>NZ_CP014941.1:0-567500 GCF_002079265.1 Rhodococcus sp. BH4
GACCTCGAGCGAGGCGGCAAGTGTGACCTTGGCAACAGTTCCGCTATGGACTGCAGGTGACCCGAAGGCAACCCGGACAGTTCCACCGGCGCATGCTCTCGACAAGGCCTCATCAGCACATACGGGCACGAGCGCCGGACGCGACCCCGAATCCCGAGTTTCCACATTCATCCACAGGGCTGTGAGTGTTGACGCATCCCCGACACCAAGTGGCGAACGCCTCGAGTTCCGACAAAGTTGCAGGTAGATCAATTTCTCGATCACTTTGACGAATTTGGTTGACGAAAAAACCGACTCAGTGCAGGTTTGTCCACATCTGTGGATAATTGTGTGGAAACACAGCCCAGGTGGCATATTCGTAGCCTGTTACGGGGTTCTCACCCCGGGTGGTAATCCACCGAATCATTCGACGCCGCAGCCATACGCTCGGCAGCTGCAGCACACCCACTGTCGGCGAAACACGGGAAGGAACCACGTGAACGACGATCCCAACGCGCTCGCACGGGTCTGGGTCGACGTGGTTGCAGAACTCACGAGTGATGACCCCGGAAGTAATCTTCCGGCTTTGAGCAGCAAGCAGAAGGCATTTGTCCGTCTGGTGAGGCCTCTCACACTTGCTCAGGGTTTTGCACTCCTCTCGGTTCCATCGCCATTTGCTCAAGAGACGATCGAGCGCGATCTACGCGAGCCGATCCTGCAGGCACTCGGGCGCCACCTCGGCGGCCAGGTCGAGGGACTCGGTGTCCGCATTGCACTCGAAGACGATGCCGACGCACCCGCCGAACCGGTCGAGGAGCGCACGGGCAGCCGTCAGTTCGAGTCGGTCAACTCATCGGGCGCATACCGTCGGCGCAGATTCACCGAAGGCGACGGCGAACCTTCGGACTCCGAGACTGCCGAGACCGAAGAAGTCGACGACGACCGCGAAGCACTCGCGAGCGTTCACGAATCGTGGCCGTCGTACTTCACGAAGCCGCCCGCTACTCCTTCTGCTTCGGGGTCCGGCGCCAACAGCCTCAATGCGAAGTACACCTTCGACACTTTTGTGATCGGATCGTCCAACCGATTCGCTCATGCCGCTGCCGTCGCGATCGCGGAGGCGCCGGCGCGTGCGTACAACCCCTTGTTCATCTGGGGAGCTTCGGGCCTGGGCAAGACGCACCTTCTTCATGCGGCCGGCCACTACGCACAGCGACTGTTCCCCGGCATGCGGGTCAAGTACGTCTCGACCGAAGAATTCACCAACGACTTCATCAACAGTCTTCGTGACGACCGCAAGGTCGCGTTCAAGCGTCGCTACCGGGAAACGGATGTCCTGCTGGTCGACGACATCCAGTTCATCGAAGGCAAGGAAGGTATTCAGGAGGAGTTCTTCCATACCTTCAACACCTTGCACAACGCGAACAAGCAGATCGTCGTTTCCTCGGACCGTCCGCCCAAACAGTTGGCAACCCTCGAGGAGCGTCTGCGGACGCGCTTCGAATGGGGCCTGATCACCGACGTTCAGCCGCCTGAGCTCGAGACGCGTATCGCGATTCTGAGCAAGAAGGCGAGGATGGATCGCCTCGAGGTCCCGCACGACGTCCTCGAGTTGATCGCCAGCCGTATCGAGCGCAACATTCGTGAACTCGAGGGCGCGTTGATCCGCGTCACCGCTTTTGCCTCGCTCAACCGCCAGCCGTTGGATCTGACGTTGGCCGAGGTGGTCCTGCGCGATCTGATGCCCGATTCGTCGAGCCTCGAGATCAACGCGGCGACGATCATGGCGGTGACGGCCGAATACTTCAACATGTCGATCGACGACCTGTGTGGGCCGGGTAAGGCCCGGCCACTCGCTCAGGCCCGCCAGATCTCGATGTATTTGTGCCGTGAGCTCACTGATTTGTCCTTGCCGAAGATCGGTCAGACGTTCGGCCGTGACCACACGACGGTCATGTACGCCGACAAGAAGATCCGTAAGGAAATGACGGAACGCCGCAAGGTGTACGACCAGGTTCAGGAGTTGACCGCAAGGATCAAGCAGCGCTCCAAGCGTTGACCTGCACTTATTTCGATCGATGCCGCTCGAGGCAGAGGTTCCCTCGAGCGGCATCGGTGTATTCGAAGGGTTCCACGTGCGGTCCCCTCGAGGGCGGTTGTCCACCTCGAGGGACGACACGCCGGAGTCAGACACGCCGATGAGAACAAACTCTTCGTTTCTTGTGAAAAGTATTCACATCTGTGGATAAGTGTGTTGATAACTCCGAAAGTCTGTGGAGTTCTCGAGGAGGAATCCGAAAACTTTCAGAGAGTGCACAGAGGGGGTCGATTGGTCCTCGAGTCTGTCCTCGAGAAGTGCACAGGCCCTCGAGGGGACCTACCAGCGTCGACAACCGTTGCTCCACAGATTGCACAGGACTTATTACTACTACTGAGAATTTCCTAGGAAAAGCTCTTTGAAAATAGTTCTGGGGACAACTCCTGTTGAGAACCTCGCCTCAGGCTGCGCTCGCCGCGGCTTCGGCTTTCCACTTGCGCCCTCGAGGGCATACGGTGGGCATCGCTTGGTCTGTGTCAGACTTCAAGTGAGCTGATGCAGATCCGCAGCAGACGAACATGCCTACCGAGAGGAATAACCCGGCGATGGAGCTTGGAAGCCTGAAGTTTCGCGTTTCCCGGGAAGAGTTCGCTGATTCAGTAGCGTGGGTTGCTCGTAGCCTGCCCTCGAGGCCACCCGTGCCGGTTCTCGGCGGAGTTCTTCTCGACGCAACCGAAGCCGGCCTCACCGTTTCCGGGTTCGACTACGAGGTATCCGCGCAGGTCCGCGTCTCGGCAGATGTCACAACTGCAGGTCAGGCACTCGTCTCCGGTCGCCTCCTCGCAGATATCACCAAGTCGCTTCCCAACAAGCCGGTCGATGTGACCCTCGAGGGCACTCGCGTGCTCATCTCGTGCGGAAGCGCCAAGTTCTCCCTGCCCACGATGCCGGTCGAGGACTACCCCCAGCTTCCGACGCTTCCGCAGCAGTCCGGGTCCATTCCCGTCGACCTGTTCTCCGAAGCCATCAGCCAGGTAGCTGTTGCAGCCGGCAAGGACGACACCCTTCCGATGCTCACGGGTATCCGTGTCGAGATCGAACAGAATTCGATCGTCCTCGCCGCTACCGACCGCTTCCGTCTCGCCGTACGTGAACTCGAGTGGACTCCGGC
Source organism: Rhodococcus sp. BH4 (assembly GCF_002079265.1). Taxonomy (NCBI): domain Bacteria; kingdom Bacillati; phylum Actinomycetota; class Actinomycetes; order Mycobacteriales; family Nocardiaceae; genus Rhodococcus; species Rhodococcus sp. BH4. Next base: position 3,189 of record NZ_CP014941.1, read on the forward strand.
CAATCCCGACGTCCAGGCTGCTGTTCTCATCCCGGCCAAGACTTTGTCCGAGTCCGCGAAAACGCTTGCCGGCAATGCAAATTCGCCGGTCGAGTTGGCTCTCGGCTCCGGTACGACCATCGGAAACGACGGACTCCTCGGCATCGTCAACGACGGACGCCGCACCACGACGCGCCTCCTCGACGCCGAGTTCCCGAAGTTCCGTCAGTTGCTGCCTGCTCAGCACACCGCGATGGCAACGGTCGAGGTCACGCCTCTCATCGAAGCCATCAAGCGTGTAGCACTCGTCGCCGAGCGTGGCGCACAGGTTCGCATGCAGTTCTCCGCTGACGGCCTGCTCCTCTCTGCGGGTGGCGACGACGCCGGCCGCGCGGAAGAGACGCTCAACGCGTCGTTCCAGGGCGAAGCACTCACCATTGCGTTCAACCCCGGTTACCTGATCGACGGGTTGAACTCGCTTCACAGCGAAAACGTTCTGTTCGGTTTCACCACTCCCAGCCGTCCGGCTGTTCTTCGCCCCGCGGCCGAGGAAGAGCCCACGGCAGACGAGTCCGGTAACTTCGCTGCGCCCTCGAGCGAGTACACGTACCTGCTGATGCCGGTTCGCCTTCCGGGCTGAGTGGAACCCCGCACTTCAGTTCGCGCCTGACCAGGGAGAACAGTATGAAGATCGGACTCGTAGGTCTCGGCAAGATGGGCTTCAACATGCGTGAGCGCTTGCGCGCGCATGGCCTCGAGGTGATCGGATACGACCCTCGACCGGAAGTCACCGATGTCGGGTCACTTGCCGAACTCGCTGCTTCCCTCGAGGGACCTCGAGTCGTCTGGGTGATGGTTCCGGCCGGTGACATCACCCAGAGCACCATTGCCGAGCTGGCGGATGCCCTCGAGGGTGGCGATCTGGTCATCGACGGTGGGAACTCGCGTTACACCGACGATGCTGTCCATGCCGAGCTTCTGGGCGCCCGTGGGATCGGTTTCCTCGACTGCGGTGTCTCCGGTGGCATCTGGGGCCGTGAGAACGGATACGGCCTGATGGTGGGCGGATCCGAGCCCGACGTGGCAAAGGCAATGCCGATCTTCGACGCCCTTCGCCCCGACGGCGACGCTGCAGACGGTTTTGTCCACGCCGGCCCCGTCGGTGCTGGTCATTACGCGAAGATGGTGCACAACGGCATCGAATACGGCCTGATGCAGGCGTATGCCGAGGGGTACGAGCTCCTCGAGGCGGAAAGCCTGATCGCGGACGTTCCGGGCGTGCTCCGAGCTTGGTCGAAGGGAACCGTCGTACGTTCGTGGTTGCTCGATCTGCTTGTCGACGCCCTCGAGGAAGATCCAGAGCTTGCGCAGATCACGGGCTATACCGAGGATTCCGGTGAGGGCCGCTGGACGGTCGAGGAAGCCATCAAGCACGCGGTCCCCGCTCCCGTCATCTCCGCTGCTCTGTTCGCGAGATTTGCTTCACGACAGGATGATTCACCGGCCATGAAGGCGGTGTCGGCCTTGCGCAATCAGTTCGGTGGTCACGCGGTCAAGAGCGCTTCGCCCAAGAATTCGGCTTCTGGAAGCTAAGTGTTCGTTCGTAGATTTTCGCTGCGTGACTTCCGATCCTGGGATTCGCTGACGCTTGACCTCACGCCGGGGACAACCGTCTTCCTCGGTTCGAACGGGCACGGTAAAACGAACGTCCTCGAGTCGCTCGGGTATCTGTCGACGCTGTCGTCACATCGAGTGTCCACGGATGCACCGATGATCCGCAGTGGTTCCGCCAGTGCCTTTGCCGGTGCAACGGTGGTCAACAACGGGCGCGAACTGACCATCGATGTCGAACTGATCGAGGGAAAGTCCAACCGTGCCAGGATAAATCAGTCTCCGACGCGTCGTCCGCGTGAAGTGCTGGGGATTCTACAGTCGGTGATGTTCGCGCCGGAAGACCTGTCGTTGGTTCGCGGTGATCCTGGTGATCGTCGACGCTATCTCGACGAGTTGTTGACGTCCCGGATTCCCCGAATGGCTGCTGTCCGTGCAGATTACGACAAGGTGCTGCGCCAGCGTTCGGCGCTACTCAAAACTGCCGGTGCGGCTTTGCGTCGCGGTTCTCGAGGTGGCGAGTCCGACAACGTCCTCTCCACCCTCGAGGTGTGGGACGGGCATCTGGCTGCTCACGGCGCACAATTGTTGGCCGGGCGCCTCGAGTTGGTCCATGATCTGGCGCCGCATCTGGCGGAGTCGTATCGTTCCATCGCACCCGAATCCCGGCCGGCGTCGATTCGATACAAGAGCAGTCTGGGGTCCTCGTTGGATCCCGAATTCACCGATCCTGCAAGGATTTCCGGTATCGACGACGTTGCATACCTCGAGGAGAGATTCCATCTCGAGTTGGCGCAGATGAGGTCGAAGGAAATCGATCGCGGAGTGTGTCTGGTCGGTCCGCATCGGGACGACCTGGAGCTGATTCTCGGCGACAGTCCGGCGAAAGGTTTTGCCAGCCATGGTGAATCGTGGTCTTTTGCGCTTTCGCTGAGACTGGCAGGTTTTGCTCTGTTGCGCGCGGACGGCAGCGACCCGGTCCTGATGCTCGACGATGTCTTCGCGGAATTGGACCGTCGTCGCCGTCGTGCGCTCGCCACCGTTGCCGCCACCGCAGAACAGGTACTGATCACAGCTGCTGTTCCCGAGGACGTACCGGACGAACTCGAGGCGGCCAAGTTCGGCGTCGAAGCCTCCGATACCGGAGACGGTCGGATATCCCGGATAGTGCCCGTAGGCTCGACAGATCAGGAGGTCGAGTTCGATGACTGAAGACAGCAGCGCGGCTCCGGAGCCCGAGCTCAAAGGGATCGATCTGGCGCGCCGTGCCCTCGAGGAGGCACGCGCGACGGCAAAGGCCAACGGCAAGGCCGTCGGGCAGGGGCGATCGTCGCCCAAATACGGAAGTGGCCGACCGCGTCGACGCAGCGGTTGGTCCGGCCCCGGCCCGGATGCGCGGGACCCTCAGCCGTTCGGCGCTCTCACCAGCGCTATCTCCAAATCGCGTGGGTGGTCCCCCAAGGTGTCCGAGGGCACGGTCCTCGGTCGGTGGCCGCAGGTCGTCGGAGAAGACATCTCCGCGCACGCCGAGCCGATCTCTCTGAAAGAAGGTGTTCTCAGCATCTCCGCCGAGTCGACGGCGTGGGCTACCCAGTTGCGCATGATGCAGTCCCAGATTCTGGCCAAGATCGCTGCTGCCGTCGGTGACGGCGTCGTGAAGACACTGCGGATCACCGGTCCGAGTGCGCCTAGCTGGCGCAAGGGAGAAAGGCATGTGAAAGGCCGCGGACCTCGCGATACGTACGGCTGAGGAAAACTCAACCAGGCCCTGGTTCTACCTATTACTTCGTGTTACAGTTAAAACTCGCTAGTGAGTGAACTGTGTCACAAGGCTGTCGTTCCCCACCGATCGGCAGGCATGAAGGAGTAGCTAGATGTCGCAGAAGATATCGACACCCGCTTCGTCGTTCGCCGAGCCGGATCACATCCTGTTGCAGGCTCGCAATGTCGAGTTCGACTGGTCCGATCTGCCCATGCACTGGATTCCGGGCGATCCGTTCAGCACACACGTTCTCAACGTGCTTCACCTTCTCCTCCCCGCCGGTGAGGAATGGTTTGTCGAGACCTTCAAGGAAGCTCTTCCTCTGATCGAGGACGAGAAACTCCGTGAAGACGTCGTCGGATTCATCGGCCAAGAGGCGATGCACTCCAACGCGCACTCGGGTGTCCTGGTCCATCTCAAGGAAAACGGCCTCGATCCGACGCCGTACACCCAGCAGATGGAGTGGGCATTCTCGAAGCTGCTCGGACCGCGTCCGATGACGGGTCTGCGTGCCGAGAATCACCTGGTGGAGCGCTTGGCGATCATCGCGGCCATCGAACACATCACGGCTTTTCTCGGCGACTGGGTGCTCAACGCCAAGGGACTGGACAAAGCCGGCATGCACCCGACCATGCTTGATCTCCTTCGCTGGCACGGCGCCGAAGAAGTCGAACACCGCGCCGTCGCGTACGACGTGATGCGCTACTTCGACAAGCGTGAGACCCGCCGGATCCGTACCCAGATCCTCGTCACGCCCGCAATCGTGTGGCTGTGGATTCGTGGTACCCGGTTCTTGATGCGCAACGATCCCGAGCTTGCCGCTCAGGCTCCCAGCCGTCGACGCCCCCACCTGTCCGATTTCATCGCGGCCGGTAAGCGCGGCACAGTTCCCACGTCGTTCGAGCTGGTCAAGCGGATGTCGACCTACTTCAGCAAGTCCTATCACCCCAGTAACGAGGGCTCGACCGCCCAGGCGGTGCAATACCTCGCGTCGTCACCCGCAGCCCAGGCGGCCGCACGGTGATTTCACTCTCGAGGGTCAAGGACGTCATCTCCGGGCACGACGGGTTGCCGCGGTTTCCGGCGCCACCCGATCTGTCCGGCAAGAACCGTCCCGACCGCGCCATGCGCATCACGGAGTTGTTGGCGGACAAGTACCTTCGGGTGTTGACGGCCTACGACTACAACCCCGCGATCGCGGGCCACAACCCCGACACGGCCATGAACATGGTGGTCAGCACACGTGAGGTGGTGGCAACCGACGAGAACGTCGTTCGCCTGCGCTTCGAATCCGCCGACGGCTCACCGATTCCGCCGTGGCATCCGGGTTCGCACCTGGACTTCCATCTACCTTCGGGTCTGCGGCGTCAGTATTCGCTGTGCGGTGACCCGGCCGATCGCACGGGATACAGCGTCGCGGTGCGCCGGATCCCCGACGGCGGTGGCGGTTCCATCGAGATGCACGCTCTCCAGCCCGGTGAGCACGTCACGGTACGCGGACCACGCAACGGCTTCCCGTTTGTCGGAGAAGGCAGCGCGTTGTTCGTCGCCGGCGGCATCGGTATCACGCCGATCATCGCAATGGTCCGTGCGGCAAGAGAATTGGGGATGGACTGGTACTTCGTGTACTCGGGCCGCTCCCGTGAATCCATGCCGTTCCTCGACGAGATCGCAACCTGGGATCCCGAGCGTGTCTTCGTGCGCCCGGACGACGAGTTCGGATTGCCCACCACCACAGACCTTCTCGGACGAGCGCCGGTCGGCGGCGCCGTGTACTGCTGTGGCCCGACGCCGATGCTCGATGCCGTCCGCCGCGGTTTCCGCGATACACCCTCCACCGCTTTGCATTTCGAGCGGTTCGGGGCTCCGCCGGTGATCGACGGCAAGGAATTCGAAGTGCAGCTTGTCAATTCGGGACAGGTGCTCACCGTGCCCGCCGACGAGTCCGCGCTCGACGTCATCAAGAAGACATTGCCCGGTGTCGGGTACTCGTGTCAGCAGGGTTTCTGCGGAACCTGTCGTGTGAAGGTGCTCGCGGGTAAACCCGATCACCGCGAAAGGCGTCTGACCGACACCGAACAGGAAACGGAGATGCTCATCTGCGTATCCCGTTCCGACAGTGGACGTCTCGTTCTCGATCTCTAGATATTTCCCGACTCCGAAGGGTTCGACAATGTCGAAGCACTCTCCTGTCCATGCCGTGACCGCGCGTCGCGTGACCAACGGTTCCGTCAGCCTGGCTGTGTTCGAGCAGGGCAAGGCAGACGGCGAGACCATCGTCCTGGTGCATGGTTGGCCCGACACCCATGAATTGTGGAACCGCATCGTGCCTTTGCTGGCAGACGACTTCCGCGTCGTCAGCTACGACAGCCGCGGGGCCGGTGAGAGCACGATCCCCTCAAGGGTGCAGGACTACCAACTGAGCGCACTGGCCGGCGATCTTTTTGCCGTCATCGACGCGGTCAGCCCGGGCAAGCCGGTGCACGTCCTCGCGCACGACTGGGGATCCGTCGAAACGTGGGAAGCGGTCTGCGAGCCGGGTGCCGAAGAGAAGATCGCGTCGTTCTCATCCATCTCGGGTCCGAATCTCGATCATCTCGGTAAGTGGATCCGGGCGAGCGCGTCCAAGCGTCGTTTCCTCGGCCCGGCGGCGCAGGGAATTGCGTCGGCCTACACCGTTCTGTTCCAGATTCCCGGGCTGTGCACCCTTCCGTTGCGTCTGTGGTTCTCCAAGCACTGGCCGGCATTTCTGGGCTTCTTCGACGGTCTGGACCCCCGTGTGGTCAACACCGCGCCCACCATCGCCGACGACATGGTGAACGGACTCAAGCTTTATCGCGCGAACATCCGGCCGTCGCTCGGCAAGCCGCGGGATCGGTACACGGACGTGCCTGTTCAGCTCATTCTGAACAAGTACGACAAAGCCGTTCGTCCGGTGGGATACGAAGACACCGAAAAATGGGTCTCCGACCTGCAGCGACGTGAAATTGCCGCGGGACACTGGTCGCCGTTTTCACATCCGGGTGAGGTTGCCGAACATGCGCGGGCATTTATCGCGAGCCTGAGAGAGCGTCGCTCGGAGAAGCAAAGTTCCTAGCGTTTCACCTTCCGGGGATCGTAAAAATTCGTCTGCGGCGCAGCCAGGGGTGTCATTGGCCGCTTCTAGTCGGTGCTTACCAGTAAGATGGTCAACGGTAACTAGCGGCAACATTCTCGAACCCGCTCCGACGACACCCGCAAGGGCTTGCTGACGGCTGCGCTCGAGTATTGACGGAGAAGGAGAGCTACCCACCCGTGGCTGCCCAGAAGTCAGATACAAGCACTTCCAGCAAGGACTACAACGCGTCGTCCATCACCGTCCTCGAAGGACTCGAGGCGGTACGTAAGCGTCCAGGCATGTACATCGGTTCCACCGGTGAACGCGGTCTGCACCACCTCATTTGGGAGGTCGTCGACAACTCGGTCGACGAGGCGATGGCCGGACACGCCACCAAGGTCGAGGTCACCCTCCTCGAAGACGGCGGAATCCGCGTCATCGACGACGGCCGTGGCATCCCGGTCGGCATGCACGCCTCCGGAGTCCCCACCGTCGAGGTCGTGCTGACCCAGCTGCACGCCGGCGGCAAGTTCGACTCCGACTCCTACGCCGTCTCCGGTGGTCTGCACGGCGTCGGTATCTCGGTGGTCAACGCGCTTTCCACCCGGCTCGACGTCGACATCAAGGTCGACGGCTACCGGTGGCAGCAGACGTACACCGATTCCAAGCCGGGAGAGCTCGTACAGGGCGACCCGACGAAGGAGACCGGCACCACCGTCAGTTTCTGGGCCGATCCCGAGATCTTCGAGACCACCCGCTACAACTTCGAGACCGTTGCGCGTCGTCTGCAGGAAATGGCCTTCCTCAACAAGGGCCTGACCATCACGCTGACCGACGAGCGCGCCGAGGTCATCGACGACGAAGCTGCCGAGGTGGCCGAGGCTCCCAAGTCTGCTGCCGAAGAAGCCGAAGAAGCTGCTCAGGCAGCGCCGCGTAAGTCCAAGACCCGTATCTACCACTACCCCGGTGGACTCGAGGACTACGTCCGGCACATCAACAAGAGCAAGACCCCGATCCACAACTCGGTCGTCGGATTCACCGCCAAGGGCACCGGCCACGAGCTCGAGGTCGCAATGCAGTGGAACTCCGGATACTCGGAGTCCGTGCACACCTTCGCCAACACCATCAACACCCACGAGGGTGGTACCCACGAAGAGGGCTTCCGCGCCGCACTGACCGCAACGGTCAACAAGTACGCGCTCGAAAAGAAGCTGCTCAAGGACAAAGATCCCAAGCTCACCGGTGACGACATCCGTGAAGGACTCGCGGCCATCATCTCGGTGAAGGTCGGTGAACCCCAGTTCGAGGGTCAGACCAAGACCAAGCTCGGCAATACCGAGGTCAAGTCCTTCGTGCAGAAGGCGTGCAACGAGCACCTCGCGCACTGGTTCGAGGCGAACCCCGCCGACGCGAAAACCATTGTGAACAAGGCTGTTTCGTCGGCGCAGGCCCGCGTCGCCGCACGTAAGGCGCGTGAGCTGGTCCGTCGTAAGAGTGCGACCGACCTCGGTGGCCTGCCAGGCAAGCTCGCCGATTGCCGCTCCAACGATCCAGAGAAGTCCGAGATCTACATCGTGGAGGGCGACTCCGCAGGCGGCTCGGCCAAGTCCGGCCGAGACTCGATGTACCAGGCGATCCTCCCGCTCCGCGGAAAGATCATCAACGTCGAGAAGGCGCGTATCGATCGCGTCCTCAAGAACACCGAAGTCCAGTCGATCATCACCGCGTTCGGCACGGGCATCCACGACGAGTTCGACATCGCCAAGCTGCGCTATCACAAGATCGTGCTCATGGCCGACGCCGACGTCGACGGTCAGCACATCGCAACGCTGCTGCTCACGCTGCTGTTCCGCTTCATGCGGCCGCTCGTCGAGCACGGCAAGGTCTACCTCGCGCAGCCGCCGCTGTACAAGCTCAAGTGGCAGAAGGGTGCGCAGCCGGAATTCGCGTACTCCGACCGCGAGCGCGACGCGATGGTCAAGGCCGGCCTCGAGTCCGGCAAGAAGATCAACAAGGACGACGGCATCCAGCGCTACAAAGGCCTCGGCGAGATGAACGCCAAGGAGCTGTGGGAAACCACGATGGACCCGACGGTGCGCGTTCTGCGTCTCGTCACGCTCGACGACGCGGCTGCTGCCGACGAGCTGTTCAGCGTGCTGATGGGCGAAGACGTCGAAGCACGACGCAGCTTCATCACCCGCAATGCCCGGGACGTTCGTTTCCTCGACGTGTAGGCCTGCGGCCCTGTGAGCGGTTGAGGAGTCCCCGGACTCCTTTTCCGCGCACAGGGGCTTGCCCCCTCTTTTAAGAAAGTGAGCTCATGACCGACACCACGTTGCCACCGGACGGTCCGCAACACGACCGGATCGAACCGGTCGACATCCAGCAGGAAATGCAGAACAGCTACATCGACTACGCCATGAGCGTCATCGTCGGTCGCGCTCTGCCGGATGTCCGCGACGGACTCAAGCCGGTGCACCGCCGCGTGCTCTACGCGATGTACGACAACGGATATCGCCCCGACCGCGGATACGTGAAGTCTGCCCGACCGGTCGCCGAGACCATGGGTAACTACCACCCCCACGGCGACTCCTCGATCTACGACACGTTGGTCCGTATGGCCCAGCCGTGGTCGCTGCGTTACCCGCTCGTCGACGGTCAGGGAAACTTCGGATCCCGCGGCAACGACGGCGCAGCCGCCATGCGTTACACCGAGTGCAGGCTCACGCCGCTCGCGATGGAAATGCTGCGCGAAATCGACCACGAGACAGTCGATTTCACCCCGAACTACGACGGCAAGACGCAGGAACCGACGGTTCTGCCCAGCCGAATCCCGAACCTTCTGATCAACGGTTCCAACGGCATCGCCGTCGGTATGGCCACCAACATTCCGCCGCACAACCTGCGTGAAGTTGCCGAGGCCATCTACTGGGCGCTCGAGAACTTCGAGGCGGACGAGGAAGCCACCCTCGCGGCCGTCATGGAGCGCATCAAGGGACCCGACTTCCCGACGCACGGGCTCATCGTCGGTGGACAGGGCATCCAGGACGCCTACACCACCGGCCGTGGCTCCGTCCGTATGCGCGGCGTCGTCGAGATCGAAGAAGATGCCAAGGGCCGCACCACGATCGTCATCACCGAGCTGCCCTACCAGGTCAACCCGGACAACCTGATCACCTCCATCGCGGAGCAGGTTCGTGACGCCAAGATCGGTGGCATCTCCGACATCCACGACGAGTCCTCGGACCGCGTCGGCATGCGCATCGTCGTCACCGTCAAGCGTGACGCCGTTGCCAAGGTCGTGCTGAACAACCTTTACAAGCACACCCAGCTGCAGACCAGCTTCGGCTGCAACATGCTCTCCATCGTCGACGGAGTGCCGCGCACGCTGCGCCTCGACCAGATGATCCGTCTGTACACGGCGCATCAGCTCGAGGTCATCGTTCGTCGTACCAGGTACCTGCTTCGCAAGGCACAGGAGCGCGCCCACATCCTGCGCGGTCTGGTCAAGGCGCTCGACGCTCTGGACGAGGTCATCGCCTTGATCCGTGCGTCGCAGACCGTCGACATCGCTCGCGCGGGATTGATGGAACTCCTCGACGTCGACGAGATCCAGGCCGACGCCATCCTCGGCATGCAGCTGCGTCGTCTGGCCGCCCTCGAGCGTCAGAAGATCGTCGACGAATTGGCCGAGATCGAACTCGAAATCGCGGACCTCGAAGACATTCTGGCTCGCCCGGAGCGTCAGCGCGCGATCGTTCGTGACGAGCTCAAGGAAATCGTCGACAAGTACGGCGACGACCGTCGTACCCGCATCATCGCCGCCGACGGAGACGTCAACGACGAGGATCTGATCGCCCGCGAAGACGTCGTCGTCACGATCACCGAGACCGGTTACGCCAAGCGCACCAAGACCGACCTGTACCGCTCGCAGAAGCGCGGCGGCAAGGGTGTTCAGGGTGCCGGCCTCAAGCAGGACGACATCGTCTCGCACTTCTTCGTCACGTCGACGCACGACTGGCTGCTGTTCTTCACCACGAAGGGCCGCGTCTACCGCGCCAAGGCTTACGAACTGCCCGAGGCGAGCCGTACCGCTCGCGGTCAGCACGTTGCCAACCTGCTGGCCTTCCAGCCGGACGAGCGCATTCAGTCCGTCATCCAGATCAAGACGTACGAAGACGCGCCCTACCTGGTGCTCGCCACTCGCAACGGTCTGGTCAAGAAGTCCAAGCTCACCGACTTCGACTCCAACCGCAGCGGTGGCATCGTCGCCATCAACCTGCGCGGTGAAGACGAACTGGTCGGCGCTGTCCTCTGCTCCGCCGAAGACGACCTCCTTCTCGTCTCGGCACAGGGCCAGTCGATCCGCTTCTCGGCCACCGACGAGGCACTGCGTCCGATGGGCCGCGCCACTTCCGGTGTCCAGGGCATGCGTTTCAACGGTGACGACGAGCTGCTCTCGCTCAACGTCGTTCGTGAAGGAACATTCCTCCTGGTCGCCACGTCGGGCGGTTACTCCAAGCGAACCGGCATGGAGGACTACCCGGTGCAGGGTCGCGGCGGCAAGGGCGTGCTCACGATTCAGTACGACAAGAAACGTGGCACTCTGGTCGGTGCGCTCATCGTCGACGACGACGACGAGCTGTACGCGATCACCTCGGGCGGCGGCGTCATCAGGACGGCTGCCAAGCAGGTTCGTAAGGCGGGACGCCAGACCAAGGGCGTGCGTCTGATGAACCTCGGCGAAGGCGACACACTGCTCGCGATTGCGCGCAACGCCGACGAGCCCGAAGAGCTCGCTGCAGAGACCACCGACAACGCAGACAATGCCGATGGAGCTAAGGAGTCCTAGTGAGCACTCCCAACCAGCCGGGCAGTGACCAGAAGAGCGAAAGCACTTCAGGTTCGACGCCACCGAAGCCGGAGCAGGCAACTGCTCCGGCGGGGCCGCAGACCTCGAAACCTGCAGCTCCAGCGGACGGCGGACCCAAAGCTTCCGAGGCAGCTCCGGCGCCCAAGGCACCGGAGCCGCCTCGCGGCCCGTCGGCTCAGAAGCCGGCAGGTGGGGCTTCCGACGCCGCGGGTGCGGCCAAGGGTCAAGCTCCTTCCGCTCCTTCAGTGGCTCCGGCTGCGCCGGTAACTCCGGCAAAGGGTGACGGTCAGGCTCCGCCGCAACCGGTTGCCAATCAGGCTCGTGGCAGCCAGGCGCCGCCGTGGCAACGCGGACCCCAGCCGTCGGGTCAGCCGCAGGGGCAGCCAGCTCAGAACCCGGCTGCTCAGAACCCGGCGTCCAAAGCCCCGGCGTCGAAGACTCAGCCACCGCAAAGTCAGGCGCCGCAAAGTCTGCCGCAGACCAACATCACGCGCCCAGCCGGCGCTGGTGCTCCTGCGGGTCGTCCGGCAGCTCCTGCCGGGGGTAAGCCGCCTGCGGGTCCGCAGCGTCCTGCAGCGGCCGGCCCGGCGCAGGGTGGTCCGGTGCAGGGTGGTCCGGCCAAAAACCCCGCGCAGGGTGGTGCGCCGAAGGGACAGCCGCAATCGGGTCGCCCCGCTGCCGGTGCACCGACGGGTCGTCCTGCCGGCAACCCGTCGGCACGTCCCGTCGTGACAGGAACGGCGGCTGCCGCAGCTTCCGGTGGCGTCGCCGGCGCGGCAGCAGCCAAGGCTGTTGCACCCTCGGGCGCAAATCCCAAGGCTGCAAATCCCAAGGCTGCAAACGCCACAGTCGCCAATCCCACGGTCGCTAATCCGAAAGCAAAAGCCGCCGCGATCGACGGGCCGACTCGGCACATCGATCGCAAGGATCTACCGAAGGACATGCCTGACCTCTCCGAGGCCAAGCATCCGTTGCCTGCTGCGGTGAAGGGTGAGAAAACTCACGCCGTATCGGCTTCGGTCGTGGACGGTGCGCCACTGCGCGCAACGGTCCAGATCCGTCGTATCGACCCGTGGTCCACGCTCAAGATCACATCCGTGATCTCGGTGTCGCTGTTCTTCGTGTGGATGGTGGCCGTCGGACTGCTCTACGTCGTTCTCGACGGCATGGGCGTCTGGGATCGCCTGAACAACGCGTTCACCGACATCGTTGCCGATGGCGGCTCCGACGGTCTGGTGACGGCCGGCCAGGTGTTCGGCTACGCCGCACTGATCGGTATCGCGAACATGGTGCTTTTCACGGCACTCGTCACGATCGGATCGTTCATCTACAACCTCTGCAGCGACCTGGTTGGCGGCGTCGAGGTAACTCTCGCCGACCGCGACTGACCTGCGAAAACATTGCTCCGCCGGGCCCGTTTTGGTGTCAGCGGCCCGGTGGGGTAATCTTTGGAATCGGTTCAGGGGCCTATAGCTCAGGTGGTTAGAGCGCTTTACTGATAATGAAGAGGTCGGAGGTTCAAGTCCTCCTAGGCCCACTCCCATGTGCCGAAGAAGGGTTGCTGGAATGAAGGTTTTCCTGCTTGTCGGGGCCGGAATTCTGGTAGCTCTCGGGGTCACCAAGCTGATCAAAAGTCAGCGCGGAGACAAGGTTTGGCACGATTTGGAAACAGGATAGAACCTAGGTACTCTGACTCCGGTCAGAAAACCGAACGGGGCCTTAGCTCAGTTGGTAGAGCGCTGCCTTTGCAAGGCAGATGTCAGGAGTTCGAATCTCCTAGGCTCCACAGTAAGAAAACACCCTCCCGGATCCCGGGAGGGTGTTTTTGTATGCCGATGTCCGACCAGCCGGTGCCCGACTCGTGGCCCTCCCGCTTTTGAGCGAACGGCACTTTCGGCGCACTGAAGGCGATGAACATGCCGTTCGCTCGGAGTGGGGTGGCCAGAACCGCGCCCACTATGGACCGTTCGTCCCGAATTCTCCGGAAAGTCTAGTGGTCATAACCAGCCGGGCGTAGTTTGAGGAGAACCCAATTTCAGGAGGTTCGTAGTGCTTCACAACGACATTCCCAGCCATGGTGAAATTGCCGCACTCGCGGAGGTGGAGGGGCCCACCTGCATCACCATCGTTACTCCGACTGAAGATGCGCCGCAGGATTACGACAAAGCGCGCATAGCCTTCAAGGACCAGGTCCGCTCGGCACTCGCATCGGTGGAGGATCCGGCCGAGCGCAAGCAGTTCGAGGCCGAATACGCAGAACTCGACGACGACGACGATTTCTGGCGCTTCCAGTCGCGCTCATTGGTCACGTACGCGACGCCGGAGCGTCTGGTGACCTTCCGCCTCCCCAACCGTCTGCAGGCGCTCGAAACGGTCAGCGATCGGTTTCATCTCAAGCCACTGCTCCGTTCGGTGACGTTCCCCCAGACGGCGTTTGTTCTCGCTCTGGCAGAGGGTTCGGTGCGACTGATCGAGATCGCTGCCGATCAGCCGGCCGACGAGGTCCGTGTTCAGGGAATGCCGAAGAACGCTGCGGATCACGCGGGCAAGTCGTCAATCAACAGCCGTACCGAAGCGGGTCGGTTGTCGGGGTCGGACAGCCGAAAGTTGCGCGTCAATCAGTACGCCCGCGCAGTCGATCACGAGGTCCGCGGTGTGCTCGCCGGCCGTGACGTCCCCTTGATTCTGGCCGCTGCGGAACCCATCGCGTCGGTGTATCGCTCCGTGAATTCGTACCGCCACCTGGTCGACAAAACCGTCGAGGGAAACCCGGAAGCCTTGTCGACGCAGGAAGTGGCGGACGGTTCGCGTCCGGCGCTCGACGACTTCCATGCCGAGCAGCTGGCGGCGGTGCGGGACACCTTCAATGTGCGCACGGAACAGGGACGCACTCAGACGGACGTCGCCGACGTGGCAACAGCCGCGACGTACGGACAGGTCGACACCGTTTTCATCGACATAGATTCCGTCGTACCCGGAAGTCTCGATCCCCAGACGGGCGCTCTCACGACCGGTGAGTCGACTAACGGAAGCACCTACGGGGTCGTCGACGAGATCGCTCGTCGTGCGCTCCTGACGGGTGCGCGGGTGCTCGCTGTTCGCGCGGAGGACATTCCGGGCGGCGGCGCAGTTGCCGCGATTTTGCGCTTCGCCCCGTAAACAGACTGGACGCGTGTGCGCCTCGTGACCTGATTCGGGCACGGGGCGCATACGATTCCGGCATGAAACGTGTGTGGGAACGGCTGCGCCTCTATTGCAAGACGCTGCACCCGGTCGGGCTTGCCTTTGCTCTGGTCTTCTTCACCTGGTCGATGAGTCCGTCCCTGTTGCCGCGCGCGTGGTACCTGCAGGGCGTTGCGACGGGCATCTCGCTCGCCATGGGATACGGCGTCGGCGTGACGGTTGCCTGGATGATCCGCAAGTGCGGCGTCGAACCGCAGTGGTCGGATCGCACCAAGAAGATCGGCTGGCGAATCCTGTTGGTCGCGGCCGTCATTCTGGTGCCGACGTTCTTGGTCCTCGGTTCGTGGTGGCAGCAGATCGTTCGCGATCTCGTGGAAGCTCCACGCACCAATCAAGCGAATTATCTTCTGGTGCTGATGATTTCGCTCGGAATCTGGTTCATCCTGCTCGAGGCAGGCCGTGGTCTTCGGTTCACCACCAACAAGCTCACCGCCGTCGCACTACGGTTCGTTCCCCTCGAGGCGGCGAAGGTCGGCAGCTTGATCGTCATCTTCGCCCTCGGCATCTTCATCGTGAACGGTGCGCTGTACAACGGGCTGATCGCCTTCGCGAACTGGAGTTTCTCCGGTGCGGATCACGAAACACCGGACGGCATCGAACAGCCCATGATTGCAGAGCGGAGCGGTTCGCCGATGTCCGCCGAGGCTTGGGATTCTCTCGGTCAGGAGGGGCGCACCTTCATGGGTAGCGGTCCCACTGCAGCCGAGATCTCTGCATTGACCGGACGTGAAGCGAAGCAACCGATCCGGGTGTATGCCGGACGTGAATCCTCGGACTCGATCAACGGTGTCGCACAGAGGGTCGTCGACGAGTTGGAGCGCACCGGCGGATTCGACCGCGGAACTCTCGCAGTTGTCACGACCACCGGTCGCGGTTGGGTGAACGAGGACGTCGCGTCGGCGTTCGAGTACGTCGAGGGCGGGGACACGGCGATCGCGTCGATGCAGTACTCGTTCCTTCCGAGTCCGTTGGCCTTCATCGCCGACCGTGAGACGCCGATGATCGCCGGCCGCGCGCTGTTCAACGCGGTGTACGCCAAGTGGATCGACTTGCCCGTTGAGACGCGACCCGAACTGGTTGTCTTCGGTGAGAGCCTCGGCTCCTACGGTGGCCAGGCCGCATTCGCCGGCGCCCAGGACATGATGACGCGCGTCGACGGCGCACTGTGGGTCGGAACCCCCAACTTCACTGCTCAGTGGCAGGAAATCACGGACAGTCGTGACTCGGGCTCACCGGAGATTCTGCCGGTGATCGACGGTGGCCAGGCAATTCGGTTTGCCGGTGATCCGGAAGATCTGGAGCTGAAGTCGGACTGGGACGACGATCGCATCGTGTACTGGCAGCACGCCAGCGACCCGATCACGTGGTGGTCCTTCGACCTGCTGCTCAACAAGCCGGATTGGCTCAAAGAACCGCTGGGTCGCGACGTGGATCCGGGAATGACATGGGTTCCTCTCGTGACCTTCTGGCAGGTAACCCTCGACATGGTCTTCTCGGCTGACGTCCCGTCCGGGCACGGTCACAATTACGGCGAGGATGCAGCGGACATGTGGGCCAAGATCCTGCACCCCGAGGCCTGGACCTCGGCTGATACCGACAAGCTTCGTGCGCTGCTGACCACCAATCTGGAGCCCACGAAGTAGTCGTAAACGGTTGTATTTCAGCCTGTTAAGGCGAAAACCTCACGAAAAAGTGTTACGTGAGGTATGTGTTACTCTGCGTTCGCTGTGTGCCAAGCCACAGCGCAAGCGAACGTGGGGAGATCGAAACGTGAAGAGCAGAGCATGGTGGGCGGCCGGGGTCTCCGTCGCGGCACTGGTCATGGGTGCTGTGACGGCCCCTGCCGCAACGGCGGAGCCGGCGGATTTCTACACGCCGCCGGTCGAGCTTCCGGCAGGTGACAACGGAGATCTCATCAAGAGTGAGCCGTCACCACTGCTGCTGAGCGTGCCCGGATCGAACGGTGCGTGGCCGGCAACCGCCACCAAGATCATGTACCGAAGCGAGGACGCCAAGGGCGCCCCCGTTGCCGTGACGGGCACCTATCTCGAACCGTCGAACCCGTGGACCGGGCAGGGGGCGCGTCCACTGGTTGCCGCAGCGGTAGGAACGCATGGGCAGGGCGATCAATGCGCACCGTCCAAGCTGTTTAACACCGGTATCGAGTACCAGTTCCCGACGGACGTCATGGTCGGCTACGAGTCCATCTGGGTGAACACGTTGCTGCTCAACGGCATTGCCGTCGTTGTCACCGATTACGAGGGCCTCGGAACTCCGGGCGATCACACCTACGTCAACCGTGAAGCCGAAGCGCACGCCGTTCTGGACTCGGTGCGAGCCGCTCAGCAACTCCCGAACACGAGCATTCCCGCCGACGGCCCCGTCGGACTGTGGGGTTACTCGCAAGGTGGTGGAGCTGCCGCTGCCGCAACGGAATTGAAGCCGTCGTATGCTCCTGAGCTTGATCTCAAGGGCACGTATGCAGGCGCTCCGCCCGCCGATCTGGCGGCGACGCTGCAGCAGGTCGACGGCACGTTCCTCACCGGAGTGATCGGCTACGCGCTCAACGGGATCCTTGCCCAGTACCCCGAGGTTCAGCCGCTGCTCGACGCCGAGATCAACGATCGCGGCCGACAGATGTTGGCCGCCACCAAGAACCAGTGCGTCGCCGAAAGTGGATTGCAGTTCGGCTTCCAGCAGTCGTCGAGCTTCACCAATTCCGGTGAATCACTCTCCTCGGTTCTGGCGCGTCTACCCATGGCGCAGGCAATCCTCGACGAGCAGAAGATCGGCAAGCTGACGCCGGAGTCGCCCGTGCTCATTCAGCATGGCCGCTCCGACGACATCGTTCCGTTCGGCCAGGGGCAGCAACTGGCGCGAGACTGGTGCGGCAAGGGCGCGACGGTGCAGTTCTCCGTCAACGAACTGCCCCCGATCATTCCGGGACTGGCAATCAATCACGCGACGCCGTACCTGGTGGGTACCCCCGAATCCATCGGATACATGATCGATCGCTTCAACAACGTCCCGGCACCGTCCAACTGCTGAACGTGAACATCGAAAAGCCCCGGAACACAATCTGTTCCAGGGCTTTTCGTATCTCGATTAAGCGGTCTTCTCGGCCGAGTTCTCCTCGAGGCGAGGGGGTGCGGAAGCGACCGGCGGATGCTCGCGTCGGCGGCTCTTGAAGAACACCGCGCCACCGATCACCGCAACACCGGCGATGACGAACACGGTGACGCGCTTGCGACCGCGAGGCTTCTCGGTGCGTTCCGTGGATTTCGTGGGGATGGCCTTTGCGCGCTCGACGCCCTTCTTGGCGAGGACTTTGCCCTGACGACCCAGGAACAACCCGACCTGCCCAGCGCCGCGAGCGACCGACGTCGCGACCACCGCGGCGATACGGCGAGCGTTGTCGGCTGCCTCGGACTCCTTGATGCGAGCAGCTGTCTCTTCGAGGTAGGCGGCAGTCTCGTCGAAGGTGTCCTCGACGCGGGCGCGCGCGTGATCGAAGGTGTCGGGCAACTGCGTGCTGAGGGACTCGGTCACTCGTGTCATGACTTCACTGTGCCATAACAGTGGGGCGAGGACAGGGAGACTTTTGCGGGGCGACATCCGCGAGAACGCCGGCAATGGCACGATGGTGGTGTGACTTCAACTCATCAGACCGCAACCGCAACGCTGCACACGAACCGCGGCGACATCAAGATCGCTCTGTTCGGCAACCATGCGCCGAAGACCGTCGAGAACTTCGTCGGCCTCGCCGACGGCTCGAAGGAGTACACCACCGCAAACGCCGCCGGCACCAAGACCGGCCCGTTCTACGACGGTGCCATCTTCCACCGCGTCATCGACGGCTTCATGATCCAGGGTGGCGACCCCACCGGAACCGGCACCGGCGGCCCGGGCTACAAGTTCGGTGACGAGTTCCACCCGGAACTGCAGTTCGACCGCTCCTACCTGCTGGCCATGGCCAACGCAGGCCCGGGAACCAACGGCTCGCAGTTCTTCATCACCACCGGCCCGACGCCGCACCTGAACCGTCGCCACACCATCTTCGGTGAGGTTCTCGACGACGATTCCAAGAAGGTTGTCGACGCTATCTCCTCCACCGCCGTCGATCGTGGCGATCGTCCGCTCGAGCCCGTCGTGATCAACAGCATCACCATCTCCTGAACAGGTAAAACAAGCAGATGACGAACCCCGGTTGGGGCGGCGGTGCGAGTGAGGGCATCCCGCCCCAACCGCGGTGCGTCCGCCATCCAGATCGACCTACCGCACTTTCCTGCAATCGTTGTGGACGACCGGCGTGCCCGGACTGTCTCCGCGAGGCGGCGGTGGGATACCAATGTGTTGACTGTGTAGCTGCCGGTCAGCGTGACGTCCGCCCCGTTCGGGGCGTCGCCGGAAACACCGTGAGCCCCGCCCGTGCGATCCCGATCGTGACGTACACCTTGATGGGGCTCAACGTCCTGGCGTTCCTCGCCACCTTCGCGCAGTCGCGAAGCATCATGAACAATCAGGTCGGCTCGTCGATCTTCGCGAACTGGGCACTCAATCCGGGTCTGGTCGCCAGCGGTGACTGGTTCCGGCTCATCGGCTCCGGGTTCTTGCACTTCGGCATCTTGCACCTCGCGGTCAACATGTACGCCCTCTACATCCTCGGACGCGACACCGAAATCGTGATGGGCCGCTCGAGGTACATCGGCATCTACCTGGTTTCGCTTCTCGGCGGTTCAGCCTCGGTGATGGCATTCCAGCCGGTGTTCTCTTCGCTCACGGCCCTGTCCTGGACTGCTGGGGCGTCGGGAGCGATCTTCGGCATCATGGGCGCACAGGCAGTCCTTCTATTGCGTTTGCGTCGAAGCCCGGTCCCGATCATCTCGGTGATCGCGATCAATGTGATCATCAGCATTTCGCTGCCCGGGATCTCGTTCTGGGGTCACGCGGGAGGTCTGGTGGCAGGTGCCGCAACGGCCGCTGCATTCCTGTACGCCCCGCAGTGGTTGGGCGCCGGTGAGAACCGCGTGAAGGCGGTGCGGATCGGCTGGATCGCTTTTGGTGCCGTCACTGTGGTGACGTTGGGAGTCATCGTGCTCCGCGTCGTTCAACTGCGCGAACAGCTGGGAATCAGCTAGCAAGAATCCTAGGGCCCAGCCGTTCTATGGCTCAGCCGCCGATGATGGACTCACAGGCGAACGTGATCTCGAAGCTCGACGTCGCCGTCGGGTTGCCCTTGTCCCGGGCGCCGATTCCCTCGCCCGTCACCACGAAGGTATTGCCGTCCTGCTTGGCACTGGCAGATCCGCCGGGCAGTCCCGGTGCGTATCCGGCGGTGTACGGCAGACCGTTCGATCCACCCTCGCTTCCGGCGATTCCGGCAGTCTGAACCGTGCCGGATTCATCGACGATGGCCGAGACGGTCAACATGCCGTAGGTGGGATTTTCCGCGTCGAGCAGTGTCATGACTGTCGTGCCGTCGTCCTTTGCGCACTTCGTCTCGAATTTGGCGTCGAGCGTCTTCCCGCCGACGGTGGCCGAGGATGTAGCGGACGAGGCGCCGGCAGCGCTCTTGTCGGAGTTGGTCTTGTCGGAGTCGCTGCCGCAGGCGGAGGCGAATATAGCGACCGCCGCGAGGGTGGCAGCGACTGAGGTGGAGGACCGGCGGGTCATCGTGGTCCGAACCAACTTCGTCATGTTCTGTCCTTCAAGTCACGCGGTGCGTCCGCACTTGCTCTGGCTGTTTCGCCGACAACACTAGCCAGTGACTCGGTGCTCGTAGCTCTAAACCCCCAGCTCAGACGGGTTTATCGCCTTCGACTGTTCAGGGACGTTCGTCGGGCTGCCCGGGATCATCTGCCGGATCTTTGGGAGCAATCGCACATGCAGAGACGGCTTCTGTAGAGATTGTCCACATAGGTTGGGCTCGGTCGTGCTTCTACTGTGGCTTGAGTCACTTCGTAGATAGCAACGCTGACCTTTTCCGAGGAGTACCCCTGCCATGACCTCCACCGATAGCACCACCACTGACGGTGGGGTTGCGCCGAGCGAGATCGAATCTCGCGTGGTGAAGAAGGTAGCGCGCCGGCTGATTCCCTTCCTGATCCTGCTCTATTTCGTGAACTATCTGGATCGTACGAACATCGCCTTCGCGAAGCTCACCATGAGCGCCGACCTCGGGATGACCGAGACGATGTTCGGCCTTGCGTCCGGTCTCTTCTTTGTCGGCTACCTGCTGTTCGAGGTGCCGAGCAACCTGGCCCTGCACCGCTTCGGCGCCCGGCTGTGGATCGCGCGGATCATGCTCACCTGGGGCATCCTTGCCGCTGCGCTGGCATTCGTGCCTAACGTGGGCAGCCTCTATTTCCTCCGCATTCTGCTGGGCATCGCCGAGGCCGGCTTCTTCCCCGGAGTTCTTCTCTACCTGACCTTCTGGTTCCCGAAGAAGTACCGCGTACGCCTGATGGGCTTGTTCCTGCTGACACTTCCGCTCTCGTCGGCGCTCGGTGCCCCGCTCTCGGCCGCCATCCTCCAGTACGGCGACGGACTGTTCGGCCTCGCCGGATGGCGCGTGATGTACCTGATCGAGGGTCTGCCCGCCGTGATCTTGGCGTTTGTCGTCTGGTTCTACCTCACCGATCGTCCCGCCGACGCAAAGTGGTTGACCCTCGAGGAGCGCACCTGGCTGATGAAGTCGATGGCCGACGAGGAGAAAGAACTCGGCGACGCCGGTCACCAGTCGGCCGGTAAGACCCTGCGTGATCCCCGCGTCATCGGTTTCGGTCTGGTCTACTTCGGAATCACCTACGGGCTTTACGCTTTGAGCTTCTTCCTGCCCAGCATCGTCGCGGGATTCAAGCAGACGTTCGACACCGATTTCTCGCTCGTCGAGACAGGCCTGATCGTGGCCGTCCCCTACGCGATCGGCGCTGTCGCGATGGTGCTGTGGAGCCGCCATTCCGACAAGACCGGTGAACGAATGTGGCACGTTGCAGCCCCGACGCTCCTGGGCGCGGTATCCATTCCGATTGCGCTGTACCTGGATTCACCGTTTACCGTCATGATTGCGGTCTCGCTCACTGCTGTCGGCGTCCTCTGTGCGCTCCCCGTCTTCTGGTACCTGCCCACCACGTTCCTGACGGGTGCCAGCGCGGCCGCGGGTATCGCCATGATCAACTCGATCGGCAATGCGTCGGGCTTCGGTGCTCCGTACATCACCGGCTGGCTCACCGATGTGACCGGAAATGCCAAGGCAGGCCTGTGGGTGGTGGGCGCCGTGATGCTCTGTGCCGCAATTCTTGTGGTGGCGCTGGCCAAGCGATCGAGCAAGACCGCTCAGATCTGACCGAGTTTCCCCGCACTGGCACGAAGCCGGATCAGGAGCGCAAGATCGAGCGCCTGGTCCGGCTGACGCCACTGTGTACCGATCAATCGGTCGATCGATTCGAGGCGTTGGTACAGAGTGTTGGCGTGAATCGCGAGCGCGGTGGCGGTCGCAGAATGTTTGCAATTGTGCGACAGGTACGACGCGAGGGTGTCCAGAAGTGGAACGCCGCGTCGTTGCTCCTCCTCGAGGAGAGGGCCGAGGGACCGCTGCGTCAGCGATTCGAGTTCTTCGCGGCCGGTGCGGCTGAGGAGAATTCGGTAGATACCGAGTGAACTTGCCGGCTCCACGTGGGAGGCCCGCCCGAGAGTCTCGAGGACGTCGACGGTGTGCTGTGCCTCGACATAGGCTCGCGCCAGAGCTTCCGCTCCCACCGCGGGATCGGCGATTCCGACGGTCGGGTTCTCCGCCGGCTGAACCCACGCCTTCGCAACTGCTGCCGGTGACATTCCGGGAATCAGTGCGATGACCCGTGAACCATGTTCGGCAACAACGGTTCCCGAGGGGAATGCAATTTCCTCGATACTGCGCCGCGCACGGTCGACGGCGTCGGCCGGGCGGGCCACCACGACGGTGTATGAGCGGTCGGGGTTGAGTCCAGCCAGGCGGAACTGACCGGTGACTTCGGCCGGCGTCGGCGCTGGCCTGGTGATCAGATCGACCAGAAATGCGTCGCGTGCTCGACGGGTGGCTTCCCTGGCCGCCCGTTCGCCGACCAGTGCCAGCGCAATGGCGGGAGCAGACCTTTCGAGTGCCAATCTCATGGCGGCGGTGGGTTCATGACGCGAGAGTAGGAACAGAACTCCGAGTTGGTCACCGGCACTGCGCACTTCGGTGGCGAACAGGAACTGCTCACCGACGATGAGCGTCACTTCCTGCTCGCGTCGGTCAGCGGCAAAGATGTCGAAGACCCGATGCACGCTCTCGCTGACCCGTTGCAGTCCCGGTGGGATCTCGGATGTTCCGGTCACGAAGAACACGGGCGAGCCCGTCGACGCCGAGGTTTCCTCCACGAGTTCACGGACTCCACCGCCGCGCAGGACAACTTGTGTGAGCGAACGATCCCAGGTCAGCGTCTGTTCGAGAAGTGCTGTGCGCTTGGCAAGTTCGGTGTTCGCTGCATTCACTTCTGCAACCGTCGCGCGATAGCGTTCGAGAGAGCGGGCATTCTCGATGGCTACCGAGGCATGAGCTGCGAGGGCGGACAGCAACGCAACTTCCTCGTTGCCGAATCGACGCTCCTGACGCTTGCACGCGCAGAGGGCACCCAGGATCTTGCCGTTCAAAGTCAGCGGAACGGCCAACAGGCCGCGCATGTTCTCGGCCCGTGCTGCGTCGTCGGCCGGTCCGATATGTGCAAACGAGGGATCGTTTCGGTAGTCGGGAGACCAAGCAGGAGAAGAGTTCTCGACCACGCGACCGATCAGACCTTCGCGGAAGGGAACCGTGAGGCCGAGCAATTGGGAGGTGTACGCACCGCTCGTGACTTCGATGATCAAGATGTCGTCGTGAATGAGAGCAAGGTACGAAAGGTCGACGCCGAGTAGTCGTTTGGCCTGATCCACGATCTCCTGCAGGAGGGCGTGGTGATCGTGCATCGTGGTCAGCAGCGACGCGATGTCGTTGAGTGCCCCGAGTTCGGTGGCGCGCTGTCGGCGCTGAGCCAGGAGACTTCGTAGTTGAAGCGCCGATCGGGCTTCTCGCTCGATCTCGGCGGCGACCTCGGGGCCTGACCCAGCGGCCAACTGATCGCGGTGTTCGATCAGTTCCTCGGTGGATGCCTCGGCCAGGAGAAGCTGTAGCCAGTTCTCGTGCATCCGCGCTCCCTTGTCAGACCAACTCGTCAGACCAACTCGTCAGACCAATGATGAGTATGGAGAGAATGTCCATACAGTTTCCGGTTTCTCGGAGTAAATCTACATGGGGCGGTGTAGCCGCCGTCACTATCGTGGAGACATGACACTCCTCGAGGCGCTCGGCTCGCAGATCGATGCGGATCGACTGATCACCGACCCCGACATCATGGCGAGCTACATCCACGACGACGCCGAGTGGGCTCCCTACGAGATGCCGGTCGCAGTGGTCCGCCCGCGCACAGCCGAGCAGGTACAGACAGTTGTGCAGGCGTGCATCGCCCACGGTGCGCCCGTCGTCACGCGCGGAGCCGGAACCGGTCTGTCGGGCGGAGCCAACGCAGTCGCCGGCGGCGTCGTGATCGCATTCGACGCGATGAACGCCATCAAGGAGATCAACACCCTCGAGCGTTTGGCCGTGGTCGAACCCGGAGTGGTCAACGATCACCTCCGCGACGCCTGCGCCGAGCACGGCCTCTGGTATCCGCCCGATCCAGCCAGCGCGCCCTGGTCGACGATCGGAGGCAACGTCGCGACCAATGCCGGCGGCCTGTGTTGCGTCAAGTACGGCGTCACCAAGGACTACGTGCTGGGCATGCAGGTGGTCACCGGAACCGGTGAGCTGGTTCGGCTCGGGCGTCGAACTGCCAAGGGAGTGGCTGGGTTTGATCTCTCGGCACTCATGGTCGGCTCCGAAGGCACTCTCGGGGTGATCACCGAGGTGACCGTCAAGCTTCGTCCTCAGCGCGATCCCGAACGCACCATCGTCGGATACTTCGACTCCATCGTCGCTGCGGGCAAGGCCGTCGAAGCCGTCGCCGCAGACGGTCTCACGCCGTCGGCCCTCGAGTTGATCGATCGGCAGTGTCTCCTTGCCGTCGATGCCTGGAAGAACATGGGCCTCTCGGCTGACGCCGAGGTGGTCCTGCTCGGCCGCATCGACACACCGGGCGAGATCGGCGACGCCGAAGCTGAGCGAATGTTGGCCTGCTTCAACCGCTCTGGAGCTACCTGGAGCGCCAGATCCACCGACCAGGAGGAAGCCGACGCCCTGTTCTCCGCCCGGCGTCTGGCATACCCCGCCCTCGAGCGGCTCGGCCCGGTGCTCACCGAGGACATCTGCGTCCCCAAGGCGGCGGTCCCGGAGATGTTGGCGCGCATCGAGGCCATTTCGGCCCGGCACGACACGCACATCGCGAACATCGCGCACGCGGGTGACGGCAACCTGCACCCGCTGCTGATCACGCCACACGACGACGAAGCGGCGCGGAGGCGCGCTCAGGCCGCTTTTGCCGAGATCATCGACAATGCCCTCGAGTTGGGCGGAACCGTCACCGGTGAACACGGCGTCGGCCTGTTGAAGATGGGTGGTTTGGCGCAAGAACTGTCACCAGCCGTCGTCGCGATGCATCATGCGATCAAAGGCGCACTCGACCCCCACGGAATAATGAACCCCGGCAAGGTGATCTGAAAGGCCGGGTGATCTGAAGGCTGGCTCCGTAACCGAATCGGTTTCCGGAGTTACGCCGTCGAAATGACGAGTTCCTACGCTCGAGTTGAACCGTTTGGCCAACTCGACGTATGGAGTGATGAATGTTCTCTTCCGATTTGACGCTGGCAAGTGTTGTTCCGCGGCGCGTGGAGACGGTCGAGGCCGTCCGGGCGGCAATCGCTCTCGACGGCGCCGCGGTCTTCGGTGGCCTGCACACCGAGGAAGATGCCCTTGCCTTCGCGTCGAAGTTGCTCGGTGAGAAGTGCATTCGCGTCGGCCGCCAGTTCGAGGCGAGTGCCAAGAGTCAGGATGCCGAAGCAGCTGTCGTCGACACGCAACCCGTGGACGAACGCGGCCGCAAGCGCTCGTTCGGTATCTCCGGCGAGCGGATGACTGCCCACAACGACGGTTTCGCGTTCGGCGATTACGCTCCCGACTATCTGTTTCTGTGGTGCAAGCGCCCGGCGTACCCGAGTGGCGGCGACTCGTTTCTCATCGATGCGCTCAAACTGACGCGGTTGCTCGCCTTCGATCCCACAACCGCTGAATTGGCCGAATTCTGTTGGAGCACAGACATCGACCATTCGGAACCGAACTTCCCGCAGAACACATTTGCGCCGATCGCCAGGACGGTGCCGAGTGGACGCAACCAGGTTCGCTATCACCCGTACCTCGCGCCGATCGCCGGTGAATCGGAAGTAGCGCAGTGGCCGCTGGTGAAGCAGTGGAGTGAGGCTGTGATTCACGTGCGCGACAGCGGTCCGATGTTCCGCGCCGAAGCCGGCGAGATGATCTGCATCGACAACTACCGGGTACTGCACGGCCGCGACGGATACACCGACCCCGGCCGTGAGCTGTACTCGATCTGGGGATGGTCGAGCGACGCAGTCGCGGTGCCGCAGCAGGCTCTCGACATCGTGCAACCGGACCTCGCGGCACTGGCCATGTAGGTAGCCCGCGCTTACTTCTCGGGCGGCACCAAACCGTGAACGGCGAGCACGTCCAGGACGTCCTCAGGCGACGTGCCGAGATCCCAGCGTCCGAAGATCAACAGCTTCTCCGTGTCGGTGGGACGGTCGACGATGTCGATCTCGAGCATCGGGACGCGTCGACCCAGACGCGGGTAGCGGACGAGACGCACGCGGTCGATCTGTTCGCGGGTGAACTCGTGGCGGGCGCGCAGTCGCTGCACCGCGATCGACTTGGTTCCCGCGTCCTCGATCACAGCCAGGCGGGGACGCTGACGCAGGGCGAGTCCGCCCATCACGAACAGCCCGATCACCGCGAGGGCGAGCAGGAAGCGTCCGGCAGGCTCCGTGGGCGCGATTATCGAGGCGATCGCGAGGGCAATTCCGCCGCCGAACATCGCGTAGACAACACCCATCGGAGTGGCCCACGAGACGACTTCCGTGGCGTTGTCACGAGGCTGTGGATGAAATTCATCCTCGAGCATGTGGATAACTTCCTAGGTTGTCCACAGGAGTTATCCACAATGGGGATGAATGACACCCATGTAATTGAATGACGGTCACGATCCGGGTCGAATCAGATACTCGCTGGTCAGCGCCATCTCATGGTCATGACAAGGCCGACAACCATGAAACCGAAGCCGACGAGGAAGTTATAGTTTCCCAAGTCGTTCATCCACGTGATCGAATCCGCGGCCAAGTAGTACACAATCAGCCACGCCAGGCCGACAAGCATGAATCCGAGCATCACCGACACGTACAACGTGCTCGACGGACCCATCTTCACCTTCACCGGAGTGCGGTTTGCCGGGTTGACTGTGTAGTCGTTCTTCTTACGGACCTTCGACTTGGGCATGACGTCCTCGCTCTACGGTGTGACCTGCATGTGTTACCTACACGCTAACGTAGCTGTGTCCAGTTGGTCACCGGCCGACCTGCACAATCCGGGAGGAGCCAAGTGTCTTCGGGTGAATCTTCACGAACCGTCTGGCACATCGGTGTACTTGCCGTCTGCCTGGTAGCCGGTCTGATGGTCGCCACGGCGCAACGATCCGCCGAGGAGAACCAGCTCCAGGTCACCGAAAGCACCAGGCTCTCCGATCTGGTTCGCAGCGCCCAGGCCAATGCCGAAAAAGTCTCGGCCGACCGGGACGAACTTGCCGCTCAGCTCGATTCGCTGCAGCAAGACGCCGCTCGGTCCGACGCCGGAGTGGCCGCCGCGCTCGGTGACATCAAGAACATCTCCGCCGACGCGGGACTGACGGAGATGACCGGCCCGGGTGTTGTCGTCACCATGACGGACGCCCCGCGCAACGCCGACGGCAAGTATCCGGTCGACGCCACCCCGGACGACCTCGTCGTGCATCAGCAGGACGTCCAGAGCGTGTTGAACGCACTGTGGGCCGGCGGGGCCGAAGCGGTGGGCATGCAGGACCAACGGATCATCAGTACGTCGGCGCCGCGGTGCATCGGAAACACTCTTCTTCTGCACGGCCGTACATACAGCCCGCCGTATGTGATGAGCGCGATCGGCGACGTTGCGCGCCTCGAGGCGGCACTCGCTGCCGAACCGGGCATTCGGATCTACAAGCAGTACGCGACCCGCTTCGGCCTCGGGTACACGCAGGCAACGCCGTCGCAGATCACGGTCCCCGCCTATACCGGCGGATAGCACGGGCGTTTACCCTGCTCTCATGAGGATTCTCGTCGTCGACAACTACGACAGCTTTGTGTTCAACCTGGTGCAGTACCTCGGCCAGCTCGGAACCGAAGCCGTGGTCTGGCGCAACGACGATCCACAACTGACGGCAGACCTCGAGGGTGCAGTAGCGCAGTTCGACGGCATTCTCCTGAGCCCGGGCCCCGGAACTCCACAGCGCGCGGGAGCGACGATGGATCTGGTGAAGGTCTGTGCCGACACCAAGACCCCGCTGCTCGGCGTCTGCCTTGGACACCAGGCGATCGGTGCGGCTTTCGGCGGAACCGTCGACCGCGCGCCCGAACTGCTTCACGGCAAGACGAGCTTGGTTCATCACAAGGACGTCGGCGTCCTGGCCGGGCTGCCCGATCCGTTCACCGCTACCCGCTACCACTCGCTGACGGTTCTCGAGGACACCATTCCCGAGGAGCTCGAGGTGACCGCACACACCGAGAGCGGCGTCGTGATGGCGATGCGTCACCGCGAACTGCCGATTCACGGCGTCCAGTTCCACCCCGAGTCCGTACTCACTCAGGGTGGGCACCGGATGCTCGCGAACTGGCTCGCAGTCTGCGGTGAGGCGCCTCCGGAAGGACTCGTCGCAGCCCTCGAGGCCGAGGTCGCGTCGGCGCTCGGTGGCGCATTGCCCGCAATTCTCTGACACCTGTCCACAAAAAAGTGCCTCCCGGAAATCTCCGGGAGGCACTTTTTCACTTTGCTAGCGGCCGGGGATTCCGAGCGCTCCGACGCTGACGGTGATGACCGCGTCCTTGGAGATCTCCGAGCCCGGAGGCTGCGTCTGCGAGACGATCTTGCCCACCATTTCCGGGGTGAGCGTCGTGCTCTGGTTCTGCACCAGCTGCGATGCAGTTCCCGCCCAACCGGCTGCGCGAAGCGTGCTCAACGCCTCCGACACCGTCTTGTTGGTCAGATCAGGCATCGCGACCTGGTTGCCATTGGACACTCGTAGCGTCACGGTCGAACCCTTGGTGGCCGACGTACCGCCGGTCGGGTCGGTCGAAACAACCTGTCCCTTCGGCAGACCCGAATCGATCTCCGTGATCTGGACGACGAACCCGGCACCTTCGATGTTGGGCCTCGCCACCTCTTCACGCTGACCGGTGACATCCGGGACACGAACCTGCTCCGGTCCGGTGCCGACGGTGATCGAGACCGCGGAATCGAGAACAACCGACACTCCGACGGCAGGATCCTGATTTACGATCTTGTCGACCTCGGCGACGGTCGATGCCGCCTTGCCGATGGTCGGATCAAGTCGGAGTCCGACGGAGTTGAGCTTCTTCTCCGCGTCGTCCTGGCTCAGCCCGGTCAGGCGTGGGATCGCGACCTGCTCGGGTCCGGTGGACACGTCGATGGTGACGGTGCTGCCCTTCTCGATACGCACCCCGGCAACCGGACGCGTCGTGATGACGTTTCCGGCGGCGATCACCTTGTCCGTCTTCTGCTGACGCTCCACCTGGAATCCGGCGTTGGTCAGCGTCGCCTCGGCGACGTCGGCGGGCTGGTTGGTCAGGTCACCCGGAACGGTCACCATCTCGACCTTCGGCGAGTTCACCCGAATGAGGAAGAACGTCACCAGACCGATCACCAGAAGCGCCGCGACGCCCATCAGGGCGTAGCGTCCGCCCTTCTTCTTGGCAGGCGGCTCGGCGGCGCGAGTTGTCCGCGCAGCAACCGGCTCGACCGGATCGGGAGCAGTGCGGTAGTTCCCGGTGTCGGAGCCGACGGCGCCGAGGATGGTGGTGCGGTCCTCGTCGTTCATCACCATCGGAGCACTCGGACGCTGACCGCCCAGGACACGCACCAAGTCGCTGCGCATGTCGCCGGCGCTCTGGTAGCGGTTGGCCGGGTTCTTGCTCATCGCCTTGAGAATGATCGAATCCAGCTCGCGCGGAATGTCGGGATTGATCTCCGACGGCGTCTGCGGATCTTCACGAACATGCTGGTACGCCACGGCGACCGGTGAATCACCCTTGAAGGGCGGCTCGCCCGTCAGAATCTCGAACAGCACACAACCGAGCGAGTACACGTCCGATCGCGCGTCGACCTGCTCACCTCGCGCCTGCTCCGGCGAGAGGTACTGAGCGGTGCCGATCACGGCGGCCGTCTGCGTCATCGGGCTCGACGCGTCGGAAATGGCACGGGCGATACCGAAGTCCATCACCTTCACGGCGCCGGCACGGTTGATCATGATGTTGGCGGGCTTGACGTCGCGGTGCACGATGCCGTTGCGGTGGCTGAAGTCCAGCGCGGCACAGACGTCCGCGATCACTTCCATCGCCTTGCGCGGAGCCATCGGCCCGGTGCTGCGCACGATGTCACGCAACGTGTCGCCGTCGACGTACTCCATGACGATGTACGGCAGCGGCCCGGCGTCGGTCTCGGCTTCACCGGTGTCGTAGACGGCCACGATCGCCGGATGGTTCAGCGCAGCAGCGTTCTGCGCCTCACGACGGAACCGCAAGTAGAACGTGGGATCGCGCGCGAGGTCAGCACGCAGCACCTTGATCGCGACGTCGCGGCTGAGTCGGAGGTCGCGCGCCAGGTGAACCTCGGACATTCCGCCGAAGCCGAGAATCTCACCCAGCTCGTAGCGGGAGGAGAGATTGCGGGGTGTCGTCATTGGTCTTGTCCTAGCGGTTCTTCAGCGTCTCCGGGATCCGCCAACGGCTCAGTGGTCGTTGTGGTCGTCGTTGTCGTCGTGGTGGTGGTTGTGGTCGTCGGAGTTGTTGTTGTCGTGGTCGGAGTTGTCGTTGTGGTTGTCGGCTCGGTCGTGGTGGTCGTCGGCCGAGTCGTCGTTGTTGTTGGCTCGGTGGTCGTCGTTGTCGGCCGAGTCGTCGTCGTGGTGGGCTTGGTCGTCGTCGTGGTCGGCAATGTCGTGGACGTGACGACGGGCGGCGTCGGGTCGCTCGGACCGTCGGTCGCGATCCAGACTCCGCCGATGATCAACGCCAACAAGATCAATCCGCCGCCGGCCCATGCCACGGCCTTCTGCCCACTGGTCAGTCCGCCGGCTGCCGCGTCGTCCGTTGCAGCTGCGCCCGTCACCGGGCCCGCGTACGTCGGCGGCATGACCTGCGTGGCACCAGTTGCCGGCAACGCGCTTGCGGCGCCGGTGGCGAGCAGACCGGGCGGCGGTGGACGCCTTCCTGCCCGAACGGCTGCAACGGCGTCGGCGAACTCACCGCCACTGGCGTAGCGGCCGGCCGGATCCTTGGTCAACGTGATGTCGATGAGCTCGCGGATGTTCGGCGGCAGGTCGGCCGGCATCGGTGCCGGGGTTTCCTGCACGTGCTTCATCGCGACGGTCAGCGCGCCGTCACCGGTGAACGGGCGTCGACCCGAAAGTGCTTCGTATCCGACGATTCCCAGCGAGTACACGTCACTCGCCGCGGTCGCGTCCTGACCGAGGGCCTGCTCGGGCGCGATGTACTGGGCGGTGCCCATCACCATTCCCGTGCGCGTGACAGGTGAGTTCTCGACGGCCTTGGCGATGCCGAAGTCCGTGATCTTCACCTGGCCAGTAGGCGTGATGAGGATATTGCCCGGCTTCACGTCGCGGTGCACGACACCGGCGTCATGTGCGACCTGCAGGGCGCGGCCGGTCTGCTCGAGCATGTCGAGGGCATGCGGAACCGCCAGGCGGCCGACGCGTGCCAGGACGGCGTTGAGCGGTTCACCGTTGACGAGTTCCATCACCAGATACGCCGTGGAATCGCCCGAGCTGTCACGGGTCTCGCCGTAGTCGTAGATTCCGGCGATACCGGGATGGTTGAGCTGCGCGGTGGTGCGGGCCTCGAAGCGGAAGCGCTCCAAGAACTCCGGATCGGAAGAGAACTCGGACTTGAGTACCTTGACGGCGACGCGACGGTTGAGCCGGGAGTCGGTGGCTTCCCACACCTGACCCATCCCACCGGTGGCGATGAGACGGATCAATCGGTAACGATCGGCGATCAAAGCGCCGTTGTTCAACGCCACGGTTCAGCCCCCTTGGATTCCGGCTGCGATGACTGCACGACCGATCGGCGCAGCAACCGAGCCACCGGTAGCGGCAAGTCCGCGGTCACCACCGTTCTCGACGATGACGGCCACGGCGACCGTCGGATTCTGCGCCGGTGCAAAAGCGATGTACCAGGCGTGCGGCGGAGTTTCCCGCGGATTCACGCCGTGCTCGGCGGTACCGGTCTTGGACGCGATCTGAACGCCGGGGATCTTGCCGTCGCCGCCGGTGAAGTTCTCCGAGCCGATCATCAGATCGGTCAGCGTGGCCGCAACTGCCGGCGAGATCGCCTGACCCATCGACACCGGTGACGGCGTACTGAGATCGGTCAGATCGGGTGCCTGCAACTGGGAGATCAGGTTGGGCTGCATCCGCACACCACCGTTGGCGACGGTAGCGGCGATCACTGCGTTCTCGAGCGGGGTCACCGCGACGTCGCGCTGGCCGATACTGGTCTGGCCGAGGGCCGCGTCGTCGGAGATGTCGCCGACCGTGCTGTCTGCAACCGGCAGCGGGATCGCGGGAGTGTTGGGTCCGATACCGAAGGCGCTGGCCTCGTCCTTGATGGCGTCGGCGCCGTCTTTGATGCCCAGTTCGACGAACGCCGTGTTGCACGAGCGCGCAAACGCGTCGCGCAACGACGCCGTCGGGTTGGGGCCGCACGTGCTGCCGTTGTAGTTCTCGAGGGTCGTGCTGGTGCCGGGCAGCGTGATCTGCGGAGCCGCGGTCAGCTGGTCGTCCGGCGTCGCACCGTTGCCAAGAGCTGCGGCCGTGGTGAGCACCTTGAACGTCGAGCCGGGCGGGTAGGTCTGCGAGATCGCGCGGTTGACCAGCGGATCGTTGGGATCGGCATTGAGCTCGTCCCACGCCTTCGTGGTTTCGGCGCCGTCGTGGCTGGCAAGCAGGTTCGGGTCGTAGCTCGGAGTGCTGACCATCGTCAGGATGCGTCCGGTGCTCGGCTCGATGGCGACGACGGAACCGGTGTAACCCTTACTGGTCAGCTGGTCGTACGCCACCTGTTGCATCGCCGGATTGAGCGTCGTGACGACGTTGCCGCCGCGCGGATCGCGTCCGGACACAAGGTCGAAGAAGCGCTGGCTGAACAACCGGTTGTCCGAGCCGTTGAGAATCGGATCCTCGGTGCGCTCGAGGCCGGCGCTGCCGTACTGCATCGAGTAGAAGCCCGTGACCGGTGCGTACGGGTACGGATTCGGATACTCGCGCAGGTACTTGTACCGGTCGTCGGTGGCGCGGGAGGCGGCAAGCACCTGACCGGAAGCCGAGATCTGACCTCGCTGGCGTGAGTACTCGTCGAGCAGCACCCGCGAGTTGCGCGGGTCGGCTCGCAGGTCGTCAGCTTTGATGACCTGTACGTACGTGGCGTTGGCGAGGAGCGCGACGACCATCACCATGACGGCCATCGCGACGCGGCGCAGTGGAGTGTTCATACGCGCGGCATCATCTCGGTATTGGCGTCAGCGATTGGGGGCGGACCTTTCTTCTTCGTCACTACCGGCGCACGAGCCGCGTCCGAGATCCGGACGAGGATGGCCAGCAGTAGGTAGTTCGCGAGCAGCGACGAGCCGCCGTACGACATGAACGGTGTTGTCAGACCCGTCAGCGGGATCAGCTTGGTGACGCCGCCGACGACGACAAAAATCTGGATCGCGATCGTGAACGACAGACCGGCGGCGAGCAGTTTGCCGAAGCTGTCGCGCACGGCCAACGCCGTACGCAGGCCGCGCACGATGAGGAGCAGGAACAGCATCAGCACAGCGGCCAGGCCGATCAGGCCGAGCTCTTCGCCGATGGTCGCGATGATGAAGTCCGTCTTCGCGAACGGCACCTGGTTGGGGCGGCCGCTGCCCAGACCTGTTCCGGCGATACCACCGGTGGCCAGGCCGAACAGCGATTGCGAGATCTGATAACCGGTATTGGCGTAGTCGCCGAGCGGGTCCAGCCAGGTGTCGACGCGAACGCGCACGTGTCCGAACATCTTGTAGGCGAAGAAGAATCCGATGGCGAGCAGTCCGCCGCCGATCACCAGCCAGCCCACACGCTCGGTCGCGATGTAGAGCATCACCAGCACGGTGCTGAAGAGCAGCAGCGACGTACCGAGGTCGGTTTCGAAGACGAGCACGCCCACCGAGACGATCCAGGCGAGCAGGATCGGGCCGAGGTCGCGGGCACGCGGAAAGTCCATGCCTAGGAAGTGTTTACCGGCCGAGGTGAACAGGTCGCGCTTGGCGACGAGCACTGACGCGAAGAAGATGATGAGCAGGATCTTCGCGAACTCACCTGGCTGAATGCTGAATCCGGGCAGGCGAATCCAGATTTTTGCGCCGTTCACGCTCGAGAACTTCGCCGGCAGGATCGCGGGAATCGCCAGGAACACCAGGCCTGCGAGGCCGAGTGTGTAGCTGAACCGCGCCATCAGGCGGTAGTCCTTCAAGAACACGAGCAGCAGCACGAAACCGGTGATCGCCAATGCAGTCCACATGACCTGCTGGTTCGCATCCGGTGACGGTGCCTCGACGCCGTTGTAGAGCGCTGTCTGTTCGTCGGCGAGGTCGAGTCGGTGGATGAGCACCAACCCGAGGCCGTTGAGCAGGGCGACGATCGGCAGCAACAGCGGATCGGCGTACGGCGCATACCGCCGAATTGCCAAGTGCGCGATCAGGAACAAGCCCGTGTACGCGAGCGCGTACTTGGCCAGATCGAGAGTGATCTTCTGTTCCTGGCTCGCCTCGACGAGCAGAAGCGAGACCGTCGTGATGATGACGGCAAAGCCCAGGAGCAGCAGCTCCATGTTTCGACGGGTCGACTGGACCGGCGCCGGGGCAAAACCTCCGGGCGGACTCGGAAAAGCCGTCCCCGCAGCTGCGTTGGACGACATCAGTTGACCGTCCTGCAAGTCTGACCGGGAATGTCGGTCGGCGTCGGCGTAGTCGTGGGTGCCGCCGTCGTCGGCGCAGCAGGCTCCCCGGGCGGTGCGGGGGGCGGCGTGGTCTCCGGTGCCGGCGGGGGAGTGGGCGTGGCCGTCGTCGTCGGAACCGGCTCACAACGAGGCAGCAGATCGCCGCCGATGAGACGGATCATCTGGCTCTGCGCATCTTCACGCTTGCCGGACGGCAGCCCGGCGCGCACCTGCTCCTGCGCCGACGGCTGCAGATCCGTCACCTCGAGGATGTTGCAGTTGCTGGGAATCGCGTCGGGGGAGACGAGGGTGAGGACGTCGTCGTCGCCGACGCAACCCACCAGATCCGCGTCTTGCAGCGAATAACCGAGCACCGAACCGGGGATTCCGCGCAGCACCGTCACGCGGCCGTTGTCTTCGCCGACGTAGTAGTTGTTGCGGATGACGGCGCGGCCGATCACGGCGCCGACGCCGACCAGCGCGATCAGCACCACGGCGAGGACCACCCACCACAACCGGTTCCGCTTCTTCTTCGGTTCCGGTTCGGGTTGGGAGACAACTCGCTTGGGCGTCGCGCGCGGCGGACGCATGGCAGCGGCGCGGCCGGCAGCGGTGTTGGGGGGAGGGGCGTCCTCTTCCTCTTCCGTCGACGCGGCGCCCGCGACGATGGGATGCGACTGGCCGTAATCGAGGTCGATGACATCGGCGACGACGACAGTGACGTTGTCGGGACCGCCGCTGCGCAGCGCCAATTCGATGAGACGGTCGGCGCACTGCTCCTGCGAGCCCTCGCGCATCGTGTTCTCGATGGTCTCGTCGCTGACCACATCGGAGAGGCCGTCGGAGCAGAGCAGGTAACGATCGCCGGCGCGGGCTTCGCGCACGGTGAGCGTCGGCTCGATCTCGTTGCCGGTCAACGCCCGCATGATCAGGGATCGCTGCGGGTGCGTGTGTGCCTGTTCGGCGGTGATCCTGCCCTCGTCGACCAACGACTGCACGAAAGTGTCGTCGCGGGTGATCTGCGTCAGGTGGTCGTCGCGCAGCAGGTAGGCGCGCGAGTCGCCGATATGCACGAGGCCGAGCTTGCTGCCGGAGAAGAGGATCGCGGTGAGCGTGGTGCCCATGCCGTCGAGTTCGGGTTCTTCCTCGACATGATCGGCGATGGAATCGTTGCCCTCACGGGTGGCTGCCTCGAGCTTGCCGAGCAGATCCTCGCCGGGCTCGTCGTCGTCGAGATGCGCCAGAGCGGCAATCATCAACTGCGACGCGACCTCACCGGCCGCGTGTCCGCCCATACCGTCGGCCAAAGCCAACAGGCGTGCACCGGCGTACACGGAATCTTCGTTGTTGGAGCGCACGAGACCGCGGTCGCTGCGCGCCGCGTAGCGGAGAACAAGGGTCACGGGCGTAGCTCGATTACCGTCTTGCCGACGCGAACCGGAGTGCCCAGCGGCACGCGCACCGCAGTGGTGACCTTGGCGCGGTCCAGATAGGTGCCGTTGGTCGAACCGAGATCCTCGACGTACCAGTCAGCGCCGCGCTGCGAGAGCCGCGCATGGCGCGTCGACGCGTAATCGTCGGTGAGAACGAGCGTCGAATCGTCGGCGCGGCCGATCATGACCGGCTGTGAACCCAGGGTGATGCGGGTACCGGCGAGGGCGCCCTGCGTGACCACCAGGTACCGAGGCACCTTCGCCTTGCCCAGCGAGGGCAGGACCTTTCCGGCGCGGGTGTACCGCGGCGGAACCCTGACCCCGGAGCCGGCATAGATGTCGGAGCGGAGAGTGCGGAGGACTGCCCAGACGAACAGCCACAGTAGGAGCAGGAAGCCCGCCCGTGTGAGTTGCAGAATCAGGCCCTGCACGGCTGTCCACCTCCTTCTATGGCTCGAGCCCCGCCGCAGCGGGGTTCGAGCATTGTCGACTGGCAGCATCATAGGGGGCTCTGGGCCCCGAAGATCACGATACTGACAGCCGCGTGACGGCGGCGCGCCGACGGACCGCCGAATGTTCGATTGTTATCGGAAAAATCCTGGCGTCCGTTTCTCAGCTCAGAGAATGCGAACCAGAATCTCCGAGTGACCTGCACGAATGATGTCGCCGTCTGCCAGCTGCCAGTCCTGGACCGGTGCGCCGTTGACGGTGGTGCCGTTCGTGGATCCCAAATCGGACAGCATCGCGGTGCGGCCGTCCCAACGGATGTCGATGTGGCGACGTGAGACGCCCGTGTCCGGGAGGCGGAACTGAGCTTCCTGGCCGCGGCCGATGACATTACTGCCGTCGCGAAGCTGGAAGTGGCGTCCGCTGCCGTCCTCGAGCTGCAGGGTTGCCGTCAGGCTCTGGGCCGTCGGTGCGTAACCGCCCTGCGGCTGGGCGTAACCCTGCTGCGGGTAGGCCTGCGTCTGCTCGAAGTTGCCGCCCTGCTCGTAGCCGGCCTGCTCGTACGGCTGCTGTGTGTACGCCTGCTGGTCGTAGCCGCTCTGCTGGTAGCTCTGCTGGTCGTAGCCCGGCTGATCGTAGGACTGGCCGTTGTACGGCTGCTGGTAGCCCTGCTGGTCGTAGCCGCCCTGCTGGTAGCCCTGCTGGTCGTACCCACCCTGGTACGCCTGCTGGCCGTAGCCCTGCTGATCGTACGGCTGCTGCTGGTAACCCTGCTGGTCGTAACCGCCGCCCTGCTGGTCATAGCCCTGCTGGTCGTAACCGGCCTGCTCGTACGGCTGCTGCTGATTCGGGTACGCCTGCTGGTCGTAGCCACCCTGCTGCTGGTTGTAGCCCTGCTGGTCGTCGCCTGTTCGGTAACCGTCGCCGCGGTCGTAACCGTTCTGGTACGGCGCTTCCTGGCCCTGCGGAGCGGCGTAACCGCCGTCGTCGTGGGAGTACCCGTTCCGTGCCGGCTGCTGCGGTTCGGGCTGGCGACCCGCCGGTTCGCGGCTTGGTTCGTAGCCTGAGTTCTGCGTCATGGGGCCGGCTCCTGGTTGTGACGGGACTGGATTGGAAACAGGGGGAACAATCGGTGCGGGTCGCTGAGGCGGCCGTTGTGGAGGCCGCGACGAAACCTGCGGAACATGCGACAGCGGTGATGCCTGCTCGGCGTCACCATCCGGGTCGACGGTTCCGCGGGTGCGGAACTGACCGGTGTGGAGCGTAGGCGAAGGCTCGAAGGTGACCGAGATGTCGCCGTACGTCTGCCAACCCTGATCGCGGATGAAATCCTGCAGGTGTCGGCTGAAAGCTTTTGTCGTCAGTTCGCGATCTGCTGCCAGCTCTTCGTGATCGGAGTTGTTGATGGTGATCACGTAGTTGTTGGGGGCGAGAAGGATTCCGCCGCCGAGGTGCTCGACGCGGTCACGTGCCTCCTGCTGGAGCGCCGCCTCTACTTCCTGCGGCACAACACCACCACCGAAGACCCGCGCGAATGCGTCGCCGACAGCTCCTTGGAGCTTTCGTTCGAAACGCTGCACGATGCCCATCGGGCCCTCCTCTCGCCTCGCATCTACGACAGCAAAATGCTCGGCAAGTAGCGCCGGCACCGCCTTGTCGCGTGTCGTCCAAACTGCTGTACAGGTTCCACGGTACTGTCAAATGACGCTTCGGCAGTACCTGGCCGCTGTTTCAGCATGGTATCGGTTCTGGGCTTTCGGGTGCTCGGTGTTCATCGATTCGTGCCCTGAGCTGCACGAATAGAACTTTCAAAGTTTGTCGTGATAATGTTTCGGCGTTGCTCGGGCGAGTGGCGGAATGGCAGACGCGCTGGCTTCAGGTGCCAGTGTCCTTCGGGACGTGGGGGTTCAAGTCCCCCTTCGCCCACCACAAGACGAGGCCCTAACTCCTTTGAGTTGGGGCCTCGTTTTTTTGTTGTCGGCTAACTGGCCGCAGCCTGAATGAAGCTCAGAACGAAGTCCAATGCGGTGCCCGCAAACGGGTCGCCGACTGGTTGAGGGGCCGCGGCGGGCGCAGTGATCTGAGGGGTCATCATCCCTGGCGGCAGTGTGCCGGGCGGGAGATTGATGATGGCGTTGATGTCGTAGATGGTGTTGCCGGGACCGTTGGTCACCGCGAAAGAGATACTGCCGAAGTCGACGACCGGAGTGTCGGCTGATGCAGTACCCACTGCACTGCCGAAGGTGATCGCGGCAGCGAGCGCGCCAACGCCGAGGGCGGCGGTGGTTCGGGACAAACGAGTAGGCGTTTCGAGTCCATTCACAGATGTGCTCCCTTTCGTGGTGACAGCATCCGTGCGTGGACGCCGAGCAGCCAGGAGATTGCAACTACTGCCGAGGAAGATAACGGACATTCACCCCATGGCGGAGTGGTTCGGCACGAAGTGCTTCGTCGTTCCCAGCAGTCAGAGACTTGGGACTTGCCCGGGTGACTGCCCAGGAGATTCTTGTCGTCTTGGTTGAACGTCTGTTGGCCGACGAACCCTCAGTAACGGGTAAAACGTGACGTTCTCGCTCGACGCTGACCCTTTTCGTATGTACGTATATCCGTAGATGCGGACATACACGGAAAGCTAAATGGGGGTCCCACAAGGAGGCAACCCGGCGAAGCTCCAGACCGGGAACCTTTGGAAGGAAAAACCCGATCATGAACGACTTTAGCCTCCGGGCTGCCCGTATCCAGCTAGGCGCATTGCTCGCCGCACTCGCACTCGCGATCGTCATTGCACTCGGCATCACCACCGGCGCATTCGTACTTTCCTTCGCCGTACAACGCGACCTTGCAAGGCAAGCGCTGATCCCCGAACACCTGACCTGGATTTTCCCGGCGATCGTCGACAGTGCAATCCTCGGCGCGACCATCGCCATCGCCATCGTCATCATCAGCAAGCTCAACATGAACAAACGCGACAGAGGCTTCTACATAGCGCTTGCAGTCAGCGTTGTCGTGATCAGCATCCTCGGAAACGCGTACCACGCCTATCACGCAGCAATCGCCGCACGGCAGTTCATCGTCGGTGGGGGAGACCTCGGGTTCAGTCCCCTCGCGAGTACAGCACCGCCCTCGACGTCGAGGCTCAACTCCTGTGCTCGCTGCTCTGGGCGCCGGCTGAGAGCGCGAAACGTGCCGTCGCAGCTCTGACCAGCGCAGACTTCTACCGGCCCGTGAACGCGGCACTGTTCACCGCCATCGAGGAGCTAGTCACTTCCGGCAAACCGCACAACAGTGCCCATGTCTTCGCCACCTTGCAGCAGGAAGGACGCACCAGCGGGCACCTCGGGAAACAACTCACCAAAGCACTCACCGACATCAGCACCATCGGCGTCCCGTCCGCTGAACTCGAGCACAAGATTGCCGCAGTCCTCATCCAGGCCTACCGGCGCGGATTCCGCGAAGCAGCACGATCCCTCGCCCAAGCCGCCGAAGAACTCCCCGAAGACCAACTGTTCGAACACCTGCTCAGCATCGGCCGCGAACGCCGCGCAGCCTCCCAACGCCTCGCAGCCATCCGCGAAGGCCGCCCATGACTAACAAACCGAGAGTGTTGAAACACAGCATCTTCGGAGTCCTCGCGCTCGCCGTCGCAGCCCTGGACTTCACCATCGGCACCAAACACATGATCACCGCCGGAATCATCGCCCTCGCCGCCTCCGTCTACAGCTTCACCAAAGCCGCCAGCCTCCGAAAAGCCCCAAACGACAAAGGGAATCGACCATGACGACCGAAAAAGACACCAGCAAACCCGGCTGGAAAGCGCACACCGTCGTCGCGCTGATCAGCCTCGCCGTAGGCATCATCTTCCTCACCGGCGGAACAACCATTTCACTCATCGCCGGAACAAGCCTCCTCGGGCTTGCCGTCTACCACTACGTCGTAGCCCTACGCCTCCGCCGAGAACTCAAGACACCCGCCGAAGAGGAGGGTTGAACGTGAGCGACGACGAACACGATGCCTGGCAACTGCACCACCACGGAGCCAGCTGGGACGACATCGGCACCGAAATGGGATGCAGCCCCACCACCGCGCAAACCCTCGCAACCGCCTACGAGAAACGCACCGACAACGCCGCCGCACAAACCCAAAACACTCTGTTCTGAAAACCCGTCCGTAGGTCCGTGTCGGAGCTACCAGGCACAATCGCCGGAAACGACAGAAAGGAACGCCATGAACAACGAGATCACGAATGGCGGAATTGGCAGCGAACCCGATCGACGGACACTTCGACTTCGCGCACCTGCAAGCAATCCACCGGCACCTACTCGGCGACCTGTACGAATGGGCCGGTGAAATCCGCACCATCGACACCGCGCCAGGCGATCTCGGCATCCTCCACGACCCACCCGCCGCCATCCCAGGCGAACTCGACCGAGTGTTCACCGACATCAACAGCGGCGTCTACGTCAACCACCACAGCCACGAAGCGTTCGTCCAGGACCTCGCCGGACACTGGGGAGATCTCACCAGTGTCCACCCGTTCGTCGACGGAAACTCCCGCACCCAAAGGGTTTTCTTCGACCAACTCGCACGCGACGTCGGATGGGCAATCGAATGGCGCGAACTCAGCGCCGACGCCGTCCAAGCCGCCCGCAACTTCGCCTACATCGACGGCGGAACCATCCTCGCCGACGTCCTACGACCCGCGATCAAACCTGTCACCGAAGTGCCCATGGACTCCATCGCCACCGCACCCCGCGAGAACGTCATGACGTTCCCCGAGCACTGGCAGGCGATGATCGAGCACCACGACACCATGCCCGAACAGACCTATACCTGGGCGAGCCAGATCAAACCCGAAGCACCACAACATGACCCACAGACGACCGAGATCCGGCCAGCCCCCAAGCCGGCCGCTCCGGAACCGGAACTAGCCGACCTCGACACCACCAAGTTTCACACCCACTGGAGCCCCGAGGTCGACCACCAACTCATGAACAGCCGCACCATCCCACAACACAGCAGCAGACCAGAAGGACCGAGACTGTGAGCATCATCGGATACGCCCGCGTCTCCACCCTCGAACAAAACCCCGAACTGCAAGAACACGCACTCCGCCAAGCCGGAGCGATCCGCATCTTCACCGACTACGAATCCGGCTCCAAAACGCAGCGCCCCCAGCTCACCGAATGCCTGAACTACCTACGTGACCACGACGGTGATGTCCTCGTCGTCTGGAAACTCGACAGGCTCGGACGATCCGTCCGCCACGTCATCGACACCGTTCACAACCTCGGTGAGCGCGGCATCGCATTCCGTTCCCTCACAGAAGGATTCGATACCACCACCGCAGGCGGCGAATTTCTCTTCCACATCATGGCAGCCCTTGCCCAAATGGAACGCCGCATGATCGTCGAACGTACCCACGCCGGCCTCGAAGCCGCCCGACGTCAAGGTCGACGCGGCGGCCGGCCGACTGTCATGACCCCGGAACGCACTGAACTCGCCCGTGCACTGCGCGAGCAAGGGAGGAGTCTTGACTCCATCGCTTCGACACTGGGCGTCGGTCGGTCCTCTGTCGGCCGTGCACTCCTGACGGCCATCCAATAGCTCGATCTTTTTCGGAAGACGGTAGTTCAGTTGTGAATCTTGTTGCAGTCTCTACGAATACCGATGGTACCGGTTGGCTCGGTGAGTGTCCTCTCGGAGGTTGAGGGGCTCGATCACGGTGGACTGACCGAGACTGATACCGACCGAAGCTCCTCAACAGTTTGTGGGCCACCGACTGCACCCGCCAGTGAGCCTAATCATGAAGGCTACGCGTTCGTCTCCGTCTCGTTGGAACGGAGACACGGAGACTTTAGCGCTGAACCGCGATGTAATTCGCTGTTGGAAGGGTGCTCCGCGAGGCTGGAGGAGGACTTCGGGACGGGGAGCCGTCCGGAGTCGAGGAAGATGATGCGACGTTCGATGTCGACGTGTGATTGCAGAATCGTCCGCAGAACCGTCCGAGGAGGGTGAAGCCGACAGCTGTTTGTACTCCGTGTAGCCACTACAGGTGTGGGGAGGCGCAGACCGGCGATCTTGGCTACGTAGGTGCGTCTGGTCGGTAGTGGGTCCGCATGGATGTGGCGTTGCGGCGTTTCCCCATACCGTTGAAGGTCTGTGGTCGGGGCGGGTTTGCGTTGGTGGTGTGTGGGATACCTCTGGGTTGCGGTATCGGGAGCACTCGAAAAGGATTTCGGGGCGCCGCGCAGACGACCTGCCTTCCGGCTGTCCGCTCGCCGGGGGTGGGTCAGCCCCGAAATGGGGCATCCTGGTACGGGCAGTGCCGGGATGCGCATCGGGTTCGCTGGCGTCGGCGCTCACACCTCGGCGCCGGCGAACCACCCTTTGGTTCGGGTTGCTGGTGCGGCGGGACCGCGGCGTCGTGGTGGGGTTTGGTGGTGGTGTGTTCGGGCATTCGTGAGTTGTTGACAAGTGGAGATCGGGGTTTTGCCCATTTTCGTCGTGTGCCGTCACGGTCTCGTGGGAGTGCGTGTGAGGTGTGGGATGGATGTCGTACGAAGCGCTGCTGTCGGTGATGGGTGGTTTCCTCCGCTCGATGCGGCTGCCGAAGCGTTGCAGGATCTGTATCGGGTGTTGAATCCGGCCGGTCACATCGAGAAGTATCTGAACCGGTTGTGTGAGCATGCGGTGGAGTTGATCGAGGATGCGGACATGGCGGGGGTGACGGTTCTCGATGAGGAGGGTGCTGCGTCGACGGCGGCGCGCACGTCCCGTGAGGTCGTCATAGTAGACGAGCTGCAGTATCGGTCGTGGGCGGGTCCGTGTATCGAGGCCGCGGAGAGCGAGCAGATCGTGGTGGCGGACCGCACGACTGC
Source organism: Rhodococcus sp. BH4 (assembly GCF_002079265.1). Lineage (NCBI taxonomy): Bacteria > Bacillati > Actinomycetota > Actinomycetes > Mycobacteriales > Nocardiaceae > Rhodococcus > Rhodococcus sp. BH4. Next base: position 46,846 of record NZ_CP014941.1, read on the forward strand.
CAGTGAGCGGTGGCCGGGTCTGGCGTCCGAGGCCCGGCGATTCGGGGTGCAGAGTTTCCTGTCGATTCCGTTGCCTGCGCTCGAGCCCGGGGTGCGTGCGGGTGCGGTCAACGTGTACGGCAGCCGTGCGGACGGGTTCGCTCGTTCTGAGGTGGCGTTGATGAATTTGTTCACCACTGCCGCTGGGTATGCGATCGGCAGTACCGAACGTTACCGGGGTGCCCGGCAGTTGGCTCTGCAGCTCGAGCGTGCTCTCGATTCGCGGGCGGTGATCGATCAGGCGAAGGGGGTGTTGATGGCGGTCCACGGTGTCGATGCGGATGCGGCGTTCGCGATGCTGGTCGAGAGATCCCAACGCACCAACACGAAACTGCGGGCGGTGGCAGAGGATCTGCTGGCGAGTGTGCGCATCACCTAGAGATGATGACAAGCCCTCGCCGATGCCGGGCAATGAGCGTGCGAGGGTCCGCGTCCGGGGTCGTGCTGATCGGTTGATGTGAGGTGTGACTCCTCCGACCTGCCGCTGGGCCACCCTACGATCGGCACACACACCGCACCCTCGTTGTGGGGCCGGAACTGTCTGGGTTCCGAAACCAATGAGAGAGCACTGCATCACACGTGTCGCATTTCAGTCCGGTGAGGGCTGGTACTTTCAGCCGATCGGGTGCAGGGTGAGAATCGTCCCGGTCTGTGCTGGCTCGGGACTGTTGTTCTGCCGGACGTCGACTCCCATCCCCGTCCGGCAGAGCCCGTTCGTAGCGAATCGAGAACCGTTGGTTCGGTGACAAAGCAGGCTCCTCGGCAACAGACGCCTCGTTACCGAGCCACGGACGCGCTCGGAGTTCAGCGCTGGTCGTCGAGCGGGGAGATCGATTGTTCGAGCAGATATTCCTCGGGTGCCGGCCATAGGGTATCGAGTTCGGCGGAGAAGGCTTCCATAAATTGCCTTGCGCGAACTCCGTTCTGCCACAGGATGAACGAGGAGCTAGCTGCGACATTGCTCGACGAGTGTGTGAGTGCTTGACACCCCACCGTCAGTGGCACCACCAGGTCGTCGTCGGTGCCGGCAGGTCGTCGTCGGAACGAATGCGATCGTCCAGTTCCCCAAGGCCTCGGCGCCGACGACTGAACTTCTTCCCAGCCGAGTTCGTTGACGTCCTGCAACCGCGCGGATCTCCCAGAGCGCACGGTCATTGCCACGTCACGTTTCCTCAGTGCGTGAGCTGGGTAACAAATCGGGGGTCGGTGAAGGAGGGCTTGTGGTGGATGTCGCGTCGTGGACGGAGTCTGAAGAGCACGAAAGGTGGTGGCGCGAGATCGTGGGAATCGCACCTTTCGAAGACCGCCGTGTGGCAAGAGATGTCGGAGACTTGCCGTGTGCCAAGGATTCCACGGCCTCCGCAGGCACGAATGGAAGCCCGCTGCGTTTCGCGGCGTGACGGCGGCCTGAGAGCCGGCCTCATAGAAGGGTGGATGCACGGTGCTGAATGTTGTTCTGTTGCTTGTGATGCTGAGTATCGGCATGGGTGTGGTGATGTGTCTGGACTTCCGATGGCTTCGCTCTTCGGCTCGAGATGATCGTCGACGGTTTGCGTATCGGGGAGATGCGGGGATCCCCAAGTCGTAAATCTGTTTCTGACGGCTCAGGTCGCATACCAGCGACCTCTCTGATCGCCTCGCGCACTTCGTGTGTGAACCGTACAGTCGGCGTACGACGCGCGGGGTCAGCGCCTGAGCGTCCATGGTGACGGTACGGGTTGATACGCCGTCGTCGCAGTCGATGATTGAAGAAGCATCGGCTGGGGAAGCCGACCCGAATGGCTACTTACAGAGTGATCAATCCTGCAGGCGACGTCACCGCGACGCGCGAGATCGACAGCGCTGACGATGCGCATGCCTGGTTCGTCGATGCCCGCGCCGACAACTCGGAACTGGGATGGCGCATGGAAGTCCAGCATGACGGTGAATGGTCGTTCTTCGACGACACCGAGGGCGCATCCAGCTGAGCAGTCGCTCGACGGTTGTGACGAAGATGAGGGAGGACGTTCAAGCATGAGTCGACTACTCGCAGGAAAGAAAGTGGCATTCCTCGTGGCGACGGAGGGAGTCGAACAAATCGAGTTGACGGACCCGTGGGATGCGTTGGTTGCCGAACACGCTCAGCCGTCGATTGTTTCGACAAAATCCGGAACTATTCAGGCATTCAATCATCTCGACAAAGCTGACGTCTTCGACGTGGATGCGGTGGTCGAGTCGGCGAAGTGGTCGGAATACGACGCACTCGTCCTACCCGGTGGTGTGGCCAACCCTGATTTCCTTCGTGTGAATCCAGGGGCGGTGGCGTTCGCCCGGAGTTTCTTCGACGCCGGGAAGCCTGTCGCAGTGATCTGCCACGGACCGTGGACGCTGGTCGAAGCCGGCGTGGTCGCCGGTCGCACGCTGACGTCGTGGCCTAGTTTGCGCACCGACATCACGAACGCCGGCGGCACGTGGGTGGACGAAGAAGTCGTGGTCTGTACTTCAGGACCGAATACGTTGATATCGAGCCGCAACCCCGATGATCTGCCGGCGTTCTGCGCGACACTGACCGACACGCTCCGGCAGTCCCAGGCATCGACGACGACTTCCGAGGGAAGTTGACCGGGAGGAACATCGTGACTTCTACACCGCCCGAACCAGATCCGGACAATACCCCTGACCTGGAACCCGGAGGCGGGGTCAAGCCGGGGAGCACCCCGCCCGATGCTCCCCAGACGTCGGGATTGTCCGAACCCGAACCCGCGACCGTCAAACGCTTTCCAGGAACAGGAATTGCAGCGATGGTCGCGGTCGCGTTGGTTGTCATCGTTTTCGTCATCGCCGCGGTGGCCATACTGGCATGATTTCTGCGCTTCGGACCGAGCGGTGTCGCATGGCGATTCGTACACAGAAGCCGAGTGTCGGAGTGGACCTGACGCCAAGGGCGAGGTTCAGTGATTTCGGAGGGTATCGATCAGTTCGCTCTTCTTGAGTTTCGAATAACCGTGAAGATCCAGCTCTTTGGCACGCTTCTTCAATTCCTCCACCGTCCAGTCTTCGTACGGCGAAGACTTGCCCCCGGATTTACCCACACTCGACCGCCCACGATTGGCGGCCGCGTTGGAAATCCGTGCCGCCTTCTGCTTCGAATCCCCTTTCTTTCGTAATTCTTCGTAGAGGTCCTGATCCTTGAGTTGGGGTTGTGAGTCTTGGCGAGCCACTGGTGCGTCCTCCCACTGTGCCTTTGAACTGAGGGTCCGGTCTCGTACAGGTGCTACCCGTGAGGTGGACGATCAAACCGGAAAACAAGGCACCCTGTGTCACCACCCGAAAGCAGTCGAGGAGTCGGTCGCATCAGGCACGGCCGTACCTGCGCCCAGCCCGTTCCAAGTGTTTGAGGACTGTGACCAGCGGGTACGTCGCCCTCGATGGGTGATCCGTGTCGAAGGAGGGTCCATGATCATTCTCGGAATTGTCTTGTTGATCGTCGGCTTCTTGACTGGCATCTCGATCCTGTGGACGATCGGCATCATTCTCGTGGTGATCGGGGTCGTTCTGTTCGCGCTCGGCGCCGCCGGACATGCTGTCGGTGGTCGGCGGCACTACTACTGACGCTGCGGCGCCGGCCCCTCGGTCACCGCGGAACTCACGTCCATTGCGCATCTGACATGTCACGGTTGTGCTCTGGGCTCCGTCATTTTTCCTGTTGGGCACCATCGTCACCTGGCAACTGATCATCACCACCGTCACCACCATCGTCACATTCCTCCTCGTGGCGTTGCTCCAAAACACCCAGAAACGCTCCGACGACGCCGTTCAGCACAAACTCAATGCCATCGCAGACGGCCTCGCCGACCTGATGAAGCAGCTCTCGAAAGAGCACCTCGAACTCGGCAAAGACCTCAAAGAAACTACGCATGGCCGGTGGACTCGAAGATCACGAAAGTGCGTCCTGAGCCATCTTGTCCACCGTATGCGTCCGCTTCGCCTGCAGAACCTATGATTCAGTGCCGGATCAGGCCGAACTCATGGGCACACGATCGAATCGGGAGCACATCACACCATCATCCGAAAGCAGTCGAGTGAGTCCTTCGAGTTACCGCGGACCGGGGCGAGCTTCCTTGTCCGTCCTGTTTCGTGCCCATCGTCCCTCAATTGGTGACTTCGCCGATTTCGCGGCGCAGGGACTCGAGAGACCGGCTGAGCAATCGTGAGACATGCATCTGGGAAAGGCCGACCTTCTCGGCGATTTCCGATTGAGTCAGTTCCCCGAAGAACCGGTACACGAGGATTGTCCGTTCGCGTTCAGGCAGAGCGAGGAGCGCAGGCCGGAGGGTTTCGTGGTTGTCGATTCCGTCGAGCGCGGCGTCGTACTCGCCGAGCGTGTCTCCGATTGACGCCCCGTCGGGCGCAGTGACGGCGTCTAGCGATGCGGAATGATAGGAATCTCCGGCCGCCGCGATGTTCACGATGTCGGCCGGTTCGACACCCAGATCTGCCGCGAGCTCGGGGATCGTGGGCTCGCGACCGAGAGTCTGGGTGAGCGTGGCTCGCGACCTTTTGAGGCTTAGGTAATTCTCCTGGAGTGAGCGTGGAACTCGGACATCCCAACCCCGGTCACGAAAGTGCCTGCGCACCTCACCCATCATCGTCGGGACGGCAAAGGACAGAAAATCTTTACCTTTCGCAAGGTCGAAGCGATTGACTGCATTGACCAGACCCAGACTGGCGACTTGGACGAGATCCTCGTGTGACTGGCCTCGTCCTCGATACCGCCGGGCAATGTGATCGGCGAGGGGCAGACAGATTTCGATGATTTCGGTGCGAAGCCGTTCGAAATCGAGATCGTCGGCGGGCAGGGCGGCAAGGCGCACGAACAGAGCGGTGACCTCCGTGTACTCGTTGTCCTCGAGGCCGGGCGGGGTCACGAACCCGCCTGCAACGCCTTGGTGAGTGTGATCGTGGCCATCCAGTTTTTCTCTGGAAGGGTGGGCGGGACCTGCTCGAGGACTACGCCGTCGGCCAGAGTGTCAAGGACGTGCCATATGAAGGACGAGGTGCTCGTGGTGATCTGACCCGTCGTTGTCGTCGAGAGGATTACCTGCACAGTGGCGACGTTTCCGTCGAATGTGCACGTCAAGGTGCTGAAGGGGAGAGCACGGGAGATGAGAATGGTTGCAGCTTCGTCTGCCGCGAGGACCAGGTCTGACAACCTGCTCAGCGAGAGTGCATAGTGGGCGGCCACGGTCCGGATCAGTGATCGCAGTACTGGGAGTTGGTCAGGTGATGCGGAGACGGACAGTGAAGGTGTCGTTGCGGCCGGTGAAAGGATGGCCCGCTCGAAGGACGTCACGTGAGTGTGCTCCTGTACCTGAGGGGTGCAGGCTGCTCCTGGTGAGAGCCACGGTCGCACACCCGCATAGCCTGACAAACCGTTCAACTGCCCAGCCGTTTTCAACTACGCAGTGGATCGGCGGTCAAACATCGAGCTTAACGCTGTTGACGGTTCTGCAACAGGACTCGATCGAAGTGAGCGTATAGCGCCGGGGAATGGAAATCCCCAGCAACCCGTACGAGGAGCCACGATCTATAGCGGTGCGGCTTCCTGGCTATGAATACCGCCCGTTTCGAATCCTGCACATCCGCCAGTCGACCTCCCCGGACGACACTGACCACCGGAAACGAAGGGCAATTGGCACCACATCAGAAGCATCAATCTTGCATCTGATGCAACCCGTCTCCCTGGCCCAGATATGACGAAGCCGCCGGCACCGAAGGTGTCCAGTGGCTTTTCAGGATCGGTGCCCGTCTTGCGCTTATCGGCAAGCGGCCGCTCGAAGCGGCATTTCTTTCGGTGATACCCCGGCAGAACCGAACACCGACAGGTCAGGCGATCACCGCTGTCCGCGCCGGATGCGCCGCAGCAATCGACGCCGAACGCTGGCTGCTCGACAGCGGCGGCATCACCGCCAACACGTTCCACTCGGCCGGCCATACCGTAGACGCCGTCTGACTCTTACACCCAGCGAAAGGAACTTTGAGCGTGCTCTCGATTCGCGGGCGGTGATCGATCAGGCGAAGGGGGCGAAGGGGGTGTTGATGGCGGTGCACGGTGTCGATGCGGATGGGGCGTTCGCGATGTTGGTCGAGACGTCCCGACGTACCAATACGAAAGTCAGGGTCGTCGCGGAGGAATTGTTAGCGAGCGTGCGCACACCTAGAGATGACGAGGCCCCTCGAACGCGGCGATGGTGAGTTCTCCCGCCTATCGACGGCACGCCGCTTCGTGCCGTCGCAGCGTTCTGACCGGTCGATCGGAAGCTCTATGTGCGTTGGTCGTCGGCTGAAATGATTGTCTGACGTGCAACGTCCAGTAAATCCCGCGACTGATGACGTGCTGAAGCCTGTAGTTCGGAAAGCGCGGTCTGGGGGTCTGTATTGCGGCGGATCATTAAGATTCCGACTGCTCGTTCGATGTCGGCACGTGAGTCGATTCCTCGGCGCAGGGCGTTGGCGGCATGTTCGAGTCGATGGTCTGTTGCGATGGCGTCGAGCCCCGCTCCCAGATATTCGGCGATGACGACGACGAGATCGCGGTCCCGGTCCGTCTCTGCCACCGCTGAATGCGAGTACAGGTTCAGCGACCCGACCGGCACGTCGGCGTTGAACAGTGGTATCGCGAGAAAACCTTCCAATCCGGCGTTGCGCGCAGCAATGCCGAGAGTTGGCCACCGTGTGCCTAATTGTTTGACCGACATTCGGACCGACCGACCCGTGCGCGATGCTGACAGGCAGGGTCCGTCACCGAGGAGATATTGCGTGCGATCGAATTCTTCTACACGTTCATCGGTAGGGGCGAGGGTGAACGGTTCGCTGTCCAGGGATGCCGTGACACCGGCGTGATCAACACCGACAACCAACTCGACGGCGGCGATCGTGCATCGAATCATCAACTCCACGACTCGATCCGGGGAATCAGCCGGTATGAAGAGAGATTGTTCGAGGCGATCGATGAGTCGCGGCTCGCGACCTTGTGCTCGTACGAAGGCGGCCGACGGTCGCGCGCGCGGATGAGAACTGTCGAAGTTCATGATTTCTTGCCCGATCCGCGCGGTGGAAGTGGTCCACCAACGAAAAGTGGCACCGACGCGGCCGACTCGGCCGCGCGCCTGAGAAGTACCTCTATTCGGTAATCTCGACTTTACGCCGGATCGGAGTGACCAGGCGCCGTGTGTGTCCCGTGAAGGCGACTGAGGAGGTGCGTCCTGTGAATGCAGATCCGAGAGGAAGTCAGGACACACCCGAATTTCCCGACGAATCCGAAAGTGAGAGAGGGCGCCGCGCATCAGTCGAGTTGCCGATGACCGCGAAACTGTGTCGACAGTGTTTGAGGCTGGCGGAAGTTCAAGGGGCGGCGATCACAGTGCTCAGCAGCTCTTCGTCGAGGGAATTGATGTACGCGACGGACTCGGTGGCACAACATCTCGACGAACTACAGTTCACCGGCGGTGACGGTCCGTGCGTTGATGCATTTACAACTGAGCGACCGATGTTCTGCAACGACACTTCCAGTGATTCCGCCAATGACATCTGGCCGGGGTTTGCCAGCGAGGCAGACAAAGCCGGTGTCGGATCGGTGTTCGCCTTTCCGCTCAGGGGCGGAGGTGATGTCTTCGGTGTGCTCGAACTGTACCGTCTCGATCCCATTGGCCTCGACGACGAGCAGATCGAATTGGCGACTGCGAGTGCCGCTGCGATTTCGATGGCGATTCTTGCCGAACTTCCTGTCACCGGTGATCTGGACGCCGGGATGCTCGTCAATGCCTTTCACCGACCCGAGGTGAACCAGGCAGTCGGGATGATCGCGATCCAACTTCGTGTCTCGGTCGAAGAGTCGCTTTCTCGGCTTCGAGCCGCCGCGTACTCCTCGGGGAGGCCGATTTGGGAGATCGCCGCAGATGTCGTGAATCGGCGGATCCGATTCGCACACGGTGGTGACGACGGATGACATCTGATTCGGAAAGATCGCGCAATGTCTCTGCAGTACTTGACGATGGGAGCCCAGGATGAACACCCCCGCAATACAATTGAGCATTGCCGAGGTGACTCATCTTCTCACCACCGACTTCGATTCCCTGCGTGTACTCGAGACGATCGTTGAGCGATCGAGACAGAATCTGAGCGGTGTGTGGTGCGTCCTCGTGGTGCGAAACGGGGAGCAAGGTTATCTCGATGTGTTGGTGGAGTCGGCAAATGCCGAGTTCGTTCCCGACCGGACTCTTGCCATATCGGGTCCGGCTGCGCTGAGCGCTGAGAGCGGAGCGGTTGTGATGGTCGACAGCTTCAAAGACGTGGGGGAGCGGTGGCGGAAATTCGGTCGCTCAGGACTCGAACATGGGCTGGGCGGGTGCCGCTGCTTTCCGATGAGGTTGGGTCGGACATCGCTCGGATCACTCGTGGTCTTTACTCACGATTCGTGGCACAGCGCGGAGCGTAGTAATGCATACGGGCAGTCGATGGCAGATTTGGCCGCTCTGACTCTGTCCACGGACAGTCGTCAGGATCGTCATTCGCAGGTGGTGACGGCGGTCAAGAAGCTGATCGCGGTCCGCGGCGACGTGGAACAGGCAGTCGGCATGATCGCCGAACTCGACGGTATTTCGATCGAACTCGCAACTGCACGGTTGGCGGAGAACGCGCGGCGACGAGGGATCAGCGCCGGGGCGTACTCGTCGTTGGTGTTGGCGAACCCGGATGCCCGGTGAGGCAGAGCCTCCTAGGTGGCACGAGCATGAAGTGATCCTTACCGGGAAGTTTTCGTATCGTATGCACTCTCAGACCCGGTCGTGCAGTCGTTCCCGAAAGAGCTGTTAGACAACGTATTCGGATACAGAGATGCCTCGGGTCGGCAGGGCGTTCCCTGCCCGGTTGGTGTAGTGCACCAGTCGGACAGGGAATTTCAGCGTTCGTCGTCGAGCGGGGCGGGTGTCGATTGTTCGAGCAGATCTCCCTCGGGCGCCGGCCATGGGGTGTCGAGTTCCGTGGTGAGGGCTTCGAGGTCGACGGCATCCACTGCATTCGGGTCGGCTGGGATGGTTTGTTCGAGGTAGTCGGTGTCGGGTGTCGCGTCGAGGGCTGAGCGAATGCGGTTGTCTTCCATGGCGGTGGCCCTTTCTCTGTCGGGCGATCACGGACGTTTCTCTGTGTCGTGTGTGTTTTTCCGGCGTAGGTGGGCGTTGTCTGCGCGTAGCCGGGTGTTGTCGCGGCGTAGTAGGGCGGTGCTGTCTTCGAGTTCGAGGACTCGTTTGATGCCGACGAGGTTGATGCCGTCGGCGATGAGTTCTGTGATGCGGCCCAGACGAGTAAGGTCCTCGTCGTTGTAGCGGCGGGTACCGCCGCGGGTGCGGGCGGGGGTGATCAGGCCGTACTGTTCGTAGAGTCGCAGCGTGCCGGCGGTGAATCCGGAGAGCTCCGATGTCACCGAGATCGCGTACAGGCCAGGGGGTTCGGCGATAGCGGGGTTGCGCGCCATGATGGTCCTCCCATCAAAGAAATTTCGATATCTGCGGGCAAGCTCTTGATCCGATGTGTGTTTGATGATATACCAAATCTACAGCATCTACTGTAGAAGTTCGGTGGATGCGGTGGTGGTAGTCAGTGAACGGTTCCAGTGACTTTTCCTGGAGGTGACCGAAAATGTTGATGCGCACCGATCCTTTCCGTGACCTTGACCGCCTGACCCGACAGCTGTTGGGTACTGCTTCGCAGCCGGCGGTGATGCCGATGGATGCATGGCAGGAAGGTGAGCAGTTCGTCGTCGAGTTCGATCTTCCCGGCATGGACCCGGATTCACTCGACCTCGATGTGGACCGCAACGTGTTGACGGTGCACGCCGAGCGGCCGGTTCGCGCCAGCGAGGCGGAGATGATTGCCGCTGAGCGCCCGCGCGGGGTATTCAGTCGTCAACTGTTCCTGGGCGAGAACCTCGACACCGACAATATCGAGGCCGGCTACGACGCGGGCGTACTGAGGTTGACGATCCCGCTCGCGGAGCGGGCCAAGCCCCGCAAGATCGAGATCAGCAGCGCCGGGAACAGCAACGGGAGCAGCAAGGAGGTGGGCCACAAGCAGGAGAGCAAGCAGCTCGATGCGTGAACAGCACGCCGGAACAGTCCGCAGTCCACAACAGCAGGTTTCGAGAGGGTGCAGCGACAATGACTGGGGTCGATGACGTCGAGATCGACCGCATCGCCGAGGATGAGCGTGAAGTAGCCGGCAGGGGTCGGCGCGGCGACTCGGAGTGGGAGAGGCTGGGTATCCGCCTCTGGCACGAACTGGAATATGCTGCCGTGGTGGAGGATTCGGATCGGATTCTCGCCGATGCGCTCACTCCGGCGGCGTGGGTGTTGCTCACCCGGATTGCCGGCTGCACCCTCGACCCCGGCTTGGTGGCCCCGCCGATCATGATGTCCCGGTATACGTATCGGGTTCCGGTGATGCGGCCTCGGGCGACCCAACGCTCCCCTCCACAGGGTTAGGGGCGTGGGCGGGTTTCTCGTTGCCCGGCCCTCGACGGCGCAGCGGGGGACCCTCGGGTGTGAGGACTTGCGGGCAGGGTCCGTGGGTTCTTGCGCGGTGGTTGCCGAGACGCTCACACACTGTGACGTCTTTTGCGAGTACCGAGCAGCAGCGGGTACAGGCCTTGGACGGTAGAAAGTGCGAGAGGTGTGACCGGCTCGGCAATCATCTTTTCCGGCGCGCAGCGTGAACGCATACCGTGCAGAGTTTCGTCCGAACACAATGTCTACGAGTTATTTTCGGTCTACCAGCTTCTTTCGACAGACGGCGAGGTTGCGTGATGGAACGGTACAGGTTCACGTTCGCGGACGGATCGACCGCCGAGGAGTTCTTCGATTCGGACAACGAGGCGATCGTGGCGGCGACGGCGGCCAACGGCGGTAGTAGTGGGGGATTGCATGTCCAGCGCTACGACCACCTCGGGGCGTTGTTGCCCACGAAACTGCCTCCCGGCGGGCACCGCGGCACATGGTGCCCGAAGATCGGCATGCCGAGCCCGGCGCTGGTGGCGGAGTCGACGGTCGATCCGACGTCGAAGCTGTGAAGGGTTTACAGGACCGTAGGCGGGGTAACAGGTGGTCAGAGGACATGAAGGAGTACTCGCATGGATGTCGATGACCTCGATGTGGTGGTGTGGCCGGAATCCGAGGAACGTGAAGCGTGGTGGCGTCAGGTCGTCACAGGGGGCAGCGCGGGTGCCGCGACGTCGACGATGACACCGAATCGGAGTATCGAGGACGCCTCTTCTCGGATTCTGCACGCTGCGTAGATTCGTCGAGAGCGCAATCCCACCCGCCATGGGCGGTGGCGTGTGTCCGCCGGTGGGGGTCGATAGTTCCCCGTCTGGAATCTATCGACGCCGTTGGCGGAGTGCAGTTGTGCGTCCTTCCCGTCGGCAAGGGCGTGCAGGGTCCGTCTGGTCGTTACTGACGAACGATCAGACGGACCTACCCGGCTCATGTCGTGTGGTCTGACGCCGTTCGGCCGAACCGCTTCTAATCTTCAATCCTCAATGTGTGAAGGACCTTTCAGATGAACGTTCAGACTTCGAGATCGAACTCGTGGCCGGCTGTGCACAGCGGTTCGATGAGTACTGCCGAGATCAAGGCTCGTATCGAGTCGATGTACGCCGACCGAGGCGCTCTCGTTCCGAAAGGCACCGGAACAAAGTCCTGAGTATCGGCTGGGACCGAGTTGGGAGCGGCAGTAGGTCGATCCGTGGCCGAGCCCCGGGAGTTCGCGGGTCAGGGTGCGGTGGGGAAACCGTAGCGGCGGCGCATGTGGGCGACGTCGTCGTCGGTGCACGCGGTGGCGGCGATCCATCGGCAGGCCTGCTGAGAGTCGGCGTGCGTCCCGGGCTCGGCTCTCACCGGCGATGCCGAGGTAGGGGCAGTGTTCTGCGGGTGCTGCGTACGAGGATGTTATCCAATCGCAGCTGCTGATTATCCGCGAGGCGAATTTTGTCGTAGAGCACAGTGTGCGGAGTTCCGGTCAGCGAGGTGTGACCGGTTGCGGGCGACCTTTTCGGGGGTTTCGCTGGGTGTGGGCGATTCGCCGGCTGCTGGTGACGGCAGCCGACGAATCGGGCGTATCCCGTTGGCTCGCGTCGTGTGGGATGCGCGCGGGCCGTTACCGGTTGGTGCTTGCCGGGAAGGGCCCTGTTCGGCGACTCGTTGCCTGGGCAGCGTTCCGCCGTCAGGGCGGATTACCCGGCAAGGCGGATGGTGAAACCGGTGCAGCGTCAGGACTGATGCGCGTACACGTCAGTTCTGTCGGCGGCCGCGGATTCTCCCGGGAGTGGGGGGCGGTGTTCGTTGACGATTGCCGATGCGCCGCGTGGACGTCGTCTGTGCGGGGTATGGCCATGGACAGGGGAAAGTCGGCGGGAATAGAGAAGGAGAGAGGGCCATGAGTGGGCTGGAATCCGGTGCGGCGACGGGTACACGGGACAAGGACTACAACTTGATCTGGTTCGTCGAAGCGTCGTTGAGTAATGCGTTGCGTATGCAGACCTACATCGACGATGCCGAGCGTGACGGGGACGGCGAAGTGGCCGATCTGTTCCGTAAAGCCCAGAGCGAGAGCCCCAAGGGTGCGGAGATCGGGAAGAAGTTGCTTCTCGACAGGCTCGCCCAGACTGCCGTATGAGTCTGGTTCACCGTGCGTTGGGACTGACTGACCCCACACGGTTGCCAGAGGGGAGATCGTGATGATCAATGTTGCAGTGCTGGTGATCGTGTTGTGTATAGGGTTGGCTGTCGTTGCGCGCCTGGACTTCCGGGAGCGCTGATCGGCTGGGTGTGGCGGATCCGAACTTCCGGTATGCGGTGGTGACGGTCGGGTCTTCGGGGGATGCAGCATCGCACTCGACTCGCAGCCGAACAACCTTTCGCCGGTTGAGGGATGCCTGTCGCAGCGTTCGGGGATAGGAGGCGCGGCGGTGCGTCGCCCGTTTCGGTGCGGTTGGCGACACCAAAAAGTGTTGGAGTGCGGTTTGTTCGGGTCAGGTGTCCACCGTCGTGAGTGACAGAGTGCGGGTGAGGGCCTGTGTGCGACTCACCGAACCGTTCGCCGCGTGGGGTAGTTACCGAGGGGCCGGCGGGCTGAAACATCGGCGGTGGTGTATTCGGATGCGTGATGCGTCAGCATCCGCGGTCTAATGGTGGTTGCGTGGGTGCTGTGGTTCGTCGGGTTGTTTCTCGGGGCGGCCGAGATGCAGTTGGTGTGCGAAGAGAAGTGGGTAGCAGCACCACAATGTGATTGCCAGAAGTACGGCGCAGCCGCCGGCGATCAGGCCTGTGCTTTTGTTGACGACTACATCGAAAGTCAGGGTGAGAACGCCAGTCAGTGCGCCGCCGAGTAGGAGAAGGCCGGTGACGGCGAATCGTTGACCCTGCTCGACGAGGACGGGGAGGGCGTGACGCCTGAAGAGTAGGCGGTGCATGGCGACAGGTGATACGAGCACGATCGTCGCTGCCGTAGACATTGCCAGCGTGATCAGATACAAGTCCTTCTCGAAAGCTTGTAGATCCGAGAAGCGTTGTTGGAAGGGCAATGTCAGGAGGAAGCCGGTGAGGATCTGCATGCCGGTCTGGACTACCCGGAGCTCTTGGAGGATGTGGGACCAGTTGCGGTCGAGACGTTGGGTGGGTGTCTCGTGGCGGACGCGATAGTTCCATTCTGAATCGGCGCGTGGCGGTGCAGTGGCCTCGGGACGCGGTTCGGGGCGTGGGCGTTGCGGCCGGGCTCCGTCGCCGGTTGGTGCGTGTCCGGTGCTCATCTGGGTGAGCTACCCGCTCAGTGCGTGCGGAAAACAGGCTTCCCCGTGCCACGCGCAGGGCTGGGCACCTGCCACGTGAAGGGTAGGCAGTGATTCCTGTGGTGAGTTGTTCGTTGGGATCGTCGTGTGGTTGAGGTAGCGGGTTTTCGCAAGCTGCCCGTATGGGGGCGTTGCTCTGGTAGTCCTATGGGAGAGCCCCCAGGTGATGGGTGTGCGCAGAGCCGAAGGAAGTCATCATGACGCTGCCTTCGCAGGACCCAATTCGTATGGTCCAGACCCGCATCAGCCTTACGGGCAATCGCCTCAACAGCCCTACGGTTCAGCAGCCAATGTGCCCGACTCCCTGACTTGATTACGGGATCACCGACCTGGGGTACGCCGATACGAAACAACGAGTTCGGGAGGCGCTCAACGGATGAAGGATGTCAGAAAGGCGATGACGGAGACAGAGTTGGTCGAGGAGCTGCATCGACTCGAGAATCTCACGAAACGAAACCGATGTGAGCAGATCCGGCTAGAGATCGTGCACGACGAATTGGTCGGTCGCCAGACCGACTATCGCCGAATGGCCAACAACCATTAGTACGGAGTTCGATAATCCGAAAGTACTAGCGCACAGACTATTTCATTTGTCGGCGGCGTACAGCTTTGCCTGATTACCCGAAAGGATTCAGGCAATGCATACCGATTGTGCGGTTTGTAATGGAAGGTGCGGGGCGGATAACTGGCCGCGCATCGAAAGAGGGTCATCTGAGTTGTGTGCTCAACGCAGATGGCGTTTCACTGCCCCGGCTCTGATGTGCAGAGCCGGGGTTACGGTTGCGGCACTGTCGAGCCGCCACAGCTGACCGTCCCTGCCGAGTGGTCCGTTCGGGGGCAGATCTGTTGCAGCTCGACAGAATCCCAGCCGTATCGTTCACCGATAACTTATATTATGTCATTCTATATATGAAAGTCGATGCACTGCAATGAAATACATCCACGGTGAACGTAAATCGTCAGTATCGAGTGTTGGCGCTACCAGAGTGAGAGCGGACGTCCCGCAGCCTCGGCCGCAGCGATATGCTCTTCGATGACATCGCTTCTTACGTGCTGTTCGATCCCGGTACGGATCGCGGTGGCGATGGCGCGAGTGCGACCCGCGGGTCCTCGAACGTCGGCGAGTGGGCTCGCGATGTTGCGTCGTCCTCGCCGACCCCAGGGAAGAAACGGCAGGCGACCAAAATGAAGGGCGACGGCGTATCCATGACCGAGATCGCCGAAGTGCTGAACACCGCCCGCAGTACTCTGTGCCGAAACCTGTAGTGGGAAACAACAGTCACGTTGCAATCGATCGGGCTACGACAATCGCCACCGCGATCCGCTCGGTGCCATCCCAAACCTGATACAAGCCAAACCCGGATATCGGACTTTCAAGCGCGAAGTCGCGTGAGCAATCAGTCGCTGCTCCTCTTCCGCATCCATACCCAAATCCTTCTCCGTCCAGGACAGAACCTCAATGGATCAGCGGTCACGAGCTACTGAGGCGGGGTTTGCGTAACGACGGAATTGGCTATCATTTCTTTGCTGCGGCGATTCTGAGTGGTCAGTTCAGTCGCGCACGGCCTGCCTTCCGGCTGTCGACTCGCCGGGGGTGGGCCCTTCCTCTGTACATCGAAATCGGACCCTGATCTCACCCTGAGGGCGGGGTCACCTTCGTTCGTTTGGTGGATTTCTGTCCAATTTGCGAGTTTGCCTGATGCTTGCCGAATACGTTCGATGAGTCGGATTCGATCGAGGGGTCGGAACCGACATGTAGTTGGTCATTCGTGTTGTGTGCTCAGCACGGGTGGCGTTCGATGGGAACCGGTCACAACTTGGCCAGGCCGGGTCCCCAACCTAGCGCCGGTCTGACCTGATCCCAGCCGTTGTATGGGGCACTGAGGATCCAGCCCTCGGTGGCGTACGGGTTCATCCACTTCGGGTGATGTCCGCTGGCGGTGTTGTCGCGACGATGGGGCGAAGAGTTCGCATTCTGAAGGTAAGGGATGGAGTCGGCCTGTGATTCATTCGTGCACATTGCCAATCTTGAACTCCGACCTGCGTTCTTGAATTCCGGCCTACGTTTTGTGTTCTCGATTCGGAACCGCCGACCGTCTCTTGAGGAGTCCTGATGCCCGCTGATTTCGCCGACCGCACCGATTTCGACAATGCCGGCCGTGGACTGGTTGCAACCCTCGAGCCCGCGCAGGTTCGCGCCGGCGACGGTCGGATTGTGTACGACGCAGCAGGATTCGCCCAGGCGACATCAGGAGATTGTCCTGACACAGTGAACCCCAGCTTGTGGCGTCAAGCGCAGCTGACTGCGATCCACGGATTATTCGAGGTCACCGGCGGCATTTACCAGATCCGCGGTTACGACCTGTCCAACATGACTCTCGTGGAGGGCGACACCGGCGTGATCGTGATCGATCCGCTCGTCTCCGCCGAATGCGCATCGGCCGGTCTGGCACTGTATCGAGAGCACCGTGGCGACCGCCCGGTCACCGCAGTCATCTATACCCATTCACACATAGACCACTTCGGTGGGGTGCTCGGCGTTGTCGATGCTGACACGACGGTGCCGATCATCGCTCCTGAACATTTCCTCGAACACGCGGTCTCCGAGAACGTCTATGCGGGCGGAGCGATGTTGCGGCGCGGGATGTTCCACACCGGCATCGTGCTTCCGGTAGGGGCGGACGGAACACTGGGCGCGGGCCTGGGGCCCAGTACGTCGACTGGAACCGTCGGACTCCTTGCACCGACGTTGGACATCACGCACACCGGCCAGGAAGAAACATTCGACGGCGTGCGCATGATTTTCCAAGTCACTCCCGGTACCGAGGCTCCCTCGGAAATGAACTTCTTTTTCCCCGACCACCGTGCATTGTGCCTGGCGGAGAACGCAACTCACAATTTGCATAACCTCCTGACGTTGCGTGGTGCGGAGGTGCGCGACGCCCGTAACTGGTCGCGCTACCTTGCCGAGGCAATCGAGATGTTCGGCTACGATTCAGACGTCGCCTTCGCCTCGCATCATTGGCCTACCTGGGGCACCGACAATCTGATCGGATACTTGACCGAGCAGCGTGATCTCTACGCCTACCTCCACGATCAGACGTTGCGCCAGCTCAATCAAGGTCTCGTCGGCAGCGAGATCGCCGAAGACTTCGAAATGCCGCCGGCCCTCGACGCGGCGTGGCACACCCATGGGTACTACGGATCAGTCAGCCACAATGTGAAAGCGATCTACCAGCGCTACCTCGGGTGGTACGACGGCAACCCCGCGCACCTCTGGCAGCACCCGCCGGAAGGAGCCGGTGCACGCTACGTCCGCGCGATCGGAGGCATCGAGGCGGCCGTCGCGCGGGCCCGCGAGTTCGCCGATGAAGGGGACTTACGCTTTGCCGCTGAGCTGGCAAGCCACGCGGTGTTCGCCGATCCGGGCCATGCCGGCGCGAAAGCGGTTCTGGCCGAAGCGTTGACACGTCTTGGTTACGGTTCCGAGTGCGCAACGTGGCGAAACAACTATCTCGTCGGGGCCAGCGAAGTCGATGGTCCGCCGCACCCCGCTGAAGTCAGCGCCGCCGGGATGGCGTCCGCGCTCACCATCACCCAAGTCTTCGACAGTGTTGCCATCCGGATCAACGGTCCGAAGGCGTGGGACACGACAGCGACGATCCGCTGGCACTTCACCGACGTCGACCAGTCGTATCGAATGGAGCTTTCGAATGGCGTACTGATCCATTACCCCACGGGGCGGTCCGATCCGGCTGATCTCGTAGTGACACTGACGAAGTCGCAGCTGCTCGGTCTGCTGTCCGGCTCTGGTAGCGACGGTATCGCGATGGACGGGGACGCTACGACGATCAGCAGAATTGTTGCCCTGACCGACCGACCAGATCCTGCATTCCCGATCGTCACGCCATAACGCACGAACATTACGAGCCGGATTTCTTTTGGCGAATACGCCAACCACCCCGCTTACTATCTCGCCTACCGAACTGCTTTGGGCGCGCCGCGAAGTACGGGCCCCGAATCGGCGTGGCTCGCGAGAGCTATCGCAGGAACGTGGTGCTAGCGGCGTGCATCAGCCATGCCCTCGCCACCGAAATCACAGCGACACCTGCTGGCGGCGGTCAGCGCATCCGTGGGCGTCGATTCTGCGGGTCGCTCGATGTCCACAACAGTTCCGATTGCGGGCAACGGCTTAGCCGAAGTAACTTTCGGTGACTAGACGGCTCCCGAATGGGTAGACATCAGTACGGGGATAACGCAACACCATGTCCAGCTCGGCGCTAGTGCGGCATTCGAGGCCCAAAGGAAGGCAAAATAGCCACTCCAGCCGTCGAATTAGCATTCGAAAACCCGGCGTAGATGACGCTCTGGCGCCAAATGAGCAGGGGCATAGCGACTGTCGATCACGGTCTTCATCCGCGCCGTCGCGAGGATTTCTATTTTGAGGTGAGAGTTGACGGCATGCATCAAAATCGTCCGGCGCGTTTCGACGGCGTGTTTGCGCTGTCAGCGGGAAGCCTCTCCGGTGTGGTTGTCGGCGCCATGAGTAGCAGCCTTTGGGAGGGGATCTCCACCGGTTCCGCGATTGCCGCAGCCTTTGTACTGGCACGCCTGCTCATACGGAGTTTACCCTGGCCATCGTTGACAGCGGGGGCGTAATCTTCGACCGTTCATCGGTACCGTTTGTCGGATTGGGAGGGATGCAAGCCGAAATCGGGTGGCTCACCCTCGCGCACGAAGTGACCGCCCGCGAAGCTGTCGCCCATGCTCGCCGTCGCGACCCGCCGCGCCTAGGACGCCGGACAGATCGCACCCTCACGGGTGAATCGGGTTTACGGCCGAGTCGAGCGCGCCGCCGCACTGCACGGAATCCGATTCCGATGGTGAACGCGCCGAGGGCAGAGACGATGGTGGATCCGCAGATGTTCACCGGATGCGTTCTCGCGGGATGCCCGAATATCGTGGCCGAGGACGGAGAAATCTGCTCGCAGTGCCGCCGCATCTTCGGCGACATGATCAGGCCCGTATCCGAGCGAGAGTGCACCGAGACCACCGAACCCCACGGCCCGCCGCGACCGGAGCGCAGTTGTTGACCCGACGCAATCAACGGTGCTGGTTGTGCGAGCAACGCCGCACCTGTACCCGGGTCGGTGGGCAGTGGGAGTGCTGCGACTGCACGCGGCCGGTGGAAAGGTGACGCCTGCCCGGCGGCCGGCCACCTTCGGTGTCCCCCGACATGAACTCCGCTGCGCTCCGTTCTGTGAAAAAGCATTGATTTGTTTCTCCTTCTGGCCTTCCGATTCTCGTCGGCGGTGACCTGCGCGCAACCCCTGGCGGCGCAAGCGCCGGCCGATGGCTCCGAGAAATTTTCGCCACTCGCAAGCTCCCGTCAAAATTTTCTCGGCCCAGGGGTGGCACTCCAGCCCCCTCATGCCGACGCGATTCTCCTTTGCCAGAAGGCGAAAAAAATTGGCGGGGCACGAGGCCCGGTCACTTTCACAGCAAGGGGAACGACATGCAGAACATCCGTTTGAGGACCGCCACCGACGTCTTGGCCGCAATCCCGGCGTTGCTCGGATTCGTCCCCGTCAGTTCCGTCGTGATGATCGCTCTCACCGGATCACCGGCCATGCTCGCGTTCGCTGCGCGCACCGATGTCATCGGTGCCGATGCGGCAGCCGACTACAGCACCGCACTCGAGCAAGCCGCAGCCACGTCGGTTATCTGGGTTGTCGTCGGCGCCGGTCCGGTGGCAGCCGCCGGACTCGATCAGATCGAGGCAGCTCAGCGCGAGCTCGACAGCAGGGGAATCCGCAGCGTCCGCACCCTTTTCTCGGAGTCTCTTGAGGTCGGAGCGGGGTGGTTCGACACCAACGGCGAGGTGCCTGATTAGCACTGCATGTCCTGCGTCTCATGCCATTAGTTGCCCTTTCGTGGGTTCGCTTCGGCCATGGGCCGGGCATCTTCGTTTCGTCCGTGTTGGCTGACTGGGTTAGGTGACCATTCAGAAGTCGTTTGTCCGAAATGTCGTCCCCATCGGGGACGCCTCAACCCCGAGACTTCAGCGCCGCCCGCGCGGCATTGAACCCACCCATCCCGTGAACCCCGCCGCCCGGCGGAGTTGCGGACGAGCAGAGGTAGACGCCCGGGGCGCCGGTGGCATAGGGGTCCAGTCCGAACCGGGGGCGCGCGATGATCTGCCGCGCAGTGTTCGCCCCCGCGGAGATGTCGCCGCCCACATAGTTGGGGTTGTACGCCTGCATCTGCGGCACATTGCGCACGTGGACGCCCACGATCCGCTCCCGGAACCCCGGCGCAAAACGCTCGATCTGACTCGTGATCGCATCGGTGGCGTCACCCGGATAGCCATGCGGCACATGCGCATACGCCCAGACCGGGTGGATGTCTCCCACAGATCGGGAGGGGTCGGCCAAGAACTGCTGGCCCAACAGAATGAAGGGCTTGTCCGGCATCTGACCCCGCACGGTCTGACATTCGACAGCAGCAGTTTGCGAAATCGTCCCGGACAGGTGCAGGGTGCCGGCCTTGCGGGCATGCGGATTCGTCCACGGCACGACGCTTCCGTCGGAATCACCACGCACGGCGTAGTCGACCTTGTAGGCGGCGGTGCCGTAGCGGAATTTGCGGTAGGCCCGGGCGATGCGGTCGGGCTGCCGGCCGTCGAGCAGGCGCCCGGCCGCATCGGGGGCGATGTCGAGCATGACGATGTCGTAACCGGCGATCTGGGAGTAGTTGGTCACCCAGTTCCCGGTTTCGATGGTGCCACCGAGGCTGCGCAGGATCGAGGCGAGCGCCTCCGCAATTGATCCTGAACCCCCTTGCGCCACAGGCCAACCGTGAGCATGGGCTCCAGCAGTGAGCATCGAGCCGACAGCGCTGGCCAGGGGAAGGGTGAGCGTCCCGAACATGTGCGCCGCGACGCCACCGAACAGTGCCCGGGCTTGTGGGGTCTTGAACATCCGAGCGAAACCCGTCGCGGGAAGCAGAGCGCCCGTCCCGAAACGGGCGAGCATCAGCGGGTGCTTCGGGACGTGGACGATCGGCTGGAAGACGTCCTGCACCAACTCGTCGAAGTTCTCGGAGAGGTATCCGAAGACGTCGAGCCACCTCTTACCGTCGACACCCAGTCCCTCAGCGGTCCGGTTGATATCGCGCCACAGAACCCCGGCGGTGCCGTCGTCGAGTGGATGGACCAGTTGGATCTCGGGCCACAGCCACGTCAGGCCGTGCTTGGCGAGCCCGAATTCGCGGTCGAGGGCCTTGAAGTAGGGAGACGCCAAAGCTGTGGGATGGAAGGCGGAGCAATCGTCGTGGACGAGTCCGTCGACTATGTATTCGCTGCTGCGGGTACCGCCACCGATCTTGTCCGCACCCTCGATGACATGGACGTCGATTCCGGCGCGGGCGAGTTCGATCGCCGCCGCGAGACCGTTGGGGCCACTGCCCACCACTACTGCTGTTGTCATTTGCGCTTCGCCACCCGTCTTCTCAAGGGTGAGCCTACGGAAATTACAGCGATGGCATTCTGCGAGCGAACAATTCAGGCCTAGACCTTGGTTGATCGATCAACTTTTGTTACAGTTCGAGGCGCACTGGCCGCAGCTGATTCTTATCGCTGCGGCCAGTTGTTGCATTCATCGCCCATCGCGCCTGTTTCCTGCGGATTCGGTATCCTGTGAATCGGAACTTCTCTGCACAGACGCAGCTCCGAAATCTGTCGAGGGGCCTTCTGGCTCCCTGCATCGCCGCAGTTCAGAGCAATTATAGGGCTACCTTAGTTGCGCCCGTGCCGGGGTTCTGAATTATCGTTTTCGTTACACGGTTGACTCACAAAAGTTTCAACCGACCGAAGACTCACGTCGCCGGGTGCCAGAACGCACACCATCGCGTCTGCGCAGGGCGGCTACTTCGGTGGTACCGAACACATCGTCGTGTCGGTGCTTTGAAGGACTTGCATTGCAAGTTGATGGCCATCAGCGCTGCTGGTCGTCGGTGCATCTTTATGGCATACGAAGGCTGGGTATGAAGCAACTTCCAGGCCCCCAGGGCCTCTATCACCCGTCCAATGAGCACGACTCCTGTGGAGTCGCATTTGTTGTCGACATGCATGGTCGCCGCAGCAGGGACATCGTCGAAAAGGCGATCACCGCTCTGGTCAACCTCGAGCATCGCGGCGCTGCCGGATCCGAACCCAACACGGGTGACGGTGCGGGCATTCTGCTGCAGGTTCCCGACAAGTTCTTCCGAGCTGTCGTGGACTTCGCGCTGCCCGCCGAAGGCGCGTACGCAACCGGTATCGCATTCCTCCCGCAGGGCGATGCCGATGCACACGAGGCTGCTGCTGCAGTCGAGAAGATCGTCGTCGAAGAGGGCCTGAAGGTTCTCGGCTGGCGCGAGGTCGGAACCGACGACTCCTCGCTGGGCGCACTGGCGCGCGACGCGATGCCGACGTTCCGTCAGATCTTCATCGGCTCCGAGGGTGACAAGTACACCGGCATGGATCTCGAGCGTCGTGCATACGTGGTGCGTAAGCGCACCGAGCACGAACTCGGCTCCGAAGGCGCCGGCAAGGGTGGCCCGGGTAGCGAGACCGTGTACTTCCCCAGCCTGTCCGGCCAGACGTTCGTCTACAAGGGCATGCTCACCACCCCGCAGCTCAAGGGTTTCTACCTCGACCTGCAGGACGATCGTGTCGAGAGCGCACTGGGCTTGGTCCACTCGCGCTTCTCCACCAACACGTTCCCGTCGTGGCCGCTGGCGCACCCGTTCCGCCGGGTCGCTCACAACGGTGAGATCAACACCGTCACCGGCAACGAGAACTGGATGCGCGCTCGCGAGTCCCTGATCGACAGCGACGTCTTCGGTGGCCGCGAGAACCTGGACAAGATCTTCCCGATCTGCACCCAGGGCGCCAGTGACACCGCTCGTTTCGACGAGGTGCTCGAGATGCTGCACCTCGCCGGCCGCAGCCTGCCGCACGCAGTTCTCATGATGATCCCGGAAGCCTGGGAGAAGCACGAGAGCATGGACCCCGCTCGTCGGGCGTTCTACGAGTACCACTCGGCTCTCATGGAGCCCTGGGACGGACCGGCGTCGGTGTGCTTCACCGACGGCACCGTCATCGGCGCCGTGCTGGACCGCAACGGTCTGCGTCCGTCGCGTCTGTGGATCACCGAAGACGGCCTCGTCGTCATGGCGTCGGAGGTCGGCGTTCTGCCGATCGATCCGTCCACCGTTGTCCGCAAGGTCCGCCTCCAGCCCGGCCGCATGTTCCTCGTGGACACCGCGCAGGGCCGGGTCATCAGCGACGAGGAACTGAAGAACGAACTCGCTGCCGAGCACCCGTACCAGCAGTGGATCGACGAAGGTCTGATCCACATGGACGACCTGCCGGACCGTCCGTACACGTACATGTCGCACGAGCGCGTCGTGCTGCGTCAGCAGCTCTTCGGTTTCACCAACGAAGAGGTCAACCTGCTGGTCAAGCCGATGGCACTCTCCGGTGCCGAGGCACTGGGCTCGATGGGTACCGACACTCCGATCGCCGTGCTCTCGTCACGTCCGCGGATGCTGTTCGACTACTTCTCGCAACTCTTCGCCCAGGTCACCAACCCGCCTCTCGACGCGATCCGTGAAGAGGTCGTCACCAGCCTCGGCGCGACCATCGGACCCGAGGGCGACCTGCTGCACCCGAATGCGGACTCCTGCAAGCAGATTGCGCTCCCGCAGCCGATCCTGCACAACGACGATCTGTCGAAGCTCGTTCACGTCAACGACGACGGCGAATTCCCGGGCTTCCGCAGTGTCGTGATCCGCGGCCTGTACCCGGTCAAGGAAGGCGGCGACGGTATCCGTCGTGCGCTCGAGGGCATCAAGTACCAGGTCTCGCAGGCAATCGAGGGCGGCGCACGCATCGTCGTGCTCTCGGACCGTGAGTCCACCGAGGACTACGCACCGATCCCGTCGCTGCTCCTCACCTCGGCTGTGCACCACCACCTGGTTCGTGAGAAGTCGCGCACCAAGGTCGGCCTCATCGTCGAGGCCGGCGACGCCCGCGAGGTGCACCACATGGCGCTCCTCATCGGCTTCGGTGCCGCAGCGGTCAACCCGTACATGGCTTTCGAGACCATCGACGAGTTCCTGCAGAATGGCGAGCTCGAGGGTCTGACCCTCGAGAAGGGCATCGCGAACTACATCAAGGCCGCCGGCAAGGGTGTCCTGAAGGTGATGTCCAAGATGGGCATCTCGACGCTCGCGTCGTACACCGGTGCTCAGCTGTTCCAGGTCATCGGCCTCTCGCAGGAGCTGACGGACGAGTACTTCACCGGTCTGCAGTCGCAGCTCGGTGGCATCGGCCTCGACCAGATCGCAGCCGACGTCCAGGCACGTCACGCCGTCGCATACCTCGATCGCCCCGAAGAGCGCGCTCACCGCGAGCTCGAGGTCGGCGGCGAGTACCAGTGGCGTCGTGAAGGCGAGTACCACCTGTTCAACCCGGACACCGTCTTCAAGCTCCAGCACGCAACTCGCACAGGTCAGTACGAGGTGTTCAAGGAGTACACGACCATGGTCAACGACCAGTCGGAGCGCCTTGCCGCTCTGCGTGGTCTGTTCGACTTCAACATCGGCAAGCGGCCGTCGATCTCGATCGACGAGGTCGAGCCGGCCAGCGAGATCGTCAAGCGTTTCTCGACGGGCGCGATGAGCTACGGCTCCATCTCCGCCGAGGCTCACGAGACTCTCGCCATCGCGATGAACCGTCTGGGCGCCCGCTCCAATTCCGGTGAGGGCGGCGAACATCCGTCGCGCTTCACGCCGGACGAGAACGGCGATCTGCGTCGCAGTGCCATCAAGCAGGTCGCGTCGGGACGCTTCGGTGTCACCTCGCACTACCTGAGCAACTGCACCGACATCCAGATCAAGATGGCGCAGGGAGCCAAGCCCGGTGAGGGCGGCCAGCTTCCGGCTCACAAGGTGTACCCGTGGGTGGCCGAGGTTCGGCACTCCACGCCTGGCGTCGGCCTGATTTCGCCGCCGCCGCACCACGACATCTACTCGATCGAGGATCTCGCTCAGCTGATCCACGACCTGAAGAACGCCAACCCGCAGGCCCGCATCCACGTGAAGCTGGTCTCCGAGGTCGGCGTCGGAACGGTCGCGGCCGGTGTCTCCAAGGCACATGCCGACGTCGTTCTGATCTCCGGTCACGACGGTGGCACCGGTGCCACCCCGCTGACCTCCGTCAAGCATGCGGGCGCACCGTGGGAACTCGGCCTCGCCGAGACCCAGCAGACGTTGCTGCTCAACGGTCTCCGTGACCGCATCGTCGTGCAGGTCGACGGCCAGCTCAAGACGGGTCGCGACGTCGTCGTCGCTGCCCTGCTCGGCGGCGAGGAGTTCGGTTTCGCCACCGCACCGCTGGTTGTCTCGGGCTGCATCATGATGCGCGTCTGCCACCTCGACACCTGCCCCGTCGGTGTCGCGACGCAGAACCCGTTGCTGCGTCAGCGTTTCAGTGGCAAGCCGGAATTCGTCGAGAACTTCTTCATGTTCATCGCCGAAGAGGTTCGCGAGCTTCTCGCGGAACTCGGCTTCCGCACGCTGCTCGAAGCCGTCGGCCAGGTCGACATGCTGGACACCACGCGCGCTCTCGATCACTGGAAGGGAAGCAAGGCAGGCAATCTCGATCTGTCGCCGATCCTCACCCAGGTCGAGTCCGCGTTCATGGACCAGGACGTCCACTGCACCGGCACGCAGGATCACGGTCTCGACAAGGCACTCGATCAGCAGTTGATCGTCTCGGCCCGCAACGCACTCGACAAGGGTGAGGCGGTCTCCTTCGAGTCCGCGATCACCAACGTCAACCGCACGGTCGGCACCATGCTCGGCCACGAGGTCACCAAGGCGTTCGGTGGAGAGGGCTTGCCCGAGGGCACCATCGACATCACGTTCACCGGTTCCGCCGGTAACAGCTTCGGTGCTTTCGTGCCCAGCGGTATGACCCTGCGCCTGCACGGCGACGCCAACGACTTCGTCGGCAAGGGCCTTTCGGGTGGACGCATCGTCGTACGCCCGCCGCTGGATGCAGCGGAAGGCTTTGTCGCCGAGGACAACATCATCGGTGGCAACGTCATCCTGTTCGGCGCCACCAGCGGCGAGGCTCTGCTTCGCGGTGTCGTCGGCGAACGCTTCGCAGTCCGTAACTCCGGCGCCACTGCCGTCGTCGAGGGTGTGGGCGATCATGGTTGCGAGTACATGACGGGTGGAAAGGTGGTCATCCTCGGAGCCACCGGACGTAACTTCGGCGCCGGCATGTCCGGTGGCGTCGCGTACATCTACAACCCCGACAAGGCATTCGAGAAGAACCTCAACACCGAACTGGTGGACCTCGAGGATCTTTCGGGCGACGACTTCACCTGGTTGAAGGGCGCCATCGAACGTCATCGCGACGAAACCGGCTCCGAGGTTGCCACGCGCATCCTCGCTGACTGGTCGCAGCAGGTGGGTCACTTCGCAAAGGTGATGCCCCGCGACTACAAGAAGGTTCTTTTGGCCATCGCGGCCGCAGAGAAGGATGGCAAGAACGTGGACGAGGCAGTTATGGAGGCAGCTCGTGGGTGATCCAAGCGGCTTCCTGAAGCACACGTCGCGCGAACTTCCGGTTCGCCGGCCGGTGCCGTTGCGCCTGCTCGACTGGAAAGAGGTCTACGAGGAGTTCCCGAAGGAAACCCTCAAGACCCAGGCCAGCCGTTGCATGGACTGCGGAATTCCTTTCTGCCACAACGGTTGCCCTCTCGGAAACTTGATTCCCGAGTGGAACGACCTGGTCTACAAGGACCACTGGCACGACGCCATCGAGCGTCTGCACGCGACCAACAACTTCCCGGAGTTCACCGGTCGTCTGTGCCCCGCACCCTGTGAGGCGTCCTGTGTCCTGGGCATCAACCAGGATCCGGTCACCATCAAGCAGGTCGAGGTCGAGATCATCGACAAGGCCTTCGACGAAGGGTGGGTCAAGCCGGTTCGCGCCGCGCACGCCACCAACAAGAAGGTTGCGGTTGTCGGCAGTGGTCCGGCCGGTCTGGCTGCAGCGCAGCAGCTGACCCGCGCCGGTCACGCAGTGACGGTCTTCGAGCGGGCAGACCGCATCGGCGGCCTGCTGCGCTACGGCATCCCCGAGTTCAAGATGGAGAAGCGGCACATCGACCGCCGTCTCGAGCAGATGGAAGCCGAAGGCACCGTCTTCAAGACCAACGTCAATGTCGGTGTGGACATCACCGCGGACGAGCTGCGTGAGCAGTTCGACGCAGTGGTTCTGGCCGGCGGCGCCACGGCAGCTCGCGATCTTCCGATCCCGGGCCGCGAACTGGACGGCATCCACCAGGCGATGGAGTTCCTGCCGATCGCCAACCGCGTGCAGTTGGGTGACCTCGACGCTCCCACCATCACCGCTGAGGGCAAGAAGGTTGTCATCATCGGCGGCGGCGACACCGGAGCGGACTGCCTCGGCACCTCGCACCGTCAGGGTGCGGCCAGCGTCCACCAGTTCGAGATCATGCCGCGTCCGCCGGAGACTCGCGCCGAGCAGACTCCGTGGCCGACGTACCCGCTCATGTTCCGCGTGGCTTCGGCTCACGAGGAGGGCGGCGAGCGTCTGTTCTCCGTCAACACCGAGAACTTCGTCGGTGAAAACGGCAAGGTCACCGGACTCAAGGCTCACGAGGTCGAGATGAAGTCGGGTCGCTTCGAGAAGGTCGAGGGCTCGGACTTCGAGCTCGAAGCCGATCTCGTGCTCCTGGCCATGGGCTTCGTCGGTCCCGAGAAGCCGGGTCTGCTCACCGATCTCGGTGTCGACTTGAACGAGCGTGGCAACGTCGCCCGCACGTCGAAGTGGAACACCAACGTCGACGGCGTGTTCGTGGCCGGCGACATGGGCCGCGGTCAGTCCCTGATCGTCTGGGCCATCGCCGAGGGACGTTCCGCAGCAGCCGCTGTGGACACCTACCTCGAGGGTGTCACGGCCCTTCCGTCACCGATCCACCCGACAGCGGCTCCGCAGCGCTAGAGGCTCTCACCAAGCCGCACCCCACCGCATTCGGTGGGGTGCGGCTTTGTTTCTGCAAGCAATTCGCACGATCTGTAACAAACCTTCATCAATCGTGCATCGGACAGACACAACGCCCAGACAGTATGATTCCGGAGCACCGATAGTGGTGTATGGGTTGCTGAAGGTAAAACAGGGGAGTTTCATGCGTGCGAGGCGTCTCGTTGCGGTGTTGTCGGCACTTGCTGCGGCAGTAGTGGTACCGGTTGTCAGTGCTCCCGTGGCGTCGGCTGATCCCTGCCCCAGCCTGTACGTCGTGGCCATCCCGGGAACCTGGGAGCCCTCGGGCACCAGGCCCGGCGCCGGCATGCTCGCCCCGGTGACCAACGGGCTTCCGGGCTCCGTACGCACCGATTACGTCACCTACTCGGCGACGGCCTTTCCTTGGGAATCCAACGTCTACGCCAAGTCGAAGCAGCAGGCTGTCGACAATGCCCGCGGCATGATCGGCGCCATGGCCGCCTCGTGCGGTGACACTCGCTTCGCCATCGTCGGATACAGCCAGGGCGCCGACGCGGCAGGCGATCTCGCTGCAGAGATCGGAACCGGCATCGGCGTTGTCCCCCCGACTCGCGTCGAGGGCGTCGGCTTGCTGTCCGATCCCCGTCGTTCCGAGTCCGACGTCCTGATCGGCCCCGCTGTCGGAGGCAACGGTGCCAGCGGCCCTCGCATCGGTGGATTCGGTTGGCTGTCAGGCAAAACGGTGACGCTGTGCGCGGTCGGTGACCTGTACTGCTCGACGCCGAAGGACGATTTCGTGATGCGTCTGGCCGGATTCATGGCTCAGGCGTCCGATCCCACTCCGGCCAGTGCGCTCGCGCTGCGCGACGAGGCCGCCGTGATCGTCAATGATCTGATCACCGCAGGCGGTCTCCCCGCTTTGATGGCCCAGCTCGATCCGGGCGCGAACTCGCGGCGCATCGATCAACTGGTCGACTTCTACGGCTCGCAGGTCCACACCGACTACACGCGTTACGTCGTTGACGGCGCAGGCAATTCGGCTACATCCTGGCTGCACGGCTGGTTGGCCGGCAAGGCCTGATCAGCAGTACGTCTGCTCCGCCGTGTCGACGTAGATCTCGGCAACGCGCTGCGAGGACATCGGCGTGATCTGTGAGTACACCTCGCCGACGGAGTTGAACTCCGCCAGCACTTCGGACCGAGGCATACCGTCAGCGAGAGCCTTGCAGGTGCCGTCGGCGTAGAGGATCTCTGCGGAATCCATTCCGGCGGGCGGGATCCCGGCCAGACGCAGCGCGGCGATATACCGCTGTCCCTTCTCGCCTGCGTTCGCGACGATCTCTTCCGGTGAGCGTGCATCGATTGGTGCGTTCGCCGGTGGCGCTACCGGTAGTGATACCGCCGGTGGCGTCGATTCGACGACGCTCGGCGCGGCTTCCGGTGTTGTTGCGGCGAGCGGGCTGGTCGGCAGCTCGGAAAGCGTACTGGGGGCAGTCGAACTCGACGTCGCCGCGACCGACGTGCTGGTGGCAGCAGAAGTGGATTCCGATGCGTCGCTGTCGGATTGGCTGCTGCAGCCGCTGAGGAGTAGGCCCGCTGCCGCGACGCAGAGGACCAGTCTGTTCGTGTTCATCACCCGTGAGTGTTACACACCGTACCGCTTATTTTGTCCGTTTTAAGGAAACTCCCTTTTGCCCTGTTTTTAAGTCGAAGTCCTGTGATATACATCTGTTCAGTTGTTACTTGTGAGTAGGAGCACACCGCAAAGACCTTGTCGGCGGCGGTCGAAACACAAGCAATGACTGCGAGTTTCGTCCCCCATCACATAAACGGCAGGGAGAAATCAGTGCAGAAATCTCACAAGAACGGCAACAGACGTCTCGGCACGCGCGTGGCCGTCATTGCAGGTACCGCAGGTGCGGTCCTCGCGTTCGCGGCGCCGATGGCCTCGGCTCAGGATCCGGTCGACAATTCGATACCCGGTGCCGCAGTGTGTCCGGCTACTGCCGAATCCTGTGTGTCGGTTGTGGTTCAGAGCGGAACCTTCGACAACAACGGCTTCAACCTCCCGATCGGAAAAGGCGACATGATCATCGCCGCCGAGGCCGGCTCCGGTGAAGGTGAGTCCACCGTTCTTCTCCCGCGCGACGACGGACACCACGGTGTCTACTCCAAGCCGTTGACCGTTCCGGGTGGAGTCCTCGGAATCGACCTGCCGTTCGGCAATCTGTTCGGCCTCGCCGCAGTCACCGCCGAGGTGGAGGCGACCGCTGCCCCGACCCTCAACGGCATCATCACCGACATGGATCTGAGCATCCCGGTGCGGATGAAGATCAACAACGCGTTCCTCGGCGACAACTGCTACCTGGGCTCCGCGGCTGCGCCGGTGAATCTTCGTCTCGCGCCTGACCCGTCGGTGGTACCGACCTACACGGTGCTCCCGGACAATGCACTGAAGGTGAGCCCGGTCGGGAACCAGGCCACCGGCTTCGCGCTGCCCGCCGCCAGTGGTTGCGGACCGTTCGGAGTGCTGAACCCGATCGTCAACTGGCGAGCAAAGGTACCGGCCACGTCGGGAACCTCGCTCAGCACGATCTCCGACGCCTACCTGTACCCGGGCGGCCTCACCGGTAGCGATCCTCTCGACGATCTCGGTGGCGGAACAGGATCCAGCGGTTCCAGTGGCTCGAGCGGTTCGTCCGGAAGCTCCGGTTCCTGAAAACTCGGATGCCTTGAAGCAGCGGTGGTGGCGGAATGTCACCACCGCTGCGGCGTCCGACCTGTAATAACCTGTGCCTCAGGGTGGGCGAAGGCGGACTCCATCAGGAGCACCTGCGCGGCCACGAAATCACAGGGGAGTCCTCAAACATGTTTCGAGACAGCGTTCTTGCGAGTCCGGTCCTGCGCCGGGGTGTGACGGCACTGGCAGTTGCGGCTGCAGCCACCATGTTTGTCGGTACTGCAGCGACGGCGGAGCCGGCAGCAGTTGTCGGTGAGGTGTCCGCGGACTCCATCGCGGCAGCCCGTGCGCAGGCCATCGGAACGACGGTCACCGTCGTGGGAACCGCGACTACGCCGTCTGGAGTGTTCGAATCCAGCTTCTACGACAAGGGCTTTGGTCTCCAGAGCGGCAATTCGGGCATTTACATCAGCGATCCGAACAATTCCGGGGTTGTTCTCGGCGATCGGGTTCAGGTCACCGGAGTCCTCGCGGATCAGGAAGGCCTGCTCGTCGTCCGCCCGACTGCCGTCGAGGTAATCGGCACGACTACCCAGATCAGCCCGGCGCGACTGCCCCTCAATGCAATCGGTGAGGGCAGTGAAGGTCGTCTCGTGACGGTGTCCGGAATCGTGAGCGGACCCGTCGTCGACGATCTGCCGTACGGCCACAAGATCCTGGTCTCGGGCGCCGAGGGAAACACCGTCATCTTCGTCAACACACAGACCGGAATCGACCTCGATGCCGTCGCCGTCGGACGCCCGATCACCGTCACCGGTTTCAGTGGCCAGTACGCCAGCACCTACGAGGTTCTTCCCCGCTCGGAAGCCGATGTGCAGCAGGGTTTCACGGGCAGCCTGAGTTTCGGAAGCTGACCTAGATCTCGAACCGAGCTCCGACGCGCATCGACCCGGGAGACAACCGGCTGATCGTGCGTCCGAGCTTGGCTTCGACGGTCACGGGTACGACGGCCTTGTTCGTGCGAACCGCTTTCACGATGGCACTGGCGACTCGGTCAGGCGTGAAGTTGCGCTTGCGGTAGAAGTTGTCGACCTTGGTCTGGTTCTCGAGCTGCTCCTCGGCGGTGGTCCCGGCGAACTCGGTGGTCTTGAGGATGTTCGTGTGAACGAGGCCGGGGCAGATGGTGCTGACGCCGATGCCGTGTGGAAGCAGCTCTGCCCGTAGGCAATCCGAGAGCATGAATACCGCTGCTTTGCTTGTCGAATACGCGGTGAGGGCCTTCTGTGGTGTGTACGCGGCGGCCGAGGACAGATTGACGACGTGCCCTCCTGTTCCCCGGTCGATCATCATCGGGGTAAATGCCCGGCAGCCGTAGACAACTCCCCAGAAGTTGATGTCCATGACGCGCTCGAACTGGCGCTGCTCGGTGTCGGCGAATGTCCCGGAGAACCCGATTCCAGCGTTGTTGACGACGATGTCCGGTACGCCGTGATGTGCCGCGACGGTCTCCGCGAACCGAATCACGGCCTGTTCGTCGGACACGTCCACCTGATAGGCGTGGGCACCGCCACCGAACACTGCTTCGGCGCCGCCCGCTTGCGAAGGGATGTTTACAAGTGCCGCAGTGTCCTGCGCGCTTTCAAGATTGATGTCGGAGACCACGACGATAGCTCCCTGGGCGGCGAAGGCGAGGGCCGTTTCACGCCCGATGCCGCTGCCCGCACCGGTGATCACCACCAGCGTGCCGGTGAGATCGCGCAGTCGACGCTGCAACTTCGTTCCGCGTCGCCAGCCGGTGACGTCCTTCAGTAGCCCCATTGGTTGCCCTTTTCGTGTGTACGTTTGTGGCGTGTGTCTCTAGCTGACTTCCCCTCTGCGAAAGGTATCCGATGAGCGAGCTTCGTGTAGTTGCAACCATCCCGGCCAAGTCCGGTTCCGAGGACGACGTCCGATCGGCTCTGACAACTCTCGCGGAGGCGAGTCGGTCCGAGGACGGCTGTGTGTCGTACGAGTTGTTCGAGTCAGCGGCTGCGCCCGGCACGTTCGTCACGATCGAAACTTGGCGCGGGCAGGAGGAGTTGGACGCTCACATGCAGTCCCCGCATCTACAGGCCGCGCTGGCCGCTGCCGGACCACTTCTCGACGGCGCTCCGGCGATTCATCCGTTGAAAGGCGCCTGAATCAGAATGAATTCCTGACCTTCGCTAAGGGTCTGACCTGCGAATGTCGCTCGAAAACTGACCAATCGTCGCGCTTCATTCCACTGAGCGGGACCTGCGACTAATACCTGTGCCTTAAGTCACAAACTGTCTCGACAATGCTTCACATCACAGTTTCTGACCTGGAGGTTTTGAATGAGTCGCAGTTCTCGGCGCGGTCACCGCAAGGTTGCCGCCGTCGCGCTGGCAGTCTCCGCCGGCCTGTTCGTCTCGTCGTGCGCTGACAGCGGGAACGGGGGTGGGAGCGGCGACGCACCGGACTCCGGTTCGGGATTGTCCATCGGCCCGGTCAACGAGCAGTCCGGCGAGGGCGATCCGGTCAAGGGCGGCACCCTCACGTTCAGCGGGTACTCCGCCGTCACCAATCTCGATCCGGCGAAGACTCAGATCGCCGGTTCGGTCGCCGGTTCGGAGTTGGGCGCGATCTACGACACGCTCCTGCGGTACGACCCGGCGTCCAAGGAATTCGTTCCGAAGCTCGCAGAGTCGATGGAGCCGAGTTCCGACTTCAAGACGTGGACCCTCGAACTGCGTGACGGTGTGAAGTTCAGCGACGGGACGCCGGTGGATTCGGCGGCCGTCTCGGCGAGCCTCAATCGCTACGTCACCAACAAGGGACCGCAGTCGAGTCTGTACGCGTCGAAGGTCGCGTCGGTAGACACTCCGGATCCGTCGACGGTCGTCTTCAATCTCGTCGACCCGTGGACCGGTATCGAGTCACTGCTCTCGACGGGCCCCGGCATGATCGTCGCGCCGAGCGCCCAGCAAGGTGATCAGTTCACCCCGATCGGCGCGGGTGCCTTCACCCTCGAGAAGTTCGCTCCCAACGAGGAATTGATCCTCGACGCTCGGGAGGACTACTTCGACGGTGCCCCGAACGTGGACAAGCTGCGGTTGATCAGCATTGTCGGTTCGCAGTCCACCACCGAATCGCTCAAGAGCGGCGGCACGGACGTCGCATACATGCGTTCGCTACCGAACGTGCTGGATCTGATCGACTCCGGCTACCCGGGCTTCGTCGACATTCCGTCGCTGTCGTACCTCTCGCTCGTCAACACGGCACCCGGTCGTCCCGGTGCCGACGTGCGCATCCGTCAGGCATTGGCGCTCGCAACCGATCCCGTCGCACTCGACAACCGACTCAACGAGGGCAAGGGTCTGCCCGGACAGGTCATCTTCCAGGACACCTCCCGCTGGCATAACGACGTCGCTCCGATCGGCGTCGACACCGCCAAGGCGAAGCAGCTTCTCGACGAGGCCAAGGCTGACGGTTACGACGGCAAGATCACATACCTGACGCTGCAGGAGAATTCGGCGCAGGCGATGGCTCTCGCACTGCAGTCGATGGCCAACGCCGTCGGATTCGATTTCCAGATCGAGTACGTCAACTCGGTTGCCGACGTCGTCAAGCGTTTGTACGCCGACCGCGACTTCGACATGGCAACAGGTTCCGCCAGCCTCGCGGAAGCCGATCCTTTCGAGCGTCTGTACTCCAATCTCAAGTCGGGTGGACGAAACAACGCCACGAGCTTCTCCGACCCCGAGATGGATACGCTGCTCGATCAATTGGGTGTCGCGACGTCGACCGACTCGAAGATCGAGGTGCTCGCCAAGATCCAGGAGCGCGCCAATGAGGTTGTGCCGTGGCAGGTTTACGGCAACACCCCGTGGCTCGGTGTGTGGGGACAGAACGTCCACGGCATTCAGCAGAGCCTGGACGGAATCATGTTCTTCGACAAGGCCTGGAAGAACTAGACACCTGAATGACTGAATGGACCCGAGAAGCGTCCCTGCGGGGACGCTTCTCGGCATCAGAGAGTGGGATAGATCAAGAAGTGAGATCGAGGGCAGCGCGGACGATGCTGTCGGAGTCGAGGCCGTGGTTTCGGTAGACGTCCTCGAGCGAACCGACCTGACCGAACCGGCTCACTCCGAGCGCAGCACCCGGAACGTTGTTGATTCCCGTCAGGAACGCGAGGGTGTGCGGGTGCCCGTCGAGAACGGTCACCATCGGCGCGGACCGGCTACTCGGAAAGACCTGATCCAGGATCCACGACGGACCGTCCGCGAGACCGCGCCGAGACTGGAGTGCTTCGAAGAGCAAGCCGGGGCTGGTCACGCAGACGACGTCGGCGGAAATGCCCTGCTCGCCCAGTCTTTCGGCTGCGACCAGTGTTTCGGTGACAGTGGCACCCATGCCGACCAGGGTGACGGCCGGATCAGGGTTGTGCCGCAGTGTGTACGCGCCGGCCACCACCTGACGTCGACGGCGTTCTCGCGCAGCCGGATCGGTCGGTACCGCGGCCAGGGCCTGATCGACCGGACGGGTCGACAGGCGCAGGTACGACGAGCTGCCGTCTGGTCGGCCCAGGCGTCCGATGCTGTCGAGGAGCGTCCACTCCACGTCGACGGCGAATGCCGGTTCGAAACTGGTGCAACCCGGCTGTTCCAGTCCGATGGACGGGGTCTTGATCGACTGGTGCGCACCACCTTCGGCGGCCAAGGTGACGCCCGACGGAGTGCCGACCATGATCGACTGTCCACCGGCGTAGATGCCGTACGACCACGGTTCGAGAGCCCGCTCGATGAAGGGGTCGTACATCACGCCGATAGGGAAGAGTGGCTGGCCCCAACGACTCCAGGTTGCACCGAGTTCGCCCATCAGTCCGACCAGGTTGGTCTCGGCGATACCGAGTTCCATGTGCTGACCGGTGGGCTTCTCACGCCAGTGCATGATCGTTTCGGCGTCGTCGGCAAACCAGTTGTGCCGCTCGTCGGGGGACCAGACCCCGACCTTGTTCAGCCAGCCTGCGAGGTTGGTGGTGGAACTGACGTCCGGGCTCAGTGTGACAACACGTTTCGCGGCGTCCGGCGCTTCGCGGCTCAGGTCGAGTAGTACCCGGCCGAGAGCTGCCTGAGTGGTGGACGTGCCGGAGGGCGTACGGCCGATGTCTTTCGGAACTGCCGGGGGCACCAGATGCTCCACCTTCGGGCGAGTCAGGCGCCCAGCGGTTTCGGCGCAGATGCGGCCGGACGGGCTGTCGGTCTCGAACTGTTCCCAGGGCTTCGACGGATCCATGCCGAGTTCCGCCGCCAGGTGCTCGAACTGCTCGGCGGTGAGCAGCGACGAGTGGTTCTGCGGATGACCCTGCGTCGGCAGACCCCGACCCTTGATCGTGTACGCGATGATCACGGTGGGACGGGTGTCGTCGATCTGTGCGTACGCCTCTCGCAGAGCGTCGAGGTCGTGGCCACCGAGATTGCGGATGGCCTCGAGCACCGTGGCGTCGTCGAGGTCGTCGATCAGCGCCGTGATCGCGTCGGCGTCCGCCGCGTCGCCGGGCAGTCTCAGACGTACCTCGTCGGCCGTGCATCGCAGCAGGCGCTGGTACTCCGGATTCGGCATGTCCAGGATTCGTTCGCGCAACGCGGTGCCGCCCGGCCGGGTGAACAGTGATTCCAGCAGCGCACCGAACTTCACGGTGATGACCTGCCAGCCGGCACCCGAGAACATGCGCTCCAGGCGGGTTGCCGCGATGTTCGGCACCACCCGGTCGAGTGATTGGCGGTTGAGGTCGACTATCCACACGATCTCACCCAGTTCGGCAACCGAATGATCGAGAACTGCTTCCCACACCGCGCCCTCGTCGAGTTCGGCGTCACCGACCAGGGAGTACTGACGCCCGGTTCCGGCGCCGCCGAGGGAGGCGTCGACGTATCGGCGAGCGATGGCGCCCCAGATGGGAGCCGTCGCGCCGATGCCCACCGAACCGGTCGAATAATCCACCGGATCAGGATCTTTCGATCGACTCGGGTAGCTCTGCAGGCCCCCGAATTCGCGCAGAGTCGTCAGGTAGGACTCGTCGAGTTCACCGAGGAGATAGTTGATGCCGTGGAGCACCGGCGCCGCATGCGGCTTGACGGAAACCCGGTCGCCGGAACGAAGTTGGCCGAACCACAGGGACGTCATGATCGAGACCATCGACGCGCACGAGGCCTGATGGCCGCCGACCTTGAGCCCGCTGGGATTCGGACGGACACGGTTGGCGTGATGGATCATCGCGGTCGACAACCACAGAACGCGCTTCTCGATCTCCGCCAGTGACTCGGGAGCGTTCTGGTCGATGTTGGGGCTGTTCACGGCCGGTCCTGCCTTCAGTAGTGGACATCGATCACCGCACCGCCTGTACCCCAGATCGTGGGGCCGACGATGTGGTTGTGATGTTTGGCAGGACTTCCTGAGGCCGAACCGTTCGGTGCGGCAAAGTCCAGCCGCACCTGTCGATCTGTTGTGCAGATTCTGCGTCAAAGTCCATCATCGGCATACAGATTGAGCAATAGCTACCCGGTGGATTGAGCAATGTGCGCAACACCGAGGGCTGTGCGCCGTGACAGGTGGGCACTATGCGCAGTGCACCGCCAGTCGCGCGCGGTCAGTCCATCAGGTCGTGGACGTAGCACCAGCGCCAGGATTCGCCGGGCTCGTGTGAGCGCATGACCGGGTGCCCGGTTTCGCGGTAGTGGTTGGTGGCGTGCTGATGAGGGCTGGAATCGCAGCATCCGACGTGGCCGCAGGACAGGCACATGCGCAGGTGAGACCAGTTATCCTCGCCCAACTCGGCGCACTCCTGGCAGACGCCGGGCGTCAGCGCCGCCGGGTCTGTTTCGGGCGCATTGGTTAGTTCCTCGCAACCGGTGGGAGCGGGTGCGGGCCGCTGTGTGCGAGCTGCTGCTCGCTTCAGGATTTTCTTCATCGCCTTCCATACTGCATGCTGCCAGGGTGAACGGCATATTACTGGGGGTTGTAGTAGCGGCGTTGCTGGTGGCGGCGGTCGCGCGAAGGTTCGGGCTGTCTTCGCCGCTGATCCTCGTCCTGGTCGGTTTGATCGCCTGTCAGATACCGGGTGTTCCGGAATTGGAACTCGATCCCGACCTCGTCCTGTTCGTCGTGTTGCCTCCACTTCTGTACTCGGCAGCACTGGACAGTTCATACCTGGCTTTGCGCTCGAATCTGCGTCCGATCGGATTTCTCGCGGTGGGGCTTCCCCTGGCGACGACGGCTGCGGTGGGCTTTGTCGCCTACCTGATCGTGCCGGAGTTCTCGATAGCGGCTGCTCTGGTTCTCGGCGCCATCGTGGCGCCGCCGGACGCGGTGTCCGCGAGCGCAATCGGACGCAAGCTCGGCCTGCCGCGCCGAATCATGACCCTGCTGGGCGGGGAGAGCCTGCTCAACGACGCCACCGCTCTGACGGCGTACAAGGTCGCTCTCGCGGCTGCCGTCGGTACGGGTGCGACGCTGATCGGCGGCTTCGAGACCTTCCTCGTCGCGGCGGTCGGTGGAACGGTGATCGGCCTCGCGGTGGGGTTCGTCATCTCGAAGGTTCGCGGCAAGCTCCAGGATCCGGTGATGGAGAGCGGAATCGGATTGGTGGTGCCGTTCTTCACCTACCTGGCTGCGGAAGAGGTCCACGCGTCGGGCGTCATCGCGGTCGTCGTAGCCGGATTGTTCCTCGGCCAGCGCTCCACCCGTGCGAGTTATGCGACGCGTTTGCAGGACACGGCAGTGTGGAGGGCCGTCGACCTGATCCTGGAGTCGTTCGTCTTCCTGTTGATCGGTCTCCAATTGCCCAGTGTCGTCAACGGATTGCAGGGGTACAGCACTTCGATCGTCGTCTGGGCGTCGGTTGCCGTTCTCGTGACCGTCGTGGTGGTGCGGATCGCCTGGGTGTTCCCGTTCACGTACGTACCGCGCTGGCTGTCGCCGCGTATTCGAGCGAGGGAGCCGGAGATTTCGGCGCGGGCGGTGTTCGTCGTGTCGTGGGCCGGTATGCGAGGGGTCGTGTCGCTGGCAGCTGCCTTCGCCATTCCGCTGACGGTCAACAGTGGGG
Source organism: Rhodococcus sp. BH4 (assembly GCF_002079265.1). Classification (NCBI taxonomy): domain Bacteria; kingdom Bacillati; phylum Actinomycetota; class Actinomycetes; order Mycobacteriales; family Nocardiaceae; genus Rhodococcus; species Rhodococcus sp. BH4. The sequence goes on from NZ_CP014941.1 coordinate 85,634, forward strand.
AGGACTTCCCGGGGCGGTCGCTGATCCTGTTCCTGACGTTTGTCGTCGTGGTCGGCACGCTGTTGCTGCACGGCCTGACGTTGCCGTGGGTGATCCGTGTCCTCGGCGTGCAGGGGGACGAAGAGCAGTCCGACGCCCGCGCCGAGGCGGCCGCTCAGGACAAGGCTGCACGGGCCGCTGCGGCGCGGCTGGACGAGTTGGTCGGAGCCGACGCCGACGACGTCCCTCAGGTCCGCAATCGTGCCGCGGACATCTTGCGAAGCTGGAACACCCACCGCGCGAACTCGGCGTGGGAGCGACTGGGACGCAGCGACGAGGATCTGGGGGAGAGCCCGTCGAACGCCTTCCGCTCGCTGCGCCTCGAGATGATCGATGCCGAGCGAGGCGTCTTCATCGCCGAACGCGATGCCGGCCGGATCGACGACGAGGTCCTCCGGAAGGTACTTCGCGAGCTCGATCTCGAGGAAGCGACGCTCGACCGGGACTAGACCGGCTGGTCTGCTGTCCACGAAGGTAACCGCTGGCCAGGGTCGGTTTACCTGACTGTTGAGGCCTGCAACTTAACCGATTCCACTGAGCGAGACTCGATCCAATTTTCTGTGCCTCCCATCACAGACTGTTTCGTGTTCAACATCACGTCACGGTCTTACCCCGCCTTGGAGGCATTCGAATGAGTCGTAGTTCCCGCCGCGGAAGTCGCAGATTGGCTGCGGCTGCGCTGGCGATCACCGCAAGTATGTTCCTGGCGTCGTGCGCCGACAACGGCTCGAGCAATGGCGGCGGCGAATCCGCTGATTCCGGTTCCTCGCTGAAGATCGGCATGGTCAACGAGCAGGCTGATCCCGGCACTCCCACCAAGGGCGGCACGCTGACGTTCAGCGGTTACTCGGCGGTCACGACTCTCGATCCCGCGAAGGCTCAGGTTGCCGGCGCCACCGGTGGCAGCGAGCTCAGCGCCATCTACGACGTGCTCATGCGTTACGACCCCATCGGGCAGAAGTTCGAGCCCAAGCTCGCTCAGTCGCTCGAAGCGAGTTCGGACAGCAAGACCTGGACGCTGAAGCTCCGCGACGGTGTGAAGTTCAGCGATGGTACAGCTCTCGACTCGAAGGCCGTCGCCGACAGCATCAACCGCTACGTCACCAACAAGGGACCTCAGTCGAGCCTGTGGGCTTCCAAGGTTGCCTCGATCGACACCCCAGACGCGACGACCGTAGTCTTCAACCTCGTTGATCCGTGGACAGGCATCCAGTCGATGCTCGCCACCGGACCCGGCATGATCGTCGCCCCGAGCGCCCAGCAGGGTGACCAGTTCACCCCGATCGGCGCCGGCGCCTTCACCCTCGAGAAGTTCGCTCCCAACGAGGAACTGCTGTTGGCTGCTCGCCCCGACTACTACGACGGCGCACCGAACATCGACAAGCTCAAGCTGATCAGCATCGTCGGCGCTCAGCCCACCGCCGAAGCACTCAAGACGGGCGGCATCGACGCCGCGTACATGCGTACGCTCACCCCGATCCTGGATCTGATCGAGTCGGGTTACCCCGGCTTCGTCGACATCCCGTCGCTCGGTTACATCGCCAACGTGAACATGGCCCCGGGCCGCCCGGGCTCGGATGTCCGTGTCCGCCAGGCGATGGCGCTGGCCGTCGATCCGGAGACGCTCAACACCCGCGTCAACAACGGCAAGGGACTGCCCGGCCAGGAGATCTTCCAGGACACCTCGCGCTGGCACAACGACGTCGCACCGATCGGCGTCGATCCCGCCAAGGCGAAGGAACTGCTCGATCAGGCCAAGGCCGACGGCTACGACGGAAAGATCACCTTCCTCTCCATCCAGGAACCGTCCGCACAGGCGACGGCTCTGGCCATCCAGGCGATGCTCAACGCAGTCGGCTTCGACGCTCAGATCGAATACGTCACCGGTGCAGGTGATCTGGTCAAGCGGATGTACGCCGATCACGACTACGACATGAGCACCGCAGCACTGAGCCTCGCCGAGGCCGATCCCTACGAGCGTCTGTACACGGGCATCAAGTCCGGTGGCCGTAACAACGCGACCGGCTACTCCGACGCCGAAATGGATGCTCTCCTGGACAAGTTGGGCGTCGCAACCACCGACGAGGACAAGAAGGCAGTCCTGGCCCAGATCCAGGAACGCGCCAACGAGACCGTCCCGTGGCAGGTGTGGGGCAACGTCGCCGCACTCGACGTGTGGAACCAGAACGTTCACGGACTCGAGCAGAGCCTCGACGGAATCGTGCTCTTCGACGGAGCTTGGAAGTCCTAGAGAGCCTGAAGTTCACAGCCGGCCCCGCGCCCGTATTGCAGCGGATCGGGGCCGGCTGCGAACGAAGAAATGAAATCAGAGGAACTGCTGTGTATTGCGAGCTCGCTGTCCGAAGGAGACGAAATCGATGAACATCGGCGCAATAGGTAAGAAATTGGGCCAGCTCGTCATTGTGATCCTGATCGTCAGCTTCGGAACCTTCGTGCTGGCATCACTGATCCCCGGCGATCCCGCTGTCTCCGTTCTCGGTGAAGGCCGAACGCCTGCCGAGTACGAGGAAGTTCGGCAGCAGCTCGGACTCAACGATCCACTCCTGGTTCGCTATTGGGACTGGCTGACCAGCGCTCTCCAGGGCGACCTCGGCAACTCGCTCGTTCCCCCGCAGCAGGACGTCCTCACCGCGATCAGTTCCGCTCTCCCCGTCAGCGTTCAGTTGGCAGTGATGGGTCTGGTCATCGCACTCGTCGTCGCAGTTCCGCTCGCACTCTGGTCGGCGCACCACGAAGGCGGCGTCATCGACCGCGTCATCAGCGCCGCGACATTCGGTGTTCTTTCCGTCCCGAGCTTCCTCGCCGGTCTGTTGCTGATCATGGTCACCGTCAACTGGCTCGGCTGGTTCCCGCGATCACAGTGGGTGCGCATCGGCGACAGCCTCTCCGGAAACCTCTCACACGCAATACTTCCCGCGATCACCATCAGCCTCCTCGAGATGGCGATGTTCACTCGCGTTCTCCGATCCGACCTGGTGACGACGCTCCGTGAGGATTACATCCTCGCGTCGAAGGCCAAGGGAATGCCCACGCTGCGAGTGCTTTTCAGTGACGCGCTCCGCCCGTCGTCGTTCTCGCTCATCACGATGATGGGTCTGGCTCTCGGCGGCATGATCGGCAGCACCGTGATCGTCGAGACGCTGTTCTCGCTGCCCGGAATGGGCACGCTCATCGTCCGCGCAGCGCAGCAGGGTGATTCGCCGATGCTGCTCGGCGCGGTGGTCGTGATCGCGGTCATCTACGTCCTCGTCAACAGTGCGATCGATGTTCTGTACACCTATCTTGACCCGAGGAGTCGTCGTGTCCATGTCTGAAGTGACGCCAGACGGAGCGGCCCCGTCGCCGGCCCCGTCCGAGGTGATGACATACCGGCAGCAGACAGTCCTGCTGGCTCCCGGTCCCGTCGAAACGCTGGAACAGCCCAAGAATCTGGTCCTGATCGGATCGATTCTCACAGTGGTCGGCGTTGCGCTGCTCGGCACCGCACTCTTCGGTTCAGCGATCATGATGACCGTCCGCATCGTGCTCGCGCTCGTTGCCCTGGTTTTCCTCTTCAAGGGTCTCGGCAAACTCGGTACGTCCAAGTGGGGCAGTCAGTTCGATCTCTCGTACTGGTTGGCGTGCATCTGGCTGGTCGCGCTGATCCTGGCCGCGATCTTCGCGCCGCTGCTGCCGCTCGGTGAGTACAAGGACACGGTCAAGACCTTGGCCGAGCCGGGCTTCGCCTCGCCGAGCCTGCTCTCCGATCATCCGTTGGGTACCAACAACTTCGGTCTCGACCTCCTCGCCCGCGCCCTGTTCGGTGCGCGCGCTTCCTTGACTGTCGCCATCTGCGCCGTGCTGATCGGCATGATCATCGGTGGCACCATCGGCGTCATGGCCGGTTACTTCCGCGGCAAGGTCGACGCAGTCGTCGGAATCCTGACCAACTCGCTGCTGGCCATTCCTTCTCTGGTGCTGCTCATCGCACTGGCCGCGGTGCTCACGTCGAACCTGCGCAACATCACCCTCGCACTGTCGATTCTCTGCATTCCCAGCATGGTTCGAATCGCCAGGGCAAACACCATCGTCGTCGCCCAACGCGAGTTCGTGCTTGCCGCGAGAGCCATGGGCGCCACCAAATGGCGCGTCATCTGGCGCGAGCTGGTTCCCAACGTCCTCGTTCCCGTCGCCGCGCTCGGACTGGTGGCCGTCTCCGGCCTGATCGTCGCGGAAGCATCACTGAGCTTCCTCGGACTCGGTATCGCACAACCTGATCCGACCTGGGGCAACATGATTGCGGAAGGTCAGGGCGGGATCGTGGAGAAGCATCCGTTCATCGTCCTGGTACCAGGCGTCTTCCTCTTCCTGACGGTGTTCTCCTTCAACCTCATCGGCGAGAAGTATCGGAGTAAGCTGTGACCACTTCAGCTCAGCACGGCGTTCCGCTGCTGCAGGCGGACAACATCAGAACCGTATTCGCCACTCCCCGTGGCCAGTTGCGAGCAGTCGACGGTGTCTCGATCCACGTCTCCGCCGGCGAAACTCTCGGCATCGTGGGTGAATCCGGTTCCGGCAAGTCGGTTCTCGGGCGCACCATCATGGGACTGCTCCAGAAGGGTCCGGCTCTCGACATCAGCGGGACGGTGACGTTTGCCGGCCGCGACATGTCGACGATGAAGAAGTCGGAGATGAAGCACTTCTGGGGACCCGAGATCGCCATGGTCTTCCAGGATCCGATGACCTCGCTCAATCCGTTCAAGCGCATCGGTACCCACATCACCGAATCCTTGAAGTTCCACCTGGGTCTGAAGAAGGACGCGGCCCGCGATCGCGCAGCGGAACTCTTGTCGATGGTGGGTATCCCCGAGCCCAAGCGTCGGCTCGACCAGTACCCCCACGAACTTTCGGGCGGTATGCGACAGCGCGTGGTCATCGCGATGGCCCTGGCCTGCGAGCCGAAACTGCTGATCGCGGACGAGCCGACCACCGCTCTCGACGTGACGGTGCAGAAGCAGATTCTCGATCTGCTCGCCTCACTCAACGACAAGCTCAACATGGCCGTCATCCTGATCAGCCACGACCTCGGTGTGGTCTCGGGTCGATCGGATCGCGTCGCTGTCATGTACGCCGGTTCCGTCGTGGAAACGTCGGCGACCGAAGAGTTGTTCACTCGTCCTCGCCACCCGTACACCGAAGCGTTGATGGCTGCGATTCCGCGACTCGAATCACCGACGCACACAGTGCTGCAAACAATTCCGGGTGGGCTCCCGGACATGACGAAGCCGATCACCGGTTGCCGCTTCGCCGCTCGCTGCCGGTACGCCCAGGACGACTGCCTGACCGGCGACCCGGCCCTGGCTCCCGGCGGCCCGGGGGACAACACAACCGAAAGCCACACGTTCGCGTGCCACTACCCGGTCGACACCCCTGAAGGCACAACGGCATTGGTCGCCAACGAGAAGGCCGGCACTACCGCAGCGGGCCTGACGCTCGCGGTGAAGGAGATGGTCTGATGACTGCATCAGTGGATACCAGGAAGTCCGAGACGGTGGACGCGGCCCTGACGGTCGAGGACTTGGTCGTCGAATTCAACGTCGGCAAGGGCCAGACCGTTCACGCCGTGTCCGGGATCAGCTTCACCGTCGCTCCGGGCGAAACCTTGGGCGTGGTTGGTGAATCCGGCTGTGGCAAGTCCACGGCGGGCCGGGCGATCATGCAGTTGCCCTCACCGACGTCGGGCTCGATCCGCCTCGGAGAGACGGAAATGACGGCACTGGGCGCGGAAGAATTGCGTCGCAGCCGCACTCAGTTGCAGATGATCTTCCAGGACCCGATCTCCTCCCTGAATCCCCGTCGCAAGGTCAAGGCTCTCATCACCGAGGGTCCGTCGATCTGGGGTGGAAAAGACAAGGCTGCCATCGAAGCTCGGGCGCGCGAGGTTCTTGCCGAGGTCGGGCTGGACCCGGACATGGTGTGGGACCGAACCCCACGCGAACTCTCGGGTGGTCAGTGCCAGCGCGTGTGCATCGCCCGCGCATTGATGCTCGACCCCAAGGTCCTGATCTGTGACGAGCCGGTCTCGAGTCTCGACGTCTCCGTGCAGGCGCAGATTCTGAACCTGCTCGAGGACGCGAAGAAGCGTCACGGGCTGTCGCTGCTGTTCATTGCGCACAACATGGCCGTCGTGAAGAACATCAGTGACCGCGTGATGATCATGTACTTGGGCCGCGTCTGCGAAATCGTTCCCGCAGAAGACATGCAGAACCGCGCGCTGCACCCGTATACGCAGCTACTGCTGGCGTCGATTCCCGATCCCGACGCCACCGTCACTGCGGCGCAGAACGTCGAGCAGAAGGTCATCGAACTGCCCTCGCCGCTCAATCCGCCCAGTGGCTGCCGCTTCCGCACGCGGTGCCCGCTGGCTACTGATCTCTGCGCCGAGGTAGTTCCCGAGCTGCGTCTCGTCGAGGGCGGCCATCAGGTGGCGTGCCACAACGTGTGACTACACGCGAAGCATGTTGCGTACGTGACCGGTTTCGTTGATCGACCCGACCCTGCGGCTTCCGTTTCGCGACACGAGAATGCGCGTGACGGACACGTACTCGATCGGGAAGGTCAACGGGCGCTCCAGTCCGAGCAGTTCCTGCAGAACGATGTTGACGACGCCGCCGTGGCAGAAGATCGCCACGGTGGCGTCGTTGTCCGTTGCCGCGACTATCTCGTCGATCGCACCGAGGACTCGCGCACGAAAGGCGTCGCCGTCCACCGACTCGGGGAGCCAGCCGGCTTTGATGCGCGCATAGGTTTCCGGCGCCCGCTCCAGGACCTCGTGCATCGGGATGTAGTGCGGCTGCTCGTAGTCGTATTCCGCCAGACCCTCGCGCTGGGTGACCGGAAGGCCCAATATCTGCGCTACCGGGGCTGCGGTCTCGAGTGCGCGCTTTTGCGGGCTGCTGAAGAGTCCGGTGATCCGGTACGGCGCCAGTGCTGCGGGCAGCCGTAGTGCCTGGGCACGACCTTCGTCGGTCAGCGAGGGATCTGCGCGGCCTTCGGTGACCTCGGCCAGTTCGGGGAGCGCGTGTCGGATCAGGAGTAGTTGCACCTACGTCACCTTGCCATGTACAGATCGAACGCCACCACGAGGTTTCGGCCGTCGCGTTTTGCCTGGTACATCGCGTTGTCGGCGATATCGAGCAGAGTCTCCATGCCCGGCATCGCGCGATCGGCCCAGGCGACGCCGATACTGACCGTTCCCGCGAAACCGCGAATGGATCGCGCGTGGGCCTCTTGCGCCTCTCTGATGCGCTCCGCGAGCTGGATGGCTTCCTCGAAGGTGCAGTCGGCGGCGGCGACGGCAAATTCTTCACCACCCAGTCGGCCGGAGAGTCCCAGCCCTTCGGTAGCGGCGAGGAGGGTGTTTCCGAACTGTTCGAGGACCGAATCGCCGGTGAGGTGGCCGAGGTTGTCGTTGATCGATTTGAAGTGGTCGAGATCGAGCATCATGACGGCGATTGGTCGTTGCGCCGCGTGCTGGGCGTCGAGGAGTTCCTGCGATTGGGTCCAGAACGCGTGGCGACTCAGCGTTCCGGTGAGGGCGTCGCATTCGGCGATGCGTTGGAGTTCTCGCTCAGCGCGCCGCTGTGCGCCAGTGGCGACGGCTACGGCGATGGGGGAGAGTGCCATCAAGATGACGGAGATCCGGGTGGTCACCCCCTCACTGAGTAGGTGCACCGGATCTGCCAGTGCCAGACGTCCCTTACCCGCCATGACCAGTGCCCACGCGCTCCATCCGGCTGCCAGGAGCGAGGTGCTGAACAGTGAGACACGCATTGCGCACCACAGGAGCGCCGGCATCGGCAGCAGCAGCGCAAGGGCTCCCTGGACCTCCAGGGCGAGTGGCAGACAGGCCAGGAGAGCGGCCAGAGGTGCCAGGATCTGTGCGAGCCGCCTCAAGCGCAGACTCTGCCGCACGGACGGCCCGCAGGTTCTTCGAATGTGTTCGAGCGTCGGTGCCGACAGAACGATCGGCAGCACGATCAGATACGTACACAGATCGGCGAAGAACCACCCCACCAATTCCGTTGCCGCACCGCTTCCTTCGTGGAGTTGAGTGCGTAGTGCGCTGGCGGACCCGGCCGTGAACGACGCCAGAACCGAGATGAGGAAGATTCTGGCCGTGTACTTCGTCTCGGAGATTCGCCGTGGAAAGCAGCCGAGCAAGTTCGCGGCGATCAATCCTGTCGTGACGCCGACCAGATTGATCGCATTCAGTTCGAAGGCCCTCTGCACGGGGCTTCCGGTCGCAAGATCCGCCGTCAGCAGCGCGGCGCCGCCGACAGCGAGTCCGATCGGCGCAAACGAGCGCGGGTTACGGAGGAGAATGCCCAGAAGGATCGCGTTGGCGGGCCAGAAGGTCGACAGAAAACCGGGCGGACGGGCGGCGATGCCCGCCAGGGCGACAACGAGGATCGCCACGAAAATCAGGCACGAGCGCACCCGACGTGTCGAACGGTCCATGGTCAGCCTGTCGTAGAAAGCAGAAGCTGTCCGAGACTAGCAATGATCCGGCTACTGTCCGAGTTGTAACTTTAAGTGTCATCCCCGACGGTTCGGCTGCGTGAGGCGCCGAATCAAGTTCGCCAACTCCTCGGGCTGATCGATCATCGCGTGGTGATGTGCCGGGCGCAGGACGTGAAAACTCCCGCCGAGGTAGGTGGCGAGTTTCTGCTGCTTTGCCATCCAGGCGATGGACCAGGGAGTGGTGTGGCCAGTGTGTGCGGCGACGACGCTGAGGTCGATGTCGGGCAGTGGATGCTTGCTCGAGCGTCGTAAAGCGGTGAGCTCCAGCGCCATATCGGTGTACGCGACGTATTCGATCATCGCCGCTTCCAGATAATGAGGCTCGCGGTAGATCTTCCGGACCCATTCGAGAGTGGCTTCGGACGACCCACTCGGCGGCACGGACTGGTTGAGGATCTTGCGCGTCGTCGTACCGAGGAGTCGTTGGAGCCCGGTGGTGCTGAACGAAGCCGCGGCGGCTCGGGAGGCGATCAGCAGCAGGTCGCGGGGGAAAAGACGTTTCGGCTCCTTCTCGGCACTGGAATCGAGGAGGAGCATCCCCGCCGCCCGATCGGGGAACAGGCGCGCGAAGCCTTCGACGTAGAAGCCGGCGATGGAGTGGCCGACCACCACGGCCGGACCACTCAGTCCCAGAGTGTCGAGCACGTCGCGGATCCGCTGAGCTTCGCCGCGGACGGTCGGAACTTCGGAAGTAGGCTCGCTGAGCCCGAAGCCCGGGCGATCGAAGCGGACGACGGTGTGATCCGACTGAAGATGACGCGCGCAGTCATCCCAGTCGAACCAATTGCCCGCCAGCCCACCGCACAGGACGACGACGGGGCCGTCGCCCTCGGCAAGAACATGCAGTCGGCTCTCGCCGACCTGCAAGATCTCGCCCGGTGGTTTCACGTGGAACAATTCCGGCACGCGAGAATCCGGACTACTGACGCGGTTTCGCGAGGGGGAAGGCCAGCGTCTCGCGGATGCTGCCACCCGTGATCAGCATGACGATTCGGTCGACGCCCATCCCGAGACCACCCGTCGGCGGCATCGCGTGTTCGAGGGCTTGGAGGAAGTCTTCGTCCAATTCCATCGCTTCCGGGTCGCCGCCGGCCGCGAGCATCGACTGCTCGGTGAGCCGGTTGCGCTGATCCACAGGGTCGGTCAGCTCGCTGTATGCGGTTCCGAGTTCGACGCCCCACGCCACCAGGTCCCACTTCTCGGCGACGCCGGGGATGCTGCGGTGCGGCCGGGTGAGCGGCGACATCGAGGTGGGGAAGTTGGTGTAGAACGTCGGGAACTCCGTGTAGTCCTCGACCAGATGCTCGTACATTTCCTGCGCGATGGCGCCGGTATCCCAGCTGGACTGGTACGGGATCTCGTTGGCGTCGCACAACTTCTGCAGGTCTTCGAGACTTGTCTCGGGGGAGACGTCGACACCAAGTTTTTCGGCGACGGCGCCGTGCATCGTCTTCACCGGCCACTCACCGGAGATGTCGACCTCGACCAGTTCGCCGTCCGGGCCGGGACGCATGATGATCTCGCGACCGAATGCTGCGACGGCCGCCGCCTGGATCAGCTCGCGGCACATCCGCATCATGCCCTCGTAGTCGCTGTGGGCTTCGTATGCCTCGAGGATCGTGAACTCGGGATTGTGTTTGAAGTCGACGCCCTCGTTGCGGAACACGCGGCCGATCTCGAACACCTTCTCCATACCGGCGACGCACAACCGCTTCAGGTACAGCTCGGGTGCGATGCGGAGATAGAGGTCGAGGTTGTACGCGTTGATGTGTGTCAGGAACGGAGCGGCATTCGCGCCGCCGTGCACCTGCTGCAGAATCGGGGTCTCGACTTCGAGGTATCCGCGACCACCGAGTGAATCGCGCAGCGACTTCACGACGGCGCTTCTAGCCTCGAGAAGTTCGCGGGCCTTCGGGTTGAGGGCGATGTCGAGGTACCGCTGGCGGACGCGGGTCTCGGGATCCGAGAGGCCCTTCCACTTGTCCGGCAGCGGGTGCAGGCACTTGCCGTTCATGCGCCACTCGACGGCGATGAGCGACAGCTCGCCCTTGCGGCTGCGCCCGATGGTTCCGCTGACTTCGATCAGGTCACCGAGATCGAACTCGGCAGCGAACTCCGCCAACTTCTCGCGGCCGACGTTGTCCTGGTCGACCAGAACCTGGATGTCGCCGGACCAGTCGCGCACGTCCGTGAACACCACTCCGCCGTAGTCGCGGACCCTCAGCAGGCGTCCCGCGATTCGCACGCGGGTGCCCTCCGGTGACTTCGCTGCGGCCGCGATCGTGTGCGTCGGTGGATAGGCGACGGGGTAGGCGGCGATCCCTTCGTCGGCCAGTTGCGCGAGCTTGTTCATGCGCACGCGGACCTGCTCGGGTCGACGCGGACCGTTGGTCGTGAACGTCGGCGCCGAGTCCGGCGGGCTGCCGTCGGCGTGCAGTCCTTCGGACGTCACCAGAGCTGCGGGCACTGCCGCATGCGTACCGGTGTGCTTGACGACCTGGCTGGACTTGCGCCCGAAACTGGGCAGCACCACAAAGCCTTCGGCGATGGCCGACGCGAATCCGACGCGCGGCAGTTCGCGGTTGTCCTCGAAGCAGAGGAAGCGCGGCGCCCAATCCGGCTGGTATTTCACGTTCGAGCGGTACAGCGCTTCGAGCTGCCACCAGCGGGAGAAGAAGACGAGCACCGAGCGCCAGATGCGGAGGATCGGGCCCGCGCCGATGCGCGAACCTTCCTCGAACACCGAGCGGAACACGGCGAAGTTGAGCGAAACTCGCACGACGCCGATCTCGTCCGAACGTGTGGCCAACTCCGAGACCATCAATTCGACGACACCGTTGGGCGCCGTCGGCTTACGGCGCATCAGGTCGAGCGAAACACCGTTCGGTCCCCACGGCACGAGCGAGAGCATGCCGACGACGCTTTCGTCCTCGGTGCCTTCACCCATGACGGCTTCGACGAGGAGGCAATCGCCGTCGAGGTGATCGCCCAGTCGGCCGAGCGCCATGGAGAAGCCGCGCTCGGTGTCGGTGTCGCGCCAGTCGTCGGCGCGGATGATGACGGCCGCCATGTCCTCTGGCGGGATGTCGCGATGGCGTCGCATCCGCACGGTGACGCCGTGACGCCTGACGCGGGTGACCGCCTGGCGCACCGGGCGCATGTCGCGTCCGTTGAGATTGAACTCGCGGGTGCGCAGGATCGCTTCGTCGCCGAGCTGCAGGACGCTCAGGCCCGCCTTCTTGTATGCCGTCGCCCCGGTTTCGCTGGCGCCCATGACGGCCGTCGCCCAGCCGTACTGCGACGCGAGCCCCTGCCACGCTTCGATGGCGTGCGGCCACGCTTCGGGATCACCGATGGGATCACCACTGGCGAGGCAGACGCCGATCTCGACGCGGTACGTGATCGCGGCCTTGCCGCTCGGCGCGAAGATGACCGCCTTGTCGCGGCGGGTGGCGAAGTAAGCGAGAGAGTCGTCGGCACCGAAGTTCTGGATCAACCCGCGGATCGCGGACTCGTCGTTTCCGGTGAGGGCGTTGTTGGAGCGTTGCGCGCGGAAGAGCGTCATGACGGCGGCGAGGAGCGCGATGGCACCGAGGAGACCGAGGACCGTGTTGACGAAGACACGCGGGTGGCCGTCGAACACCTCGTTGTCGACCGAAGCCGCCGCGGTGACGCGGTTCAAGGCCCACAGGAATCGCTGGTTCTGCGGTAGGTCGCCCGGGAAGAGTTCGACAAGGCCCCAACCGATCACGGTCGCGACAGCCATGCCGCCGATCAGCACGCCGAGTGCTTTCCAGCCGGCGCCGCGTCGTACGCGTGTGTAGAACTCGGGCCTCGCCGCGATGAGGATTCCGATCACGACAAGCAAAACGACAACGGCCACGGCGTTGTTCGGGTTCTTGTCGACGATCGCGGAGGCGATGTTGGTGAGGGTGATCAGTGACAGGTAGATCGTCAGCAGCCACCAGGCGATGCGCTTGCGGCTCGCGAGGGCGGCGGCGAGCAGGGCGACGACGAGCGCCCACGACAGGCTCGTATCCGGTGCGTCGAAGTAGTAGCTGTCGATGTATTCGCGTGGGACGCGGAGGATGTGCCGCAGTACCGGCGAGATGCTCCACAGGAACACCAGTACGGAGAAGACTCCGAGGATCAGTCCCGAGATATGGGGAACCTGGCTGAACCGCCCTTTGCGGAATCGACGCGCCTGGCGCGGATTTTCGGGTGGCGATTCCACCAACTCTGCAGTGGTGTCCGATACCTCGGTCAATGGTGCCATCGAGCTTCCTCTCCTACCGGTCGATCAGATCCTCACGCTAAGTGTGGTCTGTCGTGTCCAGTTTTGTGGGAGGAGGAAGATGATTGACATGACCGACAACATTCCAGCAGTACCCATCCGCGACGAAATGATTCGGCTCGGTCAGTTTCTCAAGCTCGCGAACCTCATCGAATCGGGCGCGGAGGCGAAGGAAGTGATCGCCGACGGCATGGTTTCGGTCAACGGTGAGGTCGAAGATCGTCGGGGCCGCCAGCTTCGTGACGGCGATGTCGTCGAGATCGGCGGGATGGCCGCCAAAGTGGAAGCCCCCGCCTGATCCCGCGACTTCTGACTAGCTCTCGCGAACGACGACGCCGTCCTGGTCGCTGTAGACGATCTCGCCGGGGTTGAAGGTGACTCCGCCGATTTCGATCGGCACGTTCTTCTCGCCCGAACCGGTTTGCGTGCTCTTGCGCGGGTTGGTGCCCAAAGCCTTGACGCCGATGTCGAGGGTGCGCAGGATCGCGGAGTCGCGGACGGCTCCGTTGACGATGACGCCGGCCCAGCCGTTGTCGACGCCGCGGCCGGCAATGATGTCGCCGACCAGAGCGGTGTGGATGCTCGCGTCACCGTCGACGACGAGGACTCCGCCGTTGCCCGGTTCACTGAGGGTCTGCTTCACGAGCAGGTTGTCCTGGAAGCACTTGATGGTCGTGATGGGGCCGGCAAACACTTCACGTCCACCGAACTGGGTGAACTGCGTGTCGCAGCTACGGATGTCGGGTCCGATCTCGTCGGCAAGGTCAGCGGTCGCTACAGGCTCGGTCATGCCCCACAGGATAGTCGGCGAGGTTGGCGCCTAGTTGTCGTCGGGGAGTATGCCGTTCAGCACTATGTCGGCAAGAGAATCGGCAAACGGTCCCGGGTCCGAGACGTCACGAACCGACAGCGCGAAGATGGCCGCGCCCGCCATGATGTCGAGAAGAGCGTCGGCGTCGACGCCGCTTCGGATGTCGCCGCGCTCTCTCGCCGCCTCGAGTCGACGGTTCAGCTCGACGCGGACTCCGGCCAGTTGCCGCACCACGAGAACGTCGCGTAATTCCGCGTTTGTTCGCACTTCGCTCATCAATCCGGGAGCAGCGGCTCGTGTGGCGGGAGCTGCGAACAGAGCAACCGCGCCGTGCACCAGCGCGCGGATCTGATCCGTGATCGTGCCCTCGGTGCCGAGTTCGGTGTCGATGTCCGCGCCCTGTTCGACGTCGAGTACGGGATAGATCGCGTCGTTGACGATGTGTGCCTTCGACGGCCACCGACGGTAGATGGCTGGACGTCCTACTCCCGCACGCGTGGCTATGGCGTCGATGGACGTGCCCGCGTACCCCTTTTCTTCCAACAGTTGCCTGGTCGCGTCCAGTACTGCGTCGTCGATTGCAGGGTTTCGCTGCGGGCCCAGGCGGTGCTGAGTTTCGGAATCTTTGGACATTTTGGGCAAATCCCTTGCGGTATCGCTGTGATGGCCGTTACATTCTGTCACGGCTTTAGTCGATACATATTGTATCGACAATCGGCACGTGCGCATCGGCGCCACCGAACCACGAGGAGTGGTGATGAACCTTCGAACCGAAACAGAAACCTCCGGCGAAGATCCCGACTACGCCGAATTTGCCAGGCCCGGCGAATCCCGCAACGACCCGGCGGAGATGCGGCGCAGCCTCGAAGGCTGGCTCGCGACCGTGCTGTGGCGAGGTTCGAAACCTTCCGTGACCTCGGTCGAAGTGCCGGCCGCGAACGGCATGTCCAACGAAACTGTGCTTTTCGATGCGACGTGGATCGAGGACGGGATTCGAGCCGAGCATCGCTTGGTCGCCCGTATCGCCCCGCGGGACAGTGCGGTACCGATCTTTCCGTCTTACAACCTGGACCAGCAGTTTCGGGTCATGAGCGCCGTCGCCGCTCACACGTCGGTGCCGATCCCGCGGGTGTACTGGTCCGAGAGCAACCCGGACGCGCTCGGCGGCGAGTTCTTCGTGATGGAACGGCGTGAGGGCGAAATCCCGCCCGATGTCATGCCGTACACGTTCGGATCCTGGCTCTCGGAAGCTTCGGCCGACGACTGTTCTCGACTCCAGCAGTCATCGGTCCGGGTGCTCGCCGAGCTACACGCTATGGCCGATCCGCACCTCGCACTCCCCGAGTTGTGCCGCGATGGTGCCGAACCGACTGGGGCAGAAGCACTTCGCGCGCACCTCGAGGACCAGCGGCGCTATTACGAGTGGGCAACAGCCGACGGACCAGGATCTCCTTTGATCGAGCGCGGTTTCGACTGGATCGAAGCGAACTTTCCCGTCGATGCCGGTTCCGCAGTGCTCTGCTGGGGTGACTCGCGGATCGGAAATGTCATCTACCGCGACTTCGAGCCGGCGGCGGTCCTCGATTGGGAGATGGCCACACTGGGGCCGCGTGAGCTGGACCTCGGCTGGATGATCTTTCAGCACAGGTTCTTCGAGGATCTCGCTGCCATGGCCGGACTCCCCGGAATGCCGGACTTCCTTCGTCGCGAGGACGTGGCAGAGGCCTACGGCTCGCTTTCCGGCCACCCGGTTGCGGATCTAGATTTCTACATCCTTTACGCCGCGCTGCGGCACGCGGTGATCATGTTCCGAGTCCAAAGCCGCGCAGTGGCTTTCGGTCAGGCCGAATTCCCCGACAACCCGGACGAGATGATCCTGCACCACAAAACACTCGAAGCCATGCTCGACGGCACCTATTGGGAGTCGCTCGCAACATCCCCGCTCACAACAGGAGATGCACGATGACACTGTCCCCGCTCGACGACTACCCGGTACATCAGATCGCCGAGACCATCCGCCACGTGGGCACCTCGGATCGAAACTTCTACGACCGTTACTACTTCAACTGCCATGCAGGCGTCGACGGCGACACCGAGCCACTGTTTCTCATCATCGGTCTCGGTCAGTACCCCAATCTTGGTGTATGCGACGGCTTTGCGGTTCTTCGGCGCGGCGATGACCACATAGTCTTCCGGGCATCCCGAGCCTTGGGTGACGATCGTATGGACCTGTCAGTAGGCCCGCTGCGAATCGAAATCATCGAGGGTCTGCACCGCCTACGTGTGGTGTTGGACCCGAGTCCCGAAGCGCCGGACCTGAGCTTCGACCTCACCTTCGAATCCGACGGTCCGGCTAATCTCGAGGCCAGACATTTCCATCGCCAGCTCGAACGAGTCACCTTCGACACGCAACGATTCGTGCAGACCGGAACATGGTCCGGATCCTTGACCGTCGACGGCGACGTCATCCCGGTCACCCCGGAGACGTGGCGGGGTAATCGCGATCGGTCCTGGGGTGTGCGACCGGTCGGCGAAGCGGAACCGCCTGGACGCAAGGCAGATCCGGCGATAGCCGGCAGTCAGAACTTCTTCTGGATTTACTCGATCATGCAATTCGGCGACTTCACCATCGTCACGATCGTCCAAGAAGATCAGCAGGGACGCCGAATCCTCGAAGATGCGACTCGCGTCTGGGCGGACCGCTCGCGCGAGCCGGAGTGGTTGGGTCGACCGGACCACCAGCTCACGTTCATTTCCGGTACTCGCGAGGTGAAGAGCGGAACTCTGTACTTCCGGCGCCCCGGTGCACCAGGCGAATCCGACCACATCCTGGAGATCACCTGCGAACCGATACTGCCCAACTACATCGGTGTCGGCACGGGCTACGGACTCGAGCAGGATTGGCGCCACGGGATGTGGCAGGGCGAACTGGTGGTTCAGGGCCTGCGAGAGAAGGTTTCGGACATCGAACCGTGGAAGAAGATGCTGTGCCCGGTCGACAACTTGGCTCGGTTCACCCTCGTCGAGGACGGCGTAACCCGCACCGGGACAGGCCTGTTCGAGGTAGCAGTGATCGGACCTCACCAGCGGTACGGATTTACCGGCATCGGTGACGTCGCTCCGTAACTCCAGATCACCACACCACAAATCCCAAACTACAGAGAAAGGCACTGCCACATGTCCACACGCACACGAATGTTGTTCGCTCGCACTGCGAAGGCTGCCACACTTGTTGTCGCCGGAGGCCTGTTGTTTGCCGCTCCCGCCACGGCCATCCCGCTCGACCTGGGCTCTCTCAACACAGGCTCGCTTGGAGCGGTCGATCTCGGCTCGCTCGATCCTGTCCTCGCGCCGACACCGAACTTGGCCTCCGTGGCCAACTTTCGCGACGTCGCCGGCAACGACGGTAGGGGATACGCCACCGTCGACGGCTCACACCTCAAGCGCGGCGTCATCTACCGGTCCAATGCGCTGACCGCGACCACCGACGCAGACAAGACGACACTCACCGGCCTCGGACTTGCCGACGCCTATGACCTGCGCGGCGCAACCGAGATCTCCAACCCGTTCATCGGTGGCGCGGACAAACTCCCGGACGGTGTGACGTACACGAACATCCCCATCGAGTTCAAGGATCTCACTCAGCTCGCCACAACTATCAAGTCGCCGGAAGAGGCCAAGCAGTTCTTGGTCGACACCAACCGCAGTTTTGTCACCGATCCCGTTCGCCGTGCCGGCTTCAAGCAGGTCCTCTCGGACATCGCTGCGAGTGACGGGGTGCAGTTGTTCCATTGCACCTCAGGCAAGGACCGCACGGGTTGGACCGCGATGTTGCTGCAGTCCATCGCCGGTGTCCCCGCCCAGACGATCATGGACGACTATCTGTTGAGCAACACCTACCTTCAGGCGACCAACGAGAAGATCCTTGCGCAGATCTCTCAGGCCCTGAGCCCGCAGGTGGCGACCAATCTCGAGCCGGCCCTCGGTGTCGACGCTTCGTACCTGGAAGCTGGACTCGCGCAGGTAGCCAGCGATTACGGAACCGTTGACGGTTATCTCACCGAAGGTCTCGGACTCACTCCGGACACGATCGCGCTTCTGAAGGCCAAGCTGGTCGGCTAGTTTCTCGCTGCTAAAACGCTTGAACGAACGAGTACCAGTCGCCGTCGAACTCCTGGTATCCGATCTCGCCGTCGCGGCGGGGCTTGCCGAGATATGGTGCGCCGTCAGGTAAGTACGCCAATCCGATCGAATCGATTAGACCACCCTCGATGTGGAAGCGGCACCCGTTGCCGACGGGCCAGACCTGCAGGACCCGGTAGACGCCAATTGTTTGGTTGTCCATCGACTTCTGGCAATCCGCGGCCACTGCTTCGAGCGAATCTTTCGACAATGCAAACGCAGCACGCGAAGGGACGGACAAGGTCACGAGCGCACCGGTGACGAGCACGATCACCGG
This sequence comes from Rhodococcus sp. BH4, assembly GCF_002079265.1. NCBI lineage: Bacteria > Bacillati > Actinomycetota > Actinomycetes > Mycobacteriales > Nocardiaceae > Rhodococcus > Rhodococcus sp. BH4. Next base: position 103,820 of record NZ_CP014941.1, read on the forward strand.
CGCGATCGTGCTCAAACGCAGAGTTTTGTACTTCATCCAGCCAATCAGGCTGAGTATCAACCACACTCCGCCCAAACCGAGCAGTACTGAGGCTGCGAGCGCAAAGAACGGAAAGTACACAACCGGCGGCATGAAGGACCACACGATGACGCCGCATGTGAGAGTGACAAGCACTGCGGTGACAATCGCTGTCACCTTCCACCAGGATGCCGGACCTCCACGCTCAGTTGTCGGATCACCGTCAGTCATCGGACAACCCTTGCACAACGCGGTAACTGCGGAGCGGCAACGAATGGAATTGTTCCACTGATTTACGTCGTGGTCGTCCTGCGTGGATCCGAAAATTGAACACTTTCGGCCCGGTCAGTGCGCTGACGCCTGAGGGTATGGTCGGATTGTGAACCAGGATCTGATCATTCGCCGCTACGTATCCTCGGATGAGGATGTGGTCGTCGACCTGTGGTCGCGCGCTGCCCGTGAAGCCCATCCGTTCCTTGCGGGTGAGGGGACGGGCGAACGCGAGCAGAAGATGCGAGAGGTTTATCTGATTCAGGCCGACAATTGGGTCGCTGAGCACAACTCCGCTGTCGTTGGACTGTTGGGAATGATCGGCTCCGAAATCGGGGGACTGTTCGTCGCGCCGGCGTCACAAGGGTTGGGCGTCGGGCGGGCGTTGGTCGAACACGCCACAACCATGCACGGCGAGGTGACACTCGAGGTCTACACCCTCAACGATCGCGCCCGCAGGTTCTATGCGCTGATGGAGTTCGAAGAAGAGGGGCGTCGACACGACGCCGAGACGAACCATGAATTGATCACCCTTCGTCGTACTGGTCGCGACTCCTCCCTCATCTAGGCATGAGAAACGCGAATCAGCCCGGGTGCCAGGAGTTCCACCACTCCACGATGGGAACCTGCTTACGCTTGGGCCTGCTGGTCTGCCTGCAGGTGCTTGACCGGGCATCCCGTGGGGAAGGTGCCGAGGTCTTCGACCTTGTAACCGCTCGGGTAGCTGCGGATGTTGGGCAGTTCGCGGGCGAATTTCCGCTTCGTACGCACGGGGAAGAACCGCAGCAGGCGCGCGCGGACCTTCAGCGCACCGCGTGAGACGACGCGCATCGCAGTGCTCGGGTGCCTGTAGTGGAAGGCGTCGAGTAGGTGATCGTCCATGAGAGCGAAGGCGAATCCCTTGACCAGAGCCTTCGGTGCCAGGTTGTTGGGCGGGAAGGTGCACATCAGGTCGAGGGTGGAATCAGCGACGGCTCGGGCGCCGGGATCGAATGAAAAGTGTTCGCGCTCATAGTCGTCGAGAAGTTTGACGAAGCCCTCGTAGGTGTCAGGAGTGTCTTTGATGTTCATGTACCGACCCAGGTGGCGGTAATAATTCGTCGACCCGACGATCTCGTTGTCGGTCATCTTCCGCCAGCCGTACTCGTCGAGCCATCTGACCGGCGTGACGACGAAGGTGGCCAGGACATAGAGCATGTCGTCGTTGGAGATGTCGTACGAGCCGTGCATCTGATTCATTCGACGCACGCTCTTGCGGCCTTCGGTGCTGCTGAGGCCGTGCTCGAGGATGGCGTCGAGGATCAGGCTGGTGTCGTCGTAGCGCTTCTGAACCTTGTCGGTGAACTCGCCTGTGGAGAAGAGGAGCTTGCCGATCGAGGGGACAGCGTATGTGCGGAACAGTGCGAAGCTGAGCGCCTGATTGATGTCCCAGGGAAACTCTTGCGCCGCGAGAATGCGCGACATCTCTTCGTAATCGGTTTCGGGATCGAGTTGATCCGTGCGACTGCGGAGGTCGTAGCGCTTCATCTGAACACTCCCTGGGACTGGTCTGCGCGCGGCAGAGATAGGTGTGAGCTGCACCACCGACTGTAGTTCTGACAACACGCGTTGTCTAGGGGGTGTGAATAGTCGTCTTTCCTTCGTTTCGGGCGTTGTACCAGGGGTATCCGGAAAGTGTTGTCGACCCGAGGAGCAGCTATGAGCGTCACACGCACGGCCGGGGTTTTTGCGGCCATCGGACTACCGATTGCCGCGAGCGTCATGTTCGCCGGAGTCGCCTCGGCTGATCCGCCCCACCCTTTCGGCGGCGCCGCCGTCACTATCGGGTGTCCGAATCAGGGGTCGCTGGCCTCGTTGACCGGGCTCACCGGCCAGTCCGGGCCAGAATCCAATCCGCCCATCGCCAAGGGTGACATTCGCTTCGATTCGTTCCCGGCCGCTGCACCCATCCCGGCGGCGGGTCAGGTGACTGTTGCGTGGGTCAACACCGACACGGGCAAGTCCGGAATCGTCGACCTGGTCGGTACTTATCCGTACCTGTCCGCGACGGTGAACACCGGCGTCGGCAATGTCGTTGCGACGGCGTTCGGTTCGATCAACTGGGGCAGTAGTCCCATCTGCCAGTCGAATCCGACGATCGGCAGGTTCATAGCCTGATCTTGAGCCTCATCGTCGCGGCCTGGACGGGCACAGGGTTGGCGGTATCGCGTGATTATCTGTCATCTCGGAGATACCGCCGGGTCCGTCCCATCCCATATTCTGAAACATGTTAGGTGAAAGCATATTTCAGGGATGGAAAAGGTGGCGACGTGAACGGGTCGAGCGCGCGTCAGTTGATGAGCCAGATGCTCGTCGAAAAACGAAACAGTCTTGCGCCCGAAAAGGTCGGCATGCGCTGCGAGGGTGCTCGCCGAATGCACGGCCTCAGTCGGCGCGATGTCGCGCAGATTGCCGACATCAGCTTCAATCACTATCAGCGGCTGGAACAGGGTACGTCCGTTGGTGTTTCGGCTCCGGTCATCGTGAGGATCTGCGACGCCTTGTTGATGGAAGACGACGAGAAGGCGCGCATGCTGGCATTGCACCAGGTATGGGCGCGCCCTCGTCGACCGCTGGCTGGATCCCGAGTTGCCGGATCTCAGGCTGCCGGTGAAATCTCCGGCAGGCAGCGGGCCAGTTCGTCCGGCGTGTAGAAGAAACTTCCGGCGCTCACCGGAGCGCACGGGGCAGCAAATGCTGTCTCGCGCTCGTTGTAGAGCATTCGGACCAGACGCTTACCCTCCGGTCCGGCGTACACGTCCCACTGCACGTTGGCGGCCATCGGGCTGACCTGCGATCCGCGCCAGGGGTTGTTCGCATAGGTGTAGAGGTCGCCCTCCGCCTGCGAGACGGTGCTTCCCGGCAGTTTCAAGAGTGCCGCGAAGGGGATGATCGTTTCTGCGTGTGCAAATCGGAAATCCGCTCCCGGGACGGCGTCGTCGCCGGTATGTTTCTGCAGGCCGCGCAGGAACTCGTCGCGCAGGACAGTTGCCATCCGGTAGGTGACGTCTTCACCGGTGAAGCCCGGGCCCTTGGCGTAGAAGTCCTCGGCATCGTTCGTGTATGCGAGCCACTGCGCGTCAGCAGGTTCGATGAACCGCTCGAAATTCCACTTGCCTTCTTCGGCCATGCCCGGAGTGATGATGTACGTGTTGTACAGCATGTACGCGGCGTCGACTTCGTTGTCGATCGTGCTGGAACCCTTGCCACGGTCGACGAGTGAGAACTCGCCCGCGCTCAGGCGGTTGACGAAGTCCTCCGAGTAGAGCCTGAGCATCATGTGCCGTGAGACCTCGAGGGTGCGCGGCAGATCGGCGATCTGGTCGTCGACGGCTTTCAGTCGAGGATCGGACTCTTCGTAGTCCTTGTAGTCGGCATTCGCATCCGAGTCGTGGAAGTAGAGGAGATCGGCATCATTCGTCACCGGTGCAACATCATCGGCGACGGCTGGAAACGCACCGGTCAGCCCTTGCGCGAAGTTCTCGGCGCTGTCCACGGCACGGTCCACACCCGACGAGGTCAAGGTGATGGTGCCCTGTTGCGCTGCGATGGCGTCGAACAGTTGGGGGAGGCGTTCAGTGACCCGCGCGCCGAGCTGTCTGTGTTCGGTGATCCCGCGTCCGCTGAGGTTGCCGTACCCCAGCTTCTTGTTGGCGGCCATGAGATCACGGAGGGCCGGGCCGAATTCCTTGCCGACGGGAGTCAATGCGTTCTCGGCTTCGGCGATTTCCCACAGCTGCAGGCTCAGGTCGTCGTACTTCAGGCTCGACAGTGCTCTGGAACCATGGCGCGCAACACTTTCCGTGTACACGGGGGAGTATCCCGTCGGCGGCGCCTGATAGTCGGCGATGCGCTGGCCGGGAGTGTAGGGCGTCTTGGACGTGAAGCCGCCGTCGCTGACGGTTGGTATCTCTGTCGAACCGGAGCTCGAACCGGCGTCGAGCGAACCGAACGGTGACGCCGTGGCGATGGACTGGACGCTGCTGGTGACAAGCACTAGTCCGACAGCGCCGGCAGCGGCCAGCACGCCGAAGCGTGAGCTTCGCATGGTGAGTTGATCCTCTCCGTCGGTGCCGAGGTGACACGACGGAAGGAAAGTTAGAACAGCTAAGCGTCCGAATTGCACCTATTTGCCCATGTGCAGATGGACGCGGGGTTACAAGTTTCGGATTCGCAGAGCTCAGGAGGGTTTGGCGGCAATCCCGATCGACACGGAGAGCGACAAAGCGATGAGGGTCATGGCCAGCCACTGGTAGCTCTTGGGCGTGGGCTGCTTCTTACGTCCGAACTTGCTCACTGATGTCTCCCGTTTGTCCGTGGGTACTCAGCACATATTACTGTTCCATTACCCCAATGGCGCGGTCGACCGGAAACTGTGCGCGATCAGACAGCAGGCGGACCGCGAAGTCCGCCCGCTGCCCCGCGATCAAGAGATCGTGCGCAGTTCCCGTCGCAGTATCTTGCCGGTGACGGTCTTGGGCAGTTCCTCCACCAGCACCACGGAGCGTGGGTACTTGTACGCCGCCATCCGCTGCTTGCAGTGATCGATCAGATCTTCCGGGGTGACGGACGCCCCCGCGACGAGGCTGACAAACGCCTTCACCGTCTCACCGCGGTATTCGTCGGCGATCCCGACGACTGCCGCCTCACGGACTGCGGGATGCTCGGCAAGAACGTCCTCGACTTCGCGTGGCCACACCTTGTAGCCGGACGCGATGATCATGTCCTTCTTACGGTCGACGACGTAGAACCAGCCGGCTTCGTCCATGAACCCCACGTCGCCGGTGTGGAACCACCCGTCGCGAATGGCCGACGCACTCTCCTCCGGCTTGTTCCAGTAACCGCGCACCACCTGTGGACCTCGGACGACCAGTTCGCCGATCTCTCCGATCGGCAGGACCGCACCGCCCTCGTCTTCGATGCGGACCACGGTGTTGGGTACGGGAACGCCGACAGACAGTGCTCCGGATGTTGGGTCGACCGGCGTATCCGCACCAACGGGAACGGCATGGGTCGGCGACGTGGTCTCGGTCAGCCCGTAGATGTTGTGCAGCGCAGCACCGGTCATGGCGCGGACGGCCTCGGCGGCAGTCGGCGAGATGGGTGCGCCGCCGGAATACAGCAACCGCATGGAGGAGAAGTCTTCCGGCGCGCAACCCGGAGTGTTGAGCAGTGCCGTAAAAGCAGTGATGGCGCCGACTGTGAATGTCGGTTGGTGCTCACGAATCGCGTCGAGCATCACCTCGGGCTGGAAGCGATAGGCAAGCACCAGCGGCATTCTCGCCAGGACGGACACCGCGATGTGACCGATCAACCCCGTGATGTGGAAGAGCGGTGCAACTCCGAGAACCGTGTCTTTCGGGGTGAGCCCCAACCAGTCCCGGTACACCTGGGCGTTGAAGGTCATGTTCGCGTGAGAGGTCATCGCTCCCTTCGGCGGACCTGTGGTTCCCGACGTATAGGTCAGTACCGCAATGTCTTCCGGTGCAGCGTCGGTAGTGATCGGATCGCCGAGACGATGCTGGTCGATCAGCGTCGCGAGATCGTCGGTACCGAGGTCCTTCTTCACGATTCCGTCGAAAATCCTCGGATCGTTGCGGCTTTGGTACTCGAGTTCCGAGGTGGTGATGACTCGCCTGACCGGCGAGTCGGAGACGACGTTGCGGCCGACGGACTCGTAGAGCCCCTCGAGAGCGATCAGAACCGCTGCTCCGGAATCTTCGAGTTGGTATCCCAGTTCTCGTTCACGGCTCATCGGATTGATCGAGACTGCGACGCCGCCGGCTTTCCAGATTCCGGCGAGGGCGAGCACGAATTGCGGAACGTTCTGCAGGAAGAGTGCGACACGGTCTCCCTTCGCCAGACCACCTGCTCGTAGTGCGCGGGCCAGGGCGTCACTCTGCTGATCCACTTCAGCGAAACTGAGTTGACCGTCGAAGTACTTCACAGCCGTGGCGTCCGGATCAGAGCGGACCGCCGCTGCCAACATTTCGAGCATTGTGGGCTGTTCGACGTCGATGTCGGGGGGAACGTCGTTGCGGTACAACGCCAACCAAGGGCGATCTTCGTATGTCATTTGATGGCAACCGGATTCACGGGAGAGCCGCTGGCCTTGGCAACCTTGAGCGGTGCGGCGACGTACAAGAACGTGTACTGGCCGTCGGACGCGCAGTCCGCGGCCAGCTTCTCCAGATCGCAGATCTCGGTGAATACCACTCCGAGGTTGCGCATCAATGCGTTGTGGAGAACCAGTGCCACACCGTTTTCGGGGTCGGTGGTGACCTCGTTGGCAATGGTGTCGGTGACGAGGTTCGGAATCTCCATGTCCTGGAACCACTGGACGAGTTCGGGGCTGTAGATCAGGCCGGGCTCGCAGAAGCCCTCGTAGAAGGCTTCGCCCTGGTCGAAGAACAGCTTGAGGAAGTTGGTGCGGATGACGAGAATGTCACGCTTCTCGATGGTGACGCCCTGCGCTTCGGCACAGGCCAAAAGATCATGGTGCGTGAAGGTTTCGGCCTTGTCGAGGTTTTCCTTGCCGCGGAACTTCGCCATGTCGAGAAGTACTGCGCGTCCGACGACGCCGCGGTCGGCAATCGGTTCGACGCTGGCCTTCTCCAGGCCGCCGACAGTGGTATCAGCGGAGTATCCGTTCCACAGGGCGCCGTCGTACCAGACGTGGCCGAGTGCGTCGTACTGCGTCGAGCCCTGCAGGAACGCGTCGATCTTGTCGTCCGCGTAATGCAGGCCGCCGGGGAAGTTGGGGGCGTCGTCGCCGTCCCAGCTGCTCTCGTCGAAGATCTGTGTGCGCTCGGCAGGGCTGCGTCCCGGCCACACCGGATCACCCTTGGGGTCGCCGATGAGCCGTTGAAGCGTGAACACGGAACCCTGCTTGATGGTTCCGACGCCACGAAGCACCTGTCCGGCGTCGAGGTAGTTCAGTGAACCGACCTCGTCGGACTCTCCCCACTTGCCCCAGTTGCTGGGTGCGTCGCGCAGGAGTTCTCCAAGATATGGCGCCTCGGTCATGGTGATTCGATCCTCTCGCTACCGACACCGAACGATCGCTCGGGCGGACCTGGGTCTTTGTGATCCACATCATGTTCAGGCCGATAATCAGTAGTCAACAGGTTCACCGATTGCCGTGGTCATCGCATTGTTGGAAATCCAATGTTCGGGAATACTGAACACTGTGACCGAATTCGAGAATGCCGTCCTGATCGGAGCGTCGATCCGGCAAGCGCGGCGTCACAGCGGGCTCTCGCTGCGTGAATTGGCCAGGCGTCTCGATGTCAGCCCGGCTACCCTCAGCGCTGTCGAGACCGGAAAGACCAGAGTCAGCGTCGACCGGTTGGCGGCAATCGGCGGGATTCTCGGAGTGCGTTTCGACGCTCTGCTCCCGGCTGCGATAGTGCGTCCGCCGGAACAGCCGCGATGGGGAGGCGACGACGCCGACCCGGACGCACATTTTCGCCCGAACGAGTGGCGAAGGTTCGGTCCGAGTTCGTTCGATCCGGTGTTGGCTGCAGCGCTCGCGGAGATGGTGAAGACCGGATATCACGGCGCTGCGATGCGTGAGATCGCCAAACGTGCGCAGATGAGTGTTCCGGGTCTGTATCACCACTATTCCAGCAAGCAACAGATGTTGGCCGAAATTCTCGACCTCACCATGGCTGAACTGAACACGAGATCGTTGGCGGCTATCGACGAGGGCGAAAGTCCCTCCGAAAGGCTGGCTTTCCTCGTCGAATGTGTGACCTTGTTCCATATCTATCGGCGTGATCAAGGATTCCTCGGCGCCAGCGAAATGCGCAGTCTCACAGCCGAGAACAGGTTGCGCATCACGGAATCACGCAACTACCAGCAATGGTTGATGACGAAGCAGGTGGACGACGGAATCGCCGCCGGTGTGTTCGGGACGGATCGGCCGCGACAGGCCGCGCGTGCAATAGTCGTGATGTGTGTCTCTGTCGCGCAATGGTATCGGCCGAGCGGACCACAAACGCCCGAGGAAATTGCACGCGACTACGCGCGTTTTGCACTGGATCTGGTGCGCCTTCAGCGACCGTGACGGACGTCATCCGGTTCGGGTGATGCGCCAGCGGGCAAAGGGGTCCATGCTTGGAAGGTATCCGTACCGCGACTCGAGTAAGGAACGAAACCCAATGTCTTCCAAGCTGTCTCACAAGGCCTACATGATCGGTGCCGGCATCGGAAACCTCTCGGCTGCCGTCTATTTGATTCGAGACGGTGAGTGGAGCGGTGAGGACATCACCATCATGGGGCTGGACATGCATGGAGCGAACGACGGCGAATCTGCCGCTACCTTCCAGCACCAGTACGGTCATCGCGAGCTGGGCAACGACGCGGGCTTCATCAATCGTGGCGGTCGCATGCTCAACGAGGAGACCTATGAGAACCTCTGGGACGTGCTGAGTGTGGTTCCGTCGCTGGACAACCCGGGAAAATCGGTGACGGATGACATTCTCGATTTCGACCACGCGCATCCAACGCACGACGTCGCACGATTGATCGATCGCGACGGCATTCGCAACAAGGGTGAAAACGACTACAAGCACATGCAATTCGACAACAAGGATCGGTACTTGTTGACGAAGCTGATGACGATGCCGGAGTCGGACGAGGCAAAACTCGACGACATCAGTATCGAGCAGTGGTTCGAGGACACTCCGCACTTCTTCACCACCAACTTCTGGTACATGTGGGAGACCACATTTGCTTTCAAGCGGGTGAGTTCGGCGATGGAGCTGCGCCGGTACATGAACCGAATGATTCTCGAGTTCAGTCGCATTCAAACTCTTGCCGGTGTCACCAGATCCCCGTACAACCAGTACGAGAGCATCATCTTGCCGATGCGGGCCTTCCTCGAAGGCAAGGGCGTGAAGTTCGTCAACGAACTGAAGATCACGGAGTTCGTGTTCAAGGACACCCCGCTACGAGACGAGATCATCGTGACGGGACTCGATTACGAAAACGTCCGCACCGGTGAGAAGGGCCGAATCGACGTGGCGGAGGGCGATTTCGTCTTCGACACCAACGGCAGCATCACCGACAGTTCTTCGATCGGCGATCTCGACACCCCGATCGTCGAAGACATGGGATACGCACCGAGTGCGCTGCTGTGGAAGCAGGCCACCGAGCATTTCTACGATCTCGGGAATCCCGACAAGTTCTTCGGGGACCGGGCGCAGAGTGAGTGGACCAGCTTCACCGTCACCACTTCGTCACACGAGCTCATCAACGAGATTTCCCGAATCACCAAGCAACTCCCCGGAAATGCGCTCAACACATTCGTGGACTCGAACGTGCTTCTCTCGATCGTGGTCCACCATCAGCCGCACTACCACGCGCAGAAGGAGAACGAAGGAGTCTTCTGGGGTTACTGTCTGTTCCCGCGCAAGGACGGCGACTACGTGAAGAAGCCGTTCATCGAGATGACCGGGCGGGAAATGCTGGAAGAGACGCTCGGACACCTCGAGGCGCTCGACGAGAGCGGTGCGCTCGCCGCGCGTCGACAAGAGATTATGGACAGCGTCGTGAATTCGATTCCCAGCCATATGCCTTACGCCAGTGCGCTGTTCAATCGGCGCGCCGTCGGCGACCGGCCGCTGGTGGTGCCGAAGCACTCCAAGAACCTGGCGTTCATCAGTCAGTTCGCGGAGCTGCCGTTCGACATGGTGTTCACCGAGCAGTACTCGGTGCGCTGCGCTCAGGTAGCCGTCTACAAGTTCCTGGGGATTCCAGAAGACAAGCTCACCAAGATGCATCACTACGAGAAGGATCCGAAGGTCCTCGCCAAGGCCGCAGTGACGATGTTCCGCTGAGGGGTGCTCAGCGACCGTGCCGCTTCTCGTAGTCCTCGCGAGTGCGATCGGCACGGCGCTGGGCCTTCTCGTCGAGCAGTTCGGGATCGAGTCCGTGGCTCAGCAGGCGGTGACGGCGGTAGATGGTCCCGAGCGCCACGACGAAGTACGCGAGCGGGATGAGCAACAAGGCCATCATGGCCAAGGGAATCCAGATCGGTCCCGGGATCAAGAGGAACAGCAGAAGAATCAGCGTCGCCGGCACGGTGAAGCGGATGATGTAGCGGGCCTGGGCACCCGGTCCGACCAGATCGTTCCGCACCCAGTCCTGGTACCGGTCGGGGAGCGTCTTCCCCAGGAGGTATCCGCAGTACTGAGGAAAGTTCGGGCGAGTCTGTTCGGCCATGGCATCCAGGATAGTGCCTGGTACTGCCGCTTACACCGGTGCCTTGAACGTGCGTCGGTAGGCGCTCGGTGAAACGCCGAGCGCCTCGTTCATGTGTTGACGCATGGATGTCGCAGTCCCGAAGCCGGTTCGAGCAGCAATCGCATCGATCGACAGATCGGATTCCTCCAGTAGTTCCCGCGCCCGATCGACACGTCTGCTGGTCAACCAGCGGTTCGGTGTGGTTCCGACTTCGTCGCGGAATCGACGGCTGAACGTGCGGACGCTCATGTTGGCGCGCGTCGCCAGGTCCGCCAGGGTGATCGGGTCGTCGAGATGTTCGAGGGCCCAGTGCCGAGCGTCGGCAGTCGATTCCGAAGGCTTGTCGGCCAGGGGGCGTCGGATGTACTGAGCTTGGCCACCGTCGCGCCACGGCGGTACGACGCAACGCCTCGCGACGGTGTTCGCCACTTCCATGCCGTGGTCACGCCTGACGATATGCAGGCAGAGGTCGACTCCCGACGCCACCCCGGCCGAGGTCAGGATGTGGCCTTCGTCGACGAACAGCACGTCCGGATCCACGTTCACCTTGGGATAGACACGCTGGAAATGGTCGGTGTTGCGCCAGTGCGTCGTGGCGCGGAGTCCGTCGAGCAGACCCGCCGCGGCGAGGATGTACGAACCGGTGCAGATCGAGACCAGCCGAGTGCCCGGCTGGATGTGTTGGAAAGCTGCGGCCAACTCGGGGGAGAGGTAGCCGTCTTCGTAGGCCGGACCCAACTCGTACGACGCGGGGATGACGACGGTGTCGGCGGTGGCGAGCAACTCGCTCCCGTGGTCGACCGAGATGCTGAAGTCTGCGTCGGTCTGCACGGGATTGCCGTCGACGGTGCACGTCAGGATCTCGTACAGCGGCCGATCCTCGACGTCGAGGGCACGTCCGAAGATGCGCGCCGGGATGCCGAGTTCGAAGGGGATGACTCCATTCAGAGCCAGTACGACGACGCGATGCGGACCAGACATGGCTTGATTCTTTCATATATTGGCAATCTGGCCACTGTTCTCGATCGAATCCGAACTGCAGAATTCTCTCTGTGACTTCTGAGACCGCTCTCCCCGAATCAGGCCAACAGCAGGTGAGCCCGCCGCGCTTTCACCGCGCCTGGTCCGTCGCGATCGTGGCATTCCTGGCGTTGGTCGGTGCGGCGAGCTTCCGCGCTGCCCCATCGGTGCTGATCGATCCGCTGCACGAAGATTTCGGGTGGTCGCGCGCCAGCATCTCGGCGGCCGTCTCGGTCAACCTGATTCTGTACGGGTTGACCTCGCCGTTCGCTGCTGCCCTGATGGAAAGGTTCGGCATCCGGGCGGTTGTCACTTCGGCGTTGGCGCTCATCTCGCTCGGCAGTGGTCTCACCATCTTCATGACCTCGAGTTGGCAGCTCATTCTGCTGTGGGGTGTCTTCGTCGGTCTCGGTACCGGTTCGATGGCGCTGGCGTTTGTCGCCACCGTCGTCGATCGCTGGTTCGTCGAGAAGCGTGGTCTCGTGACCGGCATCCTGACGGCCGGTGGTGCTGCCGGTCAGCTGGTGTTCCTTCCGGTCCTGGCGAAGATCGCCGAAACGTACGACTGGAAGAGCGTCGCCTTCACAGTTTCGTTTGCCGCACTGGCCGTTGTGCCGTTCGTTCTGCTGTTCCTGCGTAACTATCCGTCAGACGTGGGTACGACGCCTTACGGCGCGCCCGCCGATTACGCCCCACCAGCCAAGCCTGTCTACCAGCGCGGCGGTGCCGGAGGCCGGGCGATCTCGGTGCTGGTGATGGCGTCGAAGACCAAGGTGTTCTGGCTTCTCGCCGGTACCTTCGCGATCTGCGGCGCGAGCACCAACGGCCTGATCGGCACGCACTTCGTCCCGGCGTCGCACGACCACGGAATGCCGATCACGACGGCCGCGTCCCTCTTGGCGTTGATCGGAATCCTCGACATGGTCGGCACCATTGCTTCGGGTTGGTTCACCGACCGGATGGACTCGCGAAAACTTCTCGGCATCTATTACCTGTTCCGCGGAATCTCGCTGCTCTTCCTGCCGCTGCTGCTCGCGAACACTGTGAATCCACCGATGATCGCGTTTGTCATCTTCTACGGGCTCGACTGGGTGGCGACGGTTCCGCCGACCGTCGCGCTGTGCCGTCAACACTTCGGCGCCGACGCCCCCATCGTGTTCGGTTGGGTGCTGGCATCGCACCAGATCGGTGCGGGTCTGGTGGCCTTCTTGGCCGGTCTCGTTCGTGATCAGATCGGCTCATACGACGCTGCCTTCTTGGTGGCCGGCGCGCTCTGCGCGATCGCCGCAGTCATGTCGTTGTTGATCGCAAAACGTCCGAAAGAGGCAGTATTGGTTGACTCTGTCTGATTCGGCACTGTGATCGGTACCACCGACGGGGTAAGTTGTGTGTAACTCCAAGAACTACTCACCAGTAGGGGTACTGAAATGCCTGCTCCGTCCGCTGCGACCTTCTCGCGGCTCGCCGAACTGATCGCCATCGACAATGTTGCCGATCGCCCGACGAAGTCCATCACCGAGGTGTTCACCGGCAAGGAGCTGGCGACCATCCCCGTCGGCACCGCCGACGACGCACTTGCGGCCATCGCCCGTGCCCGCGTCGCCCAGAAGGAATGGGCCAAGCGCTCCGTCCTCGATCGCGCCGCCGTCTTCCACCGCTACCGCGATCTCATCCTCGAGAACCGCGACGCCCTCATGGACATGGCTCAGGCCGAGACCGGAAAGTCGCGTACCGCAGCTCAGGAAGAAGTCCTCGACATCTCGATGACGTCGCGTCACTACGCACGTGTGGCGCCGAAGCTGCTGCGCCCGCGTCGCGTCTCCGGCATGCTCCCGGGTCTGACGAAGACCGTCGTCCGCTACCAGCCCAAGGGCGTAGTCGGCGTCATCTCGCCGTGGAACTACCCGATGACGCTGGCCGTGTCCGACGCCATCGCCGCGCTGCTCGCCGGTAACGCCGTTGTCCTCAAGCCGGACAGCCAGACGCCGTACTGCGCGCTCGCCTGCGTCGAACTGCTCTACAAGGCGGGTCTGCCTCGCGACCTCTTCGCCGTGGTTCCCGGGCCGGGCTCCGTCGTCGGCACCGCCCTGGTTGAGAACACCGACTACCTCATGTTCACCGGTTCCACCGCGACCGGTCAGCTCCTCGCCGAGCAGGCCGGCCGTCGACTGATCGGCTTCTCCGCCGAACTCGGTGGCAAGAACCCGATGATCGTTGCCGCCGGCGCAGACCTGCGCGAGGTCACCGACGCCGCTGTGCGTGCGTGCTTCTCCAACTCCGGTCAGCTGTGCATCTCCATCGAGCGCATCTACGTCGAAGAGTCCATCGCACCCGAGTTCATCCGCATGTTCGGTGACCGCGTCAAGAAGATGAACCTCGCCGCCGGATACGAATTCGGAATCGAGATGGGCAGCCTCGTCTCCGAGGCGCAGGTCAAGGCAATCTCCGCTCATGTCGATGACGCAGTGGTCAAGGGCGCCACCGTCATTGCCGGTGGCAAGGCTCGGCCGGACATCGGACCGCTGTTCTACGAGCCCACCCTGCTCACCGGGGTTCCCGAAGACGCCGAGTGCTACCGCGACGAGACCTTCGGGCCGCTCGTCTCGATCTACCCCGTCAAGGACGTCGAAGAGGCCATCGCTGCGGCCAACGACACCGAGTACGGCCTCAACGCCAGTGTGTGGGCGGGAAGCAAGGCTGCCGGCGAAGCCATCGCAGCGCGCATCCACGCCGGCACCGTCAACGTCGACGAGGGTTACGCACCCACCTGGGGCAGCACCGCAGCACCGATGGGTGGCATGGGTGTCTCGGGCGTCGGTCGTCGTCACGGCGCGGAGGGTCTGATCAAGTACACCGAACCGCAGACCGTTGCCACCACTCGCGTCATGAATCTCGGTGGACCGCGCGGACTTCCGGCCAAGGTGTGGGCAAAGCTCATGCCTCACGCCATCAAGATCATGTCCTGGGTTCCGGGCCGGTAACGGGTGGAAACCGCCAGCGCGTACATCGAGGCAACGCCGGTATCGGTGTGGAAGGTTGTCAGCGACATCGAAGGTATGGGTCGCTTCAGTCCTGAAAATACCGGTGGAACATGGACTTCCGGAACTCCGGGCACTGTGGGTGCAAAGTTCAAGGGCACCAACAAGCATGGTCTGATTCGGTGGAGCACGCACTGCACGGTGGTCGACGTGGTCGACTGCCGGAGGTTCTCCTTCGAATCGGACGAGCCGAAAGCGCGGTGGACCTTTGTGCTCGAGCCTTCGGGAACGGGCACTGTGCTTACCGAGACTCGTGAGATCTATGCGACGCCTGCGCTTTACGTGCGCATGATGTCGGGTAGCGGCCTACTCGGTCGGGGTCGAGATCAGCTGATGCAGACCGGAATGGAAACCACCCTGGCGCGCATCAAGGCGTTTCTGGAGAGCTAGAAACTGACACAAGTGGGGCTGCACTCGATTCGAGTGCGGTCCCACTTCTGTTGTTGGAGATCTAGTTTGCAGTGCTGATGAGCGCAGCGTCGATGAGCGCGGTGTAGACACGCTCCGGTTCTTCGGCGATGCGATTGAGTACGTACAGCCACCACTGTGTTCCGAAGATGACGTATTCGCGTGTGGTGAAGCCCGCTCCTCGGAGTGCGTCCAGTTGCTCGGTGCCGAGGCCGAGCAGCATCTCGAACTCGACGTGCTCGCCTCTGAGCTTCGAATCATGTTCGGCACGTAGTGCTTCGAGGATGTCGCGGTCATGTGTCGCGATGGAGACCTGGTGACCCGAGTCGACGATTCGGGCTGCGTAGTCGAGATACGCGCTGCGCAGTTCGGCACTACCGCGTGGGTAGGCGACGGACTCGGCTTCGAGGAAGGCGCCCTTCACGAGACGGATGCGGCCGGGTCGGTCCAGCAGAGCGGCGAGATCCTTTGCCGTGCGGTGCAGTCGGGCCTGAACGGTGATCCCCACATGAGTGAAGCGCTCGGCCAGTCGCGCGTGCATGTCGAGGACCAGGTCGGTGCGGTCGGACGCTTCGGCAGAGATGATCAGCTCGGCACCGGCGCGTTCCGTGGTCTCGGCCAGGCGCACGACATTGCGAAAGCACTGCTCCGGATCGATGACCAAGCCGATGTGCGAGAGGTCGAACGACACGGTGCTGTCGACGCCCGACGTTCCGATCCGTTCCGCCAATTCCACGAACACATCGGTTTCGGCGTTCGCGAGTTCGGGATCCCGGACGCTTTCTCCGGTGTATTCGATGCTCGCCTTGTGTCCTCGCGCGAAGATCGAGGGGAGTCGGTCGAAAGCGTCGTCGATGGTTTCGCCGCCGATGTAGCGAGCGGCGACTTTCCGTGCGAGTGCTGCCGTCGCGGCGTCCGCCATGGTGCGTTCTTTCAGGGATTCGTCGAGTGCGAGGCGGCGTAGGACGTCCGCGGCCTGGGCTTGTAGATCCGTGTTCACGGCTTCAGCGTATCCGGACGAGGGTGCGGGAATTATTCTACGAACCCTTGCGTTCGATCTATTGTCGATATATCGTCGATACGTCAAACAAACACAGACAGTCCAGGAGGACAACATGTACGCCCCACACAACAACCCAGAAATGCAAGAACGTCGCGAGCATGGCCGCCGAGGCCCGCATCGTGGACACGGTTTCCGTCGAGGATTCGAGGGCGAGCGACCCGAGGGTCGCTTCGAAGACCGAGCAGAAGGACGCCCCGAAGGCCGGCGCGGTCGACTTGACCAGCGCGGACACGGTCGGCCTCACTTCGGTGAAGCCGGCGCAGCGCTCCGTCCCGCGATGGGCCTACTCCGAGGTGCCGCTGTCGCGGTAGCCGCAGGTGGGACCGCTGAGCAGGTCGCCAAGGCAGAGGCAATTCTTGCCGAGGCGCGCCGTGCACTGTTCGAGATGCTGGCGGAAAATCCGGCTGACGTGCAGCAGGCTCACGCAGAATCTACCGACACACTGCCGGCAGAGTGATCACGGCGCTCAGGCGCCGACGGTGACTTCCTCGCTGTTCATGCCGGAAACGTGGCCGTCGGCGCCCTCTCGCCAGTACCCGACAACATTGTGCTTGTCGCGAGCAATTCCTCGAACTTCCCTCAGATGCTTACGAATACGACGGCTGGTTGCGCTTTCGCACGCCACCCACGCGTAGACGTCGGCCGATTCGGATTCGGGAAACTCGACCTTCTCCACAGCTTCGAACAGCGCGCTCGGCGCCTTTCCGAGGCCACTCCCCACGAGCCACGTGTACGTGACGTCGCCGCGAGTGACAAATTCCTGTCGATCCTCTTCGGTTTCGACCTCGATGATCGCCTGTGCGACATCGCCCTCTCGAAGTTCTTCGACAATCCTGCCCAGTCCGGGGAGACCCGTGGCGTCTGCGACCAGCAGCTGCCAGCGAGGACCCGCCGGTGCTTGGTAGTGGGACCGCGAACTGTCCGACCAGAAGACGCCTAGTAGGTGACCTGGTTCGGCCCGCAGGGCCCAATCCGCTGCAATACCGCCAGGGTGCACGACGAAGTCGATGTCCAGACGTCGGCCGCCGTCGTGCACCTTGCGCACGGTGTAGTGCCGCCACGGTGGCTCGGTTCCGAGATCGGCCTTGCCGTAGTCGGGATTGTTGAAGTAGTCGTATTCTGCTTCTGTTTCACCGGGTTTCGGGAATGCGAGGTCGATGCGCTCGTCGCCTTGTCCGCCGGTCGGCCAGTGCCAGTCGCCTTCTGCCTCGATGCTGATTCGCCGCATGTGCGGGGTCAGGGACGTGACGGTGACAACGCGGGCGGGTTCGCAGAAAGACATGCCTCGACCCTATGGGTCCGGCGTGTCGAAGTGGAGACAGATGCTGTCGCAAGACGGACATCGAGCGCAGCCGAAAAGGCCAGCGTATGCCCCGGGGCATGATTCTTCCCCGGTGCACACGCTGGCCTTTTCAGTTATGTCGGTTCACGCCGCTGTCGGTGGGCTGTTCCCACCGATCGGCTGTTGATACGGATCGATCGACATCGGTGGATAGAACACTGTTTTCCGATCCGGCCCGATCTCCACCCGCCATTCGGTGTGGTGCATCGTCCGGTGGTGATGACCGCACAACAAGATCAGGTTGTCGAGATCTGTTGGGCCACCATCGTTCCAGTGAACAATATGATGGGCATCGCACCACCCCGATGGTGTCCCGCATCCCGGAAACGCACACCCACCATCACGAACCGCCAACGCCCGCCGCTGGGGTACCGTCGCGGTCCTTGCTTCTTTGCCGCAGTCGAGCGGAACACCGTTCTCGTCCAGGAGGATCCGGGTGACGGTGCAGTCGCACGCCAGCATCCGGGCAGTATCGATACTGATCGGGCCCACCCAATCCGCCCACGCGAACCCCAGTTCCTGAGTCGACGGCAAGAGGTCCTTCAACGCCTTGAGGTCGGTCATGTCTTTCGCCGACGCGGTAACGGTGATGTGTGGTTTCACTCCGCCCTCGATCGGACCCAACCCCGCCCGCTCGTACCGCCGCAGTAGTTCGCAAAACCCGTCCGCGCGCCGTAGCGCCGGCGTGCGGGTGTCCTTGACGCCGTCCTTCTCCGGCGTCGGCGCCGACAGGCTCGACAGCAACGTGATCAGACGGGCCCCGTTGATCGCATCCAAATCACCCTTCACCGACACTCGCCCGTACAAGCCTTTCGAGGCGTAGAACTCGTTACGCTCCGAATCCTCACCCACCGGAACGCCGTCCTCACGCTTGCCGTACTGCTTCTCGATCCGCCGAATCGCCGCCCGCACCGCATCACAATCGGCAATGTTCTGCGACGCCAACCCCAACAGAATCCCGCGAGCCTTGTCCACATCCGCCGGCGTCATGTTCTTGGGTGGATGCTGACAAAACGACGCCACCTGCCGCGCCTTCAACGCATCCACGTCACCACGATGAAACGCATCCGCCACAACAGGCTCGAGCAGAAGCAACCGCGCCAACCCGACCAGCAGACTGCACTCACCGATCTCCAGATTCGTCGAACCATGCAACCACTGCGCGATCGCCCGAAAACCCTTCCCGCCGAGAACGTCCCGGGAAAACATCTCCACGATCAACAACACCATCCGCGACTGCAACTCGTGCCGGGCGCGCACCAGATCCAGAACCTCACTCTTGAGGTCCTCGCCACCCAGTTGCCACGCTTCTCGACTGTCCATGCTCAAAGTTTAATCGAACAAAGTTTCGAACACAAGAGAATCGCAGGCGAAAATTGCTGCTGTCCAGCTACTTTCGACAATTCGGGCAAATGTCAGATTGAACCCAACTCGCGCGCACGAGCTACCGCCGACGTCCGCGACTTCACTCCCAACTTGCCGAAGATGTGAACCAGGTGCGACTTGACCGTGGTCTCACTCAGGAACAGTTCTTTGCCGATCTCTCGGTTGGAGCGACCCGCCGCCACCAACTTCAGAACTTCGATTTCCCTTGGGCTGAGGCTGGTTTCGGGTTTGCGTACCCGAGTCATGAGCTTCGACGCGATGGCGGGGGAGAGAACGCTGTCCCCGCTCGCAGCGGCGCGGACGGCTGACAGCAACTCGATCGGTGGTGTGTCCTTGAGTAGGTACCCGCTGGCCCCGGCCTCGACAGCGCTCAAGATATCTGCATCCGTGTCGTAGTTGGTCACAACGAGTACGTGCGGCGGATTCGGAAGCGCGCACACCGCGCGGGTGGCGTCGACGCCCGTCTTCCCGGGGCCGAATCGCAGGTCCATGAGCACGAGGTCGACCGGTGTGGTGGCGCAGAAGGCTATGGCTTCCTCGGCGGTGCCCGCTTCGCCGACTACCTCGATGTCGGCTTCGCTTTCGAGCAGCGCTCGTAACCCGGCGCGCACGATCGCGTGATCGTCGGCGAGCAGCAGGCGGATCACGGTTCGCCGACTTCGAGAGGAAACGTCACTGCGACGGCCGTGTGTCCCGGCTCGGACTCGATGGAGAAAGTCCCGCCCTGCAGTTCGACGCGCCGGCGAATTGCATTGAGGCCGAAAGATTCCGCCGGGCCACGTTCGAGAACTGCCACGTCGAAACCGCGACCGTTGTCGACCACGTCGAGGCTGACGGTGTCATCGGAATAGGTCAGTGTCACAGCCATTCTGGTTGCATCGGCATGGCGGAGAACATTGGACACCGCGCCCTGAGCGATGCGTACCAATGTTGCTTCGAGGGGCATCGGCAGCCGCACTGCCTCGCCTTCGACCACGGAGCGCGCTTCCAGTTCAGGACTGCTCGCGCGTTCGCAGATTCGACGAAGCGCGTCGGCGAGCGACTGACCGTCCAAGGCCGCGGGCGTCAATTCGGCTATGAGTTGGCGGGTTTCGGCAAGACTGTCCGCGGCAGTTTCCCGTGCGAGGCTGATCTGACGGATGGCCGGGCTGTCCGGATCGGCGCGTTCGGCAGCGTGAAGGAGCATCTGGATGCTCGAAAGTCCCTGGGCCACGGTGTCGTGAATTTCGGCGGCGAGTCTTTCACGTTCCGCGAATTTTCCGGCATCGCGGGACGTCGACGCCAATTCTTCACGAGTATTCATCAACTCGTCGATGAGACGACCGCGCTCGGCTGCCTCGCGGTACAGCGCTTGATATCCGAGGCCGATTGCAACCGCTACGGCAGCGCCGATGATCGGGCCGACGGCGCCGGCAATCGTCCATCCACGATGCAGGCCGGTGCCGACCACGGCGACAGCCGTTGCCGCGGTGACGGCGAGAAGACTCCAGGGGCGTCGCAGAATATGGAGATAGAGGAAGAAGAGTCCGAACGCGAGGTAGGCGGCGTCGGCGGATACCGCCATCGTCGCGATCCAGACGAGGGTCAGCACGGCCAGCCACCAGCGGGCAGCGTTGCCGCGCAGCCTTTTGGCGACCCCGAAAAGATAGACGGCAATAAAGATCACGGCCAACGCGATGATTGTTGCGGTCAGGTCGGATTCGTCGATCAGCGCTCGAAGAAACACCACACCGGCCAGCGCCATGACAAGGACATGCAGGCCCAGTTGTAGGCCGGCGAAGACAGGCGTGAGCGGAGATCGGTGCATCTCGCCCAGCTTAGCGAGGTTCGGGCCTGGTTCATCCATCAAAAGTTGTAAACCGGGATGGTTCTTTCGAGCGCTGGAATGTCGATCCGAGGTGCGATGGAAAGAGTCTGCATCCGCGAGAGCGTAGAGGCAAGCACAGGAAAGGAATTCACAGTGTTTGTCGCAATGAGGGACTTACGGGCAGCGCGAGGTCGTTTCGCGCTGATCTCCGTCGTGGTTCTGTTGGTTGCACTTCTGGTCAGTTTTCTCAGCGGGTTGACTGCAGGACTTCGCCATCAGAACGTGTCAGCCATCGAGGCCATGAATGCCGACACGGTGGTGTTCGCCGACACCGGAGCCGGGGCGTCGTTCGACGAGTCGGCGCTCACGCAGGACCAGGTCAACGCTTGGACCTCCACGTCGAAGGACGTCGATCCCATCGGAATCGGTCGCGGGAAAGCGGGATTGGCCGACGGAAATCAGAAGTCGGTGGCCCTGTTCGGCGCTGATGGCGGTTTCGGTGACGTGACGCCGTCGGCGTCAGGCACGGTGGTGTTGAGCGAAGGTGCCGCCCGCGATCTGGGGGCGGGCGCCGGCGATCAGGTGAGTGTCGGTACGCAGCAGTTCACCGTCAGCGCCGTTCGCGGTGACGACTGGTACAGCCATTCGCCCGTCGTCTGGATGACGCTCGACGACTGGCAGGCGGCCAATCCACGCGGCGGAGTTGCGACAGTACTGGCTGTCACCGGAGCCTCCGACGCTTCCGCAACGGACAAGGCGGCTGCGACGACGTCGACGACGGTCAGCGGTTCGCTCGACGCGATCGGTTCGTACAAGTCGGAGAACGGGTCGTTGACGTTGATGACGCTCATGTTGTTCGCGATCTCAGCCCTGGTGATCGGTGCGTTCTTCACGGTGTGGACGATCCAGCGAACTCCGGACATCGCGACGCTGAAAGCGCTCGGTGCGACTACCGGTTCGCTGGTGCGCGACGCACTGGGTCAGGCGCTCATCGTTCTGATCGCCGGCGTCACCGTCGGAATCGGGCTGACGGCCGTGGCCGGATCGCTGATCGGTGACGCCATGCCGTTCGTCCTGGACGCATCCACCACCGTCGTACCTGCCGTGGCATTGATCGGGCTCGGTCTGCTCGGCGCGGCCTTTGCACTTCGATTCCTCTCGACCACCGATCCACTCACAGCATTGGGGAGCGCACGATGACCATGACAACCGGCACCACAGTTCTCGACATCCAGAACGTCGATCTGACGTTTCCCGATGGGCAATCGCGGGTGACGGCGCTGGACGACGTGTCTCTGCGACTGCACCGCGGCGAGATCGCCGCGATCACCGGGCCCTCGGGTTCGGGCAAGTCCAGCCTGTTGGCGGTGGCGTCGACGCTGATCCGTCCGGATTCCGGGCACGTCTATCTCCGGACGCCGGAAGGCAGCACCGACATCGCTGCGCTGAGTCGGCGGGCGGCGTCGGAGCTGCGACGCTCGTCGATCGGCATCGTCTTCCAACAGTCGAACCTCGTGTCTTCGCTGACTGCACTGGAGCAGCTCGAGGTGATGGCGCATCTGGGGCAGTCCGTGTTCACGTCGCGGGCCCGTCGCAAGGCCGTGAAATCAAAAGCGATGGATTTGCTGGACGCTGTCGGGCTCGCGGATCAGAGCGGAAAACGGCCGTCCCAGCTGTCGGGAGGGCAGCGACAGCGCGTCAATCTCGCGCGAGCATTGATGAACGATCCGCAGCTTCTCGTGGTCGACGAGCCCACGAGTGCGCTCGATCAGGAGCGCGGTGCCGCTGTCATGGATCTGATCATCGGGGTGGTGCGGGAACGCGAGGCGGCAACCCTTCTCGTGACACACGACCGAAGTCACCTGTCTCGGATGGATACTGTCTATCGTGTTGTTGACGGTTCCTTGGCGGAGGATCAGGAGGCGCTCGCGGCGTGACTCAGGCGGGCACGATTCGGGCATTCGTCACTGCATCCGGGCGGGAAGTCAACCCGCGATTTGCTGGGCAGTTAGACTGTTGTCGACTCGGGCAACTTGAGAGGACGTGTTATGGAACGCCGCCGCAACGTTGCGCAGCCGCCACAATCGCCGATTGCGGATCTGGAGCAGATGCCTGCCCTGATTCTCCTCGACAGGCTTCCGGTGCCGGTCATGGCCGTTCACCGCGATGGCAGCATCGTTTTTGCCAACCCGTCTTTCGCTGACATGCTGGGATATCCCAAGAAGGCCGTCTCGGCGTTGCGTTTGCAGGACATCCTCTACGACAAGGATGCCGACGACGTCAGTGCAGAGCAGGCCCATCGTGAACTGAGTTCCGAGCCGGGCTCGGTCAAGGAGTTCGTGCACTCCGACTCCACGTTGGTGCGCGCGACGGTCAGCCAGTCTCTGCTCCGACGGGACGACGACACGATCACCCTTGCCGTCCTCCACGATCTGACGGAGCGCCTGTGGAACAACCCACGGCACATCGACGACAAGCCCACCAAGTAATCCCAGCTACTTCCGGGATTTGACGGTTCGGTCCAGGCCGAGGGTGGCGGCAAGGGTGTTGACCACCCATTCTTCGTACTGTTGGCCGGTCCAACCCGCGCCGACCACGAGGTCTGTGTAGGTCTCGGGACTGAGCAGCGTGAGTGCGACGTTCACAGCTGTTTCGAGGTCGACGGTTGGCGCTTTTTCGACGATCCCGACCATCAGATGTTCCTGCACCGTGCGTCTCTGAGTGCGGTTGATTTGCCACAGACGGGCGGCGTCCTCGTCGGCGGAAGCTGCGGCCCGCAGTGCCAGCAGGATGTCTGCGGTGCGTTCCAGAATGAGCCGTCCGTGGTGAACCTGAATCCGGAGTTGTCCGAGTGGATGTGGGGCGCCGAGTGCTGCCGCCACCCACGGACGGTCGAGAGTTGCCGTCTTTTCCTCGTCGCCCGCAACGGCCACGTCGAGTAGTGCTGACAGCACGCTCGGCTTGTTGCCGAACACAAAATAGACACTCTGCACCGACACGCCCGCCGCCGCGGCAAGCTGCTTGATCGTGGCGGCCGCGTAGCCGGGATCGACAAAAACCTCACGCGCTGCCTCGATGATCTTGCGCCGCGCCGACGTGTCTTCCCGAAGAACCTCAGTCATGATTAGAGTTTAACTCTAGAGTCGAACTCTAGCGACTCGGGAGGCGAAGTAATGACGAAGGTTCTTGTACTCGGTGGCTACGGTGCCGTCGGGATTCCCCTGATGAAACAACTCGCGAAGGTCCCCGAAATCTCCGCGTACTCCGCCGGCCGTGACCCTGCCCGCGCGGACGTCGTCGTTGATCTTAAAGAACCAGGCGCGTATTCGACTGTGGTTCGAGACTTCGATGTCGTGGTGAATGCGTCGGGTTTCGAGGATGTTCGCCTGGCCGACGAAGCGGTACGCGGTGGGGCGGCATTCGTCGACATCACGGCGACCTCGAGCTACTGCGAAGAATTGGAAGCGGTCGACGGACCCGTTCTGATGGGCGTCGGGTTGGCGCCGGGATTGACCAGTGTCCTTGCAACCGAGGCGCATCGACTCGGCGACGGACCCGTGGACATCCTGATCGGCCTCGGCGGTGGAGAACTACACGGGCCGGCCGCAACGGCGTGGACGTACGGGATGTTGGGCACGAGGTTTCCTGATCCCGACGGACGATCGATTCGCAACTACACCGGGATGAAGACGTTTCGAATACCGGCCGATGCGACCGGCTACCGCACCGGTCCTGCTGTGCGGGCCGACTTTTCGGACCAGCATGCGTTGACGCGAGACCTCGGTGTTCCGGTCAGGACGTACCTGCGATTGGACACGTCCACCGCGACGCTCGGACTTGCGGCCATGACGTGGGCACCCGCGCTACAGAAGGTCGTGCCGAAGAAGCTGTGGGGCTCGGATCGTTGGGTAGCGATGGCCCGAGCGGATACCGGCCCGGCGCTGTGGGTTTCGGGGCGTAGCCAGTCGGTCGCGACGGCAGCTATCGCCGCGCGCGCCGTGCAGGTGATTCGGGATGCCGCGATCTCGAAGCCGACGTGGTTCCACGCGGTGGAAACCACCGAGTCGTTGCAAGCGGCGGTTCCCGAACTGTCAGTGCGGCAATGGGATGGTGCGAGCCGATCGTCCGGCAAGACTGTCCACTAGTCGGGGCGAGCCGAGAAACGGCAATCCGGCGGCCGCATTGGTGAGACAACCGAGTACGACGACGCGGACGACGTGCAGGCCGGCGTGGAGAACATCAGTTGTGGTGAGATCGACCCATGCCGGCCGGAAACCGGCTGCCGTCAGAGCGCTTTCGGTGCCGGCGGCTGATGTCAGAGAGTCGAGTCCCACCTCGCCGACGACGGCACCGACCAGCTCACTCTCGAATCGTGCTTGGATCTCCGGGGCCAGGTGAAGTTGCAGGTGGCATCCGTAGTCCATCACGTCGGCAAAATCCGATCGGTAGGCGCCTGCATAGCTTCGGTCAGCTCGCCAAGGCGCAAGCGGACTGGTCGGGGAGGCCGCGGCTCGACCGATGCCGCTCTCCGGGTTGTCGTAGTCGGCGGAAAGCAGCTGCAGCTGAAGCGCTTCGCCGAGTGACTTGAACGCAGCCGTCTGCGCTTCTTCGTGGCAGGCGGTACCGATGGTCGAGTATCCGGTGAGTCCGTCGTGGACGAGGGCGCCGAGCACCGGGATCCCGAAATCGCTGTCGAATGACAACCACCTGGTCGAGAGGGTGCCGTGATTCCCCAGTCGCCGAAGCACCTCGGGAATGCCGGTGACGATCCGAACGCCGCGTCTTCCGTTCCAGGACAACGTCATCGCGTCTCGTTCGACTATCTCGCGCAAGGCATTGTCGATTGCGAACTTCACCGAGGGTCCGGCGGCGAGACCCGCCTGAGCCACCGGAGAGATCGCCGGACCCGTCCGGGCGACGAAATGAGGATACGAACCCCAGACGAGTTCGGCCGGTACCCAGATATCCGAACCCGTGATCAGGTCGGCTCCGCGAGTCCAGTCCATCTCCAGATCGTCGGTTGGTTCGACGAACGGGAACTGTGGCCGCGCGTACTGGGCAGTGTCGAAACGCGCGAGTTGTGACAGGTCGATGCTTGCTCCGATCAACGCTTCGGCGGACTCGCGGACGATCGGTTTGGCGACGATGTTGCCGCAATACCGTTCCACCGCTTCGCCTATCGCAGCTGCGGTAGGCCGCGCACGGTCACCCAGATCGAAGCAATATCCGGCGCCGGCCGAGTCACTGGACCAGGGTGAAAAGCGTGCTGAATCACTGACATACGAGTGAATCAGCTTGAACTCGGGCGGAAAGTGCTGGGGAACAACGGCGTCGACCAACTCTCGAATGATCCCAGTTCGGCGGTCGACGAGCGAAGATGTCATGCGAGGGGGACCGGCAGATGCAGATGGGTGGTCGATGCGCTGGTCAATCTGCTACCTCCAAGAAGGGGAAAAGCTGCTGGGGCGTTGTTGTACAGGCCCGGAGTCAGGATGCGGACGACGTGCAACCCGGCAATCGAGATGTCGCCGGTGGTGAGATCGACGGAAATCGGCTGGTGTCCCCGTGACATCAGAAGCGCTACGAGAGAAGCCAGATCCAACGGCGCTTCGTCGGGAATCTCTGATACCGAGAGTGTTTCGGTGTAGTCGAAGAGATGTTCCTCTGCGGCCAGGGCCATCACGGGATCGAGATAGAGTTGGGCGACGGTCGGCAGATCGACGATGTCTTTCCATTGCGGATCGAACTCGTCCCGGTAACGACGGTCGGCCCGAAAGGGTTTGTACAGGTGCGCCGGCAGCGTTCCGTCCGCCACGCTGCGCCAGGTCGGCCCGTCGGGGTCGGCGAGGTCGATCGTGATGGCAAGTACGGCATACGCCTCGACAAGCGCCTTCGAGACTGCCGCCTCCACCGTCGGTCGACAAGCTGTGCCCAGCGCGACCAGTCCACGTCGGTCATCGCGGATCCACGCTGCGGCGACGGGAATGCCGAAGCGGGGAGGGAAGCAGCAGCACTCGAACGCTCCGGGTCTGGCTCTCCAGATCCCCGAGTTGGCGGTGCGCAGGCAACCGCTCCCAGTCGGAAAGCTCGATCGCCGGCTGTGACCGGTCCCCGCACCACCACAGCGCGGTGGCATCGCGTTCGAGAAGTTCCAGCAGAGCTGACATCTCGGCCTCGTCGCGTGAGCGTCCCGCTGCGATTCCGGCGTACTGCAACGACGCGATCGGTGGCTCGCAGCGACGGGTGCCTGTGTAGTACCCGAGATAAGTCAGGGCCGCAGGCACGTAGGTGGGCACCTTTTCGTCCATGGTGTGACCCAATGCCCAGCGAATGTTCAGATCAGAGGTGAAGGGAACAAAGGGGAATCCGGGAAGGCGGTACTGATCCTCGCTGTACAACGCAAATTTCGCCGGATCGACGACCCGTGAGCCGGCCAGTTCCAGCGCTGATGCACTGCTGCGGACCAGATCTTCGGGGACCACGTTGCCGCAATATCTTTCGACGGCCTCACCGGTTGCCGCCCCGCGGGCCGCTGCATCGTTGCGTATCGAAGCCCCGAATCCGTAAGGGTCCGCGCGAAACAGTGAACCGCTGCCGCCGAAGTTTCTGGTGTCGGCCACCCTCGCGGCCCAACCGACCCAGCCCGTCGGCATGTCCGAGCGAATGTGTGGTTCCAGTGAGGTCAGCACGCCGCTCCGGGCGTCGACCAGCAAGTCATCCACCGTCAGTTCCTCCGAGTATCGGCAGGGTCAACGACCCGGAAAATGATTGGTGCAGTGCGGTACTGCGTGTTCCTCGATAGCGATCACCGTCTCCGAGATTGCGTGCGAGGCGGGGGAAGTCCGATCCGGCGATCCGCAGCGACAAGACATCACCCGCGCGCACTGTGTGCAACACGGGATCCAGATCGATTGTCACCATCGTCGGCTGCAGGCTGACACCCGCGCCACGTGCGATCGATCTGGTGACTCCAGCGGGATCGACGACGCTCAGTTCGGCGATCCAATCGGCTTCGCCCTCGGGCGAGTGCACTTTCAGCTCCACCGATGGTGTTCCGGAGAGTGCGGAGTCGTGCTTGATATCGAAAGTCAAGACAACACAGTTGTTTCGGTCCCGTGAGGCGTCATACAGGAAGCTGTAGGCCGCATCCTTGCGATCTGGTTCGAGATGAACGCGATTCGCACCCGTGACATACGGTTCGGTCGACCATTCGCCGACACCCC
Organism: Rhodococcus sp. BH4; assembly: GCF_002079265.1. Classification (NCBI taxonomy): domain Bacteria; kingdom Bacillati; phylum Actinomycetota; class Actinomycetes; order Mycobacteriales; family Nocardiaceae; genus Rhodococcus; species Rhodococcus sp. BH4. The sequence goes on from NZ_CP014941.1 coordinate 131,682, forward strand.
GGTCGAATACCCGATTGATGGTCAGGGGCCGCGCAGCGAATACCGATTCCATCCACTCGACCTGAAGGCGGCCGAAACTTGTCTCGCCGACCATTCCAGGGCGGAGGTCGTGCGCCCAGGGGCCCACGATCAAACTCTGCGGCCCGCGCCCCACGGACGTGAAGTGCCGCAGTGTCTCCCGAATCATCGCATCGTCCCAACCGCCGATGTGCAGCCCGGCGATGTCGAGTTCGGAGAGTTCGTCCGCGGACACCAGATCATCGCCACCGAAGTCTTCGCGTTTACGAGCGCGAAGGATCGGCGTCAACCAGCCCGGTGAATCGGAGGTCAGGCCGACCTCCTCGATCATCGACTGCACCGGGAGATGTTCCAGCAAAGACGAATCCGAACGCATCAGTTCAGGGATGAAACCCTCACGAGAGGAAGACGAATCTCCGTGCTCGCCCCACCACGCCAGATGCTCGGCGAGGAGAAGTATCCCCGAGGGATCACGTTTGACGCGGTCGCTTCCGATGGTCGGCACCTTGGAGACGACGCCGTCTACACGAAATGACCGATCGGCGCTGTTGGTCTCGGCAGCAAATGCCCAGGCGGTTCCGGCCGCATACGAAGCCCCGCTTGCGATGACGCACTCCGGTGTCCACGGCTGATCCTGCAGCCACTCGGCAAGGGCGGCGCTGTCCTCGCGCTCGTGGACGTACGGTACCCAAGATCCGGTGGAATCGTGCCGTCCACGTACGTCCTGACAGATGAAGGCAATTCCTCGTGATCGCCATTCGAGCCCCTCCGCCAGATGCCATCCACGCCCGTACGGGGTGCGGATCACGATCAGTCCCCGCGGTGAAGAATCCGGTGGGAGAAGCACATCCGTAGCCAACGAAGAACCGTCTGCCGCCGGGATCTTCATTCCGAGTGAGATCACCGGAGCGTCGGCGCGGGTTCGAGAACGCCGCCGGGCAGTGGTAGCACGGGATGGCGAGTCATCATGAGGGTTCGCGGATTCATCCGGATCTGGTGGTGAAGGTGTGATGGCGGTGCGCCATGTACACCAGCCACGACGTCCGAACATGCAAGCGCACTGGCCATTGCGGCTGCGGTGGGTTCAAGTTCGAGCGGGCGAGGTTCGCTGCCGGCGAGGTGATTCCACAGTGCCTGCAGATGATTCGGGACGCGCGACGCGGCAAGCCGTCGACCGCAGACGTCCCGGTAGCTTGCGCTGCCGATACCGTCGAAGAAGGGTCCGATGCAGATCTCACCCAGCTCCGCGTGGACGGTTTGCCACGGTGTTTGGTTTCGGCGGCACCAGGTATCGAGTTCCGACCACTCGTCGTGAGGAGGAGCCCCGGCAACCGACAGTACGAGGTCCGACGACGCAACGTCGTCTTCGATTGGCGCAGTGGTGGATACGACCTCGAGATGCGGAAGAGCCTTGGAGAGCAGGGCGATGCAAGCATCGGCAACAGGTCCGATCCCGTCCATCAGCACACGCTGTGGACCCGGAATCTCCGGCGCTTGACCCGGAACAACCAGCACGCCGCGAGAGACGAGGGCGTCGGCGATCTCGATAGCTCCCGGGCCGAGCACCGAACCAGAGCGCCTGAGAAAGTTGTCGAGTTCCGCGAGGTCTTCGGCCGGCGCGCCGATCGTGACCGCGTTCTCGTCCGGTGTCAGGTAATGCCAAGCACCATCCGTGGTCGGATACAGCTGGTGTCCGTCGGCGAGGGCGTACACGGATCTCCTTGTCGGTGCCCGCACCCGACGAGTCGGATGCGGGCGGGGTCATCGGCAGATCAGACTGTCGAAACAGTCTGGATCAGGGGAGGTTTCAGCTCTGGAAGCTGAACGGGTTGTCGACGAGGGCGTTGGTGCCCACACCCTGCAGAGCGTGTGCGGACGTTGCCTCGGCAACCGGCTCGAAGGTGAACGGGTTGTCGACGAGAGCGTTGGTGCCGACGCCCTGGAGTGCATTGGCCGGAGCCGAGTTGGAGACGCTGTCGAACGAAATGTTGCTCATTGTCATCCCTTCCGTAATGGAAACCATTTCCATTACGATGCCACCGTACGAAAGATCGCGACGGAGAGCAACAGGTACAAGAGAGTGCATACATGAGCGAGACCCCGACGACGGGATCCGTCGAAGCGCAACCACATGTCTTTCGGGACAGATCGTTTCGATTGTTCTTCACGGCTCGTACGATTGCCGTAGCCGGTGCGGCGGTCACCGGAGTGGCCATGCCGATCCTGGTGTTCGACATCAGCCGGTCTCCGTTTCTCACCTCGCTCGCGGCTGCGGGGACGGTTCTGCCGTATCTCGTGTTCGGCTTGTTCGCCGGCGCCGTGGCAGACCGAGTCAACCGGCGGACGGTCATCCTGTGTGCGCAGGCCCTAGCTGCACTTGCTTTGGCGAGTATTCCGGCAGCGCAGGCACTCGGCGTATTGACGGCGTGGCATGCCGTCGGCGTATCGATGTGCATTGGAACGTGTTTCGTGTGGTTCGACGCCGCTGCTTTCGGAGCGCTGCCTGCTCTGGTCGGTCGGCAGAGGATACCGGCGGCCAACAGCGCGCTGTGGACGTCCAGCACGCTGATCGATGTTGTCTTTCCGGCGATAGCCGGCGTGCTTGTGGCCTCGATCGGCCCGGCCTACGCATTGGGTGCTGATGCACTGGCTTACGTACTGGCCGGGCTGGCCATGGCCTCGATAGGAGCCTCGTTTTCGATGACTCCTGCGGCGCCGAAGAAGTCGGGAACCGGAATTGCGCGTGACATACGCGAAGGCCTCAACTTCCTCTGGCAGTCGCCGCTTCTGCGGGCCTTGACCGGCGTCGGCTTCGTCAATTCGCTGACGCAGGGTGCGGTTACGGCGCTCCTGGTGGTGTACGCATCCGAGAGGCTTGGGATTTCGACGTCGAGTCCGATGATCGGCGCCGTGTGGACGGCCGTCTCCGTGGGTGGAGTGGTCGGGGCAGTCTTGCTCCCACGCCTACCGGCGCAGTGGCCGGTCGGGGCGATCACGGTCGGGGCGCTGACCATCGGCCCGGTGGTGCTGTTCGTCGTTGCGACAACCGGCAATACCGGCGCCGCGATCACGGCGCTCGTCGTCTACTCCGGCTGTGCGACCGTCACCATCCTCAATGGCATCGGTGCACGTCAGCGCCTGACTCCAGATCGTCTGCAGGGGCGCGTGAACACCACGGCGAGGATGGTCGCCTGGGGTGGTTCGCCGGTCGGCGCCTTGATTGCCGGGGCAATCGCAGGACGCTGGGACATCGGCACCGCCTACCTCGTTGCGTGCATCTTTGCGCTGGTCGGGGCGCTCTTCGCGTGGGCGAGCGCGCTGCGGACCGACCCTTATCCGCACAAATGAGCATGTGACTATTAATGAAAACGACTGTCGTTATGGTTAGATCCACCTGTTCATGACTGCGAACCCCACCGACTCAGGAGTGCGATGACGCTGACCAGCGAGGCAGCACCACGAGTGCCGTCGTGTCCACATCCCGTCGGTGAGCGCGGGTACGTCCCGTTTCTGTTGGCCACGGCGGTTGTGCTTGTCGCGGTCTCCACCGTCGCGGTGTGGTCGGGTGCCGCGTCGGTGTCCTTTGCCGACGTGTTCGCGGTGTTGTACGCACACGTCGGCGGTCCGCCGGTCGACCCGCTGCTCGATCGGATCGTGTGGGGATTGCGGGTACCGCGCATTCTGATTGCGGCATTGGCGGGCGCCGGATTGTCGTTGGCCGGCGCCGTGCTGCAAGCGTTGGTGCGCAACCCGATTGCCGATCCGTACATTCTGGGCGTGGGTTCCGGAGCATCCTTCGGTGCAGTACTGATCATGACGACCGGCATCGGCACCGGCCTGTCGATCGGTGTCCCGGTGGCAGCCTTCCTGGGGGCCATGATCTCCCTGATCGCGGTTCTCGTACTGGGTCGGCGAGAGGGAATGCTCGTCCCGCTGCGCATGGTCCTGGCCGGAGTTGCCATCGGCTATCTGCTCTCGGCTGCAACAAGTTTTGTGCAGTTGCGCGCCGATCCGAGTCAGCTTTCGGGAGTGCTCTTCTGGTTGCTGGGCTCGGTGAGCGGGGCCAGTTGGTCGGATCTCGGTGTGCCCGCCGCGGTGATCACCGTCTGTGCGGCAATTCTGTTGACACAATCGCGCCAACTCAACGCGTTGGCCATGGGAGACGAGAGCGCGCAATCGGTCGGCGTGGACGTGCGCCGTACCAGGTTGCTACTACTGGTGATCGCGTCGTTGCTGACCGCGGTTGTCGTATCCGTCGCCGGGGGAATCGGTTTCGTGGGGCTGCTCGTGCCGCACGCCGTACGACTTCTGGTCGGTTCCGATCACGGCAAGCTGCTCCCCGCGACCGCGTTGGTTGGTGCCACCTTCCTGGTGATCGTCGATCTTGCGGCTCGGATGTTGGATGCGCCCAACGAATTACCACTCGGGATCATCACCGCCGGATTGGGTGCACCGTTCTTCCTCTGGTTGCTTCGACGGGACGGCGGTGCGCAGTCATGAGATTGTCGGCCAGCGGAATTCACGTCGTTCGGGGCGGACGCCTCGTGGTTTCGGGTGTAGACCTCGAAGCGCCCGAGGGAAGCGTGGTCGGACTCGTCGGACCGAACGGCAGTGGAAAGTCCTCCCTCCTGCGCGCGTTGTATCGCTCGATGAAGCCTCGAAGCGGAATCGTGAAGGTGGACGAGGTGAATGTTTGGGACGATCTCTCGCCTCGATCGGCGGCATGCATCATCGGTGTTGTGGGGCAGGAGCATTCATCCGATTTCTCGTTCAGTGTCCGCGAGGTGGTTGCAACGGGTCGGACGCCGCATCACAGCGCGTTCTCTCGACTCGGCGAGATCGACCGAGACATCGTCAGCGCCGCACTGGTGCGAACCGGCATGCAGGGCTTTGGATCACGTCTCTTCGCCGAACTGTCCGGCGGAGAAAAACAGCGTGTGATGTTGGCCCGGGCGATCGCTCAACAACCGTCGGTGCTGGTCCTGGACGAGCCCACCAACCACCTCGACATCCGTGCTCAACTCGAATTGATGGAATTGGTCGCCGAACTCGGTACCACGACGATTGTCGCGATCCATGAACTCGCTTTGGCCGCAGCGTATTGCGACTACGTCTGTCTGCTCTCCGGCGGGGTAGTTGTCGCGACAGGACCAACGGCCGAGGTCCTCACCGAGGACCTGCTGTCCGAAGTATTCGGGGTTCAGGTGCATCTCGGCACTCATCCGTTGACCGGGCGCCCCCTGCTCTCGTTCGCACCTCCGCTCCTACACACGAAAGAAGCAGTGTCTTGAAATCCTCGATACGTACTGCCGCGCTGATGTGCTCGGCCGTTACCGCCACTGCAGTACTGACCGCATGCGGAAACTCCATGGCGGATTCGGCGGCGTCGGCGTCCGAGAAGATCACCGTCACCAATTGTGATCGCGAGGTCACGGTGCCCAAGACGGCGGAGCGGATTGTCTCGCTGTATCCGTCGATGACGGAACTTCTCATTCAGCTCGGCGCCGCCGACCGCATTGTCGGACAATCGAATACCGACCTCTCTCCTCCCAGCCCCGAACTCGCTGATCAGTTCGCGGCCGTGCCGGTACTGAGCACCGGAGTTCCCGCGAAAGAAGCATTGCTCGACGCCCGTCCGGATCTGATCGTCTCCGACGGGGAATACTGGTTCGACGGTGACCGATTGCAGACCATGGACGAATTGCGTGACCTCGGCATCCCGATCTTCGTGAACAGCGGCTACTGCCACAAGGCCGTCACCGAAGGGCGGATCGACGACGTCTGGTCCGACCTCGACGGTCTCGGCGCCTTGACCGGAACAAGTGACGCGGCAGCAACCCTCCTGACCGACGGCAAGAAGTCCCTCGCAGCAACCGAGGCATCTGTCGCCGGGCAGGAGCCGGTTCCCACTGTGATGGTTCAGGTTTCGGAGGGACAGTCCTATGCTCTGGCCAGGGGCCTCTACAGCAGTGTGCTCGAGGCCGCCGGGGGAAGCAATCTTTTCGAGAACGACCTTCCCGACGGAAAGTACTTCGGCCAGGTAGCCACGGAATCGGTGCTCGCGAAGTCGCCGAAGGCTGTCCTCGTCGTCTACTCCACCGAGTCGGCTCGGGAATCCACCCTGGATGCTGCGCGGACGGCATTTGCCGGAACCCCCGCCGCGGCGTCGAATGCGATCTTTGCCGTTCCGGAGGCGTGGTTCGCCGGCGAGTTGGTCTCGATCGACGGGGCCGGCGAGGTGTCTCGCCTGCTGCACCCGGGTTCGTGACCGCACTCGAGCGAATCGAGGCCGTCGTATCGCTGCATGCAGTGTTGGACCGGACGGTGAGTCCGTCGGAGCTACCGTTCGACGAGCATGCACTGCCGCCGGTGACGTGTGAATCCGTGGAACTGCCGGCCGCGACGCCACTGCCGGCCTGCGGGTTCGCGGACGTCTTGCAGGCACGGCGGAGCCGCTACGACCCCGCACAGACGGCACTCCGAGCAGGCGAGCTGTCAAACGTGTTGCACCACAGTGTTGTCAGCAGCCCGACGGCGGGCGGGATGCGCGAACTGACGCTGTCGTTTGTTCTCAGCCGACCCGGAGACGAGCTCGGAGCCGGGGTATACCGATATGCCCGAGGCCGTGCCGAAGCTGTCCGGCCACGCGACGTGCGAGAGCACCTTCGAGCGAGCCTTCTCCAACCCGAGTTCGTCGACGTGTTCCCGGTTCTTCTGTTTGTGGTCGCCGACGTCGAAGCTCCGCTCGAGAAGTACGCGATGCGGCACTACCGCACGATGCACGTGGATGCCGGTGTGCTGGTTCAGAATCTGTACCTCGTGACCGAGGCGATGGGACTTGCGGGCTGCGCCATCGCAGGATTCACGGATGCGCGAGTGGCATCTCTGTTGAATCTCGCGACGACGCAGCTTCCCGTCATGGCTTTTGCACTCGGGAGGCGCAGCTAGGTCAGGCGAGAATACGTGCCTTCTGGGTCTCGAACTCGGCCTCGGTCAATACTCCCGCATTCTTGAGTTCGCCCAGCTTGGTGAGCTGTTCGAGCTTCAAGTCCATCGATGCTGCCGGAGCTGCCTGCGGTGGCAGGGGTGGTAGATCGGGAATCGGCGGCACCGGCTGGGCCTGCGCTGCGCGAGCCTGATCTTCGGCGGCCCAACGGGTCCGCTGACGGCGCTGAACATTGCCGTGAATGGAGCTTGCGACGGCTACCCGGCCGGCTCGCCTCAAGAAACTCATGCGTCCTTCTCCGTATTGCCTGGTGCGGTGTTGTCGAGTGCGGTGGCAAGTTCGTCCAAGCTCAGGTGACCTTCGGTGACAATCTTTGCGCCGCTGCGTGTCCACGCGTCGATCACCGGCAGTATGGCCAGTTCCTCGTAAACGAGCACGGCGGCAACACTACCGGTGGCCAACTCGTCACCAACGGCGGCGATGTCGCCGGCGTCGAGCAGTCCGGAGGCTGCGCCGTCGAACTGCGCCAGATCGAAATCTGCGAGTTCGAAGGTCGATGCCGGTACGACGGCCACTGATCCATCGGCGGCTTTGGTGACGAACTCGAGGTCGAGGATGCGGATCACGCCGGAGTCGACGAGAGTGAGCAGCTGCTCGAATCCTGCGGAGGTCGGTGCACCGCCGGGAAACTCGACGGCAACGTATTCGATCGGACCGAATTGGTCTTGGTTGGACATCGGTTACTTCTTGCCCTTCGTGGGTTGCGGTTCTTCCAGAGCAGGTACTTCGTCGGGCATGCGGCCGGCCGGAATGATGGCGAGCAGGGAGAGTCCGGCGAGGACGAGTAGCGAGGTTCGCAGGGCGCGCAAGCGCGCTTCGGTGTTGATCCGGATGGCTTCGTCGATCTGTGCTTGTGTCGCCGAGGTGTTTTCGAGCGTCACGACGAGTTGATCGTTGGGGACGAAGTTGACCTGGTCGAGATTGATCCCGGACTCGACCTTGAGTGATGCCGGGATGGTGGGGTTGTCGATCAGCTGCGAGCTGACGAGGGAACCGAGGATTCCGACGGCGAAGACGCTGGCCACCGCGATGCCGACGCTGCCGGACATGTTGTGTACCAGTCCCCGCCAGGCACCGACGTCGCCGGCCAGTTCCTTGGGAGCTGCGGTGAGGAGGGTGTTGAACACCAGCGCAACGATGGCGCCCTGCCCGAGGCCGAGGGTGATCAGTCCGATGACGACAAAGATCTGATGCCAGTCGCCACGAATGGTGAAGGCCAACAAGATGAGTCCAGCGGCAACGACGACGAACCCGGCTCGTGCGATCAGACGCGGGGAGTACGTCTTGTACAGACGCGCGACGACGGTGCTCGCGATGAAGATCGAAAGTGTGTACGGGATGATCGAGAACGACGTCTGCAAGCTGCTGCGGCCCTGGATGATCTGCATGTACAGCGGAATGAGGAAGTTGGCCGCGGTTCCCACGAACATCATCGTCGCCATGCAAATCGTGGTGGCGCGCTCGGCGCCGGTCTTGAGGACGTCGAGGTTGAAGAGCTGAGGCTTGTTTTGCGCCTTGCGGCTTCGCGTCCACTGGAAGAATCCCTGCGCGCAGATGGTGCCGAGGACGATCAGGATGGCCGCGGGTGAAACACCGATGACCGAGAACGGCGCAGCGTCGGTGGCCAGGATGACGCCCCACGAGTTCAGGCCGCTGAAACCGAAGCTGAGCAGGATGACGGCAACGGCAGCAATGGCGGCGCCGGCCCAGTCGATGGTGATGTCCTTCTGCGGGGGAACAGGTTTGACCCGGAAGCTCAGGATCAGGTTGACCACCGCGAGAGCCACGACGAGGGCGAACGAGTATCGCCACCCGATCGTCGTCGCGAAGGAACCGGCGATGAGCAGCGCCAGCACACCGGCCGCCGGGATTGCTGCTGCCAGGTAACCGATGGCCTTTGCCTGCTGATCGCCACTGAAGTTCGTGGCGATGAAGACCGTCAACGCAGGAGCGATGAGGGCGATCACGGCGCCGGATGCAGCTTGGGCCACGAACAGCATTGCCGGGCTCTGACTCAGGGCGACCGCGGCCATTGCGAGGCCGTGAATCGCGACGGCAATCTGGAAGACCAGACGCGTTCCGTAACGGGCGCCGATCTTGGCCCCCAACAGAATGAAGGCAGCCATGGCGAAGGTGCCCGCGGTGATCGCGGTGCCGACACTTGTTGCGGGCGTGTCGAGATCGGTGGTGATGCCGGCCATCGAGACGGTCAGGGCGTTGACGGCGAACGACGCCTGAATCTGGGTGAGGACCACCACGATGAGTGGTAGCCAGGAGGCGGTGCTCACGGCGGCCGTTGTGGCGGCCGCGCCAGGCTTTACGGACATGATGGGTCACGCCTTCCTCGACACTGCGTGTACTCGCGACGTGCCCGGATCAGCCACGCACGGCTACATTAGCCGGAATTGTGCTGAATGGTCGCCTGCAAGTGGTTGGTTTCTTCGCGGTAGACCACCATCTCCCGGTGCAAGGCGCGCCGGAAGCGCGGTTGCTCGGCCAGCAGTACCGCCAGCACGGTCAGCAACAGCCACGTCGCGGCCGCGCTCGCGAGGAGCAGCAGGACCGGAATCCACGGACCGCCCATCTGCTCGAGCAGCGTCGTCTTTGCCCAGACGCGCCAGTAGAGCATCAGATTGACGATCAGTCCGACACCGTACGAGATGACGAAGGACAGCAGGAACTGCTTCCACGTGCCGTCGTGGCGCCGCGCCGTCATCGGTTCTGCCCGCAGCGGCAAGCTCACCGACATCACGTTCGCGACCCCCAACCAGAGCAGGATCATGGTCAGCACCTGGCCGCACGCCTTCACCAGGTCGGCACTGCTTCCGGAGCGCCACGCGAGGACGGCGCTGAGCAGGAACCCGGCGCTGCCGACGAGGAGCAGCATCACCGCGTTTTTCGCGACGAGCACGTGCCAGAGCCTCGTTCCACCGGACAACGCAGCGCGCACGCGGCCGGCGTCGAAGCTGAGCGCATTGGTGCACACGACGCTTCCGACCACACCCGAGAGTGCGTACAGCGCAAGATAAGGCAGTCGATCTTCCTTGGCGTCCCACTGGAAGAGGCGAATGAATGCCAGGTACGCCAAGCCCATTCCGAGGCTCAGCCCCAGCCGAAATGCGATCGACCGAGGCTTACCACTCACCACGTGCCGTGCTTCCTCACGGATCCGGGAGCCGAGATCCTGCACGTGCCGGACGACGGGGTTGCCCGAGTTCAGCGGGACGTAACCGCGGATCGCGGCGGCGACGGTATCGGTGTCACCGGCATCGAGCGCGGCGACGCGTGCTTCGAGAACCGCAAGGTGGGCGGCGCGCAAGGCTATCCGTGCGGTGGTCACCGCGGCGACGGCGTCGGCCTCGGCCTGCGCGGCGGTGCCGATGCCGGCGTCGGCGGGCAGTGGCGGCTGCAACGTCGTGATCAGTTCGAGTTGACGCGCCATGTGCGGCGACGGTGACAACCCGCTGTACGACGGTCGGCTCAGCGCTGATCGTTCGTCGTCGAGCGAATCACGGACGGCCGCGGCAGCCTTGCGGACGGCTGCCGGGTTGTGCCAGCGCACCGACCGGGCGTCACGCTCGGCGGCGACGGCCCGGGAGGCAACCTCGGTCAGATCCTCGACCGCTGTCAATGTCTGCTCCACTCGGTTTAGGTTGGTTTCATGACCACCAACTCGGAAAAGGAAGATCTCCAGCGGTACCTGCAGGCAGCACGTGATGCGCTCGTCTGGAAGCTCGACGGGCTGTCGGAGTATGACATTCGGCGCCCGATGACCCGGACAGGGACCAACTTGTTGGGTCTGGTCAAACACATGATCGGCGTCGAGCTCGGGTATTTCGGTCCTACGTTCGGCCGTCGGGTTCCCGATCTCCCCGCGTGGTTGCGTTCGGAGGAACTCAACGTCGACATGTGGGCCCGCGCCGACGAGTCCACTGCCGACATCGTCGAAACCTATCGCCGCACCTGGGCTTTCGCCGACGCCACGATCGAGGAGCACGATCTGGACGCCCCCGGCTTCGTGAAGCACTGGCCGGAGGATCGTCGCGACGTCACACTGCACCGGATACTCGTTCACGTTGTCACCGAGATCCATCGGCACGCCGGCCACGCGGACATCGTGCGGGAGCTGATCGACGGCGCCGCTGGGATGAAGGCGGGCGACAACAATCTGGCTCCCGGCGATGAGGCGTGGTGGGCCGAGTACACCGACCGTCTGGAGACGGCGGCACGCGAGGCCCACCACGCCTGAACTACTCGAATACCGCTGCTGCGCCGATCACCACGACAACGATCACGAAGTTGATCAGTAGCAGTGGCCAGACGAAGCGCAGGAACTTGTCGTAGCCGACCTTCGCCATGGCCAACCCGCCGACAACGACGACGTTGGTCGGGGCAACCATCAGCATCAGGCCGTGGCCCATCTGGAAGGCGGTGATGACGAGTGCTCGGCTGACTCCGGCAAAGTCGCCCAGCGGTGCGAGCAGCGGCATCGCCAGGGTGGCGTGACCGGAACTGGACGGGATCAGGAACGCCAGCGGGATGTTGACGAGCATCACCAGGATCGCGAAGACCCCCGCCGAAGCGCCGCTGACCAATTGCTCCATCGCGTTGAGGATGGTGTCGAGGGTTTCGGTGTTGGTCATGATCACCGAGACGCCGCGAGCGAGCAGGATGACGATCGCCGGTCCGACCATGTCGCCGGCTCCACGCGTGATCAGGGAGACGATCTTCTTCTCACCCATCTTCGCGACTATGCCGACGAGAACGGCGGCGAGGATGAACAGCATCGCCAATTGCGGGAACCACCAGTTCAACTCGAACCAGTAGGGCTCGGTTGCCGTGACGTGGTACGCGTCGTACTCGGCCGGACCGGTGGTGGCGCCGAAGATGCTCGACCACGGGATGACGGAGAAGATCATCAGTCCGAAGGTGAGTCCGGTGATGAGCAGTACCAGCTTCTGAGTTCCGGTGAGCTTGCCGTCGATGTCCACCGGCTCGGCCGGCTCTTCGTCTTCGTCGTCCGCGATGTCGAAACCGACAAGCGACTTGGACGGATCCTTCTTCACCTTTGCGGCGTAGCGGAGAACGAATACCACTGCCACAGCGGTCAATATGATCCACAGGATCACGCGCAGCACGATGCCGTCACCGATGGAGACGCCTGCCTCACCGGAGGCGACGCCGATCGAGAACGGATTGACGGTCGACGCCATGTTTCCGACCAGAGCGCCGAGGATGATCATGGTGGCCGCGACCATGCGGTCGTAGCCCAGTGCCGTCATCAGCGGTATGAGCAGGGCGTAGAAGCCGAACGTCTCGACCGAGAAGCCCATTGTCGAACCGAGCAGTGAGAACAGCACCATGATGACGGTGATGAGCAACCAGCCCTTGTCGCTGAGCTTGGTAGCCAGCTGGGAGACAGCGGTTTCGAGACTGCGGGTGGCAAAGCTGACCGAGATGAACGCACCGAGCGCCATGATGAAGAGGACTACGCCGACGGAACCGAAGAGCCGTCCGATGTTGTCGGTGTCGACGAACCCGGTGATCGAATCCTGTACGCCGTAGAGGCCGTTGACGGGGGAGAGGATCAGTTGCTGGATTCGTTCCCAGAACGACAGCGGAGACGTGACGGTTTCGAAGCTGCCGGGAACGGGTGAGCCGTCCACGTCGACGCCGAAGCGTCCGGCCGGAATGAACAGTGCCGCAATCCATACCAGGACGGTGACGATCGCGAGCATCGTGACCGCGCCGGGGAACTCGAATTTCTTCTTGGCCGGAGTAGGTGCGGACCCCGTGTCGGTTTCGGTGCTCATTTCTTCCCCTCGAAGGTGTCGGCGTACTCCTGGAAGAACAGTGCTTTGGCGACGACGGCCTTCTCGAGCTCGTCGAGCAGGACGCGTTCGTTGGGGCCGTGGATGTTCGCGTAACCGTCGGTGGCGCCGAACAACAGCTTCTCGGCGGTGGGCACTGCTGTATCCAAGGCCATCACGAGGGGGATCGAGCCGCCGCCTGCCATCAGCCCGGCCGGCTCACCCCACGACTGCGATAGTGCAGACAATGCCGCGTCGAAGGCCGGTCCACCTTCGGCTGCCGCAAACCCGTCGCCGGTTTCTCCCGCGGTGACGGTCAGTTGCAAACCGAAGGGGCGCAGGGCTTCCAGGTGCCGGACCAGAGCAGCCTGCGCCTCGGTGGCAGGTTGGCGCGGGTGTACGCGCAGATTGATCACGGCGCGGGCCGTGCTTGCGACGGCGTTGACCGCACCGTCCACAGGGGGAGCGTCGATTCCCGTCACGGTGATGGCCGGGCCCGACCAGATGCGTTCGCCGATGCCGCCGGTTCCGAGCAGCGGAAGCCCGTCACGGATCTCGGCGAGGGTGCGGAACTCGTCCTCGGTGTATGAACTGCCGGTCCACGGTTCGCGCATGAGGCCGTCGACCGCCACGTCACCGTTGTCGTCGTGCAGCGACGCCAGTGCGCGGATGAGCGCGAGGCGGGCGTCCGGTGCGGCGCCGCCGTAGAGGCCGTTGTGCTTGTCGGCTCCGAGAGTGGTGAGTTCGACGATCACCTGGGCCGATCCGCGCAGTGCGACGGTCAGGGTCGGTGATCCGGGTCGAACGCTCCCGACGTCGGCGATGACCATTGCGTCGGCCGCAAACAATTCGGGGGCTTCCGGCGGATAGTTGTCGAAGGGGCTGCCGAATTCTTCCTGGCCTTCGATGACGAGCTTGACCGTCACTGGCGGCTTTCCGTCGAAGACGCGAAGCGCGCCGATCATGCCGATGACGTTTGCCTTCGAATCTGCCGTACCGCGGCCGTAAATCGCGCCGTCACGCTTGCTCGGTTCGAAAGGCGGTGAATCCCAGAGTTCGACGTCGTCGGCGGGAACGACGTCGTAATGCGAATACATCAATACGGTCGGGGCTCCCTCTGGACCGGGAACTGTTGCAATGATGACCGGCGCAGTTTTACCTGTTATTTCGAGTTTCTCTATCTTCGTGACTCCGGACTTCTCCAATAGAGAAACGATCAGGTCGTGAGCCTCGAACAGGGGCTCGCTGGGGAAACCTTCTGTTGCTATCGACGGAATACGAACAAGTTCGACGAGTTCCGACTCCAGTGCCGGCATCAAAGCTGCAACTGTTTCCTTGATTGTGGAATAGGAGGGCGAGGCGGATTCTTCCGGCACGGAATTGACTCCTTCTGGGAAAGGCGAAAAACATTAGAGGCAGAGTCTTACACCCGATATGCGGGGTGTGAAAGGGTGACCCGAACAAAAAGCCGAAGTGGGGCGCCGGGCTCGCGATTCTTGACATTGACGTCAACGTCAACACACACTGTGACGGTGACCACCAGTGAAACGCAGGAGCGAGCGCGGACAGCCCGCAAACTCGGCGACGGTCCACGCCGTGCCGGACTGCTCGACACCGCTGCCCTCTGCTTCGGCGAACTCGGATACGACGCCGTGACGGTCGAGACGATCACGACCAGGGCTGATGTGTCCCGGGCGACCTTCTACGCGTACTTCTCGTCGAAGGACGAGGTCTTCCGCGCCGTCGCCGAAATGATGTGCCGACGCTTCCTCGACGCTCAGCACATGGAGGGCCCGGCGGCCGAGGATCTACGCGAAGTTCTCCGAACGACCACGTCGGCGTTCATCACGGCCGTGTACACCTACGGTGACCTGCTCGCGGTGATCGAGCATCGGGCGCGGGTGGATTCCGAGGTCGAGCGCAGTTGGTCGGCGGTTCGCGAAAAGCTCGTGAGCCGCTACGTCCGGTTTGTCGAACGGATTCGACGGGTTCACGACGTAGATCCCTGTGTTTCGCCCCCGGTGCTCGTTCAGATGATCTCGGACGCACAGATGGCCGGTGGAGCACGACTGAGTAAGGCGAGTGTCGAAGAGCAGAACCAGTTCATTGCAGATATGACGACGATGTCCGAGCGGTTGATCGGGTTCGAAGAGTCGAAATAGATTTCTTTTACGAATGGAGTGATCGGTGGCAGAACAAGACGTGCTCGAAGCGGCTCTGGCGGAGATCTCTGCGCTGCAACACGCGCATTGGCCCGCCGGCATTCCCCGCGCCGTCGAGTATCCGCTCGAAGGTGGGGGACTTGTCGATTACTTGCGGCATTGGGCGATCGAGCGGCCGGATACTCCTGCCATCGTCTTCTACGGCCGGGTCATCACGTATTCCGAATACGACGAGCTTTCGGATCGTTTTGCCGGATGGCTGCTGTCACTCGGAGTCGAACGCGGCGATCGCGTCGGCGTTCACCTGGTCAATTGCCCTCAGTTCCATATCGCGATGCTCGGCATTCTCAAGGTCGGTGCGGTTCACGTGCCGATCAATCCACTCTTCCGTGAACATGAATTGATTCACGAACTCAACGATGCCGGCGTCAAGGTCCTACTGACGCAGAACACCTTCTCGAAGTTGGTGAAGAAGGTTCGCTCACAGACTCCACTCGAACACGTCGCGAAGACTGCAGTGTCGGACATGCTGACGGCGATCCCGACCGTCGAACTGCCCTTCGAGGTCGACGATCCGCGCCTGAGCGACTGGCAGTCGATCATCACCAGTGAGCGGGCGACTCCTGTCGCCACCGAACTCGATTCCCTCGCCGCCCTGAACTACACGGGCGGAACGACGGGAATGCCCAAGGGCTGTGAGCACACTCAGCGCCACATGGTTTACACCGCGGCCACCGCGACGCTTGCGGGCGGTGACCAGGTGGGTGCCAATCCGCCGGTGTCCCTGGTGTTTCTGCCGATCTTCTGGATCGCAGGTGAGGACTTCGGCATCCTGGTTCCGCTCGTCAACGGCGGAACCGTGGTCCTGCTGAATCGTTGGGATGCGGAGACCACGCTCGACGCTGTCGAGGCTTACGGCGTGACCTCGCTGGTCGGAACTGTCGACAATTACGTCGAACTGATGGACACGCCAGGATTCGCGGAGCGAAATCTCTCGACACTCCAGAACGTCATGGCAGTTTCGTTCGTTCTCAAACTCGATCCGGCCACGCGCCAGCGGTGGCGCGAGGCTACCGGCGGCGTTCTGCGCGAAGCGAGCTACGGCATGACCGAAACCCACACCGCGGACACGATCACCCTCGGCTTCCAGGACGGCGACTACGACCTGAAAAGCGAGCCGGTGTTCTGCGGAATTCCGGTGCCCGGCACCGACGTTCTGATCGTCGATCACGACGGCAGGCCGGTTCCCGTCGGCGAGCACGGGCAGATCATCGTGCGCAGCCCATCCATCCTTTCCGCGTACTACCGCAACGAGGGGGCCACCGCCGACGCCATCCGTGACGGCTGGCTGCAGACCGGTGACGTCGGAAAGTTCAGTGAGCGTGGCGGTTTGCACTATTTGGCGCGGAACAAGGAAATGATCAAGACCAACGGCATGAGTGTCTTTCCCTCCGAGGTGGAAGCGCTGCTCATGCTGCACCCGGCGATCGAAAAGGCTGCGGTGGTGCCGAAACCGGACCCGGACAAGGGGCAGGTGGCTTTTGCGTTTGTCCAACTGGTCGAGGGTTCCGACACTGTGGCCGACGAGATCGTCTCGTGGGCGAAGGAGAACATGGCCACGTACAAGGTGCCCGAAGTGGAAGTGCTCGAGGCGCTTCCGATGACAGCGACAGGAAAGGTGCGCAAGGGCGATCTGTTCGAGCGCACTCAGGGGGACAAGTGAGACTGCTGATTGCGAACCGCGGCGAAATTGCGCTGCGGATCATTCGAACTGCCCGTGAACTCGGGATCGAGACGGTGTCGGTGTACGCCGAGGACGACGCGTCCAGTCCGCACGTCGCGGCGGCCACGGAGTCGGTGCCGCTCGGAGCGTCGGGCGCATCCGCGTATCTCGATCAGGGGGCTTTGCTGAAGATCGCGGCCGAAACAGGCGCCACGCACGTGCACCCAGGTTACGGGTTCCTCAGTGAGAACGCCGAATTCGCGCAGGCGTGTACCGAGGCGGGCATCGTCTTCGTCGGCCCGGACGCCCAGGTTCTCCGGACTTTCGGCGACAAGGCCAGTGCCCGCACCGCGGCTGTCGACTCAGGAGTGCCGGTCCTGCCGTCGACATCGGCGAACGCCGACCTCGACGAGGTGCGTGAATTCTTCGAGCGCAATTCCCGCGGGATCATGATCAAGGCGCTCAGCGGCGGCGGTGGCCGCGGCATGCGCGCGGTGCGTGACCCGAAAGCACTCGACGACGCGTACCGTGTGTGTGCGGCCGAAGCCCAGTCGGGATTCGGCAGTTCGGCACTGTTCGCCGAGGTACTCAGTGAGCACGCTCGGCACATCGAAGTGCAGATCGTGGCGGCACCGGGGCAAGGTGGAACCCACGCGCTCGCTCTGGGTGACCGCGATTGCAGCGTCCAACGTCGCCATCAGAAGTTGATCGAGGTTGCGCCCGCGCAGGGGCTGTCGGGGGCCCTGCGCGATCGTCTTCACGCTGCGGCGGCGAGGCTGTGCGCCGAGGTCGGCTACCGCGGCATCGCGACGGTCGAGTTCCTCGTCGAGGAACGCGGCTTCGTCTTCCTCGAGGTCAATCCCCGAATTCAGGTGGAGCACACGGTGACCGAGGAGGTCACCGGAGTCGACCTCGTCTCCGTGCAGCTCGCGATCGCGGACGGAGTTCCGTTCGAGAACTTGGACTTGCCAACAGGGATCATCGCTGTCGAGAAGGGCTCGGAGACAGTCGGATCCGTGGCAAACGCTTCGGGAATCGCGATCCAGACCCGCGTCAACATGGAAACCATGACGCCGGACGGCAATGCGTTGCCCTCGTCGGGCACGCTCGACAACTTCACTCCTCCGGGCGGGCCCGGCGTGCGAGTGGACACCTTCGGTACGGTCGGACTCTCGCCGAGTGCGCGTTACGATTCGCTCTTGGCAAAGGTGATCACCCACACGCGTCGATCGGATTTCCCTGCCGCGGTGCGCAAGTCGATTGCCGCTTTGAGTGAGTTCGCCATCGGCGGCGTAGCGACCAACATCGAGTTCCTGCAGGCAATACTGTCGGACAAGGACTTCCGCGACGGCCTGGTCGACGTCGACTGGTTGGGTTCTCGATTGGCGGACCTCGTCCCCGACGTTGGCCCACAAACGCCCTCCTCGTCTGTGGACGTGGCACCGGACGAGGATGTGGTCCGTGCACAGATGGCGGGCATCGTCGTCGAACTCGCGGCAGTCGGTGACGGCGTCCATGCGGGTGGCCAGGTTGCCGTCCTCGAGGCGATGAAGATGCAGCATGTTCTCTCGGCGCCCGGTGATCTCGAAGTGGTCCGGGTCCTGTCGTCACCGGGGAGGTCGGTGGGTGCGGGCGAACCGTTGCTCGTCGTCCGTAGTGCAAGCGCGGGATCGAAGCTCGCCGAGGTCGACGAGGTGGACCTCGACGACGTGCGTCCCGATCTCGCGGAGATCATCGCTCGCCACGAGGTGACCCTGGACCCGGCCCGGCCCGCAGCCGTGGCGAAGCGTCACAAGCTGGGACGCCGGACTGCTCGCGAGAACGTCTACGACCTGGTCGACGACGACAGCCTGGTCGAGTACGGCGCTCTCGCGCTGGCGGCGCAGCGGAGTCGGCGAAGCGAGGAAGACCTGATCGCCAACACTCCTGCCGACGGGTTGATCGGCGGAGTGGCGACCATCAGCGGCGGCGAGAGCGTCGTGATCTCGTACGACTACTCGGTGCTCGCCGGTACCCAGGGCATGCGCAATCACGCCAAGACCGACCGCCTGCTCGAGATCGCCGATCGCAAGCGAGTTCCGGTGGTGCTGTTCGCGGAAGGTGGCGGCGGTCGCCCCGGTGACACCGACGCCGGCGCCGGGGCGGGCCTCGAGCTGGGAACCTTCCGCGCCATGGCGGCGCTGAGCGGGCGGGTGCCCATGGTCGCCGTCGTGTCCGGGCGCTGTTTCGCAGGCAACGCGGCCCTGGCCGGCGCGTGCGACGTCCTGATCGCGACACCGGACGCCAACATCGGGATGGGTGGTCCTGCCATGGTCGAGGGCGGCGGGCTCGGAAACTTTCGCCCCGAGGACATCGGCCCCATCGACGTGCAGCGCCGCAACGGCGTCGTACACCTGGTCGCTGACGACGACGCTCATGCGGTGGCGCTGGCCAAGCAGTACCTCGGCTACTTCCAGGGTGCGAGCGGAGAGTGGACCGCTCCGGATCCGCGGCTCTCGCGGCATGTGGTGCCGGAGAATCGCCTGCGCTCGTACGACGTTCGTGGAGCGATCGACGCAATCGCGGACGTCGACAGCGTCCTGGAACTGCGTCGAGACTACGGACGCGGTGTAGTAACCGCACTCGTTCGTGTCGAAGGAGTTCCGTACGGTGTGCTGGCGAACAGCAGCGAGCATCTCGGCGGCGCGATCGACGCGGAAGCCTCGGACAAGGCTTCGGATTTCCTGGAACTGCTCGAAGCGCACCGCATCCCTCTGGTGACGCTGTGCGACACACCGGGATTCATGGTGGGCCCGGATTCGGAGGAGGAGGCGACGGTTCGAAGGTTCGGCAGGTTCTTCGTTGCCGGTGCTCGCCTCACCGTGCCGTTCGGAACGATCATCCTGCGCAAGGGTTACGGGTTGGGCGCCATGGCAATGGCCGGTGGTTCCTTCCACGCCCCCGAGTTCACGGTCGCGTGGCCGACGGGCGAGATCGGGCCGATGGGTCTGGAAGGTGCTGTGCGTCTCGGTTTCCGCAAGGAACTCGAGTCCGTCGAAGATCCGGTGGCTCGGGAAACGCTGTTCGGTCAGTTCGTGGAACTGGCCTACGCACAGGGCAAGGCGCTGATGGCGGCGACCACGTTCGAACTGGACGACGTCATCGATCCGGCCGATACCCGCGGATGGATCAGACAACTCTGCAGAAACAGTTGAGATCCTGCTGATTCGAGCTGTTGCCGCACGTGGGCGGGGCAACTAGCCTTGCCCACGTGTCGGCTGCGCGAGATAACGTCCTGATCATTCATTGGCACGACCTGGGGCGGCACCTCGCGAGTTACGGTGTCGCCGGGGTCAACAGCCCCCATCTCGACCGGCTGGCGGCAGAAGGCATCCGGTTCACCGACGCACACGCGACGGCGCCGCTGTGCTCGCCTTCGCGCGGATCGCTCTTCTCGGGCAGGTATCCGCACAACAACGGTCTGATCGGGTTGGCGCACCACGGCTGGGAGTACCACGCTGAGGTGCAGACGCTCCCGCAGATCCTCTCCGACAACGGTTGGTACACCTCGCTCTTCGGCATGCAGCACGAGACTGCGTATCCGAAGCGACTGGGCTACCACGAGTACGACGTCACCAACTCGTTCTGCGACTACGTGGTTCCGCGTGCCCAGAACTGGCTACGACGCTTCCCGCCCGAGCCGTTCCTGCTCACCACGGGATTCTTCGAAACGCATCGCCCGTACCCCGCCGATCGCTATACCCCGGCGGACACCGCAGCCCTGGAGGTCCCCGGATACCTTCCGGACGTGCCACAGGTGCGCGAGGATCTGGCCGAATTCCACGGCAGCGTAGAGGTGGCCGACGCCGCGGTGGGGGAACTGCTCGCGACCCTCGAGGAAGAGGGGCTCGACGAGAACACCTGGGTCTTCTTCCTCACTGATCACGGCGCGGCGTTCCCGCGTGCCAAGTCGACGCTCTACGCCCCGGGTACCGGTATTGCCTTGATCGCTCGGCCTCCCGCGCGGTATCGCAGTGGCGGAAAGGAATACGAGACACTGTTCAGCGGTGTGGACCTTGTTCCGACCATTCTCGATCTGCTTGGAATCGACGTCCCCACCGAGGTGGAAGGGCGCTCGCACGCCGATGCCCTCGTCGACCGCGGAACCGAACCGTCCGAGCCCGTTCGTACCTCCTTGTTCACGGAGAAGACCTTTCACGACAGCTTCGATCCCATTCGTGCGGTGCGCACCAAGGACTACAGCTACATCGAGAACTACGCCGTCCGCCCCGCTCTGGATCTACCGCTCGACATCGAGGACAGTCTTTCCGGAAAGGCGCTCGGCACCGAGCATCTTGCGGTACGCGCACCCCGGGAGCTGTACGACCTCCGTGCCGACCCGGACGAGAAGATCAATCTGATCGATCGACCGGAAGTCTCGGCAATTCAGGCGGAATTGTCCTCGCAGCTTCACACGTGGCGCGCCGAAACCGATGATCGTCTCCCGGACGAGGCATTGGGAAGCGCGATGGCGGTGCACCGCATGGCGGCGTACCTCGAGAAGATCGGTGTCCGACCCAACGTGCGGTCCGCCTACAGTGCGGACCGCGGTTACCTCGAGTCGGACACCGAAAACCCCTAGGGCCTTGCGGTCTCGCGCTCCTCCAACAATGCGATGACCCGCTCGACCAGTTCGTTGATGTCAGCGCCGGTTGTGTCGAATGCCAGGTCCGGGTCCTCCGGCGTCTCGTAAGGCGCGTCGATTCCGGTGAGCCCCTTCAGTTCACCCGCCCGCGCACGTGCGTACAGGCCCTTGGGATCTCGACGTTCGCATTCTTCGACGGGAGTGGTGACGGCAACTTCGAGGAAAGTGAGCCCGGCAGCTTCGTTGAGAGCGCGCGCAATCGCTCGATCCGAACGCAGCGGCGAAACCATCGACGCGATCGCCACCACGCCGGCGTCGGCGAACAGTCGAGTGAGATGCCCGACGCGTCGGATGTTCTCGGCTCGGTCTCCCGGCGAGAACCCGAGATCGTCGGAGATACCGTGGCGGACGTTGTCACCGTCCAGGAGATACGCGGTGCGTCCCGCGTCGACGAGCGCACGTTCGACAGCGACTGCGACGGTGGATTTTCCGGAGGCAGGCAGGCCGGTCAGCCAGATCGTCGCGCCCTTCTGGGTGGTAGACGCCCACCGCCGTTGACGTTCGAGTGAGGACGGATGCCACTTGATGTCGTTGCGGGTCTGCTCGCCGGGAACGACGACGCGTGGTTCGAGAATGGTGCCTGCGCCGACGGTGTCGTTGCTCTGCTCGTCGATCAGGATGAAGGCGCCAGAGTCCCGATTGTGGTCGTAGGTGTCGGCGACCACCACGGAACTGGTTCGGAGCGTGACCGTTCCGATATCGTTGAGTCCCAGTTCGACAGGGCTGTCCTGCTCGTCGAGCGTTTCAGGATCGAGACGGGTGTGCAGTTCTTGGACGGTCGCTCGCACGGTCCGGGACGTGTGTTTGAGCGCTATCCGATCGCCCGCGCGCAACGGTGTGTTGGACAACCAGCAGATCGTGGCTTCGAGTTCTCGGGCCAGAACCGGCAAATGAGCCTGCGCACCGCCGCTGACCAGAACGTCGCCACGTCCGACGTCGATGTCGTCGGCCAGTTCCACCGAAACCGACAGTGGTGCAACGGCAGTACTGCGGTTGTCGTCGAGAGTGTCCAGACTGATCACGGTGCTCTTCGATCCGGACGGCAGGACCACTACCTCGTCTCCGACGCTCAGTGTGCCTGCCGAGATCCGGCCGGTGTACCGGCGACGATTCTGCGGATCGGGGCGCGAAACCCATTGCACGGGAAGCCGAAGCTCCTCGATGTGCGTCGCGGGCGCATGGAGTTCGACGCCTTCGAGGTACTCGAGGAGCGTCGGCCCCTCGTACCACGCGGTGTTCTCGGACCGCGTCACGACATTGTCGCCGGCTTTCGCGGAGACCGGTATGGCGAGTACGTCCTCGCGTCCGACTTGCCGTGCCAAGGCCCGCAATTCTTCCTGCACCTGAGCGAATCTCGCTTCGTCGAAGTCCACCAGATCGATCTTGTTCACCACGGCTACAAGGTTCGGAACACCGAGCAGTGCGGCGATTCTGGCGTGCCGACGGGTCTGACGCAGCACGCCGGTCCTCGCGTCGACCAGCAGGACCGCTACGTGAGCATTGGATGCTCCGGTGAACATGTTGCGCGTGTAGCGTTCGTGCCCCGGGGTGTCGGCGAGTACGTAACTTCTGGTCGGAGTGGAGAAGAATCGGTACGCGACGTCGATCGTGATGCCCTGTTCACGCTCGGCACGTAGTCCGTCGGAGAGTGCAGCCAGGTCGGCGACACCGTGCTCGTCGGTCACGGAATCGAGGTGATCGGTTGGCAGACTGTCGGTGTCATGCAACAGTCGGCCGATCAGCGTGCTCTTGCCGTCGTCGACGCTACCCGCCGTGGCCAGTCGCAGGAGTTGGCGAGTGATGGTGGTCGTCATCAGAAGTAGCCCTCACGCTTTCGGTCTTCCATCGCGGCGACCGACGTTCGGTCGTCTGCGCGAGTCTCGCCTCGTTCGGAAACCGTCGCGGCCGAGATTTCGGTGACGACGTCGTCGATAGTGGTGGCGTGCGATCGAACGGCGCCGGTGATGGTCAGATCGCCGACGGTTCGATATCGCACCCACTCGGTCGTTGCCGCGGCGTTCTCGGCGTCGGTGCTGAATTCGGAAGCAGCGAGGAGCATTCCGTCGCGCTCGAATACCCTCCGCTGGTGCGCGAAATAGATGGACGGCAGTTCCAGTTCCTCCTGGGCTATGTAGCGCCAGATGTCGAGCTCGGTCCAGTTGCTCAGCGGGAAGACACGAACGGACTCGCCGCGTCTGATCCGACCGTTGTAGAGCGACCACGGTTCGGCCCGTTGCGCTCGCGGGTCCCACTGGCCGAACTCGTCACGGAAGCTGAGGACTCTTTCCTTGGCGCGCGCACGTTCCTCGTCCCGGCGGGCGCCACCGAACGCGGCGTCGAACCTTCCAGCTTCGAGAGCGTCGAGCAGGGTTCTGGTCTGCAGGCGGTTTCGCGATCCGCCGGTCTCGGTCGACTCCTGCACTCTGCCCTGGTCGATCGAATCCTGAACGGAAGCAACCAGAAGTGTGTGCCAGCCCTCCTTGATTCGACGGTCGCGAAATTCGATGACCTCCTCGAAATTGTGACCGGTGTCGACGTGCAGGACCGGGAAAGGGAGTGGGGAGGGCCGAAACGCCTTCTCGGCCAGCCGAAGCAGGACTATCGAGTCCTTGCCGGCCGAGAAGAGCAGTACCGGTCTCTCGAGTTCTGCCACCACCTCTCGAATGATGTGAACCGCTTCGGATTCGAGAACTCGGAGTTCGTCGACGACATCGGTGACGGTGCTCATGTGACGGGATATCCGTTCTGTTCGGCGTCGATGCGATAACGCTGCACCCATTCGCGGGATCGTCCGTCGCTCTGACGACGCAGCGGCGGTGGCGGGGCCAGTTGTCCGTCGAGGCCGAGGGAGATAAGGGTTTTTGCGACCACGGACTGCGGGTCTTCGGTGAGATCGCGGAACCCGACTTCGATGGGAGAGATGTCCTCTTCCTCGAACCAGCGCTTCCATTGGCGTTCCTGCTCACCGAGAATCGTCACCAGGTGCGCGATTCCGACTGCGTTGTACTGCGCACCGTCCGAGAGATTCGGTGGAGTCGCGTCGTCGCGCCAAACCTGTGTCTGCACGGCGCGCCACATCGACACAGCTTGAGCGACGACATCTTCTCGATAGACGTGGATGAATTGCAGGTCGTGATCGAGGGTGTCGTGGAGTGCGGAACGTAGGTCCGTCCCACTGCGCCAGGGCAATCCGGCCGCGCGATCGAGTAGGAGCGGCGTCTGGTTCCACATCAGCTTGCCGCCCCAGACTCCGTTGGGGGTTCGGCCGAGTTCGAGAAGTTGTGTGCGCCACTGTTCGGAGGTGCGAGTGTCCGGCGTGCCCGGGTGGAACGGGGCTAGCAGACCCAGGACGGACTCGTCCGTGACGTCTTCGAACCACTGCCTCGGTTGCGGCGATCGCGAGGTCTCGGGGAGGTACTGGAAGAACTCTTCCGGCTCACCCGCGACCCCGGTTGCTCGCAGGGATTCGACCAGCAAAGTACTGCCGCTGCGCTGCGAAGCGCAGACGAGAAACGAGCGTTGGGCCTCCGTCATGCGAGCAACGCTAAGGGGGGCCGGAAACCGCCGCAAGCTGGGAAAATAAACTCACGTAGAGGTTAAATCTCGACGTGAAACGTTAAATGTGCGGGTCACGAAATGTCGCGCTGAGGCACGTCTTACGCAGTTGTCGCAAGGGCCGCGGCAAGCCCGAATGCGATGGCCATGAAGACAACTTCACCGATGGCGCGACGCAGGGATCCGTCCGAACTCATGCGGTGTGCAGCGCTCGCGACCACCCATGTCCGGCGCCACCACCATCCCAGGGCGACGAGCAGTCCGATCGCCACGATCTTGGCGAGGATCACCCGGCCGTATGCGGTGTCGTAGAAGGCGGAGAGTGAGTCGAGTCGCACGACGGCGTTGACGATACCGGTGACGACCAGCGCGAGGACGCATCGCCAGGCGAGAGCGGAG
Organism: Rhodococcus sp. BH4; assembly: GCF_002079265.1. Taxonomy (NCBI): domain Bacteria; kingdom Bacillati; phylum Actinomycetota; class Actinomycetes; order Mycobacteriales; family Nocardiaceae; genus Rhodococcus; species Rhodococcus sp. BH4. The sequence continues at coordinate 157,039 of NZ_CP014941.1, forward strand.
TACTTGGGCAACCAGATCGCCCAGGCACCGCGCGACGGTACGGCAAGCGCGAGTGCGGCGAGCACGCCGAACCACAAGGCCGCAGCGAGGACGTGAACGGCGTCGAGGATCGATCCGAAGCTCTGCTGCGCCATGTGCCCGGTGATCGGGCGGGCAGCGAGCGCCAACGCGGAGACGACCAATGCCGGTGCGACGGGCACCGTCTCGGGATTGGTGAATCCGTAGATGCCGTAACAGACGACGGCAAACGCGCACGCGATGATCGCGACGCCGACGCGGCCGACGTTGACCTCGGAGACGAATGCGCCGAAGTGCCCGATGGTCAGCGAGGTGACCGGGGCGCCGTCGGCCGCTGCGGCATTGAGCACGAGGAGCGTGATCTCGGCGACGAGCCACACTGCTGCCACCGCGGTGAGCTGAGTCCACATGACGGCGGGGGTTGTTGCCGGGCGGCGTTCACTGCGGCCCATCCAGGCGAGCGTCGCGATGCCGAGCGTCAACGAACCACATCCGATCGCGAGAACGCGGACCGTGCTCGACGATTCGGGTCCCGACGGGCTGGCGAGGCCCCAGGCGATCAGGACTCCCAGCAGAGCTGTGGGTACGGCAAACAGCAACCACCACCTGTTTGCCGTACCCGTCACGCGATCAGCTCGACTTCGGCTTACGGAGCACGAAGAACAGCGCACCGCCGAACACGACGACGCCGGCGACGATGAAGATCCACACCGGCATGCTGCCGGACTCCGACTCACCCGTACTCGACGCGGCGGCAGCGCCGGGAGTGCCCGACCCCGCCTCGGTGAGGGTGAACGTCAGGGTTCCGTTGACGGGGTGACCGTCAGCGGAGGTGACGCGGTACGCGATGGTGTAGACGCCGGTCGGCCCGAGATCGCCGAGGTCTGCACTGACAGTGGGTCCTTCGACGGACGGATCGCTCTTGGTCCAGAGGTTGCCGTCCGGGCCGGTGACGGTCAGCGCCGCGAACTGTGCCTGCAGAGCCTCGTTGAACGTGACCGAAACCGTGTCAGGCGCAACTTGAATGGACGCACCGTTTTCCGGGTTGGAGCCGACCACCGCGGAGTGTGCACTGGCCGTGCCCATTCCGAGCATCGTGGCCAGCATCGCGAGCATGCCGACGGTGATGACCTTGATCCGGGTACTCATCAGCGCTTGCTCCTGACCAGTGCGCCGAGGCCGAGTGCAGCGCCCAACGCGCCGAGCACCAGGCCGACGCCGCCGAGCCAGCGGGCGGTGTTGTCCGACGAAGAGTCAGAGGCTTCGGATGCGGCGGACGTCTCGGCAGTGTTATCGGCAGAGGGGGCTCCGTGGGCATCGCCGGTGGACGCGGCGAGAGTCAGCGTCGGGGCGGGCTTGTCCGGCTCGCTGCCGTCGGCAAGCTCTTCCTGATCCCAGTTGACGACGTTGCCGTCGCTGTACGTCTGGACGGCCTTGAACTCGACCTCGTCCTGCTCCGGCAGCGGGCCGGCAGAAAGGACGAACTGCTGGAACTGGCCGGGGGCGATTCCGACGCCGGGGTCGGCGGTCCACGTCACGGACTTGGCGACCAACGAGGTGGGGTCCTTCTCCACGACGGCGGTCCAGCCGGGCATCGGTTCGGTGCGTGCCGACTTGAGGTCGGGGAGCGCCACCGTCAGTTTGGTGGTCGAAGCGGTGTCGGATTCGGTGGGCACGCGGAACGTGAGAACGGAGTATCCGCCCTGCGCAGCTCCTGGTGCGACGACGCTGACGTGTGCTGAAGCAATTCCGGCGGCCAGCAGCACGGCGCTGCCGGTAGCGACGGTCGTGACAACCGCGCGCGAAATCAGGGTGTTCTTCATGTCGGGAAGTGTCCTCTTGGTCTGGTGAAGGGGGGCATTCTACGAATCTTCAGACCAGGGCAGGAGGACCGCGCCGCGAGATGCTGGCGCGAAGTAGAGCGTCGACAGGTCCGTGATGGATTCCGGTCGAGACGGTGTGGCCGCGGGAAGTGACAGCGGCGGGAGCCAGAGACGCCAGGACGACGTGGAGAGCGTGGGTGACAACTCGGTAGAGGCGCTCGGCGGCCAGGACCGCCACCGCACAAGCGACGGTGGCACTGGCGTGAGCACCGAGCATCACCAATCCCGGAGCGGGCGAATGAGCGTGCTCGGAGAGCGTCATGGTGGTGTGCGCGGCCAACTGACCCAGACCCAGAGCAACGATCAAGGCAGCGGGCCCCCGTGAGAGGGCGGGAAGGGTGGCCGTCACGGCGCCGACGGTTGCGCAGACGGCGAGCAACAGGGTCAGCGACGACGACTGTGGCAGCTCGCCTCCGCCGATCCCGTGCGCGGCGACAGCGAGAGCAGCCGAAGCGGAACCGACAGCTGTCCCCCGGAGGGTCGCGGTCTGCTCGGCTGCTCTCACTGGAGTTCTCAGGTCTAGCGCACGCCGAGACGTGCGAGCAGATCTGCTTCGACGCCGTCGAGTTCGGAAGAAATCGCCTGGTGAGCTGCTTTACGGCGAGCCTGCGGCATCTGCTCGGCAGCGCGAACTGCCGTGCTGAGGTCGCCGAGGCGCTCACGGATGGCGGCGGCGAAACGCTGCGTCTCCGCGTCGTCGGGCTTGCGGCTGAGGATCTCGGTGACCGAGCTCTCGGCGCCGGCGATACGAGCGCTCAACTTCGCGCCGTGACCGGTGTAGTCACCGAGCTGGTCGACGGCGATGCCCATCTTCTGTGCACGCGTGGTGTCGAGCTGGGCGCGCACCGCCGTGGCTGCGCGGTAAGCGATCGGCAGGAGAACGGGGGCAAGCAGACGTGCCACTCCCAGGTACTTACGCACCTTGGCGACGGTCAGGCCCTGATTCGCAGCGGCCTTCTCCTGCGCCTTCAGGGTCGCGATCTGCGCCTTTTCGATCTTGTGCTGTGACTCGATCTCGGCTTTCTCCAGCTTCTTGAGCGACTTGGTCTCGACCTTGTCGCGCTTACGCTGGCTCTTGGCGTTGAGCTTCGCCTCGACCTCAGCCTTGTGCTTGAGAGCCTTTGCCTCCGCCTTGCGGGTGGCACGAGACTTTCGCTTCTTGAACAACCCCATCGAAAAGGACCCCGTTTCCAGGTGTTTGTGTGTTGCCAGGTACCTGCGCTTCGGCTTCAGCCTAGGGGAGCACATAATCTTCGTCATCGTGTGTTCCGTTAACAACCCCGCGCCCCAGCTCCCGATCATCGATTCGGGGGCGTTGACCCGATGCCGTCATCGGGTGCGTCTGGACGGGTTGTTTCCCGGGAAATCGGCTTCGGAACCCGTCGACACCGGCATCAAGCAGCGCCAGGATGCCGCGATCGCGAAGCGCGCGGAGATCGCCGAACTCGTGATCGGCGCTGCTCCCGAGCGTTGGGTGAAGATCAACCCTGATCAATCGGCGTCGGCTCAGGCTCGCGACACCTTGGCTGCCTGTGAGGCCGGCGCGGACCGGATCTGGGGCGCGGTCTTGCCGGTCGAGCGCGACACCGGACGCAAGGGCCGCTGCGAAATGCTCATCCGTGACGACGAGGGTGGTGGGTACATCCCCGTCATTGTCGTCAATCACAAGGTGACCGATCCGGGTCAGGGCGCGATCACCTCGGGGCTCTTCGAATGGGAGCCCGTGGTCGATCCCAAACGCAAGGTCCGCAGTCAGGTCCGCGATCAGATGCGCGTCGCGCAGGTCTATCGGATGCTCGAGCGTCGTGGGCTGGCGAGCCCGTCGCTCACGGCCGGGGCGATCGGATACAACGGAGACTGCATCCTCGTTCACGACCTCAGTGCCGTTCTCGACGATTACGACGAGCGTTTCGCCGACCGTATCGCTGTGGCCCGCGGTGAGGTGCTGACGTCTCCGTCACAGGTGAGCGAGTGCAAGTCGTGTCCGTGGTGGACCGAATGCAAGCAGGAGTTGGTCCGCAACCGCGACGTCAGCCTGGTGGCTGTCGGATCGCGGGCCGAGCTTCTGCGCGACGTGGGCTGCAACACGATCGATCAGCTGGCCGCCTGGGACGGTGAGCCGCTAGAGGATTGGCCGCACGGAAATTTCGACGACGCAGTAGTGATCGCCAAGGCGTGGTTGGTGGATGCTCCGTTGGTGCGGCGGTTCGAGAAAATCTCGGTGACTCGGGCGGACATCGAGATCGACGTCGACATGGAGAGCTATCAGGAGCACGGCGCCTACCTGTGGGGGACGTTGCTCAATGTCGGTGGCTTCTCGATGTATCGAGGATTTGCGACGTGGGACCCGTTGCCGACACGTGACGAGGCGCGGTCGTTCGCAGAGTTCTGGGGCTGGCTGATGGCGGAGCGTGCCGCAGCCGCCGCTTCGGGTAAAACCTTTGCCGCGTACTGCTATTCGCGTTCGGCCGAGGACAAATGGTTGTTGGACTCGGCGCGCAGGTTTGCCGGTGAACCCGGGATTCCGAGTAAGGACGAGATCCGCGAGTTCATCGACAGTCCGCAGTGGGTCGACATCTATCAAGCGGTGAGTGATCAGTTCATCTGCCCGAACGGCAAGGGACTCAAGAAGATTGCCCCCGTTGCCGGATTCAACTGGCGTGACGCCGAGGCCGGGGGTGAAGCGTCGATGGCGTGGTACCGCGAGGCGGTCGGCTACGACGGTGAGCCGGACGAGACGCAGCGGACACGCATCCTGCAGTACAACGAGGACGACGTCATTGCCACCAAGGTCCTCCGTGAGTGGATGACGGACCGCGCGGAGAAGGAAATTCCGCTGGCTTCCGAGTTGTAGCGCTGATCCGTTCTGTCGCGATTGTCTGAAACATCCTATTTAACAGTATGTTTCAACTCGTAGTTTCTCGTCATCGTGTGTCCGGAACCCGCATCCGCGCTACCTTCATCTGGTCGGCTCCACGATGGAGGGTGTTGCATGCTGAGCAGGCTGACTTCGAGTGCGAGCGACGCCGAACTGTCTGACGTCGAGCGGCGCGACCTCTTCGCACGCCAGATACTGCAGGTGACGACGGTCGCGCCACTGGCCAACATGGTCAATGTACTCAGCGTGTGCGCTTTGCTTGTGTATGTCGTACCCCCCGGTCACAACGAGTTTCGGGTGATCTGGGGTTCTGCGGCCTTCTTGGTCGTCCTCAATTCGGTGCGCGTCTGGATACCGCGAGTCGTCCTGAAGGGCCGGTACACGCCCAAACATACGACGAAGTACGACTACTGGGCGCTCATGCTCGAGGTGATCCTGCTCGGGCTTCTGCTTGTCGTTCTCGCCGCCGCGATGCTTCCCGTGACGGACAACTCGCGAAAGCTTGTGCTTCTAGCGACATTCGCCGGAGTCATGGGCGCCGGCGCCGTAGCATTGTCGACGGTTCGGTCGATAGCGGTAGCGTGGATTCTGGTGCACAGCATCGGATTGCTCGTCGTTATCCTGCCCAAGAGAACCACGGAATACGCTGTCCTCTCGTTCCAGTTGGTCGTGTACTCGGTGACACTGATTATCGGCGTCGTGTACCTCTGGGCGTCGTTCCGAAGTCGTTGTCTTGCCGAGTTCGAGGCTGCTGCCGAGCGCCAGACGGTCAGTTTGCTTCTCGACGATTTCGAGGGTGGGTCACGCGACTGGCTGTGGGAAGTCGACACCACCGGGACGTTGTCGCACACCTCCGCTCGGCTGTCGCAGATCTCGGGAGTTCCCGTCTCCGACTTGCGAACCCTGTCGCTGCGCGGATTGTTGGATCGGCTCGACGTGGGTTCGACGAAGAGTGGCCGAGCCGCGGTCCAGGTCATCGGAGATCACCTCGACCGCCTCATGCCGTTTCGAGAGGTCGTCATTCCCGTTCGTGTCGACGGCGTCGACCGATGGTGGTCTCTGTCGGGTCATCCCAGGCTATCCGAGGCCACGGAGTTCGTGGGTTGGCGAGGCGTGGGCTCGGACATCACCGAGAAGTACAACTACGAGCGGCGAATTCTGTGGCTTGCTGCAACCGACGGACTGACCGGGCTCCCGAATCGCCGGACGTTCGGCTCGGAGCTGTCCGACGCGCTCGGCACCGTCCGAACCGGCGAGGAAGTCCTTGTCGGAATCCTCGACCTGGACAATTTCAAGTCGGTGAACGACACGTTAGGGCACCCTGTCGGTGACAAATTGTTGATTTCCGTTGCTGCACGGCTCAATCGGGTGGTCGACGGCGCCATGTGTGCGCGAATCGGTGGTGACGAATTCGGCGTCGTCTTGCGGGGAACAGGGGACGGCGGAGAGGTGTTCGCTCGCTATCTGGATACATTGCGCGAGCCGTTTTACGTGCGGGGGAATCGCATCGAGGTTCGTGCATCGATCGGCTATGCCGGCGCACCCGCAGATTCCGAAGACGCGGACACGCTTGTCATGTCCGCCGACCTGGCGCTGTATGCGGCAAAATCCGCCGGCAAGAACCGGGTAGGAAGATACTCACCGGTGCTGCGGGCGCGGGCCAGGGAGCGAGCATCGGCCCTGCAAGAACTTGGGCTTGCGATCGAGTCTCGGCAGTTCGAGCTGTACTACCAACCGCAGGTTCGTGCGGACACCGGCCGCGTCGAGGGTTTCGAGGCACTGCTTCGCTGGAATCACCCGGTGCGGGGCGTGCTTGCACCGCACATTTTCATCGATGTCGCGGAGGAGACCGGCCTGATAGTCCCTCTGGGGCTTCAGGTACTGAACATGGCGTGCGCCGAAGCCGCGACGTGGCCCGACGACACTTACGTGACGGTGAACGTCTCTCCGGTGCAACTGATGTCGTCCGGGTTCGGATCGGCCGTGAACGATGCGCTGGAGGCAAGCGGTCTGTCCGGCAAACGGCTTCAGCTGGAAATCACAGAGACGGGAGCAGTGGAGGAGCTTGCCGTCGCCGAGTTGGATCGCCTGCGTGCCACCGGAATTGCGATTGCCCTGGACGACTTCGGAACCGGCTATTCGTCTTTCGAGAGTTTGAAGAAACTGCCGTTGGACATCCTCAAGATCGACCGGTCGTTCATCACCGAACTGAGCGAGGGTGATTCGGCAGTTGTCACTTCGGTGGTCGAGGTGGCGAAGGCGCTCGGTATGCAGTCATTGGCGGAAGGCGTGGAGACGGCCGACCAGCTGAGGCTCTTGCTTACCGCCGGTTGCGAATTGGTTCAGGGTTACTACATCAGCCGACCGATGCCGGCGAAGGAAGTGGCCGAGTACCTCAGCGCAACTGCCCACTCTAACGGTGGGTATTTTCATTCGTTCTGACAACTGTGCGCCTTTATTAACCGCGGGCGGTTAATAAAGGCGCACAGCAGGGAGGTTAGCGCGGCGCCATGCGCAGTGCGCCGTCCATGCGGATGGTCTCGCCGTTGAGGTAGTCGTGCTCGACGATCATCTGCGCGAGCTGCGCGTACTCGGACGGCTGGCCCAGGCGCGACGGGAACGGAACGCCGGCCTCGAGGCCCTTGCGGTACTCGTCGGTGACGCCTGCGAGCATCGGGGTGTCGATGATGCCGGGAGCGATCGTGTTGACGCGGATGCCGAACTGCGCAAGGTCACGGGCAGCCGGAACCGTCATGCCGTGCACGCCGCCCTTGGAGGCGGAGTACGCGATCTGGCCGATCTGGCCTTCGAAGGCAGCAACGGAAGCGGTGTTGATGACGACGCCGCGCTGACCCGACTCGTCGACGGCCTCGGTCTTGGCGATGGCGTCGGCGGCCAGGCGCATGACGTTGAAGGTGCCGAGCAGATTGACGGTGATGACCGTGCGGAACAGCTCGAGGTCGTGCGGACCCTTCTTGGACAGGATGCGTCCGGCCCAGCCGACACCGGCACAGTTGACGACGATGCGCAGCGGGGAGCCCGACTCGACGATCTGGTTGATCGCTGCTTCGACCTCTTCGCCGCTGGTCACGTCGGTGGGGATGAGGGTGACGCCGGCGGGGACGTTGTCGCCTGCGCGCTCGATCGACGCGGGCAGATCCAGGCCGAAGACGGTAGCGCCGGCGTCGGCGAGGCGCTTGGCTGTTGCGGCGCCGAGGCCTGATGCCGCTCCGGTGACCAGTGCTGCGGTTCCCTTGATTTCCACTTCGTGTGCTCCTCGAGTTAGCGATCGGTAAGGCGGTGGTACGTGTCGAGAACCATAACGCGAGGGTGTATGTGAGGGCGAACGCGCGAGACCCACGTAGGGCTGGGTACCTTGGACGCGAGGTCTGAGAGCAAAGCACCGGACGAGAGGGGACCTGCGTGAGCAAGGCGCCTGTGCGTCCCGCCGCTTCTGTCGAGAATTTCGAGCGGTTGCAGCGCGACCCTCTCTTCGAAGATCTCGCCGAACTGATTGCCGAGGTTCTCTCCTACGCGTTCGACGCTCCGGCCGCCGTCGAGATCGAACAGTGGACGATCAGTTGCCTGCCGTCGACCAACCGATCGGCGGAGCGCCATCGCTTGTTCACGCTCAATATCGGTCCGATGGAGATTCTGAGCGTCGAGTGCCATCTGGTCGGCGGTAAGCCGATCGAGCACGTCATGTCCGTCTACGTATCCAGTTCGGCACTGGAATCGCGAACCGGCTGCAGCATCGAAGAACTCGACGCCAAGCACGATCTGGTCGCCATCAGACGCACCGAGTTGGCGTCCGCCGACGGCGACGGGACCGTGATCGACTGCAGTCTCGAGGACTCGGATGCGTTGGAACAGTTTGCTCAACTGCCCGTCGACATGACGACGGTTCGTCCGCTCGCGGAGCATCTTGTTGCCAAGGGCAAGGGCCCATTTCGGCAGTATCACAACGCCGGGTTCGCCAAATATGTACTGGAAAGGTCGCTCGACCATGCTTGATCAGTTGCCCATCCGACTCCCGCGTGTGCTGCGAGACGGGGACGATGACGGCGCGGTCGACGTGCTGCAGGAATATTTCACGAGGCCGCTCCGAAAGACCGGTTATCTCCGAACCGGTGCGTTGTGGGATTCCTGGGATCCCAGTGGCAATCGCGATCGTGATGCGAACATCTTCACCGCGGAAGATCTTGTTGCGGTGACTCTTCTGTCGGTTCAGGTTCCGGCGCAAGGAGCCTTCTTCCTGCTCGGGGAGAACAATGCCGAACTGAACCGACTCCTGGCGGACGTGGGCCCGGATCGCGATCTGTCGAACGAACCCGATCCCTTCACTCCGGAATCCCCGGTGTGGCGGTTGGAGACGGCGCTTCGAGAGATTCACGGCGTCGGGCGAACCATGGCGTCCAAACTGATCGCGCGCAAGCGTCCGCGACTCTTCCCGATCTACGACGACGTCGTCGGGCGGGAGTTGGGAACGAAGTCGGCCCACCTGGAACCCGTTCGCGTAGCCATGCGGGAAGACGAGTTGCAGAGTCGACTCCTCGATCTACGTGCACGAGCAGGTCTCGACGAATCCGTTCCGGTCATCAGGGTGTTGGACGTGCTGGCGTGGATGCAGGGTAAGGGATACAAACCGGCACTCTAGCTTTCTTGTCGGTGGGCAGGTCTATTGTCGAATGTATGTTCGATAAGGGATTGACGAGCGGTGTGGGGACATCCGTCGATGACGGCTGTCCTGTCGTCGACCCACTCATGTTGCCGGACATGCTCTTTGCGACGGCGCAGAGCGAGAACATGCTTGCCGCGCAAAAGGTGCTCGGTGCATCCATGTTGTCGGAGTCGAGATTCAACGCCGAACTCGACGTGTCCGGTGATGTCGACAAGGCGTGGCGGATCGCATGCAACGAGATCGCGGTCATGCTCACGTGCTCGCGTCGTACTGCCGAAGTCCACATCGAGATCGGTGATGCCCTGCGGGAGTTCCTTCCGTTCACAAAGGCCGCCTTCGCTGCCGGCGAGCTGGACTATGCGCGTGTGCGCAAGATTGTCGACGGACTCACCGGGGTCGACCCCGAGGCGATCGCAGCACTCGAGCGCCGGGTACTTGCCTCGGCGCACCGTCTTCCGCCCGGGCAACTGGAGCGCGACATCGAGCGCCAGCTCTTTGCCTACGATCCGGATGCTGCCGCCGAACGTCGCCGGAAGATGCTGGAACACCGCGATGTTCGCACGCGAGCAGACCGTCACGGACTCGCCCAGTTGCAGGCAACACTCAGCGCGACCGAGGCCGTCGAAGCGCTTGGCCTGATCAACGAGGCCGCCGGAAGCGTCTGCAACCACGATCCACGAAATGTCTCGACCCGTAGGGCCGACGCACTGGTCGCTCTGCTGCACGGCGAACAGGGGCTGACTTGTCAGTGTGGCAGCGAAACGTGCGAGGCAGCATCCACAGCAGCTCGATCGACTGCATCATCACGTCGGAAGCCGTTGTTGCACATCGTGTGTGATCTGGCGACGCTCCTCGGATTGATGTCAGATCCCGCGAGCATCGACGGATACGGGCCGATCGATCCTGATTTTGCTCGCGAGCTCGCCGCTGATTCCACCTGGCAGGCCTTGTTCGTTGATTTCCGCGCCCAGGCCGCGGGGAACCGACCGCGTCGGCAGCATGCTCCGACTGTCCTGCCGCTTGTCACCCGACGTGATCGCCCAAGTCGCGAACCGAACGGCTGCGGGGATCGGATTCGGGCGATGCAACGGTTGGTCGCGCGATCCCCGGACATCGTTCGAAGATCGGATGGGCATGGCACCCAACCCGATCCGCCTCCCGGCGCGCTGACCTATGCTCCGGGAGCGGCTCTGGCCGCATTGGTGCGGGCCGTCGACGGTCACTGCCGGTTCCCTGGTTGTTCGGTGCCCGCGAACAGGTGCCAACTCGACCACATCACCGAGTTCGATCCTTCCGATCCGAGACGCGGTGGGTGGACCATTGCGAGCAACCTCCAATGCCTGTGTCGTCATCACCATCAGGTGAAGACATACAGGTTGTGGACGCCGGTGATGCTGGAGGACCGTGCCATTCACTGGACCGATAAAACCAGCGGGTTGACGGCTGTCACGGTTCCGGAGAGGATCTGACTTCGAAGATGGTTTCCAGACCGTCTTCTTCGTCCCACTGCTCACCGACTTCGCAAAAATTGTACTGGCTGATCAGATTTCGTGATGCGATGTTGTCCGGACTGATGGTCGCTCGAACGGTGTGTACTTCGGATTCGCGACTCGCGACGTCGAGAAGTATCTCGAGGGCGGCCCGTGCGTAGCCCTGGCGCCGGAACGCCGGGTCGATGCGATATCCGACCTCCACCATCCCGCGCGCATCGGGACGACCATGGAATCCGGCCAACCCCACCGGCGTCGAGGTGCGGGCATCGACGGCGATGCGGGTGATCCACGCGCTGTCGAGGGGATTCTCTGCTATCTGCTTGCTCCGGTAGCGCCACAAGCCCTGGCATTCTTCGCCGAGGAGATACGGGGTCAGGAGGTCGGGTGCGAGTTCCATTGCAAGAGTGGCGTTGTCTTCACCCAGTGCGTGCAGGGCGAGTGATGGAACCTGGACCAGTTGAAGTCCCCGTCCGTCGAGTGTCCAGGGTAGTTCGGTGACTGTCACAGGTCGGCGATCGGAGTCGACAGCGTTATGTCGACGCCGATGCTCCGGAGATTGCCGTCGAGAACCTGCCAGATGGAGCGCCCCAGGAACTCGGCCAATTCCGCACTGGACACATCGGAACCCGGCTGGCTGAGCCAACGGTTGACGCTGACGTCGACCAATCCGATGACGCCGAAAGCCAAGGGCTCCGCCATCTTCGACGGTTTGCCACGGCTGGTGAGGATCGTGCCCAACAAATTTCCCAATTGGACGGCGATGGCCGTCTTGGTTCCGGTCACCACTTTCGAACCGGTGGCCCGCGTACTCGGCGAGCCCTTGCCTAAAAAGTGGTGCAGTCGTGGATATTTCACAATCCACTGAAGGTAGGTCTCGACGGCCCGTGAGATGGCCTCGCCGACGGTGCCCTTCGGCGTGAGAGTGGGGGCCAGGTCGGTCATCATCATCTCGAGGATGCGGACTCGCAGCTGCTCGTCGAGGTCGGCTCGATCCTTGAAAATCCGGTAGACAACAGAGCGGGGGACGTCGGCGCGCTCGGCGATCTGCTGGACGCCGACGTCGGCGCCACCTTCGTTGACTGCATCGAGTGCTGCGTCGAGGATTCGCGCTTTGCGCTGCTCCTTGTGATCGTTCCAGCGAGTGCTGCGCCCGTCGGGCTGCGCCGACTCGGCTGTTTTTGTCATAAATCGAACGATACTCACCCCGCCATTGACTGGACAAGATGTCTCACATACTTTGGTGGGACAGCGTGTCACACACAGATACCGTTCTCTTCAGGAGTGGCAATGAGTAACAGGGTTTTTGTCGTCGGCGTCGGCATGACGAAGTTCGAGAAGCCGGGAGCCCGCGAGTGGGACTACCCCGACATGGCACGCGAGTCGGGTACCAAGGCGCTCGAAGACGCGGGTATCGACTACACCGAGGTCGAGCAGGCATACGTCGGCTACGTCTACGGCGAGTCCACCGCAGGTCAGCGCGCTGTCTACGAGCTCGGTCTGACAGGTATCCCCATCGTCAACGTGAACAACAACTGTTCGACGGGATCGACCGCGCTCTACCTCGCCACGCAGGCAGTCAAGAGTGGCCAGGCCGACTGCGCACTGGCGCTGGGCTTCGAGAAGATGCAGTCCGGGTCCCTCGGATCCACCTACGACGACCGTGAACAGCCACTCATGCGCCACCTCCTCGCTCTCGCCGAACTGCAGGAGTTCGCGATGCCGCCCGCTCCGTACATGTTCGGCGCGGCCGGCGTCGAGCACATGGAACGCTTCGGAACCACTGCCGAGCAGTTCGCGAAGATCGCCGTCAAGAACCACAAGCACTCGCTGAACAACCCGTATGCCCAGTTCCAGGACGAGTACACCCTCGAGCAGATCCTCGAAGCACGCCAGATCCACGGGCCGCTCACCAAGCTCCAGTGCTCGCCTACCTCGGACGGATCCGGCGCGGCGATCATCGCCAGCGAAGCATTCGTCGAGAAGCACGGCCTCGCTTCTCAGGCGATCGAGATCGTCGGGCAGGCCATGGTCACCGACATGAACAGCACTTTCGAGGACAAGAGCGCCATCAGCCTCGTCGGCGCAGACATGACCCGCAAGGCCGCCGAGAAGGTATACGCCCAGGCCGGGATCACCGCCGACGACGTCGACGTCATCGAACTCCACGACTGCTTCTCCACTAACGAGTTGCTGACCTACGAGGCACTTGGACTGTGCGCCGAAGGTGACGGCGGCAAGCTCGTCGACGCCGACGACACCACCTACGGCGGACGCTGGGTGGTCAACCCGTCCGGCGGCCTCATCTCGAAGGGCCACCCCCTCGGAGCAACAGGCCTCGCGCAGTGCGCCGAACTCACCTGGCAGCTCCGCGGAACCGCGGACAAGCGTCAGGTCGACGGCGCGAAGGTCGCCCTCCAGCACAACATCGGACTCGGCGGTGCAGTTGTCGTGACCGCATACAAGCCCTACGCACGCTGAATCACACCCTCAACCCGCTAGCTACCCACTAGGAGTTTCATCATGGCTTCCGTTTCCGTCTCCGCCGTACTGCCCGCATCCCCCGAGAAGACCTGGGATGCGCTCTCCGATCTGTCTCGCTGGGAAGAGTGGCTCACCATTCACCAGGGCTGGAAGAGTGAACTCCCCACCGAGGTGGCTTTGGGCGCCAAGTTCACCGAGGTCGTCTCGGTGATGGGTATGGCCAACAAGATCGAGTGGACCGTCGAAGAGGTCGAGGTTCCGAAGATGGTCAAGATCGCCGGAACCGGAATGGCCGGCGTCACCGTCGAATTCATCCTCTCGGTCGAGGCCGACGGTGCGGGCTCGAAGGCAACCGTCGACGCCAGCTTCAAGGGCACCATGATCGTCGGGCCGATCGGCAAGGCAGTTGCCAAGAACGCCAAGGCTGATCTCGAGGCCTCGCTGGCCAAGTTCGCCGAGCTGGTCGGGTAACGGCTCGATGACGACACCGAAGACCAACGCGGTCGAATTCGATACGTCCGGGCTGGACGTATGGACCGATCCGGAGCACTTCGAGGTGACAGCCGAGCGCATCGCCGAATATGCCGCTGCCACCAACGACCCCATCGAGCGACACCTGAAAGGCGAGATCGCTCCGCCGGTCTTCGCGGTGGTACCCGTCTTCATGTCGATGGCACCCGCTGCGCTGTCGGTGGCGCCGGTCGAACTGCTGATGAAGCTCGTTCACGGTGAGCAGGACTTCCTGTTCCACCGTCCGATCTACCCTGGCGACCATCTGGTCGCTCGCGCCAAGCCCATCGGATTCGAGGGCCGGGACAACGGGTCCACCGTCGTCATCTACGTCGAAACCAAAACCGACAAGGGTGAATTGGTCAACGAGCAATGGATGACAGCGTTCTTCCGCAAGGTCGACGCGGGCCCCGGACTGGGCGAGAAGGCTCCCGAACACCGATTCGACGACGCTCTTCGCGCTGGTAGACCCGCAGCGGTGGTGAACCAGCATATCGACGAGGACCAGACGTTCCGGTACTCACCGGCTTCCGGCGATCCGATGCCGATCCACCTTGACGAGGAGATCGCTAGGATGTCCGGGCTCCCCGGAATCATCAACCACGGACTGTGCACGATGGCGTTCACGTCGTGGGGAGCCCTGACCGAACTGGCAGGCGGCGAGACCGAGCGGTTGCGTCGTCTCGCAGTGCGATTCGCGAAACCCGTACTCCCGACCCAGGACATCGAGACGGTGTTCTACAAGTCGAGTTCGGCAGACGGAGCCACGTCGTACTCGTACGAAACCAGTGCGGTCGGCGACCTCGTGATCAAGGACGGCCTCGCGGTCATCGCCGACAAATGAGTCTTCATGTCCGACAACTGAACTGATGGGAATCTGAACTGATGGGAAGTCTCGACGGTCGCGTAGCGATCATCACCGGAGCAGGACGCGGCATCGGCCGTGAGCATGCGCTGCTCTTCGCTCGTGAGGGTGCGAGCGTCGTGGTCAACGACCTCGGCGGCGCAAACGACGGTTCCGGTGCAGATGCCGGCCCCGCGCAGCAGGTAGTCGACGAGATCGTTGCCGCAGGCGGCAAGGCCGTTGCCAACACCGACAACATCGCCACCTGGGACGGTGCCGAGGGCCTCGTCAAGCAGGCCGTCAGTGAGTTCGGCCGACTCGACGTCCTGGTCAACAACGCCGGCATTCTTCGTGACGCCTTCATCGCGGGTATGGACGAGAGCCAGTGGGACGCAGTCATTGCCGTGCACCTCAAAGGGCACGCCGCGACACTGCACCACGCTGCCGCATACTGGAAGGACCAGAGCAAGGCAGGCGAGACCGTCAACGCTTCGGTCATCAACACTGCTTCGGCTTCGGGTACTTTCATGCCCAATGCGGGCCAGGGCAACTACGGTGCCGCCAAGGCGGGCATCGCAGCTCTGACTTTGGTGGCCGCTGACGAGCTCGATCGATACGGCGTGCGCGTCAACGCAATTGCGCCGATCGCGCGTACTCGACTGACGCTGGCGACACCCGGTATGGGTGCGCTCTTCGCGGCCGAGGTCCCCGAGGGTGAGTTCGATGCGTTTGCGCCGTCAAACATCTCGCCGCTCGTGGCTTATCTCGCGGCGGCGGACTGCAAGCTCACCGGCAAGGTGTATGCCGTTCAGGGTGGGGCCATCACGGAACTCGCCGGCTGGCACGGTGTGAACACCATCGAGAGCGAGGGTCCCTGGACCACCGCCGACCTCGCAGAACGACTGTAAGCGTATGGCACGCAACGCATACGAACTCGGTCTCGGGCTGAGTGAGGAGCACACCGCGCTTGCAGATTCGGTGCGCTCCTTCGCCGAGCGCACCATCACCACCGAGCAGGTGCGCGCGGCCGTGGAGTCGCGGACCGAGGACAAGTTCCCCCAGTTCTGGACGGCACTCGTCGGGCAGGACCTTCTCGGGCTCGCGGTTCCGGAAGAGCAAGGTGGTCACGGCGCCGGCCTGCTGACCTTGGCGGTGGCACTGGAAGCATTGGGCCGCACAGTCTCTCCCGGCCCGTTCGTTCCGACGGTATTGGCAAGTGCCGTTCTCGGTGTCGCCGATTCCAAGGCGGGACCCGAGTTCCTGCCCGGTCTGATCGACGGAAGTCGTACGGCAGCAGTCGCCTTGGGTGCACCGTTGGCGGCCGAGTCGTCGGACGGTGGGTACAAGATCACGGGCGCACTCGACGGTGTGCTCGGTGGTGAGCACGCCGACGTACTGCTGGTTCCGATCCAGTTGCCCGAGGGCGTTCGCTACGCGGTGCTCGAGAGCAGCGCAGTCGCGATCACCGTTCAGGACAGCATCGACGTGCTGCGCGGTAGTGCGCGGATCGAAGCTGACAATGCTCAGATCAGCGCCGAACGGATACTCGACGGTCTCACCGAGGCGCGGGTACGGTCCATTGCCGCAGTCGTTCTCGGCGCCGAAGACGTCGGCGTCATGTCCTGGTGCGTTTCCACTGCGTCGGAGTACGCCAAGACACGCGTGCAGTTCGGGCGACCCATCGGCCAGTTCCAGGGCGTCAAGCACAAGTGTGCGCAGATGGGCATTGCGCTCGAGCAGGCACGCGCCGTTGTGTGGGATGCGGCAAGCGCATTGGACAAGGGCGACGACACGGCAGATTTTGCCGCCGATATCGCAGCAGTCATCGTGCCGGACGCCGCAGTGCAGGTAGCGCAGGATTGTGTGCAGGTCCACGGCGGCATCGGCTTCACGTGGGAGCACGACGCCCACCTGTACTACCGGCGCGCGCTCTCGATCCGCGGCATTCTCGGTACCCGCGAGGATCGTGCCAACCGTGTTGCGCAGCAGGCACTTGACGGTGTCAGCCGGGCTTCGGTTCTCGAACTGCCGCCGGAGGCAGAGGAGATCCGCGGCGGCATCGCGGCCGAGCTTGCCAAGTTGGTCGAGCTCGACGAGGACGACCAGCTGATCGCGCTCGGCGACGGCGGCTGGGTTCAGCCTCACCTGCCGAAGCCGTACGGGCGCGGCGCCGCTCCGCTCGAGCAGATCGTCATCTCCCAGGAAATCAAGGCTGCCGGTATCTCGATGCCGCAGCTTCTGATGGGAACGTGGGCAGTGCAGGCCGTCGTGGCACATGGTTCGGACAAGCAGAAGCAAGAGCTGGCCGTGCCTACCCTGCAGGGTGAGCTGGTGTGGTGCCAGCTCTTCAGCGAGCCCGGTGCTGGTTCCGACCTTGCGTCATTGTCCACGAAGGCCGAAAAGGTCGACGGCGGTTGGAAGATCACCGGTCAGAAGATCTGGACCACGGTTGCGCAGTTCTCCGACTGGGCAATGCTGATCGCCCGCACGGACGCCACCAAGCCGAAGCATCAGGGCATCACCTACTTCGTGCTCGATATGTCGACACCGGGCATCACCGTCCGCCCGCTGCGTGAGATGACGGGCTCGGCGTTGTTCAACGAGGTGTTCCTCGACGACGTGTTCATCCCCGACGAGAACGTGGTCGGTGAGGTCAACGACGGGTGGAACGTCGCCCGGACGACGCTGGCCGGCGAGCGCGTCGCGCTCAGCCAGAAGATGGAGGCGTACGCCTCGGACTCCGATCTGCTGAAGTTCGCGAAGTCGGCAGACCTGAGCCCGATCGGACGCTACCGTGTCGGCGAGCTGGTTGCGGAGAGTCAGGCGATCGATCTCATCGGTTCCCGCGTTGTGCTCAAGCAACTTTCGGGAATCGACGTGAGTACGACGTCGAGCGTCGGCAAGCTGTTGGCGATGAAGATCAGCCAGTCGATCGCCGAGTTCGTCGTCGCCGAACTGGGTGCTGCCGGAGCGGTCAGCATCCCAGGTCAGCCAAGCGACAAGGCGATGGAGCAACTCATTTCGGGCCGTGCCACCACGATCTACGGTGGCACAACCGAGGTGCAACTCAACGTGATCGGTGAGCGCATGCTCGGATTGCCGCGAGACTGAGGGTATTTACCGGCGAGGCTCAGTCCTGGATTCTTCTCCAGGGCTGAGCCTCTTCCAGTTCGAAGGCCAATTCGAGGAGCGTGCGCTCGTCGCCGAGATCGGCGGAGAAATGCGCAGCCAACGGCAAACCGTTGCTGGTCTGATGCATCGGTAGCGAAATCGCGGGACCTCCGGAGATGTTGTTCAGTGGCGTGAACGATGTGTACGCGATCAGCTTGTCGAAGAGTTCCTCGAAAGGCTGAGCGGGAGAGAGGTATCCCAGCTCGGGGGTGGTGTGCCCCAGGGCCGGCGAGAGCACGACGTCGTACTTCAAGAACATGGCGCTGTATTGCTGCTGGAGCCGTCGCAGACGGTAGAGCACGCGCGGCGTCTTCACCAGGTTCTTCCGGTACAGCGTGTAGAGGCCCTTGGTGAGATTGTCGGTGCCGGACTTGTCGAAGTCGGGTCCGAGCATTTGTTTGCCACCGGTGGAGATGGCAAACGACAGAAAGCCCCAGTAAATGCTGAAGTCGTCGATGAATTCGGGGCCGACGGGCAGTGCTGCGTCCTCGACATGATGGCCAAGGCTTGCAAGGAGTTCGGCCGTAGCTTCGACGGACTTGCGCGTCTCGTCGTCCGTCTTGGTGACGGTGACGGAATCGGCGATCACGCCGACGCGCAGGCGGGTTGAGCTGGGTCCTTCGATCAAGCGAACCGGTGCGAGTCGCGGATTGCGGTAGTAGTTCTCAGCCGCAGACATCCATCGTGCAGTGTCGCGAACAGTGCGAGTAACGGCGCCCTGGGCGATCAACCGGATCGGCATCGACTTGTCGGCCGGATCGGCGATGGTGCGTCCGCGAGTGGGTTTGAGTCCGACGAGTCCGCAGGCAGCGGCGGGAATGCGAATCGATCCACCGCCGTCGTTGGCGTGCGCGATCGGGAGTACGCCGGCAGCAACAAGCGCGGCTGCGCCTCCCGAGGAAGCGCCCGACGAGTACGCCGGATTCCACGGGTTGTGCACGGGTTCTTCCGTCATGTATTCGGTGGACGCACTGAATCCGAACTCGGGCAGTCGGGTCTTGCCGATCGAAATGGCCCCGGTGGAGAGGAACTGCTTCGCGAAATCGCTGTCGGCTTTGGCGGGGATCGCGGTGAAGGCGGTACTGCCCTGCTGGGTGGGAAGGCCGGCGCTGTCGGTGTTGTCCTTGATCGCGGTGGGGACACCGGCAAAGACGCCCTTGGCGGGCCGGTTGCTCCTGGCGAGGGCACGATCGAAATCAGTGCAGGCCAGACCGTTCAATTGCCCCTGCACTGCCTCGGCGCGGGCGATCGATGCCTCCATGACTTCCCGTGCGGTCACCTCACCCGATTCGATCCGGGCGGCGACGCCGGTGGCGTCGAGGTCGCCCAGGGCGTCGTCGGTGAAAGCGTGGATGGGGGTGTTCGCGGTCATGGGGATCCTTGTCAGGCGGAGGCACTCAGGTCGTCCGTCCAGCATATTGGACGGACGACCCCTGAGTGGCGCTATCTGTGGATTGCGGTATCAGCTACCGAAGATCGTCACTGCCTGCTCGGCCGCCTGCGGCGCCTGCTGGAACACTCCCTGGGGGATGAACTGCTGCGGAATGAACTGCTGGGGGCCCAACTGCTGGAAGTTCGTGACCATCGGGTGGATCACGTTGTTGAATACATCGTTGAACATGTGTTGTGTCCTTCGGTTACAGCGTTTTTCGAACTTCTGACTCCATCGACACTAAGCACGGTTCTGACGAGTTTCAACGAAAATTGCTGATACACAGTCAAGTTCAAGTTCATTGCCAGCTGGGGGCCAGGAACCGGTCTTCCTTCACAGCTTGGACGCTGCGCCGTGCAGGTTCTTGGCTGTCGGGGAGGTCTCGACGGATTTGGGATCGGGGTACGTGCCCAGTACGCGATCGGCAGTTCCCGCGGTGGTGACGGTGAACCAGTAGTGCTCGTTCTTGAAGTGGTGGTTGCGGTGATTGCGCCAAACCGACCGGTAGAGAGCAGTTTTCGGCTTGTAGTCACTGTGGATGAGGAAATGTGTCCACTCGTAACCGAGGCCGAGCAGGGAAATGCAGGTCAGGAACGTCAGACCGAGTTCGACGCGGGGAAATGCCAGGAGGGCGACGGCTGTCAGAACGGGAATCACGATCAGGAGCGTCTGCCACGGGATGAAGATGAGTGAGACGGTTCGCGGCGCAAAGTGGTGTTCCCGATGGCTGCGCGCCAGCCGTGAATCGAGTGTGACGCCGGCAATGTTTCGCGGCTTCCAATGGAGAACGAAGACGTGAATGATCCACTCCACGAAGGGGAATGCGGCAAGCATCACGAGCGGAACGAGGGCGTCGGTGATCTGCCAGTTGCCCACTGCGATGCGCGCCGCCGCGGCGGCCAGCAGCATGGTGCCGATCATCCACGGCGTCGGTGACTTGCGGAACGTCCGTGCCGCATCGGCGAGAGTAAGAGGCTTGCTCATGGTTTCAGTCCTTCCAGGAAGGTGAGAGCGTCGCCGATTGCCGTCGTGCCGGTGTGAAGGAGCTGTGCGGCTGACGCCTCGGCAGTTGGCTCGTCGTGTGAAGTGATGGCGGAGGCCAGTTTTCGATACAGGTCGGTCTGGCCGACTTCGGCGACCATGACGGATGCAAGTGCAGTCATAGCCGGCTCGTATGCAGCCCGAAGGCTGTTGAAGATTAAACGGAAGGCAATGGAATCTGCGCTGTCGACGACGACGTCCCAGAACGCCAGAGCGCGGTCTTGCAACTCCACTGGATCTTCGGTGGCGCCTAGTTGATCAACGGCCGTGTCGAGTTCTCGGGCGGATTCCGCGGAGATGCGACGGGCGGCCAGCACAGCGATCTGCGGTCCCATCAACTCGCGAGTTTCCAGCACGCTGCGCACCACGCTCAGGTCGGGGACGCCGTCGCGCACCAGCAGCTGGGGGAGAAGTTCGGGTCCGGCCTGGCGTCGAAAATCGCGCACCGACGTGGACTCGCCCTGGCGGACCTCGACGAGTCCGGCCTGGGCGAGCTTCTGAATTGCCTCGCGGACTGCGGGCCGCGAGACGCCGAATGCCTCGGCGAGCTTGCGCTCGCTGGGTAGTGCCTCACCCGCAGCCAGCTCTCCGGCCAGCACTTTCACCGATATCTGATCGAAGACTGCGCCGGAGGCCGAGGTACGTGCAACGGGTTGGAACATGTACCGACCTTAAGCGCTTGCTGGTGAGAGGTCAAGTGGTATTACCAGTTGCGCACTGGCGTGAAAGAGATACCCCTTGGCCAACAAGCTTCACCGTAACGGCGCAGGTGAGAGTAATTTTAGGCGACCCTAATTCGGAATACCGTCAGGAAGCCCATGACACCTCTCCTGTTACCGACGCTAGACACCGACGCAGAGTTCGCTCGCATCACCGCGGCCTTGACCCGACGCGGCTTTCTGGGCGGAAGTGCCGCCGCACTGTCCATGCTCGCCCTTGCCGGATGCAGCAGTGAGGACGGCGGTGGCGGTGCGGAAGGCGAAACTCGGACGGTGCAGACGCATTACGGACCCGTGGATGTTCCCGTTGATCCGCAGCGCATCGTCGCCGTCTCCTACAACACCCCGTGGCAGTTGCAAGCCGTCGGCGCCCGACCCGTCGCGACGCTCGACTACAGCGCGTACATCGACCAGTTCACCCCAACACAGCAGAAGTTCATCGACGGCTTGTCCACGGTGGGGGTTTTCCTCGAGGTCAACCGCGAAGCCGTCGTGGCTGCCGCGCCTGATCTCATTGTCGGCGATGCGTACGAGATCGACGAGGACATGTTCCGCGAGCTCTCGAAAATTGCTCCGACAGCGGTGTATTCGGGCACGAACCGATCGGATTGGCGCGCTGTCGCCGAGGGTGTCGCAGACGCGGTCAACAAGGGTTCGGCACTGACGTCGAATCGTGAGAAGTATCAGGCGATGCAAGAGCGAATCCGCACCGAATACGCCGCGCAGCTTGGCGAGAATCGGTGGGCCCAGGTTGCTATCGGTGGTTCGGAAGGGCACTTCTCCATCTTGTATCCAACCGGAGTGACCGGCGCGATGCTCGCCGACCTGAACGTGACCCGCGGCGAATTCATCCCGGACCTGCGCCCAGCCACCGGCTTCGAAGCCTTCCCGCTCGAACAACTCGAAATGCTGCGGGACGTCACCGTCGTCATCTACCCGAAGCAGCCGAACGGAACTGATTCTGCAGGAATGAAATCCGTCTTCGCCAGCCCGCTGTGGAGCCGCATTCCGGCAGCAGCTTCGGGCCGGGTATTCGGAATCAGCACTCAGGTCACCGACTACGGCACTGCAATCAATTGGCTCAACGAACTCGAAACCGGCGCTTTGGAGGCACTTTCATGACATCATTTCTATTGCCCAGCGCTGACACCGATGCCGAATTCGCTCGCATCACCGCAGCACTTACCCGACGCGGTTTCCTCGGAGCCGGTGCCTTGGCGGGGATCGGATTGCTCACGGCCTGTGGAACCAGCTCCGGTGAATCGGCCGAGGGTTCGATGCGCACCATCAACACGGCTCTGGGGCAGGTGGAAGTGCCCACCAACCCGCAACGGGTGGTCAGCGCCGATTACTACACGGGCCCCGCGATGTTCGACGCCGGGTTCACACCGGTCGGATTGCCGGTCGACTACGAGAACGCCGACGGCGTCCCGGAACCCTATGCGTCCGCTCTGCGGTCTCTCCCGAAGGTGGGACGCTGGTACGAGCCCAACGCCGAGGCGATAGCGGCTTTGTCTCCCGACCTGATCGTGATGACCAACCTGCTGTCGGAGAACAACCCGGATCTTTACGAGCAGATCCGGTCGATCGCACCGACCGCGGTTTTTGCCGAAGACGGGCAGTACGCATGGAAGGAGCGCGCCTTCGGAGTCGCGGACGCGCTGAACCAGAGCGCGAAGGTTCAAGAGTTGGCAGATCGGTACGAGGCGCGGATCGCCAAGTTCCGCAGCGACAACGCTGATGTGCTGAGCAAGGTGAAGGTCGTCTACACCACGTACTTCGAGGAGAGTGGTTTCTCGCTGTACTCGCCGACCAAGTATCAGACGACGGTCATCAGCGAGGCCGGGTTCCAGTTCAACGACCGTTCGCTCGCAATTCCCGCCGGCAGCAACGAGTGGTTCCCGAAGGAGCAGTTGGAGCTACTCGACGAGGCCGACGTCATCATCACCAACAGTGGCAAGGGCCCCATCAACGAGAAGTTGGCGAACGACACCATCTTCCAGCGTCTGCGCGCCGTCAAGAATGATCAGGTGTACTCGTTCGACTACGAGGGCGTCGCGTCCTTCGGTTGGGCCCTGACATTCCTCGAGCAGTTCCAGCCGATCGCTGAGGAGATCAGAGCCAAGCTCTGATCTCCTCAGCAATCAAGAGGACGCCGGCGTCACCACATTCAGCTTCGGTTGATGCTGGTCGGTGTATGCCCACGGGCGGATCTTCTCCAGTGCTTTGCCGATCCGGAACACGGTCGGTTCGTCGTACGTATGGCCGACGATCTGGACGCCCGTGGGAACGCCGTTGTGTGCGTGTCCACTCGGCACCGCCAATACGGGGCACCGATTGGCGACGTTGAACGGCAATGTGAGAAGTGCTTCGGCGGTGTTATTCACGTGCTGACCCGCCACAGTGAGGCCGTCGAGCAAAGACTCGCCTGCCGGGAAGGCGATGGTGCCCGAAGTCGGGCAGATCAGCGCATCGAAGGGAGCCATCGCCTCGGCGAGCTCTCGTTGCATTTGGGTTTCCTTGCGAAGGCCGTCCAGAAATGACATTTCCGCAGCGCCCTTCGACGTGATCGCGACGTTGTCGAGCGTGTAGTCGGCAAGAAGATCACCGTGGACGCGAGCAACTTCCGCGACGGATGCACCCATGATCGTTCCGAAATGGACTTTCACCGCTGCTGCCATCGAATCACGAGTCCACGGCAACTCGATCTCCTCGACGATCGCGCCGGCATCGACCAACGACTGTGCGAGAGCCCGGGTGTTCGCCTCGATGTCAGGTTCGATGGGGAAGTCACCGAGCCGCAGGCACAGGGCAATTCGCATTCCCTCGACCGACGGGTACTCGTGTGGCAGCGTGATCGCCGGCTTCAGCGAAGAATGGTCACGCGGATCCGGCCCGATCAGAACGTTGGCCAAAAGAATTGCGTCGTCAACAGTTCGGGCCATGGGACCGTCGCCACGGTAAGAATCCATGGACAGCGGGGCGACCCCGGCGATACGCCCGTACGAGGCCTTGAGACCGACGGTGCCGGTAAAGCCTGCCGGGCCTCTTGTCGACCCGCCGATGTCGGATGCTGTTGCCAGAGTAGTAGTTCCGGCGGCCAGTGCGGCGCCGGCTCCGCCGGATGAACCTCCGGGGCTGTAATCGAGGTTCCAGGGATTACGGGTCACGCCCCACAAAGGAGAGTGTGTGAACGCCGCGACGCAGAATTCCGGTGTCGTCGTGCGTGCGTGAATCAGGCCGCCTGCTGCCAGAACTCGGTCGATCACCGGTGCGTTCTCGCGGGCGATGTTGCCGCGCCCTGCCAGAGAGCCTTCGGTCAGCGACTTTCCGGCAATAGCGTGTTTTTCCTTGGCAGCTACCGGAATTCCCTCCAGTGGCCGCGGGTCGGGTCCTTGGCCGCGATACCGGCTCTCGGCATCCCGGGCGCCTGCGAGTGCCTCGTCGAACATCTCTTCGGTGAAGGCATTGATGTGAGGTTCGAACTTCTGAGTTCGGTCGATGATTGCCTGTAGCAGTTCGACCGGAGACAATTCCCGCGCGCGAAAGTGAGCAATGGCTTCGGTGGCGCTGAGGTAGTGCAGTTCGTCTGACATGACGTTATCTCCCTGGGACAGTATGTGTGGGAATCACGCGCTCCGCGCAAGGGCTCCCAGCGCGGCCGCGGTCATGGCTGTGACACCTTCGGGTAGGGCCGCGGCGGGATCTGGGGCGAAGCGCGGCGAATGATTCGACGGCGTGCCGGGTGGTATCCGTCCCTCGGCGAGCGCGGCAAGGGCGGTTCCGTCGAAACTTTGAAGTGCCGTTCCGCCGAAATGCCAGAATACGGAGGGGCATTGGGCGGCAGTGCCGAAGATGCCGAAGTCCTCGCTACCCGAAAGTGGTTGTGACAGAGTATGCATTCCCAAGCCGGCCTGTCGCAGGTCGGACATCACCGTGGACGTGGCGTCCGGAGTGTTGACCGTGGCTGGAAAGCTGTTGTACGCATGAACGTCCGGCGCGTCGGTGGCGCCTGCCCCGTCAGCTTCTGCGCGAGCGATCCGGCCCACCGATTCGAGCATGTGATCTCGCGACGATGCACTGAAAGTTCGCAGGCTGAGTAGCAGTTCGGCGTCGTCGGCAATGATGTTCGCAGCTGTGCCGGCGTGCAAGGCTCCCACCGTGAGCACCGGTGCTGTCGGGGTTGCCGCTTCATGAGCCACCAGACTTTGAATGCGCAGCGCGAAAGACGCTGCCATCAACAAAGGGTCGATGCATGCGTACGGTGAGGACGCGTGTCCGCCACGGCCGTGAAAGACCACTCGTATCGTGTCGGATGCTGCCATCAAGATGTCGGGTTTGCTGACCAACATCCCCGCCGGAGTCGGGCCTACGTGCTGTCCCAGGCAGAGGTCCGGTCGCGGGAAGCGGTCGAAGATTCCGTCGTCGACCATCGCACGAGCGCCGGAGCCGGTCTCCTCAGCAGGCTGGAAGACCGCGACAACAGTCCCGGTGATCGATGTCGGATCCGCGGAAAGTGCTGCGCACGTGGCAAGTAGCGCGGTTACGTGGACATCGTGGCCACACGCATGCATGACTCCATCAGTTCTGGAGGCGTAGGACAGCCCGGTGTCTTCTGCCACCGGCAACGCGTCCATGTCGGCGCGTAGCAGGATCACCGGACCGCTGCTCCCTTCGAGAACACCGACGACACCCGTACCGCCGACTCCGACCGTGACGTCCCAGCCACCGATTCGCCGAACTTCCTCGGCAACAATTGCGGCGGTGCGAGTTTCGTCGCCGGACAACTCGGGGTGTGCGTGTAGGTCCCGGTAGAGCTCGAACCAGTGCGGCTCGACGGTTCGCAACCGCGACGGGTCTCCGAACTCGAGATTCGAAAGCAGTTGATTCATGGTTGATCTTCTTTCAGTTGGCGGTTTTCAGTTGCACCAGGTTCAGCATCTTTTCCCGGGTTTGTGGTGCTGCCATGACCGCGACGATCGCCACGACGGGCCCGAGTGCGAGCGATACGAACGCCGCTGACCAGGAGAGATGGTCCACGATGAATCCGAATACAAGCGGTGCGACTATTCCGGCGACCATGCCGCCGAAAATGATCATCGACGACGCGGCCCCGACCACCGAAGAAGGCAGAGCCCGCAGGGGCAGTGCAAAACACGGCATGAAAGCGAAAGAGGCAGCGGCAGATCCGAGGGTGACGAGAACGACGAACAAGGCCGTGTTGGAGACGAAAGGAATCGAAACGAGCATCACGATGCACGCGAGCATGGACGGCACCACGACGACACGACTGTTGCCAGCCAGCCGATCGGAGATTCGCCCGCCGAAGACGGTGGTCACGGCGGCCACCACGGTAGCCGGGATGAGAAGGAGGCTTGCACTCGAGAGGGCGATTCCACGTTCGTCATGGAGGTACGACGGCACCCACGACGACATCCCCCAGATCACGAAGTCGTATCCGAAGAACATCAAGGCGAAGAGCCACATCGCGCGGGAGCGAAGTACGGTGCGCATGTTGTCCCAGGAGGAATCCGGACCGTGGTCGTTCTCCGCCGGAAGTGCCGGCGGGAGCCACAACTTGATGCTGACGAGCGAGAGTACACCGAGCGCCGCGACGGCCAGAAACATCCCACGCCAGCCGATCAACGGGAGAAGAGCTGCCGCAACAACGATGGCGAGAAGCGTACCGACGGCGTTGGAACTGTTCATCCATCCTGTGGCAGTGGCACGTTGCTCCGGGACGCTCCGCTCGGCAACGAGCTTTACTGCAGCGGCCGGAAACACGCCCTGCGCGAGACCGAAGAGAAAGCGAACAATCAGAAGCGTCCCGAACGACCAGGCAAGGGCAGTGAGGCCGGTGAAGACACTCCACGCCACCAACCCGATCAGAGCCATCCGGACTGCGCCGTATCGATCGGCGAGCAGTCCACCAGGCAGTTGGGCCAGCGTGTATGCAATGAAGAACGTGGAGATGATCAATCCACGCTGGGAGTAGTCGAGATCGAACTCCTCACCGAGCAAGGGGAGAGCGAGGTTGATCGCCAGCCGATCTATGTAGTCGATCGCGTACGCGACGAACAGCAACGCGACCGTGACTTTGGTGGAGCGAAGCACTGGGCCTCCAAGTGGTGAACCTGTGAAGTGATTCACACATCTTTGGCAAACAGGCAGGGATCACCGACCAGAATGCAGTAATCCGGCAATACTGGCCCAATGAAGCCGGAATCCGACACATTCGTGATCGCGGAATCTGATCTGGAGATCATCAATGCACTTCAGCTCAACCCCCGCGCGTCGTGGACGCAGTTGTCGTCAGTGCTCGACAGGGATTCGACGACGATCGCCCGCCGGTGGCGTCGCCTCGTCTCGAACGGTCATTCGTGGGTCAACGCGGTCGCAATCGGTCGAACCCACATATTCGGCTATCTCCTGATCAGGACCACACAGGATTCCGTTGCCGACGTGGGGGAGCTGTTACGTCAACTCTCCTGTGCCTATCTGTTGGCCAGGACGGAAGGCGAGTACGAGTATTTCGTCGGAGTCGTGGCCGCCGACCACAAGAGTCTGGACGCCCTGGTGTGTGAGCACCTTGCCGCCGATCCTGGAATTCTGTCGATCAGAAGCCGGGTCGGGGTGAAGGTGTACCGGGACGGGTTCAGCTGGGAGCCGGGCGCTCTGGGGCAAGCGGGTCGGGCTCAGCTGGCAACGGCATCGACAAAGGGCGCTGCGGTGCCGGCAGATCCGACAGAGTTCCGCGAGTCCGACGGTGCCCTGTTGGAGGCGCTCGGCCGTGACGGACGTGCCAGCTATGCGCGTCTCGCCGCGATTTGTGGAACGAACGAGACTGCGATTCGACGGCGCTTGGCCCAGCTGACTGCATCGCGACAGTTGATTTTCCGCTGCGATGTCTCGCAACAGGCTGTCGGTTCACCGTTCGAAGTGATCTTCGATGTCGCTGTGGACGGTTCCACCGACGAACTCGGCAATCTTGTGTCGAGTTGGCCGGAGATCAGATTGTTGGTGGCGACTACCGGAACAGCGAACATGTTGATCAGCGTGTGGCTGAGCAGCCTCGCGCAGAGTCTTGTCGTCGAGGATCGACTCCGCCGAATCGGTAGTGTGCGGATCCTCGATCGACGTGTCTCGCTGTACCCGATGAAGCGGTTCGGGCAGCTACTCGGACCGAGCGGAGTGGCGGAAGGTCATGTCCCGGTCGCAATTTGGGGCGCCGGCGACGTTATTCGTTGAGCGTCAGTCGATCGGCGTCCGATTGTCGTCGACGAGGTGTGTATCGGAGTCGGTCGCACGGGAGCGCTTCCAGATCATCCGTGCCAGCGCACCCAGTACGGACACTGCCAGGACAACGCCACCGCCGATGATGCCGGCCGACGAGTCGGGGAAGATGCCCTCGAGCAGCAGCCAGACACCGAAGACGAAGAACAGCACCGCGGCGCCGATCTTGATGAATCCGTCCGGAAGGTGCTTGCCCAGCACCGAGCCGACGATGATGGCGAGAGCGTCGGCCGCCACCATGCCTACCGTCGACCCGATCCAGACGCCGATCCAGTCGTTGTCAGTCGCAAGGGTGATGGTGGCGAGCATGGTCTTGTCGCCGAGTTCTGCCAGGAAGAAGGCCGAGGCGACGGCGATGAAGGCGGATCGCGTGACGCGACCGGCCTTGTTCTGCTCGTCGTCGGTGAGATCGTCACCGCGCAAGGTCCAGAGGCCGAAGATCAGGAAAGCGATACCGCCGACGATGGAAATCGCCGCGGTGGGGAGGGCGACGCCCAGGTAGTGGCCGACGGCGACCGAGACGAGGTGAACAAGGGTGGTGGCGACGGTGATTCCGCCGAGGACGACCCACCAGCGATAGCGCAAGGCAAACGTCATTGCCATCAGTTGGGACTTGTCACCGAGTTCTGCGACAAAAATGACGCCGAAACTCAAAAGTATTGCGGCAAGCAAGATTTACTCCTCCGGTCGGTGTAGGTCGGAGGAAAAATGCGAGCCTCCGGCCTGGGCAGGCGCAGTGGGTGCGCTTGTCCGGCCGAAGGTCTCGCCCACCGAGGCCACAGGACCTTCGGTTCGCCAGGCCGGGTGCTTCGCGATCCGCACCAGGCGGAGCGCGTCGAACCAGTATGTCGACACGGGCGATTGGGGGCTACTCCCCTTCGTTGCTGCCCACGTTAGCGCGCCTGAAACGAATTGGCAAAGCGCACAGCAAGTTTGGGAGTCCGAACTTATCGCTTACCGGGGCCGTCACGAGGCGAGGAGCATGGCCAAAACAGCGGTGTCGGGATCGCTGATCGGATCGATGCCGACACGACTGATCATGGAGACGACTGTGCCGTCCGGCTCAGCCTCGACCCACGCCGCACGATGCTCCAAACCCAGATAGGGAAGGCCTGGCAGCAGTACGCACCCCGACGCGCTGCCCTCGCATTCCGGCAGGCTGGGCGTGGTTTCCGACGGTGGGTGCAGCATGATCAGCGCCGGTGGCTGATGGTCGGAGAAACGGCCGGGTGTCAAGGCGAAATCGCCGAGTACCGGACCTTCGGCGACCACCAGACCGACGGTGCCCGGCTGCGGATCTTCGGGAACGTCTTCACGGACCCCGAAGACCGTCGTGGTCGGCAACAAACCTGGCATCGAGGCCACGCGGACAGCCAATGCGAGAAGCTGCGCCCACTCCTGGGTGGTGTCCGGCCAACGACCGGAAATGACGAACCCCTGCAAAGACCCAGCGGCTTGGAACGGAGAAATGCCTATTGCTTCGTTTCTGTTCATTTCTGTTCCTCCCTCGGTGCTGGGGCAAATCTCGGGCAGACGCGCATGCGTCGGTCCGGCACACCTCGTTGGGTAATCGAAATATGCACCCATTCGGTACTGGCACACAAGAGAGGGAGAGTGCCAGCCAGGTTTGCGCTGGTGAGGGCGGTGGTATGCGCAGGCATGACTCTGTCGAAGAACCGTTCTCGGCTGGAAGACCTGGCAACGCAGGCGTGGATCTTCGGATATCCCCTGTTGATTGCTGCGGTATCGCGGGACGTCATGACGGCGGTGCCTTCGCCGGTGGCGATGAAAGCCCCGCTCAACCAGTTCGCCTACGCGCGTACGACGCCCGATGCGACCTTCACCGATGTCGTCTCGCCCAACGCGGACACTCTCTACTCGTCGGGGTGGCTGGACGTGTCGACGGAACCGCAGGTGCTCTCACTGCCGGACTTCGGCACCCGGTACTGGCTGGTCCCCATCCTCGACGCGTGGAGCGACGTGTTCACGGTTCCGGGATCTCGGACAGTCGGGCGGACCGGGGGACCGTACCTGGTGGCCGGGCCGAATTGGAAAGGCAACGTGCCCAAGGGTTTGACGCTGCTGCGGTCTCCGACGGCGATGAACTGGATAGTCGCCCGCTACGCGACGTCGGGGGGAACGGACCTGGCAGAAGTGCACAGCCTGCAGGACCGGACGCGACTCACTCCTCTGTCGGAGTGGACGGGTGACCCGCAGGACTACACGCCCGGTGAAATGCCGGTGAACCCTGCCGTCGACACGCGGACGCCGCCGGTGGACCAGGTGGCCGCCATGGACGGCGAGGCATTCTTCACCAGACTCGACGCACTTCTCGACGACAATCCTCCGCGTCCGGAGGACACCGAGATGATGAAACAACTGTCCGACATAGGAATCGGCTCCTCCTTGCCCTGGAAGTCGCGTCCGCAGGAGGTACGTGATGCCCTCGATAGAGCTGCGCGAACCGGTATGGACGTGCTGAGCGAGATCGCCGAAGAGGCCGAGGGCAGTCCGAAGAACGGCTGGACGATGCACCGCGGCTTGGGGCACTACGGAACCCATTACGCTCAGCGGGCTCTGATCGTCTGGCTCGGTTTCGGGGCCAATCTCGACGCTGATGCCGTGTACCCGCATGCCACGACGGACGTCGACGGGAAGCCGCTGACCGGGGCGAAGAAGTACGTCCTGCACTTCGAGAAGGACGAGCTGCCACCGGTCGAGGGCTTCTGGTCGCTCACGATGATGAACGAGCGGCAGTTCTTCGTGGACAACCCGATCGACCGATACGCGATTGGCGATCGAAGCGATCTGGTGTTTGCCGACGACGGTTCCCTCGACATCTATCTCCAGCACGAATCCCCTGGTGGTGAGAAGGAGCGGAACTGGCTGCCGGCTCCGTCCGGCGACTTCAACGTCTTTCTGCGCCTGTACTGGCCGAAGGCGGCAGTGCTGTCGGGATCGTGGACTGCGCCCGGTATTCGAGAAGCAAGTATTCGAGAAGCAGGCTGAAAGTCCCCTCGCTTCGTACCCGAAGAGCACAACTCGGTATCAGCCGCGCGTTTCGATGGGCGGAAAGGTCACAAGAGTCATACGATCTGTCGGTACTGCCCTGTTTGAAGAGCTGTTGAATCGGTCAGAGACACCCGCTTGTTTCGGAGGCTACTGATGGTCACGCAGAATCCGTTCGTGCAGTACGGCAAAGAGATCTGGTGGATGATCCTGATCCGCGGAATCTTCGGCGTGATCTTCGGAATCATCGCGCTCGTGTGGCCGGGAATTACCGTGGTGGCCTTGGTTTTCCTGTTCGGTATCTACTCCATCGCCGACGGTTTGATCACGATAGTTCGCGCCATCCGGGACCGCGAGCATCTGAGCTCGTGGGGTTGGTGGGTGTTCACGGGCGTCGTCTCGGTCGGAGCCGGCATCGTCGCGCTGGTCTGGCCGGGCATCACTGCGCTGGTGCTGCTGTACATAATTGCCTTCTACGCCATCATGTTCGGAATCTTCGGAATTGCCGGCGCCTTCAAGATGAAGGCGCTGCCCGGATCCAGTTGGGGATGGTTGCTCGCCGCATCGGTGCTTGCTGTCATCTTCGGCATCATTCTTCTCATCGCGCCCGGCGAAGGCATCATCAGCCTCATCTGGTTGTTGGGTTGGTACGCAATCCTGTTCGGCCTCTTCATGATCGTGGGAGCATTCCAGATCAGGAGCCGGGCAAAGGAAGCCGGTGTTCTCTAAGAAGGGAAAGCCGGCCGTCGAGGCTCCCACTCCGATCCCCACGCTGTCCGGTAGCGAGAACTGGTCGATCCCGCGCGGTTTGATCGTCCTGCTCGGTATTGCCGCCACCGTGGTCGCCGTCGGCGGAATGAAGGTGTTCGGCGGCATCCTCGGACCGGTATTCCTGGCCCTGGTGCTGACGATTGCCGTTCAGCCCATTCAGGATTGGTCACAGCGCCGAGGGTGGCCCAAGTGGGTCGGGATGCTCGGCTCACTGGTCACCGTGTACTTGATCCTGCTCGGGTTGGCGGCGTCGTTGGTCGTGTCGACGGCCCAGTTGGCGACGATCCTGCCGCAGTACTCCGAGGAGATGACCAACCTCCTCAACGAGGGCCGCGACAAGTTGGCCGACTTCGGAGTGAGCACCGAACAGATCCAAAGCACGCTCAGCAGTGTCGATCTCACGAAGGTTGTGGGCGTACTCGAAAGCGGGCTGGAGGGCCTGCTCGGCATCCTGTCGGATCTGGTGTTCATTCTCGCGTTGTTGCTGTTCATGGCCTTCGACGGCATGAGCATCCGCTCGCGGTTGCATGTGTTGTCCGAGCAACGTCCCGAAATCTCCTACGCGCTCTCCACCTTTGCCGCCGGAACTCGCAAATACCTGGTGGTCTCGACGGTCTTCGGTCTCATCGTGGCGGTACTCGACGGTGGCGCGCTGTGGCTCATGGGCATTCAGCTGCCCGTCCTGTGGGCGTTGCTGTCCTTCATCACCAACTACATCCCCAACATCGGGTTCGTCATCGGCGTGATTCCACCGGCGCTCCTGGGACTGTTGCAGGGCGGGCCGTGGCTGATGCTGTGGGTGATCGTCGTCTACTCCGTCATCAACTTCGTGATCCAGTCCATCATCCAACCCAAGTTCGTCGGCGACGCCGTCGGACTGTCGGTGACGATGACGTTCCTCTCACTTGTCTTCTGGTCGTGGGTTCTCGGGGCGCTCGGAGCGCTGTTGGCGATCCCGCTCTCGTTGTTGGTGAAGGCCGTCCTGCTCGATATCGACCCAGCCACGCGCTGGGCCGACATCCTGATCAGTGGCCCTCGGGACATGCCGAAGGAGGAACCAGAGGAGTCTGAGAAGCCGGCCACGCCCGCAGGCTAGGGCTCTCAGTGTTTCTACAAGTTGTTGCTTTATCGTCTCGCCCATGAGCGCCGAGAACACCACAGAAAACTCCCATCGCCGGCCGTCACGACTCGGTCGACGGCTGGCAGTCGGTGGTGTGGCCGCGATCGTCGCGGCTGCGGTGGCGGGGATCGGGTTCGTGATCTTCGCGGGCGGTGCCGACACCTCGAACACCGTCGCGATCGTGAACGCCGACGCGGGAACCACGCTCGACGGCAAGGAACTTCGGGCCGGCGACACGCTGGTGGACACGTTGGGCAAGAACGAAGACTTCGACTTCCAAGTGGTCGACAACCCCGGCGGGAACTACTTCGCGACGTTGACCGTGCCGGAGGACTTCAGCGAAACCGTCGCGTCGATGTTCGGCATGGATCCACGGCAGGCGAGCGTCGACCTCGAGGTGAAGGGCTCGGATTCGGAGAAGGCGGCCGAGTTGACTCGGGCCGTGTCGGCGCAGGTCGGCGCGGACGGCATCAAGGGCCTGCTGGCTCAGACGTCGGCCGCCAGACGCTCGATCGATCAAAACCTCACCACCGCGCAGATTCTGGTCGCCGGAACCAACGAGGCCGGAAAGTCCATCGATCAGGTGAAAGCAGGCGCAGGCACTCTGCTGCCGTACCTCGAGACCGCACGGTCCGGGGCGTTGGAGCTGATGAGCGTCGCGGATCAGGTGTCCGGTGTTGTCGATCAGGCGTCGGGGTCGACGGAAGAGCTGGCCACGCGCGCGGACTCACTGGGCCTGACGCTTGGGGAGGCGTCGTCCTCGACCGCGGAACTGAAGACACGAATCGACACGCTGCAGACTGCGCTGAACGGCCTTCCTATCCCGCCTGACGTGACAGCGCAACTGGCCGGTGTGAGTTCGGATCTCGGTGCGCTGAATGCGCAATTGGGCACCGTTCCGGCGCTGTTGGGTGGCTCGGTCGGGCCCGATACGGAGCTCGGTGATCTAGTCCGCACCGCTGTCGGGCAGCTGCAAGGCGCGAGCGATCAACTGAGCAGTGCTGCCGGACAATTGAACGACGGCCTCATTCCCATCGCTGATCAGGCGCCGCAGATGCTCGGTGACGTGACCGATCAGATCACCCAGGGATTCACGACGCTGCAAGGAATCGCCAAGTCACTGGTCACGGGCCTCGACGGCGCAAAATCCGGTATTCCCGCGATGACCACCCCGCAGCAGGTTCAGCTGACCTCGGTGCTGTCGGATCCGGTGGCCGTGAATCAGACCACCGCGAGCAGCGGTGACTCCGGAACTCGCACACTGGCATTGGTCTTCGGAGCCACGACGGTCCTGCTCGGTGGTGCTCTGCTGACACGAACGGCGGCGCCCCTGGTGAGGCGCCGCCGTTCGAAAGAAGAGCGTGACTAGACGATCAGACCTGCGGTCTGGGTACGTGCACGGTCGAAGCGAGCCGAAACGTCGTTCCAGTTGACGATGTTCCAGAATGCCTTGACGTAGTCGCCCTTGACGTTCTGGTAGTCGAGGTAGAAAGCGTGCTCCCACATGTCGAGGAGCAGCAGCGGCGTGAGGCCGATGGAGATGTTGCCCTGCTGATCGTAGAGCTGGACGATGATCAGACGCTGTCCGATCGAGTCCCACGCGAGGATGGACCAGCCGGAGCCCTGGATGGCGTTGGCGTTCGCGGAGAAGTGAGCGCGGAAGAGATCGAACGAACCGAAGTTGTCGTCGATCGCTGCGGCGAGTTCACCTTCGGGCTTGTCGCCACCGTCAGCGCTGAGGTTGTTCCAGAAAACGGTGTGGTTGGTGTGGCCACCGAGGTGGAACGCCAGGTTCTTCTCGAGCAGGTTGGCCTGCGCTGCGATGGTGTCGTTCTCACGAGCCTCGGCCAGCTTCTCGAGTGCAGCGTTGGCACCGGCAACGTAAGCCGCGTGGTGCTTGTCGTGATGCAGCTCCATGATCTTGCCCGAGATGTGCGGCTCGAGGGCTGCGTAGTCGTAGGGGAGTTCCGGCAGCGTGTAAACAGACACGAGGGTCCCTTCTTTGCGGGCTGGTGAGCCCTGGTGCTTTAGAGTGCGTCGATCACCGGTCACGGCGTGACGTCACTCGCGTATGTGCAAATCATTCTTCGGGTTTCCACCCAATAACATTCGTACACCGTCCGCAACAGTCCGGCTCAGGTAGTAATCACCAAAGAATAAAGTTTGGGAAACCGAACTTGCCCCGACCTAAGGGTAAGCTAATATGCGCAAATTCGTCGTAAAGGTGAACGGAACCTTAAACTTGCGCGATGCCCGCACCAGTTTTCCTCCCGGAATCACCAGAGGCGGCCGCGCCTCGGGTGAATCTTCCGGGCGCTGACCTGCTGCGAGCCCTGGCGGTTGCCGCCGTGATCTACTCCCACATCTCTTTCTACGTCATCGACGATCTCGGCTCGGGTTGGTGGGTGATCGACGTCGTCTACGGCGTTTTGATCGAGCCTGCCGAACTCAACCAGCACCTCTCTTTTGTCGGCGTCGCAGTATTCATGATGCTTACCGGTGCTCTGGTGACGCGATCCGCGATTCGCGACGGCCCCGGAAAGTTCTTGACCAACCGATTCAGTCGACTGCTGCCCGCATTCTGGGTGGCGACCGCGATTGCCATTCTTCTGGTCCGCCTCGGAATCAACGGAATGTTCAGCGGTCAGGAAGGTATTTCCGATACCGAAGCGTTGATGAGCTTTTTTCTCGGCGGATTCTTTCTCAAGCCCGAGGTAGCAGTTCTGGGAGTGACCTGGACACTCACCGTTCAATTCCTCTTTTATCTCGCATGTGTAGCGGCTCGCCCGATACTGCGGCTGCGACCGATCGTCATGCCGCTCGCCGGTGGTGCGCTGTGCTCGCTGGTGCTGCTCTACAACGTCTACGCGCCGCTGCCGTACACCGTGCCGATGCTGTCCAAGATCGCCGCGACGCTGCCGGCCGTCTTCCTCGGCCAGATCATGTACCTCGCGTGGGCGAAGCTCGCTCCCGGCCGCTGGCTGATCGCGGCCGTCCTCGTCCAGATGCACGTCATCATCGTGGCGACCCAGTTCCGCGTCTACTGGGCCGGTGAGCACTATCTGTGGACCATTTCGGTAGTCGCCGCAGCGGTAGTTCTCATCGGCCGCTACGACGGCGTCCCGACGCGCTGGCCGGTCGTGAAGTGGCTCTCGACGCGTAGTTACGTCATCTATCTCGTGCACACCCTGATCCTGTACCGCGTCGTCGAGAACACTGTTTTGTACGTCGGACCGACGCTGGCGTTTGCGCTCTTCCTTCTGGCCACGGCCGCGGTAGCAGAAATCGGCTACCGGTGGGTGGAGTTGCCCGGCGCCCGGGCGATCACGGCGTGGCGAAACAGTCGCTCGCGCGTAGCATCGAAGCATGAGCTGGTACGACGATATTCTGGGACGAGCGTCCGCAAAATCCACGCTGATCGCGCCTGAGGACGCACTCCCGGGCCGAGAGCAGAAAATGCCGGTTCCGACCGCGCACTACGTCAACGGGCATCCGTTGACGCCGCCGTTTCCGGCCGAACTGCAGACCGTCGTCGTAGGAATGGGTTGTTTCTGGGGCGCCGAGAAGGAGTTCTGGCAGCTTCCCGGCGTGTACACGACCGCTGCGGGTTATGCGGGCGGCTTCACGCCCAACCCGACGTACGAAGAGACGTGCTCCGGACGTACGGGTCACACCGAAGTCGTGCTGGTGGTCTTCGATCCCGCAGTGATCTCCTACGAGCAGATCCTGGCGCACTTCTGGGAGAACCACGATCCGACGCAGGGGATGCGTCAGGGTAACGACCAGGGCTCGCAGTACCGTTCGGCGATCTTCACGACGTCCGCGGAGCAGGAAGAAATCGCTCATGCGTCGGCCGTCGCTTTCGGTGAACGGCTTGCCGAAGCCGGATATGGAGCGATCACCACCGAAATCGGTCCGCTGCGCGACTTCTTCTACGCGGAGGATTACCACCAGCAGTATCTGGCGAAGAATCCCGGCGGTTACTGCCCGGTGCATGCCACGGGCGTCAGTTGCCCGGTCGGATTGCTCCGTCAGGATCAGGTTCCGGCGCAGACGGACATCCTTCCGCCGAGCGAATAACTGGACAGGTGTTGGAGGACACATGTGATTCAGCTCGTTAACACTTGCAACTAGATGGAAACAAAGGGAATCTCGATGTAAGAGTGTGTCGTCGAGAGAACTGAGCTCACAATGTCAGGTAGTACGCGAGGAACTGCGTCGCTGCTCCGACGCACAATTCATGTAGGCCACGATCCGATGGTTCGCCGCAGTGATCGGATCGAAGGGTTCATGTCCTTCGGTCTGATCATTTTCGCGATTCTTCTCCTGCCTCTCGCGGTATGGGCAGGGGCTGCGACTGCTTCGAGCCAGAACGCACTGATCGCCAAACAATCCGCCGAATTACACAGTATTTCGGCGACGACGACAGCAGATTCGACGCAGACCACCGCCTCGACAGCCGATTACATTGCGCCGACCACCGAAATGGCCAGCGCGCAGTGGAACTGGAACGGCCAGGTTCGCACGGGTGATGTCACTGTCGACTCGGCGACGCCCGCC
This sequence comes from Rhodococcus sp. BH4, assembly GCF_002079265.1. Taxonomy (NCBI): domain Bacteria; kingdom Bacillati; phylum Actinomycetota; class Actinomycetes; order Mycobacteriales; family Nocardiaceae; genus Rhodococcus; species Rhodococcus sp. BH4. Next base: position 194,943 of record NZ_CP014941.1, read on the forward strand.
GGCACCGAGGTCCCCATCTACGTCAATGATCAGGGCGACAAGACCGTAGCTCCGATCACTCAGAGCGCTGCCGACGTCGCAGCCGTGGTGACCGGGGTTTTCACCTGGTTCAGCGTGATGTCGCTGCTGGTCATCGCTTTCATGCTGGTGCGCGTCTTTCTCGACCGTTCCCGCTCGGCCCAGTGGGACCGAGACCTACGCGCGTTCCTCGACGCGAACGCGCTGTAGATCCCGGCCCATTCCTTACTGCAGTTGGGGCATGACCTCGCTTGCGACGAGTTCGAGATGATCCAGATCGGCGAGATCGAGAGTCTGCAGATACACGCGCTGTGAACCGGCCTCGGCGAAAGTGCCGATCTTGTCGACCAGCTCCGAAGGTGTTCCGGCCAGACCGTTCTCACGTAGCTCGTCGACGTCGCGTCCGATAGCCTCGGCGCGCTTCCTGATCTCCGCCTCGTCGCGGCCGCAGCACAGGACGAGAGCGTTGGAGTACACCAATTCGTTCGGATCGCGCTCGTGCTCGACGCAAGCCTGACGAACCCGCGCAAAGATGTCCTTCGTTTCCTCGAGGGACTTGAACGGGATGTTGAACTCGTTTGCGAACCGAGCGGCGAGCGCCGGAGTCTTCTTCTTGCCTGTGCCACCGATCAGGATCGGCGGACCGTCGACCTGGTGCGGTTTGGGAAGCGCGGGAGAGTTCTTGATCTGCACGTGCTTACCGTCGTAGTCGAACGTGTCGCCGACCGTCGTACGCCACAGACCGGTCACGACGTCGAGAGTTTCCTCGAGCAGTTCGAAGCGATCCTTGAGCGCCGGGAACGGGATGCCGTACGCCTGGTGCTCTTCCTCGTACCAGCCGGCACCGATGCCGAGGTCTACGCGGCCACCACTCATCTGATCGACCTGTGCGACCGAGATGGCCAGCGGTCCGGCGTGACGGAACGTAGCCGACGTCACCAGAGTGCCGAGGCGGATGGTGGATGTTTCGCGGGCGATTCCGGCGAGCGTGATCCACGCGTCGGTGGGCCCGGGAAGGCCGTCGGAATTCATGGCGAGATAGTGGTCCGAGCGGAAAAATGCGCCGTAGCCGAGTTTTTCGGCGGTCTGGGCAACAGTCAGTAGTTGTTCGTAGGTAGCGCCCTGCTGGGGTTCGGTGAATATACGCAGCTCCATGAGTTCTACTCTGCCACTATTTCACTTGGTCGGGACGACGGCACCGACTTGTCCGGCGCCGAAACACAGGGTCGGTCCCGGCGCTGTCGGCGTGATCTTCACGCTGTTTCCGTGGCCGACCAGGCGCACGAACACCGAGTGCAAACCTTGGGTGACGGGTACGGATACTGCGTCGCCGGACTCCAACGCAACATCGATCGTTCCGTCGGCGCTGGCGAGGTAATTGAGCTGAACCGTCCATTCCCAGCCGGCCAGGGGGCCGTCGAGGGGGAGCTCGGTCGGGCCTTCGGCACGGGTGCCGCAGTTCGGCGCCGTTCCTTCGGGAATCCTTCTCGTCCAGGTCACTTCGGCATCGACGATCTGACCGCTGTCGTCGATGGCGCGCAGAATCGGAGTGCTGGAAGAGAATTCGGGGCGATCAGGCAGCGGCGCGAGAACGTTGCTTGCCAAATTGTTCGGAAAGGCGACGGGAAGGAGCACTTCGATCGCGACGGGTTGCTCGAGCAGTGGAGCATCCTGATTCTGTGACAACGACATTCGCGCGTTCGCGAGGTAGTCGCGGGTCGGGTTCTCGCGCCAGATGTCGACGAACGTGACGGTCGAGACGAGCGAACTGATCACGAAGAGCACTGACAGGCCGGCGGCGACTGCGACGGGTATACGGGCCGGACGTCGCCGAGGCGCAGCGAGAATCAAAGCGGCGGCGAGGGCGAACACCGTCGCCGAATCCGTGAAGTAACGCAAGGTCTGCGCCAACTCGTAAGTGGTGTCGGCGTCGGATCGGGTAGCGGTCATCGCCACCACTGAGGCCAGGAAGTACAGCGCCGCGGCAGCCCAGATCCAGGCAGCGCCGCGTCGGGCACGCACTGTCATCACGGCCGTCGTCAGCAGCGCGGCCCAGGCTGCGACCACCAAGAGCGTCGGCGGATCGGCCCAGGCGGGGCTGGGGATCCACCGCTCCCAGCGCCAGGGGCCGCCGAGAAGAGTGGGAAGCATCCCCAAAGACGTTCCGTGATGCAGCAGTTCGGTGGACATCGAACGGCCGTATCCGGTGATCGGAGATTCGACAGTTGTCAGATACACCGGAATCCAGATCGCGAGCACGGCGGCGCAGGCCGTCCACAGGAGTCGGCACTTCGTGACCGCACTTCGTATCGGCGTTCCTTCACCCTGTGTGCGCAAGTACAGCACCAGAAAAGCGAGTGCGACGAACGGAACGAGTACTGCTTTCTCGAAGAACAGCAAGGAGACGACAAAAACCGCGGTGCCCGAGAACACGTAGCGCACCTGCCCGGTGCGGTACAGCTTGATCGCGTCGCCGCATGCCCAGGCCAGCGCGATCTGGAGCGGCAATGCATTGAGCGCGGCTGCCCACCACGAGAACGCCGGAAGTGTCAGCGGGACGAACAGATACAGGAGCAGCGGAATCAACAGTGCCGGTCGCCGGCCGAGGACCAACCGAAGAGTGCGCAGAAGCGCCAACGACGCGGCGGCCTGACCGATGACGAGCAGCGTTGCCGACAGCGCCCAGTTGTACGGCGCGATACGGGCGATCAACCCGGTGAAGAAGAAGGCCGCGGGCATGAAGTGACCGTCGTGGTCGTAGAGCAGGAGTTCGCTCGAGAAGAGCGGGAAGCGTCCTCCGCGGCCCATCAGGATGAGGTCGTCCCAGTAGAAGTAATTGCTCGCGGCAACCCAGACGCGAATGACGAGCTGACATCCGATCAACACGAACGCGAGCTGCGTGACCCGTCTCGGGGTGAACGTCAGAGTTGGCTCGGGCTGTGGAGAAGTCATCGACGGTCATGCTTCCAGGTGTGTCAAAAACCGACTTCTCATAAAAAGGGGATACCGGTCTTTTCTGTCTTTTCGGGAGCAATTTCTGAATGGATTGTGAACTTTGCCGGGATAAATGACGTCGACGCCCGAAAGTTCACTGACCTGCGGTGTCAAATTCATCCTCGAGCCTGTGCATCGTTCGCTAACACCTGTCAGCAAATTCTCAGGGTCTTGCCCGTGACCTGTGGATAAAGCCCGATTCATTCATCCAGAACTGTGGATGAACCTGTGGAAACTGTGGATAACTCGAGTTTTTAAGTGGCGGAGGTCACATTATTCGAACAATGCAGGTGAACGCGGTGGAGGTTCGATCACAAATCGGGAGTGAATCCATTTGCTGCCGTTACCGATACGGCGTGACAGAATCGAAGTTGTGAGTGTCGTTCAGGTCTGCGCCCGGTGCGCCGCACGCTGGCCTGTCGTCGGCGGCCCGACGCAGTGGTGTCCGCGCTGCAGCGGCGTCCTGCTGATCCCCACCCGCACCGAGATCTACCAACCGCCCAACCGCCGTGGCTTCCGCTGGATCGCGCGCTCCCCGTCCGACCCCCGCGGCGTGGGGGACGCACCAGTGCGTCGTAGCTTCTCCACTCCGCGCTACGACGCTGTCCCGCAGTGGGGACTCCAGGACGTCGTCGACACCTCACCGGTGCCGCCCTCGCGAGCGGACCGGATGGCCGACCGAGTCGGGCCGTTGCTGACGCTCGCAACGATCCTCTACGGACTGGCGGTGTTCGCCGAACTGGGCAGATACGCGATCCTGGTCCGCAACCGCACCAGGCTGATCCCGCAGCCGCTGCTCACGGTCTCCGACGCCGCCGTGTACTTCACTCAGTTGGGTGGACTGCTGATCTCGGTCTTCGCGGCAATCGCCGCTGTGTGCTGGCTGCTTCGTCGGCGTCGTGAACACTTCGCAGGTGTCCGGGAATCCGATCCACGCACAGCGTCGGAAGTTGTCGTCGGCTGCGCTGTGCCGATCCTCAACCTGGTGATGCCGGCCGTTTATCTCTTCGAGTTGGTCCGCCGCGATCCGCGCGGAACCCTGCTGGTCAAGATCTGGTGGGGCTTCTGGGGATTCAGCGCTCTGCTGCTGGTGGTCAACGCGTACTGGCGATCACGCCCGGGGATTCAGGCAATGGCCGACGGGGTTCTGCTGAACGCTTTCATCGCACTGATCGCTGCCGTCACCGCGGCGTTGACACTCGTCGTGATCCGCCGGATCGAGCGCAAGAGCTGGCGCGGTGAACCGGAATCGGAAACCCGGTGGGTGCCAGTGCCGCGCTCGGTGCTGGAAGAGAAGACGGTGCTGGACGAGAAGACGGTGCTGGACGAGAAGGAGACCGCTGCCCTGTGAGCCCAGATCGTCGAGGTCCACTCGTCGTTGCGCACCGAGGTGCGTCGGCTGCGCGGCCGGAGCACACCCTCGCCGCCTACGAACTGGCCCTCGAGGAGGGTGCCGACGGGCTCGAATGCGACGTCCGGCTCACCCGCGACGGACACCTGGTCTGCGTTCACGACCGCAAGGTCGACCGCACCTCCAGCGGGACGGGGATCGTCAGCGAGATGACGCTCGATTCGCTGACCGCTCTGGACTACGGGTCGACGAGCGAACCGGCCGAACTGCTGACTCTCTCCGATCTCATCACCCTCGCTCTGGATTTTGCGCGCCCGGTGAAGCTGTTCATCGAGACCAAGCACCCCGTGAGGTTCGGCGGATTGGTCGAAGCCAAACTCCTGGCGGAACTGCACCGCTTCGGGATCGCGTCACCGCCGTCGGCCGATCACTCGCGCGCTGTCGTCATGTCTTTCTCGGCGAGTGCGGTGTGGCGAGTGCGTCGTTCGGCACCGCTGCTGCCGACGGTCCTGCTCGGTGACGCGTCGCGGTACCTCGGCGGCGGTGCGTCGACGGCTGTGGGCGCTACGGCGATCGGGCCGTCGATCAAGGCACTGCGCGAACATCCCGATCTGGTCGATCGGGCCGCTGCTGCGGGTCGCGCGACGTACTGCTGGACCGTCGACGACAAGGCGGATGTGGACCTGTGTCGTGAGCTCGGGGTCAGTTGGGTTGCCACCAACCATCCCGGGCGCACGAAGCAATGGCTGGGCAGCGTGTAGATTTTGCCCTCGTGGCCAAGAAGAGCAAAAGAAACAGTGGACCGAAGCAGGGCAGCGCACGCGCAGAGAAGCTGGCGGCACGCCAAGCAGAGCGTGAAGCCGCTGCCGGCGTAGTCAGCCGCCCGTTCGAGGGCCTTGCCGCCGAGTGCGATCTGGTCGCGCTGCGTGAATTCGTTCCGTCCGCCACGGCTCCGTTGCCGGTCATCGGCTCCGACCGTCCCGTCACGTTGGCAACGGTCCTCCCCGGCGCTGTTGCCGCACTCGTCCGCGACGAGGGCGAGACGGCCACCGGATTTGTCGGTGTCCAGGTTCAGGCGCACTCGGCCGACCTCGGCGCAGACCTCGCCGCTTCGGTGAACTGGATCAAGGACGCGGCCCCCGGCGACGCGCTTTCTGCCGCGAACCCCGATTCCGAGACCCCCGCAGTCACCGCTGTCGTCGATCCCTCGGCCCTGCTCGACATCACCGTGCACCAGAACTTCAACTGGTGGATCCCCGAGGGCGTCGAAACCGATCCCGAGGTTGCCGCCACCGTGCAGCACGCCAACTCGGCGATCATGCCCTCTGCACGCCTCGAAGGCGACGGCCTGGTTGCCGCGTGGTGGGTCGACGCCGGCGAGAAGGCGCACCTGCGTTGGGTTCGTCCCGAGAGCGAAGACGACTTGATGCTCGCGCTGGCGCGCGTGCACGCGACCGGTGGACTGCATCTGGGTGAGGGCTCGCGCTACGCAGGCTCGTTCCGCACCCACGGCCTGTTGGTTCCCGTCTTCGACCTCGACCGCGAAAAGCATGCAAACGAGTGGGTAGCGGCAACCGTCGAGCTCGGTGAGCGTCTTGCCGAGGCTCTGGCCGTCGATGCTCCGCTGACCTCGGCCGAGCTTCGCTCGCGCGACGGACTTCGTGGTCGTCAGGTCACGCTGCGCTGATTTTTTCGCCCGAACTATAGGCGTTACGCGAAGTTACGGTTAATGTTGGTGACATGACCTTGTCGCATGACATCTCCGGTAGTGGTCCCACGCTTGTGCTCGTCCATGGCATCGTCCATCGACGGCAGGCGTGGGATTCGCTTTTGGACCAGCTGACGCCGTACCGCCGCGTCGTCACCGTCGACCTGCCGGGTCACGGAGAGTCGCTGCTGCCCGAACTCGGTCCGGACGTCATGGGACAGCTGATCGACGATGTCAGTGAGTTCGTCAAGGAAGTGACGCCGGCGGGGGAGCGTGCCCACGTCGCGGGAAACTCCCTCGGCGGCTGGATTGCCCTCTCGCTGGCAGCGCGCGGAGATGTCGCGTCGGCGACAGCTCTTTCGCCGGCCGGGTTCTTTGTCAATCACCTCGATCAGGTGCGAGCGATCAACACGTTCCGTGCACTGCGCGGCACGGCCAAGCTCATGGGTGACGGATTGCCACGCGCATTGCGGTACAAGCTGATTCGCTATCCGGCGCTCGCCGCGTTCTTCGCTCATCCGAGTCATGTCGGTTATGCGGCGGCGTTGGCCGACTGCCGTTCGCTCGTGTCGAACGAACTCGTCGATCTCGGTCTCGAGATGGACTTCGTGCTGCCGCCCATCGTGGATCCCACTGTGCCGGTGACGGTTGCGTGGGGTCGACGCGATCTCATCCTGCCCGTGTATCAGGCGCAGCGCGTGAAAAAGCCGTTCCCGCAGGCAAAGTTGATGGTTCTGCCCGGCCTTGGGCACGTACCGATGACAGATGCCCCCGAGCTGATCAGTTCGATCCTGCTGGCAGGAAGCGAACCGTTCGGCTCGAGGGCAAAATCCGTGAGTGCTGCAGGCTAGATGGTTCCGCCGGCTGCGCTCGGTGCACCGGTGGTGTCACCGACGGTGCTCATCTCGCGGGACACGAAGTCTTCGAGGTCGAACAGGTTGGCGCCTGCGCGGTCCGCGATGGTGAGAAGTGTTGTCATGCTTGCAACTTCCTCGACCTGCTCCTTGAGGAACCACTGCATGAACTGCTCGCCGAGGTAGTCGCCTTCTTCGCGGGCAGTGCTCGCGAGCTGGACGATTTGCTCGGTGACCGTCTTCTCCTGCGTCAGCGCGAGAGCGATGGGCTCGCGGGCATCCTTGAAGTCGGCCTTCGCGGCGTCGACGCCGGTGAGTTCGACATTGATGTCGCGATCGAGGAAATACTGAACGATCATCATGGCGTGGTTACGCTCTTCCACAGCCTGCTTGTAGAAGTGCTTTGCCAGCTGTGGCAGATCCGCATTGTCGAAGTAAACCGCTGTCGCGATGTACTGATGCGAAGCGTTGAACTCGTTGCGAATCTGGTCTCGGAGTAGTGCGTGGAATTTGGTCATGTGAGTCTCCCCAGAAGTCATGAATTCCAAGATAGTGCAGGTCAGAGGCCCTGTCATCCCAGTATGACCTTATTGTGGTAAGCGTTCCCAAACTAAAGAAGACCTAATTTTTCTTCGAATTCGGTGAGGTTATCGAGCCCGGTGAATTCGAATGTTTCATTTAGGAATGTCCATTTCACCAGGCGAGTTCCGCGCATTTACCGTCGCTTCCCTGTAGTTCCACCTGTACGGTGGCGTGCCCCAGTTCGAATTCCTCGGCAAGCAAGGTTCGGGTTGCTGCGAGCACCGTTGTGGGATCGGCGTCACTGACCGCGGTGACGTGAACGGAAGCAACTTCCATCCCCGAGGTGAGTGTCCAGACGTGCAGATCGTGCGCGTCGACGACTCCCAGCAGAGCGTTGATCTTCTCGATGATCGAGGTGACGTCGATGCGGTCGGGAGCCTGCTGGAGGAGGATGCGAACGGCGTGGCGGCCCAGGTTGAAGGCACGTGGCAAGACGAAGAGGCCGATCGCGACGCCGATGACGGGGTCGGCGTAGCGCCAACCGAACGCGAGCGTGACCAAGCCGCTGACCAGGACGCCGATGGACCCGACCATGTCCGCCATGACTTCGAGGTAGGCGCCGCGGATGTTGATGCTTTCCTTCGCGCCGCTGCGCAGCATGAGGAAGGCGATGACGTTCATCGCCAGACCGACGACGGCGACTGTCGCGACGGGAAGGCCGGGAACCTCGGGCGGATCCGTGAAGCGGCTGGCGGCCTCGTAAAGCACCCACCCGGCGACTGCGAAGAGCAGGATCGCATTGGCCAGTGCCGCAAACACTTCCGTGCGGTACATGCCGAAAGTACGGTCGGGGCGCCGGGCGGCACGCTGTGCGACGAGGATCGCGGCGAGCGCCATGAAGATGCCGAAGATGTCTGTGAACACGTGCGCCGAGTCCGAGAGCAGGGCCAGTGACGAGGTGAAGAGGCCGACCGTCACCTGCAGCACGAAGGTCACCAACCCGAGGCCGGCGGCGATCCACAGTTTGTTGACATGCTTGCCGCTGTTGCTGGTCGCAGCCTCGGCGGGGGAGATTCCGTGCCCGTGTCCGTGTGACATCGAAGGTCCTTTCGTCGACGCCAGCCTAGACACATATGCATATATGCGCAATAGTGCATGTCTTAAAAACTATGCAACATAGTTGTAAGGTGGCGGCGTAGACCTTCATTTGTCATCGACGCGAGGACCGAGAAGTGGGAAGACATCGAAAATCCGAGCCGATCAGACCCGGCGGGCGCATGGCCGCGGTTTCCGTGGCGACGGGTGCAATCCTCGCGTCCGGCACTTCCATCGGGCACGCGTCGCCGCCGTCGGTCGTAGTCGAGGATGTATCTGCGGTGTCGGCGCCGGAGATCCTCGACCTTGTCCGGTCGACGGATCTTGCCGGAATAGCCGAACAACTCGGCAAGACGCGACAACTCGAATCCGAGCGAGCGGCGCTGGTGTACGAGGCCGAAAAGCCACAGGTGATGGCCCCCGTCAGCGGGACGATGACGTCCAACTTCGGTCCACGGTGGGGAACCACCCACTACGGTCTCGACATCGCGAACGCGATCGGAACGCCCATCGTGTCGGCGACCGACGGTGTTGTGCTCGAATCCGGTCCCGCCGCGGGATTCGGGCTCTGGGTCCGCATCCAGCAGGACGACGGGACCGTCGGCGTCTACGGACACATCAACGAGGCGCTCGTGGTTGCGGGTCAGAAGGTGCGGGCGGGTGAGCTGATCGCGACCGTGGGCAATCGTGGACAATCGACAGGACCACACCTGCACTACGAGGTGTGGCAACCTGACGGACAGAAGACCGATCCGCTCGCGTACCTGAATTCCCGGGGCGTGTCGTTCGGGGAGAAGACCACGGGCGACTGAAGTTCTGTCACGACGCGATGGAGGAGCAATGCAGGGGCTGGGCGGACTCGAAGCCGAGGTCATGGATGTGCTCTGGCAGTCCGACGACGCGCTCTCGGTCAAGGATCTGGTCGAGATCCTGGGTGAGCGTCGACAACTTGCGTACACCACGATCCTGACCGTCGTGACGCATCTCTTTGACAAGGGCTGGGTGAGTCGTGAGAAGAAGAGTCGCGCCTACTTCTATCGGCCGAGTCGCAGCCGTGAAGAGGCCACATCCAGAGCGCTGCGCGAATTGTTGGACAGCAGTTCCGATTCCGCTGCCGTGCTGTTGCACTTCGCCAAGACCATGACAGATGCCGAGAACGAGGCCCTGCGCCGGGGTCTTTCCGGGGAAGGTGTGCAATGACATTGGCGTTGCCGATGTTTCTCGGTGCGATGCTCGTGGGATTCCTGGTTCCGAGAGTGTTGCGAGCCGTTTCCTCGGCGTTGTCACCGGCGGTGCTGCTCGCGGCGTGGCTCGGCAGCATGGCGTCGGCTTTGTATCTCGCTCTCTCCGCGGTCTTGGTTCTGGTGTGGCCGAGCCACGCGCCGGTCGAGGGGCTGGTCGACGGTATCGCTCGGTGTTTCAGCGCCTTCGCGCACGGCACGAGTTCATGGGTGGGTGAACTGATCACCGGCACAGCCGTTGCTGTGGTGGGTGTGATCGCCGTTCGGATCGTGCTGGCCGGCCGCAAGCAGGCACGTGAGCACGCGAGGGTCCGAGATTTCCATCGTGATGTTCTCTCGATCGTCGCGCGCCGCGACAACTCGGAGTCCGACGTGTTGTGGTTGGATCATCCGCTGCCTATGGCGTACAGCGTCGCCGGAAAGCCTGGATTTGTTGTTGCGACGCAAGGCTTGTCATCCGCTCTCAGTGGAGGCGAGCGTGATGCTGTCCTCGCGCACGAGCGTGCACACCTGAGCGGCGGTCATCACCGAATTGTCGGTGCGTGCGAAGTCTTGGCCGCTGTTCTTCCGCGAGTGCCGTTGTTCGCGGCGGCACCCGCTGCCGTCGGCGCGATCGTCGAACTGTCGGCGGACAGACACGCCGCTCGCGTCACCAGCCCGGCTGCGGTGCGTTCCGCCCTTGCCGTGGTGTCGAAATCGCCGCTTCCTCAGCCGGACTGGAGCTTGAGCGATCGCGGCAGCGCGACCGCGGTGCGATTGAGTTCCCTGGTCGACGGCGACGTGGCGTCGCCTCGGCGACTGACCTGCGCGGTGGCGGCCTGTGCGCCGGCCGCTGTCACGACGGCCGTTGCCGCAGCCGTGACGGTGGCCGTCTCCGCGGGGATCTGCGCTGTTCTGACCTGATCATTCTCCCAAGGCCGAATCGATCTGGGCTTTCAACTGCTCGTAGCTCGGCATCTGGTCCAGCTTCACGTCGTTGAGGAACAGCGTCGGAGTACCTTGGACGCCGAGGCGTCGGCCTTCTTCGAAGTCGCGCTCGACCCGCTCGCGGACGCCGCGGCTGCCGAGGTCGGATTCGAATCGGGCCATGTCAAGTCCGAGATCTTGTGCGTAGGAACGGAACAGCGCCTCCTGTGATTCGGCGGATTCACCCCATTGCGACTGCGTCTCGTACATTTGCTTGTACATCTCGACGAATTTGCCCTGGCGAGATGCGGATTCGACGACCTGCGCCGCGAGAGTGCTGTTGGTGTGACTCGGAATCGGAAAGTATCTGATGCCGAACGTGATTCGACCCTCGTACTCCGCTCTGATCCGCTCCATCGTCGGGTACAGCGCGAGGCAGGCTTCGCATTCGAAGTCGAGGAACTCGACCAGGTTCACCTTGCCGTCGGCGGCCGAGGTCAATCGGTACGCGTCGTCGGTGAGGACGGCGGTGGATTGTGCTGCCCGATCGGCGTTCTCGTTGTCTGCCCGAATCGGATCGACGGTGATGAACGTGATCAGTGCTACCGCGAACACCGCGATCAGGGCGGCGGATATCTTCATGCTTCTGGACACTGCTGTGCACCTGTACCTTCCGTCGAATTCCTAAATACTATCCAACATAGTAGTTAGGTGTAGAGTCGACGGTACCCGCATGGAGACGAAGGAGGACCCGCCGGTGAAGCGTTCGTGAATGACACGCCGCCGCCGTCGATCGGGCAGATGCTGGAGTGGGATACCTCATCCCTCCCGCTTCTTCCTGCCCTGGGAGTTGTTCTTGCACTCTGGTATTGGACTGGCGCTCAGCGAGTTCGCGCGAGTGGGCGACCGTGGCCGTGGCATCGGACAGCGTGTTTCCTCGGTGGGTGCCTGCTGCTGATCGCGGTGACCGGACTGAAGGTCGAGAGCTACGGCTACGAACTCTTCAGCGTCTGGATGTTCCAACACCTGACGCTCTCGATGGCGATCCCGCCGCTCTGGGTACTGGGCTCGCCGGGACTGCTGCTACTACGTTCGACGCCGCACCGAGGAATAGGAAAAGGCATTCTCGCGCTTGCCCTCTCGGCATTGCGCAGCCCGCCGGCGCGGTGGATGCTGCACCCCGGGTTCACGATCCCGGTATTTCTGTTCAGCTACTACGGGATCTACCTGTCGCCGATCTTCGACACCGTCTCGGCGTTACCGGCTGGACACGTCTTTCTCGAGATCTTCTTTCTCGCCAGCGGTCTGCTATTCTTCATGCCGGTGCTCGCCACCGGCCCACTGCCGGTGCGACAGAGCTACCTCGGCCGGTGTTTCGACCTGTTCGTGGAGATGCCGCTGCACGTGTTCATCGGCGTCGTACTCATGATGGCGACAAAGCCGCTGCTGACCACGTTCGTGGATCCGCCTCCCGAGTGGGGCGTGGACGTGATGCAGGATCAGCAGCTGGCGGGCGCCCTCGCGTGGTCGTACGGAGAGCCCGTCGCGCTGGTGGTGGTCGTGATCTTCGCGATGCGCTGGAACCGCGACGACAAACGGATGAATGCCGACCTGGACCGCCGCGCCGAGATCGACGGCGACAGTGATCTTGAGGCGTACAACAATTTCCTCAGATCACTGAACGCCGCCGAGCGGCCTGAGACTCGGTAGGCCGGTGGCCCTCAGACGCCGCCGCCGGCGGGCGTCGGCGCCATTGCATCGGCAGCGGCCGGGGTGTTCATCTCGCGTGCGACAAACGTTTCGAGGTGGAACAGGTTGTCGCCGGCGCGGTCGACGATGGTGAGAAGTGTTGTCATGCTTGCCACTTCCTCGACCTGCTCCTTGAGGAACCACTGCATGAACTGCTCGCCCAGGTAGTCGCCGGTATCGCGCGCGGTGCGTGCCAGCTGCGTGATCTGCTCCGTGACCTTCTTCTCCTGCTCGAGTGCCAACTCGACCGGAGCCCGGACACTGTCGAACTTCGTCACGACGTCGTCGATGCCCGGAACGTCCACGTCGAGGTCGTTGTCGAGCAGGTACTGGATCATCATCATCGCGTGACCGCGTTCCTCGGTGGCCTGGCTGTAGAAGCGCGCGGCCATCTGCGGAAGATCGTGTGCATCGAAGTACACCGCTACCGCGATGTACTGCTGCGATGCAGTGAACTCGTTACGGATCTGCTGACGCAGCAGAGTGGTGAATTCGCTCGAGTTCTTCGCCTGTGTCATCCCAACAGGTTACTGGGTCGTCGCCGCTGAGAGGGAGCTACTTCTTGTCGAGCTGATCGATGACGAAGCCCACAGTTTCCGGTCGGTACCCGTAGACGAACGAGTCCTTTTCGCCGACGTACCAATCGCCGCACTGAAAAGAACTGCCCTTCTCGACCCCCGTCGGCCACCACTGTGCGGACAACGATGCGGGACGAGTTTCGACGGTGGGTCGTGCGATGCAGCTGTTGTGATCTATCTCCGCGATGTTCGCAGTCATTCGCAGGATGCGTTCGTTGCCGGTGGTGCGGATGACCTCGTCGATACCCGTCGCGCCGGCGGGAACCCAACTCGGCAGTGTGTCGATTCCGTTGGATGCTTGTGCAAAAGAGAAGGTTTCGGTTTTCTTGTACGCCTTGGAGTCGTCGAACTTCTCGAAGGTTCCGGAGCAGGACGTCACGAGTGCAGCAGCTCCGACGGCGGCGGCAACGACGGCGAGAGTGCGGAATCGGCGGTGTGTTGTGTTCATACCTTCACGGTATTTTCGGCTGCCGATTCCGCGTCCTGCCGGAAAGCGATTTGTTCGCCGGGCTTGTCCTCCCGCGGTACTACCGGAACTCAGGGCGATTACCCCGTGGTGATCAGATCCTGTGGAATCTGCTGATCGTTGGCCAGGGCGTCGAAGAACTGCGAAGCGCGCGCCTTGTCCCACAACAACACGTTGCCCGAACCGTCCACGTCCTCGAAACCGGCGACCGGAACCGTCGTGGTGGTCATCCCGCCGCGAAGCGCCCAGGCGAGTGAGGCCAGATTCCAGATGTGATCGCCTTCGTCGACCTGTAGAGATTTGGCGGTATCGGAGACGAGTGGCCACAACCGGAACGGATTGAGGAACGTGGTCGGACTCGTCGCCTTCGACAGCAACGCCGACATGAACTGGCGCTGGTTGTTCATGCGGTCGAGGTCGGCGAGCGCCGTCGCGCGAGTTCGCACGAACCCGAGTGCGTCCGAACCCTTCAAGTCCTGGCATCCGGCGGGGAGGTTGATCCCGGCCAGCGGATCGTCGATCGGCTGTGCCAGGCACACGTTGACGCCACCGACGGCGTCGACGATGCCGGCGAACCCGCTGAATCCGATCTCGGCGTAGTGGTCGATGCGAAGCCCCGTTGCCTCTTCGACGGTCTGCACCAGCAATGGAGCGCCACCGAAGGCGAAGGCGGCGTTGATCTTGTCCGACCCGTAGCCGGGAATCGGAACGTACGAATCGCGAGGGATGCTGACCATGGTCGTCTTCCCACTTTTGGGGACGTGGACCAAGATGACCGTGTCAGTGCGCTTGGGGCCGGTGTCACCGCCCGTCGCAAGGGCTTGCTCCTGCTCTGGGGTGAGCCCCTCACGACTGTCGGACCCGACGATCAGCCAGTTCGTGCCCGGAGTATCGGCGACGCGTCCCGCGTAGTCGGGCAGCGCGTCGATTCGATTGAGCGAACTGTCGACGTAGTAGATCGCGCCGGCCAGCGCGAGCAGCAAGACCAACAACGTGATGCCGATACGTTTACCCCAGCTACGACGCTTGCGGGGGCGTCGCTGCTTCGGAGGTTCGGGAGGGCGCGGCGGGGCGTTCGGCGGGGTTCGGCGCGGCGGTGCGGGCGCATACTTCGCCTGGCGCTGCGGATCCTGACGCGGCGGGCCCTGCCTGCGCGGGTCGTCCTGAAACGGTTGCGGGCGCTGGGTCGGCGCCCAGTCCTCACGCCTGGGCTGCTGCGGCGCTTGTGGTGGGACCTGTGACCAGGCCTGATTGGCCGGATTCTGCTGCTGCGGGCGTCCGTCGCGGCGAATGACCGTCGGCCCTTCCGGCGGCATCGGTGGACGCCGCTGCGGGGGTGGGCCCTGACGGGGTGGATTCTGGCGTGGAGGGTTCTGCCTCGGAGGCATCGGTCCACGCGGAGGTGGCCCTGGCGGCTGGCGCCGCGGAGGGCGCTGAGGATATTCGGAGTCGCCGGTCACCAGTTCACGGTACCGGTCACGGCAGCCAGGAGACGTGATCGCGCAGGAGGGCGTAACCGATGAACGCCACCATGTCGATGAGAGCGTGGGCGATGACCAGCGGCCAGAGTTTCCCGGTGCGCTGCCAGTACCGGCCGAACACGAGCCCCATGATCACGTTTCCGACGCCGCCACCGAACCCCTGATAGAGGTGGTAACTGCCGCGCAGGAGTGACGAGGCGAGCAGTGATTTGTTCTCGCTCCAACCCAGCGTTCGGAGGCGAGTGATCAGGTAGGCGACGACCAGCACCTCTTCGGCACCGGAGTTCGCGATCGCGGACAGTACGAGGATCGGCACTCGCCACCAGTGATCGTCGAGCGCGCTGGCCTGGACGGTGAGGTTGATGCTCAGTGCCTGAGCCACGAGATAGAACAGCAGACCGGGGAGACCGATCACAGCGGCGAGGCCGAATCCCGGAGCGATGTCGCGCCCGAATCGAGGCTTGGGGGTCAGTCCCGCAGCACGTGGACCGATCCCCGAACGCCACAGTAGATAGAGTCCCAGCGCTGCCCACGCGAGAAGCTTTGCGACGCCCAGCAATTGGCGCGCCAGGTCGATCCAGTCGATGGCGGCCCGCGACGGGTTGAGTGCAACCGTCTGATCCGAGAGCGCAACCGGCGTCGCCAGGGATTCGGCGAGCGAGAGGATCCCGGACAATCCGCTGAGTCCGAACGTGACCAGCAGAACGATGGTGATCTCGATCCAGACTCCGCGTCTGGCGGCCGGATCGAGGGCCGGGCCGGCCGGGACGGGAGTCGGCGGCCGTAACCAGGTGCGGACGGTTTCGCGGGCATTCACCCGCGCAACGCTAGCCGTTTGATGCGCCGCCCGATCGGAGGCCGTTGAGGAAAGGGCACCCGACCAGCATGCGGATGGCGCGGCTCAGCGCGGGAGCGTCGTCGACGGGGTTGGCGAACGGCATCCACACGTCGCGGTCACCGGTGTGATCCTCGACCCGCAGGCGAAGTCCGTAGCGGTCGATGCCGAGTGGGCGAACGCGTCCGGTGCGCATGTACGGGGGAAGCTTGCGCACGAGCAGGTCCACGAGGTCGCGGTGGTCTTCGTCGAGATGCTGCAGCCATGCGGTCTCCATTTCCCAGAAGGGATCGGGGCTGGCGTTCAGCAGTTCGTCCACGGCGACGGGTTCTGCCCCCGTTGCATCAGCGACTACAGCCGAGGCCAGGCTCAAGCGAAGGAGGACCGAGGTGTGACCGATGTCGAGGAGCCCCGGGTGGGGATGTTCGGATGCGACGTCGTCGGCGAGAACGCGTGCCTCGTAGTCGGGCACGGCGTGTAACGAGCCGCGAAGCCACACGAGGGAGCGCACGGGCTCACGCAGACGCAGTGGTGCGTGATCGGTGATCTCGAGGACGGCAGGCAGGCCGCCGCCGCCGGAGTTCCAGGCCAGGGCCGCAGCTGCGGAGGCATGTGGGACTGCAACGACGACGTCACCGTTCGAACGCAGGTGATGCACCGACGTGACGGTGGGATCGCTGCCTTCGATGGCGAGAACTGCGTCTTGTGCGCGCACACAGGCGCTGCGGACGCGTTCGGCGGTGGACGGGCCGGTGCTGGTCTTCGTTGCCATGCTGCCCCCTTGGCGGGTGTTCTCTCGAACTCCATCGGATGATGAGGTAACCCTAACCTAAGGTGCTTCGGTGTGAATCGCAAGACTTTTGCGCAACTCGCGTGGAATCCGCCGCCTGCGCCGGGGTTACGGTTTGTCTGTGGCCATTCCTCTCTCACTCGGGCTGCCCGCCCCGAGAAACTCGCGCGGACTCCTCGAAGCACTCTTTCTCCCGGTTGTTCCGGCGTCGGCTCTGATCGGCGGCGAAGCAGCAGGCCGGGTTGTCGTCCGCCTCGATATCGATCCGGAAGAACTGCGTGCGGACACGGAAGCGTCGTACGAGGCCGTCCGTTTCGACGTCGACGTCACCACCGACCAGATCGACGACGCGATCGCGCTGCGCCTGCCCGCTCCGCTCGCTGTGTATGTCGACGGCGGCGAAGAGGATCTGACACCCGCCGAAGCGGCGCTGCGTCTGTGCGAAGGTGGCCGGATCCCCGGACTCGCCGCCGGTCTTACGCCCACCGAAGTGGCTGATTTCCTGGCGGTACTCGCGCACGAGTCCGTCGGTTTCGTAGCCCGCGCGGCCGACGGCGACGAGGTGATCGCCCTGCTGTGTGGCACCGTCGCTGCACTGCGCGGCGACGACGTGCGCGCCGCGATGGTCGATCCGAAGCCGGAAAAACTTGCCGCGCTGATCCCCGAAGCCGCGTCGGCCATGCGTGAGGTGCTGCTCACGATCGAGGTCGCGGATCTGCCTGCAGTGGAAACGGCTTTGCGTGCCGCGGGTTTGCAGTGACCGGCGTGGGTCGGTGCGTAATCTTTTAGGCGTGCCAAGAATCGCGTATTTCGGTCCGTCGGGAACCTTCACGGAGATAGCTCTCGCCCAGTTGGAGGCTGAGGGCGCGTTCGGCGAAACCGTCGAGCGAGTACCGGCCGGCAGTCCGCCGGCGACTCTCGACATGGTTCGCGACGGTTCCGTGGACGGAGCCGTGGTTCCCTTCGAGAACTCGGTGGAAGGCGGCGTAGCTCCGACGCTCGATTCACTCGCTCTCGGTTCGCCGCTGCAGATCGTCGCCGAAACCGATCTGGACGTGAGTTTCTCCATCCTGGTTCGGGCCGGGACCACCGCCGATCAGGTCCGAACGATCGGCGCGTACCCGCATGCGGGCGCGCAGGTCCGCGGATGGATCGCCGAGAACCTGCCCCAGGCCGAGGTGGTGTTGGCCTCGTCCAACGCCGGTGCGGCCCTGGATGTGCAGGCCGGAACCGTCGACGCCGGTGTGTCCACGGCTTTGGCCGGTCAGATGCTCGGACTCGAGAGCCTGGCGGACAACGTCGCCGATGTAGGCGGCGCCCGCACACGTTTCGTGTTGGTCACCAAGCCGGCCCCGGTTCCGGCGCGGACCGGTGCCGATCGCACCGCGCTGGTGCTTCACCTCGACAACGCTCCCGGCTCCCTGGTGCGTGCACTCTCCGAATTCGCCGCTCGCGGTATCGATCTGACTCGGATCGAATCACGGCCGATGCGAACGGAATTGGGCACGTACCGGTTCTTCGTGGACTGCGTCGGACACGTCGAGGACTCGCTGGTGGCCGAGGCGATGCGTGCGCTGCATCGTAAATCCGGAGTCCGCTTCCTGGGGTCGTGGGCGACAGCGAATTCGACCGGGCCACAACCTCCTTCGGACGAAGAAGCGATTCGGTGGATCGACGAACTCAAGCATGGAGGGGGAGAACGATGACCGGAAGGCTCATCCTCGTTCGGCACGGTCAGACGGAGGCGAATGTCGCCAAACGTCTCGACACCGCACTACCCGGAGCAAAGCTCACGCCGGAAGGGTTGGCACAGGCCGAGACTTTGGGCATCGGCCTGGCTTCGGCGCCGCCGCTGGCACTCGTATCGTCGTTGGCTTTGCGTGCCCGGCAGACAGCAGGTTTCGTGGAGCAGGCCGCCGGTGTCTCTCTGGACGTGCGGGACGGATTGCACGAGGTGCAGGCCGGTGACCTCGAAGATCGTACCGACGAGGCCGCGCACCGACTGTTCATGGAGACGTTCCATCACTGGCACACCGGCAACCTCGGCGCTCGCATCCCCGGTGGTGAAACGGGATACGACGTCCTGGAGCGGTACGTCCCCGTCGTCAATTCGTTGCGCGAAGAATTTCTCGAAGGCTCACGAGACGGCGGCGACATCGTCGTGGTCAGTCATGGTGCGGCGATCCGTCTTGTCGCAGCCCAGCTTGCCGGTGTCCCCGGTCTGTTCGCAGCCAACAACCACTTGGCCAACACCGAGACCGTCGAACTGTTGCCTTCGGTCGACGGCGGTTGGGAGTGCCTGCGCTGGGGAACCGTCAACCCGCCGTTCGAGCACCGACTCATCCCCGGTGCCGACGACGTGATGGGCTGACGGCCGGCTTCACCACCAACCGGTCTGGACGCTCAGTTGGCGCCCGAGTTCAGCGGACAGCGTGCTCACGTAGCTGGCTGTCAGGTGGTGGGAATCGTGATACACCAACACATTTCCCTCCACGACGCGGCACAACTCCGGTCCGCAGACGCCGTCGCTAAGGTCGAGTAGACGGACGTTGGTCAGATCGCCGATCGCCGACGGCGCCGGATTGACGTCGCTGAGCATTTCGGACCGTGGCATCGCGCAGTGATCGGGTGACGTGGTTGTCGCCAGACAGTCGATCGCGCGGTAGGCGACGCCGTCGTGGTGCAACCACGGGGTATCGCGGATGGCGAGCACGTCGATACCGTCGCGCCCCAGTTCCTCCCACACGTGTACGTAAGACTCGGGCGTCACGTCGCCAGGGCCGTCGGAGCTCGGCCTGGTTGCCGTCGTGAACACGAAATCGGGTGAGGCGTCGGCCAACTCGGTCAGCACTCCACGCGACCAGTCGACGCAATCCGGATAGTCGTTGTCCGACAACGTCTGCATGGAGTCGATGGTGAGCGGGCAGCCCATCTTCAGATACGTGTCGACGCGGAACCCGTGACTCTTGCCGAGTTCGTCGAGCGCAGTGAGCCAGTGCTCGGAGTGCGAACCACCCGCGAGCGCGATGGTTCTGTCTGCGTCGGCGTCGCCGTAGGTGCAGTGGACGACGTCCCGCTCGAGAAAATCGGCGATACAGCCGTCGAGCGTACTGGCCGGAAGGTCCAGTGGCGCATCGAAGATCGAGGGAACCATCGACGCCTTGGGTACTTCGGCACCGTCGGTGAGCGCGAGTGCGCCGGGATGGGTCGGGAGGTCGAGGGTGTCGACTGCCCGCTGGCCCGTCGTCTGGCTGCTCGCGTACGACTGCCAGGCGACCGAAGCGGCGAGGACCACGGCAGCGGTGACGACGCATGCCAGGACGGTGTACCGGCGCGAGCGGCCTCCACGTTCCACCGGAACCTCGATCAGGCGCCGGAGTGCAAGCGCCCCCGCGACGGAGAGGGCGATGATCAGTGCCCCGCCGAGCAGGCCGGCTTCGGGGCGTCCGGTGATGACGAGTGCAAACACCAGAATCGGCCAGTGAATCAGGTACAGCGCGAATGCGAACGAGCCGAGCCACGTCAGTGCCGGATGGGCAAGAGTCTTCGACGTCCAAGGCGTGTCGTCGCCGACTCCGGACAGGATCAGCGCAAGAGTGGCCAGCACCGGCACCAGCGCCCACGGGCCGGGGAACTGCTGGGCGCCGTCGAGCACTATGCCGCACAACAGGATCGACGAAAGCCCCGCCCAGCCGATCGTTGCTCTGACCGAGAACGGCAGGGATGCGATCTGCCGACTGCGTGTGCTGGTCATCAGAACGGCCAGCAGACCACCGAGGGCCAATTCCCACAACCGGGCGCCGGAGTCGTAGTACGCCCAGGCTTGGTGACGCGAAGATTTGGCGAGTGCGTAGAGAAAAGATCCTGCGGTCAGAACCAGAAGGGTGACCGCGAGTGACGGGCGGAAATAGTTGGGATTCACGCGTGAAGCGACATAAGCGATCACGGAGACCAGTGCGATGGCCAGGAGATAGAACTGACCTTGTACGGCCATCGACCACAGGTGCTGCAGGGGAGTGACCGAGCCGTCGGCGGCCAGGTAGTCGCTTGCGGTGCTGGCGAGCTGCCAGTTCTGGAAGAACCCGAGCACCGCGATCAGTTGATCGCCCAGATCGGCCCAGCGTGTGCGTGGCAGCAGCAACGCGGTCCCCAGTGCGGTCAAAATGCTGACCACCGCGATCAGGGGGAACAGCCGCAGAAACACCCGCCGCAGTGCCGGGACCGGGTTGAGTGAACCCCCGGCTTCGGCGCGTCGAACCAGTGAGCCGACGAAGAAGTATCCGGACAGAACCAGGAAGACGTCCACCCCGCCCGATACCCGTCCGAACCACACGTGGAACACGACCACCAAACCGATGGCGAGGCCACGCAGTCCGTTCAGGTCTTGTCGGTGCGGTGTTGTTGCCCGTTCATCGTTCGGCCGGTCGATCGTGGCGACCGAGCCTTGTTCGCCCGGTGACGACGGTTGACGCGAGAACTGCATGCTGAAGTAAGGCTCCGGGCGTTGAAGGGACGCCCCGAGGTTACCCGGAAGTCTCCGGCGCCGATTCCTCGAGTTCAGTTACCAGAGCGTTCACGGCTTGTCGGAGGCGATGGGATGTTCCGGAACTGATGGACGTCCATTCGGTGCCGTCGGCGGCCCGAGTGGTCGAACCGACCAGCCGACCCGACAAGGTGTCGTACACAGTCACTGCGCCGGTCATGAGCGTCGTCGCTCCCAAACTGTTTGGTATTCCGACCAATTCGGCGAAGGCGGTGCATGTGACGATTGCGCTACCCAGTTGGCGCGCGTCGTCTTCGGGTATCCCGGCGTTGATCAAGGCCGAGCTCACGCTGTCTGCATCCGGGCCGACGCCGAATGCCAGGCTGAGCATCTCGGTCGGTGCGTTGATCACGGCAATCGGCATTGCTTCGGCGCTGCCGAGCGCGGTGACAACGGGTGCAGTCGGTTCGGCGGTGACGCTGCGCAATGCGAACGAAGAACCGGTTGAAGTTGCTTCGACACAAAGGAACTCGCCCTGCGCGACGCAGAGGCGTGAAATCCCTCCACCGACATGCCGACGCAGCGCCAACTCCCACTTGGGGTGGGTCAGGACGCGCAGGCGGGCACTGAGGTCGTGATGGATCTCCCCGCCGGGGAGGAGATCGCGCTCGGAGAGTGAATCTGCCGCGGACTGCATCGCCGTACGGTGAGCGCTCGCACTGCCGTGAACCGTCGCGCCACCGAGAACCACGGGAAGCGCATCGAGTCCGAGTCGCTCACGTACATAGTCGATTTCGTCCTGTGACAGGGCGACGACAGGTAAATTCCACCCCTCAGGTGAGGTGCCGAGATCCACCATCAATGCTCTGCAGTTTCGAGTGCGCCACCGATCACGGACGGGATGACTGTTCGGCCGTCGGCGAAGTGCTCGAAGTGCTTCAGGTAATCGGGTGTGTCGTGCTCGGTCTCGTCTTCAGATTGGGCCGCATGACGGCCGCCGGCGATCGGCGCAGATCCGCCTGCGGTTCGGGCCGGATCCACCTTGACGGTATGCGCGGTGCCCTGAACCGGCGAGGTCACGGGGTTCTGGCGCGTGGCGCTCTGGCCGGTGGAGGGATCAGGAAGAGCGTGCCGACCGGTGTTGCTGCTCGACGACGAGCCCGCGATTGCTCCGGCTCCTGTAGTCGCGGATGCTGCGCTGACCTGTGCCGGTGCCCGGCTTGCCCACGGGGTGCCGAACAGTGATGGTGTGGAAGCGCCGAGTCTTGCGCCGCCGAGTCCCGCGCCGCCCAGTCCGGTGAGTCCTGCTCCTGCCGTCGCGAGAGCTGATGCGGCAGTGGTGGCGCCTGTGACTGCGGTGGTGGTGGCGCTGGCTGCGGTGGCAACTCCACCGGAGATGGCACCGGCCTGTGAGGCAGCGGCGGCAAATACCGGGTTGGAAACTACGGATGCGACAGCAGCGGTGGCGGCGCGCACGGGATCCGCGATTGCGTCAGCGAGCGTGGATGCCGCTTGCACGACGGACTGTCGTGCGGCGCTGCCTGGGCTTTCGGTCGAAGCGGATGCCCCAGCTGTGGGTTCCGCGATGGACGGTGGTGAGTCGAAGTTCTGCTGCACGGCCAGGTGGGCCGTTGCGGCGTCGTACGTTTCCATTGTCACCGCCGCTCGAATTTTGAGAGCTTCTTCGGCAGCCTCGGCGGCGGCGGCACCGCCGACCAGGGCACCGCCGATGGAGTACGCGGCTACCTTTGCCGCTTGAACTGCCGCGATCTCCGCCAGCGACGGCATGGCCAGGGTGGCGACGGTGTAGGAACCGGACTGTACTTGGGCCTTACCTGCGGTTTCTCCCGCGAGCAACGCGGCCGCTGCAGCCCATTCCTGGAACGGTGCGAATTTGCTCAATGCGGCATCCGCTGCTTCTCCGGACCACCCGGTGCGAAGATCCGCCATCACGCGAGAGATGGACGCAGCGGTGTCGGTGAGTCCGGACGACACGGTGGACCAGGCTCCGGCCGCCACGCCGAGAGGGACCGGCCCGGCTCCGGCGACCAGTGCTGCGGAGTTGGGTGCTGCGCCCCGTGGATACCAGATGACGCCGGTGATGCCGACCATTGTTCTTCCCCCCAGGAAGTGTGACTGTGTTGCCGAGTTACCGAGTTCGATTTCTGTCGATCAGATCGGTGCGGCTGCCAGGCTGGACTTGGTGAGCTGGTCTTCGAGCTCGTAGGCAGCTGCATTCTTGCGCAGAGCTGCCGCAGCCGCGGTGAGCTCCTCGATTGCCCGATCGGTGGACGAGGCAAGGCTGCCCGAGATGGTGTTGAAGTAATTTGCCGCGCTACCGGACACTTCCTCGGATCCGGCTGGGAGAACGCGTAGCGTCGGCTGCGCAGTAGAGACGATTCCGCGCAATCGCGTCGCCGCAGACTCGAGTTCCAGTGCGGCGGCAACTAGGGCTTGAGGGTCGACGTGCATAGTGCCGAACTCCTTCCTGACCAGGGCGGATAAGTGGTCGGGAGGCCGTGCGCACAGCCGGTCGATATTCCCCCCGCACATACTTTGATGCATACCGCCCGCTTTTGGTTCCCCCCGAAATCGGACGACTTTGTCCTCAGCCCCAGCCGAGTTCGTGCAACCTGTCTTCTTCGATGCCGAAGTAATGCGCGATCTCGTGGATGACGGTCACTGCAACCTCGTGAACTACCTCGTCCTCGGATGCACAGATATCGAGGATCGAATCGCGGAAAATTGTGACCGTGTCCGGCAGGTACCCGCCGTAATGAGAATCCCGCTCGGTCAGAGCGACGCCCTGGTACAAACCGAGCAGCCCCGGTTCTTCCTCGTCACGTGCTTCGACCAGCACCACGACATTGTCGATGGCCTTCGCAAGTTCCGGCGGAATCAGATCTAGTGCCTCGCCGACCAGTTCCTCGAATCGGTCGGGCGTCATAGTCACTGTCATGGCTTACGACGGCGGAGCTGCGCCGGGCAACGGCGTCGGCAACGACCGACCTTCCGGTGCAGCGGGTGGCGGAACCGGAGCGGCACCGTTGATCAGGATCTCGCCCTTGGCGCTTCCGGTGATCGCGGCAAACCCGCCGGTTTCGACCTCTTTGCCGATCGAACAATTGACTCGGCGGCTACCGGCCAACCAGCTTTCCAGTGAAATGTTGTCCCAGAACAGCGTCAGCGTCTTGTCGCGAAGTGCGTCTGCGGAACCCAGGTACTCGTTGGATGCCTGAGTACAGACGCCTTCGAGATAGCGGTCCTGATCTTCCACCGACGGCATCGCGCCGGGGAACTGAGTGCCGAGGTCGATCACCGAAATAACTTCGTATGCATGCGGTTTCGCACAGTCGACCGGATCGGTCGGGAGGTTCTGGTTGATGCCGATGCACGTGCCGACGTCCCACACGTTCGACTGGTCCTGATCCGCCACGCGGCCCGCGAACGGTTGAAGTTCGCCGGTCGTCGTCGAGAACTGCAAGCCGCAACGCAGTGCGCGCTCGCCCGAGGCCCAACCGGATTCGCTCGGGAACATCAGGCCGACGCTGAACTTGCCCTTGGGATCGAATTTCGAACCGAGGTAGGACATGACGATGGGTGTGCAGTGCTCGTCGCGGAGTTCGGCGAATCGAAGGGCGCCCGGGTACCGGGAACCGGGGCCGAACTCGGCGCCGGGGAACACCGACAGGTCGAGTGGACCGGCGACCTCGAAGCGATGCTCACTTCCGCACTGAACCTTCGACATGTCCGTGCGGTCCCCGCCCGACTCGGTCGCAGGCGTCCAGTTGAGGCAGTCTCCGGCCGCAGCCGCGGTGAAAGCGTCGTCGCGAGCAGAGCCCGTCGCTGCTGGACCGCCGCCACTGACACTGACCGAGGACGAGTCGTCCTTGTTCAATCCACCGGAAATCGCGATCGTTGCGATCGCGGCGACCACCGCACCCACCGCGACGGCGGCCAGGACCCGACGGGTGCGACTCGCGGAGACAGTTTTCTTCGCCGGCGCCCCCTGGGGATCTGCCGGATCTGGCGACTTCTCGATCTTGTCTTCGGACATCGATTCCATCATGCCTGTTGCCGTGGCGATATCGAACCTTCACTACAAAACTCACAATCGCGTCTGTGAGTATTTTGTAGTCATGAGCGAAAACACCCCACTCGATCCCGAGGCTGTCGAGCTGGCGGGCCGGCTCTTCGACATGGCACGAACCGGTGATGCAGCCGGGCTGGCGTCGTACGTCGATGCCGGAGTTCCCGTCAATCTGACCAACGAGAGTGGCGACACGCTCGTCATGTTGGCGGCGTACCACGGTCACGCTGACGCCGTCGTTGCCCTGATCGAGCGCGGCGCCGACGTCAACCGGCCCAACGACAAGAACCAGACGCCCCTTGCCGGGGCGGTCTTCAAGGGCGAGGATGCGGTGGTGAAAGCGCTGGTGAGCGGGGGAGCCGACCCGAAAGGTGGACACCCGACGGCGGTCGACGCGGCTCGGATGTTCGGACGCGAGGACTACCTGAGTCTGCTCGAATCGTGATCTCTCCCTCTCCGACGTGGACGTGACCGTCGGAGAGCTGCAGTGAGTGGGTAAAGTTCGAAGTCGTGATTGACCTCAAGTTTCTCCGTGAGAACCCCGAAATCGTCCGCGAGTCGCAGCGCACCCGTGGAGAAGATCCAGGACTGGTCGACGCTCTGCTCGAAGCCGACGCGTCCCGACGCGCTGCCGTTCTGACCGGAGACAACCTCCGTGCAGAGCAGAAGGCCTTCGGCAAGAAGGTCGGACAGGCATCTCCGGAGGAGCGTCCCGCACTGCTCGAAGGTTCCAAGGAACTGGCGGCAAAGGTCAAGGAAGCCGAGGCCGCGCAGCACGAGGCGCAGGCCGCGCTCGACGCCGCACACCGCGCGATTTCCAACGTCGTACAAGAAGGTGCGCCGGCGGGCGGCGAGGACGATTACATCGTTCTCGAACACGTCGGTGAGATTCCGAAGTTCGACTTCGAGCCGAAGGATCACCTCGAGCTGGGCGAGTCGCTCGGCCTGATCGACATGGAACGCGGCGCCAAGGTTTCGGGTTCGCGCTTCTACTTCATGACCGGCTACGGGGCCATGCTCCAGCTCGGACTGCTGCAGTTGGCTGCGCAGAAGGCGATCGCCAACGGATTCACGATGATGATTCCGCCGGTGCTCGTACGCCCGGAAATCATGGCCGGTACCGGCTTCCTCGGTGCTCACTCGGACGAGATCTACCACTTGCAGGATGACGACCTGTACCTCGTCGGAACTTCCGAGGTACCCATGGCCGGCTACCACTCGGGCGAGATCCTCGAACTGAACGAAGGCCCGAAGCGCTACGCCGGTTGGTCCTCGTGCTTCCGCCGCGAGGCCGGAAGCTACGGCAAGGACACCCGCGGCATCATCCGTGTCCATCAGTTCGACAAGGTCGAGATGTTCACGTACTGCCGTCCCGAGGACGCCGACGCCGAACACCAGCGTCTCCTAGGGTGGGAGCGAGACATGTTGGCAGCCATCGACGTTCCGTACCGCGTGATCGACGTCGCCGGCGGAGACCTCGGTTCTTCGGCTGCGCGTAAGTTCGACTGCGAGGCATGGGTCCCGACGCAGGGCACTTACCGCGAGCTGACATCGACGTCCAACTGCACGACGTTCCAGGCCCGCCGCCTCGGAGTTCGGTACCGCGACGAGAACGGCAAGCCGCAGACGGCCGCCACTCTCAACGGCACCTTGGCTACGACGCGCTGGATCGTGTCGATTCTCGAGAACCATCAGCAGGCCGACGGCTCGGTGCGAGTGCCCGAGGCATTGGTGCCGTTTGTCGGCACGGATGTGCTTCGCTGACACGCTGAACCAACACAATCAGGGCCGCGACGGACTCCGTCGCGGCCCTTTTCGTACTTTCGTACTGGTAGGTTTGGAACTTTTTCTGAACTGACGAAATATCAACTTTTTCCCGCCGATTGGCGCGGTGACCACCAAAAGCGTTGTCGATGGGCCGCTTTGGCGATAGTTTTGCGTTCAATCGAGTTTCCATACCCTGCTTTTCCATCCCGCGTCTGGTGATACGAGGGTGAGTCCGGGGTGAATTGGACAAGTGTCTTGCCAAAAATAGTACACGTACTAGTTTTTTCGTTATGTTGTGACGGCGCGCACACGTTTTGTCCGAATCCACTGCTCATGTTTGCCCTTCCGAAGGAAGTGCCCATGCCCCAAATCTCTCAGTTGCGGCGATTCGCCGTGCCCATAACCGGAACCGCCATGGTCGCCGGAATGCTGCTGGTCGGCACGCCCGCGTCAGCTGCTATCTCGACCACCGGTTTCAAAACAGCGTGCGTTGCCGGATCGATTATCGGAGACGTCCACAAGGTCACCGACAACCTCATCACGGTCGACGCCCCGGCTTCTGTCCAGCCCGGCGAGACTTTCACCTACCGAATTCAGCCGAGCGGAACGTCATATCCGGACAAGGACTCCGGAGCGACTACTACGAACTTGTCACGTCTGAAAATCGACTATGCCATCCCGAGCAATGCGACGTACGTTTCCGCTACCGTCGTCGCAGGTACCTCCATCGGACTCGACAATGTCGCACCGAATGTTCTCAGAGTCAACGATTCTGGCAATGTCGACGGCAGCGGCGGGATCCTGCGGTTGTCAGGAAACAACCAGGTGATCGGCAACAGTCCGACGACGAGCACGAACTCGGAGGGTGGAATTCGAGTACCGAAGTCCAAGAAGAACCTCGATGGCTCGACAAACGGCAACGGAGACACGTGGTTCCGACTTCCCGCAGTCGACGTAACGATGGTCGCTGGTGCGACGGGAGTGATCCAGCCGAAGGTGAGGACCGCGGGTGCGGCCGGCAACCTCGGTGCCAGCGAAAACTTCAGCACTCAGCTCGCAAAGGCGAGTTTCCTTGGTACACAGTGGGCTCCGACCCGGTGCTCGCCTCGCGAGAACAGGGACACCACGCCTCTCAACGCTGGTGCAGGTCCACTCGCGACGATCAGCATTGCTTCGGCTCCGGTGGATGTCGAGACCACGACGTCACTCTCGGTTCCGGCGACGGCCATCACGGGTACGGCGGTTGATCTGACGGCGACGGTTGCTCCGAACACTGCTGTCGGTACGGTGCAGTTCAAGTCGAACGGCACTGCGATCGGTTCTCCGGTGACGGTGAGTGGCGGTGTTGCGACTCTCTCGCACGCGTTCGATGTTGCTGGTGCGCAGAGTGTTACGGCTGACTTCACCGCTGGTGCAGGGTTTGTGAGTTCGTCGGC
The DNA here is from genome assembly GCF_002079265.1 of Rhodococcus sp. BH4. Classification (NCBI taxonomy): domain Bacteria; kingdom Bacillati; phylum Actinomycetota; class Actinomycetes; order Mycobacteriales; family Nocardiaceae; genus Rhodococcus; species Rhodococcus sp. BH4. The sequence goes on from NZ_CP014941.1 coordinate 223,307, forward strand.
GCCTGCTCAGACGGTGACCGTTTCTGATCCGGCTCCGGTGGATGTCGAGACGACGACGTCACTCTCGGTTCCGGCGACGGCCATCACGGGTGCGGCGGTTGACCTGACGGCGACGGTTGCTCCGAACAATGCTGTGGGTACGGTGCAGTTCAAGTCGAACGGCACTGCGATCGGTTCTCCGGTGACGGTGAGTGGCGGTGTTGCGACTCTGTCGCACGCGTTCGATGTTGCTGGTGCGCAGAGTGTTACGGCTGACTTCACCGCTGGTGCAGGGTTTGTGAGTTCGTCGGCGCCTGCTCAGACGGTGACCGTTTCTGATCCGGCTCCGGTGGATGTCGAGACGACGACGTCACTCTCGGTTCCGGCGACGGCCATCACGGGTACGGCGGTTGATCTGACGGCGACGGTTGCTCCGAATACTGCTGTGGGTACGGTGCAGTTCAAGTCGAACGGCACTGCGATCGGTTCTCCGGTGACGGTGAGTGGCGGTGTTGCGACTCTGTCGCACGCGTTCGATGTTGCTGGTGCGCAGAGTGTTACGGCTGACTTCACCGCTGGTGCAGGGTTTGTGAGTTCGTCGGCGCCTGCTCAGACGGTGACCGTGTCGGATCCGGCTCCGGTGGATGTGGAGACGACGACGTCGTTGTCGGTTCCGGCGACTGCCGTCACGGGTACGGCGGTTGATCTGACGGCGACGGTGGCTCCGAATACTGCTGTGGGTACGGTGCAGTTCAAGTCGAACGGCACGGCGATCGGCACTCCGGTGGCAGTCTCCGCGGGTGTTGCGACATTGACCCATTCGTTCGATGCTGCTGGCGCGCAGAGTGTTACGGCTGACTTCACCGCTGGTGCTGGCTTTGTGAGTTCGTCGGCGTCGGCTCAGACGGTGACCGTGTCGGATCCGGCTCCGGTGGATGTGGAGACGACGACGTCGTTGTCGGTTCCCCCGACGGCGGTCACGGGTACGGCGGTTGATCTGACGGCGACGGTTGCTCCGAATACTGCTGTCGGTACGGTGCAGTTCAAGTCGAACGGCACTTCGATCGGCACTCCGGTGACGGTGAGTGGCGGTGTTGCGACTCTCTCGCACGCGTTCGATGCTGCTGGCGCTCAAAGTGTTACGGCTGACTTCACCGCTGGTGCTGGCTTCGTGAGTTCGTCGGCGCCTGCTCAGACGGTGACGGTGTCTGATCCGGCTCCGGTCGACAAGGCGACAAAGACGGTGCTGAGTGTTCAGGGTGAAGCCAAGGTCGGACTGCCTGTTGATCTCTTCGCGACAGTGTCCGAAGATCCCTCGGACGCCCTGGTGCCTTCCGGCGGAACGGTCCAGTTCAAGATCGGTGGAGTCGATCTGGGCGCCCCGGTCGCGGTTGTTGACGGAGTTGCCAAGCTCCCGCACGTCTTCGGAGCAGAAGGCACCTTTGCAGTCTCGGCTGTATTCAGTGGATCCGGGGTGTTCACGTCGTCCACTGCGGAGTCTGTCGACGTCAATGTCACGGTTCCGACCCCGTCGGATGTCGAAAGCTCTACGTCGTTGACGGCTCCGTCCTCGGCAAAGGTCGGCACGGCGGTGCAGCTGAAGGCTGTGGTCAGTTCTTCCGGCGCGACGTCGGGAACCGTCCAGTTCTTCGACGGAACGACTCCGATCGGAACTGCCGTTGATGTTGTCGGTGGGCAGGCCGTGCTGAGCCACACCTTCACCACGACCGGCAACCATTCGATCACCGCGGTCTACAGCGGAGCCCAGGGCGTCACGGGTTCCACGTCGACTGCATCGGTTGTGAACGTCGGTAACGGGGGTGGTGGCTCCGGTTCGCTCGGTTCACTGTCGCTGCCGTTCGGTTCATGATTCTCCGATGATGTGATGCCCCCTTGCACCCATAGGTGCAAGGGGGCATTGCTCTTCGGGAATCGCTGATCGGTCGTTAGCTGAACTATTGGCAATTCGTGAATGTTTGTCTGAAATAACTGATACAAGTACTACTTTTGACGGGTACTGTACGAGCGTCCAGCTCCATTCCGATTTCCGCTCTGTTCGAGTGACCTCCTTCCGTGCGGTTCCCGATCCACGTCTGTTGCTAGCTGAGGAGAGTTCGTGTTGGTGAGAAGAAGTTCCGCGGTCGTGGTGGCGGCGTTGGTCGGTGGCGTGCTGGTGGCAGGTGGCGTTGCTTCGGCAGCTCCGACGTCATCTCCCGCGGTGGAGAACTCGATCGGGTTCAAACTGGGTTGCGATGGTTACGAGCACCCTGGCTTGGGCAGCATCTCCGACGAATTCCACTCCACGGGCGTGACCATCTCGGCTCCGGAGAAGGTCGCGGCGGGGTCGACGTTCACCTACCGAGTCCAGCCAGGTGCGATGACTGTTCCCACGAGTGGTCATGCGGGGCGTTCGGCGATCAGGTGGACACGGATGAAGTACGACTTCGACATTCCTACGGGGGTGTCGTTGGTCGATGCTCAGGTAGTGGCGGGTACGTCGTCGAATTTGTCGGGTGCGGCGCCCTCGGTAATTCGAATCAACGACGGTGGTTCGCCGGATGCTGCGGGCACTCACTTGCGTATTTCGGGGAACAATCAGACTGCTGACTCCAATGGCGGTGGTGGAAACGGTCCGAGTGCAAGTAAGAACGATGATGGCGGAATCGGCGCGGAGGCTGGAAAGACTTTCCGGTTGCCGGCGATCGATGTGACGGTGATTGCGGGTGGTGCGGGTAGCACTGTGCAGCCGAAGTTAAGGGTGACGGATGGCAATTCGGGATCCTTTGATTCTCCGAAAAATGCCTTCACCTTCTTGCAGCGCGAGAAGGACGTCTTCACCGTCGCATACTGGGAGAGGTACAACTGCTCTCCGCATGACTCACGCAGCGCGGGATTGAATGCGGGTGGTCAGGCATTGGCCACCGTCAACATCGTCTCGCAGGTGGCGACCACGACCGCAGTGACGTCCGGCGCGTCGGCAACGATCGGTCAATCGACGGATTTGATTGCGCAGGTCTCCCCGGCGCCGACAGGCGGCACCGTTCAGTTCAAGGATGGCGGGACTGACATCGGCGCCCCGGTGGCCGTCGTCAATGGCGTTGCCACACTGCCACATACATTCACCGCGGCGGGAGATCACTCCATCACCGCTGTGTACGACGGTGTTCTCGAGTTTCTGACATCCACGTCACCGGCACGCACAGTGAGCGTGGCCGCTGCCGTTGTACAGACGACTGCGTCGTTGACAGTGCCGAGTAGTGCCGTCGAGCAGACCTCGGTCGCGCTGACCGCAAACATCTCACCGGCAGCTAACGGCGGAACGGTCCAGTTCAAGGACGGTGGCATCGACATCGGCGGACCCATCGCGGTGACTGGCGGAGCGGCGACCCTGGATCACACGTTCACCACGACGGGATCACACTCGATCACTGCGGTCTACTCAGGTACTGCAGGTTTTGGTGGTTCGACCGCGCAAGCTCAGACCATCGAGATCTCGAGCTCAGCGCTGAGTACGACTACAACGCTTCAAGTTCCGGCTACGACGGTCACGGGTACGGTTGTTGATCTGACGGCGACGGTTGCTCCGAACAACGCTGTGGGTTCGGTGCAGTTCAAGTCGAATGGCACTGCGATCGGTTCGCCGGTGACGGTGACTGGCGGTGTTGCGACATTGAGCCATACGTTCGATACTGCTGGTGCTCAGAGTGTTACGGCTGACTTCACAGCTGGTGCAGGGTTTGTGAGTTCGTCGGCGCCTGCTCAGACGGTGACGGTGTCTGATCCGGCTCCGGTGGATGTGGAGACGACGACGTCGTTGTCGGTTCCCGCGACTGCCATCACGGGTACGGCTGTTGATCTGACCGCGACGGTTGCTCCGAACAATGCTGTGGGTTCGGTGCAGTTCAAGTCGAACGGTGCGGCGATCGGCTCGCCGGTGACAGTCTCCGCGGGTGTTGCGACACTGAGCCATTCGTTCGATGCTGCTGGTGCTCAGAGTGTTACGGCTGACTTCACAGCTGGTGCAGGGTTTGTGAGCTCGTCGGCGTCGGCTCAGACGGTGACGGTGTCGGATCCGGCTCCGGTGGATGTGGTGACCACGACGTCACTCTCGGTTCCCGCGACGGCGGTTACGGGTACTGCTGTTGATCTGACGGCGACGGTTGCTCCGAGCAACGCTGTCGGTTCGGTGCAGTTCAAGTCGAACGGCACGGCGATCGGTTCACCGGTGACGGTGACTGGCGGTGTTGCGACATTGAGCCATACGTTCGATACTGCTGGTGCTCAGAGTGTTACGGCTGACTTCACTGCTGGTGCAGGGTTTGTCAGCTCGTCGGCGTCGGCTCAGGCGGTGACGGTCTCTGATCCGGCTCCGGTGGATGTGGTGACGACGACGTCGCTCTCGGTTCCCGCGACGGCGGTTACGGGTACGGCGGTTGATCTCACCGCGACGGTTGCTCCGAACAACGCTGTGGGTTCGGTGCAGTTCAAGTCGAACGGCACGGCAATCGGTGCACCGGTGACGGTGTCCGGTGGTACCGCGACCCTCTCGCATTCCTTCGATGCCGCTGGCGCGCAGAGCATTACCGCGAATTTCACCGCTGGTGCCGGATTCAAAAACTCGGTTGCGAGTGCGAAGTCAGTTCAGGTCAGTGTTGCCGACCAGGAATCCGTCGTCGAACTGAATATTCCGACCGACGCCAAAACTGGTGTGGCGACCGACTTGTGGGCAACCGTCCGAACGTCGTCGGATGATGCTGTCGGCGTCGGAACCGTGCAGTTCTACGACGGTGGCGTCGCGATCGGCGGTCCTGAAGCGGTTACGGCCGGCGCTGCGGGCCTGACGCATTCGTTTACCTCTGCGGGTGCGCACAGCATCACTGCGGTCTATTCGGGAGGAGCCGGTGTAGTCGGATCCTCGGCCCAGGCGCGGACGGTGAATGTAACGGACCCTGCGCCTTCGGATGTCACCACGGAGACTGTGGTGACGGTGCCTGGTGATGCCGTGGTGAACAAGTCGGTGACCCTGTCGGCGACTGTCAGTTCGGTGCAGAACGGTGGAACGGTGCAGTTCATGGATGGGGATACTCCGATCGGTGACGCTGTTGCAGTGGTCAACGGGATCGCGGCGCTGAACCACACCTTCACCACAACCGGCACGCATTCGATTTCGGCAATCTACAGTGGCGCAGCCGGATTCACAGGCTCCACCTCGACGGCCCACGCAATTCAGGTCAAGGCTGCAACCGGTGGTGGCACGGGCAGCCTCGGTTCAGGCAGCGCTGGCTCGAGCGATTTCCTTCCCTTCGGTTCCTGACCGAAGCAGTTCAGGTCGCGGCCCCGAGGCAATATCCCTCGGGGCCGATCGACAGGGTGAACTGCATCGAGCGCGAGTTACCGGTTCCGTCGCTGACGGGCAGGGTGACACGGACGTAGTCGCCGCGAACCGGACTGACTGTTGCAGCGTCGGCGTCGAAAGACTTGATACCGGCCAGCTGATTCGGATCGAGCTTGAGAGGCGGCTGGCCGGTTGCGCCGGTGCCGTCCGGATCCCACGGGCTGTTGCCGGGGCAGATCAGTGGATAGAACGTCTCGACGTCGCGGGTATTGACCGGCCGTCCCGTGGCGCGTGAGAGAAACCTGACGACGGCGTGGGAAGCGTCGGCCGCGGTGTAGAAGTTTGATTGCCCCGCAGGGAAGACGAACGGGCACGCATAGCCGGAAGCGATCTCCGAGCGCTTGGCGGCGACGGAGAGTCCGCCGCCGCTCCAGGTGACCGCGTACTGGCCGTCGACGCCTGGTGCGGCGATGGCCGTCAAGATGGCGGGAACATCCGAGTATCGGTCGGCGATCGTTGTGGGCGGCATCGTCCAGCATGCGTTCGTGAGCGCGTCCACGTCCAAGGACACCAGGTCCGTTGCCCAAGCTGCCAAGGCCGGCGCAGCAGCCGGATTGCCGGGCACGTCACCAACCGGAGGTGGCGCGACCGGCGCAGCGGGCGCAATTGTCGTCGTGGGTGCGAGAGTGGTTGTCGTCGTGGTTTCAGTCGTCGGCGGAGACGGTTCGTCCGTCAGGATTCCCGTCCGTCCGTCGTCCTCACATGCGGTTATCGCCAACGTCATGGCGAGTGCGACTGCCCCCACTGCCGCTCGTCCTGCCGACTTCATTCGTTCGTACGCCCCTTTTGCGACATTCTGACCAACATCCACCCCAGAACTGCTGCGGGTCAGATCACGGATTCCCGTCTACGCTAGCGAACTGTGGATCCCGTTTACAGAACAGTCATCGGCATCGCCCGTACCGTCTTCGCTTTCGAGGGCCTGAAGTTCTCCGTCAAGGGAGAGCAGAACATCCCGGCGTCCGGTGGCGCCGTGATCGCGATCAACCACACCGGGTACATGGACTTCACGTATGCGGGACTGCCGGCACGGACCCCGAAGCGCTACATCCGGTTCATGGCCAAGAAAGAGGTCTTCGACAACAAGATCTCCGGACCGATCATGCGGGCCCTCAAGCACATCCCGGTCGACCGCGGCGCGGGCGCCGACTCCTACAAGGCGGCCGTAGATTTCCTGAAGCGCGGCGAATTGGTGGGCGTGTACCCCGAAGCCACGATCAGTCGGAGCTTCGAGATCAAGGAATTCAAGTCCGGCGCCGCTCGGATGGCGATCGAGGCGGGCGTCCCGATCGTTCCCGTCGTCATCTGGGGCGCTCAGCGCGTGTGGACGAAGGGTTATCCGAAGCGTTTGGGCCGCACCAACACTCCCATCTCCATTGCCGTCGGCGAGCCGATTGCACCTTTCGAGCCGGCGAGTGAGCTGACGGCGAAGCTGCGGTCGACGATGCAGGAGTTGCTGCTCGATCTGCAGAAGAACTACGACCATCCCGCCGGCGAGTACTGGGTGCCGGCTCGCCTCGGTGGCAGCGCGCCGACGCTCGAGCAGGCCGACAAGATGGATGCCGATGAGGCCGAGGCGAAAGCCAAGGCTCGCGAGGCGCGGAAGTCCGAAGGCTGACCGATGTCCTTCGAACCCGTTTACACCGCTGTCGAGGTAGTCGCGCGTGGTCTGAGCGGTTTCCAGGGCGTGAAAGTCACCCGCACCGGGACGGAGCACGTCCCGGTGTCCGGCGGTGCCGTCATCGCGATCAACCACACGAGCTACCTCGATTTCATACCGGCGGCCCTGGCGGTCGGTACCGCGAAACGCAAGCTCAGGGTGATGGCAAAGGCCGAGTTGGCGGACAACAAGGTCCTCGGCTTCCTCATGCGTGGATGCGGTGTCATCGAAGTCGATCGCTCTGCCGGAGCGCAGGCGTATCGAGCCGGAGTCGACGCCCTGAAACGGGGCGAACTGGTGGGCGTCTACCCGGAGGCGACGATCAGCCGGAGCTTCGAGATCAAGGAAATGAAATCCGGAGCAGCTCGGATGGCCATCGACGCCGGCGTTCCGATAATTCCGCTGATCGTCTGGGGCGCCCAGCGGATCGTCACCAAGGGCGGACCGAAAAATCTGGGCCGCAATCATTTCCCGATCTCGGTGGAGGTGGGTGCACCGATCGATCCGGTCGAGCCCGCCGAAGCGTTGAGCGAGATTCTGCGCATCGAGATGGATGCAATCCTGCGCCACGTGCAGGACGGGTTCGTGCACGAGCCCGGGGCGTACTGGGTGCCTCGCCGACTCGGCGGTGGCGCACCGACGCCGGAGGAAGCCGCGGCCATGGACGCACAGGAACGCGCGAAGCGGGCGCGCTGAGCGAGACCGTCGTACCGGGCAGGCACAATGGCGGTGTGAGCCCAGACCGTCGTATCAGCCCTGACCGCCCAACCTTGGTTGCGACCGATGTCGACGGCACCCTCATCGATCACGACGAGTTGGTCAGTGCCCGCACCCGCGCCGCCGTGCATGCCGTCGTCGAATCCGGCACGCCGTTCCTGCTGGCAACCGGGCGTCCTCCGCGATGGATTTCGCCCGTCGTCGAGGGCTTGGGATACGCGCCACTCGCCGTCTGCGCCAATGGAGCCGTTGTCTACGACAGCTACGCCGACCGCGTCCTCAGCGCCGCGACCTTGTCGGTCGACGCACTCACCGAACTCTCCGAGCTGGCACTGGTTGCACTCCCGGGCGCAGGTTTGGCCGCGGAACGAGTAGGGGAGAGCGCACATGACGCCGCCACCCCACAATTCGTCAGCTCACCGGACTACGAACATGCCTGGCTCAACCCGGACAACACCGAGATGTCCGAGGACGAAGTGCTTGCGGCGCCGGCCGTCAAACTCCTGATTCGCCGTCCAGGCATGACCAGCACGGCGATGTACGACACGCTCGCCCCGCACGTCGGTGCGCTCGCCGACATGACGTACTCCACCGAGAACGGACTGATCGAACTCTCGGCGCCGGGCATCACGAAGGCGTCGGGCCTGGTTGCTGCCGCGGAGAGGTTCGGCTTCGACCTGTCGGGTCTGGTGGCCTTCGGAGACATGCCCAACGACATCCCGATGCTGGGGATGGCTCGACTCGGCGTCGCCATGGGCAACGCTCACCCCGAAGCCAAAGCCGCAGCCGACGAGGTCACCGACACCAATTCGGCACACGGGGTCGCAAAAGTCCTCGAGCGCTGGTGGTCGTAGAACCCACCAGCGCCCGAGGACGTGTACTGCTCGAGTGTCAGCCGACAGGCGCGCTGTTGGCCATTTCCTGGGCAAAGGTCTCGTTGTAGGTCTTGAGGACCTTCGTGACCATGCCGGTGATCTGGTTGAAGATCAGCGAACCGTTCTCGAAGTCACTGCGCAGGCCGTCCGGGATCGAGTACTCGTCCGAGATCGGCAATCCCAGTTCACCCGCGTCGGAACCGAAACTCTGCCACGACTTGAAGATCTCGCCGAGCACGGTGAACACTCCGCCGTTCGGCGAGGTGTAGACAGCGCCGTTCTGGAACAGCGCACCCTGGTTGCCGAGCTTCGCCTGCAGAATTCCGGACAGTGCCTGGCCGAGGCGTCCGATCTCGCCACCTTCGGCGATCCACTTCTGCGCGAGCGGTGAATTGTCGGTGATCTGCAGAATCTGGGTGACCAGATCCGGGATCGACGAACCGGTGCCACCGGTGACCGTGTCGACCGGAGTGGTCGGCTTGGGCGCAGGCGTCGACGGATTGGAAGGGTTCGAGGGGTTCAACGTTCCCCCGATGTTCGCGGCCGCGATGTTCCGGATGTCGTTCATGTGTGCGTATGCGGCATCACCCGGGCACGCGGTGTTTCCGACGTCGCGGTGGGCGAAGATGATCGGCAGATCGACTGCTGCGCCCTGCGGGTACGGCGTGAACTCGGTGCCCTCGGAGTACATCGTCGTTCGGCCCTTGGGATCGAGTCCGGCCATGCCGAGCTTCCAACCGAGGAACTTGCCGACGGCGTTGAGCGTCGCCTGCGAAGGCTCGACGGTGGAGTAGTCGCCCATCATCGCGATACCGGTGGTGTTCTCGTTGAATCCACCCGCGTGTGCACCCTGAACTGCCTTGTCGAGTCCGCCTGCGCGGCCTTCGAAGGTCTGACCGTACTTGTCGACGAGGACGTTGTATCCGACGTCGCACCAGCCGAGCGTCTGTGCGTGGTAGGCATAGATCGAGCGGACGATGCCGGCCGATTCGGCCTTCGTGTAGTTGTTGCTACCTGCGGTGTGGTGAACGGTCGCGCCACCGATGAAGTCGTCGTAGGTGGGGGAGTCGCAGCGAAGTGACTCGTCTGCTCCCCACTGAGCACGGGTGATGACGGACGGTCCGCTGCCGCCGAGCGGCGCTGCGACGGCCTGCAGATTGCTGTCTGCCTCGCTGGCACCCGGGTCGATCAACACGGCGGTGACGGCATCTGCTGCCGTCGTCACCTGGCGAAGCGGCTTGGACACCGAAGCGGGTGTGTACCCGAGTTCGCCGGTGGCTGCGGGTGCTTCAGCGGGGGCAGCTTCCGGAGCGGGCGCGGGGGCAGCTTCCGGAGTCGGGGCCGGCACAACCTCGGCTGCGGGAGCAGCGGCACCCCGCGGCGTGAGGATCTGGATGGACTTGGTGGCGCCGACGAAGACCGGTTCGGTGGCGGTACCGGAGTTGGTGGCCTGATCCGAGCTGGCGGAGTCGATGGCGTCAGGGGTGAACCACGGGCCCCAGGTGCCGTCTTCGGCCAGGGCGCGGACCTTGGACTGCGCCGAGGCGATGGTGTCCGAGGTCAACGCGACCATGCTGAACGGAGTGTCGCGGGTGACTTCCTTGACCACGGCACCTGGCTCTTCCTCGGAAGGAACCGGAGCGGTTTCGGTCGGGGCGCCGGGAGCAGCGGGTGCCGGGAACAGCTCGGTCGGCAGCGTGATCCCGGGAGGTAGCGGGATTTCGGTCGGGAGCTTGAGGTTTCTCAGATCACCGAGGTTGATGTCGGGGAGATCGAGACCGGTCAGCTCCTTGACCGGAATGATGATGTCGGGCACCGACGCGAGGAGCACCTCTGCGATCTGGGTCGGCACTGCTACTGACGTCGTCTCGTTCGCGGAACGTACATCGGACGTAGTGCTCGTGAAGCCGTAGACCGCAAAAGGACTTGCGACAGCCACTGCGGCTACAGCCCCGAGTACGAGCGAGGGCTTCGGTCGACGGTGTGGCAAGGGATTACTCCTCGGTTGTAGTTACTTGCGAGCGAACTTCAGGGCCGATGACGGCCGTGAACGGAATCCTTCAAAACCGGATCCGAGCAGGTCGGATGCCATGTTCTGGGGTTGAACTCCAGTTTTCGGACGCGTACGTCTGCAACTCGTGATGCTGATGTGACTCGTGTGACTGGTGTTGCTAACTCCAAACACTCTTGCCACACTAGTCACAAAAGTCCATAACGCTCAACCTTAGGGTGAGACTTTAGTTAAATCGTTGTGGACTGGCCTGCGCGCGAAGTACCGACTTCGCGGACTCGTGAGGCCGGTAGCGATGAGGAGAGCATTGATGGCGAGAAGCGGAAGAAGCGGAACTGCAGGTAAGAAGCCTGTGTCCGGTCGCGCAGGTCGCTTTCTGGTGGGCGGACCCGGGAGGCGAACCTCGCTGATGCGGATCTCGGTCCTCGGTCTCGTTCCGGCTCTTGCGCTCGGCGTCGCGATCGGAGGTTTCACGCAAATCCGCGCTGACGAGCCGTCGATCCTGCACGCCGTCGCTGCCGACACGCAATTCACGCTCTCCGGGCACGGCAACGGACATGGCCGTGGAATGGGCCAGTGGGGCGCTTACGGCTACGCCAAGAACGACGGCTGGTCCGGCGAGCGAATCCTCAGTCACTACTACGGGGGAACCGTCCTGGACTCGATGCCGCCTGCCCAGATGAGTGTGCGGCTCACGGCCCAGGACAACTCGACGCTCGACGTCTACTCCGACGCCGGCCTCGTGGTCAACGGTCAGCGCACCGCGCCCGGCGAGGCTGCCCATCTCACTGCACTGCCTGGTGGCGGTGCGCAGGTAGTGGTCACCAGCGGGTGCGGTGGCGGGGTTGTCTGGGAAGCGGTCACCGACCATCCGTGGGTGGACCCGGTGGACCTCGGTCCTGATCGACCCGCCGACCAGTTCCTGAAGCTGTGCAACAACGACGCGCCCTATCGAGGCGCCCTCGGCGTAGTGCTCGACAACGGCTCGGCTCGGACAGTCAATCTCCTCGACATGGAGGACTACCTGCTCGGCGTGGTGCCGGTCGAAGCGAAGGCCGAATGGGCCGATTCCGGTGGGGCCGAAGCGCTACGGGCGCAAGCCGTGGCAGCACGCTCGTACGCTGCGACCGAGCATCGCAGCTCGTACGCCGACACCTGCGACACTCAGGACTGCCAGGTCTACGGCGGAGCGGGCAAGGAAGATCCCCGCACCACCGAAGCCGTCCGGTCCACCGCCGGCGCCGTTCTGTCGCGTGACGGCAAGATCGTTGCCACCGAATTCTCCTCGTCCACAGGAGGTTACAGCTCCGGCGGTGAATTCCCGGCCGTCGAGGATCTCGGTGACGCCCTTTCTCCGAATCATGACTGGACAGTGAATCTGACCGCAGGGCAGATTGCGGACGCCTTCGATGTGGGTGAGCTGCAATCGCTCAAGATTCTCTCGCGCAACGGATTCGGTACCGACGGCGGGCGAGTGACGGCAGTCGAGGTAGTCGGAACAGATGCAACTGTTGGCGCCACCGGAATTCAGTTCCGCCAGAAACTCGGCCTGAAATCCGACTGGTTCACCATCGGTGACGGTGCGGGTGTGGTAGTGGCACCGGATTCGGAATCGACAGTGCCGGAATCCAATTCGCCATCCGACGATCCATCGGGTACGGTTACGGAGACGCAGATCGAGAAGAAGTATCGGGAGCTCGGCGGTGAAAGCGGCTCTCTCGGTGCTCCTGCCGGCCCGGAGATGCAGTTGCCCTCCGAAGCAGGCACTTTCCGTGTCTACGAAAACGGAACCATCATCTGGACAAAGGTTTTGGGCGCGCAGGTAGTTGATGCCAACGTGCTCCGCGAGTGGATACCGACGGGCGGAAGCTAGGGGAAGGTCGGTCGGTAGCGACTCGCACGTATCGACTCTGAAGGGTCTCTGCCGTAACCCGGCGGAGGCCCTTCAGGTCGTTCAGGGTTCGTTGGTTGTCGGTCAGATGGTCGGGGCGTCGCCGAGCAGGCGGTACTCGAGCCACAACTCCGCACGTTCCGTGGGGGAGCCGAGGTCGAGCTGGAGAAGGCTCTCGATCCGAGCGAGTCTGCTGCGCAACGTATGCCGATGAATATTCAGCGCTGTGGCCGCGGCGTCGCCCACACCGTTGTGTGCCAGCCACATGGCCAAGGTCCGGTAGAGATCGCTACCGCCCTTCGCTTCCAGAAGCGGGCGCAAGTGTGCCGCCGCGAATGCCGTCGAGCGATCCTGGTCGAGAAATGCGGACAATCCGCTCTCCGAGAGTTCGGCGAACCGCATCGAAGGCAGGTTGCGGGCACCGGCCTCGGCTGCTGCCTGCGCGGCTTGGCGTCTGGCGCGCGAGAGATCGTCCCACCACAGCATGTCCGACACGCCGACGGTGACGTCGATTTCGTTGACACGGGCGAGGATTCGCCCGCTGTCGGTAGCCGAGACGACGGCAATCAGTGCACCGTCGGTGATGCCGAACGCCAGATCGCGGCTGAGACCATCGAGCAGTGAGACGGACACGCTCTCGAGCAGGCCACTCGGGCCCGCTACGTGGAAGACCTGGAAAGGCTCGACCGGAAATCCTCCCCACAGTTCCCCGGAGATGTTGCGGGCGAGCGCATTCTGTCCCTCGAACAGCTGATGCATCGCAACGGTACGAAGGTGGTTCATCGTCAGCTGTGCGTCTCGGGTTCGAGCCGTCATCAACGTGAGCAGAGACGCGGCTGCGATGACGATGCCCTGATTCAGTGAACCGACGGCGCCGGGGCAGCCGGCGACGAGGTACCCCATCAGCTTTCCCCTCGACGTCAGCAGCGGATGGGAGATGACGTCCTCGTTCTCACTCGTGAGGAAACTGACTTCCATCGGACGGGCGTCGCGCTCGGGGGCAGTTCGCTCGATTCCGGCGGCCGCGGCGGTGTGTGAGATCTCGACGGTATGTCCGGCCGAGTCCAGCAGAGCCGCCCATCCGCCGATCAATTCCGCCACCCGTCGTACGACTGCCCGGGTGCCGTTGACCGTCACCGCAGCTTGAAGCAGTCGCCGCAGGCTCTGGTAATTGCTGCGCAGCGCTTTCATGTCGTCGTCGGATTGCGCCTTCGACACCGCTTTGGTCAGGGCGATGAAAGGTGTTCGCAATGGGACGTCGAGAAGGGGCACACTGAAACGGGTGGCCGCATCCACCAGAGTCTGTGGCGCCTGCTCGTATCCGAGGCCGGTTCCGAAACCGATTCCGGCAATTCCGGCCGCCACCAGGGTCCGTACGAATCGGGTCGTTTCCGCGGCCGTCGTCGGTAGTGACACCCCGGTGATGAGTAGTAGTTCACCGCCGTCGAGGAAGGGCGTCGGGTCGGGAAGTTCGGAGACATGTGCCCAGGTCAGGGTGCGATCGAGCTGGTCGTGCCCAGCCAGGACGCGAAGGCCGAACTGTTCGGTCGCACAAAGCTGGCGGAGCGTGATGGGCATGAGTCCAGTCTGACACCTCGAACTCGCCACTTTGTAGTGCCTGCGGTCACGTTTGTACAAAGTGGAGCCTGACGCGAGCTTGCCGAAGGTCCGACACTGGCGCTATCGAAAATGCGCTCCGGATAGAGCGCCACCGAGATCCACGTTCCGAACAGCCCACAAGGAGTACTGATGTCCAGTACAGACCAGCCGGCACTTCAGCACACGCTGAAGAAGCGGCATCTGTCGATGATTGCGATCGCAGGCGTCATCGGCGCCGGACTGTTCGTCGGCTCCGGTGTGGCGATCCAGGAGACGGGACCCGGTGTCCTGATTTCCTACGCGCTTGCCGGCGTCGTCGTCATCCTCGTGATGCGCATGCTCGGTGAGATGTCGGCAGCGTCGCCGGAAACCGGCTCGTTCTCCTCGTACGCCGACAAGGCCATCGGCCGCTGGGCGGGCTTCTCGATCGGCTGGCTGTACGCCTGGTTCTGGATCATCGTGCTCGGCATCGAGGCCACCGCCGGTGCCCTCATCATGAATCGCTGGGTTCCGGGGGTTCCCCAGTGGACCTGGGCATTGATTCTGATGATCGTGCTGACGCTGACCAACATCATCTCGGTCAAGTCGTTCGGCGAGTTCGAGTTCTGGTTCGCCTCCATCAAGGTCGTCGCCATCATCGCGTTCCTCGGCATGGGCATCGTGGCGATCTGCGGATGGATGCCCGGCGTCGAAGCACCCGGAATGACAAACCTGACCGGTCACGGCGGCTTCCTGCCGAACGGCACAGGAGCGATGCTCGCCGCAGTCCTTGTGGTCGTGTTCTCGTTCTTCGGGGCCGAAATCGCCACCATCGCCGCCGGTGAATCGGCCAACCCGCTCGAAGCTGTTCGCGCAGCCGTCAAATCCGTCGTCTGGCGAATTCTCATCTTCTACATCGGCTCGATCGCGGTGGTCGTCACCCTGCTTCCCTGGGACAGCGCGTCGGTTGCACTCAGCCCGTACGTCGCCGTCATGGACTCCTACGGCATTCCGGCCGCGGGCAACATCATGGACGTCGTCGTCCTCACGTCGGTTCTGTCCTGCCTCAACTCGGGTCTCTACACCGCGAGCCGCATGATCTTCTCCCTCGCCGGCCGCGGCGACGCCCCCAAGTCGCTCTCACGTATCGAGAAGACCGGCGTCCCGATGCGCGCTGTCTTGGTCTCGACGATCGTCGGCTTCCTGACCGTCGGCATGAACTACCTCTCCCCGGACAAGGTCTTCCTGTTCCTGGTCAACTCCTCCGGTGCGATCGCGCTGTTCGTCTGGCTGGTCATCTCGGTGTCCCAGCTGCGCACCCGCCGCAAGCTCGAAGCTTCGGGCCAGGAGCTGGAACTCAAGATGTGGTTCTTCCCGTACCTGACCTACGCCACGATCGCCGCCATCATCGCGCTCTGCATCGGAATGCTCACCCTGGACTCGACGCGCAGCCAGATGATCGTGTCCCTGGGACTTGCAGCGATCCTCGTGGGTATCGGGCTCTACCGCTACCGGAACCACAAAGACACCGACGCCGAGGTCGTGCCCGTCGCCGAGAGCGCTCCCACACCCTGACACCAACGTCCCCATCTGCGAGATACTTCGATGTCCTAGTATCGGCCACGGACAGAGAAATCGACGTGAGCACAGCAGATGGGGACAATCATGACCACACCCGAACCGATCGTCATCGTCGACGGGGCCAGGACCCCCGTCGGTAGCTTCGGCGGCGTCTTCAAGGACGTACCCGCACACGAGCTGGGCGCCGCAGCAGCCAAGGCCGCGCTGAGCCGCGCCGGCGTTGCGCCCGAAGACATCGACGAGGTCGTCATGGGCTGCATCGGCCAGGTCGGCCCGGACGCCTACAACGCACGCCGCGTCGGCATCGCCGCCGGACTGCCCGAGAACGTCCCCGCCTACACCGTCAACCGCCTCTGTGGCAGCGGTCTGCAGGCTGTGTGGTCTGCGGCGATGCAGATGCGATGGGGCGCAGCTGCCATCACGCTCGCCGGCGGTGACGAGAGCATGTCTCGCATGCCCTTCTACGACTTCGCCGCCCGCTCGGGCTACAAGCTCGGCGATCGCAGCCTCGTCGACGGCACCGTCGCGATGCTCACCGACCCGTTCAGCAAGGCTCACATGGGCCGCACTGCCGAAGCCGTCGCCCGTAAGTACGGCGTCAGTCGCGAGCAGCAGGACGAGTTCGCCGTCGAATCTCAGCGCCGTGCCGCTACCGACGCAGCGAAGGCGGCATTCGCCGAGGAAATCACTCCCGTCGAGACCGGTGGTCGGCGCTCCGTCACCGTCACCGAGGACGAGCATCCCAAGCCCGGAACCACCGTCGAAACCCTCGCCAAGCTGCGCCCCGCATTCGAAGAGGGCGGATCCGTCACCGCCGGTAACGCGTCGGGCATCAACGACGGCGCCGGCGCACTCGTCCTCGCGACGGGCACCGAGGCAGCCAAGCGCGGTCTCACCGGACTGGTCACGCTCGAAACCGTCACGACGGCAGCCATGGAGCCCGGCCTGATGGGCTACGCTCCCGTGCTCGCTCTCGAAAAGCTCTTTGCACAAACAGGATTGAAGCCGTCCGACATCGGCACCGCCGAGGTCAACGAGGCGTTCGCTTCGCAGGCCATCGCCGTCATCCGTGACA
Source organism: Rhodococcus sp. BH4 (assembly GCF_002079265.1). Taxonomy (NCBI): domain Bacteria; kingdom Bacillati; phylum Actinomycetota; class Actinomycetes; order Mycobacteriales; family Nocardiaceae; genus Rhodococcus; species Rhodococcus sp. BH4. The sequence goes on from NZ_CP014941.1 coordinate 240,069, forward strand.
GTGGCCTGGATCCGGAGAAGACCAACCCGTACGGCGGAGCGATCGCCCTCGGACACCCGCTCGGCGCCACCGGAGCCATCCTGACCCTGCGTGCCGCGCGCGACATGGTTCGCCGCGACCTCGAATTCGGCATCGTCACCATGTGCATCGGCGGCGGTCAGGCACTCGCTGCCCTGCTGAAGCGGGTCTGATCATGGCGGCCAAGCGCAAGCCGTCGTGGCACGACGACGAGATCACCGCAGTAGCCGAACTGGCCCGTGGTTTCTTCGATCGTGAACTGATCGCCAAGCGTGAGCAGTGGGACGCTCAGCATCGCGTCGACCGGTCCGTGTGGCTCGAAGCCGGCAAGCTCGGCCTGCTGTGCTGCTCGATTCCCGAGGAATACGGCGGGGGCGGTGGAACTTTCGCGCACGATCTCGCTGTCTTCGAGGCGCAGGGCTACTGCGGTGACTATGCGCTCGGTAACTCCGTGCACAGTGGCATCGTCGCCCACTACGTGCTCGAGTACGGAAGCGAAGAGCAGAAGAAGGCCTGGCTGCCAGGTATGGCAACGGGCGAAATCCTCGGCGCCATCGGAATGACCGAGCCAGGAACAGGTTCCGACCTCAAGGCAATCACCACGTCCGCGATCCGTGACGGTGACCACTACGTCGTGAACGGGTCGAAGACCTTCATCACCAATGGTGGCAGCGCAGACATGATCGTGCTTGCCGTCAAGACCGACCCCAAGGCGGGCGCCAAGGGTGTCTCGCTCCTGATCGTGGATCTTCGTGACTGCGAAGGCTTTGCGGTCGGCCGCGTGCTCGACAAGGTCGGTCAGCACGGCGCAGATACGTCGGAGCTGTCCTTCACCGACGTTCGCGTTCCCGTCTCGAACCTCCTCGGTGAGTCCGAGGGGCTCGGCTTCGGTCAGTTGATGGCGCAACTGGTGCAGGAACGCCTCATCATCGGCGCGCAGGCCATCGGCACCATCGAGCGTGCAGTCGAGGAGACCGTCGCATACACCAAGGCGCGTCAAGCGTTCGGGCACAGCCTCTTCGAGTTCCAGAACACCGCCTTCGAGCTGGCCGAGTGCCAGACGATCGCACGCACCTGCCGTGTCTTCCTCGACAACTGCATCGAGGATCACCTCAACGGCGAGCTGGACGGCGCAGACGCCGCGATGGTCAAGTACTGGCTCACCGAGCAGCAATGCGCCGTCGTCGACCGGTGCGTGCAGCTCTACGGCGGATACGGCTACATGCGTGAGTACCCGATCGCGCGCATGTACGAGGACTCCCGCGTCCAGAAGATCTACGCCGGCGCCAACGAAGTGATGAAGGGCATCATCGCGAAGAGTCTTTGATCACCGGCGTCGAAAACCATTGACACCGACCAGGCACCCACCGAGCATTTCGGTGGGTGCCTTTGTGTGTGCCCACAAGCGGTATCGAGCTGTTCGGAAGGCAAACACTGATGAGCTTCACCATCGACGTCGGGTCGGCACGCGTCACCCAACTGACAGAGCTGGCGCACTGGCCGTTTCCGCCGCGAGAGCTCTTTCCCCAGGCGAGTGAGGCCGAGATCAGTGAAGCGTCGGCGCGGCTGACACCGGAGTTCTTCGACGAGGGTAGTGGTGACCTCGTGCTTGCCATCCACACCTACCTGGTGGAGATCGGCGGCAAGGCCGTCGTCGTCGACACCGGCAACGGAAACAGCAAGCACCGGCCGAACCTCTTGCCGCATCACATGTTCGGCACCGACTACCTCTCACGCTTCGCAGCCACCGGTGTGTCCGTCGACGACGTCGATCTGGTGGTCAGCACACATCTGCACCCTGACCACTGTGGCTGGAACACCGCCCTCGACGCCGAAACCTGGCGGCCTACCTTCCCCCGCGCGACCTACATTTTCGATCGCACCGAACTGGCCGCGCTCCAACAACTCGCCGCCGACGGTCCACACGAAGGAGTGGTCTCGGATCTGGCGCAGACCTTCGAGGACAGCGTCCGTCCCGTTCTGGACGGGGCGAAGTGGGAGGCGGTCGACGACGGCCACGTCCTGGTCGAGTCCGAAGGCACACGCGTCGTCGTTCGCAGCGCGCCCGGCCACACGCCGGGCCATATCGTGATCGAGATTCGCACTGCCGACGGCGGCGCCGTCATCTCCGGCGATGTGATCCACCATCCGATCCAGTTTCTGTACCCGGACCTCAGCCAGGGCGGCGACGCGGATCCCGAGATCGCGAGGGTCACCCGCCGCGAACTTCTCGAACGCTGCGCGTCGGAGGGACTACTTCTACTTCCCGCACACTTCCCCGTCGACGAACCGATCGTGATCGAATTCGAGTCGAGCGGTGCACCGAGTGCTTCCGGTCTAATCGGTCTTGCAACGTCCTGACTTGCCGCATCGGCCCTGGTGACGCATCCAACCCTCGGCTTCCGAACAGGTCCGATACCCTGGTTCATCGTGACCGCTGCAAATTCAGAGACCGCCCGTGCCCAGTACGACCTGATCGTCGTCGGTTCGGGATTCTTCGGGCTGACCATCGCCGAGCGTGCCGCTACCCAGCTGGGTAAGCGCGTGCTGGTGCTGGATCGCCGTCACCACCTGGGGGGAAACGCATACTCGGAGGCAGAGCCGGAGACCGGCATCGAGGTCCACAAGTACGGTGCCCACCTGTTCCACACCTCCAACAAGAAGGTCTGGGACTACGTCACCCAGTTCACGGAGTTCACGAACTACCAGCACCGCGTCTTCGCGCTGCACAAGGGACAGGCGTATCAGTTCCCAATGGGACTCGGTCTCGTGTCGCAGTTCTTCGGTCGGTACTTCACTCCCGAAGAAGCACGCGCCCTCATCGCCGAACAGTCCAGCGAGATCGATTCGAAGGACGCCTCCAATCTCGAAGAGAAGGCGATCTCCCTGATCGGACGCCCGCTCTACGAAGCGTTCGTGCGTGACTACACAGCTAAGCAGTGGCAGACCGACCCCACCGAGTTGCCCGCCGCGAACATCAGCCGCCTGCCGGTCCGCTACAACTTCGACAACCGCTACTTCAACGACACGTACGAGGGCCTGCCTGTCGACGGCTACACGGCGTGGCTCGAGAACATGGCGAAGGATCCGAAGATCGAGGTCCGCCTCGACACCGATTACTTCGACGTCCGCGACGAACTGCGCACCGCCAGCCCCGACGCCCCTGTCATCTACACGGGCCCGCTCGACCGCTACTTCGACTACTCCGAAGGTGCACTGGGATGGCGCACCCTCGATTTCGAGACCGAGGTTCTGCCCACCGGAGACTTCCAGGGCACCCCGGTCATGAACTACAACGACGCCGACGTGCCGTTCACCCGTATCCACGAGTTCCGTCACTTCCATCCGGAGCGCGAGTACCCGACCGACAAGACCGTCATCATGCGTGAGTTCTCACGTGCCGCGGAGGCGAAGGACGAGCCGTACTACCCGATCAACACTCCCGAGGATCGCGAGAAGCTCTCCGCGTACCGCTCACGCGCCAAGAAGGAGACCGTGGAGAACAAGGTCCTCTTCGGTGGGCGTCTCGGCACCTACCAGTACCTGGACATGCACATGGCGATCGCCAGCGCGCTGACGATGTTCGAGAACACCCTGCGCCCGCATCTCGAAACGGGTGCGGAATTGGCAGGGGAGAGCGAATGAACGCACGTCATCTACTCGAAGGCGAAGATGCCGTCAGCGGCGACGAGGTGACCTACCTCGGCAAGTCCCTGCTTCAGCGGATCATCCTGCCCCGCGCCGGTGAGCCGCTCGACGTCCGCACGTTGTACTTGGAAGAGTCCTGGTCCAATAGTCGGCGGGCGCACTCGACCTCGCGCACGTCGGTAGCGCTCGGCGCCGAGACCGAGGTCTCGTTCGCCACGTACTTCAACGCGTTCCCTGCCAGCTACTGGCGTCGATGGTCCATCCTGAAATCGGTGGTCCTTCGTCTCGAGCTGTCCGGCCACGGCCGCGTCGACATCTACCGTTCCAAGGCGGATTCCTCGCGAATTCACGTGGAAGGTAAGGAATTTGCCGACGGCGATGCCGCGGTCGAGTTCGAGGTGGAACTGGCGCCGTTCGAGGACGGTGGCTGGATCTGGTTCGACATCACCACCGATACGGCAGTGGTCGTCGAGAGCGGCGGCTGGTACGCGCCCGTCGAGGCTCCAGGCGAAGCGACTGTCGCCGTTGGTATTCCGACGTTCAACCGTCCGACCGACGCGGTCAAGGCGCTTGCTGCACTGGCTTCGGATCCGCTGGTGTCGGACGTGATCAAGGCCGTCATCATGCCGGATCAGGGCACCCGCAAGGTGCGTGACGAACCCGGATTCGCCGAAGCTGCTGCAGCGCTCGGTGATCGGCTCGCCATTCACGATCAGGGCAACCTCGGCGGCTCGGGCGGATACAGCCGAATCATGTACGAGGCACTCAAGACGACGCAGTGCCAGCACATCCTGTTCATGGACGACGACATCGAGATCGAACCGGACTCGATTCTGCGTGCGCTTTCGTTCTCGCGTTTCGCGAAGTCGCCGATGCTGGTGGGTGGGCAGATGCTCAACCTGCAGGAACGAAGCCACCTCCACGTGATGGGTGAAGTGGTCGACCGCGGCATCTTCATGTGGACCGCGGCACCGAACGTCGAATACGACCACGATTTCTCGAAGAAGCCGCTGCGCGAATCGAAACTCCTGCACCGCCGCATCGACGTCGACTTCAACGGCTGGTGGATGTGCATGATCCCGCGCCAGGTCGCCGAAGAAATCAAGCAGCCGCTACCGCTTTTCATCAAGTGGGACGACTGCGAATACGGTTTGCGCGCAAAGAAAGCCGGATACCCGACCGTCACGCTGCCCGGTGCCGCGATCTGGCACATGGCGTGGAGCGACAAGGACGACGCCATCGACTGGCAGGCGTACTTCCACCTCCGTAACCGTCTGGTGGTGGCCGCGCTCCACATGCCGGGCAACGGCCGTGGCCTCGTGGTCAACACGGTGAAGGCAACGCTCAAGCACCTGCTGTGCCTCGAGTACTCCACCGTCGCGATCCAGAACAAGGCCATCGCGGACTTCCTCGCCGGACCCGAGCACGTCGCGAACATGCTGCCGACGGCACTCGGTGAGGTCCACGCCCAGCGCAAGGAATTCTCCGACGCCGTCGTACTGCCGTCGTCGACTGCGTTGCCGCTGCCCTCCGGTGCGGATGTCGGAGACGTGAGCCTGCCGCTGTCGACCGTCGCGAAGATCACCCGGGTCCTCAGGGCCGGAGTGCACAACGTGAAGCCGGCCAAGCCGGAACACCTCGAGCGCCCTCAGCTCAACGTTCCGACCATCGACGCCCGTTGGTTCCTGCTCTCGCAGGTCGACGGCGTCACCGTCACCACGGCCGACGGTCGCGGCGTCGTCTACCGCAAGCGAAACCCGAAACTCGCGCTCGAACTGCTCAAGGAAGCAACACGGTTGCGCCGCGAACTCGCCGCCCGTTTCCCCGAGCTCAAGAAGCAGTACCAGGACGCCGTTCCTTCACTGACCAGCACGGAAAGGTGGGAACGTGTCTTCGGCATCTCCTGAAGTACAGATTCTGGCCGGGATTCAGTCGACCGTCGGGCAGCTGCCGGGAGCCGTCAAGGTCGCCCGCGGTATGTCTCACTTCGGTGAGCACTCCCTCGGGTGGATCGCGATCGCTGCCGTCGGAGCTGCTGTGGACAAGCCGCGTCGACGGGAATGGGCCGGAGCAGCCGTCGGAGCATTCGGTGCACACGCCGCCTCCGTGGTGATCAAACGGGTGGTCAGGCGCAAGCGACCTTCCGATCCTTCGGTGCAGGTCAACGTCTCGACACCGAGCAAGCTCAGCTTCCCGTCATCACACGCGACGTCGACGACGGCGGCGGCTGTGCTGATCGGTCGGCTCACCGGGCTACCCTTACCGGCGTTGCTGGTGCCCCCGATGATGCTCTCGCGTCTGGTCCTGGGAGTTCACTACCCGACCGACGTACTCGCCGGAGCGGCACTGGGAGCCGCATCCGCGGCGGTAGTTCGCCGGGTCGAAGAAGCCAGAGCCGAACAGAAATGTGGAGATAAATGAGCGAGGAACCGGCTACGGTCAGCGGACCCCCGAAGTCCCTGCCCGCCGGCATCGTCAAGGCGCTTCGCCCACGTCAGTGGGTCAAGAACGTCCTTGTGCTGGCAGCGCCCATCGCGGCCGGAACCGCCACCGAAGCCGACGTGCTGTTGCCCGTCGCGCTGGCGTTCGTCGTGTTCTGTATGGCGGCATCAGGCATCTATCTCGTCAACGACGCGATGGATGTCGAAGCCGACCGTGCTCACCCCACGAAGCGATTCCGTCCCATCGCGGCCGGCGTTCTACCCGTCAACATCGCCTACGGCATGGCAGTCGTGCTGCTTGCCGGTGCGATCGGGCTGTCCTTCCTGGCCAACTGGCAACTCGCCGTGGTCATGGGCGTGTACATCGTCATCCAGCTCGCCTACTGCTTCGGTCTCAAGCATCAGGCCGTCATCGACATCTGCATCGTCTCGTCCGGCTTCCTGCTTCGAGCGATCGCCGGTGGCGTTGCCGCCGAGATCGATCTCTCGCAGTGGTTCCTGCTGATGATGGCGTTCGGCTCACTCTTCATGGCGGCAGGCAAGCGCTACGCCGAACTGCAGTTGGCCGAGAAGACCGGCGCCAAGATCCGTAAGTCCCTCGAGAGCTACACGATGACGTACCTGCGTTTCGTGTGGACGATGGCAGCGACGACGCTGGTCCTCTGCTACGGACTGTGGGCGTTCCAACAGGACGCCATCAAGGGCACCAACTGGTACGCCATCTCGATGGTGCCGTTCACCATCGCGGTGCTGCGATACGCGGTGGACGTCGACGGCGGCGAAGCCGGAGAGCCTGAGGAGATCGCGCTCGGTGACCGGGTGCTGCAACTCCTCGCGATTGCGTGGATCGGAGTAGTGGGTGTCGCTGTCTACCTCGTCTGAGCCACGCACCGAGGCCGACCCGCACGTCGACACTGCGGCGAATCGCACCACCCTCAGTCGAGGAGTTTTTCTCGGCGGGGTGGTGCTTGCTGCTGCCCTCATGTTCTGGGGTGCGTGGGAGCGTCGCTGGATCGCCGACGACGGACTCATCGTCTTGCGAACCGTCCGCAACCTGCTTGCGGGGAACGGCCCGGTCTTCAACGCGGGTGAGCGTGTCGAGGCGAACACGAGTACCGCGTGGACGTACATCGTCTACGCGTTCAGTTGGCTCACGCAGATCCGTCTCGAATACGTTGTTCTGACGATCGCGCTCGTACTCTCGACTGCTGCCGTCGTGTTGGCGATGCTCGGCACCGGTCGTCTGTACCGCGGCGTTCGGCCGTCGGCGGGCGGAACGATCCTGCTGGTACCGGCAGGTGTTCTCGTCTACATCGCGGTTCCGCCTGCGCGAGATTTCGCCACTTCCGGGCTCGAGACATGCTTGGTGATCTTCTGGATCGCGCTCCTGTGGGTACTGCTCGTTCGGTGGGCGCAGGCGTCGACGCCGTCCACGGCGTCGATCCTGACTCTCTCGTTCGTGGCCGGACTCGGACCACTGGTTCGACCCGAGATGGCGATTCCCGGTGCTGCCGCGTTGATGATGATCGTTCTCTCCGCAGGCCTGACCTGGAAGATTCGCACACTGATCGTCGTCGTCGCCGGACTTGTCCCGGTGGGCTATCAGATCTGGCGAATGGGCTATTACGCCTTGCCGTACCCGAACACCGCGGTGTCGAAGGACGCCGGTGGCGCGAAGTGGGCGCAGGGTTTTGCGTACCTGTGGAACCTGGTCGGGCCGTACCTGCTCTGGTTACCGTTGCTGTTCCTGCTCATCGGTGCGCTGCTGCTCGTGTGGCGAAGCCGAGCGGACACACCTACCGCTACCGCAGATCAACCCGCACGCCCGCTGTGGCAGCGCTTTCAGCAGTTTCTGCGCACGCCGCGGGCGATTGTCACCTTCATTCTCGGCAGTGGGCTGATCCTCGGGATCTACTCTCTGCGCGTCGGCGGCGACTTCATGCACGGCCGCGTCCTGTTGCCGGTGTTGTTCTGCCTGCTCATCCCGGTGGCGGTCATTCCGTTGCGGGTGCCGGCGCGGGCCGCGTTCGGAAGTAATCGCGACACCGCGATCTTCGGAGTCTCGGCGGTGCTGTGGATCGGCACGATCATCTGGGCCTTCTTCGCCGCGAACACGACGGGTATGCCCGAAGGATCCGTGGTGGGTCGCTCGGGAATCGTCGACGAGCGAGCGTTCTACGCACTCAACACCGGTCACAAGCATCCGATCCTGGCCGAGGACTACCTCGACTATCCGCGAATGCGTGCCATGGTCGAGACCATCGCGCGGACTCCGGAGGGTGGGCTGCTGCTGCCGTCCGCGAGCTACGACTCCTGGTTCGTCGTCCCACCACCCGGACCGATCGACGAGCCGGCCGAGCACGTCGTCTTCTTCCTCAACCTCGGAATGACGAGCATGAACGTCGGCCTCGACGTTCGGGTGCTCGATCAGATGGGGCTGGCGTATCCCCTGGCAGCTCACACCGAGCGACTCGAGGACGGCCGGATCGGGCACGACAAGAATCTCTATCCGGACTGGGTGGTCGCGGACACGGGAATGATCGACGTTCGACCGTGGCTGCCGTTCTTCCTCGACGAAGACTGGGTTGCGGACGCAAAGCTGGCCATCACCTGCCCGGAAACTCAGGAGCTACTCACGTCGTACCGCTCCGAGCTGACCTGGGCCAGATTCAAACAGAACTTCCAGCAGGCATTCGACTTCGCGAAGTACCGATTCGACCGGGTTCCGGCCTACGAATTGGAACGCTGCGGTCTCGTTCCACCGGAGTCACCCAGGTGATGTGATCAGCATCACCGACTGTTGAGGGTTTGAATATTTCGATTCAGTAACACCGAATTGATTGGCCACGATGTACTCGAAGACGATTCACCTAACCTGAATCACCCCCGAGGGGTGATGACGGTGTTGCTCGCGGATTGGGACGTAACGGTCCACCTATTTGTCACAGCTGAACCTGTGACATAAAGTCCAGCGAGCGCAGTGTGACTTGGAAGAGGTCCGCTGCCGACCCGAACTCGTTCGGGCTGGCAGAAAAGCCTGTTCCCCGACGGAATCCGCCGGAACCACTCCACCGAGTGGGTTCCGCAGACGAAGAGAGAGAGCAGTATCCATGCGTTTTGCCAGAAAGAGGCTGACCCAGCGCCTCAAGCACCGAGCGTTGGCCATCGGTGCCGCAGCACTTGTGCTCCCCCTTGCTGCAGGAGTTGCCGGTAGTGCTGTCGCCTCTGCTGCGCCTGCGCACACTGCTCCCAGCCACACCGCCCCCTCCGGCGGATACGACGAGCTGTGGGTGCCCTCCTCGATGGGCAACATCAAGGTCCAGGTCCAGTGGGCCGCTCGCGGCGGAAACGCTGCCCTTTACCTCCTCGACGGCCTGCGTGCGCGTAACGACGCCAACGCGTGGAGCTTCGAGACCAATGCGATGGACCAGTACCGCAACGACAACATCACTCTCGTGATGCCCGTCGGCGGCGAGTCCAGCTTCTACAGCGACTGGTATGCACCGTCGAACTTCAACGGCCAGCAGATCACGTACAAGTGGGAAACCTTCCTCACCGAAGAACTGCCCAACTTCCTCGCGAACTACGGCGTCTCGCCCACCAACAACGCGGTCCTCGGCCTCTCGATGGGTGGCAGCGCTGCTCTGACGCTGGCTGCTTACCACCGTGACCAGTTCAAGTTCGCCGGCTCGCTGTCGGGCTACCTGAACATCTCGGCTCCGGGCATGCGCGAGGCAATCCGCGTCGCAATGCTCGATGCCGGTCGCTTCAACGTCGACTCCATGTGGGGACCGCCGTGGAGCCCGTCCTGGCTGCGCAACGACCCGTTCGTCTTCGCACCGCGTCTGCAGGGCCTGTCGATGTACATCTCGTCGGCAAGCGGCCTGCCCGGTGAATACGACCACCCGCGCGCACCGATCGACTACTACAACACGGCTAACGGCATGGGCCTCGAGGCTCTCGCCCTGGTCAACACCCGTGCATTCCAGATCCGCATGAACTCGCTGGGTATCCCGGCCACCTACAGCTTCCCGTCCAACGGCACGCACTCGTGGCCGTACTGGTCGGCAGAGCTGTGGAAGGCTCGCGGCCAGATCCTCGACACCATGAACGCTTGGTGATCGTGCGCGATCCCGTGACCTAGTCACTTCACCAGTGCCGTTCCGGACTCCTCGAAGGAGAACCGGGACGGCACTTGTGTATTCAGGTGCTGCACAAGCGCCCGATGTCAGTAACAATTGCACCACCAGTAACAGCGCGGCTACCCCAAGCGGGGATCGTTTGCGTGTAGAAATAGTTTCAACGGGGGTCTGGCTGCTCAGGCGGCCACACGATCGACGCGCGGACCGAACGTAAGGAAAGAGAGTGAGCTCATGCGAGTAGGCCTTGCCACGGAGGACCGTCGCCGGTCCCGGGCAACCTTCCGGACAAAGGTCGTCGGCGCACTGGCAGCGATGCTGGTTCTGCCGATCGCCGCGGGCTTGACGACGGCCGGAACCGCGGCAGCCGCGCCGGCACCTGCTCAGGCCGCACCGGCCGCCACCCAGAACCCCACCGGAGCAGCGGTCACGAAGGTCGACTGGCTCAGCGAGCGTCGCGTCGCGCTGTGGGTGAACTCTCCCGCGATGGGCACCCCGATTCAGGTGCAGATCCTCTTGGCCCGCGATTGGAACGTCAATCCGTCGGCCAGCTTCCCCTCGGTCTGGATGCTCGACGGTCTTCGCGCGACCGACAACGAGAACGCCTGGACCTACGAGACCGACGCCGAGTCCTTCTACGCGGACAAGAACGTCAACGTCATCCTCCCGGTCGGCGGTCAGTCCAGCTTCTACTCCGACTGGCTCCAGCCCGACAACGGCAAGAACTACCAGTGGGAGACGTTCCTGACCAAGGAACTGCCCCCCATCCTCGAAAAGGACTGGCGGACCACGCAGACACGCGGTGTCGTCGGTCTGTCGATGGGCGGTACGTCCGCCATGTTCCTCACGGCGCGCAACCCCGGCTTCTTCAAGTTCGCCGCTTCGCTCTCCGGCATCCTCACCACCACCTCGCTCGGCATGCCTCAGGCAATCCAGTTCGCGATGACCGACGCCGGTGGATACAACTCCGCCGCGATGTGGGGACCGCCGTCCAACCCGCAGTGGGCTGCACACGATCCGTACGCGCTCGCCGAGAAGCTCAAGGGCGTCAGCCTGTACGTCTCGAGTGGTAGCGGTACGACCGGCCCGTACGACCAGCCGTCGGGAATTCCCGGCGTGAGCACCAACTACGCAGGCATGGGCCTCGAGATCCTCGCTCGCCTGACCTCGCAGACCTTCGCGACCAAGCTCAACCAGCTCGGCATCCCCGCGCAGGTCAACTACCGCCCGTCCGGAACCCACTCGTGGCCGTACTGGCAGTTCGAGCTTCATCAGCTGTGGCCGCAGTTGGCCAACGCCATCGGCGTCGAGGTCGAGAAGCCGGCTTGCGGCACTTCGGGTGAGATCGGTGCGACGGCCGCAGCCAACGGCTGGATCGGTGACTGCATCACCCCCGAGTACAGCGTCGCGGGTGGCCTGGCACAGGACTTCCGCAACGGTCGCATCTACTTCACCAGTGGAACGGGCGCCCAGCCCGTCGCCGGTCGTATCGCCGGCGCGTACATGAACACCGGAGCAGCGGCCGGCCCGCTCGGCTTCCCGCGTACCCCCGAACTCGGTACCCCCGACGGACGCGGACGCTTCAACCACTTCCAGAACGGCTCCATCTACTGGACCCCGCAGACCGGCGCTCACCCCGTCAGCGGTGACATCCTCGCCGAGTGGTCCGCACAGGGTTGGGAAGGTGGCCCGCTCGGCTACCCGACTGCCGACGAGATCGCGACCCCCGGCAAGCCGGGCAAGGTCCAGGGATTCGAGATCGGCGCAATGTACAGCAGCGCCAATGGAACTCACGCGGTTCTCGGAATGATCATGGGCAAGTACGGCGAACTCGGCTGGGAAAACGGCTGGCTCGGATTCCCGAAGTCGAACGAGGTTCCGATCAAGGACAACGGACGCTTCACCGAGTTCGAGGGCGGCAACATCTACTGGAGCCCCGGCACCGGTGCATGGTCCGTCGAGAACGGTCCGCTGTTCGACGGTTGGAAGAGCGTCGGATACGAAGGTGGACGACTCGGATTCCCGATCAGTGACAAGTTCGACATTCCCGGTGGTGTCCAGCAGAACTTCCAGTTCGGCTACATCACGGTGATCGGTGACAAGACAGAAGTTCACTAACTCACAGTGGTGCACGACGGGCGGGCCCGATCACGGATCGGTGCCCGCCCGCGTGCGTTGCGTAACCTGTTGATGGACTTTCGACTGAAGGCAAGGACGGACATTGATGTCGCTTTTCTCGGGTAACCGAAACACTTGTGCACGCGCGATCGCGGTCGGCGCCCTGGCGCTCGCCACCGGTGGCGCGCTTGTCGCGTGCGGTAGTGACGACTCCACTGCAACCTCCAATCCGGTCACCACGACGTCCGCGGCGGCTTCGTCCTCGAGCGGTTCGGCATCTGCGTCCGCCTCTGCGACCACGACGGCGTCGGCTGCGCCCACCAGTCCGGGAGCCGCGGCCACCGCGCCGCCGGAGCAGCCGCAGAGCATCGAGGGCTTCCCGGGTCCCACAGTCGTCGAGGTCAGTCCCGAGGCACAGAAGTTCCTCGACGGACTGAAGGCGAAGGGCATCACCCCAGCCGGTGACGGAAGCATCGCCGTCAACACGGCCAATTACATCTGCGCTGCCGGTCCTCAGACCGACGACGAGGTCCTGACCTTCGTGACCGCCTTCGTCGGCCAGGAAGCGTCGGCGGAAGGCAAGCAGATCACTCCCGAGCAGGCAGGTGCGAACGCTCAGATCTACATCGACGTCGCCAACGCCACCTACTGCAAGTAGGCGTGGGTCATGGCGAGGTCTGGAAAGCGTCGTGGGTGCCTGATCCCGCTGCTGATCATTCTTGTGGTCGCAGCGGTCGTGATCGGCGGTTGGTACATCCTGGCCGGGCGGGTGCCTTCGCCGACTCCGATCCCGCCGAGCCCGGAGCCTCCGGTGTCTCAGCCGGCCAGTTGCCCCGATGTCCAGGTAGTAGCCATACCGGGTACGTGGGAGTCGAGCGCTAACGACGACCCGTACAACCCGACGGCCAATCCGGCGTCGTTGATGCTGAACGTGACCCGTCCTCTGCAGGAGAAGTTCGATACTTCACGGGCCGACGTCTACACAGTTCCGTATGTCGCACAGTTTTCGAATCCGGTGGCGATCCCGCCGGACGGACAGCAGTCCTACAACAACAGTCGGGCCGCGGGAACTGCTGCCACTAACGACTTTCTGATGAAGCGGCACGCCGAGTGCCCGCTCACGAGTTACGTCCTGACCGGATTTTCCCAGGGCGCCGTGATCGCGGGTGACGTCGCCGCGAGTATCGGCGACGGTACCGGCGCGGTGCCTGCCGATCTGGTTCTGGGCGTCGGCTTGATCGCCGACGGTCGGCGCGATCCGGCGTTCGGGAACACCGTTGGCCCGAGCGTTGCCGGTGTCGGCGCCGAGCTGTCGCTGAACGGGCTGAAGCTGCCCGGTCTCACGATGACCGGCCCGAGGCCCGGCGGGTTCGGTGACCTCAACGATCGGACCTATCAGATCTGCGCGCCGAGCGACGGTATCTGCGACGCGCCGGCAGCCGCTCTCAACCCGACCAACTGGCTGAGTTCGGCGCCGCGACTGCTCGAGTACTACAACAACCCTGTGCATGCGATGTACAACTCCTTCCAAGTCGATCCGAACGGCACGACGGCCACCCAATGGATGGCACAGTGGGCTGCGGAGAAGATCGACGCTGCACCGACGCCGCCCCACAGTTGAGTCACCGCCGCACTGTTGATTCGTCACAATCGGGCGTCTCGGGAGTTCGCTCGCGGGTAATCTGCTCGTTTGGTCCCGGTAGAGTGCTGCACGGTCCGGGGGCTTCCTCTACAGTGCTGTCACGTAAGTGACTGGCGAGTAGGTTCGATTTGTCCGAGTTTGTAGTTCGAGTACGACGTACGTGTCCATCACAGGAGATCGATATATGAGTTCCACCCACGGCAGCGATGCCCTACGCAAATTTCGGTTTGCGGCCGGTGGCGAGGGCAACGCCGAAGAGGGTGGTGCGCGACGCTTCGTCAAGCTCGCGCAGAAGGCCGAGGAACTCGGCTACGACTCGTTCATGATTCCGGATCACCTGGGTAATCAGGTCGGCCCGATCGCCGCTCTCGGAGCGCTCGCGGTGGCCACCGACAAGATTCGTCTCGGCACCGCCGTGTTGGCCAACGGCTTCCGTCATCCCGCTGTGCTCGCGAAGGACGCGGCGACAATCGACGTGCTGTCCGGTGGTCGACTCGAACTCGGTATCGGTGCGGGCTGGATGAAGGAAGAGTTCGACAAGGGCGGCATCGCCTACGAGAGCCCGGGCGTTCGCATCGAGAAGCTCGAGGAGTCTCTGCAGATTCTCGACGTTCTTCTGCGCGGGCAGGAATGCACTTTCGAAGGCAAGCACTATCAGGTGCGCGGCCTCAAGGGCAGCCCGCGACCGCGGCAGGGCCCGCGGCCACCGATCATCGTGGGCGGCGGAGGCCCGAAGATGCTTGCTCTCGCGGCGAAGTACGCGGACATCATCTCGGTCGCCACACCGACCAACCGTGACGGGCGGCTTCTGCTATCCGGAATCACGATGGAAAAGACCATCGAACGTGTCGAGCGGATCCGCGAAGCTGCCGGCGAGCGTTTCGATGAGATCGAACTCAACTGGACCATCACCATGATCATGATCACCGACGATCGAGAGCAGGCTGCCGAAATGGCAATCGCCGCTCTGGACCAAGGTTTTCCGCCGAACATCGAAGTGGATCGTAAGCTGAGCGTGGAGGAGCTGTTGAACTCTCCATACCTGGCTGTGGGCACTTTCGAGGAAATCGCAGACCAGATTCGACTGGTCCGCGAGAAGACGTCGATGTCGTACGTCGGGGTCTTCCCGACGCAGATGGAAGCGTTCGCCCCGATCATCCCGTTACTGGCGGGCGAGTAGGCCGGAGAATACGGACGATGCGAATCTGTAACATATCGATGGTTTGGGATCGATGAAGTGATTCAGGTGAGTTGCGCACAAAGTGCGATTCGATTGATCGAAGATGGACCCGAGAGAGCGAAGGAAGTCTGGGGCGCAGGCATGAAAGACAGTGCTTGTGTGATCGCTTCGGAGGAGATGGAATGAACGCGCTGTTCGATGGCTTTCTCGACGAGAAGGGCCAGATCCGCCTGCAACCAGGCTTCACGCTGGTCGACTACGTCGAGCAACACTCGCGTGTCAACGCGGACGAGCTCGCGTATCGGTACATCGACTACTCACGCGAGCGTGACGGTGAAGCCCTGGAGCTGACCTGGGAGCAGTTCGGTGTGCGTCTGCGCGCTGTTGCAGCCCGTCTGCAGCAGGTCACCAAGCGTGGCGACCGTGTCGCGATTCTTGCTCCGCAGGGACTCGACTACGTCATTTCGTTCTTCGCGGCCATTCAGGCCGGTTCCATCGCGGTGCCGCTCTTCGATCCGGACGAGCCCGGTCACACCGACCGTCTTCACGCTGTTCTCGGTGACTGCAAGCCGACTGCGATTCTGACTGCCGCATCGTCGGCAGCCGGTGTTCGACAGTTGTTCCGCTCGCTTCCCGCTGCCGAGCGTCCGCGCATCATCGCCGTCGACGCGATTCCCGACACCGTCGGTGAAACGTGGGTTCGCCCCGACATCGAACTCGACGACATCGCGTACCTGCAGTACACCTCGGGTTCGACCCGAGTTCCCGCCGGTGTGGAGATCACCCATCGTGCTGTCGGAACGAACGCGCTCCAGATGGTCGACTCCATCGAACTCAACGAGGACTCACGCGGCGTCACATGGCTGCCGCTGTTCCACGACATGGGCCTGCTGACGGTCATCCTGCCTGCTCTGGGCGGCAAGTACATCACCATCATGAGCCCGCGCGCTTTCGTGCAGCGGCCGTACCGGTGGATCAAGGAACTTGCTGCGGTTTCCGACGGCGCCGGCACCTTTGCCGCCGCTCCCAACTTCGCTTTCGAGCACGCTGCCGCGCGTGGCCTGCCGAAGGACGGCGAGACCCTGGACCTGAGCAACGTCATCGGACTGATCAACGGCAGTGAGCCGGTCACGACGTCGTCGATGCGCAAGTTCAACGACGCTTTTGCTCAGTACGGTCTGCCCAAGACTGCGATCAAGCCGTCGTACGGCATGGCCGAGGCGACGCTCTTCGTCTCCTCGACCAAGCATTCCGACGAGGCCAAGGTCATCTACGTCGACCGCACGGAACTCAACAAGGGACGCATGGTCATCGTCGACCAGTACTCCGAGAACGCCATCGCACAGGTCTCCTGTGGGTACGTCTCGCGCAGTCAGTGGGCGGCGATCGTCGATCCCGAAACTCTGACCGAGGTCCCCGACAATCACGTCGGCGAGATCTGGTTGCACGGCGAGAACATCGGCATCGGCTACTGGGGTCGCCCCGACGAGACGGCGGAGACCTTCCACAACAAGCTGGACAATCGGTTGAGCGAAGACAGCCACACCGAGGGCACGCCGGCGGATGCCAACTGGATGCGTACCGGCGACTTCGGCGTCTACGTCGACGGCGAGCTGTACATCACCGGGCGCGTCAAGGACCTCGTGATCGTCGACGGTCGCAATCATTACCCGCAGGACCTCGAGGCTTCGGCTCAGGAAGCCAGCCCGGCTCTGCGCCCCGGCTTCATCGCTGCGTTTGCCGTACCGGCCAACCAGCTGCCGTCCGTCGTGTTCTCCAACACGCACTCGGGTCTGAAGTTCGACGACGACGATTCCTCGGAGCAGTTGGTCATCGTGGCCGAGCGTGCTCCCGGCGCAGGCAAGGCCGATCCGCAGCCGATCGCGGACACCGTGCGTGCGGCGATTTCTTCCCGTCACGGCGTCACGGCCCGAGACATCCTGCTCGTCCCCGCGGGCTCGATTCCGCGTACGTCCAGCGGCAAGATCGCTCGCCGCGCGTGTAAGGCGAGCTATATCGAGGGAACGTTGCGAGGCGGCTATCAGCAGACCGCATTCCCCGATAGCGTTTGAGGAGCAGTCCCTTCATGATCGGTGGCTTGGTGAGTTGATGGTTGAACAAGATGGTGCGCAGAGCAAAGACGTTGTGAGCGAGATGAGTGTCGCGCAGCTGCGTGAGTGGCTTCGCAATTGGATCGCCAACGCGACCGGTCAGCCGGCGGGTTCGATCACGGACGATCGCCCGATGGAAGAGTTCGGGCTCGCCTCGCGGGACGCAGTCGCTCTGAGCGGAGACATCGAGGATCTGCTCGGCGTCACGCTGACCGCCACGGTTGCCTATCAACACCCCACCATCGCTTCGCTGGCTACTCGGATCATCGAAGGTGAGCCCGAGGCGCCGCAGGAGACCGTCGACGCCTCGTACTACGTCTCAGGCGGCACGACGGACGCTCACGACATCGCCATCGTCGGACTGTCCACACGATTCCCCGGTGCCGGGCACACGCCTTCGGACATGTGGGAAATGCTGGCGGACGGACGCGACGGCATCAGCGACCTCCCCGAGGACCGCTGGGCCGAGTTCATGTCGGATCCCGCCATCAAGGCCGCGGTCGAGAACGCGAACACCAAGGGCGGGTACCTCGACGACGTCAAGGGCTTCGACGCCGAGTTCTTCGCGATGTCTCCGCTCGAGGTCGTCAACGTCGATCCGCAGCAGCGCCTCGCACTCGAACTCGCGTGGGAAGCACTCGAGCACGCTCGCATTCCGGCCAGTGGGCTCAAGGGCAAGCAGGTCGGTGTTTTCATCGGCAGTTCCGCCAACGACTACCAGTTGCTCGCGGTCAGTGATCCGACGACGGCGCATCCGTACGCGTTGACCGGAACGTCGACGGCGATCGTCGCGAACCGGGTCTCGTACTTCTTCGACTTCCGTGGACCGTCCATCGCTCTGGACACCGCGTGTTCGTCTTCGCTGGTTGCCGTTCACGAGGCTGTGCGCTCGCTGCGCAGCGGTGACTCCAACATCGCGCTGGCCGGTGGCGTCAACATGCTGCTGGCCCCTCCCGGAACCCTCGGTTTCGATCAGACCGGGATGCTCGCTCCCGACGGAAAACTGCGTGCCTTCTCCGCTCAGGCTCAGGGCATCGTTCGCAGTGAGGGCGGCGGACTCGTCGTGCTCAAGCGTCTCGAAGACGCCGAGCGTGACGGAGATTCCATCCTCGCGGTGATCGCCGGATCCGCGGTCAACCAGGACGGCCGTTCCAACGGTCTGCTCGCACCCAATCCCGATGCCCAGGCCGACGTGTTGCGTTTCGCGTACCGCGACGCCGGAATCTTGCCGACCACCGTCGACTACATCGAGGCGCACGGAACGGGTACCGATCTCGGTGATCCCATCGAGGCCGACGCGCTCAGTCGTGTCGTCGGTCGTGGTCGTGTCGACGACAAGCCGGCACTGCTCGGTAGCGCGAAGACCAACTTCGGGCACCTGGAAGCAGCTGCAGGTGCCGCCGGCCTGATCAAGGTCGTTCTGGCGATGCAGGAAAACAAGATTCCCGCGACGATCAACTACCTGGGCCCGAACCCGCACATCGACTTCGAGAAGTCGCACCTGCAGGTGACGCCCGAGGCCACCGACTGGCCGCGTTACACCGGCAAGGCTGTCGCCGGTGTCTCCGGTTTCGGTTTCGGTGGAACCAACGCGCACGTCGTGGTCAAGGAGTACGTGCCTGCCGAGACGGTAGTGGATGCCCCTGTCGCCGATGCACCTGTGGAAGACGAGAGCACCGTTGTGCTGGCTGTGTCCGGCGCGCTGCCGTCGCGTCGTCGCCGCGCAGCCGCTGATCTGGCCGACTGGCTCGAAACCGAAGAGGGAAGCAAGACGCCCCTCGCCGACGTCGCCCGCACACTCGCGCGTCGCAACCACGGACGCTCGCGCGCCGCTGTTCTGGCGAAGACGCGCTCCGAGGCCATCAGCTCGCTGCGCGCCGTCGCCGCAGGCAAGCCTGCTCAAGGAGTCTTCTCCGCCGACTCGCCGTCGCCCAAGGGCGCGGTGTGGGTGTTCTCGGGCTTCGGCTCGCAGCACCGCAAGATGGCCAAGCAGCTCTACACGGAGAACTCGGCCTTCAAGGCGGCCGTCGACGAGGTCGACGCGCTGATCCAGGACGAGGCCGGTTACTCGATGGTCGAGATGTTCCTCGACGATTCGATCGAGTACAACGTCGAGACCGCGCAGGTGGGAATCTTCACCATCCAGGTCGGTCTGGCCGCGTTGCTGCGTCACCACGGCGCCGAGGCCGAAGCCGTGGTTCCGCACTCGATGGGTGAGGCCGCTGCCGCATACGTGTCCGGTGGTCTGAACCTGGAAGACGCTGTGCGCGTGATCTGTTCACGTTCACGGCTGATGGGTGAGGCCGAGGGCGCACTCGTCGGTGACGACATCCGTCTGATGGCTCTGCTCGAGTACAGCGCATCCGAGATCGAGGCGCTACTGCCCACGTACCCCAAGCTCGAGGTCTGTGTTTACGCAGCTCCGACGCACACGGTGATCGGTGGACCACAGCCGGACATCGAGGCGATCGTCGCGGCCGCCGAGGCCGACGGCAAGATGGCGCGTGTCCTGCAGACCAAGGGTGCCAGCCACACCTCACAGGTCGATCCGTTGCTCGGCGAGCTTGCCGCGGAGTTGGCCGGTATCGAGCCGACCACGTTGAAGCTCGGCGTCTACTCGTCCGTCGACAAGGACACTTTCTACCGTCCCGGTCACGAGCCGATCCATCAAGAGGCGTACTGGGTCAAGGGTCTTCGCCACAGCGTGTACTT
Organism: Rhodococcus sp. BH4; assembly: GCF_002079265.1. Lineage (NCBI taxonomy): Bacteria > Bacillati > Actinomycetota > Actinomycetes > Mycobacteriales > Nocardiaceae > Rhodococcus > Rhodococcus sp. BH4. The sequence goes on from NZ_CP014941.1 coordinate 260,078, forward strand.
CACCAATGCGGTACGCGGTGCAGTTGCCCACGGCCACACCACTTTTGTCGAGCTTGCACCCAACCCGGTGACGCTGATGTCGGTGGCGGCTACCGCTTTCGATTCGGGCCTGCACGACATGGAGCTCATCCAGACGCTCAAGCGTAAGGAAGACGAGTCCGCGGGTGTTCTTGCCGCTCTCGCGCAGCTGTACGTGCACGGCCATGCCGTGAACCTCGAGTCTCTGCTTCCCGCAGGCGATTTCGCTTCGGTTCCGCGTACCGCATTCCTGCGTAAGCCGTATTGGCTCGACATTCGCGTCAGTGCCGGCGGTTCGGCTCGCGTACCCGGTTCGCACGTCGCTCTGCCCGACGGCCGCCACGTGTGGGAGGTCGACGCATCCGCCGTCACCGATCTGGCTGTGCTCGTGAGCGCCGCTGCCGGACAGGTGCTCTCGGATGTCGCTCTCACCGCTGCCGTTCCCCATGGTGAGCTGGCCGGCGCTGCGACCCTGACCACGACACTCAATCCGCATCCGGGTGGAGCGTCGGTGCAGGTGCACGCTCGTGAGGGTGCTACGTTCCGTCTGCTCTTCGACGCCGTCGTCACGTCGGGTGAGCCGCTGCCCGAGCTGGTCGTCAGCGCGCCGGTCAAGACCAGTGCGCCGATGGAATCCCTGGCCGAGGTCGTCGAAGACGCCGGAGACAAGTGGGATCCGAACGGTTCGCAGAGCCTCGACGACCGCCTCAAGATCGTGGTAGCCGAGTCGATGGGGTACTCGCCGGAGGACCTGCCGGCCGAGGTTCCGCTCATCGAACTGGGTCTCGACTCGCTCATGGCGATGCGTATCAAGAACCGCGTCGAGTACGAGTTCGACATTCCGCAGCTCCAGCTCCAGGCAGTCAAGGATGCGAGCCTCAACGAGGTCAACAAGTACCTGCGCTACGCGATCGACAATCGCGAAGAGGTTCAGGCGATGGCCGACAAGCAGGCCGCGGAGAAGTTGGCGGCCGACGCTGCTGACGAGGACGTTGCTCCCGCAGAGGTGGCAGTGGAACTACCTACCACTGCTCCGGTTGCTGCTGCGCCTTCCGATCCTTCTCGAGCCGGAACTGCCGACGACGCAGGCTCGGACGTTCCGCCGCGAGATGCGGCCGAGCGCTTGACGTTTGCGACGTGGGCGGTTGTCACCGGGAAGTCGGCCAAGGGCATCTTCAACGATCTGCCGATCGTCGGTGACGAGGTCGCCGAGAAGCTTGCTGCTCGGCTTTCCGAGCGTGCCGGCGGCGAGATCACTCTCGACGACGTTCTCGACTCCACCACCATCGAAGAGCTTGCGGACGTCGTTCGCCAGTACCTCGAGGACGACGGCAAGATCGACGGACTCGTACGTACTCTGCGTGCCCGTCCCGAAGGTTCCACTGCCGTACCGGTATTCGTCTTCCATGCTGCCGGTGGTTCGACGGTGACGTACGAGCCTCTGCTCAAGCGCCTGCCCGCCGGCACGCCGATGTACGGATTCGAGCGGGTCGAGGGCTCGATCGAAACCCGCGCTGCTGCTTACGTTCCGCTGCTGCGTGAGATCCAGGGCGACGGGCCGTACGTGCTGTGTGGCTGGTCGTTCGGTGGCGTGATGTCGTATGCGGTCGCGAAGTTGCTGCGCGAGCAGGGCGCCGACGTGCGTGTGGTCGGGCTGCTCGACACCGTCATGGCCGGCGAGGTCGTGCCGGACACCGAGGCGGAACGACGCAAGCGTTGGGAGCGCTACGGCAAGTTCGCCAAGCGCACCTACAACCTGGATGTGCCGCTGCCGCTTGACGTTCTGGCTTCCACCGAAGCCGACGAGGATCAGATCCAGATCTTGATGGACATGATCAAGATGAGCGGCGCCAAGATTCCCGGCGGCATCATCGAGCATCAGCGGACGTCGTGGTTGGACAATCGCGCCATCCAGACGGCCGAGTTCAGCAGTTACGACGGCGACGTCGTGCTCTACACGGCTGACAAGTACCACGACGAGCTGATGACGCTCGAGCCTGCATTCAAGACCCGCAAGGCGGATGGTGGCTGGGGTGACTACGTGAAGAACCTCGAGGTCGTCTACATCGGCGGGGACCACCTGCAGATCGTCGACGAGCCGTACATCGCGAAGGTTGCGGCAGACCTCACCACCAAGCTGGCCCAGATTGAGACAGCTCAGACCAAAGCAGCGGAAACCGGAGTTCAGAAGTGACGACAACCACCGCGGAGAAGCTCGCTGAACTCCGCGAAAAGTTGGAGAAGGCAAAGGAACCCGGCTCGGCTCGGGCCATTGCCAAGCGCGATGCAGCAGGGCACAGCACGCCGCGCCAGCGCATCGACATGTTGCTCGACCCCGGTAGCTTCATCGAGATCGGTGCCCTGGTGAAGATGGCGGGCGAGGGCAACCCGTACAGCGACGGCGTCATGACCGGTCACGGAACCGTCGACGGGCGTCCGGTAGCCGTGTTCGCGCACGATCAGACGGTGTTCGGCGGTGCCGCCGGAGAGATGTTCGGCCGTAAGGTCGCAGCTGTCAACGATTTTGCGCTGAAGGTGGGCTGCCCGGTCGTCGGTATCAACGATTCCGGTGGAGCTCGCATCCAGGACGCCGTTTCCTCGTTGGCCTGGTACGCCAACATGGGTTCACGTCAGGAGCCGTTGTCCGGCCTGTGCCCGCAGATCTCGGTCATCCTCGGTAAATGCGCCGGCGGTGCCGTGTACGCCCCGATCAACACGGACGTCGTGGTCGCGACCGAAGAGTCGTACATGTTCGTCACCGGACCCGACGTCATCAAGTCGGTCACCGGCGAAGAGGTCAGCCTCGAGGACTTGGGTGGAGCCCGCAAGCAGGCGGAGTACGGAAACATCCATCACGTCGCTCCCGACGAGAAGGCTGCCTTCGACTGGGTGCGTGAGTACCTGAGCTTCATGCCGTCGTCGTGCCAGGAGAAGGCGCCGCTGATCAACCCGGGCCTCGAACCCGAGATCACCGAGTCGGATCTCGAACTCAATGCGTTCATGCCGGATGCCGACAATGCCGGCTACGACATGCACGACATCATTCTGCGGATCTTCGACGACGGCACTTTCCACGAAATCGGAGCCCAGGTCGCGCACAACGTGATCACCGGATTCTCCCGCGTCGACGGCCTGCCCGTCGGTGTCGTGGCCAACCAGCCCACGTACCTCAGTGGCGCCCTCGACGCGGACAGCTCCGACAAGGCAGCCCACTTCGTGCGCCTGTGCGACGCCTTCAACATCCCGCTCGTCTTCGTCGTCGACACACCGGGCTTCCTTCCCGGCGTCGATCAGGAAAAGGTCGGCGTCATCAAGCGCGGCGGGCGTTTCCTGTTCTCGTACATCGAAGCCACTGTGCCGAAGGTGACCGTGGTGGTTCGTAAGGCGTACGGCGGCGGTTATGCCGTCATGGGCTGCAAGCAGCTCGGTGCCGACATCAACCTCGCGTGGCCGACCGCTCGTATCGCCGTGATGGGCGCCGAGGGTGCCGTCAACATCATGGGGCGGCGTCAGCTCGCCGAGGCCGGCGAGAATGCACCCGCGGTGCGTGCTCAGCTGATCAACTTCTACAACGAGTTCGTCGCGACGCCGTACATCGCGGCCGAGCGCGGATACATCGACGCGGTGATCGAGCCTTCGCAGACGCGTCTCGAGATCCGTAAGGCTCTGAAGTTGCTCGCGGACAAGACGATCTTCAAGAACCCGCGCAAGCACAACTTGATGCCGCTCTAGTTCTTTTTGTCACCGAGGGCGTCGAACTGGCGGCGTAGCGCTTCTATCGCCGCCAGGACGGCCGGCCTTTCGCTGTCGGTCCGCCAGGCGAGGTAAATGTCTCGGCCGAGCGGCGGAAGGGTGTCGAGCATTCGAACACCTTCCGGCGGTACAACTCTCGCCAGACGTGGAATCAATGCGACGGCGAGGCCCTGAGCGACGAATTCGACCTGGGTGGGAAACTCGGCGACCTCGTACTCGATTCGTGGGTCGAACCCCTGCGCGCGCAATGTCCGGACGGTGAAGGTGTGAAAGTCCGTTCCCCGGGTCCACGTCGCCCAGGCATGCTCGGACAGCTCGCTGAGCGCGACGACCTTGTTCTCCGCCAGCGGATGTGACGCCGGGAGAGCGAGCAGCGCCACGTCGTCGTACACGGGCGTGAAGGAGAGTCCGTCGGGAAGTTCGACGGGCAGAGTGCTCCAACTGTCGACCACCACGACGTCGAGGTCGCGGCGAATCAGTGCGGGGAGCAGTTCTTCGGATTCGCCTTCGTTGAAGGTGATTTCGAGCTGCGGGTGCGCATGCCTGATTTCGGCGATGGCTCGCGGCAGCACCGTCCTGCTGGGGGAGACCAGGGCGCCGATACGTACGCGGCCCGTCACCTCGCTCTGCAGCGACGCGATTTCCGCCTCGGCCTGGGCGAGCGTCGAGAGAACCTCTGCGGTTCGGCGCGCGAGGATTCGGCCCGCTTCTGTGAGTCGCACACCGCGGCCCTGCGGTTCGAGGAGCGGAACACCGACCTCTCGCTCGAGCTTGTTCAACTGCTGCGAAATCCCGGAGGGTGTGACATGCAAGGTGCGGGCGGCAGCCGCCACTGATCCGTTCTCGGCGACGGCGTGCAGGGCGCGAAGTCTTTCGAGATTCAACACAGTAGTAATGCTACCGAATATACGGTCTGAACATTTGCTTGTGCTGAATAGTTAGCGGCAGGAACATTGTCGAGTGACCACACTGACCTCCGCGACCGCGCAGACATCGACACCCACCCGAACTCCTCGGGGGCGCATCGACCCTCGACTGCTGGTCGTCGGAGGCGCAGCTGCGATCTCGATCAGTTCGCTCCTCATCAAGCTGGCCGATGTGGGGCCCTCGACCGCCGTCTTCTTCCGTTGCTTCCTGGCCTTGCCGCCGCTGTTGTGGTTGGCGTGGCGGGAGTACCGCCGGGTGGGCAAGCCGAGCCGGCGGGCAGTCGTTCTGCAGGTGCTCGGCGGTCTGCTGCTCGGGCTGGATTTCGCGTTGTGGTCACAGTCGATTCTGATGATCGGCGCGGGGATGGCGAGCGTCGTCGTGAACGTGCAGGTGGTCGTGGTGCCCGCACTGTCCTGGTTGGTGTTCGGCAATCGGGTGCCGATGCGGTTCGTCTTCGCCCTGCCGTTCATGTTCACGGGAATCGCCTTGGCGGGCGGCGTGTTCGGGGGTGGGGGAACCGGCGACGACTTGCTGTGGGGAACGGCGCTCTCGCTCGTCTCCGGAATCGCCTACGGCGGCTACATCTTCGTGGTCGGCCGGACGGGCGAGGCGGATCGGGCAGCGAGCCAGGTGTTGATCTCGACGACGTCCGCGGGCATCGCCGGGTCCGTCATCGGATCACTGTGGGGCCGGATCGATTTCGTCCCGGGCTGGGAAGCCTTCGGCTGGCTCGCGGCACTGGCACTGGTCGGCCAGGTGTTCGGCTGGATGCTGATGGGGCACTCGCTCCCTCGGCTTCCCGCCGAGGTGGGCGCGACGCTCCTGCTCATGCAACCGGTCCTCGCCGTACTGCTGGCGGTCGTGCTGCTCGGCGAACGGCCAGGCGTTGGGCAACTACTCGGGTGCGTCGTCGTTGTCGGAGCGGTCTCTGCCGTCTCCGTACGTCGCACCCGAGCAGTCACCCGAGTAGGTAGCGCAGGCTAGTGCACCCGCATCTCGCCGGGCATCCACATGCCCGAGCGGGTTGCGGTGCCCGTCTCCACCTCTGCCGGAACAGCATTCGGGAAGTACCGGTCGTACCGCTCGAGTGATCCCCAGTCCCGCGCCCAGTCGTCCTTCAGGTACGTCGGAACCGTCGTCGCACCGGCAAGAACCTCGGTGAATCCGAGCGGGCCACCGTTGTCCGCGGACTGCCAGGTGTCGGTGGAACTGACCGCAAGAGGACGGTCCGGGAGGATGCGGAAGTTCGGCATCTCGGCCACGCCGTTCTGATGTGTGAACGGACGTTGGCACGGGAACTGAAGGCCGACAGCCCAGTCCAGAAGCACCGGCTGCTCGTTGCCGATGTACGAGTTCAGGGACTCGAGCTTGGGCACGCGCGGCGGCGTGAATGCCATCCACTGATCGCCCGTGAGATTGGGATCGAACGCGACCACCCGAACGGCGTCGGCGTCCGGCGCGAGTTCGTCGATCGGGATACGGACGTTGCGCCACGACGGCGCGGGTCCGATGTCTCGCGGCATGTACGAACCCTGAACCTGCACGGTTCCGTCGGGCTGAGTCTTGCCGTACTCGACCAGCAGTGACTGGCCGTACGTGATCGCACCCGTGTTGTCGACAGACCACACACGCCCGGCGACGGACATGACCACCAGCGGTGATTCTTCACTGCGAGTGGGCAATCCGTACCAACTCGAGATGAGGGAAGCAGGTTCCTGCACGCCGGGCTGGTAGCTGCCCATGACCGGTGTCTTCGACGGATCGAGGCCGAAGGGGAGCTTGGCCGTGCTGCCGTTGACGCCGACGTTGCCGGTGCCGCCGCTGGTTCCGGCACCGGAACCGGTGGCGAAGGTGGGACCGACACTCTGGCTGTCGGTATTGCCCATGCCCTGCTTGACTTCGATGTAATCCGCAGTCAGATCGCTGGGAACCCCATTGGGGGAGAAGCCCTTCGAATCAACTCCCGACAACGGATCCTCGGCGTTGAATCCGGGAGCGGTCAGAGGCCGCAGATTCCCGGAATTGACGTCGGTCTCGACCAGAACGTCCTCGGCCATGCCGCAGGTCTTGCCCGCGAGTGCCTCGATGTTGCTTCGGCCCAGCGAGTACGCCGGGTACTGCGACACCGCGCCCTTGAGCAGCGAGAGCACCTCGAACAGGACCATCAGACCGGCAATCACGGTGAGGGGAGCGGCCGCGAACTTGCGAATTCGTCTGCCCTTGGCCGTGTTCGGCTTCTCGGGCGGGGCGGCAAATCCCTCACGCAGGTACTGCCAGGCGGCAAAGGCCAAGGCGAGAGCAAAGAGCGCGAGGAACAGGGTGTTGGATTCACGGCCGTCGTAGGAGATGGTCTTGTCGAACCACGGCACGCCGTAACTCGAGACGTACCAGTAGCCGTTGATGCCGGCGAACGTCAACGCGAGCATCAGGAGCAGTCCGGCCACGAACACCGATCGGTTACGACGCGAGCGCAGGGCGGACGCGGACACGGCCACGGCGGTCAGCGCGGCGAGAGAACCGGCGATGCCCGCGTACGCACCGAAGTGGTGAGTCCACTTGGTGGGGTTGAACATCATCAGGAACATCGTGCCGAAGACGACGCCGACCAGGCGCCACGACGGACCGGTTGCCGCGCCGGGGACGCGGCCGCGGCGCAACAACACGAAGAGCGTCGTGAAGAGGCACAGGATCATCGTCAAGAACGCGAAGCGTCGGGCAACCGAGCCGTCGACCGTCTGGACGAAGAGGTAGTAGTAGCGCAGGAAGTCCTGGTACCACTCGAGATTGGGGCCGATGATCGTTCGGACGCGCGTGGCTTCCATGACACCGGCAAAGGTCTGGTCGGCGAAGATGACGACCAGCACGATGGTTCCGGCAGCGGCGATCGGAGCGAGAAGCGGCAGTGTGCCGACCAGTCGGTGACGTTTGACGACGATGCGCACCAACGGGCGCACACCGGCGAGAAGGGCTGCGATACACATCAATCCGGTGGGTGCGGCGGCAAGAGTGAAGGCGCCGATCAAGATTGCCGTGGCCGCGGGCAGCAGACGTCCGGTGGCGATGGCGCGCTCGATGGAGCACCAGGTGAGCAGTGCGCCGAGAGCCACGATGGGCTCGGGGCGAAGACCGTTGTTGTACGCCAGCCAGAAGGACAGGAACACCAGCCCGCCGGTCCAGAGGGCGACGTTGCTCCGGCGAACCGCCCGGCCGAGACGCGGGACGACCTCGCGGCTGATGACCATCCAGCAGAGGATTCCGGCGAGCAGAGCGGGCAGACGCATGAACGGGCTCGCGGTCGAGATCTTCGCCATCACGGCCAGGACTTCGTAGTACCAGCCGAACGGGGCCTCGGGAACGCCGAACCAACGGAAGTAGTTGGCCATGTATCCCGCGTCCGGCGAGACTCGGGCCATGGTCAGGAGATAGCCGTCGTCGGCGGTGTTCGCGCCGATGAAGTGCCACACGACGAGCGTGCCGACCACCACTCCGTCGATACCGGAGAACTTCCACCAGCGTGCGGGCAGGAAGCGTCGGTGCTTGCGGCCGTCGGTGCCGTCGAGGCGAGCCAGGGCGACCAGCGCGACGATGGTCGAGAGGACTGCCACGATCATCGCGACCAGCTTCAAGACGCTGGGGCTCGACGAGAAACGTGAGTCGATCGTCATCGAGAAGCCGAGGCCCTCGGGGGCAGCGCCGTCGGGCAGGTCGCTGAAGACGCCGACCACCTGCGGGCGGAAGTCGCCGTCGAGCTGGCCACGAATCGGGTTGCCGTCGGGATAGGTCAGTCCGACGAACTCTGCCGTGGTTCGGTTGACGTCAGAGCTGAACGCGATGGCGCCACAGCGACTGGACTCGACGTCCTCGCGTGCCGCCGAAGCGACGACGACGTTGCGATCGAGCACGTCGACGCTCGTCGCGGACACCCGGACGAACATCGACGACAGTGCCGCGCCGTCGCCCTGTGCAGGTGCCGTCGACAGCAAGATGCCGCCGCCCTCCGGCAGCGAGCTGACCGCGGTACAGGGGATCGACGCGTTGACGTCGATGGGAACCTGCGCCATCAGCGGTGCCTCGACGTCGCCGATCACGCCGTTCTGCGGCCAGTTGACCGAAGCCGTCGTCTGCACGACGGGAAGCAGCGGAGTTGCCAGTGCGAGCACGAAGCCGAGCAAGCCGGCGATGATCGCGACCCATCGCGTGCGATGGAAACGCTCGCGGGCATCCTGACCAGCAGGAGGCGGCGAACTCGAAGTCTGAGGTGAAGCTGTCACGGCGTCGGGCACGGCTACCGATGGTATGTCAGGGCTGAGCGTGGACCTACCGTGCCTGGGTGGTTGGTAGGTCCACGCGTAACAGTTACGACTGGTAACGAATCGGGCCCGGTGTCCAGGTGCCCGATCGGGTCTCGGTGGTGACGTTCATTTGCGCGGGAACCGCGTCCGAATCGAGCGGTGTGTACTGCTCGAGCGATCCCCAGTCACGATCCCAGTCGTTGTCCAGATAGGTCGGCAATGCCCTGGCCGAGAGCAGTTCGGTGGTCCAGCCGAGCGGTCCGCCGCCGTAGTGGTCCTGCCAGGCGTTGGTGGACTCCGCGCCGATGCGGTCGGGCAGGATGCGCCAGTCGGGGATCTCGGCGACGCCGTACAGGTGATCCACCGGACGTTGGCACGGGAAGGCCAGACCGACAGCCCAGTCCATCAGCACGGGATCGGTGGATCCGACGACGTCCTGCAGCGTGCGCATGGTCGGCACTCGTGGCGGTGTGACCGCCAGCCACTGGTCGGCGCTGATGTCGGTGTCACTGGCCACCAGACGCACGGTGTCGGCGTCGGCGGGCAGCTGATCCATCGGAACGCGCAGGTTGCGCCACGACGGCGACGGGCCGATGTCGATCGGATCGACTCGTCCCAGCGCGTCGACGCTTCCGTCGGCCTGCTTCTTGCCGTACTCGACCTGCAGCACTGCGCCGGGGGTGACGATGCCGTCGGAGTTGACGTAGCGGATGCGTCCGGCGGCCGCGACGGTCAGGAGCGGTGCGGCGTCGTTGCGCTCGGGTAGTGAGTACCAACCGGTGGTCAGCGACGCGTTCTGGGGTGCTCCGTAACTACCGAGCACCGGGGTTTTTGCGGGGTCGAGCCCGAACGGGAGCGCGACGTTGCTGCCGTTGACGCCGGCCGTCGACTGCGAGCCACCGGCGGTGCCGGATCCGGTTCCCGGCGTGGTGGTGCCGGACTGCGAGGTCGAGGTGTCGAGGCTGTTTGCACTGCCTGCTGTCGAGTCCTCGGCGTCGGCCGTGAGGTCGCCTGCAACCCCGTCCGGCGAGAACCCGGTTGATTCGCTCGCACCGAATGCACCCGCGCCGGCGAGATCGGTGGGCCGATCCGTCAATTGCAGAACGCCGGCGTTCGGATCGGACTCGACGAGTACCTCACCCGCGAGACCGCAGCTTCCGCCGAAGACGGATTCGATGTTGGACTTGCCGATCGAATACGCGGGGTACTGCGCGACCGCGCCCTTGAGCAGGGACAGCACCTCGAACAGCACGACCGCTCCGGCCGCGATGGTCAACGGTGACGGGGCGAGAAGGCGAAGTCGCCTGGTCTTCTTGACGCTGTCCTCTGTGCCGTTTCGCCGGCGCGGCTCCATGACGTGGTACCACGCGGCCAGCAGCAGCGCGAGAATCGTGAGGCCGAGGAAGGCCGTCGAGAATCCCTTGCCGGCGATTGACGGCGGCTTGTCCCACCACGGGACGCCGTAACTCGAGACGTACCACCAGCCGTTGGAGCTCGTGAACGCCACAGCGAGGATGAACAGGATGCCCGCGGCGAACAGCGCGCGGTTTCGTTTGGAACGCATGCTCGACGCACTCACACCGACGGCGGCAAGGACGGCCACCGTGGCGGCCAGACCGGCGTACACACCGAAGTGGTGAGTCCACTTGGTGGGGGTGAACTGCATCAGGAGCAGCGACGCGAACACGATGCCGAGGATTCGGCGCGAGGGCCCGATAGCGGTGCCCGGGATCCGGCCCTTGCGCAGGATCATCATGACGCAGAAGACGAGTCCGACGATCATGACGAACATGCCGAAGCGGCGGGCCAGTGAGCCGTCGGGGGAGATGGTCATCAGTGCGTCCCAACGCAACCGTTCCTCGAACCACGGAACGTTCGGCCCGACGGCCGTTCGCACTCTGGTCGATTCGAGAACTGTCGCGAGGGTTTGATCTGCGAAGACCGCGACGAGCACCACGGTTCCGGCGGCGAGAATTGGCATGATCTGGGACAGGAAGCCGACGCGTTTGCCGCGGGCGATCAGGATCTGCAGGATCGGCCTGGCTCCGGCGATCAGCGCGCCGATGGCGATCAGCCCGGAAGGCCCGGCGGCCAGCGAGAATGCGGCGATCAGCACGGCCATCGCGGCGGGCAACAGACGTCCGGTGGCGATGGCGCGTTCGATGGAGCACCACGTGAGCAGGGCGCCGAGGGCGATGATGGGCTCGGGACGCAGGCCGTTGTTGTACGGCAACCAGAAGGCGAGGAACACGAGCCCGCCGGTCCAGATGGCAACCTTGTTGCGGCGCACCGCAACACCGAGTCGCGGGATCACCTCGCGGCTGATCACCATCCAACACAGAATGCCGGCGATCAGCGCGGGCAGGCGCATCCACATGCTCGCGGTGCTGACCTTAGCGAACAGTGCCAGCACGTCGTAGTACCAACCGAACGGCGCTTCGGGGACTCCGAACCAGCGGAAGTAATTGGCCATGTACCCGGAGTGCTCCGAGACTCGGGCCATGCCGAGCAGGTAACCGTCGTCGGAAGTGTTGGCGCCGAACACATGCCACAGCGCCAGCGTGCCGATAACCAGGGCGTCGATGCCGGTGAACTTCCACCATCGCGCCGGCAGGAACCGCCGCGCACGACGGCCGTCGACGCCGTCGATCCGGTGCAGTGCGTACAGCGAGACGATGGTCGAGAGTGCCGCCACGATCATCGCGAACAGTTTGAGAAGTGTGGGGCTGGACGAGAACCGGGAGTCGACGTCCATGTGGGCGGACAGTCCGGCGGGCGCTGCGCCCTGCAGGTCGGTGAAGATGCCGACAACCTGTGGGCGGTAGTCACCGGTCAGGGTGGTGCCGACGCCGTCGATTCCGGTGACCGCCGCGACGGTCTGCTCGGAGTTGGTCGTGATGGTGATCGCCGTGCACCCGCTCAGTTGATCGAGCGGGGTCGAGATCAATACCGAATCGCGGGTGAGTGCTTCGAGGCGGTCGGCAGTGGTGCGGACGGTGAGGCCGCGGGCGTTTCGGTCCGGCGCCCCGTTCGGCATGGTCGAGAGCAGTGTGCCGCCGCTGCCGCCCAACTGGCCGAGAGTGGAACAGGGGATGCTGATGTCGAGCGATGTGGGCGAGTAGGAGATAAGCGGCGACGAAACGCTGTTGACGGTCCCACCCTGCGGCCAGTCGATGCTCGCGGCTTCCTGCTTGACGGGCAGGAAGGGCGTCGCGAATGCAAGAAGCAGGCCAAGAAGGCCGGTGACTATCGCGATGAGTCGTGCCGTCCGGACTCGCTGGGAATCCGATTCTCGGGGAGCTTCGGGGCCAGTGGGCACGGGTTTCGGGGGCACTACTACTTCAGACGGCACAAGGAACGATGTTAGGCGAGTGTGGGCCCGCACATCCTGAGAGAACTACTCAGGATGCAACTTCCTGTTCGGATTGTGGTGTTTCAAGTGTTCGGGCAATGGTGTCGAGTGAAATACCCAACACTTCCGCGACCGCGCTGATGGTGAAGAAGGCGGGTGTCGCGATGCGTCCGGTTTCGATCTTGCGCAGCGTTTCGACCGAGATGCCGGCATCGAGCGCTACCTGAACCATGCTTCGGTCTCCCCGTGCAGATCGCAGGAGTTCACCCAGTCGTAGTCCTCGTTCGAGTTCTTCCGCCGTCAGCGGTACGCGCACCATGTGCTTATAGTAATACCGGTATAGTTATTCGACAAGGAAGGTGTTCGAAATGGTCGAAATCAAGACCGCAGGGGAAATCGACGCGATGGCGGCGGCTGGGAGAATCACGGCGCAGGCTCTGGCTGCGGCGCGTGAGGCGGCAAGCGTCGGGGTGACGTTGCTCGAATTGGACGCCGTTGCCGCGGAGGTTATTTCGGCGGCCGGCGCCTCGGCGCTGTTCTTGAACTACCGGCCGGCAACGGCACCGACGCCGTTCCCAGGCGCCATCTGTGCGAGTGTGAACGATGCTGTGGTGCACGGTATCCCGAATGAGTACCGGCTTCGCGACGGTGACCTGGTCAGCATCGACTGCGGCGCGAGACTCGACGGCTGGTGCGGCGACTCCGCCATCAGCTTCACTGTCGGGCGGGGGAGTAGTGAGGATCAGGCACTGATCGACGCGACCGATGAGGCACTTGCCCGTGGCATTGCCGCTGCCCAGCCCGGAAACCGATTGGGCGACATCGGTGCCGCGATCGGACAGTACGCGCGTGGCCGCGGGTACGGCATGCTGGCCGATCACGGTGGGCACGGCATCGGCCGCGAGATGCACGAAGGCCCGGACGTGCCCAACGAAGGTCGAGCAGGCAAAGGCTTCCGGCTGCGTCCCGGCCTGGTCATCGCCATCGAACCGATGCTCATCGCCGACGGAACCGACGACTACCGGCACGACGCCGACGGGTGGACCCTTCGCACCGTTTCGGGCGCCCGGGCTGCGCACAGTGAGCACACGGTCGCGATCACCGAAGACGGTCCGGTGATCATGACCCGCTGATCAACCCGCTCAGCTCTGGTTGGAGGTCTTGCCGCTCACGAGGTCTCGTACGTCCCACACCCACACGTCGTCGACGCGCTTGGCGTCGAAGCCGACCAGTTCGTCGACCGTGTGGCGCAGGGCGTCGTCGCCGGAGAATCGGGGAAGCACCAGTACGTCGGCGTGCCAGTACCGCAGGTCGGTCAGTGCGTTCGCTCTGGTGCCCACGTCGATCAACGGGACCTTGCCGGTTTGTTTGGCATTGACCAGCAGGGTCGAGGTGGGCCGGGACTCGGCGCCGTAGATTCCGGCGCGGGTCTTCGAATCCGGGCCGACGAAGTACCCGCCGGCGATGGGGAAGCCGAAGTCGGCGTCGACCTGCCAGCTCAGTGCGCGGGCGTCTTCGGCGCTCGCGACGGGAACCGTCACCAGGGTGCCGTCGCTGACGTAGTTCTCCCACGAGCCGCTGGTGATGAATTCGGGCGTCGCAGATCGCTGATCGGCGTCGATGGGGGTCGGGATCAGGGGAATCATCGCGACGGCGAGAGCCACCAGCCAGACACCGGCTGCCGTGCGGCGCGGTCCACGAAGTTCGACAAACGCGCGGTAGGTGCCGAGGGTGAGCAGCAGCCCGATCGCCGGAATCGCGCCCATCGCGAATCGGGATTCGAGCACCGATTCGAACAACGGCAGGTCGGCGAGGAGTTTCCACGGCAGAGTGATGCCGGTCTTGTCACCGTCGATGGTCAGTTCGGAACCGAGTGAGAGCACACCCATGACCACGATCACGGCGGCAGCCGCGCGGGTCAGGCGGATGCGCCACAGCCACACCGTTGCACCGAGAAGCAGGAGCACCAGCGGCCATCCGAAGTACGCGTTCTCCTCGGTCGGGTTCATTCGGAACTCCGCGCCCTCGGGGTCGCCCGCAACCGATTCGGTCGGGAACGTGGTGAGTGCAGCGGTGTCGTTGCCGGCCTGACCGTGTGAGACGCCGTCGTAGCTCGCTGGGCCGAAGAACTGCGACCACAGCGGCACCGCGGTGATCAGGAGTGTGACCGCGCCGCCGATCACGAGGCCGGGCATCGCGCGCTTGATCGCCTGGCGCGACTTGGCCAGGTCGGGCAGTGCATAGGCGGCGCCGAACACCATGGCTGACATCGTGAAGATGAGGAGCGGTTCTTCGCCGAGGAAGATCTGCCAGGCGACGAGTAGGCCGAGGACGATTCCGTCGCGAACCGGATGCTTGCCGTTCGAAATGCGCACTACCTGCAAGAATATGAACGGAAGTACGAAGAACGCGACGAAGTTCGGGTGGCCGTTGGCATGCGAGATCATGGCGGGCGCAAATCCGCAGAACCCCGCTCCGACGGCGGCGGCGACCTTGGAGCGGACGGAGACTCCGGTCAGTACGTGCCGCGAGAATGCCCAGTACCAAGCGATGGCGGTGCCGCCGAGGCCGGCGGTCAGCCCGATCGCATACGTGGCGGTCGGTCCGAAGATCAGCGTGATCGGGGCCAACGGGATGCTGATGCCGAACATCGCGGTATTGGCCATCAGGTTCACGCCGAGTGGATAATTCTGCAGGTCACTGAACAGTGGGCTGCGGAACTGGGCGAGGGCGTGAGCGGTATCGGCGAAGAACCATTCCCACATGGCCTGGTCGCGGCCCGCGTTGAACAGATAGCCGGACTGCAGATCGCTCCACAGGTTGGACATTACGTAGATCGCCGCGACGGTGAACGTCGCCATGATCGCGAGGTCGACCAGACGACCGCGCTGGACGACCGAGCGCCGCACTGCTGAACGGACTCGCCCTGGACGTGCTTCTTCGAGCAGTTGGACGTCGGGCAAGGTCTCGGTCATGCAGTCGGTGCCTTTCGGTTCTGGCGCCCATCCCTGAAGTGGCGATCTCAGAAGTTCGGGGTGGCCTACTTAGGTCTCGATTCGATAACTTCCACTGTCAGAGTAACGAACAAAACGGTTCGCGTCCGCGAGCGGGCGCAGTCAGCGGGACAAACCGGTCCGCCCGACTTGTCCGGAAAGTAATGTTTTCGCGCACCGTTTGACGGGTTCGTGACCGGGGTATCGCAACAAGGATCTTGCTCGCGTTTGTTCAGGCAGCCCCGACGAATCCCATCCTCGACGAAGAGTTGGAACCTACGTCCGGGGCCTATACCGGATGGGATGGTGCTTGTGCATGTCGAAGACAGCAGTTCGTAGTAGCGCAGTAGGAGCAGTGGCCTTGTTGGCCGTTGTCCTGGGGGGTGGGACGGCGTCGGCAGGCGTTGACAACACCAGTTCGATCACCGACGTCAAAGGAAATCGGATAGAAGTCTTCCAGGCTGATACCGCTATCCACGTCTTTCCGCCTCTCGACAGCTCACCGCTGAGTGTCGAGTTCTTCCACGACGGGGTTGCCGGCGTGAAGATCGACGGGCCGGACGCGGCAAGCTTCACCGGAACGAAGCTGACGATCGGTTATCAGATCGGTTACCCGATCGCGCTGACCGGCGCGACGGTCGTTCTCAACAGTCCTGGTCTCGACTGGGCTGTCGAGAGTGGAACCAACCTCGGGATCGGCCTGGTTCCGGACTTCGAACTGGGACTGGACATATCGAACGGGTTCGTCATCGGTGGTGACATCATTCCGTCGCAGGAACTGGACGTCGACCTGGCGCCGGGCGGTATCACCGACGTCGCGCTGCTCGAAGATCAGGAGTTCGACGGTCCCGAAGCCGCTGTCCGTCTGTCCGGAGTTCACGGTTACGTACAGGGAGCAATCGGTCCGGTGACCATCAGGCCGTACGCGAAGGCTGTCACGTCGAATGGCGATACCGTCGTCACTTACGGTGTACCGCAGAGGCTTTAGCGAAAGCGGATGCTCCCGCCGTCACGCTGCAACAGCGTGATGGTGGGAGTTTTTCGCGTTCCGTGTGGTCGAATCGGCGCCACGAATCGGCGAAGCGTCTGCCCAGTGGGCACTACGGGAAACACTGACGAGTTTCGCGACCAACCGTGCCGCGATCCACACGAGGTACACGGCGGTGATCAGAAGCAGAAGTGCCCAGTCGTGCGCGAAGAATCCGACTATCCCGCCGATCGTGAACGCGAGGGCGACGAAGACGACCCGTCCGCCCACGTCGGTCTCGACCAGATACTCGGGTTCGATCGGATCGTCGGTTTCACTCGATTCATCGACGTCCTCGGATGACTCGGCCCTGGACTTCTGGTGGTGTTCGGTGGGGATCTCGAGTAGCTCGCCCCATTCGAGCACCGCAACGGTGTGCGCGGTGTCGGTCGGGATCGCGCGGTAGTCGCGGGACTCGGACACGTCGATGAGAGCCCTTGCCAGAGTGAGTACTTCGATGCGATTGCGAATCGCGACGCTCAACACTTCATGGAAAGCCTGTTCGCGCCCGAACGGTTTGCCGCGCGCAATGACCAGAACATGCTCTGCGGAATCGAGAACTGCACGATGCGGTACAAGCTCGCGGCTTTGCGCAACGAGTTCGCTCACTGTCATCACCTACCCCGCCGGTGGTTGATGCGGCCGTTTGCTCGACTGCGCTTGGAGGGGCTGAGTACCCCGGCAGTTTCGGAAACAAACTCGCCGGACAGCGTGTCAGATTTGCGCAGCCGGGGCCGAGAGTGCTCCGAGGCAACTTTCGATCAGGTCGGCAACGATCACGTGAGCACGTTCGCGGCTGTCGACGCGGCCTTCCCACGTGGCAAAAGTGACGACGGTGAGCACGGTCAGAGTTCCCGCCCGAAGTTCGGCGATCTCTGCCGGTAACGAGGACGCAGCGACTATCCGCCGCTGAACTTCGCGGAAACTCTCGGCCTGCATGTGGTCACGGATAGTCGACGACATCGCCGGGTCGAAGATCGACTGCACCAGGAACCGCGCGTACAACGTGCCCTCGCGGTAGATGGTCTGTTCCGCCAACGGCAGGACGAGAGCCTCGACGAGGGCACGCATCGTCCGTGGATTCGCGTCGAGATCGATCGTGTCGAGCAACTCACGACGACGCTCACCGGCAGGTCGCATTCTGGACTCGACGACGGCCGCCAGCAAACCTTCACGTGACCCGAAGTGATACTGCGCAGCCGATTTGTTGGCCTGCCCGGCTTCGGTCTGAACATCACGAAGAGTCAGAGCGGCCAGACCTCGCTCGGCAACCAGACGCTCGGCTGCATCGATCATCGCCGCTCGGGCATCGGTTCGGGGCACGGTATGAAGTTAGGGGTGCGTCGGGGTCGCGTCAACGACCCCGACGGTAAGCCTTTTGTGACGTATCTCCTGGTTAGATTGCGTCAGAGCGGGTAACGACCACAAACGGCCCCTGCTCGGTCACGGTGAAACGAGGATCGTCGAACAGTTCCTTGGGGAACGTGACCGTGTAGCGGCGGACGTTCGGGTCGTTGGGGTAGACGTCCTCTGCCAAGCGCAGCGTGTACCCGTCTGCGCCCTGGCGGAAGACGAAGGCGTCGGGGCTGCGCCACGGCGCCGAGTCCAGCGCAGCTACCAGTTCGTCAGGCGTCTTCAGCTCCGACCACTGCTCGATCAGCGCAGCGCGCGCACGGAAATCGGCGAGCGGGTTCGCGTAGTGCGACGTCAGTCCTTGAAAGCCGAAGTACGGGTAGAAGCTCAGGAAGCCGATGTCGGCAGTGAGGACCACCGTGTCATGGGGTTCGCGTCCCAACTGCTCGCGAATGATCCGGTCGATGTCGGCGTAATTGGCTTCGGCACCCGGGGGCCGCTTGTCGCCGCGCTCGCCGTTACCGTCGGTATCGCTGTATGCCACAGCGATATCCGGCGCCAGCACCTGCGGGATGTTCTGCGCGAAAGCGATGGCTCCGATGACGCCGAGTGCAACCAGTACCGCTTTGACGCGAGGATTTTCGCTGGTGGCCAGCACGATCCAACCGGCGAACTCGAAGAAACCGAACACACCGGCGGCGGCAAGGAGTCCGATCAGGACCGGCTCCAGTCGGAAGCCGAGGAGCGTACTGCCGGCAACGGTGAACGTCATGGACAGCAGTGCCCACAGGTACACGGCAATGACACCGATACCGAGTGCTCGGGCGCGGCGGGAGAACAGGAACCGCGAAATCAGCCAGATCGTGCCGAGTAGGCACAGTCCACCGACAAGGGTGAAGCTCAGCATCGGGAAGGGCAGTACCGCACCGGAATCGGGGAGGTAGTGCATTGCGGTGCCGGACTCTGCGGTGGCACCGGAGAGTGCCTTCAGCAGGTACGGCGTCCAGACGGTCAGAGCCACCAGGCCGGAGATCACCGCGATCACGGCGAGCCTGACGAGGGGTCCCAGTGCGGCTTTCCACGTGTTCTGGGCGCGTGCGGCAAGTACTGCGGCAACCAAGGCCATCAGAGTCACTGCGAACGCGGCGAATCCGAGATAGAGCGTGTAGACCGTTGCGGCGAGACCGAGGAACAGGCCCGTCCCGAGTATTGCGCCGGCTCCGGCAAATCGAGATGCCCCCGGCCGGTCCAATGCGCCCCACGCGAGGATCAGCACCGGCGGGATCAGGAGGTTGATGACGGCGCCGTACGCCTCGGGGGAGTTGTACGCCAACACGACGGCAGTGACGGCCAATGCCGCGACGACGGCCCAATCGCGTCGAATCAGCTTGGTCCACAACACGAGTGCAACGACGGCGACGACAGCCAACGAGCCGATCGCGTAGGGCTTGAAGGCTTCCCAGCCGTCCATTCCCAGCAGGTTCGCGACGCGTCCACCGATCCAGAACCAGCCGGCCGGGTAGAACGGCGGCAGATCCACGTACGTCATGTCCTGCAGCGCAGCAGAATCCGTCAGCCGGGTCAGGTACTCGGTCCGGAACTGCTGATCGACCGAGACGCCGTGCAGATACAGACTCGTCGCGGCCAGGGGAAGTCCGAGCGTCGTGGTGACGAAGCCGGAGAGCCCGGCCCACGAGAGGAGTTTTGCGACCCGCTCGGCCTTGCGGGCGCGGAACATCAGAACCGCAACACCGACCACTGCGATGCAGAGCACCTGCAGCACCGTCGTGACTGCCTGCGTGACATTGGAAGAGGTGAACGCCGGCCACTGCACTCGGCCGAAAGCAAAGAGCCCGACAGCGGCTACAACAGCGGCGACCAGCGCTCCGAGGGCCATTTCCACCACCGTCGCCGCGGCATTACGCCACGGCGACGGGGTCGAAAGGTCTGTACTCGGAGCAGTTGTTGTTTCTGGCACGGGAGGAGCTTAAACCGGCAACTTCCGGAAGATCGGGCGCGGCACGTGGCGAAGACCCATCATGACGAAGCGCCACGGGCCGGGAGTCCAGACGATTTCCTTGCCCTTGTCCGAGGCGGCAACAGCGAGCTTCGCGACGATGTCCTTGTTGACCGTCAGCGGAGCTTCCTTGACGTGGGCACTGAACTGCGTGCGCACCATGCCGGGGCGAACGACGGTGACCTGCGGTCCGAATTCCGCGAGAGCCTCGCCGAGTCCGAGGTAGAAACCGTCGAGGCCCGCCTTGGTGGAGCCGTAGACGAAGTTGGCACGCTTGACGCGCTCGCCGGCAACCGACGACATCGCGATGATCTTGCCGAAGCCCTGAGCCTTCATCTTCTCGCCGAGAAGAACACCGACCGAGACGGAAGCGGTGTAGTTGACGTTTGCCACCAGAACGGCCTTGCGCTGGTTCTGCCACAGCTCTTCGGAGTCACCGTCCAGTGCGAAGGCGACGATGGCGACATCGACGTCACCGTTCGAGAACGCCTGGTCGATCACCTTCGGATGCGACTCGAAATCAACGGCGTCGAAGTCGATGAGCTCCACCGAGGTGGCACCCTTCGCTTCGAGCTGCTTGACCGCAGCTTCGCGTCCCGGATCGCCGGGGAGTGCCGCCAGAACGACGCGGAGCGGCGCCTTCTTCAGGTACTCCTCACAGATGGCGAGGCCGATCTCGGAGGTTCCACCGAGAAGCAAAACGGTTTGCGGGTTACCTACAGCGTTGATCACAGTTCCAGCCTTCTGGACATATCGGAGGCGAAAACGCCTGTGGGGTCGTACTTGCGGCGCGTCGCGATCCACTCGTCGATACGCGGGTACATGGCGTGGAAGGTTTCTGCGGACGTCCGCGAGTCCTTGGCCGTGTACAGGCGTCCGCCGAATTCGAGGACACGCTTGTCGAGTTCGGTGACGAACTCGTTCAGGCCCGGCTTGATGCGGAAGTCGACGCAGATGTTCCAGCCCGGGATCGGGAAGCTCAGCGGCGCCTGATTGCCTTCGCCGAAGAGCTTGAACACGTTGAGGAACGAGTAGTGCCCGCTGCGCTGGATGTCGACGATGATCTTCTTGAATTCGTCGACGGCCTCCGGCGGAACCACGAACTGGTACTGCAGGAATCCGTTGGATCCGTACGCCCGGTTCCACTCACCGAACATGTCGAGCGGGTGGTAGAACTGCGTCAGATTTTGGACCTTGCCGCGGTACTTGCCGGACTTGCGGAACCAGACCTCACCGATCGCGGTGAAGTTGAACTTGTTGGCCAGCCCGTTGGGGAAGACGTCGGGGAACGTCAACAACTGCGGTGCGTCGAAGGCGAGCGGGTTCTTCTGCAGCTTGGCCGGAAGCTGGTCGAGCTTCGCCAGAGATCCGCGCGAGACTGCCGCACGGCCGAGCTTCGGGGGCGCGGAAATCGCGTCGAACCACGCGCTCGAATACTCGTAGTTGGCCTCACTGCCGTCACTGTGCAGCGCAATGGTCTCGTCGAGGCTGTTGGTGACGTCGCCGTCGGCGATGAAGTACGCCGTCTCGGTCGGTGTCATCTTGATGGTTGCCCGCAAGATGATGCCCGTCAGGCCCATGCCGCCGATCGTGGCCCAGAACAGTGCGGCCTTCGGGTCGTTGCGCCCGCCCTTGGGGGTGAGCGTGCGAACCTTGCCGTCGGCCGTCAGCAGATCCAACGACACGACGTGGTTGCCGAAGCTGCCCGCGCTGTGGTGGTTCTTGCCGTGGATATCCGAGCCGATGGCGCCGCCGATCGTGACCTGACGAGTACCCGGCAGGACCGGAACCCACAGGCCGAACGGCAGAGCAGCCTTCATCAGCTGATCCAGATTCACGCCGGCGTCGACGTCCACCAGAGCGGTGTCGCGATCGATGCGGTGAATGCGGCTGAGTGCATTCATGTCGATGACCAGCCCGCCGGCGTTCTGCGCCGGGTCACCGTACGAGCGGCCGAGGCCACGCGCGATGACACCGCGTCGCAGATGCGAGGGCTTGGAATCGTTCTGTTCCGCAACCTGGGCGACCGCGTTGGCGATCACTTCCACGTCGGGGGTGGACAGCACCTGTGCAGTGGTGGCGGCGGTGCGTCCCCAACCGGTGAGGGTGCGGGCTTGGGTGTGGAGAGCCGGCTGCGGCGTCTCTTCTGCTGTCGTGGACATCAAGGTAGAGGTTACCTGGGAGTAGTGCCGACGGCTCCGACTCGAGTGGTTACTCTCGTCGTCGTGCCCGAAACACCTGCAAGTCACCAGCACGAACCCCACGTCCCGCTGCCCGTCGAGATTCCTGTCACGACGGACATCGCCGACGACGCGTTGGACCTGAAAACGCAGATCGTCCGGTTCGTCGCGACGGGTGGGCTGTCGGCGGTCGTGGACTACGGGCTGTACGCATTCCTGTTCAAGGTCGTCGGCCTCGATCTGAGCGTGGCCAAGTCGATCAGCTTTATCGCCGGCACTACGACGGCGTATCTGATCAACCGGCGGTGGACGTTCAAGGCCGAGCCTTCTCGCGCCCGCTTCATCGCTGTTGTCGTGCTGTACGCGGTCACTTTTGCGGTTCAGGTCGGGCTCAACGCGCTGATGGTGCATGTGCTCGCCGACGAGTGGTGGCGCATGCCGCTGGCCTTCGTCATCGCGCAGGGCACCGCGACGGTCATCAACTTCATCGTTCAGCGGGCAGTGATCTTCAAGATCAAGTAACGGTTCGGGGTGGATTAGCGCATTCGTCCGGTTTCTCGAGAGAGAATCGAGCGCATGATCATCGTTCTCGATTCTTCGGCCCTGACCAGGGGTGTACGGTTCGACACTGCCATCGCCGACGCTCGCGCACTCGGACACCGCGTCGTCGTGCCGCGATTGGTCGTCCTCGAGGTTGCGAGTCGCTACCGCGAGGAATCGGCGGAGATGATCGCGGCCCTGAGCGTCCAGGCGCGCATGTACGACCGACTGGGATTGCGGCGCGACCTTACGAGGTTCGTCGACGCTGCTCACGACAAGGCCGACGGCTACGTCGACGACGTGATCGAAGACCTCGTGGCGATCGGCGTCGAAGTGGTCGATCCAGTCGACGTGTCGCATGTCGAGGTGGCCGAGAGGGCGATCTCGCTGCGTCGGCCCTATACCGACAAGAAGAAGCGAGACGGATATCCGGCGACGCTGAACTGGCTGACCGTGCTCGATCTCGCCGACCGCAACCCGGGCGTCGACGTCATCTGGGTGAGCTCCGACGCACGGGCATACGGCGACGGCGAAGACGGGGTCTGGCACGGCGATCTCGCGCGTGAACTGGCGTCGCGCGGTCTGGAGTATCGGGTCCGCTGGGCGTCGGACATCCCGGTGATCGACGGACCGGTGCAGGCGGAGCAGGTGGCGGAGGTCGAGGAAGCCGCTGAGGTCGCGCCCGAGGCCCCGGTTGCTCAGGGCTTCGTGGAGCCGGAAGCGGTGGTTCCAGCCGAGGTTCCCGAACCCGCGGCACCTGCAGCAGCCCCCGCCCCCAAGCCTGTTCAGCGCGCAGCGCGGACGAGAGTTGCGCCGCAGCGCATCGAACCCGCCCCGAAAGCTCAGTCCGGTGGACTGCGCGGTCTGGGCAAGGTCATCGGCGGGCGGAAACGAAAGGTCACGATCGTCGACGATCTCGACGAAGTCGACCTCTTCGGTGCCTGATCGCTTCTAATCTGGACAGATGTCTCTGTTGCCGACAGTCAGTCGAAGGACCGGAACTCGATACGGCAGGCCGAGTATCGAATCGCAGGTCCTCTACAACGCGTGTCGATGGATGCTTCGGCCCGTGGTCGGGATCGCGCCGCTGACGCCTGGCGCCATGCGTCGCGCCGCAGTGCTGGACTCGGCCGCGGGTGTACGCATTCCGTCCGGGATCGATCGGGAAGCGATTCGCTTTCCAGGTTTCGACGGTGAACTCGTGCGGACGGCAGGCTCGACGGCTGATCTGCGCGACGGTGTTGTTCTCTACCTGCACGGCGGCGGGTTCATGTGCTGCGGGCTCAACACGCATCGGCCGGTCGTTGCAAGCATCGCCAAGCGAACCGGCCTTCCGGTCCTGCACATCGCATATCGACAGTTGCCGAGCACGAGCATCAGCGGGTCCGTCGACGACTGTCTCGATGCATACCGGTGGCTCCTCGAACAGGGAGCCTTGCCGGAAAAGGTTGTCTTCGTTGGCGATTCGGCCGGAGGCTTCCTGGTTTTCGCGACGGCACTTGCAGCTGTTTCCGCGGGGCTCGAGGTTCCGGCCGGTCTGGTCGGGCTCTCACCGCTCCTCGATCTCGATTGCACCACCAAATCGGTCCATGCCAACGCTCGACGCGACGTGATCGCCCCGGTGTCGGCATTGATGGCGATCGGAAAGCTTGGCGGACAGACGAACTCACCCGTCGACGGCGATCTGGCCGCGCTGCCGCCGTCGTTGCTGATCGCCGCCGAATCCGAGGTGCTCAGAGTCGATTCGGAGGTGATGGCGCAACGGCTCGCCGCCGCGGGGGTGCCGTGCTCGCTGCAGATCTGGAACGGCCAGGTTCACGCGTTTCCCGCCGTCTGGCCTGGCCTGCCGGAGAGCCGGGCAGCGCTACGTGACGTTGCCAGGTTCATTCGCACCAGGCTGGATGCGGTCCCGCCCCAGGCGTCACGTGCGCAGTGACGCGACAACTGCCCGTGCGAGGGCGTCGGCAGATCCAGGGGCGAATGGCAGAAAGAGTTCGGGCTCGATCAGTTCCACTTCCATGAGCAGTGGCTGATCCACCGGACCCACGACGTCCACACGCGCATAAAGCAATTCGCCGGGGCCGCAGGGGGTCGCGGCCAGTGCTGCGTCGGCCACCGCGAGTTCGGCGGCGGACGGTTCGTGAAGGTGGTTGGTTCCGCCGTGGAATTCCTGCACGCGGAAGTCGTTGGCGGCCGGGATCTTCCGGACAGCGTGCGAGTAGCGTCCGCCGATGTGGATGATCGAGCGCTCACCGTCGACGACGTCCGAGACGAATGGCTGGACCAACGCGTCGTTACCGCCGTCGAGGATCGAGCTGAGGTGAGCGTGGGCCTGCGCGGACCCCGAGGCAAACTTTCCCACTCCGACAGCGCCGGCGGACACTGCCGGCTTGACGATGACGTCGGCACCCTCGAACGAAGGGAGGGTGAGTGTTTCGCTCTGTCCGGCAGCGATCACAGCGGTTGGGACGATAGGTACGCCGGCCGCGGCAAGTTCGGTGAGGTATCCCTTGTGTGCGTTCCACTTCACGATCGAGAGTGGATTGGCGATCGGAGCGGTCAGCTGATCGAGAACGGCAAGAAATTCGTCGAGGCGCTGGGTGTAGTCCCAGGTCGACCGGATCAGAACCAGGTCGGCGTCGATATCGAGGAGGGACGGGCTCGACCACGGCGCCATCGTCGACGCGATGCCGTAGGAGGTGAGAGCTTCCATGACGAGTTTGCTTTCGACATCCGCCTCGCGGGCGGCGCCGTCACAGGTGAGCAGGAGAACCGTGGTCATGCCACGATGCTTTCACGGCTGGCGCCCTGTACGACTAGCGAGGTGGCCCCTCGTCGAGGACCAGGGAACCGGTCCCGGGTTGCCCCGTTGCGTCCACCCACGTCACCGCGACGGTGTCGCCGGGGCGGCGCGAGCTCATCGCCGCGTTGAGATCAGCGGACGACGCGATCCGGCTGCCACCGAACTCGGTGATGACCGCACCTTTGGTCAGCCCCACCCGCTCGGCCGGCGAATCGAAGCTCACGGCAACAACTTCGGCGCCGGCCGGCATGTCCGCGTGATCCTTCACCGCGACACCGAGTACGGGTGTCGGTCCCACACGCACGGTCTCGGAGGAGCGGCCACCGAGTACCTGCTCGACGATCGGTAGTGCGGTGTCGATCGGTATCGCGTAGGACTGAGGCGCCGGTGAGGTTTCGGTGCGGTCGGTGACGGCGTTGCCCGCGCTGCTGACGCCGATCAGCTCGCCAACGGCGTTGACCAGGGGACCACCGGAATCGCCAGGCCGGATGTCCGCGTCGACCTCGATGAGGCCCTTCAACTGGTTTCGCGATCCGTCGGACACGTTGCGGGTGTTGACGGTGACACCGAGGTTGGTGATGACGCCGGGAGCCGGGACGGGTACTCCGCCGCCTTCCGCATTTCCGATTGCGGTGACGGAGTCCCCGCGAGCGGCTTCTGCTGATTTGCCGACCACAGCCACCGGCAGATCGTCAGCGCCCGCGAGTCGAAGGACGGCAAGATCGCTGACGCTGTCGTACCCGAGGATCTCGGCGTCGTAGATCAGCCCGTTGGACATGCTGACGGCGGTGACGTCCGAGGCTCCGCTGATGACGTGGTGATTCGTGAGCACCACTCCGTCAGGGGAGAGCACGATCCCGGTCCCAGCAGTGGTGGTGAATCCGGCCGGCGCCGTGATGGTGACGATGGTGGGGACCACTCGGGCCGAGAGCTCCTCCGGGGTGAGCGGAACAACCGGCGATGGTGGGGTGGTCGTGATGACGGTGACCGGTGCGGACTCGATCGTTCCCGGAGTCAGGGGCGGTGCGACCAGCGCGAGACCACCGAGGCCGGCTGCGAGAACGACGGCCGTCCACAGGCCGCGTCTGCTCGCACGTTTGGTCATCCAGCCGTCCGTCCCGCCGGTGTCATGCCATCGAGTCGTGAAAGGTGAAGATTACCCAACCGGCAACGATCAAGACATGCGATGGCGCAACAGCATGTAGACGCCGCGACGCATGAACGAAGTGGCGAGTGCGCGTGCGTCGCCGATTCGGACGTCCATTGCGGAGACGAGAGTCGGATCCGATTCCCGGAGATCTTTGTGGAATGCCGCTGCCTGGCGTGCCTGATCCTTGGCCAGACGCACACTCCACTGTCCGGCGTTGACGCGGAAGGACGCGAGGGGTTTGGCGATCGCATAGACGTCCCCTTGGAGTGCGACGGCGGTGTACGTGGCTTCGTCGATGACGTACGGGTTGGTGTCGTCCCACCATCCGATGGCCTTCAAG
Source organism: Rhodococcus sp. BH4 (assembly GCF_002079265.1). NCBI lineage: Bacteria > Bacillati > Actinomycetota > Actinomycetes > Mycobacteriales > Nocardiaceae > Rhodococcus > Rhodococcus sp. BH4. The sequence continues at coordinate 286,823 of NZ_CP014941.1, forward strand.
GCGGATCGCTTCATGAGTACACATCCGGGCTCGCCGAAGATGTTCGCTCCCGCCGTTACCGTCTTTCGGGCCGCGTCGCGCCCGGTGACCAGTCCCTTCAGCCCTGCAAGTCCGCGCGCGGAGAGGATGGTCTTTCCGTTTGCATCGACCAGTTTGCGTTGCGAGGCCACGAGTACCACCGAGGGGTGCTCGTCGAAAGCCGCGACCTGTTCCGCCAGGCACTCGGGGTAGATGGTGTCGTCACCGCACACCAGTTTCAGGAGCTCTCCGTTCGCAGCTTCGCTGACCCGGTCCCAGTTTCGCTTCGCTCCGCCGCCGGCCTCGGTCGACAGGATCTCGATCCGCGGATCGTCGGCGTATCGCGCCAGGACCTTGACGGTGTCGTCGGTCGACGAATGATCCGAGATGATCAGTTCGAAGTCCTGGTAGCTCTGATTCAGGATCGAGTCGATCGTCTCGGCAATGTAGTCGGCATTGTTGTAAGCCGGGACGACGACGGAAACACGCGGAGTCATGAGTTGCCTGTTCTCTTGTTTCGACTGAACGAGAAATCGCGGTAACCGAAGAAGCTTGCTGTTGCGGTTACCGCAGTGATGACGAGTTGTGACGGGATGGGAGGAAAGTGCAGGACCGAGACCGCGACGGTCATCAGCGCGAGGTTGATCACGAAGGCGCCGAAATTGACGACGACGAATCGCCAGAAGTCACGGAGGAAGTGGCCGCGAACTTCGAAGACCAGGTAGCGGTACATCGCAAAAGCGCACAGCAGGTTGCAGACGTACCCGGCAACGATCGCGAAGTGGTAGCCGAATTGATCGCCGAGCGCGATCTGCCAGGCAATGAACCAGGCGGTTCCGAGCGCCGTGTTGACGCCACCGACGAGCAGAAAGGCAAGGGCCTGATTCTTGACGACGCGCATCAACGGACCCGGCCTGCCGGTCATTCCGGCGGGGGGTGTTGCAGTCGAATCCGGTGAAGCCATCAGCCTTCGCCGAACGTGGGCAGCAGCCCTGCCGACACGGCATCTTGAAGCGACGGTGCCGCTGTGTCCTTCGCGGAGAGCGTGATGTTCAGGGGCTCACCGCTGCGACCCACGGTGGGCCAGTCGATCGCTATGTCGGGATCGAGGGGGTGAACTTCGTGCTCACGCTCGGGGGCGTATCCCGTCGAGCACAGGTAAACCACTGTCGAGTTGTCCTCGAGGGACAGGAAGGCATGCCCAAGCCCTTCGGACAGAAAGATCGCTCTGCGGTCGACGTCGTCGAGAAGGACCGAATCCCACTGGCCGAAGGTCGGCGATCCCACGCGGAGGTCGACGGCGATGTCGAGTATCGCGCCTTTGACACACGTAACGTACTTGGCCTGTCCGGGAGGGACGTCGGCAAAATGGATGCCTCGTAGGACGCCGGCAGCCGAGACCGAGCAATTGGCCTGCTGAAGGTCGAGGGTGCGGCCGGTGATCTCGGAGAATCCGGGTTCACGGAACCATTCGAGGAAGACTCCACGGTCGTCGCCGAACTGTTTGGGTGTGAATTCCCAGGCCCCTGGCACTTTCAGTTCGCGATACTGGCTCATCACGTGAGTATCTGCCATGTCACCAGTCCTTGCCGCGGTCGAGAAGTTCGAGAAGGTATTTTCCGTATCCGGATTTGAGGAGCTTCTCAGCACGAATGCGTAGCTCGTCGTCGGTGATGAATCCGTGCCGCCACGCAACTTCTTCGGGCGCGCCGATCTTGAGTCCCTGACGCTCCTCGATCGTGCGCACGTAGTTCGATGCGTCGAGAAGCGAATCGAAAGTTCCGGTGTCGAGCCACGCGGTGCCGCGAGGAAGTACTTCGACCTGGAGGCGGCCAGCTTCGAGGTACGCACGGTTGACGTCGGTGATCTCGTATTCGCCGCGTGCCGATGGTTCGAGGTCCTTGGCGATGGCGACAACGTCGTTGTCGTAGAAATAGAGGCCAGGCACCGAATAGTTGGAGCGCGGGTTCGCCGGCTTCTCCTCGAGCGAGACGGCTTTGCCTTCGCGGTCGAACTCGATGACTCCGTAAGCCGTGGGGTCCGAAACCCAGTACGCGAATACGGCGCCACCGTCGATGTTCTCGAAACGCGTGAGCTTACTGCCCAGACCTGGGCCGTAGAAGATGTTGTCGCCGAGGACCAGGGCCGCGGATTCCGAACCGATGTGGCCGGCTCCGAGTACGAAGGCTTGTGCGAGACCATTCGGCTCGTGCTGGATCTGGTAGGTCAGGTCGACGCCGAACTGCGAGCCGTCGCCGAGCAACCGCTGGAACTGCGGTGCGTCGTCTTCTGTGGTGATGATCATGATGTCGCGAATCCCGGCCAGCATCAGGGTGCTGAGTGGGTAATAGATCATCGGTTTGTCGTAGACGGGGACCAGCTGTTTGCTCACGCCGAGCGTGATGGGGTGCAACCTCGACCCCGTGCCGCCCGCCAGAATGATTCCGCGCATGCCTCGAAGTGTTCCAGTGTTCGCTGGAGAAACAAATCTCGGGCGCACGGTATCGTGCGTGGCCGGTAGATAGATCGGTTCGATTCGGTGATCGTGGAGGCGCAAACGTGAGAGTTCTCGTGACTGGCGGTGCAGGCTTCATCGGCGCCAATTTCGTGCATCAGACGGTGGCAGAGCGCCCCGACTCCGAGGTCACGGTGCTCGATGCGCTGACCTACGCGGGCAACAAGTCTTCGCTCGATTCGATAGCCGACCGCATCACGTTTGTTCACGGCGACATCACCGACGCAGTTCTCGTCGACCAACTGGTGGGCGCTGCCGACGTGGTCGTTCATTTTGCTGCCGAGTCGCACAACGACAATTCGCTCGCTGATCCGTGGCCGTTCGTGCAGACCAACATCGTGGGAACCTTCACGCTCCTGCAGGCTGTGCGCAAGCACGACGTCAGGTATCACCACATTTCCACCGACGAGGTGTACGGAGACCTCGAACTGGGCGATCCGGACCGTTTCACGGAGTCGACCGCGTACAACCCGTCGAGCCCCTACTCGTCGACGAAGGCATCGAGCGACATGTTGGTGCGCGCGTGGACCCGTTCGTTCGGCGTCCGGGCCACCCTGTCGAACTGCTCGAACAATTACGGCCCTTATCAACATGTCGAGAAGTTCATCCCACGGCAGATCACCAATGTTCTCGCCGGATTGCGTCCCAAGTTGTACGGCGACGGTTTGAACGTCCGTGACTGGATTCATGTCGACGACCACAACAGCGCGGTCTGGGCGATCATCGACGGTGGCCGGATCGGTCAGACCTACTTGATCGGCGCTGATGGTGAGATGAACAACCGAACTGTCATGGAGTCGATTCTGCAGATATTGGGCCGTGGCGCCGACGAGTTCGATTTTGTCACCGACCGCCCGGGCCACGACGTGAGGTACGCGATCGACTCGAGTCTGCTCCGGAAAGAACTTGGCTGGTCCCCGCGCTACGAGGACTTCCGCAGTGGTCTGGAAGCGACGATCGACTGGTACCGCGACAACGAACAGTGGTGGCGTCCGCAGAAGGACGCGACCGAGCAGGCATACGTGGCAGCCGGCGAGAAGACCACTTCCTAGCGTGCAGCCAGATTGCGGCGGATGGAGTCGAGGGTCGACGCTATCCCGGCAGGCAACGGGCGATGTGTGCGCTGGTCCAGATCGGTCCACACGATCGACCGCAGCCGTAGGTCTCGGGCTTGCGCCGAAGCGAGTGGAGAACTGGCGAGCACAACGTTGGGGCGTTTTCTGAAGACGGTGTGGCACGCGCCGAGGATCGCCCCGATGGTGACGCTGCGTCCGGACGCGTAGATCTTGGTGACCGTCGGTTCCTGCGACGCTTCCGCTCGGGTGAAGCTGTCGACCACCATTTCGGCCGCGTCGGAGACGTAGACGTAGTCCCGAAGCGTGTCCATGGGAACGTAGATCGAAATGGGCATCGACAGCAGATAGCCTCGGCAGAGGTGCGAAATCAGGCCTTGGGGTTTCGCCAGATTCTGACCCGGGCCGTAGAGATTTGCGAATCTTCCTATGACAGTGCGGGTTCCGCTTCTGGAGCCGAATTCGCGAACGATCGATTCGGCATCGAGCTTTGCTCGCCCGTAATCGGCCAGTGGATTGGTCGCGCTTGTTTCGGTGTGCGGTGCTCCGGGAGCTCCGGCGTAGACGCCGCCGGCAGACGAAGCGTGGAAGACGGTCCCGACGCCTGCGTCCGCCGTCCCCAGCTCGTCGAGAACGTCCTTCATGAGTTGGTTCTCGCGAGCGAACTCGTCACTGCTCGTACCGTTCACACCTGCACCGGCGCACCACGCCATTCGCCACGGGCCGCCGGCTGTGTCCGTAACCAGTTTTCTGGCATCGGCAAAGAGGATTTCCCTGGCCAGAGCGGGTTCGCCCCACGGGACGCGGCTGGTGCGGATGTCGGCCCCACGGCGCTCGAGTTCGCGGGCTACGGAGCTGCCGAGGAGGCCGCCGCTGCCGACTACCCACGTGGGGACATTCATTGTTACGCGGGTGGCTCGGTGGCGTTCCGGCGCCCCAACGGGCCTGACGCGGGGTCGCTGACGATGAGGTACGGCGGCTTTCCCATTGCCGTCTTGACTGCGACACCGATGTATTCGGCGATCACACCCAACGAGAAGAGCACTGCCCCGAAACCGAACAGCATCACGATCATCGTCGACGCCCATCCTCGTACCTCGACGCCGGCGTCGAAGAACACGTACGACGCCAACACGTAGAGGACGATGACGAGACCGCCGACAGCGAACAGGAAGCCGATCAAGCTGACCATTCGCAGGCCCTTGGTGCCGCTGGAGAGAACCATTCGCCAGAAATGCGACAGCAAGCTTCTGAGGTGATATCCGGATGCGCGTCCGCGTTCCTCACGCAGTTGAACCGGGCTGGTGGTGACCTCTCCCGCGATCCAGCCCAGAGCCACGTCGAGGTACGCCTCGGATCCGGCGTATGCGGCGACCGACCGTCCGACCTCTCCGAGGACCAGTCGGAAACTCTGATACTTCACGGAGTTCTCGGACGAGAGAATTTTGGTGGTCAGCCATTTCGACGACTTCGACGCCGCGTTGCGTAGCGCACCGTGGGGTGCCGCGTTCACGGGCTGCGCGTAGACGAGGGTGGCCTGTTGATCCAGTGCAGTGTCGAGGAGTCCACCGATGTCGGCAGGGTCGTGCTGGCCGTCTTCATCCATGGTGACAACCCATTCGCCACCACTCGACGCCATTCCCGCCAGTGTTGCCGGATGTTGGCCGAAGTTGCGCGAGAGCCAAATGGGTCGGATGAAGTCATGTTGTCTCGCGAGTTCACGGATGACCGCAGCTGATCCGTCCGGACCGTGGTCGAAGACGAGAAGGACTTCTTCGACGACCAACGGCCGCCCACCGGGAGTGGTCTGGGTTTTCGTCAGGGGAAGTATCTCGTCGATGAGTGCATTGAGAGTGTGTTCGCCCTGGTAAACCGGCACGACGACGGAAATTCGGTGCGGTTGCACCGACTCGGGTGTGCCATCGGTCTTCACAGGCGGGGAGTGTATACGTCGCCGGGGGTCGGCTTCTCGGCGTGGGGGCGTACATGTCGGCGAATCGTGAAGTTATGATCCGGATCACTCGACGAAAGTGAGTCTCCAGTGGCCGAGTTCGAAGATCACACCAACGATCGACGCGAGAACAATCGCGAGAACACAGGCCTTCCGGGGAGAGCCGATACGGGTAGCGGTGATACCACCGACACCGAGTACACGGCTCGGTTGCGTGAGCTTCAAGGCGCCAAATGGAAGCGCATTCTGAACGTGCAAGCGCCGTATCAATGGAATATCCGACGTTTCCTCGGCGGCCGGAAGGTGCTCGACGTCGGCTGCGGGATCGGCCGAAATCTGCGAAATCTTCCCCCTGGCAGTGTCGGGGTGGACCACAATGAACATTCGGTGGAGTTCTGTCGATCGGTCGGGTTCGAGGCGTACTCTTCGGCGGAATTTCACTCCGAAAGCGATCAGCGAACCTTCGACGGAATGCTGATGGCGCATCTCCTCGAGCACCTGCCGGCGGGAGAAGCTTCCGGCATCGTCGCCGAGTACCTTCCATTCCTGGAACCAGGTGCGACCGTCATGCTGATCTGCCCTCAGGAACGTGGCTTCGCCAGCGATCCCACGCATACCGTCTTCCTCGACGGCGTCGACCTCGAAAAGATCTGTGCGGACAATGGTCTTGTAGTCAGGCGCTCGCTGTCGTTCCCGTTTCCGCGGTGGATGGGAAAGCCGTTCATCTACAACGAGTCTGTGGTGATCGCGGAGGTCCCGTCCCGGCTCTGACGCCTGTCGCGGTAGTAGATCACGGAGAGGCCGGCAAGGATAACGAGTCCGAAGCCCATACCGACATAGCCGATCCTTTGTCCTGGGGAACGGAAGTTGATCACCAGTTCGGCGTTGTCGGTGCCAGGCGGCAGATCGACGTAGAGGTACGTTCCGCCGAGGCCCTTGGTCGGGATGGGTTCGCCGTCGAGGGTCGCGGTGTAGCCCGGCCATGCCAACCGTGCGAAGACCACGCTGCCACCGCCCGGTGAGCTGACTCGTACACGCTCGTTCTTGACGCTCATGTACTCGGACTGTGCGTCGGCATTGACAGTTGCCGACACACGGCCCGGTTGACCGGAGATCGGGCCGGCGTCGCGTTCGAGGACGTAGATCTGGTCCTGGGCGACCTCGGGCACTTCTGCCCAGTGCCACCCGGGTGGGGCGGGTTCGTTGTCAGCGCCCGGGTACTGCTTGCGCTGAAGGACGACGCGGTCGAGCAGCATCAGGTCTGCGCTGGTTCGACCGGTGTATTCATCCGGCCTGAACACGTTTCGGTAGGCGTCGTCGCACGTCGACCCGTCGAATCCCATACACAGCAGCGAAGCGAAGTCGGCGTGGCCGACAGGGGTGTACGCGTTCACGTAGTCGAGATCGAGGACCTTGGCGTAGTTTCCGTACACCTGCGAAGTCCACGGAAGTTCTGTTGTTTCGGCATCGATTCGGATCAGTGCGCGATTACCGAGCTGAAGGTTCGTGCCCGGGAAATCCGGAAAGTTCGCCTTGGCTTCGGATTGGCTGGTCGGCAGGTACCACTTGTTCAGTGCCTGCGGGTACGCGATCACTTGATACAGAGTCACCGGAGCGATGGTGAGAATCAGTAGACCCGCGATCGCCGGGGCGCCGTATCTACGACCGAGATAGATGGCGAGTGCTCCGACAGCGATGATCACGACAGCCCAGGTGAGATGTCGGATGAAGTACTGCGGACCCGAGGAACTGGCGCGAATCATCAAGACGAACACGATCAACGCTGCAGCGGTGACGCGTGATCGCAGCTTGTCCAAAGTCCCGAATCGGCTCAGCAGCACCCCGAGCAACACCAGGGAGAACACCGCGACGAAAGGAAGTAGCCGTGCCGGCCACCGAATCTGGCCGATGTCGCTGGGACCCGCGGTGAACAGCAGAATGAAAGCCAGCAGCAGTAGCGGGGTTACCAACTCTCGCAGCGACCTTTGTGCTTTCCGCCAGCCGATGAAAGCCAGTGCCGGTATCGCGAACCATGCGATGTACGTGATCGGTGCGTAGGTGGTCTCACCTGTCCAGGACTCGATGCTCGAAACCGACGACGGAATGCTCGCTGTGAGTGTTTCGGACCACGGTGCGGTCAGGAAGTTGTCGTTGAACGTGCCTTCTTCGCCGGTGCGCCAGGTGACGGCAGAGGAGAGCAGCCCGGGCAGAAATGTGATGGCTCCGCAGGCGGCGGCCGCGATGCCGACAAGACCGAGCTTCACCGTTGTCCGCCATTGCGGACTGCGGATGTATTCGCCCACCATCAGTGCCCCGACGGTCACTCCGGCCATCAATGCCGCATGGACGTAGCCGACGCTGATCGCGAGGTAGAGGAAGACGAACACAGGTATCGGCCCCGACCGGCCGCGGGCATAGCGAATTCCGCTGGCCCACGCCTGCACCACCCATGCCATTCCGATCACCGACGTAACCCACGACGGGTACTCGAAATACAGAGTGAAACCGGCAAAGGGAACTGCGCTTCCGGCGACGGCCGCCCAGTAGGGGCGAGCTCCGTATTCGAGGCAGACTCGATAGACGCCCCACCCGAGGATGATCGCGAATGCCAACTTGACCAGCGTGGCGAGCAGAGCGAGATCGTCGACCGACGGTGCGATGTAGTTGATGAAGATCTGTACCGGGTTCCACAGCCCGCCCTGGCCTTCGACCGGATAGTTTCCCGCCATCCACTGATCCAGGACCAGAGACGGGAATTGACCCTCTCTCATCAGATGGCCTAGCTGAACCCAGTTGCCGACAGCACCGGATTCGGTGTCGTCGACGTAGAAGTAGCGAGGGTCCACCGTGACGATCGCGAAGAATGCGAGGCACACGACTGCTGGGACCACAGCGCCCCAGCTCCAGCGTTCCCGACGGGTGGGAGCGGGTAGTTCGAGTGTCAAGGGATCTCCAGGTCGCACGGGTGGATGCACCAGAGACAGTAGCCGAGGCCGTGTTTTCGAGTTTCGGGGGTAATTCCACCTCGGATACCCTGCGAGTGACAGGTACAGCTTTTCAAGAGTCACGGTAGGAGTCATATGCCCGAGCAGGTAAAGGTGGGGGTGCCGGAGAACGGGCAGGTCAAGGCTCACCGTTTGGTGGTCCAGCGCGGCGTGTTCGTCGGGATGTCGCCGATAGTCAACGACGACCTGTACGTCGAGTTCCGGAAGGGCTCCGGTGAGCGGACCCGGCACCGAGTTGCCCTGGACAAGGGCGCACGTATCAGCACCAACACCTATTTCGGGCGTTTCGCTGCCAGCTACTGGCAGCGGTGGACGACTGTCACTGAGGTCGAGGCTTCGCTGCGGATCGAGAGCGAGGGTCGGTTCCGCGTCCGGATGGTTGCTTCGGATATCGCCGGGCATCGCCGTATCCTCGAGACCCGCGACGGATCGGGGTCCTCGCAGGTCGCGTTGACCTCACCGTTGGACAAGTTCGTCGACGGCGGCGCCCTCTGGCTCGAGGTGGATTCTCTCGACGCTCCGATGACGATCGACCACTTGGAATGGACCGTGGCGGCTCCGGAGACGGTGCGCCCGGTCTCGGTGGCGATCTGCACCTTCAATCGGGCCGACGATTGTGCCGAGACAGTTGCTGCACTCGCTTCCGATGCCACCGTGCGTGACCTCGTCAGCTCCGTGTATGTCGTCGACCAGGGCAACGACCTGGTGAAAGATCGGGCGCGCTTCGTCGAGGCGGCAGACAAGCTCGGTGAGAAGCTGAAATATCTGCAGCAGCCGAATCTCGGCGGAGCGGGCGGTTTTTCACGTGGGCTTTTCGAGGCTACATCCGAGGGGGCAGATCTCGCCGACGTCATCCTGATGGACGACGATATTCTCTGTGAACCAGAAACAGTGTTGCGCCTCAACGCTTTTGCGAATATGACGGTGGAACCGACATTGGTGGGTGCGCAGATGATGTATCTGCTCAATCCCGATTTCCTCAATGTCGGTGCCGAAGACGTAGATCTGAAGACTCTCCATCACGGGCAACGAGTGCCCAAGGCTCTCATCAACACGAGCATGCTCAAGAAGCGTCAAGAGCGTCGAGTCGATGCGGGATACAACGCCTGGTGGACGTGCCTGATCCCCGCCGAAGTTGTCGAAGCCATCGGGTTGCCCGTTCCGATCTTCTTTCAGTGGGATGACGTGGAGTACGGAATCAGGGCCCGGAAAGCAGGGTTTGTCACCGTCACGTTGCCCAACGCCGCTGTGTGGCATGCCGATTTCTATTGGAAGGACTTCGACGACTGGGCCCGCTACTTCAGTACGCGTAACTCCCTCGTCGTCGGGTCTTTGCACAGCGATCTCGACACCAAGGGACTTTCACGTCAGTTCTTCCGCCAGATCTCCGAATTCCTCGTCGGAATGCAATACGGCCTTGCCTTCACGACGTTGAAGGGCATCGAGGACTATCTCGACGGTCCGGAAGCGTTGCGGGACGGCGGCATCGAGGCCATGGCAAGCGTCCGTGCCGGCCGAGCGCAGTATGCCGAGACGATCAAACACGATGCGGCTACCGCCCCGATCGCCTCGAACGAACTCCACACCGAGCGTGCCGGTGGTGAGCCGAGCCTGATGCGAGTGATTCTGGCCAAACGTGGGTTGAATCAGTGGCTGGGGCGCACCCGTGGCGGTTTGGTCAATATTCCGCGCGAGGATGCGCACTGGTGGCACATCTCGCAGTTCGACCATGTAGTCGTCACCGATGCTTCGCAGTCGGGGGTACGTATCCGGCAGCGAGACAAGGCCACGGCGCGTGCTCTCTTGATTCGAACGGTGAAGCTACTGCGTCGATTCCAGAAGGAAGCACCTGCCGTGTCGACGAAGTACCGTGCTGCGATGCCCGAACTCACGAGTCGAGAGAACTGGGCACGTCTGTACGAGAAGTGATTCTCAGCTGGTGATCTCGACGATGACCTGCTCGTTGTCCACGGTGTACCCGAGGTATTCGAACGAGATGCCGGTGCGTGTGACGAACTCCGTCCACGCCCGGTACTCGTGCTGCTGCCACCCGGGATAGTTGAAGAATTCGTCGAAGACGACGATCGACCCGGGTACCAGGCGGTCGCCGAGGAGATCGAGCACCGTCTTGGTGGACGAGTAGAGATCGGCGTCGAGGTGCAGGAACGCAACGGGGCCGGGTTCGTCGTTCAGGAACGAGGGCAGGGTGTCCTCGAAGAGGCCCGGAACAAGTTGCGCTCCAGGTACTTCGGGGACTGATTCCTGAGCGAACTCACCAACCGGGAACCCGGTCCGCCAGGTTTCCGGAAGGCCGGAGAACACGTCGAAACCCGCGACGGTTCCCTCGCGTTCGGTGAATGCCTCCGCGATGATCCTGAGTGTGGTTCCGCTGGCAACGCCGAATTCGAGTGCCATGCCGGGTATTTCGATCAATCCCAGTGCATGGCGAAGCGTGTCGTGTGGGTGGCCGAACGTCTCGGCGACGCGAAGGTGTTCGAGGATGAACTCTGCGGTCGATGCCGTCGCTTGCAGGTCCACGGCGTAGGCCAGATCCCGTCGCTGACGAAATTCCAGTTCGTCGATCCTGGACCGGAGGCCCGCGATGTCACCGCGGGCCCCGGCCAGTTCGTCACGTGAGAGCGTCAGCGCATCGAGGATCTGTTGCGTGCGATCTGCGTTGCGCCGGTCGGCGGCCTCGACCACCTCGGATACCGCACGCTGAAGCTTGGTTCTGGCGCTGGAACGGAACTGCTCGAACATGGCAACCTCTCGTCGGGATCACTCCCATGCTGCCAGGCTTTGTTCGCTACCGGTCCCGACCGCGGTAGTGACTCTTGAGTTGTCGGGAGATCACCTTGATCTCCCGCGTCCTCTCTGCCTGCAGACGAGCATCGCTTCGCGCGGCGTTCCATGCATTCTCTCGCTGTAGTTTCCGGTAGCTCGCAAGTCTCCGTTCGTCGATATCGCCGCGCCCGAGTGCGCTCAGGACTGCGCATCCCGGCTCGGAGTTGTGTGCGCAATCGGAGAACCGGCACTCTGCAATCAGCTCCTCGATCTCGGGGAACGTCTTGTCGATCCCCTCCGCCGCGTTCCACATGCCGACCCCTCGCAGGCCGGGTGTGTCGATCAACGTCCGGCCGCCGGAGAAGGGGATCAGTTCTCTCGTGACGGTGGTGTGGCGTCCCTTTCCGTCGCCGGTCCGAACGCGACCGGTCTCGAGTCGATCGGCACCTGTGGTGTCCGCGAGGAGGGCGTTCGCGAGCGTCGACTTACCGGCGCCGGATGGACCGAGTATCGCCACGGTGCCGTCCAGAACTGCATCGAGTACATCCATTCCTTCGTTGGTCTCGGCACTCACAGCCAGCACTGTTGCGCCGGGCGCAATGGCAGCGACCTCGGCGAGAGTGTCGGAGATATAGTGAGCTGCATCCGATTTGGTGAGTGCGACGACAGGGGTTGCACCACTTTCCCAGGCGAGTGCGAGTAGTCGCTCGATGCGCCCGAGATCGACGTCGCCGTCCGAAGCCGTGGCGATGACGACGGTGTCGACATTGGCCGCCAGAATCTGGCCTTCCGATTTTCCGGATGCCGAGGATCGAACAATGCTGCTTGATCGAGGGAGTATCGAAGTGACCGTGTGCATCTCGGGTTCGCGTGAGTCCCGTAACTCGGCCACGGCGACCCAGTCACCCGTACAGAGTGGATCGCTGCCGCTGAGTGCGCGAACTGTGCCTTCGGCGACGGCCACGTCACACCGCCCCCGGTCGACGCGAAGAACGCGCCCGGGTGCGGAGTCCGGTGGGGCCAGGGCAGTGAATTTGTTCGAGAGTGTTGCGTTCCAACCGTATTCGGTCAGGGGCGTGCTGTCTTCCGACATGGTGAGTGTGTCCTCGAGTACGAAGAAGTGTGAATGTTGACGGTGCTGAAACTGCGGAACACGACAGTCATCAATACTCACTCCTCGAAAATCTCAGGACGCACCATGCGTCGGATCAGAATCGTCTCAGCCGCAGACGCGACTGTGCAACTGATTTAAAAGATATCGGGGCAACTGCTTCAACTCAGGACGACTGACTAACTCGGGCGTTCGAACTTTTCTTCCCGGCCGAGCTTGCGCAGTCGCATCCACTCGCGCAGTCCTGCCGGATCGCGGCGTGTGATCAGGAAGTACCAGCCGAACCGAACCCATTCCTGCGGAAGCAGTTTCCGCATTCCCGGTTGGGCGAGGATGTATCCACGGTTGCGGTACGTGAAGTAGCGCTTCGTGTCGTTGTCGGGGTACTGCGTGTGCATGCGTCCGCCGAGGATCGGCTTGAACTCGTCCGCGCCGTTGGGGTGGACGTAGGCAGTTTGCAGGCAGGTACCGAACTTCAGGCCGGAGCGCACGAGGCGACGGTGTACCTCGACCTCGTCGCCGCGGACGAACAGGCGTAGATCCGGAACACCGACGGCATCGATCGCGTCGGCGGTGAACAGTGCGCCGTTGAAGAGGGACGCGATACCGGGCAGGAGATCCTCGTCGCCGAGTTCGGAACGCAACCGGCGCCACGACGTGCCGCGGCGAAGTGGGAAGGCAAGGCGGTCGGGGTTGTCGATGTCGCAGACGACGGGGGAGACCTCGGCCAGGTCGTTTCGAATTGCACAGTCGAGCAGTGTTTCCAGGACTTCGGGACCGTCTGGGCGGCCGTCGTCGTCTGCGAGCCAGACGCGGTCGGCGCCGAGCGAAAGTGCGTAGAGAATGCCCAGAGCAAATCCTCCGGCACCGCCGAGGTTGTGCTGAGAACCGATGTAACTGGTCGGCAGTGGGGCGTTGTCGACGAGCTCTTTCACATCGGCTTCGTCGGCATTGTCGACGACAACAAGATGGTCGAGCGGCCGCGACTGGGTGCTGAGAACCTTCAAGGATTCGGCCAGCAGTTCACGCCGCTTGTGCGTGACGACGACACCGATGATTTTCTCGGGTGCGCTCACGGGGTGCTCTCCCGTTCCATTTCCTTGATGACGTGGCGCACATGCTCTGCGGCGTCGTCACCTTCGTAGGCGCGCACGACGTCTTCGATGTCGCCTTGCATGCGGATCTGGCCGTGGTCGATCCACATGGCGCTGTTGCACAGCTGGGCGAGGAATTCGTTGGAGTGGCTGGCGAATACCAGGATTCCGGAGCGTTCCACCAGCTTCTGAAGCCGGATGCGAGCTTTCTTCATGAATTCGGCGTCGACAGCCCCGATGCCTTCGTCGAGTAGCAGGATCTCGGGATCGATACTGGTGACGACGCCCATGGCAACGCGCACGCGCATGCCGGTGGAGTACGTGCGCAACGGCATCGAGAGGTAATCACCAAGTTCGGTGAATTCGGCGATGTCGTCCATTTTCGCGAGCATCTGCTTGCGGGTCTGACCGAGGAACAGGCCGCGGATGATGATGTTCTCGTAGCCGGAGATCTCGGGGTCCATGCCGACGCCGAGATCGAAAACAGGTGCGACGCGTCCGCGAATACTGGCGGATCCTCGAGTGGGTTCGTAGATTCCGGAGAGCAAGCGCAGCAGGGTGGACTTTCCGGCGCCGTTGTGGCCGACCAGCCCTACACGATCGCCCTCTTTGAGGTTCATCGTGATGTCTTTCAGGGCTTCTACGACCACGACATCGGAACTGTTGCGGCCGATGGCGCCACCTGCTTTGCCGAGAAATGCCTTCTTCATCGACCGGGACTTCGCGTCGAAGATCGGGAAGTCGACGCAGGCGTTGTGCGTTGAGATGTTCACATGTTCGGTCATTGCGATGTCCCTAAACCCAGTAGGGCACGCGGGCCCGGTATTTGCGAAGCGCCAGCAAGGCGACGGCCCACCCGACCACGGTGATCGTGATGACGATGTACCAGTGGTAAAGCTCTTGGGGCTGCCCGATCATCGGCGCGCGGACGATGTCCAGGTAATGGAACAGCGGATTGAGTTCGGCGATCTTTGCGCGATCTCGGACGGCGCCGCCCTGAGCCTCGAGGCTTTGCGTTGTCCACATGATCGGTGTCAGCACGAAAAGGAGCAACGTCAGCGAAGACAGAATCGGTGCGATGTCGCGGTATCGAGTGGCGAAGATGCCGAACACGATCGAGACCCACAGTGCATTGAGCACGATAAGTCCCAACGCCGGGATCGCGGCTAGCGACGCCCAGCTCAGATTCCGCCAGACTCCGAACGTGACCACCATGATCACGTAGATCAGGAGGTTGTGTGCGAAGAACAGAATTTGCCGCCACACCAGACGGTAGATGTGCACGCTCAAGGCCGATGGCAGCTGTTTGATCAGGCCTTCGTTGGCGACAAAAACTTCGGAACCCTCGATGATCGAGGCATTGATGAGGTTCCAGACGATCAGGCCCACCGTCACGTACGGCAGGAACTCCTGGAGTGGCATGTCCAACAGGGCCGCGTACAGGATGCCGATGGCGGTGGCCTGCACGCCGGTGGCGATCGTGATCCAGAACGGTCCGATCACCGACCGGCGGTAGCGCTGTTTGATGTCCTGCCAGCCGAGGCTGAGCCACAACTCACGCTGATTCAGACCGTCGCGAAGGTCTTTGAACGCACGACGGAACGTCTGGGAGTCGGACACGGGCGCGGGTGCGCCCGGCGTCTCGGATTCGATTGCGGATGCTGACACGGAGGTCGAGCCTACCGGCCTGGCGTCGGAGCCGGTTTTCCCGCGGACTTCGTGGTGGTCCGAGTTACAGATACTGGCCGGTTCCTGGGCTCTGTTGGTCCGGATGGGCAGGCGAATGCGGAGCCCCGATGCTCATGCCGGGAGGCAGTGCGCCCTGACGCATCTGTTCGAGCTGAGCGCGCGCTGCCATCTGCTGCGCGAACAGTGCGGTCTGAATTCCGTGAAACAGTCCTTCGAGCCAGCCGACGAGTTGGGCCTGCGCGATTCGCAGTTCGGCGTCCGAGGGAATGGAGTCGTCGGTGAACGGGAGGCTCAGTCGCTCGAGTTCTTCACGGAGTTCGGGTGCCAGGCCTTGTTCCAGTTCTCGGATGGACGAGGTGTGGATGTCCTTGAGGCGCTTGCGGCTGGCGTCGTCGAGCGGCGCGGCGCGCACTTCTTCCAACAGTTGTTTGATCATCGTGCCGATTCGCATGACCTTCGCCGGCTGCTCGACCATCTCGGCGACGGACTCGGCTTCGGATTCCGCGCCTTCGGTGGTGCCAGATGTGGAGGCCTCTGCCTCGGCCGCCGGCATCGCGACGGGTCGACCGTCGGGTCCGATAACGAGTACCTGCTCTTTGTCGGGGTTCGTCATGCTTCCATCTTGTCGTGTGTGGGCGACAAACGCCGCCTAACCCCCAAAAAGTTAGCTACCGAATAACTGTACTGACGGGTAATTGGGTGACTGCCTTCGACTAAGCGGGCGTCTGCACCTAGAGTGTCGAGCATGGCTTACGACGTTGCCCGCGTACGGGGGTTGATTCCCTCACTCGGTGACGGCTGGATCCACCTCGATCCGCAGGCCGGAATGCAGATCCCGGACGCCGTCTCGCGGACGGTCTCCACCGCGTTCCGTGCCTCTGCGTCTTCTTCGTCCGGTCGCCACGTCTCGAACCGTCGTAGTGCTGCCATCCTCGAGAGTGCGCGCACCGCGGTCGCCGATCTGGTCGGCGGTGATCCTGCGGGAGTCGTTCTCGGAGCAGACCGAGCGGTGTTGTTGGCATGGCTCGCCGAGTCGCTCAGTTCGCGTCTGGGCCTCGGAACCGGTCTCGTACTCTCTCGCCTCGACGAAGAGGCGAACGTCGCGCCCTGGCTTCGCGTGGCCAGTCGCTACGGCGCTCAGGTGCGATGGGCCGAGGTGGAAATCGAAACGTGCGAACTCCCGAGTTGGCAGTTCAACGATCTCATCACCTCGACCACACGGTTGGTGGCCTTGACGGCCGCATCGCCGGTCGTCGGTTCGGCTCCGAACGTCCGTGCCGCAGCTGATCGTCTGCACGAATTCGGCGGACTGATGGTGGTCGACGCCGTCGGTGCAGCGCCATATGCGCATGTGGACATGGCTGATCTCGGGGCGGACATCGTTGCCGTCAGCGCGCCGTCGTGGGGCGGTCCGCAGGTGGGCGCACTCGTCTTCCGCGATCCCGGACTGCTCGACCGAATTCCGGCCGTGTCGCTCAACCCGTACGCGCGTGGCGCCGAGCGACTCGAGGTGGGCGGTCATCAGTTCGCGCTGCTGTCCGGTCTCACGTCGTCGATCGATTTCCTGGCGGGCTTGGACGAATCGGCAACGGGAACCAGGCGTGAGCGCCTCGAAACCTCGATCAGCTCGCTGCAGGACTACCAGGACGGTCTGTTCGATCACCTCATGCGTTCTCTCGCAGCCCTGCCCAACGTGATGGTGATCGGCGGCGCACCCACGCGGGTGCCGACGCTCAGTTTCACACTCGAGGGGATGGCGGCAGACAAGGTCGCGGCGCACCTGGCCGACAAGCGCATCGCGACGGTCAGCGGTACGCACGGCGGTTCCAGGCTGCTCGACGCCCTCGGCGTCAACGACGAAGGCGGCGCGGTCACCGTCGGCCTTGCGCCGTACACGACGCGGTACGAGATCAATCAGCTGGTCGCCGAACTCGGCGCCTTGGGCTGATCGATCCCGCTCGGCTCACTTCACGGTGAGGACGACCTTGCCTACGGTTTCCGGCGAATCCAGCAACTGATGGGCTAATGGCGCCTCGGTGATCGGAAGTTCGGTCGACACGATCGGTTGAACCGATCCATCGGCGATCAACGGCCACAACTTCGCACGGACGTCGGCGACGATGTCCGCTTTACCGCCTGGGCCGGTGAGCGGACGCCCGCGCAGGCCCGTCGACGTGATGTTTCCGCGCTTTCCCATCAGCTTGGCGATGTCGACTTCGCCCTTGCGGCCACCCTGCATTCCGATGATCACGACGTGGCCGTCCATGGCGAGTGCGTCGACGTTGCGCCCGAGGTACGACGCTCCCATGTTGTCCAGAACCACATCGGCGCCGTGGTTGTCGGTGGCTTCGGCGAGTGATGCTACGAAGTCGCTGTCGCGATAGTTGATGAGAATATCCGCGCCCAATTCGCGGCAGCGGTTCAATTTGTCCTCCGAACCCGCGGTAACTGCGACGCGGGCGCCGAGGGCTTTGCCGACCTGGATGGCGTGGGTGCCGATTCCGCCGCCACCGCCATGGACGAGTAGTACCTGTCCGCGTCGTAGGCCGCCGCGCATCACGACGTTCGACCACACCGTGCACGCAACTTCCGGCAGAGACGCTGCGACACGGAGATCGACGCCCGCGGGAACCGGGAGAAGTTGTGTTGCCGGGACCGCGACCTTCTCGGCGTAACCGCCGCCGGCCAGCAGTGCGCAGACTTCGTCGCCGACGGACCAACCCGTGACGTCTTCGCCGAGTTCGGTGATCACACCCGAGCATTCGAGGCCGAGAATGTCACTCGCGCCGGGCGGCGGCGGGTAGAAGCCTTGACGTTGGAGCAGGTCGGCGCGGTTGACTGCGGTCGCGGCGACCTCGACGAGTACGTGCCCGCGAGGTAGTTCAGGATCGGGCTGTTGCGCCCATTTCATGACCTCGGGACCGCCGGGCTGATCGATCGTTATGGCGTACATGGATACGACGCTAGCGAATCTCCCCGCTGACGGGTGTTTTGCCGCTACCGTCGCGGACGTGACTTACTTCGGGAACATGCAGAACGAGATCTATCTGACGGGACTGAGCGGCGCGAAGCCGGCTTTGCCGATGACTGCGGCAGGCTTGGAAGATGCCGCGCGCGAGCAACTCTCACCGGAGGCCTTCGGGTACATCGCCGGTAGCGCGTCGACCGAACGGACCGCGGTGTCGAATCTGCGGGCGTTCGACAAGCATGCGATCGTGCCGCGGATGTTGCGGGGGACTGCGGCGCCCGACGCACGCGACCTGAGCGTCGAGGTGTTGGGGACGAGGTTGGCTGCACCGATCCTGACGGCTCCGGTGGGCGTGCTCGGCTTGGTCCACGACGACGCCGAGGTTGCGGTCGGTTCGGTCACCGCCGAGTTGGGGATCGGATCGATTCTCTCGACGGCGGCATCCTCGACCATCGAAGACGTAGCGGCGGCCTCCGGCGAGAACTGGTGGTACCAGCTGTACTGGCCGGCCGACGACGAACTTGCCGAGTCGTTTGTCCGCCGAGCGGAGACGGCGGGCGCGAAGGCTATCGTCCTGACTGCCGACACTCCCGGTATGGGTTGGCGTCCAAGGGATCTCGAACTCGGTCACCTTCCGTTCCTGCAGGCGAAAGGTATTGCCAACTACCTGTCGGATCCGGTGTTCCGCGCCAAACTGGCGACGCCGCCCGAGGAGAGCGCAGAAGCGCTGCAGATCGCGGTTCTCACGTGGGTGTCGTTGTTCGGCAATCATGCGGTGCGGATTGCCGATATCGCGAAACTTCGCCAGTGGACGACACTTCCGATCGCGGTGAAGGGAATTGTCCATCCCGACGACGCACGTGAGGCCGTCGCAGCCGGCGCCAACGGCATTGTCGTGAGCAACCATGGTGGGCGTCAAGTTGACGGGTCGATTTCGGCACTCGATGCTCTCGGTCCCGTCGCTGATGCGGTGGGGCATGAGGTGGACATCCTGATGGACTCCGGAATTCGTTGTGGCGCAGACGTAATCAAGGCTCTGGCCTTGGGTGCCGACGCAGTGCTGTACGGGCGGCCGTGGGTGTACGGGTTGGGATTGGCCGGAGCGGACGGAGTGCGTCATGCATTGCGCAGTCTCCTGGCCGACCTGGATCTCACTATGGGACTGGCGGGGCTGGCATCGGTTGCCGAAATCGACCGTTCGATCCTGATGTCCAATTCGTGACTTTAGGGTGAGTCTTACTGTGACGGGCGGACACAGGTCTAAACTTGGAACCTGTGACAGCTGAAGCGACAACCGAGGAGACATCGCAGGCGGCGCACGGTGAGACACCGTGGCTGACGCCATGCGAGATGCGTGCATGGCGCGGCTACATGGACGGTAATCAGCGCCTCATGGAGGTTCTCAACCGCGAACTGCAGGATTCACACGACCTGTCGTTGGCCGATTACCGCATTTTGGTCATGCTCTCGGAGTCAGCTGACGGGTCGTTGCGGATGAGTGACCTGGCAGACGGCGTGCTGTCTTCGCGGAGTCGCCTCACGCACCAGATCAGGCGGATGGAATCTCAGGGCATCGTCGTGCGAGACACCTGCGTCGAAGATGGTCGCGGCGTGCTCGCGCGGATCACGGAAGAGGGTAGGCGTCGCCTCGCCGAGGCAGCGCCTACTCACGTGGCCGGGGTGCGGAACAATCTGGTCGATCTGCTGACTCCCCAGGAACTGGACGTGCTGGCAGACGTCTTCGAGAAGGTCGACAAAGCCATCGGCGAGCGCTGACTCCGGAGCCGTTTTCGCGGTCCGTGGGAACACCCGATAGGATCGCCCACGGAAGCGTGGCAGAGCGGCCGAATGCACTCGCCTTGAAAGCGAGCGTGGCGTTAAACCCACCGGGGGTTCAAATCCCTCCGCTTCCGCCAAAGCAAAGGCTCTGACCTCGGACTTCTGTCCAGGTCAGAGCCTTTACTGTTTTCGGAGTCACACCGCTTGGGTAGTGGGCGTCAGAACCGCACGGTGAATACCACGTGGCGACGCTCTCGGGCCGCGCGCTGGAAAAAGTCCGCCACTTCCTGAAGCCAGCCCCAGGCGTACCCGCGCTCGTCGGAGCCGTACTCCGGGTTGCGGTCGTCGAGTGGCATTGCGTCGTAGCGCACGCCGAACTCGGATTCGGTGACTTCCGCCAGGTACGAGGAGACTTCGGCGACCCGATCGGGTGCCAGGTAGGTGACGAGTTGGTCGTCGGTGTCGGTGTTGAGGTCTTCGTCCCCCAAGATCACGCCGTAGGCCGGCCAGTTCTCGGACACGCGCTCGTACCCCGTGCTGGAGAGGGCGCACAGGATCGGATCCCACGCCTTGTCCGTGTCGCACGAGAACTCGGATCGGCCCGTCTCCTCGATGTCCTCGACCACAGCGCCGAGTTTGTCGTCGTCGCCGCGCGCGTCCAGAAGTTCCGCTGCCACGCTGTCTGACAGCGCGAAATGCACTCCAAGTTCCATGGCGTGATGCTAACGGCCGACCTTGCCGCCGTCCCGCCGTCACTACAAGACGAATCGACTTAGGTAACGATCCTGCTCTGCCTCCGACCGAAGTTACCCATGGAGGGCCTGCTGTCATACATACTTCATCGGTGATTCCGACAAAACGGACCGGCCTTTCTGTTGTATCGCTGGTGATCCTCGTCGTCGCGGGGTTGCTGGTCGCAGCCCCTGCCAGCAGCGCCGCGCCGCCGCCTGACTGGAAATACACAATGGTGGCGTTCAGCAATGCCAGCGACCGTGACATGGATGTCTACGAGTCGGCTGACGGCACCGGCTTTCAACTCGTCCAGCAGTCGGCGTACAGGCCGCCATCTGGGCTCGTGCGTGATCCGAGCATCTTCCGGAACACGGACGGGTTGTACTACCTCACCTACACGACGGGTGGTGGGGCGAACATCGGGTTTGCACGCAGCAGCGACCGCATCAACTGGACGCCGCTGGGGAACTATCCGGTTCCGTTTTGCTGCGCCTTGATGCCCGGTACGGGAGATGGCACCGGTTCTGCGAGCCCCCCGGGCTTCTCGGGTTCGGCTGGTTTCAGCGACGGACCGTCGCTGTCACCATTCGTCACCAAGGCCTGGGCGCCTGAATGGTTTGTGGACGGCGATCGCGTCAACGTCATCCTGTCGATGTCGACCGGTGGAGGATTTGTGCCGTATCTGATGACGGCGTTGGAACCGTCGCTCCGGTTGTGGAGCCCGCCTGTTCCGCTCGCCGGGATCGGTGCGGACCACATCGACACCACCGTGGTCAAAGTCGGATCGACCTATCATGCGTTCACCAAGAACGAGACGAGGAAGGTCGTCGAGCATGCGGTCGCTCCTTCGGTGACGGGACCTTATTCGTTTGTCCCGCCCGGGAATTGGGGTTCGCTTGTCGAAGGTCCGGCCGTGGTTCAGTTGCCGAGCGGCGACTGGCGGATCTATCTCGACGCCTATACCGAAGGAAAGTATCTCTACTCCGACAGCACGGACGGGCTGAACACCTGGTCTCCTGTGCAAGAGGTTCCTGGGGTGTCCGGGACTGCACGGCATCTCGGCATCATGAGAGAACCGGCATAACGTTCGATCCTGAGTTGGTAGGGCTCTGATCAAGGACTCCGGTCTTGGTCAGAGCCTTTTCTCGTACTTGCGTACTACTTGTGTGCGTCGTCTGCGCCTATCAGTGATTGACAAGCTAACGATGCGATGCCCGTGGGTCCGACGAGTTCGCGCCGACCATGAAGTGAGTATCTCCGCGGGAGCTGTGCAGCGTTGCGCTCCCAGGCCCCGCTTGGGCGCCGTACTTCACGATTGATTGCCAGGTAATGCCTGTTGGTTTCATATTCAAGTACGCACACTGGCTTGATGCCCGCACTTTCTGCCTTCAGCTGCTCTGAGGCCCGCGGGATGCGGGTCGAATCCGATTTGCCGCACTGTTTCTGAGGGGTCTTCTCGTCCGTA
Source organism: Rhodococcus sp. BH4 (assembly GCF_002079265.1). Lineage (NCBI taxonomy): Bacteria > Bacillati > Actinomycetota > Actinomycetes > Mycobacteriales > Nocardiaceae > Rhodococcus > Rhodococcus sp. BH4. The sequence continues at coordinate 309,007 of NZ_CP014941.1, forward strand.
AACGGTGACCTTGCTCATAGTGGGACCTAGGTCCTTTTCGCTGCTGATAAGCCTGTCGATATATATCTGTTACCGAATGTTCATCCTAAATCCAAGATGGGGGAGATGGCGCACTGGCGGGCAAACAGGACGATTGGTACCGTCCGGTAACTAATTCAGTTAGTTGTCGGCTACCGCTCTGGTTGCTGTGTCACGTGGAGGAGCAGTTCATGTCGATCGAATCGCAAAACGGCGTATCCCATCGTCGATCGAGGGCCGCGGTAGGGCTCGCGGCGTGTGCGGTTGCCGCGCTGTCGTCTGGTGTGGTCTTCGCAGGGAGTGCATCGGCAACGCCGACGGCGTTGGCGGACAAGTTCGCGAGCACTGTCACCGATGACGGCTGGTCGTTGGATCTCGCCGCGACGAAACTGTCGGCGAACCCGGTGCCGAACCTGGCGACGACGGCGTTCACCCGTGAGGGGTTCGTGTCGGCGAAGGTGACCGGCACGATTGGTGGTGCGGGCGATTCGGCGGTGAAGACCGGATATGTCGAGCAGGGATTGCAGATCGGCTGCCAGATCGATGTTTCCTCCGGACTTGGCTTGGGGCTTGGCTTTTCGCTCGGCCCGTCTGTCGGTGTGAGTATTTCGGGTGTCCCGTCGGCGAACGTGGGTGTGAATGCGTCGGTGAATCCGAGTATTCAGTCGACGATTGCGCCGGGCACGATCACGACGATTCCGTTGGGGAAGAAGGATCTCGAGTCGTCGAAGGCGTCGATCACGGCAGAGAACGTGCACGTGAAGGTTGATGCGTGCATGGGGCCGGTGACGATCCGCTCGTACGCACAACTCTCGGTGTCGACGGCGACGTCCGACAACACGTTGTTCGTGTACTCCGATCCCACCTGGCTCTAACCCACGCAGCCGTCGTCAGCGCTGCTGGCGACTATTCCCGATCCGTCCCGTCCAGGGGTGGTTACTCATCACGCCCACAAAGGAGAAATCATGAAGATTCGTACCTTGGCCACTGCCGGAACTCTCACCGCAGGTATCGCCCTGATCGGTGTTCTCGGCGCCGGCGTGGCATCTGCCGCAACTCCGATCGTCGAACCGGAACATGGCCGGATCGGTCTGTCGCTCTCGAATGCGGAAACCGCGGCATTGGCGGCGAGCCCGATTCCTGATGCGATTGCGAACATCGTTCCAGGTTCGCTGAGGGGGGTCTGGTTGGCGCCTGGTTCCGCGATAACTGTTACCGATGGCAAGGTCGACGCCCTCGAAGGAGCTGTGCTCGGTGAAGCAGCCGCGCGTGGTGGGCATGCCAATGTCTTTGTCTCCGACCCGAATCACCCCGCCAGTGAGGGGCACATAGTGCTGACGGAGCAGTACTGGAACTGATACCAGGCCGAACGTCGGCGACCCGTTGTCCCCGCTCTCCCTTCCTATTTGGAGTTCCAGCCATGACCGTCAACAACGCCGAACGCCGCAGTGTCCAGTCGGAATCCACTGCCGTCGATAGTAAAGACGTTGCAGACGTTGATGACTGGGATCCGGACAGCGAACTCAGTCCACTTTCCAAGGCTGTGATCGCCACCGCAGTCGGACTGGGGTTGCTGATCGCGGCATTCGCGGTGATCGGGAAGCTCGCCGGCTGGGCGAACGACTACGGGACGATCCTGGTTTACCTGGCATTCTTCTTGTGGATGTCGATCTCCGGACGGTTGTTCTGGTGGGGCGCAGACAAACTCATCGCGCTACTCCGAACGAAGAAGAGTGACAATCGTGGTGCGCACCGGTGAAGTCCGGTAGACGACTTCGCCGGACTCTCGCGGGAGTGCTTGCCGCCGGGGCGCTGTTGACCGGATCGGCCGGAGTGATCGGTGCGGGAATCGCACTCTCCGCCGCTCCGGTCAACTGCGCGGCGGTGCGGGCACGTGATCATCAGATCTACCTGAATCTCATTGCGTCGCTGCCACCTGGTGCACCCATCCCGCCAGAGATCATCAACCCGTGCCTGAGTGCGCCGTCCACGACGGCGACAGTTGCGCCGACGACCACGGTCGGGCTCCCCGGTGCGCAGGCTCCAGGCGGTGGCCCGGATGTCGGCGCGAATGCTCCGACGAACTTTCCCACCTACAACGGCACCCCCATCGTCCCGGTTCCGACGATCGAGGTTCCGCCCATTACTTCCGAGTCCCCGGCCTCGGAAACTGGTGTCGGTGCATTCCCCAATGCATCGGCATCAGCGGTTCCCTCACCCACACCCACCCCGGGTGAGGGAACCACCACCGATCGTGGTCCCGGGCCGATCCCCGCGGATTCGGATTCGAATATCGCACCGGCCCAAACGGTTCCGGACCTGGCAGCGGATGTTTCCACCGCCGGGGAGGACTCGGGCCGTGACCGGTATCTCGAACTGGTCCTCGTCGGGGCCGCGGCGTTCACCGCTGCGGGTATGAGAGTGAGGGGGCGGCCGGGACCGTTCAGTGCGCGTGTGAGCGCGCGTCCGTGGGAGTCGGTTCTCTCCCAGGTAGTCGGTACGGTCGCGAAACCGTTCATGCCGTATTTCGTCGGCGGTCAGGACGTCGTGGTCATCCCCGACCCAGGTGGCGGACAACGCACCATCTTCCTCATTCACGACGAAACCTCCTCGCATGAAGCTGAAATGGTGGTCGACCTACCACCCGGCGGACACATGAGCATCAACGACGACGGGTCCGTCGGTGTCTACGACGCGAACGGAGACTTGCAGGGCACCGTTGCCGCTGCGTGGGCGTACGACGTCAACGGCGATCCGGTTCCCACCTACTACGAGATCCGTGACGGCAAGCTCTACCAAGTCGTTATCCCGACCCCGGGCGTCATCTACCCGGTCACTGCTGACGGCCCCTACGGCGGCAGCGACCCGGTCACCGGACGAGACGTCACCGCTACACCCCTTCAAGGCGGCGGTGAGGTCGTCAACCAGTCCGGCGGACCGGTCATGGTCAACGTCCCGACAGACTCCCCCTACAACGACGTCGGCGGGATCGACCCACTGGGCAATCTCGACATGGATCCGCCGACGCAGCCGGCACCGACAACGCCTCTGCCGTTCGATATCGGATCGCCGACCGACTCGGGCACCGATACGAGCGAGCCTCCGTGGAACCCACTCGACAACCTCGACATGGACGCCCCGACGCAGCCGGCACCGACAACACCACTGCCGTTCGATATCGGATCGCCGACCGACTCGGGCACCGATACACCCGGGGGTACAGCGAGCGAGCCTCCGTGGAACCCACTCGACAACCTCGACATGGAAACGCAGACGCAGCCAGATCCTCCAATGGAATTACCATTCGGGATCTTTGACTCTGATCCCAACAACGGTTTGATCGGCCCCGCGCAGAGGGCCGCGAACCAACGGGCGCTCGCCCATGGCGACGTACCTGCTGACTTCACTGGCAACGTCCCTCTGACCGCACAGCAACAACTTGACGACCTGCAATGGCAGGTGGATCAGATGCGAGACCGCGGCTATACAGATTCCGAGATCGCAACTGTCTTGAGTAAAGGCAGCACCGCGCTCGGTGGCCCCGCCTCGGGCTTGCAATCTGCGGGCGCCCTTGCGAACACCGGTGTGCATCATGCTGGTTCGCTCCCGAGCGCTGCGCAGGCCGCTCGGTCGGCGGCAGTGGGTACTGTTTTAAGCAGATTATCGGTGGCAGTTGAGGTTGCCTCGGGTGTCATCAAGTGGCGCGAAGGCGCGCCACGTGGCGAAACTGTGGGAAATTCCGGTGGCGCAATCGCATTGGGATGGGCAGGCGGCAAAGGTGGCGCCGCACTCGGCGGGTTTCTCGGCGGCCCGATAGGTGCCGCAGTCGGGGGCGGAATCGGTGCAATCGGAGGATCGCTACTCGGGGCATACTTGGGTACCCGGGCAGGCCGATCATTTGATTGAAGCCTTAGACAATGATCGATCGCTCCAAGAGAAGGGACTGAGACCGTGCATTACCTGCTGATCGCTGCCATTGCATTCTGCCTAGCCTCGGGGGTGCTGTCGGCGCTTGATGCCGCAGCAGGCAATCCGATGCGGGGCGCGATAACCTTGGCCGTTTCGTTGACGGCTGCGAGTGGGATGGTGTTCCTCGTGACTGACAATTCGACCACCCGGATCGGCGCTGTCGCGGGCACTGCGGCGGTCCTCGTTTTGCGTTTTCTCCCGAAGAGTTCCATATACCGACGACACACCGTTCCTCAAGCGGAACCGGCACCATGACCACCTTTTATGCGATTTGTGCGATTGCTGCAGGGGCTGTGGCGTTGATCGTATCTACGCCCTACGTGATGTACCGCAGTCATGCGAGAACGATTTACTGGAGTTCGTCGATCCTTACCATCGTTTTCGCTTGGCTCACCGCTCCACAGCGGTCGATTCTCGGACCTGTCCTCTTGTGCGGTTTCGCTGCTGTGTTCGTGGCGTGGTGGTGGACCCCCTTCCTCACGCGAAGGCATCCCACCGGATTCAACGATGTTTTCGGTGCTTGGCTGACACGGGCGCTCTACCGCGAGCAGAAGGATGCACCTCCGGTAAACAGGTACGACAAATTGCACTACAAAGACACTGACCGCCAAGCACGAGATACCGATTCTGACGGAAATCAGGTCAACACCTGAGCCGGCGCGTAGAGCGCTTTGTCCTTGATACCACCCTCGCGCGTACCCGAACAGCTTGTAGTGAGATGCCGTGGGAAACAGTACTTTCCACATGGCGGCGTACACCTGCCCGGTTTGCGTAAGCTGTACAGTAACCAGGATGATCGATGGCTCGAAGCTGCTCTTCGCGCAGCCCAATTCAGTAGCTGTCAGCGCCATCGCGAGCGGTAGTCCTCTTCCCCTAGTCCCTGCAGCTCATCCCATTTTTCGAGCATCCGCCTCGTCTGGATAGTTAATGATATCTAATATATTGAATGGAGTTCAGTAGTGGATCTGGTCAAGATTTCGCGGTGTGTCGACTCGCCCGTGCTTGCGGAGATTGACGACTTGACACCACTTGAACGTATGGCGCTTCCGAATTATTGGTTGGATGCACTAAATGGTGACGTTGCAGCTCGAATTTCTGGGATATTGGACCAATGGGACGTATTTGGGCGACCGATATTGGGCGACACTTACAGAAACACTAAAGATAATCTATCTGATGTGCGGTTGCTCAGGTCTGAAAATAGGTTCTTTCTTCTATATAAAATTAAAATGGCAGACGGGACCGATCTCTACTATTTGGGTACGCCACCGGTAGTGGATGGTGATGAACTTTCAGGGTATTGGAATAAATTCCCCTCCAGTCTAAAGAATTTCTATTCAAATTTGCACAACGGTTGGTACTATATTGCCGGTAAGACTGTCGGGCCACTGCCTCTTGAAGATATGTTTCGAATTGACAGCTTTGAATGGTCTATTCTGGACGGGCTGTCCCCTGAAGAGTACCCAGATCCGGCTCGTTGCATCGCGACATTCAGATCGGGCGGCGGCGGTTATCTTTGCTTGTACTTTGGTGAGGAATCGACATGGGGTGTTGTGTGGTCATTGACGGAACCCCCTGAACTGGTCGATTACTCCACTTACCTTGATATCTGGACCAACGTCGGACTCGGTGCCTAGAGCCTGCGCCTTGGATAGCCAGACTGGAAACAGTCTAAGCAATTTGTGTGCGGTCTTGCCCCACGTGGCACGTGCCTCGGATCCAGTCTCCAAAGAGCAGATGATCAATTTGTCTGACCAAAAGGGATCTCGAGGTCATGATCGGTTTCGGGGGTACCTCACGCATCGACTCGTTTTCCTGCACCATTGCCGACGAATCGCTGATTGCGCTGGCGTTAAGGGTCGTACGGGGGCAGGCCGATATCTGGGCCTCTCGTGTCACCGTGCTCTACCACCGGACCGAATCCTCGCCTCAGCGCAACGTACCCGGCGACGCGATCGTGGGCAGTTCGGGCTCGGTGGAGCATCGGCGACTACCGGCACCTTCAGAATCGGTCGAAAGGTGAGGTGGAGGTGGGATGGGAAACATACTTCCATTCAGGAGTTACGTTCGATCGCAGCAAACTCCCCCAATCTGCGGTGGTGGAGGAACTGCCCATTGGCACGTTGATTCGGTTGGGGGACAAGCCTATGCAGGTCGCTGCCGCCGACATCGTGGCGGTGCGGGCGGCGTTGGGTTATCCGGTGTAGGCCACGCAACGGGTCCGGAGTTCACCATTGCATCAGACGTCGAGAAATGTGTTAACCGGATGGCCTGCTTCGCCTTTCGATAGTATTGCCAGATGGCACCCCGAGCCGACTTGCTCGCGTGGCTCCTCGATTCGGATCCGGCGATTCGGTGGCAGGTGGAGCGCGACCTGCTGAACGAAGCGCCCACTGTGTGGGCGGCGACGCGCGCGTCGATCGCTACCAAAGGATTTGGTGCACGCCTGCTTTCATTGCAGGATCGAGACGGCCAATGGGCGGGTGGGGCGTTCTTCCCGGCTGAATTCGACTTTGCGGGACCCGAAGCAGCAGAACAAAGTTCGCAACCCTGGACGGCAACTACTTGGACGCTCAACTCCTTGCGTGAGTGGGGCCTCGACGCCAGTGTTCTGCGGGAGCGTCGTACTGCAGAACTGCTCGCGGAGAACTGTCGCTGGGAGTACGAGGGCCGGCCGTACTGGGACGGTGAGGTCGATTGCTGCATCAACGCCTGGACGGTGGCAAACGGTGTTTGGCTCGGCATGCCCGTTGATGAACTGGCTGATTGGTTTGTGCGGCATCAACTTCCGGATGGTGGGTGGAACTGTGAGTGGATCGAAGGTTCGACCCGATCGTCGTTCCATTCGACGCTCAATTCACTCAAAGGGCTTCTCGCGTACGAGATCGCGACCGGGGGAACAGATGAGACGCGCGCGGCTCGGCGATCCGGTGAGGAATTCTTGCTGCAGCGCGGTCTGTTCCGGAGACTCTCGACCGGGGAACCGGTGGGGGACTGGATCGGCCGGTTCGCGTACCCGTTCCGGTGGCGTTACAACGTGCTCAACGCAGCCGACTACTTCCGCGAAGCGTCGTTGTCGGATGGAAATGAGCCTGATCCGCGAATGGCGGACGCGATCGAGATGATCCGGGCCGCTCGAGCCTCGGATGGGACGTGGCTCCAGGCCGGTCGCCAACCGGGGCGGGTGTGGTTCGAGGTCGACACAAAGGCGGGGGAGCCGTCGAAGTGGCTGACTTTGTCCGGCATCCGAGTGCTCGCCTGGTGGGATCAATCCTCCCCTCTAGGTTCTGCATAACAAAATAGTTACAGCGAAAATTATTTCACCTTTAAAGGTTATCGAAAGGTGATCTTCGACTTTCCGGTCGAAATATCCAGTACAGATGAAGAACATATTAACGACAGGATTGCCCTCAGTGCGGTGAAGGTTAATCATCTGAACAGGTGAGAAGATGTTCGGTGAAATTACCTACCCGATTGGATAGGCGGGTCACCGACGTTGGTAATCGCATAAGGTGCTCGCGATTGTCTTGGTTAGGGAGCTAAGTCCCGAGCTGGAAACGGCATTTCTGCTCCGAAAGTGGCGCTCACCTGCGGCTACGTTCCCCATTTTGCAGGACTTAAACCACTTTCGGCGAGATTTAGTCTCGCAATTGTAGGTTGTGGAGCGTCCGCAATGTTTAGGCAAAGTCCCATCTTTTCCCAGAACAATGCTCTACTAAACGTGAAAACCGGATGTTCCCCCGATTTTGCTGAGAAGGTGCAACTATGGGGCGTAGCGTAACTGTCGCAGCGAACCGGAACATCGCGAATTGCTGCTCTAACCAATGACTTTGTTCAGGTCCGAATAATGCTCGGAGGTCGTCGATGTCGATGGAAATGGTGTTAGCCGAAGCAGTGATAGATAGTGGGGACACGGCGTGGGTGCTGATCTCCGCGGGTCTGGTTCTCTTCATGGTTCCCGGACTCGCCTTCTTCTACGCCGGTCTGGTGCGTGGTAGCAGTGCGCTCGTCATGTTGCAGCAGAACCTCGTCCCACTCGGACTCGTCTCGATTACCTGGGTCGTGTTCGGATACAGCTTCGCGTTCAGTGGAGACTGGGGTTCCGGCTTCCTCGGTGACCTCAAATTGTTCGGCTTGCAGGACATACACACAGCCGCAGCCCCGGGCTTCCACCTGATCGAAGGTGCAGTCGCGGTACCGACTCTGGCGTTCGTGGTCTATCAGATGATGTTCGCGATCATCACGCCCGCGCTGATCACCGGTGCGACCGCAAACCGGCTCAAGCCCTTGGGCTGGGCCGTTCTGCTCGTGCTGTGGTCGATCATCGTCTACCCCCCGATTGCGCACTGGCTCTTCAATCCCGAAGGCTGGTTGGCGCTCCGCGGAGCTCAGGACTGGGCCGGCGGAATTGTCGTCCACGCATCCGCCGGCGCCGCCGCCCTGGCAATCTTGCTGGTGGTCGGTAAACGTCCGGGATGGCCCAACGCCGAGGCAGTCCCGCACTCGGTGCCTCTGGCGTTGATCGGCGCAGGCATCCTGTGGTTCGGCTGGTTCGGATTCAACGCAGGCGACGGATTGGCCGCCGATGGTGTTGCGGCACAAGCCTTGATGAACACTCACATCGCCGCAGCGGGCGGTATGGTCGTCTGGCTCGTCATCGAAAGGTACACCGAGGGCAAGGCCACGGCGATCGGCGGAATCACCGGCGCGGTAGCCGGTCTCGCGACCGTCACCCCTTGCGCCGGCTTCGTCAGCACCTTCTCCGCGTTGGCGATCGGCGCGCTTGCCGGACTGGTCTGCCACTTCGCGCTCGCGCTCAAGTCGATCTTCAAGTTCGACGACGCGCTCGACGTCATCGCGGTCCACTTCATCGGCGGCATCCTCGGTTCACTCCTTCTCGGTTTGTTCGGCGAAAAAGCCATCAATTCGATCGGCCGCGACGGACTCTTCTTCGGCGGCGGGGCAGGACTACTCGGCGAGCAGGCGCTGGCGTTGATCGTCGTCATCGCTTTCTCGTTCGTGGTGACCTGGCTGATCGCCACGGGCATCGAGAAGACCATCGGTCTCAAGCTGGCCCCGAAAGACCAGGTGGACATCGACCGTCGTCAGCAAGGCATGGACGCATACCGCTACAACGCCGCATTCGTGGACGCGGGTGGTGCGCCGCAGACCAGCGGGTTCGACTCGGGGGTCCTGGTCGAGGGGGCAAAACTTGTTCCGAACCTCGGCGCCCCGAAGCACGAACTCATCACCGCGGTATTGCAGACCATCGAGTCCGAGAAGCTACGGGAGGCGCTGCTGGCCGCCGGAGCGGAGTCGATAGTCGTATCGGAAGCGCATGTCTCCGCGAGTGACTCGGCCTCGCTCAAGTTCCGCGGACAACGCAACGACGTCGTGTTCACCGAGCGGTTGCGTGTCGAGGTGCTGGTCGCCTCGGAACATGCACAGGCGGTTCTGGACGCGATCAACGAGTACTCGGGCGGCAGGAGGAGCGGTTTCGTCCAGCAAGCGGCCGAACCTCTCACCGAAGCGACGGAACAGGGGAGCTGACATGTATTCGACGACAGGGAGTTACCGCATGATCGACAAGGAGCGTTCAGAATGCATCTGACACCGCGAGAACTCGACAAGCTGACAATCCTCATGTTGGCGGATGTCGCACTGAGGCGAAAGGCAAAGGGGCTCAAACTCAATCACCCGGAGTCCGTCGCAGTTATCACTGCAGCCGCCCTGGAGGGAGCTCGGGAGGGCAAGACTCTCGAGGAGGTCATGGCCGACGCATCGCACGCCTTGACGGTCGACGACGTGATGGACGGTGTGGCGGAGATGATTCCACGTGTGCAGGTCGAGGCGGTGTTCCTCGACGGTAGCCGGCTCGTCACCGTGCACTCTCCGATCCAGTAGCCCGACCGAGATGTCAGGAGCACTCCAAGATGGCAAGCAAATCGACGAAGAAGGATTCCGGCGGCGAGAAGAAAGTACCGGTCGGCGGATACGTGTTGCGGGACGAGCCGATCGAACTCAACGAGGGCCGTCCACGTTTGAAGTTGCGAGTCCGAAACACCGGTGACCGTCCCATCCAGGTGGGTTCGCACTACCACTTCATGGAAGTCAATCGCGCGTTGTCCTTCGATCGTGAACAGTCCTTCGGCTGGCGCCTCGACATTCCCGCGGGCACGGCGGTCAGGTTCGAGCCGGGCGACGAGAAGGAAGTGACGTTGGTGCCGTTCGGCGGCAAGCAACGAGTGCAAGGCTTCAACGGACTTGTCGACGGTTGGGCGCCGACCCACGCCGCCTACCGGCCGAGGCTCCCCGGAGCCGTCCAGCGTGCCGAAGAACTCGGCTTCCTGTCCGAACCTCAAACCGACTGATTCTCGTTCACGGCGGACGAAGGAGAGCAACACCCATGACAAGCATTTCGAGACAAGAGTATTCGGGTCTGTTCGGGGTCACCACGGGTGACCAGATCAGGCTGGGTAATACCGACCTGTACATCGAGGTCGAGGAAGATCTTCGAACGATCGGCGACGAGTCGATCTACGGCGGCGGCAAGACGCTGCGCGACGGCATGGGCCAGGATCCGGAGTCGTGCAGCATCGACGGTGCCCTCGACCTCGTGATCACCAACGTGGTCATCGTCGATGCAACCATCGGCGTCGTCAAGGCAGACGTGGGAATCAAAGACGGCAAGATCGTCGGCTGGGGCAAGGCGGGAAACTCCAGCACGATGGAAGGCGTCACCCCGGGGTTGACCACCGGTCCGGCGACCGACGCGATTTCCGGTGAGCAGATGATCCTCACTGCAGCCGGCATCGATCCGCACGTGCACCTCGTGTCACCACAGCAGGCGTACCACGCGCTCAGTGGGGGAGTGACGACGCTGATCGGTGGCGGCATCGGCCCGACCGACGGAACCAACGGCACCACCATCACTTCCGGTATCTGGAACATGGAGATGATGCTCAAGGCCAACGAGGGTTTGCCGGTCAACGTCTGCATGTTGGGCAAGGGGAACTCGTCCGGGCATCAGTCGCTGGTCGAACAGATCAAGGCCGGTGCGGCCGGTCTGAAGGTCCACGAGGACTGGGGCGCGACACCGGCCACAATTCGTGAGTCTCTTCGGGTGGCAGACGAAATGGACGTTCAGGTCGCCATTCACACGGATACCCTCAATGAGGCCGGATACGTCGAGGACACCATCGCGGCCTTCGAAGGCCGTACCATTCACACCTATCACAGCGAGGGTGCGGGTGGTGGTCACGCACCCGACATTCTGCGGGTGACGGGCGAGGACAACGTACTTCCGGCGTCGACCAATCCGACGTTGCCGTACGGCATCAACACTCAGGCCGAGCTCTTCGACATGATCATGGTCTGTCACAACCTCAATCCCAAAGTGCCCTCGGATGTTTCGTTTGCCGAGTCTCGCGTTCGCGCGGAGACGATCGGTGCCGAGAACGTACTGCAGGACATGGGCGTCATCTCGATGTTCTCGAGTGACTCGCAGGCGATGGGCCGCGTCGGAGAAAACTGGCTTCGCGCGATCCAAACAGCGGACTGCATGAAGCGGTCCCGCGGAAAGCTGCCAGAGGATTCACCGACACACGACAACTTCCGCGTGTTGCGCTACGTCGCGAAGGTCACGATCAATCCAGCGTTGACGTTCGGTCTTTCGCATGTGGTCGGGTCGATCGGTGTCGGGAAGATGGCGGATCTTGTTCTCTGGGAGCCCGCATTTTTCGGTGCGAAGCCGAAGACGATCATCAAGAACGGTCTGATCAGTTGGCATGCCATGGGAGATCCGAATGCTTCACTCCCGACACCACAACCGGTGATCTACCGGCCGATGTTCGGTGGATTCGGCAAGGCGTTGCCGCAGAGTTCGGTCTCGTTCGTCTCGCGAGCGGCACTCGACGACGGCATCAAGGACCGGCTCGGTCTCGAACGTCAGGTTGTTGCTGTCGAGGGGACCAGAACAGTCACCAAGCGTGATCTGGTTCGCAACTCGGCCACTCCGGAAATCAAGGTGGACCCGGAGACCTTCGCGGTGACTGCGGACGGCGTCCACGCATACGTCGAACCTGCCGAATCCATTCGCTTGAACCAACTTTACTTCTTCAGTTAGGGGTCTCCAGTGTCGGGAACAATCACACACACGCACGGCGCCGATGCGACGCCACACACGCACGGCGAGATGACCGCGCCGAGCGGAAAGCCGACGCGAGTCGACGCGCTGCTCGGGAAGGAGACCGACGAGGAGTGGGCCGGTCGACTCGACAATGCGGTAGTCGACGTCTTGTCGCTCGATCAGTGGGAAGCGCAGAAGAGTCGGTTACGACGCACCACGATCGGTGGCCGTGAATTGGCCGTCTCGCTCGATCGGGGTATTCAGTTGCAGGACGGCGACATTCTGCTGTGGGACGAGCAGGCGAACACCGTCGTCGTGGCGAGGATCAACCTCAAGGACGTGTTGGAGATCGACCTGAGCGCACTGGTCGAGGTGACGCCCGAGAAGATGATTCAGACGTGCTTGGAGTTGGGACATGCCGTGGGTAACCAGCACTGGCCTGCGGTGGTGAAGGGAATGAAGGTCTACGTTCCGTTGACCGTCGACAAGGCGGTCATGGGCTCGGTGATGCGGACACATGCTTTCGAGGGCATCGAGTACACCTTCATCCCGGGCGCCGAGGTCATTCCCTACATCGCTCCACACGAGGCACGCCGTTTGTTCGGTGCGGCCGCGCGTGAGGGCGAGGGGCATACCCATGACCCTCTCGTCTGAGGGATCCGGGCTCAGCATCAACCGCGCGATGCGGATGATGCAGTTTTCCGATTCCATGTTCCCGGTCGGTTCCTTCTCGTTCTCCAACGGTTTGGAATCGGCCGTGGCGCAAGGAATTGTCACGGGTGGTCCGTCGCTGCGGGAGTTTGTGCTCTCGGCCGCCCATCAGGGCGCGACGTGCGACGGTATCGCCGTACTCGCGGCGCACCGGGGCGCGACCGCCGGTGACTTCTCGGCGATCCTCGCCGCTGATCATGCAGTGATCGAACGCAAACTCAACGAAGAAGCACGCACGATGAGTACCCGCATGGGTAAGAAGTTGGCCGAACTCGGCGGGCGCTTGGCCGGTGAGACCCTGTTCAACAAGTGGTTGGCCGCGATCGCATCGGGGGAGACGCCGGGTACCTACCCCGTCGGCCTCGGAATTGCTTTCGCGGAGATGGGTTCTCCGGAAGAGGACGCTTTCACGGTCAATCAGTACGGTGTCGCGATGACGTTGCTCGGCGCTGCCCTTCGTATCGTCCGAGTCGATCACCTCACGACGCAAGAGATTCTGTTCGAGGTCAATCAGAGCGCCGGCCGTGAGTACGCCGCAGTGCGTGACTACGGACTCGACGACATGTCCAATTTCGCCCCGATGATCGACATTCTGGCTGCGGTTCACGTCAAGGCGCACGTCCGAATGTTCATGAACTAGAAGGAGAACGATGAAGAAGACAACGCGCATCGGAATCGGCGGACCCGTGGGTTCGGGTAAGACCGCACTCATCGAGGCGATCACGCCGGAGTTCATCAAGCGGGGCACCAGCGTTCTGATCATCACCAATGACGTGGTCACCACCGAAGATGCCAAGCATGTGCGTAAGGCTCTCAAAGGTGTTCTCGTGGAGGAACGCATCGTCGGCGTCGAGACGGGGGCCTGTCCGCACACCGCCGTTCGCGAAGACCCGAGTATGAACCTCGCGGCCGTCGAGGACATGGAGAAGACGTTCCCAGACACCGACGTGGTGTTCATCGAAAGTGGTGGCGACAACCTCACACTGACGTTCAGCCCGGCTCTCGTCGACTTCTTCATCTACGTCATCGACGTAGCCGCAGGCGACAAGATTCCGCGCAAGAACGGTCCGGGAATCTCGCAGTCCGACATCCTGGTCATCAACAAGACCGACCTCGCACCGTACGTCAACGCTGATCTCGGAGTCATGGATCGCGACTCCAAGGGAATGCGCGGCGACAAGCCGTTCGTCTTCACCAATTGCATGACCGGGGAAGGCATCAAGGAAGTGGTGGACCTCATCGTGCACGGAGTCCTCTTCGACGAAGAGGAAGTGGGAGCGAGCGCACCGTGAGCGCAACGTCCGTCCCGGGAGCATCGCGGTCGCTCCCGGGGCCGATCCCGACCATCCCGGAACTCGACCAGTACCAGGACCAGCCGAAGCAGGCCCCGGCCGGCAAGGTCGGGAAGACCGGCGTTCTCGAGATGCGATTTGTCGACCGTGGCGACAAGACGATTCTGCGGGACATGTACCGCAAGACACCGCTGCTCGTTCAGCAGGCGCTGTACTGGGACGAAGCGTTGCCGACCATGCCGTGCGTCTACATGATCTCGACGTCCGGCAGTGTGCTGCAAGGCGATCGACTGTTCCTGACCATCGAGATGGAACCGGGTTCCCTCGCGCACGTGACCACTCAGTCGGCCACCAAGGTTCACCGGATGGATGCCAATCACGCGTCGCAACTCCAGAAAGTGGTGCTCGCGGAGAATTCGTATCTCGAACTGATGCCCGGGGTGACGATCCCACACCGCAACGCGAGGTACTACGCGCGCACCGACATCACGGTGGATCCGACTGCAACGCTGTTGTTCTCGGAGATCGTGATGCCGGGTCGCAAGTATCACGACGGCGGAGAGATGTTCGTCTACGACCTGTACTCCACATTGATCAAGGCGAAGCGTCCGGACGGGAAGAATCTCTTCACCGAGAAGTTGGTGATCGAACCGGCACGCTTCCCCGTGCGATACGGCGGAATCATGGGCGACCACGACGTCTTCGGCAATGTCATCCTACTGACACCGAAGGAGCACGCCGACGCCATTCTCGAGGAGGTAGTTCCGGGCCGTGACGGCAAGGTCGTCTCCGGGGCGAGCCGGCTCCCGAACGACGCCGGTCTCATCTTCAAAGTCCTCGGTCCGGAGAGCGAACCCGTCAAGGCGAAGGTTCGTGATTTCTGGGCTCTGGTGCGAAAGGCAGTTCTGGACACCACCATTCCGCCCGTCCCGCTCTGGGGATGACGCGGATCGCCTGATAGGGATCGAGGGACGTGCGATGACCACCATCACCAAACCCTGGGACGACGTCGCGGACAAGAACGTCGTGCTCAGATTCATCGACACCAATCTCAAAGGCTCCGGGCAGGTGATGTTCCAGGGCAATGCGCTGACGGGCCTGCTGTTTCTGGTCGGTATCTTCTGGGGAGCGATAGCCGCGGACACGATCACCGTCGCAATTGGTGCCGTGGTGGGTCTGGTGGTATCCACCGTCACCGGCATGATGCTGCACTCCGACGACGATTCGATGCGTATCGGCCTGTACGGATACAACGGAGTTCTTGTGGGAGCTGCCTTTCCGACGTTCCTTGCCGGCGGTGTGATGCTGTGGATCTACCTCGTGGTGGGAGCTGCCGCGTCGACGATCGCGTTCCTGGCCGTTGCCAATGTCTTCAAGACGTGGGGCGTACCGGCGCTGACCTTTCCGTTCAACCTCGTCAACTGGTTCTTCCTCCTCGCGGCGTTCCAGTTCCTGCGGATCGAAACGTCAGACCTCAGCGCGGGCCAGTTTCCCCAGCACATCGGGGACGCGTCAGTTCATGCCGAAATTACTTTCAGCTTCCTGTGGGACACGCTGTTCCGCAACGTCTCCCAGATCTTTCTGATCAACAACACCGTCACCGGCATTATCTTCGTGATCGCGCTGCTGGTCGCGTCGCGTTGGGCGGCGTTGTTCGCGCTCATCGGTTCCGCGATAGCGATGGGTTCGGTACTGGCGCTGGGCGCAAACACCGTCGACATCGGCAATGGTCTCTACGGGCTCAGTTCGGTGCTGACGGCAATTGCTCTCGGATCGGTGTTCTACAACCCGTCGTGGCGTGTGTTCGTCTACACCGTCTTCGGAGTACTGGTGACTGTTGTCATCCACGGCACGCTGGTGTCTGCCTTTGCTCCGATCAGCCTGCCGGCCGGAACGGGCCCGTTCGTCTTCGCGACGTGGCTGTTCCTGCTGCCGAAGAAGAAGTTCGTTCCCATCCAGCACGACACCATCGAGGGTGGAGCGGCCGAGGGCAAGGATTCGATCGCGAAGGCGAACGGATAGGGCTCGAACGGGCAGAAGTTCCTAGATCGTTCCGCTATGGCACCCTCGCGAACCGGTATCACTCGAGTATTGTCTGGCCTTCGGTAGTCGGGCATGGTCGAAGCATGACCGTGCAGGTAGTTGTGATGGGTGTGGCCGGTGCTGGAAAAAGCACCGTGGCAGTGGGTCTCGCCACGTCTCTCGGGGCAGACTTCGTCGACGGTGACGATCTGCATCCCGAGTCCAATGTCGCCAAGATGCGTTCGGGGACACCGTTGACCGACGAAGATCGCGTGCCGTGGCTCGACGCGATCGCGGCCTGGTTGTCCGGGCGTGCCGATGCGGGACGAACAGGCGTCGTTGCCTGTTCGGCTCTGCGGAAGGACTATCGGGGCCGGTTGCGCCCGGACGGTCTCGACGTGCAGTTCGTCCACCTGGCCGGTGATTTCGAGACTATCTCCGCACGTATGCGTTCCCGCGCCGGGCACTTCATGCCGGAGAGTCTGCTCATCTCCCAGTTCGAGGCTCTCGAACCGCTTACAGACGACGAGCGCGGCATCACGCTGAATGTCGTCTCCGAACCGAGCACACTGGTGGGCGAGGCAGTCGACTACATCCATACATCTCAGAGGAGCGTCACAGCGTGAGTAGCACCGCAAGCCCCGGCCCGTTCGACATTTCCGGGAAGGTCGCGCTGGTGACGGGTTCGAGCCGAGGCATCGGCTCGGCCCTCGCGACTGGTCTCGCCGAGGCGGGTGCGGTGGTGGTGCTCAACAGCCGAAATTCCGACGTGCTCGAAGCCGAGCGTCGACGCATCGCCGACGCGACCGGCGCAACGGTGCACGCATACGCGTTCGACGTCACCGATTCGGCCGCCGTCCGGGATGCGGCGACACGCATCGAGGCGGAGGTCGGCCCGGTCGAGATCGTTGTCAACAACACCGGCGTGCAGCACCGCGCCCCGCTTCTCGAGTTCGGCGACGACGACTTCCGGCGTGTCATGGACACCAACCTGACCAGTGCGTTCTACGTCGGACGTGAATTCGCCCGCGGCATGGTCGAGCGCGGACACGGGAAGATCGTCAACATCTGCTCGGTGCAGAGCGAGCTCGGCCGAGCGGGAATCGCACCGTACGCGGCCAGCAAGGGCGGGCTCAAGATGCTCACCCGCGGAATGTGCGCCGACTGGGCACCCTTCGGTTTGCAGATCAACGCGATCGCACCGGGATACTTCGACACCGAACTGACCTCTGCGCTGGTCAACGATCCGGAGTTCACCGCGTGGCTCGCCAAGCGGACACCCGCCGGACGTTGGGGCCGTACCGAGGAGCTGATCGGGTCGCTACTGTTCTTGGCCTCCCCGGCTTCGGATTTCGTCAACGGTCAGATCCTCTACGTCGACGGCGGAATGACGGCCGTCGTCTGATTGTCCGCTGTTAGATCGTCCGCTACTCGAACAGAAAGCACCCACATGACAGACGCCAGCGCCCCTCGTATCCACCTCGGTCCCGTCGAGGATCCTCACGTCGCCGACGGAATACGCCGAGCCGGTGGAGTTCTCGTTCCACTGGCAGACGCCGAGGGCGTCGTGTGGGTACACGGGCCGGAGACGTTCCCGTCGTCGCTACCCGATTCGGTTCGCTGGGTGCAGTTGCCGTTCGCCGGCATCGAGCCCTGGTTCGACGCCGGGGTGATCGACGACAAGCGGGTCTGGACGTCTGCTGCCGGAGCGTACGCGGGCAATGTTGCCGAACATACGATGATGCTTCTCCTCGCCGGAGTTCGTTCTATCCCCGAACAATTGGCGGCGCAGTCGTGGCGCAAGGAAGAGTTCGACCCGCGGGTGGGCACTTTGCAGGGCTCGACAGTGGCGATCATCGGTTGCGGCGGAATCGGCCGTGCGTTGATCCCGTACCTCGCCGCGTCCAAAGTCAAGGTCATCGCGATCACCCGCTCCGGGACCCCTGTCGAGGGTGCTTCCGAAACGCTCTCGGCCGACCGCACCGGCGAAATCTGGTCCAAGGCAGATCACTTCGTGATCGCAGCACCGTCGACATCCGCGACGCGGCATCTGGTCGGCAAGGCCGAACTGGACCAGATGTCGGAGTCGAGCTGGATCGTGAACATCGCGCGTGGCACCCTCGTCGACACGGACGCATTGGTCGACGCACTGGAAGCCGGTTCGATCGGCGGGGCGGCACTGGACGTCACCGATCCCGAGCCGTTGCCGGACGGGCATCGGTTGTGGAAGCTGCCCAACGCGATCATCACTCCACACGTCGCCAACCCGGCTACGACGCTCACCCGCGTCCTGGCAGATCACGTTGCAGCCAACGTCGCCCGATTCGCCGCAGGTGAGGACCTCGCCGCCGTGATCGATCCGTCGGCGGGCTACTGACCGCTCGCGTTGGTTCCCTTCACGTAATCGGCAACGACGGTGCGCAGAACATCGCGCACCGCCTCGGCCGGTTTGGAGAGGGGCTGATTGGCCGGGGTGCCAAGGGAGACATGCACTTCGATGCCCGGCTCGATGCGTCGTAGCTCGAGCGCTTCGACGTCCATGACCCTGCGGGCCACCGACCACGGCAGAACCGTCGCGCCCAATCCGGTGCGTACGGCCTCGGACAGCGTCATCACCGATTCCACTTCGGCCACGACGTTCGGTTGCTGCTCTGCACGGTCGAAAGCCTGCTCCACCACCTTGCGGATGGTGTGCATCCGACCCGGAAGCAATAGTGGCAGTTCGGCGATCTCGGGCAGGGAGATGTCGGATCCCGATTCGCCTGCCAGTCCGGTACCGAACGGCGCAACCACCACCAGCTCCTCGGTGAGCAAGCGTTCGAACGTCACACCCTTGATCGGGCCGGCGTCGTACAACAACGCCAGATCCATGCGACCGGTCATCATCGCTTCGCTGAGCACGCCACCGAAGTTCTCGTTGATGTGCAACAAGATATTCGGGTGCTGCTCGCGCACACGGGCCAAGAGCGGCAAGGCGATTGCCGTCGCGGTGCTGTACGGGGCGAGGCCGACCGAGACGCCACCCGCCAGCGCCCGTCCGACCACGGACACCTCGGCCTGGGCACTCTCCACCTGACGCAGAATCACCTGAGCATGCCGATAGAGTGCGTGCCCCGCATCGGTCGGCTCGACACCCTGTTTGCTGCGGATCAGAAGTTGCTGACCGAACTGCGTTTCCAGCGACGTCATCTGTTGGCTCAGGGCGGGTTGTGCGATGTGCAGGATGTCGGCGGCTCGGGTGATGCTGCCGGCATCGACAATTCGTACGAACGAGTAGAGCCTTCTCGTGTCCATGCTGTGCAAACTACCAGCTCAACGGACATATCGAATTCCGATCACCCCAACGCGAAACGGTATTAACAACCCTTTGGCGTTCCTGAGTAGCGTCCCAGAAACACCGAAGTCGACACACAGAACTTCGACAGTCGGACCAACCACGGGCAACGGCGCCCGTACGAACAAGTAAACGAACCGGAAGGACCGAAATGGCAACCAGCATCGATCTTGTCGCCGATCTCGGCGAAGGTTTCGGCACGTGGACCATGGGCGCCGACGATGCTCTGCTCGACACGCTGACTTCGGCCAACATCGCTTGCGGATTCCATGCAGGCGATCCACGAACCATGGATGCGACCGTGCGGGGGTGCGTATCGCGCGGTATCGGCATCGGCGCGCATCCGAGTTTTCCGGACCTCGCCGGATTCGGACGTCGCGCGATGGATCTCAGTGAGAACGAGGTCCGAACCGACGTGCTGTTCCAACTCGGCGCCCTTCACGCCTTTGCGGTCGCGAGCGGAACGTCGTTGTCGCACATCGCTCCCCACGGCAAGCTCGGGAATCTTGTTGCCGTACGCCAGGATTACGCGCGCGCCGTCGTCGATGCGGTCGCGGCCTTCGATCCGTCGTTGATCGTGCTCGCCCAGGACGGGGCGTTGGCCGACGAGGCGACTGCCCGCGGATTGAGCGTCGGCATCGTCGGAATCGCGGATCGCGCATACAACTCCGACGGAACTCTCGTGCCCCGCAGCGAGCCGGGAGCGGTGATTCACGACGTCGACGTTCTGGTCGAGCGGACCGTTCGGATGGTGGTCGAGGAAGTCGTCGAAGCTGTGGACGGCACGTTGATCCCGGTTGTCGCCGATACGGTCCTCGTGCACGGTGACAACCCCGGTGCCGTCGCGAACGCGAAGGCGATTCGCGCCGCGCTCGAGGCCGCCGGTGTCACCATTGCGCCGCTGACCCGGGTCGTGGCGTCACGGCGGGCCCGTGATGTCGGGTGTCCCGCGTGAAGACCTACGTCGCCGACTGCGGTGACGCCGCCGTTCGCGTCAGTGTCAGCGGCGGGACCGCCGAGCAGAACTGGAACACCGTTCGATCGATCGCTGCACGTTTCGATCTCGGTGCCGACGGCATCGTCAGCGTCATCCCGACATACGACGCCCTGCTGGTCGAGTTCGACAACCTCCTCACCGACCACGACGCCGTCCGCGGCCTGGTTCGCGAAGCAACGACTATCCCCCGACCGCTGGAAGGTGAACCTAGGACGTTCGAGATCCCCGTCGTCTACGGGGGCGAACACGGCCCGGACCTGGGTGATACAGCGCGGTTTCTCGGCGTCACCGAAGCCGAAGTGGTGCGCCTTCACTCCGCAGCCCCGTTGGTCATGCGTTGCTACGGCTCACCCGGCGGCGCCCCGATGCTCGACGGCCCGGCGTTCGGCCTTCCCATCCCGCGCCGATCGAGCCCGCGACCGCACGTCGCGGCCGGTTCCGTTGCGGTGGCCGGACGTCAGGCAGTCGTTTCGGCCAGGCCTGCGCCCGGCGGTTGGGCAGTGATCGGCCGGACCCCGCTCATCCTGGTCGATCCGGCGTCGGAGCAGATTTCTGCCTACCGCCCGGGCGATCTGTTCGTCTTCCGTGCGATCGACGCCGATCGCTGGGACGACTTCGACGGACGCTCGCTCCTGCCCGTAGGGGGTGATCCCCATGGCTGAGACCGTCACCGTCCTGACTCCCGGAATCAGCTCCGTCCAGGATTTGGGGCGTGGATCGGCGTCACAGTTCGGTCAGGCGACGGGCGGCGCAGCCGACCAGATCAGCGCGGAGATCGCCAACGCGTTGGTGGGTAGTAGGCGCGAGGCCCCGCTACTGGAGTTGACGGCCCTCGACTTTTCAGCGTCGGCGTCCACGGATCTGCTGATCGCCGTCACGGGTGCACCCGCAACGGTGACGGTGGACGGACATCGGCAACCGCAGTGGGAACCGATCGTCTGGCGAGCCGGTCAGCGGCTTGCCGTCACCGGAATCCACGACGGATTGCGCGTCTACGTCGCCGTCCACGGAGAGCTGACGGCCGACTACCTCCTGGGCAGCTGCGCTCCCGACCAGGTCCTCGGATTCGGCCGTCACTTGACCGCGGGGGAGACGCTGGTCGTCGACACCGACTGCCCGCCGATCGACCACCCGGTCTTCCGGCTACCGCTGTTCCGGTTGTTGCCCGACCGACCGTCCTTCGGCAACGTGTGGACGCTCGACGTGACCGACGGCCCCGACATCGACGACTTCGGGGAGAGTGCAGCCGCGCTGTTCGGCACCGAATTCGTGGTGGGCGATCAGAGCAATCACATCGGGCTTCGGCTGGCATCTACCGATGAGCAGCCGCTCCCACAGCGCACCGGCACCGGCGAGGTCCTCTCGCGCGGCGTCCCCATCGGTGCCGTCGAAGTACCCGCTGGCAACGAACTTCTGGTCCTGCATCGAGGTAGAGGCGTCACCGCCGGTTATCCGGTGCTGGCAGTCGTCACCACCGTTTCACTCTCACAGCTGGGACAGGCCCGACCCGGGCACCGCGTCCGATTCCGGAACTGCAGCGTCGCAACGGCGGTTGCAGAGCACCGCGAACAGCAGCACCGCATCGCCTTGCTGAGGCGGCGTGTGGAGAACGTATTCACCACCCTCCGGATACCTCTCCACACCTCGGAAGCCCGAGTACCGAGCCACGTCGGCACCACACGCCCCGCGAGCGCTCCGCGCCGCGCGTCTATTTTGGAGACAGCATGACCAACACCATCGAAGCGGTAGACGGCCAGGTAGCCGACCCGCGCAAGGTCCGGAAAGTCGTCGCAGCGGGCTGCGTCGGCATCTTCGTCGAGCTCTACGACAACGGTGTCTTCGCGTTCATGGCGACGGCACTGGCCATCGTGTTCTTCGACGTATCGAAGTCGAGCGACGCGCTGATGCTGGTGTTCGCCGGCTACGCGGTCTCGTTCTTCGTTCGACCCCTCGGCGCGGTGGTCTGCGGCATCCTCGGCGACCGGATCGGTCGACAGAAGATGTTGGTGTTCGTCATCATGCTGATCAGCGTGGCGACCGCCGGTATCGGCTTGCTGCCCACCTACGCGGCCATCGGTATCGCGGCACCGGCACTGCTGATCTTTCTGCGGATCGTGCAGGGATTCTCCGTCGGTGGTGAAGCTGCCGGTGCCATGACGTTCCTCGCCGAACACGCCCCGGAAGGCAAGCGCGGCTTGATCACGAGCTACGCGCAGATCGCGTCGTTCCTCGCACTGCTGACCGGAACGATGATCGCGTTTGCCATGTCGCCGTGGCTCAACGCCGACGCGATCAACGGCGGCGGACTCGCATCGTGGGCGTGGCGCATCCCGTTCCTCATGGCCATTCCGATGGGAATCATCGGCTGGTACATCCGCCGCGCGATCTCCGATACCCCGAACTTCGAGCGGCTCAAGGAATCCGGCGGTTTGTCGCGCAATCCGCTCAAGGAAGCATTCTCCACTCCCGAACACCGTCGCGCCATGATCCTCGCCCTGTTCATCCCCTTGATGAATGGTTCCGGCTACTACGTTCTGTTCTCGTACATGCCCACGTTCCTCAAAGGCGATCAGATCGGATTCTCGACCGGGACAGCGCTTCTCGTCACCGCATCCAGCCTGGTCGCGATCTGCTTCGCGATTCCGTTCATGGGTGCTCTCTCCGACCGGATCGGTCGCAAGAAGGTCATCGCCGGTGCAGCTGCGGCAATGGCGATCGGAGCGATCCCCTGCTATGCCATGATCGTGACCGGCAACGTCGGCCTCGCCGTTCTCGGTGCCTGCCTCATGGCAGTGATCTTCGCCGGGCACACAGCCGTCATCCACATCCTGATCGTCGAACTGTTCCCCACGCGGGTTCGCTACTCCGCCTACGGTTTGGGTTACAACATCTCGTCCGCACTCTTCGGTGGTACCGCACCGTTGTTGATGACCTGGTTGATCCCCGAATTCGGTATCTACGTTCCCGCCTTCTACGCGGTCATCACTGCAATCGGCACGCTGATCGCGGTCAGCACCATCACCGATCGCGCCCACGTTCCGCTACGCGACACTCTGTGACTTCTCGCGTGAGTCACTCCTGATCCGGCCCGGTGGCCGCCTGCAGTCCGCGGCGGCCGCCGGGTCATACCAATTTCTTCCTGTAGGAGCACACAATGCCTTTCTCCGATTACCGCACAGCTCTCGTCACCGGCGCCAACACCGGAATGGGTGCCGCCGTCACCGAGATGTTCACCAAGCGCGGACTGACGGTCTACGGCGTCGCCCGCAATGCCGACAAGCTCGGTGAGGTTGCCGATCGCACCGGAATGATCCCTCTGCCCGTGGACATCACCGACACCGCCGCGCTCGCCGAAGCTGTCGGCGGACTGGAGATCGACATCCTCGTCAACAACGCGGGGGTGTCCGCAACCGGAAACATTCTCGACGCCGAAGAAGCATCGGTCGACGCGATGGTGGACGTGAATCTTCGTGCAGTGCTGCACCTGTGCCGCATTCTGCTGCCGGGAATGGTGGAGCGCGATCTAGGTCATGTCGTCAACATCAGCTCCATCGCCGGCCTGTACAACTTCTACGGCCACACTGCCTACCACGCGACCAAGGCTGCGGTGCACCAGATTTCGCGCCAGCTGCGAAACGACTGCATCGGCAAGCGGATTCGAGTGACCGAGATCTGCCCTGGCCGGGTCGAGACCGAGATCTTCGGTCGCAACCTCGGCGGCACGCCCGAAGCCATGAAGGAAGCGTGGGAGACCTTCTACGAAGGCTACGAATCCATCACTACCAAGGACATCGCGGATACCATCGAGTTCGCGATCGACGCCCCTGGCCACGTCAATCTTGGTCTCATCGAGGTGCTCCCCACCTTCCAGGTGCCCGGTGGCCTCGACTTCATCCGTCGCAACGACTGAGAGAGCGCATCATGAGTTTTGTACTACCGGAAACGACGCTCGGAGTGGTGGCCCATGCGGCAGGTGACCTGCGGGTCGAGCATGTTGCGTTGACTGCGCCGACCGCCGAGCAGGCAGTGATCGAGATCGCTTACGGCGGTGTGTGTGGATCAGATCTGCACTACTGGACGCACGGCGCGGCGGGGGAGTCGATTCTGAAGGCACCGATGCTGCTCGGTCACGAGGTGGTCGGCACGGTCGTGACGGCCGCGGCGGACGGAACGGGGCCGGCAGTTGGAACTTCCGTGGCCGTACACCCCGCAACGCCCGGTGGGACCGCGCCTCGGTTCCCGAGCGATCGGCCCAACCTCTCGCCCTGCTGCACATACCTGGGAAGTGCAGCGCAGTACCCACACACCGAGGGCGCCTTCGTGAAATACGCAGTGCTCCCGACACGCATGCTCCGGGAACTGCCCGAGGGGTTGGACCTGCGGACTGCGTCGGTAGCCGAACCGGCAAGCGTTGCCTGGCACGCTGTTTCGCGAGCGGGAGACGTACGCGGGAAGAAGGCGCTGGTCGTCGGCTGCGGACCCATCGGCGCACTGGTCGTGGCTGTGCTCAAACGAGCAGGCGCGCAGTCGATCACCGCGGTCGACGTGCACGACGTTCCGCTGCAGATCGCGTCGACGCTCGGTGCGGATCGGGTTCTCGAGGCCACCGACGCCGAGGCAGTCGCCGCATCCGATGCCGACGTGGTCGTCGAGTGCACCGGCAATCATCGCGGGCTCGAATCCGCTATTCGCGGGGCGACGCGCGGTGGACGGGTGGTCATGCTCGGGCTTCTTCCGTCCGGACCTCAACCGGTACACATTTCGCTGGCGATCACGCGAGAGTTGGAGTTGGTGGGCTCATTCCGCTTCAACGACGAAATCGACGAGGTGCTGCTCGCCCTCGCCGACGGTTCGCTTGCTGTCGATGCTGTTCTCACACACGAATATCCGGTCGAGGAAGCTCTGGAAGCCTTCGCAGTCGCCAAGGATGCTTCGGTGTCGGGGAAGGTGCTGTTGCGGTTCTGAGTCCTTCGACCCTGTGCGCCTTTATTAACCGCGGGCGGTTAATAAAGGCGCACAGCAGGTTATTCGACCACCAGGCCCTTGGCTTCCAGCAGGGCAGTCAGATTGCTCACCTCGAGTGGGGTCTCGCCCCGCTTGTAACGCTCGATGTACCCGGCTTCGGCTTCGTCACGGGCACGCGAGAGTTCGATTGCCTCGGCAACCTCCTCGCGGCGGACCACGACAACGCCGTCGCAGTCACCCTTGACGACGTCACCGGGATAAATGACCTGTTCTCCGAAGACCAGGGGATGGTTGATCGGGCCGAGAGATTCCTTGACGGTTCCCTCGATGTACACGTGCTTGGAGAAGACGGGGAATCCGAGTTCGCGGATCTCCCGGGTATCGCGCACTCCGCCGTCGGTGACCAGTGCGGTAATGCCGCGCGCAACACAGGCATTGGCGAGGACATCGCCGAACTGGCCGGCGGCTTGATCACCTGAAGAGACGATCAGGACGTCACCCGGCTGTGCGTAGCTGATCGCAACCTGCAGCATGAGGTTGTCACGGGGATGGCACTTGACTGTGAAGGCGGAGCCGCAGAACTTCATGTCGCGGTCGATCGGTTTGATCGCCGGATGCAGCGACCCCTTACGTCCCTGTGCCTCGTGAATCGTGGCCGCGGAGAACGTCCCCAGTTCGGCAATCAGGTCCTTGTCCGCGCGATCAATTTTCGTCTTGACGTGAATCATCTTGTACTCCAGAAAGTATGAAAGATCAGGAAAGGCGTTCGACTGCCGCGGCGATCTGTGCCGCGGCCTTTTCGAGGACGGCCTCGGAGGTGGCGAAGGAGATACGGAAGTACGGCGATGCGCCGTAAGCCGAACCCTGAATGGTGGCAACCGACGCCTCGTCGAGGAGATAGAGGACGAGATCCTGGTCGGACTCGATCACGGTGCCATCCGGGGTCTGCTTGCCGATCAAGCCGGCACAGTTGACGAACAGGTAGAACGCACCCTGCGGCACGACGGGCTCGAGCCCGGGGACAACACTGAGGAGGTGAGCCGAGAGGTCGCGTCGTCGTCGGTAACTTCGTACGGATTCGGTGAGGAAACTCTGGTCGCCGGTGAGGGCTTCCACGGCTGCGGCCTGGCTGATCGAGGACGGGCAGGAAGAACTCTGACCCTGCAGTTTGTTGACGGCGCCGATCAATCCGGAATTTCCGAGTCCGTATCCGAGTCGCCACCCGGTCATGGCATGAGACTTGGAGACTCCGTTGGTGACCAGTACCTGATCACGGAGGTGCGGAGCGACCTGCAGCAGACTCGGGATCGGAGCGTCGCCGAAGTTGATCTCGTCGTAGATCTCGTCGACCAACACACTGACATGGGGATTGGCCTCTATCACTTCGGCGAGGGCCTGCAGCTGCTCGCGGGTGTACACAGATCCGGTGGGGTTGCCCGGGGCATTGAGGATGACCCACTTGGTGTTCGAAGTGATTGCAGCGGACAGTGCTTCGGCTGTGAGAAGAAAGTTGTCGGACTCCTCGCACTGAACGATCACCGGAGTCCCGTCGTGAGCGAGGACCATATCCGGGTACGAAACCCAGTAAGGGGCGGGAACGATAACCTCGACGCCGGCTTCGACCGTCGCCATGAGAGCGAGGAAGATGACCTGTTTCGCGCCGCCGCCGACGGTGATCTGGTTGTCCGCGTACTGGATTCCGGTTCGCGAAGCCGCGCGTGCTGCGATTGCCTCGCGTAGAGCCGGGATGCCGTTGACTGCGGTGTACTTGGTCTGACCCGTGTTGATCGCAGTGATCGCCGCAGACTTGATGTTGTCGGGTGTGTCGAAATCGGGCTCCCCGACGGTCAGGTCGAGTATTTCACGGCCCTGGGCCTTCAGCTCGCGCACTCGTTGTGCGGCAGCCACACTCGGCGACTCCCTGATTCTGTCGACGCGCGCAGCCGGAACGAAAGTCGCCATGATGGTCTGCTCCTGGGTCCGGGGTGAGCGTGGATTCCCGTCGTCGACGAGCCACAGTTCTCACTCGGTGATCCGTTCGACCATAGGGTCCTACCAGGGCATCTGACCAAGACCGAACCGTTGTGGCCCGATAAGCAAACGTGATGGAGCGGCGACGGAATCAGACCGACAGAACGCGCAGATCCTCGAGACCGTCCACGACGGGAACTCGCCACGACGCAAGCTCTTCCGGTCCCTGCTCGTCCCACAGTTCGAACAGTTCCGAATCGGTCGATGCGATGGTGCGCTCCACCATTTCGATCAGCCAGGTGAGCCGTTCACTGGTCAGAGTCGAGGTGAAGGAATCGAGATCGAGGTCCTGGGTGGCGGGGTCGCGCTTGCGATCGGCGCGCACGATCAGCACCAATTCGAGCAAGGCGATGGCGATTTGGCCGCCGTCCACCTCGAGGTAGTCGTCCTCGAATGCCCACTCCACCGATTCGAAGGTGAAGTCACCGTGCCCGATGGACGCGATCAAATCCCCTGCACCGTCGTTCTCGAACGGTCCCGATCCCCACGCGCCCACTGTCTACTCTTTTCCGATTGCCGTCTCAGCGCGCTTCGAGCGCGATCTTCGCTCCGAATCCTAGAAGAACTGTTCCGGTTATGCGCTCGAGTGCCTGTCGCACTCGGGGCTTTTCGAAGGTGCTACGCGCTCGCGAGAGAAGGACCACGTAGCCACTGAGCCACACGATGGTGATGGCTGCGTGGATGAGCACCAGCAATGCAAGCGACGGTCCCGTCGGCCACCCGGCCGGAACCAACTGCGGCAACAGTCCGGTGTAGAAGACGGCGATCTTGGGGTTGAGCAGGTTGGTGGTGAAGCCCGTCTTCCATGTCCCGGCCTTCTGCGATCGTGGAGCGTCGGCATTGTGTTGCATCCGCGACGTCCGGCTCTCCCACAGTGCTCGCACACCGAGATAGATCAGGTAAGCCGCGCCGGCGAGCTTGACCACCGTGTACGCCTCGGCCGACGCGGCGAGGATCGCCGAAAGCCCGAGGACGGTCAACAGACCCCACACCAGAAGGCCCGAGACGATGCCGGCCGCTACCCGGAAACCGGCGGATCTGCCCGCGCCGAGAGCAGCCTGCGTCACGACGGCCATGTCGGGCCCGGGGACCAGAGTCAGTAGGGCGAGCACAGCTGTGGCGGCGAGCAGAGCGGTCAGCATGCAACAAGTATGAAGTCGGGGTGGGGAGCATTGTCGGCCGGTGGTGTCGGGCCTGTGAACAAAGAGTGGCGCGGCGGTGTGAACTGCATGGACACGCCCGGAAACCGGCGTCTCGCGAGCCCTGTTCGACAGAGTTATGCACACTGTGGGGAAACGAATCGTTGCAGGTAGGAGGAATAACTCTGTTGTAATTCATCCTTTTGTCCACAGGTTATGCACAACTGGGAAGTGGATGTGAATGAAGTTATCCACACCTGTGTGTGCATCGGTGGAGAACTGTCCAACTCCATTGGATACCCGCGAGTAATAAATCCCAACCAGTGGGTTGACCCCGGGACGTTCGTCCTGTCCAATCGAGGGTCAGCGGTAGTCGTGCGATGCTCAGGGGGCGCTTGACGGATGCGGAGATTTGGGTTTGTCGGGATTGTGTTGGTCGTGCTCGCGCTTGTCGTGGGCGGAGTGGCGTATGCCGAACCGGCACCTGAAAACCCACCAGGAGATTCGGCCGGTCAGGCCGGGGCTCACATCAATCGCATAGAGCAGTTGTCGCCCACACGCAGTGCCGTCTTCGTCGAGTCGCCGGCCATGCGGCGCGAGGTGCAAGTGCAGGTTCTGCATCCAGCGTCGAGTGCCGGTTCGCGTCCGTCCTTCTACCTACTCGACGGCGTCAGTGCCGGTTCGGAATCCGGATACTCCGAAAGCACCTGGACTCAAAAGACCGACATCGAAGCGTTTTTCGCCGACAAGAACGTCAACGTCGTTCTCCCTGTTGGCGGTACCGGCAGTTTCTACACCAACTGGAAGAACGACGATCCGAACCTCGGTGTGAACAAGTGGGAATCGTTTCTCGCTGAAGAGCTTCCGGCGTTGATCGATTCTGCGTTTTCCGGAAATGGGACGAATGTGGTCGGCGGGGTGTCCATGGGTGCGCTCGGCGCGGCCAACCTCATCACACATCACCCGAAGCTCTATACCGGATTGGCCTCGTACAGTGGCTGTCTCGACAACTCCGAATCGTCCTCGCAGGATTCCGTGCGGCTCACCGTGGCCAGCAAGGCGGGCGACGCCACCAACATGTGGGGCCCGGCGTCGGACCCCGACTGGCAAAAGCACGACCCGTCCACCAACGCGGAAACGCTGCGTGGGAAGACGATCTACGTGTCCTCCGGTACAGGTGCGCCCGGAGAATACGACAACGTCTTCACCCCGAGTGGACTGCAGACTGCCATCGAAGGCGGACCGCTCGAGGCGCTCGCTAATACGTGCACACAACTGTTCGAAGCGAGGTTGGGGGAGTTGTCGATTCCCGCAGTGTTCGCGTATCGGAACGACGGCACCCATTCGTGGCCGTACTGGCAAGACGCGCTTCACGATTCCTGGCCGACGGTGAAGACGGCGCTGGGAATGTGAGCTGAGAACTACTCGGCCAGTGCCAGTTCGAGCAATTGGAGGGCGCCGTCACGGGTCTGCGCAGCCGCGATGAACCCGGCCTTGTGGCAGAAGACCGAACTGTCGACGCCTGTCTGGGCGGCAAGATCCGAGCCGTTCAGGCCGCGCCACGGCTCCGGCAACAGCTTTCGTGAACCGAACTTGGAGTCAGCAGGCTTGACCGTCTGAATCGACCAGCCGCCGTTGGTGTTCGGGAAGATGGTGAACAGCAGTTCCGGCTGGGCCGACGCGGCGCGGCCGTGGGGAACGAAGCGTTCCAGGACGACGAAGCGCGGATCCGTTGCTTTTTCGTAGGTCTCGGTGAACTCGCGCTCGGCGGCCGCGTCGCCGGCGTACTTGGCGCGCAGGCGAATCAAGACCTGGGTTGCGAGAACGACGGCCAGCTCGAACTGGGTGTCGAACTCCTCGTCGGTGGACGAGATCGGATTGAAAAGGTCCAGCACGGACGACAGATCAAAAGGCTTGGTGCCGTAGTCGTTGAGGGTGTAGATCTCTTGGCCGTTGTCGACGGCGTCGATGCCCTCGACCAGTCGGCTGTCGATACGGCGGAACACGGAGGCGTCGCCTTCACAGAACTGCAGGCCGTATTCCTGCCAGAGCAGACCGAAGGCGGAGTACAGGATGCCGTTGCTGCGCTCGCCGGCATCACGCTGGTGATGGTCGAAGCGCCCCTCGGCAGGGTTGTAGCGACCGCCGACGTCGAGCACGATGTCCGCGCTGCCCAGGACGGACTCGTCACGGCTGCGAACGACGGTGGCGTCGGGGTACAGCTGCTTGAGCAGCGATACGCCGAAGACGTCGTCTGCATGGAACTTGCCGTTATGGGTCGCGATGATCACCCGTCGAGACTAGGCAATCGAGCGCGGGGATGCCTAGTCAGCCGATGGTGCGGATGCGGTCGGTGGCAGGTGGCGAGACCGGCGACCCGGCTGCGAACAGGGCGGTCAAGGCGTCGAGGTCGTTGCCGGCA
Organism: Rhodococcus sp. BH4; assembly: GCF_002079265.1. Taxonomy (NCBI): domain Bacteria; kingdom Bacillati; phylum Actinomycetota; class Actinomycetes; order Mycobacteriales; family Nocardiaceae; genus Rhodococcus; species Rhodococcus sp. BH4. Next base: position 340,035 of record NZ_CP014941.1, read on the forward strand.
CCGGTCATCTGGGTGGAGTTCTTCAGCGCGGTGAAGCCGTCCCCGCCCTCGGCGAGGAACTTGTTCACCACGACGCTGTAGACGGCGTCGGGCGCGATGTCCTGCCCGTTCAGACGCATTTCCGAGATTCGCGAGCCCGGCGCTGCTCGCCGGTCCATGGCGTAGGTGAAGCCCGCGGACGGGGAGAGGATGCGCTCGGTAGCGGTGCCGTCGAGGTCGATCTGGAATTGCTGTTCGAGAGCGTCCTTCAACACCGCTCCTGTGACGGAGAGCACCTCGAGACTGTTGCCGAAGGGTTGCACACCGTAGGCCTGGCGGTAGGTGATCTGGCCGGAAGTGCCGAAGTCCAAGTCCTCGCGCATGCCGCCGGGGTTCGTCAACGCGAGTTGAGCGCCTCGTGTCGATCCGGCGGCGAGTTGAGCGTCGGCGACCAGGTTGCCGAGTGTCGATTCGCCGCTGGGTACCCGGTCCCGTGTCAGATCGGCGGTGATGGTCCCCACCGGTCGCTGAGCGCTTTCCGATGCCTCCGACCAGGCTCGGTCGGCGAGCGCCTGAATATCGGGATCCGGCGAAATATCGTGTGTCACTATCTGATTGAACGCGGACGTCTGATCGCGAACGACCTCGCGGGTGTTGCGATCGATGGTGACGTCTGCGACGGACACGATCCGGCCGTGCGAAGCGCCCTGCATCACGACTCTGGGATTGCCTGCGGGATCAGGGAATTCGCAGTTGTACTGCTGGTGGCTGTCGGCGGTGAAGATGACGTCCACCTTCGGTGACGCACGAAGGGCGATGTCGCGGGCCGGCCCGGACTCGACGTTGCAGTCGTTGGGCCCACCTTCGACGGCCGGTTCGTCCCCACGGTGCAGGAGGACGGTGATGGCTTTGACGCCGAAGAAGTCGAGGACGTCGGCGGTGCGGTTGATCGCTTCGACCTCGTCGCCGAACTGCAGATCGGCGATCCCGCCCGGTGTCACGATCTGCGACGTGTTGGCGGGGGAAATCGCTATGACTCCGAGCGGAATGCCGTCGACCATGTTCACGGTGAACGGCAGCGTGGCCGGAGCGCCGTTGGTGTACGTCATGTTCGCGGCCATCAGAGGGAAGTTGGCGCCGCCGAAGGACGGACTGAACGTGCACGCATCGACGGCGGAGCAACCGCCGGACTGCATGCGACGGAACTCGGCGAGCCCTTTGTCCAGTTCGTGGTTGCCGATCGCGGAAGCGTCGATCTTCATCCGGTTCAGGAGTTCGACCGTCGGTTCGTCGTTGAACATCGCCGACTCGAGCGCCGACGATCCCCAGTTGTCACCGACCGAATACAGCAGCGAGTTGGTGGCCTGGCTGCGAAGTTGCGTCACGTAGGCCGCGAGATACGCCGCGCCACCTGCGGGAGTGAGCGAGCCGTCGGCCTGCCTGATCTCGCTGCGAACACCTTCCGGCGGGCGGAGACTGCCGTGCAGATCGTTGAACGCCAACAGACGTACCGACACCGTGTCCTGGGACTCTGCGTTGGCGACGCCACTCAGGGAGGTCGCGGTGGTGGCGAGAAGGGTCGTTGCGAGCACGGCACACGTTCGTGTCATGCGTCGCGTCATGCGTCGTGCTCCCTCACTCGGACCGGCCTCGAACCTCCCTGAGTGTGCCCGTCTGCCGAAACGAATTCCAGTCCTCGGCGTAACAGTTATGTATCGAGTGTCACGCGGTGACGCCGATGCCCGCGGCCTGCTTCGCGACGTCGGTGTCAGCGAACGCGAGGAATGCGTCGTTCTCGTGTGGATCGCCGATGGTCATCCGGACGCCCTCGACGCCGTACTGGCGGATCAGAATGCCCGCTTCGGTACTCGCCTCGGCGAAAGCGGGAGAGAGCTCTCCGAGGGGGAGATAGACGAAGTTCGCCGACGACTCGGGGACGGTGTACCCGGCTTCGATCAGAGCGGTTCGAACTCGCGTCCGCTCGGCGATGACACCTTCGGTGCGGGCAAGCAGTTCGTCTGCTGCAGCCAGGGAAGCGATTGCGGCGGCCTGCGCGACAGCGCTCACGGTGAACGGGGTGTGCACCTTGCCGAGGGCCACGATGATCTCCGGATCCGCGACCGCGTAACCCACGCGGATTCCCGCGAGGCCGTACGCCTTCGAGAAGGTGCGCAGAACAACCACGTTGGGGCGGCTGCGGAACAGCTCGATGCCGTCGGCGTCCGAGCGTGAGTATTCGAAGTACGCCTCGTCGAGTGCGACGACGACGTGCGCCGGGACCGCGTCGAGGAAGCTCTCGAGCTCTGCCCTCGACAGTGCATTGCCGGTCGGGTTGTTGGGGTTGCATACGAAGATCAACCGCGTGCGATCCGTGATCGCGGCCAGCATCGCGTCGAGGTCGTGGCCGAAGTCCTCGGTCAGCGGAACCTTGACCGAGACGGCATGGCCGACCTGGGTGACCACGGGGTACGCCTCGAACGAACGCCACGCGTAGATGACCTCGTCACCCTGATCGCACGTGATCTGCACGAGTTCCTGGCACAGTGTCACGGAGCCGCAACCAGCGGCGACGTTGGCCGGCTCGACTTTCAAGAAGCTGGCCAGCGCCTCGATGAGTGCGACCGCGGCATTGTCCGGGTAGCGGTTGGCATTGGCGACCGCGTCGGCGACGGCGTCACGCACACCGGGCAACGGCCCTACGGTCGTTTCGTTGCTCGCCAGCTTGATCGCACCCGGAAAATTGCGTCCGGGAACGTAGGCGGGGATGGAGGCGAGGTCAGGGCGAATGTGTGCGGTCACGAGTCGATTATGCGCGCACTGATTTGGTGCGTAGCGGCCGTCTGCGTGTCAGAGTTAGAAGATGTCGGAAATCTTCCGAGCCACCGCGTATCTGCGCGGAGCCGAAGGGGAGGTCGCCACGGCTGTTCCGCTGACCGTGGTGGAGCCGGACGGCCCGACGCGGGGCGGGATCGTCGTCCTGCATGAAGCCCGGAAGTTCAGCCCGGCTCTGCTGAATCTGATGTGCGCGCTTGCCGGCGAAGGGTGGGTGAGCGTCGCACCTCACCTGTTTCACCGCGAACCCGAACACATGCAGGGTGAGGTGTTCGGTGACAACCTCTTCGCCGACTTCGACGCGACCCTCGATTGGCTCGTCGGACGCGAAGTTCTCGCGGACACCATCGGGGTGCTCGGATTCGACGACGCCGGTACCGCCGCGATGCTCGTGGCCACCAGCCGTCCCGTGGGCGCCGCGGTGAGCGTTGCCGCCCGGGGAATCGTCGAAGCCTTGTCGGTGGATGCTCAGGCGCTTGTCGACGCGGCCACTTCCCTGCAGGCGCCGTGGCTGGCGCTGTACGGCGAGGACGATCCCAGCACGCCTCGCGAACACGTGACTCTGCTCCGGGAAGCGACCGCGAAGGCCGACGTCGCGACACTGGTGGTCAGCTACGCCGGACTGGCTCACCGGGCGGACGAGCCGCCACAGCTGTCCGAGGACGCTGACCTCGACGACCCTGATTCGGCCTCGATCATCGAAGCTCAGACCCGGATCTTCGACTGGTTCGACAGCCACCTGCGGTAAGTCCACAAAACAGCCCGCTGACCACACGTTTTGCCTTTGGTGGCGAAGGGTGTGTAATCTTTCGATCCGGCGGTCCGAAAGGATCGGAACCCCCAGGGAGGCGTGCCAGAGCGGCCGAATGGGACTCACTGCTAATGAGTTGTCCCTTTTACGAGGGACCGGAGGTTCAAATCCTCTCGCCTCCGCCAAGCCGGTGATTTTGACCGGCGGGTTAGAAATGATAGAAATTACGACGGTAAGACACGCAAGACCAGCAAGACAACAGAACATGCGCCCGTAGCTCAACGGATAGAGCACTTGACTACGGATCAAGAGGTTAGGGGTTCGAATCCCTTCGGGCGCACAAGAAAGAAGGTCACAGACTTCAGGTCTGTGACCTTCTTTTTGTTGTGGTGCATACGCAATTCTTGAATGTGTGTGAGGTCACCTCGGCGATTTCGGGCGGTGATCCTCGCGATCGTGGGAACCGACAACCGATCCCCGCGACCTATGCTTTCTGCGGAGCAGCCACGCGAACCGAGGAGAACCCGTTGGAGACCGTCGACAGTCGGACGCTCCCGGTCTACTCGGCCGGGGCGGTCGAGGTGCCCTTTGTCATTGCGGGCATGGACGAACTTGTCTCCCGCGAGACCCGGTGGGATGCGCACTCGCACCCGACTCACGAATTGTTGTGGAACGAGCGGGGAGCGTCGAGCGCCACGGTGGGATCGCGCACGTGGACCATTACGCCGACCGTCGGTCTGTGGATGCCCGCCGGCGTCCTGCACTCGGCGATCGCGCCGGCCGGCACCTGGTATCGCGCCGCTCAGCTCGACATCGCATCGGTTCCTTCTCTGTCCGACGTGCCGGTGGCGATCGAGGTCACTCCGCTGCTGCGGAACCTCCTCGAGCGACTGGCAGACGAGTCACTCGGAGCTCCTTCGCGCTCGCTCACGGAGCAGATGGTGATCGACGTGCTGGCACCGTCGCCGAACGAGTTGCTGGTGCTGGTGCCGGACTCGCCACTTCTGCAACCCATCGTCGATGCGATCGGTGACGATCCGAGTGACATGCGAACGCTGTCCGACTGGGCAAGGCTCCTCGGTGTCAGCCCGCGAACCATCACCCGGGTATTTCGGTCGGAGACCGGGATGAGTTTCGGGCAGTGGGTCTCGGCTGTGCGCGCCCAACGAGCGGTGACCCTTCTTGCCCACGGCTTGGATCTACAAGAGGTTGCCGAGCGTGTGGGCTACCACTCGACCAGCGCATTCGGGGCGGCATTCCGGCGCACTACAGGCGCTACACCAGGGATGTTCCGGGCTAGCTGATCGGCCATCACACCTTGTCTCGATCGCTACACGGGGTGTCCCAAACACGCGATTGCGCCACATTGCCCTCCCGTATACGGTTTAGGCAAACCTCACCTAAGTGCCTGATTGAGCCGGGTTGAGGGCCGTACCCCTTCTCGAGAGAGTTCTGTTTTCATGCGTTCAAAACGCTTCTTGGCGGTGGCCGCAGCAGCGGTCGCAGTCGCCCTCGGCGTGACAGCTTGCAGTTCCGACTCCTCGGAGACCGCCGACGGCGGCAACGCCGGAAGCGGATCCAGCTCCTTCCCCGTCACGATCGAGCACGCTTTCGGAACTACGACGATCGACGCCAAGCCGGAGCGAGTTGCCACCGTCGCCTGGGCCAATCACGAAGTGCCCCTTGCTCTCGGCGTGGTTCCCGTCGGAATGGCAGCGGCGACTTTCGGTGACGACAACGGCAACGGAATGCTGCCGTGGGTCGAGGAAAAGCTCGATGACCTTGGCGCGAAGCCGCCGGTGCTCTTCGACGAGACCGACGGCATCGACTTCGAAGCCGTCTCCGATACGAACCCTGACGTCATTCTTGCCGCGTACTCCGGATTGACGCAGGAGGACTACGACACTCTCAGTGAGATCGCTCCGGTTGTGGCGTATCCCGAGGGGCCGTGGGCGACGTCGTGGCGCGACGTCATCAAGTTCAACAGCATGGGCCTCGGCATGGAATCCGAAGGGCAGGAACTGATCTCCACCATCGAAAAGGAGATCGCCGACGAGGTTGCCTCGCATCCGCAGCTTGCCGGCAAGGCAACCATGTTCCTGACGCACGTCGACACCGCTGATCTGAGCCAGGTCAGCTTCTACACGGCGAACGACACGCGCGCCGCGTTCTTCGAGGACCTCGGACTTTCGACGCCGAAGAGCGTTGCCGACGCCTCGACGGGTGGTGAGTTCTCGAAGAAGGTCAGTGCGGAGCGTGTGGACGTCTTCGACGACGTCGAACTGATCGTCACCTACGGTGACCAGGCACTTGTCGACGCACTCAAGGCTGACCCGCTGCTCTCGCAGATGCCTGCCGTCGCCAACAACGCGATCGTGTTCCTCAATGGAACCGGGCCGATGGGAACGGCGGCCAACCCGACTCCACTCGCAATTTCGTGGGTACTCGGCGACTACGTCGATCTGCTCGCCGGGGCCGCTGGAAAGTCGGAGTGACTGTAACCTCGCAGGATTCGACGTCGGGCGCTCGCGATACGCGGCGCCCGACGTTCGGCAATTCGCTGTGGCTGATCGCCCTTCTCGTTGTCCTCGCGGTGCTCATGTGCGCCTCGATCGTCATCGGCTCTCGTGAGGTCGACTGGTCCGATATCGTTGCCGCACTAGGCGGTTCAACGGACAACATCGGTCAGGGTGCGATTGCCAAGCGCATTCCGCGGACGGTGCTCGCGATAATCGTGGGAGCTGCGCTCGGTCTTGCCGGCGCAGTGATGCAGGGGATCACCCGAAACCCTTTGGCGGATCCCGGAATCCTGGGCGTCAACATGGGCGCTTCGCTCGCCGTGGTGATCGGAATGGCATGGTTCGGACTGTGGACCCAGACCAGCATGATCTGGGTGGCCGTACTCGGTGCAGCCGGGGCGGCGTTGTTCGTCTACGTGGTCGGGTCATTCGGGCGAGGTGGAGCCACCCCACTCAAGTTGGCTCTCGCCGGGGCCGCAACATCGGCTGCGTTTGCTTCGTTCATCACTGCGATCATGCTGCCGCGAAACGATATTGCGGGCAACATTCGTTCGTGGCAGATCGGCGGCGTCGGTGGCGCGAGTTTCGAGGTGATCCGGCAGGGTCTGCCTTTCCTCATTGTCGGCTTCGTGATCTGTCTGCTGTCAGCGCGCAGTCTCAACTCTCTTGCGCTCGGCGACGAGGTTGCATCAGGTCTCGGCGAACGCGTCGCGGTGGTTCGTGCAGTGGCAGCGCTCGGTGCAGTGCTGCTCTGCGGTGCAGCCACTGCCATTGCCGGACCGATCGGCTTCGTCGGTTTGGTTGTCCCGCATCTGTGCCGGTTGCTGATCGGGATTGACAACCGTTGGCTACTACCGTTTTCTGCGCTGACAGGTGCCGGCCTTCTCGTCGCCGCCGACATTCTCGGACGAATTGTCGCCCGGCCGAGCGAAATCGACGTCGGCATCATCACCGCGCTCATCGGAGCGCCCTTCTTCATTTACATAGTCCGCCGTCAGAAAATACGTGAGCTGTGACCACTACATTCGTTACTCCCGAAGTCGAGGTCGACGCAGTCGGAGCAAGCCGTATCCGACGAGGTAGACGCCGCCGCATCGTGATTGCCGTGCTGACGGTCCTCGCCGTCGCCTCTTTCGCGGTCACTCTGATGGTGGGAAAAGCCTTCTACCCGCCGTCAGATGTGCTTCGCGTCGTGCTGGGGGAGAACGTGCCTGGTGCCTCGTTCACCGTCGGTCGCCTCCGTCTGCCTCGCGCTGTCCTCGCTGTGGTCGCCGGAATCTGTTTCGGCTTGGGCGGCATCACGTTCCAGACGATGCTGCGCAACCCGCTCGCGAGCCCCGACATCATCGGGATCAGCTCGGGCGCAAGCGCTGCAGCGGCTTTCGCGATCATCTCGCTTTCGCTCGGCGGCTCGCAGGTCTCGATCTTCGCCATCGCTGTCGGTCTGGGCGTCGCAGTCTTGATCTACGTTCTGTCCTTCCGAGACGGTGTAGCGGGCACTCGGCTGATCCTGATCGGTATCGGCATCGCCGCGATGCTCGACAGCGTCACCGCCTACCTGCTCAGTACCGCCGCCGCGTGGGATCTGCAGGAGACGATGCGTTGGCTCACCGGCAGTCTCAACGGTGCCAACTGGGGTTCGACGGTTCCCGTGGTCCTGGCGCTGGTTGTCCTCGGACCGGTGCTGCTGAGCCAATCGCGCAACCTTTCGACCAGCCAACTCGGTGACGACGCAGCACAAGCGCTCGGCGTCAGAGTGGAACGAACGCGCATTCTGTCGATCATTGCGGCCGTCGGACTCATCGCCTTTGCCACTGCCGCTGCGGGGCCCATCGCCTTCGTCGCATTTCTGTCAGGGCCCATCGCCGCCCGCATCGTCGGTCCGGGAACATCACTTTTGATTCCGTCGGCGCTGGTCGGAGCGCTGCTGGTGCTAGTTGCCGATTTCTGCGGACAGTACGCCTTCGGCACCCGCTACCCCGTTGGCGTGGTGACTGGCGCGCTGGGAGCGCCGTATCTCGTCTACCTCATCATTCGCTCCAACCGAACGGGAGGTTCGCTGTGACCGAATCCCATACTCTGACTGCCGAAAACCTCGAACTCGGTTACGGAGGACGGACCGTCGTCGAATCGCTCGACCTCGCGGTGCCGCCGGGAAAGATCACGACCATCGTGGGTGCCAACGCGTGCGGCAAATCGACACTGCTGCGGTCGATGTCGCGGCTACTCAGTCCCCGAAGCGGTCATGTTCTGTTGGACGGCAAGGATGTTCATCGCCTGCCTGCGAAGAAGCTCGCTCGCACTCTCGGTCTGCTGCCGCAGTCACCGATCGCACCGGAAGGGATAGTTGTCGCCGATCTCGTCGGCCGTGGTCGTCATCCACATCAGCGGGTGCTGTCGAGGTGGAGCCGCGAGGATGACGCAGCTGTCGCCGAGGCGCTTGCGGCCACGGACACAACCGGATTGGCCGAACGATCGGTGGACGAGCTTTCCGGTGGTCAGCGCCAACGTGTGTGGATTGCGATGGCGCTCGCCCAACAAACCGATCTGCTTCTACTCGACGAGCCGACCACCTTCTTGGACGTGAGCCACCAGGTTGAGGTCTTGGACCTGCTCACCGACCTGAACCGGACTCGGGGTACAACGATTGTCATGGTTCTGCACGATCTCAATCTCGCCGCCCGCTACGCCGACTACCTCGTCGCCATGGCCGATCGCCGGGTCTACGCGGCGGGTGATCCTGCCGAGGTGCTCACGAGCGACAACGTCCGCACCGTGTTCGGTCTCGAGAGCCGAATCATCCCCGACCCCATGTCGGGTAAGCCGTTGGTGTTGCCGCTCGGGCGCCACCACGTGCTCGACGACGTGTCGACGTGACGGCGTCGAACGCCCCGGGCGGGCGGATCGAATCCGTGGAACAACTCAATGCGATTCTCGGACAGCCCCATCCGACGATCATGGAGAAGCAGACCGCTCACACAACTCCGTTGATCCGTGAATTCATCGAGCAGGCACGGTTTTTTGTGCTCGCGACATCCGATGCGGCCGGAAATTGCGATTGCTCGCCGCGTGGAGACCTGGTCAGTCAGGTTCTCTTCCCCGACGAGAAGACGCTCGTGCTCCCGGATCGTCCGGGCAACCGGCGCGCTGACTCGTACCGGAACATGATCGAGAATCCTCACGTGGGGATCCTCTTTCTCGCTCCCGGGCACGACGAGATCGTGCGCGTCAACGGCACGGCGACGCTGTCTACCGATCCTGATCTGTTGGATTCGATGGCGATGAACGGCAAGCCTGCACAGCTTGCGGTGATCGTGCAGATCGACGAGGCGTATCTGCATTGCGCGAGAGCGATTCTGCGGGCGAAGCTGTGGGATCCGTCGACGTGGCCCGCATCCGATGAGGTGCCGAGTCTGCGCGACACGATGGCGGAGCAACACAGCCTGCGCGTCGAGGACCTCGAACCCGCCAGACAAGAGGCGTACCGCAAGTACCTGTACTGACCTCAGTCCGTTGGTCTTTCGCAGGAGAACGGACTCCACCAGCTGATCGTCAACTGGTGGAGACCGTCGTTCTTACTGTTCCGGGTTTACTGAAGCGAAATTGTGGCGCCACCGGAGAACATCGAGTCGTGTACCTCGATCTCCTTGGGGGTGGCACTGGTCGGGATGTCGAAGACAATGGTGGTCTTCCGTGTGATGCCGGGGTTTATGTCGCCGCCGATCGCGGTTTCGGCGTCGATATTGATCGCTGCCATCGTGTTGTTGGTGAACTCGCGACCTTCGGTGTCGATCAAGGTCTGATTGGATCCGAAGTAAGCCTGGGGCTTGTCGGAAGTGTTCGTGATCTCGACGTGAACGAGTACGAACTGACCCTCAGCTTGCTCTTGCAAGTAGGGATTGTCGCCGATCGTCGTGAGGCCGGTCTCGATACCCGTCACGACGAAACCGAACTTTCCGTCTCGCACTTCCTCGCCGATTCCGGGATTCGAAGACTTCGTTTCCTTGGGAGCTTCGGCCGGGGCAACTGCGGCCACGGAGGCACCGTTGTCCGCGGCTTGCGTGGTTGTGGGGGCCGCGGCGGATTCTTCCCTGTCTTTGTCCCCGCCGCCAGTGGCGATCGCGACAATCACGAAGAACGCCACGATGCCTCCGACGACCCATGGCCACTTCTTCTTTTTCGCCGGTGAAGGCGGCGGTTGCTGAAATCCACCGGCCGGCTGAGCGTACTGGCCCGGGAACGGCGCGCCAGACTGATCTGGATAAGGCTGTCCATAAGGTTGCTGAGCCGGTGGTTGCTGTCCGTAGGGCTGCTGGGGTTGCTGCCCGTACGGCTGCTGAGGCGGCTGGCCATATGGCTGGTTAGGGTCCTGCGGGGGTTGTGTCATGGCCGTTCCTTCACGTGGGATTGCTCACGCATTACTAGGTGAGCATTCGATACTTCTACCAGACTGACCGGTCGCAATGTGTGCAGAGTGGTCGGTTTTGTCCGACAATGATCCGTGCCTTCAATTGCCTCCTCGCTGTTCTGGATTGCGCTGATCGCGGCCATCGCGCCGATAGTCGCGGGCCTGATCCCGCGTCGACTGGTTCCCGAAGTGGTGTTGCTACTGGTCGCGGGCGCAGTGGTCGGGCCGTTCGCCCTCAACATCGCAGCTGACAGCGAAGCGATCGGCATCCTGCGCGAACTCGGCCTCGGCATGCTGTTCCTGCTCGCCGGCTACGAGATCGACCGACAGGAACTCAGTGGGCGCGGCGGACGTCGAGCGCTCTACACGTGGCTGTTCTGCCTCGCGCTGGCGTTCACGGTGGTCGCGCTGCTTGGCATGAGGAACGTGATCTCCGCCGAAGCCGCTGTTGCCATCGCGATGACGTCGACCGCTCTGGGCACGCTGCTGCCGATCCTCAAGGACAACAAACTCCTCGACACACGCTTGGGTAAGACCGTCCTCAACCACGGGGCCGTCGGCGAGCTCGGGCCGGTCGTCGCGATGGCGGTGCTGCTGAGTGCCCGTGGTGCCGTACTGTCGCTGATCGTTCTTGCCGTCTTCGCCTTGATCGCTGTCATCGTTGCGGTGCTGCCCGGCAAGCTGATTCACGAAGGCTCGTGGACACATCGCCTGGTGCGGGCAGGGGCGGACACGACGGCGCAGACGACGGTCCGCCTCACCGTTCTGTTGTTGGTCAGCCTCGGAGTGCTGTCGGCCGTGTTCTCACTCGACGTCATTCTCGGTGCATTTGCCGCCGGCTTCATCCTGCGGCGATTGATGCCAGAGGGCGACGAGCGCCTCGAGATCAAGCTCGACGGGATCGCCTTCGGGTTCCTCATCCCGATTTTCTTCATCACTTCAGGCATGGCGATCGACGTCTCGGCGGTCGCCGCCAGTCCCGGCATACTGATTGCGTTTTTGATCCTGATCGTTGTAGTCCGGGGCGTGCCGGTGTTCTTCGTGACCAAGTTCGAGAAGGTGGAGCCGCCCTTCACCACGCGCGAAAGTGCGCAAGTCGCGTTGTACGGGGCTACCGGCCTGCCCATGATCGTGGCGGTCACGGGCGCGGCCGTCGACGCGCATCAGATGTCCTCGGACAACGCGTCGATTCTTGTCGCGGCCGGGGCGATCACCGTTCTATTGCTGCCGATGCTCGCCACTCTCTTGACGAAAAAGGAGAAAGTGTCCTGATTCAGAGATCCAACTGCTCGTCGAGCCAGTCGAACATCCGCTGATCAGTCAGACGCCTCGCCATGGGCTGGCAGTGGAAGTTCGCGCCCTCGGCAGCGGTGAAGGGAACCACCGTCGTCGGTCCGCCGGCGAGGGCGGCAAGGCGCTTGGATTGACCGGGCCAGAATTGCTCGCCTTCCGGATCGGTGATGAGCAGGGGAGTGGAGATCGAGCCGGCGACGTGTTCGAGGTGGTACTTCCGAACCTCGGCGAGAGTGTTGTAGTAGCCGTCGGCGAGGTACGGACGCGCTCGGAAACGCCAGATTCGGGCGCTGTCCTTGGAGAATTTCATTCCCAGCCCTATCGCCATGTCGCGGTCGAAGGCCTCCGACTTCCCCTCGTCGAGCAGCTTCTGCATGTTCTTGGGGATATGGGCGAGCCACGACGCGGCCACGTCCACGACCCCCGGATCGGCGATCGCTGCCGCGATCCGATGCTCGAACGCCAACGACTGCGGCACCCAGTACCCGCCCTGACTGATCCCGTACATCGCCAGCTTCGACGCATCGACGTCCGGCCGGTCCACGAGATAGTCGACGACGGGCGTGATGACGGCTTCCCAGTCGTGACGGAACGGGATGTTGCGCTCGAAGAGCATCGACTGCTGACCGGGACCGTCGAACATCAACACGTTGTAGCCCCGCTCGAGCGCCCCGGCACCGCCGCTGCCCCACAGCCCGCTGATTGGGCCGTCGCTACCGTTCACCATGATCAACGTCGGCCGTCGCACGTCGCCGGGCGGCCGGAAGAAGTACCCGGGAAGGTAGGTGTCCTCGTAAGGGATCCGGACGCGTTCGACGGGCTGGGAGGTGGTGTCGACGAAGCGGTCCCACGCCTGTCGGTGACGTTTGAAAGTGGGGACCAGAACCGAATCGTCGCTGAGACCGTCGACGGCGTTGATCGCCACACCGAAGTACGACGCCGCCCGCAGGTACGCGTTGGACGCGCTTCGCGAATGCCCGGCCTCGGCTGCCTCATCGGCCTGCCCGAATACCCGTGTACCGAGGTCGAACCAGGCCTCGTACCAGCCTTCGAGGTCCTTCTCGCCGACGTGAGCGATGGCCGAGAGCACTTCGCCGGTGTCTGCCGCGCCGAAGGTGGCTTGCCCGAGAACGACTCGTAGCTCGAAGTCGAAGGACTCGTTGCGATAGAAACCAGCAGTGAACGCCTGGTGCGGATGGGCGAAGAACGACGACGCGAGAGACATGGGCACACCTTCGCTAGTTCGGGGCAGCCATTTTCAGTTGTAGTTCCAGGATCGCCCGAATCGCTTGCCGGAAAACCTGTCAGCGCGGCGACGCCGGGAGCCCGGTGGATGGCGGCCTCGACATCGCAAATGCCAGGGTGCACAACCACAACGACATTCCCAGCACCTGCGCACGTTGAGCGATACCCAGTCCGAGATTACCGCCGCCGGAGACTTCGATGCTGTTGGTCGTCAACATCCACACCGTCGCAAGGGAAGTCAGGATCAGAATGGTCAGACCCGTCGTCCGCAAAGAAGGGTGCTCGCGATACCTGAACGCTCCCACGGTGAATGCGATCATCGCGGTGAAGATCGCGAAGACCGCCACGCTGCTCGTCAACGCGTGAACATGGTGGAGCTGCGGAAGTAGACCGTCGGGTGCGCTCGACGGGCAACCCTCGCCCGAGCATTCGAGGGGGAACGACGCGTCGGCGATGGTCGCGATGCCGAACACTGCCAGCGCAATCCAGCCCGTGACGAATAGCCTTCGCCGGGGCGTGATCAGCAGGCCCAGCGCTCCGGAGATCAACATCAAGATTGCGGACAGGACATCGGCGTTACCGAAGACATCGCGGTATTTCTGGTTCTCGGCATCGAGTTCGCTGAGGAACGATGTCACCGGGTCGAGGCCGGTGTCCAGGAAGAATTCGAGAATCCACGACGAGTAGACGATTCCGCCCAGAGCCAGCGCAGCCACCAAACCCCACCGCGCAACGTTGCGTTCCTTCACGAAATCGAGCTTACGGACCGAGCAGGGCTTTCTGGACGCGTTCGGCCGCTACCAGCGGATCTTCGTGCTCCCAGATGCGGATGACGGTCCAACCCTGCTCTGCCAGACGTGCATCGGTGTCGCGGTCTCGAACCACGTTGGCGGCCAACTTGTCCGTCCACCACTGCGCGTTGTTCTTGGGAAACGTCGCATGCTGCGGGCAGCTGTGCCAGAAGCATCCGTCCACGAACACCGCGACTTTGCGGCGTGGAAATACCAGATCGGCCCGTCGGCGAACACCTTTGATCGGCGCCCGATCCACGAAGTACCGGAGTCCGCGTCGATGCAGCTCGCGTCGAAGTGCGATTTCGGGTTTGGTGTCGCGCCGACGCTGAGCGCTCATCCGAGCGCTGGTGGCAGGATCCGTCGCAGGCACCGTGGTTCCCTCAGCCGTCGGAATCTTCGCTGTCTTCGGGATCGGACCAGGTGGGCGCAAACCTGTTGCGACGCTCCACTTCACCGTGCACGACGGTCACGAAGTCGGTGAACGAGAGCGTCTGAGCTTCGGTGGGGCGTCCGTTGCGCGGCGGCGGCTCGTCGACGTCGAAGAACCGAACTGCGCCATCGGGTTCGTAGAGTCCGATGTAGACCTTCTCGAAGAGGTCGTAGCGGGTGTCCTCGGCGCCGAGATCCACCCAGGCCTTTCCCGGAACGCCGACCACCGCGCGCTTGCCTCGGCCCGAGCGCTTCGAGAGCGTCGTGACGTGGTGTGCAAAAGAGGATTTGCCGGTGTCGCTGGTCTTGGTCGGGTCGCCGTCGTCGCACGTGGCGTACGGCTCGAACATGACGGCGACCAACACGCTGTACGGCTGACGCTGATGCAGAACCATTGCCTCGCCACGCAATTCGTGGTCGTTGCGGACGATGTTCTTGGTCCACCGTCCCAGCTTGCCGCTGCGGGGACTGTAGTCCTGGAAGTTGTACGTCTTGATGGAGACGCAGAGGATCAGGCCGAGAGTGGGGTCGAGTGCCTTGACGTCCAAGCGCTTTCGGCCCTTGGCGACATCGACTGTTGCCTCCTGGCCTTCTCCGGACGCCGTCGGGGTGATGTTGGGATACAGCGGACGCAGAGCGTCGGCGACCGTCTGTGCCAGTTGATTGGACAGTCGCTGGGCGTAGTTCTTCTTCTCGCCGCGATCGGCGTCGGCCGGGGGCTTGTCGCCCGCGAGTTGCAGTGCACTCCACAGTGGTTCGTGTTCCGGCTCGGAAAACAGCGTTTCAGGTTCGGGAAACAGCGAGTCCGTCATGCTGCGGCCTCGGGGTATCCGCCCATCCGCTCGAGATGGCTTTCGACGTCCTCGATGAAACCGGGGATGAACCGAAGATTGCCCATGCGCGCGCGCTTGAGGAAGCCGGCGGTGGCCCGAGCCGACAGCAACCGCGTGTCTTCGAGGAAGCCGCTCAGATCCTCGTAGTCGTACTGGACCGGCCAGGTCGAGGTATGGACGCGGAAGGCCTGGCGGTTACGGCCCCAGGCCGCACTCGGCCAGGCGTCGCCCGGTTCGAGTGGCGTCTCGCCCGCGGCGTCGTATTCGATGGGATCGCTCAACCGGCCACCGACCCACGACGCCATCCGCACGCTCACGGCATTGCCGACGAGCTTCCAGCGATGGCTGTGGCGTAGGCCGGGAACCTCGACGGACGGCAGCGTCCAGTCGGGATCGAAACCCTGCAGTCGCTCGGCATCGACTAGACCGGGAGTGACGATCTCACCTGACGGCAACCGGACTGCCGGCTGACTGGGGATGCCGACGGACGAGCCGCCCTTGAGCGTCGGCACGGCATTGACGGCCCATCCGAGACCGCGAGTGCCTTCGGTCCAGTAGAAGCCGCAGGGGTAGTCCGCGGGATCGCCACCCAGGCGCTCGCCGGCGTCCTGGCCGAACAGGATTTCGCGGGGATCATCTGTGCGCGAGGCAAGCATGATGACTCGCTGGCGACGCTGGGGGAGTCCGAAGGCGCGGGCGTCGACCACCCGGTACGCCCAGGTGTATCCGAGGTCTTCGAGGGCGTCGGTGATGTGCCGCATGGCGGCGCCCTTGCCGAGCTGGAGCATGAACGGAACGTTCTCGATCAACAGCCAGCGCGGGCCCTTCTTGCGCTTGACCAGACGGAACACCTCGTCCACCAGGCCTGAGCGTGCGCCGGTGATGCCTGCCGTTTTGCCGGCCTGAGAGAGGTCCTGGCAGGGGAAACCGGCGGCCACCAATTCGATGTCACTGGGCAGCGCGCGAAGTTTGGTGACGTCACCGTGCAACGGCACGTCGGCGAAACGCGAACGGAGAACTGCCTGCGCGCCCGGATCGATTTCACACAGCAGTTCGGTGTTCCACCCATGTTCCGAGAGCCCCAACTCGAGACCACCGATACCGGCAAACAAACCCACCATGCTCCGCGACGACGTCACAGCACCCTTCCTCACGAACCGACCTAGAAGCACGGTACTCGAGAACTCCGACACCGTTTGCCAACTATTCGGTCCGCGGCGTGCTCCTTACGGAAGAACCGTTGTGAAACGCCTTACATCGAGATCTTCGGGGCCGATCGAAGTCCCTAAAAGGTCCCTGATCGAAGCAATAACCCGAACCAGCGGTGCTCCGTGCCCGTTCGTCCATTACCGTGGTCGGGTGAGCATCCAACCTTCCGGTGACGCGTCCTGGCCCGCGGTATTGACCTGGCAGGCCCACAACGCTCCTCGTATGGAGTCTGTTCGTGTGCAGCTGAACGGAAATCGCATCAAGGCTTCCGGCCGGATCATCGGTGGAGCCTGCAGTGAGCACCCGGCATTCAGCGCGTCGTACGACCTGGTCACCGACGAGGCCGGCATCACCCGCCGGTTGTCCGTGCGGACCGCCCTGGCCGCCGGTGAGCGTCAGATGTCGATCAGCCGGGACGAAGAAGGCACCTGGATGGTCGAGAACGGCGCCAGTCACCAGCGCTCTGCGTTCGATGGCGCACTCGATGTCGACGTGATCCTCAGCCCGTTCTTCAACACGCTGCCCATCCGCCGCGTCGGCTTGCAGAACGACATCGAAGACGCCGAGGTCCCGGTCGTCTACGTCAATCTCCTCGACCTGCGCGTCGAGGGTGCGACCATCACCTACAGCTCCGGCGCCGACGGAATCAGTGTGCTGTCCCCGGTGTCCAGCTCGACGCTGTCCGTCGACACCGAAGGTTTTGTCCTCGACTACCCGGGTCTGGCAACTCGTATCTAGGTTTCGTATCTCTAGGTTGCGTAGTTCTAGGTTGCGGATCGCCGGATGACGCCGCCGCGTCGACCGGCGTCTCGCATCCGGTTGATCCAGTCGGGTTCTCCGGCCTGAACGTCTTCGATGTCCCACCGCTCGTGCGACTCGTAGGCGCCGCGCGCCGCGAACCCTGCGTCCACCAATCGTGCCGTCGAGCCGTTGTCGAGCAGATCGGTACGTGCACCCTGCAAAAGGTCGAGCGCCTCGTCCAGCGCGACCAGCAGGGCGTCGCGGTTGCCCTCGCACATCGCCCGCACCAGGCCAGGAGCGCTCCCGGCCACGCGAGTGCCGTCGCGAAATGATCCGGCAGCCAGCCCGAGAGCCAGTTCGCCTCCGGCAGCTCCGGTGATCGCAAGCGTTTCCGCGAGCAGGTGAGGCAGATGCGAGATTCGCGCGACTGCTCGATCGTGCTCGAGAGATTCGGCCGGCACGACGACCGAGCCGCAGTCGAGTGCAAGGTCGGCGACCTGCGACCACACGTCTGCGTCGACGCCGCTGTCGGTGGCAACAACCCATACCGCGTCGACGAACAGATCGGCATCCCCGACCGCCCAACCCGAAGCTGACGTCCCCGCCATCGGATGACCGCCCACGAACTTGGCGCTCAAGCCCGCTCGTTCGACCGCGGCCTTCACTTCACCCTTGACGCTGACGACGTCCGTGATCGGATTGTCGGGCGCATGCGCGGCGATTGCCTCCAAGGTGGCGTCGACGGCAGGCATCGGCACGGCGACCACGATGATCGCGCCGCTTTCGTTTGCTCTCTGCAGCACTGAAACCAGATCGGTGTCGGCGTCGAAACCGTCGGCTCGGGCCGCGTCGGCGGACTCGCTGGAACGGTTGTAACCCCACGCCCGGCGGCCGGATCGGACGGCGGCGCGAAGTAGCGAACCGCCGATCAATCCGAGGCCGAGAACGCAGACTGGTGGGGCGGAATCGATCGCAGACACGAGTTCAGGTTGGCACATCGATGCTCGGACTTCACTCACTGGCACCAGGCGGGCTACCGTTGCGCCATGGGTGCACAGCGCGCGGGTAACAAGAGCGCCTCTTCGAACCAGTCGGAGGAGCTTGAAGGCTTCGGTGTCGCGGTGGTCCGTGAAGAGGGGCGTTGGACGGTCAAGGCACTGACGCCCGACGCGTTGACCTCGCTCTCGGCCGCCGAAACGCAGCTGCGTGAGCTGCGAAGTTCGGGTGCCGTCTTCGGTCTTCTCGACGTCGACGACGAGTTCTTCATCGTGTTGCGTCCGGCGCCGTCGGGCACGCAGTTGCTGATTTCCGACGCGACCGCCGCCATCGACTACGACATCGCAGCCGATGTCCTCGACGCCTTGCACATCGAGATCCCCGACATCGACCCGGACGACCTCGACGATGTCGAACCCTGGGAAGAGGGCGATCTGTCCGTGCTGGCCGATCTGGGCCTGCCGGAACCCGTGCTCGCCGTCATCGCGGCCGAGACCGATCTTTATCCGGACGAGCAGTTGGGGATGATCGCGCAGCGACTCGGGTTCGCATCCGAGTTCGGCGCAGCGCTCGACAAGCTCCCGCGCTAGATGACTCTCGCTGACGACCAGCGCATGATCCGTGCGGCCATCGTGGCCGCACGTTCCGCCTCCGACGCAGACGTCCCGGTCGGGGCAGTGGTGTTCGACGCAGACGGCGTCGAAGTTGCTCGGGCCTCCAATGCCAGGGAAGCGTCGTCCGATCCGACCGCGCACGCCGAAATCCTCGCGTTGCGTGCTGCCGCAAAAACCTATGGTGACGGCTGGCGCCTGGAAGGTGCGACGCTTGCCGTGACCCTCGAGCCATGCACGATGTGTGCGGGCGCTCTGGTCCTCGCCCGGGTTTCTCGGGTCGTTTTCGGGGCGTGGGAGCCGAAAACCGGAGCCGTCGGATCATTATGGGACGTAGTTCGAGATAAAAGATTGACCTATCGGCCGCAGGTGCGCGGCGGGGTCCTCGAGGACGAATGCGCTGGGCTTTTGGAAGATTTCTTCCGCGAGCAGCGGGCCTGAATTCGGCATTCCCCATTGAGAGTGATCGCACACTCGGGTAGCCGGATCCATCAATCGAGGGCATGGTGGAGGCAGATGCCGTCAGGGCATCGGCGGATCGTCGGAAGGCGATTCGTTCGCGTTCACAGAGGAGTACTCATGGGAATCGCAGACAAGGCTCAGAACAAGGCCGAAGACCTCGGGGGCAAGGCCAAGGAAGCTGCTGGCAGCGCTACCGGTGACCGGGACCTCGAAAACGAAGGCAAGGGCGACCAGGTGAAATCGGCCGTCAAGGATGCAGGCGAGAAGGTCAAGGACGCCGCGTCCAGCATCAAGGACAAGCTCACGTAATACCGCTCCACCTGGCGATTTCAGCCACGGGCACTCCATCCGGTAAAGTCACCAACGGTGGCGTGTCCGAGCGGCCTAAGGAGCACGCCTCGAAAGCGTGTGACGGGTAACCCCCGTCCGAGGGTTCAAATCCCTCCGCCACCGCCAAAGCTCCCCACCTGTTCACGCAGGTGGGGAGCTTTTTTGTGCTTGGTGGCGCCTATAGTCCCGTTGCTCGGACGACGTCAGGGAATCGGTAGGTTTCATCGAGGACTGATTTGTCGGGGACATAGCTGCGAATGATCAGTCGAAATTCGTCGTGCGGAGCGGGTAGCCAGTTGGCACGAGCATCCGGATCGGTCGGCTCGTCGTGAGACAGGTGCAAGGTGAGCTTCCCGTCACGAAAGACGAGATCGCCCGCGTCGAGATTGACGGTGCCGAGGTTGACGCGGTTACCCGGTGCGTCGGCGAGCATAAATGCGTCCTTGTCGTACATGGTCAGAGACCAGAAGCCGCCGCGACTGCGGTCGACGGGTGGGAGTGCGTCTTCTGTGAAGGTCATGGTGTACCGCTCGCGGCCGTGGAGTAACGCTCCGTCGTGGTCGGTACCCCGGATGAGGTAGACAGCCTCGTGAAAGTCGTTGACGTAAATGTAGATGACGGCCGCGAGCGCCCGTCCGAACCAGTCGGTGCCCCACAGGCCACTGTTGCGTTGCCGTTGCCATCCGTTGCCTGCGTCGACCCCGGTTTGGACGTAGCTCGCCGATTGATGGAGGGCGACGTCGGCGCGGAGCGCGGCGCGGTCGAGCAGCGCTCGGTACGACTTGTCCGAACGATACAGTGCGACAAGCGTCTTGGCTTGATCAGCCATCGGGGTGTCTGCTGCGCCCATGGTCGGGTTGAAATCGAGCATTGCTGCAAGATCGGTCCAGAAAGATTCCGGCTTCACCCATTGAGGTCGACTGGCGTCGGGATCGACCGCCAACATTTCGGCGGTGACGCCCTGAGGGTAGATCGAGTTCGCGGCGTGGGCCTCGTAGCCGAAGGACCGCGGGCCGGGTCGATCCTCGCTGAAGGGGTACATGCCGATCTGGTCGAGCACCGACCGCGCCTGCTGCTTGGACGCCTCGGAACGTGCTGCGAAACTGCGAGGGAAGACACCAGCCACGTTCGTCGGTGATCGAAGCACATCGAGGAAGTCTTCCGGCAACTCGCCATCCCAATCAGGTCCGACCAGAAGGAACTTTCCGCCGGGAGTGCCTGTCGCCGAACCAAGTTGGTGAGTCACATTGGTCAGCACGTCGACGATCTGGATAGTCCAGTAATGGCCGTCGGGTACCTCGGTCGGGGTCTGTATCACTGCGGTTTCGTCGGTGAGATCGGCGAATCCTGCGCCGTAGATCGTGTCGTTGTTGGGTGAGACGACCCACCGCTGCGCCGGGCTCATGTAGTCGGTGAGGGCACCTGTGTAATTCTTGGCGGCGCCTGGCAGAAGACCGAGTTGGAGTCCGGTCTTGCCATCCATGATCTCCCACATGTTTGTACGGCCGAAGGTGTCCACAGCTGGATAGCCCCAGTAATAGACGATCCGGGCGAGGGCTTCCACGTAACTCTCAGCGGCGAGCGTTGCTGGAACTCCGGCCGATCTCGCCAGTTGAGCGTGTGCCGGCGTGAAACCTTGTGCGATTGAGTCGGTCGGGGAGTCCATGAAGTCATGGTGCCGGTGACCGTCCGCTGCATCATCACCCTTGCGGGGTGAACCGGTGAGGAAATCGAAAACCGGTTCTGTGTGCGCAATTCGAACGTTCAGGAGCGGCGGGCGATCCACTCTGCAGCGGCGGCATCGATGTCCTGCTTCAGCTTCTCGAAGAACGAGGGTGGCGGGGTGGGGATCAAATCTGCTGCGGTAGTGAGGGATCGACTGAGGGCGATCCGACGCTCGCGTAACTCGTCGTCGGTCAGGAGCGTCAGGTCCGCCATCGCGAGCTCCCTCGATCGGTGTGATTCGTGTTTCGGGCAGACCGTGCGCATCGGGATCGATGCATGATTCGATGCGCACGGCCCAGGCATTCCAGGCTGGGGGCCGGAATGCACAGTCGACTTTACCAAATGATTACTAATGGCTGTAGACGCGGCTCGCCTTCGGTGGTCGTGGAGCACTTTCACAGGGTTCTCCCAGGTCGTAAGTCCTGACAACTGTTGAAGCTGCAACTATCGTCGAGCCCATGAAAAAGATCTGGTGGATCGGCGGAGCAGTAGTTGTGGTCGTACTCGCCCTGCTCGTGGGGCCGTGGGCGTACGGGAAGTTCATCGCTGAAGACGATGCACCGGCGGCCGTGGTGTCCACTGAGGGCGCGGAGGCGGCGTCCGGATCGATCGACGGGCAATGGACCGTCGTCGCCGGGCAGGGGGACAACCAGACGGCAGCTGGGTACACCGTGCACGAGATTCTCAACGGATCGAGTGTGACCGTCGTCGGAACCACTGGCGAGGTGAGCGGAAACGCGGTTGTCGAGGGTGAAAAGCTCACTTCCGGCGAAGTAACGGTGCAGGTGGCAAGCATCAAGACCGACTCGGATCGGCGCGACGGCCAGTTCACGGGCAATGTGATGGATACCAGCACGTATCAGACGGCGACGTTCACGATCGACTCGCCGGTGGACTTGTCTGCTGTACCGACGGACGGAACAACGGCGACGGTCACGGTGTCAGGAACGCTGACGCTCAAGGGTCAGTCCAAGCCGGTGTCGGTCGACATGACCGTGCTGCATTCGGGTGATTCGCTGATCGCATCGGGCTCGATTCCGGTCACCTGGACCGATTTCGGAGTCGAGCCTCCGTCCCTCGGTTTCGTCACCGTCGACGGCAGCGGCTCGGTGGACTTCCTGGTCTCACTCGCCGCGAGCTGAATTACGTCCACCCGATTCGCACTGCTTCGGGGCGGGCAGGGAAGATTAAGGACATGACCTTCCTTTCTTCTTGTCCGTTCCGAAGGCAGTGTGCGATCTCTGCCCGGACGGAATGAACAGGTGATGCCCCGGTGGAGACCGTTCCGAACGGGCGAAGACCCCGATCCACGGTTCACGCTCGCCAATGAGCGGACATATCTGGCTTGGATCCGCACTGCAACGGCCTTCGTCGCGTCGGGCGTCGGACTCGAAGCGTTCGGCGGCGACATTCTCAACCCGACGGTTCGTTCCGGCTTGGCCGCGTTGTTGCTCGTCGGCGGTGCTCTGATCGCCATCACTTCCTTTGTCCACTGGATCAGCGCCGAGCGTGCACTGCGAACTGAGCGCTCGTTGCCGGTGCCGCTCATGGCGCCGGTCGTCGGCATCGTGCTGGTGATCTGCGCGACCGTCCTGGTGGTCGAGGTCGTGAACTGATTGACCGCGCTGGAACCGTCGGAAGGTGTCAAGCCTCCGGACAAGGGCTTGCAGTCCGAGCGCACATCGCTCTCGTTCGTGCGTACGAGTCTGTCGATCCTCGGCTTGTCTGCCGCCTGTCTGAGATGGTTGCCGCAGTTCGGGTCGGTGGCCCTGATCGGCCCGTCCGTCGCTGCCGTGCTCGTCGTCGCGGTGACGGTCTACGAACGTCGGTCGCGGCCCAGGCGGTTGGCCCAGTTTTCGGCCGAAAAGGCAACGCCCGCTTTGGGTATGGGAGCAACTCTCGCGGTCGCTCTGCTCCTGCTCAGTGCGACGGGGCTGTGGATTCTGCTGAAGTGACCTCGGCTTTCGGCGCCCAGCCGGGCGGGCCGAACACGTAGCCGGCTCGCTGCCGCCACGATGTCGACGCCTTCCAATCGCGAGCAATGGCAGCATATTCGCGCGTTTGGAGCTTCCAGATGTTGTACGTTCCGACCGGCGTCGTGAGTCCGTAGGTGGGGCGGTGGGTTTCGGCTGCGAAGGTTCCGAACATCCGGTCCCAGATGATGAGGATTCCGGCGTAGTTGCGGTCGAGGTACTCGGCGTCGGAGCCGTGGTGGACGCGATGGTGTGACGGCGTGTTGAAGATGAATTCGATGGGCCGCCAGAGTTTTCCGACACGTTCGGTGTGGACGAAGAACTGGTAGACGAGGCTGACGGAGAAGCCGACGAACACCATCCACGGCGGGATCCCGAGGAACGGCAACGGCAGCCACATGATGATCTCACCGCTGTTGTTCCACTTCTGCCGCAGTGCGGTGCTGAAATTGAAGTACTCGCTCGAATGGTGAGCCTGGTGTGTGGCCCAGATGACTCGAACTCGGTGTGCGATGCGGTGATACGCGTAATAGAGGACGTCGATTCCGAGCAGCAGGATCACCCAGGTGTACCAGGCAGTCGGCGAGAGGTGCCACGGAGCGAGATACACCCAGATTGCGGAATAGCCGATCAGCGCCAGCACTTTCCAGAAGGTGCTCGTTGCGATCGACACGAGTCCGAGTAGAACGCTGGTTCTGGCGTCGGCGCTTCGGTAGCCGCCCTGTGCCGGCCGTGCGCGTCCGTCGGCGTCGTCGGGATGATCTTCGAGCGCACGGGCCGCGAACCATTCGATTGCGAGGAAGATGACAAACGCGGGGATTGCGAGCGTAACGGGATCATGGAGCGGTTCGAGCAGTGACTTCCATGATTCGAGAAGGGTTTCCCACACGTGATTTGTCCTGTTCTTTAGCTCCGATCGTTACATCATGCATTAAAATGTAACGTCAGGGAACCCTTTGCGGCGAAGAACTCGCAGGTTTGTTGCGACTATTCATAGAACGATGGTAGGAATTGCCGGTGCATATCACCGCGAAGGTGGACTACGCCGTGCGGACTCTGGTCGAGCTCGCGGCAGTTGGTCCTGACCCGGCCAAGGCCGAGTTTCTCGCCAAATCCCAGGTAATACCCCACAAGTTCCTGGAAGCGGTGCTCTCGGACCTGCGGCGCGGCGGCTTGGTCAACAGCCGTCGAGGCCCGGACGGGGGATACTGGCTCGCTCGGTCCGCGGACGAGATCACGATTGCCGACGTCATACGAGCTGTCGAGGGACCGCTGGCTTCGATTCGGGGTCAGCGACCGGAAGACGTCGACTACGGGGGACCGGCAACGCCCCTCAAGGAGGTGTGGATTGCAGTGCGAGTCAACCTCCGTGCTGTGCTCGAAAATGTCACACTCACCGATGTTGCAGGTGGAGAGTTGCCCGAGTTCATTCACGAACTGACGGCAGATCCCGAGGCGTGGAATCGGCGCTGATACAGCCCGGTTTCAGTGTGCCCGTCGACGCGGAACTGCCATAGGAGCAGTGTTCGCGGTGTTGCCTCCCGCGGATTTTGCGTCGTACATCAGATGATCGGCCGCAACGATTGCTCGGGAGAACTCGTTGTAATCGAACTCTTCCTGATGTGGGATGAAAGGTAGCGTCGCTGCGCCGACGCTGACCGTGGCCAGGGGGTCGTCGGAGGCGTTCACCACGGCTTTGGGGAGCGTCGCGATTCGTTTGCGAAGTCCGTACGGAGTACCGATCATCACAACGGTGAACTCCTCGCCGCCGGTGCGCGCGGCGTAACCGAAACCGTTCACATGCGCCTGCAGGCGCGTTCCGGTCCGGATGATGACGGCGTCACCGACTTCGTGGCCGAACGTGTCGTTCACCGCCTTGAACTTGTCGATGTCGACGACGGCAACAGCAATGTCGGCACGATTTGCCGACGCGACCGACCAGATGCGCTCCGACATGTCCCACAGTCCTCGTCGGTTCAACAGGCCGGTAAGTGCATCCACTTTGGATCCCGTTGCGCGCGCGAGTAATTGCCGCCAGGTGAACTGAATCGTGGCCGGAATGAAGATCACGGCACACAGGACGACGTCCGTGCGTGCGATCACGCTGGTTGTCGAGTAGTCGCCGTTCGTCAGGCCCAGCACCGTCAGGGCGATGACAAATGTCGTGGCAAAGGCGAGATGGAAGGCCAACCAGCGGTAATCGAGAAAATAGGTGAAGTAGGCGCCGGTGGCGACAAAGAGTGCCGCGCCGAAGAGGGCGGCGTTATGGCTGGTGAAGGTGATGAGAACCGAGGCAGTTCCGAGATCCGCCCACAGTCCGTAGAGCTTGAGCATGCGTGAACCTCTGATTCGGCCGACAAACCAGAGAATCGTAGGGATCAGGTTGACGGCCGCAATGCCGACGAGCCAACTGCGCGCAAACGGTCCGTCCGGGCCCTCTCCGCTGAGGAGAAACAGGAACGCCACGATCGAGAAATTGAGTGAGCAGAACCCGATGGTGAGACGGACGAGACGTAGTACGGAGCCTCGTCCGGACTTCGATCCCCACAGCATCACCGTGGACGAAACCGGCCAGGTGTGCAGGAGCGGGTCCATCAGATTCCTTCGCCGAGCAAATTACGGTTAATTCACCGCAAAGTATGTCAGGCCATGTTGATTCACGCGTCAACTTGGCAGGCGGCGTCAGGCGGCGGAGTTGCTCGCAACTCTCTCTGTCGCGCTGTTCAGGCATTTGCCGTGCGTGAGTGTGAGGTACGCCTCGAGTTTCCGTGCCGTGTGTTCGATCGCACAATATTGCAGACCTCTGCAAAGTTGCAGAGCTCTGCAAGTTCGGTACCGTGTTGGGGTGATCATCGAACAAGGCCTTCGTGACCGCAAGAAGGCAGCAACCCGTGCCGCACTCAGCGGCGCGGCAGCACGGCTCGCTCGTGCGCTGGGGATCGAATGCGTCACCGCTGACGCAATCGCCTCCGAGGCCGGAGTGTCGACGAGGACGTTCCACAACTACTTCTCCAGCAAGGAGGAGGCAGTGCTCGCCAGTTTCGAGGAATCGGTGACTTTGTGGATCGAGGCGCTTGCGTCACGGCCCGCGGACGAACCAATTCTCGACGTCCTCGAAGAACTTGTGGTCGAAATCGTGAACGACTCAGGTCCGAGTGGGAGTGAGAAGGCAAGTATCTGGCTGCTGTCGGATTCGAGTCCCGCGCTCTACCGGGATGCCGCAGACATGCATCAGCGGATCAACCGTGCAGTCGTTCAGGCATTGGCGGAACGCACCGGTACCGACGCCGAGAAGGACCTGTACCCGACGCTCCTCCTGGGAGCGGTGGGCGGAGCCGCGAAATCGGTGATCGACGTCTGGACTGGCGGAAAGTCGGAGGCTTCCAGTCCGGAAGAGTTGGTTCACGACGCTTTTCGGCAGATTCGTGCCGGGCTGCCCGCGCCGCCGCCTACCCCTGAGATGTCGCGTCCCTGAGATGTCTCGTCTCTGAGCCCCACACGTAATACCTGTCCACGTACACGCACCGAAACAGCAAGGAGCCCGTCGTGGCCACCTATCTTTATCGGATCGGCAAGTTCGCCTACCGGCGAAAAGGCGCGGTCCTCAGCGTTTGGCTGATAATCCTGGTCCTGATGGGCGTCGGGGCAGCGACTCTGTCCGGCCCCACCAAGGATTCGTTCTCCATTCCGGGAACCCCGGCGCAGCAGGCACAAGACCTGATGGCGGAGCGTTTTCCCGACGCGCCCAATCCTATGGATTCGCTGAGCGCACGATACGTAGTGCAAGCTCCGGCAGGCACGACGCTGGCCGATCCGGCGAACGTCAAGGCCATGGACGACATGCTCGCGAGTATTCGTGGCATCGACAAGGTCGCCGACTCTGCCAAGGTGGACCCGGCGACTGCCACTCCGGAACAGGCCGCGAAGGCGTTGGTCAATCCGGTTACCGGCAACGACTCCATGGTTGCGATGTTCAAGGAAAAGGCTGCTGCGGCTGGAACTTCCGAGACACAGGCCGTGGACGACGCGCGTGCGTTGTCGCCGCTCAGTGCCGACGACACAGTCGGGTACGTCGAGGTTCCGTTCAGCGGTGACTTCGCCGATCTCGATCAGGCATTGCGTGATTCGATCAACTCCGCAGCCGATGTCGGTCGGGCCGAGGGACTCAACGTCCAGGTCAGTGGTTCTGCTGCTCAGGAAGCGGAGATGCCCGGTGGTGTCACCGAGCTGATCGGTATCGCCGTTGCCGCAGTCGTTCTGGCCATCACGTTCGGTTCGCTTGTGGCCGCGGGGCTTCCGCTCCTCACCGCGATCATCGGTATCGCTATCGGCAGCCTCGGAATCACGGTTGCCACCGGATTCATGGATCTCAGTTCGATGACTCCGACGTTGGCGATCATGATCGGTCTGGCCGTGGCGATCGACTACTCGCTGTTCATCATGTCCAGGTTCAGGCATGAGCTCACCCTTACCGACAACCGTGCCGAAGCAGCAGGTCGCGCCGTCGGAACCGCCGGTTCCGCAGTGGTATTCGCTGGTTTGACGGTCATCATCGCGCTGGTTGCATTGCGCGTCGTCGGCATCCCGTTCCTCTCCGATATGGGTGCGGCAGCGGCCTTTACCGTGCTGATCGCGGTTCTGATCGCCTTGACCTTGCTGCCTGCGATCCTGGGTATGTTCGGACGCAAGGCTTTTGCCGGCAAGATTCCCTTCCTCAGCAAGCGCGCTGAGGAGTCCGAAGACGAAGATTCGGGCAAGCCGAAGTTGGCTCTGCGCTTCATCAGTGCCGTCGTCCGTCGTCCGCTCGTGCCGCTGATCGGTGGAGTAGTGCTTCTGGGCGCATTGGCTCTGCCCGCAACGGGATTGAGCCTGGCACTGCCGTCGGAGGCCACCGGTGACCCGGCGACCAGTGCGCGTCAGGCATACGACCTGATCGACGAGGGCTTCGGTGACGGTCGCAACGGACCGCTTATCGCCGTTGTCGACGCGAAGGGGGCCAGCGTTCCCGCCGGGGAGGCCTTTGCGGAGGTCGTCTCGACCATCTCGGGCTTCGATGACGTCCAGAACGCACAGGTCGTCGGGGTCAACGAGGCCGGCGACACCGCGCAGGTACTGATCACTCCGAAGAGTGGTCCGACCGACCCCGCCACGATGGATCTGGTGTCCAGCCTTCGTGGAGCCGAAGGCGGACTCAACGATTCGATCGGCGTCAGCTACGGCATCACCGGTCAGACCGCACTCGAAGGCGACGTTTCGGACACGCTGAAGGATGCATTGGTGCCCTACCTGGCCGTCGTCGTCGGCCTTGCATTCATCTTGTTGCTCTTGGTGTTCCGTTCGATCCTGGTTCCGCTGACGGCGACGCTCGGCTTCCTGCTCAGCGTGCTCGCGACCTTCGGTGCGACGGTGGCGATCTTCCAGCACGGTTGGTTGGGCATCATCTCGAACCCGCAACCACTCGTGAGTTTCATGCCGATCTTCCTGATCGGTGTGGTGTTCGGACTCGCGATGGACTACCAGGTGTTCCTCGTGACGCGTATGCGTGAGGAGTACGTCCACGGCGCGAGCGCGAAGGAGGCCGTGACCATCGGCTTCAACCATGGCGCCCGGGTCGTCAGTGCGGCCGCGGTCATCATGATCTCCGTGTTCGGTGCCTTCATCGCGGAACCGAACTCGTTCATCAAGTCGATCGGCTTCGCGCTTGCCGCGGCGGTGTTCTTCGACGCCTTCATCGTGCGCATGGTGATCATCCCGTCCGTCATGGCACTGCTCGGCGACAAGGCGTGGTGGTTGCCGAAGTGGCTGGACAA
Source organism: Rhodococcus sp. BH4 (assembly GCF_002079265.1). NCBI lineage: Bacteria > Bacillati > Actinomycetota > Actinomycetes > Mycobacteriales > Nocardiaceae > Rhodococcus > Rhodococcus sp. BH4. Next base: position 368,975 of record NZ_CP014941.1, read on the forward strand.
GATTCTGCCGAACGTCGACATCGAGGGTGAGAAGCTCAGCAAGGCCCTCCGTGAAGAAAAGGAAGCGGAGCTTCAGTCCGCATCTGCTTGATCTCTGCTGTGCGCCTTTATTAACCCCCCGCGGTTAATAAAGGCGCACAGCAGTTTTTGTGTATCGAAATATCCAGCGGCACATGTCGGCCAGGATTGGTAACCTTCGCTCACTATGCTGATCAGGCTGCTGCGCACTTATCTGACGCCGTACCGGGGTGAACTCACGGGCGTTGTCGTCCTGCAGTTTATTTCGACTATGGCGGCCCTTTACCTTCCGAGTCTCAACGCCGACATCATCGACAACGGCGTGACGAAAGGCGACACCGGCTACATCCTCTCCACCGGCGGGATGATGCTGATGGTCACGCTCACGCAGATCCTGTGCTCGGTGGGTGCCGTCTTCTTCGGTGCGCGAGTCGCCATGGGCGTCGGACGCGATCTCCGGGCTTCGGTGCTGCATCAGGTCGGGACGTTTTCGGCCCGAGAGGTCGGGCACTTCGGTGCGCCTTCGCTGATCACCCGCAACACCAACGACGTCCAGCAAGTGCAGATGATGGTCGTGATGAGTTGCACCATCCTCGTCATGGCGCCGATCATGTGCGTCGGCGGCATCATCATGGCTCTGCGTCAGGACCTGAATCTGTCCTGGATCCTGGGGATCAGCGTCCCGCTTCTCGTAGTCTCGATGGGTTTCCTGATTGCCCGGATGGTCCCCGGATTCAGGGTCATGCAGGGCCGCCTCGACGCCGTCAACCGTGTTCTTCGCGAACAGATCACGGGCATCCGTGTCGTCCGAGCGTTTGTACGGGAACCGTACGAGGTAGAGCGTTTCGGCGATGCCAACCGTGAGCTGGCGGAGACTGCACTCGGCGTCGGCCGCCTCATGGCACTGATGTTCCCGCTCGTGATGCTGATCAGCAATGTCACCAGCGTCGCGGTCATCTGGTTCGGTGGCCATCAGATCAACGAGGGCTCGATGCAGATCGGCTCGCTCACCGCGATGCTCAGCTACATCATGCAGATCCTGATGGCCGTCATGATGGCCACCTTCATGGCGGTGATGCTGCCGCGTGCGTCGGTGTGCGCCGAACGTATCTCCGAGGTGCTCGACACGGATTCGTCGGTGATTCCGCCCGAGAATCCGGTCCGAGAACTGAAAGACCCGGGAGTCGTCGAACTTCGTGGCGCTCAGTTCCAGTTCCCCGGAGCCGAGGAACCTGTATTGCGCGACATCACGTTCCGTGCCGAACCCGGCAAGACGACGGCGATCATCGGCGGCACCGGATCGGGAAAGACCACTCTGCTCAACCTGATTCCGCGATTGATCGACTCTACTTCCGGATCGGTATCGGTGGGAGGAGTCGACGTCCGCGACATCGACACGGAGTTGCTCTGCTCGGTGATCGGTCTGGTCCCGCAGAAGCCGTATCTGTTCTCGGGTACCGTCGCCACCAATCTCCGCTACGGAAACCCCGAAGCTACCGACGAATGGCTGTGGGAGTGCCTCGAGATCGCCCAAGCTGCCGACTTCGTTCGCGCCATGCCCGAAGGCCTGGACACACCGGTGGCACAAGGCGGTACGACGGTATCGGGCGGCCAGCGTCAGAGACTCGCCATCGCCAGAGCGTTGGTGCGTAAGCCACAGATCTATCTGTTCGACGATTCCTTCTCGGCACTCGACCTCACTACTGATGCGAGGCTGCGTGCGGCGCTCCGGCCGGTCACGCAAGACGCCTGCATCGTCGTTGTCGCGCAGCGTATTTCCACCATCGTGGAAGCCGATCAGATCATCGTGCTCGACGACGGCGCCATCGTGGGGATCGGCACGCACGACGAACTCGTGGTCAGTTGTCCCACCTACGGCGAAATCGTCGCCTCTCAGCTAGCCGTACAGGACGCATCATGAGCAATCGACCGACTTCCTCGCCTCCCATCGGCCCGCCCGGCGGCGGCGATCCCACAAAGAAGGCCATGAACTTCGGCCCTTCGCTCAAACGTCTCCTCGGTCGCTTGAGCCCCGACAAGCCGATCGTCGTCCTGATCTTCGCTTTGGTGACGGCAAGCGTCGTACTTTCCTCGATCGCGCCGAAGATCCTGGGAAACGCCACCAACCTGATCTTCGACGGCATCGTCAGCAAGCAACTCCAGCCGGGCACTACAAAGGAACAGGCTGTCGAGGGATTGCGTGCCTCGGGGCAAGGTCAGCTCGCGGACATGGTGTCCGGCATGGCCGTTGTGCCCGGAACCGGAATCGATTTCGACGCCGTCGGCAAGGTCTTGATGATCGTGCTGCTGCTGTTCGTCTGTGCGTCGCTGTTCAGTTGGTTGCAGGCGTATCTGCTCAACATCGTGGTGCAGCGGACCGTTCGCCGGTTGCGTGAGGATGTCGAGCAGAAGATTCACCGACTTCCCTTGCGGTACTTCGATACCCATGCCCGCGGTGATGTTCTCTCGCGTGTGACCAATGACATCGACAACGTCGCGCAGAGCTTGCAGCAGACGCTCAGCCAGTTGGTCATGTCGGTGATGACCGTCCTGGGCATTCTGGTGATGATGCTGTGGATCTCACCGTTGCTCGCCTTGATCGCGGTGGCAACTGTTCCGCTGTCGATCATGGTCACAGCGTTCATCGCGAAGCGTTCACAGAAGCACTTCGTGGCGCAGTGGAAGAGCACCGGCGGAATCAACGCACAGGTCGAGGAAGCGTTCAGCGGCCACGAGTTGGTCAAGGTGTTCGGCCGCCAGCAGGAGGTCGAGGAGCGCTTCCGCAAGCAGAACGAGGATCTGTACGAGTCCAGCTTCAAGGCGCAGTTCATTTCCGGTCTGGTCATGCCGGCCGTGATGTTCCTGGGCAACCTCAACTACGTCGCCATCGCAGTGGTGGGTGGCATGCGCGTCGCATCCGGAACGATGACGCTCGGCGATGTGCAAGCGTTCATCCAGTACTCGCGGCAGTTCACCCAGCCGCTCACGCAGATAGCGTCGATGACCAATCTGCTGCAGTCCGGCGTCGCTTCGGCCGAGCGGGTCTTCGCGCTGCTCGACCAAGACGAGCAGTCGGAGGACCCGAAGAGCGCGAAGTCGCCCACGGTCGACAAGGGTCGCGTCAAGTTCGAGAACGTCACCTTCAGTTACAAGCCGGAACAGCCGCTGATCGAGGACCTGTCCCTGACTGCCGAGCCGGGCCAGATGGTTGCGATCGTCGGACCCACCGGCGCAGGCAAGACCACCCTCGTCAACCTCATCCTGCGGTTCTACGAACTCAATTCGGGCCGAATCACTTTGGACGGCATCGACATCGCCGACATGACGCGAGACGATCTGCGCTCACGGATCGGCATGGTTCTGCAGGACGCATGGCTGTTCGGTGGAACCATCCGCGAGAACATCGCCTACGGCAAGCCTGGTGCCACCGACGAGGAGATTCGTCGTGCGGCCGAGATGAGCTACGTCGACAAGTTCGTGCACTCTCTGCCTGAGGGTTACGACACGGTCATCGACGAGGAAGGCAGCAACGTCAGTGCGGGCGAGAAGCAGCTCATCACCATCGCCCGCGCCTTCATCTCGCAGCCGTCCATCCTGATCCTCGACGAGGCGACCAGTTCGGTGGACACGCGCACCGAACTGCTGGTCCAGAGCGCCACCGCGGTTCTGCGCAACGACCGCACCAGCTTTGTCATCGCGCACCGTCTTTCGACAATTCGTGATGCGAACCTGATCGTGGTGATGGAGGAAGGCCGGATCGTGGAGCAGGGGAGCCATGAGGCTCTGCTCGAATCCCGCGGCGCGTACTTCCGTCTGTACAACAGCCAATTCGTGGGCGCGGAGATCTGATGCCTCAGTAGACTGGAGCAGACTTGGTCCGCTGGGTGGACCACATTCTGTGTACTGGAGGCGCTCGGCGATGCATTCGTTGCTGGGGAAAGCGCGCCTGATACTCGATTCCTTCGATGCGGATTCGGGTGCGCTGTCGCTGACCGAACTTGCGAATCGGAGTGGTGTTGCGAAGGCGACGGTGCATCGAATAGCCGGTGAACTGGTGTCTCTTGGTCTACTGGAACGGGTCGGAACCAAGTACAGGTTGGGGTTACGGCTCTTCGAACTGGGGCAGTTGGTTCCTCGTCAACGTATTCTGCGCGAGGTGTCCTTGACGTATGTGCAGGATCTTCACGCGGCGACCCGGGAGACGGTTCACCTCGCGATTCGCGACGGCCTCGATGTTCTGTACATCGACAAGATCTCCGGTCATCACGGGGTGGACCTGCCGTCGCGGGTGGCTGGCCGGCTGCCGATGTATGCCACGGCAACCGGCAAAGCGATACTCGCGTACTCACCGGATTCCGTTTTTCGAGCGGTGACAGGCAACGGATTTGTCGAGTTCACCGATCGGACGGTGAACTCGGAAGACGGGTTACGTAGGCAACTCGACGCTGTTCGTTCGCAGCAGTTGGCGGTCGAGACCGAAGAGGTTCGCCTGGGAACATCGAGTATCGCTGCCCCGATCTTCGGTGGACTTGGTGAAGCAGTTGCCGCGATCGGTGTGTCGAGTCCGCGGTATCGAATGGACACCGAGCGTTTTGCCGAACCGTTGCGCGCGGCGGCCGAAGGGATCAGCCGGAAGGTATCGGTTCTCGAACGCTCGGCATAACCGTTTTATCGACGCACGCAGAGCAGCGCGATCACGCCGAGAACCGAAGCCCCGGTCATGGAGATGGCCACGGCAAGACTGGTGTTGCCGAGAAGGCCGACGATGGGCGCAACCACAGCGGCAGCGCCGAACTGCGCAAATCCGATCAGCGCGGCTGCTGAGCCTGCGGCTTCTCCGTGACGGGACAGTGCAACCGCCGGTGCGTTGGGCATGACAAAACCCGTTGCGCAGAGCATCAGCAGGATGGGGACGGCAAACCCGACGAATCCCCACGAGTCGGTGGCGGCAACAACAACAAATGCAGCGCCGACGGCACTACTGCCCCACATTGCCCAGATCGTGATGGAATTCGGCGACCACCGGCCGAGAAGCACGACGTTGAGCTGGGACGAACCGATCAGAACGACGGCGCCGCCGGCAAAGGCAAATCCGTATGCGGTGGCGCTCAGTCCGAACTGTTCCTGCATCACGTAGGACGACGCGGCGATGTACGACCACAAAACGCCGCGGCCGAGACCGCACACGAGCACCAACACCATGAAGTGGGCATCCTTGCCGAGCGCAATGTAGTTTCGCGCGATGGCGCCGATGCCCTTGCCCGACCGATTCTCGGGTGGAAGTGTTTCCGGCAGCGATACTGCCGCGAGTGCGATCATCGCGATGCCCAGGATGAAGAGAGCGAGAAAGACTCCGCGCCAATGTGTTACGGACATCAGTGCCCCGCCGATGGAGGGGGCCAGGATGGGCGCTACGCCCATGACCAACATCAGCCGCGAAAGTACAACTGCCGCATCGTGTCCGGTGAATAGATCACGAACGATTGCCATCGCGATCACGCCTGTCGCGGCGGCGCCGAAACCTTGAAGGGTTCGCAGCGCAGTGAGGACTTCGATGGACGGAGCAAAGAAGCAGGCCAACGACGCGCCGACGTGAATTACTGTGCCCACGAGCAGGGGACGTCGACGTCCGTAGATGTCGGACAGTGGGCCGATGAGCAACTGGCCGAAAGCCAGACCCAGCAGTGTGCCCGTCAGGGTCAGCTGAACCATCGTGTCCGACGTGCCGAATTCCTGCGTGATCTGTGGCAGCGCAGGAAGATACATGTCGACGGTGAACGGCCCGAGGGCGGTGAGAATTCCGAGAAGCAGTACCAATCGGATCCGTGCACCGCCCGTCGGGGCGATCACCGTTCGTTCAGTTGTGCTGTTGGTCAAGGAAACCCGAAACTACACTGTAGTAGTCGTATGGTCGTTCTTCCTGAAGATGATGCGACGCCTTGTCCATGATGTAGAGATGGCCATGGGGAATCATCCGCGCAAGCATGAGCGGGTAGTCCGGGGTGAGGAATGCGTCGTGCATGCCCCAGGCGAAGAGCGTCGGCGCCTGGATCTGGCCGAGTTCAGCTGTGAGATCCTGCCAATCGCCACGAGGTGAGTCCGCCGAGGCAGCCAGGGCCATTTCTTCGGGGTCGAGACTTTGCTCGTATCGCATCTGGAGGGTTTCGGCGGGCAACTTCGATCCGTCGAACCATTCGAGACTGGTGATCAAGGTGCGGAGTTTTTCGAGGGTGGGGCCGGTGCCGCCGTAGTAGACGTCGCGGGCGTTGCGGCCACGACGGCCATCCTCGGGGAGCGGCGCGAGTGGACCGTAGAAGACGGGCATGCTGCCCGTGATCACCAGGGAGCGAACGCGTTCCGGGTACTTTGCCGCAAGATTGAGCGCTATGGTGCCGCCCCACGAGTTGCAGACGAAGTCTGCGCGTTCGATTCCGAGTTCGTCGAGCAGGGCAACCACCTTGGCGGCGTGGAAGTCCCACATTGGGCCGGCGATGGTGCACTTGTCGGACCGACCGTATTGCAGCAGATCAACGAGAATCGCTCGTCGATCCGAGGCGAAGAGCGGTGCCACCGGCCCGAAGTCGGACCACGCAGTGCAGCCGGGGCCGCCTCCGTGCAGGAAAATCGTGGGGTCGCCCTCGCCGAGGTCGTAGTAATGGAATGTGACGCCATCTGCTTTGGCGTACAAGCTCTTCGGTTGATCAGCCATGGCTATACCTGACCTCGAGGTGAGCGGTATGGGAAGTATCGCGGTCCGGCAGGCGAACCCGGTTCGTGGCTGTGAGACTTCCGAATGCCTAGCGTGCTGGCATGAGAACAGAACTCGAGCACGCGCGTGATCGCGCGGAGGCGATGATCGGTACGGGGGAAACGCGAGAGTTGGGAACGGTGCGTCCGGCGGAGTCGGTTGCGTTTGCGGTTGCCACCGCCGAGACGGACCCCCGGTTTCTCGACCCGGAGCACCCGGCATTTGCCGTCCATCCGATGTATCTGCCTTCGCTTTTGCGAGGACCGCAAGGTGGCTCCGATCGAGAGTACCGAGCAGACGGCATGTTCCGTGACGAAGTGCCGGGCACAGACGGTATCGACGTGCGCTTGATGGCCGGCGGGCAGAGTGTGACTTTCTTGCGACCGGCCCCGCTGGGTGAGGCTGTCGTCGTAGGGCGAGTACTCGATACCGTGACGACCAAGGGCCGGGCTCCGGACGAGTTTCTGCTGCTCTCGGTCACCAAGACTTACCGGGGTGCGCAGTCCGGCGCATTTGCCGAGGTCGTCGAGAAGTTCATCGTCCGATGACCGAAACAGTAGTCGTGGGCACGCCGATCGAATCGGTGACCTTGGTCTGCGATCCGGTTCGGATCCTTCGATTCGGGGCGTCGACGCACAATTCGCACCGTATTCACTACGACGCCTCCTATGCGCAGACGGAGGGGTTGTCCGCACCGGTGGTCATGGCCCAGTTGCAGGGCACGCTGTTCTTTCGTGCCGCGTCACACTTTGCCGGTGGATACGAAGGAGTTGTGTCCGTCTCCTGGCAGAATCGTGCGCCCGCGCCCGTCGGAACCACACTCGAGGTGTCGGGTGAAGTGTCCCAAATCGACAGTGACCAACTAACTTTGGCATTGCGGGAGCATTCGGACAATGGCGTGCTGTGTGCCGTCGGAACCGCTGTGGTGGTCCGGGTCTGCTGAGCGAACCGAATCCATTGGCGTAGATCGCAATCTCACCCAAGATCTGTTTCATTCAAACGTTCAGTGTCGAGAGGACTTCACATGACTGGTGTCGAGGCGTCGGAAGCCACGTTCGCGCTGCCCGAGCGGCCACGAGCGGCCGGTCGGCAGGATTGGACGGCATGGCCGGGTTACAACGCAGCCGGCAGCGGATACCGCGGTTACTGGTACCCGGTCACGTGGTCGAACCACATCACCAAAGACCCCAAGAGCTTCACCATCTGTGGTGAAAAGCTGGCGATCATCCGCGACGCAGGCAAGGCATATGCCCTGCACGATCGGTGCCCGCACCGCGGCGTTCCGTTGTCCGAGGGCGATCAGCAGTTCCCGGGAACTGTCAGCTGCCCGTACCACGGCTGGACGTACCGGCTCACTGACGGCAAGCTGGCCGCGGTCATCACCGACGGTCCGGATTCCAAGATCTGCGGCAAGCTGAACGTCCAGACCTATGCGATCGAGGAGCGACTCGGTCTGGTGTGGGTGTACATCCCGATCGCCAACGAGCCGGCGCCGTCCATCGACGACCAGTTGCCGCGTGAGCTGGTGGAGAACAAGGGTATCGTCGGTGGTCGGATTCAGCCCCGAGAAGGCAACTGGCGCTTCGCATGTGAGAACGGTTTCGACGAGGGACATGCGAAGTACCTGCACCGCACCGCATTGTGGCGTCTGTTCAAGCCGATGCCGACGTGGAACATCACGAGCATCGTTCCGGAGGGACGCTGGATCTACCGCGTGCAGGAAGCGGTGTACTGGGAGGCGGAATTCCCGGGCGTGGGAACCTGGACGAACAAGCGGTGGTGGAAGAAGAAGCCGGACGAGACCCAGATTTCGCAGATCGGAAACGTCGGCGCCGGTCTGGACGTCAATCCTGTGATCGCAGCTCAGAATTTCCCCGGTTTTGCTTCACTGTCCATGCCGGGTGTCCTGCGCATCGCGTACCCCAAGTTCATTCACTACGAGTTCTACGTCCCGGTGGACGAAGACAACCACAAGTACGTCGGCCTCATGGTCAACTTCGTCTCCGGCGCAGCAAAATTGGGCTTCTACGCCAAGTACCTCGGCGCGATCCGCTGGCTGTTCCACGGTCAGTTCTCGGGTCAGGATGCGTGGATGGTCGAGGTCACCGACGCACCGCCGGAGAAGCTGTACCGACCGGACGTGTCGCTGACGACGTGGCGAAATCTGGCAGAGGAAGAGTACGCCGAGAAGATCGCCGACGCGGCCAAGCACACCCCCAAGGCGCCGGTCAGGCCCACCCGAGAGCGCCGGACGCCAACGCCCCGCTCGGCCCCTGTCGCCGACGCTCAGATTCCCACCGGCACCAGCGAATAGGAGAGATACATGTTCAAGATTCTGACGGCTGTCGCTATCGGTGCCGCTGTTGCAGTGGCAGTTCCCAAGCTGTGGCAGCTGGCCGGCGAGCGCAGCAATACTCAGGTACATCAGGTCAATCCATGACCACTGCGAGGGCCGATGCTCTCGCAGGCCTAGGCGACGAGCGCCGGGAATGGGTCGAGCGAGCCTACGCCCATGTCGATCGTGCGCGATTGCGGGATCTCGCCACTTCGGTGGTCAACATTCCCAGTCCGACGGGTGACGAAGCACCGCTGGCCCGCCACATCACGGCGGTCCTGGCAGCGTCGGGCATCGAGGCCCACACAATGGATCTCGATGATCGGCAGGCGAACTCGTGGGGAAGGCTCCGCGGTGACGGGTCCGGACCGGACCTGTTGCTGTATGCGCCGATCGACACCGTCACGACCGGCGATCCGGCGGAAGACCTGCCGTGGGTGGGAAATGAGCTGCGAGCGGATCTGACGCCGCACGCCCAGTTCGACGAGAACTACGTGATCGGATTGGGTGCGTCGAACCCCAAAGGCCACGCCGTCTGCATTGTCGCGGCGGCCGAAGCAATTGCCGCAGCCGGTATTCCGCTCCGCGGTGACCTGGTGCTCGGATTCGGCGCCGGTGGTATGCCGACCAATGCCCGCCCCGGTGTCGGAAACCCCCGACGCAACACCGGCCAGGGCGTCGGCTGCTCGTTCCTCCTGGAACAGGGAGTGTGGGCGGACTGCGCGTTGATCGCCAAGCCCGGCTGGACGGTTTCCTGGGAAGAAGTGGGACTGGCCTGGTTCGAGATCACGGTGCACGGTCTGCACACCTACGTCGGCTCGCGCCACCGGTTGCCGTACCGCAACGCGATTACCGCAGCCGGCGAGGTGGTCGCCAAGTTGGAGGAATGGTTCCCGAAGTACTCGGCGGCGCATCAGGACGGTTTGGTTGCGCCTCAGGGGATCGTTGCCAACATCCGCGGCGGGTGGGAGCGAACAGCGTCGTTCACCCCCGAGCAGGTGCGCCTTACCGTTGATCTACGGCTCAGCCCGCGGACGACGCCCACCGCGGCCAAGCGCGAACTCAAAGCCGTCGTTGCGGAGATCGCACAATCGCTGGATCTGCAGATCGACGTCGAACAGGTTCTTGCCATCCCCGGTGAGGGTTCCGACCCTCGAATGTGGTTGCGCCGCGCCGCAGTCCACGCGTGGGAAGCTGCCGAAGGAGAGCCGCATCAGGACTTCTTCGACGCGAGTGGAGCCACCGACGCAAACATCCTGCGCAGCCGCGGCATCCCGACGATTCGGGTGGGTATGCCCAAGGTGGTCGACGCACCGTTCGAGGTGGACTTCGCGATGGGGATGAACACTGTGGACCTGGCTGCGGCGGAGAGATTTACGAAGTATCTGATCCGAGTGGCCCTCGACACCGTCACCCGCTCGCTCGAGGAAGTAGGAATCGACTGATGGCGAAGATAGTTCTGGGTATCGGTGCCTCCCACAGCACCTTGATGAACACCCATTGGGAAGAGACGACGCACAAGGCGGAGGCCGAACGCTTCCGGGACGCGCTGTATCTGAGCCGGGAGAAGATCGCGGCGTCGAAACCCGATGTTGTCTTGATTCTCGGCTCCAACCACTTTCGCGGTTTCTGGCTGGATCTGATTCCGGCGTTCACTCTCGGCGTCGGAGAGTGCATTTCCAGTGGCGAGTCAGGAACACCCAAGGGGCCGCAACGGGTCGACGTGGAGTTCGCCAGGCACCTTGCAAACGAGCTGATCGAAGGTGGCCGGTTCGATCTTGCCTACTCGGCGCGATTGCAGATCGATCATGGTCAGTCTCACGCGATTCAGTACCTTCTCGACGGAATCGATGTTCCGATAGTTCCGTTGGTGGTCAACGTATTCGCGCCGCCCCTCCCGACGTTCAAGCGATGTGAGGAAGTGGCGAAGGCCCTGCGGGATGCCGTTGCGTCGTATCCGGCGGATACCCGGGTCGTGGTGATCGCGTCCGGTGGATTGTCTCATCGTCTGCCCTGGCCGGACTGGCGGGATCCGCACGGTGAGGACGAGGATTTCATGGTTCAAGCCTGGCTGGACGGCCGGGAGAACTGGTCCGACTACGACGTCCGGCGACGCCAGATCATCCGCGCAGCCGATGCCGCGATCACTCCGGAGTTCGATGACCGAATTCTTGATCTGTTTGCCAGCGGCAAGGCAAGTGAGCTTGCCGAGTTCACGACGCAGCAGATCGAAGACGAGGCGGGCAACGGTGCGCAGGAGTTGCGGACCTGGCTCATGATGGCCGCGATGCTCGACTACGTTCCGGGTGAACGCCTTGCCTACGAAGCGATTCCCGAGTGGCTCACCGGTATGGGTGTCACGATTCTCGATCCAGCTGGAACAGACAGCGCAACAACATAATCTGCACCTTCAGTAAAGGAAGTTTCTCTGATGACAATCTGGAACGAACTTGCCGGGCTCGATTTCGAGTTGACGACCGTCGACGCCGGCGGTGTGCCCACGCGCTCTCTGCAGGCAGGATCCGGTGACGAGGCCGTGATCTTCCTGCACGGCACCAGCGGACACCTCGAGGCATTTGCACGCAATATTGCACCGCACGCCGAGTCTTACCGGGTTCACGCGATCGACATGCTCGGCCATGGTTACACCGGCAAGCCTGACTACCCGTACGAGATTCCGCGCTACGTCGAGCATTTGGTGAACTACCTCGACGCGGTCGGACTGGACCGTGTGCACTTGGTGGGTGAAAGCCTCGGTGGTTGGGTCGCTGCCTACCTGGCCAGCGAGCAGCCCGAACGTGTTCTGTCGCTGCAGTTGCTGGCAGCAGGCGGAACAGTCGCGAACCCGGTAGTCATGGAGCGCATCAAGACGTCGACCGCGAAGGCCGTCCAGAGTGACGACATCGAATTGACCCGCGCACGTATGCAGTTGCTCATGCATGATCCCGCCGATGCAACCGAGGAATTGGTTCAGGCTCGTCACCGGATCTACCATCAGCCTGACTTTGTCGCCAACATCCACAACCTCCTTTCCTTGCAGGAGATGGAGGTTCGCCAGCGGAACCTGCTGCGCCCGGATCGAATGGCACTCATCAAGGCGCCGACTCTTGTGGTCTGGGGTCAGGAAAATCCGTTCGGTGATGTTCCGGAAGCGAAGAAGATGGCCGAGGATATTCCGGGCGCTCAGCTCGAACTCTACTCGGAGTGCGGTCACTGGCCGCAGCACGAGCAGGCAGCGAAGTACAACCCGCTGAGCCTCGAGTTCTTGGCAAAGGCATCAGCCAGCGCGAAGGCAGCTATCTGAGAAGTTCCTGCCAAATATGCTGCTGCGTAATGGAGCCGGTCTCTCGATTGGGAGGCCGGCTTCCGCGTTTTCGAAGGTACAGTCATCGTCTTACAGCGAAGGAGTTCTCGTGAAGAAAGTACTTCTGCTGACGGCCGACGCCGACAACGGACTCGGTACCGCAATCCGTGACGCCGTCAGGGGTGAGGCGGAGGTAGTTCGATTACCTGAGCGCACCACGGGGGCGCTCCGTGCGGAGTTGCCGACATGCGACGTCGTGGTGGGGGACTGGAGTGGTGATCTGCCACTGGGCAAGGAGGAAGCAGAGCTCGGCCGGAATGTGCTCCTCGTCCAACAGCCTGGTGCCGGAACCAATTTCATCGATGCCGAAGCCTGGCGCGCCGCCGGAGTTCCGGTGGCGAATACTCCCGGTGCAAACGCGAACTCGGTTGCGGAGTGGGCAGTGCTCGCGGCAGGTGTGTTGTGCCGCTCCATGTTCTGGGCGCACAACGAGGTTACCGATGGTCGATGGCCACAGGAATCCATCCTGACGCGCGATTGCCGCGATCTGGCGCAGCGCCGGGTCGGCGTCGTAGGTGTTGGTTCGATCGGCCGCCGGTGTGCAGAATTGTTTGCCGCCTTCGGTTGCGACGTCTACGTCACCGCGCGTTCGAGACCGCGTGACACTGTGGCTGCGACGTTTGTGTCACTCGACGAGTTACTGCCTCTCGCGGATGTCCTGGTGCTGGCCGTCCCGCTTACGGAATCAACTCGGGGACTGATCAATTCCCATCGAGTTGCGCAGTTGCCCACCGGAGCGATCGTGGTCAATGTGGCGCGCGGCGCTGTCGTCGACGACGCGGCATTGGCGCGTGCCTTGCGTTCCAGGCATGTCGGCGGCGCTGCCCTCGATGTGTTCGACGTTGAACCACTACCGATTTCGAGCCCGCTCCGTGGATTCGATTCGACCCTCCTGAGCCCGCACGTCGCCGGCGGCAGCGCCGGAGCGCGTGCGTCGATCTATTCGATGACGGCGCAGAATGTCGCCAGTGCGCTGCGCTCGCAGACAATTCGGTGGACATTGTGATCGAGGGCCGTGTTACCGAAGTATTTCGGTCCGCACGTTCCTCCAGGTGCAGTGTTTCGCCGAGGTAAGTTCCTGTCCCCGGTCCGCACGGTGGACCCGGTTGGTTCTCGGGTGTAGGTACACACAGCTAGGTTTGCTCTCCACGACCCGCAACTGCGGCACAGATCACAAACAAAGGTGTGAGTAGATGGCCTCGCTGTCAAAGTTTGGAAGGACTGCTCTTGTTTCGGCTGCGCTGCTGCTGACCGTTGCAACCGGCGCATGCAGCCGCCCGGCGACGCAAAGCACAGCTGATTCTGCCGGAAGTGGACCACTGCGTATCGCAGTCGGAATCGATGCTTCCTACGCTCCGTTCTTCGTAGCGGATCAGGAAGGCATGTTCGACGCTGCCGGTTTGGACGTCGAACTCGTCCAGTTCGGTCGTGGTGGCGAGGCCGTCGACGCACTCTCGACCGGGCAGGTCCAGATCGCCGGTAGCTCCGATACGACAACGATCGCCCAGTTGCGTCAGAATCCGTCGTTGCGCGCGATGTACTCGTACGAGGCGTCGGGTGACTACATCAAGGTCGTGCTGCGTAACGGTGTCGACTCACCGGCTGCGATCAAGAAGATGGGCATCGTCCCGGGTCTCAGCCAGATTTCGACGGACAAGTACCTCGCTGCCAACTCCGTTGCCCCCGGTTCGGTCGAGATGATCTCGGCGACCCCGACGGACATGCCCGCACTGCTCAGTCGCGGCGACATCGACGGGTTTGTCCTGTGGGAGCCGTGGCCGGCCACCGCCCTGGATCAGGGAACCGGCCACGTGGTGGCAGTAACCGGAGACTACGGCTGGTTCTATCATCATTGGGCGATCACGACGGCTCCGTGGTTGTCGGCCAACGAAGAGACAGCGCGAACCGTCGCGAAGGTGCTCGACGAGGCAACGCGCAAGGTCGAGTCGGATCCGGGCGTGGCAGCGTCCGCGACCAAGGCGGCTGTGAACGTCAGCGAGGATCAGACTATTGCCGCGGTGGACGAGATCGACTTCGCCGTGGTGAATCTCGAAGCTGCGGATGTCGAGTCGGCTCAGTCGATCGTAGATTTCTACAAGTCGATCGGTGTTCTCAGCGACCAGCCGGATCTCGAATCGGCAATGCTTCTGGATTGGTACAAGGATGGTGCACAGTGAGTATCGCAACAAGTGGTTCAACGACCAGCTCGACGAATAGCGCGGGGACAGCCGGCCCCGGCAAGAAGAACACCGGTGTTGCCATCGACGTGGTCGACCTCGGAATCAGCTTCGGCGCGGCGGAGATCGTCGCCGGAATCGACATGCACGTGCAGCCAGGTGAATTCGTCTGTCTGCTCGGTCCGAGTGGCTGCGGCAAGTCGACGCTGCTGTCGTCCATGGCCGGCTTCGTGGAACCCAGCGCCGGCGAGATCGTGTGCGACGGAGATGTCGTCGCCGGCAGTAACCGCCACGCCGGCATGGTGTTTCAGAGCTCCGAAGCGTTGTTCGAATGGATGACCGTGAGCCAGAACGTGGCCTACGGCCCCAGGATGCGTGGAGCGAACCGCAGCGAGCAGGCGAGTATCGCGGCCGAGTACCTCGCGATGGTCGGCTTGCCCCACGCGGGTGCGAAGTTCCCCTCGCAGCTGTCCGGCGGTATGCGGCAACGTGTTCAGATCGCACGAGTTCTTGCCAACCAGCCGTCGTTGGTTCTCATGGACGAGCCGTTCGGTGCGTTGGACGCTCAGACTCGTCAGGTTCTGCAGACCGAACTCGACCGTATCTGGCGGCACACCCGCTGCACCGTGGTATTCGTGACTCACGATATCGACGAGGCACTGACGTTGGCTGACCGTGTGATCGTGATGTCGGCCGGCCCGCGGGCCCGGATCAAGAGCGTCTACGAGGTCAATGCGGCTCGTCCGCGAGACCGCAACGATCCCGAGGTGATCGAGCTCTACGAGAAGCTGCGGGACGACATTCGGGCAGAAGTGGTTGCGTCGCTGCGGAACCAAGGCATTGAGGAGGATGAGCTGTGACGGCTGTAGTGACCGGTGGTTCAGCCGGTGTGAGAACAGCGAAGGTGGCGGAGACAAAAAAGCGTTCGTCGGCGCGGCGATCCAAGATTGTCAAAGCGACGCTGATGTATGCAGCCTCAGCGGCAATCGGTTTGGGCATCTGGTCGTTCCTGGCGTGGTGGTACGGGCCGACCACCATTGCATCACCGGCCGAAGTATGGTCGGCGGCACAGGAACTGTGGGAGAGCGGCGTTCTGTGGTCGTCGATCACCGCATCGGGTCAGCGAATTCTCATCGGCTGGTTCCTGGGTGTCGTGATCGGTGCTCCCGTCGGAATTCTGATGGGCCGCATTTCCATCGTGCGACAGCTCCTCGATCCGTACATCGAGTTCTTCCGGTTCATTCCGCCTATTGCGTTTGTCACTCTCGCCGTCGTCTGGTTCGGCATCGGTGAGACGTCGAAGGTTGTTCTGATCTTCTACACCTCGGTATTCATCGTCACGGTCAGCACGATTGCCGCGACTGTAGCGATCAGCGAGAACAAACTGCAGGCAGCGGCAAATCTTGGTGCCAACAAACTTCAGATCATGAAGACGGTGGTCTTGCCGTCGTCGATCCCCGGCATCGTCACGGGCGCTCGCCTGGCGATGGGCAACAGCTTCCTCACCATCGTGTCGGCGGAGATCGTCGCCGCCGACCAGGGTATCGGTTCGATGATCTGGCAGGCTCGAAACTACGGCCGGATCGACTGGACGTTCGTCGGCATCATCGTCCTGGGCATCATGGGCTTCATCTTCGACCGGATTCTCCGCATTCTGTCCTCGCGGTACCTCGCCCGTTACGGCGTCAAATAGTCAGGAGCGCAGCATGAATCACCCGCTGAGCATTGCCGAGCAGGCCGGAATTCCGGGACCGCCCGAGTTCACCGATATCGAGAGTGAGCGGCGTCGTCGCAAGACCGCTGTCATCGGCGGGTATCGGATTTTGTCGAAATTCGGTTTGGACGAGGGAATCTCGGGACATATCACCGCCCGAGACCCAGAAGATCCGGAGACTTTCTGGACTGCGCCGTTCGGGCGGCACTTCTCCCAGGTTCAGCCGGAGGAATTGCTGCATGTGGCGTCGGACGGCGCGGTCATTTCCGGAGACGGACCGCTCAACCGAGCAGCGTTTGTCATCCACAGCAAGGTTCACGAGGCTCGTCCCGACGTCATCGGAGCTGTTCACGCTCACGGTTTGAACGGTAAGGCGTTCTCCTCGCTGCACACCCGCCTCACGCCGATCACTCAAGACGCGTGCGCCTTTCACGAGGATCACTCGATCTACGAGGAGTATCACGGGGTGGCGCTGGACGAAGAGGAGGGGATTCGCATCGCGGATGCCCTCGGATCGAACAAGGCCGTGATCCTCACCAACCACGGTCATCTGACCGTCGGAACTTCCGTGGAGAGCGCAGTGTGGTGGTATGTGTCGATGGAGCGGTCGATGCAGGCGGAGTTGACGGCGCGAGCCGCCGGTGATCCGGTTGTCCTGCACGAGAAGATCGCGGCGCAGACCTACGAAGCAGTCGGCACCGAGAAGGTGGGGTGGTTTGCGTACTCGACCATCATCCAGAAGATCGCAGCAGACGAGCCCGAGGTATTCGCGCACTGAATTCTTCGCGCACTGAATTCCTGCGAGCATTGGGCCCGTCGACCGAGAGGTCGGCGGGCCCTTTTCGTGGTGTCCCGCAACTGTTACCGAGGTCTGTTGAGCGGACCGGTTTCATTTGCGTGAGTCCGTCGGCGCAATACCGTATCGAGTGTGAACAAAACGTCTTCCACGGCGACCGACAACGAGATCGGCGTCGATATTCTGATCATTGGTGCCGGCCCCGCCGGGCTGTACGGCGCGTACTACGCAGGCTTCCGCGGCCTCTCGGTTGCCGTGATCGATGCCCTTGCGGAACCGGGGGGACAGGTCAGTGCGATGTACCCGGAGAAGGCGATCCTCGACATCGCGGGATTCCCTTCGGTCAAGGGACGCAACCTCATCGAGGGTTTGATGGCGCAGGCTGCCCCGTTCGATCCGGTGTACCTTCTGGGCATGCAGGCTCGTGAGCTGTCGCATGACGACGACGGCCGGGTGCGGATCACCACCAGCACGGGCCAGGTCGTGGTGGCCGGCGCGGTTGTCATCACCGGCGGCATCGGAACCTTCACCCCGCGTCCGTTGGCGAAGGGTTCGGAGTTCATGGATCGGGGGCTGAGTTACTTCGTCCCGGATTTGTCGGCGCACACCGGGAAAGACGTTGTCATCGTCGGTGGCGGCGACAGCGCGTTCGACTGGGCCGTTCACCTGGAACCGATTGCCAAGTCCGTCACCCTGGTTCACCGGCGAGATCGTTTCCGCGCACACAAATCCACAGTCGCCAAGGTGCAGGAAAGCAGTGTCCAGGTTCTCGTCAACGCCGATGTCTCGGCGGTACGTGGAAACGGGTGGATCGGCGAGGTCGACATCACCCACAAACAAGACAAGAGCACGTCCACGCTGCCCGCTCAATCCGTCATCGCTGCATTGGGATTCACGGCCGACCTCGGTCCGATGATGGAGTGGGGAATCGAGATCGACAATCGCCACATCGCGGTGAACACACGGATGGAGACGAATGTTCCGCGTGTGTATGCCGCCGGGGACATCACGGACTATCCCGGCAAGGTCCGCTTGATCGCCGTCGGTTTCGGCGAGGCCGCGACTGCGGTGAACAACGCTGCGGCAGTGCTGGATCCGGAAGCAGAAATCTTCCCTGGACACTCCACCGAACAGGAGAGCTAGGCAATGGCATTTGTCATCGGTGAAGCATGCATCGACTACACGGACCGATCGTGCATGGAAGAATGCCCCGTGGATTGCATCTACGAGGGTGATCGCAAGCTCTACATCAACCCGAACGAATGCATCGATTGCGGCGCTTGCGAATTGGCTTGCCCGGTGGAGGCGATCACCGTCGACCGGAAAGCAGACCCGGATTTCAAGGAAGACAACAAGCGCTTCTTCCTCGAGGTCTTGCCTACCCGTAGCGAGCCCGTCGGAAATCCGGGTGGTTCGGCAAAGATCGACATCGTCGGCGTCGATACCCCGATGGTTGCGGCGTTCTGATGGCTGGCGGCCTGCAACTCGGATACGTTGATTCGTCTTTCGGGCAATTGCATTACGCGCAGCAAGGTTCGGGTGAGGCGATTCTCCTGCTTCATCAGGCGCCCCGGTCGTGGGACGAGTTCCGCGAGTTCATTCCACTCCTTGCCGACGACTTCCGCGTTGTCGCGATGGACATGCCGGGGTACGGCAACAGTGCTCCGGTACCCGGCCCGCAGACCATCGAGACCTATGCGCGAGGCGCGTGGGAATTGCTCGACACCCTGGGCGTCGATCGAGTCACGGTCATCGGTCACCACACCGGTGCGGCAGTGGCGCTCGAGATGGCGGCATCACGCCCCGAGAGGGTGCACGCTGCCGTGCTCTCGTCGTGCCCGTGGACCGACCGCAACTACCGCGAGGGGCACTCGGGACCCGGTGGGATCGACTGCGTCGACCGGGCCGCAGACGGTAGCCATCTCACCAGGCTGTGGGAGATGCGTCGCCCCTACTACCCCGAACCAGGCACCGCACTGCTCGACAGGTTCATCCGAGACGCGCTTGCCTACCGGGTAGATCCGGCGGAGGGGCACAAAGCCTGCGCCCGCTACGTCATGGAGGCGAGAGTCGGTTCGGTGACTGCGCCGGTTTTGCTGATCGGCGCGCAGAAGGATCCCTTCTCGATGCCTAACATTGCGCCGTTGCGTGCACACCTGACGGGTGCGGCAGTGGTGGAAACGGAGATCGTCGAATCGGGGACCGTCGCACTCGTCGAGGAGCACGCTCCGCAGATTGCATCCGCCGTCCGCATGTTTCTGGAGAATTACGCAGGTAGGCGCCCCGTGTAAACTCTGCGGGACGGGTTCACTGAGCGGACCGTGTGGCGTGCGTCTCATCGTGTCGTCACCATAGTGTCAGTCTCGAAGCACCTGCACCTAACGAGGACCCCGACCGATCTCGGTCGTTGTGGCACTCGGTCTCGGCAGGCTGTCACAGATCGTTCAGGAGGACACTCATGGCCGCTCCACAACAATCCGTCGGGTTCGGATCCGTACTACCCATCGCGTCGGAAACGACCGCTGCATCGCAGCCTGCAGGTGAACTGTCCTCGGTCCTGGGCAAGGCTCGAATGATCTTGGACGCTTTCGACACCGACCACAGTGACCTGTCTCTGACGGAGCTCACCCGGCGCAGTGGGGTCGCGAAAGCGACGGTTCACCGGTTGGCCGGCGAGCTGGTCGAGTGGGGATTGCTCGAGCGCGCGGGTACCAAGTACCGGCTCGGCCTGCGATTGTTCGAGCTGGGCCAATTGGTGCCGCGTCAGCGGATTCTGCGCGACGCGGCGCTGCCGTACATGGAGGACCTACTACTGGCGACGCAGGAGACGGTTCACTTTGCGGTTCGTGACGGCATCGACGTCCTCTACATCGAGAAGATCATCGGACACCGCGGGCTCAATCAGCAGTCGCGGGTGGCCGGTCGGCTCCCGCTGTACTGCACCGCCACCGGCAAGATCATCCTTGCCTTCTCCCCGCAATCGGTCTTCGACGAGGTAGTCGAGCAGGGTTTCACCGCCTTGACCAGTCGAACGACGATGTCCGTCAGCGTGCTGCGCCAGCAAACCGAGCGGATGCGTAAGGAACAACTCGCGGTGGAGGTCGAGGAGACACGGCTCGGGTACATGAGCGTCGCAGTGCCGGTGTTCAGCGGCCCGCGCACTCTGGCCGGCGCGTTGTCTGTGACAGCGCCGACGGCTCGCCTCAACGTCAGCCGCATCACCGGGGCCCTGCGCACTGCCGGCGCCGGAATCACCCGAAAACTTCATGCCATGAAGTGCACACATTCGCCGAGCGACCCGCTGGCTCTGCGCACGATCTGCAGTCCGGTGATGTGTTCGTTCAACGGTTGCGGCAAGTAGCGAGGCGCGGTCTATCGCCGGGCGCGGAACACGCTCTTCTCGCAGTCCCAGGTGTGTGGGCCGACGCCCCTCTCACGTAGCACTGCTTTCTGTACCTTGCCGGTTTCGGTGAGTGGCAACGTGTCCACGACGTCGATGTACCGGGGAAGTGCAAAGTACGGCAGCTGTTGCTGGGAGAACTCCAGAATCGAAATGGGGTCGAAAGATACTCCGGGGCGCAGTATTACAGTTGCCATGACGTCGTCCTCGGCCAGATCCGACGGTACCGGGAAGACGGCAACCTGACCGACCGACGGATGCAACGCCAGAACGGTTTCCACTTCGGCCCCGGAAATATTTTCACCGCGGCGCCGAATCACGTCTTTGATGCGATCGACAAATCGGAACCAGCCGTCTGCTTCCCGAATCACCCTGTCACCGGTCTGTATCCAACTCTCCGTCGCCGGAATCTCCTCGCCCAGATAGCCCAGTGAACAGGCGCCGGGGATCGTGCTGCGGACCACCAGTTCGCCGGGCTCCCCGTCTGCGGCCGCAGTACCGTCGTTGACGACTGCGGCGTCGTAGCCACTCATCACCCGCCCCATGTACCCGGCCCGCCGATCTCCCGGAAGTGTGCCGATCGCGAGATTGGTTTCGGTACTTCCGAATCCGTCCACGAGTTCTACACCGAATCTCTGGGCAAACGGTTCGATCAGATGAGCCGGCGTTGCGGGGGCAAGTGCCACGTGGACGCTGTGCTGTCGGTCTTGCGGCGATGGGTCCGCGTTCATCAACATGGCCACCATCGCACCCAGCAGGTAGTCGACAGTTGCGCCGATCTCGCGAACTTCGCGCCAATGATTGCGGACCGAAAAGCGTTGTCCCAGGAAAAAAGTAGACCCGGCCCAAAGGGACTGAACAAAGGCATTGAGAGCATTGGTGTGAAACAGCGGCAGGCAGTTGTGCAGCACATCGTCCCCGGTGAGCCCGAGTGAGGCGCCGACGCCTTTGCCCCACTGCAGGAACTGCGCGTGCGGGCATCGGACGCCTCGGGGCAGACCGGTGGTGCCGGAGGTGAAGAGTATCGCGGCCAGGTCGAGCGGATCGAGGGTCTCGGGCTCACAGCCCGGATGCGAACCGGCAGTGGGGACGCACTGTTCACCCATGACCCACACGGTGCCGTCGAATCCGGCTACAGCGCCTGAGTATTCGGGTGAAACCAGGATCCGTTGTACACCAGCCTGTTCGAGTGCGCCGGCAACACTGTCGGCTCGGAGGGCCGTATTGAGTGGGACGACAACCGCACCGATCCACGCGCATCCGAGAACAAGGTCTGCCAGTTCGATCCTGTTGCCGGACAGTGCCGCCACGCGCTCCCCACGGCCGACACCGTGATTACGGAGATCCGCCCCCATCGACGCTGCACGATCCCGCAATTCGCGGTAGGTGACCGTGATCCCGTCGACGACGAGCGCCGGGTGCTCCGGACGTTCCAAAGCTCGCCTCCGGATCAAATCCGGAAGCGAGCGCGGAATGGCATGTGCGTCGTGGTGCATGGGTAATTGTATCCCTCAGGGTACGACGACGGCCCGGCCGGCAACCTTGCCCTCACCCATCAACTGCAGTGCCGTTGCGATGTCATCCAGCGGAAACTCCTGCACTGCAACGGAAATCTTGCCTTCGATGAGCAGCCGGATCATTTCAGGTGCCAGTTCGGCTTGCCGGGCAGTCTTGCGAATCATGTTGACGGGCAGGATCCGGACATCGCTGAGCAACCAGTTCGGCAAGTCCAGGGTGAGGCTCTTACCCAAGGTATATCCGATCAGGGCAGCCCGGCCACCGGGGACAACACTCGCCAGAAGGTGCGGCAAGCCGTCGCCGCCAAGTGTGTCGATCACGGCGTCGACGGAAGGCTCGGATCCCACCACTCCGGCAAGTTCGTCGCCTTGCCCGACGACGGGACGCACACCCTCCGGAAGCAAGGCAGCCTGATCTTCGCGCGGTACAACACCGATTACCTCGGACGCTCCAGCAAGCAGAGCGAACTGTGCTGCCATCGATCCGACAGCGCCGGATGCTCCGGCGACAACAACTCGTTCGCCGGGAGCGACGGCTGCAATGTCGTTGACGGCAACATAGCCGGTTGTGCTGGGCAGGAAGAAGGTTGCGGCGACGGCCGGCGACAGTGCGGGATCAAAGGGTGTGAACGCCTTGTCTGCCGCTACCAGATACTCAGCCCAGCAACCGTTCTTGAACAGGCCGACTCCGCCGCCTCGGACCAGAAGGCGGGTGCCAGGCTCATAGGTGTCGGATTCGATTACCGTCGCCGCTCCGTCTGTTCCACCGATATGTGGCAGGTTCGGCTTGACTCCGAAGTTTCCGCTCGCGACGGTGATGTCGAGATGGCCGAGCGCGGCAGCGTCGATGCGCAC
Organism: Rhodococcus sp. BH4; assembly: GCF_002079265.1. Classification (NCBI taxonomy): domain Bacteria; kingdom Bacillati; phylum Actinomycetota; class Actinomycetes; order Mycobacteriales; family Nocardiaceae; genus Rhodococcus; species Rhodococcus sp. BH4. The sequence goes on from NZ_CP014941.1 coordinate 391,899, forward strand.
GAGCGTCTGACCGGATTCACGTGTGGGAATGTCGATGTCGTCGATGACCGGTGAAGTGCCGAACTGATGGAGTCGGGCCGCGCGCATTGTGTCTCCTAGTAGCGATCTGTGAATGGATGTACTGAATATGAGTGCGGTCAGGACAGGATCGACTGGTCGCGAAGTCCGGCGATCAGTTCGTCGCTGTATCTGAGCACCGACTCGAGGACGTCGTCGGTGTCCGCGCCCAGCACCGGCGCAGCGCGTCGGATCGAGCCGGGTTCGGAGTTCCGGCGAACGGGGATGCCTTCGTGGAGGAATGTTCCGGCGAGGGGATGTTCCTGTGCCGAATAGAAACTGCGTGCCCGAAGATGTGGATCGCTCTCGACCAGGTCGCGTCCGTCCTGGACGGTGCCGGCCGCGATACCCGCCGATTGCAAGCGTTCCATGACGGTTTCGGGTGACAGAGTCCTGGTCCAGTCGGCGATGGCGTCGTCGATACGTTCGTGATCGGCTTGGCGGCTTTCTGCACTCGCGAAGTCAGGATTGCCGATCCATTTCTCTGCTTCGATGATGCGGCACAATGCATTCCATTCCGTGGTATCGCGAACGGCAATCGAGCACCACCGGTCGCTGCCGAGGCACGGGTACACGCCGTGTGGTGCCAATTCGTGATGGCTGTTGCCGATCGGATCGGGGGACTGTGACCGGGCGGCTCGGAGAACGCTGGTACCCATGTGCGCTGCCATGGCTTCGAGTTGTGACAGGTCTACGTGCTGTCCCCGGCCGGTCCGGTCGCGGTAGTCGAGGGCTGCCAGCATCGCGACGCCGGCTTGCAGTCCGGCGACGATGTCGCCATGGCCGTAGATGACTCCGACAACGTCATCGGCGTTCCAGCCGGTCAGTGCGGTCAAACCGGTACTTGCCGAAACGATGTCGGCATACGACACCCAGTCCTTGCGAGGACCGGTGTGACCCATCCCGGACATCGACACGTAGATGATGTCCGGTTTGAGCTCCCGGAGTTGTTCGTAGCCGAGCCCCATCTTGTCCATGACCGACGAGCTGAAATTCTCGACCACGACGTCGGAGTTCCTGATCAGGTCGCGCAGTACCGAAAGGCCCTCTGCGGATCGGGTATCGAGTGTGATGCTGCGCTTGTTGCGGTTGACGTCGTTGAAGTACCCGCTGGTGTTCGGATTGTCGTGCGGTCCTCGCGAGAGATGCATGAACGGTGCAAAGCGAGTCGGGTCCGGGCGTCCGATCGATTCGACCTTGATGACATCGGCACCGTGGTCGGCAAGGATTCTGGTGCCGTACGGGCCCGCCAACACCCACGTGAGATCCAGGACGCGGACACCTTCGAGGCTGGGCGTGCTGCCACCGCTGAACTCGTGGGTTTCGTTCACTGCCACAGGCGAGGTGGCCTTCAAGAGTTCCTGATGCTGGCCCAACCGGGCAGCCTCGAGCGTTCCGATGCGCCGGCCTTCGGGGAAAGCGAAGCCGAACCCGAGATCGCGGTAGGTACCGTGATCTCCGGTCACGTCGGTGAAGAAGTCCCGGTCGTTGAGTTGCGGGTTACGCAGCAGTTCTTCGGGCCGGTCGACCGCTGCCCACGGCAACTTGCGTGACTGCGCGCTGACCGCGAATTCTTCCTTCGGCCACTTCGCGATGAAGGCGGACAGAACGTCGAAAATGTGTTCCTGATGCGTCTTTCGGTAGACCGCGTCGGACCACTCCGGTTGATCGAGATCGTCCTGAGCATCGTTGTCGATCAGCCAGGCCAGCATGCCGTCCCACATGCGGGGGCTACCGCCGAGGCCGCCACCGACATAACCGTCGGCGGCCTGGAACAGTCCGTGCGGAACGAGCGGATGTACCCGGCCCGGACGCGGTGGTACGCGGTCCTCGTGAATGTAGGCAAGAGTGCCCGCTTCCAGCGCGGCGGCAACACATTCCTGAGCGCTGATCTCCAGCAACGGGTTGTGGCCCTTGGATCGCGAACGCAGTCCGAGAAGCACGCCGATTGCGGCATTGATTCCGGCGAGCTGCTCAGCCTGGAGTTCGGGGAGCAGCAGTGGAGGGTGCTCGGGATCGCCGACCTGGGCCATCATCCCGCCGAGTGCCGCGACGGTCAGATTTGTTGCCTTCCAGTCACTTCGCGGTCCGGTTGTGCCGAAGGGTGTCACTCGTACGTGAACGAGAGATCCTCGGTTGTCGCGTAGAGCGCCGGTCGCGCTGCCGTCGAGCAGGACGTCGGCACTGCGCAGCAGTGCTTCGAAAGCGAGGCGATCGTTGCTGTCGTCGATATCGAGGACAACGGACTTCTTGCCCGCATGCCAATGCAAGTACGAATCACCCTGGGACTCGGTGCGACTGGGGTCACCGGTGGGTGGTTCTACCAGAATGACTTCGAAACCCAGCCCGACCAGGATGCGCCCGGCGAATCGCGCAAACGGACTGGAAATCTCTACGACCCGTACCGGGGGATGCACCACAACTACTCCGTTTCAATCGAAAGATATCGCCGAACCGACTGGTGTCGAACGTAGTTCTGCGGCCCGGTGGGCGACATGATTTCGGTCTGCCCACCGGACCCGTTCTCACTCTCCGCTCAGGCGGCGTTCTGCTCGAACCATCCCGAGAGGAGGACAGCGGACGGATCGATGTCCGCGGAGATCTTGCCCTGCTCGCGGAAGAATGCAACAAGTTCGTTTGCGCGCTCCACGTCGTCCTCGGTGAATCCGCGTCCACCGAAATCGATTTGGGTCACCCGGTCTGCGGCCTCGGCCGGGTCCATCTGTATAGACGCGGCAATTGCGGTTGCAGCCCGATCCGGATCCGAGTTCACGATTGCCGACGCTTCCGAGATCACCTTGAACACCTTGCCTGCGGTTTCTTCGTTCGCGGACAACCAGTTGTCCGAAGCGATGATCCATTGGGCGTACTTGGCGCCGAAGTCGCCGGTCGTGGCAACAACGCGCCCGCCGGTATTGACACTCTGCGTCACCCAGGGGTCGAAGGACAGGAAGCCGTCGATGTCACCGCGCGCCAGCAAAGCAGGCTGTTCGGGCGGGCTTGTGCTCACGAGTGTGACCGTCGTGGGGTCGATGCCGAGACTGGCCAGGTACTGGTTCGTGAAGTAGAGACCGATGCCGGGGAAGACGCCCATGGTCTTGATCGACTTCGGTTCGACGCCGTTCCTCAGTACAACCTGGAAGTACCGGTCGGATTCCTGAAATACGCCCAGCGCCCGCAGGCTCGGATTGGCGGCCATGACGGACAGTGCCGTCGAGTCGGCATTGCCGGAGAGTTCCGAAGTTCCGGCTACGACGTTCTGGGCGCCCGCCGCCCCGCCTTCCGTCTGGATGACCTGGACGTCGAGGCCGGCGGCCTCGAACATGCCCTCGTGGTCGGCCAGGAAAATCGGGGCGTACGACGGGTCTACACCCACCGCGATCCGTACCAGGCCACCACTTTCGGCGGAGTTGTCGGTAGCGGGGCGGGTGCATCCGCTGACGGCGATCGTCAGGGCGGCGAGAGAAGCGACTGCGCCCACCCATTTCTTCTGAAATTTGTTGAGCATGATGGCCTCTCGGTAAATGGGAGCTGTCAGCGTCCCGTGAAGGTGGGGGACCGCTTGTCGAGGAAAGACTGAAGTCCCTCAGCAGCGTCGTCCGTCTTGATCAGGTCGAGCACTGCCTCGAATTCGAGATCCAGCGCTTGATCGAGCGGCAACGACATGCCCTCGTCGACAATGCGTTTGATCATTCCGATGGTGGCAGTGGGTTTCGTCGCGAGTTCGCGTGCGAGGTCAGCGCAATGCGCATCGAGGTCGGCGTCCGCAACGACGGTGTCGACCAGGCCGATATCGAGTGCATGCTCGGCGCTGAGGCGCTTGCCTTCGATCATGAGCACTTTGGCTCGGTGAGCCCCGATGAGGCGTGGAAGTCGCTGGCTGCCACCGGCACCCGGAAAAAGCCCAAGTCCGATCTCGGGGAAGCCGATGGTCGCCGACTGCGCCATGATGCGGAAGTCGCAGGCCAACGTCAGTTCTGCTCCGCCGCCGAGTGCGTGCCCGTTGATCTTCGCGACGACAGGTTTGGGAGCCGACTCGAGGATCCGCTGTACGTCGACCCACGGGCGCATCGCGCGCTGAGTTTCTTCCGTCAGCTCGCGCATCACGGTGATGTCCGCACCGGCGACGAAGAACCGTCCAGTGCCCGTCACGACAATGACGCGGACGGTCTGGTCCGACGCGAGTACCGGCAGTATCTCCAGAAGCTCGGCGATCATGCTGGGGTTGAATGCGTTGGCTGGAGGTTTGTCGATAGTCACGGTGGCAATCGAGTCTGTGACGTCGACGGTGACGAAGTTGTAGGTCTGGCCGGTCTGTCTCGTCAAGTGAGCTCCTGTCAGCGGGTTGGCGGGGTAAACCGGTCGAGCCGGGGGATGTGTAGTGGGAAGTATGGTGGGGACCCTCACGCGGCGGTACCGCTCGGGTTCGGTCAGTAGACCAATGCGGATGCTGATCGCGTAGGAACTTTCTTCGCTGTGATCACGGCGATATTTGCTCCTGTGACAGGATTGAGCCCGTGACTTCTGCAGTACCGACACCGCCCGAGCCCGTCGTCGACAAGCGTCCCGAGTCGATTTTCACGATAGGGACCAGGCTCGAGGACCGGCTCGGACGAACCGGAACCATCCACACACCGCACGGCGATATCGCGACGCCGTCGTTCGTGGCCGTCGGAACCAAGGCCACGGTCAAGGCCGTGCTGCCCGAGTCCATGAAGGAACTCGGTGCGCAGTCGTTGCTCGCCAATGCGTACCACCTGTACTTGCAGCCGGGACCCGACATCGTCGACGAGGCCGGCGGGCTGGGCAAGTTCATGAACTGGGACGGGCCCACCTTCACCGACAGCGGTGGCTTCCAAGTCATGTCGCTTGGTGTCGGGTTCAAGAAGGTGCTCGCGATGGAGGCCGTCGGTGTGCAGTCCGACGACGTCATCGCGAAGGGCAAGGAGCGTCTCGCGACAGTCGACGACGAGGGCGTGACGTTCAAATCGCACCTCGACGGCAGTAAGCATCGCTTCACCCCCGAGGTGTCGATGCAGATCCAGCATCAGCTCGGCGCCGACATCATGTTCGCGTTCGACGAGCTCACAACGCTGCTCAACACCCGCGGCTACCAGGAGCGATCGGTCGAGCGCACGCAGGCGTGGGCGATCCGCTGTATCAATGAACACGAGAAGCTCACCGCCGAACGCGCTGACAAGCCCTATCAGGCTCTCTTCGGCGTGATCCAAGGCGCGCAGTACGAAGATCTGCGACGTCAAGCCTGCCGCGGACTCGAGTCGATCGAAGGCGAGAACGGATACGGCTTCGACGGCTACGGCATCGGCGGCGCCCTCGAGAAGCAGAACCTCGGAACGATCGTGCGTTGGTGTAACGAGGAACTACCCGAGAACAAGCCGCGTCATATGCTCGGCATCAGTGAACCGGACGACTTCTTCGTCGCAATCGAGAACGGTGCGGACACCTTCGACTGCGTCAACCCGTCGCGTGTTGCTCGCAATGCTGCGATTTACGTCCGCTCCGGCAGGTTCAACATCAACACCAGCCGATTCCGTCGTGACTTCACGCCTATCGACGACGAGTGCGACTGCTACACGTGCGCCAATTACACCCGCGCGTACATCCATCACCTGTTCAAGGCGAAGGAAATGCTCGCGTCGACGCTCTGCACCATCCACAACGAGCGATTCACCGTGAAGTTGGTCGACGATATCCGAGCCAGCATCGAAGGTGGGTATTTCCACGACTTCAAGGCGGACATGCTCGGAAAGTTCTACGCGGCGAAGACGCCTGCACCTCAGGCGTAGGTCGGTTCGCGCTTCTTCACGTATGCGATGACGCGGTAGGTGATCGGCATGACCAGAACCTCGACAAGCGTCTTCCACAGGAAGCCGACCAGCACGTAGTTGATGAAGTCTTCCCATGTGCTGATGCCGATGACACCGGCCGCGATGGAACAGAAGATGAGGGTATCGGCGAATTCGCCGACGACGGTCGAGCCGATCAGCCGCGCCCACAGATGCTTCTCCTGCATGCGCTTTTTCATCATGACCAGAACCAGTGAGTTCAGTAGCTGTCCGACGAGGTAGGCGGCCAAGCCCGCGACCAGTAGCCGGGGAATGACACCGACCACGGTTTCGAGGGCGGCCTGGTTCTCGTAGAACTCTGCCGACGGGAGTTGCACTGCAATCCAGAAGCACGCAGCGGCAAGAATCAGTGCGCCGAAGCCCAGGTAGATCGCGCGTCGGGTCGCTTTGAAGCCGTAGACCTCGCTGAGCACGTCACCGAGGACGTAGGCGAGCGGGAACAAGAAGAATCCACCATCGGTGATGATGGGCAGAATCTGCAAGGGACCGAGCGAGAAGTCGGAATCCGCAAAGAAGGCGACCCCCTTGGTCGCCGCCACGTTCGAGATCAGCAGCGTTGCGGTGAAGAGCGCGACGATCGTCGGGTAATAACCCCGGCTGACGTGCGCAAATTTGGTTTCGTGGGTCGATTCGTCTTGCTGATCCTGAGCTGTCACGTCCGTCATCCAAGCACCACAAGGCGCTCGGATGCGAGTTGGCGACCGTCCAGTTGCGCAGAACACACCGAAGGCCCTGCGGTTTCACGTGGAACCGCAGGGCCTTCGGTGATGGGGTGAAGCCTCGTCAGAGTGCTGCTACGAAGCGTCCTGTGATGACGCGATACGCATAGGTGCCTGCGATGAGAGTGACCGGTCCGGTGACCAGCAATCCGAGACCGCAGAGCAGTGCGCCAACGAGGTTGATGCCGATTGCCGCGAGTGCCAGGAGAAGCAGTGGGCCGACATTCTTCGAGATGACGCTGGCGCTCGACTTGATTGCGGTGACGGGATCCTGATCCTGATCGATCACGAACTGCAACGTGAAATAGGTCAGGAATGCGATGACGATGCCCGGAATGATCAGCAGGACGAGGCCGATCGCTACCGCGAACCCGACCAAGATGCTCGCCAGAATAACGGCGCCGATGTTCGAGAATTGGAAGAAGGAACCGAAAGCCGGCTTGTTGCCGTCGACTTCATGAAGGGCACCTCGAACGTAGGCAGCCTGGATCAGAATGCTGACGACGATCGAGACCAATCCGCCTATGATGCTCAACGCCGACACCGAAGTCGACCCGTCGGTCGAGAAGTCGAAGCCCCCGAACAACAGGTTGATGCCAAACGAAATCAGGCCCGCGACAACAGTGATGCCGATCCACGTCAACGCATTGTTCTTGAAGCGTTCCCAGCCGTAATTCAGCGCGGCACCCACGGAAAGCTGTGGTCCACCGAATCCTGCGCCGTAGTCATTGGCGGGCGGCGGCGGGAAGTTGCCGCCCCCGGGAGGAGGCGGGTACCCACCAGGCGGTGGGTAGTTGCCACCGGGAGGGGGATAGCTTCCACCCTGCGGAGGCGGCGGGTAGTTGCCACCCTGAGGGGGCGGGAAGTTTCCGCCCTGAGGGGGCGGGTAGCTACCTCCCTGCGGGGGGCCTGCGGGTGGTGGGTAACTTCCGGGAGGAGGTGTTCCCTGCTGGCCATATGGATCCTGGGGTGGGAATTGCTTCCCGCCTTCTGGATTCTGGTTGGGGTCGTACCCACCGGTTGTCATGTGTTCCCCTCAGTCGTAAATATCGCGCTCGAGTGTGACAGTGGATATGACCCTACTGGGATCAAAGAGCGATGTGGATGACATCTGCTCACTTGGATTCGGAGGTCACCTGTGGTTTAGGCTGCGTTGTATGACGAGTTCCGGGGGCAACAACGACGATTCTTCGAGCGATTACCAGGCAAAACCTGGGTACGGAGAATTTCCGAGCCTGCCTCCTGAGGGGTACGGCGTGTCCCCGTCCGAAACGCAGTCTTCACCTGAAGTTCCCGGATATACCACTCCCAACGAGCAGTACCCGGGTTATCCACCGCCGTCGTACAACCCGCCCGGTAATAACCCCCAGCCGGGCGGAATCGGTGAACCGAACCCGTACCTGCCGCCGCAGAATTTCGGACCGCAGAATCAATATCAGCAGAATCAATATCAGCAACCCGGACAATACGGACAGGCTCAATACGGACAGCCTCAGTACGGCCAACCTCCGAACCCGTACGGTCAACCGAATCAATTCGCGGGTGGGTACGCACCGCCGATGCAGCCGGTCGGCACCAATGGTCTCGCAATTGCATCGCTGGTTGTATCGCTTGCGGGTGGTTGCTTCTACAGTCTCGGCGGAATCGTCGGAATCATTCTGGGAATTGTCGCGCTCAATCAGATCAAGCAGACAGGTCAACAGGGGCGCGGGCTTGCGATAGCCGGAATTGCGGTCGGCGCGGCCTTCTTGGCAATTTTTGCCGTGATTCTCGTGGTCGCACTCATATCGAGTGCATCGTCGTCGTACTGAAGTGTCGTCGTGCTGAAGTGGCGAGCGCTCACACGGGAGTGACGATGGACGACGCAGGAAGTGGCTTGCCGAAGTAATAGCCCTGGCCCATGTCGCAGCCGGCCCGCAAGACGTTGGCTGCGTGTTCCGCGGTTTCGACGCCCTCTGCGATCGAATCAAGCCCTAGCTTCCGAGCGATGTCGGCGATGGACTCCATGACCATGAAGGCACGGTCTCCAGCACGACCCGCTGCGCTGACGGCCCAGGTCAAGGATTGGTCGATCTTGAGAATGTCGAGCGGCAATTCCGACAATGCGGAGAAAGACGCGAAGCCCGCCCCGAAATCATCCAGCGCGATTCGAATTCCCTCGTTGTGCAAGACGTGAAGAGTCTCGGCGGCATGCCGGCCTACGACGCCGAGTTCGGTGACTTCCACGATTATTCTGCTCAGTGGCGTTTGTGAACTGTCGAGGGCTCCGAGGATCTCGTGAGCGGCGTGCGGGGTAGCGAGTTGGCGAGGTGAAAAGTTGACCGCGACCATCATGCGCTCAGGCCACGACGCTGTTTGGGCACAAATCATTTCCAGAGCTTGTAGCCCGATGGGAATGATGAGCCCAGAGGATTCGGCGGAGCGCATGAAATCTTGAGGTTCGATCAACCCTCGCAGCGGATGGCGCCAACGCAAAAGAGCTTCATAGCTGATAATTGCTGACGAGTTCAGATTGACCTGGGGTTGATACAACACCTCGAATTGATGGTCGTCGAGTGCCTCGCGAAGCTCGCGGACCATGCGTATTCCTTTTCGTCCTGAGTCGCCCGTGCCGCACGTGCGTGTCAGCGTGGATGCTGCAAGTGGGTACTGTGGTCGGATTCCAGGTTCAGATCCCGGGCGTGGTTTTGCAGGAACAACTCGCCCTGAATTTCCTTCGCCAGTCTCGACCGTACTTCACTATTCGAGAATTGCCAACGAATAGCTATTGCGGACGGCTTTGTCATATCGGACAATCGTAGTTTTGTTCCGACGAGGCACCGATTGATACGTCACTTACTGCGCCGGGAAAATCCACGGGGTCCGGGGGATCTTGCGAGAGTCGAATCGATCCGCCAATTGGGGTGGTGTGACAACCTCGCCGGGTTCGGCGAGACCGATGCTCGACGCGATCATCGTCAGAACCTGCTCGGCACTGCGTCCGGCCTCGAGTTGATCTGCCAGAGTCACTGCGCCGTCGCGCTTCGCGAGTCGCTTGCCTTCACTGTTCAAGGCAAGAGGAACGTGGGCGTACGACGGTGGTTCGATGTCGAGCAGCCGGGCAAGGTATGCCTGACGTGGAGCCGAGGTCAGGAGGTCGTCGCCGCGAACCACCTGGTCGATGTTCTGTGCACCGTCGTCGACGACAACGGCAAGGTTGTAAGCGGGCACCCCGTCTCCGCGGAGCAGGACGACGTCGTCGACTGGTCCCGTCACCTCGCCGAACAGTTCGTCATGGACGGTGAACGAGTCGATGCCGGCCCGTAGCCTCAGCGCGGGAGATCGGCCACTTGCCGATTTCTCGGCGCGTTCGGCCTCCGAAAGGTTCCGACACGTGCCGGGGTAGGCGCCGTCTGGAGCATGGGGCGCTGATGGTGCCTGCAGGATCTCCTTGCGTGTGCAGAAGCAGGGATAGGTCAGGTCACGCTCGCGCAATTGGTCGATAGCCTTGTGGTACAAGGGAAGACGGTGTGACTGCAATACGACTGGGCCGTCCCACGTGAGGCCGAGCCTGCGCAGATCGTCGAGTTGTCGTTCCATCGCGCCGGGGCGGACACGGTCGAGATCCTCTACCCGAATGAGGAAGTCGCGCCCGCTGGTGCGGGCGAAAAGCCAAGCCAAGAGGGCGGTTCGGAGGTTTCCCAGATGGAGATCGCCAGACGGGCTCGGCGCGAAGCGTCCTGCTCCTTCCACGTCAGCTGGCGAGCCCGACGGAGGCGAGCGGGTTCTCGGCGTCGTGCAGGGTGAGGCGGATCTGGGTTTCCAAAGCGTGATCGAGGTACTGCGGCGGATACATGGCGGGGCTTCCGAGTGCGTCGAGTGCCAATCCATTGACGGTTGAAAGCAGAAGTGCCGCTCTGGTTTCCGCTTCCGGAGTTCCGATGCCGATCAGAACTGTCGAGATGCCGGTGCGGATTGTGAACAGGGTTGTCCGGCGAATTTCGGAGAGTGACTCACTGGTTGCGGCGCGCACGGCAAACGCGGCGAGCACATGCGCCTCACGCGTGCGTTGCTCGTCGAGGGGCAGGAGTTGCGAGAGCGCCTGGAACAGGGCGGTATGCGGGTCCGCGTCGGCGGACGATTCGGCCAGTCGCGTCAACAATCGATCGACGAGTGTTCGCAGTGCGAATGCGAACATCTCGTCCTTGGTCGAGAAATGATGTTGCACTGCGCCGATCGAGACACCCGCCCGTTTTGCGACCTCGCGAACGCTGGCATTTTCCAGTCCGGATTCCGCGGCGACATCGAACAATGCCGCCGCAAGCAGGTCTGGACTCGTGGAGGATTTTCGGCGTTCCGGCATACCGCGACATTACATGCGTATGGAAGTAATGCCCACGTCAGGGGTGCTTTTTCACGCCTTCCGGCCGAGGAAGGCAAGGAGTTTCGTCGCTTTGTCAGCGTTGTCCGGAACCTGTATTTCCGGGCCGCACACACCGCTCATGCGGATCGACTCGCCCAGGCCCGCGGCGATCTCCGACACCCACTCCACGTCCGCGTCTCGCATCGTCGTATCGGTGCCGGTTGCGGCCGCGAGGTCCCAACCGTGGATGACCAGATCGAAACACAAGAACCCCTCGACCGTGGCCCCGAGGTTGGTCCTGTCGAAGTGTCCGTCGTATTCCAGGGTGGACTTTGCCGGATCGTCCAGAATTTCCTGCATCGAATTGCGGACGGCCGCCCAGGCTGCCGACGGGTCGTCGTCGACCGACGGACCGGGTGCCAATTCCAGGCCGACTACCTTGACCATGTCTCGTTCGCTGTCGAGCACGTGTCTCACCACGTCGCGGGCGGTCCAGCCCTCGCAGGGGGAATCGTCGTCCCAGCGGTCGGCGGGTACGGCGTCGATCCGGGCCGTGAATCCGGCAGCCAGATCCCGATAACGCTGGGCGGGGGAGATCTCTGTTGAAGTCATGACAACAATCCTTCACCGCCACAGCGCATCGTGATTGATTATTTCGGACATTCACTCGATCTCCGGGGCTTCCGCCCAGATGTCCATCGGTACGACCCCGGCACTCTTGCCCTCGTCGTCGAGAAGTCGGCCCACCCTCTTCATCGATCGCAGCACCACTGACCTGTTCAGCACCACCAGGCCCGGTGCCTCTTGTGCGAGTTGTACTTCGGTAATGGGAGTTTCGCGAAGGGAGTGTGCGGCGATCGCGAGCAGTGTGTTGGCGCGTCCACCGGATATCCGCATGCACACCCGCGTTCCCGGCACTCGCTCCACCAGGGCACGAATCGTCGACCGGTCCGTGGGATCGACATATCCCCACACCCAGGTCACGAGGGGCCAGCCGGACAGTGGCAGAGACACGTCGCAGCGGAACACGATCTGGTTGCGCGACGTCAATTCGGCAAGTCGCCGCCTGACCGTACTTTCGCTGAGGCCGGTACCGACCGTGAGCTCGGCAATCGACGATCGACCGTCCTCACCCAGTTTCAATATCAATTGGCGGTCGACAGCGTCGAACGTCTTCCCGTGATGGCGCTGATCCGTCGGCGCGTATTTGTATCGCACAGGCCGGTCTGTCATCGTCGCTCGCTGCGCGGCATCGAGTACCTGCAATTTCCAGTCGTCTCCGATCGCGAAGACCTCGGTGACGAGGTGTGCACGCGAACTGACGATCCCGGGTACCGACGCGAGCGACCGAAGCAGGAAGCGCGACAGGAAAGCCATGTCTCTGACCTCGACGAGAAGTGTCAAGTCGCCTGGGCCGCTTGTGTGTTCGACGCTCAGTACGTGCGGCCAGCGGGCAAGTCGTTCTGCAATCGTCAACGCGTTCGAAGTCGTGCAGTCGACTTCGACAAAAGCCAGACACGACTCCGGACGGCCATGGCCGGTTGCCCTGGCAGAGACCCAGGCGGTGCCGGAATCCTGTAACCGCTGCCAGCGGCGAGCCACGGTAACCGGATCCACTTTGAGCGCGTCGCCAACCGTGCGCCACGACGCTCGCGGGTCGAGTTGCAGGCAATTGATCAGGGCGAGGTCGACGTCGTCCAGTACGGCGGAATCCTGCGTTTCTTCGATCATGGTGCAAGTATCGTGCATCTTCATTGTGTCTGGGATCACTTCATTCATGCTCGAAGGGCAGAACGCGGTGGCGAGTGCCCACCGCGTTCATGCTGTGAAAGGAGAAACCAGATGTCATCGACCACGTTGCCCGCTGTTCCGACAGAGAGAAGCCTCGAGTGGGTGCAACGCCTCATCGGAATCGATACGACGAGTGCCGTGAGCAATCGACCGTTGATCGATCTCATTGCGGCGGAACTACGTCGCCATGGGGTCGAGCCGGTACTTGTTGCCGATGACGAGGGAACGAAGCTCAACTTGTTGGCAACGTTCACTCCTCCTGACGGAAGTACTGCCGGCGGTGTGATGTTCTCCGGCCATACAGACGTAGTGCCGGTCGACGATCAAGACTGGAGTAGCGACCCTTTCGCGCCCGACGTTCGCGACGGAAGCCTGTACGGACGTGGCACGTGCGACATGAAGTCGTTCATCGGGATCGTCGTCGCTGCGATCCCCGACATCGTTGCTCGGCCGCTGGCGAAGCCTATTCACTTTGCATTCTCCTACGACGAGGAAGTCGGCTGCATCGGTGCGGCCGGGTTGGTCGAGGAGGTTGTTTCCCGGAACCTGTGCCCTGATGTGTGCGTCGTCGGAGAGCCGTCGGAGATGCGGGTCATTCGCGCACACAAGTCGATGAACGTCATACGTGTTGATCTGCATGGTGTTTCGGCGCACTCGTCGCTTACTCCGCAAGGAGTCAACGCGATCGAATACGGCGCGGAGTTGATTCGATTCGTCAGAAGCGCGGCCGACGAGCTCCGTGCGTCCGGCCCGTACGACGACGCATTCGACGTGGCCTGGACGACGTGTTCGGTCAATCTCGTATCCGGCGGGATCGCAGTGAACACTGTCCCCGAGGATTGCTCCATCACTTTCGAATTCAGGAGCATCAGCTCAGCTGGCGCCGCAGATTTGCTCGAACGCTTTGCCGCCGAGGCGAATCGGATCGAAAACCTGATGCAGGAGGAAAACCCGTCAGCCTCCGTGACGATGCACGTGTCGGCCTCGGTTCCTCCCCTGGAGACGGATGCGAATGCTTCGGCGGCCGCACTGGTCGAACAATGGGGTGGTCGGGCCTCGGACGAAAAGGTCGCGTACGCCACCGAGGCCGGGATGTTCGCGACTATCGGTATCCCCACTGTCGTGTGTGGGCCGGGAAGCATCACTCAGGCGCATGCACCTGACGAGTACGTGACACTTGACCAATTGGCACAGTGCGAGCAGTTCGTTCGGAACGTCATCGCTCACGCCCGCGCCTGACCCACCCTGACCCCCTAAGGAAAACCATGTCCACGGCAACTACGCCAACCTCCGGAACAGTCACCCCGGAACGCCTGGCCGCTGCTCGCAAGGCGGTGATCAGCAGTTCGCTCGGCGCTGCGCTCGAATGGTTCGACGTCATCGTCTACGCATCATTCGCAGTGGTGATCGCCCATAATTTCTTTCCCGGCGGCGACAACACGCTCGGTTTGATACTGACGTTCGCGACGTTCGCGATCTCGTACGTCATCCGGCCGCTTGGCGGGATGGTTCTCGGTAGCTACGCCGATCGTCGCGGGCGCAAGAACGCCTTGACGTTGACGATGATGCTGATGATGATCGGCACGCTCATCATGGCCGTGGCGCCGACGACCTCGATGATCGGACCGTGGGCCGGCGTCGTCATCCTTGTCTCACGTCTCATTCAAGGATTCTCCGCCGGCGGTGAATTCGGTACTGCTACAACCTTCCTCGTGGAGACTGCGCCACACAAGAAGGCGTTCTACTCTTCCTGGCAAGTTGCCAGCCAGGGTGCCTCGGTTTTCCTGGCATCGCTGTTCGGATACGTGCTCAACACTCACCTTTCGCATGAAGCGCTCTACTCGTGGGGCTGGCGCGTTCCGTTCTTCTTCGGCATCATCGTCGGGCCGGTCGGACTCTACATCCGTGCCAAGCTTGACGAAACGGACGATTTCAAGACGAGCGTTCCGGAAAGGGCTCCGCTGAAGACGACGCTGACCAGGCATCTCGGCCGGGTGCTGACCGGTGCCGCAGTAGTGGGCGTCGCGACTATCTCGATCTACCTCATCTTGTACATGCCGACGTTTGCCGTGAAGAACCTCGGAGTTTCCGCCTCGGCCGGCTATCTCGGCGGCATCGTCGCCGGACTGGTCACCTTGATCACCGTGCCGTTGATCGGGCATCTTGCAGACCGGGTCGGACCGGCGAGAGTTATGACCTGGGCCGCCGTTGCGGCAATCGTCTTGGCCTGGCCGCTCTTCAAATTGATGGTCGATCACCCGTCGACTCTGACCCTCGTCCTGGTTGTTTCGGTCCTGGGTGTCATCATGGCGTTTGCCTTCGGTCCCTTGCCCGCCCTGATGAGTTCGCTGTTCCCGGCAGAGATCCGGGCTACCGGAATGTCATTGTCGTACAACCTCGGAGTGACTTTGCTCGGCGGAATCGCGCCGTTGGTCTTGACCTGGTTGATCAGTACAACAGGCTCGCTCGACGCCCCCAGTTACTACTACATGACGGTCGCAGTTCTTTCCCTCGGTGGGCTGTGGTCGGCAAGGACGCTTTTCAGCCAGAAGTGACGGCGGGGGAGCGCGGTCGGGATTACGCGACCGCGTCTCCCTCCGCCAGCGCGACAACGGTATCCGACCCGTGCCAGTCGGGGGCTTGGGTGCGGAGTAGAGCCGCCGGGGTCAGCGACGAGATTCGGCGGCATTCACGGGTCAAGTGGGCCTGATCGCTGAATCCGCAGTGGGCGGCGGATTCAGCGAGTCCCAGTGCGGGTCGACTGCGAGCGAGCGCCATGAAGCGCTGGAGGCGCAGGATCGAGCGCAGCGTTGCCGGGCCGTATCCGAAGGCGTCGTTGCATCGACGTTGGAGTTGGCGCGAAGTCAGTGCCGCCGCGTCGGCGAGAGAGCTGACATTCCACGAATGTTCGGACAGTGCGGTGCGAACGTGGTTGATCACCGGATCGTGACGGAAACTCGAACTTACCCAACTCCGAACAGCGCTTTCGAGGATGGAGACCTGTTCGTGGTCTTCGGAATTTTCCAAGCGGTTCAACAGTATTCGTTCCGTGCGTGCGTCGGTTACATCGCTGAGATCGGCGCGAGAATCCCGAAGCTCGGACGCCGAGGTTCGCAACATCGGCGATGCCGATCCAGGGCGGAATCGAACACCCACGGAGCGTGTTCCGGGCGGAAGAGTGAATGACCATGCAGCGGTTTCGGGGCCACAGACGCGTATGCCGACGCCGCGTATCCACAGCACGTCCATGCAAGCATCGGGCACGAGGAGGTGTTCTCCTTCTGCGCACGCCGTCCAGCCACACACCAGGATGTCGGAGAGATCCGGGGCGACCGATTGTGGTGTGTACCAACCCATGACGAGAGCTTATCGAGCGGCACCGACACGAAGGCGACTTCAGTCGACCGGGCCGAAGCGGTATCCGAATCCCCTGATGGTTTTGATGTACTTCGGTTTCGCGGGATCGGATTCGAGTTTGGACCGCAGGCTGAGAATGGTTGCGTCGACTACACGCGTCCTTTCGTGGTCGGAACCCCACACGTTTCGGATCAGGTGATCACGTGAGTACACGCGCCCAGGCTCGGTCGACAGCTCCAGGAGTACCCGCCACTCGGTCCGACTGAGGACCAGCAGCTTTCCGCCCATCGTCGCCGTCATCGCACGTCGATCGAGGAGCAGGTCACCGTGACGTTGGTGTTTGCCGGGGGCGGGATGTGCGGTTTCACGAAGGATTGCGGTGACCCGAAGATCGAGCGCGTGAGAATCGATCGGGTTCAGCACAAAGTCCGAGACAGCGCGATGTGGTGCTTCGTCGATGTCCTCGTAGGTATCCACCAGCATCATGATCGGCATCGAACTGCGCAAGCGGATCTGCCGTGCGATCTCGTAGCCGTCGATGTCCGGCAGAAGGAGATCGATCACGGCGATATCGAAACTGTCGGTGTCCAGGTCATCGAGTAGGCGGCGCCCGGTGCGGACGAGCTGTATCTGGTGCCCGAAATGTATTAATTCGGTACCAAGCGTCTGGGCAAGCTCCGAACGATCGGTAGCTGCAAGTATCAAGCTCACGTGAAATCCTCCCCCCGAAGGTGTTACTAGTCGTAACAGCTTGCATTGTGGCAGATCATCGACCGCGGGACCAGACATAGGGCGGCCGATCGGAAGTCGAGGGGACCGGGGGCGTTCGTCGCTAGACTTCTTTCATGGGCACTCTGTTCGCGTTGACGCTGCAAGGCTTGCTCGTGCTGCTGGTCCTGTTCGCTTTCGCCGAGACTCTCTGGAACCGGCTCACCGGCGGCCGGGCACTGCCGTGGACTCGGGGACGTACGACTCGTCCGGTCTCGGCCGCGGGCTTCGAAGAGGTTGCTGCCCTGTTTCAGGGGTCCAAGCATCATGAATTCGAACAGCGTCAGAGCGCATTTATGCATCGTGAGGACGGAACGGACGGTGACCCGCCGTGGGTGTCTGTCGATCCGGAAGCTAACAAGGTCGTTCTCCGTCGACGGAGTTGACAGTCGTCAACAGTCGACGGAGTTGACAGTCGGGTTCAGGCCCAGTGGCTGGGGCGGGTCAGTGAATCGGGCAGCGTGGTAGCCGAATCGCCGATCGCCGCGTTGATCTGGAACTGCGTGAGAAAGATACTGCCGCGGAGTTTTGCGCCGCGAATGTCGGTGCCGCGCAAGTCTGCACCGATCAGATCGGCTCGATCGAGTTCGCAGTCGCGGAGGTCTGCACCGATCAGGTAACTCCCGCGAAAGTTGGCCCCACGTAGATCGGAACCACGAAATTTGGCGCCGATGAGGTCTGCGCCGCGGTGGTCGAGTTTTCGACCCTTCTTGGTTGAGATCGGTGAGCGCACAAGGTTACTCGTCTGCAAGAGCAGTGTGTTGACTGCCGCTCGGTGTGCTGAGACGTCGACGGTTTGAATCTGCGAAGGTGTGCCGTTGGTCAGGCTTTCCGTCTCTGCGAGTGCAGCGTCGAGTTCCTTTCGTATCGAGTGGGTTTGCTTCAGCGAGCGGGCTTCGGCGAGATACCAGAGCAGTTCGTGCAACTGGCGTATGACAGGGAAGGTTTCGAACATGTCTGACGCGGTCTCCGGGGCATCACGCCAGCTGACGCCGTCGTAGGTCTGCTGTGAAACCTTCTGTCCCGCACCGAAACAGTCGTAGACGGTGCAACCGGTGAAGCCCTTCTTTCGCAATCCGGTGTGAATGCCGCAACGGAAATCCTGCTGCAGGTTCTTGCAGGGGGCGCCGGCATTCTTGTTGGTCGCGAAGTCGGAGGACTTGGAAAAGGGGAGTGCGACGCAGCACAGACCGAAGCAACTGCTGCAATCTGCGAGCAGATTGGTCTGGCCGGCAATCACGCGTACTCCCGATGGTTGGGTTGGACGGAAAGTCTGTCCTCGGGTTTGTGAGTCTGTCAAACGAAATTGCGTGGTTCGGCAGCAAGAAGTCCAGCGGCTCCGAGGTCGTATCCCGCGCAATTGCGGGGTACCAATCCGGCAGACGTGATTCTGGACCACGCTCGTGAAGTAGGTCGAAAATCGGGTGGACGGCCCAGCTCGCTGCAACCAATCGTCGTGCGGTACCCGGCGGCAGAACCAGTGCGCCGACGAAGACCACAAATGTTGCGGCCACTGCACTCCATTCGCGAGTGGGAATGGAAACGTCGATCGTGCGCCCAATCGCCACCTAGCCCATCTGCGACCTGGCGAAAATCACGCCCCATCCAGATCGAGGAGCGATACCCCCCGTGCCGTGAGCCGGAAGCGCAGCGGTCTCTTCGTAACCGTCTCAATGATCCCGGCATCGTCCAGGCGCTGAAGTCGCGGGCGGGCGAACTGGCTGGATCGACCCACCACCTCGACCAGGGTGTTCAACTTGATGGCGCGGTTCGCCTCGAAGCAGTGGGCCTGACCCAGGGTGAACAGGACTGCGCCGATGTGGTTGCTATCAACCGGCGGCGTCGACTCGCGATCGAGTCCCAAGTTCAGCGGAAATTCCTCATCCTCCACCAGAACGCGGATACGCGCCTCGAGTGTGTCGATCTTATGCCGCCTCTCGGAGAGGTCGAGCAGCAGTCGATGTTGCGCCTCGGCGATGATCTCCAGCATATCGATCAGGTAGGGCGTCAGATCTCCGCGGTTCAATGGATTCTCCGCGTCAGAGAATGCTTTGTAGTAACGATCCTTGTTGTCGGCGACGGTCGCCGACAATGCCAGGCTCGCATACGGAGCCAACACCTGTCGAAGGTCCAGCGCGAGAAGGTAGCGTCCGGTTCGGCCGTTGCCGTCGTAGAACGGGTGCGTGTACTCGAAGATGAAGTGCGCGACCACTGCCCTGATCAGTCGTGGAATCGAGTCGTCGCCCCCCTGGCTCAGCATGAGGGTCAGCGCGTCGTCGATCGCTGACTCGGGTACCACACCGGTGTGCACGACCTTGATTCCTGACGTGATCGATACTGGCCCTTGCCGGAACCGCTTCCCATCGGGGGCGTCCTCGTCGCGAATCTCGCCCCGAGTTACCGCGTCGTAGACATCTCGGATGTCGTCGAGCGTCTGCGGACTCTCGGCCTGGTCGTTGCCGATATTGAGATAGAGCCGCGCCATCTCGGCGAACCGCTTGTTCGCGAGGGGTTGCTCCGCCCACACCATCTCGATTGCCTCGCTGATCTCCTTCCGGGTTGAGCGGACCTGTTCGATCTCGTTCGTTGCCTGGATCTCGTCGATCACCATGCGATGCAGGTAGTGGGTGCGCGCGAGGGCCGGCAGCCCGTTCCACTCAGCCCGGATCTTCGGCTCGAAGCTCATGATCCGTTCGATCAGCGCTGCGACTTCGGGTGTCATCAGTGCGAACGTCGAGTGTTCGCCGATCAGTAGGTCCCAGTGGACGGCGGCGGGAGAATCGCGTCGCGCTCGCTCCTCAGCATCGGCACCAGCACGATCTCGTTGGTGAAAGATCGATTTCAACGTCCTGTACGCCATCTGGTCTCTCCCTGTATCCACGCTATATTGCCGCCTTGCTTTCCATGCCTATCTTATCCAGAATGGGATCTGGATAAATAAGACTTG
The DNA here is from genome assembly GCF_002079265.1 of Rhodococcus sp. BH4. Classification (NCBI taxonomy): domain Bacteria; kingdom Bacillati; phylum Actinomycetota; class Actinomycetes; order Mycobacteriales; family Nocardiaceae; genus Rhodococcus; species Rhodococcus sp. BH4. The sequence continues at coordinate 411,747 of NZ_CP014941.1, forward strand.
CGGCGCGGGTGTCATTTCATGACCAACGCGGGCTGCAGGAGCAGATGTGGCCATAGCTTCCCGAATCGGGTTCGGGCCATCGGCGGGCCACTCGAAATCACGCAGCAGCATTCCGATTCGGCGCGCTGCGGGATCGAAACCACCACGAGTCGGCAGACCGTCTGAGCTCGCAGAACATCGAGCTGAACCGAGACCCTGTTGCATTACTCGTTGCATGAGGACAGAAAAGAACCCCTGTGAACCGCTTCTCAGCAGTTCACAGGGGTTCCTTTGGCGGAGGATAGGGGATTTGAACCCCTGAGGGCGTTAACCCAACCCGCGTTCCAGGCGAGCGCCATAGGCCACTAGGCGAATCCTCCGTGGAGCAGCATACCCAATTGCGGGCGCGAAGCGTTAAACGGGTACCTGACCTGCGAAGAACCGGTGGAACTCGAGGTTTGCATCTCGGCCCCGGTAGGTGGTGTGCAGCGGCCGGAGAAAGCCGTCTACACTGTTCATTGGATCCCGCGCGGCGCGCATCCTGTGAACTCCCCCAGGGCCGGAAGGCAGCAAGGGTCAACGGGCTCTGCCGGGTGCGCGGGGTCCTCTATTTTTTCACATACCCGACCCCGCCTCGTCGGTGAAAGGCCGCTCCGGATGCCTATCCAAACCCAGATCGGGTTGATGAGCCATGAAGAACTCACCTCCGAGCATGAGAGCCAGAGCGCGAAGTACACGCAGCTCCAGGCGCAGAAGCTCGCACTCGATCTGACCCGCGGTAAGCCTTCCCCGGAACAACTCGACCTTTCCGCAGAGCTGCTGACGCTGCCCGGCGACGGTGATTTCCGTGACGGAAGCGGCACCGACTGCCGTAACTACGGCGGACTCACCGGTCTGCCGGAACTGCGCGCCATCTTCGGCGAGCTGCTGGGTATCCCCGTTGCGAACCTTCTCGCCGGAAACAACGCGAGCCTCGAGATCATGCACGACAACGTCGTGTTCTCACTGCTTCATGGCACACCGGATTCGGCCCGGCCGTGGGCACAGGAAGAGAAGATCAAGTTTCTCTGCCCGGCACCGGGCTACGACCGCCACTTCGCGATCACCGAGTCCCTCGGCATCGAGATGATCGCGGTGCCGATGAACCACGACGGCCCGGATGTCGTCAAGATCGCCGAACTTGTTGCGTCAGATCCGCAGATCAAGGGCATGTGGGCGGTTCCGGTTTACGCGAACCCCACCGGTGCCGTGTACTCCGAAGAAATTGTCCGTACGCTCGCGTCGATGCCGACGGCCGCGCCCGACTTCCGCCTGTACTGGGACAACGCGTACGCCGTACATCCGCTTGTCGGCGAGACTGCGCCTTCCTACGACATTCTCTCGATGGCAGCGGAGGCCGGACACCCCAACCGTCCGCTCGTGTTCGCGTCGACGTCCAAGATCACTTTCGCCGGCGCTGGTGTGAGCTTCTTCGGTAGCTCGGCGGAAAACCTTGCCTGGTACCAGAAGTTCCTGGGCAAGAAGAGCATCGGACCGGACAAGGTCAATCAGCTTCGCCACCTGCGTTTCTTCGGCAATGCCGACGGCGTTCGTGCGCACATGGAGAAGCATCGCGCGTTCCTCGCGCCCAAGTTCGAGCTCGTACTGCGGATCCTCGAGGATCGTCTCGGTGCATCGAAGGTCGCGTCTTGGACCGAGCCGAAGGGCGGATACTTCATCAGCCTCGACGTGGTCGACGGCACGGCCAAGCGGGTCATCGAACTGGCGAAGAACGCGGGTATCGCGCTCACCGCTGCCGGGTCGGCTTTCCCGTACAGCACGGATCCGGATGACCGGAACATCCGGTTGGCCCCGAGCTTCCCGTCCAAGGCTGAACTCGAAGTTGCCATGGACGGCGTGGCTACGTGTGTTCTGCTCGCAGCTACCGAATCGCGTCTCTCCGAGATCTGAGTTCTCGAAGCGGCGTGCCCGGTCGGTACTTTTCGGTCTTGTCTTGTACCGTTCGGAGCATCAATTCCCGACATAGGGTGTAAATCCCGGAGGTTGTAGTGACGGGCGCGATCAACGCTTCGGATGGGCCTTCTTTCGAGGCGCACACCGCGAAATCAGAGTCGGTCATCGAAGCTGACATACCGCGACGCACCCTCCGTGTCGGTGTTCTCGGATTCTCTGTACTCGGTGTTCTGGCAGTCGCGTCCGTGCTGATGGTTCTTTTCGCCGTGCCGATGAATACGCGGTACTGGGGGATCTTCGAAAATTTCCTCGATCTCGACGTCTACCGCCACGGCGGCAGCGTTGTGGTTCAGGGCCTTCCGTTGTACGACGGGCCAGTCCTGGACGGAATGATGTTCACGTACACCCCGTTTGCGGCTTTGCTGTTCACGGTGTGGGCGGTGCTCTCGTTCAAACAGGCGATTGTTGTGTGGACGGGTTTGAACATCGCTGCGTTGTTCGCAGTGATCTTGTTGTGCTGGAAGTACCTCGGTTATCGGCTCGACGTGAAGGCGTACGCCGTGAGTGCGTTGGCGACGACGATCTTTCTGTTCATGGAACCGATACGTACGACGCTCTGGCTCGGGCAGATCAACATCTTCCTGCTGCTCTTGATCGTGTGGGACCTCGGTCGGGACGAGAAGAGTCGGCTCCGAGGAATCGGGGCAGGCATCGCCGCCGGCGTGAAGCTCACTCCGGCCTTCTTCTGGGCGTACCTTTTCATCACTCGTCAATGGCGTGCGTTGGTGACGGCCGTCGTGACGTTCGCTGCGACCGTTGCGATCGGCTTCGTCGTGATCTACAACGATGCGTACAAGTACTGGACCGGCACTCTTGTCGACAGCGAACGCGTCGGACCGACGGATGCTCCGAGCAACCAGTCCGTGTCCGGTCTGATCGCTCAGCTCACTCACACTCCGACGCCGTCGCGGGTCCTGGTCCTAGTCTTCAGTGCGCTAGCGGTATGCCTCGGACTCGGTGCCGCGTGGATTGCTCACCGCCACGGCCAGAAATTGCTCGGCCTCACCATGACGGGGTTGACTGCGACCACTGTCTCGCCGTTCTCGTGGGGCCATCACTGGGTGTGGTTCGTCCCGCTGGTCGTCCTCGCCGCGCACTACGCGATGGTGTCGAAGAAGCGCTGGGCGTGGGTGGCGCCGTTCGTTTTCCTGCTCCCGGTCTTGAACTGGTCTCACACCTGGTGGGACCCGTCGGTCATTCCGGGTACGGATCGCTTCATCGGAATGGGCTTGTTCATGTTCGTGCCGCCCGAGTATCTGCGGATTCCGACCGTCGGCGTCTACCTCTGGGTCTTCACGCTTGCCGCGGTCTCGACGTTGGTTCTGTTCGGCTGGAAGAAGTGGAAGATTCCGGCCCCGGATGCGTCGGCGCCGGTCACAACTGCCGTCTGACGTGGCAGTATCGGACTCATGGCACTTCAACTGAACCTTGTCGGTGACCCCGAAGCTGATGCTCTCCTCGCCGAGGACCCGTTGGCGTTGTTGATCGGAATGCTTCTCGATCAACAGGTTCCGATGGAAACGGCCTTCCTCGGTCCGAAGAAGCTGGCGGATCGGCTCAGCGGTATCGACGTCAGGCGTATCGCCGACATGGACACCGACGAGTTCATCGCCGTCTGTGCCGAGCCTCCGGCTGTGCACCGATTCCCCAAGTCGATGGGTGAGCGTATCCAGCTCATGTGCCAGTTCATCGTCGAGAACTACGACGGCGACACCGCGGCGATCTGGACTTCGGGAAATCCCGACGGCAAGGAAGTGCTGAAGCGGCTCAAAGCCCTACCCGGTTACGGGGATCAGAAAGCCCGGATCTTCCTGGCGTTGCTCGGAAAACAGATCGGCGTCGAGCCGAAAGGTTGGCGCCAAGCGGCCGGCGACTACGGGCTCGAAGGTTCGAGGCGCTCGATTGCAGACGTGGTCGACGAACAGTCTTTGCTCGAGGTCCGCGAGTTCAAGAAGGCCGCAAAGGCAGCAGCGAAGGCCGACAAGAAGTAAGCCGCTTTCAGGACTTCCGGGACCCGCTGGCACGCACTACTTTCATCAGGTCGCCTGCGGGGCCCTCGAGCTGACGCGGCGGGCGCCACACTGCACGCAGGGATCGGTCGAGTTCCAAGCCTTCGACGGCTACGACCCGAAGTTCTCCCTGCTTCACCTGGTCCTCGACGGCCAGCGTGCTCAGTACCGCCGGGCCGACGCCACCGAGCACGCTGGTTCGAATCGCGGCCGAACTACCCAGTTCCAACAACGGTGCACCGCGCTCGTATTCGTGTAACGCCAGGTCGAGAGTCGTTCTGGTTCCCGATCCGGGCTCGCGCACCAGCAGCGGCGTCGCTGCCAGTTCGGCGACGGTCAGCGGCTTTCGTCGACGCGCCCATGGATGATCCGGATGAACGACCACGACCAGCGAGTCACGCGCGACGGTGACGCTGGACAGGCTCTTCGGAACGGTCGGTGACTCGACGAATCCGAGGTCGCACATTCCCACCTCGACAGCCTCGAGGACGCGGGTCGAGTTGTAGACCTGAAGGTGGACGGTGACACCAGGATGTAGTGACCGAAAGATACCGAGCCAGGCCGGAATCAGATGTTCGGCGACGGTCATGCTGGCACACACGGTCAATTCCGCGGATCGTTCGGTCCGCATCCCTTCGGCGACGTCGAGAAGCTGCCTCGAGTTGGCGAGGACGCGGCGCGCCCAGTGGACGATTACGGTCCCCTGCGGAGTCAAAGCCGCCCCCGTCGACCTTCGGTGTATGAGTGGCATCCCGAGCTGCCGCTCGAGTGCTTTGACGGCGCGGCTGGCATTCGGCTGCGCAATGTTTGCTGAACGGCTTGCCGCACTGAGACTTCCGTGATCATCGATGCCGATGAGTAGCTCGAGAGTGGTGAGGTCGGGCCACCGTCTGGTCATGCAAACAGGCTATACCGAACTTCACGTTCATATCGATTTGATATGCCGTGATGGTAGAAATCGCCCTACCGGAGCGATGGTGGCTCAAGGACGCTGGATGAGTGAACCGTGATGTGAAGTCCGTGGCCGAGAAACCCGCAGTCGCCCCTTCGTCAGAAGTACGACGGTGGTCCAGTGTGGCTGCATTGGTGCCCGGAGTTGCGTTGTGCGCCTTGGGGGCCACGGTCGCGCTGATAGCCGGTCGGTTCACCTCCGCCGTGAGTCCGTTGCTGATTGCGATCGTGGCGGGTGCGGTGTTGGCGAATACCGTCTCTTTGCCGGCGAAATTCCAACCTGGCCTGGCATTCTCGGCGAAACGGCTACTTCGGGTGGGTATCGCTCTGCTCGGGCTGCAATTGATGTTCTCCGACATCGTCGGTTTGGGCTGGGGAGTGATCGCCGTTGTGGTTGCGATTGTGTTCCTCGGTATCGCCGGGACCATGTATGCCGGAAAACTTCTCGGATTGGGTTGGTCGCAGAGAATTCTGATTGCCTGCGGCTTCTCGATCTGTGGCGCTGCCGCCGTGGCTGCTGCGGACGGTGTGGTGAATGCGCGAGAGGAAGAGTTGCTCACCGCTGTTGCGTTGGTGGTGATCTTCGGAACTCTGATGATTCCGACAATCCCACTGTTGGCCAACGCTTTCGGTATGAACGAGGTCGGTGCAGGCATGTGGGCCGGTGGGTCGATCCACGAAGTGGCGCAAGTGGTGGCTGCCGGCAGCGCTCTCGGCGCCACCGCGTTGGGTGTCGCGACCGTGGTGAAACTTGCGCGCGTGTTGATGTTGGCGCCGGTCATGGCGTTTCTGAGTATCCGGCAACGCAGGATGGTCGACAGCACTGCCGCCAAGCGTCCCCCGCTGATTCCGTTGTTCGTCGTGGCATTCATCTGCTGCATGGGCTTGCGCTCCACGGGCATCTTGCCGGATGAGCTTCTGGGGCTGGCGAAGACGGTGCAGACGGCGCTGTTGGCGGCCGCGATGTTCGCACTCGGGCTGGGGGTGCGGTTGAGCGTCATTCGTGGAGTTGGCGCCCGGCCATTCGTGCTGGCCGCGATTTCCACTGTGTGGGTGGCAACGATCGCCTACGTCGGAGTCGTGCTGGTCAGCTGATCGAGCGCTGAGTCCGCCACGCGCTCGGGCTCATCGAGAACTGAGTGCGAAACCAGCGCGAGAAACTACCCTGCGTCGAAAACCCGAGGTGCACAGCCACTTCGGTCAACGAATAGCGAGGGTTGGAGACAAATCGTTCCGCGAGGGAGCTTCGAACCGAATTGAGAACGGCCGTGAACGTATCTCCGGATTCGGCGAGATGACGGTGCAGTGTCCGCCGGTCGAATCCGAGACTGCGTGCCACCTGCTCGACAGAGCAGCGGCCGGTCGGAAGCAGAACTTCGATCAATTCCTTGGTGCGGCTGAGGGTATCGGAGGTTTCCGAGGCGGGAAGCGAGTCGAGGAACTGGCGAGCGTACGGCCGGAGTAACTCGTCGGAAAGTTGGTTAGCCGCATCCAGGTCGGCGGCGAAGAAAACGATACCGGTGAACTCGTGATCGAATTCCACCGTCTCGCCGAGGATTCGCCGATGCGTGCTCGTGTCTTTCGGGGCATTGTGCGTGAATCCCACGCTGACCGGTTGCCATCGAGAACCTAGGAAACTCCGCAGGATCTGCAGTGTCGCGCCGACTGCGAGTTCGACGCTCTGTCTGGTGTCGACCGGTTCGCCGACCTCGAGCGAGATTCGCAGGGTGGCGAGTCCGTTGACCTCGTTCAATCGAATGCGTAATGACTCGTTGTACGTGTGCTCGTATCGCATCAACACGTCGAGTGCGCTCCTGACGTCTGGTTCTTCCCTGATGACCAAGCTGAGGGGACCGAGATTGGACAGTCGACGCAGGCCGGCGAGTAGAAGCCCGAAGTCTTCGTGTCCGGACTCCGCTGCCGATCGCTCCAGGAGCGATGCGATGGAGGCGGCCGGTACCCATTGGTCGGGGTTCGCCAGGCTTGCCGGGCTCAGGCCGACACTCCTCATGAGGGCCACAGCGTCCACGTCCACTGTTCGGCACAGGTCGACGTATCGGTTCAGTGACGCGTAGCGGGCGAGTGGCTTCATGGGGCCCCCTTTACTCGATGTCCCGAAATGTTGTGTTGTGTGTCTCGTCAAGTTAAGCATGTGAGCCGGATCTCACATAGTTTTGTTCACATCAGTTCGGCACGACCAGGAAGCCGAGCACCGACTTCTGGAAGTTGTTGCGTACGAATACAGCTCGACCGTAATCGAGTCGAGCCCGCCCACAGAATTGGAGAGCATTGATGGCAAACGCCATTCGGTTCCACGAGATCGGCACACCGTCCGTCATGCGTTGGGAAGAGATCGAGGTAGGACGACCAGGCGCCGGAGAGGTTCGGGTTCGTCATGAAGCGGTGGGGTTGAACTTCGCCGACACCTACTTTCGAAGTGGCCTCTATCCTGCGCAATTGCCTGCCGGGATGGGCGTCGAGGGCGCCGGTGTGGTCGAAGAGATCGGCGAGGGAGTAGTCGATTTTGCAGTGGGGGACCGTGTGACCTACACCGGCAGTCCGCTGGGTGCGTACGCCACCGAGCGGATCATGGCGTCGTCCGACCTGATCGCGCTACCCGACGGCATCGCCTTCGACACCGCGGCCGCCATGACCATGCGAGGACTGACTGCCGCCTACCTTCTGCGTCGCATCTACCCGTTGAAAGCGGGAGACACCGTGTTGCTACATGCTGCGGCGGGCGGGGTTGGACTGATCTTCACCCAGTGGGCAAAACTGTTGGGAATCAAAGTGATCGGAACGGTGTCGAGCGACGAGAAGGCGAGCGTTGCCCGAGCTCACGGTTGCGATGAAGTCGTCATCTACACCCGCGAGGACGTCGTCGCGCGTGTCAAGGAGATCACCGGGGGCGTCGGCGTGCCGGTTGTGTACGACAGCATCGGGCAGTCCACCTTCGACATCTCACTCGATTGCCTTGCCAGGCGCGGGCTGCTGGTGTGCTTCGGAACGGCGTCCGGACCGACTCCGCCGATTCAGGCAATGCAGTTGGCAGTCAAGGGATCTCTCTTCGTCACCCGTCCGGCACTTGCTGACTACATCGCAGATCCCGCAGAACGTGCCGAATTGGCGGGCGAACTGTTCTCACACGTCGAGTCCGGGCGAATCAAGATCGAGATCAACCAGCGATATCCCCTCGAAGATGCGGTGCGCGCGCACCACGACATGGAGTCCGGTCGCAGTATCGGTTCCTCCGTCTTCTCCGTCTGAACCGAAACAGCACTTCCCAGAGGAATTGTCATGACCAATACTGCAACGCTGACAGAAAACCTGCTCCCGTCGACCAGCACGATCCACGTCGAGAAATTGACCTGTTCGATCGGGGCAGAGTTGTCCGGGGTGGATCTCGGAGAGGTCGCGCGAGACGATGCACTCTTCGCCGAAATCAAGGCATTGTTACTCGAGCACAAGGTCCTGTTTTTTCGCGACCAGAACTTCTCCAAAGCCGAGCACGTAGAACTTGCCCAGCGATTCGGTGAACTGGAGGATCATCCAGCTCTGGGCAGTGATCCCGACCATCCGGGCCTGGTCCGCATCTACAAAGACCTGGACAGCCCGCCGGAGCACTTCGAGAATGCGTATCACTGCGACGCCACCTGGCGCGTCAACCCGCCCATGGGATGTGTATTGCGTTGTGTGGAAACACCTCCTGTCGGCGGCGACACGATTTGGGTGAACATGGCACTCGCCTACGAGAATCTGCCGGCGCGGGTCAAGGAGCAGATCAAGGATCTGCGTGCCAGGCACAGTATCGAGTCGACCTTCGGCGCTCGGATGCCGATCGAACGGCGGCACCAGCTGAAGGAACGCTTTCCCGACGCCGAACATCCCGTGGTACGAACACATCCGGAGACCGGCGAGAAGATTCTCTTCGTCAATTCGTTCGCCACACACCTCGTGAACTATCACACGCCCGAGAACGTCCGCTATGGAATCGATTACGCCCCCGGCGCCGGGAATCTGCTCACTTACCTGGCGAGCCAGGCTCAGATTCCCGAGTACCAGGTTCGGTGGCGTTGGACCGAAAACAGCGTCGCGATCTGGGACAACCGTTCGACACAGCATTACGCGGTGCAGGACTACTGGCCCGCGGTTCGAAAGATGGAGCGCGCCGGAATCATCGGCGACGCACCGTTCTGATCTCTCTTCCCAGCCCCGAAGATAAATTCATTCACTCGATCGGAGTCACGCTATGCATTTCCACGACGATTCACTGTTCCCCGAAACCCAGGACAAGCTTGTCATCACCGTTGCTCCCTACGGACCGGAGTGGGAGCCGGACGATTTTGCAGAAGACCTCCCTCTGTCGATGGACGAGCACGTCCAGCAAGCCGTCGACTGTTTCAACGCCGGTGCCACAGTTCTCCACATCCACGTGCGTGAACTCGACGGCAAGGGCTCGAAGCGTCTGTCGAAGTTCAACGAGCTTCTCGGTCGCTTGCGTGAGGCCGTTCCCGAGATGATTCTGCAGGTCGGCGGGTCGATTTCGTTTGCCCCGGAGGGGGAAGGTGCCGATGCGAAGTGGTTGTCCGACGACGTGCGTCACATGCTGGCGGAATTGGAGCCGGCTCCCGATCAGGTGACGATCGCGATCAATACCAGCCAGATGAACATCATGGAACTGATGACCGACGACGACATCGCGGGTACGTCGATGCAGCGTCCGGAATTGGCCGATACGTATCGGGAAATGACTGTGCCCGCCGGTCCGGAGTGGGTGGCAGAGCACCTGCGCCGGTTGCAGGCCGCCGGAATCCAGCCGCATTTCCAGTTGTCCAGTATTCCGCAGCTCGAAACGGTGGAGCGGTTGATCCGACGCGGCATCTACACGGGTCCGGTCAACCTCACGTGGGTCGCAATCGGCGGCGGCTTCGACGGCCCCAACCCGTACAACATGATGAACTTCGTCCAGCGTGTTCCCGACGGTGCGTGCCTGACGCTGGAAACGCTGATGCGTAGCGTCCTGCCGGTGAACACGATGGCCATCGCGATGGGCTTGCACGCTCGTTGCGGCAACGAGGACACCATCTGGGGCCGCAAGGGCGAGAAGATGACGTCGGTGCAGCAGATCGAGCAGTTGGTGCGCATTGCAGGCGAATTGGGCCGCGAGGTGGCTACCGCGAAGGAAGCTCGGGACATCTACCGGATCGGTGAGGCATATGCCGACACCGACGAGACGTTGGCGAAGCTGGGTTACGCGCCCAACCGCCGGATCGGCCAGCTGGGATTCACGCAGCACGCCTGAGTTCGCACCCTCTCGTACAACAGTTCCGGGGGTACGAACCGCGACGGTTCGTACCCCCGAATCCCCCCGTCTACCTCGAGTACTTCCTAGGAGAGTCATGGGACTGCAAGCTCCCGCCACGCCACGTGTGGACACCGCGCTCGGAACCGGCGGACGACGAAAGTTATACCCGTGGATCGTTTTCGCCCTGGCTTTCGGTCTTCTGCTCTCGGACTACATGTCGAGGCAGGTGCTCAGTGCAGTCTTCCCGATCCTGAAAGCGGACTGGGATCTCTCCGATTCGCACCTCGCCTCCCTGAGCAGCGTGGTGGCATTGATGGTCGGGCTGTTGACGTTCCCGTTGTCGCTGCTCGCGGACCGCTGGGGCCGCGTCAAGAGCTTGATCTTGATGGCGGTGTTGTGGAGTGTCGCGACGTTGCTGTGCGCAATCGCTCAGACCTACGAACAGATGTTGGGCGCCCGGTTCCTGGTCGGTGTCGGTGAAGCGGCGTACGGCAGCGTGGGTATCGCCGTGGTCCTCAGTGTGTTTGCGCCCCGCGTGCACGCAGCTCTTGCCGGTGCCTTCATGGCCGGTGGATCGTTCGGTTCGGTCATCGGTGTGGCAATCGGTGGGTTCATCGCAGTCCAGTTCAGTTGGCGGTGGTCTTTTGCCGCCATGGCAATCTTCGGTCTGATTCTGGTCGCGCTCTTCCGTGCCCTCGTCACCGAGAAGAAGCTCACCGCTTACGCCGTCGAGGCCGCGCCGGATGCCGCCGGGGAAGCGGTGAGACACGACGGTTTTCGTGCGCCGGTGTCCTCGCTGTTCACCAATCCCGCCGTGTTGTTCGCCTACATCGGTGGTGGTCTCCAGATGTTCACCGCCGCTGTACTTCTGGCGTGGTTGCCGAGCTTCTTCAATCGTTACTACGATTTGGCCCCGGACAAGGCCGGCGTCACGGCTTCCGTGTTCGTCCTCCTGGTCGGAAGCGGGATGGTGGTCTGCGGTTTCATCACAGATAGATTCAGCCGCGACGATTCGGCGCGAAAATGGACCACCGCCATTGTCTACTGCGCCATCTCGTTGGTGACGCTGAGCATCGGGCTCCGGTTGGGCACGGGGACAGCACAACTCGTGTTGCTCGGTATCGGTGCATTCTTCTCCGCCGGTTCGTCGGGGCCGACGGCAGCGATGGTCGCGAACCTTACCCATCACTCGATTCGAGCGTCGGCCATGGGAACGCTCACCGTCGCCAACAACCTTCTCGGGCTGGCGCTCGGTCCCTTCGTTGTCGGCATCCTCGCCGATCACCTGGGTCTTCTCGGCGCTCTACAGCTTTCGCCCTTCGTCTATGTCGTCGCGGCCCTCGCGTTGGTAGCCGGCAAGCGTGCCTATCCCGCCGGGATGAGGCGGTTGGCGACGTTGCAGAATCGGCCCGAGATACCCGGCGCCACTGAAGTAGCAGAAGTTCGGAGTTCCTGATGGATGAATCAACTACGGTAGTAATGGTTCCCGGTCTGCGGGATCATGTCGAAGATCATTGGCAGACTCACCTCGCGCGCAGGCTCGACAACGTTCTGACGGTTCCTCCCCTCGAGACCGACAAGCTCAGCCGCGATGCGCGGGTTGCGGCATTGAACGAGGTGCTGACAAGTGTCTGCGGGCCGGTGGTCCTGGTCGGGCACAGCGCCGGAGTCATGACAGTTGCTCACTGGGCGAGGGCGCATCATCGAGAGGTTGCGGGCGCACTTCTGGTCACGCCGGCGGATCTCGAACTTCCGCTGCCCGAGTCTTATCCGTCTCTCGAAGATCTCGACCGACACGGGTGGCTACCGATACCGCGTCAGCGTCTGCCTTTTCCGAGCACGGTCGCGGCGAGTCGGAACGATCCGCTCGCCGGGTATCGCCGAGTTGTGGGTTTGGCTGAAGGATGGGGGAGTCGGTTGCTGGATCTGGGTGAGGTCGGACACCTCAATCCGGCGTCCGGATACGGGTATTGGCCGCGGGCGGAGTCGTTGGTGCGGGAACTGCTCGAGTCGGTGTCGCGCGCTGCCTCGTCTCATGCCACGGATTCCGATGCGCAGGAGGAACACAGTCGTGCTTGATCTTGCTGCTCTGCTGGAAGACTCGGCCCGGCGGTACCCGGAACGGGATGCGCTGGTTCTCGGGGAAGCGAGGCTGACGTATGCGCAGTTCGACGCCTACGCGAATCGCATCGCCCATCTGCTCGTCTCGCGGGGTGTCGAGCCAGGTGACAAGGTGGCGTTGTCCTGCCCGAACGTTCTCGAGTTCCCGATCGTCTACTACGGCATTCTCAAGGCCGGCGGCGTCGTCGTTCCTCTGAACATTCTGCTCAAAGGGCGCGAAATCGCCTATCACCTGGCTGATTCGGAAGCAAAGCTGTACTTCTGTGTCGAGGGAAGTCCCGAATTGCCGATCGCTGAGTACGCCATCGCCGGGTTCGAGCAGAGCGAGACCTGTTCGGCCCTGATCGTGATCAGCGCCGAGTCGGGTGCACCGTCGTCGATCCTCGGAGTCGAGACTCTAGGCGAAGCATTGGCATCCGTGTCCGGCACGGAAACGCCTGCAGTCGCGGTTGTTCGTGAACCGACGGACACCGCGGTCATTCTCTACACCAGCGGCACGACCGGAAAGCCCAAGGGTGCCGAACTCACTCACTGCAACATGGTCTTGAATGCACTGTCGACCAACCGGTTGTTCGAGAGCGTTCCGTCCATGCATGAGCGTTATCTCCTGACTTTGCCGTTGTTCCACTCGTTCGGCCAGACAGTGACCATGAATGCGGGAATCTGCGTCGGTGCCACTTTGGTGTTGATGCCGCGCTTCGATGCGACCGCGGCACTCGAGATCATGGAACGCGAAAAGATCTCGGTCTTCGCGGGCGTCCCGACCATGTATTGGGGACTGCTCGGCGTGCTGGAGGAGGTAGTGAAATCCGGGGTGGATATCGAGACCGTTGCACAGAACATGCGGTGCGCGATCTCCGGTGGTGCAGCGCTTCCCGTCGAAATCTTGACACAGTTCAGGGAACGCTTCGGTGTTCAGATCCTCGAAGGGTACGGGTTGTCCGAGACCTCTCCGCTGGCCTTGTTCAGTGACCCGGAGAGCGACCCCCGGCCCGGTTCGATCGGCGTGCCGATCTGGGGCGTCGAAGCGCGGCTTGTCGACGACTCTTGGCACACGATCACCGGCCCCGATGAAGTGGGTGAGTTGGCCATTCGCGGGCACAACGTCATGAAGGGCTATTTCAACCGACCCGAGGCGACGGCGGAAGTCATGCGCGACGGATGGTTTCGCACCGGGGATTTGGCACGGGTCGATACCGACGGAAATTACTACATCGTCGATCGCGCGAAGGACATGATCGTGCGGGGCGGATTCAACGTCTACCCACGCGAAATCGAAGAGGTTCTGCTCACTCACCCAGCCGTCTCACTCGTCGCCGTCGTCGGGGTGCCGGATTCGAGCCTCGGCGAAGAAGTTGTCGCGTTCGTGATCCGAGAGCCGAGTGAAGAGATCTCCGAATCGGATCTCGTGGAATGGACGCGGGAACAGATGGCCGCCTACAAATATCCGCGTCGCATCGAGTTCGTGCCGTCGCTGCCGATGACGGCAACCGGAAAGATTCTCAAACGTGAACTGAATCAAGCATTTTCGATGGTCTGAGGAGATCGATGACTGACGTTCGAGCAAGTGAAGCTTTTCCCGTGACCCAGGCCATGAAGGATTCGGGTGGCTGGAATCCGTTGTGGGACGGACTTTCGGAGCTGGATCCCGAGTGGACCGAGCTGTACATGAAGACAGCGATGCAGCCCTGGAACAGCGGGGTGCTGTCACCTCAGGTGATCCAGTTGCTGTGCATAGCCGTCGATGCGGCGAGCACACACATGTACGCACCCGGCGTACGACGCCATATTCGCGCCGCGCTCGACATGGGAGTGACCCCGAAGGAGATTCTCGAGGTGCTGAAACTGACCACCGTCGTCGGGATTCATTCCTGCAATGTCGGCGTTCCGATCCTGATGGAGGAAATCGCGAACCGGTGAGGGCGGTCAGTCCCGCTCGCGGTTCTCCCGTTCCTCCCGCTGACGCTGGAGGAACGGGCTCGGGTTCTGTCCGCCGATCGGACCGTGGCCGAGGACTCCGTGCTCGTAGGCCGACTCCGCGTGCAGGGCAACGTCGATTCCGCGGGCCTCGTCTTCACGCGAAATGCGGAAGCCGAAGGTCTTGTCGATGAGCTTTCCGAGACCGTAGGTCACACCGAAGGCATAGAGCGCGACCACGACGACGCCGACGAACTGCTTGCCCAACTGTGCGAATCCACCGCCGAAGAACAGACCTTCCGGACCGCCCGTCATCACGGCCGTCGCGAGGAGTCCGATCAGCAACGAGCCGACGATTCCACCGACGAGGTGCACGCCGACGACGTCGAGGGAGTCGTCGTAGCCGAGCTTGTGCTTCCATCCCACGGCGTACGAGCAGACGATGCCGGCGATCAGACCGATGACGAGCGCACCGAACATGTTCACCGTTCCGCACGACGGGGTGATCGCGACCAGACCGGCGACGACGCCCGAAGCTGCGCCGAACGTCGTGGGGTGTCCGTCACGATTCTGCTCGACGAACAGCCAGCCGAGTAGTCCGGTGCAACCGGCGACGAGTGTGTTGAGGAAGATCTGCGAGGCCATACCGTCGGCCGCAAGGGCCGAGCCGGCGTTGAATCCGAACCAACCGAACCAGAGCAGGCCTACGCCGAGCAGGACGAACGGCAGATTGTGCGGACGCATCGACTCGGCCTTGAAACCCATCCGCTGGCCGAGGACCAGTGCCAATGCCAGACCCGACGCTCCGGACACGATTTCGACCACGAGGCCACCGGCGTAGTCGAGTGCGCCCATCTGTGCGAGCCATCCCTGCGGATTCCACACCCAGTGAGCGACGGGGACATAGACGAGCAAGGACCAGATGGGGACGAAGATCATCCAGGCGGAGAACTTCGCGCGGTCGGCGATCGCACCACTGATGAGCGCTGCAGTAAGGATTGCGAACGTCAATTGGAAGGTTGCGAACAACACTTCCGGGACATTCCCGTGCACCGTCGACGGGTCGATGCCCGCCATGCCGATGTGCTCGAGTCCGCCGATGATGCCACCGTGATCGTCGCCGAACACGAGGCTGTAGCCCACGAACAACCACGCAACCGTGACGAGTGCGATCGAGACGAAACTCATCATGATCATGTTGAGTACGCCCGTCGAGCGGACCATGCCGCCGTAGAACAGTGCGAGTCCTGGCGTCATCAGAAGTACGAGTGCAGTACTGACGAGCAACCAGGCAGTTGCTCCGGCATCGATGGTGGCGGGCACAGTTTTCTCCTCACGCACGCGGACCAGCCCGCGTGCACGGAACCCACGATGGGTGCGTGCGGTTTCCTCCGCACTGCGATTGTGTTGCGAACATGTTTCGGGAGAAGTCGGCGTTGCACCCGCACCGGACCACCTGTCGTGGGTCGCCGGTAGTCTTTGCGCGTGGCCCTGTACCGGAAGTATCGACCCGCGTCCTTCGCCGAGGTGGTGGGGCAGGAGCATGTCACCGCACCGCTCAGCACGGCCCTCGACACCGGACGCATCAACCATGCCTACCTGTTTTCCGGCCCGCGCGGCTGCGGAAAGACGTCGTCGGCGCGAATCCTGGCGCGTTCGCTGAACTGTGAGCAGGGACCGACGTCGACGCCGTGCGACGTGTGCGACTCGTGCGTTTCGCTGGGCCCGGGCGGCACAGGCAACCTGGATGTGACGGAACTCGACGCCGCAAGTCACGGTGGCGTCGACGACACCCGAGAACTCCGAGACAAGGCGTTCCACGCACCCGCTGCTTCTCGCTACCGCGTCTTCATCATCGACGAGGCACACATGGTGACGGCGGCGGGTTTCAATGCGCTGCTCAAGATCGTCGAAGAGCCGCCGGAACACCTCATCTTCATCTTTGCGACGACGGAACCGGAAAAGGTTCTCCCGACCATCCGTTCGCGTACACACCATTACCCGTTCCGCCTGTTGGCGCCGTCGACCATGCGCGGACTCCTGGAAAAGATCTGCGCCCAGGAGGGCGTACCGGTCGAGCCTGCGGTGTATCCACTGGTCATCAAGGCCGGCGGCGGTTCCCCTCGTGACTCGTTGAGTGTCCTCGATCAGCTGCTCGCGGGCGCAGGAGAAGAAGGTGTCACGTATCCGCGCGCGCTCTCTCTTCTCGGAGTCACCGACGTCGCGCTCATCGACGAAGCAGTAGACGCCCTGTCTGCCAGTGACGGGGCCGCGTTGTTCGGCACTGTCGATCGCGTGATGGACGCCGGTCACGATCCACGCCGATTCGCGCTCGATCTTCTCGAGCGCCTGCGTGATCTCATCTTGATGCAGGCTGTTTCCGACGCCAGCGAACGAGGATTGGTCGACGCTCCGGAAGCGGAGCTGGTCACGATGCGTGAGCAGATTCAACGAGTCGGCCCGGCCACGCTCACCCGCTTCGCCGAGACTGTCCATGCCGGACTCAGCGAAATGCGTGGTGCGACGGCGCCGCGGCTGCTGCTCGAAGTGATGTGCGCGCGAATGCTGCTGCCGTCGGCCTCCGACACCGAGTCAGCTGTATTGCAGCGGCTGGAGCGCCTGGAACAAGGTATTCCGGCTGCCGGAGTCGCGGCTGCCCCTCGCGCGGCAGCAACGCCGGCACCCACCGTGCCGCCGCTCGAACCGGAGATTGCTTCCAAGTTCCAACGGCCCTCTCAACGCAAGGCCGAGCCTGAGGTGCGGCCGGAACCAGCCGCGCCTGCTCCAGCTG
Organism: Rhodococcus sp. BH4; assembly: GCF_002079265.1. Taxonomy (NCBI): domain Bacteria; kingdom Bacillati; phylum Actinomycetota; class Actinomycetes; order Mycobacteriales; family Nocardiaceae; genus Rhodococcus; species Rhodococcus sp. BH4. The sequence goes on from NZ_CP014941.1 coordinate 428,833, forward strand.
CGGCGCCGCCGGTTGTGGAGGCTCCTGTCGTCGAACCTCCGGTAGCGGCAGTTCCCGTCGTCGAGACTCCCACTGTCGAGATCGTGGAACCGCCGGTTGCCGAAGCTCCGGTGGTTGAAGCTCCGGTTGCCGAAGCTCCAATAGTTGAAGCTCCTGTGGTTGAACCACCGGTTACTGCTTCTGTCGAGGCGGAAGAGCTGATCGGGCTTGCCGAGCCGGAACCCGACTACGAGCCCGAGCCCGAGTTCGACGAGCCGGCGGTTGCCGAAGCGGCGCCGGTCTCGGCAGGCCCCACAGTCGAGACTCTCCGTGAATCGTGGAACACCTTGCGCAACAAGGTCGGTGAACGAAACAAGGTTCTTCCGGCCATGCTGTCCGCTGCGACGGTTCACGACGTGCGTGGACATGTCGTTGTCATCGCTCACGGCTCACCGGTTCTGGGTGCTCGTGTGACGCAACCGCACAACGCGGCGGTCATTTGCGAGGTCCTTGCCGAAATGTTCGGTGGCACTTGGCAGGTCGAGTATCAAGAAGGTGCGCCTACAGCGCCGACAGTATCGAGCGCAACCAAGGCGACGGAAGCTCCGAGCCGCCCTGCCGCTGCGCCCCGCTTCTCGCGGCCCAGTCAGGAGCGCGCAGCGCAGCAGCCCAAGGCCCCGCAGCCCCAGCGCGGAGATTCGGACGACATTCCGCCGCCCGAGGCCCCCGACTATCCGGAAGACCCTGGACCGGCCCCTGCTCCTGAGGTCGACTACGAGGCAACTCCTCCGCCTGCAACGCCGGAGGACGAGGACGAGATGTTTGCGGAGGCGGCTGAGCCCGCTGATCCGACTGCCAGACGTGATCCCGAGGATGTTGCAAAGGAACTCCTCAAGGACGTCCTCGGAGCTCGCCGCCTCGAAAGCTGAGTTGCCGAGTCGGTCCGTGTGCGTGAAACAGCTGTCGGAATCCAGCTGCACCACTGTGTGATCGAATTGTTATAAGTGCCGTTCTCTTTGTGTGCGCGCGTCTCGAAAGCGCGCCGGCTCGGCCTCGCAAAGCTGAATTGTATGTGGCTGGTTTGCTGGCACATTCGTTCGCTCAGTTCCGGTGTAACGAAACGTCGATTCGGACGATGGTCGCCGAAGAATATCTGGAATTTCTCGTTGTCTGATGGGCATTCGAGTGCTGCTGTTAAATTTCGGTGTGTCACGAATGTTCAGATTGATAGTTGTCGGATGTTTGATTTGCGGGGATCGACCAATTTGGGACATTCGGCGAATTGGCCACATATTCGGCATTGCGGCATTTCGGTGCATATTCAACTGAATATTTGCCGATCGCGAGAAAATGGCGGCCGTGAAACCGGGATCCGGTACGGATGTTCAAGCAGGAGCATGACCGGTTACGAAGCAAATAGGTAACTCCGAGTTACAGCTAACTCTCGATTGCTGTCAAATTGCTGAAACACGTTCATTGCGCCGAACAACCTTTGTTATTTGTTTATGCCTTGAGGTGAATCTGCGTTTTACACACCGATGAGGGCGTGGTTAGTCTTCGGTCGATTGAGTCTCCCGTGGATGCGCGCGAAAATAGGAAGTGTAAGATGACTGAAGATTCAACTAATCCTGCGATTGCGATAGTCGGGATGAGCATGTGGTCCCCCGGTGCACATGATCTGCAAGGATTTTGGGAGAACGTCCTCGCGCGTCGGATGCAATTCCGAAAGTTTCCGGAGTCACGGATGTCCCTCGACGACTACTGGAGCGCGAGCCCTGACGACGTCGACAAGACATACGCCGATCGCGGCGCGTTCATGGATGGTTTCGAATTCGACTGGGTCGGTCGCCGGATACCGGAGCGGACCTTCAAGTCGACAGATCTCACACACTGGTTGGCTCTGGAAACAGCACTCGGGGCTTTGACGGACGCGGGCTACAGCCGAGGATCGGTACCCACTGGACGCAGCGCCGCAATCGTCGGCAACTCCCTCACCGGTGAAGAATCCCGGATGTGGTCGATGCGTTTGCGTTGGCCTTACGTCAAGCGCGCACTCGCTGTGGCAGCCGAAGCGCGCCAGTTGGACAGTTCCGTCGCCGATGCTCTCGCCGAGACGATGGAAGAGGTCTACAAGGGCCCATTGGTGGAGCCGAGTGAAGACACTCTCGCCGGCATGTTGTCGAATACGATTGCCGGCCGGATCTGCAATTATCTCGACTTCAACGGCGGCGGGTACGTCGTGGACGGTGCGTGCGCGTCCGGAATGCTCGCGGTGGCGACTGCAGCCGAAAAGCTGGCGTCCGGCGCGGCCGACTTCGTCTTGGCAGGGGGAGTCGACGTCAGCTTGGATCCTTTGGAACTGGTGGGATTCGCCCGTTTGGGTGCACTGACCCGTGGCGACATGAACGTGTACGACGCAAGCCGAAGCGGATTCATCCCGGGTGAAGGTTGCGGATTCGTGGCCTTGAAACGACTCGAGGACGCCAGGGCGGACGGCGACTACGTGTACGCGACGATTCGCGGCTGGGGCATCTCCACCGATGGCAAGGGTGGAATCACCAAGCCCCGCGCCGAAACTCAGGCCGAGATGATCCGTCGCGCATACTCGCGAGCGGGATTCGCGGCCAGCGAGGTTGCCTTCGTCGAAGGACACGGAACTGGTACTCCCGTCGGAGACCCCGTCGAACTGGCCGGCGTCCAGCAGGCCGCTCAGACGGACGGGCCCGTCGAGGCTCGTAGCATCGGCATGACGTCACTGAAGTCGTTGATCGGGCACACGAAGGCGGCGTCGGGCATCCTTGCGCTGATCAAGGCGACCATGGCCGTCAATCAACGAATCCTTCCGCCGCTCGCCGGTTGCACCGACCCGAACCCGGCGTTCGGAACCGAAGCGCCGGCACTCTTTCCGCTCGTCAACGGTGAGATCAGAGATCCGTCCGAGAAGATGCGTGCCGGTGCGCAAGCCATGGGTTTCGGCGGTATCAACTGCCACGTCGCGATCGAATCGGCTGATGCACCATCCAGCAAGCTGACACCCTCGCAAGACGTCCGCACGATGATGGCGTCGTATCAGGACACCGAGGTTTTCGTACTTTCTGCAGATTCCGCGGTGGACTTGGCGACCCGAGCGCGGGATGTTGCAGATCTGGCGGTTCCGTTGAGTGTTGCCGAGCTGCTGGACTTTTCGGCGAAACTCTCTCGAGTGATCTCGCCGACCGCGCCCTTCCGTGCCGCAGTGGTGGCCGGACGTCCCGCGCAGTTGGCCGAACGCATGCGTCAGCTTGCCGTGATCTGCGAGAACTCCGCTCCTGCATCCGGTCAGGTGAAGGTCGTGAGCAACGAGATCTCGATCTCGAACGCCGTCCACCACGACATCGGATTCCTGTTCCCGGGACAGGGATCCCAACAACTAGAGATGGCGCGCGTGCTGATCGAGCGCTTCGAGTGGGCACGCGAACTGGCGACCGAGGCGGACGGCTGGTTGGAGGGAGTTGGAGCGGAGGCGATCACGCCTCGAATTCTGCGGAACCCGGTCAAGAGCGCTGACGCTGCGGAATTGGCGAAGTGGAAGCGGGATCTCGCCCAGACGCAGTTCACCCAGCCTGCCGTCGCTTTGGCTTCGCTGCTCTGGTTCGAGTACCTCCGCCGATTGGGTGTCACACCCAGTGCTGTCGCCGGCCACAGTCTCGGCGAGTTGACCGCGCTCTACGCGGCAGGAGCTTACGACCAGAAGACGCTGATCACCTTGGCTGCGGCGAAGGGTGCGGCCATGGCTGTCAGTGGTGGTGGAAACGGCGCGATGGCGAGCCTGACCTGCGACCGATCGACGGCTGAGGCGATCATCGCGGAAACAAAGGGTTACGCGACCGTCGCGAATCTGAATACGCCTACACAGACCGTGGTTTCGGGCACCAAAGACGCGGTCGACGATGTGGTTGCCATCGCGAAGACGCGCGGAGTGTCGGCTCAGGCGCTTGCCGTGTCGAATGCTTTCCACTCCGAGATGATGAACGAGGCCGAGCGGGAGCTGAAGTCCACTGCGCCCGTTGACGAGCAAGTCGATTCGCTGACTTGCCCCGTGTATTCCTGCGTCGAAGGGAAACGCGTACAGACGCCACTGGCACTTCGCGAATTGGTCACCAAACAGGTTGTCTCACCGGTCGACTGGGTCAAGACGGTAAGTGGAATCTCGCAGGACGTGGACCTGCTCGTCGAGGTCGGTCCCGGCCGTGTGCTGACCGGGCTCACCAAGGCGATCAATGGGACCGACGGCGTGCGCTGCTTCCCCGTTGCGTCCAAGTCCGGACGCGACGAGGACTTCAATGTCGCACTGGCCGCGATGTACGTACACGGCGCTCAGGTCCGATGGAACGAACTTTTCGACGGCCGGTTCGTGCGCGAATTCGTTCCTGCCGATCAGAAGGTGTTCATCGAGAACCTGGCCGAGGCGAAGCTGACGGTTACCTCTGCTCCCGAACCGCTCGCACTTGGTACGTCCGGCGGGGATCCGGCTGCGGCGCTGGCCGATTACCTGAGCCGACGCGGGACCTTCCTCGTCGACGTGATTCGTGCTGATGTAGGCAGTGGAGCGACTTCTCCGTCTTCTCCATCTGCTCCGACTTCGCGGGCAGTCACCAACGGCCACGAATCCGTGGCAGCGAAAGCTCCTTCGCCGGTTTCGGCTCCGGTAGTCGAAGAGCCGGCTGACGCGGGCGCTGGGTCCGTGGAAAGTGAGCTGATCAGGATCCTCGCCGATACGACGGGATTCCCCGCCGAGTCGATCACGACGGATCTGCGTCTGCTCGATGATCTGAATCTCGACTCGATCAGTGCGGCAGAGGCTATTTCGAAGGTTGCGCATCAGTTCGAGGTTGTCGACCTCGACCCTGCCGAGTTGGCCAATGCCACGATCGGAGAAGCAGCATCGCTGATCCTTGCGGCATCACCGAATCTCGGTTCTGCCGTTCCAGCAGCGAGTTCGGTGCAGTCGGACGTGTCGCGAATACTGCTCGAGGTAATCGCGGAGGACACCGGATTTCCGGTGGAGTCTCTCGATGTGGATCTCCACCTGCTCGACGACCTGAACATGGACTCGATCAAGGCTGCCGATGCGATAGCAACTGTGGCAACGCGATTGGGTGTTCAGGGTGATCTGGATCCGGCCGAACTCGTCAACGTCAGCCTGGGTGAACTCATCGAAGTGCTCGATCGATCCGCGAAAGAGATGTCGGGGCAGCAGCAGTCGGTTGCGCGGGCGCTGCCGGTGAAGGCAAAGGGTCTATCAGCCGACAGCTTCACCTGGGTTCGCGATTACACCCTGGAAAAGGTTCGGAGCGAGACAGCGTTGCACGGAGTCCGAGACCTCACGGACACGACGTTTGTCGTCATCGGTGACGACGCCGGTTTGGTCGGAAGGTTGGAATCCGAACTGCGAGGGCGTGGTGCTCAGGTCGACATTCGCACATTCTCCGACGGCGCTCCTGCGAATGCACAGCACGTGGTTGCCGTAATGCCGCGTGTGACCGATGATTCCGTCACCGAAATCGGTTTGCGCCGTGGGATCGAACACATGTACAAGATGGTTCCGGCGCAGCAAAGTGGAGGCGCACGAACCACATTGGCAGTGATTCAGTTCACCGATGTCGAGTTGGGCAATCCGGCGCCGGTATCGAGTGCGGCGGCTTTTGCCGCTTCGGTGCATCACGAGCGCCCCGAACTGGATGTCCGCGTCATAGGATTCGACGGCTCGACTGCGGACGCGGTGGTGGCAACCACCGTCGTCTCCGAGTTGGATTCGGTTGCATCCTATGTGTTCGCGACTTACGACACCGAGATGGGACGCACGGCACTGCAACCGCGGGTTCTTGCCTCGAGCGACTACACCGTCCGCGAGAGCGGGTTGGGGAGTTCGGATGTAGTGGTCGTGACCGGTGGCGCGAAAGGCATCATGGCGCAATGCGCTCTGGCTCTCGGTCGAAAGACAGGCGCCGAACTAGTGCTGATCGGAAGCTCTCAGCGACAAGCGGGTGACGAAATCGCTTCCACTCTTGCGGACTTCACGTCTGCCGGATTGAGCGCTCACTATTATCGCTGCAACGTCACGGATGCTGCGGCGGTGGCCGGCGTCGTCGCCCAGATCGAGGTCGAGGTTGGGCCGATCACCGGGTTTGTCCACGGTGCGGGGGCGAATGTTCCGCGGCGGTTCGAGAGAGTCGACAGCGCTGCGGCTTTCAAGGAGGTTGCACCTAAGGTCCTGGGCGCAGCCAACTTCGTCGAAGCGCTCGCTGATCGCGACTTGAAGCTGTTCGTGGGCTTCTCCTCCATCATCGGATTCACAGGTATGCCCGGAAACAGCTGGTATGCATACGGAAACGAGCTTCTCGACGAAATGGTGATGCGGTATGCCGCCGGGCACCCGAAGACTCGGACGTTCTCGCTCGCGTACAGCGTGTGGGGGGAGACCGGCATGGGCGCCCGCATGGGCAGTGTCAACCACCTCGCGAAGATGGGTGTCATGCCGATTTCCACGGCTGCGGGAGTGGATCATTTCCTTCGTCTGGTCGACAGCGGACCCGAGGCGAGTCGTATCGTCGTGACCAGTCGACTCGGCGGTCTGGACACCTGGGCGCCGGCAGTACCGGCTCTGCCGGCGGTGTCGCGGTACATCGACCAAGTGGTGACCATCGAGCCGCAGGTAGAACTGGTTACCCGGACGACGTTGTCCACCTCAGCAGATCCTTTTGTCCTAGACCATGTCTGGAAAGGATCGGCGCTGCTTCCGACGGTGTTCGGACTCGAGGCGATGTCGCAGGCGGCGGCTTATGTCACCGGACGCGTGACTCTGGGCCGCGTCCGCATCGACGACATCAAGCTGGATCGACCGATCGTCGTCGACACGGTCGAGGGCACCAGAGTCGAGATCAAGGCAAGCGTCGTGGAGCAGGATCGTGATGCTGCAGGAACGCGGGTGCATGTCACGATCGGCACCGAACGGACCGGGTACGGACGGCCCCATTTCTCGGCCGACTTCATCTTCGGGCTGGACGAAACACTGCCGGAGTTCGAGAAGGAGTTGCCGCGACCGGTGCTCGACATCGATCCGTTGGACGATCTCTACTCGTGGTTGCTGTTCCAGGAGGGCGATTTCCGCCGACTCGAAGAGATCTCGAGCCTCGATTCCGAGCACATTCTCTTCAGCGCTATTTCGCGAGCCGACCGTAAGCAGCACCTCCTCGGTGATCCCTACTTCCTCGATTCCCTGCTCCAATCGGGTCAGATCATGGTTCCGCGGGAGATCTGCCTTCCGGTCAACATTGCGCGAATCGACATGTACGACGGACGATTCGAGGCTCGTTCGTTCACCGCGTACGCCTACGACAAGGTGCAGACAGAGACCCACATGCAAGCCGACGTGGCGGTGGTGAAGGACGGACGAGTGGTGATGCAGCTCGAGGGATATCGCTCCCAGATTCTCTCCCACGACGAAAGCCGTCCTACGGCTGAGGAAATCGCGGATCCGACTGCGCGCGACGCACAGATCATTCTCGACAAGCTCGCGCAACACAGCCGGGCGTTGGGAGTGAAGAGCCCGCGGGTTGTGGTCGCGCATACCCCGGGGATTCACGAGTTGACCAAGTCGGAACGCCACGAGCAGGAGAAACCGATCGCCGAGGCGGCCGTGAACATTCATCTCGATGAGGATGTGGTGATCAAATGAGTAATGCCTTTGCCATCGAATGGCAGGAAACCGGAAAGCCCGTCGTCGTCGGTGATATTCCGCCCTCTGTGGATGTCTCGCTCTCGCACGACGGCAGCAAGTCACTCGGTTCGGCCGGCGACTGGCCTCAGGGGTGTGACATCGAACCGATTCGCTCCCGAACCGCCGTGCAGTGGAAGGCGCTTCTGGGTTCGGCGCGGATTCCGCTGCTGGACGAGTTGATCGCAGGCGGCGAATCACTCGATCGTGCGGGAACCAGGCTGTGGGCGGCGGCCGAGGCGATCCGAAAGGCCACGGGGCAGATGTCGGTTTCTCTGGCGATGGGCGCCAGGGAGGACGACGCAGTGACCTTCCGCGGCGGCGCAGAGGGAAGCGTGGTGGTTCTGACTTTTCCAGCTCTGTTGACGGACAACGAGGAGCGGATTCTCGCGTTTGTGACTCATGAGGAGGATGCGGAGGAACCGGCGCAGGACCCGGCACCGCAGTTCGACTCCGGACCGTTGTCGGCGAAGTCTCTCGCGCAGTTCGATCCGATGGCCTACGGCTCCGACGTGCATGTGGTGGCCCGGAGCGGCTATCCGGCGGTGTCGATCCGGTTCCCCGTCGGGTTCCGGGACGCGTGCAACGTCGGTGGATCAGTGGGGTTCGCGAGCTTCGCGCTGTGGTTGGGCGCTTTGCGAGAGAGGGGAACCGGACCGATCTCGAAGCAGATCGTGGAGGACATGGCGACGGGTCGTTGGGGCATGGTGACCAACAACTCCGAGGTGTTCATCGATGCGAACCTGTACACCGACGACATTGTCGAGGGGACGATCTGGATCACCGAGCTCACCGGTCCGGATCGGGCAACCACCAATCTGCATGTCGAATGGTGCCGGGTCGACGGCGAGACGCGCACTCACATCGGGTGGAGTGCGATGCAGACGACGTGGGTGGAAATCCTCTCCCACGGTGTGGTGGCGGCACGGCCGATGCCGCAGTACTTCCACGATTTCATCGAGCCGATGACGATTCCGACGGGGACGAAGAACATCGCTGTTCCCACCGAACCGAAGAACGTCGATCGTGGTTCCGTGATCCGCTCGGCTCCGATGGTGCCGCGCAATCCGTACCTGCTCGAATCCGAGGTGTTCTCGACGACGTTGCAGGACGGAAACGTCGTGGGCAACATCTACTTCGGCAACTATTACATCTGGCAGTCGAGGGTTCGGGACAAGTTCCTGGTCCGTTCTCAGCGTGAGGCCATGGCGGCCAGAGGCGCTCTCGGGGAACTTCGTTGTGTGCACACCAGGGTTGAGCATCTGCGCGAGGTCATGCCGTTCGACGACGTCCTGGTCACGATGTCCTTGTCTGCCCTCTACGAGAGGGGGATCGACCTCGAGTTCGAGTACTTCAAGGTCAACGAGGACGGATCACGGGAGAAGCTCGCGATCGCTCGGCACAGAACTGTCTGGACGATGCCGGGCGCTCCGGGAGAACTGGAAATCTCTCCGCCGTCGAAACTTCCACAGTCGCTGATCGATTCGGTGCTGGAGGCGATCGACGGAAAGTAGACGGGGGATTTTCCGAGATCGAAGTGGAGAGACGGGTTGCGTTTTCCTTGTGGGAGAACGCAACCCGTTTCGATGGGGAGGGGAATGTATGGGTATCGGGGTTTCCAGAAGATCGGTTCTGAAAGGGTCGGTAGTCGGCACAGCGGCTGTTGCTTTGGGTGCAAAGGCAGGTGCTGCTCCGGCGGGGAGTGTGGATATCGAGTCTCCGTTGATTTTTCATTCGCCGGAGTTCGAGCCGTTCTGTGACGAACTACATTCGTTGTCAACGCTTTCCGGAAACGAGATCACACTGACAGCGCAAGTGGGGCAACATGCCTTTCATCGGGATTTTCCCCCGTCCCCAGCACTGTCGTACCGCAGCGGAGAGATCGGTGGCGGTTATCTGGGCCCTACCGTCGAGGCGCATTCCGGCGAGCCGATCATGTTGACGTTCGAGAACGATCTGACCGGACATCCGTTGGCAGCGGACATGGATATGACGCTGCACGGAATGCAGGCCGACTTTCGTGCGCACCCGCCGACGTCGTTGCACTTGCACGGGGGAGTCACTTCACCTGAGAGCGACGGCCATCCGGAGCTGCTGGTGATGCCGGGACAGGCTGCGATGCATCACTTTTTGCACGGTCAGGAAGCCGCCCACCTCTGGTATCACGATCATGCGATGGGCATCACCCGGCTCAACGTCTACGCCGGTCTGATCGGCAACTATCTGATCAGGGATGAATTCGACACCGGCGAACTGGGAAATCCGTTGGGGTTGCCGGCCGAGGAATTCGAGATCCCGTTGATCCTGCAGGAGAAGATCTTCACGCCGACAGGCGCCCAGAACGGCCGATCCACCATCTTGATCCCGGAAGGATCGTGGGAAGGCGGCGCGGTGGGCGACGTCGGCTTGGTCAACGGCAAGGTGTGGCCGGAACTGTCCGTGGCTCGGGGCCTTTACCGCCTCCGCATCGTCAATGCGTCGTCGGCAAGTGTGTGGAATCTTCACTTCTCGAACATGATGACGTTCTGGGTCATCGGCAACGACGCCGGAATGCTCGACGCACCCGTCGCGGTCAATGCCTTCCGCTGCGCACCGGGGGAGCGGTACGACCTCCTCGTCGATTTCACCGGACTGTCGGAGGGATCGACGGTGGAGCTTCGCAACGACGAGGCGCCCCCGCTACCCGCCGCTGTCATCGGTGAAGTGACTATGCCGCTGTTCTGCCGGTTCCGCGGTGACGCCAGGCGCGGATTCACCGGTGGTGTTCCGTCGCAACTGCGCGGTGGGCGCCGGCAACGTGACGTTCTCGCCCCGTTGGAGCAGCCGACGGTAATTCGCACGGTGACGGTGAGCCAGCAACTGGAACTGCGGAATCCACCGGCTCAGATGACGCTGAACAACCTGACGTTCAGCACCACGGACGTCGAGAGGCCGCGGCAAGGCACCGTCGAGCAGTGGAACATCGTCAACACCACGCCGGACCCGCATCCGATACACCTGCACCTGGTGAATTTCCGGATTCTCGGCAGAACACCGATGCGGACGCTGGAGTACTTGATCCGACATCCGCAGCCGGTGATCGGCAACAAGTGGACTCCGTCGCCCGAAGGGCTCGAGGCGGGGCCGATGATCGCGCCGGCGCCGTGGGAAGCGGGAATGAAGGACACCGTCAGGGTGGACGGCGGCACCGTCACCCGGATCATCGTGCGATTCCCCACCGCGGATGAGCTGGGTTTCGATCCCGACGCGATGTTCGATCGTCTTCCGAGCGGTGGGATGACGGGCAGTGGGATGACGGGCGGTGGGATGACGGGCGGCGGGATGACGGGCGGCGGGCGCCACGATATGGCTGATTCTGGTCGACTCCAGGGATATGTGTGGCATTGCCATCTACTCGATCACGAAGATCACGACATGATGTTGCCGTATCGCATCGTGCCGTGAGTGCTTCCGGGGGCGCACCCGAAATGAACCGAAGCGGGCAGGCGTTCGCGCACCTGATCACCTCGGTCACCTAGCAGGATCGCTTCGGTCCTTCCCATGAATTTGGAACACGTTCTACAGTGAAAGGGCTGAGGTCTGTACCTCGGCCATGCGCCACCACCGAAGGTGGCGCGGACGATCTGCAGACCGGTTCGACGAATTACACGGAAGGAACACCTCACAGTGACCACAGAGGCATTCATTTATGAAGCCATCCGTACCCCGCGAGGCCGCGGCAAGAAGACCGGGTCGTTGCACTCGGTCAAGCCGATCTCGCTGGTCACGGGTCTGATCCAGGAACTGCGCGTGCGCTTTCCCGACCTCGACGAGGACCGGATCTCCGACCTCATCCTGGGCGTCGTCACCCCCGTTGGCGATCAGGGAATGGACATCGCCCGCGTTGCAGTCAACGATGCGGGACTGCCCGACACCGTCGGCGGCGTTCAGCTCAACCGTTTTTGCGCTTCCGGCCTCGAGGCCGTGAACATGGCTGCTCAGAAGGTTCGGTCCGGCTGGGACGAACTGGTGATCGCCGGTGGCGTCGAGTCGATGTCCCGCGTTCCGATGGGATCCGACGGTGGACCGTGGGCACTCGACCCCGCCACCAACTACGACAACTACTTCGTGCCGCAGGGCGTCGGCGCAGACCTCATCGCCACCATCGAGGGCTTCTCGCGTGACGACGTCGACGCATACGCCGTGCGCTCGCAGGACCTCGCCGCCAAGGCGTGGACCGGCGGATACTTCGCCAAGTCGGTAGTGCCGGTCAAGGACATCAACGGCATCACCATCCTCGACAACGACGAGCACATGCGTCCGGGCACCACGGCAGAGAACCTCGCCGGCTTGGCTCCCGCGTTCGGTGTGATCGGTGAAATCGGCGGATTCGACGCCGTGTCGCTGCAGAAGTACCACTGGGTCGAGAAGATCAACCACGTTCACCACGGCGGCAACAGCTCGGGGATCGTCGACGGCGCTGCCCTCGTGCTCGTCGGTAGCGAGCAGGCCGGCAAGGACATGGGTCTGACGCCGCGCGCTCGCGTCGTCGCCACCGCCACCAGCGGCGCCGACTCCACCATCATGCTCACCGGCCCGACGCCGGCGTCGAAGAAGGTTCTGGCAGCTGCCGGCCTGACGGTCGACGACATCGACCTCTTCGAGATCAACGAGGCATTCGCTTCCGTCGTCCTGAAGTTCCAGAAGGACCTGAACATCCCGGACGAGAAGCTCAACGTCAACGGTGGCGCGATCGCCATGGGTCACCCACTCGGTGCAACCGGCGCGATGATCACCGGAACGATGGTCGACGAGCTCGAGCGTCGTGGCGGCAAGCGCGCCCTCATCACCCTGTGCATCGGCGGCGGTATGGGCGTTGCCACCATCATCGAGCGCGTCTGACGCGGCGTCCGTCCTTCCAACGAGGCTTACCAGGAGTCAAGCAAAGTGACTGATCAGAACATCATCAACTGGGACCAGGACGCCGACGGCATCGTCGTGCTCACCATCAACGATCCCAACCAGGGCGCAAACACCATGAACGACGCGTACATCGCGTCGATGAAGGCCACCGTCGACCGTCTGGTCGCCGAGAAGGACTCCATCACCGGTGCCGTCATCACTTCCGGCAAGAAGACCTTCTTCGCCGGTGGCGACCTCAAGAACATGATCAAGGTCGGCCCCGAGCAGGCCGAGGAGATCTACAACCACAGCGTCGAGATCAAGGCAGACCTGCGTCGCCTCGAAACTCTCGGCAAGCCGGTCGTCGCCGCCATCAACGGCGCGGCACTCGGCGGCGGCCTCGAGATCGCTCTCGCGACCCACCACCGCATCGCGGCAGACGTCAAGGGAGTCAAGATCGGCCTGCCCGAGGTCACCCTCGGCCTGCTGCCCGGCGGCGGCGGCGTCGTGCGTACCGTGCGGATGCTCGGCCTGCAGAACGCGCTCATGGGCGTCCTGCTCCAGGGGCAGCAGCGTGGACCCGTTCAGGCCAAGGAAGTCGGCCTCATCGACGAGGTCGTCGGCTCGGTAGAGGAGCTGGTTCCGGCTGCGAAGGCATGGATCAAGGCCAACCCCGAAGGCGGCGTTCAGCCGTGGGATGTCAAGGGCTACAAGATCCCTGGCGGAACTCCGTCCACTCCGGCATTCGCTGCCAACCTTCCGGCGTTCCCCGCGAACCTGCGTAAGCAGCTCAAGGGCGCTCCGATGCCGGCTCCGCGCGCCATCATGGCCGCAGCCGTCGAGGGTTCGCAGGTCGACATCGACAACGCGCTGCTCATCGAGGCTCGCTACTTCACCTCGCTGGTGACCGGCCGCGTCGCGAAGAACATGATCCAGGCGTTCTTCTTCGACCTGCAGTCGATCAACGGCGGCGGTTCACGTCCGGCAGGCATCGAGAAGTCCACCATCAAGAAGGTCGGTGTCCTCGGCGCGGGCATGATGGGCGCGGGCATCGCGTACGTCTCCGCCAAGGCAGGCTTCGACGTCGTGCTCAAGGACGTCACCATCGAGGCTGCGAACAAGGGCAAGGCGTACTCCGAAGGCATTGAGGCCAAGGCGCTCTCGCGCGGCAAGACCACGCAGGAGAAGTCCGACGCACTCCTCGCCAAGATCACCCCGACGGCTGACCCGGCAGATTTCGCCGGCGTCGACTTCGTCATCGAAGCAGTTTTCGAGAGCCAGGAACTCAAGCACAAGGTGTTCCAGGAGATCGAGGACATCGTCGATCCCAAGGCACTGCTGGGCTCGAACACCTCGACGCTGCCCATCACGGGTCTCGCCACCGGCGTGAAGCGTCAGGAAGACTTCATCGGCATCCACTTCTTCTCGCCCGTCGACAAGATGCCGCTGGTGGAGATCATCCGCGGTGAGAAGACCTCCGACGAGACTCTGGCTCGCGTGTTCGACTACGTCCAGGCGATCCGCAAGACGCCGATCGTGGTCAACGACTCGCGTGGCTTCTTCACCTCGCGTGTCATCGGCACCTTCATCAACGAGGCCATCGGCATGCTCGCCGAGGGCGTCGAGCCTGCCACCATCGAGCAGGCCGGTATGCAGGCCGGTTACCCGGCTGCGCCGCTTCAGCTTTCGGATGAGCTCAACCTCACCCTCATGCAGAAGATCCGCAAGGAATCTGCCGACGCCGCCAAGGCCGAAGGCAAGGAACTGCCGGCAGATCCGGCCGGCGAGGTCATCAACACCCTCGTCGAGAAGTTCGATCGTAAGGGCAAGCTCGGTGGAGCCGGCTTCTACGATTACGCCGAGGGCAAGCGCACCGGCCTGTGGTCCGGACTCCGCGAGAACTTCAACTCCGGAACCTCCGACGCCCCGATCCAGGACCTCATCGACCGCATGCTGTTCATCGAGGCGATCGAGACGCAGAAGTGCTTCGACGAGAACGTCCTGATCACCACGGCGGACGCCAACATCGGCTCCATCATGGGCATCGGATTCCCGGCCTGGACCGGTGGCGTTCACCAGTTCATCGTCGGTTACGAGGGCGGCACGGCCGGCTTCGTCGCTCGTGCAAAGGAACTCGCTGCGCAGTACGGCCCGCGGTTCACCCCGCCGGCTTCGCTAGGGGCATAGCCCCCGTGCGCCTTTTTGGTAGTTACGGCTACCAAAAAGGCGCACAGGGGTTTATCCCCAGCTTGTGAGTTATCCACAGACGAACTCCGACAGCGAATTTCACGTCAGTCCTGTCGGAGTTCGGCCTGACGCTTGGTGCCATGACTACGTCTCATGGTGGAAGCGAGTTTCTCCGGATTCTCGATGCGCAATCCGGTCTGGTACGGCAACAGCAACTCTCGTCATTCGGATACAACCGAGGGATGCTGCGGAACTTTCTGGACCGCGGCGAATGGCAGCGCGTTCTACAAGGCGTGTATGCAGTGACCGCTGGCCCGCTCACCAGAGAAATGATCTTGAACGCCGCTTGGCTTTATGGTGGCCCGCAAGCGATTCTGAGCCACGACACTGCAGCTGAGGAATGGGGAATGCGTCGCATCGACGCAGACAAGCCAGTCCATGTCACCGTGCCCTACGGCAAGTCGGCTCGCTGTCAGTCCGCGACAATCCGCCGAGTTCCAGCGCGAACGTCGGGTGCACTTGTCAGAGTGGGTGGCGTGGTTCACCCTGGGGTAGTCGTCCACCGATCCCGAGCCCACCGATACATCGGCGTGCCGTCAGTCATACCTCGAACGTCGCGGGCGGATACCGCGATTGATCTTGCGACCGCCGAATCCACAGCGCGAAGCGCCTACGTTTCACTCATCACCACAGTGACAAATGCGCGAATTCCGTTGAACGATGTGCGCCGTCGGATTGACGAACGAACACCACATCGATTCAAGGGTGCGCTTTCCGATGCGGTACGACTCCTGGCAGACGGGGTGCAGTCAACGCTCGAATACCACTATGCGGTCGACGTGGAGCAGGCGCACGGGTTGCCGTCGGCCAGACGCCAGTCTCCGGTCCGCGTCGACGGCCGCACGCTGTACGAGGACTGCGATTACAGCGAAGTCAGTGTGCCGCTGATCGTGCGTCTCGACGGTCGGTGGGCGCATTCCATGGCCGAGGTGGCATTTCGTGATCGCCGCCGTGACAATGCGGCAGAGCTGGCAGGTCGTCCGCGGTTGGTCTACGGATTCGACGAGGTGATGAAGACCCCGTGCCAGGTTGCACATGAAGTGGAGACGGTCTTGCGGCGCGGAGGCTGGGTGAGGACGCAGTCGGGTGCCTGCGGCACCTGTGCGCCTTTTTGGTAGTGCCGACTACCAAAAAGGCGCACAGGGGCTTTGCC
Organism: Rhodococcus sp. BH4; assembly: GCF_002079265.1. Classification (NCBI taxonomy): domain Bacteria; kingdom Bacillati; phylum Actinomycetota; class Actinomycetes; order Mycobacteriales; family Nocardiaceae; genus Rhodococcus; species Rhodococcus sp. BH4. Next base: position 444,849 of record NZ_CP014941.1, read on the forward strand.
CCTAGGCCTTCCACCACGGGCGAAGCGGCACATGCGCCTCACCCTTGGGGCCGAGCTTCACGGCCAGAACCTGGTGCAGCTGAACGACATTGCGCTCGAACCCGAGTCGTGAGCCGGCCATGTACAGGCCCCAGACGCGGGCGGTTCCTTCGCCGACCTCGGCGACGCAGGCGTCCCAGTTGTCGACGAGATTCTGGCACCATCCGGCGAGCGTCAGTGCGTAGTGCTCGCGAAGGTTCTCTTCGTGACGCACCTCGAGGCCGACGTTCTGGATCTCGGAGATGATGCGACCCGAACCGGTGAGCTCCCCGTCGGGGAAGACGTACCGGTCGATGAATCCGCCTGCCTTGGCGCTGCTTCGGTTGTCCGGACGGGTGATGCAGTGGTTGAGCAGACGCCCACCCTCACGCAGCTTGCCCTTGAGGAACTCGAAGTACGCCGGGTAGTTTCCGACGCCGATGTGCTCGGTCAGGCCGATGGAGGACACTGCGTCGAATCCGGTCTCGGCCACGTCGCGGTAGTCGGAGAAACGGACCTGGGCGAGATCGGCGAGGCCCTCGTCCTCGATGGCCTTCTGTGCCCAATCCGCTTGCTCGCGAGAGAGAGTCACGCCGATCACCTTGACGCCGCGCCTGGCCGCGTAGCGGACCATCGAGCCCCAGCCGCAGCCGATGTCGAGAAGTCGATCACCCTTCTGGAGTCCGAGCTTCTCGAACACCAGGCGGTACTTGTTCTCCTGGGCTTCTTCGAGCGTCTGTTCCGCATTGTCGTAAGCGGCACAGGTGTACGTCATGGACGGGCCGAGGACGTACTCGTAGAAGGTGTTGGAGACGTCGTAGTGGTGATGGATGACTTCGGCGTCACGAGTCTTGGAGTGACGCAGTCCTTCTGCGACGCGACGCCAGCGAGGGAGATGTTCCTGGGGCGGCGGGGCGATGGGCCGCAACAGATCCCAGCCCAGGGAGCGCGTGATGCTGGCGAGCGTCAGTGCGGACGGGCGCTTGAGGTGGAGTTCGTCACCCATGATGCGCAGGATCTCGTACGGATCACCGGGGTGGACACCCTCGGCTTCGAGATCGCCGGAGACGTACGCGCGGGCCATGCCGAGGTCGCCGGGAGCTGTTGCGAGATAAGTGGTTCCGCGAGTCGACTTGAGGTGCAGTCCGTAGTCGGCATCTTCGGGGCCGGCGGTGCTGCCGTCGTACGCGGTGAATCGAAGCGGCAGCATGCCGTCGGAAAGCGTCTCGAGAATCTCGGCAATAGAGAGCTTGTCCTGGCTTTTGGAGTCTTTGAACGTGGTCATTTACGTTGCACCGCCTTAGAGAATAGATCCAATAAACGGGATTTCGGGTCGTAGCGTTCCTTGAGTCCGATGTACCGGTCGCCGCCGTAGTACAGCTCCTCGAAGTCTTCCTTCGAGTAGTAGGAGTCGGAGTAGAGCGATTTGTGTCCGTCGAAATCGCTGACCTTTTCTTCGATCAGTCGATTTGCTGCCCCCTCGCGCTCACCGGGAACGATCGGCACCGAAGACCAGAAGCCGATGTTGACGTAGGTGCGCTTGGGTTCGAGGGGGTAGAGGGGCCACGGCCGTGATGCAGAAGCGGCGGCCGGGCTTGGCTCACGAAGACGCAACGGGCACAACCACAGTGGTTCGATCGGGATTTCCTCGAGGAACCACGAGACGAAGTCCGCGGTTCGTTCGATGGGTACCTCGACGTCCTGGACGACGCGTTCGCGCGGGGGCTTGCCCTTGCGCTTTTCGAGGCGATCTCCGATGTCGTACTTGTGGTCGAGGGCGATCAGCTTCCAGTAGAAGCTGCTGCGCAGGTACTGCTTGGGCCAGAAGCGCCGGATCTTCGGGTTCTGTGCACCGAAAGCTCGTGAGCACCAGAACCAGTCGGTGTCCCAGCGCCACAGGTAGTCGCGAATGGTCAAGCGATCCGTCTTGGGCTGGGTGAGTGACGAATGCTGGATCGACCGGTAGAAGATGTCCTGGTCGGTGTAATCGCTGACCGGGCCTTCCTCGTCGGTTTGCACGCCGAGTGTGAGGTAGCTCTCGGAATCGGTGAAGACCACCCCGTCGAGATAGTCGACGGCGATCCCGTCGTACTCGCGTTCGGTGACGATGCGATCCATCGTTTCTTCGAGTTTCTTCAACGAATCGAAGCGCACGTGGCGCAAGGCGACGTACTTCTTGACGGGTTCGAGTGCGATCTTCAATCGCGTCGAATAGCCAAGGGTGCCGTAGGAATTGGGGAAACCGAAGAACAGTTCGGCGTGTTCGCCGTCCGGTGTTGCGGTGATGATCTCGCCGCTTCCGGTCAGTACGTCGATTTCGAGTACCGACTCGTGCGGCAGGCCGTTGCGGAACGAGGTGGACTCGATGCCCAGGCCGGTCACCGCACCGCCCAGGGTGATGGTCTTGAGTTGAGGCACGACCAGGGGCGCCAGCCCGTAGGGCAGCGTCGCGTCGACGAGGTCCTCGTACGTGCACATGCCGGCGACGTCGGCTGTGCGCGCCTGCGCATCGACGGCGATGACACCTGCCAGACCGCTGACGTCGAGGCCGGGGGCCGACGTCTTGGCGCGAGCGCGGAACAGATTGGATGTCTTCTTTGCCAGGCGTACAGAAGCATCGGCGGGAATGGCGCGGTATGACGCGAGTAGGCGTTCGACGCCTTCTCTGTGCTGCTCGAACCCCATTTCACGCGCAGCATCGGAACCCGGGCCTTGCTTTGTCCGGATTCGATCTAACTTCTGAACTACCCCATTGAACGAGAGAGTCACACCCTGACGCTATCGGTAGTTGCGTGTGCAAGCTATCCGGAGGGGTATTAATGCCCGAATTTGATCGAGTTGTTGCAATCGAACTCGGTAAATGCTCCGAGTGGTGAACCAGCTCACACGGAATGGGTAGATGGTCGAGATACCCGGGCGCAGCAGGCAGTATGGAAAGGAATATCTGCGCAGTTCGAGGTGCGGATTCGGGTAGTCATTCGCGGTATCGAGCCGCGTTGGTCGAGCAAGGAGACGTAGGGCATATGGGTCAGGTCAATGCAATGAGTTCGACAGTCGTCACAGCAGCACCCGACAAGGTGCTCGCGGCGCTCTCGGACTACGAGACGGTTCGCCCGCGAATCCTGTCCGAGCAGTACCTCGACTACAAGGTCGTCGAAGGTGGCCAGGGTGACGGAACCGTCGCGCAGTGGACGCTCAAGGCGACGGAAAAGCGCTCGCGCAACGTCAAGGCGACAGTGACGGTCGACGGCAACGTCATCACCGAGAAGGACGCGAACTCCAGCCTCGTCACCACCTGGACCGTTGCCCCCAACGGCACCGGAACGACGGTGACGACGCTCACCCAGTGGCAGGGTGCCACCGGTATCGGCGGCTTCTTCGAGCGCACGTTCGCTCCGAAGGGTCTGCAGCGCATCCAGGCCCAGGTCCTGGACAACCTCAAGCGCGAACTCGTCTAACCGATCCTGCATCACCGAGATGGCGTCGTACCTTCACCGGTACGGCGCTTTCTTTCACGGGCCGGTAATGATCCGCCCCAATTCGGTGAGTGCGGGGTTTCCGCTTTCCCAGTAATCGCTGTGAACTCCGAACCCAGGCTCCCCGGGAGATCCGGTGAATACCTGCGCGCCGAATTCCGGATCCGACGGGTCGAACCCGTGGACTCCGAGGATCTTGGGGATCAATTGGACCGGATCCCAGAAGGCCGTCGTCGAATGAACATGGTGAGCCATCTCGGCGGAGTCGACGCCGTCCAGGCTCAGTTCGTTCACGCGCTCGGCATCGACGCCGGGGCTTGCGACAAAAACCAGTTCATCGACGTCGAGAGAAGCGCCACGGGTAGTCGCGGCACCGACGACGGTGCTGCCGTAGGAATGACCGATCACCACGTTGTGCGAAGGCGGGCCGTCATGCGAGGTTCGTAACCCGTCCTGGAAGCTGTCGAGCCTCGGCGCTGCGGAGTTGGCGTACCGATCCGAGGCTGCGTCGGGAATGCCTGGGGGAGCGTCGTATCCGGACCACAGGATCACTGATGTGGCTTCCGTTGGCGCCGCCCTGACCGTCGCGTCGTACATGGCCTTGGTTCGTTGCAGGTCTCCGCCGACGCCCGACAGCCCGGAGCCGGTTCCGGGAACCAGTGTTGCGACGTTGCCGGCGGCATCGGGATTACCGACTGCCACGACGGCATGCCCATCCGTGACCGAGAGAAGGAACGTGTCCGGTCGAAGTTCGCCGCGCACGGCCGTGTATCCGGCAGCTACCGTTCGATCCGGTAACTGCTCGAGCGCAGAGAGGTACCGCCGGTTGTAGTAGTCCCGGTCCAGAGCGGGAAGGCCGTCCCGGCTACCGATGGACGGATCCCACCTCGCCAACGCGTCTTTCTCGTTGGGCGTGAGCGATTCCCAGAGTCGGTGTAGCTCCGTGGGTGTCCCGGGGAGTGTCGACCTCCCGTCGAGGATGTCGAGGACAGTGCGGTCGAGGCGATCAGGCTGATTGCCAAGGAGTGATCCGATCTCTCGGAATGCCGCACCCAGAGCAGTCGCGGCCCGGTTGTCTTCGTCGTCGAGTGCCGTCAATGCAGTGGAGATCTTCTGCTGAAAAACCTTTGCAGCCGTGTCGTTTTCGGAATCTTGCATGGCGTCGGCCAGATTCCACGGCTGCTTCGTCTCAGGTGCCGATACCGCTCCACTGTCTGACACCGTCAAGCCGTGTTCGAGAGTCGCCTCCTCGACCAGGTCCAGAACTGATTTTCGCGCCGCACCGATCGTATTGGACGCTCCGGCATACAGATCCGCAACTACGCGAACTGCAATCGACAGCCGCGACGAGGAAAGCGAGATGCCAGACCACTGCACTGCGGCTGCGCTCGACGCTTGTCCCTGCCAGAATTCGCGGACGGCGTCGATGCTGCGTCCGGCGTCATTGCCGAGGACTTCGATCTGCCGGTCGATGTCGATCAGTTCCGAAGCGCTTGTGCGCAATTTCTCCGGTGACCACGTTCGAAGCTGAGAGACGGTGGGCTGCATCAGTAGGCTCCGCGCAGTTCGGACACCACTTCGCCCTCGGCAGCGTCGTACAGACGTGCTGCGGCAGCGGTTCCCGACGCCATGAGTCCCAATTGCGTAGCCAGGTGCCGGTACGCGTCGGCGATGATGCCGGCATTCCCAGTCGACACAGCCGCGACAGCGGACGAGTTCAGGGCCGCCGCGGCTTCGAAAATCGGGCCGGCGGAATCGATCCCCGAGATCTGATCCGCAATTCGAGACAGATCAGCTGAAAGTTGCTGCAGAGCAGCGAAATCTACCTGAAGTATCGGCCCCATGGCAGAACCGTATCCAGGTGAGCGGGCTACCTCGGCGGTGCCGACATACCTGTGGACAAGTGGAATTTCTCCACAGAAGACAGGTCAGGGGGTTGTGAGGAAGGCGGTGACTCCGCTGGTGACGGCGGACGCATATTCCTGCTGACCGTCCGGGCTCGTCATGCGCGCTGCCTCGTCGGCATTTCGCATGTTGCCGAGTTCGACCAGAATCGACGGCCGCTGCGACAGATTGAGTCCCGTCAGATCGGCGCGTGGTGCCAGCCCGTCGTCACCGATGTAGGTCGACGGGGTGAGCCCGGCGGTGACGAGTGAGTCGCGCATGGTTTCGGCAAAGGCGACGGACGGGCCGGCCTGCACCGTGTTCAGCGGGGGCGCGGAGTAGCAGACGTGGAAGCCCTCGGCTCCGGCTGCTGCGCCGTCCGCGTGAATGCTCACCACTACGTCGGCGCCGGAGGAATTGGCGGCTTCGGCACGTGCGTCGACGCAAGATCCGACGCTGATGTCGTCCGGTCGACTCAGGACCACTGTGGCGCCTTGGCCTTCGAGTTCGCTCTTGACCAGGCTCGCGACTTCCCAGTTGAAGGTGTGCTCGGGGAACCCGGCATCGGTGTTGGTGCCGGTGGTCTGGCAGTTCTTGGTGCCGCCGCGGCCCGTGGGGACCTGGGTGTTGATGCTGTCGTCGTTCGCCCCGCTGTGCCCGGGATCGAGGAAGACGACCTTGCCGGTGAGCGCAGCGGGGACGTCAGCGGCGACAGTGCTCAGCGGAGACACCTCGACCGAAGTCGTGGCCTCGGCAGTCTCGGTCGGAATCGTGCACGCAGCGCTCAGAAGCCCGGCCCCGACCACGGCGATCAGGGCAGTGGAGCGGAACACACGTGATGCCATGTTTGACCCTCTTGATGGTTTTACGGTGTCTGACTGGTTCCGGCGCACCCGCTCACGGTAGCGCGCACCGACTACGCTGGTGGGGATAACTCTGTAGAAAGGACCGCTCGTGCAACCAGGTGGAGCACCCGACATGTCTGCTCTGTTGGCTCAGGCTCAGCAGATGCAGCAGCAATTGATGGCGGCGCAGCAGGAAATGGCTCAGGCCGAAGTGACCGGTCAGGCCGGTGGCGGACTGGTTGTCGCCACGGTCAAGGGCACCGGCGAGGTTGTCGGTCTGCAGATCGATCCCAAGGTCGTCGACCCCGAAGATGTCGAGACGCTGCAGGATCTGGTGATCGGCGCGATCGAGGACGCTTCGCGTAAGGCACAGGAAGTCGCTGCTGAGAAGCTCGGCCCGTTGGCCGGCGGACTCGGCGGAGGCCTTCCCGGTCTCCCCGGCTTCTAGAAACGAGAACGCGTGTACGAAGGTCCGGTTCAGGATCTGATCGACGAACTCGGGAAGCTTCCCGGAGTCGGGCCGAAGAGCGCTCAACGCATCGCTTTTCACCTGCTCTCCGTGGAGCCTCCCGAGATCGACCGTTTGAAAAATGCATTGCAGCGCATCCGTGACGGCGTTCAGTTCTGCACGGTGTGCGGAACTGTCTCCGATCAGGAGAAGTGCCGCATCTGCGCCGACGCACGTCGCGATCGCACGGTGATCTGCGTCGTGGAGGAACCGAAGGACGTCCAGGCCGTCGAGCGCACCCGTGAGTTCAAGGGTCGTTATCACGTGCTCGGCGGTGCGCTCAATCCGCTCTCGGGGATCGGGCCTGACCAGTTGCGTATCCGGGAGTTGTTGGCTCGCATCGCAAATCAGGAGGACGGCGTCGACGTGTCCGAGGTCATCATCGCCACCGACCCCAACACCGAGGGTGAGGCGACAGCTACCTATCTCGTTCGCATGATGCGAGACATTCCGGGGCTGACGGTGTCTCGGTTGGCTTCGGGTCTTCCGATGGGTGGCGATCTCGAATTCGCAGACGAGTTGACGCTGGGTCGCGCATTGTCCGGCCGTCGTGAATTGTCGCGGAACGCTTGATGAGCGGCACGGAGCAAGGTCAGCAGGTGCGTCGTACGTCCGAGCAGACGCGTGCGCAGATCATCGCGTCGGCCGGGAAAGCATTCGCGACTCGGCCGTACCGCGAAATCACGCTCAAGGACATCGCCGAAGACGCAGGCGTCAGCGCGCCTCTGATCATCAAGTACTTCGGTTCCAAAGAGCAGTTGTACGACGAGTTGGTCGACTTCCGGGCAGCGGCGGTCACGGTCTTCGATGCCCCGAACGACTCGCTCGGCGAGCGCATGGTCTCGCTGTTCACCAAGCCGTTGGAGTCGTACAAGCCGCTGTCCATGAGCTTGTTGTTCATGAGCGGCGTCAGTGAAGAGAGCAACCGCAAGCTGCGCGAGAACTATTCGACGCAGATGATCGACACCCTCGCCGCTCGCCTGTCCGGCCCCGACGCGAGATTGCGCGCGGAACTGGCGATGTCGATGGTGGTCGGAGTGGCGATCATGCGCCGACGGATGATGGCCGGCCATGCCACCGGCACCCAGGACGAGGTGGTTGCGCTGTACGCACCGCTGGTGCAAAAGCTGCTCGACGGGTGAGCGGCGTCACAATTCTTGCTAGGTAAATATCCGTTCACCTAATGTAGGTGAACGGATATTTACCTAGTGAGAACAGGCGGTGTGGGGTGACGACGCTCGACCGTCCGCCGGGCACGCCTGCAGTCACCACCTCCGATGCGGGACTCGCGCAGCCGCGCTCCCGCTTCCTGTTCCCCATCGTTGTCGCCGCCGCAGTGTTCCAGGCTGTTCTGCAGACGGTCATCGTTCCACTGCTGCCGGAGTTGCCGCACTTCACCGGCGCTGGACGCACGGCCGTGTCCTGGCTGGTGACCGTCACGTTGCTGGTCGGCGCTGTCGTCACTCCCATCTTCGGTCGACTCGCCGACATGTTCGGCAAGAAGAAGATGCTTCTGGTTGCTTTCTCGATGATGACTCTCGGCTCGATGTTGTGTGCGCTGTCGTCGGACATCGCTGTACTCATCTTCGCGAGAGCGTTGCAGGGGGCCGGGTCGGCAGTCATCCCCATCGGAATCTCCATGCTGCGTGACGAATTGCCACGTAACAAGGTCAACGGCGCAGTGGCCATGATGAGTTCGACGCTCGGCGTCGGAACCGCTTTGGGCATACCGTTTTCTGCGATGATCGCGCAGTACTCGAACTGGCACGTCCTGTTCTGGGTAACCACCGCCATCGGGCTGTCCGTGACTCTTGCTGCCGTGCTGTTCATTCGAGAGTCCGAGCCGAATCCGTCGGGAAGATTCGACGGCGTCGGGGCGGTTGGTCTGAGCGCCGCGATGATTGCTCTGCTTGTGCCGATCACTCAGGGGTCGAGTTGGGGGTGGACCAGTGGAGCGGTGATCTCCATGCTGGCCGCGTCGGCGGTGCTGTTCACGCTCTGGGTAATTCAACAGCGGCGCAACGTCAATCCGCTGGTCGACGTCCGTGCTCTCGTGAAACGTGCGGTGTTGATCCCGCATCTGGCGGCTCTGCTGGTCGGGTTCGCGTTTTTCGGGAACACACTGATCACCACACAACTGCTGCAGGGGATGAAGGGGCCGGGTGCCGGGTACGGCCTGTCGATCATCGCGGCAGCGCTCTGCCAGATTCCGGCGAGTATCGCGATGGTGCTGTTCTCACCGGTTGCGGTGCGTATCACCGACCGCTTCGGTTCACGGACCGCGATGTTGACCGGCGCCGTGTTCCTCGCCGGCGGGTACGGGATTCACGCCGTTGCCGGTAAGCCGCTGTGGGGAGTGGTTGCAGCACTGGGTATCACAGCGGTCGGGACTGCCATCGTGTACAGCACGCTCTCGCTGCTGATTCTGGTTGCCGTACCTCGTCAGCGACTGGCGGCTGCCAACGGGGTGAACTCACTTCTGCGGACGTCCGGAAGCACGATCTGCAGTGCGACGGTGGCAACCATTCTCGCTGCATTCGTGATCAGCGGTTCGGAACATTCCACGTCGTGGACCGGATTCTCCGTCGCCTACCTGGTGTGCGCGGGCTGCGCGGTGGTCGTGTTCGCGGTGTCGATCCTGTTGCCGCAGGGACGAACCCCGAAACATCTGGATTTGCCGGATCTGGTCAGGCGACCCTGAATCCCGAGAGGAAGAGCGTGATCATCAGATCCGCGAACTCGTCGGTGGTGTACTTCTGGCGATCCGGCCAATGCGTTGTCGACCACAAGGTGTCTCGTACCGATCGATAGAAAATTTCCGGTGCCACGTCTTTGCGGAAGATTCCCTGATCGACGCCTTCGGCAATCGCTTTCATCCAATGCTCGCGGACTTGGCGGGAAGGCCCGTCGACGGATTGCAGGAGATCGTTGTCGCGAAGATAAGCCCGATCGTTCTGGTAGATCGCCGTCGGGTGCGGGTGTAGTTCGATGACGACCAGCGTCTCGCGGATCAAGCCGCGCAGGACTTCCTCGGGGTCGTTTGCCGTCCTCTCCACCTGATCGAAGCGGAGCTGAATGTCGGTGATGAAGCCGCGCATGAGCTCGGCAACTATCGCATTCTTCGACTTGAAGTAGTGGTAGAGGCTGCCCGAGAACACACCGGCGGCGTCGCCGATCTCGCGAACGGTCGTGGTGGCGACACCCTTCCTGGCGAACAGCTCGGCTGAGCTCTCCAGGATCTTCTCCCGACGATCTGGTGATGCCACTGAAATCTCCACTGGTTGTCGGTCCTGCTCAGGGCAGGGTTTCGGGGGTGCCGGGCTGCCGGCGTCGAACGTAGCGCAATCCTGCCTGATAGCTCCGGCTCGAACCAATTCGTCGGTGAGATCGCGTGTTTCCACTTCCGGATTCCTATGCTAGCTTCAAAATCAAGCGCTTGCTCAACTTTCGTTCACGGAGGATTTCAGTGCAGAGCCTGCAGACGCAGTTTCCGAATTTCATCGGCGCAGAGGCCGAACCACCCCGCGTCGCCCGCTACGCCGTCAACGAGGCGATGATCCGCAACTGGGTCGAGGCGCACGACGACCGCAACCCGATCTACGTCGACGCCGAGGCCGCCCGCAGTACCGGTCGTCGAGACGTCGTCTGTCCGCCCGCCATGATCTCGACCTGGGTGATGGCGGGTTACCGACGTTATCGGCAGGTCCAGCATCTTCGTGCCGACGGAGTCTCCGAGGACTTCGCCTATTCACGACTGCTGGCGCTGTTGGACGAGGCCGGATACACCTCCGTTGTCGCGACCAACGTCGAGCAGGAGTATTTCGCGGAGCTGAGCCCCGGTGACCACGTCACCGCGCATTTCACCATCGAAGCGATCTCGCCGTTCAAACAGACGGCTCTCGGTCACGGGTGCTTCATCACTCTGTTCAAGAAGTACGTCGACCAGAGCGGAAAGGCACTGGTCGAGGAGCGATTTCGATTGCTCAGGTTCAAACCAGATGCCCAGACAGATACCCAACTCGAAGTCCAGGAGGTAATCGCATGAGCGAGACTGGCTCCCGCAACACCGCTGTTCCGAGACTCACCGTCACCGACGACAACGATTTCTTCTTCTCCGCGGCCAAAGAGGGCCGCCTCGAGATCCAACGGTGTGCGGATTGCAAGACGCTGCGCCACCCACCCGCACCCGCGTGCCCGGAATGCCGCTCGTTCAGTTGGGACACAGTCGAATCCACGCGTCGATGCACGTTGCACAGCTTCACGGTCATCCATCACCCGAAGGATCCTGCTTTCGAGTACCCACTCGCCGTCGGACTCGTCGATCTCGAAGAAGGCACGCGTCTGGTTGCCGACATCGCGGGGATCGATCACGAGGAACTCGAATTCGGCATGGAACTCGAAGTGACCTTCTCCGAGCACGCTCACGGCGAGATGCTGCCGCAACTGAGGCGACGGGGTTCGGTGCAATGACGAAACTGATTGACTGCGAAGTGGGTTCGGTCCTCCCCAGCCTCGAATTGCCGTTGGATCGAACGCTGATCGTCGCCACCGCGATCTCTTCTCAGGATTTCGAGGACGTGCATCACGATCCGGGCAAGGCACAGGATCGCGGAACTCCCGACATTTTCATGAGCATCAACACCACCAACGGGCTCATCGACCGCTACATCACCGACTGGTCCGGCCCGGCGTCACGGATCGTCAAAACATCACTACGGCTTGGTGTTCCGAACTTTCCCGGAGACACCATGACATTCACCGGCAAGGTCACCGCCACAGACGGCCGGGCGCTCACCGTGACGGTTCTCGGGAAAAACGCCAGCGGAACACACGTGACGGCCGACGTGACTCTCGAACCGGTGGAAAGGGTAATCGCATGACACGAGGATTTTCGAGGCAAGCAGCCATCGCCGGAATCGGCGCCACCGAGTTCTCCAAGAACTCCGGCCGCAGCGAATGGCAGTTGGCGTGCGAATCTGTGATCGCCGCACTCGACGACGCGCACATCGAGGCAGAAGAGGTGAACGGATTTGCGCTGTTCACCATGGAGAACAATCCTGAGATTGCGGTCGCACGCGCCCTCGGGATCCCGGAATTGACGTTCTTCAGTCGAATTCCACACGGCGGCGGCGGTGCCTGCGCACCGGTTCAACAAGCAGCGCTTGCCGTCTCCAGCGGAGTTGCCGACGTTGTGGTCGTCTACCGTGCCTTCAACGAAAGATCAGGTCACCGATTCGGCGCCGGCCCGCCACCTTTTGCGTACAACGCGTCGACGGACCAGGAGTATCGGAACTGGATCAACCCGTACGGGCTTCTGACCCCGGCGCAGCAGGAAGCCTTCCTCGCCAAGCTGTACATGCACAAGTACGGGGCAACCAGCGCCGACTTCGGCCAGATCTCGGTCCTCTCACGCAAGCATGCGGCGAACAACCCCAAGGCCTGGTTCTACGAACGCCCGATCACTATCGAGGACCATCAGAACTCGCGCATGATCGCTGACCCCATCCGTCTGCTCGACTGCTGCCAGGAAAGTGACGGTGGACAGGCGCTGGTCATCGTCAGCGCGGAGCGCGCCCGCGACCTGCCGCACAAACCTGCGATCATCAGCGGTGCTGCGCAAGGTGTAGGTCCACAACAGATTTCGATGAGCAGCTACTACCGCGAAGACATCGACAGCATGCCGGAAGTCGAACTCGTGGCGCGCCAACTGTGGGACCAGGCCGGTATCGGCCCGGACGACATCGATGCCGCAATTCTCTACGACGCCTTCACTCCGATGGTTCTGCTTCAACTCGAGGAGTACGGATTCTGCGGTCGAGGTGAGGCAAAAGACTTCATCGCCGACGGGAATCTCGAGCTGGACGGTCGCCTGCCGATCAACACCCACGGTGGCCAACTCGGTGAGGGATACATCCACGGCGTCAACGGCATTGCCGAAGGTGTACGCCTGATCCGCGGCACCTCCACCAATCAACCGACCAAGACTCTGGACAACGTGCTCGTGACCGGCGGCTCTCCCGTCCCGCACAGTGCGCTCGTCCTCTCGGCAGATCGCTGAATCTGCCGCCTATTCGAGAAAGCAGGAACAAGATGAGCGAGCGGATCACCTACGCCAGGGCCACCCACGGCGAGGAAGAAATACAGGCTGTTGTCGACGTCTTGCGCAGCGGGCATCAAGGATTGCGCATCGGCAAGAACGTCTTCGAGATGGAAGAACGTATCGCGGCCTTGGCCGGCAAGAAGTTCGGCGTCATGTGCAACTCGGGATCCTCGGGTTTGTACTTGGCAGTCGAGCTGCTTGGACTGCCGGCGGGAAGCGAGATCATCACGTCGCCGTTGACGTTCTCCACCGATATCGCACCGATCGTGCGTGCCGGTCTGGTGCCGGTGTTCGTGGACGTGGAACCCAACACGTTCAACGTCGACGTCACCAAGATCGAGGCAATGGTCACCGAGAAGACCGGTGCCATCCTGATGCCGAACCTCGCCGGCAACTGCCCGGACTGGGACGTCATTCGTGATATCGCTGATCGCCATGGACTCAAGGTGATCGAGGATTCGTGTGACGCGATCGGCGCCACGCTCCGCGGTACTCCCACCGGGTCTCGGGCGGACATCGTCGTCACCAGTTTCTCGATGGCACACATCATCACGTGCGCGGGAACCGGTGGAATGGTGTGCGTCGACGACGAAGCCAGCCGTGACAAGGCTTTGCTGCTTCGCCGCTGGGGCCGTCGTAGCGAGCCGAACCTGTTCGGCAGTACCAAGTCCGGCCGAGTCTTCCGTGAAGAACTCGACGGCGTCGACTACGACAACGACTTCATCTTCGAGCTCATGTCGTGGAACTTCGAGCCCTCCGAACTTGGCGCAGCTTACGGCGTCGTGCAGCTCGACAAGCTGGAACAGAACTACAAGACGCGTAAGGCAACATTTGCGGCCTTCTCGGCGGCATACGGCGCCCATCCTGAATTCTTCACGACGCCGGTAGAACTCGACGGTCTCGACACGGCGTGGCTGTGTTACCCGGTGATGATCAACGAGAACGCCCCCTTCACGCGCAGCGACCTGCAGGAAGCCATCGAGGCCGACGGCATCGACACCCGAACCGTGTGGAGCGGCAACGTCACTCGTCACCCCATGATGAACAACATCGAATTTCGCCAGCCGGCCGAAGGTTTGCCGGAAGCGGACGCAGTTTTTGCCCGCGGCATGACACTCGGCATGAGCCACGGTTTGCGTGACGACGAAGTTGCTCGGATTGCGGAGAGCATCAATCGCTTCGCCGCGAAGTGGAAGTAGCATGACCGATCGCTTCGAAGGACGCCGAGCGCTTGTCACCGGTTCCAGCCGCGGAATCGGTGCAGGCGTCGCAGAGAGGCTGGCAGCGGAAGGCGCTGACGTCGCTCTCGTGGCCCGGACGCTCGGTGCACACGCAACCCTGCCGGGCAGTCTCGAAGAGACTGCGGCTCGAATTGCCAAGTACGGAAACAAAGTCGAGATAGTTGTCGCAGATCTGACGGACGAGCAGCAGCGCGACACCGTTGTGCCGCTGGCGATCGAGAAGCTTGGCGGGACGATCGACATCCTGGTGAACAACGCGGCAGCGGCGATCTATCAGCCGCTCTCGGATTACCCACTGCGGCGGCGACGGTTGATGTTCGAGGCAAATGTCCATGCACCGCTCGATCTGATGCAAGCCGTGGTGCCGGGGATGGTGGCAAACGGATACGGCTGGATCGTGAACGTGTCCAGTGGCACCGTCAAGCCGTGGCATGGCCCGCCGTTCACGTGGGTCGAACCGGGAACTGCCATGACCGTGTACGGCGCGTCCAAAGCAGCGCTCAACAGGATGAGCAACGGCATGGGCGTGGAACTCTACGGCCAGGGGGTTCGCGTCAACACGGTTCAACCGCGGGCAGCGGTGCTCAGTGAGGGCGCCAGAGTCCTGGTCGGTGAGACTATCCGGCCGGATCAGGTCGAATCTATGGAAGAAATGGTGGAAGCGGTCACAGCGCTGTGTGATTGCGACACCGAGTTCACCGCGCGCTCGAGCGTCAGCTTGGACCTGATCGACGAGTGGTCCCTGACCGTGCGTGGTCTGGACGGCGCAGCATTACCGGAGAACCCAGCATTACGAACCGAGGAGTTGGCATGAAGCCCGTCATCGTGGACGCAGCACGAACGCCGTTCGGCAAGCGTGAGGGTTGGCTGTCCGGAGTCCACGCGGCGGAACTGTTGGGTTATGCGCAGAAAGGCGTGCTGGATCGGGTGGGCGTGGATCCTGGCGCGGTCGACCAGGTCATCGGCGGCTGTGTGACGCCTCTCGGTGAGCAGTTCGGAAACATCGTGCGTACGTCCTGGATGCATGCGGGCCTTCCGTTGGAAGCGGGCTGCACCACGATCGACGCGCAGTGCGGAACCGCGCAGCAATCGGTGCAGTTGATTGCCGGGCAGATTGCCATCGGTGCAGTCGACGTGGGTGTGGCGTGCGGTGTGGAACTGATGTCGCGGGCACCACTCACCTACAAGGTGGGTACCGGCCTCGGAACACCACGTCCGGAGTCGTGGTCACTCGATACCGTCGACCAGTACACCGCAGCGGATCGGATTGCTGTCAAGCGCGGTTTCAGCCGCGAGGATCTCGACTCCTTCGGGCTGCGCTCGCAGCAGCGAGCCGCAGCAGCATGGGAGGCAGGACGCATCGACTCGCACATCATCGATGTGGTCGCTCCGGGCTCTGACGCTCCGGTTCATCGGGATCAGGGTCTGCGCGAATCGAGTCTCGAAGGACTCGCGAAACTGCGGACCGTTCAAGAGGGCGGATTGCACACCGCTGGAACGTCTTCGCAGGTCTCGGACGGTGCGAGTGCCGCTCTGCTGATGTCCGAGGATCGAGCCAGGATGCTCGGGGTGCGGCCGCGGGCAAAGATATTGGCGCAGTGCGTCATTGGCGGAGACATCGAGTTCATGCTCGACGGTCCCGTGGACGCGGCAAACATCGTGCTCGGCCGCACCGGTCTGACGATCGACGACATCGACCTGTTCGAGGTCAACGAGGCATTTGCTTCGGTACCGATGTCGTTCGCGCAGGTTCACGGCGTCGATCCCGAATTGCTGAACGTCAACGGTGGTGCAATCGCGCTGGGCCACCCGGCCGGTGCAACCGGAATCAGACTGTTGGCCAATGTCATCGACGAACTGGAGCGTCGGGACAAGTCCATCGCACTGATCGCGATCTGCGCGTCCGCCGCAACAACCTGCCTGATTCTCGAACGCATCTGACAAGAACCGAAGATTGAGGAACCTGCCATGGCACTGCCCCTGCTCGAAGATCACCGTGACCTGGCGGAAGCGGTAGCCGCATTCGCGAACCGCTTCGGTGGAATCGCCGATACGCGGAGCAACGTCAAGCGGTACGCCGCCGGTGATCGGCCGGACTCGTGGGATGGATTGGTCCGTCAGGGACTGCACGCAGTGCACCTGCCGGAGCAGTACGGCGGTGACGGGGCAGGGCTTGCCGAACTGGCGGTGGTAGTCGAGCAATTGGGTGATGCGCTTTACCCGGGGCCGTACGTTCCGACGGTCATCGCCAGTGGGATCCTCGCGAAAGCTGCCGGCCCGGCTGCGGAATCAATGCTGATCGAATTGGCCACCGGCGCAACCGGAGCAGTCTGCACCGGCGTGGGATTGCGCGCGGCTCGCAGCGATGCAGGGTGGACCGTGAGCGGTTCTGCCGACCCGGCTCTAGGTCTACCCGGAGCCGATGTCGTTCTCGTGCAAGCGAACAGCGACGACGGCGAGTTGTGGTTCCGGCTCGAGCAGTCGTCTTCCGCTGCGGTGGAGGTCGAAGACGGAGTGGATCTGACACGCTCGATCGGGACGCTGACGTTGACCGATCACAAGGTCGACGCTGGGCTGATCGTCGAGGGTCTCCAGGCGCACCGAGTCGAACTGATCGTCAACACGGTGTTGGCTGCGGAGGCGAGCGGTATCGCCGGGTGGGCGCTACGCACCGCGGTCGACTACGTGAAGTCCCGGCAGCAGTTCGGCCGTCCGGTCGGAAGCTTCCAGGCAGTTCAGCACAAGGCGGGCATGATGCTGGTCCGCTCCGAGATTGCCTGTGCCGCAGCGTGGGACGCCGCTCGGTCCGAAGAGCACGACGAGGATCAGCACAGACTTGTCTCGGCTCAAGCTGCGTTGGCCGCTTTGCCCGTCGGCATCGAGAACGCCCTCGAATGTGTCACGTTGCTCGGCGGAATCGGATTCACTTGGGAGCATGACGCGCATCTGTACTGGCGCCGGGCAATCAGTATCGCTGCGGTGGCGGGTTCCGAGGTGAAGTGGGCACACACGTTGGGAGACCGGTCTGCCGATTCGGAACGGGATTTCTCCTTTGTCGACCCGGACATGCTGCCTGAACTACGAGGGCAGGTTCGCAGGGTTCTGGACGAGGTTGCGCTGCTGCCCGACGACGGAACTACCAGCGCCAGTTGGGCGCCGGCCAAGGGGAGCGCTCGACGCGCCCGATTTGCCGACGCCAAACTGGTTGCCCCGCACTATCGGGCGCCGTACGGGCTGGGAGCAGGACCGAGAGAACAGGCCGTCATCGCACACGAATTCGCGATGCGAGGTTGGGCTCAACCGTCCACGGTGATCGGGGAATGGGTGCTGCCCACGATTCTCGAACACGGCAACGCCGAGCAGCAGGACAGGTTCGTCGAGCCTTCGCTGCGCGCCGACATCATCTGGTGCCAGCTGTTCAGTGAGCCGGGCGCGGGATCAGACCTGGCCGGTCTGAGCACGAAAGCGCGCAAGGTCGACGGTGGCTGGGTCCTGTCGGGTCAGAAAGTGTGGAACTCGGGCGCGCACGAGGCCGATTGGGGAGTATGCCTGGCGCGTTCCGACGCCGACGCTCCGAAACATCGTGGGCTGTCGTACTTCCTGGTCGACATGACCTCGAAAGGTATCGACGTACGTCCGCTGAAACAAGCCACCGGTAAGTCGGAGTTCAACGAGGTATTCCTCGACGACGTCTTCGTCCCGGACGACTGCCTGGTGGCGGAGCCGGGGCAAGGGTGGAAGCTTGCTGCGACAACGCTGTCCAACGAACGCCTGAGTATGGGCAGCACGCTGCACCACGGTTCGAGTCGGCTGTTCCGTCAGGTTATTGCCGACGCGAGCCACGACTGCCCTCGCGAAGACGCAGTGGAAGGCCTCGGCCGCAGTATCTCTCGTGAGTTGGCACTGTCCGCGATGAATCTACGCGGGGTGTCGGCGCGACTGGCGGGTCAGGAACCGGGCTCCGAGATCAGCGTGTCGAAGGTGTACAACGCCCTGGCGCAGCGTGAGGGCTCGCGGGATCTGTTGCGACTGCTCGGACCTCGTGCCGCCGTTGTCGACCCGTCGGCGAATTACGCGATAGACCACATCGGACTTCCCTCGATTCTGTTCGGCGGCGGAACCGTCGAAATTCAACTCAACGTCATCGCGCAGCGCGTACTCGGCCTGCCGCGTTCGTAGATCTTAGGAGTTTCACCATGTACTTGGATTTGTCGGAGGAGTCGAAGACTCTGCGCAAGGAATTGCGGGCGTACTTCGCGGAGATCATCAACGACGAAGACCGCCGTGCTCTCGTGGATCAGACCGAAGGCGGCCCCGTCTTCGATCGCATTCTGCGCCGAATGGGTAAAGACGGTTGGTTGGGCTTGGGGTGGCCGGAGGAATTCGGCGGTCGGGGTGAGAACCCCGAAGCTCTGTACGTGTTCTACGACGAAGTGATTCGCGCCAATGCGCCGCTGTCGCTGGTCACGCTGAACACCGTCGGACCCGCTCTGATCAAGCACGGGACGCAAGCTCAGAAGGACTTCTTCCTACGTCCGATCCTGGCGGGCGAGTTGATCTTTGCCATCGGCTACACCGAACCCAATGCGGGCACCGATCTCGCGGCCCTCGAAACACGCGCCCGCATCGAGGGTGACGAGCTTGTCATCAACGGCAACAAGATCTTCACCAGCGCCGGTGTGTTTGCCGACTGGGTCTGGCTTGCCGTTCGCACCGATCCCGACGCGCCTACGCATCAGGGCATTTCCGTGGTCCTGGTACCGACCAGCTCGCCGGGGTTCTCGGTCACCGAAATTCATACCGTGGGCGGAATCAGCACTTCGGCAACCTATTACGAAGATGTTCGGGTGCCGATCACCAATGTCGTCGGTGAGCTCAATCAAGGGTGGAAGCTCATCACCAACCAGCTCAACCACGAACGTGTTGCCCTGGCGGCACGCGGTGGTATAGCCAACGAGCTCTTTGCCGAGGTGGTCGAATGGACAAAGACCGAACCCGCCGGTGACGGCCACGTCTACGACATCGGCTGGGTACGTGAGAAATTGGCGGAAGTCTACGCGCTGCTCAGTGCTGCCGACCTGATGAACCTACGACTGGTGGCGGACGTCGCCGCCAACACCTTGGGCGGCGGGGATTCGGCCGCGGCCAAGATCTTCGGTACCGAAGCTGTCGTCAGTGCGTACGGCATGCTGCAGGAAGTGCTGGGCGCCAAGGGCTTACTGCGCCCCGGCACACCCGGAGCGGTATTGGAAGGGCGAGTCGAGAACCTGGGTCGACGCGCCCAGAACAACACCTTCGGCGGTGGTACCAACGAAGTGATGCGTGAAATTGTCGCCGCAAAATGTCTGGGCATGGCGCTTGCTGCGCGTCGCCGGCCCGCTGCACAGAACGAAAAGAGCTGACATGGAATTCGAATTCGACGACAACTTGTCCGCCGTGCGGGATCTGAGTGAATCGATCTTCTCGGCGAAGTCCGGAGTGGACCGCCTGCGGGAAGTGGAGGGCGCCGGCGGTTTCGACGCCGAACTGTGGAAGCTCCTCGCCGACTCCGACGTTCTGGGAATTCCTCTGCCAGAGGAAGTCGGGGGAGCGGGACTCGGAATGCTAGGCCTGGCAGCGGTGCTCGAACAACAAGGCCGCCGGGTCGCCCAGGTGCCGCTCTGGTCGGTGATTTCGACGGCAGCGCTGCCGATTGCCGAGTTCGGCAGTACGGAGCAGAAAGCGTCGTGGCTTCCGGGACTGCTCGACGGCTCGGTGATCGTCACCGGCGCCTTCGACACCGGCTACAACGCCGAGACGGCAGTTCGCGCCGAGCCGGCTCCTGACGGCTGGGTTCTGTCGGGCCACGTCGACTCCGTACCGGCCGCCGAGTTCGCTGCCGCACTGGTGGTTCCGGTGACGATGCCGGACGGCGGTGTCACCGTGATGATCGTGCCGACGGACCGGGACGCGCTGGTGCGTACACCGCTTGCGGTGACGAACCGCGAGAGCAACAGCGCTGTGCAGTTCGACGGGGTTGCGGTTACTGCAGCTGACGCACTTCCCGCAGACGGCGCGGTGGTTCGAGACTGGACGTTACGACGTGTACGGGTGGCTCTGGCGGCCCTGGCTACCGGCGTCTGCGAGGAAGCGCTGGCGATGACGGCGAAATACACCTCCGATCGAGTGCAATTCGGACGTCCACTCTCGACCAACCAGGCAGTTGCCGTCCGGGCCGCCGACGCGTATCTCGACACCGAGAGCACCAGATTGACCACCCACCGCGCTGCCTGGCTGATGGACAGCGGAGTCGAGAGTGAAGCGGAAGCAGCGGCGCTGGTCGCCAAATGGTGGGCGTCGCGTGGCGGTTTGCGCGTGGTGCACGCGACCCAGCACATGCACGGCGGAATCGGCGCGGATGTCGACTATCCGATTCACCGCTATTTCCTGTGGGGACGGCAGATCGCCTTCACTTTGGGGAGCGCGGGGGCGATAGGCGCCGAACTCGCCGATCAGTTGGAGATCCGAGCCCAGATCGGGGCGTCGGCGTGAATATCTGAGACGACAGGTTCCAGTCACGGGCAGCGCGTCGGCAATCATCGCGCTACTCTGCCCTTCGTGAATCGCACCAGTTCGTTCATCAGGCCGTTGGTTCCGCGGGACCCGCACGAGCCGCACCGGGTGGCGACGCCGCTCGAACTGCTCACCGACCTCTGCTTCGTCGTGGCGGTCGCTCAAGCGGCCACCGGCCTGCACCACGCGATCAGCGAAGGGCACGCGGCTTCGGGCGTCGGGCACTTCGCGATGGCGTTTTTCGCGATCTGGTGGACGTGGCTGAATTTCACGTGGTTCGCCTCGGCGTACGACAACGACGACGGAATCGCCCGGCTGCTGACCATATTCCAGATCCTCGGATCGCTGGTCCTTGCAGCCGGCATCGTCCGCTTCTTCAACGACGACGCCCTGCTGATCATCGTCGGCTACGTCATCATGCGAATAGCCCTGGTCATCCAATGGCTCAGGGTCTCGCGGAACGACCCCGAGCATGCGCTCACGGCGCGTCGATACGCTCTCGGAATCGTGTTGGTCCAGATCGGTTGGATCGGTTTCTACTTCGTGCCGTCCGCCGTTTACGTCCCGACGTTCCTGGTGTTGGTTCTGTGCGAATTCGCGGTACCGATCTGGTCGGAGAAGCCGGGCATGACGCCGTGGCACCCGCATCACATCGCGGAGCGGTACTCGTTGTTCTTCATCATCGTTCTGGGCGAGACGATCCTTTCGACCACCATCGCGATTCAGGACGCCGTGGACGGTGAGCATCCGGCAGCGCAGGTCACCTACGTCGTGATCGGCGGCATTCTGATTGTCTTCAGCCTGTGGTGGTTGTACTTCCAACGCAATGCAGGCGAAGTGATCGGCGGTGACAACGTCTCACCCTTCGTCTGGGGGTTCGGTCACTACTTCATCTTCGCCGCCGCTGCCGCCATCGGTGCGGGGTTGGCCTCGCGCGTCGACTTCTGGACTCATGACGGTGACGGCAGCGCGTTGGTGACGGGTGCTGCCGTCACCGTTCCGGTCGCGGTCATCCTTGCCGCCTTGTGGTTCATCCACATTCGACTACACGACTCCTCGGTACGCACCCTCGTGCCGTTCTCGGTCGCGATAGTCGTCGTGCTCGGTGGTACCTACACCGCGGTGCCCGAACTGGTCGCGGGACTGGCCTGCGCCGCGCTGTTGGCCGTGGAACTGATTCTGACCGAGGGCAAATCCGAAACCGCCTGAACCGGGTCAGCGAATCGCGAGTCGCTCCTTGCGGAGCTTGTCGACCTCGGGCAGATGCAGGGGTTCAAGCTCGTTCACACCCAAGGCGCGCATGAGCAGGAGGTCCGCGAGTTCGGGGTTGCGAGCCAAAGCGGGTCCGTGCATGTACGTCCCGATCACCGAACCCTGCACGACGCCTTCGAATCCGTCGCCGACGCCGTTTCCGACACCATGGGTGACACGTGCGAATCCAGAGGCTGAGCTACCCAGAGTTGTTCCGCCGCGGTGATTCTCGAAACCTGAGAGGGGCGCGGTGAGTCCGTCGATCAGCGGCTTCGTGATGACTTCGCCGATGGAACGCTTCTCCTGCGGCGAGGTTGTGACGTCGAGCATCGAGACACCGTCGACGCGTTCGCCGCTGGAGGTTTCGTACCAGTTGCCGAGCACCTGAATGGCAGCGCAGATCGCCAGAACCGGTGCGCCACGCTCTGCGGCGCGTTGCAGACCAGGGTATTTCGCGAGGTGACGCGTTGCGAGGCGCTGAGCGGAATCCTCGGCGCCACCCAACGTGTACACGTCGAGCGAATCGGGGACCGGATCGCTGAGGGTGATGTCCACGATTTCGGCGTCGTAGCCGCGCATCCGTAGACGCTGACGCAGGATCAGGGCATTGCCGCCGTCGCCGTAGGTGCCCATGACGTCGGGGAGTACCAGACCGATGCGAACTGTCGAGTCAGACATTGCGAGACTCCTTCGCGATGGCAGTGTTGAGGTCACGGAAGGCCGTGTAGTTCGCCAGTACCTCCACACGTCCGGGAGGGCAGGAAGCGATGGCGCGCAACGGGTCCGGGTCGAGAGTGTGCTCGACGCCCGCGTACGTGAGGCGAACTGCCAGATCTGTTCCGCGTTCACCGGCGGCCACTACCTTGACACCTTCGAAGTGCTCGAACTTCACGTCCCACAGCCAGGAGAGGTCCTCGCCGTCCGGCACCTGACCGTTCACCGCGATGACCAGACCGTCCACCGTGGGATCGATCATCGACAGCGCTTCCTGCCAGCCGGCGGGATTCTTCGCGAGCAGCATGTGAACGGAGTGCGGTCCGACCTCGACGGTGCTGTATCGACCTGCGACTTCTTGAACCGTCGATGCGGCGGCAACTGCCCCGACCGGATCTGCACCCAAAGCCGCTGCAGCCGCTACGGCCTGAGCTGCGTTGCCGCGGTTGGCTTTTCCGGGGAGGGTCAACGTCATCGGAATCTTCAGGCCGTCGGGGCCGTAGAGATTGTCGTCGTCGAGCCACCAGGTCGGCTCGGGCCGCGCGAAGTCGGAACCGGTACTGCGCCAGTGCTTTCCCTCCCACACGATGGGTTCGCCGGTGCGCGGGCAGCTGACGGAATCGCCGGCCCAACCGCCGCCGGCAGCAACCCACACGACGTTGGTGGCGTCGTATGCCACGGAGGTGACCAGTACGTCGTCGCAGTTGGCGACGATCACCGCATTCGGATGCGCGTTGACGCACGCGCGCAGTTTCCGTTCGATCATGTTGATCTCGCCGACCCGGTCGAGTTGATCGCGGCTGAGGTTGAGCAGCACGATCACTTCCGGGTTCACGGCGTCGGCTACGTGGGGGACGTGCAGTTCGTCGACCTCGAGTGCCGCCAGCGTCGCATCGGTACGCGCGGCCAGGGCGGCCACGATCCCGGCATCCATGTTGGCGCCGTCGGCCTGCGTGGCGACGTCACCGAGTGTCGCGAGCGCTGCGGCGGTCATACGCGTGGTCGTCGACTTGCCGTTGGTGCCGGTGACCACGACGGTGCGCTTGCCGCGTCCGAGCTGAGTCATGAGCGTCGGGTCGATCTTGAGGGCGATCAGCCCGCCGATCATCGAACCCTTGCCGCGACCGGCCTTCTGCGATGCCCAAGATGCTGCTGCGGCAGCTCGCATGGCGAGCTTTCCGCGCGCTGTGATCGATAGTCCAGTTCCCACGGCCCGAGTTTGGCACAGGGCGTCGTCAGACGCCGAGTCGCGCCGGTGGTGAGGCTGCAGGTGTGTCCGAGAAAACAGTGTTCGCGGGCTTACGCCTCATCTGTGCGGCGCTCGCTCCGGCGATCACGATGACCGCCCCGACCAGTGACAACGGGCTCGGATCCTCGTGCAGGAACAGCCAGGACGCGCCGATTCCCACGACTGGCACCAGCAAGGAGAGCGGCGCCACCATGCCGGCGGGATAGCGGCCCATGAGCATCGTCCAGAGCCCGGATCCGGCGATGGTGCCGAGCAGAATGATGTAGGCCAGTCCGACCAGCGACGGCCAGGCGTCGGCGCTGAATGCGGTGCCGAGTGCGTGCCAGCCGACTGTGGGGCCTTCGACCACGGCTGACAGTGCGAGCATCGGTAACGGCGGGATGACACACATCCACAACATCAAGCGCATCGGTGCAGGCTCGCCGACGGTGTTTGCCGCAGCCAAGCGGCTGCCGAGATTGCCGAACGCCCAGGACAGGCCGCCGAGGAGTGTGAGGACGACGGGCAGCAGTGCCGCGTGGTGCGAGCGGTCCCAGCCGATCAAGGACATCCCGCCAACGGCGACGGCGATACCGGAGACTTGCCAGACGCTGAGCTTCTCGCGGAGCAGGAAAGCGCCGAGTAGGACGGTGAACGGTGCTGACGACTGCAGGACAAGTGATGCAAGGCCCGTCGGCATCCCCGAATGCATCGCCCAGAAGAGGAAGACGAACTGGCCGAATCCGAAACCGAATCCGTAGAGCAGCAGCCAGCGGAGCGGCACCTGTGGACGCGGCACGAAGATGACCACCGGAATCGCGATGATCAGAAACCGCAGCGCTGCGAAGAAGAACGGCGGGAAATGATCCAGGCCGACGCGAATGGCCAGGAAGTTCAGACCCCACAAGACGATCACGGTCAGGCCGAGGAGACGGTCGCGGGGAGTCATGCGTTAATCGTGAGCCTTACGAAGCATCAGAACAAGCGAATATAGATGCACTATCCATGTAGTTTTGCTACATGGATATTCGTCACCGTATGGATGCCACGCGCTTGCGAATCCTCCGCGAGCTCGCCGACCGAGGAACCGTCGGCGCTACTGCTCTCGCCCTCTCGATGACGCCGTCCGCCGTCTCGCAACAACTCAAGATCCTCGGACGAGAAGCGGGGGTCTCGCTCCTCGAACCGGACGGGCGCACGCTGCGCCTCACCGACGCGGGTCGAGCGCTGGTGCTTCGCGCCGACGACGTGGTGGCGGCGCTAGACAGGGCGGCGGACGAGATGGCGTCGTACCGAGGCTCGCCGCGGGGAAAGGTGCGAGTCGCGTTCTTTCCCTCCGGCGCGGCGCTCCTGCTGCCCGGTGTCCTGACGGCGCTGAAGAACTCGGACGTGGACATCGACGCCTACGACGTCGACAAACCGGCGTCCGCCGTCCCTGGGCTGTTGGCCGATCACGATGTGATCCTCACCCACCGTGACGAACGCGGAGCCGAGACGTCGTTTCCCCGGGTCAGCGTGCAACCGCTGATGCGTGAACCGATCGATCTGGTGCTGCGGCCTGATCATCCACTCGCCGAGCAGGATTCGGTCCGGCTGGAACAATTGGCCGACGAGAACTGGATAAGCGTGCGCGGCGGGTTTCCGGTCGACGACGTTCTGCTGTCGGTTGCATCGGTAACCGGCGTCCAGCCTCGCGTCGCTCATCGGATAAACGATTTCCGCGTCATCGAAGAACTGGTGGCGGCGGGCCACGGCGTGGCTTTGATGCCGCGATACGCGATCACGCATCCCGGAGTGTCGAGGAAACCGGTGGCGGGAGTGCGCGCTGCACGAGTTTATGAATTGGCGACTCGGTTACACGCCAACCGCAGTCCGGCTATCGGAGTCGTGCTCGACGCCTTTCGTGACGTCGCGCGTGCTGTCGGTGAATGAAGGTTGTCGGTGAATGAAGGGCCGTTGGTGAATGAACGGCTGTCGGTGAATGAGCAGCTGTTGGTGAATGAACACAAAACGGGAGCGACACGATTAGTGTCGCTCCCGTTTCGGTAGTGCAATCCTCACGGTTTAGTGAGGGCCGCTTAGTGAGGGCCGGTATCAGGCGAGAGCCTTGGCCTTCAGTGCTGCGAATTCTTCTTCACTGATGGTGCCGGCGTCGAGAAGTGCCTTTGCATCTGCGATGGATTCGGCCGGGGACTTTCCGGCAACCTCACGGATGTAGCTGTCCTGTGCGTTCTTGACCTGCTGCGCAGCCTCGAGGGACCGCTGTGCCATTCCGTCACTGCGAACGATCAGGTAGACGAGCGAGGTGAGCAGCGGAATGAAGAACAGGAAGACGATCCAGATTGCCTTCACCCAGCCGGAGGTCTTGTGATCGCGGAACAGGTCGGTGATGATCGAGAAGAGCAGGATCAAGTACGCGATGAACGCGAAGCTGATGATGATCAGCCAGAGGAAGTCCCAAAAGGAATCCATTGTCGAGCTCCATTTCACAAGTCGGATTTGTCTGAGCTGACTATCTCACGCGCACGTGGCGTCTGCATCATCCTCGATGGGTGAATTCTTTTTGTTAACTTCGCTAACCGACTCTTTCGGGACCAATGTCATGCCGAATCGAAAACATCGACCGAAAATCTTCAGTGCTCTGAAAACGACCCTGGCCCCACCCGAAAATCGGGTGAGACCAGGGATTGTTCACGAGTCAGGAGCTGAGTGTCAGCTGGCGCGGTTCACTGCCGAGACCACAGCGCGCAGCGAGGCCGTCGTGATCGACGTGGCGATACCCACACCCCAGACGACGGTGCTCTGACCCTCCGGGCCCGTCACGGCGCACTCGACGTAGGCCGCGGCCTGGGCGTCGTCACCGGCGGACATCGCGTGCTCGGAGTAGTCGAGGACACGAACGTCGAAGTTGATGCTTCCCAGCGCGTCGACGAAGGCAGCGAGCGGGCCGTTGCCGGTTCCCGAGATCTCCTGCTCCTTGCCGTTCACCTTGACGATTGCGGTGATCGCATCGGTGCCGCCGTCCTCCTCGGACGCGGTGACCTTCTGCTTCATGCGCTCGAGCGGGGTGATGGGAGCGAGGTACTCCTCGTGGAAGACGTCCCACATTTCCTTCGGCGAGACCTCGCCGCCCTCGCCGTCGGTGATCTTCTGGACCGACTGCGAGAACTCGACCTGCAGACGACGCGGCAGCACCAGACCGTGATCGGCCTTCATGATGTATGCGACGCCGCCCTTGCCGGACTGCGAGTTCACACGGATGACGGCCTCGTAGCTGCGGCCGACGTCCTTCGGGTCGATCGGCAGGTAGGGGACCTGCCAGAGAATGTCGTCGACGTCGGAGTTCTGGCTGTCGGCGTCGACCTTCATGGCGTCGAGGCCCTTGTTGATCGCGTCCTGGTGGCTGCCGGAGAACGCGGTGTAGACCAGGTCGCCGCCGTACGGATGACGCTCGTGGACGGGCAGCTGGTTGCAGTACTCGACCGTGCGACGGATCTCGTCGATGTTCGAGAAATCGATCTGCGGGTCGACGCCGCGCGTGAACATGTTCAGAGCGAGAGTGACCAGGCAGACGTTGCCGGTGCGCTCACCGTTGCCGAACAGGCAGCCTTCGATGCGGTCCGCGCCGGCCTGGTAGCCCAGCTCGGCTGCAGCGACACCCGTGCCGCGGTCGTTGTGGGGGTGCAGCGACAGGATGACCGAATCGCGGCGGGCCAGGTTGCGGTGCATCCACTCGATGGAGTCGGCATACACGTTGGGTGTAGCCATCTCGACGGTGGCGGGCAGGTTCAGGATGACCGGGTTGGCCGGCGTCGCACCCAGGGTTTCGGTGACGGCGTCACATACTTCCTTGGCGTACTCGAGCTCGGTGCCGGTGTAGGACTCGGGCGAGTATTCCCAGCGCCAGTTCGTGTCCGGGTACTTCTTCGACTCGGCGAGGACCAGTTCGGCGGCGTCGGTGGCGATCTTCTTGATCGTGTCCTTGTCGGCGCGGAACACGACGCGGCGCTGCAGAATCGAGGTGGAGTTGTAGAAGTGCACGATCGCGTTCTCGGCACCTTCACAGGCCTCGAACGTGCGCTTGATCAGCTCGGGACGCGACTGCGTCAGCACCTGGATGGTGACGTCGGACGGGATGGCGCCGTCCTCGATGATCTCGCGAACGAAATCGAAGTCCGTCTGGCTCGCGGACGGGAAGCCGACCTCGATCTCCTTGTAGCCCATACGAACCAGGAGATCGAACATACGACGCTTGCGCGCCGGGCTCATCGGATCGATCAGCGCCTGGTTGCCGTCGCGCAGGTCAACGGCACACCACTGGGGTGCTCGGTCGATGATCTTGTCCGGCCAGGTGCGGTCGGGCAGCGTGACCGTCTCGACCTCTTCGGCGAACGGGCGGTAGCGGAACGTCGGCATCGACGAGTTCTTCTGCGTGTTCCACGCAGGCTGGTCGGACGGTGCCGGCTTCGTGGGCGGGGTGATGGTGCGAGTGCCGGTGGTGAATGCGTCAGCGGGGGACATGGGTGTGATCTCCAGGATTGTGGACCCGGCCTGTTGACCTGTTGGTCAAGACCATGAGTCCGGAAGGCTTGGTCGACCGGCGCACAAAAACCCCGCGGCGGGAGGCCAGTCTGGATCAGACCCCGTCGCGGCAACCAAGAAGGAGTGCGCGCTGCATGCACAGCACTCTACTCCTGGATTTCGCGAGAAATCGGTGGGGTTCGCCCTCATGTCCAATTTGTCGCCGAATTGTGCTGCCGTTTCGGCCCCGAAAATGGTGGACTGTCGTCCATGGATCCCCGAATCGCCGTGGCGAGCACGTACCTCGACGCGCTCCGCAGTCACGATGGCAGTTCCGTACCGCTGGCTCCGGACGCGGTACGCCACGAGGTCGGGCTCAAGACCGGATTTTCGGGGAATCATTTGCGGCGCAGCCTTTCCGGAGGTCCTCAGTATCGCGTGATCCGCGACATTCGTGAGGTGGAGTGGACGGTCGACGGGGACGACCTGACGGCTGACTACCTCCTCGACGCCGGGTTGTTCGGGCGGAACCTGATGACCGTTCGGGTTACCGAGACCTTCCGGATACCCGCTGACGATCACCGCATTCACCACATCACCGCGAAGATTCGACCGGCGCGCGCCAAGCACACGTGATGCGCTCGATCCGCTGGATCGTCTGTTCACTGCTGATCGTTCTCGCTGGTCTCGGTGCTGCCGGCTCGGTGCTCGCGCTGTTCGTCCACACCCAGGTGAACGACACCGACAGCTACGTCGAGACGGTTGCCCCGTTGGCTTCCGAACCTGCTGTCCAAGCGGCGGTAGTTGATCGGCTGACCGAGGAACTGACGCAGCGGTTGGACCGGTTTCCGCAGGTGGTGACGAGACAAGCCGAGAAACTTGTTCGGGAGGCGGCTCAGTCGTTGGTCTCCAGCGACCAGTTCGCGACGCTCTGGACCGCGGCCAACCGTCAGGCGCACGCGCAACTTGCTGCGATGGTGACCGGCAGAGCCACCGACGGCATCGTTCGGTCCGACGACAGCGGAACAGTCACCTTGTCCCTCGAGCCGATCATGACAGAACTGCGGACGAACCTCCGCGATCGCGGATTCACCGTCGTCGATCGTCTTCCGACGTTCGATCCGCAGTTCGAGATCCTGCAATCCGACGAGCTGGTGCGGGCCCAGGACCTCTCGAACACTCTCGACCGGGCAGCGGCCTGGCTGCCGTGGGTGTCGCTGGCCTGTGCGATCGCGGCCGTCGCAGTTGCGCCGAGGAGAATGCGCGCACTGTCCCTGGTCGGGCTGGCGACGGCGGTGGCGATGATCGCCCTGTTGGTGGCGCTGGCCGTCGTGCGGCGGGTCTATTTACAGAATTCAGACATACCGTCATCTGAGGCGGCAGTCGCGGTGTACGACGCGCTGGCAGTTTCGCTGGTCAGCAGTATCCGCGTGCTTCTCGCCTGCGGAGTTGCCGTCACGGTGGTCGGTTACGTTGCCGGTGGCTCGCGTTCTGCGACGTTGATGCGATCGCGGATCTCGCAACTGATCCCGCGCGGATCTGAGGCGAACAGCAGTACGCATCGGGAAGTCCCAGGACCACCTCGGTAAGCTCGACCTCTGGTATCTGTAAACAATTTCGACCTGGAGGTAGAAACGCGTGGCTCTCGTCGTCCAGAAGTACGGCGGATCCTCGGTGGCAACCGCCGAGCGCATCCGACGAGTCGCTGAACGGATCGTCGAGACCAAGAAGGCCGGCAATGATGTCGTCGTCGTGGTGTCAGCGATGGGCGATACCACTGATGAGCTGCTCGATCTGGCTCAGCAGGTGTGCCCTTCCCCGCCGGCCCGTGAAATGGACATGCTGCTGACCTCGGGTGAGCGCATCTCCAACTCCTTGGTAGCGATGGCAATTCACTCCCTCGGCGCCGAAGCTCGTTCGTTCTCGGGCTCACAAGCCGGAGTCATCACGACCGGCAGCCACGGAAACGCCAAGATCATCGACGTCACGCCGGGCCGTGTTCGCACTGCGCTGGACGAAGGCTCGATCGTTCTGGTCGCCGGATTCCAAGGCGTCAGCCAGGACAGCAAGGACATCACGACGCTCGGACGCGGTGGCTCGGACACCACTGCCGTGGCGTTGGCAGCTGCACTCAACGCCGACGTCTGCGAGATCTACACCGACGTCGACGGCGTTTTCTCCGCCGATCCGCGCATCGTCCCCGACGCTCACCGCCTCGAGACGGTTTCCTTCGAGGAAATGCTCGAACTCGCAGCGTGTGGTGCGAAGGTGCTCATGCTCCGGTGCGTCGAGTACGCCCGTCGTTACAACGTGCCTGTGCACGTCCGTTCGTCATACACCACCAAGCCCGGAACAATCGTGTCCGGATCGATGGAGGACATTCCTGTGGAAGAGGCCCTGATCACCGGAGTCGCGCACGATCGCGGCGAAGCCAAGATCACCGTTGTCGGATTGCCGGACACACCGGGACACGCTGCCAAGGTGTTCCGCGCAGTCTCCGATGCCGAGATCAACATCGACATGGTGCTGCAGAACATCTCCAAGGTGGAGACCAACAAGACGGACATCACCTTCACGCTTCCGACGGCCGACGGCCCCCGCGCCGTCGAGATCCTGACCAAGCGTCAGGAAGACATCGGCTTCACGCAGATCTTGTTCGACGACCACATCGGCAAGGTTTCCCTGGTCGGCGCCGGAATGCGGAGCCACCCGGGCGTCACCGCTACGTTCTGCGAGGCGCTGGCCAAGGCAGACATCAACATCGACCTCATCTCGACCTCTGAGATCCGCATCTCAGTGCTGGTCAAGGACACCGAATTGGACGACGCTGTACGTGTCATCCACGACGCTTTCGGGCTCGGTGGCGAAGAAGAAGCAGTAGTACACGCTGGAACGGGACGGTAATTTCTCATGACGACTATCGCTGTTGTCGGTGCGACCGGTCAGGTCGGCATCGTCATGCGCACTTTGCTCGAAGAGCGGAACTTCCCCGCGGACAAGGTGCGGTTCTTCGCATCTGCACGCTCCGCCGGTAAGAAGCTGCCCTTCCGCGGCGAAGAGATCATCGTCGAGGATGCGGCCGCCACATCGGATGAGGACCTGAAGGGCATCGACATCGCCCTGTTCTCAGCCGGTGCGACGCTCTCGCGCGCCCAGGCTCCGCGCTTCGCTGCTGCCGGCGCGACCGTTGTCGACAACTCTTCGGCATGGCGCAAGGATCCCGAGGTTCCCCTCGTTGTCAGCGAGGTCAACCCGCAGGACACGCAGAACCTGGTCAAGGGCATTATCGCGAACCCCAACTGCACCACCATGGCAGCGATGCCGGTGCTGAAGGTTCTGCACGACGAAGCCGGTCTGCAGCGTCTGATCGTCTCCAGCTACCAGGCCGTGTCCGGTAGCGGCATCGCCGGCGTCGAGGAACTCCTCGGCCAGGTGCGCGCCGTAGTCGGAGACGCGGAGAAGCTGGTTCACGACGGCAGTGCTGTCGACTTCCCGGCCCCGAACAACTACGTCGCCCCCATCGCGTTCAACGTCCTGCCGCTGGCAGGTTCGCTGGTCGACGACGGAAGCGGCGAGACCGACGAGGATCAGAAGCTCCGCAACGAGAGCCGCAAGATCCTCGGACTTCCCGATCTGTTGGTTTCGGGCACCTGCGTGCGCGTTCCCGTCGTGACCGGGCACTCGCTCGCGATCAACGCAGAGTTCGCCAACCCGCTCTCAGTTGCTCGCGCCAAGGAGATCCTCGCCGACGCTCCGGGCGTCGAGCTGGTCGAGGTTCCGACGCCGCTGGCCGCTGCCGGTGGCAACGCGTCGCTGGTCGGTCGTATCCGTCAGGATCCGGGTGTCCCGGAGGGACGCGGACTCGCGCTCTTCGTTTCGGGCGACAACCTGCGTAAGGGTGCCGCGCTCAACACGATTCAGATTGCCGAGCTGTTGGTCGGCTAGATCTTTCGTTCGGTACCGGCCCCGCACCTAGGTGTGGGGCCGGTGTCGTTTCGACCGGCGCTCTAGTCGAGTTCGGAAATGGCGACCAGGCCACCGAGGTACTCGGCATCCGAATACGCTTTGGCGAGTAGCGCTCCGAGCTCACCGAGAGCTCCGTTGTCGCTGCCGTACGCAACAAACATGCCCGCTTCGGGATCGGTGCCGAAGCGGCCCTCCAGATGCGGTGCATCGCGACCTACCACTGCGTGGGCGACCGACGCCCAGTCGTAACCGGAGCCTTCGAAACCCTCTACCTGCTCGAATATCGATGCCACCTTGCCGAAATGCTGGTCGGTGAGCATCAGTGACCAGTTGCCCGGAGACGTTTCGAAAAGCTGTAGCGGTTCGATCGATGGTGATGTCATGCGTGTATTGAAGCAGATCCGACCGACAGGTTTCAGTCGGCCGCTAACGCCCGACCGATTGTGCGAGAGCCACGGCAAAACTGGAAAGTCGTTCTCGGGTATAGGTTTCGGGATCACTGACGGCCAGTCGTCCGAGCATTTCGGCGAACGACATCATGGTGTGTGCGAGGAGAACCGGATCAAGGCCTTCGAGCTTCGACTCGAGGGCAATCCCGGCGCGGGCCAGTTCTTCGGCGCGGGCGAAGACAGCTCCGCGAGAGAGCTTCAACAAGCCGTGATACTCGCTGGGGGCGTTCTCGACAGACGTCAGAATCAGGCGCCAGCGCGTCGGGTTCTCCAGTACGGCGTCGACGAAGGCGCCGACGGTCCCGGTGTACGACGCCGCTGGGCCGAGTTCGCTCAGATCTGTCGGCATGGTTTCGAGCACCTGAGCGATGGCTCGCTCGTGCTCGCGGCGCAGCAGTGCAGCGACGAGATCGGTCCTGGTATCGAAAATCGTGTAGAGGACGGGCTTGCCGACACCGGCTTCGGCAGCGACGGATTCCATGCTGAGGTTGTGCAGGCCAACGCGGCCGGTGACCTCGAATGCTGCGTCGAGGAGCTGCTCGCGACGTTGCTCCGGCGCCATGCGAGGGGCGTACTTGCGCCGCGGTGTATCCGTTGCGTCAGCTTGTGACCTGGTCATCGTGTGCATCACCTCCGCTCTCACCCTAATCTGCCTGCCACTTCTTCGTGAATAATACGCAACCGTTGTATTCATCGTCTGCAATTGTTACGGTGGCGTTGTATTCGAATGGTGCTCAGTGAGGCGCCTCTGCCGAGATCTCGAGGAGAACAACCGCTATGACAGCGTCGACCTCTTTAGTGCCGAATGATCTGCTGCTCCATCCCTCCACGTACGATCGGCCGGAGTTCGACGCGACCACGCGGAGACTGCTGGGCGCGACCGTCGACTGGTTCGAGGCGCGTGGAAAGAACCGACTCCTGGCCGACTATCACGACAAGATCTTCTACTCCGATTTCCTCGATTTCGCGGCGAAGGAAGGTCTGTTCGCCACATTTCTGACGCCCGCCCGCGACAGTGGTGGCGACTCTGACAAGCGCTGGGATACCAGTCGTATCGCCGCGCTGTCCGAGATCCTCGGCTTCTACGGACTCAACTACTGGTACCCGTGGCAGGTGACCATCCTCGGTCTCGGGCCGGTGTGGCAGAGCGACAACGAGACGGCAAGGGCGCGAGCAGCTTCCGCTTTGGCTTCCGGAGGCGTTGCGGCATTCGGACTGTCCGAGAAAGAGCATGGCGCGGACGTCTACTCCACGGACATGGTCTTGACGCCCAACGGCAGCAGCGGGTACCTGGCCAGCGGTTCGAAGTACTACATCGGAAATGGCAACTGCGCCAACACGGTCTCTGTCTTCGGCCGTGTCGACGGAGTGGAGGGCACTGATCAGTACGTCTTCTTTTACGCCGACTCGGACCATCCGGCATTCACCGTGGTGAAGAACATCGTTCCGGCCCAGATGTACGTAGCGGAGTTCTCACTCGTCGACTATCCCGTTGCGGCAGAGGATATCCTGCATACCGGCGAGGCAGCATTCAGTGCCGCACTCAACACCGTGAACATCGGAAAGTTCAACCTGTGCTTCGGCGGAATCGGTATGTCGACTCATACCTTGTACGAGACGATTACCCACGCGCACAATCGAATCCTGTTCGGCAATCCCGTCACGGCGTTCCCACACGTACGACGTGAATTCGTCGACGCGTACGCGCGCCTGCTGGCGATGAGGCTCTTCTCGGATCGTGCGGTGGACTACTTCCGCACCGCATCGCCCGAGGACCGCCGCTACCTCTTGTTCAATCCCGTCACCAAGATGAAGGTGACAACCGAGGCACAGAAGGTGATCGGACTGCTCTCCGACATCGCTGCGGCAAAGGGCTTCGAGAAGGACAGCTACCTCGCGGTGGCCAAGATGGATGTCGACGGGCTGCCCAAGCTCGAGGGGACCGTCGCCGTCAATCTCGCCCTGATCGCCAAGTTCATGCCGGCGTACCTCTTTGCCCCCGAGTCATTTCCGGCGATTCCGACGCGCAACGATGCAGCCGACGACGAGTTCCTGTTCCGTCAGGGCCCGGCACGGGGGTTGTCGAAGGTTCGATTCGACGACTGGCGAGCGGTGTACGCGAAGTTCGCGGATGTTCCCAACGTTGCACTGTTCATGGAGCAGGCAGAAGCGCTCGTGACCCTTTTGGCCGAAGCTCCACCGGATGCGGCGCAGCAGGTCGACTTGGACTTCGGCCTGGCGATCACCGAACTCTTCACCCTCGTCGTCTACGGCCAGTTGATCCTCGAACAAGCCGAGATCTTGGGATTGGACGAGGGGCAGCGGAGCGGTGGGGTGCTGGATCAGATCTTCGATGTCCTGGTCCGCGACTTCAGTGCTGCAGCGGTGGAGTTGTACGGAAAACCCAGCGCCAGTGAAGATCAGCAACGGTTGGCACTGGCATCTATTCGGCGCCCCACGTTCGCGGCGGAGCGATTCGAGTACGTCTGGCAGCAAGTAGTCGCCTTGTCTGGTGCCTACGAAATGAACGGTGCCGGCTCAACGAACGGGGAGGAATGAAATGTCTGAACTGACGATGAATCGACCGCGTGAGGATTACGGCTTCTTCGGCCCAGGATCACCCAGTTGGAAGATCTGGGCCGCGCCGACAGCGCTGATCGGGTTCCAGCGGTCGGTGGTGCTCGAGCACTTCGACCCCTTCTTGGCTGCCGCAGTGGCAGACATGAGCGGGATTTACAGCGATCCGGCCGGGCGACTCGACCGAACCTTGGCGTACTTCCTGACCGTCGCCACTGCCGACGGGCGGACAGCACTGGCGCTGTCCGACCACCTCATGACAGTTCATGCTCAGGCTACGGGCGTTGAACCGATCACCGGAACTCGTTACAGCGCAAACAATCCGGCGTCACAACTCTGGATCCACGTGACGGGTTGGCATTCGGTGCTCAAGTGCTACGAGATGTATGGGCCGGGCCCGCTTTCAGCTGTCGAAGAGCAGCGGTACTGGGAAGAATGCGTGATCGCTGCCGAACTACAGACATGCAAGACCTCCGACGTTCCACGCTCCCGAGACGAGGTACGTGAGTACTTCGCTGAAGTCAGGCCCAGATTGTGTACCTCCGAGCGTGCCAACCGGGCGATGCACTACTTGTTGAGAACACCGAGAGCGCAGGGGAAGACGAAGTTCGCGACATTCAGCCGATTGGTCGCGCCGGCCACTATCGCGACTTTGCCCGGCTGGATGCGAACGATGGGTGGGTTCGATCAGCCAGCGTTGTTGGACAGAGCAATTGCGCCCGCGGTGCGAACGGCAGTCCGGTTGGGTAGTTCACCGAAGAACATGACCACTGCTCTGAAAGTCATTGCGCCGATGACGGGCAAGGTGTTGGAGCGCCACCTGCGTGACGAGCAACCCCTGGACCCGAGAGTTGTCACGCCAGCGGAGATTCGGGAGCGATTCCCGCGAGCCGCCAAGGTTGCGCAGGCCGTCTGACGGGTTCGCCACGGCCTGTTGGCACCGCATCGGGGGGATCCCTTCGATGCGGTGCTCGGCCGTGTTCTGTTGTGCCTGAGGTTCGTTCTCAGGTTTTGAATGTGGTGTTCGCTGGGCGCGGTTGCTGCCCGGGGTCGATCGAGGGCGGCGGGATGAACCAGGGTTTGTTGTCGACTCCTATTCGGATTTCCCATTTCCCGACGAACCCGGATTTGCGGTGCATCAGCCGGTGATGTGAACGGCACAGCAGGACCAGGTTGTTCATCACCGTCGGGCCACCGTTTGCCCAGTGCCGGATATGGTGCGCATCCGTCCAGGCGGGCACGCATGTGCAGCCCGGGAAGGCGCAGCCTTTGTCTCGGGCGATGAGGGCGACGCGTTGTTCGGCGGTGACCAACCTCTTCCCTGGTTGCGCATCCAAGGGCGCGCCGTGATCGTCGAGCAGAACGGTCGACAGGAAACAATCACACCCGAGAAGCCTGGTCTGCGACACCGAGAGTGGCCCGAGCCAGGGCATGTGCCCGACATCAAGATCCGACAGAGACTCTTCACCATCAGCAGTGGAGGGTGTGGCGGCGCAGTCTCGATGCTCAGCGAGATCATGGGCATTGATGTGCACGTTCACGTGCGGACGTTGGCCACCGTCTTTGCCGGTTTTGGCGCAGTCGAGGTACCGGCGGATCAGTTCGGTGAACCCGTCCGCGGTCCGCTTCGCTGCCGACCGGGCGTCGGGGGTTCCGTCCGGTGCCGGGGTGGGCATCGTCAGATTCGACAACGCGGAGAGCAGCATTTCGCCGGTGAGGGCGTCGAAATCGCCGCGCACCACCACCCGACCGTTCAATGTCGAGGCGATCCGCAACTCGTTCCGGTCGACATCTTCGGCGGGCGGGATCTCATCGGATTCGAACAACCGCTCCAAGGTCGCGATCACGTTCCGCACCTTCGTCGTCGTCGCCTCCACCCCCGACGCAGCCGCAAGCAGTAGGTCGATACAACGAGGGAGCGCCTCCTCCGGCATGCCTTTCGGCGGTGACTCACAGAACGCCACGATCAACACGGCATGATCGAACGAGCAATCCCCGCCATCGAACCGAGCAGCCACCGCCGGAAACGGCCGCAAAGCTGCACCCAGGGCGGCGATCTTCTTCCCGTCCCGGACCTGCAGCATCGTGTTGGCCGCCAACCAGGACCCCACTCCGCGGCTGGCAATCACCTGATCATCCGGGCGCAACGACAACTCGTCCACCACGGCCACTCGAACCGCCTCGAGGCGCAGAATCTCCGCACTCGCCTCGACAGCAGCCTCACGCAACTCAGCAGCAGTCAACTGCCACAGACGTCCGCGCAACCCCACCGCAGAACCAGACACCACATCCGACAACAAGACACTCATTGAATCCCCCGATCCCCTCCCCAAATCATACTCGAACATGCGTTCGAGTCAAGAGCGTTTTCGAATCTTCGGCTTCTCGCAAAGCTGCAAGAGTGCATCCGTTGTCCGCAAACGTGTTTCGTCGGGACGGAGGAGGTCGTCGAGTACGGCGACCGGTGCGGTGGGGTAAGGTCGCCGATTTTCGAGCTTTGGTTGGAGAAGGTGGTCGGTGTTTGACCGTGCGGGCACACGGGTAACCCGCTCCGGATGCCGTCAGCGTGAGGGGGCCGTGAGTGGACGAGTCACACAAGATCCGTCGCCGATCGTTTGTTCAAGGGCTTGGCCTGCTGGCCGGTCTGAGCGCGTTGTCCGCTGGATCAGCGACGGCTCGACCACCTGATGTCGATCCACTGCGCCCGTTCCAACTTCCGTCACCCCGGCTGGAACCGTTTCGGGAGACCCTTCCTGTCCTGCCGGGCATTTCGGGTGGCAACCTGGAGCTTCGCGCGGCTTCGTCGATGCACCGTTTCCATCCGGACCTACCGTCGTCGCCGTCGCTGGGTTACGGCGGAATGGATTATCTCGGCCCCACCATCGAAGCTCACGTCGATCAGCTCGTCACAGTCCGATATGCCAACGACATTTCTGCGTATCCGCTTGCCGCGGATGTCGATCCGGGTCTGCACGGCGTCAGCAACCTCGACCGCACACAGGTCCCCACCTCGCTTCACCTGCACGGGGGAGTTACTGCACCGCAGTTCGACGGGCATCCGGAGCTGATCCAGCGTCCGGGCGAAGGTTTGGTTCACGAGTACACGAATGGTCGTGCAGCCGGCAATCTTTGGTATCACGATCACGCCATGGGAATGACGCGCCTCAACGTCTACGCCGGGCTGGTCGGGATGTATTTTCTCCGTGACGACGCAGATACAGGCACCACCGGGAATTCTCTCGGCTTGCCGTCCGGCGAATTCGAGCTTCCGATGATTCTGCAGGACAAGGTCTTCACCTCCGACGGTCAACAGAGTGTCCGTTCCACGTGGCTCACTCCGCAGGGTTCCTGGGATCCGGCGACTCCCGGTGACGTGGGTGTAGTGAACGGCGTCGTATGGCCGAAAGTGGAGGTGGCTCGCGGACTGTACCGATTGCGACTGCTCAATGCCGCAACCTATTCGGTGTGGAATCTGCACTTCGCAAATCGTATGCGGTTCTGGGTGATCGGTTCCGAAGGAGGATTTTTGGCCGCTCCTGCGCCGACGGATCACGTCCGGCTGAGTCCGGGTGAACGCGCTGATCTGCTTGTCGACTTCAGTATGCTCGAGCCGGGCACGACGGTGGAATTGCGCAACGACGAACCGGTACCCCTTGCGGTGGCGCAACGCGGCACGCAGGTGATGCCGGTCTTCTGTCGGTTCGACGTGGGCAGCGCAAAGGGATTCACCGGCTCGATCCCGCAGCAGCTGAATTCCGTTGCTGCCGAACCGGCGTCCCCGGATGTGGTGCGAAATCTCACGATCATGCAGCTGTCGCGTCCCTCGGATTACCCGTCGATCGCTATGTCGCTCAACAATTTGCGGTTCACTGATTCGGATATCGAACTGCCGCGTCAGGGAACCATCGAGCAATGGAATCTGATCAACATCACCACGGAACCACATCCGATTCATCTGCACCTGGTGGCGTTCCGCGTTGTGGGACGCCAAAGCCTCGACACTGCAGCACTGATGCAGCGGTATCCGGTGCCTGACTTGGGGGTCCGGTGGACGCCGTCGGCAGAGGAATTCGTGACCTCTTCGCTGCGGCCTCCCGAAGTGTGGGAAACGGGGGAGAAGGACACTGTCATCGTGGATGCCAACTCGATCACCCGCGTGATCGTGCGCTTTCCGACGGCCGACGAGTTGGGCTTCGATCCGGATGCAACTTTCGCGAGAGGTTCCATGGCAGACCACTCGGCACACGGAGAAGCCGGTATGGGGGACCTGCAGGGGTACGTCTGGCACTGCCACATGCTCGATCACGAAGACCACGACATGATGTTGCGATATCGGGTGGTGACGTAGCCTTCAAGGGGAGAAAAGTTCCCAGAGGAGGCAGCTGTGTCGGAAGGTGCGCCCACCGGGCCCCTGGACGGATATCGGGTGATTGAACTCGGAACCTTGATCGCCGGGCCCTTCGCCGGGAAACTGCTCGGCGACATGGGCGCCGACGTGATCAAGATCGAATCGCCGGACCGCCCGGACCCGCTTCGTACCTGGGGTCAGGCCGAGCAGGACGGTCATCGATTCTTCTGGACGGTTCACGCCCGCAACAAGCGGTGTGTGACGTTGGACCTTCGCGTCGACGCGGGACGAGACCTGTTTCTGAATCTGATCGAACATGCCGATGTGGTGGTCGAGAACTTCCGGCCGGGCACCCTCGAGAAGTGGGGCCTGGGATTCGACGTTCTCAGTGCGCGCAATCCGAAGTTGGTGTTGGCCAGGGTATCCGGTTACGGGCAGAGCGGACCGCAAGCCAAGAGCGCCGGCTACGCCTCGGTTGCCGAAGCGGTCAGCGGATTTCGGCATCTGAACGGTTATCCAGGGCAGGCGCCTCCGCGTATTGCCCTTTCGCTCGGAGATTCTCTCGGCGGGATGTTCGCCGTTCAGGGAGTGCTGGCGGCGTTGCTCTCACGAGAGCGGACCGGCCGTGGTCAGGTGGTCGACGTTGCCCTCACGGAATCCTGTCTGGCGGTGCAGGAATCCACGATCCCGGATTACGATCGGGGCGGGATCATCCGGCAGCCCTCGGGAACGAGATTGGAGGGTATTGCGCCGTCCAACATCTATCAGACCTCTGAAGGAAACTGGGTGGTGATCGCAGCCAATCAGGATACGCTCTTCGTGCGTCTGTGCACCATCATGGGGCGACCGGAACTAGCGCATGACGACCGCTTCTCCAATCATGTTGCCCGTGGCAAACATCAGGACGAGCTCGACGAACTGATCAGCGCCTGGGTCGCGCTCCAAGATCCCACCAGCCTGGTGGAACGCCTCACCGAAGTGGGAGTTGTTGCCGGGCCGATCAATACGGTTGAAGATGTCGTCAAGGATCCGCAGCTGATCGAGCGGGGGATGCTCGTCGACCACTACGACGAGCGGATCGGTGAAAACGTCCTCGGCTTGGGCGTCGTGCCTACCTTCAGTGAGACACCCGGATCCGTGCGCAACGCGGGAGCGTCGGCGCCGGGTCACGACAACTCCTCGGTGTGGGGCGGGCTCCTCGGACTCTCGGACGACGAGCAGGCAGAACTGAAGATGAAGGGCGTGATCTGACATGTCGGTACCTGGCGTGGGTATTCCAGCAGTCAGTATTCGTGAAGTCGGACCACGGGACGGGTTGCAGATCGAAGACCCGGTGTCGCTGGCGGAGAAACTTCGTCTTGTCGACGCTCTGGCTGCGACGGGTGTTTCGCGTATCGAGGCGACGTCGTTCGTCTCACCGCGCGCTGTGCCGGCGTTGGCCGACGCGGAATTGTTGGCCGCAGAACTGCACCAGTGGCCCGGCATCGAGTTCTCGGCATTGGTCGCCGGAATCGGTGGAGCGAAACGGGCCGTCGCCGCAGGAATGAAAACCGTCGAATATGTTGTGTCGGCATCGAATGGCCACAGCGAGGCCAACACTCGGTCGACGACGGAGCAAGCGACCGAACGTATCGGAGAGGTCGTCAGGATCGTCCACGACGCCGGAGGACGGGTGGAGGTCATCGTGGCCACAGCCTGGGACTGTCCGTTCGACGGTCCAACCGACCCGGATCGTGTTCTGCGGATTGCGGAGCAGGCCAAGGAGCTCGGTGCTGATCAGTTCTCGATCGCAGATACCATCGGCACTGCCACGCCGGGACGTGTCGGACGATTGATCGACGCTGTGGGCGAAAGAGTAGGTGACTTCGGCTTGGGTGCGCACTTCCACAACACGCGTGGCGCTGGTCTTGCTTGCGCGTTGGCGGCTGTGCAGCACGGTGTTCGAAACCTGGACGCGTCCACCGGAGGTCTCGGTGGTTGTCCGTTCGCTCCCGGTGCCAGTGGCAATATCGCGACGGAGGAACTGGTCTACATGCTCGAAGACATGGGCATCGCGACAGGTATCGACCTGGATGCGAGCATTCGTGCCGCTGCCGTTGCAGAGGAGATAGTGGGCCATACGGTTCCCAGCAATCTTCTCCGCGCCGGCGATCGGAAGCGGTAGGGACCTTTACTCTTCTCGGTTGGGTGATGCCAGCTGCAGTTTGACCAGCTGCTCGTGCGCCGCCGGCGGCCAACCGATGCGCTGCTTCTCCAGATACCATGCACCGGCGGCAAATATGATCGCGAGGACGATCCAGATCGCGACGCTTCCGATCTGAGAGCCCAGGTCGCTCGACGAGGACACTTCGCCCGTGCTGTAGTCGTATTCCGTTGTCGTGGTGATTCCCTCTACTGCGAAGGTCCACAGAATCGGAAGGGCGCACAGTGCGGCGAGGGCACGTGCGACATGCGCTGGACGCAGTTCGAAGATCATTCATTTCTCCTGGTGATCGACGCGGTGAATCTCACTCTCCTCGAAAGCTATTCGGGTTCGACGGCGCTGTCTGTAGTCGGATCGACGGACATGGACGAGGTGCCGAGTTCCCCCCGGTCTCCCTGCCGTAGCAGCTGCATTCCGTTGTGATCGAACTCGATTCGTCGAACGTCTTCAGTGTCGACCAGCATCGTGGCCATAGCGGTACGCCGAGGTGGAAGGATCCGTATGGTCACTTTTCCTCGCGTGATCGCGGTGAGTTCCCGGACGATGCTCGAGTGGATTCGGTCGCGCACGTCGGGGTTCGCGCCATCCATTCCGTGGTCGTCGAGCAGGACCACTTCGACGCCACGGTTTCGAGCGGCACGCACAGCATCGATGACATCTGTTTGTTGTAAGCCTGTCGCCCTCAGCGAATCTCGGAGTTGCGCCTCGAGGAGTTCGCATTCTTGCCGCTCGGTGGTTGTCAGTGGAACCCCGGAAGCGACCCGTTCGAGGAGCGGGCGTGCAAGGACATCGAGCCTGTCGAGTTGAGCGTCGCGTTCCTCGAGAATCGCAGCACTGGCGGATGCAGAGGCAATTCGTTGGGTGGACTGCTCACGAAGTTCGTAGATAACCCTGGCTTGAGGACGGATGGTGTATGCGAAGAAGGTCGACATCAGAACAGGGCCCGCGTTGATGACCGTCAACGACACTCCGTACATGGCCCCCTGGCCGGTGGTGGAGGACCAGATGGCGGTCACCAACACCATGAGTCCAAGCCCGAGCCACGCGAGTGCTGTACGCCCACGAACGCACATGAAGGTGAAGACTGCCGTCGACATCCCGAACATCCAGAGTTGAGTCATGTCGTTGACGGGGACTGGAACCACTGACAACACCAGGCCGCTCGTGACGGCGCCGGTCAGAGACACCAGAACGCTCTGCCCCAGCGGCATCGGGTCGCCTCTGCTCAGAACGAGTGTGAAAGCCGCAGTCGAGCACACGATAATTGCCAAGATCATCGGCCAGACTGCGCGGACGTCGGACGACGTGTAGGCGACCGAGATCACGCAGGTGAGCGCGAAGCATGCAGCCATGAATCGAGCAGCACGGCTGTGCATGCCGAGAAGATCGCGGACATCTCGTCCGTCCGGTCTGGTCATGTCATCACCGCTACGGGCAAGCTCAACGTCAGAGTCACCGAAGTGCCGCGGCCGGGTGACGATCGAATGGTTGCCGATCCGCCGTCGAGTTGACGCATTCTGCCGCGGATGCTGACAGTGATTCCGAGGCGGTGCGTCTCGACGGAGCTCGGATCGAAGCCGACGCCGTCGTCGGTGACGACTACTTCGAGGTGGGTGGCGGTTGCCGTGACCGTGACCGAACGCCGTGCACTGCTTCCGGCGTGTTTGACGCTGTTGCGCAGTGCCTCGGCCATCGCACCGGCCATCGTACGAATCGAGTCGGGTGCGTATCCGCTCGGATCAGACCCGTCGGAGAGGGCGGTCTCGAACGTGATGTTTTCGTCCACTTCCGAAGCGGCTGAACGCAACTGAGCGAGGATTCCGTCGAAGTCGAAACTCGTCTCGTGGTCGGTTCCAGAGCGCAGTTCGTCGAGTCTTGCCACCGTCCTTCGCGCCTGAGCGACGACCGAGGGATCGGCATCGTTTCTCGAAGCAGCGAGCAGAGTCGACATCACGGTGTCGTGGATGAGTGCGTCGAATCTCTCGCGTTCGACGGATTTGGCCTCGGCCGCGGCGGCGCCGGCGGCAGCGGCATGAGTGGTGGCGATGGTCGCATCCAGTACTCGTCCGGTTCGCAAGGCCATGACGGCCGCTGCTACGAAAACCGCGCAAAATGTCCAGGCGAAGGCGAGGTCGGGAACCAACAGGTGCGTCGTGGGACTCGTCCGGATTATGTGATTGGTCAACTGTGCGAGTGTTGCCACTACGAAAAGGTGCACGACGGCAGCGGCCGGTCGCCAAGCTGCAGCGGCAGCAAGGCTGGCGACGCCGGGGAAATTGGAAATCCACAAGGTGAAATCTGTGACGTGGTCACCATTCCACGCCGGCCACCACAGGAGGATGACCACGACGTAGAGAACCGCATTTGCGCTCGCAGTTCGTTTCACCCATCGGGTGTCGGCGTGGAACGTCGATGCTCCCAGCGCCAGCCCACTGCCGAAAGTCGCGACCACCGCCAGTGGAGTCCACCACGACGCAGACATCGTGGTGGCTTCTGCAATCGCAGGGGCAAGCAATATCAGATAGCAGACATAGCCGGCACCGATGAAACGGCCGAAGAGCCTCAGAATTTCGTCAGAAGCACTGGCTGTTTTGTCGAAAGCAACTCTGTCGATCAGAGTTCGTCGATCGTCACTATCTGATCTTGTATCGCTCGCACGAGTAATTCGCATTTCGTCGGTGCGTTCCTTCCAACGTCGGCATACTTCTCGCGAATCCGCGACAGGTGGGTCCCCACCGTTCCCACGCTGATGTAGAGGTTTTGAGCGACGCGTGACTTCGAATCACTCAGTAGCCATTCCCTGAGAACCTCGA
This sequence comes from Rhodococcus sp. BH4, assembly GCF_002079265.1. NCBI lineage: Bacteria > Bacillati > Actinomycetota > Actinomycetes > Mycobacteriales > Nocardiaceae > Rhodococcus > Rhodococcus sp. BH4. The sequence continues at coordinate 489,543 of NZ_CP014941.1, forward strand.
TTTCGCGCTCCGAAAGGTGCGGTCCGACGGGATCCTGTGCCATGCAGTTTTCCACAGTGACTGTCATGAGTTTCGTCCTTACTTCTCTGTAGCGGAATGACAGACCCCCGACAGTGCCGTCTTCTTGTCAGATGAATGTAATTCGAAGAGGGAAATTTTTCCCAGACATCAATTCCTCTGCCCATATTTTCAGGGGCAGCGCTGTGAGAGTTATTGTTGCCGAACCTCATTGTTAGTCAAAGTCAGCTTTTTTCCGGAAGTAGGCCGTTCAGGAATTGGTAATACCCCGTCTTCGACCGCGCGTTTGTACAAATCCGTTTTTGTCGGTGCGGGTCGTCCGACAGCCGCATATTTCTGCCTGATGCGCTGGAGGTAGTCGTTAACCGTCTGCGGCGCCAAACCGGTGAGTCGCGCAACTCGATCCGCCTTCTCTCCGGATGCGTAAAGTTCGAGGACCTCGAGTTGTCGAGGGCTCAGACCCACTTCGTCGAGACCTGGATCCCCGTCGATTGCGGCAGCCCACTCTGTCGTCACCACCTGCCTTCCCGACGCGGCGGCGCGTATCGCATCAACCACGACGGCAGTCGGTTCGGACTTGCGTACAACACCCAGTACGCCGGCACGGGCGGCCGAGCGAACGAGGTACGGGTTTTCCGCCCCGGTGAAGATCAATGTCTCGAGCCCGGCGGCCCGCAGTTGCTCGACATTGCTCTTGGGCGATGAACCGTCGGCCAGCCGGAGGTCGAGGATTGCCAGATCCAAGGCGACGTTCTGAGCGAGCATCTCGGACACAGTGGTCGCGATGCACACCAATTCGAGGTCCGGCTCGTCCTCGAGCATCACGGACACGCCGATTGCTACCGACTCGTGGTCTTCCACCAACCCGACACGGCGGTGTGGAAATGCTGTTTGCTCTGGCATAGCGATTGTTTCCCTCCGCTCGTTGCGAGGACGTTATCAGGCAGAGCTGACTGACCGGTATGTTACGTGTCAAGATTTGAAGTCAGCCTGGACTGTTTTACGTTTCGGCTCTACAGTTATCTTGTGACCGAGACCACTTCCGATGCGAAAGTAAGCCGTACCCAGGCCGAACGTACAGCGGCGATGCGTGGGCGCCTCCTCGACGCCGCCGTCGAATCGTTGGTCGAGCTGGGCTACGCACGGACCAGCACGCAAGAGATCGCCCGCCGCGCAGGCGTCTCGCGGGGTACGCAACTGCATCATTTTCCGACCAAGGAATCGCTGGTCGTCGCGGCCGTCGAGTATCTGGTCGACAAGCGGCTGGAAGAATTCCTCACCGTTGAAGTGGATCGTGGTCGAGGCCTCGAGGTCCTGTCGGACGCGTTCTCCGGGCCGCTGTTCTATGCCGCCCTCGAATTGTGGGTCGCGGCGCGGACCGATCCCGTTCTGCATGCGGCGACGGTGCCCCTCGAACGCAAGGTGAGTGAGGCGCTCGAGTTCGGCAGCGCCGAGTTGTTCGGTGATCGGTTCGACTCCGAGTCGGTCGAACTCACCATCGAACTCGTTCGTGGGCTTGCCGTCTCAGCCCTGTTTCGTACATCCGAAGCCGACGACGCGCTCAGAGCGCGACTGTTGCCGGCCTGGCAATCCCGAGTGGAGAAGAAGTGAAGCTTCCCGAACATGTCGAAACGCTGATCGTCGGTGCCGGATTTGCCGGTATGGGCTTGGCCGCCAGAATGCTTCGCGACAATCGCGCTGCAGACGTCGTGTTGATCGAGCGTGGAGCTGACATCGGCGGCACTTGGCGCGACAACACCTATCCAGGCTGTGCCTGTGACGTGCCGACGGCGTTGTACTCGTATTCTTTTGCGCCGAGCGCCGATTGGAGTCATACCTTTGCTCGTCAACCCGAGATCTACAACTATCTGAAGAAGGTGGCCGCAGACACCGGCATCGTGGAACGCGTAGTCCTGAACTGCGAACTCGAAGCTGCTGTGTGGGACGAGGATGCGGCGCTGTGGCGTATTCGGACATCTCGAGGGTCGTTGACGGCCAAAGCTCTGGTCGCCGCGACCGGAGCGTTGTCGACGCCCAAGATCCCGGATTTTCCCGGTCTCGACCAATTCTCCGGGACCACTTTCCATTCGGCGACGTGGAACCACGAACACGAACTGCGCGGCGAGCGCGTAGCCGTGATCGGAACGGGAGCGTCGGCGGTTCAGTTCGTTCCCGAAATTGCCGACCCTGCTGCCCATGTCACCGTGTTCCAGCGAACTCCGGCCTGGGTGATCCCTCGGATGGATCGCACCCTGCCTGCTGCACAGAAGGCCGTGTACTCGCGGATTCCCGTTACACAGAAGGTGATTCGAGGGTGGGTTTACGGCTTCCGCGAGCTACTCGGCGCCGCGATGTCGCACGCGACGTGGGTGCTGCCTGCCTTCGAGGCGGCCGCGCGCCTCCATCTGCGCAGACAGGTGAAAGATCCGGAGTTGCGCCGGAAACTGACTCCCGATTTCACGATCGGTTGCAAGCGCATGCTTCTGTCCAACGACTGGTTGCGCACCCTTGACCGCGCGGACGTGAGTCTGGTCGACAGTGGGCTCGTCTCGGTCACCGAAAACGGAGTGGTCGACGCACGCGGAGTCGAGCACAAGGTCGACACCATCATCTTCGCCACGGGGTTCACGCCGACGGAACCGCCTGTTGCGCATCTGATCACCGGAAAACGTGGCGAGACGCTGGCCGCACATTGGAACGGTAGTCCCAACGCGTACAAGGGTACTGCGGTCAGCGGGTTCCCGAATCTGTTCCTCATGTACGGTCCGAACACCAACCTCGGACACAGTTCGATCGTGTACATGCTCGAGTCCCAGGCCGAGTACGTCAACGACGCCTTGAACACCATGAAGCGAGAGCGGATCGATGCCCTCGACGTGAACGAGACGGAGCAGGTGCACTACAACAAGGGAATTCAGCACGAGTTGCAGCACACGGTGTGGAACAAGGGCGGATGCTCGAGTTGGTACATCGATCCGGAGGGGCGCAACTCGGTGCAGTGGCCGACGTTCACTTTCAAATTCCGTTCGCTGCTGGAGCATTTCGATCGGGAGAACTACTCCGCTCGCAAGATCGAAAGCGTCGAGGCATGACCGCGACGCACTACGACGTGGTGGTTATCGGTTCGGGATTCGGTGGCAGTGTCGCCGCTCTTCGCCTGACGGAGAAGGGCTACCGTGTCGGGGTGCTCGAAGCCGGTCGACGGTTTGCCGACGACGAGTTGCCTGAAACCAGTTGGAGACTTCGAAAGTACCTGTGGGCGCCGTGGATCGGATGTTATGGGGTTCAGCGCATCCATCTTCTTCCGGATGTGCTCGTGATGGCGGGGTCCGGCGTCGGAGGTGGGTCGTTGAACTACGCCAACACGTTGTATCAGCCACCCAATCGGTTCTTCGAAGACCGTCAGTGGGCGCACATCACTGACTGGCACGACGAACTGGCGCCGTACTACGACCAGGCCAAACGGATGTTGGGTGTTCGCACCAATCCGTCCTTCACTCCTGCCGATGCGGTGATGAAGGACGTAGCCGAAGAGATGGGCGTGGGGGAGACCTTCACGTCCACCCCCGTCGGGGTTTTCTTCGGGGAGGCAGGAGTTTCCGTGCCGGACCCGTTCTTCGGCGGAAAAGGACCCGAACGCACAGGTTGCACGGAATGCGGGGGATGTATGACCGGCTGCCGAGTCGGTGCGAAGAACACGCTGGTCAAGAACTACCTCCATCTCGCCGAGCAAGCGGGCGCCAGGGTTCATCCGCTCACGACCGTCACCGACCTTCGGCCGGCGGCAAGCGGTGGTTACCGCCTGCTCGCGAGGCGAACGGACGGCGTCCGCCGGCGAGAAGTTCGGTTCACCGCCGATCAGGTGGTGGTTGCCGCCGGAACGTACGGAACGGCGAGACTGCTGCTCGGTATGAAGGAATCCGGTGCCCTGCCGGGCCTGTCGGACACTCTCGGCACCGTCGTACGTACCAATTCCGAAGCCGTACTGGCCGCAACGTCGAAGTCGCGTCGACGGAACTTCACGCAGGGCGTAGCCATCACGTCGTCCTTTCACCCGGATGATCACACGCACATCGAGCCGGTGCGATACGGCAAGGGCAGCAATGCAATAGGACTTCTGCAGACCGTCCTGAGTGACGGCGGTGGGCGAACTCCCCGGGTGCTGAAGACTCTGGCAGTCGCGGCCCGACACCCAGGAGCGTTCTTGCGGTCGTTGTCGGTACGGAACTGGTCCGAGCGAACCGTCATCGCGCTGGTGATGCAGACCGACGACAACTCCCTCGAACTTTCCAAGAACACCAAACGATTCGGGCGCTCCCTCACCAGTAGACCGGGACCGGGCGATCCACCTCCTCAGTGGATTCCGCAGGGTCATACAGCCATTCGCAAGGTCGCCGAGAAGATCGACGGCGACCCGGGTGGTTCCATCGCCGAGATCGTGAACATCCCGATGACGGCACACTTTCTGGGTGGCTGCGCGATCGGTGACAGCGCGTCGAGTGGCGTCGTCGATCCGTATCTGCGTGCATACGGTCATGAGGGACTGCACGTCATGGACGGTTCGGTGGTGAGCGCAAATCTCGGAGTGAATCCTTCCCTGACCATCACTGCGCAGGCGGAACGAGCGTGCGCGATGTGGCCGAACAAGGGTGGCGCGGACGCCCGCCCGAAGACCGGCGAGCCATACGTACGTATCGATCCGACTTTGCCGTCCGATCCGGTGGTGCCGACGCATGCACCAGGCGCTTTGCAGCTTCCCCTGACCATTCGAGCTGAGAAGGTGTCCGATGTGGAGCGTGCCTGAATCGACAAGTGACCGCGTCGATTGGCCGGTGAGTGATCCGCCGCCGTGGCCGGCTCGCGTTCGCGCGACACTGTGGTGGCACCGCAGTACGTCGGCGGCACGCGAGCTCGGCCCGGATGGTCGAACGATTCCGATGACGGTGGCCATGATGGTGGACTACCTCGATTCGCCGGTCGGCCCGTATCGCGAGATCCTCGCCAGTCCGGTCTTGCATGCGCCAGGGAAACGGATCGGGCCTATGCCGCGGATGGCGGTCCCTTTCATCGCGGTGGATTCGGAACCGTCGGTGCACGGTGGGCGAGTCCACTGGCAACTACCCAAGGTTCTGGCCGAGTTCGACGGAGACGTGCAGCAGAATTTCACTGCAACCGGCGACGGATGGCGGGTGCGTTCGGATACGCGGATGCTCGGGCCGCGTCTGCCGATTGCCGGGGCGTTGGGATTTGCGCAGCCGGAGTCCGGTGGAGGTCTGGCGATCGCGTCGGCAAGGCTGACGGGATCGTTCCGATACGCGCGCGTGAGCGTCGAGGCAGAGGGGCAGACCCTGCCGGACTGGTTGGCTGCGGGCACCCATCACGGCGTCGTGATTCTGGGCGGAAAAATGACTACGGGAGCGGCCAGGCGTCGGTAACGGGGGTTTGACCTGCGAAAAAGCGACCAAGGCCGCCCGTCAGTGACCGGGCGGCCTTGGTCGTGTGGTGTGAAAGTCAGGTGTCGACGTCCCACAGGCGCCTCTCGGCGGGTGGTCGCTCGCAGCGACAAAAGGGGTGGGGCCCGGGGCTTGTTCGGACGCCGACAGGGTGTTCAACGGCGGTCTCCCCGGATTTGTTCCCGTCCTTGATATGTGACACCGGTCTCGATTCAACTTAGGCAATCCTTTTCTTGACTAATTCCAGAAAAGCGGCATACTGGGAAACATGCGAGACGGAGAGCATGACTTCGACCCCCGAGCGCAATTGCGCGCCGTCGGGTTGAGGGTCACTGCTCCGCGCCTCGCCGTGCTGGATGCGGTTACAGCCCAACCGCATTCAGACGCCGATTCTGTTGCAGCACTCGTGCGGCAGCAGCTCGGATCGGTATCCACACAGGCCGTTTACGACGTGCTGAAGGCATGCGTGAACGCAGGATTGCTGCGACGCATCGAGCCGGCGGGTTCGCCCGCACGGTTCGAGACGAGGACTGGTGACAACCACCATCACCTCGTCTGTCGCGGCTGCGGCAAGGTCGTCGACGTCGATTGTGTTGTCGGCCAAGCTCCCTGCCTCGAACCTTCCGATAATCACGGCTTCGAAATCGACGAAGCCGAGGTCGTGTTCTGGGGCCGTTGCGAAGATTGCCTGAAGAATTCTGCCGAATCCGACACCGAGTCGGACGCGGTCTCGCAGAATCGAATTGATGCGTCCAGAACCTCCGAGTCAGCCACCTCGCATGCAGCCCATGCGTTCGACTCGGATGCAGCCCCGCTCCTCTGACGCCCAGCCCACAACGCTAGGAGGCTTCGCCATGACCAAGCCCACCACCAACAATTTCGGTATCGCGGTCGCAAGTGATGACGAATCGCTGACCGCGGGTATTCAGGGGCCGGTGCTCCTTCACGACCACTACCTGATCGAGAAGCTCGCGCAGTTCAACCGCGAGCGTGTCCCGGAGCGCATCGTCCACGCCAAGGGCGGCGGCGCTTTCGGTGAACTCGTCATCACACACGACGTCAGCAAGTACACCAAGGCCGCGTTCCTGCAGCCGGGTAAGAAGACCGAGTCCCTCGTCCGCTTCTCCACCGTCGCCGGTGAGCAGGGCAGCCCGGACACCTGGCGCGATCCGCGCGGTTTTGCGATGAAGTTCTACACCGAAGAGGGAAACTACGACCTCGTCGGCAACAACACCCCGGTGTTCTTCATCAAGGACGCCATCAAGTTCCCCGACTTCATTCGTTCGCAGAAGCGACTGCCCGGCTCCGGTCTTCGTGACCACGACATGCAGTGGGACTTCTGGACTCTGCGTCCCGAGACCGCTCACCAGGTGACCTGGCTGATGGGTGACCGCGGTATCCCGAAGACCTGGCGCAACATGGACGGCTTCGGATCGCACACCTACCAGTGGGTCAACGCTGCGGGTGAACGCTTCTGGGTGAAGTACCACTTCAAGACCGATCAGGGCATCGAGTTCCTGACGCAGGCCGAAGCAGACAGCCTCGCCGGTAGCGATCCCGACTACCACCGCGCGGATCTGTACAACGCCATCGAGGCCGGTAATTTCCCGAGCTGGACACTCAAGGTTCAGATCATGCCGGTCGACGAGGCCGAAGGCTACCGCTTCAACCCGTTCGACCTCACCAAGGTCTGGTCCCAGAAGGACTACCCACTGATCGAGGTCGGCAAGTGGACGCTGAACCGCAACCCGGAGAACTTCTTCGCGCAGATCGAGCAGGCTTCGTTCGAGCCGTCGAACGTGGTGCCCGGCATCGGATTCAGCCCGGACAAGATGCTTCTCGGCCGCGTCTTCTCCTACGCCGACGCACATCGTTACCGCATCGGCACCAACTACGCCGACCTGCCGGTCAATGCCCCGAAGAACGAGGTGAACTCCTACTCCAAGGAGGGCGCCATGCGTTACAGCTTCAATTCCCCGTCGACGCCGGTGTACGCACCGAACTCGTACGGCGGACCGCATGCCGATCCGTCGGTTGCCGGTGACGAAGGACTGTGGGCGTTCGACGGCAAAGCAGTGCGCGCCGGATACATCGAGCACGCCGAGGACGGCGACTTCACGCAGGCCGGAACGCTGGTCCGTGAAATTCTCGACGACGCAGCTCGTGAGCGCCTGGTGAGCAACATCGTCGGCCACGCCCTTGCCGGCGTCAGTGAGGAAGTTCTGTTGCGTGTCTTCGAGTACTGGAAGAACGTCGACGCAGATTTGGGCAAGCGCGTCGAAGAAGGTGTACGCGCAGGTCAGTGACCCGCTGACATGAGCATCGCTTAGGTCTACCGAATGCGGACCGCTGCAAGGGAAATCACTTCCCGGCAGCGGTCCGTTTCCGTCTACCCAACTACAGAAGCGCAAACCAATAGACGAAGCATGCGAGAAGGAATACAACGACTGACTCCATGACGACACCCCTGTTCGACGTTCACTTCTGCTGTTCGCACTCTCCATGATCCGCTTCTCGAGCTGAGAATGCTCGGGGCACAAGTTTCGCGAACCGAGGTGTTGGGCAGTCAATTCCCATGGCAATAGGTGCGGTTCTCTTCGACATCGACGGAACGCTCGTCGATTCCAACTATCTGCACGTAGAAGCGTGGTCGCGAGCTTTCTTCGAGGTAGGTCGCCCGGTCGACGCGTGGCGGGTACACCGCAGCATCGGCATGGACGGAGACCAACTACTGGAGTCCTTGCTCGGCGAAGACATCGACGGGTGCGGACCGCGAGCCAAAGAACTTCACACCACGTACTACCGGCAGTCGGCCGACCGTCTCCGAGTACTGCCGGGAGCGCGCGAGTTGATCCGCCGAGTTCACTCGCTCGGACTGCACGTGGTGCTCGCTACCTCGGCGCCGGACGACGAACTGAAGTTGCTACGCCGGACGCTCGACATCGACGAAATGATCTACGCCGCCACCTCTTCGGAATCCGTCGACGAGGCCAAACCTGATCCGGACCTGATCGAGGTCGCGCTCGCGAAGGCAGGTGTCGACGCGGGCGATGCGGTCATGGTCGGGGATGCCGTCTGGGACATGAAGGCGGCGACATGGGCGGGCGTTGTGGCTGTGGGAGTGCGCAGCGGCGGCATGTCGACCGACGAACTCGAAGGTGCGGGTGCGGCTGCCGTGTACGACGACGCCCGCGACCTCCTCGACCACCTCGACGGCAGTGTGATTTCCGAACTCGTTTCAGGCCTAGATACCGGGAGTTGATCAGTGATGGCACGATTCGGCTACACCTTGATGACGGAGCAGGCAGGTCCGAAAGAACTGGTTCGCCATGCAGTTCGGGCCGAAGAAGTCGGCTTCGACTTCGAAGTGATGAGTGATCACTACTCGCCGTGGCTGACCGAGCAGGGGCATGCACCCTACGCCTGGTCGGTGCTGGGGGCAGTCGCCCACGCCACCGAGCGAGTCGGTTTGATGACGTACGTGACTTGTCCGACCGTGAGGTACCACCCCGCCGTCGTCGCTCAGAAAGCTGCGACGATCCAGATCCTCGCGGACGGACGCTTCACCCTGGGATTGGGAAGTGGCGAGAGCCTGAACGAGCATGTGGTCGGCGAGGGTTGGCCGTCCATCGACACCCGCCAGGACATGCTGCAGGAGGCGGTGAGCATCATTCGCGCACTGCTCGCCGGAGATCTGGTGAGCTGGAAGGGGGAGTACTTCGACGTCCAGTCCGCCAGGATCTGGGATCTCCCCGAGAACCCGGTTCCGCTGGCGCTGGCCATGTCCGGAGACAAGTCCGTCGAGCGTTTCGGTCCGATGGCCGACGATCTGATTGCCGTGCAACCGGATTCGGAGCTAGTGCACTTGTGGAAGCATGTGCACGGCCGAGCATACGGATTGGCTCCCGCAGGCCGGACCATCGGTCAGATTCCGATCTCGTGGGACCCTGATCGCGACACGGCAATTGCACGAGCTCATCAGCAGTTCCGGTGGTTCGGCGGAGGGTGGTCCGTGAACTCCGAACTGCCGACGCCGGCGAGCTTCTCGGGTGCGACTCAGTTCGTGCGCAAAGAGGATGTAGCTGAAAGCATTCCGTGTGGTCCCGATCTCGATGTGATCGTCGAAGCGGTCAAGGCATACACCGACGCCGGATTCACCGATGTGGCACTGGTACAGATCGGTGGAGATACCCAAGACCGATTCTTCGACGAGGCGGCCAAGCCGCTGCTCGAGGCTCTGCACGTCGAATTGGGTTGATCGAGAAGATCAATCGAGTTCCGCCGAGTGGGCTCTTGTCGAGTCGCGCGCTACCGCCGTGCAGCCTCGCCTGCTGCGCGACGAGGGCCAGTCCCAAACCGCTTCCGGCGTCGCCCGCACCGGTACCACGAACGAATCTCTCGAACATCGCTTCGCGTTCCGAAGGCGCGATCACGGTGCCGTTGTCGTCGACGAAAACCGTCGCCGAACCCGTCGCAGCCCCTGATCGGACGGTGATCTCGACTTCGTCGGCATTGCCGTGCCGAACGGAATTGGTGACGGCGTTGGTCAGCACCAGACGGATACCCGCGGGAAAGGCCTGAACCGAAAGTTCTTCCGGTGCTTTCAAACGAACGTCGACCTGCGGGTGCAGACGGCCTGCGTCAGCAACGGCGCGATCGGCAACCTCCACGAGATCGACGTCGGCACAATCCTCGGGATCGGCCACGTCACCCAGGGCTAGAGTCTCGAGGTCGGTCAGGGTGCGCTCGATCTGGCGCTGCGCTTCCAACAATTCGCCGGACAGTTCGCGCCGTTGGCTTTCCGTGAGATCGAGTGTTGCGAGAACTTCGAGATCGGTACGCATCGACGTGAGAGGTGTGCGCAGTTCGTGGGCGGAGACGCGAGCGAAATCGCGTGCCGACTCCAACGCCTCCTCGGTGCGGCTTCGATCGCTTTCGATGCGACTGAGCATGCTGTGGATTGCCTCCGACAGTTCTTCGGCTTCTCGCGTTCCACGTACCGACGGTGCCCGGCGCGAGAGTCCGTCGACGTCGAGGTTGTTGCCGATCGAACTGGTGGTCTCGGTCAATTGCTGTAGTGGCCGGACGGCTCGGCCGGTGAGGAACCAACCGAGCCCGGCCGCGGCAAGGATGGCGACCACTGCTGCAGCGGCCACTTGGAACTGCTGCTCACGGATTGCCTGGGTCAGTGGGTCTTCGGGGATGCTGACGGCCAGTGCGGCGCCGCTGTCGCCGGGCACCAGAACATCACGACTGCGAACATCGGTGGTAGCCAAGGCGCTGACGGTCGCGGCGTTGAATCCGGGGCTGACCACGGATGGTTCTGTTGTTGCAGTTGGTGTTTCGATGAATAGCGGGCTCGGCGCACTCGCCGCGACGCCCAGGGTGACGGAATCGAGAGTGCGTTCGAGTTGTTCGGATCCGTTGACACGCAGAAAGACCGCGAACGCAATTCCGATCGCGGCAATCACGATTCCGGCGGCCAGGCCCGAGGCGATGGCTACGCGAGTCTGAAGTGACAGCGGCCGCTTCATCGTTCGGCCCTCAGGACGAAGCCCACCCCACGCACTGTGTGGATCACGCGGGGAGTCCCGTCGACTTCGAGTTTCTTGCGTAGATAGGTGACAAAGACGTCGACGACATTGGTGTCGGCAGCGAAGTCGTAACCCCAGACGAGTCGCAGGAGTTGTGCGCGACTGAGTACGACACCGGCGTGCTCGGCGAGTACCGACAACAGGTCGAATTCTCTTTTGGTGAGTTCGATTCGTCTACCGTCGATGTGCGCTCGATGGCCACGGAGATCGACCGTCAGCGGTCCCACCGTGATCGGATGGTCGACCGACGGGGTGGCTCGCGTCGTGCGTCGAAGCAATGCGCGGAGTCTGGCGACGAGCTCGGCCAACTCGAAGGGCTTGGTGAGGTAGTCGTCGGCGCCCGCCTCCAGCCCCGCGATGCGATCACCCACGGAACTTCGGGCGCTGAGCACGCAGATCGGAACCTCGTTGCCGATCGCGCGCAGGGCGGTCACCACCCCGACGCCGTCGAGGCCGGGCATGTTGACGTCGAGAACGAGCGCGGCCGGGCATTGCTTGTTCACCGATGACAAGGCCGATCGTCCGTCGACGGCAGTTGCCGTGTCGAAGCCCGACAATCGGAGTCCACGTTCGAGCGAATTCAGAACCTTCGCGTCGTCGTCAACGATCAGGATGCGCTCGCGTGTACTCACCCCAGCCATGGTGCCATCGGATCAAGGCCTGGGGCCTCGCTCGGAGCGAGGGCCGTCGCATTCTCATCAACTCCTAAGAAACCGACAACAGATCTGCAGTGTTGGCTTCATAACCTCGGGTTTCTCGGATGCGACCGCGCCGAGAACTCGAGAACGTTCGATCAAGGAGAACTACGATGACGCGATTGAAAGTGAACGGCAAGCGGGCCCGCCGTACCGGTGTGGTGGTGGCGTCCGTGGCGGTCCTCGGTATGGCAGTGGCGCCGGGAATCGCCTGGGCTTCCAATCCGATTTCCGACGGGTCACCGGTGGCGGTGCGGTCGATCGCGACCGCTCCGTCCGAGTTGGGTGTGGCTCCCGAAGTAGCGTGTGGTGTCGCGGCGCCGATTTCCGACGAGGAGCTGCAGAAGCTCATCGACGAGGGGAAGGTCGTGCGCGCGGAGGAGGCCGGTACGGCCGCAGTCACTATCGAAGTGCCGAGCGAAGCTGCGACATTCGTTGCGCGTGAAGGGGTGCCGGCGTTGCCGACCGTCGAGTGGGCTCCGACGACCGAAGGTGTTCCGGCAGAGGTGCTCGACATGGCAGGCGTCGCTCCGCTGGAGGAGGGCGTTGCCCTGTCATGCACGGTTGCCACGGGCTGACGAGCGAAAAAAGCTCCGCATGAACCGCTTTGACCTGGAACGGTACGGCCGTACTCAACTGGGTCTGGAGGTTGGTCAAGCCTGTCGGTAGCACTTGCTACGTTCGGGGCGGTCTCGGCGAGCATGCCGGGGCCGTCGCCGACGGCGTCATGTGTGTGGTGTCTTGCAGAGGGTGCGGTACGGCCTGATGCGGGGCGCGTTTCGAAAGGTGTTGTGTTTCATGGTCATGGGCCCCACCCACGCGATGTCCGGTGCTGCTGTGGGGTTGGTGGTTGCGGAGTTGTTGCCTCTCGACTGGGGAGGGCCCACATCCACTGCGGAAACTTTGACCTTTGCCGGAGTGTGTGCCGGAGCCGCCTTGCTTCCCGACCTCGATACCGGTCAGTCGACGGTTTCGCGATCATTCGGTCCGCTCAGCAAGGCTCTGGCCAAAGGCATCGACGCAATTTCGGTGACCTTCTACCGCATCACCAAAGGCAAGAAGGACGGCAAGCGTCGTGGTGGGCATCGGACGCTCACGCACACCGCGCTGTTCGCCGCCGGGTTGGGTGCCGGGGTCTCGGCGCTGGTTGTTCAGTTCGGGAAGCCAGCCATCATCATCACCCTGTTCTTCTGCCTCGGGTTGGCCATCCGTGGATTGGCGGGTGAATTGGCCAAGGAGAAGGGTTGGCTCGCGGTCTCCGCCGTTGCGTTGGTGCTCTCTGCCCTCACCTGGCAGTGGTATCCGAGTGAGGCTGGATCCACGGGGCTAGGTGTTGCGGTGGCCTTGGGCTGCGCCACGCACTGTCTCGGCGATGCGATCACTAAGGAAGGGGTGCCGTTTCTCGCGCCCCTGATTCCGCTCGGCGGCAAACGATGGTGGGAACAACGGCTGCCGTCATTCCTGTCCATCCGTGCAGGTGGGAACCTCGAGAAGATCCTGATCGGGCCGGCGTTGACGGTTCTGACTGCCTGGTTGATCATCAGTGCGTTCGACGGTGCCCCGGAAGCGATCTACGCGGTCTTCGCTCCGATGGTGCAGTGAGCTTCGGAAAACTTTTATTACGGAACCACTGGCATCGTAATCATATTTGTTCTACGTTCGTCCCTGACATGAACCGAGTCGGCTGACGGAGTGAGCAGTGGTGCATCAAGCAGAGCGCATGGCAGAGCACAGCTCGAGCGAAGACGGTGTGAGCCGGCGCGGATTTCTCGCAGCGAGTGCCGGCGCAGCTGCTCTCGCGGGCATTTCCTGGGCGCCGGCTGGAGCAGTTCCCTGGGGTTCGGCATCGACCATCGCGCCACCGCCCGGATTTCCGTCGGACATTCCGTTGTCACAGCAGGCGTACGCGAACTGGTCGCGAGAAATCATGCTCGACAGCGTGTGGACGGCCACGGCACGTCACAGCGATGACGTCGTCACCCTCGCCAACTGGGCGTTCGACAACGGGTACACAGTGCGTGCGAAGGGAACGATGCACGGGTGGAGTCCGTTGACGGTGGTGCCCGGCGCGCCTTCGGATCGAGTTCTGCTGGTCGATACGATGGCCAAACTGAATTCGGTTGTGGTGCAGCACGGCACGCCCGCAACGGTCACGGCGGGCGCCGGCGCCAGTATCGAAGCGATTCTGACAGCGCTCGAGCGAGAAGGGCTCGGCTGGGCCAACTCTCCGGCGATCGGTGAGCTGTCCATCGCCGGCGCGCTGGCGATCGGTGCTCACGGGGCAACCTATCCGGCTGTGGGGGAGACGATCACCCCTGGTCAATCGTATGGTTCGCTGAGCAACCTGATCACCGAGATCACGGTGGTGGCGTGGGAGGAAGGCATCAATCGGTACGCACTGAAGACATTTCACCGATCGGACGTCGAGAGCACCGCCTTCCTGGCCCATCTGGGTCGAACCTTCGTCACCTCCGTGACGCTGCAAGCCGGGGAGAATTATCGGCTGCGGTGCCAGAGTTTCACCGACATTCCGTGGCAAGAACTCTTTGCTGCTCCCGGGTCGCCAGGGCGTACCTACGAGAGTTTCGTCGAGAAATCCGGACGGGTGGAAGCAATCTGGTTCCCGTTCACGCAAACACCGTGGCTCAAGGTCTGGACACCGACCCCGGTCAAACCGCCGGAGTCCCGAGAGGTGAGCGGGCCGTACAACTACTTCTTCTCCGACGCGATTCCCGAAGAAGTCACCACCCCGTTGGGGATGGTGGCACAGGGTCTCCAAGCTGCGACGCCGCTGTTCGGCGCCTCTCAGTTCGGCGCTGTAGCAGCAGGATTGGTGCTGACTGACACCGACGATCTCTGGGGTTGGTCGAAAGACGTTCTGTTCTACCTCCGGCACACGACCTTGCGCGTCGTAGCCGGGGGCGGAGCCGTGATCACCAAGCGGTCCAACATCGGCCGAGTCGTCCACGAGATGACGAGTTGGCTGAACGAACGAATGACGCACTACGCGTCGCTGGGGCAGTATCCCGTCAACATGCCGTTCGAAGTGCGTCTCTGCGGTGTCGACGATGACGGCGAGGTGTTGGTCGACAGCGCCGGAGTGCCGGACCTGTCAGCGGTGCGGCCGCGGGCGGATCGTCAGGACTGGGACACAGCGATCTGGATGAACGTGGTCTCGATTCCCGGCACCGCGGGATTGCCTGCCTTCCTTCGCGAAATGGAACGGTGGATGGTCGCGAACTACTCCGGCGATTACGCGACCTTCCGTCCGGAGTGGTCCAAGGGGTGGGCATTCACCGATCAGGCGGCGTACCAGGACGACGAATTCCTCACCAGCACAGTGCCTGCCACCTTCCGTGCCGGTGGCGACGGGAATTGGGACTTCGCTCTCGCCACTCTCGACGAACACGACCCACACCGCGTCTTCAGCAATACGTTCCTCGACCGCGTATTGCCACCCAGCTGAATCTCCTACTGCGGAAGCGGTTTGCGCCAACATACGTCGGTGACACGGATACGCTGATTGTTGTCACCGTTCCAATCGACGCTCAGCCCCTGAGTTCGGAGTGCGTCGGCTACCTGGCGCCCGACGGTCTGATCGGTGTGCGCGATCATGTGTGCCTTGGCGGTTTCGTCGCCGCCGAAGGCAGCGGCGACCAGCGCGGGATCGAGATCGTGGGCCGGACGAAACGCACTGTAGGACAAGTAGAGATCGGACGGCTCGTCGCCGAGACGCTCCGCATCTTGCATGTGGAAGAACGTGTACGCCCACTGAGCAAAGGGATACCCGTTCTGGTCGGGTTCGGACGGCGTGCGTTCGTCGTCGATTTCGGTAGTGCCGCACTGCATGCAGCAGGTGAAGTTCATCCGGGCCACGATGCCGTTGCGTTCGAGTTCGGCGAAGGCTGCGGAGAGGCGCTCGAAGTCTCCGGGAGCCGTCCACTGGGTCTGCTCCTCGAGTCTGTGGTCCCAGACCTCACGCACTACTGCGTCGATCTGACTGCCGAGTTCGTCGTTCTCGAAGCCGCCCTCGACACAGTCTCGGGCGGCTTCGCAGATTTCGTCGAACGTCGCGAAACCTGGGACTACCAGTTCGCGTGCTTGCTCACGTACGGCGACGATGTCGGCCTCACTGAGCACCGGTGCTGACCGTGACTGTGCAGACCGTGACTGTGATGACCGTGACTGTGCTGACCGTGACTGTGCTGACCGTGACTGTGCTGACCGTGACCAGGGCAATCGCATACCGGCACCGTACTGCACCGATCCGACCGTCAGGCGACGTCGGCTGCTGCTTTCGTTTCCTCCTCGTTTGACGGGGCAGGCTTGTTCGGGATGAGCGCCGTGGCGATCAGGCCCACCACGACAAATCCGGCCGCAAGGTATCCGCCGAGTGTGATGCCGTGAGTCATCGCAGATTGGGCAGCGTCGGCGACGAAGGCAGTGTTCGGTAAACCGGCCAGCGAGTCGATGGCGGCGCCTGCGCTGTCGGTGACTGCCCGCGTCAACTGATCAGCCTGAGCTTGGTCGACACCGGATCCGGTGAGGTCGTTGTTCAGCGTCGAATTGAGAGTGCTGAAGAAGACCGTGGTGAGGACAGCGATGCCCAGTGCGGATCCGAGTTGGCGGAACGCGCTCTGAATGCCGGAGCCTTGACCGGCGCTCTGCTCGGGAATCTCCTCGAGCACGACGTTGGTCACCTGGGCAGTCGCAAAACCGACGCCGATTCCGTAGAAGAACAGCACTGCGGCGATAGTCCACCAGGGGCTGTCTGTCGCAGCGATGAATCCGAGGCCGGCGAGACCGAGCGCTTCGAGAGCCAGGCCGATACGGACCAAGCCCAACGGCGAGACCTTCGATGCCAGCCCGAAGCTCGCACCACTGGCGACAAAGCTGCCGATGGCAATGGGAACCAGCGCGAGCCCTGCCTGGAGGGCGCTGTATCCGAGCGTGAACTGGAGCCAGAGAGGAAGCACCGCAACGATTCCGAACTCGCCGAGTCCGATGATCAGCGTCGCGATGTTGCCGTTGCGGAACGACGAGATGGAGAACAACCGTACGTCCATCAGTGCCCGCGACGGATCGGCGCTGCGGGTGAGCATGGTTTGACGGTAGGCGAACGCACCGAGCGACAGAACGGCGAGAACCAGCGCCACCAGAACCGGCGACGGTCCGCTAGACCATGAAAGACCGAACAGATCGAAGGGTTCCTTCGTGGTCAGCCACCCGTACGTTCGTCCCTCGACGAGGCCGAAGGCCAGCAGGCCGAGCCCGGCGATGGACAGTGTTGCTCCGGTGGCGTCGATGCGCCCAGCGGTGCGGGGTGAGGGCGCGATGAACAGCACTGCGCCGATCAGAATGAGCGCAGCAAGCGGAATGTTGATCCCGAATGCCCAACGCCATGAGGCATGTTCGGCAAGCCAGCCGCCGAGCAATGGGCCGAGGGCGGATGCAGCGCCGATGGTGGAGCCCCAGACCGCGAAGGCCTGGCCGCGCGCCTTTCCGGTGAACATCGCGTTCAGAAGCGACAGTGACGTGGGCAGGATCATGGCCGCGCCGGCGCCCTGCAGGAAGCGCGCCAGGATGAGCAGACCGCCGTTCGGCGCCAGTCCGGCCAGCAGGCTCGTTGCGCCGAACACGACGACACCGGCGATGAAGATACGACGGGCGCCGACCAGGTCGGCAACTCTGCCGACCAGAAGCAGGAGTGCCGCGAACACGATTGCGTAGGACTCTTGGATCCATTGAGCCTGAACGGAATTGATCCCGAGATCTTCGATGATCGAGGGAACTATGACGTTGACGATCGTGGTGTCGACGACGATCAGTGCCACGCCGAGTGCAATGGCGATCAGGCCCAACCACTTGCGGGTGGTGGGTGAGATGTTCACGAATAAACCTCCATTGTGAAGTAACTTTATTATGAAGGTATATTTGAGGCGGTAAGTTGTCAACGTGCGCGCTGGGTTCGACCGGCCGCCGTCTGGCACAGGAAAGGTGGGATCACCGAGGTGGAAGCACCGCGCGACATCTCCGTGGAGCGGGAGCGGCTGATGGACGAATTCCGCGCGTACGGTGGCACGTTCACCGAATTCAGCCATCGATTCGCGTCGTGGCTCGGCCTGCATTCCACCGACGCGACTGCCTTGATGGAAATCACCGCTGCCGAGGAGAAGGGGACGCCGCTCTCACCCGCCCGCCTCGGAGAGCGGATCTCGCTGACGTCGGGTGCAACCACCGCGTTGCTCAACCGCCTGGAGAAGGCGGGACATATCGTCCGGACCCGAGAGAATGCCGACCGGCGAGTGGTCACGCTGCACAGCAGTGCGCATGTGCAGGACCTGGCGGACGAGTTCTTCGGGCCCCTTGCCGTGCGACTCGACGCCATGATGGCGAAGTACCCGCCCGAACTGCTCAGTCGATTCGAGGAATTTCTCGTCGACCTTCACTCGACGATGAACGAACACCTCGAGCAGGACAACCGCTGAACAAAGAACGCCGCTCGACTCCGGAGAGTCGGGCGGCGTTCTTTGCGCCGGTGACGGCTACTTGCCGAGCTTGGCCTGCAGGTCGTCGAGAACCAGGCCGGCACCTGTCGGGCCGAGGCCCAGGAACCAGGTCTCGTCGCTCACCTCGGTGGCGCGTCCTTCCTTGACTGCGTCCATGCTGGCCCACAGCGGTCCGGCAACAACCGTGGTCTGGCCCGTGTCGGCGGGATTTCCGTAGCTGGAGTAGAAGATTCGGTCACCCTCCGCCTCGGTGATCGTTTCGGGGCTGACCTCGACGGCCAGTTCGTCGATGTCCTGGATCGCCGGGCGGGGCAGGCCGACGTCCTTCAAGATGACGCCGATGAACGACAGATTGCCGTACAGGCGCAGCTTCCCGGACATGAAACGAACCAGTGAAACGGTCGGGGAACCGTCGATCGACTCACGTACCTTGTCGGCGTGCTCTTGGTAGTCGTTGAGAACCTGCTCAGCCTTGGTCTCCTCGCCGAGTGCGTCACCGGCAAGGAGGAAGTTCTCCTTCCACGGAAAGCCGGGGCGGATGCTGAAGACCGTCGGAGCGATTGCCGCGAGTTGCGGGTAAAGCTTGTCCTGGCGCAGCTTGCTGCCGAGGATCAGATCGGGCTGGAGTGCGGTGATCGCCTCGAGGTTGAGGTTGTTGGTCGTGCCGACGTCGGGGACACCGACCAACTTGTCCGCCAGGTACGACGGCTGACCGGCGGCGCTTTCCGGGCTGGCGATGCCGACCGGGGTGATCCCGAGCGAGAGAACCTCGTCGAGTTCACCGCTGTCGAGGACGACGACGCGGGTCGGCTTGGCCTCGAGGGTGGTCTCACCCAGGGCATGGGTGATGGTGCGAGGGAACTCGCCTGGCGCGGCATCGCTGCCGAGCTTCGCTGTTTCCGTGTCGGCGGTGCTGAACAGCTTGCCGCCGGTCGCGACATCGGTGTTGCCGTTTGCGTTGCCGCCGGCGTCGGAAGAGCCGCAGGCCGTAGCGGCAAAAACAGTCGCCAGGGCAACCATGGCGACCCGGACCGACGTGCGGCTCCGGAGAGTGGTGCGTGAGTGCATTAGGCTACCCTACCTTTCGGCTATCGGGCTTGGTCAGGGAGGTATCCGCACCGTTGATGCCAGGTGAGCGGCGCGTCAGGTCTCGCTCAGCGGGACCGCTACGCAATTCGGACTACAGGGTGCGACCAACGTGTTAGCTTCGCGAAAGACCTGTACTGGTAAGCGAAGACGCGTGTAGTGAGGATTTCGATGACCCTGAACATTGCCGATCTGTTCGAGGCCGTTGCCGATGCGATCCCCGATCGAGTTCCCTTGATTCTGGAAGACGTGCGATTGAGCTACGCCGAGCTCGAACTGCGATCGAACCGACTCGCTCATCACCTGCAGTCGGTGGGCGTCGAGCCTGGGCAGCACGTCGGTATTCACATGCGTAACTGCGTCGAGTACGTCGAAGCGCTCCTGGCTTGCTTGAAGATCAGAGCGGTACCGATCAACGTCAACTTCCGCTATACCGATGCAGAACTCCTGTACATCTACACCAACTCTCAAATGGTGGCACTGCTGGTCGAAGAGGAATTCGCGCCGACGGCATTGGCCGTGGTTCCGCAGTGTCCGGAGATCACCCACGTGCTGATCGTCGGCGAAGACTACGAGAACGCCCTTGCCGCGCAGACTGATACCCGCGACTTCGGCCCTCGCAGCAACGACGACCATTTCATCATCTACACCGGCGGCACAACCGGAATGCCCAAGGGTGTGGTGTGGCGGCACGAGGACTTCTTCTTTGCCGCCCTGTCCGGAGCGAACCTCAGCGGGCCGCCGCGTCGTAGCCTCGAAGAGGTTGTGGATGCAGCTGTAGCGAACACCAATCCAACTGTGCTGCTACTCATCCCGCCGCTCATGCATGGAGCCGCAATCTATTCACTGCTCACGGCATTCCTCATGGGAGCGCCCCGAGTGCTGACCCGCAGCTTCGATCCGATGGAAGTGTTGCGACTGGTCGAGGCCGAGAAGATCACCGGAATCACCGTCGTCGGCGACGCGATTGCTCGACCGATCGCCGACGCCATCGCCGCAAGCGAAGGGCGCTACGACCTTTCGACTCTCCAACTGATCGGGTCTGGTGGCGCATTGTTCTCGCCGAACCTGAAGGCAGAACTGACAACCCGACTACCGGGGTTGGTGATCAAGGATGCATTCGGTGCTTCGGAATCCGGCAACGACGGCGTCGTCGAATTCGGTGAGGACGGTTCCAAGCGAATTCGATCCAACCCCAACATGATTCTTGTCGACGACGAATTCCGTCGCATCGAACCAGGCTCGGACACAGTCGGTTTCATCGCCCGGGCCGGCCATGTTCCCGTTGCCTACTTCGGCGACCCGGCCAAGACTGCTGCAACTTTTCCTATCGTCGACGGGGTTCGTCTGGCGGTACTCGGGGACATGGGCACGATGGAAGCCGACGGAACCATCGTGCTGCTCGGGCGCGGTTCGATGTGCATCAACTCCGGCGGCGAGAAGGTCTACCCCGAAGAAGTGGAGCAGGCACTCAAAACTCACCCGGCAGTTTTCGACGCCTTGGTAGCGGGCGCGCCCGACGCACGATTCGGCGAGAAGGTCGCCGCGGTGGTGCAGGTTCGACCGGGATTCGAAGATGTTGCGACGGAATCATTGTCGGAGCATTGCCGCACCCACGTCGCCGGGTACAAGATCCCCCGCTCGATCGTGCTCGTACCAACCATCCTCCGCTCGCCCAGCGGTAAGGCCGACTACCGTTGGGCTCGCGAAACCGTAGCGGGAGCGTAAATCACCTCCCGGCACTTCGGACGACGCACCACTCGTTTCCCTCGGGATCCAGCAGCACCTGAAAGGTGCCGGCCGGGTCCTGCTGGACAGTGCCGACCCGAGTTGCGCCGAGGCGCTCGGCAGCGTCGGTCGCAGCGACGACGTCATCCACACTGACGTCGATGTGTAGACGATTCTTCGTCAGCTTGGATTCCGGTACACATTGGAAGGCGAGGCGAGTCCATCCTGGAGGGTCGACAAACGCCCACTCCGCGCTCCGCTCCACCGGCTGCCCACCGAGGATTCCGGCCCAGAAGGTCGCCAACTGGGCTGGTGCGGAGCAATCCACAACTACTTCATCGACCTGCCCGATCACCGCTTCACAGCTCCGCTGAATTCGGCTGTCACAGCTGCACTCAATTCGGCTGTCACACCTGCGCTGAATTCGGCTGTCACAGCCAGGGCTCGATCGGCTTCTTCACCCACATGATCTTCTCGTCGGGATGCTCACGCCGAGCTTCGGGACGGTCTGGGTTGGCTGCTGCCCACACGGCTTTCTCGTCGAGCAGTCCGGCCGCGATCGTCCAGGTCTCCCGCGTGCTCGGCGGATTGGCGCCCGCCGCCCGCGCAAGCTTGCGCAGCCGATCGTCGGGCATGTCGAGCAACTCTGCACTACTGATATCGCGATCCCAGGCGAACTTGGCAAGACCGACAGCTTTCTCACGTCGGCTACGGCTCGCCATGTCGTTGTGCGCGAAGTCTGGTTCGGATGCCACGGCTTCACCTTATCGTCAACGAAATCGAGGCCCTCCCGCGTAAGCGGAAGGGCCTCGATTTCTGTTCTTCACTGTCGGGGTGGCGGGATTTGAACCCACGACCTCTTCGTCCCGAACGAAGCGCGCTACCAAGCTGCGCCACACCCCGTGTCGAACCTCGGTTAGCTTACATTACCGAGTCGACTGACATTAAATCCGCAGGTCAGTTGCGTAGAACCGACGCTGGAGACTCTGCGGAACTGTGTGCGGAGACATGCTCCGGTTCGCGCCTGGTCGCCGGAACCAAAGTCAGCAGAGTTGCCTCGGGGCGGCAGCAGAAGCGTGCCGGAGCCCACGGCGAAGTGCCGATGCCTGCTGAGACGTGCAGCTGGGTGTGTGCGCCCCACTTCGACGGTCCCTTGACCCGGGATCGGTCGATCTGGCAGTTGGTGACCAGCGCGCCGTAGAACGGAAGGCACAGCTGACCACCGTGCGTGTGGCCGGCGAGCACCAGGTCGTAGCCGTCGTCGGCGAACCGGTCGAGAACTCGAGGTTCGGGTGAGTGCGTCAGGCCGAGCTTGAGCTGGGCGACGGGATTGGGTGTTCCGGCGACGGTGTCGTAGCGATCGCGCTTCAGGTGCGGATCATCGACGCCGGCGGCAGCAATGCGAATACCGGCCACTTCGAGTTCGCGGCGCACGTGGGTCATGTCCAGCCATCCACGTTCGGTGAACGCGGCCCGCAGATCGCCCCAGGGGAGGGGATCGCCGGTGATGCGCTTGTCCTTGTTGAAGATGTAGCTCAGTGGATTCTTCGGTTTCGGAGCGAAGTAGTCGTTGCTGCCGAAGACGAACAGACCCGGCCGAGCCAACAGATCGCCGAGCGCCTGGACCACTGCCGGGACGCTGCGCTGATGCGACAAGTTGTCGCCGGTGTTGACCACGAGGTCGGGGTCGAGGCCTTCGAGTTCACGCAACCAATTCTGTTTCAACCGTTGGTTCGGCATCATGTGCAGGTCGCTGAGATGGAGGACCCGCAGCGACGACGAACCGGGCGCCAGGACTGGCATCGTCACCTCACGCAGTGCAAATGCATTGCGTTCGATGCCGGATGCGTACCCGATCCCTAGTGCAGCGGCGCCCGCGGCACCAAGTGCGGTGCGGGTCAGATTGGTGCGGAACTGGGAAGACACCTCTCAAGGATACGGGTGTGGCGTTCTTCTGCGTCGCTCTCGCCGCCTTTTACAGCTATTCCACAGAGAATTGTGTCCGGGCGGAGGTAACTATCGGCACGCTCGAAACGCCGAGCGCGTAGCGTTTCCACCATGTCCGACACGACACCATCGCTCAAAGCCACCCTCCGAACCGACATGGTTGCATCCATGAAGGCGAAGGATCCGCTACGTACAGCCACCCTTCGGATGCTCATGGCAGCCATCCAGACCGAAGAGGTTGCCGGTAAGGAAGCACGGGTCCTCACCGACGAAGAAATCATCAAAGTCCTTGCAAAGGAATCGAAGAAGCGCGGCGAATCGGCCGAGATCTACACCGAGAACGGCCGCGGTGAACTTGCCGCGAAAGAGCGCGCCGAAGCTCAGATCATCGACGAGTACCTGCCGACGCCGTTGACCGACGCCGAACTCGTCGACGTCGTCGACACCGCCCTCGCTCAGGTGTCCGAGGAGCTCGGTGAGCGTCCGGGTATGCGTCAGATGGGCCAGGTCATCAAGGCCGCCAGCGCGCTGGCCAAGGGCAAGGCCGATGGCGCACGTATCTCTGCAGCAGTGAAGTCCCGCCTGTAGAAGCGCGCCACCGGAAACCGAAAACGGCCGCGAACTCCGAGTCACTCGGAGATCGCGGCCGTTCTTGTTTTCAGAGCCGTCAGTTTTCAGGGCCGTCAGTTCGGTGGGGTCCCCGCAGGCGGTGCGGGTTCGCCTCCCGGCGGAGTCGCATCCGGGGGAGTCGCGCCCGGTGCCGGAGCTGCTGGAGCTGCCGGGGATGCGGGTGCTGCCGGAGCCCTTACGGACCCGTCACTGATGTAGATCGTGACGGTCGAACCCGGGATCGCGGACCCGGACGGCGAAACTCCGGTGACCGTTCCCGCGCGTGCTCCGGACGCCGTGGTCACGGAATTGACCGTGAAGCCGGACGCCTGCAACCTCGACGTCGCCGCCGACTGGCTCAGGCCGACAACCTCGGGAACCTGGCCGTTCTGTGATCCCCGTGCGTACTTCTCGTCGATCGGAGGCAGCGAGGTGGGCCCGAAGTTGTTGGCGACCGGGTTCATTGCCGCGAACCAGGATCTCGCCGGTTCGGTACCGCCGTACAGGTTGCCGCTGTAGCAGGGGCGTAGCGGGCTCGAGCAGATCTCGCCGGGTGTCGGGGAGTCGCCGAAGATGTAGACGGCCGCAGCGAGGTTGTTGGTGAAGCCGAGGAACGCCGAGGACTTGTGGGTCTCGGTGGTACCCGTCTTGCCCGACATCGGCAGGCTCCATCCGGCGCTGCTCGCGGCACCGGCAGACGTACCGGCGCCGACGTCGTCACGGCTCATGGCGTTGGCGAGTGTGTCTGCCAAGCCGGGCTCGACGACCTGCTCACAGCCCTGCTCGGTGACGGCCACCGGCTTGCCGTAGCGGTCGAAGACCGAATCGATGGGACTCGGCGGGCACCACTTGCCGTGCGAGGCGAGAGTGGCTGCGACGTTGGAGAGTTCGAGCGGGTTGATCCAGGTGGGGCCGAGGGTGAACGAACCGAGGTTCTGTTCCTTCTGGAAGTCGGCCATGCTGCGCTCGTCGAAGCCCGAGGTGTTGGGATCGGCGTACGAGCGCATGCCGAGACGGACAGCCATGTCGACGGTCGGCGTGACGCCGGTCGCCTCGATGAGCTTGACGAAAGCGGTGTTTGGGGACTGTGCCAGGGCGTCGGTCACGGACAGCGTCGGCGGATAGTTGCCGGCGTTCTCCACGCAGTACGTCGAGACCGGGCAGCCTGCCGCACCACCGCTACCCATGCCCTTGGCTTCGAAGCGCTTGGGCACGTCGAGGGTCGCGTTGATGCCGAGGCCCTTCTCCATCGCCGCAGCGGTCGTGAAGATCTTGAAGACGGAACCCGCACCGTCACCGGCAAGGGAGTACGGCTGCGCCTGGACGGTTTCGTCGGCGTCGGCATTGAGTCCGTACGTGCGACTGCTGGCCATCGCGATGACCTTGTGTGAATCCTGGCCCGGCCTGATCACGTTCATCACGTTCGCGATGCCGTCGAGGTTGGCGCTCGCGTTCGCGTTCAGTCCGGCCTTGGTGGACGCCTGGACCTGCGGATCGAGAGTGGTCTTGATGAGGTAACCACCCTCGTTGATCTGGTCGCGGGTGATTCCGGCATCCGAGAGGTACTTCAGTGCGTAATCACAGAAGAATCCGCGATCGCCTGCAGCGATGCAGCCGCGCGGCAAGTTGTTGGGGGTTTCGAGGACGCCGAGGGGCTCTTCCTTGGCTGCACGGAACTCGTCGGCACGATCCGGAATGTTCGTGATCATGGTGTCGAGCACGGTGTTACGACGCTCGGTCACGCCCTCGACGTTCGTGTACGGGTTCAGCGCGGAGCTGGACTGAACCATGCCGGCCAGCATCGCGGACTGCGGAACGGTCAGATCTGCGGCGTCGACGCCGAAGTAGGTCTGAGCCGCGTCCTGAATGCCGAAGGATCCGTTGCCGAACGGTACGAGGTTGAGGTACCGGGTGAGGATCTCGTCTTTCGTGAGTTCCTTGTCCAGCGTCAGCGCCATCCGGATCTCGCGGATCTTTCGGGCCGGGGTGGTCTCGATGGCAGCGCGGCGCTCGGCATCCGTCTTGGCCACGACCAACAGTTGGTAGTTCTTCACATACTGCTGATCGAGTGTCGACGCGCCCTGCTGCACTTCACCGGTCGTCGTGTTGGTGAGGAAGGCGCGCAGCGTTCCCTGCCAGTCGACGCCCTTGTGGTCGGGGAACCGGCGGTCCTCGATGGAGACGATCGCCAACTTCATGTTGTTGGAGATCTTCTCGCTCGGGACTTCGAAGCGTCGTTGGTCGTACAGCCAGGCAATGGGATTGCCTGCCGCATCGACCATGGTGGACACCGCGGGGACCGTGCCTTCGACCAGTTCGGCCGAGACGTTGTCGACGGTATCGGCGGCGCGATTGGACGCGAATCCGAATCCGCCGGCCACCGGGAACATCACCCCTGCGACCAGGACACCCGCCAATGCGGAGCTTCCGGCGAGCTTCGCCACTGTTTTTGCAATCGACACGATCTACAGAGTACGTGTGCCCACCCATTGGAACCGGTTTCAGTGTTTTGCGGGTGTTCAAAACCTCCTGAACACGCGCTTTGTACTGCTGTACCAAAAAATGCTCCCAACCGTCTTGCGTTAGGGGCGTTCTTTACCTAAATTGTGATCAGTGTGATCGACGTAACACTCGATCACGAATGTGTCTCAGCTTTCACGTGCTACCGCGAGACGGCTGAGATGGTGCGCTGCTCGCCTCATGGCGACGGTCAGACTTTGTAGAGGGGACCCAGAATGTACACAGCCACCCCGAGTAGCCGTTTGGACATCGAGCAGGCCGAGGCACGAATTGCCTGGGTAACTCAGGCGCGATGCCGCGAGGTCGATCCCGACCAACTTTTCGTTCGTGGCGCCGCACAGCGCAAGGCAGCCACCATCTGCCGTCACTGCCCGGTCCTCATGCAGTGCGGAGCAGATGCTCTCGACAACCGTGTCGAGTTCGGTGTGTGGGGCGGAATGACCGAACGTCAGCGCCGTGCACTGCTCAAGCAGCACCCCGACGTCGACTCCTGGTCCGAGTTCTTCGAAGACCAGCGCCAGCATCACTCAGCAGTCTGATCCAGGTCGATCGGGGGATCAGCCCTTACGAGTGAGCTGATCTCCCACCGCGCGCAGCGCCTCGAGGTCCGAGACCTCGAACGGTAGCGACGGAACACCGATCAGCGGCACCCTCGGGTGAGCTGCGGTGAATCGACTCAGCAAGGCGATTTCTCGCTTCGCGATCACTGCCCGATGGGCATGGATGCGGAGAACGGCTGCGGTGAGGGCCTCGGCCTCGGTCGCATTTTCCTTCGCTTCCAGTTTGTCGGCGGCGGTCACCGCATGATCGGCAGGCAGAGCCGTCAACGTCGGGTGAGTGCGGTTGAGAACCAGACCGGCCAACGGCATCGAGTCACCCGCAAGGCGATCGACGAAGAACGCCGCCTCACGGAGAGCGTCGGGCTCGGCCGCTGCGATCACCAGGAAATGAGTCCCCGGCTGACGCAGCAACTCGTAGGTCTTCGTGGCGCGTTCACGGAAACCGCCGAACATCGAGTCGAGCGACTGCACGAATGCCGATGCATCCGAAAGCATTTGGCTTCCCACGATGGTCGAGACACCCTTCAGGGCCAATCCCATCGCGCCGGCCACGAGCCTGGTCAGGCCACGGCCGGGTGCCGAGAGCAGCCGGATCATCCGTCCGTCGAGGAATGTTCCGAGCCTCTGTGGAGCGTCGAGGAAGTCGAGCGCATTGCGCGACGGCGGGGTATCGACGATCACCAGATCCCACGCGTCGTTCGACGCCAGCTGCCCCAACTTCTCCATCGCCATGTACTCCTGCGTTCCGGAGAACGATGTGGCAACGGTTTGGTAAAAGGGATTCGCCAGGATCTGCTCGGCCTTCTCAGGGCTCGAATGCTCGATGACCATCTCGTCGAAAGTCCGACGCATGTTCAGCATCATCGCGTGGAGTTCGCCCGTAGCCTCGGGACCCAGCTTCACCGGCTGCGGAGTGTTGTCGAGTTCGGCCACACCCAAGGCCTGTGCGAGGCGACGGGCCGGATCGATGGTGAGGACGACTACGCGTCGGCCCTCTTCGGCTGCCCGCAACGCCAGCGACGCAGCCGTCGTGGTCTTGCCGACGCCACCTGCGCCGCAACACACCACGATCCGGGCCGTCGGGTCCTTGATGATCGCCGAAATATCGAGGGCAGGAGCTGCGCGTCGGCCGGTCCTGGAACTGCCGACCGTCACGTTCTCGGTGGTCTCGGTCATCACACGCCCTGTTCCGTGAGGTATTCGGCCAGCTCGTAGAGCCCACCGAGATCGACGCCGTCGGCGAGTGCGGGAAGTTGCACCCGCGCGCCGTCGATCTCGCGGAGCTTCTCCGCACTGGATTCTTGAGCTTCGAGCACCGACGCGTGCTCGATCGTCTCGGTGAGCAGGCCGGCGAAGTCGTCGTCGGACAGATCGATGCCGACATCGGAGAGCGTCGACCGGATCGAAGCTGCATCGATGTTGCCGGCTGCAGCACCGGAGAGTTGGTCTTCGGGCAAGAACCTCGGGCTGGCGCGGTTGACGATGATGGCACCGAGGTTGAGGTCGTCACGCGCCAGTTCTGCGGCGGCGTCGGCGGTTTCCTGAACGGGCAGCGCTTCGAGAAGCGCAACAAGATGTACGACGGTCTCCGGCGAGTGCAGCAGCCGAACGACGCCTTCACTCTGCGAATGCACCGGGCCGCCCTTGGCGAGGTCGGCCATCGCCTTGGTGACGTCGAGGAAGCTGCCGATCCGCCCGGTCGGGGGAGCATCGACGACAACGGCGTCGTACACGCGTTTGCCGGTTCGATCGGTGCGGATGACGCACTCCTTGATCTTGCCGGTGAGCAGAACGTCGCGAAGGCCTGGAGCGATTGTGGTGGCGAATTCGATGGCGCCGAACTTACGCATCGCCCGGCCGGCGAAGCCGAGGTTGTAGAACATTTCGAGGTATTCGAGGAACGCGGTCTCGATGTCGACGGCCAGAGCCATCACTTCACCGCCACCTTCGGCGGCCGCGACCTTGGTCTCCTGCGGTGGAAGCGGTGGTACGTCGAAGAGCTGCGCGATTCCCTGGCGGCCCTCGACCTCCACGAGGAGAACGCGCTTGCCGCCTTCGGCCAACGCGAGCGCCAACGCGGCGGCAACCGTGGACTTACCGGTTCCGCCTTTACCTGACACAAAGTGCAGGCGGGCCTTCGTCGCAGACTCGGGCCAGGTCCTGCTCAGCTCATCTTGGGATGCAACCACACCGCGAGCCTATAAGTCTGGGGCCGAAGATGTACGCGGGATAGGCTCACCGCATGAGCGAAATAACTTCCTGGGAATACACCGTGACTCCGTTGCTGGTCCACAATCCGAAGGCAATTCTCGACAACTGGGGTGTCGACGGCTGGGAACTCGTCGCCGTCCTGCCGAGCGCGTCGGGCGAGCAGCACGTCGCGTACATGAAGCGTCCGAAGGGCTGAATCACATGGCAGAGGCAACGCAGACCTGGTCGGAGCGTCTCGCCGAACTGGGCATTGCACTTCCCGCCGTCGCGGCACCCGTCGCTGCGTACGTTCCCGCGGTTCGCAGCGGCAACCACGTGTACACGTCGGGTCAGCTCCCGTTCGTCGACGGAAAACTGGCGCTGACCGGCAAGCTCGGCGCGGGCGTGTCGGATGAGGACGCCAAGGCCGCGGCTCGCACCTGCGCGCTCAACGCTCTTGCTGCCATCGACGCCCTGGTCGGCATCGACAACGTCGTTCGCGTCGTCAAGGTTGTCGGCTTCGTGGCATCCGCCGAAGGATTCACCGGCCAGCCCGGCGTGATCAACGGCGCATCCGAGTTCCTCGGCGAGGTGCTCGGCGACGCCGGTATCCACGCCCGTTCGGCAGTCGGCGTGGCAGAACTTCCCCTCGGCTCACCCGTCGAGGTGGAACTGATCGTCGAAGTTCGCTGATGTCGACGGTCCATCCCGCCTACGCGCAGCTACGCCGCGTCACCGACATCGCTTCGGTCTTGCTCGAGAACAACCCGGGCATGATGACGCTGGACGGTACGAACACTTGGATTCTGCATGCTCCGGGCAGCGTCGAGTGTGTTGTCGTCGATCCAGGCGACAACGACGAGGAACACCTGCAACGTGTCGCTGGTATCGGTCCGGTAGCGCTGACCTTGATCACGCACCGGCACTACGACCACACCGGCGGGGTAGACCGTTTCCACGAATTGACTTCGGCTCCAGTGCGTTCCGTCGACCCTACTTTTCTTCGCGGGGGCGCTTCGGCGCTTGTCGACGGTGAAGTGATCGAGGTAGCGGGCCTGAAGTTGCGGATCCTCGCGACGCCGGGCCATACCGCGGATTCGGTGTCGATAGTCATCGAGAACGATGCGAGCGTGCTGACGGGCGACACCATTCTCGGCCGCGGCACGGCAGTTCTCGACGACTCCGACGGCGATCTGGGGGACTACCTCACCTCGCTGCGATCGCTGGCCGCACTCGGCGAAGGACTGACGGTTCTTCCCGGGCACGGTCCGGACCTACCCGATCTGCAGGCGATTTCGCAGCAGTACCTCGCCCACCGCGAGGAGCGTCTGGATCAGGTGCGGGCTGCTCTGTCGACGTTGGGCGAGTCGGCCTCGGTGCGCGACGTAGTCGAGCACGTCTACTCCGACGTCGACCCGAAGCTGTGGCCGGTCGCGGAGAAATCCGTCAACGTGCAGTTGGCGTATCTGCGACGCTGAGGCGCTCGGCGCCGACACGAAGAGCTGAGTTGTGTGGCCGAACTGCCGCCATCTATGCCGATCGAGGTATAGCTGGCGGCAGTTTTTGCATTTGTTTGATATGGGTCACGGGCCAATAGTTAGTCCATGACCTCACAATGCGACGGATGGATCCGCAATTACGTGGACGGCTCCTATGTCGAACCCGACGAGTCGTCGAGCTTCGATCAGGTCGACCCAGCAACGGGCCGTGTTCTCGCCCGGGTCCACGAGGCCGACAAGGCCCTGGTCGATCGGGCCGTGACCTCTGCCAGACGTGCTCTGGACAACGGTTGGGCCGATACGCCGGTTCGAGAGCGGACGGCTCTGCTGCGACGCGCCGCCGACCGGATCGAGGAGCGATTCGAAGAGTTCGTCGCCGCAGAGATGGCGGACACCGGCAAGCCGATCACGCAGGCACGCGAACTCGACGTCGCGCGCGCCCTGACGAACTTCCGCACCTTCGCCGACATCGTCGCCGCGGCGGGACAGGAATCGTTTGTCACGGATCTCGCGGGCGGCAAGCAGGCGCTGAACTACGCGATCCGCAAGCCGCTCGGCGTCGTCGCCGTGATCGTTCCGTGGAACCTGCCGCTGCTTCTCCTGACCTGGAAGGTTGCGCCCGCGCTCGCGTGCGGAAACTCCGTGGTGGTCAAACCCTCCGAGGAGACCCCGGCGACTGCGTCGTTGCTGGCCGAGGTGCTCGAAGAGGTCGGCCTGCCTGCCGGCGTCTACAACGTCGTCCATGGATTCGGTGCGAACTCGGCCGGCGAGTTCCTCACCACGCACCCCGGTATCGACGGGGTCACCTTCACCGGATCTTCGGCAACGGGTTCGCATGTCATGAAAACCGTTGCGCCGCGAGTCCGTCCGGTCTCGTTCGAGCTCGGCGGCAAGAACGCCGCGATCGTCTTCGACGACGTCGACATCGACGAAGCTCTGACGGGCCTGACCAAATCGGTGTTCACCAATACCGGCCAGGTCTGCCTGTGCACCGAGCGGGTGTACGTGCACCGCAGTATTTTCGACGACATCGCCGGTGGACTCGTCGAGCGGGCAGCAGGATTGCGTCTGGGCGACCCGACGCTCGATGCAACGACGACCGGACCGCTCATTTCGCAGGCGCATCGGAAGAAGGTTCTCGACTACTTCGAGATCGCCGAGCAGGAAGGCGCGAAAGTGCTGACCGGCGGCGGTATTCCGGACCTCGGACAGGAACTGTCGGGCGGATCCTGGATCGAACCCACCCTGTGGACAGGCTTGACCAACAAGGATCGCGTCGTGCGCGAGGAGATCTTCGGACCCGTCGCAGCACTCATTCCGTTCGAGACCGAAGCCGAGGCGATCGCCCTGGCAAACGACACCGAGTACGGCCTCGCTGCCTCTGTGTGGACCAACGACCTGCGCCGCGGACACCGCGTCGCGCAGAAGATGAACGTCGGAATCTCCTGGGTCAACACGTGGTTCACCCGCGAACTGCGATCTCCCTTCGGCGGTATGGGCCTGTCCGGCATCGGACGTGAGGGCGGCGAGTCCTCGCTGCACTTCTACACCGAACCGACGAATGTATGTGTGCAACTGTGAACATCGAAACCGCAAAAGTTTTCCAGAAATGAGCGAGGCGTGATGACAGCCCCCGAAGACACCGTATCCGCGCTCGCGCGTCGCCTCGACGACGCTGCGCAGACGCGCACCGACACGCCGAGCCTCGCCGACGAACACACCATCGACATCGACCAGGCCTACCGGATCCAGAACGAACTCCTCGAACGGCGCACCAGCCGTGGTGAATCGATTGTGGGCATCAAGCTCGGCTTCACGAGCAAAGCGAAGATGGCGCAGATGGGTGTCTCCGAAGTGATCGTCGGTCAGTTGACCGACGCGATGTGCGTGAGCAACGGCGGCGAAGTCGACCTGAGGACGTTCATTCATCCCAAGATCGAACCCGAAGTGGCATACCGCTTGTCGAAGGACGTCGATCTCGACGATCCGAACGTCGACATCGAAACCTGCGTCGACGCACTGGCTCCCGCAATGGAGATCATCGACTCGCGGTACCGCGACTTCCGCTTCACCTACACCGACGTCGTCGCTGACAACACCAGCGCTGCCGGGTACGTGATCGGGAGGTGGCTGCCGCTACAGAACGTCGAAGACCGTTCCGTACGTATGGAAGTCGGCGGCGAGACGGTAGTCGGTTCCACGTCGGCCATTCTCGGCGATCCGGTGCGAGCTCTGCATGCACTGCTCGACATCGCTCGTCGACGCCGAATCCCGTTGCGCGCCGGGCAGGTAATTCTGGCCGGTGCCGCCACAGCAGCTGTGCGACTCGACGAGGGCGTCGCACAGTGCACGATCGACGGACTCGGAACCGTCACGGTGAAAGGTGTGAAGCGATGAGTGGGGCGCAGGTCATCGAGAAGCTGGCGAAGCCGCGCGGAAAGTTCCCCCACGTCAAGGTGGTCGGCGATTTCGTCTATGTCTCCGGGACCAGTTCGCGTCGACCCGACAACACGTTTGTCGGCGTCGAGGTCGACGAGATGGGGACCACGGCGCTCGACATTCGGGCGCAGACGCGTGCCGTCATCGAGAACATCACGGCGATTCTCGCCGAAGTGGGCGGAGAACTGAGTGATCTGGTTCAGGTCACCTCCTACCTGGTGTCGATGAACGACTTCGGCGGATACAACGAGGTGTACGCCGAACTGTTCGACGAAAACGGTCCGACGAGAACGACTGTGGCTGTTCACCAGCTGCCCCACCCTCACCTGCTCATCGAAATTTCCGGCGTGGCGTACGTGCCCGCCTCCCGACGCTCGGCGTCCGAAGATACGGAGAATGCATCATGACCACGATTCCTCCCGTCATCGACTTCAAGAAGTGGATCGACGACAACCGCCACCTCCTGCAGCCGCCCGTCAACAATCAGACGATGGCGCTCGGAGACGATTTCATCGTGCAGGTCGTCGGCGGCCCCAACCAGCGGACCGACTACCACCTCGATCCGTACGAGGAGTGGTTCTACCAGCTCGAAGGCGACATCCACGTCAATGTCATGACCGAAGACGGTCCTCAGCGCGTCGACATTCGCGAGGGTGAAACTTGGTTGCTGCCAGGAGACATTCCGCATTCGCCGCAGCGTCCCACCGCGGGCTCGATCGGCCTGGTCATCGAACGCGTCCGCAAGGAAGGCACGCTCGAGAAGTTCCAGTGGTACTGCCTCGAATGTGATCACAAGATTCACGAGGTCGAACTTCAGGTGCGCGACATCGTGGCCGACCTTCCGCCGGTGTTCGTCAAGTTCTACGAGAGCGAAGAAGCCCGCACGTGTGACAAGTGCGGCACGCTCCATCCCGGCAAGGGCTGAGCTATGAGCAACCTGATCGACATCCACACCCACTACGTGCCCAACGGGTGGCCGGATCTGACCGAAGACGCGGGGCCGCAAGCGCCGTGGCTGAAGGTCGAGTCGGAAACCGAAGCAATGATCATGATGGGCACCAAGGAGTTCCGTCGCATCCAATCCGATGCCTGGGACGCCGAGGTGCGGCTTCGGGACATGGATGCCGACGGCGTGCAGACGCAGGTCGTCTCACCTACTCCGGCGTTCTTCAACTACGGCCGGAGCGGTGAGCAGGCAAGTCGCATTGCACGGATCTTCAACGACCTCGCACTCGAGATCGTGGAGCCGGCGAAGGATCGGTTGATTCCGTTCTGCCAGGTGCCTCTGCAAGACACCGACGCAGCGTGCCGTGAGTTGGAGCGGTGCATCGCGAACGGGCACCGCGGTGTCGAGATCGGCAATCATGTCGGCGATCTGGACCTCGACAGCGAGGGCGTGGTGACGTTCCTGCAGTACTGCGCGTCGCTGGACGTGCCGGTATTCGTGCACCCGTGGGACATGGCCAACTCTCCGCGCCTCGATCGCTGGATGGCGCAGTGGCTCACTGCGATGCCGGCCGAAACGCACCTGTCGATACTCGCACTGATTCTCGGTGGGGTGTTCGACAAGATCGACGATCGTCTCAAGATCGGATTTGCGCACGGTGGTGGATCTTTCGCGTTCTGGTTGGGACGGATGGAAAACGCCTGGCACGGCCGCAACGACATCATCGGTACGTCGCAGTTCCCGCCTTCGCACTACCTGGGAAGGTTCTACGTGGATTCCGTCGTCTTCGACGAGCGTGCGCTGCGACTGTTGGTGGACACGGTGGGGGTGGACCGTGTGATGGTGGGTAGTGATTACCCGTACCCCTTGGGGGAGCGTCCGGTCGGTGAGGTGGTTCGCAAGAGTGAGTTCTTGGACGATACTGCGCGCCAACTGATTTCGCGGGGGAATGCCGAACGCTTCCTGGGTCTCGTCTGAGGCCCCGGCTATACCTTTTCCGGTATGGCGGACGGTGAATTCGGCATTTGTGAGTCATGTCTCGAGCGAGCACAATTCCAAACACAACGATCGACGACGCTCGTGATACCGACAATCCCGAAGACGGGGTCGGTGACTACAGACTTCATCGTCCGCCTGCCCCATCCAATCGATAGGTTCCGCGATGTCAGACAAGATATCCAACAGCACTACGAGCGACGGAAAGCCGTTGCCGGAGAAAGCGGCCCGTAGCCGAGTTGCCATGGCAACCCTGGCCGGCACAACTCTCGAATGGTACGACTTCTTCCTCTACGGCACAGCCGCCGCGTTGATCTTCAACAAACAATTCTTCCCGAGCCTGAGCCCCACGGCCGGCACGCTGGCTGCCTTCAGCACCTTCGCCGTCGGGTTCATTGCACGGCCGGTGGGTGGACTCGTGTTCGGGCACTTCGGTGACCGGATCGGGCGCAAGGCCACGCTCGTGGTCTCATTGGTGATGATGGGCATCGGGTCCACACTCATCGGCCTCATCCCGAACTACGACTCCATCGGTTTCTGGGCGCCCGTCCTCCTGGTGGCGATGCGCGTCGTTCAGGGCATCGGTCTGGGCGGTGAAGGCGCCGGCGCGACACTCATGTCGATGGAGCACGCGCCGGCGGGGCAGAAGAATCTCTATGCAGGTTTCCCTCAGATGGGCACACCCGCCGGACTGGTTCTCGCCAACGGCATCTTCCTGACGACCAACGCCGTGATGTCGGACTCGGCATTCGCTTCGTGGGGTTGGCGAATCCCGTTCCTGCTCAGCTTCGTTCTGGTGGCGATCGGTCTGGTGATTCGCCTGCGCGTCACCGAGTCGCCGTCATTCGCCGGGATCATGGAGAAGGGCGAAATAGTCCGCTTCCCGCTGCGTGAGTCGCTCAAGGTCGGCTTCCCCCGTTTGTCTCTCACGCTTGCCGCGTGCTTGGCGAACTCCGCCGTGGCGTACGCCTTCATGGTGTTCACCCTGTCGTACGGAACTCAACATCTGGGCTACGACAAGCAATTCCTGGTGCTCAGCGTGACCGCGGCAGCAGTCCTGTGGTTCCTTTCCATCCCGTTCTGGACAAAGATCGCCGACAAGTACGGGCGTCGGCACATGTTCATCGGCGGATCTGCCGCAATCCTGTTGTGGTGCATCGTGTTCTTCCCGCTCCTCAACACCGAGAACAAAATGGTCGCCGTCATCGCGTTCCTGGGCATGGGCCTGATCGTTCCGGTCACACATTGTGTCCAGGGCAGCATCATCGCCGATACCTTCCCGGCCAAGGTCCGCTATTCCGGCTCGTCTCTGATCCTCCAGAGCGGTGCAATTCTCGGCGGTGGACTGGCACCGATGATCGCCACGGCTCTGCTCGACGCCACCGGATCTTCGGTCGGTGTGACCTGGTATCTCGCCGGGGTGTGCACGATCAGCCTGGTCGGCGCCATCGCACTGTTCAAGATTGTCCCCGATTCGTCGCGGGGCTTGGAGCACGAGGAGATTCGCGTCTCCGAAAACGCCTGAGTCCTGGTTGATCCGACATCGGCCCGTTCCCTCTGGAGGGAACGGGCCGATCGGCGTTTCACGGTCGCATGAGCTCAGTTGCAAAGGACTCCAGCGTCGCGATCAGGGCCTGCGCGGACGGACTCGACGTGCGAGTCGCCGACGAGGTGATGCCGACGCTGTGCCCGATCGGATCGAGTGTGATGGACAGGGTGGTCAAGCGCGCATCGTCGCGGGGGATGAGGCTCGGTAGTACCGCGATCATGTCGGTCTCGACCAGTAGCTGACGCACGGTGAGGAAAGAGGTTGCCTCGACCCGATTTTCGGGCAACGGCAAGCCGTTCCGGGCGAAGAACTCCTCGAGTTCGCGTCGGAGCACTGTCTCGACCCCGGGAAGGATCCAGGGGAAGCCGCGTAGTTCTTCGAGTTGGACGTCCTCGCGGTGAGCGAGCGGGTGATCTACGCGGGTGACGAGTTCGACGGACTCCGCGTAGAGGTTCCGTCTTGTCGCGGTGTCATCGGTAGGTGAGGTGAGCCGGCCGACGATCAGGTCGATTCGGCCCGCTTCCAGATCGGTGAGCAACTGCTCTGGCGTACCTTCGCGCACGACGACGGTGAGCAACGGGTGGTGAACCTTCAGGCGCGCGATAGCGCCGGGAAGCAGCACGTTGGATCCGGCGAGATGTGTTCCCACGATGACGGTTCCGCGATTGGCGTCGGCAAGTTCGACGACGTGTCGCCCGGCTTCGGTCAGCTGCGCGATCACGGCCCGTGCATGAGTTGTGAAGGCCTCGCCGAAAATGGTCGGGGTGATGCCGCGTGGGCCGCGGTCGAAGAGCGAGACGCCGAGAATGGACTCGATGTCGTGCAGACTGCGGGTCGCGACGGGTTGCGTGATGTGAAGTGCGGCAGCGGCGCCGACCACACTGCCCTGACGGCTCAATGCGTCGACGAGCAGGAGATGGCGGAGTTTGAGTCGCCCGTCGAGGAGCTTGGGCATGTCCATGGAGCAATCCTAGACGGGATTTCTCCGGGTGGGTAGGCGCCCGAAGTTGCTCAGGAGAAGGTGATTCCGATCGATTGGGACGAGGCGTACTTCTCCCAGGTTTCGCTGCTGTCCGGACTTCCCGTGTGCGCAAACGACGTCCAGTGCCGGCGTATCCGACGGCCCAGTGCGTCGATGCTCTGCCAGTCGCTGCTGCCCAGCATCGGTGAGCCCTGCCAGGACTGCTCGGTTCCCAACACGAAGGGTAGTTCTATGCAGTGAGTTGCTCCGAAGACGTCGTCGGTCGGTGCCCAGT
The DNA here is from genome assembly GCF_002079265.1 of Rhodococcus sp. BH4. Lineage (NCBI taxonomy): Bacteria > Bacillati > Actinomycetota > Actinomycetes > Mycobacteriales > Nocardiaceae > Rhodococcus > Rhodococcus sp. BH4. Next base: position 527,137 of record NZ_CP014941.1, read on the forward strand.
CGAAGCGGTACGTGTACACCGACGCGCCGGCCGCTGTGAAGGTCTCGGCCAGCTCCATTGCCGGTTCGGCAAACATGTTCTGTGTCAGTGCCTTTTCGGCGACGTGTTCGGGATCGGGTACTCCCGCTACGTCGCGCACGAAAGCAGATCCCTCGTCTCGGGTGTATCCCACGATGACGTCAGGCGCTGTTTCGAAAGTTCGGATCACCGGTTCCAGTTCGGAGATCGGCGCGAAGGGCGGTTGCACGACATTGGGGGACCGCCGGCTGAACTCGACAGCCGTGCCGCGGAATGCGTCGAGAATGTGGGAGAGCGGCGCGGTCCGAGGATCTCCGTCGAGCAGTCGGGCAAACGTCTCCCCGTTCTCGATCGCGGCAGCCTGCGTGAAGTTGAGGTCCGGCCGTGGAGTGCTCTGCAGAATTACTCGATGGAACAGGGTTCGAGAGTTGTTACTGCTCAACAGATTCACAATCGAATGAGCGCCGGCCGACTGCCCGAACACGGTGACCGAGTCGGGGTCGCCGCCGAATGCCTCGATGTTCTCGCGCACCCACTCGAGCGCTGCGATCTGATCGTGGACCCCGAGATTGCCTTCGCTGACGCCGTCGAGGAGGAGGTATCCGAGCACGCCGACGCGATAGTTGACCGACACCACGACGACGTCGCCCTCGGCTGACAAAGCGCCGCCGTCGTACCAGGGGAGTGAGCCGCCGCCACTGGAGTACCCGCCACCGTGAAGCCACACCATCACCGGGCGATGACCGGTCAGCGACGGGGTTGTGACGGTGACGGTGAAGCTGTCCTCGCTGTGCTCCGGTTCGGGGAGCGGTGGCCCCATGATGCGTTCGAGTCGTGAAGGTGGTTGGGGGAAGACCGTTCCAAGCGCTGTGGCGTCGAAGACGTCGGAGAACGGTTCCACCGGTCGCGGCTTCTCGAAGCGCGGTGCGCTGGCGTAGGGGATCGCACCGAAGTAGTAGGAACCGTCACGCTTTCGGCCGCGGACCTTCCCCGAAGGGGTGGATGCGATCACCGTCTCGAACGAGGGCATGGGTTCCTTTCTTCTTGTGCATGCTTTTTCGAGCATGCCAGGTGGATGCCGCGGCACAAATGCCTTTGTGGTCGTGCGGTATGCGTTACGGCGTGAGTGCCTGTACCAGTCGATCTTCGAGTCGCGTCGTCACTCGGCTGTATACGGAACCGTCGTCCAGGGCCCGGGACATCACGATCGCCCCTTGGATCCCGGCCACGGCTTCTTCGGCGAGTCCGATGGAATCTTCGGCACCGACGAGTGCCGCCTCGAGAGCCGCTGTCCATTCGTCGAAGTATGTTCGCACCCTGGCGCCGAAGCGGTTTCGCTCTTCACCGAGTGCAAATGCGCCGAACAGGCAAATGCGTTGCCCTGACCGAAAGTAGTCGCCCGCGGTAGCGAACATGCTCTGGATGCGCTGCCTCGGTGGAACCGATTCTGCTCGAAGAGGTTCGAAGACTTCGATGCGAAACCATCCGTCGACCTCGTCGAGTACGGCCTCGGCCATCTCTTCCTTCCCGCGTGGAAAGAAGTTGTAGAGACTGCCTTTGCCTAAACCGGTGTGTTCGGTGATGACGGCCAGGCTTGCTCCGTCGAACCCGTAGGTTCGAAACACGTTCGCGAGAGCGGGAATCGTGTCCGATCGTTCAGCTACCTGTCTGGCCATGGATTCATCCTTTCATCACAGACCCAACTCGCTCAGGCCCGGATGATCGTGCGGGCGTGGTCCGGTCGGATCCCAGAAGAACTTTCGCTCGGACTCCTCGATGGGAACGTCGTTGATGCTGGCATGACGGTGGTGCATGAGTCCGTCGGCGTCGAATTCCCAGTTCTCGTTGCCGTAGGAGCGGAACCACTGCCCGTCGTGATCGTGCCACTCGTACGCGAATCGCACTGCGATGCGGTCGTCGCTGTGTGCCCACAACTCTTTGATCAACCGGTAGTCCAGTTCGCGGGTCCACTTCTCGGTCAGAAGTTCGACGATCTCGGATCGGCCGGTCACGAACGTCGACCGATTACGCCACCAACTGTCCGGCGTGTAGGCCAGTGACACCTTGTGCGGGTCGCGGGAGTTCCATCCGTCCTCGGCGAGGCGGACCTTCTGGACGGCAGTTTCGTGAGTGAAGGGCGGAATCGGTGCTCGGACGGTCATTGCGGGGCCTCTCGATCAGATATGTACCTATCGGTACAGACTTTACCGATAGGTACAACAAGAGTCCAGTGAACGACTTCGGCCGCCCCCACCGAAGCGGGAGCGGCCGAAAGAGTCGAACCGGAAGAAACTAGCGCGCGCGACGAGCGAGGCGCTCGGAATCCGAGATCAGGACGCTCTTGCCTTCGAGGCGAAGCCATCCGCGGTGTGCGAAATCGGCGAGCGCCTTGTTGACGGTCTCGCGGGAAGCGCCGACGAGCTGGGCGATCTCTTCCTGCGTGAGGTCGTGAGTGACGCGCAGGGCGCCACCTTCCTGAGTGCCGAAGCGCTGCGCGAGCTGCAGGAGCGCCTTGGCGACACGGCCGGGAACGTCCGTGAAGATCAGGTCGGCCAGGGTGTTGTTGGTACGTCGCAGACGGCGGGCGAGAACGCGCAGAAGCTGCTCGGCGATCTCGGGGCGCTGCTGGATCCATGCCTTGAGAGCGTCGCGGTCCATGCTCACGGCGCGAACCTCGGTGACGGTCGTAGCCGTCGAGGTGCGGGGGCCGGGGTCGAAGATGGACAGTTCGCCGAACATGTCGGACGGGCCCATGATCGTCAGCAGGTTCTCGCGACCGTCGGGTGAGCGTCGACCGATCTTCACCTTGCCGGACACGATGATGTACAGGCGGTCACCGGGTTCACCTTCGTTGAAGATGACATGTCCACGGGGGAAGTCGACGGGCTGCAGCTGCTTTGTCAGCGCCGCTACCGCTGAGGGCTCGACTCCTTGGAAGATGCCGGCTCTTGCCAGGACGTCGTCCACGTGCGCTCCTTGTTGGGATTTGTTCGTTTGTGGTGTCATTTTTGCGCTATCTATCTTTGTACCCTCGCTGCGCACAAACCGTCGTACACAGGCTCAGCCCTCATGAGTGAGACACTGTGTCCAATGCAATCTGTGTTCAATGCAACAGGTACGGCATCGAAGTCTACGTCCCGTTAGCTCGCGACGAGTGATTGATGCCACGTAAGAGCCGAAAATTCTTCCGGAATCTGCTGCGGTGACTACTTTGTATGGCCGTCAACTTGCCCGTTGTGTCCGGATTTCGCCCAGGCTGGCGCTCTCGGGAGCCTCCGACTGACGGCCCTTACGCCTCCGGTGGAAGCGGGCGAACGCATGGGGAAACCCATCGCTTGCCAGGCGGGCGACGTCGTCGTGACTTGCCTGGTCGAGGAAGTCTTCTACTTCATGCTCTTGGACCGAGAGCCGACGCAATCGCCCTTCGACTCGTTCCATCGCCAGGGCAAAGAGCATAAGCAGTAGCGGAAAGAGAATTACTGCGAGTCCTTGCATAGGGGGAAGTAAACACGTCGAAGGTCTCAGAATCGACACGACGGAGTCTCCACTCATGTCGTATCCGTACAGTTGTCTGAGTGCAGACCACCCCGACAGGCAGTTCAGAGCAGCGGAAGAAACCGCGTTCGGGGGGTGCGCGGAAGGAAGAATCACACCTCGGATTGGTACGCCGGGCGCGTCGGATGAATCGTGAGCTCGCTGTGGCTTTCCCACACGTGTACTGCGAACTCGACTTCACGACTCCGTTGGAACTGGCAGTGGCGACAATCCTGTCGGCGCAATGCACCGACGTCCGCGTCAACATGGTCACGCCGGCACTCTTCGCCCGTTATCCCGACGCAAAGGCATACGCGGAAGCCGATCGGACCGAACTCGAGGAGTACATCCGCTCCACCGGCTTCTACCGGAACAAGACGACGTCGCTGATCGGACTCGGTCAGGCGCTACTCGAACGCCACGACGGGCAGGTCCCGAACAAGCTCGAAGATCTGGTGAAACTCCCAGGCATCGGACGCAAGACCGCGAACGTCGTGCTGGGCAATGCCTTCGACATTCCGGGAATCACCGTCGACACCCACTTCGGTCGGCTCGTGCGTCGGTGGAAGTGGACCGAGGAAGAAGATGCCGTCAAAGTGGAACACGCCGTCGGGGCACTGATCGAACGTAAGGAATGGACTCTGCTCTCGCATCGCGTGATCTTTCACGGCCGACGGGTCTGCCACGCGCGCAAGCCCGCGTGCGGTGTGTGTGTTCTGGCCAAGGACTGCCCGTCGTACGGTCTCGGCCCGACCGACAAAACCGAGGCCGCGGCCCTGGTGAAAGGCCCCGAGACCGATCATCTGCTCGCCCTGGCAGGGTTGTGATCGCCGATGACAAGTGCCGGAAGATGGTCTCTCGCTGCGCTCGTGGTCGTCGCGGCTCTCGTCGTGGCGATCTGGCCGCGCGGGGGAGACGACACGACGCCCACGTCGACGGGCCCGTCCTCGTCCGCGTATCAGCCGCCGACGTTCACTCCGTCGTCGGAATCGCTCGATCAACTCCGTAGCCAGGCGGCTCTGGCCTCCTGCCCGACTCCGACCGGCGAAGCGCCTGCCGGCTCGGCTCTCGCCGGAATCACCCTCGACTGCGTCTCCGACGGAGCGCCCGTCGACCTTGCCGCAGCGGTGGGCGGAAAGCCGACCCTGCTCAATCTGTGGGCGTACTGGTGCGCGCCATGCGCCGAAGAGCTTCCGTACCTTCAGGAATTCGCGGAGCGCGCCGACGGCAGCATCAACGTGCTGACCGTGCATTCGGATCCGAATCAGGAGAACGCTTTGACGCGACTCATCGACTACTCGGTGCGTTTGCCCGGCGTCCAGGACGGTGACGGCAAGGTACGGATCGCAGTGGGCGCACCGCCGGTGCTGCCGGTGTCGGTGCTCGTGCGCGCGGATGGAACAGTCGCCAAGGTCTTGCCCCAACCCTTCCGCAGTGCGGACGAGATCGCCGCCGCTGCGGCGCAATATCTGGGAGTCGTCGTATGAGTACACCGGTTCCCGAGTGGTTGCGCGCTGTCGCCAGCACCCAGCCCACCGATCCCCATCGGATCAACCCCGTCCTCGAGCGTCGCGCGCCGCGCGGCACCGTGACGCGTCCGGCCGCGGTGCTCGTGCTCTTCGGCGGACCGCGTGAGGCCGACCCTCTCGCCGTCGGCGGCTTGCCGGAGGGCGCAGACGTCCTGCTGACCCAACGGGCGTCGACGATGCGTCAGCACAGCGGACAGGTCGCATTCCCGGGCGGTGCCGCCGATCCGGGCGACGACGGCCCCGTCGGCACCGCGCTGCGTGAAGCGCAGGAGGAGACCGGGCTCGATCCGAGCGGAGTTCAGCCGCTCACCGTGCTGCCGGAGATCTTCATCCCGCCGTCGGGTTTCGACGTGACGCCGGTGCTCGGCTACTGGGAGCAGCCGACGACGGTGGGCATTCAGGACGAGGGCGAGGTCGGACGGGTGGCCCGGGTGCCGCTGCGCACGTTGCTCGACCCAGACAACCGGTTTCAGGTTCGACATCCCCTCGGATACCAGGGCCCGGCGTTCCGCGCCGACGGCATGCTGGTCTGGGGGTTCACAGCAGGAATCCTCGCGGCGCTGTTCACGGTGTCGGGCTGGGAGATTCCGTGGAATTACGAGGACGTGAGAGACCTGGACACAGCGCTGTCCGAGTTCGGTGAAGGTGTCGAGGATTCGGCGGTGCCGCGATGACAGGTTCTCGTTGGGTGGACATCGCCATCGTTCTGGTCGCCCTCATCGCGGCCACGTCCGGATGGCGTCAGGGCGCGGTGGCGTCGGCGCTGGCGTTCGTCGGCGTGATCCTCGGTGCCGTCGCCGGGATTCTGTTGGCGCCGCACCTGCTCGTGCACGTCACCGAAGGCAAGCTGCGCATCCTCGCGGGCATCTCGCTGATCGTCGTGTTGGTCATCATCGGCGAGGTCGCCGGCATGGTGCTCGGACGCGCGGCGCGCAGCGGAATGCACAGTCCGACGGCGCGATCCGTCGACAGCGTCATCGGTGCGGGTCTACAGGCGGTGGCTGTCGTGGTCGCGGCGTGGTTGCTCGCGATTCCGCTCACTTCCTCGTCGCAGCCGAATATTGCCGCCGCTGTTCGTGGTTCGGACGTTCTCGCCAGCGTGGACGAAGTGGCGCCGCAGTGGCTGCGCCGCATCCCGACCGAGTTCTCGGCGCTGCTCGACACCTCCGGCCTGCCTGACGTCATCGGCCCGTTCGGGCGCACGCCCATCACCGAGGTCGAAGCACCCGACGCGAGCGTTCTCGCCAGTCCGTTGGCGGCGCAGTTGCGTCCGAGTGTTCTCCGCATCAACGGCGTCGCACCGAGTTGCCAGCGCGCGCTCGAGGGATCCGGATTCATCGTCGCCCCCGAACGCGTCATGACCAACGCCCACGTGGTTGCCGGAACCGAGAGCATCACCGTGGACACCATGGAGGGCGCACTGCCCGCGCAGGTGGTGCTCTTCGACTCCGCCGTGGACATCGCGATTCTGGCGGTTCCCGGATTGGACGCGCCGGTGCTGCCGTTCGCTCCGGAGCAGGCTCGGACCGGTGACAACGCGTTGGTGCTCGGTTACCCCGGCGGTGGTCCGTACACGGCCAGCGCAGCCCGCGTTCGTGAGGTCCTGAACCTGAACGGGCCGGACATCTACAAGGCCGGAACCACCCAGCGTGAGGTCTACACCGTGCGCGGATCCATCCGGCAGGGCAACTCGGGTGGACCGATGGTCGATGATCAGGGGCGGGTCCTCGGCGTCGTGTTCGGTGCTGCCGTCGACGACAGTGACACCGGATTCGTCCTCACCGCGCAGGAAGTCTCGCGCCAGTTGAACGCGGCTGCCTCGGCATCGACGCCCGTACCGACGGGCGCGTGCATCCTGTAGCGGTCACTTCTCCGTAAGGAGGAAGTCCCCGAGTTCGCGATTGACGCGCTCGGGGGCTTCCTGATGCGCGTAATGACCGACTCCGGCAATGGTGCGCAGTTTCTCGCCGGGAGCCCAGTGCTTGTCGCGACGCACGGTACGGGTGAGCACGTACGGGTCGAGTTCGCCGTGAATCTGGACGATCGGAATGCGAAGAACCTGATCCATCAAACGCATGAAACGTCGGCCCTCGGGGCGGAGCTGGCTGCGGAAGGCCCAACGCTGGTACTCCAAGGTGGAATGCGCGACGCCCGGGATCCGGATCGCGGACCGCATCTTGCTCATGACGTCTGCGAATTCGGGTTGCTGCGGCCAGGTGGGGCCCGACCGCGAGCGAACCAGACGCTCCACTTCGGCGCCGTTGTCGGCCGTCAACCGACGTTCCGGGCGTAGCGGTACCTGATAGGCCAGGAACGAGGGCAAAAGCGCGCGGCGCTGATAGGGGTCGCGGACGACTGCTTTCTTGAGCGCCATCGGGTGTGGAGACGAGATCAGCGCTATCGACCGCACCAGGCGTGGATGCAGGAGCGCGGTCGCCCAGCACACCAACCCGCCGTCGGCATGACCGATCAGCGTGGCCTTGCCGTAACCCATCGCACGAATGAGGCCGGCTACGTCACCGGCGAGCGTCCAACCGTCGTAGCCACGAGGGGGCTTGTCGGAGTCGCCGTACCCACGAAGGTCCATCGCGACGACGCGGAAGCCCTGCTCGGACAGTGCCGTCAATTGTTGGCGCCAGGACCACCAGAAGTCGGCGAATCCGTGCAGAAGCACCACCAACGGAGCATCCGGCTCCGCGTCGCCTACCTCGACGACGTGAAACCGGATGCCGTTGGCGTGAATGTCCCGGTGAATCCAGGGGCCGTCGAACCTGACGGTGGATGGATCTGGGGCTGCCACTTTCGATCAGACTCGCTACCGGCGCGCGTTGAAATCGACCGACGGCTTTGCGTCGTCATGGCTGCCGGGGATGACGTTCTTGGCCTGCTTGAGCGATTCGATCGTCTTCTCCGGAGCCCTCAACTTGCGCACGCGCAGATAACCGAGCAGCGCCAGAATCGCGGTGGTCACCACCATGATCAGGAAGACGATGAGGAACGCCAGCCAGCGCGGCACCCAGGTGTCGAGCATCTCGGCCAGGAAGAAAAAGAAGAAGAACGAGCTGAACAGCAGAACCGTGAAGGCCAGGATGAAGAAGACGCTGCCCTGCAGACCCTTCTTGACCTCGCCCGTCACCTCGGCCTTGGCAAGTTCGACCTCGGCGCGCACGAGGGTGGAGACCTGTGCGGTCGCGTCCTTGACGAGGGCCCCGATGGTGGCCTCGCCCGGCGTGCGGGCGTCCACATCGGTGAGAGGGATGGAAGAGACCGTGTTCGGTACTCCATCTCCGGTGAAGCGCTGGCTCTCTCCGTTGGTCAAGCTCACTTGTCGACCTCTCCAGGTAGTTCTCTCGCGTCCGTGGCAATGGCGGTGGAAGCGTCGTCTCGAGCCGCATGAACTCGTCCACGTCGCCACAGCAGCGCTGATCCGATCAGCGATGCCACCAACGATGTCACGAGAACTGCGGCCTTCGCTATCTCGGCCTCGCTGCCATCGCCGACCCCGTCCAATGCGAGGTCTGCTACAAGCAGGCTAACGGTGAACCCGATGCCACCGAGAACTGAGAGGGCAAACATGTCTCTCAATTCCAGTGTCTTGGGTTTGGTTGCTATCCCCAATTTGATCGCGAGCAGGGAAATTCCGAAGATTCCGACGGTTTTGCCGACCAGAAGACCGACGACGACCGATTGCCCTACTGGGTCGGTGAAAATGTCGCCGAGTACCGCCGCGTTGATCGGAACACCGGAGGCGAACAGTGCGAAGACGGGGACACAGAAGCCTGCGGAGTAAGGCTGAATGCGGTGCTCGAGACGGCTACCGGGCGCGTACTCCTCGTCCGGATCGCGCCTCACCCGGGTGAGTAAGCCGAGCGCGACGCCCGCGAGTGTGGCGTGTATCCCCGCTTCGTGCATCGCGTACCAGGTCAGTAGTGCCAGCGGGACGTAGAGGAACGGCGTCGTGATGCGTTTGTGTTGGGCGTAGGCGTAGGCAGCCAGGGCTGCGGCCGCGGTCAGCAGCCACAACATCGCGAGGGAACCGGTGAACAGTACGGCGATGAGGATGATCGCGAGCAGATCGTCGACGACGGCCAGGCTGAGCAGGAAAACTCGGGCGCTCGCCGGGATCTTCGAGCCGGTCAGCGCGAGCACGCCGAGGGCAAAAGCGATGTCCGTCGCGACGGGAATGGCCCAGCCCTTGTCCATGCCGGGCGTGCCGAAACCGATGGACGCCGCGATGATCGCGGGAACCAGGACGCCGCCGCACGCCGCGATGATCGGGAGCATCGCGGCTTTGCGGTCCGCGAGTTCGCCGACCACCAGTTCACGTTTGAGTTCGAGGCCGGCGACGAAGAAGAAGACGGCAAGCAGTCCGTCCTGCGCCCACGTGCCCAAGCTGAGGTCGAGATGGAGTGCGGACGGACCGATCTGGAAGTCACGTAGTGCGATGTAACTCTCACCGAAAGGAGAGTTCACCCAGATCAGAGCGAGGGCGGCAGCGATCAGGAGGATCGATCCGCCCACCGTTTCGGTGCGGAGGTAGCGGGACAGTTCGGAACGCAGGGTGGAGATCACGCGTGGGGACGACCTTTGTTCGTGCAACCGAATTCGGATGCAACAGACATGAACGTGATCGACGTTGTGACGCATCGAATGCACGTGCCGACCAGACTTCCCGGCTCACCTTTACGGAATTTTATCGCGGATTGCCCGCTGAGCCGAATTCGCGAACCGAATTTGCGTCGGAAAACCCCGCGGGTGTTCAATTCCTACTGATTGGGACACTATCCCACCAATTGGACATCTTTCGTATAACGGCGCAGGAGCATGTTTTGAGCACGTCAGTCAGTGAGAATCCACCCAAGCCGGAGGGCGGCGACGCAGATACCGTCGCCGGAGTGCCGCGCAGCCGAATCGTGGTCGCCAGCATGGTGGGTACGTCCATCGAGTTCTACGACTTCTACATCTATGCAACAGCGGCAGTATCGGTGTTCCCGCACCTGTTCTTCCCGAAGGGCAACGACACCACCGCGCTTCTCGCGTCGTTGGCGACGTTCGGACTCGCGTTCGTCGCCCGTCCCCTCGGTTCGATTCTCTTCGGACACTTCGGTGACCGCGTCGGACGCAAGGCAACTCTGGTCGGCTCGCTGCTGACGATGGGCATCGCGACCTTCCTCATCGGACTGCTGCCCACTTATCACCAGATCGGACTGCTGGCCCCGGCGTTGTTGGCGCTCATGCGTTTCTGCCAGGGTCTCGGGCTCGGCGGCGAATGGTCGGGTGCGGCGCTGCTCGCGACCGAGACAGCCAAGGAAGGCAAGCGGGCCTGGGCGGCGATGTGGCCGCAACTCGGTGCGCCCATCGGCTTCTTCATGGCCAACGGACTGTTCCTGATCATCACGTTGTTCATGAACCACGACAATTCCAGCCCGGACCTCGAGGGCGCCTTCCTGAGCTGGGGATGGCGAATTCCGTTCCTGCTCAGCGCAATCATGGTGATGATCGGCCTGTACGTCCGGCTCAAGCTCGAGGAAACCCCGGTGTTCGCGCGTGCAGTCGAGCGCGGCGAGAAGGTCAAGACTCCGGTCGCCGAGGTATTCAAGACCAGCTGGCGTCAGCTGATCGTCGGTACGTTCGTGATGCTCGCGACGTACACGCTGTTCTACATCATGACCACCTGGGTTCTCAGCCACGGAACCGGCAAGACGCCGGCCGACGGTGGAACCGGTGCGGGCTTCAAGTACACCGATTTCCTTGTCCTGCAGTTGATCGCAGTCGTGTTCTTCGCTGCCGCCGTGCCGGTCTCGGGTTGGCTCGCCGACCGTTACGGGCGTCGTATCACCTTGCTGATCATCACCGGTCTGATCATGGTGTTCGGCTTGACCTTCGGTGTCTTCCTCGAACCGGACGGAATGAACGACGGTCGCATGTTGGCGTTCCTCATCGTGGGCATGCTGCTCATGGGCCTGACCTTCGGCCCGATGAGTGCCGTTCTCCCGGAACTCTTCCCGACCAACGTCCGCTACACGGGCTCGGGAATCGCGTACAACACGGCCAGTATTCTGGGCGCAGCGGTGGCGCCGTTCATCGCCGTCTACCTCGCGAAGAACTACGGCGTCGGTTGGGTCGGCATCTATCTTCTCGTAGCGGCGACGCTGACTTTTGTCGCGCTGCTGGTCATGCGTGAGACGAAGGGTGAGTCGCTCGACGATGTAGGGGCATAACCCTGCTGTGCGCCTTTATTAACCCCCGGCGGTTAATAAAGGCGCACAGCAGTTGTCAGGGAAGCTGAGCAGGCAGGACGTGCTCACCGGTCTTGTCGGTGCTCAAGGCCAGGGAGCTGATGTACTGCTTCTCGCCGTTCGGGCCGGGAACGTTCGACGCGAGCATGTCGGGACGCTCGAATTCGATTCCGCTGACGCAGCACAGAAGCGTTTCACCGGAAGGGTTCCCGTACTCGTCGAACATTGGCAGATCGATGCCGTCGTCGGTGCGTCGTAGGTAGTACTTTCCCTTGGTGGCGACGGCCAGGACCGGCGGCATCACCAGCGCGATGACGATTGCGACGATCGGGGAGAACGGCTTGATCGCCGAACCGAAAGCACCGAAGAACACCAGGATCGAAATGCCCGCGGCCAGCAGCATCGACACGAAGCCGACGGGGTTGACGTCGTAGAGCATCCCGCGTCGGAACTCGGGGACTTTCGGGGAGAGCTTCAACCAGTACTTGTTGATCGCGATGTCCGAGGCGACGACCACGACCCAGGCGATACCGCAGTTGGCGTAGAAGCCCAGGATCGTGTTGAGGAAGTCGAACATGTTGGCTTCCATCAAGATCAGTGCGATCGCCAGGTTGACCAGAACGAAGACCATGCGTCCGGGGTAGGTCTTGGTGACGCGGGTGTACGAGTTGGTCCAGGCCAGTGAGCCGGAGTACGCGTTGGTGACGTTGATCTTGATCTGGCTGATGACCACGAGGATCACGGCCAGCGTCATGGCCAGCCAGTGAGGCATCATGTCCTGGTAGATCTCGAGGAACTGGTGCACGGGCTGGTTGGCGATCGAGGATCCGTCGACGACGTTCGCGATGATGTACACGGCGAGGAACAGTCCGACGATCTGCTTGAACGCGCCGAAGATCACCCAGCCGGGGCCGGCGAGAATTACTGCAGCCCACCAACGGCGGGTGTTTTCCGGCGTCTTGGGCGGCATGAAGCGTAGGTAGTCGATCTGCTCGGCGATCTGTGCGATCAGCGACAAGCAGACACCCGCGGCCAGCATCACCGATCCGAAGTTGACGCCCTTGCCGTTTGCGCCGTCCTCACCGCCGAAGGCGAAGAACGCGCTCACCGAATCAGGGTGCTTGAACAGCAGATACAGGAACGGCAGCACCATCATGACGAGCCACAGAGGCGTCGTCCACACTTGGAGCTTTGCCAGAGCCTTCATTCCGTAGATGACCAGTGGAATGACCATCAGGGTCGAGACCGCGTAGCCGATCGAGAGTGGGATCCCGAGCCCCAGTTTCAAACCCTGGGCCATGATGGAACCTTCGAGCGCGAAGAAGATGAAGGTGAACGTCGCGAAGATGACGTTGGTGACCACCGAGCCGTAGTAGCCGAAACCGCTTCCGCGAGTGATCAAATCGAGGTCGATATTGTATCGCGCGGCATAGTAGGCAAGTGGGAAGCCGGTCGCCATGATGACGACGGCAAACACGGCGATGCCCAGCAATGCGTTACCGGTGCCGTACGAGATGCCGATGTTGGCGCCGATCGAGAAGTCTGCGAGATACGCGATTCCGCCGAGCGCGGAGGTCGCGACGACGCCGGTTCCCCATTTGCGGTAGCTGCGTGGCGCAAATCGGAGGGTGTAGTCCTCCAGAGTCTCCTTCAGTGCGGCATTCTCACCGAGATCTGCCCTGTCCGGTGCGCCGGCGGACACCTGCTCGTTCACTGCTGTCATGACGTCACTTCCCCTGGGTGCCTGTGCATGTGCACTTTGTGGTGCAGGCACCCAACCTAGGGAGGTGGCGTTACGCGGACATGTTTGAAATGTGTCGCCCACGTTGCGGATTCGATCCGCAACGTGAGCGAGCACTCATGGGACTTTCTTTACCTGTATCTGATCACCAACTGCCCGCGCCTGCAAGGCGAGTGGTTGCGTCCCGACCGGCCGAAGGTCGAGAACGGCGGCGGCCACCGGGTCGGCCAAGACGTTCCGGATGGTGCGGCGCAGGCCACGTGCTCCGTACACCGGGTCGAACCCGCGCCGTTGCAACAGGGCGACGGCGCAGTCCTCCACCTCGACGTCGATGCCTCTCCTGGCCAACCGAGTCGTGATCAGTTCGATCTCGAGACGGGTCACTTGTTCCGCGGTCTGTTCGTCGAACTCGTCGAGGATCACGGTTTCGTCGATGCGGTTGAAGAATTCGGGGTCGAAGAACTTCTCCAACGCGCGTTGCACCAGATGATGACCATGGCGCGGTCGATCGATCCGGACGCGATCGGCGAGCTGCCGCAGGTGGGATCGCCGACGTTCTGCCACCGCAGCAGAGCCGAGATTCGAGGTCAGGAACACGTAGCTGTTGCGGAACGAGATCTTCTGCTGACCGTTCGCCAACCGGAGTTCGCCGTTGTCGAGGACCTGCAGGAGCGCACGCAGCACGGTGGGGTCGGCCTTCTCCACTTCGTCGAACAGGACGATTCCGGGGGTGTACGGATCGCCCTCGACGGTGTTCTTGTCGAACAGCGTGAAGGACTCCTTGCTACCGGCATATCCAGGTGGAGCCCCGGAGAACGACGCCGCATAATGCTCTTGCGCAAGAGCATTCATGTCTATGCGGCACAGATCATCGGGTCCTGACCGTAGTTCTGCGGCCACGCGCCGCACCAATTCCGTCTTGCCGACGCCGGTCGGGCCAACGAGAAGGATGTTTGCGAGCGGACGCGTCGGATCCGTGGCACCGACATGCGCGATCGAAATCGCACGAACCACTGCGTCGACGGCGGCCTGTTGTCCGACGATCTTGGAACTCAGGGCTTTCGAGAGCTTGCGAGCGTCGAAGGCCCCGACCGGTACGGGTTCGGTTCGTTCCTCGGCCGGCGGTGGTGCTGCTGCACTGTTCCGGTCATGGAGCATGTCGGTGATATAAGGCACAGTGAGATCCTTACGCTTCGATTGTCTTCTCGACCGGCAGGTTTCCAACGCGACAATCCGCTACACCCACTGTGTCTCGGGTGATGGCCTCGACGCGTTCCTGAGCCTTCTGGGCGTCGGTGACCCACAGCTTGTAGAACTCGAACGGGCAGTCCGCGACGCCCTTGTCTCCGTCACCTGCTGCGTGGACACCGGAGTAGCCGCGATGGAGGAGTTTGAAGATGTGGTTCTGGGACTGATCGTTCTCGCGTGCGTCGCGAATGGCTGAGACGGAAAGCTGCGCGTACTGGATTCCGTATTCTTCTTCGCCGGTTTCACCCAGCGTCCGGCCGTCGAATCCGATGATCGCGGAGTGTCCGAAGTAGGAGTAGACGCCGTCGAATCCGGCCGCATTGGCAACTGCCACATAACAATTGTTGGCCCAGGCCATTGCCTTGGACATCATCACCTGCTGGTCCTTGGCGGGGTACATGTACCCCTGGCAACGGACGATCAGTTCTGCACCCTTCATCGCGCAGTCGCGCCAGATCTCCGGGTAGTTGCCGTCGTCGCAGATGATGAGCGAGATCTTCAGCCCCTTCGGGCCTTCGGTGACATACGTCGTGTCTCCCGGGTACCACCCTTCGATGGGGCACCAGGGCAGGATCTTTCGGTACCTCTGAACGATCTCGCCCTTGTTGTCGATGAGGATCAACGTGTTGTACGGGGGCTTGTTCGGGTGGTCTTCGTGCTGTTCGCCGGTGATGGAGAAGATTCCCCACGTGTCGGCTTCGCGGCACGCTGCGGAGAAGATCGCGGTCTCGTCGCCCGGGATGGTGGCTGCTGTCGCGTACATCTCCTCCTCGTTGTACATGATTCCCTGCGTGGAGTACTCGGGGAAGACCACCAGATCCATTCCGGGGAGGCCGGTCTTCATGCCGATCATCATGTCGGCGATCTTGCGCGCGTTCTCGAGGACACCGGCGCGATCGTGCAGGCGGGGCATCTTGTAGTTGACCACTGCTACGCCGACCGTGTCGTTGCTCGAGGAGATGTCACCGTGTCGCATTGTCTTTCACTCCTTGGTTGTGTCGATCAGTTGAAGACTGGACGGGATTGGTGTACTGCGGTTTTGGGTGCAGCGAGGATCTTGGCCAGGCCCAGGAGAACCAGAAGCGCTCCGGCCCAACCGGCCGCGACGGCGGGTGTGGTGTGGAAGTTGTCGGTCAGGATCAGAAATGCGGGGACCGTGCACGTGGGCTGGCTCAGGAGGACCGCTGCCCAGCCGGTGAAGCGACTGAGATTCTCGCGGCCGAGCCCGATTACCAGGAAGAACAGCGTCCACAGCGCTGCCCATGCGAGCCAGATGACCCCGAAGACGGGGTCGTTGCTCACTGTGAAAGAGAGGAAGGAGTACACGAGCGCGGCGCACGCGACGAACAGCGAGAACCACCCGATTCCTTCCGGCTCGAAGCCGGCGAGATTGCTGATGCCCACGTAGAGATAGGTGAATCCGAACAGATAGAGCCCTGAGGCCGCCAGGACGGCACTCGAATCTCCCTGAGCCTGAATCAACATGACGGTGGGGACGACGCATTGAAGTGCGCCGACGAAGAGGTTGAGGACCGAGGCGGATCGAACGGGAACTGTGCCGAGCAGCATCAGTCCGTTGACGAAGAGGACGGCTCCCACGTAAAGCAAACCAACACTGCCCATCGGGCACCTCCGGTTACTTCGGGACGGTTACTTCGGGACGGGTTACTTTCAAATGAAATGATTCCAAATGAAACTAAGTGATGCGCGCCACAGAAGTCAAGAGGGAGATCTCAGGGAAAATCTCAGAGCGTTGCGATGATCGAGAAGTCGAGTCCGTCGGCGACGGCGAGCTGAATCTTCTGCCGTGCAACACGATCACGAAACTCGACGGTTCCGCGAGGCCCGTCGTACGCGGCACCCTCGACGACGGCGTCCAGGTCACGCGGATGAGTGCTGTCGGCGCGCCGCACCAGGGCCGAAAGGGTATGTATCCCTTCGTAACACGATTCGGCGGCATTGTTCAGCGCCGGAGCGTGCGCGCCGTGCAGTGCAACGTAGCGCCCGAGAAGATCCATGGAGTTGCCGTCGACCATCGAACGGAAGTACGCGGCGGAGGCAAACAGGTTGCGGGTTGCCCTCGGCCCGCTCGCGAGCAGCATGTTCTCTTCCATCAACGGGCTGAACCGGATCATCGACTCGTCGAGGCCGCGGCGGGCGAAGGCGCGGTTGAAATCGACGGCGTCCTGGCCGACGAGGAGCATGATCACGCCGTCGCAACCGGAGTTCGAGACGGTCTCGACCAACTGCTTCATGTTTCCGCGCCCGAGGTCGACAAACGAACCGCCGACCAGGCTGAGATCGAGTTCGGTGGCGAATTGCCTCACGGCTCCGAGAGAGCTGTGCGGCCAGATGTAGTCGTCCCCGACGACAAACCACTTACGCGCTCCGACGTTGTCGCGCAGCCACTTCAGCGCCGGCGCGATCTGCTGACGTGGTGTCTCACCCGAGCAGTAGATGCCGGACCTGACCTCGCCGCCCTCGTAGAGCGAGGTGTACGAGTACGGAATACGGCCTGCGACCACCGGTGCGAGTGCGTGGCGGACCGAGGAGATGTGCCAACCGCTGACGGCGTCGATGTCGCCGGCGTCGAGTAGTTGTCCCACGCGGGCGGCGACGACGCTCGGCGTCGCGCCGCCGTCGATCACTTCGATCTGGACTTCGCGTCCCAGTACGCCACCGGAGTTGTTGAGGTCGCGGGCGGCCAATTCGCTGATTGCTTCGCAGGAGGGGCCGAACAGTCCGGCCGGCCCCTGAAGGGGAAGCACCATGCCCAGGCGCCACACCGCGCTGCGCGCGCGTTCCAGCGCGCCGGTAGCGCTCATGCGTCGCCGCCGGAATCGGGAGTCAGCGGCCTGGCCTGGGTTACTATCATTTCATTTGAAAGTATTGCCCGAGAAGTGTGAACTGCGCAACAGCGGGGGAGCGATCAGTGGGAAAAAGTGACTCCGGAATTCTTGATGCGTCGCTGACGACTGCGCTGGTCCGAGCAGCTCGAATGGCCGCGGCAGCGGCGGAGAAGGCGCTGGCGGCAGAGAATCTCACTCTTGATCACTGGATGACGCTCGAAGCCCTGGCGTCGACCGAGGGGCTGACGATGGCTGAGCTGCGCGATCGAACGGGAACACCGGCTCCGACGCTGACGCGAGTTGCGGACAAGTTGGTCTCGCTCGCGCTCATCTACCGCGAAGTCGGGGAGGACGACCGTCGGAAGGTACGCGTGTTTCTCTCCTCGCGCGGAAAGTCCTTGCACAAGAGGGTTGCCGCAGACATCCGCGTAGCCGAGGAGTCCTGGCTGACGTCGAAAGAGGAAGTGAAGTTGCGAGAGGGGCTTCGCCCCTGTGTGCCTTTCCGGTAGTGGGGACTACCAAAAAGGCGCACAGGGGCCGAAGGCCCTACTTGCCGCGGATGGCGTCGAATACCTTGGGGTCGACCAGGGTCGAGGTGTCTCCGAGGTCGCGGCCTTCGGCGACGTCGCGCAGGAGGCGGCGCATGATCTTGCCGGACCGGGTCTTCGGCAGTTCCGGCACGATCGTGATCTGACGCGGTTTGGCGATGGGGCTGATGTCGGTGGAGACCTGAGCCTTGAGTTCGGCGATGAGGACGTCGCCGGTGTTCTCGACGCCTTCACGGAGGATGACGAACGCGACGATGCCCTGTCCGGTGGTCTCGTCGGCGGCACCGACGACGGCGGCTTCGGCGACTCCGTGATGGTTCACCAGTGCTGATTCCACTTCGGAGGTGGAGATGCGGTGACCGGAGACGTTCATGACGTCGTCGACGCGGCCGAGGACCCAGAGTGCGCCGTCGTCGTCGTACTTGGCGCCGTCACCGGCGAAGTACCAGCCTTCTTCGGCGTAGCGGGACCAGTAGGTGTCGCGGTAGCGGTCCATGTCGCCCCAGATGCCGCGGAGCATCGCCGGCCACGGCTCGTCGAGGACGAGGTAGCCGTTGCCGCCGGGGCCGAGGGGCTTGGCGTCGTCGTCGACGATCTTCGCGGAGATGCCGGGCAGTGGTGCCATGGCGGATCCGGGTTTGGTGGCGGTGATACCGGGGAGTGGGGAGATCATGATCGCGCCGGTCTCGGTCTGCCACCAGGTGTCGACGATGGGGGCTTTGTTGCCGCCGATGACCTCTCGGAACCAGCGCCACGCTTCGGGGTTGATGGGCTCGCCCACAGATCCGAGGAGGCGGATCGAGGACAGGTCGTGGGCGTCGGGGATCTCGCGGCCCCACTTCATGAACGTGCGCACGAGGGTGGGTGCGGTGTAGTAGATGGAGACGCCGTACTTCTCGATGATGTCGAAGTGGCGGTGCTCGTTCGGGGAGTTGGGGGTGCCTTCGTAGACGACCTGGGTGACGCCGTTCGAGAGGGGTCCGTAGACGATGTAGGAGTGTCCGGTGACCCAGCCGATGTCGGCGGTGCACCAGTAGACGTCTTGTCCCGCTTTGTGATCGAAGACGTTGTGGTGGGTGTACGAGGCCTGGGTGAGGTAGCCGCCGGAGGTGTGGATGATGCCCTTGGGCTTTCCGGTGGTGCCGGAGGTGTAGAGAATGAACAGGGGATGCTCGGCGTCGAAGGCCTGCGCCTCGTGCTCGGGTGAGGCCTGTGCGACGGTTTCGTGCCACCACAGGTCGCGGCCGTCGGTCCAGTCGACGTCGATGCCGGTCCGGTTGACCACCAACACGTTCTGGACGGATTCGGCGCCGGCGACGGATTCGTCGACCGCTGTTTTGATGGGTGCTGCTGCGCCGCGTCGCCACTGCCCGTCGACGGTGACCACGAGTTTGGCTTGGGCGTCGTCGATGCGTGAGCGTAGGGCGGTGGCGGAGAATCCGGCGAAGACGACCGAGTGGGTCAGGCCGAGGCGGGCGCAGGCGAGCATGGTGACGATCGCTTCGGGGATCATCGGCATGTAGATCGCTACGCGGTCACCGGCGACGAGGCCGAGGTCGGTGAAAGTATTTGCGGCGCGGCTGACTTCGGCGAGGAGGTCGTTGTAGGTCAGGTCGCGGGAATCGCCTGGTTCGCCTTCGAAGTGGATGGCGATGCGGTCGCCGTTGCCGGCGACGACGTGGCGGTCGACGCAGTTGTAGGCGACGTTGAGCTTTCCGCCGACGAACCACTTGGCGACGGGGGCGTCGGTCCAGTCGAGGACGTCGGTCCATTTCTCGTGCCAGTGAAGGCGCTCAGCCTGATTCGCCCAGAAAGCGAGGCGGTCGGTATCTGCGGCAGCCTGCAACTCCGGTCCCGCGTTGGCGGCCGCAGCGAACTCTGCGCTCGGCGGATACGCCTGGGGGACGTCTGTTTCGGCTGCGCTTGTCATGGCTGACGGCCTTCTTTCCACTTTGATCGACACTTTTCTGACTCCGTGTGAGGGTAGTCACAAGCTCGCGTAAACGCACCGTTGCATCACGTTGCAACCCGTTGTCCTGCGACGATCGGTCGAATTGATGCGACGGGTGGTCGCTTCCGCCGACGAGTGAATGGGCGCGGACAGATTTCCCTCGGAATTGCGGACAATGGGTGCGATGCGCGCCCCGCGTCGGATGTGTCTATTGTCAAACCATTATTCGACCACAACTCGAAGTCACGTTCACTTTCAGTTGTAGGCGACACGACGCCGGCAGTTACGGCTGTCGGCAGGCCGCGAGCATGCTCGGGGTCACTTAGATGTGGAAGGAATTCCTTTGCGTATCTCACGCATAGCGACGGGCGCGGTCGCGCTCGGAATGACGGCAGTGCTGATCACGGCATGTTCGTCCGGCGATTCGTCGGGCGGATCGTCCAGTGGCGTCGTCAACGCCTGGGCGGGCGAGCCTCAGAACCCGTTGATCCCCACGAACACGAGTGAGAACATGGGCGGCCGCGTCCTCGACTCGCTGTTCTCCGGTCTCGTTTCGTACACCGCAGACGGCGGTACGGAGAACGAGGTTGCCGAGTCCATCGAGAGCACCGACGGTCAGAACTTCACCGTCAAGCTCAAGGACGGTTGGACCTTCACGGACGGCAC
This sequence comes from Rhodococcus sp. BH4, assembly GCF_002079265.1. Lineage (NCBI taxonomy): Bacteria > Bacillati > Actinomycetota > Actinomycetes > Mycobacteriales > Nocardiaceae > Rhodococcus > Rhodococcus sp. BH4. The sequence goes on from NZ_CP014941.1 coordinate 547,460, forward strand.
CCCCGTCACCGCGAAGTCGTTCGTCGACGCGTGGAACTACGGCGCCCTCTCCACCAACGCTCAGCTTCAGGCATCGTTCTTCGATCCGATCAAGGGCTACGACGAAGTTGCCGCCGAGGTTCCGACGGCACAGACCATGTCGGGTCTGAAGGTTGTGGACGACTCCACCTTCACCATCGAACTCAAGCAGCCCGAGTCGGCGTTCCCCGATCGCCTCGGCTTCACGGCGTACTACCCGCTGCCCGAGGTCGCGTTCAAGGACATGACCGCCTTCGGTGAGAACCCGATCGGCAACGGCCCGTACAAGCTCGACGGAACCGGCGCGTGGCAGCACAACGTCCGCATCGACACCGTCGTGAACCCGGACTACAACGGCAACCGTAAGCCGAAGAACGCCGGCGTCGACTTCATCATGTACAACAGCCTCGACACGGCGTACACCGATCTCCTGGCCAACAACGTCGACGTTCTCGACCAGGTTCCGCCGAGCGCCGTCACGACCTTCGAGTCGGACCTGCCCGGACGCACCGTCAACCAGCCGTCGGCAACCATCGAGACGTTCACGATCCCGGGTCGCCTGCCGCACTTCAGCGGCGAAGAGGGCATGCTCCGCCGTCAGGCGATCTCGATGGCGATCAACCGCGATCAGATCACCCAGCAGATCTTCAACAAGACCAGGACGCCTGCACTCGACTTCACCAGCCCCGCAATCAAGGGCTGGAACGACTCGCTGACCGGTAACAGCAACGTGAAGTTCGATCCCGAGGCGGCCAAGGCTGCTTGGGCCAAGGCCGACGCCATCGCACCGTGGTCCGGCAGCTTCGAGATCGCCTACAACTCCGACGGCGGACACCAGGAATGGGTCGATGCCACGGCGAACAGCATCCGCAACACCCTCGGTATCGACGCAAAGGGCAAGCAGTACGCCACCTTCGCTCAGATCCGCACCGAAGCCACCGACCGCACCATCCAGAGCTCTTTCCGCTCCGGTTGGCAGGGCGACTACCCGCAGCAGTACGGCTTCCTGGCGCAGAACTACCAGACCGGCGGCAGCTCCAACGACGGTGAGTACTCCAACCCCGAGTTCGACCGCCTCCTGCGCGAATCGGCCGGCCAGACCGATCAGGCGAAGGCTCAGGAACTGCTCGATCAGGCCCAGGAAGTCCTGCTCAAGGACCTGCCCGCAGTTCCGACGTGGTACCGCAACGCTGCCAGTGGATGGTCGGAGAACGTTTCCAACGTGACCATCAGCTGGAACGGTGTTCCGGTCTACGAAGACATCGAAAAGAACTGACGCGTAGAACGATCCGCATCTGAAACGTGAGTTCGGGGCGGCAGGCGCCCTGCCTGCCGTCCCGAACTCGTGTTCACACCGGACTGTCCGCTGACGTACACGATCATCGACAAGGAGGTGATCCGATGCTCTGGTACATCGGTCGCCGAGTGCTTCAAATGATCCCGGTTTTTCTCGGGGCCACTCTTCTGATCTACGCCATGGTCTTCCTGCTTCCCGGTGATCCGATTGCCGCGTTGGCGGGCGACAAGGCGCTCAGTCCGGCTGTGGCAGCACAGCTTCGGGAGCGCTACCACCTCGATCTGCCCTTCTATCAGCAGTACCTGCTGTACCTGAAGGGCATCTTCACGCTGGACTTCGGCACGTCGTTCTCCGGACGACCTGTCAGTGAAGTTCTGGCACAGGCATTTCCGATCACGATGAAACTTGCCTTCATGGCACTGATCGTCGAGACCGTCTTCGGTGTCGGCTTCGGCCTCATCGCCGGCCTGCGTAAGGGCGGATTCTTCGACAGCACCGTCCTGCTGTTCAGCCTCGTTCTCATCGCCATCCCGATCTTCGTGATCGGCTTCCTGGCTCAGTTCTTCATCGGCGTCAAATGGGGCATCGTCCCGCCGACGGTCGGTGGCAACACCAGCTTCACCAATCTCCTGCTCCCTGCCCTGGTTCTGGGTTCGGTCTCGTTTGCGTACGTACTGCGACTGACCCGAACGTCCGTGGCGGAGAATCTGACTGCCGATTACGTCCGCACCGCTACCGCCAAGGGACTTTCCCGCGGACGAGTGGTTCGCGTGCACGTGTTGCGCAACTCGCTGATCCCCGTGGTCACGTTCCTGGGTGCCGACCTCGCAACGTTGATGGGCGGCGCCATCGTCACCGAGGGCATCTTCAACATCAACGGCGTCGGCGGCACGATCTACCAGGCCGTGACCAGAGGTGAAGCGCCGACGGTGGTTTCGTTCGTCACCATCCTGATCGTGATCTACCTGATCGCGAATCTGCTCGTCGACCTCTTGTACGCCGCGCTCGATCCGAGGATCCGCTATGTCTGAGACCGTGAAGACCGGACGCGCAGTCCGGCAAAGTCATTTCGTGGCACCGCCCGAAGTTGCGGCACCGGGGGAGACGGACGCCGTCAAACTCGATCAGGCGCCGACCAGCATGTGGACCGATGCGTGGCGCGACCTACGCAAGCGCCCCCTGTTCATCATCTCGACGATCATCATCCTCGCGGTCATCGTCATCGCAGCGTTTCCGAGCTTGTTCACGAGCACCGATCCGCGGTTCTGCGACCTGACCTACAGCATGCAGGGGCCGACCTCAGGGCACTGGTTCGGTTTTGACCGCCAGGGCTGTGACGTGTACTCGCGCACCATCTACGGTGCTCGCGCATCCGTACTCGTGGGCGTCGGCGTCACGGCGTCGGTGCTGGTGATCGGCGTGATCTTCGGTGCGCTGTCCGGTTTCTACGGCGGATGGACCGATTCGATCCTCTCCCGTGTCGCCGACATCTTCTTCGGCATCCCGCTGATCCTGGCTGCCATCGTCCTGATGCAGCTGTTCACCGATCGCACCATCTGGACCGTCGTCGGCGTGCTGGCGCTCTTCGGCTGGCCGCAGATGGCAAGAATCGCTCGAGGCGCGGTGATCTCGGCGAAGAACAACGATTACGTCATGGCCTCGGAAGCGTTGGGTGTCTCGAAGCTCAAGACACTGATCCGCCACGTCATCCCGAACTCGTTGGCGCCCATCATCGTGGTCGCCACCATCTCGCTCGGTACGTACATCGTTGCCGAGGCGACGCTGTCCTTCCTCGGTATCGGTCTTCCGTCCACCGAGGTTTCGTGGGGCGGCGACATCAGCAACGCTCAGGTGACGCTGCGTCAGGGTTCGACCATTCTGTTCTACCCGGCAACGGCTTTGGCGATCACCGTTCTCGGATTCATCATGATGGGTGACGCTCTGCGCGACGCCCTCGATCCCAAGTCGCGGAAGCGGTGAGCACGATGACCACCAAGGAAACTCTCACCTCGGAGGAAACTCCGTTGCTCGAGATTCGTGATCTCGAGGTGTCTTTCCAGTCCAATTCCGGTCCGGTTCCGGCAGTTCGAGGCGTCAGCCTGACCGTCTACCCGGGTCAGACGGTCGCGATCGTCGGCGAATCGGGTTCGGGTAAGTCCACCACCGCCCACTCGATCATCAATCTGCTTCCCGGCACCGGCAAGGTGACGGCAGGCGAGATCATCTTCGACGGCAAGGACATCTCGAAGGTCTCGGAGAAGGACTTCGTCCACATCCGGGGAAGCCAGATCGGTTTGGTTCCGCAGGACCCGATGTCGAATCTGAATCCCGTGTGGAAAGTGGGCTTCCAGATCGAGGAAGCACTGGCCGCCAACGGAATTGCCAAGGGCAAGGCAGCCAAGGTTCGGGCCGCCGAACTGCTCGAGGAGGCCGGCCTCGCCGAAGCCGAGAGCCGGTTGGGCCAGTACCCGCACGAGTTCTCGGGCGGTATGCGTCAGCGCGCACTCATCGCGATCGGGTTGTCCGCTCGTCCGAAGCTCCTGATCGCGGACGAGCCGACGTCGGCGCTCGACGTCACCGTCCAGCGTCAGATCCTCGACCACCTCGACGGTCTGACTACGGAACTCGGCACCGCCGTTCTGCTCATCACTCACGATCTTGGCCTGGCCGCCGAGCGCGCCGAGCATCTGATCGTGATGAGCAAGGGTCGTATCGTCGAATCCGGTCCGGCACTGGAGATTCTGAAGCGCCCGCAGCATCCGTACACGCAGAAGCTGGTCGCGGCTGCGCCGTCGTTGGCGTCGAAGCGGCTCAGCTCGTCGGTGGCGCGCGCCGAGATTCGCGAACAGGCGGAAGAGGTCGCCGAAGCGGTCAAGGCCGAGGAAAGTGCGGCAGAGTCCTTCGGCAAGGTGACCGACGACGTTCTTGTCGTCGATCATCTGACCAAGGTGTTCAAGCTGCGCAAGGGTTTCCGCAAGACCACCGACTTCACAGCCGTGAACGACGTGTCCTTCAAGGTCCGCCGCGGAACCACGACTGCAATCGTCGGCGAATCGGGTTCCGGTAAGTCGACGGTCGCACAGATGGTCCTCGGTCTGCTCGAGCCCACTGCAGGCAACGTGGTCTTCGACGGTCAGGACGTGGCGAAACTCGGTGCGAAGGAAACATTTGCGTTCCGTCGACGAGTGCAGCCGATCTTCCAGAACCCCTACGGCACACTCGACCCGATGTACTCGATCTACCGCACGATCGAGGAGCCGCTGCGTACCCACAAGGTCGGGACCAAAGCCGAGCGTGAGGCTCGCGTCCGCGAACTTCTCGACAAGGTGGGTCTACCGCAGTCGGTCATGCGTCGGTTCCCGAACGAACTCTCCGGTGGACAGCGTCAGCGCGTCGCGATCGCGCGAGCACTGGCCTTGCAACCGGAGGTCGTGATTTGCGACGAGGCGGTCTCCGCTCTCGACGTGCTCGTGCAGGATCAGATCTTGACCCTGCTGAACGACCTGCAGGCAGAGTTCGGGTTGACGTATCTCTTCATCACGCACGACCTGGCCGTGGTTCGTCAGATCGCGGACAACGTGTTGGTGATGTCGCGTGGCTCGATCGTCGAATCGGCACCGATCGACGACGTGTTCGGCAATCCGCAGCAGGACTACACCCGCAAGTTGCTCGACGCGATTCCCGGTGGGTCCATCAAGCTGGGAAGCTGACGCAACAGGTAGGTAGGCAAGTCCGCAGAGGGGCTGCAAGGGTACCGTCGTTGATCGTGACGGACCCCTTGCAGCCCCTCGTCGATCTTCCAGGCGTACGCGCCGCCGCCGATCATGCGCGCGATGCTCTGGGTGAGGTTCATCGGCACAAGACCAACCGTCGCGGTTGGCCCACCACTGCCGCTGAAGCCGCGGTTCGCGCTGCGCGCGCTTCTGCATCGCTGGCCGGTGGCACCACCGAATTGCCGGCCGAGGGCATGGCCGGTGATCCGATTCTCGCGGGTGCTCTGCGCGTGGCTCAGGCTCTCGACGGCGACAGCCTTCCGCTCATGGAGTCGACGTGGAAGCGAGCCCCACTTCAGGCTTTGGCCCGGCTGCACCTGTTGGCCGCGGCGGATCTCGTCGAGGACGCAGATCAACTGGGGCGGCCACGGTCGGATCGCGGAGTGGGGGAGCGGTTGGACGCTCTCGCCCAACTCGTTACTGGCGGAACCAGTGCACCGGCACCTGTTCTGGCGGCCGTCGTACACGGAGAACTCTTGGCGCTGAGCCCGTTCGGCACCGCTGACGGCATCGTCGCCCGCGCGGCCTCGCGTCTGGTTGCGGTCTCGTCGGGGCTGGATCCGCACAATCTCGGGGTCCCCGAGGTCAGTTGGCTTCGGCGGCCGCAGGCGTACACGGACGGCGCGGCAGGATTCGCTTCGGGAAATCCGGCGGGCGTCGGCAGCTGGGTGATTCTGTGCTGTGGTGCTCTCGAAGCCGGTGCGCGAGAGGCGACTTCGATTGCCGACGCCGCTACCGGATAGTCCGGCAAATTGCCCCTGCCGGAACATAACGAACGGGCGGCGCTGCCGATAAATCGACTTCGCCGCCCGTCAGCACGGACTACTCGTTACCAAGCGTGCTCGGTGGGTTGTGTGGGTGGCCTCGGCGAGGGATCGCACTTTCTGAGGTCGTCCCCGCAACCTGTGCGGGGTCCTCGCTCAAATTGAACGAATCTCGCAGGCCCACAACGCTTCTGCCCTTATAGTGGCTTGTGCTCCGCGTGGGTGCCCTAGTGCCCGTGCTAGGAATTTCGGTTGGGGAAACGGTCCTTCTCTTCCGAGCCGTTCCTGGCCTTCCGTTCTTCCGTAACTCCTTTGTACCCTGTGTCCGGGCTCACAGCAAGTACCAATTTTTGTTTGTGGGCCTTGGATTTCAGCGTTTCCGGCGCAGTAGCCCGAAGGTCATGGCGCCGGCCACCAGAGCTGCGATTCCCACCGCAGCGGTAGTGGCCACCGTGGTCGTGGACTGGGCCGACAATCGGGCACGAAGTGAGACCGGATTCGAGAAAGTCAGTATGGGCCAACCGTTTACGGCCGCTTCCTTGCGCAACGCTCGATCGGGGTTGACTGCGGTCGGATGTCCGACAGCCTCGAGCATGGGTAAATCCGTCACCGAGTCGGAGTAGGCGTAACTGGCGGCGAGGTCGTAACCGTACTCCGCGGCGAGTTTTTCCATGGCTTCGACCTTGCCGGGGCCGTAGCAGTAGAAGTCCACCTCGCCGGTGTAGTGGCCGTCTTCCTCCCTCATCGACGTCGCGACGGAATGGGTGGCGCCGAGGGCGCGGGCGATCGGTGCGACGATCTCTTCACCCGAAGCAGACACGACGATGACGTCGTGTCCACGCAGCTTGTGATCTGCGATCAGATCGGCCGCCTCGGCGAAGACGAGTGGATCGACGATGTCGTGCAGAGTCTCCGCGACGACGGCCTTCACCTGTTCCACGTCCCAGCCCGCACACATCGCCGTCAGATGCTCGCGCATGCGCTCCATCTGATCGTGATCGGCGCCGGACAGTAGAAACAGGAATTGCGCATAGCTGCTCTTGAGAACCGAGCGTCGATTGATCAGACCCTGTGCGAAGAATGGCTTGCTGAACGCCAGGGTGCTCGACTTCGCGATGATCGTTTTGTCCAAATCGAAGAAAGCGGCTGTCCGCCCGGTATTCAGTCCGTTCGCAGGCTTGTCGGTCACAGGATTGAGGATAGTCCGACAGGCGGTTCGTGTGCTCTTCGGCAAGCGTCCTCTTTCGGCGAAAAACAGCAGTTCAGTGCAGCTCAGGCTTGCATTTCTCGCCGATGGCGGGTGTAAGATCGTTGCTGTTCGATTCGTTCGAACTAGTTCAGCCCGACCCCCCGGGGCTGAACTCAGACGGCCCCCGCCTCCTCCCCCCATTGGCGGGGGTCGTCCTCTGTCTCAGGCCTGTTTCTCCCCAACCTCCCAGTTGTCCACAGGGTTGTTCGGCCCACTGTTTTCGGTGCCGGTGCTCGTTCAGGCTCTGCAGTCATGAACACGACGATCAGCTCTCAGGAAACCGGGGCTCCCATTCTGGTTCTCGTCGACGACGCGAAAATCCTCGCGAGCATGCGACGCGTCGCTGCCGCGGTGGACCGCCGGCTGGACGAGGCCGAACATCCCGTGTCCCGGCAACAGTGGAACCGGGCCTCGGCGGTGGTACTGGACGCGTCGGCGGCGCGAGATGCTCTGGCTCGTTCCCCCAAGCGAACGCGAGTGTTCCTCGTATGCGACGGCACACCGACCGTCGACGATTGGAAGAGCGCCACCGCGATCGGAGCCGACAGCGTTCTGTCCTTGCCCGAGGAAGAGAACGCGCTGGTCGCAGTTCTGGCCGACCACGTCGACGTCAGTGGTGACGGCACCGTCGTGAGCGTGGTGGGTGGTTGTGGCGGCGGCGGAGCCTCGGCAACTGCTGCGGCAGTCGCGTTGACGTCGGCGGCACGTCACGTCCCGACGCTGTTGGTGGACGTCGACGCACTCGGTTCCGGCGCCGACGTGCTGTTAGGTATCGAGACTGCTCCCGGATTACGTTGGGGTGCACTGACCGTCGAGGGCGGGCGGTTGTCCCCGGATGCGCTGCGCGATGCACTGCCGGCGAAGGGAAAGTTTCTGAGGGTTCTGGCGAGCAGTCGCCGGGAGATCGACGGTCCGACAGTGACCGCCGTTCGCGCCGTGCTTGACGCAGGTCGCAGTTCCGGCGGGCTCGTGGTCTGCGACGTGCCACGGCATCCCAGCGAGGTAGGTCAGGCCGTGTTGGAGATGTCGGATTCGGTGCTCGTGGTGGTTCCGGCCACCGTGGCCGCATGCGTCGCGGCCGAGAAGGTCGGAGCCTGGGTGGTGCGACACAACTCCAACGTCGGTCTCGTCGTGCGTGGGCCGGCACCGGGAGGCCTACGCGGCGCCGATGTGGCAGACATGCTCGGCCTGCCCCTGACGGCCGTGATGCGCGGCCACCGATCGCTGGCGCCGATGCTCGAGCGTGGTGGCCTCGAATTGACCCGCGGTTGTCCGTTGAGTGCGGCGGCAACAGCGGTACTCGACGCCGTCGAATCCGGCGCACGCCCGCGCAGGGCTGCGGCATGAGTGCGTTGGTCACGGCCGAACTGCTCGACCGAGTTCGCGAGCGATTGACGGCGTCGTCGGTCGCCGAGCCGACGGCGGCCACCGTTGCCGATGCCGTGCGAGCTGAGTCCTCGGGCGTTCTGGCGGACACGGATCTGTTGGAGGTCGTCAGGGTGCTCCAGACGGAACTGACAGGCGCGGGGCCGCTCGAACCTCTACTGCACGAACCCGGGGTCGCCGACGTACTGGTGACCGCGCCGGATCAGGTCTGGGTGGACCGCGGGGTCGGCCTCGAAAGGTCGGGGGTCCGGTTCACCGACGAGGCAGCCGTGCGTCGACTGGCGCAGCGGTTGGCACTGTCGGCAGGTCGACGCCTCGACGACGCCCAACCGTGGGTCGACGGCCGCCTGCGGGGCGTCGGCGACGGGCACTTCGGGGTACGACTTCATGCCGTACTCGCACCCGTGGCCCAGGGTGGAACCTGCGTGTCACTGCGAGTGTTGCGGCCCGCGACCCAGGGTCTCGACGCGCTGTCCGCCCACGGCGCCGTGGAACCGGACGCGCGGGAGCTCCTCAATCGCATCATTTCTTGTCGCTTGGCTTTTCTGGTGATCGGCGGGACCGGTGCGGGAAAGACCACGCTGTTGTCCGCCATGCTCGGCGCGGTCGACCCGCGCGAGCGAATCGTCTGTGTCGAGGACGCGGCCGAACTGGCGCCGCCGCATCCGCACGTCGTCCGCCTCGTCGCCAGAGCTCCCAACGTCGAGGGCGTCGGAGAGGTGACGGTGCGCGATCTGGTTCGGCAGGCACTACGAATGCGTCCCGATCGCATCGTCGTCGGTGAGGTCCGCGGCGCAGAGGTGACTGATCTGCTCACGGCGATGAACACCGGCCACGACGGCGGCGCCGGCACCGTTCACGCCAATTCGCCCGAAGAGGTGCCGGCCAGACTCGAGGCGTTGGCGGCGCTCGGCGGTATGGATCGCCACGCGTTGCACAGTCAACTTGCCGCGGCAGTTCAAGTGATCCTGCACGTGCACAGATTGGCTGACGGATCGAGGCGTCTCGAACAGATCGGTGTCATCGACCGCGGTGCGGACGGGTATGTACGAATCATGCAGGCGTGGCCGGACGGCGGTTCGGGTCGTGAGCGGCTCGAGCGGATGTTCCGGCTTCGCAATCGAGAGGTCGGGACGTGACGGTTTCCCTCTTGGCCTTCGCGTTGGCGGTCTCGATTGCGCCGGTGCGGGATTCACGTGCTCGGCTCGCCACGTACACCCCGAGCGTCCGCAAGTCCTCCCGGCAGATTCCGTGGCAGTTCGTCGCCGCATTTCTCGCGATTTCGGCCGCGTGGATCCTCGGAGGTCTTCCGGCAGGGTGTGCGGCTGTCATCCTCGCCGGGACCCTGATCCTCCGTGGCCGACGCGCGAATGCAGCCGAAACCCGGGATCTCTCAGAGAAGATGCTGCTCTCCGGTCTGGAGGTGCTGATCGCCGAGCTGAGCGTCGGCGCGCATCCTGCAGCGGCCAGTTCTGTTGCAGGCGAGGAATGTACCGGAGAAGTGAGTGCCGTATTCCGTTCCGCTGGGGCCAGGGCGCGTCTCGGTGGTTCTGCCGCAGCGGCCTTCGCGGTACCGGATTCGTGCATCGAGCGTGAGTTCTCCCGCATCGGATCCGTCTGGCGGGTCGCCGACCAACACGGGCTGGCACTGGCGGAACTACTCGGCGCCGTCCGGACGGACATGTTGGGACGTAGACGCTTTCGTCAGCGTACCGAGGCCGGGTTGGCGGGCGCTCGGGCGACCGCTGCGGTGTTGGCCTTTCTCCCGCTGTTGGGGATCGGTCTCGGGCAATTGATGGGTGCTTCGCCGCTGCGCGTGCTGTTCGGAGGTGGGCTCGGCGGCGTGCTCCTGGTGATCGGAACCGCTTGTGTCTCAGCTGGTCTGCTCTGGACCGACCGGATAACTGCGAAGGTCACGTCGTGAGTTGGGCATCCGTGGCGATGATGGCGTTGGCGTTCGCGATCATTCCCGCTCGTCGCGGTGCTTCGGCCAGGGCGGCAGAAATTCTCTTCGCGGACACAACAACAGAAGATTCGGTTCCAGTCCCGGACAAGCCGGATCCACTCGCAGTTGCCGCAAGTCTCGACCTTCTCGGGGCCTGCCTACGAGCGGGGCTTCCCGTCTCCGCCGCGATCACAGCGATGGCGTCGACGGCACCGAAACCGATGGCCGACTCGCTTCGTCGCGTCGCCGACCTTCTGGCGCTCGGTGCCGATCCCGACGCCGCGTGGAGCGAAGCCGCTCTCGATCCCGATACCGAGGCGCTCGCCAGAATGGCTCGGCGTTCCGCCCGTTCGGGTTCGTCGCTGTCCTCATCCATGGCCGAACTCGCCGAGCGCAGTCGAGGTGACGCCGAGGATCTTGCTGCTGCCGCAGCCGAACGCGCGGGAGTGCTGATCAGCGGTCCACTCGGGCTGTGTTTCCTGCCGGCGTTCATCGCCTTGGGCATCGTCCCGGTGGTGATCGGGCTTGCCACGACTGTGCTCGGTAACGGCCTGCTGTGAGCCGGATCCGAGTGAAAGCTCCTGCGGCAGAAGTGCTGCCACAGGTTTCGATTGAAGGGGGAGAAATGATTTCGAAGACGCTCAGGACGGTGTCGGCCAGATTTGCGCTGTTGGTTGCCGAGGACGACGGCATGTCCACCGCGGAGTATGCGATCGGCACGATTGCGGCTGCCGCATTCGGTGCCGTCCTGTACACGGTTGTCACTGGCGACTCCATTGTCTCGGCGCTGACAGGCATCATCGACAAGGCGCTCAAGACAGCTGTGTGATGTTGTCCACGAGAGGTATTCGGCAAGCCGACGACGGCGCCGTGACGGTGGAGGCCGCGATTGCTCTGGCTTCGATCGTCACGGTGGTCGTGCTGTGTATCGGCGGAGTCCTGGCGGTGTCGATGCAGGTTCGGTGTGTCGACGCCGCTCGTGAGGCCGCGCGGTTGGTGGCACGTGGTGATCGTGAGTCTGCGGTCGCCACGGCCCGCCGGATCGCACCCGAAGATGCGTCGATCTCGGTGGAGATCGTGGACGGCTTTGCGGTGGCCGTTGTCAGCGCCGAGAGTGCGTTGCTGCCGTTGGTCGACATTTCTTCCGAGGCGGTGGCAGCAGTGGAGTCGGGAGTGGAGGAGGGGTGAACCTACGTGACGACGAAGGTGTTGCCACGGTTCTGGCGTGCTGCGTTCTGGCGGCGATCGTGATGGTGACCGGTGGGATGCTGCATGTCGGTTCCGCAGTGGTGGCTCGGCACACGGCTCAGTCGGCCGCTGATCTTTCGGCTCTCGGCGGTGCGGGCGCCTTGGACGGCGGCGACGAGTCGGCGTGTGAGATGTCCGCGGTGATCGCGGAGCGGATGCGTACGGTGCTCGAGGAGTGCGAGGTGCAGGGGTGGGATGTATTGGTCGAGATACGCGCACCGGTGTTGTTGTCGGGCTTCGGGATCGGGGATGCGCAGGCTTACGCGCGTGCGGGTCCGGTCAGCTGATCGTGTCGATCACGGCGGTCAGAACCTTGACCGCGCCGTCTTTGTCGAGTGGGTCGTTTCCGTTGCCGCACTTGGGTGAATAGACGCAGGACGGGCAACCGTGAGCGCACTCGCAGGACAGTATGGCGTCGCGCGTCGCGGTGAGCCATCGGGACAGTTCGCTGTGCCCTCGGTCGGCGAACCCGGCGCCGCCGGCATGACCGTCGTAGACGAAGACGGTCGGGAGTCCGGTGTCCGCGTGCATCGCGGTGGACACTCCGCCGATGTCTCCGCGGTCGCAGATCGCCACCAGTGGCAGCAGGCCGATTGCGGCATGTTCGGCGGCATGCAGTGATCCGGGGAACCGTTCGGGCGGGACCCCGATGGATTCGAGGAGTTCCGGCGTGACCGTGTACATCACTGCCCTGGTGGGCAAAGTGTGTGCGGGCATGTCGAGTTCGATCGAGTCGAGGACTTCACCCGAAGTCAACCGTCGTAGGTATCCGACGACTTGATGTGTCACCTCGACCTGGACGAGAGCGACGGCGATGTCGCCGTAGTTCTTGTGCTCGAGTTGTTCGGTGATCGTGATTTCGGTGGTCTCGCGGGCCGAGGTGGTCCAGTCCGGATTCTCGGTGTGTACCAATGCGAGTCCGACGTCGAGGTCCAGTTCGTCGACGACGTAGGTCTCGCCTTGATGGATGTGCACGGCGCCGGGATGAACTGTGGCCGGAGCGCGGCCCGCGTCGACAGTGCCCAGCATCCGGCCGGATTCCCCGTCGACAATGGCCACCTGAGTTCCGATGCCGCCGCGAATGTCCAAAGAGCCGTGGGGGTTCGAATCGGCGGTGACGAACCACCCGTGCTTTCGGCGCCGGATCTTGCCTTCCTCGGACAGTCTCGTCAGAACCTCGAGAGCCCCGAACGCGTCCACCTCGGCATCGGAAAGTGGGAGTTCCATTGCAGCGCAGAGAAGTTGTGGTCCCAGGACGTACGGATTTCCGGGATCTGTCACCGTCGCCTCGACGGGTTTGTCGAGTACCGCTGACGGATGGTGAACGAGGTAGGTGTCGAGTGGATCGTCGCGGGCGATCAACACGACGAGTGAACCCTCGCCGCGTCGCCCGGAGCGACCCGCTTGCTGCCAGAACGAGGCGACGGTGCCCGGGAAGCCTGCCACGACAACGGCGTCGAGGCCTGCGATGTCGACGCCGAGCTCCAGTGCGTTGGTGGTGGCTGCGCCCAGCAGTGTGCCGTCGGCGAGTGCAGCTTCCAGTTCGCGTCGGTCCTCGGCCAGATATCCGGCGCGATACGACGCGACTCGCTCGGCGAGGTCCGGGTCCACCTCGGCGAGTAGACGTTTGGTGGCCATCGCGGTCAGTTCGGCGCCGCGGCGGGAGCGGACGAAGGTGAGAGTGCGGGCGCCTTCGATCATGAGGTCGGCCATGATCCGCGCGGCTTCCGCGCCCGCGGGACGTCGTACCGGGCTACCGTTTTCGCCGGTCAATGCCTCGAGTAGCGGCGGCTCCCACAGCGCGACGGTGCGTGGGCCGTGCGGCGATCCGTCTTTCGTGACCTCGGTGCAGTGTGCGCCGATGAGCCGCGATGCCGCTGCGCCGGGATCTGCTGTGGTCGCACTCGCCAGGATGAAGGTAGGTTCGGCGCCGTAACGGGCTGCAATTCTGCGTAGTCGCCGGATCACGAGCGCGACGTTGGATCCGAAGACTCCCCTGTAGGAGTGGCATTCGTCGATGATCACGTATTTCAGGTTGCGGAAGAAGTGCGCCCATCGCTGATGGGTACGAAGCAGCGAAATGTGGATCATGTCGGGGTTGGTGAAGAGCCAGCGTGAGTTCTCACGTGCCCAAGTGCGGAGTTCCTGAGAGGTGTCGCCGTCGTACGCACTGGCGTTCGTGCTGCGAAGTTCGACGTCGAAGTCGGTGAGGGACAGCACTGCTCGCAGTTGATCGGAGCCCAGCGCTTTGGTGGGGGAGAGGTACAGGGCTGTTGCGAGCGGATCGGTCGCCATGGCCGTCAGCACCGGGAGTTGGTACGCCAGTGACTTACCCGACGCCGTACCGGTGGCCACGACCACGTGTTTTCCGGCGTAAGCGAGGTCGGCGGCCTCACTCTGGTGGATCCACGGGGACCGCACGCTGTGCTCGGCGAGCGCACGTACGACGCTGGGGTGCACCCACTCCGGCCATTCGGTGAACTCGGCTACGCGAGCAGGTAACTGCGCGGTGAACATCAGTGGGTTTTCGCTTCCACTGACCCCGGCGACGACCCGATCGAGCAGCATCTGCCCGTAGGTCTCGCCAGGCTTCCCTCCCGGGGCGGGGATCGGGGAAGGTGCGTTCACGTGACTCTCCGGGCTCGGCGTTGGGGTGTGGCGGCAATCGGAAACTGTCGCTACCTGCAGTTTTGATGATACGCAACGGTCGGCGGTCTTGGTGGAACCGGGTGCTCGGCGCGCGCGCGGGAAACCACGATCGTGGGCTGTTTTTCTCGTAGCGAACTTTTAACGTTTTTAGTTCCCTTTTCGACTGTTGTGCACGCGGAGAACATGGTTGACTGACAATCGGTCGCAGCTTCTGTGTTCGTAGGCTTGAGAAAGTGCACGCTCGCAGGATCGTTGTTGCGGGCGCGGTGCTCTGCCTTTCCTGAGGGGGAAATAAAGACGTACAGCGGTCGGAACCGGCCCGGTGGACTGTAAGGGCTGTTCACCGAATCCGGTGTTAGAAAGAGAAGGAAAAGCATGGCACAGGGCACTGTGAAGTGGTTCAACGCTGAAAAGGGCTTCGGCTTCATCGCTCCCGAAGACGGTTCCGCAGACGTCTTCGTTCACTACTCCGAAATTCAGGGCAACGGCTTCCGTACCCTCGAGGAGAACCAGCGTGTGGAGTTCGAGGTCGGCCAGGGCACCAAGGGTCCCCAGGCTACCGGCGTTCGCGCGGTCTGATTTTTCCGCTCACTTGCTGAGCGAATAGTTCGGACAGTATTTGTCCCCCATCGCATCCGTGCGGTGGGGGACAAATCTTTTCGGGCTGAGTTAGTACTTTCCCTGTCCGAGGTGAATGCACGCAGCTGTTCGGCCACGGCCGGTCGTCTATGCCGTCGATACCTTCGTGGCTTACGTTTCACTCTGTGAGCCAACTGTCCTTTTTCTCTGCCGAGTCGATTCCACCTGCCGTGACGGACCTTGCCGGAATGCTGGCCGGACCGGGGCAGGTCGTGACCTCGGAGGATCGCGCGCGGATCTCGATCGTCGTGGATCGGGACTGGAGAGCACAGGCCGTTGCCGAGTTGATCGCGCAGTGCGGACTCGGGGCCGAGGTGACGCGTAGCGAAGAAGGCAGCCCACTCGTCCGAACTCAGTCGACGCCCGCACTCCTTCCGCTGTCCGTGCAATGGACCAAGGGAGCAGTGAAGGCCGTGCCGGTCGGGTGGGTTCCTAATTCTCGCCAACTCCGGGTGTGGGCCGTCGCCGCCGGCCGCCTCGAAGAAGGCGGTGAACGATTCGTGTTCGGCCTCGACCCCCATGCGAAAGAGACACACGCACCGCTGGCTCAGGCCTTGATGAGGGTTGGTATCGCGCCGACTCAACTGGGTAACCGGACACCGGGTCCGGGGCTCCGTGTGTCGGGAAAGAAGAGACTGACAAAGCTCGTCGAATACCTCGGTGAGGCGCCGAAACACGTCGACACCTCGGTCGCCTGGCCGCACGTCTGACAGAGCTGATGCCGCGTGTCCGCCGGTGCTGATGTCGCGTGTCCGACGGAGCCCATACTGTACTGATCTGCACGAATGTCTTGCGGGTATGTCACTCTGTAAAGAGAGACACGGGGTATAACTTGCTCCACACGTCTAGTTCTGAAGAACTGCCGACGGCAGTGAACGTCCAAAGGAAGGCTCGGGCAGCAGGTGGCTAAAGCGGACAACGGCAGCGGTCAGGGAGCGTCCGGTAACCCTCGTCGCCTCGTGATCGTCGAGTCACCGACCAAGGCGCGCAAAATCGCTCCCTACCTCGGTAAGGACTACGTCGTAGAGGCATCGGTCGGTCACATTCGCGACCTGCCACGAGGCGCAGCAGACGTTCCGGCCAAGTACAAGGGCGAGTCGTGGGCCCGTCTCGGCGTCAACGTCGATCACGACTTCGAGCCGCTCTATGTCGTGAGCCCGGAAAAGAAGGGCAAGGTCGCCGAACTCAAGTCTCTGTTGAAGGACGCCGACGAGCTCTTCCTCGCAACTGACCCCGACCGCGAGGGCGAGGCAATCGCCTGGCATCTCCTCGAGACTCTCAAGCCCAAGATTCCGGTTCGTCGAATGGTCTTCCACGAGATCACCGAGCCGGCAATCCGTGCTGCCGCCGAAGACACCCGCGAACTCGACACCGACCTCGTCGATGCTCAGGAAACCCGCCGCATCCTCGACCGTCTCTACGGTTACGAGGTCAGCCCGGTTCTCTGGAAGAAGGTCATGCCGAAGCTCTCGGCCGGCCGCGTCCAGTCGGTGGCCACTCGCGTCATCGTCCAGCGTGAACGCGAGCGGATGGCGTTCAAGTCGGCGTCGTACTGGGATATTTCCGCGACGCTCGACGCCGGTGCAGAGGCGAGCCCGCGTAGTTTCGGTGCGCGCCTGGTCTCCGTCGACGGTTCGCGTGTCGCCTCCGGTCGCGATTTCGGAGCTGACGGAAAGCTCAAGGGCAGCGCGGTCACCGTGCTCGACGAGGCATACGCGCGTCGTCTCGCGGAGGCGTTGCAGGGCGTCGACCTCACTGTTTCCTCCGCCGAGGACAAGCCGTACACGCGCAAGCCTTACCCGCCGTTCATGACGTCGACGCTCCAGCAGGAAGCCGGACGCAAACTTCGTTTCACGTCCGAGCGCGCCATGCGTATCGCGCAGCGTCTGTACGAAAACGGCTACATCACCTACATGCGTACCGACTCGACGACTCTCTCGGAGTCGGCGATCGCTGCCGCTCGTGCGCAGGCCACCGAGTTGTACGGTCCGGAATACGTGCATCCGACGCCGCGTCAGTACACCCGCAAGGTCAAGAACGCGCAGGAAGCCCACGAGGCGATCCGCCCCGCCGGCGACGTGTTCCAGACCCCGGGTCAGCTGCACTCCAAGCTCGATTCCGACGAGTTCAAGCTGTACGAACTGATCTGGCAGCGGACCGTCGCTTCGCAGATGGCCGACGCCCGCGGTACGACGTTGACGCTTCGCATCTCCGGCACGGCAGGCACCGGCGAGGACTGCACGTTCTCCGCTTCGGGTCGCACCATCGTGTTCGCCGGCTTCCTCAAGGCTTACGTCGAGAGCGTCGACGAAGAGGCCGGCGGTCAGTCCGACGACGCCGAATCCAGGCTTCCGGTGCTGGTCAAGGGTCAGGAAGTCACGGCCACCAAGCTCGATCCGGACGGACACAGCACCAACCCGCCCGCTCGCTACACAGAAGCCAGCCTGATCAAGACGCTCGAAGAACTCGGCATCGGCCGTCCTTCGACCTATTCGTCGATCATCAAGACCATTCTCGATCGCGGATACGTCTACAAGCGTGGCAGCGCGCTGGTTCCGTCCTGGGTGGCGTTTGCCGTCATCGGGCTGCTCGAGGTGCATTTCGGCCGGCTGGTCGACTTCGATTTCACGGCAGGAATGGAAGACGATCTCGACGCGATCGCCGGCGGCCGTGAGCAGCGTGGCAACTGGCTGAGCAGCTTCTACTTCGGCGGCGAGACAGGCGCAGAAGGTTCGGTCGCCCGCGAGGGCGGGCTGAAGAAGATGGTCGGTGTCAATCTCGAGGAGATCGACGCTCGCGAGGTCAACTCCATCCGTCTCTTCGACGACGCCGAGGGCCGCGAGGTTCATGTGCGCGTCGGCCGGTTCGGCCCGTATCTCGAGCGCATGGTTCAGAACCCGGACGATCCCGAAGGCGATTTGATCTCGCAGCGGGCAAATCTTCCCGATGACCTGCCACCGGACGAGCTCACTCCCGAGTACGCCGAGAAGTTGTTCTCGACGCCTCAAGAGGGCCGCAAGCTGGGCGTCGACCCGCTGACGGGCCACGAGATCGTCGCGAAGGAAGGCCGCTTCGGTCCCTACGTGACCGAGATCCTGCCCGAACCGCCGGCCGAGCCGGAACCGGACATCGTTCCCGTCACCGCTCCCGAGCCGGAAGAAATCAGCTCGGGCAGCACCAAGACTGCGGTGAAGAAGGCCGCAGCCAAGAAGGCACCCGCGAAGAAGGCTGCCAAGAAGGTCGCAGGCCCCAAGCCGCGGACGGGATCGCTGCTCAAGTCCATGGATTTGGCGACGATCACCTTGGAAGATGCGCTGCGTCTGCTGTCGCTTCCGCGCGTCGTGGGTGTCGACCCCGAATCGAAGGAAGAGATCACCGCGCAGAACGGCCGTTACGGTCCGTACCTGAAGAAGGGCACGGACTCACGCTCGCTCGCCAACGAAGAGCAGATGTTCACCGTCACGCTCGACGAGGCCCTCAAGATCTACGCCGAGCCGAAGCGTCGTGGGCGTCAGGCGTCGGCAACGCCTCCGCTGCGTGAGTTGGGCGTCGATCCGGTCAGCGAGAAGCCGATGGTGATCAAGGACGGCCGTTTCGGTCCGTACGTCACCGACGGCGAGACCAACGCCAGCCTTCGTAAGGACGACGACGTCGAATCCATTTCCGATGCTCGGGCGTCGGAGTTGCTGGCTGATCGTCGTGCGCGCGGCCCGGTCAAGAAGAAGGCAGCAGCCAAGAAGGCTCCGGCAAAGAAGGCCGCTGCCAAGAAAACAGCCGCAAAGAAGGCCCCGGCAAAGAAGGCCGCTGCCAAGAAGGCTCCGGCGAAGAAGGACTCGTAAGGCTTCGTCGGTGCCGACGGTTAGGGTTTTTGCATGAGTACTGAAGTGGCCGAACGAGGTGTGTTCGGTCGGCTGGTGGGTCAGCACGACGTCGAGCAGAGCCTGCGTGATGCTGCACTGTCGGCTCGTGGAGATTCCAGCGGCTCGGAGATGACCCACGCGTGGCTCTTCACCGGGCCACCCGGCTCTGGTCGTTCGGTGGCTGCTCTCTGCTTCGCCGCTGCCCTGCAATGCACCTCCGACGGTGAACCAGGGTGCGGTGAGTGTCATGCGTGTACGACGACGATGGGTGGAACCCACGGTGACGTACGACGGATCATCCCCGACGGCCTGAGCATCAGCGTCAAAGGCATGCGCGAGATAGTCAACATCGCTTCGCGTCGACCGACGACGGGGCGGTGGCAGGTGATCGTGGTCGAGGATGCCGATCGTTTGACCGAAGGCGCAGCCAACGCCCTCCTGAAGGTTGTCGAGGAGCCGCCGGACCGCACGGTCATCCTGCTCTGCGCGCCGACGACCGATCCGGAAGACATGTCTGTCACCCTCCGATCGCGGTGTAGGCACATGCCGTTGGTGACGCCGTCCGTCGAATCGATCGCCCAGGTACTGATCGACCGCGACGGGCTGGATCCGGAACGGGCGAGAATCGCCGCATCGATCAGCGGCGGACATGTCGGCCGGGCTCGGCGTCTCGCCACCGACGAGAGCGCGCGCGACGAGCGTCAGCGTTCGCTTCGGCTGGCCGCCGACGCGATCGGGGCTTCGACGGCGTACAAGGCCGCAGAGAACTTGGTGAAGTCGATCGAGGCTGACACCAAGGCGTTCTACGCCGAACTCAAGGAACAGGAGCTCGAGGAGCTCAAGGTTTCCTTGGGTGGTGGTGGAACCGGCAAGGGAACAGCCGGGACTCTGCGCGGATCGGCTGGTCTGATCAAGGACCTCGAAGCGCGTCAGAAATCGCGCGACACCCGGGCCCGCCGCGATCTTCTCGACCGGACGCTGATCGACCTGGCCGGCATGTACCGGGACGCGCTTTCCTATTCGCTGGGGTCGACGTCGACGGCGACCCATCCCGACATGGCTCGGCAGGCCGCCGAGTTGGCTGCACGAACGTCCCCGGAGGGGTTGCTCAAATGCATCGAAGCGGTGCTCGAATGCCGCGAGGCCGTCGACTTCAACGTCAAGTTGCAGTGGGCGCTCGATGCGATGG
Organism: Rhodococcus sp. BH4; assembly: GCF_002079265.1. Taxonomy (NCBI): domain Bacteria; kingdom Bacillati; phylum Actinomycetota; class Actinomycetes; order Mycobacteriales; family Nocardiaceae; genus Rhodococcus; species Rhodococcus sp. BH4. Next base: position 567,477 of record NZ_CP014941.1, read on the forward strand.
TTGCCTCCATCGGAGCCGCTTTCC
>NZ_CP014941.1:572500-587500 GCF_002079265.1 Rhodococcus sp. BH4
ACTCCGAATGCCGGTGAGTGAGAGCGCGGCAGTGAGACTGCGGGCGATAAGGTTCGTAGTCGAGAGGGAAACAGCCCAGATCGCCAGCTAAGGTCCCTAAGCGTGTACTAAGTGGAAAAGGATGTGGGGTCGCGAAGACAACCAGGAGGTTGGCTTAGAAGCAGCCACCCTTGAAAGAGTGCGTAATAGCTCACTGGTCAAGTGATCCTGCGCCGACAATGTAGCGGGGCTCAAGTACACCACCGAAGCTGCGGCATTCACGCAATAGCCCCCCTTCACTCTGCGGAGTGTTGGGCAGGTGTGTGGATGGGTAGGGGAGCGTCGTGTGGCCATGGAAGCGGCAGGGTGACCTAGCCGTGGAGGCCACACGAGTGAGAATGCAGGCATGAGTAGCGAAAGACGAGTGAGAAACTCGTCCGCCGAATGACCAAGGGTTCCTGGGCCAGGTTAATCCGCCCAGGGTGAGTCGGGACCTAAGACGAGGCCGACAGGCGTAGCCGATGGACAACGGGTTGATATTCCCGTACCCGTGTGAACGCGCCCATGGTGAATCAGTGATACTAACCATCCTGAAGCCACGAGAAGACCTTCGGGTCTCGAGTTGGTGGATGCATGGGACCTGATCTGGTAGTAGCCAAGCGATGGGGTGACGCAGGAAGGTAGCTGAGCCAGTCAGTGGTAATACTGGTGTAAGCGTGTAGGGCGTGACCTAGGCAAATCCGGGTCGCACATAGCCTGAGACGTGATGCGTAGCCGATTGAGGCGAATTCAGTGATCCTATGCTGCCGAGAAAAGCCTCTAGCGAGCTTTCACACGGCCCGTACCCCAAACCGACACAGGTGGTCAGGTAGAGAATACTAAGGCGATCGAGATAACTATGGTTAAGGAACTCGGCAAAATGCCCCCGTAACTTCGGGAGAAGGGGGGCCCTGTCTGGTGACGACATTTACTGTCTGAGCTGGGTGGGGCCGCAGAGACCAGTGAGAAGCGACTGTTTACTAAAAACACAGGTCCGTGCGAAGTCGTAAGACGATGTATACGGACTGACGCCTGCCCGGTGCTGGAAGGTTAAGAGGACCGGTTAGTTCTTCGGAGCGAAGCTGAGAATTTAAGCCCCAGTAAACGGCGGTGGTAACTATAACCATCCTAAGGTAGCGAAATTCCTTGTCGGGTAAGTTCCGACCTGCACGAATGGCGTAACGACTTCTCAGCTGTCTCAACCGTAGACTCGGCGAAATTGCATTACGAGTAAAGATGCTCGTTACGCGCGGCAGGACGAAAAGACCCCGGGACCTTCACTACAGCTTGGTATTGGTGTTCGGTTCGGTTTGTGTAGGATAGGTGGGAGACTGTGAAACGGTGACGCCAGTTATCGTGGAGTCGTTGTTGAAATACCACTCTGATCGAATTGGACCTCTAACCTCGGACCATGATCTGGTTCAGGGACAGTGCCTGGTGGGTAGTTTAACTGGGGCGGTTGCCTCCCAAAATGTAACGGAGGCGCCCAAAGGTTCCCTCAGCCTGGTTGGCAATCAGGTGTCGAGTGCAAGTGCACAAGGGAGCTTGACTGTGAGACTGACAGGTCGAGCAGGGACGAAAGTCGGGACTAGTGATCCGGCACCGGCAAGTGGAAGCGGTGTCGCTCAACGGATAAAAGGTACCCCGGGGATAACAGGCTGATCTTCCCCAAGAGTCCATATCGACGGGATGGTTTGGCACCTCGATGTCGGCTCGTCGCATCCTGGGGCTGGAGTAGGTCCCAAGGGTTGGGCTGTTCGCCCATTAAAGCGGCACGCGAGCTGGGTTTAGAACGTCGTGAGACAGTTCGGTCTCTATCCGCCGCGCGCGTTAGAAACTTGAGGAAGGCTGTCCCTAGTACGAGAGGACCGGGACGGACGAACCTCTGGTGTGCCAGTTGTTCCGCCAGGAGCACCGCTGGTTAGCTACGTTCGGAAGGGATAACCGCTGAAAGCATCTAAGCGGGAAGCCTGTTCCAAGATGAGGTTTCTCACCCCCTCGAGGGGGTAAGGCCCCCGGCAGACCACCGGGTTGATAGGCCAGAACTGGAAGTGCAGTAATGCATGCAGGTGACTGGTACTAATAGGCCGAGGACTTACCACAAAGAAGCTACGCGTCCACTGTGCGGTATCTGAAACAACACACAGATACTGATGAGAAACCCTGTTTTCTCCATCCCCCAACACCAGAAACTGGTGTTGACGGGTGGTGAAACCAGGTGATCAGAAGAAGGTTACTGTGACAGTTTCATAGAGTTACGGCGGTCATAGCGAAGGGGAAACGCCCGGTCCCATTCCGAACCCGGAAGCTAAGCCCTTCAGCGCCGATGGTACTGCACTCGACAGGGTGTGGGAGAGTAGGACACCGCCGAACACAACTTGAGAAGCCCCCCAACCAGTCATGGTTGGGGGGCTTTCTCGTACCCAAAACACCCCCCGAAAGCACCCCCGACTTCGAGCGAACGGTACTTTCGTCGCCTCAGATCGACCCAACGCACCGTTCACACCATCAGGGGGCGGGAGCACAGCCGACTCACCACCCCGTCCGGGATCGAGTGAACGACACGCTCACCCTCCTCAACGAGGGGAACGGTACGTTCACACCATCACTGAGAAGCGTGCGCGCACCACAGGTCTCGTCAGTCGAAGGTCAATCTCGACACCAACCTGCCACGGAACCCGTCGAGCGTGGCTAGGCTCGGAAGAGGTGCCCCGTGTGATCGGGCCCACCTCACCTGTGCACGCGTGATGACTACGGAGGCTTCGATGACCGATATTCTCGACCGCACCAAAATCTATGTTGATGGCGCCTGGATCGAATCCACTGGCAGCGGTCGGATCGACGTTCTCAATCCGGCTACCGAAGAGCTGATAGGAACTGTCGCCGAAGGCACTGTCGAAGATGTCGATGCGGCCGCGAAGGCAGCACGAAAGGCTTTCCCCGCTTGGTCTGCACTATCCGGCGGCGAGCGAGCCGAATATCTTTCCAAAGCCGCGGCGATTATTGCCGAACGTACCGATGATCTTGCGGCGCTGGTTTCGCAGGATATGGGCATGCCGATCGGATTCGCGAAGCCCGTGCAAATCGGAATGCCGCTCGCGAATTTGAATGCATTTGCCGAATTGGCTCGCACTTATGATTTCGACGCTCACGAGGTCGGGAATTCGCTGATTGTTCGCGAACCTGCGGGTGTTGTCGGCGCTATCACTCCCTGGAACTTCCCGCTCCACCAAGTTGTCTTGAAGGTTGGCGGTGCGCTCGCGGCGGGCTGCACCGTGGTTCTCAAGCCCACCGAGGTTGCGCCACTCATCACGTACGCTCTCGCTGACATCTTCGACGAAATTGGTTTGCCTGCAGGTGTATTCAACCTGGTAAGTGGCTACGGCCCGGTAGTGGGTGAAGCCATCGCCGGCCACCCGGAAGTCGACATGGTCTCCTTCACCGGGTCGACTCGGGCAGGCAAGCGAGTGGCCATCGTTGCCGCGGACACCATCAAGAAGGTCTCGCTGGAGCTGGGTGGCAAGTCGGCGAACGTCATTCTCGACGACGCCGATCTCGAAAAGGCTGTCACGGACGGCGTCGCAAAGTGCTTCATCAACTCGGGCCAGACCTGTTCGGCGCTGACGCGTATGTTGGTTCCCGCGGAGAAGGTGGATGAGGCAGCGGCAATTGCTGCTGCGGTCGCCGCTCATTTCCCGGTAGGTGATCCGACTCAGCCGACTTCGGTGCTTGGTCCTCTGGTGAACGCGAATCAGCTGGGACGCGTTCGCGGATACATCGAGAAGGGTGTGTCGGAAGGTGCCACCGCGGTTGTCGACGGTCGCGAAACCGGTCTGGCCAGTGGATATTTCGTCGGTCCGACGGTGTTCGCGAACGTGACCGAAGACATGACCATTGCGCGCGAGGAGATCTTCGGACCGGTCCTCTCGATCATGGGCTACAAAGACGAGGCCGACGCAGTGCGGATCGCTAACGGCACCGAGTACGGACTGGCCGGTGGCGTTTGGTCAGGTGACCCCGATCGCGCGGATCGCGTCGCACGGCAACTGCGTGCCGGGCAGGTCGAGGTGAACGGCGGCGCCTTCAACACGAATGCTCCGTTCGGTGGGTACAAGCAGTCGGGCGTCGGGCGCGAGGCCGGCACGTTCGGGCTCGAAGAGTTCCTCGAGATCAAGGCGATTCAGAGATAGTTTGTTCGAGAATGGCGATGCTCCCGTACCAAGTGCGGGAGCATCGCCATTTTTGTACCCGGATCAGGACTTGGCGGCATCCAAATGCTGAGCCGAGATGTTCGCCAGATGTGTCAGGTCCGAGGCCACGGTCGCGAACGTGTAGCCCTCCCCGAGCCGTTGTGCCGCAACCTGACCGGAAGGTGTGTGGATTCCCGCAGCGACTCCGCTGACGGCGGCAGCTTCGCGCACCCTGGTGAGCGCTGATTCGAATTCCTCGGCGACGTCCGGATCGTTGGAGTGCTTACCTCCGACGGCGATTCGTAGGTCGGACGGCCCGACGTACACGCCGTCCAATCCGGGCACTGCGCAGATCTCTTCGACGTTCGCCAGACCCTGTGGGGTCTCGATCATCGCAAATACAACGGTGTCGCGGTTCGCGTCGGCGGGAACGGGGCCGATACGGAGTTGCGAGCGCATGGGTCCGTAGGAGCGGATGCCGAAAGGCGGATACTTGGCGGCTGCCACGGCGGCCGCTGCCTCTTCGGCGTTGTTGATCAGCGGAACGATGACGCCCACAGCGCCCGCGTCGAGTGCACGGCCGATGGGCGTCGGATTGTTTGCCTCGACGCGCACCATCCCGACGGTGGACGGTGACGAGTCGATGGCGGTGAGCCCGGCGACCATCCCCGAATAGCCGATCAGGCCGTGCTGCATGTCGAGGGCAATGTAGTCCCAGCCGACGTGCGCGATCCATTCGGTCGAGATCGGGCTGTCGATGACGGACCAATATCCGAGTATGCGTTCGCGTCCTCGGATGCGTGCGGCGAATTCCTGTGCTGACATAGTGAAGAACTCTTCCTGATGAAGGTCGGGTGTTTCAGCGGTTGTAGTTGGGCATGGGGCCTCGTAGGGCGGCACCGACGAGATCACACTCTTCGATGGTCGAGGCGTCGAGTGGACCTCGCCCGATGGCCGCGATATTGGATTCGAGGTGCGTTACTTTGGATCCTCCGAGGAGCAGCGATCCGGCGACGGGCTTGCTGACCAGCCAGCGCAACGCAAGCTCGGTCAGGGAGATGCCCGACTGCTCTGCGATTGCAGTCAGTTGAGCGATCGCGTCGAATATCTGTGTGTTCCAGTATCGCTCCTTGTACATCGACGCAAGACGTGAGTCGCCGAATCGGCCGTCGGCGGGACTTTCGTCGAAGGTGTGGCGCCCCGTGAGCAGACCCCCACCGAGTGGGTTGTAGACCATGGTGGTCAGTCCGGTCACGTCCGCGAATTCTGCGTATTCTTCTTCGATGCGACGCGCGAGCAAGTTGTAGAGCTGCTGTGCGACGATCGGTCGGGGAGCTCCGACTGTGTCTGCGGTGTAGTTGATTTCACTGATTTGCCACGCTGCGAAGTTGGATACGCCGAGTGTGCGGATCTTGCCCTCGGCAACCAGTTCCGCGACGGTGGTGAGAGTTTCGGTCAGCGTGACGGTTCGGTCCGGCTGATGGAGATAGAACAGGTCGACGTAGTCCGTGTCGAGTCTGCGCAGGCTTCCTTCGACGCTTGCTCGGAGCCCCTCTGTCGAGAGTGGGCTGTTGTCGCCGGCATCGGGATGCGGCATTCCCGCTTTGGTGGCCAGAGTGACGGAATCGCGTCGGCCGTGGAGCAGCTTTGCCAGCATGCGCTCGGACTCGCCGCCCGCATAGCCGTTGGCCGTGTCGATGTGAGAGATACCGGCGCCTAGTGCTGCGTCGAGCATCGATCCGGCGCCCGATATGTCGACCGTGTCTCCGAATGTCATGGTGCCGAGCACCAGTTTCGGAAGCTCGAGTGGGGCGGTCATCAGGCAACTCCTCGTGATTCGGTCTGCTTGGCTAGCAAGTTCTTGGACAGGGCTGCCACCACGTGGCGTGGTTTGATGCCGACCATGGTGGTGGGATCGAGAGCAGCGCCTCGTAGTGCGCGGGTGTACGGCTCGCGCGGACTGGCGAGAACTGTGTCTGTGGAACCGGATTCGACGATGGTTCCTTTCGACATCACGACTAGGGTCTCGCTGATTTCTCGGACGACGCCCAAGTTGTGTGAGATGAAAACGTACGTCAGACCGGTATCGGCCTGAATTTCACGTAGGAGCTCGAGTACCTGCGCTTGCACCGACACGTCGAGAGCGCTGGTCGCTTCGTCGCAGACCAGGATCTCGGGTCCGCTGGCAAGTGCACGAGCAATTCCGATGCGCTGACGTTGGCCTCCTGAGAACTCCGCCGGACGCCGGTGTAGTGCCGAGCTGGGCAAGCCAACGCGATCGACGAGTTCTGCTGCTGTCTTTGCGCGTTCAGACTTGCTCCGAACACCTTTGAGGCGCAGTGGTTCTCCGATGATGTCCTCGGCAGTCAGATGAGGGTCGAGCGATCCGTACGGATCTTGGAACACCATTTGAACGCGAGAGCGGTAGGGGCGCAGCGACTTCTCCGACATCTGCGCGATGTCATTGCCGTCGACGAGAATGCGTCCACTGGTCGGTGTGAGGAGTCGGACGATCGATCGAGCGATGGTCGACTTGCCACATCCGGATTCGCCGACGATGGCCAAGGTCTTGCCCTTTTCCACCGAGAAGCTCACAGCATCCACGGCTCGGAAAACTCCGTCGGGAACCGGATACTCGACCACGAGATCTTCGACGGCGAGAAGTGGCGTTTCGTGGCGGGTCATGCCGAGGCTCCGATCTGTGTTGAACGGGCGGGGTCGCCGTCCCAAGGCCCCAGTTGAGGTATGGCGTCGAGAAGCTTTTGTGTGTAGGCGCTTTGCGGTGAGTCGACGAGAACGTCGGCACTACCGGTCTCGACAAAACGTCCGTCCTTCATCACGTAGATGCGATCGGAGACCAACCGCGCAACTCCGAGATCGTGAGTGATGACCAGCATTCCGATGCCGGTGCGCTCCTGCAACTCGAGCAGAAGATCCAGAATCCCGGCCTGAACGGTTACGTCCAGTGCGCTGGTGGGTTCGTCGGCCACGATCAGTTCGGGGCCGGCAGCAAGAGCGCCGGCGATCAGGACGCGCTGCAACATTCCACCCGACAGTTGATGCGGGTACTTGTCGAGTTGCTGATCCGGATACGGAATGCGTACCTGCTCGAGCAGTTGCACTGCCCGCTCGATTTGTTGCTTCTTCGCGGTCACACCGCTGTGGCGCACTGCTTCTCGAAGTTGGCTGCCGATGGTGTGGACGGGACTCAGAGCCGTCATCGGGTCCTGGGGGATGAGCGCGATGTGTTTTCCGCGAATATCGTTCAGGATCTTCGTGTTTCCGAGAATGTCCTGACCCTTGAACACGGCTTTCCCGGAAAGAACCGCAAGATCGTCCGGAAGCAGTCCGAGAATCCCCATGGCTGTCGTCGACTTTCCGGAGCCGGATTCACCGATGATGGTGACGGTTTCACCGGCGTCGATGCAGAAGGACACGCCGTCGACGGCTCGGATGACGCCGTTCGCCGTGACAAGTTCGATCTGGAGATCGTCGACCCGTAGTAGATTTCCCATGTCTCACGCCTTCGCTTTCTGGGCGCTGCCACGCCCGAACAGGCTTGCGCCCAGTCGTTTCGAACCTGCAGGACGATCGCGCAGACCATCGCCGAGTAGGTTCACTCCGACGACCAGCAGCACGATCATCAGACCGGTCAACGTGACGATCCACCATGACGTGGTGATGTAGTCCTGGCCGTCGGCGATGATTCGTCCCCAGGTAGCGAATGGACGTTGCGGTCCGGCGCCGAGGTAGCTCAACGAACTTTCCAGCAGTACGGCCTGCGCGAGCAGCAGCAGGACGACGAGCGATGCCTGCTTGACGATGTTGGGAATGACGTGACGAAGCAGGATGGCCATGCGGGTAAGTCCGAGGACTCGAGCTGCAGCTACGTAAGGCTTTTCGCGTTCGACGAGTACCAATGAGCGAGTCAACCGTGCGACTTCGGGCCACTGTGCGATCGCGATGACAAACGTGATGACGGGAATGGACGGGCCGAACAGCGCAACAACGAGAAGCAGCATCATCAGCAGAGGCAGAGAAAGCTGTGCTTCGAGTAGGCGGGAGATCACGGTGTCGACCCAATCACCGAAGTACCCCGCGGCGGATCCGGCGACGATGCCGATGACGCCGGAGACGATCACGGCGAGAATACCGATCGTCAGAGACACCTGGCCGCCGTGCAGGATCCGTGAGAGCAGATCTCGTCCCAACTGATCGGTGCCGAACAGATGGCCGTCGGTGAGGGGCGGTAGCCGTCGACTGCTCAGGTTGGTCTGGTTCGGATCTGCAAGGGGGAGCAGCCCGGCCAATGCAACAGGAAGAATCACCAGGAGCGCGCAGATCGAGCCGGCCCAGATCTTGACTCGGCTGTCTCGCTTACGGCGCGTGGCTCCGGCGCGTGCGAAGTCTGCCTCGGTGACCGCGCTGGCGCGTGGAGTTGTTGGAGGTTCCAAGACGGTAGTCATCAGTTGGCGCCCTTTCCGAGTCGCACGCGTGGATCCAGGAGGGGGTAGAGGAGGTCCACTGCCAGTTGCACGAGCACGGCGAGAACCGCGGTGACAAGCACGGTGGCCTGGATGAGCGGGTAGTCGCGAGTCTCGAGTGCGCGGACCACCAGCGAGCCGACACCAGGCCAGGCGAACACGACCTCGACCACCACGACGCCGTTCAGCATTCCGGCGAATCTGGTGCCCAGCGCGGTGACGATCGGAATCGCCGAATTACGCATCGCATATCGCCAGGTGAGTTCGCGTTCCGATACTCCGCGAGAGCGTGCGACCGTGATGTACGGAGAAGCGAAGGCCGAGACCATTTCGCGTCGAACCATCCGGGAGATCAACGCGATCTGAAGGATGGCGATGGTGACGGTAGGCAGGATCAACGACGGCCATGTGGTGAAACCGGCTGCCGGGAGTACTGGGATCAAGACCGCGAAGATCGTCACCAGCATCAGGCCGCTCCAGAACTCCGGCATGGACTGCCCGCCGACGGCTACGACGTTCGCACCGAGTTCACGTCTGGTGTCCGCGCGACGGGCCATCCACACGCCCAGCGGAATCGAGAGCACGGCGGTCAACAGAATGGAGCTGACGGCAAGGGTGATGGTGTACGGGAGACGGCCGAGGACAACGTCCATGGCCGGCGCCTGGAACGAGTACGACGTGCCGAGATTCAGGTGGACGAGGTCCCACAGGTAGATCAGGTATTGGGAGAACACCGACTTGTCCAAGCCCATGTCAGCACGGATCTGTGCGAGATCCTCGGTGCTGGCCAGCGGTCCGGCCAAGGCGTAGGCAGGATCGCCGGGTGCCATTCGGATCAGGACGAACACTGTTGTGAGCGTGAGGAAGATCGTCAAGGCACTCTGTGCCAGACGTTTGAGCACGTATTTGACGGTCGGGTTGATCCTTGTGCGTCGACGCGGAGAGATTCCGAGAGCGGTTTGCGGTTTCGGAGCGGTGAGAGTCATCGCCTCAGGCCTCCAATCGGACGGCGCCGAGGTCGTAGGAGTTGATTGGGGTCAGTGAAACATTTTGTACACGAGTGCGTTTCGCAAGGAGTGCGTTGGGTACGAAGCTCCACAGGCAAGGCCAGGTGTTCCAGATGTCTTGTTGTGCGGCGTCGAGTAGAGCGGCGCGCTTGGTCGGGTCTGGTTCACTGGATGCGGCTTGGATCTTCGCGGTGATTTCGGGGAAGACGTACCCGTGATAGGTGTCGCGAGTTGCTTCCTTCTCCGCTGTGCCGGCGTACATCCCCTGCAACGTGGTCAGTGCAAGTCCGGTCTGGTTGCCGTAGCCGTTGCCCAGCACATCCCAGTCGCCGGTCTTGCCCTGGCGCCAGGACGAGATGTCACCGCCCGGTTCGAACTGCTGGAGTTTGACGCGTACTCCCACGGCCTTCATCATTTCGAGTACCGATTCCATCACCGAGACGTCGTTGGTGAACTCTCCGGTTTCCCAGATGAAGGTGAGTTCGAGGTCGTCGGCACCTTCGGCCTCGAGCATTTGCCGCGCTTTCCGTGGATCATATTGGTAAGTACCGGTTTTCACGGCTCCGTCCAAGGTCGACGGTGCGGGGCCGGTGGCCGGGACTGCGGAACCGATCAGCACGTCCCGAGCGAGTGACTCACCGTCGATGGCATACGTGAGAGCTTCTCGGACACGCGGATTGGACAGTGGGTGATCGGCGGGCTTGCGGAAGTTGAAGAACAGTTGGTTGATGCGTGTGCTCGGTACTGTGTCCACCTGGACACCAGGCAGATCGGCGAGTTGTTCGGCGGAATCGGGACTGATCGAGTCGATGACGTCGACCTCGCCGCTCCGAAGCGCGACGACGCGGCCGGCCTCTTCGGGAATGAAGCGGACCTGAACACGACGAACGCCGGGGGCCGGGCCCCAGTAGTTGTCATTGGCGACAAGTGTGTAATCGCCGGTGCCCCGGTTCGATTCGCTGACGACGAACGGTCCCGACCCGATTCCGCTCTGCAGTTCGTTGGGTTCGTTGGCAGCGGCCGGGGTGATCAAGATGTTGGACATGAGCGAGTCCAGAACCGGCACCGGGGAATTCGTCCGAAGGATGAAGGTGCGATCGTCGATGGGGACGACCGTCGGCCACTCGGGGAACTGCGGTGCGACAAACGATCCGCTGACCTGCTGGTACATCTGCATTGCCGTCGTGACGTCGTCGATCAGCACAGGTGTGCCGTCGGAGTAACGGATGCCCTCGCGGAGTCGAACCGTCCACTCGGTCGGGCCGGTCGATTCGAACCTGTCAGCGAGAACGAGTTGCGGTGTCAGATTGTCGCCGATCCGGGTGAGACCTTGTCTGACGCCACGTTGAGCCGTGACTGCTGCGTCGAATTGATTGAGTTTGTTGTCGAGGCTGACGAGCGAGCGGTTGAGCCCGAGCACCAGGGTGTCCTGTGTCGGTTTCCCGGTAGGGCCGGCGCACGCGGCAGTCGTGCCCAGAAGCGTTGCGCCACCGATCAGCCCGGTGAACTGCAGAAAGGATCGCCGGGAGAGCTGTGGTGTTCGCAAACGAGTATTGGTCATCGGTGACCTTTCGATCCTGACGGGGCAGCGTGGGGGCGACGCTCCGAGCGGACTGTTGGTGAACAATCGCGTCGGGCTCTCGCTTGTAACTCAGCTCACAATGGCACTGTTGCGCACTTCGCGCAAGTCCCGTAACTTCGATTGCGTACTTCGCGCATCGGTTGCGATGCTGTGCAAACTCGATTCAGACCGAAAGGGGGTCGAGGAATTCGATGAAACCACTGGTAATCATCGCTGATGATCTTTCCGGAGCAGCGGAGTCGGCCGCAGGATTTCTGCTCCGCAGTTCGGGCATATCGCTTCGGCTCGGCCCAGATGCGCCCGACGGATCAGGAGTGACGGTTTTCGATCTGCACTCACGGCGATCCGACCCCGCCAGAGCCTCTCGGGACGTGAGATCAGTTCTGCAATCGTCTGACGGCTCCGAGATCGTCAAGAAGATCGATTCCCTGCTCAGGGGCAACATAGCAGCGGAGGTTGGAGAACTCTCCCGCGACGGATCCCCGGTCATCGTCGCCGCCGGACTGCCCAGACAAGGGCGCACGGTGCAAGACGGCGTGGTGTTGGTCGATGGGGTTGCGTTGCACTCCACCGACCTGTGGCGCGCGGAGTCGAAGCCGACTCCTCGGTCGATTGCAGAGGCGCTCGGCCCGTCGGCAATCACTTCTGGCGTATCGCTGGATGACATTCGCTCCGGTCGTTTGATCCAGGTTCTTGCGTCGATCTCAGAAGCCGGGTCGGTGGCGATCTGCGACGTCGAGACCGAGAGTGATCTGGAACTGATTGTGGCTGCAGCACAGGAGGTTCGGGGTTCTCGATTGGTAGGAACCTCGGCGCTCGCGATGGCAGTGGCACGACGAAGAACCGTGCAGTCACCCGTCGCGTGCCCATCTCTTCGTGATTCTCGATTTACCTTGGTCGTCGTGGGGACGGCGGATGCGTCTGCCGGGGACCAAGTGGCATTGCTTCGGGATTCAGGGGCGCATCATATCGAAGTGAACAGTGCTGAGCTGCTGGCGCATTCGGTCGATCCGCTTCCGATTCTGAACGCACTGGATCGCGGAAACGTCGTGGTTTCGGTAAGTGGACCTGTCGTGCCTGCAGAATCCGTCCACCTCGTTTCGGCTCTCGCCGATCTGATCGCTGCCGTCGATGCAGGATTCTCCCACGACGAGTACCCGATCGACCTGGTACTTACCGGTGGCGAAACCGCGCGCAGCGTTCTCGACCGCCTGCGGATCGACACGCTGTCACCGATTTACGAAATCGAACACGGCGCCGTACTTTCCGTCGATCGCACCGGACGGTACATCGTCACGCGGCCAGGCAGTTTCGGGAATGCACACAGTCTTTTCTCCATAACGAAGTTTCTCGCGCACCCCACCCCGGTCGCCGCTCCGGACAGTCCACCTTCAGTTACTCCTTCAGACAACGAGGTCAATCCCATGTCAATCGAATCCACTCCACTGCCGCTGATTGCTGTCACGATGGGCGACGGCGCCGGCGTCGGACCGGAAGTGATCGTCCCCGCACTCCTCGACGCCGAAACGAGAAAGCGTTGCCGCCCTGTTGTTGTCGGCGACGCGAAGCGTTTGCGATTGGCTGCCACGGTGCTCGGAATCGACGTCGACGTGGTCGCGATCGAGGAGATCAAGGATGCTGAATTCATCGATGGACGGATCAACGTCATCGACCTGGACTTGCTACCCGAGGATCTCGCCTGGGGTGAACTGTCGGCAGTCGCGGGGGATGCGGCCTATCAATATATCCGCGTCGCAAGCGAACTCGCCGTACGCGGTGAAGTCCAGTCGATCTGCACGGCGCCGCTGAACAAGGAAGCGCTGCATGCGGCAGGACACATCTATCCCGGACACACGGAATTGCTTGCGCACCTGACCGGTACCGAGGAGGTGTCGATGATGTTGTCGACCCCCAAGCTCAAGGTGATTCACGTGACCACTCACATCGGACTGCTCGATGCAGTTGCCAGGATCGAGCCCGGCCTGGTCGAGAGGACCATTCGTCGAGGTCACGAAGCTTTGGTGCGCACGGGCAATCCATCTCCGAAAATCGGCGTGTGCGGGATCAACCCGCATGCGGGGGAGAACGGGCTTTTCGGGTACGGAGAGGAAGAGCAGAAGATCATTCCCGCCGTCGAACTCTTGAAGGCAGAAGGAATCGACGTCCACGGCCCACTGCCGGCGGACACGGCATTCTTCCTCGCTGGACGTGGGGACTACGACTTGATCGTTGCGATGTACCACGATCAGGGGCACGGCCCGGTCAAGGTTCTCGGGATCGAGGCCGGCGTCAACATCACCGTCGGGTTACCTGTCATCCGTACCTCCGTCGATCACGGAACCGCTTTCGATATTGCAGGTAAGGGCATCGCCGAGGCCGGTAGTATGGTCGAAGCGCTGCGGCAGGCGGCCGAATTGGCAACCAGCACATTCGTTTCCAAGTAAGAACCACGGTTTGTAGGGGGAGGAGCGATGGCCATCCGGGAGTCGGAGGCGAGGCGGTCGGAGATTGCGAGGCTCGCTCGCACCAGCGGTCTGGCCAGTGTCGAGGATCTGTCTGCCCAATTCGGGGTGACTGCATCTACGATCCGTCGCGACCTGAGTCAGTTGACTGCCCAGGGAGTAATTGCCCGAACGTACGGCGGGGCGATTGCTCTCAACCCTCATCCGGAATCCTCCTTGCGTCAACGCGCAATGGAGGGATTCGACGCCAAACGGGGCATCGCCGAATGGGCTGCTGAGCAGGTTCGGCCCGGGGAAACCGTACTTCTTGATGCAGGTACCACCGTCGGAGCGATGGGAGAGTTCTTACGTCACGTGACGAATTTGACGGTGATCGCTGCAGGGCTTACGGCGCTCGAGGCGTTAGCCGACGCTGATGGCGTTCGAGTCGAATGTCTCGGGGGGACCCTGAGGCAGCTCAGTCAAGGATTCGTCGGGCCACTGGCGGAAGCGTCGCTGCAGCGGGTGTCGTTTGACAAGGCATTCCTCGGTGCCGATGCAGTTACGGCTGACCTGGGTATTTGTGAAGCTGAGCTCGATCAGACCCGGCTCAAGGAAATGATGATCGAACGTGCCGGCGAGGTCTACATCCTCGCCCACTCCGCCAAGCTCGGTGAACGTCCTTTCCATGCGTGGGCGCCGATACCGCCGGGGGCCGTGCTGGTTACCGATGCTGCAGTAGACGCAAAGCAAGTCGCGTTGTTCGAGGATGCAGGTATCCGAGTCCAAGTGGTGTGAGTTCCCGCTGCGTGCCGATCCGGGCACGGTGTCCGGCGTCACATGATGTCCGAATTCGTGAAAATCGACTTAAACGGGCAATCTTGCTGGGGAAATGGATACCTCTGAGTCTCTGACCTGTGGATTTGTCAAAGACTTCGGCGGACGCGTAACTTATTCCAAGTCAGAGCGACACGGACACCGACTCCCACCTGCGAGGGTGAGTGACACGAGGTTGTACGAAGTGCCTGACCAAAATCTGAAGTAGTTTCCATCATGTATGGTTGTGCTTCACCTCCAGTTCTTCCCCGAATGTTCAGCGGTTTGCGCCGATGATCACGATGGGATAGGCTGGAAAAGTTGCCCCGGAGCGGCGGCCATAGGGTCGTGGTGATGGTGTGTGCGTGTTCTTTGAGAACTCAACAGTGTGTCGATGAATGTCAGTGCCAAAATTTTTTTGGTACTTCACATCCGCGAATGATCAACCGCCTCTTGGGGTTT
>NZ_CP014941.1:590000-4077500 GCF_002079265.1 Rhodococcus sp. BH4
CGTGAAATCTGGTGTGAATCTGTCGGGACCACCCGATAAGCCTGAATACTCCCTGGTGACCGATAGCGGACTAGTACCGTGAGGGAAAGGTGAAAAGTACCCCGGGAGGGGAGTGAAATAGTACCTGAAACCGTGCGCTTACAATCCGTCAGAGCCTTCGAGCAGTTTACTGCTGGGGGTGATGGCGTGCCTTTTGAAGAATGAGCCTGCGAGTTAGTGGCATGTCGCGAGGTTAACCCGTGTGGGGTAGCCGTAGCGAAAGCGAGTCCGAATAGGGCGATCGTAGTGGCATGCTCTAGACCCGAAGCGGAGTGATCTACCCATGGCCAGGTTGAAGCGACGGTAAGACGTCGTGGAGGACCGAACCCACTTAGGTTGAAAACTGAGGGGATGAGTTGTGGGTAGGGGTGAAAGGCCAATCAAACTCCGTGATAGCTGGTTCTCCCCGAAATGCATTTAGGTGCAGCGTCGCGTGTTTCTCACCGGAGGTAGAGCTACTGGATGGTCTAGGGGGCCCACAAGCTTACCGAAATCAGCCAAACTCCGAATGCCGGTGAGTGAGAGCGCGGCAGTGAGACTGCGGGCGATAAGGTTCGTAGTCGAGAGGGAAACAGCCCAGATCGCCAGCTAAGGTCCCTAAGCGTGTACTAAGTGGAAAAGGATGTGGGGTCGCGAAGACAACCAGGAGGTTGGCTTAGAAGCAGCCACCCTTGAAAGAGTGCGTAATAGCTCACTGGTCAAGTGATCCTGCGCCGACAATGTAGCGGGGCTCAAGTACACCACCGAAGCTGCGGCATTCACGCAATAGCCCCCCTTCACTCTGCGGAGTGTTGGGCAGGTGTGTGGATGGGTAGGGGAGCGTCGTGTGGCCATGGAAGCGGCAGGGTGACCTAGCCGTGGAGGCCACACGAGTGAGAATGCAGGCATGAGTAGCGAAAGACGAGTGAGAAACTCGTCCGCCGAATGACCAAGGGTTCCTGGGCCAGGTTAATCCGCCCAGGGTGAGTCGGGACCTAAGACGAGGCCGACAGGCGTAGCCGATGGACAACGGGTTGATATTCCCGTACCCGTGTGAACGCGCCCATGGTGAATCAGTGATACTAACCATCCTGAAGCCACGAGAAGACCTTCGGGTCTCGAGTTGGTGGATGCATGGGACCTGATCTGGTAGTAGCCAAGCGATGGGGTGACGCAGGAAGGTAGCTGAGCCAGTCAGTGGTAATACTGGTGTAAGCGTGTAGGGCGTGACCTAGGCAAATCCGGGTCGCACATAGCCTGAGACGTGATGCGTAGCCGATTGAGGCGAATTCAGTGATCCTATGCTGCCGAGAAAAGCCTCTAGCGAGCTTTCACACGGCCCGTACCCCAAACCGACACAGGTGGTCAGGTAGAGAATACTAAGGCGATCGAGATAACTATGGTTAAGGAACTCGGCAAAATGCCCCCGTAACTTCGGGAGAAGGGGGGCCCTGTCTGGTGACGACATTTACTGTCTGAGCTGGGTGGGGCCGCAGAGACCAGTGAGAAGCGACTGTTTACTAAAAACACAGGTCCGTGCGAAGTCGTAAGACGATGTATACGGACTGACGCCTGCCCGGTGCTGGAAGGTTAAGAGGACCGGTTAGTTCCTTTTAGGAGCGAAGCTGAGAATTTAAGCCCCAGTAAACGGCGGTGGTAACTATAACCATCCTAAGGTAGCGAAATTCCTTGTCGGGTAAGTTCCGACCTGCACGAATGGCGTAACGACTTCTCAGCTGTCTCAACCGTAGACTCGGCGAAATTGCATTACGAGTAAAGATGCTCGTTACGCGCGGCAGGACGAAAAGACCCCGGGACCTTCACTACAGCTTGGTATTGGTGTTCGGTTCGGTTTGTGTAGGATAGGTGGGAGACTGTGAAACGGTGACGCCAGTTATCGTGGAGTCGTTGTTGAAATACCACTCTGATCGAATTGGACCTCTAACCTCGGACCATGATCTGGTTCAGGGACAGTGCCTGGTGGGTAGTTTAACTGGGGCGGTTGCCTCCCAAAATGTAACGGAGGCGCCCAAAGGTTCCCTCAGCCTGGTTGGCAATCAGGTGTCGAGTGCAAGTGCACAAGGGAGCTTGACTGTGAGACTGACAGGTCGAGCAGGGACGAAAGTCGGGACTAGTGATCCGGCACCGGCAAGTGGAAGCGGTGTCGCTCAACGGATAAAAGGTACCCCGGGGATAACAGGCTGATCTTCCCCAAGAGTCCATATCGACGGGATGGTTTGGCACCTCGATGTCGGCTCGTCGCATCCTGGGGCTGGAGTAGGTCCCAAGGGTTGGGCTGTTCGCCCATTAAAGCGGCACGCGAGCTGGGTTTAGAACGTCGTGAGACAGTTCGGTCTCTATCCGCCGCGCGCGTTAGAAACTTGAGGAAGGCTGTCCCTAGTACGAGAGGACCGGGACGGACGAACCTCTGGTGTGCCAGTTGTTCCGCCAGGAGCACCGCTGGTTAGCTACGTTCGGAAGGGATAACCGCTGAAAGCATCTAAGCGGGAAGCCTGTTCCAAGATGAGGTTTCTCACCCCCTCGAGGGGGTAAGGCCCCCGGCAGACCACCGGGTTGATAGGCCAGAACTGGAAGTGCAGTAATGCATGCAGGTGACTGGTACTAATAGGCCGAGGACTTACCACAAAGAAGCTACGCGTCCACTGTGCGGTATCTGAAACAACACACAGATACTGATGAGAAACCCTGTTTTCTCCATCCCCCAACACCAGAAACTGGTGTTGACGGGTGGTGAAACCAGGTGATCAGAAGAAGGTTACTGTGACAGTTTCATAGAGTTACGGCGGTCATAGCGAAGGGGAAACGCCCGGTCCCATTCCGAACCCGGAAGCTAAGCCCTTCAGCGCCGATGGTACTGCACTCGACAGGGTGTGGGAGAGTAGGACACCGCCGAACACACATTAGAGAAGCCCCCCAACCAGTACTGGTTGGGGGGGCTTTCTCGTACCCAAAACACCCCACCCCGCCAACACCCGAAAGCACCGCCGCCGGCACCCCCGACTTCGAGCGAACGGCACTGTCGTCGCCTCAGATCGACCGAACGCACCGTTCGCACCATCAAGGGGCGCGAGCACAGCGGGCTCACCACCCCGTCCGGGATCGAGTGAACGACACGCTCACCCTCTTGGGCGAGGGGAACGGTACGTTCACTCCATCAGGGCAGGGCAGGGCAGGGCAGGTGAGCGGATGCGCAGGGCCGGCAGGCGTTATCGCAGAGCCGCCTGCAGCACCTCGCAGAGCACGTCCAGCGTCTTCGAGTACTGCGACTGCGTCGGCGTGCTGTAGCCGACGACGATGCCGTCACCGCCGACTGACGACACGTCGGGATGTCGGAAGACCGACAGCCCTTCGAGCCCGAGATCGCGCGCCCGGGCCGCTGCAAGAACAGATTGTTCGGTGCCGGAGGGCAGACGGATCACAGCGTGAAGTCCCGCGGAGATCCCCTCGACCCTGACCTGGGGTACTTGCTGCGCAAGTGTCGCGACCAGTTGATCGCGTCGTCGTCGGTACGAGGTGCGCATCTTTCGAATATGGCTGTCGAATCTTCCGGATTCGATGAAGTCCGCCAAGGTCAATTGATCCGTTGAACTTACCCAGCGTTCGTAGGGTCCCTTTGTTGCGAGGACAGGTTCGATCAGCCTGTCCGGCAACACCATCCATCCGATGCGAATTGCCGGCGACAGTGTCTTGCTGACAGTGCCCAGGTACGCAACGTGCTGCGGTGCGATTCCTTGGAGTGCACCGACAGGTTTTCTGTCGTAACGGAATTCGCCGTCGTAGTCGTCCTCGATGATGACGCCGCCCGTAGTCGTGGCCCATTCGAGAGCGGTCGCGCGCCTCGCCGGTGTGAGGGGACCGCCGAGAGGGAACTGATGGGTCGGCGTCAGCAGAACACTCTCAGCAGAAGTAGACGCCAATTCGTCTGTGCAAGTGCCTGATTGGTCAACCGATATGGGAACTGTCAGCAGCCCTTCGTCGGCGAGCAACTGCCGGTGCAGGTGAAGGCAGAAAGCGTCGACCGCAATCGTTCCTCCGAGTGCGCGGGCAAGGAGGGAGATCCCGTGACCCGAGCTGGCACTGATCACAATGCAGTTCGGATCGACGCGAACGCCTCTGGTGCGGCTCAGGTATGTGGTGAGGGCGTTTCGGAGTTCGACTCGGCCTCTGGGATCAGTAGTCGCGAACGCGTCGGTCGGCGCGGTGGTCAAAGCACGTCTGGCGGACGAAATCCATGCAGTGCGGGGAAACGCCGACGCGTCGGGCGATCCAGGGAGAAGGCTGTAGGTCCAGCGTCGTCGAGTCGGTGATGGCTCGACCTCGCGGGTGTGTGTGCTGGCGAGCGTGGCGACCAGGGTCCCGGAACCAGGCCGTGTGACAAGCCACCCAGCTGCGGCGAGCTCGGCATAGCAGTCCGCAACGGTGTTTCGGGCAACTCCGAGGTCGAGCGCGAGGGTGCGGGAAGGTGGGAGTCTGGTGCCGGGCTTCAGCAGTCCACTGTCGATCGCGTCGCGAAGGGTCTGAAGCAGTGCAGCGCGAACCCCGATTCCCTGTGGCAGCTCGATATGTAGATCGAACCCAAGATTGGCCCACGAATTCACCACCGGATTGAACCATGTTTCCGGGTCTTTCCGGGATTACCGTTTGAGTTATGACTACAGCAACAGGACAAAGACTGGATATCGCAAAGCTGGCGCCCGAGGTCTACAAGGCGATGATTGCGTTGGATGCCGCTGCACGCAAGGGGCTGGAGCCGACGCTCGTCGAGCTGGTCCTCACGCGTGCGTCGCAGCTGAATCATTGCGCATGGTGCCTGGACATGCACACTCGCGACGCACGAAAGGTCGGCGTGACGGAGCAGAAGCTCTACCTACTGAACGCGTGGGAAGAAGCGCGAGGGATGTACTCCGATCGTGAACGTGCCGCGCTCGCCTTGACCGAGGCCGTGACAGTCCTCACCGACGGTTTCGTTCCGGACGAGGTGTACAGCGAGGCTGCCGGCGAATTCTCGGACGTGGAACTGGCTCAGCTCATCAGCGTCATTTTGACGATCAATGCGTGGAATCGCATTGCGGTTACCACGAGGAAGGCGCCTCCGGTCCGAGACTGATCCGAGGCTCGTGCTCCGCTCTCCGGCAGGGCAGGGTTCCGCCGTCGGAGATCTGGGTAATCGGCGCAAAGAGGACCAAAAGATTGGTTCAGGGTGTGAACAAAACCAACAGATTCTTTGAATGTGAGGCAAATCACATAATGTGAGTGGAGATTGTTCTGGGTCATCTACAAGTTGCCCGAATCCCGACAAAGCAGTCTCGGTCGGAAGTTTCCGGCGAAGGGGTCCGCATAGCGGGCCCCTTCTTTTGCGCGCGAGCTGAAAACGCCCCTTCCTGTGAGTTTCCCCAGAATGTCCAAGTTACCGACTGGCTAGCGTTGGCGAAATGTCGGGAACGTCGCGGTTGGATGAGCAGATTTTGGGGGGATCGCGATTGTTGTGCGGTTGGACAAAGGTTCAGTCACCTTCATGGCTAACTCGTCATCCGAATGTCCAAGCTGCGCCCTGGGTGCTCGACGATTGGGTGATCTTTCTTGAAACATGCACTACATTGCCATTCAGTAACTGGCTGATTGCCAAAAGTGATCGGCTGATCCTCTCGGAAGTGAGCGCTGGGTGGCGTGGTATTGGGAATCCAGGCAACCGTCCCGCTACCGAAATGTCTTGAAAGGGAAGCTTTGATGACTGTGTCTGGTTCACGGCGTAGGCCGCTTGTTCTCCGGCTCTCGCTAACTGCAGCTATTGCCGTAACGGTCGCCGGTAGTAGCGTTGCTTTTGCTTCGCCAGCTGTGTCCGCGCCGATGCCGGTGCGAACCGCGGCCGCTCCGGCGTTCACCGCCGGGTTGTGTGAGGGCACCGAGTACACGCCCTCGGAGCAGATGCTCGACATCTCCGGCATTCGGCTGGATCACTACAACGACGGCAACATCGTGCCGATGTACGGCACCACCGATCGGGGTACCTCGGCCGCGGTGGATGCTCCGGTCTGCGGTGTCCGCGATGTCGACGGAATTGCGAAGTCGGAATGGATGTACTGCACGGACTTCGATCTCGATCCGTGTGCCGGTGTCGACGAGAACGGTTTGCCGGTTGACAAGCACAACGACGAGATGGGTGCGACGGTGCCGTCTTCGGGCAATCCCGATCTGTCAGCCGACGATCTCGCTGTCATCAGTTGGTTGCTGCAGAATCCCGCCAAACTCGACGGTGTCGTTTCGGGAAATGGCAGCGAGGATGCACGTTCGGCGCGGCAGACGCTTGTGTGGTGTGTCTCGGACTACGACAATCCGCTGATGGCCGATTTCAAAAGCCTGTGTGACAGGAACATCGGCGACGACGAGCGAGCTCGCATCGTCGAGATCATGAACGTCACGCAGACGCTCGACCTCGTTCGCAAGACACCCGCGACGGGGACTCTGAAGGCCGGCGAGACTGCCGTTTTCACCCTGAATACGAATATGTACCGGAAGCCGATCACTGTTCAGTCCTCGGCGGGCACCGAACTGACCGTCTGTGGTGACAACGCCAAGGCGACGTTGTCTGCAAATCAACTGACGGTCGACGGCCGCGGCGACGCACCGACTGCTGTTGATCTTTGCCTCACCGCTGCGGCCGGCGGGGACTACTCGGTGACTGCAAGCGTCATTCCGGATTCGGTCGAGAACCTGCACTGGAACACGGCAGGCGCACAGTGCCAGATCTTCGCGTCGTTCGACACCGTTCGGCCGGCTTCGATGAATGCATCTGCCAGCGTCGGATATGCAGCAGCACCCACGACGACACCGGCAACGAGCACGCCGGCAACGACCACACCGGCAACGACCACACCGGCCACCACGACGCCTGCAACCCCGGTCGTTCCGATCGTGCCGATTGTTCCGATCGTGCCCATCGTGCCGATTGTGCCGATTGTGCCGATCGTGCCTGTAGTTCCGGGTGCACCTGTTCCGTCGCAGCCGGTTGCAACTCCCGCAACTCCGGCGCCGTCGGCTCCGAAGCCGGCCACTGGCCCCCGCCCGGTTGCCATCGACGGTGGTGCTGCTGAACAGAATTCAGGCCGCAACGTCGCCGTCGCAGTGACGGGCCTCGGGCTTGTCGGAATGGCTGCTGCCGGAGCAGTTGCTCTCCGCCGCAAGCGATCCTGACACCAGGCACGTGTAGTAGACGTCGGCACCGATCACGCTTCGTGTGATCGGTGCCGACATTGATCAGACGCAGGGGGCGTCAATTCGCACGAGGTGCCGGGGGCGCCTCATCCCGCAGGAGACAGTTCGATGACCATGTACGAGTCGGATCCCAATCCATCCAATCCATACGACGATCCCAACCACGATCAGCCCGCGAGTCCAGGCAAAGGGCGTCGTGTCGCGTTCATTCTGGCTCTCATCGCGGTGTTGGTCGCCGGTGCTTCCATGGCCTTCGTCGGCCTGCGATCCTCCGATGACGATGCTGCGATCCCGCCGAGTCCGGGAGTTGTCATGTCGCACTCCGCGAATCCGGCAACGCCTACGGATGCGTTGATGACTCCCAACACCCTTTCGCTCGACCCGGTCGGTGTTCAGGCGCCGATCGTGGACGCCACCGTGCCGGAAGGAGTTCTCACTCCGCCGGAGAACGTCAAGAACGTCGGAATCTGGCTCGACGGTGCATCTCTCGATTCCGCCACCGGCACGACCTTGATTGCCGGACACGTCAATCTGACCGGCCAGGGTAACGGCGCGCTGTTCGACCTGGGCACGATCGAGCCGGGTGAAGTGATCCGTACATCCGACGCGACGGGTAAGAGCACGTCGTGGAAGGTGACTGCGGTGACGACGCGACCGAAGGCCGATGGTGTGGAGGAAAGCGTGCTGGCCGGCCCGGAGGGCCCTCGTAAGTTGGCAGTCGTAACCTGCGGCGGCGAACTGCAATTCGCGGACGGTGTGGGCAACTACGCCGACAACGTCTACCTGTACGCGGATCTGATGCTCTGAGACACAGGAATGATTCCGACGGTCCCCGATCCCTCTTCGTAGCGATCGGGGATCGCCTGTTGGATAGTGTCGCAGGTATGGATCTTCACTTGTCTGGAAAGCGTGCGATCGTTGCCGGTGGTAGCAAGGGGATCGGTCTGGCAATCGCCAGAGGTCTGGCCGCTGAAGGGGTCGACATCGCGATACTCGCGCGCACTGAGCGAACCGTCGTAAGCGTTGCACGAGATTTGGTTTCGGAGTTCGGAATTCGTGCGATCGGAGTCGTGACGGATACGCGAGACGACGACGCGGTTCAGGCGTCGGTGCGGCAAGTGGTAGAGGAGTTCGGCGGTGTCGACATTCTTGTCAATTCGGCAGCGACGCCGTTCAGCGCCGGAAAGCCGACGGATTTCGAGGCGACCACCGACGACGTCGTGCGAGACGAAGTCGAAGTGAAAGTGCTGGGGTACCTGCGAACTGCGCGCGCTGTAGCGCCGTATCTGATCGATCAGGGTTGGGGTCGGATCATCAACATCAGCGGTTTGGGTGCCAGACAGGCAACTTCGATCGCCCACACGATCCGCAACGTCAGTGTGTCTGCACTGACCAAGAATCTTGCAGACGAGCTGGGCCCCAAGGGAATCAACGTCACCGTCGTCCATCCGGGCGTGACGAGGACCGAGAGGTTGACCGCACGGATTACGCGCGAGTCGGAAGAATCCGGCCGCTCGCAGGCAGAGGTGGAGCGTGGTATCGCGACGAACTCGATACATCGGATCATCGATGCCGAAGAAGTAGCCGACGTCGTGACCTTCCTGGCATCGCCGCGAAGCATCGCGATCACCGGTGACGCAGTGGCAGCGGGTGGAGGAGTGCCAGGGCCGGTCTACTACTGAAATTGTGCGTACTGCTACCTGCCGGCGGTGGTGACGATCGTGTGAACGCGTCCGCCGCCGAGTCTCTTGCTTTCGTACATCGCCGAATCGGCGACTTTCTGCATGTCCGTGAACGCTGCTGCGCGGTCTTCTCCGGCGACGAATTTGTGGGTACGCACGGCGATTCCGATGCTCGAAGTCGACGGTATCTCGTCGGTATTCGAGTGCATTGCCGGTCCGATCGAGTTGAGCATCGGTCCGATGGCTGGCACGGAAAGTCTTTGGACGAGGATGAATTCGTCGCCACCGACCCGCGCGACGACAGCATCGGCGTGTGCCCAGGCGGATAACCGCTGCGATACCCGGAGAATGATGCGATCGCCGACGTCGTGGCCGTGCACGTCGTTGATCGTCTTGAACCGGTCGATGTCGATCGCGATCACGAGTAGTGCCGCAGATTCTTGACGCTGGAACCCCTCGAGTACCTTCTCGACGTGGCGGTCGAGGCCACGACGGTTCAAGAGGCCGGTGAGAGGATCGAGGTCGGAACTGGAAGCATCCATGCTGAGCATCGTCAGCACGATCTGCGAGATGAATGCGCAGACCACCAACGCGGTGATGACGACCAGTACTTTCGAAACACCAAGGGCTGGATCGCGATCCGGCCCGAACAGAATTGGCTGCGCAGCCACCGCGATCACAAGAAGCGAAAAAGCTATGTGCGCGATCTGCAACTTCGGGTTGTGGAAGTAGGCGATGTAGATGCCGACCAGAGCAAAAATGACACAGGTGAGCAATCGTGCGAGCTGGGAGGAATCTCCAACGACGGAGATCGTGACCGCGATGTCGCAGAAGACCACGAAACCGAACGAGCGACGCTTTGTGGGGCCGAAGACCCACCATGAGACTCCGACTACGAAGCACGAGATCACGACAACAGTATTGAAGAACAGCGCAATCGTGCTTGTCGGACCGGCAGGGCTGAATCTGTTCAGTAGTGCGCACACTCCCAGTCCGATGACAATGATGCCAAGTAATAGCCGGGTGGCGGTCGTGAGGCCGTTGTCGCGGAGATAGCGAGTGAAGCGGTCGTATTGATCGGGAAGAATCAACCACTCGCGGGTCAGCGTCCTCATCGACTTCATCTGCGATGTCATGAGTGCATCAGTCTTCGAAGGCTGGAGCGTGCGCCATTCATCGCGAACTGATTCCTCTTCTGTCTGGCACCTTGCAATGCTAACTGGATCGATGCCGCATCGGACCGAGATGTTCGGATCGGTGACCCGGATGTCTGCGTTGCGCCAGCGTGGAGTATAAATACATCTTGTGTCTATGTTGTATTCCGCTTCCGAAACCGTCTTCCGCGAAGTCAAGGAGCTGATCCTTTCCGGCGAGCTCGCCGGCGGGGAGCTGATCAGTGAGGGTGACATCGCTGCACGGACCAATGTGAGCCGAACGCCGGTGCGTGAGGCGTTTCTGCGTCTCGAATCGGAAGGTTGGATGCGCCTCTATCCGAAGAAGGGGGCGCTGATCGTCCCGGTCGCGGATGGGGAAGCGGAACACGTAGTCAGTGCCAGACAGCTCGTCGAGACTCAGAGCGTTCGAGTGGTGTCGGTCCGACCGCACGCACGGGAAGCGCTTGTCGCAGCGTTGCGCGCGAATCTGATCGAGCAACGTGAGATTGCTGATCGCGGGGACGTGGCCGCGTTCAGCGCAATCGATGCAGACTTCCACAAGATGATCGTTGCCGCCGGTGGGAACCCTTTGCTCGACTCGTTCTACGCGAGTCTGCGCGACAGGCAACGACGGATGACAGCCCGGTCGATCTCACGCGACCCTGGCCAACTCTCGCGCATCCTTGCCGATCACACCGCGCTTACCGACCTCGTCGACACAGGCGATGCCGACGGATACAACACTGCCGTCCTCACACACATGCGCCAGGTCCACGGCCTCGGCTTCGAAGGAACTCTGTGATGAGCACCCAAACGATCGGCGCTGGGACCGCGGCCGAAACTCGTCTCGAGGGTGAACGCCTCTCCGGCGGAAAGTGGCTGTGGCTGACCGTTGCCGCCAGTATGTTCGCCGCTGCCTGGGGCGGAAACGAATTCACCCCACTGCTGGTGATGTACCGACTCGACCACGGCTATTCGCCGGTGATGGTCGATTTCTTCCTCTTCGCCTACGTCGTCGGAATTGTGCCGGCCCTGCTGCTCGGCGGCCCGCTGTCCGATCGATTGGGTCGACGCCCGATCATGCTCCCCGCGCCGATCATCGCGATCGCCGGTTCGACGCTGCTCGCTTTCGGGGCGGACTCCGCCGCTGCTCTCATCCTGGGAAGAATCCTCTGTGGCATCGCCTTGGGGATCGGTATGGCCGTCGGCGGCTCCTGGGTCAAGGAGTTGTCCACGCAACCTTGGGACCCGACGGCGTCGGAAGGCGCAGGTGCTCGGCGAGCAGCGATGAGTCTGACCGCGGGCTTCGCCTTGGGAGCGGGTGCTGCGGGAATCTCGGCGCAGTGGGCGCCCATGCCGAGTGTGTTGGCGTACGTGCTGCACATCGCGATCACCGTCCTCGCCGCCATGGCGCTGTGGCGTGCGCCCGAAACACGACCGGCACAGGCGAAATCCGACCGTCGCAGGTTGATCGACGACCTCAAGATCCCCTTGGCAGGTCACCGCAGATTCCTCTACGTCGTCGTTCCGTTGGCGCCGTGGGTGTTCGGTGCCGCCAGTGTCGCGTATGCAGTTATTCCGGCGCTCATGACCGGGCACAGTGGCGATGCGCCCGTGGCCTTTTCGGCTCTGCTGTGCATGGTCGCGCTGACATGCGGATTCGCGATTCAGTCGTTGGGGCGCAAGATCGACACCGACCGCAGTGCTCGTGGCGCCGTTGTGGCTCTGGTGTTTCTGGTGGTCGGTATGGCCGGTGCTGCTCTGGTTGCGTCGACGCTGACCGTGGCGATCGCGATCGTGGCTGCAGCGATCCTCGGTTGCGGGTACGGCATGGCACTGGTGTCCGGGTTGCTGGAGATCCAGCGAATCGCGGGGCCGGACGATCTGGCAGGATTGACCGCGGTGTTCTACTCGATCACCTACATCGGGTTCGCGGTGCCTGCGTTGCTGGCGATGCTGTCGGAAAGCATTCCGGCACTGAGCTACACGGTGACTCTGCTGTTCGGATCAGCCGCCGCCGCTGCCTGCTTGATTCTGATTCTCTTCAAGTCGCGTTCACATCTTCCGAGCGCGTGAAGCCGGCCCGCCGACTCCTGCGAGAGTCGGCGGACCGGGGCGAAATCACGCGTCTACGGTTGCGGAACCGTTTTCCGAATTGTGGACCGAATTGTGTACCGAACCAGCCGGAACCGATGCGGTCTTGTTCAGGCCGTTGAGCAAACCGGTGATATCGACGCCTGAGCTTTCGAGAGTTTCGATGACACCGGCAATCACCTGGGGACTGATGCCCAGGATCGAGCCGATCGAACCCTGCGCCCCGTCGCTTCCGCCGACGATGGAGATCCGATCGATGTCGCCGACCGGCTTCGCTGCTGCTGCGGTGGCGTCGACCAGTGCTGCCAGAACGTCAGGCAGAGTGAGCAACTGCGCGGCCTGCGGGGTGTAGGAATTGAGCGCCTCGGCGATCTGACGCTTACCGGCAGCCTCGGCTTCGAGCTTGGCGCGCAAACCATCCGCTTCGGCCTGCTGTTCGGCGCGAACGGCGTCGGCCGCTACCTTGCGGCCGTCAGCTTCGGCTTCCAGACGTGCTCGAAGGCCGTCGGCATCAGCCTGCTGCTCGGAGCGAACAGCGTCGGCGACGAGCTTTCGTGCATCGGCCTGAGCCCCGCCGGCCTGCCTTGCTGACTCGGCCTGTGCCTGGGCGCGGAGGATCGCGGCCTGTCGCTCACCCTCTGCGCGTGCGATGGAGGCTTGGCGTTCGGCCTCGGCCGGTGCAATGACATCTGCCTGCAATGCCGCTTCCGATTGCTGGGCGCGACGACGCTCGACCTCGGTGCGAGCTTCGACGCGGGCCGCCTCGGCCTGCTCACGTGCGATGCCGACGGCCTTCTCGGCCGTTGCCTGCGCGAGTGGTCCGGCCTGGTCGGCTTCGGCGTTCTCGGCTTCGGTCTGTGCTCGAAGGCGAGCGAGTTCGACGTCGCGCTTCTGATTTGCACTCGCGATCGCAGTGTCGGCCTCGGCCTGTGCGACGGAGCCTGCCTGTCGCGCCTTTGCCGACTGGATCTGCGAATCACGCTCTGCTTCAGCAGTTCCGATCGCGGCATCACGTTTGACCTCGGCGATGCGGCGCTGACCGAGCGATTCGAGGTAGCCGTTGAAGTCGGAGATTCCCGCGATCTTGATGACATCGACTTCCATGCCGATGCGTGCGAGGTCGCCGCCTGCCTCCTCGACCACGCTGCGTGCGAGCGAATCGCGGTTGGAGTTCAGATCCTCGACCGTCATGGTCGCGGTGATTCCGCGCAGGCTGCCGGCGAGGATTTCGTTGATCTGCTGCTGGAGTTCGTCCAGGTCGGAGGTCAGGAATCGTTGCACCGCTGTCTGAACCGCTTCGTCGGCGGAACCGATTCGTACCAGGCCGACTGCCTCGACGTTGACCGGAACACCGTCGTTGGAGAGCGCATTCTTGAGATTGATGCTGACGTTGAACGGCTCGAGCGACATGATGTCGACGCGTTCGATTCCCGGAATCTTGAACCGGGCTCCGCCGCGGACGACTTTCGGCTTGCCTCGTCCGGTGAAAACCGCCACTTCGTTCGGCGGGACCTTGACGTAGTTCTTCACGTAGATCGCGGGGAGAACGATGAAGATGATTACTGCGACTACAACCGCAATGATGATGATTGGCAGCATGTATCGAGTCCTTAGATCGCGTCGTCAACCGTGACGACGTGAAGGTATTGATCGTCTACATCGGCGATGTAGACGGTGGTGCCGGTGGTGAGCGCCATCGGCTGTGCACTGACGGCCTTGGCCTGCACGCGATTGCCTTCGGCGTCGACGAACGAGACTTCTCCCCAACCTTCGGCTGCAATGGTGAGGGTGACGGTGCCCAACAGCCCGGAGTACGAAGCTCGTCCGATGTGCGAATTATCTTGTTGTTCAAGGAGATAGGGGAGAAGTAGGCCGCGCGTGACGACAACGAGAACGGCGGCGAGTGCGAGTGCTGCAATCGCCGCTACCAATGTCGGAGCGTCCGCGAGAGTGGCAGCTACGCCGCCGGCGCCGAAGCCGAAAAGTGCTGTGGCCAAGGTTGTCAGGCTCAGAAATGGCAGCCCGTCTGCGTGGCCGCCGCCCAGATCTGCAACCTCGCCGACGGCAAAGGCTCCGACCAGGGCCACGACCCCGATCACGAAACATATTGTGAATACAACGAACATCGATCCCCCGATCTACCTGTCGAGGAAGCGTGCCCTGAGAATTGTGTTGTCGGGGTCGTCCCTCGGCCCACCTCTATAGTAAAGGTAAGACAAAGATAATCGGCGCATTCGGAATGTTTCGGCGTGGTGATATCGCGGTGAGAGAGCGTCAGAGACGGGGCAGGGAGCGCTGATTCAGCCATGCATCCCACAGTGGGCGCAATGGAGTGTCGGTGAAACGTGAAGCGAGATCGGTGAATTGCTCGGTACTGACCGTGCTGTGTCGATGCTTCGTGGTCCACTGACGGATCAGTTCGAAGAACTTCTCGTCTCCGAGAACGCCGCGCAGGGCGTGCAGAGTCAATGCGCCCCGCTTGTAGATTCGATCGTCGAACATCAGGGCAGGACCGGGATTGGCGACGATCAAGTCCTGAGATTTACGCCCGAGCCCTTGATAGGCGTTTGTCGCGAGTTGGTTCGAGGACGGGCCACCGGAATTCTCGGACCAGATCCACTCCGCGTAACAGGCAAAGCCTTCGTGCAGCCAGATGTCGCACCACTGCCCGAGAGTGAGGCTGTTGCCGAACCATTGATGGGCAAGCTCGTGTGCGACAAGACGTTCGGAACCGCGCCTGCCTGTGCAGTGGTTGGCTCCGAAGATCGAGAGTCCCTGCGCTTCGATGGGGATTTCGAGTTCGTCGTCGGTGACCACAGCGGTGTAGTCGGTAAAGGGATACGGTCCGAACAGCTTTCCGAAGACCTCCAACATCTGGGGTTGGCGCCCGAAGTCGACGTCGAACGCTGCTCGCAGCCGAGGTGGGTGAACGGCGAAGACCGGTACCGGCCCGGCGCTCACTTGTCGGTGCTCGTACTGACCGATCTGAATGGTTGCCAGGTAGGTTGCCATCGGTTCGGTCTGCTCGTAGACCCACGTCGTCTGACTCGCACGGGTCTGCTTGCGGATCAGCTTGCCGTTGGCGAGGGCATAGAACGGGGAATCGGTGGTGATCGAGATGCGGTACGACGCTTTGGAAATCGGATGGTCGTCGCACGGGAACCAGGACGCCGCGCCGTTGGGCTGACTTGCGACCAAAGTTCCTTCGTCGAGTTCCTCCCAGCCGACTTCGCCCCACAGGCTCTTGATCGGCTCGGGGTTGCCGCTGTACGCGATGGTGACCGACAGGGCACCGCCCGCGGGGATCTTGGTAGACGGCGTGAGGATCAGCTTGTTGTTCAAGTGCGCGTACTTGGTGCCGCGGGCACCGTTGACGGACACCTTGGACACCTGCAGGTTCTGCGCGAGGTCGAAGCTGAACTTGGATCGGCTCTCGGTGGTGACAGCGGTGATGACAGCTTTGCCGGCGAGACGGTTGCTGAAGACCTTGTACGTCAGTTCCAGTTCGTACCGGGACACGCGGTACCCGCGGTTGCCGTTGAGCGGCAGGTACGGATCGATCGGCTCCTCGAGCATTCGGTTCGGCTTCACGACGCCACCCACGGTGCAATCGGGTTGCCCTGCCAGCGGGTGGAGGGCGGAACGGTGTCACCTCGCATCACCAGAGATGCAGGCCCTACCGTCGCTCCCGCGCGGATGCCGGCTGCGGGTAGCGCGACACAGTGCGGTCCCAGCGTTGCTCCTGCTCCCAAAGTGACGGTGTCCATGGACATGATCCGATCATGGAAGAGATGAGTTTGCACGACGCACCCCCGTTCCACTGTCGCTCCGTCGCCCAAAGTCACAAGATCTGCCTCGGGTAGCCAGTACGACTCACACCAAACGCCCTTACCGATCTTGGCCCCGAGTCCACGCAAGAAGATGTTCAGTACGGCCGTACCAGTCGCCGCGCGAGCGAACCACGGCGCCGCGACGGTCTCGACGAAGGCGTCGGCTACCTCGTTTCGCCAGACGAACGAACTCCACAGCGGATGCTCGACCTTGGCGATGCGTCCGACGACGATCCACTTGGCGGCGATGGTGATCGCGCCCGCCACTGCTCCGGCGACGAGCAGAATTACGCCGCTCAGCAGAGCCGCGAACCAGAATCCGACTGCGCCGACCAGTGCTTCGAGTGCAAACAGAACACCGAGACCGATGCCGAACGTGACCATGACGGGGATCAGTCGGCAGGTTTCGACCACTCCGCGGGCGATCTTGAGGCGCATGGGCGGATTGAACGTGCGGGCGGCGTCGGTGTCTCCGGCAGCCCTTCTCAGACGTACCGGTGGACTACCCAGCCACGATGATCCGGACTTGGCCTTGGACGGGGTAGCCGACAGAACCGCCACCAGACCGTTCTTGGGGACGCGTCGACCGGGGGCGGTCATACCGGAGTTGCCGAGGAACGCGCGCTTGCCGATCTTCGCCTGTTCGATGTGCATCCAGCCGCCGCCGAGGCCGTAGCTCGCAACCATGGTGTCGTCAGCGAGGAATGCACCGTCGGCGACCGTCGTGAACTTGGGAAGGAGGAGCACGGTGGATGCTTCGACGTTCTTGCCGATCTTGGCGCCGAGAAGGCGGAGCCATCCCGGCGTCAGCAGGCTCGCGTAGAGCGGGAAGAGGAAGGTTCTGGCCGAGTCGAGCAGGCGTTCGGTCGCCCACACCTGCCAGCCGATGCGGCTGCGGACAGGGTGGTAACCGGGGGTCAGCCCGATCGAGAGAAGACGAACGGCCACAAGGGTGACGACTGCGAAGACGAGCAAACTCAGGATGGTCGCGACGGGAAGCATGATCAGCGATTGGAGCACTGCGCTCGCGAGCGTGTCGGTGTCGCGAATCCACCAACCGATCAATGCGATCCCGGCCATCAGCGCGAAGATCGGCATACCGGCCAGGAAGACCGAGGTGACGCCGTATACCGGCACCCAGCCGGGTGCACGCTTCGGATGTTCGGCAGGCCAAGGATGATTCGCTTTCCCGACCTTGGTGGCGGGGGAGCCGGCCCACTGCTGGTTTGCCTTCACTCGGCCGAACACCGCAGATCCGGGTTCGACGACGGCGTCGCGACCGATACGCGCGCCGGGCAGAAGCGTCGAGCGTGAACCGACGGAGGCGCCGTCACCGATCTTGATCTCGCCGATGTGAATGACGTCGCCGTCGATCCAGTGGCCGGAGAGGTCGACTTCGGGTTCGACGGAGCAGCCGTCACCGAGTTCGAGCATGCCGGTGATGGGAGGAAGGGTGTGGAGATCGACGCCGCTGCCGATGTCGGCGCCGAGGGCGCGGGCGTAGTAGAGCATCCACGGTGCGCCCGAAAGGTTGGCTGCGCCACTGGCTTCGGTGAGTCGCAGCGCTATCCACAGACGCAGGTGTTCACTACCGCCTCGGGGATACGTGCCCGGTTCCAGCTTGCGCAGGAGCAGGCGCGCTCCGACGACAGCGATGGTCATGCGCCCGATCGGCGTGATGAACACGATGAATGCCAACAGGATCCACCACCACGAGACCGTGGGCGCCCAGCTGACGTCGACGAACCAGCCGAGGACGTTGTTCGCGATCGCCAGCCACGTCACCCACTGCAGTCCGGTGAGCGTCGTGAGCGGAACGGTGACGGCGATCTGCGCCAGCTGAGTTTTCAAGGGTGTCGGAGCGACGATGCGCGGCTCCACAGTTTCGGTGGGTGCCAATTCGTCGAGATATTCGGCGAGCGATCCCAACCGCGGATGGTCGTAGAGTTGTGCGACGGTCACTTCTGGGAACCGCTCGCGCAGGGCGGTCACCAACTGAGCAGCAGAGAGGGATCCGCCGCCCACTTCGAAGAAGTCGTCGTCGAGTCCGGTGATCTGGGCTCCCAGGATCGATCCCCACAGGCCGGCAACCCAGGCAGCGGTGCCGTCGAGGCCCAACGCGGCCCCGGCATCTTCACCGGCGCCGGGCAACGGCCACGGCAGCGCATTGCGGTCGACCTTGCCTGACGTACGCGTCGGAAGTTCGTCCATCAACGCCAGACGCGGCACGAGGGCTGCTGGTAGCTGCTCGCTGAGCAGTGCATGAGCGGCCTTGAGATCGAAGTCGGGATCCGTGCTGGCGATGTATCCGACGAGGAGTTGATTGCCGGCTGCAGTCTTCTTCACGGCTGCGGCAGCGCCGCTCACGCCCGGCAGGTTCTGCAAGGCGTTGTCGACCTCACCGAGTTCGATGCGCCTGCCGCCGAGCTTGACCTGATCGTCCGCGCGGCCCTGGAACATCAGGCCGGTGGTCTCGAGCCGGACCAGGTCGCCGCTTCGGTAGGCGCGTTCCCACCCGAGCGAGGGCATCGACGCGTACTTCTCGGCGTCCTTCGCGGGATCGAGGTAGCGGGCGAGGCCGACGCCGCCGATCACCAGCTCGCCCACCTCACCGACCGCGACGGGATTGCTCTGGGCGTCCACGACGGCGAGGTCCCAGCCGTCGAGGGGGAGGCCGATGCTGACGGGGCTCTTGCCGTCCATCAGTGCGCCGCAGGCGACGACGGTTGCCTCGGTGGGGCCGTAAGTGTTCCAGACCTCGCGGCCCTCGACGGCCAGGCGTTCGGCCAGTTCGGGTGGGCAGGCTTCGCCGCCGAAGATCAGCAGTCGAACGGCTTCGAGGGCCTCGGCCGGCCACAGAGACGCAAGCGTCGGCACAGTGGAGACGATGCTGACGTCACGCGAGACCAGCCACGGGCCGAGGTCCATGCCGCTGCGAACCAGTGAACGAGGCGCCGGGACGAGGCAGGCGCCGTGACGCCACGCGAGCCACATCTCCTCGCAGGACGCGTCGAATGCCACGGACAGCCCCGCGAGGACGCGGTCACCAGGCCCGATGGGCTCGTCCTGGAGGAACATGCGCGCCTCGGCGTCGACGAACGCCGCGGCATTGAGGTGAGTGACCGCGACGCCTTTGGGGGTGCCGGTGGATCCTGAGGTGAAGATGATCCAGGCGTCGTCCTCGGGTTCGGGTTCGCGAACCGGTGGATGTTCGAGCCGCTTCGGCGCCGTCCCCGGCTGGATTCCGTCGCCGGTGATGATTGCCGCTACCTGCGCCTCGCCGAACACCAACTCGGCGCGCTCTTCCGGATCGTCGGCGTCGACGGGAACGTAGGCGGCGCCCGCCGCGAGGATCGACAGGATCGCCACGTACAGCGAACGCGAACCTGACGGCATCCTGATTCCGACGCGGTCACCTGCGCCGACGCCGGCATCACCGAGCCAGCGCGCACCGAGCTCGATCTCGTCGAGCAACTCCGAGTACGACAGTGTGGTGTCGCCGTCGTCGATGGCAGGTGCTTCCGGGTTGGCCTCGGCTGAGGCCCGCACGATGTCGATGAGCGTGCGCGGCGCAGGTGCATGCGCCGACCGTAGGAATACGGACGGAATCCCGAAAGATTGTTCCGTCTCCGACTGCGACTGGAGTGGCAAACCCGTTGGTCCTGTTCTACTCACGAAACTTAGAGTCCTGCGAACTGTCGAGTTGAAAGTCTCATGACAAGTTTGCGAGTTGGTGAACAGATATGCCTAATGCAACATGCCGAACGTGCCGGTCAGTCCGTACTGGCAGCTTGCGCGTGGCCTTCTGCCGAGTCGGCGAACTCGGGTGTGTCGAACACCTCTCCGCCCAGCGGATCGACGACCTTCGATTCCTCGGAGAAGTCGACGGCGCCGGTATCCGGGTCGATGTTGACCGCATGGGCGGGAACTTCGTGGACCGCGACGAGCATGTGGGCGTCGGAGGGATCCGTCATGATTCCGCTTTGTGACGGGGTCAGCCCGGCGAAGGTCGACGAGATCTTCAGATCGCGGAGCCGCTTTTCGGTGGGTTGCGGAACGTCGGTCGATGCCGAGGCATTTGTAGAAACCCGCAGGTAGCGTGGTGCCGACGCGACCTCGTATCGGAATGCCTTCAGCATCGACAGACATGCCAGCACCATGATGACCGAGAACGGTACCGCCGTGGCGATGGCAACGGTTTGCAGCGCCGTGAGCGATCCACTGCCACCCACGATGAGGAGAACTGCGGCCGCGGCACCGGAGAGGAACGTCCAGTAGACACGCGTGATCTTGGAGGTCTCCAAGCTGCCACCGGTCGCGAGGATGTCGATGACGATCGAGCCGGAGTCCGCGGACGTGACGAAGAAGAACACGATCACGACGATCGCGAGAACACTCGAAATCGTTCCGAGCGGAAGTCCGTCGAGAAGCGTGAACAACGACGTGTTGGTGTCCACTGCGCCGGATGCGTCGAGCATCGTGCCCTCGTTGCGCTGACGCAGAATGCCGGAGTTACCGAAGATCGTGAACCACAACGAACCGACCAGCGTCGGGGCCAGCAGCACACCGAAGACGAATTCGCGGATGGTGCGGCCGCGTGAGATGCGCGCGATGAACATGCCGACGAACGGTGCCCAGCTCATCCACCAACCCCAGTAGAAGATGGTCCATGCGCCCTGCCAGCCGTCTTCGGCGAACGGGGACGTACGCAGCATCAGTTCGGGCAAGGCCTGGACGTATCCGCCGAGGTTCTGCACCCACGACTGCATGAGGAACAGCGTCGGTCCCAGAATCAGGACGAACAGTGCCAGCGCGGCAGCGAGCATCATGTTGATGTTGGAGAGCCACTTGAGGCCCTTCGTGACACCGGAGACGACCGAGAAGGTCGCCATGCCCGTCACGATGACGATGATGGTGATGACCAACCAGTTGTCGGTCTCCACCCAGCCGAGGTAGTCGAGGCCGGCCGAGATCTGCTGGACACCGAAGCCCAGCGACGTCGCGACACCGAACAGCGTGCCGACGATGGCGACGACGTCGATGGCGTGGCCGATCTTTCCTTCGATGCGAGCCCGTCCGAGGAGCGGCTCGAGCAACCAACGGATCGAGAGCGGACGACCCTTGCGGTAGGTCATGTACGCCAGACCGAGGCCGACGACGACGTAGATCGCCCATGCATGAAGGCCCCAGTGGAACAGCGTCAGTTCCATTGCTTGATTGGCTGCGGCGTCCGTGGATCCGGCGATCTGCCCGGCGACGGGTGGGGTCACGTAGTGCGAAAGTGGTTCGGCTACTCCGTAGAACACGAGCCCGATGCCCATGCCGGCGCTGAAGAGCATCGCGAACCACGAGAGCATCCCGAACTCGGGCTGCTCGTCGTCACGTCCCAATCGGATGTTGCCGATGCGGCTGATTCCGCAGTACAGCGCAAAGATCACGAAACCGGTGGCCGAGAGGATGTACCACCAGCCGACGCCGTCGCTGATCACGTTGTTGAGTGTTTCGAAAGCGTCCGCGGCTGTTCCCGCATAGATCACGGCAAAGGCGATCAGGGCAAAGATCACTATCGACGCGGGGATGAACACGGGTTTCCGTAGTTCACGCCACGCAGTTTTGGCCGCAGTCATTCCACTCCTCGAACGTTCAGGCATTCACAGCGCCCATACGGGCAGCCACGTGTCACGCGTAGGTGGGCGTTGCGCTCACACCATCGCAGGTCAAGACCGGGCTATTGCTTTGAAATTCAACGTAACGTCAAGTTTCGGTCAACTCAACTGGACGAAAGATGCTGCACTGTCGCGAAAGTTCTCACTGGATACCGTAGTTCCGGTTGTAAATCGTTGGGTAATAGTGGCATTGGGCCATGAGTGGAATGCTGAACGGCGAATTCGATTGGTACGGTGAGTTGAATCGGTCGAGTCGACGCTCACCGATTGACCACATTTGTCAAACTCGGCGAAACAGCCTGTCTGTCAGGTGGTTAACTCCTGGTGTGCTTGCCCGATCGTGGCGGTCAGGTGTCGATACCTAACTGTGATTGTGATGGTCGCAACTATCAGTGATGCGGGCCCTGTTCGCCCCGCTGAGCGTCGATCAGATCCATCGCATCCTTCAGACCCAAGCCCGGATGCAGTTCGCGTAGTGCCTTGATTGCCGGAATGCGGTCGTCTGTCGACGCGAGTGCGCTACGGACGTCGTCGGCGGGTATTTCGGTGGGGGCAGTCGTCCCTTCCCACCACACCGACTGAGGTTTGTTCCTGTTTCGCCAGGCTTGGACGGTGCCGTAGGCAAATCCGGCCGTCGCGAAAAGCCAGATTGCCAGGCGAACCCAATTACCGGTTGTCGGTTCCGTGGTCACTGTATGGATGGTGCTCGGACCGATTACGACTACGAGCAGGACGAGGCCAATCGTCTGCCACCATCGCTCGACGCGCCTGCTCGGATTCCACCACTCGGCCATCGATCGATACTCGCACAGGGCTGCTGTTTCGGTGCGACGATGGAGATCATGGAGATTCGTGATGCGGTGGAGCGACTTCGGGCGGATTCCGGGACCTCGATGATCTTCGGAGAACCGCACCAGACCAGCGACGGATCGACGATCATCACGGTTTCGCGTCTACACCGGCGGTGGCGCCGCGACCCGATACCGGTGCCAGTGGGAGTGTTCTCGATCCACGAGGGTGAGCCGTCGTGGTCACCGGCCGTCGATCACACCAGGGCGGCTTTGATGGGGGAGTTCATCGGGTTGGCGGCCGCAGTGATCGCAACTCTGGCCGTTCTACGTCGACCGCCCTGGCCTGATGTGACGATTCAGAAGGGGTGACCCAGAATTACGCCGATCAGTTGGAACGGCATCGCGAGGAACATCGATCCGACGTAGAGCGGATAGCGAATCGGATCGCCGGCGAGGTAACCCTCGGCGAGCCAGGCCATGACGTCTGCTGATCCCATAGTCGTTACTTCCCTTCGCTGTTGTGGTTCACCGACATTTTCGGTCGTGGGAGTTGTTTTGTTACAAGCGAACTCGAAGGAGGAGTACATGTGAAGGCAGTTTCGACGCAGCAAACGTCGTCAAGCGAGATCCCCGGGGGCGGTGTCCTCTACCAGCTAAGTCTCGATACTTAGCACTGTTCCGTAGTGAAATCTGTGCGTTCTGCACATGTCGGGACAATTC
Organism: Rhodococcus sp. BH4; assembly: GCF_002079265.1. Taxonomy (NCBI): domain Bacteria; kingdom Bacillati; phylum Actinomycetota; class Actinomycetes; order Mycobacteriales; family Nocardiaceae; genus Rhodococcus; species Rhodococcus sp. BH4. The sequence goes on from NZ_CP014941.1 coordinate 613,189, forward strand.
GGTGAGCCCTACAGTCGCTGCATGACAACGACACCTTCTCCTCTCTCAGGCAAGACCGTCGTACTGATCGGCGGCGGAACAGGCATCGGGCTGCGAGTGGCGCAGCTTGCCGTCGACGCCGGCGCGCAGGTAGTTCTCGGTGGCCGAACCGCATCCAAGCTCGAAGCAGCGGCCGCGCAGCTGGGTGAGGCTGCGCACTGGTTCACCGTCGACACCTCCGACGACGACTCGGTGAAAGAGTTCTTCACCAACATCCCCAGCGTCGATGCTCTCTTCACCACGGCTGCCGATTACCAGGTCGGCTCGTTCCGTGAACAGAGCGTCGAGGAAGCGGCGTCGCCGTTCACCTCCAAGTTCTGGGGGCAGTACCGCGTCGTGCACGCTGCGCTCGACAAGCTGACACCCACCGCATCGGTGGTCCTCATGTCCGGCGCTGCCAGTGTGCGGCCACCCGCAGCTGCCGCGGCATACGTTGCAGCCAACGCGGCAATCGAGGGGCTCGGGCGGGGGCTGGCGGTCGAACTGTCGCCGATCCGCGTCAACACTGTCGCTCCCGGAACCATCGACGGGCATCTGTGGGCTCAGCGCCCGGCGGAGGTTCGGGAGGCCGCGTTCACCTGGAGTGCCGAGAACAACGTGCTCGGCCGCGTCGGGAACGAAGACGAGATTGCACAAGCGGTGTTCTATCTCTTCGCCAACACGTACACAACGGGTTCCACGCTGTACCCCGACGGCGGGTACGCGTTGCGTTAGACCCGTGCCATTTGGCGACTGTGTGAAATGACGACTGTGCGAGATGCATTGTCGTAACACGAAGAAACGCCAATTCGCCCATAGGCGTGACCCCTGCCACATTCGTACCGTCTTCTCCGAGAACACTTCCAACTATTCGAGGAGTCCGTCATGAAAAACACGTCAGCGACCGCCGCCGGCGGTGAAGTGCCCGACGGTGACGACTACGCGCTCACCCGCGTTCCCGACGAAGCACGATATTCGTGGTTCTCGGTGGCAGTACAGCGATTCGGTCAGGTATCGGCACTCGCACAGTTCTTGCTCGGTGCGACGCTCGGCTACGGTATGACGTTCTGGAATGCCTTCTGGGCATTGACAGTCGGGGCGGTGATTCTCGAGGTCGTCTGTATTTTCATCGGCATCATCGGGGTTCGTGAAGGGCTCAACACATCGGTGGTCGCACGCTGGTGTGGATTCGGGCACGCAGGTTCCGCGGTGATCGGTTTGGTGATCGGGGTCAGCCTGATCGGTTGGTTCGGCATTCAATCTGCTGTCTCTGCATCAGGTTTGCACGGAATCATGCCGTTTCTGCCGCAGTGGGCGTGGGCTTTGGCCTTCGGTCTCCTGATCACCGCGATAGTCCTTCGCGGGTTCGGATCCATGCAACTGATCGCCAACATCACCGTTCCGCTGTTCCTGATCCTGGTCGGTTGGGCCGTCATCGCCGAACTGCGTAATCACTCGCTGTCAGATCTGATGGCATCTGCTCCAGCCGGGCCGGAGCTCAGCTTCCTCGCCGGAACTACCATCGTCGCAGGCGGTTTCATTGCCGGAGCAGTGATCACACCTGACATGACGCGCTTCAACCGCACGGCAGGCGATGTCGTGAAGCAGACGCTCGTCGGAATAACGTTGGGCGAATACGTGATCGGGCTGACCGGTGTTCTCCTTGCCCATGCCGTTCGCAGTTCCGACATTGCCACGATCATTCTCTCGTCGGTCGGTTGGGTCGGCGTTCTGATCATCGTTCTCGGCACCTTCAAGATCAACGACTGGAACCTGTACAGCTCGGGGCTCGGCGTCGTGAACTTCATCGACGTCGTGTTCGGTCGACGGATCAATCGCGCAGTTGTCACAGCAGTTGTCGGCATCACCGGTTCGGTCCTCGCGGCTGCCGGAATCCTGAACTCGTTCACCGACTTCCTGATCCTGTTGGGCGTCGGATTCCCGCCGATCGCCGGGATCATGGTGGCGGAATACTTCATCGTCAAGACATGGCGCAAGGATCTGGAGGAGAGTCGAGCTGCGGGTACCCTCCCGAACTCGGCACCCACTTGGGTACCGGCCACGCTGGTGATCTGGATCGTCTCGGCGCTGATCGGTCATTACAGCACCTTCGGCCTGCCGTCGATCAACGCGGTGGCCTCGGCCTTCGTTCTCTACGTCGTCGCGGGTCGACTCGGCCTGATTCGCGGAGTCGGACGCACCGCCACCGAAGCGCCGCAAGAGACTTCGGGAAAATCTGCGCTCACGCACTAGCACGGCACACACTGTAGAAGGGAGTTCGCGATGCGAATCGGAATCGACGTCGGTGGTACGAACACCGACGCGGTCCTGATGGACGGGACCACCGTCATCGGGCATGTCAAACACTCGACCAGCAAGGACATCACCGGCGGAATCGGCGGAGCTCTGACGGCGCTGCAGCAGCAGTACTCGTTCTCTCCCAGCGCTGTTCAAGCAGTGATGATCGGCACGACGCACTTTCTCAACGCTCTCATCGAGCAACGCGGACTTGCACCGACAGCGGCTCTGCGATTGGGGCTTCCGGCGACCGCGGCGCTTCCTCCGATGGTGGGGTGGCCGCGAGACCTGGTCTCCGCTGTGCAAGGAAGGCACTACCTCGCTCACGGTGGGCACGAGTTCGACGGTCGTCGTATTTCGCCGCTGGACCCCGACGAGATTCGCCGCCATGCCGCCGATATGGCTCGCAGCGGTACTCGTTCGGTCGCAATATCTTCGGTGTTCTCTCCGGTCAATCTCGAATGCGAAGCGGCCGCCGCGGAGATCGTGCGTGAGGAACTCGGCCCGGACGTCGCAATTTCGCTCTCGCACGAGATCGGTCGAGTGGGTCTACTCCAGCGGGAGAACGCGACCATCATCAATGCTGCGCTGCGCGAGCTCGCCGATCACATCGTCGACGGTCTTGCCCGATCTTTGGTCGAGCACGGCATTGTCGCGCCGCTGTACCTGAGCCAGAACGACGGAACCTTGATGGACATCGAGTACGCGAGGCGTTATCCGGTGGCGACTTTCGCATCGGGACCGACCAACTCCATGCGAGGCGCCGCTGTGCTGTCCGGTCTGGCCAGCTGTGCGGTGATCGACATCGGAGGTACCACTACCGACGTGGGCGTATTGACCAACGGTTTCCCGCGAGAAGCCACCACGGAGGTGACGGTCGCCGGGGTACGGACCAATTTCCGTATGCCGGACGTCTTCTCGATCGGTATCGGTGGTGGTTCGCTGGTGGAAGCAGACGGACTCACAGTCGGACCCGAATCTGTGGGATACGAATTGGGTTCACGGGCACTCGTATTCGGCGGTGACACGTTGACGGCCACCGACATAGCCGTCGCGGCAGGCTTGGCCGACGTCGGAGATCGCAGTGCGGTGGCGCACCTCGACCGCGGCCTGGTGTCGACGGCACTCGACCGGATCTCGCGCCGAGTCGCCGACGCCGTGGAACAGATGCGGACCACGTCGGATCCACTTCCCGTTGTGGCGGTTGGCGGGGGATCGGTACTGCTGGAGCGTGAACTCCCGGGCCTGGGAACGGTGATTCGTCCTGTGCGCTTCGATGTTGCCAATGCGATCGGCGCTGCGATCGCGCAGGTCAGTGGTGAGGTAGATCGAGTCGAAGCGGTGCGGGACGGGCACCGGCAGGTTTTTGCCGACGATGCTCGCCAGGAGGCGATCGATCGGGCAGTCGCCGCAGGCGCACGGCCCGAGTCGGTGCAGATCGTGGAGTTCGACGAAGTCCCCATTCCGTATCTGCCGGGCAACGCAACACGTATTCGAGTGAAGGCAGTCGGTGACTTGGCACTGCACAGTGGTTTGGTCTCCACCGGTCAGGAGGGCTCACGATGAGTTGGACACTACGAACGGCGGATCTCGACGACCTCGCCAGGGGCGCAGCCTTGTTGGGCACCGGCGGCGGGGGAGATCCGTTCGTCGGCAAGATGTTGGTCACGCAGGCGCTCGGTGAGGCCGGTGAAATCACAATTCTCGATCCGGAGGAGCTTGACGACGACGCGTGGGTGATTCCCGTCGCGCAGATGGGTGCCCCGACCGTCGTGGTCGAAAAGATGCCGCGCGGAACCGAACCCGAGCTGGCGCTGATCACGTTGGAGAAGCACACGGGTCGAACTGCAGATGCCACGATGCCGATGGAGTGCGGCGGAATCAATTCGATGATTCCGTTGCTGGTGGCCGCACGGCGCGGCCTGCCGGTTGTCGACGCCGACGGGATGGGGCGAGCCTTTCCTCAGCTCGAGATGGAAACCTTCTCGGTGTACGGGATTTCGGCGAGTCCGCTCGCCATGGCGAACGAGCACGACGAGGTGGCGATCTTCGACACCGGAAGTGACAACAGCAGATTGGAGGGCCTCGCCCGCGGGGTGACGTCGAGGTTCGGTGGGATGGCGCACATCGCGCAGTACTCGATGACGGGTGCAGATGTGAAGCGGACGGCGATCCCACGGACTCTGTCGTTGGCCATGACCATCGGCCGGTCCATCAGACTTTCACGTGAGCAGCGGGTGGACCCGGTGCAGGCGCTTGTCGACAGTCTCGCCGACACGCTCTACGGATACGGGCGAGTTCTCTTTCACGGCAAGGTGATCGATGTCGACAGGCGAACCGATGAGGGGTTCGCTCGCGGTTCGGTGCGTATCGCCGGCGTCGGAGACGAAGAGCTGGAAGTTCAGTTCCAGAACGAAAATCTGATCGCCGTCCAATCCGGAGTGATGGTGGCGATCGTGCCAGACCTGATCTGCATCGTCGAGGCCGATACCGCCGAACCCATCACCACCGAGGGCTTGCGGTACGGGCAGCGCGTTGCGGTCATCGGGATCGCGACCCCACCCATCATGAGAACCCCGGAGGCACTGGCGGTCTTCGGCCCGGCTAGCTTCGGGCTCGATCGCCCGTTCCTGCCGGTGGAGACACTCGAGCAACCTGTACTGGCAGAATAGCGAGCCGTGAGCAGGCTGCACGCGGTCCGGGAGGCCGACCTCGACGCGATCGCAGCGGGGGCGGTGGTCCTGGGCTGCGGCGGGGGCGGCGATCCACGCTTGTTCGTGGAATTGCTGCGTCCACTGATGACGTCTACTTCGGTGGAGGTCATCGCGCCGGACCAGTTGCCGGAGGAGGCATTGGTGATGCCGGTGGGAATCGTCGGATCGGCCCTGGCCTTGGAGGAGCAATTGCCCTCCGGGCGTGAGTTTGCAGATACTGCAGCAGCTTTGACGCGCTGGACCGGGAAGCGTCCAACCGCGGTGATGACTTTCGAAGGCGGTGGACTCAACGCTCTCTCCGGCATTGCGGCGGCGTTGGCGTTGGGAATTCCCGTGGTCGACGCGGACCTGCTGGGTCGAGCGATGCCGCGGCTCGATCACTTCTCTCTCGCCGCAGCCGGGTTGGAATTGTGCCCGGTCACACTCGCCCAGCCCGGCGGCCTCATTACCGTCGTCGACGGAGTGGATGTGCTGGGCGCCGAGGTAGCAGTGCGGTCGTTGATCGGGAGAACCAGCGGTTGGGGCGCTCTGGCGATCGCGTCGATCGATGCGCGGACGGTGCAGGAGGCGTGCATTCCGGGAACTCTCTCCCGAGCATACGAACTGGGTCAGCACATCGGGGTACTGGGCAGTTGGCAGGAGATCGCGGAAAGCTCCGGGGCCCGGGTAATGGGGACTGGCCGGGTGCGTGCGGTCCGTCGTAGTCGTCCGGACACCGGCGATCGTCGGGGCAGCGTGATTCTCGAACACGATTCTGCGGTGATACGAGTCGAATTCGAGAGTGAGTTCCTGACCGTCGCGTTGGACGGCGAGATGATTGCAACGTGCCCGGACATCGTGACGTTGCTCGACGTGCGGACCGGCGCCTTCGTCTCGTGTGAATCCGTGCACCAGGGGCACGATGTGGCCGTGTTGGTTCTTCCCGGTCCACAGTGGTGGGCGGAAGAAGTGGGCAGATTGAAAGTTGTCGGCCCGCGGGCATTCGGGATCGACCACGACGCAGTGCTGATGGAGGCGCGATGAGCGCGAGTGTTTCGGCGTTGCTGAACAACCCGGCCTTTGTCGGGCTGTATCGACTGGCCGGGGAGGGTGATCCCGTCGTGACGACAGTGGGAGCACTCACCGGGGAATCGGCACAGTCGGCCGAGGCCGTGTCGGATGCGGCGAGTTCAGGATCAGTTCTGGTGATTCTCGATCGAATCGACATCGGGGAGTGGAGATTCGACGCTCTCCTTCGGCGCACAGCGGCGACCGGCTGCCAGGTGGTCGCTGTGCACAGCACTGCGGCGGAGGATGCGAATCTCTCGTTGCTTGCCGATCGGCTCGGACTGGTGGTGCTCGGAGTATCCGACCCGTGGCAGTTCAGCGTGGATCTTCGCGATCTTCTCTCGAATTCGCGGGCGGTGATGGCCGACGCAGTACTGCGGGCGACACACGCGGGCCAACGAGCCGGAGGAAGCGTCGAGAATCTTCTGTCGGTGCTACTGAACACTTTTCAGCGTTCATTCTTTCTCCTGGACTCGTCCGGACGTCCGATGACCGGCGCCGACCTGTTGTCAGACACTGATCGAGCAGCCGCCGGTATGTTGTCGGGTCGCGGGGCGCCCACCACGGTCGAATTGGACTCCGGCGGGGTCCTGATTGCGTGCCCGGTGATGTCCGGCGCAGCCCGAGAGCCCTGGCTGGCGGTGCTACTCCCGGTGCGTCAAAGCGTCGAAGAGGCTTCTCTCTCAGTGGTTCTCGACGTGACCTCGTTGGCTGCCGGGCACCGACTGGCCGTTGCGCGCATGGTCGACGAGCGTGAAGCGCGCCGGCGTAGCGCGTTGCTCGGTGAACTGATCGACACGTCAGCAGACGCCACACCCGGACTGCTCCGGCGCGCACTCGACGCGGGTTGGATGCTGGACGGATGGCACATCGGCATCAAAGTCCTGGCGGTCGGTGAGGTCGACCTGGTGGCAAGACGCAGCGAGGTTGCAGATGCTCTCGCCGCCGAGGGAATCGACGCCAATGTCGTGGAACAGGCTGACGGCTGGGCGGCGTGGACGACTCTGCCAGGCGAGCCGCGACCGGAGGCGATCACCAGGATCGCCGAGTGCATCCGTGCAGCTCAGGCCAGGTTGGAACCCACGATGGAGACCTGGGTAGGTGTGGGACGCGCACACGACGGTCCGGCTGGAATCGGTTCGTCCCTGTCGGAGGCCGGGGATGCCGCTCGGCTCGCCGGTTCCCGATCTCAAACAGGTCGATTCCTGCACGTGGACCGCCTCGGGCTGGCGCAGTTGCTGCTGGCGTGGACGCGAACCGACACCTTCCAGCCTGCGGCCGCGGCATTGCTCGCACCGCTACGCGATTCCAATGGAGAGTTGCTCGAGACTCTGTCGACGTACCTCGACGAAGAATCGTCTCTGGCTCACACCGCAACCCGAATGGGCTTGCACCGCAACACCGTATCGAGTCGGATCGATAGAATTCAGCGCCTTCTCTCGGTCGATCTGGCCGATCCGGAAACCAGGCTTGCGCTCCACCTCGCCTGCCGGACGATCGCGCCGTGACGACGGTCTTCGCAGCTTCGTCTTGACAAGCGCGGGAGGTTCCTGCCATCCTCGTTGCCAGGTCACGAGTACCAGTGTTCAGCCCCGGCTTGCTGGTCGGCAACCCTCCTCCGCGGTGGGGTGCTCCGGGTGACGACCCGGCTGCGTTCGAAAACGAATGCGGCAAGCGCGGACTCTTCCGGGGCCATCTCCCGACGAACGAGTCCTTGAACGTGAGGATTGTCTTCGATGACTGCTGTATTGAGTGCCGACACCTGCTGCACCACCGCGATTGCCAAGGTTTCGGGTGCCGACCTGCAGGTTCCATTGGTTCAGGGCGGCGAATGCTCCTACGCCAACTTCGACTACGCGGCCAGCGCGCCGGCATTGGCCCAGGTCACCGACCGTATCGCCGAATTGTTGCCCACGTACGCCAGCGTCCACCGCGGTGCCGGCTACGCGTCCCGGATCTCCACGCTCACCTACGAGAACGCTCGTGAATCCGTTGCTCGTTTCGTGAACTGTGCCGACGATCAGGTTGTCGTCTTCACCCGGAACACCACCGATTCGCTGAACCTGCTTGCGCAGTGCGTCCCCGGCAGCACCGTCGTCCTCGACGTCGAGCATCACGCAAACCTGTTGCCGTGGAACGACGCTCGTATCGTCACCGCCGCAGACACCATCGAAGAAACGATCGAGCGTCTGATCGGTGAACTGTGCACCAAGCCTGCCGCGCTGCTCGCAATCACCGGGGCCTCCAACGTGACCGGTGAGATCCTGCCGATTGCACGTTTGGCTGACATCGCTCACCGTTGCGGCGCACGTATCCTCGTCGACGCTGCTCAGTTGGCTCCCCACCGTCGCATCGACCTGCAGGAATGCGGCGTCGACTACGTAGCGTTCTCGGGCCACAAGCTGTACGCGCCCTTCGGCGCCGGCGTTCTCGTCGGCCGCCGTGACTGGCTCGACGAAGCTCAGCCGTACCTCGCCGGCGGCGGCGCCGTGCGTGAGGTGACCATCGAATCCACCGAGTGGGCTTGCGCGCCCGCACGCCACGAGGCGGGTTCCCCCAACGTGCTCGGTGCGGCAGCCATCGCGACCGCCTGCGAAACCCTGCACGCCCTGGACTTCGACGTGATCGCCGAGCATGAGAAGGCGCTCACCGCCCAGCTCACTGACGGCTTGTCCGCCATCGAGGGCGTCTCACTCGTGCGACTGTGGAACGACGCTCCCGACGCCGTCGGAATCGTCACCTTCACCGTCGACGGATTCGAAGCGGGCGAGATCGCCGCATTCCTCTCCGCCGAGCACGGCATCGGAGTTCGCGACGGTCGCTTCTGCGCACATCCGGTTCTCGCGCGCCTCGGCCTCTCCGGCGGTGCAGTTCGCGCCAGCCTCGGCCTCGGTAGCAGCTCGGACGACGTGACGCGGTTGGTCGACGCCGTGAACATCCTGGTTTCGAATCAGCGTGATTGGAAGTACGCGAAGACGGCAGGTGCGTGGAACCCTGTGCCCGAGACCCGCCCCTTCCTCGGAGCCGCAGACGACAATGCCGGCGCAGCCGAGTGCGTCTGAGCTGAGCTCGGTCCCCGAAAACTCGAACGGACAACTAGCATGGCAGCCATGGCACCAGCGGATTTTCCCGCCACCCCTTCGAGAGTGAGCATCACTCTCGGTCAGTGGTGCCGTCGCCATGTCGATCTGTGCCGCACCTCTTCAGGAATGTGTTCGAGCTGACGATTCGTCTCGCTCATCCCATACTTTTCTGATTTTCGGAGGTCTCACATGTCTTCACTCGCTTCGCATTCTCTGCACGTAGCGGTCGAGTTGACCGGATCCGGTCACCATCCGGCCGCTGAGGGCGCACCCGGCAACCTGCCCATCATCGGCGGCGACTACTGGGTGGACCTCACCGAGGGTGAAAAGGCTCTCGATTTGGCTTCATTCCCTACCAATGTGGTTCGGATTCGCGCTGCGGATCTGCGTGAGGCACAGCTCGAACGCGCACGGATACGCGCTGCCGTCGCTGAAGAAGGACGCGATCCCGACAGCGTCGCAGTGCTGGTCGATCTCGAGATTCTGATCGCGCCGGAGGCTCGCTCCGCTCGTAAGGAGCTTGCGCAGTTGGACAGCGCGTTGACCTCGCCGCGGGTTCCCGTTTCGCTTCATTACGTCGGAACGCCTTCCGGTCTCGGCAGTTTGATCGCCGATATCCGAGCTGCGGAGGTCGCCGACGGCGTTACGTTGCTGCCTCTCGCATTGCCTCGCACGCTCGAGCATCTGGTGGACAGCACCATTCCGTGGCTTCAGGATCGCGGACTTGTCACACCGTCCACCGCAGTCGACGAGGTTCTCGGGCGTTTCGGACTGCCGCCCCGTCATCGCACGCTTGCGTCCTGATCGTCACCGATTGCATCTGCGTACAGGTGGAACAGCGACGGTAATTCGTCGGCACCGTCCACCTGTGCCAGAAGCGTCCAGCACTGCGCAGTGATCGACCGAGCCCTCGTGCCGATCCAGTTGGTGGGCAGTAGTTCCGGCGGCAACAGCGGATCCGGTTCCATGGCTCGCGTGAATTCCGCCGCGAGTTCGATGGTCATCGTGACAGCATCGGTACCCGGACTGTTCTGCAGTTTGTGCAGGCGTGCGGTCGCTACGTCGAGTAGCCGTTCGTATCCGTCAGCGATCTGGTCCAGTGGCCACAACTGCGCGGCAATCTTCACGGGGTCTTCGAGAGTGCCCACTTTCAGATCTCGAGTGGTGAGAGAAGACAGGTGCTGTTCGACGTCGAGTTCGGCGGCCGCATCGCGAATATACGGTTCCCAGGCGTGCGGCGAGACGTACAGACCGCCCTGGACGAGCGCGCCGCCGAGGTAAACGACCCTGGTGCGCAGCGCATCTCGCGCTTTCCGTGACGACTCCGGAATTGCGAATCCGGCCAGGTGCCAATACCCGTCCCACGGCGTCACAGTGTCGCGGTCTTGTCGATAGGCCAGCCGAACGAATTCGACGTCGGGTTCCATCTCGCGCAGGGCTTTCGGCGTTGCTCGTAGCGTGGCCTGCCGCCCGCGACCTTCCTGAGTGAACTTCCCCTCGGTGACCAACCGCTTGATGCACAGCCGAACCTGTTGATCAGTTTTGCCGAGGGCGTCGGCGGTGGCATAGAGGGTGTGCCCGTCGACAGTTCCGTCCGTGCGCAGTAGTCCCTCGATCAAGATCCTCGTGGGTACATCGACGTCCCTGTCGGTCATCGCCATGTCCTTTCCTCGCTTCTCGACACCTTCGCCCACAACTGTACTATCGAATGCAATACGATCGTTTCAAATTCGTACGTTAGGGCGGGAAGATGGCAGCGGAATCGATGAGCGAGGGCAAGAGTAAGCCTCGTTTACGCAGGTGGATGGTTACTTCCCTGGCGGTGGTCGTTGTTCTGATCGCGACTCTGGTGGGCTGGACGCTGTACCAGAACACCTATGACATCCGTGAGGAAAAAGTGACGATCACCGGGGGATCGGTGCCGCTCCAGGGAGTCCTTGCACTGCCCGAACACGGTGACGGTCCCTTCGGGCTCGTGGTTTTCGTCCACGGAGACGGCCCGGTCGATGCAACACATGAGACGTTCTATCGACCGGTGTGGGAGGCGTTCGCAAAGGCGGGGTACGCGTCACTCTCCTGGGACAAGCCGGGGGTGAATGGGGCACCGGGCAATTGGCTCGACCAGAGCATGGACGATCGCGCGGCAGAAACGGAAGCGGCAATCGAGTGGGCGCGGGGACGTTCGGATATCGATCCGTCTCGGATCGGTCTGTGGGGTGCAAGCCAGGCAGGGTGGGTGATGCCCAAGGTGGTGAACCTCGACCCGGACGTAGCGTTCGTCATTGCCGTGGGTCCCGCGATCAACTGGCTCCAACAAGGCGAATTCAATACCCTAGCCGAACTTTCCGAGAGAAATGCGTCGGCCGACGAGTTCGAGAAAGCGCGGGTCGATCGTGCGAAGAACTTGGATCAGTTGGCCCGTGATGCATCGTTCGACGATCTCGTGGCCTCCGGCGAGGCCGACGGTCTCACCGAAGACCGGTGGAACTTCATCCGAAAGAACTACCTCTCGGATGCGCGAGCCGATCTCGAAACCGTGAAGGTTCCGGTGCTCTTGATCATCGGCGGACAAGACGTCAACGTCGACGTGGCTGATACCGAAAGGGTGTATCGCGAATTGTTGGACACTCCAGGGCAATTGGTGGTCAAGAAGTACCCCGACGCTACGCATTCGATCGTGGACAAGGATCTCGAAGACTCGGAAGTGAGGTCCGCTCTGGTGGCCGTCCTTGCTCCCCGTTCGATCTTCGCTCCCGGCTATCTAGCGGATCAGACTGCATTTTTGGAGGGAATTCATGGCTGACGGAATCACGGTTGTCGCACTGGGTGGTGCCGGTGCCATGGGCTCGGCAGCAGTTCGTCTGGCCGCAACATTGCCGGGAATCGGCAAGGTAGTAGTCGCGGATCGCGATATCGATGCTGCGAAGCGTCTTTCAGTTGAACTGGCGCAGGCGTCAGCGGAAGTCGAGGCGCGCAGCATCGACGTCACGGACGGTCGCACGCTACGTGAATTGCTTGACGGCGCAGACGTGGTCGTCAATACGGTCGGACCGTTCTTCCGTTTCGGCGTCGGCATTCTCCAGGCAGCGATCGAGACCGGGACTCACTATCTCGACATCTGCGACGACTGGGAGCCGGCCGTCGACATGCTGGAATTGGACTGTGCCGCGAGGGGAGCCGGAATCTGTGCGGTAGTCGGCATGGGCGCAAGTCCCGGGATGAGTAACCTCCTGGCCGCGATGGGAGTCTCGCGATTGGACGTGGTCGACGATCTGTATACAGCCTGGCCGGTTGATGTCGAGGGCGAGGACGAGTCGGTGGACACATTGAGTGCAGCCGCCGTTCACTGGATGCAACAGATCAGCGGCCAGGTTCCGGTGGTTCGTGCGGGGCGAATCGTCAACGAAGAACCGTTGCGTTCCATCGCACTCGAACTGCCCGGCGGACGTCGGGGGAACGCTTACGTGGTCGGGCATCCGGAGCCGGTGATGTTTCATCGGACCATCAATCCTGCGGGGCATTCGGCAAATCTGATGGTCATCACACCGGAAACCGTGGCGTTTCTCGACGTTCTCCGCGCCGACATCGACAAGGGGAGAATCGATCTCGACTCGGCCGCCGAAGAATTGGGCAAGCCTTCGCTCGGACGGATGATCCGTGCTGCGCCTCGAATGCTCACGCGCGCCGGCCACGGATCCCTGCCGTTGTTCTTCGCCTCGGCGACAGGAATGTTCGACGGAAGAGCGATGCGCGTCGTGGCCCGGATTGCAGACGATTCACCGGTGTCGGAGTTGCTGTCGGACATGGCCGGTGCAACCGGAATCCCCTTGGCGCTCGGCCTTGCTCAGGTGGTGTCCCGGCTCGCCGACGGAACGATTTCGGATCGGATCGGTGTGCACTCACCCGAGAGCGTCGTCGACCCGGAAGTTCTGTTCACTGCGCTGGCGCGGTTGTTCGATCGAACCGACTGGAGTGAGATCGTCACCGTCGAATCCGAGTTCCGCTAGTCAGTTCGCGGCGTGTGATCCGATGCGACTGCGGATTTCGGTCTCGACGCGATCGGCGTCCTTGGGGCTGAACGAAGGCGATCCGTGGCCGGCGAGAGTGAGTACCACCGCGGTCTCCTTCCACGGGCGTGAAAGATCCAGGCTGTACCACGAGCTGAAATCTGTTGTTCCCCAGATTCGTAGGCGTCCGCTCAGCCATGACATGACTCCGAGGTCGACGGATTCGATCTGCGAGTACGGGACGAACTTGCTGACAAACGGGAAGTAGTAGTGGCGGATCGTGACGCCCTGATCGTCGATCCGGACGGTTCGGTCCTCGTAGATTGTCGATGTTCCTGCACTCACAGTGATAACCCGGTTCCTGCTGGTCGATGCTCTCGATGGCTGCTTGAAAACCAACCATACAGTCTCTATTGGGACAGGCTGCGAGCGCGGGCGTCAAGCGCTGGTGGGCCTTGAGACGACGAGATCGCTCACCGCGATCTGGGCATTGCCGATTGCCGTCTGAACTGGTTCACAACTGCTCGATGCTCGGGCGAGCGCAAGAACTGCGGTGAGCAGGGCAGCGTCGGGTTGTCCTTCGAACGGTCCGCTCTCGACATCGAACTTTCCAGCTCGCAACTGCTTTCGGGCGTTGATTCCCAGTTGTGAAATGACCTCGTCCATCGCGGTCAGGCATTGGGCGAGCGCTCCGATCGACCAGTAGAGATCGGCTGCAACGACGGGTGTCCCCGACGCCACGGTGCCGGCGCGGCGTAATCGGTTGTGGGTGTCGAGGAGTATCTCGGGCAGCCTGTGGTCTGCGCAGTGTTCCATCCCGCCGCCTCCGTAAGGTGTAAAGTTAGGTTATTCAATTACGGTAGGGCAGGACGGTAAGGGATGCAAGTAGTTTTAGACGATTACGTCGCCGGTGCGTCGTTTGCGACCGACTTGGTCAATACCTCGCCCCGCGTGTGGGTGGAGGCAGGTGACGCGTTGGCTGCCCCTCAGGCGCTTCACGATCTACTGGACGAACATGGACTCTCGCCGGATGCGCTCACCAACGGACGTCGGCTTACCAGCGGTGAACTTGCTGAGGTCAAGGAACTCAGAGAGGGGATTCGTTCGATTCTCGATGCTCCGACTTCTGATGAGCTCGTTGATCGCACTCATCGACTCCTGCAGACCGTCCCGCATCACGTCCGACTCGTGCCTGATGCCCGGTCCGACTATCGATGGAATGCGGTACCGGACAGCAGAATCAATCTCACCGGCGAACTTGCGCTGTTGATCGGCTACTCGTTGCTGGGGACTCTGCGCACATTGGGGTACGAACGATTCCGCCCATGCGCCTCGCCGACGTGCAACGGGGTGTTCGTCGATACAAGCCGTGGAGGGCGACGCCGCTACTGCATGCCGGCGTTGTGCGGCAACCGAATCAACGTCGCGAATCACCGTCAACGGCAGCGTCGTACTTAGCGTCTGTGCTTGCCCGGTCGATAGTGACAATCGAACAGAGTACGGCCGACTGTATGGGGAACTTCAACGAGATACAGACCACGTCAATCCCGCACGATTGTCGCCATGGCAACTCCTAGTAGATGGCGGCTCGTATGAAAGCCCGTTCTGTCTCCGCGACAGCAGTTATCAGCGTTGGGGTTTTCACCCTGGCCGGGTGTGGCGGCGCATCCAGTCCCGGAGGTTCGGTCGGTGAGTATGCAAAGGACGGCAGTTTCACGACTGTCATCAACGCCGATCCCGGAAATCTGCACCCTCTGATCACCAACCTTACGTCGACTCAGATCGTGAACGCGTACTCGTACGATTCGTTGATCGACATCGACGCGCAAACACGCACTGTGCGTCCCTATCTGGCGGAGAGCTGGAGTGAAGAAGGGAACACTCTGAAGTTCGTGCTCAAGAAGGGCATCACTTGTGCCGACGGCACTTCCTTCACCGCACAGACCGCGGCCGATGACATCAACTGGGTCATGGATCCTGAAAACGCTTCACCGCTACGCGGATCCACTGTGCCGATGTCGACTTCGGCCTCAGCGGACGGTGACGAACTGACGGTGACTACCGCCGAGCCAGCGCCCTTCCTGCTCTCTCGAATCGGCGCGTTGCGGCTTCCGTGCGCTGCGACGCTCGAAGACCCGGCCAGCATCCGTTCGAGTAGCAACGGAACGGGTCTGTTCAAGGTCACCGAAGTTGTTCCCAACGATCACATCACGATGGAACGACGCGACGGTTACACCTGGAGTCCGAACGGCGAGACCACTTCCGGCACTCTCGGAGTGCCGAAGACAGTGACGATCAAGATTGTCACCGATCCCAGTACGACGGCGAATCTTGTTCTCACCGGCGGAGTGAATGCCGCAGCGGTCACCGGTTCGGACGAGGAACGAGTCTTGGCCGCGGGTCTGGATTCGAAGACCTACACCACGTTGTCCGGCGAGTTCATCTTCAATCATTTCGCGGCCCTACCCACGGCAGACCGTGCTGTGCGGCAGGCCCTCGTGCAGGCAGTAGACCTGGACGACTACACCGAGATCACCACCGGCGGTAAAGGAACCCGCGCACGCGCCCTCGCGGTTTCGGAACCCCTTGCCTGCGACTACAACAGTGTCGAAGGGACGATCCCCGATTTCGACGTCGATGCAGCAAAGAAAACGCTGTCCGACGCAGGTTGGAAGGCGGGGGCCGACGGCATCCTGACGAAGGACGGTCGACCGCTTGCCCTCAACGTGATTTTCAACAACTCACGCGATACGAACTCTGCCGCCGCGGAATACGTGGCAACCCAGTGGGAAGGACTGGGCGCGAAGGTGAAACTGACCGGTGGCGACTACAGTTTTGTCATCGCCAACACATTCAGCACCACCGACCTGTCGTCGTGGGACGTTTCCATCGGTTTGACGCTGGGGAGCGATACGCCGAGTATCTTTGCGAAGTACTTCACCGGCCCACCGAAGCCTGAAGGAGTGAACTTCGCTTCCCTCGACAACAAGAAGTACATCGAATTGTCCACTGAGGCTTCGCTTCTTCCCGGTGACGAGTCCTGCAAGGTCTGGGAGGAAAGTGAGCGGGCATTGTTCAAGGACGTCGACCTGCTGCCGGTATCCACGACTCCCGCTCACATGTTCTTCAACGGGGCAACGTCGATCTATCCGCCATCGAGCGGAATCCTTCCGGGCTCGGCGATCCGTGTCCTGAAGTAGGACCCTCGGCAGCGCTCACTTTCGGGTATTGATCATCCGAAGAGCAAACCGAAATACCACTGCAGCACCCGCACCTGCAGCCAGGCCGGCGACGACATCGGCAAGAAGGACACCGACGCCTATGCCCAGGACGGCAGCGGCGGCGACAGCAAGGGCTACGTCAGCACGAGGAGCGGCGATCGCGGCATCCTTTCCCCGAGTATCGAACGAGCACCCATCTCAACGGAGCATGTCACGAAACTGTCGTCCGCAGGTGTATCAACAGCAAAATGTGTGAAACGCGTCGGCCCCGACGGAGTTGGACTCCGCCGGGGCCGGGCTGTGTGTACAGCGCAGTGTGTATTGCGCGCTGGCTCAGTGTGTCGGAACGGATTCCTTCGAGGAGGTCGGGGACGTATCGGTGTGCTGGCTACCAATCTCCCTGCGGGAGTTGGAGCTGTTGAACCGAGGGAGGAAACCGGCCAGGACGAGTGCGACGACGGCGGATCCGGCAGCGAGGGCCATGACGACGCGGAAAGCGTTCTCCGACGGCAGCGTTGCCCCACCGATGGACATGGTCATCTGGGCGATGACGACACCCGCGATGGCGCTGGCGAATGATGTACCGAGGGAGCGCATCAGGGTGTTGAAGCTGTTGGCTGCACCGGTCTCGGACGGAGGAACAGCCCCCATGATGAGAGCGGGCATCGCGCCGTAAGCCATACCGGTACCGGCGCCGATGATCACGGCGATCACGATCAGTTCCCAAATCGAGTGCATGGCGAAAATGCCGATGCCGTAACCGATTGCGACGACAACGGCGCCGAGCATGAGCGTCACCTTGGGGCCGTGCGAATTGGTGATACGTGAGGACAGCGGAGAGATCAGCATCATGATGATGCCGGAGGGAGCCATGACCAGACCCGCGGTGAGCATCGAACCGCCTAGGCCGTAACCAGTGACTTCAGGCAACTGGACTACCTGGGGAAAGACCATGCTGGCGGCGAACATCGCGAATCCGAACACGATCGATGCGAGGTTGGTGAAGAGCACCTGGCGGCGGATGGATACGCGTAGATCCACCAGCGGCTTGGGGGTGCGTAGTTCCCACCAAGCCCAGAATCCGAATATCAGGATCGCGGCGCCGAACAGGGAAAGCGTGAGCGTGCTCGTCCAACCCCAGTCGCCACCCTTGGAAATGGCCAGTAGTAGAGCGATGAGGGCGGCTGAGAGCGAGATTGCCCCGCCGAAGTCGAACGTGCCACCTGTTCGAACCGTCGATTCGGGGACCAGGACGACAACAAGAACGGCCGCAAGAGCGCCGAGCACGGCTGACGCCCAGAACAGGACGTGCCAGTCGGCGTACTCGGCGATCAAAGCCGCGATCGGAAGACCTAGAGCGCCACCGACTCCCAGTGAAGCGCTCATCATCGCAACAGCGCCGGCGAGCTTCTTGGGCGGAAGCACGTCGCGCATCACACTGATGCCCAGCGGAATGACGCCGGCAGCAAGGCCCTGCAGGATTCGGCCGGCAACGAGGGGGATAACGCTCGAACTGAGTGCTCCGACCACCGAACCGGTGACCAACAGCGCCATGCTGATCAGGAGTAGACGCCGTTTGCCGAACATGTCGCCCAAGCGGCCCATGGTCGGGACGGCGACGGCAGCTGCGAGCAGCGTGGCGGTCACAGCCCACGCGGTATCGGACGCCGGCGCGTTCAGGTACTCGGGCAGATGCGGGATGATCGGGATCACCAGCGTCTGCATGAGCGAGACGACGATGCCGGAAAACGCCAGAACAGCCACCACTGCGGTGGTGGCTGGCGACTTCGTTGTCTGTGGCGGCGTTGTCGGTGGTGGTGAAGTGGTTGACGACATTGCGGTAACTCCATCGGAGGAAGAACGAATAATGGTTTAAGTCAGTTGCTTGAACTAAAGTTAAATCAATTGACTGACTTAACGGAAGGCTGTGTCTCCGATCGTGACGAATATCTCCGGTGCCGAGCAGCTTCGGATGGTCGAGGATGATGGTGTCCATGACTACGAGGACTGAGGACGCGTCGGCCGATGTCGGCGGCGCCGCAAATTCCGCGCGCTCTGCTGCAACCCGAGACCGCATTCTCGCCGTCGCCGAGCAGTTGTTCGCAGAACATGGAGTCTTCGCGGTTTCGAACCGTCAGGTGAGCGAGGCGGCAGGTCAGGGCAACAATGCTGCCGTCGGATATCACTTCGGAACCAAGACCGATCTGGTCCGCGCGATCGTGAACAAGCATTCCCAGCAGGTCGAGAAGAACCGTGGCGAACTGCTGCGTGAGATCGAAGGGTCCACAAATGTTCGTGACTGGATTTCGTGTCTGGTTCGGGCGTCGACCGATCACTACGCCGAAATGGGTGGCCCGACCTGGTATGCGCGGTTCAGCGCGCAGATTCTCACCGACCCGGTCCTGCGGAAAATCGTCTACGACGAGGTACTGGCCTCGCCCACCCTGCAGGAGACGCTTCGGGGACTCTCTGACTGTCTGGCCGACATGCCGATGAGTGTTCGACGCGCCCGCGCGGACATCGGACGCAATGCGATCGTGCACATGTTCGCCGAACGTGAGCGCACGCTTGCCGAAGAGGGGCCGGACGCGGTCACGTCATGGGAGGACTTCACGACCGATCTCGTCGACGCGCTGGTCGGACTTTGGACGGCTCCGATCAGCCGCTGACCGGCCGTTTGTCCGCGCTAGCCGCCCGCCCCGGGGCAACCCTGCGGGATGGATCTCGCGTCGGTGGAAGATCCAGGAGCAAGCCGACTCCGGCAAGAATGACGACGAGCCCGCCGACGAGCGCGAAGGTGACAGGTTCGTGCAACCACAGCACTCCGATAGCTGATGCCGAAATCGGAACGAGAAGCGTGACGGCCGATGCCGCGACTGGACCCGCCTGACGAAT
Source organism: Rhodococcus sp. BH4 (assembly GCF_002079265.1). Lineage (NCBI taxonomy): Bacteria > Bacillati > Actinomycetota > Actinomycetes > Mycobacteriales > Nocardiaceae > Rhodococcus > Rhodococcus sp. BH4. Next base: position 632,472 of record NZ_CP014941.1, read on the forward strand.
TATCCAGAAGTAGACCAGGTAGCCACCGGCGGTAGCCCCCAGCCCCAGGGCTACCACGGCGATGAGTGGGCCGACGGTTATGGGCCCCGGAGGGGGAGCGACGGCGGACACCGGCACCAAGAGGGCGACCGCGGCAAGTTGCTGGCCGAGGGCCAGCGTCAGGGGTGGAGTGTCCTGGAACGACTTTCGTGCGTAGACACCTCCGACTGCGTACAGCAGCGCCGCGGTCAAAGATGCGCCAATGGCCAGCATTGCGCGACTGTCGATCGTTGACGGAATTCCGCCGACGAGCACCGAGACACCGGCAATGCCGATCGCGACCCCCGAGAGTTTTCGCCAGGTGATCTTTTGCCGAAGCCAGAGAGCGGCGACGAATACGGTGAACATCGGAGTCGTGGCATTCAGGATCGACGCCGTCGACGAGTTGAGGCCGACGATCGCAGTTGCGACAAGTGTCAGGGGCCCAGCGACGTTGAGGGCAGCCAGCAGTAGGAATGCAGGAAACCGATGACGGACCGCGCGCCAGGTCGATCTGCTGGAAGCAGTTATCAGCGCGAGAACCAACGCTGCAACAATGAAGCGGCCGTGCGTCGTGCCGACGGCGCCGAGAGTTGGTGCTGCCACAGCAACCAGAGGGAACGAGCTTCCCCAAAGCATGCCGACCAACAGCAAAGCTCCAACTACGGCGAATCGGCTGCTGCCGATTGCTTTCCAGTTCTTCATTGCTCCTCTTCGTCGACGACCACGCGGACATGGATGGTCGATGCCAGACCTACCCTATACCCCCGGTAGGTATAAGGTTGAGTGTGTCATGATGCTGTAGGTGATCCGAGACTGGGGACGCATTATTCGTTCTCCTGCAATGGTTTATGTGCTGAGATGCTGTACGCGCAGACCTTCAAGTTATCTCCAATATACCTATAGGGGGTATATTGATTGTGTCGGGCTCGCTTTCCGGGCCACATCCGTCCAGCAAAAGAACAGGAATCCCAATGAGCAGTTGTGGCTGTGGCAACACCCCGAAGTCTGACGCCAAAGGCGATGTCGGCGCTGTCGGTTCGGCGATGCCGACCGGTGGGAAAGACCTACTCACCGCTGGCAGTAGTGAACTCGTCGAATGTCGGGTCATGCCGGGCAGCGTGATCGAGAAGGTGCGTGCCGAAGCGGAAGGCCTGTTTCGTGACTTCGAAGGAAATCGGTACTGGTTCTGCTGCAAGGGATGTGGTCCTCGGTTCGACGCAAATCCCAGGAAGTATGCCGACGTGAGCTGAGCGAAAAGTGGTGGTGCAGGCGATGGCTGCACCACCACTTTCGTTGTAGCCCTGTCGGGGGCAGTCGGACCGTCGACATCAGACGGCGCGAGCGCACGCGCACTGGGTAGCCGCCAAGGTGCATTCGCCTCGCGTGGTTTCGTACGTCGCCTGTCCGGGCAATTCAGCAACTGTCTCCCGAGGCCAAAGTGCAAATCCTGCAACGGCTCCCACCGTGGCAAGCGCTGCAAGGATGCTCCAGGTGACCGCAAATCCCGCGCTCGAACCAACCCATCCGGCGATCGGATAGGTGACAAGCCAGGCAAGGTGCGACAGGGAGAACTGGGCTGCGAACACCTCCGGAATACTTGCGGGGTCGACGGAGCGCCGAAGTACTTTTCCGGTCGGCGTGACGATCATGGCCATCCCGGCGCCGACGAGTGCCCACACTGCGGCAGTGAGCATCCACGTGAATACACCCGCCACGGCGAGGGCTGCTGCCGCGCTGGCACTGACGACCAAGACAACGGAACCTGCTGTCATCACAGTGCGTTCAGCGGTTCTGTCGAGAACGCGTGGAAGAAGCAGCGCGGTCACCAACGTGCCGGTGCCTGACGCGGCAAGCATCCACGCCACGTCGGATTGGGTTCCACCGAACTCGTCGCGGACGTAGTTGACGGTGTTGACCACCACGATCGATCCGGCTGCTGCCACCACGAGATTGAGTGCCATGATGCCGCGCAGTCGCGGCGTGGTCACGAAGATTCGCACCCCCGACGCGATCCGATCCCACGCCTTGCGGTGAGTACTTCGGCGAGCGTTGGGGATTCGGGTGGCCAGCACGAGCAGTGCCGAGACCGCAAAGCCCACGGAGGTGGCGACGAACAACAGGTTGAATGTCATGAAGGACAGTGCGACCGCGGCAAGAACAGGGCTGAGCAGGCTTTCCATCGTGTAAGCGACCTGCGATGCCGACAGTGCGCGGGTGAAATCGGCCTCGTCGGTCACGATGTCAGGGATGACCGCTTGGAACGTGGGAGTGAACGCTGCCGACGCAGCTTGGAGAACGCCCACCAGCACGTAGATGTGCCAGATCTCGCTGACGAAGGGCAATGCGATCACGACCGCTGCGCGAATGGCGTCGAGGGCAACGAGGAAAGCCCGTCTCGGCAACCGGTCTACGTACGCCGCCGCGAGTGGAGCGATCACGACGTACAGGGACATCTTGATCGTCAGCGCGGTGGCCAGCACGGCTCCGGCGCTCGGTCCGGCGAGTTCGTAGGCGAGTAGACCCAGGGCAACCGTCGCCAACCCGGTGCCGAACAGCGCGATGATCTGGGCGCTGAAGAGCAGGCGATAGTCGCGAATCAAGAACAGACGCAGGCTGTTCCGTTCCGGTGCGGAGTTAGCGATCCGGTTCATCTGGTTTCACTCCCGCGACAAGATTGAAAGCTCCGGTCAGGACATTGAGGGCGACGATTCCGACTACGTCGGCGATCTCGCGATCACCGTAGCCGTGCGCTCGAAGGCCCGTGATGTGTTCGTCTGAAATCGAGGCAGGCTCCCGATAGACGCGAAGCCCGAGGTCGATCATTGCCGCGATGGCGGGATCGGCCGAGGTGCCCGCGCGGGCACGCTCGATCTCGTCCGCCTCGACGCCGTTGGCGTGCGCGGCGGCGACGTGGGCTTCGAGGCAAACAGCGCAGCCTTGCTGGACCTGCACAGCGATAGAGATTCGCTCGGTGATCTTGCGGCTGAGTTTCGCTCGCTTCATTGCCCGGCTGAGTTGCAGATAGCCACCCAGTACGGCGGGCGAATGAGCCATCGCCGCGACCATGTCACCGACCTGTCCGTGACGGTTCACGAGTTCGGCGAGAAGGTCTTTAGATGCACCGACAGCGGTGGTGGGCGTGAGAGATGCAAGGCGCGACATAACGAGTCCTAAGTGGTTCCGCCGGTGGTGGGTTCGGCTGGTGACAGCCGGCCGAACCCACCACCGGAGTTGGTCAAGAATTGACGGTGGATTGAACGGTTCGAGGATCGTCGACCTTGGTCGACCGCATCACGATCGCGGTGATTGCTGCGCCAACCGCTGCGATGGCGGCTGCTCCGAGGAACACGGCGGAGAAACCGTTCGTCAACTCCGTCAGGTCACCGAGTTGATCAGCGCCGAACACTGCTGCGATCGCGGTCATCACCGCGAGGCCGACAGCCGAGCCGACCTGGTAGCTGACGTTGACGATGCCGGAAGCCAATCCGCCCTCTTCCGGGCGCGCAGCCGAAATCGCCGTACCGAGTGAGGGAATGAACGCCAGCGTCATACCTGCCGCAGCCACGAGCGATGCCGGCAGTACGTCGACCCAGAAGTTGCCGGTGGGCCGGATCAACGACATCCAACCCAAACCGATTCCCAGTACCAGCAATCCGGTCACGATCATCGCTTTTGCACCGAAGCGTGCCATGGCCCGTGGTGCCACGACGACCATGCCGAGCATGACGAAGATCGTCATCGGCAGCAGCGCCGCACCGGCCGGGAAGGCGCTGTATCCGAGCACTTGCTGCAGGTACAGGTTCAGGAAGAACCACATCGGTATCCAGGCAGCGCCGAGGACGAGCTGAGCGATGTTCGCGGCACCGAGGTTGGGCGCCTTGAAGATTCCCAGACGCACCAGAGGTTCCCGACGCTTGGACTGGATCAACACGAATGCACCCAACAGAGCGGCCGAAACGGCGAGCGCCAGCCACGTCTGCCCGGATCCCCATCCGACATCAGGTGCTCTGACGATGCCGAAGACTCCGACAGCAAGACCTGCGGTGACAGCGAGTGCGCCGAGGAAGTCGATCGACCCGGTACGTGCCGGTGCGTTCGGCATCAGGAGGGGAGTAGCGATCAGCGCGATGACAGCGATGGGAATGTTGAGGTAAAACACCCAAGGCCAGCTGGTGTATTCGGTGATGACGCCGCCGAGGAACACGCCGGCCGTACCGCCGGCCGGAGCGGCAGCGCCGTAGATGGACAGCGCCTTGGTCATTTCCTTTTGTGTGCTGCCGAACAGCATCATCAGCAAGGTGAGCGCGGAGGGCGCGATGAGTGCGGCGCCTGCGCCCTGGACTGCACGGCCCGCAAGTTCGACGGCGACGTTACCGGCGGCACCGGCGACAACGGAACCGATCAGCAGGATCAGCCAACCAGCAGAGAACACTCTGCGGGCGCCGAACAGGTCGGACAGGCGGCCGCCGAGGAGGAGTAGCCCGCCGAACGCGATGACGTACGCATTGAAGACCCAGGTCAGGCCTTCTTGGGAAAAGCCGAGATCGCTCTGCATCTGGGGGAGAGCGACGCCGATGATGGAGGTGTCCATGATGACCATGAACTGAGCGGCGGCGATCAACGCCAACGCCCACCACTTACGGGTGGATTTCGGTTGTGTGGACATTCTGAGTTCCTTACCTGTACGGGGTATAGGTGATGCTTGTGTGGTCAAGGGGTGTCGTAAGCGGGCCTGGGTGACATCGGCGCAGCGCTTCGTTGGGGTGCACGGGGAAATGCTGCTCTTGGAACTCATTCGGCCGGCGCTCTGCGTAGATGCGCATCGGATCTCCTTCGAGTGAATTCAGGGTGTTCGAGTAGTTCGTTGCATACCCTAGGGGGGTATGGTACAAATTGCAACAGGTTCGATGTCAAGGAGTGCAGAACCTGACGCAGACGGCAACGAAAGTGCTGCCGACCCAAACTTTGGAGGGCAAGATGTTCAGCGACAACGGCTACACACTGGAATTGGCAACGTCGGAGGCGACCGTCGGCAACCATGTCCCCTTGCAGTTCCGGATCCTGGATCCGGTTGGAACTCCCTTGATCCGGTACACGGACACCCACGACAAGCAGTTGCATCTGATCGTGGTCGGTCTGGACCTGACCGGATTCCAGCACGTGCATCCCGAATTGGACGAGAACGGAAACTGGCATGTGTCAGTCGATTTCGATCATGCGGGAGACTATCGAGTATTCGCTGATTTCACTCCGGACGGTGGTGACGGAATCACGCTCAGTGCGGATGTGCGCGTCGCCGGATCCTATGATCCTCGGCCGTTGCCCGCCGCTACTGCCGCCACGACGGTCGACGGCTACGCAGTCTCTCTCGAAGGCGCGGCCCACGCAGGGCAGACATCGAAGCTCACACTCTCGGTCAGTCGTGACGGAATCCCGGTCACAGACTTGCAGCCCTACCTTGCCGCATACGGGCATCTGGTCGCGTTGCGTGCCTCCGACCTCGCCTATCTCCATGTCCATCCGGACGGCTACCCCGGTGACGGTCTCACGCCGGCCGGACCGGCAATCACCTTCTACGCCAACATGCCGAGCGCCGAGGATTACCGGTTGTTTTTGGACTTCAAGCACGGCGGAGTGGTGCGTACGGCGGAATTCACGCTGACGGCCGACAATGCGACCACGCCTGGGGCCGAACACTCGAGCCACGCGCACCACGGGCACTGAAACCGAATGCGTTTCGCAGCAACGGGAAAACGGGCATGGGCAATCGCCATGCATCCATCTGTTCGTGCAGTAGCGAAATGCGTGGCGATGTGCGCAGTGATTGCTCTGCAAGACAACGGAAGTCGAAGAGTCGCCGCACATCGCCCCGGTAACGAGAATTGTTGCGAAGTCACGCGTTGACGAACAGGAGGACATCGAATGTCGGAAGCGACAGAAGTGGGCAGTGCGCCAAGCAGTGCTCCAAACAGTGCCCAAGGCAGTGATGCGACCGGCGATGCATGCTGCACGAGTGATTCGCACGGCTACATCACCGCCAAGGGCGACTACCTGGCGCGTCTGCGTCGCATAGAAGGTCAAGCTCGCGGCCTGCAGCGCATGGTCGACGAGGACAAGTACTGTATCGACATCCTGACGCAGGTGTCGGCGATGACCAAGGGCCTCCAGGCGGTGGCCATGGGCCTGCTCGAGGACCACATCGGCCACTGCGTCGTCAAAGCCGCTGTTGCCGGTGGGCCCGAGGCGGACGCGAAGATCAAAGAAGCGAACGACGCGATTGCGCGATTGGTCCGCTCATAGAATTGTGATGAACATTGATACCTTGGTGCGCATGTTCAGTATCGAGATCCGTCGTACATTCGCTGTGAGGCAGGGGCTTCCGGCACCGGTGCGGGACGCGAAGAACTTGCCGCCGCTGATGCCTGCCGACGGATTTCGCGTGACGATGCGAGTGGCGTTCTCGTTCGAGGACGACCAACTCGGAGAACGTGGATGGTTTGTCGACACGGACGCTCTGGACGAGTCCGTCGATCGATGTGCCGAGCAATTGGCGAGCGGTGCCTGGCCGGAGATTTTCGATTTCCGTCCGTCATTCGAGAATGTCGCGAAGTGGGCTTTCAGTGAACTTGCGTCCAGCATTCCTCAGCTGACCTACGTCGAACTCGACAACGAGACGATCGGTGTGGCAACAAGATACGTCAGATCACAATGATCTGACGTATCTCGTTGACGCACCGCGTTCGGTCGACCGGCCTACTGGTAGAGGCGCAACGCAGAACCGATGAAGGTCTTACCGAATGCGAGTCCGGCCTTGTTGAAGTAGAAGCTCAAGACCGTATCTGCAAACGGGACTGCTGACACCGTTTTGGTGATCTGCGACTCGGCGTCCGCCCACTCCGCGCATGCTTCGTCGCCGGTCAAACCGGAGGCCTTGGCAACGGCTGCTTCGTAGGCGGGGTTGTTGATCGAAGAGAAATTCTTACCTGCTGCCGGAGCAGGACCGGAGAAGAACGGGACGAACCCGCTGGGAACCGAATTGTTGATCTGGATCCACGCGATGTCCCACTGGTTGTTGTCCTTGCCACTGAGCATGACGTCGACAACCTTGGTCTGGTCGGCTCCTGTCACCTCGACGGTCGCACCGAGGTCGGACCATGCCGACTGGGTGAGCTCGGCTGCCGCGCTGCGCGCATCTTCGCCGGCAGCGTAGAAGAGGCGGAGGGTCAGCGGCTTTCCGTCCTTGCTTCGTTTGCCGTCGGAGCCGGCGGTCCAACCTGCAGCGTCCAGTGTTGCCTTTGCTGCGCTGAGGTCGAAGTCCGGAATGTTGCCTGCGACAGAGTCGTACACACAGGCTCGGGGCTCGACGGAGACAAGACTTGTTGCACGGGTGCCCTGGCCGCCAGTGATGACTTCAGCGAGATCGTCGAGATTGACAGCCTGGACGAGAGCTTTTCGAACGGCGGGATCACTGGTCGGATTGTCCGCAATCTGATTGAAGTACATCTGACCGGCGGGAAGTGGGCGCTGGACCGAGTCGAAATTGGCGGCATCGATGCGATCCTTGTCCGGACCGGCGATCGGAGATGCGCTCAGTTCGCCTGAGAGAAGCTGGTTTGCTGCGGTGCTGACATTGGGTGCCATGACAGCAATGACTGTCTTGGGGACACCCGGTGTGTCGGAGGTGGTGTCGTCGGGCCCCCAGCTGTAACCGTCACGACGCTCGAACGTGTAGTGGTCATTGGCCGAGACTTCGGTGACTTCGAACATGCCGGAGCCCAGCGACTTGTTGTTCGAGGCGGTCGGATCTTCGAGTCCGGCATCGCACATGATCGGGAGGCGACTGATGGTGAGGAGGAGGAACGGGGTCGGCGCCGGAGTGGTTACCGTGATGGTGCGGGTGGCGAGATCGGCAGTGGCCGAAGCGCCGATGGGAACTGTGGTGCCGCGTTGTTGTGAACCCTTGGCTGGATCGGCTACGAAGTTGATGTTGTTCGCGACGGTCTGTGCAGTCAGCGTCGACCCGTCGGTACAGGTCACGCCTTCACGAATGGTGAAGGACGCGGAGGTCGGCGTTTCTTCCCACTTCTCGGCCAACCATGGTTTGAATTCACTGGTTTCAGGATCCTGGTAGACCAAGGAGTCGTACGCCAGCTTCGAAATTTCCGCGGTTGCCGCAGAGCCGGACATGATCGGGTTGAGTGCACCCGGATCGCCTTGCAACGCGTACCGGAAGGTTCCGTCAGTCAGAGGCTCACCGCCGCCGGAGCCCGAGGACGTGCCTCCCGAGCTGCAAGCCGACAATACGAGCGCGAGCCCCGCGGTCGCGGCAAGCGTCGAATAGGAGCGGTGTTTCATTGTGCCTCCGTGAAGGAGCCGGGGCCCGGGAGTGAATCGTGAGGGCGCAGTCGAGTGTGACCGCTAAATCTTGGCGTAGGACGTGACGGGCATCTCGGTCGATCCTCACGAAAATCGGGCGGATTTTTGTTCGATTTCACGAAGGTTGGAGTTCTGGTTCAGTTCACGGGGAGTCGAGGTCACTTCGTCGTGGCCACCCGGTCTCCGTGAGCACGGTTGCTGGAACTGACCTCAACGGGGAGGTGGGGCCGAGACCGTGGAGGTCTGCGTCGTCGTCGATTTCGGACCAGAATTCGTCCGCCGAAACATCAAGGCCGAGAACGATCCACGGCGGTCCGGCTTCTTGGAACGCGTACGAGACGGTTCCGGTACGCGGAATTGTCGTATCGAACAGTCGGTCTCCGACGGGATAGCCCTGCTGCTCGCCGACCAAAGTCAAGGTAGTCGGTTCGAAGGATGCATCGCGCAGAATCTTCTCGACTGCGCGGTCGAAGCTCTGCTGGACGCTGAACTCTTCGTCCGAGTTCGAACCGGTGAACTCGGGGAAATGCGCACAACACAAAACGTATGGGCCTGCTGAGTTGCAGTAGAGACGAAACACGGGAAATCCACCGGCCACGACGTGACGTTAGCAGGGCGTCGAAATGGAGAAGTTGCTGTTTCAGCAAAGATGGTTGCGTGAGTTGTGGAAGGTCGTTCATCCTGGGTGCATGAGCCACGAACACCACAATCACCACGAAAACTCCGATACCACCGAGAATCCGTACGCCAAGGCGGACGCACAGTTCTGGAACTCGCTGTACGAGGAACGCCCCGCGCGCTGGAGCGGAAATCCCAACCCACAGTTGATTGCCGAAGCCTCCGACCTGGAACCGGGCACGGCACTCGACGTCGGTTGCGGCGAAGGTGCCGACGCTTTGTGGTTGGCGCGTCGCGGGTGGAAGGTCACCGGCACCGACATCTCGTCGGTTGCGCTCGGCCGCGCCCAGGCTCATGTCGAGGGCGAGGGCGTCGACATCGAATGGCTGGAAGCCGACCTGACGAAGTGGGATCCGCAGGGGCGCTCGTTCGATCTGGTGTCCGCGCAGTACTTCCACATGCTCGAACCCGCGCGCGGGGAATTGTTCCGTGCTCTCGGAGATCTGGTCGCGCCCGGCGGGCATTTGCTGATCGTGGGCCACTCACCTCACGAGTCGCCGACCGAGCACCATCGGGCCATGCTCCATACACCCGAATACGTGGAGTCGCTGTTCACCGATGGTTGGAAGGTGTTGGTCTCGGAGTCGCGGGAACGTGATCTTCCCGCGAACCCCGAGATGCATCACACGACGGATACCGTTGTGCTGCTTCAGCGATTGAGTGCGAGTACCGACAGCAACTCGTAAGCGACGTGAGCCGCTGCGATACCGGTGATCTCGGCGTGGTCGTACGCCGGCGCTACCTCGACGATGTCGGCGCCGACCACGTTGAGTCCCACCAACCCACGCAGTGTGTTCAACAATTCGCGAGAGGTCATGCCGCCCGCTTCGGGTGTTCCGGTGCCCGGAGCGTGGGCGGGATCGAGTACGTCGATGTCGACGGAGACGTACACCGGGCCACCGTCGAGGCGCTTACGCATGCGCTCGACGATGCTGGCGACACCGTCGACCTCGTAGTCGTCACTGCGGATCACCTGGAAGCCGAGGACGCGGTCGTCTTCGAGGTCCTTCTCGCTGTAGAGCGGTCCACGGATGCCGATGTGCTGCGAACGCTCCATGTCGATCAGGCCCTCTTCGCTGGCGCGGCGGAAGGGGGTGCCGTGGGTGAAAGGCTGACCGAAGTAGGTGTCCCAGGTGTCGAGATGAGCGTCGAAGTGCAGGACGGCGATCGGGCCGTGATCGCGGGCCAGTGAACGCAGGATCGGCAGTGCGATGGTGTGATCGCCGCCGAGCGTGAGCACGGAGGAACCGTCGGCGCGCAGGTCGGTGACGGCGGACTGAACCGTCGTGAGAGCTTCCTGGATGTCGAAGGGGTTGACGCCGATGTCGCCGAAATCGGCTACCTGCTGGTTGGCGAAGGGCGAGACCTTCAGCGCTGGGTTGTACGGACGCAGCAGCTTCGACGCAGCGCGGATGTGGCCCGGACCGAACCGGGCACCGGGGCGGTAGCTGACACCCGAATCGAAGGGGATGCCGAGGATCGTCACGTCGGCGCGCGAGACCTCGTCCAGGCGCGGGAGACGCGCAAAGGTGGTCGGCTCGGCGTAGCGGGGGACGCGCGTGGCGTCGACGGGTCCGATGAACGATCCGGGGTTGTTGGTAGCCATGTGCAGAGGTCCCTGCTCTCGATTCGGCGCACACCGGGCGCCCTTCAGTGATGTAGCTCTCTGAGCAAGTATGGTTTCTTCAAGAGGCTCGGTTGTCAACCCCTGTTTCCTGAAAGGGACACGGCGGTCGTGAAGGAGTGGGTTCAGTGGCCAAGGCGAAGGAAGCGGTCGAGCCGGTCGGACCGCGCATCGGGGCGAGGCTCAAGGCGGCACGTCAATCGAAGCGGTTGACCCTCGACGACCTGGCCGAGGCCTGTGGTGTGACCAAGGGGTATCTCTCGAAACTCGAGCGCGATCACGTCAACGCGTCGGTGGCGACCCTGATAAAGGTGTGCGCGGTGCTCGAGATCCCCGTCGGATCCCTGTTCGAGAATGCGTCCGCCGGTGAAGTAGTCCGCGCCGACGCCATGCCGCAAATCAGCTTCGGTGGCGAAAAGATGACGGAGTACCTGCTCACGCCTACCAACGAGCGTCGAATTCAGGTGCTGCTCGGCGAGCTGGAACCAGGCGGCGGAAGTGGTCGGGAGTTCTACAGTCTGCCGATCGACGTGAACTTCGTGCACGTGCTCGAGGGCGGCTTGCGGGTCTCGTTCGAGGGCGGTCGGACGGATCCGAACGGTGAGGCCGTCGATGCCGAAGACGTCGTACTTGCGGCGGGCGATTCCTTCACATTCACGCCGACGCACAACCATAGTTTTCAGGCCGAAGGCTCGGTTCTGGCGAAGGTTCTGTGGGTCTTGAATCCGGCATTGCCGGAAGGGCCCCGCGCGTCGTCTTCGTGAGACTCGAATCCGCGAATGTTGATTCTTAGGAAACAAGAGTTGACATGATTGGCGGCACCCGTCACGCTGGTAGTTGTCCCCGTCACACACACCGTCGAAAATTGGCGTCACGGAACTCCTGAAGGAGCGCACCATGCATGTCGATTCAGTTCGAGTTGGCCTGTTCCAAGGTCCGCTCACCACCCCGGACACCTTTGCGTCGGTGGAGTTCAACCTCGCTGCAATCGACACTGCTGCCCGCGAGGCTGCAGCATCCGGTGCGAAGATCCTGCTGACGCCGGAGATGTCCGCAACCGGCTACGACATCGGCGAACTGGTGTCGCTACGCGCGGAACCGGCCGACGGCCCGATCTTCGATTCCGTCGCCGCGATTGCTCGAAGTGCAGGCATCGCAGTCGTCTACGGCTACCCCGAACTCGACGGGGGAGATGTCTACAACAGTGTGCAGGTGGTGGACCGCGACGGCACTTCGCTTGCGCACTACCGCAAGACGCACCTGTTCGGCACGCTCGACCGCGAACATTTCCGGCCAGGTGAGACCCTGGTGGTCGGGTTCGATTTCGAGGGCATCCGCTGCGGGTTGTTGATCTGCTACGACGTGGAATTTCCGGAAGCGGTTCGGGCCCATGCCGACGCCGGTACCGAATGGCTCATCGTGCCGACAGGCTTGATGACTCCTTACGAACACATTGCGCAGCAAGTGGTTCCGGCCCGCGCCTACGAGAGTCAGATGTTCGTCACCTACGTCAATCGCTGCGGTGCCGAAACCGAGCTGACCTACTGCGGTCTCTCGTGCGCCATCGCACCAGACGGTGCCGAGTTGGCGAGGGCCGGCGGCGACCAGGAATTGCTCTTCGCGGACATCGCCGCCGCCACCGTCGCGCAATCGCGCACTCTCAATACACATCTCGACGATCGACGCCTCGATCTGTATCCAGACCTTCCTGTCACGACTGTCTCCAAGGAGAACCGTAGATGACCATCCCAGTAGCTCCGGACAGTTCCTCGGAACCCGGCAAGCAGCCGCCCCTCACGATGTTCGGACCGGATTTTCCGTTCCCGTACGACGACTACGTTTCCAGTCCGGCGGGACTCGGCTCGGTGCCCGACCTGGCACTGGGTACAGAAGTTGCCGTGATCGGTGGCGGACTCTCCGGCATGATCGCGGCCTACGAGTTGCTCAAGATCGGTCTCAAACCGATTGTCTACGAAGCTGATCAGATCGGTGGCCGGATGCGGTCGGTCGAGTTCGACGGGCACCCCGGGGTTGTTGCCGAGATGGGCGCAATGCGTTTCCCACCGTCGTCGACAACGTTGTTCCACTACCTGAACGAACTGGGTCTGCAGACCGAAGAGTTCCCCAATCCCCTTGCCGAGGTCACGCCGAGCACCGTCATCGATCTCAAGGGCGAGAGCCACTACGCGCACACTCTCGAGGATCTGCCGCCGATCTACACCGAGGTGGCGCAGGCCTGGCAGCGCACTCTCGAAGAGCATGCCGATCTGATTCCGTTGCAGCAGGCCATTCGTGACCGCGACACCGCAGAAATCAAGCGGATCTGGAACGACCTCGTGGTGCGCTACGACGACCAGACGTTCTACGGATTCCTCGCCGCGTCGAAGCACTTCAAGTCCTTCCACATGCGGGAAGTGTTCGGACAGGTCGGATTCGGTACGGGCGGTTGGGATACCGACTACCCCAACTCGATCCTCGAAATCCTTCGTGTGGTCATCACGGCCGCCGACGACGACCACCGCGGCATCGTCGGTGGATCGCAGCAGCTGCCGATGCGGTTGTGGAACCGCGCCCCGGCGCACATGGCGCATTGGCCTGCCGGTACTACGGTCGCTTCGCTCAACGACGGTGAGACGCGTCCCCGCGTCACCGAACTCCGGCGTACCGAGCCCGGCAACATCACGGTGACGGACTCCGAAGGTTTCATTCGCACGTATGCGAGTGCCGTTGTGACAGTGCAGAGTTGGATGCTGCTGAACAACATCAGGTGTGACGACGATCTGTTCCCGATCGACCACTGGACTGCGATCGAGCGAACTCACTACATGGGTTCGACCAAGGTGTTCGTTCTCGTCGACCGCCCGTTCTGGAAGGACAAGGACCCCGTGACCGGCCGTGATTCGGTGTCGATGACACTGACCGACCGTATGAGTCGCGGCACCTACCTGCTCGATCAAGGCGAGGGCAAGCCAGGCCTGATCTGCTTGTCGTACACCTGGTCGGACGATTCGCTGAAGCTGCTGGCGCTCGACGCCACCGAGCGCATGAACATCATGCTGCGCTCTCTCGAAGAGATCTACCCCGGCGTTGACTTCCGCAGCCACATCATCTCGAGCCCGGTGACGCTGTCGTGGGAAACCGAGCGCGACTTCATGGGCGCATTCAAGGCGAACCTTCCGGGGCACTACCGCTACCAGGAGCGCCTGTTCTCCCACTTCGTGCAGAATGATCTCGAACCGCGTCATCGGGGAATCTTCCTCGCCGGTGACGACGTGTCGTGGACCGCCGGCTGGGCTGAGGGCGCGATCCAGACCGCGATCAACGCGGTATGGGGCGTCGTCAACCATCTCGGCGGCGCTGCGCCTGCCGAGAATCCCGGACCCGGCGACGTGTTCGAGGAGCTTGCTCCGATCAGGTTGGGCGACTGAGCTCACCGCAACTGCCGAAATGTCGTGCCCGATGGGGGTTGGTACTCCTATCGGGCACGACCTCTTTCCGGTGATCCACGCAACACTGGAAAGTGTTCGGATCCAATAATTTCCAGGAGGGTGTTCAATGGCGAGCACATCATCGGCGACCAAGACCGCAGCTGCAGAATCGAGACCGGCAGGCGGTGATCGATCCGGTGACCCGGCGCTCGAACTGGTCGCCGAATTGGCAGCAGCGGGCCAGCGACTCGTCTTCCGTCAGGGCGACGACTTGAACAGCGATGCCCTGAGCAGTGACGATCTGACCTGTGTGGTGCTGTGGCCGTCCGGAGAGCCCTCCCTCTCCGATCTGTGCGAGAACTTCGAGTCCCTCGGACTCCGAGTTTCGACGCACCGCCCCCTTCCAACCGTTCTGGGTTCGGCGCATTACTTCACCTTCGAGCCGAGCACCTTCGACGGCAGTGCGCTGGAGAAGATGGCGGACGCCTTCGAAGCCGTCATCGCCGGACAGACCCGGATGGACGCATTCTCCAGTCTGATCGGACGAGCAGACATCACGTGGCGCGACGCAGAGTTGCTGCGCGCTGCGTGCCGTTTCCTCGCTCAGGCTCGTATCGGGCTGTCCGAGAGCTACATCGTCGGAGTGTTGGCAGCGAAGCCACTCTTCGTACGGCAGGCAATCGAACTCTTCACTGCGCGTTTCGATCCCGCCGTAGCAGGATTGCGGGAGACAGCAGTGGCCACCGCGGCGGCGGCCATCGACGAATCAGTCGACGGTGCAGACACTCTCGACGAGGATCGCGTCTTGCGCGGCGTTCGTTCGTTCCTGCAGGCGACTCTGCGCACCAACTGGTACCTGCGTGGTGAGTCCGGCGACCCGCTGCCGTACGCGTCGTTCAAGATCGACTCGCAGTTGCTCTCCACCCCACAGAAGACCGTTCCCTTCCGCGAGATCTACGTCAGCGCACCCAATGTCGAAGGCGTTCACCTGCGTAGTTCCTCCGTCGCCCGTGGCGGCCTGCGTTGGTCGGATCGATACGAGGACTACCGCACCGAGGCCCTGAGCCTCATGAAGACCCAGAGCGTGAAGAATTCCCCGATCGTTCCTTCGGGTGCCAAGGGCGCGTTCGTGGTTCGGGGCACGTCGTCACCGACTCCGGCGCAGGTGCAGGAGTCGTACAGCACCTTCATTCGCGGCTTGCTGGACGTGGTGGACAACATCGTCGACGGCGCTGCGGTACACCCGGCAGAAGTAATCGAGTACGACGGTGAAGACTCCTATCTCGTCGTGGCAGCAGACAAGGGGACCGCACGGTTCTCGGACGTCGCGAACGGCATCGCCGTCGAGCGTGGTTTCTGGCTCGGCGACGCTTTTGCTTCCGGCGGTTCGGCCGGCTACGACCACAAGGCGATGGGCATCACCGCTCGCGGCGCCTGGGTAGCGGTTCGACGGCACTTCGCCGAGCGCGACCTCGATGTCGACACCGATCCGTTCACCGTCGCGGGTATCGGGGACATGTCCGGCGACGTGTTCGGCAACGGAATGTTGCTCTCGCACAAGATCCGTCTGGTCGCGGCATTCGATCACCGCCACATCTTCATCGACCCGAACCCTGACACCGAGACGAGCTTTGCCGAACGCGCTCGCCTCTTCACCGTGCCGCGCTCGTCCTGGGACGACTTCGATCGCACCGTGATGTCGCCGGGCGGTGGCGTCTGGCCGCGGAGCGCGAAGTCGATCCGCCTTCCGCTCGAGGCGCGTGCGGCCCTCGGAATCACCGAGGAGAACTTGACCCCGCAGGAACTGATCCGAGCGGTCCTGTGTGCTCCGGTGGACCTGTTGTGGAACGGCGGCGTCGGTACCTACGTGAAAGCGTCGACCGAAAGCAACGTCGACGCGGCCGATCCGTCCAACGACGCAGTTCGCGTCAGCGCTGACGAGTTGCGTGCAACCGTGGTGGGTGAGGGCGGCAACCTGGGTTTCACCCAACGTGCCCGCATCGAATATGCCGCTGGCGGAGGACGAATCAACGCCGACTTCATCGACAACGCGGCAGGCGTGGCTACCTCGGACCGTGAGGTCAACATCAAGATCGCACTCGCAGAGTTGGACGCGACCTCGCGCAATGAACTACTTGCGGCGGCCCAGGACGAGGTAGCCGCATCGGTACTCGAGGCCAGCGAAGATCAGACCCTCGCGATCAGCCTGGCCGAGCACCGCGCTCCCGCCCTACTCGATCAGCACGAACGGTTGATCGAGAACCTCGTCTCGGCGGGCGCCATGAAGCGACTGGAAGAATCTCTGCCCGACGCCAAGGCGCTGGCGGTCAGGGCGCGTGCCGGGCAGGGTCTCCTGCGGCCGGAACTTGCTGTGCTGGTGGCGCAGTCGAAGAACGTACTGACTGCGGAACTGGGCGCATCGACGGTCCCGGACAATCAGATCTTCGCCGATCGTCTCCCGCAGTACTTCCCGCTCTCCGTCGTCGAGGCCGCACCGGACGCAGTCCGCGCACATCGGTTGGGCCGCGACATCATCATCACCTCGGTGGTCGACGAACTGGTCAACCGCGTCGGCCCCGGCGTGCTGTTCCGGCTCGAGGAACACCTCGGAGTCCACAGTCCGGAAGCGGCTCTGGCCTACGCAGTGGTCAGCGAAGTGCTTGGAACGGAGGACCTTCGACGTGAAATCCTGAACTCCGATCTCAGTGCCACCGAACAGCTGAAGGCTCTCGATCGCTTGCAGCAGCTGTTGGAATCCGAAATGAGCTGGGTGTTGCGCCGCCCGGGTGCTGCCGGCCGGTTCACCGTGAACCCGCGCGCCGACATCGATCGGTGGGCAGCCCCGGTGCGGGAACTCACCGACGGTTTGTCGACAAGCGAGCGCATCGAGGCGTCTTTCGGAGCGCTCGCCCTGGCAGACATTGCACTGCAGGAGAATACGACGGCCGCGGCCGCAGCCGCGATCTATCGGGAACTCTCCGACGCTCTCGATCTGGGCGATGTTCTCGGGGGCGTCGACGTTGCCGTCGGTGCCTCGCATTGGGAGGTCATGGGCAGCGCTGCCGTCCACGCCAGGTTGACGGCGCGTTTCGCAGACCTCGTGTCCGGAGCGCTCGGAGAAGGTATTCCGGAGGTCGTCGAGCTGTGGACCGCCGCCAATCCGCAAGCGGTGCGCCGGTTCACGGCTTTGATGTCGAGTGTGAGCCGCAGTGGAGCGCTGGACACCGCCCGTCTCTGCACGGTCGACGCCGAACTCGAACTACTCGTCCGCGGTGCGTCGAGCTTCGCTTCGGTGCATGCGGAGGAGCGTTCAGCGGCCCTCCCAGGCGAGTAGCGATAGCAGTAGTTCGGCTCTGACCCTGGCCTGCCCGAGGTCGCATTGCAGCAGTTCCTCGATGCGTGCGATGCGGCCTCGGAGGGTGTGCCGATGAACACCGAGTTCGGCTGCGGCCGACTCCCATTGGCCGTTTGCCTCGAGATAGGCGCGCAAAGACGCGGCCAGTGCGGTTCCGTGTGCCTGGTCGTGTTCCGTCAGCACCGGGATGGTGTCCGCAGCCATGGCGATCAATGCCTCACGGGCAGACTCGGATGCCAGAATCGTCGAACCACTCAGAGCGTCGAACTCGAGAATACGCGCCGTAGCCGTCGTGAGGTTGGCCGCGGCGCGGGCCTGGACGAGTGCGCGGGGTGCGTCGAGAAGACGGTGAGGGGTGCTGATTCCGGCACGCACGGCTTTCGCTTCGGTGGGGGAGAGCTGCGCCAGTAGTGTTTTGGCGGTGTCGATTGTGTCGGTTCCGCGGAGGAGGACGGTCAGCGAACCGTCCTCGGATTGCGCGAACAACGGCCGGCCTGCTCGCGCGAGAGCGTTGTCGAGTTCGCGAAGAACTGGGCCGAGTCCGGATCCGCGAACGTGGACGACACGAATGTTGCCGTGCGTGTCGCTTGCCTCGTCCAAGTACGACGGCACACTGTCTTCGGGGATTCGGCCGTCGAGTAAGAGCCCGAAAGCCATGGCGTTGAGTCGAGTTCGCTCGGCCCGTAGTCGAACCGGTTTCTCGAGTTCGAGAGTGAGCAGCGAGACCGCATGCCCGAGCAACACTCTGTCGATATTGCTCAGGGGCCCGGCGCCCGCCATGGCGAGGTAGCCGTGCCAACTGTCGGTGACGCCGACGGGGGACAGTGTCAGCGTCCGTTCGGGTGTGCTCTGCGAGATCGACGCCGGAGCGTTGGGATCGCGGGTGGTGGCCGCGACCGCGCGAACCTCGGTGATCAACGACTTCTGGTTTGCCGGATGCACCGCGGTGATCCGATCACCGACAAACGCCACCGAAGTTTTTGTGGCCGTGGCTAGTTCACGCACGATCGCCGACACGCCACCGCGCAGTGCAACGCGGGTGATGCGTGTCTGTACTTCTGCCGCGCGGAGTACCGATTCGTATTCCTGCTGGCTCAGACGGGTCATCACCGCGCGCGTGACCGCCGCGAACGGGGTCGTGAACGGCACTTCCAGCAGGGGGAGCCCGCGACTGCGGGCGGCGGCAATCAGGTCTGCGGGCACACTCTCGTGGGAAAGGCCGGTCCCGAAACCCAGAGCCGATACTTCTGCGGCGGCCAGACGGCCGATGTACTCGCTGTAGTCGGTGGCGTCCGCGCCCACCAGTGCCAGCCCGGTGGTGAGCACCAATTCGCCGCCGGAAAGCCACGGGGTGGGGTCCGTCAGCTCTGTGGCCTGCGCGAACGTGACGGGGTGGGTGGCAGCTGCTCGGTCGGTGAGCAGAGCCAGCGAGAGGTGTTTCTGGCGCAAGAGCCACGAGATCGGAACCGTCACCTGATCAAGGCTAGCTGTCGTTGCCGATATGGAGTAGCCCTGGAGCTCCGGGTATCCATTTCGGCAGTGCTTGCGATGCTTCGCGCGTCGCATACTCGAATGCAATACACAACCGAGAGGGTGGTCACATGAGTGCAATCGAATACCGGCTTCCGCAGGAGCGTCGCATCGTCACGGAGTTCCCGGGCCCGCGCTCGGCTGCGCTCGCCGAACGCCGTAAGAAGGTCGTCGGCGCCGGCGTCGCATCCACCCTCCCGGTCTACGTCGCCGACGCAGACGGCGGAGTCATCGTCGACGTCGACGGCAACTCGCTGATCGACCTCGGTGCCGGTATCGCGGTGACCAGCGTCGGCGCCTCCAACCCGGCCGTCGTGTCCGCAGTTCAGGATCAGGTCGCGCACTTCACCCACACCTGTTTCATGGTCGCTCCGTACGAGGGCTACGTCGAGGTCGCCGAGCGTCTCGCCGAACTCACCCCCGGTGACCACGAGAAGCGTTCCGTGCTGTTCAACTCCGGCGCAGAAGCCGTCGAGAACGCCGTCAAGATCGCCCGTCACGCAACCGGTCGCGACGCAGTCGTCGTCTTCGACCACGCGTACCACGGCCGCACCAACCTCACGATGGCACTGACGTCGAAGTCCATGCCGTACAAGAGCGGCTTCGGTCCGTTCGCCCCCGAGGTCTACCGCGTCCCGATGTCCTACCCGTACCGCGAGGGCCTCAATGTCGACGGCTCCAAGATCACCGGTGAGCAGGCCGCACAGCGCGCCATCACGATGATCGAGAAGCAGGTCGGCGCTGCCAACACGGCCGCCATCCTCATCGAGCCCATTCAGGGTGAGGGCGGATTCATCGTTCCCGCAGAGGGATTCCTCCCGACGCTCGTCGCGTGGGCCAAGGAGAACGGCGTCGTCTTCATCGCCGACGAGGTTCAGGCAGGCTTCGCTCGTACCGGCGCCTGGTTCGCCAGCGATCACGAGGGCATCGTGCCCGACCTGGTCACGCTCGCCAAGGGCATCGCAGGCGGCATGCCGCTCGCCGCTGTCACGGGCCGCGCCGAGCTCATCGACGCTGTCCACCCCGGCGGCCTCGGTGGCACCTACGGCGGTAACCCCGTCGCCTGCGCCGCTGCATTGGCGTCCATCGACCAGATGCGTGAGCTCGACCTCTGTGGCCGCGCACGCACCATCGAGTCGACCGTCGTCGGCCGAATGAACGCACTGGCAAAGGAACTCGACGTCATCGGCGACGTTCGCGGTCGCGGCGCCATGCTCGCCATCGAGCTGGTCAAGCCCGGTGGGCAGGAGCCGGACGCCGACATCACCAAGAAGATCGCCGCCGAATGCCTCGCTGCCGGCGTCGTGATCCTCACCTGCGGTACCTACGGCAACGTCATCCGTCTGCTCCCGCCGCTGGTCATCTCCGAAGAGCTGCTCGACGACGCGTTGACCGTCCTCGAGACCGCCATCCGCACTGCAGCACAGGGGAACTGACATGTCCAACGTCTCGGATCTTCTCGACTCGGTACCCAAGGATCTCTGGCTCGGCGGCAAGCTCGTCCCGGCCGAGAAGACCTTCGCGGTCTACAACCCGGCAACGGGTGAGGAACTCGCCCAGGTAGCCGACGCCACCGCTGCCGACGGTATCCGCGCGCTCGACCTCGCCGCTGCGGCGCAGGAAGACTGGGCGGCCACTCCGGCACGTGTACGCGGCGAGATTCTGCGCACCGCCTTCGAATTGCTGCACGCCCGCGCCGAGGACTTCGCGCTGATGATGACCCTGGAAATGGGTAAGTCGTTGGCAGAGAGCCGCGGTGAGGTCAACTACGGCGGCGAATTCCTGCGCTGGTTCAGCGAGGAAGCAGTACGCATCGGCGGACGTTTCACGCAGGCTCCGGCCGGTAACGGTCGCATCCTGGTCACCAAGGAAGCCGTCGGACCGGTCCTCGCGATCACCCCGTGGAACTTCCCGCTCGCCATGGGCACACGCAAGATCGGACCGGCGCTGGCTGCCGGTTGCACCATCATCGTCAAGCCCGCCGAGGACACGCCGCTGACCATGCAGCTCCTCGGTCAGGTGTTCGCCGACGCAGGTCTGCCCGACGGTGTGCTCTCGATCCTCCCGACGTCCGACGCGGCCTCCATCAGTGGACCGCTGATGGAAGATGCGCGTCTGCGCAAGGTCACCTTCACCGGCTCCACTGGCGTCGGAAAGTTGTTGGTGCGCAATGCTGCTGACAAGCTGCTCCGCACGTCGATGGAACTCGGTGGCAATGCGCCGTTCATCGTCTTCGACGACGCCGACATCGACGCAGCTGTCGACGGCGCAATGCTCGCGAAGATGCGTAACGGCGGCGAGGCCTGCACCGCGGCCAACCGCATCTACGTCGCCAACTCGGTGCGCGAAGAGTTCACCGACAAGTTCACCGCCAAGGTTGCGGCCTTGAAGGTGGGCGCCGGTGACGCCGAGGGCACCAACATCGGCCCGCTGATCAACACCAAGCAACTCGCAACCGTCACCGGACTCGTCGACGACGCCGTGTCCAAGGGTGCTCGCGTTCGCACCGGTGGATCGGCACCCGAAGGCCCCGGGTTCTTCTTCACCCCGACGGTCCTCGACCAGGTGCCCGCCGACGCGCGCCTGCTGAAGGAAGAGATCTTCGGACCCGTTGCGGCAGTGGTCGGTTTCGACACCGAAGACGAAGCGATCGCGGCTGCGAACAACACCGAATACGGCCTCGTGGCGTACTTCTACACCCGCGACATCGACCGTGCGATGCGCGTCTCGGCCAAGCTGGACACCGGCATGGTGGGCGTCAACCGCGGCGCGATCTCCGATGCTGCCGCGCCGTTCGGTGGGGTGAAGGAATCGGGCTTCGGCCGTGAAGGCGGAACCGAGGGTATCGACGAGTATCTCGATACCAAGTACGTAGCGCTCTAACTTGCTGTGCGCCTTTATTAACCGCGGGCGGTTAATAAAGGCGCACAGTTGTCTATTGACCTAACGGAGTGGGGCGGTAGTACTTGCCCTCGTGGTAGAGCAGCGGTGCGGCAGCGGATTCGTCGTCTTCTTCGGCGTGAACCCGCGTGACGAGTCCGATGACCAGCGTGTGATCGCCGACAGGGATCAGCTGGTCGACCTTGACGCGCATCCAGCTGGGGGTGCCGTGCAGCACCGGTTCCCCGGTGTCGAGCACTGCCCACAGTGACTCGTCTGCAAAACGCTGATCGGCACTACGCGCAAAGCGCTGGGCCAGATGCTGCTGATGTTCGCCGAGAAGGTGGATCACCAAGGACTCGGCTGCCTTGAGTGCATTGATGCTCGACGACGTCTCCGCGATGTTGAACGAGACGAGCGGCGGCTCGAGGGAGACGGACGAGAACGAGGTGGCGGTGAAACCCACCGGGCCGGTACCCGAATCGAGGGTCACGACGGTGACACCGGCGGGGTGGCGGCGAAGCGCAGCGCGGTAGTCACCGGCGCAGATGCCGGTGGACAACTCGGGCGTCGCCGCTACTTCGGGGACGTCGGGGGTGGTGTGGCTGGAAACGGCATTCGGCTTGTCAGACAACGGGAACTCTCCGGCTGGAACTCGAGGTGTGCGGTGTGGTCGAGGTGACTGCGCTCGGCATACACAGACATGCGTCGGTGCGGCACAGATCTACGTGCCGTCGACGCCAGTGGTTGCCGGCCGGGGTCCTGGTTGCAGTGCACATGGTGCGTCCAACTATAGGTGGACGCACGTCTGAGTGGTTTCGGACCGGGCTGGCTGAAGTGCTTCAGTCCATGTCGACGGCGAGGCCGGCGGTGATTCGGAGGAGTTCGGAGTACGTCGTGCGAAAGACCGTGTTGGGGTGCCCGGCGGCTGCCCACAACTCGGGGTACTGCTCGAGGGCGGTATCGATGTACGTCGGCAGGTTGGTGGGATGCCCGAGCGGAGCGACCCCACCGATCGGCTGGCCCGTCGCCGACTTCGCCATCTCCAGCGGCGCCCGCGTGAGCTTGCCTTCGAGGCGTTCGCCGGTGGCCTTCAGATTCACCTGATGCGCGCCGGAGACCAGCAGCAGGACCGGATCGTCGTCGAGAAGGAACACCAGTGACTTGGTGATCGCGCCTACCTCCACCCCGACGGCCGCCGCTGCCTCGGCCGCGGTGTGCGTGGCGTCGGGCTGCGTGACGATGACGCCGTGGTGACCCCGCGAGATCAGTGTTTCGGCGACGTGCGAGGCGTTGGGGTGGAGGAGGCTCGTCATGAGTTCAGACTAGGACTAGTCGGCGTTCGCCACAGCTGGAGTCGGCGTCGTGTCGGTGGACTTTCGGTTACGACGGATCGTGAAGCCGAACAGCATGACCGCACCGATCAGCGCGTAAAGGAACAGCGTCAGAGCAGGCTGGCCGACGCCGACGTTGTTGAAGTAGACGATGCTCCGGACGCCTTCGGTGCCGGCGCCGGGTGTGATCCACCGGCCGATGGCGGCGTAGAACGAGGGAATCACGTTGGAGCCGAATGCGCCTCCCGCACTGGGATTGCCGAGGATCACGAAGACGGCGATAGCCAGCGGGACTGCCAGAACGCCGATGGCGGCGCGCAATCCGAGTGTGAACATGGCGGTGCCGAACACCACGGCTGTTCCCAGGATCCACAGCGGGAACCAGTGGCCCGCGAAAGTTCCGAGTACGTGTGAGGTGATGAGGGCGCCGAGGGCTCCCGAGATGATCGAGTAGATCGCGATCACGCCCGTGTGTGCGCTTGCCTGGCGGAGAGTCTTCGGCGCACCGATGAACAGTCCGATGGCTGCCGCAAGGAGATAGCCGCCGACGACCCAGCCGACCGAGAGGTAGAAGCCGGAGAGGCCGCGGTTGTCGTGGGCTCCGACGGGGATCTCGTCGCGGACGACGAACTGTCGGTCCTGTGTCGCCTCGACCTTCGTGAACACCGCTTCGAGCGACGTCGCGATGGAGCTGCCTCCCGCGCTCGCGGTGATCAGGGTGTCCGCTCCGGCCGGGTTGATGACAAACGCGCCCTGGATCTCGCGGTCGTTGATCATGCGGCGAGCGGTCGCCGTGCTGTCGACCACCTGAGCGTCGAGCGGGCTGCCGTCGATGGCGTTGAGTTTGTCGGCGATCTGCTGATCCATGCCGTCCGGTGTGCCCTGATCGGCGATGACCGCGATTTCGATGTCTCGCGGAGTCGGCTGATGGAAGGCGGCGACGTAGCTGAGGATGAAGCCCATCTGCAGCAGGAGCACGCCGACGAACAGCGCGGCCATCACCTTGGGCGCGCCGTATTTCACGAGCAGATTGTCGTGGTGGTGTTCGTCGTGGGTGGAGCTGTTGTCTGGTGCGGCGTGTGCCGGATGCGTAGTGGTCACGAAAGAGTCCTGATCTTGTCGAAAGTAAAGAGCTTGTCAATACCCGAGGTATTGAATACTCTAGGTATCGTGACTGAATCTCGTCAACCGGACTGGACGCCGGTAACCCGCCCCGGACGTGACGTGGTGCGGCAAAGACTGCTCGACGCTGCGGCGGAAGAGTTTGCGGAGCGCGGATTCAGTGCTGCACGTCTCACTGAAGTTGCCCGCCGCGCGGGCTTCACCAAGGGGGCTGTCTACTCCAACTTCGAGTCGAAACAAGATCTGTTCGCCGAACTGTTCGCGCAACGGTCTCTCGAACTGGCCGGCCGTGTGCTTGCCGAGATCGCCGGGATGAACCCGGCCGACGCGGCGGGCAAAGGTGGCGAGGCCATTGCAACATGGATGGTCGACGACCCGGGGTGGTCACTGCTCGTCCTCGAATTCGGAGTGCTCGCCGGACGTGATCCGCAGATCGCTCAGGCGTACTTACGTGAGCGTCGCCACTTGCGCAGTCAACTCGTGGAGTTGATCGGTGAACGTGCCCGTGAATGGGGAGTGGACGATTCCTTCGATGTGCGGACCACTGCAATCTCGTTGATGGCGTTGATATCCGGGCTCGTTCTCGAACACTCCGTGGATCCGGAAGAAGTTGATCAGAGCGTCATGGGTGCCGCCGTGACGGCACTCTTCGCCGGCGCCGTCGCACGGGCAGGATTGCCCGCCGTCTGAGTTGCTCGGTTGACAGGCAACAGATTTGAGAACTACCCTCTGGGTGCAGTACCTCGTTAGGTGAGGCTTCTGCACGAACACAGGCCACTGATCTCACGACGTCGAGAGACGCCCAAGGTTAGGACAGATCTCCCCGGCTTAAGGGGTGATCCAAAGTGGCTTCCCGGTCTTGATCGGGACACGTCGTGCAGTGCCAAAACTCGGACGTGGAGGTGTTTTCGCAGCTTGATGCCGGTTTCTTCCGGCGAAGGCGAGAGTACGTCGATATTCGGTTCTCCTGGCGTGTGCTGTGCGCATGTACTTTGTGTGGCGTCATCGGACGCCCCGAACTTTCAGGAGGTGACCATCGTGGACGACCCGCCGAGTCGATATTCGACCCATCCTTCTGTTCTTACCGACGGTGCTCACCCCGGCATTTTGCTCGTCAGTCTCTGACCTTCGCACCCTCGGTTTCATCTGCGCGGCGTTGTCGCGTCCGCTGACGACTTCCGTTGTCGTTCAGCGCATTCTGCTGCCCTCATGCACTGGCACTGTCCCGTGCACGCTGGCAGTCGAGGAGATTCGTCATGTCATTTTCCGTTCTCGCATTGCGGCCACGGCCCACGAGAAACAGTGCACAACAAACACATTCAACAGTCCTGGCAAAGGAAAGCGCACAGGAATTGGTCGACTACTCGGCCTCGGACACGCGCACCGTCCTCGCCGATCTGACCACGACGGCCAACGGCCTTCGCGACGATCAGATCGACGATCTTCGTCGGCAATACGGGCGCAACGATGTCCGCCACGACCGCCCGGCGCCGGCAATCGTGCAGTTCGCGGGGGCCTTCAAGAACCCGTTCATCCTGATCCTGGTGTTCCTCGCCCTGATCATGGTCGGGACCGACGTGGTCTGGGCGGACCCCGAGGACGGTCCTTCCTACGAGGGCATCATCACTCTCGGGTTGATGATCTTTGTCAGTGTCTCACTGAGGTTCTGGCAGGAATACCGTTCGAGTCGCGCCGCCGAGGCGCTCAAGGCGATGGTTACGACGACCGTCGCGGCCACCCGCAAGATCAACAACACCGTGGTCACGGCTGAGATTCCGATCGAGCAGTTACTGCCGGGGGATGTAGTCCAGCTTGCCGCCGGCGACATGATCCCGGCCGATGTCCGCATCATCCGGGCCAAGGATCTACAGGTCAATCAGTCAATGCTCAGCGGTGAATCGATGCCGGCCGAGAAGTCGGCGGACCCGTCGTCGGGGATCGACGTCGATCGCCTGCTCGAAGCCGAGAACATCGGGTTCATGGGTACTTCCGTCGTGTCGGGCAGTGGCACCGCCGTTGCGGTACACACCGGCAAGCGGACTTACTTCGGTGCCATGACAGCACAATTGGCGTCCAAGCGACCCGAAACCAGCTTCGACGTCGGGGTGCGCAGTGTCAGCTATCTGCTGATCAAGTTCATGCTGATCATGGTTCCCGCGGTGTTCATCATCAACGGACTGACCAAGGACTGGAGCCAAGCACTACTCTTCGGCGTCGCCACCGCGGTGGGGTTGACTCCGGAAATGTTGCCGCTCATCGTGACGGCGAACCTGGCCAAGGGTGCGCTCCACATGTCGCGCAAGAAGGTGATCGTCAAGCAGATCAACGCGATTCAGAACTTCGGTGCCATGGACGTTCTGTGCACGGACAAGACCGGAACTCTCACCGAGGACCGCATCGTTCTCGGTGAGCATCTCGATACTGCCGGACGTAAGTCCGAGGACGTATTGCGGCTAGCGGCGGTCAATTCCGTGAATCAGACCGGATTGCGCAGTCTTCTCGACGACGCGGTGATCGAGGCCGCCGGTCCCGAAGTGGTCGAGGAGATCTCGCGTCGCCACGGGTTGGTGGACGAGATTCCCTTCGACTTCAAGCGCCGTCGACTCTCCGTGGTGGTCGACCACGGAGACGCCGATCTGATCGTAACCAAAGGTGCAGTGGAAGAGCTCCTTTCGGTCTGTGAATCGGTGGAACTGGACGGGGTGACCCACCAATTGACACCGGGATGGCTGGCCCGAGTCGACCGTCTGGTCGCGGAGCTGAACGGTCAAGGTAAGCGAGTGCTTGCGGTGGCAACCAAGACAGTCGTCGAAGAGCAGCGCCGCGAGTACTCGACGGCCGACGAAGAGGGCATGACCCTGGTTGGACTGCTGGCCTTCCTCGACCCGCCGAAGGAATCTGCGGCCGGGGCGATCGAAGCCCTCGCGAGCCACGGAGTCGCGGTCAAGGTAGTGACGGGTGACAACGAACTGGTCGCCGAAACCGTCTGCGGCAAAGTCGGTATCGACGTGGGAACTGTTGTATCCGGCGCCGAGATCGAAGCGTTGAGCGACGACGCCCTCGACGAGTTGGTGCAGCGGACAACCGTATTCGCGAAGACGGATCCGATGCAGAAGGCACGCATTGTCGAATCGCTGCGCCGGGTCGGCCACACGGTTGGTTTCCTCGGTGATGGTGTCAACGACGCACCCGCACTGCGGGCTGCGGACGTCGGCATCTCCGTTGACACAGCGGCGGACATCGCCCGCGAATCCGCGGACATCATCTTGCTGGAGAAGGACCTCGGTGTACTCGAACAAGGAGTCATCGAAGGGCGTCGTACCTTCGGAAACATCCAGAAGTACATCAAGATGACTGCGTCGTCGAACTTCGGGAACGTCTTCTCGGTGCTCGTCGCCAGTGCCCTGCTGCCGTTCATCCCCATGATTCCCGTAGTTCTGTTGTTGCAGAACCTGATCTACGATCTCTCGATGCTCACGATCCCGTGGGACCGTGTCGACGACGACTTCCTCGCGAAGCCCCGCAAGTGGGAGACCAAGAGCCTTCGCCGGTTCATGGTGTTCATCGGCCCGATCAGTTCGATCTTCGATATCTCGACGTTCGCGCTGATGTGGTTCGTGTTCGCCGCCAACTCTCCCGAGCATGCAGCGCTGTTCCAATCGGGTTGGTTCATCGAGTCATTGATCTCGCAGACGCTGATCGTTCACATGATCCGCACCCGCAAGATCCCGTTCATCCAGTCGCGTGCATCGCTGCCGGTACTGCTCAGCACGGGCGCTGCCTGCGTCTTCGCGCTGGTGCTCCCGTTCACGTCCTGGGGTCATTCCCTCGGGTTGGTTTCACTGCCGTGGAACTACTTCCCGTGGCTGGTCCTCACCCTCGGGGCATACTGCGTCGTCACGCAGGTGGCCAAGGGAATGTTCATTCGTCGATTCGCGACCTGGCTCTAGGAGTTCACCGTGGAAATCCACGTCATCCTTGTGCGGATAGCGCTCGGGCTCGTCCTCGGCGCTGCCGTCGGGATCGAAAGGCAATGGCGCGCAAGGATGGCGGGTCTGCGAACCAACGCGTTGGTGAGCTTGGGTGCGACGCTCTTCGTCATCATGGGCGCGTACGGGTTTCAGGGCCCGGACGCCGATCCGACGCGCGTCGCAGCGCAGATCGTCTCGGGGATCGGTTTCCTCGGTGCTGGAGTGATCATGAAGCAGGGTGCGTCGGTCACCGGCCTGAACACTGCCGCCACTCTGTGGGCCACGGCCGCCGTCGGCGCACTGGCCGGAGGCGGAATGTACTGGGTCGCGGTGTTCGGGGCCGGCGCAATCATGTTGGCGAACACGCTGTTGAGGCCGTTGGGTCGGATGATGGATCACCAGCCTGCCCGAACCGGACGCGAAGAACCGCCCGCGGACTACACCTTCGAGGTGACCTGTCACGGCGACGCCGAAGCTCACATCAGAGGTCTTACCGTGCAGTCCATTTCGAGGCCCGAGTTTCAGCTCCGGTCAGTGCAGTCCTTCGACATCCCGGACAGCGACCGCGTGCGGGTGGTGGCCGAACTGGCTGCCGCGGAGCGTGACGACGGACTCCTGGAATCCGCCGTCAGCCGGCTTAGCCTGGAACCGTTGGTGACTCACGTTCGCTGGGAGGTGGAGCCGTCGAAGTAGATTCGGGGTCGCTGTCAGTCAGCGCGCATGTTCTTGCGGCGCAAGTGAGTTCCCCGGTGCAATGTTCGCGCAGTTGGACGGTGCAGGCTTGCCGTTCAAGCGGTCGTCGACCCAGGCGAGCGCACCGGGGAGCCAGAGCATGGCGCCGAGGAAGTGGCTGATGGTGTCGTACTGGTCGTACTGAATCGCCAGGCCGGCGTCGCAGTACTTGCGTGCGAGGGTGCGGACGTCGCCCGTGATCATCACGCCGTCTCCCGCTCCGACACCGGGGCCGCCGGGTTGGGTGCCCTCGATGGTGCCGTTGGCCGCCTGCGCGATGAACATCGGAATGGTCGGTGTCGCCGCGGTGCCCATGTTGATCTTGTTCACGACATCGACGTACTCGGGAACCGTATTGGGATCGGCGTACTCGGGTTTGACCAGATCCTGCCAGGTCAGTCCGGGATACTGTGCCAGCACATTGCCGATGGACGCGTCTTCGAGTCGAGCCATGACGTCGCGTCCACGGTCGCTGAGATACTTCCCGAAATCGATGTCGTACGAACGCGCAACGCCGACGACTGCCATGCCGACAACGCCACCCCACCCGATGCTTCCGCTCGCGTAGCGAAGGTTGTTGGCCGGATTGACCAGCACGCCGCCCTGCGCGGCACCGATCAAGTTGTCGTTGATCTCCGGTGCATATGCGGGAGCGAGGATCGAAGCCCAGTTGGTGGCGATCGCTCCGCCGGAGTAACCCATCAGCGCGATCTCTGCGTCGTCGGTGATTCCGGTTTCCGGGACATCGCGGGCGGCACGCAGAGCGTCGAGCGTCATCATCCCGTATTCGGGTCCGGCAGCGAAGTTGGCGTCCGGGCCTTCGGTGTCCGGGACGACGATCGTGTAGCCCAATGCGAAGAGCGGCCCGAACAGCGCGGCTTCGATGCTCGTGAAGGTACCGCCGATGTTGAAGTTGCGTCCGCTGGGAGTCCAGTCGCCGATCGGGGTGTTACCCGCGATGGCTCGCGACGGGCTGTCGTCGGGGTTCAGCGAATCGTAAAAGGACTGGTACGAAACAACTTTGTTCGGTTGGGCGTTGGCCGGGCGCAGGATCGAGGTGACGTTGGCGGACGGCTGTCCCAGGGCGTCGGTTGATCGGTAGAGAACCTGCACTGCCTGTATCGGGGTCGGGATGTTGAGCACGGTGTACGGCACGGTGCGAGTCTCGAGGACCGCACCCGGAGCGTACGACGAGAGGGGTGCCGCGCCGTCGTAGCTGTAGAAACCGTCATCGGGGGACTTGGCAAGGACTGGCTGCGCGAGCGCTACCGGTGCGCCGACGCCTGTCAGTGCAAGCGCGAGTACTCCGACAACTGCGCGAGATAAGACCCTTGACGACATACTCGTCCTCCACATTGGTGTGCCACGCCCCACCCTGAGATCGTGGTGTGACGACCACCATATATTACTCGTGGGTAATGTGGGGATCGGTCAGATCGGTCGTCGTATCGAGGTCTCGACGTAGGAAGATTTCGGAGGACTCGCCTGGGAGTAACAGAACTCCCGCGTCGGTGTATCCCATTGCGCGATAGAAGTTCTGGGCTGATTCGTCGGCGAGTGTGGAGGTGAGGACCTGCGAGTGTCCCGCGCGGCTCATGCGTTTTTCCCAATCTGTGACCAAAGCGCGCCCGATGCCTTGGCCGCGGTTCGAAGACAGGACGGTCAGCATGTTCATGAACGGAATCTCGTCCCAGAACAAGCCCCAGCGCAGCCATCCGATTGGATTACCGTTGTCCTCGGCGACGAGTATCCGGCCGCGTTGGACCACTGACGCGAGTTCCTCGGCTGCGATGTGTGAGTCGTGCTCACGTAAGAACGGCAAGTCTGTCTGCGCTGCGACGCGAATGTTCACCACAGAAGTCAGTATCGCCGTTCAGTCGGAGTTGATGGCGTTCGGCTTGGACAGGTAGACGACTCCGGGGATGTGGCTGGGGTCCGGCGGCAATTGGGAGTAGCCCGCTCGGGTGTACAGGCGAATGTTCCGCAGGCTCCTGCTTCCGGTGAACAGCTCGAAACGTGTGATGTGCTCCGGAGCGTTCTGTTCCACGTGCTGCAAGAGGCGTCGGCCGAGGCCGTTGCCCGCCAAGTCCGGTGCCACCATGAGGCGACCGATCTGCCATGCGGTTCCGTCCGCGGTTCCTCGCACGGCCCCGACGAGTCGGCTGCCGCGTCGTGCGGTCCAGACAGTCGACTCCTGAACCCAGGCTCGGACCGTGGGTAGGTCCTCGTGGAGCGGGGGTATGTCCATGCTGTTGTTGGAGATTGCTTCCGAAACCCAGCAACAGCGTTGTAGAACAAGGATTTCCGCGGCGTCCTCGTCCGTTGCGCGCTCTATGACTATCTCGTTCATGGTTTCCCTTACAAATAGGTTCTTCGCACCCGCAGGGCAATTGTTCACCCGCAGGCTGAATTTGGCGCGCGGCTGAGCAATTGGCGCGCGGCTGTGAATGCAGAGAGTTTCAATTCCGGCATAACAAACAAAACGCCCGCAACCAATTGGTCGCGGGCGTTTCGTGAAAAGAACGTCAGACAGTTGCCGGAGTGTTCTCGTCCAACTTCGGATCTTCGTTCGCGATTCGCTTGTTGCGAATGAGGCTGCTGATGAAAGCAGCGCCGATCAAGAAGACACCGACCAGGCCGGTGATGATCTCGTTGATGTGAACGCCGATGGACACCATCAAGATGACGGCCAGAGCGCCGATGGCCCAGTGCGCACCGTGCTCGAGGTAGACGTAATCGGAGAGCGTGCCCTTGCGGACCAGGAAGACCGTGATGGAACGGACGAACATCGCGCCGACGAAGCCGAGGCCGAGAGCGATGATGATCGGGTCTGCCGTGATGGCGAATGCGCCGATGACGCCGTCGAAGGAGAAGGACGCGTCGAGGACCTCGAGGTAGAGGAACAGGAAGAAGCCGGCCTTACCGGTCGCTTTCGCGAGCTGCGTGGGGCCGCCGGACTTGGCGGTTTCTTCCTCTTCGCCTTCTTCCGGCAGATTGAACAGTTCACCCAATCCGTTGACCGCGATGTAGGTGATCATGCCCAGAACACCGGAGATCATGACGGTGGAAACCTTGTCGTCAGCAGCGAGGAAAGAACCACTGAGAACCAGGACGATGCCGGCCACGACGACGGAGAGCTGATCGAGCTTGCCGATGCGAGCGAGGGGCTTCTCCAGCCAAGACAGCCAGGTGATCTCACGCTCTTCGAAGATGAAACCGAGGAAGAGCATCAGCAGGAACATGCCACCGAAGGCAGCGATCTGCGGGTGAGCGTCGGTGAGGATGGTTTCGTAGCTCGGCTCGCCGTTGGCGAAGTACGCGGCGTCGTCCGCAGGCGGGTTCAGTGCGAGGTCGAGTGCAGCTACGGGTCCGAGACCGGATGCAGCCCAGACGATCACGAGCGGGAACACCAGACGCATACCGAAGACGGCGATGATGACGCCGATGGTGAGGAAGATCTTCTGCCAGAATTCACTCATTCTTTGCAGAACAGTGGCGTTGATGACGGCGTTGTCGAAGGAAAGCGAGATTTCCAGAATCGACAGGATGATGACGAGGAACAGTGCCTCGGGTCCGCCGTAGATGAACGCAACGATCATCGCGAGGATCGAAATTGCGATGGATAAACCGAATATTCGCAGTACCACGGAGCGTGGCCCTTTCTAGTTGGTCAATGCAGAGTGGTTACTGCAAGCGGTCTCTCACCGCATCCGAACGTGAAAACGGGGAGGGTTCCACAGACTACTGCGGAACCTTCCCCGAGTCAGCTCGTCGAGAGCGAAGATCAGACGTTGACGCCGTAATCGCGCGCGATGCCCGCGAGGCCGGACGCGTAGCCCTGGCCGATTGCGCGGAACTTCCACTCTGCACCGTTGCGGTACAGCTCGCCGAAGACCATGGCGGTCTCGGTGGAAGCGTCCTCGGAGAGGTCGTAACGAGCGAGCTCGTTGCCGTTCGACTTGTCGACGACGCGGATGTACGCGTTGCGGACCTGGCCGAAGGACTGCGAGCGAGCTTCTGCGTCGTAGATCGAAACGGGGAAGACAACGCTCTCGACCTCGGCAGGAACCGCTGCGAGGTTCACGTCGATCTGCTCGTCGTCGCCTTCGCCTTCGCCGTCCGTGTTGTCACCCTTGTGCTCGATCGAGCCGTCGGGCGAACGGAGGTTGTTGAAGAAGATGAAGTGCTGGTCGGAGAGGACCTTCTTGTTCGAGCCTGCGCCGATTGCGCTGGCGTCGAGGTCGAAAGCAGCTCCGGTGGTGGAACGTGCGTCCCAGCCCAGGCCGACGACCACTGCAGTCAGGTTCGGGGCCTCCTTCGTGAGAGAGACATTGCCGCCTTTGGTCAAGCTGACGCCCATTCAGGGGTCCTTTCAAGAGGAGAGACAAGGCCCACTACGACGCGAAGTCGTCTTGGGAGTGTGTTTACCTCCACCACCCTAACCGCAGTTCCGGTGTGTTCGCCGTAACAGCAGAATTACGAACCGAGAAGCGAAGTGCTGGACCCGTAGGATTCAATCGTGGTGGGAAGATGGTCGGAGCGCTTCAATCGGGGGGCAAGAGTGGGGGAGTCGGTCAGTCGTGCGCGGGAGGCGCAGACGGCCATGGTTTCGGCGTTCCTCGACATGGACAAGCGGCAGACCATCGCGTCGGCAGCAGTCGACGCTTCCGCCGAGCTGTACCCCGAGCGAGGGCTGCGCGCTGCGTGGGAACCCGTTCGGGATCGGTGCTTCCAGGCTGCGTCGGACTACCTCGACACATCCGAGCGCTATGGCAACGATCAGGTACTTCACCAGAACCCGAACGGTGCTCGGGCGGCGTTCGAAAAGTCGGTAGCCGAACTCGTCGAGGCGGCAAAGGGCGTCGACGCCTTCTACAACGGGCATCGTGCGCACCTCGAGCAGGCGACGGTCACGATGTCCGCCATTCCCGTCCTCGGCCAGCAGGCCCGAACCCTGGCGAACGCCGTCCGGGAAAAACTGGCTGCCACCGATCAGCGCTATCGCGAGTACCCGTCGGTGGTGACGGCCTCCGAACACCTCGACGACGCGGTTGCAGCGCTCGACAATGCGCGCTCATCCGGTCGCGCCGACGCAGTCCGCACGCGGGCCGAGAGTGTCCGCGAAGCGGTATCGGCGCTCGAGGAAGCATTGGCAGAAGCCCCGTCGACCCAGCACCGTGCCGAGATGACGATTTCCTCGGTCTCGACCAGGTTGTCGGCAGTGCGCACTCGAGTGGACCGCCTGGATCCGGCGTACTCCGCATTGCTGCGCGAGTTCAACGCCGCGAGTTCCGCTGACCTCGTCGACAACAGCAGTCGCAGCCGAGCGCATATCGATCAGGCCGACATCGATCTCAAGGAAGCGAAGCAGTCGTTGGCTGCGGGAAACCCCGAACATGCACTGGCTTTGATGGCAGAAGCCCGCGTGCACCTCGCCGACGCCGAAGCGTGTGCCGACGCCGTGACGGACCGTCTCGCTACTCTGCGTGCAGTCCGGGCAGATCCGAGCCAAAAGGAACGTGAGGTTCGTTTCCGGCTGAAAGACGCCCAGATGTTCGCTGTTAACCAAGGGTTGGTGGCGGAGTGGGGCTCTGTACTCGATGCTCAACTAGCAAGGATCGAGCGAGCGAGTGCGTCACTGTCGGGAACTCATCCGGACTACTGGTCGTATGTATTACAGCTGGACTCGGTATCGACGTTCATCACCGAAGTTGTCGAGAAGATGCGGGCGCGAGCCGGCAAAAACTGAATGGTCGGGCCGATCGGGGGATCGGAGTTGCCCGACGCGTTGTCACAGGGGGTCGTTTCATGGACTTGATTGCGGTTACAGAGAGAAGAGAAATGCAGCACTTTCAACATCTCGAGGATGACGTGCGGGAGCAACTGTTCCTGCATGCGCCTCGATCGTTCGCGGATTCCGACGAGAGGGATCTGCTCGCGATTGCTCTGGGTGCAACTCTCTACGTTCCTGCCACCCGGGCCGGGTTGGCCGACATCGTGTGCAAGCGTGCGTCCGAGGGCGTCAGCTCGATGGTGCTCGATCTCGAGGATGCCGTCGCCGATCACGAGGTCGAATCGGCGCGAGCGAACGCGGTCGAAGCTCTCGACAAGATCGCGTCCACCGACGCCGTCGGCATGCTGCTGTTCGTACGGGTCCGTGAAGTCGCGGACATCCACAAGGTCGCCGCGTCGTTGACCGAGGGGCGCGCCGCGCTCACCGGGTTCGTAATCCCCAAGTTCGGCAGCGAGTCCGGCCCCGTGTTTCTCGACGCCGTCGCGGACGCATCCGAACTGCTGGGTAAGCATCTCTACGCGATGCCGGTACTCGAATCACCCGCGCTGGTGCACCGCGATACGCGTGATCTCGAATTGCGCACCATCAGTGGGATTCTCGGGCAGCACCGCGATCGCATCCTTGCCGTCCGCATCGGCGCCACCGACATGTGCAGCACCTTCGGCATCCGTCGTGACCGCGATCTGACCATCTACGACGTGCGCGTGGTGGTCGACGTCATCGCCGACATCGTCAACTATCTCGGGCGCGCGGACGGTTCGGGTTTTGTCATCACCGGGCCCGTGTGGGAGTACTTCGCCGATCACGAACGCATGTTCCGGCCGATGCTGCGCGCCACCCCGTTCGAGGAACACGACGCCGTCCGGTTTCGTCAGCATCTCGTCAGCCGCGACCTCGACGGTCTGCTCCGTGAGATCGCGCTGGACCGAGCCAACGGAATCCAGGGCAAGACGGTCATCCACCCGTCGCACGTCGCAGCGGTCAATGCACTGTCCGCTGTCACGCACGAGGAATATCACGATGCCCTCGACATTCTCGGTGCCGACGCCGGGGGAGTTCAGGCGTCCGGCTACCGGAACAAGATGAACGAGATGAAGCCGCACCGCAATTGGGCCCATCAGACTGCGCTCCGAGCTCACGTGTTCGGTGTGACCAACAAGGGAATCACGTTCGTCGAGTTGCTGACGGCGTTGGTCGATCGATGACAGAGCTTGTCCAGTCCAAGGACGTTCCCTGGGCTACAGCAGAATTCGGCTTGGACCTCGTTCACGGTGATTCGTCACTCGGGCATTCGGTGCCCGATCTGGTGATCCCGGGACTTCGGCGGAATCCGCGTCGCGCTCATCTGCTGGTGTCCACTGTGCTGGGAAAGCACGTGCCCACCGAGCCGTCCGTGGTCATCGGTGCTGCCGACGACCTCGGCGATCTGGTGCGGACAACGCTCGGTGAGGGTGTCGACGTCGTCGTGCTCGGGTTTGCCGAAACCGCAACAGGTTTGGGTCATTGCGTTGCGGCCCGTCTGCGCGCTCACTGCTACCTGCACTCGACTCGTCGCGACGTACCAGGTGCTACGACGCTCGCCGGGTTCGAGGAGGGGCACTCGCACGCCACGAGCCATCTGATGCAGCCGACGTCCGCCGAACTGTTCGAGAACGACCTGCCTCTGGTCCTCGTCGACGACGAGATCTCCACCGGCGCCACCGCGATCGATGCCATCCGGGCGCTGCACGGGCAATGCCCGCGAAGCCGCTACGTCGTGGCCTCGCTGGTGGACATGAGAACCGAGGAACACCGAGTCGCCGGCGAAGCCGCGGCGGCAGAGTTGAATGTACGAATCGACTACGTCTCTCTCGCTTCGGGTTCGACGGTCCTGCCCGACGGCCTGACCCAGCGCGTCACGGCGCTGGATGCTCCGGATCTGAATCCGATCGGTGATCGCCGCGGCACGCTGTCTCAGATGGATCTGCCGTGGCCGGCACATGTCCCCGACGGTGGCAGGCACGGCTTTCTCGACGGCGACACCGCGGCATTCGAGTCAGCCGTCGAGGCAGCGGTGTTCATTCTCAAATCGTCGATCGACGCGTCGCGTGCTGTGATCGTGATCGGTCACGAGGAGTTGATGTACCTGCCACTGCGCATCGCTGCGGGCTTGGAAAGCTCTGGGCGAGCAGTTCGTTACCAGACCACGACGCGTTCACCCGCCTACGTCGTTGACGTGCCGGGATACCCGCTGCGTCGCGGGTTCACCTTTCCGGCGCCCGAACTGGGCGAGAACGAACCCCGATACGTCTACAACGCGCAGTGGCCTGATGCGGCGGTCGACGCCCTTGCGTTGCTGGTCATCGACGAGCCCGCCGACACCGATCGGTTGACGGCGATGGACGGAGTGGTCGAGGTGTTGCGGAACTCCGGCACCGACGTCCTGATCGCCACCGTTCGCGGGGCCGATCCGTCGGCGCTGCGAGATTCCAGAGCAGGGAGCTCGTCATGAACGAACCATTGGTCGGGCCCGAATTCGGTTCGTACGCGCCGGGCGAAGTGAAGTGGCTGCTCAAGGATCTCTCGCACGTGGATCTCGAAGCGGATGTATCCGTGCGCGAGAAGCGTATTCAGTCGGGTGAGGCGCACTATGCCGAGTCTCTCCCCATCGAGTACCAACCCGATCAGGCATACCGGGATCTTTTCGAGACGGTGCTCGCCGAGAGCGCTCCACGGTTGGCGCGCGCTGTCGGGACCGTGATGGACCTGGTCTTGGCCGAGCGGGGGAGTGACATCACGCTGGTCTCACTCGCCCGGGCCGGAACACCGATCGGGATTCTGATGCGGCGCTGGGCCCAGCAGACCCGCGGGTTGACGTTGCCGCACTATGCGGTGTCCATCGTCCGTGGCAAAGGAATCGATTCCGTCGCACTCGATTATCTTGCGCACCATCACGACTCGGAGAACGTCGTCTTCGTCGACGGCTGGACGGGCAAGGGCGCCATCGCCCGCGAACTCGACGCAGCGTTGACGGAGTACCACGAGGCAGGCGGAGCGAAGTTCGACTCCGATCTGGCTGTTCTCGCCGACCCCGGACACTGCGTGCGAACGTACGGGACCCGT
This sequence comes from Rhodococcus sp. BH4, assembly GCF_002079265.1. Lineage (NCBI taxonomy): Bacteria > Bacillati > Actinomycetota > Actinomycetes > Mycobacteriales > Nocardiaceae > Rhodococcus > Rhodococcus sp. BH4. The sequence continues at coordinate 670,419 of NZ_CP014941.1, forward strand.
GACGACTTCCTGATCGCGTCGGCGTGCCTCAATTCGACGGTGTCCGGCTTGGTCTCACGAACTGTCCTCAACGACACCCTCATCGGGCCCGGCGATTTCCACGGCGCCAAGTTCTACGCCGACCTCGCCGACGTCGACGTTTCCAACAGGTTGCTCGACGTGGTCTCGGCCGAGTTCGATTCGGTTCGCGGCGACGCAGCGGATTCTCTTGCTGCAGTGCTCGATTCCGATCGGACGCCGACCTGGGCCGGTTGGGAGTCGGTGGAGAAGGTGCAGGCCGAGTACGGGATCTCGACGGTCAACTTCGTCAAACCCGGTGTCGGAGAAACAACCAGGGTGCTGCTGCGCCGGCTTCCCTGGAAGGTTCTGGTGCGCGAACTCGAAGCCCCGGAGCACGCACACATCCGGTTGTTGGCACAGGCCCGTGGGGTCCCGGTCGAGGTCGTCCCGGATCTCGCCTACTCGTGTGTCGGCCTGATCAAGGACATCACGTGAGCCGTGTGGACACCGCTGCGTCCCAGGTCCTGATCGCCACGGATCTGGACCGCACGATGATCTATTCGCAGGCCGCGATCGGCGGCGATCCCAGTGGCTCCGACCTGGATTCGGCACCGAGCCCGCTGTGCGTCGAGTACTACAACGGCGGTCCGCTCTCGCACATGAGCGTCGAATCGATCGAACTGCTGACCGCGCTCAGCTCGCGGGTTCCGGTGATTCCGACGACGACCAGGACCATTGCGCAGTTCCAGCGGATCGATCTTCCCGGCGGACCGTGGAAGTACGCGATCACGAGCAACGGCGGAAACATCCTGGTGGACGGCGAGGCCGATCGCGACTGGCGAAACGAGATCGACCGTTCGACCCGTAAGTCCGGCGCCGAGTTGCCGCAGGTTCAGGCGGAACTGGAATCGCGGATCGACTCGAGTTGGGTCAGCTCCATTCGTGTTGCCGACGACCTGTTTCCATACCTGGTCGTCGATCTGGCCGTGATGCCGAGTGATTTCGAAACCGAATGGAATGGGTGGTGCGTGACGCGGGGCTGGAATGTCTCGCGTCAAGGCCGCAAGATCTACACGATGCCCGACGCGGTCTCGAAGTCACGAGCGCTGGCAGAGGTGCGCCGCAGACTGGTCGAGTCGGGTGATCTGGATCAGTCCGCCGTCGTGATCTCGGCTGGTGACGGCGCATTGGATGCGGACATGCTCGAATACTCCGATTTCGCGATCCGGCCCAGGCACGGTGAGCTGGAAGAACTGAATTGGCAACGGCCGACCGTTACTGTGACAGAAAGGTCCGGTATCGCAGCGAGCGCGGAGATCTTGCGGTGGTTCTCTTCCGCGCTCGGGTAATACACGCTCTCTATGAAGGGGATTTAGTTGTCTGTATCGCTTGCCAAAGGGCAGAACGGCCCGCTGGACGTCTCGGATGTAGTTGTCTCGGTTCAGCTGGCTGCGGCCGCTGACCTGTCTGCACTCCTCGTGACGAGCAACGGAAAAGTTCGTTCCGACGCCGACTTCGTCTTCTTCAACCAGCCGACCGGACCCGGCGTGCAATTGGTACCCAACCCGGGTGGCATTGCCTCACTCCGAGTCTCACTCGCCGGCGTACCCGCCGATATCGAGCAGGTTCGCGCCGTCATCACGCTCGACGACGCTTCGTCGAACTTCGGGCGCACTGCTGCACCGACCGCTCGGGTCTCCGATGCGGCCGGGAACGTGTTGTACGAGTACGTGATCGACGGCCTCACCACCGAGTCCATCGTCATCGCGCTCGAGGTGTACCGACGCCAGGGTGCATGGAAGGTGCGCGCCGTCGGCCAGGGGTACGCGGGTGGATTTGCCGCGCTGGTCACCGATCATGGTGTGTCCGTCGACGATGCACCACCGCCGCCTCCCACTCCGGTCGCGGCTCCGGCGCCGATCACCCCGCCCTCGTCCGTCGCTCCTACACCGCCGGCGTACAACCAGCCGCCGCAGCAGCAGCCTTCGTACAACGCGCCGCCGGTTCCGCCGGCCCCGCCCGCGTACAACCAGCCGCCGGCCTACAACCAGGGACCGACGCCGCCGGCCTACCCGCCGGCGCAGCAGCCTGCCTACAACCAACAGCCTGCGTACAACCAGCAGCCGACGTACAACCAGGCGCCCCCGGCGCCTCCCGTGCAGAACCAGCCGCCGGCCCAGCAGCCCGAGGTGAGCCTGGTCAAGGGACGCCCCGTCAGCCTGACCAAGGGACAGAAGGTCACACTCCGCAAGGAGGGCGGCGTCGCGCTCACCATGATCCAGATGGGTCTGGGTTGGGATCCGATCAAGAAGAGCGGCCTGTTCGGAAGCCGTACCGCCGATGTCGACCTCGACGCTTCGGCACTCCTGTACGCCGACGGCAACCTCGTCGACGTCTGCTACTACGGTCAGTTGACGTCCAAGGACGGCTCGGTCCGTCACATGGGTGACAACCTGACCGGCGACGGAGACGGCGACGACGAGGTCATGCTCGTCGATCTTCAGCGGGTCCCGGCTCACGTGACCACCGTGATCTTCACCGTGACCTCGTACCGCGGACACACGTTCGAGCAGGTCTCCAACGCTTTCTGCCGTCTCGTGGACAGCACCACCAACTCCGAGCTCGCTCGATACACGCTCCAGGGCGGCATGGCTTTCACCGGAATGGTGATGGCAAAGGTGTACCGCGTGAACGGTGAATGGAAGCTGCAGGCCATCGGTGAAGGTATCCAGGCCAAGCACGCAGGAGAAGCTGCGCCGCAGCTGGGCCGTTTCCTCACTGCTTGAGTCGAGACTGCATACTCGAGATGAATCCGGTTCGGCGGTAGGTGATTTCGATCGCCGTCCGTCGAACCGGACATCGTTTCCCCCTCTGTGCGTTAACCTCATGCGGCATGTCGAGCCGTCAGTCGAGCGGCCGTGCGCGAGAGGACTTGGCACAGTAGATGATCATTCGAGGGAAACTTCTCGGTCGGGCGGCGGCCGTCGCAGGCGTTGTGCTGGCGCTCGTGAGCACCGGAATCGCGCAGGCTTCGGTGCCCCAGTCGGAAACTCGGTCAGGAGTATCCGGCACCGGGATCAAGTACGTCGCCCTCGGTGACTCCCGTGCCTCCGGTCCAAGGCTGGAACCGATGTACCCCGACGCCTGTTCGCGTTCGTACGAGAACTTCGCGGGCAAGATCTCTCGGGCACTCGAGGTCGCGGAGTTCACCGACGTCTCTTGCAGCGCGGCACGCGCCGAGAACATCATCGACACTCCACAGCTGATTCCGAACTACTGGCCTGTCCAACTCGATGCCGTTCACCCGGACACCGACCTGATCACCATCTCGATCGGCGGCAACGACTCCAACAGCATCTTCCTCGGCCCCCTGTGCGTCGCTCCGGGGCCAGGAACCGATCGTGGATGCCGGTACGACCCGCTCGCGAATTCCGTCGCCCAATCCGGAATCGACCGGGCTGCCGGAGAATTGGATCGCATCCTGACTGCGGTCACGCAGCGCGCGCCTAACGCTCGCATCTACCTGATCGGTGAGGGCGGCATGATCTCCTCTCGCGGATGCTGGCCGAACATTCCGTTCTCAGACGCCGACGCATCCTGGTTCATGGACTACTTCGCTCGCTACAACACGAAGTTCGACGAGGTGGCCCACGCCCACGGTGTGCGCACTGTCGACATTGCGGCGGCGAGCATCGCCGGCGGGCACGACGCATGTGCGAGTGCAGATCAGCGTTGGTTCGAAGGCCTGTTCTCGGAGTCGACGGCGCAGCGCTTGCACTTCACGGACGCTGGGATGACCGCGGTGGCCGATCTAGTGGTGGCGGACGTGCAAGGCTGACCGAGAGAGCCCGGTCATGGCATAGTTCGCTGCTGTGGGTATGACTTTTGTTCCCGGACAGAACGCGTCGCTGCAGGCGCCCGTGGTGACGTTTCGAGCCGAGAGCCAGACGCCGTTCGACGTGTCGGCGCTGGTAGCGGACGCGAACCTGCGGGCATTGACGTCCGCGGACTTCGTGTTCTACAACCAACCATCCACCGCTGGAGTGCAACTCGACCAGAGCGGCATCCGGGTGGAACTCGATCGACTTCACCCCGATGCCGCGGCCGTGTTGTGCATCGTCAGCGTGGATCCGGCAGCGACGGCCGCGGGCGCCTTTCGCACGGCCGGGCTCTCCGCCACCCTGAGCGATCAATCCGGTTCGGTCCTGGCCGAATTCGCGATCCCCACCGCAGGTACCGAGACAGCGGTCATCTGCTGGGAGCTGTACCGAAAGTCCAGTGCCTGGAAGATTCGGGCCGTAGGGCAGGGCTATGCGGGTGGTCTGGCGGAACTGATCTCGGTGCACGGCGTCGAGGTGGACGACGAGCCGGCACAACCAGGCCCGACAGCTGCGCCCGAGTGGGACTCCGCCGTGGAGCCGTTGGAGGTGGGCCGCGGCCTCGAGCGTGCGTGGATGATCTTCGAGGACGCCTCGCGTTCTGCCGCTTCCTTCGTCTCCAGCAGCGAGTACGCGCTTGCCCGTTTGGACGAGGATCTGACCGCAGCCGTCGCAGATCCGTCGTTGCGGAACTCGGCAGCGGGAGTGGCGGCGCGCGATGCCGCACAGAAGCGTCACGACGACCTCGTCTCACTCGCGCGGGACAATCACGCCCGCGACAGCGCTCAGCTTGCGCACGAACTCGGCGTGATCGACGGCGTGCTCCCACGGTCGATGGCGTCGTGGAAGTCGGTGTCCTGGGCGGGTACAACCGATCCGGCCCAGATCACGGCCGTCAGCGACGGAATGCGTCTTGGCGAGCTGTCGGCTCCGGACCGCGGCACACTCACCGTTCCCTACTGCGTCCCGTTGCCACTGCGCCGGCCGATCTGGGTGGACAGTACGTCGAGCAAAGCAGCGCTCGGTCTGATCAGTGCCGTCACCGTGCGCGTCATGGCCGCCGGCCCGATGCCGCTACTCGACGTCGTCGACCTGACCGGCTCGCTCACGCCACTGACCGACCGACTGGCACCGATGCTCGCGGGGCCGGTCATCACCGCTCACACCGAGATCTCGGCGCGCTTGCGGGCACTGGCCGAGGCCGTCGACATGGGCGAACTCGCGCGAATGAGTGGTGTCGCAGATGGCCCGAGTTCCCTGCGCCTGTTGATCCTCAGCGATTTCCCGCACGGATATTCCGCCGAAGACGCACAGACCATCATGTTCCTCGCCGAACGCGGACCGGCAATCGGTTTGTCGATACTGATTGTCGGAGAGGATGAGTCGAACTTCGCGGAAGAATCCGTCGCCGCGCTGTCCGAGGGGTGCCAACATCTTTCGGCAGCAGGGCAGACGGAGGTTCACGATCCGTGGACCCGCACGCAATGGCACTTCACCCCGGACGTGCTCGACCCGATCTCCGAGTCGCGAATTCTGGCAGTGTTCGACCGCACCTAGCGGCCGATGGCGGATTGCCGAGCGCACAGGCAGAGTGGTGGTACGACCACGCGCGGTGTGTGGCGGCAATACTCGAGGAGACTCATGGCATTCTGGGATCAGTTGAAGGCTAAGGCTCAGGAGATGAACGGCCAGCTCAAGACAAAGACCAGCCAGTTCCAGAACAAGGAATTCAAGAACGCGAGCATGGCAATGTGCGCGTTGATCGCCGCCGCAGACGGTTCGATCGATCCGTCGGAGCGTCAGAAGACCGCCGCGCTGATCATGAGCAACGAGTCGCTCGCGGTCTTCCCGCCGGACGAGCTTCGTGAGCAGTTCGACTGGTACTGCAGCAAGCTGTCCTCGGACTACGAGTTCGGCAAGGTCGAGGCAACCGCGACCATCGCCAAGCTCAAGTCGAAGCAGGATCAGGCCCGCGCAGTCATCCAGATCGGCATCATCATCGGCGGCGCGGACGGCAACTTCGACGAGCACGAGCGCGGCGTCGTACGCGACATGTGTTTTGCAGTCGGAATCTCTCCGGCCGAGTTCGATCTCTGATCGATTCAGAGCATGAAAGCGGGTGCGGCGCGAAAGCGCTGCACCCGCTCTTCTTTTCAGTACTCGGGATAACCGTCCTCGGGTCCCAGCATGCGCTCGATCCTCGTCCGCGTGATCTTGGCGAGCTCGTCGACGCAGACCTTGCGCTCGACGGACCGTTCGTTGGACATGCGCTGGCCGATGTTCTCGAGCAGGTCGTCGGCGTCGTGGCCGTGCGAACACCACAGATACCGGAAGCCGAAGTTCCGCTCGTACTCCTCGCCGGCGCGATAGATGGTTGCCATGACGGCGTCGTCCGGAACCCAGATCGAGCATTGCTCGAGGTGGGACGGCACGCTGTTCCTACGGACGCCGACCGGTGGATGGCATTGCAGGGCGCGTTCGACGTCGACGTCCGAGAGGTTGAGAATCGCGTCCTCGGCGCGCGAGAGGATCTCCGCGTGGTCGGCGAACGGACGTCCGTCGCTGACCCACCCGGCCCACGTCAGCGAGCAGCAGCACTCGAACAATGCGTGAACTGCCTTCTGCCGCGGTAGTTCGTTGAAGCGCTCCAACCCGATCGATTGATGTAGCAGCATGTGACCTCCCGGCCCGTTGTGCCTTCAGGCGCGCTCGACATGCCGCGCGGTAACCAGATGCGCGACCACTTCGATAATCCGCCGCTTCACCTGGGAAAGGAAGGTTTGCTCACCGAGTTTTCAGGTTCTTAACGCGGCGTAACGAGCTGACCCACACAACGCAGGAGCCCCACCGGCGACAACCGGCGAGGCTCCAGACCGGGAATCTCTAGAAGGAAAAACCCGATCATGACTGACGCTATTCGCCGGCGGGCCTATATCCAGCCAAGGCGCTCGCTCTCGCGATCGCCATTGCCCTCGGCATCACCGCCTGGCGCATTCGTACATTCCTTGGGCCATCACCGGGACCGGTTCTACGAGCCGCACTCGAGGATGCGTGGAAGACGAGATTGCGGCCACCCACTGCTCCAGGGAACAAACGACGATCATCCACATTTCGCCACCATCGCTGCGGACGAGCGGCAATCGCGCAGATTGTTGCCGACTGCCGCATAGACGCCGTGCTCGACGACCCACGATTCGAGCAGCCCCTACTAGGCGTAGTGGTGCCTGTAGCGTTCATGGCATGGGCTCCCGAAATTCCCGGCGATGGGGATATGCGCTGACGGCATTGGCGGTCATCGCGGCCGGTATCTCGGTCTTCGGCCCACAGAGCTTTCCGGGGCGAGAGCCGACATTCACCGGGGCCACAGCCTGGAACATCGATCCTGACGGCACCATCACTGAGATTACGGATTCGGACCTCGTTGCCGAAACCACGTTCGAGGACCCGCCGCCGCTCCGGGCAAGCGCAGTCGTCCGTGAGTTCCACGCCGAGGAAGGCTGGGGTGTACTCGACGCCGCCGAAATTCCCGGCGGTTGTTGGGTGTTCTACTCCGAGATTGTGGCGACTGGGTACCGCGTCCTGACTCCAGGCCAGCTAGTGGACCTTGAATATGAGGACCTTGTTGCGCAGTACGGTTCCGATGCGCACCAGGATGGCTACCGTTATCGTGCTACGTCCGTCCATCCGTGAGCCGCGCTGGTCTGGTAACGCGGATTTGGACCGCTTTAGGTGTGCGAAGTGGAATACCGGGAGTGCACCGACGGCGGACTCAGACACCCAGCATTCAAAGGTTTGCGCTCGACAAGTCCGCTGACGAAGTCAACCCGCCGGGTCGTCACTGATTCAGTGCAACAGCACAATTGAGGAAGGTTCGTTGTGGACAATTGGTGGTTGTACTGGAGCCCGTTTCCTCAGCCTGTCCGTGAGTGGCTGTGGATGATCGTGCAGCAGGTTTGGCCTAGCTGAGAATGGGTTACGGCCATCATTCACGCCCTGCCCTCGTACAGATCAGCTGCGATATCGATGGTCAACCCGGAACCGTGCGGGCCACCGCCGAGGTAGTAGATCCCGGAAATCCGCTTGGGATAGGAGTTGGCATCGACGATCGCCTCGGACCAGGCGTCTAGATAGGAGAGCAGTTCGTCGAGGTCGTCGCCGAGCGCATCGAGTCGACAACCTGCGGTATCGCTTCCATACGTGGTGAATTTGGGTTGGTGAAGCACATGCCGCTTCAGCGCAAGGCCGCGAGGTCGGTAGTGAGAAGGGTAAAAATTACCGGGTGCGCGACAACTGAACTCCGCTGCGCCAGACAACGAACCCAGTGAGCGCTCCGACCGCAGCGCTGGCCAGTGGCCCGACGATGAGATACAGCGTCGGGCTCTCATCACTGCCAGGGCAGAGGGAGATCGTAGGTAAGTTGGTCGGATCCGTGATCTGCGATGTCAGAGGTGCGTACGAAGAGCAATGGGTCGGTTGTCCGAGCCACCAAAGCACGAAGCCAACGCAGATAAGACCACCAATCAAGAAGGTTGCAGCCCCCGCTGCGATCAACGTACGCATCTCAGCATCCTTCCATGGTCCTCCAACGTAAAGAATGATTGTGGAACAGATTTGGTCTGGCTGAGTCTGCAGCCGGTCGGCGGCGGAATACGATCTTGTAACACCCGGCGGCGAGAGGATCACAAGATGTCGGAACGTATCAATTTCGCCTACGTACGGTCCACTCCGCAGTGGGATGCGCACGTACTGCGCAGTGGTCAGGTCTTGCGGCTGGCTGGCGAACAAATTCCGAACCCGGTACTGAGGGAGAAGCTCGATGCCCTGAACCGTCCTGAACGATCTCGTACCGAACAACTGATTCGTAGCCGAGATCTCCCCGACTGGCGGCGACTCCCGCAAGCCGATTCCAACCTTCGCGCTTCATACGACATATCCCTACCGTTCCCCGCCGACCCCGGCTTCGATCTCCGGTTGACCAACCTGCAGCTATTTCGTACTGGGCTCGCATTCCATGTCGTAGCGCACGAACCCACGCCCGAGGAGATGCCCTCCCTCGCCCAGCCGAGCAACGAACAGATGAATTTCGGATCCCGGATCAAACCCGTTGAACCGCACAGAATTCGACTCATTGTCGACACCATCACCGGGCCGATTCTCGCGAACTCGACCCACCCCGGCGACTACCCCGACGACCCGAATGAGCCGTGGTTGTACAGTGGCCGTTCGTGGCGTGGTATCGCCGAGAACCTGTTCGGCATCACCACCGGCGGCGAATACTTTCTCAGCCCGCCCCCTCAGGGGCCCTTGTGGATCACCGTGGCATATCCCGAGTTCGGCCTGGCTCCGACAACGATCGAATTCGAGTTACCGCAATTGCTCTGAAGGAATACTGTGCGTTTCGAATGCTGCACATCCGCCAGTCAACCTCCCGGGGCCGTAGTCGGAGCGGTCGCGGGCCGCGTTTCATTGCGCGTCGGCTATCGCTTGAACCGTCTTCGTCAGAGGTTCTCCTGTGAAGGTGTTCTCCTGTCCCTCAAGATGACTGGTTGCTGAGTGCGGCCATGTGACCGGTTCGTGAACGCACCTCTGCGCGGACGAACGTCGAAGTTGGAGGGACAGGACGCGACAGTTCGCAGGTTCCGCTGCCGGGCAACGATTCTGAGTGAATTGGTCCTGCATCGGTGTGAATGGTGACGGTGCCGAACGGCACGCCGTGGACGGTGGCCTGAACCGTGGCCGATTTGCCATGTGTATCGAGCTCGTCGCCGATCTGTGCGCACTGATCGTCAAAAGTTGCCATGAACGACAGGTCGACGGTGGTTGCGGCTGAGATCCAAGTCCGGCCAGCTTTGATGGATGTCAGGAGATCGTCTGTGTTCAATCGTTCGGCTGCAACGACATTGTGGGGTAAGCCCATCTGGCTTCTCAGATGCGTATCGCTGTTGCCGATCGCGGGGGTCCAGCGCCCGGCTGGAACGTCGACAACGAACTGACGTGCCCAATGTGCAAGGGCTCGTTCGTTGTCTGCTTGCCACGGTAGATCGGACTCCCAAGTACCGTTCCAGACTTCGACGGCATCGAACCCGACGTGCGAGTAAGCGAAGGTACCTGACGGGTAGGGCGCGTATGGGTGTGCCACGACGCATATTCCTCCGGCGTCGTGGACGAGGTCACGCTGGGCGTGGAGACCGACGACGTCGGCGTACTGCCAGTCAACGAGATGTCCGGGTGGGAGTCCGAGAGCGAGCCAATGTCCGTGAGGGGTGGTGACTTCTTCTCTGAGGATTACTGCGAACTCCTGAGCGATGTTTTCTTGTTGCCACGCGTGGTGAGCCGCGGTTGTGTTGTGATCGGTAGTGGCCACGAAGTGCAATCCCAGTAGACGAGCGGTCTCCGCCAATTCCGGTGGAGTTTGCTCCCCATCGGAGTAGATCGAGTGGATGTGGCAATCACCTCGGAACCACAGAAGCTCAGTGGGCTGTACTGGGTCAACCTTGTCGGTCATCACCACATCGTCGCAGAGGTTGCTCGGCTATAGACCTCTCGGCCATGGCCCTTCTGCTCGATCTCGACAACACTCTCGTCGATCGAGATGGGGCTTTCACGAATCGGGCGTCAAATCTATTGCGCGCCTGGGGTGGTGACGCCACAGACATGAGTGCGTCCAGACAGTACGTAATCCCTTCTCGCCGTTGGGTCCAGATCGCATGTTCAATCGCATCAGCCACCAACGATGTCATCATCGTCCTAGCCGTCCTCCAGCCCGGAATCTGCCGTGAGTGCACATCCATCACGAACGCGACATAAACCCAACCCGACCACGCCGAAACGTAAGTAGATCGGCGACCCACAACATTTTGGCGTCACAGGGTTGAACCTCACTGCACCAGATCGTCCGCGCGATGTCCTTGTGGATCGGCGATGGCGGTGCGCTTGGTCATGCCTCTTCGTGCGCATTCGAGCCCGAAGACACCCATCAATCGTGCACCGTGCCACATCAATGCCCTCACTACGCATTTCCAGCTACACCTTGTGTGCACCGTAGACCGAATAATTCTCGGTATGCACAGGGCTGACCTCGGCTTGAAGTTCTTCGTCGCGCACAGTCCGCTGGCCCCTCGACTGCAGGAGCGGCACCCGAAGATGGTCGAACCGGTGTACCGGCACCCCCGGTTCGCGCAGAATGGTAGTCGGCGTACACGCGGATGAATCCGGGGAGCGGGGCAATGATCCGACGACGGCTCGGCCAAGTATTGATGGTGATCGCGCTCGCCTTCGCGGCCGTCTCGACCGCGCCCGTCCACGCGCAGGAACCGGCGCCAATCACGACGCCGGGCACAGTGACCGCGGCAACTTCCCTGCCGCACTCCTTCTGGATTCCCGGCGCCGCCAACGCATCAAAGCTCACGTACTGGTCCACGGGACCGCTGAACCGGCCCGCTTTGAGTACGGGCGCGCTCTTCCTGCCCCCCGGCGATCCACCCGAAGGCGGTTGGCCGGTCATCTCGTGGGCTCACGGCACTGTAGGTATTTCCGACCAGTGCGCTCCCACCGTGACCGGGACCGTCGGCAGTCCATACCTCACGAACTGGCTCTCGCAGGGCTACGCGATCGTCGCGACCGACTACGTGGGGCTCGGCACGCCGGGAATCCACGCGTACCTGGACGGACCGTCGGCGGCGCACAGCGTGATCGACATGGTGCGTGCCGCGCGTGCGGTCGAACCGTCGCTCTCACCGCGGTGGTTGGCACTCGGACAGTCTCAGGGCGGGCAGGCCGCTATGGTCACGGCAGCGATCGCCACACGGTACGCACCCGAATTGGACTACCGGGGCGCGGTCGCGACCGGGGCGCCGTCCAATCTGGAGAACCTTGCACCACTCGTGGGGCCGGACTTTCCCCGCCTGCCACTGACCGGCAGCACCGTGTTCGTCTCGTACCTCTTGGCAGGACTCCGGGCGGCGCGACCCGATCTCGACATCGATCGCTACCTGACACCACGCGGCACGGATGCCCTGGCCCGAGCCGAAACCGACTGCTACCAGGACATGGCATCGGGCCTCGGCGACGTCACGATCGGCGATCTGGTGAACCGGCCCCTCGACGATCCCGCGGTGCTGGCTGCTGCTCGCGGCATGCTGGAGATCCCGACGACCGGGTACGACCGGCCAGTGTTCCTCGGGCAGGGGCTGACGGACGAGATGGTGCCGGCACCGCTGGCTTTGAAACTCGCGGCCGAACTCGCCGCCAACCGCCAGCCAGTCACATTCCGCACATATCCGACCGGTCATATCGAGACGATGCGGGCAGCGCTCCCCGAAAGCCTCTCCTTCGTCCGGAATCTCTTCCAGCCATAAGTGAATCATGCGTTTCGTGAGAGCTTGTCCGACCCACTTTTGATCTTCTCAGCACCGTCAGGAGTGCGCGGCTGACCGAGGATCTGCCGAAGCCGAGCGTTGCAGCTACGGCGTCGAGGCTCTTGCCCCCGCCGCAGGTTGGACCGTCACCGAACATCGGGAGCGAGGCGCGTCAATAACCATAGACCTCAACATCGCATGTCCTGGGGGCCGCGGATCTAGACACGTACAGCGTCCAGGCGATCGACTTCGACGTTACGGATCGCTTGGGGCCACAGTGCGATGCACCAGGCGAACCGACTTTGACCGTTCTGCTGAAATATTCTTCCTGGCAACAAAATTCGACTGAACCTGGTCAGGAGATGACCTCGATCGCTAGTCCTCGTCCTCGTACTCCGGTTCGGGCTCATCCGCCCATGCCTGATATCCCGGACTCTTCAGATGCAGGTGGATCGCACTGACACCCCGGTTCAGTGTGATGACCGCTTTCGGCAGATCCCACCGGATAGTTGCCTCAGGTTCGGCGCTCGTGGCTGTCCCCAGGAGTGCAGTTAGTGCCACATCGAGGTTCGTGAATCCTTCGACCAGCAACGGACGCACCACGGTCATGGGCGTAGCATCATCTGCCACGTCCGTGACTAAGATCGAGATCGAATCCATTCTGTGTTGCCGCCCGAACATGTTCGCCGTCGGCCGGCTGACATGAAAGTTCGTCCGAATCGAGCCGCCAGCATGCCTGAGTTCGACGAGGTCCCATCCAGCCTGTGCGCAGAATGGTTCCAGGTCGTCGCCGGCCCAGGTCCAGTCGAATTCTGCGGCGAGGCGGGCGATCCGGGTGGCACCCTCGATGTCGACGTGCATGCGTGGATGCTGTCTGCGAGTGTCAACATGACCTGCACCTGGAACGGACGCTCCTAGGAATTACACGCTGTCAGAGAACTTGGCCGCCGCGGAGGTAGACCTGCGCTGAACGCCGAGGTCAGAGATCCCGCGCCGAGTGTCGCAGCGGCGAGAACGCCAGTGTGCCTGCTGCGATGGCGAACACGATGGTGACGCCGATCAGGGTGGGGCGTTCGCCGATCGCGCCGACCAACAGGCCTGCTGTCACGGCGCCGAGGGCGGCCATGGTGCGGTTGACGGAACGCCGGGCGGCATTCACGCGCCCGAGAAGCTCATCGGGGGTGTGTGCTTGCCAATAGCCCATCTCGTTCGCGTTCTCCGCGCCTGCCGCCAAGCCTTGCAGGCCAAGAGCTGCGAAGAGCAGGAGATGGCCAACAATTGTGTCGGTCGCGAAGGTAACGAGAAGCCAGGTGAGGGGATACAGCGAGCGGGCGAGGATGACCGTTCGCCCTGGTCCGATTCGCGTGCCGATCGCATGTGCACTGGACGCTCCGAGGAGGCTTGCGACACCGAACGTCGTCAGAAGCAAGCCGTATGTGTAGGCGCTGAACCCGAGTGAGCGGAGGGCGAAGAGAGACAGCACAGTCAACGCGGCTCCGTTGGCGAGGAACCACACGTGTGTCGATATTGCGAGTGGGTTGAGAGTGCGGTGACGGTAGGTGAATCTCAGACCCTCACGCACTTCGTTCATCAGGTTGCGGGAGCGAGAAGCGGGTCGCGGCTCGTCTACGTCGAGACCGGAATTGAGTGCGGCATCAGCGAGATAGCTGATTGCGTCGACGGCAATCACCACGGGAGCGCCGAGCAGGCCTACGAGTGCGCCCCCGACCGTTGGCCCCAATGTCGTTGCTGCTGCGTCGGCTTGGTCGAGTCGAGCGTTTGCTTTCACCAGTTGGCTGCGTGGAACCAGCCGGGGTAACAAGGACTGCATCGCAGCGAAGCCGAACACCGAGAAGGAGCCGAACAACAGCAACGCGATGACCAGGACCCAGATGTGCAGAAGGCCGGCGAGCCACAGAAGCGGAACAGTGCCGAGTGCTACCGCTCGACCGACGCTGGCCCACACTAGGATTGGCTTGCGCCGCCACCGATCGACGTAAACCCCCGCGAACAACCCGAGCACCGCATAAGGAATCAACTGAGCCGCGTTCACCATACCGACTTCGAAGGGCGTCGCGTCTAGAAGCTGCACTACCAAAATGGGCATCGCCACCGCTGTCACCGACGAGCCGGCCGAACTGATCACCGCGGCCGTGAGGAAGCGGCGAAATGATGAACGATTGACGGCCGGAGAAACCTCACTCATCGCTTCTACTCACGATGCCGCCACATGTCCGACTCCGCAGGTCCGTCCCATGTAGGGGACTGTAGTCGAGCACGCCCGATATGGTGCTGAGCCCGGGACGGTTGTTTGGCATTGCGAAGTTGACAGAAGTACTCGACATGGTGACAGGGGGCGACTCTACCGATTCGAGGGAAGGCATCATAATGATCGAAACAGGCTCTCCCACAAGCATTTTCGTGACACCCGCACTGACGAACGCGATGGGTACGAGAATGAGTGCTTCACCCATTACGTCCAAGACATGTTCCACCGCTGGATGTCAGGGCGCCACAGGATCTTCGGCCCTTTTCCTCGCACGCCAAGCCGTCGCCAGCGGCACCGTCGAATGCGCATTGGCTGTCGGCTTCGAGCAGATGAAACCCGGCGCACTCAAGCGGGTCTGGGACGACCGCCCAGCGCCGATGTTCCGTTTCGACGATCTGATGACCGAGATCCAAGGCGTCCACGACGCGCCGCGCACAGCCCAGATGTTCTATCGCAACCATGTCGACAATGCGGTGGCAAGACCGTCCTCGGTGCCTGGTGGGCAGATCTGGTCGGCTGCGGCAAGCACAGAAGCGGGTGCGTGACCCATGGCCACGCCGTGAGCGGCCCAGTCCAGCATTTCCAGATCGTTGATGCCGTCACCGACGGCTAGGGTCCGTGTTGCGGCGACGCCCAGGTCGATGCGCAGCCTTTCCAGCATCGCAGCCTTGCTTACGCCGGCTGCGGTCAAGTCGGCCAGTGGTTCGTCTTCGTAGCACAGGCTTCGAATGCCGGGGAGATCGAGAGCAGACAAGACTTCGGTCAGCTCCTGCCCACTGCGTCCAGGCCAGTGGATCGCCCGTCGGGTGGTCGGCGTGGTCGCAAGTTTGTCGATATCGACCAGCTCGACCTCGCCATGGTGCATATCCGCGTCGTCGACACGGCCGGTTGCTCTGACCCCGATGCCCGGGTTCTCGGCTACGAAGATCGCGCCGGGTAGTTGTTCGCGTAGTACCGCGATGGGAGTGCGTAAATCGAAGACCACTTGCTCCGCGATTTTCCCGGTTGCGGCATCGATCAGCACGGCCCCGTTGGAACAGATCGCGAACCCCGTCATGATGTCGAGCTCGAGTAGGAACGGTCGTGTGGCGGGGGCGAGTCTGCCGGTACACAGCACGACGTGGGCTCCGGATCGAACAGCTGCCCGCACAGCCGATCTCACTGCGATGCTGATCGTTTCGTGCGCGAGCGGATTCGTGTCTTCCGCGACGTGCAGGGTGCCGTCAATGTCGAGGGCAATCATCATCGGGTGGCCGGATTCGAAAACCAAGTGTCATCCTTCGATAGTGTCAACTCGACAAAATTCACCGGTAGATCGTGTGTAGGTCGGTTCGGTTGCAACATACTCGAATCGGTATTCGTCGCCCAAACAGAAGCGGTGTCCGCCACGTCATCGGCACCGTCCACACACTCGGCGGTCGCGGCATCGCATTCCGCGCCCTCACAGAAGGATTCGACACCACCGAGGATGGACGGCGGTTCCTGAGCTGCGGTCACTGGATCACGCGAGGCCGCCCGCGGCCATGAAATGCCCGAATCAGAATTGTCAGACCTGTTCAATGAACTCCCCACAAGGTGAGACGGGTTTCTCGGACACGCTGTCGATTCGACAACTGTTGAAATCGATTTCGCTCCGGAACCGTTTTCTGTCGGCGGACGAGGGTTAGCTGGTGATCTGCACTCATTTTCTCAGCCACATAAGGGAACATGTCTCATCCTCCGGTGCCTCAGAAACAGCCTTGGTCTCAACAGTTCACGGCCGATTCTGAGACTGACAGCGAAAGCCGAGACCGCAGTCGGCGAACCAAAGAGGGCTTTCCACTCCGGTTGAAGGGTCCCTGGCTGGTATGCCTCGTATGGCCCGCGAGATGGCCTGCAACAAGACGGTTTCCGGCGGATTGAGCCGCTACTGTGCAAAGAGTCGGAAACGGTCGTCGCGAATGGCCGCTGCCACTTGTTGGGCACTCTGTTCTTCCTCGTCGCCCGACGTGTCCAGTACATGATCATCGAGCTCGCCGAGGTCGGAGAACTGATCCCACATCGAGAGGATTGGCCCCTCGTCGATCAAGGCGCTTGGCGCGGTTCGGGCTTGGGCTCGCTTCAGCGTGATGTCGCGCTGCGGCCGGAGCACGATGTAGTGGACCGCCAAGTTCGGGTGCTGTGTCGCGTGTGTTCGGAAGTGGGGGAGCATCCACGGCCCGATGATTCCGTCGATCACCGTGGTGAAGTCGCCGCGAGCATAGGTATAGGCGGCGCCGGCGATCACATCCATGACAGTCTGGTTCTGCGCATCGGACGTGGGCTCGTACGGAGGTATCGCGCCCGAAACGATGCAGTGCCAGAAGTCGTCTGTGTGCAGATGAACGCCTTTGCTGTAACCGCGGGCAAGTTTCGCGGCGAGGGTCGACTTCCCTGCCCCTGGTGGGCCGGTCAGAATGATCACTTGTGCGCTCACGCACCACAACCTATCCCTATCGCGACGGCTGAAGCACCCGATTTTCCCGGCCTAGGTCCAGTGTTCTCGCCGAACGACGCGGCGATGTCGTGCGAAGCGTCGCCGCCGTTGTGCTCGCGGTTTGGCCGCGAACATTTCGGTCCCGAAATCGCACTCCGAGTTGGCCCGCGCTGGCAATTCGCCGCCCTGCACCCGGATCGTGCGTTCTCGTGCGGGTAGTGCAAGCAGGGCGGGGCGGAGGGTTTCGCGGTTGTCGACGCCGTCGAAGTCTCCTATGGCATCTCAGATGGAGATACGTCCAACCCTGGGTCAGCTTCGCCGGAAAGTCGAGTATGGTCCGGTCATGGGCCGACTCACAGAACTACTCAAGACCGTAAAATCACTCGGATCACGCAAAGACACCGCCGCCAAGCAGGAAAAACGCGCACTGGATCGGTGGGAAAACGAAGGCGGCCCTGTCGCAGAGGATCCACGACAACGCTGACCCCGGACGAGTGCCAGCGCGCCTGGACCGATCAACCCAGCCAGAATTGGCCGCAACTACCTGATCGGCGCCGGCAGTGCAGACCTCGACGCACACGGAAGTACAACAGACGTTTTCGATGGCTGAGTTCGGTTGCACTACGTCGGGGGCAGTGACGAATCCCCGTGGTGACCGGTGGCTATGACGACCACCTGAACAACAGCGTCTTCAGGCATCTCGGGGTAGTAGTTGACCCGGAGTTGTCTTGCGAAATTCGTCATGTCGGTGCCGGGTGGCTGGCGGGCTGCTAGCGGCGACAGATGAGCGAGATCGTACGTTTCTACAGCGGTGACCTGTCCTGAAAGGGGGCGGGCGGTCGGGTGATTTATCGAAGATGAAAATTGCCGGCCCTTCGTGAATGTCTTCGCGCCAGCGGACGGTGGAAACTTTCGCGCCAGAAACCACTGCCGTGTAATGCTTCTGATGAAAGTGCACGGTTTGAGCAGGAGCGCAGGTCGTCATGTTCGCATTGTCCACTAAGCACGGCCAGCACCAAGGCGGTCCTACCCTCGACGGCGGCGGCCGAAAGCGTGGCCTTCGCGCGG
Organism: Rhodococcus sp. BH4; assembly: GCF_002079265.1. Lineage (NCBI taxonomy): Bacteria > Bacillati > Actinomycetota > Actinomycetes > Mycobacteriales > Nocardiaceae > Rhodococcus > Rhodococcus sp. BH4. The sequence goes on from NZ_CP014941.1 coordinate 688,446, forward strand.
GGTGACCGAATCCGACTTCATCACGGTTGCAGGGTTGATCCTGGCCGCGGTGACGATTGCCAGAGTCCGGCGCGGCCGGCGATCGAGTATCGAATCCTGAGCTGGTACCTCGTTCGTCAGATGTAGTACTGCAGATGGATGTGCAGTCGAGTACCTGCTGATTGACTCTCTCCCGGAAGGGAGTCGTCAATGAGCACGTCCGTCAACCGAAGCCGCTGGTCGATCGTTGCGTTGTCATGCGCCGGAGCGGCATTGGTGGCCGCGTTCGTTTTGGGCCCGGCCGCGTTGTTACGCGGACGCTATCCGCAGTTCCAAGATCAATCCGTCATGAGTGTGCTGCTCGGCCGCGGCTTGGTCGACTACTGGGGTAGCGGAGTCCGCACCTATCCTCCCGGCTTGGCGGAGATGGTGGACTACTGGTTCGAGTGGCACGCGATCAAGATCGTCATCTCGGTGCTGCTGACCGCGGTTCTGGGTCTGCTCGCGGCGACTCTGTGGCGGCGATCTCTGACGGCCGGCGTAGGTTGCGTGGTCGCGGCGGCCACTACGACTGTGCTGTCATTGTTTTCGGTGTTTGTGGCTGTGCTCAACATCCAGTCGACGGTCGCACCCGTAGTCGCGCTGCTTCCGATGCTCTCCGCTGACAACGCGGACGGGCAGACAGCGCAGTCTCTGATCGAGAACGGTGTGCAGAGCGGAGACTCCGGGCCGCCACTGCTCGAGTTGCTCACACAGGTTGAGCACTACAACTGGGCGGCGATTGTCGCTACCGCCGTGGTGATCGCTGTAGTCGCAACCGGAACCCGCATCGCCTTCCGACGCTACAGGTCGTCGGACACGATCAACGGTGCCCACTGTCGGATGTTCGTCGCCCTCGGATCGCTCGGTGCTGTGATGACCATTGCGATGGCGCTGCTGTTCGTTGCGGCCGTTGTTGCCGTCGTCGATCCAGGAGAAGCTCTGCTCGGCGTGGTCGGGCTGTGACTCTATTGCCGGACCAAGATGAAGGGCGACGGCGTATCCATGACCGAATCGCGGAAGTGCTGAACGTCGCTCGCAGTACGTTGTGCCGAAACCTGTAGTAGCAAAAGTGAATTCGCTATGTCATTGGAAATGTTGCGTCTTCGCCGGCACTGATGTCGCCGGTTCGGCCTCGATGGATGTGCTTCCTACAATTCGATGGGGCGATTCGGGTGTGGGCCTGTGGTTGGCGCGCTGATATCTGTGCGCCATTGCCTCGACCGCGGTGAGTGGGTAACGCAGCTGTCTGTCGAAGTGGGAGAGGGGCAGCTGCGTCGCGGGTTGCAGATCGTCAAGCCGCGGCCCTCGACGGCTCGTTGCGGTAACGCGACAGCCGGCCGTCGGTTCCGGTAAGCCGCCAGGACCAGAGGGTGAGCCGGGTGCGCATTCCGTTGGCGTCGGCGAGGCTCCGGACGTCTGCGCAGGACTCTGCAAGGAGTCGCCGGAAATCGGGGTTGCGCATCGAATAGGTCTCGCGCAGAACATTGCGGGGGATACCCAGCAACGTCGCGTCCTGCCGGCTAGGGACGACGATGGACCAAAACCCTATGCGCATGACTACAGGCGTGGTGAGGCCGAGTGCGAGGCGGTTGAATCGGCTCATGCGCGGAGCGTGATGGCGCAACCATGCATGGGCGAACCCGATGTGACGTGCTTCCTCGGCGAGATGGATCTGCATGATGCGGTCGGTGAGCGGGTGAATGCCACCGCCGCGCATGATGCTCTTCTGGATGTGGTCGATCGGCTCCTCTCCAGCGAGGATGATCTGAAAGAAGAAACTCGGCCACAGCGATCCCAGCGAACCGACCAGGGGGAAGGCCTTGACAAGCCACGTTGGGGCACCGTGTACCTCCGGAGCCACCCGGTTGGTGAACTCCTGAAACATCTGGATGTGGTGTGTCTCTTCGGTGAGTTCGTGCATGAAGTAGCGGAATTCGGGGTTCTCGTTCGCCAGGCCCATCAAGAACTGGGTACCGCCGAGAAGGAGCAGTTGCTCGAACTGGGAGCCGGTCTTTGTTATAGATGCGAGCCGAATCCGGGCAACCCGCCGTTGTTCCTGGGGTGAGAGCGCGCGGTACCAGTCGGTGTGGGACAAGGGGTCGACCGCGGGGAGTGTCCATCTTGGGTCGTCCGCGGGGGCGGCGAACTCGGGCGAATTCCAGGCGATGTCTTTGAACGCCTCGAAGTGGAGCCCTGTCGAGGATGCCTCGGACAGTGTGCGCAGAGTGTCGTGGTAATCGCGATGTTCGTTGACGGTATTGCGCCCCGGAGCTAACCGGACAGATGGCGCGTTACGCCGCGTGCGACGAAGTGTTAGGAACTGCATTTCGGGCTCCTTTGTGGCATCTACCTCAGATGTGCCCACAGTAAACTAAGTGTGACTACGCGTCCACAGTAACTGTATGAGTCTGCACGTCCACGGGTAAGTCCGGAAGGGCGAAAGGGACGCTCAATATCGCACCATGCACGCAGCTCTCGGCATTTGATGGTGGTGTGGGTCCTGCTGTCGAGACGACGGCGCTGGACGTGGTCGACGTTAGTCCGTTGTGTGCATCTGCCGACCTATACGGTGGGATAGGTGCAGGACGAGGTTCTCGCGATCTCGTCACGGTCGGTGTCCCGCTTGATCGGGTCGGAACTCACCTCGCCGAACTCGCGTCCCTGCACCGCGACGACATCCGAGGCGGCGCAGACAGTTGATCATGTGGATCGGCCCGCACGTCTTTCGTCATGCGACGGGGATCCGATGGACCGTGGTTTGTTGCTCGGATGGCGATCGGTAACAGTGCAAATATCTCACCGGTAACTTTCAATTTGTGTCAGTTCTCTTTCTTAAGTGATTGTGTAACAACCAGTTTCGATGGAAGTCGCTATCTGAATTGAAATTCTGGGCGGAAATGCACGACGACCAATGGCTCTGGCAGGGGTAACTGTGCGCGTCACCGATGGCGACGGAACCAACAGCGTCGAGATCGACATGCTCGTGACCGCCGACGCCATCACCGAAGTGCCGTCGGTTGGCTGAGACTTGTTCAGTGCCGAGCCCTGCAAGAGCGGAGTTTGCGTCGGGCGCTCCCGGTAAATCGGCGGTGGCCTTCATGGTGTGATCGCGCTCTATACGGCACTGGCTTTAGTGGTGGGTGTTGCTGTCGCGGCGCGGCGCGGCGTCCTGTGGGCGGCAGGAAGAATCTGGCCGACGTGTTCGGCGGGACCGAGCATGAAGCGGTCCAAGCCGGAACGCGTTGGGCTGTAGACGAGGTGGGCGCCCCAAGTGTGCATCGCCACCGCTGTCACCGACGAGCCGGCCGAACTGATCACCGCGGCCGTGAGGAAGCGGCGAAACGGTGAACGATTGACTGTCGGAGAAACCTCGCACATTGCTTCTGCTCACGATGCCGCCACAAATCCGACTCCGCAGGACCGTCCTATGAAGGGGACTGTAGTCGAGCACGCCCGATATGGTGCTGAGCCCGAGACGGTTGTTTGGCATTGCGAAGTTGACGGAAGTACTCGACATGGCGACAGGGGGGGCGACTCTACCGACTCGCGGGAAGGCATCACCACGACCGAAACAGCTGCTCCCACACGCTGTGTCGTGATACCCCGCACCGGAGAACGCGGCGGTACGAGAACGAGGACTTCACCCACTACATCCAAGACAACGGCGGCCGCTGCTGCCTGCGAGAACCGATGGTCCAGCCGGACGCGGAATGGCTCGCGAACAACATGAACAGCGCCACGGAGTCCGAAACGCTGTTTGGCAGGTCAAGCGGACTGCGCGTGTTGCACCCACGCAGCGGCGTGCTCGCGGCCGGTGTTTAGCAGGTGCGCCGGGTGGTCCAGCTCTCCGGACGCGGCGCCGATCACGTGGGTGATCCGCGCTATCTGACTTCGGAACGAGCGGTCAAGGAGTCCGGGATGGATTGGACAATTTTGCGGCCGTCGTCGTTTTACCAGAACTTCGACGAGGGTTTCTTCCGCGACGCGGTGCTCTCGGGATCGCTGATCCTGCCGGTGGGTGAGGGCAAGGAGTCGTTTATCGACGCATGGGATATCGCAGAGGTTGCCGTTGCCGCACTGACCGATTCGCGCCACGCGGGGTGCACGTACGAACTTACTGGTCCCCGCGCCTACTCCCTTAGCGAAGCGTTCTCTCTTATCTCCGCTGCGGCCGGCCGCGAGATAACTTTCGCCGACATCGCGCCTGTGGAGTTCAACACCGGTCTGATCGCTCGGGGCTTCCCGAAGCAGACGTCCAGGTTCTCGATGGATACCTGGGCCTGATGCGCGACGGAGAAGCGGCGGCTGTCACCGACACCGTCCAGCACGTCCTGGGTAAACCCGCGCGCGACTTCGAGTCCTACGTCGCCGCTGCCTCGTGGAACCCGACAATTAAGCACCCGATCGATCCAGTGAACATCGCGGAATGAACGCCACACAGCCGGTATCGACCAGTTACGAGAGTTGTCTCCAGTGCTCCTACAGCGCTGAACCGCGCGGATCTTGCCATGTTCAGGCCGACACTGCCTGAATTAATGCGTTAGAACATGATTCGAGACGGTTTGCATCGGACCGGAATTCGGCTCACCTGCTCGGCAGTCAGTAAAGAAATCTCGACAGAGGTCAAGGCGCAGGCATACTAAGAGCCATGAGCTACAACCTGGCGTTCTGGGCGGGAGGCGATGATCTCGACCTCTCCCACGTCTACGCGCGGCTAAACGACGAGCAGCACGTGAGCGGCGTCGATGCTGTAGACCGCGATTGCATCTTGCAGGCATTTGTGGAGGATCTCCCAGGTTGGGCGTGGGACGGGCAGTTCTTGCGCCCGCCAGGGACTGCCGCGGAGGGCACCCCAATGTTCGATGTGTACATCGGTGAGCAATTGATCGAGTTCATTGGCTACGGATTCCAAAGCGAGCATGCGAATGCGGTCATCGACGCGATGCGCCCCCTCGGCTACCAACTCTTCGATCCACAGGTCGGTGAACGGTTCGCCTGAGCCGCCATCGCGGGCAGCGCGCCAGCCGATGGCTTCTTTGATCGGCAAGCGTGCCACCCGATGGCTCCTTTGATCGGCAAGGTCGGGCACGTCTGAGTACTTCGAGTTTGCAATCCAAGTGCGAATAATGATTGCCGATAACCAACATATGGTAAATGCCATGCACTGCAACGAATTACAATCCCACGCAGGTCCTGCCGGGCGATGTCGCGCTCTACCAGAGCGACAGTGGGAGGCCTCCGTCCTCGGCCGCCTGAATACGTTGATCGATGGTATCGGCGTCTTCGTTTCGAGCGATTGTGGTTCGAATGGCGGCGGCAATGTCGCGAGTGCGACCTGCAGGTCCGCGAACATCGCCAAGTGCCCCCAAAAAATGGGGGCACGGCACGAAGATTCTGAGCGAGCGCACGGTGCATGGTGGTGGCGAAAACACCAGGTTCAGGCCGTCAGATAGCTGAATTACCTGCTTCAGACATGCGAAGGCGGGTGTGCTGTGGAGAGAATCCGCGAGGGTCTTACGGTCATGCGGGGTATCCGGTGGCCATGTCCAACCGAGTTCATCGCGGGTAAACGCTCCGAAGGTTCGAAGAAAGCAAGGACATTCCGAGAAACCTCCTTGCTAGACGGAACGCTTCTGTCCGCAATCCCGAAAACTGTGTCTTTCGAGACCGTTGCCCCATAGACGTCCTGGAAGTGGTCGGACACTTCCCCGGTGGTTATTCCTTTTGCGGACAAGGACAATACGATCTCGTCGATACCGGCCAGGCGGCGTTGTCGCTTCTTGACGATCTGCGGGGCGAACGAGGAATCGATGTCCCGCGGGACACCGATCTCCGCCGATCTCCACCGGTACAGTCTCGGTGAAGACCGTTTTCGACCGGTACCGTTTCGAGAGTTTGCCGCTGCCCCGGTCGGCCGAGTCGTGCCTGTCGTAGCCGAGGTGCTCGGTCATCTCCGCATCCAAAGCGAGGACATCCTTGGCGAGTTGATTGAGCAGTCCGTTCGGGCCCATCAACTCCACGCCGTGCTCCTTGGCTTGTGCCAGAAGTTGCTCGGCCAGCTGTTTCTGATCCACCTCGGCCGCCATGGGATCCAGTGTTTCGGTCATGATCGATCCTTCTCGCCTAGCTCAGCTCGGCGTGTCGAACCAAGACCGAATCAACCGTTTATCTGATAGTTCCGATTGACATATTCAGGAGCCATGATCACGCGACGAGCAAGCGTTCGAGTACGCGCAGTGCCGCGGACGTGGAGTCGGTGTTCGCGTTGTGGGCGAGCACCCATCGGTCGACTTCCGTGAGGACGGCGATCAGTAGGTGTAGTTGAAGCTCCAGGGGGGTGTCGAGGTCAATCTGGCCGAGGTCGCGGCCTCTTTCGAGTGCGTGTGTGAGCCAGGTCGTTATCGAGTGGCGAAGAGCGTCGAGCGTGGGTGAGGGCGGGACGTCGGCGGCGTGAAGCAGGCGTCCGACAATCTGGGTGCGTGGGTCCGAGGTGGCGGCGGTCTGGAGTTGATCACCGAGGTCACGTATCTGCGGCCAGAAGCTGTGCTGATCGAGTGAGTCGATGTTCGGTGGTATCACCGCTGCGCGCAGCGCGTCCATTCCGGCTTCCACGGCGCGCTCGAACAGTGTCGTTTTGTCCCCGAAGTAGTGGTAGAAGGAGCTCTTCGGGAATCGCGCCTCGGCCAGTATCGAGTTGAGCGAGGCCCGCTCGAAGCCGTGTGTTGCGAATGCGACGCCGGCGGCATCGAGTAGCGCGCGAGAGCGCACAGGGTCCAACGGTCGTGCGGGACGCGCCATCACGTTTCCTCCATCTCATTGTCGCCGGCTATCCGAGGTGGCCCGACGTTCCCATTGTCCAGGTGGGCCGACAGGAACTCCTTTGGCGTGTCGAAGTCATCGCATGGCAGTACTGTATTCTTGGACTAGGCAGTACATGAATGGAAGGGGAGCACGTGGAAGCGCAGACCGTACTAGTTGCCGGGGCGACGGGGTATATGGGTAGGTATCTGGTGCGTGAGCTCCATCAACGCGGCTATCGGGTGAGGGCGCTGGTGCGTTCACGCGATCGGGCAGAGGGCTCGGGGGCGTTCGGAGCTCCATCTCTAAGCGGCCTGGTAGACGAGTGGGTGATCGGAGACATCGGCGATCGCAGTACGATTCCAGGTCTGTGTCACGGTGTGCACCGGGTGGTTTCAGCGTTGGGTGTGACGAGGCAGCACGCTGACCCCTGGGACATCGATTTTCAAGCAAACTTGCGTCTGCTGCAGTTGGCGGAGCAAGACTCGGTGTCGTCGTTTCTGTTTGTCAACGTCATGCATGTCCACGAGGGCACCTCGATGGTGATGCGGTCGAAGGCGGCGTTCGTGGAGGCGCTGCGGCGGAGCGAGGCGGCTTCGCAGATCGTCAATCCCTCGGGGTACTTCTCGGACGCTTCCGAGTTCCTCGACATGGCTCGTCGCGGCCTTGCGTTCGGCCTCGGTGCCGGAACTGCGCGACTGAACCCGATCCACGGCGCCGACCTCGCAGCCTTCTGTGTCGACCGACTCGGGGACGGGTCCGGTGAGTGGAATGTCGGTGGCCAGGACATCTACAGGTATCGCGACATCGTGGACTTGGCGTTCGCCGCGGTGGACAAGCGGCCCCGAATGGTCTCGGTCCCTGCCGGATTCGTCCGGCCTGTCATCTGGACCGCGGATCGCCTGGGGCCGCGCCCGTCGTCGCTGGCTCGATTCTTCATCGAAGGGCTCCAACGTGAGTCGGTGGGCGAGCGGACTGGCACTCACCGTCTCTCCGACTACTTCCGCGACCTCGTGTCAGCGGATCAGGAATCGTAATTGACCCTTTGCGCAGCGCATGACACTGCCAAGCCCTCACCCTGAGTAGTGCTGAGCCGTGCCTCGGGTGGTGAGGCGCTATCGCCTTCACAGGATTGGAGCTGCGGAACAGGACATTTTCACGGAGAAACTTTCGCGGGGATAAACGAATCGATTCTGGTCGAACCCATGAGGGGAAACATGACTATCTTCTTCGACATCATGCTCGTACTCTGCGTCGTCTCCATAACAGTGTTTTCTGGATACGTTCTTTATCGCTTGGTGACAGACGAATCGAACCTGCGATAGCCAGTCGCTTCGACGTGTGGGTGCAGCGGGGGCCGATCGTCCTATAGATCCGCACCATCGCAATGGGTTTCAGGGCGAGCCTCGCACGCAAGATGTGATATCCGCGAGTTTCGCCTGAATATAGGCACGCAGCACTTCTTTCTGTGCGATCTTCCCTGGTGCATGGCTTGGACCAACCCTCTGCTCATCGTTTGCCGCGTCAACCGACGTGGACGTGTGGCCGGCGGGACTGGTCGGGTTCGGCGCGGCGGAGGACCTCACGGGTCACGGGAGCTGTTTCGCCTTCACCGATGAACAGGAAGCGGAGCAGGTACATGATCGGGTTTCCCTCCGTCCACTCGAAGTAGACGTCGGGAATCACGCCGGTGATATCCCTCGTCCGCAGGAGAACCGCCGCAATGGTGTTGGGGACGGCCGGGCTGTCGACCCACAGAATCCGGTGCTCACCGCGCTGTCGGCCGTGGACGAGGAGGTCGGTGCTGAATTCGGAGGAGTCCGTGACGTTTACCTCGATGAAGATGATCGACTCCGCCTCCGGGATGTTGCTTTCGGCGCGCTGCTGCGATTCCTTCTGCCGATACTCGTCCTCGTCGAGACGATCGACGTCGTGCGCCACCATCGCGAGGTAGCCCTTCTCGGCCGCCTCGGTGATGAATCGCAGTGCAGTCTCGTCGAGTTCGACGGAGGTTGCCCGAAGTTCGAAGGCTCGCGAGATCCGGGAAAGGAAGGACACCACCATGATCGCGGCGATGAAGAACGACGCCACTTTCACACCGTCTGGACGTTCGAAGATGTTCGCGATCGTCGTGTAGACGAACAAAACTGCAACAAAACTGAACCCCACGAACAGTTTTCGCTGACCGTGCTTACGAGCGGACAGTGCAACGGCGACGGTCGCCGACGAGATGAGCACGAGGACACCGGTTGCGTACGCGGAACTCTGAGCGTCGACACCGGCGTCGAAGTAGATCGTGACAGTGATGGCGATGACGCTGAACACGAGGACCAGCGGACGCACGGCGCGGGCCCACGACGGCGCCATGCCGTAGCGGGGGAGATACCTCGGAACAAGATTGAGCAACCCTGCCATTGCCGACGCACCGGCAAACCAGAGGATCAGGATCGTGCTGAGATCGTAGACGGTTCCGAAGATCTCACCCAGATAGTCGTGCGCGAGGAAGGCAAGCGCGCGACCGTTGGCAGCGCCTCCGGGTTGGAACTCGTTTTCTGGGATCAGGATGGTGGTGACCAGGCTCGACGTCAGCAGGAATCCGCTCATGATCAGCGCCGCAGTGGTGAGCAGGCGCCGTGCGCCTTTGATGCGGCCACGTGGATTCTGTTCCGTGTCGTGCGGATCGCCCTTGATCTGCGGCATGACCGCGACGCCGGTTTCGAAGCCGGACAGACCGAGAGCCAACTTCGGGAAGACGATCAGCGCGATCAGGATCATCATCGCCGGGTTTCCGTGCTCGGTGGTCATGGCGCGCGTCCAGTCGGTGACCAACGACGGCGCGGTCGCGATGTGCCACAAACCTACGGAGATGACCACCACGTTCAAGGCGAGGTAGACGGCGACCAATCCGACCGCGATACCGATCGCTTCGGTGAATCCGCGGAGGAAGACCGCAGCGAGGAGCGCGAGCAGAACCAGGGTGACGGCGACGGTGTGTCCGGAGAGAAAGGTTGGAGCAAAAGGGTTCTCGACGAGGTGCGCCGTGGCATCGGCAGCCGAGAGCGTCATGGTGATGAGGAAATCGGTGGCCGCGAAGCCGAGAAGCACGAGAACGAAGATCTTGCCGCGCCACTTGGGCAGCAGCTTCTCGAGCATGGCGATCGAACCCTCGCCGTGCGGACTCTCGCGAGCCACTCGCCGGTAGACCGGTAGAGCGCCGAAGAGTGTCAGCAGGATCAATACGACTGTCGCGATGGGAGCCAACGTGCCGGCCGCCAGTGCCGCGATACCGGGTTGGTAACCGAGAGTGGAGAAGTAATCGACACCCGTCAGGCACATCACCTTCCACCACGGGTGGCGCTTCTCCTTCTTCGGCGCCATCCGGTGTGGCCCCAGATGTCCGGCTGGTTCCTCGGTGATGTCCGCGAGCAGCCAGGCCTCGGTGCGTTGTTTCACAGACGGAGCCGTGTTGTCGGCCGGGACCTCGTTGTCGGCTGCGGTCACCACGGCGTCACGGCTTCAGATAAACATCGTTGAGCGTGACAGTCCGCAGGTTTCGGCTCCGGATGATGTCCACCAGTTGCGGATACACGTGGGTCACGGGCAGATAGTTGAGGTGCCCGATCACGATGGCCCCCGGATTGAAGTACTGGTTCGCCATTTGGAGGATGTACTCCTCGGTGATCAACGAAGAATCCGACAGTGATCCGTACCAGAGGGTGGGCACGGTGTAGCCGACGCTCGCGGCCACGGAATCGACTGTCGCGTTGTGCCTTCCGTACGGCGGCCGAAAGTACGGCGCCGCGTCCACGCCGTAGGTGTTGCGCAGGAACGTGCCGTTCTTCGTCAGCTCGTCTGCGATCTGCTGCTTCGACACGGACGTCAGATCCGGGTGCGAGTAGGTGTGATTGCCGAGCTGAATTTGTCCGCTCTCGACCAGCGGTCTGAGAAGTCCGGCGTTTTCGGTCCACGAGTTGTATTGCCCGTTGACGAAGTACGTCAAACGGATGCCGGTGTCTTTTGCGAACTGTGTGTAGAGGCGCACGACTTCGGAGCTGGCTCCGTCGTCAACCGTCAGGGCAAACAGATCCCCACCGCCGGGTAACGCGGTCAACGATCCGCCGGCGGGCAGCGGCACCCGGGCAGACGGCGGTGGAGGCGGCAACAAGGCAGGCGGGAGATCCGGGACAGGGACGGGGTCGGTTGGTTCGTCGGCTGCGGCGATTGCCGTGCCGACCGAACGTGACGAACAAGCGGTTCCCATGGTCACCGCGGCGGTTCCGGTCAGAGTTGCTGCTGCGAGGGCACTGAGGAAGCGTCGGCGGTCCACAGGGCGGAGCCTAGAGCAGATTTGCCTAATTCGGACTTCATTCTCAGCGTTCTTTCAGCGAAAGACCAGCCGTGTCCGGTATCGACAGGTTCTACTCAGGAACGGTGGATAGCGTGTCGGCCGTGGAACCGCGACCTCGACACTCGGCAACCAGGCACAGGCGTAGGCGTCAACCGCAGCGGTCGACGCTCTCGGTGGGGCGCAAGCTGGCGGCGGCGTCCCTGTCGACGACGATTCTGGTGGGCGTCGGAATCGGCTGGTACGTGCAGTCGGATCTCACGTCGGGGCTGTATCGATCGGACGCGCTCTCCGCCCTCGGTGACGACGCCGGCAGTTCGCTCGACGGGGATACCAACATCTTGTTGATCGGGCTCGACAGTCGTAAAGCGATGGACGGCAGCGACCTGCCGGCCGAGTTCGTCACCGACAAGCTGCATGCGGGGGACAGTGATGTGGGTGGATACAACACGAACACGCTTATCCTGCTCCATGTTCCGGGCGATGGCGGCAAGGCCAGTGCAGTGGCGATCCCACGCGACGACTACGTCGCGGTACCCGGCTACGGAATGGCCAAGATCAAGGAAGCGTACGGAATGGCGAAGGCTGATGCGGACGCCAAACTCATAGCGGACGGTGTGACGGATCCTGCTGCACGAGAACAACAAGCGCGTGAAGTCGGAAGACGGTCGACACTGACCACCGTGCAGAATCTGCTCAAGGTTCCGATCGATCACTTTGCCGAAGTGAACCTGATGGGCTTCTACGACGTCGTCTCGGCTATCGGCCCCGTTCAGGTGTGCCTCAACAATCCGGTGCAGGATGACTTCTCGGGCGCCAACTTCCCGGCCGGAGTTCAGACTCTCGATGCGTCACAGGCACTTTCGTTTGTCCGTCAACGCCACGGCCTGGACAACGGGGACTTGGATCGCACCCACCGGCAGCAGGCTTTCATCAGCGCGGTGATCGCCAACTTGAAGGGCTCCGGCGTCATCGGAAACATTCCGAAGATGACGGCACTGACCGACGTGGTGAAGAAGGACGTGGTGATCGATTCTGCCATGGATCCCGTCCGATTCGCTTCTCAGGCAAGCGCTCTCGCAGGTGGGAACATCGACTTCTACACCCTGCCCATCGAGGGATACGAGACCGTCGACGGCCAGGACGTCAACATGGTCGATCCGGCGCGTCTGCGTAGTGAAGTGTCGCGGATCTTCGCGGGAGGTGACTCGGCATCTGCACCTGCGATGGACACTGCTGTCTCGACCGGGAACGAAGTTGTGGACATCCGCAACGGAACCGCGACGGACGGGTTGGGCGCCGCGTTGGCAGCGGCGACGAAAGCGTCGGGAGTCGAAGTCGGAGAGGTGAGCACCGCAGTTGCGACGGCAAAGTCGGTGGTCAGCTATGGAGTCGGCGCCAAAGCCGTCGCAGAGGCGCTGGCCGAGCAGTTGGGCGTGGCCGCAGTGCCTAACGAGCAGGCAGCGGCCGAATCAGTGTCTGTACTGATCGGTGAGGACAATGCGCAGACCGTGTTCTCGGCCGCTCCGGCGCAGTCGGACTCGTCGGTATCCGCCGGCACCGTTCCCGATACGGGAGCGCAGGGATCACCCATCCGGGCCGACGCGAATGGCGGCATTCCCTGTGTGGACTGACTCTCAGGTAATTCGCACCAAACTCACGCTGACTTCTTCGATCTGCGGGTCTACATTGGAGAAGTCGAACTCAGTCGGGTACTTCACCTTTGGGGTACCTGACTGAGATTGCGTAGTTGAAAGGATCACCGACATGGCTACAACAGCAGCGGTACAGAATCCGACACGCTCACGTGCCAGGACCATGTCCTTGTCCGAGTACGTGGCCGAGCATCCGGCGCAGCGCGTTTTCCCACCGACCAGTGAGCGGGCGGCCAGGATGGCGATGCTCATCATGTTCGCCCTGATGGCCGTCACCCTCGTCGTACTGGTACTTGACGAGGCAGGAATCTTCGGATGAAGGCAGCGGTCTTCGGCTGAGCCCGACCTTTAGTTACTCTTGAGTAATGACTGAACAGAAGAGCTGGAATGCGTTCACCGTCGAGCGCGAAGACAACATCGCCCAGGTGACGCTGATCGGGCCGAGCAAGGGCAACGCGATGGGGCCGGATTTCTGGAGTGAACTCCCCGAAATCTTCGCCGACCTCGACGCCGACCCCGAGGTGCGTGCAATCGTCATCGCCGGTTCCGGCAAGCACTTCTCGTTCGGACTGGACCTGCCGGCGATGAGCGGTGAATTCGGTGCCGTCCTCGCAGACAAGGCTCAGGCAGGTCCGCGCACCAAATTCCACGACATGATCAAGCGCATGCAGTCGGGCATCAATGCCGTCGCAGACTGCCGCAAGCCCGTCGTCGCGGCTGTGCAGGGTTGGTGCATCGGCGGCGGCGTCGACCTCATCACGGCGGCGGACATCCGCTACGCAAGTGCCGATGCCAAGTTCAGCATCCGCGAGGTCAAGGTCGCGATCGTCGCAGACATGGGCAGCCTCGCGCGGCTGCCCGCGATCATCGGTGACGGACACCTGCGTGAGTTGGCTCTGACCGGCAAGGACATCGACGCAGCGCGCGCCGAGAAGATCGGTCTCGTCAACGACGTGTTCGAAGATGCCGACGCAGTGCTGGCCGCGGCGCGCGCGACCGCCAAGGAGATTGCGCTCAACCCGCCGCTCGTCGTCCACGGGATCAAGGACGTGCTCGATCACACCCGCAGTGCGAGCGTGAACGACAGCCTTCGCTACGTCGCAGCCTGGAACGCGGCGTTCCTGCCTTCACAGGATCTGACCGAGGCCATCACCGCCGTCTTCCAGAAGCGCCCGCCGGTCTTCCACGGTGAGTAGAAACTGCAAGGGTGAGTAGAAACTGCAAGGGTGAGTAGGAACTGCAAGGGCGAGTAAAAACAGCACAAAAATCCCCGCACATCTTCCGATGTGCGGGGATTTTCGTAAGGCCTGAGAACTCGAGCTCAGTGACCGCCGTTGGCAGCGAGACGCTTGATCGAAGCCTCGATCTCGGCCTCTGCCTCGGCGCGGCCGACCCAGTTGGCTGCCTCGACGTGCTTGTTCGGCTCGAGGTCCTTGTAGTGGACGAAGAAGTGCTTGATCGCATCGAGCTCGAACTGTGAGATGTCACCCAGATCCTGGATGTGATCCCAGCGGGGGTCACCGGCCGGAACGCAGAGGACCTTGTCGTCTCCGCCGGCCTCGTCGACCATCTTGAACATCGCGACTGCGCGAGCCTCGACGATGACGCCGGGGAAGACCGACTCGGGGAGCAGGACCATGGCGTCGAGCGGATCGCCGTCCTCACCCAGGGTGTTTTCGATGAAGCCGTAGTCGGCCGGGTAGCCGAAAGCTGTGTAGAGGTAGCGATCGAGTTTGACGCGACCGGTTACGTGGTCGACCTCGTACTTGTTGCGCTGACCCTTGGGGATCTCGATGGTGACGTCGAACTCCACGCCGATTCCTCGCTGTCGTGTCGGTAATGATTCGTCGGAAGGATATCGGGTCAAGGATAAGGTTGCCTGACCACCCAGTAGGCAGAGCACAGACGGAGGGGCGTTGGCGGGCCAAGGAAAGAAGAAGATCGGCTCGTTGGAAGAGAGTCGGCGGCGTAACTTCCGCATCCTTATGGCGGTCGGTGCAGTGGTTGTACTGGCCGTCGCCGGAGTTGTCGTCGTGAAACTCGGTACGTCGAACGACACCGCGGGCAGCGCGACCGTGACTACGTCGCCGCAGCCTGCGCTCGTGACGCCGTCACCCCAGGTGGTGCCCGTCCCGACGGACGCACCGATCCCGAGCGCGTCGGGAATCGCAGCGGCGATCGGCCCGGCCGTGGCCAACCCGGATCTGGGGAAGTTCACCGGAGTAGTCGCTGATGCGCTCACCGGAAACATTCTGTGGAGCGCAGACCCGTCGACGCCGATGACACCTGCGTCCACGACGAAGGTGCTGACCGCATCGGCGGCACTGCTGAAGCTGCCGCTCGACCACCGGCTGGCCACGACGGTGGTCCCCGGAGCGAGCCCCGGGCAGGTCGTTCTGGTCGGCGGCGGTGACCCGACGCTGACGGCGACGCCGAAGGGGCAGAGCGGTTACTACGCCAACGCAGCGCACATCGCGGATCTCGTCGACCAGATCAAGGCTGCCGGTACGCCGGTGACCAGCGTCGTGGTGGACTCGAGCTTGTTCAAGGGCGACAACATGGCCACCGGGTGGTTCCCCGCTGACATCGCGGCCGGTTACATCACCCCGATCGAATCGGTGATGATCGAAGGTGGGCGGTACGACGGCACTCAAGACGAGTCGCCGCGTTCGGAAACTCCCGCGTTGGACGCGGGCAAGGTGCTCGCTCAGGCGCTCGGTGTCGATCCCGCCAACGTGAGTCTCGGCGCGGCGCCTGCCGGTGCCAAGCCGATCGCCACCGTGCAGTCGGCGCCGCTGAGCGACCGGCTGCTGCAGATGATGGAACATTCCGACAACGTGCTCGCAGAGACCATCGGGCGTGAGGTCGCGATTGCCTCCGGAATCGAAGCCTCGTTCACCGGAGCCGTCGACGCGACCGGCAAGACCCTGCAGGCGGCCGGGTTCGACTACACCGGTGTATCGCTGCACGATTCCAGCGGACTGTCCGTCGACGATCTCATTCCCGCTCAGGTACTCGATCGCGTCATGACGGCTGCGGCCGGTGACGGTGATCCGAAACTGCGTCCGCTGCTGGACTACCTTCCGGTGGCCGGCGGAACAGGAAGTTTGTCCGACCGCTACGCGTCCGGAAACCGAACCGGTGCGGGTTGGGTACGGGCCAAGACGGGAACTCTCTCGACGGCCAGCGCGTTGTCAGGGTTCGTGGTCGATCAGAACGGGCGAGTGCTCACCTTCGCACTGATGTCCAATGACCGGCCGCCAGAAGTGAGCCGTCCTGCCCTGGACGCGATTGCCGGAGCATTGAGGAATTGCGGGTGCCAATAGTGGCCGAAAAGACTCCACAAGATGATGAAGCCTCGGCTCCGCTCGGTGGTGCCGTCGACTGGAGTCTTGCCGCCAAAGCCGGGATAAAACTGGCGCGCGGTGGCCCCGCGATGTCTCGCTACACGGCCGAGACGGCAACCGCAGAACTCGCCGAGGCATCCAAGCGTGCAGAACTGCCGGTTCGTGAAGTGACCGGGCTGGCCGACGGTCTACCGGTCCCGGCCGCTGACGTGCTGGACCGGGCCGGGTGGATCACGGCGGCCTCGCGGTCGATGGCACATCTCACCGGCGCGGATCCAGACGGCAGTGGCAATCTCATCGTCGGAAAGCCGGCGGGCTTGCAGGCCGGCGCCATGCTGGCGTACCTGTCTTCGGCGATCCTCGGGCAGTACGACCCGTTCACCGGCGAGCACGGCACCCTGCTTCTGGTCACACCGAACATCGTCTCCGTCGAACGGTCCCTTCGGCTGAATCCGAGTGACTTCCGGTTGTGGGTCTGCCTGCACGAGGTCACTCACCGGGTTCAGTTCTCGTCCTCGCCGTGGCTCGCGGAGTACATGAAGGAATCCGTCGAAACGCTTGGTGCGACGGTGGACGAGTCGATGACCGACGTTGTCGGGCGCCTTGCTGCAGAGCTGCGCTCGCGGAAGGAACCCGACTCCAGTGACGGTGCGACGGCGGGCGGCATCATCGGACTGCTGCGCGCCTCGCAGGCGGAACCTCAGCGTGACGCGCTGGATCGGATGCTTGTACTCGGCACCCTCCTCGAAGGGCATGCAGACCACGTGATGGACGCCGTCGGCCCCGCCGTGGTGCCGTCGGTGGCAACGATCCGCGCGGCCTTCGACAAGCGTCGGCAGCGCAAGTCCAACCCCGTGCAGCGGATCATCAAGATGCTTCTCGGCATGGACGCCAAGATGGCGCAGTACGTACGCGGCAAGGCCTTCGTCGACGCGGTAGTTCTCAAGGTCGGCATGGAGCAGTTCAACACCGTCTGGACCGGGCCCGAGACCTTGCCGTTGCTCGACGAGATCGACAATCCCGACGCGTGGGTAAAGCGCGTTCTCGGCTAGATGCTGCTGCCTGAGACGCCTGCCCTACTGGCGCTGCGACAGGCCGTGCGGGCGTGGACGGTCGCATTCGAGCCACGACGCCGTGTGGTCGTCGCCCTGTCCGGGGGAGCCGATTCGTTGGCGCTGACAGCAGCAGCGGTGGCGGAAACCGATTCGGTCGACGCGTTGATCGTGGACCATCGCCTACAAGATGGTTCGGATGCCGTCGCATGCTCGGCCGCAGACCAGGCGCTGGCGCTGGGTTGCCGGACCGCGACGGTGCTGACAGTCGACGTAGCCGATGGTGGGAGTCTCGAAGCCGCTGCGCGTGAGGCTCGGTACAACGCTCTCCGCGGCGCCAGAACTGACCTCCCGGTTCTGCTCGGACACACGCTCGACGATCAGGCCGAGACCGTGCTTCTCGGACTCTCGCGCGGGTCCGGTGGGCGATCGATTCAAGGTATGGCTGCATTCGACGCTCCCTGGGGACGGCCGCTCCTCGGCCTCCGGCGATCGGTGACCAGGGCGGCCTGCGTCGACCTGGGAATCACGCCGTGGGAGGACCCGCACAACAACAATCCCGAGTTCACTCGCGTGCGTCTGCGGCACGAGGCGTTGCCGCTGCTCGAAGAAATTCTCGGCGGGGGAGTTGCCGAGGCGTTGGCCCGAACCGCGACGCAGTTGCGTGAGGACGGCGAGGCGCTCGACGAGTACGCCGAGGCCCTACTCCTACGGGTTGTCGTCGACGGAGAAGTGGAAGTGGACACACTTGCCGAAGCGCCCACCGCAATCCGCCGACGCGCTCTGCGAGCGTGGCTGCTGCAGGGTGGCGCAAAAGCATTGACGGACAAACAGTTACGGGCGGTCGACGCCCTGGTGATCGACTGGCGGGGGCAAGGCGGCGTCGCGATCGGGGGCGGAACACCGGAGGCGAGGTTGGTGGCGGCCCGGCGACGTGGCAGGCTGATCCTCGGATTCGAAGACCGACGAAGGGTTTGACGCGTGTACGAGGGCGACATCGCATCGGTACTGATCTCCGAAGAACAGATCCGTGCACGAACGGCGGAACTGGCTGAGGACATCGCCAAGCGTTACCCGGCAGGCGCCCCCGAAGGGGATCTCCTGCTGATCGGCGTCCTCAAGGGAGCGGTCTTCTTCATGACCGACTTCGCCCGCGCCCTGCCGATCCCGTCGCAGATGGAATTCATGGCCGTCAGCTCCTACGGATCCTCGACCTCGTCTTCGGGCGTCGTCCGCATCCTCAAGGACCTCGACAAGGACATCGCCGGTCGCCACGTGCTGATCGTCGAGGACATCATCGATTCCGGTCTCACGCTGTCGTGGTTGATGCGCAACCTCAAGACGCGTAACCCCGCTTCGCTCGAGGTCGTCACATTGCTCCGCAAGCCCGACGCGGTCAAGATCGACGTCGACGTCCGCGACGTGGGCTTCGACATCCCCAACGAGTTCGTCGTAGGTTACGGCCTCGACTACGCCGAGCGGTACCGCGATCTGCCGTACATCGGCACCCTGGACCCCGAGGTCTACGGCGGCTGAGCCTGCTCGCCGGTTAGGACTCTTCACATTTCGGCACCTCTGCATCAGTCCGCCGAACGGACGACAGACAGGTCTCCGAGGCGTCGCTAGATTCACGGAATGCGCTATCGACGGCTTATTCGGTGACCCTTCCGCCACCACCGCCACCGCCACCACCGCCCCCGCCTGGTGGGGAGCAGCAGTACTGGAGTGCCCAACCGCAGGGCGTTCTGTACCAACTTCCGACCACAAACGGCCTCGCAATTGCCGCCCTGGTCGGGGCGCTCGTGCTGGCGCCGGTCGGCATTGTGCTCGGCCACATTTCGCTGGCGCAGATCAAACGAACCGGTGAGCAGGGGCGAGGACTTGCAATCGCCGGTCTGGTCATCGGCTACATCTTCACCGCGCTTCTGGTGCTGTCGATCGTGTGGATGTTTCTCATTGCCAATGCAGTCACCCGCGCGTTCGACGACTACGACAGCGCGTCTTCTCTCTACTACACATCTGAATCGTCGAGTACGACTTATCCGACGTATGCGACCACCACATCCCGGACGGTGGCGCCGACGTACAGCGGAAGCGACACGGCGTCGGTCATCGCCAATGCCTCGGTAGGTGACTGCGTCGTACGAAGGCTCGGGGCAGACAAGGGCGACGGGACCAGCGAGACATACGTCAGTCCGGTCTCATGCAGCTCGAGCAGCGCCACTCACCGGGTAGTCAGCCGCGGCACGTCCACATCTTCGTGCACCGCCGATTGGGTTCGCAAAGAGAGTCCTGTCGTAGTGCTTTGCCTAGCGGACGAATGATCGACAGAGGGAGACACAACCGATGACGTTGCCGCCCCCGCCCCCACCTCCCCCACCTTCACCACCGCAGGCTCTGGTTGCCGGACATCCTCCGCCCTCTCGATCTCGTGGCCGAGGATGGATTGTTGCCGTTGCAGCCCTTACCGCCGTCGCGGCCCTCGCCGCAGGCGCCGTCACCGTTGTCACGATTCTCCGGTCGGGAGACACCGATGGACCGGTGGCAGGCCAGCTGGTCAACACTTACCCGACGCAGCCGACGCCAGGGTGGTCGTTGGACGTTGACGAGGTTCTGCCGGGCGGAAGATTTCTGTGGCCGGATTCGCTCGGTGCGAGCTATGGAACGGCGAGATTCATCGACGTGGGACAGACTCTGATCACTACGGTCGGTCCACAGCAGGGCCAGCAGTCCCAACTTGTTGCAGTCGACGCCGAGAGCGGATCCATTCGATGGCAAACGCCGGTCGCCGGCACGGTGTCGTGTGCGACCACCGCGATCGATGCAGCCCTACCTTGTGTCGTCAGGAACCCTGGTGGAACAGCTCGAGTCGTTTCCTTCTCGCTCGACTCGGGGGCGATTCGTTCGAGTGTCGACACCGATACGGCCACCTTGGTCGAGGTTTCCGACGGAGCGGTCTTCACTGTCGGCGGTAGCCAGTCCGGGCTGGTGATTTCGCGCGGAACCCCCACCGACCTCGATGCGGCGTGGACAACGACAACTCCACCGGAAACCGACTGCGTCGGATCCGGCGATTCGCATTCGTTCGAGATCGTCGACGGCATCGTCTATTACTCGAGCATCGGATCTACGGCGCTCAACGCGGTCGATGGCGCACTGCTTTCGAATCCGAATCTGGGTGGCTACGAGGCACTTCCAGGACAAGGTTTTGCCGGCGTCCTCTGTGCGATGCCATTTGCGTCGGACGGATACTCCAGCATCGTGTCCGACCGTGACGGTGCCGAGAGATTTAGAGTTGACGAAGACGCACCGGCATCACCGTGGCTTGTCTCGGCATCGAAATCTCGTCCGTACATCGGCTCGCACGGTGCCTACGACATGAACGACGGCACCGAGCTGTGGTCGGTCATCGGCGGAGACCACTTCTCGCTACGCCGGATCGTCGGCGACATCGTGTTGGGCAACGACTCGGACACGCTCTCGGCCTACCGAATCGACACCGGGGAACAGTTGTGGTCGACCAAGATCGGCGACTACTTCTCTTACTCGGTCTCGGACGGTGAGCGAATTCTCGTCCATCCTAACGACGGCAGGGTACTCGCCGTCGAACTCGACGACGGCTCTGTCAGTTGGTCCCTCGATTCCCACACCAACCACTGGTCTTGGTCGAAGGCCCACGACGGACTCGCCTCGATCTCCAATGACAGATTCCTCTACTACCCACCGACCGGCGGACCGTCAGGAGCACCGGGCAGGCTGCCCGCTGTCCCTGAATTCGACGGAGGCAACGAGTACGTCACGAAATGCGGCCGGACACCGACCCTGACGCCGGTTGAATACCGCACGCAGGCAGAGGGTCTCGTCGTTCTAATGGAAATGAAAGCATCATGTCCCGGCGGAGACATCGTCTCCACCGACGCGCTTCGTGTATCGATCACCGACACCGGCCAGAGCGTTGCATCGGCGGTGTTCGACTTCTCCGATGCGCCGATCTATCTTCCCCGAACCGATGGGACGAACACGACGAACTCGATCCAGCGCGAGTTCCTGTACGACCTCGGTAGCTTCTGGAGGCTGCCGAACACTCTCGGTGAGTCTTCGAGTCTGACCAATTCGAGAGCGTCAGGTGCTCAACTCGTCGAATGCGAGGACGACGGGACGAGTAATACCAGCCTGACATCCGGGCCGGCATCGCGAAGTGACACCAATACGCCGATCCGACCCACACGTAGCGCGCAGCCGACAACGGGCGACGTCGAATCTGCGAGTCTCGACGCCCTCCGGGCTCAGGCCGACGCCGATCGCCCCTTTGTGATCGGTGACCTCGCGAACAGGTGGGTGGCTCAGATCTCCTCCAAGCGGGTCGGACTCGATGCGGCGGATATCAATGGCGCTCAGGTGCATTGGACTGCTGCCCAGATCCTGCGACAGCATCTCGAACTTCGTCTCATGTATCCGGAGGTGCGTCTGCTCTGGAGTGACGAATGGCGGACCTTCGATCTCCGGGGTTGGTGGATAACCGTCGCAGGCTTGACGTTTGCGGATGCGGATGCGGCCAATGGGTGGTGCGATTCGAAGCGGATTGCCAACGATCAATGCTTCGCCAAGATCGTCAGCAACGATCGCGATTCGTCGGGGACCACCAAATATCGGCGATAGTACCTGACCCGTTCGGCGCACTTCCCACATCTGAGGAGCTTGGCGAATGACCGAAGACAACTCGCGTCAACCCGGTGAACCATCAATAAGCAGTTCGCCCCAGTCGCACGGCATGTATCTACCGCCACAGAGCTATTCACCGACGCGATCTGCGTTCGTGGATATTCGGATCGGTGACTACACCCGCGACGGGACAGCCGCGGCACTGCTGTTCGTGTCGCTCTTCTTACCGTGGAGTGCGACCGTCGGAATAGCCCGCGTCGGTTCGAGTGCTCTTGTGCTGCTTCTGGTTCTGCCGACACTGCTGTCGCTGGCGTCGCTGTTACTGCCGTACGTGGCGCGACTCGGAATGCTCGGGCCGAATTGGAATGTCGGGCAGATACGTGTGCTGCGTCTGGTGGCCAACGGACCCCTCATTGCCACTGTTGTGGGTCTTGTCGTCTACGACGTCATTCGTGGAATGTTCCGATTCAGTGAGAGTTCGAGTATTTTCACCGGCAACGGGGTTGGCGCTGGAGCGTGGTTCGGGCTTGCCGGCGCCCTGCTCGCAGCTCAACCGCGCGCGGCCGAAATTCGCATCGACCCTCGAACCGCGCCGCGATGGTTGGCGTTGGTGAAGCCGCTTGTGTTTGTGGCTTGGGGGTCGTCAGTGGCCTCGGCGCTACTCGCGCTGATCTACATCCTGGTCTCCGTCAGTCGCTACCGATATTACGACGGGCCGCAGACATTCGAGAGCCTGATCGTTCTCTTCGTGTCGTCGGCCGTTCCGATCGTCGTGGTGGGTGTTGCGGCAGTCGGTCTCGCCAGACGGTTTGCGTCCTGGCGCCTCACCATCGCCGCGCTCGGCATCGCTCTCCTCGCAGCCGGATTACTCCACTCGATCAGCGAGGGCACAAGTGTCGAGCTGTTCCACACGGTCACGGCTAGTCCCTACTACGGCATCACGCTCTTGATTGCCGCAGCCGCAATTACATTCATTCCATTCGGTGTTGCGTCCGTCGGCGACGGGACGCACCCCGGATACGTCTGGCTCGGAGCGGCACGAAACGGCATGCTGTTGATCGCGGTGTGGAGCTTCGGTGTTGGATTCTCTCAGATCGCAATGGCAGCAACGCAATTTGGCATCGTGCCGTGGGGAGATGCGTTAGTGCTCGCTGTTCTCGCGATACTCTTCGGGATTCTTGCCGTTGTCGGAGTCAGATCACTGTCGCTTCGGTATTCTTCGCTCGACCCTCGCCCGTCACGCGAGGTCGGTCTCGGAGTCTGTCTCGGCTTGCTCGTCCTGATGATCGCTCGTCTCGTGGTGCAGTCGGCCATGTATGGCGAAATATATTACAGTGCATGGATATTCGATCTCGCCATGGCGATGCTGGTGGTTCTGGTTGCTCTCGTTCTCACAGTCTCACCGGCTGTTCGGAATTTGTATGCGGGGGTGCAACTGTTCGCGTCGGCCACCACGGTTACAGCTGCGGTACCGAATCTCGGACAGCCCGTTCGGCCTTCGGGGCGTGCTCTCGAGGCTGCGGATCCGCGGACTCCGGCGGCGGTGCTGTTTGAGATTGCGTCGAGTTCGCCGGAGTTGCGGCCGGCGATTGCTGCGAATCCGTCGACGTACGACGATCTTGTGACGTGGCTCGAAGCGCTGGGTGATCCGGCTGTGGATGTGGCGTTGGACCGAAGGGCTGCTGGGCAATTCGGTCTACCTGAACCTGAACCTGGCCGTGTGCCCGTGCCCGTGCAGTCTTCGAGACGTGCTCTCGAGGCTGCGGATCCGCGGACTCCAGCGGCGGTGCTGTTCGAGATCGCGTCGAGTTCGCCGGAGTTGCGGCCGGCGATCGCTGCGAATCCGTCGACGTACGACGATCTTGTGACGTGGCTCGAAGCGCTGGGTGATCCTGCTGTGGATGCAGCGTTGGACCGAAGGGCTGCCGGGCAATTCGGTCTACTCGGACCCGAACCCGAACCTGCGACCGAGACGTTCATTTCGAGCGGACCGGAGTCCAGCTCCAGCGGCGAAATTGTGCAACCGTTCGCACCGCGATCGGCCGTGCCGCAATTTGCCGTGCCGCCACCGGACCCGGGGTATGGGCCGACCGGCGTTCCACTCCGGCCTGGTGGGTTTCGGCCGGCCGGAGCCGGGATACGAGTTGCCGCGCGGTTCATCGATTTTGCCATTCTCGCAGTTGTGTCGGTCGTCGGCGGAATGATCTCCACCGCGACGCTCGGAAACGGATTCGACTTCGATTCCTACCGGACAAGTTCGGGTCTGATTGGCCTGCTGATCGGGATCGGTTCGATCGTGTACTTCGTATGGGGAGAGTCGGCATTCGGGGTAACCCTGGGCAAACTCGCCCTCGGAATAGGCGTTCGCTCGGTAGGAGGTGCGCGTCCGGCCCTGGCGCAGTCCTTCAAACGGAATGCATTCGTGATCCCCATGTACCTCGGATCGGCTGTTTCGGCGTTGGCCATGCTCGGTAGTGATGACGAGCTCGTCGGCATGCTGAATTCGATGTCGTTGGGCAGTGTCGCGAGCATTCTCGGTTCTCTGGTAACAGTCGCTATTTCGATCGCGATCATCGTTTCGATCAGTAGCGCACCGGACGTCCGCGGCTTCCATGATCGGATGGCTGATGCCGTCGTCGTGGTCACCAGGCAGTGAGCGAGCACGCTTCGAGTGAAACAAGCACACCTTCAGGGCGTCAGCAGCTTCTTCTGGACCTTGCCCATAGCGTTGCGCGGCAAGCTGTCCACCAGACAAACCTGGCGTGGGCGCTTGTGGATCGACAGTGATTCGGCGACGAAGTCCGAAACCACAGCGCAGTCGGCTACGTCGCCGACGATGAAGGCGACTATGCGCTGGCCGAGATCGTCGTCCGGCATACCGACGACGGCGGCCTCGCGAACGCCGGGGTATGCCAGAAGTGCCTGTTCCACCTCGCCTGCACCGATGCGGTATCCACCGGACTTGATCATGTCGACCGACTCGCGACCTACGATGCGGTGGAATCCGCTGTCGTCGATCACCGCGATGTCGCCGGTGCGGAACCAGCCGTCTTCGGTCATGGATTCCGCTGTCTTCGAGGGGTTCCCGAGGTACTCGTCGAAGAGGACGGCGCCCGCAACTTCCAGTTGCCCAAGCTGCTCTCCGTCGTGCGCCGACAGTTCGCCGTTCTCGCCGCGCAACCTCGTCCTGACTCCCGGAACGGCGTGCCCGACCCAACCCGGGCGACGTTCGCCGTCGTGCGTCGTGCTGACGGTGATGAGGGTTTCACTCATTCCGTAGCGCTCGACGGGAGCCAACCCGGTCAGCGATTTCATCCGCTCGAACAATGGAACCGGAAGTGGTGCACTTCCGGACACGAGCAAGCGCGCGGATCGCAATGCTGCTGCCGCCGAGGGATCACCGCACACGCGTGACCAGACGGTCGGAACACCGAAGTACAACGAGCCACCCGCTGCGGCATACGAATCCGGAGTTGGTCTGACGGTATGAATCAGCGGCGAACCCACGCGCAAGGCGCCCAACACGCCGAGAATCAACCCGTGGACGTGGAAGAGGGGCAGTCCGTGGACGAGTGTGTCCTCTGGCGTCCAATTCCACACATGAGCGAGCGCGTCGAGATCCGCTGCGATCGATGCTCGCGAGAGGACAACGCCTTTCGGAGCTCCGGTGGTTCCCGAGGTGTACATGATCAGTGCAGTAGCTGCCGCACTCGGTTCGGGATAGGACGTCGCGGATCGCGCGTGAATATCGATGGGAATCAACGGGATACTCGAATCCGTCGGCCCTTCTCCGAGTATCAGTTCGGCCTTGGAATCGGCGATGATGTGCTGACGTTCGAGCGGGCCGGAGTCGGGCGGGATCGGGACCACGGCAACACCGGCGATCAGTGCGCCGGCGACGGCGACCACTGTCTCGAGGCCGGCGGCGGCTTGTACTGCCACTCGCTGTGCACCATGGATTTGATCGGCGACCGCGGTGGCGGCGGCAAACAAGTCGGCGCGAGAGAGGGTTGCGCCTTCGCCGAAACTGACCGCCGCTCCGTGATCGTCGAAGATGCGGGGGTCGAGGGAGCGCAGAAGTGTGGATTCGCTGTTCATCGCGAGTTCCCTTTCTTTGAGCGAAGATTCAGACGGACCAGGGAACAACGAACAGCAGCCAGGCGAGAATCGGCGTCACCACCATGATGGTCATGCCCCACCGCATCGTCAGCCCGAACACCACGTCGCGTTCTTCCGGAGCGGCGTTCGCGACCACCAGCGCGCCGTTGGTCGAGAACGGACTGCAATCGACCAGAGACGAGGAGATTGCCAGCGCGATGACCAGACCGGTTGCATTGACCTGACCGGTCATGAGGAATGGAATTGCCAAAGGGATGAGTGCGCCGAGGATTCCCGTGGTGGATGCAAACGCCGACACGATCGCGCCGATCAGGCAGATCAAGAAGGCTGCGAGAAGTGGAATCCCCACGTGTGCAACAGAATCCCCGAGCCACTGGACGGTGTTCTGGTTCTGCAGAAGAGCGACGTACGTGACGATTCCGCCGATGAGGAGCACGGTGCCCCAGCTGATCTTGTCGACGGCGCCGCGGGCGGAGGCAGGGAAGATCAGGGTGAGAAGTACCGCGACGGTCAGTGCGGTGAATCCGACGTCGAGGTCGAACACCAAGGCGCCGAGTGCAAGCGACGCCAGTCCGAGCAGGGTGAGTCGGCGCTCGAGATTGAGTGCTCCCTCGTGCGGAGCGGTCCCACCGGAGGACTTGCCGCCACCCTTCGAGCTGTCACCGGAACCCGAACCGGTGATGGTGTCGCCACCGCCAGACGCGTTGCCGACTGCGTTGACGAGCACGCGCTCGGAGGCGCCGCGCGCAATCAGTGCGCGACCGCCGAACGAGACGTACGCGATGGCAGCAACAACGGCCGCGGCCGCGAAGGTCGAGACGAACAGCAAGGCCGGGCTCGACGGGAGGCCGTTCTGGCGCATGACGTCGTTGGTGATCACGCCGAAGATTCCGATAGGGGAGAAGCTGCCCGCCGTTGCGCCCTGGACGACCATGAAGCCCATCAGCATGGGGTGGATCCGGTAGCGGGTGGCGAAGCCCATTGCCACCGGCGCGATGATGGCGACGGCAGCGGGACTGACCGCGCCCATGGCGGTCACGGCCGCGCACACCGCGAACATCGCCCACGGCACGAGGGCCACTCGTCCTCTGACCGCGCGGACTGCCGCGTGAATGATCCAGTCGACCGTGCCGTTGTTTCTGGCCAGCGCGAACAGGTAGGTGACGCCGACCAGGATGACGAAGAGGCTGGCCGGGAAGCCGTCGAGGATCTCGCTGGTATCGACGGTGAAGACCAGTGTTCCGACGACGAAGGCAGCCACCAGGGCAAGCGCACCCATGTTCACCGACCTCACGGTGGATATGACGAACACCAGGACAAGTACTGACAGGGCTATGACATTTGCCATCGAACTCTCAATCCGTTCGCGACCAGCTTGTGGTCTGCATCACTTGGAATTGGCCTAGCCTCTCTGCCACTGCTCCATTTGTCAAGTACACTCCGAGGCATGAATTCGACGTCATCGCCCGGCTCGCGCTCGGGCCTGCCCGGACGATTGAAGCGTCCGCGCCTGTACGAGCAGTTGGCCGAGCACATTTCGAATTTCATCGAGGCTCAAGGTCTTTCGCCCGGTGATCGGCTTCCTCCCGAACGCAGCCTGGCTGCCGAACTCGGCGTGAGTCGCGCGTCGCTGGCTCAAGCGCTCGTTGCCCTCGAAATCCGAGGCCGAGTCGAAATCCAGCACGGTAACGGTGCAGTGATTCGTGAAGCTCCGACGCCCGACGCGGGCCGCTCTGCGGACTCGGGAGTGCGGCTACAGGACCGAACCGTCGACGAACTGACTGCCGCCAGGGAGGCGATCATGGCCGGCCTGGCTCGGGCGGCGGCGTCGAATCCCAACGCTGCGCTTCGGGTCGCGATGCTGACCGACGACGGGACCGCGAGAAACTTCGCCGAGACATGGCGCTGCGTCAGGCACCTGGCCGGTGGCGGCTTACTGGCTGACCTCGACGAGACCATCGCCCAGCAGGCGGACGTGCCCGAATCCTCGGCTCGACTGTCTTCGCGACTCGATCATCTCGCTCACCGCATCATCGACGGTGACCAATCGGGCGCCGCTGACGCTGTTGCGGGAATCCTCTCCGACACGGCCTGACGAATAACGACGGACAAGCGTCGGAAAAACGCACGATAACCACTATGAGCATGTTCGCTTACAGGAAACTGTGCTGCGACGTAGCCCGGGAACCTGATCGGCAATGCGCACGTTGAACACCGTGACGACCGTTCCAACCAAGCGGCACGGCCGCTGGCGGGCATCGATGGGGCCGATCGCGGTAACCTGCAGGTGTCCGGTTGGCAGCCGGAAGGCGACCTGGCAGACCCGCACTCTCGAAAGGACCGGCCACATCGGCCGACCTGTATGAACCGTAAGACTGTGTTCCGTAACGTGCTACTCGTAGCCGTCGTGCTGTTGGTGATCTATGCCTTCAGCTACTTCAGCAACGACACCCGCGACTTCAAGACCGTCGACACCTCGGTCGCGATCTCCCAACTCGACGCCAAGAACGTTGAGTCGGCGCAGATCGACGACCGTGAGCAGCAGGTTCGTCTGTGGCTCAAGAACGGCAACGACGCCACCGACGGTAAGACGCAGATCCTGGCGAAGTACCCCGCGAGTGCGTCGGAGCAGATCTTCGACAAGGTCGAAGGCGCCGGTGCGGACAAGTTCAACACGACGGTCACTCAGGAGAGCTGGCTGACGTCGATCCTTCTGTTCGTGCTGCCGATGATCATTCTGTTCGGCATCTTCTTCTTCGTCATGAACCGGATGCAGGGCGGCGGTGGTCGCGGCGGAGTCATGGGATTCGGTAAGTCGAAGGCCAAGCAGCTCACCAAGGACATGCCGAAAACCACGTTCGCCGACGTCGCCGGTGCGGACGAGGCTGTCGAAGAGCTGTACGAGATCAAGGACTTCCTGCAGAACCCGGCTCGCTACCAGGCGCTCGGCGCCAAGATTCCGCGCGGTGTGCTGCTGTACGGCCCTCCCGGAACCGGTAAGACGCTGCTCGCTCGCGCTGTCGCAGGCGAAGCCGGCGTCCCGTTCTTCACCATCTCCGGTTCTGACTTCGTCGAGATGTTCGTCGGTGTCGGTGCTTCGCGTGTTCGCGACATGTTCGAGCAGGCCAAGCAGAACAGCCCCTGCATCATCTTCGTCGACGAGATCGACGCCGTCGGTCGTCAGCGCGGCGCAGGCCTGGGCGGCGGACACGACGAGCGCGAGCAGACACTCAACCAGTTGCTCGTCGAGATGGACGGCTTCGGTGATCGCACCGGCATCATCTTGATCGCCGCAACCAACCGCCCCGACATCCTCGACCCCGCACTGCTGCGTCCGGGACGCTTCGATCGCCAGATTCCGGTCGGCGCCCCCGACCTCGCCGGTCGCCGCGCGATCCTGCGCGTGCACTCGCAGGGCAAGCCGATCGATCCCAACGCCGACCTCGAAGGTCTCGCCAAGCGGACCGTCGGAATGTCGGGTGCTGATCTCGCCAACGTCATCAACGAGGCTGCGCTGCTCACCGCACGCGAAAACGGAACCGTCATCACCGAAGCCTCGCTCGAGGAATCGGTGGATCGTGTTGTCGGTGGACCGCGGCGTAAGAGTCGCATCATCAGCGAGCACGAGAAGAAGATCACGGCGTACCACGAGGGCGGTCACACGCTGGCTGCTTGGGCAATGCCTGACATCGAGCCGGTCTACAAGGTCACGATCCTCGCTCGCGGTCGCACGGGTGGCCACGCGATGACCGTGCCCGAGGACGACAAGGGTTTGATGACGCGTTCGGAGATGATCGCTCGTCTCGTCATGGCAATGGGTGGACGCGCCGCCGAGGAGTTGGTGTTCCACGAGCCCACCACCGGAGCGTCGTCCGATATCGACATGGCGACCAAGATCGCCCGCGCGATGGTCACCGAATACGGCATGAGTGCCAAGCTCGGCGCGGTTCGCTACGGACAGGAGGGCGGGGATCCGTTCCTCGGCCGTTCGATGGGCGTTCAGTCCGACTACTCACACGAGATCGCCCGTGAAATCGACGAAGAGGTGCGCAACCTCATCGAGGCAGCGCACACCGAAGCGTGGGCAATCCTCAACGAGTACCGCGATGCGCTCGACCTCATCGCTACCGAACTGCTCGAGCGTGAGACGTTGACTCGCAAGGACCTCGAGAAGATCCTTGCCGGCGTCGAAAAGCGTCCGCGCATCACGGCTTTCAACGATTTCGGTGGGCGCACGCCTTCGGATCGTCCGCCGGTGAAGACTCCTCGCGAACTTGCGATCGAGCGCGGCGAAACCTGGCCGGAGCCCGCTGCCGCACCTGTTCTCGTCAAGGCAGGTGCACCCAACAGCGGTGCCCCCAACGGTGGTCTCCCCAACAACGGCAACCAGGGACCCTCGAACGGCTACGCACAGCCTTCGTACCCGCAGCCGAGTGCTCCGCAGCAGACTCCGCAACCGGGAACACCCGACTACGGAGCGCCCGCCGGATGGTCGGCACCGGGTTGGCCTCCGCGTGAGAACCCGTCGCCGACGTACCCCGGACAGCAGTCGGGTGGGTACACCGGTGGACAGAATCCGACCCCGCCGAACCAGTCGCAGGGCCAGTACGGTCAGCCCCAACACGGTCAGCCCCAGCCCGATCAGGGGCAGTACGGTCAACCGCACCCGGGGCAGCAGGCGTACCCGGAGCAGCCGCATCCCGGCCGCCGTTACCCCGCGCAGCCCGATTACCCGGTGCAGTACCCGGACAGTGGACCCTTCGCCGATCCGAACCGGGGAAACCCGACCGGCGAAAACCAGTGGCAGAGCCCCGCACCGGAACAGCCGCAAACTCCTCCGCCGCACCATTCGGCTGAGGACGAGGGACCGAGCACCGTTCGCTGGGACGGACCGGACGGATCTCGCTGACCTTGCGCCACTAGGCTCTGCGGCGGGGGAACTGTGAACAATTCTCGAGGAGAGTTCGGTTGTCGGTGAATGATGTGGCCAGTGAACTGGTGTCGCTCGGAACGGGCCGCCCGTTCGATCAGGCGCGGGCAGAGGCTGCCGTACGGGAATTGTTGATCGCGGTCGGTGAAGATCCGGAGCGCCCAGGCCTGCTCGATACGCCGGCCCGGGTTGCGCGCTCGTACAAGGAGATCTTCGCGGGTCTGTACTCCGAACCTGACGACGCGTTGAACACAACTTTCGACGAGGGTCACCAGGAGTTGGTGCTCGTGCGAGACATTCCGATGTTCTCGACGTGCGAGCACCACCTGGTGTCCTTCCACGGTGTTGCTCACGTTGGCTACATCCCGGGAAAGTCGGGCAAGGTCACCGGTTTGTCGAAGCTCGCGCGCGTCGTCGACCTGTACGCCAAGCGTCCGCAGGTTCAAGAACGCCTGACCAGTCAGATCGCGGATGCTTTGATGCGCAAGCTCGACCCGCGCGGAGCCATCGTCGTCATCGAAGCCGAGCATCTGTGCATGGCGATGCGCGGTATCCGCAAGCCCGGAGCCAGCACGACCACGTCTGCGGTTCGTGGGCTCCTGCAATCCAGCGCGGCCTCGCGGTCCGAAGCGCTGGACCTCATCCTGCGTAAGTGAGCAAGATGTCCGCGGCTCCCGTTGCAGGCAGCGATCCGGCCCGGATGGTCGTGATGGGGATTCTGAACGTCACCGCCGATTCGTTTTCCGACGGTGGTCAATTTCTCGATCGTGACGCGGCGATCGCTCGCGGACTCGAACTGCAACGCATCGGCGTCGACATCGTCGACGTCGGCGGCGAGTCGACGCGGCCCGGAGCCACCCGCGTCGATCCGAAACTCGAGGCGGACCGAATTGCCCCGGTGATCGAAGAACTCGTGGCAGCCGGAATTCGCGTCAGCGTCGACACGATGCGTGCTTCCGTCGCCGCCGCCGCGATCGAAGCGGGCGCAGGCATCGTCAACGACGTATCGGGCGGTCGCGCAGACCCCGACATGGCCTCCGTTGTGGCCGACGCCGGAGTGCCCTGGATCCTCATGCATTGGCGCTCGGCCGGCGACTACGTCCATCGTGGCAGCGCCGATCACTACGACGACGTGGTCCGCGACGTCCGTGACGAACTGCTGTCGCAGGTCGATCTGGCGTTGAAAGCAGGGGTCGATTCGTCGTCGATCATCCTCGACCCCGGCCTCGGGTTCGCTAAGAACGCCGACCACAACTGGGCACTGTTGCGAGCACTACCCGAGTTCAACGCGACCGGATTCCCGGTACTGGTCGGCGCTTCCCGAAAGCGGTTCCTCGGGTCTCTGCTCAGCGATCCCGACGGCAATCCGCGTCCACCCGGTGGCCGCGAGACTGCGACGGCCGTGGTCTCCGCCCTTGCAGCGCGCGAAGGCGCCTGGGGAGTTCGGGTGCACGACGCACAAGCCTCGCTCGACGCCATTGCCGTGGTCGACGCCTGGAACCGTGGACGAGAAAGGGCCTGACATGGGGGACCGAATCGAATTGCGCGGACTGAAGGTTCGCGGCAATCACGGAGTGTTCGACCACGAGAAGCGTGACGGTCAGGACTTCTTCATCGACATCACCGTATGGATGGACTTGGCTCCCGCCGCGGCGTCGGACGACCTGACTCAGACCCTGCACTACGGCGAGTTGGCGGAAGCCGCCGCAGCGATAGTCGCCGGCCCGTCGCGCGATCTCATCGAGACCGTCGCCGCGGAGATCGCCGACGACGTCATGAAAGATTCGCGAGTCGAGAGCGTCGAGGTTGTTGTCCACAAACCGTCGGCACCGATTCCGCTGGTTTTTGCGGACGTCGCCGTCGTCGCACATCGGACCAGATCGGCATGACGCGCGCTGTTCTGTCGATCGGTTCCAACATCGGCGACAGCGTGGCTCACCTACAGTCCGTTGTCGACGGGTTGGGCAGCGCCGTCGTTGCTGTCTCACCGGTCTACTCGACCGCGCCGTGGGGTGGCGTCGAGCAGCAGGATTTCTACAACGCGGTGGTGGTGGTCGACGATCCCGAAGCCGATGCCGCTGAATGGCTTCGCCGCTCGCAAGCTCTCGAGGAAGCCGCAGACCGGGTGCGCGAACAGCGGTGGGGGCCGCGGAGCCTGGACGTGGACGTAGTCGACTGCGAAGGCGTCGTCAGTTCCGATCCCGTGCTCACACTTCCGCATCCGCGCGCGCATCTTCGGGCATTCGTTCTCGTTCCCTGGCTGGACGTCGAGCCTGACGCGACGCTGATCGTCGACGGCCAGGAGTTGCCGGTGGCACAAATTCTCGACGGCCTCGATCGCACTGAGCGCGAAGGTGTCCGCACTACCGATGTGGTGCTTGCGCGGTGACCGAAAACGACAAGGGTTTGAAGCCGACCCGGATCAGTGAACTCGCGGTACTCGCCGCAGTGGCGGCCGTGGCCACCTGGATTCTGATTCGCGTGTTCTACGGTTCGATGCCGCCCATCCCTGTTTATGCGGGAGCGTCGCTGTACTTCGTGGCCGTTGCCGAGGCCGTCTTCGCTTTTGTCATTCGTTCACGCGTCAAGAACCGGCAGGTCGGCGACGGGCTCAGACAGCTTCATCCGATCACCGCCGCCCGAGCGCTGGCATTGGCCAAAGCATCCGCTTTGGTCGGTTCAGCTACCGTCGGTGTCTGGGTCGGAGTGCTGGTGTATCTCATCCCACAGCGCTCGGTTCTGCAGGCTGCAGCCTCCGACACGCCGGGCGCGTGGGTGGGGTTGGGCGCCGCAATTGCGCTGGTAGCGGCAGCTCTGTGGCTCGAACATTGTTGCAAGACGCCGGAAGATACACCTGACGAGCCTGCGCACTGACAGCCTGGTCGGCAAATCACCCACCGAGGTACGTGGCGACCCCGGTCTCGGCAAGTACCCTGGCAACCATGACAAATTCTGGTCGATCGAAGTCTGCGCGCCGAAGCAAGCGCAGCGCGAGCCAGATGATCATTGCTGCTCTTCTGGCACTTGCTGTCATTGCTTCGCTGTTTCTGATTTTCAGCAACAGCGTTCAGCTTCTTCGGGTGGGTCTGGTCGTCGCTCTGTGGGCAGCCACCCTCGGCGCTATCGCCATGACCAAGTATCGGCGTGAGTCGGCACTGGACAAAGCCAAGGTTGCCGATCTGCAGACCGTGTACGAACTGCAGCTCGAACGTGAAATTTCTGCTCGACGCGAGTACGAACTGAGCGTCGAAGGTCGCGTGCGACGTGAGGTGACCGCGGACGCGGAGGAGCTGGCCGGGTTGCGCGCCGAATTGGTGGCGCTGCGCCGAAACCTCGAAGCGCTGTTCGAAGGTGGGCTGCTGCCCGAACAGACCGCGCTCAAGACCGATTCGACGCGAGTGCCGGAACTTGGCGGTAGTTCGTACGGCGCGTACCAGCCGGCACCGTCGGGGTTGTACGTTCCCGGCGCCGGCCAGAGCGGGCCCAGCCAACCGGCACCGAACGTCGGCGGCTTGGCTTCGCCCAACGACGATCCGGTGACTGCTGAGACAACCGTCGTGTTCGCGGAGACGTCGTGGCGTGACAGCAGCTTCGTGGCGCCGCGCGTCATCCCGACCCAGAAGTCTCGAGAGACGCAGAAGCCACAAGAGACACAGAAGCCCCAGAGCGGGAACCAAGCACCGAGTTCTCCGGTGAGTTCCTCGCCGACACGAACGGTGAAAGACGTTCCGGTGAAGAAGGATTCGGAGCCGGTCGCGCCGGTCGAGCCTGAAGTCAAGGCTCCCGCCCAGGCCCCGAACATCGAAGATGCCGTCATCGAAGACGCTGTCGTCGAAGAGGTGCCCGAGGTTGTTCGCGCGGTTGTTCCCGAAGCTGTCGCGGAAGCTGAACCCGAATCCGCTGCGGAGCCTGACGCGGAGCCGCGACGTCGTCGCCGTGCCGCTCCGGAAGATGCCGCCAGTGGTGCTCATTCCAACGGATTGACCGTCGCCGAAATCATGGCAAACCTGAGTTCGAACAACCCGTCCGAAGGCTCCGGTCGACGCCGTCGCCGAGAGGACTGAGTCGCAGATCACTCGCCCGGCCATGGCATGACGGTTCGGGCGAAGGATATCCTCGGACGCAGAACGTCTGGTACCCGCCGAGCGGGACTGGAACGAACGAGAGGAATCCGGTGACTTCCTTCGGGATCACTAATGGACCTGCACCTGCGCGATTGACGGTAGGAATTGTCTCCGCAGGCCGGGTCGGAACAGCTGTCGGTGCCGCATTGGAGCGAGCCGGTCATGTTGTCAGCGCTTGCTCCGCCGTCTCCAGCGCCTCGGTCGCCCGCGCTGTGAAGCGGCTTCCCGATACCGAAATTCTTCCGGCTGCCGACGTCGCAGCTCGTTCCGAGTTGCTGATTCTCGCCGTTCCTGACGATCAGCTTGCGGATCTTGTTCGAGGTCTGGCGGCCACCCATGCCGTCAAGCCGGGCACGCTCGTCGCCCATACGTCCGGTGCCAACGGGATCGCGATCCTGACTCCACTCACCGAACTGGGCGCACTACCCCTGGCTATCCATCCGGCGATGACGTTCACCGGTCACGACGAGGACACCGCACGGCTGTCGTCGGCATGCTTCGGAATCACCGCTGCCGACGACATCGGTTACGCGATCGCGCAGTCACTGGTCCTCGAGATCGGCGGCGAGCCCGTCCGAGTGCGCGAGGAGAACCGCGCGCTCTACCACGCCGCACTGGCTCACGGCAGTAATCACCTGGTCACGCTCGTGGTCGACGCCGTCGAGGCCCTGCGAGCGTCGTTGCAAGGTGACGAGCTGCTCGGTCAGCAGTTGGTCGACGGCGATCCGGGTGGAGTGGCCGAGCGAGTCCTGCAGCCGCTGCTGTCGGCGGCCTTGGACAACGCGCTACGACGCGGTCCCTCGGCGTTGACCGGCCCGGTGGCACGCGGCGACGCTGCTGCTGTCGACACACATTTGCGCGTACTGACAGACCTGGATCCGGAGCTCGCTGCCGGCTATCGGGCGATGTCCTTGCGATCGGCCCAGCGGGTGGGCGCCCCCACCGAATTGTTCGACATCTTGACTGAAACGGGAGGTGACCGTCGTGAGTGATCTGCAGGGCGGATACAAGCGCGGCGAACTGACGGTGCACCACGATCCGGACAAGCTTCGGCGCGTCTCGCGGGCACTGCGAGGTGTCGGGCGTCAGGTGGCGCTCGTTCCGACGATGGGTGCGCTGCATGCCGGCCACATCGAACTGGTTCGTCAGGCCAAGGTCACCGGCGCCGTCGTGATCGTTTCCATCTTCGTGAACCCGCTCCAGTTCGGTGCCGGTGAAGACCTGGACGCGTACCCGCGCACTCTCGATGCGGATCTCGACCTGTTGCGCGCCGAGGGCGTCGAATTGGTGTTCGCGCCGAGCGCCAAGACGATGTACCCGCGGGGCCAGCGCACCACCGTCGTGCCGGGCCCGTTGGGTAGCGAACTCGAAGGCGGAGCGCGCCCCACTCACTTCGCGGGAATGCTGACGGTAGTGGCGAAGTTGCTGCAGATCGCGGCACCCAATCACGCGTACTTCGGTGAGAAGGACTACCAGCAGCTGACGCTCATCCGTCAGATGGTGTGGGATCTCAACTTCGATGTACAGATCATCGGAGTTCCGACGGTTCGCGAGTTCGACGGTCTCGCGTTGTCCTCTCGCAATCGCTACCTCGACGAGAACCAGCGCGCGGCAGCGGTCGCGCTGTCCGCCGCTCTGATCGCCGGTGCACACGCGGCGGCTGGGGGAGCGGAAGCAATCCTGGAAACCGCACGCGCTGTTCTGGCAGCTGTTCCGGAAATCGAGGTCGACTACCTCGAGGTTCGGGGCGTCGATCTGGGCCCCGCGCCCGAGCGAGGTGACGGTCGACTGTTGGTGGCCGCCAAGCTCGGAACCACCCGTTTGATCGACAACGTCGGTGTCGCGGTGGGAACCGGCTTCCTCGAGCGTGACACCGACCCATCCGCCGACGCCATCGACGACCTGCTGTCTCACTGAGCACTTTTCACGAGTAAGGACCTGGATATGTTTCGCACGATGATGAAGTCGAAGATCCACCGCGCCACCGTGACTCACGCCGACCTGCATTACGTCGGCTCCGTCACCGTCGACCAGGATCTGATGGACGCCGCAGACCTCCTCGAAGGCGAACAGGTGTGCATCGTCGACATCGACAACGGTGCGCGTCTCGAGACGTACGTCATTGCCGGCGAGCGCGGAACTGGTGTCATCGGAATCAACGGTGCGGCAGCGCATCTGGTCAAGCCAGGCGACCTGGTCATCCTCATCGCCTACGGCGTGATGAACGAGCAGGAAGTCAAGGAGTACTCCCCGCGCGTCGTCTTCGTCGATGCCGACAACAAGCAGATCGAACTCGGTTCCGACCCGGCTCACGCGCCGGAGGGTTCGGGTCTGATCACCCCACGCATGCTGTCGACGCTCGAGGCCTCGCGCGAATCCAGCCTGGTGTAATCCATGCTGCTCACGGTCGACGTCCGGAACACCAACATCGTTCTCGGTCTGTTCTCCGGGACTGGTGAGTATTCGAAGCTGTTGCAGGACTGGCGAATGCGAACCGATCCTCGGATGACTGCCGACGAGTTGGCGTTGACCTTCCGTGGGCTGTTGGGTTCTCATGTCGATCAGATCACCGGCGTTGCGGCGCTGTCGACAGTGCCGTCCGTCTTGCGTGAAATCCGTGTGATGCTCGAGCGGTACTGGGGTCACGTTCCCCATGTGGTGGTCGAACCGGGTATTCGCACCGGTGTGCCACTGCTGGTGGACAACCCCAAAGAGGTGGGAGCCGACCGGATCGTCAACAGCCTTGCCGCTCACCATCTTTACGAGGGGCCGTGCATTGTCGTGGACTTCGGTACGTCGACCTGTGTCGACGTCGTTTCCGCCAAGGGTGAGTTTCTGGGCGGCTGCATCGCGCCCGGACTCGAGATCTCGACCGATGCCTTGGCGTCGCAGTCCGCTGCGCTGCGCAAGGTCGAATTGGTGCGCCCGCGTTCGGTGGTCGGCAAGAATACCGTCGAATGCATGCAGTCCGGTGCGGTATTCGGCTTTGCAGGCCTCGTCGACGGATTGGTCAACCGCGTCCGCGACGAACTACCGGAGTTCGGTGGTGACGACGTCTCCGTGATCGCGACCGGGGACAGCGCACCGCTGATCATTCCCGAGTCCGACACCATCGATCACCTCGAACGGGACCTCACCCTCGAGGGGCTGAGGTTGGTCTTCGAGCGCAATCAGGCGCGTCGTGGATCCGGTCGACGACCCGTCGCCTGATCGATGGTTTCGTTCCAGCGGTTTCGCGATTGCAAAAGTTATGCCACAATGGTGCTCGTGAATCGCTGCATGGGTGCTCAGGAGTGTTGTCGAGGCTGACCGCTGCCTTGACCAATTCACATTCCTTGGAGCTAGCTCGTGCTATCCACATATTCTGCAGATCTCTCTGTTTTGACCCCGACTCTCGCTGCTGATCGTGCTGTTTCCGCAGGTCGTAGCGCTAATCGTGGGGCGTCCGGACGCCGTCCGAGTGGTGCGTCGTTGCCTACCCGCCTTCGCCCGGCCGATCTGCTGCGTCTGACCGACGAGGGAGCAAACGGCGTGCTCGACGGCCGTTTCGATCACCTCATCCCCGACACCTTCCCGACGCTCGACCGTTGGTCCACCCGCTTGCACGCGGACGACGACGTCGATGTGTGGCTCATCAGTTGGGTGCCCGAACGCAACACCGAATTGCACGACCACGCAGGCTCGTTCGGCGCCTTGACCGTCCTCAGTGGTTCGCTCACCGAATTCCGTTGGGCCGGTGACGCCCTGGTGGAACGCCAGCTCGACGCCGGCGACCAGGCTTCGTTCCCACTCGGCTGGGTTCACGATGTCGTGCGTTCGACGGATGCTCCCGGTGCTCCGATCGAAATCAGCTCTGATGCACCGACTCTGAGCGTTCACGCGTACTCGCCGCCGCTGACGGCAATGTCCTTCTACGAAGTGACGGATCACCGGACACTTCGCCGCACCCGTACCGAGCTGACCGACCTGCCCGAGGGGGGCACCAAATGACCATCGACCAAATGCTCGACGACGCTCGCGCACAGATCGATCGTATGTACGTCTTCCAGCTCACCGAAGCCTTCCACCGCGGCGCGATCTTCGTCGACATTCGCCCGCAGGCGCAGCGCGCCATCGAGGGAACTCTTCCCGGCGCACTCGCGATCGAGCGGAACGTGCTCGAATGGCGCCTCGACCCCACCAGCAGCGCACACCTCGCGTTGGCCACCGACCACGACGTCGAGTGGGTGATCGTCTGCTCCGAGGGTTACACCTCGAGCCTGGCCGCAGCGTCGTTGCAGCAGTTGGGTCTGCACAAGGCCACCGATCTCGTGGGTGGATACCAGGCGATCAAGGCCGCCGGCCTGCTCGGTGCGCTCAGCGGAGTGCGTCATTGCTCCCGCGAGTTGGCGGCGGTTTCGGCTCATTGAGGTATTTGCTGTGCGCCTTTATTAACCGCGGGCGGTTAATAAAGGCGCACAGCGGGTCTGGCGGTACATCTTCGGGCTCATTCCGTGATGACGGGTGAACGCGGTTGTGAGGGCGAAGGGGCTCGAGTAACCCACTTCTCGCGCGATCGACGACACCGTTCGTGCCGGGTCTGCGAGCAGATCTGCCGCCACGGACAGTCGCCACTCGGTCAGATAGCCGACAGGTCCGAGCCCCATGAGGCTGGTGAACCGGCGCGCGAAGGCCGCTCGCGAGCTGCCGGACTCCTGGGCCAGGCTCGCGACCGTCCAGGGGTGCTCCGGCCGATTGTGTATGAGCCGCAAGGCATGCCCGATGACGGGATCCTCGTAGGCCTTGATCCAACGCGGTGATCGATTCGGGTTCTCGGCGAACCAGGTCCGGGCCGCTGAGATCAGGACCAGGTCAAGGAGCCTGTCCAACAACACTTCCTGTCCGGGCCCGTCGGCGGCGATCTGTTGTTCCAGAAGGTTTGTCATCGGCGCGGTTTCGATGCTGCGTCGCACTACCGCGACGGGTGTCAGGCTGTCGAGGATCTGACGGCTGACATAGGAGTCCAAACGGTATGTGCCCGTGAGCATGACGGTCTGACCACTGGTCGAGTTGCCCCAGGTGCGAACGCCGAGAACCGACATGTCCTCGAGCGGTGTGCCGTCGACCGCAGCGCAATTCTGTGCTTCGTCGATCAGTACGTGGACTGGTGTGTCCGGGTGATCGGCGACCGTATACGGATCGGGGCCGCGCAACAGTGCAACGTCGCCGGCCTCGAGTTCTTCTGTCTGGCCGGTGTCGGAGACGACGACCGCGCTGCCTCGAACCAGAACCAGCACGGTGATCGGTGCGTGGTCCTCGATACGTAGTGACCACGGTGGATCGAGCAGCGAGCGCAGTAGAAAAGCGCCCTCCGCCCGCGATCCCGCCAGCATCATCGACAATGCATCCATGCTTCGACCGTAGACGCTGGCGTATGTTTCTGCGACCTTCGGCTATGGATCGTATTGATGCTCCGCGGTCGAATGAGTGCATGACGACAACAAGCGACATTCAATCGGCAGTAGTGATCGGTGGTACCGGTAAGACCGGTGCGCGCGTTGCGCAGAGGCTGACTGCGGTGGGAATCCGTACCCGAATCGCGTCGAGAACATCCGGGACGCGTTTCGACTGGAACGATCAGGCGACGTGGCAGCCAGCAGTGTCCGGCGTCGACGTGGCATATGTGACGTATGCGCCAGATCTGGCTGTTCCGGAATCGAGCACCCACATCGAGGAGTTCGCGGAGCTTGCGTACCGCGAAGGGGTTCGTCGCATGGTGCTCTTGTCCGGGCGCGGTGAACCGGCGGCGCAGAAAGCCGAGCAGGTTCTCGCCGACAGCGGTCTGGAATGGGCTGTGGTGCGGGCCAGTTGGTTTGCCCAGAACTTCAGTGAGGGGTACCTACTCGATCCGATTCGGGAAGGCCACCTGGCACTTCCGGTCGGTGAGGTGGGGGAGCCGTTCATCGACGTCGACGATCTCGCCGACGTGGCGGTGGCCGCATTGACTCGAACCGACCTCCTCGGCCGAGTTCTCGAGGTGACAGGTCCGGAGTTGCTCACTTTCGCGGCGGCGGTGGATGCGATTTCGACGGCGTCGGGTCGTCTCGTGACATTCGAAAGAATTGGACTCAAACAGTTTTCCGACGGCATGGCGGAGGTCGGCGTCCCGAGTGACGTCGTGGAGTTACTCAGGTACCTGTTTGCCGAGGTTCTCGACGGACGAAATCAAAGTGTGACCGGCGTCGTCGAAGAGGTCCTGGAACGACCCGCTCGAGATTTCACCACTTTTGCCGCCGAGGCTGCCCGAACGGGGGTCTGGTCGT
Source organism: Rhodococcus sp. BH4 (assembly GCF_002079265.1). Lineage (NCBI taxonomy): Bacteria > Bacillati > Actinomycetota > Actinomycetes > Mycobacteriales > Nocardiaceae > Rhodococcus > Rhodococcus sp. BH4. Next base: position 729,801 of record NZ_CP014941.1, read on the forward strand.
GAAGAAATCCGAGATTTTCTTGGAGCTGCTGCTCGGGGTGACTGCGCTCGGCGCGCTCGTCGCCGGTGGTGCGTTGTTTGCCTTCTCGTCCTTCGTGATGCCCGCTCTGCGGTCGGTCGATGCACATACCGCGATCACGTCGATGCAGGCGATCAACGTCGAAGCGCCGCGTAGTGCGTTGATGCTGCCGCTGGTCGGATCGGCGCTCACCGCGATCGCCGCTGGAATCTGGGCAGCGATCTCCAGACCGGACGGCTGGGTCCTTGCTGTCGTCGGTTGCGTCGGGGTGCTCGCGTCCTTCGCGGTGACCGCGATCTACCACGTCCCTCGCAACGACGCGTTTGCCTCGGTCAGCACTACCGACGCGGCCGCATGGGCGTCGTACGAGGCGGGTTGGACTATGTGGAATCACGTTCGGGTCGGGCTGTACCTGCTGTCGGGAATCGTGCTCGCGGTGGCCGCGGTGCTACCAGCAACAAACGCGGTGGACACGGCCCAGTAGTCTTGTACCCCGTGAGTGATGTAGAAGCCCAGCCAGTCGACGACACCCCCGAGCAGCTCCGTATCCGGCGCGAGAAGCGTGAACGGATCCTGGCGCAGGGGCAGGAGGCGTACCCGGTTTCGGTCGATCGCACCCACACGCTCGCGCAGATCCGCGCGGAGTACCCGGAACTCGAGCCGGACACGGCGACTGGTGTGCTGGTCGGCGTCGTCGGCCGCGTCATCTTCATGCGCAACACCGGCAAGTTGTGCTTCGCGACTCTGCAGGAAGGCGACGGTACCCAGCTGCAGGCCATGATCAGCCTCGCCGGCGTCGGCGAAGAGGCACTGGCTGCCTGGAAGTCCGACGTCGACCTCGGCGACTTCGTCTTCATCCACGGTGAGGTCATCAGCTCCCGTCGCGGCGAGCTCAGCGTGATGGCCGATGCCTGGCAGATCGCATCCAAGTCGCTGCGCCCCCTGCCGGTCGCTCACAAGGAGATGAGCGAAGAGTCCCGGGTGCGTCAGCGCTACGCGGATCTGATCGTTCGCCCCGAGGCTCGGGACAACGCCCGCAAGCGCGTCGCAGTTGTCCGTGCGCTGCGCAATGCACTCGAGAGCCGCGGCTTCCTCGAGGTCGAGACGCCGATGCTGCAGACGCTGCACGGCGGCGCGGCAGCTCGCCCGTTCGTCACGCACTCGAACGCCCTCGACATCGACCTGTACCTGCGTATCGCGCCGGAACTGTTCCTCAAGCGTTGCGTCGTCGGCGGTATCGAGAAGGTCTTCGAGATCAACCGCAACTTCCGCAACGAGGGCGTCGACTCCACTCACTCGCCCGAGTTCGCGATGCTCGAGACGTACGAGGCCTACGGCACGTACGACGATTCCGCGAAGATGATTCGTGAACTCGTCCAGGAAGTTGCGCAGGAAGCATTCGGCACGCAGGTCCTCACCCTCGCCGACGGTTCCGAGTACGACGTCAGTGGCGAGTGGCAGGTTCTCGAGATGTACCCGTCGCTGTCGGCTGCCATCGGCACCGAGGTCACGCCGGATACAACGGTCGACGAGCTTCTCGCTCTGGCGGAGAAGGTCGGCCTCGAGGTTCCCAAGGACAAGGGCTACGGCCACGGCAAGCTCGTCGAGGAGCTGTGGGAACACCAGTGCGGCGATCAGCTGTACGTGCCGACGTTCGTCCGTGACTTCCCGGTCGAGACGTCGCCCCTGACCCGTGATCACCGCAGCAAGAAGGGTGTCACCGAGAAGTGGGACCTGTACATCCGCGGATTCGAGTTGGCGACCGGCTACTCCGAACTTGTCGACCCGGTCATCCAGCGTGAGCGCTTTGTCGACCAGGCGCGCCTCGCGTCGGCAGGCGACGACGAAGCGATGGTGCTGGACGAGGAGTTCCTCGCCGCGATGGAACAGGGCATGCCGCCGACCACCGGCACCGGCATGGGAATCGATCGACTGCTGATGGCTTTGACTGGTCTCGGTATTCGCGAGACGATCCTCTTCCCGATCGTTCGTCCGTCCGCTCGCTAGCTTTACTTCGATCAAGGTTCGGCCGCACATGTTGCGGCCGAACCTTTTTCAGTTGGGGCGCTCCCAAGGTATTCGATAGTTCCCAACGACATTCGCCTGCGGCAAAGGATTCATCCATGCGCGGTCGCCCGAGTTTCGGACTCTCGAATTGTTGCGATGATTTGGTCGATCGTGCCCTGGTTGAGTGCGTCAGGTAGTCCCTGATCCGACTGGACAAGGAAGACCATGACCTCGGCTGTGGAGTATCCGGGTGTGGTGACGACATCGAATTGTGCTGAGGGCGGATCGCATTCGTTGTCCGCCGGGATATTTGTGACGGTTGCGGCGTACCGGATCGCAGGGCGTCCGGAGATGGTGAAATTCGTGGGTCCGCCGTAAGCGATACTGGCGAGAGTGCTGTTCTTGGAGGCGAAGATTGCGCTCGGTAGAGGTCTTTTCTCGAGCCGTCGTCTGTCATGATTCCCCCGTCTGGATGCATCCCCCGATGCGTCGCGAGGAGTGTATCGGCACTGTCTTTGTCGCAAGACAAGTCGACCGGCATACCCGGCGGCGAGAAGTCCCAATCATCCTGACGAGCCAAGACAGGACGTTTGTCCAGGTGCTATTGTCGCTGCTTATCGAAGGATCTGGGGAGGAATGGTCGTGGTGAAAAAGGTTGTTGTCACGATGGTTGACGATCTGGACAAAAAATCGCCCGCGGACGAAACTGTGGAGTTTTCCGTCGACGGAGTTGCTTACGAAATCGATCTCACCGCCGCTCACGCCGCGGAACTGCGCGATGCACTGAAAAAGTGGATTCCTCATGCGAGAAAGTCGAATTCCGCCAAATCAGTCAACGGAGCGGTGACCAAATCCCGTCCCGTTGCCGACCGCGATCAGAGTGCCGCCATCCGCGAATGGGCCAAGGGTGCCGGCTTCGAGATTTCGGCCCGCGGTCGTATTTCCACCGAGGTGCGCCGAGCCTACGAAAAGGCCGTCTGAAATGGATCGCGAATGGATTCGGGCGCATTTTGCCGAAACGGATTGATAACGCGTTCTAGTTTGTTAGCGTCTGCACGGTTCGCATCTCTCGTAGAGGAGTCGGTCGTGCACAGAAACAGGTTGTTCGGGGGCGTGGTTCTTGCCGCTCTGATGCTCGTCGGGTTCACCTCCGTGGCTTCGGCTCAGGCTCCGTTGCCCGTGCCCAATGCCTTCCTTGCCGGTGTTCCTCAGGAGTTGGGAAATCCTGGCGGTTCAGCTCCGGGATCCAATGACTTTTCGTGTAAACCGACTGCCGAACATCCCAATCCGGTTGTGCTCGTTCACGGAACGGGTGGAAACAGGCAGACCAACTGGGCCACCTATGCGCCGTTGCTCGCCAACGAGGGCTACTGCGTCTTCGCGCTGACGTACGGCAACTTCCCCGAGCAACCGTGGCCGTTGTCGGCGATCGGTGGAATGCAGGAAATTCCTTCCAGCGCAGCACAATTGTCGAATTTCGTCGATCAAGTACTTGATGCCACGGGTGCTACATCGGTAGATCTGATCGGACATTCCCAGGGCACCATCATCAACGGGTACTACGCGAAGTTCCTCGGTGGTGCCGACAAAGTGGACAACATCGTCTCGGTGGCGTCGCTGTGGAAGGGAACGCTCGGAAACGAGCAGGCAAGTGTCGGCCGCAGCCTTCGCGAACTCGGGGTATCCGAGGCAGCGCAGGCCGGATTCCCGATCTGCAAGGCATGTCTGAACATGGGGGCAGGCTCGGAGTTCATCGAAAATCTCCGTGCGGGAGGCGTTTACGCGCCGGGTGTTCACTACACGAACATCACGACCCGCTACGACGAACTGGTGCTGCCGTATACGAATGGGCTGGAGCCTGGGCCGAACGCCACCAACATCGTCGTCCAGGACGGTTGTGAGCAAGACATCTCCGATCACCTCGCCATCGCGGCATCGCTGCGCGCCGCGACTTTTGCTCTCAATGCACTCGACCCCGCGCATCAGCGGCCGGTACCGTGCAACTCGGTATTGCCCGTCGTGGGTTGATCACTATGCGGAGGCCTTCGGTGGGGATTCGAACATGCGTGGGCGCTCTCGCTGTGGCGGGAGCCGTGGCCGTGTCCGCGCCGTCTCTTGCGTCGGCGAACGAACCTCTTCCCGTTCCGTCCGGTTTCCTCAGTGGAATCGCCCTCGAAGCGACCAGCCCGGGCGGATCGGCCCCTGGCACCAACGACTTCTCGTGCACGCCTTCCGCTGCTCATCCTGATCCCGTCGTCCTGGTGCACGGGACGGCGGCCAACCGTCAGACCAATTGGGGCGTACTCGCACCCGTACTGGCCAACGAGGGATACTGCGTTTTTGCGCTCACCTTCGGGAATCGAACGGACCAGCCGTGGCCGATTTCCGCGGCCGGCGGTCTCGCACCACTCGGAGACAGCGCAGGGCAGCTGTCGGACTTCGTCGACGACGTTCTCTCTGCGACGGGTGCCTCGAAGGTCGACCTGATCGGGCACTCCCAGGGGACGACGGTCAGTGCCTACTACGCCAAGTTCCTCGGCGGTGACACGCACGTTTCCAAGATCGTCTCCATCGCTCCGTTGTGGGACGGCTCGGAGGTCGGCCCGCCGGAAGGCGTCGGGGGACCGGATTTCGACAACGCCAGCTTCGTCACCGAACTGCGCGACGCGGGCGTCTACTCCGATGACGTCGAGTACACCAACATCGTGACTCGGTTCGATCAAGTGGTCGTTCCGTACAGCAGCGGAATACTGGCCGCGTCGAACGCGTCGAACATAGTTGTTCAGGACGGTTGCGAGCAGGACCTGTCGGATCACATCGCGCTGGTGGCGTCGCAGCGAACGGCGACTCTGACGCTCAACGCGCTGGATCCGTCGAATCCGCGTGAGGTGCCGTGCGCTCGGGTACTCCCGATATTCGGCTGATCAGGCGTCGAAAATCGCTGTTCGCTTCAGGCGTACAGGAACCGGGAAACGATTCCCTCAGCTGCGACGTTGTGAACGGTAAGCAGTCCGGCTTCCGCCGCCAATCGGGTGGAGGAGCAGCAGGTGGACTTCGCGCCCTCTAGAGTAATAAGTGGGGTCGTGCAACCTTTGTCGATTCGTGGACGTCAGTCCGCTGACCGGCGAGGCGATCAGTCTGTAGTGCCGGAGCGAAACGCGGCGACCAGGGACGAGACATCCGGTCTCGAACCTGCCCGCCGGAGAGTGTGAGGGAGAGCGATGTTCGAGAGGTTCACCGATCGCGCGCGGCGCGTTGTTGTCCTGGCTCAAGAAGAAGCCAGGATGCTCAACCACAACTACATCGGCACGGAGCACATCCTTCTCGGCCTCATTCACGAGGGCGAAGGTGTCGCAGCCAAGTCGTTGGAGTCGTTGGGTATCTCCCTCGAGGGAGTCCGCAGCCAGGTCGAGGAGATCATCGGCCAGGGCCAGCAGGCTCCGTCCGGTCACATCCCCTTCACACCGCGCGCCAAGAAAGTCCTCGAGCTGAGTCTGCGCGAAGCGCTGCAGCTCGGACACAACTACATCGGTACGGAGCACATCCTGCTCGGTCTCATCCGTGAGGGTGAGGGCGTAGCAGCCCAGGTTCTGGTCAAGCTCGGTGCCGATCTCAACCGCGTCCGCCAGCAGGTCATCCAGCTGCTGTCGGGCTACCAGGGCAAAGAGCCCACCGAAACCGGTGGCACCCGCGGAGAGGCCGGCACGCCGTCCACCTCGCTCGTGCTCGACCAGTTCGGTCGCAACCTGACGCAAGCTGCCCTCGAAGGCAAGCTGGACCCGGTCATCGGCCGCTCGAAGGAAATCGAGCGTGTCATGCAGGTTCTCTCGCGTCGTACCAAGAACAACCCGGTTCTCATCGGTGAACCCGGTGTCGGTAAGACCGCTGTGGTCGAGGGCCTGGCTCAGGCAATCGTCAACGGTGAGGTCCCCGAGACCCTCAAGGACAAGCAGCTGTACACGCTCGACCTCGGGTCGCTCGTGGCCGGCAGCCGTTACCGCGGTGACTTCGAAGAGCGCCTGAAGAAGGTTCTCAAGGAGATCAACACCCGCGGCGACATCATCCTGTTCATCGACGAGCTGCACACCCTCGTGGGTGCGGGCGCGGCCGAGGGCGCTATCGACGCGGCCTCCATCCTCAAGCCCAAGCTTGCTCGCGGTGAGCTGCAGACCATCGGTGCCACCACGCTCGACGAGTACCGCAAGTACATCGAGAAGGATGCTGCCCTCGAGCGTCGTTTCCAGCCCGTTCAGGTGGGCGAGCCGACCGTCGAGCACACCATCGAGATCCTCAAGGGTCTTCGTGACCGCTACGAGGCTCACCACCGTGTCTCCATCACGGACGGTGCTCTCGTGGCAGCGGCGACGCTGGCCGACCGCTACATCAACGACCGCTTCTTGCCGGACAAGGCGATCGACCTCATCGACGAGGCGGGCGCGCGAATGCGCATCCGTCGGATGACTGCACCGCCGGACCTGCGCGAATTCGACGATCGCATCGCCGACGCGCGTCGCGAGAAGGAGTCCGCGATCGACGCGCAGGACTTCGAGAAGGCTGCGAACCTGCGTGACAAGGAGAAGACCCTCGTTGCTCAGCGCGCTGAGCGTGAGAAGCAGTGGCGTGCGGGCGACCTGGACGTCATTGCCGAGGTCGACGACGAGCAGATCGCCGAGGTTCTGGGCAACTGGACCGGTATCCCCGTCTTCAAGCTCACCGAGGAGGAGACCACTCGTCTGCTCCGCATGGAAGAGGAACTGCACAAGCGGATCATCGGCCAGGAAGAGGCGGTCAAGTCCGTCTCGAAGGCGATCCGTCGTACGCGTGCAGGTCTGAAGGATCCCAAGCGTCCCTCGGGCTCGTTCATCTTCGCCGGCCCGTCCGGTGTCGGTAAGACGGAGCTCGCGAAGTCGCTCGCCAACTTCCTGTTCGGTGACGACGACGCTCTGATCCAGATCGACATGGGCGAGTTCCACGACCGCTTCACCGCTTCGCGTCTGTTCGGTGCCCCTCCCGGGTACGTCGGATACGAAGAGGGTGGCCAGCTCACCGAGAAGGTGCGCCGCAAGCCGTTCAGCGTTGTGCTGTTCGACGAGATCGAGAAGGCACACCAGGAGATCTACAACACCCTCCTGCAGGTGCTCGAGGACGGCCGTCTCACCGACGGTCAGGGACGTACCGTCGACTTCAAGAACACGGTGCTGATCTTCACGTCCAACCTCGGTACGTCTGACATCTCCAAGGCAGTCGGCCTGGGCTTCAGCTCGGGAACGGGCACGGAGTCGAACTACGAGCGCATGAAGCTCAAGGTTCACGACGAGCTGAAGAAGCACTTCCGTCCCGAGTTCTTGAACCGTATCGACGACATCGTCGTCTTCCATCAGCTCACGAACGAGCAGATCGTTCAGATGGTCGACCTGATGCTCGCTCGCGTCGAGGCGGCACTCAAGAACAAGGACATGGCCATGGAGGTCACCGACAAGGCCAAGTCGCTTCTGGCCAAGCGCGGATTCGATCCGGTACTGGGTGCACGACCGCTGCGTCGCACCATCCAGCGCGAGATCGAGGACCAGATGTCCGAGAAGATCCTCTTCGGAGAGATCGGACCCGGCCACATCGTGCTCGTCGACGTCGAGAACTGGGACGGCGAAGGCTCGGGTGAGGACGCGAAGTTCACGTTCACGCCCACCAAGAAGCCGATCGACGTGCCGGACGCACCGCCGATCGAGCTGACCAAGGCCGGCGAAAGCGAAAGCGCAGCAGAGTAGTACAGCAGAGTAGGTAACGAACGGGCGGCACCTCACCGGTGCCGCCCGTTTCGTGTATCACGGGAGAGGGCGTACACATGAACGACATCGAACTGGGTCACCTGCGCCGTTGCGTCGAATTGGCAACGGAAGCATTGGATGCCGGCGACGAACCTTTCGGTTCCGTCCTGGCAGCGGCCGACGGAACATTTCTGGCGGAGGACCGAAACCGGATCGCGGGCGGCGACAACACTCGCCACCCCGAGTTCGAGCTGGCTCGGTGGGCGGCTCAGTACCTGACGCCGGAAGAGCGTTCGACGGCAACGGTATTCACCTCGGGAGAGCACTGCGCGATGTGTTCGGCCGCGCACGCGTGGGTGGGCCTCGGACGTATCGTCTACATCTGCTCTTCGGCTCAACTCGGCGACTGGCTCGCGGAGTGGGGTGTGTCCCCGGCGCCGGTGAAGTCTCTGTCCGTCAACGAGGTTGCGCCGAACGTCCCGGTCGAAGGCCCGGTGCCGGAGTTGGTTCCGCTGGTGCGAGAACTGCATCGGAAGTTGCATTCGCCGAGTGCTTGACGGGCACACACAAACGGGCGGCACCTCGCTGGAGGTGCCGCCCGTTTGCGTGTGAAGTCAGGAAACTGCGTCGACCGCTCGAACCTTCTCTCGCAGTTCACCCTTGACGACCTTGCCGCTTGCATTGCGCGGCAGTGCTTCCACGACGACGATGTCCTTCGGGTGCTTGTAGCGCGCGAGACGATCGTTGAGGAAGCTGCTCAGCTCCTCGATGGTCAGGTCCACGGCTGAACCTGGCGCCATCGCGACGATCGCTACGGGCACCTCGCCCCACTTGGCGTCGGGGCGGCCGACGACGGCCGCTTCGACGATCAATTCGTGTTCGTAGAGGACGTTTTCCACCTCCGCGCAGTAGATGTTCTCTCCGCCGGAGATGATCATGTCCTTCTTGCGATCCACGACGTAGACGAAGCCTTCGTCGTCGACTCGAACGAGATCGCCGGAGTGGAACCATCCACCGTGGAAGGCGTCAGCGGTGGCGGTGGGGTTGTTCCAGTATTCGCTCATCATCGTGGGCCCGCGGTAGACGATTTCACCGATTTCACCGGGCGCCACGTCGTCCATGTTCTCGTCGACGACCCTGGCCGAGATGGTCGGGATGACCCGACCGACGGATCCGAGCTTACGAATCGCATCCTCGCCGTCGAGAACGCAAGTGATGGGCGACATCTCGGTCTGACCGAAGACCGCGACATTGAATGCGTCCGGGAAGGTTTCGGCCATTGCCCGCAGGATCGTATCGGACGACGGTGCGGCGCCCCACGAGATGTTCTTCAGCGACAGTGCTCGCGGTTGCGCCTTCTGTACGGCGCACACGGCCTGCCATTGCACGGGCACGAGGAACAAGCTGGTGACCTTCTCGGCTTCCAGGATGTCGAGTAGTTGACCCGGGTCGAATGCGCCGACCGGATGGATCACCGTGGTCGTGCCGAGTTGCAGGCTCGGCGCTATGGAACCGAGGGCTGCGATGTGGAACATGGGCGACGCGCAGAAGCCGATGGAATCGGCATTGAACAGGTGGAAGGCCCTGATACAGGTCAATGCTTGCGAAGACAGGTTGGAGTGGGAGAGCACCGAGCCCTTGGGGCGACCGGTGGTTCCCGAGGTGTACATGATGAGTGCAGGAGTGTCGTCCGGGATGTCGACGAACGCGTGCGACTCGCCCTCTTCGCTGATCAAGTCCTCGTAATTCAGGCTGTCACCCTCGGCGGGGGCGCCTACGGTGATGGAGATGTCGATACCCTCGGACGCGGCTCGCGCAGCTCCGGCCAACGGAGCCAACGGTCCTTCGGCGACAATGACTTTGGAGCCGGAGTCGTTTACCAGATAAGCGACCTCGGGTGGTGTCAGACGGAAGTTCACCGGAACAGCGATGGCGCCCAGTGCGTTGGTCGCGAGCACGACCTCGAGGTATTCGGGGCGGTTGAGCATCAGGATGAGCACGCGGTCGCCGAAGCTGACGCCGCGTCGGGCAAGAGCGTCCGCCAGCTTCTCGACGCGTGCGTCGAGGGTGCTCCAGGTGATGGAATCGCCCAGGAATCGCAGTGCGGTGCGATCGGGAATCATCTGCGCATGCCTGGCGATCTGATTGTTCCAGTTGGTGCGGCGTGAACGCTGCGCCTCGGAGACTGCATCGGTGGAGGCCATCGATGGGTTCCTCTCATGCGTGGGTGATTGTGTGACTCAGGCTACAGTGAGCCGTCGATTCGTACAGTGGTTTTGTTAACGAAAATTCGCAGTGATTACTTGAAGTGGGGCGCGCGTTTCTGCAGCATCGCCATCGCGCCTTCTTTGAAGTCCTCGCCAGTGAGAAGTTCTGCCTGGCCGGTATTTTCGAGCTCCAGCGCAGCATCGAGGCGGTCCAGTGTCGCCGCATTGAGTGCGCGCTTGGTGAGTTCGAGGGCGCGTCGGGGAGCCTTCGACGTGCGATCGACGACGGAGTCGACGAGTGCGTCGAACGCGTCGTCGGCGACGGTGCGGGACACGAGCCCGAACCGCTCTGCGTCCTCGGCGGAAACTCGCTCGCCCAGCAATGCCATCTCGGCCGCTCGGGCGCGTCCGATCGCTGCCGGTACCAACGCACTGGCGCCGCCGTCGGGCATCAAGCCGATGTTGACGAAGGAGAGGAGGAAATAGGCGCTCGATGCGGCGTACGTCAGGTCCGCGGCTAGAGCGATGGACACGCCGACGCCGGCGGCCGGGCCGTTGACCGCGGCGATCACCGGGACCGGGGCGCTGGTGATGGCGCGAATCAGCGACGTCGCCGCATCCATGACGACTTTCGGGTCTGCGGGGTTGACGGCCGCTGCGGCGAGGTCGGCTCCGGTGCAGAACGCTCGACCGGATCCGGTGATGACGATGGTGCGAACGGCCGGGTCTGCGCCGCCGTCGTGGACGGCAGCTGCGAAAGCAGTCATCGTGGGCAGATCGATCGCGTTCATCCGCTTCGGGCGGTCGAAGGTCAATCGCAGTACACCGTCGGTGATTTCGGAGCGAAAGCCCGTCTCGGCGGTGGCGGTCATGCCGCGCTCACAGCGGTGACGAATCCGGAAAGCCGTGAGGTGATGAGGTGTTCGGCCTCCGAGACCATGCGGTCGATCATGTCGGCGACGGTCGGGATGTCGTTGATTAATCCTTGGCTCTGTCCGGCGGACCAGATGCCTGCATCGAGGTCGCCGTCCTCGAAGACCTTGCGTCCGCGGGCTCCGGCTACCAGATGCTGAATGTCGCTGAACTGCGCGTCGCCACGTGCTTCGATGTCGACGACCTCGGCACTGATCGCATTCGCGGCTACGCGCGCGGTGTTGTGAAGCGTCCGGAAGATCAGCTTGGTGTCGCGTTCGGTGTTTGCGACAATCTGCTCTTTAACCGATTGTGCGACAGGGGATTCCGCGGTACACATGAAGCGAGTTCCCATGTTGACGCCGTCTGCTCCGAGCGCAAGCGCCGCGACGAGTCCACGTGAATCTGCGATTCCGCCTGAAGCGATCACCGGAATCGTGAGTTGCTGCGTGGCCGCCGGAATCAGAATGAGCCCTGGTATGTCGTCCTCGCCTGGGTGCCCGGCGCATTCGAAGCCGTCGATGCTGACGGCGTCGACGCCCAGTCTCTCGGCTTTGACCGCATGTCGAACTGCAGTGCACTTGTGGATAACCTTCACGCCCGCGTCCTTGAAATGCGGAAGATGATCGATCGGATTGGAACCGGCGGTTTCGACGATCTTGATCCCGGATTCGATGATCGCCTGGCGGTATTCGGCGTACGGCGGCGGCGTGATCGACGGCAGAATAGTGAGATTGACGCCGAAAGGCTTGTCGGTGAGATCGCGGGTTCGAGCAATTTCCTTGACGAGGTCTTCCGGTGTGGGTTGAGTGAGGCCCGTCAAGAACCCGAGGGCGCCGGAATTTGCCGTGGCCGCAACAAGTTCTGCCCGTCCCACCCACATCATGCCCCCTTGCACGATGGGATGGTCAACGCCGAACATTTCGGTGAAGCGAGTGCGAATCATCTGCTCACAACTACTTTCTTACGGTCGGTCATTCGGCATCGAACCCTCTTGCGGGCGAAGAAAACTTCACGCCGCAGGGAACGAGCCCGCCAGCGGACTACGTGCGAGGTTGTGCGAATCGTCACTAACATAACACCGCTGAGAGAGCGGGTGTCAAGACTCTTTTTCCGGAATCCGTCCGCCCCTACAACTGCGTTGTAGGGTTTCGGGTGAAGCAGTACCGGGCGCGAATTGCGACCTTCGCGACGGTTAACATGATCCGTTCGGACTCGCGCCCGTGGAAGTGCGGTGCAGCGGACGAAGGCAGTGCAAGAGAAAGCAACGGAAGTGGAGGGTCAGGTGCCCGGACAGACACGCGTCTCCGTGCGTGGCGGCGACCCTGCACCACGGACGCGTCCGAAGAATCGGAAGGCGCAAATCGCGGCCGCTGCTGCGGAAGCATTCAGCGAACGTGGCTACCACGCGGTGGGCATCGACGAGATCGCAGCGAAGGTCGGAATTTCCGGTCCGGCCCTCTATCGTCATTTCCCCACGAAATACGCCCTGTTCGTCTACACCGTGAACAACCTGACGCAGGCGTTGTTGGATGCCAGCGATCCAGCTGTGCACGGAAACGAAAATCCACGCGAGCAGTTGAACTCCACGATGGTGGGTGTCATCCGCGCGACGATCGAGAATCGGCGCCGGGGAGGGCTCTACCGATGGGAGGGCAGGTATCTGGTCGACGAGGATCGTGAGCAATTGCGGGTGGGAATGCGCACGCTCAATCTTCGGATCGCCGAGCCGCTGGCAGCGGTTCGTCCGGAACTCGACCCGGCGGATGTAGAACTCATCGCGCCCGCCGTGCTCAGTGTGATCGCCAGTATCACCGGTCATCGATCCGCGTTGTCCGCCAAGCAGATCGAAGCGCTGATTCTTGCGGCATGCTGGTCCGTCATCGGCGTCGAATTGCCCGTTGCCGAGGAGGACGGCGCGAGGGCAGGGGCGTCCGAACGCAAAACAGGCCTCGTACGGACGTCGAAACGCGAAGTGCTGCTTCAGGAAGCAGTGTTGCTGTTCTATCAGCGCGGCTACCACGACGTGAGCATCGAGGAGATCGGTGCCGCGGCGGGTATCAACGCGTCGAGTGTGTATCGGCACTTCGCGAGCAAGGCCGACCTTCTTGCTGCGGCCTTCCACCGTGCGTCCGATCGTCTGACTATGACGTTGGGCTCGGCGTTGGCTGAGTCGGAGACTCCTCTCGCGGCCGTCGAGACGTTGGCGAAGATGTACGTCGAGGTTTCGTTCGGAACCAGCGAACTGTTGGCCGTGTACTTTGCCGAGATCGGCAGTTTGCCGGATCGATCACGGACCGAGTTGCGCAACATTCAGCGTTTGAACGTCGAGGAGTGGGCGCACTTGTGTGTCGAGGCGCGTCCGGAGTTGTCGATCGTCCAAGCGCGGTTTCTCGTCCACGCGGCGCTCGGACTGGTCTTCGACATCGGCCGAATCGTGCACTTTTCCTCGGAGAACTCCGCGCAGGCCCGCGTCGAGAAACTGCTGTCCGCGACGCTCCTCGGGTAGTCCCGCCCGAAACAGTAGGTGTGACTTCACGTATCGCGGGTAGGTTCGTGATCGCAAGGCGTTCACCGAATCATGTGAAGACGGAAGTAGGGACAGCAATGCCAACTCGTACCGCACGCACCGCCTGGAACGGCACCCTCGAGGCCGGATCGGGACAGGTGGAACTCACCAGCTCGGGCGTCGCCACCTTCGACGTGTCGTTCCCCAAGCGCGCAGCTGAGGAGGCCGGCGGAACCACCAGCCCCGAGGAACTCATCGCCGCGGCGCATTCGTCCTGCTACGCGATGCAGTTGTCGGCCCTGATCGCCGAGGCCGGCGGGACCCCGCAGAGCCTCGACATCACCGCGGACGTGTCACTCGGCCCCGACGCGGTCGGATTCAAGCTCACCGGAATCAAGCTCACCGTTCGCGCCGAGGTCGACGGCCTCGACGCCGACGGTTTTGCCAAGGTTGCCCAGGCGGCCAAGGAAACCTGCCCGGTCAGCAAGGCGCTGACCGGCGTCGACATCACGTTGGATGCGGCCCTGGACTGATCATCTCGCGCTCGGGCGCCCCCTCCGGCGCCCGAGTGCGGTTGTGTGTGACGACCAGATAGCTCGCGAACAGGATCGGGAGCACCCACAGGTCCGAGGGATCGCGATAGACCAGGATCGGCAAGAGATCTCCGCGGAATCCTCCTGCGGTCAGGCGGAGAAACCCGATCACCCACTCGTATGCGTCGCCGATCGGCGATATCACCTTCACGGCGGCGAAGCCGATCCCCGTGACTGCGATGGACCAGGCGATCGCTGCTCGCCCCACCAGACTTCGCCTGAGCACCTCGAGAACCGAGAGCAGAAGCAGGGGAAGCAGGAACACACCGGCAACGTCGGACAGCTTGCCCGTCATCGTGTTCCCGAATGCCCCTTTGAGTACGTGGTCGTTGATCAAGATGACGGCCACCGAGACCAGTGCCCACGGATTCAGCAGCAGATCGCCCGGACGGTTCACGACAGGTTGATGGTTGCCGAGCCGGACGAGAACAGATCGCACTTGAACTGAAGGCGCAGACCGGTGGCGGCTTCGGGGACCTCGTACGCCAATTCGCCTCGTTTGGCAGCGCCCGGCGCGAGCTCTCCGTCGACACTCGACGTGCTGCTGTCGGTGAACGTGATGTTGTACGACTTGTTTGCCGAGTCCTGCAGTTCGAAGCACATCATCGACGAGACCGTCGACGGCTTGTCACTGTTGTTGGTGACCTCGGTGTCGACCACGACGTAGCGGTTTCCGGGATCAGCGGTGATGAACTGATTGGTCGAGACGTAGGGATCTACGACGCCGTGTACCTGGACGCGCCAGTCGCCCAGTTCGACGACGTCACCGATTCCGAAGGCGGCCGCAGGTGCGGCGGAAGAACCGTTGTCGTCGACCTTCTTCGCTTCGTCGGTCTCGCCCGAGGCGATGGTTGCGAACAGGGCTGCGCCGACGGCGAGGAGGGCGAGGGGAGTGCGGAGTGATCGCATGATGTGCGCCTTTCGAGAGTTGGTATGGCACAAGTCAACGATGTGAGGACTGCTCACCGCTTCGGTCGAAAGATCGGTCCGCCTCATCCTTTCGGTCGGAGCCTGGCGGTTCGTCCACCCGTTCGGCTGATTCGAGGCGTCGGTGGCGGTGGATACGCTTGCTCGGTGATCACCACCAAAGGAACCGTTGTGCGACGACGCGTATGGACTACCGCCGCTGTCGCGTTCAGCCTTTTCTGTTCCTTCATGACGGTGGGCATCGCAGGCGCGTCGGGAAATATGCCACCGGTATTGGTCGGTATCGGGTTCGTCCTGGGCGTGGCCGGTGGGATATCGCTTGTGTGGCGCCATCAGTATCCCTGGGTGGTTCTGGCGATCACGCTGGTCGGCCCGTTGTTCTTCCCCACCGATGCGACGGCGGCGCTCATCGCATTGTTCGCCGTTGCTCGGATCGCGCGTGGGCCTCGGCTTGCTGCCGCTGCGGCAGCTGTCTTCGTCGCGTGCGGAATTTCGTTGACCTACGACGCTTTTCGCAATCGTGAGTACTCCGTTCTCACGATGGGAACGATGAAACCCAAGGACGGTTCGGCGGTTGTTCAATACGACGTCGCCATCTGGATCCCGTGGCTCGTCGCAGCCGTCATGGTCGGCATCGTCGTGGCGCTCTCGCTCCTGATTCGGACCAGAACCGAACTCGTCGAGGCCGAACACGTACGGGATCTTGCCACCGAGAAAACAGACGTGATGCGCGACGAGATGATTCGCACCGAGGAACGAACGCGGATCGCGCGCGACATGCACGACACGATCGCGGCCAGTCTGAGCCGGATTTCGTTGTTCGCCGGTGGGTTACAGGTCAGCGCGGCAGACAATCCCGAGAAGGTCGTCAACACCGCTGCGATGATCAGAACCACCGCGCACGAGGCTTTGGACGAATTGAAGGGAATCGTCGGAGTGCTCAGGGGAAGCGGTGATCGCCGCGAACACGGCGGGCACCAGGGGATCGACGCGATCGGCGATCTGGTCAACGGTGCACGCGCCGCGGGCATTCACTGCCGTCTCGAATCGGAGCTGCTCCCGGGTGATGTCGGAATGTTGGCGGGGCACGTCTGTTATCGCGTCGTTCAGGAATCGTTGACCAACGTCCAGAAGTACGCGAGCGACCAGATGCTCGTCATTTCGGTGACCGGGTCGCCGCACGACGGAATTCGTATCCTCGCACGCAACAAGCTGAGCGAGCTTCCACCCATGACGTCGATCGGTTCGCGGTCCGGCTTACGCGGGTTGGCCGAACAGGCAAGAGAAATCGGCGGCAAGGTGGAGGCAGGCGCGCTGGGGGACGATTTCCTCGTCAGTTGCTGGGTGCCCTGGTCGTCGTAACCCTCCCACCCTCCGACTGTCGGGGGCTCTGGGTAATCTGAGCGCACTATGGACGCTGACTCGCGCATCACAGTTTTGATCGTCGACAACGACGCCTGGGTTCGGCGCGGAATGAAGGACATCCTGGAAGCAGCGCCGGACATCGTGGTGGTTGCCGAGGCCGAGGACGGCGATCAGGTCGCAGCCAAAGTCACTCGGTTTCGTCCGCACGTGGTGCTGATGGATCTGAAGATGGCACGGGTCGGTGGCTTGGAGGCCACCCGAGAGTTGATGACCATGAGCAATCCGCCGAAGGTCATTGCGATGACCGCCTTCGACGTCGACGACATGGTCGTGCAGGCGGTCGAGGCGGGCGCGCACAGTTTTCTGAGCAAGGACGCGGCCCCACAGGCGTTCCAGCAGGCAGTACGGGTGGTGGCGTCGGACCACTCGTTGTTCAGCTCCGATTCTCTACGTGCCATCGTGGCCTCGGCGCCGCGTCGGCAAGCACCCGACCTGACTCCCCTCGCTTCGCTCACCGAGCGTGAGCGCGAAGTGCTGACAATCCTGGCGACAGGCGCGGCCAACAGCGTCATCGCGGAGCGGCTGTACCTCGGTGAGACCACCGTCAAGACGCATATCTCCTCGTTGTTCGCCAAGCTCGGTGTGCCCAACCGGGTGAGTGCGTCGTTGATCGCGTTCCGGTGTGGTCTGGTCACGTGATTCTGTGACCTCGTGACGCGAGCCGGGACTAATCCCGGCCCTGTTCGTTGTTGCACCTTCGGTGACTGATCAAATCGTGATTGACCAAGACGTGACCATCGAAGTGTGGTCTGACGTCGCTTGTCCGTGGTGCTACATCGGAAAGACCAGGTTCCTTTCGGCTCTGGATCGTTTCGAGAACAAGGACCGCGTCAACGTCATCTGGCGCTCGTACCAGCTCGCTCCGGAGACCCCGGTGGGAGAGGGACGAACCGAACTCGACGCCTTGGTCGAGATGAAGGGGATGGCGCCTGAACAGGTACGTCAGATGTTCGCCCACGTCAGCGCGACGGCAGCCGAGGTCGGCTTGACCTTGGACTTCGACACCGTGATCGCCGCCAACACCTTTGATGCGCACAGGTTGCTGCATCTCGCGGGTGAGCGGCAGAACGAACTCCTCGAAGCGCTGTTCAAAGCGCACTTCAGCGACGGCAAGGTGATCGACGACCGTGAGGTGCTGGTCGAGCTGGCCGTGAGCGTCGGCCTCGACGCCGACGTCGTGCGCGAGCAACTGGGCTCCGATGCCGCAGCCGAGGCTGTTCGCGAAGATCTGTCCATGGCCCGCCAACTGCAGGTCAGCGGCGTTCCGTTCTTCGTCGCCAACCGTGCGGTCGCAGTATCCGGCGCTCAACCCGAAGAGGTGTTTCTGCAGTTGCTTACTCAGGCCTCCGAACCGGCCTGAGTAAGGCGAGCGGCACGAACTGCCGGGGCGTTCGAGAACGGCAACAGATGTGCACCGTCGTCGGGGCAGGAAAGCGTGACGTGCGCTGCATCGACGAACCGGTACGGCTGCGCTGCAACAACTCCGGCAAGGTTCTTGCGCAGACGCGACATCTCGGCCCGCGCGGTCACCGTGCGGGCCGGGTCACCGAAAAGATCCTGCGCCAACCGCGATGCGGTCAGTCCACGCCTCTCGGATCCGAGGAGAAACAGAATCTCCGCATGCCGCTGGGTCGGGGAGTAGGCCCATTCGCCCAACCCCGACGTGACGGTCACCGACATGTTCTCGGAATCGCGCAGATCGATATGCACCGTGGGCGCACTGATTTTCTCGCCGGTGGCGATCGGCCGGACCACCCACCCGCCGGGAAGTGGATCCAGTTCGCACAGACCCAAAGCGGGGAACCACGTCCTGCCGGGAGCCAAAGCCGCGGGGAGCAGCACGCGCGAGCGATGAGGTAGCGCATCGACCGCCGCTACCCAGCCATGAGTATCGATCACCAATGCCGGTGATCCGCTACGTGCAAGCATCGGCCCTGCAACAGAACGCAATTGATCGAGATTGTCCCGATGCTTGTCGCGTAGGTGTGATTGCGCGAGGCGTGCGACGGCGTCGACCAGAGCGAGTGTGGTGGGGTGGACGGTCTTGGCGGGACCACTGATGTCGACGACGCCGATGACACGGTCGTCCCGCGGATCGCGGATGGGTGCCCCCGCGCAGGTCCACGGATGATGGCTGCGCGCATAGTGTTCCGCCGAGAAGATCTGAACCGCCTGTCGTGACACCAATGCCGTTCCGATGGCGTTGGTGCCGACGCTGTCCTCGGCCCAGTTCGCACCCTCGACAAATCCCAGACGCGCAGCTTGGTCCAGTACTCGATGGGACCCGCTGCGCCACAGAACAGTTCCGCGAAGATCTGCGACGACCATGATGTTCTCACCGCTCGCGGTAACCGATTCGAGTCCACGCGTCACGTCGTCGAGCACGTCGTACAGTCCGGACTCACGACGACGGAGATCGAGTTCGGCGACGTCCATGGACGGTTCGACCCGGTTGTGTTCGGGGTCGATACCTAACTCGCGCAGGCGTTGCCACGATTGGCGGACCACGTCCCTGGGGCGGGCCGGTGCGCGGTCTCCGGCCATCGTCGCGTCGTACACCGCGGCGAGGGTCCTCGCGTAGTCGCGAGGATCCTCGCCGGGCGGCATCGCGGGCTCGGGCAACCGCTTTTTCAGCGAAGATACCGTTTTCAGCGAAGACACCGCTTTCAGTGAAGACACCGCGGTCAGCGGTAGACGAGGCCGCCGTCGATGAGACCGGCCTGACCGGTCATGTAGTCGGAATCGGGCCCGGCAAGGTACGAGACGAAACCGGCGACATCGTCGGGGGTTTCAGCTCGACCCAGCGCAATTCCGCCGACGAACTTCTCGTAGGTGGCGCCCTCTGGTGCACCGGTCAATTCGGCGAACCTCTTGTCGATCGTCACCCACATGTCGGTGCCCACGACGCCGGGGCAGTACGCGTTGACGGTGATTCCGTCGGACGCGTATTCCTTGGCCGCAGCCTGAGTGAGGGCCCTGACCGCGAATTTTGTTGCGCTGTAAACACCTAACATGGCGAACCCGTCGTGGCCGGCGATGGACGACGCGTTGATGATCTTTCCGCGCTGACCCAGAGCTTGGAACTTTGCTGCTGCAGCTTGAATTCCCCACAGGACACCGTCGACGTTGACGCTCCAGATCTTGGAGACCTCTTCCGGCGTCGCGTCGGAGATCGGGCCGACGAGAGCGATTCCCGCGTTGTTGACGATGACGTCGAATCCGCCCAATTCCTGGTGTGCATGTTCGACGGCTGCGTTGACCTGCGCTCGATCGCTGACGTCGGCGACAAACGTCGTTGCACGACGGCCGATCCGTCTGATCTCGTCGGCAACCGCATCCAGCTTGGTCTGGTCGAGGTCGACTAACGCGATGTCGGCGCCGTCGTGGGCGAGGCGGAGAGCGATTCCGCGTCCGATGCCTTGGCCGGCGCCGGTGACCAGTACTACCTTGCCCGTGATGCTCATGCAGATCTCCTCGTAAGCAGTGAACCAGTCGGTTGTGAACCGGTGAGTGATTTGTATGTGACGGCGACCACAATGCGGAAGGGTTGCACCGTGTTGCAATTCCGGAAAATCGGACAGCAGTTGCAACCCTTGGCAACCCTCCCGGTACCCCGCGCGACGGTTCCATAGTTGCGCCACCACTTCGCGAATCATCTTGCGAGACAATCTGGGAGAGGGCACATGACCGCTACAGTCGACACACCCACGGAACCGGCCACGCCGAGCCGACAACCGTCACGCCGCTGGATCGGGTTCGGGATCGCGAACCTCGTGATCGTTCTCGTGCTGGCCGTGGCGAGTTGGTACCTTCTGGCCGATCCGACCACCAGTCCCTGGAGTTTCTATCCTCTGCCGTTCAACGCGGCGCTTTTCTGGGCAATCCTTTTTGTTGTGTTCATCGGCTTCAACTGCGAGTTCGCCGGCTTCGACCGACTCCCGCAGCCGGCGAAAGGCCTGGCGATCATGGTCGCGACCGCGGTCTTCGCCGTCGTCGTGACGTGGCTCCTGGCAAACGGCTTGGGGAGTTTGTACCCGGATTTCGCGGCCGATCGTGAGGGCGGCCTCGGATATTTCGCGGGTGCGCTGTTCGTGCTCTTCGGCTTCGGGACCTGGGTGATGGTGGTCCTGAACTGGCAGCATTGGCCGTGGACTTCCCTGGGGATGAAGCAGCCGTTGGTGGGTTTGTGTGAGATCGCGTTTGTCGCCGTCCCGACGCTGGCGCTGTACTTCGTGTTCGGTCTGCCGTCCGTGTCGCTGTCCGCCACGGATCCGTTGATGACCGTCGACACCGTGCTCGGGTGGTTCTACTGCGTCGTGGTGGTCGTGATCCTGACTGGCCAGACGCTCGACAACTGGCCGTGGCGACTGTTCGGCGGCGGGGGTAAGACGGCGCTCGCAGCCACGATCGGTAACTTCGCCGTCGGAACCGGCTTGTACTTCGTGCCACTTCCGGTCGTGAAGACGCTGGTGGGAAGCGATGCCGTTGCCGAGTTGGGCGGTGTGATCCATCAATTCCCGGCGCAGCTCGGGGTGTGCTGGGCTTTCTGGATGATCTTCTGGGCCAACGCCTTCGGTAACAAGCCCACGGGCTTTGCGGACGGGGTCAACCTGGCGATCCGCGCGCTGCTCACGTTTGCGCTCGCGGTGGTCACATTCTTGTTCTATTACCGCTTTGCGGCAGAGTACATTCTTCACGAGCCGGCAGTTGTCGACGGATTGCACGGCAATGCACTGGGTTTCGTGGATTGGGCCGTGTTGTGGACGCTGTTCTACGTCGTGGGATTTCAGTCGCTGGGACTCGGCAGATTCAAGCCTGCTGAGGGGTGAGTCGGTTGCCCGCACCTCGGTGCGGGTAACCGGTATCGGACGCCGGCACCGCGTCCACTGATTGCAACAGACTGCAACGCTTGTGACCGGGGCCACTTATGGGATGTGCTGTGTGTCACATTCACAAACAAGGAGAAGTGATGACGCAAACCATCGATTCCGCAGTCACCCCCGAGGTGAAGTTGACGGCGGTGACACCTCAGGAGCGCGTCGACGCCTGGCTGGCGGATTTCGAGTCGGCCCTCGCGGCTCGTGACATCGAGCGTGTGGCAGGCAAATTCGCACTCGACAGCTTCTGGCGAGACCTGGTGTCGTTCACCTGGAACATCAAGACCGTCGAGGGTCGCGAGCAGATCGCCGACATGCTCTCCGCGCGACTCGACGACACCGATCCTTCGGGATTTCGGACGACCGAGACACCCGACGAGGCCGACGGCGTTACGTCAGCCTGGATCGAGTTCGAGACTGCAACCGGTCGCGCGCACGGGCACCTTCGTTTGAAGGGAGATGAAGGTTGGACCCTGCTGACGTCGCTGCAGGAGTTGAAGGGACACGAAGAAGGCAAGGGCACTCGTCGTCCGCGCGGCGCCAAGCATGGGGCAGACCCGAACCGCATCACGTGGGCCGAGCAGAAGGAGATCGAAGACCGCGAACTCGGTTACACCACACAGCCTTACGTCGTGATCGTCGGCGGCGGCCAGGGCGGCATCGCGCTCGGCGCCCGGATGCGTCAGCTCGGAGTACCGGCCATCGTGATCGACAGCCACGAGCGACCCGGCGATCAGTGGCGCGGACGCTACAAGTCCCTGTGCCTGCACGATCCGGTTTGGTACGACCACCTGCCCTACATGCCGTTCCCCGACAACTGGCCGGTGTTCGCGCCCAAGGACAAGATCGGCGACTGGCTCGAGATGTACACCAAGGTCATGGAGGTTCCGTACTGGAGTTCCACGACCTGCACCTCGGCGTCGTTCGACGAGAAGACCCAGGAATGGACCGTCGAGGTCAACCGCAACGGCGAGAAGTTGACGTTGCGTCCCAAGCAGTTGGTGATGGCGACGGGTATGTCCGGCAAGGCCAACGTTCCGACGTTCCCCGGGCAGGACAAGTTCCTCGGCGATCAGCACCACTCGAGCAAGCACCCCGGCCCGGATCAGTACGTGGGCAAGAAGGTCGTCGTGATCGGGGCCAACAACTCCTCGCACGACATCTGCGGCGCACTGTGGGAGAACGGTATCGACGTCACGATGGTGCAGCGCAGCTCGACGCACATCGTGAAGTCGGATTCGCTGATGGATTTGGGCTTGGGCGATCTGTACTCGGAGCGAGCACTGGCCGCCGGCATGACGACACACAAGGCGGACCTCACGTTCGGTTCGCTGCCGTACCGGATCATGCACGAGTTCCAGATCCCGGTGTACGACGCAATCCGTGAGCGCGACAAGGATTTCTACGATCGCCTCGAGAAGGCGGGCTTCGAGCACGACTGGGGCGACGACGGTTCGGGCCTGTTCATGAAGTACCTACGCCGTGGCTCGGGCTACTACATCGATGTCGGCGCTGCCGAACTGGTTGCCAATGGAGACATCAAGCTCGCGCACGGCAACATTCGTGAGCTGACCGAGAACAGCGTGATCCTCGAAGACGGTACGGAATTGCCTGCCGACGTGGTGGTCTACGCGACCGGCTACGGCTCGATGAATGGCTGGGTGGCGGATCTGATCGGTCAGGACACCGCCGACAAGGTCGGCAAGGTGTGGGGCCTGGGCTCGAATACCACCAAGGATCCGGGACCGTGGGAAGGCGAGCAGCGCAACATGTGGAAGCCGACGCAGCAGGAAGCGCTGTGGTTCCACGGAGGCAATCTGCACCAGTCGCGCCACTACTCGCTGTACTTGGCGTTGCAGTTGAAGGCGCGTTACGAGGGCATCCCGACGCCGGTGTACGGACTGCAGGAAGTGCATCATCTGAGCTGAAAAAGAACTGCTGTGCGCCTTTATTAACCGCGGGAGGTTAATAAAGGCGCACAGCAGGTTCAGCGAAGGGCGTACTTCTTTGCTACTTCGGTGTTCTTGGTCGCGCGCTCGGTAAGGAAGGCGAATGCCAACCCGAGTACGAGCCAGAGCGTCGCCTGCGTAGCGAGCGAGGAAAGTCGGAACTCCCACAGCAGAGTTGCCGGGAAGTCCTCGCCCACCTCGTTGATGCCGGGAAGCGAGACGTAACCGATCGCGACGATCACCAGGAACGCAGCCACCGGAGCAGCGATGCGCACGCTGAGGAACTCGTGCCCGGAAACTGCCTTTGCCGCCGCTGCTGCCGCGGTGACGGACAGCAGCCCGAGAATCACGGCGGCCAGCCACAGCAGTGTGCGCTGGTTGATGGTGTCGGGATCTCCGACGGCCGGCGGATTGGCCGGGTACTTGAAAAAGGGCACGGCCTCGATAGCCAGCCAACCACCGACGGCGATGGTGATCGCCAACAACGGCCCGGACATTCCGGTGAGTCGTCGAGCGTAATTGGCGACGACCGAGAAGATCGCCCCGAGTGCCAGTCCGGCAAGCGCTGTGGCCAGGAACAGCCCGGCGCGCTGCCCGTCGCGGCTCACCAGTGGTTCTTCTTCGTCACCGTGCGAATGCCCAGCGGCTTCGCCGGAAACCTCACCGGTGGCGCTGTTGGCTTCTTCGATCGCAATGGCAGCGTTGACGTGCGGTTCACCCAGCACGAATGCAACTCCGCCGGCAAGGATGCCTGCGATCAGACCAGCCAACAAACCACGAATGAGAAGCTTCGTGAAATTGTCGACTAGTGGCACGGCAGGCCCATCAAGTGTCGACCGTCGTGCATCAATTCATGCATGTACATGCCGGTGCGAGAGATAGCGCCCTGGTCGAATCCGACCAGGTAGAGAGCCAGCATCGCGAACAGAACTACTGCAGCGGCGAGGAAAGCAAGACGAGTCGAATCGATCGACGTATCGGGAGAATAGGCGAGAGCCATCGAAGCCTCCTGGGATTTTCGCGTCCCCTAGGTCCATGCGATGGCCGAAGTGTCTGGCTGTCGAAATAGTCGTGCCGAAAAAGGCACTTCACCTCGAATTACAGTGGCGCGACCGCTCCGGGCTTTCACCGGATTCCTGTCGGACCATCGCGTTTACATGCGAACTTTTGCACTACAGCCCGCACCGTGTCAACGCGTGAAGCCGAGATGACCGTCGATTGTGCCCGCCAAGGCAGGCACAATCGCTCGAGATCAGCTCTTTGCGGCGACGTCCAGGACAACTTCGAATTCGAGCAACGACGCACCCGAAGCGACGGGCTTCGCGCGCTCGCCGGAATGGGCTTCACGGGCGGGGCCGTCACGCCAATCGGCGAACGCCTGCTCGGACTCCCACTGAGTCACCACGAAGTAGCGGCTCTCACCGGCGGTGGGGCGGAGGAGTTGGAATCCGAGAAAGCCCGGGGAGTTCTCGACTGCGTGAGCGCGTGCTGCGAAGCGCTTCTCCAGTTCGGGGCCGGCGCCCTCGGGGACCTCGATTGCATTGATCTTCACGACTGCCATGCAAGCGACATTACCCGCGCACCTTCACCGCGTACCGTGACACTCGTGTTGCATGACGAAGGTGGAACGGGACAACCGATTCTGTTGTTGCACGGCCTCATGGGCAGCTCCCGAACGTGGCGACGCCAGGTGCCGTGGATCCGCGAGTTCGGCCACGTCTACACCTTTGACGCTGCCGGTCACGGCAGGCCGGCGCCAGCGGCACTGACTACCGAGGCATTCGTCGAGGACCTGACATCGGCCGTTGCGTCCATCGAGGAGCCGATGATCGTGATCGGTCATTCGATGGGGGCTCTGCATGCGTGGTGCTTCGCCGCCGCGCATCCCGAAAAGGTTTGTGCGCTGGTCCTCGAAGACATGGCCCCGGACTTTCGTGGACGCACCGCTGCGGACTGGGCGCAGATGATCTCGGCGTGGCCGCAGCCGTTTGCTTCCGAGGAGGCGATGAAGGAATTCTTCGGCCCCGTCGCCGGCCAGTACTTTCTCGACTCTTTCGACCGCCGCGACGACGGGTGGTACCTGCACGGCGACGTGTCGACCTTCCGCGACATCTCGGAGGAGTGGGGCACGAGGCATTTCTGGGATCAGTGGAAGGCGATCGAGGTGCCGACCTTGCTGATCGAGGGAGAGTTCACCATCACCCCTGAGGGACAGATGCGCGAGATGGCCGAGAGGCCGGGAACTCGGTACGTATGTATTGCCGATGCAGGCCACCTGGTCCACGACGATCAACCGCAGCGCTATCGCGAAGTGGTGACGGAATTCCTTCAGACCGTGAGCTGACTTCGGATCGACGCGCCCACCTGCTCCAGCTCGACGGCTCGCCTGGCGAGGAGTCCAGCAGCGAACTTCGCCTTGTCGCCGCGATGGCGGGGGACGACGTGCAGGTGCGAGTGGAACACGGTTTGGCCCGCGGCACGCCCGTCGTTGACGAGAAAGTTGACTCCGTCAGCGGCAATGTCGCAGCGGCGTAGAGCTCCGGCGATGAGCGTGCCGACGCGGAACATCTCTGCGCCTTCGTGACTTTCGAGAGCATCGAGGTTCTCTGCATGACGCTTGGGGACCACCAGGGTGTGTCCGCGACTCACCGGCCGTGCATCGAGGAATGCGAGAGTTGTCTCGCTCTCGTGAACGAGAATCGCCGGCTCGGTCAGCGCGACGATCTTGCAGAAGACGCAGGAATCGGTGCTCATGCCTACAGAATGTAGTCCGAAATCAGATCCGACCCCGGACTACAGCAAGCGCAGTTGGCGTGCCCTCGTGATCGCTTCGTTTCGATTGTGTACGTCGAGCTTCTTGTAGAGAGTGCGCAGTTGAGTCTTGACGGTGTTGACGGACACGTACAGTTTGTCGGCCATCGCAGCCGACCCCATGCCGAGCGCCAGGAGTGAGAGGACTTTCTGTTCGCGTTCGGTCAGCTCCACGATATGTACGAATTCCGGAAAAGATTCCGCAGGAGCCCTTTTCGAGAATTCGGCGAGTGCACGCGATTTCGTTTCGGCCATCGATTCGAGTTTCTCGACGTCCGACGATGCGATGGTCGCGAACGAACGTAGAAGTCCGGTCTGATCCGCGATGCTGCACGCTCTGGACCACTCCTGAGAGGCGAGGCGTGGCTCACCCAGCTCGGAGTGGGCAACCGCTTGCACCAGAAGCGATTCCATCTGTGCCCGCGGATAGGATACGCCAGACCAGTCGAACTGGTGACACAGCGCCACCGCGGCCTCGTTCTGGCCGATCCGCTGACGTAAACGCGCCACCGACGTGAGCGTCCACGGGTTGGCTGCAGGATCGATGATCTCCTTGGCCAGTGCTACGGCATTGTTCCCCTGTCCGAGAGCGAGCAAGAGATCGATCTCTGCGGATTGCAACAGAGGAAGCGCGAAAGATGTAGCCGTGTACTGCTTGGAATGTGCTTCGATCGCATTGTGGAGCAACAGTAGTGCCGCAGTGTGGTCGCCGGAGGTCAAGGCGAATTGGCAATGCGCATAGACGACGAATGCCCACAGTTCCTCGGTGTCGGACGGAAGACCGAGTTCGGTCAATGCGAGACGTGCGTCGTCGAAGTCGAGTGTGTCGAGAGCAGTGAGCGCCCGCGCTGTCAGGCCGGCGATCTTGACCACAGGTTCGAGCCAACCGCCGGGGTCCGGATGCTTCTGTTCGAGTTCGGACCAGTGTGTGGCCTGCCGCGGCTCACCAGCCAGCGCCCAATTCAGGGCGGCACTTCCCGCAGAGTTACGAGCGATGAAGTCGACTCCATGAGACAGGGCGCCGTGGTACGCCATTCGAGCCTTGATCGTGGATTCTGTGAACCTGCCGCTCAATTGAAAATTGATCGCCCATTGAAGTCGCATGAGAGGGAGCTGTGCGCTGACCGCTTCCGGGTTGTTCTCCAGCGCACTGCGACTGAGATGAGACAGGCGCCTGGTGGTTTCTGCTGCGAGCCCGTATTCGCCTGCCATCCTGAGCATGATCGATTGAACGCAGGCAATGCTCAAGGCGTCCTTCGCGCCGGATTCAGCGCCGAGAGCCCACAGTTCTGCCGGCGATTCGGGTAGCAAGTCGACTACCGTCGAGCGCTCGCTCGGATGCATCGTGAACAGTGCGCGCCCCGCCTCCACGGCAGAGTGTTTGTCCGCAGCTTCCGCCGGAATCCGTTGGAGAGCAGAGCGAACCGAGTCCAGATTGTGGACGATCATCGTCACCCAGTGTTGCTCGACGATGTCTACTGCCAGGGTCCAGTTCTGTGCCTCGACCGCGTAGTCCAGCGCCGACGCGTGATGACCGTGGTCGAGTCGGTTGTGTGCGAGGAACGAAAGACGTTGCGCCGGATCGACTCCAGCGCGCTTTTGGTGCGCGAGTATCGATCGACGAATGGCGGGAGGCAGCTCCCAGGTTTCTTCGGCTTCGGTCTCGACCCGTGACAACAACCCGGCTGTCTCCAGTATCGCCAGGCGCACGCGAATCTGATGAACAGTCTCGCCATCCTCAGGGTGTTGGGACTCGAACAGCATGGCGGCGATGTCGACGGTGATCGATCGCGCAAAGGCCGTCGCGAGCAGGAACTCGAGTTGTTTCACATGATCAGCGGTCATGAGAACGGATTTGTTCACGTAGTCGTCGACCGCCTGCGCGGTGTTATTCCTGATCATCTGCTCGCGGTTGCGGCTACCCGATGTCTGGACGGCGGGAACGGCGACACGAACCAGCGCTGGCAGCCCACCTGTCAGGGATGTGATTTGTTCGGCATCACCGTCAGTCGTGTGTACGTCAGCTTGTGCGAGCAAATGGGCGGTATCGGCTCTCGTGAACAACAGCTCACTCGCGCTTATCACCTCGTGGTCGGTGTCGAGCAGGTACGGCTCGGAGAACATGCCGAAGCCCGAGAGTGTGACCACGAGGTCCAGGTTGTGGCAGAGGGTGAGGAGTTCGATCAACTGATCGTCCAACTCTGGTTCCGATATCAGATCCGGCCTGATCAGCACGAGCAGCACGGGGCGGCTGAGGGCGTTCAGGGATTTGGCGACAGCGGTGAAAGGATCGGCGAGATCGTCGACGTCGGGCAGTGCGATTCCGGCAGCGTGGATTCGATCGAGGACAACGGCCCAGAAATCTTCGAGTGTCGACGAGGGCCGTGGGGCCGAGACCCAGACGAGTATTCGTTCGGATGCCAAATGGGCGCGCAGCCACGATGCGATCAATGACGATTTCCCGTGGCCGTTCGGTGCACGGACGATGGTCAGCGCGGCACGTCGGTCAAGTTTGTCGAAGAGCGCTTGCCGGGGAATCGACGTCGCGAGGGTGCGCCTTTCGGGAATAGCTGCCCAGTCGTGGCCGTCCATCCCGAACATCAGCGCGGACCCTTTCTGCTTTCGCGCCCCGCAATGATTGAAGAGTTTGGGCGGATTGTCTCGATCCATCTATCTACAGGGAGGAGCGTAGCTGGTGCGAATCCAGAGCGTGCCATCCCGGGCAATTCACCCGGGAATTCACCCCGGCTGAGAGAAGTTCACCCACACAATCACGCCGTCACCATTGGCTTTCGAGTCCCTCGAGCGACTTCTATTGAACGTAGCTCGGGATTCGCCAAATGTGGCCGCGAGCGCCTGTCGGAGGCCCGAGAGAGTCAGACATCGAAGGAGCGTCGTGAGAACTCGTCTGTCAGAGGTGCGGTCGAAGGCCGTTGTCGTCGGACTCCGGCCGAGAGCGTGGCGCCGAGGAGTGCGAGG
Source organism: Rhodococcus sp. BH4 (assembly GCF_002079265.1). Classification (NCBI taxonomy): domain Bacteria; kingdom Bacillati; phylum Actinomycetota; class Actinomycetes; order Mycobacteriales; family Nocardiaceae; genus Rhodococcus; species Rhodococcus sp. BH4. The sequence continues at coordinate 758,780 of NZ_CP014941.1, forward strand.
TATCGGCATAGTTGTCGTGACCGGGGCTCTGGTGGTCGGCGCTGCTGCGCTCGGCTTGCTGCCGATGCAGTCGGATGTTCGATTGGCGGCCGAGGGAGAGTTCGTGCCTCCCTTCACCGTCGAGCTGACGGCGATTGACGGTGCACCGCCCTTCGATCCCGCTGACGGTCCAGGGCTCGATTCGGGACCGTCCAACGGCATTGTCCGAGAGGGTGATCCGGTGACGTATGTCATCGACATCGGTGTCCGGGGCAACCCGCTCTCCGACGTGGTCGTGCAACTTCCGGTGCCTCGAGGTTTCGTTCTGCCGTCCGTGCCTGATTACTGCGGAGACGGCTCGGGTGTCGACGAGGTCGGATTACATTGCCTGATAGGCAATCTGGAAGCGGACCGGTACTTCACCCGAACGGCGACGATGACTGCGGGAAAGCGGGAAGACGCCGACGGTCTACCGATCGCTGCACTGGTCACCGCAGATCGGGGGGCGGTTCGCGTGCGGTCGGGCGATGTCACGGTGCGGGTGGCGACCACCCCGGGAGTGTGTGATCCGTACGGGATTTCTGTTGGTGGTCAGAGAAGCCAGTGGGCTGCTGTCTCGGCAGATGGACGAATCTCAGGTCTGGTGACATCGGGCATCTCGGAGGCGGTGGTGATCGACGGCGTCGATCAATGCGGGCACGCGACAGCGCGGACGGTGAAACCGTTCGAGGGTCACTTCTCGTTTGTCGGACTGCTACCGGGGACGTATCGCGTCACGGTCGACGGCCGAGCGCCGGTGGATGTGGTGCTGGAACCAGGTGCAATGGCGGTCGGTGGCCTGACGTTCTGATACTGCTTCGCAGGAATGGCAACACTCGTAACAGTCAGTAGCAGTCAATGGAGGATCCAGTGCGTGAAAGCCTGGGCGTTGTATTCGAAAATCAGTCAATTTCAACAGCTCTCGTAGATGCGGACACACCCCTTCTTGGCTCGATCGACGAGTTCCGTCACCCCTGGGGTGCAGACGGGACTGTTCCCTCTCCGCAAGCGTCGGCGCGCGCACTCGCCTCCGCGGCCGAGGTCGCCACCGGTCGAGCCCTGCGCTCGAATCTGTGCCCCACCGTCGTCGGAGTGATGTGCGAGCGTGCGGACGTGCGCGAACTTGTCTCGGATTCGTTGTCCTCCAGTCCTTTCGAGAACATCGAGTTGGTCAACGGTCTCGACGCACGGCTTGCCTACCTGCGGACGGTCGACGCTCTCATTGGTGTTTCGCCGATTCTCGCGTTCTGGCCGGACGGCAGTGAGACCGTGATCGCGGCCGTCGACCCGAGAGCAGGCGTCGTGGACTCGGCGCATCGTTACGACACGGCCGAGTTGCTTGCGGACAGCTCGACATTTGCTGCGACATTGGACCTCCTCGTCGCCGAACGAGACCCTGTGCCCAAGATGCTCGTCGCGATGCTCGTGAAGGAAGACTCTCGGCAGCCGTCCGCGGAAGCCGCTGAACTGGCAGGTCTCGGCTTCCTGTTTCTCGGCGAGCGGACCCAACTGGCGATAGGGGCTGCGCTGGTAGCGGCCGATCGCGGAAGCGAAGTTCGGTCCGGTGACGGCATGGCTGTCCGGCCCGTCAACAGGGTCCGGTGGGCGGCGGCAATAGTACTGCCGCTTCTACTCATGTTGACGGGGTTGCTGATCGCGCTGTCCCCAGACGGGTCGCGCGCGGTGTCCACGGATAGCCCGAACATCGGCGCCGAGTCGGCGACCTCCACCAGCGGGCCCCCGCCCGGCGCTGCCCTACAGATTCCGACACTTGCGCCTTGCGATCCAGTGGTGCCTGCCGTTCCTGCTGTACTTCGGCGTTCTGATCCGGAAGTCGCACCGCTCCAGACCGACGAACCCACAGCCGAAGAATGCACCCCGCTGCGAGTCGGCTAAGCCGTACCCTCTCCGGCCAGCGCAAACAGGCCGTCGTCGGTCTGCTCGACCAGTCCGTCGACCAGCAGTGAATGCAACGCACGGTCACGCTGACCCGGATCGGCCGGCCAGACGATGTCGAGTTGCGCGCGCTCGACCGGACGGTGACTCTCGCGAAGAACGGCCATCAATTTTCCACGAACCTGGCGATCTGTGCCCGCGAACTTCTGCACCTTCTTGGGTGGTCCGGTGTGTGCCGGTTTGCCAGAAGCGACCCACGCGCAGTTCGGCAAAGGGCAGTTCTCGCAGTTCGGGTTCCGCGCCGTGCAGATCAGTGCACCGAGTTCCATGAGAGCTGCGCTGTAGGTGGCGGCGCGCGCACGCGTCCTCGGCAGCAGCGCCGCGACGTCGGCGAGGTCTCGCGTGTTGGACGGGTTCCCGGGTTCCGCATTGCCGTGGACGGCTCGCGCAACTACGCGTCGTACGTTGGTGTCCACCACAGGCACTCGCTGTCCGTAGGCGAAGCACGCCACGGCGCGGGCGGTGTACGAACCGATTCCCGGTAGGGAGAGCAGAGTGTCGACGTCTTCCGGGAGCACGTCACCGTGCTCGGCAGCCAGGACGCCCGCGCATTCGTGTAACCGCAGCGCGCGGCGTGGATAACCGAGTTTGCCCCACGCGCGAAGCACTTCTGCCTGGCTCGACGCTGCCATCGCCGACGGTACCGGCCAGCGCTCGACCCACTCTTCCCAGATTGGCGCAACGCGCACCACCGGCGTCTGCTGGAGCATGATCTCGCTCATCAGGATCTGCCAGGCACTGACGCCCTCGCGTCGCCACGGCAGGTCGCGAGCCGTCTCGGAGTACCACTTCAGCAGCACCGAAGATTCCACTGCCACTGCTACCGACACACTCCTCGAACCTGCGCTCCCGGTCGACGAAGGAGACGTCGACTTGTGGGGGCCACTTTATCGGCAGTCGCCGACACGGCTGTCTTTGACGCCCGACCGCCGGGTCACAACAACTGCACGTTGCTCAGTTTCCACTCGCCGTCCTCGCGGACCAGCGAAAGTTGCATCCGGTTGCGGTCGATTCTCGGATCGGGGGAGTTGGTGTTCGTGATCGTCTGATCGAGGAACACGAGCACCTCGGCGTTGTCGCGATCACTGCTCGCCAACCCGGCTGAAATGATCTGAGCGGACGAGGTCGCCTGATACTGCACGATCATGTTCTGCAAGTTGGCTGCCACCTGGGCGTACTGACCGGCGAATTCGCCGACAGAATTGTCACGGACCACGGAAAGATTCTGATCGAGGTTCCGGAAGTTGTACGTCGCAAGATCAGTGGCGAATTGCCGTCCGCTGTCCAGGGCGCTGATACGCGCGTTTTCGTCGACCGATTTCTGCCAGGTCGCGAATGCGCCCCATCCGAGCGCCGCGACCACGACCAGGGCGCCGGCAACGATCGCTACGGTCTGCTTGCGAAGCCGCTTGGGCTTGTCGACGATTGTGGGCGTCTGGGGTTCGGTTGTCTCGGTCATTGCGTTCCTTGTACTAGTAGTGCGGCAAACGAGTTGTCACCGAGAACGGTGTTCTGACCACCGTTGAGGCCCAGACGAATCGACGTTCCGTCACCGGCTGCGACCGTTCCGAGGGCAGGATCGTATTCAGCAACCCCGTCGATCGTTCCAGTTCCGGTGGGGACGTTCTGCGATCCGCGATTCTGGATCCGGCCCGACTGGTCCGCGCAGTGTTGGTTCTTGTCGAGCGTGGTCGGTGAGGTGTCCTGTACCGATCGCCGGGGCGTGTCGTAGATACAGACCGGGCCGAGTGCTGTGATCAGATCAAGCTGTGCCCGTCCGTCTTTGACGATACTTCCGAACTTCTCGAATCCTTTGGGCACCACCACCAACAAGGCATCGACGGCGGGCATCCGTGCAGTGACGATCTGAGTGGAGACGAGAGAATTGGCCAACAGCAGACTGAACGGCTCACGACTCTGTTCGATGAGAGGCAGTATCTGATTGTCGAGAACACTCGGGCTTCGATCGAGGAGTGTGCGCAGTTGCGGATCGGAGTTTCGTACCTGATCTGTCAATTGGCGAAGTGTGAGTGCAACTTCGGGAAGAGCGTCAACATTTTCCTCGTTCGCAGTGAACAGTGAGCGCGAGTTCTCGACGAGTGTGTTGACACGCGGTTGATCGGATTGGACAGTGCGCGCGAGCATGTCGAAGTTGTCGACGAGCGCCTGCAGATCCGGACCCAATCCGTTCAATCCCTCGCCGAGTTCGTGCGAGAGGGTTCGCAGGTCTGCCGGATCGACGGTGTCGGCAGCAGCGTTGAAATTCGCAATCACGGTTCCCAACGCGACCGGGATCGAAGTGCGCTCAGTCGGAACAACGGAACCTTCAACCAGATACGGGCCGCCGTCGGTCTGCGAGGACAACTGAACTTTCAATACCGGAACGGCGGTGTCCTGGCTGATGGCCACATGCGAATCGTTGGGGATCTGTTTGTCGGCGGCGATGCTCAACGTCATCACGACGAGGTCCTGGGCAGAGTCCACCTCCACCGACTCGACGTCGCCGACGGTGACTCCGCGATAGGCCACTTCCGAACCGGGAGCGATTCCGGCCGCGTTCTCCAATTCGACGATGACCGAGAAGGTTCCGGTGAACGGATCTCCGGCACCGACTTGCCGGAGTACGTACGTCGTGCTGACCACCGCGATGAGGAGAAAGGCGGCGATCTCGAAATAGACGGTTCGGTTCTTCATCGCGTTCCTCCTTGCAGGGGTGTCGTGATCGGCAGTTCCCGATCGGAGGCGGGCAGAGGTGGCAGTGGCGGTGCGGCGCCCGGGATTATCTTGTTGAGCACTCCGGTCACGGTGCCCTCGACATCGACGTCGAGGTCGATGTTCACGTAATCGCCTGGGCTGGCACGCTCGAGGAGCACTCTTGCGTTGTCCAGGTTGGCCATCGTCTCACCCAGTGTCGGGCCCATTGCCGAGAACTGGTCGAGGATGGGTGACAGTCGTCCGGTGATCTCGGAAATCTGGTCGGACGACTGGTCGAGTACGGAATTGGTTGCGGTACTGAGCCGATCGGTTTCGTCGAGTAGATCGAGGAGCGGTTGTCGTTGGTCGGCGATCACGCCCAATGCGGGTGTGAGTGTGCGCAAGTCTTCGTCGATCGTGGTGCTCTCGTCACCGATCAGAGCGCTGAGCCGGTTCAGTGAATCCAGTGCCGAATTGATCGATTCCTTTCGGTCGTCAAGTGTTCCGAGAAAAGTGTCAAGGCGTGCAAGCAGATCGCGGATCGTCTCCTCCCTGCCGTCGAGAATCTGATCAGCCTCACTGACGATGTTCTTGACCTGCGCCAACCCACTGCCGTTCAACAGAGTTCCGACGGCGCCGAGCAGTTGTGCGACATCGGGTCCGCGCACGGTCTCCGATCGCTCGATGGTGGAACCTGGTTCGAGAATGGGGCCCGCTGGATCGACCGGAACTTCGAGGTTGACGAACGCATCGCCGATCGGGGTCGACAGCTCGATCCGAGCGCGGGTGCCGACAGGTAGTTCGATGTCCGACGCGATTTCGGTATGTACCACGGCTGCAAAGGTTTGCGCGCTCATCGACGTGACTCTGCCGACGACAGCCTGCCCGATCCGCACCTCGCCGCCGACGGGAAGTAACGACGCGTCGACGAATTCCATGTTCAGCGGGTACGACTCTCCTGGCAGACCGCGTCCGAGGGGGAGGTGCTGGAAGTTGAGACTGCAGCCGGTCAATGGCGCCGCGATGACAAGTGCCACGACAACGCTCACCACGGACTTGTTCGACGCCATCAGTTGCCCCCACCGAGGATGCGTGCCAGGTCGGAGCTGCCTGCCGAAGGAAATTCGATGGGATTGACGATTCCCGGCCCGGTGCACAGCGGAATCGGCATCTTCTCGCACAGTTCTCGCGTCGTGTCGAACTGTGAGAGATCGGTGGCGACGTTCAATCGCGCCCTGGCTCGGCCTTCTTCGGTGACGAGGTTGGCGACGTTCTCGAATCCCGTTGGTGCCGTTTCGATGATCTCGCGCAGTTGATCCTGTTTGGTCGCGACTGCACCGGCCAACTGCGCGAGCGTACCCAGATCGGCGGTGACCGCCTCGCCGTGTTCGGCGAGTAGCGCTGAGACCTGTCCGAGCAACGTGGTCAGGGAATCGAGCGCCCCGCTGATGTCTTCTCGCTGGGCGCTGAACGTGCGGGCGGTGACTGTCACCGAGTTCGACAGAGAGTCGACCTTGGTCTGGTTGTCCGCGATCAACTGCACGAGGGTGTTCAGGTTCTTCACCAGTTCGGAGATGTCGGGACTTGCACCCGCCAGTACCGAACTGGCCTGTGAGATGGACCGAACGGCATCGTTGAATGCTTGCCCGTTGCCGTCCAACGCGTGGGCGCCTTCTCCGATGAGGTCACCGATCCCGCCGCCGTCGGCGCCAGGGCTGAGCGCCACCGTCAATTCGTTCACCGATGCGGTGAGTTGGTCCCACGTCAGGGGGGAGTGAGTGCGTTCGAGAGGGATCACCGCGCCGTCGGTGAGGAACTCACCGTCCTCGTAGCCGGGGCCGAGTTCGATCGTGCGGTCACTGATGACCGAGGGAGACAGGACCCAGGCCTGCGCGTCGGCGGGTATACGTGTTCCGGATGGCAGGCTCAGCGCCACTCGTACCCGGGACCCTTCCGGCGTGACGCTCTCGACCCTCCCGCTGGGAACTCCCAGAATCGTCACTGTGTTCCCGGTGAAGATAGCGTCGGTCGAGGTGAATTCGGCGGTGAGAGTGAGTCTGTGTTCGTCACGCGTGACGACCAGGACGGCACCGATCGCGCAGATCACTATCGCTGCCAGCACGGCGAGTTTCTTGACGGTCGTGGTCATCGACACCCCTGAACGAGCCCGACGACGCACAACCAGTTGTCCGGGATGAGGGTGGAGGGTGAGTTGAGGTCGAGCCAGTTGCCGTTACCGGTTGCGTTGGTGACGTAGCGGACGCTGGGGGCGAAGTTGTCGAGCAGTGTGGTCAGTGATTGTTCGTTCTCGGACAGAACTCCCGTCACCACGTGGATGTCTCCCATGACCGAGTCGACCAAAGCCTGGTTGTCGCCCAGGAACTGGGCAAGTGTGGTGCTCAACTGATTCAGGTCTTGTACAAGCGCATTCAGCACATCTCGCCGGTCGGCGATCGTGGACATCACCAGATCCGCATTCCCCAGAAGGGTTTCCAGAGTGTCCTTCTGCTCGATCAGTGTTGCGGTCGTCTGCTGCGCTCCGGTGAGAAGGGAACGGAGCGCAACGTCGTTGTCGTTGACTACTCCGGAGAGTGCGTCGATTCCCTCGAGTGAGCGGCGAATGAGTTCGGGATCGTCCGGTGAGTTGTCGGACACCACGGTCAGCATGTTTCGCAGTTGTTGCAGATCAAGGTTTTCCGACGTGGATTGTGCTCCTCGACCGAGATCGTCGAGAGTGAACGGAACGCTCGTGTTCTCGATGGGGATGGTCGAACCTGCGGGTAACGAGCGCGATCCGTTCGGAGTGACGTCGAGCGAGCGTCGGCCGAGCAGAGTCGAGATCTTGATGTCCGCACGGGAGTCTTCGCCGAGAGTGACGCCGTCGTCGAGTCGGAAGGTGACTTCAACCGAGTTGCCGCTGACCGCCAACGAGGTGACCACCCCGCTCGGGACTCCCGCGACGTTGACCGGATCGTCCTGCGTCAACCCGGTGGCGTTGGCAAAGACAGCGTGGTACTCGTTGGTCTTGACCGTCAAGATCAGTTGAGGGACAACGAGTGCGGCCAGAACCACACCGACTCCGACGAGGATGCAGATGATTCCGTTGCGGACCGGGTTCTTGACGGTGAGCCAGTTCATCGGCACACCGCCGAACGCTCGGGGCCGCCGAGGGTCACCGATTGGTCCAGCGCGCTGAGCCGGAAGTTGCAGATGTAGATGTTCGCCCAGCTTCCGTAGCTCATCGCGATCCCCAACTGGGTGAACAGTTGATCGAAAGCGGTGATACCGGTCGCCAGCGACTCACGGTTGTCGACGACGACGCTGGCCGACTGATCGATCGAAGTCAGCGCGCCAGCCAAGTCCGGTTCCACGCGCGTCACCAAGTCCTGAAGTGAAGAAGTCAGGGCGCCTGCGGAATCCACTGCGGCCGAGATCTGTTGGCGGTCCTGTGCCAAACCGCCGACCAGTGCGTCGAGCGTGTTGATCATCTCGACGAAGTTGGGTCGATTCGTCGTGGTCACGGTAAGGACCCGGTCGAGGTTGTTCAGTAGTTGGTCCAAGATCGCGTCCCGGGACGTCAAGTTCTCGGTGACGGCAACAGTGCGCTCCAGCAGGCTTTCGATGGTGGAACCTTGTCCTTGGAATACCTGGACGACCTGTGCGGCAAGCTCGTTGACTTCTGCGGGGTCAAGTGCGTCGAAAAGGGGACGGAATCCGCCGAGGATGTCGGTGAGGTCGATCGCCGGCTGAGTCTGTTCCACGGGAATTGTGGCCCCGGGGGAGAGGTAGTTGCCTGTTGCGCGTTCGGCCTGTCCGGGTTCGATCGAAATTGTTCGCGCTCCCAACAGGTCTGCGTACCTCACCACAGCGCGACCGTCGGACGGAATACGTTGTGCAGATTCGAGTTCGAAGCCGACGACGGCTTGGTTGTTCACCAACTCGACGCTGTCGACGCGCCCTACTCGCACCCCGGCGATCTGAACATCGCTGCCGGTGACCAGGCCGGAGGCATTGACGAAGACGGCCCGGTACTGCGAACTAGACCCGGAGACTGGGTTGATCAGAGTGCTCACCACAACCACGGTGGCGAGAATCGACAGTGCAACAAACAGTCCGAACCTGATCAGAGATTTCTTCACGCTCATCCGCCCATCACCGTCGTGCCGCGAAATACCGGCCCCGCCACGAGAGTGTCCAAAGCTGTACCGCCCTGGGTGAGAGCCGAGATCAGGGACTGTTCGGCAGGGCTGCCGACCGGGCCGACGGTTCCGCCGAACGCGGTCGCGGCGGCAGGACAGTTGGGTCCGCGGGTTCCGTCGTACTGTGGGCAGTCGGTCTTTCCGTACGGATACAGATCTGTGACGGACAGCCGTAGATCGGTGCTGAGCCACGGACCATGCGCCAACGCGGGCGGGAGCTTGATCGTGAGATTGCGCAGGCCGTTGTAGAAGGTCGTGATGTGGTCCGGCCGCGAAGTGATTGCGCCGGTCAGGGAATCGGCGTCGTCGACCAAGGTGATCATGCGGTCGCGATTGTCACCGATCAGACTCGTGGCAGCAGCTCCCGTGCTGGTGCCGGCACGCAGAAGCCCCGCCAACCCGTCGGATTTCTCGACGACGGTCTTGGATGTGGTGATGGAGTTCTCGAATGCGGCGAGCATGTCCGGCGCACTCGTCGAGAGACTGTCGGCGAGGGTGGCTATGTCGTCGAGGTCGTCACCGAGTCCGTCGATGACGGGCTGCGCACCGACCAACGCTTGGTGGACTGAATCGAGCGATTCGCCGATCTGGTTTCCCTTGCCGCTCAACGCGTCCGAGACTGCCGTGAGTGCGACGTTGATGTCGGCTGGGTCGAGGGAAGAAACGAGCGAGTAGATCCGTGAGATCGATTGGTAGAGCTGGACCGCGACTTCGGACTGATCGGATACCAACTCGGTACCCGGCACGAGAGCAGGACCACGCGAGAGTCCGTCAGGTTGAATCAGGTCTACGAAGAAGTCGCCGAAGATGTTGCGGGGCATCAGTCGCACCTGACTTGTCGACGGTATGTCCTCGAACGCTCCCTCGTCGATCGCGAGTGAGACAGTCGAAGCGGTGGTGCCCGGCTCGATCTCGGCCACAGCGCCGACGACGACGCCGCGGTACTGTACCGAGGATCCGACTCGCAGCGCACCGGCACTGGCGGGGACGACAGCACTGACCTGCGGTGTGGAACCGGTGGAGTCCGTACCTCTGCTGAACAAGAAGACGTAGGCGAGGATCAGGATGACCACGGCGAGTAAACCCCGCAGTGCCAGGGTGATTCGGCTGGAATTCGTGACGATCATCCGGTCAGCCCGGGTACGTGAGGTTTGAGTCCCCACAGCGCAATGGTCATCGCGACGTCGGTGAACGCAAGGAAGACGATGCTGGTGCGCAACGCTCGTCCGGCGGCTCGTCCGACGCCTTCGGGTCCACCCGTCGCGGTGTAACCGTAGTAGCAGTGCACGAGGGTCACGACGACCGCGAACACCATGACTTTTATCAAGGACAACCAGATGTCGTTGGGAGAGAGGAAAAGACTGAAGTAGTAGCCGTACGTTCCCTCCGACTGGCCTTTGACCCGGATCACCGCAAGCGCCGTTGCCATGTACGAAGCAAACAGGCCGACCAGGTACAGCGGGACCACCGCGATGAGCGCCGCGATCATTCGGGTGGTGACCAGGTACCGCAGCGAGGGAATCGCCATGACTTCGAGCGCGTCGATTTCCTCGGAGATCCGCATCGCTCCGAGCTGCGCGGTGAATCCGGTTCCGACCTTGGCTGCCAGGGTGATTGCGGCAACGAGTGGTGCCACCTCGCGAGTATTCGCGATGGCGGACATCACGCCGGACAGCGGTGCGAGGCCGACGAGGTTGAGTCCGCGGTAGCCCTCGAGTCCGATCTGGGAACCGGCGAAGAACGAGATCGCGAAGATCACGACGACGCTGCCGCCTCCGGCGAGCAGGGTGCCCGAACCGAATGCCACCTGGGCGACGAGACGGGCGACTTCACGCCAATAGCGCTTGAGGGTTGCCGGAATCGAGGTGATGACACGCGCGTGGAACGTGAACTGATCGCCGAGCCGACTCAGGCCGTCGACGGTCCGCGAACTGACCCTCTTGGCACGAATTGCGATGGGCAGGTGCATCAATAGGCACCTTTCATCGAGACGAACAGTGGGTAGAACTGAGTAATTGCGAGGTTGGCGACAAACACGAGGACAAACGAGAGCACGACGGTCTCGTTGACTGCGTCGCCGACGCCTTGAGCTCCGCGCTTGACGGTCAGGCCCTTGTAGCAGGCCACGATTCCCGAGATGAGAGCAAAGGCAACGGCTTTGATGCCGGAGACGACGAAGTCGCTGGGTTGACTGAATTGAACGAGATTGCGCAGGAAACTCTGTGCGTTGCCGTCGAGTATCAGGACGTGAACGAAGAGGCTTGCGCCCAAACCGATTACGAGAACTATCGAGTTCAGTAGGAGGCAGACGACGGCAATGGCGATCATCCGGGGTACGACCAGGCGTTCGAGCACGGGTAGACCGAGCACTTCGAGTGCATCGATTTCCTCGCGTATCGTTCGCGCTCCAAAATCTGCGCAGATTGCGGAACCGCCGACACCGGCGATGATCAGGGCGCACACCAGGGGGCCGGCCTGTCCGATGATGAGGAACGCGACGACGGCACCGCTGTACGCACCCGCACCGATTTGATCTGCGAGCGCACCGATCTGCAGTGCTACCCCGACACCGAGGGGAATCATCACCAGAGCGGACGCGACCGAGGTGACGTGGGCGAGAAACCACATCTGGTCGAGCGCCTCACGCCAGGCGAGACGCTTGTGTCGAAGAGATGTGAACCCCGCAACGCACACGCGAACGGTGAAGGTGAAGAGCAGTCCGATCTCGGAGAGCAGGTTCGAGAACATGTTCGTCTTGGCGGGGGAGACAGCAGTTGTTTCCCCGGTTGTTCCATTCCCGGTCGTCGTAGCTTCGGTGCTCACGTCATCCCCCTCTCCGGCCGAATCGTTCTGGTCGGGTTTCTTCGATCACACTCGGGAGCTCGAAGTGCTCCAGGTCACGTTCGGAGACGGTATCAGGAAACTGACTCTGAAGTAAGTTCCATTCCGGCCACTTCATCACCGGGCGCGAATGTCGACGCGGAACTTTCGTTTGCGTCCACGCAACCTTCCCGGCGAGAGCCCGAAATGCGGCGGGTGCACAATGAGTGAATGCCACGATCAAGCCCCATTTCCGCTTGGAAGTCCCTTCGCGAAGGCAACGAGCGATTTGTCAACGACGCGTCCATTCACCCCAGCCAGGGAATCGCGGACCGCGCGAAACTCGTCGATGGGCAGCACCCCACAGCGGTGCTGTTCGGTTGCGGTGATTCGCGCGTAGCCGCCGAGATCATCTTCGACCAGGGTCTCGGCGACATGTTCGTCGTGCGCACTGCAGGTCACGTGCTCGACGATTCGGTGCTCGGTTCCATCGAGTACGCGGTTCACGTGCTCAACGTGCCGCTCATCGTCGTCCTCGGGCACGACGGTTGCGGTGCCGTGAAGGCAACGCTCGACGCCCTGGACGAGGGCGCAGTTCCCGACGGATTCATCCGCAGTGTGGTCGAGCGTGTTGCTCCGTCCATCCTGATGGGCCGCAACGAGGGCTTGTCCACCGTGGACGAACTCGAAGGCCGTCACGTCGTGGAGACCGGCTCGCTGATCATGCAGAGGTCGCGGATCATCGCCGACAAGGTGGACAAGGGTGCGTGCGCGATCGTCGGCGTCACGTACACGTTGTCCGACGGTCACATGCGAGTTCAGGGCGCGGTCGGCGACATCGGCGAGAGCGTCGAGACCGTCGAGGGTTAGATCTTCCGGGGCAGTGGTACCTGGCAGCAGACAATGGGTACCGACACGCCGCCTCAGCTGACGGTTAGTGGACCCTGCGCCAACTACCGTTGAGTCCGTGTTGGAACCTAATGGACCACTGCCCCCCGAGATCTACTGGCGTCGCCGGGCGCTGGCCATTGGTGCCGCCGTCATTGCACTGGCGTTGATCATCTGGGCGGCGTCCGCCCTCTTCGGCGGTGGAAGTGATACCCCGGAGGCCGATTCGGCCGCTGCGAGTTCCTCGCTGACGACGGACGTCTCCTTCACCCCCAACCCTTCCGGCTCCAACGCGCCGGACGGTGGCGGTGGCTCGGGTGGCGGCGCTGCCGGTGGATCAGGTGGCTCGGGCACGCAGGCTTCGGGATCGTCTTCGTCTTCTTCCTCTTCGTCGACCACCGGGGCTCCGGTCCCGGCCGGTCAGTGCGCCGACTCGTCGCTGGCAGTCAAGGCCACCGCAGACAAGGCGACCTTCGCTCCCGGCGAAGAGCCGTCGTTCACGATCGTCATCACCAACATCGGTTCGGCACCCTGTGATCGAGATCTGGCGGGCGGCCTTCAGCAGGTGCTCGTCTACAGCATCGACGGCAAGACCCGGTTGTGGTCCAACGTCGACTGCTACCCACAGCCCGCAGCCGACGTACGCAATCTCGCGCCCGGCGAGCAAGCTGCGTTCAAGGTCGCCTGGTCGGCCACGACGTCGACCCCCGAGTGCGCGACCGCGCAGAACCCCGAGCGCAATCCGGTGGGCGCAGGCGCTTACACGGTTGTCGGGCAGCTCGGTGCACTGCGAAGCTCCCCGGAGCCGTTCAACATCGCATGAGCGCGGGCAAGCCTGAACAGGCCCGCTAGTTGAAGGATCCGGTGATCGACGTTTCCGCGAGCCGGGAAAGTCCCTCACGGATGTGACGGGCCCACAGCCCGCCGATGCCCTCGACCGACTGCAGATCGGCAGCCGTAGCGGCCAGCAGCGACTGGAGAGTGCCGAAGGATCCGACCAACCGGTGGATCTGATGGAACTGCAATCGAGGTACACGCATCAGCACGCGATATCCGCGAGGAGTCATCGGAGTGTCGAGGGCTTCGATCGTGCCCGGATAACCGAGAACACGCGCAAGAGTCGTGAGATCGAGTAGATCGGCGTCGGTGACGCGATCGAGTGCGACGAGGACGTTGTCCATCGCCGCGGTGCCGATGGGTTCGGGACCGGCAAGATAGTCCCGAACGATGAGTTGACGTGCAATGTCGTTGTCGCCGACCAGTTCTTCGAGCTGCAGTGCCAACTGGCGACCGTCGGTGCCGAGTTCGAGGACATCCTGTTCGATTTCGATCGACACGCGGCGAACCATTTCGAGGCGCTGTACGACGGTCAACGCGTCGCGCAGAGTCACGAAATCCTCGATCTCGACGACCGACAGTTGCCGTGTCACTTCGTCGAGTCGCGCTTTGTATCGTTCGAGCGTCGCGACGGCCTGGTTGGCGCGCGAAAGTATGGTGGCCGAGCCGTCGATGACGTGCCGAATGCCGCCGACGTACACACTGACGATCGACATCGACTGACTGACCGAGACCACGGGATAGCCGGTCTGAATTGCCGTGCGCTCGGCAGCGCGGTGCCTCGTGCCGGATTCGACGGTGGGAATCTTGTGATCGGGAACCAGCTGGACGTTGGCACGCACGATGCGTGTGCCGTCCGTCGAGAGGACAACCGCGCCGTCCATCTTCGACAGCTCGCGCAATCGGGTCGGTGCGAACTCCACGTCGAGGTTGAATCCGCCGTCACACAGCGCTTCCATTTCCTCGTCGTATCCGAGGACGATCAGCGCGCCGGTACGGCCGCGCAGAATTCGTTCGAGCCCGTCTCGCAAAGCGGTACCCGGCGCCAACCTGGCGATGGTCTCTCGCAATGCCGACGACGACTGTGTGTCCGCCATCGCACTGATCATTGAGAAACTCCCTGCTGAGGTCGATGTCACTTCGGTCGGGTCCGATGCCTGCGCCGGACGGATCCCCGTTTAGATTACCTATCCATGAGTAGTACCTGGACCCTGCCTGATGACCTGACTGTCCCGGAGCCGGTCGAATTCTTTCCGGCCGCCGGCGAGAAGCTGCCTCAGCACTGGTCGAAATGCTTCGGCTGCGGCGACGACCAGCCTGCGGGAATGGCGATGAGTTTCAGGGCTGGTAACGGACTGGAAGTGACCGGTCGTCTGGAGGTCGCCAAGAAGTATCAGGGCGGTCCAGGTGTCATTCACGGCGGCATTCTGTCGACGGCATTCGACGAGGCTCAAGGTATGGCATGTATGGCTCTCGGCTCGCCGGTGGTGACCGGGCACCTCGAGATCGACTTCGCCCGGCCGATCCCGTTGGGATCGGTGCTCGAATTCCGGGCTCGCATCGACGGTGTTGTACGCCGCAAGGTCTACACCAGTGCAGAAGCGGTGATCGTCGAAGGTCCGACAGCGGATCCGGACACGGTGGTGGGAACCTCCCGCGGACTGTTTCTGACCATCACCTCGGAACACTTCGCCAAGACCAAGGAGTTCGTGGACGGCGAACCGACGTCCCCGTTCGGCACCTCGTCGGTCTGACGAGGTAGTCGGCCGAACGACGATCACTTCACCGGCGTGAGCTTGGGGCGAGACGGGGCTTGTTTGCCGCCCATCAATCCGGCGTAGGCCAGTGCCTCGGCCAGATTCGCCACTTCGTTGACGCGCATGCTGGGAATGTTCGGGCCGGAATCGACCGGCACGATGGCGCTGGTGAATCCCAGTCGGGCAGCTTCGATCAGCCGTCGGTTCACCCCGGCAACCCGTCGAACCTCCCCGGCGAGTCCGACCTCGCCGAGGATGACGAGCCCCTTGGGGACGGGTTTGGCTTTCACGGCGGAAGCGACCGCAATGGCGAGAGCCAGATCGGCACCCGGCTCGGTCATCCGCATACCGCCGACGGTCGCGGCGTAGACGTCGGCCTTCGAGATCGACACTCCGACGCGGCGTTCCAACACGGCCAGAACCATGGCCACACGGGCGGTGTCGAGCCCGCTGACGGCTCGGCGAGGTGTCGGTAGCGGCGTGGCGGCGACGAGCGCCTGAACTTCACCGAGTAGAGGTCGCTTACCGTCCATCATCACGGTGACGGCAGTGCCTTCCACAGCTTCTTCACGGTGATGCAGGAACAGGCCGGACGGATCGCTGATCTCGTTGATGCCCTGCTCGCTCAGCTCGAAGCATCCGACCTCGTCGGCCGCACCGAATCTGTTCTTCACGCCGCGGACCATGCGCAGGGTGGAGTGCTTGTCACCTTCGAAGTGCAGAACCACGTCCACGAGATGCTCGAGCGAGCGCGGACCGGCGACGGCGCCGTCCTTGGTGACGTGGCCGATCAGAAGCACCGGGATTCCACTGGCCTTTGCCAGGGAGGTCAGGGCGCTGGTGACGGCCTTGACCTGAGTCACGCCGCCGACGACCCCGTCGACGTCGGCAGCAAGCATGGTCTGCACCGAGTCGACGATGACCAGTGTCGGTTTGACCTGCTCGATGTGGCCGAGGATGGTCGCGAGATCGGATTCGGCCGCCAGATACATCCGTTCGTGGACAGAGTTGGTGCGATCTGCCCGAAGCCGAACCTGACCGGCGGACTCCTCGCCCGTGACGTACAACGCTCGATCATCCGCGCTGCGCATCGCCCAGCGGTAGACGACCTCGAGAAGTAGCGTCGATTTTCCGACGCCGGGCTCGCCCGCGAGCAGCACCACCGAACCCGGTACGACGCCACCGCCGAGGACGCGGTCCAACTCACCGATCCCCGTGGGTTTGGCCTGCGTCGAGGTGCTGTCGATCTGTGTCAGCGGCGTGGCCGGCGTCGTAGGCAGCACGGCGCTTGATCCTGCTTTGGCGAGTGAGGCGCCGGCGCGACTGGCGACGGGTGCCACTACGGCGACCTCGGTCATCGAGCCCCACGAATCGCAGTCCGGACATCTACCGACCCACTTGGGCACTACCGACTGGCATTCGGAGCAGCGGTAGTTCGATTTCACTTTGGCCACCGGGACAGACTAGAGGCGGGGTCCGACATGGACCCCGCCTCTAGTGTGATTTTGAAGCTGTTCTGCGAGGCGCATTGTGCGCCTTGGTGATTCGAGGCTCAGTGCCCAGCTTCTGCAACGTCGGGTGACTTGTCCGACTCGTTGCGCTCGAGCTGCGGGCCGGCGTCGACAGGTACGTCGACGGTGACCGATCCGGCCTTCTCGAACTTGAAGGTGATCGGGACGGTCAAGCCGGGGCGAACCCCTGCCTTGATGTCCTGCAGAACGACGAGAGAGAGCGCAGCGGGTGCGTCGTCGTTCTCTTCGTTGTTCTTGATCTGGGTCTCGGCCTCGGTCGCGGCGCCTTCGCCTGCGGGCAACTGACCGGCCTGCAGCGACGTCTGCGGCTTGATCGTCAAGCCACCTACCTCTTCACCTGCGATGACGCGTGCTGCGTAATCGGTGGTGATGCTGACGAGCTTGTCCGTGGTCTCGGCGCTGTCGTTCACGACGGTGAACGCGAGCACGGCGTTGCCGCCCGGCTCGATGCTGTACTCCTCGGACGAGGGGTAAGCGATGTGCACGTTGCGCAGTGCGATCTCACCGAGGTCGGCGCTGTTGCCGTTCACGGCGGCCTGCTGGACGGCGGTCTGGCTCACCTGTCCGGAACCGCAAGCGGACAGCGCGATGGCTGCGCCTGCAGCCAGTGCAATGGCGGTAGCGACTCGACGAGTCGGCTTACGGATAGCAGTCACGATTTGTCCTCCACGGCGTCAGGTTCGCACTCCACTAGGCAGAGTAGTAGATAAGGTCCCGCGGGCTGGCCGTCGGGTCGCCACAACGGTTGTCTGCGTGGGCTTTCAGTCCGTTACGCAGGGGTGCTCCAGACCAGTTGAATGCACGTACAACAAGCCCTGTCAACCCCTACGCTCGAGCAAGGATGCCCCTGACCTGCACAGTTGATGAGTGGTCGGTTCTTTCACGTGTTAAACTAGTGGAATCGAAAGGGGCACGGGACACATGATTTTCAAGGTCGGAGACACCGTCGTATACCCCCATCACGGTGCGGCGCTGATCGAAGCTATCGAAACCCGCACCATCAAGGGTGAGCAGAAGGAGTACCTGGTTCTGAAGGTCGCTCAAGGCGATCTCACAGTACGGGTTCCTGCAGACAACGCAGAGTACGTCGGAGTTCGTGACGTGGTCGGCCAAGAAGGCCTCGACAAGGTTTTCCAGGTTCTGCGAGCACCGCACACCGAAGAGCCCACCAACTGGTCTCGTCGATACAAGGCAAATCTCGAGAAGCTTGCCTCAGGTGACGTGAACAAGGTTGCAGAAGTTGTTCGTGACCTGTGGCGTCGTGAGCAGGACCGCGGACTTTCCGCTGGTGAGAAGCGCATGCTCGCCAAGGCTCGTCAGATTCTCGTCGGAGAGCTCGCGCTCGCCGAGGGCACTGACACCGAGAAGGCAGAGACCATTCTCGACGAGGTCCTCGCGGCCGCGTCCTGACTGCAACACAACAAAGCTGACAGTGGCAGTAGTAGCCCTGGTACCTGCCGCAGGTCGGGGAGTGCGATTGGGCGAGAAATTGCCCAAGGCATTTGTCGAACTCGGTGGGTGCACCATGCTTGCACGCGCGGTCGATGGACTCCGGAAATCCGGAGCGATCGACCGCGTTGTTGTCATTGTGCCGCCTGAACTGGTCGAATCCGTCGTAGCCGACCTCGGTCGTGCAGCGGACGTCGACGTCGTCGGTGGTGGTGCCGAAAGAACCGATTCGGTTCGAGCCGGCCTCAGTGCTGCCGGCGACGCAGATTTTGTACTCGTGCACGATGCCGCACGGGCATTGACACCGCCGGCGTTGATCGCGCGCGTCGTCGGTACTCTCCGAGCCGGCAGCTCCGCTGTTATCCCGGTACTTCCGGTTACCGACACGATCAAGTCGGTCGACGTACTCGGCGCAGTCACCGGTACGCCTCTGCGTTCGGAGTTGCGTGCGGTTCAAACTCCCCAAGGATTCTCCACCGACGTCCTGCGCAGTGCGTACGACGCCGGTGACGTCGCCGCGACCGACGACGCCGCTCTGGTCGAGCGTCTCGGTGTTTCGGTGCAGACGATTCCCGGCGACGCCCTCGCCTTCAAGATCACCACTCCGCTCGACCTGGTCCTTGCACGGGCGCTCCTGAGCTCGGAGACAGCGTTGAGTGCGGATTCACAGGACGGAAATTAGATGCGCGTCGGTCTCGGCACGGATGTTCATCCCATCGAGGTCGGTCGTCCTTGCTGGATGGCCGGGTTGCTGTTCGAGGAAGCAGACGGGTGCTCGGGCCATTCGGACGGCGATGTCGCCGTCCACGCGCTGTGTGACGCGTTGCTCTCTGCGGCGGGCCTCGGTGACCTCGGTTCGGTTTTCGGCACCGGCAGGCCCGAATGGGACGGCGTGAGCGGCGCTCGAATGCTTGCCGAGGTTCGCCGACTGCTCGAAGAGAACCAGTTCGCCGTCGGCAACGCCGCGGTGCAGGTCATCGGCAACCGTCCGAAGATCGGGCCACGTCGCGACGAGGCACAGAAGGTGCTCTCGGACATTCTCGGCGCGCCTGTTTCGGTGTCCGCGACCACCACGGACGGCCTCGGCTTGACCGGTCGCGGCGAGGGGATCGCCGCCATGGCCACCGCGTTGGTCATGACAACCGAACACGACAGGTAAGATCGCTGGTCGTGACCCTGCGCCTATACGACACCGGTACGCGGGCCCTTCGGGATTTTGTTCCGTTGGCCCCCGGACATGCATCGGTGTACCTGTGTGGGGCGACAGTTCAGGGTGATCCTCACATCGGACACGTTCGTAGCGGCGTCGCTTTCGACGTGCTGCGACGCTGGCTGTTGGCGCACGGCAACGACGTTGCCTTCGTGCGCAACGTGACGGACATCGACGACAAGATTCTCAACAAGGCCGCCGGCGCCGGTCGACCTTGGTGGGAGTGGGCGGCGACGTTCGAGCGGTCGTTCACGTGGGCCTACGACCAACTGGGTGTGCTGCCGCCGTCCATCGAGCCGCGGGCCACCGGTCACGTGACGCAGATGGTCGAGATGATGGAACGTCTGATCGAGAACGGCCACGCGTACGCGGCGGGCGGTGACGTCTACTTCGACGTGCAGAGCTACCCCGAGTACGGCGCACTGTCCGGCCACAAACTCGACGACGTTCATCAGGGCGAGAGTGCGGCCGAGGGCAAGCGTGATCCTCGCGACTTCACCCTCTGGAAGGCCGTCAAGCCCGGTGAGCCCTCGTGGCCGACGCCGTGGGGACCCGGCCGTCCGGGCTGGCACCTCGAGTGCTCGGCCATGGCGGAGTTCTACCTCGGGGCGGCATTCGACATCCATTGTGGTGGACGCGATCTCGTCTTCCCGCACCACGAGAACGAAATTGCGCAGGCCAAGTGCGCCGGCGACGATTTCGCTCAGTACTGGTTGCACAACGGCTGGGTCACGATGAGTGGCGAGAAGATGTCCAAGTCGTTGGGCAACGTTCTCTCGGTGCCGAACGTGCTCAAGAAGGTTCGTCCGCAAGAACTTCGGTACTACCTCGGTAGTGCGCACTACCGTTCCAATCTCGAGTACTCGGACGAGGCGTTGGACGAAAGTGCGAAGTCCTACCAGGGGCTCGAGTCGTTCGTCCTGCGCACACACAAGCGTGCGGGTGGCGTCGAACTCGGTACGTGGACCGAAGGTTTCGCGGCGGCTCTCGACAACGACTTGTCGGTGCCGATCGCGTTGGCCGAGATTCACGGCAAGGCGAGCGAGGGTAATTCCGCGCTCGCTGCCGGTGATCTCGACGCGGCTCGGGTGGCTGCCGGCCAGGTGCGGGCCATGCTCGCGATCCTGGGCGTCGACCCACTCGACGAGCATTGGACGCAGTCCGGTGGCGACACCGAGACGGCAATGGAAGCTTTGGACGTGTTGGTGCGGGCCGATCTCGATCGTCGGCAGCAGGCACGTACGGAAAAGAACTGGGCGGTGGCGGACGAGGTCCGCGATCGCCTCATCAAGGCGGGTATCGAAGTAACCGATACTCCCGACGGACCCGAATGGTCCCTTAAGGCAGGGCAGTAACAATGGCTGGAAACTCGAGCAGGCGCGGCGCAGTCCGGAAGGGCGGCACCAAGAAGGGCCAGGTTGCCGGTTCCGGCGGTAAGCACCGTCGCGGTCTCGAAGGGCGTGGCGCTACGCCGCCCGCCGAGGCACGCACCAAGCATCCCGCGGCAAAGCGTGCAGCGCGCGCCGCACGTGCCGACGAGAAGCAGGGCCGCGGTGGCCGTCCGGGTCCGGGCCGCAAGGTTCTCGACGGTCCCGAGACAGTGCTCGGACGCAACCCGGTGGTCGAGTGCCTACGCGCCGGTGTTCCGGCGACTGCACTGTGGGTCGCCGTCGGCACCGAGAGCGACGATCGACTGAAGGAATCCGTTCAGCTCGCTGCGGATGCCGGCATCTCGATCCTCGAGGTCCCCCGCACCGATCTGGATCGCCTCAGCGCCAACGGTCTTCACCAGGGCATCGCCCTGCAGGTTCCGCCGTACCGCTACGCGCACCCGGACGATCTTCTCTCGGAGGCACGCAAGCATGCCGAGCCGCCGCTGCTCGTCGCGCTGGACAACATCACCGATCCCCGCAACCTGGGTGCCGTCGTGCGCTCGGTCGCAGCTTTCGGTGGACACGGCGTCGTGATTCCGGAGCGTCGTAGCGCGAGCGTGAGTGCTGTCGCTTGGCGCACCAGCGCCGGCGCTGCCGCTCGTTTGCCGATTGCTCGGGCAACCAACCTCACCCGCACGCTCAAGGACTGGGCATCGAAGGGTGTTCAGGTCGTCGGTCTCGACGCCGAGGGCGACACCACTCTCGACGATTTCGACGGCAGCGGTCCCGTTGTGATCGTGGTCGGTTCCGAGGGCAAGGGCCTTTCGCGCCTCGTCCGCGAGAACTGCGACGCGATCCTGTCGATTCCGATGGCCGGTCCGGTCGAGTCGCTCAACGCCTCGGTTGCCGCCGGAGTCGTCCTGGCGGACATCGCCCGCAGGCGTCGTAGCAGCTGAGTTGTAACGGCTTTCGGGTGAGTCTGGCTGGGTTCTAGCTCCGCACCGACCAGGCTTCCCACAGTGCAGCGTAGGAACCGTCCGCGCCGATCAGTTCGTCATGTGTCCCGCTCTCGACTACGCGGCCACCGCTCATGACGAGTATGCGATCGGCGCGGACTGCTTGGCTCAGCCGGTGTGCGATCACCACGGCGGTCCTGCCGGTGACTGCGAGCTCGGCTGCCTGATCGAGTAGACCGGCTGCGGTGGTTCCGGCTTCGGCAGTCGCCTCGTCGAGGATGACGACGGGAGGATCGAGCAGAGCCAGTCGGACGAGGGCTATGTGCTGTGCCTGCGCCGCCGTCAACTGGTACCCACCGGCCCCGACCCTGGTCTCGAGTCCGTCCGGAAGTTCATGAATCCATTGAGCTTTCATCGTGTCGACGGCTTCGGCGATCTTCGCATCGTCCGAATCTGGTGCACACAACCGGAGATCGTCGGCGATCGTCCCGACGAACACGTGAACTTCCTGGCTGACGAGGACGACTTCGTGCCGAAGTTCGGCATCACTCAGGTCGTCAATCAGTGTGCCGTCGACGGTGATTCGCCCGTCCCCGACGGGAATGATGCCGGCAATCAGTTTGGCGAGCGTGGTCTTTCCGGCGCCGCTGCTTCCGACGACGGCGATTCGTTCCCCCGGTGCGATCGAGATCGAGATCGAATCGATCACCGGGGTGGAGTTGTCGTACGAGTAGGAAACCCGGTCCACCTCGACGCCGATGGGTTCGGACCGAGCCGAGGCAGGAATGCTCGTGGGCCGCCCGGGCATCGCGGTGACTCCGATCAGGCGAGCGAGGCTGGCACCCGCATCCTGCAATTCGTCGATGTTCGAGAGAAATACCGCGATGGGGCTGAACAGACTGTGGAAGTAGAGGGCGGCGGCGGTAGCGGCCCCGATGGACACCGAGCCTGTGGTCACGAGCCAGTAGCCGACGCTCAGGACGGCGGCCAGTCCGAGCAGTTCGGCGCCGTTGAGTTGGGCGAAGAAGTTGGTGCGCAGGCGAACTGCCTGCATGTCGAAGCTGATGGCATGCTCGGAGGTCTCGGCGATTCGGTCGATGTGCTCGTCTGTTCGCCGCAGGGCACTGACAGTGCCTGCGCCTCCGAGAGTTTCGATGAGCTGTTGTCCCCGCCTGGCCTGCGCAGCGCGAGAGCGTCGGTAGACGGGTCCGGAGCGTCGGAGGAAATGACGAAGAGCGAAATAGTGAATCGGCGCAACGGCAACGATTGCCACGGTGAAGCGCCAATCGATCACTCCCACACCGACAAGCGTCAGTGAAATCATGAACAGGGCAGACACGGTGGCGGGTAGTACTCGCGCGATGACGGTGTTTACCGCTTCGACGTCGCCCGAGACCCGGGAAATCAGATCACCGGTTCCGGCATCCTCGACCAGTGACGACGGCTGCGCGAGGGTGGCGGCGAACACGTCCTCACGAAGATCGGCCAGCACGTTCTGCGCGACGTTCGCCAGAAGCTGTGTGCTCCACCAGGTCAGCGCAACCCCTGCTGCCGCTGCGCCGAGCATGAACGCGGTGATACGCAGGAGTGAGGCAAACGGTTTGCCCTCCGTGACCGCATCGACCATGAGTCCGAGCAGTGCCGGGGTGGACAGGCCGCAGGCCGTAGCAGAGAGAAGTACGACGGTCGTGAGTGCGAGCGCTCGCTTGCGTGGCCGAAGCAGTGCGATCAATGCGCGGACGGTCTGCTTGGTCGACGCGATCGGCAGGGCAGATACAACCGGAACAGCAGATGCATCCGGAAGGGTATCGGTCACAGCGACTCTCCCTCCCGAACGCCGTGGTCGATCGTGACGACACGGTCACACGAATGGAGCAGGGTCGGGCTCGAGGTGATCACCAGAATGGCCTTGTCGGGGAAGTTTCTCAGCGAGTGTGCAATCCGATGCTCGGTGACAGAGTCCACGGAAGTGGTGGGTTCGTGGAGGACCAGGATCGGCTGGGGTTGATGGAGAGCGCGGGCGAGGAGAAGGCGTTGGCGTTGACCTCCGGAGAGTTTCTTTCCTTGCTCGCCTACCTCGGAGAGGTGGCCGTCGGGCAGATGCGTCAACACGTCGTCGAGCGCAGATGACGTCATTGCCGACGAGTCGACGTTCGGTGCAGCCAGATTGTCGAAGACGGTGCCGGTGAACACGGTTCCTTCATGGGCGGAGACGAACACCTGATCACGAACTCCGTCCGGGCCGAGGTCGGTTGCATCGGTGCCGAATACGAAGTAAGAGTCGGGGGCGAGCGGGGTCTGATAGGCGAGTTGTCGTGCCAGTCGGTCGGCGGAATCGTCAGCGCGCACACCCACCACTTCTCCGCGGCGAGCTGAGACGACGGTTCCGTTGTCCGCCGAAATCAATAGGGCGTCTTCAGTTCTGGCAGGTTCGGTCGCGGCCGTGGGGGCCAGCGATTCGATCAGGTGTGGCTCGGCCAACAGTTCGGACAGTCTGCGCGCGGAACCTCGCTTGGCAGCGAGTTCGGCACCGAAGAACCCCAGCGTTTCCATCGGACCGGCAATCACTCTGCTCAAGCCGACAACGGTGACGAAGTTGCCCACGGTGATCGTGCCTTGATGCGCCATCCACGCGGCTCCAAGCGCAACCGAAGCCAGCACCAACGCGGAGACCCCGGAATTGAGCGCGGTCAGGCTGGACATTGCTCTGACCGTCCGGATCGCTGCCTTCATCGACTCCCGGCTCGCGTTGACGTATCGCGACAGGGCGGTGGGTTCAGCCCCGAAACCCTTCAGTACCCGCAGTCCCAGCGTGAAATCCGTTGCAAGCATGCCTGCCTCGGCTGCCTTCTTCTGCTCTGCATACACGCGCTCGTCCAACGGACCGCTGATCTTGTGGATGAATATGAGCTGCGCAGCGGTGATGAGTACGACGATCAGTGCGAGCGGCCACGAGACGAAGGCAAGCGAAATCACTGCCGCGGCGAGCCCCGCAAATGCCGAGCCCTGTTCGGCGACAACCCAGGAGAAGCCCGAGACGTGTGAGGCATCCGAGGTAGAGATGGTGAGAACTTCACCGGTCGAACGCTGAGCTTTCATCCCTCTGGCATCGAGTATTCGTCTGGCAGCATTCAGTCGTAGGTCGTGTTCGCCGTAGACGAAGACCTGCGTGTTCAGGCGAACTGCGATGCGCCACGACAGAGCGAGTCCCACGAACAGAGCACACAGCACCGCAAGCCACACGAGAAGTGCTGTGCTGTCGGACTTTCCGATTGCCCGGTCGACGACGGTGCCGATCAGCACCGGGATGAGGGCTTGAGCTACCTGATACGACGCCTGCCCGGTGACGGCTGCAACCAGTCGCGGGCCGCGTCCGGAGGAGAATGATCCGACTCGGATCATCTCCATCGGACCGGAACGAGTTTCGGGCAGCGCTGACACTCGTGAAACTCCTCGCCCAGATCTGAACACTCGTTGTGCAGTTCTACGGTAGAGCCGGTGCGAGTGCGGAAAGTGCTCGCAGATGCCAAGGGCTACGCGGCAGCGGCCAGATGGAGTATCGACACCCCATTACTTGGATCGGGTCTCGATATACCTGGCTGGTCGAAACAAAGTACGTTTGCGAAGAGAGCTGACAGAAGATGAAGAGCACTACCCGAATAGTGGCTGCGTTGGCCGCGATTGCCCTGCTCGCAGGCTGCCAGAGCAGCACCGAGTTAACAGCGTCGGAGGGCACGACGCAGTTGGCCGAGGCCGGCGCGCTGCCGGTCACCGTTGATCACGCGTACGGGTCGACCACCATCGAGACCGAACCTCAGCGGATCGTGACGATCGGCTGGAACAGCCAGGATTCGGTCCTCGCACTGGGCAAGACACCCGTCGCCATGGAGTCGTTCAGTGGGGCAGGCTTGGAGAACGGCATCCTGCCGTGGGACGAAGAATTGTTGGGCGATGTCGAACCCACGTTGCTCGACAGCACGTCCGGTGTGCCGTTCGAGCAGATCCTGGCGTTGGAGCCGGACGTGATCATCGCAGTGGTCTCGGGAATCACCGAAGACGACTACGCACGTCTTTCCCAGATCGCACCCACCATTCCGTTCAAGGAGACCGCATGGGCGACCACGTGGCAGGAACAGTTGTCGACCATCGGATCAGTACTCGGCCAACCGAAGCGGGCTGCCGAGCTGATCGAGGAAACTGACGATTCCATAGCCGACCTGGCTGCCGGATCCCCGAATCTGAACGGGAAAACCTTGACCTTCCTCTCGGGAAACATCGACGGCCTCACCAATTACTGCGCTGACGACGGCCGAGTCATCCTGATGTCCCAGCTCGGACTGAAGCAGTCGGCCGGAAGCGCAGAGCTGTGCGGCGACACCCAGGGGTCGGTGACTGCATCGCGCGAACAGTACAACGAACTGGACGCGGACGTGATCGTGCTCAACGACGCGAGTGGGCAGGGGCTCCCCGGATTGATGGGGGACAAGTTGTTTGCCGACCTGCCGGCAGTCAAGGACGGCAGGCTGATTCAGCAGCTCGGTCTGGCACGAGTCATGGCCTTGGCTTCACCCACGTCGCTGAGCGTCAAATATGCTTTCGCGGAACTGGTCTCGAAGATGAACGGGTTCTGACCAGTTAGGCTGACAACTCGCACGCGTCCGAGTAGTAGTTCTTCGGTGTGCGTCCGGTGACCTTGCGGAACACGCTGGTGAAGGCGCTGGGGGTTTCGTATCCGACGCGACGGCTTACCGTCGAAACAGGAACGCCCGCAGCGAGATAGGACATCGCAGCGCGGACGCGAACTTGAATTCGCCACTCGGTGAAGGACATCCCCGTGCCTTGAGAGAACACGCGGCTCAGGGTGCGGGGGCTTCCGCCGACCACGTAGGCCCAATCGGCAAGCCCGCGTTGATCGGCGGGGTCGGCGATCAGGCGGCGTGCGACGGCGAGGGCCCGGGGATCGGCGGGCATCGGTACTGCGACATCAGCCGCCTCGATGGGCGCGAGCGTGTCGAAGACTACGGATTCGGCGCGCAAGCGAGCCTCGGTAGGCATATTTCGCTGGTGCAGATGGATGAGCATCGTCTTGACGACGTCGTCGATGCCGATGATCGCGGGTTTTGTCCACGGGTGGGGGAACGACTCGGGCCGGAAATAGGTGAAACGAGCCTCGGTGGATGCGCCGAGCGTGATGCGCCGTGGAGTTCCAGCTGGAATCCACATGCCGACCGTCGGTGGTATCTGCCAACGAACGTCGTCGATGTACGCGCTCATCTCGCCGGAAGCGCCCCAGAGGAGTTCGTGTTCGGGATGGCGGATCTCACGCCACGCGCGCTTCTGATCACGCCCGATGGTGGACGTCGTCATCGAGAAGGGGAGCGGAACGTACCGGCCTGCCGGCACAGCCCAGCACGGAAATCCTGTGGAACTCATCGGTGGATCATACCGCGAATGACTTAGGTAATGCTTTCCTATTTGGTTCTTTGATGCAGGCGCGACGGAGTGCGATCGCGACAAAAGATCGAGGGTGGCACCGAGTCCGAAGACTCGATGCCACCCTCGAACACATTCCCCGACGGAGTGTTTACAGGTGGAGCAGGCGGAGCGAGTGAATCAGCTGCCGTTGGCCAGGACACCGCTGATGATGTCGGAGATGAAGCCGGCCGGGTTGTCGAGGATGGAGGATCCGGCCGAACCGGTTCCGCCCTCGCCGTCAGAAGAGCCGAAGCCCAGATCTGCCGAGCCCGATGCGGCCGCCTCGCCGGGGTTCTTGGCGCGGATCTTGGCGTAGACGCCGCTGATGTTCTGTTCGGTATTGAACGTCGAGATACCGATCGAGCTCGACATTTCCTGGTACGAGCCGATCGGTGCATCGTCGGCGACGAGGTACTGCGCCTCGATCGTCACGGTCTTGCTTCCGGTGGGTGAGATCAGCCAGCCGGTGCTGGGTACATTCACGGTTCGGGCGGCAGTGTCAACCGAAGGCGTGACGGATTCGGTCTTCTGACCGCCGATCAAGTGCCACGCGTTGACCGTCGCCGTGCCCTGGATGTACTTGAACGTGGCGGGGTAGCGGTCGACGAACTGGTCGACGTAACGCTCGGGGTGGCCTGTTGTGGAAATGACCGTGCGCACGGTGACTTTGCCGCCGGGTGCAACTTCGCCGTCGCCCACGATGCTCTTGGTGATCCGGACGTTGGAGGAGTTGACCGTTGCCGCGGACGGGTGGGTGGCATCGGCGCTCGCGGTGCCTGCGGTCATCACGAGTCCGCTGGTTGCAAGTGCCGCGATTGCGATTCCGGTAAGTGTTTTGCGCATTGAAAAACGTGACATGAAATTCTCCGTTCGAGGGGTTCACGCTGACGGCGATGGGATGACTCTTCGAAGGTTGCGCCGCGGTAACCATTGAAACCTATCGGACGCTTGCCTATGTATCAGTTCGGCAGAATTTACGGAAAAGTCCGAATTGAGAGGACTTTTTCGGTGTCGATTGCCTGCTGTTAACTGATTGTCGACTATTTCGACGAAAAGCTGGGCGAATGTCCAGGTCGACTGTATCGTACTTCGAGAGTCGGGTTGCAACAAGTTCCAGTAATCAATGAATTCGGTTGTCCTGGAACCACACAGAGTGGAGATTGTTCGTGGCAAAGTTTGGATCCAGGAATCGTAGTCTGTCCACCGTTGGAGCTGGTTTGGGGGTGATTGCTCTTGCTGTGGGCGCAAGCGCGCTGGGTGCGGGAGTCGCGACTGCCGAGACAGCAACTTCCGGTGCCTACACATTTACTCGCACCGTGGACAATGCGTCGCCGAAGATCGGTGACACGATCACCTACACGACAGTGTCGAAGAAGAGCGGAATCGACGGGTATATCAGCAGGTTCACCGAGACGCATGCCGCATGCTTGACCTTTGTCCCGGGCTCGGCGAAGGTCACGAAGTTTCACGTTGGCGGGACGATGACCGAAACCACTGAAACGCCGGAACTGACAGCCACGACGCTCGAGGTGACCAGTGCCGGCTGGATCAACAACGGCAGCAAACCGGTGACCATGAAGACCAGCTACACGGTTACTGCTTCGTGTGCGCCGGGAACCGTGTACGGAAGTGGATTGGCGGTAGGTGCCACGGTGATGGGCAACGGATTCCAGTCGAGTGCGAATTTCGCCAACTTGGGCCCGTCCATCACTGTCCGCGCCGCGGATGTGGTCGATCCGGTTGACCCGGTTGATCCCGTTGATCCGGTTGATCCCACTGGCCCCGGAACCGGTGGCGGAATCGGATCGCTCGGCTCGTTGAGTGGTGGCCTCGGTTCCCTCAGCGGCCTGTTCGGTTCGAGCTAGGCGAGAGTTGTGAAACGGCGGGCCGAGACTGTCGTGGTCTCGGCCCGCCGCGGTTGTTCGGTGATCGGGTATTCAAACCATCAGGTGCTCAGCCGAATTCGATCGAGGTGTTGATTTCTTCCACCTGGTTGGAGGTCTGCATGTTCGTCGTGTCGGTGAACTGGTTTGCAAAGCTGACCAGGTAGACCGGCGAGTTGTCGTCGGCTTGGTAAGCGACGACCGTCATGACGGCGTAGAGCGGAACGTCCAGGTTTGGGGCGGTCCAGGTTCCGGAGAGGCGGAAACCCTGCTGTCCGTCGACGTCGATCTCGGTGTACTTCACCTCGGTCCACCCGTCGAGAGTGGCGATCGTTTCACGCGCAGCGGCAAGAACCTCGTCTTTTGTTGCGGTGCCCTGGTTTTCGACCGTCACCGTGGTGTTCGGCATGAAACCGCTGGGTTCCTGGCTGTTGCTGGACAACGCGTCCGTAACGCCGGCAGGGATGTTCTCGCCGTGAGTCCAGCTCGGCGGGAGGCTGACGCTGATGCTCGGCGCTTCGGGGTCGTCGCCGGTTTCGATCGTCGTCCGCTCACCGATGAACGGTGTTCCGTCCCGTAAAGTCGGCTTCGCGGCAGCGGCAGACGGTGAGGATGCAGAGCTTTCGGAAGCGGTGGTCTCACTGGTGTTGGTATCACTGGAGACGGCGTCGCCGCTTTCCGAACTGCTGCATCCGGACAAGACGAGTGCAGCAGTGATCAGTGACGCTATTCCGAGAGCAAGTGTGCTGCTCTTAGGGCTCATAGTGTGACAGTCCTTCAGGTTCTGGCGACGGCCGAGCGCCGCCGGCAGCATTGCTGGCGCGGCTGAGACTATCAGCGCTACGACGGCCGAGTAGTGGCCTTGAAGGTAATGGTGCTGCCGGGCCGCAGCTGTGCCAGCGACGCAATCCCGGCGTCGGAAACGACGGCGATGACCGGGTATCCGCCGGTCACGGGATGGTCGGCGAGGAACACGACGGGCTGGCCGCCTGGCGGCACCTGGATGGATCCCGTCACGACGCCTTCGCTCGGCAATTCCCCGGTGCGTGAGCGATGCAAAGGCCCTTGGCCCTGTAGCCGGACCCCGACTCGGTTGGTGTGTTCGGTGACTTTCCACGTGGTGTGAAGGAGCGCGTGAACGGATGCGGCGGTGAACCAGGAATTTCGGGGGCCGAGCGTGATCTCGATCGGAACTGCGCCGAGTGCAGGTGCGGGCGGTGGAATCAACTCTTCGGTGGGCCACGTCCCTTCCTCGGCCCCGAGGAGGACTAGATCGCCGGCGGCGAGCGGCGGCGGCCCGAGTCCGGAGAGCGTGTCGGTGGATCTGCTTCCGAGTACCTGCGGGACGTCGACGCCACCGCGTGCAGAGATATACGTTCTCAACCCGGTTGTGCTGTAACCCAATTCGAGAATGCTGCCACTACCCAGATGGATGCTCGCGTAGTCAGGTGCCGGCCGTCCGTCGACGGCCAGCGGCACCCGCGCGCCTGTCGCTGCCACCGTCATCGAACCGACGGCCCGCATAGCGAAACCCCCAGCGGTGACTTCGATGGTTGCTGCTCGAAAAGTGTTGCCTACGAGTCTGTTGGCGCTGTCATGCGAGATCATGTCGACGGCGCCGGATCTTCCGACCCCGAGGGCGCCGTAGCCTCTCCGCCCGCGGTCCTGAACTGTGGCGAGCGGGCCGGTACGCACAACCTCGAGCCAGGCCATGAATCCATTGTCCCGCAACAGCGCGGTGAAGACACCAAAATCATGCTTGCACCAAATCATGCACGGACAAAGGTGACTGTGGTGCCGGGTAGAAGCAGCGCCGGCGGGCGGCGCTCGGCATCCCACACCGACAGTTCCGTCGTTCCGATCAACTGCCAGCCGCCCGGGGAGCTACGCGGGTAGACGCCCGAGAACGGTCCGGCCAACCCGACTGCACCGGCCGGGACCTGCCTGCGCGGGTCCGATCGACGTGGAACTTCGAGCTTTCTCTCGTTGCTGGTCAGATACGCGAAGCCGGGGGCGAAACCGATGAACGCGACGGTCCACGACGCAGACGTGTGAGCGTCGATCACACCGTCGACCCCGAGGCCGGTCAGCTTGCCCACCTCTACGAGATCGGTGCCGTCGTAGCGGACCGGAATCTCGACGGCAGGCCGCCCACTCTCGTCAGCTGTGAGTTCGATCGGTACGGCCCCACGTACCCATTTCTCCACCAGTTGGTGCGCGGTGATCGTGTTGTCGTACTCGATCAAGATGGTTCGCGCCGCGGGAATCAGGTCGATCACGCCGGGGATCCGACTGGCGTCGAGAGCCCTGAAGTTGCCCAGCACACTCGGCAGTTCGTCGTACTCGACGAGGACTGCGGATTCACCGGCGGGCAAGATCGCGATCATGTGAACGGCGTGATCTCGACGTCGGAAGATTCGAGGAGAGTGCGGATTGCCACGGCCATGTCGACGGCTGCCGGACTGTCACCGTGCACGCACACCGATGCGGCAGCGACTTTCAACGTGCTCCCGTCGACTGCGTCCAACTCGCCGTCGACGACCATTCGCCGAACCCGTTCTGCAACAAGCGTCGGGTCGTGCAGAACGGCGCCCGACTCGGTGCGGGGGACCAGGGTGCCTTCCGCCGTGTACGCACGATCGGCAAAAGCCTCGGCGACCACGTCGAGACCGGCCTCGCGCGCCTCTTCCAGAAACACCGAACCAGGTAGTCCGAGAACAGGTAGCGAACTGTCATAGGCAACGACGGCGGCGACCACGGCCCGCGCCTGCCGTCGGTGATGGACTATTGCGTTGTAGAGCGCGCCGTGGGGTTTGACGTACGTGACCCGCGATCCGGCGACACGAGCCAAACCGTCGAGTGCCCCTATTTGATAAATGACGTCGGCGGTGAGGTCCTTCGGGGAGACGTCGATGAAGCGTCGGCCGAAACCGGCGAGGTCTCGGTACCCCACCTGCGCGCCGATCCGCACGCCGCGGGTGGCTGCGGATTCGCAAGTCGCCAACAGCGTTGTCGGGTCGCCGGCATGGAATCCGCAGGCGATGTTCGCGCTGGTGACAAGTTCGAGCATGGCGTCGTCGTCGCCCAGGGTCCAGGCTCCGAAGCCCTCGCCGAGGTCGCTGTTCAGATCAACGCTGTAGCCCATACCTCGATTCTAGGTAGGTATGGGCTCTCGGTGTTCAGGCGTGCGCCGGAATCCGTCCCGCATTCTTGCGGCGTGCGGATCCGAAGAGTCGGCATATCAGGTAGATCACGAACGAGACCGAGGTGACGAAACTCGAGACGGGAACGCCGGGGGCCAGCGAGAGAAGGATGCCGCCGACGGCTGCCAGTTCGGCGAACACGACGGAGAGGATCGTGGCCTTGAGTGGGCTTGCCGTGACGTACGCGGCGGCCGCTGCGGGGGTGATCAGCAGCGACATCACCAGCAGAGCACCGACGATCTGTACGCCGAGTGCTGCGGTGATGCCGACCAACACTGCGAACACGATCGACAGTGCCCGGACCGGAACACCGCGAGCTGCAGCAACTTCGGGGTCGGTGCTTGCGAACAGCAAAGGGCGGTAGATAAATCCGAGTGTGCCGATCACGATGACCGCGCACAGCAGCAGAAGTTCGAGACCGCTGTTTCCCGGCGCCACGATCTGTCCGACCAACAACGAGAAGCTGGTTCCCGTGCGACCGTCGTACGCCCAGAGGAACAACACCGACAGGCCGAGGCCGAAAGCCATGATCACGCCGATCACCGAATCTCGGTCGCGCGCTTTGGCTCCGAGCAGTCCGAACAGCACTGCCGCGACCACGGATCCGACGATGGCACCGAAGCCGACGCCCACACCGACGAGAAGTGCGGCGGATGCGCCCGTCAGTGACAGCTCACTCGTTCCGTGCACCGAGAACGACATCTGACGGCTCACGATCAGCGGCCCGATGATGCCTGCCAATAATCCGAGGATGGCACCGGCAATCAACGCCTGTTGGACGAAGTCGTACTGCAGTAGGTCGACGGTGGCGGACACGTCGAACATCCGCGACATCGCGTCGGTGAACTTGTTACTCACTGGTGGTGATCCTCATCAGAATGGTGAACGCCTTCTCCCGGGCGTAGTCCGCCTGCGCTGCCGAGCGCGTCGATGGCGTCGCCGGTGCCGATCACGACGAGGCGGCCACGAACCTGCAACACTTCGACGTCGGTGTTGTACAGATCCGAGAGAACCTCGGACGTCATCACTTCGGCCGGCGTCCCGATCCGGAATTTACCGTCCACCAGATAGAGCACTCGATCCACCAACGGCAGGATCGGATTGATCTCGTGCGTCACGAACAGCACCGCGGTGTCATGGCTGCGCCGCCGCTTGTCGATCAGCGTCGAGACCAGGTGCTGGTTGGCGAGGTCGAGGCTGAGCAGCGGCTCGTCGCACAACAGTATCCGCGGGTCGCCGACCAAAGCCTGTGCGATCCGCAGTCGCTGCTGCTCACCGCCGGACATGGAACCGATGGGAGCGTCGGCGAACGACTGGGCGCTGACCTGTGCGATGGCGTCGTCGACGATCTTGCGGCGACGACCCCGACGCAGTAGGCCCGTACCCCACTGGTGACCGTCGACGCCGAGGCCGACCAGGTCGCGGCCGCGGAGCGGGAGGCCGTCGTCGATCGATTTCTGCTGCGGGATGTACCCGACGTGTGAGTTCCCGGCCCGTGCCGGCGTGCCGACGATCTGTGCACTACCGCCGCTGAGTTGTAGTTGGCCCAGCAGAATCTTCAGGAGCGAGGTCTTGCCCGACCCGTTCGGCCCGAGTACGGCGATGAACTCACCTGGCTGTACCTCGAGATCGAGCCCGTCCCACAATGTGCGGGCGCCGAAGGACAATCGAGCGTCCTTCAGCGTCACAGCGGGCACGGAGGCCGCTGAAGGCGCGGTGCTACCAGAAGGCACGGTGTTACCAGGGGGCACAGGAGTATTCGCGGAAGTTTCTGTCACAAGCCGATCGGTTCTTCTCGGAAATGGTGGGGCAAATAATTACTGGGCAGAGAGGGCGTTTGCGAGCGACTCCGCGGTCTGCGTCTGCCACTGAATGTAGTCCAGGCCCTCGGGGAGAGTCTCCGTAACCTCGACGACGGGCACTCCGGCGGTTTCGGCGGTGGTGC
The DNA here is from genome assembly GCF_002079265.1 of Rhodococcus sp. BH4. Classification (NCBI taxonomy): domain Bacteria; kingdom Bacillati; phylum Actinomycetota; class Actinomycetes; order Mycobacteriales; family Nocardiaceae; genus Rhodococcus; species Rhodococcus sp. BH4. Next base: position 792,975 of record NZ_CP014941.1, read on the forward strand.
GCATATCCTGGGTCACTTTGTCCTGTGTCTGGATGTTGTAGACCAGTGCGCGGGCCTGCTTCTCCGAGAGGAGCTGGCGCGTTGCGGCGATTGCGGCCGGTGAAGGATCGTTGCCGTCTTCGATGGCACTGGTGAACTCTTCGGGAGTTGCGTCCTTCAGTTCAGCTGCGACCAGGAGGTAGTGCGCGATCGGCTCGGTCTGCGCCACCGGTGCGCCTGCGTGGGCAGCGGCGATGGAATCGGTGATCGCTGTGACGCCGGCGAGCTTCTGGCTGTATGCCTTCGCGTTGTCCTCGTAGGTCGCCGCGTTGTCCGGATCGAGAGCGCTCAGCTGATCGGCCACCGAATGTGCGACGGCGTCGACGGTCGGGATGTCGAACCAGACGTGTTCGTTGACTGCGCCGTGGGTGTGACCGTCATGCGATTCGCCCGCGGTTTCGCCGGCGTGGATGCCGCCGTCGAGCAGGTTGTAGGCGTTGACCGTCTTCTGCTCGCCCTTGCCTGCGTCGAGGACGTCGGTGATGAACTGGTCGTAGCCGCCACCGTTGTAGACGACGAGCGATGCGTCGGTGATCTTGGCGGCATCGGCGGGAGTCGCCTCGAACGAGTGCGGGTCCGCGGACGGCTCGTTGATGATCGACGTCACGGTCAGCTTGTCGCCGGCGACGGCCTGCGCGACGTCGCCCCACACGTTCGTCGATGCGACGACGGTGATGCCGTCGTCCTTCGAGGAGGTTGAGCTGCACGCGGTGAGCGCGAATGCTGCGGCGACCGAGACGGCCGCGAGGGCGGTGGCGGTGCGGAATTTCGACGACGAACGCACGTGCTTTTCTCCTGAACAAAGGCTGGGCTAAATGCTATTGGAAACCGTTACCGTTACACATTAGCGCATAGTCGCTGGTAGTTCACCTTCGGTTCAGCCCCAACGCGCCGTCTGCGGGCACTACGGCTAACGTCCGTTTATGCCCCGGTCCCGTCAGCCACGCCGTCAAGCCACTTTGGCGTCGCTTGCCGCCGAGCTCAATGTGTCGAGAACTACAGTCTCGAACGCGTACAACCGACCCGATCAGCTCTCCGTCGAGCTGCGGGATCGAGTGCTCCAAGCGGCCAAGCGACGCGGATACCCCGGACCTGATCCGGTCGCCCGCTCCTTGCGAACTCGCAAAGCCGGCGCCGTCGGTCTCCTGCTCACCGAAGCACTCAGTTATTCGTTCCGCGACCCGGCCGCCATGAGCTTCCTTGCCGGTCTCTCGGAATCATGTGAGGACGCCGGCCAGGGCTTGCTGCTCATCCCGGCCGGGCCCGGCCGCGACGAGGTGGATGCTGCAGCCGTGGTCCAGCAGGCGGGCGTCGACGGCTTTGTCGTCTACTCCGTGGCCGACGACGACCCGTATCTTGCCGCCGTGCTCGAGCGTCACATTCCGATCGTCGTCTGCGACCAGCCCCGCGAGATTCCCGGTGCATCGCTCGTGGGCATCGACGACCGCGCTGCCATGCGCAAGGTCGCCGACTACCTCATCGGTCTCGGACACCGTGACATCGGCGTGCTCTGCATGAGGCTGGGGCGCGACCGGATGGACGGCGTCGTCAGCCAGGAACGACTCAAGTCCCCACACTTCCACGTCCAGCGTGAGCGGATCGAAGGAGTGCGCGACGCGATGGTGGCGGCCGACATGGACCCACTCTCACTCACCGTGATCGAGCGGTACGTCCACACATCGCAGTCCGGGCACTCGGCGGCGGCGGAAGCTCTCGCGACCAACCCCGAGATCACCGCACTGGTCTGCACCACCGATGTGCTGGCTCTCGGCGCCTTGGACTGGGCGCGCTGGCAGGGCATAGATGTACCTGGCCAACTGTCGATCACCGGATTCGACGGCGTTGACGAGGCGCTGCGTGAATCACTCACAACGGTGCGCCAGCCCCAGGAAGAGAAGGGCCGGCGTGCCGGTGCGCTCTTGATGTCGCCGTCCGGATCCGGCGTTCCGATAGTCGAGATGCTCGACACCGAACTACTGGCCGGGCGAACATCAGGTCGGATCAAGGGGTAGCGCTCACGCCAGGAGTTGGGCGCAGCGCAGCAATCCCAGATGGCTGTACGCCTGGGGGTGGTTGCCCAGTGAGCGTTCCGCGATGGGGTCGTACTCCTCCGCGAGCAGTCCGGTGGGACCCGCTGCCGCGACCAACTGGTCGAACAGTGCCTCTGCTTGCAGGCGTTGCCCGATCAGTAGGTATGCCTCGACGAGCCAGGCGGCACAGAGATGGAATCCACCTTCGATGCCGGGCAGGCCGTCGTCGTGATGGTAGCGGTATACCGTTGAGCCGCTGCGTAGTTCGGCCTCGGTGGCTACGACGGTCGCTGCAAAGCGCGGATCCGTCGGATCGATCAGCCCCGACAGCCCGATGTGCAGAGTCGCCGCGTCGAGATCGGTACCGTCGTAGGCTGCGGTGTACGACTGGACGTCGTCCTTCCAGCCCTTGTGTCGTACTTCGTCGGCGATCTGGTCACGCAGTTCCACCCACTCGGGCAGGGCCTCGCGAGAAAAGCGGGTCGCAAGATCGACGGCGCGGTCGACGGTGACCCAGCCCATAACCTTGGAATAGACGTGGTGGCGCGGGTTGTCGCGAATTTCCCAGATGCCGTGATCGGGTTCGAACCAGCGCCGCTGCACTGCTTCGACCATGGCGCACACCAGTTCCCAGTCGCGGTCGCTCAAAGGATCGGGATCACCGGCCTTTTCGCGTGCATTCGCCAGTTCGACGATGAGCTCGACGATCGGGCCGAACACGTCCAGTTGAACCTGCTGATTCGCGGCGTTTCCGACGCGGACCGGCCGGGAGCCGGCGTATCCGGGGAGTGAATCGATGACGGCCTCTGGCGGTAGCGAAGTCCCGTGGAGCGTGTAGAGGGGGTGCAGGCGCTCGGGTCCCGGCAGTGTTTCGAGCACGCGGTGGACCCAGTCCAGGTAGTTCTCGGCCTCGTCGGTGGATCCGACGCTCACGAGAGCTGTTGCGGTGAGGGCGGCGTCGCGCAACCAGCAATAGCGGTAGTCCCAGTTGCGGACTCCGCCGATCTCTTCCGGCAGGGACGTCGTCGCGGCAGCCATGATGGAACCGGAATCGGCGTGGACCAGCCCGCGCAAGGTCAGTGCAGAGCGTTTCATCAAGTCCGGCTTCAGCTTCGGGAGTTCGAGCGTCTTGGCCCAATCGGACCAGTAGGCCTCCGAGGTCGCTCGACGCTCGAGCTCCGGAACGTCGGACGGGCCGATTTCTTCTGTTCCGCAGCGCAATTCGAGGACGACGTCACCCTTGGACGGCTCGACGATGGCGTGGGCGGTCTGCTGGTTTCCGTCGGTGGCGATGTTCCACAGCACACCGGGGGAGCGGAGCACGTACGGCTCGTTGGTGCCGAGGACCCGAATGCCCTCGTCGACGACCTCGAGCGTGACCTGACCCTGGCCGAACTCGGGACGGGGTGCAAACGAGACGATCGCGTCGGCCTGACCGGAAATGATGCGGGTCAGGTCGGTTCGTCCCTGTGGGACGTCGTGGGGGAGGTAGTCGGTGACGGACAGGCTCGCCCAGCGGGTCTGAACTGTCATCGTGCTGTCGATGTACTTCTGGCTCAGCGGCAAGGCTGTGCGTCGAGGCCCGACCGAGAAGTGGCCGGCCCCGGTTCCGCCGAGAAGGTGTGCGAAGACGGCCGCTGAATCCGGTTCCGGGTGACACAACCAGGTCAGCGTCGCATCCGGGGTCACCAAAGCGACGGTGCGCGGACTGGCGAGCATCGAGAGCCGCTCGATGGGCGGAGCGTCGGCGCCGGAAAGCCACGTACGACGCTCGTCGAGCAGGAACGCCAGAGCAGCAGCGACGTCCTCGGTGCTGTCGACGCGATAGTCGGCGACGGTGTCCCCGCTGCCGACCTTGATTCCGATGTCCGGCCCCTGAAGCCTGCTGAACGCCTTTTCGTCGGTCACGTCGTCGCCGATGAAGACGGCAGCGGTTGCGCCGTCCTGATGGCGAATCAAGTCGAGTGCGTGCCCCTTGTCGGTGGCGATGACAGCCAACTCGACCACCGATTTGCCCTCGGTGACCTGAACGCCTGGCCAGAGTGCCGATTCGGTGCGGACGGCGATGAGCGCCTTCTCGGCGTCGTCGGCACTGGTGTTGCGTACGTGCAGTGCAACGCTGGCGGGCTTCTTCTCCACCGTTGCCCCAGGGGTGTCGGCGGCGATTCGGCCCAACTCGGTGACGATCTCGTCGAGCAGTTTCCTGGCGTCGGCGTCGACCGCGTGAACGAATCCGATGTCGAACTCGGAGCCGTGGCTGCCGACCAATTGCACTTCGGCGGGAAGTCGGGACAGCGCAGCCAGATCCTTGAGGGCGCGGCCCGAGATCACGGCAGCCGTCGTCGACGCGAGGCTGGCGAGAGAGCGAAGCGCACGCACCGTTTCCGCCCGGGGATACGCCTTGTCCGGGTTGGCGACGATGGGTGCCATCGTCCCGTCGTAGTCGGAGGCTACGAGCAGACGCGGCGTGCGTGCCACGCCTGACAGCGCTCGGCGGAGTTCGATGGACAGATCTTGTGCGCTCACCTCTTCAAATCTAGGTGATGCAGCGACTCCTGGCTCGATACGTTTCCGGCCGATCAGTGCAAAAATGACAGATGCGACAAAGGATGTCTATTCGGGTTTCCGAGTTCCGTCACCGAGCAGCAGTTCAACCGTCAATTCCAGTCGATTGGCGACATCGGTAGCCGAAGAGCGTCGCGTGAGCCATGCCACCAAATTGGACAGCCACACATCGGAGATCACGCGCGCGATCGCCAACTGCTCTTCGGTTGGCTCCTCTTCGGTCATCGCTCGTGCGAAGAGGCGGTCCATCAACTGGCCGACCTGATCGACCTCGGCCGCTGCGGAGGCGTCGGCGAACATGAACGCGCGAGTCATCGCTTCGGTGAGGAGCGGATCGCGCTGCATCGCGCGGGTGATGAGGCTGAGGATCAGCTGCATCCGCTCGAGCGGACTGGTTCCAGGCGGGATCTTGCCCTTGGAATCGATCTTCTCGAATTCGCGTGCCAGGGCGGACACCAGTAGGTGAACCTTGGACGGGAAGTAGCGATAGAGCGTTCCGACTGCGACGTCGGCACGCTCGGCCACGGCGCGCATCTGAACAGCCTCGTAGCCCCCCTTGGACGCCAAGGCGAGTGTTGCGTCGAGAATCCGCTTGCGGCGTTCACGTTGCGCGTTGGAGCTGAGATCGTCGTCCCCGAGCGTTGCAGAAGCAACCGCGTTGGAGCGGGATCGGGATGTTGTGGTCATCGACAAATTCCTTCGCGCCTTGACTCTTGGCCAGGTGTCATATTAGAACACGTTCTAAACAATTGTGTCACTTATCGAGAGGCGGGAACCAGTTGTGACAATCGCCACGACCGATGAACAGCGGGCGGTCCAGGAATCGATAGAGGCCTGGGCTCGCTCGGCCACGCCGATGGACATGGTACGCCGTGGACCAGCAGTTTCGTGGCGGGAGAAATGGTCCGAGTTCGCGTCTCTCGGGATATTTTCGGTCGCCGTTCCCGAAGCGGTAGGCGGAGCCGGGGCCGAAATCGTCGATCTCGCAGCAATGCTCGAGCAGGCGGCAATCGAACTCGTGCCGGGTCCTGTTCTCACGACTGCACTCGCAGCTCTGGTGGTGGGGCGTAGTTCGTCGCCCGCTGCCAAGCGATGGTCCGAAACGCTCGCCGACGGTGCGCTGCCGTGTGCCGTCGTATTGGACGAAAGTCCAGTTGCGGCAACGGCGAATGCGTCCGGCGGCATCGAGCTTCATGGCGAAGGAGGTTACGCCTGGGGCGGCGATTCAGGCGTATCGGTACTCGTGTCGGCGGGCGTCGTGTCCGAAGACGAAGGCTCGCGTGTCGTCTGGGCTCTCGTCGACGGAGACAGCGAAGGCGTGACCTACGAAGCGGTCGACACGATCGACAAGTCGCGACCACTGGCGCGAGTCTCCTTCGATCGAGTGACGGTCGATGCCGACCGGATCCTCGATGACATTGCGCCAGGATCGGTTTCCGACCTAGCGGCGGTACTTGGGGCTGCCGAAGCTGCCGGAATTGCGGCGTGGAGCCTGCGTACTGCGGTGGAGTACGCGAAGATTCGCGAACAATTCGGAAAGCCCATCGGCTCGTTCCAGGCGATCAAACACATCTGCGCCGAAATGCTGTGTCGCGTAGAGAATGCCGGAGCCGTCGCCTGGGATGGTGCGGTCGCTGCCGAGTCGGGCGACGAACTTCCGATCGCCGCAGCAGTGGCCGCCGCGGTGTCGCTGGATGCCGCTGTCGACACGGCAAAGGACTGCATTCAAGTGCTCGGCGGCATCGGATTCACCTGGGAGCACGAGGCGCACTTCTACCTTCGTCGAGCACTGTCGCTCCGGCAGATTCTGGGCGGATCGTCTCATTGGCGCGCACGCGTCGCGGAATTGACGATCGGCGGCGCACGGCGTCACCTTCAGATCGACTTGAGTGAGCTCGAATCCGACCGGTCCGAAATTCGCGAAGAGGTAGCGCAATTGGTGGCGCTGCCCGAATCCGAGCAGCGCAACGCGTTGGCCGAATCGGGCTACCTTGCGCCGCACTGGCCCAAGCCGTACGGCCGGGGCGCCAAGGCCGCGCAACAGATTCTGATCGAAGAAGAGTTGGCGGCCGTCGGTATCGGCCGACCCGATCTGGTGATCGGCTGGTGGGCAGTGCCGACCATCCTCGAGCACGGCAGTGCGGAGCAGATCGAAAGATTTGCGACTCCGACGCTCAAGGGCGAGATCACCTGGTGCCAGCTCTTCAGTGAACCCGGCGCAGGTTCGGATCTTGCGGCACTGCGCACGACCGCGGAAAAGGTCGACGGCGGTTGGAAGCTGAACGGCCAGAAAGTCTGGACTTCGCTTGCGCGTGAAGCTGACTGGGCCATCTGCCTCGCCAGGACCGATCGCGAGGTTCCCAAACACAAGGGCATCACGTACTTCCTTCTCGACATGAAGACGGCTGGGATTCGAATCTCGCCGCTGCGCGAGATCACCGGAGATGCCCTGTTCAACGAAGTCTTCCTCGACGACGTCTTCGTCCCGGACGAGTGCGTCGTCGGCCAGCTCGGTGGAGGCTGGAAACTGGCCCGAACGACCCTCGCCAACGAGCGGGTCGCAATGAGCGGTGGCTCTTCGCTCGGCGGTGCGATGGAGGAATTGCTCGAGCTGGCCGGCGACCCCGATCCTGTGGTGGCAGACAAGCTCGGTGGGCTGATCGGAACCGCCATGGTGGGCTCACTGCTGGAATTGCGCACGACACTGCGGCAATTGGACGGTCAGGATCCGGGTCCGGCGTCGAGCGTCCGCAAGCTGGTGGGCGTGCGCCAGCGTCAGAATGTCGCAGAGTTCGCCATGGAATTGGGTGGCCCGGCCGGATGGGTGGAGGGTCCGCTCTCGCGTGAGTTCCTCAACACGCGATGCCTGTCGATTGCCGGCGGAACCACGCAGATTCTGTTGACCGTCGCCGCGGAGAGAATTCTGGGCCTGCCCCGTGATTAGACGGCGTGAGTAGAGGCCTTTAGAAATGTCCACGTTGGTGATACAACTAGAACACGTTCTACATCAGAGACAGGATTGCCAGCGTGGACTTCACTCCCGATGAAACCCAGGAAGCGGTAGCCGAGGTGGCTACCGCGCTCCTTGCCCGCGAACTGGAGCCGGACGCGCTCTGGGCGGCATTCGCCGATGCCGACCTGCTCACGTTGGCCCTGCCCGAGCGTCTGGGCGGCGAGGGACTCTCCGTCGCCGACGTCGGTTCCCTCCTCGTCGAGGTCGGCCGGGCCGCTGCTCCAATTCCGGCTCTCGCAACCCTCGGCTTCGGTGTACTCCCCATAGTCGCTCTGGGGACCGACGCTCAACAGGAAGAATTGCTCACCGGAGTCGGCGCCGGACGGGTGTTCACCGCGGCGCTCGGTGAGCCGGGTCAGCAGTTCCCGGCACAGCCGTCGACCACCGCCCATCAGTCGGGCGACTGGTATCGCGTCAGCGGGACGGTGCTTGCCGTGCCTTTCGCGGCGAGCGCACACAGAATTCTTGTGCCCACCGACGCCGGAGTCGTTCTCGTCGATCCGACCGCCGCCGGCGTCGCATTGACGCCGACTCCCAGTGCGTCCGGCAGTCCCGAGTTCGCAGTCACCATGGACGAGGCAGTCGGTGAACTTCTCGGTGCCGGCGAGGAAGCCGTCCAGACGCTGTACCGGATCGCCACGGCAAGCATCGGAGCCGTTGCAGACGGTTTGGTGTCCGGTGCCGTCGATCTCACTGCGGCGCATGTCGGCTCGCGTGAGCAATTCGGTAAGCCGCTCGCCACGTTCCAGGCAGTCTCACAACAGATAGCCGACGCGTACGTCACCTCCCGGACCCTTCATGTCGCGGCGTTGTCGGCGTCCTGGCGCGTGTCGGAGGGCCTGGACGCCCAGTCGGACCTCGACGTCATGGCGTACTGGATCGCCCAAGAAGTGCCTGCCATGATGCAGGTGCTTCACCACCTGCACGGTGGTCTGGGCGTCGACGTCACGTATCCACTTCATCGTTACTACTCGACTGCAAAAGACCTGGCACGCCTGCTCGGCGGTGCTTCGCAGCGACTCGACCTCGTGGGGGCCCGGTGTTCATCGATCTGACCGACAGTCAGCGCGCATTGCAAGCTGAACTTCGACGCTACTTCTCGACGCTGATCTCGCCCGAAGAGGCCAAGATCATGCGCGTGGAGCGGCATGGCCCTACCTATCGCGAGGTCATCCGTCGTATGGGCAAGGACGGCTGGCTCGGCGTCGGCTGGCCGGTGGAGTTCGGCGGACGTGGGTTCGGTGAAGTCGAGCAGCAGATTTTTGTCAACGAGGCTGTGCGGGCGGATGTCCCACTGCCTTCGGTGACTTTGCAGACCGTCGGTCCGACCCTGCAGAAGTACGGCAGCGAGGAGCAGAAGCAGAAATTCCTGCCCGCGATCCTCGCCGGTGAAGTGCACTTCGCGATCGGCTACACCGAACCGGAAGCCGGCACCGACCTTGCAGCACTGCGCACTTCGGCGGCACGAAATGGTGACGAGTACGTCGTCAACGGCCAGAAGATTTTCACCACCGGCGGGCATGACGCCGATTACGTGTGGCTCGCCGTGCGGACAGGGTCTGCCGATTCAAGGCACCGCGGCATCTCCATCCTGATCATGGACACCAAAGATCCCGGCTACACCTGGACCCCGATCATCACCTGCGACGGTGCGCATCACGTCAACGCCACCTACTACGAGGACGTTCGCGTTCCGGCGAACATGCTTGTGGGTGAGGAGAATCAGGGCTGGCGCTTGATCACGACGCAGCTCAACCACGAACGCGTCATGCTCGGTCCGGCAGGTCGTGTCGCAGGGATTTACGACCACGTCTTCGATTGGGCCAAGCGTGAAAACCTGCTTGATCACGTTGACGTACGGCGCGCGCTCGGCGAAATTCATGCGACGTACCGCCTCAATGAGCTGCTCAACTGGCAAGTGGCGTCGAGTGATTCGGATTCGGTGGATATCGCCGACGCTTCGGCAACCAAAGTGTTTGCGACCGAGCGTATCCAGCGGGTCGGTCGACTGGCGGAAGAGATCGTCGGGCGGTACGGAAATCCGATCGATCCCGAAACTGCTGATCTCATGGAGTGGTTGGACATGCAGATCAAGCGCAACCTGGTGATCACCTTCGGCGGTGGAGTCAACGAGGTGATGCGCGAACTGATTGCGACCGCCGGCCTGAAGCTTCCTCGCGTTCCGAGATAGGAAACAAATCGTGTCAGATCCCATTCTCACTGCTGCCGAGCGGGTTCGAGAGGACGGGCCAAGCGCTCCTCGCGCCGGCCGGGACCCCGTGAACCTGCCGATGATCCGCAACTGGGTCGAGGCGATCGGTGACGAGAACCCGATCTACGTCGACGAATCGGCTGCCCGCGCCGCCGGACACGACGGAATAGTCGCACCGCCGGCGATGGCGCAGGTATGGACGATGCGCGGTCTGGGGGCAATTCGAGAAGCCGACGATCCGTTGGGACGGATGACGGACATTCTCGACGAGGCCGGATTCACCTCCGTCGTCGCGACCAACTGCGATCAGATCTACCACCGCTACTTGAAGCCGGGTGAAGAAGTCACCATCTCCTCGGTGTTGGAAGACGTAGTGGGACCCAAGAAGACAGGTCTTGGTGAAGGGTGGTTCTTCACTACCCGTAGCTTCTGGCGGGTCGGCGAAGAACTGGTCTCGGAGATGATGTTCCGGATCTTGAAGTTCGCGCCGCCAGTCAGCGAGAGTTCCTCCACTGACGTCCCTGCGGACCTGGACGCATCTCGAATGCTGCGTCCGACAGCATCCCTCGACACGCAGTTCTTCTGGGACGGTGTCGCCGCACACGAGTTGCGTATTCAACTGCGTGCGGACGGTTCGGTACAGCACCCGCCGGTGCCCGCGATCTGGAAAGACAAGTCGGAGCAGACCGACTACGTGGTGGCGTCAGGTCGGGGAACGGTCTTCAGCTTTGTCGTTCACCACGCCCCCAAGGTTCCTGGTCGGTCGTTGCCGTTCGTCGTTGCCCTGGTCGAACTGCCTGAGGGTGTGCGGATGCTCGGCGAATTGCGCGGTATCGATCCGTCGAGTGTGTCGATCGGAATGGAGGTGGAGGCGATCTACCTCGACTTCCCCGGAGACGACGAGACCGGGGGAACTCCCTGGACTCTGTACGCCTGGCAGCCGGTTTCTGTGTCTGCGGTGTCTGCGGTTTCTGCGGTGAAGGAGTGACGATGACTTCGACGACGGATATCACTGTGGGAGAGGTTCTTCCGCAGCTTTCGATTTACGGCGACCCGACGTTTGTGGTCTCGGCGGCGCTCGCTACCCGCGATTTTCAAGATGTTCACCACGACCGCGATCTCGCACAGAAACGCGGCTCGAAAGACATTTTCGTCAACATCCTCACCGACACCGGCTTGGTGCAGCGATTCGTGACCGATTGGGCCGGACCGCGGGCTGTACTCACGTCGATCAAACTCCGCCTCGGAGTCCCCTGGTACGCCTACGACACCTTGACGCTCTCCGGAACGGTGACCTCCTACGACGAGGATCTCGTGTCGCTCGCGGTGGTCGGCAAAAACAGCCTGGGAGATCACATCACCGCACAGGTCACACTGGCATTTCCGGCGTCGGGCTCGAATGGAGACATTGAAAACGGAGACATTGAATGAGCGTATTGTCCGGCAAGGCAGCGATCGTCGGAATCGGAGCCACGGATTTCTCGAAGGACTCCGGTCGCAGTGAACTGCGACTGGCCGCCGAGGCTGTTCAAGCCGCGTTGGACGACGCCGGTCTGACACCCGCCGACGTCGACGGTCTTACCTCGTTCACCATGGACACCAACACTGAAGTGGCAGTAGCTCGTTCGGTGGGGATTCCGAACCTCAAGTTCTTCAGCCGCATTCACTACGGAGGCGGTGCCGCTGCGGCGACGATTCAGCAGGCCGCCATGGCTGTTGCCACCGGCGTCGCAGACGTCGTCGTCGCTTACCGCGCGTTCAACGAGCGATCGGGTGCCCGTTTCGGGCAGGTGAACTCCGGCCTTGTGGCGCAGGTCAATTCGTCGGGCACGGATAACGCTTTTTCCTATCCTCACGGATTGGGTACTCCTGCATCGTTTGTCGCGATGGTCGCGCAGCGATACATGCACGTATACGGAGCGTCCAGCGAGGACTTCGGTCGAATCGCCGTCGCCGACCGTAAGCATGCAGCCACCAATCCGAAGGCGTTCTTCTACGGAAAACCGATTACCCTCGAGGACCATCAGAACTCGCGATTCATCGCTGAACCTTTGCATCTCCTCGATTGCTGCCAGGAATCCGACGGCGGCATCGCGATCGTCGTCACCTCGGCAGAACGAGCCAAAGATCTGAAGAACACCCCCGCCGTTATCGCTGCCGCCGCACAGGGCAGCGGGGCAGATCAATACATCATGACCAGCTATTACCGCGACGGTTTGACCGGCCTACCGGAGATGGGCCTTGTCGGCGATCAGCTCTGGTCACAAAGTGGGCTGCGCCCGTCGGACATGCAGACGGCGATCTTCTACGACCACTTCACGCCCTATGTTCTGATGCAGCTCGAGGAACTCGGTTTCTGTGGCAGGGGAGAGGCAAAGGACTTCATCGCCGGTGGCGCAATCGAACTCGGCGGCAAGCTTCCGATCAACACCCATGGTGGACAGCTCGGCGAGGCATACATTCACGGGATGAACGGTATCGCCGAGGGTGTTCGGCAGATCCGCGGTACTTCGGTCAACCAGGTCGACTCCGTCGAGAATGTACTGGTGACTGCGGGAACGGGCGTTCCGACATCGGGGCTTGTGCTGACTCGCTGATTATCGTGGGCACAGCTTCATCAAGCGTCACGGCCGGTTGGCACCGCATCGAGGTCTCCTTCGATGCGGTGCTCGGCCGTGTTCTGTTGTGCCCGAGGAGTACTACCTCAGGTTTTGAAGGTGGTGTTCGCCGGCCTGGGTTGCTGCCCGGGGTCGATCGAGGGCGGCGGGATGAACCAGGGTTTGTTGTCGGCGCCGATTCGGATTTCCCATTTCCCGACGAACCCTGATTTCCGGTGCATCAGTCGGTGATGTGAACGGCACAGCAGGACCAGGTTGTTCATCACCGTCGGGCCGCCGTTCGCCCAGTGCCGGATATGGTGCGCATCCGTCCAGGCCGGTACACATGTGCAGCCGGGGAAGGCGCAGCCTCTGTCTCGGGCGATCAACGCCACTCGCTGTTCGGCGTTGACCAATCGTTTTCCTGGTTTCGCATCGAGCGGTGCGCCGTGATCGTCGAGCAGCACGGTCGACAGGAAACAATCACACCCGAGAAGTCGGGTCTGCGACACCGACAGTGGCCCGAGCCAGGGCATGTGCCCGACATCAAGATCCGACAAGTCCAGATCGGGTGAGCCTTCGTCGTCCACATCAGAAGGCGACGCGGCGCAGTCCCGATGCTCAGCCAAATCACGAGCATTGATGTGCACGTTCACATGCGGACGCTGACCACCATCGGTACCGGTTTTCGCGCAGTCCAGATACCGGCGGATCAGTTCGGTGAACCCGTCCGCGGTGCGTTTCGCCGCCGACCGGGCATCCGGCGTCCCATCCGGTGCTGGGGTCGGCATCGTCAGATTCGACAACGCCGAGAGCAACATTTCACCGGTGAGGGCATCGAAATCGCCACGCACCACCACTCGACCGTTCAAGGTCGACGCGATCCGCAACTCGTTGAGATCGACATCCTCGGCGGGCGGAATCTCATCGGATTCGAAAATTCGCTCCAAGGTCGCGATCACGTTCCGCACTTTCGTCGTCGTCGCTTCCACCCCCGACGCGGCAGCCAACAACAAATCGATGCACTTCGGTAGCGCCTCCTCCGGCATGCCTTTCGGTGGTGATTCACAGAACGCCACGATCAACACGGCATGATCGAACGAACAGTCCCCGCAATCGAACCGAGCCGCCACCGCCGGAAACGGCCGCAAAGCCGCACCCAACGCGGCGATCTTCTTCCCGTCCCGAACCTGCAACATCGTGTTCGCCGCCAACCACGCACCCACCCCGCGGCTGGCAATCACCTGATCATCGGAACGCAACGAAAGTTCGTCGACCACTGCCACCCGCACAGCCTCGAGACGAAGAATCTCCGCGCTCGCCGACACCGCAGCCGCGCGTAACTCAGCAGCCGACAACTGCCACAGACGTCCGCGTAACCCCACCGCAGAACCCGAAACCACGTCCGACAACAAGACACTCATTGAATCCCCCGATCCCCTCCCCAAATCATACTCGAACATGCGTTCGAGTCAAGAGGTGCTTTTGGGCTCGCTCTAGGATCGCTGGATGTTCACGTTGACTACGGAACGCCTTGTTCTTCGAGATTTCACTGCCGCGGATGAAGGTGCCGTCCATCAGTACGCGTCCGACCCTGCCGTCTGTAGATATGTTGATTGGGGGCCGAACACCCCTGCGGTGACCAGGGCGTTCCTGGCTGACGCTGCACTAGAAGCTGCGCTCGTCGAACGTCGCACGTTCACCCTGGCCATTACGTCGAAGGCCGATGGAACGGTCATCGGTTCGGTAGCTGTGTGGGAAGTATCCGCCGCGCACCGGCGGGCGGAACTCGGTTTTGTCGTGAACCCGAAGTTCCAAGGGCGAGGCTATGCGTCGGAGGCGGGGCGCGCGGTTCTGGAATTCGCCTTTGCTCGCTTCGGAGCGCAGCGAGTGCAGGCAACGTGTCGTCCGGAGAATTCGGCGTCGGCGTCGGTGCTCACCAAAATCGGAATGGAGGAGGAGGGGCGAATGAGGGCACACATGGTGATCCGGGGGACCGCGGTGGATTCGCTGCTTTTTGCTGCAACACGACCCGCCGCCGTACAGCCAGAGATCACGTCAGCTCACTTCGCGTGACCTTCCCGGGCCCTGGTGCGATACTCGAACCATGTTCGAGGATGCCTTGCTCATCGACGCGGCCGGCCAGCCCACTATGCAGCATCACCAGGCCTTTTCTCGGGACTGGGACCGCATCAAGGAGTGGTCCGACAACATCTACATGCCGTATACGGTCACGCCGATCGGAAGTCGGTTGAAGCCGGCTTCGGACATGTACTCCGCGGCAGTCGGCAAGATCGACGTCACCAGATTCTGTTACGGGATTCCGGTCTCCGTCGGTGAATGTTCGCCTGAGGCCGGAAACATTCTGGTTCTGACGACTATCAGAGGCAACGGTCGACATGCCCTCGGCGGAGGAACTGCGGTGAATACTGCCGTGGGGGAGACCTTTGTCGCCGACTGTAGCCGGACCGACTACTTCGTCGAATTCGACGAAGATCACCTGCAGCTGAATCTCACTGTGCCGCATCAGCTTGTCGCCGATCACGCCATGCAATGGTTCGGGTCGGTTCCCGACGACCGTCTGTGGCGGCACAAGTGCACCATCGGCGGGCGGGGCTCGAGTTGGCTGGCATTGATGGACTACGTCGTTCGCGCAATTGCAGACTCGCCTGAGGCGATGTCGAGCGAAAGGCTGGGTGCCAGGGTTCAAGAACTCATCGCGGCTCAGCTTCTCGACGAGTGGGCGACGCAGGCCGGGCTGCAACTCGGCGTCGACGTCGCCTCCGCCGAACCTGCCTACGTGCGATCGGCAGAGGAGTACATCGATACGTTTGCTCGCTCGGTGCCGACGGCATCGGAGATCGCGGCTGCGGTGGGTGTCAGTGTCCGGGCGCTCACTGCGGGATTTCGACGGTACCGAGACACCACACCGGGGCAACGATTGCGCGCGCGTCGGTTGGAGGGTGTACGCGGCGAACTGTTGCGTTCCGACGGGAGAACCGTCTCCGAAATCGCCAACGCCTGGGGCTACGTCAATCTGGGTATGTTTGCGGCCACATACCGGAAACGGTTCGGAGAGTTGCCTTCCGAGACCCGGAATCGACTCTGAGGACAGTTGTTTGAACGGTCATGACGATCGGTTTACGCACTCGATGAACTGCGATGATCCGTTGTTTCGTGTCGGAGCGTTCTGCAAGGATTGAAATCGAACGTGACAGCAATCCCCCCGAGCTAGGAGTACGTCATGGCAACTCGACTCAATCCGTACATCAGTTTCAACGGTAACGCGCGTGAAGCGTTGGAGTTCTACAAGGGCATTTTCGGTGGCACGCTGGCGCTGAGCACGTTCGGTGAATTCGGCAATCCCGGCGAAGGCGGGGACAAGATCATGCACGGAATGCTCGAGACCGATCAGGGATACACCCTGATGGGTGCTGACACTCCGCCCGGCATGCCGTACAACCCCGGCGACAACATCACGGTCAGCCTCAGCGGCGACGACGGCGACGTGCTGCGCGGGTACTGGGAGCAACTGTCGGGAACAGGTACGGTCAGCGTTCCGCTCGAGAAGCAGATGTGGGGCGACGAATTCGGCGCCTGTACAGACAAATTCGGCATTTCCTGGCTGGTGAATATCGGAGCGCCCCAGAGCTGACTCCAAGCTCTGCCCGGTTCTGCCGAAACGAGACAGTTTTCCTGCCGTTTCGAGGCAGAACCGGGTATGTGATCGCCGTTACATTCTGTTCGACAAGACAAGTTGCAAGTCGGATGGAGAAATGCAGTGACGATCGAAGATATTGCGCGGAAGCCCCTTTCGAAGCAGCGCCTCGACGACGTGCTGGCGCGAGCAACTCAGGGGGCTGATCGCGTCCCGGGTGTGGTCGCGATGATTACGGATCGAGAAGGCAACATCTACGAGGGTGCTGCGGGCGAGCGGACTCTCGGTTCCGGCGTTCCGATGACCCTCGATACAACCTTTGCGCTCTTCTCCACCACCAAGGCGATCACCGGTACCGCTGTCCTGCAATGTGTGGAGGAGGGATTGCTCGATCTCGATGCACCTGCAGCGACCTATGTTCCCGACATCGGTGAGCTGAAGGTCCTGGACGGTTTCGACGCCGGCGGAAACCCCGTTCTTCGGGAACCCAAGCGTGACATCACCACTCGCATGCTGCTCCTTCACACTGCAGGGTTCGGCTACGACTTCTTCAACGAGTCGTACAACCGGCTCTCACAGGAACATGGGCAGCCCAGCGTGATCACGTGTAGCAAAGCGGCGCTCACGACACCGCTGCTCTTCGACCCGGGTGAGAAGTGGGAGTACGGCACCAACATCGACTGGGCCGGACAGGTCGTCGAGTCGATTCGAGGTCAGCGACTCGGCGATGTCATGCGCGAGCGCATCTTTGAACCTCTCGAGATGGCCGATACGGCATTCACGATGAGCCCGTCGATGAAGGATCGACTTGCGCCGATCCATCAGCGTGAGAGCGACGGAAGCCTCACTCCGCTCATCGGATTCGAGCTTCCGGCCGAACCCGAGGTGCACATGGGTGGTCACGGTTTGCACGGCACTGTCGGCGACTACATGAAGTTCATTCGTATGTGGCTCAACGACGGCGCGGGCACTTCGGGTCGCGTGTTGTCGTCGGAGACGGTAGCTGCAGCCGTTCAGAACGGGCTCGAAGGCCAGCACGTGGGGTTGTTGCCCGGAGTTCTCCCGACGCTGTCCAACGATGCGGAATTCTTCCCCGGTGTACCCAAGGGATGGGCATACTCCTTCATGACAAATGAAGAGGTGGCACCCACCGGTAGGCCGGCCGGATCGCTGGCTTGGGCGGGTCTTGCCAACCTCTATTACTGGATCGACCGGCAGACCGGCGTCGGCGGGTTCTGGGCAACGCAGATTCTGCCGTTCGCGGACCCTGGATCCATCAACGGATACCTGGAATTCGAGACCGCCGTTTACCAGTAACCGGCTGGATTCCCGCTGTCCGGGATCGACTGTTTCTTTCGGGCGGGTTCGGAGTACGCATGCAGTACAGCGCACGCTTGCATACGACGAACTAGGAGACGGCATGAACAGCCTCGAAGGCAGCTTCGAAGGAAAAGTTGCACTGATCACCGGCGCCGCACGCGGTCAGGGGCGCGCCCACGCTGTCGCATTCGCGGAGCGTGGCGCGGACATCGTGATCTGCGACCGGTGCGAGAACAGTGATGTCGTCGCCTACCCCCTCGCAAACGAGGAGGATCTGAAGGAAACCGTTCGTTTGGTGGAAGCCACCGGTCGTCGGTGCATTGCCGTCAAGGCAGACACTGCTGATCGCGACGCAATGGACGCGCTCGTTGCCCGCGCTGAAGCCGAGTTCGGCCGTGTCGACATCGCCGTCGCGAATGCCGGTGTGTCCGTGCCCGCTCCGATCACGTCGATGACGTCGGCGCAGTGGAACGAAGTCATCTCGTCGAACCTGACCGGTGTGTTCAACACCGTTGCGGCCGTGTCAGGTGGAATGGCGGAACGTGGTTACGGTCGCATCATCACGATTTCCTCGATGATGGGTCGCTCCGGTGGCACCCAGATGGCTGCGTACGGCGCCTCCAAGTGGGGCGTCATCGGTTTGACGAAGAGTGTGTCGCTCGAACTGGCAAACTCGGGTGTGACCGTGAATGCTATTGCACCGGGGAACATCTCGACGCCGATGATTCACAACGACATGATGTACGCGATGATGCGGCCTGACCTCGAATCGCCGACGGCAGACGACGTCGAACCCGTGTACGCGACTCTGCATGCGCAGCCGGTCGGTTGGCTGGATCCCTTCGAGATCACGCGAGTAGTCCTGTTCCTCGCCGCCGACGCGAGTGCCCACATGAGTGGCATCGTGGTTCCTGTCGACGCCGGAGTAGCCGCTCGCTCGAACGCTTGACGGACAAGACTGTTCGCGCGAAAGCGCGGACCGGGTGGGTCGTCGGCGTCCTGAGTCTGAGCGGTGTGGTGGTCGCGCTGCAACAGACCTTGGTGGTGCCGGTCCTGCCTGCGTTCGCGACGGCATCGGGAGTATCGTCCTCCACCGCTTCCTGGCTGGTGACCTCGACGTTGCTGACCGGTGCCGTCGCAACCCCTCTCATCGGCAGACTCGCCGACATGTTCGGTAAGCGCGCGATGATGCTCGTCTGTCTTGCCGTGATGATCGTCGGCTGCATGGTTGCGGCGCTCAGCCAGAGTTTCTGGTTATTGATCCTCGGGCGCTCGTTGCAGGGGTTCGCGACGGCACTTCTGCCCGTCGGAATCAGCATCATGCGCGATGTCCTTCCTCCGGAAAAGCTCAGTGGTGCAGTAGCTCTCATGAGTGCGACGTTGGGGATCGGTGGCATGTTCGGTATGCCGATGGCTGGGGTGATCTCGGCGCACTGGGGACTACCCGCGCTTTTCTGGGTCACCGGTGGATTCGGGGTCGTACTGATAGTCGTCTTGCCTCTGGTGGTGCCGGAATCGGCTGTGAAGAGTCGCGGACGCTTCGACTTTCTGGGAGCCACAGTCCTCACGCTCGCTATGACTGCACTGCTGCTGGCCGTTTCGAAAGGAACCGAATGGGGCTGGGCAAGCCCCGAGGTTCTGGTTCTGATCGCGTCCGGCGTGGTCTTGCTCTGTGGATGGATTCCGTGGGAACTGCACACGCCGGCACCGCTGGTCGATCTGCGGACTTCACTTCGCGCTCCGATTCTGGTTTCGAACGTCTGCGCAGTATTACTCGGTTTTGCCATGTTCAT
Source organism: Rhodococcus sp. BH4 (assembly GCF_002079265.1). Lineage (NCBI taxonomy): Bacteria > Bacillati > Actinomycetota > Actinomycetes > Mycobacteriales > Nocardiaceae > Rhodococcus > Rhodococcus sp. BH4. Next base: position 812,202 of record NZ_CP014941.1, read on the forward strand.
CAGCGCGTTGGCGGCAACGCAGGAACTTCAGTTGCCCCTGGCGTCGGCGGACGGTCTCGGACTCTCGGCTGCCGAAGCCGGACTGGCGATGATGCCGGGCGGAGTCCTGATGATCGGATTGGCGCCGGTGTCGTCGAAGGTGACGAGGCGATGGGGAGCGAAGGCCACGTTGGCCTCAGGAGCGATCGTCATCGCAATCGGATACGTCTTGCGTGTGCTGTTGACGCCGACGCTGGTCAATATCGTGATCGGCGCTGCCGTGGTATCGGCCGGTGTGGCATTTTCCCTGGCAGCCATGCCGACTCTGATCACCGAATCTGCGCCGATCCATCAGACTGCCTCGGCCAACGGATTCAACAGCCTGCTCCGTTCGGTCGGTACCTCCACCGGAAGCGCCGTTGCGGCAGCGGTATTGGCCGGTTCGACGGTGGTGATCGGTGCGAGCACTGTGCCGACCCTGCATTCGTTCGCGGTTTTGTACTGGATCGGAGCGGGCGTATCGGCACTGGCGGCCGCGGTGACCTTGGCAGTGAGGGTGGAGCGGACGGGGGCGGTATCGGGGCCCGAGTTACCAATTGCAGCCGAAACCGATGGCGCAACGAAGATCGGGTGAGTCGACGGACTCACCCGATCTTCGTCACCGTTATCTCCGACTGGAATCGACCAGGTACTCGAGATTCTGGTTGTACGGTGTGGCCGTCACCGCCGCGTGCGAACTCACCCGAGATACCTCGGTAGTGCCGCGAACGACAGAGGCCTTGATGGAACCTACTTTCAACGGGGCGATGCAGCTGCTCATCCCGGCCGGGGCATTGCAGGTGGTAATCGTGGTTCCCACCGTCACTTTGACGACTGCGGGAGCGGTCAAGAAGGTGAGAACCTCGACGGTATCGCGAGCGGGGGATGACCATTGGCGCAGTGTCATAGGGGCAGCAGAGCGATTGACGGGGACCGCGGAGACCGACTGATTGCGGTAGACGAGATACGCGGTGTCGCGAACAATCGCGGGTGAGGCGCCGGTGCGAAAGCTGTACAACCCGTAGGAACTCATGTCGAGCAACGCACGCCCATGGCCGACGCTGGGCGCGAACGACGTTCCCTCGCTGTAGTCGTTCCAGGTGACGAGCTGTACCCATTCACTGTTGGACGCAATCGCAATCTGCCACATGTTCTGCAGATTCTGTGAATTCTGTGCCTCGTCGTAGATCGACTGACTCGGACGAACATCTTGGAAGGCGACTGGCTGCATCCATATCTTTCCCAAGGAGTGAGCGGCAGCAGCAAGCCCCATCGGAGAGTTCGGGTTCGATCCCGAGAGCGGATTTCCTGCCGGATTTCGGTTACCCCAATTCGACATCCCGTAGCTGATCGATGCAAAAGAATTCCGGTTGGCTGCTGCGTCGAGGAAAACCGGAACAAATGCCACATTTATTCCGTAAGAATTTTTCATAATAGTGATGAACTCCGACCACCAGCCCGCAGTCTTGTTTTCGGCAAGAAATGGCGAGATCACTAGTCGTCCGTCGTTCAATTTGAACGATGATGCCATGGTCGAATACGGTTTCATCTCTGCGGCCATTTGAGCTGCGGTCATGTTTTTGAACGCGCCGTTCATATCAGGCATGAGCATGATCTTGAAATTCGGATCGACTGCTGCGGCCGCTTTGATCAGGGCGGTGGGCACGGTGGAACCCCACCAACTGGTGTCGGTTGCCTTGGCGATGATGTCGACGGAGAATCCGTCGATGCCCGCGGCGATTGCCGAACGAACTTCGTTTTCGAGGTCGCGTTGGCGCCACTGCGTATCGGCGATGGGTTGCCGCGGTGTCGGCCGATCGCGGAGGAATCCTCCGTAGCGAACGTGTTTGTTGTTCTCGCCGTTGACCGTAAGATATTGTGTCGCATAGTAATCGCCAGACGGATTCGCATTGTCGATCGAAACCGGATAGGGCGGGAAGTAGTGAGCGAAAACCAACTTTCCGTTCAGTGCCGACTTGGGTGGAATGTCGAAGGGCAGCGCTGTAGATTCAGGATTCGCCGAGAACGAGGCCAGCGTGTACGTCGGCGCGGAGCGCGGTTGTGTGTTGTACGCGGCGATCAGTGCGGCCGCGACAATCACGGCCAGGGTAAAGCAGATGGTCTCGAAGGAATATTTCGCCGTTTTTCGGATCCACGGAGTTCGGATGTATCGAGTTCTGATACTCATGGCACAGTCAGCCTTTCTCGATCCCCCGAAGTGTGAGTCTTCCCCGCGTGCACTGAATCGGTGATTCAATTCTTTTCGGCCTCTGTCTGATTTGTAATTCGAGATTCGACACCATAAGTCAACCGTCACCGGCCCGAGTGTCACTTGCTGTACGAGTGTAACGCTGCCGCGTTCATCATGAATACCTGAAAGCGGTCTTTGTTCAAGAATTTCGGGTTTTTCTTTCCTGTATATATCCGTCGAAAGGTCGGTGAAATTTATCGGCTGTATTGGACAGGACTGGGACGTGTGGTCTGTTCCGTACCTCGTGGCCGAAAGGCACCGGCGAAACCAGGGAGGTGATTGCAGCCGGGCAACTGACGAAATTTCCTGGAATGTGTCGGCCTCCTGGGTCACACTGGGGAACGGACTACCGACGGATTACCGATGCGGGAGGGCTCATGACCGAAGCGATTGTGGCCGAGGGGCTGGTCAAGAAGTACGGCGACGTCACGGCATTGGACGGCATCGACCTGGAAGTGCGCGAGGGTTCGGTGATGGCTCTATTGGGCCCCAACGGCGCCGGAAAAACCACTGCGGTAAGGATATTCACGACGCTGCTCATTCCGGACGGTGGACGCGCCAAGGTTGCCGGGCTGGACGTGGTCGAGGATGCGCGGGCGTTGCGATCCAAGATCGGTGCTTCGGGTCAGTACGCCGCGGTCGACGAGTACCTGACGGGCTATGAGAACTTGGACATGGTCGGGAGGCTGTATCACCTCGGCGCCCGAAGCAGTAAGGCCCGAGCGCGTGAATTGCTCGAGCAGTTCGATCTCGTCGAGGCTGGAGATCGGCCGGTCAAGGGCTATTCCGGCGGAATGCGGCGACGTCTCGATCTCGCCGGCGCATTGGTTGCTCGGCCGCAGGTGTTGTTTCTCGACGAGCCGACCACCGGCCTCGATCCTCGGGCGCGACTCGGTCTCTGGGACGTCATCGAAGGGTTGGTGGCTCAGGGGACCACGCTGTTGCTCACGACGCAATACATGGAGGAAGCCGAGAGGTTGGCCGACCAGATCGCCGTCATCGACCGCGGCTCGGTCATCGCGCGCGGTACTGCAGACCAGTTGAAGGCGCGGGTCGGGGGTGAGCGCATCGAATTGAGCGTGCACGAGGTCGAACATCTCGACATCGTCCGCGAGGAATTGCGCTCGCTTGCCGTGGGGGACATTCAGGTTCAAGAGAATGTCCGTCGCGTCACCGTTCCTGTCGACGACGGCACCGACGCGTTGGTGGCGGCGCTGAATCTTCTGTCGGTACGAGGCATCCGCGTATTCGACGTCGGCTTGCGCAGACCCACTCTCGACGATGTCTTCCTCACACTGACCGGGCACCAGGCTGAACTGGAGGATCAGAAATGACCGTGCAGATGGCGCTCGAAGACGGTTTGACCATCGCCAGGCGAAACTTGATCAAGATCAAGCGCGTTCCGGATCTGCTGGTGTTCACCACTTTGTCGCCGATCATGTTCGTGCTCTTGTTCGCGTATGTGTTCGGCAGTGCGATCTCGGTCCCGGGCACGTCGTATCGAGAATTCCTGATCGCCGGAATCTTCACGCAGACGGTCATATTCGGTGCGACCTGGACTGGTTTGGGGATGGTCGAAGACATTCAGAAAGGAATCATCGACAGATTTCGATCGCTGCCCATGGCTCCGTCTGCCGTGCTGACCGGCCGAACATCGAGTGACGTGTTGATCAACGTCATCAGTTTGGTGGTCATGTCGTTGACCGGTCTTCTGGTCGGGTGGCGGATTCACTCCAGTTTCCTCGAAGCGGTGGCGGGTTATGCGCTGCTTCTGTTCTTCGCGTACGCGTTGTCGTGGGTCATGGCTGTTGTCGGGCTTTGGATCCGGACACCGGAGGTATTCAACAACGCGAGCTTCATCGTCATCTTTCCGCTGTCGTTCATCGCGAACACTTTTGTCGAGACCACCAATCTTCCCGGCCCGCTCAAAGTGATCGCCGAATGGAATCCGGTGTCGGCGGTTACCCAGGCGGTGCGTGAATTGTTCGGCAATACCAATCCTGCGATGACGGTTCCGGATGCGTGGCCATTGCAGAATCCGGTCATCGCGTCGTTGTTGTGGACTTTCGGTTTGCTGATCGTCTTCGTGCCGTTCGCTATTCGTCGGTATCAGAAGGCAGTCAGCCGCTGACCTGGTGATTCCGGCCGGTAGGGTGGATATGTGCCGGAGCCCGAACGCATCGACAAACGCAGCCTGAGATACGCCGGGCGACGTGAGGAGTTGCTCGACGCGCTGACCCGCTACGTCATCGACAACGGTGTCGGGGAATTGACGGTGAGGCAGCTCGCCAAGGCCGTGGGTGTGTCGCATGCGTCGTTGCTCAACCATTTCGAGAGCAAGGAGAATCTGCTCTCCGAGGTCATCGAGAACATGCGTGGTGAGTCCATTCCGATTGCGGTGCCGATGAAACCGGGGGTCGATCCGGCGACAGTGCTGACTGCGTGGTGGACCGAACGTACGACGCCGGAGGTCCTGCCGCGGTTCCGGGTGATGGTCGAGATCTACGCCCTCGCGCTCGGCGACCGCGACCGCTACGGACGGTTCCTGGACCGTTTTGTGGGCGATTGGATCGAGGCACTGGAAGCCGGTCTACGACAAGCGGGTTGCCCCGAGGACGATGTTGCCTCTGTCGCTACTCTGTTGCTCTCGCAAATGCGGGGTCTGTCGATGGATCTTCTGGCCACCGGGGACCGGGCCCGCGTCGATCGCGCGTTCGGGCTTTTTGTCGACGGCTTTGCCGCCCGCGCTCGGGAGTGGTCCACGCCAGGATCCGATCGCCTTCAACGCTGACCGATCACCACGGTCGACGCGGTCTCGCTGTAGGTTGCCACCCGAGTGAGAAACCCTCCCCGAGTGAATGTTTCAACAGTCATTTCGACCTGCTCCGTACTCGTCTCGACGAGAAGACAGCCACCCGGTCGTAGCCACGGCGCGGCGTCCGCGATGATGCGACGCTGCAGGTCCAGTCCGTCGGTACCGCCGTCCAACGAGACCAGCGGTTCGTGAAGACGGGCTTCGGGCGGCATCAGCCTGATCGATTCGGTGGGGACGTAAGGTGCATTGGCGACGACGACATCCACGCGACCGAGTAATTTCGTCGGCAGTGGTTCGAACAAATCGCCTTCGAGTACGCGCTCGGGCGGTGTGATGTTTCGGCGAGCGCACCGCACTGCGGCCAGTTCCACGTCTACCGCGTACAAATCGACGGGGTCGAGCGTCGACTGCAGGACAACACCGACAGCTCCTGAGCCGCAACACATGTCGACGACGACGCTTCCTGGGGTGACAAGTGAGCAGGCCTGCCGGGCGAGGAACTCGGTGCGCCGGCGTGGGACGAAGACTCCGGAGTCGATGTGAATGCGCAAGCCGCAGAACTCGGCCCATCCGAGGACGGGCTCGAGTGGTTCGCCGGCAACTCGTCGGTCGACCATCGCGTCGAGTTCATCGCGAGAGCGTGCGGTGTCAAGAAGTAGGCGAGCCTCGTCCTCGGCGAAGACGCAACCTGCTGCTCGGAGGATCGCGGCCACCGACTTCTGCTGCGAAGCAGGGAAGGTCGGGAGATCAGGTGCTGACATGAGAGCCTTTCGGCCTCCTGATCTCGCGGGGGACCTGCACGTATCGAACACCGCCACCCTACCCGAGCAGGCGTGTCACGACGGTCGATGCGGAGCGGAAATTTAGGTTGACCAAATGGTAAGGCTGTTCTATGGTCTGAACTCGATCAGCTGATGTGGGGCCGATCACCACATATGCACCGTCACCGCAATCGGTAGGAGAAGTACGTGAGTAAGCGACTGTGTAGGACGCTCGTCGGACTGAGTGCGAGTGCGTTGGTGGCGTTGACAGTTGCGGCGCCGGCCGGAGCGGAACCGAACGATGCTCCGGGTGCTGTCGTGAGTCAGGAGTTGCTCGGTCCCGACCAGGTGATCCCGGGTGCCGTGAGCGCAACGAAGGTGACGTACTGGTCGACGGGCCCGAAGGATGCGCCGATGACGAGTACCGGTGTGGTGTATCGCCCAGAGGGAGCTCCGCCCGAGGGTGGTTGGCCGGTCATCTCCTACGCGCACGGGACGGTGGGTGTCGCGGATCAGTGTGCGCCGAGCAGCAGTGTTCCACTCGAACGGACCGCGACGCATCTGGGTCACTGGCTGGAGCAGGGATACGCGGTCGTGACCACCGACTACGTGGGGCTCGGAACACCCGGTGTTCACCCGTATCTCGACGGTCGTTCCGCTGCACACAGCGTTGTGGACATGGTGCGTGCCGCTCGTGCGGTCGACGACGACCTGTCGAGCGCATGGGTTGCGATGGGGCAGTCGCAGGGCGGGCAGGCGACTATGTTCACCGCTTCGCTTGCCACTGCTTACGCGCCGGAGTTGGACTACCGCGGCGCTGTCGCCACTGGTGTCCCCTCGAACATCGAGAATCTTCTACCGCTCGGTGGTCCGGCTTTCCCGGCGCTTCCGCTCAAGGGTACGACGGTCTACATCGCGAACGTTCTTGACGGACTGCGTGCTTCGCGGCCGGATATCGACATCGACTCGTATCTGACCCCGCTCGGCAAGACCATCCTCGACGACGTCGAGAACAACATGTGCTACACCGAGGCGCGCACGAAGTACGGAACCGTCACACTCGGGCAGGTGCTGACGAAGTCGCTGGACAATCCAGTATTCATGGAGGCTGCGCGTGACTTGCTCACTGTGCCGACCGCAGGATACGACCGCCCGTTCTTCATCGGTCAGGGGTTGTCGGACATCGATGTTCCGGCACCGCTGACACTGAAGTTCGCGGCCGACCTTACTGCCAACGGTGTCGACTTTGCATTCCATACCTATCCCACTGATCATCTGGGAACCGTTCCGGCTTCGGTTCCAGACAGTACCCCGTTTGTCGCGGCACTGTTCTCTGGTCAACGGCCATGCACCGGAAGCCTCTGCTGACCAACATCTTTCAGGCGGCAACAACTCCGCGCAGATAGATGTCGATCGGGATCCGAAGTTGCCGAACGGTTTCGGAGGAGCGGGGATCTCGGCTACGCGCTCCGAGGCAGTAGTCGAAGATCAAGCCCTCCAGAAGGCTCAGAAAATTTGCGGCGGCGACGTCAGGATCGTCAACGCCAACGATGTCGAAGACAGGCCTTGCCTTCTCCCGTGAAAACAGGCTGTCTTCGAGGAGTTGGTGCAATGCCGAATCTCGGGGAGTTTCCAAGAGCAGTGCATATCTCGCGATCAATTCGTGTCTGCGGTGCGAGAGAAGATCATCGAGATACTCGGCCGTCAGGGCAGCAGGATCGCTGGGCCTCTCGCGGAGTTCGTCGAATATCGAACGTGACCGGTGCACGATGTGCAATGCGGTTGCTTCGAGTAGTGCCTCGCGAGTGCGGAAATAGTACGACGTCGAACCGGCAGGAAGTTCCAGGGACTGATCAACCGCCCGATGGGTGAGTGCACGCGGGCCCTGCTCGGCGATGATCGTGACGGCGGATGCCGCGATGAGGGCTCTGCGATCAGGCTTCATGTCGTTCCTTGTTGTCGATGTTGCATGCTGCCGGAGTTGAATGTTGCTGATGGTGCGTCGTGAGGGTCACATTGACTCGATTTGCCTTCGATCACTAGCCTCGACTCTACAGACGTAGAGGAGTCTTATGCTACTGGACAAAGAGCAGTTGGCGGCACGCGAAGCCCTCGACGCACTGCAGGCCCGGATCTCGGGCGGTGAGGTCGGGGGTGGGATCTATCTCTGGGGTAGCGTCGGCCGCGGGAAGACGATGCTCATGGACGAGTTCTACGACGGGCTCCCGGTCGGCAAGCGGCGCATTCACTTTCATCGGTTCTTTGCAGATCTGCACTCTCGGGCGCATGAACTCGGCTCGATGGGCGTGGCACTGGATCACGTCGTCGATGGAATCCGTGTGCTCTGTTTCGACGAGTTCCACATCGACGACGTCGCCGACGCCATGTTCATGGCAAGGGTTCTCGACACAATCGTCGCGAAAGGCGTGACTGTTGTCGTCACGTCCAATGTTCCGCCGACCGATCTTCTTCCCAATCCGCTTTTTCACGAGCAGTTCGTTCCGTCGATCGAGTTGATCGAACGGACTCTCGAGGTGATCGAGTTGGGTGGCTCCGTCGACTATCGGACGGCGGGACAGCCAGGTGCCGGGGACTACCGATTTGCGACAGGGGAATTCCTCGTCGGCTCGGGAATTACGCGGCCTTCGGGCGAAAGTGTCGAATTGACGATAGGCACACGCACATTGGAGTGCTCGGCGATTCGAGACGGTGTCGTCTGGTTCGACTTCGAGGTGCTGTGCACTGGTTCGACCTCGGCTGCCGATTACCTCGCGCTCGCCGCCCGCTTCGACGACTGGGTGATCTTCGGAGTGCCGGTGCTCGCCGAGGCGTCGGAATTTGCCCTTCGCCGTTTCGCGAATGTCGTCGATGTTCTCTATGACGTCGATGCGCGGCTGACGATCTACGCCGACGCTTACGTCGAAGAAGTGGCAGGCAGCCTCCGGGACGTGCCGGGGTTGGCGCGCCTCTACAGTCGTCTGTCGCTACTGGCGAGGTCGGCGGTGGGCAGCATCAGTTGAGGAGCAGCGTCAATTCCAGGTGAGATCGCCGGTCGCGGCGCTGGGCGTGAGTCCGAACATGCTGTGGCAGATCCGGTTGAGATGGGCGCTGTCGGTGAAGCCGGCCTCGTGTGCACTGGTTGTCAGGCTTGCGCCACCGCTCATCACTTCCATGGCGCGTCGTAGCCGCAACCAACGAATGTAGGTCGAAAAACTCATCTGCAGTTGATCGTTGAAGATTCTTCCCAATCGGCCGGGCGAGATGGAGACCAGCGCGGCGGTGTCCGTCACCGTTATCGGCCCCGAAAGTCGCTCGGGCAGTATCGTCAGAGCATGCTCGAGTGCAGGGTGAAGAGCGCCTAAGTTCGACGGCTGTCTACTTTCGGACAGTGAATCGATCAGCCTCGCTGCGTATTCCAGATCCGAATCAGCGCCACGGTCCGTCATCGCTACTGCGGTCCGCCCACGGTCCGACCAGTCGGCCACACCACCGTGCTCGGATACAGGCGGCCTGATGCGCCGGCCCATCCCCGTGGTGGAGTCCACGTAGATCGCTCGTCCCCGCGCACCCTCGGAGGCGGACAACGCGTGGACCGCCCCGGATGGAATGACCACGGACCGCACGACTTCACTGTGGCCGTCCCCGTCCGTGACCGTGACGTCCCCGTCGTCGACGATCATGATCTGAACGGCGGCATGCGAATGCATGTGCGCGGATCCCACTGCGCCGGTGAACATGAGAATTCCGGGCTCCATGTGGACGGCGCCGGACCAGGTCATGTCGGAAATCATAGTGACGACCCTGACAGAGCTCGGGGTCCGGTCATCCTCCGGTAGGACCGCACTCGGTTCGAAGATCGTGCGCTGGGCCGATGTGCTGGCGAGGGGTTCACGAGAAGGTGGAATCATGAACAACGCACAAGCACCCGCAGTCCTGTCGGTCCACGCGCTGGGCAAGTCGTACGGCGACGTTCCAGTGCTCCGAGGTGTATCGCTGGAAGTGCGCGCCGGTACTGCTACGGCCATCATGGGTCCTTCAGGGTCGGGCAAGTCGACTCTGCTGCATTGCATGTCAGGAATCGTCAAGCCCGACTCGGGAGCAATCCTGCTGAGCGGCAGGCATATCGAGAACCTCGGTGAGAACGACCGCAGCCGCCTCCGACGCGAGTCGTACGGATTCGTTTTTCAATCGGGCCAACTGTTGCCGGAGCTTCCGGCGATCGAGAACGTCGCTTTGCCCTTGGTGCTCAACGGGTTGTCCATCGCCGAAGCCAAGCGGACGGCGCACGGCTTCTTCGCGCCATTGGGACTGGACGGGCTGCAGGACCGTCGCCCGGGTCAGATGTCGGGTGGGCAGTCGCAACGTGTGGCGATTGCGCGAGCGTTGGTGACCAAACCCGCCGTTCTCTTCGCGGACGAGCCGACCGGTGCCCTCGACGCGCAGACGAGTTGGGAAGTGATGAGGGTGTTGCGTGATTCGGCTCAACAGATCGGTTCTGCGTTGGTCGTCGTCACTCACGATGCCGAAGTCGCTCGGTGGTGTGATCGCACGATGATGATGCAGGCCGGTTCGCTCGTCGGGACACAGGTGGCGGCATGAAGGCCACAGCGCGCGTTGCATTGATGACGGTGCGAGGTGAAGGCCGAAAGGCGTTGAGTACCTTTGCGCTTCCCGTAACGGCCTTCGCCGCGTCAACGACCTTGCTACTCACCGTTCTCGGCGGCTACGGTGCATTCGCGGGCAGATCGAGCGAACCCGAAGCCGAGGCGTACCTAGCACTCGCAGGGGTTGCTTCGGTGTTGATGATCGTTCCAGCCGTCACTCTCGGCCTGGCGGCGGCCCGCTTGGGCGCGCGCCGTCGCGACGAACGACTTGCCTCGCTGCGACTCATCGGATCCACCCCTCGCCAGATCGTTGCGCTGTGCGCTGCGGAATCGGGTATCCAGGGCTTGGCCGGTGCGTTGATCGGTGTGGTGGGATACCTCCTCGCGTTGCCGCTCGTAGCTCTCTTGAGATTTCAAGGTCGGACATTCGAGTGGAGTGAGCTTTGGGTAGGCGCACTTCCGCTATTGGGCATCGTATTCGGAATGACCATCCTGGCTGCTTTGACGTCGATGCTCGGGATGCGCCAGGTGTTCGTGAGCCCGTTGGGCGTCACGGCGGGCAATCCCAGCGCCGCACCGAAGATGATCTTCGCGGTGGCTGGGGTGGGGGTTCTTGTGGGGTGGAGTGCATTCGGGGGCTCCGCGGCAAGCATCGCGGCAATCCTGGTGGGCCTTGGTCTCTGCTTCGGCGTTGTTGCGTTGGTCGGTCCGTTCGTCATTTCGCTGCTTGGACGGATCATGCTCAAATGCGCCAAAGACGGTGCTTCGCTGATTGCGGCGCGTCGGGTCTTGGATAATCCGAAGGCTGTGTGGCGCACGGTCAGCGGTGTGACGATGGCCAGCTTTGTTGCCGCAGGCACATCTCTCCTCGCCGCGATCGGCAACGGGGAAGGGCAGGATTTGCAGCCAGGGCAGGAGTTCCTGTTCGCGGACATGAGAACCGGGGTGTTGTTCACTCTCGGAGCAACATTCACGTTGGCGGCAATCTCGTCTGCGCTCACCCAGGTATCCGGGATCCTCGACAACCGTGAGCTGTATCGGAGTCTGACTTTGGCCGGCACACCTGTCGAGGTGATGGACAGCGCCCGCATGAGGCACGTTCGCACTCCCGTGGTGGTGATGGCACTGGCCGGCGCCGGCGCTGCACTGCTGTTCCTCTTCCCGCTGGCAGGGGCAGCCGTATTGACCACTCCGATGGCGCTGGTTCAGTTGGGCGTCACCCTGGCTGTGGGGATCGCGTTGGTGTTGGCCAGTGCGTTTGCAGCCAAGCCCGTCATGCGACGGGTACTCGCGGGCTGAATCTCCGCCCCTCGTCCGTCAGTTCTGTCTCCGGAACGGTTCGGCCAACTGGCCGAGGTAGTCGTCCGGGTAGTCGGGCTTGGCCGCCATTCCGAGATCGTCACTGCTGAAGCGCTTTTCCGGATCGAAAGAATAAGTGCGGAACAGGTGATCCCAGATCAGAGTGAACAAACCGAAATTGACGTCACCGATTCCCGCCCACTTCAGGTGATGGAATCGGTGGCCGGCGTTGAGGGCGAGTATCGGACGCAGGGGGCAGATGCGGTAGTCGGCATTCGAATGCTGAAGCAGGAGTTGGACAGCGACACAAACCGCGAGCGCCGAGGCAACTGGAACGGGCATCCCGAGGAGGATCAGTGGCAGGACGCCACCGGCGGTTTCGAAAGTCTGATGCACGGGGTGCTTCATCAGTCCGTTCATACCGTAGAACCGTTCGAGGCTGTGATGAACCGCGTGGAAACGCCACAACCATCCAACCTTGTGGCTGATCAAATGCACCACGGTGATGCCGAAATCGGCAACCAACACTGCGAAGACGACCTGAAGGACAAACGGAAGACCGTTCGGCCACAGCCCGTCGAACGGAATCACCGCGGCCATCAACGGGATTACCGCGACGCTGACCAAGATGAGGGATTCGTTGACAAACGCATGGACAGCGTCGCGAAACCTGTCCGGTCCCGGGGCATTCCACGAAGATTCGTAGGGAAGCGCCCGTTCGGCCGCGAAAGAGCAGGCCACTGCGAAGAGAATCAATGCCACCAGTGACCATTTCGGCGCGCCGGATGCCGCCAGCGCGATTGCGGCTCCGTTGATTCCCAAGAGCATGAACGGGACGTACCCGTATCTGACGATGAGGGTGAGCATGTATTCGATGGTGCACGGCGCGGGTGGTCCTCGACTTGTACGAATCGGTCGACTTTCAGTCAGCCGAACAAGTGGTGTCGCGTTACTTCGTCAGCACGGTGGCGAGTGCAGCGCTCAGATACGGAGTGATGTTCTCGACGACCCGTGTCACGATCGCAGTGGCGACGTCGGCGGGTTGCAGTGGCACCGACGGTGTCTGCGGCAATGCCGGGGGAGCAGGCGGAGCGGGCTCGGACATCATCGGCGTGTAGGTGTTGTGCTTCGTGAAGTAGCCGAAGACCGAATCCACGAACACCTCGGGCGCATCACGCGGCTTGGGCATGTTGCAGATGCCGTCACCCTCGATGCAGACTTCCTGTACTGCGATGTCTCCGAATCCGCCGCGTGCTCCGGACATCGTCGCTCCCGGAACGACATTGGGCACTACGGTTTCGATGCCCCCGGCCGAGTTGCGAGGGTCGGCGTAGAGGACGCCTTCGACTTGCGACTGCGGAATGGATCCGTCGCGTGCGATGTCACCGAGCACGTCGCCGGCAATACGCGCTCCCTGTGAGTATCCGGTGACGACGATCTCGCTGCCCGGGCACTGAGCGTGGAAAGCGTTGACTTCAGTGCGAAGCGTCTGGGCGCCGGCGGCAACGCTCTGGTCGTACGTCTGTTCGCCGAGCGGCCAGAAGCTGGCGGGGTAGGTCACCGGCTTGGAGGCGTAACCCTGGGCGACGTAGCGGTCGGTGACGGGTTGCGTCGTTTGTCCCGTCGGATCCCACGTTCCGCCGACCGCGAATACCGCACCGGCCGGGCACGACCCACCGTCATTCGGGTCCGCTCCGGCAGGTACCGACATCACAAGAGTCACCCCCGCTGTGACTGCAACCGTGCATGCCACTGACATCGCGTATTTCCTCATCGGGCCTGTCCCCATCTATCTACGTTCTCGTTCACTGGCGAGACAACCCGCGGTCCGACGCGTTTCGTTCGGTACTGAAGAGAATGGTGATGGGGCGATAAGTCCTGGAGGTAATCCGTGCGTAAACAGGAAGTTGCCGACCGGCGCTGTTTACTACCAGCGTGTGTGGGGCGTCACGGCGTCGGTACCTGCGGCGGGTGATTCGGCTCGAGGAGGGTTCCGATCTCCTTCCCCATCGACACGGCGTTGTTGAGGTCCGCGTTGGTTGTCGGCCCGAGTGTGGCGTAGACGACGATCGTCGTCTTCGAATCGGGGTAGTAGAGCGCGAGACCGTTGTAACCGCCGTACGACGGGTTCATCACCAGCCAGCCGTCGAGGTGCCCGGTCCCGAAGGAAAAGAACTTGTCCGCCGTCATACTTCCCAAGCCCGCAGTCGTCGGCGCCATCTGCTGCTCGAAAGCCTTGTCGGAGAGTAACTCTCCCGTTCCCAGCGCGCGCACCCACTTTCCGACGTCGGCGACAGGCGCGTTCATGTTTCCGCTGTGCAGGAACGCCGTCGGATTCCAGAAAGTGGAGTCTTCGAATACTCCACGTTCATTGGTGTAACCGTGCAGGATCGGTTCGTCCATCTGCGACGTGAGTACAACGCTGCTGTGATCCATCCCGAGTGGATCGAAGACGCGCTGCTGAAGTAGTTCGCCCAGCGGTTTGCCGGTCGCCTTCTCCATGACGTCGCCGAGCAGCGTCAGGTCGCTGTGCGCGTACGCCCAACTGGTGCCGGGTTCGAACAACGGCGGGCGGGAGTTGGCAAGATCCAGGATCTCTCGAGAAGTCCAGCCCTTCATCGGGTTGTCCGTGAAGAGTTTGAGGAACTGTGGATCGGTCACGTAGTCGGAGATGCCCGACGTGCTGTTGGCCAGCATTCGCGGAGTGATGGTGTCTGCGCGTGGAAAGTTCGGTTCCCACTTCGCGATCGGTTGATCGAGGGGAAGCGTTCCCTCTTCGTCGAGTTGCAGCAGGACTGTCGAGAGCATCGGTTCCATCGGTTGGCCGACGCGCAACTGCATGTCGGTTGTCGCCGGAACTCCGACAGGGGACTCTCCGACGGCGCCGAGAGCAACTTCGTCGTCGCCTCGCCACACCCCGAACACAGCGGCACTGAGGCCCAAGTCGGCCACTTGGCGGCGGACGATGTCCGTGATCTCGGTGGATTCCCGACTGCTCGAGGTGCTGGGAGAGGCGCTGCCCGTGTTTGTTGCGGAGTCATCGTCGGAACTGCACGCAGCGGTTGCAATGGCAACGGTCAAGGCGATCGACAGAGCAGACAGCCGCACCCGAGCGCGGTGGTGGGAGGAAGTCATGCCTGCGATCCCTTCGATGTGGAAATCGAGCAACCGACGCCGAGCAATGTCCCAATTGGCCGAATTTACCGCAGTTGGAAGGAGGAGGGGTCAGATCGACCGTATAGGCGCAACTGCTGTTCCAGAGCCATCCTCATTCGGGTGCCGCGTCCGGTTCCTCTCGCAGGTCCTGCGCTTGCTGAAGCTCGGCGTTGATGCGACGGGCTTCGGTGAGTTGGTCTTCGAGGATGATGATGCGGCAAGCCGCGTCGAGCGCCGTGCCGTTGGCTACGAGTTCGTGCGCGCGGGCTGCGATGCGCAGCTGGTAGCGGGAGTAGCGGCGATGTCCGCCCTCAGAGCGTTGTGGGGTAAGCAGTTTCGCGGCATCGAGGCTACGAAGGAAAGCTTGCCTGACACCGAGGATCTCGGCCGCATGTCCCATGCTGTACGCAGGATAGTTCTCGTCGTCGAATCTGCCGGAGGGGTCCCCCGGTGGTGTATCTGCCGGAATGGCTCGCTTCTTTCGCTGAACGGACGGGGCCCCCGGCGCGAGGAGCGCCGGGGGCCGGATGGGGTTGAACTTACTTACATAACTGCATTCTTTCGAACTTCCGGACTCGCACAAGACATCCGGTAGCCGCTTTGAAGGGGGGTGCCGGGTCCGACTACACACTCACACACGAATTCGGCCCCGGCACGTCCCTGCCCTGCGGTACTGCTTGCGGGTAGTTCATCTCTCCCGCATCTCTTGACTCGTTCCTTGCTACGAGAAAAAAGATACAACAGCCTCGCGAGAATGTCTACCCTGACGGCTGTAGATATTTTGTTGCGAACATTCTAGGTGTTGATATTCAGGAACGGCCTGGTCGCCGGGGGTGAGAGCGCTCAATGTGAGTCATAGGAGATGGATCTGGGACAATGCTCCGATGCGAAATACCCCGAAGTCCGAGTCGTTGTTGCGCGCCCGCGCGGAGAGGGAAGAGCGCACCGGCTCCTCCGAGCATCCAGCTGGTGGCGCGCCGAACCCCGGAGAGGACTCGTCGTCGTCCGAGCCGGGGGCACGCAGCGACAGCGCCACGATTCGGTCGGCTCGGTCCGAGCTCTCAACTCACGCCAGGGCAGTGGAAAGTATGCACGAGGCGATCCATCCTGATCGCGATTGAGGCAGCTGCCTCGTCGGGATGCGGGGGGACTCCTTCATCCCGCTCACTGCAACGCACGACGGCCGCCGCACTCCCGAAAGTAAGGGGAGTGGCGACGACCGTCGAGTTGTCAGAGTGTGCACTCAGTACTTGAACCTCAAGGCAGCAACTGGTCCAGGAAGGTGTTGCTGAAGACCTTGTGCGGATCCAACGCGTTGAATGCGGCGTTGGCGGTGTCCCAGTTGTCGCTCGATGGGACGCCGTCGCGGTAGGTCTG
Organism: Rhodococcus sp. BH4; assembly: GCF_002079265.1. Taxonomy (NCBI): domain Bacteria; kingdom Bacillati; phylum Actinomycetota; class Actinomycetes; order Mycobacteriales; family Nocardiaceae; genus Rhodococcus; species Rhodococcus sp. BH4. The sequence goes on from NZ_CP014941.1 coordinate 828,483, forward strand.
GGGGAGGCCCTGGGTGATGATCGGGGTGTCGGTGTACGGCTTGTCGGGGCCGAACGCCCAGCCCTTGGACCACTCGGGGCGGAAGGTGGCGTCGTTGTTGTTGTAGTGATTACGCATCCACTGTTCCATTTCGCGGTAGAACGCGAACATGCCGGGGGTTCCGGGGACGCCGAGGACGTTGAGCCAGATGGCAGTGTCCCATTCCGGATGGTCGGGGCGCGGGCGCATGGCCGAGATGGTGGGGGCGCCTGCCGAGTCGACCTCGACCTCGGATGGTTGATCGAGGCCGCAGCAACGGATTTCGACGGGCCCGTTGAGGGGGAACTGTCCGATGGAGCGGTAGTACTCCATGCGGCCGTTGAACCACTGGGTGAAGTCGTGGATGACCTGGCCGATGTTGGCGCGCGAGGTGATGACGGCTCCGCCGCCCTCGGTCAGGCGCAGGGTGGTGGCCCGGATGTAGAACTGGACGTCCTTGGACCATCCCCACAGGTCGTTGGAGAACGTCGCGGCGAGTCCGGCAACGGTGGTGGCGTACATGATCTGCCCGAATGCCGGTGCGATGCCCGGGTTTCCGGAGTTGATCTGGCCGATCATGTCGGTGACCGGCTCCGGGAGGTTGTCGGAGAAGATGTAGTTGTACGGTCCGGTCACCTCACGCGAGAACGGCGGCTTGGTGGGTGCAAGTGACCACACCTTCATCCACGGGCGTTCGGTGAAGGGGTACCAGATTGCTTCTGCGCGACCGTTTTCGCGGACGAACTTCTCGAAGGTGCGTCCGGACGCTCCGCGGGCGCCGAAGAGTTCCTGCCAACCGATGTCGGTGTGGCTGACGCAGCGCATGCGGTAATTGGGGGCGGCCTGCAAGGTGACGGAGGTGAGGAAGGTGCGTCCGAGGTGAGTCAGCAGCGGCTTGATCGCCGCGTCGCTACGTGCATACGTCTTCAGCGCGTACTCGCTGCCGTTCCAGACCACTGCGGTCAGGGACGTGACGAGGTTGGAGAGTGAGCCGAAAGTCTGTCCGGGAACGTGTGCTTCGCCTTCGGCGGGAAGAGCTGCGCCGTGAGCGTCGACGGCGAGGCAGCCGGCAATGGTCAACACACCCGGCGCCGGCAGGTTCGCGAACCCGAGGCCCTGTGCCTGCAGTGCGGTGGTGATGGCGTCGAGGGTCGCGCCGGGTCCTGCGGTGACGGTGGCTGGGCTGCCACCGGCGTTGACGGAGACTCCGGTGAGGTGGACCGTGGTGTCGGCGAGGATGACCTTGTCGACCGGCGCACCGTTGACGATGGTCAGCGGCGTCCAGCCGTGCATGGCGCCGCGGGGACGAATGGTGTAGCCGTTGGCATGACCCCAGTTAGCGAGGCGGACTACGTCTTCGGGCGTCTTGGGCGAACAGGTCCAGATCGCGTCGAGCATGATCTCCTTGGACCAGTTCTGATATGCCTGCTGGTACAGCGCGATGCCTTCGGGGAAGGCAGGCGGCGGCGTGAGGGTGGACACGGGACCACCCGCGGAGCCGGAAGAGCCGGCGGGGACGGCGTAGGCCGGCGTCCAGCCGGCGAATGCGGTCGCTGCCACGGCGCCGGCTCCAGCGGCCATGAAACCTCGTCGGGACAGTCGGAACTTTTCGTCTTGTGCCGTCATCTTCGGGCTACTCCATCGGGTTCGAGAACTACGGTGAGTTCTAACAGGTGGGTATCAGACAGGTTGGTATCAGACAAGAGTGAGAACTACGTCAGCCAGGGCAGGAGCTTCGCGCTCCAGTACAGAAGCTGAGATCAGGAGTCGCCCATTGTCTTTCCAGATCTGGATACTCAAGTTCTCGCCGGGAAATACGACCCCGGCAAAGCGGGCCCGAAATCCGGCTACCCGACTGCTGTCGCCGTCGAGCATGGTATCCACTGCGGTCTTGCAGACCATTCCGTAAGTACACAGTCCATGCAGGATAGGCGCTGGAAAGCCTGCCGCGGAGGCGAATTGCGGATCCGAGTGCAACGGATTCCGATCACCACACATCCGGTACAGCAAAGCCTGCTGTGGAAGCACAGGCGTCACCACTGTCTCATCTGCTTCGCGATCCGGAAGCGTAATCGACTCCGACGGACCACGTTCACCCCCGAAACCACCCTCGCCGCGGGCGAAAATGGACGAGCGAGCTGTCCACAGCGGGTTGCCCTCGGCGTCAACCGTGACGGATTCCTGCACGATCACCGCGGCCTTGCCCTTGTCCCAGACCTCGGCGATTCGAGTTGTAGTGCGGCCACTTCCACTTGCCGGGATCGGCTGATGGACAGTGACTTCCTGGCTCCCGTGGACTACCTTCGCCAGATCGATTTCGACGCCGGGGAACGACACCTTCGGTGCTTCGGTGGCGTGGAAGTTGGCGGCGACGGTGGCAAAGGTGGGTAGTACCTGAGGCTTTTCGTCGTCGAGGTATCGAAGCTCGTTCGGATCAAGCGGACGAGCACCTGCCCCCAGGGCCAAGTGGTAGTGCTGCACGTCCGACGGGGTCCACGAGAACTCTTGTGGCGCAAGCTCGGCGCCGAGTGCGATCTTCGGATCAATTGGCATGGTCGACCGCCGTCTTTTCAGCTGCAGGTGCTTCGGTTGTCTCGGCCTTCTTCGCACGCTCGACGATGTCGAGTACGGCCAAGTAACCGAAAGTCATTGCGGGACCGATGGTCGCGCCTGGTCCGGCGTAGGTGTGGCCCATGACCGGAGCGCTCGCGTTGCCAGCCGCGTAGAGGCCGTCGATGACGCTTCCGTCTTCGCGTAGTGCTCGGCCGTTGACGTCGGTGCAGATACCACCCTTGGTGCCGAGGTCACCCGGAACCATCTTGATGGCGTAGAACGGAGCCTTGCTGATTTCGGCGAGGCTGGGGTTCTTCAGTCGGGGATCGCCGTAGTACGCGTCGTAACCACTGTCACCGCGTCCGAAGTCCTCGTCCTTGCCGTTGCGCGCGAAGCCGTTGAACCGATCGACGGTTTCGGTCAGCGATGCGACGGGAAGCCCTGTCTTCTCTGCCAATTCGGCGATGGTTCCCGCCTTGACCACGATGCCGGCCTTGAGCCAGCGGCCGGGGAAGGGGGAGCGGGGAGTGATACCGGCAAACGTGTAGCGGTTGCGGTAGCGCTGATCGAGAATCATCCACGTCGGGATGTTCTCGCCGGGGCCCTCGCCCTGACCGTACTCACCGCCGTACATCGCATGGGTTGCCTCGACGTACGGAGCCGCCTCGTTGCCGAAGCGCTTGCCCGACATGTTGACCATCATGCAGCCCGGGAGGGTGCGCTCGGAGAGAGCGAACCACGGTCCGCCGGTCAGCGGAATGGACGGGCCCCACCAGGCGTCGTCCATGAAATCGACTGCAGCGCCCACTTCTTGGCCTGCGCGGATACCGTCGCCGGTGTTTGCCTTCGCGCCGACGGTCCATTCGGTGCCGATAGGTGCGCGCTGGTACTTCTCACGCATTTCCTTGTTGTGCTCGAATCCGCCGGATCCCAACACGACTCCGTGGCGAGCGCGGATGACCTGCTCCTCGCCGTCGACGATGACGTTGACGCCGCGAACTGCGCCGTCTTCGGTGTACAGGGAGGTCAGCGGGGTGTTCAGCAGGATGGGTACTCCGGCGGACTGAAGTCCGAGTCGAATACCGGCGACCAGTGCCTGGCCGCGAACCAGCAGATCCTTCTTGGTGGCCTTCGCTGCGAGGAATCGCATGCCGACCTTCATGGCGCGCAGGGGTCCGCGAGGATTGCGCATCAGCAGGTTGAGCCACTTGTAGTCGGCCTGGGTGATGACGAAGTTCTTGGGGGCCTTGACGTAGTCGGGCTCGAGGTTCTTGCGGTCGGCGCCCAACTTGTTGCCGTCGAACGGGGTGGGCTCGACACTGCGGCCACCGAGGCGTCCGCCGGGTGCTTCCGGGTAGTAGTCGGAGTAGCCGGGAACCCACTGCAGCTCGAGCGGGCTGTTCTTCAACACGAACGAGAGCATCTCGGGACCGCGCTCGAGATAGGTGTCGATGCGTTCGGGAGCGACAACGTCGCCGATGATGCTGTGCAGGTAGGAACGTGCGGCCTCCGGTGTATCGGTGACACCGTCCGCTTGAAGTGCCTCGTTGTTGGGGATCCAGACCCCACCACCGGAACGGGCGGTCGATCCGCCGTAGTGGGCGGCTTTCTCCACGATGACCACACTCAAGCCCTGGTGGGCTGCGGTCAAGGCCGCTGTCATACCTGCGGCACCACTGCCGACGACGACGATGTCGTATTCCTGCTTGCTCATGTAGAACACGTTATAGAATGATGGGGGTGTCAGTCCATGCTTTCTGCCAGGAAGTATTTCCGGACGTTGTCATTGATAACGAAACACGTTGCAGTGAGATTGAGGATGGTGCGGTGTGACCTGGGATACTTCGGTTGACGTCCTTGTGGTCGGGTTCGGTGTGGCGGGCGCCAGTGCGGCGCTCGAAGCTGTAGCGGCCGGTTCGTCGGTTTTGGCAATCGACCGAGCACTCGGTGGTGGTGCCAGCACGATTTCCGGAGGAATCTACTACGCCGGCGGCGGCACCGTGATTCAAAAGGAAGCCGGTGTCGAGGACAGTCCCGAAGCCATGCTCGCCTACCTGAACCGCGAGGTCGGTGACGCGGTGACGCCGCAGACTCTGCGCCGGTTCGTCGACGAGAGCCCGGCGTCGATCGACTGGCTGCGCAGTCACGGCGTGCCGTTCGAGGCCTCACTCTGTCCGTACAAGACGTCGTACCCGAGCAACAAGCACTACCTCTACTTCTCGGGTAGCGAATCGGCCGGCGGGTTCCGTGACATCGCAAAACCTGCTCCGCGTGGTCATCGCGCCAAGGGGCGTGGCACGTCGGGAAAGATGCTGTACGGCCCGCTCGCGAAGTCCGCGGAGGCGAAGGGCGTCCAGTTGCTCGGCCAGACGCGAGCGGACCGGCTGATCATCGAGGACGGCCGGGTGATCGGCGTCGAAGCACTGACGCTGCGTGACGCACCCGCCGGAGTTCGTCGCCGTCACGCGACGCTCGGGTCCTTGTCCTCCAAGCCCGGCGTCTACGCACCGCAGTTGCGCACGATTCTCGACGCACTGATCGCGAAGATCGAGAAGAAGCACGCCAAGCGGATTCGTATCCAGGCACGCGGCGGCGTGATCCTCAGCGCCGGCGGCTTCGTGTCCAATCGCGAGATGATGCGTACCCATGCTCCCGCCTACAAGGGCGGTATCCCGCTCGGCACCTCCGGGGACGATGGCAAAGGCATCAACCTCGGTGTCGAAGCCGGGGGAGCCACCGACAAGCTCGGCAATGTGTCCGCCTGGCGATTCATCGTCCCGCCGAGTGCTTTTCTCGGTTCCATTTTGGTGGGTGAATCCGGTGCGCGAATCGTCGACGAGTCCCGTTACGGTGCCGCTCTCGGTCAGGCGATGGCGGAGAAGAGCAGCGGAATCGGTTGGCTGCTGGCAGATTCCGAACTCGTTCGCGAAGCGAAATCGCAGATAAGTGACCAGTCGATGTGGTTCCAGCGGGTACAGACCACCGGAATGATGCGTACTGCAGTGCGTGGCAACACCATTGCCGAGGTCGCCCGCAAAGCGGGGATAGACGTCGCCGGCCTTCAAGCCACCGTCGACGCGCACAACTCCGCTGCCGCTGCCGGACAACCTGATCCGATGGGTAAACCGTCGGACTTCGTCAGGCCGATACTGTCTGCGCCGTTCACGATGTACGACGTCTCGATCAAGCCCAACATGATGAATCCGTGCCCGATGCTCACGCTCGGTGGATTGGTGGTCGACGAATCGTCCGGCATGGTGAAAAACGAGGCCGGGGAGGGTATCCCTGGTCTGTACGCCGCCGGCCGTACCGCGGTCGGTATCTGTTCCAACTCGTATGTGAGCGGCTTGTCGCTCGCCGACTGCGTATTCTCCGGACGACGAGCCGGTCAGCACGCAGCCGCATTCTCCACAGTCGGAAAGGCCTGAACGATGCTCTCGACGCAGATCCGCGGCGAACTTGCCGACCATCTTGATTCGGCGGAACGGGATCGCGCTCCGATCAGCCCGCTGATCGCCACGTATCCGGACATCGACGTCGTCGACGCCTACGAGATCCAGCTCATCAACATCCGGCGTCGTGTTGCCGGTGGCGCAAAGGTGGTCGGACACAAGGTCGGACTCTCGTCACTGGCGATGCAGCAGATGATGGGCGTAGACGAGCCAGATTACGGTCACCTGCTCGCCGAGATGGAAGAGTTCGAGAACCGTCCGGTCGACACGTCGCGCTTCTGCTTCCCGCGCGTCGAGGTGGAGGTCGCCTTCATTCTGGGAGCAGATCTGCCGGGCGCCGGGTGCACCGAACAAGACGTCATCGACGCTACTGTCGCCTATGCGCCGTCCATCGAGTTGATCGACAGCCGGATCAAGGACTGGAAGATCGGCCTCTCGGACACCATCGCGGACAACGCGTCCTCCGCCGGGTTCATCCTCGGCAAGGAACGAGTTCGCCCGTCGGACATCGACATCAAGGCCATCGACGCGGTGCTGACCTGCAACGGGGAGCGGATTGCGGAGGGGCGCAGCGATGCGGTTCTCGGTAACCCGGTCACCGCTGTCGCGTGGTTGGCGCAGAAGGTCGACACGTTCGGAGTTCGGCTCAAGGCCGGCGACATCGTTCTGCCGGGTTCGTGCACGCGAGCGATCGACGCTCATCCAGGCGACAACTTCCGAGCCGAGTTCAGCGGCCTCGGTTCCGTCTCTCTTCAGTTCACGTAGGAGTAGTCATGACCAAGGCAAGTGTGGCGATCGTCGGATCGGGAAACATCAGTACCGATCTGTTGTACAAACTGCAGCATTCCGAGTGGCTCGAACCGCGATGGATGATCGGAATCGATCCCGAGAGTGAAGGATTGGCGCGCGCCCGCAAGATGGGACTCGAGACCTCCGCCGAGGGCGTCGACTGGTTGCTCAGCCAGGCGGAGAAACCGGACCTGGTCTTCGAGGCGACGTCGGCATACGTGCACCGCGAGGCAGCACCACGCTACGAGGCCGCCGGTATCCGTGCCATCGACCTGACGCCGGCCGCGGTCGGCCCGGCTGTGGTTCCGCCCGCGAACCTGCGTGAGCACCTGGACGCACCCAACGTCAACATGATCACCTGCGGTGGGCAGGCAACCATTCCGATCGTCTACGCGGTATCACGTGTCGTCGACGTGGCGTACGCCGAGATCGTCGCCTCGGTTGCATCGTTGTCCGCCGGCCCGGGAACTCGCGCGAACATCGATGAGTTCACCAAGACCACCAGCCGCGGTATCGAGACCATCGGCGGCGCACAGCGCGGCAAGGCGATCATCATCCTCAACCCCGCGGACCCGCCGATGATCATGCGCGACACAATCTTCTGCGCTATCCCCGAAGACGCCGATCAGGCCGCGATCACCGACTCCATTCACCGCGTCGTCAAGGACATCCAGCAGTACGTGCCCGGCTACCGGTTGCTCAACGAACCGCAGTTCGACGAACCGAGCGTCGTTTCCGGTGGCTATGCAACGGTCACCACGTTCGTCGAGGTCGAAGGCGCAGGCGATTTCCTGCCGCCGTACGCGGGCAACCTCGACATCATGACGGCAGCAGCCACCAAGGTGGGCGAGGAAATCGCCCAGAAGCTTCTGAGTGTGAAGGCATGAGCGACATGATTCATTTCGATTCGAGCTGGGACATCCGCGTCACCGACACATCGCTGCGCGACGGCTCCCACCACAAGCGTCATCAGTTCACCGTCGACGAAGTACGAGCCATCGTCGGTGCCCTCGACGGAGCCGGAGTGCCGGTCATCGAGGTCACTCACGGCGACGGCCTCGGCGGGTCCTCCTTCAATTACGGCTTCTCGAAGACTCCCGAGCAGGAACTGATCAAAGCTGCAGTCGAGACGGCGACCAACGCGAAGATCGCCTTCCTGATGCTGCCCGGATTGGGCATCAAGGACGACATCGTCATCGCACAGGACAACGGTGCGTCCATCTGCCGCATCGCAACTCACTGCACCGAGGCAGACGTATCCATCCAGCACTTCGGCCTCGCGCGTGAGCGTGGACTCGAAACAGTCGGATTCCTCATGATGGCTCACTCGATTCCGCCGGAGAAGCTGGCCAAGCAGGCTCGCATCATGGCCGACGCGGGTTGCCAGTGTGTGTACGTGGTCGACTCGGCCGGCGCGCTGGTACTCGAGCAGGTATCCGATCGCGTCGAGGCGCTGGTTCAGGAACTCGGCAACGACGCTCAGGTCGGCTTCCACGGCCACGAGAACCTGGGCCTGGGCGTCGCCAATTCCATTGCGGCAGTTCGTGCGGGAGCCAAGCAGATCGACGGTAGTACCCGTCGGTTCGGTGCCGGCGCCGGCAACGCCCCGGTCGAGGCCTTCGTCGGTGTTTGCGACAAGATCGGCGTCAAGACCGGTATCGACTTCTTCGCCATCGCCGATGCAGCCGAAGATGTTGTGCGCCCGGCAATGCCGCAGGAATGCCTGCTCGATCGTCAAGCACTGATGATGGGCTACGCCGGCGTGTACTCGAGCTTCCTCAAGCATGCCGAGCGTCAGGCCGAGCGGTACGGAGTGTCGTCCGCGGAGCTGTTGGTGCGCGCAGGTAAGCGCAAGTTGGTCGGCGGACAGGAAGATCAGTTGATCGACATCGCGCTGGAACTCCAGCGCGAAGCAGCGGCTTCCTAGGTCATGGCAGACGTACTGGCCGGAAAAGTGGCCTTGGTGACCGGCACGTCCTCAGGGTTGGGGCGCGCGGTGGCCGAGATACTCCACCGCAGGGGCGCACAGGTTTTCGGTATCGCCCGCGACAAGGAAAAGCTGCGACAGTCGATGGTCGAGGTGGTCGGCGCGGATGGAGAGCGTCGTTTCGCGGCGACGGACGTCTCGGATTCCGCTCAGTGTGATGCGGCCGTGCAGGCGTGCGTCGACGAACTCGGTGGTATCGACATCCTCGTCAACGTGGCGGGATCGCACTCGCTTCGTCATACGGCGGATATTGCGGATTCCGAATGGGCACATGACCTTGCGGTCAATCTGAACGGACCGTTCTTCCTTTCCCGAGCAGCACTGCCGCACTTGCTGGAACGGGGCGGCAACATCGTCAACGTCTCCTCGATCGCGGGACTGGAAGGGCAGGCGTACTCGGCTGGATACTGTGCTGCCAAGCACGGACTCATCGGACTGACCCGAGCGATGGCGATGGAGTTCACCGGAAAGTCTCTGCGTGTCAACGCAATCTGCCCCGGCGGCATGATGACTCCTCAAGTCACCGGATTCACCTTCCCCGACGGAGTCGACTTCGACCTCGTCATGAAGGTTGCCTCGCCGCGTGGCTTGATGGAAGCCGAGGACGTTGCGAAGATGGTGGCTTTCGTCGCCTCCGACGACGCCTCGGCGATACACGGGGCCGTCTACTCGGTGGACAACGGAAAAATGGCATGACCCCGTTGGTCTCGGGACCGATCTTCCAGATCTGCTGGGTGGTCGAGGAGATCGAGGCCGCCGAACAGGAGTTCACTCGGCAGTGGGGAGTGGAGCGATGGCTACGTATGCCAGACATCGCCTTTGGTCCCGAGAGCACAACGTATCGAGGTGAGCCCGCGGACTATGTCGTTCACGTGTCGATCGGATATGCGGGCAGCCAACAGCTCGAGTTGATCCAATCAGTGTCCGGACGCAACCTGTACACGGAGTTCCTGGAGACTCACGGCGTCGGAGTTCATCACCTGGCTTGGGTTCCTGACGATTACGAGGCGACGTTGCTCGAGGCCGAGCGTCGCGGAATGTCGGTGGTGCAACAAGGTCGGGTAGAGGGCGCCGGCATGGAGTTCTCCTACCTCGATGCCGGGCCGTTGGGTGGATACGTCGAGTTGATGAAGCTCTCGCCCGAGATTCGGTTGATGTTCGCTTCGCTCATTCCTGATTGACGGCAAACACTTTCGTGAAGTAATCGGAAACGTTCTCCGGGTGACCACGGAATCCGAGGTAGCCGTCGGGGCGAATGACCAGCGCCGCCGTACCTTCGACCCCATACGCGGCGCACAGTTGCGAGGCGTTGTCCTCGATGATCGGCACCAGCGAGTCGACGGTCACGGTTCCCGGTGGCACTATCGCGTAGACGTCCAGCAAGCCGTGCGCTGATCGAACTGCGGCGTCGGCGACCTTCTCCAGACCGTTGATGCTCTCCGCGGATCCGTCCGAAGTCAGCAGTAACGTGTGGTCGACTCCTGACAGCAAGTCGAACAACCGAATTGGATACTGCACACCGTCTCGGCGCATTCCGCGTGCATCGGGTGCACGCTCGCCCGGTTGAACGTGTGGACTCGAAGAATTACGCCCGGTGTTCAGCGGACTCTCCGAGTAGTCGATCAACAATTGAGCCTGGCGCCGCATTGCCGTGTCGATGGAAGACTCTCCCGAACCGATTCCTTCTCGAGCATTTCGGACGGTCATCCCGACGACTTCTTCACCGACCGGCCGTCTTTCGGCATCGTAGGTCTCGAGAAGATCTGCTGTTGCAACGCCTTTGACGGCGAGCGCTATCTTCCACGCAAGATTGTGGGCGTCCTGGATCCCGGTGTTCATGCCCTGCGCGCCAGTCGGGGGATGGATGTGCGCGGCGTCGCCGGCGACAAAAACCCGTCCGCGACCGTAAGCGTCGACGATGCGGTGGCTGATGCGGAAGACCGAGGACCATCGCAGCATCGAGGCGGTTGTCGGTTCTGGGGACAGTCTGTCGAGCACGGCCTGGATGTGATGGAGTTCCGGTGTCTTGCCGGTTGAAAAACCGTGTTGTACAGCGGCTTTGTTCGACGATTCGTCCGGCATCAAATCGTCCGGAACGAGCATCGACATGCGGTACCGCTTGTGTCCGGGAAGTGGGATGCAGACGAGTAGATCGTCGGTGGTTCCGTCGTCGGCGGTGTGGTTGGCGCGGACGGAGTAGCCGCTGGGGATCGACCAGTCGACTTCGACGTCGCCGAGCATGTAGCTCTCGGCAAATGCGCCGCCCTCGAAGCTCAGGCCCAGCCCTTTGCGGACCACGCTGTGCGCGCCGTCGGAACCCACCAGGTACTGAGCCGTCACGGTACTGCCGTCGCTGAGGGTGCAGGTGACGGCGTCGTCGGATTGTTCGAATGCAGTGAGGCCGACTCCGCGTTCGACGGTTGTTCCCAACTCGGTGAGGCGCTCGGTGAGGATGCGCTCCGTCGAGTACTGAGGCAGACAGAGAAACCAGTAAGGAACGTCCTCGGGGAGGGTGAGGTCGACGCGGCCGACCTCGACGCCGTTCGTGTACATGATCTGACCGCGCATCAATGTCGAGACGTCGAGTGCCTGGCGGAGCACCCCCATGTTCTCGAAGAGTTCGAGAGTGCGTGGCTGAATCCCGACGGCTTTCGCGTATTGCCGCGGTTCGTCGAGCGGGTCGACTATTCGACAGGAGATACCGCGTCTGCGCAGCTCGATCGCGGTGGTCAAGCCGATCGGGCCGGCGCCCGCTACCAATACGTCGGTATCCATGAGGACCCACTCACGTCGGGGACAGTCGGTCATTTCAGTATGGGTAAGCGAACTTTCGTTTTGGGGAAATTCGCGCAAATCGGACATCGAGAGGTTGCGTCTCGCGCCGACTGTCCGTCCGCGCACCGACTGTTTTGCGCTATTGCTCGTCTTCGAAGCCGAGCGCGATTCTCCTGCACAGAAGCGTGAGCTCGACCTCGTCGACGCGTGGCGCGTCGTCCCATGAATCGACGTCGTTCCAACTCACTGAACTCGGAGCGCCGAAAGGTCTGACGAAAACGTGCTGATGAAAGTGGGGGACGCTTAGCCCAGCGATCGCGGAGAACACGAATTCCGGAGTCAATTCCGAGTCGAGGGCACGTGAGACGCACCAGACCGCGTGTGCGATGGCGAGTGCTTCAGGTTCGGATAGTGAAGGCAACCCGGACACGTGTCGACGGGTCTCGACGAACACATATCCAGGAACCGAACGTCCGTGTGGTGGAGGGGGCCGATGGGAGACAACGACGAAGTCGTCCTCGAATATTCGAGGGCTGACGAGCGGGCCTGTTCCTCGGTGTTTGGCGCATATTGCGCACGTTGACGTCCCCATTCCACTTTTGTAGCGAGTGTGGCGCGGTGGCGGAAGATTTGCGATCAGCCCGAACGGAGGGTTCATCTAGATGTACAAATTGACATGTTTGTAAAAGTTTTACCTTGAAAATCGTTGACAAAACGCCATCATTTGTCCACTCTCTATACATAGATGTTGTTCGTGTCGCGGATTACCGCGCAGGACGCACTCACTGATCCGAACGAGAACTGGAGAATTCGATGGCGGCGTTGGTGTACACCGAGCCAGATGGTCGGCTCGCAACTTGGAGAGACCGGAAACGCTACTTGTGGCTGTTGGCGCTGATTCCGTCATCGGCAACTTTCATCGCCGTGGGGCTTGTTACCGCCACCGGATGGAATGTCTTCTGGTGGACCGGCCCACTGATCGCGTTTGCTCTCATTCCCGTCATCGACATCCTGGCGGGTGAGGACGGGAAGAATCCGCCCGACGAGGTGATCGACGAACTCGAGAACGACCGCTTCTACCGGTGGTGCACCTACGCCTATCTGCCGCTGCAGTACACGGCCTTCTTCCTGTCCTGCTACATCTGGGCGCGTTGGGATTTGAGCGTTCTCTCCAATATCGGACTCGCAGTGACGATCGGTGTGACGGCCGGAATCGGCATCAACACAGCCCACGAACTCGGGCACAAGAAGGAGAGCGTCGAGCGCTGGTTGTCCAAAATCGTTCTCGCACAAAGTGCTTACGGTCACTTCTACCTCGAACACAACCGTGGCCACCATGTGCGAGTGTCGACTCCGGAAGATCCGGCGACCTCGCGCTTCGGTGAGACCCTCTACGGTTTCTGGCCGCGCAGCGTCGGCGGGGGATTGAAGTCGGCGTGGCATCTCGAGAAGACCCGCTTCGAGCGTTTGGGCACCACGCACTGGAGCATCAAGAACGACGTGCTCAACGCCTGGCTCATGTCGGTTGTTCTGTTCGGTGTCGCGCTTGCAGTATTCGGGATCGGCATCGCGCCGTACCTCGTGATCCAGGCGTTCATCGGGTTTTCGCTGCTCGAAGCGATCAACTACCTCGAGCACTACGGACTCCTGCGTCAGAAAACCGCAAGCGGACGGTACGAGCGATGCACGCCGGCGCACAGCTGGAACAGTGATCGCATCTGCACCAACGTCTTCCTTTATCACTTGCAGCGGCACAGCGATCATCATGCGAATCCGACACGGCGCTACCAGGCGCTTCGCAGTATGGAAGAGGCCCCTCAGCTCCCGAGCGGCTACGCCAGCATGATCATGCTCGCCACAGTTCCGCCCCTGTGGCGCAAGGTGATGGACCACCGCGTTCTCGAGCACTACCGAGGTGACATCACCCAGGTCAACATCGCGCCGAAGAAGCGGGCCAAGATCCTCGCAGCCTACGGGGTGAACGCATGAACGCCTACATCTGCCCGATCTGCGACTACACGTACACCGAATCGACAGGCGCTGCGCGAGAAGGCTTTCCGCCCGGCACGCCGTGGTCGAGTATTCCGGACGACTGGTGCTGCCCCGACTGCGGCGTCCGCGAGAAGGTCGACTTCACCCTCGTCACGCAATCCTGATCGAAATACCCACCGGTGAAAGGAAAACCGATGTCCGAGACTGCCACTGCTTACAAATTGTTCCGCTGCCTCCAGTGCGGGTTCGAATACGACGAAGCGATCGGCTGGCCCGACGACGGTATCGAGCCGGGTACTCGCTGGGACGAGATTCCCGAAGACTGGTCCTGCCCTGATTGTGGTGCCGCCAAAGTCGATTTCGAAATGGTGGAGGTGGACCGCTGATGACAGCGGTCAGCGAGCCCGACACACGCACCGTCGTGATCGTGGGCACGGGCATCGCCGGTTCCGGTGCCGCGCAGGCCCTGCGCAAGGAAGGGTTCGGCGGCAGCATCATCCTGATCGGCAGCGAACCTGAGGAGCCGTACCGCCGCCCGGCGCTGTCGAAGGAGCTACTGTCCGGGAAAGCGTCGTTCGATCGGGTTCGGTTGCGGCCGTCGACTTTCTGGAACGAGCAGGGTATCGATCTTCGGATCGGCGCAACTGTCACGAGTATCGACACAGATTCCCGCACAGTACTTTTAGCCGACGGTGACAGCATCGACTACGACGTTCTGATTCTTGCCACGGGTGGACGGTCCCGACGGTTGGAGAACGAAGATTCCGAGCGCGTTCACTATCTTCGAGATATCGCAGACATGCGACGCTTGCAATCCCAGCTGATCGAAGGATCCTCGCTATTGGTGGTCGGCGGTGGCTTGATCGGATCGGAGGTGGCGTCAACGGCACGCGACTTGGGTTGCAGTGTGCAGGTTCTCGAAGCGCAACCGGTGCCCCTGTCCAGGCTGCTTCCACCGTCGATAGCGGAGAAGATCGCCGCGCTGCACGTCTCGGCGGGCGTCGCCTTGCAGACGGGAGTTGACCTCGAGACGCTCACGACGGGTGCCGACGGCGTCGCCGCACGTGCGCGTGACGGACGCGAGTGGACAGCGGACTTGGCCGTCGTCGCAATCGGATCCTTGCCCGATACCGATGTGGCTGCTGCGGCGGGTATTGCGGTGGACAACGGGATTTCGGTAGACGGATACCTCCGGACCTCCGTCGTTGATGTGTACGCGATCGGCGATGTGGCCAACGTGCCCAACGGTTTTCTCGGCGGCATGCACCGTGGTGAGCACTGGAACACCGCGCAGGACCACGCAGTTGCAGTTGCCAAGACCATCGTCGGGAAGGAAGAACCCTTCGAATCCGTCCCTTGGAGTTGGTCGAACCAATTCGGCCGCAACCTTCAAGTAGCTGGTTGGCCAGGCGCGGACGACACCGTGATTGTTCGAGGAGACTTGGACTCCTATGACTTCACTGCGATCTGCATGCGCGACGGAAATATCGTCGGTGCTGTGAGCGTGGGCCGGCCGAAGGACATTCGCGCCGTCCGAACCCTTATCGAACGCTCGCCGGACATCAGCGCCGACGTACTTGCCGATACAAACAGGGATCTGACCGAACTTGCGGCGGGTCTTGTCGCCTCACCGGTGCTCTGAGTGCACTCGTGACTTCTGTGGCTTGCGTGTCCACCGTTTTGACACCGAGCACGGGCGATGGAAATCTTCCCGATATGTCCACCGCTCGTGCCCGTGTCCCGTACCACGAGGCAGCTCGTCAACTCCTCCGTGCGTCAGCGCTCGACGCCACACGCGAACTCTTGACCGAGAAATCGTGGAACGACATCACGATGGCGCATATCGCGGAAGCTGCGGGCATGAGCCGGCAGACGTTGTACAAGGAGTTCACGTCCCGCCAGGGATTGGCGTCCGGATACCTCATCCGTTTCGTCGACGAGTTCCTCGAAGAGGTGGAACGCGAAGTAACGCTGCATCATTCGGATCCGCGTGGCGCGGTCTCGGCAGCCTTCCGTGCCTTCTTCGACGCCGGTGCACGGGATCCGATGGTGGTCAGCATTGTCGGTCCCCGGCCGCAGCACGACCTGCTGAGCTTGGTCACCACTGACGGGACTCCGCTGCTCGAACATGCGAGCGCGAGGTTGGCCGAGATCTTCATGACCAGTTGGGCGAACGTCGACCGCATCCATGCCGAGATGTTCGGCAGCACGATAGTGCGTCTGGCGATCAGTCACGTGACGTTGTCTTTCGGTACCCCCGATCAGATCGCCGAGAACCTGGGGGAGATGTTCGGGCCGTTCCTCGATCAGGTCATCGGTTCGGGCACAGTCGAACCGAACTGAGCCGACAGGATCGATACGGTTTCCGGGCTAGGACGGAAGTTCGATCGAGCGTGATCGCCGTAGTTCTTTGGTGGGAAATATCGTCGTTATGTGTGAATCCGCGTCTCACTTCTCGGTAGCGTGCCGGGCGTAGATCGAGGTGCGATCCGCAGGGGGTGGCTCTCGTGAATTTCCGTCAACGGTGGAGGAATTCGAAGATGAAGAGCCGCAACAAATCTCGAGTGATGTCGACAGTCGCGCTAGTTGCAACATTTGTCATGGCCGGTGCAGGTGTGGCAATTGCCGACGAATCATCGTCAGGGTCTTCCGGCAGCGGATCGCTCGGTTCCTCCGGTGCGGCAGCGGTTGATCCGTTGACCTTCGACGGTTGGGGCACGTGCCCGATCGAGGATCTCGAGGTGACGACGTGCGCCAGCGTCGTAGTTCGCGGAGGGACCATGAAATTGGGCGCACTTTCGGTGCCGATCCCGGACGGAAGCCTCAAGGTTGCGGGCGGAGTGAAATACGCGACCCAGCCGGACAACAGTTTCATCGAGACGTTCGTCGCCAAGCAGGACGGGTCCAACGGGGTCTATTCCAATCCGATTTCGGTACCCGGAGGTGCTCTCGGGATCGATACTCCGCTGGGACTGACTCAGATCAGCGCGACGGTGGAATCGGTGGGAGTCCCGGATCTGAAGGTTCTCGAGCAGGAACTCACCATGCCTGTTCGATTGAAACTGTCTAATCCCTTGCTCGGTGACGATTGCTACATCGGTTCGGTTTCGAATCCGATCAACCTTCACCTGACCACAACCGGAAACCCTCCGTCGGAAGCTATCGGTGAGTTCCCCGGTGCAGTGTTCCCGGCAGTCCCACATTCGGATGCGGTGTTTGCGGCGCCGGGAGCCAGCGGGTGTGGACCGCTGGGTGCGCTCAACTGGGCCGTGAATCTACGCGGGGGAGTGCCGGCGGCCAGCGGAAAGAACTCTCTCACCACGTCGAGCGACGTCTACGCGGTGGCTGCACGAAAGGTGCGACCGCCTGCCTGACGGACGCGCGGGCGCTGGAACGTAAAACGAGGGCCGACCCGTGGGTCGGCCCTCGTTCTACACAATCAGGTCAGCTGACCTCGGGATCACGCACCGTGATGGTGCCGTCCCTAACCGCGTCGGCGATGCTGTCGTGCAGTTTCGGGCATCCGTCTTTCAATGCCGACGACTGCCCGGAAGCAATTGCCTCTTTGAAGGTGTGGCAACGCAGCGCCGGGTCGGAAGTCCACTGAACGCTGGTGTGTTTGTACGTGTTCTTGCGAACCAGTACGCACGCGCCGCATGCCTTGCAGTCGACTTCCTGCAGACCCGAGTCGAGGTATTCGTGCTTGTCCTCGATCGTCTGGGCCGCGATCGCCTCGAGCCGTTCCGTTTGCCCGGCAAAGTCCGGTGCCTTGGCCCAACGAGCCCACCGTGCGTCGGTTCCGATCGAGGCGCTCACGACTAGACCTCTGCTTCCTTCTTTGCCGCTTCTGCTGCAGCTTCCTTCTCGGCCTTCTGGCGTGCGAGGTTTTCCTCGACCTCGGCGTGCCAGGCTTCGTTTGCCTTGGTGGTGTCCACCTCGAACTCGAAGCGCTGCGTCATCTTCTCGGTGACGTCGGCCTTGTCCACGTAGAACTGCTCGTACCAGCGTCGTAGCTGGTAGACGGGGCCGTCTTCTTCGCAGAGAAGGGGATTCTCGATCTTGGTCTTGTTCTTCCAGATCGCGACGTCCTGCAGGAAT
Organism: Rhodococcus sp. BH4; assembly: GCF_002079265.1. Taxonomy (NCBI): domain Bacteria; kingdom Bacillati; phylum Actinomycetota; class Actinomycetes; order Mycobacteriales; family Nocardiaceae; genus Rhodococcus; species Rhodococcus sp. BH4. The sequence continues at coordinate 846,147 of NZ_CP014941.1, forward strand.
CCCTCGCTGATGCCCTCGGTGAACTTGCCGGCCAACTTGTCGGCCATCTCGTCGGAGACACCCGTCGGCTTCTTCACCGTCACGCCCCACTGCAGCACGAACGAGTCCGGGCTGATCGGGTAGTGGCAGTTGATCAGAACACTCTCGACCTCGTATCCGCTGTAGCTGTTCCACAGGGGATTGACCATGTACGACGGTCCGTAATACGCAGCTTCGGAGCGAAGCAGCGTGTCGCCGCCGTACTGGGAGGCCATTCCGATGTCGGGACGGCCCGTGGTGTTGAGGTACTGAGTGGCGATCTCACCTTCGAAGACGTTCTTGAAGTACGTCGGGAAGGCGTAGTGGATGTAGTAGAAGTGCGCCATGTCGACCACGTTGTCGATGATCTCGCGGCAGTTGGACCCCTCGATGACCATGGAGTTCCAGGTCCAGTCGGTCCATTCGTCGCTGTACGCGCCCTCGATACGAGGAATCACGATCTCTTCGGGCGGCGGATTGCCCTCGGGGTCGTTCCAGACGAAGAGCTGACCGTTCTGCTCGAGGGTCGTCCACGCGCGGGTGCGTGCGAGCGGAGGCACGCGGCGGGCATAAGGAATGCCGGTGCACTTGCCGTTGCCGCCCCAGCGCCAGTCGTGGAAGGGGCAGGCGATGGAATCGCCCTTGACCTCGCCTTGTGTGAGGTCACCACCCATATGACGGCAGTATCCGTCGAGAACTTTGATGTCGCCCTTGCTGTCGGCGAACACCACGAGCTTCGTACCGAAAGCCTCGATCGCGTGCGGTTTGCCGTCCTTGAAGGTCTTCAGTAGACCCAGGCAGTGCCAACCGCGGGCGAAACGAGTTTGCACCGTTCCGACGTCGATCTCGCGAATCTGCGCCATTGTGACCTCACATCCCTTCTAGCTGTTAGTAGAACACGTTATAGAACTCGATCCGGTTCCGCCAGATTTTGGGGGCACTTGTTACAGCATTGCGGCCACAAACGGGACCTTTGTCAGCGTCTCGACAGAAAAGAGAACGTGTTCTAGTCTCAAGTGTAAGTGAACCAACCGATCGAGGAAGACGGGAGCGTCGAAGTGGGTAACCATGACAGCCACGAGGTGATGCAGAGGCTCGACGCACTACTGCCGGCACTGCGCGAGCGCGCACAGGAGACCGAGGATCTGCGCCGTATCCCCGACGAGTCCATCAAGGCTCTTCAGGAAACAGGCTTCTTCCGCTTGCTGCAGCCGAAGCAGTGGGGCGGATACGAAGCCGATCCGGTGCTGTTCTACTCCGCGGTCAAGAAGATCGCCAGCGCGTGTGGTTCCACAGGGTGGGTCTCCTCGATCATCGGGGTACACAACTGGCACCTCGCCCTCTTCTCTCAGCAGGCGCAGGAAGACGTGTGGGGCAACGACACTGACGTTCGCATCTCGTCCTCTTACGCCCCGATGGGTATGGGTGAAGTAGTCGAGGGCGGATACAAGGTCAACGGTGCGTGGGCGTGGTCTTCGGGTTGTGACCACGCCAGCTGGGCCGTTCTCGGTGGTCCGGTGTTCAAGGACGGCCGCGCAGTCGATTTCGTGAGCTACCTGATTCCTCGCGAGGACTACCAGATCGACGACGTGTGGAATGTGGTCGGTCTGCGTGGAACCGGCTCCAATACCGTTGTGGTCAAGGATGTTTTTGTTCCCAAGCATCGCGTTCTGAGCTTCCGGGCGATGAGCGAACTGACCGCCCCGGGCCTCGAGAACAACACCGCGCCGGTCTACAAGATGCCGTGGGGAACCATTCACCCCACGACGATCTCGGCACCGATCGTCGGAATGGCTTACGGAGCTTACGAAGCGCACGTCGAGCACCAGGGCAAGCGTGTGCGCGCTGCGTTCGCCGGCGAGAAGTCGAAGGACGATCCGTTTGCCAAGGTGCGCATCGCCGAGGCGTCCAGCGACATCGACGCCGCGTGGCGTCAGCTCTCCGGCAACGTCGCCGACGAGTACGCGTTGATCCTTGCGGGCGAAGAGGTTCCGATGGAACTGCGGCTGCGCGCTCGACGTGACCAGGTGCGCGCCACGGGCCGCGCGATCGCCTCGATCGACAAGCTCTTCGAGAACTCCGGCGCCACGGCGCTGCAGAACGGCACTCCTATCCAGCGTTTCTGGCGCGATGCTCACGCTGGTCGCGTCCACGCCGCCAACGATCCCGAACGCGCCTACGTCATGTTCGGAACCGGCGAATTCGGTCTGCCGATCACCGACACGATGGTCTAGAGGAGGCTCAGTGACAACCACCGAAGAAGCCCTCACCTACGAGTCCACTTCACGGTTCGCGCAAGTGCGCCCCGATCTGAAACTGCACTTCCACGAGGCGGGCGTCGGAAACGACAAGACCATCGTGCTGCTGCACGGCGGTGGCCCAGGCGCGTCGTCGTGGTCTAACTTCGCCCGCAACATTCCGGTGTTGGCGAAGAGCTTTCACGTCATCGCGGTCGATCAGCCCGGTTACGGGCAGTCCGACAAGCCGACGGAGCATCCGCAGTACTTCGTTCACAGTGCGTCGGCGCTCAACGATCTCCTGGACACGCTCGAGATCACCGGTCGCGTTGATCTGCTGGGCAATTCGCTCGGTGGTGGCGCTGCTGTTCGCTTTGCGCTCGACTACCCGGACCGTGCGGGTCGCCTCGTTCTGATGGGCCCCGGCGGTCTGAGTGTCAACCTGTTTGCGCCGGACCCCACCGAGGGCGTCAAGAACCTCGGAAAGTTCAGCTACCAGCCCACCCGAGAAAACCTCGAAGCATTCCTGCGGATCATGGTCTTCGATCAGAAGCTGATCACGCCGGAACTCGTCGACGAACGTTTTGCTGCCGCCAGCACTCCCGAGTCGCTGGCTGCGGCCAAGGCGATGGGTAAGTCCTTCTCCAGCGGTGACTTCGAGCTCGGCATGCTCTGGCGCGAGGCGTACAAGCTTCGTCAGCGTGTGTTGCTGATCTGGGGCCGTGAGGATCGGGTCAACCCTCTCGACGGCGCACTGGTCGCGCTCAAGATGATCCCGCGCGCGCAGCTCCACGTCTTCGGCGGTTGCGGTCACTGGGCGCAGCTCGAGAAGTTCGACGAATTCAACCGGCTCGCAACCGACTTCCTGCTCGACGGAGGTAAATGATGGGTATTCGATCTCTGGCGTACATGCGCATCGGGGCCACCGACATGGCTGCGTGGCGCGAATACGGACTCAAGATCCTCGGAATGATCGAGGGCAAGGGCGTCGACGCGGAATCGCTGTATCTGCGTATGGACGACTTCCCGGCGCGTCTTGTCATCGTTCCGAACGACACGGACCGTCTGCTCGTCTCGGGTTGGGAAACCGCGAATGCCGCTGAGCTGCAGGATATCCGTGACAGGTTGTCGGCAGCCGGTGTTCCGTTCAAGGAAGGCACGGCGGAGCAGCTCAAGGACCGTCGCGTCGTCGAGATGATCGCGTTCGAGGACACCTCGGGCAACTCCCTCGAGGTGTTCCACGGAGCTGCTCTCGAACACCGCCGGATCGTGAGCCCGTACGGGCACAGGTTCGTGACGGGTGAGCAGGGCCTCGGCCACGTCGTGCTCACCACCGATGACGACGATGCTTCGCTGCGGTTCTACCGCGACGTACTCGGATTCAAGCTTCGCGACTCGATGCGTCTGCCTCCGCAGATGGTCGGCCGGCCCGCGGACGGCGACCCGGCGTGGCTGAGGTTCCTCGGCTGCAACCCGCGTCACCACAGCTTGGCGTTCCTGCCGTTGCCCAACCCGACGGGCATCGTGCACCTGATGCTCGAAGTGGAGAACTCCGACGACGTCGGACTGTGCCTCGACCGGGCACTGCGCAAGAAGGTCAAGATGTCGGCGACTCTCGGTCGCCACGTCAACGACGAGATGCTCTCGTTCTACATGAAGACTCCAGGTGGGTTCGACATCGAATTCGGTTGTGAGGGGCTAGAGGTCGAGGACGAAAACTGGATCGCGAGGGAAAGCACGGCCGTGAGCCTGTGGGGTCACGACTTCACGGTGGGAATGAAGCCGTGAGTTCGCCCGACGCGTCGGTGAGTGCGGAGCAGGCGATCGATCCACGCCAGTTCCGCACGGTTCTCGGGCAATTCTGCACGGGTATCACCATCATCACGACAGTCGACGACGGTGAGCCTGTCGGGTTCGCATGTCAGTCTTTCGCGGCCCTGTCACTCGACCCGCCTTTGGTGTTGTTCTGCCCCACCAAGGGTTCTCGGTCGTGGGCGGCAATCGAGCGGACCGGTAAGTTCGCCGTCAACGTGTTGGCGGAGGAACAGCAGGCGGTGTGTGCTCGTTTCGGGTCACGTGAGCCGGACAAGTTCGCCGGCATCGATTGGACGCCATCGCCTCTGGGCTCGCCGATCATCGACAAGTCCCTTGCACACATCGACTGCACGGTGGAAACCGTCCACGACGGTGGCGATCACTACGTCGTCTTCGGTCGGGTGTCGTCGATGAGTGAGATCAAGACCGAACGCCCGCTGCTCTTCTATCGCGGGCAGTACACGGGCATCGAGCCGGACAAGACTGTTCCGGCTACCTGGCGTGACGATCTGGAAGCGTTCCTGACGACCACGACAGAAGATACCTGGCTGTAGGGGGCAGGCCCCCTGTGCGCCTTTTTGGTAGTGGTAACTACCAAAAAGGCGCACAGGGCCGGAGGCCCTACAGCGAAAAACAGGTATGACAGAAGTCGTCACCGAACGGCGTCAGCAGGATGCTACGACGCACAATCCTGTTGGATCGTCCGGCTCGCTTGACCGCCTCGATCACCGACGGCTGCACCTCGACCACCTGGTACCGGTCGGCCTCGACGGGCTCGCGTGAGAACGCCACCAAACCGAGCCGATGCAGGTTGTTCAGGTACGCGCTGATGCGGTCCAGATGTCGACATCCCGCCAGTTCTCCGATCATCGACAGACCCTCGTCGATCATCTCCGAGCCGACTCCGAACGGCCGCGCCGTGCGCACGTCGACGCTCGGTTGTGCGCCGGAGGTGGCCAGCAACCGAAGAATTCGAGCTTCGTCTGGTGCGATCTCGTCGAGGATCCGGTCGTAAGCCGGGTGCAGATCGTCGCGATCGGTCACGTCCGCGGAACGATCCAGCAACCTGTCACCACGTGCCCGCAGCGCCGCGAGAGTGGCCTCGACGCTCTGTTTGCGATTGGTACGAGTAGCCATTGCCGCCCGCAGGTTCTCCGTCCGCGAGCCGTCTCCGTTGGTGTTCTCGGCCCGACGTTCGGATTGCACGTTGGCGGATTCTGCAGCCTCTGCCGCGGCTTCGGCGGCGGCCTGAACGATCTGCCGCGTCGCCTCCTTCGCCGTTCCGAAAGCCCAACCCGTCAGCTTGATCGACGTGAGCGTCGTCGTGGCGGTAAGCCCGACAAGGCTACGGATCAGACGCTTTTCGACGGATTCGACCGGCGTGATGTCCGCAGCCCAGTCGTACGATTCCGCTTCGACGATCATGCGATGGTCGTGCTCACTCATGCTCATACTCCGAATATTGCGAGGTGTAGGAAACCGGCAAACGAGCCCAGCACGGCCCCGTGTACGAACAACAGCCACTCGTCCTGCTTGACGGCTGAGCGTAGTAGTTCGCTGAAATCTTCCGGTGAAAGGATGCTCATGCGTTCGGTGACGAAGACACGAATCTTCTCCGACTGGTTCTCGGCGAACTCCGCGTCCTCGAAGACCCTTGGGTACAGGTCGAGCACTTCGGTGGTGGCCAGGCCGGGCAGACGCTTGTAGCTCTGCGAACCGACGGTCATCTTGACCACCGACTTTGCCCAGCCGGCTGCGTCGTCGACGGATTCGCGCAGTACCTGATCGAGCATCCGCCGCGTTCGGTCCGAGCGGGGACCTTCGAGGAGTTCGGTGCCGATGTTCTCGAGCGTCACGACGTGATCGGCGAGGGTTTTTGCGTACCCGGCGATGATCTCGGTGCGTCGCTTCAGGAAGAGCCCCTGCCTCCACGGCACCCAACGGTTGGGGGTGATCGGCTCGAAGATCATCGTGATGCCGAGGTAGTTCACGATGTATCCGATGATCACACCGCCGATGGGAAGCACCCACCACTGCGGAACCAGATGGAGGATTCCGACGAGCACGAAGCCCATCGGGAATCCGAAGTAGAAGCCGAAGTTCTGCATGAACCTGAGCTCTTTGTTGCCCATCGTGCGGAAGATGTCGTTGAGCAGTTTGGGATGCGAAGAGAGGTAGCGGATCACCATCAGCTTCGCGTCGATGAACTCGTCGATGTCCTCTTCGATGCGGTCGGTGATCATACGCACGCTGGCCGGCAGATCGTCCTCCACCTTGCGGAAGACGGCCTCCTTCACCGACGTCGGAAGGTTGTGCCAGAGCTGAGGATTCTCGGCCGTCATGATTCTGGTGACCACGCCGCGCACTTCACTGCGAGAAATGTTCACCAAGTGCTCGGCGATGCTGTCCGGGTCCAGGACGCGATAGAAATCGGCGATGCTGCCGACTTTCGCGAGGGATTTGTCGACGGCGATCGACGCCATCTTCTCCGCCCGCGAGGGGACGATGCCTTGCCAACCGAATCTGCCGTCGCTGGTGATCGCGGGGATCACCTGGACGCGTCGGGGGAGGAACGGGAAGAGCAGTTTGAGGCCGGGCACTTTGATCCCGTGGAAGTTGATCGGCGCAAACAGCATCAGGACGCCCGACCAATTGGTGATGTACCCGATGATTCCGGTGAACAAAGGAATGGTGATCAACTGTTCGAGCAAGTGGTCCGGCACCGTCGCACATCCTCCTCATATCCGAGAACCTCACGTTCGGACATGATTGCCGAAACTTCGCTCTTCGTGGGTGTTTCGTTGGCTACTGCTGCGCCTTCCCAGTTGCGTCAGCATAGAGGCCCGACAATTCGGGCTGTAGGTGGGTAGGAAGTTGATGTAACCTCACGTACATGGTCAGTATTGCGCACAACACGACGACGCCGGTTCTCTTCCGGCGCATCGTTTAGGAACTGCTGACCGAACCCTTTCAGCCCCGGGAGTTATCGCCCCGGGGCTTTCCTGTTTCGTCGCTCCGTGTGCGTCTCCCCTTGAACGATTTGGAGACTTCTCATGAGCGTTGACCACCGCGAACTCGGGCGCGACCTGGAGTTTTTCGCCACCATCCCCACCGTCGGGGCCGGCCTCCCACTCTGGTTACCGGACGGCGCGATCATCAGGAACGAACTCGAAAAGTTCGCCGCCGAACAAGCAGCGCGATCCGGATGCCGGGGTGTCTATACCCCCGTTATGGCGAAGAAAGAGTTGTACGAGAGATCTGGGCATTGGTCCAAGTTCTCGGACGACATGTTTCCCGAAATGAAGATAGGCGGAGAGTCATTTCTCCTTCGTCCGGCTAACTGTCCCCATCACGCTCAGGTATTCGCCGCTCGCGGTCGTAGTTATCGCGAGCTACCTTTCCGCGTTCGTGAACTCGGCTCGATGTTCCGTAGCGAACTCTCCGGAGTTCTCAGCGGATTGAGTCGAGTCAGACAGATCAATCTCGACGACGCACATGTCTTCTGTAGTCGTGAACAAGTGCAAGCGGAAGTGATCGTCGCGCTCGATGCGATCGAGCGCTGCTACTCGACTCTGGGGATTGCCGAACGGGGGTACCGACTCTCGATCAGAGGGGGAGAGGGGCAGTACCTCGGCACCGACGAGCAGTGGGTGGACGCCGAGGATCACCTTCGCGGGGCGCTGAATGCACGCTCGATCGAGTACGTGGAAGCGAAGGGGGAGGCAGCGTTCTACGGTCCCAAGATCGACGTCCAGGTGCGAGACGCGCACGGCCGCGAGGAAACACTCTCGACCGTGCAACTCGACTTCAATCAACCGGAGCGGTTCGACCTCGAGTACACCGCTGAGGACGGATCCAAGGCTCGCCCCGTCATGATCCATCGGGGCTTGCTCGGATCGATGGAACGCATGACTGCGCTTTTGATCGAAAGGTTCGAAGGGCGGATGCCGCCGTGGCTGGCACCCAACCAAGTCTCGATTCTGCCCGTCGGCGACCGGCACCAGGTTGAGGCCGAGCGTTTGCGGGCCGATCTCGAGGCTCGCGATGTTCGAGTGGCGATCGCGCCTGACGGATCGTTGGGACGTCGCATCCGCGAGGCACGCACTCACCGTGACCCGTACATCGCGGTGATCGGGGACAACGAGGTGCACGGCGGCACCGTCGACGTTCTGGTCCCCGCGCGTGGTGGGCGCGTGGTCGTCGATGCGAGTGTGTTTGTCGCTCAGGTGGTCTCGGGCATCAAAGAGCGTGCCCTGCTTCCGGCAGGCTTCTAGCCGACGGGGAGCTCGTGGAGGGCGCGCACCAGTGGCGCGAGTTCGGGTGTCTTGCATGCCTCGTCGAGTGCGGCTTCGAGGGTGGCGTCGTGCGTCGGCCGTGCGCTTTCGAGAAGCTCGCGGCCGGCCGGCGTCAGCTCGGTGTAGATGCCTCGACGGTCGTCGGCGCACAGGATGCGCGTCAATAGTCCTCGATCTTCGAGTCGATTGACCAAGCGCGTCGTGGCGCTGCTGCTCAGTGCGGCAGCGCGAGCCAACTGAGCCATCCGCATGTGCCAGCCATCCTGGCGGCTCAGTGCGTCGAGCACGGTGTATTCGACGACGGACAGTTTGTGCTCACGCTGGAGCGCGCGTTCCAGTTCGGTGTCGAGGGCGCCGTGCAGTGCTGCGAGCGTGCGCCACCCTTGCGAACGGATTTCGACGGCGTCGTCGGCGATCCCCATGTGATTCTCCTTGTCCGTTTCCTGCGACTCCAGGTTACCAGCTTGCGCATGTAGCGCGCGCGTGCAACTATTTATAGCGCGCCTGCAACTAATGCACACGCCCGCTAACGGCTTACGCGTAAATCTGTGAAAGGAACATCGAGATGACATTGGGTCTCATTGCCCTCGCTATGGGCGGGTTCGGGATCGGCCTCACCGAATTTGTCATCATGGGCCTCCTGCCCGAGGTCTCGGCTGATTTCGAGGTCACCGAGTCCGTCGCGGGCTACCTGATCTCGGGCTACGCACTGTCGGTGGCGATCGGCGCGATCCTCCTGACCGCTGCCGTCACCCGCTTCGAGCGCAAGAAGGTCCTTCTCTCGCTCATGGTGCTGTTCATCATCGGCAACCTGATGTCCGCGCTCGCTCCCTCCTACGAGGTCATGATGGGCGGACGCATCGTCGCGGCGCTGTGCCACGGTGCGTTCTTCGGAATCGGCTCGGTGGTTGCCGCCGACATGGTCGCGCCCAACAAGCGCGCCGGCGCCATCGCGATGATGTTCGCGGGCCTGACCATCGCCAACGTTCTCGGCGTTCCGTTCGGCACGCTGCTGGGCCAGCAACTCGGATGGCGCTCGACGTTCTGGGCCATCACCGTCATCGGCGTCATCGCCCTGATCGGAATTGCAGCACTCGTCCCGACGACGCCCGCCAGCACGACCGGTGGCGGATTGCGCGGAGAGTTGGGGGCATTCCGCAACAAGCAGGTATGGCTCTCGATCGCCATCACCATCCTCGGCTACGGCGGAATGTTCGGAGCCTTCACCTACATCGCCTTCACCCTCACCGAGGTCACCGGCTTCGCGACGTCCAGCGTTCCGTGGCTGCTCATCCTCTTCGGCTCGGGCCTGTTCGTCGGCAACTTCCTCGGCGCCAAGGCGGCCGACCGTTCGCTCACGAAGGCGCTGGTCTGGATTCTCGCGATCCTGACCGTCGTTCTGATCGTGTTCGCCGCCACCGCGGAGAGCAAGGTCATGACCGTGATCTCGCTGTTCTTCATGGGCGCCTTCGGTTTTGCGACGGTTCCCGGTCTGCAGATGCGGATCATGAACTACGCTTCGGCAGCACCGACCATGGCATCGGGTGCCAACATCGCCGCCTTCAACGTCGGCAACGCACTCGGGGCATGGCTGGGCGGAATCACCATCGCCGCGGGACTCGGCTTCACCTCCCCGATCTGGATGGGAGCGGCAGTCACTGTCGCCGGTCTGCTGGTCTTGCTCGTCGCGGCGAAGATCGACCGCCCGGCAGCGTCAGAGCCGTCGACGCCGACCACCTCGCTGCACCCGACCGCCGCCTGAACCTGTCCATTGCGCTCTGACCCCATCGCGTGAACGTATCGCTCCCCTTGTCCAACAAGGGGAGCGATACGTTCACGCGGGTCAGGTGAGGCGGAATTCGGCGGTCACCCCGGAGAAAGGCGTGATCGCGCCGCTACCCCGAGCCTTCGACGCACCGAAGTGTTGGACTCGATACGTACCCGCCGGAGTATCGGCCGGAACATCCCACGTGATGCGCACGACGGAACCGTTGCTCCCGACCCGGCGCCAGTGCAGTTTGGTGGACCAGTCGTTGTCGTCGGCGACCCGTGTCCAGGATCCGCCGGTATTGCGCTGGATCTCGTAGAAGGTCCCGTTTCGGTGAGTGTCGTTCTTGGGGTGGCCGGTGACGAACTCGACGGCAACCTGCGCACCCGGTGAGCTGTCGCCGGGCTGGACGGTCGCATCGCCGAATTGTGTTCCCGGCAAGGGCTCGTCGAAGTCGACGCCAGGTCCGAAGCTGGGTTGGAACCCGGACAGGTCGGCCGGAGCGGGGCCGCGAGGAGGTTCGGTGCCGTCGCGCATCGCGGCTGCAAGGGCGGCATACCCCTGCTGATAGGCCGGCAATGTGTAACGACCGAACATCGTCGAACCGCCCTCGTACTGCTGCGAATCGTATTCCTGTGGTGTGGTGCAGTAGCTCGAGTACGAGTTCGCGTATCCCTGGAAGATGACGTTCTCGAGGGGAACCCCAAGCTCCTCGGCGACGGTTCGACGCACTCGTAATCCGGAGACGATGGTGAATTCCGCAGGGCCACCGACGATGTAGAACTGACCGATCCGCAGGATCTGGATCTTGAGTACGTTCGGCACCCATCCTCCCGGTGGCAGCAGGCCGACCGGAACGACTACGAGTTTGGGCGCCTGTGCATCCTGAAGCCATTGAGGCACAGGAGCATCCATACCGCCCAGGGCGTCGATCATGGGGTTTCGGGTGCCCTCGGGGAAGATCGGGATTGCCGGTCCGTCCTCGACGCTTCCGGCGCTCATTGCCGCGCCGATCGCAGCCGGCGCGGTGCGATGCTCGCGCCCGTCGGGAGTGAATCTTCCACTCACCACCTGATTTGCCATGTCCAGGTACATGATCCGACTGTCGACGCCACCGGTGACGGTGTCGGACGCCGCGTCGAAGGCAGTTCGAGCCGCCGCTACCTGGCGCAGCCCGATGATGCGTGCGTTCTCGAATTCGTCTTCGGTCGGTCCGCGTCCGGGCTCGAGGAAGAGGTTCGGTGACATGTCGCCGCTGTTGGTCTGCGGAAAAGCAGCAATGAAGCTGGTGTCGCCGTCGAGGTAACGCACACCCCGGTCGTCGTGCTCCCAGAAGTACGCCGCGGCGCCCTTGTTGTCCCCGGAGATGAGATGGTTCTCGTTCGTGAGCGAGGCGCAGTGGGTGGCGAACCAGTTGATCGCCCCGATGTCCTTGCTGCCCCGACTGATACGCATGACACGCATGTGGTGGTCGTTGCCACCGGGGTAGTAGGCCTTGTCCTCTTCGGGATTGAGGTCGAACGCCACTCGCGATCGGTTGACGCTGGCATCGGTGAGATCGGACCGCCCGAAACGGACTGTGCCTGGCGCCAGGTTCTCGTGCGCAGCGCTGATCGCCTCGACCATGCCGTTGACCTCGGCTTCGAACACCTGCAGTTCGAAGCCGAGAACTGCGAGGTTGTACGCGTAGTTGTGCGAGGCCCCACCACATGCCGCGTGTGAATGGATGGCCGTCAACATGACGTTGCGCTCGGTGTAGATGTCACCGAACCTCCCGGCCAGTCGGCGCAGGACCTCGTCGTGAACGGACTGGAAGATCATGCAGTTGTCGACGCACACGTAGGCGACCCGCGACCCGCCGGACTCGAAGATGAAGGCGCGTGCGCGCATTCGCTGGTGCAGGCCTTCGGCGCGTTGGTCGAAGCTCGAGTAGCCCATCATGCCGACTTCGGCGACCGGTCCGGTCACGTCGGAAATTCCGACGCCCACCTGCAGTGACGCCGACGACTTGTCGGTGCGTGCGGGTGAAACGGTGCGTGCCGGCGAAGCTGCGACGGCCTGGTTCGTCGACAGAGCGGCGAGCGCAGGTGCGGCGGCAGCGCCTGCCAGTACGGTGCGTCGGGTGATCTGCACGAGTGTCCTTTCGGGCGGTCTGACGCGAGTTGGTCAACCGTCCAGGAGTGTAGCCCGAGTCACACGTGACCGAAAGGGGTGCCGTCGGCCGACACTCAGATTGTTGTGGCCTCCCCGAACGTCATCGCCAGGTTCTTGATGGTCGTGGTCATCAGGGCCCGGCGGGGGAGTCCCAGTTTCCGAAGCTCCGCCGCCATCGGGTGACTGCCCAGTTGAACCTCGGCTCCACCAGGGCGAGATTTGACGCCGGTCGGTGCCATGTCCCACGACGTGCACCTGGTGGCGCCGTCGAGATGTGAGTACGCGGCCAACGACATGTTGGCTCCGCCGCCCGGCACGCTGACGCCGGATTTCACACTCAACTGTGTGATGAGTTTGCCGTCGCGAGAGACCGATCCGCGCTTGACCGAGCCGACGTGCTCGGTGTCGAACTCGGCGAGCACCTTCGGGAATCCCCAGATTTCCCGGCCGGCGGCCTTGGTGAACTCGCCGTCCACCGGCAACTCGTGAATGAGAGCCCCTGCAGTTCCGGCAGCGAGCGAACGTAGATCTCCCAGCACCGAGGTTTCGGGAGGCGCAGTGTGGCTGCGCACCATGTACGTCACTCCGAATTCGTTGTACGGCCCCAGATCCCCGTCGATGTAGTCGACAAAAACCAGGCCGCACAGCGCCCGGCCAGGACGGTACTGGAGCACGGTCAAGCCGGTGTAATCGATGATCGACTGCGCGGTTGTGCTCGGTACCGAGTACAACGCCATGAAGGCAGACGCGGTGCGAACTTCGACGGGCATCTCGACCCTCTTGCCCAGAATCGTGTAGCTCATGGCGCTACCACCCCACGGAGTCCGTCGGAGCCGTAGACGGGTTCGAGCATCGAGCGGAAATCCGGTCCGCGGCGCAGCATTTGGCCTCCGTCGACGTTGATGATCTGCCCGGTGATCCAGGTGGATTGCGGTCCGAGTAGGAAAGAAGCGAGTCCGGCGACGTCCTCGACCTCGCCGACGCGTTCGAGCGGCGTGTTGGCCAGGTAGTCGTCCAGGATGGGGCCACCGTCGGTGATGAGCGCGACCAGATCCGTTCGGGTCAGACCCGGCCGGATCGCATTGACACGAATGTTGCTGGCGCCCAGTTCGTCTGCCGCCAATTGCACCAGGTGGTCGACGCCGGACTTCGAGACGCCGTACGCGCCGAACCAGCGATGTGTGTTGCTGCTGGCGATCGACGAGATCGCGACGATGGATCCACCGCCTCCTGCCACCAGTGCCCGCGCGCCGTGCTTGATCGTCAGCATGGTCCCCGTGACGTTGAGGTCGACGGTGCGGCGCCAGGCGTCGACGTCGAGTTGCGTGACCGGTGCGATGGTTTCGTTCCCGCCGGCGCAGGCCACGACTCCGTCGAGCTTTCCGGTGACGGACACCGCCGCGGCGACAGCGGCGACGACGTCTGTCTCGATCGTGACGTCGGCGGGGGAGACGCTGACCGATCCTGCGGCAGTCGCCTGCCGGATCGATTCGGCGGCAGCATCGAGTTTCTCCTTGTTGCGTCCGCAGATCGTGACGTGAGCGCCGGACGCAACGAGCGAACGAGCGATGCCCAGGCCGATGCCACTACCGCCGCCGGTCACCAGTATCGATGTGCCGGTGAAAGTGGGTATGCCCGCTGAGGCGGTGTCGTCGTCCATGCGTGTCTCCTGGTCGTTGCTCCGGCGGGCTCGCGTGCTGCTTCTGGAGGTTTTCCGGTCCGGCTTCGGTGAAAACGCCCCACGCTATATAGGAACAGGTTCTACTTATTGAGGCAAGGGTTGTGCGAGAGGTGGAGTGATGGCTACCAGACCGACCTTCGATTTGATCGACGGACGCTTCTACAGCGGAGACCTCGGGAATGTGCGCGACGCATACGCCTGGATGCGTGATCACGAGCCCGTGTACCGAGACGACGCCAACGGAATCACCGCGGCCGCGAGTTACGACGCCGTCGTCGCAGCCGAGCGGGATCCCGAACTGTTCTCCAACGCCGGTGGCATCCGCCCCGAAACCGGTCCATTGCCGCAGATGATCGACATGGACGACCCGCAGCACCTCACACGTCGACGCTTGGTCAATGCGGGTTTCACACGTAAGAAGGTCGAAGCCAAGGCCGGCCGTATCCGGGAGATCTGCGATCAACTGATCGACGCCGTCTGTGAGAAAGGGGAAGCCGACTTCGTCGCAGACCTGGCGGCACCGCTGCCGATGGCCGTCATCGGCGACATGTTGGGTGTCCGTCCGGAGGAACGCGCGTTGTTTCTGCGGTGGTCGGACGATCTGGTGAAGGCATTGGGAAGCAACGCTTCCCAGGATCAACTGCAGGCCATGATGGTTGCGTACGTCGATTTCACCGCGTACATGATGCGAACCATCGCCGAGCGGAGGAGCGACTCGGCCGACGATTTGGTGAGCACGTTGATTCACAGTGCGGTCGACGGCGAAGCCCTCTCCGATCAGGAAATCGTCAACGAATCCCTGCTGATCCTGATCGGCGGTGACGAGACCACACGGCACGTGCTCAGCGGCGGCATGGAACAGCTACTGCGCCATCCGGACCAGCGCCGGGAGCTAGTCGACGATCCCGATGCCATTCCCTTGGCAATGGAGGAGATGCTGCGGTGGTCCTCGCCGATCAAGAACATGGCTCGAACCCTGACCCGTGACACCGATTTCTTCGGCGCGCAGCTGAAGGCAGGTGAGAAGATGCTGCTGCTCTTCGAATCGGCAAATTTCGACGAGTCCGTGTTCCTGAACGCCGAACGGTTCGATGTCGGCCGCACACCGAATCCGCACGTGGCCTTCGGCTTCGGAACTCATTTCTGTCTGGGTAATCAGCTGGCCAGGCTCGAGGGACGGATCATGTTCGAGCAACTCTTCGCCAGGCTGCCGGGAATGGCACTTGCCACCGACGCGCCGCTGCAGCGGCGTGCCGCCAACTTCGTGTCCGGTCTCGAATCGATGCCGGTGCGGTTTACCGCTTCGGCGCCGTCAGCCGGGTAGTTGGCAGTTGGGAGGCGCAGCATCTTCGGAGAGGGGGCTGCCCGCCGGATTGACGTAGACGACCTCGAGTACCAATGGTGTTGTCTGCGAGTTGTTTCCGATGTGCACATGATCTGAACCGCTCGGTTCGATCAAAGTATTTCCGGCGCTGTAGATCCCGTCGACGGAGCAATCGGATCGGTAGTGGCTCAACGTGCCCTGCGCGATCAGTGCGTAGAGCGTCCCGTCGTGGAAGTGCCAACCGGTGGAACCGCCGGGGTCGATGGTGATCTGACGCAGGATGTAGTCCTTGCCGTCGAAAGTCACCTGCCCGAGAATTTCACCGTGTACTCCCGTGCTCGGTGTCGCCGACGCATTGATCGGCGTCAGAGACAGCCCGATCGCTGCGGACACTGCAAGCAGAACCTGATGGCGTTTACGCATGAGCGGCCCTCCCAGACGGATGTGCTCCTGAGTGTCCTCCGTCGATGCCCGGTTTATCCCAGTTTTCGTGGATCCAGCACTGCGAAGGCAGAGGTATGCCCTTGAGAGGCGGTTACGCTCGTGCCATGCTGCAAGTCGCGACGAGGCGCCGGAGCCAGCCGCCGCCTGCGCGCTTCATGTTCGAGGCATTGATCGATCCGTACCGCCAGCCCGCCCGGCACTGGCTGGAACTTCTCGAGAGCGAGATCGCACCGGAGATCGTCAGGGCTGAAGAACCGGAGCTGGTGATCTGGTCGTCGATCTGGCCAGCCCGACCCGACGCCGTCATCCGATTCGACATCGAGGCGGTCGGAAACAGCACGATGCTGCGTTGGACGCTCTTCCTCGCAGATCCGATACCGTCGGAGGCGGAGGTTGTCGGGATGCGAAAGCGGCTCAATACCTTGATAAATGCGAATCTCAGGTTCAACTTCGGCCAATAAGTTGGATCACTGCCGCATTACTTGGTGTCGACTCGGCCGATCGGGTCGGCGTTGTCGCTGAATGCGGCCCGGGCCGCTGGCCAGCTGGTCTCATCGATGCGCAACGCGGTCCGAAGGTAGGCAGTACTCATCCGTTGGATGGCGGCGACCCGCTCTGGGTTCTCGTCGGTGGTCTCGGCGACTTCGTATCCGACGATTCCACCGAGTGCGTGCTCGGCACCGTAGAAGGAAAGGAGGTCGGTGGCTCCGGGGCTGTGCGTGTAGGCGTCGGTGAACCAGTCAGGTCCGCGGCTGGACATCTTGGACTGGTCGTGGTCGCCCGCGACGACGAGTGTCGGCGTCGTCAGTTCCTGGAACGAGGGGCGCATGAACGGGAAGTTCGCCTGCGCGAACGGATGCAGGTTCTCGCCGCCGAGACCGGTTGCTGCGAACAGGATTCCCGCGGTGACGCGACTGTCGGACATGTCCTGGCCGACCTGGCCGGCCTCGTCGAAGATCCTTGCTCCGAGGAGCGACTGAGCGGTTTGCCCGCCCCAGGAGTGACCAGTGGCGGCAACTCGACTGCGGTCGATGCGGCCGGCAAGCCCGGGCACGGCAAATTCGATGGTGTCGAGCTGATCAAGGATGCGTGTGAGATCCGCGATTCTCTCGGTCCAGATCGTCGGGAAAACCGGGTGGTCGAACCCGAAACCGTTCCGGCGCGAGTCCAGATGTGTCGGCTGGATCACCACGAATCCGTGGGATGCCCAGAATGCCGTGAGTGGCGAGTATCCATCGAGGTTCCAGCCGTTGCCGTGGGAGAACACCACAACGGGGAGGTTCGTGCCTGCTGCCGGAGCAGACACACGTACTTCCAGCGGGACAGGTCGATCGGGGGCGAACAACTCGACGGGGGCAACGGAGACGACCGGGGCGCCGGCGCCGATGATGCCGTTAAGAGTGTCGATCATTGATGAGGTCATGGCAAGTTCCTTGCTGAGGCTGCACCCTGCGATACTGTTTATCGGAGCGTCGCTCCGCAACATTACGGAGCGTTGTTCCGTAATGCAAACATATGTTGTGAGTCAGCGAGGAGTGCACATGGCTGATGCCCAGGACGAGCAGTCGCGCGTCGCGTCTCCCAAGCAAGTCGGTCGCCCACGTCGAAGCGAGCAGGCGCTGCTCGACGCGGCGGCAGCAGTGTTCGTGGAGTCCGGAGTCGACGCTCCGGTGCGGGAGATTGCGGCGAAGGCCGGCGTCGGCATGGGGACGATCTACCGCCACTTCCCGACGCGTCCCGAGTTGGTGGTAGCCGTATACCGACACCAAGTCGAGGCGTGTGCGGACGCGGGCCCACAGATGCTCGCGGAGAGTGCAACGCCCGAGGCGGCTTTGCGGGCATGGGTGGCTTTGTTCGTGGAGTTCCTGGTAACCAAGCATGGGCTCGCCGGTGCACTGCAAGGAGACAGCGCCGGGTCCGACGCTCTGCATATCTACTTCGTCGACCGCCTCGTTCCGGTATGTGACTCCCTCCTCGCGGCAGCGCTCGAGTCCGTTGGCACTGCTTCGCGGGTCGATGCGTACAACGTGCTCAAAGGCATTGGGAACCTTTGTATCGGTGCTGGGTCCGATGACCGGTACAAGGCCGAGGTCCTTGTACAGCTATTCATCTCGGGCGTACTCGCGCGAGAGGTTCGCTGACGCTCGGCTCAGTCAGATCAACTCCGGATTCTCGGCGTACACCTCTTCGAGGATCGACATGTCGAACAGTTGCTCCGCTGTAATCTCCAGCCCAGCTTTCGACAGTGCCGCGATGTTCTGTTCGATCAGTTGGGGTGTCATCGTGAACAACCCGTTTGCTTTGGTATCTGCCGACACCACAAGATCGTTCTGTGCGGTGGCTTCCTTGATCTGCTCTTCGAGTTCCAGGTTCTGGTCCTTGCCGTAGACCTCGACGGCAAGCCGCGCCGACTCTGCCGGATCAGCGACCGCGTCCTTCCAACCCTGGATCTCGGCCTTCAGGAATGCCTTGAGCTTGTCCCTCTCGTTGTCGATGGTGGACTGGAGAACCGTGAACGATTGGGCGACCAACGGCAGGTTGTAGTCCGCGAAGAGGAAGTGGGCGTTGGGGAAACCTTTGGCGGCCAGTGTGATCGGCTCATTGGTCACGTAGGAGACCCAGCCGTCCACCTCGCCGTTCGCCAAGGGGCTCGGATCGAACTGCGCGGGCACGATCGTCATCTGGCTTTCGGTCAGGCCGTTTGCTGCCAGGAGAGCTCCGAAGACGAGCTGATTGGAATCCTGGACGCCGATCTTCTTGCCGATCATGTCCTGTGGTGAGTTGATCGGTGCCGCAGCGGAACTGACAATCGCAAACGGATTCTTCTGGAATGTCGCACCGACGATCTTTGCCTCCAGTCCGTCGAGTACGGCGGGGGCTGTGAGCTGCGGTGCGGACATTCCGATCCACACCTTGCCGGTGTCCCGGCCGGCTTCGACGCCGGTGCCGGCTGCGCCACCTGCCACCAGGTCTACATTCCCGAACCCTGCATCCTTGTAGTACCCCTTGTCGAGAGCGAAGTACTCACCGGCGAACTCGATGTTCTTGATCCAGGACAACTGCACTGCAACTGTTCCGAATTCGGAACCGTCGTCCGTGGTTCCGCCACTCGAACTGCTGGAGTCACTGCTACACGCGAGCAATGACGCACTGCCGGCGACTGCGATGCCGGTCAGCGCGGAGTAGCGGAAGAAGGCCCTGCGGTCCAGCTGGCGGACGGGCTTGAATGGCGTCATGAATCGGAACACTAGGGCCAGTCGGTTTCGTTCAGTTTGCTTGGGAGAGAGAGTTTGTTGAGGTCGTGTTAACAGATGTCACGACTTGCCCGCCGAAGGACCGAAACGAGACAGAGCGATGCTTTCGAAGATCCCGACCACGGCGTAGAGGACGATCGACACCACGGTGATCACCACGATAGATGCCCACAATTCGTTGTACTGGTAGCGCGGAATGGCTTTGATCATGCTCGAACCCAAGCCTTGGCCGCTACCGAGCCATTCGCCGATCAGTGCTCCGATCAAGGCGCCGGGTACGGATACTCGTGCAGCGGCGAACACAGCCGGAAGTGCGGACGGCACGGACACCATTCGCAATGCGGTCCAACGACTCCCGCCGTAGGCAGCGATGAGGTCTTGTGCCTGAGCCGGAGCGGCACGTAGACCGACCATGATCATGACGAGGGCTGGGAAGAACACCACTATCGCAACCATGACTGTCACACCCACGATTCCGCGGCCGAATATCAGGACGATGATCGGGGTCATCGCAACGAGAGGAACAGATCGTAGAAGCATTGCAACGGGCATGAAAGTCTGTTCGACAGTGCGGGAAACGACGAAGATCGATGCCACCACGAGCGCGGCAGTCATTCCGATGGCAAAGCCGACACCGGCGTCGCGCAGAGTGATGAACAGGTTGTCGATGATGCCCGAACGAGCGTCGGCGGATTTTGGGCCGGAGAACAGGTACTCCCAGACGTCGGCCGGCGTCTTTCCCACACGCGGGCCGACCTGAGGAAAGGCGTTGAGGAAGACCACCCAGATGACAAGCAACAGCGCCGAGGCGATGGCAATCGGGGCGAGGAATCTCAATGTTCCTCGTACCGAAGTCATTTCTGTGCTCCCGGAACGCTCGTCCACGGGGTGACGAGCCGGGCGATCGCTGCGACGACGGCGTACCCCAGACCGGCGAGCAAGGCGGCGGCGATAGCCATTCCCCACGTTCGCGGGACGTTGTACGACGTCTGAGCGGCCGTTAGTGCGACGCCGATCCCGCTGTCCACCCCGCCGAGATACTCACCGAGAATTGCACCCAGTACGGCCGAAGGTGCAGCAATCTTGAGGGCAGCAAAGGTGCTCGGAAGTGCGCTCACAAGTTGAACTTTGGTGAACTTCTGCCAACGCCCACCGCCGTAGGCGGCGACGAGATCGAGGCTCGTCTTGTCGGCCGATCTCAGGCCGGCGAGTGTGCCGACCATCGTGGTGAAGAAGCAGTACATTGCGGCGAGAAAGATTGTGGGGGTCCGGCCGCCGAAGACGACCAGGATGATTGGGCCAAGCGCCAACAGCGGTGTGCAGTAGCTCAGGATCGCCAGTTGTGTGGCCAATCCCTCGATGGGCGGAATGAGAACGACAAGCACGGCAAGCGTTATCGCCAGCAGGTTTCCCCAGAGAAAGCCCTGCAGCGCACCGGAAGCCGTGACGGTGAAATTGGGTCCGTACAGCGACCAACCGTCGTCGAACATCGTCGAGACAACTACCCACGGCGTCGGAATCGTGCCTCCCGCAACACCGGCCGCCGCCAGAATCCACCATAGAGCGATCAGTCCGCAGATGCCGACTGCACCGCCGAACCACGTTGGACGCTTCAATCGGATCCGGCGCGGCACAGATGGCTGCGCCGCCGCGGTCGCGACGTTCTCGATATCGGTAATTGTCATGCGACGCCTGCTTTTCCGAAGAGCAGTCCGGAGAGGTAGTCGTGGATCTCGTGGAACTCGGGTGTACGCATCATCTCGGGTGTACGCGGGCGCGGCAGGTCGATCGGCACGACTTCGAGGACGCGTCCGGGCCGCGGCGTCATGACGGCAACGACGTCGGAGAGGAACACGGCTTCGGCGATTCCGTGAGTCACCATCAACGTGGTCGCCGGTTTCTCGGTCCAGATCCTGAGCAATTCGATGTTGAGCCGTTGACGGGTCATGTCGTCCAGCGCGCCGAAGGGTTCGTCGAGTAGGAGGACACTCGGCTTGACCACGAGCGATCGTGCGATCGACACACGCTGACGCATACCGCCGGACAATTGGGCGGGCTTGGCCTTCTCGAATCCTTCGAGGCCGACGAGCGCGATCAGGTCGGCGATCAGGTCGGGGTCGGGATCGATGCCGGCAACCTGAAGGGGCAGTTTGATGTTGGAGGCCACTGTTCGCCACGGCAGCAAAGCCGAATCCTGGAAGGCGATTCCGAGTTCGCGGCGCTTGCGTAACTCGGCCGGCGACTGTCCGTTGACAAGGGCCGTTCCCGACGTCGGACTATCGAGGCCCGCAAGGATGCGGAGAACGGTGGACTTCCCACATCCGGACGGCCCGAGCAGAGACAGAAACGAGCCTTCGCTGGTTTGGAGGGACACGTCGGTCAGCGCGGTCACCGACCGACGACCCATCTCGAAGGTCTTGCCGAGGCCGGAGATGTCGAGACCGGTTCCAGCGGGGCGAGGTGTGGTGACGGGACTGGTCATTCCCGCACAGTACGAACGTCCGGTTGCGGTCATGTTGCCTGCGCGTCACCGCTGCGTGAGGCTGGTTCGGCGTCTCCTGTCACAGCGCCGTGGTGAGATGGACGTCTGGACGGAGTGAGGGGAGCGAAGATTGCTGAAGTTGTACCGGGCCGAGCGTTCGGACACCTTGGTCTCGGCGTTGGCCACGCTCCTCCGTACCCCGCTGTCGGATCCATTCGCCCGGGAAACTGTTGCGGTGCCGGCCAAGGGCGTCGAGCGTTGGCTCAATCAGCGGCTGTCCTCCCAGCTAGGCACGTCCGGACCGTCAGCAGTGGACGGAATTTCTGCGAACATCGCGTTTCCTTCACCCGCGCGCCTGGTCGCGGAGTCCGTGGCCGCGGTCAGTGGAATCACGGCTGACGACGACCCATGGTCGCCGACGCGATTGGTGTGGACGGTTCTCGATGTGATCGACGAGTCCCTCGGCGAGCCCTGGTGCGGAGTCCTGGCGAAACATCTCGAAGGCCATCGTGAAGGTCGACGGTTTGCCTCCGCCACACATGTCACCGAACTCTTCCGCAGTTATGCCGCGCAACGCCCGCAGATGCTGATCGACTGGGCCGCCGGGCGGTTGACCGACGGACACGGATTGGCGCTGTCGGAGGATTTCGAATGGCAGGCACGTCTGTGGTGCATCGTCGCGGACAAGATCGACGTTCCGGGGCCCGCAGAGCGACTGGGGCAAGTGAGCCGCGCACTGGTCGAGGACCCGGCCTTGGTCGACCTACCGGAACGTCTGTCGGTCTTCGGGCCGACCCGGCTGCCGGTCGATCAGCGAATGATCTTGAGCGCACTCAGTGCGAATCGGGACGTGCACATCTGGCTCCCGCATCCCAGCCCCGCGCTGTGGACCAAGATGAGCTCGCGCATACCGCCTCGAAGTGAGAGCACGATCCGACGTTCGGAAGACGGGTCAGCGCTGATATCCGCCAATCCGTTGCTGTCGAGTCTTGCTCGCGACGTTCGTGAACTTCAGATCAGCCTCGGTGCCGCCGAGTTCGAGTCGGTGCATCTTCCCGAACCAGCCGGCCCGAAATCCCTCCTGGCGACGGTCAAGGCCGATGTCATCGCAGATCGTGCTCCCAGCGTTGCAGCGGAACCGGATGGGACAGTTCAGGTCCACGCTTGCCACGGGCCGGCACGGCAGGTCGAGGTGCTCCGCGAATGTCTGCTCCGATTGTTCGAGGACGACCCGACATTGCAGCCGCGCGACGTACTCGTGATGTGCCCGGACGTCGAAACGTACGCACCTTTGGTTCGTGCTGCATTCGGGCAAGGCGTCCATGGCCACCCGGGGCATCTCCTTCGAGTAAGGCTGGCAGACCGCGGATTACGTCAGACCAATCCTGTCCTGGCCGTTCTCGGCTCTCTCCTCGAATTGGCCGACGGCCGGGCCACAGCCAGTGAGGTTCTCGACCTGGCCGCGACCGAGCCTGTCCGCACACGTTTTTCGTGGGGCGACGACGAGTTGGAAAGACTGCGGGAATGGACGACGGAAGCGGGTGCTCGCTGGGGAATCGGTAGTCGGCAGCGTGCCACGTTCGGCCTCGACGCATTTCCGCAGAACACCTTCAACACCGCCATGGACCGAATCTTGTTGGGGGTCAGCGCGGACGAATCGGAAAATGCCTGGTTGGATCTCGCGCTACCACTCGATGACGTGGACGGCACAGACATCGACCTGACTGGACGTTTCGCAGAGTTCGTCGATCGCCTGGCCGTCTCGCTTCGCGATCTTGCCGGCCCACATTCACCGGCCGAATGGCTTCGTGTGCTGATGCGGGCCCTGGATCTGCTGACCGACACAGCGCCCGCAGATTCCTGGCAGAGCGCGGGGGCCCACCGCGAACTGGTAGCTGCTGTGGAATTCGGCGGAGAGACGGTGTTACGTCTGGCCGATGTTCGCGCGATGCTCTCGTGCAGCCTCGCGGGCAGACCGACGCGTGCCAACTTCCGAACCGGCGAACTGACGGTGTGCACGATGGTTCCGATGCGTTCGGTACCGCATCGCGTGGTCGTGCTGATCGGACTCGACGACGAGGTGTTCCCTCGAACCGGTGGAGTCGACGGCGACGACATCTTGTCCCGTGATCCCGTTGTGGGGGAGCGTGATCTGCGCAGTGAAGACCGGCAACTGCTTCTCGATGCCGTGATGTCTGCGGGCGAACATCTGATTCTGTTGTATACCGGTGCCGATCCGGTCACCGGTGTCGTCAGACCACCGGCGATCCCCCTCAGTGGCCTTCTCGACGTACTCAGTGCGACGGTGGGTCCGGAAGCGATCAACGGAGTGCTGACACGGCATCCGTTGCAATCGTTCGACAATCGAAACTTCGCGCCGAACAAGCCGTTCAGCTTCGACACGGCAGCGCTGGCCGGTGCGAGGGCTGCCTCCGGAACACCGGTCGAATTGCCGACAGTCTTGTCGGCCGAGCTACCCGAGGTGCATCCGAAGGAAGTGAACCTCGCCGACTTGGTGAACTTCCTGGTACATCCCGCGCGTGGTTTTCTGCGCCAACGCCTCGGCGTCCGGGTACCGGAACTCGACGACGACATCGCGGATTCGCTGGCAACCGAGCTCGATCCACTGTCCACCTGGGCTCTGGGTGACCGAATGCTTCTCTCGCGCTTGGCTGGACGCAGCTCGGCGGATTTCCGTGCAGCCGAGTGGCGCCGCGGTACTTTGCCGCCCTACAACCTGGGCGCCACGGTTCTGGGCAACGTCGAGTGGGTGGTAGACCAACTTGCCGGTCTTGCCTTGCCACACCTCGAGGGCGACTCCGAGGCCGTCGACGTCGACATCGACCTCGGTGACGGGCGTCGTCTCACCGGAACGGTAACCGGTGTGCACGGCAATTCAGTGGTGGGAGCGTCGTATTCCTCACTGGCGCCTAAACATCGGATGACGGCCTGGATAAACCTGCTCGCCTTGAAAGCGCACGGACGACCCGGTGCGCTCGATGCAGTCTCGATCGGACGGGGTCGGGGAAAGATCGCAGCGGCACGGTCGGTGCTCGATGCGCCAGGCAATGCGGTCGAGATCCTGCAGCAACTGGTGGACCTACGCGAGCGGGGGCTGCAGCGTCCGTTGCCGATGTGGGCCGCTACTTCAGCCGAATATGCGCGCCGACGCTTTGGTGGCGAGTCGGTCGACGATGCGACAAACGGTGCGGACACCCAGTGGACCGGGCAGTACGGCGAGATGATCGATCCAAGCAACGCTTACGTTTTCGGAGAAGCTCGAACACTGGCGGAGTTGGCTGCGGATCCGCCGTCGGACGACGAATTCGTCTGGGCCGAGGAACCGACTCGATTCGGAGTTCTCGCCCGACGACTGTGGGATCCGTTGCTGACCAACGAAAGAGCGGAGTAACCCGTGGACTTCGATCTATTGGGGCCACTGCCTACCGGCACTACGGTGTTGGAAGCGAGCGCCGGAACTGGCAAGACCTACGCGATCGTCGGACTCGCGACCCGTTGTGTTGCCGAAGGTCTCGCCGACATTTCGCAAGTTCTGCTGGTGACATTCAGCCGGGCCGCCACTCAGGAACTTCGTGAGCGTGCCAGGGAGAGGTTCGCGGGAGTGTCCGCCGCTCTGGTCGACCCGGAGGCGGCGAGGCGGTCGGATGATGATCTGGTGGCGTACCTCGCCACAGCTGACGACGAGGAGATCGGCGTGCGGCGTCGTCGACTCCTGCGCGCTCTCGCGGAGTTCGACGCCGGCACCATCACGACCACCCACAGTTTCTGTCAGAGGATGCTCGACGGGCTGGGCATCGCCGGGGAACGTGAACCGGACACAACTTTTGTGGAGTCGGTCGACGACCTGATCAGTGAGGTCGTCTCGGATTTGTACCTCAGCCGCTACAGCCGGACGGACTCGTCTCCACCGTTCTCCACGAAGGACGCGCTGGCCATCGCCCGAAGCGCAGTCGGCGATGGTCAGGCAATTCTCGAACCCGACAGCGAGGAGGAGACCGCACCCGGTCAGCGCGTCCTCTTCGCGGCTGCTGCTCGTGTCGAGGTCGAACGACGTAAGCGGACCAAAGGAATTCGCGACTTCAACGATCTGCTGACGCTGTTGCACGGCGTATTGACCGATCCGGAATACGGTCCCGTCGCGTGTCGTCGGGTGCGCGAGAAGTTCAAGGTCGTGTTGATCGACGAGTTCCAGGACACCGATCCGTTGCAGTGGGACATTCTGCGTTTGGCCTTCCACGGTCACACCACCCTGGTCCTGGTCGGTGATCCCAAACAAGCCATCTATGCGTTCCGCGGGGCAGAAGTTCTGAGTTATCTCGATGCGGTCGATCAGGCGGATGCGCACCAGGAGTTGACCACCAATTGGCGTAGCGACCCAGGGTTGTTGGCGGCACTCGAACACCTCTACGGTGGTGCCGCACTCGGCAACGAAGGCATCGTCGCGCATCCGGTGGAGGCTTCGCACAAAAAGTCTCGGTTGTTCGGCCCGGTGCCGATGCGTGTACGCCATCTGCCCCGTACCGGAGCCGGACCGCTCAATCGTTCGGGATTTCCGGCCGTAGGCAGACTTCGCAGTCGCGTCGCGGACGACGTCGCAGCAGACGTGGTCGCGCTCCTGGGCGGCGATGCCCGCTTGGCAGTCGACGGTGTTCCACGCCCGGTCGAACCGGGAGACGTCGCGGTGTTGGTGCGCACCCACAAGCACGTGGCGATGATCCGCGATGCTCTCGATGCCGTCGGTGTACCTTCCGTTTTGACCGGAGGGTCCAGTGTTTTCGCGACACCCAGTGCGACCCAGTGGCTGTGGCTGTTGCAGGCGATCGAGCAGCCCCATCGCTCCGATCGGGTCCGGTTGACGGCCCTCTCACCAATTTTCGGGCGCACCTCCGAAGAACTGGACAAGGATGGCGACAACATCGTCGCGGAACTTGCCGGTCAACTGCGCTCCTATTCCGGGCTGTTCGCACGCGTCGGGTTTGCGGCTGTGTTCGAAAGAATCTCTGCCGAAACAAATCTGGAGAAGCGTGTACTCGCGGCCCCGTCCGGCGAACGAGATTTCACCGATCTGCGGCACGTCGCACAACTCCTCGGTCGCGTCGCGACCGAGGAAGCGTTCGGGTTGAGCGCACTGGTTCGCTGGCTTTCCGATCGGATCAAGGACCCGACGTCCGGGAGCGCCACCGATCGAAGCCGCCGCCTCGACAGTGACGCTGCCGCAGTGCAAATCGCTACGGTGCATGCCACCAAAGGGCTCGAGTTCCCGATCGTCTACGTCCCGTTCAGTTGGGAGAGCGTTGGCGGCTTCAACTCGCCGACGCAGCTGTTGCACGACCCGGAGGGACGCCGCATCCTCGACGTCGGCGGGCAGGAAGGCCCGGGGTACAACGCCAGAAAGACTGTTGCGGAGGCCGAAGAAGCGGGCGAAGAACTGCGGCTGCTGTACGTGGCGCTGACCCGGGCGCAGTGCCAACTCGTGCTCTGGTGGGCACCCAGCTACGGGACCTCCCGCTCGCCGCTGCACCGGTTGATGCTCGGACGTACACCCGGCATCGCCGAACCTGCTCGGGTAGTGAAGGTGCTCGACGACGGTACAACCGCAGCACGGCTCGCAACCTGGCCGGCAGCAGC
Organism: Rhodococcus sp. BH4; assembly: GCF_002079265.1. Classification (NCBI taxonomy): domain Bacteria; kingdom Bacillati; phylum Actinomycetota; class Actinomycetes; order Mycobacteriales; family Nocardiaceae; genus Rhodococcus; species Rhodococcus sp. BH4. Next base: position 873,268 of record NZ_CP014941.1, read on the forward strand.
TTCCGACGTGATCTCGGTGGAACCTGTTGGTCCCCATCCGCCCTCGCCCGTCCACTGGTCCAGAGCGGCTGCGGACGTGACCGAACTGGCCGCGGCGCGTTTCGATCGAGACCTGGACACTCTGTGGCGTCGTACGTCGTACTCGGCACTCACCGCCGGAGCGCACCACGCGGTCACGACCACGGGCAGTGAGGTCGAGGATCCCGAAAAAGACGACGAGCCAGAGGATTCCGTAGACCTCGAGAGCATTACCCCCTCGCCCCTGGAGGCGTTCCCTTCACCCATGAACGGACTTCCCGCGGGCGCCGCATTCGGCACGCTGGTGCATGAGGTGCTCGAGGTGGTGGACACGGCTGCGGCAGATCTGAGAGCGGAACTCGGGATGCGTTGCGCCGAGGCGGTCTCGGTTCGGGCGGCCGAGGTCGACTCCGAAGCACTCGCGGATGCGCTGTATCTGGTGATGCAGACTCCCTTGGGATTCGGAACCTTGGCCACGATCGCGCCGAAAGATCGTCTTCCCGAACTCGATTTCGAACTCCCACTGGCCGGTGGCGACGATCCGGTGTCGATGAGTGTCACACTCCGCGGAGTGTCGGAACTGTTGAGGCGCCACCTTTCCTCCGACGACATTCTGGCGTCGTACGCCGACTATCTGGACCGTGTCGAGACGTCACCGATGCGCGGATTCCTGACGGGCAGTATCGACGCAGTCTTGCGGATCCCGGGCCCGTCGTTCGTGATCGTCGATTACAAGACCAACCGGATCGGTCGCGGCGATCTGACGGCTGCCAACTACACGCGTGAACTCATGGCGACGGAGATGATGCGCTCGCACTATCCGCTGCAGGCACTGCTGTATTCGGTTGCACTGCATCGGTATCTGCGGTGGCGCCTGCCCGACTACGATCCGCACCGTCATCTCGGGGGCGCGCAGTATCAATTCGTGCGTGGGATGCTCGGCCCGGACAGCCCGCCGGAATGCGGTGTCTTCGAATGGAAACCGCCTGCTCAGCTGACGGTTGAACTATCGGATCTGCTGGCCGGTCTTGATGCGTCCCACACAGTAGGGGAGAAGATTCGATGACCGAGGCGCAATTGGCTCAGCGCGCCAAAGGGATCGTGCGAATCTTCAACGAAGCCGGGGTTCTGGTTGCCGCCGATGTTCATGTCGCGACGAGAGTGTGCAGCCTGGGCGGTGAAACTTCCGAAGAAGTGATGCTGGCCGCGGCGTTGGCAGTTCGGGCCGTGCGATCAGGTTCGGTGTGCCTCGATCTACGACGGATGCGTGATGTGAGCGTCGACAATGCGACGGAGGAGGAACTTACGTCGTTGCCGTGGCCCGAACCGTCGGAGATCGTTGCCGCCCTTCGGCTGAGCCCTCTGGTGATCGGCGGAAACGCCGGACCTCTCAGACCGCTCCGGTTGGTCGACACGGACGACGGTGAACTCCTCTACCTCGATCGATATTTTCTGCAGGAGCAGACGATTCGGCGAGTGCTCGACGAGCGGGCGTCCACGTGGCCGCCCGCCGACCTGAAAGCGGTCCGAACGCGGCTGGATTCGCTGTTCGTCGACGAGAACGGGCCGACCATCGCGCCGGATCGTCAACGGATAGCAGCTGCTCTCGCCGCGACACAGTGGACCACCGTCATCGCCGGTGGGCCCGGAACCGGCAAAACCCATACGGTCGCACGTATTCTCGCTCTCCTGTCGGAGGAATTGGGTTCGAATGCTTGCATCGGTCTGGCCGCACCGACGGGTAAAGCCGCAGCACGGCTGCAGGAGTCCGTACGTGAGCAGACCGCGAGCCTTGGCCTTCCCGAAGAACTCGCGGCCATGACCCTGCACCGCCTACTCGGTTGGCAGCGGGGGAGTTCGAGTCGTTTCAAATACAATGCGACCAACAGACTTCCCTACGATGTGGTCGTCGTCGACGAGACGTCGATGGTCTCCCTCACGTTGATGGCGCGCCTGCTCGAAGCCGTTCGCCCCGATGCCCGGCTACTGCTCGTCGGCGATCCCGATCAGTTGACCTCAGTCGACGCGGGCGCTGTTCTTGCTGATCTTGTCGCCCGCCCGGTAAACGTCAGTGGAAATCCGACGCTGACACAGTTGGTGGGTGACGATCTCACGGCCACTGGTTCAGAAGAGGCATTGAGTGCGGATGAGCAGGATCGTCTGCGGGGCGGGATCATTCAACTCTCACGCGGGCGCCGCTTCGACGGAACCATCGCGTCGTTGGCCAGGGCAGTTCGAGCGGGAGATTCCGCTGAGGTTCTGCGTATCCTGCGCAGCGGTGATCCTGCCGTCTCCTTCCATTCGCCCGAGGATGTTGACGCATTGCGCGCCGACATCGTTGCGAGTTCAGAGGTGGTGACTGCGTCGGCCGAGGTGGGTGATGCGATCGGCGCACTGAAAGGCCTGGAATCGCACCGCCTTCTGTGCGCCCACCGTGACGGACCGTACGGTGTCGGGAGGTGGGCGCAGCAGGCGATGGAGTGGGTCGGCACGGCATCAGGGCAGTTTCTTGACCCGACGCGGTGGTATCCGGGCCAACCGCTGCTCGTGACGGCCAACGACTACGAGGCGAAGATCTACAACGGGGACGCCGGGGTGATCGTGCAGCGTGAGGATGGCGTGCCTATTGCCGCATTCCAGCGGGGCAGTGATGCGTTTCTGATTCACCCGAGCCAACTCTCGTCGGTGCAGACTGTTTACGCGATGACGATTCACCGGAGCCAGGGCAGCCAGTACGACACCGTATCGGTGATGTTGCCGGCCGAGGCGTCGTCACTGCTGACTCGGGAGTTGTTGTACACGGCGATCACTCGCGCCAGAAACCATGTGAGAGTAATCGGCACCGAGGATTCCGTGAGGGCGGGAGTGCAGCGACAGGTACTCAGGGCAAGTGGGCTGCGTCGTGAGATCCGTCCGTACGACGGGCCGTGAAAGTCGGATGTTGCGGATTCTCTCGGTCATACGTTGTATACGACGAACACCTTGCGTACGGTCTCGGTGACCGTCCACGTACCCTTCCATCCGATTGGGAAGATTGCACTCGTACCGGCAACGAGATGTACGGGATCGCCGTAGTCCTCCTCGACGGTCATGGCGCCGGAGACGATGGTGATGATCTCGCCGCGGGTGAGGAACTCCCACCGCGACTTTCCCGGTTCGCTCTCCCAGACTCCGGATTGAATGCGGCCGTCGGCACTGGTGAACTCGACATCTGCACGAGTGATGATGTCTCCGCCGAGTGGCTCTGCACTGGGTTGGCCGAGCAGTGCTTGCTGGAAGATCCCACTTGCGCTGTTCAACTCTGCGGCACGGAAGGTAATGGTCACAATTCAATCCTGACTTTCGAAACTCATGTGAATCATCGGACTTGTCGATGATGTCGTGTGTCTGCTGGGTCGGGATACATTCACTTGTCGCATCTTTCGGCACTTCGCTCGTACAGATGTCGAAAGTGCGATCGGCCACCATTCAACCGGGGTTCAGAGACCCGTCTCACGCCGAAACGTGACCGAGCCAATGGCAAACGGCCCCGCGTCGGTGATTTCGAACGAGGGTGATCGGTTGTGAGGCCTTACGTGGTGGACGCTGTCAACGAGGTGATGAAGCGCTCGGCTGCCGCGTCGACCTCGGCGTCGGGGGTGAGCAACCTCTGCAACAACAGTCCTCGCAGACATGCGGTTGCGATGATGCTCTGCTGCTTTGCATCCACCACTGTGAATCCTTCGCGAAGGGCTGCCGCTTCAAGGAGGTGCGCCAAATCGTCGAGGTCGGCGGCGAAATCTTGAAATGCTTTGTGCTCGTAAACCGCAAGTCCGGCCAGGTGAAAAAAGGTGCGGCTTCGATCTTCGTGCTCGGCGTTCGAGTAGAAGGTCCAGATCGCCCTGCACAGGGCCGCGAACCCGAGATCCTTGCCCATCGCGGCGATGACGAGGTTGTCACGGCGGCGAGCTTCCGACAGCACGGCGCTGAGGAGTCCCGGTCGTGATCCGAAGTGATAGGTCAGCAGCGTGTGGTGCACTCCGAGTCGCTCCGCTACTTGGCGCATCGACAGCTTCGGGCTTGGGCCGGTTTCACCGAACTCGTCGAACAGTGCCTGCAACAGTCGCTCTCGACCCTCCCCAACCGGCGATCTCACGCTACCTCCATTGACGGGTTCACCACTGTTGAGTACGGTACCGCATATCGAATTCACCAGTGTTTAGGAGAGTGGTTTCCAATGCTCGGGAGGTCCCTTTGACTGACGTATGGTTTGCCGGCGGCATGGTCGCGGATGGATCGGGCACCGACCCGGTCGAAGTCGACGTGTGCGTGAGTGGCGGCATTGTCACCGCGATCGGACAGGCGCCGTCGGGTTCGACGACAGTTGACTTGGACGGCATGCTTCTGACTCCGGGGCTGATCGATGCTCATGTGCACCTGGGTATTTCGAGTCCGATCCGAAGGCAATTCGGGTTTGAGCTCTCGGCAGCCGAACTGGCTGCGGGCATCTTCGCCACCGCGGGCGATGCCCTCGACGCGGGCTTCACCACGTGCGAGACGTCGGTGGCATCGACGGCGGAGTCGTCGACGTTATTGCGAGCGGCAAGGTGCGTGGTCCGCGTGTCCTCTCGTGCGGTCCTGTGCAGTGCCAGACCGGTGGACACGGCTACTACGGGGCCGCATGGGAGCCGACCGAGCTGTGGAACATGCACCACATTCCAGGGCTCTGCGCCTTGTCCTTGATGTCGGGTAATGCCGACGAGCTACGACGCAACGTGCGCGAGTCGTTCCGCCGAGGCGCAACATTTCTGAAACTGTGCGTCACCGGCGGTGTCGTCGGAGGCCATGACAGCCTCACCGACACACAGTTCACCGTCGAGGAAATCTCCGTGGCAGTGGAAGAAGCAGCGTCGCGCGGCACCTACGTCACGGTCCACGCGCACAACAATGCGGGCATTCGCAACGCGGTGCGGGCCGGCGTCCGGTGCGTGGAACACGGCACCGACATCGATGCGGAGACGGCCCAGCTGATGCGGGAACATGACGTGGCACTTGTCCCCACCTTCGCCGTGGTCGAGCAGTTGGCGGACACCGAAAGCATGGACCTGGACCCGGCAATACGAGAGCGTGCAGCCGGAGTGCGTCAACGCATGGCCAGAGCGCTCGAGGCCTCTCGCGCAGCAGGCCTGAGGATCGGCCTGGGCTCGGACCTCATCGGGCCGCACCAGCAGCGCCGAGGCGAGGAGTTGCGCTTGCGGGCCGAGTTGGAGTCGCCGATGCATGCTCTCGTATCGGCCACCAGCGTCAACGCCGACATCCTCGGTATCGGGGACACCGTTGGAACTATCCGCGTCGGAATGCAGGCGGACATGGTCGCCTGGCAGCAAGACCCGCTCCACGACGCCAAGGTGTTCGCCGATCCGGACATGGCTGTTCTCGTCGTGAAGGCCGGCCACGTAGTGAAGGGAGAGGTTCGATGAGCGCAATGCTGCACGGATGCTTTGCAGACACGGAGTACTTCGAAATCACGGCGAAGTCGGGGTACAGCTACGGCATCTGGGTGACCACACCCCCCGGCTACGCGGACTCCACGGATCCCTTACCGCTGATCTACGTGATGGACGGCAACTGGGCTGTAGGTCTTACCGCCCCGCTCATCGTCACGCAGGCAGACCCGTATCTGACGATCGCCCCGTACATCCAGGTCAGCGTCGGTTATGCCGGTGAAGAAGCTGCCAACTGGGCACGACTACGCAACCGCGATCTCGTGCCGCCCGGGGAACCGGTAGGCGAAGAAATGACGGCCACTCTTGCCGCTGCTCGCGACTCGGGTGCAATGACCCAGGAGTATGTGGACGCCTACCTCGAGGAGCTGGCAGACACCCACGCGGACGTCTTCCTCGACTTCCTGACCAACGAACTCCACCCTCGCCTGTACTCGTCGGAGCTACGTGTCAGCGAGTCCGGGCACGGACTCTTCGGGTACTCGTACGGAGGCCTTTTCGCCCTCTACGCATGGCTGCGCGACGCGCCCCCATTCGCGACCTTCGGTGCGGGTAGTCCCGGAGTTGTGAACGCCGACAGCCAGATCCACACACTGGTCGAGGCACTGCCCGAGCGTGGCGTGGGCTCAGTTGTTCCGCAGCTGCACGTCACGCTGAACGAAGCCGAACTGACTGGACCCATTCCGATCTATCGCGGACTGTCACGCAACGTTCTCGCCGTCGTGGAGCAGTTGCATGGCAAGGGACGGTCGCAGGATGTTTCGACCGCGTTGTTGCACGAGACGCACGTAACCGGGCTGCAGGCATCGTTCCTGAGCTACTTGAAGAGCTGCCATGCACGTTAGCTCTCCGTCCCGGAGGCGATGTGCCGCTGACACGTTCTAGGGCGATTTTCCGTAGACGCCGTTGAAGGAGAAGTCGGCTGTGGGTGTCCACCACGTGGTGGACACCCACAGCCGTGTCTATTCAGTTGTCGCGGCTATCGATTCTCCAAGCCGGACAAGACTTCTAACCCATGACCGTCCCGGTCGACTCGGCATTGGGTGCCCGAAGGCGGGAGAATGCGCCGAGGTCGATTTCGAGCCCGGTGTGCATCCCGACATAGGTCAGGGGATCAGCGTCGTGATCGTGTCCAGCTTCCACCTGGTCGATGATCCTGGACATGAGGCGCCCAGCGATGGGCGCATTTTTGAATTGGTTCCCGCTGGTGCCCATGGCGACGTAGAAACCTTGCCTGTCTGTCTTGTCATAGATCGGGGTCCAGTCGGATGCTGCGTCGTACACGCCGGCAATACCTTTCGGTTGTGACGGGACCTCCAGGGTGGGGAAACGCCTGGCGGCGCGGAAAACCTGCGCTTCGAACCGGGCAACAGTGCGATTCGGGTTGGCGGTATCAGGGTCGTCGATCCACTCGAGCGGATCGCAATCCGGTTCGGTTCCGCCGACAAGGAAACCGTTTCCAGGTTCGGCTCGCATGTAGGTTCCGAGATCCAAATCGGCGATCATCGGGCCGAGGATCTCGTCGTCGTTGTAGCCAGTGGGTGCGGTGACGTGATGAACTTCCTGGCGCAAGGGCCGAACCGAAACCTTGAAGTCGGCCCCGACGTTCGACAGCTTGTTGAACGCTCCTGACCAGGGGCCGGCGGCATTGACGACAATCTTGGATTTCACACTTTCCCCGTCGTCGAGCCCTAGCTGCCAGATGCCGTCAGGCAACTGCTCGACTGCCACTACACGCGTGTTGTATGCGAAAACCGCACCGTGCGAACGTGCTGCCGCAGCAAGATTCGCGGCAGCCAGTTGCGGGTCGTCGACGAACCCCGCCTGAGGTGTGTACAGCGCGCCGAGCGTGGTTTCGGCATCTGCGAAGAAGGACTCCGAGTCGACTGGCTTCGGAGGATAGTATTTGCCGGCGTCGATACCGGGAATCTTCTCGACGAGTGTCGTTGCGTCCCAAAGCTGGTAATCGATTCCTATCTTCTCGAATAATCCGATCGTGCGCGCGTGGGGCGCGACGTCGACATCGAGCAGTGCCATCCCGCATTGCCGAAACTTCGCAAGCGCGCCGTCGACTGTCGCGTTGAGATGCTCGCTCCAGTTTTGCCAGCAATGCAGCGACTCCCAAGCCGCAGCCATACCGTCGAATGTGGAGTAGTTGAACCGGATAACCGCACTGGATGCACTGGTCGAGCCGTAGCCCGGACCACCAGACTTGTCGATGACCAGGACTTCGTAACCTCGAGCGGCCAGTTCGTAGGCGATGGAGCTGCCGATCACTCCAGCTCCGACCACAACTGCATCGGTCTTGTCGGTAGGCACTTTCGGCCTCTCTTTCTACTGATGGCTTCGCCGGATCGAAAGCACAGCTGTTCGATCCGGCAAGCTTGGGTTCTGGTAATTCCGACGCCGTCGACTTCCTCTGGAGAGCTTCATCCCGACTTCTCGGATTCGGCTCTGCCTTAATGAATTTGGCACCTGAAAGTCCAGAGGTGTTCGTCGTCCTCAACTCTCTCGTGGCGGCCATCGGAACGCTATCGACAGCTGCGCAAAAAATCACAGCCGTGGCGCGTCCGTTGTCAGAAATGCTTCGTCGGGCTGCCCTGCGTGGCAGACCAGTTTTTCGTTTCCGGAATCCCTCGCCACAGAATGGGAAGCGCGATCAAAGCGATGGCGGTCGCATAGAAGGCAGGCGACAGATCGCTTCCAGTGGCGTTGACCAGTGCTGCGCACACCAGAGGAGCGGTCCCTGCAAAAAGTGCATATGCGATGTTGTAGGGGATTGCCGTGCCGGTGAATCGCGCATGCGTCGGCATCATTTCGAGAATTACGAGCAAAGCGGACGCGAGTAAGGAAAGCGCGAGGACCAGAGAAGCCAGTGCAACGGCAATCGCGAAAATGTTTCCGGTACCGATGAGCATGTAGCTGGGCACCGAGACGAAAACTGACATCACCATGCCGATTCTGACGAGTGGCCTCCGGCCGATTCGGTCGACTGTGGCGCCGAAGAAGATGAACAGCGGTACTGCGAGAACCAAAGCGCCGGTTGTCATCAGCAGTGCAACCGTGCTCGGAACATCGGCTGAGAGAACCAGAAATGTCGGCATGTAGCCGAGCAGCATATGAGTAACGACACCGAGCGAGGCGAAGTACACGAAGGACGTGAGCAGAGTCCGCCAGTGATTGCGGAACAGATCTGCGAGTGGGCGGTTTGGAAGGGAATCGTTTTCTTGCATTTCCTTGAACGCCGGAGTCTCCTCGACGGCAAGCCTCATGAACAGGCCCACCATGGCGACAACGCCTCCGATGATGAACGGCCAACGCCATCCTCCGTCGGCGAAGTGCTCAGCGCCGACCGAGCTGAATGACAAGACTGTGACCGTGGCCAAGATGCTGCCGACAAATGACGAAGAGCTGATTATCCCTGCGTACAAGCCTCGGCGGTGGGACGGCGCATGCTCGACGACGAAGGTGGCAGCTCCGGTGTATTCGCCCCCGGCCGAGAATCCTTGAACCAATCGGCACAGCAGCAGCAACAGCGGTGCGGCAACACCGATCGAAGCGTACGTCGGTAGGAGACCGATTGCCGCCGTCGAGCAGCCCATGAGCGTAATTGCCAGGGACAGTGACCTCCGTCGGCCGAGGCGGTCACCAAGCCGTCCGAAGAATATGCCGCCGGCAGGTCTGGCCAAGAAGGCGACTCCGTAAAGAGCGAAGGTGGCAAGCAGTGCGCCACTGCCGAACTCCGGAGGGAAGAACACTGTCGCGAGAACTGCGGCAGTGAAACCGTAGATCGTGAAATCGAACCATTCGACGATGTTGCCTGTCGCCCCGGCGATCAGGGCCCTACGGCGCGCCGATCGACGTCCAGGTGGAGTCTCGGTTTGATGCCCTGCAGGAGCATTTGCTGTGCCGGTCATGATGATTCCTCTCGGGATATGCTGAATGGCAACGGCTTTGCGACATCACGGTCACCGATGTCATTCGAGGTATTCGACATTGAAAGAGGTCGGTGGGATTCGATGTTGAACTGGCGAACGAAGGTCGTTGTCGATTTCGGGTCGGAGGCGACTTCGTCTGAGGGAGATCGTGCCGGCCGGCCTCGCGCCCCACTATGCAAATCCCACGGCTGCAACAGATCTCGTCGCTGCCACGTCTGACGGGTTGCGAACCGAGTGAAGACGTCACGGGTCTCGAGTGCTTGGCATGAAGCGAGCCTATGGTGCAAAAGTTAGTTGCATCACTGTCATGTGTTCAATTTTCTACGTAGAAATTTGGGCATATGTTGCAAACCGGAGAGGGGGCTCGTACAGTTCGACCATGGTCGGAGAACTGCAGCATTTGGTGGACACTACCGGGCGCCGACTGGACCGTTCCGTTGCGATCGATGATGTACAGATTCGTCTGCTCGCGTACAACTCGCATGACAGTGCCGTCGATTCAGTCAGAATGAATTCCGTTCTACAGCGGAATGTTTCACGCGAGATCGTAGACTTCATCTACGCGAGTGGAGGCCGTGAAGCCCTCGATCTCTTCACTGTTCCCGTCAACGAAGAACTAGGGCTGACCCTTGGCCGGGTCGGGATGCCGATCCGGTACCGCAATGCGCTGCTGGGCTTCGTCTGGCTGTTGACTTCGGAGGGCGAAGTTGACGAGGATCAAGCCGAGGTCTTGAGGCGCACGGCTGATGCGGCAGCGATGATCCTCCACCGCGAACAGTTGCTGGACGAGTTGTCCCGAAGTCGGGAGCGGGAACTTACTCGAGACGTCCTGTCGGGCGAGCGGTCGCTGCGCGAGGACGCGGCAAACAGGTTGGCCGAGGAGGGCTTGTTGGCTGCGGGTCCAGCAGTCGTGGTCACTGTGTTGCTCCGTCCTGGCGACCAGTCGACATTGACCGAAAGAGATCGTCTGAGTGTTGCCGTCGGCGTCGATCAGCTTCGTCGGAGGCTCCCGCGGAACAGTGCAATCCAACTCGACCGCCCCGACCACAGTCTGTTGATCGTATCGGTGGCCGAACGCTCGACTCAAACCCATCTGGACTCGCTGATCGTGGCAGCCCGGGAGCGAGTCTTGTCTGAAAGTGGGCGCCAGAACATCGAATGTTGGGTCGGTATCGGTGAACCGCGAACCTCGGTTGCGGATGTGCGCGAATCCTACGAAGAGTCCAGACGTTCCGCAGATGTGGCCCAGGTCGTCAAGGTGCTCGGAAATGTTGTGCGTTATCGGGATCTCGGCGTCTACGGACTTCTGGCCGAACTGTCGGAGGATCGACTCGAGAACAGTATTCACTCAGGTTTGCAGTCCTTGCTCAGCCATGAGGACTCGAAAAGTGAGGCTCTTCTCGCGACGCTGGAGAGCTTTTTGGACAATGCCGGTGACGTAAAGCGAACGTCAGAGGCGCTCTGTGTGCATCGAGGGAGCTTGTACTATCGCTTGCGGCGAATTCAGGAGATAACACGAGCAGACTTGGCAAACGGCGACGACCGGTTGGCCTTGCATTTGAGCCTGAAAGTCGCGCGGCTGTTGGATCTCCGATGATCCCGATCCGAGAAGAGGGGACTGCGGAAGAATTGAGCGGCTCAACGTAGTTGGCGGCTTTCGATCGTCAAGCATGATGGTTCTGGGGTGGGAAAGGAAGCGCGTCGTACATCGGCCGGGGTGGGTTGGCTTGACCTGCTGAGACGTTCATACGTTTGATCGGGCACCTTCTATCCTCCTGTCGGCAGATGCGGCGGAGTGCAACTTTTTCGGGCATTGAAAGTGCAGAATCGTCCAGATGGGTGTCGAGCTGCGTGAAGAACGCGCGTTTTTGCAAACCGAAATGACGACGAATTTGGTCTGAGTTCGGTCCCCCGGTACGCAGATGTTCGCGCGCGAACTGGACTATTTGTTGCCGACTGCAAATTGGGGATTTCGCATCCATTCCCGTTGGCTCCCTTTATCGTTGGATTGGATCAGATACCTGAGTCGGTGCGATTCGTATGCACCCCTTCACCGCAGGTCTGGTCTGATCTTTCCGAAGTCGGAGTCGCGGAGATACATGCAGTTGTTCGAGATCGTTCCCCCGAAATTGAACAAACGCGCCAGACTGGATTGTGGCCATCGAGGCTGTACGTCTATCCATTTGCTGGTTGCTGAGCCGGCTGGTCAGTACGACATTGAACCGGTGATGTTGCCGGCCTATCGCCAAACGGTGAAGTGGTTTTGCCAGGAGAACGACACGTTTTTGCCGGCATTCGAGACGACGACTCCGCGCGGATCGACCTCTGGCGGAAGGGGGACCGACCACATCATCTTTCCGTCGCGAGCCCTGATCGAATGCATGCCGGTGTAGTCGCTGAAGACGAAGTGATCGCCATCAGTCGCACCGCTTCGAACCCAGTACGCGTCTTGCCAGGGTGTTTGCCACAGTTGTCGGCCACTCTCGACGTCGAGACCCGAGATTGTGCGGGTCTCCGGCGACGTGACGAGGATTGTTTTTCCTACCACTGCGGCGATGGCGCTTCCTGTCCCGGCCGTCGCGGTGTTGACGATTTGTGAACTGCGCCAGAGTTCGTCACCCGACTCCGGATCGTAGGCGCCGTCGCCGAGAAACATCGGCAGGCCCGTCGAGGGCTTACTCGGGTAGGACGACGATGAGTACGAGGGAATCGGTATCGCACGAATCGTGGATCCGTCGGAAGCCAAGAGGTTTTGGGTTCCGGCATATCCCGACCGGCCGCCGACACTGGTGAGGAACAATCCGTTCCCGGTAGGGACAAGCGAATCGCCCTCGAATCGGAATCGTTCGGCGCCGGACTGCAGATCGTAGATTCGATAGCGGTACTGCGGGTCCCCGCCGTCGCCCTGTTCCATCGCAATGACAGTGTCGGTGTGAGGGACCGTGTAGACGGCTCCGAACTTCTCACTTGGTTCGAAGGTACGCACGAAGTTGGCAGTCAAATTGGTTGTGGTGCCGCTGGCAAGAATTCGTGTTCGAACCGTTCCGTCCATCCTTTCGCCGGACGTGTACACGGTGTCTCCGGCGATGGTGGCGCCATTGAGATCGAAGTCGGTTCCGAGGTCGGACATCAGAGTTCCGGTCGCGGTATCGACAAAGATCATCCGTCGATCGCCCCAGCACGCGATGATCGTGGATTCGTTCTGCTGACTGCACTGGCCGATGACTCCGCCGATTCGCGTTTTCCACAGCGGACTTCCGTCGTCGGGATTCACCCCGACGAGTGTGACGGCACCGACTCCCTGACTCGACGAAGACTCGTCGGTCTTGGGAAGCGGATAAGCAGTCGCGGCCACCAGCACGTCACCGACTTGGTACGTGTTGCCGTAGCCGTAGTAGCTATCGAGCGTGGAAGGCATCGACAGCAGCACGTCCCCGGGGTTGTCCGTGAGCGCTCGGACATCGAGTTCCCAGGCTTGTTGCGGAGGATCGGAGAGGTCTACGTCGACAACGCCTTGCTCGACGATCGGACCGCCTGTCTTCTGCTTCGGCCATGCCGCATCACTGGAGTCGGAGATTACCGATACGACGATGAACGCGATCGCCACGAGCAATGCCAGTCCGAGTGCGACCAGTTTCCAATGTTCCTTCAACCGAAGCTGCATCGAAAGACCGTAACCGATCGATCAAACTGATCGGTTCGTTTCGCGGACGGCCGGCACGATGTCGATCGCGAGATCGAGCCCACGTGCTCGGTGTGACGAAGTGTGGTGGCCTCGTACGCACGAGACCACCACACCGACGGCGTCAGACGTAAGGCGAGTACGCCGGAAGATCCAACTGACCGTTGCCGGACAGCCCGATCACGATCACCTCGGGTTCGGTGACGGCACGGGCGTGAGCGATAGCGCCGGCAACCGCGTGGGTGGATTCCGGAGCCGGGATGATTCCTTCGGCGCGGGCGAAAATCAGACCTGCCTGGAGTGCGTCGTCCTGATCGACGGCAATTGCATCCATGAGTCCGAGGTTGACCGCGTGCGAGACCATCGGCGACATGCCGTGGTAGCGGAGGCCACCGGCATGGATGGCCGGCGGTACGAAATCCTTACCCAGAGTGTGCATCTTGAGCAGCGGCGTCAGGCCGGCGACATCACCGAAGTCGTAGCGGTACTCGCCCTGGGTGAGGGACGGGCATGCCGACGGCTCGCAGGCGACCAGACGAGTCTTGGTGCCTTCGCGAAGGTTTCGTCCCAGGAACGGGAAGGTGAGTCCGGCGAGGTTGGAACCGCCACCGGCGCAACCGAACACGGTGTCGGGGACGGCGTCGCCGGCTTCTTCGAGCTGGACCATTGCTTCCTGACCGATCACGGTCTGGTGCAGCATGACGTGGTTCAGCACGCTACCGAGTGAGTAGTGCGTGTTCGGATCCTGCGCAGCGACCTCGACGGCCTCACTGATGGCCATACCGAGCGAGCCGGTGGTGTCGGGATGCGACTTCAACAGTGCGCGTCCGGCTTCCGTCAGGTCCGAAGGCGACGGGTGACAGATTCCGCCGTACGCCTCCATCTGGATGCGTCGGTACGGCTTCGAATCGAAGGACGAGCGAACCTGCCATACCTCGACGTCGAGTCCGAGCAGCGCGCCCGCGAACGACAGCGACGCACCCCACTGTCCCGCACCGGTTTCGGTGGTGAGCTTGGTGGTTCCCTCGATTGCGTTGTAGTAAGCCTGCGCGACAGCAGTATTCGGCTTGTGTGAACCGACCGGGCTCACGCCTTCGTACTTGTAGTAGATGCGGGCAGGTGTGCCGAGAGCGCGCTCGAGTCGATGCGCGCGGAACAGGGGAGAGGGCCTCCACATGCCGTAGATCTCGCGAACCGTCTCCGGGATCTCGATGTAGCGCTCGGTTGCGACTTCCTGCGCGATGAGGTTCATCGGGAACAGCGGCGCCAAGTCCTCGGGGCCGAGCGGCTCACGAGTGCCCGGATGCAGGTGCGGGGGAACAGGCTCGGGGAGGTCAGCCGCCAGGTTGTACCAGTGCGTCGGCACTTTCGACGGGATGGAGACGCCCAAAGGCTCGAGCGAACGGTTGAGTGGGGTGGTGGTCAACTAACTCTCCTTCGTGGATTCGGTACCTGATCTTGGCGGTCGTAGCGACGACGCGTACGGCATTTGCCGGATCGGGGATCCTGAGAGGAGCCTGCTGGACCACCCGATATCGGTCCGGGCAGCACGCAGTTGCGGCTGACCGTCAGCGGTCGGGCCACCAGAGGTGCGCAGTGAGCAGGGTCACGAGCCGATCGTACATCGGCACTCGCACCCTGCTCACGTCGGGCGCAGCTACATTCTCGCCATCCTTCGTCGGCTCAGCGAAAAATCATGCACGTCGTGGTTCCATGCGCCACCAACTTGCCGTTCTTGTCCAAGACCTTGCCCTCTGCCGTCGCGGTACGCCCGCCCACGTGAATGACGCTGCCGTGGGCTGTCAGTTCGTCACCGTCGAGAGGCACCGTGCGGATGTAGTTGAGCTTGAGTTCGAGGGTCGTGTAGCCGACGCCGGCCGGAAGCATCGTGTGTACCGCGCAGCCCATGACCGAGTCGAGCAGCGTTGCGCAGATGCCGCCGTGCACAGTGCCGAGCGGGTTGCTGAAATCGGCACGCGGGGTCAGGGCGAAGCTCACCGATCCCTCGTTGACCTCGCGCATCTCCATGCCGAGGAGGCGTCCGATGCTGGGTCGGTCGTTGACCTGCGTTCCCATCCAGCGGAGAAGTTCGAGGCCTGTCATCTGCGCCGGATCGACAGTCGCGGTTGTCTCGTCACTCATTGTTTCATCCCATCACTATGTAGGTCGTCATACATAACGTAGCGTATGAGTCGACAGGTGTACCGACGGCCGAAGGATCTGTGACATGGCAGAGCTGAGCTCACGTGATCGCATGATTCGTAGTGCGGTCGAACTGATCAGCCGCAACGGCGTCGATGCGACATCCTTCAGCGACGTCATCAAGCACAGCGGCGCGCCCCGTGGGTCGATCTACCATCACTTTCCAGGCGGCAAGACCGAGTTGATGGTCGAAGCTGTGCGCGCGGCCGGTGCGATCATCACCAGACGAATCAGCTCGGCTGCGGCTACCGGTTCCACGGCCGACGTGATCGAAGCGGTCGGAGACATCTGGCGACTCAATCTCACACGCTCGGACTTCGCGATCGGCTGCCCGGTGATTGCCGGCGGGTTGGCGCGTGCCAGTGAGCCAGAAGTCGCGGAAGTGTCGGCTGAGGTCATGCTGGGATGGCAGAAGTTGATCGAATCGCAACTCGAAACTGCGGGTTATCCTGCAGTGCAGGCAAAATCGATGGCAAACCTGACGATCACGTCGGTCGAAGGTGCAGTGGCGGTGTGCCAGACGACTCGAAGTATCGAGCCGCTCGAACAGGTCATCGCTTCACTGCAGGGGCTCTCTCGTTCTGAGGCTTGGTCCCGCTGAGCCTTCGGGGGTTGACTTCGGTCGTCAAGTATCCGTAACTTCATGTAACGGCTAATTGGGCAGGAGTAGGCGATGACACATTGGTTCGACCTCGAACCGGTCGGTGTCGATTTCTTCGACACGGCACCGCATATCTTCACGTACTCGATCGATCTCGCCGCCGAACCTGACGCCGTCTGGGCCGGTCTGACCGCCGACGAGCCTTTGTCGTGGTGCCGACTGCTCACAAAAGTGCACTACACCTCGCCGCGCCCCTACGGCGTCGGCACGCGCCGAATCGCGGAGGTGGGCGGCGGTGCGATGCAGATGCGCGAAAAGTTCATCACCTGGGACGACGAAACGCGTCGGCACTCGTTTTACGTCGAACAGTCCAATGTTCCGCTTTTCCAATCCTTCGCGGAGGACTACCGCGTCGACGAGCTCGCAGTGGGTTCGAGACTGCAGTGGAATTTTGCATTCTCGCCGCGTCCGAAGCTGTCGCTCGCGGTGCGCGGCGGGCTACCGGTCAACTCGCTGATCTTCTCGAGCTTCGTGCGCGATACCAAGCGGCACTTCGGTTCTGCGCCACGCCATTGACTTTCTTCCCTTCATACGAGAGGCATCCATGACCACGCTCGGAGAATCGTTGACTTTGCCCTGCGGGCAGATCCTGCGGAATCGCACGATGAAAGCTGCGCTCAGCGAGGCTCTGGGTGACCGCACTCATGGACCGTCCACTCGCTTGGAAACGCTGTACGGTCGTTGGGGCAGTGGCGGGTTCGGTTTGCTGATCACCGGCAATGTCATGGTCGATCGATCGCAGATCGCCGAACCGGGCAATGTCGTCGTCGACGACGACCGTGATGCCGAAGCACTGACTGCCTGGGCCAAGACCGCCAAGAACGGCGGCGCCGAGATCTGGATACAGCTGAACCACCCAGGGCGGCAATCCAACCCGATTGCCAGCAGAGGTAGACCGGTCGCCCCGAGCGCGATCGCGCTGAAGATTCCGGGAATGGCGACGCCGCGAGAACTCTCGACCGCTGAGATCGACGAGATCATCGACAAGTTCGCGGAAACCGCTCGCGTCGCCGAGTCCTCCGGCTTCGGGGGCGTGCAGATACACGCAGCGCACGGTTATCTTGTTGCGCAGTTCCTTTCGCCCTTGTCCAATCAGCGGACGGACGAGTGGGGTGGAGATCCTGAGCGTCGACGACGCTTTCTGATCGAGATCGTTCGGCGCATACGCTCTGCCGTTGCTCCGGGATTCGCGGTCTCGGTCAAGCTCAACTCGGCTGATTTCCAACGAGGTGGATTCTCGGAAGACGAGTCGCGAGAAGTAGTGCGCGCGTTGACCGAAGAGTCGGTGGATCTCATCGAGATCAGCGGTGGCAGTTATGAATCGCCGGCCATGATGGGTAAAGCGCAGAAGCAGAGCACTCGCGATCGAGAGGCATATTTCCTCGAGTACGCCGAGACAGTCCGAGCGATTGCCGGCGACATTCCCTTGGCGGTCACCGGCGGCTTCCGCTCGCGATCGGCGATGGTCGAGGCACTGGCTTCCGGCGCGTGCGACGTGATCGGCCTCGGCCGGCCGACGATCACGATCCCCGACGCGGCAACCGTTCTCCTGGAATCGGATCGGGAACGATTGACCGTGCCGACTGTTGAGTTCGGAGCGCGGAAGTTGTTGGGGAAGGTTGCCGACATCTCGATGCTCGACGGTGCACTCGACCTGCAGTGGCATACCGATCAGCTGCACCGGATGGGCGACGGAAGCGAGCCGGATCCGGCTCGGCCGTGGTGGAAGACCCTCGGAACGATGGTGAGGCGAAACGGATTCGATGCGCTTCGCCCCACCAAACGAGCGGCTTGATCAGTTCGGTGCACCGATGTTGAGTTCATCGGGATGCGCGCCGACGCGGGTACCGTCGTCGAGCGTATCGATTTCGCTCAGGTCGAGATCGGTGAGTTCGAAGTCGAATACGTCGATGTTCTGAGCGATTCGAGCATCGTGTACGGATTTCGGGATGACGATCAGGCCGTTCTGAAGGTGCCAACGGATCAGGACCTGCGCGGCAGTCTTGCTGTGGCGGTCACCGATTCGAGTGATGATCGGGTCGGTGAGCAGGGTGTTGGGCTTGGACGCCTTACCCCAACCTGCGTTACTGGTACCGCCGAGTGGGCTCCACGATTCGACCTTGATCCCGTGCTCGGCGGCCTTGTCGCGAATGGCCTGCTGCGTGAGGTGCGGGTGCAGTTCCACCTGATCGACTGCGGGCAACAATCCACCGCGTTCGACGAGAAGCTGCAGATGATGCGGCTCGAAGTTGCACACCCCGATTGCCTTGGCGCGGCCCGATTCCGCGATCTTTTCGAGTGCGTCCCACGTGCGGAGGAGTCGGTCGTTGTCCTGCAGAGGCCAGTGGATGAGGTAGAGATCGACGTAGTCGACGCCGAGCTTGTCGATGCTGGTGTCGAAAGCCTTCAACGCCGGCTCGTAGCCCTGATCTGCATTCCACAGCTTCGTAGTGAGGAAGATGTCCTCTCGCGCGACGGACGAGTTGGCGATACCTCGTCCGACGCCCTCTTCGTTTCCATAGGCGGCAGCGGTGTCGATGTGCCGGTAGCCGGCCTCGTCGAGTGCGAACCGTACTGCATGCTCGGTTTCGTCGTTGGTGGCCTGCCAGACTCCGAGGCCGAGTTGCGGGATCGTGGTTCCGGAATTCAGCGTGATGTCAGGAATGCTCATGGATCAAGGCTAGCGATCTCGAGCTGTCCTTGCCTGGGTCAGAGCTGCCTGGGTCAGAGCTGCCTGGGTCAGAGAGTGGTAGCCGAGTACCCATGCGCCGCTGCAACACTGTCGGACAGGAGCAGGCCGTCGTGTGTGCTCAGACCTGACCCCAGGCCGGGAACTGTCGCGACCGCGTCCTTCCACCCCTTGTCGGCCAAGGCGACGACGTACGGAAGCGTCGCGTTGGTGAGTGCGTAGGTGGACGTACGGGGGACCGCTCCGGGCATGTTCGCAACGCAGTAGAAGACCGAACCGTGAACCTGGTACGTCGGATCGGCGTGCGTGGTCGCGTGTGAATCCTCGAAGCAGCCGCCCTGGTCGATGGCGATGTCGACCAGGACAGAACCCGGCTTCATACGCGCCACCAGGCTGTTGGAGACGAGAGTCGGCGCCTTCGCCCCGGGGACCAGCACTGCGCCGATGACCAGGTCGGCGTCGAGTACTGCCTGTTCGAGTTCGAAGCTGTTGGACGTGATGGTCTTGACCTGGCCGTGGTACAGCTCGTCGATTTCCCGCAGGCGCGCGATCGACAGGTCGAGAACGGTGACGTCGGCCTGCATGCCGTAGGCCACGGCGATGGCGTTCTTGCCGGAGACTCCCGCACCGATCACCACGACCTTGGCGGGGCGCACTCCGGGTACGCCGCCCATCAGCACTCCGCGTCCGCCGCCGTGACGCATCAAGTGATAGGCGCCCGCCTGCGGTGCCAGGCGTCCGGCTACTTCACTCATCGGGGCGAGGAGGGGCAGTGAACCGTCGGAACCGACAACTGTTTCGTAGGCGATGGAGGTGGTCTTCGACGTCAGGAGCGCGTCGGTGCATTCCTTCGACGCCGCCAGGTGCAGGTAGGTGAAGAGAACCTGATCCTTACGGAGTCGCGAATACTCTTCTGCAATAGGTTCTTTGACCTTCAGGAGTAGATCTGCGTCCGTCCAGACCTGATCGGCAGATCCGAGGATCTGCGCGCCCGCGGCCTTGAAATCCTCGTCACTGAACGAGGAGCCGACGCCTGCACCCGTTTCGATGACGACTTCGTGTCCTCGGCCGACCAGTTCGTGGACGCCTGCTGGGCTGATGGCCACGCGGTACTCGTGGTTTTTGATCTCGCGAGGGATTCCGACCTTCATGACACGGCTCCGAACTGAGTCTGTTGTTTCTTCGAATGGCAGGTGCCAAGCATGAAGTTTCGTCGCCAGATAGTGAAGAGAAGTGAAGATAATTCTCTAGGCTGTATTCATGGTGCGCGAAAGTTCAAAAATCGGTATTCAGACGGCCGCCTCGCCGAAGCATGTTCGGGCAGCAATGAAGTTGGACGAGATCGACCGGGTTCTGCTCGAAGAGCTGGCGAAAGACGCGAGGATTCCGAACAATGCGCTTGCTGCGATCGCGGGAATTGCGCCGTCGACATGCCTCGGCCGTGTGCGCGCCTTGGTGGACAACGGCGTGATCAGGGGATTTCACGCGGACATCGACCCCGCCGCTCTCGGAATGGATCTGCAGGCGATGATCGCAGTTCGACTGCAGGCCAACGCACGGTCGCACCTCAACCGGCTCGGCGACGATTTCGCCAAGCTGGACTCCGTGCTCAACGTGTACTTCGTTGCCGGTGTCGACGACTACATGCTGCACGTCGCAACGACGGATTCGGCGCAGTTGCGTGACTTCGTCGTCAACAATCTCTCGGCGCATCCGGCGGTTGCTGCGACCGAGACGATTCTGATCTTCGAACATGTCAGGCCGCGAGGCGGTACTGCCTGATTCGTTCTCACCTGATGGCGGGTCGACGCCCGGACCAGGCGTTCTCGAGGAGTTCGCTCAGGCCTGCCGGGGTGATCTCACGCGGGTTCGGATAAGCGGCGGCGTTCGCGAGTTCGACTGCACGGCCGATCTGATCGTGACTCATTCCCACCTCTCGCAGAGAGGTCGGTCCGCCGCATGAGGTGACGAGGTCGAAAACGCCGGTGGCGGCGTCGGATACACCCAAGGCAGTCGCTATTCGAGACATGACTTCCGGGACGCCAGGCGCGTTGAACGCCATTGCCTGGGGAAGGACAACGGTGTGGGTGGGAGCATGCGGCAAACCGAAGCTGCCACCGAGGGTGTGGCACAACTTGTGATGAAGCCCCATACCGACCGTGCCCAAGCAGGTTCCGGCTAACCAGGCTGCTTGCAGTAGTTCGGCCCTACCTTCCAGATTTTTCGGATCATCGACAATGCTCGGCAGCGCACGGGCGATCCCGGAGATCGCCTCGATCGCCATCAAGTCCGTGATCGGGTTGGACTCGGTGGAGTACAACGCTTCAACCGCATGCGCCATCGCGTTGACGGCACTGGTGACGGTGGTATCCAGCGGCAGATCGAGAGTGAGGTCGACGTCGTAGATGACGGTTTCCGGTCTGATGTGGGGAGAGGAGCGAGTTGTCTTGCGTCCGTTGTCTGTTTCACCCAACACCGGAGTGACTTCTGAACCCGCATACGTCGTCGGAACGATGATCTGATCGACCCCCGCTCGTAGTGCCAGTGCCTTGGACAACCCGGTTGCCGAACCGCCGCCGATCGCGACGACGATGTCCACGTGATGGGTCTCGGCAAGCTTCAGCGCGGCTGTCGTGACTTCGGTCGGAGTATGCATCACAGCGCCGTCGAAGCGGACGACGGCCATGTCGCCGAGAGATTCGGTGACGTCGGCGGCAAGCGCGTCCAGTCGACGGCTTGCCAGCACCATCACTCGGCCGCGGCCGAGCCGCCGCACTTCTTCGGCGATCTCGCGGATCGTCCCTTGGCCGAAGACAATTCGAGCCGGTGAAGCGTCGTACGAGAAGGACTTCATGTCATCCCTGCGAAACGGTGGCGTGCATTTCCCAGACGATGACCTCGGCACCGGTATCGGAACTGACCTGCTGGCCTCCGCCGCCGGACACGCGTACCGCGTCACCTTGTTCGAGCACGCCGACGCCTTCCATGGCCGCCTGACCGTCGGCGACAAAAACGTGCAGGAACGGTGCGTCGGGCAGGGTCACGGGCTGTCCGGGTTGCAGACGCGCGACGTGCATCGCGGCGTACTTGTTCTTGATCCGGATTGCCGAGTGATCGGCGTACGCGTCCATGCCGGAGGCGACGGGAACCAGACCACCGGCAAGCAATTCGGCGTCGATCTCCAACTGCTCGTAGCCGGGAGTGATTCCGGCTTCGTCGGGGACGACCCACATCTGGATGAAGTGAACCGGGTCGCTGTGCTTGTCGGAATGGCTGCCGGCCACGTCACCGAGTCGCCACGAATCGTTCTTCTCCGAATGCAGGATTCCCGTTCCAGCGCTCATCCGCTGGGCAAGACCGGGGTAGATGACGCCCGAATGCCCCATCGAATCCTGATGTACGAGAGAACCTCTCAGTACCCAGGTGACGATCTCCATGTCCTGGTGGGGATGGGTGTCGAATCCCATTCCCGGCGTGACGATGTCGTCGTTGTTCACCAGAAGAAGACCGTGGTGAGTGTTCTTCGGGTCGTAGTGATTGCTGAACGAGAACGAGTGCTTCGAGTCCAGCCAGCCGGCATTGGACTTGAAACGATCCCCGGATCGACGGATATCGAGGTTCGGCTGAGACAGAGTGGAGGTCATGGTGTGCCTTCCGAATGGTATGGGGGAGAGCAAGTTTTCAGAGGACGTGATTGCCGTACATCTCACCGAGTGGGTCTGCGATCAGTTCGAGTCGAGCGCCGTCGGGATCGCGGAAGTACAGCGAAACCTCACTGTGCTCGATCAGTTCGACGCCGGCCTCGGTCAGTCTGGTACGTAGCTTCGCCCACTTGGCAGGTTCGACGCTGATCGCGATGTGGTGGAGGCCGCCGAGTACTTCTTGGTACGGGCCCACGTCGAGTCCCGGGAAATCGAAGAAGGCCAGGAGGTTCCCGTTGCCGATGTCGAAGAAGAAGTGCGACGACCCGGGATAGTCACGGTTCTCGATCAACTCGGTGAGTGGGAATCCGAGGAGATCCTGGTAGAACTTCACGGTTCGTTCGACGTCACTGCTGATCAGGGCCGTATGGTGCAGGCCGCGTGCGGTCGATGCGGGTCGTTTGTCGGCGGGGAGCAGATGTCGATCCCTGATCCCGGCCCGGCGTTCCTCGAACCGCACTGCGTTGTCGACCTGCACTGCGTTGTCGTCGCTCATGGCGCCCGCCTCCCGGTTGAATCTTCACTTCGAACAAGTAGTTGACTGATCAACTACATTGAGAATAGCTCATTTGATTTCGTTGTCAACTACTTCGGATATGCTGGCGTTATGGAATCAGTGCGGTGGTTGACCGACTCGGAGCAATCGGCCTGGCGGGCGTATCTGGACTCGACGCGACTGCTGCAGCGTGTGCTCGACCAACAATTGATGCGAGACTCCGACATTTCGTTCACGGACTTCGAACTGTTGGTTGCTCTATCCGAAGCGCCTGGGCGGCAACTGCGCATGAGTGAGCTCGCCGACGCTGTGATGGCTACCCGAAGTGGTGTGACCAGGGCCGTCAATCGGCTGGTCGGTGCCGGGTGGGTGCGCCGGGTCGAGTGTGTCGACGACAAGAGGGGCGCTAATGCGGAGCTGACCGACTCGGGTGCCGAGAAATTGGCGTCGGCAAGCCCGGCGCACGCGGCCGCTGTACGGGAGAGCATGTTCGACCTGCTGAGCCCGCGAGATGTCGAGCGGCTGGGTGTGGTCTTCGGTGAGATGCGTCGGCACCTTCTCGAGGCCCAAGCAAGTAATTGACAGAGCAACGGCCCATGTCACGTAGTTGGTGAGGGCTGCGAACGGACTGCCATCATTGTCTGGTGACCCGTATTCGTATGTTCGCAACCGACCTCGACGGCACCCTGCTGCGCTCCGACCGAACGATTTCGGCGCGCACCGCGCAGGCCATGGAGAACGCGCGGCTCGCGGGGATCGAAGTTGTGTGGGCGACGGCCCGCGCCCGGCATTCGGTACACACGTTGGCGAGTTCGTGCGGATTTCGCGGCAAGGCTGTGTGTGCCAATGGTGCTGTCATACTCGACCTCGCCGACGGGACTCCACGGATCGTCGACACCGTCTCGATCGAAATATCCTTGGCTGCAACGGCTATGGAGCAAGTTCGGTCGCTGGTTCCGGGTGTCGTGTTCGCGAACGTCGGACCCACCCAATTCTTTGCCGAGCCGGAGTACGCCGCTCTGTGCGAGTTCGCGGACCATCACCGGCACCTGCACGAGATGGTGCTGGCCGACACCTTGCCGCTCGATGTCGAGCCGATGGTCAAGATCGTGGCCCGGCATGCGGAGGTTTCCAGCGCCGACCTGTACCGAACAGCGGTCGCTGCGGGCATCGAAGGCGTGGAGTTGACCCACTCCGGGGCCCCGTACATGGAAATGGCTGCAGCGGGCGTCTCGAAGGCCAGCGCTCTCGCGCAGTTGTGCGCGATCGACGGCATCGACGCGTCGGAAGTGGCCGCAGCCGGTGACGCCTTCAACGACGTTGCCATGTTGACCTGGGCGGGAACGGCTCTGGCGCCGGCCAACGCCAGAACCGAGGTCATCGAGCTCGCCGACCGAATTCTGCCCAAGAATGACGAGGACGGAGTTGCGAGCTACCTCGAAGAGCTGGTTGCGGGGCGCTAGTTCAGCTGCTGACGGCCTTGGGTCCGGTGCCGATACCGACTCCGCAGTCCGTCATGAATTCGGAGAAGACACGGTCGAAGCGATCCGGGTAGTCAAGGTGCGGGAAATGTCCGGCGCGCTTGAAGATCTCCACCCGCCCCAGCGGTAGTTCCGCGCGGGCGTTCTCGGTGTGGGCGTTGGGGATGATGGTGTCTTCCTCACCCCACACCAGTAATGCCTGCAGATTCTTGAAGTTGGCGAAATGCGGAGTGGCATTGACGGTTTGGCCGTTGTAGTTGATCACCGATCGCGCGGTCGCCAGAAATGCCTGACGTGTGGACGCGTCCGACACCGAAGCAAAGCTCTTACGGGCCTCACTCGCGCTGGCACCGAGCTTGAACAGGCCGATCTTGTTGAAAAGTCCGAGCGCTTTGTCGGTCACGTCGGTCAGCGTCCGGGACGCGAGGACGGGAAGTACCAGTTCGCTGCCGGGCAGAGTCGCCGCGCGCAGGAGAGGGCTCACCTCGGGGCCGAGTCCGCCGCTGGCTACCAGGCACAGTCGCTCCACACGCTCGGGGAAGAGGTACAGCGTCTGCATCGCGATCCCACCACCGAGGGAGTGACCGACGAGGGTGGCCGACGGAATGTCGAGGGCCTCGAGGAGGTCACGCACAGTGGCGGCGTGAGCACTGAGTGAGTAGTCGCCGGCCGGCTTGTCCGACGCACCGTGTCCGAAGAGATCAGGAGCGATGACGCGGTAGTGGCGCGAGAGCGTCTCGATCTGCGGCTCCCAGTTGGAGTGCGCGCCCAGCAGGCCGTGAATGAGCACCACAACGGGGCCACTGCCTTGGTCGACGTATTTGAGCTGGTCGCCGTGCAATACAACCGTCTGTAATTGGTCGGTTGCCATGATTGAACCTTTCGGAGCCGCCAGTGTCTGTGGCTGCTCGCGTGTTGTCGGACCGCACCCGCCCCGACGCGGATCCACGGGTATTTGTGACCGGGAGTAACCCCAGTTCCCTCAGTATGCCCACCGAGGGGCCCGATGTCGTCGCCATCGGGCGTGTTGTGACGAACCGTGAGCCGTCGGCTGAGGGGAGACGTACAACTCACCGCCGTGTGTCGGCGCCGCTGATCAGGCGAAATCGACCAGTTTGCCGAAAGTGAGGTTGATGTCCCACGGTGTGACGCCCCACGTCTCGATCGCTGATACCGCGAAGATTCCGGCAGCCTCGATGGTGTCCTGTGAGGCTGGTGCCGAAACGGAAACGCCGGTTTGTCCGCTCGGAACCTCCGGCCAGACGCCGGTTCCGGCGGGCGCGGGGGTGGCCTCCATGACCGCGTTGGCCAGTCCCGATTCGTCGACGGTCGTGAAGAGGCAGTTCGGCTCGTGCGGAGAATCCCACCCGCCGAGTTCCGCGAGCCAGAATTCGCCACGTCCAGCAGCGGAGATCGCGACCGACGCGAGTACCGATTCGAGATCTTCCCAAGCGTCGGACGTCGGGGCCGACGCCTCGGTGAGCTTGAACGGTGCGGCAAGTGCAGTGCTGTCAGGGGAAGCGAAGCGCGGCTGCACAGTGAGGGCCTGGGTCTGGGTATCCAGAAACGCAACCTCTCGGAACTTGTTGTCCGGCAGGGTCGTACGGGCTACGAGACCGCGTCCCAACAGTGCGCCGAGCGCCGCGGGATCGTCGACGCTCCACAAGCGGGTCTCGTCCTCGGACCACGTGCGAATCATTCCGCCGACGACGGGACTGATCAGCACGGGCTCGAGGTTCGTAGTGCCTGTTGACTCGCTCACCGCTGGCTCCCCACCGCACGTCGTACCGCCGGACCGGTTCCGGACGACGAGATAAGTATGCCGCCTCGCTGCTGTGCGCCTTTATTAACCGCCGGGGGTTAATAAAGGCGCACAGCAAGTGGTCACATATGCGTGCCGCCGTCGATGCGGATTTCCGTTCCGGTGACAAACGAGCCGTCTTCGGAAGCGAGCATCGCGATCACGCCGGCGACGGCGGACGGGGGCGCGAAACCCTCACCGATTGCCGGGGCCAGCTTGCCGAGCAGCGTGAAGTCGATGTCGGCCGGGAAGCCGGGATCGGAGGTCATGCCCGAAGCGATGCTGCCGGGTGCGACGGCCACGGCGCGAAGGCCCTGCTTGCTGTACTCGAGTGCAAGTGCGTGCGTGAAGGATTGGATTCCACCCTTCGACGCCGCATATGCCGTCATATACGGGTGGGCGAAGGTGGCCGACGTGGAACTGAAGTTGACCACGACGCCTGCCCCGCTTTCGAGCAGTGCCGGCAGGGACTCCCTCGTCATGAGGAATGTTCCGGTGAGGTTGACCCCGATGACGGTGTTCCAGAAATCGAGTGTCATCTCGTGGGTGTGTGCGGAGCGCAGAATGCCCGCCGCATTGACCAGCACGTCGAGGCCGCCCAGAGCCTTGAGCGCAGCGCCGACCTGTTCGCGAACAGACTCTTCGCTGGAGATGTCGACCTTCACCGTGGTGAGGCGATCGGAGTGGCCGGCGTCCTTCGCGGTGTTCAGCGTCTGTTCGAGGCCGGTCTCGGAAATGTCGGCGGCGACGACGGTGCCACCTTCTGCCAGGATGCGGGCAACGGTGGCCTGGCCGATTCCGGATCCTGCGCCGCTGATGAGGACGCGCTTGTCGTCGAATCGATTCACGAGAAAACTCCGGTCTGTGGGATGGACAGCTGTCTGGTGACCGATTCTGCGCGATCCAGCGCTATTAATCTGCTGGGCATTCCACTGACTGGGCACCAGTGGTGCTTGTTCGCTCGCAATCCCGAGCGAACAAGCACCGACGTCTCCTAGAGGCCCGCTGCCTGCGCGAGGCTCGGCAGGTAGGTGCTCGGCTGACCGAAAAGCTGAGCGCTGCCGTGTGCACGCTTGAAGTACAGCTGAGCGTCGTGCTCCCAGGTGATCGCGATTCCGCCGTGCAGCTGAACTGCTTCGGAGGTGATCTGCTGCAAGGCTTCCGAGCAGTAGACCTTCGCCACTGCCGCGTCGTCCGCCGACTGCGTCGCCACGGCGGCGTACGTCATCGACCTCGCCGTCTCGACCAACGTGTACATGTCGGCCATCCGGTGCTTGAGGGCTTGGAAAGAACCGATCGCGCGACCGAACTGCTTGCGCGACTTGGTGTATTCCACGGTCTGTTCGACGATCGCTGCTGCCGCTCCGACCTGTTCAGCAGACAAGGCGATCAGAACGACGGTTCGGATCCGATCGACCAGATCTTCGGACCACTCCAGTGGCCGACCACGAACACCGGAGAACGTGACCTCCGCCAGCGTTCGCGTCGGATCCATGGTGGGGACGCGTCGGCGGGAGACGCCTTCGGTCGCTGGATCCACTTCGTAGAACCCGTCGGCCGTGAGAACGAGCAGGGTGTCTGCGACGTGTCCGTCGAGGACGTACGACGCCGTGCCGGTCAACGCGTCTTCGGTTGCCTCGACGCCGAAGGTGCTCCAACCCGCGGCACCTGCCCAGCACAGAGCGAGCGTGCTCTCGCCGGACGCGACACCGGGCAGCAGTCGCGAGCATGCGTCGTTGTCACCGGAAAGCAGCAGTGCCTGTGCGGCAAGAATCGCCGAACCCAGCATCGGTGACGGGGTCAGCGTGCGGCCCAATTCCTCCTGGACCACGTGTACTTCGCCCAAACCTGCTCCGACGCCGTCGAACTCCTCCGGAATCGCCAACGCGGCGACGCCGATCTGCTCGCACAGCTTGCTCCACAAAGCGGCGTCGTAGCCGATCTCTGTGGTGATGGCGGCGCGGACGGCAGCGGAGTCGGAATGCTTGCTCAGGAGATCGCGTACCGATGCGCGCAATGCTGCCTGGTCTTCGGTGTCGATGCTCATGATGCAACCAGCGCTTCGACGACGCGTGCGCGATGCTCGGACGGTGTGCCCCACGCGGTGAGCAGCGCCCGTACCTTGGTGAGCCACAAGGAGAGATCGTGTTCCATCGTGTAGCCGATGGCGCCGTGAACCTGGAGTCCGACGCGAGCGGCCTTGTACGCAGCATCCCCGCACGCGACCTTGGCCGCAGAGATGTCACGCGAGGCGTCGGCCGACTGATCGCGAACCGACAGTGCGGCGCCGTGCAGCAGGGGGCGAGCCATCTCGAGGGAGACGGCAACCTCGGCCAGGTGGTGCTTCATGGCCTGGAACTGTCCGATGACCTTGCCGAACTGCTTGCGCTGCTTCGCGTATTCGGTGGTGACCTCGAGCAGTGTCTGGCCCAGGCCCTGCAACTGCGCGGCAGTGGCAAGAGCGCCCATGTCGAAGGCGGCCGAGAAGTCGGCGGAGCCCAGCGATTCGCCGGCTGAAACCTCGTAGAGCTTGCGGGAGAGATCCACTGATGCCTTGGCTTCGCCAGGGACGCCGAGTGATACGGCACCGTCCTGCGCTAGCAGAACCAGATCCACCGCATCGGCGTCGAGCGCGAACGGTGTGCGCGGGGGAGCTGCGACGGTTGCCAGCGAACCCTCGGCGAGAGCAGAGAGACGTTCCGGTGCAACGGAAGCCAGGAGCGTCGGCGCCACGGCGATCGTTTCGACGACCGGTCCGGGTACTGCGTGCCGACCGAGCTGTTCGAGCGCAACGACCAGGTCGACGGCGTCGGCGCCGAGTCCGTCGTGCTCTTCGGAGATGACGAGACCGTTGACGCCGGTCTCGGCGAGGCGCTGCCAGAGCTTCTTGCCCGGCTCGGTGTCACCGTCGTTCCACGAACGGATGACGGCGGGCATGTCGGACTTGGTCAGCAGTGCATCGATGCTTGCAGCGAAGTCCTGGTGGGAGGAGTCGAGCGCGAATCTCATCGGTCCGCCTTCGGTAGGCCGAGCAGACGCTCAGCGATGACGTTTTTCTGAATCTCGTTGGTGCCTGCGTAGATCGGGCCGGACAGGGAGAACAGGTATCCGTCCATCCAGTTGTCGGCCAACTCGGCTTCAGGGCCCTGAAGTTCGAGAGCAGTCTCGTGGGTGGCGATATCCCACTCGGACCAGAAGACCTTGTTGATCGAGGACTCGGCGCCGAGCTGTCCACCGTCGGCCAGACGGGTGACGGTGCCGAATGTGTTGAGTTGGTAAGCGCGAGCGCCGATCCAGGCGTCGGCGACCTGGTTGCGCAGAGCGCTGTCGTCGGTGCGTCCGCTGGACTTGTACAGCTCGAGCAGGCGGTCGACGGTGGCGAGGAAGCGGCCGGGGCTGCGCAGCGAGAGACCACGCTCGTTGCTCGCGGTGCTCATCGCGACGCGCCAACCTTCGTTGACGTTTCCGATCACACCCGACTCACCTGGGTTGGCCGGGTCGTCCGGAACGAAGACGTCTTCGAGGAAGATCTCGGCGAAGCCGGGCTCACCGTCGAGCTGATCGATCGGGCGAACGGTGACACCCTTCGACCGGAGGTCGAACATGAAATACGTGATGCCCTTGTGGCGCTGCGCATCCGGATCGGAGCGGAACAAGCCGAAGCCCCAGTCGGCGTAGCTGGCACGCGAGCTCCACGTCTTCTGCCCGTTGAGCAGCCAGCCGCCGTCGACCTTCTTCGCACTCGAACGCAGGCTAGCGAGGTCGGAACCGGATTCGGGCTCGGACCAGGCCTGGGCCCAGATGTCGTCGGCACGAGCCATGCGTGGCATGATGCGAGCCAACTGCTCGGCATTTGCATGCTCGAACAGTGTGGGAGCCAACAAGAAGATGCCGTTCTGGCTGACGCGGCCGGGCGCCCCCGAGCGGTAGTACTCCTCCTCGAAGATGACCCATTCGAGCAGGGATGCATCGCGTCCGCCGAGTTCCTTGGGCCAGGAGACGACGGCGTAGCCGGCGTCGGCGAGAGTGTGCTCCCACTGACGGTGCTCTTCGAAGCCTTCGGCGGTATCCATCGACTTCAGGGGAGTTGCGGGCACATTCGCTTCCAGGAACGAGCGAACCTCGTCACGGAATGCGGTTGTGGCGTCGTCGAATACGAGATCCACTAGTTTGTTCCTTCCTGCGGTGCGCGAGCACTGGCAGCCATAGCTTTGGCGTCGAGTCCACCAAGCGAGTCTTTGCCGACTTCGGCGTTGTGAGCGTGAGCGAAGTGATGCAGACCGAAGACGGAGTCGATGCCGTTGCGCATCCCCATCTGATCCTCGCACTGATTGACGGCCTTCTTGGTCAAAGCCAGTCCGAAGCGCGGCATCTCGGCGATACGTCCGGCGAGCTCGAACGTCTCCTTCTCGAGATGCTTGCGGGCGACGACGCGGTTCACCATGCCGATTTCGTATGCACGTTGCGCGGTGAACCTATCGCCGGTGAAGAGCATTTCCTTGGCGAATCGTGAACCGACCATCCACGGGTGCGCGAAGTATTCGACGCCGGGGATGCCCATGCGGACAACGGGATCGGAGAAGAAGGCGTCGTCGGCCGCGACGATCATGTCGCAGACCCAGGCGAGCATGAGCCCGCCGGCAATGCAGGCGCCTTGCACCATCGCGATGGTGGGCTTGGGGATCTCCCGCCAACGGCGGCACATGCCCAGGTAGACCTCCATCTCGCGGGCGAAACGCTGGTCACCGCCTGGCTTGTCGACGTGATCCCACCACATGGTGGCCTTGTTCTCGTACTCGACGTGATGGTCGCGTCCCGGAGTTCCCAGGTCGTGACCGGCACTGAAGTGAGGTCCGTTGCCTGCCAGGACGATCACCTTCACCTCGTCGTCTTCGACGGCGCGCTGGAATGCCGCGTCGAGGGCGTACGTGACCACCGAGTTCTGGGCGTTGCGGTAGTCGGGTCGATTCAAGGTCACGACGGCGACCGAGTCACGAACCTCGTAGGTCACGACGTCGGCTTCGAAGGGAACGGTCATGATTGTTCCTCGCGCAGAACCGTTTTGAGGACCTTGCCCGAAGGGTTACGGGGCAGGTGATCTACGAAGCGCACCTCGCGGGGCACCTTGAAGCCTGCGATCTTCTCCTTGAGGAAGGCGATTACCGACTCTTCGGTGAGGCCGGCACCGTCGAGTTGGGCGATGTAGACGCGGCCCACCTCTCCCATCCGGTGATCGGGGATGCCGATGGCAGCAGACTCGTGGACGCCGGGCAGGCGAGCCAACATGCCCTCGATCTCGGCGGGGTAGACGTTGAATCCGCCGCTGACGTACATGTCTTTCAGACGGTCGGTGATGTCGAGATATCCGCGCTCGTCGAGGGTTCCGACGTCTCCGGTGTGCAGCCAGCCGTCGACGTCGATTGCCTTGGCGGTGGATTCCGGGTCGTCGAGGTACCCGAGCATGACGTTCGGTCCGCGAAGCAGGATCTCGCCTTGGTCGCCGATCTTGACCTCGAAATCGGCTGTCGCGCGGCCGGAACTGGTGGAGACGGTGACCGGGTCGTCGTCGGTGCGGCACATGGTCGCAACCACTGCCTCGGTCAAACCGTATGCCGTGAGGACGGCGTCGAAAAGCTCTGCTTGCATGCGCTCGACGAGGGCAACCGGCACGGGTGCTGCGCCCGTGATCGCGATGCGGAGCGAGGACAGGTCGTATTCGCTGCGGCGGGGATGATCGAGGATGGTCTGGTAGATCGTCGGGGCGCCAGGCAGGATGCTGATCTTCTCGCTGCTGACCAATGCGAGGGTGTCGTCGATGTTGAAGACGGACACCGGCACGATCGTCGCACCGTTCAACAGGCAGACCAGGATTCCGGCCTTGTACCCGAAGGTGTGGAAGAACGGGCTGATGATGAGGAAGTTGTCGTCGGCGGTGACCTCGGCGCATTCACCCCACGACTTGGCGACAGCGATGGACTGACGATGCGCGGTGATCGCACCCTTGCTGCGCCCCGTGGTGCCGGAGGTGAAGAGGATGTCGCTGACGTCGTCTGGCTGCACCTTCGCAGCACGCGCGTCGGCTTCGGTGCGGGCGGCGTCGGTGGCGAGCGCGAGGAAGTCCTCGAACTCGATGACGCCGTCACGGTCGTCGTCCCCGTCGATCGGTACCTGGATGACGGTGGGGATCCTCAGGTCCGGATTGGCGTCGAGCAACTGCTGGTACCGATCGGCCTTGAGGAACGTGCCGACGACCACCAGGGCAGCTGCGTCGACGCGCTCGATGATGTCGAGTGCTTCGGTGCCGGTGTAGCGCGTGTTGATCGGGA
This sequence comes from Rhodococcus sp. BH4, assembly GCF_002079265.1. NCBI lineage: Bacteria > Bacillati > Actinomycetota > Actinomycetes > Mycobacteriales > Nocardiaceae > Rhodococcus > Rhodococcus sp. BH4. The sequence continues at coordinate 905,746 of NZ_CP014941.1, forward strand.
TGATGGCTGCGCCGGCGTACTGAGCGCCGAGCAGGGCGATCACCCAGTGGTACGTGTTGGGCGCCCAGATGACGACGCGGTCGCCTGCCTTTACCCCACGGTTGATCAGTGCGCCGGCGAAATCGCGGACGCGCTGATGCAGCTGTGCGAAGGTCAGTCGGGTGTCGCCATCGGCGATAGCCGCGCGCTCACCGAACTCCTCGGCGGCCCGGATGAGGGCTGATGGGATGGTTCTCGGTTGTTCGGTCACTGGACTCCTACCTGACACGCTACCTAGCAAGTGCTTGGTAGGTTATCTTACATATGTGGACCAGAGCGAGAGCCCGGACGGGCAGATGACGGACGACGAGTTTGCGGCCACGGTCGCGCAGTGGTTGGCCGAGAACTTGACGGGCAAATTCGCCCAGCTCAAGGGTAAGGGCGGCCCCGGCAGTGAGCACGAGTTCTTCGAGCAACGACTCGAGTGGGACAAGCACCTCGCAGCGTCGGGGTGGACGTGCCTCGGGTGGCCGAAGGAGTTCGGCGGGCGGGGAGCAAGCATCTCCCAGCAGGTCATCTTCCATCAGGAGTACGCGAAGGCCGGTGCGCCCGCTCGCGTCAGCCACATCGGTGAAGAGCTGCTCGGCCCGACGCTGATCGCGTACGGCACCGACGAGCAGAAGCGCCGATTCCTTCCTGGCATCAACACGGTCAGTGAACTGTGGTCGCAGGGCTACTCCGAGCCCGGCGCCGGTTCCGACCTCGCGAACGTCTCCACGACCGCACGCCTCGAAGACGGCAAGTGGATCATCAACGGCCAGAAGGTGTGGACCTCACTGGCTCACGTCGCGCAGTGGTGCTTCGTGGTCTGCCGCACCGAGGTGGGCTCCAAGCGTCACCAGGGGTTGAGCTTCCTGCTTGTCCCGTTGGATCAGCCCGGTGTGACAGTTCGGCCCATTCAGCAGCTCACCGGCACATCGGAGTTCAACGAGGTCTTCTTCGACGACGCCGTCACCGATGCCGATCTGGTGGTCGGGGAACCCGGCGAGGGCTGGAAGATCGCGATGGGGCTGCTCACCTTCGAGCGCGGTGTATCGACGCTCGGACAGCAGATCGGATTTGCCCGCGAGCTCCAAGGCGTCGTCGACCTGGCGAAAGCCAATGGCAGTGACCAGGATCCGCACATTCGCGAAAAGATCGCCCGCGCGTGGGTCGGACTGCGCGTGATGCGCGCCCACGCGATGCGCACTCTCGACGCGGTCGACGCCGGAACCGGTGGCGGAGAAGCGTCCGTCGCAAAACTGTTGTGGGCCAACTGGCATCGTGATCTGGGACAGCTGGCGATGGACGTGCAGGGTGCGTCGTCGTTGGTTGCACCGTGGGCGGATTCCGAAGGCAATGCCTCGGACATCACCGATCCCGAGCACCTCGAGCTCGACGAATGGCAACGCCTCTTCCTCTTCACCCGCGCCGACACGATTTACGGCGGCTCCAACGAAATTCAGCGCAACATCATTTCCGAGCGCGTGCTCGGTCTTCCCCGAGAGGCCCGTTAATGTCTGACACCAAAGCCGCGTCCCCGCTTTCCGTTGCGCCGGAGGAAACCCCGGGCCACGGACTGCTCGCGGGCAAGAAGGCGATCATCACCGCCGCAGCCGGAACCGGCATCGGTTTCTCCACTGCGCGCAGGGTGCTTCTCGAGGGCGGCGACGTTCTCGTCTCCGACTTCCACGAGCGTCGACTCGGCGAGACGGTGGAGAAGCTGAAGGCCGAATTCCCCGGTCAGCAGGTCGAATCGATCATCTGCGATGTATCGAGCACCGAGCAGGTCGACGCGTTGTTCGTCGGCGCCGCCGAGAAGTTGGGACGTATCGACATCGTCGTCAACAACGCGGGCCTTGGCGGTGAAACTCCCGTCGTCGACATGACGGACGATCAGTGGGATCGCGTTCTCGACATCACACTCAACAGCACCTTCCGTTCGACGCGCGCCGCCCTGCGGTACTTCAAGAGCGTTCCCCACGGCGGTGTTCTGGTGAACAACGCGTCCGTTCTCGGTTGGCGCGCGCAGCATTCCCAGGCGCACTACGCCGCAGCCAAGGCCGGCGTCATGGCGCTGACTCGGTGCAGCGCCATCGAAGCAGCGGAGTACGGAGTCCGTATCAACGCGGTCTCGCCTTCCATTGCGCGTCACGCGTTCCTGGCGAAGGTCACCAGTGAGGAACTGCTCGACCAGTTGGCTTCCGGTGAGGCCTACGGCCGCGCCGCGGAGGTCTGGGAGATCGCAACGGTCATCGCGATGCTCGCCAGCGATTACTCCACCTACATGACCGGCGAGATCGTCTCCGTTTCTTCGCAGAGGGCCTAGCGTCCCCGTGCGCGGTTAAGGAGCCCCTGGACTCGCTGACCGCGCACAGGGGAAGGCCCTGGATAGGATTGAATACATGACGCCACCTCGAAATTCCGACGAATCAAACGGCAAGTCCGGGCGCCGCGACGAGCTGCTCGAGATCGCGGCGGGGCTCTTCGCCGATCGCGGAGTGCGCGCGACGACCGTCCGCGACATCGCCGACGCCGCCGGGATCCTGTCCGGCAGCCTGTATCACCATTTCGATTCCAAGGAGTCGATGGTCGACGAGATCCTGCACCAGTTCCTCGACGAACTCTTCGGAAAATACCGCGAGATCGTCGCGGCGGGGTTGGACAGTCGCGCGACGCTCGAAGCACTGGTCGTGACGTCGTACGAGGCCATCGACGCCTCACATTCGGCTGTGGCGATCTACCAGGACGAGGTCAAGCACCTCGTCGGGAACGAGCGCTTCGCTTACCTGGCCGAGCGCAACACCGAATTCCGGGACCTGTGGGTCGGCGTCCTCGAAGCCGGCGTCGCGGACGGGACCTTCCGCTCCGACATCGACGTCGAATTGGTCTTCCGCTTCATGCGCGACACCGTGTGGGTCGCGGTTCGCTGGTACCGCCCTGGTGGATCCCTCTCGGCTCACGCCGTCGCGGCTCAATATCTCGCGATCGTGCTCGACGGGCTCTCCGATCCGGCCACAACTTCAGACGCTATTGCTGAATCAACTTCAAGAACTATTGCTGCACAACGAAACTAGGAGCTAACGCTATGTCCGAGGTTTACATCGTCGACGCCATTCGCACACCGATCGGCAAGAGGGGCGGCGCGCTGTCCGGCGTGCACCCCATCGATCTCGGTGCGCACGTCGTCAAGGCACTGGTCGAGCGCACCGGTATCGACCCCAGTGACGTCGACGACGTGATCTTCGGTTGCGTCGACGCCATCGGCGGCCAGGCCGGCAACATCGCCCGTATGTCCTGGCTCGCAGCGGGATTCCCGGAGCACGTTCCCGGGGTGACCGTCGACCGTCAGTGTGGTTCGAGCCAGCAGGCAGTGCACTTCGGCGCTCAGGCCATCCTGTCGGGCACCGCGGATCTGATCGTTGCCGGCGGCGTTCAGAACATGAGCCAGATTCCGATCTCGGCAGCGATGATCGTCGGTCAGCAGTACGGATTCGACACGCCGACTTCGGGTTCGGTCGGTTGGACCGAGCGCTACGGTGACCAGGAGGTCTCGCAGTTCAAGGGCGCCGAAATGATCGCCGAGAAGTGGGACATCAGCCGCGAAGAGCTCGAGAAGTGGGCCCTGCAGAGCCATGAGCGCGCCAAGGCTGCAATCGCCGCAGGTCGCTTCGACAACGAGATCGTCGCCATGGGTGACGCGACCGTCGACGAAGGACCCCGCGAGACCAGCCTCGAGAAGATGGCGACGCTCAAGGTTCTCGTCGAAGACGGACGCATGACCGCAGCAGTGGCCAGCCAGATCTCCGACGGTGCGAGTGCGCTGCTGCTGGCGTCGGCGGAAGCGGTGGAGAAGTACAACCTCAAGCCCCGCGCCCGGATTCATCACCTCAGCGCACGCGGCGACGACCCGATCTTCATGCTCAGTGCGCCGATCCCGGCCACGAAGCATGCTCTCGCGAAGGCCGGCCTGAGCATCGACGACATCGACATCGTCGAGATCAACGAAGCTTTTGCCCCGGTCGTCCTGGCCTGGATCAAGGAAATCGGCGCAGATCCGGCCAAGGTCAACGTCAACGGCGGCGCGATCGCACTCGGTCACCCGCTCGGCGCGACCGGCACCAAGCTGATGGCAACCCTGCTCAACGAACTCGAGCGCACCGGCGGTCGTTACGGCCTGCTGACCATCTGTGAAGGTGGCGGCACCGCGAACGCGACGATTATCGAGCGTCTCTGACGCCTTGCTGTGCGCCTTTATTAACCGCCGGCGGTTAATAAAGGCGCACAGCAGTTAGTTGTTCGGCGCATCCGCGACCTTGATGTCGAAGTTCGCACTTTCACCGTCAACGCTGGTCACGGTAGCTGTGACGTCGTATTCGGTGCCCTGCTCGGTCAGGACGCACGTGATCGATGCGCCGACTTCGGCGTCGAGGTTCTCCGGACACGTCACGTCGTCGGGTGGCTCGCCGATCTTCTCGGCTAGTTGAGTGGAGATCTGACTTGCGACTTCGGACTTGTCCACTTGCGGCGTCCCGACGCTTGCCGAGCAAGCTCCCGTGGCCAATGCCGCCGAGAGTAAGACGATTCCCACTGCAGGCCTCTTTGTCATGTGAACTCCCAGGGTGCGCCGGTGCTCGCTGCTGCCACCTCAGGGATTACCGCATTCGGGACTGTTTCAACCGAGTTGCGCGACGCAGTTTTGCGAGGTCAGCGTCGGCGGACCGTCAAGTTGAAGCCTTCGGGCATCAGGGTGAGCCGTTCGGCTACCTTCAACTCGTAGTCCGGATCGGCCTCGATCGTGTATTTCTGCAAGATGGTGCCCAACACGAGGACCGCTTCGTGAATAGCGAATTGTCTTCCGATGCAGGCGCGTTCACCGGTTCCGAACGGCTTGTACACGTGCGCCGGCCTGGCTTTGATGTTGGCGGGCAGGAAGCGATCCGGATCGAACGCCTCGGGATCGTTGCCCCACACCGGATCACGATGAAGTGAGGGGATGAGCACGAGCATCCAATCGCCCTTCTTCATCGGATACTTGCCGACGAGCGTCGTGTCTTCGAGCGCCGCGCGCCCGTAGGCGGGAGCGGTCGGCCACAGACGCAATGATTCGTCGAGGACGCGTCGTACGTATCGAAGTTTCGCGATCTTCTCGAAGGCGGGCTCCTCGCCCTCCCATACCTTGTCGACCTCGGCTTGCGCCTTGGCCAGCACGTCAGGGTTTCGTGACAGGTAGTACAGCGCGAACGACAATGCGCCGGAGGTCGTTTCGTGTCCGGCGACGAGGAAGGTCACGACCTGATGGCGGATGTTCAGTTCGTCGATACGGTTGGGATCGTTCTCGCGTGCCGCCCGCAGCATCAGTTCGAGAAGATCTTCGGGCCCCGGTTCGGTACTTGTCCGCCGGGCACGGATCACTTCGTCCACAACCTCGGCCATGTACGCCTTGCGGACCTCGTCACGTTGATCGGCGCGACGTGCGAGCACTCGCCCGAGGGCGGTCGACTTCAGGAACGTCGTGCGCTGCGAATGGGAGAGTGCGCCGACCATTGCCTTGACGAACGGATGCTGTTCTTCACGTTCGAAGGAGTCGAACGAGTAGCTGAATCCAGTGCGTCCGATGGTCTCCAGCGTCAGCTTGGTCATGTCTGCGGAGACGTCGATGGGGGAGTCACTTTCACGACTGTCCCAATGGTCGACCAACTCGCCGGCCACGTCGAGCATGGTGCGGTGGTACGAGCGCATCGCAGTCTGGCTGAACGCCGGTGCCAGGAGATTGTGCGCCTTGCCCCAGTTGGGTTCGTGGTTGTACGCCGTGAACAGGCCGTCGCCGCCGATTCCGCGGAGTGCTTTGACTCCAGGTGCAAGGTGCTTCGCGAACCGGGACTCGTCGGACAGTTCTGCCACCATGTCCGCGCCCGAGGCGAAGACGAAGCGATTTCCCAGGACATTTCTCTCGAAGATCGGGCCGAGTTCGCGGCCGATGCTCACGGAGTTCTGCAGCGGTGTCCGGATATTGATCCCGAGAACGTCCCCGAGGACCGGCAGGCGCCACGCCGGATGCGGTATCCGAGCATCGGTCGTCGCCTCTGGAGTGGTGTCGACGCTCATTGTGTGTCCCCCGGGGTGAGATCGCTTACTGAATTGATGTCTAGTACGCAAAGTACGCCTTACTGAATCGGTGTCAAGTAGTAATCTGACTTGCCTATGGTCGCACCACGAAAACGCCTGGACCGAGAGCAGCGGCGCACGCAGTTGCTCGACATCGGCGCGCAACTTTTTGCCGATCGCTCGTACGAGGATGTGTGGATCGAAGAGGTCGCCGAGATTGCGGGCGTCTCGCGCGGGTTGATGTACCACTATTTTCCGACCAAGCGAGACTTCTTCGCCGCAATCGTCGAGCGCGAATCGCAGCACCTGCTCGAGGTGACCGCACCCGATGCGACGCTACCGGTGCGCGAACAGGTGGCAGCCGGGTTGGACGCCTACTTCGCGTACGTGAAGTCGCACAGCAGGGGAGTGCGCGCCATCAACGTCGGGACGCTCTCGGCCGAGGCCGGTATCCGGGCGATTGTCGAGCGCGAACTCGAACAGCAGCAGATTCGAATCCTCGATGCACTGGGATTCGAGGGCGAAAGAAGACAGCTCGCTGCCGTTGCAGTTCGGGGATGGATCGCGTTCGTCCGAGCTGTCTGCCTCGACTGGCTCGATCAACCTTCCATACCGCAGGAAGAGTTGAGAGTGATCTGTCTGCGGACCCTCTCCGGAGCGTTGGGCATCGACCTCGAAACGTGAAATGCCGACCGCGCGGGAGCGGCCGGCATTTCCACGGACAAGTCTGATCAGTCGAGCGTCGAATAGAGATCGTCCCAGCCCTTGGCGACGTACATGTTGGTGTAGATGGACCCGTAGTACGTACTTCCTTGCAGAACGGTGACGTTCCCGGCCTGCACAGCCGGAAGTCTTTGCCACAACTTGGTGTCCGAGAGTTGTTCGAAGGTGGTGTCATTGCTGTCTGTGACAGAAACCATGAACGCGTCGCAGCCTTGCAGACGATCCATCTCTTCGATGCTCAGTCGTCCCTGATTGTCGAAACCGGTTGTGTTCAATGTTCTTCCGCCGATATCGGCGAGCGTCATGTCGGTGGGTTGACGATTCTTCTTTCCCGTTTCCTCCGACACGGGCAGGCTGTCGATGTAGATCGTGGCCTTGTCCGGACTGTAGGACAAGCTTGCGACGGTTTTGCCCGCGATCGCGGAAGCGTGTCGAGTGCGAATGTCGGTGATCAGAGCGTCATAGTCGGTGATCAGGCGATCCATGGTGGGTGTTCGGCCCAGCCAATCGGAGAGCTGGGTCAGGTTCTCCCGCCACGTCTGCTTCGATTCGGTCGTCAGGACAGGAGCGATGCCTTGGAGCTTTGCAGCGGGCCAGTACTCGTTGTCGGCGTTGACGCAGATGATGAGATCGGGTGCGAGTCCGAGGATCTGCTCCAGATTGGGCTTGTCGCTGAGGTATTCGGCCGAGCCGTCGGCGGGAACCCACTTGGTGACGGGCGAGATGTTGTATCCGAACACCGGTAGTTCCAGGGCAATGGCGAGCTCGAGGTCGGTTCGGGCGTCGACGGCCAAGACCCGCTTGGGGTTGGTAGGTATGTCGTAGGTCCCCAACGGCGTGGTGACGGTGCGCATTTGAGCGTCATCATCGGCCCCTGAACCGTCGCTGGAACTGCAGGACGACAGAATAGTTGCGACTGCTGCCATCCCGGCTCCGATGCCGAATTGGCGACGGGTAAGTGCGTCGACTAGCTCTTGCCAGACGCGTTCGTCCGGCACGGTAGGTGTGTTGGTCAGCATTTTTTCGATACCCTTCGGTCTGAGTCCGTATCGATCGTAGGGTTGGCGATACCAGATCACCTATATCGAAAACCGCCTGATATTAGTCGATTTCGGCCATGGTCCGTGACTTTCGGGTGATGGCGGCGCCGAAGGCTGCAGCGAGCGGGAACATCAGAACGCCGTACACCGCGGCCGGCACTGCCAATTGCACGTTGTCGAGGAGACTGACGGCGATGGTGATCGCCAACGTGCTGTTGTGGATGCCGATTTCCATGGAACTGGCGATGGCCTGACGATCCTCGATGCCGAATATCCGGGGAACGACGTAACCGATCGAGAGGCTCAGTAGGCAGAACAAGGCAGCGACGACGCCGATGTCGACGAGATAGTCCGCGATGTTCTCGCGCTCGGAAACAACCGTTCCGACGATCACCAGTGCCAGAACCACCGCGGATCCGATGCGGACGGGCTTGTCCATGCGCTCGGCAAAGGCGCTCGAGCGCAATCGAACCCACATTCCGAGGGCGACAGGAATCAGTACGACGGCAAAGACCTGAAGTACCTTCGTGAACTGCAGTCCGAGGGTGCCGTCCGCGTCCTCGGGTTCGAAGTAGCCCAACGCGAAGTTGGTGATGAGCGGAAGGGTGACCACCGCTATCACCGAATTGACCGCAGTGAGTGTCACATTGAGAGCGACATCGCCGCGGAACAGATGGCTGAACAGGTTTGCCGTGGTGCCGCCCGGTGATGCGGCGAGGAGCATCATGCCGACAGCGAGCAGTGGGTCGAGGTCGAACAACGTGACCAGACCGAAGGCCGCGGCCGGGAGCAACAACAACTGACAGATCAGGGCAATCGAGACGGCTTTCGGCGCTTTTGCCACGCGGGCAAAATCTCCGACCGTCAAGGAAAGCCCGAGGCCGAACATGATGATGGCGAGTGCGGCGGGTAGGCCGACGGAGGTGAGTGCAGAGTCCATGAGTTAGTGGCTACTTCCAGTCACTGGGGGAATTTCACTGAAACTACCGTGATGCCCGGATCTGCGTGGCAGTTTGGATACATTGATGTATCGAACCGTGACGGCGTCGGTGAGCAGGGTTATCGTCGAATTATGTGCCGAAACATCACTGAACTTCGTGGACTCGAGCCCGCTGCTACGCCGGAGGAGATCGAAGCGGCCTCTCGCCAATACGTACGTAAGGTGAGCGGAATAGCCAAGGTGTCCGACGCGAACCGAGACGCCTTCGAACAGGCGGTGCGTGAGGTGACCGAAACGACGACGCGCCTGCTCAGTGCGTTGCCGCCTCGCAGACAGCCACCTCAGACCGTCCCTCCGTTGCGTCGCCCGGAAGTACAGGCTCGGATCGCTGCTCGTTCGTCCTGACCCGAGTGGATCTCACAGATATCGACGTATGGGACGTCGAAGCCTTGGATCAACTGTCTGCTGGGTTGGAAGGCGTTCTGGTCGCTCACCGCGTTCGCGACATCCGTCGACGGCTGGATACGCTGCGCAAAGAGGCCGTCGCCGACGACTTGCATATTCGTCAGGATGGAACCGTCTTTGCCATTGCGCCCATCGCCGACGGTCACCCGCTCCACGTGCACGCCCAGTTGCTCGAGGTCGCAGTTCGAGAACTGATCGGTGAGGCACTGCTGGTCAGCGCGGATCTTCATCATGCGTTGTCTCTGCGGTCTCAGGTCGGCACCGACCTCCGTGACAAAGCTGTGCGTGTGGGGGAGGAGTGGCGAGCGTTCAGCCCTGATCGGCAGCGTCAGATGTTGCGTCATGCACCAGGCCTGATCGCCAACCTCGACGGCATTCCTGCTGTGATTCGCAGCCCGGCCAATCTCGATCGAATTCAATCGGAACGAGCACGGCTGCAAGATGATTCAGTCCGAATCTCGCAAGAACTTCACCGCGAGTTCTTCGGCGGCAGACTGAGTAACACCGGGGCGGGCCAGTGGTACGCCGAACGCAAACTCGAGGATCTGGACGCGCTCGACGAGTTGTTTCGCGCCGAACCTGATCGACGGTTACTGCTCATGGACATGCGCTCGGGCGAACGCGGCTTCGCTGCAATTGCGATCGGTGATCCGGACACAGCGGATCACATCTCCGTGACGATTCCCGGACTGAACACCAACGTCAAGGACTCGATGCGCGGAATGGTCGGAGAGGCAACGCGATTACGAGCCGAGGCGATGCAGCAGCTCGAACTGGCCGGCCGAAAGGAAAGCGTGGCCACCATCGCCTGGATCGGATATGACGCGCCACAGGTGATCGGGCCGGGAAAGTTCGACATCGGTCGGGCCAGCTTCGACGTCAGTCGATCGTCCAAAGCAGGCATAGCCGCCGACGCATTGGGTAGCTTCTTTCACGGTCTTCGTGCCGCGTCGGTCAACGACGGAGTCCATATCACCGCGTTGGGCCACTCCTACGGATCCCTCGCGACTTCTCTTGCGCTGCAACGCGGGGCAAGCGCAGCGGTCGACGACGTGGTGTTCTACGGTTCACCCGGGGTGCGAGCCAAGGTGGAGTCGGACCTCGGTATCGCCGACCGGCACGTCTACGTCATGAAAGCGGAAGGCGACAGTATCGCGGGGTTCGGCCGTTTCGGTGGCGATCCGACGCGCACCGAGTTCCATCGGTTGTCCACGGCCGAGGGGATCACCCCGGATGGAGTGAAACACGAGCGGGCGTTCGGGCATGCGGAGTACGCGAGGACCGGAGACAACGGAGAACTGCGGATGTCGGGATACAACCTCGCGGTTGTGGTTGCCGGACTGCCGGAGTTGGCCGTTATGGCCTGACCTGCTGGCTTACAGTGGCACTCATGCGTCTGAGGCATTCGGCCAGGGGGTTGGTCGTTGACGACCAGTCCCGTCTTCTGCTTTACCGATTCATCGCGCCCGGGGGAGGGCTGACGGTCTGGTGTCCTCCGGGCGGAGGCTTGGAAGGAGACGAAACCCCGTCCGAGGCGCTCGCGCGCGAATTGGACGAGGAGATCGGCTTGCGCGACTACGGCGCAGCCACCCATGTGTGGCATGAGGAGATCCGTGACCCGGCGATATTGCCGGGTTGGGGTGGTGCGATCAACGACTACTTCCTCGTGCCGGTGGCGACCGCATTCGAGCCCTGTGGGTCGTTGGGGCGCGAAGCGCTGGCCGCCGAGCTGGTCGAGCACTTCGAGTGGTGGAGCGTTGACCGTCTCTTGTCACACAGTGGTCGAGAAGTGTTCGGGCCACGCGATTTACCCGACCGGTTTGCACGCCTGGTCAAGGATGGGCCATCGAGTGCGCCGGATCGATTTGTTCGGTCGCCGTGAGGGATGCGAGGTAGCGATTGAAAACGAACATTTCGGCATCGAAACACGGCTACGCTGGGGTTATGGAGCACTACGTGCGTAAGGACCCCATCCCGTACGCTTCTACGGCTGCGCTGGTCAGTTCTCACAACCGGTTGGCGAGGGCGGCCCAAAAATTGTGGATGGCTCTCCGAGGGCTGATGCGTGATCGGAAGGCGAGTCGGTACACCTCGCTCGCTCCGCGTCATCCCGACGGATCACGTACCGCCGTAATGTCTTTCAACAGCAGCGGCGGAGGGGCCGGATCAGGCGGGGCATGAAGGTCGCTAGTGCGACGCTGCCCGGGGCCCGTCGAATTCTCGACGAACACCGGGCAGTGACGCACTACTCGAACTGGGGTCAGCGGAGGTACTGTCCGCACACCGGCCACGCGCCGGCGCCCTGACCGGCAAGGACGTTTTCAGCAACGCGGACCTGTTCTGCCTGGCTGGCGTTGGCGGCGCTGCCCGCTCCGCCGTAGGCCTCCCACGTGCTCTGGCTGAACTGGAGTCCGCCGTAGTAGCCGTTTCCGGTGTTCGCGGCCCAGTTGCCCGAAGATTCGCATTCTGCGACACCCGACCAGTCGTGGGTGGCTGCGGATGCGGTGCCTGCGCTCAGTCCGAGGGCTCCGGCCGCGAGGGCTCCGGCTGCGGCGACAGAGGCAAGTGCACGGGTAACGGTGGTCTTGGTCATTTTCGGTAAATCCTCTCGAGTCCCGCCGACGGAGGACGGTGACCGTCTCAGCTCCGCTCCCACCACTAGGAATGTTGTCGAGTCCGAACCGCGGGGTGGGACGGGCGGTGGCGATTCGGTAATGCCCGGTTGATCGGGCTGTCACCAACCATAAGAGATGATTACGGATTGGTCACGGGTCGGCGTGTCGACACATGTTTGTGCAACAGAAATGCATCAAAGAGTGTTTTCCCAGGTCGCATGGCGATATGCCACCTCTCCCGGCGTTACATAAACGAGATAAAATGTGATGTAAGTCACCTTAAACGTGCCTCGACGGCGTCGATATGCGGCGAATGTGACACTCAATCAGCCCGGTTTGTCGGCTTTTCGACCCGGTTTCCAGTCGTGCTGGAACCCATGTCCAGCCGTGATCTGTTGTCGACCGACCGGCCCGATTTACCTGTAGGGCAGCAGAATTGACAACGAATAACGCGCCGCTGGCTCAGACGAGATTCTTGCTCGCCTTGATCCGGCGGCGAATGTCGCGCATCTGAATGGTGTTGCCGGCCTGACGAACGGAGCGTGGGATGAACCTGTTGACGAACGACACGAAAATGAAGAGGTGTTCGAACCGGCGGCGGTCGTCTTCGGTCCACTCGAGATCGAGTTGGTCGCGGTAGATCGGTGGAAGGAATCCGACCGTCAGGAACCGCAACAAGTTTCGGAACACCAGGCGTATCGGCCACGCGATCATCTGTAGGTTGACCAAGTCGATCAGGTACTGCTTGGTGCGTTCGTCGATGACGACGCGTTCGCAACCGAGGTTCCAGTAGCGCTCGAAGTCGGCACGTGTGGCCGGCCACATCTCTTCGGTGACCTGCAGCGTCGTTCCCAAAGTTGACGCGGACTTGTAGAACGACTCCGCCTGTTCTTCGGACATCTTGCCGTGCAGCAACTGATGACTGTCTTCGAAACCGATGAACAGGCATGCAGCAACCCATAATTGGAGTTCGCGATTGAAGGCGTTGTACTTGACCGGGCTGTTTGAATCCGACTTCACATGTCGGTGCACCGAGTTCACGGCCTCGCGGTAAGCCTTTCGCTCTTCCTCGTCACCCAGGATCGCGACCGTCAGGTACTGCGTCGTGGTTCGTGCACGCTTCCACGGATGCGCTGTCAGAGCACCCGATTCGACCTTGCTCTCCATGACGCCGTACGCCACCTCGGGCCAACCGAGTTGCAGGATGACGTTGGCAGCGGCTCCGGCGAACGACCAGAAATCGAGTGCGTCGGTGATGTGTGCGGGCTTACGTGCCCACCGTCTACGCTCGGCCGTGATGGTGATGCGTGTCTGATCGGTGCGAAGCGACGACTCGGACTTTTCCGAATCCAGGTAGTGAGTGGGCATGGATCTTCCTCCGCGTGTGGTGAGTTACTTGGTCTCGACGTTGCTCACGAGCCACCGGTCGCCCGAGCGGACCAGGGACACGACCATGCGGTACTTCTGTGTGTTTCCCTCTGGCGCTGCGACATTCTTGGCTTGTTGGTCGACGAACACGAGCACCTTGGCCGACGAATCGTCCAGTGATCCGATGCCGACGTCTGTCGCCGTCGCGCTCGCCTGACCTTGGCCCCCGGCAACGACTTCCCTCAGGGAATCCACCATCGTTCGGTAGGTGCCGGCAAACTCGTCGGTCGACATCGAGGCGATAGTGTCCTTGTTGACATCGAGGTTCTGATAATCGAAGGAGGACATGATGGTTGAGTAATCCCGTGCGGTGTCCAAAGCCTCCTGCCGCAGCGTGTCTTCCTGATTCGCCGAGTACATCTGGAATCCGAGCACCGCCAATGCTGCGACCAGCGCTACCGCCATTAGTGAGATCAGTGCGTTGCGTGGCTCCTTCAGGCGGTGAAGTAGCGACGGAGAAGTCGGATGTTCGGCCACCTCGGCTTCTGTCTCGTCGAGTAGTGCGTTGTCACCGTGTGCCATTTCCCAGTCCTTCCAACATCAATCTCCAGTAGTTCAGGGCGTCGACTCCGGTCGGGACGAGAATCGGATCTGCGACGACGGGCGGTCCGATCGGAGTGCCCGGGACGGTCGAGTTCTGCAAACCGAGGTCGTTCGGACGCGGAGCATTCTGTGCTCCGCGTTGGACGAGGTCGTCGGCGGGGGGACAGTACATCGCCAGACTCGGACTGGTGGGAGACAGATCGCCGACCTCACGCCGAGGGGTGTCGTAGTTGCAGACCGGCCCCTGGGTCGCAACCAAGGCAAAGTCGGCGCGATCGCCTTTGACGATGGATGCCAGTTTGGCGAGACCTTCAGGAATCGTGACAAGTCCGGTTTCCAGGGCCTCTGTGCGGTCGGAGATGATCGGTGCGACAGTGACGAGATTGGCCAGGACCGCTCCGAAAGTGTTGTGGTACTTGTCGAACAACTGTTGAGCGCTGTTCAGGGCGGCGGGCGAATGATCGGTGAGGTAGATCAGCACCGGCGCATTGGATTCGAGTTGTTCGGTGAAGTTCTTGGCAGCTGCCATTCCCCGGACGAACGAATCCGATTGTGTCGCCATGGAGTCCACCAACGTGGAGGTTCGCGACAGCAGCGCAGCGAGTTCGGCCGACTGGTCGTTCAACTGCGCCGACATGGTCCCACCGTTGTCGATCATCGTCGCCAAGCTCGGGCCGAGCCCGTTGAACGAATTCCCCAGCTCGGTCCCGATGTCGCTGATCGCTTGTGGATCAATCCCTTCCAAGACACCGGACGCCTGAAGCATCAACTGGCTCATCTGGACCGGTTGCTGATCCGCGGGCATGGCGATCTCGTCGCCGTCCCTAAGATACGGGCCGTGGTCTGTGTTGGGGTAGATGTCGACATTCTGAATTCCGGCTGCGGTCCCCATCGTCACCTTGGCGACGCTGTCGGTAGGTATCTCGGTGTTGTCGTTGAGTGAGAGTTCCACCCGAGCCGTGCGGGTGCCTGCGTCGAGTTCGACTTCACTCACTTTCCCCACCTGTACGCCGCGATACGTGACGACCGTGCCCTTGGTCAGTCCGAAGGCGTCGGACATGTTGGCGTGCAGCAGGATTTGACCCCCGAAACCCTGAGGGCCGACCACGTAGACGATCCCGAAAGGGATGACCACAGCAGCGATCAGAGCGAACAGGACAAGTTGAACAAGCGCAAGGCGACTCAACGCAGACCTCCCTGAAGTAGATCGGTGAGAGTTCCCGCTGGTGCGATCGATTGACCGGCCATACCGCCGCTCCAGAGCTTGTCGATCGTTCCCGGAATATCCAGGGCGCCGTCGAAAACGAGGTAGTCGCCCTGCACTGCACCGGTGAAGTTTTCGAGCAACCCGTTCATGTTCGTCAGCGTCTGGCCGATCTCCGAGTTGAACGAATCCAGAGTCCCGACAACGGTCGACGCATCGTGCAGCATCGCGTCGAGGCCGTTGGGAGACGAGTCGAGAATGGTGTTTGCGTTGGTGGCGAGCTGAACGGTCGAGTTCAACAGGCTCGCAATCTGATCCTTCTGTCCCACGAGAATCGACACCACCTGTGGAACGGAATCGAGGTAGTTGTCGACAACTACGCGTTGGCCGGCCAGTTGGGAGGAGACCCGGGCAGCGAGGTCGACGGCCTCGTCGAACTCGCTGCGGTGACTGCTTGCCTCTGCCATGAGCGAGGTGAGGGTCTCGGTCAGAGAACGAACTTCACCGGAGCGCCCGGAAAACGCGGTGTTCAGCTCGCGCACCACGGTATCGAGTTGGTCGATGCCGCTTCCGGTCAGAACCGTGCCGAGGGTGGCAAGCGCACTTTCGACCTGCGGACCGATCTCGGTGCGAGACTCCGGAATTGTGTCTCCGTCGCTGAGCGTGGAGCCGGACGGAACTTCCGGCACCAAGAGTCTGATGAACGGATTGCCAAGTGCGGACGGGAGTTCGACGGAAGCTTCGACGTTGTCGGGCAATGGCGTCGCGGCGTCCAGACTCAGAGTCACATCGGCTCCGACGACATCGGCTGACAGCGCGGATACTCGACCGATGACTTTCTGGCCGCTGCGGACGTCTGCTCCCAACACCAGGCCGTCGGCGCCGGCCAGCTGCAGCGCCACGTTGTACGCGTCACCGTCGGCCGAACGACCGAGGGGTAGGTCTTGAATGCCTGCGCTACAGCCGCCGAAGGCGAACACGGCCGCGGAACCCACACCGATGATCGCGATACCGGCGATTATTCGAACTGATTGCCGCGTCAATTGCCACCTCCGGGGACGGCTCCGCCGGAAATCGCGGAGGCGACGCCGAGCGGATCAGAAGTGCTGAGGGGGAAGGAAATCGGATTCGTGAACCCGGCTCCGGTGCAGATCGGCAACTTGTAGGTGTCGCACAGCGGTTTCGCCACCGCGAACTGAGTCAATGCAGTCGAGACGTTGAGCCGAATGCGCCCGCGCTGATCAGGACCGATTGTCTGGGAGAGGTTCTGCATCATCAACGGCACCAGGTCCATGAACTCGGCGAGGCCGGGTTCTTTGGCAGCCAGAGTGTCACCGAGAACTCGCACGTTGTCGGCTATGGCACCGACATCATCGCCGTGAGTTGTCATGAAACTGTTCAACTGGTCGAAGACCACCTGCAGATCCTGCAGAGGCTGTGAGATGTCCATGTTCTGGCTCGCCCATTGATCACCCAGGACGCCGAGGTCGCCGACAAGTTCGTCGAGGCTGACCTGCCGTGCGTCCAGAGCATTCATCAAAGTGTTGAGATTGTCGACAAGGGCACCGATGTCTTCCGACCGAGCGCCGACAACTCCGGTTGCCGTGCTGAGGTTGCGAATTGCGGTGTTGAATTGATCGCCCTGGCCCTGCCACCCGGCGGCGCCGCGGCTCACGAGATCGCCGAGATTGCCCCCATCCCCGGCAAATGCGTCGGCCAAAGTGCTGACGCTTCCCATCAAGCCGTCGAAATCTATGGGGGAGTGGGCACGTTCGATCGGAATCTGGTCGCCGTCTTTCAGTGTCTCTCCGCCGGTGTACGCCGGGCCGAGTTCGATGTGTCGATCGCTGATCACCGATGGATTGAGGACATAGGCCGAGGCGTCGGCGGGCAGGTCCACGGAGTCGGGCATCGACATCGCTACTCGAACAGAAGTTCCGCGAGGTTCCACCGACGTGACCGTCCCGACGCCGACTCCGAGGACGGTGACCTTGCTTCCCTCGTAGATTCCGCCGACGTAGCTGAAATCGGCGTAGACGGTCTTGGACTGATCTGTTCGTCCGAATATGTACCAACCGGGCAGGGCGATCGCCAAGGTCACTACCAGCATGGCCGTGACGGCTTTTCGTGTATTCACTTGCAGCCCTCCATGATGCCGAGCGCGCAGAGCAGATTGTCCGGGATCACGGCCGCCGGCGCGTTGACGTCGGTCCAATTGCCGGTGCCGGTTGAATCGGTGACCGAACGCAGCGCGGAAGGAAGACGAGTCAACAGCAGGTCGATCTGATCTGCGTTGTTCTTCAGCGTGGTGGTGACCGCGACGAGGTTGTCGGTCATGGCTCCGAACTCGTCCTGACGATCGACGAAAGTGGTGGAGAGCTTCGAGATGATGATTGTCAGGTTGTCGACCAGCTGAGTCAGTGCGTCCTTGCGCATCGCAAGAGTTCGAACGATCGTCTGAGCATTGGCCGCA
The DNA here is from genome assembly GCF_002079265.1 of Rhodococcus sp. BH4. NCBI lineage: Bacteria > Bacillati > Actinomycetota > Actinomycetes > Mycobacteriales > Nocardiaceae > Rhodococcus > Rhodococcus sp. BH4. The sequence continues at coordinate 923,303 of NZ_CP014941.1, forward strand.
GTACCGACGATCGAATCGGTTTGTGCCGCAGCCATGTCCGACAGCTCACGAGACATGATGAGAATCTGGTCGATCTGTTCACTGTTCTGCGCGAAAGCCGCCGAGGCGCCGCTGATTCCGGCCAGAGCCCGGCCCACCTGATCGGAATCAGTGGGAATCACCTGCGAAAGGGTGTTCATCATGGACTCCATCGCCTGTAGGTCGACGCCTGTTGCCGCAGTGGTGGCATCACTGCTGACGTCGTCGAGGCTGTACGGCACGGTTGTGCGGGAGAGCGGGATGACCCGCGCCTCGGAGTCGTCGACCACTCCGGCCGGCACGATCTCCAGGTAGCGCTTGCCGAGGACCGTCTTGAGCCTGACCGTCGCCGTGCTCTGGTTTCCCAAAGGCTGGTCCTTGTCCAAGCGGAAGTTGACGACGACGTGGTCGCCGGCAAGGTCGATCGAATCCACTCGGCCCGCGGGAACCCCGGCCACGTAAACCGGATCGGTGTCGGAAAGCCCGCTGGCATTGGCTAACTCGGCTGTGTATGCCGACGTGCGTACGTTGTACCAGAGCTTCGGAATGCCCAAGGCGGCGCCGAGTCCCACCACCAGAACGAAGATTCCGAGACTGCCCAGGGCGAGAGCGGTGCCGCTTCCGCTGCGACGGCGATCCCCTTTGAACAGGAAGAGCATGATGCCGACGAACACGTCGATCAGCTTGACCAGGAACATCATGAGCACACCGGCGAGTGTGTCGGACCGAAGATGTTGGCTTCCATGTCGCCTGCCTTCAGAGTGAAATTGCACAGATACAGGCTGATGAAACTTCCGTAACTTCCAATCCGGTTGGCGGCGTCGGCGAACTGGGGAAGGTTGACGAGAAGTCTGTTGAACTCGTCGGTGCTCGCAATCCAACTCCCGGTGACACTTTCGAGTTGTTGCACGGTCTGACCGAATGCACCGTTCGACCCGGCCATGATCTGAGCCAAGGACGAGACAGTGCGGTTTCCCTGATCCAAGAGCGAGACCAGTTGATCGTTCTGCCCGACGACGGAAATACTCAGATCGTTCAAACCGTCCAACAGACCGACCAATTCGGGTTGACGCTCGTCGACGGAGGTGAGAAGAGTGTTCATGTTCGTGAGTAGTTGCGCGAAGACGTCCTGACGGTCGACCAGGCCGGAACTCATGGTCGCGATCTGGTCGAGCAGGGTGGTCATTGCCTGGCCCTGGCCGTTGAAGGTTTCGACAAAACTTCGCGTGAGCGTGTTGACCTGCTCGGGCTGCAGCGCGGCGAACAACGGTTTGAACCCGTTCATCAGGGCCGTCAAGTTGATCGGCGGTGTTGTCTGCGCCAGCGGTATCGTGTCACCTGGTTCGAGCTGTCGTGCGGATACCGTTGTTGCGCTGTCGTCCTGCGTCAGTGCCAGATATCGAGCACCGAGCATGTCGCCGTAGCGCACGGCGGCACGGACATCCGACTCGAGGGAATATCGCGACTCGATTTCGACGTCGACGATCGCCTTGCTCGTCCCGCCTCCGTTGTCGGCGAACGCAACCGAGTCCACGCGGCCGATACGCACACCCGACATGGTGACCGGGTTGCCCGGGTTGAGTCCTTCGACGTCGGTGAACTCGAACGAGTACGAATCGGTGCTTCCGCGAACCGGGACCGACAACGTGTTCGCCACGAACGACGCGCAGGCGACGCCGGTGAGACAGAAGAGTGACAACCGAATTACCTGGCCAGGACGGACCTTCACGGGACGGTCACCTCGTTACCTCTGACCATCGGCCCCAACATCAGTGTTGTTGCCGGGTTGGGGGTATCCGAGGGTTCCGGCGATCCGCCCAGTAGTTGATCTTCGAGGTACCGCAGGGGGGCCGCTTCGGCTACGCCGCCCACGACCGGGGCACTGACGGGTTGTTCAGGCGTCAGGTTGGAGCCCGAACACTGTGCTCCGCGCGAGTCACCGTACTGCGGGCAATCATCACCCGTGTATGGGAGCGGTTCGGCGAACGTGGCAACTGCTGTGATGTCGAACTTTCCGGTGGCGAAGACTCGAGCGCCCGCGGCGCCGAACGTACTGGCATTGGCGAGGGTGGAACGCAGTCCTCCGGGATTGGCCGCGGTGGTTGCGAGTATCTTTCCGGCGGAATCGATCACAGTGATGATGTTTCGGTTGTTCGCCCCGACAAAATCGTCGACGGTAGCGGCGAAGACTGCGGCCGCGCCGATCGAGGACTCGAGATTCGCTCTGTTGGCGACCATGTCGTTCGAGACGGTTGTGGCGGCTGCCAAGGTATCGAGAATGTCGGGGGTCGCACGGTCCAACGCGTCGACGACCGACTTGAATTCGGGTGTCGATTCGAGGAATTGGTGTGCGGCGGGTGTCAGTACGCCGGACGCGGCACTGAGATTGTCTATCGTGGTACCGATCTCGGCTCCGTTTCCGTCGAGCGCCTGGCCCAGCGCAGTCAGGGCTGTCTGCAACTTCTCGGGCTGCATCGCAGTGAGGACGCCCACCAACTTGGTGTACACGTCGTAGAGCGCAACGGCTTCGGGACCGTCGTCCATGTGGATCTCGTCTCCGTCCGCCAGAGTCGTCTGGCCCTGCTCATTCGGACTGTCCACGAGCTGCATGTAGATGTCGCCGAAGAAGGTGCGTGGAACAACGCGAGCCACCACGTCAGCGGGAATCTTCGACGCGTCATCGGTCTGAATCTGCAACTGCACAACGGATTCGGCGGTTCCTGATTCGATTTCGCCGATTCGGCCGACGTTGACGCCGTGGTACCGAACCGGAGCTTCACCGCTGATGAGACCGGCTGTGGCTGGAACAGCGACGAAGATGTCGGTGCTCTGCTCGAGATTTCCCGAACCGCGTAGAACCATTGTCACGGCGGCGGCGACGGCTACGACTATGGCGATCGCGCCGCGAAGGGCGTACACGATCTTCGTGCGTGTAGTGAGTCTGTCCACGGCTCAGACCCCCATTCCCGGGATCTGGGGCACGAGGCCCCACAGCGCGAAAGTCATCAGTACGTCGAGGATTCCGATCGCGAGGATCGCAGTCCGGAGCGCGCGCCCGGCCGCTTGCCCGACGCCGGCCGGACCGCCCGATGCGTAGTAGCCGTACGCGCAGTGAACCAGCGCGACAACAGCGGCGAACACCACGGCCTTGAGACCCGAGTACAGGAGATCCTGCGGAGAGATCGCCAGATGGAAGAAGTAGTCGTAAGTACCTGCCGATGCGCCGTTGAAGAACACGACGACCAGTCGGGTCGAGAGGTAACTGGCCAGGAGTCCGATCATGTAGATCGGGATGACACAGATCATGGCAGCGATCACCCGGGTACCCGCGAGGAAGGGGATCGATCGGATCGCCATCGAGTCCAGCGCGTCGATTTCGTCGGAGATACGCATGGCCCCGATCTGGGCGGTGAAACCCGTTCCGACCTTGGCGGCCAACGCGATCGCGACGACAACAGGGGCCAGTTCACGGGTGTTGGCAACCGCAGACAGCATGCCGGAGAGCGAGGTCATCCCGACAAGCTCGAGGCCCCGGTGGGTCTCGACGCCCAACATCATCGCCGCGGCCAGCGACATCGCGAAGACGATCCCGATGGTGCCGCCGCCGGACAACAAGGAGTTCGTGCCGAAGCTGACCTCGCTGATCTGACCGAGTACATGCTTGCGGTACTTGGTGAGCGCAAAGGGGATCGATGCGATAGTGCGGACGTAGAAAGTGACGTGCTGACCGAGGGAGACGAGGCCGTCGCCCGCGGTTCGCAGGGGTCTGCTCGCTTGACGTGCTCGAACACGGAGATCGACGAGCGACATCAGAATTCACCGACTGCCGGGACGATTACGGTGTAGAGCGCGGACAACACTGTGTTCACGATGAAGACGAGCGCGAACGCGATGACCACGGCTTCGTTGACTGCGTCGGCAACGCCGCGTGGGCCACCTTTTGCATGTAGACCTTTGAAGGTGGCGACCAAAGTCGAAGCGATGCCGAAGACCGCAGCCTTTACCAAAGCCATGACGAAGTCGGAAGATCGCCCGTACTGACTGAACGTTGCCATGAATGTTCCGGCCGGAAGATGCTGGACGTAGATGTGGTACAGGTAGCACGCGATCACACCGCCGAAGGTGACCATCGAACACAATGCAAGGGAGACGATCACTGCCGCAACCAATCTCGGTGCGACGAGGCGCTCGATCACGTCGATGCCCATCACTTCCATCGCGTCGATCTCTTCCCGGATCTTTCGTGAACCCAAATCCGTGCAGATCGCCGATCCTGCGACACCGGCCATCATCAACGCGCACACCAGCGCCGCGGCCTGACCGACGATGATGAAAGCTACGACAGCTCCGGAATATCCACCGGCTCCGATCCGGCCGGCCAGTTCACCGACCGAGACGGCGATGAATACACCGATCGGAATCATGAGAAGCAGCGACGGGCCGGTGCTGACGCGACCGATGAACAGGGTCTGAGTAACCGTCTCGTGCAATGAGAGTCGTCTGCGCAGGATTGCCGTGAACAGGCCGAAGAGTGCCTGAACCGAGAATCCGATCAGATAGCCCCCCTGTAACGCTACGTCTCGCACCGGGCCCTTCGCGGCTGGCAGCTCGTACGTCATCTAATTGAATTCCTTTGCAGATCAACAGTGTTCGGCACGGAGTTCGAACTGTTCGAGCGCTGGCGGTCGAGCGAACTGCCTGTGAAGCATCTCACACATATATGTGTCCAAGCAAGCATTATGTGAACCGAAATTCTCGTCGAACTGTCAGCCCTGTTGACCGAGTTTCCTTCATTGACGTGGAGATATCGGAACTGTTCATATCGACATCCTGTGTATGTTTACGAATATTCCGAATCTGTCAGTCGGATTGCTTCGTGGATGCGGGCTGGATGCTTCGAGCGGTGACCCTACCCACTGCTGGTGGCCACAGGCAACGTTTTGTTAACGAAGATTCTCGGTGGAAGCAACGGGGGAGGTGGCGAATGGCGAGTGGTGTGTTCTGATCAAAGGCAGTGTTACCTGCATGTATGAAACTCTAGACGCGCGATGTGCTGAAATCGGTGTACGAGTTTTCAGAATCATGCTTATGCTGATTCTCGTCTGATGAGCAGGCGGATCGAAGTGCTTCGTGCGTGAGGGCTGGAGAGTGGGGTACACGGTGAGCCTGAACGATCAGTTCGTCGACGCGCAGACGTCGAATGGGATTGTTCGGCAGCCGAGGTCCGACTCCGTCAAGAGGCGACCGAAGGACCGCAAGGCGCAGATTGCGGCAGCAGCGGCAATCGCGTTCAGTGAGCGCGGATATCCTGCTGTCAGTGTCGACGACATCGCGTCGGCGGTCGGTATTTCGGGTTCGGCGCTCTATCGGCACTTTCCGAACAAGTACGCGATGTTCCGCCACGCGGCACTGGAGTTGACCGGAGCACTCGCCAGTGCCCTCGATGCCGTTTCGGTTGCGCCTGCGGCAACCGATGCGCAGCGGTTGCGCGAAGATCTGATTGCAGTGATACGAACGACGATCCGCAATCGGCGTACGGCCGGAATCTATCGTTGGGAGAGCCGGTTTCTCGACACCGATGATCGGAAATCCGTTCGAGCGCAAGCCAGTACGGTCAATCGCCGAGTAGCCCGGTATCTTTCGCGCTCCGAACCCGCGATGGCGGCGAGGGACGAGACCCTTGTCGTGGCAGCGATGTTCAGCGTCATCGGCAGTATCACCGTCCATAACCTGTTGCTGCCCCAGCGAGCGATGGAGAAGGTTCTGCTCGACGCGTGTCTGGCGATAGATCAAGGTGAGGGTGCAATCACCGCTAGCCGCTTGGAGCAGTCCTCGTTACCTCGAACCGTGACCACGAACAAACGTGAACGTCTCTTGCAGGAAGCCGTGCGCCTCTTCGACTCTCGCGGGTATCACGACGTCAGCATCGAAGAGATCGCCGCGGCCGCCGGCTTGAACGCGTCCGGTATGTACCGCTACTTTCCCAGCAAGGCAGAGCTTCTCGGCGCCGTGTTCTATCGAGCTGCAGATCGCTTGGACTTGGCGACGGCAGCGGTCTTCGACTCCGCGACTTCGCACGAACAAGTGCTCCGGTCACTGTCGGCGATGTACGTGGAGTTGTCGTTTGCACAGCACGAATTGATGTCGGTCTACTTCTCCGAGATGAACAACCTTCTGCCGAGTCATCGAAGCGATCTGAAGAATCGCCAGAAGCTTTACGTGGTCGAATGGGCGCGAGTGCTCGGAGAGATTCGTCCTGAGCTGTCGGCAGTAGAGGCGAAGTTCGTAGTTCACGCTGCGCTCAACCTGGTCCCGGATGTCGGCCGCATGATGAAGTTCGACGCTGCCGCAGAGAACGCGGCCATGTTGCAGGTGTTCATGTCGGCAGTACTGTTCGGCCGTCGGGCTTCGGCCGCCTGAAGCGTGTCGGTGAGTGTGCGTAGTCTGGCCCACTATGAGCGAAGTCGTGTCACTGGCAGCTGCCCGTCGCATAGCGCTTGCCGCTCAGGGATTCGGCAAATCGCATCCCACGACGGTGACGCGTCGCAATCTGGTCGGCGTGATGGACCGGCTGCAGGTGCTGCAGATCGACTCGGTCAATGTCTTCGAACGCAGTCACTACCTACCCGTTTATGCGCGATTGGGCGCATACGACAAATCCAGACTCGATCAGCTTGCCTTCGCCCCCGGTTCGGGATACCTCGAATACTGGGGCCACGAAGCAACGTTCTTGCCGGTGGACATGTGGCCGTTGTTCCGTTGGCGGATGGACCAGTTTCGCGCCAAAGCGTTGAGTGACAAGGACGGGTGGGCTTCCGATCGGAGTGTCTTCCTCGATTGGTTGCGGCAGGAGTTGCGCGACAACGGTCCGATGGCGGCGAGCGAGATCGAACACGAGGCGAACACACGGCGCGGTCCGTGGTGGGGGTGGTCCGACGTGAAGGTCGGGCTGGAGACGCTGTTCCGTTGGGGCGAGGTGGTCTCGGCGGGGCGCGCCGGTTTCGAGCGTCGTTACGGCCTGGCCGAGCAGATGCTTGCACCCGAGATACTCGACGCACACGTCGAGCGGTCGGAGGCGATACGCGAACTGGTGCTGCGGGGTGTGACGGCACACGGTCTCGGCACCCTCGACGACATCGCCGACTACTTTCGTCTGCCCAGCGCAGAAGCACGAACGGCATTGCAGGAACTCGAAGATGCCGGCAGTGTGCGCCGGGTGTCCGTCGACGGCTGGGAGCGTCGAGGCAAGGCAAGGGAGGTGTGGATCGATCCGCGAGCGAAGCGTCCCAGGTCCATCCGTGCGGAAGCGTTGTTGTCACCCTTCGACCCGGTAGTGTGGGCACGCGATCGAGCGTTGCGGCTCTTCGACTTTCACTACCGGATCGAGATCTACACTCCGGCGCACAAGCGAGTTCACGGATACTACGTGCTTCCGGTCTTGATCGACGACAAGATCTGTGCCCGAGTCGATCTGAAGAACGACCGTCAGAACCGTCGACTGCTTGTCCGCGCGGCGTGGGCCGAACCCACCGCGGACGCCGACACTGCGCCGCGGTTGGCGGAACTCCTTCGGAGAACTGCGCATTGGCAGGGCTGCGACACCATCGAGGTGGAGAACAAAGGCACGTTGTCTCAGCAGTTGGCCGCCGCCATGAGGTGAGCCTTCAAGGCCGCGAGGGAGATTGTCATTCGGGAACGGTTATGCGTCCGTCGGTCGCTGCCTGATTGATGGAATTTCTCAATGCGGAACAACTTCCGGATCGAATTCTCGGCGATGCAGCGTCGTCACGGTACTCCAAACATGCGGTGCGCGAATCTGATCGCCACTGGGTCGACGTGTGATGCCAGCTGTTCTTCTCCACGAGGACGTACGTTCCACACCGCTCGCAGTCCAGCGGTTCCATGGTCATTGCGGCGCTCCGGCAGCGGCCTTGCGTGCAAGGTTGTCCGCGACTTCCTGCTTCCACACTTCGATGGGTTTGCTTGTGTCCATCTCGAATTCGAAACGGTCGACCATCTCGGGCGTGACGTCGGCGACGTCCACGTAGAACTGTTCATACCACCGCCTCAGTTGGTATACCGGACCGTCCTCGGTGCAGAGCAGCGGATTGTCGATGCGGGTCTTGTTCTTCCAGATCTCGATGTCCTGCTCGAACCCGACACCGATGTATCCGATCATCGCGTCGACGGTTTGGTCCGCGATCCCGGCGGGAAGGTCGTCGGTCTTCTTGACGGTGATGCCGTACATCAGGACAAACTTGTTCGGGCTGACCGGATAGTGGCAGTTGATCAAAACCGAATCCACCTTGAATGTTTCGTACTGGTACACCAGATCATCGATCATGAACGACGGTCCGTGATAGGCGGCCACCGAGAAGTTCGAGACCAGCTTCGGCACGTCGGGATCCGTCCAGGTCACGATGTCGTCGCGGTTGATACCGCTCTGCTCCTGGATGGCGACGTGTCCTTCGAAGACGTTCTTGAAATAGGTGGGGAACGAGAAGTGCACGTAGAAGAAGTGCGCCATGTCCACGACGTTGTCGACGATTTCTCGACAGTTGGTGTCGATGACGATTGACTTCCATACCCAATCGGTCCATTCGTGGTCCGGAGTTTTGATTGTCGGTATGGCGACTTCGGCCGGAGGCGGATTGCCTTCGGGGTCATGCCAGACGAAGAGCAGTCCGTCTTGTTCGAGGGTGGTCCAGGCGCGAGTTTTGGCAAGCGGTGGAACGCGGCGTGCATAGGGGATCGCGGTGCATTTGCCGTTGCCGCCCCAACGCCAGTCGTGGAAGGGGCAGGCGACTGAATCGCCCTTGACCGTGCCCTGACTGAGGTCGCCGCCCATGTGACGGCAGTAGGCATCGAGGACCTTCAATTCGCCCTGGCTGTCGGCAAATACGACAAGCTTGGTGCCGAAGGCCTCGATCGGATGTGGGTTCCCGTCGTGGAAATCCGTTGCAAGTCCGAGGCAGTGCCATCCGCGGGCAAAACGTTCGGGCGCAGCGCCCTCGTCGATCATGCGGATCTCGTCGACTTCGCCGAGGTCCATTGTGGTCGTCACGTCTGTGGTCAAAACGTCGTCCTTTGTTCAGTGATCTGTGTTGGCCACTGTGGTGAGGAGTTGGTCCAGGTTCAACGGGGGTAACCGGTGATCGGTATAGCTGCAGGTGGAGTGGCCAGGCAGGTTTGTCTCCCGCACGGTGGGAAACACCCTGGCGGTTCGTCCGGTGAAGGCCCAGATTTGCAGTCAGCAGAGCACGCCCAGCGCTGTCCTCTCGACGGGCGGATCACCGAAACGGAGACGCCATGTCGGTCGGACCGATCACAGAAGAGCCCATCCCTATGTCAACCCTCGACAGGTTGGCGATGGTGGTGGATTGCTTTCGTGACACGCCGCGGTTGACGCTGGGCGAGGTGGCCCGTCGAACCGGGATTCCGCGATCGTCCGTGCACAGGATGCTTCTGAAGCTAGTGAGGATGGATTGGCTTCGCAGAGAAGGCCTCGAGTACGAAATCGGCGACAAACTCGGCGATCTTGGGGCAATCTCGTTGTATCGAAACAAGTTCGAGAGGGTGGTGGTGCCGTTGTTGTACAACCTGCACCTCGTCACCAATCAGGCCGTACATCTCGGGGTCCTCGAGGGAAGCAACGTGCGATACCTTCAGAAGATCGGCAGCCAGGCGATACCTGACCTCCAGACAGGCGTCGGCTCTCGCATCCCGGCGCGATCCTCGGCAATCGGCAAGGCACTCTTGGCAGCGGGCCGCCGTTCGACGGTCGCGCAACATTCCGCAATAGCCAACCATCGGTACGGCGTCGTATTCGGTACGTGTACTTCGGGTCTCGGCTGCATCGGTGTGCGGGTGGGTGCGCTGGGTGAAGCGGAAGTCGGTCTGTCGATCAGCGGCCCACTCGTTCGAGGCAAGATCGACGATCGACACGTTGCACCGGTACAGATGGCCGCGGTGGCAATCTCCCAGTATTTCGAGGTGCCGGGTGGTCGTCACCAGCAGACCGGTTAGCTCGGCAATGCGCAGAGTGCGCCTCCTCCGACTCCGCGTAAAGCGCAGTGGGGGAGACGCACTCGGATGAATCTGCGTCAGCGAAGAGCCGCAAGCGCGTCGATACGCCCCGCGGCACCTTCCATGATGCTTTCGATCAGTTCCTTGCAGCTGGGCAGATCGTTGATCATGCCGACAACCTGACCCGAAGCAAGAACACCGGCTTCCGTGTTGCCCTCGACCAGTCCGGCCTTGAGCAACATCGGTGTGTTGGCTGCCATGATGATCTGCATCAGCGTGCGGTCACCCGACCGCTTCATTGCGAGACCGTCCTTGGCGAGGGTCGACCACTTCATGCCCGTCATGGCCTTGAACTTCGTGGCATTCTTGGCCGCGGCGATCAAACCGGTTGCATAGCTGGAACCTTCGAGGCTGTTGACCAGGTCGGTGTTGAGCACACGATGAGGCATGCCGTCGACCTTGCGGGAGACAGTCGTATCCGTCAGTCCGCGCTTGAGATACTCCTGTTTGACGGAATCGGGCACCGAAGAGTCGCTGGTGAGAAGGAATCGCGTTCCCATCGCGACACCGGCAGCGCCGTACGCCAGTGCGGCAGCCAGCCCGCGGCCGTCGAAGAATCCGCCACCGGCGATGACCGGAATATCGACCGCGTCGAGAACCGAGGGGAGAAGCAATGTCGTGGCCACACCGCCGGTATGGCCACCACCTTCGCCGCCCTGGACGATGACGGCGTCCGCGCCCCAGGATGCAACCTTGACCGCGTGCTTCGCGGCACCGATCGAGGGCACGACGACGATGCCGTGGTCCTTGAGCTTGGCGATCAGTTCCTTCTTGGGAGCCAACGCAAACGACGCGACCTTGACGCCTTCACGGATCAGCAGATCCGCGCGTTGCGGGGCGTCAGTGGCGTCGGCACGCATGTTGACGCCGAACGGCTTGTCCGTGAGCTGCTTCGTCTTCTTGATCGCGTGCTCGAGCTCGTCGTACGTCATCGTGGCCGAAGCCAGGATGCCGAGACCACCGGCGTTAGCCGTTGCCGACGTGAGAGCGGGACCGGAAACCCAGCCCATACCCGTCTGCACGATCGGGTACTCGACACCGACCAGTTCGGTCAGCGCGGTCTTCAGGGTGGGGGTCATGCCGAGACCTCACGGTCCCGGAGGTTGCGCGGATCGAGGGTTTCGCGGATGAGGTGAAGTTCTTCGACGGTGGGGTCACGGGTGATACCGGCCTCGGCGAGTCCGGCAACCTCGAACGAGGTGTTCTCGGCTACCTCTTCGGCGGTGACGCCGGGGTGAAGGCTCAACGCGCGGAAGGTGTTTCCTGGTCCGCCGAAGTCGAAGACACCGAGGTTGGTGACGACGCGGGGGATGTTCAGGTACTTGTAAGCCGGATTCTCGGGATCGATCTGGTCGTAGCCGACACCGCACACCACGTCGACCTTGTCGACGAACACTCGCTTGGAGTGCTTGGGGACGAAGTAGCTCGTCGCGTGGTTGATGGTGTTACCCGGGGCGCCGCGCACACCGAACATCTGACGCGTCGGCTGCTGAAGCGGGCCGAAGGCGGAGAGGTTCTGGTTGCCGTGGCGATCGAGCTGATTGGCGCCCATGACTACGTGACGGCGGCCGGAAGCGACGACGTCGAACACCTTGCGGAAAGGCATCCATCCTTCGACGGGGCCCTTTGTTCCGACGGCCGGAGTGTCCTCGAGAATGAGGGCTTCACCATCGGTAATCAGCAGGTCGGGTTCGGTGGTGAGTCGAGCCAGGCGAGCGCCGATGGTGGACGACGTCGACATCGGGCTGGCCATGATTTCGCCTGCACCGGAGAAGATTTCAGCGCAAGCGAGAACAACGTACTCTGCGCGGGTGACGGTGGATTCGCTCATTTTGCCTGCTCCCCTGCCTTTGATGAATCGGCAAACTTCTTTACTGCGGCTTGGTAGTCCTCTTCGCTGCCGGAGAGGAAGGTGTCGACGAACGCCTGCCACGACTCGGGGGTCTTGGCGGACTCGGCGTAGTGACGCTGGAACTTCTCGTCGCGGCCGTAGCTTTCGCCGGCCAACGTGAAGTGCGCACCATTGGGTGCCTCGACGACGGCGTCGACCATCATGCGGTTGAGCAGAAGGTTCTGCAGTGGAACGGATTTGACCAGTTCCTCGGTCTCGACGATGCGTTCGACGGAGACGTAACGCTTTTCGGCCGCCATGCAGTACAGGTCGTCGAAGTACGGGTCGACGCCGTTGTACGCGGCATTGCCGTGCTTGTCACCGAGATTGAGGTGAACGAACGACGCATCGAGGTTGAGCGCAGGCATCGCGATCAAGGTCTCGGAGCGGCCGTCGGCCTCGGGGTACGGGGAGGTGACGGTCTTGAGTTCGTCGCCCCAGAAGTTGCGGACGTCCGAACCCAAGCCGGCGCGGATCGGGAGGAAGGGAAGGCGAGCGGCAGCTGCTTCGAGGCCGCACTTGACCATGCCCTCGTCCATCTCGCGGACTTCGATCTCACCGGCGGTGCGTGCCTTGGCAAACCACGGGTCGTAGAACGGCGCGGAGTCGAGGGACACGAAACCGTAGTACGCCTTCTTGACCTTGCCGGCCGAGCACAGCAGTCCGAGATCCGGTCCGCCGTAGGTGACCACGGTCAGGTCCTTGATGTCCGAACGCAGAATCGCACGCACGAAGGCCATCGGCTTGCGGCGAGATCCCCAGCCGCCCAAGCCGATCGTCATTCCGCTGCGGAGTTCGCCGACTACCTCGTCGAGCGACTTCGTCTTGTCACGCTTGCTAGCCATGTTTGTCTCAGCCTTCCTTCTGGGTTGCGTTCTCGCGCGGCTTGCCGGTGGCGACGAACTCGTCGCGGTGTTCGTCGGACACGCCGAGGAGGTTGAGTTCGAAGGTGTAGCCCTGCTCGAGGCGGTAGCTGCCCTTGACGTCCACCGGGTCGATGCCGTTGATGGCTTCCTTGGCGCACCGGATGATGCGGGTGTCCTTGGCAGCGATCTTCGCGGCGATCTCGCGAGCGCACTCGTCGAGCTTCTCGCGCGGGACCACGTCGTAGACGCTGCCGAACTGCTTGAGTGTGTGTGCGTCGACGCTCTGTGCGGTGTAGTAGAGCGTGCGCATCATGTGCTGTGGCACCAGCCTCGAGAGGTGTGTGGCAGCGCCGAGTGCGCCGCGGTCGACCTCGGGGAGGGAGAAGATCGCGTCGTCGGAAGCGACGATCACGTCCGCGTTGCCGACGAGTCCGATGCCGCCGCCGACACAGAATCCGTTGACGGCCACGACGACGGGTACAGCACAGTCGTAGACGGCAGCGAAGGCCGCGGCGCAACCGCGGTTGGCGGCGACCAGCGCGTCGAATCCCTCGGTGGCCTGCATCTCCTTGATGTCGACGCCGGCGTTGAATCCGCGTCCCTCGGCTCGCAGGATCACCACGTGAGTGTTGAGATCCTTGCCCGCGTCGAGGATGGCGTCGGCAAGCTCGAACCATCCCTTGGACGGGATTGCATTGACCGGCGCGTAGTCGATGGTGACCGTGGTGATGCCGGTTCCGTCGGAGGAGGTGCTGATGCCCATATCGGGATTCCTTACGTCTGTGTACCAAACCAAGCGATTGCTTGGTAAGTTAGCACACAAGCGGAGCCGACAAGCCCGAGCAGAGTGCATTAGGAGACAAATATGAGTGGATTGGTCGACGGACGCGTAGTCATCATCACCGGGGCTGGCCGCGGTATCGGACGTGCGCATGCATTGGCATTTGCTGCCGAGGGCGCCAAGGTCGTCGTCAACGACATCGGTGCGGGTGCCGACGGTTCCGCGACCGGTGAGAGTCCGGCCGAGCAGGTTGTCGCGGAGATCATCGCCGCCGGTGGCCAAGCAGTGGTCAACGGAGACGACGTCGCCGACTGGGCGGGCGCCGAGAATCTGATCAAGACCGCGATCGACACCTTCGGTGGCCTGGACGTACTCGTGAACAACGCAGGCTTCCTGCGGGACCGCATGCTGGTCGGCATGAGCGAAGGCGAGTGGGACGCGGTGATTCGCGTGCACCTCAAGGGGCACTTCGCGCCGCTCCGTCACGCAGCTGCCTACTGGCGCGCCGAGGCCAAGGCAGGCAAGACCGTCGACGCACGCATCATCAACACCAGTTCGGGTGCAGGACTGCAAGGTTCGATCGGCCAGGGCAACTACGCCGCGGCCAAGGCCGGCATCGCCGAGATGACCATCCAGGCCGCCGCCGAGCTCAAGAATTACGGAGTCAGTGTCAACGCGATCGCGCCTGCTGCGCGCACACGCATGACTGTCGGCGCGGGCGGGGCGATGGCAGAAGCGATGGCAGCTCCGGAAGAGGGCTTCGACGCCATGGCTCCCGAGAACATCTCGCCGCTGGTCGTCTGGCTCGGTAGCGCCGAGTCCAAGGACGTCACGGGCCGGGTGTTCGAGGTAGAGGGCGGAAAGATCACCGTCGCGGAGGGCTGGCGTCACGGCCCGAGCGAGGACAAGGGAGATCGCTGGGACCCGAAGGAGATCGGGCCCGTCGTGGCAACGCTGCTGGAGAAGGCGGAGATTCCGACGCCGGTGTACGGGGCGTAGGGCCTCCGGCCCCGTGAGTGGTTAAGGAGTGCAGGAACTCCTCAACCACTCACAGGCGGCGTGCCGCCTACGCGGGCGCCCGAACCACCAACACGGTGCCGGGGAACTCAGCTGCGAGTTCGCGCCGCGAATGCTTCACGCAGGCGGTGCCGTAGCCCTTCTTGCGAGATTCCGGCGCGATCCAGATCGCCACGTTCACCTCTTGGCCGTCGAGTTCGCCGAATACCAGGCCGACGCTCTTCGGGCCGTCACCGGAGACGTCCTCGGCGACGAACCAGGCAGCGCTCTCGTCGTCGATCCGACCGAGACCGCCGACGCGCTCGGCTTCGATCCGATCCTCGCTCCACGGCTTGCCGTCTTCGCCGAGCTGCTCGGCCGAGCGAATCGTGAACAGTGCCTTGTCTTCTGCGCTGTCGCTGAACGGACGCAGGGTGAAGTTCTGCCCGCTGCTCGCGGGACGATCGAGCGTCGTCCATTCGAGAGTGGCGTCGAGATTCTCCAGCTCGCCCTGGATGCGATCGCGCGCTGCCTTGGTCAGTGCGCTGAACTTGAGGCTCAGAACTGCTTCGGCATTTGCTTCCGACGTGCCGAGGAGTTCCGCGACGGTGGTCAGTGCCTCCTGGTGGTCCTTGCTGTCGACCACTGCGTCCAGCACCTCGTGGCGACGCTCCAGCGCACGCACGAGGGCTGAGGTGATCTCGCGTCGGTCCAGGATTTGATCTTGAATATGCGTCGTCATATATGCGACTCCTTGCTGTGTTCGAGGCTCTGTCGAAACGCCGTGCGGACCGTACGAGTCAATAGTGCTCCAACTCGCCGGTTATGGCACGCGTTCAGCCTCCGGTGCGGCGAACGAGCCGTTCGTAGCGCTGGCGGGCGGCTTGAGTGCTTCCGAGTCCCAGTCCGAAAGCGATGTCCTGCCAGGTCATGCCCCGTTCGCGGGCAATCCCGAGGAACAGTGCTTCCAGCTGTTCCATTTCGGCTCGGGCCTTGGGGATCAGAGTCAACGCGGCCATGACGTCGGCATCGTCGACCTCGGGTTCGTTCGGCTGCGGTGTGTCGGTGCCACCCGCAAGACGAGCCACGACGCGCACCGCGCCGTAGGGCTCGAGCATCTCCGGATGAGATTGCCGCGCGCGCTGGCTTGGGGTCGCGCCGTGGCGCTCGCTGATTCGAAAGAGTCCGGCGTACTCGCGATGTGCGCGTTCGCGGCCGGAATCGATCGGTCTGAACTGGTCATCGGTCATGAACCCAGGGTGGCACGAACCCGGGTCAATGTAAACGTTTTGTTGTAAACAGTTCGTTTAACTCTTCAGTGGCTCGCACACGATGACGGGAATGACCCGGTCGGTCCAGGCCTGATAGTTGTCGAAATCCGGATACATCGCCCTCAACATCGGCCACAGCCGAGCGCGCTCGTCCTCGGCCGCGACGCGGGCTTTCATCGAGCGGATCCGAGACTTGATCTGCACCGTCACCACCGGGTCTGCCTTGATGTTGAGGTACCACATCGGGTTCTTCGGAAGACCGCCTTGCGACGCCACCAGAATCACGTTCTCGCCGTCCTCGAGGAACAGCAGCGGGCTGATCCGCTCCTCGCCGGATTTGCGACCGGTGGTGGTCAGCAGGCAGATCGGCAGCCCGCGAGGGAACGCGCTGCCGACCCGCCACTTGCTACCCAGCCGCCCGTCGGTGGCGCGATACATCGCGACGTTCGCCTTCGACATCCACTTGATGATCTTGACCGTCGCCGGAGCGTCGAGTCCCTTGGGTTTGGCTGGGGGAGTAGTCATCTCAGATACGCTCGATGATGGTTCCGGTGGCCAGTGCGCCGCCGGCGCACATCGTGATCAGAGCCGTCGAGCCGTTGCGACGCTCGAGTTCGTGCAGTGCGGTGGTGATCAGGCGAGATCCCGTGCTGCCGACCGGATGGCCGAGAGCGAGCGCGCCGCCGTTGACATTGACGTTGTCGAAGTCAGGTTCGTGAACCTGAGCCCAGGACAGTGCGACGGATGCGAATGCTTCGTTGATCTCGAACAGATCGAGATCGCCGATCTTCATTCCGCTCTTCTCCAGGACACGGCTGGTTGCCTGCACCGGTCCGTCGAGGTGGAATTCCGGTTCCGAGCCGACCAGCGCCTGGGCGATGATGCGGGCTCGCGGCTTCAATCCGAGCGCGCGAGCCTTGTCCTCGTCCATGAGCAGGACTGCGGCCGCGCCGTCGGAGATCTGGGAAGACGTTCCGGCCGTGTGAATCCCGCCTTCGAGGACGGGCTTCAGTCGGGCAAGGGACTCCGCCGTCGTATCGCGCAGGCCCTGATCGCGATTGACGACCTTGGTCTCGCCCGTGAGGTTTCCTTCCTTGTCGACCTGGGGTGCCGAGAGTTCGAGAACCTCGCGGTCGAAACGTCCTTCCTCCCAAGCCTGCTTGGCCAGCGCCTGCGAGCGGACGCCGAGGGCTTCGACGTCGTCGCGGGTCAGTCCGCGTCGACGCGCGATGCGTTCTGCAGCTTCGAATTGGTTGGGCATGTCGATGTCCCACGTCGCGGGTCGGCGCGGTCCGGCCTGATCGCCGACGTTGGCGCCGAGGGGAACCTGGCTCATGGCTTCGATGCCGCAGGCGATACCGGCGTCGATGGCGCCGGTGGCGATCAGACCGGCGATCAGATGGTTCGCCTGCTGGGCCGAACCGCACTGGCAGTCCACGGTGGTTGCGCCGGTCTGCCACGGAAGTCCGGCGTGCAGCCAGGCCGTGCGCGTGATGTTGTTGGACTGAGCGCCGGCCTGGGTGACGCAGCCGCCGATCACCTGCTCGATCAGCAACGGGTCGATTCCCGACCGGTCGAGAACTCCCTTTTGTGCAGCTCCGAGGATCTCGGCGGCGTGCAGACCGGCGAGCCAACCTCCGCGCTTGCCGATCGGTGTACGGACAGCCTCGACGATTACTGGTGTGCCCACAGCGGGCTCCTTTCCTTGTAATGAAAAAGTAGAACAGGTTCTCTGCGGGAAGCAAGACCTGCCGACGTTTCCTTTCCTAGTAAGCAGGCTTGTGTTTCAATGAGAGTAGAACGTGTTACACATCACGGATCCCCATCACCCCTGTGATGAAAAGGCTTAGGGCAGGAGACATCAGTGGCACAGCCCGCATTCCCCGAGGGAATCGACTTCACGGACCCCGACATCTACGCGGAACGCATGCCGTTCGAGGAGTTCGCCGAACTCCGGAAGACGGCCCCCGTGTGGTGGAATCCGCAGCCCCCGGAAATCGGTGGATTCCAGGACGAGGGCTTCTGGGTGGTCACCCGTCATGAAGAGGTCAAGGAAGTTTCGCAGCGAAGCGACATCTTCTCGACCCACGAGAACACTGCGATTCCTCGCTTCGCCGACGACATCCCGCGTGAGAACGTCGAGATGCAGCGATTCATTCTCATCAACAAGGACGCTCCGGAGCACACCAAGCTGCGCAAGCTGGTATCTCGTGGATTCACCCCGCGCGCCATCAACAGCCTGCGCGAGGAACTGACCGAGCGTGCCGAAAAGATCGTCACGACCGCGGCTGCCGGCGGTGCCGGTGACTTCGTGGTTCAGGTCGCGTCCGAACTTCCGCTGCAGGCAATCGCCGAGCTTCTCGGTGTGCCGCAGGAAGATCGAATGAAGCTCTTCGACTGGTCCAACCAGATGACGTCGTACGACGATCCCGAGTTCGACATCGACCCGCAGGCAGCGTCGATGGAGATTCTGGGATACGCGTACCAGATGGCGGATCAGCGCAAGAAGTGTCCCGCCGATGACATCGTCACCAAGCTCATCGAAGCTGACATCGACGGAAATGAGCTCTCCCCAGAGGAATTCGGCTTCTTCGTGATCCTGCTTGCGGTCGCGGGTAACGAGACCACTCGCAATGCCATCACACACGGCATGGTTGCCTTCCTCGACAATCCCGACCAGTGGGAGCTGTACAAGAAGGAACGCCCCAAGACGGCGGCCGACGAGATCGTTCGTTGGGCGACCCCGGTGACTTCCTTCCAGCGCACCGCGCTCGAAGACACCGAACTCGGCGGACAGAAGATAAAGAAGGGCGATCGCGTCGTGATGATGTACGCGTCGGCCAACTTCGACGAGGACGTCTTCGAGAACCCGACGAAGTTCGACATCATGCGTGACCCCAATCCGCACCTCGGATTCGGCGGCACCGGTGCGCACTACTGCATCGGCGCCAACTTGGCCCGTCTGGAAATCGATCTGATCTTCAATGCGATCGCCGATCACCTACCCGACATCACCAGGCTCGGGGATCCCCGACGCCTTCGCTCGGGCTGGCTCAACGGCATCAAAGAGTTTCAGGTTGATTACAAGACATCGGGCTGCCCGGTCAAACACTGATCCGGACATATACTGACCTGGTAACCGGCGAGTAGGTTCTGTGTAGGTTTTCGGGAGTTGCCTCTGCACTCTCGAACACGCAGAACTACAGTAGACGTTCCGGGGAGCCACTTGTTGGCAACCTGGAACTGCGGCGGCGTCTGCGGGATCCCTCATCTCCCGTAGGCGCCGCCGTTTGTAGTTCAATCTCCAATTCAGCCGCCGTACGGTTTGGTGATGGCTTCCAGGAAATGTCCCGACGGGTCGAGGAAGTAGACCCCACGCCCACCGTCGTTGGTGTTGAAGCCGGTACTCGACTGGCGCGGATCGGCCCAGTGATCCAGTTTCAGCGCCTGTATCCGCTGGTAGATGCCGTCGAAGTCATCCTCGGAGACGAGGAAGGCATAGTGCTGAGACGCAACCTCGGCGCCTTCTTCCACCTGTGCGAAGTCCAACGTCACGCCGTGCTCGAGTTCAACGCCGAGAAAGTAGCCGGCTTCGACCGGGCCTGGAAGGCCGAACATGTGAGTGAAGAACCACGCAGACTCTTGTCGGTCTTTTGCGGCGATGATGGTGTGATTGAACGAAATGGTCATGAGTGACCCCTTGCGGTACGACGCCTCCATGCCTGACGCAGTCCGTCATCGACACGCGACGTTGGGAACCAGGAAACCATTTCGAGCTTCTCGGTGCAAGTACGACAGGCTGATTCGAATACGACGAGCGCGGCCCCGGTCGATGACCGGGGCCGCGCTCGTACTGTGGGTTCTCAGGCTTTGCGTGCCGTCTTCATTGCACGGTCCACTTCCCAGAATGCTCGAAGCGACGCGATCTTGCCGTCGTCGTTCACCCGGTAGACGAACACGCCCTCGGCGTCGATGATCGAGCCGCCGATGGTGGTTCGGATCTTGCCGATGTTGACGTTCTCGTTGCCGCACACCAGGGAATCGTCGATCAGAAATTCGAGCTTGTCCGCGTTCGCGATCGTCATGTCGTAGAACTTGGAGATCGCTTCGCGCCCGTGATGGCCTTTGCCTTCGGGATCGAAGCCCGAAGGCCCGACCGGATCTTCCACCCAACCGTCCTCGGCGAAGAGGTCCAGCCAGGCTTCCTTGTTCTTGCCACTCGCTGCGGCGCGCGAAGCGTTACCCGCGACGCGGGCGGGGTGTTCGTCGGTCATCGCGGCTCCTCAGTTGATGTACTGCTCGGCGAATTTGCGCATCGAATCCTGCTTTGCCTCCAGTGGGGCATCGAATCCGATTCCGTCGAAAACCCAAGGCACGGTAATGATGTCCGTGACGCCGGCATCTTCGAGCTCTGCGTAACCGTCCTTGCCGAAACGGTCGATGCACACCGTCTGGATTTCGAACGGCTCGTTCTCGCGGCCGTACTCGGCGCGCAGTTCGCGTAGTCGTGCGATCACACCCACCAGGTCGTCGAACTTGATCATCGCCGAGGTCCAACCGTCGCCGACTCGCGCAGCACGCTTGAGTGCGACCTCGGTGTGGCCGCCGACGTAGAACGGAACCGGCTTGGTGGGGGCCGGGCTCATCTGCAGGCGATCGAAATCGAAGAACTCACCGTGATACTCGACCATGCCGCCGCCGAGGATCAGTTTGAGGACGTCGATCATCTCGTCCACACGTGCGCCCCGACGCTTGTACGGAGCGCCGCACCACTCGAACTCTTCCGGAGCCCAACCGATTCCGACGCCGAAGCCGAAACGGTTGTTCGTCAATGCCGCCACCGAACCGACCTGCCGCGCGAGCAGGACGGGATTGCGGCTACCCAGCTTGAGCACCTGGGTGTAGAACTCGATCTTCTCGGTCACCGCGCCCATTGCAGCCGCGGCGATGAGCGGATCGACCCAAGGGGTCTCGGCATTCCACATCCGAGACCCGTCCGGGGTGTACGGGTAATCCGCCGCCTGTGTTTCCATGAAGAACAGTGAATCGGGGAGAGCGATCGACGAAAAGCCGCATTCCTCGGCAGTTTTGGCGATACCGGCTAACTGGTCCAAGGGGTTCATGGCAACCCCGACGGTGTACTTCATCTTCGGCCTCTTCCTGATCGGCGTGTGTGCTGCTGCTTACGTGGTGGGACGTTCGGAGCCGACGACCCACATCGAGAAGTACTGCGAGCCACCGCCGTAGGCATGGCCGAGCGCCTTGCGAGCATCGGCTACCTGGTGATCGCCGGCGCGGTGCATGACCTGCATCGCCGACTCGGCAAATCGGATCATGCCCGAGGCGCCGATCGGGTTGGAGGAGAGAACACCGCCCGAGGCATTGACCGGGAGCTTGCCGCCGATCGCGGTTTCACCTGCCTCGGTCAGCTTCCAGCCCTGGCCTTCCTCCGCGAAGCCGAGGTTCTCGAGCCACATCGGCTCGAACCACGAGAACGGGACATAGATTTCGGCGCAGTCGATCTCGTTCAGCGGATCGGTGATTCCCGCTGACTTCCACAGTGCTGCTGCAGCGTCACGGCCGGCCTGCGGATTGACCTGATCGCGTCCGGCATAGAAGGTCGGCTCGGTGCGCATGGCCGTCGCGTGGATCCACGCGACCGAACGACCCTCGGCCTCGACCTGTGCGGCCGCTTCCTCGTTGCCGATCACCAGAGCGCACGCGCCGTCCGAGGACGGGCAGGTCTCGTCGTATCGGATCGGATCCCAGAGCATCTGAGATGCCTGTACCGATTCGAGAGTGATGTCCGGCTGCCGCAAGTGCGCATACGGATTGAGGCTGCCGTTGAGCCGATCCTTCACCGCGACGAGGTAGCCGATGTGCTCCGGTGCGCCCGATCGACGAATGTACGAACGGACGTGCGGGGCGAAGTATCCACCGGCACCGGCGCCGACCGGCATGTTGAACGGAACCGGTACGGACAGCGCCCACATGGCGTTCGACTCGGACTGCTTCTCCCAGGAAACCGTCAGAACCCGCTTGTGGACACCGGATTTGACCAGGCTGGAGGCGACGATAGCCGTCGAACCGCCCACCGATCCGGCAGTGTGAACACGCAGCAACGGCTTTCCGTTTGCGCCCAGAGCATCCGACATGGCGAGTTCGGGCATCATCGAACCCTCGAACAAATCGGGGGCCTTTCCGATGACGACGGCGTCGATGTCGTCCCAGCCGACGTTGGCGTCGAGCATCGCGGCGTCGATGGCTTCACGGACCAAGCCCGCCATCGAGACATCGTGACGCTTTGCGACGTAGTGAGTTTGGCCGGTGCCGAGCACGGCCGCGAGTTGAGGCGTTCCGGCCATCAGTTCCGTCCCTCCAAGACTGCTACCAGGTTCTGCTGCAGCACAGGGCCGCTTGTTGCATGGGCCAGAGCGCGATTCGCCTGGCCGTCAAAGATTGCCTTGGCGGCGTGGCCGATTCGTTCCAGACCACCGGCGAACAGTGGGTTGCCGCTGAGCGGACCGCCGGACGGGTTGATCGTGGTGGCGTCGGTCAGGCCGATCGCTTCCTTCAAGATCAATTCCTGGTGAGTGAACGGTGCGTGCAGTTCGGCGACGTCGATGTTGCCGACCTCGCCGCCCGTTGCCGCCTTGGCTGCCGACGTAGTAGACGGTGAGGTGGTCAGGTCACGTGCACCCAGGTTGGGGGAGTCGATGCGATGCTCGAGTCCGGTGATCCACGCCGGCCGCTCGCAGAGATCGCGGGCGCGGTTACCCGAGGCCAGGACGATTGCTGCCGCGCCGTCGGTGATGGGCGCACAATCGTGTGCGCGCAACGGATCCGCGAGGAACGGGCTGGCGAGAAGGGCCTCGATGTCGACCTCACCTGCGAGCTGAGCCTTCGGATTGCTCAGCGCGTGACGACGGCTACGAGCGGCAACCTCCGCCATGTCCTCTTGTGTCCACTTACCCGCGTCGAGTCCGAGTCGGGCTTGAAGTCCGGCGATCGAGACGGAGTCCGGCCACAGCGGAGTGACGAGGTACGGATCGAGCTGCATGGACAGGATCTTGCGCAGGTGCCCGGCGGAGGACTTGCCGAATCCGTACACCAGCGCGGTCTCGACCTCACCGGTCAAGATCTTGATCCACGCTTCGTAGAAGGCCCACGCGGCGTCCATCTCGACGTGAGATTCGTTGATCGGCGGGACCGCTCCGATGGAGTCGATGGCCGAGATGAAGGAGAACGCTCGTCCGGCCAGGTAGTCGGAAGATCCGGAGCACCAGAAGCCGATGTCTGACTTGGTGATTCCCAGATCGCTGTAGAGCTGCTGGAAGCACGGGACGAGCATCTCGACGCCGTTGGTGGTGCCGTTGGTTTCGCGGACGTGGGGTGCCTGAGCAAAGCCCACGACTGCGATGTCTGCAGAAGTCATTTCAGGAGCCTCACAGGTGGTGTTGGAAGGTGGAGTACTCGGCGTCGGGTTCACCTGTCGGCCGGAAGTATTCGATGTTCTCGAGGGTGTAACCCCACTCTTCGCGAGGCTTCCACTTGGCTTCGACGCGCATGCCCATGCGTACGTCCGCGGCATCACATTCGAGAATCAAGTGCAGGAACGGAATGTCGGCCCCGTCGAGAAGCACGTAGGCGGCCACGTAGGGCGGTTTGATTCGCTGCCCGAGGAACGGGACGTTGACGATGCAGAAGGTGGTGACAATTCCCTTGTCCGGCAGTTCGATCTGCTCGCTCGTCGGCTTCCCGTTGGTGGGATTCGCGCCGCGCGGTGGGATGTAGATCTTGTCTTCGGGTCCGCTGCGACCACCGATGAGCTTGCCTTCTGCGAGACCGCGGAGGTAGAAACTCTCCTCGGCCGAAGCGGAATGCATGAAGTGCAGGTCGACAGGCGTCGTGATCATGGTGACAGGATCGGCGCTGGAATCGACTGTCGCGATTCCATTTTCGCTCTCACCTGGTTCGAAGCACTCGATGTCCTTGATCTGCCCGATCCGCTCCGACGCCCAGCGAGCACGGACCCGCAGGCCGGTGCTGATGTCGTCGGGGGAGTCGACGTCGACTGCGTGGAGCATGGACGTGTCCGCGCCGTCGAGCTTGATCAGGGCCCACGCGAAAGGCTTCGTCAGGGGTTGACCCTCGATGGGTTCGGGCATCCACGTCCAACTCACGACCGTTCCGCCGTCGGAGACTCCGACGAAGTCGGTCAGTGGTTCGGCCGTGTCCGGATCGAATTCCGGTGGCGGCACGAAGACACGACCGTTCGACCCGCGTGCGCCGATCACCTTGCGATCACGCAGGGCAGTCACGAACGCGCCGATGGTCGGTCCCGTCGATCTGGTGTAGTCGAAATGGAGATTCAATGGTGCGCTCAGGGGCTTGTCGGCCACCCCGCTCTTTCCGATGGTCACAAGATCGAGTAGAACAGGTTCTAGAGATTGTGGCAAGAGTCACTTCTGATCACCGGCAATGTGGAGGCCTGCGATGAAGCTTGGGTTGCAACTCGGATACTGGGGCGCACAGCCGCCGGCAAACGCCCCGGAACTGATCGAGGCCGCGGAAGGCGCGGGATTCGACGCGGTCTTCGCGGCGGAGTCGTGGGGCTCGGACGCTTTCACCCCGCTCGCCTGGTGGGGATCGCGCACCGAGACGGTTCGGCTCGGTACTTCCGTCGTACAGATTTCGGCGCGAACACCGACCAGCTGTGCCATGCACGCGCTCACTCTCGATCACCTCAACGGTGGGCGAACGATCCTCGGGCTCGGCGTATCCGGACCGCAGGTCGTCGAAGGTTGGTACGGCCAGCCGTTCGAGAAGCCGCTCGCGCGCACCCGCGAATACGTCTCGATCGTGCGCCAGGTCCTCGCCCGTGAAGCGCCCGTCACCAGTCCCGGTCCCCACTACCCTCTGCCGTATGCGGGACCGGGTAGTTCGGGACTTGGCAAGCCGCTCAAGCCCATTACGCACCCGCTGCGTGCGGACATCCCGATCTGGCTCGGCGCCGAAGGGCCGAAGAACGTCGCGCTCGCCGGTGAAATCGCCGACGGCTGGCTGGCGATCTACTACACCCCGCGCCTGGCCCCGATGTACAACAAGTGGCTCGACGAAGGGTTCGCGCGCGCCGGGGCCCGTCGCAGTCGCGAAGACTTCGAGGTGGCCGCCACGTGCCAGGTCATCGTGACTGACGATCGCGCCGCTGCCATCGCTGCTCTCAAGCCGATGACCGCCCTCTACGTGGGCGGAATGGGCGCCCCGGAGTTGAACTTTCACGCGCAGGTCTACAAGCGGATGGGCTACGAGAAGGAGGTCGACGAGATCGGTCGCCTCTTCATGTCGGGCCGCAAGGACGAAGCTGCTGCCGTCGTCCCCGACGAGATGGTCACCGAGACCATGATCATCGGCAACGTCGACGAGGTGCGCGCGGACGTGAAGCGTTGGGAGGAAGCCGGAGTCACGATGCTGCTGGTGACCTGCCGCGACGCCGACCATGTGCGAGAGCTCGCGGCCGCGGTGGGTGGTTGAGCGGGGCACCCCCCCCATTTTCGAGCGGTACCCCCCTTTTTCTTCGAGCGAACGGCACGTTCAGCGCATCTGAGGCGCTGAACGTACCTTTCGCTCGCCCAAAGTTATCCACAGGCGCACCGAAACCCCAGTTCGCCGCCGGGGCCCGCGCTGATGCTCGAGTCATGCTGCAACCATGCGGCGAGGAACGTGGGGCGATGATCTGGACGCGATTTACCGCGTCAGTCGAAGCGGAGTGATCCGAACGGCGGAGTTGGCGCGATTGGGCGTGTCCAACTCCGCAGTGCACACCCGGTGTCGGGTAGGTGGACCGTGGCAGCGCATATTGCCGGGGGTCATTCTGCTCAGAAACGGTCAACCGACGCCACGTCAACGCTCGATCGCTGCGCTCATGTTGAGCGGTGACGATTCCCTGCTGACCGGGCGATCAGCCATGTCGGAGTACGGATATCGAACGCACTCGGGGGATGTGCAGGTGCTCATCCCCATCGACCGTCGAGTTCAATCGGTTGGGTTCGTCACGGTGGAGCGCACTGTTCGACTGCCCGAGCCGGAGATTCGGAACGGTCTGCGCTGTGCTCCGCTGCCGCGAGCGTTACTCGACGCTGCGAGGCGGTACAAGGCGCTCGATCCCACACGGGCACTCATCGCTGAGGCTGTTCAGCGCGGCGATGTCTCGGTGCGCGAACTTGCGAAGGAACTCGAAGCGGGTAGCAGTCGGGGTTCCGCGCTACCTCGGGTCGTGTTGCGCGAAGTGAACGCGAACGTCCACTCGGTTCCGGAGGTTCACGCGCGAAAATTGTGGCAGCGGAGCGGGCTGCCGGAAATGTTGTTCAACCATGAGATCCGGGATGCCAACGGGGACTTCATCGCAATTCCGGACGGATGGATCGATTCGGTTGCCTTCGCGTGGGACATCGACTCCTTGGAATGGCATGCCGCGCCGACGGACTACAAGCGCACGGTGGAGCGTCGGACGCGTATGCAGAATGCGGGAATCATCGTGTTGCCGACGGTGCCCAGTGCACTGCGAACGGACCCTGATCGCGTGATCGAGGACCTGCGTGCGCACTACAGATTGGCGCAGTCACGTCCCCGGCCGCAGGTGTTCGCGAGGTCGAGATGGGTGAAATTGGACGAAACCGGCTGAGCGAAAGTGCCTTTCGGCGCACTGAAGGCGCCGAAAGGTACGTTCGCTCGAAAAGGGGGTGGGTGGGACCGAGAGCGGACAGGAAAGGGGGCTCAGGCGGGGGTCGGTCAGACGGGGGTGGCTCAGACAGGGGTGGGTCAGACACCCTTGAACTGGGGCGCCCGCTTCTCACCGAAAGCCCGCGGGCCCTCCTTGGCGTCGGCGCTCATGAACACCTTCATACCCAGCTGTGCGTCGATCTGGAAGGCCTCTTCCTCGTGCATGCCCTCGGTGTCGCGGATGGTCTTGAGAATCGCCTGCACGGCGAGGGGGCCGTTGGCACTGATCAGGTCCGCGAGCTCCAGCGCCTTGTCGAGGGCTTGGCCGTCCGGGACCACGTGGCCGATGAGCCCGATCTCCTTGGCCTCCGGAGCCTTGATGTGACGACCGGTGAGCAGGATGTCCGCCGCGATCGTGTACGGAATCTGTCGCACCAGACGCACTGCGGAACCGCCGAGCGGGAAGAGCCCCCACTTGGCTTCGGAGACGCCGAACTTGGCGCTCTCACCCGCGACGCGGATGTCGGTGCCCTGCAGGATTTCGGTTCCGCCGGCGATGGCTGCACCCTCGACGGCGGCGATCAGCGGCTTGGTCAACCGACGGCCCTTGAGGAGGCCTTCGATCTTGGACATGTCGACGCCACCGCCCGCGAAGGAATCTCCCGGCGGCTTGGCGGACATGTTCTTGAGGTCGGCGCCGGCGCAGAAGTCGCCGCCCGCACCGGTGAGGATGGCGACACGGATCTCGGGGTCGTTGTCGACCTGATCCCAGGCGTCGACCATGATCGCCATCATCTCGCCGGTGATGGCGTTCTTACGCTCGGGGCGATTCATGGTCACGATGAGAACGTGGCCACGCTTCTCCACGAGGCAATGCGGCGCGGTTTCCGAAATGTCTGATTTTTCGGTCGTCGAAGTGGACACTGATGGCTCCTGGCGGGTCTGTGAGCTGGCTCTCAAATTGGGTCTTGCCAGAAACGGTAACACGTTCTACTTTGAACTCGTGGCCCTTAACATCGCAGACTTCGTAGAGCACGCAATCGACCTCGTTCCGGACCGCGTTGCGCTGGTCTCGGACAACCGCGAGATGACTTATGCACAGTTGGAGGACCGAGCAAACCGCCTCGGTCACTACCTGCGTGAACATGGCGTTCAGCCGGGTGACAAGGTCGGCATCTACTGCCGGAACGTCATCGAGGCGATCGAGTCCATGGTCGCGGTTTTCAAGATCCGGGCCGTGATGGTCAACATCAATTACCGGTACGTCGAGAACGAGTTGCAGTACATCTTCGACAACTCCGACATGGTTGCCCTCATTCACGAGCGCCGCTACTCGGACAAGGTCGCGAACGTCCTGCCGAACACTCCCAAGGTCAAGTCCGTCATCGTGGTCGAGGACGGCACCGATCTGGACTTCAGTGCTTTCGGCATCGGCTACGAGGACGCACTCGCGCAGAGTTCGGGTGAGCGTGATTTCGAAGAGCGCAGCAACGACGACATCTTCATGCTCTACACCGGCGGCACCACCGGAAGTCCCAAGGGCGTCATGTGGCGTCACGAGGACTGGTGGCGTGTTCTCGGCGGAGGCATCAACTTCGTCACCGGAGTTCCGGTCGAGGACGAGTACGAGATGGCGAAGGTCGGCGCCGCCAACCCGAGCATGATCCGCTACCCGATCCCCCCGATGATTCACGGCGGTTCGCAGTCGGCGGTATTCCACAGCCTCTTCGGCGGCGGAACCTGTTTGATGCACCCGGAATTCGACGCCCACGAGGTGTGGCAGAACATCGACAAGCACAAGGTCAACCTGATCTTCATCACGGGTGACGCGATGGGCCGTCCGATGCTCGACGCACTCATCGCCGGAAACCCGGAGACCGGTGAGCCGTACGATCTTTCGACGCTCTACGTGATGGCCAGCAGTGCTGCACTCTTCTCGCCGAGTATCCAGGAGCAGTTCCTCGAACTGTTGCCCAACCGCCTGCTGACGGACTCCATCGGAGCATCCGAGACCGGCTTCGGTGGACTCGCCGTGCTGAGCAAGGGCCAGAAGCACACTGGCGGTCCGACGGTCAAGATCGACGCCTCCACAACGGTTCTCGACGACGACGGCAACGAGGTCGAACCCGGATCGGGCAAGCGCGGCATGCTCGCTCGCAAGGGCAACATCCCGCTCGGCTACTACAAGGACGAGGTCAAGACGGCCGAAACCTTCCGCACCATCAACGGCGTTCGCTACTCGATCCCCGGCGACTATGCGCAGGTCGAAGCCGACGGCACGGTCACGATGCTCGGCCGCGGTTCGGTGTCGATCAACAGCGGCGGCGAGAAGGTGTACCCGGAAGAGGTCGAGGGCGCTTTGAAGGCGCACCCGGACATCTTCGACGTCCTGGTGGTCGGTATCCCCGACGAGCGCTTCGGTCAGCGCGTTGCCGCAGTGGTCCAGGTACGCGAAGGCACGTCGCCGACGCTGCACGACATCGCCACCGCAGCACGCAAAGAGATTGCCGGATACAAGGTTCCGCGCAGCGTGTGGTTCGTGGACCAGATCAAGCGCAACCCGGCAGGCAAGCCCGACTACCGCTGGGCGAAGGCCGAAACGGAATCGCGCGAGGCCGATGATCACAACGGAAACGGCGCTCCTGTGGCGTCCGCAAACGAAAGCGTGGAAGCCTGATGCGTTCGGATCTCGCCGACAAGTTCGGCATCGAATACCCGATTTTCGGATTCACTCCTTCCGAGCACGTCGCGGCCGCGATCAGCCGCGCGGGAGGTCTGGGCGTGCTCGGTTGCGTCCGGTTCAACGACCCGGAAGAGCTCGAAGCCGCACTGACGTGGATGGACGAGAACACCGACGGTAAGCCGTACGGCGTCGACATCGTCATGCCGGCCAAGGTGCCGACCGAGGGCGGCGCCGTCGATCTCGACAAGCTGATTCCGGAGGAGCACCGCGCCTTCGTCAACCGCACGCTCGACGAGCTCGGTGTGCCGCCGCTTTCCGACGACGTCGAGCATGCGACCGGCGTACTGGGATGGCTTCACTCGGTGGCGCGGTCACACGTCGATGTTGCTCTGGGACACCGGATTGCGTTGATTGCGAATGCGCTGGGATCACCGCCGAAGGACGTCATCGATCAGGCGCACGAGAAGGGCGTACCGGTAGCAGCGCTGGCCGGCGCCGTCGAGCATGCGCGTCGTCACGTCGAGAACGGTGTCGACATCGTGATCGCGCAGGGCTACGAGGCAGGCGGTCACACCGGCGAAATTGCGTCGATGGTTCTCGTTCCGGAAATCGTTGATGCACTGGGTGATTCAGCTGCTGTGCTGGCTGCCGGGGGTATCGGCAGCGGCCGTCAGGTGGCTGCCGCACTTGCACTCGGTGCGTCCGGAGTGTGGATGGGCTCGTACTGGCTCACCACGTCCGAATACAAACTCGGCAGTGCATCGGGCGAGGGCCCGTCCGCTATTCAGCGTGCACTGTTGGGCGCGACGTCGGCCGACACCGTTCGTTCGCGCATCTACTCGGGTAAGCCCGCTCGGTTGCTCAAGACCAAGTGGACGGAAGCCTGGTCGAACCCGGGAGCACCGGCGCCCTTGCCGATGCCGCTGCAGAACCTTCTGGTCAGCGACGCTCATCAGAGAATCGCTGCATCGGAGAACCCGGAAGTTGTGGCAATGCCCGTCGGTCAGATCGTGGGACGGATGAACGAGATCCGCCCGGTCGCCGAGGTCATGGCAGAGCTGGTATCCGGGTTCGAGGACGCGCGAACCCGACTGGATTCGATGAAGTAGTAGATGACACGTGCGTGTGCCCTCGGCCGAGTTTCGGCCGAGGGCACACGTCGTTTCAGCCGGCGAGGTCGTCCGGTCCGACGGTGTCCGACAACCATTCTCCGCGGCTGAGGGCGCCGTCGTCGCGGCGGCGTGCGATCACGAAAATGACCAGGGCGGCAGCGAGGACAACTGCGAGAACGCGCGAAGGCGTCAGGTTCGGGTTCTTCATACCCGTAATTTTGCCGGAAGAACGGGCGCGATGGTGAGCCAGCGGAGCAAAATCACGTGTTTCGAAATTACTGCGCTTCGGACGCATGGAGACTGGCGATCCGCTCGCGCAGGCCACCGAAGTGCACATCGAGAGTGTGCGCCGCCTCGACTGCATCACCCGTACGGATCGCATCGAGAATCGCACGGTGCTTCGACGCGATGTCGATCAGTGGCGTATCCGAATGCCCGATGGCCTGCTGTATCTCGCTGTACACCTGCCAGAAGACGTCCATCAACTGACCGAGGACCTGGTTGTCGAGAGGGGAGTACAGGCGGGAGTGGAAGGTCGCATCGATGTCGGAGAAGTTCTTCCCGGCAGCGGCACGGACCTCCATGCCGGTGACGAGTTCGTCGAGGTCGGCGTGGTCGGCCGACGTCATCTCGGCCATCGCCGCACCGATCAGTCCGGTCTCGAGTGCCTGACGAATGTCGACCAGTTCCATCGCCTCGTGCCCGGTGCCCTGCAAGGACAACCGGCCACGGAAGGTCAGGCCGTCGGCGAGAGCGTCGAAGTTGCTAGGGGCGACGAACATTCCGAAGCCGTGACGGATCTCGACGACGCCCAAGGCCTGCAGAACCTTGAGCGCCTCCCGGAGCGTGTTTCGGCCGATACCCAATTCCTCGGACAGTTCGGCCTCGGTGGGCATCGGGTCGCCGGGGGAGAGCCTGCGTTCGAGGATCAAGTTCATGATGTCCGTCTGAAGTGCGCGCATGCGGTTTTGCGCGCTGAAACGAGCGCCCTGTGTGCCACTCCGGACAGACATCGATTCCCCTTTTCTGATACGAACGTCCTTCATCCTATGTCCGGTCATCCGCTCCATTGGTCAACCCACGTCAACGGTGCGTTGCAGGAGGCTGGGCGCCGCACCCAGCAGTTTGGCCGTGTACGCATCGGACGGGCTGTCGAATACTTCCTGGGCCGTTCCCTGCTCGACGATCCGCCCGGCGTTCATGACGACGATGGTGTCGGAGACGTACCGCACCGTCTGTATGTCGTGCGAGATGAACACCATGCCGAGCCCCAACCGAGCCTTGATGTCGCTGAGCAGATTCAGGATCTGCGCTCGCACCGAGACGTCGAGCGCCGACGTCGGCTCGTCGGCCACGATGACGTCAGGTTCGAGCGCGAGTGCACGCGCGATCGCGACACGTTGCCGCTGACCGCCGGAGATCTGGCTCGGGATGACTTCGAGCGCAGATTGGGGGAGTCCGACCAAACCGACCAGCTCGCGAACTCGGGCGGTTCGGCTCGCGCGGTTGCCGATGCCGTGGACGTCGAGTGGATCGGTGAGGATGTCGGCCACCGTCATTCGGGGATTGAGCGCGGTAGCCGGATCCTGGAAGACGATCGAGATCGCTCGGCCGAACTCCTTGCGCACGCCGGCCGACCGGGTCAGAGCGCTTCGGCCGCGAAAGACCACGTCGCCCGACGTCGGCTTCTGCAGTCCGACCATGACTTTGGCCAGAGTGGACTTGCCACAACCCGACTCGCCCACGATGCCGATCGTCGTCCCTCGTCGTACGTCGATACTGACATCGTTGACCGCGTGAACCGTGCCCGGTTTGAACAGTGATCCCGAACGGGTCTTGTGGACGACGTGAATGTTCTTCAGTTCCAGGATGGGTGCTTCAGCTGTAGTCATCGCACGCTCTCCAATTCCGATTCTGTACGTACGGGAGTCGCGGACTGGCTGGCGAACCAATGCTCGGTCCCGTCGACCCGGACCATCTCCGGCTTTCGGAGGGGGTCGGAGTCCGGGCGAGTGGAACGCTCGGCGAAACGGTCACCCGGCGCGAAGTTTCCGGGCGAGGGAACAGTTCCCTGAATCTGATGCAGCCGCGGCGCTTCGTCCTCGATCGAGAGAACGGCCCCGAGAAGGCCCTGGGTGTATTCGTGGCGGGGATCGACGAGCAGATCACTCGTGGGCGCCGACTCGACGACCTGACCGGCGTACATCACCGTGATCTTGTGAGCGAGTGAAGCAACGAGTGCAAGATCGTGGCTCACGAAAACCATGGCAAACCCCAGCTTTTCCCGAAGGTCGTTGAGCAAGTCCACGACCTGGGCCTGGACGGTGACGTCGAGAGCGGTGGTGGGCTCGTCCGCGACGATCAACCGTGGACTGCGGGTGAGCGACATGGCGATCAGAACGCGCTGGCGCTGACCACCGGAAAGCTCGTGTGGGTAGCTGGCGAGAGTGCGCACCGGATCGAGTCCGACGAGTTCGAGCAGTTCCTCGGCTGTGCGGGTACCGCCGCGCTTGGTGAGCTGCTTGAACTGCGCGCGTATCAGCATCGCCGGGTTCAGTGAACTCAGCGCATCCTGGTAGATCATGGCCATGTCGTGTCCGCGTAGCTTGTTTCGCTCCCGGTTGTTCAGCTCGAGGACGTTGACTCCGTCGAACAGGATCTCGCCGGTCACCACTGCCGTCTTGGGTAGCAGACCCATGATCGCCAGCGACGTGAGCGACTTTCCGCAACCGGACTCGCCGACGAGCGCCATCGTCTCGTTCGGGCGGACGGTGAAGCTCACGTTGTCGACGATCGTCGTGTCTCCGTAGCGTTCCGGGAACCGGATCGTGAGATTGCGGACCTCGAGGAGTGGTGCGGCATCGCCCTCGTACACAAGACGATCGGAGCGGGACCGCTCGGTTTCCGCCAGGATCTTCAGGTGCGTTTCGAGAGGAGTCGGCTCGGCGGCCGGCTCGAGAACATCTTTCACGACGCTCGGATCGGCGAAGTCGTCTATCAACTCCGGAGTGTCGGTGACCGATGCGGCTTCGTCCTCCAGAATGAGCTCGTTGGAGGTCTCCTCCGCTGCAGCGGTCTGCGCTGCTTGGAGCGCGGAGGGCGTCTTCTTGGTCTTCTTCAGACTCGGATCGGCCATCGCGTCCGTCAGGCCCTCGGCGAGCACGTTGAGGGAGAGCACCGTCAGCAGAATGAGCAGGCCGGGGAACACCGTTGCCCACCAACCACCGAGGAGGACCATGTTCTTGCCGTCCGCGATCACCGATCCCCACGACGGGTCCGGGGGACGCACACCGGCGCCGATGAACGACAGGCTGGCTTCCAGCACGATGGCGTCGGCGACCATGACAGTGCAGAAGACGAGAACGGGCGCAGCACAGTTGGCTACGACGTGCTTGACGACGATGTGTGAAGTTCTTGCGCCGATGACCTTTTCGGCCGCGACGTAGTCCTCGCCGTACTGAGCGAGAACGTTTGCGCGAACGACGCGAGCCACCATCGGTGTGTAGAGGAACGCGATAGTGACGATCAGAACCGGGATCGAACCACCGAAGGCTGCGACGAGTACGGCAGCGAGCGCGATGCCCGGGAACGCCATGACCACGTCGAGCACACGCATGATGGTCTCGTCGACGCCTTTTCGGCTCGTTGCGGCCACCGATCCGATGAGAGCGCCGGCGCACAGTGCGAGGAAGGTGGAACCGAGACCGATGGTCAGCGACCAGCGTCCGCCGTAGAGCAAGCGGCTGAACAGATCTCGACCGAGACTGTCCTGACCGAACCAGTGCTCGGCGCTGGGGCCCGCGGTACCCACCGCCTGTTCGAGCGGGGTGTACTGCGTGATCAGCGGCGCGAAGAGGCAGGCGAGCACGATGATCGCGAGAACCGCCATCGACAGCCAGGCCGAGAGGGGGAAGCGAGAAAAGGTGATGCCGGGTCGCGAAAGCTCCTCGGTGAGTTTTCTTCTCATCATGCTGCGCTCCGAAGTCGTGGATTGACGAGCAGGTAGAGGATGTCGACGGCGAGGTTGACGACGACGAAGCCGACCGCGATGACGATGACAACACCCTGAACGACTGCGGGGTCACCGTTGGTGACGCCGTTGATCATGAGCTGACCCATGCCGGGCAGGCCGAAGATCTGCTCGATGACCACAGCGCCACCGAGGAGATAACCGACTCGTAGACCCAGGACGGTGAGCGGGTTGATCAGCGCGTTACGCAACACATTCCGTCCGATCACCACGTGATAGGGCAGGCCGCTGCCGATCGCGGTCCGGACGCAGTCTTTGTCCAACTCCTCGACCATCGACGTGCGGATGATGCGCGTGAGTTGTGCTGCGACGGGCAGTGACAGGGACAGCGCCGGGAGCGCCATGTACCAGAGCCAGTCGCTGACGGAGTCGCTCGGATTGACGTAGCCACCGGTGGGGAACCATCCGAGTTGAACAGCCAGATACTGAATCATCAGCAGTGCCAACCAGAATGACGGTGCCGCCACACCACCGAGGGAGATCACTCGGATGACCTGATCCGGCCAACGATCGCGGAACAGTGCGCTGGTGACGCCGAAGATCAGCGAGAGCACGATGGCGATCACCAGTCCGAGAACCGTGAGCTGAATGGTCAGTGGCAGAGCGGTGGAGATCGAATCCAACACCGGGGTACCGGAAATCAAACTGTCACCCATGTTGCCGCTGACCAGATCGGTCACGAAGTGAACGTATTGCAGCGGAAGCGGATCGAGCAGTCCGTTCTCTTCCTTGAACTGCTGCAGCTGTTCCGCAGTCGGGTTGCCACCGTTGAACGCCGCGGTTGCGGGATCGGTGGGCGCGAACTGCATCACGATGAAGACGAACGCGATGATGCCGAGGATCAGGGGGATCAGTATCAGTAATCGCCTGATCAGCATGGGGAGGACTCTTGCCATCGGGGGATCTCTCAGTTGTGGGAAACGGCCGAGCGGGCGGGTATCAGGCCGGCTTCGCCTGAAGCAGGTTGACGCCGGGGTACGGCAGCGGAGTGACGTCGGCGATCTTCTTCGGATCCCACGCAGTCAGGAGTTCCTGATGGAGAACCGGGTAGTAGACAGCATTTTCGGCGATCTGGTTCAGGTACGACTGCACGAGGGTGCTGCGCTTTGCCGGGTCGGTCTCGCGGGTGGCTTCGTCCATGGTGGCGTAGATCTTCTGCGCTTCGGGGGTGTCGTCCCACTTGGCGTAGGTCTTCGTCCACAAGCCGCCCTTGCTGTACGTGTAGCGGACGAGAAGGTCGACGTCGCTGCCGAATGCCTGCGGGTTGGACGTACCGGCGGCGATCTGGAACTTCTGGCCGCTGTTGAGCTTGCTCACCATGGCGCTGGTGTCCTGCGGTTCGAGCGTCGTGTTGAATCCGACTGCGTCCCAAGACTCTTTGATGGTCGGCAAGCAGTCGGCCAGCCAGCTGACGTTGGTGGAGAGCAGTGTCAGGTCGAGGCCACTGACGCCGGCGGCAGCGAGGAGTGAGCGGGCCTTGTCCGGATCGTACGAGTAGACGGTGGACGCTCGCGCGTAGTCGGGGTTGCGCTCGTACAGGTAGCTCGTGGCCGGTGCTGCCTTGCCGCCGAGGGCGATCTCGATCATCTTCGGGGTGTTGATCGCGTAGAACATCGCCTGGCGAACACGAACGTCGTCGAACGGTGCCTGAGTGGTGTCGAAGAGCAGGTACATGAGGTTCATGCCCGGGTTGCCCTCGACGGTGCGCCCACCGGAGGTCAGAGTGGGGACGTTGGCGACGGGGATGTTGTCGGCGAGTTGTGCACCGGCATTGTTGCCCGAGACGCGCGCGATGCGTGAGGAGGTGTCGACGATGGAGAGCCAGTTCATGGTCGCGAAGTTGGCCGGACGCGGCCCGTTGTACGCCTCGAAGGCCTCGAAAGCTGTATTGCTCTTGGGGGTGTGGCTCTTGAGCTTGTACGGACCGGAACCGACGACCAGCGCTCCGGACTTGGCCTCGTCCCAGTGGCCGTCGAAGACGTGCTTGGGCATGATCTTGGCGATCGAGAGACGCTGTGCGGCAGCGCTGAACGGGTAGTTGAAGTTCAGGGTCACCGTTTGGTCGTCGACCTTGGTGACGGACTGCAGCCAGGAGGAGAAGAAGGAGCGGATCAGTACGTTCTGCTGTGGATCGAGGATGCGATCGAAGGTGAAGACGACGTCGTCCGAGGTGACCGGAGTGCCGTCGTGCCAGGTTGCTCCCTCGCGGATTTTCATGGTCCAGCTCGAGGCAGTGGCGTCGGTCGGGACGGCCTGTGCGAGCGCCGCATACGTCTCACCGGTGCCTGGATCGTTTTCGAGCAGTCCCTCGTAGACGTGGTTGACCGCTGCCATGAGGAAACCGGATGCAGTCTGCATCGGGTCGAAGCTCTGGTCGTTGCCGTATCCGATGGCGGTGGTCAGATCGCCGGTGCTCGCGGAACCGCCGACAACCGAGGTCGACGACGGCCCGCCGCCACAGGCCGCGAGAGTCGCGGTGATACCTGCTGCAGCTCCCAGTAGCCCGGTGTACCGGAACAGGTCTCGGCGGGTGAACGCGGAGCTCAGCGGTCGTTCGTTCTTCAAGGCGGCCTCCAAGGCGGGGAGCGGGACATCAAGGGAGTGGATAGGGGATGTCCTATGTTCGACGTCCGATGTTGCGTAACTTACATTGTGGATCAGAAAGCGTCTAGAGAATCTTCGGAACTGGCGGCGCCGAACTTCGACGTTTTGCCGGATTCGAGCCAAAAATAGTGCACTCACCTGCATAGATGAAGACTGTGTTACCGGCGTCGAATTGACGAGCGATGAGGCTGGCCGTATAACATAGGACATCCCTCATCCAATCTTTGGAGACTTCATGACCCGATACAAAGTCGGTGTGGTCGGTTGCGGATTCTTCGGTAGTTCCCTCGCTCGCGAGCTGGCTGCCCATCCACGTTTCGAACTGACGATGCTGTGCGACCGTGACTTCGAGCGGGCCAAGGACGTCGCCGCAGAGTTCTCGGCAACCCCGACAGACGATCACGACGCGGTGGCCGCTCACCCGGAGTTGGCCCTCGTTGTCGTCGCGACGCCCAATCACGCGCACGCCGAACCTGCCATCGCGGCGCTCGAACACGGCAAGGCAGTTTTTGTCGAGAAGCCACTCGCCGTCGAACTGGTCGATGCGCAGAACATGATCGCGAGCGCCGACGCGAGCGGTTCGCCGTTGATGGTCGGGCACATCATGCGGATGATGCCGGGTGTACGACGTCTGGCGGACCTGCTGGCGTCGGGGGAGCTCGGCGAGGTCGCTGCGATCGAAACGTCTCGCTCACGCTGGATCGACACCGACGGCGCAGATCCACAGTGGTGGAAGCTCGACAAGAGCCGAACGGGTGGAGAACTGACTCACGAGATTCACGAACTGGACCTGATGTGCTGGCTCGGCGGCGAGGTGACTGCCGTGTCGAGCATCGCCACCGCGGACGACGGCTTCCGCAACACAGTGGTGTCGTTCGCCGGCGGCGCGATCGGCAGACACACCATTTCGACGCGGTCACACACTTCGTCGTGGCAGCTGACCGTCGATGCCACCGAAGGTTCGGTCCACGCGGACTTCCACACCGGCCGGGTCAGCCGACTGCGCGGGGGACAGGTCGTAGAGTCGTGGCCGATCTTCGACGTCGACGCCGAGAACCAATCGTTGATCGACGCTGCGAGCAGGACGCAGAAGTACAACTCGGGCAACGGAGGATCCTCGCTGTGGATGCAGGCTGCGATTCGTCACGAAATCGACGAGATGGCAGCAGTTCTCGACGGCAAGGCTGATCCCGACTCGCCGTTGACGTACGCACGTGAACGCGCACTCGTCGTCGCCGAACAGGTGCGACTCGGTGGCGGCGAACCGGCAGCGCTCTCGGGAAGTGCCAAGTGACGGTGCGTGTAGCCGTCATCGGTAGCGGCGGAATCGCGCGGGACCACGTCAGCGCCTTGGCGCGCATCCCGTCGGTCGAAGTCGCCTACGTATTCGGCAGTGACTTGGACCGGGCCGCATCGGTTGCGGCGTTGGCGCCGGGCGCGAAGGCCAGTACCGATCTGGCGAAGATTCTCGCCGACCCGAGCGTGCAGGCGGTCAACGTCGTCGGGGCCACTCCCGACCACGCACCCGTGACGATAGCCGCGGGCCGCGCGGGAAAGCATGTGCACGTGGAGAAGCCGGCCGCGCTGACAGTCGCGGACTTCGACGCCATGGTCGAGGCCACCGAAGGTGGCGGCACCTCACTGATGGTCGGACAGACCGTACGATTCCAGCCGTCGATCACCTCGATCGGAAACTCGGTTGCACAAGGTGCCATCGGCGACCCCCGGTTGATCCATCTCAGTTGGTACACCGGCCATGTCTGGCCAGGGGGCTGGCGAGGCTGGCAACACGACAAGGAACGTTCGGGTGGTCACCCCGTTCACAACGGAACCCACGCACTCGATCTGGTGACGTGGCTGATCGGTCGTCGTCCGACCCGTGTGTTCGCTCGTAGTTTCCCCACCTTCGCGGCGGGAATGCCCGTGCACGACAGCTTCCATCTGACCGTTCGCTTCGAGGACGGATCGCTGGCTCTCATCGAATTGGCCTACGCGCTACCACAATCGGGAAAGATGGTACGCCGGATCGTGGTGTCGGGGACTTCCGGCACGCTCGCGCACGACACCGGCGACGACCCGGGACTGATGACGGACACGACCAACGCGCCGCCGTCGTCGATCGAGGACGCGATGTCGCATCAGATGCGCCACTGGATCGCCACTCTCGACGGTTCAGCGACCCCGATAGTCGAGAACTGGCAGGTGCGTGCAGCTCTCGCTACGGCCATCGCTGCACAGCAATCACTCGACACCGGCCGCGCGATCTCGATCGGAGAACACCAATGACCGGCACCGCTTCGATCCGCGTCGGATTTGTCAGCGGCGTCAGGCATGCCGGCTCCTATGCAGACCTGTTGCGTTCCGATCCTCGAGTGAGCCTGGTCGGGGCCTCCGACGAATCCTCGGTCCCCGATTGGATTCGTGAGGACGGAATCGCGATGGCAAAGGCCGCAGACATCGAGTGGATCGACGAACTCGGCGAGCTGCTCGACCCCGAACGGATAGACCTGGCGATCATCTGCAGTGAGCCGACCAGGCATGCACGGCTTGCGATTTCCGCACTGAACGCGGGACTCGACGTCCTGGTGGACAAGCCGGTGGGTATCGACGAGTCGGAGGCCGCGGCGGTCGAGGAAGCGGCACGGTCGAACGGGCGAATCTGTACGGTGGTGAACCGCACTCATTCACCTGCGCTCCGGCGACTGCGCCGCTGGATCGACGCCGGAAATCTCGGACTGCCGCGCCACGTGGACATCGAGTTCCTCGCAAGCGGAACACATTTCGCGACGTCCGTCGAGCGTCCCGAACTGGTGGTGGATCCCGCGCTTTCCGGCGGGGGAGAAGTAGTGAACTTCGCCGGTTACGCCGCCGACTACCTCAGATACCTCACCGGCCTGGACGTCACCGAGGTGTACGCCGAGACGAGCACACTGTACGGCGGGGCCCACCAGCAGTTCGGCGTCGAAGACACGGCGTTGATCTCGCTCGCCCTGGAAAACGGAGTCACCGCGACGGTGACCGTCGGAAGAATCCCCGCAGCACCGGGTTTCGGCGCGAATACCGCGACGGTTCGGGTCCTCGGCTCCCACGGATACGCGAGTTCCGACGACGACAAACCTGCCGTGACCCACTTCGTCGCCTCGGGAGACGTGACCGCACTACCCATCGGCGGCTTCGGTTCCGACAACGCGGTGTCGAGCTTTCTCTCTCACGTGCTCGATCGACTTCCCACACGGACCGAACCCGACTACACCGTGGCAGACGCCCGAGCGTCGAT
This sequence comes from Rhodococcus sp. BH4, assembly GCF_002079265.1. Classification (NCBI taxonomy): domain Bacteria; kingdom Bacillati; phylum Actinomycetota; class Actinomycetes; order Mycobacteriales; family Nocardiaceae; genus Rhodococcus; species Rhodococcus sp. BH4. The sequence continues at coordinate 963,640 of NZ_CP014941.1, forward strand.
GCGCGTGATCGATGCTGTCTATCTGTCCGCGTCGAGCGGTCAGCCGGTCTCCGTTTCTCTCTGACAGCCGCACCCACAACTCAATCCGACAACCAACATATGGAGACCCCATGAGCACGGAAACCACCACCTTCAGCGGAATCGTCCCGCCGATCGTCACACCACTGACGCTCGAGGGCGAGGTCGACACCACGTCGCTCGAACGCCTGCTCTCACTGCAGATCGAAGCCGGAGTCGACGGCTTGTTCGTCCTCGGTTCCTCGGGTGAGGTCGGTTACCTCACCGACGCTCAGCGCGCCCAGGTGGTGCAGACGGCCATCGGTCACGTCGGCGGCCAGGTACCGGTCCTCGTCGGAGTGAACGACATGACCACCAACCGGGTCATCGCCGTTGCCGAGCAGGCGCGTGAAGCGGGCGCGGATGCCATCGTCGCGACGGCGCCGTTCTACGCGATCACCGATGCAGCCGAGACGGCAACGCATTTCCGCTCCATCCACGCCGCAGTGGATCTTCCGTTGTTCGCCTACGACGTCCCGGTTCGTGTCCACAGCAAGCTCAGCCCGGCAATGCTGGTCGAGCTCGGTCGCGAGGGAGTCATCGCCGGCGTGAAGGATTCGAGCGGCGACGACGTCAGTTTCCGTATGTTGCTCCGTCAGTCGGCCGGGCTCGAAAACTTCGCCGTCTTCACCGGGCACGAGGTAGTCGTCGACGGATGCCTGCTGATGGGTGCTTCGGGCGCAGTGCCCGGCCTGGCCAACGTGGACCCGCACGGCTACGTACGACTGTGGCGCGCTGCGCAGGCAGGAGACTGGGCCGCAGCGAAGGCCGAGCAGGATCGACTCACCGATCTGTTCTCCATCGTCGAGGCGCCGACACCGGGTCGCGTCAGTGCCGGTGCCGCGGGTCTTGGCGCGTTCAAGACGGCTCTGGCCCTGCGCGGCGTCATCACCGGCAACACGATGTGCGCGCCGATGCTCTCGCTCGACGAGTCCGAGACCGCAACGATCAAGGTCGTTCTGGAACAGGCCGGGCTCCTCTGACATGACATCTGGGCAGAAGCGATGGATCGGTATCGACATCGGCGGCACCAAAGTGGCTGCCGCGGTCGTGACGTCCGACGGAGACGTGATCGACACCGTTCGTGCGGCAACACCGACGGCGGGTAGGGAAGCCGTTCTCGGGACCGCTACCGCGTTGATCGACCGTCTGAGGGCGAATCACACGGTAGCCGGAATCGGAGTCGGTGCACCGGGAATCATCGATCGGGTGCGTGGCCGCGTCGTCTTCGCCTCCGACATTCTGTCCGGATGGAGTGGCGCCGAGGTTCGCGGAGAACTCGAGGCACACTCAGGCCTACCGGTGACGGTGGACAACGACGTGCGCGCGATGGCCCACGGCGAGAACATGATCGGCGCCGGACGCGGTCGAACCTCTGCACTGTTCGTCTCGATCGGTACCGGAATCGGTGGCGCGTTGACCGTGGGCGGTCAGCTGTACCACGGTGCCCACGGAACAGCCGGCGAACTCGCGCATCTGTTGGTTCCGGTCTCCGGGGCGATAGGTTGCGGTTGCGGCAGAACCGATCACCTCGAGGCAGTCGCGTCTGGCCCGGCGATGGCAGCCGAGTACGCAGCGCGGGCGGGTGTGCCCACTCAACCGTTACAGGCAGTGGTGGCGCTCATGCACTCGGGCGATCCGATCGCCCGTGCCGTGGTCTCCGACGCAGGTACTCTGCTGGGCCGCGTCCTGGCCGGCATCGCCACTGCATTCGATCCCGAGGTGATCGTCATCGGCGGCGGCGCAGCCCAGATCGGAACCGACCTCCTGTCTCCGCTGACGTCCGCTTTCCGGGTGGAAGCGATGGGCCCCATTGCCGAAACCGCCATTCTTCCTGCCCGTTTGGGCACCGACGCGCCGCTCGTCGGCGCTGCGCTCCTGGCCGCCGCAACACGAATCGAGGTAACACCGTGACTGTCGAAGAATTGCTCACGATCATCAGCGGGAAGCTGATCGTGTCCTGTCAGGCCGGACACGGCCATGCCCTGCGCGACACCGGCACCATCGAGAGGATGGCCCGCGCCGCGGTCGACGGCGGAGCAGTGGCGATCCGCTGCGGCGGTGTGGGCGGAACCCCGGATGTCGCCGCAGTCGTGTCGGCAGTGAAGGTACCGGTGATCGGTTTGACGAAGATCGGCTCGGAAGGCGTGTTCATCACGCCGACAAGGGAATCAGCCCTCGAAGTCGTGGATTCGGGTGCGCAGATCGTGGCTGCCGACGCCACGCTGCGGCCTCGTCCGGACGGGCTGACCTTTGCCGACACCGTCGACGCGGTCCATGATCGCGGCGGCCTCGTCATGGCCGACTGTGGAACACTCGAGGACGGCATCGCTGCCGCCGCGGCGGGCGCCGACGTCATCTCCAGCACACTGGCGGGATATACCGAGAACAGCCGACGGCTGGCCGGCCCGGACCTGGAGCTGATCTCGGAACTGCGGCAGGCACTTCCAGATGCAGTCCTCATCGCCGAGGGGCGGTACCACAGCCCGGAGGATGCGGCACGCGCCATCGCCCTGGGTGCAGACTCGGTGGTTGTCGGAACCGCAATCACGGATCCGGCGTTCATCACGTCGAAATTTGCAGCCGCAGTATCGGGCGCCGGAAGGCAGAGGGTGTGACCCCGACGTCGAAGGGTTTGAAGTCCAGGACTGCTGAACGGATTCGACTGGAGACTTTGCTCGTAGACTCCTCGACGCCGATACGGTGGGTCTTCACCGGCGACAGCATCACTCAGGGATTGACGCACACCGACGGTCATCGAAGTTACGTCGAACACTGCGCCGAGCGCATCCGTGGTGAGCTTTCCTTGTTCAACCACGTCCTTGTCAACACCGGGGTGAGCGGCAATCGATCCTCCGATGTGCGTGCGGGTTTCGCACACCGCATCGAGGTGTTCGAACCCTCGGTGGTGTTGATCATGCTCGGTACGAATGACGCATTGGATGGCGAAGAAGGACTGGAGCGGTTTCGAGACGACCTCTTGGACACGATCTTCCGGACACGAGCGATCGGTGCGGTGCCGATCCTGCAGACGCCGCCACCGATCGACGTCGAGAATGCGCCCACCAGAGCGGGATTGGTTCAGTACGTCGAGGTCGTGCGGCAGGTTGCCGCCTCGACGCGCGTGGTGTTCGTCGACCACTACGCGCAGTGGACGGCCCATTCTCCCGAGGGCCCACCGCCGGCTCTCCTGGCTGACGCATTCCATCCGAACGAACAAGGGCACTACGTGCTCGCGGACGCCGTGCTCCGTGAGTTGTCGATCGCGGATACCGAAGTTCCCGTTGTACCGCAGGTGATGTCGTGATGCATCGTAGACAAATTCTTCGTGGACAACTGGTGACCGGTGGGCAACTGCTTCCGGACGGTGTCGTCGAGATTTCCGGTGATCGTGTGGTGTGGGCCGGGCCCGCGTCGCAGCGAACCGACCCGTTACCCGAACGGGCAGCTGCGGGGACAACGATCATCCCGGGGTTGGTGGACGTTCACTGCCACGGCGCCGGCGGATTCGGTTTCCCCGAGGCAGACGAGTTCGGATCCACCGTGGCTGCCGATCACCACCGGACGAACGGCACGACCTCGGTGATCGGCTCGCTCGTCTCCGCGCCGCCGCAGATCCTGCGCAGTCGCATCGAGCTCCTGGCAGGACTGGTGGACGAGGGCACGCTGGCCGGAATTCACCTGGAAGGTCCATTCCTGTCGGTACTCCGTTGTGGCGCCCAGGATCCCGACAGCATTCTCGACGGCGACCCGGCTCTGCTCGAGTCGCTGCTCGAAGCCGGCCGCGGGCACATCCGCTCGATGACGATCGCTCCGGAGACAGCACACTTCGGCGAACTTGCCTCATTGCTGGAGCGTCACCGGGCCGTCGTGAGTATCGGACACACCGATGCGTCCAACCCGATTGCGACACGTTCGATCGCACACTCGGCGCATGCACCGCTCAGTGCCACTCACCTGTTCAACGGTATGGCTCCGATGCATCATCGCGCTCCCGGCGCAGTGGCGGCGTGTCTTGCCGCGGCCGCGAAAGGACAGATGGTGGTCGAGTTGATCGGGGACGGAGTACATCTCGCCGACGAGACGGTGGCGACGGTGTTCGATCTGGTCGGTCCGCATCAGATCGCGTTGGTCTCCGACGCGATGGCTGCGGCGGGAATGCCCGACGGGCGCTACCCACTCGGACCTCTCGACGTCGACGTGGTCGGTGGCGTGGCGCGGCTGGCCGGCCAGGGGGACACGGCCATTGCCGGCGGGACGAGTCGGTTGATGGACATTGTCCGCAGAGCCGTCAATCACGCGGGCGTCGATCTGCTTTCGGCTGTCATCGCAGCGACGGCAACGCCTGCTGCGCTGATGGGGCTGGCCGGAATAGTCGGCGATCTCGTGCCGGGTTGCCGGGCCGATCTGATCGTCACCGGTCCAGAACTCGAAACCCGCGCCGTCATGGCCGCTGGGAACTGGCTCATGAACTACACCGAAAGCTGAGGAATCAACCGATGGAAATTGTCATTGTCGACAGTGCGGAGGCGGCCGGCACCGTTGTTGCCGACATCTTCGAACACGCGGTGCATTCAGGTGCACGGACTTTGGGCCTGGCGACAGGATCTTCACCGCTCTCGGTGTACCGCGAACTCGCGCGCCGTCACCGCGAGGAAGGGTTGAGTTTTGCCGGCGTGCAGGCGTTCCTGTTGGACGAATACGTCGGCCTGCCGGAAGGCCATCCGGAGTCGTATGCCCAGGTGATCCGCACCGAGCTGGTGAATCACCTGGACCTGGACGCGGCAAGGGTATTCAGCCCCGACGGAACCGCGCCGGATCCATTTGCCGCCGCGGCGGCCTACGACCGGGCGATTGCGTCGAATGGTCCGGTGGACGTTCAACTTCTGGGCATCGGCGGCAACGGTCATATCGGTTTCAACGAACCGACGTCCTCACTGAATTCGAGGACCAGGGTCAAGACGCTGACGGAACAGACTCGAACCGACAACGCCCGGTTCTTCGAGAGTCCGGGCGACGTACCACGGCATGTGATCACCCAGGGCCTCGGAACTATCTGCGAAGCAAAGCATCTGGTGATGATCGCGACCGGCGAGCACAAGGCCGCTGCGATTGCCGCTGCCGTCGAGGGGCCGCTGGCCGCGGTGTGCCCGGCATCGGTCCTCCAACTGCATCCACACGCGACAGTGGTGATCGACGAGGCAGCGGCGTCACAGCTTCGGCTCACCGAGTTCTACAAGACGGTGTCGGCGCACAAACCGCTTGCTCAGCACTACTGAGAATTCGGGCTAGACGGGCTCTCGCGTCTTCTCGAGTCCGAGTGCCATTTCGGGAGTGAGTAATTGGAAGTCGGATTCTCCACGCCGTCGGATCCACACCGGATCGGAGGTGTTCCAGCGTTCGGCGCTCTGCGTTCGAGTGACCACCTTGAACGTCGCCGTTCTCGGGAACTCACTGCACACTCGGATCAAGGTCGGCTTCTGCTTCGGCCCGAGTTCCGGCCGGGAATCGATGTATTCGGCGACGGCTACCGGATCGAAGTTGTCGACATCGCCGACCGGAATCACCGACGCCATGACGCGGTCGCCGACGTCGCTGTCGGGGACTGCGTACACGGACACCTGCGCGAAGCCCGGGTAACCGACCAGGGAGCGTTCGATGGGTGCGGCACCGATGTTCTCGCCGTCCACTCGCAGCCAACCGGAACTGCGTCCCGCGAAGTAGACGTAACCGTCGACGTCGGTGTACGCCAGATCGCCACTCCAGTACTGGCCGTTGCGCATTCGCTCGGCGTCGGCTTCCGGATTCTTGTAGTACCCGGCGAACGTGCCTGGGCCGGTGACATTGACCAGTTCACCAGTTGCCTCGTCGGCATTGGTGATCCGGCCGTCGGCATCGAAGACTGCAGGCGGGCATGGCGCTCCGGTCTCGGGATCGAGGATCTTGACGCCGTCCGGGAGCAGTCCGAGGGCGCCTGGCCGGGGAACCGGTGCCGCGGAGATCGAAATGCCGCCCTCGGTGGAACCGAACCCGTCGATGACGCGAGCGTCGAAGCGCCGGACGAAGGTGGCGACGGCGGGCGCCGAACCCTCGTTGCCGTACATGATCTTCAAGGTGTTGTCCCGCTCGTTCGGCACCTCGGGGGTGGAAGCGATGAAGGACAACGGCTTTCCGACGTAGTTGGAGTACGTGATTCCGTACTTGCGAACGTCGGGTAGAAAACCCGAAGCGGAGAACTTGCGTCGCATGGCAATTCCCGCACGAGCGTGCAGCGCGACCGTCCACGCCGCCATCATCGCGTTGGAATGGAACATGGGCATCGCCATGTAGACGACGTCGTCGGCGCCGAGCCCGAAACGATCGGCAAGCATGACCCCGGGAGAGGCCAACTTGTGGTGCGTGCACCGAACCGCTTTGGGATCACCGCTGGTTCCGGAAGTGAAGATGAGCATCAACAGATCGTCGGGCTGCGCCGTCGACGCGTAGGCCGGCGTATCGGCGAAGGGCGCCAACAATTCCGCCCAGGCCGGAGAATCCACGTTGATCACCCGGACGTCGCCGAGATCGACGTCGTCGAGTAGATGTGCCTGGTTGTTCTCGGTGAAGATGACCTGGCAGTCGGAGAGCGCAATGTCTCGCGCCAATGCCGGGCCGCGCCTGGTCGTGTTCAGCCCGGCGGCGACCGAACCCGAGAACGATGCCGCTCCGAGCAGTAGCGAGAACTCGGGGACGTTCTCCATCAGAAGTCCGAAATGCCTGGGGCGCGTTCGATCGAGCAGCGTGTCCAGCAGCGCTGCTCGATCGAACGAGCCTTGAACGTGCTCGCGCCAGGTGATGACCTGGTCCTCGAAACGGATACCGCGGTCGTCGATCTCGCTGACTCCGAGGAGTAGATCGGAAACAGTGGGGCTCTGACTCATAGCTGCATCATCATCGATTCGTCTCGGACCAGGTCATGGATTTCCACTCGGTGGGACGCACTCAGGCAGGGACTGCGGCAAGTACCTTGCCGAGCGCGCGAAGCTGATCCGTTGCGTTGCCGAGCAGGAACTCGTGATGCTTGGCCGCGAGGAAGTAGCGGTGAACCGGATGGTCCTCGTCCAGACCGACACCGCCGTGAACGTGAACCGCAGTGTGCCCGACACGGTGTCCCGCATCTGCAGCCCAGAACTTGGCCGTCTGTACAGCGCCGTCGGAAGGAAGTCCTTCGCTCAGACGCCACGCGGCAGCCCACAGAGTCAGACGAACACCCTTGACGTCGATGTATCCGTCTGCGAGGCGCTGGGCCACGGCCTGGAAACTACCGATCGGTCGACCGAACTGCACACGCTCGGTGGCATATTCGGCGGTCAGCTTCAACGCTTGATCGAGCACTCCGTACTGGTAGGCGGTCGAACCGAGCTGAATTCGCTCGACGATCCACGCCGCGATGTCCGATCCCTGGGCAACCGAGCCGAGAACACGGTCGGCCGGAATCTGCACCGAATCGAATTCGACGAGACCCGCGCTCGAGAAATCTGTGGTCGATTGCCTGGTAATGCTCACGCCCGCGTCCGACGGTTCGACGAGGAAGACCGCGACGCCGTCCTCGGTGATGGCGGGGACGAGGAACAGATCTGCGAGCGGTGCACTGTCGACGGTGATCTTGGCTCCGTCGATGCGCCAACCTTCGGCGGTCTTCTCGGCACGCGTGATCGGGTGCGCCGGGTCGTCGTTGTATTCCTCGGCGAGGGCCGCGGTGAGTATCTTCTCACCGGCAGCGGCAGCGCTTGCCCAGTCGTCGCGCTGCTTGTCCGAGCCGAATTCGGCTATCGCTGCGGCGGACCCGACGATGGACGTCAGGAACGGAACAGCTGCGACGCCGCGGCCAAGTTCGGCCAGGATGCTGCACTGCTCGAGGACACCGAATCCGTCGCCGCCCACCGATTCCGGAAGGGCCGCACCGAGGACGCCGGCCGAAGCCAGCGCATTCCACAAGATGGCGTCGAAGCGGTCTTCCGCGGCGTCGAGTTCACGAAGGCGATCGTTGGTGACCAGTTCGGTGACTACGGATCGTGTCAGGCCGGACAGGTCCTGCTGGGCCTCGGTAAGGGTGAATTCCATGATCGTGGGTCCTTATCGCTTCGATGCGGGAAGCCGCAGAGCTGTCATTCCGATGATGTCGCGTTGCACTTCGTTGGTACCGCCGCCGAACGTCAGGATCAGCGAAGAACGATGCATACGTTCGATGCGGCCGCGCAGAAGAGCGCCGGGGGAGTTCTGCCTGATCGTGGCGGAGGATCCGAGGATCTCCATCAGCAAGCGGTAAGCCTCGGTGGCGAATTCGGTACCGAACACCTTGTTGGCCGACGCAGCTTCGGGGCCGGGAGCGTGATCGGTTGCGGAGGCGATTTCCCAGTTCATCAACTTCAGGTACTCGGCCTTGGCATGCACGCGAGCCAGATTGATCTGCACCCATTCCTGGTCGATCATGCGTCGGCCGTCGGGCAGCTTGGTGTTCTGTGCCCACTCGCGGACCTCACGCTGCGCGGTCAGAATCGGTCCGGCCGAGGTGAGGGCAACACGCTCGTGGTTGAGCTGATTGGTGATCAGTGCCCAGCCGCCGTGTTCCTGGCCGACTATCGACGACGCCGGGACCCGTACGTCCTGGTAGTAAGTGGCGCTGGTGTCGGGGCCGGCCATGGTGTGAACCGGGGTGTAGGAGAAGCCTTCTGCGGTGGTCGGGACGATCAGCATGCTGATTCCCTTGTGCTTCTTGGCTTCCGGATCGGTGCGGCACGCCAACCACACGTAGTCGGCGTACTGGATCAGGCTCGTCCACATCTTCTGCCCGTTGATGACGTAATCGTCACCGTCACGGACGGCCGACGTGCGCAGAGACGCCAGGTCGGTGCCGGCCTCGGGCTCGGAGTAACCGATCGCGAAGTGGAGCTCACCGCGGGAGATCTTGGGCAGGAAGAAGGCCTTCTGCTCGTCCGTCCCGAAATGCATGATTGTCGGCGCTACGGAATTGATCGTCAGGAACGGCACGGGCGCACCGGCAATGGCAGCTTCGTCGGTGAAGATCAGCTGGTCCATCGCGGAGCGTTCCTGTCCGCCGTACTCTTTCGGCCAACCCAGCGTGAGCCAGCCGTCCTGGCCCATCTGCGCGACGACTTCGCGGTACACATTGCCTTCGCCGTACTCACCCGTCGTGGCAGCGAGTGCTTCACGCCGCTCGGGAGTCATCAGTTGTGCGAAGTAGGCACGCAACTCCTCCTGGAGCTGTTGCTGCTCAGGGGTGTAGGTGATGTGCATGGTTACCTCTCCATAGAGATACGAATCAAAGCGTCAACCATTCGATTGACACAGGTTCTATCGATGCGTACATCGGCGACAAGGGACGCTCTCGCCGTCTCCGGCGGATCGTTCGACGTCCGTTCTCGGTACTTTTTCGAATCATTGCACACGACTGAAACAGGTTCTAGTGTTATCGCCAGGAACGGCGTGCGGCACAGCCCTGCGGCACTCGTTTCGTATCCGTGTTCGTGTGAGCAGTTGTGAGTAGAGAAGAGGAATCGCCATGGAGGTCAGGGTTGATCTGGACCGTTGCGAGGCAAACGGTGTGTGCGTCGGGATCGCGCCCGATATTTTCGACCTCGACGACAACGAGGAGCTCGTGATCAGTTCTGTGCGCCCACCGGAGGATCGCTGGGAGGATGTCCGTTCCGCGATCGCTCAGTGCCCGCGTGCGGCACTGACCGAACATCCGTGACGATGGTTGCCCAAAACAAGAACACGTTCTAAAGTTGCGAACTCGTGGGTCACGGCAATCGAGCCGGGTAACTCGACACACGACCGCAGAGAACCGGGAGAGCGCTTCGATGAATGCTGTGAACAGCCCAGAAACCAGTCTCGAAGGCAAGGTCGCCATCGTGACCGGTGCCGGATCGGGGCTTGGAAAGTTCGAGGCCATCGGTCTGGCGAAGGCCGGTGCGTCGTTGGTCGTCAACGATCTGGCCCCGAACGAGGCCGTCGAAGCGACGCTCGAGGAAATCCGTGGTCTCGGCGCCAAGGTCGAATTCGTGGCAGGCAACGTCGGTGAGCGTTCTACCGCCGACGCTCTGATGGAAGCAGCGCAGGGGCAGTTCGGCAGTGTCGATATTGTCGTCAACAATGCCGGCGTCGTACGCGACCGGATGCTGTTCAACATGTCCGACGAAGACTGGGATCTGGTACTCGAAGTTCATCTTCGCGGCCATTTCCTCCTGTGCCGCAACGCCGCTGCCTACTGGCGGGCGAAATCCAAGGAAGCCGGGGCGCCGGTGTACGGGCGCATCGTCAACACTTCTTCGGAGGCGGGTCTCCTCGGACCGGAAGGGCAGCCCAACTACGGCGCTGCAAAAGCCGGAATCACGGCGCTGACGTTGTCGGCCGCACGTGGGCTCTCGCGCTACGGCGTTCGGGCCAACGCGATCTGCCCGCGGGCACGGACGTCGATGACCGAAGGTGTGTTCGGTGACGCGCCGGCCGACGGCATCGATCCGCTCTCGCCCGAGCATGTGGCATCGCTCGTCTCGTACCTGGCGTCACCGGCGGCCGACGCCGTCAACGGTCAGGTATTCGTGGTGTACGGACCGATGGTTGCGCTGATGGCGGCGCCCGTCGTCGAGCAGCGGTTCGACGCCGAGGGAGATTCTTGGTCGCCGGAAACGCTGTCCGCGGTGATGGGTGACTACTTCGCTGACCGTGACCCGGCAAAGATGTTCTCGGCATCGGCGGCCCTGCGCGTGTTGGGCTGATCGACGGGTCTGATTCTCGGGTGCGCGACACGTAGAACCGTTGTTCACACTCAGACGGTCTACGTGTCCACTTCCTGGTAGAAATAGCGTGTTCACGAGTCGGTGGGCGCGGCAGTTTGCCTGCGTTCTGTAACGAGACCAACGGTCTCGAAAAAACTGGACTGTGTTCCAATTTTGCATTCCTGTGAACGATGCGATATTCGATCGGCGTGCCCAGTCAAGGCTCTCGCATGGCTGAATTTCGAACCTGGCGCCGAAAGGCGCCGATCATTCAAAAGTATTAATTTCCAGGATATTTCGGCGAAAATCGCATCGAAAAGGGATGCTTCCCATGTCTCCGATCTTCCGGTTTCGGATCGGCGCCGTGAGGCTACTCCTTAGAGTTGGACACTTGTTTTTGACAGGTGAACACGTTCTAGTTAATATGACCTGAGTCACAAGCTGTCGGGGGCTGGACTATGAGAACAGACAGTACTGCGGCAACCAAGGACGAGGAGGGCGAATGGTAGACCTCGTCGAGGTGCCATTACGAGCGGTCGGTGGCTTCTTTCAGATGTCCGCCCAAACCTTGAGGGCAGTCTTCTCCCGCCCTTTCCAGCGGCAAGAGTTCATCGATCAGGCCTGGTTCGTGGCCCGAGTCTCGATGGTGCCGACGGTGCTGGTCGCAATCCCGTTCACTGTGCTGGTCAGCTTCACCATCAACATTCTCTTGCGCGAGATCGGTGCAGCCGACCTCAGTGGTGCCGGAGCTGCCCTCGGCACCGTCACGCAGGTCGGCCCCATCGTCACCGTGCTGATCGTCGCCGGCGCCGGCGCAACCGCCATCTGCGCGGATCTTTCGGCCCGAACCATCCGCGAAGAGATCGACGCCATGAAGGTGCTCGGGATCAATCCCATCCACCGGTTGGTCGTTCCCCGAGTGCTCGCGTCGACAGGTGTGGCGCTGCTCCTCAACGGACTGGTCTGCACCATCGGCATCCTCGGCGGTTTCGTCTTCTCCGTGTTCATCCAGGACGTGAACCCCGGCGCGTTCGTCAACGGCATCACACTGCTCACCGGATTCGGTGAGCTCATGCTCTCCATGGTCAAAGCAGGGCTGTTCGGCATGATCGCCGGCCTGGTTGCGGCCTACCTCGGACTCAACGTCAAAGGCGGCGCCAAGAGCGTCGGTGACGCGGTCAACCAGACCGTCGTGTTCGCGTTCATGGCGCTCTTCGTCGTCAACGTGCTCATCACGACCATCGGTATCAAGTTGACGGCCGGATGAGGCCCACGGCAGTCGGAGAGATCGAAGTGGACAGAACGACAAACGACAGACGGGAGGAGATCTGATGGCGTTGGCCGCAGCGGGACGCTTCCCGCGCACACGTCGACAGATCGGTTCGATCTCTCGCAGTATCGACAGCATCGGTGATCAAGCGCTGTTCTTCGCGAAGGCTCTCGGTCACGCTCCCAAGGCGCTGATGCGCTATCCACGTGAAACTCTGCGACTGATCGCCGAGATCAGCATGGGCACCGGTGCGCTCGCCGTCATCGGTGGCACCGTCGTGATCGTCGGATTCCTGACACTGTTCACCGGTGGCACCATCGCCGTTCAGGGCTACAGCTCGCTGGGCAACATCGGCGTCGAAGCACTGACGGGCTTCTTCGCCGCCTTCATCAACGTTCGCATCGCAGCGCCGGTCATCGCCGGAATCGGCCTCGCCGCGACCATCGGCGCCGGCTCCACCGCGCAGCTCGGTGCGATGCGCGTCTCCGAAGAGATCGACGCGCTGGAGACGATGGCGATCCCGTCGATTCCGTATCTGGTCAGCACCCGCGTCATGGCCGGCATGATCGCGATCATCCCGCTGTACTCACTGGCGGTGATCGCGTCGTTCGTCGCCAGCCGCTTTGCGACGGTGTTCCTCTACAACCAGTCCGGCGGCGTGTACGACCACTACTTCACGACCTTCCTGATACCCACGGACATACTGTGGTCGTTCGCCCAGGCGATAGTCATGGCGCTGGCCGTCATGCTCATCCACACCTACTACGGATTCAACGCAACCGGTGGCCCGGTCGGCGTCGGTGTCGCGGTGGGTAACGCAGTGCGCGCCTCGTTGATCGCGGTCGTCACGGTCACCCTGCTCATCTCACTCGCCATCTACGGCGGGTCCGGCAACTTCAACCTGTCGGGATAGGCGGGCAAGCGATGACCGTACCCAGATGGCACAAGAAGTTGGCCGCAGCCGGCCTGGTCCTCGGACTCGTGGCGATCGTCGCCGTTGCTCTCACCATGTTCTCGGGTGGGTTCACCAAGAGCACGCCCATCACCGTGACGTCCACGCGTGCCGGCCTCGTCATGGAACCCAATGCCAAGGTGAAGTTGCGTGGAGTGCAGGTCGGCCGCGTCGAATCGATCTCCCTCGACGGGGACCAGGCAAACCTGAAGTTGGCGATGGACCCGGGCCAGATGTCGAAGATTCCGTCGAATGCCCGGGTGGAGATCAAGACCACCACGGTGTTCGGTGCGAAGTACGTCAACATCGTGATCCCCGACGATCCGTCGACCCAGCCGATCCAGGAGGGTGCTGTCATCGCTTCGGACAGCGTCACCGTCGAGTTCAACAGTGTCTTCGAACATCTTTCGGACGTACTTGCGAAGATCGAACCGGAAAAGCTCAACGCCACACTCGGCGCGATCTCCACCGCACTCAACGGGCGCGGCGAGTCGCTGGGTGAGGTTCTCGAGCTCGGTGACACCTATCTGAAGAAGATGAATCCGGTTCTGCCGCAGCTCCAGGAAGACTTGGTCGGCGCCGCCGATGTCACCAATCTGTACGCCGACGTGGCACCGGATCTGATGCGCATTCTCGACAATGCCACCGCGACAAGCGGATCGATCGTGGCCGAGCAGGCAAACCTCGACTTGCTGTTGCTCAACGTCACCGGCCTCGCGGACACCGGCAACGCGTTGTTGACCGACAACGAGCAGAACCTGACCACCGCCCTCGACACTCTGACCGCGACGACGACCCTGCTCGACAAGTACTCGTCGGGTCTGACGTGCTTCATCGTCGGGTTGAACGACGGCCGGATCAAGTTCGAGCCACTGGCAGGCACCGGGGACAAAGCGGCGCTGATGCTGAGTGCGAGCTTCATGTACGGCGCCGAGGCGTACCAGAATCCGCAATCTCTCCCCAAGGTCGCGGCCTCCGGCGGACCCAATTGTTATGGTCTGCCCGAATTCGATCCGAAGGTCGACGGGCATGCACCGTTCGCAGTCACCAACACCGGCAACGTGCCCTTCGTTCCCAACACCGAACTGCGCGTTACCGTGCCGACCATTTTCCAGTATCTCTTCGGTGACTCCTACGAGCAGGAAGACGGGAAGTGATGAGACCGACCACGGTCAAGCTGCTGATTTTCACCGTCGTCATGGCGGTCATCTTCGCCGGACTGGCGATCGTCTTCAGTCAGGTGCGCTTCAGCAGCAGCAACGGATTTCACGCCACCTTCTCGGACGTCTCGGGACTCAAGTCCGGCGACAAGGTCCGCATCGCCGGTGTTCCGGTCGGGTCGGTCACCGGAGTGTCCATCGGTGACTCCAACCAGGCCGAGGTCGAGTTCGACGTCGACACCAAGTACTCGCTGATGAAGAGCACCAAAGCGACTGTGCGCTACGAGAACCTGGTGGGCGATCGCTACATGGAACTGCTCGAGGGCGCCGGTTCCACCGAGACGCTTCCGTCGGGAGGATCCATTCCGGTCGATCAGACGTCGCCCGCTCTCGATCTGGATCTGCTGCTCGGCGGATTCAAGCCGCTGCTTCGTTCGCTCGACCCGCAGCAGGTCAACGACCTCTCCGGGGCCCTGCTGCAGGTACTCCAGGGCCAGGGCGGAACGCTGGTTTCGTTGCTGGGAAACACCAGTTCGTTCACCAGCACGTTGGCGGACCGAGACCAGCTGATCGGGGACGTCATCACCAATCTCAACGATGTACTCGGCACCATCAACGACAAGGGCGATCAGTTCTCCACCACGATCGATCAGCTCCAGCAGTTGGTCAGTGGATTGGCGAAGGACAGTGGCCCGATCGGTAATTCGATCACCGAGATCGCCGGTGCCACGGGAGATCTCGCGTCGTTGCTGCAGGCGACACGTCCGGACATCCAGACGCTGATCGGGGAGACCAACCGAACGATGACGCAGCTGGACCTGGGCAAGGACGACATCAACACCGCTCTCGATCGTCTGCCGTCCGACTACCGGAAGCTGATCCGAGTGGGCACGTACGGAGCGTTCTTCCAGTTCTATCTGTGCGCCAACACTTTCAAGTTCTCCGGACCTGACGGAACGACGATCATCTTGCCCACGGCAGTCCAGGACACGGGAAGGTGCGCAAAAGTCTCATGACCCCTACCCGTGAACGTAATCCGGTACAGATCGGTGTCATAGGTCTCGTCCTGGCGGTGGCAACCGTCGGTGCCACGCTTCAATACGATCAACTCCAATTCATCAACGGCGGCATTCGCTACTCGGCGTACTTCCAAGATGCCGGCGGCTTGGTCGCCGGCGACAACGTGACCATGGCCGGCGTGAATGTCGGCAAGGTCAGCGACGTCGAACTCGACGACCAGAAGGTACTGGTCACCTTCACCGTTCAGGACGGCGTCGCCCTGGGCGAGCAGACAGCGGCCGATATCAAGACCAACACGGTTCTCGGCCGAAAGTCTTTAGCGGTGCGGCCGGAAGGATCCGGACTGCTGCGGACGGACACGCCGATTCCTATCGAGCGCACCAACTCCCCGTACTCGCTCAACGACGCTCTGGGTGACCTCGGGACAACGGTGTCCGAACTCGACACGGAACAGATCAACGATTCGCTCAACGCGATCTCGGACACCCTGGCCGATACTCCGCCAGAACTTCGCACCGCATTGGACGGAATGACGCGGCTTTCGCAGAGCATCAACTCACGCGACGAGAGCCTGCTCCAATTGCTCTCGCGCGCCGAAGATGTCACCAAGATCCTTTCCGACAGAAGCGGTCAGATCGATTCGTTGCTGGTCGACGGCAACAAGTTGTTTGCCGAACTGAGCTTGCGGCGTGACGCGATCAGCGAACTGATCGTCAACACCGGCGCAGTCTCACGTCAACTGTCAGCGCTGGTGCAGGAGAACGAGGCCCAGATGGGGCCGACCCTCGAGAAGCTGAATTCGGTCGCCGAGGTTCTCCAGCAGAACAAGGACAACATCGCGGGAGCGCTCGACGGACTCGGACCGTACATCACTGCGCTCGGTGAGACCGTGGCCAGCGGCCCGTTCTTCGACGCCTTCATCATCAACATTCTGCCGAGCAACTGGTGGAAGACCCTGGTGGACACCAGCGTCGCGCCCGAGCAGGTTCCGGGCGACCTGGAAGACTTCTTCCCCGGTATTCCACCGACGATCAGGGGGCCGGGAGAATGACCGAGACCATGACTTCACAGGATCCACAGGGCTCCACCAACCCACGCAAGAAGTGGGTGCTGATCGGAGCGGGTGTGCTGGTCGCGCTGCTCGTCGCCGGTGCGGCCTACCTCTTCATCCCAGGCCTGGGCAAGACCAAGATCTCCGCGCACTTCGTCTCGACCACCGGTCTCTACGAGGGCGATGTCGTGCGAGTGCTCGGTGTCAACGTCGGCAAGGTGACCAAGATCGAACCGCGTGATCGGGACACCTACGTCGAGATGAAGATCGATTCGAGCGTCGACGTTCCGGCAGATGCCAAGGCGCTCATCGTTGCTCAAAGCCTCGTGTCCGCACGCTTCGTGCAATTGACCCCCGTGTACTCCGGCGGGGAACAGATGCCCAACGGCGGCGAGATCCCGATCGAGCGCACCGCCGTTCCGGTGGAGTGGGACGAGATCAAGACCGAACTGACCAAACTGTCGGACGCACTCGGACCGGAGGGTCTGGACGATCAGGGTTCCCTCGGTCGATTCATCGACACCGTGGGAACGAACCTCGACGGTAACGGTGAGTCGATTCGGTCGACGCTGCGCGAACTCTCGGCCACGATGCACACGCTGTCCGAAGGCCGGACCGATTTGTTCTCCACCATTCGGAACCTGCAGGCATTTGTCACTGCGTTGTCCTCGAGTAACGAGCAGATCGTGCAGTTCAGCGGTCACCTCGCTTCGGTGACAAGCGTTCTCGCAAGCAGCTCCGACGAGTTGGGTACCGCCCTCAGTGATCTCGACCTGGCCGTCGGCGACGTCCAGCGGTTCGTCAAGGACAACAGCGAGGGACTGAGCGAATCGGTTGCGCGTCTCGCCGATGCCACTCAGGTACTGACTGACAAGCGCCCGGAGATCGAGCAGGTTCTGCACTCCGGACCGACGTCGCTTGCCAACTTCTATCAGATCTACAAGCCGGCTCAGGGCAGTATGACCGGCGCAATTGCACTGAGTAACTTCAAGAATCCGATCCAGTGGATCTGTGGTTCCATCGAAGGTATCGAGAGTGGTAACTCCCAGAACAGTGCCGACCTGTGTAAGCAGTACCTCGGGCCGGTGCTCAGCACGATGATCGGCAACTACCCCGGATTCCTGTTCAACCCGGTCGCGGGCGTGCAGGCTTTCCCGGATCAGATCGTCTACACCGAACCGGGATTGGAAGCGGCAAGTCAGAATCAGCCGGAAACCGTCGCAGGACCGATGTCGGGTGCTCCCATGACGAGTGTTCCCAAGGATCTCGCCGAACTCTTCAACATGGGCGGAGGGAACTGATGCGGGTAGCTCGCAAGACCACGGTTGCGGTGTTGGCCACGGCAGTGGCTCTCGGCGCCAGCGGTTGTGAATGGAACGGTCTCAACTCGGTGCCGATGCCAGGCACTCAAGGCCGGGGCGAAGGCGCATACGAGGTTCAGATCGAGATGCCGAACGTGACTACGCTGTCGCAGAATTCGCCCGTCCGGGTGGATGACGTGGCAGTGGGAAGCGTTTCGAACATCGAGGTTCAAGGCTGGCACGCTCTGGTGACGGTGTCGCTGAATCCCGAGGTTCAGTTGCCGGCCAACGCGACGGCAAAAATCGGTCAGACCAGCTTGCTCGGCTCTCAGCACATCGAGTTGGCGCCGCCGGTTGGAGAAGAGCCCGAGGGCCGACTCGAAGCCGGTGACCTGATTCCGATCGAGCGAGCGGGCGCTTACCCGACGACGGAACAGACGCTGTCGTCGCTGTCGGTTGTTCTCAACGGCGGCGGTCTCGCTCAGGTTCAGGACATCACGAAGGAACTCAACGCCGCTCTCGGTGGGCGTGAAGATTCCGTTCGAGACCTCCTGCCTCAGCTCGATCAGCTGGTCGGAAGTCTGGACAAGCAACGAGGCGACATCGTTTCGGCGATGGAAGGACTCGATCGACTGTCCTCGACCGTCCAGGCACAGCACGACACCTTGAACAAAGCGCTCGAAGGTATTCCGCCGGCACTCGAGATTCTTGTCGCTCAGCGTCAGGACATCACCAACGCGTTGACCTCCCTCGGTGGTCTCAGCGAGGTGGCCAGTCGCGTCATCCAGGAGAGCGGCGACGATTTCGCGACCAACGTTCGGGCTCTTTCGCCGACTCTGAAGGCCTTGGCGGATTCGGGTAACGCTCTCACTCAGGTTCTCGGAGTCCTCTTGACGTTCCCGTTCCCACAGAACGGAATCGACAACGTCATCCGCGGTGACTATGCCAACCTGGCGATGACCATCGACATCTCGCTGCCCCGACTCGACGCGAACTTCCTCACCGGAACTCCGTTGGCCGGAACACTCTCCGGACCAGAAGGCGTGTTGGGTAAGCAGGCGGGGCTCGCCGGACAGACAGGCAACCCGTTGAGCGATCCGCTCAAGCCTGCCGCACCGCCGGCACAAGCTCCCGCCGGACAGGCTCCCGCTGCGCAGGCCCCGGCAGCGGATCCGAATACCATTCAGATTCCGGGACTTCCGCCGATCAACATTCCAGGACTTCCTCAGGGGGCACCGGCACCATGATGCTCACAAAGTTCGTCCGTATCCAGCTCACCATCTTCGCCGTCTTGACGGTCGTCGGTTTGATCGTGATGGCCACTCAGTACGTGCGTGTTCCCGCTATGGTCGGTATCGGCCGATACGACGTCACCGTCGAATTGCCCGCCACCGGTGGGCTGTACAAGAACTCGAACGTCACCTACCGCGGTCAGACCATCGGCGTCGTGAACGCGGTGGAGTTGTCGGAAACGGGCGTGAATGCGCGTCTGTCTCTCGAGAGCGGCGTCAAGGTGCCCTCGGACGTCGACGCTGCGGTCAAGAGTGTGTCGGCGATCGGCGAGCAGTTCGTCGATCTGATTCCGCACACCGACAGCTCCGGAGCGATCGTGGTCGACGGGCATCTGGAAAACGGATCGGTGATTCCCGAAGACCGAACCAGCATTCCGCAGGATGTCGGCGCGATGCTCGATCAGGCAGATCTGTTGCTGCAGAGCATTTCCGACACCAAGCTCAAGACTGTCATCGACGAATCCTTCAAGGCGTTCAACGGTGCCGGCCCGGATCTGCAGAAGCTGATCGACTCGGCTCGGCTGTTCGTCGAGGAGGCGAACAACAACTCCGACGCGACCAAGACCCTGATCGAGCAGGCCGGTCCACTCCTGGACACCCAGGTGGTCAGCAGCGATGCCATCCGTTCCTGGACAAGCAATCTGGTGACGTTCACCGATCAGCTCCGAGCCAGCGACCCTGATCTGCGTGCCGTCATCCAGAAGGGGCCGGCGGCAGCGGCGGAGGCGAATGCTCTTCTGCAAGACATGCAGCCGACATTGCCGATTCTTCTGGCGAACCTCGTGTCCGTCGGACAGGTCGGCGTGATCTACAACAACGCGATCGAGCAGATTCTGGTCATCTACCCGCCGCTGGCCGCAGCGCTGGTCACGGTGGCAGGCTCCGGCCCGGCTGCGGATGGTGCACTGGTGGACTTCCACATGGAGGTCAACGACCCGCCGCCGTGCACTACAGGATTCCTGCCCGCAGAGCAGTGGCGCAGTCCGAAGGACGAATCACCGATCGAGACGCCGTCGGATCTCTTCTGTCAGGTTGCCCAGGATTCGCCGATCGCCGTGCGCGGCGCGAGAAACCTTCCCTGCGAGGAGTATCCGGGACGTCGTGCGCCGACGGTCGAACAGTGCCGTTCCGGCTACGTACCGATGGGCACGAACCCGCAATCCGGGCCTCCGGAACCGATTACCGCGACCCCGAGCTCGTACACGTCGACGCCTTCGGTCTCGGCTCGTCGGTACGATCCGATTACAGGCACGTACATCGGGCCGGACGGAAGGACGTACTCGCAACCGAACCTCGGTGGCGGCGACGTCAGTCTCGAACAGTTCATGAAGGGTCAGCAGGGTTGATGACAGACGAAGATCCACAGGCCGGGCAGCGGGTGCGCCGTCGCGCGTCCCGCAGCGCCGGACCCACGGGTGCGGATGCAGACGCTGCCGCGGTAGTAGTGCCCACCGAAAAGAAGTCGGCCGAACAGAAGTCGGCTGAGCAGAAGCCAGATGAGCAGAAGGCGGCGGCGCCAGTTGCTTTGGGTAAGCCCGATACTCCACCTGAGAAGGTCGTCAGCGGTGATCAGGTCGCGACCAAGGCCGAGCCGACCGGTACCGCCGAAACCCCCGCAGAAACTGCTGTGGACACCCCTGTTCGTTCGAAGCCCAAGGCCGGGTTGGTAGTCGGGATCGCCGTTGCTTCGGTGATCGCTGTTGCTCTTGCGGCCTTGACGGTGTTTCTTCTCGTCGACCGGAACAAGGCGTCCAATGCCGACGAGGACCGAGCCCGCTACGTGGCCGGTGCCCGGACCACCGCACTGAATCTGACGACACTGCACGCGGATACGGCGGCTGCCGACCTCGACAAGTTTCTCGCCGGCACCACCGACGAGTTCAAGTCGCAGTTCGACGGACGCAAGGATTCGTTCGTCAACGTCCTCGGGCAGGCCGGAGTTCAAACCGACGGCGAGGTGCTCGAAGCCGGGTTCGAGAAGTCGGACGGTGATTGCGGGACTTCTCTTGTCGCGGTGCGCGCGATGCAGAAGAACGGCGACGAAGCGCCCGCCGAACGCAACTACCGACTCCGAATCACCATGTGCGACGTCGACGGGCAGTTGCTTGCCTCGAATGTGGAGTTTGTGCCATGACCCCAGAAGTGAACCCCGAGACGTCCAAGCAAGTTTCGCCGAAGCCGAAGCGCGCCTCACCGCTCGCCATCATCCTGTGCGTCATCAGTGCAGTGGCCATCGCGTTGGCGGCAGTGTCGGCGTATCTCTACTTCGGTCCGGACGGAACGCGTGACACCGCAGCGATCGATCAGACCAGAGACGAAGTGGCACAGGCCTCTTCCGATCAGGCGGTAGCGATGTTCCAGTACGACTACAACAACGTCGACCAGCAGTTGCATGCAGCCACAGACGGTTTGACGGGCGATTTTCAAGGCACGTTCACCAATCTGATCGAATCGGTGATCATTCCGGGAGCCAAGGAAAAGTCGCTGACCGTTCAGGTCGTCGTCCAGGGCGCCGCGGTTCTCGACGCGGAGGCGGACAGCGCGACGACGATGCTGTTCCTCAATCAGATCACCACGTCTTCGGAATCGCCCGAAGCCGTTGCCAGTGGCAGTCGCGTGAAGATGAGTCTGGAGAAGCAGGACGGACGTTGGCTCGTGAACAACGTCCAACCCTTCTGATCAAACACACGAAGGCTGGAGTCGGGTACGAAAGAGGCTGGGGCCGCGGAGATTCACTCTCCGCGGCCTCAGCCTTTGTGCACTGTCCTCAGTGGTCTTGGGCTTCGGCCGGGGCGATCAGCGCCGGGCCTGCGGCACCGCCGTGTGCGAGCGCGTCGAGGAACGAGCGCGCCCAGCGGTCGACGTCGTGCGTCAGGACCTGACGACGTAGCGCACGCATGTGGCGCCGGCCGTCCTCGCGCGGTTGATTGAGGGCCTTCTCCATCGAATCCTTGACGTCGTCGAGGTCGTGGGGATTGCACAGAAATGCCTGGCGGAGTTCTGCTGCGGCACCGGTGAATTCGCTGAGCAGCAATGCACCACCCAGATCGCTTCGGCAGGCGACGTACTCCTTGGCGACGAGGTTCATGCCGTCACGCAGCGGCGTGACGAGCATGAGATCGGCGGCGACGAAGAACGCGACCAGTTCGTCGCGTGGGATCGGCCGATGGATGTAATGGACGACGGGGCGGCCGACTTCGCTGAACTCGCCGTTGATTCGGGAGACCTTCTGCTCGATGTCTCCGCGCATCTGTACGTAGCTTTCGACGCGTTCGCGGCTCGGGGTCGCCAACTGCACCATGACGGTGTCGGCGGGGTCGATGCGCTTCTCCATGAGAAGTTCGTGGAGCGCAGCGAGCCTGACGTCGATGCCTTTGGTGTAGTCGAGGCGGTCGACGCCCAGCATGATGTGCTTGGGGTTTCCGAGTTCTTTGCGAATCTGCTTGGCGCGGTCTCGAATTGCCTTGGTGCGCGAGAGCTCGTCGAGCTTGCCGGAGTCGATGGAGATAGGGAAGGCGCCGACGCGGACGCTACGGAAACCTACTTGCACCACACCGAGTTTGGAGCGGACGCCGACGGTTCCACGTGAAGTCTGTTGCCCGGCAAGGCGTCTGGCCAGGTACAGGAAGTTCTGTGCGCCACCCGGAAGGTGGAAGCCGATGAGGTCGGCGCCGAGGAGGCCTTCGACGATCTCGGTGCGCCACGGCATCTGCATGAACAGCTCGACCGGGGGAAACGGAATGTGTAGGAAGAAGCCGATGGTCAGGTCGGGGCGCAGCATCCGCAGCATCTTCGGTACCAACTGCAGCTGGTAGTCCTGGATCCAGACTGTCGCGCCCTGTGCCGCTGCCTTGGAGGTGGCTTCGGCGAATCGCCGGTTCACCTCGACGTAGGCGTTCCACCATTCGCGGTGGTACTCGGGTTTGACGATGACGTCGTGATAGAGCGGCCAGAGGGTGGCGTTGGAGAATCCCTCGTAGTACTCGTTGATCTCCTCGGCGCTCAGCGGCACGGGGTAGAGCTCGAGTCCGTCTTCGACGATGGGGTCGAGCTCGGCGTCCGCCACCCCCGCCCAGCCCACCCACGCGCCCTGATTGCTGCGCAGGATCGGCTCGAGAGCGGTGACCAGTCCGCCGGGGCTTCGCTTCCAGCGGGTGGTGCCGTCGGGAAGCCGTTCCAAGTCGACGGGCAGGCGGTTCGCTACGACAACGAACTCAGCCTGCCCGGACACGGCTTCACCGGTCGAAGAAGCAGGTGCGCTGTCAGAAAGGGTTGAACTGGTCGAATCCGGACTGACAGGCACGTGGTTCCTTCTCGGTCGGTGAGGGAAAGATTCAGTCGAGCTTGGCGGCGGGGGAGATACCGAGCATCGAGAGCAGCATCCTGCACTCGTCGGCATCTTCCGCGTAGGCAGCGACGACGCGCTGTGCCTGACGAGCAGTTTCGTCCGCTACGGGCTCGAGGTCCTCGTCCGCGATCTCGGTTTCGACGGTCGTGTTCTCAGCCATCATGTTCCTCTCGTGCTTGCCTGCACGGCGCAAGCAATGGTTCTTACTCGCGACTCTATGAGAACTGGGCGTGTCGACGCTAGTTGCTCATGTATTAGGGTCGACTTACTTATCCCTGTACTCAACTTTATCGCTTCCATCGATGCTTGGAGTTCCATGAGTTCGACCCCCTCGAGTGTGACCGTCGACTCGGACGAGCCGGATAGTGGCAATCACAGCGGTGCTGCGATTTTGCGACGTGTCCTCGTCCGTAACCGTGGCCCGCTCGCCATCGGCACGGTTCTGGTCTGTCTGCACCAACTGACCGAGACGGCGGTGCCGATCTCCATCGGTGTGATCATCGACCGTGCGGTGGAGACTTCGGACACCACGGCCCTGATCGTCTCCATCGTCGGTCTCGCGGCTCTGTTTCTCGTTCTGACGGCCGCGTGGCGCTTCGGCGCACGCTTCATCGTCACCGCGATGCAGCAGGAGGCTCATCGCCTCCGGCTCGAGGTGGCGCACCGCGTCCTCGATCCGCGTGGGGTGCGCACCGATCTGCGTTCGGGTGAATTGCTGACAGTCTCGACATCCGATGCCGAGCAGACTTCGTGGATCGCGGACATCGTCCCGCGCGCCGCTGCGGCCCTGACAGCTGCGGTGGCGTCGGCGGTGGCGTTGGTGTGGATCGACCTCTGGCTGGGGCTGGCCGTTCTGATCGGAACGCCGGTCATTCTCGGTCTGCTGCAGTTGGCGGCGCCTCTCATCACGTCGAGGGCCACCGGTCAGCAGGCGTCGATCGCTCGGGCGTCGGCGATGGCTACGGATCTGGTCAGCGGATTGCGTCCACTGCGCGGTATCGGTGGTGAGAAGACCGCGTCGGCTCGCTATCGCACAGTCAGCCGTCAGGCGCTCGCGTCGACGATCGGCACGGCCAAGGCGACCGGTATCTACACCGGCGTTGCCGCGACCGTCAGTGCGTTGCTCGCAGTCGGTGTTGCGGGCTTCGCCGGATACTTCGCTTTGCAGGGCCGGATCACGGTCGGTGAACTGATCACCGTGGTGGGGCTTGCGCAGTTCATCATCGAACCGCTCGGATTGCTTGCGTCCATCCCCGGATACTTCGCGGTGGCGCGGGCGTCGTCGGATCGACTGGCATTGGTCTTGGACGCGGAGCCACTGCGGGGCGCGGGTTCGCAGACCGAACTCGAAGGCACCGACCTGACCCTCGACGGAGTCGAGTACAAGTCGCTCAAGGGCATCGACTTGCACCTGCCTGCGGGAGAACTGCTGGGCGTCGTGGCTTACCAGCCGCAGGACGCCGACGCCCTTGTCGCGGTCCTGTCCGGTCAGCTGGCGCAGGACGCGTATCGCGGAGTGGTGAGGGTTGGCGGAATCAGCCTGTCCGACATGGACTTGCGATTGGCACGTCGGACGGTGTTGGTGGAGCCGCACATCACCGATCTGTTCTCCGGGTCGCTTGCGTCGAACGTCACCGCGGGCGCCGGTGATGGCGCTGCTCTCGACATCCAGAGCGCTCTGGTGGCGTCGGCAGCGGCGGATGTCGTCGATGCACATCCGGACGGTCTCGACCTCGAAGTGACCGATCGGGGCGCCAGTTTGTCGGGAGGCCAGCGGCAACGCGTCGCCCTCGCGCGCGCCCTGGTGGCACAGGCACCCGTGATGGTCCTGCACGATCCGACGACGGCGGTGGACGCGGTGACCGAGGCGTCGATCGCCGAAGGAATCGCAGAACTGCGGCACGAGGGTGCCGGTGGCATCCACACGACGGTATTGATCACCAGCAGCCCAGCCTTGCTGGCCGTGACGGATCGAGTGATCGTGTTGAACGACGGAGTGATCGCCTCGATCGGCACACATTCCGAACTCTCTCGCGGCGACGCGAACTACCGAGGAGCGGTGCTGCGGTGACGGCCACGGACACGACAACCGAAATGCCGGCCGGGGAGAATGCCGAGAAGGTGACAGAGCGCGAGTTGTTGCCGATCGCGAGTGGTCGCCAGACCTGGAAGTGGTTGCGGGCGGCGCTGACCGAACACCGGATGCAGAGCCTGCTGGTCCTGATCGTCGCGGCTTCGGCGTCGGCGATGGCCTTGGTGCCGATTTACGTCTTCGGCGTCCTGGTCGACCGGGTCCGGGACAACGCGCCCACGTCGACGATCGTCGGGGTGGTCGTGATCATCGCCGCTGCCGCAATCGTGGGCGGTGTGTTCACCGGTGTGGCTGCCTATCTGATCAAGCGGCTCGGTGAGACGATCCTGGCGGATCTGCGAGAGCGGACCGTGGACCGGGCACTGCGACTGCCGATCCAGACCGTCGAGAAGGTCGGTAAGGGCGATCTGCTCTCGCGTGTCGGCGACGACGTGTCGGTGATCGCCAAGGCCGTGTCCGACGTGGTTCCCGGCATGATCGCGGCGGTTCTGCTCGTGGCTCTGAGCATGGTGACCATGCTCGGACTCGACTGGCGACTCGGTCTGGCCGGAATGGTCGCGCTGCCGATGTACGCGCTGGCGCTCAAGTGGTACCTGCCACGATCGGCTCCTGTTTACGCAGCCGAGCGGGTAGCGATGGGGGCTCGTTCACAAGCGCTGATCAGCAGTCTCCAGGGTGCGAAGACGGTCCGCGCGTACAGCCTCGAGAAGGAACACCTCGGGCAGATCGATGCGGCGTCGGCAAAAGCGCGCGATCTGGCAGTCGGAGTGTTCGGCCTGTTCACGAGGTTCGCCGGTCGAGGTAACCGCGCCGAATTCGTGGGCCTGTCCATGATTCTCGTCGTCGGATTCCTGCTGGTCCGTGAGGACGTCGTGACAGTCGGCCAGACGACGACTGCTGCCCTGCTGTTCCATCGCCTGTTCAACCCGATCGGCTCACTGCTCTACACCTTCGACGAAGTGCAGTCGGCCGGCGCAAGCCTCGCGCGACTGGTCGGCGTCGTCGAGATCGAGGAAACGGAGCCTTCGACGGATGCAGGTTCCGTTCCGGCCGACGGTTCGCTGCGTCTGGATGACATTCGGCACAGCTACGACGGTGGTCATGAGGTTCTCCACGGAGTGAGCCTCACACTGCGAGCGGGGGAACGCGTGGCGCTCGTCGGTTCGACCGGAGCCGGAAAGACGACGCTCGCGGCGATCGCTGCCGGTTCGATCACTCCGACGTCGGGCCGGGTGTCGATCGGCGGTGTCCCGCTTGCCGACCTCGATGACCTACGACGCCACATCGCGATCGTGAGTCAGGAGGTTCATGTCTTTGCCGGACCCCTGATCGAGGATCTGAGATTGGCGGCTCCCGAATCCTCGGACGAGGACGTTGCCGCGGCACTGCGGACGGTCGGCGCGTACGAGTGGGTGGAGGCTCTCGACGAGGGAATGCTGACCGTCGTCGGCGAAGGCGGGCACGAGATGACAGCGGCGCAGGCGCAGCAGTTGGCTTTGGCGAGACTGGTGTTGGCCGATCCCGCCGTCGCCGTACTGGACGAGGCAACAGCGGAGGCGGGCAGCGCCGGAGCGCGGGAACTGGAAGCGACTGCCGACGCCGCTACGGAGGGCCGCACCACTCTGGTTGTCGCACACCGGCTTACCCAGGCCGCGGGCGCCGACCGAGTGATCGTGCTCGAACACGGTCAGATCGTAGAAGAAGGCCCGCACCGCGAACTGGTGTCCGCGGGCGGGCGTTACGCACAACTGTGGGCGGCCTGGGAAGGTCGCGACTGAGGGGTTTGTACTGGGTTTTGTACTGAGGGGGTCTGATCCGGCGATCAGGTGAGGTACCCGCCGCCGTGGGGGAAGAACTCGGCGGCGGTGTACTCGCTGCCGTCGTCGAGTCGGACGCGCTCGATCCGCAGTCCCTTGTTCTTGCCCGACCACGCGTCGGGGCCCGCGACGATCACCATGCCGTCGTCTTCCTGGATGAACACTCGGCCGGGGGTTCCGCCGTAGTGCCCGCGTGAGACGGACGCCTTCAGGATGCGGATGCGCTGGCCCTTGAACTCGGCGAAAGCGTTGGGGTACGGATCGGACTGTGCCCGGACGAAACGTTCGATGACCTCGGCGGGCCAGGACCAGTCGACGTGGCTGTCCTGCGGTGCACGCTTGTGGAAGAACGTGGCCTGCGATCGGTCCTGCGGCGTCCAGTCGGTACGGCCGGACGCGATCAGATCCAGGGCGTCGAGTGTGATGGGGCCGATCATGTCGATCGTGCGGTGGAACAGATCGGTGACGGTGTCGGTCGGGCCGACCGTCGTCGATCGCTGCAGCACGATGTCGCCCGCATCGAGTTCCTCGTCCATCAGGTGCGCCGTAAGGCCGACTTCTTCTTCGCCGTTGATCAGAGCCCAGATGAGCGGGGAGAATCCCGTGTACTTGGGCAGCAGCGAATCGTGGATGTTGAGGGTGCCGTACTTGGGTGCGTCGAAGACCTCCGCAGGCAACCAGGTACGCCAGTTGTTGGCGACGATGATGTCGGGAGCTGCTTCGGCCAGCGCGGCTTTGAAGGCATCGTCAGGCTTGTTCGCCACGTGAACGGGTACACCGTTCTCGGCCGCCAGATCTGCAACCGAGTCCGCCCACATCTGTTCGTAGACGTGTTCGCTCTTCGGGTGTGTGATTGCCAGCACGACCTCGTGATCGGAGTCGATCAAGGCCTGCAGGGTACGGTGGCCCCAGGTTTGGTATCCGAGCGTAGCGACTCTCAACGGGGGTCCTCCTGGACGAGCATGGGCTGGGGTTGCGGTCACACGACCGCCCATCAGCTTAGGCTATCCAACCAAAATTGTTGATCACACGTACGAGGAGGAAGGCTGACATGACGGTCGCCACAATCAACGGAATCCCCATCAATTACCAGGTCAAGGGTGATGGAGATCTGGTGGTGCTCATCATGGGGACCGGCAGCCCCGGCCGCGTCTGGGATCTGCACCAGACCCCGGCGCTGGTGGCCGCCGGCTACCGAGTCTGCACCTTCGACAACCGCGGAATCGCACCGTCCGGCGAGAGCCTCGGCGGCATCACGATGCCCGACATGGTCGCAGACACCGCCGGACTGATCGAGCACCTCGGTGGCGGTCCGGCCCATGTCATCGGCACCTCGATGGGCGCCCGGGTGGCGCAGGAACTGACGCTCGCCAGGCCCGATCTGGTTCGCAAAGCAGTGTTCCTCGCCGGTCACGCCCGGATGGATCATTTCCAGCAGGTCCTGACCGAGGGTGAGCGCCAGTTGTTCGACAGTGGCGTCGCTCTGCCGGCCAAGTACCGTGCCGCAGTGACCGCGGTGATGAACCTCTCGCCGGCCACGCTGGCAGACGATCACTCCGCGCGCGACTGGATGGACATCTTCGAGTTCACCGGCGGCGCAACGTCACCGGGTGTTCGCGCGCAGCTCGGTATGGACCGCGCCTTCGATCGACGGGGTGCGTACAAGTCGATCATGCGCCCGTGCCTGTCCGTCGCTTTCGCCGACGACCGCATGATCCCGCCCTACCTCTCCCGCGAGGTGGCGGACTGCATCGCTACGGCGTCGTACGAAGAGATTCCCGACGCCGGGCACTACGGCTACCTCGAGCGTCCGGAGGCCGTGAACAAGGTGCTGATCGACTTCCTGGCGAAGTAGTTTTCCGCACGCGAGAAAGGGCCTGACCTGCTAACTGCAGGTCAGGCCCTTCTCATGTTTCAGGCCAGTGCCAGGAACAGCTTCTCGAGTTCGGCCTCGGTCATCGGTTCCTGACCTTCCGCGCTGTCACCGCTCAGGCATTCACGCAGCCCGGAAGCGACGATCTTGAACCCTGCTCGGTCCAGCGCCTTGGACACGGCGGCGAGTTGCGTGACGACGTCCTTGCAGTCGCGGCCGTTCTCGATCATCGAGATGACCCCGGCAAGTTGGCCGTGGGCACGACGCAGTCTGTTCAATACGAGCGCAATGCTCTCTTCGTCGCCGGTCATGGTGGCCCCTTCTCGAGTGTTCGTGCTGCGGTCAAGGGTACCCCTGGGGGCATGTCAATGCTTGATTCAGTGTTTGATCCGGCTGCGGTGTCAGATCAGCGAGTCGACGGCCGCGCGCAACTTGACGGCTGCGTCGGCTGCCACGGACTCGAGGCCGGGTTCGCCGGAAACCTGAACCATGAGAGCAGGATTCATCGCTTCGACGAAGAACGAATTCTCGGTAGTCGTATCTTCGCGGACGACGACGTTGCACGGCAGTAGGAGGCCGATCTGACGATCCACCGAAACTGCCCGATGGGCCAACGGTGGGTTACAGGCACCCAGGATCAGGTACTTTTCCATGTCCTCGTCCAGCTTCGCCTTGAGTGTTGCTTGCATGTCGATCTCGGTCAGGATGCCGAAGCCCTGCTCGGCGAGAGCGCCACGCGTGCGGGTGACGACGTCGTCGAATGTTCCGGTGACCTTGGTTGCGATCGCTATCGGTTCTGTGGGTGTTGTCATTGCGCGCTCCTCGTCGTTGGCTGTCACTGTCGCCGGCTTTGATTTCTCTTGTCTCCATCATACCCCTGGGGGTATCAGTAGGACAGTGATGTCGGGTACACGATCAGCCATGCGAGAAGCTGATGTTCGGCAGGACGCGACGCAGCCATGCCGGCGCCCACCAGGCTGCCCGGCCGGTGAGGCGTAGGAGAACGGGCAGCAGCACCAAGCGGACGAGCACTGCGTCCAGGAGCACAGCTACGCCGAGGATGATGCCCATTTCCTTGGGTGGCAAGGGATCTGCGAGCGCAAAAGTGAAGAAGACCGCAACCATCACCGCTGCTGCCGCCGCAATGACCCGACCTGAATGCGCGAGGCCGTCGATGTGTGCGATCGCGGGGTCGCCTGTGCGTTCGTAGTGCTCCTTGGCACTCGAAAGCAGGAACACGGTGTAGTCCATCGCGATCGCAAAGATCATGGCGAAGAAGAAGACCGGACCCCACCCGTTGAGGAAACCCTGGGGGGTGAAGCCGAGTAGGCCTGCTCCGTGACCGTCCTGGAAGATCAGCTTCGCGATTCCGAATGCGGCCCCAGTGGACAGCAGGCTGACCAGCGTGCCGATCAAGGCGATCAAAGGCGCCTGGAGGGCGATCAGCAGCAACAGGAATCCGAGCGTCAGAATCACGACCACGACGATGGGAAGGTAGTCGTCGAGTGCCTGCTGAAGGTCGAGATTTTCGGCCGGAGCGCCGCCGACGAGCGCCGATTCCGGCAGTTGCGACCGAAGGTCGGCAAGGATGGTTTCCATCGCAGGATCTGACGGGTCGACGGTGGGAACTGCTTGCAGCATAACAAGATCGGACCCGTCGGCAGCTTGTTGCGCTGGGGTGACCATGGCCACGCCGTCAACGCTCATGGCAATACGTGAGGTGTCGGCTGCATCGTCGGCGGACGTGACGATCTGCAACATCCCCGGGGCGCCGTCCCCGAATTGCTGCTGCACCAGTTCATAGCCCTGGCGAACCGGGGCGTCCTCGGGAACCACGGCGATGGAGGGCATTGCCACCTTCAGTCCGAAGACCGGAACAACGAGTGCGATCAGGATGAGTAAGGCGCCGAAGCCGAATGGCCACGGGTGCTTGTGCAGCAATGATGCCCAACCTGCGAACATTGGGGAGCGGTGCTGCTGGCGCTTTGCATACGGTAGAGAACCGCCGTTGACCTTCGCGCCGATCCTGCCGAGCACGGCAGGCAACAGGGTGAGTGTTGCGGCGAGAACGAAGATCACAGCGAGCATGATTCCGACAGCCATCGTGCGTACGGCCGGGGCTGGAACGATGAGAACCGCAGACAAACTGACCAGAACTGTGAGGCCGGAAAGGACCACAGCCTTGCCGGCGGTGTCCATGGTTTGAGCCACGGCGGCCCTTGGATCCGGATCGGCTCGCAATGCATCCCGGAACCTGGCGACGAGGAAGAGTGCGTAGTCGATGCCCAGCGCGAGAGCGAACATCATCGCGAAGTTCATGGCCCACACGGAAATCGGCGTGATCTCGTTGAGGATTACAAGCCCGCCCGCCGAAGCGACCAGGCCCGCAAGCGTCAGCAGTAGTGGTAGACCCGCGGCAACCAGGGAGCCGAAGGCCAACACCATGATCGCGAGAGTGACGGGCCACGACATCATTTCGGCTTTGATCATGGCTTCGTGATTGGCCTTGTTGAAATCGCTCCACAACGCCGACGCACCCGTCGGGTACACCTCGATCGTGTCGGTGGACAAGCCCGTGAGCTTCTTGCCGAGTTCGTCTACCGCGCTGACCATCTCGTCGGTACTCGCGTTGGCGCCCGCGACCATGATGCCGGTATGTCCGTCCGGGCTGATGGTCATACCGGGCTGCGGGGCGATCACTTCGCCGAAGCGAGGGTCCGCGGAAAAGATTTCCGTTGCCGCGGCCAGGGTTTGCTGCATCGACGGATCCGTGATGGGTAGAGAATCCGAGTGAACGACCACCTGTACTGCGGCGGAGGAATTTCCACCGAAATGCTGCTCGGCCAACTCGCGAACTTGCACGGATTCGGATCCGTTTGCCTGCCAACCCGCGCCGGCCAGGGAGGTGAAGACGCTGGGTGCTGCGGCGCCGAGTGCGATCAACGCGATCAACCAGACGCCGACGACGAGGTGGGTGTGAGTCGCCATCGATCGACCGAGACGCGCAAGTATGCCGTCGGCTCGGGTGGGTGGGTCCGCGGTGACTGTTCTGGTCGCTGACATCTTCACTCCTGATACGGGTGGGGGTATTCCTGTCCGTCACCTGTATACCCCCAGGGGTATCGATCTGTCACATTCGAGGGTTCTCTATGCTGCTGGGGGCACCGTCCGATCTGAAACGGTGAAACGGATATGGGAGAGCAATCATGGACGCACGCGACTGGGACGAGCGATACCGAGCGGTGACGGAGCCATGGGGAGTCGACCCGGCGGGAACCGTCGCAACAAGAATTTCCGATCTGAGACCAGGCACCGCGATCGATCTGGCCTGCGGCGACGGCCGTCACGCGCGGTGGATGGCTGGGCAAGGTTGGTCGGTGACTGCGGTCGACTACTCGTCGGTGGCGATCGATCTGGCACGGGCGAGTGACGGGGACAAGGCTGTCGACTGGCAGGTCGGCGACGCGACCGAGTGGCAGCCGGAAGGGCTGGTCGACCTGGTGTTGGTCAGCTTTCTTCACCTCGAGGTCGACCATCTGGCCGCAACCTTGAAGCGCGTCGGGGAGTGGCTGACGCCCGGCGGACGGGTCCTCTATTTGGGGCATTCCATCGAGAACTTCCATCGTGGTGTGGGCGGTCCACCCGAACCGACCATTCTGCCCGGTATTTCCGATCTCGCTCGCGCTGCGGAGGGATCGAGGGTCTATGCCCTCGAACATGTCGTTCGGCCGCAGGACGGTAAGACGGCAATTGACGTTTTGCTCGAATTCGGTCCGTGGGAACAGGTCTGACCAGGGCGGGAGCGCACCTTCACGTTCCTGGGTAGCCTACCCTAAACTTGCGAGGGTGTTCGTCGTTCGATGAGCATGAACGACGATGATCGGATTCTTGATGTCTGACCACTCTCAGGTAGCTCACCCGGCGGTATCGGGCGGTGCCGATCTGGACGCAGCGCTCCCGGCGACGGCCGCTCAGCGTGAGGTGTGGGTTGCTCAGAACGTCGATCCGAGCAGTCCGGTCTACAACATCGGACTTGTCGTCGAGGTCGACGGCACGATCGACATCGAGCGCGCGGCAGCGGCGATCGAGGCCAGCGTCGGACGCGTCGAAGCGCTGTTCGTGCACTTCGAGGTCGATGCCGACAACCAGCTGATCCAGGTGCCGATTCCGGATGCGCGCTGGGACGTGGAAATTCTCGACCTTCGGGCCGAGGCGGATCCCGATTCGACTGCGCAGTCGTGGATGGACACCGACATGGCTCGGGTCTTCGGTCCGGACGATCTGCTGTTCCGCCAGGTGCTTCTGCTGACCGCTGACGACCGAGTCATCTGGTATCAGCGCTATCACCACAGCGTGATCGACGGGTACGGCATCTCGCTCATCGTCGCCGACGTCGCCGAGCGATACGACGATCCGAATCTCGGGACTGCCGCGCCGCAGTGGTCACTCGACGCCGTGGTTGCAGCCGATCTGGATTACCGGAACTCTCCGCGATTCCAGACCGACCGTCAGTACTGGGTCGAACGCGTTGAATCGGGACCGGAAGCGACGCGGATTCTGCATGGGCAGGTGGATGATTCGCTGCCGCCGATCTCAGCGATACTCACGCTCGACGCTGATCGCGCGGCACAGCTCTACCGCTATGCGGCCGACGCCGGGATTCGACGAACTCGCCTGCCCATGGCCGCGCTGATCGCGTACATCGCACGAACCACCGGAAAGCACGACGTTGTCGTCTCGGTACCGATGGCCGCTCGGGTGGGGCGCGACATGCGTCGCACTCCTTCGATGGCGTCGACGATTTTGCCGCTGAGTATTCGGGTAGAACGCTCGGAAACCATCGGCCAGTTGGCAACTCGTCTCGACACCGCCCTGGTCTCGATTCTCAAGCACGGGCGGTACCGAGGTGAGGATCTCGCTCGCGACATTCGGGCGATCGATCCCGACCGTCAGGTCTTCGGCCCCGGCATCAACTCGATGATGTTCGAACACACACTCACCTTCGGCGGATGCCCGGTGCGCGTGCGTAATTCGGTAACCGGTCGAGTCAGTGACCTGGATCTGAGTGTGCGCGGTGGTCAGGACGGGGAACCGATCGAGATCGACGTCCGCGCCCCGGCCGGATTCGACAGGGAGTTGGCCGATCACACCGCCAGAATCGAACAGTTCCTCGATCGATTCGTAGCCGAGCCGCAGCTTCCGATCTCGGCACTCGACCCCATGTCGCTCGCGGAGAGAGAACTCGTGCTCCACGGGTGGAACGACACCGCAGAGCCGCAGCCCGTGACGACGGTGCCGGATTTGTTGCGCAGCAGCTTCTCTGCCGATCGGGGCGCCGTCGCCGTGGTCGACGGCGATATCCGGCTGACCTACGGCGAACTCGAAAGTCGGGTATCACAGCTCGCCGCGCACTTGATCTCTCGCGGTGTCGCGACCGAAACCGTTGTGGCGATCGGCCTTCCGAGATCCGCCGAGATGGTGGTGGGGTTGTTGGCCGTCATGTGCGCCGGCGGTGCCTTCGTTCCGCTGGATCCGTCATGGCCCGCAGAGCGCCGCGAATCGGTACTCGCCGACGCGGGCGCCACACTGGTGCTCACCTCGGACGGTGTAGACGACTCCGTTCCGGTCGATCTCTCCGCGTGGGCGTACGAGGACGGGCCCTCGGACCTGTCCGAGACAATGACCTCCGACATTCGTATTCACGGTGCCCAACTCGCATACGTCATCTTCACGTCCGGTTCGACCGGACGTCCGAAGGGCGCCATGATCCGCCACGAGGCAATCTGCGCAAGGTTGCTGTGGCAACGGGAGCGGATTCTCGGGTTCGGGTCCGGCGATGCCTCCTTGTTCAAAGCCCCACTCTCGTTCGATATCTCGATCAACGAGATCCTGCTCCCGCTCGTCTCCGGCGGTCGATTGGTGATCGCGAAGCCCGAGGGGGAACGCGACCCGCAATACCTGCTCGACCTGATCGCCGGAGAATCGGTCACCTTCGTCTACCTGGTCTCGTCCATGCTCGACATACTGCTGGACCTGGCGAACGAGACCGATCAGCTCGATTCGTTGAAGCACGTGTGGTGCGGCGGTGAGGTTCTCACGCCTGAACTCTTCGACCGGTTCCGTGCCCAACTGTCCACGACGCTGTATCACGGCTACGGCCCGGCCGAAGCGACCATCGGTGTCTCCCATGTGATCTACCGAGAGGACGCGGAACGAATCGCGACCTCCATCGGGCGGCCGAACCCCAACACTCGTCTGTACGTGTTGGACGGCGACTTGCAGCCGGTTCCGATCGGCACCGGCGGCGAACTCTACGCCGCGGGCTTCCTGCTGGGACGCGGATACGTGGGTGCTTCGGCACTGACCGCATCTCGCTTTGTCGCGGATCCCTTCGTCTCAGGTGATCTGGCCGGATCCCGCATGTATCGCACCGGTGACTTGGCCAGATGGACCGCCGACGGCACCCTCGACTTCCTCGGACGCACGGACAATCAGGTGAAGATCCGCGGCATGCGCCTGGAACTCGAGGATGTCGAAGCCGCCGTGATTTCGCACCCCGCAGTGCGTCACGTGGCAGTTCTGGTGCGCCAAGCACCAACCGGTGCAAAGTATCTCGCCGCCTACGTGAGCGCAGCGTCGGGGACGAACCTCGCGATCGACTCACGTGAGCTTCGCGAGTGGGCTGCGAGCAAGCTGCCCGACTACATGGTCCCGACCACCGTCACCGTCCTCGACAAGTTTCCGCTCACGGCAAACGGCAAACTCGACCGTCGCGCGCTACCCGAGCCCGATCTCGCCGAACTGAGTGCACATGTCGCTGCGAGAAACGAAGTCGAACAACAGTTCTGCACGTTGATCGCGTCGGCAGTCGGCC
This sequence comes from Rhodococcus sp. BH4, assembly GCF_002079265.1. Classification (NCBI taxonomy): domain Bacteria; kingdom Bacillati; phylum Actinomycetota; class Actinomycetes; order Mycobacteriales; family Nocardiaceae; genus Rhodococcus; species Rhodococcus sp. BH4. Next base: position 999,528 of record NZ_CP014941.1, read on the forward strand.
TCGATTCGGTCGGCGTTACCGACGACTTCTTTGCACTGGGCGGCGACAGCATCGTCGCGATCGCACTCGTGACCGCGGCTCGTGCTGCCGGTTTGTCGATCAGTCCTCGCGAGGTGTTCCAACTGCGCACCGCCGAGGCTATGGCGCGTGCCCAGTCCTCCCGAGTGGCTGAGATCGTCGACCACGCGGACCAACCGATCGGCCACGTAGCCACGACGCCGATTGCCGCCAGGGTTCTCGGAGTGTCGGACGCAGTACGAACCTTCCACCAGCGTGCGCTGATTCAGACCCCGTCAGCCTTGACGTCCGAGCATGTCCAGGCGGCGCTCGACGCCCTGGTGGCGCGCCACGATGCACTTCGTGCGACGTTGACGCCCGAAGGAAGACTGCTCGTCCCGGAGACAAACGAAGTGGCTGTGGTCTTCGAGACCCGTGCACTACCGGCACCGCTCGAAGAATGCGGACCGTTGATCGTCGCCGAGACCGAGCGAGCTGTCGGCCGTCTGAATCCGGCCGACGGCACGATGGTCAGCGCTGTTCTGTTCCGCCCTGTGACCGGTCCCGGACGGCTGTTGCTTGTCATCCACCACGCGGTGGTCGACGGCGTCTCGTGGCGCATCATCCTCGAGGACCTCGCGCGCGCCGGCATCGCAGCGATGAATGGCGACGAACCCGCACTCGCTCCGGTCGGCACGTCGGTGCGAAGGTACGCCGAACTCGTCTCGGATGCGGTCGGAGCCGGGCGACTGGACTCGGAAATCGAGTTCTGGGACTCGGTGACGTCCGCACAACGGGCATCTCTCGGCCGTCGGGCACTCGACCCGGCAGTTGACCTCGCGCGCACCGCTGCAGCGCGGTCGATCACCCTACCTCCAGAACTTGCAGATCAGCTGTTGGGCAGTGTCCCACGGGCGTTCGGAGCCGATGTGAGCGAAGTGCTGGTCACCGCACTTGCCGTGGCGCTGACCCGTTGGAGCGGTGCCGGATCGGTGACGATCGACCTGGAGGGGCACGGACGCGACGAGGACATCGTTCGCGGTGACGGCGCTGCGCACGTCGACCTGACTCGTACCGTCGGATGGTTCACCACAGTGTTCCCGGTGGCGCTCGAGATCGGTACAGCCGCTCCGGATCTCGACGCGAGCGGCGAGTTGGCGGGGGTTCTCAAGAGCGTCAAGGAGCAACTTCGACGGGTCCCGAACGCCGGCTTCGGGTACGGAGCATTGCGATACCTCGGCGGCTCGGATCAGTTGCGTAGTTTCGCAGCGCCGGAGGTGGTGCTCAACTATCTGGGACGCACTGCCGCAGCGGAGGGGGACTGGTTCCCGGTGTCGATGGACGGTGCTGCCGATCCGTCCATGCCGCTGGGACACGCGTTGTCTGTCGACGTCGTAGCCGAGGACGCCGCCGGTGGACCACGCCTGCGAGCCACCCTGACCTGGGCGTCGAACATCTTCCTGCGTAGCGACATCGACAGGTTTGCGCGGTTGTGGCTGGACTCGCTCGAGGCCGTGTCCGGGCTCGCAGCCTTCGGCGGAGCCACACCCTCGGACTACCCTCTGGTGGCGCTCGCTCAGGCAGACGTGGACGGGTTACCGAAGGCTGAAGAGATTCTCCCACTCACTCCGCTGCAGGAAGGGATCTACTTCCATTCGGCGTTTGCCGATCCGGGGGCCGATCAGTATGTCGTGCAACAGGTTGTGGAACTGACCGGAGCCGTGGACAGTGCGGCGCTGCACCGCGCGCTGCAATCCGTCGTCGATCGGCATGAGGCGCTGCGCACCGGATTCTCGGTCCTGGGTGACGGCCGGGTCGTGCAGGTGGTGCACCCGAGCGCTGTCGTGGAGATGGCGGTAGTCGAGGTGGCCGGCGCCGATGTCGATGAACTGCTTTCCGCCGACCGCGCGCGCGGGTTCGACCTGGCGCAACCGCCGCTCGTCCGTTACACGCTTGTCCGTGCCTCTTCGGAGAAGTACCTTCTGCTGCAGTCGATTCACCATGCGGTCGCAGACGGATGGTCGGTTCCGGTGATGCTGCGGGAGCTGATGGCGTCGTACAGCGTTGGCGACTCCGGCGTGGTGCTCCCGACTCCGGCGCCGTACCGCAGCTATCTCGAATGGTTGGCCCGCCACGATCACGAGGCCTCGGCAGCGGTGTGGAGAGAAGCGCTGAACTCTCCCGGGCCCGCGGTCGAACTTCCCGCGCCGAGCGCGGGCAGCAGCGGCGTCTGTGCCACCCGAGTCGAGCTGTCCGACAGTAATACTCGCGCACTGGCGATCAACGGACGCTCCCATGGCCTGACGCTGAGTACGCTCGTGCACGGCGCCTGGGGGCTGGTGCTCGGCCGAATGACCGGCCGAACAGACGTGCTGTTCGGATCGACCGTATCGGGACGCGGTGGAGACCTGCCCGGGATCGAGTCCATGGTGGGCTTGTTCATCAACACCGTGCCGGCTCGGTTGCGGTTCGATCCGGCAGAGACAGCCGCGCAAGCGCTTTCCCGTTGGCAGAGGGAACAATCGGAACTACTCGACCATCAGTACCTGGGGTTACCCGAACTGCGACGGACCGGCGGACTGGAGCAGGACTTCGAATCACTCGTCGTGTTCGAGAACTATCCACTCGGTGACACGGCAATCGCTGATCCGACGAACTCGGTGCGACTGACGGGAATTCGATTCGACGAGCGACCGGCCTACCCGTTGACCCTGATCGTCGTCCCCGGCGATCGATTGGCGTTGGAGCTCAAGTACGACGCTGCTCAGGTGGACGGCGACGCCGCTGCGTCGCTGGCCGAAACTCTCGCAGTCGTACTCACCGAGCTCTCGCGCGATCTCGATCAGGTCATCGGCCGGATCGCGCTGGCACCCGCACAGCCGGGGAGCGTCGGCACGGCCTTGGATCGGCCGCGCGCAACGCTGACCGAGCTGCTGAAGGATCAAGCCGGGCGTACGCCCGAAGCCACCGCAGTGATCTTCCGTGAAGAGTCGTTGACCTACGCCGAACTTCACTCTCGCGCTGATCGTTTTGCGCATCTGCTGCGCGAACGTGGCGTCGGACGCGAATCGTTGGTAGCGGTTGCCTTGCCTCGCTCTCCTGATCTGATGGTCGCGATACTCGGCATCGGAAAGGCCGGGGGAGCATACGTTCCCCTCGACACCGGCTACCCGGCGGAGCGGCTGACGTACATGCTGGGTGACGCCGATCCTGTGTGCGTCGTGGTGTCGGAAGATTCTTCACTCGATTCGGGTTCGGTTCCGCGGGTGACGGTATCGGAGTCGGCGCAGTTCCCCGCCGATCCGCTGAGTGTCCCAGGATCGCCCGCGGATGCCGCGTACATGATCTACACTTCGGGTTCGACCGGTCGCCCCAAAGGCGTTGTGGTCAACCACGAGGGTGTGGTCAACCGATTGCTCTGGGCACAGCAGATACGTCCGATGGACGTCTCCGACCGGATGCTGCAGAAGACCCCGTCGAGCTTCGACGTCTCCGTTCCCGAATTCTTCTGGCCGTTCCTGGTGGGGGCAACTCTCGTGATGGCCGAGCCGGACGGGCACAAGGACCCTGGCTATCTGGCCGACGTCATCGTCGAACATTCCGTGACCCGAGTGCATTTTGTTCCGTCGATGCTCGACGTGTTTCTCGCGGAGCCGAAAGCAGCACTGTGCTCTTCGCTCGAGATCGTCAACTGCAGCGGCGAGGCACTGCCCGTTCACGTTGCGCGCAAGGTCTCCGAGATCCTGCCGAATACTCTGGTGGACAACCTCTACGGCCCCACCGAGGCCGCCGTCGACGTCAGTTGGCAGCCGTCGGTGCAGGAAACTCCGGCAGACGCCGTCAGCGTCCCGATCGGCGCACCTGCCGCCAACACCGGCCTGTTGGTTCTCGATCCCTACCTGCAGAACGTCCCGGCCGGTGCCACCGGTGAGCTCTATCTGGCAGGGCCACAACTGGCACGTGGTTACCACGGACGTGGGGGATTGACCTCCGAACGATTCGTGGCGAATCCGTACAGCGACGGCGGCTCGCGGATGTACCGGACCGGTGACATCGTGCGGTGGAATGCCGACGGCGTTCTCGAGTACCTCGGCCGTGCCGACGAGCAGGTGAAGGTTCGTGGATTCCGAATCGAACTCGGCGAAATCGAAGCGCAATTGGCGCTGTGCCCCGGAGTCACGGCAAGTGCCGTGATCGTCCGAACCGACGGTCCGAGCAACCGCGCACAGGTGGTCGCCTACCTGGTCGGAGATGCTGATGATGTTGCGGTTCGAGCTCAGTTGTTGTCAGTGCTACCGGAGTTCATGGTGCCAAGTGCCTTCGTGCGGCTCGAGTCGCTGCCGCTGAGCCCGAGTGGCAAGCTCGACCGAAAAGCACTACCTGCACCGGATTTTGCGGCACAGGTGGGCGACTTGACGGGAGTGGTTTCCTCGGGCGTTGCAGACCTCCTCGCCGGGCATTTCGCGACGGTTCTCGGACTGCCCCGTGTCGGGGTGCGCGACGATTTCTTCACTCTCGGCGGCGACAGTATCCTGGCGATCCGACTGGTCAACCTGGCTCGTCGTGATTCGGTAGTGCTGACCCCGCGTCAGATCTTCGAATTGCGCACTCCCGCTGCGATCGCTGCAGCGGTGGGTGATGTCGCCACCTCGGATGCCACCGTCACGGCCGACATCGGCGTGGGTGAGCTGGTTCCGCTGCCGGTGGTTCACCGCTTGTCCGAATGGACGGGTGGTACCGACCGCTTCAACCAGGCAGTTCTGATCCACTCTCCGGCAACATCTCTCGGTTCGATCACCGGCGCATTGCAGGCCGTGCTCGATCACCACGACGGACTTCGCCAAACCTTGATCCGACATGACCGCGGGATGTGGTCGGCGCGGATCGAGGAACCCGGTAGTGTCCGGGCAGCGAACCTGGTCGAACGCGTTGATGCTCGGGGACTGGATGACTCCGAGTTGCGAAGACTCGTCACTGAGCACTCTGAAACTGCGACCAGTCGATTGGATCCGTCTGCAGGGCGGATGGTCTCGGTGGTCTGGTTCGATTGCGGCGCTGAGAGTCTGGGCCGACTCGCGATAGTCGCGCACCACCTGGTCGTGGACGGGGTTTCCTGGGGAACCCTGCTCGAGGATCTCGCGATGGCCTGGGTGGCAGTCGAAGCCGGAGAGCCCGCCGCACTGGATGCCGTCGGAACTTCGCTGCGTACCTTCTCCCGTACGGTGGCCGAACACGCATACAGTGCTCATCGATTCGCCGAACTCGATCACTGGCTGACCGTGACCGCTCCGGGCGCGCAGTTGATCCCCGACGCCGCGGGCGATGCCGTCGTATCCGGAGGCTCGAGGCGCACGGTCACGGTGGACGGAGCAATCTCCGAGGCAGCACTTGGATCGGTTGCGGCAATGGTGGGTGCCGAGGGAACGGATGTTCTGTTGGCAGCGCTGACGATGTCCGTCGATCGCTGGCGCCGCTCCACCGGCCGCAGTGAGCACGAATTGCTGGTCGATCTCGAACGGCACGGCCGCGAGGAGTTGGTGGCGGGCATCGATCTGTCGCGAACAGTCGGCTGGTTCACCACGATTGCCCCGATGCGACTGCACGGCGGAATCGACCCGGTGGACACGCTACGCGAGGTGAAGGAGAGCCTGCGGGCGGCTCCGGACGGCGGTATCGGCTACGGGATGCTGCGATACGTGAATGCCCGCACGGCATCGACATTGGCGGGGCGCTCCGAATCTCAGATCCTGTTCAACTATCTCGGACGTACGACGACAGTAGGATCGACAGCATGGTCCTTGGCAGCGGAATCCGAAGCCTTGTCCACCGATCCCGACGCAGACATGGGAGGCCCGTACCGACTGATCGTGAATGTCGTCAGCGTGGATTCGGGGCTCCGCGCCGAGTTTGCCTGGGCAAGTGAAGATTTGTCCGAGGAGGACGCGCAGTCACTCTCCGACGGCTGGGTTTCGGCCCTCGGCGATCTGGCGGCTGCGGCCGCGCGTCACGCCGGGCCTCCCATTCTGACCCCGTCCGATGTGACGTTGCTCGACCTGAGTCAGACCGAGATCGACGCGATAGCCGATGCGAGTCCGGCAGGTGTCAGCAGCATCCTCCCACTCTCACCGTTGCAGGAAGGCCTGTACTTCCAAGCCGGCTACGCGGGCAGCAGCGACAGCAGCAGTGGTGGGGACATCTACACGGCACAGTTCTCGATGGACTTCGGGCACACCCTCGATGTCGACAGGTTGGCTGCGGCCGCCCGGACACTTCAACGACGAAATCCCACGTTGCGAGCGGGTTTCGTGAGCGAAGGGCTGAACGAGCCGGTGCAGTTCTTCAGCGCTGGACTCGATGTTCCGGTCGTCGTCCACGATCTCCGTGAACTCGACGACTCGGTTGCTCGTGAGCGTGCCGAGGCCGTCGCCGCCCAAGACCGAGTGACGCCATTCGACCTGACCGCGCCGCCGCTGTGGCGTATGAGTGTGCTGCATCTGCCCGGCGGCCAGGATCGTCTGGTGATCAACAGGCAGTTCCTGCTGTGGGACGGCTGGTCCAACGGCCTTGTCGTCAGTCAGCTTCTGGCGCTTTACGATACCGGCGGCGACGACAGCGCATTCGGCGAACCCGAGGGGTCGTTCGAGACATACCTCGCCTGGTTGGCCGATCGCGACGGTGCAGGCGCCGACGAGGGGTGGCGCGGAGCGCTCGCAGGACTCGAGGAGCCGACGCTTGTTGCCGAGCCGATGCCCGGCGTCGAAGTTCAGCTTCCGGATCGCCGCGATGCGGTTCTGTCGGAAACGCTTTCGCGTGCGTTGCGTGAGCGCGCTGCCGCGTCCGGCGTCACGTTCAACACGGTACTGAATGCAGCGCTGGCCCTCGTGCTGGCGTCGGCCACCGGTCGACAGGACGTCGTCTTCGGCTCCACGGTTGCCGGACGGCCACCGGAGGTACCGGGAATCGACACCGTGGTGGGAATGTTCCTCAACACCGTTCCCGTTCGGCTGCAACTGGATCCGAACGAGAGCGTCGAGGAACTTCTTCGTCGGACACAGGCGGATCGGCTTTCGCTGATGCCTTTCGACTACCTCGGTTTGGCATCGATCCAGCGTGTTTCCGAGCATCGTCAACTCTTCGACGTGCTGATGGTCCTGCAGAACTTCGTGGACGAGAGGCAAGTCCACGCGCTCAACGCCGCTCACGACGTGAGTGGAAGCGACAGTATCGATCACACGCACTATCCGCTGACCGTCGTGGTCACACCGGGTGCCACCGTCAACGTCAAGTTCGAGTTCCATCCGCATCTGGTGACCGCGCGCCGGGCCGAGGACCTACTGCGTCACTTCGTCGACCTGCTGCAGAGTTGGTCGCAGGACATGGCGGGATCGGTTGTTGCGTCTCCGGTTCCCGCAGTAGCGCAGCAGACGCAGATCCGGGAGTTGCCGGAGCGTACCATTGCCGACCTGTTCGAAGAAGTCGCGTCGGCGCAACCGAACGACACGGCACTCGTGTTCGGGAAGCGCCGGATGACCTACGCCGATCTCGACGGCGAGATCAACCGGATGGCGCGGTTGCTGATCAATTGCGGCGCCGGCCCGGAAAAGATTGTCGCTCTTGGCCTACCACGTTCGGTGGACATGGTCGTCGCGCTCTTCGCGGTATTGCGCACGGGTGCTGCCTACCTACCCCTCGAACTCGACCATCCGGCCGAACGGTTGGCCGTGATGATCGACGACGCGGATCCTGTCGTGTTGCTGACAACCGTTTCGGCCTCACCGAGGTTCGAAGGTGCCGACGTCCGCACTATCGTGATCGACGAACCTGATACAGCAGCAAGGAGACTGACGATCTCGGCGCGGGCACTCTCCGCGTCGGAACTCGGAGCATTCGCCCCGGGGGCACCGCATCGACTCGACCACCCCGCGTACGTCATCTACACCTCCGGTTCGACCGGCAAGCCCAAGGGCGTGGTCACCGGTTACCGCGGCTTGACGAACATGCAGTTCAACCACCGCGAGGCGATTTTCGAACCCGTGATCGCCGCGGCGGGCCGGCGCCTGCGGATCGCGCACACCGTGTCCTTCGCCTTCGACATGTCGTGGGAGGAACTTCTGTGGCTCGTGGAAGGCCACGAGGTGCACATTTGCGACGAAGATCTGCGTCGTGATGCCGAGGCACTCGTTGGATACTGCGACGCACTGGACATCGACGTCGTCAACGTGACACCGACCTACGCGACGCACCTGATCGACAGCGGGCTTCTCGACGACGGTGTGGGACACCACCGCCCTCCGTTGGTCCTGCTCGGCGGTGAAGCCGTTCCGGATTCGGTGTGGAACAGGCTGCGCGACACCGAGGGAACCGTGGGCTACAACCTCTACGGTCCGACGGAATACACGATCAACACGCTCGGTGGCGGAACGTCCGACAGTGACACCCCGACCGTCGGCAAACCGATCTGGAACACGGCCGCGCATATTCTCGACGGCTGGCTGCGCCCGGTCCCCGATGGAGTTGCCGGCGAACTGTACATTGCCGGAGCCGGTTTGGCTCGCGGCTACCTCGGACGCTTCGCGCTCACGTCCGAGCGCTTCGTCGCAGATCCGGCTGGGACCGGAGAACGTATGTACCGCACCGGGGATCTCGTGCGGCGACGCGGTGACGGCAACCTGGACTTCCTCGGCCGCACCGACGATCAGGTGAAGATCAGAGGTCACCGCATCGAGCCGAGCGAAATCGTCTCCGTTCTCGAATCCGACGAACATGTGCGGCAAGCGGCAGTGGTGGTCGACGTCGGGGCAGGTGGAGTCAAGAGGCTCGTCGGCTACGTGACACCCGTGCGACTCGGCGCCGGGCACGACTACCGCGCGCAGGCGCGAGTTCTCCTACCCGACTACATGGTTCCGGCCGTGGTGATCGAGGTGGAGACACTACCGATGACCGTCAACGGCAAGCTCGACGTCAAGGCACTGCCCACCGCCGATTCGGTGCTGGGGGAGCGGAGTGGGGAGTCGATCGCACCGCGTAACCACACGGAAGAGGTCCTCTGCGACCTCTTCTCCGACGTACTCGATGTGGACGATGTCGGGGTCGACGACAACTTCTTCGACCTCGGTGGGCACTCGCTTCTGGCCACCAAGCTGATCAGTCGAGCTCGGATCGCCATTCCGAACAGTCTGACCATGCGTGATCTCTTCGAAGCGCCGACGGTGGCGGAACTCGCGGAACGTATTGCGGCCGAGCAGGGATCGACGCGACCGGTACTGGTAGCGAAGCCGCGGCCGGACCACCTTCCTCTTTCTGCCGCTCAACAGCGATTGTGGCTGATCGGACAGATGGAGGAGAACTCCGCGGCCTACAATTTCCCGATCGTGCTCCGTTTGGACGGCGCACTGGACGCGGACGTCTTCGCCGCGGCGCTCGGCGACGTCGTGGAACGACACGAATCCCTGCGTACGGTGTTCCGGTTGGTGGACGGATCGCCGGAGCAGATAATTCTCGAATCGGCGACGATTCCGGTCGAGACAGTTCATCGAGACGAATCCGGTGTCGCCGGTGAAATTGCCGTGGCAGTGGGTCGTCCGTTCGACCTGTCTGACGAGATTCCGATCCGCGCACGTCTGATCCGGGTGGACGGTGCCGAGGTGGACGGTGCCGTAGTGGTCGTGATCGTCCTGCATCACATCACTACGGACGAATGGTCCGATCGGCCATTCCTGCGCGATCTGATGTCGGCCTACTCCTCTCGGATCCAGGGCGAAGATCCAATTTTCGAACCGCTTCCGGTTCAGTACGCGGATTACACTCTGTGGCAACGGGAATTGTTGGGCAGCCCTGACGATCCGTCGAGCATCCTGAGCACGCAGTTGGACTTCTGGGCGAAGAGTTTGGACGGAGCCCCCGAAGAACTGCTGCTTCCCACCGACCGGAGCCGACCGGCCAGACCGAGTTTCTCCGGTGGCGCAGTGGTGACACGGTTGGGTGTGGACACAACTGCCGCACTGCGAGATCTGGCGCGCGAGAGCCGGAGTTCGATGTTCATGGTCCTGCACGCGGCGTCGGCGGCGTTGCTGACTGCGCTCGGAGCGGGTGAGGACCTTCCCCTCGGCGCTCCCGTAGCCGGACGTAGTGAACAAGGGCTCGACGACTTGGTCGGCTTCTTCGTCAATACGATTGTGCTGCGCACGGATACGTCAGGTAACCCGACGTTCTGGGAGTTGGTGGATCGCGTTCGTGAGAGAGACCTCGAGGCCTTCGCCAACGCCGACGTTCCCTTCGAAACTGTGGTGGAACGCCTCAATCCGTCGCGCACCTTGGCACGCAACCCGCTTTTCCAAGTCATGGTCGGCTATCACAGCCGGGAGGAGATGGGAGGGGATCCGTTCGAACTCGAGGAGTACACAGCCAAGTTCGATCTGGTGTTCAACTTCACCGAGTACCTCGGCGACGAAGGCTGCATCGACGTCCGACTCGAATACGGCAGCGACCTCTTCGATCGCGAAACAGCACAGCGGATTTCGAACCGATTGGAATCGGTGATCGCGGCAGTCGTGGAATCGGCCGACATCGAGATCGGCGACATCGACATCTTCTTGCCAGGCGAACTCGAGCAAGTTGTCACCTCGTTCAACGACACCGCCGTCGACGTGCCGGAAGAGACGTTCTACGACGCTTTCGCGCGTGGAGTCGTTGCTACGCCCGAGGCGATTGCGGTGCGCGACGAGGCGGGGCAGGCCACGTACCGCGAACTCTCCGAGCAGTGTGATCGGATCGCCGGCGTGCTGTATCGCCGCGGAGTGTCGGTCGAAGACGTGGTGGGGCTTGCCGTCCCGCGCTCGGTGGAAATGGTCGCGTCGGTCCTCGCCGTGCTCAAGCTGGGGGCCGCGTATCTACCCCTGGATTTGAGTCACCCGAGCGAGCGCATCACATACATGCTCACCGATTCCCGCGCCTCGGTACTTCTGTCCACTGCGGAGGAAAGCTCGCGGATCGAGGATGTGGTCGGCGTCGAGCGAATCCTCCTGGACGATCCGCTGATCCGTGCGGAACTGGACGAGGCAGTGATCGTCGAAACTCCCCGGCCACCAGTTGGCGTCAGCCACGCTGCCTATGTCATCTACACCTCGGGATCGACCGGCAAGCCGAAAGGAGCCGTCCTCTCCCATGACGGTATTCCGAGTCTTGTTGCCACAGCTGAGGTTCGGATGCGACTGGTACCGGGTTCGGTGGTGATGCAGTTCGCTTCGGTCGGCTTCGACGTCGCGGTATTCGAGCTGGCGATGGCACTGTGCACGAGCAGCACCCTGGTGATCGTGCCGCAGAATGCACGAGTTGCCGGTCCGGCGCTGACCGATTTCATGACGAGCAATCGTGTCACCCACGCGATCATCCCTCCCTCGTTGCTGGCCGCTCTGCCGGCAGGATGTGAAGTGCCGCAGGGCTGCACCGTGTTGGTCGGAACCGAGACGGTGCCACCGGAGCTGATCGGGCGATGGGCGGAGCGGCTGAATTTGCTTGCCGCGTACGGACTCACCGAAGCCACGGTGAACAACACACTGTGGCAGGCGGAACCCGGTTGGAACGGTCCCGTGCCCATCGGAATCCCTGACCCCAACGAACAGGCGTACGTGCTCGACGATCAACTCCGTCCGGTTCCGCCGGGAGTATCCGGCGAGCTGTACATCGCGGGACGCGGCCTGGCGAGAGGCTATCTGGGCCGATTCGATCTGACGGCGCAGAGATTCATCGCCGATCCCTTCACCGCGGGCGATCGCATGTATCGCACCGGGGACCGCGCGCGGTGGCGCACTGACGGGAACATCGACTTCCTCGGCCGCGTCGACGATCAGGTCAAGATCCGCGGTTTCCGAATCGAGTTGGGCGAAATCATCGGAGCTCTCAGTGCCCATCCTTCGGTGAAGCAGGCAACGGTCGTCGCGGATCGGCAGGGCGAAATCACGCGCCTGGTCGGTTACGTGTCACCGGAACCCGGTGTCGTCGTCGACACGACGGCAGTGCGGAACCTCGCGGCACTGTCGTTGCCCGACTACATGGTTCCGACCATGGTTGTCGCCCTTGACGGTCCGCTGCCGTTGACGCCCAACGGAAAGCTCGACCGCAAGTCGTTGCCCACTCCGGACTGGTCGGAGCTGGCGGGTGATGTTGCTCCTCGCACGGCAGTGGAGTCCACGGTTGCGGCTGCGTTCGCGGAAATCCTGCAACTCCCGAGTGTCGGAGTCCACGACAGTTTCTTCGAACTCGGCGGCCATTCGATGGCTTCGATGAAACTGGTCGGTCGCATTCGTGAAGCGTTCGGCGTGGACGTCAGTATTCGAGACGTATTCGACGCGCCGAGTGTTGCGGAGTTGGCGGCCGTCGTCGCGCGTTCGGAAGGTGGGCGTCCGATCCTGGCGCCGGCGGTGAAACGTCCCGAGACGATGGGTCTGTCTACGCCGCAACGTCGTCAATGGGAGTTGTTCCGCGCGTCCGGCGCGCAACCGCAAGCAAGCCACGCTCTGGCGCTGACCCTGAAATCGAAGATCGATCCGGAGGTTCTCGGGCACGCCTTGGACGATGTCACTTCGCGGCACGAACCCCTGCGGACCACCTTCGTCGAGGTCGACGGCATCGTCGTGGCAAGAGAATCGGTGCGTCCGACTGTCGATGTGGTCGATGTCGGCGCCGGCGATGTGGGTCGAGTGGTGTTCGAACTGGCTCAACTTCCGATGGATCTGCGTGAGCAATCACCGTTGCGGGTTCATCTGGTGCTCGGTGAAGACGGCTCTAGGACACTGCTTCTCGTCATGCACTACATCGCCGTCGACGAGTGGTCAGTAGTGCCGCTGTTGGGAGATCTGGTCTCTGCTTATGCAGCCCGGTCGCAGGGAGATCAACCGGTTTGGGACGAGCTTGCATTGACGTACGCCGATTACACCGTGTGGTCGGACGAGCTGTTGGGAGACCCCCGAGACGTCGACAGCCGTGCGTCGAAGCAACTTGCATATTGGCGGGATGCGCTCGACGGAATACCGACCAGTGTGAATCTTCCGTTGCCGGAAGGTGACTCGGAGCCTCGAGGTGACGTGATCGCCGTCGACATCGACGCGGGTCTGCACGCCGGAATCGACGCCCTGGCTGCGCGCACCGGCACGAGTATGTTCATGGTCCTGCAGGCCGCACTGGCCAGCGTTCTCACGAAGGCCGGCGCGGGTACTGATCTTCCCATCGGTTCATTGGTTGCGGGCAGGTCGGATCCCCGTCTCGAACCGATGATCGGATCGTTCTTCAATGTTGTACTCCTGCGCACGGATACGTCCGGTAGTCCGACGTTTGCAGACTTGCTGGCTCGCATCCGGGAAAACAATCTGGAAGCGCTGAGCAATCAGGACGTCTCATATGTGTATGTCGAGCAGGCGCTGGGTAATCCGGCGTCCATGAGGCCTCAGGTGATGGTGATCCATCATCAACAGGCCGATTTGGACGGGCTCGGCGACTTCGGTTCTCTCGTACCGATTCCGGTGGGAGTGCCCGATGCGGATGTGACGTTGAGTTTTTACGAGCCGGTGGGCGATGGGCCTGTCTTTGCAACTCTCGGGTTCCGTGCCGACCGCGTCGATGCGGGTGCAGTCCGCGTATGGGCAGGTCAATTGGTCGACGTGATCGAGGCTGCAGTCGCCGCCGAAGGGGATGACGCGAGCGAGGGGGCAAAACTATGACATACGTCGCATCGCTCCGTGGGGTCGACCGCTATACGGGGGCTCACAGTGTTGATACCCTCACCTCATTAAGGGTAGCCTTTGCTACTTACTTCGGGACATCGATTGGCGGCCGTACCAGGTCGTTCCGTCGGGGATGGACTACCTGTAATGAGTGAATCACCAAGAGACTCCAGCGCCGAACCTGCCATTGTCGACATCGTCGGCGTCGGGTTCGGTCCGGCCAACCTCGCGTTGGCCATTGCTGTCGAAGAACACAATGCAAATTGTGCGGCCGTTGATCGGGTGAACGCGCGGTTCTTCGAAAAGCAGTCTCAGTTCGCGTGGCATCCCGGGATGCTGCTCGACGGTGCCACCATGCAGATCGCGTTTCCGAAGGACCTGGTGACGTTCCGGAATCCACAGAGCGGATACAGCTTCTTCTCGTATCTGTTCGAGCAGGGTCGACTGGTCGACTTCGTCAACCACCAGACCTTCTTCCCCACGCGCCACGAATTCAACGACTACCTGTGCTGGGCAGCTCGACGAGTCGACGCGGACGTGCAGTTCGGTACAACCGTCGACGGGGTCGAGGGCATCAAGAACTCCGACGGCGTTGTCGATCGCTTTGCGGTTCGCACCGCCGACGGTGAAACGGTGATCGCGCGCAACATCGTTGTCGGAGCCGGACTGAAAGAGCGGATCCCGGAGTGGGCGACGCCTTCGTCGCGGTGCTTCCACAATCACCAGTTCCTCTTCCATCTCGAAGCAATGCCGGAGCCCGTACACAACCGGTTCGTCGTTCTCGGCGCCGGCCAGAGTGCCGCGGAGATCGTGGACTACCTGCACGCGAACTACCCGAACGCCGAAGTTCACAGTGTTTTTGCCCGCTACGGCTACAGCCCGGCAGACGACAGCCCGTACGCGAACCGCATCTTCGATCCCGAAGCCGTCGATCAGCTGCACGGTGCAGACGCCGCGGAACGACGCCGACTTCTCGATCTGCACCGCAGTACCAATTACTCGGTCGTCGACATCGAACTGATCAACAAGCTGTATGCCACCGAATATCAGGAGATGGTTCGTGGGCCGCGGCGACTGTTCATGCGTCGGGCCTCGGAGATCACGAGTGCCGTGGAGACCGAATCCGGCATCGAACTGGCTGTCCGTAGCAATCTCGACGGCTTGACCGACACGCTGGCGTGCGACGCACTCATTCTGGCCACGGGTTTCACCCCGGCACCTCTGGACGATTTGTTGGGTGAACTCGTGCCGGATTCGTCCGTTCCGCGTAACGTCAGTCGGGATTATCGACTGGCTGTAACGGAGGACGTGACAGGCGGTATCTATCTGCAGGGTGGGACAGAACAGACTCACGGATTGACGTCGTCGCTGCTGTCGAACGTGGCAGTGCGGGCGGGGGAGATTCTGGCGTCGGTGCTGAGCCACCAGAACCGAACTGGTGCGCTTGCTAGTCTGGGCGCACAAGACACGTACGTAACGAGTGAGGCGAGATGAGCACTAACCCTTTCGATGACGAAGACGGCCGCTTCTACGTGCTGGTGAACGACGAGGACCAGCACTCGCTGTGGCCCACGTTTTCCGAGGTCCCCGCCGGCTGGCGAGTGGTGTTCGGTGAAGACAGCCGCAAGGCGTGCCTCGAATACGTCGAGGCCAACTGGACCGACATGCGTCCGAAGAGCCTGCGTGAGGCCATGGAAGCCGATCAGGCTGCCGGTGGAAAGCACGCAGTCGAGAGCTGATTCTCTCACCGCTCGGAACCCCCGACTGAACAGAAAAGAGCTGGGCACCGTCAGGTGCCCAGCTCTTTCTGCTTGAACGACGCCTACTTCTCGGTGACGGGAACTCGACGCCTGCGCTTGCGGACCATCGGGCGACGTAGCGAGTCCACGCGCATCAGAATCCGTGGACGACGCAGCGTGCGCGCTCCCCATTCGCCGAGCGTGACGCCCGCGGCCAGGGCGCAGCCGATGCCGAAGGCCGACAGCAAGGCAGTCAATCCGATCAGTACCTGGTCGTTGAGCAGCGCGTACAGGCCTCGGTACAGCGACAGACCGGGGAGCAGCGGAGTGATGCCTGCGACCGCGACAACCAGCGGAGGCGTCAGTGCGCGGCGAGCCATCAGGCCACCGGCAAGACCGACCACGGTTGCGGCGATTGCGGCGGCGATCACGGGACCGACGTCGAGTGTCTGCACGAAGATCGACACACCACTGCCTGCCGCACCGCCCAGGAACGCCGCGGTGAGTGCACGCCGCTCGGCGTAGCAGGCGAGCGCGTAGAACACCGACGCACACGCACCGGAGAGCATGAGGATCGGCAACTGTGTGATGGTGGAGACTTCCACATTGATCGGTGGAAGCGTCGAACCCAACATCCCGGTCATTCGCAACGAGATTGCGACGCCCGCGATGATGCCGCCCGTCATCATCACCACTTCGAAGAATCGCGCGACAGCTGTAATGGGTGCACCCATGATCGCGTCCTGGACCGAGCCCACCAACGACAGCCCGGACAGTAGAACGACCACTCCGGCCGCGATGACCAACGACGGCCGGATACTGATCCCCAGCTGGTCCTGAAATGTATAGAGCGTGGCGGCAGGCGCAGCCGCGATGAGACCACCGACAACCTGCTGGAAGAAGAACGGCAACCCGAACCGGTTCAGTACGCGGTTGACTCGATCGATGACCATCGTCGTCAGAAACGCGACTGTGGCAACGAGGAACCCGCCGCCGAGCAGGACGGAGACCGAAGCCGCCATCGCCGCCCAGGCCATGGTCGCGGTCCACCGGTTGTACGGGTGCGGCGCCGTCGTGATGGCTGTGAGCGCGTCGTGCGCTTGGTCCGGTGTGATCGCCTCACGGCGGATACGACGTGTCAGACGGTCGACGGCCGCCAGCCGCGTGAAGTCCATCGAGCGGTAGTGGACGATGCGCATCGTGCTCGCCGGCGGTCGCGTCGGGCCGCGATAGGCAGAGAGCACAATCGAGTTGTAAGTGACGTCGACGTCACACTGGGCAAGGCCGTACGTGGCGGCGATGAACTGCACCTGCTCAGCGGTGTCCATGGCCGCGGTTCCGGATGCGAGGAGGACTTCGCCCACCCGAACCGCGAGGTCCAGGACCTCTGCGACGACGGCGTCGTCTGTCAGGTCGATCGGTTGAAGCGGTGCGGGAGCCGACGTGACCGTGTCGACGGTGGCTTGCCGGTTTCCCGTCAGGCGTGTGAGTACTTCGGTGAATTTCGCCATCAGGGGGCGGAGTGGGAGTTGCGCATGGGGCCCACGCTATCTAACGTGACCCGCGCGCGGCCACCGCGACGGCTTGGATATGATGGCTCCGCAAAGTCAGTCGCGGCAACGCGTCGGTCTTCGCCTCCTTAGCTCAGTGGTAGAGCACTCGCCTTGTAAGCGAAAGGTCGTCGGTTCAATCCCGACAGGAGGCTCCGAAAGAGGAGGCACTCACCAACGTGGTGGGTGCCTCTGTATTTGCTGAGGTGCCGATAGGCGCCCGGTTCAGTTGGTCTCGGGCTTGTTCGTAGCCTGGCGCGGGTCGATCGCGCCGTCGATGTACTGCTGGGCGATCACTCGCAGTTTGACGTTGCTGCGCTGCGAGTCCTGGATGAGAATGCGGAAGGCTCGGTCGGCGTCGACGTGGTGGGTGCCCATGATGATGCCCTTGGCCTGTTCGATGACGCCTCGCGATTCGAGTGCTCGCTCGAGGTCCATTGCGTGCTTTCTGGCGATGTCGAGGCGCTGCGAGCTGTGCAGCGCGTAGGCCGAGGTTACGGCGAACAGTTGGAGCAATGCCACGTCGGCGCCGGTGAAACCTCGGAGGTCGTGGCTGTAGAGATTGAGGGTTCCGAGCGGGCGTTCCCGGCCAGGCAGTGGCATGGACAAGAAGCTGACGGCGCCGACTGCCTTTGCCGCGCTTGCGAATTGAGGCCACCGGCTGTGGGCTTCGCTGGCATGTGCGCGGACAACGGTTCCCGTGCGTGACGACGTCACACTCGGTCCGTAGTCCAGTCGGAATTGGATCGAGTCGACGGTGCGAACAAGTTGGTGGGTGGCGGCGACGGTTCGGAATGTCGTGTCCGAACCGCCGATGGTAATTCCGGCCATGTCGGCGTCGGCGATGAGATCGACGGCATGCCTGCAGACTTGTTCGAGAAATTGCTCGGCCTGGGCATGTGGATCGAGGTGCGCGTACAGCGATTGCAGGGCGTCCGAGGCGGCGTCCAGGCTGTCCTGCGACGCGGAATTTCGGCCCCCGGTAGGGCCGCGGTGTCCTCTGGCGATGCGCGGCGCCGTCATTGTCTCAACCACCCTTCCCCATCACGTCGCAGGCATGTCCGATTCGTCTCATTGTTGCACCGGACTAACTGTTGTGCACTCTGTTTCGGTGGACAAGTGTCTGATGGGGCGGACGGTTATGTGAAGTGGTCTGCGTATGCCCAATCGTGATGTTTGATTCGGCCGTTAGCGGGTAGTGCGCCGATCTTGGAATTATGTTGTCCTGCAACAGTTAACGTGGAAACTGCGACCGGGGTACAAGTTTTCTCCGCAATGGCGCGCAGGTCACGAACTTGGCCTATTGTCAGCGCCAGCGCACAATCTTGTACGCGTAACCCGTAGACAGTGAAGGGGATACGACGATGAACGGACTGATCGCGGCTCTGAACAGTGGAATGACCGTTGGCTTGGCCAACACGATCCTGACTTTCGGCGGAATCATCATCAACCTCAACATCGTGATCAACAACTGACCGCGTAATCGGCGAGTAACCGTTTGTTATGCCGATTCGATCGGAAGGTCAGGCCCTGGGCGGTCGCTCTTGCTCTTGAGCCACCGGTTGGGAAGTTTGCCGGCAAGTTCTCCGAGTGGACCGACTGCAGCGCTGAGGATTCCGACGGTTTCCTGAAGGACCTCGATGCTCGCGCTCATCCGCTCGAGGTTGGGGGCGAGGGAAGTCAAGGTGTCGGACAGTGCAACGATCTGGTCAAGCGGGCCGCCTTCGGCGATGAGCCGTTCGAAGGCGCCGTTCTCTGCCAGGAGTGTTTCGAGGATGCCGTTCTCGGCCAGTGCGCGATCGATGACACCGTCCTTGGCAGTCAGGCGTTCGACGGCACCGTCTTGCGCTGTCAGGCGTTCCAGCGGACCGTCCTCCGCCATCATTCGGTCGAGGAGACCGTCCGGCGCGAGCAAGCGTTCCAATGCGCCGTTCTCGGCGAGCACCCTATCCAGCGGTCCGCCGGGGGCAAGAAGTCTTTCGAGTGGTCCGCCGGGAGCGAGCAGTCGTTCGAGAGTGCCGTCGGGTGCAGTCAGTTTGTCGACCGGGCCGCCGGGAGAGAGAAGTCGATCGAGTGGCCCACCGGGGGCCAAGGCCTGCCCGATGGGCCGATCGTCAGCGGTGAGCGATGACAACTGCTGGATCATCTGCATGGGTCCGCGGGGGCTTGCCAAGCCGGCAGCACCCGCCGTCACGGCGCCGGTATTACCGACGGCGATACGAACTGTCGTGACCGTCAGCTCGGCGATTCCCAAACTGATCTCTGCGGCTGCAATGCCCGCGCGTAGGGGAAGCGTGAGCATCTCCAGCAGTTTCATGCGTTAACTGTAACCGGTAACACACAAACACTCACCAGGATCGCCGGTCAGTGAAGGACCTTCAGACCGACGACACAGCCGACGATGCCCAGGATCAGCAGTATCTTGACGATCGACGTGGACTCCGCGCCGGTGATCATCGCATATCCCACGGTCAGGGCGGCGCCGATGCCGACCCAGATCGCGTAGGAAGTCCCGATGGGAAGGGTACGCATTGCATACGCGAGGCCGGCCATACTGACGATCAGGCCGAGGACGAAGACGATGGTAGGCGACATCTTGCTGAATCCGTCGGACTTACCGAGTGCGGTAGCCCAGACAGCTTCGAAAAGTCCGGAAATGACGAGCACGATCCATGCCATGGTGAACAACTCCCAAGGCACCGTCTTTTCGCTGGCCGGGTACGGTGCGCTCGTCCGGATGTCGTCGTTGACCACCCAACCATAGCAACAGAATTCTGCGTTCCGACCCGATCAGCTGGCGATTTAGGTCACCACCGCCGTTCGAACCCGCTTCAGATGGATGGTCGACACGGCCACCACGATCGTCGCCGTCGCAGCGAGAACAGTCAGAGGAATCGGCGTGTTCACGGCGGCCGGTCCGTGTTCGACGAGCACACCGGTAGACCACCCGAATTCCCGCGAGCCCGGGTCCAAGAAGGTCGGTGAAACCGAGAACAACGTGAAAGCGACGGGCAACATCGCCCCGCTCGAGACTGCTCCGACGGCAACAGGCATGCATGACGTGACGGCCAGTCCCAGCGCAAGCGGGAGGACGAGGACGTAGGCAACCGTGGTCGGGGCGGCATCCAGCAATCCCGAGAGTGCAGTCACGGCAAGGAGTCCCAGCCCGAGTTGCGCCATCGGTCTTCTCCAGCCGACGACGACGCCCAACGCCAGGGCAGCAGCTCCCGCGGGCATCGCCCAGGTCCAGTCGGATGGAAAGGAAATCGAGCTGACCGAAACCGCGCTGACTGCCATTCCGACGAGTACGAAACGACCGTCGTGTGGCGGCAACCGCCAAGCCAGTGCGACGGTAACGGCAACCGCCAATACCACCGCGATCACCCATGACCCAGGTGATGTCGTCGAGCCCAACCACACATAGAGAGCCGTGAATACCAGGGGCAGAACAACTCCCAGCTTCACCAGGCGTGCGTCGATGTCGCCCGGCTCCTGATTCGGTC
This sequence comes from Rhodococcus sp. BH4, assembly GCF_002079265.1. Taxonomy (NCBI): domain Bacteria; kingdom Bacillati; phylum Actinomycetota; class Actinomycetes; order Mycobacteriales; family Nocardiaceae; genus Rhodococcus; species Rhodococcus sp. BH4. The sequence continues at coordinate 1,020,035 of NZ_CP014941.1, forward strand.
GTGAGAGTGCGGCGACTCCACCCACGAGAAGAGTTGCGGCGAGCAGAATCCAGACGGGAACCGTGGACGGCACGGGGTAGGAATCGCCCGGAAGTGTGAGCGACCACCTGGGGACGCGATCGCGCCACAAGTCCGCTGCGCCGAAGTACAGGGTCGTCGTGGTTACGCCGAGTCCGAGAGCGGTTTGTGCTCCGCGGTGACCCTTCGTCGGAAATGCCGCTGCCGCGAGGAAAGCGCCTGCTCCGATTGCGTTCAGAGTCACCGAAATCTGGGCGGAGACGGGGACGAATGCAGGTAGCGCGATGGCGAGGGCGCCGACTACAGCGAAGACACTCGCGAGACCGCCACGTCCCCAGCGATGCAGTAGCGCTACGCCGACGGCCGCAACCACAGCGGCAGTTGCTCCCGCCCACTGCGGCGTGATCACCACCGAGATAACGCCGGCGTCGGAGAAGGAGAAGTCGTCAACTCGGGACTCGGCCACTGCGTACGCGGCTACCACACCGCCGACCAGCGCGGACGCCACAGGACCGTAGAGCTGAGCGATTTGAACTGGGCTACGTTGCTGCATAATTCGTCGAATTTTTGCACAACTCGCCTATACGACTTATCGTCACATCGCCGTGCGGATCAATCCACACCGGTTCCCCGTCTCGAAGTCGAGGAACCAGCAGATGGCGTCCTCGACTCGGCCACTGAACGAAGTCGTAGCCGGCCAAATTTGTCTGAACTGCGTCGGCGACCCACACCGCAGCGTCCGCGAATGCAGTCTCCATCGACAGTGCGTTGAAGTAGCTGAATCCGCTGATGTTACGTGTGCCTTGCCAGCCGATCGTGACGTTGTAGTCGCTGTTGATCGAAAATTCCCAGATCAAACGGTCGACAACAACTTCAGGTCCGAATCGCAGGCAACGCAGATCTTGGGCAACACCTGCGAGGGCCTGTGCCCAAGACTCCGGTGGCGCGAAGCCGGGATCCTCGCCGGTATCGGAGTTGTTGGTGAACAGAGGAATACGCCAGGTCAAGCACTCCATGTTCCACAGTGGGGGTAGTGACATGCCGCATCCTTCCGATTCGTGGGCCTGCACCCCAGCTTTTCAGCTGCACCCGGCTTTTCACCTGTACCTAGTCCATCACATGCACTCGGCCGTTCACAGGAAGCTCCCAGGGAACATACAGCGGGAATCCAGTGGCAGGGGAGAAGATGGTTCTCGTGACCGACAAGACCCCCGAAGCCCGCATCCTCGTTGTCGACGACGAACCCACCATCGTGGAGTTGCTCTCCGTGAGCCTCCGATTCCAGGGTTTCGAGGTGGCAACTGCTTCGAGCGGCGCCCAAGGCCTGGACGTCGCACGGACATTCCGTCCCGACGCGATCGTTCTCGACGTCATGATGCCCGGGATGGACGGCTTCGGTCTGCTTCGACGCCTGCGCGCCGACGGTGTGGACGCGCCCGTCCTGTTTCTGACGGCGAAGGATTCGCTCGACGACAAGATCAGCGGCCTGACCCTCGGCGCGGACGACTACGTGACCAAGCCGTTCAGCCTCGAAGAAGTCGTGACGCGGTTGCGGGTCATCCTGCGCCGCGCCGGTCGCGGGGTCGCGCCGGAGCAGTCGCCGCGGGTGAAGTTCGCCGACATCGAACTCGACGACGACACCCGCGAGGTCTGGAAGAAGGGCGAGTTGGTTGCACTCTCGCCCACCGAGTTCACACTGCTCCGATACTTCATGGTCAACGCCGGGACGGTTCTCAGCAAACCGCGGATTCTCGACCACGTCTGGAATTACGACTTCGGTGGGGAGGTCGGAGTTGTCGAGTCCTACGTTTCCTACCTGCGGCGCAAGGTGGACACGGGGGAGACACCGCTGATTCACACATTGCGTGGGGTCGGCTACGTGATGCGTGAACCGCGGCAATGATCGCCGCCGCGGAAAACGATCAGCTTCCGAAGCGGGGTCGTTTCCGTCTCCATTCACTGCCGCTGCGCTTCACCCTGGTTGCGGCCTTGCTGGTGTTGGCCGCGCTGGGTCTGTTGGCGTCGGGTGTAGCGGTCACTTCTGCTCTCGAGAATTCACTGACCCAGCGAACCGACAAAACGCTGTACGAAGCGGTCGACGGTTGGGCAAAGCCGCACAGCAGAGATCTGCAGCCGCCCAGTGACGTCGGCCCGGGCACCCGCCCACCCAGCCCCTTCTTCGTTCGGACCGTGACCCCGGACGGACGGGTGATCATCCTGAACGACAAGTCGACGACGACCGAACCCGACCTGTCGAAAGATTCCACCAACGGCCCGATCACCGTCGGATCGAGCGACGGTTCGGACGTGAACTGGCGGGTTCTCACGACGGTCCGCGACGGCACGACCACGACTATCGGTGTGCGACTGACGGATAACGAGCAGACCGTCGACGACTTGGTCGGCCTGCAACTCGGCATCGGCCTGGTTGTCCTGCTGATCCTCGGCGGCGCAGCGTATTTCGTGGTTCGTCGGAGCCTCCGTCCGCTTGTCGAGGTGGAGGAAACTGCCGCTGCCATTGCCGCCGGCGACCTTCATCGACGTGTTCCGGAGCGCGATGACCGCACCGAGGTCGGTCGACTGTCCGTGGCGCTCAACGGAATGCTCGCGCAGATTCAGCACGCATTTGCCGCGACCGAGGCTTCGGAGGAATCGGCCCGGCGTTCCGAGGAGAAGATGCGTAGGTTTGTCGGCGACGCGAGCCACGAGTTGCGCACACCCTTGACGACTATTCGTGGGTTCGCCGAGTTGTATCGCCAAGGCGCCATGACTAATACGGAAACGCTGATGAACCGGATCGAGGGCGAGGCGTCGAGGATGGGACTTCTGGTCGAAGATCTGCTCATGCTGGCAAGACTCGACGAACAGCGTCCACTCGAGAACAAGCCTGTGGATCTGCTTGCAGTTGCGGCGGATTCGGTACAGGCGGCACGAGCGATCGCACCGGATCGAACTGTCGAACTTCAGATGACCGGCGGCCCAGGCCTGCCCGAAGTGCATGGTGACGAGGCCAGACTGCGTCAGGTAGTTGCCAATCTGGTGGGCAACGCGATCAAACACACGCCGCCGGATGCGCAGGTCACCGTTCGTGTCGGTACGACCGAGAACTCCGCGGTGGTCGAGGTTTCGGATACCGGTCAGGGTTTGAGTGACGAGGATGCCGCGCGGATCTTCGAGCGTTTCTACCGCGCCGACACCTCTCGCACCCGTGAGACCGGGGGCGCCGGTCTCGGCCTGTCCATCGTTTCGGCTTTGGTTGCAGCGCACGACGGAACCGTCAGCGTCGAGACCTCCCTCGGGCAGGGGACGACGTTCCGCGTCGAATTGCCGCGTGACCCGAAGGACGACTGACGCCGGATTGCCGCAACCGGTCCCCTCAGAAGTAGGTGTGCACCGTGCCGACGACGCGGTAATCCGAATCGACCTCGGGAATCAGTGACCATTTGTCGAATGTGGTGCAGGGATGCGAGATTCCGCAACCGAGCAGATCGCCGACCTTCACGTCGAAGTCAGCCGGAACGTCGACGTACGCGTGCTGGTCGTTGAGTGCGGTGATCGTCAGCTCTCGCGCTGATCGGTTGGATCCGTTGCGTCGGCGCCACAGGACTATGGGAAAGCCTGCGTCGGAACCGACATCGCGGCGGCCGAAGCCCAGGATCACCCGTCCGGGTTCAGGTATGGAAAGCACTACACCCCAGACCTCTGCGGCTCCCTGCAGAGTTCGCGGACCGTCAGCCCACGGCGAAGTTTCGGCATAGAGACCGTGATCATGGGTGATATAGCAACCGCTGCGCAGCACGATGCGTACACCGTTGTCGAGTGCCCACCGGCCGGCCAGCTCGCGTACGACCAGATCGTGAAACGCACTGCCGCCGAAAGTGACCAGTGGCCGGGGAGCCTTCGCGGAGTTGTTCTCGAACAGGTTCTCGGCAACACAGATTTCCGTGAAAACCCGCGCGGATTTGAGATACGAATCGACGGAGATACGGCGGGCTGCTACCGAGGCTCCGGGCATCATGCCCTCGAACCCCTCGACTCCGGTGAGAATCAACGAAGGTGCCTGCGATGCTGCGCGTGCGACGTCGAGTGCTTGCTCGACAGTGCGAGCGCCCGCGCGTCCGCTGTCGTAGCCGAGTTCAACGAGAACCCGGATACGGCTGGCCGGTGAGACTTTCGCGATCAACTGTTCCATCAGGCGGACGCTCTCGACCGAGTCCACGAGGGTGGTGACGAAGAAATCGGGGTCGGTGGCCTGGGCGTCGCAGATCCACCGAATACCGGCGGGATCGAGAACCTGGCTGGCGATGATGATGGTGTCCACACCGAACTCACGCAGAATGCGTGCCTGCGCAACGGTTGCCGCCGTCATCGCCCAAGCCCCGGCGTCGAGTTGCCGTCGAACCAGTTCGGGGCTCATCGTGGTCTTCGCGTGAGGCGCCAGATCCACATCGTGGTCGGAGCAGAACTGCGCCATGAGGTCGACATTGTGCGCGATCGCTGCACGGTTGAGTGTCATCACGGGTAGCAGGAGGTTGCCGTCGAGTGCCGAGATCCCCAGCGGCTCGAGGTCGGAACCGTCGCGACCTTCGAGGTCGGTGCCGAAGGCCTTGTGCTGCCAACCGATCGGGGGGTTCGCGAAATCCGTCATGGCATCGATTGTGCCGTTGATTGCAGACGATGTGTTCATGTGTGGTGACTTTCTGTCAGAACTATGCAGGTCAGAATGAGATCCGGCTACGAGCGGCGTACCGGGCGACCAGGCAACGCGTCCTGGACCACGACACCGTCTTCGACGACGGGTACTCCGCCGACCAGCACGCGGCTGATACCGGTGGAGGGGCGGGTGCCGTCGATGTACGTGGCGTTGTCGGTAATTCGCTCGGGGTCGAAAACGAGGATGTCCGCGTCGCTACCGGGGCTGATCCGACCTTTCGTCGCCATCGAGGGAACCGACTCCTCCAGAATCTGCGCAGGGATCAACGAGCAGCGCGCGATTATCTCCGACAGCGACAGCAGTCGACGCTCGCGGTACAGCGTACGAATCGCACGTGCATAGGTGCCTGCGCCGCGGGGGTGGCCGAGTGCCTTCTCCGGCAGTGGCCACTGCAATGAGTCGGCAGGCGAACGGCCGGGCCAGGTCAGTGGCATCGCGTCGCTCGCGATGGCGGCGCGATCGAAAGTCATCGCCCGTTCGAGGAATTCGCGCTGCACGGTGTCGTTCTCGTCGAGGAACTCCACCAGCACCAGTCCACCGGGGTCGGTGGCCCGAAGATGTTCCAGCTGCTTGCGGTCCGCGATACGTTCACCGGTGGGTACGAATGTCAGCGACCGTGGTGTCAGATTCATCAGGTGCAGCTTGTCGGGATCGAGAAATGCAGCTCCGACGGCCGTCGACCCGGAACCGTACGGATACGCCTCCGTCGTGACGCGCGATCCGGCTGCCTGAACCTGTGCCACCACCGACAGCGCGTGGTCGACGTGCATTCCCGAGGTGCTGTTGACGTGGCAGTAGTGCATGTGTGCGCCGGTTTCGGCTGCTGCACGGGCGATTTCGACGGCACCATCCACCGGGCTCGACGGATCGGCCGAGATGAGAGGGCGCGCATGGGTATAGGTGGGAACACCGGCTCGCGCCGCGAGATCCGCCACCTGTAGGTACTCCACCGGATCGGATTTCGGCGCGTACCCGACCACCACGCCGATGCCGAGAGCGCCTGCGGCCAGATCGTTTTCGAGGAGTTCGAGAATGTGGGCGCGCTGAGAGGCGGTGGGCTCGCCCTGCCAGCTCGGGGAACCGAGATGGTGCAGGAGCGTTCTGATGTCGCCGTCGGGATCGGCCCCTGAGAGTTCGATCATTCGGGCGTGCGCCCACGACGTCGCGTAGCCGTAGTTGATCGGGCGGCCCTCGGCGCCGGCCCGGGCATATGCCTTTGCAACAGGAATGACGCCGGCTTCCAGTTCGAGGGCCGTCGTGACTCCGTCCAATGCCTGAAGTCGCTGCTCGGCGATTTCCTGTCCGTGGCTGTGCAGGTCGATGAATCCGGGGCAGATGACCTGACCGGTCACGTCGATCGTCTGCCGGGCTTCGATCGCGTCGCGACCCCACGCCGAGACCTTGCCGTCGGTGATCGCGATGCCCCGTACCTCGTCTGTCCCCGATGCGGGATCGACGACACGGCCGCCGGTGAACACGATGTCGTGGACCTGCATCAGCGCTGCACTCCTGTCGTTGGTCGAACCGCCTGGCCCGGCGAATGTCCCGATGGTTTCACGGCTCGGGTATCGGATTCTGGTGTGAACGTCCCAAATGGAGGCCGACTCACCGTTCGAGCGGACAAGAAACGGATGCGCTCGAGTGTGAAGGTGAAAGCGAAGTTATCAATTCAGCCGATTGAGATCGATGGAGGACAGGAATGCACGTCTATATTTCGGTGGACATGGAGGGTATCGCGGGTATCGCGACGCTCGATCAGACGATCCGCGGCGGTGGCGGCTACCACCGTGCGCAGATGCTCATGACCGCCGAGACCAATGCCGCGATCGCCGGTGCGTTCGACGCCGGTGCGACGAGCGTCCTGGTCAACGACAGCCACGGAACGATGGACAATCTGCTTCACGCCGACCTGGATCCACGGGCGCGTCTGATCTTCGGAACACCGAAGATGCAGTGCATGGCGGAGGGACTGACGTCCGATCACGACGTCGCGCTGTTTGTCGGCTATCACGCACCCGCCGGTGGGCCCGGCGTCCTGGCGCACACGTTCTCGAGCTTGTTCGCCGACGTCCGCCTCGACGGCAAGTCCGTCTCGGAGACCGACGTCAACACCCTCTACGCTGCCACCCAGGGCGTTCCCGTCGGCCTGGTGACGGGTGACGACATCATCTGCGGCTTGGTCGACGCGGCCTCGCCGACAACCGAGACCGTCGAGGTCAAGAAGGCACATGGATGGTCGGCAACCAATTCGCTGCCGCCGTCGCTGGCGTGCGAGCAGATCCGAGCAGGAGCCGAGCGCGCAGTGCGTAAGGCCGACACACTGAAGCCGGTCGAGCTGCGTGACGAATGGACCCTCGAGATCGTTCACCCCACCACCACGGGAGCTGAACTCGCCGAGGCTGTTCCCGGCTCGCGACGGATTTCGGATCGTACGATTTCGCACACACTCGGCAGCGTCGACGACATTCTCGGTCTGATCACTGTCAATGCCCGGCTTGCAGCCGCAGGCGTCTCGACGATCGTGGCAGTCGCCAATCGCACGTAGTGAAGTAGCGACTCCATCGCGAAATGCCGCCGACGCCGTGTGCGCCGGCGGCATTTGTCATCTCTTGGGGCAGAACATGTTCCGACCGACCAATCGTTGCTTCGGCTATTGGTGAAACGGACCAATGCGGTAGACGTGTTCGCTGTCACACTTCATCAGTCTTTTCGATGTTCCAGTCCATGCGGCACAAGACAATTCGGGAGGCTTGATGAAGGCGGAACGCGTCACAGTGGAAGGACCGTCGCGGGCGAGCGACGGTCCGGTTCGAAATATGATGGACAACAGGTCGATTCGTCGTACGACCACCGTTACGGTGGGGCTGCTCAGTACCATCTGGTTGATCGACATGGTGGATCGCGTCATGATCGGGCTTGCGCTTCCGATGATCGGCGACGAATTCTCGCTCAGCAGTACGCAGTTGGGTGGCGTGGTCTCGGTATTCGCGATCTTCTACATGCTCGGGCAGGTCCCCGGCGGAATGTTGGCCGACCGCTTCGGACCCAGGCCCCTGTTGATCGTTGCTTTGATCCTGTGGTCGGTGTTCACAGCGTTGACAGGGTTCGCGTGGGGTCTCGTCTCGCTGATGGTCATGCGTGCGATGTTCGGCATCAGCCAGGGGCTCTTTCCAGCGGCGTCGTTCAAGGCTTTGGCTGAGCGGACGCGTCCGAAAACCAGAGCGACCGCGATGGGTTTCATGCTCGGCGCCAACAACCTCGGCCCCGGCATCGCACCGCTGATCATCGCGCCGGTCCTCATGGCCGTGGGGTGGCGTGACGCGTTCTGGCTGGTGGCGATCGTCGGCGCAGTGATCGGCACGGTGGTGTGGTTGGTGCTGCCCGCACCGCTGGACACGGAAATCTCGGAAGATCCCGAGGCAGCCTTGCAACCTCTGGCGAGCGAGCACTCTCGCGCCGCGGTGTTCAAGTCCGCGTCGGTGTGGAAGTTCGCGATTCTGTTCTGCCTGGCCAACATGTCCGCGTACGGGCTGATGACCTGGGTGCCGAGTTATCTGCTCAACGACAAGGGACTCTCGCTGATCGACACGGGAATCTTTGCCGCAATTCCCTTCATCGTCACGGCGCTGGCCACGATTGTGGGCGGGCGGTTGGTGGACAAGTACTTCCACGACCGGGCCAGGATCCTTCTGGTTCCGTGTATGGCCACGTCGGCAGTCCTTTTGTTCCTGATGACCACCGCTGACACCGTCGCGATGTTCACGTTCTACGAGACGTTGGCTCTAGGCATCAGCGGTCTGTGTTCGATGTCGATCTTCGCGATGCCGTTGCGGGCACTTCCGGCCGAATTCCTCGGTTCCGGAATGGGTTTGATCAACGGTTGTGGTCAGTTCGCCGGTTTCATCACCCCGCTCGTGATGGGATGGATGGTGGACCAGTTCTCGTACATGGCTGCATTCGGAGTCCTGGTCGGAGCGACGAGCGCTGCCGCATTGGTGGCCATGATCGTTCCGCAGACCCCGGCGAAATTCTGACAAGGAGACCGAAGATGTCGGCAACGGACGGCACACGAAAGATCGAAGACGACGTCGTCACCGATTTTTCCGGGAAGATGAGTTACGGGGCCTACCTCGGACTCGATACCCTCCTGGATTCGCAGCACCCGGTGAGCGAGCCGGAACACCACGACGAACTCTTGTTCATCATTCAGCACCAGACCAGCGAGTTGTGGCTCAAGCTGTTTCTCCACGAGATTCGGGCGGCCAGAGCAGCGATCGCTGCCGACGACATTCGGGTCGCGTTCAAGCGGATCGCACGTGTCAAACACATTCAGGCCACCTTGACCGAGCAGTGGTCGGTGCTGGCGACACTGACGCCGGCGGAGTATGCGGAGTTCAGGGGCGTTCTCGGCAACTCGTCGGGGTTCCAGTCGTACCAGTACCGCGCCGTGGAATTCGTGCTCGGAAACAAGAACGCGGGCATGCTGAAGGTGTTCGAATCGGATCCGTCCGCCCATCGATTGTTGGAGACCCTGCTCGGGGAGCCGACACTGTACGACGAGTTCTGGCGGTACCTGTCCAGGCAGGGGTACGACGTTCCGGCGTCGGCTCTCGAACGAGACGTCAGCGCGCCCTACGTGCGAAACGACGAACTGATTCCGCTGGTCAAAGCAATCTACGAGAACGTCGAACAGCACTGGACGGCGTACGAGGCGTTCGAGGAGTTGGTCGACCTCGAGGAGAGCTTTCAGCTGTGGCGGTTCCGGCACCTTCGGACCGTGCTGCGGGTGATCGGCATGAAGAAGGGGACCGGCGGTTCGAGTGGTGGTGCCGGCTTCCTGCAACGTGCGCTGGAGTTGAGCTTCTTTCCCGAGCTGTTTGCCGCCCGAACAGAGATCGGTACCTGACACACCTGCTTGATGACACCCAGCTGTTCGTGACACACGACGAATCCGAGCCCGAAGGACAGGAGTCTTGGACAAGATCCGACAGGGTCGCTTCGACCAAGCTTGACTGCGAAGTTGCAAGTCGGTGACAGGAGAGCGTCGGAGTGGACAAGAAATCAATGGTGGCAGACCTGGCGGCGTTGGTAACCGCCGAGTCGCCCAGTTCCGATCTCGGCGCAGTCGATGCATGTGCGGACGTGGTGGCCGAAATCGGCGAACGCCACCTCGGAAGCACCCCCGAACGTATCCGCATCGACGGGCGCCAGCACTTGCGTTGGTCGTTCGGCGCGGAGCCGAAGGTGATGCTCCTGGGCCATTTCGACACCGTCTGGCCGCTCGGAACGCTCGCGGAGTTGCCCTGGTCTGTCACCGACAACATCGCCACCGGACCCGGAGTCTTCGACATGAAGGCCGGCATCGTCCAGCTCTTCCACGCGCTCGCATCGCTTCCGTCGCTCGACGGGGTGGTCGTGCTCCTCAATTCCGACGAGGAAATCGGCTCCCCGACCTCGCGCGCACTGATCGAGGAGCAAGCACGTCAGGTCGACGCGGTGCTGGTCCTCGAAGCCGCAGCCGACGGCGCAGTGAAGACCGCGCGCAAGGGTATGTCGCTGTACTGCGTCGACATCGAGGGACGCGCTGCACACGCCGGACTGGAACCGGAACGAGGTGTGAACGCTGTAGTGGAGCTCGCACACCAGATTCAGGCCGTGGTGGAGCTCGCGGACCCGGTGGCGGGAACGTCGGTGGTGCCGTCCGTGATCAGTGGCGGCACGACCACCAATACCGTTGCAGCGCAAGCGCAACTGTGGTGTGACGTTCGCATGTGGTCGGCGACGGAACAGGAACGCATCGACCGTTCGATCCGTGCACTGACACCGGCGCTGGCCGAAAGTCGAATTTCGGTGTCCGGAGGCCCCAACCGTGGACCACTGGAATCAGTGTCTTCGGAGAAGCTGTACTTTCTCGCTCACCAGGTCAGCAGTGAGAGCGGTTTGGGGATGCTGCGCGACTGCGCCGTCGGCGGTGCATCGGACGGAAATTTCACTGCCGCAGTAGGAACTCCCACGTTGGACGGCCTCGGTGCCGTCGGCGGTGGCGCCCACGCAGCGACAGAACACGTAGAGATAGATCAGATGATCCCGCGCGCCACCTTGTTGGCCGGTCTGGTGACTCGAATCCTGGAGGGAGGACTGTGACTATGACGTCGCCGAACAATGTCCAACGCAAGACCGTTCAACCATTCGGAGGTGTATCGCCTTCACGGATGCGGCAAGCAATCAGCCAGGCCGAGCAGGCCGCCCTGCTTGCATGTGTGACTATCGAAACCGTCACCGGGCATGCCGAGTTGGAACAGGTATTCGGTCTGTTCGAGAAGGTATGGCAGCCGGAGAGCGGTAACCCTCCCGTCCATCGGGACATGATGAAAGCGCTCGCACACTCCGGTAACTACGTCGCCGGCGCGTTTCGTGGCGGGGATCTGATCGGCGGCTCGGTTGCATTCTTCGAGGAACCGCAACACCGTTCGTTGCATTCGCACATCACGGGGATCCTCCCGAACGTGCAGAACGGGCACATCGGCCTCGCGTTGAAACTGTTCCAGCGTGCGTGGGCACTGGAACGGGGAATTCTCCACGTGCGGTGGACTTTCGACCCGCTCGTCGCACGCAATGCCTACTTCAACGTCTCGAAACTCGGTGCGTTCCCGATCCAGTATCTGCCGCGTTTCTACGCGCCGATGAACGACAGCCTCAACGGCGGCGCAGACAGCGACCGGTTGTTGATCGACTGGGAAATCGGTAGTAGCAAGGTTGCCGACGTCGTCGCCGGTTCGGGAGAAGTCCCGACTCCCGAGTCCTTGGGGGCGAGCGAACTGCTGTCCGTCTCCGAAGCCGGCCTGCCCGTGTTGAAGTCGACCAAGAATCGATTCGTCACGGTGGCTACACCGAATGACGTGTACACACTGCGTAAGTCGGACCCGACGGCAGCGAACGACTGGCGCCTGGCAGTCCGCGAGACTCTCGGTGGTGTGCTCGCCGAGAACGGAGTGGTTCTCGCAGTTACCAGAACCGGAAAGTACGTGCTGGACCGTGCGCCGGGAACACAGGCAGGCAGGACAACAGCGGAGGTTACATCGTGAAGATCGAAGGAGTTGAATTACGCCGGGCGGCAATGCCGTTGAAAGCGCCGTTCCGTACCTCGTTCGGCACCGAGACCACCAAGGACGTGTTGTTCGTCAAGGTCGTCACCTCGGAGTCGGAGGGCTGGGGCGAGTGCGTGGCGATGTCCGAGCCTCGCTACTGCTCCGAATACACGGACGGCGCCGCCGAAGTCCTTCGTAAGTTCCTGATTCCGTCTCTGGGTGAACTCACCGATCCCGACGTGCACGCACTGAGCGCGACGATGGAACAGTTCGCCGGGCACCCCATGGCCAAAGCGGCATTGGAAACCGCATTTCTCGACGCCGAGTTACGGGCTGCCGGGACGAGCATGTCTTCGTACCTGGGTGCAGTAGTCGATCGCGTACCCGCGGGTGTCTCGGTGGGTATCAAGAATTCGATCGATGAGCTGCTAGAGGAGGTAGGCGGGTTCCTCGATGCCGGATACCTGCGCATCAAACTGAAGATCGAACCGGGCTGGGACATCGAGCCGGTTCGCGCAGTCCGCGAGAGGTTCGGCGACGACGTACTCCTCCAGGTCGACGCGAACACCGCGTACACCCTGGCTGAAGCCCGCCATCTCCAGCGGCTCGACGACTTCGACCTCCTGCTGATCGAGCAGCCGCTTCCCGAAGAGGAACTGCGTGGCCACGCCAGGCTGGCCGAGATGATGCGGACGCCGGTCTGCCTCGACGAGTCGATCACCTCCGCGAAGGTCACCGCCGACGCGCTGGCAATCGGTGCGTGCAGCGTGGTGAACATCAAACCGGGACGTGTGGGCGGTTATCTGGAATCGCGTCGTATCCACGACGTCTGCAAGGCCAACGGAATTGCCGTGTGGTGCGGCGGAATGCTCGAGACCGGAATCGGCAGGGCCGCCAACGTCGCGCTTGCCGCGCTCCCCGGATTTGCCCTACCAGGCGATACATCGGCTTCCGACCGGTACTTCGCCGAAGACATCACCGAGCCGTTCGTACTCGACAACGGTTACGTGAAGGTTCCGGAAGGACCGGGTATCGGCGTCGAACCGATCCCCGACCTGCTCGAAGCAATTACCACGTCGGTCGAATGGATCGGCATGGATCGGCTTTGACGAATCACTATGACACACTTCGTTCACCGGACGAAGGAGTGATAGACGTGGGCACCGTACGACCTCGCATCAGTTTGGTGCGGCTTCTCGAAGACGTGGGAACTACGGTGCTGAATCCGGTTGTCGGCGACCCGGAGGCGGTCCAGGAGATCGCCTCGGTGGTCATTCACGACCCCGACGACGACTCACCCTCGACACCGGACTCCATGGTGCTGCTCGTCGGCGTCACCGGAGGCGAACGTATCGCGGAGTCCGTGGCCGGCCTGGCCGAGCGCGGAGTACGCGTGGTGGTCGCGCGAGTGACCGCCGAGGTCAGCGATGCGGACCGCGAATCCGTCATCGCCTCGGGCGTCGTGCTGTTGGCCTTGGCGCGAGGAGTCTCGTGGGTTCAGCTGACAAGCCTGCTTCATTCGGTGCTCTCGGCCCGAAACGAAGTCGGGCACATCCACTCACGCGGAGGCGGCCCGGCCGGCGATCTGTTCGCCTTCGCCAACGCTGTCAGCGCACTTCTCGATGCGCCGATCACGATCGAGGACCGCAGCTCACGGGTCATCGCCTTCTCCGGCCGCCAGGAAGAAGGAGACGGTCCACGTATCGCGACCGTTCTGGAGCGGCAAGTTCCTGACCAGTACATTCGAGTGCTCGAAGAGGCCGGGGTCTTCGACCGGCTCTATCGCAGCGACGATCCGGTGTGGGTCTCGGCCGAGACCCTCGGTACCAAAATGGGTCGTATCGCCGTGTCCATCAGAGCCGGCGACGAGTTCCTCGGCTCCATGTGGGTGGCAACCGGTGAGCCGATGTCCGACGACCGGATGCGTGCTCTGCGCGATTCAGCTGGGTTGATCGCGCTGCAGATGTTGCGGTTGCGCGGCGGCGCCGACGCCGAGCGCCGACTGCGCGCAGACCTGATCGCAACCCTTCTCGACGGTGGGTCAGGTGCGGTCGACGCGATGAATCGCCTCGGCCTCGGGACCGGCCCCGCACTCGTGATGGCTTTGGGTCGTAGGTCTTTCGAAGGATCGTCGAAGCCGGACGATGCCGCCCACGTGGTGCGACTGACCGACGCTCTGGCCATGCACCTCGGCGCCGTCCACTCGCAGTCGGCGGCAGCCTTGGTCAACGGAACCGGCTACGCGGTGCTGTCTGTGCGAGGGCATTCCCCGGCCGAGGCCGAGTTGCAGGCGTTCCGTGTGGCCTCGGACTTCCTGGACCGGACCGGAGCGTCCGGCGACACGATCATCGGGATCGGCCGGGTCGTGACCAGACCGGCGCAGCTGAGCCGATCGAAGCGCGACGCCGAACATGCCCTCGAAGTGTTGTTGGCGGGACGAGCGTCGGGCAGCGTCGCCACCTTCAGTAGCGTCCACGTCGATGCCATCCTGTTGGAGATCGCGTCGGAAGCTGCAGCCGAAGGGTTCTCGGACCTCGGACCGATCGAGGCGATCGCCAGCCACGACGCCGCTCATGCGACCTCGTTCGTGGACACTCTCGATGCGTGGCTCAACGCGTTCGGTGATGTCGGTGACGCCGCGGCGTCATTGCACGTGCACCCCAACACCTTTCGGTATCGTCTCAGCAAGTTGAAGGGTATGGCCGCGTTGGATCTCGACGACCCCAACGTCCGCTTCCGGTTGATGGTGCATCTTCGTCTGCGCGGTCCACGCTAGCTCGAAAGCCGAAAAATGCGGGTCGCACTGATTTCTCAGCGCGACCCGCATTCTTTGTCAGTGGGTTCGGATCAGCTGTTGTTGCGAAGTGCTTCGACAGCGATGCGGCCGACGGTTCCGATGGAGGCGTCGATCTTCGGGGCGCGGTGGGTGAGCTCGTGGGACTTGGTGAAGACACCGACGGCGTAACGCTTGCCGTCCGGGTACGCCACGACGCCGGCTTCGTTTCGTACCAGTCCCAGCGTTCCGGTCTTGGCGGCGACAGTGACCTCGTCGGGGAAACCGGACGAAAGGCGGTGCGGCCAGACCTGCTTGCTCATGATGGTTCGGACCTCTTCACAAGCCGATGCGGGGCCGGCTTCATCCCTCCAGATTGCAGCCAGCAACATTGTGATCTCACGAGGAGTACTGGAATTGGAGCGGGCGGGATCCATGACGGAAATTGTCCGAAGAATTTCGATGGGGGGCATTTCCAGCAAGGTGCCCTTGTCGACGCCGAGGTCGTCGTAGACCGTCTTGAAGAGGCCTCGGCAGTCACGGACCAAGTTGGTCTTCTCCAAACCGAGCCCGCGCAGCGTTGCGACGATGTTGTCGAGTCCGAGACGCTCGTACAAGAAATCCGTGGCGGCGTTGTCGCTGAAGCTCATCATGAGCAGAGCGAGGTCTCGCCAGCTTGCAGTCACGTCGTCGGCGCAGCCGCCGATACCGATGCCGCCGGAGCGGAACTCGGCGGTCACCGTGGCGTGCTCGGTCGGATCAAGGGTGCCTGCCGCTACTTCACGGGCGTACTGAAGCACAACAGGAATCTTGAAAACGGAGGCGAGGATGACACCTTCGTCCGCGCCGTAGCCGAACTCTTCGCCGGAATCGATGTCGCGTGCGTGGACGTAGGCATCGGTCTTCGCTTCGGCGAGTACAGCAGCGATCTCCTGCTGTGCGCTCTCAACGTACGTGGCGGTTTCGGTCATTCGAGAAGCCCTTTCGTCGGTATCCATGTATCTGGGTTATTCGTGGATCTGACGATAGTGAGTCGACGACGGGGGGTCTTGTACGAATCGACGAAGGTTGGCGCACGGTTCGGTGCTGATACGCCGAATCATCCGGGCGTCGGGGTGTTCTCCGGATCAGGACGCATAAGTTTCGAGGCGACATCCGACCAGTTCGGCGACGCCGCTGCGTCGCTTGTCGGAGACCACGCCTGCCAACAGGAGGGTGAACAATTCGTCGATACGGTCGTTCAAATCGCTTCGTCTGGTGAGCACGTTCGAAACCAGTTGAACGCCGGTGAATGCCGAGATCACTACGCGACCCACCGATTCCGGCTCCACATCGTCGCGGATGTCGCCTTCGAGCTTCGCGGCCTCGGCCAGTTTTCGAAGCTCGCGGATCCACGCGACGTACGGGCCTTGCGAACCGTCGGCAGAGGCCAACTCGAGGGTAAGTCGGATTCCCGCACGAACAATAGGTTCTGCGACGAGTTGGCGGCCCATCTCGTGGCACACCATGACGAGCTGTTCCAGTGCCGGTGCGCCTGTGGCTGCAACTGCGGTGAAGGCACTGATCGAGATCTGGTGCTGTTCTTCGATCACCGCCTGAGCCAGTTCGTCTTTGGACGAGAAGTGAAAATAGACCGCGCCCTTGGTCATCTGCGCCGCGGACACGATGTCATTCATGCTCGTGCTGCCGTACCCCGTGACTTCGAACCGATCAGCAGCACCTTGAAGAATCTGTCGGCGACTGATCTTGGCACGTTCCTGCATTGCTCCCTTGTCCTCCGACTGTTAACACGTGAACCAGTTTTAGGGCCCTAGGTCCCGGACCAGCGACCCACGGTAGCAGCGAATCTCGTGCTCGCGCGACAGCGCGAAACGGACTGTTCGGTGTGCAATCGCAGGTCACGGTCGGTAGGAGCGACAAATGCGACCGCCGCAACCTCCGTTGGAGGCTGCGGCGGGGAGTCCAGTTATCGGCCAGCGAAATTCGGTCGAAGGTATGCGATCAACGAGTCGAGACAGTTGCCTCGAAGCCGAGGTCGCGTAGCGCCGACTTGAGTTTGGTCTGTGCCTCGTCGAGAGATTCGGGTGACGGCGAGGTGTCGGCGCCACTGATGTCGAAGTTCCCCATGTCGTATGCGGGGAAAACATGAACGTGAAGATGCGGAACTTCCAGACCTGCGATGAGGAGACCCGCCCGAGGCGCGTCGAACGCCTTCCGCACGGCTTGGCCGAGGTTGCGGGCAACAGCGGTGACCTTGGCAAAGAGTTCAGGATCCACGTCCTGCCACTGATCGACCTCGGCTCGCGGAACCACAAGCACGTGGCCCTGCGTTACCGGCGCGATGGTCAAGAACGCGACGACGTCCTCGTCCTCCCACACGAAACGTCCTGGTAGATCCCCGTTGATGATGGCACTGAAGACTGAAGGCATACCCCGAGATTAGCCCGCGTCCGGTTGCCAGGAAACTCCCAGGCTGGACGCAGGTTCGTCGGAGCCGGCCCGACAAATCTAGGACGCATGACGACAGAAGCCATGCAGACCGCGGGCAGCACGGACGCAGAGGAGGTCTCCGCGACGACTGTAGTGCTGGACGTGGTCGTCCCGGTATACAACGAAGAGGCAGGCCTCGAGACGTGCGTGCGGCGCCTGCGCCGGCATTTACGCACGCAGGTGCCATTCTCTGCACGAATTACCATCGCGGACAACGCCAGTGTCGACGGCACGTTGGCACTCGCACGTTCCCTCGCCGAAGAATTCGACGACGTCCGGGTCGTCCACCTGGATGCGAAGGGTCGTGGTCGAGCACTGCGGCAGGTATGGAGCGACTCCGATGCCGACGTGGTCGCGTACATGGACGTCGACCTCTCGACCGACCTCAACGCCCTGATGCCGTTGATTGCTCCGTTGCTCTCCGGACACTCGGACATCGCCATCGGTTCCCGGCTGGCACGATCGTCCCGCGTGGTGCGCGGCCCCAAGCGTGAGTTCATCTCACGTAGCTACAACCTCATCCTCCGAAGCGCACTGCATGCTCGCTTCTCCGACGCCCAGTGCGGATTCAAAGCCATGCGCGTCGATGTTGCACGGCAACTACTTCCGCTGGTGGAGGACACCGGGTGGTTCTTCGATACCGAATTGCTGGTGCTGGCCGAGCGAGCGGGCATGCGGATTCACGAGGTCCCTGTCGACTGGGTGGACGACCCGGACAGTCGGGTGGACATCATTGCCACGGCAGTTGCCGACCTCAAAGGTGTGGTCCGTGTCGGGCGAGCACTGTCTACCGGTTCCCTTCCATTGGCCGAGCTCAGGGCAAGTTTCGGACGTGAACCGTTGGTTCCCGGAGTTCCACGAGGAATGGTCGGGCAGCTCTCACGCTTTGCCGTGGTGGGAGTCATTTCGACGCTCGCGTACGCGCTGCTCTACCTCGCTCTGCACTCGATCATGGGTGCGCAGTGGGCCAACGCCGTCGCATTGCTGGTGACCGCGGTATTCAACACCGCCGCCAACCGGGCCTTCACCTTCGGGATCCGAGGGTCGGAAGGATCCGCTCGTCACCAGATGCAGGGCCTGCTCGTGTTCGGGTTCGGTCTTCTGCTCACCAGCGGATCGTTGTTCGTGCTCGACGTCATGGCGCCCGATGCTTCCAAGCACGTGGAGCTTGCCGTACTCGTCATCGCCAATCTTGTTGCCACAGTCAGTCGATTCATCGCACTGCGCTGGGTGTTTCGCACCGCACAATCCGTAGGAGCCAATCGATGACCGCCACTGCAGAGACACTCGCCGCGCCGCTGCCAGCGCCGGAACCGCAACGTCAGGTGCGCTGGGAACCGTGGGCACTGGGAGTGTTGTTGGTGGGCACCGGAGTCGCCTACATCTGGGGCCTGGGTGCATCCGGATGGGCCAACTCGTTCTATGCCGCTGCGGTACAGGCAGGTTCGGTGTCGTGGAAGGCTTTCTTCTTCGGCTCCTCGGACGCTGCAAACTCGATCACCGTCGACAAGCCGCCCATGTCCCTGTGGTTGATGTCGCTGTCGGTTCGCATCTTCGGACTCAATTCCTGGGCGATGTTGGTGCCGCAGGCACTCCTCGGGGTCGGATCGGTTGCACTGTTGTGGGGAACGGTTCGACGGTATTTCGGTGCGGCCGCCGGCCTCCTCGCGGGCCTGGTACTTGCGCTCACACCCGTAGCGGCGCTGATGTTCCGGTTCAACAACCCCGATGCTCTGCTGGTGCTCCTGATGATCTCAGCAGTGTGGGCGATGATGCGCGCCGTGCAGGACGGCCGCACCCGCTGGCTCGTGCTGGTCGGTATCTTCTGCGGATTCGGTTTCCTGACAAAGCAATTACAGGTCATGTTGGTGGTTCCACCGCTGGCGCTCACCTATCTGATCGCCGGACCGCCGAAACTGGGTAAGCGCGTACTCCAACTGTTCGCGGCACTGGGCGGACTGATCGTCTCCGCCGGATGGTGGTTGGCAATCGTCGAACTGTGGCCGGCCGACTCGCGTCCGTGGATCGGTGGTTCACAGAACAATTCGATTCTCGAACTGACGCTCGGCTACAACGGGCTCGGGCGCTTGAGCGGCAACGAGACCGGAAGCGTCGGCGGCGGCGGAATGCGCGGTGCTGGTGATGCTGCGGCCGGCGCTGCTGCGGGCGGTTTCCCCGGTATGGGCGAGGCCGCAGGTGGTATGGCAGGGGGAGGTATGGCACCAGGTGGTGGGGCCGGCGGTGGTATGTGGGGGAGTACCGGCATTACCCGACTGTTCGAATCGGCCCAGGGCGGACAGATCGCCTGGTTGATTCCTGCTGCGCTGATACTTCTGGTGGCTGGAATCGTGCTGCGAGGCAGGGCACCCCGCGCTGATACACAGCGCGCGTCATTCATCGTCTGGGGACTGTGGCTGTTGGTGACCGGACTGACCTTCAGTTTCATGGCGGGAATCTTCCACGCCTACTACACCGTTGCGCTGGCGCCGGCGATCGCCGCGCTGATCGGTTCAGGATCGGTAGTGGCGTGGCGTCATCGTGACGTCCTCTGGGTTCGCATCATTCTGGCGGTGTCCTTGGCCGCAACCGTCGCGATGGCGTGGGTACTGCTCGGACGCTCGCCTTCGTTCGTACCGTGGCTTCGCTGGACCATTCTGGTGGTCGGCATCGTCAGCGCCGTGGCAGTGCTGATTCCGGCAGTGACGCGGGGTCGATTGGCTGTGGCAGTGATTCTCGCAGCGATCTTCACCGGTCTGGCAGGTCCGACTGCATACGCGATCGACACGATCAACACTCCGCATACCGGTTCCATAGTTTCGGCCGGACCGAGCGTCGAAGGTGGAATGGGCGGGCCCGGCGGTGGCCGCGGAGGCTTCGGTGGATTCGGTGGCACGGCCGATGGCGGTAACCGTCGGACTGACGGGGCTGGGACCGGAATGCCGGGCATGCCCCCTGCAGGAATGGGTCAGATACCCGGTGGTGCAACAGTTCCGGGCGGTACCACGCCGACCACCGACGGAACGCGAGGCGCAATGGGAGGCGGTGCCGGTGGTCTACTGCAGGGCAGCACGCCGGGAGCCGCTGTTGTGTCCACACTCGAAGAGAACTCCGACCAGTTCACGTGGGTAGCCGCGGCAATCGGGTCCAACAGCGCCTCGGGTTATCAGCTTGCGACGCAGTCACCAGTCATGGCTATCGGAGGGTTCAACGGGAGCGATCCGTCGCCGACGCTCGCGCAGTTCCAGCAGTACGTGGCAGAGGGCAAGATTCACTTCTTCATCGCCGGCGGTGGGATGGGTGGCGGTATGAACGCCGAAGGCACCGCTACCGCTATCTCGACGTGGGTGACCGAAAACTTCACCGCCACAACGGTGGACGGAGTAACCCTCTACGACTTGACGGTTGCAGGCTGACCAACAGGAACGCACGCCAGGTCCGCATCGGAGGTGCTTCCTCCGATGCGGACCTGGCGTGAAGTTGTATGCCTGAGGTTCGTCCTCAGGTTTTGAAGGTGGTGTTCGCCGGTCGCGGGTGCTGCTGCGGGTCGATCGAGGGTGGTGGGATGAACCACGGTTTGTTGTCGACACCGATCCGAATCGCCCATTTCCCGACGAACCCGGATTTTCGGTGCATCAATCGATGATGTGAACGGCACAGCAGGACCAGGTTGTTCATCACCGTCGGGCCACCGTTGGCCCAGTGCTTAATGTGGTGCGCATCGGTCCAGGCGGGTACGCATGTGCAGCCGGGGAAGGCGCAGCCTCTGTCTCGGGCGATCAACGCCACCCGTTGTTCGGCGGTCACCAACCGTTTCCCGGGTTTCGCATCCAAGGGCGCGCCGTGATCGTCGAGCAGAACGGTCGACAGGAAACAATCACACCCGAGAAGCCTGGTCTGCGACACCGAGAGTGGCCCGAGCCAGGGCATGTGCCCGACATCAAGATCCGACAAGTCCAGATCGGGTGAGCCTTCGTCGTCCACATCAGAAGGCGACGCGGCGCAGTCCCGATGCTCAGCCAGATCCCGAGCATTGATGTGCACGTTCACATGCGGACGCTGACCACCATCGGTACCGGTCTTGGCGCAATCGAGATAGCGGCGAATCAGTTCGGTGAACCCGTCGGCAGTCCGTTTCGCTGCCGACCGGGCGTCGGGGGTTCCGTCCGGTGCCGGGGTGGGCATCGTCAGATTCGACAGGGCCGAGAGCAGCATTTCGCCCGTGAGGGCATCGAAATCCCCACCCACCACCACCCGACCGTTCAATGTCGACGCGATCCGCAACTCGTTCCGGTCGACGTCTTCGGCGGGTGGAATCTCATCCGATTCGAACAACCGCTCCAAGGTCGCGATCACGTTCCGCACTTTTGTCGTCGTCGCCTCAACTCCGGAAGCAGCCGCAAGCAGTAGGTCGATACAGCGAGGGAGCGCGGCGTCTGGCATGCCCTTCGGTGGTGACTCGCAGAACGCCACGATCAACACGGCATGCTCGAACGAGCAGTCCCCGCAATCGAACCGAGCAGCCACCGCCGGAAACGGCCGCAAAGCTGCACCCAGGGCGGCGATCTTCTTCCCGTCCCGAACCTGCAGCATCGTGTTGGCCGCCAACCAGGACCCCACACCGCGGCTCGCAATCACCTGATCATCCGGGCGCAACGAGAGTTCGTCGACCACGGCCACTCGAACGGCTTCCAGGCGCAGAATCTCCGCGCTCGCCTCGACAGCAGCAGCGCGCAACTCGGCAGCAGTCAACTGCCACAACCGTCCGCGTAACCCCACCGCAGAACCAGACACCACGTCCGACAGACAAACACTCATTGAATCCCCCGATCCCCTGCCCAAATCATACTCGAACATACGTTCGGGTCAAGGGTCGATTTCGCAGGGGCTAAGCGCTGATACTGTCGAGGTCGTGGACCACGTCGCAGCAGGCGCCGAGTAATTCGCGATCATGGCTGATGAGTAATACACCGACGCCGGTTTCGGCGGCGCGACTCTCGATCAACCGAATGAGCGCGGCCGTCGTGGCGGCGTCGAGCATCGCCGTCGCCTCGTCACAGATGAGGTATTTCGGTTGTTGCGCCAGCGATCTCGCCAGGCAGGCGCGCTGTAGTTGGCCGTCGCTCACCTGGTGTGGTCTGCGCGACAAGAGATCGGGAGTGAGGCCCACTTCTGCTGCCAGCGCGGCCACATCGATTGACCTACTGGCAATGTCACCGGGTTGGCCGATGATCGAGGCGAGCGTCTGCCGAGGGTCGGTCGATGCGCGAGGTGACTGAAACAGCATGGACACCGTGCCGCGTAGTGCCGCGGGTACCGAGAATTTGGTACCCACAACGGGTGATCCGTCGATCCGCACTTCGCCTGACCACGGTGCATCCAGCGAAGCGAGAATCCTTGCAAGTGTTGATTTTCCGGTGCCCGAAGGCCCGGTCAGGCCGATCAGCTTTCCCGACGGAATCTCGAGCGAGACGTTCTCGAGAACTGGCCGGTTGCGACGGTAACCGCTGGTGATTCCCAGAGCTTGCAGACTCATGTCAGCCCACCTTCCGCAGCGTTCGGTACGTGCGGTCACCCAATGTGACGAGTTCGGTCGGGCCACCGGATTGTTTCGACTCCGGGCGTCGTAGGTGATAGACGCACTCCTCGGGGAGATCGGTGAGTTGCGGTGGCGATCCCGGCATGGGAGTCAAACCTCTGGAAGGTAAGGCGCCGAGAAGGTCTCGGGTGTAATCGTGAAGCGGATCTTGGAACACCAGCGCGGCCGGACCGGTCTCCATGATGCGTGATGCGTACATGACGGCAAGTCGATCCGCGACACCGCTGCGGGTGAGGGATGCCAGGTCATGGGTGATGAGCAGGACCGCCGCTCCGGCGTCCGCGCACTCTCGAAGTAATCCCATGACGTGGTCGGTGAGTTCGCGGTCGAGGTTGGCGGTGGGTTCGTCTGCGACGATCACCGACGGATTCCCGGCCAGCGCACCGGCAATGGCCACGCGTTGCGCCATGCCGCCCGACAGTTCGTGCGGGTAGCAGTCCAGGGCCGACGGTTCGAGTCCGACGCGAAGTGCCAAGGCATCGCAAGTGTGATCGCTGCCGAGTGCGTCGATCGTCTCCTGTAGCTGCGATCGCGCAGTGCGGACGGGGGTGAGATGTGTTGCGGCGGATTGTGGAACGAGAGCCACGTGCCGCCCACGGAACGCGGCGCCGGAGAAGACGTCGATCTCGAGGTCCGGTGTTCCGACGGTGACCGTTCCGGTTCGAGAAGCATTCGGCGGCAACATGTTCATGACCGAGGTGGCGATGATCGACTTGCCACACCCCGATTCCCCGACAAGTGCGGTCACCGTGCCGGCTTGAACGTCGAGGTCGATGTCGCTCGCAGCGTGAACTACCGATCCTCCGAGTAGAGGGATCCTGACGGTGAGAGATTCGATGCGCAGGCCGTGGTTCACAGTCGCAACTCCGAAGGTCGAGGGGGCGTGAGCATCGACCGCAGGGCCGAACCGGCGACGGCAACTGCGACGGTGGCGATCACGAGAACTGTGGCGGGGAATACCAGCGTCCACCAACCGCCGAAGAGCAGAGAACTGCGTGCCTCTTCGAGAAGCGTCCCGAGACTGGGCTTGTGCGGGGGAAGGCCGAATCCCAGGAAGGACAACGTCGATTCGTGCCAGACGGCGTGGGGCAGCAGGAGAACGACTGCGATCAAAGCCTGTGGCGCCGTCGCCGGCACGAGGTGGCGCATGATCACGTGACGTCGACTGGCTCCCGCGAGAATGGCGGCGTCGATGTAGGGACGCTCGCGCAGACTCAAGATCTCGGAGCGGATGATCCGGGCCACTTGGGTCCAGTGGGTCAGTGCGATCGAAAGCACGATGGCGGCAATGCTTCCACGGAACATCGCGACGATGACGATGCCGAGCAACAGGTGGGGGAGTGCGTTGACGGCATCGGTGCCGCGCATGACGAACCTGTCCACCCAGCCGCCGACCAGTCCGGCCGTAGTGCCAACGGCGACGCCGATCACCGTGGCGAGCAGCGCGCAGGCGAGTGCGATCAGAAGTGAGGTTCTGATGCCTGCAGCTATGCGCACGAATAGATCTCGGCCCGCCGAGTCCGTTCCGAAGGGGTGATCGAACGACGGAGCCAGGCGAGCCGCCGAGAAGTCTGTGACTCGGTCGTCGACGTCGGCCAACCATGGGACCAACGCCGCGTACAGCGCCACGAGGATCAGCACGCCGAGGGCGATCTTGAAGCGTCGTTCAGCCATCGGTACTCACTCTCGGGTCGAGTACTGCAACGAGGACGTCGGCAAGCAGTGAGCCGAGCATGACCGTCAATGTCGTACCGACGGTGAGGAACGCGAGCAGTGCCATGTCGAGGTCACGGGCTGACGAGACGATGGCGCCGGCGATCCCTGGCCAACTGAAGACCTCTTCCACCAGCACTGCCCCGACTATCAGCTCGGGCAGTCGCACGCCGACGATGTTGACGAAAGGCGCCAGTGAGGTCGGCAGTATGTGGCGTTTCGTGATGGTCGGCGTCGGGATTCCGCGTGCTACGGCGCCCGCGACAAATCCCTCACTTTTCGAACCCACGACGGATTCTCGGACCGCGAGTAGGAGCCACGGCATCTGCGAGATGGAGAGGACCGTCACCGGTAGGACCAAGTGCCGGATCACCTGTCCCGGTGTAGGATCGGCACCCCCGTCGGTCAACCCGGCGACGGGGAGCCAGCCGAGAGTCAACGCGAAGAGCGCGATGGCACCCAGCGACAAGACAAACGGCGGAAGTCCTTGGACCACGACGCTCAGCCCGGACACGGTCTTGTCCAAGAATCCTCCACTGCGGATTCCGGCGAGAACACCGAGTGTCAGCGAGGCGAGAATCGCGATGAGGAGTGAGATACCGACCAGCAGCAGGGTCCATGGCAGACGCTCGGAGATAACTTGGGAAACAGGCTGATTGAACGATCTGGAGATCCCGAGATCACCGGTGAACACGCCCTGGAGCCAATTCCAGTACGTGCTGTACCAGGGGTTGTCGAAACCCATCTGATCGGCGATCAACGCTTTGTCCGCGTCGCTGGTCGTCATGTATCGCGTGCCCAGGTAGCCGACAAGTGGATCGAACGGTGAGATCGCGGCGGCGGCAAAGAGTCCCGCGGACACCACGGCGATCACCGGCACGATGAACAACGCCCGCCGACCGACCATCGTGAGGATGGCCTTTCGGCGGGAGTTGCCACGGTGGTCGAGCGATTGCCGCACGTCTACCCGAACGTCGACAGCTGTCATTGCCCTCTGGCCCACGTCTGCAGTGACCACCACGGGCCCCAGGTCACACCGTGTGAGTGTGGCTCGAGTACAGGTCCGGACATCTGCCAGTCGGAATCCTTCGAAACGTACGTATGGTCGAGGAATACGAGGATGACAAATCCGGGATCCTCGACGTACGCCTGCTGCACGTCGCGATACGCGGCGTCACGCGTTGCCTGATCCAGGCTGCGGCGTCCTACTTCCAGGCCTGCGTCGACTGCTGGATTGGAGTAGTCGCTGGCGTTGTCGTAGATGCTGCCGACCCCGGGCGCTATGTACTTCGAGTTCAGCGCGTCGTACGCCTGCGTGTCTGGATCGAAAGGTTCGTCTCCACCACCGAGAAGCGTCGAATCCTGGTTGATTCGAGGGTCTATGCGGTCCCAGGAGAGCGCTTCGAGATCCACCTCGATGCCGACAGCGAGAGCATCGGAGGCAAATGCCTGAGCGAGATCACGTCGAACGGTGTCGACGGAGTTGTACATGATCGTGAACTGCGCCCGCTGACCGTCTTTCGAACGGATTCCGTCGGCACCTTCGATCCAGCCCGCTTCGGTGAGAATTCGCTCGGCCTCGGCCGGGTCGTAGGCGAAGGTTGCGTTCGGGTTGTACGAATCGCCGTAGACCTCGGGGATCGGAGTGGCGGCGACGCGGCCGTGTCCGCCCAGGACGTTGTCGATCATCGACTGGCGATCGGCGGCTAGGTTGAGCGCCATCCGTACGGCTTTGTCGCCTGCCACGGGATTGTTCGTCGGAAGTGAGAGACCGCGCCAGTCCGCTGACTGATGGGCAGTCACCGACATGTTGTCTTTGCCCGAGAACGTATTGGCAAGCAGTGGAGGGAGATTGGTTCCGTCGATCTCGCCGGACACCATACGTTGGGCGCGGGTGTTGTCGTCCGGAACGTAGAGGAGAGTGAGCTTCTTGATCTCCGGTGCACCGTCCCAGTAGTTCTCGTTCGCCTCGAAGACCGCTCGATCCGGTGAGAGATCGACGAGTGTGTACGGACCCGTACCGACAGGCGCGGTGTTCAACGGCGATTCGGCGGCCAGTCCGGGTGTCGCGAGGGACTCCGACGGAACCATGCCGATCAGCATCTTCGTCAGCAGGGGCGCATACGAGTAGGCGAGACGAAACTCGACTGTGCTGTCGTCGACGGCCACGACGTCGCTGATCATGTCGTACGACGACCGCGCTTCCGAGGCGGAAGCCGGATCGAGGATCGTCTTGTACGTGGCAACCACGTCGTCGGCGTCGAAGGTCGACCCGTCGGAGAAGGTGACCCCGTCGCGGAGTTTGACCGTCCAGACCGTCGCGTCGGCGTTGGCAGTGGGCATCTCCGCGGCCAGAGACGGCTCGAAGCCCGGCATGCCGGTCCCTCCGGTGAGTCGGACGAGGCCGTCGTACATCTTGGCCTCACCGGCAGCGCCGAAGCCTGCGACCGGGTTGTAGCCGCCCAGCTCGTAGCCGTCGGCCAAGACCAGGCCGTCGTTGTTGCCCGAGGAGTCGGTGCCAGTCGGGCTACTGCACGACGTGATCAGAAGTGCGCCGATTGCGGCGGTTGCGGTGAGCGTCAGAACGCCTGGTTTGTGGAGTTTCACGGGTGTCCTTTCCTTGGTGGACAGGTGTACGAAAACATCTGTTCACCTATTCAGGTATTCATATGATCTCATCTCGAAACGGATATTTCGCACAAAGGCCGAACGCTGGGACCTTGGCCCCGCCAGTGGCACTCCGAGAGCCCTGTTATCGCAGGCCGTAGTCTGTTCACCGTGCGCGTACTAGTAATCGGCTCCGGAGCCCGTGAACATGCCCTCCTTCTCTCTCTTGCTCGCGATCCAGGTGTCACGGCCCTGATCTGCGCGCCTGGCAATGCCGGGATCGCAAAAATCGCCGAGCAGCACCCCATCGACGTCGCTTCGGGTGACGCGGTTACCGCGCTGGCCCAGAAGGTCGAAGCCGACCTCGTCGTCATCGGACCCGAGGTTCCGCTGGTCCTCGGTGTCGCAGACGCGGTGCGCGCAGCAGGTATCGCCTGCTTCGGGCCTTCGGCCGACGCCGCCCGCATCGAGGGATCGAAGGCTTTCGCCAAGGACGTGATGGCTGTCGCCGGCGTCAAGACCGCTCACAGCGAGATCGTCGACAATCCGGCCAAGCTCGACGAAGCACTCGACCGCTTCGGTCCCAACTGGGTGGTCAAGGACGACGGATTGGCCGCGGGTAAGGGCGTAGTCGTCACGACGGATCGTCTCGCCGCGCGCGATCATGCCGCAGAACTGCTCGAGACCGGACACCCGGTTCTCCTCGAGTCCTTCCTCGACGGTCCGGAAGTTTCGCTCTTCTGCCTCGTCGACGGCGAAACCGTGATCCCGCTGCTCCCGGCTCAGGACCACAAGCGAGTAGGCGACGGAGACTCCGGACCCAACACCGGCGGCATGGGCGCGTACACCCCGTTGCCGTGGCTGCCCGACGAGATGGTCACGCAGATCGTCGACGACGTCGTCAAGCCTGTCGCTGCCGAGTTGGTCGCGCGCGGTAGCAGTTTCTCCGGCCTTCTCTACGCCGGTCTGGCGATCGGTGTCGACGGCCCGGCCGTCGTCGAATTCAACTGCCGGTTCGGTGACCCCGAAACCCAGGCCGTGCTTGCTCTCCTCGAAACGCCGCTGGGCGGTCTACTCAATGCGGCCTCGACCGGAACACTCGATTCGGTCGGTCCGTTGCAGTGGCGCGACGGTTCCGCTGTCACGGTCGTGATTGCCGCGGAGAACTACCCGTCAACCCCACGCACCGGCGACGTGATCACCGGAGCCGACGCCGACGGAGTCCTGCACGCCGGTACCAAGAAGCGTGAAGACGGTGCCGTCGTCTCGGCCGGCGGGCGTGTGCTGAGTGTTGTCGGAGTGGGCAAGGATCTGACCGAAGCTCGCGACGACGCCTACGCAAAGATCGCCGACGTCAAGCTTCCCGGCGGTCATTTCCGCAAGGACATCGGACTCGGCGCCGTCGAAGGTCGCATCTCAATTCCCTGACTCGTTCTTTCGGAGGGCCGGTGAACTTTCTGTTCATCGGCCCTTTTCATGGAAAATCAACGGTTCCTCGAAGTTACCCACGAGTATGGACTTCTCGTTCGGTCTCTCCCGGTATATCTCAGCGCGGGGGTCACGGAAAGAGAAGGGCACACTTGAGCATTCGCGCTGGATCCAACGAACGGCACGCACGTACCAATTCCACGCTCTCGCGTAGGAACTTCTTGGCAGCAACAGGATTAGCTGTGGGGGCCGCCGCACTCTCGTCCTCGTGGACCACGGCGGCCGCTGCGCCCAGGCGAGCATTGAACGACGGAGACCGTGTCCCCGCGCTCGTGATCGGCAGTGGATAC
Source organism: Rhodococcus sp. BH4 (assembly GCF_002079265.1). Classification (NCBI taxonomy): domain Bacteria; kingdom Bacillati; phylum Actinomycetota; class Actinomycetes; order Mycobacteriales; family Nocardiaceae; genus Rhodococcus; species Rhodococcus sp. BH4. The sequence continues at coordinate 1,048,812 of NZ_CP014941.1, forward strand.
GGCGGTGCCGTTGCGGCACTTCGCCTGACACAGGCCGGTATCGACACGCACATGGTCGAGATGGGGAAGTCGTGGACCACACCAGGGTCCGACGGCAAGATCTTCTGCCCGATGCTCTCGCCCGACGGTCGGTCCTTCTGGCTCAGAGACCGTACAGTTCAACCGGTTTCACACTTCTCCGGCGGCTCGGTGGACAAGAACATCAGCCGCTACGTCGGTGTTCTCGACGCCGAGGACTTCGGCGGGATCAAGGTCTACCAGGGCCGAGGGGTCGGCGGTGGGTCGCTGGTCAACGGCGGTATGGCCGTCACACCCAAGCGTAACTATTTCGAAGAGATCCTGCCCGGTGTCGATTCCAACGAGATGTACTCGACGTATTTCCCGCGCGCGAACGCTGCGCTCGGAGTCAACAACATCGACCCGGCCTGGTTCGAATCGACCGAGTACTACAAGTTCGCGCGGACGGGGCGAAAGACCGCTGAGAGATCCGGTTACACAACAACGTTCGTGCCGAATGTCTACGACTTCAATTACATGAAGCAAGAAGCTGCCGGCCAGGTCACCAAGTCTGCTCTGGTCAGTGAGGTCATCTACGGCAACAATGCCGGAAAGAAATCTCTGGACAAGACGTACCTTGCTGCGGCATCCGCCACCGGCAAGCTCACCATTTCAGCTCTGCACGTCGTGACCTCGGTTGCCCCGGCCGCGACCGGCGGCGGCTATCAAGTGGTGATGAACCAGATCAACGAGCAGGGCAATACTGTCGGCACCAAGACAGTGACGGCGGACAAGGTCTTCTTCGCGGCCGGCAGTATCGGGACCAGCAAGCTCCTGGTCGCGATGAAAGCGCAAGGGCAGCTGGCGAATTTGCCGGGTGCAGTTGGACAGGAATGGGGTCACAACGGCAACGTGATGGTGGGCCGCGCCAATCACATGTGGGACGCCACCGGTGCGAAGCAGTCGGCGATCCCCGTGATGGGTATCGACAACTGGGCCGACACATCCGCTCCCGTCTTTGCGGAAATCGCACCCTTCCCGGCCGGTACCGAACTGTGGGTCAGCCTGTACTTGGCGATTGCCAAGAATCCGCAACGTGCTCAGTTCCAATTCAACTCGGCAACAGGCAAAGTCGGATTGAACTGGCAGCGCTCGCAGAACCAGCCGTCGATCGACATGGCGAAGAAGCTCTTCGACAAGATCAACAAGAAGGAAGGCACGATCTACCGGACCGACCTCTTCGGCCCGACGCAGACGTGGGGCGATCAGTTGACGTACCACCCCCTCGGCGGTTGTGTGCTCGGCAAGGCGACCGACGGCTACGGTCGTCTGCCGGAGTACCCGGGTCTGTACGTCATGGACGGATCCCTCGTACCGGGCAATGTGGGAGTCAATCCGTTCGTCACCATCACCGCTCTGGCCGAACGGAATATCGAGAACATCATTGCGAACGACATGAACTAGGGCGGTAACTCGTCAGCAGGTGCGGTGCGGTGCGGCAGGTGCTGCACCGCACCGCTTCTGTGTGTCCCGGAGTGTCACCGCGGTGCGTGATCTCGCAATGATCGATTGACCCGGTCGAGGATGTCGATGGCAGCGGACAATGTGTCGAGGTCGCCCTCGTCGAGGGACGCCAATTCTTCGGCGAGAACGCCGATGCGTAGTTCGGATCGACGGTCTCGTCGCGCGCTTCGCTCGTCCTTCACGAAAAGTGTGCTCACTCGGCCGTCCGTGGGATCGGGCCGTCGCTCGATCAGATCTTTGTCGGAGAGTGTGCGCACCAGTGTGCTGACGGTGTTCGGGCGTCTGGAGAGACGGTCGGCGACAGCCCCGATGCGAGTGCCCGGGTGTTGTGCGACATCGTGAAGTACTTCGGATTGTGCCTCGGGCAAAGTCGCGTCGGTGCCTGACGTAGCCATGTATTCCCGCAGCGCTCGACGCAATTCGAACGCCGCAGCGATGAGTGATCTCGATGCTTCTTCCGCGGTGGGCACGTGATCAGAGTAGCGATCGACCCCGTGTGATCCACGCCCTGGAACTGTATCTGACACAGATATAGTTTACAGTTCTTCAAAGGGTAGGGTCACCTAACCATGACGGAAGATGAAGCTGTCATGCTTCACGACGTACGGGACACGATCATGAATTTTCGAAAGAAGTCACGCAGTGTAATGCTGATCGGCGCACTGACATTGGTGGCAGCTCTCAGTGGCTGCTCGAGCGAGGACGCGTCGCCCACAGATGCCGAGATCAGTGCGTCAGCTCCGGCGGACTCTGCGTTTGTCGCTCCGCGAGAAGTCCCGGTTGGAATGGGGAGCGGAAAGTCGGACGGCGAGTTCCCTCGTACCGTCTCACACTTCAAAGGGGACACCACGATCGAATCGCAGCCCGAAAAGGTTGTCGTCATCTCGACCGGGCAAGCAGATGCACTCCTGTCGCTCGGTGTCGTGCCCGCAGGTTCGACGCGTGGTGACGGTGCGGACCTGGTGCCTCCGTACTTGTTGTCTGCGTACCCCGAATTCCGTACTCAGCTAAGTGATGTCGTTGACGCAGGTGGACGCTTCACACCGAATTTCGAAGCGATCGTCACGCTCGATCCTGACCTGATCTTGATGAATGTTGCAGGAAAGGACGCTGATTCGCTGTACGACCAGCTTTCCGCCATCGCACCCACGGTGGCAACACAGGGAACCGGCGTCTACTGGAAGCAGGACTTCCTGCTGGTTGCCGACGGGGTAGGTAAGACGCAGCAGGCGGCGGCACTGCTGGATACCTTCAATACCGATGCCGCGGCCCTCGGTGCTTCCCTCTCGTCGCCGCCGACGGTGTCGTTCACGCGCCAGAACGGAAATCGTCTGCGCATCTTCGGTATTCCTTCGTTCACCGGCAGTATCGCCGAGGATGCCGGCTTGACCCGTCCGCAGTCGCAGCAGTTCGACGACACTTCCCGAGACATCAGTGAAGAAGAGTTGAACGTGGCGGACGCCGACTGGATCTTCTACGGCGTGCAGGGCGGGGACCCGGCGACATTGACGAACGCGCCGTTGTGGGCGCAGTTACGTGGTGTGGTCGCCAACCAAACCGTCGCTGTTGACGACGACGTCTTCTACCTCAATACCGGGCCGACTGCGGCTCGTGAAGTGCTGAAGGTTCTGCAGAGCGCATTGCAGCAGTAGTCGATTCAGCTTGGTTGTGAGTGCCGACGAATCGGAAGAGGGCTCCACCCACCGTGACGGCAAGCGTCGCGAGAATGGCTCCGGCGATGACGTCGGTGAGCCAGTGCGCACCCAAGTAGAGGCGAGTCAGCGCGACGACGACGGTGACCGTCACGGCGAGGAGCATCAGAAGGCGTTTGACGGCCGCTGTTCGGTCGACGCTCACAACGAGAACGGCAATGCCGAACAGCGCTGCTGTGCCCGTCACGTGACCGGAGGGGAACGAGTGGCCGGTCTCGAGAAGAACCTGGATGTTGGTCGGCGGACGTTCGCGACCGACGAGCGCTTTGATTACCGTGCTGGCGACCGCCGCCCCGCCAACGGTTCCGATCACGATCAAGCCCGGAACGACCGAACGCGCTCGCCATGAGATGAGCACTCCGCAGGTGATCCCGAGTAGCGCGGTGGCGACAGGGCTACCGAGATCTGTGACGGCGACCGCGATCTGGTTCAGGGCGCCGCTCCGATGATCGACCATCCAGTCGGTCACCGGCCCGTCGAAGCTCGTCAACCACCCGCTTCCATACACCTGGATCGACAGCGTCACCAGTGCAAGCACGAGTCCGCACGTGCGAAGGGCTGTAGACCGAACGCTGGAAGCTCGGTAGATCGAACCGAACGCGCACAGAGCTGCGGCCGCCACGATTGCGGCAACCGCGATCTCTGCGGTGGTGCTCTCGGTCAGGACTTCGGTGACCACGTTTCGCACGGTCGACACAGTTGCAGGCATGAATGCAGTGTGACGAGCCGAAGCTGAAGAAACGCTGAACGGAACTCGGCTCTGGGTCTACCGTCTGCTCTACTGGGTGCATCCGAACAACTGCGTGGCGACGAAACGGGGCCGGTGGTGCGAGTACTGGTGGTCGAAGACGAAGTGCGCCTGGCCGAGACGATCCGGCGGGGATTGGTGGCCGAGGGATTCGTGACCGCGGTCGAACTCAACGGTGACGACGGATTCGCGACTGCGTGCAGTGACGAATTCGACGTGATCGTTCTCGACATCATGTTGCCGGGCAAACACGGGTACGACATCGTGCGGGATCTACGCGCCCGGGAGATCTGGACGCCGATCCTCATGCTCTCGGCAAAGGACGGCGAATACGACCTGGCTGATGCATTCGATCTCGGCGCCGACGACTACCTGGTCAAGCCATTCTCGTTTGTCGTGCTTCTCGCTCGGCTGCGCGCACTGGTGCGTCGCGGCGCTCCACAACGTCCGGCGATACTCTCCGTTGGAGACCTGTCCCTCGACCCGGCCAAACATCAGGTGAGCAGAGCGGGAATCGAATTGACCCTGACGCCAAGGGAGTACAGCGTTCTCGAATTCTTGATGCGCAACAATGGTGTGGTGGTCACGAAGACCGAGATCGTTCGCTCTGTCTGGGACACCAACTACGAAGGTGACGAGAACATCGTCGAGGTGTATATCGGTTACCTTCGTAAGAAGCTCGACCTCCCGTTCGGAACTCAGAGCATCGAAACGGTCCGAGGCGTCGGGTACCGCTTTGTCGGCACTGCCTGATCGTCAGTCGTTCGGTACCGGAATCGTCACCTCGAATCGACTTCCACCGCCCGCCCTCTCGCTGACGGAAATGGTTCCGTGGTGCGCCGCAACTATTTCCGACGCGATGGCGAGTCCAAGTCCGGACCCGCCTCCCTGCCTCGACCGCGGCTGGTCCAGGCGGACGAAGCGTCCGAAGATTCGTTCGCGTTCTGCTGCAGGGATTCCGGGCCCGTCGTCCTCGATCACGATGTGGGCTTCGTTTCCGGCTTCGGAGCACTCGAGATACACGAGGGTCTCCGCATGCCGCACTGCATTGTCCACGAGGTTTCGCACCATCCGCGTCAATGCTCTCGGGTCTCCGGAGACCCGAACCGGAGCCACGGCAGCGGCGACCGTAACTGCGGAGATACCGTCGATCCTTTTCTGCTCGGCGAACAAGATGTCATCGAGGTCGACGTCGACGACGATGCCGAACTTTTCGAGTTCGCTTTCGTCCGAGCGCGCGAGAATCAACAGGTCTTCGATCAACTGCCGCATTCGGCGCGCCTCGGGAAGTAGTGCGTCTTCGATCAACGCGTCGTCGAGGAGATCCGGGCGTCGGTGTGCCAGTTCGAGGGCCGTCGTGATCGTGGACAGCGGACTGCGTAACTCGTGTGAGGCATCGCTGACAAATCGTTGCTGGGCCAGCGCACCTTCGTCGAGGCGCGCCAGCATGTCGTTCATTGTTGTTGCCAGTCGGGCTATCTCGTCGTTCCCTGACGGGACAGGCACTCGTTCACCTTGACGCCCACTCGAAATCGATGCTACCCGAGCGCGGATGCGTTCGACGGGAGCGAGGGCCGAACCGACGAGGCGGTAGGTGGCAAACGCTGCCAGCCCCAGGACCAGAGGTCCGACGATGGCCAGCAGAACGGCAACGGTCGTCACCACGGTTTCAACCGGTTCGCGGTCGGCGCCGACGAAGACGGTGACTGGTCCGGTCGCCGTCTGAGCGCCTCGCCCGATCAGCCAGTAGTCCTCGTCGTCGGACTTCTTGACCCTTCCGAGAGCGTCCGACTCGTCAGGGCCGAGAAAACGTTCGGACAGGAGGTCGCTGTCGGTTCCAGGTGATTGGGCGACTATTCGGTGATCGGCGTCGACGATCTGGACGATTCCGATCTGACTGTCTGTGGACAGAAGCGAAGGGTCGAGATCGGCCGGGTTTTTTCCGTTGAGCTGCTGGACCAATTGCGTGGCGCGAGCGTCGGAGCTGTTCAGCGCGGACAGATGCAGGGAGTTTGCCAGCACGAAAACCAGTGCAAGCCCGGCGATCACCAGGCAGGAGGCGATCACGAGTGTCGAAGCCACGGTCGACCGCGCGCGCACGCTCCACCGGGACGGGTGCAGAATCGACGAGGCAAGATGCTCCATGGCGTCCAGTCTGTACTCTCCGGCGCAATCGCGGCGAACGTTCTCAGCTTCCCTTCAACAACCAGGTGCCACGCTGGCCGACATGGCGTTCACGCGTGAAATGGCGAGCAAGGTCCCAGAGGTCACACTGTACTTCTGGCTGATCAAGATTCTGGGCACGACGGTGGGGGAGACTGCCGCGGATTCACTCGACGCGGATCTAGGTATCGGACTGATCGGCACCGCTGCGTTGACTTCGGTGTTCTTGGTCGTCGCGCTGATCATCCAGTTCACGCGGAAACAGTATGTACCGTGGATTTATTGGCTGGTGGTAGTTCTGATCAGCGTAGTCGGAACGCTCATCACCGACATTCTGACCGACGATCTCGGTGTACCGCTCGAAGTGAGTACGGGAGTCTTTGCGGTTGCCCTGGCCGCTACGTTCGGGATCTGGTTTGCCAGTGAACGGACGTTGTCCATCCACAGTATTCGCACGCCGAAGCGCGAAGCGTTCTACTGGTTCGCCATCCTGTTCACATTTTCACTGGGAACGGCGGCAGGAGACTTGATTGCCGAACAGGTGGACCTGGGGTATGCGAAGTCTGCTGTGTTGTTCGGCGTCGTGATCGCCGTAGTGGCCGCCGCGCACTTCGGCCTGAAACTCAATGCTGTACTTGCATTTTGGATCGCTTATGTTGTCACTCGTCCATTGGGAGCGTCCATCGGTGACCTGTTGACCCAAGACCGAGATGAGGGCGGCTTAGGATTCGGGCCGACGGTGGTGAGCATTGTCTTCACGATCGTGATCGTCGCGCTGGTCGCCTTTCTCACTGGCACCAAAGTCGATGTTCTGCCAGAACCGAGCAATGAACGGCAGCCCACAGACGCACAAACGGGTGACGCGGTCCGGTGAGATCGGCGAGTTCGATCGCACTTGTTCGGACCGCGTCACCCGTCTAGAGGATCAGGCCACTCGCTTGGCGGTGCGGCCGCCGAATTCGAGCATCACGGCGCGACCGGTGTCGTCGGTGACGAAGCGTCCCAACGCCCGGGTGGTGTCGGCGCGCGCAGCGAAGTCACGGTCGTTGAGGAATGCGATCGGGATTGCCGGCGGCCAGACGATGTCCTCGTATTCACCGAGATCCTGCGCGCTGCCCATCCGGATGCCGATTCCCTCGTCACCGGGGGCGACGGTCATCGTCAGTGAGCCGGCCTGATACTTGCCCAGGACTGCGTCGACGGCAGCGGGTTCGGGCTCGACCACGTCGAGGGATGCCGGCGTGGGTAGTTCAGTGAGGTTGGCCATGCACCAGTCGACGATCTTCTTGCCGATTCCGCCGCCGAGGGCGTTGGTCAGCACGGTGACGGCGAAGTTCTTCTCGGGCACTGTCATGAACTCGGAGACCTGGAGGTTGCTCACGTTTCCGCCATGCCGGACTACCTGTGTGGTTCCGTATCGAGTCAACAGCCATCCCAGGCCGACTTCTTCGAACATCATCGCGGCGGGACGCTGCGGCTTCTGCATCAACAACCGGGTGGACTCGTCGAGCGGCTGTCCTTCGCCGGGGTGTTCGCCAGACAGTGCGTAACGTGCCCAGACGAGTTGGTCTCGCACCGAGGACCACATTCCGCCGCAAGGGATCATGCCGCGGTCCAGCCCGGTTTCGTTGGACACGAACGGCACACCGTCGCGGATGTAGTGACCGAGTGCGAACCGGTGGGTCATCACGTCCCAGGGCAGGAAGGCCGAGTTCTTCATTTCGAGGGGGTCGAGCACGCGCTGCTTGACCAGCTCTTCGAAGGTCAGTCCGCTGATCTTGGCCACGACATGTCCGGCGAGAACGAATCCGGAGTTGCTGTAGGAGAAGACTTCTCCGACGGGAAATTCTTGTCGCAGTTCGTTCAGCCGTGAAACCGAGCGTCCCAGGGCGTCTTCGCCCCAGCCTGCCGAGAGGCCCGCGTCGCCGGTGAATCCGCCGGTGTGGGTGAGGAGGTGACGCATCGTGACTGTGCGCGTGGCTGTTTCGTCGGCGAAGGTCAGTTCGGGGACGTACTCGACCAACGGGGTGTCGAGATCGAGTAGGCCGTCCTCGACGAGTGCCATCGCGGCTGTTGCGGCGAACACCTTTGTGGTGGAGCCGATCATGAACATCGTCTTGTCGGTGACCGGGAGTTGGGTTTCGACGCTCTCGATGCCACTGGTGACGACGATGTCCTTGTCGCCGTGCACGATGCCGACGGAGACGCCGGGGATGTTTGCCTCGACCCTCCACTGATCGACGAGTTCTTGAAGCTGTTCTTGCATCTTTGATTCCTCGAGTTCGCTGGCGTTCTGTGTTTCGGCGTTCTGTGTTTCCGTCATCGTATGTGTATCGGTCATCGTCACGCGTTAACCCGTGGTAGGAAGCGGAATCCGACGTACACTCCGTCTCGGTGCGGCCGTACCGTCGTCCAACCGGCGGCCCCGGGTTGACGGGTGGTCCAGGTCCCCGGGATCTGCGACGGTACGAGAGTGGCTACCGTTGCAGGCTTCTTCGGAGCTGTTTCGTCTTCCTCGGGATTCGGGATTACGTCGCCGATGACGGTGATCACGGCCTCGTCAGCGGACTCTCCACGACGGAACTCGATTGCTATTCCGCCCGAGCTGTACTTTCCCAGAACCGAATCCGGAATCGACTCCACACTCGCGGGGTTCGGGGCGAGGGCTTGCGGAGGTTCGAGTCCGACCAACGCGGCCGCGGCTTCGGTGAAGAGATCACGGTAGAGGCCGTCGGCCTTGCCGCCGCTGGTCAGCAGTGCGATCGCGACATTGTGGCGGGGGAAGATACGCAGATATGCGTGCTGCCCGATGGTGCTGCCGTCGTGCCCGAAAATCTCTTCGCCCGACCAGGTTTCGTGGAACCAGCCCAAGCCCCAACCCGACTTGTCCGGGAACAGTTCGCTGATGTCGATTTCGGGTGTGCGCATCGCGGCGGCTGACTTTTCCGACACGATCCGTACGCCGTCGACGCTCTGTCCTTCGAGAAGACCGAGTTCCGCGAACGTGAGTAGATCTCCGATGCTGGCAGTGATGCAACCCGCGGGCCCCATCGAGCGCGTGATCGGCCAGACGGGCATCACGACGGAGTTCCCCGTATGACCCGCTGCCACAGAGTATCTCGGTGTATCTCCGGTCAACGTGAGTGTGTGCGCGAGGCCGAGCGGATCGATGATCCGCTCCTTGAGGATGTCGTCCCAGATGCCGCCGCGAAGAACCTCGACGATACGAGCTGCAAGGACGTACGCGGAGTTCGAGTACGCGAAGCCGTCTTCGAGTGGATGAACCTGACGGAAGTCACGCAGGCCCTCGACGTAGCGTTCGACGACGTCGTCGCCGCGACCCTTGTCGATGAACAGGTCACCGTCGATTCCGTTGCGATGGTTCAGAAGTGCGCGAACCGTGATGCGGGCAGCTGTTTCCTCGTCCTGCAGTGCGAAATCGGGCAGAATCGACCGGACGGTTGCGTCCAGGTCGAGCAAGCCTTCGTCGACAAGCTGCATGACCAGCATCGCGGTCCATACCTTGGTGATGGATCCGATCTGGAACAGGGAGTCGGTGGATACCTCGACCCCGGTGTCTGCATTGATCACGCCGGAAGCCACCGTCGTACGGGTGATTTCCTTGCCGTTGGAATCGAGTGTGAGAATACCGAATTGAGCACCGGTGACGCCGTAACGCTCACACAGTACGTCCAGCGAACGCTTCCACGCGTCGGCTCCGGCAGACGCGTTGGCCAGGCCGGTCTTGGGCAGCTTCGCGGAGGTGTATCGCTTCACCCACTCGATGAGTCGTGTGCTGTAGTCGATTCGGTGCGAGATCGAGCCGTTGACGAGGAACCCGTGGCTTGCACCGGGATACGCCACCAGACGGGTGGGTACGTGCTGCTGGCGCAGTGCGGCGAACCAGGCCTCGGCCTGACCCAGCGGGCACCGCTCGTCCGACTTTCCGTGCAGGATCAGCGTCGGGGTCACCACGTTCTTCACGGCGGCGAGCGGTGAGGCTGCCAGGAGCCCCGCGGAGTTCTCGGGAACAGTCGTGCCGGTGGCGAGTGACGCGAGGTGCGGACCGAAATCGCAGACTCCGGCCATGGCGTTGAAATCGCAGATCAGCCCGCCGGCAACCGCAGCGGCAAAACGATCCGTCGCGGACGTCAGGTGACACGTACTGTATCCGCCGTAGCTGTACCCGGTGATCGCCAGACGGTCCCCGTCGACAAGTCCCTCGGCGACAAGCGCGTCGATCGGCTCGAGGAAGTCGGCTTGGTCGGAGGTACCCCAGGCGCCGTTGACGGCGTACATGAAGTCTGCGCCGTACCCGTCCGACCCACGTGGATTGAGGGTCAGGATGCGCCAACCCTGGGCGGCGAGAACCTGGTGGGCGGGGTGATAGGTATCTGCAACGCCGGTCCACGCGTTGTGCGGTCCGCCGTGAATGTCGAGCAGAAGGGGTGCGGCACCACTGGTTTCGGGAGCGGACAGCAACCAACCATGCACGGTGCGGCCGTCGGAGATGGTGAACTCGCGTTCCTCGGCGGCAAACAGTGTCACCTCGGGGAGTGCTTCTGCGGTGAATTTCGTCAGCGTGGTGACCGCGCCGCTGTCGAGATCGACGAGTGCGACCTCGCCGAAGGACTGCTGCGTGGTGACGATGACGGAGGCGACGCGGGCGTCACGGGCAACGGAGAGCGCCGAGACGACCTCGTTGGGATTGGCGACGAGGGATCGAGAGGTGCCGGTTTCGATGTCGGCCGCGTACAGATGCGTCCATCCACGATCGCGTAGGCAGAACACGATTTCGTCGCGAGTATTCGACAGTGCCGGTGTGCCGCCGGGGTAACCGGGTGCACCGGGCATCACGTTGCGATCGAGATGAGCTGTGAGGGTGACGTCGACCGGTGTCTCGGTTGGGCCGGGGACGGACAGCCGGATCAGGTCTGCAGTTCCGACACGGACCTCGGGAGTGCCGATGGCGACGACCGAATCTCCCTGCGGATGCCACAGTGTGGAGCCCTGCACTCCGGTGGCATGACCGAGTCGCTGCGGGGGAACCGACAGATCGTCGACGAGGATGCGGTAAGCGCTGAACGTGAGGTTCAGATCGCTGTCCGGTTCGAGATTCGCGGTGAAGGCAAGGGCCGTGCCGTCGGGCGACCAGGACGGAACGTCGGCATTCCAATCACCGTCGGTGAGCCGTCGAACTGCCTTCGTCTCCAGATCGACGGTGTGAAGGTGGCGACGGAAGCTGCCGAGCCAACCGGCACCGTCCACCTTGTATCCGAGTCGGTCGGTGACGATGGGAGCCTTCGGATCGGCGGAGTCCGAGCGTGAGACCACAGCGGCGAACGCGATGGCATTTCCGTCCGGGCTCCAGGCTGCTGCACCGGCGCCGAGGGGGAGTGATGCTGATGTGGTGAGAGTTTCGGCCTCGCCACCGGCGAGCGGGATCAGGTGCAGCTGCGCGGAGTCGCCGACCTTACGCAGGAAGGCAATCGAGGTTCCGTCCGGAGAGAACCGAGGGGCAGAATCGGCGGGCCCTGCGGTGAGGCGGCGAGCCTGGGAATCGCGGGACACCGCCCAGAGCGATGTAGTTGCCTTTCCGGCAACAATTTCCGAGCGAACGAAGACGACCACGGTGCCGTCGGGAGAGATTGAGGTCTCAGTGGGTGTGACCACACGGTGGAGGTCGTCGAGAACAAATGGACGGTCAGTCATGTAGATCCTTCGAATCGGAGAAATAGATGCAGACGTAAAGCTTTGTCTTCCGGCTTATTTCAGAACGCGAATGCCAGGGCCGGCCAGGGTGCCGCCAACTGGTGCATACAGGGCCGTTGCACCGTTGAAGAACATGAAGTTCGGCGACGTGGACACCGGAATGACGTCGGACGAGGTGAACAGTGCTTGTTCCGCTTCCTTCCACACCGAGCAGGATTCCTGCCCGGGCAGAACCGAGGCCTTCGCCGCCAGTTCGGCGTACTTTTGATTGTCGATCGATGCGAAGTTGACACCCGACGGTGGGGTGGGGCCGGCGAAGTACGGAACGAAGATGCTGGGGGTATCGCTCTGGACGGTCAGTCCGATCGAGATCGACCATGACGTCAGGTCTTTCGCTGCGAATGTGTTGGAAATGATGAAGTTGTTGTCACCACCACGAAGCTCTACCTTCGCACCGAGCTCCTGCCACTGCTTCATCGCGTATTCTGCTGCTGCAGAGGTGGTGTCGCGGTAGTTGGCAAAGATGACCGTCAATTGCAGCGCTTGACCGTCCTTGGTCAGGACACCGTCGGATCCGGGCTTCCAACCGGCGTCCGCAAGAGTCTTTTTCGCAGCGGCCATGTCGAACTTCGGAACTACACCGGTGACGCTGTCGAAGTCACACGCCCGCGGATCGACTACTGCCAGTGCCGTAGCTCGTGAGCCTTTGCCACCGGTGTTGATGTCCGTGTAATCGTCGAGATCGATCGCTTGCACGAGTGCGGTGCGTACGGCTTCGTCCTTGGTGGGGAGAGCCGCATTGTGGTTGAAGATGAACTGTCCGCTCAGGGTGTTGGACGTCATCGACTCGAGGCCTGAAGCTTCCACACGTTCGATATCCGCGCCGGCAACCGGGGCCGCGTTGACCGTTCCGGTGAGGACGAGATTCGCCGTCGTCGCGGCGTCGGTCACGACCTTGATCGTGACCGTCTTGGGCACTCCGAGCGTGTCCGACGTGGTTTCGCCGTTCGGCCCCCAGTTGTATCCGTCGCGGCGTTCGAGCGTGACGTGATCGTTGGCCACTACTTCGGTGATCTTGAACAGTCCGGTTCCGTTGCTGCTGCCTCGAACACTGGCAGGGTCGTCGAGGGCTGCCTGGCACGCCATCTTGAGAGCGCCGATGCGCTCGAGGAGGAAGGGCGCGGGTTCCGTTGTCTTGATCGTGAGCTCGTCACCATCAGCGGTTGCTACCGCAGTTTCGGGTACGGATGCTCCCAACCACGGCGAGCCGTTGGTCGTGTCGACGACCCAGTTGATGTTGTTTGCCGCTGTCTGGGCAGTGAAGGTCGTGCCGTCTTCACACGTGATCCCCTTTTTGAGGGTGAAGTTCAGCGAAGTTCCGTTCTCGCTCCATTTTTCGGCCAGATACGAGCCCGCTGCGCGGGTTTTGGGGTCGATGGCCAACAACGAGTCGTTCGTATAGCTGTTGATCGCCTGCGTGGCAGTCAGATTGGTGATCAGGGGATGAAGGTTGCCGGGATCGGTGTTCACGATCGTGGTGAAACTGCCGTCCTTCGCGTAGTCGCCGGAAGAATTGCCGCCAGGATCAGAGGTGCTTCCGCACGAGGCAACCGTGAGAACGCCGATCGTGACCAGAGCCGCAGTGGGCACTGAGCGAGCTTTCATCTGATGCACCTTTTGATCGAAGGAAGTCGTTGATCAATGTTGCGCGAGGGACGTGGCCCAGGTCTCGTTGAATCGACTCATGCTGAGCGCCTGAATCTGTCGGATCGTCACAATGGGTGGTCGTCGTTTCTTGCCGCACCACGGTTCGACTACCGTCGGAGTGTGCGCTCAGAATCTCGTCGATCAGATATCCAGACCTTCCATGTCATGGATGTATGGAAGGCCGCGACCGAACGTCAGCGGACACATGGTGACGTCCTGACCTTGGCGGCAGGTCAACCGTCGACGCCCGCGCCGGCACCGGTGCTACGTGCGACGCGAGAGATTCTGGGCACCGAACTACTCGGGTATACCGAGACTTTCGGGATCCTGCAGCTACGCGAGGCTATTGCGCGCTACCACAGCGAGCGATCGGGAATCGCCGTCGACGCCGAAGACGTGGTGGTGACGACCGGTTCGTCCGGGGCGTTCACCTTGCTCTTCCTGGCCGCGTTCGACGAGGGCGACACCGTGGTGGTTGCTCGACCCGGATATCCCGCGTACCGCAATACCCTTGCCGCTCTCGGCTGCAACGTCGTCGAACTCGACTGCGGGCCGGCAACTCGATACCAGCCGACAGTGGAAATGCTCGAGGCTTTGCCGTCGCCGCCTGCCGGTCTGATCGTCGCGAGCCCGGCAAATCCCACGGGCACGGTGATCTCGCCCGAGGAGCTCGCTGCATTGGCGACGTGGTGCGAGCAGCACGGAACTCTTCTGATCTCGGACGAGATCTACCACGGCATCGGATACGGCGATCAGCACACGTCGAGCGCCTGGGAGACCTCACGCGAATCCGTCGTGATCGGCTCGGTGTCCAAGTACTTCTCGATGACGGGTTGGCGACTCGGGTGGATGTTGGTGCCGACCTATCTTCGGCGCCCGCTGCAGAGACTCGCGTCGAACATGACCGTGTGTCCGCCCGCGATCTCTCAGTACGCCGCCGTCGAGGCATTCTCGGACGAGGCGAAGGTCGAGTTGGACGGGCACGTTCAGCGGTACGCCGTCAATCGTGAACTGTTGTTGACCGGGTTGCCGAAACTGGGCATCACCGAGTTGGCTCCCGCCGACGGTGCGTTCTACGTCTACGCGGACATCGGCCATCTGTGTGGCGACGAGGGCGCCACCGCGTGGTGTGCCCGGTTGCTGACAGATACCGGGGTCGCGCTGGCACCTGGAATCGATTTCGACACCGTCCACGGAAACCGGATGGTCAGACTCTCGTTCGCGGGTGCGACAGCAGACATCCAGGAGGCACTGGCCCGCCTCGAGAAGTGGCTCGGGTAACAAACAGCAGGGTCTTCGAGCTGTTTCGCCATGCGGAGGTGCCCTCTGCTGGCACGATGTCGTGGTGTCTTCTGCAGCTACGCCCAAGGGCGAACGACGTCGCCAAGCTCTGGTGGCGTCCGCTGCTGAACTTTTGCTGGAGGGAGGGTTCGACGCCGTTCGTCACCGAGCGGTGGCAACCAGAGCTGACCTTCCACTGGCTTCGACGACCTATTACTTCGACTCACTCGACGATCTGATCGCGTGTGCCGTCGAGCTCAACGGCAACGCCGACATGGAAGCGATGCGCGCCAGAGTGGCTGCGGTGACCCAACGTCGGCGGGGCGCGGAATCAACCGTCGAACTGTTGGTCGAGCTGCTGCTCGGAGACGAAGAGAAGCGGCCGGAGAGCCGCGAGCGTTTGATCTCGCGCTACGAACGATTCGTCGCGTGTGCCCGTCATCCCGCACTTCGTGACGTGCAGTTGCGCCTACGAGCCCAGCTCGACGACCTGTTGACCGATGCGCTTCGACGCTCGGGCCGGTCGGCTCCCGAGGGGCAATTGCGCCGTCTTGTCGCGATGGTCGACGGTGCGATGATCACGGCTCTGGGGGAGTACGACCCGGACCCACGGGGGTTGGCCAGGGGAATGCTCTTGGAATCGATCGACGTGATGGCGCCGCCGGTCTAGCTCGGTCTCTATCGGGGGTAACGGCACTGCTTGGCCCCCGTTAGACTGAGGCCTCGTGAGCCGCATCCCGAATGTCCTTGCCAACCGCTACGCCAGCCCGGAGCTCGTCGCTCTGTGGTCTCCCGAGTACAAGATCGTGCTCGAGCGTCAATTGTGGGTGGCGGTGTTGCGTGCGCAGGCAGAGCTGGGCATCGACATTCCGGCCGACGCCATCGACGACTACGAGCGTGTCATCGACAACGTCGACCTCGAGTCCATCGCGGACCGCGAGCGGGTCACCCGCCACGACGTGAAGGCACGCATCGAGGAATTCAACGCACTCGCCGGGCACGAGCAGGTCCACAAGGGCATGACCAGCCGCGACCTCACCGAGAACGTCGAGCAGCTGCAGATCGTGCGTTCTCTCGAACACGTCTACAACCACGGCATCGCCGTCGCCGCCCGTCTGGGTGAGCGCGCTGCCGAGTACTCGTCCATCGTTATGGCCGGCCGCTCGCACAACGTCGCAGCTCAGGCCACCACCTTGGGCAAGCGTTTCGCTTCGGCCGCCGACGAGCTGCTGGTTGCACTGACGCGTCTGCGCCAGCTGATCGACCGGTACCCGCTTCGTGGGATCAAGGGCCCGATGGGGACCGCTCAGGACATGCTCGACCTCCTCGACGGCGATGCGGCCAAGCTCGAGCAGCTCGAAGCGAAGGTTGCGGAGCACCTCGGATTCGCTCACGTGTTGACCAGCGTCGGCCAGGTGTACCCGCGTTCCCTCGACCACGACGTCATCTCCGCGCTCGTTCAGGTCGGCGCGAGCCCGTCGTCGTTTGCACACACGATCCGCCTGATGGCCGGCCACGAGTTGGTCACCGAAGGCTTCCAGCCCGGCCAGGTCGGCAGCTCGGCGATGCCGCACAAGATGAACACCCGCTCGTGCGAGCGAGTCAACGGACTTCAGGTGATCCTGCGCGGATACGGCTCCATGGCAGCTGAGCTTGCGGGTGCACAGTGGAACGAGGGCGACGTCTTCTGCTCCGTCGTGCGCCGCGTCGCGCTCCCGGACGCGTTCTTCGCGATCGACGGCATGTTCGAGACCTTCCTGACCGTGCTGATCGAGATGGGCGCGTACCCGGCCGTCATCGAGAAGGAACTGACCAGGTATCTGCCGTTCCTCGCCACGACGCGCGTGCTCATGGCCGCCGTCCGCGCCGGCGTCGGACGCGAGACCGCACACGAGGCGATCAAGGAGAATGCCGTCGCAGTTGCGCTGGCGATGCGTGAAGAGGGCAAGGAGCCCGACCTGCTCGATCGTCTTGCCGCCGACGACCGTTTGCCGCTCGACCGCGATGCACTCGACGAGGCCCTGGCCGACAAGGCTGCTTTTGTCGGTGCCGCTTCGGCTCAGGTCGATGCCGTTGTCGCCGAGGTGCAGAAACTTGTCGACGCCAACCCCGAAGCTGCGGCGTACGCGCCGTCGCCGATTCTGTAAGGGCTACGCCCCGTGCGCCTTTTCGGTGGTCACCACTACCGAAAAGGCGCACAGGGGCCGGAGACCATGGACTGCATCTTCTGTTCCATCATCGCCGGTGAGGCCGAGGCCAGCGTCGTCTACGACGACGCGAATGTCCTTGCCTTCATGGATATTCGGCCGTTCACATCCGGCCATCTCCTGGTCGTGCCGAAGCGCCACGCCAGTGGATTGTCCACGCTCGATCCCGACGACGGTGCCAGGATCTTCGCCGTCGCGCAGAAGATTGCCGCGGCGATGCGTACCGGATCTCTCCCCGTCGACGGAGTGAATCTGCACCTCTCCGACGGAGCTGTTGCGGGGCAGGAAGTCTTCCATGTTCATCTGCATGTCATTCCGCGAAATCGCGGCGACGGCTTCGGCCTGCGCGCCCTACCTCGCACGCCCAATCGGACAATCCTCGACAGCACGGCTGCCGTCATTCGAGGCGCACTGAACTAGAGGTTCACCCGGTGTGGGTGATTCGCGCCGAGGTTTCTCCCAGCACCATCTGGGTATGGCCGACATCGAACTGACGTATTCCTCCGGACTCGTCCCGAGGGACGGAGAGCTTCCCGCTCGCGAAACCATCGCAACGGTCTTCGACGAGCTCGACTTCCAAACAGCAGTGCAGGCGTACTTGTGGGCCATACCCATCGTGTCCTGGGCCCAGTGGATGGACGTGCATACCAACATCTTCGGAGCAACTGCCTCCGATATCGTCGTCTACCGCTCATATCGTGACCGACTAGGCCTGATCACCGCCAACGCGACGACTCCGTACATCTTGAACTTTTTCGATCTCGGTGCAACGGGGCCGTTGGTGATCGAATTGCCGCCAGGGCCGACCGCCGGGGGCATCGCAGATTTCTGGCAACGAGAATTCGCGGTGCTCGGTGAGATGGGCCCCGATGCAGGCAAGGGTGGCAAGACCCTGGTAGTCGGCCCAGGTCAGAGTGTCGAGGACACAGGTGATTACACCGTTGTCCACTCCCCGATGATGCACATCATGTTCGGCTTCCGCACGCTCGATCCCGACCCGGCGCGCTCGGACGCGTTGGTCGACGCCGTACGGGTGTACCCGTACTCCGATCGTGAGAATCCGACTCCGACGCGTCTGGTCTCACCGGACGGCAAGCCCTGGAGCGGAATTCAGCCGCGAGACCTTCGATACTGGGAACTCCTGCACGACATCGTGCAGGACGAACCTGTCGAAGAGCGCGACCGCTTCCCGATGGCGTGGCTTCGGCAGCTGGGGATTGAGAAGGGCAAGCCCTTCGCCCCGGATGATCGAGTGAGAAAGATCTTGCAACGGGCCGTCGAAGTGGGGGAGGTGTTCGCCCAGGCGAATGCGTTCGTCAAACGCTTCCCCGGTTCGCGCTACTGGCCGGATCGCCAGTGGGACTTGGCGATTGTCCTGGACAACTCAGCTCAGCGAGGGGACAACTACGACGAGTTCTACGAACGCGCGTCGTGGTTCTACGAGGCGGTCACCTTCTCCGAGGCGATGAAGAGTACGACGCCCGGACTCGGGCAGGCATATCTGGGTAGCTACGCCGACGCCGAGGGGCACTGGTTGGACGGAGGAAAGAGTTACACACTCCACGTACCCGCCGATGTCCCGGCAAAGTTGTTCTGGTCCGCGACGGTCTACTCGGTCGACACACGCTGCCTTGTCGACAACCAGCAGGGCCGAGGTGACCGTGGCTCGCGAGATCCCGATCTTGTTGTCAACGAGGACGGTTCGGTGGATCTCTACTACGGACCTACAACTCCGGTAGGGAAGGAACCCAATTGGGTTCAGACCATTGCGGGTCAGCACTGGTTCTCGTACTTCCGCTTCTACGGACCGCTCGAACCATATTTCGATCGGACTTGGAAGCTTGGTGACATCGAGCCGGCCTAGAGCGTGGTCTGTCTCACGGACTGCCGATCAGTTCGACAACGGAGTCCAGAAGGACACTGCGCCAGCACAACCAGTCGTGGCCGCCGTCGAAGATCCGACACGACACTTGCGCTCCTGCGGCCTCCAGCGCCTGTGCGACCGCTGCGCTGTGCCCGACCATGTCGGACTCGTGCTTACCTACTTCGAGGACAACGCGTAAACCGTCCGGTACGCCGTCGCGCTCGATCCGTGCGGCTATGTCTCCACCCGGCGGGCCGTCTTCCCCGCGCTTCAAGCCGGTTGGCCACCAGAACGAACCGGACCCGCTGGCGACCAGCGCGAAGTGTTCGGGGAATTCGAGTGCTGCGAACATCGAAGCCAGGCCGCCGAAGCTCTGCCCCGAGACCACCGTTCGCGTTCGATCAGACGAGAAAGGTGTGACGGCGCGCACCTGCGGAAGCAGTTCGTCGACGACTGCACTCCAGTAGTCGCGGTTGCACGGCAATTCCTGCGAACGGCGTTGATTGTCAACGGAATCGATGGCAAGCAGAACGCAGGATTTCAGTTTGCCGGTCTGGACCGCACGATCGAAGGCGGCGCCTGCCGGCATGACCTCGGCCCAGTGACGCCCGTCGAGAAGTATCACGAGCGGCCGTTCTTCGAGCGGTGTCAATCCGTCGTCCACGGTCTCGTAGATCCACACCGGCCGCTCGACGTCCAAAGTCGAACTAGCCCAGGTGAGCTGTACCGACTTCCTGAAAACTGGAGCATCCCAACCGAACTGGACCGGCGCCAAGGGCATCTCGGCGACGGAACGCCTTGTGTCCACACCTGCGGAAAGCGGATTGAGTGGGTCGGCAATTCGGTGCTCGAGCAACCCCAACCAGCGTGTGCGGCGGGTCGAGTCTTCCTTGCCTGCTCCCGGATAGTCGAACTCGTCGACTACGGACTTCGGTACCGGGATGATGCTGTAACTGCTACGCCAGGTGTTCGAGACTTCGGCGGTGTAGAACCACACCGGACTGTCGCCGAGTCGCTGCATCACGCTGAGTTGTTCTGCGTGATGGTCGGTCAGCGAATTTGCATCCAGGTAAACGCGCTCGACCTCGGTCTCCTCGGGCTGACGCCAGAGGAACGTAACTCGAACAGTCTGTGTATCAACGCTTTCGATGATCGGCGTTCCTTGTTGCACTATCCGATTCCAGGACGTCTCGATGTCGGGCGAGGCCGCGAGGGTAGCGGACAATTCGGTCACCGCCTGAGTTAGCATGAGCACAGCCTAACCTAATTTAATGGGCTTTTGAATTCGAGGAGTGGTCCGCCAGTGGGCGTCACAATGAAAAAATCACGCACCCTGAAGGTGCTCTCCGCAGTCTTGGTAGCAGGGTTCGCCCTCGCCGGTTGTAGTTCTGCGGATGCCGATTCCGATGCTGACTCAGCTGCATCGCAGGGTAATTGGCCGCGTACCGTGGAAACGCCGAAGGGGCCGGTGGAGATCACGTCGAAGCCGGAGAGGATCGTCTCGACCAGTGTGACGCTGACGGGCACGCTGTTGTCGATCGACGCTCCGGTGGTGGCTACCGCATCGACGGGACCGAACACCGACGTCTCGGATGCGCAGGGGTTGTTCACACAGTGGGGCGACATAGCAGAAGAACGCGGACTTGCAGTATTGCCGATGGGCGGTGCGAACGCGGAATCCGTTCTGGCGCAGAACCCGGACCTGATCGTCGTCTCGGCAACTGGAGGTGACTCCGTCGTCGATCTGTACGAACAGTTCACGGCCATCGCGCCGACAATCGTGGTGGACTACGGCGGAAGTAGTTGGCAGGAAGTCGCCGCTGTGCTGGGTAAGGCGACAGGTCTCGAAGACAACGCGGCGGCCACGGTCGCGAAGTTCGACAGCGCAGTAGAGGCCGCGAAGGCCAAGATCACACTTCCCCCGCAGCCGACCACTGCGCTGGTCTACTACGAGGACGGCAGCGGCGCCAATATCTGGACGCACGAGTCGGGGCAGGCGAAGTTGCTCACGGCGATGGGTTTCACGGTCGCCGACATTCCCGAGTCCGCGAAGAGCAGTGAATCCATGGGTAAGCGCAAGGACATCATTCAGGTCTCGGCGGAGAACCTCTACGACGGTATCGCGGGCAACACCCTGATCTTGGTCAGTGCCGACGACGGTGCGGTGAAGGCGGTCGAGGCACTTCCACTGTTGGCCCAGCATCCGGCAATTCGTGATCACCACGTCTATGCCGTGGGTCTGGACACCTTCCGTCTCGACTACTACAGCGCAACCAACATGGTGAACCGGTTGGTCGAGCAGTTCAGCTGAGCCATAAGTACTAGGCCTTTCACCTTCAACTAGTGCTTTGGTAGGAGCCGGGAATCGAACATTCCCTTCACGTTCGCCGAATGTGGGACCAAGTGGTGCGCGCATGCCACCATGAACGTCAATCATCGGATGCGGAATGGGGAGTGGATGTTCGACTCGGCTGGTCAGAATGCCCCGGGGCAAGCCCTGGCATCGCGAGGGTGGGGACGTTTCAACCTGAACAACCCGGCCACGGCGGCCGTGATCGTCGGCCTGCTGAGTGTGCCGTGGGTGTTCGGTCTCGCCAGTCTCAAGACTGAACCCGAGACGAGCAATCGAGTGCTGAGCGATCCGGGAACCGTCGTCGGCATCATGGGTTTCCTGACGGTGTTGACCGTCGTGGCGTGTGCGCGCCGGCGGTACCCGATCGCGTACTACCTCCTGACGTTGGCAGGATCCGGCGGATTGATGCTCTTCCTCGGCAGTCGATCGCTGGGGGCCACGCCGCTTTTCTGGTTCGCGATCATGGCAGTGTCCATCCGAGTGACAGGCATGCGCCTGGTCGGACTGCTGGTCCTCGGAATGGCGATGGACGTGATCTTGGCGATGTATCTCACCGAACGGGACGGGCTGACGGTCGCCGAGGTTCAGGTGGGGGAGTTGCCTCACTTGTTCCTCGAACCGGCGGCAAACACCGTCACGAGTTTTCTGGTCGTCGCAGCCATGGGAAAGATCGTCGCGCGCCTGCGAAAACAAGCAGTGGAGAACAGTCAGGCAGTAGCGGATCTGCACCGGGACCGCGAACGCAAGATCGCGAATGCCGTTGTCGCCGAACGGCAGGACATGGCACGTGAACTGCACGATGTCGCTGCCCACCACATGACCGGCATGATCATCCAGGCTCGTGCCGCCGACAAGTTCTTCTCGAGCAATCCCGAACAAGCACAAGCCCTTCTGGGGGGCGTCATCGAGCAGGGTCAGCGGGCCCTCAACAGCTTGCGGCAGATCGTGGGGATACTTCGCCTGGGTGAGGAAGACCCCGATTTCCCGACGCCCATGGTCTCCGACATCGACGAGTTGGTGGACGACTGCAAGCGCACCATCTCGTCGATCTCGTTGGAGAAGGTCGGCCGCTTCGACGACCTGGACAGCGGAGTCCAGTTGACGTGTTACCGCATCGTGCAGGAGGCGTTGTCGAACGTCCTTCGCCATGCGCCGGGTAGCGAGTCCAAGGTGTGTCTGAGTCGAGAAGCCGGTGCGGTGAGGGTACGGGTGGTCAATACTCTCGGGAATGCTCGCCCGGCCTCCGACGGGCAAAACCTCGGAATTGTGGGAATGCGCGAACGCGCGACGCTCATGGGTGGTCAACTGGACGCCGGACCGAATTCGGAAGGTGAGTGGGCTGTGCAGGCACTGGTGCCGGTGAACGGGAGGATCAACGCATGATCGATGTCCTTATTGCAGACGACCAGCAGGTGGTACGGCAGGGGTTCGAGCTGTTTCTCTCCGGTCACCCCGAGATTCGCGTCGTCGGGCATGCCAAGACGGGAGTCGAGGCGTACGAGCAGGTGCGTGCACTGCGACCGGACGTCGTGCTGATGGATATCCGAATGCCGCACGGCGACGGGTTGACTGCGACTCGGGAGGTCCTTGCCGAGTTTCCCGGGACCCGCGTCATCGTGATCACCACGTTCGATCTCGACGAGTACGTTTTCGAGGCGCTCGACAGCGGTGCCGCAGGGTTCTTGCTCAAAGACGCCGATCCCGAAGAGCTCTCGTCGGCAGTGTTGACCGTGGCCGAAGGTGGTTCGGTGCTCTCGCCGAGATTGACGTCGAGACTGATCGTGGAGTTCGCGAGGCGCAAGCCGGCACCGATGTCCACGGCGCGCTCCGGATCGGATCACGGTCTCAGTGCGCGTGAGATGGATGTGGTGCAGTTGCTGTCACAAGGCTTGGGAAACAACGACATCGCAGATTCCCTCAGCCTCGAACAGAGCACGGTGAAGTCGCACATCAGCAACATCTGCAAGAAGCTGCAGGTGCGTACCCGTGTGCAGATCGTCATCTGGGCGTACCGAAACAACGTGATCGCCGTATCGCGCTGACGCACGGGACGCTGCGGCGCATCCGCCGCGGCACGGGCAGAGAAGTACACGTGCCCCGGGTCAGATCCCTCGTCGAACCCGGGGCATCCGTGCCACTCAGCCCAGCAGTTTGGCTTTGAGCGTCATGACAGTCGCCGGGCTCAGACCCAGGCCCTCGGTCAGGTACCGATCGACCGACCCGTAGGTCTGGTCCAACTGGGCGAGACCGGCATCGAGATAGCTTGCCTCGACACCCAACAGAGGCTCCATGTTGACGGCCATCTGTTCGCCCAGGCTCGCCGCGATGCCCGCGCGCGTGGCCTTCATGCCTTCGGCTGTGTACTCGTTGGTCAGCAAGTAGTCGTTCATGATCACCGAGCGGTCGACACCGGCGATACTCAGCAGCAGAAACGACGTCCAGCCGGTGCGGTCTTTGCCTGCGGTGCAGTGGAAGACCTGTGCACCTTCGGTTTCCGCGAGACCCGTGAGCAACTGCGCGAACCCGGCTCGCTCCGTCGCTCCGGTGACGAAGGCGCGGTTCATGTCCTGCATCATCGATCGTGAGTCCTCGGGGGACTTGATCTTCGCGATCATCTCGGCGATGTTCCCGGACAGGATCGGAATGTTCTCGTACGCAACCCCGTCGGGCAAGACATCGGGCTTACTGGCGATCTCGGGTTCAGTGCGCAGATCGTAAACCTTTGTCAGTCCCAGCTTTTCGAGATTGCTCATGTCATCGCCCTTGGGCGTGATCGCGTTCGCGCGGTAGAAGACTCCCTTGTTCACGGGCAGGCCGAAAGTCCCCGAGTATCCGGCGTCGGTGCCTGCGACGTCGCGGAAATTGTCGATCCCGGTCAGCCGCGGCGCATCTGGGGTCTGCTCGGAACTGCCGAGGTTGCTGGATCCGAAATCCAGCGAGCCGAACAGCGGAGCCGAGGGGCCAGGTTCGGCCTGCGCGATCGAGGCGCCGAAACCGGTGATGAGAAAGCTACTGGTCAACGCAATGGCCGCGGCAGACCGTAGTGAGCAGGTACGGGTGGATCGGGACATGTGTGAGCCCTTCGTCGAGCGGAGAGAGTGGCGAGTCGATGAGGTATCGCGAAGGCAAGGTAGCGAGTTCGCGTGTCCGATTCGAGAGGAATCTTGCTTTGCTCCCTCTCAGTGGGAGGCGTGCTGCTGTGAGCGTGGGCGGCTCGGGAGGCGCAGTTCATTCCTCGGGAGCTGTGTTTGTGTAAAGGTCCAGTGCCCTGATATTGGTTAGCCTCACCAAATCAATTCCGGAGCAGTCCGGTGCGTTCAGATGGAGTTCAACATGCGGGTTCAAGGTCTGTCGCGGTTTCGCCGCGCAGTGGTGATCGGCGCAGCAGCTGCGCTGGCGGTCGGCGTCGCCGGCTGCAGCAACTCCGAGGAGGCGTCGTCCGAATCGTCGACGACAGCCGCGAGCTCGCAGACCCGTGTCTTCGAGGCGCAGAACGGATCCATCGAGATCCCGAGCGACCCGCAACGGATCGTGGCCTGCGGATACGCAGTTCTGCCGCTGATTCAGGCGGGAGCGAACCTGGCAGCAGTATGTGAGTGGACCCGTGAACTCGGCAACATGGACGACAAGACCAAGGCCGCTTACGAAGCTCTGCCGAAGGTCGCACCCGACGGCAACGTCTCCCAGCTCAACTACGAGGGAATCGTCGCTGCCGAGCCCGATCTGATCATCATGGGCGTTCCCGCTCGAGTCGAAAGCCAGCTGGACATGGCGCAGCTCGAGGCGGCCGCTCCCGTCGTCTTCCTGGGACCGACGGTTCCTGCTGATTGGCGAGTGCTGGGCGAGCAGTTCGCCGATGCCGCGAATGTCTCCGACACCTACGGCGAGTTCAAGGACGACTACGACGCCAAAACCGCCGAACTGGCCGCGAAGTACAAGGACAAGCTCGGCTCGCTGACCTTCGGCGGCGTGTGCAACGTCTGCAAGCCGGAGGCCGGCACCTTCTCACGCGAGTACGCGTCTTCGTACACGACCAATCTCTTCGACGGACTCGGACTGCAGTTCCCCGGCACCCCCGCAGACCCCGCCGACATCCACGTCGAACAGGTATCCATCGAGAAGATCGGCGAAAATCTCGGAAATGTCGACGTGATCGTCTACGGCCTCAACGCCGACGGCTCGATGTCTCCGCAGTTGCAGGAGCTGGTCGATTCCGAGCTGTGGAAGGAATTGCCCGCAGTGAAGGCCGGCAACGTCGTCCAGGTCCAGCATTCGCTGGCCGCGACCTATCAGACGGCTCTTCTGACGCTGGATTCGATCGACGAGGGCCTGTCGAAGCTGCCCGCAAACCAGTAGTTCATCGACTGTGACGGTGGCCTCTCGCCTGCTGGCGAGGGGCCACCTGCATATCCGGATGAGCAGGGCGGACAGCTCTCCGATCGGCGAGGACGCTTACCTGTCCCGGCTACCGGGGTTCTGTACGAACTGCGAACGCCCGATAGGGTGACCGGGTGCGTCCTACACTTGATTCCTACACTCATCTGGCCGGTGGCAAGGTCCGTGACCTTTACACGATCGACGACGAGCATCTGCTGCTTGTCGCGAGTGATCGGATCTCGGCCTACGACCACGTGCTCAGCACGCCGATCCCGGACAAGGGTCGCGTGCTCACCGCGATGAGCGTGTTCTTCTTCAACGTCCTCGGTGGCACCAACCACCTGGCCGGCGAGCCCGACGACGATCGCATCCCGGAAGAGGTTCTCGGCCGCGCTCTCGTGGTGCGCTCCCTCGACATGGTTCCCGTCGAATGCGTCGTTCGTGGCTTCCTCACCGGCTCCGGCTTGGTCGACTACAACAACACCGGCGCAGTGTGCGGCGTCGCGTTGCCCGAGGGCCTCGTCGAGGCCTCGCGTCTGCCCGACCCGATCTTCACCCCGGCGTCCAAGGCGGCTCTCGGGGATCACGACGAGAACATCAGCTTCGATCAGGTAGTGGAGAAGGTCGGCCAGAAGCTGGCAGTGCAGCTTCGCGAGGACACTCTCGACGTCTATGCCCGCGCCTCCAACTTCGCAGCCGATCGCGGAATCATCCTTGCCGACACCAAGCTCGAATTCGGTCTCGACTCCGCTGGAAACCTCGTGCTCGCCGACGAGGTGCTCACCCCCGACTCGTCGCGCTACTGGCCTCTCGAAGGCTACGAAGCGGGCAAGGTGCAGCCCAGTTTCGACAAGCAGTTCGTGCGCGACTGGCTCACGAGCCCTGAATCCGGCTGGGACCGTAGCTCGGACACGACACCGCCGCCGTTGCCGCAGGAGATCGTCGACGCGACCCGTGCACGCTACATCGAGGCGTACGAGCGCATTTCCGGTCTGTCCTTCGACGATTGGGTCGGTCCCAGCGCATGAGCCTGATCCCGCCGGTCGCAAAGAAGGTCCCCACCGAACGTACCCATCACGGACACACGTTCGTCGATGACTACGAGTGGCTGCGGGACAAGGACAACGCCGAGGTAGTCGCATACCTCGAAGCCGAAAACGCGTACACCGACGAGCAGACGGCCGCGCTCGAGCCCTTGCGCGAGAAGATCTTCCAGGAGATCAAGTCGCGGACGCAGGAAACCGACATGTCGGTGCCCACTCGCATGGGTAAGTGGTGGTACTACTCGCGCAGCGTGGAAGGCAAGTCGTACACCGTCCAGTGCCGGTGCCCCATCGCCGGTGAAGACGACTGGACTCCGCCCGACCTGACGCCCGGCGTCGAGCTGGCCGACGAGCAGATCCTCATGGACGGCAACGTCGAAGCCGAAGGGCACGAGTTCTTTTCGCTCGGCGCGTTCTCCATCAGCGAGGACGGCACGTTGCTCGCGTACTCGGTGGACATCGTCGGCGACGAGCGGTACACCTTGCGGTTCAAGAACCTCGAGACCGGTGAGATGCTCGCCGACGAGATTCCCGATACCGCGCCTGGCGCCACCTGGGCGATCGACCACAGTCACGTCTTCTACATGACGGTCGACGACTCCTGGCGTCCGGACACGGTGTGGCGTCACAAGCTGGGAACGCCGCAGAGTCAAGATGTTTCGGTGTTCCACGAGCCCGACGAACGGTACTGGGTTTCGGTGGGGTCCACCCGCAGTGAGAAGTACCTGATGATCTGGGTCGGTTCCAAGGTGACCAGCGAAGGCTGGATGCTGGAATCGGCGAACCCGGAAGGCGAATTCCGCGTCATCATCCCACGTCGCGAGGGCGTCGAGTACGGGGCCGAGCACGCCGTGATCGGGGGAGAGGACCGTTTCCTCATTCTCCACAACGACGTCGTCGACGGCATCAAGGCCGAGAACTTCGTGTTGGTGGAAGCTCCCGTGTCGGATCCGACGAACATGACGACGCTGATCGAGCACAGCGCCGACGTTCGTCTGGAAGAAGCCGAAGCCTTTGCCGGACACCTCGTCTTGAGCTACCGCCGCGAGGCGCTCACTCGGGTTGCCGTGTGGCCGTTGACGGATGACGGCTACGGCGAACGCCACGAGATCGACTTCGACGAAGAACTCTTCAGCATCGGCATGGGGTCCAACCCGGAATGGGCGCAGCCCACCATCCGGCTCGGATTCACCTCATTCATCACTCCCGGGCAGGTGTACGACTACTACGTCGCCAGTGGTGAACTGGCACTGCGTAAGTCGCAGCCCGTTCTCGGAGACTTCGATGCGAGTAACTACGAGCAGCGTCGCGACTGGGCAGTAGCCGACGACGGAACCCGCATTCCGCTCTCGATCGTGAGGCGCGTAGGTGCGCCGGAAGGTCCCGCGCCGCTGCTGTTGTACGGCTACGGTTCCTACGAGGCGAGCATCGACCCGTCGTTCTCGGTTGCCCGCTTGTCGTTGCTCGATCGCGGTGTCGTCTTCGTCGTCGCACACGTGCGCGGCGGCGGCGAGATGGGCCGTCACTGGTACGAAAACGGCAAGACGCTCACCAAGAAGAACACCTTCACCGATTTTGTCTCTTGCGCAAAGCATTTGATCGACACCGGTGTCACGTCGGCCGACCGGATGGTTGCCGACGGCGGTAGTGCAGGTGGATTGCTGATGGGCGCTGTCGCCAACCTTGCTCCGGAACTGTTTGCCGGCATTCTCGCCAATGTTCCGTTTGTCGACCCGTTGACGTCGATTCTCGATCCGTCGCTGCCGTTGACGGTCATCGAGTGGGACGAATGGGGAGATCCGCTGCACAACAAGGACGTCTACGACTACATGCGCTCGTACAGCCCGTACGAGAACGTGGAAGCCAAGGACTATCCCGCCATTCTTGCGATCACGAGCATCAACGACACCCGTGTTCTGTACGTGGAGCCGGCCAAGTGGGTCGCAAAACTGCGCGCCACCAAGACCGGTGATGCTCCGCTACTTCTCAAGACCGAGATGAGCGCCGGACACGGCGGTGTCAGCGGTCGGTACGAGAAGTGGAAAGAGGTCGCGTTCGAGTTCGCCTGGGTGTTGGACACCGTGGGCGCGAACTAGCTTCTGTGTCAATCAGGTTCGGTGACTGTCAGGTTCTGTGTCAATCAGGTTCTGCGGTAACGAACCTGAGGGCGCCCAGCGCGCCCGTACTCGGTCTCCCGGGTGAGCATGCCGTCGTCTGCCAGCTTTTCCAGGTAGCGCCAGGCTGTCACCCGGGACACGCCGACCGATGCTGCCACCTCGGCGGCGGTCACAGGACCTTCCGAATCCCGGACGGACGCTGCGACGAGTCCGAGTGTTTGAGACGCAAAGCCTTTCGGTGCCGCTGCTCGATCGTCGGACGTTCGTAGCGCGGACATCGCGCGGTCGATGTCGTGTTGACTGACCGCAGACTCTCCAGCGGGAAGCGCTGCACGATATTCGAGGTAGCGCTCGAGCTTGTCGCGGAATGCTGCGAAAGTGAACGGCTTGAGAAGATAGAGGACGATCCCGCGAGCCACGGCGCTTCGGACCACCTCCAGATCGCGCGCCGAGGTAACCGCGATGATGTCCGGACTGGGCCGCAAACCGCCCAGGGCGGAAGCCACGTCGAGACCGCTGGCGTCGGGCAACCCGATGTCGAGCAGGACCAGGTCGATGGGCTGGTCGGTGGCGTTGGCCGCCGTAACTGCACGCACGGCGGCGTTCCCGGAATGAACCACGCCGTGGACCACGAATTCCGGCACACGCTCGACGTACGAACGGTGCGCCTGGGCGATCAACGGTTCGTCGTCGACTATCAGCACACGGATCATCGCGGTGCTTCCGCCTCGCGCAGCGGGATACGGACAACCAGCATGGAGCCCATCGCCGGCTCGCTGGTGAGCGTGCCGCCGTGCCGTTTCACAACTTGAGAGACCAGTGCGAGACCGAGTCCGCGAGAGCCGGATTTTGTGGAGTAGCCACGGCCCTTGGCCTTTTCGAGTGCTTCGGGTGTCATTCCCGGGCCGCTGTCGGCGACGGCAACAACCATCATCGAATCCTCTTCCATTACCGTCACTTCCACCCACGGAGACTCGCTCGCGCGCGATGCGTCAATAGCATTGTCCACGAGATTGCCGACCAGCGTGACCAACTCGCGTGCATTGAGCGAAGGAACCGGACCGAGCGCGGTGTCTTCGGTGATGGTCAGGTCGACCCCGCGTTCGGTCGCTTCACTCATTTTCCCGAGCAGCAGTGCGGCGAGCGCCGGTTCGTGGACCGCATTCATCAGACGATCTATCAACTGTTGGGACACTCGCAATTCATTGGTGGCGAAGGCTACTGCGTCGTCGTTCCGGCCCAACTCGACCATCGTGATGATCGTGTGCAGACGATTTGCACTCTCGTGGGCTTGCGATCGAAGCGACTCGGCAAAACTGCGTACCGAATCCAATTCCCCGAGTACGTTCTGTAATTCGGTGTGATCGCGAATTGTCAGCACGGTGCCAATTCTGTTGCCCTCCCACTCAACCGGGTGTTGGTTGACCACCAGCACACGCTTGTCGGTGAGGTGCACTTGATCCTTCGCGGGAGAGGCGTCGTCGACTCGCATGGTCTCGGGGATGGACGAAAGTGGCACGGGCCCGTCCGGTAGATCGAGGAGGCGACGCGCTTCGTCGTTGACGATATCCACTCGCGCATCTCTGCTTCGGCCTCGCCCCATCACCACCAGACCCTCACCGATGCTGTGCAGGACGGCGTCGTGGTGTTCGTACATGGTGCGCAGTTCATCCGGCGCCATCCCCAAGGTCTGTCGCCGGATACGCCGACTCACCAGAAGTGAACTCAGGAGGGCGGCAAGAAGACCGCCGCCGGCAACGAACAGGATGACCGGAACACTTTGGGCGAACTGCTTGCTGATCTGCTCGCGGGTGACACCGGCAGAAACCAGACCGACCAAGGTTCCGCCGGAATCGTAGACAGGAGTGACTGCGCGGATCGACGGCCCCAGCGATCCGGCGTACGTCTCTGTGAAGGTCACGCCGGCAAGTGCGCGGTCGATGTTCCCGGTGAAGAGTTGACCGATCAGCTCCGGGCTCGTGTGGGTGAACCGAGTGCGATCAGGCGCCATCACCACGATGAAATCGACGCCGGTTGCCTGTCGGATCTTCTCGGTCTGTGGTTGCAGAATCGCGGTCGGGTCCGGACTCGTCAGGGCTGCCGCCGTCGAATCCGACAGGGCGAGAGTCTGCGCTATCGAGCTCACCTGCCTGCGGATCGCGTCGTCGCTGTCTCGGCGTTCGTCGACAACTGCGAGCGCGGCCCCCACGCCGATGACCAGCGCCAACAACGCCAATTGCAGGAGCAGGATCTGCCTGGCGACGCTCATACGTCGGCCGGTCTTTCGTTCGACCATCGAGCGCCTCCTGAACGTAATGAACACAAACTTCCGGGCCCACCTGTTTGCAACAAGAATTCTCCACGACTCGAAGTGATCCCGATCACTTCACAGATATCCGATCCAAAGGACACCCCATGAGCAGCACGGCAACAGGGACAGTAGACGGTTCCCCACAGCCCGAGGGCACCAAGGCAAAGCGCGACAAGACGCATTGGCTCTACATGAGCGTCATCGTCGCGGTCATCGGCGGCATCCTCGTCGGTTGGCTCGCACCCGAGTTCGGTAAGTCCGTCGGTGTACTCGGCACGTTGTTCGTCAGCCTGATCAAGATGATGATCAGCCCGGTCATCTTCTGCACCATCGTGCTCGGCATCGGCTCGGTTCGAGCGGCGGCCAAGGTCGGCAAGGTCGGCGGCCTCGCACTCGCCTACTTCATCGGGATGTCCACCATCGCACTCGCGATCGGCCTGGGCGTCGGCAACCTGCTCAACCCGGGCAGTGGCCTGAACATCACGCCCAATGCGGCCTCCGTGGCCAAGCTTGCAGATCAGGCCCACAGCGCGGGCGGTACCTGGGACTTCATCGCGTCCATCATTCCGACGTCGATGCTGTCCTCCCTCACAGCCGGCAGCGTGCTGCAGACTCTGTTCGTCGCCCTTCTGGTCGGCTTCGCGATCCAGTCGCTCGGCAAGTCGGGTGAACCGATCCTCAAGGCCGTCGGATACATCCAGAAGCTCGTGTTCAAGATCCTGACGATGATCCTCTGGCTCGCCCCGATCGGTGCTTTCGGTGCCATCGCCAGCGTCGTCGGCCAGACCGGTTTGAACGCCGTCGTCCAGCTCGGCACGCTGATGATCGGCTTCTACCTGACCTGCCTGATCTTCGTCTTCGGTGTTCTCGGAACGCTGCTGCGCGCGGTCACCGGATTCAACATCTTCAAGCTGGTCAAGTACTTGGCCCGTGAGTACCTGCTCATCTTCGCCACGTCGTCCTCCGAATCGGCACTGCCGCGTCTGATCGCCAAGATGGAGCACGTAGGCGTCGAGCGCACCACGGTGGGCATCGTCGTTCCCACGGGCTACTCGTTCAATCTCGACGGCACCGCGATCTACCTGACGATGGCCTCGATCTTCATCGCCGACGCCATGGGACAGCCACTCGGTTTCGGTGAACAGCTCTCGCTGCTGGTGTTCATGATCATCGCCTCCAAGGGCGCTGCCGGAGTCAGCGGCGCCGGTCTGGCCACGCTGGCAGGCGGACTGCAGAGCCATCGCCCCGAGCTTCTCGACGGCGTCGGACTCATCGTCGGAATCGACCGCTTCATGTCGGAAGCGCGAGCGATCACCAACTTCTCGGGCAATGCGGTTGCGACTCTCCTGGTCGGCGCCTGGACCAAGACGATCGACAAGGAACGCGTCGTCGAGGTACTCGACGGGAAGATTCCGTTCAACGAAGCCACGATGCTCGACGACGAGGACGAAGAAGAGCAGCACAAGCTCGAAACGGCTCCGACCGGCACCAAACAGTCGTTCGTGAGTCATCACTAGAAACGTCCGCTCTGCTGAACGTTTGACTGCGCTGCAGGCGCGGAACCCGATCTACGATCAGTGATCCTGGTCGTAACGATGAAAGAGACCGCCGCACCAACCGTGCGACGGTCTTTTTCTGTTCGTGGCTAGGTGTACCAGGTCGGTTCGGGAATCTCGCCGGTCAGAAAACGACTACCGACTTCACGGCGCTTGTACGCGAGCGGATCGTGAAGGGTATGCGTCCGGATGTTGCGCCAGTAGATGTCCAGGCCGACGTCGTTGGACGTGGCTCGGGCACCGGTCAGTTCGAAGATCTTGTTGCTGATATCCAAGGAGACGTCGGCGGCGCGAAGTTTTGCGGCCGCAATGCGTACGGCGAGGTCGCCGCGAGCCTGCTCGGTGAGGTTTTCGCGAGCGTCGTGGAGCACGGCGTCGGCCTCACGGCTGACCTGGTCCACGAAGGCCTCCGCTGCCCACAGCTTGGATTGCAAGTCGCCGTAGCCCTCACGGAGGTACCACTCGTCGGTTGCGATTTCGCGGTTGTCACCGCCGTACGGCCATGGACGCGTACGGGTTCGGGTGTACTCGGCGGCAGTGTCCAGTGCGCCACGAGCGATCCCGAGGTAGAAGTTGGCGAACACGATCTCGATCGCCGGGAAGTTCAGGGTGTTGTAGACCAGAGGTTGGAATTCCTTGTCGACAAAGCCTGCCGCACTTGCCCAGTCGACCTCGACGTCGTTGATCTCGACACTGCCGGAATCGGTGAGGCGCTGCCCGAGATTGTCCCAATCACCGCGGAAGACTATGCCGTCCTGAGCAGTCGGCACGATTGCGAACACATGCGTCGCAGTTCCGTCGATGATTCCTTCGACCACCGTGAGGTCGGTGACTCGGCCGCCGGTGGAAAACGACTTCACACCGTTGAACACCAGGGTGTCTCCGCGGTCCGCGACGGTGAGGTCGGTGTCTCGAGGGTTGACCGCGCCGCCGAAGAAGAATCGGTTGCTCGTGTACAGCTCCTCGACAGCGGAGATCTGCGGATCTGTTCCGACCAATCTGGCTGCCCATGCCCACAGGTAGTGGTATCCGAGCAGTTGTCCGATGGAGCCGTCGGCGCGGGCGATCTCCCGAACCACCTTGTAGGCGGTCTCCCATCGCTGCCCGCCGCCGCCGAACTCGACCGGGCCCAGGAGCGTCACAAGACCACTGTCCTTGAGCAGCTGAACTTCTCGGAACGGTGGTTCGCCGGCTCGGTCGCGGGCGAGTGCGTCGGCGGCAAGGATGTTGCTCACCTCGCGAGCCCGGTCGATCCAGCCCTCGGATGTGTCGGGAACGCCGACGAAGACTTCGGTTTCACTGGTCACGGTCATGCCTGTTCATCCTTTTCGGTCGGTGCGGTCCCGATGGCCCACACGTAAATCGGTTCGGTTCCGTTGATTTCGTAGTCGCCGACAACTTTGGATTTGAAGACGACCGGATTGTGGCTGGCGACGGTGCGGGCGTTGCGCCAGAATCGATCGAGATCGAGGTCGCGGCTGACTCCGGAAGCACCGAGTGCGTCGAAGATCTTGGCCGTGGCCGGCACGACGAGTCCGATCGAGGCGACTTGCCCTCGCCCCGAATCGATTTCGGCTGCGATGTTGGCGGCCTTCTCTTCCTCCGGCGAGCCGGAGAATGCGGCTTCGTAAGCCCATTGGGACGACTGTGCTGCGTGCAGTGCAACGGCCTCGGCTGCAAAGGCTGCAGAGGACACCTCGCCGACAACTTGCTGGATCTGCGAATCCTGCGCGTATCTCGGAGCGTTGCCGTGACTGAAGGTTCGAGTGCGAGAGGCAACTCGACGAGAGATCTCGATCGTAGCAGCCTTGGCGATGCCGGCGAGAGTGGCGAGGTGGAACAATTGGTAGAACGCGGTCTGGTATTTGAATCGCGTCGAGAAGTCGAAGATGTTCTCCGGCTGTACAATTGCGTCCTCGTAGACGGACGAACCGGAGCCAGTCGTCTGCTGGCCGAACCCGTTCCAATCGTCACTGTGTGTGACACCGGGTTGTCTCGCCTCGACCGCCGCGATCACGAATGCGCCGGTGTCGGTGCGCTGCGAGTACAGGTCGATCCAGTCGGCGAAGATGGAACCCGTGCTGTAGAACTTTGCCCCGTTCGCCAGGAAATGGTCGGCATCGGGTGCGGGCGAGACCTTGGTGTTGGCTTCGCCCAATGCAACGTCGCCGATTTCGGTCCACGCGTTGCCGACTAACTGTCCCTCCGCAAAGCGTCGGAGCCAGATGTCACGCTCCGGGCCTGGGTCGGCGACCAGTCGGTCTTCGACAAATGCGAAATGTCCGCGCAGGGCCTGGGTGATATTGGAATCGGCGCTCGACAGCTCGACTAGTAAGCGGATCAATTGCGGGATGCTCGCACCGGATCCACCGTGTGTTGTCGGCACCCGAACGGCGCCGAAGCCTGCATTCTTGAGTGCGTCGATCTGTTGGAAGGGAAGTACGTGATCGCGTTCGCGTTCGACGACGCCTTGTGCGATGTCCGCGAAGATCGGACGGAATTTCTCTGCCAGTGTTTCGTAGTCGACCTCACTTTTGATCGGATCAGCAGACCGGGGTACGGCATTCGGCGTCAGTGCGGTGGTCATGGGAAGAATGCAAGCTGTAAACACCAGGGGCGTCGATCCTTCATCGCGACCTGATTCGAAGTGTTGTCAGTCCGCGCAAATCTCGGTTCGATGGCCTGCCGGGCACTCTTGTCGAAATCGAGTGGTCAGTGGGGTTGCTCGTGAACGTGCTCGACGGTCCATCCGCTCCATTCGACGGTCCCTCCGGCACCACAATCATGTCGGAACGGCAGCCCTGGAGGACCGGAGCGAACGACGACGCGAAAGTCTCTCCCCTCCAACCGAAGATCGACAGTCGTGTGTTCTCCGTCGACACTCTCGCTGATGCTCTCGAGTGCGTCCGTGGCGACGATGTCGGTGGCGCGTCGGACAGCATGTTCGGCTGCCTGAGCGGCCTGTGACAGTGCCGCCCGGCCGCGCAGGTGCAGCAGCTCCAATTCTCCGGCTAGGTATTTCTCGGCAGCATCGATTGCGGAGTTGCCGTCCAGTCGGCTGAAATAGACTGCGGCAGGCCACGCAATCATGTTGGCCGCGAAACGATCTCCGCCGATGTGACTGCATTCCCACACATCTGCGATCTGTGCCGCGTTCAGCGCCGAAACGACCGGGCGGCCGAGTTCCGCGCAGCACGCATCCTTCTTTCCATGCGTGCAGACTGCGAAGAGCGGTTCCGTGCGGGAGCGGCCGAAGTCGGGTTCCGCTCCGGTGGCCATCGATTCGAACGGCAGTACCGACAGGTCCTCGTATCGGTCGACCGCCCCTTCCCGCATCCATTGGCGTGTGCCGTCCGTCCAGGCGAGTACACACGTCGGGGTGAGCACCCGGCGGTTGCGGGTCCGCCGGATCACCACGACACGGATACGGCCCTGCGCTGCGTAGATCTTTTCGGTGAGCGCGACGGGGAGAACGTCGTCAGGGGCGGACGCCGGCCAGGGGCCGGGATGCTCGATCAATACCCACAGATGTGTCATTCCGGCGCGACCGACCATAGGTTCGCCGGCGGTCGACGACTGCCGTGTACAGGCGTGAGGGCGTCGACTGGTTTGCGGATTGGCGACAAATTCCGAAAGGCACTGCATAGATCCTTTCCCCAGGACACCGTCGCTGTGGCAGGGGAGGGAAGACATGATGAGGCTCCAGTCTCGTAGGTTAGGCTCACCAGACTATTGGATGGTGAATCCTTTGCTCAGCCGCGGTGAATGCACGTGGCTGTGACGGTCGGAAGCAGTCGGTAACAGGAGTTTGTGAATGAAACGCAGTAACTCGCGGACGAAGTACATGCTGGGTGGTTTTGTCCTCGCCGCCATAGTGGCAACGACAACGGCGTGTGGCAGTGACGACAAGACGGATACCGGCAGTCAGTCTGCCGACACCGTGCACGCGGTCACCCACGCCCGTGGAACTACCGACGTACCGACGGATCCGCAGCGAGTTGTCGTGCTCGAGCCGGTTCAGCTCGACACGTCGGTAGCGCTGGGCGTGATTCCCGTGGGCACCGCGGTACTCAGCGAGACGACCGGCGTTCCGGCGTACCTCGGTGAGAAGGCGGCGGAGATCGAGATGGTCGGAACCGTCGCGGCACCGAACCTCGAGAAGATCGTCGCACTGAGCCCGGACCTGATCATCGGAACGGAATCGCGGCACGGTGATCTGTACGAGCAGCTCGCTGCCATCGCACCGACCGTCTACATGGCAACTCAGACCGATCCGTGGCAGGACAACGTCCAGTTCGTCGCAGAGGCGTTGAACAAGACCGATCAGGCAGGTGAACTGCTCGGTGACTACACGGCACGCTGCGAGGAAGTGGCGAGCAAGCACAGCACCGAGGGCAAGACCGCTCAGCTGATCCGCCCACGCGACGACGTTCTGACGCTGTACGGACCCACGTCGTTTGCCGGAAGCACTCTCGAATGTGCTGGACTCACGATTCCCGCACGCGACTGGGAGAACTCGATCTCGGTGGACCTCTCCCCGGAATTCGTCTCCGGAGCCAACGCCGACCTCATCCTGGTCACCTCCGCGAAACCGGCCGATGCCGGCACGATGCCGAAGGCCGTGGCCGACAACGCCGGATTCTTCCCGAACCCGCATCTGGTGGACATGTCCTACTGGATCACCGGCGTCGGACCGCTCGGCGGCCTCACCGTTCTGGACGACCTCGATCGCATTCTCGGAGCGTCGAATTAGCAGTGCGCGAAGGAGCAGTGCGTGAGAGAGTCGCTAAGTTGGAGCCTATGACAACTCCAGTACAGAACATCGCGATCAACACCCTCGGTGGCGTGCCCACCTCTTTGGGTGAATACGACGGCCGCGCCGTCCTCGTGGTCAACGTCGCGTCCAAGTGTGGACTGACCCCGCAGTACTCGGCGCTCGAGAAGCTGGCCAGCGAGTACGCCGATCGCGGTCTGACCGTGATCGGTATCCCGTGCAACCAGTTCATGGGGCAGGAACCGGGTACCGCCGAAGAGATCGAGACGTTCTGCTCCACTACCTACGGCGTCACGTTCCCGCTTCTCGAGAAGATCGAGGTGAACGGCGAAAACCAGCATCCGCTGTACGCCGAGCTCACCAAGGCGGCCGACGCCGAAGGCGCTGCGGGAGACATTCAGTGGAACTTCGAGAAGTTCCTGATCGGACCGGACGGCACCGTCGTCAACCGCTTCCGTCCGCGGACCGAGCCTGACGCACCCGAGGTTGTCGCCGCGATCGAAGCTGCGCTTCCCAAGAACTAGAGGTTTCCAAGAACCAGTAGGTGCGCTGAAAACTGCCGCCGGATGATCATCCGGCGGCAGTGTGCTGTTCACCCACAGCTGCCACTATCGGAGTATGTCCGCAGAACTGATCGTGTCGGTATCCGGAATCAGAGACGAGACATGTTATCTCGCTGCCGGATTCGCAGACGAGATGGACACTCGAGGTGTCCGCTTGTCGCTCCTGGTGGCGCCGCGACTGAAGGACAAATACCGACTGGCCGACGACGCGGTGACGACGGCTTGGCTGCGTGAGCGTCGCGAGCACGGCGATGCCATCGTTCTGCACGGCTACGACCAGGCCGCGACCAAGCGTCGCCGAGCCGAGTTCGCCACTCTGTCGAAGCACGAAGCGAAACTGCGACTACTCGCTGCGGACCGCGTTCTCGAGCATGCAGGCCTTCGGACCCGGGTGTTCGCACCGCCGCGCTGGGTGGCATCGCCCGGTGCCATGTCGGTGTTGCCGGAGACGGGCTTTCGCACGATGGCAGGCCTCGGGGCAGTACATGATCTGACCCGCGGAACCTTGCAACGGGGAAGGGTTTTCGGGATCGGCGAAGGCTTCAAGGCCGAGCCGTGGTGGTGTCGCGCATTGGTTCTCGGAGCCGGGCGTGCCGCCAAACGTGGGGGACTGGTCAGATTGTCGATCACGGCCAAGCAGTTGGGAAACGAGGGCCCACGTCAGGCCGTCCTCGACGCCGTCGACCTTGCCCTCTTCCACGAAGCCGACTCGCAGGTGTATCGGTGGAACTCCCCGTCTCAGGAGCTCGGCGCTGCCTGAATTCGGCAGTTGGCAACTATTTGATAGCTACGAGAACATGTCGTCTGTCCGGGTTGTCCGAGCGGGCAGACTCTTCGCGTTTCTCCACTTCCTTGCTGGTAGTAGTGCAGAGTGGGTCAAAATCGCATAAAACGGACGATTAATTAGAGCGCTGGGTCAGCCAACTCTCCCACTGCTAGAGTGCGTGCAGTTAATCTGCCGCTAGTAGATGGGATTGGGATCTCGCCATGCGCACGAGAGTGTTCTCCAAGTCGGTCGAGGGTCTTGTCGCCGTGGCTGTGGGCGCAGTCGTCTGTGCTGCGTTCGTTCCGGCGCTCGCGTCTGCCGCTCCGACCGGCGCGGTTCACATGCTGCCGACGGGCAGTGTCGACGGCGGGTCGAGCGGATCGAGCGGATCGAGCGATGGCGTCCGCACCGCAACCGTCGACGATGAAGGTGAGCAACTCACACTGCGCCTTCACAAGATGAACCTGCGGGGATCCGAGTTCTCGATGGCTGTGCAAGACAGCGACGGAGAGCTGACCGACGCGGTGATCCCGGCGCCCCGTTCGTACATCGGCAGCGTGGAAGGGCGTCCGGACGCAATCGTCTCGGCCATCGTCGACTCCGCCGGAACACTGCGCGGGCAGGTGATTTTCGATCGTGGTGTTTCGATAGAGTTCGTCGGATCCGAGGTGGTCGGTCGCAGCACGGCGCCGATCGACGCAAAACCCAAGTGGCCCACCGCGGCCATTGCGCCGGCCTCGGCCGCAAGGGTCGGCAAGACGGTCAAGCAGTTCGTGGTCGGACTGGACCTCAGTGGCGAGTGGTACTCCGCGCACGGCGCAGGCAGTGCCGCCGTCGCTCTGGATCGGGCCGAGGAATCAATGGCCCGCACCGCTGCCATCTGGATCAGAGACGTCGGGATTCGGCCGGTCCTCGGTCGAGTTGTCCTGCGGGCAGATTCCGCCGGCGATCCGTACTCGAGCAGTTGTGAAAATCTCGAGCAGTTGGAAGATCTGTGGTCCGATCAGGTCGGGTCGAGTGTCGATCAGGCAACCGTCGTGTGCGCATCCGGTGGCGGAAATGCCTACTACTCGAAGTTCGAACTCGACCACAGCTACGCGCATGTCGGTGCCGAGTCCGACGGCAACTTCAGCCGCGTTCTCCGCCACGAGTTGGGCCACAACTTCTATGCCGACGACTACCACGGCGGCGGCGCCGAGGGATCGACCATCATGAACGGTAACGACCTCTCGCGCTTCGACGGCACCGAATTCGCTGCCATCGTCGATGCGGCGGAGGTTGCCTCGGCTCGACTCGACGACGTCGGTCGGTACACGGCAAGCCCGATCCCGCCGTACGCCGCACTCGACACCGCGCGGGTCCGCTCAGGCGGCACAGTCACCGTCGACGCCGTCGCGAATGATCATGACAGCAACGGAGATTCGATCAAAGTGACCGGCGTCGGGGCGACGTCACTTCTCGGTGGCACCGTGAAGCTCGAAAACGGCGAAGTGGTGTTCGAAGCCGGAACGAAGGCAGGCACCGACAGGATTCTCTACACACTCACCGACGCAGCCGGTGGCACGAGCACCGGCTGGATCATCGTCGATGTGAGTGCGTGAGAACCGAATCAGGCGACTTCGACGCTCGACTCCTCGTCGAGAACTCGGAACTCGGTGCCGTCGGCAGCCATTTCCGAGTAGCGACCGTAGAAGATGCCTGCGGCCTCGTCGCGGATGATCGCTTGATGAATGGGAACCGCAACGCGCGGCGCCACCGCGCGGAGGTAGTCGATGGCTTCCGAGATCTTGAGCCACGGTGCGGCGGCGGGGAGGGCGAGAACGTCGATCTTTTGTTCGGGGACGTAGAGGGAATCGCCGGGATGCATGAACCGTGCCGGGTTGGTGGCGTCACCGAGGAGGAACGCGGTGTTGTCGATCATCGGTAGGTCCGGATGGATGATTGCGTGCTCTCCGCCCGTTCCGGTCACCTCGACGTCGCCGATGCTGAACCGGTCGCCCGGCCGGACGCCGGTCCAGCGCCCACCGAGCTTTTCAGCCGTCTGCGGATCGCTGTAGAGCACGGCGTCGGGATTCGCTTCGGCCAGTTCGGGCAGCCGCGCCGGGTCGGCGTGATCGGGGTGTTGATGTGTCACGAGGATGGCGTCGAGGCCGGTGATGCCTTCGAATCCGTGCGAGAAGTTGCCGGGATCGAAGAGGATCTTCGAGCCGTTCAACTCCACGAGCACACAGGAATGGCCAAAATGTGTCAGTCGCATGATTTCGAGTATGCGCCGCCCCGAAGGGACTCGCAGGCGGGTTTCACAGGTGGTGGCCGTCACGCCCCGATCACTCGATGCGAACCATCTCGGGTCCGCCCGGTAAACTGGCCATCACCCGAGCGTTTCACTCCGGGTTCGCGCACTAGTACCGAGGAGCAGCACGTGGCCCGTGTCGTCGTCGAAGTCATGCCCAAGGCCGAGATTCTCGACCCCCAGGGACAGGCAATTGTCGGGGCACTGTCTCGCCTGGGCTTTGCAGGAGTATCCGATGTCCGTCAGGGCAAGCGGTTCGAGTTGGAGATCGACGGCAGTGTCGAAGACGCCGAACTCGAGAAGATCGCCGAAGGCCTGCTGGCCAACACGGTGATCGAGGATTGGACCGTCAGGCGAGTCGAGGCATGAGCGCACGTATCGGAGTAATCACTTTCCCCGGCACGCTCGACGACATCGACGCGGCGCGGGCAGTGAACCTGGCCGGCGGTGAAGCTGTCGAACTCTGGCACGGCGATGCAGACCTCAAGGGTGTCGACGCGGTCATCGTTCCTGGCGGATTCTCGTACGGCGATTACCTTCGTTGCGGCGCGATCGCACGTTTTGCTCCCGCGATGGGCAAGGTTGTGGAAGCAGCCAAGGGCGGCATGCCGGTCCTGGGCATCTGCAACGGTTTCCAGATCCTCTGCGAAGCAGGTTTGCTGCCCGGTGCCCTGACCCGTAACCAGGGTCTGCACTTCATCTGCCGCGA
Source organism: Rhodococcus sp. BH4 (assembly GCF_002079265.1). Taxonomy (NCBI): domain Bacteria; kingdom Bacillati; phylum Actinomycetota; class Actinomycetes; order Mycobacteriales; family Nocardiaceae; genus Rhodococcus; species Rhodococcus sp. BH4. The sequence goes on from NZ_CP014941.1 coordinate 1,090,589, forward strand.
CGAGTGGTTGACGGTCGAAGCCAACAACACGGCGTGGTCCTCGCGATACGAGGCCGGCGCGCAGATCCTCATCCCCCTGAAGTCGGGTGAAGGTCGCTTCCAGGCGTCCGAGAAGGTTCTCGACGAACTCGAGGGCGAAGGCCGCGTCGTCTTCCGTTACTCGGAGGAGAACCCCAACGGCTCGCAGCGTCGTATCGCCGGCATCTCCTCGGCCAACGGCCGGGTCGTCGGTTTGATGCCGCACCCCGAGCACGCCACCGAGGCTCTCACCGGTCCCAGTGACGACGGATTGGGCTTGTTCTACTCGGCCCTCGACGCGATCGTCACTGCCTGATCGCCTGCTGATTTTCACCACTGAACGCCGACCGGAAATCCGGTCGGCGTTCAGTCGTATGTGGGCCCGGTACCCAGGGCTACTGGCTGTAGGAACTGAGGAAGTTGCCGAGTCGCTCGAGTGCCGTCGAGAGATCGTCGGTGTTGGGGAGAGTCACCAACCGGAAGTGATCGGGTTCGATCCAATTGAACGCGCGACCGTGGCTGACAAGAATCTTCTCCGATTCCAGTAGATCGAGAACGAACCTCTCGTCGTCGACGATGCCGAACTTGTCGACGTCGAGCTTGGGGAACAGGTACAGCGCCCCGTCGGCCTGTTGGCAACTGATCCCGTCGATGCTGTTGAGCGTGGTGTGTGCGAGATCGCGCTGGGCCGTCAGCCGACCTTGTGGAAGCAACAGGTCCTCGATGGACTGGCGTCCGCCGAGTGCAGTCTGGATAGCGTGCTGCGCCGGCACGTTGGCACACATTCGCATGTTGGCCAGCAATTTGATGCCTTCGATGAAGCTCGACGCCCGCTCGAGTGGTCCGGTGACGGCCAGCCATCCGGCTCGGAATCCGCACACGCGGTAGGCCTTGGACAGTCCCGAATACGTCAGACACAGAACGTCTCGCCCGGTCATCGTCGCAAGGTTTGTCATGGATCGGCCGTCGTAGACGATCTTTTCGTAGATCTCGTCGGCGAAGAGCATCAGATCGTGTTTGCGCGCTAGATCCACGAAGCGTTGCAGCACCTCCGTCGAGTAGACGGCGCCCGTCGGATTGTTGGGATTGATGACGACAATCCCTCGGGTGCGCGGCGTGATCCGAGCTTCCAGATCGTCGAAGTCCGGTGCCCAGCCTTGGCTTTCATCGGTGAGGTAGTGGACGGGCGTGCCGCCGGCAAGTGAAACCGAAGCCGTCCACAAGGGATAGTCGGGAGCGGGAATCAGGATCTCATCCTCTGGATTGCAGAGGGCCTGCATCGTCAGGGTGATCAGTTCGGACACACCGTTTCCGAGATAGATCTCGTCGACGGTGACGTCGGTGATACCCCGCGTCTGGTAGTACTGGACCACCGCAGTGCGCGCCGAATACAGTCCGCGAGAATCGCAATATCCCTGCGCGGTAGGGAGATTGCGGATCATGGCCATCATGATTTCGTCCGGAGCTTCGAACCCGAAGGGGGCCGGATTGCCGACGTTGAGTCGCAGGATCGTGTGTCCCTGATCCTCGAGTTCTTCGGTCTTGTCGAGAATTCGCCCTCTGATGTCGTACCTGACATTCTCGAGCTTGCGGGCCTGATCGATGGGTGTGTTCACGCGGTTACGTACCTCCGGTTCGGGTGGGCGAGTTGTGTTTCAGATGAGAAGGGCGCCTCAGGGTTCGGTCTGGAAACGGACATTGATTCGAGATAGCGCTAGCGGCGAAAGAGGAGTAGCGCTACTATGATTCGACATGTCCAATGATAGCAGTTCGAGGATTGTCGCAGCCTTGCGTGAGTGGATCGCGACGGCTCCTCCAGGCGCGAAGCTTCCGTCCACTCGGTCGCTCGTCAGCCTGCACGGGGCGAGTCCGGTCACCGTGCAGAAGGCGCTGCGAACACTGGTATCTCAGGGGGTTGTGGAGGCTCGTCCCGGTGTGGGGACCTTCGTGCGCGCGGCGCGCGTCGTGCGACCCAACGACTACGGGTGGCAGACAGCGGCGCTTGGATCGCCGAACTATCGTCTGCAGCTGCCCATGGCGCTGCAGTCCACCTCCAACGACGTGATCGCGCTGCATTCCGGCTATCCGGCCCGAGAGCTGTTGCCGGAAGGTCTGGTTCGTGCAGCCTTCACCAGGGCGACGCGAACCGACGCCGTGTTCAATCGGCCCCTCGCTGCCGGGCTTCCGGAACTGCAGTCCTGGTTTGCCTCCGAATTGGGTTCCGCCACTCCTGCCGGGATCACGCCGCCGGGGCCGAACGACGTGGTTGTACTTCCCGGCAGTCAGGGCGGGCTTGCGACGTCCTTTCGCGCGTTGGTGGGGGAGGGGCGTCCGTTGCTCATGGAATCGCCGACCTACTGGGGTGCGATCCTGGCCGCCGCGCAGGCAGGAGTCACGGTCATTCCGATCTCCAGCGGCGCCAACGGGCCTGATCCTGAAGAGCTTTCGCGTGCATTCGAACAGACCGGTGCCCGTGCGTTCTACGCACAACCGAGCTTCGCGAGTCCGACCGGAGCGCTGTGGTCGCCGTCGTTGGCCGACAAGGTTCTCGACACCGTCCGTCGGCACGGCGCATTCCTCATCGAGGACAGTTCGGCGCTCGACTTCGGAATCACCGCAGATCCCAGCCCCATCGCTGCACGAGACGACAGCGGTCACGTCGTCTACCTTCGTGCGCTGACCAAGAGCGTGTCCCCGTCGGTGCGAGTTGCCGGATTGATTGCTCGGGGTCCGGCGTACGAGCGGATTCTGGCTGATACACAGGCAGATTCGATGTACGTCAGCGGGATGCTGCAAGCGGTAGCGCTCGACGTCGTGACCCAACCGGCCTGGCGAACCCACTTGCGCAGGCTTCGTCACCAACTCGAGGCCAGACGCGACCTCCTCGTCTCGAGTCTGCGCGAGCACGCGCCGGACGCTCACCTCGATGCCGTACCGAAAGGCGGACTCAACCTCTGGCTTCGGCTCCCGGACACCACGAACGTCGAACGCGTGGTGCAGGACTGCCGGTCGGCCGGCGTCATCGTCGGGGCCGGTGACGATTGGTTCCCGGCAGAACCGACTGGAAAGTTCTTGCGGCTCAACTACGCCGGACCGAACCCGGGTGAGTTCCCCGACGCCGCCCGCATTATCGGCCGAGCAATCACGCAACATATGTAGAACTTCACCTCGCTGGTGGTTGACCTTAACTTCCGTTGAGGTTTTATCGTCGTATGCATGAACAAACAAGCGATGCAGCCACCGGCCAACCAGCCGATCGGATTCTGGACCGCGCGAGCCGGTGAAGCGATTCGCACGCGCACGCGCGGAGCACTCGAAGCGATCGGTGTCACCCAGCCGGGGTGGTGGGTCCTGCACCAACTTTCGCTGCACCCTGAAGGAGTGGAGCGCGCTGTCCTCTTGCGGACGATCGGTCCGAACGAATCCACCGACGTGATCGATGACGCCGTCGACTCTGCCCTCGAACTGGGGTGGGCGCGCGAAGACGGGTCTGTCCTTCGCCCGACTGATGCGGGCTCCGAGCAGTTCGATCGCGCCGCGCGGGTACAGCAGATGCTGCAGGAAGAGCGGATGCAGGGAATCACCGAAGAGGAGTTTGTCACCACCATCACTGTGCTGCAGCGAACCATCAAGAACGTGGGCGGCGACGCCTGGCACTGGTAGCAGACATTATCTGGGCCCGCTGCCGGGTAGAGCGGCTTCGATCAATTCGACGGCACGGGTCACACCGCCCGCCGCTGCGAGTTCTTCTGCCAACTCCGCGCTGCGTCGGCGGAACTCGTCGGCGCTCACCAGAGTCAGCGCCTCACGAAGCTCTACTGCCGTGACGGTAGCGCTGTCGACGCGTACTGCGACACCGGCGTCGACGAGCGAGTCGGCGTTGCCGAACTGATCGACGGCTTGCGGCACTGCGATCATGGGTGTCCCGGTCACGAGTCCCTCGCTGGATCCGCCCATACCCGCGTGGGTCACGAACGCGTCGGCCTGCTGCAGAATCGCGAACTGCGGTACCCAACGGTGTATTTCGACGTTGTCGGGCAATGGTCCGAGATCTGAGATCTGCACCTGCTTTCCGATCTGGAGGACGACGTGCCAGCCGTCCATCTGGCCGAAAGCCTCGACGCAGGTGCGGTAGAAATCCGGATGATCGGTGAATGCTGAACCCAGCGAGATCAACAAGAGCTTGCGTTCGGGATCCGGGTTCACCCAAGGTTGACTGCTCGGTTCGAGTGCGGGGCCGACGAACGTGTAGACGTCGCGGTTCACGCGATCGGCGTTGGGCTGCATCGATTCTGCGATCAGCACGATTGCACGGGGTGGGCGTCCGGTGAACTCACGTGGATCGACCTCGACGCCTTCGGCGCGGAAGAACCGGGTCTCCCGATCGAGCAGGTCACCGCCTCTCGGATCGGAACGAATTTCGTCGTACATCGGTGCGGCGTCGGCTTCGTAACCGTCCCAGGCAACGTACGTCGGCGACAACTGGATGATGGGAACGCCCCACTGCTGAGCCAGTATTCGTGCCGGAATGCCGGCGATGTCGTAGAGAAAGAGGTCAGGGCGATCGTCTTCGTAGATTCGGCGTAGCTGCGGCAGCATCGACTCGTAATCGTCCTGGAAAATCGTCAACTGATCGATCAGATCCCCGTCCCAGCTCTTCTCCGGTTCGGCGCCGTCGGGAGAAGGGACGAGGCTGGGCAGCGTGGAGACGTACGGTGCGAATTCGGCCCCGGTCGCCTCGATGATCTCACGCATCGACTCGTCGTTGGCATAGGTGACGCGGTGACCGGCGGCGACGAGACGCGCGATGATCGCCAGGCTCGGATTGACGTGGCCCGGCGCCGGAATGCTCACCATGGCGATATGTCTGCGGGTCATCGATCACTCCTGCCGTCTGACTGTTCTGGAACAACTCCGGATACCGGACCGAGACTATCCACCAGGATGGGTGACGGCATCTGATTTTTGCCGGGGAAGTACCGTGCGCACTCGAGTAGGACTACGCATCCGAGTGCCGGGATGGGCGAGCAGACTTCGAAGCATGAGCACACCGACAACACCCTCGAAGACCACTGCAGCCTTCTATCTTCAGGCCGGAATAGCCTTTGCCGTCAGTTTTGTCGGCACCCTCCTCGGAATTGCGTATCTTCCGATCGATGCGTGGCAACGCGGATTTCTCGGAATGTCCTTGCTGTTCTTGGTCACCAGTACGTTCACGTTGGCCAACGTGATTCGTGATCAGCAGGAGGCATCCACAGTCAGGGTTCGAGTGGACGAGGCTCGACTCGAGAAGCTGATCGCCGAGCACGATCCGTTCAAAGCGGCAGCCTGAAACCTGTCGGCAAGGTGAGGATCAGCGTGCTGCCGAGAGGTTGCTCGTTTCGGAGCGCCGACAGATCGCCGCCGTGTGCGAGCGCGAGGCTGCGCGCAATCGTGAGCCCCAAACCTGAACCGTCGGATCGATCACCGCGATGGAAACGGTCGAAGACTGATTCGAGTTGGTCTGCGGGAATTCCGTCACCGGTGTCGGTGACGGACACCGAGAGGTGGTCACCCTCCCGTGCGAGTGTCACCGTCACCGAACCTCCGCTCGGAGTGTGCCGCAACGCGTTTTCGAGCAGATTGGCGAGGATCTGTTCGATTCGTTGGCGATCGACCTCGGCCGTGATCGGTTGCGGAGGTAGCGCGGTCGTCAATTCGACTCCACGATCGGCGAAACGTGGCGCCGCTGCTGCCGTTGCGCTGCAAACGATGTCGTCGATCTTCTCATCTCGGCGATCGAGTTCGAGAGCGTGTTCGTCGGCCGCGGAGACGTCCGCCAGATCGCAAGAGAGCCGACGCAGTCTTTCGAGTTGATCGCGCATGACCGACCATGAAGAGTTGTCCGTGGGGAGGACGCCATCCTCGATGCCGTCCACGTACGCAGCCAAAGTCGATACCGGAGTGCGTAATTCGTGGGCAAGATCGGCAAGCAGGCGTTTGCGGACCCGATCCGAATGATCAAGGCGTGCCGCCATGTCGGCAAAGGCAGTTTCGAGACGCGTGAAATCGGCATCTACGTCGGACCTGCCGATAGTCACGTCGAAGTTCCCGTCTGCGACGCTTTGCGCCGCCTCCGCCAGCGTTGAGATCGGGGCCGTGATGCGTCGGACGATGTAGACCGCGGCGATGCCTGCGCCTACCAGTGCGACCGCGATCCCGCACAACAGAGCAATGGTCATGGTCTGAGCGAATGCCTCTTCGGTGTGGGTACGGACATTCGAGTCTTCGATGCCGGCCATCATGAGGTGGTTGTGAAAGAGCGGGGCAGCGACGGCAATGGCGACTGCGGCGATGGCGAGGCAGGAGACGAACAGGACGACAAGCTGCGCCAGCAGCAGTTTTCCGCGTAGCCCGAGTTTCTTCATCACGACCTCGTTCATGACGACCTCAGGGAGTATCCGACGCCCCTGACGGTTCTGATGAACCGAGGATCGGTCGCGTCGTCGCCGAGTTTGCGGCGTAATGCACGCACATGGACGTCGACGATGTGCTGGTCCCCGAACCAGGACGAGCCCCACACCGAGGTGATGATCTCGGCCCGACTCCAGGCAGCGTCGGGTCGGGATGCAAGCGCGGACAACAGGGTGAACTCGGTGGGAGTGAGATCGACCAGGGTGTCGTCGACACGGACCGTGCGGGCCAGGACGTCGATGTCGAGTCCGGGAGGCGTCGGCAGCACTTTTGGCAGCAAACTCGACGCGCGTGGCCGTCTGAGCAGTGCTTTCACTCGCGCAACCAGTTCGCGGGGGCCGAAGGGTTTGACCACGTAGTCGTCTGCGCCGGCCGCCAGACCCGTCACCTTGTCCGACTCTTCACCGCGGGCGGACAGCATCAGGATGTACGCATCGGAGAAGGTACGGATTCGTCGGCAGACTTCCATGCCGTCGAAGCCCGGGAGCATTAGATCGAGCACTATCAGCGCGGGCTCGAATTCGCGCACCGAACGTACTGCGCTCGGCCCGTCGTGGGCGAGGCGCACGGTGAATCCTTCGCGTGTCAGATAGTTGGCGACAACCTTGGCGAGGGCAGTCTCGTCGTCGACGACAAGAACGCGCCCCGGTTCCTCGCCAGGTCGTAGTTCGGCGCTCATCAGACCGAGGTTAGTCGACTGCGTGTCTGCATTGCTGGCGCGTGGTGGTTTCCACTCGACTGTGAAGATTCGATGAAGGAAGCCTGTTCGAGCCGGTTATCGGGCTTCGCGGTGGATTTTCGCCGGTAACGTGGCAACTGTGCATGTGCAGCACTCTTGTCAAATCAATTGTGGTGCAGTGCATATCGAACAGAATCAATTCTCGGGAGTGAAAACATGTCTTTGACGGTCAGGAAGAGCGCCGCGCGGTTCGTTCCGGTTGTGGCAGCGGCAGCACTGTTGATTGCCGGATGCTCGGACAACTCCGGGGAGAGCATCAACCATTCTTCCGAAACAACCAGTGTTGCAGCACAGTCGGAGATTCCTGCGGGTGTCAATGCCGCCGACATCGAGTTTCTCGAAGGGATGTACCCGCATCACGCGCAGGCATTGGACATGGCCAGGATGGTCGACGGTCGAACCGACAATGCCGAACTTCTCTCTCTTGCAGCGCAGATAGAGGCAGCGCAAGGCCCGGAGATGGCTCAGATGACCGAATTGTTGACGGAGTGGGGACGCACCGAGCCTTCGTCGAGTTCGATGGAGGGCATGGATGAGTCGGCGCACGCGGGACACGGCGTCGGGATGGCCGAGATGCCGGGAATGATGTCGGCCGACGACATGACCGCCCTCACCGATGCCAGTGGCGCGGAGTTCGACAAGTTGTGGCTGACGATGATGATCGAGCACCACAAGGGTGCCATCACCATGTCCCAGACCGAACTCGACAACGGGCTCGACCCGTCGGCGGAGAAGATGGCAGAAGCGATCATTGCCGGTCAGCAGGCGGAAATCACTCAGATGGAAGCGATGTTGAAGGGGAGTTGAACAGGAGGCCTTGGCCGCGTGACCTTGCTCGGGTGGCTACCTGGGCATACGTTCGAGGCTGATGGCTTGACCGGTGCTGTGCTGCAATCACACGCGAGGGGATGACCGCCACATGGATCACAGTCAGATGGACCATGGCCAGATGGAGCATAGCGAGATGAGCCATGGCCAGATGGAGCATGGGGCACACGGTGGTCACGGGGATCACGTCGCACAGTTCCGGACGTTGTTTGCAGTCATGCTGGTCATCGCGGTTCCGGTCGTTGCGGCAGACGCGATGTTCGCTGATCTGGTCGGGTACACACTGCCGGAAAACTCTCTGGTGGAATGGATCTCACCGGTACTCGGCACGGTGATGTACTTCTGGGGTGGCAAGCCGTTCCTCACCGGCGCTGTTGCCGAAATCCGTTCTCGGCAGCCGGGAATGATGCTGTTGATCGCGCTCGCGATCACCGTGGCCTTCTTCGCGTCATGGGCTGCGAGTCTGCACTGGGTGGATCACACTCTCGATTTCTGGTGGGAGCTCGCGCTTCTGATCGTGATCATGTTGTTGGGCCACTGGATCGAGATGCGTTCGCTCAGTCAGACATCGAGCGCCTTGGATTCACTTGCCGCTTTGCTGCCCGACGAGGCAGAACGGGTGGTGGGGGAATCGGTGGAAACCGTGCCCACCGCAGCTCTGGCGACCGGCGACCTGGTGATAGTTCGTCCCGGCGCCCGTGTTCCCTCGGACGGAACGGTGGTCGAGGGAAGCGCCGACATGGACGAATCCATGATTACGGGCGAGTCGAAGACCGTCCGCCGGACTGTCGGAGATCAGGTGGTGGCCGGCACGGTAGCCACCGACTCGGCACTTCGGCTTCGAGTCACCGCCGTGGGAGAAGACACCGCGCTCGCCGGTATCCGGCGCCTGGTCGAGCAAGCCCAGAACTCGTCGAGTCGCGCGCAGGTGTTGGCGGACAAGGCCGCTGCTCTGCTGTTCTGGTACGCACTCGGCGCGGCAGTGCTGACCGCGATCGCCTGGAGTATCTGGGGCACCCCGGAGAGCGCAGTCACCCGGACGATCACCGTTCTGGTGATCGCCTGCCCGCACGCGCTCGGGTTGGCGATTCCACTGGTCGTCTCGATCGCGACGGAACGGGCGGCTCGGGCTGGGATCTTGATCACCGACCGCATGGCCCTCGAGGCGATGCGTAACGTAGACACCGTTCTCTTCGACAAGACCGGCACTCTCACCAAGGGGGAGCCCGCAGTGGTCGGTGTACGCGGTGTCGACGGGTATTCCGATGACGACGTTCTCAGCGCAGCGGCTGCCGTCGAGTTCGACAGCGAACATCCACTCGGGCGCGCCGTCGTCGCGGCGGCGCGGGAGTTGTCGCTCGAATTCACTTCGGGTTCCGACTTTCAGGCGCACAACGGGATCGGGGTTGCTGCGGACGTCGCCGGTGCACGCGTCGGTGTCGGCGGACCGGGGATGCTGCGATCGGTCGGGGCCACCGCGATCCCGGGGACCGAAGAGTGGCTCAGTGACGGGTCGACCGTCCTGCATGTAGTGCGTGACGAGAAGGTAATCGGCGCATTGGCATTGGCCGACGAGATTCGCCCGGAATCAGCATTGGCCGTCGACGCCCTCCATGCTCGCGGTGTGCGGGTGGCCATGGTCACCGGAGACGCGGAGGCCGTGGCCCATTCGGTGGCTCGCAGGCTCGGGATCGACGAAGTTTTCGCCGAAGTGCTTCCGCAGGACAAGGGAACGCAGGTATCTCGGCTTCAGGCTGCGGGCCACCGCGTGGCGATGGTCGGTGACGGGGTCAACGATGCGCCGGCACTCGCCCAGGCGGATGTGGGCATCGCGATCGGTGCCGGAACCGACGTGGCGATCGCGTCGGCGGGAGTTGTTCTGGCCAGCGATGATCCGCGTTCGGTGAGCTCGGTCATCGAGCTGTCCCGCGCCACCTACCGGAAGATGGTTCAGAACCTTTGGTGGGCAGCGGGATACAACGCGATCTCGGTTCCCCTCGCTGCGGGAGTGCTGGCGCCCGTCGGGTTCGTGCTGCCGATGGAGGTCGGAGCAATCCTGATGTCGGTATCCACTGTGGTCGTTGCCGCGAATGCCCAGTTGTTGAGGCGCTTGGACTTGCGGCAGCCACCGGTGACCGCGTTGGAGTCGAGAGTGCTCACATCGCAGTAGCGAGAGGTTGAAGGCGGACTACTGTCGGCTCAGGAACGGAATGAGCGCACGCAGTACAGCATCGGAGTCTGCGACTGCGCTTGCGTGGTCAGCCCCTTCGATCACAGTCAAGGCACTGTCCGGGATCAGCGACGCGAGATGCTCGGTATCCGGCAGGCGCTCGCGATCTCTCGATCCGACGAACAACAACGCCGGTGTGGTGATCCGTTGCAGCACGGCGTCGTCGATGCCGTGCTCCTTCTCTGCGCGGCGCATGTAGGCAGCGAGCGCGAGGGCATCATTGATTCGGAAGGCAGTCGCAGTCTGAGGATCCACCGGTTTGCCGCGCCTCACGCCCCAACCGGTCAGAAATCCCTCGATACCGCAGCTTTCGAGTACGTCGATGCAACCCGGGAAGAACAATGCGTCGAACGCGCCCGTCATCGGTCGGCTGCTACCGCCCCCGACGGTCAGCGATCGCACCCGTTCGGAGTGCTCGACTGTCAGCGACATCACCGAGCGTCCGCCGAACGAGTATCCGAGGACGTGTGCCGGTTCGAACGGAGACTCCGTGTCGAGGATCTCCAGGAGATCGCCGACCACCAGATCCATTGCATACGAATCGGAGTCGTGTGGTTTGTCACTGCGTCCGTGACCCCGCATGTCGACGAGGATCAGACGATATTGCTCCTGAAGTGCCTTGACGTACCCGAAGCCACGCCAGATGGAGCGCGACAACGCTGTGCCGTGCACCATCAACAGGGGTGGGCCATCGCCCACGATCTGATAGGTGATCCGCGCACCGTCCACCGGATTTCTCACGTCGTGCAACACCCGTCCAGTATGGGTGCCAGTTGCTACGCACGTGAACTCGAGTAGTCGTCCGGACCCATTCGACGGATGGCGTGGACTCTGACGAACAGTCGGGCCGTCAACTCGGCCTCCCTCAGAGCTACCGGTCACTGCCCGGCGGGGCAGTACCCACTGTTCCAAGCAATGCATCGGTGGAGGGGTCTGCAGTGCTGACGCCTGCGGCTATGCCCCGAATCAGAGCCTCGAAATCAGCGGCGACGATGGTGACCTCCTCGAACTCCGGCTCTCCTCCACGGACAACCTGACCGTCGGGTGCGAGCGCCAAGTACTCGTACCCATTGCGGACCGACATCAGGACCGGGAGGTGAGTGGACCAGAAGGCGTTGATCGCCGCGCGTTCCGCCGGCCCGGAAGCGACCGCCAGGCTCTCGTGCCGGAACGCATTCCAGGGAAACGCCTCATCGCTGACGCCAACGCCACCGGCATAGTTCTCCGCCGAGAGAAACCACACCTGGTCGTCGGAACTGGCAAGTACGGAGAACGAACTCGCCCACACTACGAGTTGGTCACAACCGCCGACCAGTGGTTGCGGAACTGGGGCAGAGGCCGATCGAGTAGGTTCTTCGCGAACCCAACCTGCGAGCGACAGCGCGGCGGTTGCGTCGAGGTGAAGGCACATCGCCCCACGGTAGGCCAGACCGTCGAGCACCGATAGCGTCAACCGTCGGCCTACTCGGGATCGATGTCTCGAATACCATTCTCGTCCATGCTGATCCACCGCGTTATACCGATGTCGCGCAGAAACGGCAGATCGTGACTCACCACCACCATGGCGCCGCGAAAATCGGAAAGTGCCTGCGTGAGGTGGGCGAGACTCGGTAGGTCCAGGTTGTTGGTCGGCTCGTCGAGAAGAAGCAGCTGGGGCGCGGGTTCGGCCAGCAGGATCGTGGCTAACGCCGCACGCAATCGTTCACCGCCGGAGAGCGCGGATGCCGATACGTCGGAATCCGTTCCCCGGAAAAGGAACCGTGCCAACTGCCCGCGAATCTCCTCGGCTGTCGCGTGTGGCGCGGCCAACGCGACGTTGTCCGCCACCGAGAGGTCCTCGTCGAACACGTCGAGACGTTGGGGGAGCGCACGAGAGGCTACGAACGGAGTCGACGCGGCGAGTGCATCGAGCAACGTCGTCTTGCCGATTCCGTTGCGTCCCACTATCGCAATCCGCTCCGGCCCGGTGATCTGGAGCGATACCACTTGGCCGCTCTGCAACGTCACCTCGTCGAGCCGCGCAACCTGCTGCCCCGGATGAACCTCTGTAGCAGGCAGATCCAGACGAATCTCGCGATCGTCTCGAAGGAGTTCCTCTGCCTCCGACAGGACAGACTTGGCCTCGTCCACCTTCCCGATATGGTTGAGGGCCAGCTTTCCCGCTGAAACTTGGGCCTGACGTTTTCGTGTCTGCGCGATGATCGGCGGCATCCGCTTGTTCTCGAACATCTTCTGCCCATAGCGCTTACGCCGGTCCAGTTTCGTTCGAGCGTCGATCAGCTCGCGGCTCTGCTTTGCCAGATCGGCCTTGGCGTCGCGAACGGTGGCGAGTGCGTTTTCCTGCTCAGCGGTCACGACCTCCTGGTAGTGCGAGTAGTTGCCGCCGAACACGCGGAGATCCCCCCGACGTAGTTCGATCGTGTACTCCGCGGTGTCGAGCAGTTCCCGGTCGTGGCTGACGATCAGTACGGTTCCCGGAAACTGTTGGACTGCAGCATGAACTCGTGATCGAGCGTCGCGGTCCAGGTTGTTGGTCGGCTCGTCCAGGAGCAGTACCTGTGGATTCTTCAGCAGCGTTGCGGTCAGGCCGAGTAGGACGGTCTCTCCGCCGGAGAGGGTGCCGACAGTTCGGCTCAATGCTGCGGTATCCGGAGCCACCTTCTCGAGGCCGAGTCGATGCAAGGTGGAGAGAGCGCTCTCCTCGATATCCCAGTTGTTGTCCACGAGCGCAAAGTCGGATTCGGAGCCGTCGCCGGTTTCGATGCGGTGCAATGCGTTTCGGAGTTCGTGGATACCGAGGATGTCATCCACCCGAACGCTCGGATCGAGTGTGATGTCCTGACGGAGGTAGCCGACCTCGCCGGAAGCGGTCACGGATCCGGATTCCGGTGAGAGCTCTCCTGCGATCAATCGCAGCAGAGTCGACTTTCCCGATCCGTTGAGTCCCACGAGACCGACACGGCCACTGGGGAATACAAAATTGGTGTGGGAAAAGACTGATTCGCCGTCCGGCCAGATGAAGGTGAGATCCGAGAGCGACAGAGAAAGATGGGATTGGGTCATGAGTACTCCAGAGGGTGCTTGGACTGTGCGCCCGGCTCAGCAAGTGCTGATGGGTGCGAGTGCCTTCGCGTGATGAACCTCTAGAGGAGCAACGGCCCGTTTCCTGTTCTGTCGGGAATGATTCGTCTTCCAGGTTAGAACACTCGAACGGTCCCGTGCAATCGAATTCTTCTGTGCTGTCGGTCTCGTCGGTGTTCGGTGCTCAGATTTTCGGGCCTTCAGATTTTCGGACCCTCGGATCGGAGGTCGTCGACCTTCGACATCGCTTCGCGGAGTTCGGTGAGCCATTGTTCGCTGTGCTTGCCCGCCAACCGGACTGTCCACATGAGGGCGTCCGCTCGGGAGCGAGCAACACCCGCGTCCACCAGAGTGTCGAGAACCTTGCGTTCGGGCTGACGTAGTCGTGTCATCACCGGAACTGCGAGATGTGTGAACAGGACGGTCTTTTCGTCCAGACGTACACCCCAGGCGACCTTGCGCCCGTAGCGAGCCTCGGCCTCGTCGGCGATGCGCATCCGGTCGGCGCGCGTGGTTTCGCGAAAGCGTGAGATCCTTCCGTCCGCGGCGGCCTCGCCACCGTCGACTGCGGGGAGTTCACCGATCACGACGATTTCTTCGCGGTCGACCTGGACGTCGGCCGTTCCGGTGAACCAGTCATCTGGAAGTCGACCGGCAAACCAGTCGGACGCATCACTCGCGTCGGGAACCGACGCCTGTTGCCAACCTCCGGGACGGCCGAACCTGCGGTCGCCGGAGTTTTGTGAGTTCTTCATGGCGTTCTCCTCGGAGAGCTGGTGGAGTGTGGCGTGCGTTTATTGCACTGATTACATGATTACACCGATAGTCGAACTGGCGCCACAAATTCGGGCATGATCGGAGTCGTGCGCCTTTCACACGCTCGTCAGAGCTTCCGAACTTTCCGTCGTCCCGTGGCTGCCGTGGCTCTGGGGGTATTGGCCGCAGGATCGGTAGTTGCCTGCAGTTCTGGCCCTGACCAGCCGAAATCAGTGGCAGAGGAGTTCGCCTCCGCGCTCACGTCCGATGACGTGCAAGCGGCGGCAGCCCTGACCACCGATCCGGCGGCGGCGTCGACTGCGATTTCGGCTCTGATCGACGGGCTGGGCAAGGACGAGGGAACATTCACCGTCTCCGACGCCACCGAGTCCGGTGATTCTGCGGGGACGTTCACACTCGATGCGGCGTGGAAGTTCGGTGAAGGTCAGGACTGGAACTACTCGACGCAGGGAAACGCGTCGAAAAGCGGGGACAACTGGCTGATCCAGTGGGACCCGGCGCTGTTGGCTCCGGACCTGACCTCCTCGACGACCTTGCGCTACACACCCACCACCGGTGCTCCGCCGTCGGTGCTGGACGCGGCGGGCCAGCCGATCATGGAGCAGCAGGTGGTGACGCTGGTCAATCTCGATTCCGCCGCGGTGCCCCCGGTGGACACGGCAGCCGTGGCGGCCCTTCTCTCGCCCGTCGCACCGACGATCACGGCGGCATCGCTGAGCGGCGATCTTGCGTCGGCAAGTGGGAAGCCGGTCACCGCAATCACTTTGCGGGCCGAGGATCTTGCACCGATCGAGGAGAGGTTGGCGGCGATTCCCGGAGTGAGCTTGGCGCCGCAGGCTCGGTTGCTCTCGGTGGACAAAACTCTGGCGTCGCCGACTTTCAGTGGGTTGTCCGATCTGTGGCAGGAGGGGCAGGACAAGTCCGCGGGCTGGGCGGTACAGCAGGTGAAGCAGAACGGAACCGTCACCACCGTCGCCGGCCAAGACGGGCCGGTTGCTCCGAACATCGCGACAACGATCGACCGACCGATGCAACTCGCGGCCGAGAACGCGCTCGCCGGGGTGACACAACAGGCGGCGATCGTTGCGCTGCAGCCGTCGACCGGAGCGGTGTTGGCGGTGGCCCAGAACGCCCCCGCCGACGCACAGGGTCCGATCGCTCTGACCGGCCTGTACCCACCGGGTTCGACGTTCAAGACCGTGACGACGTCCGCGGCCCTGCAAGCCGGTGTCGCTACACCGGACACCGTTCTGCCGTGCCCGGGTACCGAGAACATCGAGGGCCGTCAGATTCCCAACGACGACGAGTTCGACCTCGGATCGGTTCCGCTGCACACCGCGTTCGCGAAGTCGTGCAACACCACAATGGCGAGGATGGCCGTCGGTCTGCCCGCCGATGCTCTGCACAAAGCGGCGCTGCAGTTCGGGCTCGGCGTCGACTACGTCACCCCCGGACTCACGACGGTGACGGGCAACGTCCCTGACGCGAACACCCCCGCCGAACGCGTCGAGTCCGCGATCGGACAGGGCACGGTGACCGCCACGCCCTTCGGGATGGCTCTCGTGGCGGCCTCGATCGCCAACGGAACGACACCCGCGCCGATGTTGGTCAAGGGACAGCCCGGCGTGGCAGATCAGACCGTTGTACCGGCTCCCGCGGAGGTGACCGAACAGTTGCGGGTGATGATGCGCGAGACCGTCACAGGCGGTACGGCGACGTCGTTGCAGGACATTCCGGGGCTTCTCGGCAAGACCGGCACGGCCGAAACCGAGGGTGGCCCGGCACATGGGTGGTTTGTCGGAATCAAGGGAGACCTCGCATTTGCGGTATTCATCGCGGGTGCGGACAGCTCTTCGCCTGCAGTGCAGGTAGCGGGCACTTTTCTGCGCTGAAACCTGTTTTCCGTTGCAGTTGGATCACACCGTCGTAGCTCAACCGTGACACGTTCGTAGGCATCCCGTGCTTGTTACTCGTGTGACAGAAGTAAAGAGTTACATGCATGGGGCCCGGAGGACAGCACAACCGTCGTGGAAAATATGTCGTTGCGTCGATAACTGCTGTCGTTCTGACAGTGGCGCTCGCGTCGTGTGTCATCGGTGGGGAGAAGAAATCCGACGCCGCCTCGGTGGTGGAGGACTTCGTCACCGCCCTCAACAACCACGACGCCGAAGCTGCCGCGGCGCTCACGTCGTACCCCAACGCGGCGCGGCCGTCGATCCAGCAGATGTTCGACGGACTGGCCGCCAAGTCCACCGACTTCGACGTCGCTCAGGTCATGGATCTGGGTAGCGACTCCGGACTCTTCACACTCGACGCGTCCTGGAACTTCGGCGAAGGCAAGGACTGGAGCTACCAGTCGCAGGGTGAGGTTCGTGATCTGTCGGTCGGCTGGCGTGTGTCCTGGGACCCGTCGGTCCTCGTCCCCGACCTCGGCAACGGTCGCACCGTTTCGTACACCCGCACGGACGCAGCGCCGCCGAAGGTAGTCGACAGCACCGGCACCCTGCTCATGAACGAGCAGACCATCAACGCGATCACTCTCGACCCGGCCACCATGCCGGACCCCGTCGACACCACTCGTCGCCTCGCCACGGTGCTCGAACCTGTCGCCCCGTTGGTCACTTCGGAGTCGATGTTGGCCGACCTCGCCGCAAACCCCGGCAAGCCCGTCACCGCCGTACTGCTCCGCGATCCCGACTACGCCTACCTGGAAAGCGATTTTGCGATCCCCGGTGTCGTCGTGGTCAAGACACCCAAGCTGATCGCCTCCGACCGTCGAATCAACTCGCCGTTGCTGGACCCACTGCGGACCGTGTGGCAGGCCAATCGCGACGCCACCGCCGGCTGGGCGGTCAATCTGGTCGAGCCCAACGGATTCCCGATCAAGCAAGCCGGCTTCCAGGGACCTCCCGGCCCCGACGTCGCCGCGACCCTCGACTCGCACGCTCAACTCGCCGCGATCGAAGCTGTCGTCAGTGCAGGTACTCCTGCGGCCATCGTCGCGATCCGCCCGTCGGACGGCGCCATTCTGGCTGCCGCACAGAACAATCAGGCCATCGAACAGGGCCCGATCGCCTTCACCGGGTTGCGCCCGGCCGGCGGCGCCCTCGATCTGGTCCGTCTCGCATCGTCGATGCAGAACGGCGTCGACCCCGGCGCCGTGTCAGCCGAGCAGTTGGCCGACACCGGGCAGCAACTCGGACTCGGCAACGGCTTCCACATTCAGGGACTCGAACAGCAGACAGCAGTGCTTGCCGCGAACCGCCCCGGCGTGGACCAGGCGATGAACAACGTCATGGCCAACAAGACGTCCAACGACGCGAGCGCGCCGACGGTAACTCCGTTCGGAATGGCGATGCTCGCGGCATCGATCGCCCGCGGCAGTGCCCCGATGCCGATGATGGTCTTCGGACAACCGGCTACCGCTGACGTCACGCCGACGGCGTTGCCCGGCGACGTCAACAATCGTCTGCGTGACGCCATGCGAGGCGCCGGCGGACTGGCTGGGTACCCGGACATGATGGCGGCCGGTGCAGCGAGCGGTGATGATCGCTGGTTCTACGGATCACGCGGAGACTTCGCATTCGCAGTGTTCGTCGCAGACGCCGACGGCGGCGATCGAGCAATGCAGATGACGGACAAGCTCTTCCAGGAACTCGGCAAGCCTGCCGACAAGTAGTACCGGGCACCGCGAGTAGATTCCTGGTTCGTGAACCTGCTCGATTTCCTTTTCCTCGTCGTAGCGGGATTCTTCAGCGGTCTAGTCGGTTTTGTCACCGGTCTTGCATCGATCGTTTCGTATCCGGCGCTGCTGAGCGTCGGGCTCTCACCGGTCAGCGCGAACATGACCAATACCGTCGCGTTGGTGGCCGTCGGCGTCGGAGCGTTGGCGAACTCGTCCCGTGAAGTTGCCGATACCGGTCCGAAACTTGTTCGCTGGTCTCTCTATTCGGCGGCCGGTGGCATCATCGGTGCCCTCATCCTGTGGCTGGCACCGGAAGGTTCGTTCGAATCCGTTGTGCCGGCGATGGTCGTGTTCGCCTCGCTCGCGCTGCTGCTGCAACCGAAGATTCGTGAGTTGTCCGGCGGCGGTGACCGCCCCGGAATCTACTCCGCAGCACTGTTCGCCGTCGCGGTATACGGCGGCTATTTCGGTGCCGGTGCCGGCGTCATCTTCCTGGCTGCGACGCTCATCCTCACTTCCGAAACGGTGTGGCGTGCAACGATCCTGAAGAGTTTCTTTCTCGGCATCGCCAATCTTGTGGCTGCACTCATCTTCGCCTTCTCCGGACAGGTGCATTGGGTGGCCGCGTTGGCGATGGCGCTCGGCGCGTTGGCCGGAGGTTGGTGTGGCCCGCCCGTCGTCAAGAAAATCCCGCCATCGGTACTGCGTGTGGCAGTAGCGATAGCGGGATTCGTGTTGGCTCTGTGGTTGTGGGTGAAGTGAGCCCGTCTACTTCACGCCCTGCATCAGCTTCTTGATCCACGGCGAGGCAAGAGCAAGAATCACTCCGATTCCGATCGACGAGAAACCGATGATCAGGAAGAACGGGCGACTGTCGTCGATGTCGAAGTAACCGGCCAAGGTTCCCGCCATCGAAGAACCCAATGCAACGGACAAGAAGAACAACGCCACCATCTGAGTGTGGAAATGCTCGGGCGCGAGTTTGGTTGCAAGGGAAAGGCCGACGGGGGACAGGAAGAGTTCGGCGAAGGTGAAGAGCAGAAGCACACCGGCAAGGCCGAGGAGCGGTGCACTGTTCGGTCCGCCCCCGGTGATCGGGATGAACGCCAGGAACGCCAGACCCATCGTGCCGGTACCGAGCGCGAACTTGATCGGCGACGACGGCTGACGGTCACCGAGTTTGGTCCACATCGCTGCGAACACCCCGGCAAAGATGATGATGAACACCGGATTGATCGACTGTACCCACGTCGGCGGGAAGTCCCAACCGAAGAGATTGCGGTCCAGGAGCTTGTCTGAGATCACCGGCACGGTGGTGAACTGCTGCTGAAACAGCGACCAGAAGGCCGCGCTCGCGATGAACATCGGGATGAACGCAAAGACTCGACTGCGTTCGACCTTGGTGACCTTCTTGCTGGTGAGCATGAGGAGGAAGTAACCGACCGACGCGACGATCGTGAGTCCGACAACGACGTCGGACATGTTGTCCGCCGTGATCAAGCCGGTGACGGAGGCGACCGCGACGACGACGATCGCGGCAATGCCGATCCCGATGTAGAGTGCGCGCTTGTCCGCGGGCAACGGGTTGCCTGGTTCGGCACCGATTCCGTGAAGATGCTTGCGGCCCAGCGTGTACTGGATCAGGCCGAGCGCCATGCCGACGGCAGCGAGAGCAAAACCGGCGTGGAATCCCCAGGCGTCCTGGACGGCTCCGGTGAGCAGCGGACCGACAAGACCGCCGATGTTGATGCCCATGTAGAAGATGGAGAATCCGGCGTCGCGGCGAACATCCTGTTCGGAATAGAGATCTCCGACCAGAGAGGTCGCATTGGCCTTCAAGCCGCCGCTGCCGAAGGCGACCATGACGAGGCCGACGCCGACACCCCACATGCCGGGAAGAACCGACAGTGCGATGTGGCCGGCCATCACCAGCGAAGCACTGTAGAAGAGCGTGCGCTCGGAGCCGAGCAGTCGGTCGGCCACCCACGCCCCGAGAATCGTCGACAGGTAGACGGTGCCGCCGTACGCGCCGACGATGCTGGTCGCTGCCGCCTGGCTGATGCCGAGGCCGCCGTCGCTGACGCTGTAGTACAGGTAGTAGATGAGGATGCCTTGCATCCCGTAGAAGGAGAATCTCTCCCACATCTCGACGCCGAACAGGTTCGCCAGCGCAAAGGGTTGGCCGAAGAACCCCCGGTCTTCCTTCTCGCTACGTTCGACGGGCTCCGTAGTGTTGCTCATCCGAAAAGTGTCCTACGTGCTCGGGCATTTCGGGTGGTTCCGAGCCGTGGAGTTTGGTTACGACTTGGTGCGGATTTTCACTACCAGCGGAGCGAGTGCGCGCCAACCGAGAAGGAACGCGCCGAGGACCAGCGTCGCGACGACGATGAAGCTGAACTGGGTGCCCTGGCCACTCAACACTCGCAGGATCATCCCGATGACGACGGCGCCGAGCCAAACGACAACGCCGGTGGGAACAAGGAGAACGGCGTTGAACTTGTCGCGGTAGAGCGCGAACGTGGCAGCCCATCCGATCACCAGGCCGGTCAGGAAGGGCCAGGATGTCTTCGCCAGACCGGCGAGCGCATTGGCTTCTTCGTGGGTACGGCGCCCTATCGCGCAGAAGATTATGACAAGAATGGCGTCGATCAGCAGGAATGGTGCGTACTTCTTCACGCTCACACCATACGACTGTGCGCCTTTATTAACCGCGGGCGGTTAATAAAGGCGCACAGTGCTGTTAGGCCTGGAGGCCGGCTTCGATCTCGAGGGTGATCGTGATCTTGTCGCCGACAACTGCTCCGCCGCCTTCGAGGGGCATCTCGATGGAGATGTCGAAGTCCTTGCGGTTGATGACGGTGGTGGCCTCGAATCCGGCGACGGGGCCCTGGCCCATGCCCGGGTTGACGCCGTTGAACTCGAGGTTCAGCTCGACCTCGCGGGTGACGCCGTGGAGCGTGAAGTCGCCGGCGAGGACGAAGTCGCTGCCCTTGGAGCGCACTGCGGTGGACTTGAAGGTGGCCTTCGGGAACTTCTCGACGTCGAAGAAGTCAGCGGACTTGATGTGGCCGTCGCGCTGCTCGTTCTTGGTGTTGATGGAGTCCACGGAAATCTCGGCCTCGACGGCGGGGGTTCCGTCTTCGGCAACGGTGATCGTTCCGGAGAACTCGTCGAACGTTCCACGAACCTTGGAAACCATGAGGTGGCGAACCGAGAATCCGACAGTGGAGTGGACGGTGTCGATGACCCAGGTTCCGGCGGTCAAAGCGGGCAAGGTTGCGGTGGTCATGGAAGCTCCTGAATAAGTAGTTGAATGTTCAAGTTCTTGTAGCTTCAACTATGGACCCCAGGAAATCCTTCCACAAGATCATGTGAGCTGCATCACAGTGTTTGTGCTTGCGGCATAGACCGCGTGAAGCGCCGACGCTGTCACCGACTGATGCACCGCAATGCCCCAGCGTCCTTCACCGTTCACCACGCACTCTGCAATGGTGACTGCCGAATTCGCACTCCCGGAAGAATTCGGGTTGCGGGGCAGTGAATGCTGGGTGAGCGAGACAACCTCGACGGCCGAGCCCTGTTCGGTCAGGATTTTGCTCAATGCCTCGACCGGCCCGGACGCACTGGCCGCGGCGGTGACCTCGCGCCCGTCGCGATCGATGGCAACGAACAACTGATCACCGTCGGCGGTGTGTTCCAGTGAGTACCGACGCACTCCTCCGTTGTACCCGTACTCGCGCAGCAGCAGTTTCCACAGTTGGTCGGCAGTCATTTCGGTGCCCGAGTCGTCGGTTTCGAGCTGCACCCGCGAGGCGAAGTCGATCTGCAGGCGCCGGGGGAGTTCGACCCCGTACTCGGTCTGCAGCAGATATGCGATTCCGCCCTTGCCCGACTGGCTGTTCACACGAATGACCGCCTGGTAGTCGCGGCCGACGTCGGCGGGGTCGATCGGCAGGTAAGGGACCGCCCACGGCGCCGATCCCGGATCGACGCCGGCAGCCTCCGCGCTCTCGTAGTGATGCGCGAAGCCCTTCTTGATCGCGTCCTGGTGGGTTCCGGAAAATGCCGTGTACACGAGATCGCCGCCGTACGGGTGGCGTTCGTGGACGGGAATTCTGTTGCAGTACTCCACCGTTCGACGGATCTTGTCGATGTCGGAGAAGTCGATTTCCGGATCGACGCCCTGTGCATGCAGATTCAGCCCCAGTGTGACCAGGTCGACGTTGCCCGTCCGCTCGCCGTTGCCGAACAGGCATCCCTCGACGCGCTGCGCGCCGGCCAGCACTGCCAGTTCGGCGCACGCAACGCCGGTGCCGCGGTCGTTGTGCGGGTGGACCGAGAGGATTACCGAATCGCGTCGGGCCAGATTCTGGTGCATGTATTCGATCTGATCGGCATAGATGTTGGGGGTGGCGATTTCGACTGTGGCAGGGAGGTTGTGGATGACCGGGCGATCGGGGCTGGCGTCCCAGAGTTCGGTGAGACTGTTGCAGACCTGCAGGATGTAGTCGGGTTCGGTGAGGTTGAAGACCTCGGGTGAGAACTCGAATCGCCAGCCGTCGTGGCCTTCGCCGCCACGAGCAACGTCTTGCGCGGCGCGGAAAATCATGTCGTGCAACTCTTCTCGCTCCTTGCCGAGAACGACGTTTCTCCACGTCGGCGCAGTCGCCGTGTACATGTGGACGACCGCGTCAGGCAGCCCCTCGATCGATTGATATGTCCGTTCGATCAAATCCGTACGCGCGGCAGTGAATACGACGATAGTGACGTCGTCGGGAACGAGATCGAAGCGCACCAGGTCGCGAACGAAATCGAAATCGGTCTGACTCGCGGAGGGGTAGCCGACCTCGATTTCCTTGTAGCCGATCGCCACCATCAGTTCGAACATTCGACGCTTGCGTTCGGGGTCCATCGGTTCTGCGAGGGCTTGGTTGCCGTCACGCAGATCGACGGGCACCCACAGGGGCGGCGCGGTGGTGCGATTGGACGGCCACGTCCGCTCGAAAGTCGGAATGTCGACGCGATCCCACGCGGCGCGATAGCGCTCGGACGGCATGGGTGACGGCTTCTGGTTGTTCCAGCGGTTGGCGCGGGTAGTACTCATCTTCGGTTTCTCCTGCGGTCGAGTCGAGAGACCGGCATGGCGAAACCCCGCGGAGGGGTGCCGGTCTTTCAGGCCCCGCCGCGGCAGTCGAGAAGGAGTGCTCCTGTAGCCATGCGGGCTACACTAGAATGAAATTACTTATCAGACAACCTGAGGAGTTCACGTGTCCCCGATCGTCGAGCGTCGGCTGCTCACCGACCAGGCCGCGGAGTTGCTACGCGCGCGGATCGTGAGCGGTGAATGGGAAGTCGGCGCCAAACTTCCAGGTGAAACCACTCTTGCTGCGCAGTTGGGTATCGGGCGGTCCACTATCAGGGAAGCAGTGCGGACTCTCGCGGGCCTCGGCATGCTCGAATCGCGGCAGGGCGCCGGGGTCTTCCTACGGAGTACGACGCCTCCGGATCAGTGGCCCCGAGTGCTCGAAGCCGAGGCGATCCTTCACGTCGTCGAGGTGCGCAACGCGGTCGAGATCGAAGCAGCTCGCCTCGCTGCGCAGCGGCGCGATGCCGTTGACGTCGCGGCTCTGCGGCAAGCGCTCGACGGTAGAACTGCCGCAGCGCACTCTGGCGACGCAGCGTTCGTCGACGCCGACATCGCCGTCCACCGAGCAGTGGTGGACGCGGCACACAATCCCGTGCTGTCGGAACTCTTCGAGACCTTTGTACCGCGTCTGCGGGCTGCGTTGATCGAGTTGATCGCGGTTCTGGACCTGCATCCACACAGCCAGCCCGACGCGGACGAGCATCGAATGTTGGTGGACGCCATCGAAGCCGGCGACGCGGAGGCAGCCGTTCGGATCAGCCGGGCACACCTCGACGACATGGCGGCAGCGTTGCGACGCTAGACGCCCGGCTGTTCGCGGCGTTCGAACTCGAGGTCCATCTCGAGGTCTTCGTGGTGGGTTGCACGGAAAGTGATCAAGAAGACGATCCAACCGGCGACAGCGACCCCGACGAAGCTGACCATCCGATATACAAACCATGCCGCAATTGCCTGCGCTCCACTGGCACCGGCGATCGTCAGCGCGGTGATCAGTGCGGTGTCCACGTAGCCCAGCCCGCCGGGCAGCAGCGGAATGCTGCCGACTGCTTTGGCGGCGGTGAAGGCAATCAGGAGCCCCGCGAAGGAGGGTTCCGCGCCCACCGCCCAGCATGCGAAACCCAAACAAGCGACATCGGCGACACGATGGATGGCCGACCACCCGAATGCGATGACCGAGTCGGTGCGGCTGAGCTCGACCGAATCCAGTTGCTTGAGGATTTCGGACCAACGGTGCATACCGCGCCCGGTCGGGTTCTTGCGAGAACGGTTGTACAGCGCCAGAACTCGGTGCCCGATGCGCTCGATGCTGCCGGGATTCTGGGCTATGTATCGCAACGCCAGAAACAGTGCTGCCATGCCGACGAGCGAAATCGTCAGCGTCACCGGGCTGACCTTGGTGCCGAACGCCGCTGCGCCGGTAGCGCCGAGTAGTGCCAGAGTCGCGGCGGCGATGACACCGCACATCGCCAACTGCCAGGATGCGACAACCGGTGTAGCGCCCCACTTTCGAGTCTGCTTGTACGTGAACGCAGTGGAGAAGACCTGGCCCGCAGGCAACGTCAGCGCCATTGCCGTACTGGCATAGATGACCGAGAGGTTCTTGAGGTGACCGGCAACCACACCGGCGGCATTGAGCAGACGTTGTTGAACGGACGCGTAACCGCTGAGTGAAATGAGTTGGGCCGCGACGCACGCGGCCACCCAACCCCAATGGATTTCGGTCAGGACCCGCCAGGCCTCACTTAGCCTGGGCCAGAGATATGCGCCTTCAACTATCAGGAGGGCGATGAGCGCTATCCCGAGCACCCACTTCAGCCACCAGAAGCGCCCTCTGGCCCGACTGGTCTCGGCCACGGGCGAGCGTGGTCGTCTCAGTCGCCGTGGGGTGTTTCCAGGCTGAGCCATCGACTCACCCTAACCAATTTGATCCGGATCGACCTCTGGATACTTTTCGGGCCACGCCAGATGCGTCAGTCGTCGGCGCCCACGCAGTTGGACTTGCTCGCCGAGTTCCCACTCGGCCTGTTCCTCTTCGTCGGCGAAGTACAACGCGCTCGTCGACGCCAGCACCCGGCTGGGCCGAAGTTTCGCGAGCTCGGTGAGCCGTGACGCTTCGTTGACCGGATCACCGATCACGGTGTACTCGAAACGTTCGGCAGCACCGATGTTGCCGGCGACCGCGAGCCCCGCGCTCACACCGATTCCGACGTCGAGGCCGGTGATGTCGTTGAGCTTGAACCGCAGCTCGCGAGCCGCAGCGAGGGCTGCCGTCGGAGCGTCGGGTCGATCGAGTGGTGCACCGAAGATGGCGAGCGCTGCATCACCCATGAACTTGTTGACAAAACCATGGTGACGATCGATGACGTCGACGACCACACGGAAGAACTCGTTGAGCAGTTCGACCACTTCACCCGGCGGGCGCTCGGCCGCGGCACCGGTGGATCCGACCATGTCGACGAACAGAACTGCCACGAATCGAGTTTCGCCGCCCAGCTCGGTACCGAACTTCAGCGCGCGCCGGGCCACGTCCTCGCCGACGTGCTGACCGAACAGCTCACGCAGCAGACGACGTTCGTCGGACTCTTTCATCATGCGGTTGAAGCCGACCTGCAGCCGGCCGATCTCACTGCCGTCGAACACCTCGACGCGTACGTCGGTGGCGCCGCGCTGCACCCGCTCGATGGCGCGTCGCAGTTGGCGGATCGGATCGGAGATCTGGGTAGCCGTCAGCATCGACAGCGCAAAGGCCTGCACGATCGCCATGATCGAGATGAGCAGGATCGCCCACGCGAGCGAGTCGGGGGAGAACTCGAGATCGGTCGTGAGCTGCGTCGAGCACAGCAAGATGATGCCTGCGACGGGCATCAGCGTGCCGAGTCCCCAGGTCATCGCCAGCCGGGTTCCGACGCCAGGCGCCATGGTCCGATCGAATTCGCCCTCGCTCAAAGCCTGGGCGGCGACCGGACGCAAAATGCGCTCACCGAGCATGTAAGTGAACCCGAAGGTCGTGGTCGCGGCCATACACACCGTCACGATCACGGCGATCGCGAGTCCGGGCATCTCGGTGATGGTCAGGAACACGAAGATGATGCCGCCCAGAATCCACAGCACCAGGTGGACGATGGCCTGGCGAAGCGGCGCGTGCAGTGCCGCCATCTGCTCGGACCTCGTGGGTGGACCCCCGCGCAGCCGCCAACGGATGACCGACTTCAACATCATTGCCGCCGCCGTAAGGCTGACGGCGCCGGCGAATGCCAGGTACACGCCGAAGATCGCAAAATTGCGGACCCGGTCGGCAACTATCGCGTCGGACTCCTGGATCGGCACGCCGTACCGGACGAAGGCAAAGACCAGTACCGCGCCGATCAGATTGGCTGCGAGCATGGAGAGCATATAGAGGGGCCACCGGCTGCGGATGGTCACCGCTATTGCTCTGTATGAGGCCCGCACAGGGTTCAATTTAGCTGGCAGAGGTCGAAGTGTTGGTACGCGCGTCCGATTATTCGTCCGCTCACCTGTGTCGGCCGGGCCGGTTAGGCTCGCGATGTGAACGCAAACAGGGGGCGTGCGGAGCGAGCATCGAGGATGAACAAACCCATCTCCGCCGACGCTCGGGCGGTGCATCCCGGCGTGCGCATCGCTGCGGAATGGTCGTGGCGCCTCATTGTGATCTTCGCCGGACTGTTGGTTCTCGGGTACGTCGTACTCCGCCTCGAAACCGTGCTCATCCCGGTGGGGCTGGCTCTGCTGGCATCAGCTCTGCTGATCCCGATTGTCGATCGGCTACAGGTGTGGGGTGTTCCCCGCTCGGCAGCCGTCATCGTCGTTCTGCTTGCCTCGATCGGACTGGTCGCGGGAATCATGACGTTTGTCGTCGAGCAGTTCATCGACGGGTTGCCCCAGCTCACCGACCAGTTCACGGCCAGCGTCACGCAAATTCAGAACTGGCTCACCAGCGGTCCGCTGCACTTCAGCGAGGATCAGATCCGCCAGGCAGGTGATTCGGTCGTCAAGTCGGTGCAATCCAATCGTGAGTCCCTGACCAGCGGCGCCTTGACCACGGCGACAGTAATCGGCGAGATCTTCACCGGGGCATTGCTGACGCTGTTCACTCTCATCTTCTTCCTCTACGGCGGCGATCAGATCTGGCAGTTCGTCACCCGGATCGTTCCCACCGACGCGCGTCGTCGCGTACGGATCGCCGGTTCTGCAGGTTTCGGGTCGCTGATCGGCTACGTGCGCGCCACGGTCGCGGTTGCCGCCGCCGACGCGATCGGTATCGGTGCCGGCCTGGCGATCCTCGGGGTGCCGCTCGCCCTGCCGCTGGCGTCGTTGGTGTTCATCGGCGCGTTCATTCCGATCGTCGGTGCATTTCTGACCGGTTTTCTCGCGGTGCTTGTCGCTCTGGTCACGAAGGGTTTCCTGACGGCGCTGATCGTCCTCGGCATCATCATCGGCGTCATGCAGCTCGAAGCGCACGTGATGCAACCGCTGTTGTTGGGTCGCGCTGTTCGACTGCATCCGCTGGCAGTCGTTCTCGCCATTACAACGGGCATCGTTCTCGCTGGAATCGTCGGCGGGCTCTTGGCTGTCCCGATCGTCGCGGTCCTGAATACCGCTATTCGTTCCCTCCTCGCCGACGACCCGGACATCGCGTACGCCGAACTGCACGTCGAAGATCCGGAAACCCCACTGTTCCCCGCCGAACCCGACGAGCCGCGCGCCGAGCCTCGCATCGTGAACCCCACTCCTCCCGATGACTGAGCCCACCCGCCGTCGTCGGCTGCACTATCAGCCGACCGTTCGCGAGGCGTCGGGCGTCGACACCGACCCTGATGCCCCGCTGTGGCGGGCGGCGCAGGCATTTCGGCTCGTCACGCTGGTGTACGCGATCAGCTACCAGTTCGCCTCGGCCTCCGACTACACCAACTCTCGGCTCAGCTGGTTCTTCGTCGCTCTGATGGCCGTGTGGACCGGGGTGTCGGCACTGTTGCTCGGGACATCCGGTGCTTTGTTCGGGAAGAAGCTGCCGCGGTATCAGGTGGTGATCGCCGATCAGGTGGTCGTCATCTTGCTGATGGCGTCGACGAGGCTGGTCTCCGACCACGAGTGGTATCAGAATCACCAGACGCTGCCCACCACGCTGTGGGCCACCAACGCGGTCATCTCCGCGGCAATTCTCGGCGGGCCGTGGCTCGGTATGGCGTCCGGAGTTGTCATCTCGGCGGCCAGCGCGATCATCCGCGACCAGGTCAACCTGGACCTCTGGCGCGATGCGACGGCTCCCGTGCTCGTATCGGTCGGCCTGGCGTTGGGCTTGGCCACCACCACCGCTCGGCGCTCGCATCGACAACTCGAGCAAGCCGTCCGTCTGGCGGCGGCCACCGAAGAGCGCGAGCGTTTGGCACGCGAAGTACACGACGGCGTTCTGCAGGTGCTGGCGATGGTGCGCAGGCGAGGTGCGGCACTCGGCGGCGAGGCAGCTGAACTGGCTGCTCTGGCCGGTGAGCAGGAGGTCGCCTTGAGAATGCTGATCTCCGAGCAGGTTTCGGGCGCCGCGGCAGACGTCGGCGGACAGACAGTGGATCTGTGTCCGCTGCTGACCACGCAGGCAAGCACGTCGGTGTCGGTGTCGACGCCCGCGCACCCCGTCGTGATCGAGCGTGATCGAGCCATCGAACTGGCAGCCATCGTCGACAATGCTCTGTCCAATGTCGGGCTGCACGCCGGGCCCGCGGCGAAGGCATACGTATTGCTCGAAGATTTGCCGGACGAGGTGATCGTCAGCATCCGCGACGACGGCGTCGGAATCCCCGAGGGTCGCTTGGCGCAGGCCGAAGCCGAAGGCCGCATGGGAGTATCGAAGTCCATTCTCGGCCGAGTGCAGGTGCTCGGCGGCACTGCAGTCCTGCAAACCGGGCCGGGGGAGGGCACCGAATGGGAGATCAACGTTCCGAAGGGGAAAAGTGAGCGCGGCTGACGAACATGGCGAGAATCCGGTGACGGTGATGGTCGTCGACGATCACCCGATGTGGCGCGACGGTGTCTCCCGGGACCTCGAAGCTGCCGGCTTCACCGTGAGCGCCACGGCGGAGGGTGTCGAGAGTGCGCGCCGCCGGGCCGCCGCCGTGCAACCGGCGGTGGTTCTGATGGACATGAACCTGCCGGACGGAAACGGTGCCGACGCCACCACCGCAATTCTCGAGGTTTCGCCGAAGAGCAAGGTACTGGTGCTTTCGGCCTCTGCCGAACGTGACGACGTCCTCGACGCGGTCAAAGCCGGAGCGTCGGGTTACCTGGTCAAGAGTGCTTCGGTGGCGGAACTGCTCGAGGCCGTGCGAGCGACTTTCGACGGACAAGCCGTCTTCACCCCCGGCCTCGCCGGATTGGTGCTCGGTGAGTACCGCCGGATGTCGACGGCACCGGCCGACGATCGCGCACCCGAGCTGCCTCGGCTCACCGACCGTGAGACCGAAGTGCTCCGTCTTGTCGCCAAGGGGCTGAGCGCAAAACAGATCGCCACGAGGCTCTCGCTCAGCCACCGGACCGTCGAAAACCATGTGCAGGCAACGCTTCGGAAGCTTCAGTTGGCCAATCGCGTCGAGCTCACGCGATACGCGATAGAACAAGGTCTCGAATAACGTTTATCCTGGAAATCATGGAGGCCAGGAATCTACGCGTATCCGATGCCGAACGAGAGCATGTCGGCGAGCTGCTGCAGAAAGCTGTCGGTCAAGGGATGCTCTCGCTCGGTGAGTTCACCGAGCGCATGGACACTGCCTTGGCCGCAAAGACACGAGGTGAGCTCAACTCGGTTCTCGCCGATCTTCCGGGCATCACACTGATCTCCGACTACGACCCACCCGCGTATCCCAATGCGGGTCAGCCGATGTACCAAGGCCAGCCCTACCCGGCGCCGACGTACCAACCCCAACCGCCGCCGGTTCATCCGAGCCCGCCTTACCGCGCTCCCGTCGGGGCTCCGGTTGTAGGTACTTACGGAGCGGCAAATGCTGCCGTGATCCGTGGACGAATGGCGACGGTGACGCGGAACGGTGCCTGGATCGTTCCACCAGCTGTCGTGGTCGACACCAGAATGTCCAGTGTGACTATCGATTTCACGCGTGCGGTGATGCAGACGCAGGTCGTGAACATCTCGATCGACGACTACGCCAGCTCGATTTCACTGATCGTTCCCGAAGAGGCGACGGTGGACATGAACGGTGTCGAGGCAGTCGGGGGAAGCGCGTCGAACAAGGTTCGGTCCGGCCCACAGATAGGCCCGCTGCATCTGGTGGTGCACGGCAAGGTGCGATTCGGCAGTGTCACCGCGAAGCATCCCTTCGGTACCACGATCCGAAAGATGTTCGGCTCCTGACCTTTCAGTGATACGCGCGGGTCAACATCTCGGCGACGCACACGGGCTTGTCACCGTGTTCTCGTTCGAACGTCTGCGTCACCGTGATCTGGACACCGCCGTTGATCGGTTCGACTTTGCTCAACGTCGCGCGCATGCGGACACGAGAGCCGACCGGAAGCGGAGCAGGCAACCTGACCTTGTCGAATCCGCAGTTGAGAGCAAACGCAAAACCTTCGAGCGAGAACATTGCGTACGAGAACTTGGGGCCGAGTGAGAGCGTGTAGTTGCCGTGCGCGATGGTTCCGCCGAACGGTGACTCCTTCGCGCGATCCACATCGACGTGAATCCACTGATCGTCGCCGGTGACCCGGGCGAACTCGTCGATGGACTCCTGGGTGACATCGTGCCAGTCGCTGACGCCCAGCTCTTGGTTCAGGTTGGCGCTGAGGTCTTCTGCTCCGGTGAGTACAAGCATGAATCTTCCTTCGATCGGTAGGTGCTGACAGTCGGTCAGTGACTTTCGATGCCGAATCCCACACCGTGTGTCTGTGCGATCTCGGCGGTGGCAACGAGATCGAATTCGATCCCGAAGTCTGCTTCTACCCGCGCTGCAACCGATTCCGCGGCGGAACCTGCTTCGGCCAGTAGTTTCGGCATCAGTTCGAACAGGTCTTCCATCCCTCCGGGCGTGATGATTTCGAGAATCCGCGCTGGAGCGTCGTCGGGATTCCACACGGCGTGCCACTGGCCACGCGGTTTGAAGATCATGGCGCCGGTCTCCGCGTAGACGACCTCGTCTCCGACCATCGCTGCGACGCGGCCACTTTGAACCACCGTGTACTCGTCTTCCCGGCTGTGGCGATGGACCGGTGAGGTCATCGAATGCGGAGCGATGCGGTGTTGTACAAGAGAGAAACCTCCCTCGGTTTGTTTGTTACGAACCATCATCCGGACGCCGGTGGCCGCGAGGGTCCCGGCGAGGTCTTCGTCCGGTCCGAGGACGGTCGCGGTGGTGTTGTTCGGGGAATTCGGTGACATCGATTCAGTCCTTCGTCGTCGTGAGCGTCGTTGGCCGCGCTCCGGTTTGTTGATTCCCGAATCATGTACCAATCGGTCTAGTGATGCAAGGTTTTGACAATTAATGCACTTCAACTGTTGTCGATATGTGTACTGATCGGTATATTGAACGTATGTCTACGAGGGATTTGTTGGTCGATGCCGCTGCCGATCTGTTGCAGCGGAAGGGCTACGCCGGAACGGGTGTGTCGGAAGTTCTCTCGGCTAGTGCGACTACCAAAGGTTCCTTGTACTTTCACTTTCCCGGCGGCAAGGAAGAACTCGCAGGCGAGGCTCTGAGACGACGTGGCGAGGCAATGGCCGATTTCATCCGGCACCTGCTGGAGAGCTCACCCGATGCAGCCACCGCGATCTCGGCATTCGCCGCCGCATTGGCTGCGCGTTTGTCGGATTCGGACTACGAACGTGGATGTGCCCTGGCTACGGCAACACTGGATGCCGCAACCGAATCCGAGGTCATCCGCGGTGCTTGTGCGGACGGGTACAACTCGTGGCTCGCACTGCTGGCTCAGCGCCTCGAGGCAGACGGTTGGTCCCGCGAAGACGCCGAGTCCGAGGCAATTCTCGCTCTGTCCGCACTCGAGGGCGCGCTGGTCCTTGCTCGGGCGCGTCAGGATCCCGCTCCGCTTCACACTTCGGGTCGGCTTCTGTCCGAACGATTGCGGAACGCGGCACCTCGGCGTTAGTGCCCTGTCAGTCGATGATGCAGTCAGTCGATGATGCAGTCAGTCGAGGGTGCTGTCAGTCGAAGGTGTCCTCAGTTGAGTACGAGAAGTCCCCAGGCTGATCGAGTAGTACTACTCATCTGATCGGTTCGGCCACGCAGCAAGCTCGAAGCCATGACCACACCGAGCTTTTCCGCCGTCGATCCGCGACTGGTGACCGCCCTCTCGGCCGAGTGCGACAGCATCGGCCGGCAGTTGCGTCACATGGGCCAGAACCTGTCGATCCTGCAGACTCAGCTGTCCTCGGCTACTGCGACCCCGCCCATGCCGGTAGTTCCGGCACCCGCATCTCCGGCGCCACAGGTGCCGCAGATGCCACCAATGCGTCCTCAGCAGAGCGTGCCCGCGTGGCAGCCGCCGACGTATCCGGTTGCCGCGCCTCGCCAGCCCTGGTGGCAACGCGACGGTGTCATCAGTCGACTCCTGGCCGCGGCAGGTGTTGCCGTCACACTGATCGGCGTCGTGATGCTGCTGGTACTTGCAGCGCAGGCCGGATTCTTCGGACCTCCGCTGCGGGTGCTCGGCGGTGCGCTCCTTTCCGGCGCCTTGGTGTTTGCCGGGGTGCGGGTCCACGGACGACCAGGGGGCAAAGTGGGGGCAATTGCCCTGGCTGCCACCGGTTTTGCAGGGATGTATCTCGATGTCGTCGCAGCCTCCGTTCTCTACGGTTGGGTGACGACACCGCTCGCGGTGGTGATTGCCTTCGGAATCGCCGCCGCCGGCGTTGCCCTCGCCGTGAAGTGGGATTCCGAATCGCTGGCGCTCATGATCGTTCTGGGAGCAGCGCTCCTGGCTCCCGTGTTGACGTCGGGAATATCGTTGACCCTCATCGGTTTCCTCTTCGCGATCCAGTCGGCGACATTCTCCGCCCAGCTCGGTCGTGACTGGAAGTACCTGGGCATGGCGCGCACCGTACCGGTGGTTCTCGCACTGCTCGCAGCGATAGCGTCGGAGTCCATCTTCGGCGAATCCGGTAACAGTGCAGTGCAATTGGTGATCAGTGCCGGCGTGGTTGCAATCGTGGGGGCCGGCTGCGCGATGGCGATGCAGTGGACGGGTTCGCCCTCGCGTGACGGCATTGCAGGGGCGTGGTCCACCGCTACCTTTGTCGTCTCGTCCCTTCCGCTGATGAGCGTCGGAGCCGTGCTCGGGCGCACCGAATCCGCAGTGCTGTACGGAATTGCTGCGGCACTACTTCTTTCGGCTGCAGCGGCGGCCAAGCCTTTGCCGACGCAACTGCGATTCGGACTGGGCGCAACCGGCGCCCTCGCATTGTTGCTCTGCTGCTTCTCCGGGGCGACTGAATCTCTGGTCGTACCGCTGATCCTCACGGTCGGAATGATCTTCCTCGGAGTCTCGCTGTATGCGGGTTCGCGCTTCGTCTTCGCGCTCGGAACCGCCTTTGCGGCAATCGGATCGATCGGATACCTCACGACGGTTCCGCCGGAAGCGTTGACGACCGCTCGCGCCGCATCCATGCAACTCGGTGCGATCACGGCGCTCTCGAGTCTGACGGCGATAGGCGCGGTGGTGATGCTGGTCTGGGCGATTCACCGACTGAAGTTGATTGCCGATTCCAACGCGGCGGTTCTATGGGCGGCCGCAGGGTTCGGTGTCCTCTACGCGGTGACGTGCGCGCTCGTCTCATCCGGCGTCGAAATTTTCGACAGTGCAACCGGATTCGTTGCCGGGCACAGTGTTGCAACCATCGTGTGGATGCTTGCCGCCACGTCAGCGCTGGTGCTCGGATTGAACAACCGCCAGCACGCTCGCGTCTTGCTCGGAGCCGGGCTTGCTCTCACCAGTGCGGCCGTGGCAAAGCTGTTCCTCTTCGACCTGGCCACACTCAGTGGGCTGGTGCGTAGCGTTGCCTTCCTGGTGGTCGGCTTGCTGCTCCTGCTGGTCGGGACACGTTATGCACGAGCCTTCGCCAAGCAGGAGCAGGAGCAGGTCAGCTTCGCTTCTGGCGAGCGATGAGCTCGCTCACGCTGATGGCGCCTGCGTCGTCAGGCCGGTGCCTGCCGGTGGCGTTGTCGTCGCCGTCAGGGGTGGCGTCCGAGACTCGGGGCTCGTTGGTAGGCGAAGGCGAATCCGTGAAAACCCCGTTACGACGCTCCGGAGCGGTCGGTGGAGGCGGCGACTGGGGGGTCGCCTCCACCGAGGTCGGGGCTGAACCGTTTGTTGCAGAGCCGTTGGTAGCACCGTTTGCGGAGCCGTTCCGGCTCGCGCCGTTGGAGCCTGAACTGCTGCTGGCAGCACCGTTGGTCGCCGAACCGTTTGTCCGCGAAGGCGTCCGGACCACCGGCAGTGGACGTGAGGCCGGGGGAGTCTGTTCCCGGGCCCGCAGGTCCGACAACCAACTCTCGATGGGACGCTCGGCCGGCGCAGCGGGCGTGGGGTTTCTGCGCTTGTCGCTGGCATTCGGTTGCGGCCGGTACGAGGGATTGGGTACAGGTGCCTCGATCAGGTTCTGGGGGGCGCTGGCTGCACTCCCGATATCGAGACGACGTCGCGGTGCCGGCTTCTCCGCGGCGGGAGCCTCCGTGTTGGGTGCCTTGATCGCCATTTCGCTGAGCGGAATGGGCTCGGTGAGAGGATCGGGAACGCGAGGTCCGCTTTCCGGCTGTGCAGCCGGGGCAGGCGGCGGCATGACCCGCGAGGCCGCTTCGATCTTGCGCGGCTGCCCCGGTCCGGCGATCGCACCGACAGGCGCGATCTGCGGGACGTTCGCGAGTACCAGCTCGTTGTCGAGGATCGGCTCGCCCAGCCCGATCTTCTGCTGGATCCGCTTCATCCAGGCCGGAGCCCACCAGCAGTCGTCGCCGAGCAGTTTCATGGTCGCGGGGACCAGGAACATTCGGATGAGAGTCGCGTCGATGATCAGCGCGGAGATCATGCCGTAGGAGATGTATTTCATCATCACCAGATCGGACAGGCCGAATGCGCCGGTGACCACGATCAGAATCAGTGCGGCAGCGGTGATGATCCGGCCGGTATGTGCCGTGCCGATACGGATGGATTCGGTAGTACTCGCGCCCTGCGCTCGCGCTTCGACCATGCGGGAGAGCAGGAACACTTCGTAGTCGGTCGACAGGCCGTAGACGATCGCGATGATCAACACCAGGACGGGAGACATGATCGGTCCCGGCGTGAAGTTCAAGAGACCGGAACCGTGCCCGTCGATGAAGATCCAGGTCAGGATTCCGAGCGTCGAACCCAGTCCGAGCGCGCTCATCAATGCGGCCTTGATGGGCAGGACGAGCGAGCCGAACGTCAAGAACATCAGCAAGGTCGTCAGCAGGATGACGGATACGACCATCAGCGGCAGACGATCGAGCAATGCGTCGACGCTGTCCTGCTCGATGGCCGGAGTACCGCCGACCAGCACAGTTGTGCCCTCGGGCCAGTCCGCGGACCGCAGATAGTCGATGGTGGGACGTGCCTCGTTCCGCTCCGTCAGACCGGCCTTGAGGACGTTGACACCGTCCTTCGTCGCAACCTCCGGGGTGAACTTCTCGACCAGACCCGGCGCAGCATTTGCGGTCTTGGAAATCTGACCGAGGGTGGTGTTGTCGGCTCCCTCGATGACGAGTCGAACGGGCTCGGTGCGATTGCCGGGGAAGAGTTCGTCGAACTGCGCCTGCGCGACACGCGTGGGGCTGTCCGGGGGCAGGTACGTCTCGTTGATACCGCCGAACTTGATGCCCGTCAGCGGAATGATCATCAGCAGTAGAGCCGCGACGATCGGGACCGCGACCTTGAGCGGATGCTGCATGACCCAGCGGGTGAGCTTGCCCCAGAAACCGTTCTCGATTTCCTCGTTGGTCTTGGTCTGGCGCAGCTTCTTGAAGGTCAGCGCGTCGATCCGCTTGCCGAGAATGCCGAGAATCGCGGGAAGAATCGTGATGGACGAGATCGCGGCAAGCATGACGGCAGCAATGGCGCCGTAAGCCACCGATTTGAGGAAGCCCTGCGGGAACAACAGCAGACCGCCGAGGCTGACGGCAACCATGGTCGCCGAGAACATGACCGTTCTACCCGCCGTCATGACCGTTCGGCGTACTGCGGTCGGGGTGTCGTACCCCTCGGCTATCTCTTCTCGGAAACGGCTGACGATGAACAGTCCGTAGTCGATCGCGAGACCCAGACCGACCAGAGAGACCACGGGCGCAACAAACGCGTTGACCTCGGTGAAGTTGGTGATCAGTCGAATGATGCCGTTGGCGCCGATGACGGTCAGACCGCCGACGATCAACGGGAGGGCAGCAGCGACGACGCCACCGAAGACGAAGAACAGCAGGACACCGACAGCAGGAATCGCGAGCATTTCCATGCGCTTGATGTCGTTGGCCATCGTGTCGTTGAGCGAATTCGCGACAGGTTGCAGGCCGGCGAGTTGCACGTCGACGCCGTCGATGTAGAACTGCGACTCGACGTCGCGGAAGTTGTTGGACACCGCGGTGTCGTTGTCTCCGGCGATCGCGATGCTGGTGACCGCGTGTTGCTTGGTCTTGTCCGCCAGGGCCGCCACCGAGAGACCGTTGTCGACCTTGAAGTACGAGCCGTTGATCTTCATGATCTGGTCGGGGTTGTCGGCGACGAGTCGCTGCAGATTGTCGATGACCTTCGCTTGGAACTCGGGGTCGTCGACGGTCTTGCCCTCCGGCGCCGTGTACAGCGCCAGAACGTCACCCGTCGTGCTGCGTCCGAACGTGCCGTCAGCGAGTTTGGCAGCCTCTACCGATTCCGACCCCGGATCGTCCCAGCCGCTCTGGCTGAGATGATCCTGCAGGCTCAGGCCGTACGCAGCGAGCCCGAGGAGCCCCGCCACCATGACAGCGATGACGGTGAAGCGGGCTCGATAGACGATGCTTCCCCAGCTGGCGAACACTGATCAACTCCTACTCGGCAACACTTTTTCGCCCGATGAGCAGGGCAGAAAGCGGTCGGAACGGCTGCAACCAGGCGCCCTCGTCGGGCAGGGTGTCCAGGCTTACCCGTGGCAGAGGCTCACGGAAGACACCTGGGATGTCCTCGAGATCGACGAAGTCCAAGATATCGGACGACACAGCCCAGCTGGCGTGTTCACGGAACCCGAGAACCTGGACCGGGATGCCGGTTGCTGCGATGTCCTCGAGAGGTTCGCGGAACGCTTGGCCGTCGGCGGACGCGACCATGATTCCGGCGAGGCCCTCGCCGTACCGGAGCGCGATGTGCTCGAGCATGTCCGAATCGACATCGCTGTCTTCATCGACCTTCGGCTTGGCGAACACCGCGAAACCCACGTTACGCAAGGCTTCGACCCAAGGACGAACGACGTCGGCGCTGCCGGACGCGATGTTGGTGAAGACGGTCGCTTCAGGCTCGAGCGTGCCGCTGTTCTGTGCGGACAGTTCGGCGGTGCGAGAGAGCAGCCAACGACCCAAAGCGTCGAATCGTGGCCGGTAGGCGGCGGTAGGCCGGCCACCGAGGATGGCGCCGAGGCCCATGTCGAGGTTAGGGGCGTCCCAGACCAGAAGCACCCGCTTGGGGTGGCGGGAGTCACGACCGAAGTCGAGAGGAGATTCCGACGACGTCACGTCGTCGGATAGCTGTTCGCTGACGCTCATGCTCTGATCTTCCCCCATATAAGCTCGGTGATTGCACTTCCGACCTTATGGGCTTTGTCCTCGAACTTGGTGACCGGACGCTCGTGGGTCATCGGAGACTCCCAGTCGAGTGCGGTCAGCAGCGGCTCGGCATTGCCGGCTTCTTCGATCCATTCGGCGTACTCGGCGTGATCGGTTGCCACGTGCAGGACTCCGCCGGGCTTGAGGCGGTTGGCGATCAGCGAGAACGTCGGCCCCTGCAGGAGGCGACGCTTGTGATGGCGGGCCTTGGGCCACGGATCCGGGAAGAACACCCGGACGCCCGTCAGGGACTCGGGGGCGACCATGTTCTCGAGTACGTCCATCGCGTCACCGCGCAGTACGCGGACGTTGGGAATTTCTTCGCGTTCGACCTGCTGGAGAAGCTGCGCCAGCCCGGGGCGGTACACCTCGATCGCGATCAGGTTCACGTGCGGTTCCGCCTTGGCCATTGCGGCCGTCGCGGTGCCGGTACCCGAACCGATCTCGATGATCAGGGGTGCTTCACGTCCGAACCAGGCGTTCGCGTCGAGCGGTGTGTCCGAGACGTCGGCGCCGATGAGCGGCCACTGACGGTCCCAAGCCTGCTGCTGTGCGTCGGTCAGCGCACCCCGGCGAGAGCGAAAGCTGGTCACTCTCGGATGGAGACGGGACCCCTTGGTGTGGTCCGTCTGCCCCGTGTCAGGGGTCTGCGGTGCATGCTGATCGGCTTCGTTCACGAACCCATTGTCACGCATGACCCCCGTTTAGCGCAGACGGGTCTGAAGTTTGAGTTGAGACTTTCCACGGAAAGTCCTGAAACCGTCGACTTCGGACTGTCGGCGAAAGGGCAGTGTCACCTGCCGTCCTTGCCGAGAACCTGACAGAATCTCACCGACACGATGGGGACGTGGGGTGGGGATGAACACAGGATTTGCATGCAGTAATTGGTCACGAATGTTGCCCGCAGAATCGATCGACGACGCCTGCTCGGAGCCGATCGATCAGTTGCGCGCTCTGGCATATCGGCTGACATCGATCGATTCGGGAGCCGCCGAGGCGGTTCACTCCGTGCTCGGATCGCTGACAGCGCCGCTCGAGCTGGTGGTCGCCGGGCGAGCCGGGGTGGGGCGGTCGTCTTTGGCGCGAATCCTGAGGCGCGACGACCGGTTCTCGCGCAGAGTTGTCGGCGCACCGGTTGTGGTGACCGAGTCGAGGGCATTCGATGTCCCTGGAACGTCGAACCCCGATCTGGGTCGTCGTTGCGTTGTCTACGTGGTGGTCGACGCGGTCCGCGACGTCGACGGCCGAGCCATTGCTCGAGTTTCCGATCGTGTGGTCGTCGCTGCGAACAAGGCTGACTTGTTCGGTCCGCGCTGGGACGAGGCGCTGGGACGGGCGGCGGAAATCTCGGAGAACGTCGGCGTGCCCACGGTTCCGGTGGAGACACTGACCGGGCGCGGCGTCGAAGAGTTGTTCGCGGCTCTCGGACCTGTTCTGGAGGCGCAGTGGTGGGGCCGGGTCGAGCAGATCGGCCCGGCGCTGAGGCGATCTGCCTCGCGCAGCGCTGCGGGCAGGGACGAGATCGAGTTGTATCTGAGTTCGGACTCCGCGGTGTTGTTCGGCGCTGCGGCGGCGATGATGAGCCCCGAAATTCGAGCCCTGCGTCAAGGCGAGCCTCCCGATCCTCGTACCGCTGACGACGCGGGCACGTGCAGCCGGTGGTGGGGCGAGCTCGTGGACGAGTCGGAACAGTGTCCGCAACAAAGGGTCTCACTGATTCGACGCGGGTATGTGCGTCGGTGGGCGCAGCTCGGAGGCGATCGCTCTGCCCCGGCGGTGACCGATGAATAGCGTTTCGGTACTTCCGGATTCGGTGCTGCGCGTGGTGCAGCGATGGAATCCGGCATCCGATCCGGGTCGCCAGGTCGCCGCCGAAACATGCAGGGGCACTCGCATTTACGTTGTCGGTCCACCAAGGTGTGGACGGGAAGACGTCGCGCAGATGTTCGATGCTTCGGATGATTGTTCGTCAGTGACACGCGAGGTGGACGCCGACGTCGTACTTCTGGTCGTCGACGCCGCCAGTGTGATCGGACGCGAGGATCTCCTTCTCCTCGGCGACGCTGCGGCGCGCGGAACCCCGGTGGTGGTGGCGCTGACCCGCGTCGACGTCTATCGAGACTGGCAGGCGGTGCGCCGGCGTGATGCCGAGATTCTCGCTTCGCACTGCACCGCTTTTGCTCAGGCTCCGGTGGTCCCGATTGCGCCTGGTCAGGAGCAGTCACTCGTTGCGGTCGTGAGCCGGGCGGCACGGGAGAGGGAAGCAGGTGGTTCGGATTCCGGAGTCATCGCACAGACGCGCCGGATGATCGAGATGGAGATCCGGAATCTACGTGACGGTGTTCCTGGTGCCGAACTGCGGGCAGAGCGATCGCAGCTGCTCGCAGACCGTGACGGCCGGCGAGGCGAACGCCTGGTGCAGGTGCGAAGCCGACTGCAACGAGCGCGCGGGGATCTGTCACAACAAATCGCCGAGGCAACCCGGGCGACGGTCGCCGGGGCACGTGCCTGGGTCGACACGGCCTCGCGAGCCGAATTGGGCAGCGTGCCGACGCGACTGCAGCACGAGGTCGACCACCACACCCGGGTGTTCGACGCCGCGATGGCGGCAGCGGTGGAATCTGCGGGGACGAACGGATACATGCCTTCCCCGCAGATTCCGGAGGGCCTGCCGGGCCGTCAGCGCGGAAACGAGGACCGGGTGACAATTCTTGTCGGCGCGTCCGCGGGTCTCGGCCTCGGCCGTATCGCAGTGACTCCGCTGGAAATGATTCCGGCCTTGGAGTTCGCAAGTATCCCCGTGACGTTGATTCTGGGTGGCGCCGCGGCGTGGTGGTTGGCGCGATCTCGCGGGCTGACGGCCGATCGTGCCCACTCCAGGTCGTGGATCGTCGAATCGATGTCGGCGGTTCGCGCTCAGTGGGAGCAGCGAGTGCAGAGCGTGCTGCTCGAGGCCGAGGCGGATCTGGGAGCGGCGATCATGGCGGAGAGTCGCGAGCAGTTGGCGTCGGCGCAGGCTCGAATCGTGGAGATCGACGGTGAACTTCGTGAGCTCGCCGCGGCCAGATCGGGTCAGCTCGCGTCGTGCGAGCGCGACCTCGCCGTTTTGAACACCGCCTACTGATCATTTCGCGAGTGCAGAGTTCTCCACAGTGCGGCAATTTCGGCCACGACTGATCGTCGGGGTCTGGTAATACTGAGCGGACGGTTTCGGTAGGGGTTGCCGAAGCAGTAGGTCACCATCCAGTAGGGGGAGTAATGGAAGCATTTCTGATCACGGCCGGACACATCGACGGGCACGAAGCCGAAGCGCTCGATCCTGGGCGTATCGAGCCCGAGACCTTCGGGCCCGCGTCGGGACCGGTCGATGCCGGCGACCTGAACTTCGACGCCTTCGACTTGGACGGTGACGGAACGGTCGACAGCCGTGTCGTCCACTCCGACGACGCTGTCGTGATCGTGTCCGATTTCGATCGCGACGGTAGCGCCGATCGCCTCACGATGATCGAGTCGGACGGCGACTACTCGGCCTGGGAATGCAGTCGAGACGACGAAGGCGCCCTCGTGTGGCAGAAAATCGATGCCGGAGCGCTCTGAAAAGCTTCCGTTTATGTGCTCTGAGCGCCGGGTAGGCACCTGAACACACCAACTGAATCGTTTCTGTGACATTTCTGACCGCACCCGATTACCTGCAGGTGAACAGCCAGCGTTAACCTCAATACATAGGACACCCGGCGTCCGTGAAATCCACGTGAGTGGATGACGCGGCTGGACCCCGTCGAGAGGGGGACACCGGGATCGACTGGTATCGGGGCGCTGCAGTTCGCATCCGGTGTCACGAGAACCCGGTTCCGGCTCACCCCAGGAGAGTTTGATGACCTCAGCGACCATTCCCGGTCTCAATGGAACTGACGGCACGCCCCCCACGCAGCACAAGGAACTGCTTGCATGGGTGCAAGAGGTTGCCGAACTCACCCAGCCTGATCGCGTCGTCTTCGCAGACGGCTCGGACGAAGAATGGGACCGACTGACAACGAAGTTGGTCGAGGCAGGAACCTTCACCCGCCTCAACGACGAGAAGAAGCCGAACTCTTTCCTCGGCAACTCCGATCCGTCCGATGTCGCGCGAGTCGAATCGCGTACGTACATCTGCTCGAAGGAAGAAATCGACGCAGGTCCCACCAACAACTGGATGGACCCGGCGGAGATGCGCACCCTCATGGGTGACCTGTACCGCGGTTGCATGCGTGGACGCACCATGTACGTCGTGCCGTTCTGCATGGGCCCCCTCGACGCCGAGGACCCGAAGCTGGGCGTCGAGCTCACCGATTCCGAGTACGTCGTCGTCTCCATGCGCGTCATGACCCGCATGGGCAGCAAGGTTCTCGACAAGCTCGGCACCGACGGGTTCTTCGTCAAGGCGCTGCACTCGCTGGGCGCTCCGCTGGCCGAAGGCCAGGAAGACGTCGCGTGGCCGTGCAACGACACCAAGTACATCACCCACTTCCCCGAGGATCGTGAGATCTGGAGCTTCGGTTCCGGCTACGGCGGAAACGCTCTCCTGGGCAAGAAGTGCTACTCGCTGCGTATCGCCTCGGCAATGGCGCACGACGAGGGCTGGCTGGCCGAGCACATGCTCATCCTCAAGCTCATCTCGCCCGAGGACAAGGCCTACTACATCGCGGCGGCATTCCCCTCCGCTTGTGGCAAGACCAACCTCGCGATGATCCAGCCGACCATCCCCGGGTGGCGCGCCGAGACCCTCGGTGACGACATCGCCTGGATGCGTTTCGGTGAGGACGGACAGCTGTACGCCGTCAACCCGGAATTCGGTTTCTTCGGCGTGGCTCCCGGCACCAACTGGTCCTCGAACCCCAACGCCATGCGCACCATCGACCAGGGCAACACGGTCTTCACCAACGTCGCTCTGACTGACGACGGTGACGTCTGGTGGGAGGGCCTCGAAGGCGACCCGCAGCACCTGATCGACTGGAAGGGCAACGAGTGGACGCCCGAGTCGGGCACCCATGCGGCTCATCCCAACTCGCGTTACTGCACCCCGATGTCGCAGTGCCCGATCATGGCTCCCGAGTGGGACGACCCGAAGGGCGTGCCGATCTCGGCAATCCTGTTCGGCGGACGCCGCAAGACGACGGTTCCGCTGGTCACCGAGGCTCGCGACTGGCAGCACGGCGTCTTCATGGGTGCAACGGTCGGCTCCGAGCAGACCGCAGCAGCCGAAGGCCAGGTCGGTACGGTTCGCCGCGATCCGATGGCAATGCTGCCGTTCCTCGGCTACAACGTCGGTGACTACTTCCAGCACTGGATCGACCTCGGCAAGTCCGCGGACGCGTCCAAGCTCCCCAAGGTCTTCTACGTCAACTGGTTCCGCCGCGGCGACGACGGACGCTTCCTGTGGCCAGGCTTCGGCGAGAACTCTCGCGTCCTGAAGTGGATCGTCGA
Source organism: Rhodococcus sp. BH4 (assembly GCF_002079265.1). Taxonomy (NCBI): domain Bacteria; kingdom Bacillati; phylum Actinomycetota; class Actinomycetes; order Mycobacteriales; family Nocardiaceae; genus Rhodococcus; species Rhodococcus sp. BH4. The sequence goes on from NZ_CP014941.1 coordinate 1,133,840, forward strand.
GCGTATCGAGCACAAGGCTGCCGGTATCGACACCCCGATCGGCGTCGTTCCCACCGGATCGGCACTCGACATCGAAGGCCTGGACGTGTCGGACGCCGACATCACCGAGGCCCTCGCGGTCAACATCGACGAGTGGAAGGCCGAGATCCCGCTCATCGAAGAGTGGTTCGACTTCGTCGGCGAGAAGCTGCCGACCGGCATTCGCGACGAGTTCGAAGCTCTGAAGCAGCGGTTGGCCTGATAAACCGCCCCCGTATGTAGTGGCCTGATGCCGCATTGGTTCAATTTGATGAACCGATGCGGCATCGGTCGTCTGTATGCCCTTGCCTGTAGCCGTTAAGCAGTTCAGCCGTTATGCAGTTCAGCCGTAAAGCAGTGATCAGCGAGCGGGTCGACACACTCGATCCTCAGGAGGACCAGATATGAGCGGGATCTACAACAACGTGACCGAATTGGTCGGGCGCACCCCGATCGTGCGGCTCAACCGTCTGACCGAGGGCCTGGACGCACAGGTCGCCGTCAAGCTCGAGTTCTACAACCCGGCCAACAGCGTCAAGGACCGGATCGGCGTGGCGATCATCGACGCCGCCGAGAAGTCCGGAGCACTCAAGCCCGGTGGCACGATCGTCGAGGGAACCAGCGGTAACACGGGTATCGCACTCGCCATGGTCGGTGCTGCTCGTGGCTACAAGGTCATCCTGACCATGCCCGAGACCATGTCCACCGAGCGTCGCGTGATGCTGCGTGCTTACGGCGCCGAGATCGTGCTGACCCCGGGATCCGAGGGCATGGCCGGTGCAGTCGCCAAGGCCAAGGAAATCGTCGAGCAGACCGAGAACGCCGTCTCGGCCAGCCAGTTCGCGAACCCGGCCAACCCGGCCATCCACGAGGCAACGACGGGCGAAGAGGTCTGGGCCGACACCGACGGCGCCGTCGACATTTTCGTGTCCGGCATCGGCACCGGCGGCACCATCACCGGCGTCGGACGCACCCTTCGCAAGTACAAGCCCGAGGTCAAGATCGTGGGCGTCGAGCCCATCGACTCGCCGATCCTCAACGGTGGCCAGCCCGGCCCCCACAAGATCCAGGGAATCGGCGCGAACTTCGTGCCCGACGTCCTCGATCGCGAGATCTACGACGAGATCATCGACGTCTCGTTCCCCGATTCCATCGAGGTCGCTCGCGCACTCGGCACCAAGGAAGGCATCCTGGGCGGCATCTCGTCCGGCGCCATCGTCTGGGCAGCACTCGAGTTGGCGAAGCGTCCGGAAAACGCCGGCAAGCTGATCGTGGCTGTCGTGTGCGACTTCGGCGAGCGTTACATCTCCACCCCGCTGTTCGAACACATCCGGGACTGAGACTTGTGAGTATCCTCGGGACAATTCGCGAGGACCTGCAGGCTGCGCGCGGTCAGGATCCTGCCGCGCGCAGCAATGTGGAGAACGCGCTCGTTTATTCAGGGCTGCATGCCATTTGGGCACATCGGGTTGCGCATCGCATGTGGGCCGTCCCTGCGCTACGCGGCCCGGCGCGAGTGCTCTCGCAGCTGACACGCTTCGTCACCGGCATCGAGATTCATCCCGGTGCCACCATCGGTCGACGGTTCTTCATCGACCACGGCATGGGCGTCGTGATCGGGGAGACGGCCGAGGTCGGTAACGACGTGATGCTCTATCACGGCGTCACTCTCGGTGGTCGCTCGCTCGAGCAGGTCAAGCGTCACCCGACGCTGGGAGACCGGGTCACCGTCGGCGCTGGTGCCAAGATCCTCGGACCTGTCGTCATCGGTGAAGGTAGCGCTATCGGCGCCAATGCCGTTGTCACCAGAGATGTTCCGGCCGAATCCATCGCGACGGGTATCCCGGCGGTGGCGCGGCCACGGACCACCAAGGAAAAACTGGTGGACCCGAACAGCTACATCGATCCTGCGATGTACATCTGAACGTATTCCTCGGATGGCCACCCCTCGTGTAGACGACGGGTGGCCATCGGCGTCTGCTCAGGCGCGTGTCAGGCGCCACCCGAGACGTCCCAGTACGGCCGCCGTCAGAGCGCCCAGTGCTGCTCCGATCAGGGGGTAGCAGGCGAGAATCAACCACTCGGGCGATTTGTCTGGGAGCGCCATGTAGGAGATGTCCAGGCTCGACTCGTAGTCGCGACTCATCTGCACACCCCGGATCGGTTCGTACGCACCCTGATAGACAATGGTGTCGTCACGACTGGTCAACATGTCGATCGCAATGCCCACCAGGGGAATTCCCCCGACTACAAATCCCAGAACCATCAGAATCACGATCAGTGCGCGCATCGAAAGAGCCTATCGCCCAGCCGAAAGTTCAGACTGCGATCGACGGTTCTTCAGGCGTCGAGAGGGTCAGGATCGCCCGCACGACGCGTGGGCTCTGCTCGAGTGAGCGTTCGAGTTCGCGCAACGTGTGGGCCACACGGGATTCCGCGTAGTCACCGACCAGGTCGACGCTGGCCACCAGGTAGACCTGTCGCGGCCCGAGGTATTCCATACGCAGGAACGTGATTCGGTTGATCTCGGGCAGTTGGGTGAGAGCTTCGACGGCTGCTGCCCGCAGCGTCGGTGAGGCCTCTTCGCCGACCAGGAAGCGGCGGTTCCGATCTATCAGAATGATTGCGATGACCCCGAGGAGAATGCCGACGAAGATGGAGCCGAGGGCGTCGGGGACGGGTGAACCGGTGACCTGGTGCAACAGAACACCGACGAACGCGATGACCAAACCGATAAGTGCCGCAGCATCTTCGGCGAACACGGCCCGAGTCGTCGGGTCGGATGTGTTGAGTGCCTGGGTCATGACGTCGCGGTTCACGGCGGACGCTTCGTTTCGGAGTTGTTTGTACGCCTGCCGGAACGAGATGCCTTCGAGGATGAACGAGACGCCGAGGACGGCGTAGGCGACACCGAAGTCGGACGCCGGTTCGGAATGGAACAGTTCCTGGATGCCATGGGTGATCGAGACACCCGCGCCGAGTGCAAACAGTCCGAGGGCGGCGAACATCGACCAGATGTAGGCCTCCCGGCCGTAGCCGAGTGGCTGGTCTCGGTCGGGAACCCTTTTCGAGCGGCGGTTCGCGATCAGCAGCAGCACTTCGTTGCCGGTATCGGCCCAGGAGTGGGTGGCCTCTGCGACCATCGATGCAGATCCGGTGACGATGGCGGCCGCCGTCTTGGCACCGGCGATCAGCGCGTTCGCCGCAAACGCCAGTACGACTGTCGTGGTGCTCTCGTCGGCCGATGCTTCCGTTTCGGTGCTCACGATTCTCAGGCTAGGCGGGTGACGACGGTTTCGTGCGGTGACGCTCGGCGACGGAGTGCAGCAGTGTGGCGACGGCGTCGTGGAACTGCGTCAGGCCCGGCTCTTCGACGGGAAAGTGCCCGCACCCGTCCAGCATCACGAATTCGGTGGGTGCGTTGATGCGGCGGAGGAACTGCAGGCTCAGTTCGGGTGGCGTCCATCGGTCGTCGGCCGGGTGGGTGAGCAGAACGGGCGTCGTCCGAAATGCTTCGGGTGCGGTGTGCTCGAACGAGAAGTAGCTGCTGAGGAATCCGAGTGGCACCCGAACACCGCCACCGCGCGGATCGGTTGCGCACAGCGTTGCGAGCTCCCGATTGCTGCTCATGTTCGCCACGTCGGCGACCCAACGGATGGGCACGCGGATACGGCCCACCAGTCGTTCGGTGCGCCGCATCAGGGGAGCGCCGTAGACACCCATCGGGCCGAACCGCGCCGCGGCAGCTCTGGCCGATGGATCCGAGGGATCGAGCAGGCAGGTAGCGACGACGGCGTCGGCCAGACCGGTCCGCGCGGCTACCTCGTAGGCCAGCAGACCGCCGATGCTGGCTCCCAACAACACCAGCGGCCGATCGTCGGCTGCCTTCTCGGCCCGGACGAGATCGCAGAGGAGATCGACCCACTGCTCGTACCGGACGCCGGCGGGATCGGCTACGACGGTGTCGCCGTACAGCGGAAGGTCAGGGAAGAGGACTTCGGCTCCGAGTTTCACGCCGATCCCGGCGAACGGCCACAACGCGCCCGAGTAGCCGCCGGCGCCGTGGATGCCGAGAACACGAACCGGCGCGTCTGGAACCACGGCCCGTGCGACGTGGACGGTGTTGCCGTTCCACTCCCACCACGTCGGGGTCGGCGCCGGCATGTGGTCGGTGTACCGGTCGGGCATAAACTTCGAGTAATCGGCGCTGGTCACCTACACAATTCTCGGTATCGGCGTCGCGGCTGACAACTCGCATCGGAGGACCGTGTCGACTCGGCGGAAAAGGCCCTCCCAGCAGCGCTCGAGGGCTACCTACGACGCGATCCTGGAGGCAGCTACTCGCGTTTTCGCTTCGGAAGCCATGGCAGCGACCACCAACCGGATCGCTGACGAAGCAGGGGTGTCGGTGGGCTCGCTCTACCAGTATTTCGGCGACAAGTACGAGATCCTCTCGGAGTTGGCGAACCGTCACGTGAGTGCTGCGCGGGAGAGTTTTGCGCTCTGCCTTGCCGACATCGTCGAGCGTGAGCTCTCCCCGGACGAGGCCGTGAGGATGTTGGTGGAGTGCGCGGTCGAAGTGAACAGTAAGCCGCGAGAGTTCTTTCACCTGCTCTACGATCAGGTTCCGCGTACGCGTGAGCTCATCGAGCAGGTCGAAGAAATGAATCGTCAACTGGTACTAGGCTTTTCGGAGTGCCTCCAGAGCCACGGTTTCAGTGCGGAGGATGCGTTGCTGACATCGCGGCTGACCGTGACTGCCGTGGACAGTCAGGTGCATCGGGTTGTGCTGGAATCGGATTCACCCGAAGAACTTCGAGTGCGAACGGAAGCCGTCGTACGGCACGCGAGATCGATGATCGGGTCGCAACCTTGATCCGGTGTCGAGAATGGTGACCGCGGTCCGTTATGGTTCTGACGTCATCATCGAGGTAATGGGAAGTCGGTGCAATTCCGGCGCGGTCCCGCCACTGTGAGGTCGTCCCTGCGTCGACCGTAGCCAGATACCACCCTCGTTGACGTTGTGTCATGCCACGAGGATGGATCGGTCACACCATGAATGCTGTTGGCGGAGCTCTGTCTCCACCTACCCACCTGCTTTCGCCGAAGGCTGGTGCGCCGCGAGGACGGCTCAGTCCGGGTATCGTGCTGCCCGCTCTGCTGGTCGTCGCCGTGCTCTCTGCTGTGTGCGCGTTGGCATTCGGATCCGAGATGCTCCCCGTGTCCACTGTGGTGGACGTGGTGCACTCGCGCTTCGGAGGCCCACCCGTCACGCGTTCCGAACTTGCGATCGTGTGGGGGATCAGAGCACCTCGGGTACTGCTCGGTCTGGCCGTCGGCGCTGGTCTTGCCGTCGCCGGCGCGGTGGTGCAAACCCTCGTCCGTAACGCTCTTGCCGATCCCCACCTGCTGGGAGTGTCGTCCGGCGCGAGTGTCGGTGCCACCGCCGTCATCACCACCGGACTGTTCGCCGGCGCGGGAGTGTGGGCGCTCAGTTTCGGCGCGATGATCGGGGCGTTGGGAGCTGCGATTCTCGTCTTCACCATCGCGACGCTGCAAGGCGGTATCACTCCACTGCGATTGGTTCTGACCGGCACCGTTACCGCATCCGCCCTGTCGGCGATCGCGAGTTTTCTGGTGCTGCGTACCAATGATTCCCAGGCCGCGCAGTCCGTATTGTTCTGGCTCCTGGGAAGTTTGGCCGGGGCATCCTGGGACAAGTTGTGGGCGCCGGTCATCGTTGTGTTCCTGCTGACGGCAGCGGTGTTCGCGCTGCACGGTTGGCTGGACGCGCTGGCGGCCGGACCGGACGTCGCGGCTTCGCTCGGTATTCCCATCCGAACCCTGCGAAACGTGCTGTTCGGCGTGCTGGCAGCGTTGGTCGGCACGATGGTTGCGGTGTCCGGCGCGATTGCCTTCGTAGGCCTGGTCATACCGCACGTCACACGCATGCTTGTCGGAGCCAGACATCGAGTGGTGTTACCGGCGGCAGCACTGATCGGCGCGTCCTTCCTGGTGTGGGTCGACGTCGTGGCGCGGACCTCGTTGCGGCCGACCGAGATCCCGCTGAGCGTGGTGACCGGGGTGATCGGGGCCCCGCTGTTTCTCCTGCTTCTCGGCCGTCGGCGCTACCGATTCGGTGGCAGTTCGTGAGCGCCCGAGCCCTGGCGCTGACCGCGTCCGGAGTAGTTGTCCGCATCGACCGTCGAACCATCGTCAAAGGCGTCGACATCGCGGCCGACGCCGGTGCAGTAGTCGGCGTGGTTGGTCCGAACGGATCGGGCAAGTCGACGTTCTTGCGTGCTCTCGCCGGTCTCGGGCCGATCGCCGGCGGTGACATTCGTGTCGGCGGCGACTCCGTGCACGCGATGCCCGCGCGGTCGCGGGCCAAAGCCATTTCCTTTGTGGCGCAGGAAGAGCAGAGTCCCGCCGATTTGTTGGTTCACGAGTACGTGAGTCTGGGCCGCACACCACATGCAAAGCCCTGGAGCGTCGGTGGAAAGCACGAGAATGCCGTCGTCGATCGTGCTCTGGGCGAGGTCGGAATGATCGAGCACCGGTTCTCTTCGATGGACACGCTTTCCGGCGGTGAGCGTCGGCGGGTGTTTCTCGCCCGAGGTCTCGCGCAGGATGCCGGTGTGCTCATCCTCGACGAGCCGACCAATCATCTCGACATCCGGCATCAACTCGAACTGCTCGATCTGGTCCGGTCGTTGGACCGGACGGTGATCATGGCACTGCACGACCTCGATTTGGCTGCGGCAGTGTGCGATCGGGTGCTCGTGCTCGCGGATGGAGTGGCCAGGGCGTTCGGACATCCATCCGACGTACTCACCACCTCGGTGGTGGCAACTGTCTTCGGCGTCGAGACTTTCGAGCTCGTGAACCCCGCGACAGGCCGTTCACACCTCGTATTCGAATCACGAAATTCTCAACTACAACAATCATTTTCGGAGAGTGCACTTTGATACATGTCAAGACCCGCGCGTCGTTCGGTGCGGTTGTAGCCGCGACAGCGTTGTTGACAGTTGCCGGCTGCTCGGCAACTGCACCGGTGGACGAAGCTGCAGACAAGACTTCGGTGACATTGGAGAACTGCGGGACCGAAAGCACTTTCCAGCTTCCGATCGAGAACGTCGTTGCGACAAGCAATGCGGCCAATATCGGCACCATTCTCCGAGTCGGCGGTTTGGATCGTCTCGCGGCAGTCGTGTTGAACACGAACAACGACGCGGTCATGGAGTCGATGTTCGGCCCTGGAATTGCGGATGTCCCACACCTGGACGGAACGATCACGATGGAGACGATTCTGGGTAAGCAGGCGGACCTGGTGGTCGGCTCCTACAGTGGCTTGTTCAAGGGAGCCTCCGGTGTGACGCCGGAATCGCTGCAGAGCAACAACATCGATGCATATGTGATCTCCGATAGTTGTCGGCAGAGTGCCGCAGCGGATTCCGCGCTCGGCACGATGGGTCCGTGGGATGCCCTTCGTGCGGACGTGACCAATTACGGAAAGCTGTTCGGAACCGAGGACACCGCCGCCGAGGCATTGACCGAATTGGATTCACGTTTGGCACGTCTGGAGTCCGCGCCAGATGCCGCCGACAAGCCGAAGGTGCTGATCTACGACAGCGGTGAAGAAGATCTGTACACCAGCGGAGGCAACGGAGCCCCCAACGGAATCATCGACGTCGCCGGGGGAACCAATGTGTTCGCCGACGTCGACAACACCTGGTTCAAAGCGAGCTGGGAGACCGTCGCGAAGTCAGAACCCGACATCATCGTGATCATGGACTACAAGAAGAGTGCCGACGAAGTACAGGGCAAGATCGACGCGATCAAGAGCCGAGAAGGCCTGCGTGACCTCGACGCAGTCAAGCAGAACCGTTTCGTCGTACTCCCGCTCGCCATGTTCACCAGTGGGTTCCCCAATATCTACGGCGCGGAACAGTTGCGCGCGAAGATCGAAGAGTTCGGGCTGGCTCCGTCGAGCAGCATCGACTGGACAACCGCGCCGTCGGCATGAGCAACAACCGGTGCTCGCGTCGGGTGATTGTCGTCTTACGGCCGACTGTCAGCGGCCTGGACGAGTCGGCTGCACGACGGATGCTCGACGCTGTTCAGGCGGGCACCGACGTCGACGTTCGTATTGCGTACCTCGATGTCTCCTCGCCGAGCCTTCACGAGGAACTCGATCGAGCCCATGTCGATGACGTCGACAAGGTCGTGTTGATTCCAGTTGCGGTGCCGAGGGATCGGTACCTGCTCACGTGGACCAGCAAGGCGGTTGCGAACTGGCGCGAAACCCGGATCGACGCCGAACTGGAAGTGACGCTCCATGAAACGGAAACGCTCGAAGGTGCGGTGGCCGGGCAGGTGATCGACGAACTCGACTCGGCGGGAAAGCCGATCACCGCGAGTCCGGCGTCGTATCGCAGTCCGGCGTGGTCCGTGATCGAGCAGCACGATAGGCATCTGTTGGTGTGCAAGGGCCCTCGCTGTATGGCGTACGGAGCAGGACCGTTGCACCGGGCGATGAGCGCGGCGGCCAAAGGTACCTCGTCGAAGGTGACCGGAACCGGTTGTCTGAGCCCGTGCAACCTGGGGCCGTTGGTGATCGCGAACCCCGGCGGTACCTGGTTCGGGCACGTGGACGCCGGTGACGCTGAAGCATTGGTCGCAGGTCAGGAGAATCAATTGGAGGATCACGTTCTGGACCGGTAGATACAGGTCGGCGAAACAGAGAACCCGCTGAGCGCGAAGTGCGCTCAGCGGGTTCTGTTGTCCTGTCTCAGGAACCGAAGGGAAGGGTTCCCGGCGGGATCTGGTATCCACTGCTGCCGACGGAGGCGCTGCCCCAGAGTGCGAGGAAAGCGTTGATGGCGTTGGTGAGCATATGAATGTCCTTTGTGAGATGACTGATTCGTTTTCGACGGTACCGGGTGGATCTGTGGATTCGCTGGGAGTTGGCACCCATTTCATGGGGCTGGCACCCGTTCCGGCAGGTCGGAACGGGTGCCAACTGTCAGCAAAGGGTGCCAACTCCCGGGTGGGTCAGCCCACGTAGCCGGGCGGCATGAGTACGGACTTGGTCTCGCAGAAGGCTTCGAGGCCCTCAGGTCCGTTCTCGCGCCCGATACCGGAGTTCTTGTAACCACCGAACGGCGATCCGGGATCGAAGGCGTACCAGTTGATCGCGTAGGTACCCGTGCGGATCTGCGCAGCAACTTCGAGTCCGTGATCGATGTCGGTGGTCCACACCGATCCGGCGAGGCCGTAATCCGAATCGTTGGCGATCTTGATGGCCTCGTCCTCGGAGTCGTACGGAATCACCGAGAGAACGGGTCCGAAGATCTCCTCGCGTGCGATGGTCATCGAGTTGTCCACGTCGGCGAAGATGGTCGGCTCGACGTACCAGCCCTTGTCCAGGCCGGCGGGGCGTCCACCACCGAGTACGACGCGCGCGCCTTCTTCCTTACCCTTGGCGATGTAACCCTCGACGCGCTCGCGCTGCTTCTCGGAGATCAGCGGGCCGAGTTGTGCTGCGGGATCGGACGGATCGCCGACGGTCATGAAGCCTGCGGCGGTCTTCATTCCCTCGATGACCTCGTCGTAACGCGAACGGGGAGCGAGGATTCGGGTCTGAGCGACACAGGCCTGACCGGTGTTCATCAGGCCGGACATGACGAGCATCGGCATTCCGGCGGCGATGTCGGCGTCCTCGAGGATGATCGCGGCGGACTTGCCACCCAGTTCGAGGGAGCAGCGCTTGAGGTTCTGTGCGGCGATGGCACCGATCTTGCGGCCGACGGCACTGGATCCGGTGAACGTGATCTTGTCGATGCCCGCATGAGAGACCAGATATTCGCCGGTCTCGGCTCCGCCGGGGAGCACGGAGATGACGCCTTCGGGAACACCTGCCTCGGTGAAGATCTCGGCGATCACGTGGACGGAGAGAGGGGATTCGGGTGCGGGCTTGAGCAGTACGGTGCAGCCGGCGAGCAGTGCGGGGGCCAGCTTGTTGATCGCCAGGAACAGCGGGACGTTCCAGGCCAGCACGGCGGCGACGACGCCGACGGGCTCACGGGTCACCTTGGTCTGCCCGAATGCGCCGGTGCGCTTCTCTTCCCACGCGAACTTGTCGGCCAGCTCGGCGTAGTAGCCCAGCGTCGCCATCGACGGGGTCTGCTGCATCATGCCGACCATGGCGGGCGGCTGGCCCATCTCGTTGGAGATGAGCTGGTTGATCTCCGCGCTGCGCTCTTCGATCAGCTTGGCGGCCTTGGCGAGGATCGCGCCGCGCTCGGCGGGGGTGGTGCGTGACCACGGTCCCTCGAACGCCGCGCGGGCTGCGGACACGGCCGCGTCGATGTCTGCCGGTGCTGCGATGGGACAGCTGCCGACGCGCTCCTCCGTTGCGGGAGAGAACACTTCGAGTACCTGGTCGGTGGCCGGGGCCACCCATGCTCCACCGATGTAGAGCTTGTCGTAGTCAGTCATCAATTCATTCCTCGGTGTTGTCGGTCGCCGCGAGGGCATACGCGTCGTCTGCCTGTGCGGTGTCGGTGAAACTGGTGAATCCGTATTTCTCGTGCGGTCCGATGGCGGCTACCTCGAAAAGACCGGTGCCGGTGTTGGTGTTCGTGCCTTCGGTGAGCGTGAAGGACGCGAGGTTGTCGACGGGGGAGAACATGCGTTGGAACGGTTCGATCTCGTGGACCTTGTGGCGGAGCCCTTGTACGACGAGTTCGCCCTGCCACATTCCGTGACGCCAGTCCTGTTCGAGCCCGTAGCCGGTGCCGATTCCGATGTAGTTGGCCAGCAGCAGTTCGCAGGCGACGGTGAGGACTTCACCGCCTGGCCGGTGGAAGGTGATGGTCGCTCCGGTGACGTCGCGGGTGTCGGGGCAGAACGTCAGTTCGTGTTCGGGTCGGCCGAGCCATTCGTTGTCCCTGGCTCCGTCCGGCCACACTCGCATGGCTTCTTCGACGATGCGCCTGCCTTGCTCGTCTTCCTGCATGATCACCGAGATCGTGAACTCGTCGAACTGCATGACCGCGTAGATCCAGAAGAAGTTCTGGATTCCGTCGACGGCGCGTCTGCCTTGCGGTTCGGCTTCACCGACCGGACGCACACCCCACGAGCGGTCGCGGTTACCTCGCCACGTCTTCGGGTCGATCGCGAAGTCCTCCCCGTCGACGGTGAGCGATCCGGTCCACGTGCCGGTCTGCAGGAAGCGTGAGGTGTCGAACGTGACTCGTTCGAGTTGACGGCGAAAGTGCTTGGGCTCGAGCGCCGCGGGGATGGTGGCATCGAAGGTGATGTCGAAGGAGAGATCGTATTCGCTGCCCGGTTCGAGGACGACGCGGAGCTTCTGCAGCCCTTCGAGCACTTCGATGCGCAAAGGCCCGACGGTGGTGTCGGTGCGGTCGGCGCCCAGAGCCTTCGACATACGAGCAACGATGTGGTCGTCACCGCGGCGCAGTACCGCGAAGGCGTCCATGACGCCGAGGTTGGGGTACTGGCCGAGTCCGACGATGAGAAACACGTCGGGGGATTCGGTGGGGTAGCAGTTGAAGTAGTAGCGGTCGTAGAAGTTTCGATCCGAGGTGGCTACGTGACGGATCGGTTCGGCGATCTGGTGAACGGGATAGTCGTCCATCGGTGTGAGCATGTCAGGCCAACCTCTCCCAGTAGGTACCGTCGAGCATCGCGGCGAGCGAAGCGCGGTGCATGATCATGTCGTCGGGGTCTTCGGGTCGCTGTGACTGGCCGAAAGCTATGGCGCGAGCCTGGATTCGCCACATGATGACCGCCTGACGCAGTGCGGCATAGGTAACGTAGAACTCCAGATCGTGTGGGGTGTGGCCGGTGATCTCGGCGTAGGTCTGCGCGAGATCCGGCAGTCGAAGGAAGTCGGGAAGACCGGGTAGGTTCGCCAGTCCGGCGATGTCCTCGAAGAACCTGTGCAGGAATGCCATCCAGCCCAGATCCATCTCCCGCGGGCCGAGAGTTGCCATTTCCCAGTCCAGTACGGCTACCGGCGCGAAGTCCTGGTACATGACGTTGCCGATGCGCGAGTCGCCCCAACAGAGCACGGCCGGCGAATCGTCCGCGGGATTGTTCTCCTCGATCCAGTCGAGGGCACGTTCGATGAGCGGTGATCTGATCCCGTCGGAGACCACCCACTCGTAGTACGCGCGCTGCTCGGCGATGTGCGCCGTGAATGCTTCTCGTGCAGTCGTTCCCGAATTCGGGAGTCGGAGGAAGTCGAAACGCTCACCAGGTTTGTCGATGGCATGCAACTGAGCCAGGACGTCGACCGAGCTGCGCTGCAGGGTCTTTCGCTGCTCGGGTGACGCTTCGGTGACCCACGATCCGAAGTTGTACGGCATGACGTCCGGTGGCACGTCGCCGGAGATGCGTTCCATCACGAAGAACGGCGCACCCAACGCGTCCGGGTCGGATTCTGACCAGTACACCGCGGGTACGGGCACTGCCGAGTGCTCGCGCACCTGAGCCATGGTGCGGAACTGGGATTCGAGGTCGTAGGCAGGAAAGACCGGCATGGTCGATTCCGTCGGCGCCACCCGAGCGACCAAGGGATGATGTTCGCCGTCCCAGGTGGCGTCGAAGAGGATGGTTTCGCTGGACATGCCGTTGGCTGCGGGCAAGGTGACGTCGGCGACGGTCACAGTGGATCCGCTCGGCACCTTGCCGGCCATCCACCGTTCCAGGCGCTCACGGAGGTCTTCGGTGTCGCGGAGGGAATCGCTTGGTCGGGCGACCTGGGCGTGATGCTCGGTTTCATCGGTCGAAGAAGCAGTCGAGGCAACGTCAGATGAGGAAGCGTCTGGGCTCACGGTCACCTCCTTCCCGTAGGCGTCACGTGCAATGCCCGTAACGGTGTGAGTCAGAACACTAAAACACGTTACAGAAATTGGGAACAGGTGGCACCCGTTTAGTGGGACTCCCTGCGGATTTATCGGGGAAGAACGCGTGTCAGATAACGGCGGTGAGCGCGAGCAAGCCCGCACCGGTCAGAGTTCCGGCGCCACCCAGCTCGGCGGGAACGATCCGGAGCCCGGCGACGAACGACAAACGGGCATGTCGGGCAGCCGCGTCGAGCATCGGTTCCCACAGCGGTGTACCCGACTGGGCGAAACCGCCGCCGATCACCGCGAGGTCCACGTCCAGGAGGGCAGCCGCCGAGGCGATGGCACCACCGAGCGCCGTGCCTGCACGGTGAAGCGCGTCCACGGCGATCGCGTCGCCGCTGCGTGCACCCTCGGCTAGTTCACGGCCGGTGTTCCCCGACCAGCCCTGGCTACGAGCCCATCGCACCGCGGACGGTCCACTTGCCACCGTCTCGAGGCAGCCGACGCCCCCGCAGCTGCACGGTTCGGCAGATCCTGGAACGACGATGTGGCCGATGTGACCGGCGTTCCCCGTGCGACCCCGAGCAATCTCACCGCCGAGAACGATTCCTCCGCCGATTCCCGTCGAGACGACCAGGCTCAGGAGGTTCGGGGTTCCGCGTCCGGCGCCGTGGTGGAACTCCGCCAATGCCGCTGCGGCTCCGTCCATTGCGAGGGCGGTTCCGGCATCGGGAAAGACGCTGCGGACGCCCGCTACGAGCTCGAATCCCTGTGCCCACTCGGTGATGTTGATGGGAGCGACGACGCCGGCGACGGTGTCCACCGGCCCGGCGCACGCGATGCCGACACCGTCGACCTCTCGGCCGTCTGCGACTCGTTCGAGCAGCGCCGCACAGGATCCCCACGGGTCGGTCTGCGGCGTCGGAACGCTGTCGAACACGGGAACGCGGCCGTCCTCGGACACGACCCCGGCAGCCATCTTGGTACCACCGATGTCGACTGCGAGGCGCATGTCGCTATCGCTTTTCGAGAACCACGACGAGGTTGCTCACCAGGAACTCCCGCAGACCGGGGACTCGGACCATCCACCACGCCCACGACGGGTGGTAGCGCGGGATCGCGGCGAGCAATGTGCCCTGGCTGGTTCCACGGGCCCAGCGTAAGCCGTCCGTGGCGCCGACTTTGAACAACGAGACCCCGAATCTGTTCTTCGGTTCGCGTCCGGTCTTGCGTAGGTACCGCTTGGCTGCGTACTCGCCCCCCAGCGCGTGCCACGGTCCGGTTTCGTGGCCGCCGAACGGACCCCACCACAGGGTGTACGAGAGAACCATCAAGCCGCCGGGCTTGGTCACGCGCAGCATTTCCTCGGCCATCAGCCAGGGCTCGCTGACGTGTTCGGCCACGTTGGAGGAGAAGCAGATGTCCACGGACGAGTCCAGGAACGGCAGTGCCAAACCGGATCCACGCACCGCGCCGCCCACGGTCAGACCCGCAGCATGCATCTCCGACGGATCGGGTTCGACGGGAATGTAGCGGGCACCTGCGGCTTGAAAGACCTCCGCGAAATAGCCCGGACCGCCGCCCACGTCGAGGACAGTGAGACCGTCGAGGGATCGTCCGGTGTGACCTTCGTGCAGGTCCGAGATCAATTCGACGGAGTCGCGCGCAAGCGCGCCGTAGAAGATGTCGGGCGCGGACTGCTCGTGGCGGAAGTCGCTGAGCAGGCCGAACGAGCGTTTCAGGGTTGCCCGTCGGCCGAAAATGCGGGTCACTGCGGGCTTGGTCACGGGTAGCAACTTTAGCCACTGGGTCGCCCGGTCCACGAACACCGTCAGGAGCGCGGCAATACGGACGCTCGAACAGTTAGGGTGTTCGGCAGGGTTACCGGCCGGTCAGGCGGGGCATCCCGCAGGATCGCCCGAACCGGGGTGGCCACCGACCAACTCAGGGAGTAACGCACGTGCGCGAGGTTCTGTTGCTCTGCTGGCGCGATACCGGGCATCCCCAGGGCGGTGGAAGCGAGCGTTACCTCGAGCAGGTCGGATCCCAGTTGGCCGAGCGCGGTATCAAGGTGACGCTGCGGACGGCGTCGTATCCCGGGGCGCCCGCGTCGGAGGTTCGAGACGGCATCACGATCAGCCGGGCCGGTGGACGTTTCAGCGTGTACCCCCGCGCTCTGGCCGCCATTGCCGCCGGACGTCTGGGTTTCGGATCGCTCAAGGGCATCCGCCCCGACGCGGTGATCGACACCCAGAACGGCATCCCCTTCTTCTCGAAGGCCGTGGCGGGTGCACCGGTCACGCTTCTGGTCCATCACTGCCATCGCGAACAGTGGCCGGTGGCAGGCAAGCTCGTCGGCCGGATCGGCTGGTGGGTCGAATCGCGATTGTCACCGCGCACCCATCGACGTAGTCAGTATCTGACGGTGTCGCTTCCCTCAGCGGAAGAATTGGTGGACCTCGGTGTCGAGCGCGAACGAATTGCCGTGGTGCGTAACGGTGCCGATCGGCTCCCCGTCGGCGTCGACGCGGGTGGATCGATCACCAGGGCCGAGCGCCCCACCATCTCGGTACTCTCACGACTGGTGCCGCACAAGCAGATCGAGGACGCACTCGAAGCGGTCGCAGCCCTGCGGCCTACGCTTCCGGACATCCATCTCGACGTCATCGGTGGTGGTTGGTGGGAGCAGAACCTGCGCGATCGCGCCGCCGAGTTGGGGATCGGTGACGCCGTCTCGTTCTACGGCCACGTCGACGAGGCTCGCAAACACGAACTGCTGGCGCAATCGTGGATCCACCTCATGCCTTCGCGGAAGGAAGGGTGGGGCCTGGCGGTCATCGAGGCTGCGCAGCACGGTGTTCCGACGATCGGTTACCGCAGTTCGAAGGGTCTGACCGACTCGATCGTCGACGGAGTGACGGGCCTTCTGGTCGGGGGCGAGAACGCCGGCGAGGGCGACATCGCCGATCTGACGCAGGCTGCCGGCACTCTGCTCTGCGACCACGAACTTCGCATGGTGCTCGGTGAGAAAGCTCGCGTGTGGTCCGGTGAGTTCTCCTGGGAACAGACCGGCACCGGAGTGCTCGAGGTGCTGACCGCGCACAAGGACGGTCGGTGGGTCTCAGGACTGGCCGCGCCGCGCGAGTCGAATTCGGTTCTGGTTCAGTCCGACTGAGATCAGCGCGATCGCACCCATCAGGACCCACGCGAGATGCGCAACTAGGACGGCAGTTCGGGCACCGGTCGAGGCTTCCTGCGTGGCAATGTCTCCCGGTACTCGGAATAGCGCGAGATCGTCGTCGGCGAAGACCTGTTCCAAGCCGTCGAGCGTGGTTGCCGAGTTGCCGAGTTGACCTGGTGTCCCGCGCTCGATCAGTACCCATCCGACTCCGAGATCGGCCAACTGCGTAGGACTTCCGCCGGCCAGCAGTAGGTCCTCGACCCTAGTTGCCCGAGTCCCCTCGCCGCCGACAGCACCACCGGCAACCACCAGTTGGCCGGTCTGCAGAACGTCGAGGGGCAGGAAGCGTGGTGCAGGGTCGAGTACCGGCGCATCACCGCTGTAGGGGAAGGCGCGGAACATCCCGGCGGGAAGCACTGCAACGTCACCGGTTTCGTCTCGTAGTTGCTCGGCCACCACGGTCCAGGACCCGGGATAGTGCACGGGCTTCAACGCGCCGCCGACGCCCCACACCAGATCCGGTAGCGCCACGATCGTCACCACGACGGCGGCAACCGAGAATGCCGGGCGGGGAAGGGAGAACCGATTGCCCGCCCACATCATCGCGGCGGCGGCAGCGAGTGCGTAGAACGGTACGGCCAGCGCGACCCACTTCTGGGCGTCACGCAGTAGACCGGCGCCGGTGAACACCTCGACCGACCATCGGCCGACGTCGAGCCCCCACGGAGTAGCGCCCAGGGTCGGAGCGAGCACCGCGAACAGGGCCAGCGCGCCGAGTCCACTGACAACGGGGTTCCGGCGTCGGCGCCATAGAGCGGGCACACCGGCGAACACCACGACAAGCAGAAGAACTGTTCCCACCAATGCGAAGAGTGTTGTGCGCGTGGACGGTACCGCTGCCGAGTTCCAGATACCGCCGAGCCCGGCGAGGCTGCCGAGCGTCGCGAGTCCCGGTTCTGCGCGGGCGGCAAAGGCGGCGACTCCCGCTGGATCGGAACCGTCGCCTGCTGCTCCGGATACGAAGGTGGCGACCAACCACGGCGAGGCGGCGACGAGGAACAGCCCGATAGCGCCGCAGACACGCCGCATGGCCGAGGTTCGGCCTCCGGGGGTGGCTACCACCACCAGCGCGGCCGTCAGAGCGAGCAGAGCGCCGGTAGGTGTCAGACCCGCGTATGCCAGTGACGCGGCCAACGCCCACCAGGACCCGGGCGTGGCTCGGCGAACTCCGATTCCGGCACACACGATCCACGGCAGTGCGGCATAACCGGTCAGCAGGCTCCAATGTCCTTGTAACAGGCGCTCGGCCACGTAGGGGTTCCAGAGCATCACCGTCGACGCGACCAGTTGTGGACCGAGACCGGC
Source organism: Rhodococcus sp. BH4 (assembly GCF_002079265.1). Classification (NCBI taxonomy): domain Bacteria; kingdom Bacillati; phylum Actinomycetota; class Actinomycetes; order Mycobacteriales; family Nocardiaceae; genus Rhodococcus; species Rhodococcus sp. BH4. The sequence goes on from NZ_CP014941.1 coordinate 1,151,282, forward strand.
CGTCGGCAGCAGGACGGCGACCATGCGCGCCGCACCCCAACCGGCGAGCCAGAGCGCCACGAGCAGGATGAACTTGACCACCAGTCCGCCGTCGATCACGGTGCTCAACGCTGCGATCAGCGCGTCCTGGGGAACGGCGCGGGCTGCGGCGTCGGTGAGTCCGAGGGTGGAGTCGGTCAAGTACGAGCGCGGCGTGCTGACGGCGTCGCGCAGCAGGAGGTAGCCGGGGCCGAGCAGCGGTCCGAGGATCAACAGTGCCAGCGCCAGGCTGTACGCCGCAGGCAGGTAACGGCGGTATCCGGCTTGCACTGTCATGACGCGCACGATACGTGGTGCATCATTACTGCCATGCCTCGCCAACCACTCGATCGCGCCGCCGCGGCCGGGGTCGGCATGGTTTTGGTGGGATCGATGACGGCCAATGTCGCGTCGTACCTGTTGGCATGGTTGGCCAGCCGATGGTTGGGTCCGGTCGGCTACGGCGAGTTCGCGAGTCTGCTTGCCGCCCAGTTGGTGCTTGCGGTTCCGGCTTTGGCGTTGCAGACGGTGGTCGCCCGCGAGGCGGTGCGTGGCAAGAGCACAGATGCGTTGCGGTCGTTGGGGTATCGATGCACCGCGATCGTCGCCGTCCTCGCGGTGGCGCTCACTCCGGCGATGGCGTGGCTGCTCGACACCGGAATCGTGGCGTCGTTCTCGGCATTGGTGACTGCGCCCATGTTGGTTCTGCTGGCCACGGAGCAGGGGTTGTTGCAAGGACACGGTCGATTCGGCACTCTCAGCGCCGTACTGGCCGGGGCCGGGGTGATGAAAGTCCTTCCGGCAGTGATCGTTCTGGCTTTCGGCGGCGGAGCAGGCGCGGCATTGGTCGCGGGCGCGGCCGGAACTGCGTTGCTGGTGGCGATAGTTCGAGTGGTCGACCGAACCGTCACGGTGAGCGAGGACCGGCCGGTGCGTATCGGCGTCGTCTCCGTGCTCGCGGCGTCTCAGGTTCAGCTCGCGCTGATCGCGTTGTCTTCGCTGGACCTGCTGATCGTCCGCGTCGTCCTCAGTGAGTACGACGCCGGTGTCTACGCACTCGGCGCCGTCGCGACGAAGGTGGCGTTCTGGCTGCCACAGGCAGTGGGCGTCGTGCTGTACCCGAAGATGGCGAACCCGGCGCACTCGGCGCAGGCGGTTCGCTCGGCGTTGGCGGTGCTCGTCGGTATCGGCGCCGTCCTGGTTCTGGGGGCCGCGGTTGCCGGCCCGCTGGTGCCGACGCTCGTGGGCGACGCGTACGCCGCCGTGGCTCCGATGCTGTGGGCCTTCGCTCTGCACGGTGCAGCGTTGGCGGTACTCCAGGGTGCTTTGCTGTCCGCAATCGCGTCAGAACGCACGCGAGTGGCCCTTCTGGCGTGGGCAGGACTGGCCGTGGAGGCGACGGTCATGCTGGTGTGGGCGAAGACGCCGGGAGAGTTGATCGGCGTCGCCGTGGTGGTTGCGTCGACGACGGCCTTGGCGGTGTCCGTCGCCGCAGTGCGAAGTGCCGACCGCGCCGGGCCGGCACCTCGCGGCTCTGTCAGTTCTCCAGACGCGTGAACAGATCGTCGAAGTAGTCGAGCGTACGCATCGCGGTGTAGACGGATCCGTAGTTGATGTTCCCACCCGTGTAGACGACGTTGTCTCCTTGTACTGCGCGGATACGGTTCCACATCGCGCGGTCGTCGCTGACGGGATCCACGCCGGGCGCGGTGGTGACGATCATTCCGTCTGCCGAGTCGAGGGCAGTCACGAGGTTTTCGGTAGAGATCTCCTTCTGTCCCTCGACCGGCCACTGGAGCTGGACGCCGAGGTCTTCGGCCACCTGTGTGGAGATGCCCTTGCGGTTGACGCCGTTGACCTTCTGATTCACGTAGTTCAGCAGCACGATCTGCTTGCTCGCCAAGCTCGGGGCATGGCGTTCCTTCAATCCGGCTGCCTTGTCCTCGTACGCTCCGATGACCTGACGGACGTCGGGGTTCTCGGTGCGATTCAGCCAACTCGCCAGCTGATCGATGTTCTCGCGCCACGGGCGCGTGAAGTCCATCGGAAGCACAGGCGCTGTCTGGCTCAACTGCTGTAGCGGCCACATGTCGGAGGCCTCACCGATGTCGGTGCAGATGATCAGGTCCGGTTCCAGCGCGAGAATTGCCTCGACGTTGACCGGTGCCTCGAACACCTGTGCCGTGGGATCGGCCGGAACCCACGGCTCGGCGGCGTCGAAGCTGTACGCGATGACCGGCAGGCCCATCGCAACGGCTGGTTCGAGGTCGAGTCTGGAGTCGATGGCGACGACGCGCTTCGGGGTGACCGGAATGTCGTAGGTTCCGAGCGAGGTCGTGACCGTGCGCATCCCGGCCGAATCGCCCTCGGTACCGGCGGACCTCGCGCAACCGGCGGCGAACAGCCCGGAGAATGCAGCCGTGCCGACAACAAATTTCCGTCGCGTCAGATCGCTGACACAGATGTGCGAACCCAGAACTGTTGATGCGGGCATGTGGCTCCTCGTGTTCGGGGTGGTCTGGACTTCCAGAAAACGCTAAGCCCGCAACCACGCGGAGGGAACGACCCGTTGCGCCAATCCGTACGCCGATCCGGCAACAAAGCCCCGAAACGCAGCAGAGCGCCCCTTCCGTGTGGAAGGGGCGCTCTGCTTACTGTCTGAATCAGTCCTTGCGCAGATCCGGACGCGGAATCACCTGAGTGTCGTCCGAGGTCCAGTCGTGCTCACCCGGAGCCGGCTCGGGCGAGCCCTGGCCGCTGGGATTCTGGTTCGTTCCGCCGTGTGCAGCGCGGGCCGGAGTTCCGCCCTTGCCGCCGCGAATGCCGAGGAAGATACCGGCGATCAGCGCGATGACGCCGAGCACACCTGCCACGATCGGGACTGTGCGGCCGAACAGCGAGAGCTTGTCCATGCCGTCACGTGCCTGCTGGACCTGGTACTCGATGGTTGCTTCGTCGAAGGGCAGCGTGACCTTGAGAACCTCGACGTCGACGGCATCCTTGTTGCGTCCGTAGTACTGGTGCAACTGCTCCTGGCCCTTGACGACGACGCCGGTCTTGGGCTCGACCCACAGGTCACGGACGTTGGTGTACCAACGCGTCATCGTGATCGGAGTAGCGCCACCGGGAACGCCCCAGGTGTCGGCGGGCAGGCTCAGCTTGTTGGTGGGGGAGTTGACGACCTTCGACAGGTCGACGGGATCGATCGTCTGCTGGAAGTGGTACACCTTCAGACCGTTGATCTCGGTCTCTTCGACGAAGTCGATGTCCTTCGTGGCGCGAGCGTTCAGGTCGAAGTAGGGGTAGCTCTTCTGTTCCGTGTTGAACGGGAACTTGTACTGCAGACCGTCGCGGGAAACTTCTTCGGCGGGCTGGTCGCTGGACGTCTGGACGGTTCCGACCGGATCGTTGGTCGGCATCGAGCTGACGCGATCGAGCGTGACGCGGTCCAGGGTTGCGGTCAGCAGTCCGGTGTCACCCTGCTTGTCGGTACGACGGACGGTCTGGCCGGCTTCGACGGTGATGATGTCGGCGTCGGACGGGTCCTGCGTGGTGACGTAGCGCTGAGCGACGATCGGCACGTTGGTGTCGACCTGTGCCTTTCCGCCGAGGAGGGCCGCCGAGTTGAGGACGCTACCGGTGCCTGTGGCGACAGTGGTCACCTCGAGGTCGAGTGGCGTCTTCTCCAGCTTGCCTACCGTGTAGGTAGGAATGAGGATGGCGATGGCCAAAAGGAAGGCACCGAGGCCCACCAGAATGCAAGGAAGTATCCGGCTCGGCCCTGAGCGTTCCGCCATGCTGTGACTCCTAACCCGTTAAGTCTTTCGAGGTTCCCCAACCGGCACAATATGAGCTGCGCAGATCGCATGGGGCCCCCGATGGACACCATGTGTGGCAGAACACTAACAGTCCACCGGCCCGGTTTGTCGCATGAGGGCATGAATTGGCCAGGCATTTTGTTGTGAGTCCCTGGTGGTTTCCCTCAATCGGCCTGGGGTGCACACTTATCCGTGATGATCAGTTCCACGAATTCCCCTCAGACGGTCCCGCCACAGGCTCGGGGCTTCGTTCCGGCTTTGGACGGTATGCGTGGATTGGCGGCGCTCGGTGTCCTCGTCACCCATGTCGCGTTCCAAACCGGTGAAGCGCAGTCCGGCGCGATCGGGCGCGCGTTCGGTCGACTCGATCTCGCCGTAGCGGTGTTCTTTGCCTTGTCCGGATTTCTCCTGTGGCGCCCCCACGCGGCAAAGGCCCGCGGAATCGGGCAGCCGCAGTCGACCGTCCGGTACTGGATCTCCCGCGCGACGCGCATTCTGCCGGCGTACTGGGTGGCAGTGGTCCTGATCCTGCTGTTCCTGCCCGGTGCCGGCGGGGGCTACCAAGTGTGGTTGGCGAATCTCGGGTTGGCGCAGGTCTTCGTGCCGTTGACACTCACCGAGGGCCTCACGCAGATGTGGAGCCTGTCGGTCGAGGTGGCGTTCTATGTTCTGCTGCCGCTGTTCGCGTATCTGATGGTGCGACTACGCGGAAACTCGGCCCGGTTCCGGCTACCGCTTCTGCTCGGGGTGTCGGTGTTGGCGCTGACGTGGGCTTTCATTCCGATCCCGACTCCGGACGCCATTCACCACGACAACTGGCTGCCGGGCTACCTGCCGTGGTTCGGCGCAGGCATGGTGCTGGCCGAGTTGGCCGTGGGCCCGTCGACGTGGATGCATCGCCTCGCGCACCGGCGGGTGCTCCTGACTTTTGTTGCGTTTGTGGCCTTCGTTCTCTCGTGCACCGATCTGGCCGGGCCCGAAGGTCTGGTGCGGCCTGAGCCGTGGCAGTACGCGATCAAGATTGCACTCGGTGCGATCATCAGCTTCTCGTTGATCGCTCCACTGGTTCTGCGCGATCAATCGCAGCATCGATTCCTGGCGAGCCCGCTGGCGCTGGCAATCGGACGCTGGTCCTACGGCCTGTTCATCTGGCACCTGGCCGTACTGAACGCTGTGTTCCCCGTGTTCGGCATAGTTCCGTTCTCGGGCAGCTTCTTCTACGTCCTGGCGCTGACGGTCGTCCTGAGCGTCGCTGTGGCCTCGGCCAGTTACGCCTTGGTGGAGGAACCGGCGCGCGTCGCGGTGACGCGCTGGGAGAAGCGCCGCCATATCGGTGAACCGGCAAAGGGCAACGCGGCCAACCCGGTCACGACCAAGGCCACCAACATCGAGAACTGAATCGCGAACGAGTCGCCCACATAGCCGCCCGGTGCTCGCCACGGTCCGGTCGAGAGCAGCGTGATGCCGATCATCGCGGCCACGCCGGCGGTGCCGACGAGAATGCGTGCGGTCCGAGCCGGGCCGAAGATTCGCAGCGCGGCAAGTCCGAGGATCGAGCACACAACTGCGATCGCCGCTCCCACTCCGCCGCCGATGACGGTGGCCGCCGCGAGCACGCCCACCCATCCGGCCGCGACGCTGCGCCACGGACGGGGTGGTGTGAGGGACTTGGGCTCTCGGCGCGTAGGGACAAGTGCCGCGAACAGCAGCGGGATCAGCAACACGAGCCCGCCGAATATGCCGAGGCGGTACCAACGGTCGCTGGGGAAGTCGATGGTGACGGTTCCCGCGGTGCCTGCCGGCACGATCCAGCCCTGCTGCCAACCGTTCACGACCACCGGCGTCAGCTCGGAACCGTCCGGCGCGGTGGCGATCCAACCGATGCTGGTGCTCTCGGGATTGACGATCAGCTGATCGATGGACGAGTTCGTGACGGTGAGTTCGCGGTGATTCTCCGTCCACGCGGTCGATTCGAGCGGTGTATTCCGCTGCGCGGCTGAAGGACCGACCGCCGTCAGGTCGAGATTGTCGACCGAGAATGCGGGGCCTGGTTCGACGACCACTTCAGGCTGTCCCGCCGGCAAAGTCGCCGAAGCGTCCAGACCGCACACACGTGCCTCGACGGGTGCGCCGGTCCGAAGTTGCGTCGCCGTCGCCGTGATCGAGGTGGGGAATTGCTGTCCGGCAACCGAAATGGTCGGGCCATCGCCACAGGTGACGGTGACGGTGCGGTTGTCGAATGAGTCCGAGCCCTGCACTCCCGAACCGGCGATCGGGGTTCCGTCGGCACCGATGACGCCGACCTCGGCGAGGCCGGTGGGCTGCGCCTGGGCGAAGCCGAGCGCCGTCTGATCGAGGACCGGTTCCCAATCGGTGATGCTCAGGACGATCTTGTCGGTGACGAAGGGGGAGAGGGTAATTCGAATGGTTCGAGGCGTATCGTCCGAGGGTTCGGGCAGCTCTCGCACCTGCGGCCCGTTGCCGAGATTCACCGCGACGCTGGTCGGCAGCGACGGCAGGGTGCCGAGTCCCCGCGTGATGTCCAGGCCGGTGACCAGGGTCGGCTCGGGAAGATTGAGAGTCAGCGTCGGTTTCGGGCCGCCCGGTTCGGTGGTGCTCTGCGGCGCCGACCACGTGGTGCGTGCGTCGCCGTCGGTGGCAGCGAAGGCAGATCCGCGTGTGTCGCCGATGTCGCTCGAACCCGAAGCCGTGATTCGGCCGGGGACGGAAAGCAGATCTTCGAGGGCGTTGCCCTGACGCGCCCGGACGGTCAGTGTCGGTGCAACGACTGTATTTTCGGGCACCGTGAGTGTGCGTTGGAAACGGCTCGGCTCTTCGGGTATCGCCATGAATGCATTGCTGCACCGCACGCGGTCGGTCGAGTCCGCGCACGCGTTGCGACCGGGGAACTCCTGGCTCAGATTCCAGGCGTTCACGGATGCGCCCGTCGGCGTATTCGGCAGGACCGTGTCGAAACGGATCGGTACGGTCTTCGGTGCGCTGCGATCGGAGAAGTCTTCGACGGAGAGTTCGCTGATGCCGAACTGTGTTCCAGGCGATCCGTTTTCGGTGTGAGTCGCTGTGATGCGTACCCACGGAGTGGTGCCGCCCGGGATCGAGACGGTGATGGGCTCACCGGGACTCTCCACCTTCACCGCTGTGCTGCCGTTCGGTGTCGAGACCTCGAGCCATTTGACGGGAGCACCGATTGCCGCGGCACTGGTGGTCAGATGAAGCAACCCGCTGGAAATCGGTGTGTCGAAGTCGATCTGCAACCACTGGCCCAGGGCTCGCTCGATGCCGTTGCTGAACCAGCCGGTGGCGGGATCGCCGTCGACCGTCGACGCGGGACTGCTCGACGGTGAAGTGCCGCCCAGCTGGGTGGCATCCGAGGCGGCGCTGGAGACGGTGATCGAAGCTCCGCTCCAACGGCCTTCCACGAGAGGCGTGTTCGCAACCGGGTAGTCGGGCACCAGATTGTAGGTACGACGAGCGTCGTCGGGGGTGCGCAGGGCGGAACTGTGGTTGTCGACCTGACCGAAATCGGTTTCTCGATCGCGCGGTGTGTCGGTGACGGTGACAGAATCGACGGGCAGTCCCGCAGCTTCGGCGTCGGCGGCAAGAATCATCGGCCCGGTCCCCGGAACCAGCCCGCTTTCGTGAAGTCGCACAGACGATTCCGGCCCACCTTGTACACGCGGAACCTGGTTCAGGTCGACGGAGTACGGGCCGCTGACCGCCGGGGTGCCGTCGGGCGGGGTGACCTCGAAGATCTCGATGGCTGGGTAACCGGGCCGCAGATCGCTGTCCGCGACCAGCCCTTCGATCGGTTCGGGGCTGTCGTCTTCACCGAAGTGGGCGACTCGCTTGATCCCCGGCGAGCCTTCGACCGCCTGGTGCACGAGTATCGGTCTGGCCGAGCGCGACGTTTCGCCGTCGAGGTCGTTGCGCATCACCAGGTAGTGGATGCCCTGCCCCAGCAAGGTCTGTGCGAGGCCGTCCGACGGACGTCCGTCGGCGATGAGACGTTGCACCGAATCGAGCGCTCGGATGGCGCCGGGAGGGGTCAGCGGGACCGAGTCACGTACTGCCCACGGCGTACTCGCCAACGCCTGAAGCGGTTCGTCACGCGTCAGACCCCACACCTGGCTGCCGAAGGGCGCTCCCGGGACGACCAGGGCACGTTCGGCTTCCGATCCGGGGGAGGTGTTGTCCTCGAGCCACTGCGCCGCCTCGTTCCAGTACGAGGGGACGTCCGGATACGCACCGCGGGGAGCGAGCTTTCCCGTCCAGGCCAAGGCGGTCGAGAGGGTGAGGGCAACGAGGATCAGGCTGGTCAGTGCGACCATCGGTTCGCGCTCGGGATGGGCGAACGCGCGGCGCCATCGGGCGAGTGGAACCGATCCCGGCAGTGGCACTTTGGCCAGCAGGTGTGCGAGTCCGAGCACCAGCGGCAGACGGACCAACGGCTCGAGCTTGTGGACGTTGCGCAGCGGCGCGCCTGCCGAGTCGAGGAACAGGCGCACCGACTCCGACACCGGCGAGCTGAGTTCACCCAAGTAACCCGCGGCCAGGCCGGTGATACCGACGAACAGGATGAGCGTCAGCCGGCCGCGAGCAGGCATGGACCGCATGCAGAGCCCGGCGAGGCCGGCGGCGGCAACCAGGCCGGTGGCGACGACTGCTGCGGGTTGGGTGACCAGGACGGCGCCGGCAATGCGTTCGGGGGAGACGAACGGGGTCCAACTGTCCGTGCCGCGAAGTATCTCGGCGAGCGATGCCCACTGAGTGGTGACACCGGCGGACTCGATGTAGTCGAGAAACGGTGGGCTGATCTTGCCGAGCAGAAGTAGCGGCACGATCCACCAGAGGGTGCCGAGAGCGACGAACAGCGCCCACCACGCGGTGAACGTCAGCCATGTTCGGTTGGGTTTGTGCGAGAGCCACCAGATGATCGCGACCAGGCAGGCCGCGGCGGTGGCGACGGCGTTGATCGAACCCATGAGTGCGACGGCAAGTGCGGATTGTGCGGCCAACCGCCTCAACCCCCGTGAGTGGTCAGGGAGTCCAGGGACTCCTTTTCCACGCACAGGGCCGAAGGCCAAAACCACCGGCAACAACACCCACGGCGCCAACATCATCGGAAGGGTTTCCGAGGAAATCGAACCGAGCGTGGTCAGCACGCGGGGAGAAAGAACAAAGGCAACCGCTGCGATCACGCGCGAACTACGGCTGCCGATGCCGAGAGCCTCGGCAACTCGGATGATGCCCCAGAAACCTGCGATCAGAAGCAGCGCCCACCAGATGCGCTGGGTGACCCACGGCGGAACGTTCGCCAACTCGCCGAGCGCGAAGAACGGCCCGTGCGGAAAGAAATATCCGTAGGCCTGGTTTTGAACCTGGCCGAGTGGGGCCTGACTACTCCACTGATGCGAGGCGCGTTCGAGAAAACCGAACGGATTCTGCGTCAGGTCGTACTTGGTGTCAGCGGTGATCAGACCCGGCGATTGCAGAAAAGTGAGAAGAAACGCTACGACGGAGGCGCCGAACAGCCACCGCTTCGACAGGGGCTCTGCCGACGGGGCGGTGTCTACCGAAGACACCGCTGCGTCGGCGGAAGAACGGGAACTCGCGAGGCCTGCGCTCTCAGCGGCTGCCGTACTCAACCTGGTTCAGCACGGAAGAATCTGCGTTTCCGCTGCGGTCGATCTCGGGACGAGTGTTGTCCGACGCGGCGGCCGTGACACCGAAGATGACGCCGGCACCCAGAACGGCACCGATGACAGCGCTGGCCACACCGGGGACAAGGAACTTCGTCATCGCGGATCTCCCAATTGGTCGTTAGTCGGTCGTTCGCGGTCGGACGGACTTACCGGCCCGTACGAACTGCTCGGGTCAAGGTATCACCCGCACTCGAGAATCCGGACGATTACCCTCGTGACGTGCTGGTCAGTCGAGGGTTTCGGCGCCAAGCGCGGTCAACAGAGTGCGCAGTTTCGTGGACGTCTCGTCGAGTTCGTCCTGCGGATCCGATTCGGCGACGATTCCGCCACCCGCGCTGGCCCAGGCAGTGAAGCCGTCTGCACCGATCTCGGCGCAGCGGATGGCAACCACCCAATCGCCGTCACCGGCCTCGTCGCACCATCCCACGGCGCCGCCGTAGAAACGCCGAGGTTCCTCGGTCTCGCGGATGACCTTCAGTGCCGCGTCAGTGGGTGTTCCGCACAGCGCGGGCGTCGGATGCAGCGCGATGGCGAGGTCGAGCGCAGTGGTGTCGTTTCGCAGCGTGCCGCGGATCGGGCTGGCCAAGTGCCAGACCTCGTGAGTATTGGTCAGTTCGGGACTTGGCGGCACCGACAGATCACTGCACATCGGTTGCAGGACCTCGCGGATCCACGACGTCACGAAGGCGTGCTCGGCCAGATTCTTCGTCGAATGCAGAAGGCTTTCGCCTGCCTCGCGGTCTTGATCGGCGTCGGCGGATCGCTTGGTGGTCCCGGCCAACGGGCGACACGTCACGACGCGCCCGCGTCGACTGACCAATACTTCGGGCGTCGCGCCGACCAGGCTGTGGCCCTCGAATTCGGCTCCCGCAGCAGAGAGGTCGACGGCAAAGGTGTTGGCGACGGGATTGAGCGCCGCCATGCGTGCGGCGAGCGCGGTTGGGGAGATCGGGGTCTGCGTGCGAAGTTCCACAGTGCGAGCCGCGACAACCTTGTCGATCTCTCCACTGCGGAGGCGTCCGATCAACTTTTCCACTCGACGAAGATGCTCCGACGACGACGGGATCTCCCGGTCAACCCGGGTCGTGGGCAGGGCCTGGGGATCGCGCGGTTGCCACGGCCGCGACGCGATCGTCGCCTCGGCGGGTTCGTACAACGCCGTTGCGGCAGCGGGGTCGAAGGGGAGCGCTCCGACGATCAGCTTTGTCGTACCTGCCGACAGAGCGTTGGTGGCCGCGTCGGAGCTGTCGAAGCTGCGTTGTACGCCGCGGGTGACCACGCTGTGATCGGGGCGCGAGAGAACAAAACCGTCCATGGTGCTTTCGACACTAGTCGGCCACGGATCAGGAATGCGCGAAGGTCACTTCCCCGGAGGGACGATCAACACCGGCCGATGACTGTGACGCAGAACATGATCCGCGACGCTGCTCTGCAGTAGCGACCGCAAACCCGTAGTGCCTCGGGTGCCGGTCACGATGATGTCGACGTCCAATTCGTCTGCGGTTTCGCAGATTGCAGACCAGATCGCGGAGCGGCACTCGGCGCTTCTACCTTCGACGGTCAGGCCCGCGGCCTCGGCCAGTGCGACACCCTCGGCGAGGGTGACTTTGGCGTCGGTGTACGCGATGTCCTCGACGTCGTCGTCGGGAACCCACTCCGGTTGCATCACCCCGGACAGGCCGGACATGCGAGCGGCCTGGCGAACCATGGGCTCCCAGGCAGTGACGAGAACAGCACGATTGGCGGAGAGGAAACGCCCCGCATAGTCGACTGCACGCTTGGCGTTGTCGGAACCGTCGTACGCGATGAGCATCAGACCTTGTGGCATCACGACCTCCTCGTCAGCGGGGGAATCGGTTCTCTTCCAGGCTACCGTCCCGATGTGCCCGTGAGGGAGTGTATGGGTACCGGGTCCGTTACGGTCGAGGTATGCGGATCAAGTTTCTGAAGGCTGCAACGACCATTGCATTGTGCGGAGGGTTGGTTGCGGGATGCTCGGGCGAAAACGGGACCGCCGATCCGGTTTCGAGCGCCCCGACCAGCACCAGCACCGAGATCACGTCGACGCCTGCGGCATCGAGCTCCGCACCCGTCGCCGCGTCGTGCGGTAGTGACCTTCTAGCCTCGCTGTCCTTGCGTCAGAAACTTGCCCAGCTGCTCAACGTCGGCGTCACCGGGACCGACGACGCGTTGTCGATAGTGCAGAACGAGGAGATCGGCGGCATATTCGTCGGAAGTTGGACCGATCAGTCGATGCTCACCAATCGCGAAGTGCCGCAGGTTGCTTCGGCGTCGAAGTTGCCGTTGATGGTGACGATCGACGAAGAAGGTGGACGGGTTTCGCGCGTCGCGGACATCCTCGGGCCCGATCCGTCGGCCAGGGAAACGGCGCAGACCATGACAGTGGAACAGACGTACCAGATGGCACTCGAGCGTGGACGCGGTTTGAAGGATCTCGGGATCACCGTCAACTACGCACCCGACGTCGACGTCAGCAGCCAACCCGACGACTCCGTGATCGGGGACCGCTCGTACTCCGACGACCCCCAGACCGTGGTTGCCTACGCCGGTGCGTACGCGCAGGGGATGCGCGACGCCGGAATCTTCCCGGTGATCAAGCACTTTCCGGGGCACGGCAGCGCGTCGGGTGACTCGCACCGCGGTGAGGTGACCACGCCGCCGCTACAGGATCTGATCGCGTCGGACCTGATTCCCTTCCGCGAGCTGTCGGGAACCGGAGTCGGCGTCATGATGGGTCACCTCGAGGTTCCCGGTCTGACCGAGCCCGGTACCCCTGCCAGCATCAGCCCCGCCGCCGTCGCGTTGCTTCGCGACGGAGTGGGTTACGGCGCAGCGCCGTTCACCGGCCCGGTGTTCACCGACGACCTCAGCGGCATGCAGGCGATCACCGACCGATACGATATTGCCGACGCGGTTCAGGCTGCGCTGGTGGCTGGAGTCGATCAGGCATTGTGGCTGACCACCGACGACGTTCCGCGGGTTCTCGACCATCTCGAGCAGGCCGTCGCGTCGGGTGAGCTTCCGCAGACGCGGGTCGATCAGGCCGTGGTCACAGTTGCCGCTGCCAAAGGTGCCGTGACCTGCTGAGTCGAAGTCAGGATTCGACGCGCAATCTTACCGTAGAGTAAGATCGACACTTACCCTGTGGTTGGAGGAAGCATGGCCGGCGGTACCAAGCGACTGCCACGCGCAGTGCGTGAGCAGCAGATGCTCGACGCGGCTGTGGACGTGTTCTCCGACAGGGGATTTCACGAAACTTCGATGGACACCATCGCGGCCAAGGCCGAGATCTCGAAGCCGATGCTGTACCTGTACTACGGCTCGAAGGAAGAGCTGTTCGCGGCGTGCATTCATCGTGAAGGACTCCGCTTCCTCGAAGCGCTCGCCCCGGCCGGCGCGCCGAACCTGACTCCGCGTGAACAATTGCGCGCCGCTCTCGAGGGCTTCCTCGGGTTCGTGGGCGCAAACCGCAAGTCGTGGATGGTGCTCTACCGTCAGGCCGTCGGGCAGCAGGCTTTTGCGGGAACCGTGCAGTCCAGCCGCGATCGGTTGATCGAGTTGACCGCGCATCTACTCGAGTCCAGCACCAAGGATCCTGATGCCGCGCACGATTACGGGATCATCGCCATCGCGCTCGTCGGCGCCGGTGAGGCAGTAGCCGACCGAGTCGCCGGTGGGGAAATCGAAGTGGATGCCGCAGCGGATCTACTCGAATCCCTCGCGTGGCGCGGTCTGTCGGGCAAGAAGAAGTCCGAATAGCTCTCAAACCAATCTGAGCGAACGTACCTTTCAGCGCATCCAAGGCGCCGAAAGGTACGTTCGCTCAATTGGGGCGGGTGGGAACCCGACAAAACTCAGGTCAGCGCAGCGTCGCAGTGACGTGCGGGTAACCCTTCTTCGGGTGGCGCAGTGACAGATCCCAGCCGTCGTCGGTGCGATCAGCGTAGGCATTCAGCGTCGCCGGTAGCAGAATCGGCTTGCCGAAACGCACGCGGTAGGTGACCTTGTCCGCGACGGACCCCTCGACGGTCCGCAGAACTGCCGCGGCACTCCACATTCCGTGAGCAATGGTCTTCGGGAAACCGAAAGCCTTCGCGCCCAGAGACGAGACGTGAATCGGATTGCGATCGCCGGAGACAGCGGCGTACTTGCTGATCGTGGTCTGGTCGACGCGGATGGTGCTCATCGGCATCGGCGGGACCTCGTCGGCCTTGGGCTCCGGACCGGGCTGGCCGGACAGGGAGGTCTTCTGCTGGTTCAGGAAGCTCGAGGTCTGTCGCCAGACCAGTTCCCGTCCCACCCGAATTTCGGTGATCACGTCGATCAGCAGGCCCTTGCGGTGCTCACGCAGGTTCTCGGCATGCACCGAGAGGTCAAGCGGTTCGCTGACGGAGATGGGCCGCAGTGATTCGATGACGTTCTCGGCGTGAACGGAGCCGACGGCGGCGAAGGGGAAGTCCTTCGACACCATCAGCTTCATCACGGTCGGGAAGGCCAAGGTGAAGGGGTACGTGATCGGCAGAGTGTCGCCGAACCGCAGTCCGGTCACGCGGCAGTACGCCGCCAGATTGTCGGTGTCGACCTTCAGTCCGGTGAGGGTGAAGGTCTGCTGTGGCACCGAGCGCGAGTTGGACTTGTTCCACGGCAACAATCCCAGTACCGCGCGGGAGTAGATGTCGAGGGTCTTCGGCTGCTCGGTGAGCGCGACGGTCTTTGTTGCCATCATGCGCCCAGGAGGCTCTGGCCGCAGACGCGAACGACCTGTCCCGTAACGGCATTGGAGGCCGGGCTGGCGAAGTATGCGACGGTCTCGGCGACGTCGACGGTCTCGCCGCCCTGCAGGAGCGAGCTCATGCGGCGGCCGGCTTCGCGGGTGGCGAAGGGGATGGCTGCGGTCATGGCGGTCTCGATGAAGCCCGGTGCGACGGCGTTGATGGTGATGTTCTTCTTCGCCAGGACGGGAGCTTCGGCGTGTACGAGGCCGATGACGCCGGCCTTGGAGGTGCCGTAGTTGGTCTGGCCGCGGTTGCCCGCGATGCCGGCGATGGAGGAGACGTCGACGACGCGGCCGCCTTCCTTGAGGGCGCCCTTCTCGACGAGGTGCTCGGTGATCTTCTGCGGTGCAAGAAGATTGACGTTCATGACCATGTTCCAGCGGCCCTCGTCCATGTTGGCGAGGGTCTTGTCGCGGGTGATGCCGGCGTTGTGGACGATGATGTCCGCTCCACCGTGACGCTCGAGGAGGTGAGCTGCGAGGACCTCGGCTGCGTCGGCTGCCGTGACGTCGAGGGCGAGGGACGTGCCGCCGACCTTGTTCGCGGTCTCGGACAGCGCTTCGCCGGCGGCCGGGATGTCAGCGCAGACGACGTGCGCGCCGTCGCGGGCCAGGACCTCGGCGATGGTGGCGCCGATACCGCGGGCTGCGCCGGTGACGACGGCAACCTTGCCTTCGAGCGGCTTGTCCCAGCTTGCGGGCGCGACGGAATCTTCAGCGCCGACGACGATGACCTGGCCGTCGACGAAGGCGGACTTTGCCGAAAGGAGAAAGCGCAGAGTCGATTCCACGCCGGAGAGTCCGGTGGATGCCTTGGGGGAGACGTAGACCAGCTGAGCGGTGGAGCCGCGCTTGATCTCCTTGCCGACACTGCGGGTGAAGCCTTCCAGAGCGCGCTGCGCGACATGCTCGTCGACGCTCGACGTTTCTTCCGGCGTCGTGCCGAGAACGACGACGCGAGCCGACGGTGCGAGGTTGCGGATCACGGGCTGGAAGAACTCGAACAGCTGCTCGAGCTCGCTGACCTGAGTGATTCCGGTGGCGTCGAACACGAGTCCGCCGAAGCTGCTGTCGTGTGCCTGAGCCGCCGGGTAGTCGGAGAGCAGTACGCGAAGTGGTTCTGCGAGTCGACCCTTGCCGCCGATGAGGACAGGTCCGGCGAGTGCGGGTTCTCCTGCTTTGTAGCGACGCAGGTTCTCGGGCCTGGGCAGGCCGGCCTTCGACGCGATGAATGCGCCGGGGGCGGACGAGAGGAACTGTGAATAGAGGTCGGGAGCTCCCTTGCTGGCTGCCACGGTCCTACCTTCTGTTGTGTTTCGGGTTGTCTCTCACCGGGCAATCGAAAGAATGCGGCGATAGACAAGTAACTTACTACTGAGTAAGAATAGTCTTCAACAGGTAATCGCACCATCCTTGGAGACGCAAGTGACAAGCAAAGCCCGTTCAAATGCAAAGCCCGCCGCACCGCGCACTGCACCGGCCGCAGCCGCTGCAAATTCTGCAGGTCAGCGCCGTCCGGTTGCGATCGTCGGCGGAAATCGCATTCCGTTCGCACGCTCGGACAAGGCGTACGCACAGGCGTCCAACCAGGACATGTTCACTGCGACGCTCGACGGTCTGGTGAGCCGATTCAATCTGCAGGGCGAGAAGCTCGGCATGGTCGTCGGCGGTGCGGTGCTCAAGCACAGCCGTGATTTCAATCTCATTCGCGAGTCCGTTCTCGGCAGCGCGCTGAGCCCGTACACGTCGGCGTACGACCTTCAGCAGGCGTGTGGCACGGGACTGCAGTCGATCATCGCCGTCGGCGACGCCATTTCGGCCGGCCGCATCGATTCGGGCATCGGCGGCGGCACGGACACCACGTCCGACGCCCCGATCGGCGTCAACGATCAGGCGCGCGAGTTCCTGCTCTCCCTCAATCGCGCGAAGTCCACGGGCGACCGCATCAAGCTGCTCGGCAACGTCCGTGCGGGCATGCTCGGCCTGGAAATTCCGCGCAACGGCGAGCCTCGCACCGGCAAGTCGATGGGTGACCACGCTGCGATCACCGCCAAGGAATTCGGCATCAAGCGCGAGGACCAGGACGAACTTGCCGCTGCCAGCCACAAGAACATGGCAGCTGCCTACGACCGCGGTTTCTTCGACGACCTCGTCACCCCGTTCCTCGGCCTGACCCGCGACGACAACCTCCGTCCCGGTTCGACCGTCGAGAAGCTGTCGACGCTCAAGCCCGTCTTCGGTACCAAGCTCGGCGACGCGACGATGACGGCAGGCAACTCGACGCCGCTCACCGACGGCGCTTCTGCAGTGCTCCTCTCCACCGACGAGTGGGCAGCCGAGCGCAATCTTCCGGTTCTGGCGCACCTCGTCGATTCCGAAACCGCTGCCGTCGACTACGTCCACGGCAAAGACGGGTTGCTCATGGCTCCCACGTACGCGATCCCGCGTTTGCTGGCCCGCAACGGTCTGACCTTGCAGGACTTCGATTACTACGAGATCCACGAAGCCTTCGCTTCGGTGGTTCTGGCAACCCTGCAGGCCTTCGAGTCGGACGAGTACTGCAAGGAACGCCTCGGCCTCGACGGCGCATTGGGATCGATCGACCGAAGCAAGCTCAATGTCAACGGATCGTCCTTGGCTGCAGGTCACCCGTTCGCGGCAACCGGCGGACGTATTGTGGCTTCCCTCGCAAAGATGCTCGCGGAGAAGGGTTCGGGCCGCGGCCTGATCTCGATCTGTGCGGCCGGTGGCCAGGGTGTCACGGCGATCATCGAGCGGTAACCGCTCCACAATCTCCCCATGCGACTGAAAACTGCGCTCACCTGCAGTGATCGTCGCGAGGGGATGCGTAATCGGGGATCCGGCCACGAGGGGTGGCCGGATCCCCGAACTCTTTGCAAACTTTTTCGCGCAGGCGTGTAACGCTGCAGAATAGCTACCGATATTCATGACAGCCCCGTGTTGCTGCCTGACCCCCGACCTGGCAGCAGCGCGGGGCTCTCGTATGTCCGGATATCCTGTATTGAGTTGTCGGTGAGCGCCGCAGCGACGGTTGATGCAGCGAGGAGCCAACAGGTGAGTGACGAAGAGGGTCCGTCCGTCGAGAAGACGAACAGCGAGGACTCGTCCCTCCCGGAACAGGAACTCGAGTCGGTCGAGGAACCTCAGGCGGTCGAAGAGACCGAGTCGGTCGAGGAACCCCAGTCGGTCGAGGAACCCGAGGCCCCTGAGGACACTGAGGCTGTTGTCGAGGCTGAATCAGTAGAACCTGAACCAGCCGAAGCACCAAGGCCTGTCGACGAAGAAGCAAGCGATTCCACGGAAGCGACAGTCGACGAATCGGCAAACGAGGTCACCACCGTCATCCCTGTCGTCCCAGCGGAGGACGCACCGCCGACGGAAGTGGTCGACTCGGCTCCGGCGACAGAAGCCATCGACGAGCAGACAGAGCAGTTCGAGCCCCCGGCAGTGGTGGTTCCCCCGAAGCCGCCGCGTCCCGAGTTCGTGCAGCAGTACGACACCCAGCAACTCGAACCCATCCAGCAGCAGTACGAGCCTGTTGTCCGAGAACCAGAGGTAGTTGCACCCCCGGCGCCGCAACAACCGGTGGCGCCCGCTTCGCAGTCTTCCCGCAAGTGGGTCAAACCGGCGATAGCAGTCGGCGCCATCTTTGCCGTCGCAGCGATTGCCTACGGAGTGGACATCTTCACCTCGTCCGGGAAGACACCACGCGGCACTCAGGTCGCCGGGGTGGACATCGGTGATCTCACGCCCGCCGACGCGGAAGCCACGCTGCGCGCCCAACTCGGCCCGAGGCTCGTCGAACCGGTAGCGGTACATGCAGGCGGCGTCGACTCCGAGATCGTTCCCGCGTCTGCGGGTGTGGACGTCGACTGGTCGGCGACGCTGTCGGGCGTGAACGCTCAGCCCATCAACCCGATCACCCGCATCACGTCGTTCTTCGGCTCCCGCGAGGTGCCCGTGGTGTCGGCAATCGACCAGGGTGCGTTGGATGCGTCGATGGCGCAGCTCGCGGCGAACAGCGATCGTGCGCCCGTCGAAGGTGCAGTCGTGTTCGAGAACGGGAAGGCGACTGGTGTTTCGCCCGCTGCCGGTCAGGCGCTCGAAACGCAGCAGGCGGGTTCGACCTTCGCCGCTGAATGGTCCGATGGTGGCGTCGTCGATCTTCCGGTCGACGAGGTTCCGGTGACGGTCACTCAGGCCGGTGTCGATCGTGCGCTGCAGGAGATCGCTATTCCAGCTGTCTCGGGTGACGTAGTGGTCAACGGCCGTGACGGCAAGGTCGCGACACTCGGCGTCGATCAGATCGGCGAGGTTCTGACCTTCACACCCGACGGCTCGGGTGGGCTGACTCCGCAGTACAACACGGATGCTGCGATCAAGATTCTGACTCCGCAGTTGGCGTCGACGGAAGTACAACCCAAGGACGCGTCGTTCACCTTCGCCGGTGGCAAACCGTCGGTTGTGCCCGGTGTCGTCGGTGATCTGATCAACTGGCCGGACACGGTCAAGGAACTTCCGGTTCTGTTGGGCAGCACGGCTTCTCGGGCAACGCCCGCCGTGTACGGACCGGTCCCGCCGGCGTTGACCACCGAAGCCGCGGAGGCCCTCGGCATCAACGAGGTGATCGGCGAATTCACTACCGGTGGTTTCGAATACGCGTCTGGTGTGAACATCGGCCTGGCCGCGTCGGAGATCGACGGGGCCGTGATCAAGCCCGGTGACACGTTCTCGCTCAACGAGTACACGGGCCCGCGCGGTGCGGCGCAGGGATACATCGAGTCGGGGATCATCAACAACGGTCGCCCGGACAAGGCTGTCGGCGGCGGTATCAGCCAGCTCGCGACGACGCTCTACAACGCGACGTATTTCGCAGGTATGGAGGACGTCGCGCACACCGAGCACAGTTACTACATCTCGCGGTACCCCGAGGCTCGTGAGGCGACCATCTTCGATGGTGCGATCGACCTGCAGTTCCGTAATCCGGCGAAGACCGGCGTGATGATCGAGACGATTGCGACGTCGTCGAACATCACCGTTCGGATCTGGGGAACCAAAACTGTCGATGTCACGTCGACGACCGGCCCGCGGACGTCGCCGACGTCGCCGAACACCGTGACCTTGCCGGAGGGGCCTGGCTGTGTGGCTTCGAGCGGTGCGCCCGGGTTCACGGTCAGCGACACTCGCGTGATCACCGACCACGCGAGTGGCGCCGAGATTTCCTCGAACACCCGGACCGTCAAGTACGACCCGGTGCCGATCGTGAAGTGCGAGTAGGGAACTACTTGCCGACGAGTGGGGCGAGGGTGCGGCCCGCGAGGTCGACGATGCCTGGCTCTTCGCCGTTCGTGATCAGGTTGATCACGACGCCGTCGATGCCGTGGTCGAGGATGCGCGTCTGGACCTGCTCGGCTACGTCGTCCGGGCTGCCGACGAAATGGCGTTCGGTGGCCTTGGCGACCACGTCTTCCGGCGCGGTGGTGATGTCGAGGCCACGCTCCGCGAGAAATGTTCGCTGATGCGCGCGAGCCTTGTCGCCGTCCTCGTCGATCATCATGAACGTCAGGAAGCTGGTTTCGAGGGTTGCGGGATCGCGACCGGCTTCGTCGCAGCGTGCCGCAAGTGCTTCCATCTTGCGGGGCAGTTCCGACGGGTCGCAGATGATGTTGAGGTGATCCGCGAAGCGAGCGGCGAGGCCGAACGTTTTCTTCTCACCGCCACCGCCGAGCAGGATCGGTAGGTCGTCGCGGACGCGAGGCTCGTTGATGGCGTCCTCGACGTGGTACCACTTGCCGTCGAAGGTGGGGCGATCACCGCGGAGCATCGGCGCGATGATCTGCAGTGCTTCGTCGAGTTTCTGGAAGCGCTCGGTGAACGTTCCGAACTCGTATCCGAACGAATTGTGTTCGAGTTCGAACCAGCCGGCGCCGATGCCCAGGATGGCCCGACCGCCGCTCACCACGTCGAGGGTGGTGACGGTCTTGGCGAGCATGGGCGGATTGCGGTAGGTGTTTCCCGTGACCAGTGCAGACAACTGGATGGTCTCGGTGGCCGTCGCCAGCGCGGAGAGCGCCGAGTAGGCCTCGAGCATCGGGGCGTCCGGCGCTCCGATTCCGGGGAGTTGGTAGAAGTGATCCATCACGAATGCAGTGTCGAAGCCTGCGGCTTCGGCTTCGCGGGCCTGCGCTATGACGGTGGGGAAGAGGTCCTTGACCGGACCGCCGTAGCTGAAGTTGGGCATCTGGTATCCGAGGCGAGTGCTCACCGTTTCGACGTTACTCGCGATCGGTTGACCTGGCACGATTTTACCAACTCTATGGATTCCGTTGTGCTGGGCAGACTTCCGGAATTCAGAGAAGTTCTTCGGCCGCTTCGCGTCGCTTGGCGCGCTGCTGGTGAAGTTTGACGATTGCGATTGCGACGCCACCGCCGATGATGGCGCCTACCAGCGCGCCGACCCAGGTTGACGATTCTTCGTACGAATCGAATTCGAGACGGGCCATGATTCCGACAGCGGCCACGAGGTAGAGCGCGATGCTGATCACCACGCGAGGACGGCCGTAGGTGGACAACACGTACACATCGACGTCGCGACGCTTCGCATAGATGATCGTGATCAACGAGCCGAACAACGCAACGATCAGCAGCGCGAGCGAGATCCACGCCCCTGTTCGGCCGGCGACCCAGGGCAGAATCGCCGAGCTGACGAATATTGCCCAGAAGACACTCTGGAGTCCCACCGCCGAGGCTTCGTTCCAGACGTCGCGCTGACGCTCGTCCTTGTAGAAGTCGTCGTCCAGATCGCCGACGAACCGCATTGCCTTCATCATGGTGCTCATGCCGTCTCCTCTGGAATTTCTGTGGTGAGTTCCGATTCGGGTAGGGGAAAGAGCGCTTCGACGGTGGTCCCCAGTGCCAGTGCCAGGCGTAGTGCCAGGTAGACACTCGGTGCATAGTCGCCGCGTTCGACGGAGACGATGCTCTGTCTGCTCACCTGACCTGCCGTGGCCAGTTGCGCCTGGGTGAGGCCGGCGAGGCGTCGGTGCTCCCGCACGTTGTTGTCGCCGGCCTTTCCAGTCATGCAAAAAGTAAAGAATACTTGTCACTAGATGTCAAGTTTGCTTGTCATATGAGAGGCTGAAGAGCATGCGTGAACGATTTCTCGAGATCGCCCTGGCCAATCCGGTGGTCGCAACGATCGTGGATCGGGCACCGAAGCTGGGATTGCCGGAGTGGTACCTGACGGCGGGTGGGCTCTTCCAAACCGTCTGGAATCACATCGACGGCCGTGACCTCGGCGCCGGAATCAAGGACTACGACCTCTTCTACTTCGACGCCGGCGATCTGAGCTACGACGCGGAGGACCGTGTGATTCGTTCGGCGGCAGAACTGTTCGCCGATGTCGATGCCGATGTCGAAGTACGCAACGAAGCCCGCGTGCACCTGTGGTACGAGCAACATTTCGGGATTCCCGGCGTTCCGTTCACCAGTTGCCGCGACGCTATCGACCACTTCGCTTCCACAACTTGCTGTTTCGGGATCACCAAGGGATCAGACGGCACCGTCGACGTGTATGCCCCGCATGGCTACGACGACCTTTTCGACATGATCGTCCGCCCCAACCCGGTACTGGCGCCGAGAGAGGTGTACGAGGCCAAGGCGGCACGGTGGCGCAGGGAATGGCCCGCGCTGACCGTGGAGCCTTGGCCGGAGAACCTGACCTAGACTTCGATCGGCGGATGCAGCCTGTCCATGGTCCATTGCCGATTTCGGCGTGAGAGGCGTGTCTTCCCTGGTCGCAGTGCGTCCGCCACGGCCACGAACTGTGGCCGATCCGTGTCGACCCTGCTGTCTCGTCCGTCCGTGCATGGAGACAACCGGCCGGATTCAACGCATCCAGCTGTAGTTCTGGTAGTTGAACCCCCGCAAGACCTTGCGCCTTTCGGAATCGTCTGCGCTAATTTCACGAACTTTCAGTGTGCTGCGACGTTCATCCATGATTGTCTGGGTCCCCTCATGGTGAAAATCTCTTCCGATATTTGGTGGATTGTTTCTAATACTTTACGTCTAATTCTTTAGTGCTAATAAGGTTTCTCCAATGTGAATAGCAATCATCACTAACAAATGAACATTCTACGGTGAAAGTGTGGTTTGTCTATGTGACTTTTCGTGCAACGTGCGATATATCGGAATATTTTCTGCTCGACGACTGTCGTGGCTTTTCAAACTTCTCGACTATTTGGATTGTCGGTTTAAACGCTTTGCATTCGATGCTCGAAATTTCATTGAGAAAAATATCGAGGTTGGACGAAAAATTTCTAGAACCTGTTCCCGGATGGACGAAATGTGAGTACAGTGACTCACGTCACCAGAGCTTCGGGTCCTGTTCAATGCGAGCTCTCACCAGGGCATTCCCTTTTAGGGAAAGCTGTAGCCCTGCGAGCAGGGCCATAAATGCGAAGTTGGCGATAGCCCCGAAGATAGCAGGTCGGTTGGTGATAAGAGATGGTCAGAACAGATCGGGTTGGAGCGTTAAGGACTCCGCGCTCTCGCCTATGAATTGAACGCCTGGGGTCTATCAATTCAACCGAAGGAAGAACTCGTGAAGTTGACTGCCAAGAATTCCGTCAGAGGTGTCCTGCTCGGTACCGCAGCCGGTGCGATGGTGCTCGCCGGAACCGGTATTGCATCCGCTGCCACCGTCGGCGCTGCTGGCTCCGCCGTAACTCTTTCCGCATCCTCTGCGTATCAGGTATGTGGCAATTTCTACGTCGGCCCGGACGCCCACGTGGCGGGCGTGCCTTCTGGTGCCAAAGCGGTAGTGGGCGCCCAGGTCACTGGCAAGCTATACAGCTCATCCTCCAGCACGACTCCGATCACGACCTTCACCGCCACAACGAATGCCGCGGGTGGATGGTGCATGCAGGGTGACTCGGCGATGGCTAGCACCGTGACGAGCGGTGGTGAGGTCAGGATGTCCACCGACACTCCGACCGTGTTGGACGGCACAACAACTCGCACAGGGCAGTGGTCGGGCGGCGGGGCGGACGCCGTCATCGATGCAGGGGAGTTCCTCCTCCATGGCAATGCGTTCATCTTTTCGGATAGGGCCTCGAAGGTGAACTTCTACTACCAGTAAGTCGATCGGCTGCAAGGTTGATCGTAAGAACCTGGACGGGTTGGAGTGCGGGTCTCCGTGCTCCAACCCGTTCGCCGTATGACGCCGTGTTGCGAGTTCGGGTGTGTGTTTCGGCAATTGTGACAATGGGCGCGGGTGTCGCCAGGGAGATGGCGAATGCTGCTTCGGCTGTGACGAATGCAGGCCTGTCTCTGCGGCTTTGTCTCGCAGCCTGCTCGATGTAATTCGGTCGTCCGGCACGGATTGGACGGCATCGGTATCGTCTCGAAGTCATGGCTTATGGGCAATCGCCGTAAGGTTGGCTCGCAATCAATTCTTGTGCCACTGAATAGTGTTCGTGAAGCCGTGATCGGGAAGTTGGCTGCGCGACCTGAATCCGTGATTCGGGTGGCTTTCTGATCCTGCAAGCGGTTCCATCTCGCTTTCGGTGCAAAATTTCTAGTCCTAAAGATTTAATGAACCGAACTATAGTACTAGGACTTTAGTGCTAACTAAATGAATTCCATCTATGGCAAGAAAAATTCCTAGAACGAGTTCCTAATTTGCAAATTTTGGGTACAGTTGTCGGCACCACGAGGAGTTGCGGGCTTCCCCAAAACCTCGCTTGGCAACCACTGTTGTGCCGGATAAACCGACCTGGCCCCGCGCCACAGTCAGAGCAATTACCTACTGGAAACGGAGTAACAAATGTTAGGTCAGTTCATGGCCCTCCTGCGGGCATTTATCCCGTCCTTTGCAACATCGTTAGGCGACGGGCTTGATGGATTGAACGCCATCTCGCTCGACATGTCCGCGAGTGGAGGAGAGGGCTGATGGGATCCGTGCAGCAAGGTACCGCGTCGCTGGGGCAGACCGTAGAACAGATGCTTCCGATGTTATTTACATATCTGATGGATATCCCGCTCCAACTGTCATTCGGTTACCCCCGGTGACCCTGTTCAATCTGAGGAGAAACTAGATGTCGCTCAACGCAATGAGCACGGACCTGGCTGAACTTGCAACCATGACGTTCTACGCCCTTAGGTTTCCGCTTCAACAATTCCTTGTCGGACTCTCGTAAAGAAGGGTGAACTCATGTCGTCTGATTTCTGGACCGGAAGTGTCAAGAACACGCTAGCGTTTTACGGGCTGACGTTGGTCGGGTTGTGGACCGCATCAATGGAAGGCGGCGGGTGGGCAAGCCTCGATCGATGAGCGCGAAATAGAATATTCGACGTGAGCTGATCGGCAGCTCCGACGATATCTGAGATAGCCGAATGCAGACCCTGTCGTAAAGGTTCCTGGCAGGGTCTGCATCACGTGCGAGGCAGCTTCAAAACATGATCGTCCGCCCCTCCCGGTGCTGGCGCCGAGAGAGGTTTACGAGGCCAAGGCGGCACGGTGGCGCAGGGAATGGCCTGCGCTGACCGTGGAGCCTTGGCCGGAGACCCTGACCTAGACTTCGATCGGCGGATGCAGCCTGTCCATGGTCCATTGCCGATTTCGGCGTGCAGCAAGTGAACTGGCGCCGAGTGAGGCGACGAGAAGGCCGCCGAGGACGGCGATCGAGACCCACAGTCTCGAGTCGATACCGCCGACGGTGAGTTGTCGTAGCCCGTTCACCGCGTAGGTCATCGGGTCGAAGGGGTGGATGATCTGGAACGGTTTCGCGGTGGTTTCGACGGGATAGATGCCGCCGGCCGAAACCAGTTGCAGCATCAGGAACGCCAGGGTGATGACGCGTCCGACGGAGACTCCGAAGATGGCGTTGAATGCCTGGATCAACGCCATGTACGTGGCAGTGATGAGCATCAGGAATCCGACGGTGCCGAGGGCGTGTGTGGGGTGCAGGCCGACGGCGAAGTGCACGACCAGGTACATCACGATCACCTGGCAGATGCCGATGAGCAATGCCGGCCAGTACGAGGCGAGGACCACTCGCAGCGCGCCGAGTCCGTTTGCGATGGGCCGGTTCTGGAGCGGCTTGAGCAGCATCCAGGTGATGATGCCGCCCACGAACAGCGCGAGAGGCAGGAAGAACGGAGCAAAACCGGTTCCGAACGTGCTTGCCCGGTTCTCGTACGTCTCCTGTAGTTCGACCGGGCTGGAGAGGGTTTGAGCGGTTGCGGTTCGCTGCTGATCGCTCCAACTGGGGACCTGACCGGCGCCCTCGGTGAGTTTGGTCGCGAGTTCGGCAGACCCGGCACGGAGTTGCTCGGTGCCGTCTGCGAGTTTGGCTGCACCATCGGAGAGTTGAACGCTTCCGTCGGTGAGTTGAACCAGTCCACTACTGAGGGTTTGAGCGCCGTCGTTGACTTGCTGACCGCCGTCACGCAGCTGTACCAGGCCGTTGCGGAGTTCACCACCGCCGTTGGCCGCGGCGCTGAGCCCGGCTCGGAAGGTGCTCGACGGATCGTCGAGTTGGTAGGCGAGTTGTTGTGCACCGCTCTTGAGTTCGCCCAGTTGGCCCATGGTCGCTTCACCGAAACCCTGAGTGCGCAGCATGTCCTGGGCAGGCTCGAGGGCATTGGCGATCTGTTGGCTGACGGGATCCGGGTTCAGTCGAAGGCTGGCCACTGCCTGCCCGACCAGCTGTGCGACGTCTGCTTGTGTGTTCCCGAGGACACTCAGTTGGTCGACGACCTGGGTGACGCCACCACTGAGTTGGCTTGCGCCGTCGCCAAGTTGGACGGCTCCGAGATCGAGCTGCCCCAGACCGTCGGTCAGTGCGAGGACGCCGTCCGTGGCGGTGTTGATACCGGTCGAGAGTTGCGCTGTACCGCCGGCAAGAGTGGCTGCACCGTCACGTGCGGTAACCATGTTGTCGGCCAGAGTTTTCGAGCCCGACGCCAATTCGCCGGCTCCGGCGTTGGCAGTGTTCACTCCGGCCGAGAGCTGGAGCGCTCCGTCGGCGGCCTGCTTCAAACCAGCACCCGCATCGGTCAATCCGACCAGAACTGTTTCGACGGACTGCGCGCCGATCTTGTCGCTGACCTGACTGAGGACCTGCTGGGCGGCGTTTTGGCCGATGATGGTGCCGAGGTAGTTGTTGACGTCGTTGAAGGTGAACTGCAACTGAGCTTTGTGGGGGTCCTTGGTCGTCGGGGAGGCGACGGCCTCGCTGAAATTCTCAGGCAATGTGAGAGAGAAGTAGTACGTGCCGTCCGAGACTCCCTGAGCGGCTTCCTGCTGCGAGACCAGGTGGAGATCGAGCTCACCGGAATCGAGCAGCGCTTGGCTTACCTCGTCGCCCGCGTTGAGCTCCTGACCCTGCACCATCGCGCCGCGGTCGGTATTGACCAGCGCGACGGGGACCTTGTTGACCTCACCGAACGGATTCCAGAATGCCCACAGGTACATCGCGCCGTACAGCAGTGGCATCAAGATGATGGTGACGAGTGCGATCCTGGGCATCGCGCCGCGGGAGAACCGCTTGAGTTCGGTTCCGAGAGACATTCCAGCGAGCATCGCGGTTACCTCGCCCCTTCTTGGTCGGGATTGGTGACTTCTTGGAGCAGGGTGACGGCATCGATGGGTGATCCGTCTGGCAGCGGGTTGACGGTCGACGCGATGATGGTCTGGTAGCTCCCCATCTCGACGAGTCGCTCGACGAGGTATGCGCGTTCGGAGTCGCGCCGCACCTGTTCGAGATCGTCGACGACAAGCAGGGCCGGCTTTTTCGTGTTCGCGACGGCGATACGCAGCAGGATCGCCTCGAGTTCCCCGAGATCGCTGACGTACCGGCCGAGCGCAGGTAACGGATGATCGCCGAAGACGGGAGCGCACACCGCTTCGAGTTCGCGGTCTCCGGCGCGTCCGATGAGCTTGTACCAGGGCGCATCCCAGCGAATTTGTTCGGTGATCAGATCGCGGACGGTGACGGATTCGGCAAGCTCGTCGATGTCCTCGAACCCGGCGACCCCGGCGATCTCGAAGATCTCGCGGGGACGCGTTCGACCGAAGACGGTCAGTGAGCCGGAACTGGCTTTCATTCGTCCGCTGAGTGTCAGAAGTAAGGACGTACGTCCTGAACCGGCCGAGCCTTCGAGGATGGTCACACCGCCCGCACGAATCTCGAGATTGACGGGTCCGAACACCGGCCCCCATGGGCCGTCGAGCGCCAAGTCCGTGGCGGTCAATGCCAGGTCAGGGGCGTAATCGGGTTGTGCGTGCTCTGGTGCGACCACGATGATCACCTGTCTGTTGATCTACTCGGCCTGCGAAAGAACCGAGTGCTGGTTCAGTGGACGTTCGTGCTCACCCAATCACATCGGTAGCGGGCGAGCGGTCCCATGAATGGGATGTGTCGGACACGTTCGACAACTTGAAGACCGAACGGTATGTATTCTGTTGGAAACGGAACGGGGGAGTCGAGGTGCCGGTTCGTAGACGCGGTATGTGTGCGTTACTGGTCATGGCCACCCTGTCGGTTGTCTCCTGTGCCGGCGAGCGCGAGTCGCCCCCGTTCGTGTCGAGCGAGAGGCTTTTCGAGTTCACCGGTCGCAATGTCGGACCCGTGACCGTTCCGCCCTTGCCTTCCGATCGGCACGAGTCCGAAGCAGCGCCGTACGGAGCCATCACCCTGTCCGGTGGGTGGAGCGGCGCAGCCAATGTCTCGCTGCCCGGATCCGTCACGTGTTTCGAGCACAACTGGGCGGATTCGCTGCCCGCCGGTCACCGCCAGTGGGCCTACGAGGTGCACACCAGTTCCTTTTACGAGTACGACGGCGGCGGCGAGTATCCGGGACGTGATTTCCAGTTGCAGGTCTACGTGAACGAAAAACCGGAACCAGGTCAGCACGGGTCGGCGATCATGAAGTTCTCGGATCAGAGCGGACAGTTCGTGTCCTTCGGGGGCGGTGACGACAAGTCCATCGAAATCGTCAGTTCTCCGGACCGCAGGCGCGTGGCGCTTTCCCTGGTGGGAAGGGCGGCACGGCCCGGCGAACAACCGACGACGTCCGTACTGTCCGCACAGATCAGTTGTCCGACCGTCGAGCGCAGATGACCTCGGATTCCATGGACTGCTGAGCATGAAAATGCCGGCCCCGAAACGTTCTCGGGACCGGCACTTTTCATGAATCAGGAACGAATCAGAATGCTGCTTCGTCGATCTCCATGATGTCGTTCTCGGTGTTCGCGATGATCTCGCGTGAAGCGGTGAGCTCGGGCAGGACGTTCTTGGCGAAGAAGGAAGCGATGGCGACCTTGCCCTCGTAGAAGCCCTTGTCCTTGTCGGAAGCGCCGTTGTCGAGTGCTGCGAGAGCGATCTCGGACTGGCGGAGCAGCTGCCAGCCGATGAGCAGGTCGCCGACGGACATCAGGAAGCGGACGGAGCCGAGGCCGACCTTGTACAGCTCGGTGGGCTGCTCCTGAGCTCCCATGAGGAAGCCGGTGAGCGTGGCGGCCATGGCCTGGACGTCTTCGAGTGCGGTGGCGAGCAGTGCGCGCTCCGCCTTCAGACGACCGTTGCCGGCTTCGCTGTCGATGAAGGTCTTGATCTGTCCGGCAACGTGAGCGAGCGCGACGCCGCGGTCACGAGCGATCTTGCGGAAGAAGAAGTCCTGAGCCTGGATGGCCGTCGTGCCTTCGTACAGCGAGTCGATCTTGGAGTCGCGGATGTACTGCTCGATCGGGTAGTCCTGCAGGAAGCCGGAGCCACCGAGGGTCTGCAGGCTGTCCGTCAGGTACTGGTACGCACGCTCGGAGCCGACGCCCTTGACGATCGGGAGCAGCAGGTCGTTGACGCGGAACGCGGTGTCCTTGTCTGCGCCCGAGACGAGCTGGGCGACAACCTCGTCCTGGTGAGCTGCGGTGTAGAGGTACACCGCGCGCAGGCCTTCGGCGTATGCCTTCTGCATTGCCAGGCTACGACGCACGTCGGGGTGGTGCGTGATGGTCACGCGCGGTGCTGCCTTGTTGGTCATCTGGGTCAGGTCTGCGCCCTGCACGCGCTGCTTGGCGTAATCGAGAGCGTTGAGGTAACCGGTGGAGAGGGTGGCGATTGCCTTGGTGCCGACCATCATTCGAGCGTGCTCGATGACGTCGAACATCTGGGCGATGCCGTTGTGGACCTCGCCGACCAGCCAGCCCTGTGCGGGGATGCCGTGGCCGCCGAAGGTGACCTCACACGTGGCGGAGACCTTCAGGCCCATCTTGTGCTCGACGTTGGTGACGAAGACACCGTTACGCTCGCCGAACTCTTCGGTCTCGAAGTTGAAGTGCGTCTTCGGGACGAAGAACAGGCTCAGGCCCTTGGTGCCCGGTCCGGCGCCTTCGGGGCGAGCGAGAACGAGGTGGAAGATGTTCTCGAACAGGTCGTCCGAGTCGGCCGAGGTGATGAAGCGCTTGACGCCCTCGATGTGCCAGGAGCCGTCGTCCTGCTTGATCGCCTTGGTGCGTCCGGCACCGACGTCGGAGCCGGCGTCGGGCTCGGTGAGGACCATCGTGGCGCCCCATCCGCGTTCGACGATGGTGGCTGCCCACTTCTTCTGCTCTTCGGTGCCGTTGTTGAACAGCACGTCCGCGAAGGCGGGTCCGGCCTGGTACATGTGCGCTGCAGGCTGTGCGCCCAGGATCAGCTCACCGATGGCCCACACGACGGAGCGGGGAACCGGCACGCCGCCGACCTCTTCGCTCAATCCCATGCGGTACCACTCGGCGTCCCACAGAGCCTTGAACGACTTCTTGAAGGATTCCGGAAGTGCAACGGTGTGCGTCTCGGGATCGAAGACAGGGGGGTTGCGGTCCGCATCGGCGAAAGATTCGCCAAGCGGTCCCTCGGCCAGGCGTGCGACCTCTGCCAGCATGTTGCGGACAGTGTCGGCATCCAGGTCGCCCCAAGCGCCTTCGCTCAGTGGCTTCTCCAGTCCGAGAACCTCGAAGAGGTTGAACTCCAGGTCCCGAACGTTGCTCTTGTAATGGCCCATGTCTTCTGCTTCTCCCAGTGAGGTGGTGCGGTCCAGCACTCCTAGTACCGCCCGAAGTTTATTACTCGTCGGTAACTTAATACATGTTACTAGCCGTTCTTTGCATTGCCAACACCGGATTTGCGTCCGATGACAAGCGCGTCGACCGCGATTCCCGTTTCGGTGTGCCTGTGGGGATTTCCGGCGATCTCGAACTCGAGCTTTCCGCGGAACTCCTGCATCAATTCTTCTGGTGTGTAAAGGATTTCGGGATCTTGTGGCCCGCCGACGCCGTAGTCGATGTTGCTTCGGTCGTGACCCAAAATCATGAGGATTCCGTCAGGTTTCAGAGAATTTATGGCACGGTTCACAACCAGGGTGCGTTGTGGTGCGGGCAGATGAAGGTAAAGAAGCAGGGCCAAGTCGTATCCCTGCTCGTTCCTCGAGGCGTAATCCGCGACGGTGACGTCGCCGCATCGGTAGTCGAGCCGGTCGAGAACCGATCGGGGTGAGCGGGCCGCGATCGTGCGGGCTTTCTCGATCGCGACGGCCGAGTAGTCGATGCCGGTGACCTCCCAACCGCGGGTCGCGAGCCACAACGCGTTACGGCCCTCGCCGCACGCCAGGTCCAGTGCCTGGCCGTGGGGGAGGGCCGTCGCGTATTCCACCAGCAGTTCGTTGGGAGGAGCGCCCCAGACGAGCTCGGTTTCTTCGTACTTCTTGTCCCAGGCCGCCGCATCCATAGATGACGACGGTAGTGCCACTCAGTGGTTACGCACTCCGTCCATCGGGTTCTTGCGTAGAGCGGCGCGCGTCGGGATCGCGATGGAGACAAATCCCAGAACAGCGGTCACCGCGACGATGGAACCGTAGATCGCCGGTGAAATCGCCGGGATCGGCTGCCCGGACACCGCTACGGCAATGCCCATCAGAGGCGGCAGGGCGATCAGTGATCCGACCACGACGGCGATTCCCACCACCATCAACGACTCGATGCGCATCATTGCTCGGACCTGCCTCGTCCGCGAGCCCACCAGTTGAAGGAGCGCGAACTCGCGGGAACGCTCGGCAGTGGCGGCGACCAGGGTGTTCACGACTGCGACTGCGAGATAGCCGAGCAGGACGAGGACGGCGAGGATGCTGACCCACGACTGCATGCGACGCTGATCTTCGCCTGCGGCCCCGAACTGGTCCTGGTTCATCGCGGCGATCGAGGGGAACGAGCGCAACGACTGCTGGACTTCGGCCGACCGTCCGGGTTCGGCAGCAACCAGAACGGTGTCGATCAGAGCGTCGGTGGAGTGCTGACGCAAAGTCTCGATCGGCATGGTCACGTCCCCGAATCCGAGGCCGCGACCATATTTTGCGACGACCATGGGATGTACCAGTGTTCCGTCACCCAGATAGAGGTCGACGCGCTGGCCTACCTTGGCTCCGAGTGTGAAGGCGCCGTCTTCGCTCACGGCAACGGTATCGCCGGTCAGAGCGCTGAGGTCGCCCTCGGTCACCGCGAGATCGAGGGTCGCGTCGGCGCTGGCGGCGTCGATGCCCTGGGCCGCGATCGCGCTGTCGGCTGAGCCGCCTTCCTCTCCGCTGGGTACCGGGAGGACTTGACTGCGGACCACCGGGTTTGCCGCACTCACTCCGGGCACCGATGCGATCGACTCGAGGAGCGAGGGAGCGATACCGGCTGGTGCGCCGACGATCAGGTCGGCGGTGACGCCCTTGATCGACTGGTTGGTCGCCTCGGCGGCGACGGTGCTCTGGCTGAAGAACTGCACCGAGCCCAGTGCGATTGCGAGAGCCAACGGAACAACCGCCGACGAGAGCCGTCTCGAATTGGATTCGGCGTTGGCGGCAGCGAGAACTTTGGACGCCGACCCACTGCGGCGCAGCGGACCGCCGATCACCTTGATGATGCCGCGCACCAACAAGGGGCCGAGCAGCGCGACCGAGAAGATCAACAACAGTGCGCTCGAACCGGCTCCAGCGGCCGCCACGCTGCCGGGCAGGAAAGCAGGGAGGACGCAGGCGCTGAGGCCGGCGGCGCCGAAGATCAGCCCGGTGACGATGCGTCCGCGGCTCAGTTTCGCCGGGCCGCTTTCGGATTCGCGAAGCGCTTCGACGGGGTCGAGCTTCGCCGGTCGTCGTGCCGCGATCGCCGCTGCCGCGCGGGCAGTGAGTACGCAGATCAGGAAAGCTGCGATCGCCGGAAGCGGGCTGTAGGCCAGCGCGAAATCGGTGGGCATGACCCCGGCGTCGGCGAACTGCGCGCCCAGTACTCGGGCGAGCAGGTATCCGGGCACCGCGCCGAGAGCTGCCGCCGCAGCAGCAACGAGCAGCACTTCACGTCCGATCATGACGTGCACTTGCCGCGTGGTGGCCCCGATTGCCCGCAACAGAGCGAACTCTCGGCGCCTGGCGTTGATCGAGAGCGACAGCGTGCTGGAAACGACGAACATACTGACCATCAACGCGAGACCGGCAAACGACGCGCAGAGCACGATCAACTGCGTCCGCGCAGCACCGGCGTCGAGGAATTCGATGCCTCCGCGTGCAGTGCCGGTCGAGACCTCCGCACCGGTTCCGGCGAGTGCATCGCGGGCGAGAGCGGCAGCATCCACGCCTTCGGGAGCGATCAATCCGACTGCGGTGACAGCGTTCTGGTGCGGCCACAACCGTTCGGCCTCTGCGTCGTCGAGGAAGACGAGTGCCGGACGGTCGGGTGACGGCACCGAAGCCGAATCAGCTGTGCCGACGACGGTGTACTCGTCCGTTACCGCGCCGTGAGCCAGCGTGATTCGCTCGCCGAGCGCGGCGCCCGTGGTCGAGACTACCTCGTCGCGGCTCTGCGGAGCGCGCCCCTCGGTGAGCGAGTACGGCGCCAATTGTGCTGTGTTCCAAGGATGTGCGTCGAGTACGACGCCCTCGGCGGTGCTGACGGGGACGGAGATGTCGGGAACCACGGTGACATCGAGTGCGTCGAGCTTGCGGACCGTATCGCCGGCGAGGGGAACTCGCTCGGCAAAGGGCTGATCGGCGTCTTCCTTGACCTCGAGCGCCTGTGGTGCACTCACGATGGCGTCGGCACCGGCGTAGAGATGTGGTGAGACACCGCCTCGCACTCCCGATTCCAGCAGCACACCCAGACCGCAGGTGAGGAGCGCTGCGCAGAATACGGAGACGAACACGGCGACGAAACCGGAACGATGCGCTTTCAGGTGCGCAAAGGTGTGCGCTTTCATCATCACCAGTCCCCGAGGTGTGTCATGCGCTCGGCGATCTGCTGCGGGGTCGGGCGGTCGATGTGCCCGACAAGTTTCCCGTCGGCGAGGAACAGCACACGATCGGCGTACGACGCGGCCACCGGGTCGTGCGTGACCATGACGATGGTCTGATCGAACTCGGCAGCCGTCCGGCGCAACAACTCCAGAACCTGCTTGGCGCTGCGGGAGTCGAGGGCGCCGGTCGGTTCGTCGGCAAAGAGTGCGTCGGGGTGAGTGACGAGGGCGCGCGCGATGGCGACGCGTTGCTGCTGACCGCCGGACAGTTCGGAGGGTTTGCGCTTTCGGTGTGATCCGAGTCCGACGGATTCCAGGACGAAGGTCAGGTACTGCTTGTCGGCTCGTCGCCCGGCGAGGAGTAGGGGGAGCGTGACGTTCTGCTCGACGTCGAGAGCGCCGAGCAGGTTGTAGGCCTGGAAGACGAAACCGATGTGATCGCGACGGAAGATGCTGCGGGCCTTCGGCTTCAGCTGTGAAATCTCGGTATCGCCCAGCCACACCGATCCGCTGCTCGGTCGGTCGAGGCCCGCGGCGCAGTGCAGGAAAGTGCTCTTACCTGATCCGGACGGGCCCATCACGGCGGTGAAGGTGCTGCGCGGCAGAGTGAGGCTGATGTTGTCGAGGGCGGTCACGGCGCCGCGGCCGTTGCCGTAGACCTTGCTGACCCCTTCGAGTCGCACGGCAGATGTTCGAGCTCCCGTGGCACCAGGAGCCGGCGGGGCGAGGACCGAGTGTCGATTCTTCATGGGAAGAACGCTATGGAGATTCGCCATTCGTCGACATCCAGCAGAGTCCCGAAATAATGGTGTAGCCAGCTGTAGTGGATCGTGCGGTGTGGTGCGGCATGCTGGGGCAGTGAAGAAGAGAACCAGGGCTGCGGTGTACGTGCTCGTCGAGGGCGCGGCAGCTGTGGTTTCCCTGTTCTTGCTGATGGTCGGTCTCATTCTGTTGTCGCTCTCGATTCTGATCGTCGGCTGGTTGCTGTTGCCGTCGTACGTGCGAGTGCTCCGGTGGTGGGCCGGCCTGGCTCGCAAACGCACCGCTGCGTACACCGGACGCCCTGTTCTGCAGCGATACCCACCGATGCCCAGCAATCCGACATTCGGGGACTGGAGCCGGTTCCTCACCGATCAGTCGACGAGGCGCGACGCGGCCTGGTTGTCGATTCATGGTCTGGGTGCTTTCCTCGCGGCGATGCTGACCATTGCTCTGCCACTCGGTGCGCTCAATGCGATTGCCGTCCCGCTGTACTGGCAGCAGATGCCCGCGGGCGAACCCGTCAACAACCCGTACCCCGTGACGTCGTGGCTGGGCGCTGCCGGAATGCCGTTGATCGGCATCCTGTACTTCCTGATCGCGTGGTGGTTGATCCCCGCGATGGCGAAATGGATCAGCTGGTCGACCACGACTTTGCTTGCGCCGGATACGCGTTCGGACCTCTCGAAGCGCGTCACCGCCCTGACGGCCAGCCGCGCTGCGGCGCTCGACGCGCATTCGGCCGAACTCAAGCGCATCGAGCGGGATCTGCACGACGGAGCGCAGAACCGTCTGGTCGCGGTGGTGATGATGTTGGGGATGGCCGAGCGGTCGTTGCAGATCAACCCGGACCAGGCTCTGCCACAACTGCATCGGGCCCAGGATGCGGCCACCGAGGCGTTGAGCGAACTCCGGACGTTGGTGCACGACATCTACCCGCCGATCCTCGACGAGTTGGGTCTGGAGGGCGCGATCTCGGCGCTCGCCGGGCGCTCCGCCGTGCCCTGCGTACTCGAGATCGACGAGCTCCGCCGTGCCCCGGCTGCCGTCGAGGCTGCTGCGTACTTCGTCGTCGCCGAGGCCTTGACCAACGTCGCAAAACACAGCGGAGCCCGCAGGGTCACCGTCACGGCACGGACGGAGACGTCGGACGACTCGTCGGGTGAGACGATGCTCATCGACGTGATCGACGACGGTCACGGCGGCGCGAACGAACGCCCGGGCGGCGGCGTGGCGGGTATTCGACGCCGGGTCGAGGCTTTCGAAGGAACCGCAGTATTGGAGAGCCCGGAGGGTGGACCGACAACGATGAGGGTGGAACTACCGTGCGGATTCTGATCGCCGAGGACGACGCTCTCCTGCGAGAGGGGCTGGCCCTGCTGCTCCGTGGAGAGGGCTTCGAGGTGTCTGCCGTCTCCGACGCCGCACAGTTCCTCACGGTGTTCGAGGAGACAACCCCCGACGCCGCGGTGCTCGACGTCCGGATGCCTCCTACTTTCACCAACGAGGGACTTCGAGCGGCGATCGAGGTGCGCAAGCTTCGCCCGGGCTTTCCCGTCCTGGTCCTTTCCGCTTACGTCGAGGATCGCTACGCCGGTGAATTGTTGGCAGGAGGCGCCGGCGGGGTCGGGTACCTGCTCAAGGAACGGGTCGGCAAGGTAGCCGAGTTCGTCGACGCATTGAACCGGGTCGTCGACGGCGGAACCGTGATGGATCCCGAGGTCGTATCCCAACTGATGAGCCGTCGACGCGCCGACGATCCGATCAGATCGCTGACGCCACGCGAGTCCGAGGTTCTCGGACTGATGGCGGAGGGGCTGGGAAATCAGGAAATCGCCAGGAAACTGGTCGTCAGCGACACTGCTGTGAGCAAGCACATAGGAAATATCTTCGCAAAACTCGGCCTGTCGGCTTCCGAAAGCGGGCATCGTCGTGTTTTGGCAGTTCTAGCTCATTTACGCGCCTGATCGTGGATCTGGACTACATACCTGACCGAAGCGTAATGTGAGCCAGCCTCATGTTGTTGCCGTGATCGAACGGTGACCTGAGAGGCAGGGGCTTATGTCCTGTACGTAACGTGTGATGTCGAATGCGCGTCATCACCAGAAACCAACGAGGAGATCGATCAATGGGTAAGCCGATTGCCAGTGTGGCCGGAGGTCGGCAGTCCGTCCTTCTCGGGCTCGGCGTTCACCGCCCGGAGCGAGTCGTGACCAACGACGAGATCTGCGAGCTGATCGATTCCACCGACGAGTGGATCCAGACGCGATCGGGTATCAAGTCGCGCCGGTTCTCCGGCGAAGGTGAAGGCATCCTCGCGATGTCGATCAGCGCGGCCCGTAAAGCACTGGACGTCAGCGGCATTGCACCCGAGCAGATCGGTGCCGTGATCATCGCGACGTCGACGTGGGACCTGCAGACTCCCCAGGCTGCGTCCATCGTCGCCCACGAGCTCGGCATCAAGGGTCCGGCTGCATTCGACGTCGCGGCAGGCTGCGCCGGTTTCTGTACCGCTCTTGCAGTGGCCAGCGATCTCGTTCGCGGTGGCACGGTTGATCACGTACTCGTCGTCGGCGTCGAGTTGATGAGCGAGGCCACCGAGCCCACCGATCGCAGCGTTCGCTTCATCTTCGGTGACGGCGCAGGCGCAGTTGTCGTCGGCCCGAGCGACACCGTCGGAATCGGCCCGGTCGAGTGGGGTTCGGACGGCAGCCAGTCCGACGCCATCGTTCAGGAGCCCAGCTGGCTCGACTACACCAAGAACCCGACCGGACCTCGGCCGTGGATCAAGATGGCCGGCACCGCGGTGTTCCGCTGGGCTGCCTTCGAGATGGGCAAGGTCGCCACTCGCACCCTGGAGAAGTCGGGGCTGGGTATCGAGGACATCGACGCTTTTGTGCCGCACCAGGCAAACCAGCGCATCAACGAGGTCATCGCTCGCAGCATGAAGCTGCCCGAGGGCTTCCCCGTCTCCAACGACATCGCCGAGACGGGCAACACGTCCGCGGCCTCGATCCCGCTCGCCATGGAGCAGATGCTGCGCGACGGCCAGTGCAAGCCGGGCGACAAGGCATTGCTTCTCGCCTTCGGTGCGGGTTTGTCCTTCGCCGGTCAGGTTGTCGTCATGCCGCCGTTGGCTGGAGCAGAATCCGCCTGATTGTTCCTTACGGAAGGGCGCCTCGAACCCACGGTTCGGGGCGCCCTTCCGTTTCCGTCCGGATCGTCGAACGTCTGCGATGTGGCACTCTGGCGAGATGGTCGAGAACGTGGGGGAGTCCGAACGGGAGTCCGAACGTAATGGTGTGACGGGCGGCAGCTTGGCAAAGATGGGCGGGCAAGTGGCGCTCGCCAGCACGGTCAGTCGGATCACCGGCTTCGTCCGCACCCTTGCCCTTGCCGCGGTCCTGGGCATCGCCCTGGTCAGTGATGCGTACAACGCGGCAAACAGTTTTCCGAACATGGTCTATCAGCTCCTCCTCGGCGGGATTCTCGCCAGCGTCCTGCTTCCGTATCTGACGCGGCAACGGAGCCGTGGGCGGACGCTCGAACGAGAGCAGACGCAGCGCGTTCTCACCGTCGGAGCGCTGGCTCTTGCGCTCGTGACGGTAGTGGCCGTGGTGTGCGCGCCGCCTCTGGTCTCGGCCGTGATCGATGATCCGGCTCAACGAGAGCTGACGACGCTCTTCGCGTACTTGCTTCTTCCGGAGATCTTCTTCTACGGCGTCACGGCGATGATGACGGCTGTGCTCAGCGTTCGATCGGTATTCGGCGCGCCGGCCTGGGCACCGGTGATCAACAACGTCGTCCTTCTGGTGACGGTCGCGGTCTTCCTGTGTATCCCGGGGCCGGTGGCTCTGACTCCCGAGTCGATGA
Source organism: Rhodococcus sp. BH4 (assembly GCF_002079265.1). Lineage (NCBI taxonomy): Bacteria > Bacillati > Actinomycetota > Actinomycetes > Mycobacteriales > Nocardiaceae > Rhodococcus > Rhodococcus sp. BH4. The sequence continues at coordinate 1,189,596 of NZ_CP014941.1, forward strand.
CCACCGCGCAGGTTCTGGTGATCGGTATCGGCACTCTGCTCGGGATCGTGGCGCAAACCGCCGTCGTTGCTCGAGCGCTGCACCGCAACGGGTTTCGGTGGCGCCTTCGCGTGCGGGTCGTACCGCACACCTGGCGCCCGGTGCGCGTCGGGGCGCCGTTGCTCGGCTGGGTACTTGTGTACGTCGTTGCCGGCCAGATCGGTGTGTGGGTGACGATGAAGGTCACTCTCTCCCGTCACGTCTACTCGATGTACACGCACGCGGATCTGCTGTTTCAAGTGGCGTACGGCATTCTCGGTGTGTCGTTGTTGACGGTGCTGATGCCGCGGATCGCCAGGTCGGTTGCTGCGGGTGACGACGTCGGCGTCGTATCCGATCTCGGCCGGGGAGCCCGGTATTCTGTGGTGGCGCTGATCCCGGTGACTGTGGCGCTCATGGTGTTCGGTCCCTCGTTGACCACCTTGATCTTCTTCGGCCGGGTCGACGGCAGCAGTGCCCGGTTGATCGGGACGGCCGTTGCGATCAGTGCATTCGGGCTGGTGCCCTTTGCGATGGTCATGCTTCAGCTGCGAGTGTTCTACGCCGACAACAACACCCGAACTCCCGCGGTGATCGCCCTGGTGATGGTGGTCGCCAAGACTGCGCTCGTCCTTCTTGCGTCACTGTCGGCGAGTGACGAAAGGCTGGTCCTGGCCGTCTGTGCCGCCGGCTCGTTCTCCTACGTGTGTGGAGCGGTGCTCGGCCACATCCTTCTTCGAAAGCGATACGGGCTGTTGGGATTCCGTCGCGTGCAGGCCACCGTCGGAAGGATTTCGGCGGCGGCAATTCTGGCAGGTGGTTGTGCGCTCGCTTTGGTGGTGGCGGTTCAGAACCGAGTTCCCGAGCCCAGGCTTGCTGCTGTTATTTCATTGTCGGCGGGTGCGGCCGTCGGTGCCGTCGTCCTGTTGGGCGCATGCAAGGTCGTCGGTGTTCCCGAGATTCGCCGGGCGCGAACCCTACTGCTGTCCTGAGGACAAGAGCGGTACCAGCAGTTCGTCCGGAGTGAGGGCGCCGTGCTGTCCACGGAGGCCGGACAGTCCCGATTCGACAGATCGACGTACGACGGCCACGTCCCCGGACGCAATGGCGATGACGTCACCGATCCGGCCGTGATACTCGGAATGCACTGCAGGCCCGAACAATCCTGCGACTATGCCCTCGGACCTCGTCCCGATCCACATGCGGTCACCCAGTTCGGCGCGCCAGCGGTCCGCAACATCTTGTGCAGCGCCTTCTCGGGTGTGGATGTGACGACATCTAGGTTCACCGGCAAGAGCGAGTACATCTTTGGACAGAATCGGAGTGTTGTCGAAGTCGATCTTGTTCTCGTCCGACACGTCGACCATTCCGTGGTCTGCCGTCACCAGCAATCTCACGTCCGGGCCGAGAGCCGCGGCGAGTTGCTCGACCAGTCGATCGACCAGCATCAGTTGGAAGATCCACGGCTCGGACTCGGGTCCGTAGACGTGGCCGAGTGCATCGATCTCGCTGATGTAGCAGTACGTGAACGTGCGGTCGGCAGATTTCGACGCCGCCACGGTGCGAGCGAGGAGGTCTCCGTATGCCTGGATTCCGGCGAACTGGGCACCGCGCATCCCGGCACGGGTGAGGCCGCTGCCGTCGAACTTCGACGGTACGACGGTTGTAACGGTGATGCCGGCTGCGGCGGCGCGATCGAACGTCGTGGCCTGCGGCTGCAGGGTCTCCGGGACGATGGAGTCGGTCTGAGATTCCTTCTTGCCCGCGCTGTGCCAACCCAGCCAGTTGAACACCGAATCGGCTTCTTCGACGTAGGACTGGTAGCCGGTGATGCCGTGCGCTCCCGAAGGCAGACCGGTCCCCAGTGAGACGATGCTGGTGGCCGTCGTCGTGGGGAAGCCTGCCCGGATGGGCGTTCCGACGAGTGAATTCAGGAATGGTGCGTGTTCGGCGTTGCGGGCGAGCAAGTTCGCGCCCATCCCGTCTACCAGTAGAATTACGGTCTTCTTGCTGGGCTGTAGATCGAGACGGTTCGCTTCGCCGCTCACTCCGAGAGAAGCGAGTACCGACGGCGCAAGCGTCGACAGAGTCGGCTGCGAGTACACATCGAGGAGAGGGGCGGGGGCGGGCATCCCATGAGATTAGGCGTTGGACGCAGAAAACTGCATACCTTCTGGGCGAGTGTTCAAATCTGTGCGGTCAAATCCGGACTTTCCAGATGATCAGCGCGCAGAGACCGCGGACCGGTGCGGCCTCCGCGCGGAGATTCATTCCATGATCGTGGAGATCTGGAACTTGGCACCTAGTGGATCGGCCACCGACGCGAGACGACCGAAGGGCGTGTCCTCGGGATCGCGCAAGACGCTGCCGCCGAATTCGACGACCTTGGCGACGGCCGCATCGGTGTCGTCCGCCCCGAAGTACACCTGCCAGAACGACGGCGCCTCTGCCGGGAGGAACGAGCTGGCATCCATCAAACCGGCGACGACGGTGTCGCCCTGCTTGGCCTGTGAGTACCGGAACTCGTCGCTGTCACCGATGGACTCGTAAGTCCAGCCGAACACGTCGGTGTAGAACGGCAGGACCGCGGCGTAGTTCTTGGACAAGGTCTCGTGCCAGACCGGCGCTCCGGCCTCGCCGACCAAACCGAAGCCGTGGTGCTGATCTGCCTGCCAGATGCCGACGACGGCACCGGCCGGATCGCCCACGATCGCCATGCTGCCCTGAGGACCGACCTGCATCGACGGCATCATGATCGTTCCGCCCGCGGCTTGGGCCTTGGACGCCGACGCTGCCGCATCAGTCGAGGAGATGTAGGTGGTCCACACGTTGCCGTAGGGGTTTCCCTCCTGCTGGGGTCCGAGCCCGGCGATGGGCTGCCCGTCTTTGCTGAAGATCGCGTAGCCGCCGTACTGCGGGTCGTCGTTTGTGTCAGCCTGCCAGCCGAACACGTTGGTGTAGAAGGATTTGGCAACCTCGGTGTCGGAGCTGGTGAGGTCGATCCAACAGGGTGTTCCGTCGAGCGCTGTGCGTGCGGGCATCTGAAAACTCTCCTTAACCGAAACGGATACACAAGCAGGGGACGCGGAAATGATTGGCCGAGGAAGGCCTGAATCTCACGCTACGCGCGTACCCCGACACATTCCCAGGGTTCGAGAGCTTTGGGGTATGTGACCGTTTCGCGTTCCCCGGTGGGCCGGACCTGCCAACGCAGACGACCGCCGAATCGTTCTTGATACTCCGAAGTTGATGGGGCACTTGCTCGATCGGCGAGGCCGTTCCGCGGGTGTAGTGCCGGTACGTGTCAGCTCCTGATCAGCCCCGTGCGATCGAGCCACGCGAGCGCATGACGGGTGAACTCGTCCGGAATCTCCAATTGTGGGGTGTGGCCGGTGTCGCCGAGAATGATGGTGGTCCAGTGTGGATGTGCAGCAGCGGCTGCCCGTGCGGCCTCGACCGGGACAAGCCGATCGCGATCGCCGTGCATCAGGAGCGTCGGAGTCGTGATCTCTCGCAATGTCTTTCGATAGGAGGCAGGACGGGCGAGGGTCATCAGCAGTGACCGTGCTGCCTGAAGGAATTCGGCATCCTGGGTAGGTTCGTTGCGGCGAATCGCCGTCAAGGCGGCGCCCGCGTCGAGGACCGCGGGGTCGGCTCGCGTCGGATCGGCAAAACACAATCTGGTCATCTGAGCGGCCAACTGCCGGTCTGACATCTTTCGGCGTCCGAAGCCGAGAACCTGCTCACCGACGTACGGCATCGAGTAGAGCGCGAACTGGGCGGCGACGGTCAGATCGGGAAGTTGGACGGGCAGGGGGAGCGCCGGATCCACCAGGACCAGGCCGGCGACTGATTCGGGACTGGCATGGGTCGACATTGCCGAGATCATTCCGCCCATGGAATTGCCGAACAGGACGGCGGGCTCACCCACCACTGTGTCGAGAAAGCGATTCAGAAGTACTGTGTTGGCATCGACGCCGGTGTGTCGCCCACGGGCAGAGGTGAGTCCGAATCCGGCGAGGTCAAGGGCGTACACGCGCGTGCGCGCCGCCAGCGCCGGTGCGACCCGCACCCAGTTCAGGTGCGAGCCGCCCAGACCGTGAACGAGCACGATGGGCGGCGCTCCGCTGGGACCGCCGAAGTCGATCCAGTGAACGTCACCGCCGAGATCGGTGATGTTGCTTGTCCCGCCCCACGGGTGTGTGAGGGTGCTTCCGTCGGTGAGTTGGGCCGAAACAGCGGATTCCATACCTGCCAGGATGCACCGAGGTGTCGTCGTAGTCACGCACGCGTTCCGGTTCGGGATCCGAATATGTGTCATCGATCACGGCTTCTCAAGAAGCTCAGGAAACAGGCAAAACGGAATTTGACTGGTGTTCAGCACTTTTCGAGGCTGTCGCCGCTTTCCGACGGCCGTGGCGCGCGTCCGGCGGAGGTCGGTTCGGGCATACTGAAAACCATGTGGTGGATGGTCGGGCTCATTGTTCTGGCCGCCTTGGTTTTGGCATCCGTTCTGGTCGGTTTCGTTTTCCGCCGCCCGATCGCCGAAGCCAAGTCGGCGGTGCTTGCCTTCGACGACGCCAGCTCTCAGCCCCAGCGCGACTGACCACCGTCGAGCGGAATTGTTGCTCCAGTCAGATACGCGGCATCCGGGCCGACCAGGAAAGCCACCGCGGTTCCGATGTCCGTTTCGCAGTCGCCGATCCTCCGTAGCGGAATCCCGGCAACAAAGGCGGCAGCCTCCTCCGGGCGTGCATCTGCCCACCGCTGCAGCCCCGGCGACGACGCGTGGGGAGCAACCGCGTTGACCCGGATCCCGTCGACGCCCCATTCGCATGCTGCCGCGCGACTGAGGGCTCGGACGGATTCCTTCACGGCCGCGTAGCCGCCGTAGCCGGCAGCGTCCCAGCGGACGGCCACGGAGCTGACCATGTTGATGATTGCCCCGCCGCCGCGCTCCTTCATGAACGGGTAACAGGCTTGCATGGTTCGCAGAGTCGCGACGGGGCCGGACGTCAATCCGTCGGCAAGGCGCTCCGGAGTGAGGTCGAGGACGTTGCCGAGCGGGTTGAGGCTGGCGTTGTTGATCAGAATGTCGACGCCGCCGAACAGTTCCACCGTTCGCGCCACGGCTCCGGTGATGGAATCCGCGTCGGCGATATCCATGAGCACCGGTTCGGCACGGCCTCCGCGTTCGGCGATCTCGTTACATGTGACGACGAGTTTCGACTCAGTGCGGCCCGCGACCGCGACGGAAGCGCCCTCCTTGGCGAGCGCAAACGCAACTCCCTGGCCGACGCCTTGCCCTGCGCCAGTGATCAGGGCCACTTTTCCATCCAACTTGCCCACTGCTGTTCTCCTGCTCGTCATTCAACGGTTCCCGAAGCGTTGTCCGAATCGCGCATTGTTACTCGTGGGTTCCCGCTGGATGAGATGTGAGTTACGTCCCACTCAGCGGCACCGCTTCAAATTTCGGTCGTCTTACGTATATTGTGAGCGCCGTTACATACCGGGCGCGCGGACCGCGTACACATTCCATGATGAGGAGCTAGACATGGCATTCACCACTGGCAGCAGCAAGACGGACCTCGCAACTCTCGGCGACTTCCAGAAGATCATTGCAGGCCTGGGCGGCGTTCTCGTCGGCATCGGCGCAGTTGCAGGTCTTCTCGGCGCAATTGGTGGCGCAGGAAGCTCGCAGCCGAAGGCTTGATTGCTTCGCTGAACCGGATTTACGGCCCCCGGCCCGCATTCTGAAGGTATTGCCTTCGTGGATGCGGGCCGGAGGTTTGCCTGCAGATGAATACCTGTGTCTTGCAGGCACATTCATTTTTGTGATACGTCGACCTTTGCCGGCACATCCACACCTTCTTCGTAGACCTGGGGCCCGAAGTTCGGCAGCGGAGTGAAGTCGAGTGCCGCCTCCGAACCGCGGTAATGGCGGAAGTGGAAGAGGGATCGGTCGGGCCGCACCAGGCTGTCCGGTTCGCTTGTCTTCCATCCCCAGTGGACGTCTGCTCGCAAAATCTCCGACAGCCTCAGTATGTTCTTGCAACCATGGCTCTGTAGCCCAAGGCATTTCAATTCCTCGACGTCTCGCAATTGCCCGTCGCGCGTCCACCTGGATTCGTAGACCAGAGCATCGAGAACGACGCGGTGCGAACCCGCTTGAGTAACGCCGGCAAGTAGAACCTCCCAGTCCAATCCTGGTGCGTGTTGGAGGTATTCGTCGGCGTCGATGAATGCTGCCCATGCGACGGTGTCGCGGTACCGGCTCACGTAATCGACGTACGCCTCTACCTGTCCGTGCACGATCCGACCGTCCGCGTCGCGCGGTTGCCAGTCGACGATCGTCACCGGAAGGTCGTGCAGTTCTTTGCGGAATGCGACCTGAACTTCACTGTCCGACATCGATCGGGTGAAGGCGCCGTAAGAGTTGCCTCTCTTGTCCTCGCTGCGGCCGTGCCAACGGTTGAGACTGAATGCGCTTGTCTTGCGGGTGGACCCGACGGAACCGGTGTTGTCGTAGAGAACAACCTCCCAGCCTTGCTCGATGTGGTGCAGGCACCAGTCCCTGATGAAGGGAAGATGTTCGCGGGGGAGCAGGACCGCAACCACGGCGCGGCGCCCGGCGTCAGAGCTGTTCGGATGATTCTTCGGATCCGTGATCACCCGACACACGATAGTGCTCTGCGTGGATGCGAGTTACTCAATGCTGCTCGTGGGAAAGGTTGATCGTAGAACGTTGACACATTCGGCAATTTGTCTCATAGTCGAGTCATGACAACTTCTGTGTCACATTCGCCACGGTTTGTACCTTCCACCGGGGAGTCCTGGCGTTCGCCCTGGGCCATGTACGACGCATTGCGCGAGAACGACCCGGTGCACAACGTTGTGCCGGAAGCTGCGCCGCAGGACGACTACTGGGTGCTCACCCGTCACGAAGACGTCTACAACGCCGCTCGCGACTACGAGACGTATTCGTCGGCAAAGGGATTGACCACTGTCTACGGTGAACTCGAACAGATCGGGATGCAGGACAATCCGCCGTTCGTGATGCAGGATCCGCCAGTGCAGTCGGAGTTCCGGCGCATGGTGTCGAAGGGTTTCACTCCGCGTCAGGTATCGGCGGTCGAGCCGATGGTTCGCGAATTTGTCGTCGAACGTATCGAGGCGCTGAAAGCGCGTGGCAGCGGCGATATCGTCGTCGAGCTCTTCAAACCGTTGCCGTCGATGGTTGTCGCACACTATCTGGGTGTGCCGGAATCGGACCGTGACCAGTTCGACGGCTGGACCGAAGCCATTGTCGCTGCCAATTCGGCAGGTGGTGTGGCCGCGGCAGCGACGACGGCGCAGGCCGCCACCGGTGAGCTGATGATGTACTTCGCTTCGCTGATCGAACGCCGCAAGGTCGAACCGGGTGACGACACGATTTCGCACCTACTCGCCGCTGGACTCGGTGAAGACGGCGACATGTCCGGCCTGCTGTCGATTCTGGGCTTCGCCTTCACCATGGTGGCCGGTGGAAACGACACCACGACAGGAATGCTGGGTGGTTCGGTGGCGATGCTGACCGAACGCCTCGACCAGCGTCAGATCCTGCTGGACGATCCCGCATTGATCACCGACGCGGTCGACGAGTTGCTTCGACTCACCTCACCGGTCCAAGGACTGGCACGCACCACGACGCGAGATGTGGCCTTGGGTGGCAAAGTGATTCCGGCAGGACGTAAGGTTCTGCTGATGTACGGTGCGGCCAATCGTGATCCCGAGAAGTACGGACCCGACGCGGCGGAGTTGGACGTCTTGCGTCGACCGCAGAAGATCCTCACCTTCAGCCATGGCGCCCACCATTGTCTGGGCGCATCGGCAGCTCGAATGCAGGCGCGAGTTGCTTTGGAAGAGTTGCTTTCCCGGATTCCCGACTTCCATGTCGACATCGACGCGATGCAATACGCGCCGGGCAACTACGTGCGCCGTCCGCTCTCGGCTCCGATGTCGGTGACTCGGCCATGAGCAACGACTGGCTCGGCGAGGGGCGCGCCTTGGCGGCAGCCGAGAAGATCCTCGACAGCGCGGCACAATTGTTCGTCGCGAAAGGCGTCAACGCGGTCGGTATGGCGGAGATAGCCTCTGCTGCAGGATGTTCCCGGGCCACCTTGTATCGGTACTTCGAGAATCGGCAGGCTCTTCACGTTGCGTTCGTTCACCGCGAAGCTCGCAGGCTGGGAACTGCGATCGCGGAATCGGTAGCGACCATCGACGATCCGAGTGAGCGTCTGGAGACGGCCATACTCACTGCAGTGTCCGCGGTGCGTAGCACTCCGACGTTGGCTGCATGGTTCACTCCGGGTGATGCGAGTCTTGCCGGTGAACTTGCCAATTCATCCGACGTCATCAACGGACTTGGTGTCGCGATGCTCGGTGAACTCGGAGCAGGCACAGCGTCGCGGGCGCGCTGGATCGTGCGAGTGATTCTCTCGCTGCTCATGGTGCCGGGGGCGGACGAGAACGACGAGCGGACGTTGGTGCGTGAGTTCGTCGTTGCGCTGTTGATTGCTGGACGGGCTACCTGATCATCCCTTCCGGGTGATGCGCGAGGGCTGCGTGGGAATCGAGGATGAACCGATATCCCGACACAGGTCACCGCGAGTTCCCGAGGAGCGTAAGGGAAGATGACTACACCGTCCGAACTCGACCCCAAGCCCGCCACCGAAGCGACTCGCCTGGCAAATGCCCAGGTTCTCCGTGACCTTCCTTTCGATGACACCTTCGACTTCGAACTGATTTCTCGAGGTCTCGTGGCACCGCTCATCGATGGCGGACTGGTCAAAGGTGACAAAGGGCAGTTCATCTTCTCGTACGACGCCTACGGGTTCGCCGACGGCGATGCACCGGATACCGTCAACCCGAGTCTGTGGCGCCAAGCCACTTTAATGGGAAAGGGCGGTGGACTGTTCAAGCTGGCTGATCGTCTGTACCAGGTGATCGGCCAGGACTTGTCGAACACGACGATCATCGAGGGCGACACCGGGTTGATCATCGGTGACACTCTGATGTCCGCGGAAACAGCCGCTCTCGCGCTGGAGTTGTACTACCAGCACCGCCCGAAGGTTCCGGTCAAGGCAATCATCTTCACGCACTCCCACGGCGATCACTTCGGCGGTGTCAGAGGATTTGTCACCGACGAAGAGATCGAGTCCGGTGCCGTAAAGGTCTACGCACCAGACAGTTTCACGGAGGAAGCGATTTCCGAGAACGTACTTGCCGGCACGGCGATGACACGTCGCGGAATGTACATGTACGGATCGTTCCTGCGTCCGGGGCCACAAGGGCAGGTATCCGGTGGTCTCGGCCTGTCCACTTCGCACGGAACTTCGACGTTCGCCGTGCCTACCGACGTCATCACCGAACCGGTGCACGAAGAGGTCATCGACGGTGTGCGCGTGACGTTCATGCTCGCGCCGGGAACCGAAGCGCCATCCGAAATGCTCTTCTATTTACCAGATTTCAAGGCGCTCGGGTCAGCTGAGGACGTCACGCACACGATGCACAATCTATACACGTTGCGCGGCGCCAAGACTCGCGACGCCAAAGCGTGGTCGCACTACGTGCGTCTGGCAATGGAACTGTTTGCCGACGTCGAAATCATCTTTGCGCAGCATCATTGGCCCACGTGGGGCAACGACAAGATCTTGAAGCTGATGTCGGATCAGGCAGATCTGTACAAGTATCTGCACGATCAGACGTTGCGCCTTGCCAACAAGGGACTGACACCGGTAGAGATTGCCGACCAGATCGAGGTACCCGACGCCATCGGAAAGCAGTGGTACAACCGTGGGTACTACGGCTCGCTCAGTCACAACGTCAAAGCGATCTACACCTTCTATCTCGGTTGGTTCGACGGCGTTCCCGCTCACCTCAATCCCCATCCGCCGGTGGAGAACGGCAAGCGCTACGTCGAAGCCGTCGGCGGACCGGACGCACTTTTGACCAAGGGCAAGCAGGCGTTCGACGACGGCGACTACCGCTGGGCGGCCGAGCTGGTGAACCATCTGGTGTTCGCCGATCCGAGCAATCAGAAAGCGCGAGAGTTGTTGGCGGACACGTACGAACAACTCGGCTACCAAGCCGAGAACGGTACGTGGCGCAACTTCTACCTGGTCGGAGCGATGGAATTGCGGCATCCGCTGGCGCCGATGCCGTCCAACAACCCCACTGGCCCGGCCGTGGTCGCAGTGATGCCGCTCGAGCAGATGCTGGACTTCTGGGCAGTTCGCCTCGACGGTCCCAAAGCAGCCGATGTAGACCTGTCGTTGCGATTCGTGTTGTCGGACACCGCGGACAACGTCCTGGTCACAGTGCGCAACGGCGTGCTGAACTACGACATGGACAAGGCAGATGCTTCGGCCGCCCTGACTCTGACCTTGACCCGTGCCGTGTTCAACGAGGTGTATCTGGGAAGGACCTCGCTCACCGAATCCATCAAGGCCGGAACGGCAAAAGCTGTGGGAGATCAGTCCGAACTGGAGACGTTCATCTCGCTGCTGGAGGACTTCGATCTGTGGTTCGATATCGTCACGCCGTGACAGTCGCACCAGTCACGCCGTGACTGGTGCGACTGATCGGTGATCAGTGTTCGTGAATGATGACTCCGCGCATGATCTTTCCCGACTTCATGTCGTCGTAGCCCTGGTTGATGTCTTCGAGGCGGTACTCGGTGGTGACCATTTCGTCGAGCTTCAGCAGTCCGACTTCGTAGAGGTTCAGTAGTCGGGGGATGTCGGCGCGAGGGTTACATTCGCCGAACAGGCTTCCGCGGAGCTGTTTTTGGAACAGGGTCATTTCGGCGAGGTGCAACTGTGTGTCGGTGGCGCCCATCGGTGAGACTGCCGTCAAAACCACGCGGCCACCCTTGCGGATCAGTCCGACCATCGGCTGGATCATGTCGCCGCTCGCTACTCCGACGGTCAGGATCGCGACGTCAGCCATGACGCCCCAGGTCAATTCGTTGACCAGCGTCATGGCTTCGTCGATCGACGAAGCAAAATGTGTTGCTCCGAGAGTCTCGGCCATGGCTTTCTTGTCCGGCGAGATGTCGACTGCCACGATGTGCCTCGCGCCTGCGATTTTCGCTCCTTGGAGGGCACTTCCACCGATCCCGCCGATTCCGACGACGACCACGGAGTCGCCTGGCGAGACCTCTCCGGTGTTGACGGCAGATCCCCAACCGGTGGTGACTCCGCAACCGACGAGGCAGGCCTTCTCGAGGGGAATCCATTTGTTGATCTTCACGACCGACGCTTCCGGTACAACCGTGTAATTGCCGAAAGTGCCCAGAAGCGAGAAGGTTCCGACGTCCTTCCCGCGTGCTGCCGCGCGGTACGTTCCGTCGACCTGCGCGCCGGCCATCAGAATGGCGCCGAGGTCGCAGAGGTTGCTCTGTCCGACTGCGCACCAGCGGCAGCGTCCACACGAGGGAATGAACGAGAGGACGACGTGATCGCCCACCTCGACGTCTCGTACGCCGGGGCCGACTTTCTCCACTATGCCCGCACCTTCGTGGCCACCGATCACGGGGAGCGGGACTGCCAGATCACCGGTCACAGCATGATCGTCGGAGTGGCACATGCCGCTGGCAACCACTTTGATCAGGACTTCACGTTCTTTCGGATCTGCGAGCTCGATCTCCTCGACACTCCACGGTGTGTTGTGATCCCACAGCACGGCTGCCTTCGCCTTCATCGACATTCCCTTCGAGCGTGCTTCGCGGTGCAGTGTCTTCTCGTCTGCTCCTGGACACATGCTGTCTCCCGTCGGGGGCCTCGGTCATGTATCTGCGCGCCACGGTTTGGTGTTTTCGCGCCGTTTCGCCCATCCATGAAGTGAATTTGCGATAACCTTAGTTATGGTCACCATCCGGTCTGGAGAGAAGACTGCCGACGGCATTCCTGTCGGTATGGGAGGCCAATGGTGGGAATCTCGTCTGCGGGAGCAGTTCATTCCCCTTGATGTGCAGGTATCCCGATCGGATCTCCGGGAGAGATTCACCGCATCGGTCAAGCGACGCTCGCTGGACGACTTCGGTCTCGTCGACCTCAGCTGCGATCCGTGCACAGGAAAGCGAACCGCAACTCAGGTATCCGACGCCACAGAAGACTGGGTGGTGCTGATCGCAATCCAGTCAGGACGCGAAGCGCTGACACGAGCAGGTGAGACGACTCTCGTGGGCGCTGGTGACGTAGTTCTGTGGGATACGCGCAATCAGGCCGAGTTCGAGGTTCTGGAGTCGATTCGTTCGATAAATCTGCTGATTCCGCGCTCGGCCCTGGCGGAAGTCTCCGGTCGAGCGTGGCCGGCTTTCGGCGGCGCGCTGGAACGGGACTCACCGTCGGTACGTTTGTTGGTTTCCTATCTGTCGATGCTGGCCGATTCGTTGGCCGAACTTCCTGAATCCGCGGTATCAGCGGCCAGAAATGCCACCCTCGAACTGTTCGACGGGGCAGTGAGCCAGACCATCGGAACTGAGGACGCTGTCGGTTCCGATGGTCTGCGCTTGTCGATCGATGCCTGGATCGACGGGCACCTGTGTGATCCGTCGTTGTCGTTGACCTCTGTTGCCGCCGCCCACGCGGTCTCGGCCCGGACGGTCCAGCGAGTTTTCGGCCGATCTGGTGAGACGTTCAACGGGACGGTACGGGCGCGGCGGTTGGCCAGGGCACGCGAGGAATTGCGTCGCACGAACAGTTCGATCACCTCGATCGCCACCAGATGGTGTTTCTCCGACGCAAGCCACTTCTCGCGACTTTTCAAAGAACGGTTCGGGACCTCTCCGGCGGCCTTCCGCTCTCGGAAAATGCGGAGCTGACGTCGGGGCCTACTCGAAACGAGAAGGATCTCCCGCGCCGACCCGCACGATTTCGGGAACACCGGACGAATAGTCGACGACTGTGGTGGGTTCGGTTCCGCAGTCACCCGAGTCGATGACGGCGTCGAGTTGGTGGTCGAGTTCTTCCTTGATCTGCCAGCCGTCCGTCATCGGTTCCTCGGCGCCGGGCAGGAGAAGGGTGCTGGAGAGGATGGGTTCACCCAACTCTTGCAAGAGTGCCCGCACTACCGGGTGGCTGGGGATACGCACTCCGACGGTCTTCTTCTTGGCGTGTGCCAGCCGACGCGGAACTTCCTTCGTGGCGGGAAGGATGAACGTGTACTGCCCAGGCGTAGCCGCTTTCACCGCGCGGAACGCCGAGTTGGTGACGTGGACGAAGTGCCCGAGCTGCGCGAAATCGGCACAGACCAGCGTGAAGTGATGGTCCGAACGCAGATGACGGATCTCGCGGATCCGATCGGTGCCCGAGTGATTGTCCATTCGGGCGCCCAGGGCGTAGCAGGAGTCGGTGGGGTAGGCGATGACCGCGTCGTTGCGCAGCATTTCGACGATCTGGCTGATCGCGCGCGGCTGCGGGTTTTCCGGGTGAACGTCGAAGTATCGGGCCATCAACTCAGCTTAGTTCAGCTTGCAGATCACGAATGCCGTTCACCGTTGAGACTGTGGTCGGCGAGCAAACCCGTCAGCTCTTCGGCGTAGGCAAGTTGCTTACGTAAGTGTGTGCAGCTTTCTTCCGCCCGGGTGTGGCAGTCGGTGACGAATTCGGTTGCAGCGGTGCGCGTTGACGCGTCCGAAGCTTCGTCGCCGAGCACTGCCAGAGAATCGAGAAGTTGTTTCATTTCTTCGAGACTGAATCCGAGCGGCTTCATTCGTCGGATTACCAGTAGCCGTTGGACATCGGCCTCGGTATAGAGGCGGAATCCTCCGGCGCTCCGCTCGGACGGAGTAACCAGACCGACCTCGTCGTAATGACGAATCGTCTTGATCGACAGTTCGGTGCGTTCGGCAACCTGTCCGATCTGCATGTTCGGCCCTTGGCCCGCATGTTCCGGCTCAGACATCACTCCCACTTTCCTCGCGCTGGGCTTCCATACTCTCAGTGACCGTCACCCAGGCGACCGGACAGGCGCAGGTGGCGCTCGGCCGATGCGTCGTCGAGCCCCACGATCTCGACATTCTTGCCTCTGGCCGCGTACTTGGTGGTGATGGCGTCCAGTGTCGCGACGGTCGACGCGTCCCAGACATGAGACTCGGACAGATCGATGACAATGTTCTTCGGGTCGCCGGCGTAGTCGAATTGGTAGATCAGATCGTTGCTGGATGCGAAGAACAGTTCGCCTCGAACCGCATAGACACGGGTGTCCTCGTCCGGATGCGCGACGTCGATCACTTCGGTGAGATGCGCGACGCGGCGGGCGAAGATGACCATCGCGGTGATCACTCCGATGATCACGCCGTAGGCAAGATTGTGGGTGGCGACGGTGACTACCACGGTGACCAACATGACCACTGTCTCGCCGATCGGCATGCGGCGCAGGGTCTTCGGATTGATGCTGTGCCAATCGAAAGTGCCGACCGAGACCATGATCATGACGGCCACCAATGCGGCCATGGGAATCAACGCCACCACATCGCCGAGGCCGACGACGAGTATCAGCAAGAACACGCCCGCCAGGAAAGTCGAGATTCGAGTGCGAGCGCCGGAGACCTTGACGTTGATCATGGTCTGGCCGATCATCGCGCACCCTCCCATGCCCCCGAAGAAGCCGGTGACGATGTTCGCGACGCCTTGGCCCCACCCTTCTCGGGTCTTGTTCGAGTGAGTATCCGTGACGTCGTCGACGAGCTTGGCCGTCATCAACGATTCGAGGAGTCCGACGAGCGCCATGGCCAATGCGTACGGCGCAATGATCGACAGTGTGTGCATGTCCAGGGGGACGTCGGGGAACAGTAGCGTCGGCAGGCTCGACGGAAGCTCGCCCTCGTCGCCGACGTTGGGGACATCGAACGCGAAAACGACTGTGGCGGTTGTCAGTAGCACGATTGCCACCAGTGGAGCCGGGACGGCGTTCGTCAGTTTCGGCAGGAATACGAGTATCAGAAGTGCGACTGCAAGGAGTGGGTAGACGAGCCACGGAACATCGATCAGGTGGGGGAGTTGGGCGATGAAGATCAAGATGGCGAGTGCGTTGACGAATCCCACCATGACGCTGCGCGGAATGAAGCGCATCAACCTTGCGACGCCCAGGAGGCTCAGCACGATCTGGAGAAGGCCGGCCAGAAGGACTGTCGCAATCAGGTAGTCGATTCCGTACTCGCGCGTCAGTGGAGCGACGACCAGTGCGACGGCGCCGGTAGCTGCGGAGATCATTGCGGGTCGTCCGCCGACGACGGCGATGGTCACTGCCATCGTGAACGACGCGAACAGTCCTACCCGCGGATCGACGCCCGCGATGATCGAGAACGAGATCGCCTCGGGAATCAGTGCCAACGCCACGACCAGTCCGGCCAAAACCTCCGTTTTGAGACGGTGAGGTGACCGGAGCGCGGCCCGAACCGAATTGTCGTTGGTGGATGAAGCGATGGTTACTGCCATGAGATTCCGTCCTGACGAGGTTCTCATACTCTACCCTCCTGTAAGGGTAGAGTATGAACGGAGTTCTCACTACGGCGCGGATTTCTGTCGAATTGTGTTTCCCCGCAGTGAATCTCGAATCGCGAGATTGATCGAGAGGGGCAACGCTCGCGGTGGAGGTCAGATGTGACGACCAGTAGCCCTTACCAAGTATTTACCTACTGTGTGGTTTTTGTTTATTGAAAAAGGGTCAACTCGGGCGCTGACTCCGTTACAGTTCGGCGGCAAACGTCAATCAGGTTGTTCCGAGAGGACATCATGTCAAAACGCCTACTGAATGCTGCGCTCCTTACCGGCCTCCTTGTCGGTGGAACCGCTGTGGCCGTGATTCCGGCAACCGCGGCGCCCGTTGCAGAAACCACGTCGACAACGTTCCAGGTCACGTGCCGCGCAGTTCCGAGTGCGTTCTCCGGTCCTTCGTCAGACGGAAAGCCTGCTACGGTGCGGGTTTCGGCTCCGACGGTAGTCGCGCCAGGTCAGGTCTTCGACATCGACGTGGATCCGGGTAGCGTCCAGATCCCGAACGATGTGAGCGGCGCAAGCGTCAAGAAGATCTCGCGTCTGAAGATTGATCTGCCGATTCCGACCAACGCGGAGTTCGTTTCGGCGACGGTCACCGATCCGGGCAATGTTATTGCCGGGAAACCTGCTTCGGTGATTCGTGTCAACGAAGACGGTGCTCCCGCAGCGGACGGTCCGATACTCCGGTTGTCCGGCGCAAACGAAGCGATCGGCAACAGCCCGTCATCGTCGTCGGGTGCGCACGGTGGGCTGGCGATCAATGCTCAGTCCGGTGCCGAGACGAACATCGTCTTTCCGAAGATCAGAATCACCGTAAAGGCCGGGCCTTCCGGCGCAGTCGAAACCAATGTCCGGACTTCGGGTGCTTCAGGTACTTTCGGTGGGCCGGAGTCATTTTTGACCTTCCTCCCTCAGGTCAGTCACTGGCTCGCGGGAACCATCTGGGCGCCCACATCCTGCTCGCCGCGCGACGCTGAGACCGGCCCCCTCAATGCCGGTGCCGGCGCCCTGGCATCCACGAAGATCGACGGGGACCTGGAGCCCGTTGATCCTGAGCCAGGCGCGGACATCGTGACTAAGCTCGAAGGACCGGCTACCGCCGCGACCGGTACCAAGGTGTCTTTTGCTTCTCACGTCGATCCGGAAAACGCAACGGGAACAGTACAGTTCATGGTCGACGGCAAACCCGTCGGTGACCCGCGGCCGGTGGTTCGCGGTATTGCGCGCCTGGATCTCACCTTCGGTAAGGCGGGTACCAAGTCCGTGACTGCAGTATTCACCGCTACCGGAGACGAGGCGAAGTACACGTCGGCGGCACACGTACTCACGGTGACCGGTGACACCACAGGTCCGGTCGATCCCAACCCGACCGATCCGGGCACCCCGGGTGGTCTCGGCAGCCTCGAGTCCCTTCTGCCGCAGCTGCCAACGGGTTCGCTCGGTGGCAAGTGATCACGGTCCTACCTCACTGAACTTTCAATGGCCGAGTTCTTCTGAAAGGCAACACATGAACCCCCGCACTCTGGCAGTTTGCGCTGTCGTACCAGCACTCGCGGCCGGACTCCTCGCTGTGTCCGCGCCGGTGGCAGCGGCTTCCGATACCGTGACGCGGACAGTTTCCTTCGAACACAAGTGCCGGGTCGACGGCGCCACCGATTGGGATTCGTCGTTCTCCGACAACATGGAGGTAACGGCGCCCACGTCCGTGCGTCCCGGCGAACAGTTCACAGTGAAATTGCATCCAGGCACCATGCGTAGTTCGGATTCGGACACCGGTCGTATCAAGTACGACATCGCACTACCGCAAGGGGCAACCCTGGTTTCGTACTCCCTCGTCGGTGATTCGTCGTCCAACTTGACCGGCGAGACTGCGGTGCTGCTCCGGGTGGGCGCAGACGGAAACGCGAACCCGGCGGGTGAGTACCTGCGAATTACCGGTACCGGCAACAAGACAGTCAACGACGGTCCGAGCGCGAACGACAACAAGCCCAAGGAAGGGCTGCAAGTCAAGGCGAACACGGACTTTCGTTTACCGGCAGTCGAATTGAAACTCGAAGCTCGGTCCGACGAGGGAAACGCGACGACGCACCTGCGCGCCGGGGCGACGAGCCCGAGCATCAAGATCAAAGACACGAGCATGAGTTTCGGTGAGTCCCGGTGGGTCAATGCCGCTGGGTATTGTGTTGCTGCGGGCGAGGGACGCAGCGCCCTCTCGACTACCGAGGTCTTCACGACCAACCGGACCGAGACGATGGTCGCTGTCGCACTGGAGGCACTGACGGGCGAAGACGTCAAGATTGCGGCGAGTATCGACCCGAACCCGGGTGAGGGAACGGTCGAGTTCTTCGACGGCGATACGAAGATCGGCAGCGCCACAGTCGATTCCAATGGCCATGCAGAACTGGTCTGGCCGTTCCGCGACCAGGGCGAGCATCGCATCACCGCAAAGTTCTTGGGTACCAAGAAGTTCAGTTCTTCGGAATCTGCGGACAAGACCGTGACCGTCACCGTGCCTGGTGTCATCGTCGTCGAGCCGGTGGATCCGACGGAACCGGAAACTCCTGGTGGAACCGGAAGCCTCGGGGACATCTTCTCGAAGCTGCCGACGGGCTCACTCGGAGGCTGAGTCACCCAAACGGCAGGGGAGCGTCGACGTTTCGGCTCGAATGCGGGTGTGTGATCGAATACTGGAATGACAGGTTCGAATCATGCCGAGAGCCGCAACGCCGGCGTTCTCTGATCTTCTCAATGGGAGTCTCCGTCACGGAAATCGGGCCAGAACCACAAAAAGGTAGCTCACCAAAACTCGTGCCCTTTTACTACCGTTAGCTGAAGAACTGCGCGAACCGCGGGTTCTTACATCAACAAGCCTTCGAACTCGCCGCTGCGGTTCAGGTATGAACAAGGTAGGGAAAATGCGCAAGGTTAGTTTGCTCGCGTCCGCTGCAGCAGTAGCTGTCGGTGTGGCAATGATCGGGACGTCTGCGGCCTCAGCAGCGCCGGGAACGATTCCTGGTCACGGACTGTTCGACGTGCCGTGGGAGGTGTTGCCGGGAACCTACACGACGTCTGGGCCCGTATCAGCTGACATGCCGTGCATATACGGCCGAGCGAAAGTCGACGGCGATGGTGAATTGAATGTACTCGAGTTCGAAAGCACCCTCGAACCGGCGACAGTCACGATTCTCTTGACGGATTCTCGCTTCACCACCGCATATTGCGCTGATTGGAAGCGAGTGTCGTCAGTCGGATCGTTGGATCTCGGATCACTTTTCGGGTCATAGACGTCTCCGCTCTGATTCCAGATGGGCCTCTGGCCGTGGCCACGGACCTCTGCTATCTCGGCTAACGCTCGCCTCGCGGATGTGCTCGTTCGTCTCGAGTTTCCGACCACTCGTCGCATGAGTCCATGACCAGGGACTTTAGCCCTCGGTAATTACCTACCAATCGGTATATTCTGCGAAGGTACGGACTTCGTGAACCGATGTGAGTTTGCTCCGGGGGACGTGCCGGCCTCGCAGGACCGCCCGCAAAGTCAGCCCGGTGAGGCCACCGGAGTTCGCGCATTTCGACAGATTGCCGCTGGGTCCGTCCGCTACGAGGGGAGCGGACGGACCAGACGGCACGAGAGAGTGCCATGCCTGAACGTGGTCAAAGCAGAGTGGACGCGGGGATCATTGCCGTCGTCGCAGTCATCACCGGTGTGTTCGTCGCACTGACCGGTCACGGTCTGGTTGCAGCGCTCGCCACCGTAGTGGGCCTCGCGCTCGGAATGGCGATTGTGCGGTATCTGATCAAGGGCCGCTGATCATCGCAAGAGTTCAGCAGGTCGCGAGAATGTCTGCGATGGTGTCGTGTTCGGCTTGGGTGACCCACAAACCGTATGCCGCTTTGACTTCCACTTGAGCAGTCACGTACTGGCAGCGGTAGGCCTTGTTAGGTGGCAGCCAGGTCGCCGCGTCGGAATCCGACTTCTTCTGGTTCGTGGGCCCTTCGACAGCGCGCAGGTTTCGAGGGTCGTTGGCCAGATTGGTTCGCGTCTGTGTATCGAGTTGTTGTGCGCCCTTCTGCCAGGCGTCCGAGAGTGCGACGACATGATCGATCTGGACTGCAGAAGACGTGTCCTGGCCGCGGGTGAACGCGATGGTCTTGTTCGTGTACGGGTCACGGAGCGTACCGGTTTGGACCGAGCAGCTTTTGGAGCCGTCCTTGAATGTCAGGTCGGTGAGGTCACGCCGCAGGATGTCGTTGCGAGTATCGCAGCCGTTGTGGCCGAATTCGACGGTGACGTCGTCGGTCCAGGCGGTACCGAACAGCGCGCGGTCGTATCCGGTCTTGGGTGCGCGTCCCTTGACGGGGATCTGTGCCAGCAGTTCAATTGCGGCGGACGAAGGAGCCGAGGCTTCGGTCACGACCGTCGTGGTGACACCGGATCCGATTCCCGAACCAAGAGAAGATGTTTCGGGCGCGTCGGCGTTGGAATTGGCGCAACCTCCCAGCACGATCACGGCAGCAATGCCGATGGTGACGCCGGTGATGCCGCGCCTGTGATGTGCCGTGCGTGCCATGTGTGAGAGTCCATTTCTGCGAGAGATGAACTACAAGTATGTCATTCACGACAATTCGGGCCTAACCGGCACTGTCTGTCAGTCTGGTCGAAGGAACCATCGAGTCACCGGGACCGAGACGAGGACCCGCGGACCGTCACGAGTTTCGTCTGCGGCATCCCAGCCGTCGTACTTCTCGCCGAAAAGTCTCAGGAGGTCGACGAATTCGCCGACATCGTGATGAATTGTCGCGAGGCCCTGTGCGACCCACGGGTCGCCAGCGGATCCGTCGACTGCCAACGAGACCCGAGGATCGTCCAGCAGGTTCCGAACCTTACGATTCTGCTCAGCGCTCGGTATCCAGAATGTGTTCTGATGCAGTAAGAACCAGACCGGAGTCGTGTGCGGCGAGCCGTCGCTTCGGAGGGTGGTCAACCACACGCAAGGAGCATCCGCGATAGTCACGGTCCCAGTATCGGCGCCGGCGCGAGGTTCACCAATCGAGTGTTCGGAACGAACAATGCCCGGCCCTCGCCGTTGGCGAGGACCGGGCATTGTCGGGAAGGAAGTGGAAGCGTCAGATCTCGATCTTGGGGGTCTGTTCGCCCAGCTTGTGGCGGGCCAGTGCCAGGTTCGCACGCGCACGGTCCAAAACGAGGTACACGAACAGCGTCGACAGTCCGGGCGTCTCGAGGACGCGAATGAGGTGGTACTGGTTGCTCAGGGTGATCAGGATGTCTTCCAGGGTGTCGGTAATCCCCAAGTTACTCATCGTGCGGAGCTTTGCTCGCACAACCTCGGAGTTGCCGGCGCCGGCGTACTCGAGGCTGAATGACGGGTTGCCGCTCATGCCGAGAACCATTCCGCTGTCGGCGTCGACGACGGCTGCACCGCTGGCACCGTCGATGCGCATCAATTCGCCGAGGATCTTGTCGATGTTGCTCATTGCTTCTCCTTGGTAGGGCCGAGTCGCGCGGGGCGACTCCAGGTGATGCTTCGGTGGTGAAGTCATCGGTACATTTCGAGGTGGAATCGTTGGTTGCGGCGTCGGGAGTGGGTCGGGCGGCAACTTTTCAGTTTGGGAGATTTGTGGGCTCGTTCCGTTCGGTGCAGATGGGCGGCCATTCGACGACTCGAATTCGTCGATGCGGTCTGCGGGTAGCCAGCCGTCTCCGGCGGGTGCGTTGAGTGGCCGTCTCGTATCCGTCTCGTAGTCCGGGGCCGGCGGCTGGAGTTGCGGATACACCGGTGCGGTCAGCGGTCGCTTGTACGGAATCGGCTGACCACCCGCGTCGGCGACGTTCGCGAACCAGGCGGCGTACCCGGGGTCGCTGCGATCGAGGTTTTGCCCGCGATCGTCGTCTTCCTCGCGGGAACCTCGTCGACGAAAAAGTCCCACTCGTTCCAGCCCCTTATAGACGAACTATTTCCGATCGGAGCGTTCCGGATGAACGCGGCAGACCGGACAATCCCACCCGTAGTTATTTTGCAGTTAAGTCACCGTAGCATGGGTTCGCGAACGGGGCATACAGTCCAATCCCGCAGTCGGGAGGGCGAGGCGCTCGGATTCGGCCGGATGCTCGGGCAATTGGCGCTGACGGGCGATGCCGGTCCGTTCGAACGCCAGTGGCCCTCTGGCATCCTTGAGGGATGAAGAAAACGATCACCGGGTTCATCGGTGCCTGCTCGCTGGTGGCGCTGGTTGCCTGCGGTTCAGACGGAGACAAGCCGACCGAGGTCGGAACACTCACTTCCTCTGCTTCGGCGACCACCACAGCGACGTCGACGACGTCATCCGAGGCTCCGGCGACGTCGTCGGAAATACCTACCGAGACCCCTTCGGTCGACTCGAGTGCTCCGGCTGAGGTCCCGTCCGACCCGAATGTGAGTTCGGCGCTGCCACGGACCTACGCGCAGGCGTGTTCCGACGTTCTCCGGTACCTCGACGCATACCAGCCGGCCATCGACGAGTCCGGAGAGGAAATGGGCATGACGCGTGAATCATTGGCAAACGACATGCTGACCTCCATCCAGGCTTATCCCGAATGGTCGAGCCTGTCTGCCGACGAGCAGGCCGAGGTCACTCGCGGATTCGCCGCAGCGACCGCGGGAAGTTGCTGACCTACTTTCAGAACAACGATTCCTGAATCGCCACGCCAGGGGACTCGAACTCGCCGACGGTGATGGTTCGACCGACCAGTCCGGACACATCCGCGACGAAGCGTGGCGATTCAGGATCGGGGTCGATCCGCAGCGAGGCGATCGAACCGGCAAGGCCCTCCAGATACAAGGAATGTTCCCCGGACTCGAAAGTGTGCGGATACGCGATCAACGGTGCCGCATCGAAGACCACGTCAGCGCACGCCGGCGCCGTCCATTCTTCGGGAGCCTCCAGGATCTCGATTCCGTCGATGTCCGATCCGATGTCATTCAGCTCGTCTTTGATCGACGATACGAAGTGGTGCAACGACTTTCGTAGTTTCTCTCGATCCAAGGGACCTGTCAACGCTTCGATCTTCCGAGACGTACGTATTGCCTGGCTCAAGTGGAAGTGCTCCGAAACTCGGGCTTCGAGGGCGCGAATGCTGTAACCGTCCGTCGACCGCGCTACGAACAATGCGCAGACTGCCCCTTGTTCGGCGACTCGCGGATGCTTGCGGAACTCGGACGCCGTCCCCACCTTCATCTGGCCGCCGGCGAATACGTCGACGTAGAGCCATTGTGGTTGTGCGAGGTAGGTACGCACATTCGGATGAATGTGCGCGCCGCTGACGTGTGCCTGATGAACCGTGGTGAACCCCTCACGATTTCGGCATCGGTCGCATTGGCGTCCTGCGGTGACCGTCGCCCCGCGGTCGCACGGCGAGTGTCCTGGACCTTCGGCGGTGAGATCTCGCCAGCCGAGGCAGCGGCGGCCCTTCGTCTCGTCGACGGAGAATCGCAGCACCGAGTCGTGAGTGAAGAAGGTCGTAGCGGAAGTGGTGTCGTCGACGCATCGGATCCGCGGTGCTGTCGGGTTCGACCAATCGATTCCGCGAACAAGCAGGGTCATGATGAAGTGTCGATTCCTTCTGTAGTTCGCAGGTCGACACCTATGGTAGTCACTGCACATGCGGGTCAGTGCAGTGGTTGTGCCCCACGTTGTTCGAGCATCAGCGTCATCAGCCCGGATTCCTGACTCTGGGTGTTGATCATGTCGCGGGCGGACTGTTTCACCGGCCCGCTCTCGAGTAAGGCGTCGGCGGCCTGCGCCATGGCGATCCCGCCACGGTGGTGGCGTTCCATCAGTTGAAGGAAAAGGACCTCGGCGTCGAGCCCGCGAGCGCTGCTCAGTTTCTCGAGTTCTTCGGTCGTAGCCATACCAGGCATGGAGTCGGTCTCGGTGTCCAGCGTTGCCGGGTGATGACGAGAGTCGCCCGCGCCGCTCGGCGACGCCTCCATCCACGCCATCGGCGTTCTACTGTTCGGCGGGACACCGGCCAACCTCAGCCAACCGAGCATGACACCGATTTCCGTTCGTTGAACATCGTCGATCTGCTGGGCCAGTCTCGTCACCGCCGGGTCCACATCGGGACTCAGACGCGCGAGAATGAAGAGGGCCTGTTGATGGTGGGCCGCCATGTCGTGCACGAATCCGATTTCGGTTTCGCTCAGAACAGCTCTCTGCGTGTGGTTCTCGGGTGCGAACAGCGGACGTAGTGCTGCGCCGAGTACGAGCAGCATCAGTGCTGCAGCCACGAGTGCGACGGCTTTGACCGCTCGCGGCGCCGTCATGATCCCACGGTCGTCTTCTGGTCAGCGGGTGGTGTGTAGACACCGTTTTCGAGTTGCATGGCAACAAAGCCGTTGTCGGCGCACGTCGCCCACAACGTGGTCCCTCGCCATTCGGGTGGGGAGAAGCACCAATCGGTCGAGATGTCGCCGAGAGCGACCATGCCCGAGCGCGAACTCAGTGCTTGGCCGGGGTCGAACTGGCCCTGCGCGATCGACTGCGCGATTGCCGGGGTGCTGAGAACGGGTACCCCGATGAGCGACGCGAGAGCGTGTGGCGAGTTGGCGAGTTGGCGATTGTCGCCGGTCCGAGCAGGTGGGTTGAAGTACGCAATTTCGTGGACGTCGAAGGGATCTCGAATATCGAAGACCCGAATCCCGCTCGAGATCCATCCACATGCCAGCGCAGTCGGGTCGACCGGGCGGTCGGCCGAACAGTAGTGAGATTCGTACGCGAACAGCGATCCACCGGCAGCGGACGCCAGCGCAGCGTCTTGATTCTCCGGCAGATTGATTTCGAGCTTCACCGAATTGACGACCGACGGTTCGTCGTCATCGGAGACGTCGATCAATTTGACTCCGCCGGAACCACCTTCGTCGACGGTGAACAGGTACGGCGAACCGTCGTAGGTGACCGGAATGCTGTGTTGGGTGGCCCACCCGTCGGTCCACGAGAGCTGGGACAGTTGGCGCACCCGAGGATTCGGGACGCGGCGCTGAACCTCACTGATGTCGAGGACATGTATTCCGCCGAGATTGTTCGACAAGTACATGCGATTTCCGTCGGGACTGATTCCGAAGCCGTGCGTCGACAACCCGATGAGGTCCTGCCAGACGACGCGTGGGTTGGCGGGATCGGTGAGATCGACGGCGCTCACCACGCCGGGAGCGGTGCCGGAAGACCAGTAGGTGTTCCCGTCCGGTGAAAATCCTCCCTCGTGATTGGTGATGGGCAGCAGCATCCCCAGATCGGTTCCTGGTCCGGGGTTGAGTAGTTTCGGGTGCGCGCAATCGGAGATGTCGTAGACCGACATCAGGCCGACGCCGGTCAAGAGCGGAACGCCCGTGCCCACCAGCAGCTTTCGCGCGGTGTTGACCTTGAGGCTCTCCCACGTTCCGGCCAGCATCGCGGGTTCGGTCAGCGTGGCGGTGAGAGCGGGATTGGCAGGATCCGATACGTCGAGAACTTGGACGCCCTGTGCGGGGCCCAGGAGGTTCCCGGGGAAGAAACTGCCGACGTACGAGCAGTGTTCGAAGTTGGTGGACGTGATCCCGCCGCCGCGACCCGAGTAGCCGCCGATCTGAGACATGTTGCAGCTGTAGCCGTCTCGGCTGCGTCCGCTGTTTCGGTCCTCGGCCGGAACATTACCCTGCAACCCGGTCTCGGGCATCGATCCCGGGCCGCATTCGGCGCGGCTTGCGGCGGTGGAAGCGACACCCGGGTTCTCGTGGATCGAGCCCGGGGCAGTGGCGGGCTCAGCCGACGCGACGCACACGGGAAGGACGGTGATCAAGGCGACGAGTGCGATGGCAGATCTGGTTCTGATGGTCGTGAACGATTTCATCGAGTCCAACTCCCGGTGCGGGATTGCCTTTCGTATCTCACGGGCAGACGTATCTCACGGACAGGCAGCACGGAGGGCAGGCGCGTGTTCGAGCGCTCACGACGATCGGGTCGGGGTGTGAACCGGTGTCGGGCCGCAACCAACCGGACAATGCTGTCCGGTTGGTATCGTAGTGTGCGTGACATCGTCTGGCCGCGTCAATAGCGGATCCCTCAACAGAGGGCCGAGAGATGCGGCGCGCAATCGTGCGGCACTCGTCTCAGCAGCTCGCGAGGTGTTCGCCACTCAGGGTTTTGCTGCTCCGCTCAGCCTGATCGCCCGCACGGCCGGCGTCGGTCAGGGCAGCCTCTACCGGCACTTTCCCACTCGCGAAAGCCTCGCACTCGCGGTGTTCGACGAGAACATCGTCGAGCTGCAAGATATGGCTGCCGATCCGGATTCGACTCTCGACGATCTTTTTCGATTGTTGGTAGACCAGATCACCACCTCCATCGTGTTCGTGGAGGTCATCAAGCCCGTCTCCTTCGGCGACTCACGACTGAATTCGGCAGGCACCCGCCTGACCGATCTCCTCGAAGGACGCCTCGAGGAGGCGCGTCGAGCTGGGAAGATACGCGAGTCCGTGACTGCTGAGGACGTGATTCTGGCGATCGCGATGTTCGCCGCGATCATGGAACGGACTGCCGAGAGCTCGCGAAAAGAAGTCGCGCACTCGGCCTGGAACCTACTTGTGCAGGGACTGGCCGGGCCGGCAGCGGCGGGCTGAGTCGCGTTCGCCTCGCGCCTCGAGGTGATCGCCTAGGCTCGTGGCATGGCTATTGTCTGGACAGTTCCTCGCGCTATCGGCTCCACCTTGCTCGTTGCTCCGTTGATCAAGGAGTTCCTTGTCGAGGGTGACGGCACCCTCGATGCAAAACTGACTGCGGTCGGTACGGTCTCTGCCTCTCTCGAGAAGCAAGTCGGCCGCACGTTCACCTCGATCAGCGCTGCTTCGGCGGCAATCTTTTCCGGTGCTGCCGGTTCCACCAGCGTGCCAGACGCACTACGTCTGGCCGTGATGCGCACTCTGTCCACCGAGGTCGTCGTCAGGAAGCCCGCTCCGCAGCCGTTCTCCGAGAAGGTCGGGAAGAGGCTGGGGCAGTATGTCTTTGCTTTGCGTGACCCGCGTAACGACCAGGTGTTCCATGTCGGGCACGGCACGGGAAATCAAGTATTCGCGCCGGTATTCGAAGCGCTCGGTGAACTCGCGAACCTCGAAGGAGCGGACGCTCCGGCCGAGTCGAATGGTGCTGTGACGGCAGCCAAGATCGCTCGGATCCGCGAGATCTACGACGCAGGTTCGGCGGTGGAGCACTTCGTACTCCTCCGCTCGGTCTCTGCCGCCACGGATTCGGCCGCCACTACCGACGAGGTCGTCCGCGGCATCGTGGAAGCCTTGCGGATCACCGACGCGGGAGAGGGTCTGACCAATCTCGCAGGCGATACCTCGGACAAGGACGCCCGAGCGACCCGCGTCGAGGAACTCGCATTGCGCTACTCGGCTGATCCCGCGCCGGAACTCCCGACGCCGAGCATCGTCCTCCACGTACCGGCCTCCGCCCGTCCGGGAGCAACGCCGGAAGAGATCTACGAACTCGCGCGCGCCGAGTGGTCTGCCGGTGCGGCTGTTCGTGCCGAGATCGGAATTCCCGTTCTGGTGTTTGCCGACAGCATCATTCGTGGTGCCTTCCGTGCTCAGTCATGGGAGGTGTCCACCCGCAATGCCGACGGAAGCCAACTGTGGCGGTTCAACGGAACCGTCGACGACGAGCTTGCTGCCAAGTACGTCGGAACCGAGGTCACCCCACACAACGTCGGACTGAAGAAGTGGCCCGTCAGTGGTTGGGTCACGAGGTTGACTACCGCCCGTCCAGGTGCGGTCATGCCGGGACCTCGTAAGTCCAAGTAACGCAACAACTTCAGGTAGAAGGAATTGTGGGGGCGGGATCCGTTCGGATCCAGCCCCCACAATATCGTTGCCCGGGGTTGTCAGCCGAGCAATCCGCTTCCCAGATAGTCGTTCTCGGTGCATCCCGGCGGAATGAGATACACCGCAGAACCGATCGGCGTCGTCCACTCGTTGAGTGCGTCGAAGTCACTCAATCGCTGTTGGACCGGTAGATATTGCTCGGCGATGTCCCGTTGGAATGCTGCGAAGATCAATCCCGAATTCGAGGTCTGCCCGCTCTCGGGTGCGTCGTCGTAGTTGTATGCCCGACGGAAGAACTGCTCCTTCTCATGCGTCTGGTGGGCTCGCGCGATGTGTGATCCTGGCGGGATCACCGGAATCCCGAACTTGTCCGTGAGTGTGAAATCCGCTTCGTCGAATTCGTTGGTTCCGTTGAGCGGAGCGCCATTGGACAACGTGCGCCCCATCGTGAGTTCGCGCCCCGAACGGTCGAGTTCGTCCCAGGTATCCATTTCCATGCGAATGCGTCGCAGTACCAACGAGGTTCCGCCCGCCAGCCACGGTTGACCGGCGCCGTCGTGCCAGATCAGTGAATCGAAATCCACTGTTCCCGGAGCAGGATTGACCGTCCCGTCCACTTGGCCCATGAGATTGCGCATCGTGGTTCCCTCGGGCGTGGTGCCGCGAGCGTTGCGGAATCCCTTTTGTGTCCACCGGATTGTCGTCAGTGATCGGACGTTCTTGGTCAGAACTCGCACAGCATGAGCAATGGTCACCGGATCGTCGCCACAAATCTGCAGCAACAGGTCCGACCCGCCCCATCGGTCGTCAAGTCGGTCGATCTCGTAGCTCGGCAACGGCTCGAACCAGTCCGGTTGACGTGCTTGCAATCCCAGCTTGGTGAACAGGCCAGGACCGTAGCCGACGGTCACCGTCAAGCGTGCCGGATCCACAGCCAGTTCCCGTTCGGTGTCCGCCAACGCCGGGTTGCCCGCGGTGAGCCGTGACGCATCCTCGGACCACATCTTCATGATTCCGACGACGACTGCTCGATCGGTTCCAGGCAAGAGGTCGAACCCGATGAAGGTGCCGTGCGCTTGCGGCGTGGTGTCGATGCCGGCTTGGTGGACTCCGTAGAACGGTTCCACCAGCTTGCCTGCTTGCTGCTCCTGTTGGCTGCGCTCGACCACTGTGGTTGCGCCCCAGGTTATTCCCGCCACGCCGAGCGCGGCGGCGCCTCCTCCGAGAAGGCGCCGCCGACTGACTGCTCGGCTGGGCGGGTTCGTGTTCTCAGCCACCGTGATTCGGGTCGTAGTTCTCCTGATTACCGGAGAAGTCGCGAATCTGGGCTGTGAACGTGGTGCTGGAACCGTCGTCGTAGATCAAGGTGAGGTCGGTTTCTGCGCCTGGGAGCAGCGGCGCGGACAGGTCCATGAACATGAGGTGGTCACCGCCCGGGGTGAGGGAGGCGGACCCGTTGGCAGGGACCAGGAAACCGCCGTCCTTGGGACGCATCGTCATCGTTCCGCCGTCGCCGGTCACGACTTCGTGCAGTTCGAGTCGAGACGACGCGGGGCTGGTGGCCGAGACCACGCGTACGTCCTTGTCACTGGAGTTGACGAGTTCGGCGAACGCCGCGCTCATTCCTTCCTGCGCGGCCTTGACCCATTGATCCTGAACTGTGATGGATTGTGCAGCTTCGGTTTCCTTGTCGGAGTTGGAAGAACAGCCGGTCAGGGCGAGAGCTGCGGACAGTGCAACAGCTGCGAATATCTTTGTGCGAACAGTCATGTGTGTCTCCGTAATTCGTGAAGTGTCAGGTGGTGGCACGGCGTTTGAACGCCGCAAGGCACAGGTCGATCAGCAGGAATGCGAGAAGGCTGATGCCGAGTAGCGGAACGAACCAACCGACCAACGCCGTGATCGCGACGAGCGCAACGAGGCCGACCGGGGAGAGGTTGCGGATTCCGCCGCGGGCAGGAACCCGGCCGACTGCCCAGTCGGAGCCACGAGTGGGGCGTCGGCGCCACCACATGATGTAGCCCCGAATGACCACGCTGACCAGTGCGAGTGCCAGTGCGGCGAGTGCGATCTGGTTGGCAAGACCGAACAGCAGGCCCATGTGGAGTTGGATTCCCCAGGCCGAAAGTTTGGCTGCGAGTGGCCAATCCGAGAACCACAACTCGTCGGTGACCTTTTGCGTCGCTCCGTCGATTGCGATGGTGTTGTTGCTGTACACCCAGGGCTGACGTGTCTGGGCGACGGTGAACGCCGTCTCGGCGTTCGCGGGTATCGATACTTCGACAGGACCGGTGATCCCGTTGTACCTGGCGATACCGAGGACGGTGTCGACGCGTCCGACGTTGGTGTCCGTCAGCGTGCCGGTGGCGGCAGGGGCCATGTCGTGACCCTCGTGCCCGCCTGTCGCCGGAGGGGGAGCGTCGCCGAGAGTTTTCACAACTGAGGGCGTCGTCCAACTCAACGCGGTTCTCAGATTGCTGACGTTCTCTCCGGCGTAGGTCGACCACGTGAGGCCGGTCGCCGAGAGGAAGACCAATGCAACTGCTATCCAGATGCCGACGACACCGTGCCAGTTCAGGGTCCGGCTTCGTCCGGTGGATGCTCGGTCGATCGTGAGCAGTCGAGCGTTCCGGGCGGTGCGGTAACGACGGAACCAGAGGTAGACACCGCCGAGTGCGACCACCCACATCCACGACGCGGCCAATTCGCTGTAGAGGCGGCCGGGTTCGCCCAGATGAAGGTGGCGATGCAGTTGGGAGATCCAGGTTCGCAGTGGCAGCGAACCACTGCTTCCGTAGACCGCCAACTCGCCGACCGGCTGTGCGAGCACCGGATCGACGAACACGGCGAGCCTCTCCGATTCGCCCAGTGACGGATCGGTGAACAGGACTCGGGTGGTTTCGCCGGCAGCAGGGGACGGACGTACTGCCGAGACCGTCAAGTCGGGGCGGTACTGCTGAGCGGAACGGATCTGGTCGTTCAGTGACGCGATCTGTCCGGTGGTGTCGGTCTGGAGGTAGTCGCTGTAAACGAACTTCTCGATGGTGGGTGCCATCGCGTAGAGGCCACCGCTCAAAGCGGCGATGAGGATGAACGGTCCGATCAGGACGCCGGCGTAGAAGTGCAGACGCAGGATCAGTGGTCTGGCGCCGCCGACCTGCTTCTTCGGGGGAGAACTGTCGTTGGACGCGCGCGTCTGTGCGCGCTCCAATTCGGGTGCGGACATGCGTGTACTCGATCCCGCTGTGCGCCTTTATTAACCGCGGGCGGTTAATAAAGGCGCACAGCAAAGTGGCGCACGTAATCACGTGCGTGAAAGGAAAGGGGAGGTGAGTTACACGAATGCCGGTGGGCCGCGAGTGCCCAGGCCAGAGGTGAGAAGTTGACGTAGAACAACTTTGGCGCGGTATCGAGTACGTGCAGCGAACGGCGACGGTTCAGCTGCCCACGGGCGCAATAGAACGGCGACGATTGCCGCTACCGTCGATGCGGCCACGACGTATCCGCGTTCTGCGCCGCGGATCAGCACTGCGCACACTCCGACGGCAGCGATGTGTGCTGCGAGCATCGGAAGGGACAGGAGCAGGCCGTGTTGATGATCCGAAGCGATGGTCAACGTCGCGTGACCGATGGCCTGACCCGCAGCGAGCATGAGGGCGAGCAAGAGCGCGGGGGAGCGACGGGTGTCGATGGACGTGACCACCGCGCCGACGCTCGCGCAGGCGAGGATCAGCAACACGACAGCGCTTTCGGACGGGGCCATGCCGCCGCCACCGAGCGCGTGGGCTGCGACGGAAACTGCGCCGGAGGTGCCGCCCACGAAAGCACCGCGCAGCTGCGCGACATCTTTCGAACCCGGCGTCATACGCGAAAGGATACAGGCGCCTACTACCGGGCTTAGTAGGTGATCGGTCGGGATCGTTTCGGTGGCCGACCGACGAACGCGTTAGGTGGGGGATTTGTCCGATTCGCCAAACTTTGCCGAGGACCGGGTGAAACAAACGTGACGGTCATTTTCCGGTGCCAGACTTGGCTCTGGTCGCCGGCAACGGGTCGACGGCAGGGCAAACACATAGGAGAGTTTCATGAGGCGTCGATTCTTTGCGATATTCGCCCTGATGGGTGCGTTCGGTCTCTTCCTGTCTTCGGTGGCCTCGGCGGACCCGGTCACACGCTCCGTGTCGGGCACCCTTGTCAACTCGTGTAGCGATACTGGCGATCCGGGCGGGATATGGATGGTCGTATGGGATGGCTCGACGCAGATATCCTCGGCCACTGTCGGGGTGGGTGGCGCATACACGATCACGAACGTTCCTCCGGGCAATTACACGGTCAGTCCATACTCGCCGGCTGGATGCGGATCCGTACCCGACAGGACGGCGGTAGATCTGACGACGTCCGACGCGACCGGGATCGACTTCGAGTTGGTGAAGGTGTTCAGCATCGTCGGAACTGTCACTGGGTGTCCGGGTGCTGACGGGGTCGGGGCGTCTGACGTGACGTTGAATCTCCTCGATGCCGGCACGCAAATCGCGACGACAACGACGGATGATTCCGGTGACTACTTCTTTCAGTACAAGCCGGCCAAGGACGGCTATTCCGTAGAAGTGGTTCCCGGCAGCGGATGCGGTGCCGATCCAGCAGTAATTCCGGTGAATCTGAGCACGAATGACGTCACCGGTGTCGACTTCGCGCTCACTGCCGACGGCTGCGATACGGGCAGTTCGTTCGGAAGTGTGGATCTGTCGACGATTTTCGGAAGTCTCGGTAGTTCGGAATTCTGCAGCAGCTGAACACTTGTCCATGAAGGGAGGGTGATCGCCGAGGCGATCGCCCTCCCTTTTCTCGTTTGTTACCAAGGGATTTGCCCTGACATTGCGGA
Organism: Rhodococcus sp. BH4; assembly: GCF_002079265.1. NCBI lineage: Bacteria > Bacillati > Actinomycetota > Actinomycetes > Mycobacteriales > Nocardiaceae > Rhodococcus > Rhodococcus sp. BH4. Next base: position 1,221,893 of record NZ_CP014941.1, read on the forward strand.
AGGCTGTTTCTAGCGGCAGATGAAGATATCTGTGCCGCATATCGTTACGACGTTCGTATTTGCTGAGATCGGCACAAGCTTGGGGACCAAAGTCATCGAAGTGCGGGTGTAACGGTCTGTTGTGCCACGACGGTATTGAGCAGAGAACGGCAAGCCCGCCAGAGTGATAGCGTCCGAGAGGCTATGTCCGAAATGATTCCGAACTCGACCTAGGAAAACGGTGCGCAGCGATAACAACGGTTCGAATAACGGAGTCCTGGGGAACAACTCCGGAACGACTCAGGGCGACGGCCATTTCGACGCGTCCGACGACGGCTATGCAACGTCGATTCGAACCGTCACCTTCACACCACAATTCGACGAGCCTGCAGCAAAACCGTTGCCCAGTCAGCGGATGCGCCAGCAACGTCGTGAAGAGCCGACCGATTTCCGGACCTCGACGCCCAGGCCTATGACCTCCGTCGACGACCTGGACATCATCAAGCGGGCGAAGCGTCCACCCGAACGCGGTTTGGGCAGTGTGTTGTTCAAACTCACCGGGGGCCGGATCAACACCGGGCAGTCGGCTGCCGAACTCGAACACCAGGCTCTCGTGCGCCGTGCCAACCGAACGGTGCGCGGCGTGTACAAGATTGCTTTCATCTCACTCAAGGGTGGAGTGGGGAAAACCACGGCGGCCAAAACTGTCGGTTCGACGTTCGCATCGATCCGTGGGGATCGAATCGTAGCCATCGACGCCAATCCCGACCTGGGGACCCTGGCTGATCGCGAACGACGTGAACATCACCTGACCGTTCGTGATCTGTTGGCCGACGGTGACATTCGTACGTACAGCGATGTTCGCTACTACACCTCGCAAGGCGACAGCCGACTCGAAATCCTTGCGAGTGAGGCAGATCCGGAAACTTCGGAGTCGTTCAACGAGCAGGACTACCTCGATACTCTCCGAATTCTCGAGGTGCATTACAACATCGTCATCACCGACTGTGGCACCGGAATCATGCACTCGGCCATGTACGGAATTCTCGACGAAGCAGATGCTTTGGTTGTCGTCAGCCCGACAGCTCAGGATGGTGCCCGTAGTGCTGCAGCAACGCTCAGTTGGCTGACCAAGCACGGATACGCAGATCTGGTGAGCAGGTCGGTCGTGGCGATCAATTCGACGCGGCCGGGTTCGTCTTCGCTCGACCTCGATCAACTCGAGGACGTTTTCGCTCAGCGTGGAGTGCGAGCGGTCAAGACGTTGCCCTACGACGATCACCTGGGCGAAGGCGGTCCGATCGACTTGAAGTTGTTGAACAAGCGCACGGCACGGGCATATCTGGAACTCGTCGCAGCAATTGCCGATGGTTTCCCGGACTCGGTGGGCAAGCACGCTTCTCGATAGAACGTGCTCGCCACCGAATCTGATCAGCAGGCTCTGGCGTTCAAGGGTGCCGAAGTATCGCGCCGTATCCGTCGGCGAGAACGAGGCGTTCGTCGATCTGTACCAACTCGGTGCCGGTCCCGATTGCGATGTAGGGGAGTACGCGATCGGCGGGCCCGATCAACTCTCCACTGGTGACTTCCTTGTCGTCGGGATCGGTGAGCAGCAGCGTCTCGACCTTGCCCTGTTCGAGGGCGTCGAGGACGCGTGCGGTCCCGTCGATGGAGAGGCCGGAGTCCCGGCCCTGCTCTGCGACGTAGCGTTCGGTTTCCACATCCATTCTGCGCAGTCGCTGCGTGTCGATCAGTTCACGAATCGACTTGGACACCTCGGCGGGTGTCGAACCGACTGAACGCGAACCCTTTTCGACGTCCACCACCCGTAGTGTCGACGGCAAAAGCTGTGCAAAAGCTTTGCGGGATTGTACTTCTCCGATGACAACTACCAGCGCGACCTTGTGTTCACGGGCGAGCGCCGCCGCGCGCTCCACAGCCTGAGTCAGGTTCTTCCGGATATTCTCCTCCACGAGGCTTTGGCTGTCGGTGTATCGCTCCTGACCGCCCACGTGTGCCTTGTGGACCGGGAAGCCGTCTCCGTCTACCGTTTCGCCGTACACGTCACGCCCGCGAGCATCTCGCACGCACAGGTCCGCGCCAGTGTGGTCGACCTTGGCGATGAGGAACGGTTCGGTGTCGTATCCGTGTGCGATCAGTGGAATCAGGTAGGGCAGTTCGCCCAAGGTCGCGATAGTGGAGCCGGCAGGTTCGAGCAGAATATCGTCGATCAGCACTGCCTCGGAAGTGGCGACGATCGCGCGTCCGGCGCGACCTGAGATGCCGTGATGGTTGTCCTTCACCTCGTCCAGTCGTGCGATCAGCGATTCCGATGCTCCCTGTTTCGTGAGTTGATTGCGCATCGAGCGCCATTCGAGTTCGAAGCGCTCGCGCGCATCTTCCCGGTTACGGACGTCTTCGAAGTACACGGAGGCAAACGGGCCGTCACTCGAACCGACCTTCTTCAGTCGCCCAGCATGCATGTCGGCTCCCTTCTGTAGTGGTCCTATGCCGCGTACCCGACAACCGGTGATTCGACACGACCGCTTTCAGTTCGCACGTTTGTTCGACTGCTGGTACTGTCTGTGAACGTGAGGGTGGTGCAGAGGGAAGCCTGCATCACCTTCACGCCAAGAGCCCGGGACCTGCCGCCGACTGCCTTCGGTGGCAGGTCCCGATTCTGCTTACTCGGCGTCGTCAGTGCCCTTCGACCTGTCGGAACTCTTGCGCCAGTGAGTGAATCGTTCCTTGATGTCCGACGCTACATCGCCGACGCCATTCCCCACGGCGCCCACCGCACCGCCCAATCCGCTACCGATGTCGCGCACCATGCGGATCAAAGGGTCCTCCGACTCGTCGAAGTTCTGCTTGTAGGTCTTGGCTGCATTCTTGAACTCGTCGCTGATCTTCGCTCCGTCGTCATCGCCGCGACGGGGGTAGTTTCCGCGCAGAATCGCGGCGTAGTCTCCGCTGTCCACCCACTTCTTGAGCTCGGCGGCGCGAAGCACCGAGAACGGGTGAGAGAGCAGTTCGATGTTGAGGAGCTTGAGTACACCGTCGCGGAGGTCGCCGCTGGCGTCGTACTCGGCGGCCTGGGCAAGAAACGCGTCGATGTCGATTTCACTGACTCGGGATCCGCCCGCCAATTTCATCTGGACGCGAATCGCGGTGTGTACGTCCTGCCCGCACAACAGTCCGGCACGATCACCGGACAGTTCTGACTTGCGCTGCCATTCCATGAGGGCGGCGATGATCGCGCGCAATGCCCACCCGCCGACGGGCAGCCATCCGATGGTTCCGGCCAGTCGCATCAAATGCATCAGGATGGTCCGATACACAGCATGACCGGACAGCGCGTGGCCAAGTTCGTGGCCGATGATGAACCGCTGTTCCTCGTAGTTCATCACGTCCAATAGGCCGGTAGTGACCACCATGAACGGCTTGTCCATGCCGATGGTGAAGGCGTTGACCATCGGGGTCTGGAGTACGAACAGCTCGGGTGTCTCGTCGGCCTGCAGGATGTCGACGCAGTCACGGCGCAGGTCGTTCAGGTCGCTGAACTGGCGTTCGTCGACTCGCACCGACGTGGCGAGGTACATGAGGCGGTGCTGACGTTCTTGGAGCAGTCCGGACAGCGTCCGCAGGACAGTGTCGAACCCCCGAAGCGTCCGGAGCGTCACCAATGCAGCCCGATCGGCTGGGTGTTCCCACGCACGCGAGCTGATGTCCGGGAACTCGATTCGGGTGCGATCTGGTGCAGTGGTCATGGTGGCCCCTCACTTCGATGTGTGTCGACTCACCTCCAGGGTAACGACTAGTCGGTTTAGCGTGGATTTCCGGCAGCTCACTCGGTGGGCTGGGGGAGCGTGCAATCGGTGACTTTGGGGTTGACGCCGAAGTAGTTCAGCGGACCCGCGATGACCGTGAGCGCGATGGTCCCGACGCCGGCGCAGTTGGTCGGCGAACTGCTGTAGTAGCCGCGTTGGCCGGCCGCGACGGCCCCGACTATCAGCCAGATCAGAACGATCAGAGTCACAATTCTCATCATGGCGGGCTCGATTCTTCAAATATTATGGTGCCCAGCGAAATACCCGGTCAGAGTGGGTATGAAACGCTCTGCCGACGGGTATCCACGGTGTATGCGGCTCGAGGCGGGCGTATCCGCCCGAGTGAACGCACTGAAGGAGCTTGTGATGATCATCCTCGGCGTGATCCTGCTGATAATCGGTTTCGTGGTGAACATTCCGATCCTGTGGACGATTGGTGTCGTCTTGCTGGTGATCGGAATCATCCTGTACGCGCTGGGCGCGGCCGGGCACGCCATCGGTGGTCGGCGGCATTACTACTGATCCGTTGTCGGCTCGTCGTGCGTATCCGTGCCAGTCGGCGCGGTCGGTACGGTGCGCTGAACGGCACGCGCAATCAGTTCCCGAAGGCAGACCTGGCGCAGCGTTCGCTGTTGCCAGTCGCTGCCGTTGCCTGTGACTGACTTGAGCTGCAGCGCCGACTCCACGCTCGAGTACTCGCCTCCCTCGTCGAGGGAGTCACGGACATGGATCAGGAGCCGGTGCAACAGTTCCGTGGCTGAAATTCTTTGTGAGGTAATCGGATCGATCGACGCTCCCAGGACGCCTTCCTTCGCGGACACCCAGGTTGCGAGGCGGAGGCTCTCGAGGGAAATGTTCGGAGCCTCGATGCCCCGGTCTATCGCGCGTAACGCAGTTGCCACCAGAGCCCGTCCAAGGGTTGCAAGTAGCGCTGCATCCTCTGCTGTCGGCTGAACGTCGCAGACTCGGATCTCGACGGTCGGTAGGTGGCAGGAAGGTCGGATATCCCAGTAGGCCATCCGCTTGTCGAGCATCACGCCGCAATCCACCATCTTCGCAACCGCGGTGTCGAAGTCCCCGGTGGTCTCGAAGTACGGCGGCGGCCCGGCGACTGGCCACCGGGACCATTGGATCGCCCGCCAACTCGCGAAGTCGGTGTCGACTCCTTGGTGGACACGGGAATTGGCGCTCAGTGCCAACAAGGCGGGCAACCAGATGCGCACGTGATTGCAGACCTGCACGGCCTGTACTTGATCAGCGACGCCCACATGTATGTGGCAACCGCAGATGCTTTGTTCGGCAGCGAGGGCGCCGAAGCGTTCGCCCATCCGGCGGTAACGAGGCGAGTCGCTGATCTCGAAACGCGAAGGCCCCGAAAGAGGTGCGCCGACGGCCAACAGCCTGCAGCCGTTCAACTCGGCAGCTTTTGCCGCGAGCCGACGCATGTCGGTCAAGTGGGTTCGGAGTTCGTCGATGCCATGGCACACGGGAGAGTTGGTCTCGACTTGGCAGCGGGACAACTCGAGCTGAAGATCCAAACCCAGTGTCGACGCGGTTTCCGCAACCGCAGCATTGTCGGTGGACGGCAACCAGGAGGTCGGGTCGACGAGGATGAATTCTTCTTCGACGCCGACGGTCGGGGTCGTCGATTCGTGGCGGCCAGCGGTGGATTCGGTCGAGCAGGTGGCGCCCATGCTCGCGTCTACCCGGTCGGTCGAAGGCGGAAACCGACCCGAGGAAGCCCCGTTCTCGTCGGGAGAACGGGGCCTGTGGTCGGCCTTGCCAACATCTCGGAAGCGTCAACGAGTCCTTGCACACCGTATGAATCTGGGGACTGGCGTGCCTGGGAAAACGTACTGTGTCGGACTCGGTAAAACGAGACCCCAAGGCATGTCTCACCCCCTATTTCACCCTCGTGTGGACTTGTCCGCACACCCTTCGCCGAGTCGCGGATCATGACCTGGCGGCCTGCGGTGGTGCAGTCTCGGTTTTATCCGTGGGGCCGCCGTTATCGAGCAGATTCCGAGAATGCGAACCCATCTAAACTAACGTCCAGCATTCGGATGTGGCGTTCTGGCGGAGTGTGTGGGTTCGGTGAGTCAACAGATATTTGATCAGTTAATCGCGTGCACAGCATCCGGAGAAGTTGTGGAACTTTCGAACTGGTATTGCGTTTCACCAGCGCAAATCTTCAGTGGTCATGGGTAAAAGTCAGAAGATGGGAGAAAGTGCCTGGGATTGTGTTGCTACCGGTTCGTTATCGCAGACGAATGTCCACTATGTGCGTGGATGACGACTCTTGAAGGCGGGCAAAACTGCGTGTCAGCTGTGTCGGAGCTTCCTCTGTCTTTGTGTTCTTGGATTGAGAGTTTCACCAGGAATATCTTTCGTGATCGACGCGCCGGGAAATTTTTCTCAAGATTTACCCACTTGCGAATTGGGGAAATACGCGGGTTGCGGAAGACCGAAATATTGCGGGTGGGAGCTGTTATTTCCGGTGATTTGCCCATATCTTGCTGAGTGACGTATTTGCAACCGAAGTGTCGCGCGGTCGAGAAATAATGCTTTTCATGCTTTACATTGGAAATTGCAAGATGCACGTTTCATCCTCAGTGTTAAACGAAAGGACGAACGCAATGGGTAGCTTGGAAGATTTCGACATCGCGGCACTTCTTCAGAAGGTCATCGCATTCTTCGACGGATTCTCGTCGGACGAGACCGAGACCCCCACGGGCTAAGACTTAGCGAAGCCGCTGTGCATCCGGATGACACTGGATGTGCAGCGGCTTCTCTGTATCCGGCGCCTTCATCGGCGAAGGCAATGAATCGGCGTGCGTGGTTTCGGCCCGCCACTGGGCACTAACTGGTTGCATCCGTCTGGATCAAGAGCATCGCGTCGTCGACCGGATCGAAGTACAGAGCCGGGTCGGCAACCAGTGCAGCGTCGTCACCATGAGTTTGCATGGTGACAACCCAGGCACGATCGTCGTGTTCCACGTAATAGGCACCCGCGAGGACCCCGATGGAACTGCCGCCCTTGAATCCGCCGTAAGTGAACCATTTCGCGGACTCGTCACTGAGCGCCGGATCCTCGGCGAGAATGTCTCGAACCGGTGCGCCGCTCTCGGTCTTCGCCTTCTCTTGCAACGTGACCAACGCGGCACGCAGGTCGGCGGGCGAGGCGAACCAATCGATGTCGAAAGGCCATGCGGGGGTGGTGAATGCTGACGCCGGGATGTCCACCAGGCCGCCAGGTAGTGCCGCGAGTATCGCTCGACGCTCGTCCGGAGTTCCGTCGCGCCAAGCGATACGTTGTGCGCCTTGGTCACCCCAGCCGAGTTGGAACAGTGCGCGGGTCGGCTTGAGCGGGATGTTGAGCGAAGGATTTGCCATGCCCATCGGGGCGAATTCGGCTTCTACCTGCTCGCGCCCGACAGCAGCGATCAGCATGTCGGTGGCGGTGTTGTCGCTGATCGAGATCATCTTGCCGGCGGTATCTCGGACCGTGACTCCAGTTCCCGATGGCAGGTCCTGCATGGTCCCGCCGGGCATCGATTTGAGGTCGTCGGTGATGGTGAGCTTCTGATCCCAGGAGAGTGTCCCGTTCTGGACGGCCGTCGCGACCGCGCCGAGAACGTACAGCTTGATCGTTGACCCTGTGGGCTGTGGTGAGGTGTCGCCGACACTGAAGACTTCGGCGTTCTTTCCTTCGGTGACCTCGGTGACGGTCAGATTGGTCGGCGCGGGAAGCGCTTTGACGGCTGCCTCGAGTTCTTGCCAAGATGCGGCCGGCACATGAACGTCCTTGGTCGGTGTGATCGCCATTCCGAGGATCAGCCCGTTGCCGTCGACGACGACGTTGACGTCGAACGCACCGCCGGTGGTGCTGGTGATGGAAACTGTGCCGTCGGAGTCGCCTCCCTTGTACTTCACTGTTGTCCAAGGCTGTCCGGCTCGGATGGAGTCGAAGTCCGGAGGTGTCAGGACTACGGGTGCAACGGGCCCGAAGTGTTCGGCGATTTCTTCCTGGGTCAACGGCGTGCTCGTGTTGAACGCACTGAGAAGCCAGGTGATCTGCTTGCCGACGGAGCTGTCAGGGATCGTGACCGTAGCGGGTGCCGCGGTCGGGGAGGTCTTTGTGCTGTTTTCAGAGGTTTGTGCGGAATCAGTCCCGGAAGTACATGCGGCGAGGGCGAATACCGCTGCGGAGGCAAGTGCTACCAGCGCGAGCGGGCGGCCTTTCCTGCGTGTGTGTTCGAGATTCATGGACTTATTTCATCAGCATCTTCTTCGGCGCGCGTCCGTCTAAGGTGTAGACATACTCAGCCTGAGGTACTGAATCGCTTCATCCTGGAGTACCGTCAACCACTTGTAGTGGTGACACGCGCCTTGCCGCTGGACAAATGGGAGAAAGGCTGCACTCGAAGAACTTTCGTGATGACTGCGAGAGCTAGTTCTTGGTCGCGGCCAAAAAGGACGGTTGCGTTGACAGCGCTGCGATTTCTTCGGGGAGTTCGGGGATCCGACGATCGTACAGTTCTGCCAACTCGACCGAGCTGAAGCGTCGGACAGTCCAATTGTGTTCAGCCAACCACTGGCCCGGATCGGATCGCTTGTCGCTGTAGAACAGTTGCGAAATGTCCAGGTCTCCGAACGGGTCCTTGGCGAAGTACTTGGATCTGATGGCCGCAAGCTTGCTCGGGTCGGTTCCGGCCGGAAAGTCGTTCACCGCCAAGCGACTACCGGTGGCCGAGAGTTCGTCGATCCGCTCGAACAGGGCGTCGTGGGCCGGGCCGGGGAGATAGGCGAGCAGGCCTTCCGCCGACCAGGCTGTGGGTTCGTTCGGGTCGAAACCAGCCTCCTCGAGTGCGGCCGGCCAGTCGTTTCGCAGATCAGTAGGCACAGTGCGTCTATCGGTCTTCGGCTGGGCGTCGTGCGCAGCGAGCACTTCGGCTTTGAACTCCAGCACCTTTGGCTGATCCACTTCGAATACCGTCGATCCTGAGCTCCAATCCAGCCGGTACGCACGCGAATCCAACCCTGCTGCAACGATTACCGCCTGCCTTACTCCGGATTCGGTTGACGACGAGAAGAATTCGTCGAAGAACCTGGTTCGCAACCCCATGAAACCGCCGAAGGGGGTGTCCTCGAGGAGTGTGGGATCTTTCAGAAGAGCTGTGAAATGCGGCTCGGCTGCAGCTTCTACGAACCACGATGCGAACTTGTCTTCGATGATCGCGTCCGGACGGGTGCTCTCCAGTGCTCGGAACGTTGCCACTGCCAGCGCGGTAAGTCCGACGCTACTGACGATGTCCCACGTATCTCCATCGCTCCGCATTGTCTGGGTGTCCTTCCGCTCTTGACGACTGAGCCGAACTCTCTCGACCCTACGCCCGTGTGACCCCTCGTCGCCTGGAACGGAACGGTCGGACTTGGAGCAGCAAATACACGCTGACCGGATCGAAAAATTCTGCAGTGCAAGGCGTTCGGTTTGAATCAGCATCCTGCCAGGAATTTGCCAGGTCAGTGCCAGTGAGCGGCAAGGATGCAGGACTTCACTGGGGTGTGCCTCAGGGCTGAGAGAGAGCCTCGAGAATCCTTCGGGCAGGGGATTGATCGTGGCATGACCATCCGCCGGAACCACTTCGTGGGACCGTTCGGTTCCAGTTGATCTCTCGGACCGCACAACGAATGTCCCGTCGAGAAAGAGAGATGTGAGCCCATGTTGCAGGAAGGCTCGCTGGATGTATTGGCCGCCGCGGCGCGGAGCGGTAGCCGTGAGTCCATGGCCAGTTTGTATGCGGCGTTTCGTCCGATGGTTGTGCTGCGGTGCCGCGCCGAGCTTGATCAGGCCGTTTCCGATTCCGCCGCGGATGCCGCGTGCGTCGCCGTTCTCACGGCAGTGTGCGACGGATCGGAGACGTATCAGCCTTTTCTACGCGTGCTGTACGCGAGTACAAGCATCGCGATTGCTCGGGCGGCATCCGACGGGTTCAGCGGTGGATCGCTCCCGCCTCCGACAACGCTCCCGGTTGTCGAACGCGATGTCTTGGTGTTGCGGCTGATCGTCGGGCTCGATACAAAGGCGACCGCAACGTCGCTTGCCCGTACGACAGACGAGGTGTCGCTCGACCTGCATCGGGCGCTGCAGCGACTGCGAAAGTTGTCTTCTCCGAATGTAATCAGGGAGAGCTTGGTATTCACCTGAGGGCGTTCGGAATGCGCAGATTCGGGCGGGAACGGATCCCTGCCTTACTGGCCGGCGATGTATTCGATCGACGGGCCGGCAGTCCACCCGCCGTCGACGGCGATCTCGGAACCCGTTGTGTACGAGGCATCGTCGGAAAGCAGGTAGGTGACCGCGCCGACCAACTCCTCCGGGCGACCGACACGGCGATACGGATTGTTGGGGAATGCGCCCTCTTCGAGGCTGATACCCGTCGGTGCAGTCATGGGCGTCAGGACCATGCCGGGGTGAACCGAGTTGACCCGGATCTTGTCGCGGCCGAGTTCGACGGCGGCGATCTTGCTCAGCCCACGCACGCCCCACTTGGCTGCGCCGTAACCGCTGGTCAGGGCCATGCCCATCAGGCCGGCGGCCGAGGAGATGTTCACGATGGATCCGCCGCCGGCTGCCTTCATGAACGGCACCACCGTGTGGATACCGGTGTGCACGGACACCAGGTTGATCTGGATGATGCGCTGGAACGTCTCGAGTGGTTCCTCGGCGACTGTTTGGCCGGACGCCGAGATTCCGGCGTTGTTGACCAAACCGCTGATCGCGCCGAACTCGGATACCGCGTACTCGGCGGCGGACTTCCAAGACGCTGGATCGGTGACGTCGAGGTGAACGTAACGCGCTGCGTCGCCGAGAGATTCGGCCACTGCTCGACCGTCGTCGTCGAGTAGGTCGCCGATGACGACGCGGCCGTTGCCCGCGACGATGCCGCGGGCAAACGCCTCACCCAGGCCGCGTGCGCCGCCGGTGACGAGAACGATTTTTCCGGAGAGATCCTGAGTCATGATTGTTCCTTACCTGTTGGTGTTGCGAGATATGGCTTCGAGAACGCCCGGAGCGCGCGGGTGATGGCCTCGGGTGCGGGCGTCCGGAGGTCTGCCATCTCACGCAGTGCGGCCACTACCGCAAGTGTTGCCTGGCCCGAAGCCGCTGTGGTGTCGAGCGAGGTTTCCGGACGATCGATCAGGCGTGCGACTTCTGGGCGAATCAGTTCCATCGTCTCGAAAGTTGCTGATTCCCAAACTCTCCGGAGTGCCGCATCACCGAAGATGATGGGCATCAGTGACCGGGTCATCGGCTCGAAGGACTCGCCGACCGATGCGATAAAGGCATTCCTCACAGCCGCTGCGAGCCCGAATTCGCGGGCTTGCGCGCTGAGTGCCGTGGCCAGACTGCGGTTTCCCTCGTCGAGCATCGGCCAGATGCTCTCCTCTTTGGTGGCGAAGCAACGGTAGAACGTTCGCTCGGAGATTTCTGCCCGATCGGCGAGCTCCGCGATGGTCGTCGAAGTGTCGCCGCGTTCGACGAAAGCGGCAGCACAACTCTGCGAGACGCGGAGAAGTAGTGCAGTGCGGCGGGCTGTTGCCATATCCGCACTGTACCAAAAGTGGCAGAAACTGCCACAAATGGTGTCGGCCGGTCAGCCGACGTTACCTTCGATTCCGGAAACCTCCTGCTCAACTGCGTTCTTGAGGTTCAGGAGCGTCTTGCGGATGTTGCCGCGCTGAAAGTCGGCGAAGGTTTTTCCTCCGGTGGCAATTTTGTCGAACATGTCGGCGGCGAAGTCCGGCCAGCCGCGCCTGTCGTCGGTCCACGTTTCGGTAACTCGGGTTCCGTCGGGCACCGGCGAGAATCGGTACTGCCAGGTTGCGATAGAGGCGGGGATCCGGGGAGTACCGAGGCCGATCTTGTGAACACGGAATTCGAAGAGCTTCCCGGCCTCGGCAGCGGTGACTGTGCATCGCGTGGTCCACTGCGCGCGCCCACGCTTGTTGTGCCCGTCGAACTCCATGCCCAGGAAAGCGCTTTCGCGGTCTCCCCGCAAGGTTGCGCCTATGTTTTCGGGACTCCAGGCACCCATACGAGTGGGATCGCTGATGACCTCGTAGAGGGAAAGCGCGTCGGAGCTGACGACGATGCTGTCGGAGACGGTAAGTTCGCGAGCCATTTCGGTTTCAGGTTCTTTCTGTCGAGCGTGTGTGAGGTGTGAGTATGACGATCGGTGGTTTCGCGAACAAGATGCGGACGTGGCGGATGAACCGTCGAACTGATCGGCGTTGAACTACAGGTGCGGTTTCAGTTGGATCTTGACCGCGCCTTCCTGCTTCTTCTGGAAGATCTCGTAGGCGTGTGGCGCCTGATCGAGCGGCAGCTGATGGGTGGAAAAGGTGTCGACGCCGAGTGGGTCGTCGTCAGTGAGCAGGGGCATGATGTCCTCTACCCACTTCTTGACGTTCGCCTGGCCCATCCTGAGCTGAATCTGCTTGTCGAACATGGTCATCAGCGGCAGCGGATCAACCATTCCGCCGTAGACACCGATCAAAGAAATGGTTCCGCCGCGCCGAACGATGTCGATGGCCGAATAGACAGCGCCAAGGCGATCGATTCCTGCGTTACGCATCGCAGGCGCGGCAAGAGCATCGGGAAGGAGTCCGACGAACTGCTGCGCGAGCTTTCCGATCGGAGACCCGTGCGCTTCCATACCGACAGCGTCGATCACCGAATCGGTTCCGCGGCCGTTTGTCGTGTCTCTGATGGCATCGCCGATCTTGCTGCCGTAGTCGTCCAGGTTGAGGGTCTCGATACCGCGTTCGGCAAGGCGCGCAAGGCGTTCGGGTACACGGTCCACACCGATTACTCGAAACCCCTTGTGGTGGGCGATACGAGCCGCCATGTCACCGATCGGTCCGAGGCCGAGGATTGTCACGGACCCACCCGGCGGAATGTCGGCGTATTCGACCGACTGCCAAGCGGTGGGGAGCACGTCGGAGAGGTAGACGAATCGCGAATCCGCGGGACCTTCGGGAACTTTGATGTGTGTGAAATGTGCTTGCGGTACTCGGAGGTACTCAGCCTGCCCGCCGGGCACCGAGCCGTAGAGCTCGGAGAAGCCGAACAATGCTGCGCCCGTTCCCTGATCGCGGACCTGCGTCGTCTCGCACTGTGTGTAGAGGCTCGAATCGCACATGAAACAGTTGCCACACGAGATCTGGAACGGAATCACGACGCGGTCACCTATCTCGAGACTCGTGACTTCCGAACCGACTTCTTCGACGATGCCCATCGGTTCATGGCCGAGAATGTCGCCGGCATTCATGAACGCACCCAGAGTCTCGTACAGGTGCAGATCGGATCCGCAGATATTCGTCGTGGTGACCTTGATGATTGCGTCGGTGGGTTCGACGATCTTCGGGTCCGGAACCGTATCGACGCTTACTTTCCGTTTGCCTTGCCAAGTCACTGCGCGCACTGGGATCGACCTCTCATCGTGGAAATGCTGTTCGCAGTCACCTGCCCGAAAGCACTGAAATGCAAACAAAATCGGTGAGGGTTGCGAGAAGTCCTGAGCGCGTTAGATTGAGATGGAGCTGGGTCCCGGTCTCTTTGCACCGGCTCCAGGACCGAGACGACGAGATGATGAGGACGATCGCATGACCGACAAAGACGACAACGACCAGTCGCCCAAGGGCGGGCACCCAGGACCCGTGGACAAGGGCGGCGACGGGGGAATGGCAACGCGAGAACAGGCGCCTGAACTGGTCGAGGAGACCTCCGACGAGAAGTCTGACGACGAGTAGTTTCCTTTTACTCCGCGTTGGGTAACAACGGGGATAGGCCGCATCGGACCGTCCCGGAATCAATGCGGGCGAGGTTCCTCGAGGTTGAGCAGCCAGCCACGGGAACCGCCTTAAGCAGATCCCTCAACCCTGTTGTCATTCAACCCTGTAACAGCACGTGATCGAATCGGGTCCGCAGTAGTGTCGGGACCCGGAAGTCGTCAAGCGTTCGAATTATCAACTGTTCGGCAACATCCCGGAGTTTCACGTTGGTCTCTTGAGAACGCCACACGAGGATGTCGAAGGCGCGATCGGCCGAAATGCCGTAGATCACCATGAGCATGCCTTTGGCTTGCTCGATTACTCCGCGAGAAGCGGTGATTTCGTTGACCAGCACGTCGACAGACGCTTTCACCGTACTGTCGAGGGTTTCGGTGACGTCGATGTAGAAGCCTGAGCTGCCGACCACGGCACCCGACTCGTCCACGACGCTGTCGCCGACGACGATTACCGAGTGAGTGTCCCCTGCTGTGTCGATGATGCGGTGGCGGCTGCTGAAGGGTCCGCCTGAAGTGCGGATGGCGTGCAGTGTCTGAGCAACGTGTCTTCGGTCGTCGGGATGCTTGTGCGAGAGCATCAATTCTGTCGTCGGAGCTACTTGGTCGGGTTCGTATCCGTGAATCCGTGCAACTTCGTCCGACCACTCCCACCGGTCGCCGTTGCGGTGATAGAGAAAGCCGCCCACCCGGTGTGGAGCCCCCGATCCTGACGTTCGCCCCAACCCGTCCTCGTTCACCACACACGCCCCCTCGTTCTCGACCTCGTCCCAACCGGCGTACTCGCCAGTTAGTTATATCGGACAAATCCGGCGGAGGTGGTGTCGGTCCCATATTTCGGAGCATTGTCTGGATCGCTACCGCATGGGTCGGGGAAACCGGCGCTCAGAGTACTTGGCGACAGTCCCACGTCACTCGCGGTTGAAACAGTGTTGCCGCTGTGTCCATTCGGTGATCGCCGCCGCGATGGCCGCAGGCTGATCCTCGGGGGCGAGATGTCCTGCGGGACCGCACTGTTTCACCTCGAGATTTGCGATATTCGATCGGCTCCACGTGACTTCGTCAGGTCCGATCATGAGAAGTTCTGCGGGGCCGCTGAAGGTGAGAAGAAGTTTGGGTACGTCGGTGCTTTCTGCGAGCCAATCGCTGTACGCCGCCACACGTGCATTCACGTCACCGGGAGTTCCTTCGATGGGGAAGGATCGTGGCCACTCGAGAAGGGGTCGGCGACTCTCTCGTGACGGATAAGGGGAGCGATAGGCCTCGGCATCGGTTTCGGTCATTTCACCGAGAACCGTTCTGTGAAGCGCTATTTCGAGAAAGAAGTTCTCGTCGAGTACCTTCGTCTCTCCTGTGTCGGAGTCCCTCAGAGCTTCCACCCGTGCCCGTGCCTCTCCCGGGAAGTGTTCGTCCCAGGTCATCGGACGAAGGATCGTTTCGAAGAAGGCCACACCTCGGACGCGATCGGGGTGGCGGGCAGCCCAGTCCAGTGCAAGTGCCCCGCCCCAGTCGTGTCCGACGAGTACGACGTCGTCGAGTTCCATCTGGTCGAACCAGGCGTCGAGGTAGCGGGCGGTGTCGAGGAAGCCGTAGTTGATTGGCGGTTTGCCTGACCGCCCCATTCCGATGAGGTCAGGGGCAAGTGCACGGCCCAGATTTCCTATCTGCGGCAGGATGTTTCGCCACAAGTGCGAGGATGTGGGGTTTCCGTGGATGAGTACGAAGGGTGGTCCTTCACCGCGCGAGCGGTAGGCCATGGTCGAGTCGAGCACGGGAATTGTGGGCATTGCGACTCCTCAAATAGTTTCCATATACTCTAATTGAGATAGTAGCCATGTATTCTATTTGTATGCAAGATCGAGAAACATGGACGACAGGGTCGCTGGTGTGGCACCTTGGCTTGCGCTGGCGGGCGGGGGTTGACCGAGCGATCGCGCACCTGGGGTTGACTCACGCCCAGTATTCAGTGCTCGCGTCTCTGCATGGTCTGGTGAGTGCGGGGGAGAGGCCGAGTCAGCGAGAACTCTCAGCGCACACAGGATTGCAGCGAATCTACATATCCAAGCTCGTGCGAGCGTTGGAGAAGAGCGGGTTTGTTGTCAGTGAACGCGATAGTCGCGATGCGCGAGCCGTTCGCCTCGATCTCAGTGACGAGGGCAAACGAGTCATAGAGCTCGCTAAAGACATTGTCCGCCAATTGGATGCAAAGAATACGGAAGTGCTGACGAAAACCGGAGGGCGGGAACTCGCCGAGCTCCACCGCGCCCTTGACGCGTTACTCGACGCCACCGAAGCAGGAGATGGATAATGCGCCGGTCCGCTTCGTGGCGCAACCGAAGGCGATCGTGTGCGGACCCGGTCCACAGGACGTTCGTTGGGGGAGCGACGGAAGCGTCGATCCCCCAACGAGCCCTATTGTCTAGCTGTCGATCGTCACGGTGTCACGTTGATCGGTGTGGCCGATGCGAACTGCAGTGTGCCCGACATTGTTGCCGTCCCAGTGGCTGCGGCGGGGCAGACGGGTCCGGTGCCGGTGCGTGTGTAGTTCACGGTGCCGGTGTTGCTTGCCACGACGCGCTGGTTGGGAATATCGAATGGCAGCGGTCCGACAGTGCTGGCCCCGACGGTGACTGTGCACGTGGATCCGGGCATCGTCACGACTGCGCCTCCTGCAGGAATGACCAGGGATCCCTGAGCCGATCCGGTGTCTGCCGAGACGTTCAATAGCCACGAGCCGGAGGTGGTGACCACAACGGGTAGGCCGTTAGCCTTGCACCCCGTCAGGCTGGGGGTACCGATATTGACGTTGACTCCGCCGGTGCCGGTGTTGGAATTACCCGGCCCGGATGGGATGGTCCCGGAGCCCGTCGTACTGGAGCAGGTAAGTGTGATCGTTCCTGTCTTGATACTGAGATTGCTGCTCGAAGCAGTCACGGTTTGACCCGCTGGAGTGACGACGGTCGAAGCCAGAGCGGTGCCGGCTGCGACTGCAATCGCGGCTGCGGCGGCAGCTGTGACGATGGTGGTGCGGCGAACTGCATGGGTCATCGATATCTCCTTGTTGTCGGTGATACTTCGTGAGTCGCCGGTGCTTGCTCTACTGCGTCCGCAGGCTGTCGGCGCCGATGTTGAACACATCGCTTGTGGTGGTCAACGAGTTGTGACCACTCGAAGACGGAACGTTGGCGCGAAGATTGACTGCCCAATTCAATGCGCCGAACAGTCCACATCCAGATGCGCCCGGTACCGCGAACGTCTGGTCGGCGTGCGTCACGTTTCTGACGGCGGCGGTATCCGGAAATCCTGGAACTTCCTCCAGGACACCATTCTCGGACACTCCGAGTTTGAACATGATCGGGTTGCTCGCAGAACCCAGATAGCAGTTGCCGCCCAGCAAGGGGTTGGAGATCTTCAATCTTGCCGGAAGTGTGACACCGAGTTGGAATGCGTCGACTGTTGGCAACGCGACCGGTTCGACTGTTGCCTTGATGGTGGTCAAGCCGCCGGGGAACGGTATACCGAGCCCGAAGATTCCTCCTGGTACCTCGATGGGGCTGGAATAGACGCCTTTGGTGCCGTCAGTGGGAGGAATGAAGATCTGGTCGAACCCGAATTCTGCGTCGGGGTTCTCGCGATAGGCGACACCGCCGGCGATATTCAACGAGCCGGAAGGAATCGGTACTTTGAGCCCGTTGATGTTCATTTCGCCGCCTTTGACGACGACGTCGACACAGGTGCTTGTCTCCGGATTGGCTATCGGGCATTTTCCCCAGCCCCCGAACGGCGCATTGGGCAGCGGGGCCGCCGTCGCGGTTGACACCGCCCCGAGAGCGAGGACTCCCGCTGCGACGACGGCGAGCGCGGCTCTGAATCGTATTGTGCGCATGGACAAGTGAGCTCCGTTCGAAGTGAGAAATCTTTCGGTGCTGACGGCTTCGGCTGGGAGTGAGTTGGATTGCTAGTTGGCACTACGTTCGGCAACGACGGCAGCGGGTTCGGGTGAGCCTGCCGGCTGGGGCCTGAGGCTGTCGGCACCGATGTTGTAGACGTCACTCGTCGTGGCGAGGGAGTTGGACGTGGTGGACGAGGGAAGCCCGGCGCGCCAGTTGACGATTGGATTCAGAACGCCGAACGGGCCACACCCGGAAGCTGTCGGGACCGCGAAAGGCTGCCCAGTGTGCCCGGTGTTCCGAACAACGCCAGTATCCGGGAAACCTGGAACCTCTTCGAGGACACCGTATTCGGTCACATCCAAGTTGAGTTGGACGGGGTTGTTGTCCGAGCCCAGGTAGCATTTGCCGCCGAGGAGAGGGTTCGCGATCTTCAATTTGACGGGTAGCTTCACACCAAGCTGAAATGCGTCCACAGTGGGGAGTGCAGACGTCGACTCTACGGTGGCCGAAGCCTTGTTCAGTCCGAAGAGATTGTTGAATGGCAGGTCGATTCCGAGTGCGCCCCCGGGGATGTCGATGGGTTTGGCGTAGATCCCCCGACTGTTGTCGTTGGGTGGGATGAATACTTGGTCGAATCCGAATTCAGCCTCTGGATTCTCCCGGTATGCAACTCCGCCTGCGATGCGCATCGCCCCGGCGGGAATGTTGACGGAAAGCTTGCCGATCTTCATGTTTCCGCCGGTGACCGTGACGTCCATACAGGTGCTGGTCTCGGGATTGTCGATCGGACATGAATCCCAACCGCCGAAGGGGATCTCCGCTGCCGGGGCGGCACCGGCAATACCTGCCGACAAGCTTCCCACCGCAGCGGCGGTGGCGAACACAGTTGCGGTGGCGAGCGCGCCGAAAAGCCCACGCGACGTCGAACGTCGGGACATGTATTTCTCCTTTGGGTACAACCGACCAGTCGGGATTGTGATGATGGGTGACGGTAGTCACGTGTGACTTGGATGTACAGACAATTTGAAACAATTCCGACAAAAGTATTACTGCGATCGCCTCCGCTACTACTTGTGGCTGTGAGGATTGAAATTTGTTGCAGTGCTCTGTGTCTCGTCATTCACCCACGAATCGCTGTGAGGTGCTTCGACCCGAAAAGGCGTTCGTCGACGGGAATATCGGACTCCTGTCGAAATCGAGGGGGCAATGTTTTGTCGGAGTCGCCAATGAGGGAAGTCAGGGCGAGTAACTTTGTCGAACAGCGGCTGATCGGTACTCCGGGCAGCTGCCCGAGAGAACGGATCGCCATGACGCTGATGCTGCCGCTCGACTCGATGTTCCTACTGATGGAGTCACGGGAGCATCCCATGCACGTCGGTGGCCTGTCGCTTTTCGTTCCGCCGGAAGGGGACGACGGCGAATTCGCAAGATCGCTCTACCGTTCGCTCACCGACGTCGACTCGATTCGCCCACTCTTTCGCCGCAAGCCGGTGCAGTTCTTGTCGAACTTCGCGCCGGTGCGTTGGACGGAGGACGAGGACGTCGATCTCGAATATCACGTCCGGTTGCTCGCGCTGCCCAAGCCGGGGCGAGTCCGCGAGTTGCTCGAGCTGACCTCCATGCTCCACGGCACGCTGCTCGATCGGCATCGGCCGCTGTGGGAGGCGTACGTGATCGAAGGTCTCGCCGACGGCCGAGTTGCCGTGTACATGAAGACGCACCACGCGCTCATGGATGGTGTGTCTGCTGTTCAGGCGTGGTACCGCAGCCTCTCGTCGGACCCGCTCGATCGAGAATCGATGCCTCCGTGGGCGCAGCGACCTTCTTCGGGGCGGGTTCGTGCCGGTCGCGGGCTGGACCTGCAGAGGCGGGTGGGCTCCGTGATCGAGACTGTGCAAGATGTGGTCGGGGTCGGCCCTGCGATAGTGAGCGCCGCTGCCTCGGCAGTGAAGGACCACGTCGCACCGTTGCCGTTTGCTGCCCCGAAATCTATCTTCAACGTCCCGATCACCGGAGCGAGGCGTGTCGCCGCGCAGTCGTGGCCGATCGAGCGCCTGCGCAAGGTCAGCTGCGTTGCAGACGTGACGCTCAACGATGCGGTGTTGGCAATGTGCGCGGGTGCGCTACGGCGATACCTGATCGAACTGGACGAGTTGCCGGACAAACCGTTGATCGCGATGGTGCCGGTATCCCTTCGCAAAGGTGAAGAGGGTGAGGCTTCCGGCAATGCCGTAGGTGCGGTGTTGTGTGATCTGGCAACCGAATTGGCAGATCCGGCGGCCCGACTTCAGAGAGTTCACGACTCGATGAGTAGCGCCAAGTCCCTGATGTCGGGCCTGACGCCCCTGCAGATCACGGCGCTCAGTGCATTGAACGTCGCGGGTCTCGGGCTGCCGCTGATCCCTGGTTCATCCCGACTGATCACTGGGCGTCCAGTCTTCAATCTAGTGATTTCCAACGTCCCCGGCCCGACAACGACGCGCTATTGGAATGGCGCGAAACTCGAGAGCTGTTACCCGGCATCGATTCCGTTGGACGGGCAGGCGATGAACATCACCGTCATCGGCTACGCGGACACCATGCAGTTCGGGCTCGTCGGCTGCCGCCGCAATGTTCCGCACTTGCAGCGGCTCCTCGGCCATCTCGAGGAATCCTTGAGTGAGCTCGAAGCCGCCGCAGGTTGAATGCGTGAGGAAACCTCAGCTGACGGGGACCGCTCCGCGAGCGTTCGATACCAAGTGAGTGCCGATCTGAAGGAACGCGGGTACGAAGTTCGGGGTGTCGATTGCAGGCGAAAGGATGTGGGCTCCGAAATGCGCGACCACAAACTCCAGGTCGCGTGAGATCAAGAGCCTCTGGCCATGGATTCCGCTTGCCATGAACGATCCGAACGGATCATTGAGGATCCACCAGTAGTCGTGGTAGCTCATCGTCGCGGGGGAATCGACAGGGGCACGCGGGCTTCTGACCTCCGAAGGATAGCCTGCGGGCACTCCCGCGGTCATCGATCGCGCGATGTGCGGTGGGATCACCTGACGATCCTCGACGGCACCGTCACAACGAATCATCTCACCCACTCTGGCCACGTCTCGAAGGGTCGCACTGAATCCGCCCGCCGCCATTTCCGTTCCAGCGGAGTCGACTATGTAGAACGCATCTTCTTCGGCTCCGATTCTTGACCAGACCAGCTCACTGAGTAGTTCGGCGAGTGAAGTTCCGGTCACGCGGCGCAGTATTTCTCCGACAGTCTCGACATTGCCGTTCTCGTAGCGGAATTCGACGCCGGTCGGGCCCGCAGTGCGTGCCGTGGCGAGGTGCTCGAGAATGGTCTCCGGGCCGCGGTAATTCATGGGGCGCAGCTTCGGGGCGACTACGGCCCAGAAACGGCTGGCTTCGATGGTGCGATGGAACGGCCGACCGCCGTACGTTACATCAGTGCCCATGTGAAGAAGGTCCTGAATCCGATTGTCTCCGAACGCAGTTCCTGCCAACTCGGGAATGAATTTCGACGCCCGATCGTCGCGGTCGAACAATCCTTGTGCTTCGACCAGTGCAGCCATCAAACCGACGTAGGATTTCGCCATCGATGCATTGAGGTGCGGTTCGTGCGGTTCGCAACCGTGCAAGTAACTCTCGTACACGATGCGTCCCCGATGTAGCACTGCGATACCGTCACTGTGCGCACCCGCGAGGAACTCGGACACCGTCTGCTTCGGCTGATCCGGAAGGTTCAATGTGACACCGGACAGATCCGTGTAGTCGGTCGGGAGGGTCCATTTGGGTCCGTCGCCGCGCCACACACGGCGAGTCGCAACCATCTCTCGTATGGTTGTGGCTTGTTGGCGCACGTCGGCCGGGTCGGTGAATCCGCGCGCCCAGGGGATGTCATCCGTTGCGATGTTTCGTGCCATCTGAGGTCTGCTTCCGTCTTGATTGCCGAGTTGGAGTGTTGATTGCCGCGTTCGTAGTTGATGAACTGAATTGCCTAGTGCCGAAGCGCATTCTGTTCATGTAGGGGGTTGGCGGATGGCCCGGAGAGTAGGGCCGCACTGTCGCGGGCGTAGGGGCGATACAGTGCGCCTGAAGCGACCCCGTTGACGGTGGTCAGCACTACGGTGACGATGAAGAGCGCGCCTTGCAATCCGATTCTGTCGCCGAGGGTTCCGACCAAGACAGCGTATCCGGCGTAGGCCAGCGCTTCGACTGTCGAGACGGAGACGGCAAAGGCCAGGGCTCGCAGTTCCGGACGAACTACGGCCATGATAATCGGCCGATTGACCACTGGGACCTGACCTTGAAGGACGCCGACGATCCCGAACAAGACCGCGTAGACGCCGATGCTGTTCCAGGAAATCTGCGTAGCGATCAGTGCTGCGGCCGCGAATCCGAGTTGGCTGGCCTGAAGCATGATGATGCGGCCGTTTCGGGGTCGTTTGACGTGTACGGCGTCGTTGACTCGTCCGCCGACGAACGTGCCGAGCAGGTACCCGATTGCGAAGGGCGGTGCGATGATCGAAGCAGTTGCGGTCGTGAATCCGTGCTCCTCGACGAGAAATACGATGCTGAAGCTCATGATGACGTTCTGGCCCGAGAATGCGCGTTGTACGAGTAAGTATCGGAATGTCTTGATAGCGAGTAGCTCTCGTATCCCTTCGCGCCAGAATCTTGCTTTGGAGCCGAGATCGTCGGTGGTCGTCTGTGCGGGCGCATCGGCGGATTCAGGATCGTCGAGGAAAAGCATGATAAGCACACCGATGGCGATGCAGATTGCACCGGTGATGATGTATCCGTAGCGCCATCCATCTTCGAAGCGAGACAAAAGCCCGAATATCGGGGCGGTCGCGCCGGTGATGACGGCGACGCCGCCGTATACCAATCCCGTTGCGCGGCCCCTCCGGGCGTCCTCGTACAGATCTCCGAGGATGGACAATGCAATCGAGCCGGCGCCGGCGAAACCTGCGGCGCCGATCGCATAGAGGACGAGAAACTGAGTGAAACTGCCGGACAATCCGGCCAGGATTACCCAGACACCCCAGAACCCTGAACAGATGGCAAGTACCGACTTACGAGAATATCGTCGGGCAAGGAACGCCCAGGGGATTGCCGTGAAGACCCCGACGGCCTTGGCCACTGCAACGATCGTGCCGAGCGCCGCCGATGACAATCCCATGGCCTCGCGCATGAGCGGGAAGAGCACGGACGTCACGCTGCTTTCGGCGTTGTCCATTGCCGTGGAGCCGGTCAGGAGTGCGAGGTTCTTACCTCGCCGACTGCGTGGAAACTGAGTAGGTGCCGCAAGTTCTGTGGTCATTGTTCCCTCTCGAAAAATGCCGATGATTGCTTGGGCGCGGTGGGCAGCGCTCGGCGGTCGACTGTGCACTGAGTCACAGTGAGCATTAATGGAGACAATATACATAAATAGACATACTGTCTATCTCTTTGTTCAAAGTTGGATGACAGTGCAGGTGCCGAGTCCCGCAACCGTGACGCCTACGGCCAAAGTCGCCATGACAATGAACGGTATTTCTCGAGAATCCTTGTCGTCCAGACTGAGTCGACGATGACGGATTGTCGTGCCCACGATGACTCCGGCAGTCGTAATGATGAGCGTGGCGAACACTGCGATTCGTAGAACGGACGGATGCAAAGCGATTTCGCGACCGGTGATCACTGACACAGTCACAGAGGAGAGGGCAGTTCGTCGCCAGGCGAGCACGGTTCGCTCGGGTTGCAGTCCGGGCGGCTCGTTTTTCGTCACAACACGGTCATCCCTACGCCGAGACCCGCAACGACACACACCCCACCGACGAGAAGCGCGATCATCGGTGACGTGGGTAAGGGAAGATCACGCCTCATCGCGGTTTGGACGGCCTTCCAGTGTCTGAGCGCGCCGAGCGCTACAGCCGACGCCACGACGGTGCACACGACTCCGAGCATTTTGTACATATTGTTGTCGTTTTCGGATACGTAGAACTGACCGACTGCGACGCCGCCTGCCAACAACCCCAACGCAGTTCGTATCCAAGCCAGAAATGTTCGTTCGTTCGCAAGACTGAATCTGTAGTCCGGTTCGTGATCGATCACGGTGATTGCCTCCGAAATGTCGAGTGCCCGCCAGGCCGTCACGTCGAGCGTATGACGACCTGGCGGGCGCGAAATTGGATACGACTGTCCTTGAATGATCTTCAGGTGGTGAGTAATTGACGCGCGATTCCGTTCTTCTGAATCTCGGAGGAGCCGGTCAGGATTCGGAACATCCTCAACCGCTGGAACAGTGATTCGACCTCCGAACCACGGATGACCCCGGCTTTTCCGTGAATCTGAACTGCGTGGTCGGCGATGGTGAAGGCCTTCTCGGCAACGAACAGCTTGCACATAAATGCTTCGGTACGCGGACTCCCACCGGCATCGAGTGTGGCGAGTGCGTCGTAGGTCATCGAGCGCGCAGCGTAGTAGTCGGTCGCCATGTCGGCGAGTTTGTGTTGGATGGACTGCAACATCGCAAGAGGAGCGCCCTGCACCTGGCGAGTCTTGCTGTACTCCAACGACAATTCCAGTGCTCGGCGGGCTCCGCCGAGGACGGTGGGGCAGTGCAACAACCGGTTGACTGTGACTCGACCGAGTCCGATTCTCAAGCCTTCGCCCACATTTCCGAGAAGCTGTTCCGGCCCCACGTAGCAGCCGTCGAGGATGATGTCCGCTTCGATGTGCTGACCGGACATCGGGACGTCACCGTCCGCCACTGTGCAGCCAGGAGAATCCAAGTCGACCAGGAAGGCCGAGTACGAATCCGGTCCGTCGCCGTCGGATGCCATCTTTGCGATCAGGACCGAAAAGTCGGCGAAGGGGCCCGCGGACGAGAACACCTTGTGGCCGTTCAGGCGCCATCCGGCACCGTCCGGGGTAGCTGTGGTGAGCATGCCGCGAACATCGGAACCTGCGTCGTTCTCGGTGAGAGAAAAGCAGCACGCCTTCTCTCCTCGCAGCACCGGAATCAAGTACTTTTCCAACTGGTGCTCGGTGGCGTATTGAAAGATCGATCCCGCGCGGAGTGGGCCACCCATGTCTCCGAGCACGGACGTCGCGAGGACCCGCGGCGATGCACCGACCTCTTCTTTGAGTGCGGCGAGTTCGGTATAGGTGAGGTTCTGGCCGCCGAGTTCAGTGGGGAGGTGTATTCCGTAGAAGCCGAGTTCGCGGCTGCGTCTCCACACTGGCTCGAGTGTCTCACGGATGTAGTGGGATTCTTGAGTGAGACCCAATTCGGCTTCGTACTCGGCTAGTTCGCCGTCGAGATAGTCGCGTAGACGCTCGACGAGCGATTGAAGTCTTGGATTGTCTTCGTAGGTAGGGGTGAGAGCGAATGACATGTCTATTTCCTGTCAGTTGACGTGACGGTCAGCGGTGGTCCAGTAGGTCGCGCGAATCGCGCGGCGATCGATCTTGCCGTTTCGGTTGACAGGCAACGAATCTGCGAAGTCGACCGAACGTGGCTTCTTCATGCTTGCCAGACGCGTCGAGCAGTGCGCGATCAATTCCATTGCGGTGGTGTCAGTTCCATCTCTGGTCACGACAACAGCCTTGACTGCTTCGCCCCACTTCGGATCGGGAACTCCCACTACGCAGACTTCGGAAACGGCGGGATGTTCGTACAAAGCGGCCTCCACCTCGCTGCAGTAGATGTTGAATCCGCCCGAGATGATCATGTCCTTCTTGCGGTCGACGATGAACAGGTAGCCGTCTTCGCGGAAATAGCCGACATCGCCCGTGTGGACCCAGCCGTTCCTGAACGTCTCAGCCGACAGCTCGGGTTCGTGGAAGTATTCGCGGACACAGTCCGGACCACTGGCTACGATCTCGCCGATCGTGCCGGCCGGGACCTGTACGCCGTTGTCGTCGACCACGCGAACATCGGTGTCGTATGCCGGCCGGCCGCACGAGAGAAGAAGCTCAGGGTCGGATTCGATACCGCGCACCACGTCTTCAGCGGTCAAGACAGTGACGACGCTGGTCGTTTCGCCGAGCCCGTATCCCTGAATGACGATGGGACCGAACACCTTTACCGCGTCGCGCAACCGTTGTGGAGAAACCGGCGCTGCGCCTACGCCGATGCAGCGCAGAGAGCTCAGGTCGACTTCGGTAACCGACGGATGGTCCATCAGCAAGTTGAGCATCGTCGGGACCACCATGGTGGTGGTGATCCGCTCACGTTCGATGGTCTGCAGGAACGTCCTCGTGTCCCATGCCGGCAGGATCACCACTGCGGCGCCCCTGGCGAACATTCCGAGCATCACCATGCCGGAAGCGTGTGTGATCGGGCCGGGGGCGAGGTAGCGATCACCAACAGTCGGCGCGCCTTCGGGGCTCATCAGTCGCTTGCGCATGTTCGCCAAGCGGTTGCCGTGACTCTGGACCGCAGCCTTGAGCTTGCCGGTGGACCCGGATGTGTAGTTGAGGACAGCCGGGGCGTCAATGTCGACGTCCACCTCGACGTTGTCTTCGCTGCCCCTTGTCGTCAGTTCGTGATAACTGTCCGCGCCGGGAGTCGAAGTGCTGTAGTCGATCACCCTGCAGTTCAGCCCTGCGTCGGCGACGACCTTCAGTGCCATCTCGGCACGGGCGGGGTCGACGAAGAGGACACGCACATCGGCGTCGGCGAGGATATGCCCGAGTTCGTCGGCGCCCAGTCGTGCGTTGATCGGCACCCTGACGAATCCTCCCTTGTACAAGGCCATTTCGGTCACTACGAGTTCCCCGCAGTTTCCGGCAAAGGTTCCGATCATGTGTCCGGGCCGTGTCCCGGTCACTGCGAGAGCGGACGCGAGACGGTTTGCGGCCGTATCGAGCTCGCTGTAGGTCCACCGGCCTTCGCCGCAGACAAGGGCTTCGAGATCGGGGTAGTAGCTGGCGCTTCGGGCGAGATAAGTACCGAGGTTCATGGACATCTCCAGAGAAAATCGACATCACGATTGTTAATGGACAGTCTGTCTATATTCGATCGTCCTGTCAATGTTGAACTATGCTTCGTACAACAGTGCGAAGGAAGGGAACCCAATGCCTCCAGAAGACAGACGTGTCCGGCGTACCCGACGATTGCTGCGGGATGCCTTGGTCTCGCTCGTTCTGGAACGGGGATATGCCGGGATCACCGTCGAAGACATCACGGACCGTGCAGATTTGGGTCGGGCGACGTTCTACAGTCACTACACCGACAAAGACGATTTGCTCGGTCAAGTCGTGTCCGATCTGGCCGATGACCTGCAAGAGCGGCTCGGTCCACTCATTCCCGCCTCTTCGATCGGATTCACCGGCAAGCCTGTGCTCGAGATGTTCAGGCATGCCGCTGAGGAACGTGACGTCTACCGTGTGATCCTGCGTGGTGAGGGGGATGGCAAGGCGCTGCGAAAGTTCGTCGAAGACCGCAGCGTCGCCGCTGTGCGGATATTTTCCGCACGGGCAGAAGCGCTCGGGGTTACTCCGCGAATCGACATCGAAGTACTCTCGCGGGCATGGGTGGGTGAACAGATCGCGGTCATGCAGTGGTGGCTCGAGTCCGACCCGCCACCGCTGACGCCGGAAGAAGTCACCGAGATGCTGCTCGAACTTTCGTTGCGGGGACGCTACTGGTCTTCGGGTTTCGACGGCGAATTGAAATCCGAATAGCCGCTGTCACGTCTCGCCGTTGCCGCGGCGGCTTCGTCGAGAACCGACTCGGTGTGCTCGCCCACGTATGGAGTCGGAAGTCGAAAACTGTTCAGTCCCAAGCTGAATTGCGCCGGGAATCTCATCTGGGGCCAGCTTTCTCCGTTTTCGGTCGCGACCTCGCTGAACAGGTTTCGAGCAACGACATGGGGATCGCTCATCAGCTGTCCGGCGTCGGTGAACACCGGCGCCCATGGGGCATTGATCGCAGTCAACGATCTTTCCCACCACTCGTATGTGTGCGTACCGAAGGTGGTGACCAGGAGTTCCCGCAACTCAGCCTTGTGCTGTGTTCGGGTCCATCGATCGTCGTAGCGCAGTGTGTTCAGTGCTGGAAACTCAGCGCTGAATGCTGTGCGGAACTCGATCCAGAACCTGTCTTCGAAAGTGGCAAGTGAAAGCAAGCAACCGTCGGAAGTCTCGAAAATGTCGTTGTCTCCCTGGACGGTCGGTGAATCGGTAGGGTTCTCGATATCGCGGATCATGAGCGCGAAAGGCGCGCACCACGCGGTTGCAGCCTCGGCGAGGGAAATGTCTATGTGTTGTCCGCGTCCGTGCTTGTCCACGCTGGCGAGAGCAACCGAGATGGACAGTGCTGCGTACATCGAACCCACCAGATCACCGGCCCGGATACCAGGGCGAGTGACGACTCCGTCGGTGCACCCGGGAACTGCGAAAAAGCCGGAAAGGCCGAGGAAGTTCAATTCGTGCCCCGGCTTGTCGGCATAGGGTCCGGACTGCCCGTAACCGGTGATCGAACATAATACGATGCGTGGGTTGGCTTTTCGAAGTACGTCGTAGCCGAGTCCCATGCCTGCCAGTACCTGTGGCCGGAACCCCTCGACCACTGCATCTGCAGTCTCGACCAGTCGAAGGAACGTCTCGCGATCGGATTCGAGACGGAGATCGAGCGCGATCGATCGCTTGTTCCTGTTCAACGAGGCCATCCGTTCACCAGCTGCCCGCGTGGGATCAGGTCGCTTCGGGTTCTCGACCTTGACCACGTCGGCGCCCAGATCTGCGAGCAGCGTCGTCGCAAACGGGCCGGGCAGAAGGCGAGAGAGGTCGAGAACGCGCTTGCCGTGTAAGAAACTCCATTCCGACGTGTTGTCACTGTCCATGTTCACACTCCGAAGGCTGTCGAGGCAGTGGCCGATAGCGCCAAACCCTCATCGGCATGGCGTTGTCCGTAGCTGCTGGATCCCAGGATGATCAACCTGATCGATAATTGGCAGACTATCGATTAATGAACAGGATGTCTACGAATTGATTGCGGCGAGGTTTTGTTCTGCTTTGTCGACGCGACGCTCAGCAACACGGAGTTCCTTCTCGGATTCTCGAACCGCAGCGTCACTGGTCTTCTCGGCGTTCCGTGCGAACTGCCGTTGCTGCTCAGCGTGCTCGAGTTCGGTGCGCAGTTCTTCAACGCGCCGTTCGACGTCGGAAAGCGTCGTTCTGGCTTCCTGGAGTTCGGCGGTCTCGGACTTCACCCGGCGGCGGATCTCGTCGGCCTGCGCCGTGGCTTCCTTCAATTCTGCTTTTGCTCTGGCTTGTTCGGCCTTCAGTTCCGGAGTTTTCGACTTCGGAGTCGTCGGCTCTTCAATCGCGGCGTGCTGCGGTGATTTCTCATTCACCGCGGCGAGCCCGGCGGGTCCGAAACCGCTGTAAGTCGCAGCGGTCACGACCCGTCCGAGTCGAACCTGCGCGGCAGTCTCCTCATCGGCCAGGGCGGCATTGAGAGTCTGGGCGACATCGCGCAACGAATCCTCGCCGACGCTTTTTCCCCGTGAAGCGGCGATCTCACCGGATTTGTGGGCGAGACTCCGCACCACCTGCTGCCTCTGTGTCGTCAGCCGTCGCAAGTCCGGGCCCGAGAGATGGCGTTGAGCGTCGCGTAGCGATTCGCCAAGCGCGAGAAGTGCATCCAGATCCTCTGGTGCATCGCGCGAGATGAGATTGACCAACCACCCCACGGTGGTCGGCTTCCGAAGTTTGCCGATTTCCGCGGCCAATGTGCGGTCGTTGTCCTCCCGGGCGGCCTTCACATGATGTGTACGCGCCTCGACGAACTCGCCGGGGTCGAGCCCGTACAGTTCGTTGGCGACATCATCGAGGGTCACGTATCCATATTGGCACTCGGAACGGTTACATGTGGCAAGGCGGAAGGTATCGCACGGTAGGTACTCCGCCGGGACCGTCCAGGCGAACCTCGGCGTCGACCTGGTAGACCTCGGCTATCAGGTCAGCGGTCAGGACCTCGGTCGGGCTTCCGTGGGCAACGATGGATCCCCGGTTCAGCATCACTATCGAATCGCAGAACATGGCGGCCAGATTCAGATCGTGCAATGCCATGATCGTGGTGGTGGGGAGGCGTCGCACGAGCGCGAGCAATTCGAGTTGATGGTTGATGTCCAGGTGATTGGTCGGCTCGTCGAGTAGCAACTCATGAGGTTCCTGAGCGAGGGCGCGCGCGATCTGGACGCGTTGGCGCTCCCCGCCGGACAGGGTGTGCCACGACCGGTCCAGCATGCCGGCGAGATCGGTGTGTTCGATCGCTGCCCGAACGGCGTCGCGATCGGAATCCGATTGCCCACCCCACAGTCCGCGGTGCGGTGTGCGTCCGAGTTCGACTACCTCCGCGACCGTCAGATCGATCTCGGTGTTGCTGTGCTGATCAACGGTCGCGATCCGACGCGCGACGTCGCGGCGTTTCCAGTCGGACAACGGGGTTCGGTCCAGGGTCACGACACCGGACGTCGGACGATTGTGCCCGGCAAGCAGTTTCAGCAGCGTCGATTTCCCCGAACCGTTGGGGCCGAGAAGCCCCACCGTACTTCCGGTTGTAGGCGAGACGTCGAGGTCGTCGACGATGAGCGCCCCGCCGACCCGCCAACTGACGCCGGTAGCTTCGAGTGTCATGGCCTGGCCTTCCGTCTCCAGAGGATGACGGCAAACGCAGGCACACCGACCAGCGCGGTCACCACACCGGCCGGGAGTTCCTGCGGCGCAATGGCTGTGCGTGCCACAGCGTCGACCCAGACAAGGAAGATGGAGCCGATCAGTGCGGACGCGGGCAGGAGTCGGCGGTGGTTCGAACCGACGAGAGCCCGCGCCGCGTGCGGGAGGACCAGGCCCACGAAGCCGATGGCACCTGCGACGCTCACGATCACCGCGGTCATCAAGGCTGTTGCCAACAACAGGGTCACACGCACCCGCCACACGTTCACCCCCAGCGACGACGCCGCGTCCTCGCCGAAGGCAAAGGCGTCGAGTGCGCGGGAGTGAGTCAGACAGACCGCGAGGCCGACTGCGACCACCGCAGCGCAGAGTGCGACGTCGAGCCAGTCGGCGCCGCCGAGTGAGCCCAGGAGCCAGAACATCACGCCGCGGGTCTGCTCGGGATCGGCCGAGGTGATGACGATGAACGAGGTGAGCGCGGAGAACAGTTGGGTCGCGGCGACACCGGCCAGGATCACCCGATCCGGCGTGCCGCCGGCCGCATGGGCGAGCAGCAACACAAGGGCGAAGGAGATCACCGCGCCGATGAAGGCGCCGCTCGACAAGCCGATCACTCCCGACCCGACTCCGAGGATCACGATCAGTACGGCACCGGTCGAGGCGCCGGACGAGATACCGAGGACAAACGGATCGGCCAGCGGATTGCGAAGCAGCGACTGCATGATCGCACCGCACAACCCGAGACCGGCACCGCAGAGCGCGGCGAGCAGGGTACGCGGCAGACGGAGGTCCCAGACGATGCCGTCACGAATAGGGGTGACGTCCGCCGCGGTACCGCCGAGATGGCCGACGACGATCGAAGCCACCTCACCGACCGACAGACCGGCGGGCCCCAACGTGATCGCCACGGCAGCCGATCCGGCCAGCGTGACAACACCGATCATCCACAGCAGGGTGACGGTCGTCGGGTTGTCACGCAGCCGAACTCTTGTCGTCATCTCACGCCGTAGACCACGTAGTCGTCGAACAGTTGCCAGACCGTCCCCGACTCCCGAAAACCTGCTTGCGCGAGCGCCGCCAACTGGAAGTCGACGGCCGTGGGCGCAGTGGCGTCACGTCCGGCGAATCTGCGCTCACGCTCGTCGGTCAGTGCCCCGATGCCGTGAGTGGCCCGCAACTCGTCCCACCAGCTCTCCCACTCGGGAGCGCCCGCAGCAAAGGCAGAGTGTTGCGTCTGCTCGTCGTGAGCCTTCGCCCATCGCCCGATGACAGGGAAGCGGCTGTCGAAACGAAAGTGATCACCATTGAGCAGGACTCCGTCCGGACTCAGCAGTTCGCGGCACTGCCGGTACACCTCGACGAGTTGCTGCGGTTGCAACCAGTGAAGCGCGGTTGTCGACACTATCGCCTGAACCGGCGCAGCCACCGAATTCGGCCAATCGGCTCCCGCCAGGTCTGCGTCGATCAGCTGCAGTCGGTCACCGAAACGCGTCGACGACTGGCGGGCGAGCTCCAGCAGCATCGGGTCGTAATCGATCCCCACAACGCTCGCATGCTCGAACTTCTCGAGAATCCGGGCGCTCAGTGAACCCGGCCCGCAGGCCAGGTCGACAACCGTGAACGGGGTGTGCGCGTGCTGCAATTCGAGAACGTCGAGAATCACGTCGAAGCGCTTCTCACGGTCGGCGATGTATGCCGCCTGCTGGTCGTCCCACTGGCGCACCAGTTCACAGATCTCCGCGGACATCTAGACCACACCCAACTGGCGCAGCCCGTCGGAGAGCTGTTCGATGCCACCGACATTGCGGATCGAGGGATCCATCGTCGTTCCTTCGAGGATGATGTAACGCTTGTTCTTCACTGCGGTGAGCTTGCTGGCGACCGGGTCCGATTCGAGGAACGCGATCTTGTCTGCGGCACTGTCGCCGTCTCCACCGCGGTCGAGATCTGCGAGCACCAGCACGGTCGGGTCTCGATCGAGGACACTCTCCCAACCGATTTCGGGCCAGTACTGCTTGTTGTCGTCGAAGGCGTTCTTCGCACCCACCGCGTCGGTCATGATTCCCGGTGCACCGCAGCACCCGGCGAAGTACGGAGTCTTCGTGGCTGCGTACCACCACGCCAGCGTCACGTTCTCAGCTCCCAGTGCCGCCGTGGCGGTGGCCGCGCGATCCTTCAAATTCTCGGTGAGCTCGACACCTTTGTTCTTGACATCGAACAGTGTTGCCACGTCGTTGATTTCGTCGTACAAGTCGTCGAGCGTGAGGGCCTTGCTCTGCTCGGCATCCTGACCGGTGCACTCGCTGGGTGACTGATATGTCGCGACACCGAGGTCGGTGAACTTGATCCGGTCGGCGATGCCCTCCGAGGTGAACGTGTAGTTGAACGTCGTGTAGACCATGTCCGGTTCGCGTTCGAGGACACTTTCGAATGACGGGAACTCGGTGTCGAACGCCTGGACCTGACCACGCGCCTCGCGCAGTTCGGGGAGGACATCGTCATCGCTCATGGCGTACCCGGCCATCCGGTCCTGCACTCCCAGCGCGAACAGCATCTCTGCTGCAGGTTGATTTACCGCGATTGCCCGTTCGATCGGTCGCTCCACCGTGACGTCTCGGCCACAGTTCTGGACTGTCACGCGCGATTGTTCGGAAGAGTTGGATTGTCGGGCAGCACTGTCGTCGGAGGAGCAGGCAACCAACGACGCGCTCAACAGGGCAGCGACGGCGGCGGCGGGTAGGCGAAGTCTGGACAGACGCATGGAATCTCGTTCTCGCAGGGGCTCGTTCGCGGAGCCCGTTACCGTGTGAACAGGCGCCTGTTGACCCCTGCTGCCAGCCGGTATTCGGACTCGAGATCGCTCCACCCGAGCGCCTTCCCAGATTGTCATCCAGTGGCGTAAGCCCGGGCGGTCACCCTCACCGCTGCGCGTCAGTTCCGGATTCACACCGGATTCCCTGACCCCCTGTGTGGAGGTCCGCTGGCACAGAGGAACTTATCACCGCAGTGCACCGCCGGTCAGGTCGGCTGGTGTGAGGCAATCAGATCTCGATGGCCAGGTCGTCGATGTCGGTGAGGGTTCCGCCGTCGGCGAGGATGCGCTCGTAGTTCTCGCGTCGACGGAGGTCGATTTCGGTGTTGCTGACGCCCTCCTTCCAATATCCGAATATCGCGACGTCGTTTTTGTCGAGTCCGACGGTCGATCGAAAGTGCTTCCGGATTGCGCGCATCTCGTTGCGTTCACCGGCGCCCCACACGACGTAGCTCGCGGGATTGGCGAGCTCGCGTGCTCGTACCGCCAGTGGGCCGTCGGGCTCGGCCGGATCTGCGCTCACGCGGTGAAGCTCCAGGCCGGGGAGGGCGGGCAGTTCGGCGAAGGCGACCTCGTCATCTGTTGTGACCCAGCCGATTCCGACGACGTCGGTAGGTAACTGCTCGATGATCGAGTGCAATGCGGGTATTGCGGTGCCGTCCAGAAAAAGTGCGATACGTCGACCAGGAACATCAGGGATCAAGAAGTGTGGCCGCGGACCGGTGAGGCCGAAGGTGTCACCGACGGCCAACGCTGCTGCCCACCTCATCATCGGACTGGTCTGTCCGTGCAGGACCACATCGACGACGATCGATCCGCTCGCTGAATCGTAGGAACGCACCGTGTACACGCGCGAAGCGTCGTCGAAGGCCGGCCCGAGATTCATGCGTACGGTCACATTCGGGCGTGACCAGGTCGGATCGTCGGTCGACTCCGTCAAACGAGCCGTGATCCGCAGCAGGTGATCGCTCGGTCGCTCCATCGCTTCGACGATCGCGAGAACGTCGTTGAGTCCGCGATTGTGGTCAGCGGTCCGTAGGACGGTCGTCGGGGGAGTTGTTGTGCGCGAGGCGTCTGCATGTGTCATCGACTGTGCTCCTGGATCGGGTTTTTCGGGATGCCACCAGGTTAGTGCTGCCTAAGTCGAGCGAGTTGTCCAGAAGTGACATCTGATTACCTGAATGATTCGGGTCTCGAAACGACGCGGTTGAGCGAGTGGTGCCGGCGCTGCTACCGTGCCTGTGATGTCCATACGCCTCTGTTCTCTCGCTTCCGGCCGTGCACTGCGCACGGCCCGATTCGGCGTAGCGACTTTCCGACGTGGGCGTAAGGCGATCGACCGCCGCCCGTCCGGTCTTGTCTGGATCGAAAGAGCCTTGGCCGCACCGGCCGGATCCGTCTGACATTCGCCACTTCGGCGAGCATTGCCTCGCCGAGATTTCGCAGTGCCACACCTGTTGCAGTGCTGCGCATTTCCCGTACCTGAAGTTTCTCGCGGGTGAGTTGTGAGTGTCGGCGCCACCGAGCCTGGACTACCAGCCAACTCGTTTTCGTGAAAGGTACACAGCAATGAATCGTTTCGAAGGTCGTCGTATTCTCGTCACCGGCGCAGGATCTGGAATCGGGCAGGCCACCGCGCTGCGGTTGCTCGCCGAAGGTGGCCGCGTGGTCGCTGCAGACATCTCCGAGCAGGGTTTGGCGAACACCCGGAAATCGGCAGAACATGCTTCGACGGAGGATCGCCTCGACACCGTCGTCGTCGATATCGGTGACGAGGGTTCCGTCATCAAGGTTGTGGGTCAGGCGATTTCGTCTCTCGGGGGATTGGACGTACTGGTCAACGCCGCCGGGATACTGCGTGGTGGGCACACCCACGAGACCTCGCTGGACCTGTGGAATCAGGTGCTCTCCGTGAATTTGACGGGCACTTTCCTCGTCACGCGCCAGGCACTGCCGGCTCTCCTTGCCACCGGCAACGCAGTCGTGGTGAATTTCAGTTCCACCTCCGCTGCCTTCGCGCACCCGTACATGGCCGCGTATGCCGCAAGTAAGGGAGGAATCCAGTCCTTCACTCACGCACTGGCTCTCGAATACGGCAAGCAGGGTCTGCGTGCCGTCGCGGTGGCTCCGGGCAGTGTGAAGAGCGGGATCACCGATACTACGGCGTCGTACTTGCCGGAAGACACCGACTGGTCGCTCTTCGGCAAGTTGTCACCGATTCTGAGCACTGATCTGGAGTCCGGTGGTGCCCCCATGGCCGGGCCGGAAAGTGTTGCGGGAGTTATCGCGATGTTGGCATCCGACGATGGTGCCTTCATCACGGGCACGGAGATCCGGATCGACGGCGGCACGCACGCCTGATTCTGCGTCCGTCTGACGGCCCGCACAGGCAGGCCGTCAGACGCGAGCCGTCATTCTTGCGAGCGAGTGATGGCGGGGACGACGTAGGACTGATCGAGCACGGCGGGCGAAGGTTCGTACATTCTCAGTACCGGTCGGAAATCCCCGCGCGGTGCGGGCAGCCAGTTTGCCTTCGCCGTGGGATCTTTCGGCTCCTCGTGGCTGATCGTGATCGTCAACGCACCGTCGGCGTCGTGGACGATTCCTGGAGTGCGGTCGCCGATCGAGTATCGGTCGACGGGGTTCGCCACGAGGAAGAAGTCCGGCACCGAGTACATCGTCAGCGACCAGAAGGCGCTCACCGGCGGAGTGGGGTCGAGTCTTATTGTGTAGGTCTGGTTTCCGTTCAACTGCTCGCCCTGATCGTCGACGTAGGTCATGATGTACGCCGCTTCGTAAGGGTGGTTGCCCCACAGCCCGCCCTTGGCAGCCGCGGCGCGTTCGACGATGCGCAACTTGGGATCGGCGATCTTGAATTGTGGATCGTCGATTGTGCCGACCTCGAAGTAGTCGAGGTTGTAGTCGAAGGCGTGGAATGTGAGCTTCCATCCGTTGACTTCGGGGCTGGAGCCTTTCGTGAGGGCCTCGAGCAGGTTCTTCTCACCGATCGTCAATCCGTCAGCCAACGCGGCTGCCTCGTCGGCAGAGAGTGAAGCGGCAGAGTGTGAGCTATAGGGAGAGGCCCCGGGCTCGTCGATTCCGATCGGGGAGAAGGAATCCTGGAGTTCTCGATCGCGTGGGGCCGGCGGAAACGCCTGTGACCAGATGCGGAGTTTCTCGAGGAACAGGAGGTCCTGGCTTACCCCGGGTTCGGGCACTGGGAGACCCGCCGAGTTTCCGGTGGAGTCGACGACGGTCAGTGTGGTGGCGTCCTGCAAGGCGTGCACCGCAGGGAGGTCGTCGTCGCCACCGCATGCCCACCGGCCCACGATCGACGCAATGTTCGTGGGAAATCTGATCACCGTGGTCTGGTCCGCCGGGGTTCCCGTCCAGGTGGGTGGGACGAGAAGGAAGTCTCCGCTCTTCGTGCCGGTGGCCCGATGCCCGACGTAAGCGAAATTGTTTGTCCAGGCGTCCACGAACTGGAGGACGTAGTAACGGCCATCGGTATCGGGGACGTGCAGCGCAACGGGGCCGACAGAGAGATCGATCTGCGCCATGGAATACAGGGTGTCGTTGTTGATCGTGACGAAAGTGTCTGCCGGCCCGGCCAGTGTGCGGGCGTGGCTGAAGGTGTTGAAAGGTGCGGCGGGGTTCGCTCCGACACCGTTGTGAACATACCGATGGACCTGGTCGAGATTGAAAACGAGGGGAAATCCGTAGATATACGCCTGAGCTGCAAGCTCGGTGCGACTGGTGTCTGTCATCTCTGCCCTCTCGTCGTGCACGTCGGTTCGAAGTCCACCCTGCGGGAACCCTGCCGTCGAGGCATCACCCGCCGAGGGTGACGACGGTAGAGGGAGAAGACATGTCGGATCAGGAGAGTGCGGCATTGGTCGCTGTCGCAGACGAGTGGAACGTCGCGATGTGCTCGAACGACGCCGAACGGATCGGCGATTTCATGGCAGACGACTGGGTGATCGTCTCGGAATCCGGAGTGTCGACCAAAGCGGAGTTCCTGGGCTTCGTGGCCTCGGGCGACTTGACTCATTCGGCGATGGACCGCGTCGGGAGCGCTCGCGTGCGTTTCTTCGGTGACGTCGCACTGTTCACTACGCGGATCGTCAATACCGCGCACTACGGCGGCAGACAATACGACGCCGACGAGTGGACCACCGACGTGTTCGCGCGGCGAGACGGTCGTTGGTGCTGCGTGTTGAGCCACATCACGCCGGCGGTCGAGGCGAAGATCGAGGACGTGGAACTGTGACGTAGAGATAAGAGAAAGGCTGATGTTTTAACGGTGACACTATTGGGTAGTAATACGAGTTTCGCATTTATGAATGTATTTATCGGATTTATCGATTGTGAAGTTTCTGTAGTAGCGTCAGTTGAGTAGATCATTTTGATACGCATACCGGATGAGGTTCTCACATGATTGTTCTCGGCATTATTCTGGCGTTGATCGGCTTTTTCACGGGGTTGAGCATTCTGACCACCGTCGGCATCATCTTGGTCGTCGTAGGTGCAGTTTTGTCCATCCTCGGTGCTACCGGGCGCGCAGTGGGCGGACGAAAAGTCTGGTATTGATCAATACTGCGCGAGTAGCTGAGAAGGCGGTACCCGATCTCTTCGGAGATCGGGTACCGCTTTTTGTGCTCCAACTGGTTTTCGGTCTCTCTACCCCAAATTATCGATCTGAGCGGCATCGGGTAAACATGAAGGATGCTTTCTCGAGACCATGACGAAGAGAAATCTGCCGAGCGATTCAGATTCCCTCGCAGATGGAATCAGGTTGACGAATCGCGCCGCGGTTTGGTGTTGGCGTGGGTGGCCTTCACGTTGACGTTCGGCGGAGCACGTCTGGTGACGTGGTTGATCCAGATCGACACCAGAGACGTCGGCGACATCAGCGCCGGTGGCACTCATCTGCATCACTATTTATGGGGAATTCTGCTGTTGGCCGGGGTGGCGATCTTCGGACTCGTAGACCGAAGCCCTCGCGCAAGAACATGGATGGGCATCGCGTTGGGCATCGCACTCGGGCTCATCGTCGACGAGGCTGCGTTACTGATCACTCTCGACGACGTCTACTGGCAGAGCGACGGTTGGCCCAGCATCGCCATCGCTGTGTCGATCATCGGAGTGGTAGGAACCGGTCTCGCGCTGACCCGAAGCGGAGCGGAGAAGCCTCGAGGTTGATCCGGCCACGGCACGGGTACTCACTCCCGTGCCGGGAAGTCGCGCGGATCGTGAGGTGGCTTGAATGGATCCCAGTTCCGCGGACACCTCACCGGACTCCGACAGTGAAGTCAAAGCGGCAGATCCGATGGCGGAAGCCGAACGTGAAGCCGCAGCATTGGCGACTCCCGTCCGGCCGCTGGGCGAACCGGGGCCGAGATTCGATCGTCGTTCACCGTTCTTCATCGGTCTGAGCGCGGCGGCCGGTGTTGCCGTGACGTACGCGGTGATCGAAGTGCTCCTGGCGGCGCGAGGCATGCTGATCCTGATCGTGGTCGCGCTGTTTCTCGCGGTGGGCATCGAACCGATGATCGTCTGGCTGGAGCGGAGACATTTCCGACGCTGGATCGCAGTCACTGTGGTACTCCTCGGAATTGCAGTGATGTTGGCGCTGTTTCTGGTTGCTGCGATCACCCCGCTGGTCGAGCAGGGACGTCAGTTCGCATCACACGCTCCCGAACTTCTGACACACATTCGTCACCGGTATCCGATCGTCAGCGACCTCGACGAGAAGTATCACCTCGAGGAGCACCTCACCACCCAACTGGACGGTTCGGGGTCTGCGCTCGCGACGGGTTTGCTCGGAGCGGGGCGGGCGGTGTTCAGCGCAGTCGCCGACGCTGGAATCGTTGCTGTACTGACGACGTACTTCTTGATCGACTACCCACGAATCCGCACGAATCTGTATCGGCTGGTGCCACATTCGCGGCGGCCACGAGCAATCGCCATCGGTGATCAGATACTGGCAGGTGTGGGTGGGTACGTCCTCGGCAATGTTCTGATCTCCGTGATCACCGCAGTGTGCACCTTCGCGTGGTTGTTGATCTTCGACGTGCCGTATCCGTTGATCCTGGCGCTGCTGGTCGCTCTGCTCGATCTGATCCCGATAGTCGGTTCCACGATCGCAGGGGTTGTCGTCGCCCTGGTCTCCCTGACAGTCTCTGTCCCAACGGCATTGGCGACAGTTGCGTTCTTCATTGCGTTACGTCTGCTCGAGGACTACCTGCTCGTTCCGAAGATCATCGGGAAGACGGTGGCGGTCCCGGCACTGGTGACCGTTGTCGCGGTTCTGTTGGGTGGAGCGTTGCTCGGTATTGTCGGTGCGTTGCTGGCGATTCCGGTCGCTGCGGCCTTGCTGCTGCTTGCAAGGGAGACGCTCTTTCCGCGCCTCGACGCTTCTTGACCGGCTTCTATCGGACGCTTCGCGCGCGACGCCGAGAACCAGGATTCGGCTTGGGACACATCCGAGTCGGGATGGTTTCTCCCTCGGCGGTGATACGGAATACCGAGACTTTCTCGCTACAACCGTGATTCAGATCGACCGCGTATGCGATTGCGGCGCGATCCGAGACGAAATCTTCCATCACCGTTGTACCGTCCGGTAGTTCGATTCTGTAGTTTTCCATGACTTACACAACCTTCTTTCGCTAAGACGATCCTACCCGGCTCGAGAAGTGGCAAACCCGTGGAACACAACGTGCGACAGTCGTCTTCGTGCCTCACCGCCGACGGTGGCACCACGTTGACCGTGAAGGCGATTAAGGCGATCGACAGGCGGTCCACCGAACTTGACCTACTGGACGAGGCAGAAGAGTCACTGGTGACTGTGTATCTCCGGCCCGAAACGCTGCTGACCGTGGTCGGCCCACCCGAACACGTCCTTCGTACGTCGAATCCGGTGGTAGTCGACGGCACTGCAACCTTGCAGTCGCTGCTCTACGACTCCGACGCGGTTCACTTTCCGTTCAGCGAAGCGAATCGGACTGAAATAGTCAACATTGCGAATGCCTCGGTGCGGTCGGATTCGGACTACGACAAACAAATGAGGATCGACCAGGATGAAATGTCGCTGCTCGTGAACGGACTCCTTGTGAGGAACGCCGATCACTTGCGGGCCCGAGTTGCCGGGGTCACCACCAGAGAAGGCGGCTTTGTCGTGTTTTATTTGACCGACTGCTCCCGAAATGAGGAGCAGAGGGTGGGGGGAGTGGCCCGTTGACCTCAACGATCCTCACGCGGTTGCTCGGTCCGCATTGCACATGTTCAGTTTGTGTTCGATCTGACCTGGCTCAGTAGGCCTCGATAGCTCGATCGGGGCCTAATTCGACTCCGCGTCCACTGAGCACTCCACCCGTTTCGGTGCTGGCGTGTTGCTTCCGCAATCACGAGGAGTGCTGGTCGAATGTCGGTATGACACGAACGCCAGCATCGGCACCTGCGATTCCCTTCCGCCTCGGTCCGGTCCGAGTCGCGGCCTACGCGGCCTTCACGATGCTCGTGGTCGTCGTCGCTGCGTACTTAGTCTTTGAAGGCCTTACGCAACCGATCGCCCTACCGAAAGTCATAGCTGGTGCAACGTACGGAGCCATCATGGTTCCAGGAATCATGTTGCTGGTCAACTACTTTGAAAAGGCCGACCGTCGTACATCGATGCGTACTGTGTTGCTCTCGTCTGGATTCAGCTTCCCGCGGTCCATCTGGACCGCCCACCGTCCCGTCGAGCCGTTGCTGCTGGGCATTGTTGCTCCCGTCGTCCTCGTCTTCGTCTGGTTACGGGTCCTGGATCCTCTGTTGCGTTCTGCCACATCGATCACACCGGCGATCGTTTCCACCGACCGCATCAACTGGTACAGCGGCCTCCCCACAGGTCTGGTGATTGTGTCGATCGCATCTGGTGTGATCTGGGAAGAGGTCCTGTTCCGTGGCCCCGGACTGCTGCTTTGGCAACTCCGTGACAGTGTCGAGAGCCGGATCAGTAGACACGCGCTGACGGTCGTCTCGATCGTTGGCGGCGGTCTGCTCTCCACCGTCGCATTCGGCTACCACCACGGCAATCAAGGCGCCTGGAATGTGCTCCTCGGGTGCACCTTTGGTGCATTGTTCTACCCGCTGGCGCTGGCGACACGATCGCTGTGGCCGTCGATTATCGGGCATCTGGTGTGGAACCTCGATGCGTGGGGGATCGCGAACTGGCTCCACTGACGATGCCGATGAGGACAGAGGGCACCGCTACGGTTCCAACTATGGATCCGTCAACGATTCCGAACCTCCCCTGTCGCCACTTCGACTGTCGCACAGCTCTCGCTATCGCGGGAATGGGGCGGTGTCCCGAACAGCTATGCGGGACACCGCCCCGTTTCGTCGGTAAAAAGGGGCGCGGCCGGCTGACCGGGCAGCACTTACGCCACCGGCGGGAAACAGCGGGCGCACCCATTGCACGCGACGGTCGGCTATGTGCGGCGGGGCCAATCCAGAAAGGCCGCAGCCCTAACGTGCCACTCCGCGGTGAGGCTCCGACGGCGTGTTTTATTCCGTTAGGAGCCGAACACGCTGCTCCCAGAGGATCCTGAGCTTCCAGGCGACGGTGGGCCTGTCGTAATCGGCGGCTCCGGATCAGTCGGCGTTGGTGAAGTGAGATCAATTTCGCTGATCACGATGACGTCACCGGACTCATCGGGGGCGGTCGCCGAGATACGAATCGGCACGATGAAGCGTTGGCCATCGCTATTGGTGGCGATGAGGTGATGATCGCCATCTACGAGCGATGCGGGGACGGTGAACTCGAATGCTGCTAGCCCGTTGCTGTCAGCGACGACGGTACCGATCTCGACTGGGTCCGATTCGATGGTCAGGTTGTACGCCATACCCGC
Source organism: Rhodococcus sp. BH4 (assembly GCF_002079265.1). Lineage (NCBI taxonomy): Bacteria > Bacillati > Actinomycetota > Actinomycetes > Mycobacteriales > Nocardiaceae > Rhodococcus > Rhodococcus sp. BH4. Next base: position 1,263,806 of record NZ_CP014941.1, read on the forward strand.
GACTCCGGTCAAAACGCCCGTCGCCTGGCTGCCCGGCTTGAGTTCCAGCCATTCCCATCCGCCGAAGGCGTCGAAGGTGCCGCGCGGGACCACGTATCCCAGTTTCCGGACGATCTCTGTGGCTCCGCATGTCGTTGTGGTCAAGCGGAGAACGCCTATACCGCGGACCGTGCAGTTCATTGATGTCGTTTGATATGTGGTGTGCTGGTTGTACCCGATTTCGGCTGCGTTAGCTGCCCCAAGAGGACTGAGAACCCCACCTCCCCCGACCACGACCAACGTGGTGCCTAGAAGCAGGTTGTCGGAGGCGTCGCACACAAGGTCGAGGCTGGCGCAGATCGAGGTGAATCTCGATTTGTTGTTCCCATTGTTGATCCAGCTGTCGGTTTCAGGGTCGACGGCGGCTCCCGCGATCCGTCGTATCCCGAGCCCTTTGGTGTCGCTCAGTTCGTGAAGTTGTCCGCCGATCCGGCTGGGATTGCCGTAGTAGACGATTGAGACAACATTTTTGAAGTCGGTGGTGTTGCGCTCCCGTTGGACAGCTGCTGCGGCGGTATTGATTACGTCCGCGCCCTGCGAGTATCCAGCCAAGACAATTTTGGTGGATTTCCCGTTGCAGTTCTCATTGATCGTCGCGAGTTCATTGCGCAGGCTTTCGGCGCCTGCCCATAGAGATTCCAGGTATGCAAGGTCGTTGGCAGCGTAGTCTGGGACAGGTATTGCTGGGTAGACGATGCCGACGCCGCGTAGGTCGTTGGCTTTGCCCAGTCTTTGCAGAATCGATCGCAATGCGCTGTACTGGGCAGCGATAGGTTCGCCCATGCCGTTGTTGGTAGTACCGACTGGGTAGGTAGACGATGACGGAGTCACTCCTTGTGGTGCTTCGCTGGATCCCCGGACACCGAGATAGTTGATCGGTTTGCATGAACCGAAGAGGACTGTTGTCGGCGTGGATCGGTTGATGTCGGTTCCGTCTCCCAACTGCCTGTACTGGTTGCTTCCCCAGCATTTGATTTCGCCACCCGCCACCACCACGCACGAGTGTTGGGAGCCTGTCGACACTGCCTCAACACCGGCGATTCCAACCACGCTCACCGGTGCGGGTTGATGAGGAACGTCGGTGCCGGCTCCTAGTTGCCCGCTGCCGTTATCCCCCCAGCATTTGACGGCTCCGCCCGCCACCACCGCACACCCGTTGTATTCACTCACCGACACTGCTGTGGCAGTGGAGATTCCCACAATCACCGGTTTCGGTCGAATGTCGTCGATGCCGTCTGATAGGCGCCCTTCGACGTAGAGTCCCCAGCACTTGACGGTGCCACCTACCACCACCGCGCACGTTTTAACCCCTCCGGCCGCGAGTGCGGTGGCCCCGGAAATCCCCGCCACATCCACTGGTGTGGGGTGAAGAATTCCTATCCCCCCAGGATTCCCGTCTCCTAGTTGTCCTTCGTTGTTACGTCCCCAGCACTTGACGGCGCCCCCTGCCACCAGAGCACAGGTGTGGTAATTGCCACCAGACACGGCGGTGGCGCCGGAAATCCCCACCACGTCCACTGGTATTGGTCCTCCGGTGTGCAGAGCGCCGTCTCCTAGCTGCGCACTGTTGTTGTTTCCCCAGCATTTGACAGAGCCGCGTACCACCACCGCACACACGTGTTGCCAGCCGGCAGACACTGCAGTGGCGCCGGAAACCCCGACCACGCTCACGGGCGTGGGTATTCCCACTCCGTCGCTAGGGTCGTTTACCCCGTAGGTGTTGTCTCCCCAGCATTTGACAGATCCACCTGTCACTACGGCACACGTCTGATTCCCTCCTGCAGTGAGTGCGGTGGCGCCGGAAATCCCCACCACGTCCACCGGGGTCGATCGCGGGGTTATGCGGGTTCCGTCGCCTACCTGCCCCTTATCGTTGCTTCCCCAGCATTTGACGGTACCGCCCACCATCAACGCGCATGAGTGAGAGTGGCCGGCAACGACCACTTTGGCTTGTCTAAGTGGTTCAGTTGGTGCGGGATCAGCGATCGCACGACTTGCATCTGGAATTGTTGTTAATCCGAACGCGACGAGAACCGCGACGACTATCAGTAGAAGGCTCCGACTTCGGATGGATTCAAGCAACCTGGCACGCATCAAAGTATGTCCCTCGCTGGAAGTGTTGGTCACGTGGTCAGGTGCTCACGAAACAAGGAACTGCTGACGACACACCCGGATGGGACGGTATCTGTGGATTGCGGAATTTGGTATCGGTTGTTCAGATGACATTTATGGGCAGATGAGCTTTCCGAGACCGCCTGTAAGACCCGCAGAACAGCCGGTTAGCAAGTACTAGGCTCATCGCCGGGCCCAATCGTCGAGATGTCAAAGGCCGTGGAAGTCATCTAGGGCGGACGCTGTGACAAACACGCGAGAGCGGAGTAGATCCAGTGTCGCCGCAATGGATTGCCTCGGAGTTCTCGTTCGCTAGAAATCTGCTGGCGAAGGCGCTGAGGTGGCCGGTTAGCAATTGCAGGCACGCGAACTTCTCTGATTTGGCTGAATCGGCGCGATGGTGACTGCAAACAAAAAGCCGCACCCGGAACATCGCCGGGGGTGGGCTGTCGTTCCGGCGGCACCTGCAGCCACTCAGAGGTGAGGGTTCAGGCCGCGATCTCGCGGCAGTAGGGGCCACAGCGACGTGCCAATCAGCGCCCGCGCCGGCGATCCAATCGGCCGCGACAGCACCGTCGAAGGTCCGCGGCGACCTTCAGGGTTCGACACCTCGAGGATACCCTCAACGAGGACACGGGGACCGGAAGTGTGGAGTCGTCGGCGAACGCAACGAGCATGGCTCCCTTGCCCTCTGCGTTGTGTGCAACGCGGTCGAGGACATGTTGTTGTCGGTGATGTCGTCAGCGGCGTTCATCGTGTGCTCCTCGGCTCGGCGTTGCTGTTGGGAGACTCGCTCAGGCGAGGGATTCCGGTGTGCAGCACTGTCGAACAGTGCGACGGCCGGTCCCTACCCCATAGTTGTCTCTCCATCCGCCGGTGAACGGGGCATTTGGATAAGGGAGTCGTTGGTCCGCGGCGAAGGACAGGTTAAGGGCTCCAAGCAAGACACGCTGCACACGTATCGCGGAGGGACCGCGGCGGACACCGTATGTCGTGCACGATCACGGCGAACTCGAACGGATGGGCGGGCTGCACGTCATCGAGCGCGGTGGTCGTTATTCGCGGATTGGTGCATCGGTGTCGGTGTTACCCCGTTACCGGCAGACCGAGAGACGTTGATCGGGTTCGTGCGCGCGGATCCGGCAGCCTGTCGACGCAACGGGAACGACTGGCGGCTGTGTGGACGGCTCATTTGCACGTCCCAGCGCCTGCCAAGACCGATACGAGGGTCTTGAGGGGCGGTGGTCACGAGTGGCCTTCGGGCGAGGCCGCACGGGTGGTAGCTGCGCTGCCGTCAGCTGGATGACAGTCGGTGCAATGTTTCGACAACTCGCCTGCGGGGTAATGAGAGTCGGTCAGCCGCTCAGGCGGTACGTATCGAACCACGGAGGATCCGCGCAATGAGCGCAGTATCGAAAGCGATGTACAAGCCACTCTCACTGGCGACCAGCGTCCTGGGCGGCATCTTGGCCGGCGCTGTCTTCCAGCAGGTGTGGAAGCGCATCGGTGACGACAAGAATGCGCCCGAGCCCAAAGACTTGAGCAGGTCGAGCAAGGAAGTCCTGATCGCCGCAGCCCTGCAGGGAGCCATCTTCGCTGTTGTGCGAGCCGCAGTGGATCGTGCGGGGGCAAAGGGCTACCAGGCCCTTGCTCATGAAGATCCTCGGTAGGGACGCCCGGTTCGGTTCGAGTTCAGTCGACGACGGCCGCGATTGCCTCGATCTCGACCAGTTGATCGTCGTAACCGAGAACGGTCACACCCATCAGAGTGCTCGGGGCGTCGTGATCACCGAACGCGTCGCGGACTACCTCCCACGCCGCAACCAGGTCGGCTTGATTGCTCGACGCCACCAGGACGCGGGTGTTGATCACGTCGGTGATGGACGCGCCCGCGTCCGAGAGAGCTGTTCTCAGGTTGTCGACGGCCTTGGCTGCCTGTCCTGCGTAGTCACCGATGGCGGCAGTAGAGCCGTCCGCGTTCAGAGGACAGGATCCGGCCAGGAAGATCAGCCGTGCATCGGCGGGAGCCGTTGCTGCATAGGCATATTCAGCCACCGAAGAGAGTGACGTGGAACGGATCAGAGTTACCGACTTCGACATTATTTCCCCAAGGAATAGTAAAGTTTTGCAGCGAGTCTTTCACAGCACGCCAGGGGTTGCCAATTCATCGTCGGACCCATCCATTCAGTCGGCAGCTACGAATGACTGCCAATGAGCCGAGAAGAAGAGCACACAGCACCTGTCGACGAGTGGCTGACGACCAAACAGGTTGCAGCACTGTTCCACGTCGACAGGACCACGGTGTCCAGATGGGCGAGGGAGGGCAAAGTCGGCACTCTGAGAACGCTTGGCGGGCATCGGAGGTACCGGCGATCGGAGATCGAGACGTTGCTGCGTAACCGCTCGACGACGCTCGATCACCAATAACCTCCGGCACGAAACAGACAGGTCGCCGAGCATGATGAGGGCTCGGCGACCTGTCTGGTCAGCAGGAAGTAATTACGCCTTGGGGACGCGGACGATGAGTGCGTCGCCTTGTCCGCCGCCGCCGCAGAGTGCGGCTGCGCCGATGCCACCGCCGCGGCGTTGCAGTTCGAGGGCGAGGTGCAGGGCGATGCGGGCGCCGGACATGCCGAGGGGGTGGCCGACGGCGATGGCGCCGCCGTTGACGTTGACCTTGGCGGGGTCGAGGCCGAGTTCGCGGGTGGAGGCGATCCCGACGGCGGCGAATGCTTCGTTGATTTCGACGAGGTCGAGGTCGGTGGGGTCGATGCCTTCCTTCGCGCAGGCTTTGGCGATGGCCCGGGCGGGTTGGGACTGGAGGGTGGAGTCGGGTCCGGCGACGACGCCGTGGGCGCCGATTTCCGCGATCCAGGTCAGGCCGAGTTCTTCGGCTTTGGTTTTGCTCATCACGATCACGGCGGCGGCGCCGTCGGAGATCGGGGAGGCGGAGCCGGCGGTGATGGTGCCGTCCTTGCTGAACGCGGGACGCAGTTTGCCGAGGGATTCGGTGGTGGTGTCGGCGCGGATGCCTTCGTCCTGGGCGAAGACGATGGGCTCGCCCTTGCGTTGGGGGATGGAGACGGGGACGACTTCGTTGTCGAAGAGGCCGTCTTTCCAGGCGCGGGCCGCGTTCTGGTGTGAGGCGGCGGCGAAGGCGTCCTGCTCGGCGCGGGTGATGTGGGCGGTTTCTTGTTGGTTGACCTGTTCGGTGAGCAGGCCCATGGCCTGGTCGGTGAAGATGTCGTGGAGGCCGTCGTAGGCCATGTGGTCGCGGAGGGTGACGTCGCCGTATTTGAAGCCTTCGCGGCTTTTTTCGAGCATGTGGGGTGCGCGGGACATCGATTCCTGCCCGCCGGCGACGACGATGTCGAATTCGCCGGCGCGGATGAGTTGGTCGGCGAGGGCGATGGCGTCGATGCCGGAGAGGCACACTTTGTTGATGCTCAGGGCGGGGACGTTCATGGGGATGCCGGCGGCGACGGCGGCTTGGCGGGCGGGCATCTGGCCGGCGCCGGCGGTGAGGACCTGTCCCATGATGACGTAGTCGACCTGTTCGGGGGCGACTGAGGACTTGTCGAGGGCGCCTTTGATGGCGATGCCGCCGAGGTCGGACCCGGAGAGGTCTTTCAACGATCCGAGGAGTCGACCCATCGGGGTACGAGCTCCCGCAACAATCACAGTGGTCGTGTCGGTCATGCCAGTTCAACTTTCAGTTCGGTGCCGGTTGCGGCGACTACGTCTTCGACGCTGACATCGGGGGCGAGTTCACGCAGGACGAGTGGACCTTCTTCGCTCACGTCGATGACGGCGAGGTTGGTGATGATCCGATTCACCACGCCCTGGCCGGTGAGCGGCAGGGTGCAGGCGTCAACGATCTTGGGGTTGCCGTCGCGGTCGTTGTGCTCCATGACGACGATGACGCGTCGGGCTCCGTGGACCAGGTCCATCGCGCCGCCCATGCCCTTGACCATCTTCCCGGGGACCATCCAGTTTGCGAGGTCGCCCGTCTTCGACACCTGCATACCGCCGAGGACTGCGGTGTCGATGTGGCCGCCGCGGATCATCCCGAACGAGAGGGCCGAATCAAAATATGCTGCACCGGGATTGACGGTCACGGTCTCTTTGCCGGCGTTGATGAGGTCAGGATCGACGTGGTCCTCGGTGGGATACGGTCCGGTGCCGAGAATTCCGTTCTCCGAGTGCAGGACCACACGAACGTCCGAGCCCAGGTATCCGGGAATCAGTGTGGGAAGGCCGATTCCGAGATTGACGTACTCCCCGTCGATCATCTCTGCAGCCGCCCGCGCTGCCATCTGCTGGCGCGTCCAACCCGTCACTGTCACTGGTGCGGTCATCGTGAGGTTCCTTCCGAAGCGCTGACGGTTCGCTTTTCGATTCGCTTGTTCTGAGGGCCGGTGTGCACAATTCTCTGCACGAAGACTCCGGGCAGGTGCACCGATGCCGGGTCGATTTCACCGGGCTCGACCAGACGTTCCACCTGCGCGATGGTGACCCGTCCCGCCATCGCGGCGAGCGGGTTGAAGTTCATCGCGGTCTTGTCGAACACCAGGTTGCCGTCGGTGTCACCGAGAACGGCGTGCACGAGTGCGTAGTCGGCGTTGATCGCCTCTTCCATCACGTAACGCTTGGTTCCGAAGACGCGAGTCTCCTTCGGAGGCGATGCAATAGCGATCGAGCCGTCGGCGTCGTAGCGCCATGGCATTCCGCCGTCGGAGATGGGGCTACCCACTCCGGCCGGTGTGAAGAATGCGGGGATTCCGGTTCCGCCGGCGCGCAGACGCTCGGCGAGCGTGCCCTGCGGCGTCAGTTCCACTTCGAGTTCGCCGGCCAGGTACTGCCGGGCGAACTCCTTGTTCTCACCGACGTACGACGCGGTCACCCGTCGGATACGTCCGGCGCTCAGCAAGATTCCGAGACCGTGATCGTCGACGCCGCAGTTGTTGGAGAACACCTCGAGGTCGGTTGCACTCGTAGCTGCGATCGCGTCGATCAACACGTCGGGGATGCCGCACAAGCCGAATCCGCCGACGGCCAGCGTTGCGCCGTCGACGATGTCGGCGACCGCCTCCGCTGCGGACTCGTACACCTTTGCTGTCATGTTCTCTCCCTGCCAAGCGTTCATTGAGTAGACACTCACTCACTTCGATATCTAGTGAACTATCTCCAGTTCACAGGTTCAAGGAATCTCGAACATCAACCGAGAACTGATCGACTACTGATCGTCTGAAGGAATTTCGTTCATTGAATGGACGCTAGGATGGCTGCATGCCAACTCACGGGCAATCGCCGGCCATGGTCGCGCGGGTGGCTGCACTTCTGCGAGCCCTCGGCGCGTCCGAACCAACGGGCACTTCCACCACGGAATTGGGCAAGGTCACCGGCCTCGCTCGGCCCACTGCGCACCGACTGCTCACGTCCCTGGCTGCCGAAGGACTGGTCGACCGTGACGCACGAACCGGTCGATGGTCTCTCGGCCCGGAGTTGTACCTCCTGGGGGCGGCGGCCGGAAATCGGTACGACATCACCGACCGGGCTCGCGACGTCGTCGACGAACTTGCCCGGGTCACGGGGGAGAGCGCCTTCCTGTCGGCACGCCGAGGTGACGAGACCGTCTGCATCCTGAGTCAGGAAGGTAGTTTTCCACTGCGATCTCACGTGCTGCACGAGGGGAAGCGGTTCCCGTTGGGGGTCGCGTCGGCGGGGCTTGCCATCTTGAGCCATTTACCGACGCGGGACGTCGACGACTATTTCGCCCGGGTGAATCTGGATTCGGAATGGGGTGAGATCCACAGTGAGACATCGATCCGTGAGCGAATCGAGTCGACGCGTGTCACCGGGTACGCGGTCAATCCAGCCCTCATCGTCGAGGGAAGCTGGGGGATGGGTGCCGCGGTGTTCGATCGCAACGGTCGCCCGGCCTGGGCGCTGAGCCTGACCGGAGTGGAAACACGCTTCCGGCCCGCGCGTCATGCCGAGTTGGGAACGCGACTCCTCGAGTATGCTCATACGTTGTCGAACCGACTGAAAACACATGCAGTGAACTAGCTTTCGATAAACACGCTTTAGGCAGGAGCGTGCTTTACCTTCGTGCGCACGTGTGCCTTCTCGCCTTGCGGGCCGAACAGGTGCAAGATCTCCACCACCTGTTCATCGGCAGGCCCGAACCAATGGGGCTCGGCAGTGTCGAACTCCGCGACTTCCCCGGGGTGCAGGACAACCTCGTTCGCCCCCAGGATGAGACGCAGATCCCCGGCGAGGACGTAGAGCCATTCGTAGCCGGCGTGGGTGACGAGCTTCGGTGGACGCGGCCCGATCACCTGCTTGAAGACCTGCACTCGGCCGGGATAGCGCGTCAACGGAACGACGGCACTGCCGTTCTTGCGTCGGCTCGGGGTGAGATGGACCCGAGGATCGCCCGTAGCGGGGGCGCCGACGAGTTGGTCCAGCGCGACCCGGTGCGCTCGGGCAAGCGGCAACAGCAGATCGAGGGTGGGACGACGCTTACCCGATTCGAGGCGTGAGAGTGCGCTGACGGAGATGCCGGTGGCTTCGGACAGGCCCTCGAGGGTCAATCCGCGATCGCGTCGGAGCGTGCGCAGTCTCGGTCCGATATCGGTGATCAACTGCTCGAATTCAGCATCCATGCTGTCCATCTTTGCAGTTTCCGCAAAATTTCTACCGGCTTCGGACGCTGGAGAGCAACGATCCTTTCGACAGTCGAGTACGGCAGAGCACTTCGAGAGATGGAGTCCGACCATGAAACCTTCGAGCGGGATCGAACCGCAAGTGATCGGACTCGATGCAGGGCGGCGATGGGGCATCCTGGCGATCTGCTGCACGAGCCTGTTCGTCGTCGGGTTGGACACCACCATCGTCAACGTGGCCCTGCCGACGATCGGTGAGGGATTTCGCGTCGGAACCCGTGGTCTGGAATGGGTCGTCAACGCATACACACTCGTCCTGGCGAGCTTGCTGATCTCGTCCGGAGCAGTGGCCGATCGTTTCGGCAGGAGACGAGTCTTTCAGATCGGGCTCGTCGTCTTCGGGGTGGCGTCGATTGCCTGCGCGCTCGCTCCGTCCGTCGAGATGTTGATCGCGGCGCGGATCGTCCAAGGCGTCGGCGGGTCGATGCTCAGTCCGGTTGCCTTGGCGATCGTCGTCAACGTGATGACCGACCCGAAGGAGCGGGCCAAGGCAATCGGGGTGTGGGCCGCGGTCTTCGGCCTGAGTATGGCGGCAGGGCCGATCGTCGGCGGCGTGCTCATCGAAAGTTTCGGCTGGCGATCGGTTTTCTGGATCAACGTGCCGGTGATCTTGGCCGTGCTCGTCTTGACTGCTGTGTTTGTTCCGGAGTCCCGAGCGCAGCAGTCGCGACGACTCGATCTTCCCGGTCAGTTGCTACTGGTGATTCTTGTCGGCGGGGCGGTTGCCCTTCTGATCGAGGGTCCGCGAATCGGATGGTTCTCTGCCGCGGCGACGGCAGGGTATGTCGTTGTTGCTGCAGCGTTGGCCGCATTCATCCGCGTCGAATCACGCAAGCGCGAGCCACTGATGGATCTCGCACTCTTCCGCCGCAGACCGTTCTCGTCGGCTGTGGTCGGCGCTGTCGTGGTGTTCGTAGCGTTGAACGCGACGCTACTGCTCGGCACGTTCTACTTGCAGCACTCCCGCGGAATGAGTCCGGCACTGGCCGGCGCGATCACCCTTCCGATGGCTGTTGCGGCAACGGTCTGCGCGCCGTTGTCCGGAATACTCGTCGGACGCTTCGGCCCGCGGCGGCCGCTTCTCATTGCTGGTAGCTTCACGACACTCGGTGGGCTGTGCCTGGTCTCGCTCGACAACAATACGGCGATTCCGATGCTCTTGGCCGCTTACCTGTTCCTCGGTATCGGATTCGGGTTCTCGAATGCCCCGATCACCAACACCGCCGTCAACGGGTTGCCGAGATCGCAGGCGGGGCTTGCTGGTGGAATAACCTCCAGTGCACGCCAATTCGGTGCTGCTCTCGGTGTTGCGCTGGCCGGTGGCATTATCGGCGGCAGTGCATCGGTGGATGTCGCGCAGGCATCGAGGTCGGGATGGATCCTGGTTGCCGGATGTGGGATCGCGGTCCTGGTGATTGCACTCGCATCTCGGAATTCCGAGGAACTCCCCGGCTGATCACCTCGCGTGTTCGTGCGAGCTTCACCCTGCGCGGGTGATTCCAAGCGCGTGCCCAACCGATACAGATGATGGGGTATCAGATCGTCGTATCCGAGCGGGGAGTGCCATGTGCCAGACACCTAAGGACGCAACACCGGCCACAGTCACGGCGAATCGCGAGGCAGTCGCACGGTATGCCATGGACGACCGGCAGGATTTTGCCGACGCGGATCGAGGATTGATCGCTCCGTTGCCGGGCAAGGTTGTCGCCGATGACGGGCATACGGTCTTCGATCCCGATGCGATGGCATACCTCGGTGACGATGTTGCCGCGCCGGAGACAGTCAATCCGAGCCTGTGGCGTCAAGGACAACTGATGCGCCGAGGTGGTCTGTATCAGGTGACGGATCGCCTTTACCAGGTACGGAACAACGACCTGGCAAATTTGACGGTTGTCGAAGGTGGCGAGGGACTGATCGTCATCGACTGTATGGCGGGGGTCGAATCGGCGCGCCAGGGTATGAAGATGATTCGTGAGCACGTCAGCGACAAGCCAGTTTCGGCGATCATCTACACGCACACCCACATCGACCACTACGGCGGAGTCAAAGGGATCGTCGATCTGGACGACGTGACGTCCGGGCGAGTTCCGATCATCGCACCGGGCACGATCGCGTCGTTCGACAAGTTCGCGATCGGGGAAAACGTCGTCGCCGGAAATGCCATGGCGAGACGGTCCTTCTACGCCTTCGGTGGATTGCTCGATCTCGATGCCAAAGGGATGGTTACCTGCGGCATCGGCACGATCAGCACGAAAGGTCCACTTGTCTCGTATATTTCCCCCACTGACAGCATCACGGAGACCGGAACGAAGCGTGAGATAGCCGGTCTGGAATTCGAGTTCCTCTACGCGCCGGATACCGAGGCCCCGGAGGAAATGCACATCTGGATCCCCGAACTCGCCGCGCTGACCTGTGCGGAGAATGCCAATCATTCGCTCCACAACATCCAGACCTTAAGAGGTGCGCGCACTCGCGACGCTCGGAACTTCGCGCGGTATCTGGACGAGACTCTCGAGCGGTGGGGAGACGACGCGGCTGTTCACTACGGACCGCACACGTGGCCGGTGTGGGGTAACGAGAACCTGGTGCCGTTCATCGAATCGCAAAGGGACACTTACAAGTACATTCACGACCAGGCACTCCGTCTCGCGAACAAGGGGTACACGCCGCTCGAAGCTGCCGAGGTGATCGAACTACCGGACGAACTCGGGCGCAAGTGGTACAACCGCGGATATCACGGCACTCTGCACCACGACGTTCGCGCCGTGTACACCAAGGAACTGGGAATGTGGGACGGCGATCCGGTGTCGCTTCATCCTCATCCGCCGGTCGAATCGGCGAAGAGGTTCGTCGATCTCCTTGGCGCGCAGAAGATCCTGGACGAGGGTAAGCGGGCATTCGACGCCGCGGACTACCGATGGGCGGCAGAGATCCTGCACAAGTTGGTGTTCGCGCAACCGGAGAACGCCGAAGCGAGGAACCTGCAAGCCGACGTCTACGAGCAGATGGGCTATCAAGCCGAAGGGCCGCAGTGGCGTGGGATCTATCTCTCGGCCGCATTGGAACTACGCGAGGGCGCCCAGCCTGCCCCGTACGTCACGGCAAGTCAGGACAGTGTCCTCGCGATGCCCATCGACATCCTCTTCGACTTCGTTGCAATACATCTCATCGGCGACAAGGCCACCGACGCGGAACTGCGGATCGATTTCGTGTTCACCGATCGCGGCGACGAGGCATGGACTGCGTGGGTCAAGCGCGGTGTCCTCAATGCACGTAAGGGAGCGTCACCGAACACACAACTGACGGTCTCGGGCCCGAAAGCGGCACTCGTGGGAGCGCTTCTGCAACCGGGCGCGGCCGCCGAACTGGCCAAGGCCGGGAAGATTTCGCTCGACGGAGACGAATCAGCGCTCGAGACGCTGGGAGGGTTGCTCGATACCTTCGATCCCAGTTTCAATATCGTCACGCCGTAACGAAGGGATAGTTTTCGATGTGTACACGCTTGGTCTACTTGGGGCCCAACGACACTGTGATCACTGCTCGATCGATGGATTGGAAGGTCGACCTCGGAACAAACCTCTGGGCTTTCCCGCGCGGCATGACCAGAGGGGGCTGCGCAGGTCCGAACTCGATACAGTGGACGTCGAAATACGGAAGTGTTGTCGCGACGGCCTACGACATGTGCACGACCGACGGGGTCAACGAGGCTGGACTGTCTGCCAATCTCTTGTGGTTGGTCGAGTCCGAGTACCCGACGTATGACGGTTCGACCCCGGGATTGTCGATCGCGGCGTGGGCGCAATACGTCCTGGATCGCTTTGCGACAGTTCAGGAAGCGGTCGAAGTGCTCGCGTCGGAACCGTTCACGGTAGTGACCGCTGCCGTTCCCGGCGAAGACCGCCTCGCAACGCTGCACATGTCGCTCTCGGACGCCGGGGGAGACAGTGCGATCATCGAGTACGTCGGTGGACGCCCGACGATTCATCACAGCCGTGAGTACCAGGTGATGACCAATTCGCCGATCTTCGATCAGCAACTCGCCGTCAACGAGTACTGGAAGCAGATCAACGGGACCGTTATGCTGCCCGGAACAAACCGTGCCGCTGACAGATTCGCTCGGGCGTCGTTCTATGTCGATGCGATACCGCAGACGGACGATCCGCGGGCGGCGTTGGCGTCCACCTTCAGTGTTATTCGGAATGTGTCGGTGCCCCTGGGAATTTCGACTCCCGATGAGCCCAACATCTCATCGACCCGTTGGCGCACCGTCGTCGATCACAAACGCACGCTCTATTTCTTCGAGTCGGCGATGACGCCCAATACCTTCTGGGTGGACGTGGCGTCGATGGATCTCGCGGAAGGGACACCCGTCCGAAAGCTCGGACTCGGACCGAACGAGAGCACCGTCTATTCCGGTGACTCCACTGACCAGTTCGAACGGGCGGAGGCATTCACGTTCGCGGGAGCATAAGGCTTCCGGGCGTAGCAAAAATCCAATCGTGAAACTTCTTGACATTTCTACTCCGTTCAGATGAAACTTTGTTGCATATTCGGGTTTCGTCAACGGAGGACGGCATGGGCATCACAGTGCAGACACGGAACGATGGTGCGCAGCTCAAACGGCGCAGGGCGCTCGTCGCCGGCTCCGTCGGAAATTTCATCGAGTGGTACGAGTTCGGTGTGTACGGGTTCTTCGCGACAATCATCGCGTCGAACTTCTTCAGCGCCGACGGTTCCGGCGACCTCGAAAGCCTGATCAAGACGTATGCGTCGTTTGCGTTGGCGTTTTTCTTCCGCCCAGTGGGGGCCGCGCTGTTCGGTCGACTCGGTGACCGCATCGGCCGACGTCCCACCCTGGTGATCGTTCTTCTGCTGATGTCGGCTGCGACGACCCTGATCGGTGTGCTCCCCACCTACGAGAGCGTCGGAATTCTGGCACCGCTTCTCTTGACGGTCCTTCGAATTCTGCAGGGATTGTCGGCCGGTGGTGAGTTCGGCGGTGCGGTGTCGGTGATGACCGAGTTCGCTCCGCCCGGACGACGTGGGCTGTACGGCTCGTGGCAGTCGTTCACCGTCGCACTCGGACTGCTCGCCGGTGCGGGTATCGCAGCACTCCTCGCCACTGTCCTCGACCCGTCACAGCTCGGTGACTGGGGCTGGCGTATCCCGTTCCTCCTTGCACTGCCGATGGGGCTGGTTGCCCTGTGGCTCAGGCTCCGGCTCGAAGAAACGCCGTCGTTCGAGCGTGCTCGATCAGTCCAGTCCGAACCGACAGCTGATGCGCCGGCGCCGGTAGTGCAGCCGACTGTCGGAGAGACGGCCAGGGCGATTCTGCTCGGAATCGGGCGGTTGATGGGGTGGTCTGCTGCCGGTTACACGTTCCTCGTCGTGATGCCGACTTATCTTCAGAGTTCGCTCAACGCGACTTTCCATCAGGCACTTGTTGCTTCCGTGCTTGCCAATGCGGGCTTCGCGGTGACCATTCCGATCGCGGGTGGACTCAGCGATCGCATCGGACGACGCGCGGTCATGCTCACCGGCACCGTGATAATTCTGGTCTTGGCTCTGCCGCTGCTCAACGTCCTGCAGAACGAGCAGACGTCTTTGACAGCCAAGGGATTTGCAGTGTTTGCCGCCGGCGCCGCAGTGGGACTTGTTGCCGGACCCGGACCCGCCATGCTCTCCGAGATGTTCCCCACCTCGGTTCGGTACACCGGATTGGGACTCGCATACTCCCTGTCCAACGCGGTCTTTTCGGGCTGCGCCGGTTTGATCATCACGTGGCTGATCAAGGAAACTTCCAATCTCGATATTCCGGCCTACTTCGTGATGGCAACGTGCGCCGTCAGCGCGATCGCCTTGAGTACCTTGCGAGGGAATGCCCACAAGCGGGCACTCGTCGACTGACCGCAGTTCTTCCGAATGCCGAAACGATGCGAGTAAGGGATATTTCATGAGAGTCATCGGTCTGATGTCCGGTACTTCGTACGACGCTATCGATGCTGCCGCAGCAGACATCCGGATCGACGGGGACACTCTTGTGCTCACCCCACTGGGCATGGTCAGCGAACCGTATTCCGGTGAGTTGCGGGCTGCGGTGGCGGCTGCGGTACCGCCGGCGTCCACCACTGTCGGTCAGATCTGCCAACTCGACACCGAGATCGGACAGGCATTTGCGGCCGTGGCTGCGCGGGCGAACGAGGAACTGTGCGGTGGCAGTGCGGAATTGATCTCCTCACATGGTCAGACGATGTTCCACTGGGTCGAAGGAGCGCAAGTAAAGGGCACTCTTCAGCTCGGGCAGCCGGCCTGGATAGCCGAGAAGACCGGATGCACGGTCGTGTCGGACCTGCGCTCTCGCGACGTGGCGACGGGTGGTCAGGGTGCACCACTGGTCAGTGCGTTCGACGTATTGTGGCTCAACGGAAGAACTTCGGGTTCCGTCGCGCTCAATCTCGGTGGCATCGCGAACGTCACTGCTCCGGGAGGCGCCCCGACATCGACGGCAGAAGGTGCCGCAGTACCGATTGCCTTCGACACCGGCCCCGCAAATGCGTTGATCGACGCTGCGGTAAGCGAATTCACCGCGGGGGAGCAGTGGTTCGATCTCGGAGGTGCTCTGGGCGCAGCCGGCACACCGAACGTCGATCTGCTCGCACAACTACTGAGCGAACCGTATTACGCGCAGCCCGCTCCCAAGAGCACAGGCAAGGAATTGTTCCATCGGGACTACCTACTCGCCGCACTGCGGGGCTACGAATCCTTGTCTCTGGCCGACATCGTCGCGACACTGACTGCACTGACCGCCCGGACCGTCGCCGATTCCGTCAAAGCGCTGGCGGCTACCGAAGTGGTGGTGTCAGGCGGTGGCACCAAGAACCCGACGTTGATGGCGATGCTCCGTGACGAACTGGGCGACATCGCGCTTGTCTCTTCGGACGAGCTCGGCGTCACTTCCGACATCAAGGAAGCATTGGCTTTCGCGGTTCTCGGCTATCTCACCGCACACGGATTGCCTGGAAGCATTGCTTCGTGCACCGGTGCGCGTCACGCCAGTGTGCTCGGATCTCTGACGCCAGGAAGCCGTGGGCTGCCTAGAATCACATCGGTGCCGTCAGCTCCGAAAACGATGCGAATCGAGGCGTTATGACTTTGGACCGGAGTGCTCCGGCGTCCGTCGACCTGCTTGCTCGTATTCGTGCATCACTGAGTAGCCTCTCGCCTGCCGAGCTGCGGATCGCCGAAATCATCGAAGCCGACCCCAGTCTGGCCTCCACCCTGACGGTCAACGACCTCGCCGAACGAGCGTCGACAAGCACGGCGACAGTGGTCCGCACAGCCAAACGACTCGGTTTCGAGGGTTATCCACAGCTTCGTCTCGCGCTGGCGGCGATCAGCGGGTCCGGTACAGAGAACACGATTCCGCTCGGTGTGGACATCGTTGCTGCCGACTCGGCCGGTGAGGTGATGGCCAAGCTCGCCGAGTTCGAATCCGAACAACTCAAGGGCACGGCGCAATTGACAGATCCTGCTGCGCTCGAAGAAGTTGTGTCCCGGATTCGATCCGCCCGCCGCGTCGAGGTCTACGGCATCGGCGCCTCTGGCATCGTCGCGCAAGACCTCACGTTGAAGCTCTCTCGCATCGACGTCAACTGCCGGGTTCATCTCGACCGAGACGCGGCCATGGTCAGCGCCAGCTTGCTCGGACCGGACGACATCGCAGTGGGGATCTCACATTCGGGTGAGACTTCGGATGTCGTGGAACCACTTGCCCTTGCGCGTCGAACCGGGGCGTCGACGGCTGCGATCACCGGAGGGGCACGATCGACGCTCGCCGTGCAGTCACATCACGTTCTGCTCACTGCCGGTAGAGAATTCGGTTTCCGATCGGCTGCGATGGCAAGCCGCACCGGTCAGCTGTTGGTAGTCGACACAATTTTTGCGATGGTGGCGCACTCGCTGCCCAGCGCACTCTCTGCTCTGCAACGAAGCCATGATGCCATTGCTTCGAAGCGGCACTGACGAGGAGTCGTCGCTGTGAGTACTGACGAGGAGTCGTCGTAATGAATATCGATCGAGGAGGACTCGCCACAATGCAATTGGAAATGCTCTCCACCGAGAGACCCAACCCTCTGACCCGCGATCTCGATGTCATGTCGGTGTCGGGTCTGCTGACGGTGATGAATCAACAGGACGCAATCGTGGCCGGCGCGGTGGCAGCGGTACTACCCGCCATCGAAGCCGCAGTCGACTTGATCGTCGCGGCCCGAGCACAAGGTGGTCGACTGATCTACCTGGGAGCGGGGACAAGTGGGCGTCTGGGAGTTCTCGACGCGGTGGAATGCCCTCCGACGTTCGGGACCGATCCGGGCGAGGTGATCGGCATCATCGCCGGTGGCCCTGGAGCGTTTCTGAACGCCGTCGAGGGGGCAGAGGACGATCCGCGAGCGGCTGGGGTCGATCTCGACGCAATCTCGTTGAACGCCAACGACGTCGTGGTGGGTCTGGCTGCCAGCGGTCGTACCCCCTACGTCATCGGGGGACTCGATCACGCCCGCGAACTCGGCGCTGCAACAGTGGCAGTCTCGTGCAACCGGAACGCGGCAATGAGTTCTCACGCCGGCGTGGCCATCGAAGTGGAGACCGGCCCCGAAATCCTCACCGGATCGACGAGGCTCAAGGCCGGAACTGCGCAGAAGATGGTGTGCAACATGCTCTCCACGGCGAGTATGGTTCGCTCCGGGAAGGCATTCCACAATCTGATGGTCGATCTTCGGCCGACCAATGCCAAGCTTGTCGATCGTGCGAACCGGATCGTCGCGGCAGCCACCGGAGTCGATACCGAGATCGCTGCGGAGACCATCGACAATGCCGATGGTCATGTGAAGGCAGCGGTCGTCATGTTGTTGGCCGAATGCGACTTCGCCGAAGCAACCGAACTGTTGGACCGCGCTTCGGGTTCGGTACGTGAGGCCATCGTCGGAGCCGGCAAGAGCAGTGAGGAAGTCTGAATGGAAATCGTCATAGTTCCCAGTCCGGAGGACGGCGGGCGAATCGCTGCCGATATCGTTTGCGGCGCAATCGAAAACGGAGCGCGGACGCTCGGCCTCGCGACCGGATCGTCACCGCTGCACACGTATCGAGAGCTGATCAAGAGGCATCGAGAATCGGGAGTGTCGTTCGCGGCGATGAGCGCGTATCTTCTCGACGAGTATGTAGGTCTCACGTCCGATCAGCCGCAGTCCTACGCGCACACCATCCGCACGGAACTCGTGGATCACCTCGACATCGACAATGCGCGAGTGTTCAGCCCCGACGGCGGGGCCGCGGATCCCAGTGACGCTGCCCGGCGTTACGACGCTGCCATCGCCGAAAACGGTCCCATCGACGTGCAGATCCTCGGCATCGGCCTGAACGGACACATCGGTTTCAACGAGCCCTCCTCCTCGCTTGCATCGCGCACCCGAGTGAAGACCTTGACCGAGAGGACCCGCGCCGACAATGCACGGTTCTTCGCAGACCCAGCCGACGTACCGCATCATGTGATCACGCAAGGGCTCGGAACCATCAGTGATGCAAGGCATCTCGTCCTGATCGCGGACGGCGCCCGCAAAGCGCCCGCCGTCCGGGCCGCGGTCGAAGGTCCGGTCTCGGCATTCTGCCCGGCGTCGGTGCTGCAGCTGCATCCACACGTGACCGTCATAGTCGACGAGGCAGCTGCCGGCGAACTCCAACTAGCGGACTTCTACCGCTACACAACCGAGCACAAGCCTGCAGAGCAAGGTTACTGAAAAGCGGGCTGCTGAAAGCGGACTTGATCTCCAGCGCAGTTGAGGTCCTAGCCTCGGGGGATGATCAACGCCAGAGGTCCAGCGGTATCCCCGCCTGCGGCGCCCCGATTCTTCTCACCACCGCTCAGTGTCGCGATCGTCGGAGCGGGGCCGGCGGGAATCCACGCCGCCGGCGCTCTCGCCGAACTTGCGCCCGGCACCAAGACAGACGTGTTCGAGCGTCTACCGACGCCGTACGGACTGGTGCGCTACGGTCTCGCACCAGGGCACCCCGAGTCCGAAAAGTTCGCCCATTCTCTGCACACCACGCTGGTCGCCAGTGAGTTCCGGCTGTTCTGCAACGTGGAGATCGGAAAGGACCTTTCCGTCGATGACCTACGTTCGTCCTACGATGCCGTGATCATTGCAACCGGTGCGCCGCGGGATGCACCTCTCGACATTCCCGGCGTCGAGCTTCCAGGTTCTTTCGGTGGCGCCGAGTTTGTCGGTTGGTACAACGATCACCCGGACAGCTCGCCGCAGTGGCCGCTGAACGCGGAATCGGTCGCAGTGATCGGAGGTGGCAACGTCGCACTCGACGTCACCCGTATGCTCCTCGCCGAGGCGCAATCGCTGCAGGCCACGGACGTCTCCGACCAAGTTCGGGAAGGGATCGCCGGCAGTCGAGTTCGCGAAGTACACATCTTTGTCCGGCGCGGACCAGCCGACGCTCGCTTCTCCCCGAACGAGTTGCGCGCTCTCGGTGAACTACCCGGCGTAGATGTTGTCGTCGATTCTGTCGATGTCGTACCGGACCGGCATGTCGAGCGGATGACCAAACAGTTGGTGCACACCCGACTGGCAGTCGAGACACTCCGTGGTTTCGCGGACACTGCGCCTGCCGACCGAACTGCCCAGCGTCGAGTTCACCTGCACTTCTACCGACAGCCCGTGGAGATTCTCGGCAACGGGAAAGTCGAGGCACTCCGCGTCGAGCGGACAGTCCCGGACGGATACGGTCACGTCACCGCTTCGGGTATCTGTACCGACTATCCGGTTCAAGCTGTGTACCGGGCAATCGGATTTCTCGGGACGCCACTTGCCGGGGTGCCTTTCGATCACGGACGCGGCAATGTTGCGCACCAGGGCGGCGCAGCGGTCGACGAGAGCGGCTCGCCGATCGCAGGTTTGTTCGTGACGGGCTGGATGAAGCGAGGTGCCGCCGGGCTGATCGGTGCGGCTCGGCCTGATGCACGCCAAACCGTCGAAACCTTGCTGCGACAGTTGGATTCGGCATACGAGCGTCGAGCCGGCCACGGCCGTATCGCGGAGGTCCTCAGGGCCGGCAGAGTGGTGCCCGTCGATTGGGACGGATGGCTTCGCATCGATGCCGCCGAACGTGCCCTCGGTGTGAAGCATGGGCGTGATCGGATCAAAATCAAAGAGCGCGACGAACTCGTTCGCATCGGCACGGAGTCGGCAGTTCACGCCGAATAGATTCGCTGGGGTCTGGAGTACCACCGGGGTTACGCTGAAGTGAGTCACTCCGATTCATTGTGATCGAGGTGCGGAACAGAAGTGTCATGAATGAACGTGGTGCGCAGGCCAGTGACGCGACAATCGCGAGCGGGCCCCTGACCGAACGGGGCACCGTCACCGAGTTGCGCCCCTCAACGCTGCCGGTGATGCGTGACGGCCAGAACGGTGCAGACGGCCTCGGCCGCCTTGTGGCGGATTGGGAGGAGGGACGAACCCCGTCCGACCTGAGCGACTATCTGCCTGATCCAGCCAAGATTCGTCGGGCGGCGCTGATCGAATTGGTCGGAATCGACATGGAGTACCGCTGGCTGAAAAATGATTGCCCGAAACGGCTCACGGATTACTGTGCCGAGTATCCCGAATTACTCGAAGAACCATTACCGGCCGAGCTCCTGTACGAGGAGTTCCGGCTGCGGAAGCAGGGTGGGGAGGACGTCGCAGCAGCCGAGTACCTCAGCGAGTTTCCCTTGCAGGCAGAGAGTTTCGAGCAGATGTTCGACCGTGATTCGATGGCCGGTCGCGAAGACGTGATGATGTTGGGACTCTCGGGTTTCGACGAGTTCGAAATCGGGCAGCACCTGGACGATTTCGAGCTGGTGTTGGAACTCGGGCACGGCGCATTCGCCCGAGTGTTCCTCGCTCGGCAACTCTCGATGCAGCGGTGGGTTGCGTTGAAAATCTCGCGCAACGTCGGAGTCGAGCCGCAGACTCTCGCCCAGCTCGACCATCCCAACATCGTCCGGGTCTTCGATCAACGGTTGCTCGAGGAACGCGCACTGCGAGTCCTGTTCATGGAATACGTGCCGGGTGGGACCCTGCTCGACGTGGTCAAACTTGTCCGCGTGACACCGCAGGCGCAGCGGTCCGGACAACTACTTCTCGACGCCATCGACAAGACCCTGGCGAAGAAGGGAGAGATGAAGCCCAGCGAGACGAGCCTGAGGAGCGAGATCGCTGCGATGTCGTGGCCGGAGACCGTGGCCTGGATGGGGATGCGACTGGCCGATGCCCTCGAGTATGCGCGTGAGCACGGCGTATTACATCGGGACATCAAGCCGGCGAATGTCCTGCTCAGCGTCGAAGGCATCCCCAAGCTCGCCGACTTCAACGTCAGCTCGAGTGAGGAGGTCTCGACCGAGGACGCTGCATGTTTTGTCGGAGGCTCGCTTGCCTACATGTCTCCGGAGCAATTGGAGGCCTGTGCGGTGGGGGCGCCTGGCACACTCGACACCCGTAGCGACATCTATGCACTGGGCGTGATGTTGTGGGAACTCCTCACCGGGAGTAGGCCTTTCACGGACGACGGTACGGGGGAGAGCCCACCGTCGCCCAAGAAGGCGCTCGAGGCCCGCCGGCGCGGGGTGGATCCCGCAGCCGAGGCACGGCTACCGGACGACTGTCCGCCGGCGCTGCGCCGAGTTCTGGTCAAGTCTCTCTCGCCGGAGAGAGACGGAAGGTGGTCTGGCGGCCGAAAGTTGGCTCGTCAGTTCGCACTGTGTCTGGACCGGTCTGCTCGCAATCTGGTGGACCCACCGGAAGGGAGTCCACGTTCGACGTTGTGGAAGTGGGCGCTGCCGATAGTGCTTGCCGCGATCGGAATTCCGAATCTTCTTGCGGCGGGCTACAACTACTACTACAACAAGATGCTGATCATCTCGGGTCTCTCGCCGCAGGCTCAGCAGCATCTCGAGCAGGTTCATCTGGTCATCGGGGTGGCTGCGTTCTCTCTCGGTGCCGCAGCGATCCTGTATTGGTGTCGGCTTGCACTCACCGTGCCTCACGGACTGCGCAACGGTCAGACGTACAGCGCGGAGGTCTTGAACAAAGCGCGTACCGCGACGCTGAATGTCGGACATCGCGCGGTGGTGATCGCATTCGGGCTGTGGGTTCTGGCCGGTATCGCATATCCGGTCGCATTGCAGATTGCCGCCGGCGGAATTCCGCAGCGAGCCTACGTGCACCTGATGTCGTCGCTGGCGGTGTGCGGCGCCGTCGCAGTCGCGTATCCGTTCTTCATCCTGACGTATTACTCGGTTCGATGTCTGTATCCGATCTTGTTGTCGCACGGCGAGTTACGAAGCGACGACGGACGCGATATTCGCTCACTGGGTCGGAGCAGCACGCGTTACCTCGCAGTCGCGGCGTCGGTTCCCCTGGTGGGAATCGCGGGGCTCAGTTTTGTCGGTTCGGGTGCCGGTGAGGAACTCAACGCAACAGTCCGTGCGCTGTGTTTGGGCGGGATCGCCGGATTCATCGTTGTGTATCAACTGTTTCGACGGATCGAAAGTGACCTCCGAGCACTGCTGCGCGTCGTGTCTCTCGAGGTGTCGGCGTCTCCGTAAGTGCCGAACAACCGTATTCGAGTCGGCCTATGTGGAAGTGCTCTTGCGTGGTCGGCTGCGACGAACTGCTTTGGTGCGAGGCGGAGACTTCTCTTCCGATTCTTCCTGAGGGTCGTCGCGCCAGTGAATCTCGATTTCTATCTCGACTTCGTTGCCGTCGACTTCGATCTCGAGTTCCCACCGAACCTGTTCCGGAACACTGATTTCGATCGAGTCCCCACCCGACCCCAGCTCCACTTCCGATCCACTGGCGAGGGCTTGGCCGAGGGCGATGAGTCGGTCGGCGACTTCCTGCCGTGAGAGTTCTGACTTCCTCTTGATCTCCAGTTTGGGCACGAGCACTCCTGACCTCGGCGGATTCTCCCTTTCACGGTAGTTGGACGAAGGGGAGATTGTCGGAGTTTGTGGAACCACACAGCAGGACGCGTCGACGCGCAACAAACCTGAAGGCGGTGTGGGGACGCCAGAAAGAGCGAGGAATCCGGCTCACTTCCAGCACGGACGAATCGGGCGGGAGGGCCCTGTCAGCGATGATTTTCGCGAAAGTCTGGGTTCAGTCCAGAAGATTGCGCAATAGTGGAAAGGTGCCTTCGACGCCGGATTATGCAGCCCAACTGCGTAACGCTGAGCTTCGCGTGACTCGTCCCAGAGTCACGGTGCTCGAGGTTGTGCATGCACGCCCACACGCAGCCACCGAGACTGTCTTCGATGCTGTGCGGGCTGTTCTGCCTGGGGTGTCGCGGCAGGCGGTCTACGACGTGTTGCACGCTCTCACCGACGCCGGGCTGATCAGGCGGATCCAACCGTCCGGATCGGTGGCGCTGTACGAGTCACGCGTCGGCGACAACCATCATCACGTCGTCTGCCGGTCCTGTGGGGTCGTTTCAGATGTCGACTGCGCAGTCGGAGAGGCACCGTGTTTGACGCCGTCGGCGCACAACGGTTTCGTTCTCGACGAAGCCGAGGTCATTTACTGGGGCCTGTGTCCCGACTGCTCGACAACTCAGAGTTTGCGATCACAAACGTGATCGAAGTCCGTTCTACTCGCTCATGGAGGGATTATCGTGTCCGATAGTTGCCCGGTTGCTCACGACGGAAACACCGAGAGCACCAGCGAAAGTGAAAACCCCGCAATCCCGTCTCCGACGCCTACCGGGAATCGTCCGAGAACAAACAGCGACTGGTGGCCGAATCAGCCGGATCTCTCTGTCTTGCATTCACATTCGTCGAAGTCGAATCCGATGGGTGCCGACTTCGATTACGCCCAGGAATTCGCCAAGCTCGATGTCGAGGCGCTAAAGCGCGACGTCATCGCGTTGATGACGGCGTCGCAGGATTGGTGGCCGGCCGACTACGGGCACTACGGCGGACTCTTCGTGCGTATGAGCTGGCATGCTGCCGGCACCTATCGCATTGCAGACGGCCGCGGCGGTGGCGGCCAAGGTGCTCAGCGTTTCGCCCCGCTCAACAGTTGGCCGGACAACGCCAGCCTCGACAAGGCCCGGCGCCTGCTTTGGCCCGTGAAGCAGAAGTACGGAAAGCAGGTTTCCTGGGCCGACCTGCTGGTGTTCGCGGGCAACTGTGCCCTGGAGTCGATGGGGTTCAAGACCTTCGGCTTCGGATTCGGCCGAGAAGACATCTGGGAGCCCGAGGAGATCTACTGGGGTCCCGAGGACACCTGGCTCGGCGACGAGCGTTACAGCGGAGACCGTGAGCTGTCCGGACCGCTCGGAGCCGTGCAGATGGGCCTGATCTACGTCAATCCCGAAGGACCCAACGGGCAACCGGATCCGGTAGCGGCCGCCCGCGACATCCGAGAAACGTTCGCCCGCATGGCGATGAACGACGTGGAGACAGCTGCGCTGATCGCCGGCGGTCACACCTTCGGCAAGACGCACGGAGCCGGACCGGCCGACCTCGTCGGACCGGAGCCGGAAGGTGCTCCCATCGAGCAGCAGGGACTGGGCTGGAAGAGTGCCTTCGGCACGGGTGTGGGTAAGGACGCGATCACCAGTGGTCTCGAAGTCGTGTGGACTCCCACTCCGACGAAGTGGGACAACACCTTCTTGGAGATTCTGTACGGCTACGACTGGGAGCTGACCAAGAGTCCGGCGGGTGCGTGGCAGTGGATTCCGAAGGACGGCGCGGGGGCGGGCACCATCCCGGATCCGTTCGATTCGTCGGCCGGACGCACCCCGACGATGCTGACGACCGACCTGTCCCTACGCCTGGATCCGACGTACGAGAAGATCACCCGGCGCTGGCTCGATCATCCGGAAGAATTCGCCGAAGAGTTCGCCAAGGCTTGGTACAAGCTCCTTCACCGTGACATGGGACCGGTCACGCGCTACCTGGGACCTTGGGTTCCCGAGCCGCAGCTGTGGCAGGACCCGGTTCCCTCGGCCGATGATCAACTGATCGGGGACGCAGACATCGCGATCCTCAAGAATCGACTTCTCGACTCCGGGCTGTCCATTTCGCAGTTGGTATCGACGGCGTGGGCGTCTGCCGCGAGCTTCCGCAGCACGGACATGCGCGGCGGCGCCAACGGTGCGCGAATCCGACTGGAGCCGCAGAAGAATTGGGAAGTCAACGAGCCTGCAGCTCTCTCCGCGGTGCTTCAGACTCTCGAGCGTGTTCAGCAGGACTTCAACCAGGCTGGTGGAGCAAAGGTTTCTCTCGCCGACCTGATCGTTCTGGGTGGTACAGCGGCCGTCGAACAGGCTGCGAAGAACGCCGGACAGGACATCACGGTCTCGTTCACGCCGGGCCGAACGGATGCAACGCAGGAGCAGACAGACGTCGACTCGTTCGAGGTACTCGAACCCCGGGCCGACGGATTCCGGAACTACCTCAAGGGAGGCGAGAAGATTCCGGCAGAGATTCTGTTGGTCGACCGCGCGTACATGCTGTCGCTGACCCCGCCCGAGGTGACAGTGCTGGTCGGCGGACTTCGCGCGCTGAACGCGAACTTCGGCAATACCCGTCACGGCGTGTTCACCGATCGTCCCGAGACGTTGACCAACGATTTCTTCGTCAACCTTCTCGACATGGGTACCGAGTGGAAGCCGTCGAAGACGGACGAAAACGTATACGACGGCGTTGATCGCGTGACGGGCGATCCGAAGTACACGGCAACTGCGGTCGATCTCGTTTTCGGATCGAATTCGCAACTGCGTGCACTCGCCGAGGTGTACGCCAGCGCAGACGCCAAGCAGAAGTTCGCCGAGGACTTCGCCGCAGCCTGGACCAAGGTGATGGACCTCGACCGGTTCGACGTGAACTGATCCAGCAGATCGTCGACGACGCCCCGCGAGCTTGTTCTCGCGGGGCGCCGTCATTTCACGCGCACGATAGCGTGGTCGTGTGGCCGATCAATTTGCGCTGGTACCAGCGGTGTACGTGATGTTCTGTCGAAGCAACCCGGTACAACGGCGCGAGGTGCTGCTGCAATTGCGCGAGGGCACGGGATTCATGGACGGATACTGGGCTCACGCTGCTGCGGGCCACGTCGAACTGGGGGAGTCGGCGATCGACGCTGCCGTTCGGGAGGCTGCGGAAGAACTTGGTGTCGAATTGCTTTCCTCGGAACTGAAGCCGCTGACCGTGTTGCATCGCCGCCACGCGGACGGGAGCGAACCGGTGGATCATCGAGTGGACTTCTTCTACGAATGCCGCACGTGGTCGGGTGAACCACGCCGGATGGAGCCGTTGAAATCTGCAGATCTGCGGTGGTGGCCGGTTGACGAACTCCCGGAGAAGTTGGTCGACCACGAGCGTTTCGTAATCGAAGCCCATCACTCCGGTCAGCTCGCACCCATCCACAGTTACGGCTTCTGACCGGGTGACGATCTGATTCAGGCTTCGCTGGCAACGATGACCGGGCAGTGTGCTTTTCGAATCATCGCACTGCTCGTGGTGCCGAGAGCGGTGTCGTCGAACGAGCCTCGCCCACGCCGACCCACGACGAGAAGCCGTGCCTCGGTGGAGAGTTGTTCAAGAATGGCAACCGAGGGGCCGTCGAACTCGATCTGACGGATCGCGACGCCAGGGTAGAGCGTGGCCCAACCCGACAGTTGCCACGTCAGCGGCGTCGAGTGCTGGGGCGCGTGCCCGGATGCGAAGTCTCGACGCAGCTCGGCCTCTGGCGGCGCTGCGTGCACGACGACCAGTTCGGTGTTCGCTGCCTCTGCTTCCTTGAATGCGATGGCCAGAGCGCTTTCGCTGTAGGCGCTTCCGTCCAAACCGACGACAACCGGCAAGGCTGCCGCAGCGCTGCTTTCACGCGGTGTTCCGACTCTTGCGAACGAACATGTCGGTCCAGGTGCGGCGGGATCGTCCTGTGGTGCGACGATCAAGGCGGCCTCAGCTGTCAGCGCGGTGAGAATTGCGGTGTTCTCCCCGGAGATCAGATCGGTCCGGATCCGAAGATCTGGCGACACCGACTCGGCGATCTGAATGGCCTCCATGAACAGGCCGGTCGGCGATGCCGAGGTGTTCAGATCGGCGCTCGGAGCTACGAAAACGATTCGCATCCAGAGACCGTGGCGATGTGCGAACTCAGCCGCCCACGTGATCTCGCCGGGGCGCAGCGGGGATCCGTCGATGCACACGACCACCGCTCCGTCCGCGGACCACTCCGAGGTGATGAGATCAGTCGATAGTTCGGGCTTCATCGTGAACTCCTCGAGCTGTGTCTGTTGAATGCGAACTAGCTTGCAGGACAGTGCCGAACAGCAATCCTGCGACGACTATCGAGCACGCGGCAGTCGTCAGGGGCAACCACACGAGCGTCGTGACAGCGAACATGAGCACGAGCAACGGGGCGAGGAGATGGCCGGGTTTCGCTCGGCATTCGTGGTGCTGCTTTTCTGCCCAGGCTCGGTACTTCGTGCCGTCATTCATGTTGTTTCACCTCAGTTCTCACGTCGGAAACCGACTTGTGACCAAGCAGTCCGACATGCGCCTCGTCGCGCATTCTTTCGACCATGTGGGGGTAGTGCAGTTCGAATGCCGGCCGCTCACTGCGGATTCGGGGAAGTTCGGTGAAGTTGTGTCGCGGTGGTGGGCAGGACGTCGCCCATTCGAGCGAGTTTCCGAAGCCCCAAGGATCGTCGACGGTCACAATTCGGCCGTACCGGTAGCTCTTGAAAACGTTCCAGATGAACGGAATCGTCGAGGCTCCGAGCACAAACGCGCCGATGGTCGAGATCGTGTTGAGAAGAGTGAAATTGTCCGATGGCAGGTAGTCCGCGTACCGACGAGGCATGCCCTGGGCGCCGAGCCAATGCTGGACGAGAAATGTTGCGTGAAAGCCGATCAGGGTCAACCAGAAATGGATCTTGGCGAGCTTCTCGTCCAACATCCGGCCGGTCATTTTCGGGAACCAGAAGTAGATTCCGGCGTATGTCGCGAACGCGATTGTCCCGAAGAGGACGTAATGGAAATGCGCGACAACAAAGTACGAGTCGGTGACATGAAAGTCCAAGGGCGGGCTGGCAAGGATGACGCCGGAGAGTCCGCCGAACAGGAATGTGACCAGGAAGCCGACGGAGAACAGCATGGGCGATTCGAAAGTCAACTGCCCCTTCCACATGGTGCCGATCCAGTTGAAGAACTTGACTCCGGTGGGAACTGCGATCAGGAAGGTCATGAACGAGAAGTAGGGGAGGAGAACGGCGCCGGTTGCGTACATGTGGTGCGCCCACACAGCGATCGACAGTGCAGCAATTCCCAATGTTGCGTAGACCAATCCGGTGTATCCGAAGATCGGCTTGCGGCTGAAGACGGGGAAGATCTCCGAGACTATGCCGAAGAACGGCAGCGCCAGAATGTAGACCTCGGGATGGCCGAAGAACCAGAACAGGTGCTGCCACAACATGACTCCACCGGTGGCGGGGTCGAACAGGTGCGCTCCCAGGTGCCGGTCCACCCACAGTCCGATCAAGGCAGCAGCGAGCAGCGGAAAAACGAGGAGGATCAGCATGCTGGCGACCAGCGCATTCCACGTGAAGATCGGCATGCGGAACATCGTCATACCCGGGGCGCGCAGGCAGACGATCGTCGAAACGATGTTGACTGCGCCGAGGATGGTGCCGACGCCGCCGAGAGCGAGACCGATGATCCACAGGTCGGCGCCCATGCCGGGGGAGTGGAGTTCGCTGGTGAGCGGTACGTAGGCGGTCCAGCCGAAATCTGCCGCACCACCAGGTGTTACGAATCCGGCGGACGCGATCAGGCCGCCGAAGAGATAGAGCCAGTAGCTGAAGGCGTTGAGTCGCGGGAAACACACGTCCGGCGACCCGATCTGCAGTGGCATGAGGTAGTTGGCGAATCCGAAGAACACCGGGGTCGCGTACAGCAGGAGCATGATCGTGCCGTGCATGGTGAACAACTGGTTGTACTGCTCGTTGGACAGGAATTGCATTCCCGGAACGGTCAATTCCATGCGCATGAGTAGTGCCATCAGTCCGCCGATCAAGAAGAAGGCAAACGATGTCACGATGTACATCAGACCGATCATCTTGTGATCGGTGGTCCTGAGGATCTCGACCAGTTTCGAACCCTTCGGAGCGGTTCGGGGAATTGCATCGGCGGGGGAATCGACCTCACCGACCGGCCGGGGCGCGAGATCAACCACGACGGCCGCCTACGCACATCGACGTGACGAAAGACCGAGAATGCCTGGGACTGTGGAACATAACGCAATGATCGTGGCGACCGGGAACTCGGACGAGGGGAAAAGGTCCCTAGGATCGGAACAGAGGCATGGCGTAGATCACGTGGTCCGGTACGGTCGAGAGAGTTGTCTTCACGAGCCGAAAGAAAGCGAGATGGTCATGGCATGTCGTATCAGTGAACTGGTGCTCGGTTGCCGGGAACCCGAGGTGCTGGGCCGGTTCTGGTGCGAGGTCCTGGACTTCGTCGTGCTCGATCGAATGGACGACGGTTCGTTGGAGATCGGCCCACGCGAAGGGTTCGGCGGTCCGCAGCCGACGATCATCCTCAGTCGCAGAGACGAACCGGAGAAGGGTAAGCCCCGCCTGCATATCGACGTCAACGCCACCGATCGCGATCAGGAGGCCGAACTGGAACGCCTGTTGAGTCTTGGTGCGCGGCCGGCCGACATCGGCCAGACAGGGCACGAACAATGGCATGTCCTGGCCGATCCGGAAGGTAACGAGTTCTGCCTGCTCAAGGCCCAACTGGATCCGCTCTGACGCTCAACGATGCTGGATCGGCAACGGACTTCGCCTGGGGCTCAGCGGAACACGCCACACCAGTTCGGTGACACCGTTCTCGCTGGTGATGTTGCTCGAGCCTCCGCACTGACGAGCGCGGGTCGCCAGGTTGTCGAGACCGTGGATTCTGGTTGCCTGGTCGATTCCCACACCGTCGTCGACGATGCTGATGACAAGCTCCTCGGTGGCCCGGATGGTGACGTCGATGGCATCGGCATGTGCATGCCGCAGAGCGTTGCTCAAGCCCTCGCGCACAACGGCTTCGGCGTGCGGGGCAAGTCGAGACGGGACGGAACTGTCGATGGTTCCCTCGAAAGTGACGCTGGGAGTGATCGACGAGTGGCCGGACAGACCGTTGACGGCATCGAGTAGTCGCCGCCGCAGGCTTGTGGGAGTAGACATCTCGCTCGTATGGAGGTCGAAGACTGCGGTGCGGATTTCACGGACTGTTCGATCGAGTTGATCGACAGAGGTGTCCAATACGGTTCGAACGGTGTCCTCGTCGCCTGGACGTTGCAGCACCCCCTGCAAACTCAACCCGGTGGCGAACAACTGTTGGATGACGTGGTCATGGAGATCCCGCGCGATTCGGTCGCGATCTTCGAGGACGTCGACCAGTCTTTCTTTCCGTTGCTGTTCTGCGAATTCGACAGTGACAGAAGCGATGTCTGCCATCGCCGTCAGTTGCTCGATCTCGTCCACTCCCCACGGGCGGTTGCTGCGGCGTGACGCGAAGAGAACACCGCCGCCGAACGAGGTTCCGGAGAGGGGGAGTGCGACCACTGATTCGTCGCCGGAAACGTTCAGTGCCGGAACGGAACTGCCATGTGGTGCAGAGATCGGCCGCCGGCTCCGCGCAGCGTCGTCGATCACGGTCCCGGACAGATCGACGGCTGATCCGGTCGCGGGGGCAGGCTGGGAATCAGCAGCATCGGCGACGTGGACTACCGGCTCTCTGCCGAGGTCGTAGCGAACGACGCACACAAGATTTCCATCCGTGAGGTGCCGCGTCGTCCGAACCAGTTCCGATAGCGTCTCGTCGCGGGATCCGCCGCTGAGCAGACGTGCATTGACGGCGGCGACGGCCTTGAGCCAGGCTTCTCGCGTCCGGGATTCCTCGAACAGACGCGCATTGTCGATGGCGATGCTCGCAGCATTTGCCAGAATCTGGAGTACAGCCTCGTCGCGGTCGTCGAATGCAGTCCGTTCCGAGCTGTCCGCGAGGTAGATGCTGCCGAACACCTCGCCCCTGACGAAGATCGGAACACCGAGAAACGTGTCCATCGGCGGATGATTGGTCGGAAACCCTGCCGAGGACGGATGCGAGGAGATTCGGTCGGTTCGAACCGGGCACGGTTCTCGAACGACCAGGCCCAGCAGGCCGTGACCTTCGGGAAGATGCCCGATCTTGGCAACCTGCCCCTGAGTCATACCGGAGTGGATGAATCGGGACAAGCGTCCGTCGGGGGATTTCACGCCGAGCGCGCCGTAGTCCGCTTCGAGGAGATGTCGCGCGACGTCGACTATCTGTTGCAGGGTTTCGTCGAGCTGGAGTGTGGACCCGACGGTCAACACGGCACTGAGCAGTTTGGGAATTGCAGTCGGGTTGAGAGCAGTCAGCTCTGCGCTTCCGGCGATGTCGCCGAAAAGGCTGAGCATGAGCGCGTCGCGGCTACCTGGCATGGTGCGTGCCCGTGGTGGCGGAGAAGGGCGAGCCGGATGGCGTCAGCAGGTGAGTGGTCGCCTGGCCCGAAGGATCCGGGTGCAAAGTGCCCGCACGAAGCTTTGTCGCCAGAACTGCGGCCTGCGTTCGACGTTCGAGACCCAGTTTCTCGAGGATGCGTGAGACGTAGTTCTTGACTGTTTTCTCCGAGAGTTCTGCGTGCGAGCTGATCTCTCGATTGCTCAGTCCCTTGCCGATCAACTCGAAGATCAAGAGCTCCTGATCGGTCAACAGGGCTGCCGCAGTACCCGACTTCTGTTCGGACCGGATGCGCCGGACCAAACCGATCACCGCCTGGGTGTTCAACAGCGACTTGCCGGTAGCAACCGTGCGGATCGCCGACACCAGGTCGTGGCCGCGGATGTTCTTGAGGACGAATCCTCGTGCGCCGGCGATCAGGGCGTCGAGCAGTGCGTCGTCGTCGGAGTACGACGTGAGCATCAAAGTGGCGGCGCTCGGGTAGGTCGACGCCAGTTCTCGGCACAGTTCCACACCGTTACCGTCGGGAAGTCTGACGTCCATGACAACCACGTCGGGTCGGCATTCGGGTATTCCGGCCGAGGCTTCGCGAACACACGACGCCTCGCCAACAACGTTGAATCCCGATACCTGATTCAACAGGTCTGCCAATCCACGACGGACGATCTCGTGGTCGTCGACCAGATAGATGCCGATCGTCACGGTGGTCACCTCTTCCAGCTCACGCCTGCCGTCGATGTTACCGGACGGTAATGTCCCGACAGGATCGGGTTGTCCGACCGATGGTCGACAAAAAACCCGCGTCGAAGGGTGCGAGACCGAGTCTCGATTGCACAGAGTCAAAGGTCCCGACCGTCACGAGATCTGAATCACCCAGATCTCGTGAGGCGGTGGGTGTGAGCTGAATGTGATTGCACCGGTGGCTGTTCGATCCGCTCAGTCGACGGGAGCGAGTTCGACGGAGACGTAGACACCCTTGCCTTTTCGGTGTGCGAGTGCCTCGCCGGGGCGATCGATACCGTCCAGTTGGAGAACGATCGGACCTTGTTCCGGGTAGAAATTGCGCCACCAACTCTTCTTGTCCGGCATGGCAACGCCGATCGTCACATGGTCGCCTTTTCGTTTGTAGGACACGGGCGCGCTGAAGGTGCGACCGGACTTGCGTCCGACGTAGGTGATGACGGTCATGGAACGGCCCAGTAGTTTGCCTACGATCGGAGCGCCGATCAGTGGTTGGACCACTACGTTCACGGCGGCGGATACACGTTGGAAAGTGTTCACGAGAAGCCCTTTCACGACGAATGCTGCACGAATTCGAATCCTGCACGGAAATGGTGCGTGCAGTAGTTCTATCCTGCTCGACCGGGATTGTCGCGTGGGCAGAAATTGGTACAAACCGGTGTGCCGAAGCGAGTAGCGTGGGGTACGTCGAGGGTCATTCGAATATGCGCGGTCAAGCCATGTCGTCCTCGACGCCAACCCGGTCTGTGGTCGAACGGCCGAGAACTGGAGCGCCGGTATGGCGTCGAACCCGTCCGATGTGTCGAATGCACGAGGGCAATCCGAGTCGACTGACGAGGATCAGAAAACACCGTCGATCTGCCCGGCGTGTCAGCACAGTATGAAATCCCACGATCCGCTCGGGGTTCGCTTCTGCGCAGTGACTGCCGACCGCGGTCTCGATCGAAAGTGCATCTGCGCTGCCGATCGTGAGGAAATTCAGCACTACTCGCGATACTGATCCGCCTGGGCATCACGTCAATTCATACGCCAAGATTCGACTGTCACCTCGACGACACTGCCCGCGCCACTGAACGCGCCGCGGGTGAACCGCACTGAGTGACAGATTCACCCTCGTTGCGACCACTTGCTGCGCAGAAGCATCAGTGCGGTAAGGGTGAGGCCCCATCCGATTGTGGACAGTGCGACGCCCACGCCTGCCTGTCCGGTGACATCAGTACTGGCGTCGATGCTGAATGCGGTGGTGAATCCCGCAGCAGTGCCGGCAGCGGCCGTCATACCGCCGGCCTTCATCCATCGCGAGCAATGGGCGGAACCGAAACACGCCAGAATCACTGTCAGTCCACAGGCGACGACCTGCCATGTGGGGAACTGTGTCGGGGCAGGCAGGCCGGGGCCGCGGAATCCGCCTTTGTAGTCGGCTGACCAGCTGAGCCAGCCCATGCAAGACAGAAAGCCCAGTGCAAAGGCCAACAGGCCGGTGCTCCACAGTCCGAGTGAGCCCGATCCCGTGTGCCCGCCGCCGAGGGCGGTCGTGGAGTGCTCCAGGCCAGTTCGTTCCGAACGCCAGATTGTCCAGATGATGCTCGCGCCGATAGTTGCGGGCACGCCGACGAAGATGAATGCAATCCAGAGAAACTGCGGCCAGGAGAACTCGAGATCGACAGTCATAGTCGGAGTATGCGCGCACTTCGAATCATGTGCGCCCATCTGTCAATCTGGCGAGTTGCGGGTCAACCTTCCTCGACCTTCTCCACATGTGTACTTGTAGGGTCCAGGTCGATATTCCGTGTGTTGATCAGTCGAAGCCTGGGAACCGGATCGCCCGTGGTGTCGTCGATCAAGATCGAGTGTGGCTCACCGTCATCGAAGGCGTGGCGCTCTCCCCACTGTCGCAGGCTAATGATCACGATGAACAGATCCATACCGCGTTCGGTCAGGATGTACTCGTTGCGGGTACCTTGCGCGTTCGGTTGGACTTCGAAGATTCCCTGCTCGACAAGGACTTTGAGCCTGTCCGTGAGAATGTTCTTTGCGATGCCCAGGTTTCGTTGAAACTGACTGAATCTCGATGACCCGTCGAAGGCGTCACGCACGATCAGCAGCGACCATCTGTCGCCGATGATGTCGGCCGCTCGGGCCGTCGGGCAGTGCGGGTCCGTCCATTGTGCGCGATCCGGCATCGAGTTCCTCATTGGTTGCGTTTTGAAACTGTATTGACGTAACCTCCAAATGGTATCAAAACGCAACCAAGTTGAGGTGGAAGTGACTGCACGTCATGCTGTCGAGAACGCGCGGGGCAAGTTGAAAATGTCTCGCGGACTTCGCCTGTTGCTCGCAGTGCTCTGCGGGGTCTCGGTAGCCAACATCTACTACGCACAGCCGCTCCTCGGGCAAATAGGCTCGGATCTTTCCATTCCTCCGGCCGGCCTCGGTTTCGTAGTCGCACTCGCCCAACTCGGTTATGTGGTGGGGTTGATCGTGTTGGTGCCATTGAGCGATCTCGTGAATCGAAAGAAATTGATCGCAATCCAGATCGTCGCTGCTGCAACGGGAACGATGCTTGTTGCTCTGGCCACCACGAATCTGCAGCTGTTGATCGGGATGGCGGTCGCAGGCACGTTCTCGGTAGTTGTTCAAGTCATAGTTGCCTATGCTGCGGCAATCAGTGACCCGGACGAGCGGGGCGCAAACATCGGTGTCATCACCAGCGGCGTTGTCGTCGGCATCATCCTCGCTCGGACTGTCGCCGGCGCAGTTGCGGATCTGGCAGGCTGGCGGGCGGTCTACGCGGGATCCACTTTCATTTCGGTACTGGTCGCGGCCGTCGCGCTGACGATGCTGCCGAAAGATCCTCGTTCGCAACACGATAGGCGTTCGTACGTGCGTGCAATGGGGTCTGTCGTGACGTTGACGCTTACGAACCGACTGTTTCGCACCCGGGCCCTGATCGCCTTGTTCCTTTTCGCGTCCTTTGGTGCTTTGTGGAGCGGAATGGCCCTGCCGTTGAGTGAGGAACCATGGCGGTTGTCGACCACACAGATCGGGCTCTTCGGAATCGCAGGATTGGTTGGAGCATTGGGCGCGGTCGGTGCCGGTCGGTGGGCCGATCAAGGCAAAGCGCAACGCGTCACCGGGGCGTCGTTGGTCGTTCTCTTGCTGTCGTGGGTATTCAACGCGCAGGCGACGCACTCGCTGGTGTTACTCGTAGTCGGTGTTGTTGCGTTGGACTTCGCCGTGCAGGCTGTTCATGTCACGAGCCAGAATCTGATCGTCGCGAACACACCGGAATCGTCGGGGCAGATCATCGGTAGTTACATGGTGTTCTATTCGTTGGGCAGCGCGGCTGGGGCGGTTTCCACCACTATGGTTTTCGACGCGGCAGGGTGGGGCGCTGCAAGTATTCTCGGCGGCGCCTACGCGTTTGCAGCCTTGATCGAATGGACGATCGATCGATTGCGGACCCGCAACACTCTAGGGAGTTGGGAGCCACGTCCTGGCCGCGACGACCAAGGCGTTCACACCGATGGTCAGGGTCGGCTCGATCACGGGAGCGTAGTGCGGAGAGTGGTTCGACGGCACGGTTCGCAAAGCCGGATCAGTCATGTCACCTGTCGTGAACAGTGAAGGGTCGGTACCGCCCAACAGCCAGTACGACAGTGGCGCACCGGCACTGGTCGCGAGAATGCCGACATCTTCACTACCTGCTCCCGCTCCGGGATCGAGAATCTTGTTCGTCCCCAACCATTCGGCAAACGCATCGAGTGTCTTGTCCAGCGCTGCCGGATCATTGACGACGATCGGAAAGTGCTCCGTCTCGGTGATGGTCGGTGGGGTGGGTGCACCGGCGGTGGCCGCTTCGCCCCGGACGATGCGGTCGACGCTGTCCAGGATGCGCTGACGCACACCTGCGTCGTAGCTGCGGATGTTGAGTTGCAGTTCTGCTTCGCCGGGAATGACGTTGGCGGCATCTCCAGCATGGATGGAGCCGACGGTGAGGACAGCTGTGGCAGTACTCGGGACCTCGCGTGAGATGACAGTTTGCAAACGCAACACGGTTTCGGCTGCCATGACCACGGGATCGACCGAGTTCTCCGGCATAGATCCGTGGGCGCCCTTTCCGACCAGTCTCACACGAAGTGAGTCCGATCCCGCATACGAGGGGCCGGCGTGCCCGGCGATCGTGCCTGCCGGTAGCGGCGATACATGTTGTCCGAGAACGATGTCGGGCCTCGGGAATCGCTCGAACAGTCCGTCGTCGACCATGGCTTGCGCACCCGCGCCAAGTTCCTCAGCCGGTTGGAAGACGAGGACAAGAGTGCCAGACCAGGTCGTCGTATCCTGAGAGAGGATCCGGGCCGCACCGAGTAAGCAGGTCGTATGCAGGTCATGGCCGCACGCGTGGCTGACCGAGACGGTCTTTCCCTGATCGTCGGTCGTTGTTACGGTACTGGCGTAGTCCAATCCGGTTTCTTCCCGAACCGGGAGGGCGTCCATATCCGCACGCAGCAGCGCTGTGGGGCCCACTCCGTTCTTCAGGACTCCGACGACTCCGGTAGTCCCGACATCGGTGGTGGTGTCGAATCCAAGTGCTGTTAAATGTCTTTCCACCAGACTGGATGTTCGTTGCTCGTGAAACCCCAGTTCCGGATGGCTGTGGAGGTCCTTGTACAGGTCGATCAAATCCAGATCCACGGCGATCGTTTCGTGCACTGACGAGGTCATGAGTGTCCTCTCGGTAGCGTCTTTTCAGGCTAACCGGGATGACGGGTCGGTAAACAGGACCTTAGGTCCAACGGTGCCGGTGATGCGGAGTCTGGTGCTACGGCACGTAGAACGATGTGACACCTGGGGTGATGATGGATCCGGCCACGGACAGCACGGCAACAGCGACTTGACCGGTCCCGGTCTGCACGATCGCCTCTGCTGGGACTCCGTTGAGACCGTCCGAGAGCCGAGCCGAGCCGGAGGCCCCGGTCGAAAGGTTCAGCCAGCGCACTTCGGACGAGAGCAGGCATCCCCACCGGCCTTCCTTGCCTCCGGTGATCGTCACCGTGCCGGGTTGTTCACCGACGACAGCTACGCAGCGGACGGCCGGCGCGTCGAAGCTGCCGTTCGGGTTGCCGTACGGCGCAGGGTTGACCTGGAATGGAATGGTCACCGCGGCGGATGCGAGCGCTACCGACGTCAGAGTAGAAGCGATCACGACGGATGTGCAGACGCTCAGTCGGCGAACGAGATTCATCACGGAGGCCTCCAGCCATGTCCAGGTGATTTGCTTGTCTTCCCCGACGTAACGTTTTGGTCGTAGCTTCCCTTCTTGCATCGCCGCATTGAAGACGACAGCCTCACCGTATCCGGTTGCACAGGAGAATTCAGGTACTCGTCGCTATTCGCTACATGTGGCGGCCTCAGATGCCGTCCGTCGAACCGCCTCTGCCGTCGTCGAAGCACGTACTACGGCAACCGGTGTTCCGGCTGCGGGATCGAAACTCCAGTCCTGCCGATAGGACTGGAGTAGATCTGGATCTGTGATCATCGCACCTGGCGACAATCGCTGGGCGAGCGTGTTCAAAGCGTCGACACTACCATGATCTGGTTTCAGCCTTCCGCTCCGAGATGTGAAACTCATTGTGTCCAAGGCATGTCCGTGGACCCGAGAGTTGAAAGTCAGTATCTCGAGTGCGGTTGAGATCCACCGAATATGGCGTACGTCATATGTTGCTGAGGTCGGTCAGTACCTGATCGAAGGCGCCGGTACGTCCAGGTGTCACTACCTTCTGAAACAGTGTCAGGACACATTCGTCAAGGGCGTCCGTTGCCGTGAGGGTTCTTCTGGCGACGGTGCTTCTACCGGACCATCGGCCACGTTCCATGTGTGCCAATGCGATTCCGTCACGCCGGGCTGTTGCCTTTCGGCCCGATGAATGAACGAAGAGGTATGTTCTGCCCGCGATATCGACTTCGCACAGCTTGTTCTTGCGGCGCATGGCCTTGGGCTTCTGGTCGATCAGGGTCCCGATCGTTCCGTCGGACAATCGAAGTGATGCAGGTCGGCCTTTACGGAATGTGAGCCTGGATCGATCCTGCTCGGCTGTTGACGATTTCCTCTTCCGCCCGCCGGCAACGCTCTCCGATCCGTCGTCGGATGCGGGAATCAGTTCGCCTTGAACGTTCCCCGACGGATCGAATATCGATACGGCCGAACCACCTTCGGCGAGGTTGACGAACCAGCCGGTCTCTGTAGGGGTGTTCCATTTCATGTAGATGATTATTCTTCATCAGTGCCGAGGAACATCAGCCGACAGCCCGAGACGAGGATCGCGGTCAGGATTCGACAGTCACCTCGATCACGCCATCGTCGCCGTTGAAACGAACCGCCGGCCAGTACCCGTCCATGAAATGCAAACCGCACGAGTCTGTCAGACGTTGACAATCGCTTCGACGGCCAGACGGTGAAGAGCCTGGTGCTGCTCGAAGACGTGGCGTAGGCGGGGAAGCATGCCGCGTGCAAGGGTGCCGAGCGTTTCGTCGACGATGCCGAAGCTGGGATTTGTCCTCACGTGAGCAGCGTAGACATCGAAGAAGGCAAGCCGCGATTCTGCTGGGGCGGGCACAACGCCCGAACCGTGGCAGGAGCCGTTCTTCGCCAATCCACTCGCAATGTCCCGCTGACTGGGCATCCGGAACCTTCTGCGCCGCGACTGCCTTAGCGTTCTACGTCGATAACCACGTGAAGGGATTTGTTCAATGGCGAAGAATCAGGCACCCCCCGCGACACAAGCCAAGGACATCGTTGTCGATCTACTGGTGATCGGGTCCGGTACCGGCATGGCTGCCGCCCTCACCGCGAACGAGCTCGGCTTGTCCACGCTGATCGTGGAGAAGACGCAGTACGTTGGCGGTTCGACGGCGCGGTCCGGTGGAGCGTTCTGGATGCCTGCCAACCCGATCTTGGCGAAAGCCGGTGCGGGCGACACCGTTGAGCGCGCGAAGACATACGTGCGGTCGGTGGTCGGTGATACTGCCCCTGCCCAACGTGGGGAGGCATTCGTCGACAACGGTGCGGCCACCGTCGACATGCTTTACCGCACGACGCCCATGAAGTTCTTCTGGGCCAAGGAATACTCCGATTACCACCCCGAACTGCCGGGAGGTAGCGCCGCCGGACGTACCTGCGAGTGCCTGCCGTTCGACGCGTCGGTACTCGGCGCGGAACGCGGTCGCCTGCGGCCCGGTTTGATGGAAGCCGGACTGCCGATGCCGGTGACAGGTGCGGACTACAAGTGGATGAACCTGATGGTGAAGAAGCCGAGCAAGGCTTTCCCTCGCATCATCCGCCGCCTGGCGCAGGGCGTTTACGGCAAGTACGTACTCAAGCGTGAATACATCGCAGGCGGTCAGGCGCTCGCCGCCGGCCTGTTCGCAGGTGTGGTCCAGGCCGGTATCCCGGTGTGGACGGAAACGTCGTTGGTTCGGCTCATCACCGAAGATGGCCGCGTAACGGGTGCAGTTGTGGTGCAAGACGGACGTGAAGTGACGGTGACCGCTCGGCGTGGTGTCGTTCTGGCAGCCGGCGGGTTCGACCACAACATGGAGTGGCGCCACAAGTACCAGTCGGAGAGGCTCGGTGAGCACGAGAGCCTGGGCGCAGAGGGCAACACCGGCGAAGCGATCGAGGCAGCACAAGAGCTCGGCGCAGGTATCGGATCGATGGATCAGTCGTGGTGGTTCCCGGCGGTGGCAAGCATCAAGGGCCGCCCGCCGATGGTGATGCTCGCAGAGCGTGCGCTGCCAGGCTCGTTCATCGTCGACCAGACCGGTCGTCGATTCGTGAACGAGGCGACGGACTACATGTCGTTCGGCCAGCGCGTGCTCGAACGGGAAAAGGCCGGAGATCCGGCCGAGTCGATGTGGTTTGTTTTCGACCAGGAGTACCGCAACAGCTACGTGTTCGCAGGCGGTATCTTCCCCCGTCAGCCGCTTCCGCAGGCATTTTTCGACTCCGGCATCGCGCACAAGGCGAGCAGTCCGGTCGAGCTTGCCCGCAAGGTCGGTCTTCCCGAGGAGGCTTTTGCCGAGTCCTTCGAGAAGTTCAACGAGGCCGCTGCTGCCGGTAGCGATGCGGAATTTGGTCGCGGCGGAAGTGCATACGATCGGTACTACGGCGACCCGACAGTGTCCCCGAACCCGAACCTGAGGAAGCTCGACACGAGTGCCCTCTACGCGGTGAAGATGACGCTCAGCGACCTCGGCACCTGCGGCGGTGTGCAGGCAGACGAGCATGCACGCGTGCTTCGTGAGGACGGCAGCGTGATCGACGGCCTGTATGCGATCGGCAATACTGCGGCCAACGCATTCGGTCACACCTACCCGGGCGCCGGTGCAACGATCGGCCAGGGGCTGGTTTACGGATACATTGCCGCTCACCACGCAGCCGAGAAAGTAGCTGCGACTCAGCAGTAGATCCACTAGGCAACAGATCGCCGAACGGGAGATCAGCACGCGTTTCCGATGCCGGGAACGTGCACTGGTCTCCCGTTCGGCTTGTAGGAGCAATGCCGCCTGTATGTCCCATCTCGGTAACGCTGACGCGCCGGGTGACCAAGACGCGGTATCGTCTCCAGAAGTGACATGGGGCACTGGCGATTGTTCGACCAGATGCCATCCACCGAAGGCGCGCCTGATATCGACCGGTCGGGTCGAATGCGCAAAAACAGGTATGTACCCAGGTAATTCAACCGTGGTGTGGAGCGTCGTGAAGCGACAGCGTATGAGGTGATTCCTCATCCGCAACGCAAGGATCTCCATGTTCCACCCTCTTTCCGACCATCCGGGTAGACACCCACCCTGTCGATCTTCGAATGAGAAGCCTTCGGTTTGTTCCGGCATTCGTAGTCCTCGATCAACGATCGATTCAGGCACTGCCTCGATGTAGAACCCGTATCTCCTGTGCTGTCACCAGGAGATACAGACCTGCGGGTCTATGCGCGCGCTCGCGTTCGAGAGCGGTCACCGTACCTCTCTCCATGGCGCGATCCGAACATTTCACTCCAACGGAGTCTTGGTGCGATACACCAAGTAGCTCAGCACGTATTGAGTGCTGTCTGCGGGTAGAGCCTGCACCTGCTCCGAGCACATCAGTCAAGGAAAACATGAGTAAGCACAGAAAACACAAGCCTTCCAGCACAAAACGATTCATCGCCGTAACTGCGGGACTGGGCGCCCTTGTGGGGGCCGGAGCAGTAGCCAATGCAGGTACCGCCGGTGCGCAGGGCTGGTCGGCGAGTTGCAATTGGGAGTGGCCGGTAAGCGGATCACTTTCGCAGGGTTACCACGCGGGACATGACGGAGTCGACTTCGCTGTCAACGTCGGCACCGCGCTCCACTCGCCCACATCGGGCACGATTTCTGTTGCCGGACCCAATGATCCGGGTGGATATGGAACGTATATCCAGTTGGAAGCGGACAGTGGCGAGCAGATTCAGATGGGCCACCTCTCCGAAACATGGGTCGGTGTGGGGCAACACGTCGAGGTAGGCGACGAGATCGGGGCAACGGGCAACACCGGTAGCTCCACCGGTCCACATCTGCATCTCCGCATTCACAGTGGAGGCGCAGTCGATCCCATGTCCTTCCTGAGTTCGATCGGGGCGTGCGATACCGGGTCGAGTATTGTTCCCGCGCCCGCGCCCGCGCCGGCACAGGACGTAGCACCCGAATTTGCACCGGAACCGGCGCCTGCTCCTGTTGTCTACTCTGAGACATCCGAATCTGCACCGGTAGAAAGCATTCCGGAGTCGGAGACTCCAGCGTCCGGCTCAGAGGTAGTCGTTGCGGCCGGTGATACATTGTTCGACCTCGCGGCAGAACGAGGTCTCACCTGGCAGCAGGTGTGGGACATGAATCCGCAGATCGTCAATCCCGATCAGATCTTTGTGGGCGACGTGATCAACTTGTGAGAGTTGATAATTCGATACTGATCCGGGGATGAGTCAACTACTCGTACACGACCGGTTTCAGTACCCCAGTTGACTCCGAGTTCCACTTGGTGTGCGTGAGCGCTGCAGCCGGGCCGTGTATTTCACGGTCCGGCTGTTTTGCGCGCTCCGAGAAGTGATTCCTACCGAAGTACTGATGCGTGGTGGTTCGCTTCTCGGACAGCCACGGCCAATCGCTGGGGATCTTGCCGATACTATTGAGCCCGTGAACCGGTCCGCGATCACCTCCCTACGTCGACGTTGGTCAGATGAGGACGTCGATAATTTACGGGCGCAATTGCTCGATCAGTCGCGGATCGTCAAGCCTCCCCACACTCTCGTCTCCCCACGGGCGGAGACCGATGACGGGCTGATCGATGTGCGTGGCCTGACAGCGGGTAGCGCTGGATTGGACATTCGGTATCTCTCACGTTGGAACGGATTGATCTGAGCTTCGCTCGGGGTTCGATCTCCGTCTTCGAATCCGAATTATTCGACTGCCGTTTCGATTTCGTGGCACTGACCGGACAGCCCCGTTTCAATCGCCGACTCGAACGGTGCAGTTTCCGGGGTGCGACGCTCTCGCGTGTGGCGCTCGGACCGAGGGTCGTCGATTGCGATTTCACTGGAGCCAAAGCACGCGGGCTCCGCTCCGTGCCCAATACTGTGTTCGAACGATGCGCATTCGACGACACAGACCTGACTGGTGCGCAGCTCGCCGATACCTCATTCGTGGAGTGTACTTTCGGCGGCGCACGATTCTCGGCGGCCACGAGTTTTGTGCGGTGTTCCTTCACCCGGACCGCTGTCGAGTTCTCCGAGGCGCAAGTGTCGCGAACAACGTGTGACGGCACCGCGATTCCGGATCAATGGGAAGGTGAGGCCGATTCAGCAGTCGCACTGGAGCGGTATGCCGGTCGATATGCCCGAGCACTTGGCGTGGGGGATACAGAGGGTATGGCCCTCGATCCTGAAATGGATGATTCGTAAAGGGGGGCAGATCGATGACTCGCGGGGTCACGTTCAGGACAGTATTCGGTGGACCGTCGGTGCCGCTTGACTTCATCGAGGAGTTGACTCGGCTCAGACACCGGCTGAGGGGCATCGCGATGCAGTACGACTTCGATCTGTTTGTTGTGGTTGGTGGCGACATCTCCGTGGTGACCGATCCGACCGGGACCCGGCTTCCGCGTGTGTTTCTGGGCAGGCGTACCGCTACGGCGCAGGTACAGATGAACACTGACGACGTGATGGGGGTGCCCGACCCGCGTGCATTTCTGTACACGACGATCCATGCGGCACTGACGGAACTGATCACGCGTGTCTCAGACCGCGACAACGACTTCGATGCGGACGGGGAGCGAGCGAAGATCGAGTTCTTGATCCTCGATGACATTGGCGAGCGCGAATCAAAGCTGTGATGGCAAATGACAAATGCTGCGCTCCCGCATTCGTCAGGCTGTTGTCACTCTCTGGCATCAAACACTGCGGTGACCACTTCACAGAAAATCGCCGGGTGCCGGCGATGGACGAACCTCACTGTGAGTTCTGCGGTGCGCGGTAGCGGTGACAAGTAGGTAGCGTTCAGCTGCGGCGTAGTCGGTGATCGATGTTCCGTCGGGCCCGGGGGTTTGAGTGATCAGGTCGAGGTATCGGCGGCGATAGAGGTATGCGTCGGGCTGGGTCAACAGGTACTCCGCGGCAGCGACGACGTCCAGGCTCGGTGCGGCTCGTCTGAGCCGGGTGCGCGCCGGCTGGTACGCAGCTCTGGCGTGTTTGGTCGGCCCGGTGGCCGTGTAGTGCCCGTCGCTGTGGTCGTCGTCTCGGGCATTGTCATTCATATCGTCGCCTTGGTGTGAATGAGCTCGACGTTGCCGTTGTAGTAGCCGAGGACACGGTGATCCATCATCCGCCGCCACAGTGGTGGTACGGCAGCGCAGACGATCATCACCGCGTATCCGGCAGGGAGTTGCGGAGCGGTTGGAGCGCTGCGCAGAGATTGGTAGCGCAGACGCGGATTCGCGTGATGGTCACTGTGTCGTTGTAATTGGTACAGGAACAAATTGGACAAGAGATGATCACTGTTCCAACTGTCTTCGGGCCGGGCTTTGACAAAGCTGCCGTCTTGTCTTCGCGCACGGAGCAATCCGTAGTGTTCGAGGTAGTTTGCGGCCTCGAGGAACGTGATCCCGGCCAAGGCTTGCAGGAGCAGCCAGGGCAGTATCTGCCACCCGAATAAGGTGATCAACGTCCCGAACAGTGCGGCGCTCAGCGACCATGCCTGCACGATGTTGTTTCGAGGTGACAGTGCGGGTGAACCCTGCCGGCGCAGGCGTGCTGATTCGATCCGCCAGCCCGATTTCAGACCTCCGAATATGCTGCGGGGCAAGAATATCCAGAACGATTCCCCGAAACGAGCACTGGCGGGATCGCGCGGCGTCGCAACGTTGACGTGGTGACCGTGATTGTGCTCGATGTAGAAGTGCCCGTAGAACGATTGAGCGAGCACAATTTTCGCCAACCGCCGCTCGAGGCGGCTGCTCTT
Source organism: Rhodococcus sp. BH4 (assembly GCF_002079265.1). Lineage (NCBI taxonomy): Bacteria > Bacillati > Actinomycetota > Actinomycetes > Mycobacteriales > Nocardiaceae > Rhodococcus > Rhodococcus sp. BH4. The sequence goes on from NZ_CP014941.1 coordinate 1,308,545, forward strand.
GTGGCCTAGTTCGTGTGCGGCATTGATACCGACGCCCGCAACGACGCCGACGGTCATCGCCAGTGCGATCTTCTCTCCGGTTGCCATCGGGGCGTGCGCCCAACACCATGCGGCGAAGACGAGGCCAGCGTATTGAAGTGGCACGAACAGGTAGGTACACCATCGGTAGTAGCGGTCGTCCTGCAATGCCGCGATCACGTTGTCGGGTGGGCTGCGGCCATCTGCGCCGACTGCGACGTCGACGATCGGGATGACGAGAATCAGGATCCAGGCACCGGTCGCCCAGAACAGGCCGAGGTGCAAATATTCGACCAGCAGCCAGGACAGGAAGGGACTCAGCGGGATCAGCAATCCCAACGGCCACCAGTAACGCTTCCGATCCCGCCATGCAGGAGCGTCGACACCTGCTTCGGCGCTCGCTCGAATGTCGTCGGTGTCTGTCATCGAAACTTCTCGAGCACGGGAAAGTGGAATACGGTCATTGTTCTCCAACGGTTCGTGCGGACTTTCGAAGTGGTGTGCTGCGGCGTCTCAGGCGGTTAGGCCAGGTCGGCGAATGCGATGATGTTGTCGTTGTAACTGCGTGCGGTTTCGTCGAAGGATCCACCGCACGTGATGATCCGGAGTCCGGGGTGGTCGATGTCGCCGTATACGACGTCGGTGGGAAAGTCCTCTTTGGGGAAGTGTTCGACACTGGTAGCGGTGAACACTGCGCGACTTCCGTCTTCGCGGGTGACGATGATGTCGGCTCCTGTTTCGAGATTCCGCAGATCGAAGAAGACCCCGTCGGTGCCTTGCCAGTCGACGTGGCCGGCGATGATTGCCGGTCCGACCTCACCGGGGGCGGGAGCGCCGGTGTACCACCCTGCGTCCTTCCCATCCGGTGGGACCTCGAGTGCTCCATCGGTATCGAGTCCGAGATCGATGATGTCGGTGTCGACGCCGATGGACGGGATTTCGAGGCGCGCGGGGCGGTGTTCAGCAGTTACCGGCGCCCTTTCGGGCAGTGCAGAGTCAGTGGCGCGTGGCGCGGATGTGGTGTCTTGTCGAGGCGACGAGTGTGGTTGTGAATTTCCGCTGTCGGATTGTCCACCGGCGCATCCGACCACCGTTACGAGTACTGAAACAGTAAGGGCGAGAGCCGTGATGGCTCGGCGAGTTCGCGGAGCCATCACGGAGTTTTCGTCTTTCATCTATCGACTTGTCCGACGGATGACGAGGGCCGACATAGCCACGACGCTGAAGAAGCCGACGAGCAGGGCGATCCACCCTCCACTGGACTGTCCGTCGCGTTGGGATTGTGTGCTTCCGTCACCGGTGTCGACCGACCCTCGTGGTACCTGCTGCACCTGAGGGGCTCGAACATTCGGGGATTCCGGGCCTACCGGTTGAGTGGTCGGGGTACCCGTTCGAGAAGCTGACGTCGTCGGCACCCGAGACGGGACGGTTACCGTCCCGGGAACGGTGGGAGGTATTCCCGGCAGTGGTGGGAGACCGGGAATCTCGGGTATGGACGGAATGTTTCGGCTGGTCGTGATGATCGGCGGCGGTACGTCCACAGTGGTTGTAGTCGTGCCGTTCGGCCCTGGTGTGGTGGTCGTCGCTTCCACCGGTGTACCAGTCGTGGTTGTAGTCACCTCCGGCGGGACGACCGTCGTGGTTGTAGTCACCTCCGGCGGGACGACCGTCGTGGTTGTAGTCACCACCGGCGGGACCACAGTCGTGGTGGTAGTCGTCGCGGTGTCAGGCGGGACTGTAGTCGTCGTAGTGGTCGGAGTCGTGGTCGTGACAGGAGGCGCACAGGTCGGGATCGTAACGGTGTTCGTATCCAGAGTGACCGCGCCATTGATCGCCAACAGTCGACCCTCGACGGTTGCCTCGGTTGTGGCAGTAATGTCTGTCAGCGCCAACAGGTTTCCTCGGAAGACGGAGTTGGTGCCCAGGGTGGCGGAACTTCCAACCTGCCAGAAAACATTGCACGCCTGCGTTCCGTTGATCAGTGCAACGGTGCTGGACGACGATGTGATCAGCGTTGATCCCGCTTGGAAGACGAAGACTGCATCGGGGTCACCTTGCGCGTCGAGGGTGACGGTTCCCGACAGTGCGATCGACGAACCGGAGTTGTAGACACCCGAAACCAGTGTCCGACCGGTCAAGTCGTCTCCCGTCGGTTGTGTGGGTCCCTGACCGGCAAGAGTGTTGTAGGCAGTCAACACGTCGGGTTTCGCTCCCTGCGATACCGCGTCGCCACCATGATTGGTGCCGGTAATCGTCAGGCCCGATACACCGGTGATGGTTGGAGTCGGATACGTGCCGATATCGCCGCCGAGGGTTGTCGGTCCGGTGTTGGTGATTCCTGCTCCGGCAAGGACTGCAAAGGGCTCAGCGGTGCCGAGTCCGACAGCAGTCGCTTCCGCGCCGGCAGTGCCGGCCGGCAAGACGAGAATGCCGACGGAGAAAACGGAAATCGTTGCAATACCCGAGAATTGAAAGAACCGCGAGCGTCGTGTTGCGGTGGGTGCTGTCATGTTCTGTTCATCTTCGATCCTTTGAAGAAGGGACTCATGCGACGAAAGTGAGTCCGTACGTCCGCGCCGACTCCGGCGCCGGAACGTATCGATGAGCGCCCACGTAAATCCGGACATTCCGGGTATACGTTGTGTGTATACGTTGTATGCATAGGGCGTATCCGAACAGTAAACCAGCCGTACTGTTCTGTCAACGCGTAGGCATACGATGTATGTTTTGTGGATGACCGGACACTCGCCAGATCGCACTAAGGGTTTGATTCCCGCCGCGGACCGCGAGGAGCCCCTCACCAGGGCGCTCGTACTCTCGACGGCGTTGGCGATCATCAACGAGGAAGGTGCCGACGGCCTCTCCATGCGCCGACTGGGCAAAGCGCTCGACAGAAATCCGATGACTCTCTACAGGTACGCGGCCAACAAGGCGGCCCTGCTGGACGGGGTCGTCGAGACCGTGCTCGAACAACTGGTCGTCGACCCGTCCGATCGCGACTGGAGGGGGCAGCTGCACGCAGTTGCGTACGGGTATCGCCGCCTCGCGCTCACGCACCCCAACGTGGTTCCTTTGCTGGTCACTCGGCCGCTGTCCACCCCGCTCGGATTGCGTCCTCCCGGGACGTTGCGCTACGTCGAAGCGATTCTCGAACTGCTGATACGGGCCGGTTTCACTCCTGAAGACGCATTACACATCTACCGAGCAGTGTTCGGCTTCCTCAACGGGCACATTCTCAACGAGCTTCAGGAAATAGTCGAAAATCCCGAGGAGACGGACGATCTCTTGCGGCTCGGTCTGCATCGGCTTGCGCTTGCCGAGTTTCCGAGACTGCGGTCGATGGCTACGATCATGGCTCACTACGACGGGCAGGACGAACTCGAGCGCGGTCTGGCAATCCTTCTGGAGGGTCTGGCGACGGCATCTCCTCCGACGAGGGTTGAGGGCTGACCACTTTCAGTTTGGGTATAGACATGAGACGACCTCGACGGCCACACAATTCAGGGGACCGACGAGGTCGGTAAGCGTCAGCGCAGTCACTGACGTCTACATTTCAACCGTACGAGTCACGGTTGGCAGGTGGCGGCGAGCTTCGTCCTTGTTGTGTGAGTGTTTCGTCCTGCTTCGCCCATTTCGGGCGGTTCCTGACCTGCTGCAGGTGATTGCTCTTCGGTTCGGCCGGAATGCTTCATCGAGCTGAACGTGTGTAGAGCGCCTGTAAATGCCGTCCGTCCGCCTCGGTGGACGGACGGAAGGCATCAATTCATTTGTGGGTGACCGTATTCGGCGAACACGGTCTGGTTTTGTCAGGGTTGAAATTCTTCGTTGGTGGGGTTCTCGGGCGGGGTGGCCGCGAGGATGCGCTTCCACCAGCCTTGCCGCTGCGGGTCTTCGTTCCAGACGACCGGTTCAGCCAGAGCTGCGGCGGGGGCCATGATTGGCGCGAGCATAGTGGACCTCCTGGATGAAAGGTTCTCGTACAGTCGATTTCGTGCCAAGCCGTTCAGGTCAGGCTTCGATCTGTCCTTGGGTTTTCACCTCGGAGTTTGCGGTGCGGGACGGCGGTCCCGACGAGATTTCGATCCGCCGCGGTTTCGCCTTCTCTGCGATCGGCAAGGTCACGGTCAACACGCCGTTGTCGTATGAGGCGACGATCCGTTCGGAATCGATGTCCTCACTGATGGACAGCTGCCTTCTGTATGTTCCTGTGAAACGCTCACCGGCCAGCCACGTCACTCCCTCTTCGGAAATGGCGCTGCGGTGCGCGGTCAGGGTGAGGGTCGAGCCGTCTACCTGTACGTCCACTGATCCTGGGTCGACGCCGGGAAGATCGGCGTGAAGGACGTAGTGGTCATCGATCTTGTAGAGGTCCATCGGCATGAAGCGTGGACTTCGGCTGCTGCCGGTTCCGGTGGCAAGCAGGGACTTGGTGATCGCGTCGATGTCGGTGAAAGGATCGAAACGAAGCACAGCAACACACCTCCCGTATCGTCTAAGAAAGGTCACCGTCACCTCGACGGCGACCGAACTTACTGTGCGAGAACATGATAACCAGCCAAACTGGCACTCTGCAACCTCGAGTGCCAGATTTTTTCGGTGAACTTCGGTCCGATTTTCGGAAGTATCCGAAATGGCGCGATCAGTTCGCCAGGGATGTCAGAGGGTCCGGCGAAACACCTTGTCTTCGTCGACTGTGACGGCACCGGATGCGATGAGTCGTTCGAGGTGTAGCTGAGCTGTCCGTCGTTCGACGGCGTCGACGTACGGTGCCGATACGTGGGGGCGGTAGACGAGTCGATGAGCGACTATGTCTTCCAATAGTTTTGGTTCGCCGAGGAATTGGATGAGACGGTCTTCGCGGCTCAGTAATTTGTCGCGGTATGCGGACAACCGGCGACGGAACTCGTCGCTGCCCTCGACCACGCCCTTCTGATGGAATGTTCCGTACCAGCGTGCGTCGATCGTTGCGACGTGGTCGATGGAGTCGAGGAAGTCGTTGACGCTGCTACCCAGGTCGCCGTACATCGGGCCGAAGGAGGTGAGGTCGATGTCGGCGACGTAGAAGAAGCCGTCGGGTTCAACGAGGACCCCGCAGTGTCCGCGGGTGTGCCCTGGCAAATGAATGACTGTCGCAGTGCGGTCGCCGAGGTCGAAGACGTGGCCGCCCGCGATCCCCGACACGTTCTCGTGGGTCGGGGGTATGCCGTATTGCGTAGCGATCGACTGCTGGACCTCGACTCGTTCGTTCGGAGGAAGGCCGTAATTGGTGAGCATCGTGTCGAGGGATGCGACTGCGGGTGCGTCGAGATGGTGCGCATAGGCCGGGGTGTCGAAATGGCGTAGTCCGGCGATGTGGTCCTCGTGCCCGTGGCTGACGAATACGAGGTCTGCGCCGACGGGGTCGCGGTCGAGGGAGAGCGAAGGGTCGATGACGAGCGTGCTTTCAGATCCGTGCACTACCACGGTGTTCCCGTAGGGGACGGCACCACCGTTCTCAGGAACCAGTACCGAGACCTTGCCGAATTCTGCAGGTGTGAACATCTTTCGCCTTCCTCGTGACGATCGTGTCGTGACGACACCGGCTTGCAGGCTCGAATCAGTGGAGATGTTGTCGAGACGTCTCGACAGTATCCGTTGCCCAAGCGGCGAGGTGCATCGGATAGTGGCAGTAGATCCAGTCAGTGTGCAGTGCTGGCTATTTCGTCGAGAGTCCGTTCGACGGCTCGGGCGATCTTGCTTGCAGGTGGGAGATGCTCGGCATCGGCCTGGATTCCGATCCAGAATGTGTCGTTGTAGGACGCTGCGGTGAAGCCGACGCGGACATTGCCCGCCAACGGGCCCAGAGGCCAGAGTTCGACTAGCGCTGCCCCGTCGAGCGTGAGCGGGCCGCGCGGTCCATGGACGTTGGACACGACTGCACCGATCATGTGCTGCCGCTTTGCGAGCTTGTCGAAAATGCCGGCGATACGCGGTGACCGAAAGGTTGTTCCCGCAGCGCGTGCGGAAGGTTTGGCCGCAGCGGTTTGCTTCGCGACGATCGCGACTGTGCGTTGTGGGTCGGTTTCACGAAGTGGAAGGTCGATGATCATGAACCCGACGGCATTGCGTGCGCTACCGATCGCTGTGACTGCGACGGGTACCGATACCGCAATCGACTTGGGGATGGGCTCGCCGCATTCTTGGAGGATGAATCGCAGTCCGCCGCCCACCGCAACGAGATAGGCATCGTTCAAAGTGCCTCCCGCTTGCTGCGCGGCATGCTCGATCAGAGAGGTGCGGACGTTGACGGACGAGATCGATCTCGTGGGACCAATGGCGCCCAGCAACACCCGTGATCGGATTGGCCGGTGCAGGAAAGTACCGATTCGAAATCGGAGGAGGTCGAGCGAACCGGCGGCCTTCGGAGGGATGTTCGGCACGGGAGCGCCCGGGTCGGTACTTTTCGAATCAGGTGAGGCGAACAAGCGCTCGAAAAGGTCGCTGGCTCTGGCGCCGTCGAGAACCGCGTGATGCACTCGGATCACAATGCCGCACAGACCCGGTCGAGCTGCAGGAACGAAGGCGATGTGCCACAACGGTCGGGTGGTGTCGAGGGGTTGCATCACGAGTCGACCACAGACGGATTCGAAGTCGGGTTCTGTAGGCCCGCGTTCGTCAAGCGAGAGATGGAGGTCGAAGTCGATGTCGTTTTCCGTCCACCACCATGACCCGTTCCGCATGATCGGTCGCTGCCGCAGTAACGGCTCCTGCGCGATGTGAGCGGCGAGAGTGCGGTGAAGTCGCACTAGATCAGGTCGACCGTCTCGATCGACGAAGCCACCAGGAGCGAGCAGTCCGGCAATAGTGACCAGGTAGGGCTGGACGTGCACACCGAGCTGGAAGCTCGCAGCGTCGACGGGTGATATCGGCACGTCGGGTGTGGTGTCGACCATCTGCTGAGCCTAATCGAGGCGACATGGTGGACGGCGCTGTTTTCGGCTAGCGGATCACCAAGTCGTGGTCGGTGGCGCTGAGCGTGATCGCGGCAATGGGGTTTCCGTGCATCCAGTCCTGCACGAACGCGTCCAGAGCGGGGTTCGATGCCCGATCCGCGTACGCGTCCGACGGGATCTCGATTGCCCCGACGAGGTGGCGCGGATCGGCATCGAGGCCGGATGCGCGGGGAGTCATCCGTAGTCCGTCGGCGGTGTGCAGGACGACCGGAAGAACCGTGCCATCCGGTGCAGTCACGGTCGCGGTCCGCGTGGTGGCGACCGGGTCGAAATGGTCCACGTCCAGTCGGTATCCGGACGGTTGTGCGTGCTGGCCGATCGCGTCGAGCATGCGCGGATCCACCACAGAGTACGGAAACCCGATGTCGATCAGAGTCTGACCGTCGATGGCACCGTCGCGGGCGGGCAAGGTCGTGGACAAGTGCCAGGGGGCAGCGGGGGACAGGGTATCCGTCGACCGGTCTGTCGGCGCGTTTTCGATCAGTGTGCCGAGGAGGGACGCGCCGGTCGGTGTGAACTCCCAGTCGCCGCCGACGAGATCCTTGTGCCAGAAGCCGGATTCGGCGCCGCGGAGACCCTCGACACGCAACTCCCGCCGGTTCGGGCCGGGACCGAGTGAGTGCACACTGATCGCGGATGTAACTTCACCGGGAATTTTGGGCTGGTGCACCCAGTCGGGGGCCGGAAGTTGAATCGCGGCGGTGCTGCGGTCCAGTGTTTCGGCCACGAGGTTGGGTGCCGACGGCTTGTCCGACTGATCTTCCCAGCTGTAGCGGAAGAAGATCGAGTCCGATCCCGAAGAATCGAAATCAAATGTGCGGGTGTACATGTCGCCGTACTTGTTCATCACGAAAGTGGTTGATCCGGCCGCCGACAGCGAGTCCGCCTGGAATCGCCCGCCGAGCGGGCCGCCGATCTCGTAGCTGTCGTCGTTGGGCAGCCACGGGTCCGCGTAGGTTATCCGGCTGCCGTCCCCGGTCAACGTGGGGATCATCGTCATCTTGGCGAGTCCAACGAAGTGAATCCGTCCTGCGACGTCGGTGAAAGTTTGGTTGTCCCAAGGCGACGAGACGCTCAGTGCCCACCCGTTCGGGTGGTCTCCGGGGAGTTGTCGGCCGGGACCGCTCCACAGCGGTGCGCCCCATGCCGAGGTCCAATTCCACACCAGCGGATCCTGGGATGCGTTGTCCATCGTGTAGATCCAGCCGTTGTCGTCGACCGCGACGAGTTCGTCGTCGTCCAGTGATATCCCGACCAGTCGTCCACGCAGGCACTCGGGCATCGGCACGAAACGCCACGGTTGAGCCGTTGATGCGCCTGTCTCTCGCGGCCGAGCGAGTAAGTCGTGGTCGACTAGCGCGAAGTCCCAGAAACGATTGAATTGCGTAGTTGGCGTGCGGATCTGGACCGAGCTGGGGGCGGTTGAACCGGTGAATGTCGGTAGGTTTGCCAACCCGACTCGACCTCCACCGGAGGGCGCACCTGGTGGCAGTTGGGCGGTTCCGAATGATATGCAACTGGCCGGCCCAGGTTCGGTGGGCGCGGCAGCGGCGAGGGGAGTGGACCACAGGAGGGCGGCGGAGAGTAGGACGCCGACGCTCAGCAGTCGCGGTCGGTGCGGGTGCGAAACTCCACTCGCGGTCTCGTTCACCGTCCGATTGTCGCATGATCGGCACGTTGAATCTGAGAATTGTGAGGTTTGTCCATCTGTGTCGGTTGCGGCGAGAGTGCCGATCGCTGCGTTGGTTGTTGTGAGTGGAACGAGAGTGCGTGTACTGCAAAGGTATTCGCCGTGTAGCTGAGTTTTGCCATGACCTGCAGATACGGTGGGGTGATGAGAAGGCCGAAGTCGCTGGGTGAATGGTTGGTAGCTGACCCTCCGGAGTCGTCCAAGCCACCGGGGCCGATTCTTTTGGCATTCACCGTTGTTCCGCTCATTGCGTTGGTCTGCCGGCATTACGGTTGGTGGCCTTCGCCGTTCGGGGAGTACAGATGGTTGGATCCCTTCCTCGTCAGCGCCGCGGCTCTGCTCATCTTGATCGTGGTCGGTCTGGTGTGGGCGATCCGCACCCTCTATGCCCTTGGCCAGGACCGGCGGTGGTCGTGGTGGATTCTGTCCTCCCCGATCGCCGTCATCGCTGCAGTAGCTCTGGTGTTGTTGATGCCGCCGGCAACTTTCCTCGACAAGAGCGGAGAGTTCGAGACCATCGCGATTGGTCTTTTGGAGCAGCCTGAATCGACCGTGGAAGAGCTCGAGATCGGCCAGTTCGATATCAGTAGTGCCCATGTCGTGCGGCCGGATGAGGTCTACTTCATCGACAACGACAGCATGTTCATCACCTCGAGTGGGTGGGTGTACTCGCCCAGCGGCCCACCATCGGGGTTCGATGATTTCTCCGCAACTCACCTCGGCGGACCTTGGTACGAGTTCACGGCGGTATGGCGTGACTGATAAATCGAGTGGCCTGTAACGCAGGCCTGTAGCTACCATCGCGGTGTGGATACGTACACGGTGACGCCCCATGGGCGTGAGGGGGTTGTCGGCGTCGTCTTCGCCGGCGACAGATAGCGCATTTCGGACCCGACAGCACTTGGTGCTGATCGGGCCATGAGCTGTACCCACCTTCACCGAGCCACGATTGGTATACACCCATGATCATTTTGACCGATACATCTATTCGTTCCAGCCTCGTCAACGCGAGTCGTAAGGAGAAGTCCGATCTCACCCTGCCGGACGGCTTCGGCACCATCGACTTCGACGCTCTCGACTACCTGGGCTGGCGAGATCCGAAAATGGGCCGACGCGCCTACGCGATCGTCCCGACACTCGACGGGGAGACCATCGGAGTCTTGCTCGTTCAAGCCGAGGCCACTCCGCGATCGCGCGCCCAGTGCTCCTGGTGCCGCGACACGCGACTCCCCAACGAGGTCGTCTTCTACGGCGCCAAGTTGGCCGGGCCCGCCGGTCGACGTGGCAGCACGGTCGGAACACTGATCTGCCGAGACTTCCAGTGCTCGTCCAATGTTCGTAACGACCCCCCGCTCCCGTATGCCGGCTACGATGCCGCCGCTGCGCGCCAGAACCGGAAAGATGAACTGGTGCTGCGGGCTTCGAGTTTTGTCGAGCGGGTGGCTCGGCAGTAGAGCGGACCAAATCGGGGACGAGATAGCACCCTGTTGTGACGTTCGTCCCCCTTTCCTGACTCAGGGAGGGGGACGAGCTGTCTAGACGGGTTTGATCCGACGAGCACTTCGAGACGACGCGACATGTGGCGTCGCACATGATTGCGCGGTCACGGCGTTGCTCGACGCAACGTCGCCCAGGCTCCGGCGATGCACGCGATGGCAAGGGCCAGAGGGAGTAGTGCCATCGGTACCACTCGGGGAGTATCGACAAACCACGAACCGATCGCCGGCCACCACCCAGCCCAGGTGATCGCGATCGCTGACAAGCCGAGCAAGCCGAAAAGCCCGGTGAGGGAGGCGAGTAGACCGGTGATCCTCCACCGCTGGTAGATAGCACCTGCCAGCATTGCGATCGAACTGGTCAGCAGCAGCGTCGCGAACAGTGCGAGCAACTGTACGGCGGTGTTGTCGGTGAAATAGCGTGCGATGCCGAACATGCGCATGTGCACACCCCAGCCGTTGGTGGCGGACTCCAGCACGGACAGCAGTTGCAGCGCGATTGCGAAGACTGCGGACTGTGCCAGCGCCATAACCGTGGTGGCAGTGAAGAACTCGCGGCGAGTCACGCTCAGTCCGAGCGCGAATGGGAACGTCTGCGTCATCGACTGGAGGTAGAACGCCAGCACGAAACCGTAGACCGAGAACACACTGCCGGTGAATCCCTCACCCTCTTCGTTCCCGACGATCGCGTAGATAGTGAAGCTGATCAGGAACGAGATCAACAGGATGCCCACTGGCCAGGCGATCAGCAACGGCCACGCGACCGTGTGCAGTTGTAGGACGGCACCGATCCTGGACCGAGCGGGCGTCTTCGGGACCGTCCGTGGCTCTGTCGTTGCGATACTCATACGGTGATCTCCTTGCGCTGCGTCGAAGTCGCGATGACAAGTTCCTGCAAAGATGCCGGTTCCACTTGGACTCCTGCCTCCCGCAGTCGGTTTCGCTCGGTCTCTGTCACATCGGCCTGCAACATGATTCGGCTGTGGGCGCCCAGTGTCTCCCGGCGCAGGACCCTGCCGGACGCAGCAACGGCATCCACCGCATCAATGGGACCGGATACCAGCACGGCGCGGCTACGCAGTGCATCCGCGTCTGCGTCGACGACAATCCGGCCGCCGTCGACGACAATCACGTGCTCGAGTAGATTGGCTACCTCGTCGATCAGGTGAGTCGAAAGCACCACAGTGCGAGGATGTTCGGCGTAGTCCGCAAGCAGGCGATCGTAGAACAGTTGGCGTGCAACGGCATCGAGACCGAGATACGGCTCGTCGAAAAGCGTCAGGGGCGCGCGGGAGGCGAGTCCGATGATCACCCCCAATGCCGACCGCATGCCGCGTGAAAGCTTCTTCACCTTGCGACAGAGGGGAAGTTGGAAGTCGTCGAGCAGTGTCTCGGCGAACGCGTGGTCCCAATTCGGGAGTAGATGGCCGGCGGCGACGAGTACGTGCTTGACCTTGAGGTCTTCGGGGTACGTCTGGCTTTCCTTGACGAAGCACACGTTCGCCAGGACGTCGGCATTTTCGAACGGGGCAGCGCCGAATACCTCGACGTCGCCGCGGGTGTGCAGGTCCTGCCCGGTCAGTATCTGCATGATCGTCGTCTTGCCTGCGCCGTTACGGCCGAGCAGACCGTAGATCTTGTTGCGGCTGATCTCGAACGAGGTGTCCGCGAGCGCGTCGACATCCCCGTACTTTCTGTCCACGGAGCGCATCGAGGCGACAAGTTCAGTTTCGTCGAAACGCCTGACTCGGGGCTCGGTCGTTGTCGTGCTTGCGTTCATCGGTCCGCCTTCCTGTCGTCCAGCATGGATTTGAGTTCGTCGAGGGAAATCTGGAGGCGGTCGGCCTCCGCGACCAGTGGCTCGATGTACTGGTGTGCGAACGCTTCTCGGCGTCTGAACCTGAGTGCATCACGGGCGCCGACAGTGACAAACATTCCGATTCCGCGTTTCTTGTAGAGAATCCCCTCGCCCACGAGTTGATTGAGGCCCTTGGCTGCAGTGGCCGGATTGATCCGGTGGAACGCCGCCAGTTCGTTGGTTGAGGGCACCTGCCCGTCTTCGGGTAGTGAGCCGTCGATGATCGAACTCTCGATCTGTTCGGCGATCTGTTGGAACAGTGGTCGTCCGTCGTCGATCACGATGACCGGCGCTCGGTGTTCACTGGTTCATTACTCATGTAATGAACCATAGAACGTCATGGGGCATGTTGGCAATGAGATCGCGGAAACTGGCACCGATGACTTGGGTCTCCGAGCGCTACCCATCGGGACATTCATCGCAGTGGCTGATGGAACAGCTTGGATGCAGACCAGCTACGACTTCCAGATCCCGGGGCGTTGCGCACAGGCATTGAGCTTCTGCGGAACCATGGAACCGCCGATCTAGGTGGTCGACCACGGGACGGGGCACCTTCGGGTGGCCGGTAGTTATTGCCTCAATGAATTCGGCCACCTCATCGAAGACGGCAACTATGTCGCGGGGGTCATTCTGCATGGACGTTGTCGATGGAGAGTTCACGTACGCGTTGACCGAAACACCCGTCAGCATCGGCAATTCGCCACCCAACGTGAACAGACGAAACCCCGCGGCCTCGGCTTCCGGTCGTAACCCGCAGTCGTAGAACAGAAGCCGGACCGCACGCCGCGGTCGGGCTGTTTTTCGTCAACCCAAAGACGGAGTCGTATCCACCGCAAGTAGGGACTTAGCGCCCTGTTTTGGTGTTTCTGTACTGATTCGCAATCCCGATACGTACGCTTCCGGCCAGGGAATCGGACACTCGACCAGCAGGGGTATCTATGCCGAATGTGACAGTGAAATTCGGGGGTTCAGACCCGGAAACAGCAGACCTCGCACGCCGGGCACTGCAACCAGTACTCGACAGCATCTACCGCACATACCGCAGGAAACCGCTCCCATTCGTCGAAGCCGCACTTAAACGCGCAGGCCGAGGAAGCTTCTCACAAGCAGGAATTGAACGATTTGCCGACTACATTTCAAGAGGAGACCGACCGATCCTCACCACATAGCGGCCGCTCATGATCACGCCGAAGAGCGAAGCGCTTCCACCGGCTACCTGTTCGACGACCTAAATTGGTCAGTGCCAACTAGGTACAGGTCCATCGTGGTCAACATCAACATCAAGAGACAGCGCCCGCCCGCGTCCGAGATCGGTAGCTTGCCTCACCGTGGCAAGGGCACTCGAGCCAGCAGACGTATTCGATCAAACGGAGCTGAGAAGGCTGATTCAGCAGATGCACATTAATCGACCTCTGTGTGAATTCTGCTCACGGTGCACACTCGCGTGATCAAACCAGTCGGCGCTGTGACATTCGGTTGCAGATCCTATTCGGGGCGGCCTCGACCGACTATTTGGGACCTGTCAAACATGAGCTCCCCTTCCTGGCCAGGTAGGGGAGCTTGTGTTTGTGACCACCGCACGATCCACGCATCTTCTGATATGCAGGTTTCAGGCAGAGCTGAAAATGTCATCCACATGCGGTCGGCCGATCTTCTCTACAAGTCGGGAGCGGTTAGTGGCCCTGCGCCTTCTAGTGAGAAGGGGATCGTGGAACCGTTCGCCATCGCCACGATCACGTTGACGATAGCAAAGAGGACGTTATCCATTTGAATTCACCTCCTCGCTCCGTCTAGGGCCCGGCAAGATTCGCTACTGCATACAGGGCAGATGTCCTGCTATCGAAATTGGGACCTGCAATGTAAGCGGGCGAGCCTGGACCGAATGAGGTGACTGTCCTGATATATCCGAGGCGATTCGAGGAGTTGTAGTCCACCAACCAAGGTCCACCAGAAGCACCTGCGCCAAAGTTGCCCGGTTTGGGAGTTGCGTGAGAAGCCGTAGCTCCGAACGTCATAACCAGGGAAGGCGCTGCGATGCTTGCGGGGAATAAGGTTTCGACTCTGGACACTTACGGCCTTCTATCGAATTGGGGCCAATCTGCCGGTTTCTAAAGATCGTCGGGAAGGTAGCACGACGCTAATGTGACAGTCCTCGAAACTGGGGTATTTCTTCGAGCTTTATCCGGCTCTCCGGATCCGTGCAGAGCGATGGTCGTGCATTGGGACTTACGGTTAGGGCTGTCCGATACTTAGGAAGAATACGTACTTGATGCTTTTCGAAGGTGATTTTTGACGGACTTGGGTATTTTCACAGTTGTGATTGTGAGAAGATCTGCATTCTTGCGTGAGTTGTGGTCCCCGGTGTCCGGGTGCGCTACGGCAGATCGGTTTCAAAAACTTCAACTGATAAGCGGGCGGAGTCCGAGCGGAGACAGTTTCCAACCCCATCGGTTGGTAGTCGCGCTCGAATCACTGATGGACGGCAAACGAACCGAGGTACCGGCGACCATCGGCTTCGAGGTCGACAGCACTCTCCTGACAGTGCGCGCAATGGACACCGATTCAGGCCGGGGCACGACCAGTCGGACGGCATCGATGAACTGCAGAATTCCGAGACGCGGTCCTCTAGCACCCCCATTTTCGGTGGATTCACATTGACTGATCACTGAATGGAGGGGGTTGTGTACCTGCCGTCTACCTGTCACAGGACTTGGAACCCAAACAAGCGAAGTCCGACTGCCCCAAAAAGGGCTCTGAACTGCGGAGAATCTGTGGAGCCGATGACGGGAATCGAACCCGCGTATTCAGCTTGGGAAGCTGATGTTCTACCATTGAACTACATCGGCGTCGCAGCCGACCGGACGTGTTTTCACCGCCGATCAACGTGCTTTCCGAACATTATCAGACGAGCTTTCAAGCGGCGGTGTCCCCGGCCGCCATTGATCAACACAGGCATGTCGAAGTCGGCGCCTTCGGTAAATGATTTGCCCACAAGTTCTGCGCGGGAAAGCCTTTCGGCATGGAGAACTTGAGACAGGTGGGGCTGGGCTCTGCCGTGGGAGTCCAGAACCCGCGCATCGTGTTCGGTAACCACAGTGTGATCGCCCCGGCGATGGGCCGGCACTGCCCGCAGAACCGGTAACCTCTACCTGTGCTGCTCTCCGATCGTGACATCCGTGCCGAAATCTCCGTTGGACGTCTGGGTATCGACCCTTTCGACGACTCCATGGTGCAACCGTCGAGCGTCGACGTGCGCCTCGACGGTCTTTTTCGGGTTTTCAACAACACGCGGTACACGCACATCGACCCGGCACTGCGCCAGGACGAGCTGACCAGCCTGGTCGAACCGGCAGAGGGCGAGCCGTTTGTGCTTCATCCCGGCGAGTTCGTTCTCGGTTCGACTCTCGAAGTGTGCTCACTGCCGAACGACCTCGCCGGCCGCCTCGAAGGTAAGTCGAGCCTCGGGCGCCTGGGCCTTTTGACGCACTCCACCGCCGGCTTCATCGACCCGGGTTTCAGCGGCCACATCACACTGGAGCTGTCCAATGTCGCAAACCTGCCGATCACGCTCTGGCCGGGAATGAAGATCGGACAGCTCTGCCTGCTCAAGCTCTCGAGCGCTGCAGAGTTCCCCTACGGAAGCTCCGAGGCCGGATCCAAATACCAGGGCCAGCGCGGCCCGACACCGTCGAAGGCGTACCTGAACTTCAACCGCGGCTGAACGAACGAACTTCGGGGGGAGTCGCATGATCGGAATTTTCTACGGTCTGGTTTTCATGAACTTGTTGTTCGTGACCAGCACCGTGTGTTTGATGAAGCCGTCCAAAGCCAGTGTTGTTGTGACCGTCTGTGCAGGGGTGGCGTGGCTGTTCTTCAGTGGACCGCTGGAAGGTCAGGTCTTGTGGTCGTTGAACAGAGAACACGGTCTGACGGTCTCGGATCTGATGTCGCTTGTTGCCTTCGGCATCGCCGCTCGTGGTTGGAATCAGGTTCGCAAAGCCCGCGAAACCGTCGACGCAGATCGTTTCTGACCTGCGCGCTCACCTGGATTGACCGCCACGATTCGGACAGATGTTTCGACCTGGAGCACAACAGTCGTCGAATCGGGCACAATTACTGGTTATGTGGTGGATTGTCGGAGGCGTACTACTCGTATGGGTCGTGTGTTCCATTCCGATTGCCATCCTGGTGGGGCGGGGTATCGCGCGTCGGGACCGCGCGGAATTCGACGGGCGAAATCAACAGTGGGCCGACGAGGTTGTCAGGTCGATCGAGAAGCAATCGGAGCAGGACAATGCCGATCGGCGTAAGCCACCACTGATCAGCTGACCAGCTGGACTTTTCCGGAGGTGAGTGGGCATGGAACTTCCATCCGATACTCCCGACGACGTTGTGGCCGCGGCCGCCGGCGGACCAAGGGTTCCGCAGTTCGATCCCACAGTGGGGATTCCGGTAGTTCCGCCAGGGGGAGATGCTCCCCACCGGTTGGTGGTCATCGGCGATTCGCTGTCGCAGGGATTCCAGAGCGGGGCGATCTTCAATACCGATCTGTCGTATCCGGCGATCATTGCTCACCAGCTGGGCCGGCTCGACCAGTTCCGCTTTCCCCGTTACGGCGGCCCGGGCGGGCTTCCGCTCAACATCGAACTGTTGCTCCGCACCCTCGAGGAGCGCTTCGGCCCACGGCTCGACCTCTGGGAGGTTCCGCTCGCACTCTTTGCTGCACGTGCGTTCATGGACCAGGTGGAGGACTACTGGGAACGCGGACCGGGCAGTGAGGCGCCGACGTTCTCGGCAATCAACCACAACCTCTCGGTGTACGGGTGGGATCTTCGTGACGCTCTGACCAAGACGGCGCAGGGCTGCGAGGATGCTCTTCACCAACCGCACGACGATTTGATCAGCCAGATCGTCGAGAACAACGGCGAGCGCGCCGCACTGCGAGTTCTGCCGCGAGGCTCCGACGCCGAGAAGCGTATGACCGCGTTCGACGCAGCAGCGGAGTTGGGCAAGGAAGGCATCGAAACTCTGATCGTCTTCCTCGGTGCCAACAACGCGCTCCGCACCGTCACCGAACTCCGAGTCGAGTGGAGCGGCAACAACTTCCGTGACCCGGTCGGCAAGCGCGACTACACGGTGTGGCGGCCTGAGCACTTCGCGTCGGAGTATGCCGAGGTGCTGGCCGCGATCCGGAAGATCAACGCGCAGCACGTCATCCTCTGCACTGTCCCACACGTGACCATCGCACCGATCGCCCACGGGCTCGGCGGCAAGATCGAAATCGGATCCCGCTACTTCCCGTACTACGCACGACCGTGGGTGCGCGACACCGACTTCGACCCACAACGCGATCAACACATCACCGGCGCGCAGGCATGGGCCGTCGACAGCGCAATCGACATGTACAACGACGGAATCGAGCAAGCCGTCGCGAATGCCCGTCGGGTGGGGAAGGACTGGTACCTCTGCGATATTGCCGGGTTGCTCGAGCGCGTGGCCTCACGGCGCTACGTCACCGACGTCAATGCGCGGCCGTCGTGGTGGACGCCGTACCCCCTTCCCAAGGCGCTGACCGACTTGCAACCCGTGCCGGACTCGCTGTTCCTCTCCGCCGACGGTCGCGGCGGCCGCGCTTCGGGCGGCCTCTTCTCGCTCGACGGCGTTCATCCCACGACAGTCGCGTACGGGGTGATGGCGCAAGAACTGGCGAACATCATGGTCACGGCAGGGGTCCAGTTCGACCGCGCTCAGATCGATTTCGACCGACTCGTCCGACGCGACACCTTGGTGCGCACTCCGCCGCAGAATCTCGATTCCACGCTCGGCGTCATCGGCTGGGCCGACGAGCATCTCGGCTTTGCCAAACGTGTGTTCGGCCTCTGACTTTCAGCTTGCCTTCGACATCGTCGGTGCAACGATGCGTTCCGCGTACTCCCGCAACAGCACGACCAGGTCTACGTCGTCGACGGAAAGTCTGCCGGTCGGACCTATCGCAGCCAAGGCACCGACGACACACCTTTCCGCGTCGTGGATCGGGACGGCGACGGCGGAGCGTCCGACACGAATCTCGTCGACCTCACGGGCGGCCTCACCGCGCCGGATCCGCGAGAGCTCGAGTTCCAACGCGTCGCCGTCGGTGATGGTGTGTGCGGTGACCTTTCGCAGTGGGGCCTCGGCCAATTCGGGTCGGTTGGCGAGGAGCAGCTTCCCGATAGCCGACGCGTGAACGGCTGTGACCAGTGTCCGTTCGCCACTGAGTTCGTGGTCGGGATCGCGATCGACGAGCCGAATTCTGTTTTCTGCAAACGACGCGAGGTAGACGCCGAACCGTAGCTGTTCGCGGAGTTCTTCGAGGAGCACCGAATTGTCGATGGGTGTGGGTTCGGCGGCAGCCCCGGCTAATTCACGGGTGCGTCGGCCTAGTGCGAAGCCGGAGAGGTCGGCGATCCGAACCAGGTAACCGTCGGCGACAAGGATGTTGAGTAACCGATAGGCAGTGGCAGGTGGGATGTCGGCCAGGGCGGCAATGTCCTTGGCGGTGGCTCCCGATCCGAGCCTGGCCGCCGACTCGAGGAGGGCAAGGGCGCGCTGAACCGCTCGGGGTTCGTGCCCACCGAGGTCGCGTGGTCGGCCCACCATCAGCGGGCGCCGGCAGTCGGCTCGCCCACCAGCACGATGTTTCCGGCTGCGTCGGTGGCGAACACCCCAGCTCCTGGTAGTACGTCCTCGGTTTCGGGACTGTCGAAAGCTCCGACGTGCAGCAGACTTTTGGGGCTTCGGCGTCGCAGGTAGAACTGCCAGAGTGTGCCCGAAGTCAGGATCACGAGTACGGCGATCGGTGCAACGTACGCGTGGTCGATCGTGTTGGCATAAACCAGGTAACCGAGGACTATCGCTCCGGCACCACTGCCACACGACGCGGCCGCGAGAACGCCGGGAGTGTGCTCGCCGATCCGTGTCAGGAAGACAACGGATGCGATAGCCGTCAGTGCATAGGCCACGATGACGGCGCCGCGAACAGTCAGTCGAACGTCGTCGAAGATTTCTCCGCGCCCGAGAACGGCAAAGGTTCCGCCGCCCAGCAGGACGGTGCAGACCACGGTAGTCAATGCGAAGTAGGGCGTACGGAAGGCACTGTGAACCGAGGCGAACCGGCGGGGGAGTAGGCGCTCGACACCGAACGAATAGACCAGGCGTGACGCAGCATTGGACGACGCCATCGAGGACGCCAGCCACGAGCACCCCAGACCGACGTTGAGCGCGATCACGACACCGGGGCTCACGCCCGTCGCCGTTCCGTGGAGATAGGCGTTGACGAGGGTGTCACTGCGCCCGGACCAAGCGGCCCAGCCCGCGAAGATGAAGAGCGATCCACAGATGATCGGAGTGAGAAGGACTGTGCGGGTGACGGTTACCAGCGGACGACGGGCCTCGGGGCCGAAGAAGGCCGCGCTCTCGAATCCGGCGAGAGCGAACACGGCAGCCAGGGCGGTGAGTAACAACCCGTGGCCGGAGGTGGGTGGAACGATCTGTGCTTGTTGACTTCCGGAACCGCCCAGGATCATGAGCCCGACGATGAACAGAAGTGAACAGCTTTCGACGACGAGGATCGCAAGCGCGGCAAATCTGACACTTCGCACGAGAGCGCCGAGAATCAGCAAGGCTATCCCCAGATAGAGCGCGATGACGTGAAAAGTCTTGTCCACGTGCACACCCGCGAAGCCGAGCAATGCGATTGCGGCCTGTCCGCCGTGATAGAGCGTCATCACCGCGCTGCCGACGTACTTGACCAGCATGGCGATGCCGGTGGTCAATGCTGCCCGGGTGCCCAGGCCACGAAAGACGAAGCTGTGCAATCCGCCCGACGCAGCCATTCGGCGAGTGAACTGCGAAACGCAGAAGGCTATGAGCGTCACCAGCACGGTGGCCGCGATGATGGTGATCATCCCGCTCAACAATCGGCCGTGTGTCAGCATGGTGACGGGCAGAACGACCATCGACACAGCAGGGGCAGTGGTTGCCACCGACTGGGCCAGCACTTCGGCGCCCGAGAGTTGCCGACGGCCCAACGCCCGCAGCGGTGATCGCGCCGGGGGCTGCTTCTCGCGCGTGGTGAAGGACCGCGCGATGGCTTCGGTGAGAGCGGACATGTCGCGTCACGCTAGTCCGGTTCTGTAACGCCGATATTGCGGGCATGCTTCCGCTGATCGCACTCGGGTGAGAGAGCAAGATGCGAACGCTCGCACGTTTCTCACTCGGTCCCCACCGACTGTTTCCTGCGCGTCAAGTTCCGGACCCAACGCTCCTGAAGTCTGTGTTCAACACCAACCACCCGGGTCACCGGGAGCACACTGGGGAGCTCGAATGCCATACACACGTAGATCTTTCATGCGCAGCCTGGGAATCACCGGCGGCGCCGGCCTGGCACTCGGTGCTATGTCGTCCATCGGCCTGGCGCCGGCAGTGGCGTCGACGCCGAGGCGATTTCAGGCACCTGCTGCGGGTGACCTGATCGGAAAGGTCAAGGGAAATCACTCCGTCGTGATCCTCGGCGGCGGACCGTCCGGGCTGTGCTCTGCCTACGAACTGCAGAAGGCCGGATACAAGGTCACCGTCCTCGAAGCACGCAACCGCCCGGGTGGTCGGGTGTGGTCGATCCGCAACGGCACCGAAGAAACCGACCTGAACGGTGAGACACAGACCTGTTCGTTCTCCGAGGGGCACTTCTACAACCTCGGTGCGACGCGTATTCCGCAAAATCACAACACCATCGACTACTGCCGCGAACTGGGCGTCGAACTGCAGATGTTCGGAAACCAGAATGCGAACACCTTCGTCAACTACACCGGCAACAAGCCGCTGGCGAATCAGTCGATCACCTACCGAGCAGCCAAAGCCGACACCTACGGATACATGTCCGAGCTGCTGCAGAAGGCCACCAATCAGGGCGCTCTCGACCAGGTCTTGAGCAAGGAAGACAAAGAAGCACTCTCGTCCTTCCTCACCGACTTCGGCGATCTTTCCAGCGACGGCCGCTATGTCGGATCCTCGCGTCGAGGGCACTCCGCGGAGCCGGGCGCCGGCCTCAACTTCGGAACCGAGATCGAACCATTCGGGATGAGCGATGTCATCCAGGGCGGCATCGGGCGTGCATTCTCCTTCGAGTTCGGTTACGACCAGGCCATGACGATGATGACCCCCGTCGGTGGCATGGACCGGATCTACTACAAGTTCCAGGACGCGATCGGGATGGACAACATCGAGTTCGGCGCCGAGGTCAGCGGCATGAAGAACGTGCCGGAAGGCGTCACCGTCGACTACGTCGTCGACGGCAAATCCAAGTCGATCACCGCCGACTACGCAATCTGCACGATCCCACCGCACCTGATCAAGCGGCTGAACAACAACCTGCCCTCCGACATCCTGCTCGCGTTGGATGCAGCCAAGCCGTCGTCGTCGGGCAAGCTCGGTATCGAATACTCGCGTCGGTGGTGGGAGACCGAGGACCGCATCTACGGTGGCGCGTCCAACACCGACCGCGACATCTCCCAGATCATGTTCCCCTACGATCACTACAACTCCGACCGCGGCGTCGTCGTCGCGTACTACAGCTCGGGTAAGCGTCAACAGGCTTTCGAATCGCTCACCCACCGTCAGCGGCTGGCAAAGGCCATCGCCGAAGGCGCAGAAATCCACGGCGACAAATACACTCGCGACATCTCGTCGTCCTTCTCCGGAAGCTGGCGTCGCACCAAGTATTCGGAATCCGCCTGGGCATCATGGGCCGGCGCGGGAGATTCCCACGGCGGCATGGCAACTCCCGAGTACACCAAGCTGCTCGAACCCGTCGACCGGATCTACTTCGCCGGCGATCACCTCTCCAACGCCATCGCCTGGCAGCACGGGGCCTTCACGTCCGCGCGGGACGTCGTGACCCACCTGCATCAGCGTGTTGCGCAAACTGCCTGACGTGCTTCGTTTCCCATCACTTTTTCTGGAGGTCTAATCATGAAATCTCGCAGCACCAAGGTCCTTGCAGCGGCATTCGCCGCCACCACGCTACTGGGCTTCGCCACTGCCTGCTCGTCTGACGAGGCGGACGCCGAGACCACATCGAGTTCGTTCGTCTCGAAATCGATTCTCGAAGCGGGGCAGGCAAACCCGATGATCGCTCAGGGCGTCGCGATCGGCGGCGACACCGCAATCTACAAGACCAGCGGCATCGGTCCGTCGGCAGGAAACAAGGCGGCGCCGGAAGGTTCGCCGGAGTCGTACATCGACGGTCAGTTCTCCGGCGGTGTTCTGCCGGCCGGTGTCACCGTCACCGAGGCGCAGGGCATCAATGTACTCAAGAAGATCCGCGACAACCTCGAAGCTCAGGGATTGAGTCTCGAAGACGTCGTGACGATGCGCGTCTTCCTCGACAACGCGCCGGGATCGGACAAGGCCGACTACACAGGATGGAATCGCGCGTACCGGCAGTTCTTCGCCAACACCAATCTCGACACGGGTGACACCGAGTTGGTGCCGATGGGCACGGCCGAGCCGATCGCTCCGATCGAGCGAAACAGCGCCCGGCCCACCCGATTCGCCCTCGAGGTTGCCGGACTGCCCGTTGCCGGTTGGCTCGTCGAGGTAGAGGTCGATGCGGTGTACCCCGACGGCAAGGAACCCGCCTGATGGGCGCGCTCAGCCCGACTCACTGGGCGATCGTCGCAGTAGTGCTCGTGGTGCTGTTCGGTTCGAAGAAGCTGCCCGACGCGGCCCGGGGCCTCGGCAGGTCGATGCGGATCCTGAAGTCCGAAGTCGGTGAACTGCAGTCGGATACGGACCTCGCGTTGGAGCAGCGAGACTGACCCCGGTGCGCGGTTGAGGAGCCCCCACACTCCTCAACCGCGCACAGGTTTACTAGATCAGACCTTCGGAACGAGCTACCGACGGTGGTGACGGCGGACCCTTCACGAAGACATCGATCAGCACGTCCTCGTCCTGGTACGACGCGAACTGCGCCAACCCCGGCGTCTGGCGCACAGCCGAATGAACAGCGTCACCGTTTTGCGGATACTCCGGCACGACGTGACGCCAATGGGCGCACAGCAGCGTTCCGCCAGGCTCGAGATGCTCGACGACCTGCAGCATTGCCTCGATGAGCTTTTCGAAGGTCAGGTAGTAGCCGACTTCGCTGATGACGACGAGGTCGAAGGTTTCTTCGGACCAGTCGTCACCCAAGGCCCAGAGCCGAAATTCGGCGTCATGTCCGGTAAGCCTCGCACGAGCGCTCTCGAGTGCGGTCGGGACGATGTCGGTGGCGAGAACGCTGTCGCAGCGCTCGGACAACTTCTCGGTGAGAACCCCGATCGAGCACCCCGGTTCGAATGCGCGACGGTATCGAGGTTTCGGGAGCATAGCGACACTGAGTGCGTACTTCCGCTGCTCGTACCAGCGGGATTCGAAATCCCATGGGTCGGACTGTGCGGCATACATCTTGGCGAAGTAATCCGCGGGGAGTTCACGATCGCTCATACGAACACCGTCTCGTACGGCCTCAGTAATCGTTCCATCGCGTGGCGGGGGAGGATGGGTGCATCCGCGGGATGATCGGAAAGCGGAGCGATCTGTGAAGTGAACTCATTGGTGGCAGCAGATTTCGCAGCCTGAACGTCGGAGGGCAAGGGCACCTTTCGTGCTCTTTCCCACGGGACTGCCGCATGATCCGGCGCGGCCCAATGCCACGCCCAGATGGGATACTCGATCAAGCGCGATCCAGTGTCCGCGCACGCCCTCGCCGCCGCGTCTCCGGTGGCTTCGTGGTCCGGGTGGCCGTCCCCGCGCCACGTGGAGGCGCACCAGGTATCCGCCGAGGAATCACCGAGAATCGAGCTGAGGCGGTCGGTCAACTCCTGTCGGTTCTCGCCGATCTTTCCGTCCGGGATGCTCAATCGAACCGGTGTGGGAATTCCGAGGACACGCGCTGCCCGATCCGACTCGGACCGTCGACGGCGTTCCATCTCGGGCTGAGTCACGGTCGGTGAATCGGGATGCGAAGCTCCGCCGTCGGTGACAGATACGACCTGAACACTGATGCCGGAAAGTATTGCCAGAAGAGCGGTTCCGCCCAGACCGAGTATTTCGTCGTCGGGATGGGGAGCGACGATGATCAATCGTGAGCATCCGGTGAGATCCAGTTCCGGAAAACTTCTTCCCCACTCCCGCCATGTCGATTCGGGAGTACCGCCGTCGTCGACAGGCTTCTGCGCGAACAGTTTCGAGTTCACCACGGCCGTTTCCCCTTGGCTGCAATCCGGCCCAGCTCGGCGAGATCCTTCTCGGCGTGACTCTGCCGCAAGTAGACGGTGAGATCGGCTACCCGTGCCGCGTGCGCGGCGTCCATGCAGAGCGGTGCGGCGCCGAGAGCGCGTCCCACCCGATCCAGGGTCTCGGTAGCGGCGCGCTCGACAATTGCGCGCACACGGAGTGCCCGCTGCATGGCCTCGGCATTTTCGTCGAAGGGATCCGCATCGATCTCGGCCGCCGCGACTGCGAGCGCGTTGCGCGCTGCGGCGAGCGCTGCATCGACCGCACCGAGGTGTGCGAGTACGTAGGGGTCTTCGCTGCTTGCAGCCTTGTCGTACAACGGATCAGCGACGCCGCAGGCGCCGCCGTACCAGCATGCAGCCACGCCGATCGCGCCGTGCCAGAACCCCGGGCGGCTCAGATAGTCGCCTGCCGTCCCGACCGGTATGGCCGGAACCATGTCGAAGTCGACCGCGCTGGAGTCGCTTTCGGCCATACCGACGGCCTTCCACGAATCGGGAACGGGATGCACCCCAGGTAGTCCGAGCTCGACCGCGAAGAGGGAGGGGACACCGTCGACCAAGGCGGTGATCAGTGCATGCGTGCAGGTGTTGGCGCCGGAACACCACAACTTGCGACCGGTGAGCGTCCAGATCCCCACGTGCTCAGACGCATTCACCACAGGTTGGGGTGGCTCGGCCGCCCACACTCCCCACAGCTGCCCGGGTTCGGGATCCGGTCCGTCGAGTTCGGTGAGTATCGCGACGGCATCGGTGTGAGCCTCAGCCATCCGGCCGAGAACCACATTCTCCCGTGTGAGCTCTGCCAGGGAGGTCCACCGTGCGGCCGTCGCGCCGCCGCCGGGCAGCGGCAAGTACAGTCCACCTGCGTCCAGGAGTGTGTGTAGTCGTTTCATCGTGCCAGCTCCGCTTCTTCGTTATCGGCGGTCGTACCACCCAGGTTACGGATATGTCCGGCAAAGCCGCCCGGAGTTCGGCCGTCGAGACGCGCAGACGTGGTGACCGCAATGTCCTCTGCCCACGCGATACAGGCACCGGCCTCGCTCAACCGCCGGACGAGATCGACATCCTCGTCTTCTTCGAGATCGCAGAATCCTCCGACGTCCCAGTACATATCGGCGCGGACACCGAGGTTGGCACCGTGGACGTGACCGTGTCGACCATGGGGATGTGCGTGGTACATACGTTCGTACCGTTCGCGAACGGAGTGCGGATGGCCTTCCCAGTCCGCGATGCGAACGGTGCCCGCGACGACGTCCGCAGTACGCGCATACTCCAATTGGCGCGCAATCCAGGTGGGGCCGACCACCGAATCGGCATCGGTCGTGGCGAACCACGCTGAGGCCCCCAAATCCGAGCCGAACGCAGAGAAACCCGTCGCTCGCGAACGGCCGACGTTCTGATGCTCGACGCGGAGTACTTCCACCCCGTCGGGGATGACCCCCGCGGTTCCGTCCGAACAGTTGTCGAGGACGGCAACCACTCGGACGGGGACAACGCAAGCCGACGCCGCTGTTGCGAGTGCACGAAGGCAATTGGGGAGGTCTTCGGCTTCGTTGTGGGCGGGAACTACGACAAGAACCTGGTCGATTGGCACAGTGACGATCCTTTCCTCACCCTGGTACGGTCGGGTCTTCTTTCGTCCCGGTTCTCAACAGATAACCACATTTCGGACGGGTGCCGCCGCGCGACCGCCAGCAGCCGTGCAGGTCGAAAACTGTTTCGGTGAAACATCTCTGGATACGTTTGAGAGATGTGCCGGCGGGGTACAAGACGGGGTTTTGCGACTGTGCTTTCGGGTGCAAAACGGGGTTTTGCACCGAAGAATCTTCAGAACCGGCGGTGGCGCACCGAATCGACGAGCATCCGGGCCACCTCGTGCAGTTTCACGTTGGTGTGCTGCGATTGCTGAACGAGTCGGCTGAATGCTTCGTCGGCGTCGATGCCGTGGATGGCGATCAGCACGCCCTTGGCTTGTTCGATCTCGGCACGAGATTCCATGGCGCAGTGCAACTGTTCGATGTGCTCGTGTGCCTGACGCCAGCGTCGTGAATCTGCGATCGCCGCGCCCGCACCGGCGGTGAACAATTTCATCAACTCTTCGTCGAAGGGCTTGAACTCTGTCGAGGCGAATCCGTAGACGTTGAACGCGCCGAGAAGTTCGGTGCTTCCTTCGCCCATGGTGAGCGGCACGGACAAGTAGGACCGGACACCTTGTTTCCGGGCCTCGGCGGTGAATTCCGGCCATTTGTCGTCGTGATCACCCACCTTCGACCGAACCGACGACATGGTGCGCGCGGCGTCAACGCACGGACCACGATCGGCGGAATGCTGGGCATCGTCTATCGCGGAAAGGTAGTCCGCGGTAGATGCAGCAGTTCGTGGGCCATCGGCGGACAGCACCGTCACGCTGACAGCATCGGCATCCGGCAGCGCTTTGACCGCCGTCTCGGCCAGACGTTGGAGCATGGAGTCGAGATGCGCGTCCGTGTTCAGAGTGGACCGGAGTCCGGCAATCGCTTCGGCGAGGGTGTCGAGCGAATCTGCTGCGGAAGCAAACGCCGCGGCTCCCTGTGGGGTGTCCGCATTGCCTGTCATGATTCAGGTCTACTCCGCAAATTGCGGCGATGTAACCGTTCCAGGCGGTCTTTGCTTCGATGTTGCATGAAATCCGAGGTTCCTGGGTAGCCGCACGCAGCGATGTGCGATGTCGCCTGAAAAAGAGGAGCCGATGATGATCCTGCGTTTACCTGGTGTGTATCCACCGCAACACGACACGTCGTTACTGGCGGATGCGCTGCTGTTCGAGCGCCTCACCGCTCGCAGTCGGGTGCTGGATCTGTGCTCGGGGACCGGCGCCCTCGCTGTCGCGGCAGACGCGGCAGGCGCAGGCCACGTCGTCGCGGTCGACATATCTCGCCGCGCGTGTGCCAATGCTCGTCTCAACGGGATCCTCAACGGAACCTCGATCGACTCCCGTCGTGGCGACCTCACCGAGGCGGTGCACGGCGAACTCTTCGATCTGGTGATCTCCAACCCGCCGTACGTCCCTGCTCTTGCAGATGATCTCCCTACCGCTGGAATCGAACGTGCTTGGGACGCAGGAAAGGACGGACGCGCCCTCATCGACAGGATCGCAGCCACCGTGCACGAGGTGCTCGTCCCGGGCGGCACACTGCTTCTCTTGCAATCGGTGCTGTGTGGGGTCGACAAGACCGAGGCGATACTCGAAGAACACGGTATGGCCGTAGAGATTTCAGCCCGGAAGTACGTTCCCTTCGGGCCCGTGATGCGCGAGAGGCGCACCATGCTCGAGGCACGAGGGTTGATCACCACCGGTCAGGAAATCGAACAACTCGTGATCATTCGCGCAACGAAGTCTTGCCCTTCTCCCAACTCGATGTGAGGTGATCGCCGAGAAGATCGTCGAACGCCAGGCACGCTGCGGCGCCGAACAAGATGTCATCAGTGCGGTGCGGCTGCGAAGAAGCGAGACCGCCGGCAAGGTCCCGAACGGCGATCTGTTCGTGAACGGAATCCGCTTCCACGTGCTCGTCGTAGAACAGTGTCGCGCCCGAACCGAATCCGAGTCGGCGCAGTCCTGCGCTGTATCGTTTGCTCGGCAGCGCAGACGTGGTCTCGACAGCGCACAGGTGCCCGACCAGCGTTCCGAGATGGCGGCGATGAAAACCGAAGAGCGAGAGAGCATTCAACGACGCCAACGTTACCGCGGGAACAGAATCGATGTAGTGGCCGTAGCGGTCCGAAAGACCTACAGCCCGCATGGTGTCGGCAAAAAGACGCGAATGCATTCGCTCTGCGCGACCGCCTCCGTACTCGTCGCTCTGCACTTCGACGAGGGCGGCCTTGACGGCACCGGAGAGACGCGAAATTCCGAGGGTGTGCACATCCGCCTCGCGGAGCTGATTGAGCGAACGGTGAATCAGCACCTCCGAGAACTGATCGATCGTTGCATCCTTCGCCATGAAGGACGCAAGACCTGGGCCTGCACTGGGGGCGGTCATCGACCAGAGGTCGGCCACGACGTCGCCAGACGACTCGACTGTCCCCACGAGTTGCGCGATGGCGGACTCGAAACGCTCTTCGAGCCGAGACCGCACCGCGAGCAGGTCCGGATTCCACTCCCATTTGTCCGAGACGTTCTCGATTCCCTGCAAATGAAGCTCGTAGAGGAGCGTCAGGGTCAGCTGAGCGTCGTCGTCACGAAGAATGTCGTAGGTGAGGTCGGTGGACTGTGCATCCTCGTACGCGTCAGCGGCAGCCGTAATCTCCCTCGGATCGGCCGAGGAGCGCAGAATGGAAACGAGAGTGGCGCTCAGTGGGCCGCGGGCCTGTGGAACAGGCATGGAAGTGGGCACACCAGTGGCCGAATCGAGAACTGAAGAGGACATATGACCGCGTTTCCCGAATCGTCATCTGCCGAAACACCGAGTGTTCCCGGTAACAACACCACCATAACCGCCTGCACGGACGGCCCGCTGCTGGTGCGTGGTGACTTCGAGTTGCTCCGTGACGACGGCACTCCGATAGAGAACAAGCGCTCTACGGTTGCATTGTGTCGATGTGGGCGGACCGGCATCGCACCGTTCTGCGACAGCTCCCACAAGAAGAAGCGGGCGCGAGCGACGTAACCGGTGCCAATATTCGGAACAAGCCCGACCCGTGAACCGAGACGACCCGGAAACCAAGAAAAGGCTGGATGCCGGCACCATGCGGTGCAGCGTCCAGCCTTTTCAGTCTGAAGTCAGACTGGGATCGAACTCAGATGGCGCGAACATTCTGAGCCTGGGGGCCCTTCTGGCCCTGTCCGATCTCGAACTCGACCTTCTGGCCCTCGTCGAGGGACTTGTAGCCGCTGCCCTGGATCTCCGAGTAGTGAACGAACACATCCGGTCCGCCACCTTCCTGCTCGATGAATCCGAAGCCCTTTTCACCGTTGAACCACTTGACACTGCCCTGAGCCATAACCAAATTCTCCTGGATCCATCGAGCCGAGCCCTCCCATCGAGAGTCCGGTCTCACACCTGATCCTGCCATGCTCTTCTTTTTCTGTCTCCAATTAGATGCATGGCGAGTTGCAGTATTTGACGGCTTTGTCCCGTTCCGGGACCACGTCGGAAGCAGGTGATTGTTCAACTATGCGCGTTTACCTGCTGTGATGTATTCGTCCCTTCGATGCAGCGCGAAATGACAACACCTGTGTTAAATCTGGATTCGCGGCGCAGAATGCCACCCCGATACCGAGGAGGGGACCAAATACCCAACTCGATCGGGGTCGAGATCAGTCCGAATCGTCGGGTTTGGTGTGCCCGTCGAACGTCACATGGATGTTCTCGTGGGGAACCGCGCGTTGTGCTTTTGCTTGATCGGCGAAGGTGCGCCGATCGCCTTCGATGAGTTCGGTGTTGTCGGTGAACGGAGCCAACAACGCCCGCGGATGGAGTTTGTCGACTCGCACGACGTTGATTTCCGCGCACATGACGATCGAGGCTGCAGCGAGGAACAAGAAGGCCAACAAACCCAGAACGATGGCAAAGACGCCATTGGTGGTGGAGGCACCCCGCACCACAGAGGTCACATAGAGGGCACCGAAGGACTGAAGTGCTTGCCAGAGAACAGCAGCGGCGATCGCTCCAGGTGCCACATCGGCTACCGAGAGCGGGCGGGCGCAGGTGAGCCGGAAAGCGACGATGAAGATGCCCGCATTCAAGACGACTACCGCAAGGGTCAGCAGGAAGCTGAACGAACCGCCCAGATGAAGCGCACCGCCGATGTTGGAGACAGCGGTGGTCCCCAAGATCGCGAGACCGATCGTGCCGAGAAGTAGTAGCCCTTGGAGACGCCCGCGGATGGGATCCGGTCGCATGTTTCGGGGCACCGACCACACCGTGTTCATCGCGTTCTGGCAAGCCAGAGCGACACCGAGGCCACCGTAGAGACCACCGACGATTCCGATCACCAGACCCGTGACACCGCCGCCGATCTGTTGCGCATTGCCCAGGTCGTCACCGATCACCGGAAACTGATGCAGCGCGGAGTCCAAGATCTGTTGCTGAAGCTCAGGGTTGCCCGACAGCACGAAGCCGAGAATGGTCGAGAGCAACAGAAGAAGAGGAAAGAGCGAGACGAAGCCGTAGTAAGCGATCAGCGCGGCTAGATAAACACCTTGATCGTCGAGGAACTTGTAGAGGACCGCTATCGGGAACCCCAGGGCCGGATGCTTCTGTTGCAAGGCATCGAGGCGCTTGGCGATTGTCATTCTCGGTCTCTCTCAGCTCGTCGGACAGCCCGACGAACCTTAGTCGCTGCGAGCGCCTGGCGCTCGACGCCGGGGCAGCCGTGGCGTCAGGAGGCTTCGAGTGACTTCTCTGCTTCGTCGAGCGCGCGCATTGCTCCCTCGACAGAGTTGGTGACCGGGAATTCCTCTTCCGCCCGCGCCGCGCGAAGCAAGCGTCGAAGCGGGTGTGACCCGATCGCGGCCCACTGGAAGTCGTTGGCTCGCGAACGGGAGTTCAGCTCGGCGAACAGTTCGAGGCAGACCGCACCGACGAACAGTGAGTTGGACAAGTCCAGAATGACGCGAGGCCACTCCGCAGCGTACGAGTTGAGAAGTTCTCGTAGTTCTGGGGCGGAGAGTTTGTCGAGGTCGACGTCGACCCGGATCAGGACTGTCGAGGGCGCTATCCGCCAGGCCGCGAAACCATGCGTTTCCACGATCGGCCCCAATTGTGTTGAGGGATCGATGGAATCGATCGGTGTGTGGTCGAGTTCATTCAGATTCATGGCAGATCCGGTCTGTGTGCTTTCATCGAAAGGCTGACGACCGATCTGGCGGCGCGGAAAGTGAATGCGTCCAGGCGTGGAAAGCTTTAGAGCTCAATGGAAATGAACAGTACAGATGTGCGCAGGAAATACTCACCTGATCCAGAGCCTTGATGCGAACCGAGCGCCAGTGGCTTCAACCCCGGCTGTATTCTCAACCTCGGTACCGTTCAGTGTAGCTCGAGGGCGTGAATCGGTCCAGGTGAGAGGTCGAATATTAAGCGGTGCAATGTTTTTGGCTCGACGCTTCGGTATGGTGGAAGATCAGCGTCACCGGACGAAGGGAATCAGATGAACGACCGCGATGCACTCACGGCCATCTCGACCAAGCTCGACACACTGATCGGCGCGGAGACCAACGGTTTGCGGGACGAGGTTCCGCCCGGTTCCAGTGTGCAGCGCACCGAGCAGGACGGCGAGCACGGCCGGTGGGGGCACGATTACCGCCTCGCCAACAAGTATCTCGAGGCCCTCGACATCGGCCAGCCCGGTCTCATCGATCGAGACGAGCTGGAACGTCTTGCACAGGAATACATCTGATCCTCGAGACGTACCTTCAGAAGATTTCACCCATCTCGGTGCGTAGCTGCTTCAGTGACTGAGTGAGGATTCTGGATACATGCATCTGAGAGATGCCGACCTTTTCGGCAATCTGGGATTGGGTGAGATGGCCGAAGAATCTGAGAACGACGATCGTGCGCTCGCGCTCCGGTAGTGCCAGGAGCGCGGGCCGCAGGGTTTCGTGATTGTCGATCCGACTGATCGCTTCGTCGTACTGTCCCAAAGTGTCTATCAGAGTCAGACCACTCCCGTCGCCGGCGGAAGCGGTGTCGAGCGGTGTGGTTCGGTACGAATTACCGGCGGTCAAACCTTGTTCGACCTCGTCCGGTTCGATGTCGAGTTCCTTGGCGAGTTCCGCGACTGTCGGTGCACGGCCGAGCGTCTGGGACAAAGTCGTGAGCGCCCGGTTGAGGGCAAGGTGCCGTTCCTGAAGGCTACGAGGCACTCGCACGGACCAGCCGTGATCGCGAAAATGCTTGCGTACCTCACCCATGACGGTCGGGACGGCGAACGACAGGAAATCCGATCCTTTGTCGACGTCGAATCGCTGCACGGCCTGTATGAGCCCGACGCGAGCAACTTGCTCCAAGTCCTCGAAAGGCTGGCCACGCCCCTGGTACCGGCGAGCGACGTGTGTGGCCAGGGGTAGGCACAGTTCGATGATCGAGGTGGTGATCTTTTCTCGGCTGGGATCATTCGGCGGAAGGGAGGCCATCGAGACGAACAGTTCGACAGCTGTTTCGTACTGGTCCTTCTTGTCCGGTGGGACAGCGGTCACGCACGCTCCTGGGGCAAGCCCTTTTCAAGCGTCATCGTCAGGGTGATGTGACCGTCCGCGTCGATTTCCGACTGTTCCAAGCGGACGGAATCGACCAGCGCTTCGAGAACGAACCATCCGAAGCTGTGCGACTTGTCGGGTATCTCGGAGTGCGCGATCACGGACACGACGGTCCGAAGTGTGCGGCCGACGGTGTCGAATCGGCAGGTCAGGTCGCTGGACGGTATCGCGTGGCCGATGAGGATGCTCGCGACTTCGTCCATCGCCAGAGCAAGATCGGCTGTTCCGTCGACATCGAGTCCGGTGTTGTTGGCAACCGTTCGGGTGATTCCGCGCAGAGTGGGAAGTTGAGAGTACGACGCGCGGACGCGGAGCGAGGCGATGGAGTCGTGAGTTAGTTCGGTTTCGGTCGGACTCGACAGAGGGATCAAGGGGCTTCCTGTAGGTAGATGTGGCGTGATTCCGGCGGACCGAGGCAAGGACCGGTACCGGCCGTGCGTGCCAGCCATCTCTACCCCGGAAGTATTCATGGCCTTGGATTACCCTTCGCCCGGCGAACTAACCCTCTTTACCCGAACTAGAGGATGAATTGTGAGACACATCACCTGTGGTGCGGACGTACCGAATCCTCATCTTTCATTTTCGCGTCGTTCGGGTACAGCCGCTTCATGGACACCCATTCGGACAGACAGATCCCCGTACACATACGACCGGAAGGTGTCACTGATGACGAGGTGAAGGCGGCAGGAGTGCTGTCGAACGCCCTTGAAACGGTGGAACGGGCACGCGGTGCTCTGTACGACTTCCATCAGCTGATAGGGCATGCCGATCTGATGCTCGACGAGGTCGTCGAGCTACTGCGATCCAGCGGCAACGACGACCTGGCCGATCAGGTCGAGGGCGAGTTGATCGGCCGGAACGTGGTCGAGGGGCGCTGGACTTTCCAGTTGGTCGAAGAGTTCGACGAGAACTACTGGTCGTTTTTTCGTGGATGCGAGAAAGTGGTGCGCGACAAGCTGGCAGGCGGAGTGCCGCACCTCTTCGAAGCCGAGATGAAGGAGCGACGCCGCACGCACGGTTTGCGGCACCACGAGGCCAGGCCCTGAGGTTCCTACCTACTCTCGTGAGCTCGTCGCGGCACTGATCAGTGGTTCAGTTCGAGCTTTGCGCAGCGATTCTCGCTCGGTCGCCGTCATGCCGCCCCAGATACCGTGGGGTTCCCCGGTCTGGATGGCGTGCACCAGGCATCTCTGCACGACAGGGCATCTGGCGCACACCAGCTTCGCCGAACTCTCGCGCTTCGCTCGCCTGGAGCCGCGCTCGTTCGTATCGTCGTAGAACAGAGCGGGGTCGGTGTCGCGGCAGGTGCCGGACAGTTGCCAATCCCACTCGTCGGCAAGGGGCCTGGGAGATGTGTAGGAGCGCATGAACATGGACGTTCCCTTCGCTGCGTGACGAACTCGACTCGGATCGCGGATCCAGGTCGGGTGTTAAGGCAAAGCTCGGTCCCGCCGGCCTGAACCGGCGGGACCTTCGAGGCTCCTCCCTCGAGGGGGAAGATTTCGGGGGTACCTCTGGTCGGTCATTACCCAGCCGTACAACTTTTGAATCCCGGTCGTCAGGAATTCTTTCGATCCACGGCACGTCGTTCTGCTGCGGCGACAAGACCACCGGCGATGTCGCGCACCTTGACGTTCCATTCCTGCGACATCTGGACCAGAAAGTCGAAGGCTTGGTCGGCCGAGCACTCACGCTCGGCCATCAGTAATCCCTTGGCCTGCTCGATCAAGGGCCGAGAATCCAAAGCTCTTCTCAGTTCGTCATTTTCCGCGCGAAGGCGGGTGAGGACGTCTGACGCCGAACTGGACTGCTGAGCCAGCGGTCGTTGAACCTCGTATACACGATGAAGCACACCGATGACCCTGCCGTCATCATCGGTGACGGCGGAATTCACCGTATTCCAATAGCGGGTGACAAACATCCCGCTCCCGCGCTCGTCGCGCACGTCGTAACGCTGAGTCGGCAGTGTGTCCCGAGTTCGGGACCGCATCGTGCGCTCGAATGACGCTGTCAACGAGAAGATTCCATCGGCAAACGAGTCGTCGGGATTGTCGGGGAAGGCTTCGAACACTTCCACTCGGTGCAATTGATCGAGGCTGCGACCGGATACGGCAAGGTATTCGTCGTTTGCGCCCTGGATACGAAAATCGCTGTCCACGAGCAGAAGAGAAGAACTGCTTGCCGCAAATCGATCGCTACGAACGATCGAGCGGAGAGTGCTCGAACTCATGATTGTGTCGTTTCTGTCCTGTCTTCGACGGTTGCGGCCCCTGATATTTCAGAAGTAGGTGATCGCGAGAACTCCAAGGGCGGTGCCTGCCAAGATCGATCCGAACAACAAACGCTGCTGCAACACGAACATCTGATACTCGCGACGTGTTTGTGTCGACGTGCCGCGCGAGTCCGCAGACATGCTCTTGCCCTTTCCTGTTGTGGGGAGTGCGATTTCGGCCGACCCCCGATCGGCCGAAACCGCGGACGGTGCGTCAGTTCTGACGCGCCTCATTTGCGGCATCCTGCTCGGTGGACGCGCCTTCGTGTACGAGGCTGCCACCCGAGTTCTCGAGGTGAGCACGAACGAACCACTGGAACTTTTCCAACTGCGCCGTCTGGCCGATCAACATGTCCTCGGTGATCGGATCGATCTTGCCGACGCTGTCGATTGCGGTGCGACTGTCGGTGATGATCCCGGTGTAGACGAGGTCGAGCGCAGCGAGGTGCGCACGAGCGTCGTCGCGGCCGACGGAGTAGTCGTCCCACGTTCGATCGCGCTCGATTGCTCCCGCGGTGCCCTTGGGCGAGTTACCCAGTGCCGCGATACGTTCGGCCACATCGTCGGCGTAGCCGCGAACCAACTCCACCTGGGGGTCGATCATCTCGTGCACGCCGATGAAGTTGGGGCCCACGACGTTCCAGTGAACGTGCTTGAGCGTGAGGTGAAGATCGTTGTAGGCGCTGAGGCGTTCCTGCAGAATATCGGCGACGGACGAACCGTCTGCGCTGCTCAGTCCCGGTACGGTGAACTCGGACATATGTTTTCCTCTCGTCTTGATGGGGATCGCCCTCCAGTGGGGCGGTCTCGCGCCATCGTCAATCGGATCGCGTGTCGGTCAGGTTCAGTGCGCGAGTGCTACTGGCTCCTCTGTCACCGGGTCGCCGTACATCATCGCGATTCGGCGCTTGACCTCTTCGGTTGTCAAAGTCGCACTTGCGACAGTGATTCCGATGCCGGTGGTGCTCTCGCCCTGTGTGGGCGGGATGTCGATCGTCGTCATCTTGCTCCCGGTGAAGAGTGTGCCGTGAGGGAGTCGGCTGAACCACCGACTCCGACGTCTGGGTGTTCTGCGCCTTCGAGCTCCAGTTATGGCGCTTTCAGGTGCTACAAAATCTATATCAGCCGATGTAGATAATTGGCAAGGCTACTTCGATTCGCGGGCGAAGGAAAGCGCATTGTGCAATCTTGTCGAAATCGGCTTTGATCTGCCATTTCACGCCTTTTCTGCTCGACGATTCTTGTTGTCAGTGGTCCTGGACACGCTTGAATCTATGTCCTGGGCGTCAGATTCACTGCGTGATGGTGCTAAGGTCGGGTGACGCCGATTGAGACAGCCGACACCGAACTAGGAGGTTCCAGTGACGTCGGAATCCCAGACCCGGGCGCTGCGCGGCGTGTACGGGATCTCAGTGATGTCTGAACTGTCCGGGGTAGGACCTCAGACGCTGCGCCTTTACGAGCGAAGGGGCTTGCTCACACCAACCCGCACCGATGGCGGTACGCGCCGGTACAGCGAGGCCGACCTGGACACGCTCGGACGAATCACCGCGCTGATCGACGACGGAGTCAATCTCGTCGGTATTCGTCTGATTCTGTCCCTCGAGGCCGAGAATGCAGTCTTAGCGGCTCGAATCAGCCAGTTGACCGCCGAGGGGGACTAGTGGTGCTGCTCGAGACGATGCCGTTCAGGATGGAGTTTCGGTGCGGGTAGGGTCGCCGAAGTCCGCGTCGGCGGAGATTTTGTTCCCTGCCGCTGCGATCTGTTCGAGCGCGGCGTCCAACGCATCGACCAACCATTGATGCGACGCCTCCGCGAGGAGGCGATCCGGAGTGTCGGTGTTCTCGGATTGGAAGAACCGCACCAGCCATGATTCTCCGTTGTCGGGTCGATCGGAGAGTCCAGCCGCGGTATTGGTCGCCAGAAGGAACCGGTTGTATTCGAGGTCAACACGAATGGCGTACTCGCCGAACAGGTTCACCACGTTGGCCGGCCGATGAGTAGCGGCAGCGAGCGCAGTGAGAGCGTCGTTGTAGGTTTCGGAGTACTTCATCGTGAGGGGCATGGTCGGCCTGTCTTTCTGGGCCGATGCAGCATTGCACGGCTATGTCGAGGAGATCAGTTCGCAGCCGCTGCTTGACGATGAACTGAAACCAATCCTAGCTCGAGTCTCCGAGCGCACTGACGCAAGCCCGTGAGGGTCAGTTGTTGCGCGCAAAGTTCGACTCACGCTCCGTGACGAACTGATCGTCCGGAAGCGGTCCGGGTGGGGCAAGCGCAGTCAGGAACGACTCGGCCCACTGATGCACATCGTGTGTCATGACCTGTCGATGCAGCGCAGCCATACGGCGACGGCCTTCCTTCGGATCCTGATGAACCGCGGTCAGGATCGTATTCTTCACGCCGTCCAAATCGTGCGGGTTGACCAGGTATGACTGTCGTAATTCCATTGCGGCACCGGTGAACTCGCTGAGAACGAGAGCACCTCCGAGGTCGCCACGACAGGCCACGTACTCCTTGGCCACCAGATTCATCCCGTCGCGCATCGGCGTCACGAGCATGACGTCGGCAGCGACGAACAGTGCGATCAGTTCTTCACGGTCGACCGGCTGATACAGGTAGTGAACGACGGGGCGGCCGATCTGACTGTGGTCACCGTTGATGCGGCCCACCTGCTCTTCGATGACGCTACGCAGGTCGATATAGTGCTGCACGCGTTCACGACTGGGCGTCGCGAGCTGCACCATCGTGTACTTCTCCGGATCCAGACGATCCTCGTCGAGGAGTTCCTTCAAGGCTTGAAGCCGCAGGTCGATACCCTTGGTGTAGTCCAGCCGGTCGACTCCCAGCAAGATTTTCTCGGGATTTCCCAGCTCTTCCTTCAACTCGCGCGCGCGACGCAGGACCGAATCGCTTTTCGACTGGCGCTCGAGTTCGGCAGAATCGACGGAGATGGGAAAGGCGCCCACCTTGACGACGCGAGAATCGAAATCCACATGCCCGAGCGCACTTCGAACACCGACGCCCGCGGTCGTCGTCTTGAGGCCGAGAAGTTTGCGGGCCAAGAACAGGAAATTGTTTGCGCCACCAGGTAAGTGGAAGCCGATCAGATCGGCGCCCAGCATTCCCCTGACGATCTCCTTGCGCCACGGAAGCTGCATGAAGAGCTCGACCGGAGGGAACGGGATATGAAGAAAAAACCCGATCGTCAGATCTGGCCGCAGCTCGCGCAGCATCGCCGGCACAAGTTGCAACTGATAGTCCTGCACCCAGACAGTCGCTCCGTCCGCGGCGCAACGCGCGGTTTCCTCGGCGAACCGCTGGTTGACTGCGACGTAGGTGTGCCACCACGACCGCTCGAACGTCGGAGCCACCAGAACGTCGTGGTAGAGCGGCCACAACGTGTCGTTGGAGAACCCCTCGTAGTACTCGGCGAGGTCCTGAGAGGTCAGCTCGACGGGAAACAGACGAAGGCCGTCAACCACTATCGGATCGACCTTCTCGTCCGCGACCCCCGGCCAGCCGACCCAGGCGCCATCCCGCTGTCGGAGGATGGGTTCGAGCGCAGTGACGAGCCCACCCGGACTTCGCTTCCAGTTCTTGCTTCCGTCTTCGTCGGTTTCGAGATCGACCGGCAGTCGGTTTGCGACGACGACGAATTCGGAGAGCTTTTCGAGATCGGTACTCACGCCGACATCGGCTCCGCCAGGGTCTCGTCCAGGACGGAGGTCGAGGACAGGTACGCGACTGCATCGGCTGTCGAGTCGGTGTACACGATGTCGGTGTCCATCTTCAGAAGAGACAGCGGACGCCTGACAGGGTGCGCTGCGACGAGCGTCCACGGCACGCCGAGCCTCCGTGCCTTGGCCGACAGAGTCTCGATGATGGAAAGACCTCCGACGGAGATGAACTGGACGTCCGAGCAGTCGAGTACGAACGGGTGTCGCTCACCGATCAGGTCGTCGACGCAGGCAGCGAAATCAGCTCGGGACCGGACGTCGATCTCGCCGCTGACCACGAGCGACTGAATGTTTTCGGCACAGGTCGTCGTGAAGATGGGGGGACTGTCCGTACGCTCATCTGTAGTTCTCGAAAACTCGTTCATCGAAACTCCTGACGGATTGCTCGAAACGGTTCGTTCGAACGGTCTGGTTCGAAACGGTTTCGTTCGAAACCGGGAAACGGCACGGGAAGCAACGCACGAACCGTGCTCGTCTTCAACGGCTGGGTACTCAACCGTGCTGAGTGCCTACCTTACCGCATCGCGAAAACCCAGGTGAAAAGCGTTAGATCCGTACGGATTTCAAGGTCCCGTGAGCGTCGGCCCACGGGACCTTGGTCCCGATGGTTCAGACCTTCCGGGATCAGTCGGTGTCAGTCGCCGGGCCGGTGCTCGAGGCTCCGCCCTCGTCGGCCCACGTACGTTCGCCCGACGGATCGGTCTGAACGTCCTTGGGTGCGGTGTCGGAGCCGGTTCCCGGACCGTGGTCGGTGCCGGTGGTCTGCGGCTCGTCCGTCTGATCCGTGCGGTCGGTGGAATTCTGTTCACTCATGGTGTGCGTTTCCTTCGGGAAGTCGTTGTTCATGTACTTGTCGTTTCCTGCTCACCCGCGAGGGGTACTCAGTAGGGAGTAGTGCGTCACGTCGAGCCAGTACGTCACGTCGAGTCCATACCGGCAAAGTCAGCTGTCACCGAAGCAGGAGATTTCACGTGAACCATATGACCGTGACGACCGAACACCTGCGTGCACTGCTGGGCAGTGGCCCCCATTCGGAACTGGTAGCGGTCGGGGGCGAGATCGAGATCTACGTCCCCGATGAAGAAGGGTTCGGTCTCGAGGGTATCTCGCTTGTCACTCGCGAGCAGTTGGCCGAACGTCTACCGTCCTCACCCGACAACCCCGACGAAGGTGAACTACGTATCGCCGCAGAATCGTTGAGCGAGATGATCGCCGAACTCGGCGGTTGAACTCCGAAGTTCGGGGCAGCCGACGTCAGATCTGCGGGATCGGATCCGGAGGGTACGGGTTCGGTGGCGTCGGAGTCGGTGGCACGGGCGGCGGATTCATCGGATCGGGTGGTGTCGGCGCCGGTGGTGTCGGCGGCCCCGGGTCGGGGGCGGGGCCCGGATCCGGTGGTGGGGGAGTGGTCATGAGTGCCGGGTTCCCAAACACTTGCCGAACAAACACCTAGTGTTCGGAGTGGCTTTTGGTGTTCCCTTCGGCAGGTAGATCATCGACGATGTCGACTACGGCGACGTGGATGCTCTCTGCAGAGACCGGTGGGTCCGTGTCGCCGAGGATCAGGTGAACGACATCGACGACGGTGAATCGAACCCGGTCCGACAGTTCGGCCAGATCCACTCCGTATGGCGCTGCCAGTTCGATACGTAGTGAACGTATTTCGTGGCCGTCGACGAAGAACTCGATGCTGCTCGGCGAGCAGTGGTGCCGAGAACGTATCTCGGCGGCCAAGTGGGTGCGGAGTACGTGATCGCTCACCGACACCGTGCCTAGACGTGGACCTTCCGACGCGTGTGCGTCGAGCGGCCAACCGGACGCCGAGGTCGACCGTAGCGCCCGGATCACCTTGTCGCTGATTCGATCCCAGCCCGGCTCGGGAGCGTTCCGCAGGACGTCGGATGCGTGCGCCATCAATGCGTCGGTTCGTGATTCAGTCATCGCCACCTCGTCATTCGTTCACTCAGGTTAGCCCGTGCACGATGGTGATGCCCGCGCACCGCATCCGGGGTGAGTCTTAGAATCTTGCCGATTTGAACGAACGTGAGCATCTCCACCTCTCGCAGCGTCCATGCCGCACGCTGGCGATAAGGCAGTTCACCCAACGCTTCTTCCAGTGCCTCGAGGAACGCGGAGTTCGAGGTCGTGTCGAACGGGCCGGCCTCGGGAGACGGCACGAGAGGATCGAGCAATCTGTCGTCGATCGGTTGAGCTCTCTTGATTCGATAGCTGTCCACGATCTTTCGGGAACAGATCGCGAAAAGCCATGTTCGCATCGACGATTCGCCACGAAACGAATCGAGTCGACGCCAGGCGGCCACGAAGGTGTCCTGGACTACCTCGAGAATGTCACCTTCGTCTGCGAGCATGCGACGCGCATAGCGGTGAAGTGCAGGTCCGTAGTAGTGCACCAGTGACTCGAATGCTTCTCGGTCGCCGAGTATCGCAGCGTTCACTGTCGCGGTGTCCAAACCGTCAGGTGCTTCGGTGAGCCCCTGTGTATGCGGTAACGCCACAGTCGCTCCTCTCGCGGAAATGCGGAAAACTCGGCTGCGTTCGAAGATTGTTCGCCCGGCCGGGGCGTTGAATGTTACGGACAGTAACTAACAAGTGTCAGTGATGCACGTCACCTGACTGGGGCATTCGGTTTTGCCTTCGAGTGACGACTACACAGGTAGATCGATCAACAGGAGGAGATGACAATGGTCAGCACGCAGGTTGCGACAGCATCTACGAAGGATGTTGCATCATCGAACGACTCGGCTCTCGTGAGTTCGCAAGGAAAGACGTCGATCGCCGACACCGTTGTCTCGAAGATTGCCGGCATCGCCACGCGAGAGGTGAGCGGCGTGTACGACGTCGGCGGCGGAGCGTCGCGGGTTGTCGGGGCACTGCGCGAGCGGATCCCCGGCGCGAGTGTCAACCACTCCCAGGGAGTATCGGTCGAGGTCGGCGAAAAGCAGGCAGCGGTCGACATCGACATCGTGGCCGAGTACGGCGTATCGCTCGCCGATCTGGCCACCGGCATTCGCCGCAACGTCATTGCGGCGCTCGAACGGATGACGGGTCTCGAAGTGACCGAGGTGAACATCACGGTTCACGACGTTCACCTCGACGAGGGCAGTGACGACGAAACCGGCGAGCCCAAGACTGCACGGGTGCAGTGAGTTCCGAAATCGCCGACACCATCGCGGCGGCTGTGACGGGGATACCTGGGGTCGCCTCGCTTCATGCCGGAATGTTCGGCGAGGTTGGCACGTACCTCCCCGGTCGCCGCGTCGTCGGCGTGCGGGTGACGGAGTCGTCGACAGACATCCATGTGTGCATCTTCGCCGACGCCGCCGTTCGAGACACGGCTTTACGTATCCGCCAAGCGGTTTCAGGACTCGTTACAGGCCCCGTGAACGTGACAGTGGAAGACGTAGTCGGTCGTGGACGCGATGCCTGAGCACTCTCGGGGTTCAGTTCCTGATCGACGATCCGCACGCCGAGAGGCGATCAGGAACTACCACCCCGACGTGGGTGGATCTGCTGACGCGCTCAATCGAGCGCTCGAACGCGTCGACCGGGACTTCGCATCCCCGATCGGTGTGGTTGTGCGCACGTCGCTGCGCGGCACGATGCGACAGATAGCCAAACCCGTTCGGGCCCAGTACACGCGTTTGCGCGCTCGGTTTCCGGGTGCCAAGACCTACACCGAGATCTGACAGGCACCAACGAACATCATCCACAACGGAGGATTCACATGACCACCTCGACTGTCGGCCTACTGGCAGGACTACTTCTCGGAGTCGCAGCTGCTGCAGGCGGTTTCACCGGATTCCTCATCGCTCTGGTTCTCGGTGTGATCGGATACCTCGTCGGTGGTCAGCGTGACGGCGAGTTCGATCTCGGTGTGATGCTGAAGGGTCGCGGACGTGGCTGAGACAGCTCGACCGGAGTCGTCTGTGCTTGCCGAGCCGGGCGATCGTGGAACGCTGACGATTCGAGACAGAGTCGCGCAGAAGTTGGTTCTCGAGGCGACGCGCGGGACCCCGGGGGTGCGTCATCACGCCGGCGGCATGGACAAACTGACCGGGCGTGAACTGCCGAGGGCGCGAGTGCTGGTATCCGGCAAGCGGGTACGGGCCAAGGTGGACATCGCGATCGAGTGGCCCGGATCCTTGTCGGTCATCGGTACCGCGGTGCGAGAGAACGTGACAACCCAGTTGCAGTCTGTATCGGGCCTGGACGTAGACGGCGTGGACGTGGCGATCGTGAGCGTTCTCCCGGCATCGACCACGCGTGACGCGGGAAGGAAAGTGCGATGACCGCCGACAAGGTCGCACCACCCACTGCCTCGAGGGCTGCTGCTCCTGTTCCCCTTGCGGCGCCCGGATCGGCCGTCACGGGATTCCTCATCGCCGCGGCGCTACTTGCGCTCGGCGTGGTCGGCGTCCGCGACGCGCTGGTGGATACCGGCGTGATCACCGGGTCGCAGTGGATACCAAGTGCTGCCGCATATGTGGACGGGCTCGCGTACCAGGGTTGGATGTTGCCGGCGGGGATCGCAGCCGTCGTTCTCGGCCTGTGGTTCGTCATCCTCGGACTCAAACCGCGACGAAAGACTGCCAATGCCTTGGTCGGAGTCGCGAATACGTGGATCGATCCCGCCGATGTAGCGGCGATAGCGTCTGTTCGCGTCGAGTCACTGGCCCAGGTTCGATCCGCTTCGTCACACGCGACCCGGCGCAAGCTGGAAGTGAAGGCCTCGGTCACGCCCGATGGAGCCGCCACCGCTGAATCGGAAATCCGTGCGGTGCTGGGGGACTTGGCCGGGTCGCTGTCACCATCGCCGCGAATCAAGGTTCGTATCCAGACGGGATCGCTGTCATGACTCGGACGGCGACGGCGATGGATCGCGTGGCGACATGCGTCGTGGGGATGCTCGCGATAGCGGTGGGAGTTGCAGCGATCCTGTGGAATCGCGACGTGATCAAGGATTTCCCGGCGCGTATCGAGATCCCGTGGGC
Source organism: Rhodococcus sp. BH4 (assembly GCF_002079265.1). NCBI lineage: Bacteria > Bacillati > Actinomycetota > Actinomycetes > Mycobacteriales > Nocardiaceae > Rhodococcus > Rhodococcus sp. BH4. The sequence goes on from NZ_CP014941.1 coordinate 1,352,180, forward strand.
TGAAGATCTTGTCGATCACTCGTGGTGGCCATGGGCTGTCGGAGCTGGGGGAGTACTGCTAGTCCTCCTCGCGTTGCGGTGGTTGATCGCGCATGTGCCGCTGCGTCGGGTGAAGGAGATCGCCGTCCATGGGTCGAACTCACACAATTCCACCACCGCGGATCTGGGTGCGGTGGCGGAAGGGGCGAGCGCATCACTGGAGGACTTCGACGAAGTGTCGCGTGTCCGAGGAAAAGCGTTGCTCGATCGTGGAGTTCGCACGATCGATTTGCGAGTGACATTGAGACGTAGCGTCGTATCCGGATCGGAAACGTTGTCCGAGCTGATTTCTCGCGTCACCGACACGGGGGATCAAGTCGCTGCGGTGGTCGGTGATCCATCCGTCGCGACCAGAACTCACATCGCCGTGGAAAGCGCGAAACGCGATGAGCCGAGAACTCTCTGATCAATCGAGGTTTGAGCCTCCCGGTGACCGGGTATTGGTAGACCTCCCGATCGTGCACAGAGTCATGGATGTTGCTGTGGCACTGTGTGTCACGTTGCTCCTTGCGACCGTGACCTCGATGGCGATCGCGATCGTAGTGACGCTGATCATGTGCGCGTCGGTGAGTGTCGTTTCTCGTATGTGGTGAATCGCCAGTCATTTTGGTTCTGTCGTGAACACCTGATAGAAAGGTAAGCAGACAATGTGGCTGCTACTGAGTGCACGATCCCCCGCGTCGTGCGGCGGAGAGTCCGGTTGTGTGCAAACACAACCCGCGATCACGGTCTAGTTGCGCGGGCCGATCGCTCGGAACTCTCCCTTCACCGGCAGTCTCTCATTGCGCCGTCCCTTACCTCAAGGAGTCACAATGCTCTCACTCGGAATCATCGCCTGGATCATCATCGGTGGACTAGCGGGTTGGATCGGCAGCAAGATCATGAAAACCGATGCGCAGCAGGGGATCTTCCTCAACATCGTTGTCGGTGTGATCGGCGGCCTGATCGGTGGTTTCCTGCTTCGAGTCTTCGGCGTCGATGTCGAGGGCGCGGGCTGGATCTTCAGCTTCCTCACTTGCCTCCTCGGCGCTGTCATCTTGCTGTTCCTGGTCAAGGCAGTCACCGGAAAACGCTGACACATTTGTCCACGCAGTTCGAGTTCGACTGAATCCACGGCCGAATCCCACGGCCGAACGCACGACCGAATCCACACCGAATTCAAGAAGGAGAAATACATGTCTGACTTCATCGACAAGGCAAAGCACCGCGCTGAGGATCTCATCGGCGAAGCGAAGGAAAAGTTCGGAAACGCCACGGGCAACGATGATCTGGCTGCCGAGGGTGTTGCCGATCAGGGCGAGGCGAAGGTCAAGAAGGCCGGAGACACTGTCAGTGACAAGGTCTCGGATATCAAGGACAAGTTCACAAGCTGAGTGAGCTTCGGCGCGGTTGATCGGCAAGTCCGGTCAACCGCGCTTTTGTGTGTCTCCTCGGCCGTTGCGGCTACCGCGATACGCGAACTTGCGCGTTTCTGCGAGCCACTCCGGAAGCATGCGCATGTGGGCCGGCCTGTTCAGAATCGGATCGAAGGACGGCTGGAGGCAATCCGGGTGGTCCTCGACCTCGTCGAGACAGAGATGCCCGATCGGTATCAACTGAAGTTGAATTCTCGCGAGGTACACGGAGAAGTGCAGCGGGGAATGATCGACCGCAGCTTTCAATGCAGACAAAGAAGTGCCGGCCGGATGGACACCGCGCGGTGTCACGATCAGCCACGCCGCGGCACCGCCCGCGCGTGAGTAAGGAACCAGTGTGCTGTATCTCGCGCCGTTCCACGAGAAAGCCGGAGCTGGAAACATTTTCGAGAAGGTAGAAAGTCCTGATGTTGCGAGAAGAATGTCCCACGGGTTTTCATCTGCGCCGACATCGTGCAACCGAAGCGCCAGGCCGAGTACGTCGGGTAGGTCTCCGGGTGTTCCGAGGGCTTTCGACATTCGAGCGGTGACGGTAATCGTCGACGACTCCGATACCGGCCACCATGGGGTGGCCGGCTTCAATGTTCCCTTCAGTTCGATCCCGTGAGGGTGAAAAACCCTGGCCATGCGCAGCGATGATGCGAAGTGGAACGGCGCACCGACTAGCTTTCCGATCGCACTCTTGCCGGCGGGGATGATCGAATTGATCGTCACAGCTTCCTTTATCTGAGAATTCTCCGCCCGTGAAGCGCCCGGACTGGACGGACGTTCAGGCGTATTGACGGGCTTTTCAGTGGCGTCTTTCGACTTCCCGGTGGTGGTGATTGCTAATCATGTGACATGCCGTAACAAAAGTCTCGCCCGCCGGGATAATTAGCCAAACGCATAAATTGGTCGTTATGGTTTGTTTGTCCGTAACGGTGCGATCGGACCTGCGACCGTCGCGAACTGGCGAGATTGCTACTCGTGATTTGTGTTTGGTGATTGCGCGGAAACAAGAAATGTCGAGGAGACACGCTGATGGGCCACTCTCGAACCTGGCTGACGCGCGCGCTGGCAATGCCGGTGGCTGTCGCGGTCACTTTGTTGCTTCCGCTCGGCAGTGTCGCCTCCGCCCAGGATTTCGAGGACGACGCAGATACTTCGGTGGCCGCCGCAGCCACAACTCCGATCTCCTTCACCGAACTCGGACGAGGAACAGACATCGTGTTCTCCTCCGATGACGCACCCGTCTTGGTGACCGTGCCGGTGCCGGACGGACTCACCGCAACAGCCGTGACCGGAATCCTGACCGCCCCGACCGACTTCAGTAGGGGTTGGCTCGAAGTGACTGCGGACGGCAGATTGGTGAGCCGCGTCGACTTCGACGCCGGGCAGGCCGGAACCGGCCTACCGATTTCGGTTCCGTTGCAAGGTCTCGAAGTGGTCGACCGGAGCGTGACCGTGTCGATGATCGCTCACCTCGTTCCCGTCGACGACCGCTGCTACGACCGAACGAGATACCAGCCCCTTGCGCTCCGGGATGCCTTTGTCGCCTACGACGGTGCCGAGCAGCAGCCCACGACTGTTGCAACCTTCTTTCCGCCGATTTTGAGGAAGGCAACCATCTACGTCACGGATGGTTCGTCACGGTCACAGCAGAGTGCGGCTCTGCAGCTGAGTGCAGCGATTGTCAACAAGTACGGAAGTCAGCCTGACGCCGTGGTGGTGGAACAACTGCCGAACGGCCAGAGTCTGCCGTCCGCTGAGCCGGGACTGTTCGAGAGAGCTGTAGTACTCGGCAACAGTGGGGACGCCGGCATCGATCTCGCGGCTGCTCCGAATGGTGCACCAGTGCTGCGAATTTCAGGGGACGACAAGACCCTCGTTCCTCAGGTCAGTCTGTTGGCGGCGAACTTCGACGGCTACTGGGCGGCGAGCAGGGCGCTCGCGTCACCGGACAACACAGTTGCCCAGATTTCCCAGGACGCCATCACCGTCGGTGAGCTGAAGCTCGGAACGTTGACGGCTTCCGGTCTCAATCACATCGAGGTCGACGTCCCGTTCAGCCAGTCGCAACTGGGGCGTCCGATGAAGGACGTGTCGATCCGAATGATCGGTTCCTATGTACCGCTGCCGAATTCACGCAACGGAGAACTGTCGATTTCGCTGGGGGACTCACGGCTTGCTTCGCAGACGGTGAACGAGACAGGGCGCTTCGACATCGGCGTCGATGTTCCGAACGAACTCCTGCGTCGCGACCTGACCTTCGAAGTCTCGATGGATGTGACCGGCGACTTCCAATGCGGCACCAGTAGCCCGTCTTCGCTCACTGTCGATCCGGCAAGCACCATCACGTCCACTACCGGATTCCCGCCGACGCCTGGAGGATTCCAGGCATTACCGCAGTCGATGCTGCCCACACTCGATGTCGGTTTGAGTCACGGTGATTTCGCAGATCTCGTTCGCGCGCAGCGCCTCGTTGTGGCGATGCAGCGGTTGAGCTATCTGCCGCTGCAACCGCGTGTGCTCCCGTTCGGCGACGCGGCGACCAGTTCGCTGCCGGCGTTGTTGATCGCGGCGGACGGGAAGCTTCCCACTCCGGTGGCTCTACCCATGGACACAGCAGATCAAGGGCTCCTGCGCTTGCAGGGTCTGGAATTCGGTGGACAATACGGTGCCTTGCAGGTGGTTTCGGGTTCGCACAACGAAGTGGTGGCGCTGACCTCTGAGGGTGATGCGGCCGATGCCGACGGTCTGCTCAACTGGTTGGAAAGTGGGAAGGACCGGTTCGCAGAACTGACCGGCGATCTCCTGGTCGCGCCTCGGGGAGGTGAGCCTTTCGATGTCGGAGTCAACGTCGCCCCGTTGGGCACCGCGACCTCGGCCGAAGAGGAGACCGGACTGAGCGCGGTCACGATCGGCTGGATCGGATTCGGGACCGTGGTTCTGATCGCTGTTGCCGTCGGTGGTGTGCTCGTGGCTCGGCGTCGCGGACAGTGACCGTCACCGATCGCCCGGCCCTGTCCGTCGCGGTCCACGATCTACCGGGCCGCAAGCCATGGCGGATGTTCGTCGCGCTCTTCGCGATCTACACCGCGTTGGGCGTGTGGATGAACGCGGGTATCGGGTTCATCTTCACCGATTCGCTGAGCCGCGTCGCCGCGGTGTCGGCGATGCTGCTCAGCCGTGATCCGCACTTCGCGGCGATCGGGTTCGTGTTCACCCCGTTGACGGCGGCAGTCCAGATTCCGATGGGCCTGATGGGTCATTGGTGGCCGGATCTGCTGCGGTGGAACATCACTGCGGTCGTGATGTCCGCGGCCTTCATGGCTGGTGCTGTGATTCAGGTACGTGGGATCAGCCGCGACCGTGGGTGTGCGCGATGGGTCACCGTCGTCCTGACCGTGCTGTTCGCTGTCAACCCGATGATCGTCATGTACGCGGCGAGCGGAATGAGCGAAGCTCCGTTCCTCTTCTTCGTTCTGTGGGCGACGCGTCGATTGATTCGGTGGATGCGAAGCGACGACGTACACGACCTCATCGGTGCCGGCCTCGCGTTCGCTCTGGCGTACCTCACCAGATACGACGCATTGGCCCCGCTGTTCGTCGCGGTGGTGCTGGTGACCGTGGTGAGTTGGCTTCGTTTCCGCCCGACTGCTGAGGAGCGCGGCGAGGGCGCGGGGCCTGGCTTGCGGCTCTGGGCAGCAGCCCTCGACGGTGCCGTAGTGCTGATGCCGGGATTCCTTGCCTTCGCCTTGTGGTCGTTTGCCAGTTGGCTCATCACAGGTCAAGCGTTCCAACAGTTCTCGTCGGTCTACGGGAACAGTTCCATCCTGGAGCAGGCTGGTGCCGGAACCGACTCACCGATCGCCCGTCTCGCGTTCTCGATTACCGAAATGGCCGTACTCGGCCCGGCGCTCCCGGTGCTCGCGGTCCTTGCAATCATCTACGCACTTCGGCGGCGCGACACCGAAGTGGTCGTGCCTCTTGTGTTGTTCGGCGCCATCCTCGGTGCCCAAACCTTGCTCTACGTGATGGGATCGACGTTTCCCCTTCTGCGCTTCTACATTTCGATCATTCCGCTGTGTTTCGTGTTGGTCGTCCTGATCGCACCTCGCGGTGCGCCGGTCGTCACGCGTCGACCGGGGGCTGCTGCGTCACGCTCGGTATCGACGTACCCCGAGCAGTCGGGGCCCTCTCTGCCCCTTGTGATCTCTCTGTGCTTGCTGGTCGGGTCGACGCTGGTCACGTTTGTCGCGATGGGTAATGCGCGGATCGCAGTGCTCGAGCATTCCATTGCCAGTGCGATCATTCCGGGCCGGCAGAACCTGGAGGAGCAGACGAATCTGCGCACGTTTGCGGCCGAGCGTCGCATCGCCAGATACCTGGACGACTTGGCTCTGCCGGAGGGGTCGGTTCTGCTCGACACCGTGCAGAGCTATGCCGTCGTGGCGTCGTCGAACAACCCTCGGCAATTCGTCGTGCCTTCCGATGCGGACTTCGTGCGCGTACTGAACAACCCCGCCGAACATCACGTCGAATACATCCTGTCGGTGCCGAACACCGGTCGCGGTGTGTCGGACGCGGTCAATCGGCGCTATCCGACGATGTACGACACCGGGGCCGGCGGTGTGGGAGCGCTGGTACTCGAGGTTCCCAACGACGGCGGCATGGACCCTTCGGCCTGGCGTTTGTATCGCGTCACCGGTGAACGGCAAACGGGTCGATGAGGCAATTCGTGTGGGAGGATTGTCCGTATGACGTGGATGGTTGTAGATGTCTTCTGAAGAAGTGCGTCCGCGTGTGCCTGGCACAGTGCGTCGCCGTATCGCTGCCGCTGTAGTCAGCTTTGCAACCGTCGCGGTGGTGACAGGAATGTTCACGACGCCGGTGGTTGCCGATTCGCCCAAGACGGTTCGGGTGGGAGCGTCGTCGAGCGGACTGACGCTCGACGGACAGCCATGGTGGCCTACCGGGCTGAATGCTTATCAACTGGCCACTGATTGGTCGGTGAACTTCGGCTGTGGCGCCATGGTCGATCTCGATGCCTACTTCGGTTCTCTGCCACCGAACTCCGTCACGCGTTTCAACGCGTTCCAGGCGCTCGCGGTGAACAAGGTGTCCGGGGAGATGGATTTCGGCCCGATGGACGCGGTGTTCGACGCTGCGGCGCGACACAATCAGTTCACGATTCCGGTGCTCTCACCCCAGGACAGCGGGTGTGATGACGGGCTGTTCAAATCCAGGGACTGGTACACCGACGAGTGGAAGGTCGCGAACCTGATCCCAGGTCGAGCCACCATGAGCTTCCAGGACTGGATGCACACCGCCGTCGACCGTTGGAAGAACGAGCCTTCCGTCGCGGCGTGGGAATTGGTGGGGGAGCCGGAGCCGAGCCTGTGTACCGATGCCGCCTGCAATTGGTGGACAAGAACGTGCCCGTCTGATTCCGCGCAGGTGTTGCGGGAGTTCTTCGACACGGCAGGCGCCGAACTTCGGGCGATCGATCCGAACATCCTGATCACGGCCGGATACGTCGGGGGCGGTCAGTGCGGCACTGCGGGTGGCGACTACCAATACGTGAGCGAGTCCGACTTCGTCGACGTTCTGCAGTATCACGACTACGGAGCAGACGGGGTTCCGCTTCCGGGCGACCAGTGGAACGGACTGGCGCGTCGCATCGAACAGGCCGCGAACGTCGGGAAGCCGTTGTTGGTCGCCGAGACAGGCGAATTGGCAGGCAGTTGTGAATCACTGGCGACCAGAGCCACGAATATCGAGACGAAGCTGACGGGGCAGAAGGTGGCCGGTACGGCCGGAGCTCTCCTGTGGGCATTCGTGCCGGATCCACGGCCGAACGAATGCACAATGGATATCGGGCCTGACGATCCACTCTTCGACGTGATTGCTTCACTGGCAAGTTAGGACACTGCTAGTAGTCCACTGGGAGTTCCATCCAGTGGGAGTATGGTCACGATTTGATAACAACCTGAATCTGGTGTTGTGGCGTGATGACCGTATTTCGTTCGTATTCAATGGTATTCAGTGGCATTCACCTGTGGATAACCGAACTTGAAGACGGGTGAAGTCGCACGGGACCATCGATGCGACGCTTCCAGGACCTTCGTCCGGGTCGGCTGGGGACGGTCCGGTTGAGGTGCTGAGTTCGGAAGTTGTGTCGTACCTGTCTCTTTGGCCAGTTGCTACGTCCCGCCGTGGTCAACGTCGAAATACGATCACAACCGTTCGCCGCGGTAACGGGTAGTGCGCGGAGTGCGGCGTGCCCCTCGTGGAAGTGACATCGAGGGGTGGTGTGTAGCTCTCGCGCGCAACGAATTCCGAGTTCGAGTCAACTTGCGGCGGCATCGGCCGCCCGGTAGACCTTGTGCGCAGGCTGTACATGCGATGTGAGCTTTCGGTCGTCGAAATGAGGGGACGACCGCTGCATGCGCGTAACGGTAAGTGTGTGGAGCATCGTGTGAGCGGAGAGGTGAACGATGACTGGGTGCGCTGAACGGCCTTTCAAGACTGCTGTGGTGCCGGCTGCCGGGATGGGGACTCGTTTCCTCCCGGCCACCAAGACGGTTCCGAAAGAGTTGCTCCCCGTGGTCGATACACCCGGGATCGAGCTGGTCGCAAGCGAAGCGGCGCAAGCAGGCGCGGAACGTCTGGTAATTGTCACTGCGCCGGGCAAGGCATCGGTCGTCGGGCATTTCGTCGAGGACCTGGTGCTCGAGGGCAAGCTCGCCGCCAGCGGGAAGCACCATCTACTCGAGCGTGTGCGTCGGGCCCCGGGCCTGATCTCGGTGGAGCCGGTTGTGCAAGAGTCTCCGCTGGGATTGGGACACGCTGTCGGTCTGGTCGAATCGGTGCTGGATGCGGACGAGGACTCGTTCGCGGTGCTGCTTCCCGACGATCTGGTCCACCCCTGCGGCATTCTCGACGCGATGGCGAAGGTACGTGTCGAGCGTGGTGGTTCTGTGCTGTGCGCGTTCGACGTCGCGCCCGATCGTGTTGGGGCCTACGGAGTATTCGACGTCCAAACACCTGTGGAGGGCAGCGATCCCGATGTGCTTGCCGTCATCGGCATGGTTGAGAAGCCGGCTCCTGAGGATGCTCCGTCCACTCTCGCCGCGGCCGGACGATACCTTCTCGATCGCGCCGTGTTCGACGCGCTCAGACGAATCTCACCCGGGCAGGGTGGCGAACTACAACTGACGGATGCGATAGCGCTGTTGATCGCGGAGGGGCATCCGGTTCACGTCGTCGTCCATCACGGAACCCGCCACGATCTTGGTAACCCGGGAGGCTTTCTGCGAGCATCTCTCGACCATGCGCTCAGTCGCACCGAGTACGGACCGGAGTTGCGAGTCTGGCTCAAGGAACGATTGGATCAGCCGGATCCGCAGCTGACCTACTGACTTGCAAGGCTATGCGACGCGGAGCGTCTCGCCAGCTCATCGAGGAGATCTTGCGTGCTGAGCGACGACAGCGAAATCGGCTTGTCGTCCAGACCCGACTCGTCAGGTGTCATGTAGCCCGCCGCGACAAGAATTTCCTGGACGTGGACGTCGAAGACGCGGCAAGCAGTTCTGATCGTGTCCTGCGTGGGAGGGCGTTTCGCGGACAGCCACCGACCGAGCTCGGAGGGGCGTATTCCCAGCGCACGCGCAGCATCGGCTACGTCAGTTTCTTGGCGAAGTTCCAGTTGATGCTTCACCCATTCCGAAAAACCGCTCATACCGGTCATAGTGCCTGAGTGCTGCGCGGTAAGCCAGCGCCGTCTCGACACGTAAGGCGCTCGACGGCTGATCTGTGATCATTCGGCAACCAATCACCGCAGTTCTCGCGTACCGGTAGTTAAGTTTTGTGACTGGATTGTGTGTTTACTGCAACCATCTAGCTGTGCGTTTTCCGGTGAAACCCGAAATCGGGTGAAATTGTGGGTGAGGCGGATCAGTAGACATAACTCACACCTGTGTAGAACGTGAGGGTTGCGTTGTCACGTGTTCAGACCGTGGAAGGTTTTTTCCCAGTAGGACGGGTTGCGAATCAATTGGTAGGTCCCCTTGATCGCCGCGATGCTCATCAGCACCCAATACAACGGAGCAGTCAGACAGGCGAGGAGGAGCATCGCGTTTCGCGTTTCTCGGCACGCCACGAGGTTCATGTAGAGAACAGCGGCATTACCGAATGCCAGAGAGATCAACGCGGGGAAATAGACATAGTTGGGGAAGACCTGGTGGATCACTTCAGGTTGTCCGAGAATCCAGTCCAGACTGATGAGCCAGAACACCATGTTCAAAGTGGCGACCAAAGGTGTGCCGGCCATGAGAATCGTGAATCGGAGAAAGCCGATCGGACCCAATCCTCGCCATAATTTGACGGGTTGGCGCATGTGGACGAGCCACGTCTGCAAATAGCCCTTGTACCAACGCGAGCGCTGTCTGATCCAGTTGATCGTGTCACTGTTGGCTTCTTCGAGCGTGGTGGAATTCAAGACCGCGGTGCGATATCCGCTCTCTGCAATCCGCACGCCGAGGTCCGCATCCTCCGTGACATTGAAAGGATCCCACGCCCCGATCTCGTCGAGGACGCTACGGCGTAGGTGATTCGAAGTGCCGCCGAGAGGAATCGGTGAATTGCTCCGCATCAATCCAGGAAGGATGAAGCTGAACCACAGCGCGTAATCGGCGGTGAACCACGCGGTCAACAGGTTCTGAGTTCCGTTGTGGAATGCAAGTTTGGCCTGAACACAAGCAGTGTTCTCGGGAAGTTTCGCGAAAGTTGCGACTACTCGACGTAATTGGAGTGGGTCGGGGGAATCCTCGGCGTCGTAGATCGTCACGATCTCGCCCGTCGAGAAATGCAGACCGTAGTTGCATGCTTTCGGTTTGGTTCGTGGATCGGCCGCGGGCACCTTCAGAATGCTGACGACCTCGTCCACACCGGCGGCAAGTGCAGCTTCGATAGTGACGGCGTCGTCTTCCTCCAGTAGGAGAAGGACTTGCATCTTGTCTGCCGGATACTCGATCGCTCGCATGGCTGCGATGAGGTCGCCGACGACTTCAGGCTCGTTGTATGCGGGGACCAGAATGGTATAGGTGGGAAGGTCGTCGTATGAAAGAGCAAGTGCCTCCTCGTCACTGATCGTCATGATCGAGGACGCATCGAGACCCCTCGTGAACAAGATCAGACGGTCGACCATCGCCCAGATGTATCCAATGGTGCAGATCAATGTCAGCGCGATGAGAGTCGGGACGAGGAAGAACACGAGGCTGACGACGACCAGCGCAAAGCCTGCCAACAACGTATTTCGCTGCCACGGATAGAAGGCCACGGAGGCGGATGAGATCGGATGGCGCTCGCGTAGACCGTTCACTGCATCGTGCAGGGCGGCCTCGCGGTACTCCGCTGTATCCGGGTCACCGCTGACCACGACACTGTTGGACTGGCTTCGGTTTGCGTTCACCACGTCTGAGCCTCCACGAGTAGTCGAGCGAGTGCTTCGAGCATGTCCAGGTCCTTGTACTCGGATTCGGTGTCTTCGGTCGAGGTTTCACCACGCAGTAGAACGGCGAGGGTATTGCTACCGTTGGACGCCATCGACGGCTTCGGTTCGGGGAAGTAGGCGTCGGGTTCGTGATTGTCGACGCTGATCAGGCTGACTCGTTGCGCTGCTCCGTCGCCCCGCGTCCAGACGAAATTGAGATTGCTCCATGTGAGAAGGAGAGCGTCGTCGACGATCGTGTACATCTCGGCGACGATCCCGTGCGGCAGCTCCAGCGTGACCGTCGGGCTGACTCTCGCGTTCTCCAGGTCGTAGGTGGTCTTGCTGGGATACACGGCGAGCGTGGAGGGTCGACGGACCTGGACGACGTCAATCTGTACCGTGCGAGGCCGCATCTGTGAGTCCCAAGCGGGATTCGGAGTGTCGGCCCGAATGGTCTGACGACTCAGTTCGGCGGTGCTGCCGAAGTAGCGACGGGGCCAGTCGTATTCGGATGCTCCAATCTGATGCCAGCCCAGCGGAACGACAAGTCGAGGATCCGCAGTAGCCGGGGGCGGACCGACGTTGACGGTCAAACTTGTCGATGGCAGCGGCGTGAAGAACATCAGCACTGCGGCGGCAAACACCGCGAGGATGGTCCAGTTGCTTGTGGCTGTCGAAGGCTTTCGGAGTGGTCGGTCGAACGGTTTGAGCGACTTACCCCGGCGTTCGTACAGATAGAAGGCGCCGCCGACGACGATTGCGGTTCCGAGTGCCGGAAACAACTGCACGGCGAAAAGCGGAGCAGTGGGATACTTCTGAATCGTGAAGTAGAGAATCACCACACCGAGCACCGTTGCGGCGACGAAGGCGATCGCCCCTCGCCTCCACGTTCTACTGACGGCGATCGTGGTCGCGGCAGACGCGACAAGCACCATGAGGACGCTGTAGTCGAAACGAGTCCCGCCCATTTCGGTCGCGATGGCGCGGTAATGCAGCGGCGCCAAGATGATCGGGACCACCCAGATTGCCCAGTACCGATTGACCGGACGGAGGCCGAACATCAGAACCGCTGCGCTCCAGACGAATACCCAGGCTGCGATGACGTCGATATGCATCAGTTCGTAGGTCTCGGCGAAACGCGGTAGCAGGAGCGCTTGAAGTCCCAACGCGACGAAGAGACCGATGCAGCCGACTATCTTGTCGGTCTCACGATCGTGAATCGGAAGCTCCGGGCCGCGCCTCAAGTCTGTTCCGACGGCTGCAACCAGGCACAAGAGCGGTAGAGCGAAGACGTAGCCGATGGCAGTTCCGCTGGCCGTGCTCTGCCAAAGCTTGGTCCAGGTGGGCCAAAATGCAAAGATCGTGGCGAGCGCGATCATCAACCACCGCACTGCGAGTCGAGGAATGATCCCGGACTCGGAGCGGATCTCACGAATCTTCAACATTTCCAGTTCCATTCGCTTGCTACCCGACATCTGCGTGCGATTCGAGGCTGCGCACCGCTGGGGACTGCCGACCATCGCCATCGGTCCGGCGCCATATGCAGACATTACTTGATCGAGACATATCGCCCTCGCCATGTCGAAGCGCCAATCTCCGAGCAGTCCGGCCGGAAGGTTTCACGTGCTCACATCTCACATAGTGGGAATTTTGAAATCTTTTTTTCGGTACCCAGTGCGGGTCTGGGTTGGCCGGATGGCATGGCGGGATTTCGGGTCTGCCGAATTACTCCATATCGAAGGGCAATTCACTTGCGAATTGCAGAAAGTTCAATCAGGTCCGGCGGATTCGACCTACGGGGACATAGGTCCCCGGCGTGCAGGGACGGTTCTCGGTTGCGTGGATTCGGGTCCAGTTACCCATGCGAAAGAACTGTGGTCAGCAGTGAGAGGCAATGTCCGCTTTGTGAGCTATTGCAGCCGTCGGGACCTAAGCCCTCGACGTTTCCGCGGATTTACTCAATAGCTGAACTATAGCTACTAAATGGTAACTACAGCGTAAATGGCACCGTGACATTGCGGCGATTGAACGTGAACGATCGTCCAACATCCTTTGGGTGTGTGCTGGGAAGAAAAATTGCCGGTTAGAGTCTTGACCTGCAACATTATTCGAATTGAACTCCGGCCGTGGAGATGTTCTCATAGTACTCACGCGGCACGTGCAATGCCTCCGGATTATCGAGTTGCAATGTTGCCGATACCTAAGCGGAACATTTGCTCTTCTCCATCTTTAGCTGTGCCTGAAGCGTTCGGGTGCAAACGGGAAATTCCGAAGAACGGTCGGGGCCTGGCGGCTCGCAAACGGGAAGGTTGGTCAGATGTCGGCATTGGACATGTCCATGGCGCCGTCGCTCGGGTATCGGCGTCCGCGCATCGTGCCGGACTCCCGTGCGGAGTTTTCCTCGCGTGCTGCGTGGCAGCATCGATACATACGTGCTCTGGCAGTGACGGATTCGCTGATTTCTGGCAGTGACGGATTCGCTGATTGTCGTAGCGGCGGTTTCGGCTGCGCAGTGGCTTCGATTCGGCGCCGCGCCGACCGCCGTCGACGCTCGTGAGCTCGGGCAGTTCAGCTACACCGGTTTGTCGATCGGCGTGGTGATCGCGTGGCTGGCGACGTTGCAGATATTCAGGACCAGATCTGCGAGTGTGATCGGAAGCGGTCCTGAGGAGTATCGGCGAATCCTGGTGTCCGCGATGAGATTGTTCGGCGTCATTGCGATAGTAAGCCTTCTGCTTCGTCTCGATATCGCCCGGCTCTACCTCGCATTCGCCTTCCCTGTCGGCCTTCTCGCGCTACTGGTGAGCCGTTGGCTCTGGCGTGGGGTGATCGTGCGAAGGCGTACTCGCGGGGAGTGCCTCACATCGGTACTGGTGGTGGGCAGCAAGGATGCCGGCGCTGAACTTGCACGAAACTTCGAGCGGGGTAGCGCAGACGGTTTCCGCGTGGTGGGAGTGTGTGTGCCGGGGTTCCTTCGGCGCGCGGACGAGTCCATCGCAGTCGACGGGCGTGACATACCGCTCCTCGGTGGTGAGACATCGGTGGTCGAAGCGCTGGAACTGGTCGGCGCAGACACCGTTGCCGTGACGGCAACCGAACATCTCGGCTCGGATGGAATCCGTGCGCTTGCCTGGGATCTGGAATCGCGGGACGTAGATCTGGTCGTTGCGCCAAGTATCGTCGACGTGTCGGGGCCGCGCCTGTCGATGCGGCCGGTGGCCGGTCAGCCTTTGATACGCGTCGAGCGCCCGAAATATCATGGTGCGCAACGCTTTGCGAAATCTTCGTTCGACGTAATTTTCGCGTCATTGTTACTGGCAGCAATTGCACCTGTTCTCCTGGCCGCGGCTCTGGCGGTCAAGCTCTCGAGCCCGGGCCCGGTGTTGTATCGAGCGGAGCGAATGGGACTGGACGGCAAACCATTCCCGATGCTCAAGTTCCGTTCGATGGTCCAGAACGCAGACTCACAGGTGGAGTCGTTGATGGCCCAGAACGACGGCGCCGGTGTGCTCTTCAAGATGCGCGACGACCCGCGCGTTACACCGGTCGGGCGCTTCTTGCGCCGTTACTCGATTGACGAGCTGCCACAGTTCGTCAATGTTCTTCGGCGCGAGATGAGCGTGGTCGGCCCCAGGCCTCCGCTTCGCCGCGAGGTCGAGGCCTACGACGGAACAGTCAGTCGCCGACTCCTCGTCAAGCCGGGAATCACAGGGCTGTGGCAGGTCAGCGGACGCTCGGATCTTTCCTGGGAAGAGACTGTACGACTGGATCTCTCGTACGTCGACAACTGGTCGCTTATGGGGGATGTCTTGATCGTCGGCAAAACGTTGAAAGCGGTATTGGCCAGTGACGGCGCCTACTAGTTTCCCGCTTACCGATGCCCGCAACGAAATGACTGGCGCGTCGGCGCTTCGCGCTCCGAGCGAATCGACGAACGATCACAGCCGGAAGATGTCGAGCGCCTCCTGGGTAGGCATCGTTGCCGGTGCTGCCGCGGCTCTTACCGGAGTTTCTCTGCCTGGCCTGCCCTCGACGGTCAATGCATCACTGCCAGTCGCAGCACTGGCTCTGGTCATTGCATGTCTGGCATCGCCGCGGGGACGCATGGTTCGGTTTCGCTTGCGGGCGTTGGATGCATTCCTCCTGCTGTACGTGACGGCCATCGCGTTGGTCGAGTATTTCGACGTAACCTATTCGGACGCCGCCTTTTCGCTGTCGACGATCCTGAACCTGGTCGGTGTGCTTGCTGTGTACTTCGCGTGCCGACTGGTCGTGACGAGCGCAAACGACGGTCTCCGTGTGCTCCAGGGCGTGTTCATTGCAGCGATTCCGGTTGCAGTGCTGGGAATCTCCCAGATGCTCGGCGGCCGTCAGGTCAGCGAACTTCTGGTGAGATTCACCATTGCACCAGGATTGCAGGGCAGGCTTGATCTCGGATGGCCATTGCGCGCCACGAGCACCCTTGGCCACTGGACGGCACTGGGTGGATACCTAGCCATCGCGATCGCCATCGGCTGTTATCTGATTGTAGAGAAATCGGGTTCGCAGCTGATCCCCAAGCCTTTGGTTCTCGGCATTGGCATCCTCTTCGTCGCTCAAGTGTCGACATTCACGTTTGCGCCGATCTTGGTCGCGATCGTGACGATGCTCTACACGGCAGTGCAGGTCAAGATTCGTTTCATCGGCCTTCTCTCTCTGGTCAGTATCGGGGGCGCGGCATTCTTGCTGTTCGACGAGCAAGTTGGCGATCGACTGACCTCGCAACTGAGCAGCCCGTCCAAAGATGGTCTCCCTCGCTGGATTCCAGAGACCATCAGATACCGCGTCGGGATATGGAACAACGAGACTGTCCCGGCCGTCCTGGACAGTCCGCTGTTCGGGCACGGGGCGAATGTCTACAACCGCATTTCCGCAGGGACGGCACCTTCGACGTTGCGATGGCCGTCTCCTGAATCCGAGTGGATGAGAACGGCTGTTGCCAGTGGTGTCGTGTTGGCCGTGCTGGAGGTGGCACTTCTCGTCTACGCAGTCAGCAAGGTATGGACGACCTCGGACCTACCGGGCGTCACCAGTTTTCGCACAATCGGGATCGCCCTCGTCGGGATTCTCGTCATTTCTTCCTTTCATTCGCATTTCAGTAGCGGGTCGGTGGCGATGATGTTCTGGATGGTCGTCGCCGTTGTTCTGAGTACGCAGGATTCTTTGACTATGTCGGGCAAGAATAACTATGGGCGGGTTAGTTGAATGGATACCATCGATCTGTGGGGAATACGCGTGAAACCCTGTGCGCCCGATGATGTCATCGAATGGATCAGGAACAATCAGGGTGAAAAGAAGGTCTTGCTGAACCATAATCTGCACAGCACGTACCTCCACCTCACGAATGAAAAGTTTCGCAGTCTCTATTCCAGTTCGGATCTGACTCTGATCGACGGAATGCCGATACTGGCGGCTTTGGCAATTCGCAGATTTCGGAGACAACAACCGTCGCTGAGCGTGTCGCAACGCTGTGGTTCGACGGACTGGATTCCGCTGGTCGGTGACATCGACGATGGGATTCGTATCGCGGTCATCGGTGCCAGCCCGAGTTCCAATTCATCTGCTGTGGATGCGATTTCAAGAATGGCCGAGCATGGCGAAGTTCGAGGGTGGAGCGGATACGCGGGCAAGGAAGCGCTGATTTCCGAAGGCTTCGAGTCCCTGCGCACATTTCGACCAGATCTCGTATTGATCGGATTGGGTATGCCGATCCAAGAAGAGTTCTTGCTCGATCACTGGGATGCATTGCCCGCCGCCGTTTTTGCAACTGTAGGCGGGGCCATAGATCAACTGTCCGGACAGCAGCGCCTGGCTCCTCGGTGGACAGGCAAGTTGGGTATCGAATGGCTGTGGAGGCTGGCTTCGGACCCGAAGAGGCTTGCGTCGAGGTATCTGGTGGAGCCTTTCAAGCTGATGCGTGTGACTGTCGAGTTTCAGTTCGAGAGACGAGGAATTCTGTGACCGATGGAGTAAACGATCAACTGGTCACCGTCGTAATTCCGTCGCTGGGGCGGAGTGAACTGGTTCGCACGATCGAGAGTGTTCGGCACCAGACGCACCGCGATATCGAAATCATCGTCGTGCTGGATACCGCCATGGACGAGGGTGGCACTGCAACCGGAGCGGACATCGTGCTGACCACAGGGGGCGGTCGCGGTGCAGCAGTGGGAAGAAACATGGGAGTCGCAGCGGCGTCCGGACGCTTCGTCGCGTTTCTCGACGACGACGACTGGTGGGAAGCAACCAAGATCGAGCAGCAGCTCGCCAGTATGACTCGACAATCAACAGAGTTCTCCTACACCGCAACCTACTTCCACTCAGGAAACACAGTGCGTACTCTTCCGATCACTCGGTACGGTGAGGGCTCGTCGATGGGCGACTACCTAGTCTTGCGGCCTGGGTTGCGGCACGGGCACGGATACGTGCAGTCGAGTTCGATCATGCTGACTCGTCGACTCGCCCAGCACGTCGCCTGGGACGAATCACTCTCCAAGCATCAGGATTGGGACCTCGTGGTTCGTCTCGAAGAAGAAGTAGGCGAGAAGGTGTCGTATGTAGACGAGCCTCTCGTTCACGTCCAGCAGGCCAGCAATAGTTCAATTTCGACTGTGCGGAATTGGAGGCGAAGCGTCCCGTTCTACGACAAGCACGCGTCGTCGTTGGGGAAGACGGCGAGGGGCGACTTCATCGCCACTCAAATACTGAGATCTGCACTGGCTGCCGGAGACGGACGGGGAATCGTGTACGCAGCATCCGGGCTTTCGAAGGCCCGTGTTCATCCAGCGGCACTGATCGTCTCGCTCTACGGTGCGGTCGAGTTCGGGAAGCGACTTCGTCAGCGGGTGGCGTCGTGAGTAGGCAAATCGTGGTGTGGGATCCCAACCCCTTCAATCCCTACGGGGTGGAAGTCGCCCGAGTGATTGCGGATACGCATGAGTCGGTGCTTCGCTTCGGCCGGCGCGGTCAGGGGATCACTCACGATCGGGTCAGATCCGTCGGTCTGCTCCCTCCGCCTGCAGCAGGCTCTCGCAACATCTGGGTGCTGGTGCAGTACCTGGCGGGGCTTGCGACATTTGTCGTCTACGCAATCGTTCGACGGCCACTCGTCGTGGTCTGCTGGATGAATTCCGAATTGGAACGACGAATCATTCGTGGACTTCAGCTTTCGGGATGCCGGACGCTCGTAGTTGTGCACAATCCCGTTAAGAGTCGGGACGATGCGGACGATCACCCGATCATCCGTTCCATTCGTTCGGGCGCGAGCGGCTTGTTAGTTCACGACTCTTCGCTCCTTGCGGGAGTCGGAGAGTATCCGAACGTCCTGGTCGCCGCGCACCCCGCCTACCTTGCGTGGTCGGAGTCTACGGAAGGAGCGATGCGCCTTCCTCGAGATAGTTCGTCGGCAGCCCTCTATCTCGGGAGTGCTCGCGCAGACAAGGGATTCGACGTGTTGCCTAAGCTGGCGGAGGATCTGGCGCATCTGAACATCAGGCTGCAGTGTGCAATCGGAAGGCTGACATCTGGGGAGAACGACCTTCTCCGTCGATCCGAGAACATCGATATTCTGGCCGAACCGTCTACACATATGTCGGATGTGGACGTACGCCGATACATGGAGTCCTCATCTGTGTTGGTGGCGCCGTACCGGGATGTCACTGCATCCGGAACCATCTTGATGGCACTCACAGTGGGATTGCCCGTGGCCGCCTTCACATCGGACGTTCTCCTCGAAATGCTTTCCACCGACAGCCTAGCCGATACCGGAGACACGAAGATGCTCGCTGATTGTGCAGTCCGCGCAAGCGAGGCGGACCGCGCTGTCGTTGCAGAAACCGCTCGCAATCATGACATCCGCGCGACGAGGGAGTGGACGCTTGCTGTCCGCACGGTGCTCGACGAGACGATTCCTCATGTTCCCTCGACTAGGGTCGCGAATGTCTGAGGTCGAGGTTGTCAACTGGAATCCCAGGAACCAAGTCGTGATCCCAGGTATTTCGCGAAAGTTGCGGATCGGGAGACGAATCAACAACTTCGGCGACCTTCTAGGTCCGGTCGTGGTCGCATGGATGTCGAAGCAGAGTGCCAGACGAGCGCGCAGCAAGCGCAACCAGCGGCTGCTGGCGGTCGGTTCCATCATGCACATGGCGAGAACTGGAGACTGCATCTGGGGAACGGGGGTCAACGGCAAGATAACTCCTGACGAGTATCGCTTCGATGCGCTCGACGTCCGGGCAGTTCGTGGACCGCTTTCGCGTGAGTTCCTGGAAATACGCGGAATTCACACTCCGCCCACGTACGGCGACCCGGGATTGCTCGTTCCTTCCGTCTTTCCTGAACTTGTCGAACTCACGAAGAACCCTTCGCGCGACGTCGTTGTCGTTCCGAATCTGAACGACCTGCCGCGGTGGTTCGACACGCCGTCGGTTCTCGACCCAACCGAGGATTTGCAGACTTGCCTCCGAACTATTGCGAGCAGTCGACTCGTCGTCGGCAGTTCGCTTCATGCCGTGATCGTTGCCGACGCGCTGGGCATTCCAGCGCGTTTGATTCCCTCAGGTTCGGAAGCGGAATTCAAGTATGCGGACTATTACCTCGGCACCGGCCGCGAATTGTCCACCGCACCAACTGTGAAGGCTGCTATTTCAATGGGTGGCGCGCCTGGCCTGGGGTGGAATGACGGACCGCTTCGCGAAGCGTTTCCCCACGATCTCTTCGGAAAGTAGGCGCACGCAGTGGGATTGGGTACAACTGCTGCGCGCGGCTCCGCAATCACGTTGGGGGGACAATGGGTCAAGTTCCTCATTCAGTTCACCTCAATCGCCGTACTTGCGAGGGTTCTGAGCCCGGACGACTTCGGCAAGATGGCGATGGTCATGGCGGTGGTCGGAGCTGCAACGGTGATCGGCGATTTCGGGCTTTCTCTTGCCTCCGTACAAGCGTCGGAGATATCGGAGAATCAGCGTTCGAATCTCTTCTGGATCAACACGGCAATCGGATTGCTGCTGACGGTCCTGGTCTTCGCCGCAGCGCCATTGTTCGACCGGTTCTACGACGTCGACGGGCTTTCTGACATTGTCAGGGCGGTGTCGGTGATCTTCGTGCTGAACGGGCTCACCGTACAGTTGCGAGCGGATCTGACCCGGAATTTGAAATTCGTGAAACTGACGGTGACCGAAATTGCCGCACAGGGGATCGCGTTGGCCGTAACGATTCCGCTTGCCCTGTTGCACTACGGAGTTTGGTCACTCGTTGCTCAGCAAATCATCGTCTCTGCGGTACTCCTGGGCAGTTCGGCGATGCTTCTTCGATGGATTCCGAATCTCCCGACACGTCGTGCAGACATGCGGTCCCTGCTGTCGTTCGGCACCAACACCATGCTGACGCAACTGGTCACCTACTCGAGTGCGAACGCAGATTCCGTGGCACTCGGAAAGCTTCACGGCAGTACTGAAGTCGGTGTTTACGATCGGGCATATCAGCTCTTCAAGATACCGATCGCGCAATTGGCCACGCCGATGACACGTGTTGCGTTGCCGGTGCTTTCGCGAATTACCGATCCTGCTCTCTATATGGCGTATCTGGTCCGAGCTCAGACCGTACTGTGTTACGTCATGCTCGGTGCGTTTGCCTACGCGGCAGCCGTGGCGAACCCGTTGATGGATCTCGTGCTCGGAAGTGGTTGGGATGCTGCGGCGCCGATCTTCCGGATCCTCGCCGTAGGTGGTGCATTTCAAGCTTTGTCATACATCTACTACTGGGTGTTCCTTTCCACTGGCCGAGTCGATATGCACCTTCGGTATAGCCTTTTGGGACGTGGATTGATGATCGTTGCAGTCTGTGTCGGTGCGATATTCGGAAGCTTGGGCACGGCGATCGGGAGCAGCGTCGGCTTTGTTGCAGTCTGGTTGATCTACTCGTTTGTCGCCATTCCACGGATCGGAATCGGGACGGGTCCCTTGGTCCGAAGCGCTGTGCGGCCGATGGTGCTATTCGCTGCGATGTTCGGCGTTGCTTCACTTTCTCTAATCCTTTTTCAACAGGTTCCGAATTTCGTAGCGCTCGCACTTGCGGGAATGGTCTGCGTCGTCTTCGTGGGAGTTGTTGCCCTGACTACCAAGTCGGTGCGTTCGGACTTGAATGCGCTGGTGGACACGTGCAGAAAGGTGGTCGGTTGACAGTGCCGTTCAACGACCTCCGAAAACGGAGTACTCGGCCACACGGGAGTGGACGCCCCGACGACCTCGTCCACATGAACTTCGACCGAAAGGTTTTCAATGACTGAGCTCCGCCCGACTGAATCGATTTCGCGCCGGATGACCGTATTCGGTACCGGTTATCTCGGGGCGACCCATGCGGCGTGCATGGCCGAGTTGGGCCACGAAGTCCTTGGCGTCGACGTCGACCCGAGCAAGCTTGCCATGCTCGAAGCCGGCGAAGTTCCCTTCTACGAACCCGGCCTCGAGGAGGTACTGCGGCGCAATATCGCGGCAGGTCGTCTCCGATTCACATCGTCGTACGAAGAGGCCGCGGAATTTGCGGACATTCATTTTCTCGGTGTGGGTACTCCCCAGAAGAAGGGGGAATTCGCAGCGGACATGCGTTTCGTCGATTCCGTCGTCGACAGTCTCGCACCGCTGCTGACGCGGCCTGCCGTGATCTTCGGAAAATCCACGGTGCCGGTCGGCACCGCGGAAAGGCTTGGTGTCCGAGCACGAGAATTGTCACCGGCCGGCCAGGACGTCGAGGTCGCTTGGAACCCGGAATTTCTCCGAGAAGGGTTTGCAGTCAAGGACACCCTGCACCCGGACAGGTTGGTACTGGGCGTGGACCGCAAGCACCCGGGGCGTGCCGAATCTGTCGCTCGCGAGGTCTACGGGAAGATCCTTGACGAGGGTACGCCATTTGTCGTCACGGATCTTGCAACGTCGGAGTTGGTGAAAGCGTCAGCCAATGCATTTCTGGCAACCAAGATCTCGTTCATCAATGCGATCTCGGAAGTATGTGAAGCATCGGGTGCTGACGTGACGATACTGGCGGACGCGATCGGGCACGACGAGAGAATCGGTCGAAAATTTCTCAACGCCGGAATCGGTTTCGGCGGCGGTTGCCTACCCAAGGACATTCGCGCATTCATGGCGCGTGCAGGCGAATTGGGTGCAGATCAAGCTCTCACATTCTTGCGCGAGGTAGACAACATCAACATGCGTCGCCGGACACGGATGGTCGAGTTGGCGCGCGAGGCATGTGGATCGTTGTTGGGAGCCCGAGTAGCTGTGCTGGGAGCTGCTTTCAAGCCGGACTCCGACGATGTTCGAGACTCACCGGCCTTGAATGTCGCCGGCCAGATTCAACTTCAAGGCGCGGCTGTCAGCGTGTACGACCCGAAGGCGATGGGAAATTCTCGATCGTTGTTTCCGACGTTGACCTATTCGGCGAACACGGAGGAAGCTTGCGCGGGTGCAGATGTCGTCCTGATCTTGACGGAATGGGCGGAGTTTCGGAAGTTGCTGCCTTCGGATCTCGACGACATTGTTCGAAAGAAGGTTGTCATCGACGGGCGGAATTGTCTCGAACCGGCAATCTGGCGAGATGCTGGGTGGACCTACCGAGGGCTCGGACGACCCTAGGGCTCAGTTCACTCGGCTCGAACCTCAACTCTGTTTGGAAAGTCGGGACCAAGGTCTGTTGGTTGATTGTCCAGTCGTCACCGGAGATTCCGATCGGATATCCGGTAACGCATCGGCATTCGTGTGGTGTCGAACGGCAACTACCGGCGAGTCCACCGTTTGCAACCCACCGCGCCGCGGTGGTCGACGATTCACTCGCCGATTGTCGATTCGACGCACTGATCGGATGAGATAAGCGTCATGTCTCGGACGTTCCTCTCGGATGTTGTGGATTCATCGTTGATATTCGTTGTCGGACTTAGGTCCCAAGCGTAGCGCGTGATGAGTGGCCTACGTCGTTCATCGGTGCGACGAGATGCGAAGTCGCGGGGTGTATACGGTGGTTGGAGTGGTGAAAAGTGTGATGAGACAGTAATGTTCAGTTCAGCCCTTCGTGGTGTTCGCTCCCTTGGATTCACGGGATCAGCCGCAGTTCAAGACCTGACAGACCGGGCCGGTGAGGGCGAGGAGTGAGTTGTTCTCACCCTGCATTGTCTTCCGTTCAATGGGATCGTTGTGTCTTTACTCCGCCAGCTTGTTGCCGCGATACGTGGAAGAACGTCAATACGGATGGCTGTCCTGTTCAGACAAGAGCGGGGGTAGTGGCTCGACCGACAGCCGGTGATTACTGCTCGGATGCGCGATACGTATTCGAGCCGAAGGAGATTCGACGATGGATGTACGGGACTACCTGAAGACTTTGCAGGCACGGTGGAAGATCGTCGCTGTCGTTACTGTGGTCGTGATCTTGGGTGCATTAGGTGCCTCGTTGATTGCCACGCCGGTGTACAAGGCGTCTACTCGCCTGTTCGTGTCTACTTCGACCGGAACGACTGTGAACGAGGCATTCCAAGGCAATCAGCTCTCGCAACAGTTGGTCACTTCGTACGCGAGACTCCTCACCGGGGAGACGCTCGCCCAGCGAACAATCGATGCGGTGGGGCCAGATCGCCTCGGTGGCCTTTCTGCCGCGGAGCTTTCATCGAAGGTGACGGCCACATCGGCACCGGATACGGTACTTCTCGACCTGAGCGTGCAAGATACGTCGCCTGAGCTGGCCCGCGATATCGCCAATGCGCTCTCGGACGAATTTGTCTTCATGGTCAAGGATTTGAGCACGCCCGTTAACGGCGGCACTGCGCCTGCGCGCGTAGTTGTCGAGCAGCGAGCCCAAACCCCGGTAGAACCTGTATCTCCGAAAACCACGAGGAACGTCGCTCTCGGAGCAGTGATCGGTCTACTGCTGGGGATCGGTCTGGCTGTGTTGCGTGACCGCTTGGACAACACTGTCAAAGAACGCAAGACAGTCGAAGACATCGTTGGTGCTGCGATGGTGGGAACCATTCCGTTCGACAAGGAACGTGAAGTTCATCAGGCGATCAACTTCCACGAGGGCAACTCCGCCAGCGCCGAGGCATATCGTGAACTGCGAACCAATCTGCAGTTCTTGGCCGTGGATCGCCCCCCGAGCGTCATCGTCGTCACGAGTTCTCTTCCCTCGGAGGGCAAGACTACGACCGCCGTCAACATTGCACTCGTGCTGGCCGAGGCGGGCAAGAAGGTATGTCTCGTTGAAGGCGACCTTCGCAAGCCGCGTGTTTCGAAGTACCTCGGACTGATCGGAAGTGTGGGCCTGAGTTCGGTCCTGGCCGGGCAAGCAGACCTGGACGATGTGCTTCAAGTGACGAACAATGCGGACCTGACGGTTCTTGCCTCGGGCCCGATTCCTCCGAACCCGAGCGAATTGCTGGGGACCGACACTGCTCATGCAGTCTTTGCCGATCTGCGACGAAGGTTCGACTACGTCATCATCGACGCCTCGCCGCTGCTTCCGGTTACGGATGCTGCAGTTCTGTCTGCTCTGGCTGACGGCGCTCTCGTTATTGCTCGTCATGGTTCAACGAAGAGGGAACAGTTGAGCAGGGCGGTGGGCAACCTCCACAGCGTAGGTGCGACGATTCTCGGCGCTGTCATCACGATGACTCCGCTGAACGGTCGCGGCGTTTACGAGTACAAGTACTACTACGACTCCGATCCTGTCGTGGCTGATGTGGCTGATGTGGCTGTGGGAAGTTCAGTCGGTGGCAGGGCACTCAACGAAGTGCGGGCACCGTCGACAGTCAACTGAATGGGTCAAGTACTGACCTTTGTAGTACCCGCGTCCGCGCTGACGGGCCCCCGAGCAATGCTCGGGGGCCCGTTCTCGTCACGGCGCATCCGCTGGTCTCGGCGGAATCGCGCCGAGCCGCGTTACATCCAACCGATTCGATGTTTCGGAACCTGCCAATGGATGCGGTGAGTACCCGGCCTGTCAACGTCTGATTCGGTCTGGGTGAGCTGGATCGATTGGGATTCAGCAGTTTACGAACGTCAGTCGACGTGCTCTCCTTCCCATAAGTGCCGATGATCATCGGGCCAGTAACATGCGGCAGCAGGCTCCGTGCACTGCAGTTTCGGGCCGGCGCTCGGCCCAATTTGCGAATAGTTCTGTACTGCAATCATTTTCGACTTGCATCAACCTATGGTGGGTCTGGCCCAATTTGCTGAATAGTTCGTCTTCAACTG
This sequence comes from Rhodococcus sp. BH4, assembly GCF_002079265.1. Classification (NCBI taxonomy): domain Bacteria; kingdom Bacillati; phylum Actinomycetota; class Actinomycetes; order Mycobacteriales; family Nocardiaceae; genus Rhodococcus; species Rhodococcus sp. BH4. The sequence continues at coordinate 1,377,379 of NZ_CP014941.1, forward strand.
TCGCATGACGCTCTCATCGGCGAAGCTCGGACGATTGTTCAGAATTGCAGCGCCGCCGGACCCGCGATGGTTCGATTTGCGGAGCGATTACCAACTGTGTGCCGGTTTCCGTCCAAACGCGGAGCCCAAATGGGCTAGGCGATGAAAACTATAGGTACGCAATGGTAATGGTGAGCAATGTTCACTCCTTCTTGTCGAAGGGTGAATAACTGACGTCAATGCTGGCGTCGGGAAGAACTTCGGAAAGCGCTATTGCCACGCTGTCCGGAATGTGGCAAACTCCTCACTGGTACTGACCAGCTAGCCGAATAGTTGCCAAGATGTGAGTCCTGGCAATATCGAGGCCGGCGACGTCAGCGGGCGAGGAGAAATCGCCGATCGTCCTGTGTTTGGGTTGTTAGTGGACTCTGCTTCAATCACGGGGTGTGAGCTGCGGCAATGCCGCAATAATCGACAGTTGGGCCGAGGCCTGACAATAGTCGCCGGATTAACTGCAAGGCGCACGTAATGCGACCATACGCACTGAACGCAGCAATGCGGAGCAGTTGCTTCGCTGTCGAAGTTTCGGGATTCGGCAAGGCGGTCCGATGGACCTCGGCCGGTGAACATCTTCAGGCCGAATTCTGTGCATGGGGAAAGGTTTCTGAACACATGACGGTTCTCGAGATGGCCGCGCCCACGAAAGAGCGGCCACAACAACACCGACGAGTAACGCCGGAGAGGGCCGGTGGAGTTTCCGCACGCAGGAAATGGCAATCTGCGTATCTTCGTCGTCTGGCGATCACCGACACGGTCATCGTTGCGGGAGTTGTGTTTCTGGCTCAATGGTGGCGATTCGGTAGCGACGCGGATGTCGTCGACGGTGAAGCATTCGGCCATTTCAGCTACACCGCACTGTCTTTCGCCCTGATTATCGGCTGGTTTGCCGTACTGAGGGTATTTCGGACCAGATCTCCTCGTGTGATCGGAAGCGGCCCTGAAGAGTACCGATTGATCGCTGTCGGAACGCTCCGCCTGTTCGGACTGATTGCGATCGCCAGCCTTCTCCTTCACCTGGAGATCGCGCGCCTGTACCTTGCCGTGGCGTTTCCGATGGGATTGACCGCCTTGATCGCGAGTCGTTGGATCTGGCGACGGGTGATTGCTCGTGAGCGAGCCCGAGGTGAATTTCGAACTGCCGTACTCGTGGTCGGTGTGCGAGGGGCGGTTGTCGATCTTGCACGCAACCTCGAGCGCGACGATGCCCATGGATACCGAGTTGTCGGAGTCTGCGTACCCGGCTACGGAGGAGAAACGGGCGAAGTTGTCACAGTGAACGGCCGGGACATTCCGGTGCTCGGAGACGAGCACAGTGTCACCGACGCACTCGAACAGGTCGGTGCCGACACGGTGGCGGTGACGGCGTCGGAGCGACTCGGACCGGAAGGGCTGCGCAAGCTGGCCTGGGATCTCGAGCGCGATCATGTGGACCTTGTTGTCGCACCAGGGATTCTGGATGTATCCGGGCCGAGGCTCTCGATGCGCCCGGTCGCAGGATTTCCGCTGATTCATGTCGAGCGTCCGCGCTATCACGGCGCACAGAAGTTCACGAAGACGACCTTCGACATCGTCTTCTCAACCGTGGTACTCGCCGTGATCAGTCCGGTGCTACTGGCGGCTGCGATCGCCGTCAAGCTCACGAGCAAGGGGCCGGTTCTGTACAAGTCCGAGCGGATGGGGTTGGACGGTCAGCCGTTCCCCATGCTCAAGTTCCGCTCGATGGTCCAGAATGCGGATTCACAGGTCACGGCACTGATGAAGGAGAACGAAGGCGCCGGAGTGCTTTTCAAGATGCGAGACGATCCGCGTGTGACGACGGTAGGTCGATTCATGCGCCGATACTCGATCGACGAGTTGCCCCAGTTCGTCAATGTCCTCCGGCGAGAGATGAGTGTTGTAGGACCGCGGCCACCGCTTCGGCGCGAGGTCGAGATGTACGACGACGCGGTCAGTCGTCGGCTACTGGTCAAGCCCGGTGTCACCGGCCTGTGGCAGGTCAGTGGACGTTCTGATCTTTCGTGGGAAGACACTGTCCGCCTGGACCTTTCCTACGTCGACAACTGGTCGATGATGGGTGACGTCATGATCGTCGCGAAGACGCTCAAGGCGGTGGTGGGAAGTGATGGCGCCTACTGACAAGAAGGCGGTACCGGCGCCTTGCGAAAATGAGGCGCCGAACAATCCGCTGATCTTGCGAACGGCATTGGTGATCGCGGTCATCGGCGCGAGCGGAGCCTTTCAGGCGTACACGCAGAGGACAGCGCTCGGATCGTTGCTCGTACACGGTTCGGCCGTTCTTTCGGCGACACTTGCGTTGGTCTACTTCCTCGACCGGCGATACTCACGCAATACGACGTGGCCTGTCTTCACGCTTATGATCTCGGCCGGCGTCCCGGCAACCAGCTGGTACTGGTCGACACTGCCCCGGAACTCCGCCGTCGCCGGCATCGTCGTCGTGTGCCTGGCGATCACGGGAATCATCGTCGCCCGTGAGTTGACCTTCGCGGTGCGAGTGCGGACTGTTGCCCTCACCTTGCTGGTACTTCTCGTGCTGTCGCTGATGGTCGTGTTCCTCGATCCTTCGACTGGCATCGACGTGGACACCCGCGCCGTTGCTTATCGCGGAATCTTCACGCACAAAAACACTTTGGGACGAATGGCTGCCATCGAAGTTGTACTTGTCGGTGTCATGCTCATGCTTCCCGACATCAAGCGTATTCCGTGGGTGGCGGCGCTTGCTGTCGCCGGCATCGTGTTGTTCGAGGCCCGGAGCCAGACCGGTCTCGTCGCTGCAGGGATTGCGCTGGCGACAATGCTTGCTCTGAGGTGCTTTAGACGGACACCGAACGCTCACCTCGCCTCGACTGTGATCATCGGCCTGTACCTCGGGGTGTCCGGCGCGATGAAGGTGCTCGGACCCGATGTCGCGGCGCTACTCTCGCGAGATGTCACGCTGACCGGCCGGTTACATCTCTGGACGGTATCCGACTACTACGCCGAACAGCGGCCTCTGCTCGGATGGGGCTTCGGCTCGGTGTGGGCGCCGGACAGTGCAGTGGGGCAGATGATTCGGTCAAAGCTGTCCTTTCCGGCGACCAGCGCACACAACGGAATGCTCGACATTCGGCTGCAGATCGGTTGGATCGGATTCCTGCTGCTGTTGGCCGGCTATTACCTGCTTCTGAGCACGGCGCTCGGGCGAGCCCGCAGCAGAACGGAGTACATCGCCGTCGTCGCGATCATGGCTCTCGTCTTCTCGATGGACTTGACGGAGTCGACGCTCTTCTTCGGCGCCATGTGGCTGATCGCATGGGTCTTCCTGGCGCCGTACGGACCCTCGACCCACCGCTCCCACAATGCGGGCAACGCCGAGTTGTCGATCCGTGGGGTTCGTGCCGACAAGAACGACGCGTACAGGTTCGCTCCGGAGCGAAGAGGAGGTCACTGAGATGTACAAGTCGTTCGATGTAGCGCGTTCGAAGCCCGAAGTGAACCCGACGTCCGCCGGTGGATTCACGCCGCCGAAAGCCTTGATGTTCCATGCGATCTATCGGAATCCGGGTGGTGAGGAGCAGAGCTTCGCCAACGAATCCAAGCTCCTGAAATCGATCGGATACGAGACGGTTCAGTGCACCACCGAGAATTCCAAGATCTCCCGGGGACCGTGGGCGGCAGTCACCGCAGTGTTCAGTCCTCGCGTACTCGTCGATGCGTTGCGCATCATCCGTTCGGAGCGCCCCGACGTCATCTACGTGAACAATCTCTGGCCGGCGTTCTCGGCTTCGTTGCTCGTGGCCGCAAGAGCCGCCGCAATTCCTACGTTGCAGGCGGTTCGAAACTATCGCCTCGCCACACCGTCAGCCAAGTTGCGCGCAGATGGCACGTGCACCGAATGCGGTTCCACCAAATACTTCACGAGTTGTGTCCGCAACGGATGCTACGGAAACAGCCGACTGCAGAGCCTTGTCTGCTACCTGAGCGCTACGGCGGTCAAGCTGAGCGTCTTGGGGTGGAAGCAGCACAGGTTCGTCGCAACGAGCGCGATGACAGCACGTCTGGTCGAAGGACGACTGATCAGTTCTGGCCGAGTCGTGGTTCGTCCGAACTTCGGATTCGAAGAAAATGAACCCGAGTTTCGGAGCACTGATTCGGTTGTGTGCGTCAGCCGACTGACACCGGAGAAGGGCGTCCTGGATTTGGTGCGCAACTGGCCGCAGGGCGCTGGAAGTCCCTCGCTCACAGTTCTCGGTGACGGACCGCAGTACGGCGAGATCTCCAGCATAAGCGCAGCTCTCGACAACGTCACGCTGGCCGGATTCACTTCGCACGAAGATGTGATCGAGATACTTCGCGACAGTGCGGCGTCCGTGGTGCCGTCTCAATGGGCAGAACCGTTCGGACGCGTTGCGATCGAATCGATGTCGGTTGGCACCCCGGTCATCTACGCAACCAACGGTGCACTCGCGGACATCGTCGGACCGGGCGGAACGCCTCTCCATACCTTGGAAGAGTCGTCGATACGCGAGGCCCTCGATCGAATCTTCGGAGCGGACGATCGATCGGCGATACGCAGATCTGCTTATCGTCACTACTCGAATCGCTTCACATCGCGCAAAGCGGCGACGTCGATGCGTGAGCTCATCGACGAGGTGAGATCGTGAAAGATCGCACTCGGCATGTGACATTCATGGCCGATCAAGGGCTTTCGAGCGTCCTCACTTTTGTCGTTCTCACCTCGGTGGCACGACTCGGTGGTCCGATCGAAGTCGGCCAGGTTGCCGTGATTCAATCGGCGGGTCTGTTGGCACTGGCACTGGGGAGAGCGATCGGCGTCGACGTCTGGCTGTCGCGAGGGGCGGGGTCCGACGAGCGTGGACCGGCGTTGGCGCCCACGATCGTGCTGGCGGCGGTATCGGTGACATCGGTGTGGGCACTGTTCGTGATCGCCGGCTCGGACTCGATGAATCTCACGGTATACGCCTTGGCTGCAGCTGGTTTCGTGGTGTTGGACGTGATACGCACGATGCTGATGCACGACGGTGCGAGTTGGATCTCTGTGTCGATACAGATCGTGACACTCTCGTTCGTCCTTATTGCAGCTTTCCTGGTCGAGAATCTGACACTTGCACTCGTGACCTATACGGTCGGTGTCTTCGTCGCGCTCGCTCTCGGTCACGCATCCATGCGTCTGGTACCGCCGGTACCGTCGATCAGGTACTCGCGCACTCACCGATATAGATCAGTGCCGTTTGCGATCGAGATATTGATGGGATCAGCTGCTCAGCAGGCGATGTTCTTGATACTCACTGTGGTGGCGTCGATCTCGATGATCGGTGAGATCAGAACTGCCCAGACACTGCTCGGTCCGCTGTCCTTGATGTTCGCGGGCATCTCGCCAATTCTGATGCGTAAGTTCGGCAGTGGTGTCGAAGCGATGAGCCCGAGCGAGTGCATGGCACTCGGCCGCCGAGTGGGCTTGCAGATCTTCTGGGTTTCGATCATCGGCGTTTCGCTGATCTGTCTCACGCTCGAGATTCGACTCTCGGGAGTGCGATTGATGGATCATCTGGTCGGGCCGCACTTTCCGAACTTGATACCGGTCATTCTGCTGTGCGGGTTGGCGGTGGCGTTCAACGGGATTCTTCTGGGCGTCGGTACCTCGATCCGCGTCGTGGACAAGACCGCAAACCTCAACACATTTCGCGCCATGCTGTTGCCTCTACAGTTTCTGATCGTTCTCGGGGCGGGACTGACCGACAGCGCCGTATACGTCGCAGGAGCATTGGCCGTGTCGGCGTGCGCCAGCGCGAGCGTCGCACTTCTGGTTTCGATGAACCGTGACGCCCGACCGAAAGTTGACCTCTCATGAAGAATCCCAACGGCGTCGTAGTGGCGATTTTGACCTTTCGTCGTGAATCGGAACTGGCTGTCTGCATCGACAGCGTCCGGGCATCGATCCAGGCTTCCGGTGCCTCCGCCCAGGTCGTAGTAGGCGACAACGATCCGGAATCCACCACGCCGACGTATGTTGCCGACGGGATCGAACGACTGCATCTCGGATTCGGCGGGGTATCTCCGGCGCGACGTGCGCTGGTCGATCTCGCCCGTGCACGAGATCGTCGTTACATCGTCTTCGTCGACGACGACGAGTACGTCGATGTCGACTGGCTGTCGAATCTCCTCACCTGCGCCGCAGATTTCGACGCAGGTGCTGTGGCCGGTCCTGTGATTCCGGTGGGTCTGCCTGCCTCGGAACTTCCATTGCACACTCGCGTTCGCCATTCGACCGGCACCCCGGTTGCGTCTGCAGGCGCTGGAAATCTGTTGTTGGACCTGAAGGCTTTGAACGGCTTGAACTTCAGTGACGACTGGGATCTACCTGGCGGCGAGGACACCGAGTTCACGCTCAGGATGAGCGCCGGCGGTGTCCGGTTGGTGTGGTGCGACGAGGCGCTTGCGTACGAACCGGTAGACGAGGATCGGCGTCGGGATTCCTGGCTCTTCGCCCGGTATGTCAACAACGGACGAATCCTCGCGGTCTGTCAGGGACAGCTCGAGCTGCCACTGTTGGCGGCTCAGAGTGCCAAACGCGCTCTGCTCGTACTCGCGTCGGCGACGTTGATCCCCGTTGCCTTGATCAGTCCACGGATCAAGCGCGTGGTTCTCGACAACGGTGCACGCAACATCGGTTGGTTCTCAGAGCGATTCAGCCGCAGCGATTCTCGGACGCCGCGCGCACAGAGGCTGGTGGTAGCGCGATGACACGGTTGTTGATGACGGCATACGCCTGCGATCCGAATCAGGGGAGTGAATCCGGTGCGGGTTGGGCGCTTCTCTCGGCAGCTTCGGAACTGTGTGAGTCGATCACGGTGGTGACTCGCTCCGGTGAGGCTCCCGCATTGGAATCAGAGTGTGAACAGCTCGGTTGCGAAGTTCGTGTCGTGCGAATAGCGACTTTGCCCGCGGAAGAAGCCGGATCGTACGGTCGATACCTCCGATGGCTCTGGCACACCTCACTGTTCGTTCGGCGTGAAGCGGCAAACTTCGACGTCCTGCATCATGCAACGTTCGCCTCCGACTGGTTGCCCCCACCGGTGCTGTTCGGTGGAGCCGGCGGAGTACGACTGGTATGGGGGCCTGCCGGGGGCAACACCTACCCGCCGATGCCGCTCGCCAGGCGCATCGGTATGCGGTACCTGGCAACCACGGCAGTTCGGACCTGCTCCACGAAAGCCGTTCGGTCACTGACACACATCTTCATGTCCGGACGAGTCGACACTTTCATCGCGATGAACTCCGACAGCGGACGAGGCGCACCGCGGGCACGCAATGTCGTCGTCCAACCCAATTGTGTTCTGGACTACGACGGAATCGAGAAGCAAGCGGTACCCAGACCGAAACGAAGACTCTTGTTCGTAGGAAGACTGTTGCAATACAAAGGAATCGACCTGATTCTGGATGCGCTCGAGCAGCTGGGCACCGATTGGTCCATGACCTTTGTCGGGGAGGGACCCGCCCGCGGGCGGATCGAGAAGTCGCTTCCGTATCGGCGCGGTCAGGTCACGCTTCGCGGATGGCGCGACAGATCGGAAGTGGTAAGCGAGATGGGGGCCTCCTCCGCTCTGCTCTTCCCGAGCATGCACGATTCGGGCGGCTGGGTGGCGGCCGAAGCGGCTGCGGTGGGCCTGCCGGTGGTCTGTTTGGATCTCGGCGGTGTGCCGACACTGGCAGGTAGGAACGCCGTGACGATCCAGGTTGCTCCGGCGTCGACTCTCTCCTCTCGTATCGCTCGATCGATTGTCGAGACCGAGCTTTCTCTCTTTGAACCGCAGCGTGATTGGACTCGGTCCCGGTTGAAATTGGTCTTGTCGCGCAGCTACGGCCAGTGCAATGAACGTCGACATACGAACTCGGAAAAGTGGTGAGACAGATGAGCAGTCCGTTCGAGGTCATCGAGGTGGGTGGCATTCCGTTTGCCGCGACCAATCTCGAGAGAGCTACCGATTGGGTAGTCAACGACAGACGAGAGGGAGCAGGAACCGGAGTCTCCGTGAGGTTGTCGAATTCCTACTGCGTGTCGGCGGCGCACAGTGATCGCGACTACTCCGCGGTTTTGAAGGGTCCGGGTGTGAACTTCGCAGACGGAACCCCGGTCAGCTGGGTGATGCGCCTGATCGGCGGCACCGCCGATCACGTCGGTGTTCGACCAGTCCGGGGTCCGTCGTTCTTCGAGGCCACCCTGGACAAGGGACGCCGCTACAGCCTTCGTCACCATTTTGTCGGCACGACAGAAGAGACGTTGAATCTCTTGACGGATCGAGTCGAGGAGTTATACCCGGGAATCAAGGTGGCCGGCACATATGCCCCGCCGTTTGCCGCGTTCAGCAAGGAGTTCGTCGACGACATCATCACGAAGATCGATCCGACGTCACCGGACATCGTGTGGGTCGGTCTGGGTGCGCCGAAGCAGGACTTTGTCACGAAGGCGATAGCGGATCGAACCGACTACGTGGCCGTCGGTGTCGGCGCGGCCTTCGACTTCTTGGCCGGAACTGTCTCGGAGGCACCATCTTTCGTCCAGAACTCGGGTTTCGAGTGGTTGTATCGACTTGTATCCGAACCCAAACGTCTGTGGCGGCGCTACCTGTTCGGTAACTCGACATTCATACGGCTGGCATCACGTGACATACGAAAAGTCTTCGGCCGGTTGGGGGGACGCGCATGAGCGAGATCAAGACTGCCGAGCGATTCGGAGGACTACGGACCACGACCGTGGTTTCGCAACTATCAGGCGGGCTGTCCCGCAACGGAAGGAACGCAGGATGAAACGCGCACTGATTACCGGAATCACGGGGCAGGACGGCTCTTACCTTGCCGAGTTGCTGCTCTCCAAAGGCTACGAGGTTCACGGACTGATCCGTCGATCCTCGACGTTCAACACTTCGAGGATAAACCACATCTACGTTGACCCGCACGATGCGGATGCTCGACTTTTTCTTCACTACGGTGACCTCAGTGACGGAGCGCGCCTGGTGACACTACTCGCGCAGATCAAGCCGGACGAGGTGTACAACCTCGCTGCGCAGTCTCACGTCAGGGTCAGCTTCGACGAACCCGAACACACCGGGAACACCACTGGCGTCGGGTCGATCCGACTACTCGAAGCGGTTCGGATGGCCGGACTCGACTGCCGGTTCTACCAGGCGTCGAGTTCCGAGATGTTCGGTGCCACACCGCCACCGCAGAACGAGGAGACACCGTTCTACCCACGTTCGCCCTACGGTGCGGCGAAGGTGTACTCGTACTGGATCACCAAGAACTATCGTGAGGCATACGGGATCTTCGCTGTGAACGGAATTCTGTTCAATCACGAATCCCCTAGGCGTGGTGAGACATTCGTGACGCGGAAGATCACGCGCGCGGTCGCACGCATCCAGGCAGGTATCGAGGATCATCTGTACATGGGCAATCTCGATGCGATTCGCGACTGGGGATATGCGCCGGAGTACGTGGAGGGAATGTGGCGCATGCTGCAGGTCGACGAGCCTGAGGATTTTGTGCTCGCCACCGGTGGCAACTACTCGGTGCGCGACTTCCTGACCGTCGCGTTCGAACATGCAGGTCTGAACTGGGAAAACCACGTTCGATTCGACGAACGGTATCTTCGGCCGACCGAGGTGGACGCACTGATCGGGGATCCGAGTCATGCCGAGCGCAAACTCGGTTGGAAGGCCGGCGTGCACACACCCGAACTGGCCCGGATCATGGTCGAGGCAGACATCGAAGCGCTCGAACACGAAGGGCGACCGTGGATCGACACTCCGGCACTTCCCGACTGGTCGGCGACGCGATGAGTGATTCATTCGCAGCGCGACCACTCGATCGAGGCGCACCGTTCTACGTGGCCGGCCACCGAGGTCTGGTCGGCTCTTCGGTGTGGCGACACCTGGAATCTGCGGGCTTCACCAGGTTGCTCGGAAAGACGTCGGCCGAACTCGATCTACGTGACCGGGAAGCTGCTTTCGATTTCTTCGCCCGCGAAAAGCCGACCAACGTGATCCTTGCAGCAGCAAAAGTTGGGGGGATTGCGGCGAACAGCACTTTCCTCGTCGACTTCCTGTCGGAGAATCTGCGCATCCAGGTGAACGTGCTCGACGCTGCCCTCGCACACGGCGTCGAGCGTCTCCTGTTCCTCGGATCATCGTGCATCTACCCGAAATTGGCACCGCAACCGATCAAGGAGGAATACCTGCTCACCGGGCATCTCGAGCCGACCAACGACGCCTATGCAATAGCAAAGATCGCGGGAATACTCCATGTTCAAGCTGCCAGGCGGCAGCATGGTCGCCCCTGGATCTCAGCTATGCCCACCAACCTGTACGGCCCGGGAGACAATTTTTCGCCGCACGGATCGCACGTACTTCCCGCCCTCGTTCGGCGTTACGACGAGGCGCAGTCGTCGGCAGTCCAGTCGGTTGTCAACTGGGGGAGTGGCAATCCGCGACGTGAATTCCTGCATGTCGACGACTTGGCGTCGGCGTGTCTGCATCTGCTCGACAACTACGACGGTGCATCGCATGTCAACGTCGGAACCGGCGAAGACCACACAATTCGCGAGATCGCTTCGATGGTCGCCGACGAGGTCGGATACACCGGCGAGACGCAGTGGGACACCTCGAAGCTTGACGGAACGATGCAGAAACTGCTGGACGTGAGCATGATTCGTGAACTCGGATGGCGGCCGACAATCGGATTGCGCGAAGGAATCGCGTCGACGATCTCGTGGTACCGCGACAACATCGGTGCCGTACGCACCTGAATCACTTTTCCCATCAACACACTTCGCACACTCTCGAGAAAGCAGATCGAGCAACATGAGCACTCGCATAGCAGTATTCGGCACGGGATGCCTGGGCGCGACACACGCGGCCTGTATGGCCGAACTCGGTCACGAGGTCCTCGGAGTGGATGTCGATGCGGCAAAGCTGGAGAAACTGGCAGCAGGTGAAGTTCCGTTCTACGAGCCAGGGTTGGGCGAGGTCCTACGAAACAACATCGATCGAGGGCGACTGAAGTTCACGTCGTCGTACGAGGAAGCCGCAGAATTTGCGGTCGTGTTCTTCCTCGGGGTCGGTACGCCGCAGAAGAAGGGTGAGTTCGCCGCGGACATGGTCTACGTGGATGCCGTGATCGAGACTTTGGCGCCGCTGCTCACCAAGCCCTCGGTCATCTTCGGCAAGTCCACAGTACCGGTGGGCACCGCGGAACGGCTCGGCAAACGCGCGCGGGAACTGGCACCGATCGGTGACGGCGTCGAAGTCGCGTGGAATCCCGAGTTTCTCCGTGAAGGATTTGCCGTCCAGGACACGTTGCACCCGGACCGACTTGTGCTCGGAGTCGATCGAAATGTCCGCGGTCGAGCGGAATCTGTTGCGCGCGAAGTTTATGCAGAGCTCCTCGATGAGGAGATTCCGTTTCTCGTCACGGACCTTGCGACGGCGGAGTTGGTGAAAGCGTCAGCGAACGCTTTCCTGGCCACCAAGATCTCGTTCATCAACGCCATCTCCGAAGTGTGCGAGGCCGCGGGCGCCGACGTCACAGTGCTCGCCGACGCGATCGGGCACGACGTTCGGATCGGACGTCGATTCCTCAACGCGGGAATTGGTTTCGGCGGAGGGTGTTTGCCGAAGGACATCCGCGCCTTCATGGCTCGCGCCGGTGAACTCGGTGCCGACCAAGCACTGACGTTCCTGCGCGAAGTCGACAACATCAATATGCGCAGACGTACACGCATGGTCGAACTGGCGCGGGAGGCATGCGGATCGCTTCTCGGTGCGAGAGTCGCAGTTCTGGGTGCCGCGTTCAAACCGGACTCGGACGACGTTCGTGATTCGCCGGCGCTCAACGTCGCGGGTCAGATTCAGCTCCAAGGTGCTGCAGTGAACGTGTACGACCCAAAGGCCATGGACAATTCGCGCGCGCTGTTCCCGACGCTGACCTACTCGGCAAATGCATTGGAGGCCTGCGAAGGTGCCGACGTCGTCCTGGTATTGACCGAGTGGCTCGAATTCTTGAAGTTGCAGCCGTCCGATCTCGATTCGGTGGTTCGCAACAAAGTGATCGTCGACGGGCGCAATTGCCTTTCCCCCGACGACTGGCGAGGCGCAGGTTGGAACTACCGCGGACTGGGACGCCCGTGAGCACAGGACGTCTCGTCCGTCGCAGCTGATCTATATCGAAATTGATAAAGCCCGGTTCGCCCTCGCGGTCCGACCGGCAAAGACCGCTCAGACCCGCAGTGGACATGCGTGAGCCGAAGGAGACATCAAGATGGAAATTGTCGACTACCTGAAGATATTGCAAGCCAGATGGCGAATCGTCGCTGCTGTAACCGTGCTCGGAATCCTCGGAGCCCTTGGCGCTTCTCTTCTTTCGACGCCCGTTTACCAGGCCTCGACGAGGCTGTTCGTTTCGACGTCGGCGGGTACCTCGGTCAACGAGGCACTGCAGGGCAGTCAACTTTCACAGCAGCGAGTTCTGTCCTATACAAAACTCCTGACCGGCCGAACACTCGCACAGCGGACGATCGACGAACTGGGACCGAGGGTGGTCGGCGGGATGTCGGCTGACGAGTTGGCCTCCAAGGTCACTGCGACGTCGGCGCCCGACACTGTGTTGATCGACCTCGCAGTCAAGGACGCGTCACCGGAACTCGCACGCGAGATCGCGAACACTCTCTCATCCGAATTCGTGGCATTGGCAAAGGAACTGGAGACACCCGAGAACGGCGGAACACCGCCTGCACGTGTGGTCGTCGAACAGCAGGCTCAACAGCCGACTGTTCCGGTGTCACCCAAGACTTCGCGCAACCTCGCGCTCGGCGCAGTGGCGGGACTGGTTGTGGGGATCGCGCTTGCGTTGATTCGTGATCGACTCGACAACACGGTGAAAGATCGTCGAACTGTAGAAGAGATCGCGGGTTCGGCGATGGTGGGCACGATCCCGTTCGACAAGGACGTCGAAGTCAATCACGCGATCGCTTTCAGTGACGGAAGTTCCGTGAGTGCCGAAGCCTTCCGTGAATTGCGCACCAACCTTCAGTTCCTCGAGGTGGACCATCCACCGCGTGTCATCGTCGTCACGAGTTCGCTTCCCTCCGAAGGTAAGACGACCACGGCCGTGAACATCGCTCTCGTCTTGGCGGAGGCCGGCAAATCAGTGTGCCTGATGGAAGGCGACCTCCGGAAGCCGCGAGTGTCGAAGTATTTGGGATTGCTTGGAAGTGTCGGCGTCAGTTCGGTGCTCTCCGGTCAAGCGACGCTGGACGATGTGCTTCAGCCGACTGAGTTCGACGGGCTGACAGTGCTCGCCTCCGGACCGATCCCGCCGAACCCGAGCGAACTACTCGGCACGGACACGGCCAAACATGTTCTCGAGGAACTGCGGGCGCGATACGACTACGTCATCATCGACGCCTCGCCGTTGCTACCCGTCACGGATGCCGCGGTCCTGGCCGCGATGTCGGACGGTGCACTTGTGATCGCCCGACACGGCTCCACGAAGTGCGATCAACTGGCGCGCGCGGTCGGAAACCTACAGAGTGTGGGTGCGCACGTCCTGGGCACTGTCATCACGATGACGCCGTCTCGCGGACGCAATGCGTACGAGTACAGCTACTACTACGAGTCGGACAAGTCGCTACCGCAGTTGACCGCGGTGCCCGCGCTCAACGCTCACCGAAGCGAAGTCGGCTGAGCAGCGGGCCGAGGAGATCGGCGATCTCGAGTCCGATCTCGTGAAACACGTTCTCTTCCTTACCCATCGGATCCATGACGTCCTCGGGTTCGGTGGCACGAAATCGGGGTCTGGCGGCGGCGAGGTCCTCGACAGTTCCTGCATCTGCGAGCGAGCCCAACCGTGCGGCTTCTCGAAGTGTGAACGTGCGCTTGAGCCGCGCCGGAGCCATCGCCAGGACTTTGTCTCGCTGACTTTCGGTCATCGTGAGAATGAGGTCGGCGTCCGAGGCCAGCGCTGTTGTCATGCGTCGGGCTTGAAACTCCGTGGGGTCGCCGCCGAGCCCCGCGAGAACCCTCGCAGCAGTCGGCTCGATCGGGTGTCCGACCATCGCCCGGGTTCCGGCACTCGACGCGGTGAATCCGGTGATCCCGGCTTCGGCGGCATAAGCACGTGCAAGGCGTTCGCCCGTGGGTGATCGGCAGATGTTTCCCGTACAAACGAAGAGAACGTGCATGGCAGAAGCATAGGTTGCACACGCGACGCACTCGTCGTACGCCCGATGTTGGTTTCGCGCCCACCTGGCGTACGCGTTTCGGAAAGTTCGGACGCATACCAACAACACATGAAGATGACAGTGTTCGGAACGGGATACCTGGGGGCGACCCACGCAGTGTGTATGGCCGAACTTGGCCACGACGTGCTGGGAGTCGACATCGACCAGTCCAAGGTCGACAAGTTGTCTCGTGGGGAGGTCCCGTTCTTCGAGCCGGGTCTGACCGACATGCTGGAGAAGAATCTGGCGTCGGGTCGGCTGCAGTTCACGACTTCCTACTCCGATGCCGCGGATTTTGCGGACATCCATTTCGTCGGTGTGGGGACGCCCCAGAAGAAGGGGGAGTACGCCGCAGATCTGAGTCATGTTCATTCGGTGATCGACATGTTGGCGCCGTTGTTGCGAAAGCCTTCGCTGATAGTCGGGAAGTCGACGGTGCCGGTAGGCACGGCAGCGGCTCTCGGCGAGCGACTCCGAGCGACTGCGCCGGCGGGTGGCTCGGTAGAGGTGGCCTGGAATCCGGAGTTCCTGCGTGAAGGACACGCGATCGCGGACACCTTGAGCCCTGACCGGTTGGTTCTGGGGATCGATCGTGACCGGCCGGGAAACGCCGAAGGCATTCTTCGCGAGGTGTATGCCGAGATACTGGGCGCGGGGGTGCCGTTCCTCGTGACCGATCTGGCGACGTCCGAGTTGGTCAAGGGATCTGCGAACGCGTTTCTCGCGACCAAGGTGTCCTTCATCAATGCGATTGCGGAGGTGTGCGAGGCGACCGGGGCCGACGTCACGATGTTGGCCGACGCTCTCGGGTACGACGCTCGTATCGGTAGACGGTTCCTCAATGCGGGCTTGGGGTTCGGCGGTGGTTGCCTGCCGAAGGACATTCGGGCGTTCATGGCACGCGCCGGGGAGTTGGGTGTCGACCAGGCGCTGTACTTCCTCCGCGAGGTCGACAGCATCAACATGCGACGACGGACAAAAGCTGTGGAACTGGTGACGGCAGCCTGCGATGGCAGTTTGCTGGGAGCTAACGTGTCGGTGCTGGGAGCTGCGTTCAAGCCCGAATCCGACGATGTGCGCGATTCGCCTGCGCTCAACGTTGCAGGAATGATGCAGTTGCACGGGGCGGCGGTCACCGTTTTCGATCCGAAGGCAATGGATAATTCTCGCCGACTGTTTCCCACCCTTCACTACGCAACCTCCACGTCAGAAGCTTGCAGGAATGCTGATGTGGTCTTGATCGCCACTGAATGGGACGAGTTCGTCTCACTCGTGCCCGCCGATTTGGAACCACTCGTTCGGCGGCGGGTGATCGTTGACGCCAGAAATTGCCTCGATCCGGACCTGTGGCGCTCCGCCGGTTGGAACTATCGCGGATTGGGGCGGTAGGTCGAACGTCCAGGTAGCGAAAAAATAGCTGCGAGAAGGCCTTAGGTGAGATGCGCGAACCTCGCAGACCATGCCCAGTGGGTAGACTTCCGGCCGGGGAATGACGGGGTCTGGTGACGGAACCCGTCGACGGTCGACGAAGGTGGATCATGAACTTGGTTTTGGGTGTGACGGTGGGAGCCAGCGCTGTGCGTTTGGCGCGCCCGGGGACGCCCGACCACAGTGGTCCGGTGTTCCGATCCAGAGCGGTCGATCGAGGCCGCGAGATTCCCGAGGAAGTCGCAGCGGAGGCAACCGGCGTGGCCTTGACCGAGAATGCCGACCTCGGCAGCAATACGGTCGTCGCCTACCGGGATCAAGCGCAGGCCGGAGCACTCCAAACAGCGTTCGAACAGAAAGGCATCGACAACTTCGAGCTGGTTCCCGAAGTAGTCGCGACGCTTCGAATGCTCGAGGAGTCCGGTGCGTTGACCGACCAGAGCACACTCGTCGTCGTCGACATCGGTAGTTCTGGATCGACGATCAGCATTGTGGACAGGCAGATGCGGTCTACCGTCGTCACCGCCCGGTCGACGCGGGTCAGTGGAGATCACTTCGACGAGCTCGTCTACTCGGATCAGACCGTGCGTCGCCGTATAGCTACGCCGGCCGACCCGGGCGGCGATGCCGAACTGCAGGCGCGATGCCGACTCGCGAAGGAACAGCTGTCCTCACGAAGTGCGGTGTGCCTGCCCGGCCCCGGCGGGCTTCTCCTGCTGTCGCGGGAAGTTTTCGATTCGTTGGTCGTCACGTCGGTGGAGGCCTTCGCACGCGAGATACGAGAGGTCATCGCAACGTCCGGCCGTAACCCCGACGCGATTCTCCTGATCGGTGGCGGTGCACGCATTCCGATCGTGCGGGCGACCCTCGCCGCGTGGCTGGAGTGCCCCCTCATCGCGCCCGAGCAGCCGGAACTCGTGACTGCTCAAGGCGCTGCGCTGATCGCGGAGTCGTCGATGACGCCATCGGCGCGCGCGGTATCTGCCCCGGTTCAAGTTCCGGCTGTAGCGCCGATCTTTGTGCCGTATCCGATCCACACCCCGGCGGAGGTACCCGTTCCGGTTCAGGCGTTCAGCCACGGAGGGGTCGCAACGCTCGCGGAATCGGAGCGGCCGAATGCCTTGTCCGAAGCCGCTTCCGGTACGAAGTCCGTTCCGCAGGAACAGGTGCCGAGCCCTTACGCGGCGGAACTGCCTCAGCCGCGACCGAACCGACACGAGCAACGATTCGATCCGGCCGCAGATCTCGTGGTCGCCGACAGCGACCCGGCCACGGACGGATTCGGCACAGAACGTGACGCAGACACCGAGGCCGTGATGGTTGACGCCCAGGCGTACTCGGCGATGTACGAAGGCGAGGGACCCGGGGCAGGAACCGCACACCCGTCCTGGCTCGCCGGGACACAACCCGTTGAATCGACATCCAAAGAGCCGAGAAACCCGCTACGGTTCGCGGGCCTCGGCGCCGGTGTGATCGCGGCGATCGTGATCGTGGGGCTGGGATTGGGCTACGGAGGAAAGGTCTTCGATTCCGAGGACGCCGGACCCGTGGCAACCGAGGTGACCACGACGGCACCGACGACCACGACTACTCCGCCGCCGACGACCACAACGACCGCGCCCCCGACGACGACGGAGGAAGCCCCTCCGGTCGTCGAGGCTCCGCCAGTCGTGCAGGACACTTACGTGCCTCCCGCGCCCGCGCCCGCGCCGCCACCGCCGGCGATCTACATCCCGGGGCTTCCGCCGATTCTGTTGCCGGTCCTCCCACCGATTCCCGGACTCTGAGCAGTTGATTCCTGGACCCTGAGTCGCCGATTCGTGGACTCTGGGGCCGGTTGGGCTGTTCCTGACGGGCGGCGCGGCCTTCGCAAAGCAGGTCCGGTGATCGACTTCACAGGGTTCCCGAAGGCTGGATGAGCAAATTTCTGGCTACTTTACTTTGGTGCCGAATTTCTTTGCTTTCGTGTTCCAATAACCGGGTTGTTGGTCTCTTTTCGCCCAAAAATTCAGGCAATTCCCCCTTTGAGCTGAAATTATTCGCCTTGCGAACAGTATCTTGCGACGATTTGGCTTATACAAACGAGGTCATGGTTTGCGCTCAGGCGGATGACTATCCCGTGCATTCGGCGCAGATTCGTGTAGGTTTCGATTTGCTGATTGGTAGCGATTCGATGAATCTGTATCGATTGAGCATCACTGTGAGGCACACGACCGAAGGAAGCACATCATGGACAACGACGCCTCTGCGGCAGACGAGCGTATGCGTTCGGCGACGATGCGCCCCCGTGTCACGGTGATCGTGCCGGCGATGAACGAGGCGAAGAATCTGCCTCACGTGGCTGCTCAGATGCCGAAGGGAATCGACGAGATCGTGTTCGTCGATGGAAATTCGGTTGACGACACCGTCGAGGTCGCCACGATGTTGTGGCCCGACGCCACGGTGATCACACAAACGCGCAAAGGAAAAGGAAACGCCCTCGCATGCGGGTTCGAGGCGGCGACCGGCGACATAATTGTCATGATCGATGCCGACGGGTCCACCAACCCCGGCGAGATTCCGCTCTTCGTGCAGGCACTCGTGGATGGGGCCGACTTCGCCAAGGGTTCGCGATTTATCGCAGGGGGTGGAAGTTCGGACATCACAAAGTTGCGGCGGCTAGGCAACTACGGCCTGAATTCCCTGGTGAATATCCTCTTTCGTACGCATTTCACAGACCTTTGCTATGGGTACAACGCGTTCTGGCGCAATGCACTCGACGTCATGCAGCTCCCGGATACAGACATTGCTGCAGCTCAGTGGGGTGACGGATTCGAGATCGAGACGTTGATCAATGTTCGTGTAGCTGCCGCCGGATTGGGAATTGCGGAAGTCGGAAGCTTCGAGGCCGATCGAATTCACGGTGTCAGCAACCTCAATGCCTTCTCTGACGGAATGCGCGTGCTGCGTATCATCGGGATGGAGTGGCGCCGCCGACGCAGCGCACGCAGGGGCGCTACCTCGCGTCGCTCCAGCCCTCTCGACCCGCAAAAATTGACGTTGCCTGAGTCGATCGTCAGCTGAAGCAGGTTGGAGCGCACATTAAATCGGTTCCTGTTCGCGTCTGGTTGCCGGTTCGGTACCCAGGACCGTCGCCAGCGCGATCAGTCCGATCAGTGACGGGTACACCGTGAACCTTTGGATCGTGCCCTGCCCGAGCATGCCGAGACCGCCGACTGTGTGGATGAAGTAGGCGCTCAGTCCGAGTACTCCGGCTGCGAGGGCGACCCATTTTGCTGCCGACGGTCTGCGGAGCGTCCGGGACGAGGTCGCGATCATGATCACGGCGGTGTTGGCAAAGACGAAATACATGTTTGCGCCGATTCCATGGAGGATCGATCCGCGGTCGAGGGGCGACACGGCGATCAGGATCAAACCGCTTGCCGACACGAGTAGAAAGGAGCCTTCTGTAGGCGATACGACTCGCGACTTCCACCACAGAAGTGTGCCGACAGATATTCCCAATGCAGTGGTCACGAAAGAAATGTTCATCAACCAGTACCAACTGCACACGCCCGCACGACTGTCGCAGACACGAACACCTAGTTCGCTTACGAATTGATTGCGGCGCGAGTAGTTTCCTCGCCAGCTCCACGCGGTCAAGAATTCACACACAAAAAACAGGGATGTCGAAATCCACGCGTATCTGGCGAACAGTTCGATAATGTGCGAGGATTTGCCATTTCCTTTGTTTGTGACGAATTCTTCGTTGTAGTCCGAGTGGATCATTCAGCGATTCCTTCTCTGAAGAACTTCAGTGGATTCTTGCATGCATTCTCGAATGCGGATCCGATTCTTTCGGCGTCGAATACATTGTCGTGAAACGAAAACGAGACATTGTTCAAGGTTCCCAGTCGTCCGACTGCAATCACGATATGTTCGGGACTTTCAGGTAACAAGGTCGCGATATAGACAGATTCCTTCGGGGTGCCGGTCAATGGAAAATTCTTGAACTGCGGAGCGCCTGACATATCGCTGTAAGCGATGCGCGCACGAGGGTGTGCCGGAGCGCTCGTCACAGCGTCTCCCACCGGCTTGCGCGTAATGCGACCGAGTCGGGACTTTACTGAAGTGGCGGCGAGATTGAGCAGCGGTCGACCCGAATCGGCCGCAGCGGAGATACCGTCCCCGACGGATGCAGGTGAGCCCGCATCGTCGAATGACAAGTCCAGGCCTGCCGCGAAGTTGGAGAGCGTCCGGTGGTTCTCGGGGAGGTACCGCCTGGCGTCGAACAGGACCTTCACGGTGTTGTCCACCTTGATACCTTCCTCTCGAAGTGCGCGCACTATGGAGGCGAAGAAGATCGACGACAACGACGCGGGAACGGCGTTTGCTTTCCTCCAAGCTGCGAGATCGCCAAGCGCAGTGGGTGACGATGTTGCGAATCCGACGTGATGGGAAGGTTGCCACTTCGCTGTAATTGGTTGTGAAGAAACCTCTTTCGGTCTCCCTGCGGTCACGCTGCGGAGAAGCTTGCCGGGGCTCGACGCATAAAGATTCCAGGAGGCAGCCGTCAGAGGGAATCGTGTCGGTTGTAGCGCAGTGCACCATTGTGGGACTTTGCCGGTACGCGTCGCAGGTTCAGCGAGCGCGCGCGTGAGATTGACTGTGGTCTGGCCGTCTCCCACTCCGTGTGCAAGTCGCACGATCAGGTATCGGCCGCAGACCGTCACCGCAATAGGCAGCGACACGTCGGCCAGGCGGACCGCAGCGGCGAGGGTGGCAGGTAGGTCTTGTGTGTGAACAGCAGGGATTTCGTGCACGCCGCGCTGCAGTGAGTCCGGTTCGAACACCCAATTCCGAGTTCGACTGCTCGGGATCAGTCCGACTCGCGCGTGTGGGCCCGCGGACGCGATCGTGCGGAGCGCAGCGCGAACTCCTTCCACACCTCCATGGTCGATTGGCCCCATTGCGACTAATGTCCAGTTTTCAACCATGGCAACGTCGAGATCGGTAACTTTGTAGCGCGTGGGCTGAATCTCATTTCGCACGGTGAGGCCTTTCTAATAGTAGAAAGTGGGGAGATATGCGACATTTCGGAAATTGTGTCCTCATGGCGCGTGATTCTTTCTTGGTATGCTAATTCAGTGACGCGTAGCGAGGTTATCAAAGTGCTTGGAGTGACGCTTTCGGAGAATGTCGGCGGAACCGATCACAGCTTCCGAAATCTAGCTCTCGTTCTTGCCTCGGAAGGTATTCAATTGTCGCTGGCAGGCCCGTCCGGAGATACCCCGACCCGGCGCTGGTGGACAGAATCGAACCTTGAATATGTTCCGCTGGAAATTCCCAAACGAGTTGGATTGCGTCCGACAAGCGGGGAAGGCTTCAACTCCAAGTATGACTTTTTCTCGCAAGTCCCGAAAAGTATGCGCGCGGTCAAGGCTTTGATCGGGAAGGTTCGTTCCTTCGATGTCGTCCATTCGAACGACTTGATGACTCACGTGGACGTCGTGCTCGCCGCGCGACTAGCAGGAAGGCCGTCGTTGCTCGAGTTGCACGACATCGTGCCCCCAGGTGGTGGGCGGCTGGTGATGAGTAGTGCGGTGTCCACCGCAAACGCAGCAGTCGCCGTGAGCGAGGCTGTATTCGAGCAGTTGGGCCCGCTGGCACGGAGGAAGACCCGGGTCGTCCATCAAGGTGTCGACTCTGTTCGATTTAGTCCGGGAGTGGCCGATCCATCGATTCGCGCCGAGCTGTCAGCAGATCCCCGAGCATTGCTCGTGGCGGTGGTGGGGAGGTTGGACAGAGAGAAGGGCATCGGCGAGTTGATCGAGGCACTGGGGTCGTTGCGTCGATCGGGAGTTGACGTACATCTGGCTGTTGTCGGCGCACCGGCCAAGAATGACGCTGCATTTGTCGACGCGTTGCACACCTTGGCGCGGGCATCGATGCCGGGCGCCCATCGGTTCCTGTCGCCCAGAAATGACATTCCGTCGATTCTGCGTGCCGTCGACGTCCTCGCGTGCCCGTCTCACGACGAGCCTTTCGGGCTGATCGCGTTGGAAGCTCAAGCCTCCGGAGTCCCGGTGATAGCCAGTGACAGTGGAGGATTGCGCGACTTCGTTCACGACAACAGGACCGGCGTGGTCTTCCGGACAGGGGACGTCGATTCTTTGACCGTTGCCGCACAACGGCTTCTCGGCGATCCCGCACTATGCACCCGAATCGCCGCCGAGGCGTTGGGCCGGTCCAGAGACGACCTGTCCATCGAGCGACGAGCAGATTCGTTCGCCACGACGTACAGAGCTCTGCTCCGTGACGCAGGACGGCGGAGGCGAATATCGAGGTTCGATTCGAACGGGCAGGGGTGATCATGTCTTCGTCGCCAGTTTCGAAGGTCGAATTCCTCGACAAGACAACATGTTCGGTATCCGTGGTGATCTGCGCGTACAGCATGAGTCGGCTCGAGATGCTGCTCGCTGCGGTTGATGCCGCCACTGTCCAGGCAAACGGCCCAGGCGACGAGGTCGTTGTTGTCATCGATCACAACGAGTCCATGCTTGCTCATGTTCGTGCACACGTACCAACGGGGGTCCGGGTGGTGCCCAACACTGCCGAGCAGGGCTTGTCCGGCGCGAGAAACTGCGGAATCAGTGCAGGCAACGGTCATCTGGTGGCATTTCTCGACGACGATGCGATCCTCCGAACTGGCGGGATCGACGCGATCCGAGCAACGATGAGTGCAGATCCCACGATTGCGGCAGTCGGAGGGGCAGTGCACGCACGGTACGAGGGGTCTAAGGCTCGGTGGTTTCCGGAGGAATTTGGCTGGGTCGTCGGCTGCGACTACCGCGGCCTCCCACCAGACGGAGAACAGATTCGCAATCCGATCGGCGCATGTATGGCGGTTCGGCGCACCGCGCTCGAGTCCATCGGCGGGTTCTCGAGCGAACTCGGGCGGGTCGGCACGTTGCCGGTCGGTTGTGAGGAGACGCTGATGGGAATCAAGATCCGCCAGCGGGATCGCACTGCCAAGATACTGCGAGTCTGTGATTTCGCAGTCGATCATTTTGTTCCTGCCGACCGCCAGCAGTTTCGCTATTTTCGTCGACGTTGTTTCTACGAAGGTCGGTCCAAGCGAATTCTCACCCAAGCGGTGGGGAGCGCGGACGGGTTGTCCAACGAACGGGCGTACGTCGTCGGTGTCTTGAGCAGTGGAATCTTCACCGCAGCCAAGGATTCGATTCGAGGCGATCGCTTCGCGCCAGCCCGCGCGGCAGCTCTGATTTTCGGGTTCCTTGCCACCTTGCTCGGGTTCCTTTCGGCGAGAACCGTATTCGGTGGAGAGCACCTGGTTGACGACTGCGACGACATAAACGCCGATGAACTGGTGTCTGTGGTCGTGGCCACCGTCGGCCGTGATTCGCTCGCTCGGACACTGGACGCTCTGTTGGGTCAGAGCCACCACAATCTGCAAATTCTGGTGGTCGACAACAAACCTGATACCGATCGCGTGGACCAGGTCCTGTCGGCGATGGACGACGAGCGTTGCGTGATACTGAGACAACCAGTCAAAGGTGCTTCTGCCGCGCGTAATCTCGGACTTCACCACGCGAACGGGCGAATCGTGGCCTTCACCGACGACGACGCGGAGCCCGACCCATTGTGGATCGAGAAGATTTTGGACGTCTTCGTGCTCGACGCCTCCCACGAGGTTGCTGCGGTGACCGGTCGCGTTGTGGGAATTGGCATCGACACCGCCGAACAACGGTGGTTCGAGGAAGTGGGCATATTCGACAAGGGCGATACCACGACCTTGTGGGCGATGGAGACGCCGAAAATTGCTTCGATCGGATTGGGTCAGCGGGGGACTTCACCGCTTTTCCCCTACACGGCAGGCGAACTCGGTAGCGGCAACAACATGGCCTTCCGCACCGAAAGCATCCGACGTCTCGGCGGGTTCGACGAGGCACTCGGACCCGGAACACCGACGCTCGGAGGCGAAGACCTCGACCTGTTTCGGCGGGTAGTTCTTGCTGGAGCGACGCTGGTTTACGCCCCCGAGGCAACAGTAGGACACCATCACCGCGCGAGTGTCGCGGAGTTGCGGGACCAGATGTACGGCTACGGAACGGGAATGTCCGCGGTTTTGGTCAAGATCATTTCGGGCGGCGACCGGACTGCTCTGGGTTTGTTGAAGGTCGTGCCCCGAGGTGTGCGCATGCTTCTCGTTCCCGACACTGCGCGTTTCGGTGACAGAAGTACAACGATGCCCGGCGATCTCAAGCGAGTGGAACTGGCCGGGTATCTGGCCGGCCCCTATCTGTACGCTTCCAGCAAGCTACGCCTGCGTCGTAGGCGGGCGCAGGCGGATCAGTTGTCCCGATGATCGTCGGACAGGCGTCGACTAAGGGGGACGCGGAAACGAAGCGTGGTCGTCATCGAGGTGACCTCGATGACGGCGGAACCACTCGCACCGCACAACTGGGACTCGATCATGTCGTCCTCATCGCAATCGCTGTATTGACCTGTACCGCGCTGATTCTCGCGTTGCTTGTTCGCCGCGATGGAGGGGAGGGAGTTCCATTCTCACTGCGCGTGTTGATCGGGGTCGCGACGACGGTTCTGGTTCCTGGTGTGCCTATTGCACTCATGGTTCGCATTCCGGATCCAGTGATCACGACGGCAGTGGGGATAAGCCTCTCACTCTCGGTCAACATCATTGTTGCGCAGTCTCAGTTCGTTATCGGCGCATTTCATCCGACCTTGATTCAGACAGTGCTGTGCGGGCTGTCCCTCCTCTCCTGTGCGGTGGCGTGGAAGGTTATGCCCTATCGAGAGATCGGACCGCCGCGGGTAGGGCGTCGGCGAATGCTCGCCGGTGTGACGATCACGGTTGCAGTGCTCTTCTTCGCGGTGGCAGTTCGAACTCTGGACACCGCTGCCGCAGGCGCCGCAGGAATCATTCCAGAAATCGGGTGGGCGTACTACGTTGCGCTTTTCCTGGTCTCACTCGTAGCCGGGATCGCACTGACTTCGCGCAGACTCGACGCAGTAGTGCTGACTGTCGCAGCACTGACTTTGATCACATTCACGACTTTGCTGGTAAGCCTTGCAGACGGGGTGACATCAATCCCCACAGCTTACGTACATCGTGGTCTCATCGAGATACTCGTCCATTTCGGAGAACTTCCACCACCCTCCGACGCGCGCTTCAGTTGGGCTGGATTCTTCTCCGGGAGCGCCCAAATGAGTACCGCCTACGGGATTACCGATTTCACCGCCATTTTCATCTGGGCACCCGTGTTCTTCAACGCGATGATCGCGTTGCCGATCTACTCGATCGGGTTGTCGATATCACGGAGTCGACGTGTGGCATGGCTGGGCGTGTTTGTCTATTTGCTTTTCAACTGGTACCAACAGGACTACTTTGCGCCACAACCAACCGCAATGATGTTCTACACCAGCGTGATTGCAGTGCTCTTGTGGCAACTGCGTCGTGCTCCACTCCCCGTGGTCGAGGGAGGGTTGGTGGCGAGAACTGTCGGCGCATCTCGTCGCACTCCGGGGCGTGTGCCTGGACAGAGTTCGGCGCAGACCCTCGCCGTAGAGGCGATTCTGGTTGTGATTCTGGCGGCGATGGTTGTGACACACCAGTTGACGCCGATGGTGATGGTCGGTGCACTGTTGATGTTCACGCTGACGGGATCGACTCGCTATCGGTTGTTGTGGGTGGCCGCCGGCGCGCTCTTTCTCGTCTGGTTCAGCTACGGCGCAGTCGACTACTGGAAAGGCCACCTTCAGGCGTTGCTGTCGGATGTCGGGCAGGTGAGCGGCGCGGTGCAAGGCGGTGTCAGCAAACGCATCGGCTCCGGGCCGACCTACCAAGCAATGCAATATCTGCGGCTCGCAGCTACAGGTTTCATGGGATTGCTCGGGTTCCTCGGCTGGGTTCTGACACGTGGACGAAAGACGTGGTTGATGTCGGGAGTGCTGTGTGTGGTTCCCTTCGGATTGGTGGCAGTACAGAGTTACGGCGGCGAAGTGGTCATTCGGTGTTTTGTCATGGCAGCTCCGATCCTGGCTCCACTTGGCGCCGTGACAATTGTGCGTAGTGCCGCTGCGCTTCGGAACGTTCTGATGAATTCGAGACGACGGCGTGGCGGGCGTATACCGCGTGTTGTCATGGCGTCGCTGTCGATTCTCGTTCTCTCCGTCATTCTCACCGCTACTCGAGGGTTGAACACCTCATTCGAGCACTCGTCGCCTTATCAGATCCGGATTGGTGATGCACTCCTCGCGTCAGTACCGGACGGTGCCACGATCATGGCGTGGGGACCGTCCGCGCAACTGGTCTCCCCGCGAATTCTCACCGGAGTGACGGTTTCTCAAGTTGATTCGATCGATTGCCTGGACAACTTCGATACATGTGTCGCTGATCGAGATCCGGACTACGTATTCGTTGCGCAGCAGGCTTCCTCCCAGATATCCCTTCAATACGGATACCCTGCGGGAATGTTCGACGATGCCATCGCCGATATGCTCGCGTCCGGCAATTTCGAGATCGTCGTCGAGAATGCCGATGTCGCCGTGCTGCGTCGCGCTGGTGCCCCCGAGATCGACCTGGAACAGCGATGACAAATCTGTTGGGAGCATGCATCTTCGGATTGTTGTTCGTTGTGCTCACTCTGATTACGGTGACGCGGGAACGGCAGGTGCCGGACCTCGGCACCATCGGCCGTGGGAAGGCTGCGAGAGCTCTTACCGTTCTCGGGGTCGTCCTGGTCCTGTGTGCAGTCGCCGTGGTGTTCTTACGATTCGACCAGATCGCGCTGATCTCGAGTCAGGAGTGAAACACATTGTTGTTCAACAAAATAACGGCCCTCGGTGGAGTTGTCGCTTTGTGCTTGTCAGTGGGGTGTTCGGTCACGGGTGACGTGCCAACCGACGCATGTGAAGAAGGACCGAGCGCGCCAGGCACCACGAATGCGCCGACAGGGGATCTACGCGGGTGGACGCAAGTATTCGTGGACAACTTCGATCGCTGCGAGTTGGGAGAAATGTGGGGGGCGTACAGCGGCCAACCTGGGGGTGATCCTCACAGTTGGTGGGAGCCTGAGCAAGTCAGTGTCACCGAGGGGGTTTTGCGCCTGCGTGCGCAGCAGGATGGCGACCAGTGGGTCACTGGCGGTGTTTCTAACAGTGCAGTGTCGCAAACTTATGGGAAATGGATGGTTCGTCTGCGGGCGGGGGTATCGGACGAGATCAGCTATCATGTGTTGCTGTGGCCGCGAGACGAGGTATGGCCGCCAGAGATCGACATCGCGGAAAGTGTGTCGGGTCGACGTGAGTCGATGTCATCTTTCATTCATTGGTCCGACGAAGGTGAGCATCACTTCGCACAAGCGGACAAAACTGGTCGATTCGACGAATGGCATACCGTCGGTGTGGAGTGGGGCCCGGGAATTGTTCGATACCTTGTCGACGATAGTGAGTGGGCTGAATTCGAATCATCTTTTGTTCCATCGACTTCCATGTGGTTGGGGATTCAGGCGCAAGCCGGGGCATGTGACAAGCAGAGGGAGTGGGGAACGGGGGATTGCCCGGTTTCGGGGTCGCCGGCAATCGCTGACATCGATATCGATTGGGTCAGCGTCTACTCGCCCGATTTCGCGGCTCTGGCAGCTGTCGAGTCTGCGCGAAGTACTGATCTCGAACTGATCGAACTGACTCCACGTCGGTAGTAGCTGTGGATTAATTGTCGCTGAAAATTTATACCTTTAGTCCCAATTGGTGCGTTATGCTCTGGTAGCAGATGAACATTCACTGCGACTAGACGGTGGCATGATGGTAAATCCACGGCAGCGTGTTTCGAAGCGGTTCTTCGGTTGGCTCAATCTTCTTCTTCTGTCTGTTCTTGTGGGAATAGTGCCGCAGGCAACCGTGAGCGCAGCTCCGCTGTGTTCCTCGGTAGCGAGCTCCGGTACCAAACCTGCTCCGGTCGGGAATATTTCGACCTGGCCGAAGTGGCGCCAGATCTTCATCGACAACTTCGACCGGTGTTCGCTGGGCGGGGACTGGGGTCCTTACTATGGTGCACCAGGTGGCAATTCGGCGAGCTGGTGGGATCCGTCGATGGTTCGCCTCGACGGTGGCAAGCTGCAGCTTCGTGCGCAACAAGTAGATGGTCGATGGCTCACGGGTGGGGTTTCCAACTTCACCCGCGCGCAGCAGTATGGCAAATGGGAAATGAGATTTAGAGCAGACAAGTCCGACGAGATCAGCTTCCATCTTCTGTTGTGGCCGAAGAATGAAATATGGCCACCCGAGATCGACATTGCGGAAACTGTTGACGGAAACCGGAAGTCGATGTCGGCGTTCGTACACTGGAATACACCGACAGATGGATTCGGTCAGGGGCAAGCAGACATCACAGGCGACTTCAGCAACTGGAATACGGTGGGAGTGGAGTGGGGGCCAGGAATTGTTCGCGGCACTCTCAACGGTCGCGTGTGGACTACGTTCGAATCTGCAACCAAGGTTCCGGCGACGCCGATGTGGCTCGGACTGCAAACCGAGTCCGGGGCCTGCGCGCGGAAAGTGGCGTGGGGAGTGGGGTCCTGTCCATCTGCGGGTACGCCTGCGGTCTCGAACGTCGAAATCGATTGGGTGAGCGTCTATGCCCCCGGCTGGTGATCGACCGTCGATTCGTTGGATTCGATTTGAGTCGGAGTACGTGCGGCGCGTCGCAACATTCCGACCAGTGGAACCGAAACAATTGCTGCGGAGAGAATTTCGGCCGCGAGGTAGGACCAGCCGACACCGGCTATGCCGACGTGAGGTGTCAGGACAATTGATCCGGCGATGACCACGATGGTGTTGAGTACTTGCGCAACAACAGCCGAGCCCATTCTTTGGTACACCCTGGCGAGTGCGTTGTGTAGAACGACGAGTGCGGATATCGGAATGATGATCGCAGACAAGCGAAGTAGGGTCGTGCCTTCTGTCCGATAGTGATCGCCGACGGATCCCAGCGCAACCGGTGCCACGAGTGCGAGAAAGATTGCACCGAGAACGGCGAGTCCGGACAGTAGTGCGATGAATCGACGGGTCAGTGACTGTATCTGCGTCGGAAAGGCGCTCGCCTCTGAGACGAATGGGCCCATGAGCATGTAGAAGAGTACGAACAGGGCGCTCACCAATGCCCAGGTTATCGCGAAGTATGCATTCTCCTCCGCGCCGAGAAGTGAAATGACAACGAGCGGCACTGCAAGCGGGGCAAGGGAACCGAGCGTCATGAGGCCGTACGAGTGGCCGAAGTACGACCACAGTTCACGTGCAGGGGGAAGTGCCGGTTGGGCCGCGGACTCACCTCGCGTGCGCAGCTTCCGACGTATCGCAACACCGAGGACCAGGGCCGCGATCGCCGCCGACCCACCCCAGGCTCCGACGACAGCAAGTTCATGCGCTGTGAATGCCAGTGACGCGACAAGAGCTAGTTTGGCGATGGCATGAACGATGTTCTTCGCGGCTGACCACCTCGCAACTCGAAGACCGTTGGTGGTCTGGTCTTCGAGGGCGAACAGCGCGAGGGTAACGACGAGCCCTACATACGAGAGCATGGCCCACCCCGAGGAGAACAGTTTTTCACGTGGACCGAACATCAACAGTGCGGTGGCGAGGATTGTCGCGAGGAGCGCTACGAGGAGATATCCGCGCGCCACCAGTGCGCCGGCACGGCTTCCTGCCAAAGGTAGGAATCGCTCGTACATCGATCCGAGGCTCAACGTAGACAGAGTGGACAGTACCACCGCCGAATTGATCACCGCAGATGCCCGGCCGACAACGTCGACCGGATACATCCGAGCTGTGACTGCCCAGAACACCAGCCCGAGTACTGCCGTGACGGCGCCCGAGATCAGCACGGCGATCGAGTCGTACTCGAACTTGCGCTTGTCTGTAGCTGGCGTTTCTGGTGATGCCACGGTTGTGACCGGTGATGAGTGCGTCATGTCCACTTTCGGAAGTCGATCTTCCGATGCTACTTGCCAGTAGTTAACTTGTGCATGTCGACGGGTCGGTCAAAATTGCTCTATTGAGAATCGTTGCACTTCAAGGCGGGTGATAGCGCGAATAAATTGTGAACTTCTATGTGCGAGCGATTTGCCTGATGCGACCGACTGGTCGGGTTTGTGCAGTCCAGTACGATGGCGCCGTGGCTAATGGCGAGGGCGAAGTATGTGCATGCGGTCATGCAGAGGTGGCACACAGCCATCATCGTGCGGGAACCGACTGCGCCCTCTGTGACTGCGTCAGGTTCAAGCGTCGTGGGAGCATACTTTCCCGTCTGCTTCGCTGAACAGCTGGTGTCAACGCTTGGAGTGTCGGCCACCTGACGTGGGGCCGGCCTTGACCGCGCTACCGGGCGGACGGGCGAGAATCACGGCGATGGCAGTGGTGAGTGGAACCGAAAGCGCCAGGGCTATTCCGCCGACAGCGGACCTTACGATCTCGATTGCGACGGCGTCACCGACCAGGACGTCCTGAAGAGGGCGCCCGCTGACGCTGAAGAGCAGTAGCAGTGGCAGCGCCCCACCCGCGTACGCGAGAACCAAGGTGTAGACCGTGCTGGCGATGTGATCACGTCCGACCCGCATCGCACCGCCGAAGACTTTTCGACGGGACGCATGCTTGTCGAGTTCGGCCAACTCGAATGCCGAGGATGCCTGGGTGATGGTGACGTCGTTGAGAACGCCGAGCGAGCCGATGATGAAGCCCGCCAGCAGCAGGCCGGTGATGTCTATGTGCTCGATATAGGTCTGAACATTGGTGTTCTGCTCTTCAGACAAACCGGTGAGGTGTGTCAGTTCAATGCAGAGGTAGGAGAGAACCGCGGCGAGCACCATGGCGGCAAGGGTGCCGAGCAAAGCAGAACTGGTCTTGAGTGAGACCCCGTGCGCCAGATAGAGAACCGCGTACAAGATCACCGCCCCGGCGACCAGCGCAACCGGTATCGCAGGCTTGCCGTCGAGCAGAGCGGGTAGGAGAAACCCGACGACTACGCCGAAGGCGATCACCAGGCCGACGAGTGCGCGCAGCCCTCTCCACCGTGCGACTGCGATGATGACGACGGCGAACGCGATGACGATCAACGCCAGCGGGAGCCCACGCGAATAGTCTTCGAAGGAGTACTGCGTGTTTCCGTTCGGGTCGGTCTGACGCACCAGGCGAATGTGGTCACCCACGCGAAGGTCCGGCTGACCGGCGCCCGGAATGACCTCGAGCAATGTCTTCGTTCCGGCATTCGGCCCGGATTCGATATCGACGATACTTCGCTGGCACTGGTAGGCGGAGGTAGGCGGCGGTTGCGGGGCACCGACGAATACCCTTCCGGCAGAGGAACTTCCGCAGTCACCGAGATCCTGCATCGTGACGGTGCCCGCCTCGGTTTCCACCGAGCTGCCGTCGGCATTCTGGAAGGGGAGTGGGACGGGAATGGTGTTCTTGTCCGGCCACAGTGCGACAGCTGCCGCGACGACGACCATGCCGATGACGACGAGCAACCCGATGACGACGCGTGATGCGGTGGGGCCGATCTGAATGGGGCCGCCGTGGCCGTGGCCGTGACTCATCGGAAACTGAGTGTCGGACTGGGGATTTGCACCGGTGCAATGTTATCGGCTCCGAAGCGAATGGTCAGCTTCTGACGGCAGTGTCGGTGAAAGGCAGTGTCGCTTCAAGGCAGAGTCGGCGAAAACCGGTGCTACCGATGAGGGGTTGTGAAACTGGGATTGGTCGAGCTGGGTGGCGGGGAACAGGGGGGGTTGTCCCCGCCACCAACCTGGTATCCACAGGGGGGGAGGGATACCAGGTGCTCGCGGCACCGAAGTGCTGCTAACTAATGTACCCAATTTCAAACCGATTTGGCGCGTTGTCCAACTACCAATTTCACAACGAATCACGTACCGGTTGGACCGTTTTCACATCGGGGCAGGTCACTAAATAGTTAAAGAGTCAATCAAACCGCATGGTTTGCGAAAAATGTGACCAAGGTCGCACAAATGCCCCGCAGTTTTACGTTTACGGGGCATTTGTACAACGAATTGTTTACTCGATTTCAGCCGGATTCAGCGTGAGAATCTACTGTTTGTAACTGGTGAGGAAGTTGCCGAATCGCTCGATGGCCACGGCGAGATCTCGGGCCCACGGAAGGGTGACGATCCGAAGGTGATCGTGATTCGGCCAATTGAACCCGGTGCCTTGAACCATCAGGATCTTCTCCTGGAGAAGCAGGTCCTGAACCAATTTCTCGTCGTCGTGGATCTCGTAGACGTTCGGATCCAGACGAGGGAACGCGTAGAGCGCGCCGCGAGGCTTCACACACGAAACGCCCGGAATCATGTTCAATCGCTCCCAAGCGACGTCGCGCTGCTCGAGCAGGCGGCCGCCGGGCAGGATCAGGTCTTCGATGCTCTGGTGACCGCCGAGGGCGACCTGAATGGCGTGCTGTCCGGGGACGTTGGGGCACAGACGGGTCGACGCCAAGAGATCGAGTCCCTCGAGGAAGCCGGCCGCGTGATCCTTCGGGCCCGTGATCGCCACCCAGCCGGAGCGGTAGCCGGCGACGCGGTAGGCCTTCGAGAGGCCGTTGAACGTCAGGCACAGCAGATCAGGGGCAAGTGTTGCCAGCGAGATGTGCTTGGCGTCGTCGTAGAGGATCTTGTCGTAGATCTCGTCGGCGAGCAGCAGAAGCTGATGCTTGCGTGCCAGATCGACCAACTGCTGCAGAACCTCCATCGAGTACACCGCACCCGTGGGGTTGTTCGGGTTGATGACGAGGAGAGCCTTGGTCTTGTCGGTGATCTTGGATTCGATATCGGCGATATCGGGATTCCAGTCGTTGGCCTCGTCGCAGAGATAGTGGACGGGCGTGCCTCCGGACAAGCTCGTCATCGCAGTCCACAGGGGGTAGTCCGGTGCTGGGATCAGAACCTCGTCGCCGTTGTTGAGGAGGGCCTGCATGGTCATCGTGATCAGCTCGGAAACACCGTTGCCGAGGTAGATGTCGTCGACGTCGAGCTCGGGGAAGCCGGGAACCAGCTCGTAACGCGTCACGATTGCGCGCCGCGCCGACAGAATGCCCTTCGACTCCGAATAGCCCTGTGCATAGGGCAGGGCGGCGATCATGTCCCGCATGATCACATCGGGGGCGTCGAATCCGAACGGTGCCGGGTTGCCGATGTTGAGCTTGAGGATCCGGTGTCCTTCCGCCTCCAACCGGGCGGCATGCGCGTGCACCGGTCCACGGATTTCGTACAGGACGTTCTGGAGCTTCGACGACTGCTCCAGCTCGCGCTGCGGCTGACGGTGGCGGACGGGTTCTGGTGTGCTCACGAGTTACATGATTCCACCACTGTGCAAGTGCATTGTCGGGGACCGTGTCGCACGCCCCGTTGGCTATTGTCGAGCGATGACCCCCAGCGAGCAGATTGCAGCCCCGTACGGATCGTGGACTTCTCCGATCGGAGCAGCTGATCTGGCTGCAGGTGGGCACCCTGTCGAGGGTGGACGATACGTCGGTGATGAGATCTGGTGGGCTGAACTTCGTCCGACCGAGGGTGGTCGGACCTCGATCCGTCGATCTGGTCTCGACAACCAACCCGTCGACATCCTCCCCGCGCCGTGGAACGCGCGTACCAGGGTTCACGAGTACGGCGGTGGCGCCTGGACGGTCACCGAGTCCGGAAAACTGGTCTTCAGTGAATTCTCCGATCAACGGGTGTACATCCTCGAAGGAGTCACTCCACGGGCTCTGACGCCCGAACCGGCGTCGCCGGCCGCATTGCGATACGCAGACCTGCAGATCGTGAACGGCGAGGTGTGGGCGGTTCGGGAAGCGCACGCGGAGGACGGGGTGATCACTCGCGATATCTGCGCGATTCCGCTGGACGGTTCCGGCAACATCCGCTCGATCGTCGGCGGCTCGGACTTCCTCTCGTCACCGAGGCTTTCGCCGAGTGGAACCAAGATCGCCTGGATCGCATGGAACCATCCGCAAATGCCCTGGGACGGTACCGAACTGAGGGTAGCTCCACTCGTCGACGGCGTCGCTCAGGCGTATTCCGTGCTGATCGGCGGACTTGAAGAGTCCGTCCTGCAGCCGGAGTGGATCACCGACGACGAACTCTACGCAATCAGCGATCGCAGCGGCTGGTGGAACATCTATCGCGTCGGCGGCAAGATCAGCCCGATTTGCCCGGTGAACGCGGATTTCGGTGGCCCGCAGTGGCGCTTCGGTGGGCGCTGGTTCGTCGAACTCGGCAACGGGCACCTTCTCACCGCACGCACCGTCGGAACCGACACGCTGGCGGTACTCGACCCGGCGTCGGGGGAACTGCGCGACATCGCGACCCCGGGTGTCACCAGCATCGGCCTCATGCAAGTTCGCAACGATCGGTTACTGCTCATCTCGGGAGGCGCGAAACTGGCGGGCGCGCTACGTGAACTGGACCTCGGTACCGGCGAACTCACCGAAATCCGTTCGTCGGTCGAAGAATTGCCCGAGTCTGCCTACCTTCCGGAAGCGCGAGCCGTCGTGGCTCACGGACACGGGCGAGAAGTTCACGCCGTTGCGTATCCGCCGCGCAGTCCGCGATACAAAGGGCTCGACGATGAACGACCGCCGTATGTCGTGTTTGTTCACGGTGGGCCGACGGCGCACGTCGCACCGGCCCTCAACCTCGTCTACGCCTTCTTCACCAGCCGCGGAATCGGCGTCGTCGACGTGAACTACGGCGGGTCGACCGGTTACGGACGTGAGTACCGTAATCGATTGCGTGGTCAGTGGGGTGTCGTCGACGTGCAGGACGTCGTCACCGCCGTCAACGGGTTGGCCGAGCAGGGGCTTGCCGATCCGGCCCGTCTTGCCATCGAAGGCGGATCCGCCGGTGGTTGGACCGTTCTGGCCGCACTGACGACGTCCGACGTGTTCGCTTGTGGTGCTTCCTATTTCGGCGTGGCCGAACTGGACCTGTTCGTGCAGGAAACTCACGATTTCGAATCGCGTTACGTCGACGGTTTGATCGGCCCGCTGCCGGAATCTGCCGACCTGTACGCGGAACGTGCTCCACTCAACAACGTCGACGGGTTGAACTGCCCGGTGTTGCTTCTCCAGGGTCTCGACGATCCGATCGTGCCACCCTCGCAGGCGGAGCGATTCCGGGATGCTCTGGTGGCCAAGGGCATTCCGCACGCGTACCTGGCCTACGAGGGTGAATCTCACGGATTCCGCAAGCAGTCGACCATCATCAGCTCACGCAACGCCGAGCTGTCCTTCTACGGGCAGGTGCTCGGATTCACTCCACCCGGCATTCCGACGCTCGAGCTGTGGAAGCCTGCGATCAGTAGCTGACGGCCCCGTGGCTGCGCGCGAAGGCCGCCAGGATCCGACTTGCCACCAGTGACGGGGTCGACAGGTCGGCCCACGTCCACCTCGCGACCTCCCACCCTGCGTCACGGAGTCGGTCTTCGCGGAGCTTCTCGTTCCAGAGCGCGTCCTCGGGGCTGCGACCGGCTGGCACCAGTCGGCCGTACTTGACGCGGCCGTCGAACTCTCCGATGGTGCGCTGCTCACGCCACAGGAAGTCGACGCGGCCGGCGAACCCTCGAGCGTCGTGGATGTCGACCTGGGGTTCGGGGAGCGGCAGGTGTTCGTGCAGGAACAATGCGAGGCTCCGTGATTCACCGACGCTTTCGATGCGGGAGTCCATCGCGGTGAGCGCGTGGAGCGCATGTCGATGGCGCGGATGGTTCGGGCTGAGTGCCAGCGAGGCTGCAACCGCGTCCTTGGTCAACCTTGAACGGTGCAACGCTGAATTGCCCACGACGAGAGCCTGTTCGAAAGTGAGTGTCCTCGCGAGATCCGCAACAGTTCGTGCCGGAGTCGTGACGCGCAGCCCATCGACTTCGGTGATCTCGTTGTCCGCCAGCCATGTCGAGTGCACGTGACGTCGAGCGGACTTTCGGCCACCACCTCGCCGGTTCCGGGACAGGTGAACGACCTCGAGCGGAGTGTTCCAGAGTTCGAAACCGTGCAGAACCGCAGCCGAGACGTGGCTGACAGTGGCACCGGGTGAAGCGGCGCAGGCCACGGCCTCTGCCCGCAATCGATGTCGTCCGTATGCGTCGAGGCGGGACAGGTGGCCGCTGTCCACGTACGCACCACGATGGATTCTGGCCCAGGTTCCACTAGCGCAGGCCTGTCGGATCTCGGCATCGGTGCGACCGATCGACAGTTGGTCCGGCCTGCGGATGATATGTGTCTGTTCCCCCATGTCGATCGATCTTGCTGTGCCCGGCGCTGGAAAGGAAGCCGTGACCCCGGGGGTGTGGATAGCCGTGAGTGAACACCACTTGTCCACAGTTCGAACCGGTTTCGCGTCGCTGGAGAGGGTGTTCGGTATGGGGAAACGGTGGCAGGTTCCCGGTGTCGCGCTCTAGGAAACCCTTGCGTCCGCAGCGTTCGCGTGCCAGGCTGTTCAACTATGACTACAGGAAAGGCGGACACCGCCACCGTCGCGTGAGCGCCGCACCGATTCGCTCGTCGGCATCACATCGAGCGACATTGCCCGAGAACTTCAATCTCTTCGATGAAGACAGTCTGGCCCTGGAAAAGATCCGCGACGTATGGCTCGAACGCGGATTGTGTACTCGTCCTGCTGATCGAACCACCGCAGAAGCCTCTGTCGCGCAACTGTATCGGCGCTCCGGGCTCCCGAAACCGGAGTTCGTCTGGGTCCCGTCGCCGTCTGCTGGTTCGGACCTGATCGTCACCGAAGGACTGTCGACCAAGATGTCATTGGACGGCACCGGCCTCGACTGCGCTTCCGGGTATATCGCGAGCATGTTTGCGGCATCGCGCCGACGCATGGACGCGCGAATCGAATGTCGGAGAACTGGCTGGCAGATGGAACGCCGGCAGGGGGAGCGCTTGATCAGGGCGTCCATTTGGGAATCGTTGCACACCACGCTGTTCGACGGCGTCGCAGCTGCGATACGAACGATGTCGACTCCGGTGGCCGGGGAAGTGACCTGGTACGGGCAGCAGGACGCACATCGAATCGCGTACTACGACACATGTCATCGATTCGGTCTTGCGACTTTCCGCTCGGAAGACCGTGAACTCCTCGACGTGCAGACCGCACTGGCCGACTCGACCGGGTGGTGGTGGGCGTTCGACGACGTGTGCATCATGGCGGAACGACCCACCGCCTTACATGCCGAACCGATTCCGGGCAGCGCGCAGGGAGCACGGCGCTTGCATCATTCTGATTCCCCCGCAATCGAATTCGTAGACGGTACACAGGCGTTCGTTCTACACGGAGCGATCGTTCCAGACTGGGTAGTGCTCGACCCCACCGCCGAACGCATCGCACACGAGCGCAATGTAGAGATCCGTCGATGTGCAATCGAGCGGATCGGGTGGGATTCCTACATCGAGCTGGCGGGCCTGACACTGGTCGACCAAACCGACGATCCCGGTAACGCCGGTTGCCTGCTGCAGCTCTACGCGTCGCCGGAGGGCTGGGGTCGAAGTGGACGGATTCTCCTCGCGGTCAACGGTTCTCTCGAACGCGACGGGCATCGGCGTCGATACGGCCTTCACGTACCCGGATGGTTTACCTCCGCGTTGGATGCCGCCGGATGGACTTACGGCATCACCGGTACCGACTATTCCCGTCTCGTTCGTCGAACCTGAATCTCGAACCCTCTACCCTCAATCCTCAAACCTTGGGTGATACTTATGAACTCGAACATGACCTTGTCCGCTCTCACCAGCCTCACCGGCCTCGATGTCTTCGACTACCTGGACCAGGAAGTGTCCATTCCTGTGATCGACGGACTCCAGGCGCAAGGCGATCTCATCGTGATCCCGTTTTCGCTGCTCGCAAATATCGTGGCGCCTCTGCCATGGACACGCTCTGTGAGAGTGCCGCTCTCCGGCGTGGAACTGCTGCGAAGTGCGGCGGGAGGGAACCCCCACAGTCTGGTTGCAGACGAAGGGGAGTGCACGTGGTCGACGCCGGTGAAAGATGCTCGGGGCCTTGCACTCGGCGTGCTCGACACCCGGGTGACCGCGTACCTCATCCACCCGGAGCACGGCGCGACCGGTATCGCTCCGGGGCGATACGTCATCGGCCGGCAGCAGGAAAGGGGCGTCGGGCGTGCGCGCGGTGCGGTGATGCTTGTCGCCGACTGACACGCCGGCCTCGAGTTGGCGGGGAGTGGGCACCACTTGCGTAGGGCGAGCACCGGTTTCCGTGTGCTGGACGGTGTGTTGGGTCGAGGGAAAGGGTGCTCGGTCGGCAAAGGCTCCCGCACAAACACGAATGCCCTCACCGTGACGGTGAGGGCATTCGCGTGTGGTGCGCTTACTTCTTGCGGCCAGGAGCCTTCGCGCCGGCCTTGAATCCGAGTCCGCCTGCCTTGGGGGCGGGCGGCGCGGCAGCAGGCGCCGGAGCTTCCGCGGGTGCGGACGCCTCAGGTGCTTCGGCGGGTTCTGCCTTCACAGGTTCGGCCTCGGGAGCCGGGGCCTCAGCAGCCGGCGCCGGGGCCGCAGCGGGAGCTGCCTTCCGGGCACCGGGAGCCTTTGCGCCCGACTTGAATCCGAGTCCGCCGGCCTTGGCAGCAGGCGGAGCCTTCGGGGCTTCCGCCTCGGCGGCCGGAGCCTCTGCCGGTGCGGCCGGAGCCTCTGCCGGAGCAGCAGCAGGTGCTTCAGAAGCAGGAGCAGCCTTTGCTCCAGGAGCCTTGGCCCCGCCCTTCATCTGCAGTCCCTTGCCGCCGGGTGCCTTGGCGCCGGACGCCAGGCCCAGACCCTTCGGCTTGGCGACGGGTGCAGCAGCCTCAGCAGCCTCAGCTGCCGGAGCAGCAGCAGGTGCTTCAGAAGCAGGAGCAGCCTTTGCTCCGGGTGCCTTGGCGGCGCCCTTCATCTGCAGTCCCTTGCCGCCGGGAGCCTTGGCCCCGCCTGCCAAGCCGAGACCCTTGGGCTTTGCGACAGGTGCTGCCGGTGCAGCAGCTTCGTCAGCGGGAGCTTCCGCGCTTGCGGCGGGAGCCGCCTTCTTGGCGCCGGGAGCCTTTGCCCCGCCGGCCATTCCGAGCCCCTTGCCGGGTGCCTTGGCACCGGGAGCTTTTGCACCTGGTGCTTTGGCGAGGCCCTTCATGGCCAGACCCTTGCCTGCCGGTGCAGCCTTGGCTTCCGGAGTCGCGGCAGCTTCCTCGACTTCGGCGACCCGATCCTGCTCGACGGTCTCGGCCTTTGCCTCAGCAGCGACCGGTGCCTTCTCGCGCGGGATCACCTTGATGTTCTCGCCGAGCTGGGCGGGATCGAGACGAGTGACGGAGTTCAGCATCAGCTGCGCGACGTCGACGACCTCGACGCCTTCGCCCTGGCCTTGCTCCTGGCGGGCAGTGACGCCGTCGGTGAGCATGACGCGGCAGAACGGGCAACCCGTGGCGATCTTCTTGGGGTTGGTGGAGAGCGCTTCGTCGACGCGGTCGACGTTGATGCGCTTGCCGATGTTCTCTTCCATCCACATGCGAGCACCACCGGCACCACAGCACATGGAACGTTCGCCGTGACGCGGCATTTCGACGAGCTTGGAGCCTGAGGCTTCCATGAGTTCACGGGGAGCGTCGTAAACCTTGTTGTGGCGTCCGAGGAAGCACGGGTCGTGGTAGGTGACGTCTTCGCTCACGGACGCAACCGGGATCAGCTTCTTCTGGCGCACCAGACGGTTGAGCAGCTGAGTGTGGTGCACGACCTCGTAGTCGCCGCCCACCTCCGGGTACTCGTTGCCGAGGGCGTTGAAGCAGTGCGCACAGGTGACGACGATCTTGCGCTTCTTCTGCTCGATACCGTCGAAGACCGAATTGAGCATCTCGATGTTCTGCATCGCGAGCTGCTGGAACAAGAACTCGTTGCCGGCACGACGTGCGGAGTCGCCGGTGCAGGTTTCGTCGGCGCCGAGGACCATGAACTTCACTCCCGCGGTGGCGAGGAGTTCGGCAACGGCCTTGGTGGTCTTCTTGGCACGGTCTTCGTAGGCGCCGGCGCAGCCGACCCAGAAGAGGTACTCGTAGTCCTCGAAGCTGTCGGCGTCCTTGCCGAAGACGGGGATCTCGAAGTCCATCTCGTTGATCCAGTTGAGGCGATCCTTGGAGTTCTGACCCCAGGGATTGCCCTTGTTCTCGAGGTTCTTGAACAGGCCGGCGAGCTCGGAGGGGAACTCCGATTCGATCAGGACCTGGTAGCGACGCATGTCGATGATGTGGTCGACGTGTTCGATGTCGACGGGGCACTGTTCGACGCAGGCGCCGCAGTTGGTGCAGCTCCACAAGGTTTCGGCGTCGATGACCGGGGCCATCTCGCCTTCGACGGTTTCACCGACGAGCTTGCGGTCGGCCTCGAGGCGTGCCGCCTCGGGGATGGCTGCGAGGGCGCCTTCCTTGACATTGCCTTCGCTGTCGACGAGACCGATCTCGTCGCCGCCCATGTCCTTGCGTCCACCAGCGAGCAGGTACGGGGCCTTGGCGTAGCCGTGGTCACGCAGCGACATGATGAGCAGCTTGGGAGAGAGCGGCTTTCCGGTGTTCCACGCGGGGCACTGGGACTGGCAACGACCGCACTCGGTGCAGGTGGTGAAGTCGAGCCAGCCCTTCCAGGAGAAGTCTTCGATGTTTCCGGCGCCGAGAGTGTCGGTGTCGGGGTCGACGTTCTCCATCGTCAGGACTTTGCCCTTGGACATCATGGGCTTTGCCGCGCCGAGGGCGACGGTGCCGTCGTCTTCACGCTTGAAGTAGATGTTGAAGAACGCCGAGAAGCGGTGCCACGCGACGCCCCAGGTGATGTTGCGGCCCACGAT
The DNA here is from genome assembly GCF_002079265.1 of Rhodococcus sp. BH4. Taxonomy (NCBI): domain Bacteria; kingdom Bacillati; phylum Actinomycetota; class Actinomycetes; order Mycobacteriales; family Nocardiaceae; genus Rhodococcus; species Rhodococcus sp. BH4. The sequence continues at coordinate 1,418,035 of NZ_CP014941.1, forward strand.
CGCGAGCCAGATCATGCCGGTCATCAGCTTCACGAATGCGAACACCGAGATCATGACGGGGCTGGCGGGAAGCAGTTTCGCGACCTGCATGGTGAAGAAGTCGGTCCACGGGTTGGCGTGACCGTAGGTCGCGATCTTGCCTGCCTTGACCATGATCATGCCCAGGCCCTCGAGCAGGACGATGCCTTCGATGACGTAGGCAGCCTTGAAGTTGGAGCCGCCGAAACGGGACAGGCGCGCGGGCAGACGCGGGTGGTTGAGCTGACGGATCACGATCAGCGTGGTGATACCGATGACGGTGCCCAGGCCGAGGATCTCGTCCCACAGGTGCCACGCCCACGTGTTACCGAAGATGGGCCAGTGGAATTCGGGGTTGAACGTCTGGCCGTAGGCCTCGAACCACAGCAGGAACCCACCGAGGAAGCCGACCATGACGAGCCAGTGGGCCCAGCCGACGCTGCGGAACTTGTTCATGCGCGTGTGCGCGATGAACTCGATGATCATCTGCTTGAAGCGAGGGAAGAACGGGCGCCATCGATCGGGTGCCGACTGGCCGATGCGCACGGTGTTGAACATCCTCAGCGCGCCTGAGAGGAAGATGTACCAACACACCAAGCTCAGCAGAGCACCAATCGTGCCCAACGTAATCGTCAGGGCATTCATGTCGCGGCCTTTCGTTTCAGGGCGACGCGTCGGCCACCTCGGGACAGCCCACTGATACTAACCTGCGTTATGTTACCCGCCAGTAACTAGCATTACCAGCCTGTAGGTACCGGCTGGTAACCGCTCGTGGCCTGGAGAGATCGATCTTCTGCGTCGGACGGGCTGGGCCAGACGCAGACATGTCTGGTCGTCACGTTAGGCGGTGCCCGTCAGGTGTCCATCTGTCAGGCAGCCCTAAGTCGGGTTCCGAGCAGGTGAGAACAACCGACCGGCTGTTATCGTTACGCCCGTCACGCACAGGGGAAACGGGTGGTGTGAGTCATCGACTGACGCCCGCCCGATCCCGGGGAGGATCAAAAATGTTCATTCGAAAAGCTGCGGCCGTCGCAGCGATGACCATTGCCGCTACGGGCATCGCTGCAGGTACTTCTTACGCAGCTCCGGAGACGTCACCCGACGTTTCGTACACCGCCGAGGTCGTCGACCAGGCCGTTGTCACCACCATCGACGCCGGAGCATTCCGGGTCTCGGGCGACGGAACTCACGTCGACTTGCAGAACAGCCAGGGCGCAACTCTCGTGAGCCTTCCGCTCGCGTTCAACCTCGGCGACGTTCAGTTCCCGTTCGACGAGACCGTCAGTGAGGACGGCAAGACCCTCACCCTCAAGCCGAACCTGGACCCGGCCAGCTCCAAGCCGAAGCCGGTCGCTGCCGAGTTCACCCCGGTTGCTTCGCCTGACGAGGATCAGAAGGCAATCGAGAAGTTCCAGTCACAGCTCGGGCTTGCCACGCAGATCGGTAGCCTCACCGGCACGATCGTCGGGGCGGTCATCGGTTGCATCGTGGGTCTGCCCGGCCTGGTCGTCGGCTGCCTGCCCGGCATGGTCACAGGGGCCGGTATCGGTGGAGTCGCCGGTACCATCCTCGCCGGTGGCGGAACCGCCGTCGTCGCGGGCTTGGACCTGATCAAGGTTCTGAACGCTCCGGCTGGAACAACTCTCTTCCAGTAGAACGTCACGAATGCCGAAACGGGCGCCACACCTTCAGAAGGTGTGGCGCCCGTTTTGCTGTCTCGAGGAATGCGTGTGATCAGTAGTCGCGAACCTTCAGGCCTGGGTTGGCGGCGAGGATGTCGTTGATCGGCGTCGCGTACTGGGTCGGGGCTTCTTGCCCGAACAGTGTCTCTGCCTGAGCGATCTCGCACAGGGGAGAGGTGGCGACGTTGGACGCACTCGTGATGCCCACTGCCAACGTTCCGGAGACGATGGGGCCACCGCTGTCACCCTGCAGGACGCAGATGTTGGTGGTGAAGCCGTTGTCGAGGGTGTGATCCAAAACCTTTGCGACGCGGTTGACGCCGGTGACGACGCCGCAGCTGAAGCCTGTGGTCGATCCTGCCTTGCAGACCGGGGCGCCCACGACAGGATCGGCGGTACCGGTGATGTTGACCGAGCGGTTGAACGGGACCCGCACGCTGTTGTTCTCGAAGCGGTACTTCGCGTTGTCGTCGATGTTGATGATCGAGTAGTCGCGCCCGTCGAAGCTGCTCTTGGCGAAGTACCCGACGCGGGGCCCGGTCTGGTTGTTCACCATCGGGAAGACCTGGCTGGAGTTCGAGGTGCCGGCAGCGGCACGGTTGGGATCGCAGTGACCGGCGCTGATGTTGACTGTGCGTCCTGAACCGTCGGTGCCGTTGAAGCCGAACGAACAACGCAGTCCAGTGTTACCGGAGGTTGCGCCGAAGGCGTCTCCGCCCAGTGCGGCGTCGCCGGTTGCGGATCCGGTTGCGGGGATGAGGTCCGCGACGATCGGGGGAACCAGTAGCGGAGCAGCGGTATGGACGACGGTCCGCTTCAGGAACTCAGGCAATTCGATGCCGGCGGCAGGATCGGCGGTGAGGGCGACTCCGTTGCCGACGACGTCGACGGCAATGCCACGCACGAGGTCTGCGACCTCGGCAGGCTGCGAATCGAGCCAGGTGTTGAGTGCCGAGAGTTGACCTTGCAGAGCCTGCTCGCTCTGCGCGACGTCCTTGACCTCGAAACCGGCCTTCTCGGCGGCCTCGCGGGCAGCATCCTTGTCGCGACCGTCAGCGAGAGCGACGATGCCCTTGCCGAGGTCGTCGAGCCACACTCCGGCAAAAGAGTCGGGAAACTGGACGCGCGCGATGGCGGCGAACTCCGCGAGCTTCTGCGCGAGTTCGGAACGCGAGACGAACTGGTCGGGCGTCAGCGCCAAGTCGTGCTGTAGGGCTTCGGCGAGTTCGACGGGCAGATGGGCTGCCTGATCGGATACCCCGGATTCGTTCGGTTCTGCGTTCGCGACCGCGGTAATCGGTCCGAGGAGCAGCAGCGCGGCCGAACCGAACACTGCGGCGCGACGTGCGATGGAGCTTCGCATGTGGGCCTTTCCACTTCGTTGACCGCGTACCACCCCCCTGGGAGCACACGGATACGGCTCACGGACTTGTGGTGAGCCGATCACAGTCGACCATGACTATATGGGTTCGAACGCGCTATTCCCACCCGTTACATGAGCAGACAGCGCTGACCCCGACCGACAACAGCACTGTGCCCGCCGATCGCGAAACGGATCGGCGGGCACAGTGCGTGAATCAGTGGTTGGTCAACCTGCAGTGCGGACGCGGATTCCGGCACCGACACCGCCACCGGAAGCGCGATCCGCCGCGTCGAGGATGTCTCCGACCGGAATACCCAGATTCGAGGTTCCACCGGAGGTCGCCAGTACCAGGTTCGCTTCGTTGCAACTGGGTGCTCCGCTGCTGTTGGAGCCGCTGGTGATGCCCAGAGCCAAGGTTCCGGAGACGATGGCGCCGCCACTGTCCCCGGCGAGGGTGCACGCGGTGCCGGCGAATCCGCGAACGGTTCGTGAATCACCGTCCGCCATGACCAGTTGAGTTTCGACGCGATCGGCTGCCACGACACCACAGGTGAAGGACGACGTCTGGCCGGACTTGCAGATGGGAGCGCCGATCACGGGACGTGCCGTTCCGGTGATCGCGAGGGTGGTCCCGTTGGCACCGCGGACGGCAGCACGGTCGAGGCCCGCGTCGATGCCGGACTGGTCGAACTTGATGACCGAGTAATCGAGATCGCCGGCGTTGTTGCCGACGGAAGACTGTGAGAATGCTCCGATCAACTGACTGTCGTCGACGTTCGCGTGATTCGGCAGGTAGACGGGCGACTTCGAACCCTCGGCCGGATTGCAGTGTCCGGCACTGATATTGAGAGCATTGTTCTGATCGTCGACGGCGTTGAACCCGAACGAGCAGACCGAGATGTTCTCGGTCGGTGTCTCGCGAATGGGGCCTGTCGACGTGATGTAGGTGTCGCCGCCGAGTGCTCCGGGATCAACCGATCCGCCGCCGTCCGGGCTGAGAACGATCTTGGTGTTCTCGAGCAGGGTCGGAAGATTGAGCGCCTGCCCGACGGGGCTGTTCGCGACGTCGATGACGACCTGGTTGTTCAGGACGTCGATAGTCGCCGAATTGACTGCGCGTGAGATTTCCTTGGGCAGCCCGGCAATCCATCCGTTGACATCGGCCAGCGTCTTCTCGAGGGTGTCGGCGGAGACGGGGGCGACGTGCGTGCGGTAACCGTCGTCGGCCGCGATGCGTGCAGCTTCGGTGGTGGTGACGGCTACGACGGGTTGACCGTCGAGTCCCATCCACGAGCCGGCGTAGTCGCCAGGGCGCTCGGACTTGAATTCCTGGGCGTATGCACCGAGTTCCTGAGCTTTGGCAGCGCGGTCCAGATACTCCTGTGGGGAGATCTTCAGATCGCGTGTGATCGCCTCGATCAGCTCAGCCGGAAGCTGATCTGCCCCGAGCTGTTCGACATGCGTGTCGGAGGCGGGCTCTGCCGATGCCGTCGTGGTGAATGGAGCTGCGAGCAGTAGTGCCGAGGCGCCGACCACAGCGGTGCGGATCGCCAACGAGTTACGCATGAAATCCCTTCAAGTCCCCGGCACCGAGCCGGTAGGTACCGCACCCACCATAGGGGAAAAGTTTCGACGACGAATATGTGCCTGTTGTCGGCAAGTCGAATTATTCTGTCTAACTTGGCATTCCGGGTCTCGGGGCCAATGGCATGACGGGCATGTCGGGATTCGGAACCACCGGATCGGTTGTGTCGGTCGGGTTGGACGGCTGCGTCGGCGTTGTCTGTGTATCAGTGGGGGCGGTCACGGCGGGAGTGTCCGGGGTATCCGGATCGACCGGATCCAGCGGTCCGACGACCGGCGGCAGGTTCTCGATCCGAAGGGGATCGATCTGGATGGTGATCGGCGATCCCTGTTGCGCGGGGACGTTCGCCGTAGTGGATTTCTCTGTACCGGTGCCCGGACTCACCGGAATGGGCTGGGATTCGGATGAGGTCGATTCCGCTTCGGATGCCCACGACTGCGCCGTCGGCTGCGCGCCGAGAGCGGGTACTTCCGGTGGGGGTGAGGTCGCTGATTGCGTGCCTGTCCCGGATGAACTCGTCGGGGTGGCAGCTGTGTCCGTCCCGGGGGACAGGGAAGATTGTGCGTCGAGAATCCTGGGTGCTGAAATGGTCGGAGTGTGTCCGATGATGACCGCTGCCGCGCAACCCGACACCGTCAGAAAGACTGCGGCGGCTGCTGCGGCGATGATCGGTCGGCGCTCCGACCGCCACTGGCGATTCAGCCAACCGTCGATGCTCGGTTCTTTCGTGACCGGTGCCTCCACGCCGGATTCCGGCTCCGGTTCGATCAGAACGAACGGCGGAAACTCTTCGGGGGTGTCTTCTGGCTCAAAATCGGTTGGCTGGGGTTCGGGACGGGTAGAGGTGATCGAGAAGGGTGCGGCCAACGCTGCGGCTCCGCGAGCAGCACGGTCGTCGGCGTCCGGATCCGCGAGCCAAGCCGCAGAGGCTTCATCTTCTGAAATCAGTTCGACGCCGTCGAGATTCATGCTGTCGAGTGCGCCGCGCAGTACGTCGACGGAATCGCTCGACCAACCCGCGGGGATCACCGCAGAGATGTTCAGGTTCTGATCGGTGAGTGTTCGGACTTCCTTGACCAGGCAATACATTGCTGTCGCTACCAGTTCCTCCCCTCGCGTCATGTGCTCGGAGAAGTTGTCGGTATCGTCGGTGCCGACCCTGTCGAGGAACCCGCGCAACCCGGTGGACCCCGCCGCGGTTCCGCCTAGCTGCACGGTGCCGTCGGGGGCGTGGTGCAGAACCGATTCGCGTTCGAGGGTCACCAGCTCCGAGTCAGGTCTCGCGATCGCAGCAATGCTTCGTTTGTTGCCGACGGCGAGTCCGACTCCCCACTTCATAGCGATCCCCGTTTCACAGTTACCGAACTTTGCTCGGCAGGCATGCCCTGATTCCTGTGAAAACTATCACTTAAACGAATATACGCAACCCTCTGGACAATATGCAGCTAACTACTTGTTCGGCGGTGTCATGCTGCGAAGGATGGTGAGCAGTTCCGAACGAGACTGCGCCCCGACGCGCCGCTTGATCCGTGCGACATGGTGCTCGACGGTTTTAGCGGAGATGTAGAGGCGTTCGCCGATTTCCCGATACGTCAGTCCGACGACGACGAGTTCGGCAACTTCTTGTTCGCGCTCGGTCAGCACCGACGGTGGCGCCGCACTTGTGGCGGTATCGGTTGCACTTGTCTCGGCCGTCGACGTTGTGCGTAGCGAGCGCGCAACGTGGAGCAGTGCCGTGGCCGATTTGGTGTCCGGGGTGCGCAGCGCTGCTTCGCCGGCGAGGCGAGCGGCGTCCCACGGGAGTCCGATCCGACTGAGCGTTCGTGCGGCGGCTTCGACACCGTCTGCGTCGACGTTGCCTTGCATGAGTAGGAGCCACTGGCGTCCGGCGATCGCCAAACCGGCTGCGTAAGTGTGAGTTTTGGCTGATTCGGCGAGTGTATGGGCGTGTGGGAGGAGATCGGCCGGCGACTGCGAGAGGATCGACGCCTGGACGCCGTACCAATGCAGCGGCGACGACCACAGCGGCGGCTCGCCGAGCGCGCGGAGGAGTGAGCGCGCGTCGTCGACGAGATGCTCGACCTGCTCGGTCTCCTCGAGCCGTACTGCCGCGAGCCACAGTTCGCCGATGGGAAGCAGATTGAACAGATCAACGCTGCAGGACGAGAGGGTGCCTGCCGCGCCCGACCAAGCTCGACGCAGCTGGGCGAGATCGCCGGAACGCCGAGCGAGACCCACGATCAGAGCATGCAGAAACAGTGCGTCACGCTCGCGGAGGGGGCCGCGGACTACCTCCTGCGGTAGGTCTTCGAGAATCGCGTCCTGCCCGCGGACCATCGCGATCCAGGCGCCGAGAAGGTGAAGTCGTGCCCACGTGTGACTGCTTGCGTCGTCGGCGGCGATCGCGGACGTGACGACAGCGGCGGCCCGTTCATGGGCGCCGTTGTGCAGGAGTGCAAGAGCTACCAGCGCCGGGGCGGAATCAGGCTGGAATTCAGATGTGTCGGCTCCGCCGGGGAGCGAGAGTGCGCGCGACATCGTGTTGAGCGCACTCGGTGCGCTCCCGGTGACCGATTGCATCAGTCCGTTGGCCAGTGTGGTAGCGCCGACCGTCGAGCTCGACGGTGATCCGGTGTGTCCGGTGAGCGCCGCGTTCGCGTCATCGACCTTGCCGATGCCGAGGAAAGTGATTGCGGCGAAGGGGGATTCGTTTCCGGTGCGCCCGGGCCCCAGCCAGGTGTAGAGATCTGCAGCGGCGCCGAGTTGGCCGCATGCTGCGGACGAAGCTGCGCGGATTCGCACCGCCGCAGCCAATCTCGCGTCGTCGAGATCGGGTGCGGCGATGACGGAATCGGCCAGACGGCAGGCAGTGTCGAGGTCACCACTGCGAGCCGAGACCTGGGCGTACAGCAGCGTGTCGGCCACGCCGAGAGGCTCGATCGAATTCACGCGGCGAAAGAGATCTGCCGCGACCGCCGGCGTGCTCGCCTCGACGGCGTCTCGTAGTACACCCGTGAGATCGCGGTGGCGGATTCCGGAGTCGAAAAGTCTTCGTGCTGTGTCGATATCGAGGGTTCTCGTGTGTGCGCGTGATTCGACGATTCTGATCAGCTCGCTGCGGATACGCCCGGTGCTCGTCGACTCGGCGAGCACGCTCGCGACGAGTGGTGATCGCGAACCGAACAGTCCGGTCGCCAGTGCCCGGTCGAATGCAGCTGTGAGGCTGAACTTCTCCTGTCCCAGATCGAGCTCGAAGGCGTCGATGTCCGGGACGGCGAGTGAAACTTCGAGGATCTCGCGCTCGATCGGATGCAGAGCGGTGACCTGGTGGAGGATGTGTGTGCGTATGGCGTTCGGCATTTCCGGGCGGCCTGCCGATGCGGCGGCGAAGTACGCTTCGATCGCCCCGAAGGAACCACCGGACAGATGCTCGAGCGCCACCACGGCGCGGTCGTCGAGCGGGACTCTTCGCTCGGCCGCGATCTTCCGAATATCGTTTCGGTTCAACGGGTTCAGATGCAACACGGTGCCGAAACTCGAGATGTTCGAGTAGATCGGTGCGAATGGTGGATCGATCCGATCGGAGGCTACGACAACTCCGAGGTCGTCACGTTGGACAAGCTCTTTCAGGGCACGGATTTCATCGGAGGTCAGAGCTTGCGCGTCCGCGATCACCACAATCGCGTCGGCGGGGACGTCATGCGTGACTGCGGTGACCACGGGCTTGTCACCCGATTCGATTCGCTTCCGTACAACCCTCGTCACTTGGGGCCGAGCGCTGGCATCGGTCCCGGTGACGAACAGGCGCAGTGGCGATGCAGTCAGGTCGACGTCGCGCAAAAGTCCTGCGATGAACGACGATTCGGTGCCGTTGTCACGGTTCATCGAAAGACCGCCGGTCAGCGGATCGGTGCGGTGACGCCGCCGACGACACCACCGACCACGTTTCCGACACCACCGACGACGTTACCGAGACCTCCGACCACGCCGCCGACTCCGTTGCCGACACCGTCGACCAGACCGCCGACTCCGTTTCCGATGCCGGTCGCAGCGTCACCGACACCGGTCCCGACGCCGGCTCCAGGCGCGGGTGCGGGTGCTGGTGCCGGGGCGGGAGCAGGTGCGGGCGCCGGGGCGCCGGGTGCGGCAGGTGCAGGCGCCGACGGAGCGGTCTCGCCCGGTGCGGGCGAGGATCCCGCCGGTGCGCCGGCAACCGGAACTGCCCCCGGCGCCGTCGTCGAGCCGCCTGCGGCAGCAGGAGAACCGGGCTGATTGCTTTGAGTGCCGTTGTTCGCAGTCGTGGATCCGGTGCCTGCCGCTTCCGCTGCCGTGGTGCTGCCGGGAGTAGAGCCCGCGGTGGTCGAAGCGGTCGAGGAGGTGGACTCGCTGGTGGTGTTCGCCGAACTGGACGGAACGTTGATCTTGTCCATGGCAGTTCCGATTCCGAGCCCGCCTGCGGCGAGCACGATGAATGCTCCCACCACTGCAGCAACGACGCCGACCCTCGACGAGCGTCGAGTCGCCGTGTTCTCTTCTTCGGTCGGCTCGGCAAGCAACGGAGTGGAGAAGGCGGGAACTGGTGCGGGCTTGCGAGACGGCTCGGCGGGAATCACTGCAGTGGCGGCGGCCGGTACTTGCGAGTCTCTGGCGTCGAGTGCGAGGGCCGCGGCGCCGGACGCCGCGCTCGACGCTGGATCGGCGTCGGCGATCACCGGGACACGAAGCTCCGCCGACAGTAGTTCGGCGACAAGGGGAATGGACGAGCTTCCGCCGGCCAGGACAACCTGATTGACGTCACTGGACTCGACGCCGGCAGATCGCAGGCTTTCGCGAACCAATGCCACCGATTCGGTGAGGGCGGGCCGGATCAGATCTTCGAGTTCGGAACGAACGAGTCGAACGTCGCTGACGGCACCGGGAAGCGCCACGCGGGCAACGGTTTCCGTCTCGGTGGAAAGTTCCTCCTTGGCTGCGCGGGCATGCTCGCGCAGAGTTTCCAGCGCTGCAATCGTCTCGGGTGCAAAGGGATCAAGGGTTGCGAACTGGTCGGAAACCGCATCGAGCAGGTGAACGGTGACGAGGTGATCGAATTCGTCGCCGCCGATGTCCTCGCTGCGCAGCGGCTTACCGAATATCTCGCTTCGTCCGTCGGTCGTGGACATCATCGTGACGTCGAGCGAGCGAGCACCGAGGTCGTAGACGACGGTCAGACCGTCGCTGACGACAGTTCCGGAAGCGGCGAGCCACGCCATGACGGCTGCGGGTTCGGCGACGAGAGTCGCCCCGTGAATTCCGGCGTCGTCCAGAGCGGACTCCATGGTGCGTGCTGTGTGGCGGTTCCACCCCACCGGGTGAGCCAGGACGACAGTTGGCCCTTCGTTACCGCCTGCCTGGTCTACCAGTGCGCCGACCGCTGTCGCCGCGAGAGCCTCGCCGCGGTACTCGGTACCGTCGGCGGCAAGTATCGGAATCGGGTCCCCGACGCGCTCGACAAATCCGGTGATGACGGATCCGTCGTCCAATTGCAGCGCACTGGGTAAGCGGACCTGTTGCGTTTCACCGGTCGAGCCGTCGGTGACAGCTACGAGAGTGGCCGAACCGATGCTGATGCCGAGCCCTGCCGCCATGAACGAACTCCCCTGGTCGTGGGCGACAGAAGGACTGTCGCGGTTGTCTGCGATGTCGGTTTCAGGACCTAGATCGTTACCGGATCGGAGGCGTCGCGACGAAGTAGGGGACCGATCCCCTAATCGGGGCAAATCCCCTATTCCGACCGGGCGTAGCCCAATGGGGGGCTTCCCCACCTGTCCCTGGAGAAGAGGGGGGTGCTCCCCGTTGGCCCCAGTCGCAAAAGTTCTTAGCGTTGATTCCACTCGCTACCTCTGGCAGCGCACCAGTTTCCGGACCACCGGCAACTACCCACCGGCAACAACCCGGTCAACGAACTTCAGGAGAACCCGCCATGGCAACGAACGCCGTACTCGAATTCATCCTCGGGCTACTTCGTGACGACGAGGCAGCTGCCAACTACTGCGCCAACCCGACCGCGGCACTCGATGCTGCCGGTCTGTGCGACGTCAGCCCCGCCGACATCGTCGCGGTCGCTCCGCTGGTCGCCGAGTCCGGACTCTTTGCCGGTGGCGGCGCCGACCTGTCCGCGATCGTCAACGCCGGTGCGTCCGCTGCCGGTGCAATCGGCGGCGGTCTCGGACTCGGCGGTGGTCTCGGTGGTGGACTCACCGGTGGTCTCGGTGGTGGCCTCGGCGGCAGCCTGGGTCTCGGCGCCGGTGCAGGAATCGGAGTCGGAGGCGCCCTCGGCGGCCAGTTCGACCTGGTCGGCGACTTCGCAGCAGCCCTCAGCGCTGCGCTTGCCATCGGTGGCGAGATCAGTGCCGAACTCGGCGCAGCCTTCGGCGCTGTGATCGAAGCCGGTCTCGGTTTGGGCGGCGCACTCGATCTCGAAGGAGCTCTCGATCTGGGCGCACAGCTCAGCGCGGCTCTGGGCGGCGCCCTCGGTGTGACCGGCGGTCTGACTGCGGAGCTGGGAGCAGCCCTCGACGCCGCGATCGGCGCAGTCGGCGGACTCGACCTGACGGCAGGGCTCAGCGGAGCTCTCGCACCCGTCTTCGCCATCGGTGGTGACCTCGGAGCCGATCTCGGCCTGGCTCTCGGTGGACTCCTCGGCGGCGCAGCAGACCTCAGCGGTCTCCTTGACATCGGCGGCGAACTGGGCGCGAGCCTGACCGGCGCACTGGAATCCGCTCTTGCACTCGGCGGCGGCCTGGATCTTGCCGGCGCTCTGACAGGTGACCTCAGCACGGCATTGTCCGGCGCGCTCTCGGGCGTCCTGGGAGCCGGCGGCACGATCGGCGCCGATCTGGGTGCATCGCTCGGCGGCGTCCTCGGCGCGATCACGGATGTCAGCGTTCTCACCGATATCGCGGGCGGCCTCGATCTCGGTGCTGCCCTGAGTGGCGCCCTCGGCGGAGCACTCGGCGTCGGCGGCGGTCTGGAAACTGCATTGGGCGGCGCACTCGACGCAGCACTGGGTCTCGGCGGCGGACTCGACCTCGACGCCGTACTCGGCGGCGGCGCAGACCTCGGCGCGCAGCTCAGCGCGGCACTCTCCGGCGCCCTCGGTGCCGGCGGAACGGTCGGAGCCGACCTGGGTGGCGCACTCGGTGGACTGCTCGGGGGAGCACTCGACCTCGAAGGTGGTCTCGGCGCAGACCTCGCGGCAGCTCTGGGCGGAGGCGCGAATCTGTCGACGGCCCTCGAGGGTGTTCTCGGTTCGGCACTCGGCGTCGATGCCGGGCTCGCGGGCGGTCTCGGCGGCGCTCTCGACGCAGCGCTGGGCGCAGGCGGACTTACCGGAATCGACCTCGGTGGTGCACTCGGTCTGGGCGGTGAAGCAGGCTTGGCAGCCGGTGTCGCTGCGGCTCTCGACACCGCCCTCGCAGGTGCAGGCGGCTTGGGTGCTGTCGGTTCCGTGGGCACGGACCTGACCGGCGCGCTGGACGGTGCGCTGGGCGCGGGCCTCGGGCTGGGGGGCTCTCTCGACAGCGTTCTCGGTGCCGAAGGTGCACTCGGTGGAGCGCTGGACACGGCACTGAACCTCGGCGGAATCGACACCGGTTCGATCGGTGCCGACTTGCCCTCCGTCGACCTCGGCGCTGTGAACCTCGGCCTGATCTCCGCTGAACTGCCTTCCGTCGACCTCGGAAGCATCGCGGCAGAAGGCCTGAACCTTGGCGGTGTGACCGGCGACCTCGGAGCAACTGTGGGCGGCGCGCTGGACGCAACAGCAGGTCTCGACGCGGCCACGAACGCTGCGGCCGGTTTGGGTGGGTCGCTCGGCGGCGCACTGAACGGCGTCACCGATCTCGGTGGATCGCTCGGCGGGGCTGTCGGAGCAGTCACCGACGTGACGGGTTCGATCGGTGCCGACGCAGCCGCAGCTGCCGGTGGCACAGTCGACGGCGGCGGTACCGTTGGCGGCGGCGGAGTCGCTGACCTGGGCGGATCCCTCGGTGGAGCAGTGAGCGGAGTGTCCGATCTGACGAGTTCGTTGACCGGTGCGCTGAACCCGTGGTCGTCGATCGATGCGACCGATGCTTTCGGTTCGGGTTCCACTTCGGGTCTGAGCGCCGATACCGAACACTCGCTCTTCGCCGAGGATTCGGTTGCAGCGCCGGTCGATCCCATCGACCCGGTAGCGGTTGTCGATCACCTGCATCCCTGATCTGCTGACGCAGGAACTGAAATCGGTCAAAATGACCTGATGTAACAAATCCGGCCCCTGCGTGCGCTATGCGTTCGCAGGGCCGGATATTCGAGTCGGGAAGAATTGCGGGTCAACGTAGCTCATGAGTGATTCAGCGAGTCAGGTAAGCAGCCGGAAGGCGCGCGTCGCGTCGTCGACGGCGTCGTTGCTCGAACGAACAGCCGTCGTGGCGAAGGATTTCGGGCGCACGGATCTGGTGCGTCGACTCGAGAACGCTCAGGCGAGGGTCAACGACCCGCGTATTCGCATCGTGGTGGTCGGACCCCTCAAGCAGGGCAAGAGCCAGTTCGTCAATTCTCTGCTCGGCATCGACGTGTGCTCGGTCGGTGACGACGAGACCACGGCCGTGGCGACGGTAGTTCAGTACGCGGAGACCGCGGTCGCCGAACTGATTCTCGCCGATCCGGGTGCGGCGCCCATTCGGGTGCCCCTCCCGCTCGAGGAACTCATGGGGATCACCCCGGCCACGCCTCGCGCCGAAGGGCGTGAGGTTCTGCGTGTGGAAGTGGGTGTTCCCAGTCCGCTGTTGGCCGACGGTTTGGTTCTGATCGACACCCCCGGTGTCGGCGGTCATGGAAATCCTCATGCTGCAGGAACATTGGGATTGATCACTGCGGCCGATGCAGTGTTGGTTCTGTCGGACTCCAGCCAGGAGTTCACCGAACCGGAGCTGGGATTCATCCGCCAGGTCGTCAATCTGTGTCCTGCGGTAGCCGGGCTGATCAGCAAGACCGATCTGTACCCGCACTGGCGGCAGATCCTCGACGCCGATCGCGGACATCTCCAGCGTGCCGGGTTGGATCTGCCGCTCATTCCGATCTCCTCGGTACTGCGCTCGCACGCGCTGAGGCTGGGGGACAAGGAACTCGAAGCGGAATCCGGATTTTTGGACCTCTATCAGTTCTTGCGGGACAACGTCGTTGCGCGTGCCGAATCGAATACTCGACGCGCAGTTGCGATGGATGTGCGTTCTGCGGCAGCGCATCTGACGTTGGAGATGGGCAGTGAGCTTGCGGCGCTGAAGGATCCGTCGACCGCTCAGGCAGCGGTCGCGGGACTGCAGCGTGCCCGGGCAGCGGCCGAGGAACTGCACAAGAAGACCTCACTGTGGCAGCAGAGCCTCGGTGACGGCATCGCAGACCTCGCCGCCGACATCGATCACGACCTCCGGGACCGGTTGCGCCGGGTGACCCGCCAGGCCGAGGAGACGGTCGACGAAGGCGATCCCGGTAAGGACTGGGACGTCGTGGGGGAGTGGCTCGAACAGGAGATCGCCACCGCGATCGGTGACAACTTCGTGTGGGCGCATGATCGCGCACAGTGGCTGGCAGAAGTTGTGGCGCAGCACTTTGCGGAGACCGGTGACGTCGCGCTCCCGCATCTCGACGTCGCCGACACCGACGGTTTCCTGGAACCGGTCGGTGCATTGGCGGACCTCGAATCCGGCCGAATCGGCATCACTCAGAAAGTCCTGGTCGGCATGCGCGGCTCGTACGGCGGCGTGCTCATGTTCGGCTTGATCACCACGATGATGGGCATGGCTCTGGTCAACCCGATCTCCATCGGCGCCGGGGTTCTGCTGGGCACCAAGGCTTATCGTGAAGACAAGCAGGCTCAGGTGCTCAAGCGTCGCGCTGAGGCGAAAGCGGCTATCCGACGGTTTGCCGACGACGTCAGCTTCCAGGTGGGCAAGGAGTCGAAGGACCGCCTGCGCCTGGTGCAGCGACTCCTGCGGGATCACTTCACCGACATCGCCGAGCAGGCGCTGCGCTCGATCAACGAATCCCTCCGCGCCACTCAGGAAGCCGCGCAGTTGGAATCGAGTGAACATGCCGCTCGGATCAAGCGTCTGGAGACCGACATGCGCGTCGTCGCGGAGCTCGACGCCGTTGCCGGAACGCTGATCGGCGAAACTCCCGCTCCTGCCTCGGCAAAGGTGACCAACGCATGAATGCCACGACCACCGTGACCGCAGTGGAGTCGGCACACGCCCTGATCGACCACGCCAGACGTGCCTACGCCGATCAGCCGCAGACGCGCGCCCAGTTGGAAGAATGTGCGGCCAGGCTCGACGAGCCACTCCGGGTGGCGCTCGCCGGCTCCCTCAAAGCGGGTAAGTCGACGCTGCTCAATTCGCTTGTCGGACAGGATATAGCGCCTACCGACGCGACGGAATGCACACGCGTCGTCACCTGGTATCGGAACGCGACGACGCCGCAGGTGACCGCGACGGCCGAGAACGGTGCCGAGTTCAACGTGCCGGTGACGCGCCGCGACGGCAGGCTCACGTTCGATCTGGGCGAGTACACCGCAGACTCGGTGGACCGCATCGACGTCGACTGGCCGTCTTCGGCATTGGCTCGTACGACGATCATCGACACACCGGGCACCTCGTCGCTCTCGACCGAGGTCTCGGCCCGCACCTGGGACATGCTCGTTCCCGACGGTGAGGCACCGGGCGCGGATGCAGTGGTCTACCTCTTGCGGGCTCTCAACGCCAGTGACATGCAGTTCCTCGGGAAGATCGCGGATCACGTGGGCGGAGAATCCGGGCCACTCGGAGTGATCGGAGTGCTCTCGCGTGCCGATGAGGTCGGCGCAGGCAGGCTCGACGCGTTGTCTTCGGCGAAGGACGTCGCGGCGCGATTCGCCGAGGAGTTGGAGCGAACCGGCCTGTGCCAGTCGGTGGTTCCGGTGGCAGGTCTACTCGCGCTCGCTGCTCGGACGATGAGGCAGA
This sequence comes from Rhodococcus sp. BH4, assembly GCF_002079265.1. NCBI lineage: Bacteria > Bacillati > Actinomycetota > Actinomycetes > Mycobacteriales > Nocardiaceae > Rhodococcus > Rhodococcus sp. BH4. The sequence goes on from NZ_CP014941.1 coordinate 1,433,704, forward strand.
GCGAGTTCGCGGCCTTCTCGGCGCTCGCGCAGGTTCCGGCCGAGGATCTGAGCCTTGCACTGCTCTCCGCGGATCGCTTTGCCAGGCAGGACAGTCCGCTGCCGGTCGATGCGGCGATGCGGGCGCAATTGGCCGATCGGTTCGGGCTCTTCGGAATTCGCCTCGCCGTGACGTCGATCAAGTTGGGGGCGACCGATTCACCGTCCCTGGCGGCCGAATTGTTGGAGCGCAGCGGCCTGGACGAACTGCGTCAGGTGATCGACGTTCAATTCGGGCAGCGGGCAGATCAGCTCAAATCGCACACGGCGCTGGTGACGCTGGGAAGAATCCTCGAAGCCGATCCGAGCGAGGAAGGCGATCAGATCGCGGCGGAGGCGCAACGGTTGCTTGCCGATGTTCACGGCTTTCACGAACTTCGCCTGCTCGGGCGTCTTCGTTCGGTACACACGGATCTGCCACCCGACGACCTGGCACAACTGCAAAGACTGATCGGCGGCTACGGAATCCGGGCCAGTGACCGGTTGGGCTGCGAACCGGAAGAATCGCCGGAGGTGCAGCGTGCGCGGGCCACGGCGGCTGTCCGCAGATGGCGCGAGTTGTCCAGACATCCGCTCTTCGACAGGTTCACCTCGCGCGCCTGCCTGGTCGCCGCCCGCAGCGCCGAGGGCGTCCTGGCTGAAATTGTGCCCGAATAGGGACCCGTTCACTATGCGAGCGCCGGACGAGGGTTCTATCTTGAGTTCGGGATGATCCGGACATAACTCCCAGGTTCGGGTCCCACCTCGATGGGAGCACGCGCATGGCGAGTGACATCAAGTCCGCTTCACCGGATCGAGCCACCCTCGTCCTGGGGACGCTCATCCTGGTCGCTGCGGTCGCGAACCTCAATCTCTCGGTCGCGAATGTCGCTTTGCCCGATATCGGGCGGGCTTTCGACGCCAGTCAGACGCAACTGAACCTGATCGCGGTCGGCTACTCGCTGGGCCTGGCCGGAACGGTGCTCTACCTGGGGGCCTTGGGAGACCGATACGGCCGCAAGATGTTGCTGGTCACCGGCATGGCGCTGTCCATTCCGGCGTCGATCGTGGCGGGATTCGCCGGGAACTTCGAAGTGCTGTTCCTCGCTCGGATAGTCGGAGGCGTCTCGGCAGGTCTGGCGTTCCCGACCACGCTGGCAATCATCACGGCGTTGTGGGCCGGACCGGCACGAACCAAGGCGATTGCCATGTGGTCGGCAATCGGTGGCGCGATTTCAGCACTCGGTCCGATCGTCTCGGGGGCGCTGCTCGAGCAGTTTCACTGGGGTTCGGTCTTCTTCGTCACCCTTCCCTTGGCCCTTGTGGCACTGATCTGTTCCCTGGTGTTGGTTCCCGCTCACGTCAACGAGACGACCGAGCGAGTCGATCACCTCGGCGGCATAGTGTCGATCGTCTTCATCGGGGCTCTGGTGTTGTCCATCAACTTTGCGCCGGTGAAGGGTTCGGGCACGTTGGCTCTGGTGCTCGGGGCGATAGCAGTTGTCGCGGGTATCGGGTTCTTCCTGCAACAGCGACGCGCGGCCAATCCGCTGTTCGATCTTCACGTAGCTGCGCGCCCGACCTTCTGGGTCGCGGCGGTGGGTGGGTTGGTCGTGTTCGGTTCGCTCATGGGCGCGATGTTCATCGGCCAGCAGTTCCTGCAGAACGTCCTCGGGTACTCGACGCTGGCAGCCGGTGCGGCGATCATTCCGGCTGCGCTGGCGATGGTGATCGTTGCGCCGCGCTCGGCGACCATGATCGAAAGGTACGGCGCCCGCGTCACGCTGCTCGCCGGCTACCTGTTCGTGGTTCTCGGGTTGTTCGTCGCGCTGTTCCTGTGGAACGAAAGCACACACTATTGGCAGGTCGCGCTGGCCTATGCGCTTGTCGGCATCGGCGTCGGTCTGGCCGGTACACCGGCATCGCGTTCGCTGACCGGATCCGTTCCCGTGCACCGCGCTGGTATGGCGTCGGGAACTTCGGACCTGCAACGCGACCTGGGCGGCGCCATCATGCAGTCGATTCTCGGCGGAATACTCACGGCCGGGTACGCAAAATCGTTGGGAAATGCGATCTCGTCCTCGCCGAACGCATCCGAAGTGACTCCCGAAACTCAGGCCGCGCTCACCAAATCCTTCTCCAGCGCCGAAGTTCTGGCGGAACGCTACCCGCAATACGCGGAGCAAATCATGACCGCCGCCAAAAACGCCTTCCTGGACGGGGATACAAACGCCTACATCGCGGCGATCATCATCGTGTGTGCCGGTGCCGCGGTGGTGACGTTCTTCTATCCGCGTCGCGAGCGCGAACGAGTTCTGCTGGCGCAGTACGCGGCGGAATCCGATCTAGCCGCGGAGAAGAGTTGAGCGCGCTCTGGTAGTGATGAGGGATGCCACAGCTACTTCTCATCGATTCGTCCGCCGAACTCCACCACTCGACCTCACGTGATCTGACCGCACTGTTCGCTCAGCAGTGGTCGAAGAACAGTCCGGATCACACGACGGTGACGTTGGACCTGCACCGGGATCCCTTGCCGCACCTCGCGGACGCGGCCCTGCACTATGCACCACGCTTGCGAGTCGAGGGCGAGATTCCGGATCCCGCCGCGGAAGCACTCCAGGCTCGGGTCATCGAGCAACTTACCGCTGCAGACGTCGTCGTGATCGGTGCGCCGATGTACAACTGGTCGATCCCGTCCACGTTGAAGGCGTGGATCGACTACGTACACGTCCTGGGGACTACGGTCCCTTTCGACACGCGTACTCAGCCTCTGGCAGGTAAGCCGGTGGTGATCGTCTCCAGCCGCGGAAACACCTATGCGCCGGGCTCGGGAAACGAGGCCAACGATCACACCGTCCCGCCACTCGTTCAGGTGCTCGGGGTGTCGATGGGAATGGATGTCTCCGTCATCACCACGGAACTGACTTTGGCGCAACGTATTCCGGCGATGGCACCTCTGATCGAGCAGGGTGACGCGAGCCTGCGTGCTGCCCGGGAGTCGTTGACCGAGCTGGCCCGTACCTTGGGGGCCTGATCAAGAAGTTCGACCGGGTTCAGGTGAGAGACGAGATCATCGACGCCACGTCTGACGGTTCTACGTCGTAACCGGGGAAATAGCAGCACACTTCGTCGGCATGTTCGCCGAACCGCCGCCGAATCTCGGTGGCGCACTCTTCGGGAGTGCCGACGACGGCGAGTGTGGTCAGCATCGGATCGGTGATCAGCGACGCCATCTCGGTGTAGCCACCTCGCTTCGACAGGGCATTGAGTTCCGGTTGGACCTCGCCCCACCCTTCGACGTCGAGCACCGGACGGTATGCGGGCGTCGAACCGTAGAACGAGAGCAGGGCTCGGACGCCTCTGGCGGCCGCGGCAAGTTGATCGTCGCCGCGGCCGACGCCGACGATGACCTGCGGGATGATCGTGAATTCGTCTCGGGTGCGGCCGGATTCGCGAAGACCGGCACCGACGGCCGGAAGTGTTCGTTCGAGGAAATGACGTTGCGTGTGGAACGGCATGACCAGTAGTCCGTCGGCCACCTCGGCAGCCGTCCTGGTCATCACCGGTCCGAGCGCACCCATCAGGATGGGCGGTGGCCCATAGGGGTTGGGGCCTGGATCGAACGTCGGAGGCATCAACGTGTGGGTGAAGAACTCGCCGCGGAAGTTCAGCGTCGAGGTGTTCTCCCACGCAGTGAAGATCGCCTTGACCGCTGCGACCGTCTCCTTCATGCGGGCCGCCGGACGCGACCACGTTGCGCTGTAGCGTTTTTCGATGTGCGGTTTGATCTGCGATCCGAGACCCAGTCGAAAGTGGCCGCGACTGAGCAACTGCAGGTCGTTGGCCGAATGCGCCAGATGCATGGGACTGCGGGGGAATGCGATGGCGACGTTGGTCATCAGGTCGAGGTCGACGGCCGATGCTGCTTCGACGAGCGGGAAGAACACGTCGTGTGGTCCCTCGAACGTGAACAGGCCACCGGCGCCGGTCTCCGCGAGTTCACGGCTACGAGCAGCGCCCGCGCCTGGCGCGGAGTCCAGTTGTACGTGAACCTTCATCGGCGTCCCCGCAGCCAGGTGCTGACACCGGGAGCGAACGGAGCGATCGCCGCCACCGCGACCAGGGCGCAGTAGAGAATCGGACCCCATCTCAGAACTCCGGCGCCGATGTCTGCTGCGCCGTCGACCAGAGACATGAAGCCGAGTCCGGCCGCGATGCTCACGACTCCCACGATCGCCGTCATCACCCGCCCGGCGTTCTTGCGTGCGCGGAGGAGTTGAAGGCTCATGAGTGCGAGCAGGACCAGGACGAGAGCGCCGCCGCCGCTGCCCGCGAGTACGACGGTCACGGCATCGGAGATGTCGGTGGACGAGTATCCGGGATTGTCGCGCGCAGTCGATTCTTCGAGAGCCGATCGGACGTCGTCGAGGCTGGTGACTACCACTCCGGCGATTCCGGCCAGGACGACGAACGAGCCGATCCAGGCAGAGGTAGACAATGTCACGGCTTTGGGTGTCTCGTCGCTCGCTGCAGGTCGGAGCGGCCGAACCGAGACGTCGGGTCGCTCGGGTGCCGGGCGTGGAGGTGACGGGCGAGGAGGTCGCGCGGGAGAATTGTCGGGATCGGTCACCGGCCGATCCTAGCCATTCGGAGAGATACGGAAGTGATGTGGCGCACTTTTCCGGCTTTTCGGGGAAGGCGGGAACAAATCTACGTGGGCTGTAGTTGACCATTTCGACAAGCTTGAGCGCCCTCGGCTCAACTTCAAGTTGACTCCCGGCCACGGTCGGAGGCAAACTTGAGCGGAGGACGCTCACCAAGCGAAAAACTCGCGGTCATGTTCGAGATCAACCACTCGGGCAGAGAACCGCAGAACGAAAGGTAGGAACACTATGGCTCGTGCAGTCGGTATCGATCTCGGTACGACCAACTCGGTAGTTGCAGTGCTGGAGGGCGGCGAGCCCGTAGTGGTCGCCAACGCCGAAGGCTCACGTACCACCCCCTCGGTGGTCGCATTTGCCAAGAACGGCGAGGTTCTCGTCGGTCAGCCCGCGAAGAACCAGGCAGTCACGAACGTCGACCGCACCCTCCGCTCCGTCAAGCGCCACATCGGCACTGACTGGAACGTGGAAATCGACGGCAAGAAGTACACGCCGCAGGAAATCAGCGCCCGCACGCTCATGAAGCTCAAGCGTGACGCGGAGGCTTACCTCGGCGAAGACATCACCGACGCCGTCATCACCGTCCCCGCGTACTTCGAGGACGCACAGCGTCAGGCAACCAAGGAAGCCGGCCAGATCGCCGGCCTCAACGTCCTTCGTATCGTCAACGAGCCCACCGCGGCTGCACTGGCATACGGACTCGACAAGGGTGACACCGAGCAGACCATTCTGGTCTTCGACCTCGGTGGCGGCACCTTCGACGTCTCCCTGCTCGAAATCGGCGACGGTGTCGTCGAGGTTCGCGCAACCTCCGGTGACAACCACCTCGGTGGCGACGACTGGGACGAGCGCGTCGTCGCTTGGCTGGTCGACAAGTTCAAGGCTCAGAACGGCATCGATCTGACCAAGGACAAGATGGCCCTGCAGCGTCTGCGTGAGGCTGCGGAGAAGGCGAAGATCGAGCTCTCCAGCTCGCAGAGCACCTCCATCAACCTCCCGTACATCACGGTCGACGCGGACAAGAACCCGCTCTTCCTGGACGAGCAGCTCACCCGCAGCGAGTTCCAGAAGATCACCTCGGACCTGCTCGATCGCACTCGTGCGCCGTTCCAGGCAGTGATCAAGGACAGCGGAATCGCCGTCAAGGACATCGACCATGTCGTGCTCGTCGGTGGCTCCACCCGTATGCCGGCCGTCTCCGATCTGGTTCGTGAACTGACCGGTGGCCGTGAGCCCAACAAGGGCGTCAACCCGGACGAGGTCGTCGCCGTCGGCGCCGCACTCCAGGCCGGTGTGCTCAAGGGTGAGGTCAAGGACGTTCTGCTCCTCGACGTCACGCCGCTTTCCCTCGGCATCGAAACCAAGGGTGGCGTGATGACCAAGCTCATCGAGCGCAACACCACGATCCCCACGAAGCGTTCCGAGACCTTCACCACCGCTGACGACAACCAGCCTTCGGTGCAGATCCAGGTCTTCCAGGGTGAGCGCGAAATCGCTTCGCACAACAAGCTGCTCGGCTCCTTCGAGCTCACCGATCTGCCGCCCGCCCCGCGTGGCGTTCCGCAGATCGAGGTCACCTTCGACATCGACGCCAACGGCATCGTGCACGTGACGGCGAAGGACAAGGGCACCGGCAAGGAAAACACGATCAAGATCCAGGACGGCTCCGGTCTGTCCAAGGAAGAGATCGAGCGGATGGTCAAGGATGCCGAGGCTCACGCCGAGGAAGACAAGGCCCGTCGCGAAGAGGCAGAGGTTCGCAACCAGGCCGAGTCGCTGGTCCACCAGACGGAGAAGTTCGTCAAGGAGCAGCGTGAAGGTGAGAACGCGGGCAAGGTCTCCGAGGAGATCCTGACCAAGGTCGAGGCAGCGGTCAAGGACGTCAACGACGCCCTGACAGGCACCGACATCGCTGCAGTGAAGACCGCAGTGGAGAAGCTGGGCACCGAGTCGCAGGCTCTGGGCCAGGCCATCTACGAGGCTTCCGCTGCAAACGAGGCCGGAAACACCGACGGCGCAGGCAATGACGACGACGTCGTCGACGCCGAGGTTGTCGACGAGCCCACCGACTCGGACAAGAAGTGACCTCGGACAACCCCGAGAACAACCCGGTCGACCCCGAGACCGGTGCACAGGGAGAGGCGGCGGGGGAATCCCTGCCGCCGCTCGACTCGGAAGACACAGGGGTAGTTCAGGAAGCAGAGTCGATCGTGGAGGAAGCATCCGCCACCGATCAGCTCGCCGAACGGACTGCGGATCTGCAGCGACTTCAGGCGGAGTTCACCAACTACCGTCGTCGCGTCGAGCGTGACAAGCAGGTCATCAAGGAAACCGCGCGGGCTTCGGTCATCACCGAGCTCATCGGAATTCTCGACGACCTGGATCGCGCTCGGGCACACGGTGACCTCGAATCGGGTCCACTGCGTGCACTCGCAGACAAACTCAACACGACCCTGACGGGTCTGGGTTTGACCGACTTCGGCAGCGAGGGTGACGATTTCGATCCCGCACTCCACGAAGCGGTGCAACATGAAGGCGAAGGCCACGACCCCGTACTCGGGACGGTCATGCGCAAGGGATACAAGCTCGGCGACCGGGTCCTTCGGACCGCAATGGTGGCCGTGACGGACCGGGTAGGCGACAAGCCTGCAGACGGTTCAGAACAAGAAGCGAAGTAAGAGTGAGAGGAGGAGACGCCCAGTGAGTCAACGGGAGTGGATCGAGAAGGACTTCTACAAGGAGCTGGGCGTCTCGTCCACCGCGACGGCCGACGAAATCAAGAAGGCGTATCGCAAGCTGGCTCGGGATCTTCATCCCGACGCCAACCCTGACGATGCGAAGGCCGAAGAGCGTTTCAAGTCCGTCAGTGAAGCTCATGCCGTTCTGTCTGATCCGGACAAGCGCAAGGAGTACGACGAGGCTCGGCGCCTCTTTGCCAGCGGCGGCTTCGGCCCCCGCGCGCAGGGCGGCGGCGGATTCAACCCCGGCGCTGGTGGTTTCGACATCAACGACCTGTTCGGCGGCGGGGCCGGTGGGCAGGACTCGGGTCTCGGAGACATCTTCGGCGGATTGTTCAACCGCGGGGGAGCGGGCCAGCGAACAGCTGCGCCCAACCGCCCGCGTCGAGGCAAGGATCTCGAGACCGAGACGACGCTCGCCTTCCGTGAAGCAGCGCTCGGTGTCACCGTCCCTCTTCGTCTGACCAGCCCTACGTCGTGCACCACGTGTCACGGCAGCGGCGCAAAGCCAGGCACCAGTCCGCGAGTGTGCCCACATTGCAACGGAACCGGCGTGGTCAGCCGGAACCAGGGCGCCTTCGGATTCAGTGAGCCGTGTGACGATTGCCGGGGAACCGGCTCGATCATCGACTCGCCGTGTGAAGACTGCCACGGTAGCGGCGTCACCAATCGCACACGGACCATCACGGTTCGCGTGCCTGCCGGTGTGAGTGACGGTCAGAAGATCAGACTCAAGGGCAAGGGCGAAGCGGGACTCCGCGGCGCTCCGGCCGGCGACCTGTTCGTCAACATCCGCGTCAAGCCGGACAGTGTCTTCGGACGCAACGGCGACGACCTGACACTGACGGTTCCGGTGAGCTACGGCGAGCTGGTGCTGGGAACGACACTGTCCGTGCCGACTTTGGAAGGCCGTGTCGGAGTGAAGGTTCCGGCTGGAACGGTGGACGGACGCATTCTGCGAGTTCGCGGACGCGGTATCCCCAAGCGGCCGGACGGTGCCGGTGACCTTCTGGTCACGGTCAAGGTATCCGTTCCGCAGAAGTTGGACGACCCGGCGATCGAAGCGCTGAAAACCTATCTCGAAGCCGAGAAGGCGAGCGGGTTCGATCCACGGGCCGGGTGGGCCGGTGCATGATGACAGAGCGACCGCAGAATCAATGGGATGCGACGGTCGATCCTGACGCTCAGATCTTCGTGATCTCGGTGGCAGCCGAGTTGGCCGGAATGCACGCGCAGACTTTGCGTAACTACGACCGACTCGGGTTGGTCACCCCGCATCGAACCACCGGTGGCGGACGACGCTACTCCCCGCGCGATGTTGCGCTTCTTCGTGAAGTACAACGGCTTTCGCAGGACGAGGGAGTCAACCTTGCCGGAATCAAACGAATCATCGAACTGACCAACCAGGTCGAGGCTCTGCAGCATCGCGTCCGCGAATTGGCCGAGGAGATCGCGAAAGTCCATGCGGGCTATCGCCGGGATCTCGTGCCGATTCCGCGCAACAACGCGTTGGTGGTCTGGAAGCCCCGCAACCAGCGATAGTCGGACCTTTACACAATCGGCTCCACGCCCTGTCGGATTCATTTCGTCGAATCCGCCAGGGCGTGGAGCCGTTTCGGCGTTTCCACCCAGCGGGAAGAGATCTGTCGACGCCGCCTCAATGTGCATAGCGTCCGCTTCCATGACTCCACTTTTCAGCGTTTGACGTTATCCAGATCACATTCTATGCTCCATCCCAAGCAACTGCTTGCTAGATCATCAAGCGGGTGCTTGGTTGGCTGGTGCTCGAAATCAGGCACGTCCACCGGCCGATCATTCTTTCGTCAGGTATTCGCCTGACGTTCGGTGCATACATGTGTTCTAGGAGTGCAGACATGAATCGTCGGCCCATTCTTGTTGCGGCAGTTGCCGTGACGGCTCTGGCTCTTGCAGGGTGCAGTGGTTCTTCGGAGTCCGACGGAGGTGCGGACTCGCCCTACCGTGTGCTGCTGACCGGCGGGATCAGTGCACAGGGAGTCCTCGCGGCTAATTCGCAGACCTCGCTGCTCGCCACCAAGGCGGGCGTTCAGGTCCAGAACGAAGCCGGGGGGATCGGTGGCCGTCAGATCGAGCTCACTACGGTGGACGACGCGGGTGACGCAACCATCGCCGTCACCAAGCTGCGCGAAGCCATCAATTCGGGGAACAAGCCTGACCTCTACCTGAACTCGGGTCCGTCGTCGATCGCGGCTGCGGTTCTGCCGATCCTCAAGCAGAACAACATTCTCTCGATGAGCATGGCTCCCTCTCCCGATTCGACGGACCCCTCGAAGTTCCCGCTCAACTTCGATCTGGCTCCGGGTGCGACCGATACCGCTCGCGGAATTTCCGAGTACGCGAAGTCCAAGGGTTACAGCAGCGTCGGAGTCTTGCACGGCAGCACCGCTTACGGTGAGCTGTTCGGCGAAGAAATGACCAGTGCTTTGCAATCCGCAGGTCTGAAGGCCACCGGTAACGAGGAGTACGACGCCGCCGCTTTGGACATGACGGCGCAGTTGCAGTCGCTCAAGAATTCGGGCGCCGCGGCAATCGCCTTGGATGCGTACGGCGCTCCTCTCGGATACGTGTTGCAAAGCCTCGAGCGACTCGGCTGGGACGTGCCGCTGGTCGGAAACACCTCGGTGTCTGCCACCAACCTGATCGCGAATGATCCGCCGGCCGGTGTGCTCGGCACCCCGCAGGTGAAGAACCTGGTGACGCAGGTGTTCAGCAGCACGGTGTTCGATCCGAACAACGCACTCGTCAACACGATGGTGGACACGATGGCTTCGCTGGGCTCCATCCCGTCGACGCTGATCCTCGCGGACAACTACGACGCATTCCCCCTCGTCGCGGCGGCAGCGGAGAAGGTCGGCAGTTCGACCGATCCGAAGAAGCTCGCCGAAGCACTGGAAACCACTGAGGTCCAGGAGAATGCCAAGACCGCATTCCTCTCGCGCTACAACTTCAGCTCCGACAACCACGGCCCGAACCCGGACACCAGCGAGCTGAAGTTCATCAGCCCGACGAAGATCCTCAACGGTCAGTTCGGAAACCCGGCTGCGTCATGACCATTCTGTGGTCCGGATTGGCGCTCGGCGCGGTTTACGTGCTGGTTGCCATCGGGTACAACATCGTTTTCGTTTCCTCCAACACATTCAACTTCGCTCAAGCTCAGCTGATGATGGTGGGCACCTTTGTCGCCTACACGGGTCTGGTGACCCTGAAACTCCCCGTTCTCGTGGTGGCCGTCATGGCTACCGTGACCGTGATGCTCCTCGCCTCGGTCGAGGAGATCGTCGCGATCAGACCGGTGGCCGATCACCAGAACCAGTTGGTCACGACGTTGGGTGTCGCAACTCTGCTCAACGGCGCCACTCAATTGATCTGGGGTAGTGAACCTCTCACGGTTCCGTTCTTCGGATCGAACGAACCGATCACCCTGCTCGGCGGCCGTACCTACCCGGTCGAGATCGCTCTGCTGGTTGCGGCGATCGCACTGGTCGTCGGGTTGAGTTACGTCTCGAAGAAAACGATGACGGGTCTGGCTCTGATCGGCATCTCCGAGGATCGTGAAGCGGCGATGCTGCGAGGAGTCAACGTACGACGGTTGGCACTGGGAGCGTTTGCCTTCTCGGGTGCCTTGGCCGGTGTCCTCGGACTCTTCGTCGGCCCCAAGACGTTTGCAGTTGCGACGTTGGGTGCAGCGTTGGCCCTCAAGGGATTCGTGGCGTTGGCGATCGGCGGGTTCGGCTCTCTGCCTGGCGCTTTGATCGGCGGTCTGACCGTCGGCCTGGTGGAATCGTTCACCGCCCTGTGGGCGGGAAGTCAGTACAGCAATATCGCCGTCTTCACGGTGCTGATCGTCATCTTGATGGTCAAACCGGCTGGACTGTTCGGCAATGTCCGAGAACGGGTGGTGTGAGATGGTAAGTGCGTGGCGGACTTTCCGTTCCCTACCGAGCTGGATCATCCCACTCGTCCTGGCCGTGGTGATCCTGCTGCTGCCCGTGATGGGACTCGACCTGTCGACATCACGTCAGATTCAATTGGCCTGCATCCTGGCACTTGTGGTCAGTGGCCTGAACTTGAGCCTCGGCTTTGCCGGTGAACTGGCACTCGGCCAGGCAGCGATGTACGCGGCCGGTGCCTACACCGCGGGTCTGATGTCCCAGGCCGGTCACACCGACATTCTGCTTCAGCTTGCTGCCTCCGGAGCAGTGGCACTGGCGGTCGGAATCCTGACCGGTGTTCCCGGTCTGCGCCTGGGCAACTGGTCCCTGGCGATGACGTCGTTCTTCCTGGTTCTGCTGGTACCGGACGTACTGGCGATCTTCGGTGGCAAGACCGGCGGCCGAAACGGCCTCACCGGTATGGAGCCGCCGACGTTCTTCGGTTCCGAACTCGACACCCAGCAGTACTACATGGTGGTCGTCGTCGTGACCGTGCTCTGGTTCGCGGTGATGCGTAACCTGGTGGTCTCGCGCCACGGCATCGCGTTCCGCACGCTCAAGCAGTCGCCGGTTCTGGCGTCGTCGCAGGGTGTATCGGTGTTCCGGATGAAGCTGCTCGGTTATGCCATCGGTGCGTTCCCCGCCGGTCTGGCGGGTGCGCTGTTCGCCAACACCGACCTGTTCATCTCGCCGGAAGCCTTCGGGTTCACCTTTGCCACAGCAGTTCTGGCGGCGTCGATCCTCGGCGGTGCGGCAAGTGTGTACGGCGCCGTGGTCGGTGCCGCGATCATGCAGCTCGGTCCCAACCAGTCGACGGCGTTCCAGGAGTATTCGCTGATCTTCTACGGCGGCTTCCTGATCATCGGCGGTGTGCTTCTCTCCGGGGGTTTGACCAAGGTCGGGCGAGCGATCGTCTCGAAACTCGATCGCAAGGCCGGCCTGGGCGTAGTCACCGCAAAGGAAAACAGCGGTGGGACACCGGAACTGGCGCCGATCAACGGAGCACGGTTGGTAATCGACGGAGTCTCCAAAGCGTTCGGTGGCAACCAGGCGCTCAATGCGGCAACCCTGACCGCAGAGGCCGGTAAGGTCACCGCGTTGATCGGGCCCAACGGTTCGGGTAAGACGACCATGCTCAACATGATCTGCGGCTTCTACACCGCAGATGCGGGCGTGATCACGATCGGTGACACGGTGGTCTCGCAGTCGTCGCCGCACAAGGTGGCGCGCGTGGGTGTGGCGCGCACGTTCCAAACTCCGACGATTCCGGAAAACATCACGGTTCTGGAAGCTGTTGCATCCGGACGTTATTCGGTGCACCGAGCGTCGATGGCGTCGGCTGTGCTTCGCCTGCCCAGCTTCCGCAGGATCGCGAAGGCCGACATCGTCGAGGCCGAGCGTGTCCTCGAACTCGTGGGGATGTCACACTTGCGCAACGAGATCGCGACGTCGCTGCCCCTGGGGATGCGTCGCATGCTCGAGGTTGCTCGCGCCGTCATCGCCGAACCGAGGGTCGTCCTCTTCGACGAGGTGGCATCCGGACTCGACGAGGACGAACTCGAACGCCTGGCAGATCTGATCCGGGTACTGCGAGATGCCGGGGCGACAGTGGTGTTGGTGGAGCACAACTTCCGCCTCGTCCTCTCGCTGGCCGACGAGATAGTCGTGCTGGCGCAAGGGCAGGTGATCGCCACCGGCGATGCGGCAACCATCGAACATCACCCACGCGTGTTGAGCGAGTACCTCGGAGTCAAGTCCGGCGACGAAGAAGCACTTCTCGAAGAAATCGGCGCGGTAGACCATCAGACCAGTGAGGTGAAGTGATGGAACCGATTCTGAAGGTCCGAAACTTGCAGACCGGGTACGGCGATCTGCGCGTCGTCTGGGATGTCTCGTTCGACGTCTATCCCGGTCAGGTGACCGCCCTGCTCGGACGCAACGGCGCAGGCAAGACGAGCACGCTCCGTGCCCTGTCCGGCCTCAACAAGGTGGCCTCCGGAACCGTCGAGATGGACGGCGCCGACATCACCGGAGTCCCCGCGCACAAACGGGTACGACAGGGGATGGCGTACGTGCAGGAGGGCAAGCGGGTCTTCCACAAGCAGACCGTCGAGCAGAACCTCCTGCTGGGCGGGTACACCCGCAAGGCAAAGCGCGGCGAGCTTATGGAATCCGTCGAATCGATGTACGAGATGTTCCCGATCCTGGGGGAGAAGCGTTCGCTTCCCGCCGGTTCCATGTCGGGCGGTCAGCAGCAGATGCTCGCGATCGGCGCAGCGCTGATGGCGCAGCCGAGGTTGCTCCTTCTCGACGAACCTTCGGGCGGTCTCGCTCCCGTGATCGTCGGTGAGGTGATGGACCGCGTCCAACAACTCAAGGAAACCGGCCTGGCTGTTCTGCTGGTCGAGCAGGCAGTCGAGGCCGCGATGAGCGTCGCCGATCATGTCACGGTCCTCGACATCGGCAAGGTGGTTCTCGACGCCGATGCCAAGGACATCGACGACCTGGCAGTGCTCAAGGATGCGTACTTCGGACGCGTCTGAACGGCAATGACGACTTCAGCCCGGCCTCCTCGGCCGGGCTGAAGCCGTTTCCCGCTCCGTGGCACGGGCCCTAGCCGGCTCGGGGCCATCGATCTACCGTCCTGCAAACAACTCCCGCGAGAGGCAAACTCGATGACCACTGCTCCCGACGTGCTCGCCCCGGCGAAGCTCGGCCCGGTGACCCTTCGAAATCGAATCATCAAGTCCGCGACATTCGAAGGCAAAACTCCCGACGCCCTGGTCACCGACGAGCTGGTCGAGTTCCATCGTCGCCCAGCCGCCGGCGGAGTCGGGATGTCCACCGTCGCGTATTGCGCCGTCGCACCGGAAGGGCGCACCGAATACGGCCAGCTCTGGATGCGGCCCGATGCCCTCCCCGGGCTTCGGCGGCTCACCGATGCCATTCACGCCGAAGGTGCTGCTGCGTCGGCGCAGCTCGGCCATGCCGGTCCCGTGGCGAATCAGAAGTCGACCGGACTGCCCGCGCTGGCACCGTCGAGTTCGTTCAATCCGTTGAGCATGAGGATGATTCGCACCGCCACGACAGCGGACATCACCAGAATTGCGGCCGCGCACGGGAGCGCTGCGCGACTTGCCGTCGAGGCAGGATTCGACGCCGTCGAGATCCACTTCGGTCACAACTATTTCGCGAGCTCGTTCCTGAGCCCGAAACTCAACCGTCGTAAGGACTCCTACGGCGGATCGCTGGAGAACCGGGCTCGCGTCGTACTCGAAACTGCACGCAGTGTGCGCGATGCCGTCGGTGACAAGGTCGCGATCTTGGCCAAGCTGAACATGGACGACGGTGTGCCAGGCGGATTCTGGGTGGACGAAGCAATCCAGGTGGCGCAGTGGCTCGAAGCATCCGGAAGCGTCGACGCGCTCGAGTTGACGATGGGCAGTTCACTGCTCAACCCGATGTACCTGTTCAAGGGCGATGCGCCGATCCGCGAGTTCGCCGCGGCGATGCCGCAACCTGTTCGACTCGGTGTGCAGTTGGTGGGGAAGAGCATGTTGCATACCTATCCGTACAAGCCGTTGTTCATGCTGGAAGAGGCTCGGCAGATTCGTGCTGCGGTGAAGTTGCCGCTCGTGCTGCTCGGGGGTGTCACGGACAAAGCGGGCATGGATACCGCAATGGCGGAAGGGTTCGAGTTCGTCGCCATGGCACGGGCGCTGCTCAGAGAACCGGATCTGATCAATCGGATCGCGGCCGAATCCGATACCCAATCACTGTGCATCCACTGCAACAAGTGCATGCCCACGATCTTCAGTGGCGCCCGCTGCGTGTTGGTCGAACGCGTCTGAGCTGGTCAGCGCACACCACGTCCCGACATCCATGCGGATACCGGGTCGTGGGCCGTAGCGGATCAAGTTCGTGGTTGCATCAACGCTTGGTTCAGTTCTGCGTGAAGACGTCGTAGGAGGCGTTCATCGTGGGGTAGCCGGTGGCCATGTAGTCGGTGAGGATGACGTGCGTCGGGTCGCCGATGATGCGAGTCCCGTCGAGGGTGGGGTTGCCGACGTAGTTGTTGGCAGCCATGACCGTCTGGACGCCGTCGGCGACGTTGTAGGTGACGTCGACACCGATACCGCGGGGATCGCTGCTGTAGGCGGTGACGATCTCGGTGGTGTGCGGGGCCAGGTAGGAGCGGGGGCCGTTGATCCACTGTCCGTAGGGGTTGGACGCGCTGTCCAGCAGCATCGGGTTGTCGGTGTTGTTGGTGATGGTCATGGCAACCGTCGGGCCGTCGGTGGGCATGGTGCCGGCGTTGGCGATCGCTGCGGTTCCCAGTGCGGTTCCGCCGACAGCGAGGGCGATTGCGGTGACTGCTACGAAGCGAGTGGTGTTGGTACGCATGATGTCTGCTCCTGGGATGGTGTGTGGTTGCCGTTCTCGGCGATGAATCAATCTTGTCGCGAATGAGTGCTGCAGTATGTCCGCCGACGGGGCCGTGGCGGGGTTGAATCTCTTGTCCCCCGATCGGGGGAGGCGTAAGTGCTCGCATTGCTGGTACGGGCGTGAGAAAGTGAGCAATGCGCGAAGGCACGAAGCCGCTGGCCGGCAAGGTTTCCGTGGTGGTCGGCGACGATCACCCACTGTTCCGTGAGGGCGTGGTTCGGGCTCTGACCGGCAGTGACGGCATCGACGTCCTGGGCGAGGCCGACGACGGCGCAGCAGCGTTCGCAATGATCCGCGAACTACGCCCGCAGGTCGCGCTGCTCGACTTCCGGATGCCGCACCTGGATGGAACTCAGGTCGCCGCCGCAGTCGTTCGAGACGAGCTTCCGACGCGTGTGCTT
The DNA here is from genome assembly GCF_002079265.1 of Rhodococcus sp. BH4. NCBI lineage: Bacteria > Bacillati > Actinomycetota > Actinomycetes > Mycobacteriales > Nocardiaceae > Rhodococcus > Rhodococcus sp. BH4. Next base: position 1,449,938 of record NZ_CP014941.1, read on the forward strand.
CTGCTCAGCGCTCACGACGAATCGTCTGTCGTGTACCAGGCCCTGCAAGCCGGTGCTGCCGGATTCCTGCCGAAGGAATCCACTCGCGCCGAGATCGTGAGTGCCGTGCTCGACTGTGCTGCGGGACGAGATGTGTTGCCGCCCAGTATCGCCGCCGGATTGGTAGGAGAGGTTCGGCGTCGTAGTGAACCGTCCGGTCCGACGCTCAGCGCCCGCGAACGTGAGGTTCTCGGATTGATCGCGCAGGGCGCCAGCATCCCGGTCATCGCCTCACAACTCTTTCTTGCGCCCTCCACCGTCAAAACTCACGTGCAGCGCCTCTACGAGAAACTCGGAGTCAACGATCGAGGCGCCGCCGTCGCCGCTGCAATGCGGCAGGGATTGTTGGAGTGAGCAAGCGTCACCGAAGCACGTACGTGACGTTCATGGCCGGGTAACCCGAGGTCATCGTCACCGTGACGTCGTGGCTGTCGGGGGCGTACGTACCTCCGGCATCCGCCCTGGTCTTCGAGTTGGTAGCACTGAAGACAAACACCCCACCGTCGTCGGAGCGGTACGTGAGCACGATGGGGAAGTCGTTCTGGTTCTTGCTCGTGGCCACAACGTTCACGTTCATGTTGGGGAGGATGTAGTCCGCCGGCGGGACGACCCAGTCGCCGTTCGGGTTGGATGCGTCGACCAGATACAGGGCCCCGCGACCCGAATTGCTGATCATCGCCGTCGTGACGGATGTGTCGGTCATCGACTTCACCGTGTTCGCACCGGCGGAGCGGGCAACGAGAGCTGCCATGCTGAGGCCGGAGAAGGAAAGTGCTTCAGGTCGAATTGTGTTGGTGCTCATCATGTTCTCCTCGATTTGTCGGTCTCGGTGACCGTGTGTTTCTGTGATGAGACAACTATGGCCCCGAAATCCCTTCGGGTCTGTCCACCTACGGGTCCGAGTGCTGGACGACATCGCTGTCCCCCGATCGGTGGACACAGCGCTCTCCGCCCACCCAGTGTCATGGGGTGGAGGCTTCGCCCACCCCGTGTCATGGGGTGGAGGCTTCGCCCACCCAGTGTCATGGGGTGGAGGCTCCGCCCACCCAGCGTCATGGGGTGGAGGCTTCGCCCACCCAGCGTCATGGGGTGGAGGCTCCGCCCACCCAGCGTCATGGGGTGGAGGCTCCGCCCACCCAGCGGGAGAACCTGTTCCTCTACCATTCAACCCACTCGTAGCGTGGCCACCATGACCGATCCTGACTTCTCCACCGCACCACTCGACGTCGTAGTCATCGGCGCCGGCGTCGCCGGCATGTACGCCATGCACCGACTTCGCGAGCAGGGGCTGCGTGTCCACGGCTTCGAGGCGGGCTCCGGAGTGGGCGGCACGTGGTACTTCAACCGCTACCCGGGCGCACGCTGCGATGTCGAGAGTTTCGACTACTCCTACTCGTTCTCCGAAGAGTTGCAACAGGATTGGGACTGGAGCGAGAAGTACGCCGCGCAGCCGGAGATCCTGTCCTACCTCGATCACGTCGCCGATCGCTTCGACCTACGCAGTGGGTTCACTTTTGATACCCGTGTCCTGAGCGCACAGTTCGACGAGGACTCGTCGACGTGGCGAGTGCACACCGACGGTGGTCATGACGTCACCTCGCGGTTCGTGGTGTGCGCCACGGGCAGCCTCTCGACCGCGAACGTTCCGAACATTGCAGGTCGCGAGACTTTCGGCGGTGAGGTCTTCCACACCGGCTTCTGGCCGCACGAGGGCGTCGATTTCACCGGCAAGCGAGTGGGAGTGATCGGCACCGGATCGTCGGGCATCCAGTCCGTTCCGTTGATCGCCGAGCAGGCCGATCACCTCTTCGTGTTCCAGCGGTCCGCGAATTACAGTGTGCCGGCGGGAAACACGCCTCTCGATGACAAACGACGCGCAGAGATCAAGGCCGACTACGCCGAGCGTCGAGCGCTGTCCAAGCGCAGTGGCGGTGGATCTCCGTTCGTCTCGGATCCTCGCAGCGCGCTCGAGGTGTCCGAGGCCGAGAGGAACGCGGCCTACGAGGAGCGGTGGAAGCTCGGCGGTGTTCTGTTCGCCAAAACCTTCGCAGACCAGACCAGCAACATCGACGCCAACGCGACGGCGGCCGCATTTGCCGAGGCCAAGATCAGATCGGTGGTCGAAGATCAGGCCATCGCCGACCTGCTGATCCCGAACGACCACCCCATCGGGACCAAGCGGATCGTGACGGACACCGACTACTACCAGAGCTACAACCGTGACAACGTGAGCCTGGTCGATCTCAAGAGCGCACCGATCGAGGCAATCGACGAGGCCGGGATCAAGACGACCGACTCGCACTACGAACTCGACGCATTGGTGTTCGCCACCGGCTTCGATGCGATGACCGGGGCACTCGATCGCATCGAGATCCGTGGCCGCAACGGCGAGACCTTGCGAGAGAACTGGCATGCGGGTCCGAGAACCTATCTTGGTTTGGGAGTTCACGGCTTCCCGAACTTGTTCATCGTCACCGGGCCGGGCAGCCCGAGTGTGCTGTCCAACATGATTCTCGCTGCCGAACAGCACGTCGACTGGATCGCCGACGCGATCAACCACCTCGATTCGGCGGGGATCGACACCATCGAGCCGAGTGCCGAAGCCGTGGACAACTGGCTCGAGGAGTGCTCACGCCGGGCGTCGGCAACATTGTTCCCATCCGCGAACTCCTGGTACATGGGAGCCAACATCCCGGGAAAGCCGAGGATATTCATGCCCTTCATCGGAGGCTTCGGTGTCTACTCCGACATCTGTGCAGACGTGGCAGCAGCGGGATACCGAGGCTTCGAACTGAACAGCGCGGTGCACGCATGAGCCGGCTGGAGGGCAAGCGGGTACTCGTGACGGGTGCTGCCGGAGGAATGGGACGCTCACACTGTGAGCGGCTCGCCGAGGAAGGCGCGTCCGTGATCGCGTTGGATGTCGAACAGGCACAATCGGGGTTGGCGGAAACCGCTCAGGCAGTGCGTGATCGAGGCGGTATCGCGGTCACCGGTGTGGCGGATATTCGGGACTTCGACGGTCTGGCCGCCGTCGTGGCCGAGTGCGTTACCGAACTCGGCGGGTTGGACGTCGTGGTCGCGAATGCAGGCGTCTACGACACGCCGGGACCGTCGTGGACCATCGATCCTGCAGTGTGGAACCGCTCGCTGGACGTCAATCTGACCGGGGCGTGGCACACCGTCAAGGCCTGCGCTCCGCACTTCGGCGACGGTGGATCCGTCGTTCTGGTCAGCTCGACAGCGGGAATCAAAGGTATTGCCGGAGCAAGTCATTACAGCGCAGCCAAGCATGCCGTGGTGGGCCTGGCCAGAACGCTGGCCAACGAGTTGGGGGCGCAGAGTATCCGCGTCAACTCCGTGCATCCGGGTTCGGTACGTACCCCGATGATCATCAACGAGCGAGTGTTCGCGAACCTGTGCCCGGACATCGAGAATCCCACCGAAGGAGACGCTGCTGCAGTGCTCAGCGCTCGCAACTTGCTGCCCGTTCCCTGGGTCGATCCGGTGGACGTCAGTAATGCGGTCCTGTTTCTCGCATCCGCGGAGTCCCGCTACATGACCGGCTGTCAGTTGATTGTCGACGCCGGCCTGACCCAGAAAGTGTGAATTGATGACTTCTCGATTGGAAGGCAAGATCGCGCTGATCACGGGTGCGGCACGAGGAATCGGGCGGGCTCAGGCCGTGCGTTTTGCCGAAGAGGGCGCGGACATCATCGCGGTCGACGTGTGCACTTCGGTGGAAACCACAGTCACGCCGCCCGCGACGGAGGCCGATCTCGATGAGACAGTGGCGCAGATCCGGGCGCTGGGGCGAAAGGTCGAATCTGCGGTAGTGGACGTTCGGGATCTCGAGGCACTACGCAGTGCCGTGGACTCGGCCGTCGGAACGCTCGGTGGTCTCGACATCGTCTGCGCTACAGCTGGTATCACGTCCTCCGACGGGGCCCTGACCATGTCGGAAACGATGTGGCAGACCATGCTGGACGTCAATCTGACCGGCGTGTGGCACACCACGACCGTCGCGGCTCCGCACTTGATCGCGCGGGGCGGGGGATCGATGACACTCACAAGCTCCATCGCCGGACTTCGGGGGCTGGTCGGAGTCGCGCACTACACCGCAGCCAAGCATGGAGTCGTTGGTCTGATGCGTTCGCTGGCAAAGGAACTGGCTCCGCACAACGTACGCGTCAATACGGTCCATCCCACCAACGTCGACACCCTCATGATTCAAAACCCGTTGGTGCGCGGCAAGTTCCGCCCCGATCTCGAGAACCCGACGCGCGAAGAATTTGCTGCCGCAGCGATGACGATGAACATGCTCGCCATTCCGTGGATCGAACCGGTGGACGTAGCGAACGCTGCTCTGTTCCTGTCTTCCGACGAGGCTCGCTACATCACGTCGGTCGCCCTGCCGGTGGATGCAGGAAGTTCGTCCCGCTGAGGTTTCGAACAGCTGAAATCTTGAACAGCTGAAATCTTGAACAGCTGAGGTTTTGACACGCTGAGTTCCGCCACGGTGTGTAGCGTCGGTTTCACCTAACCGAAAGGCGTACACCGTGGCGGAACGGCGCTATCTGGAAGTCACCGTCGGGATCAACATCGTGATGGTCCTCGACCACCGCACGGTGGAGGTCTTCGACCGCACCGCCGCGAGCACGAGCGAAGTGGCTCGTTGGCATGTCGAACACATTGCGGTGAAGGCGAAACCGTCGAAGTCGGGACTGAAACTCACCATCGGGAACAGGCTCGCCGACGACTCGATCGCGGTAGCGGGTCCACGGGCATCGCTGACTGTTCCGCCGGAGAACGAGGCAGCCGTCATCGCGTTCTTCGACGAGGTCAAGGCTGCTCGGGTGTGAATCGGCAGAAGACCTTCGGCGCGGATGATTCGGGTTCTCTAGTCGAGCACGTCGTGCGCTGCCACGAAGATCGGGCCGGACGCACTTTTGTCGGGATCTCGGGAATCGAGGCTTCCGGAAAATCGACGATCGCGGACGAGTTGGCTGCCGGTATCTCGAAGTCGGGCCATGACTTCATCATGATCCATGGGGACGAGTTCTCGACTGCGAAAGCGGTACGGAACAAAGATCCTGACACGGTGCGTGGGTATCTCGAGGATGCGTACGACTATTCGAACCTGAGTAGCCGTGTGATGGTGCCGCTACGGTTGGCCGAAGTTACCGAAATTTCCTACGTCTCGACTGATCCGGAGACAGACGAATCTGTGGTGTCGAAGCCACGAGTCCCGGATCGCGCCATTGTGATCGTCGAGGGAGTGCTGCTTTTTCGCGGACTGATGCGAGATCAGTTCGACCTACGAATCTGGGTTGAAGCAAGCTTCGACGAGTCCTTGCGGCGTGCGAAGGGACGTCCGCGCGATGTGAGCTATTACGGGACGGCCGAGGCGATAGCGTCCCGGTACGAATCCCGGTTTCATCCGGCGCAGAGGATTCATCTGCGTGACGATCGACCACAACTGACCAGCCACGTAATCGTGCGTGGCTAGTCAGTCGAAAGGCCGGCGATATCAAGCTTTACGCGCGGCGGCATGGGCCCCGGCGACACGGCCGAATGCGAAGGCGTCGGCAATGTGGAATCCGCCGTCCTTCGCCGCGCTGTAGGTGGAACTGACCGCGCCCGCGGCGTAGAGGCCAGGAATTGGATTGCGGGCAGTATCGAGTACGCGGGAATGACCGTCGCGGCGCGGCCCACCGCTACTCCATCCCAGCAGTGGCGACCCGGAGACGGCGTAGAACGGAGCGGTAGCCACCGGGGCCAAAGTTTCGGGATTGCGGCCGAACGAATGGTCGATGCCGTCCGCGCACGCCTCGTTGTAGCGTCGCACGCTCGTTTCCACGACTGTTGGGTCCAGTCCGAGTTTCTCGGCGAGTTCGGCGAGCGTGTCCGCCTTGAGGATCCATCCCTTGTCGATCTCGGCTTGATTGTCCGAGCTCCACTCGTACCCTTCGTCGAGAACCCTGTGGCCGACGGGCAGTGCGTCGCGGCCGGGGCTCAGCTGTCCGGCCAACCTCATCGTCTCGTCGAAGACGACGTTCATCGGTTGCACCGGAAAGTGTTGGTAGGAACCCTCTCTGAACACATGACCATGCCGCATTTCGGCTGACTCGTCGGTGAAGCGTCTACCTTCCCGGCTGAGGAACACATAGTTGTGCGCGTTCCACAGTGCGAGGAAGAATCCAGTCGGATTTTCGAGGTCGCCGGGAATTCCCGTAATGGTCATCATGTTGTTCATGTGCCACAGATCGGCGCCCACGGCCTGTGCCATGCGGTGACCGTCGCCGGTTGCCGATGGTGAGCCCCAGATCTTCGGATTCTCCAGACGCAAGTAGTCGCGCACCATCGTCGGATTTGCTTCGAATCCTCCGGTGGCAAGGATGACGCCCCGGCGTGCCTGGATCTGCGAAGTCTTTTCACCCGAACGGATCTCGACTCCGGTCACCGCTCCGGATTCATCCGTCAGCAGTCCGGTGGCTTCGGTGTCGAATAGTGTTGTGACGCCGCGTTCAGCGAGAGCGGAGACGAGGAACCGGTAGAGAAGTTCATTGCCCATCTTCCCTTCGACGGTGTCCATCCCTGCGTAACAAGAACTTCCGTCAAGTTCGGCGAACTCTGCCGTGGAATGGAAATCGCCGGTCATCGCTACAGTTGCACCCAGACTGCGGATCCAGTCGGACAGTCCGTGAGTGTTCTCGGCCCAGGCATCGATGACGTCCTCGGCAACGGGGAACTCCCCGTTCAACGAACGCAGGAAGGTTCGGGCGGCAGCGGGGTCCTGGTTGACGAACCATCCACTGCCGGACAGTCGAGTGTTGCCGCCCGCGGAATCAGGTCCGCTCTTTTCCAGAATCACGACCGATGCGCCGTCGGCGTGCGCTTGGAGCGCTGCGGCCGATCCGGCAGCTCCCGATCCGATGACGAGTACGTCGACAATGTTATCCATGTCACAGAAGGTATTGCGGAATGGTGGTGCGGCGAACCCACCTTCCCGATGAGCGAGAAAGCCAGTGGTCGACGCCGCAGAGACGTCGCCCCGGGGGCCAGGCGAGGTAGCGGTTCAGTGCGTCAGGGGTGGCGCCAAAAGTGCGATATCGCGCTGTGACGTTTTCGAGACCCTAGCGTTATAGATGTGGTTGTGTCGGCGAAACCTGCCGGTGGCAGAGTTCGTCTGGAACGCAGTGACCGACACGGTTGGTTATCCGACGCACAGTGATTCATCGCTGATTCGGGCGGTGGGGCACGCCGAGTCCAGACAAGAGGCTTTCATGACTACGATCAACGAACGTTCTTCAGCTGCAAATGTTCTCGATCTCTTTGACAGCGCCGGCCGAGAAGGGCATCGGTACAGTATCGACGTGGAAAGCTACACCCCTTCGTATGCGGTACTGAGACTTGCCGGAGAATTGGACATGGGTCAGCGGGTGGAATTGGTGCACGCGCTCGACCGACTTCTCCTGGTCGGAACCGATATTCACGTCGATCTCTCCGGCGTGACCTTCATGTCGTCCGGAGTGGCGAATGCCGTTGTCGATGCTGCGGGGCGTGGCAACAACCGCATTCGCTTGTTTGCCCCGACGCGAGCGGTCTCCATGATCTTTCAGGCTCTCGGCGCCTCCGAACTCATTGCGGGCGATGCCACGTCGACCGCTGATGCTCTCGGTGCTTGAGCCGGAAACAACTCCCACGAACGATGTGAAGTGAGCAGTGCTCGATACGCGTTGACTTGGTATCTGGTCTGATCTGCGTGTCGATGTGCACTTTGCGGCGCGGGATCAGGTTGTCGTCACCGGGTTGCGCCGAGATTTGCGGTAGTCTCGTTCGGTGTCGAGCAGCCGGCGCCGCCATCGACGCGTCCGGCCGCATGAACGCTTGGTGGTCCCGACTCGTAGTGAAGAGCCACACCATGGCGTATGACACCAGCAACGGTTCGACATCGTCGAATTCTCCGATCACCCAGTTCTCCGATGTGATTGGTCTGGAAGTAAGCATGCAGTTCGCACCGATACGCCGCCTCGACGACCACGCACTTGCAGGCGCCGAGTTGCAATTGCGTGGGCCTGACAATTCCTCTCTGTGTTCGGCGCATGCCCTTCGTCGCGCCTCGCAATTGATGCAGCAACGCTCGGAATTCGACAGTCACAAACTGGCCATGTCCCGTACTGCACTCGCATGCACCGTCGCGGATCGCCTGCCGTTGCTGGTGGCAGTCGACTCGGCTTCCCGAGCAGCTCTGAACGCTCCCGGTATCGAAGGAGCGACGAGAAATCTGCAACGGATCGTCATCACGGTTGACAGCGCATCGGTGCTTACCGATCCCCACAACTCTCTGGCAGTGATCAGAGAAGCCCGCGCGGGCGGGCGTCTGATTGCACTCGACGGTGTCGGCATCGACAGGCACTCGGCGACACTTCTGTCTTTGGTCGAACCCGACATCATTATCACTTCCGCTGAATTACTCTCCAAGGCAGCATATTTCGAAGTCGGAACGACGGTGCACGCGCTCGGCGCCTACGTCGAGCGATCGAACGCGATTATCCTTGCCGAGGGTGTCGACTCGGAATCGTCCCGTCTTGCCGCAATCACCATCGGAGCCACATACGGAACGGGTGAGTTGTATCCCGCAGTCGACGATCCGAGTTCACTGTTGTCCGAACCGGTCGTCGCGATGCCCGACAGTCCGGTGTGGAGTGATCCCATCCCCGACGTGGGCACTCCCTACTCGATCGTGTCTGCTCACAGCCGGATCCGGCGCGGTACCAAGCGTCTGTTGATCCAACTGAGCAAGTCTCTCGAAGCGCAAGCCACCACATCGGGTTCCTCGATGCTTGTTCTGGGCACCTTTCAACAAGCCGAGCATTTCACCGCATCCACAACAGCACGGTGGCGTCACCTCGCCGATACCGTAGGGTTTGCCGGTGTCTACGGTGTCGGACTGTCCGTGATGCTCGACGGTAAAGTTCAACACGCACCGCTCGACCCGGGTGATGATCTCGTCAACGAGTGGACGGTCGTCACTCTGGGACCACACCATGCGGCGATGCTGTCGGCGCGAGATCTTCATGACAACGGTCCAGATCTCGAGCGGACCTTCGACTTCGTGCAAACCTACGATCGCACCACCGTCACCCAGGCAGCGCACTCTATTCTTCGTCGTTACCCCAAGACGAATTCGTGAACCCCGTACCGATGTTCTCGACGTTCGCCGCGAGCGCTGCCCGACCGGCGATCGTGGCTAAGGAGTGGCCGGGCGCCGCGCAGCACGTCTCTTTGCTGCAGAGTTGAGTAGATACCTTTCGGCGACCGTGTAGTCCGTGACGGTTGCGCCATCCGGCGCTGTGGTGTGGGTGAGCAGTTCGAGATAGCGGCGACGGAAGACATGGGCGTCGGATTCTGCGAGTAGGAACTCCGCCGCTGAGACGACCTCTGGTTTCGGAGCAGCGCGTGCATGCCGGTTTCGGGCGGGCCGAGTGCTCATGTTTTCCTCTGGATTTCGAAAGCGTCTGTGCCGGTAGTCATGTGCGAGTTGATCCTGACGTCTGTTCGGTCGCTACCGGTCATGAGAAGTCGTGAGTGGTTTCAGATCGATCGGCTGTCCGTCGGAGGGGAACGGCAAGGACATGTAGTTGAGAGGGGCGGTGTAGCCGGGCGCGACCTGCCAATCGAAGCGTGTGAGCAGGTGGTGCATGATCGCTTTGATTTCGACGCCGGCGAAGTGCATGCCGAGGCATTTGTGCACGCCTCCACCGAACGGTTCCCAGGCATACCGGTGCACCTTGTCTTCACGTCGGTGGTCCGCGAAACGTTCGGGATCGAAATGTTCGGGGTCGGGCCAGTACTGCGGCATGTGGTGAGTGAAATGTGGCACCACTGACACGTAGGTCCCAGCGGGTACGAAGTGGTCCTGTATCTGGGTGTCACACACCGCTCGGCGAGCCATGACCGGCACGGGAGCGACGAGTCGGAGGCATTCTTTCATCACCAGGTCCAAGCCGGCGAGTTGGTCGAGTTCGGCATAGCTCGGCGTCGACGTACTCAGTGCGAGTGATTCCGCCCGACATCTGTTCTGCCACTGAGGATTCTGGCCGAGATATTGCATCATTGTCGAGATGGTGATGGTGGAGGTGTCATGTGCGGCCATCAGCAGGAAGATCATGTGATCGATCACCTCGCCGTCGCTGAAGCGCTGTCCGGTGTCTGATTCGATGTGACAGAGAACGGAAAACAGGTCGTCGGTTTCGCGTGAACGGCGCGCAGGTAGGTAGCGGCGGAAGAAGTTTTCGAGGGTTCGGCGCCCGTCGAGGCCGCGCTTCCATCTGGTGCCGGGAACTCGATAACGGATCACCGAGGTTGCAGCTTGCACGCAATCGACGAAAGCTTTTTTCACAGAGTCGATTTCGTTGTCAGTGGTCCCTTCCGCGCCGCCCATGAAGATGTCGGTCGCGAGGTTGAGTGTGAGAGCTTTGAGAGCGGTGTAGGCGCGGAAGCCATCGGACGGAGTCCAGGCGTCGAGCGCGGAGGCTATCGCGGGATTCAGCACGTCCACGGTCTTTTCGAGACGCGATCTCGTGAAGGCTTGTTGCATGATGCGTCGTTGTCGTAGGTGCTCTTCGGAGTCGAGAAGCATTAGACCCCCGTGGAAGAAGGGGCCGATGAGCACTGACCAACCGTCGCTGTTGACAAAAGCGCGGTCCTTGTTCTGGAGAACTTCTTGGCATGCGTCGGGTCCGAGGGCTGCGACCCACCGTCTACCGGCCATCGAGAACCACGAGACCTCGCCGTAACGATCCCAGCGTTTTTGCATCAGAGCGAGAGGGTCGCGGATGTATTCGAAAGTTTGCCCTATTCCGGGTAGTCCCGAATTGCCTGAGATGGGACGCAACTGCGACCGGATGGGTGGAGCGGCCAGGATTTTCGACATCACGTACCTGCCTTCCGTTTGCATCTGACAGTGGCGCCTGTCAGATGGGGGTAGTCTGCGTCACAGTCGCGTTGTCTGTCAAGATCGACTCATGGCTTCTCCCACACCCCGTCGATATGCCGGTCTGAGTGGTGAGCAGCGGGCCGCGCTTCGGCGTGAAAGCTTGCTCGCAGCAGGACTGGACGTGTTTGCAGCCGCGGGCAGGCAGGGTGCCACCATGACCGCCATCTGTGCGCATGCCAAGCTGACAGAGCGATATTTCTACGAGAGTTTCACCAGCAGGGACGAACTCCTCCAGCAGGTTTTCGACGGAATCGTCGACGAGGTGCGCGTGGCCGGAATGGCTGCACTCCGAACGACCGATGGGACACGGGAGGAGCGCGTGCGGAGCGCCATTGCTTCGTTCGTCAACATCCTGACGGACGATCCTCGAAAAGGGCGTGTCGCGATGGTCGAGTCGGTGGCTTACGAGCCGCTGCGCACTCACAGGCGGGGAGCGCTGCGTGGGTTCGCGCAGATGGTGGCCGACGAGGCTGCGCTCTTGTACGGCGATCGAGCTTGGCCTCCCCATCAGGGTGAGATCAACGGATTACTGTTCGTGGGCGGCCTGGCCGAATTGGTGACGGCCTGGCTCAACGGCGAAATCGACATCACGCCCGCTGAGATCGTGGATGCCGCAACCTTCCAATTCACATCCACAGCGCACCGATGAAACGCGGGGCCGGCGATGCGGACTGCCAACTCCAGTGGGCGGCATGTGTCGTGATTCGAGGCAGTTTCGGGTCTGAATTGTCGATGACACTGTCCGCGCGGGTCCAGGGCTCTGCAGCCGCGAAGTACAGACGTTGGCCGCCGACATAACGGTTCATCGACGGGTGTTCCGGATCCGCGTTCGTTCCGTCGCGAAGGTTCATTCGCTCGGCGGTGATCTCGAAGGGCACGTCGAGAAAGATCGAATAGTCCCATCGGGAAGCAAGTTCGTCCCGATGCAGAAAGAGTCCCTCGACGAGGACTACGGCTCCGTCGGCTGCATGCAAGTACGCGTCGCTGTCCCGTCGTGGTCGGTACTCGCGGTTACCTCCCGGTCTCAGAGGGGCGAGAACATGACGCTCGAGGGCGTCGTAGTCGTAGCTGTCGAGCCAGAAGCCTTCCGGTGACAGCCGACCTCTGCGATGGCGAATCTCCGGCGGATTGAGGAAGTCGTCGACGTGAATCACAATGGCGGGGCGTTCATTCAGCTGTGCTGCAAGACTTTTCGTGAATGTCGTCTTGCCGCTCCCGTCGACGCCGTCGATCGCGACGACGGGAGGGCCGCGCAGCGCGTTTATTTCGGCGGCCAAGGTCTCGAAGACCGTCTTGGTGCTCATCGAGCAGTTCTTCCCGCGCTCGTAGCGACGCGAAGAGGCCCGGTGTCGTACAGGATTCGGTGGCCGTCTTCGAGGACGCGTCGAGTGCCCGCGTCGAGCGGAAGGTCGGCCCAGCTCTCGCTCGCGAAATTCAGTTCGACGAGGAGGCCGGACCGTAGGCGGAAGCGTCGTTCTCGGACTGGCCCCCAGTTGGCGGCTCTGATGAATCGCGCGTCGGGGCGGAGCCGGTCGAACCAGTCTTCATTTGCGAGCGCGTTCGCGTCGTCGGCCAGGATCATCAGATCAAGATCACTCGCCATACGCTCCGCGCCGCGCGCGTAGGACCCGACCAGCGCTACAGCTTTGACGTCATCGTGCTCAGCGGCCCATCGTTCGACGTCGACGAGCAGCGCGTTCACCGCACGTCTTCGCCCCTTCAATCGTGCTGACATACCGGCATCATTCCCCATCGCCACCCTTCTCCGTAGCTTCGCCGGGGCCTCTATCCTGGAACTGTCAGTGACAAACCAGGCGGAGGGATGCGTATGTCCAAAATGAGAGAACTTAGCCGATGAAAGCAATCATCGTGTGTACCTCTGTCTCCCATGGCAATACGAAGCTGATCGCCGATGTCATCGGAGAAGTTCTCGATGCTCGCGTGGTCGAGCCCGGTGACATCGACGCCGCGCAGCTCGCCGACTACGACCTGGTGGGGTTCGGCTCCGGCATCTACCTACGCTCGTACCACGCAAATTTACGCTCGTTCGTCGAGGCACTCCCCGAAGAACGGCGATCCAAGGCTTTTGTCTTCGCCACCAGTGGATTTCCTGACAAGGGGATTCATCGCTTCTCGCGTCCACTGGTTCAGTTGCTCGAACAGAAGGGCTTCGATGTGGTCGCAGCCTTCTCGTCCCGTGCGTGGGATACCTATCTCCCGTTCAAGCCTTTCGGCGGTATCCGGAAGGGGCGGCCGAACGCCGACGACTTGGAATCGGCGCGCATGTTCGCCGAAATGCTACGCGGAAGCGTTCAGGACAGCTTGCCCGGCACCGGGTAGCTGCGCAGGCTCATCTCCAGCTCACCGGCGTCGGCAAGGTCGTTGATCGTCTGGCGCAGAGCGCCACACGTCCGCTGAGCGTTGGCACGGCTGTTCGCGCGACCCAACTCCGGGCACACTTCCTGCGACTCTTCGAGCCATTGGACGCTGGTGTGCGCTTCGCTGTACTTCTCGACGAGGACACGGTTTCCGCAGTTGCGGCAACTGACCTGACGCATCAGCGTGCAATCAGATCGGCCGGTGACCAGAAGGCGCGCATGCTCGTGATCTTGGCGTCCTCGTCGAAAGTCATGACGTCGATCGGTTCGACCTCGTAGACCTGATCGCCCACCGGTGTGACGACGCGGAAGTGGAAGGCCGCGCTGGATCCGCTCACCCGCAAGGTAAGCAGTTCCGTCTCTTGCGAACCGCCCTCGAGAGCGCCGTAGAACTCGGTGATCGCGGCCTTGCCGACGCGGGGTTCGCTGCCGACCGGGTCTTCGAGCGTCGCGTTCTCGGCGTAGAGGGCGGCGATGTCCGCTGACGATCCGCGAGCCACGGCGTCGAGGTAGGTGGTAACCGTCGCCGTGATCGCGGCCGTGGTGTCTGGTTCGAGAGTGGTCATCGAGTTAGTCCGATCAGTCGAGAAGTTCAGGGTCTGACAACTACTTCGGACGCTATCGGTGCGGGCTCGATTCGGCGCCGGCATCTCCCACGCAGCGGGACAGCCTGAGCACTCAGGCGTCGAAGCGTCCGAACCCGCCGCGGTAGAACAGAAGCGGACCGTCGTGGCGCAGCACGTTCAGATCGGTGATGCGTGCGACGACGATGGTGTGATCACCGGCGTCGTGCTCCTGCTCGACCGTTGCTTCGATGCGGGCGAGCGCGCCGCTCAGCGCCGGAGCACCGTTGCCGGCGGCATCCCACTCGACGCCGAGGAACTTGTCCGTCCCGCCGCGAGCGAACGCCGAACACATGTCCTGCTGATCGTGGGCGAGAACATTGATGCAGAGAGTTCCCGTTTCGCGAAGCTTCGGCCAACTTGTCGACGTCTTCGCCGGGCAGAACGAGAGCAACGGGGGATCAAGCGATACCGAGACCAGGGACTGGCAGGTGAAACCGAGGGGTGAATTTCCGTCGTGAGCGGTGATGACGGTGACGCCGGTGCAGAAATTGCTCATCACGTTGCGAAGTGTGCGTCCGTCCAGAACTGGCGGCTCGGCGTTTTCCACGGTCATGTCGTCTCCTTGTTCAAATCTTTTGTTCAAAACTCTGCAAACAGCTTCAGAAGCAACGATGTGTGGCGCCGCGGCCGTAATCCAGCGGCAGTCCCACTCAATGGCAGCAATGGCTTCTCGGCACGGGTCAGGACCGACCGAGTGGCAGGTGGAGGGGTTTCGAGCAAATTTGATCCCGCTCAGCGGTCCGTTCGGATTCTACGAAACCAGCAAATGACCAGTGATTGTTAGACTTCGGGCATGTCCGAACCTGATGACGTGTCCCGAGGACTTCCCGCTACCAGCTGGGCAGTGCTCGGGATGCTGACGTTCGGGGAGGAGCTGACCGGAAACGATTTGAAGAAGTGGGCTGACTGGAGTGTCGGCTTCTTCTATTGGAGCCCGTCCATCAGCCAGGTGTACGCAGAACTGAAGAAGCTCGAAAGCATCGGGTTCGTGGAGTCCCGGGTCGTCTCCGAACCAGGGGTGCGAGGCAAGCGCCTTTACTCCATTACTCAGTCAGGAACCGACGCCGTCCGGACGTGGTCACGGGAGGCACCGGTGGAAGTTCCGGTGCTCAAGCACGGTGTGATGTTGCGTCTGTGGATGGGACACCTCAACGAGCCCGAGCGACTGAAGGCGCTGGTGGAAGCCCACATCGCCAATGTCGAAGAGCAGATTCGACGCGCGAAACTCCACGCAGATCATGCCGAGAACGAGCCGGCCTGGTCGTTCCCGGTCATGACGTTGCGATGGTCGGAACGGTACTTCCGAGCCGAGATCGAACTTGCTCGCGAACTGCTCGACGACATCGATCGTGCGACCGCCGAGTTCGCGAACGTCGCCGAGCACGACCGACTGGGATCACCGTTGCCCTCGACGCCTGGCAGATGGAAGAACGTCGAGGAGTACGTGTTGGCGCTCGAGCAAGCCGGGCTCACCGGCAACGGTTCGAGTATCTGAGTCAGGCCCCGGCTGCGGTCGGCATGTTGCGCAGCAAATGACGACGTTGCAAAGTCGGAGTGACGCTCAGCGATCCGCCGTCGATGCCTCGCCAAATGGCAGCGGCCGCCATACGGACCGGCGCTGCGCTGACGTGGTCGAGGCGGAGGGCCTTCGACGGCGCGCAGATGGATACCGCGGCGACGGCGCGGCCGATGGGGCCGATCGGTGCCGCAAGACAGCTGAATCCCGGTAGGCCGTTTCCGGATTCGAAGGCCACCCCGGACTCGCGGATTCTGGCGAGGTGGGGCAGTGCGTAGCCCGAGGACTTCGGCGAACCGAACGCGAGCAGTGCCTGACCGATCGCAGTGGTCTCGGCGCGGCGTCGACCACCGACACGCGTCGGCACTGCGGCGGCGAGGCGTCCGCCGATCTTCTCCATGTAGACCACATCGGGCCCGTCGAGGATGCCGAGGTGAACCACGAATCCGGTGACTCGGTAGAGCTCATGGAGAAGGGGCATGGCTGCAGCGTGGAGGCGGTCCTGATGAACCGCGAGCGATCCCAGTTCGACGAGGCGCATACCGAGTTCGTAGTCACGGCCGTCGCGACGCAGCCAACGCATCGAGACGAGACGTTCGAGCATGCGGTGGGCAGACGAGCGGGGAAGGCCTGTGCTCCGAACGACTTGAGCGAGCGTCAACCTGCCGGGACCGTCGAAGGCGTCGAGAACCAGCGAGACGCGATCGAGAATTGCTGTCGGGGCCGAATCGGCGCCTAAAGCATCCACAGCCTGCAGTGTCATCGTGTACCTCACTTCTCTTAGAGCTCCACAACCAGTGAACTGGCTATTTCAATTAGAAATAGTGTCATAGAGTTACGGATTTGTGAAGTGGATCACCGGTCTGTTTTCGGGCGCGTCGCGGTGGAAACGACGAGGGGGTTTGCGCGAATGCTCGCGCAAACCCCCTCGTCGTTTAACTACTGGCAGGTATTACATCGCCACCGGCAGGTATTACATCGCCACCGGCAGGTATTGATCGCCACCGGCGGGTACTACATAGCTGCCAGTGGTTCGCTTCCGGACCAGTCGTGGCCCCAGTAGCTGTCAGCGGTGATCTCCTCGGAGGAGTACGAGTCCTGATCCACCCTCGCGCCCTCGGTGCCGAACTCGATGTCCCAGCCGCCGGGTGCGCGGACGTAGAAGGAGATCATCTTGTCGTTGGTGTGACGACCCAGGGTCGACGACACGGAGAATCCGTCCTTCATCACGCGGTCGAGTGCCTGGCCGACGGCGTCGAGGGTGTCCACCTCGACCATGATGTGAATCAGGCCGGGTGCGCCGCCGTGCGGTGCCGGGCACAGGGCCAAGCTGTGGTGACGCTCGTTGACGCCCATGAAACGGATTCGCAGCGGCCCGAATTCAGGCGGGGCCGGCAGGCGGAAGGCGCCGCGCGGGTAGAAGCCGAGCACCTCGGTGTAGAAGTCGAAGCTCGCAGCACTGTCCATGACGGGGAGTACGACGTGGCCGAGACCCTGTGAGCCGGTGACGAATCGAGCGCCGAAGGGCGTCACCACGGGGCTGTGGTCGAGGATCGCTCCGTGGAAGACCTCGATGGCTGCTCCGCCGGGATCGGTGAAGGCGATGACCTCTTCGACCCGTCGAGCATCTGCTTCGGCGAGCGAAAGCTGCTCGACCTCGGTGCCGTTCTTTTCGAGTGCTTCTTGAACGCGGCGCAGTGCGGCGTGGTCGGCGACCTCCCAACCGATGTTGACGATCTCGTCGCGCTCACCCTCGACGACGACGATGCGAGCAGCACGCTCGTCGAGTCGTAGGTAGAGCGCGTTCTCGTCCGGCCCACTGCCCTTGGCGAAGCCGAGAACGTCGAAAGCGAAAGTGCGCCAACGTGCCATGTCGTTGGTCGAGATCTTGACGTAGCCAAGTCCCTTGATGTCAGTGCGTGTCATCGTGTCTTTTTCCTGTCGATTTCTTGTGTCGAAGTCTGATCAGATCATCGCCCGCAGCGGACCCTGCGGGTCTGCGCCGAGACGGCTCAGTGATGCGGCGTGGAAAACGGTGCTCGGCACGTGAATTGCGTGATGCTGTCCAGCATGAGCATCGCGCCAGAATCGCTGAAGCGGCTTGTCCATCCGCAATGCGTTGCCACCGCAGCGTGGGTAGACCTGATCGATTGCGTTGACGGCGCGCCAGGCGGCCTGTACCTGAGTCTGACGTCCCTCCGCGCGCTGCTCGAAGGTCACTTCCTTGCCAGCGTCCACTCGATCCCACATGCGGTCGACGTTGGCAAGCAGGGTGTCGCGCGCAGCCCGGATGTCGGCGGTTGCCTGACCGATGGCGAACAAGGTGTACGGGTCGTCCTTGATCGCCGTGCCCTGCGCGTTGATGCGATCGGCTTGGTACTCGTTGGCGTGGAAGAGCATTCCCTCGCAGATGCCGATCGTGGCGGCGGTGATTCCGAGGGGGAAAATGTTCGACCACGGCATGAGGTACAGCGTCTCGGTGCGCCCGTACTTGCGCACTGCCGTGCCGTCGATGACCTCGTCGCAGTCCATGACGCGGTAATCGGGGACATACGCATCCTTGACTACGAGATCCTTGGAGCCGGTGCCGCGAAGTCCCATGACATCCCACGAGTCTTCGATGATCTCGTAGTCGGTGCGCGGAATGATCACATGGAGCATGCGCGGCGGCATCTCCATGTTGCCGTCCTTGTCGCACGCCATCGCGCCGAGGAATGCCCAGTCGCAATGGTCGGTACCGGAGGAGAACTGCCAGCGACCGGAGAACTTGTAGCCGCCGTCGGTGGGGATACACATTCCGCCGGGCATGTACGGCGATGCCATCCAGGTGTCGGGATCGGATCCCCAGATCTCCTGCTGCACCTTGGGATCCGCGAACGCGAGTTGCCACGGGTGAACTCCGACGATCCCGTGGACCCAGCCGGCCGACGGGTTCAGTGAAGCCATGCGCATGACGGTTTCGGCGAATTCGCGCGGATGCGCCTCCATGCCGCCATGCTCCTTGGGCTGCAGCATGCGGATGGAACCGATTGCCTTCATCTTCTTGGCGGTGTCGTCGGCCACCCGGCCGATCCGCTCGGCCTCGATGCCTTCGGCGAAGATGTCGTCGGCCATCGCGTTGATCTGTTCGAGCACTTCGTACGTCATGTTGTTCCTTGCATCCAGTCTGGTTGTCTCAGCAGTGTTTTCGACTGCGGATCAGGAGGTTGTCTCGAGTGCCTGGGCGTCGCGTGCGGCAACGTTTTCGGCGACTTCCCGCTTCCAGCTCTCCACTGCGCGGGTGGTGTCGATCTCGAATTCGAAGCGCTTCGTCATGTCTTCCGTGACATTCTCGACGTCGGTGTAGAACTGGTTGTACCAGCGACGCAACTGGTAAACCGGGCCGTCCTCCTCGGAGAGCAGGGGGTTGTCGATCGGAGCTTTGTTCTTCCAGATCTCCACGTCCTGAAGGAATCCCATCTCGACGCCCTCGGTGAACTGCGCGGCCATCGCGGCAGTGGACTCGTCGTCCATACCGGGTAGCTTCTTGACCATCGCGCCGTACTGCAGGACGAACGCATTGTTCGAGATCGGGTAGTGGCAGTTGATCAGGACGGTCTCGATGATCTGCCCGTTGGCTTCGCTCTTGATCCAGTCGATCATGTACGACGGTCCGAAATATGAAGCATCCGAACGGAGCACAGCGTTGGGATCGCCGTAGTTGGTGCCGCTGATGACGTCCTCACGTCCCACCGATTCCATGTACTGGCTCGCGACATGACCTTCGAAGATGTTCTTGAAGTACTTGGGGAACGAGTAGTGAACGTAGAAGAAGTGGGCCATGTCCACGACGTTGTCTACGATCTCGCGGCAATGAGAGCCTTCGATGGTGAGCGTGTTCCAGCTCCAGGCGCTCCACTCATCGCTTCCGAAGCCCTCGATGTCGGGGATCGTGACCTCGGCGGGCGGGGGATTTCCCTGGGGATCGTGCCAGACGAACAGCTGACCGTTCTTCTCGAGAGTGATCCATGCCCGCGTCTTGGCCAGCGGCGGAACGCGTCGTGCGTAGGGGATCGCCGTACATTTTCCGTTACCGCCCCAACGCCAGTCGTGGAACGGGCAGGCGATCGAATCGCCCTTGACGGTTCCGTGAGCAAGGTTGCCACCCATGTGGCGGCAGTATGCGTCGAGAATCTTGATGTCGCCCTTGCTGTCGGCGAAGACGACAAGGCTGGTGCCGAATGCCTCGATCTGGTGGGGCTGACCGTCGCGATAGGTATTGCTCAGTCCGAGGCAGTGCCATCCACGTGCGAACCGTGCGGGAGGCGCTGCCGCTTCGATTTCTCGAATTTCCTCGCCGGCGCCCGTCTGCGTCGGGGTGTCCGTAGTGGTGAGTGGGCCGGTTCCGAGTGCCATGTCTTCCTCCGAGCCGCGTCTTGCGACGCTCCAGTGATGTGATCCGTCTCATACAACGACGAAGCGTCCGCTGGAGATACGGCAGTTCCCGCTGGATGGAACGCCTACTCGGTGACCTGCAGAGATTCAGCTCGCGAGTGTCGCCACATCGTCGATCGCGTAAGTCGCCCAGGCCCGGGCAGTGACCACCCCAGCGGGATCGGTGGCGACCAGAGCTACGTCGGCCACGCTCTCGTGGTCCTTCTCGTACGTCGCGAGCACTGTCACGGAGCAGTGCAGATCTGTTCCCGTGGAAGTCGCGGTGCAACGTCCGCGGAAGCGTCGTAGTGACGCCGAGCCGTAACGACGAGCAGCGAAATCAGCAAGGGCGGCAACGGAATCGGTTCCGGTGCCCGCTGTCGGGGCTTCCCGGACGAAGACCTCGGCCACCAGATGGCCGGTCTGGTCGTGGTATTCGGTGATCCGCTCGAGTGTCGAACTCAACGCCCTCACGGATCCGGTGAGCAGTGCGCCGGGATCGGGGCGTCCGAAGAACACGACGTCCTGCTCGACGACGGCCCCGTCGGGTGCCGAGCGCACGGTGCCGTACAACGAGTCGAAATCGGAGAGGAGCGTGGTGGCAGTACGCGGAGCAGTTGCCGTGAAGTGGGCGGTACCGAGGTTGGTAGTCATGACACTCTCCGTTGGACGCGACCGAGACGCTGTCGTCTCGGTGGGTACATCGACGCTAACCACCGCTCTCGCGGGTGACGACGGGCTTCCCGCTGATCGGGAGCATTCTCGGATTCGATCGAAGAGGTGGAACCTGTTCCAGTTTTGTGCAATTCTGGATATCGTATCCGTGACCGGGAGCACATCTCGATGACTGCACGCGCCGAGCAGAAGGAAGACCAGATGACAGACGAGTTCGCTGACCTGCACCGACCGGTATACGGTCCGGACCTGCTCATCACCGCTCTGGAACGCAATCACGACAAGCCCGCGCTGTACCTCGGCGACGTGATCCTCACCGGCGGTCAGATGCGCGATCAGATCAGCTGCTTCGCCCAGGCGCTCGCGTCTTTGGGAATCACTCAGGGCACCAGCACCGCGATGCTGTCGAAGAATCGCCCCGAGGTTCTGATCAGTATGGGCGCGACCATGATCACCGGCTGCCGGGCGAGCGCCTTGAACCCGATGGGATCGCTCGACGACCACAAGTACATCGTCGACGACGCCGAGATCGAGACGCTGATCTTCGATCCCAATGCCTTCGAAGAGCGTGCCGCCGAGTTGAAGGCGTCGTCACCCTCGTTGACCAACGTGCTCTCGATGGGGCCGTCCGAGGTGGGAATCGACATCCTCGCGCTGGCTGCCACGTTCGAGCCCGCGCCGCTGAAGGCAGCGCACGTCGACGCCGAAGACGCCAGCAGCATGGTGTACACCGGTGGAACGACCGGCAAGCCCAAAGGTGTTGTCGGATCCTTCCGTTCGGGTGCTGCGCTCAATCAGATCCAGATGTCGGAGTGGCAGTGGCCCGAGGACAACCGCTTCCTCATCTGCACGCCACTCTCACACGCAGGTGCAGCGTTCTTCATCCCGACCTTGCTGCGCGGCGGTGCGTTGATCGTCCTGCCTGCCTTCGAGCCAGGTGCTGTGCTCGAAGCGATCGAGAAGCACAAGATCACGGCAACCATGTTGGTGCCCACCATGATCTACATGCTCATGGACCACCCCGATCTGCCCAAGCGGGACGTCTCGAGTTTGCAGACGCTGTTTTACGGAGCGTCCGCGATGTCTCCCGCCAGACTGCAGGAGGGCATCAAGAAGTTCGGTCAGATCTTCTTCCAGTTCTACGGTCAGACCGAGTGCGGCATGACTATCTCGGTGCTGCGCAAGGAAGAACACCTCGCCGACGATCCGGCCCGCCTCGCCACGTGTGGGCGTCCGGTGCCGTGGCTCGACGTCCGGTTGCTCGACGACGACCTCAACGAGGTGCCGCAGGGAGAACTCGGTGAGATCTGCGTCCGTGGCCCGCTGATCATGAAGGGCTACTGGAAGAAGCCGGCCGAAACCGCCGAGGCGTTCCGGGGTGGTTGGCTGCACACCGGCGACATCGCGCGCAAGGACAAGGACGGGTTCATGTCCATCGTCGATCGCAAGAAGGACATGATCGTGACCGGTGGTTTCAACGTGTTCCCCCGCGAAATCGAAGACGTGATCTCGGCGCATCCGTCCGTCGCGTCGGTGGCGGTAGTCGGTGTGCCGGACGACAAGTGGGGCGAAGCCGTCAAGGCCTGTGTCGTACTTCGTGCCGGACTGACCGTCGACACCGAGGAACTGGTCGACAAGGTGAAGGCAGCCAAGGGTTCGGTTCACGCTCCCAAGAGCATCGACTTCGTGGAATCACTCCCGCTGACACCGCTGGGCAAGCTGGACAAGAAGGCGCTGCGCGCGCGGTACTGGGAGACCAGCGCCCGCGCGGTCTAGGAACCAGCGTCGGGTAGCGAAGGGTCAGCGTTTCCAGACGTAACGACGTTCCGGGCGGCCCACCACTCCGTATTTCAGCGAAGTGGTGGACCGCCCGGTTTCGTAGAGGTATTCGAGGTAGCGCCTCGCGCTCGCGCGTGAGATGCCGACCCTCTCGGAAATGTCTGTGGCCGAGGCGGGTTCGGTTTCGTCTCGTAGTGCTGCCTCGACCAGCTGAAGGGTCTCAGGACTGAGTCCTTTCGGTAGACCCTTGAGGGACGACGCCGTTGTCGCGCCACCTGCCACGCCGAAAGCCTCGTCCACCGCCTCCTGTTCTGCTTCGCCGGAGCTGTCGAGATTCGCATATGTCGATCGGTAACGCTCGAGACGCTCACGGAGAACCTCGAACGTGAAGGGCTTCATCAGGTAATGCACGACGCCGCTGCGCAGCGCTTTCTTGACCGAGCCGGCCTCGCGCTCACTAGTGATGACAAGAACATCCAGCTCCGGTGCCAGCGCGCGAAACGGGGCGATCAGATCGAGTCCGGTGGTGCCGGGCAGGTGGACGTCGAGAAGCACCAGGTCGGGTTGCAACTCACCGACTGCGGCCAGCGCGGTCTCGGCCGAATGGGCAACGCCGCACACTTCGAAACCGTCTATCCGTGAGACGAATCCGCTGTGCACCTTCGCCACCATGAAGTCGTCGTCGACCACCAGTACCCGGATCATGCGCCCTCTCCGTCGTGTAGGACTGCGCTGAAGACAGTCCACTCGATGTCCTCTGCCGAACGAGTGCTCACGGTGACGTCGCCGCCCCGCCGACGACACGTCAGGCGCACCAGCGCCAAACCGAAACCGTGTCCGTCACTCGATTGTCCCTTGGTGCTCCAACCCTGGCCGAACACCCTGTCGCGATTCTCCGGCGCGATACCGGGGCCGGCGTCCTCGACCCGCACTTCGACCGCGGTGCCACGGCCCCGAATCGACAACCGAACCTTGCGGCGCGCGGCTTCCGGCATCTCACCGACGGCGTCGACGGCATTGTCGACGAGGTTTCCGACCACTGTCACGAGATCTCGTCCGAGTCTGCGGTCCACCGGTTCCAGATGCGTGTCCGCCGCCAGCTCGACCGTGACCAACCCCTGTGCAGCAGCACCTATCTTGGCGATCACGAGTGCGGCGGTGCCGACGTCGGCGATCTTCTCGGTCACGGTCGCGCTGACCTGCGCGCGCTCCATGGTCAGACCCTCGACGTAGCCGACCACCTCGTCGTATTCGCCGAGCTGGATGAGGCCGGAGATGGTGTGCAGTTGATTGTCGAACTCGTGGATGTGGGCGCGTAGTGCGTCGGTGCTGGTTTTGGTCACGTCGAGTTCTTCTTCCACGGAGCGCAATTCGGTGCGGTCGCGGAAAGTGGTGACCGACCCGATGGTGCGGCCTTTCGATTCGATCAAGACGGTGTTGAGGACGAGCAGGCGATCGCCGACAAGAACCAACTGATCGGATTCGGTTGTGCCGGAGGTCAGTACACTCTGGAGGCGGTCGTCGAGACCGAGGTCCCGCACCGATCTACCGGCGCTGCCGCGTGGGATGTCGAGGAGTTGGTGGGCACTGTCGCTCATCAGCACCACCTTTCCCTGCGCGTCGAATGCGATGACGCCTTCCTTGAGACCGCGCAGCATTGCTTCACGTTGGCGAACCAGGTCCAGGATCTCGCCGGCTTCCATGCCGAGGGTTTGCCGTTTTACCCTGCGGGCCAACAGGATCGACCCGACGCCGCCGAGAAGGGATGCCACCGCGAGGTATACCAGGAGATTCGGTGCAGACTGCAGCAGCCGTGTCCAGATCGAGGGGTACTCGATGCCGACCATCGCGGTTCCGGTAATCGCTCCTTCGCTGCCGAGAATCGGAACGTGCGCCTCCACGGCCTTGCCGGAGGGCGTGTCGACCAAACCCGTCCACGACCGATCCTCCGTCTGACGTGCGTCGATGCCGACATCACCGGGACGCGTCGAAATGACGACACTGCCGTCGGCGTCGGCAAGCGAGACGTAGGTGACGCCCGAGATGGCGCGTACCGAGTCGACCGAACCTTGTAGTCCGGAGCGGAGACGGGTCTGCGCCTGGGGGAGTAGCTCGCGTACTGCCGGATTGGCTGCGAGCGATTCCGCTGCCGAGAGTGCGCGACGTCCCTCCTCGCGTTGGAAACTCGCGGACGACTGCGCGAGGGAGAGGGCGGTGACGCACACGAGAACTGCAACGACGATCAGAAGTTGCAGTTCGAGAAGTTGTGTCGCCAGAGTGTGCCGGCGGCGAAATAGCCGGGCAAACAGAGACGACTTGCTCTCTCGCTCCGCCTGCTCGTTTCCTGAGGACACCAGCCAGACCCTAGCCTTCAGTTCGATGCCGGGAAAGCGGCCGTTCGTGAGCACAATGAGCACAAATCAATTTGCTTTCCCAATGGTGACCCCAGTCACAAAGTGCGTAAGTATGAAACCTGTTCACACATCGGTACCGGCAGACAAGGACGAAGCCATGAGCACATCGAAGCGGCTGAGCAGGCATATCGCCCTGCTCGGTGCCTGCGCGATGACTCTCGTGCTCTCGACCGGATGCACTCCGGTCGAGTCCTTCTTCGCCGGTGGCCGAGCGGGTGAGAGTTCCGAAGAACTGCGCGTACTGGTGCCCTCGGTGGCCGGTGGTGGTTACGACCTGACCGCCCGGACCATGGTGCAAGCACTGGCCGACGAAGGGACCGTCGACGCCGACGTCGTTGTGCTGCCCGGATCGGGCGGCATCGTCGGACTCAACCGGTTGGCTCTCGAAAGCGGGAATCCCGACCTACTCATGGTCATGGGGCTCGGAGTTCTCGGTTCGCTCGAGATACTGCCGTCCGAGCACACACTTGCCGACGTGACACCGATTGCGAGACTCGTCGAAGAACCGGAAGCGCTACTGGTTCCAGCAGATTCACCGTACAAAACTCTCGCCGATCTGACGCAGGCCTGGGTGGCGGATCCGTCGTCGATCTCGATCGGCGGTGGTTCGAGTGAAGGTGGACCGGACGGGTTGTTCCGCCTTCTGTTCGCACGGGCGGTCGGCGTCGATCCGTCGCGCTCCCCGTACCGCATCTACGACGGCGGCGGCGAACTGCTTCCCGCACTGCTCACGAGGCAGGTCGACGTAGCCGCCACCGGTATCGGTGAGTACCTCGATCAGATTGCGGCAGGCACGGTTCGGGTCCTTGCGGTCAGCTCGCCGGCCCGTACCCCGGCGGTGGATGCGCCCACGATGGCGGAGTCTGGCGTCGACGCCACGTTCACCAATTGGCGCGGCCTCATGGCGCCGCCGGGCCTGACGGACGATCAGCGTCAGCACTTGCAGAATTTGGTGCGGGATCTGGCGGCAAGCCCGCGCTGGAACGAGCTGTCTCGCCGAAACGGTTGGAACAGTGCAGTTCTCACCGAACCCGAGTTCTCCGCATTCCTCACCGATCAATCCCGGTTCGTCGACGCAACACTCGATCCGCCCGGCATCAACTGAGCACTACCGAAGTTTCGTTTCACCTCCACGAAGGTCACCGGCTCGATTTGCCGTGCCGTTTTTCTCGGCAATTCAGCACCAAAGGAGTTCATCATGCTCGTCACACTCGGCTTCCTCATGGTTGCGGTGTTCATGTTCCTGATTCTCACCAAACGCGCGACCCCGGTGGTGGGACTGACTCTGGTTCCGGTGGCCTTCGGACTACTTGCCGGGGCGGGCCTCGGAATCGGCGACATGATCACCGACGGCATCAAGTCGCTCGCACCCACCGCGGCGCTGTTGTTCTTCGCGATCATCTTCTTCGGAATCATGATCGACGTCGGCCTCTTCGATCCGCTGGTCAAGCTCATCTTGCGGATGGTGCGAGACGATCCGATGAGGCTCGTGGTCGGAACCGCAGTGCTCGCGATGGTGGTCTCGCTGGACGGAGACGGTTCGACGACCTTCATCATCGTGACCTCGGCGCTGCTTCCGCTCTACCTCAAACTCGGTGTCAGTCCCGTCGTTCTGACGGTGATCGCCGGCCTGTCCAACGCGACCATGAACATCATTCCGTGGGGCGGCCCGACCGTCCGGGCCGCGAGCGCGCTGGGACTCTCACCCTCCGACGTGTTCGTGCCGATGGTGCCGTCGTTGATCGTCGGCCTGATCATGGTGCTCGGATTCGCGATTCACCTCGGGATCATGGAGCGCCGCAGGATCGGGACTTTGGTCCTGACTTCTGAGCGCATCCTTGAAAAGGTCGGAAACGGTGGAAGTTCCAGCACCGGTAGCGCCGGCACCGGCGGCTCGAACGACTCCGAGGACGACGGCGGCGACACCGGACGATTCATCGACGGCCTCGACCCCAAGCGGGACACCTTGCGGCCGAAATTGCTCTGGTTCAACGCTGCGCTGACGACGATCCTTCTCGTCGTACTCGTGATGGACATCCTGCCCATCCCGGTGCTGTTCATGATCGCGTCGTCGATCGCCCTCGCGGTGAACTTCCCGGCGGTCAAGGATCAGGGTGAAGCAATCGCACGCCATTCGTCGAGCATCGTCTCGGTGGTCGCGATGGTGCTGGCAGCAGCGGTGCTGACCGGCGTTTTCCAGGGAACCGGCATGGTCGAGGCGATGGCAGAGTGGCTGCTTCAGGTCATCCCCGACGCGATGGGCCCGCACCTCGCCGTCATCACGGGCGTCCTGAGTATCCCGCTCACGTTCTTCATGACCAACGACGCGTTCTACTTCGGTGTGCTGCCGGTGCTGTCCGAGACTGCAGCGCAGTACGGCATCGAGCCGGTGGAGATGGCGCGCGCCTCGATCACCGGGCAGGCCGTGCACATGCAGAGCCCGCTGGTCCCGGCGATCCTGCTACTGGTCACACTCGCCGGTGTTTCTCTGGCGGATCACCACAAGAAGGTTCTGTGGCGAGCGGGCCTGATCTCGATCACGATGCTCGTGGTCGGCGTCGGATTGGGGCAGATCCCCTTCTGAGCGCGATCAGTTGTGGAAGGGGCACCGGCCTTGGTCGGTGCCCTTCTTCTTTTTTGTCACGAAATTGGGCCGGATGTCGAGATCGGGCTCGTCGTACAGGCGGTGGAACGTCGGCGTGAGCGAGCTGGACATGGGCGGGTTCACCCATGACCAGTCGGTCGGGCACTTGCGCCCGGCCTTGTCCTCACGCGCGATGTGATCGATGAATTGCTTTGCGACAGTGTGATGGTCGACCATGATGACGCCGGCCTTGCGGTAGCTGTGGATAACTGCACGGTTCAGTTCGACCAGTGCGCGGTCCTTCCAGAGCGTGCGGTCGTGGCTCATGTCGAGCTCCATCATCGCTCCGATGGTGGGCAACATGTTGTAGCGATCGGTGTCGCTGAAGTTGCGTGCGCCTACCTCGGTGCTGACGTACCAACCGCTGAACGGCGTGCAGGGATAAACGATTCCGCCGATGTCGAGGTTCATGTCCGAGACCGCAGGGACGGCATGCCATTTAAGCCCCAGATCAGCGAACCAGCTGTATTCGGGGTGCTCGATCTCGACCTCGAGAACCAGGTCGGTCGGGACGTCGAAGTACTGCAGGGGTTCGTCGGGAACCGAAATCAGTACGGGGAGAACGTCGAACGGCGTACCGGCGCCCTTCCACCCCATCGCGGTGACCTGAGCAGTCAGATCGACGTGCCACGGGTCGCCCAGGATGGTGCCGTCAGGCTGCCGGTAGCCGGCGTAGCGGATCAGTTGCGGGCTGAGGATTCGGTACTCCTGACCGTCCTCGCGGGGGAGTGGCCCGACCGTCACGACCGACTGCAGAGCGCCGCCGTTGGTCGACAGTCGCAGGTGCTCCCAGCATGCTTCGGCGAGAGCGGAAGCCGTGACGGCATCGCGCGCGTCGATGAGTTTGAGGGTCCGCCAATGCGCGCGACCGACGCACCTGGCGTGGTTTCGCCACGCGAGTTTGGCGCCGACGAGCAATTCCTCCGCTGTGTGCGTGTAGGTGCCGGTCCGATGGAGTTCACGCAAGGCCTCACGCCGCCGAGACGTCGGGAGGTGGCCCAGTTCCGGAGAGTCGAAAAATTCGACGCACTCGAGTTCCCGACGCTGAAGCTCGGTCAGCGTCGGGGTAGTGGAGGCGATCTGGGACGTAAGCCCGCTATCGGTGGGCAATTCGTCCTGTCGAACAAAATCCACGGCACGACTCCTGTTTGGCTGGTTGAGATTTCGCTGAACGTTAGCTCGGCGATCGAGAGTGTCGAAGCTCTTGTTTATCTTGCACGCAAGAATAAGAAAGGGACGGTCACACCGCGAAATGGGGTCGCATTGTGACACTTGTCCAGAATGATTTACGAGTCAGACATTTGTGACATAAGCTGCAGACGAAATTCCGCGGCGGGTCTTGCCGCGTCTAGTCGGGACGAGGATGAGCGTGGATTCGCAAGCAATCTCTCTGGTCCGGTCGAGCTTCAAATCCGTCGCTGCGGTAGAAGATGGTCCGGAACGGCTCGCCCGTACCTTCTATTCGATCCTGTTCGCTCGATCGCCCGAAACCCGGGAGTTCTTTCCGGCAGCGATGGATGTGCAGCGTGACCGGCTTGTCAGCGCTATCGCTCACGTCGTCGAACGCCTCGACGAGTCCGACGCGATACTCGAGTACCTCGCACAGCTCGGCCGCGATCACCGTAAGTACGGCGTCACCGACGAGCACTACACGGCAGTCGGCAATGCCTTGATCGAAGCACTCGAGACCTTCGGTGGCGCCGAAATGTGGACCGACGAGGTCGACAGCGCGTGGCGTAACGCGCTCGCGATCATCTCGGCGGCGATGATGGATGCCGCCAACGCGGAAGACGGTCCGCCCGCGTGGAGTGCCACGGTCATCGAATGCCGCCCGGTCATCAAGGGCGTCGCCGTCGTGCGGCTGCAACTCGACCAGACGATGGAGTACCGCGCCGGTCAGTACGTCAGCGTGCAGGTCGCCGCGAGGCCACGGATGTGGCGCTACCTCTCTCCGGCCACGCCGTACGACGGGACCGGAATCCTCGAGTTCCACATCCGCCAGGTCACCGGCGGGTGGGTCAGCCCGGTCATGGTGAACCAGACCGCTGTCGGTGACACCTGGGTGGTCGGTTCGCCCATCGGCGCCTTGGGGATTCCGGAGAACTCCAAGGACCTTTTGATGATCGCGTCGGGAACAGGTGTCGCGCCTCTTCGCGCTCAGATCCTCGAACTGATCCGACGCGGCAACACTCGCAAGGTCCAACTGTTCTACTCCGGACAGCATCCGTGCGATCTCTACGACCTTCCGCATCTGTGGAAGCTGGCCGAGAAGTACCCGTGGCTCACGATCATCCCGGTCTCCGAAGAAGACGAGAATCCGTGGTGGCACACCGAAGCGGAGCCACTGCCGCCGATCGGCATGAAGCGGCGCATCGTCGGCAAGGTCGGTAAGGTCGTGACCTCGTTCGGGGACTGGGCGGGCTACGACATTCAGGTCGTCGGCAGCGAATCCATGGTCAACAGCACCAAATTCAGGCTTCGCGCAGTGGGCATCGACGTCGATACCGTTCGCAACGACCCGACGTACTGACCGTCAGTACGGATCGAACTGAATGACCTCGGCCGGCGTTCCGGCCTCGATCAATCGATCACGCGTCGACCGAACCATGGCCGCCGATCCGCACACCAGGACCTGATGTTCGGTGAACGCACCGTACGACGCGACGACGTCGGCGAGCGTGCCTTCGATGAGATGATCGTCGCCGAATCCGATGTCGACGTTCAACCGGTCGAACCATCCGTCGGGCGGGCCGCCGTCGGAGAGATCTTCGACGACAGGAATGGGCTGCAACCACGGAAACTGGTCGGCGAGCAGCCACAGCATGTCCGCAGCGTAGAGATCACGAAGCGTTCGGCCACCGAAGAAGAGGTACACCTGCGGCGGGTTCGGGGTCTGAGCCAGATCGAGAATGATCGACCGGAGTGGGGCCAAACCGGTTCCGCCCGCGACCATGATGACGGTGGGGCCGTTCTCGTCGACGGACAGGTTGCCGCGCGGGTCGAGGATCTGCCAGACGTCACCAGGCTGGGTGTCCTTGACTATCGAACCGCTGACCCAACCACCGGGAACCGTCTTGACGTGAAACTCCAACTTCCCGTCGTGTGAGGGAGGCAGTGCGGGGGAGAGTCGACGGAGCAACCGCGAATTCTGCGGGACGCTGACGTCGACGTACTGGCCCGGTCGGAACGGGACGACGTCGCCGACAAGACGAACAACCGCCAGATCCTCACGGAGACGGTGATGTTCGACGACTGTGCTCGACCAGGTTCGCTGGGCCATGAAAGTTCTCCTGTAGTCAGTAGAGCGGGTCGTGCCGGATCTGGTCGAGCGGAGTTCCGCCGGCACGCAAGGCGTAGACGGTTGTCTTGATCATCGACGGTGACCCCGAGATCTGCACCTGACGGTCGGCCCACGAACCGAACTGCGCGACCACTTTTCCGATCGGTCCGATCAGCCGGCTGTGCATTCCGAACGGTGGTTCGAGCACCGGTCCGTTGTGCCACCAAGGGTTTTCGGGTTCTTCGGAAACCGGCACGACGGTCAACCACGGGTTGCTGAGCGAGATGTGCCAGAGGGTTTCGAGGTCGTACAGATCGCAGGGATAGCGGCCGCCGACGAACAGGTGCACGCGCGGGTTGTGCGCGCGTTGAGACATTTCCATCACCTGTGCCCGCAGTGGAGCGATACCGGTGCCGGACCCGATCATGAGAACGTCACGGTCGCTGGTGAAGTCGACCTCGAGGCCGCCGAGGGGAGTGGACATGACCCAGCGGTCACCGACGTTGGTTTCGCTGACGATCGCGGGGCTGACCCATCCTCCCGACACCTTGCGGATGTGGAACTCGAGCTGACCGAAAGGGTTGGTCGGAATCGCCGGTGAGTAATACCGCCACATTTTCGGGCGCTGGGGAATCTGAACACCTACGTATTGCCCCGCCCCGTACGGAATGGGTGGGTCGGCTTCGAGGCGAACAATCGCCAGATCGTCGAGGACTCGTTCGTGGCTGACCACGGTTGCGCCCCAGAGCGCCGGGGTCGTATCGGATTCGGCGCCGTCGGCCATCGTGCCGACGACGAGGTCGGTGAACTGAGACCAGGCCTCGTCCAGCTCCGGCGTCCACTTGTAGCGGCTGTGCGCGCTCGTGCCGTACATCGACCGAACCGCGCGCTTCAGAGCGACGCCGGCGGCCTCGTAGTGCTCACGCTCGACGCCGTAGCGACGGTGGTCGCGGCCGAGTTGGGTGAGGAACTTCCGGATTCGGCGATGCTGGGGCAGATTCTTCACGACGAACTCGATGGCTCTGAAGAAACGGTGGCCCTGCGATTCCATCCCGGCGGGGAACAATGAGCGGTACAGAGGATGTTCCGCAAAGAGGCCGGTGTAGAACACTGCCGAGAAGTGCGCACGGCTCTCTTCGTCGTCGGTCAGAGAATCGAGGCTGGATTGCAGACGGGCGATCACTGTCGGATCCAATCCATCCCCCTTTCGCACCAGCTGCAACTCTCGCCACAATTCTAGTACGGCTGAAAATGTGACCTACGAAACCAACTCGGCCTGGCGAAAACAAACTTGAGCGGAATAGACTCAAGTTTGTCCGCGTTGAGCATATTGACACAGTCGCAATACCAACCGGTCGCGGCTCTTC
Organism: Rhodococcus sp. BH4; assembly: GCF_002079265.1. NCBI lineage: Bacteria > Bacillati > Actinomycetota > Actinomycetes > Mycobacteriales > Nocardiaceae > Rhodococcus > Rhodococcus sp. BH4. The sequence goes on from NZ_CP014941.1 coordinate 1,482,071, forward strand.
CCGTTCGACTTCGCCAGAAAGGTGACAAGTGGACTCGTTCACACCAACAACCAAGACCCAGGCTGCGATGACGGCTGCACTGCAGTCGGCGTCGTCGGCGGGTAACCCCGATATCCGGCCTGCCCATCTGCTGGTCGCATTGCTCGACCAGACCGACGGCATCGCTGCCCCACTACTCAAAGCTGTAGGCGTCGACCCCACGGTCGTACACCGTGAAGCACAGGCAATCGTCGATCGCCTGCCCAAGACAACCGGCGCAAGCTCCACCCCGCAACTCGGGCGTGAGGCACTCGCGGCACTCACTGCTGCTCAGCACCTCGCCACCGAGATGGACGACGAATACGTCTCCACCGAGCACGTCCTCTACGGACTGGCCGGCGGGGACTCCGACGTCGCACAGTTGCTCGTACGGCACGGCGCCACCCAGGACGCATTGCGTGAAGCCTTCACCACCGTCCGCGGCAGCGCTCGCGTCACCAGCCCGGAGCCCGAAGGCACCTACCAAGCGCTGGAAAAGTACTCCACCGACCTCACCGAAGCTGCACGTAGCGGCAAGCTCGACCCGGTGATCGGTCGCGACACCGAGATTCGCCGTGTCGTGCAGGTGCTCTCGCGTCGTACCAAGAACAACCCGGTACTCATCGGTGAGCCCGGCGTCGGCAAGACCGCGATCGTGGAGGGCCTTGCCCAACGCATCGTCGCGGGTGACGTCCCGGAATCGCTGCGAGGCAAGACCGTCGTGTCCCTGGATCTCGGGTCCATGGTCGCCGGTGCCAAGTTCCGCGGTGAATTCGAAGAACGCCTCAAGGCTGTCCTCGACGACATCAAGAACAGTGCCGGACAGGTCATCACCTTCATCGACGAGTTGCACACCATCGTCGGCGCCGGAGCCACCGGTGAATCCGCGATGGACGCAGGCAACATGATCAAGCCGATGCTCGCCCGTGGTGAGCTGCGGCTGGTCGGTGCGACCACACTCGAGGAGTACCGCAAGTACATCGAGAAGGACGCAGCACTCGAGCGTCGTTTCCAGCAGGTGCTCGTCGGTGAGCCCTCGGTCGAGGACACCATCGGTATCCTGCGCGGCCTCAAGGAGCGCTACGAGGTGCACCACGGCGTGCGCATCACCGACTCCGCGTTGGTGGCGGCTGCCGCGCTGTCGGACCGCTACATCACGTCGCGGTTCCTGCCGGACAAGGCCATCGACCTCGTGGACGAAGCCGCATCGCGACTTCGTATGGAGATCGACTCGCGTCCCGTCGAGATCGACGAGGTGGAACGCACGGTTCGCCGACTCGAAATCGAAGAAGTGGCACTCGAGAAGGAAACCGACGACGCGTCCAAGGCGCGGCTCGAGAAGCTGCGTCAGGAACTCGCGGACGACCGCGAAAAGCTCAATCAGCTCAGCACCCGCTGGCAGAACGAAAAGCAGGCCATCGACTCGGTGCGCGTGCTGAAGGAACAGCTCGAAACCCTGCGAGGAGAGTCCGAACGCGCTGAGCGTGACGGCGATCTGGGCAAGGCAGCCGAGTTGCGCTACGGCCGTATCCCGGCGCTCGAGAAGGAACTGGAAGAGGCAGCAGCCGCTTCCGGAGCTGCCTCCGACGGTGACGTGATGCTCAAGGAAGAGGTCGGGCCCGACGACGTCGCAGACGTGGTCGCAGCCTGGACCGGAATCCCCGCCGGCCGGATGATGGAAGGCGAAACCGAGAAGCTGCTCCGCATGGAGTCCGAACTCGGCAAGCGCGTCGTCGGCCAGACCGACGCCGTCGTCGCCGTCTCGGATGCGGTTCGCCGCGCCCGAGCAGGTGTCGCCGACCCCAATCGGCCCACCGGTTCCTTCCTGTTCCTCGGCCCGACCGGCGTCGGTAAGACGGAGCTCGCCAAAGCCTTGGCGGACTTCCTCTTCGACGACGAGCGCGCGATGATCCGCATCGACATGAGCGAATACGGTGAGAAGCACTCGGTGGCCCGACTCGTCGGTGCTCCTCCGGGATACGTCGGCTACGAAGCCGGTGGCCAGCTCACCGAAGCAGTTCGACGACGCCCGTACTCGGTGGTCCTCTTCGACGAGGTCGAGAAGGCACACCCCGACGTGTTCGATGTCTTGCTCGCAGTGCTCGACGAAGGCCGACTGACCGACGGTCAAGGCCGCACGGTGGACTTCCGCAACACCATCTTGATCCTGACCTCCAACCTGGGATCCGGTGGCACGCGGGAGCAGGTCATGGATGCGGTACGCCACGCGTTCAAGCCGGAGTTCATCAACCGTCTCGACGACGTGGTCATCTTCGACTCGCTCTCCGAGGAGCAGTTGGAGCACATCGTGGACATCCAGCTCGAGCAGTTGCAGAAGCGTCTGGCTGCGCGTCGTCTCACCCTCGAGGTGAACGGTGCGGCTCGGATGTGGCTCGCAGTGCGCGGCTACGACCCGCTGTACGGCGCTCGGCCATTGCGTCGACTCGTTCAGCAGTCGATCGGCGACCAGCTCGCCAAGCTGCTCCTGGCCGGCAAGGTCCAGGACGGCGACACCGTGCACGTCGGTGTCAGCGAGGACGCGGATCAGTTGGTTCTCTCCTGATTCGGTAAGCGGAATGCCCCGTCGATCCACTTGGATCGGCGGGGCATTCGCATTTTGTTCTACCCTGGATGGCTGGATGCTCGAAGCGGGGACGAGTGCACCCGCGCCTCTCCGAACGACTCCGACGCTCTTTCGTCCCAACCGAAGGTGAGCCAGGCATGACCGATCAGAACGATCCGCGTAACTCGGGTGGGCCGCGCCGTGAGGATCCCGAGGCGACCGAGGTGTGGGGGCGTACGCCCGACCAGCCGACGGAGCAGTACGGGACGGTGTCCGGCCAGAATCCGAACCAGCCGACGGAGTATTTCGGTCAGCCGCCGGGGGCACAGCAGTATCCGGGGGCACAGCAGTATCCCTACGGCGGACCGGATCAGAACACGGAGTACTTGGGGCAGCAGGGGCAGCAGCCGAATCCCACTCAGGCGTTCCCTGCCTACAACCCGCAGTTCGATCCGCAGGCGCCGCCGCCTGGTGCGACGCAGGCCTATCCGCCGTACACCGCTCAGCAGTACGGGAACCCGGATCAGTACGGGAACACGCAGCAGTACGGAAATACACAGCAGTATCCGGTTGCCGGTGGTGGCGGTGGAGTTCCGCCGGAACAGCCGTTCATCGACGATGGATCGTCGGGCGGCGGTAAGAAGCGCAAGCTCGCGACGTGGGTGGCCGCTGGTGTGGTCGGGATCCTGGTCGCCGTGATCGCGATCATCGCGTTCTCGGCGTTCGGCTCGAACGACAAGGGCACCCAGACCGCTTTCGTTCCCCCGACCACCACGACGCAGGCGCCGACCACGACACCGCCGAAGGCCAGCACCACGGCGCCGACTCCGACGACGGATTCTCCGCTCAGCCAGCTTCCAGGCGGGCTCGGCGAAGTCATCGGTGACGCCGGGGGAGCCGTCGGCACCGTGAAGTCGAACGACGGCGGCACGTTGGTCATCGATTCGATCGGGGGTTCGCAGGTGACGATTCTGACCACAGCGGACACCACGCTCATCGCGCTCAACCGCGCCACCATCGCCGATCTGCAACCGGGAGACAACATCGTCGTCGACGGCACGCCGGTGGAGAACGGCACGATGACCGCCAACACGATTCTGAGTACGTCGCTGCCGAAGTTCGGCAACTGAGTCGTTCACGACACATCGGGCGAGTCCACCAGGGTGTCGCGGGAGGTTGAGGCCGCGAGTCGCTACCCTGGAGGGTGATGACTGGAATGTGGTTCGGACTGGCAGCAATTGCACTCGCAGGCGCGGGTGCGCTTCTGTACGTCGACAGGACGAGGCGAGATCAATCCGGGCGAGTGCGTCAGATCTGGGCCAAGGCGCAGGGTTACACGTACACGGCCACTGACGATCAGCTGGCAGGCGAATGGCACCGCGCGGTCATGGCCAAGCAGGACTACCTCACTGCTACCGACGTCGTCCGCGGCCGCCGTCGCGGAGAACAGTTCGTGCTGTTCGACCTGGAAGAGACCGCAACCATCGTGGCCGTTCGCCGCGAGATCGGGTCGGACGTCGACATCGATCTTCGGTTGAAGTCGACGGCTCCGCCCAAGGACGGCGACCTGAACCTGTTGGGTGCGATCGGTTCCCGGGTGGTTTTTGCAACGGACCTCGAGATTGCTCGTCGCGTCTGTGATCAGCGCATGGTGGCGTTCACCGAATCGGTTCCGCCGTCGATCAGCATGCTGTGGAGCGAAGGGCAGTGGACGCTCGGTTCGCTTCCGGTGACCAGTAACGGCCGGGACTGGGACGCGGCAATCGAGTCGGTTGCGCGCCTGTCCGGCATTCTGCATGTCCTGCCTCCCGTCACCGATCCCAACGAACTCGAGGTCGATCACGATCCGAGCCGCCCGCGGCCGGGCGCCGAGAAGTCTCGCCCAACTCCGGATCCGGTAGAACAACCCCGTTCGCGTCAAGAGCAGCCGCCCCGTGACGCTCCGCCGCGTGAATTTGCCCCGCGTGAGTCCGCACCGCGTGAGCCCGCACCGCGGGAATCTGCGCCACGTCCGGATCAATCGCTGCGCAAGCCCGAGGCGGCTGACAAGCCGGCTCAGCGCCCGGCGTCGCAGCGCTCGGGCACAATTCGCCCGGTCGACTGACCTTTAAGGTTCCCGTCCAGGCGCGATAACCACTAGCGTGGCCGGTATGTCGACTTCCCACTCGGATCGCCCTGTGCGTCCCGTTGCCCTGGTGACCGGACCCACCTCTGGTCTCGGCGCCGGTTTCGCCAAGAAATACGCCTCCCTCGGATACGACCTGGTTCTCGTCGCACGTGACGAGGTCAGATTGCACGACCTCGCGTCCGAGTTGAAGACGATGTTCGGCACCGAGTCGGAGATTCTGGTTGCCGATCTCGCATCGGAGGCCGGACGCGACACGGTCGCGCTTCGTTTGGAGAAGGGCGTCGAGGTGTTGGTGAACAACGCCGGATTCGGTACCTCCGGCGAGTTCTGGACCGCCGATCCAGCGCTCCTTCAGTCTCAACTCGACGTCAACGTCACCGCCGTGATGCGGCTGACCCGTGCGGCGCTGCCCAGCATGATCGCGTCGGCGCACGGAACGATTGTCAACGTGGCGAGCGTCGCGGGCCTGCTGTCCGGGCGGGGTTCGACGTATTCGGCAAGCAAGGCCTATGTCATCTCGTTCACCGAAGGGCTGTCCGGCGGGTTGGCCGGGACGGGAGTGCGCGTGCAGGCGCTGTGCCCGGGCTTCATTCGCACCGAGTTCCACGAGCGCGCGGGCATCGAGATGTCCACGATCCCCAAGCCGATGTGGCTGAGCGTCGACCAGGTGGTTGCGGCGTCGATGAAGGATCTCGGTGACGACAAGGTCATCAGTATTCCGGGATTCCAGTACAAGGTCCTCACGACGGCCGGGCGTCTCGTTCCCAAGGGGCTGGTTCGCCGGCTGACCAACATCGTCGGACGAGGCCGCGGGCGGACGTAGCCCAGAGGCGGAAGCCGGACGTAGCCCAGAGGCAGAAGCCGAACACAAGGCAGTGGTCGGTAGGCTGAGCACTCATGAGCGATCGTGAGGATTTGGCTGCGCTGGTGCGCGAATTGGCTGTTGTACACGGAAAGGTGACGTTGTCCTCGGGCAAGGAAGCCGATTACTACGTCGACCTTCGCCGCGCGACACTTCACCACAAGGCAGCGCCGCTGATCGGCTCGCTGCTGCGTGAACTGGTCGCGGACTGGGATTTCGACGCCGTCGGCGGTTTGACGATGGGCGCCGACCCGGTTGCCATGGCGGTGATGCACGCTCCCGGCCGACCGATCGATGCGTTTGTCGTCCGCAAGGCCGCGAAGGCCCACGGGATGCAGCGCCAGATCGAGGGCCCGGACATCGTCGGCAAGCGTGTCCTGGTTGTCGAGGACACGACCACGACGGGCAATTCGCCGTTGACAGCAGTGAAGGCCCTGCGCGAGGCAGGGGCCACCGTGGTCGGAGTCGCTACGGTCGTCGATCGCGCGACGGGTGCGGATGCGGTGATCGGTGCCGAGGGCGTCGAGTACCGCTCGCTGCTGGGCCTGGAAGATCTGAACCTGAGCTGACGCCCCGTGAGTGGTTAAGGAGTCCCTGCACTCCTCAACCACTCACAGGGGTCAGTCGCCTACGGTGACGGCGAGTGCTTCGTCGACGCTGTGCGGCGCGGGATCGTGGTCGTCGACGTGAGCGAGAACCTTACGTCCGCTCGACAGGACGAATACGGCGGCGAGGGTGAGCACCGCGCCGACCCAGAACGGCATGTGGACGTTGGATTCGCCGAGCTTGCCGGCTACCCACGGAGCAGCGGCGCCGCCGACGAATCGGACGAAGCTGTAAGCAGCCGAGGCGGTCGACCGCTCCACGGGAGCTGAGATCATGACGGTTTCGGTGATGAGTGTGTTGTTCACGCCGAGGAACAAACCGGCGAGGACGACACCGACGATCAAGACGATCTTGTTCTCGGTGAAGAGCGCCATCATGCCCAGGTCGAGTGCGAACAGGGTCAGTGCCAGCATCATCATCGGCAGGGTGCCGAAGCGTCGTTGCAGGCGAGGGGCGAGGAAAACCGACGAGATCGCCAGCATCAGGCCCCAGCCGAAGAAGATGAATCCGATCGGGTACGCCCCCATGTCGAGGGGGAACGGCGTGTACGCGAGCAGCGTGAAGAATCCGTAGTTGTAGAGCAGCGCGGTGATGGCAACGGTGAGTAGCCCGCGGTGCCGCAACGCCTGGAAGGGCGCAGCGATGGACGTGTGGTGTTCGGGCTTGGGTGCGCTCGGAAGCATCACCACGATGAGAATGAAGGCGACCGCCATCAGGGCTGCGACGCCGAAGAACGGTGCGCGCCAGCTGATGTCACCGAGAACTCCGCCGACCAGCGGTCCGACTGCGATACCGATGCCCAATGCAGCCTCGTACAGGATGATCGCCCGTGCCACGCCGCCGCTGGCCGCGCCGACGATTGCCGCGAGCGCCGTTGCGATGAACAGTGCATTGCCGAGTCCCCAGCCCGCACGGAATCCGACGATCTGGCCGATGGTGCTGGAAGCGCCTGCCAGAGAAGCGAACACGATGATGATGGCAAGGCCTGCAAGAAGTGTTTTCTTGGCGCCGATGCGGCTGGACACCACACCGGTGATGAGCATGGCCACGCCGGTGACGAGCATGTAGCTGGTGAACAGCAGCGAAACCTGCGACGGTGTGGCGTCGAGTTGTTCGCCGATCGGCTTGAGGATCGGATCGACCAATCCGATGCCCATGAAGGCGATGACGCTGGCAAAGGCTACCGCCCACACCGCTTTCGGTTGTTTCAGGAGGCTCGGCGGAGCCTCGTTCTGGTGCGTTGATGTCGCGGTCGTGTTGCTCACGGCCACCTCCTTTTTCAGTGGTGGGTGTTTCAGCTGGGATCGGAAGTCTTGATGATGGACCGCAATTCGGCCAATCCGTCGGCCAGTTTCTTGATCTGCTCAGGCCCGAGTTCGACGAAGTGGGGGACTAGAGCGTCGGCGATCTCGTTTCGACCGTCGTTCAAGATCTTTCGGCCCTTGTCCGTCATGGCCACTCGGACTGCCCGGGCGTCCTCGGGGTCGGCGCGGCGTTCGACGTAACCGTTCTCGCCGAGTTTGCGCAGTAGTGCAGTGGCAGAGGGCTGCGAGCTTCTGTCGAGTCGAGCGAAGTCGCTGATCCGCATTTCGCCGTATTCCTCGAGTAACGAGAGTGCGCGCAGCCAGGCGCGTGGGTACTGATCGGACGCGAAGGAGCCTGCCAGCTTCGCGAAGCGGTGCGTATTGCTCACGAGGTCGACGAGTAGTTCGTGCAGTTGCTGTTCTTCGTCTGTCACGAAGAATATTATTGCATAGGTTAACTATGTAAATCAACGAGTCCGTGGAAGGTGGTCCGTCACGGCGGTGGCTACCAGCGACGGCACATCGAGGTCGGGTGCGACGAGTGTGAGGCTTCGATTTGCCGCCAGCACTGCGATGCCGTGGGTTCCGGTCCAGATGTTCAACGCAGATGTGGTGGGATCGGAGGCGTCGGCCTCTTCGGTCAGGGATTGCAGGGCGGCGAAGAGTGGGAGAGAAGACTCTCTGAGGTTGCTGCCTGCGCCCTCGAGGAGGTCGTGGCGAAACATCAACTCGAACATCGCCGGTCGCTCCTGGGCGAATGACACGTATTCGATTGCTGCCGAGATCAATCGGCTACGAGCGGGTTGTTTGCCGGCGAGGACGGGATCGAGTCTGTCGGCGAGATCGCGCAGGCCGTGTGAGGTAATTGCGGCTAGCAGGCTGTTGTGGGTCGGAAAGTATCTCCGCGGGGCGCCGTGCGACACGCCCGCCCGACGCGCTATCTCCCGTAGCGTCAGTTCTGTGGCGCCGTCGGCATCGAGAATCTCGACGCCGGTGGCGACGAGTGTTTCGCGAAGGCTGCTGACAGTCATGGAAGACAGTGTCTACTATTCTCGTCGTAGACACTGTCTACTAGACGGAAAAGGTGATGCCCTGTGCTCTATTGGCTGTTCAAATACGTCCTGATCGGCCCGGTCCTCTGGCTGTTCGGGCGGCCGACGATCGAGGGGCAGCACCACATCCCCAAGAAAGGGCCGGTGATTCTCGCCGGCAACCATCGGGCAGTCGTCGACTCGTTCTTCCTGGTTCTCATGGTGCGCCGACGCATCACCTTCGTCGCGAAGAGTGAATATTTCACCGGGACCGGTGTGAAGGGCGCGATGCAGCGCTGGTTCTTCGGTGGGGCCGGTCAGGTGCCGATCGACCGTAGCGGCGCCGACGCCTCCCGTGCGGCGTTGGACACGGCCATCGGGATTCTCGACAAGGGTGGTGTCTGGGGGATCTACCCCGAGGGAACACGATCACCCGACGGTTGCCTGTACAAGGGAAAGACCGGAGCGATTCGAGTTGCATTGGAAACCGGGGCGCCGGTCATTCCCGTCGTCGTACACGGCGGCGACGCAGTCAACCCGCCGGGTACGCGGATGTGGCGCTTCAGCAAGGTCCGGATCACGGTAGGGGAGCCGATCGACTTCTCTCGGTACCGCGAACTTCGTGGCTACCAGGCCGTCGTGCGTGCGGCGACGGACGAATTGATGGCAGTGCTCTGTGACCAGTCGGGGCAGGAATACGTCGATGTCTACGGCGCGGACGTCAAATCCGGCGATGCCGCCTGAGTGACCCAGTACGGTCGCTGTTGGACGTGTAACCAACAGGAGGATTGTGATGGCGGGCAAGTGGGGCATCGAGCACGCAGTTTTTGCGGCGGCGACGGCAGCGACAGTGTTCGGGGCAGTAGTCGGTAACGAGCGGGTTCAGCAGATCGCGAAGCCGTTGATCGCACCCGCTCTGGCCGCCCGAGTGCTGCGCAAGCGCTCGGAGACGGAAACTGCCGATACCGCACTGCTTCTGGCCGGTCTCGCCGCTGCAACTGTCGGCGACGTGTTCATGATCGACCCGGACAACGATGCTCGTCTGATCAAGGGCGCGTCCTCGTTCGCGGTGATGCAGGCCAGTTACTCGGCGCTCCTGCTGCGGCGCGGCGCTCGGCCGACCCGCGCTGCCCTGCGGCCCCGCATCAGCGGTTGGTCGACGGCGTCCGGACTGCTCCGTGCCAAGGCCCCGAGCGTGTCGACGCCGCTCACCGGATACGGATTGATGTTGGGAACCACCTCGACGTTGTCGGCGGACCCCGCTCTGGCACCGCAGTCCAAGGCCGTGCTCGACGTGGTCGTCCCGAACAAGGATCGACGCTCCTGGCTCGGATTGGGCGGAGTGCTCTTCACCGCATCCGACGGACTGATCGTGGTGCGTCGTCTGTTCATCCGCGGGACCGCCGGCCGCGCTGCTGCCGAGGGTGTGATCCTGGCGTCGTACGCGGGAGCGCAGCTGATGCTGGTGGAGGGCATGTTGGCGCTGGGGCGCAAGAAGAGCGTCTAGTCTTTCACGGGCACAGCATGATTCGGTCTCGGTTCTTCGGATCCACCATGACGGTGACCGTGGATCCGGGAGTGATCTTGTCTTTGTACTCGGGTCGGATCTCGTACTCGATCCGGCCCGAGTACGAATCGGAACCTGGAACCGTGAGGTGGAGTGCGAGCTTGGCCAATTCGCCGTCGACGGTTCGGCGCAGGGGTGTGACGGTGTCGATTCGTGCCCACCCTTCGAGGCCGTGCTTTTCGAGTTTGCGCTCGGCGCGGGTCGGGCGGTTGGCCCATGCCATTCCGAATCCGAGAACCGAGCCGAAAGCGGCGAGCAGCCCGCCGATCTGATAGGGCAGCGTGCCAGGTGGGGTGTGCTCGACCAGCCATCCGAGCCACACGGCGAGCACGATCAGATACCCCACCGCGATGAAACACACGGTGTGTACGACGCGACGGTGATTCATCAGATTTCCTCCACATCCAGGATAGCCTGACCGGATGAGCGAACCGAACGTCTTCATCACCGGTGCTGCGGCTGGAATCGGGCGGGAGACGTCGCTGTTGTTCGCGCGCAACGGATACCGCGTCGGCGCGTTCGACATCGACGACGCCGGCCTTGCCTCCTTGAAGGCCGAGATCGACGGTTTCGGCGGCAGTGTCGTGACGGGTGTCCTGGATGTCACCGATCCGGCGGGATGGGCGCAGTGTCTGGCCGATTTTGCCGGGGAGTCCGGGCGTCTGGACATCCTGATCAACAATGCGGGCGTGCTCTCGTCGGGACGGTTCGAGGATATTTCTCTTGCGGCGCATCGCCGAATGGTCGACATCAACATCACCGGCACCCTCAACGGCACGCACACGGCTTTCCCGTACCTCCGCGATACCGTCGGCGCCCAGGTGGTCAATCTGTGCTCCGCTTCGGCGATCTACGGCCAGCCCGAACTGGCGACGTACGGTGCAACCAAGTTCGCGATCCGCGGCCTGACCGAGGCGCTCGATCTGGAATGGGCACAGCACGACATCCGTGTTCTCGCGCTCTGGCCGTTGTTCGTCCAGACCGCGATGGTCACTGGAATGGACACCGGAGCCACCAGATCGTTGGGTATCAAGCTGACTGCAACCGACGTCGCGCAGGAACTGTGGGCGGCCACACGCGGCGCCGGACGGATGCACAAGGTTCACTACCCGGTCGGAACTCAGGCGAAGCTCTTCCTCAGCGCGTCGCGGTTCTCGCCCGCGTGGCTCTCACGGCTGATGAACAAGCGCGTCACCAGCACTTAGTCGACCACACGATAGAGTGCACTGTCGGCTGTTGCTGGGCCAAGATGACGTGTGTGGAGGTAGTCGGGTGGTTCGTGTTCGGGTGGGGTTCGTCTTGTTGGGCGTCGGGTCGGCGCTAGTGCTCGCAGGGTGCAGCGGGGAGGCGGATTCAGCGCCGACCGTAGCGGCGCAGCCCAGTTCGTCCACCACTACCGCAGTGCCGACGACAACCACCACCGTCGCGCCCGTCGTCCCCACGACCACCGAACCACCGACCACGACGCTGCCACCGACGACGACACTCACGGACGTGCAGTTCGAGCGCAACGAGTCGTACTACTTCACCACTCCCGACGGAAACTTCCAGTGCGGCATCATCAAGTTGCCCACCAGAATCGAAGCCGGGTGCGAGGGAACGACCACTCCCGTTCCGCCGCGGCCGGAGAGCTGCATGGTCAACTGGGGCAACGGTATTCGCGTCACCGACGAGGGTGAGGGTGCTTTCATGTGTTCGGGCGGAGAGGTGTACACCTCTGGCGGCCCCGACGCCGATCCGGTGTTGGCGGCCGGTCAACCGCTGAGCAAACTGGGTTTCACCTGTACGACCACCGCGACAGACGTCTCGTGTGTCAACGATCAGACCACGCACGGCTTCACCGTGGCTGCAGATTCCAACGAGGTGTTCTGATGACCGAAGTCGCAGCTGACGACGTGTCCGGCGGGGCCAGTGAACCGGGACCCACCGAGTGGGGCGAGAATCCCAACGGCGTCGGACCCTGGGCCGAGGAGCGCGACACGGAAGCGCCGACCGACGCGCGCTACGACCCGGTACTTCTGGCCGAGGGTGATCGTCGAAACGTCTTGGACGAGTATCGGTACTGGACGCGGGAAGCGATCGTCGAGGACATCGACTCGCGCCGTCACACGATGCATGTCGCCATCGAAAACTTCGCGCACGACGCCAACATCGGCACGGTGGTCCGCACGGCCAACGCGTTTGCCGCGGCCGCGGTCCACATCGTGGGGCGTCGGCGCTGGAATCGGCGGGGCGCCATGGTGACCGATCGATACCAGCACATCGTTCACCACGCAGACATCAGCGAGCTCGTCGAGTACGCCCGTGAGAATTCACTCACGATCGTGGCCGTCGACAACACCCCGGGGTCGGTGCCGCTGGAAACGGCAAGCCTGCCGCGGGAGTGCATCCTGCTGTTCGGTCAAGAAGGCCCCGGAGTGACCGATCATGCGAAAGAGGTTGCGTCCATGACGGTCTCGATCGCACAATTCGGTTCGACTCGCAGCATCAACGCCGGTGTCGCGGCCGGCATCGCGATGCACGCGTGGGTACGTGAGCATGCCGATCTCGCCGATTCCCGCTGATCTCGCTCGCGAATTCCGGCTAGCGTGTAGCGCCTCGACCAGACAGGATAGGTAGTTATGCAGGAAGTGTGGGCAGAGCGGGCCGATGCGGCTGAGGGCGCGATAGTCAGTCGTCACCTTCGGCGCCTGTGGGGAATGCCCCGGACAGCACTCGGCGTGGTTGCCTGGCCTGCTGTTCGACGCGAGCGGATGTTCAAGCCGTGGCACTACTGGTGGCAAGCGCACCTGCTCGATACTGCGATCGACGCACTCGAACGTGACCCGACCCCCAAGCGTCGTCGCCGGGTCGCGAAGGTTGCCCGCAGTGTGCGGGTCCGCAACGTCTCGGCGTGGACCAACAACTACTACGACGACATGGCGTGGCTGGGCCTCTCGCTCGAACGTGCGCAACGCATGTTCTCGGTCGATCACCGAACTGCGGTTCAGGCGCTCGAATCGCAACTCTTCGATTCGTGGTCCCCGGCCGACGGCGGCGGTATTCCGTGGTGCAAAGGCTCCGATTTCTACAACACACCGGCAAACGGACCCGCCGGAATCATGCTGGCGCGCACCGGAAAACTCTGGCGTGCGCAGGCAACGGCCGACTGGATCGACGAGACACTGCGGGATCCGGACTCCGGACTGATCTTCGACGGTATCCGCCGCGACGGCACCCTCGAGCGCGCGATCTATTCGTACTGTCAGGGCGTCACGCTGGGGTTGGAAACCGAGTTGTCGACGCGATTGGGCGAGCCGCGTCACCGCGAGCGAGTCCACAAACTCGTCGACGCGGTGTACGACGGAATGACCGAGTACGGAGTCATCACGGGCGGTGGCGGAGGGGACGGCGGACTGTTCAACGCAATCCTGGCTCGCTACCTCGCGTTCGTGGTGGTGAACCTGTCCTGGGAGACTCACGAGGACCTGCGAGCGCGCGAACTCGCAGCGCAGATCGTTCTCTCCTCCGCGGAAGCTGCCTGGAACAACAGACTGCAGATCGAAGGCCTGCCGCTGTTCGGGCACGACTGGACCAAGGATGCTCAGTTGCCGAGTCTGTCCGGCGACATCGCCACCTTCGCCGCCGGAACCGTGCGCTCGTCGAGCGTGCCCGAGCGAGACCTCTCGGTGCAGGTAGGTGGGTGGATGCTCATGGAGGCAGCCTTTGTCGTCTCGGCGGCTGGATACCCGCGTAAGCGTTAGGCTTTTTCCTCATGGAATCCCGGCACGTGGTCGACACGGACGGCGTACGTCTTCACATCGATGTCGGTGGGGCAGGGGCGGACGTTCTGGTTCTCTCCGGCGGCCCGGGATGCGTTCACTATCTTGCTCACGACGAGCTGGTTCCGGAAGGAATGCGCGCGTGGTGCCCTGAGCCACGCGGAGTCGGCCGGTCCGGTGGCGGCGCTCATACGATGGCGCAGGCCGTTGCGGACCTCGAACTCGTCCGACGCACGTTCGAGATCGACAGCTGGGTCGTGCTGGGGCACTCGTGGGGATCCGACTTGGCGGTGCGGTACGCACTCGACTGTCCGGAATCGGTGTCCGGCGTCGTCGGCATCGCGGGGCACGGCCTCCACAAGGACCGGACCTGGTCGAAGCAGTACGAAGCGGGAATCGAGCCGGACCCGCAGATACCTTGGGAACCTGTTGTCTGGCAATCGCTTCAAGAATCGTTCATCGAATGGATCCATGAACCACAGCTGTTTCGGCAGTTGGCCGACTCACCAGTGCCCATGACATTTCTCGCGGCGGCCGACGACATTCGCCCGTCGTGGCCGTTGCAGCAACTGGCCGAGCTCGTGCCTAACGGTAGTTTCGAGGTCGTCGACGGTGTCGCGCACAACTTCTGGCAGTCTCACCCGCTCCTGTGGAGGAAGATCGTCACCGAGGCTTGTGCTGCGCACTCTCGGCTCTCCTGATTTCCACCAGGATCCGCTCCGCGACGGTCTGGTATCCCAGGCTCCGATTGACGGTCAGCATCGGGTGATTCTCCGCGTTCACCGTTGTGTAAATCTTTCGCACGGAGGGAAATTCAGCTGCCAACACAGACGCTTGTTGCTCCTTGACCCACTGAGCGAGACCGTGTCCGCGGTGCTGGGGAAGTACCACGGTGTCGTGCTGCGATGCGTGGGTGCTGTCATGTTCGTCCACCGTCACCACTGTCGCTGCGGCTACTTCGCCGACGCTGTCGTCGACCGCGCAGCACACCAGGAGTACTTGAGAGCCACCCGTCATCTTCTGTTCCCACGATCTGACCTCGTCGGCTCCCCAATTACGTTCGGGCACCTGCAGTTCAGCGCCCGGCGCGTCGAGGAGTCGGTTCAATGCCTCCGAGAAGGAGTGGACCAGCTCGTCCGGGGTTCGGTTGCGCCAACTGACGATTCGATAGCCGGGGCGGGTGCTGTGTGCGGTGGGAGGGCTGAGGTGCTGAACCTGGTTGGCCAACCGAAGCAACACGCGGTGACCGTCGAACGATCGCAGGAAATGCTCGGCTGCGCTTCCGACGAGCGCCGTCACTCTGATTCTTCGCACGCCGAACCCGGCGATGTCGACTTCGACGAGTTCGGCAAGCGCTCGTCCTACCCCTCGTCGCTGCGCGTGGGGTGTCACGTACATCCGAAACTCTGCGAGATCGGCTTCGGCCGAGTTGCGTCGTGCCTGGGCGATGCCGAGGACCTCGTCGGTGCCGGCGTCGCGTGCAATCCAACGCCGTACATCGGCCGAATTGTCCTCGGCCTCGATCATTTCCATCAGCGCAGTCGCTGTCGGCGCAGTCCCGGACAGGTGACGCTGGCCTTCGGCGAACACCTCACACCACTGATGAAGAACAGTTGCTGTCGCTCCGGACGGTACGAACTCGGCTACAACTACGCGGCTCACCCATGTGACGATACCGACCTGCCCACCCTGAGTTGGAATCACGCGAACCCTAACCCTGTCGGACTGCGGCGGCAGTTGCCAGCATTCAGGCATGTCTGATTCTCCGCGCCAACTGAGCCTCAACGCGTTCATCCACCCCGCCGGTCATCACGAAGCGGCGTGGCGTCATCCGTGGACAACCCCGGAACGTCTGTTCGACGTCACGTATTTCCAGGAGATCGCTCGCACTGCTGAGGCGGCGAAGTTCGACGGAATCTTCTTCGCCGACGGTCCCGCGTTGCGCAGCGACGTCGAGCACGGTCCCGCAGGGACATTGGAGCCGATCACCTTGTTGACGGCCATTGCAGTGGTGACCGAGCGAATCGGATTGATCGCGACGGCGTCGACCACGTACTACGAGCCGTACAACCTGGCTCGGCTGTTCGCCTCGCTCGACCACATCTCGAACGGACGCGCGGGGTGGAACATCGTCACCACGGGTACGGATCTGGCGGCAGCCAACTTCGGGCTGGCCAAGCACCCGGATCACGGGGACCGGTATTCGCGTGCAAGGGAATTCGTCGACGCGGTGGTGCGGTTGTGGGACAGCTGGGAGGACGACGCGATCAGTCTGGACCGGGAGAACGGAATCTACGCGGACAGAAACAAGATTCACGAGATCAACTACGTCGGGCGGCATCTTCGGGTGCGGGGACCGTTCAACGCACCGCGAACGCCGCAGGGATACCCGGTGCTGGTGCAGGCCGGTGCGTCCAACGACGGTCGCGCGTTTGCCGGTCAGTATGCGGAGGCGATTTTCACAGCGCACCAGAGACTTTCCGATGCGCAGGCGTTCTACACCGACATCAAGTCGAGGGCTGCGCAGTTCGGGCGCAACCCCGATCATGTCAAGATTCTGCCGGGAATCAGCCCGTTCATCGGTGACACCGAGGAACAAGCCAAGGCGCTCGAGCGAGAATTCAACGAGTTGACCTCGCCGGAGTACGGGCTCGCGCAACTCGGTGCACTCACCGGGACCGATGTTCGGAATCTGGAACTGGATGCACCGGTTCCCGTCGAATTGTTCGCGGCGGCAGGTGATGTCACCGACAACAAGCAAAGTAGATTGCAGGTGATCGCCGGCATCGTCGAGCGTGAGCGTCCGACGGTTCGGGGACTGCTTCATCGTTTGGCGGGTGCGCGCGGACACCGGGTGTTTGCCGGAACCGCCGAGCAGGTGGCTGACACGATCGAGGAATGGTTCACCAGCGGTGCTGCTGACGGCTTCAACGTCATGCCGCCGTACTACCCGGGTGGGCTCGAGATCTTCACCGAGCGTGTGGTCCCGATCCTGCAGGATCGCGGTCTTTTCCGGACTGAATACACGGGTACGACCCTTCGTGATCATTTCGGTTTGCCGAGGCCCGAGAGCCAGTTCTCGGGTAGTGCCTCTGCAGCGCAGTAGGCCCGCCTGCTGTTGTCGATAATGACAATGGTTACCATTAAGGAATGAAGCAGCTACCGGTAACCGTGCTGTCCGGATTTCTGGGCGCAGGCAAGACCACACTCCTCAACCACATTCTCGCCAATCGCGATGGCCGTAGGGTCGCCGTCATCGTCAACGACATGAGCGAGATCAACATCGACGCGGCCCTCGTCGCGGGCCAGGGTCATCTCGACCGCACGGAAGAGAAGTTGGTCGAGCTGACCAACGGATGCATCTGCTGCACGCTGCGTGAGGATCTGATCGACGCCGTCGGCGCCCTGGCCCGAGAGGGGCGATTCGATCAGTTGGTGATCGAGTCCACCGGCATCTCCGAACCGATGCCGGTGGCGGCCACCTTCGACTGGGAATTCGAGGACGGTTTCAGCCTCGGCTCGCTCGCGAAGCTCGACACCATGGTGACCGTGGTGGACGCGTCGACCTTCCTCGGCGAGCTGGCAAAAGGCGAACGACTGGACGAGCGCAACCTCGAAGCCGGGGAGGGGGACGGACGCAGCATCTCCGATCTCCTGGTCGATCAGGTGGAGTTCGCCGACGTCATCTTGCTGAACAAAACCGACCTGGTGAGCCCGCGGGCGGCAGGAACCGTCGAGGCGACGCTTCGTAGGCTCAACCCCACCGCTCAACTGATTCGAACAGATCACGGCAACGTCACCCTCGACCGTGTCCTCGAAACCGGTCTCTACAACCCGGAACTTGCTGCGCAGGTACCCGGTTGGGACGAGGAACTGGCCGGTGGGCACACCCCGGAAACCGAGGAATACGGAATACGCAGCGTCACATACCGCGCCTCGCGACCCTTTCATCCGGCGCGACTCGAGGCCGCGCTCGGTCAGTTCGCCGGACTCCTGCGGAGCAAGGGATTCTGCTGGATCGCCAGTCGGCCCGAGTTCGCCGCGATCTGGTCGCAGGCAGGCCCCAACCTCGTCATCGAACCGGCTCAACTGTGGGCGTCGGCGGCGGAGGTGCCAGGGCAGGAGATCGTGTTCATCGGAGTGAAACTGGACCCGGCGGAGCCGTCACGAATCCTCGATCCGGCTCTGCTGACCGATGACGAACTACGTGAAGGACCGCGGGCATGGACTCGCTACGAAGACCCGCTGCCGGCGTGGGACCAGAGCCACCTGCACTGAGCAGTCAGCTTCTAGTCGAGGACTTCTTCGACCTCGACGTCTTCGGCCGGTCGGGCCATCTCCTTGCGGTACTGCCAGATTCCCAGCGCAGTACCGATGACCAAGCTGACCATCATCACGATCAGCACGGCGGGCAGCAACCACGGCACGCGATCGAGGAACGAGCCACCGTAGAAACCGAGTAGCAGGAGCACGGGCGCCCAGATGATCGCGCCGATGGTGCTCGCGATGGTGTAGCGCGTGTGGTTCATCTTGGCTGCGCCCGCGACCATCGGGCACAGGGTGCGCACCCACGGAACCCAGCGAGCAATCAGGACCGCCCAGAACCCGTGTTTTTCCAACAGGATGTTCACGCGGTGCAGGTTCTTCTCGGTGAAGTACTTGCCGCCCTTACGGGCTTTGATGTGATTGCCGGTCCGGTGGCCGATGACGTACCCGACCTGGTTGCCGGCAATGGCCGCGATCATCGCACCGACAGACAACGCCCACACGTGGCCCGCGCCGGATTCGTGGCCGGCAAGAACGATTCCGGCTGTGATCAGAAGCGAATCACCGGGGAGAAACAACCCGAGGATGATCGCGCACTCGATGAAGACGAACGTGACGACGATGATCCAGACCAACAGAGGCCCGGCAGTCTCGAGCGGGGAGAAACTGCCGGATGCGAGCGTCATCGTCGTCAGTTCTTCGCCTCGTTCTGCAATCAGGGGGTGGGGTCTTCGGGGACTGTCACCGTCGAATTGTCCGTAGTGGAAGTATTCGCCGTTTCACCACGTCTCGACGCCAGAATTCGTTTCCCGATTTCGAAGACGATCGGCAGAACCGACACCAGGACGATCAAGATGAAGATGTAGTCGACATTGTCGCGGATGAATTCGATCTGCCCCAGGAGGTAGCCGAGCAAAGTCACGCCGGCACCCCACAGGATGCCGCCGACGATGTTGTACGTCAGGAACAGTGAGTACTTCATCTTCGAAGCGCCGGCGACAACCGGAGCAAAAGTACGCACGATCGGCACGAACCGAGCCAGGATAATGGTGATCGGGCCGTGCTTTTCGAAGAAGGCGTGTGACTCGTCGATGTACTTCTTCTTGAAGAACCGCGCGTCGTCCGTCTTGAACAGGGCAGTTCCGCCCTTGGCGCCGATGTAGAACCCGACTTGGTCACCCAGAATCGCGGCGATCGGAATGGTCACCAGGAGCACCCACAGCGGCGCGAACGGTTCGATCTCGGTGGACTTGGACGCCGCGATCAGCCCTGCGGTGAAGAGGAGCGAATCGCCGGGCAAGAGCGGAAACAGCAGGCCTGATTCGATGAAGACCACCAGAAGCAATCCCACCAGAACCCACGTTCCGAAGGAATTCAAGAGGTTCACGGGATCGAGGAAGCCGGGCAGCAAGGCCAGGTTCGTCACGGATTCAGTTGCTGCCTGCACATTCACGGTGGCCAGAGTACCGGCCGAATCTGAGTGTTTCCCACCACCGCAGGTCATCGCGTCGGTGGCGGCGGGCCGAGACCGCAAAGAGACGTGACGAGTCGGACTTGCCATACTGCTAGGACCACACGAAGCGCTTTCACATCGCCGAGCGCTCCGAACGACACGTATATGGAGGACTCCCGCCGTGCCTATCGCAACTCCCGAGGTCTATGCCGAGATGCTTGGTCGGGCCAAGGAGCATTCCTTTGCCTTCCCCGCCATCAACTGTGTCGGCTCCGAATCCATCAACGCAGCCATCAAGGGCTTCGCGGACGCCGGCAGTGACGGCATCATCCAGTTCTCGACGGGCGGCGCCGAGTTCGGTTCCGGTTTGGGCGTCAAGGACATGGTCACCGGCGCTGTTGCGCTCGCCGAGTTCGCACACGTGATCGCGGCAAAGTACGACGTCACCATCGCGCTGCACACCGATCACTGCCCGAAGGACAAGCTGGACACCTACGTGCGTCCGCTGCTCGCGATCTCGCAGGAGCGCGTCGACGCCGGTCGCAACCCGCTGTTCCAGTCGCACATGTGGGACGGCTCGGCTATCCCGATCGACGAGAACCTGGCCATCGCCAAGGAACTGCTCGCCCTCTCGAAGGCTGCACGCATCATCCTCGAGGTCGAGATCGGTGTCGTCGGCGGCGAAGAAGACGGCGTCGAAGCCGAGATCAACGACAAGCTCTACACCTCGAGCGAAGACTTCGAGAAGACGGTCGATGCTCTGGGCATCGGCGAACAGGGCAAGTACCTCCTTGCCGCCACCTTCGGCAACGTCCACGGCGTCTACAAGCCGGGCAACGTCAAGCTCAAGCCCGAGGTTCTCGAAGAGGGCCAGAAGGTCGCCGCCGCCAAGCTCGGCCTGGCTTCCGGTTCGCAGCCCTTCGACTTCGTCTTCCACGGTGGATCGGGATCGTTGAAGTCGGAGATCGAGGACTCGCTGAACTTCGGCGTCGTCAAGATGAACGTCGACACCGACACCCAGTACGCGTTCTCCCGTCCGATCGCCGGACACTTCTTCACCAACTACGACGGCGTCCTCAAGGTCGACGGCGAGGTCGGAAACAAGAAGGCATACGACCCGCGCAGCTACCTCAAGAAGG
This sequence comes from Rhodococcus sp. BH4, assembly GCF_002079265.1. Classification (NCBI taxonomy): domain Bacteria; kingdom Bacillati; phylum Actinomycetota; class Actinomycetes; order Mycobacteriales; family Nocardiaceae; genus Rhodococcus; species Rhodococcus sp. BH4. The sequence continues at coordinate 1,502,769 of NZ_CP014941.1, forward strand.
CCGAAGCCGGCATGACGGCTCGCGTCGTCGAGGCGTGCAACGACCTGAAGTCGGCCGGACGCTCGGTGTCGGCAGGCTGATCGGTTTCACAACTGCGCTTCACAGAACAAAATGCGCGCCGGCGAAATTCTCGCCGGCGAAATTCTCGCCGGCGCGCATTTTCTGTTCAGGTACCTACTTGCTGGGATCGCAGACCTTCCACGTGCCGTCCTGGCGCTCGAGGTCGAACGTGCGCCACGACTGCTCGCCCGTGCTCGGCAAACTCGCCTGGACCTGAGCGATCGCGGTGTCGTCGGTGATGCGCACCGCGTCGACGGCTCCGACCTGCGGGATCGTCTTCTGAGCGACGGCATTGTCGTGGACCTGAGCGAACGCTGCGTCGGGAATGGTGCGGTAGTACTCGCCCAACGCCCCACAGGTCGACGTTCGCAGCGTTGCCAGATCGCCGGTCTGCAGAGCGTCGACATACGTCGAGATGGCGGTCTGGACCTGAGCTTCGGGTGAGCTTTCACCGCTACCGCTGTTGGACGAGACGAATACGGCGACGCCGATCGCCGCGAGGACGGCGACGCCGGCCGCTGCTGCCGCGATGTACCAGCCCTTGCCGCTGCGCTTGGTCTTCTCCGGCGCGGCGGGCTCGATGCGAGTCGGCATCGGCTGAGCCGGCGGTGGGGTCGCTGCGACACCCACACGTTGAGGCGCGGCGCGCTGCGGTGGTTGAGGCGCGGCGCGCTGCGGTGGTTGAGGCGCGGCGCGCTGCGGTGGTGGTGGGGTCGGAGCCTGCCGGGGTGGTGGTGTCGGCTGCGTGGCTTTCGGAATCGCGACGGTGGCAGGCTCCGGCTTGGGCCGGGGTGTCGGTGCTGCTGTGGTTGCCTGAGTTGCCTTGGGGATCGCGACGGTTGGTGCGCTGGCAGTTTTGGCGTCGCCGTCCGCTTTCGAGGCCTTGTCTGTCTTCTGGATCGCCACAGTCGCAGGTTCGGTCGGGGCCGACTTCTCGGGCGCACCCTTCGGTGCTGCGCTCTTTTTCGAGTTGTCGTCTTTCGAGTCCGGCACGGGTAACCCTTCGGTCTTATGCAGCAATGACCATGTCAGGGTAACGACCGGTATGTAGCCTGCATAACTCCGACCGTCGGCGAGGCGGTCCTGTGGCAGAAAGGCGTAGCGGGCACAATGAGCGCATGACCCAATTCGGTGACCTGCTCGGACCCAAGCCCACTCTGCTTCCCGGCGACGACGACGCGGAATCGGCACTGCTCAACCACGCTGAACCGGCCCAGGTAGCGGCCGACCACCCCACTGCCTCCATTGCGTGGGCCTACCTGGCCGAGGCTGCCCTGGACAAGGGCGAAACCATCACGGCCTACGCCTACGCGCGTACCGGATACCACCGCGGACTCGACCAACTGCGTCGCAACGGTTGGAAGGGTTTCGGTCCCGTGCCCTACAGCCATGAACCGAACCGTGGTTTCCTGCGTTGCGTCGCAGTCCTGGCCAAGGCCGCGAAGACGATCGGTGAAGCCGACGAGTACGCGCGTTGCCTCGATCTGCTCGAAGACTGCGATCCCAACGCCGCCGAAGCGCTTGGCCTCGGTTAGCAGTTTCCGTCCGAGCCGGGCCGGCATCAAGGACCGGGCTCGCAAATCGGTGCGTCGGCTTCAGACGTCGGCGCTACCGATCATTCAATGTGCCTTGGCGGCCGGATTGGCGTGGTGGGTTGCCACCACGGTGATCGGGCACCACGCGCCGTTCTTCGCGCCGATTGCCGCTGTGGTCTCGCTCGGTCTGTCGTTGGGTGCACGACTACGACGCTCGTTCGAGTTGGTTGCGGGAGTCACGGTCGGTATCGGAATCGGTGATCTGATCATCTCCGGTATCGGGAGCGGACCGTGGCAGATCAGTTTGGTTGTCGTGCTGGCGATGTCCGTCGCGGTGCTTCTCAACAGCGGGCCGATCTTCTCCATGCAGGCGGGAAACTCGGCTGTGCTGGTGGCGACGCTGATCCCGCCGGGCGGCAGCGGCGGTCCCGATCGCATGATCGATGCCCTTGTCGGTGGTCTGGTGGGTATCGCGGTGGTCGCGATCATCCCCACCCACCCGGTACGACGCGCGCGCAAGGATGCTGCATCGATCCTCGGAACAGCTTCCGAGGTACTGCAATTGGTGGCAGACGGCCTCGTCGCGAATGACCCGGACCCGATCGTCAAGGCACTGCAGAAGGCGCGCGCAACTCAGGGTGCCATCGACGGGTTGCGCAGTAACCTTCTCGGCGGTCGCGAGATCAGCCGAATCTCCCCGCTGTACTGGAACAGTCGGCCTCGCCTCGAAAGGCTCATGGCGACAGCCGATCCCATCGACAACGCGATGCGCAACATTCGAGTGCTCGCGCGTCGTTCGTTGACGTTGGTCAGGGACGACGAGATCCTCGATCCGCGTCTGGTGGCTCAGGTCGAGCGCTTGTCGAAAGCCGTCGAAGTTCTCAAGGACATGATCCTGGCGGAGCCGGGGGAGCAGCCTGATCAGGCCGAAGCAGCGCGCGTCCTGCGCTCGGTCGCGAAGGAACTGAAACCGGCGATAGTGGAGAACGCGGGCTTGTCCTCGACGGTGGTGTTCGCCCAGATTCGATCGCTGGTCGTCGACCTGTTGCAGGTCGCGGGCATGAAGCGAATCTCGTCGATCGCCACTCTGCCGCCCACCGTGCCTCATCCCGCCTACGAGCCGGATCACTGACCTCTGCCGTTTCCCGCTCACTGAGCAACTCATTGTATGTATGCGAATGTATGCATATGCTCTGAGAAGGACTTGGGAGGGAACAGGACAAATGGGAGCAGGGCACGGTCATTCACATGGCCACTCGGCAGCAGATTCGGTCGGCGTAGGACCGTCACCGCAACGCATCAGAAAAATGGCGATCGCGCTTGCGATCCTCGTTGCGTTCCTCGTACTCGAGGCCACGGTCGGTATCCTGATCAACTCGTTGGCTCTGCTTGCCGACGCCGGTCACATGCTCACAGACGTGGTGGGTATGGCCATGGGACTGACGGCGCTGCTGCTCGCGAAGAGGGGCAGCACCACCGCGGCCAGGACCTTCGGTTGGCACCGCGCCGAAGTGCTGACCGCCATGGCCAATGCGGTGATGCTGCTGGCCGTCGCCGCCTGGGTCTTCTACGAGGCAATCGGCCGCATCGGTAACGAACCCGAGATCCCGGGCGGCGCCCTGATCATCACGGCGGCTGCCGGATTGGCCGCGAACATCGTCGTGATGCTGATGCTGCGCGGCGATTCCAAGGACAGCCTGGCCGTGCGTGGCGCCTACCTCGAGGTGCTTGCCGACGCCGTCGGTAGCGTCGGCGTTCTGATCGCCGGTGGCCTTGTCCTGCTGTTCAACTGGACGTGGGCAGACGTCGTCGTCGGTGTTCTCATCTCGCTGTGGGTGGTGCCGCGTGCGATCAAACTGGCCGCAGCATCGCTGCGCATTCTGACGCAGGCTTCGCCGGCCGACGTCGACGTCGAAGCGGTCGAGGCCGACCTGGCGGCGCTGCCGAGCGTGATGGGTGTTCACGACCTACACGTCTGGACGCTCACCACCGGCATGGATGTCGCGACAGTCCACCTGACCAGTGACGCGAATTCGTCGAACGTTCTGGAATCCGCGCGCACCGTCCTCGAGAGTCACGGTCTTTCCCACGCCACCGTTCAGGTGGAATCGTGTGCCAACGGCGAGCACTGCGAGAAGAACGTCACTTGGTGAAGCGGGTGATCTCCTTGCCCGGCTTCCAGAGATCGACATACATGTGTTCGTCGTCGACGGTCGTGTGCACCACCTCGTCGATGTCGAGGACAAAGAGGTGCAGAGGCTTCGGAACTTCGTAGGTGTAGCTTGCGAGCACGGCTTCGAACTCGTCGCCGGTCACCTCGCGTGCGAGTCCGGCGATCTTCGCGTCACCGCCCTCCATGGTGTGCTCGCCGGGATTGCTGTGGAGGGCGTAGCGCCCGTCACGGATGAGATCCTTCGCCTTGAGTGCGCCGAACATCGAACCGAGCACCAGACGCCCGTCGAGGATTTCGACTTCGGTGCCGCTGACCCGTGGTGAGCCGTCCTTGCGCAGCGTTGCGAGGACGTGATGCGTGTGGGCTTTGAACCGCGCTAGGACCGCGTCGGCAAGAGCGGGTACTTCTTCGGAGAACTGCTTCCAGGTGACCATGACGGTCATTGTGCACCCCTATTCCTGACAACTTCTGTCAGTGATTCTCGGTAATGTTCGGTCCATGAGATCCGCGCGGTTACTCCAACTCATGCTGCGTTTGCAGGGGAGTCGCGGCGTCGTCGCCGAGCAGTTGGCCGACGAGTTCGGTGTGTCAGTGCGGACGATCTACCGCGACGTGGCCTCGTTGTCGGCTGCCGGTGTGCCGATCTGGACCGAGAGCGGCCCCGGTGGTGGCATCCGTCTGCTCGACGGTTGGCAATCCAAGTTGTCCGGCATGACGGACGACGAGACGTCCGCACTCATGCTGTTGGGTGTGCCGTCCATCGCTGCAGATCTCGGACGATCAGACGCCGTCGGTTCGGCGGGGGCCAAACTGCTCCGCTCCCTGCCCGGTCCGCTGCGCGAGAGCGCACGGTTGTGGCAGGACCGCATTCTCGTGGACGTTCCGGGTTGGTTCGGCGGCGTCGACGACATCTCTGCGCTTCCGATCGTCACATCCGCTGTGCTGGACTCGCGTCGACTGCGCTTCGCCTATCGCGATCGCGAGCGGACGGTCGATCCGCTGGGTCTGGTCATCAAAGCCGGTGTTTGGTATCTGGTGGCGGGGATGAACGGTCGAACGCTGTCGTTTCGAGTCGGGCGCATCAAAAATGCCGTGGTAGAAGATGATTCGTTCACTCGGCCGGTGGATTTCGACCTGCCGTCGTGGTGGGCGGCGTCGATGGCCGAGTTCGACCGGTCGCTGCTTCGCTTCGAGTGTCGCGTGCGATTGACACCAGAGGGCAGGCGCCGGCTCCCCGATGTGGTGGGCGAGCTTGCCGCTGCAGTCGAAGTGGGGCCAGAGGACAACGACGGATGGGTCAGTGCCGAGCTGAAACTCGAGAGCGAAGCTGTCGCGCTCTCGCAGCTGATCGGGCTGGGAGCCGACGTCGAGGTGCTCGAACCCTCGTCTTTGCGTGACGGGATACGCACCGTGGCGGAGCAGATGGTGCTCCGCCACGGGCACGACAGCTAAGCCGTCGCAGAACGCTTTGCGAGCATGCGGGTGATACCCAGTTGAGCGGCGACGATAACGGCGCCAACCACCAGGCCCAGTGCTGCCGAGGCAAGTGTGTTGACGATCCACGCCAGCACGCCACCGACTCCGGCGATGTCACTGACTGCTTCTTCGCCGTGATGAACGGCGTCGTAGAGCGGGTGGAAGCCCAGTTCGTCGATGCCGACCAACAGGATGTGGCCACCGACCCACAACATCGCGGCGGTTCCCACGACCGAGAGCACTGACATCACGTGAGGCATGCCGCGAACGAGGCCTCGGCCGACCTTGTGGGTGAAGCCAGACGACGTCTCGGCGATCTTCAATCCGATGTCGTCCATCTTCACGATCAGTCCGACGACGCCGTAGACGACCACGGTGATGACGACCGCCACGACGGCAAGGATCACCAATCGGCTCCAGAAGCCTTCGCCTGCGATGGTGTTGAGTGCGATCACCATGATCTCGGCGGACAGGATCAGGTCGGTGCGGACGGCGCCCGAAACCACTGCTTCTTCGTCGCGAGGATGCTCGTCAGCGGCCTCGTGGTGGTCACCGTGGCCGAAGATTGCACCCCAGATCTTGTGAACCGCTTCGTAGCTGAGGTAACAGCCGCCGACCATCAACAGTGGCGTCAGCAGCCAGGGGAGGAACTGACTCAGCAGCAGAGCGATCGGAAGGATGATCAGCAGCTTGTTGCGCAACGATCCGATGGCGATGCGCTTGATGATGGGCAACTCGCGTTCGGCTGCGAGCCCACGGACGTACTGCGGCGTGACGGCTGCGTCGTCGATGACCACGCCGGCCGCTTTGGCGGTCGCCTTACCGGTTGCGGCGGCAACGTCGTCGATCGAGGCGGCAGCCATGCGAGCCAGGGCTGCGACGTCGTCGAGCAGGGCGAAGAGTCCGCCGGCCATCACAGACCTCCAGTGGAATCAGTGGAAAAAGGTGGCCGGACCGAACCGGTGACGCAGTTACTTGATCGCACGAGGTCTCTATCCATGATCGTCGTAGGTGAGGTCAGGTCACCTGGAACGATACCGGGGGCATCCGTCAGGGACGACCTCGCGAGGTCGGTTGCCCTTCGTCACGAAAGGTCTTCCCGACCCGGTGCCCGCGTGTAAGACTGCACAGAAGATCGATCGAAACGGGGCACTATGCGTGAACCAGACACTGCACAGGTCGCCAAGACTTTCGACGCAATGGCGGCGCACTACGACCGACAGATCGGGCGCTTCGAACGCTTTGTGCTCGGTGACGCCCGGAAATGGGCCGTGGACCAGGCGCATGGCCGCGTGGTCGAGATCGCCGTGGGTACCGGACTGAACCTGCCTCTCTACGGAGACGACGTCGATTACGTCATCGGCGTGGACATCTCGACTGCGATGCTCGATCAGGCCAGGCTCAAGGTCTCCGAGGGAGTGAAGACCGAAGTCGACCTACGACTCGGAGACGTGCAAGCACTCGATGTTCCCGACGAGTGCGTGGACACGTTGGTCTCGACCTACGCCTTTTGCACGATCCCCGATCCGGACCGAGTTGCGAACGAAGCATTTCGAGTCCTGGTACCCGGTGGTCGATTCGTCCTCGCCGAGCACGGACCGAGCAAGAACGTTGTTGCTCGAACGTTGATGAAGGTCGTCGAACCGCTTTTTGTTCGGTTCGGTGCCGATCATCTCACCCGTGAACCGGTTGAATACCTCGAAAACGCCGGTTTCCTGATCGACGAGGTGCAGCGCAGCGGCCGGGGCGGAATCGTGTTTCGGGTCGTTGCGCGCAAGCCGGATCCCGAATGGACGGCACTCGGTCACTGATGTCGGAATGCCGTCCATCGGGGATTGCTCAGCCCAGGCGCTCCAGGATGGTCGCGTTGGCCAACCCACCTGCCTCACACATGGTCTGGAGTCCGTAGCGCGCGCCGCGCTGCTCCATCGCGTTGACCAGGGTGGTCATGATCCGCGTTCCGCTGCCGCCCAGTGGGTGGCCGAGCGCGATGGCGCCGCCGTGGACGTTGACCTTGGACAGGTCGACGCCGGTGTCCGCTGCCCACGAGAGGACGACGGGGGCAAAGGCCTCGTTGACCTCGAACAGATCTATGTCCGAGACCGTCAATCCCGCACGGGCCAGGACCTTCTGCGTAGCCGGGATGACCGCGGTGAGCATGTAGAGCGGATCGTCGCCGGCAACTGCGAAGCTGTGCAATCGTGCCTTCGGGGTGAGGCCGAGTTTCGCGGCGATCTCACTGGTCGTGATCATCACCGCCGAACTGCCGTCCGAAAGCGGGCTGCTGTTGCCCGCGGTGATGGACCAGTCGATCTGTGGGAATCGCTGTGCGTAGTAGTCGGATTCGAAGGCGGTCCGTAGGCCGGCCAGGGTCTCGACCGTGGTGCCGGGGCGGATGGCCTCGTCGACCGACAGCTGCGGGAGCGTGGCGAGTTCCTTGGTGAAGTAACCACTCTCGGTTGCCAGCGCGGCTTTCCGATGGCTCGACGCCGAGAACTCGTCGAGTTGGGTGCGGCTCAGTCCCCACTTGGCAGCGATCAATTCGGCGCTGATGCCCTGCGGTACCAGACCGTCCGGATAGCGCTCTTCGAAACCCACGCCGAGTGATTCGCGCCCGATGCTGCTCGAGCCCATAGGGACTCGGCTCATCGACTCGACTCCGGCAGCGACAACGATGTCGTACGCACCGGCAATGACGCCCTGAGCGGCAAAATGAACTGCTTGTTGGCTACTTCCACACTGTCGGTCGACGGTGGTTCCCGGTACCGACTCAGGGTAGCCTGCGGCGAGAAGGGCAGTGCGAGTGACATTCTGGCTCTGTTCACCGACTTGGCTTACCGCTCCACCGATGACGTCGTCGATCAATGCTGCATCGATTCCAGTGCGTTCGACTACCGCCTTGAGGCTGTGGGCGAGGAGGTCGACGGCGTTGATGCCGTGCAGGGCGCCGTTCGCCTTTCCCTTGCCGATCGGAGTGCGAACGGCTTCGACGATAACTGCGTCTCTCATGACAAATTCCTTTCAGGGATGGCGGATTCAACAGGGACAACCGGGGTGGGTGTGGTCGCAGGCGTCATTTCCAGTGATGCCAGGGCAGACACAAGCGCGACGGCAAAGATCACCCACCAGGCCTGGCGGAAGGTGTCGTAGTCGACAGCAGAGCCGAGAACCGCGATCAGAACGCTCACGCCGAGAACGGTTCCGATCTGTCGGCTCATGCTGACGATTGCGCTACCGGTGGCCGATCTGGCAGGTGCCAGATCCGCCGTGGCCTGCGACAGAATGGTCGGCAGGGCAAGACCGACACCGATCCCGGCGATGATCCAGCCTGGTAGGAGTCCGGTCGCGTAGTTGGGCGTCGTATCAACCGAGACGAGAACGAGTACGGTTCCGACTGCCCACAGAAGGCTGCCGAGTGCGGCGACGCGTCCCGCCGAGTACCTGCGCGTCAGCGATCCGCCGGCGATGGCGAACAGCGGAACGAGAAGCGGACCCGGTGAGACGGCGAAACCGGTTCGCAGAGCGGAGTATCCCCAGGCTTCCTGGAGCCACAGGATGTTCGAGAGAAGACCCGCGGCGAATGCTGCGCTGAACAGGATGGCGGTGACGTTGGACCAGGCAAACGAGCGGATCTTCAGAAGATCCGGAGCAATCAACGGAGTCCGGTGACGAGAGTTGCTCCACCAGAACGAGAGTAGTGTCACGGCGGCCACGGCGAAGGCGATCAGAACGCGATTGTCGGTCCATCCCCAGTCCGGACCCTGGACGAGTGCCAGGGCGAGAGAGCCGATTCCGACGGTGAGGAGGGCAGCGCCGACGAAGTCGATACCGGCATCGGGGTCCTTGTGTGTTGTATCCGGTACGAGTCGGACTGCGAAGTAGAGCAACACGATGCCCACTGGAACATTGATCAGGAAGACCCAGCGCCACGAGGCCTCTACGAGGATGCCGCCCACGACAGGGCCGAATGCAGCTGCTGCAGCGCCGGCGGCTGCCCAGATGCGAACGCCGGATTGACGTTTCGCGACGGGAAGCGCATTGATCAGAAGCCCGAGGCTGGCCGGGGTGAGCGCTGCGGCGCCGACTGCCTGGACGATACGGAAGGCCACCAGTGCCCACAAGGACGGGCTGAAGGCACAGGCGGCGCTGGCGAGGGTGAACAATGCGAGGCCGGCGATGAAGGCGCGCTTGTGCCCGATCCTGTCCGCCCAGCGTCCGAGGGGTATCAACAGTGCGGCGTAGACGATCGCGTAGCTGTTGAGGATCCAACTGAACTCGCCGAGCGAGTGACCCGGGTAGCTCTTGGCGATGTCGCCGAAGGCCACGTTGACCACAAAAAGATCGAGGCCGGCGACAAACGGCGCCCCCGACAGTATCGCGAGCAGGGGTCCGATCCGCACCGGCTGGCTATGAAGTTCCATAGTCAGCAATCTAGACTCTGGCTATGGTTATGGCAAGCCAGGGGGTATGGTGAATTGCATGGACGCTGTACGACTGACCGGAGTGCTCGAAGATCGCGACGCCTGGCGGGCCACGCACTGTTCGATCGGGCGGGCCATGGAAGTGGTCGGCACTCGATCCGCGATGCTCATTCTGCGAGAGGCCTATTACGGCACAACGCGTTTCGACGACTTCGCGTCGCGAGTCGGCATCACCGAGGCGGTTGCGTCGGCGAGGCTGAAAGAACTCACTGAGGCGGGACTGTTCGAGCGTGTGCCGTACAAGGAGCCTGGAAAGCGGACGCGGCACGAGTATGTGCTCACCGAGAAGGGCCGTGACCTGCTGCCGGCGGTTCTCGCGCTGATGCAGTGGGGCGACAAGTATCTGCACGGCGGAAAAGGTGGACCGTTGGAGGTGGCCGACGACGCTACTGGTGAGCGCGTTCGCGTTGAGGTGCGCAGTGAGTCGGGTCGTGAAGTGCCTTTGGGGGAGTTGCGAGTCTCTGTCAACGAATCGCGTCGGCGGTTGCGCGAATAGCGATGCATCTCAACAGCTCTCGAGTGTAGGTCTTCTTGAAGTTGTCCGGTTTGTCTCTGGCTATCGAAAGTATGTTCGATTAAACTTTGAGCATGGACAGTCGGGATGCGTGGCAGTTGGATGGTGAGGGCCTCAAGGGTGAGGTTCTGGATCTGGTGCGTGTCCGGCACGAGTTGCAGTCGCGGATGGTGTTGCTGATCGTGGAGATGTTTTCCCGTGAGGTTCTCGGCGGGAAGGGTTTTCGGGCGATCGCGCAGTGGTTGCATGGTTCGACGAATTTGAAGATCGGTGAGTGCAGTCTGCTGGTCGGGTTGGCGCGGTTGTTGATGCTCGAACCCGTGGTGGGCGATGCGTTTCACCGCGGTGACGTGGATGCGTTGAAAGCCCGTCAGGTGGCGTCGTTTTGTCAGCATCCGCCGAAGAACATGACGCCGGCGGATGTGGACAAGGCTCGCGGGATTTTGTTGTCGTTGGCGTCGAAGAACATTGCGGATTGTGATGCGGTGCGGGCGGCGATCCGGCGGATCGAGAAGCAGTACGGCAAGCGTGAGGACGGCGTTCCGGTCGGCGAGGATTCGGAGCGTAACGAGTTCTATGCCTCGAAAGGTTTGTACGGGCGGGTGTCGGTGAAGGGTGACTTGGATGCTGTGAACGGGGCACGGTTGATCACGTTGTTGTCGAGTCTGTCGGCGCCGACGCCGGAGAAAGACGGCGTCAAAGACACCCGCACTCCGGCGCTACGGCGGGCGGACGGCTTTTGCGAGTTGTTGCGGCGGTATGAGCGGGCGGGGTTGGGTCCGATCGAGGGCGGGGTGAAACCGCACATCACGGTGACCGCGTCCGCGAAAGACATGACGGACCTCAAGGCGTTGAAGGACCTCTTGCCGTCCACGGAGGAGTTGGGGTTCGCGTGGACGGATTGGGTGGGCCCGATCAGTATCGACACGGCCCGGATGTTGGCGTGCGACTGCACGGTCACCCGGATCTTGTTGGACGAGAGTGGTGTTCCGCTCGACTGCGGTAAGGAAGCGCGAACGGCGACGGTGCCGCAGCGGCGGGCTCTTGCGGTTCGTGATGGTGGGTGTGCGTTTCCGGGGTGCGGGACTCCGTCGGGGTGGTGCGATGCCCATCATATTGTTCACTGGAGTGATGGTGGCCCAACGGATCTCGACAATCTGATTCTGTTGTGCGGTCATCACCATCGGACGCTGCACCACACGGAGTGGCGGGTGGAGATCGGACCGGATCGGAAATCGGTGTTCTATCCACCGATGTCGATCGATCCGTATCAACAGCCGATCGGCGGGAACAGCCCACCCACAGCGGCGTGAACCGCGACAACTGAAGACGTGAGCACCGGGGCACCTCTACGCCCCGGTGCTCGAGCTCGCGTTTGGGAGTTTTGTGGCAAGGCGTCAGCTCAGTGATTTCTTGAACCCGACATGGGAGGCCACAAATCCGAGTCGCTCGTAGAAGTCGTGAGCTTCCTTGCGAGTTTGATCCGAAGTGAGCTGCGCCAGGAACGCGCCGCGCCGGGCACCTTCTTCGCAGGCCCATCGGATCATCGAACTGCCGATGCCTTTACTTCGGTAGTCCTCGTGGACGCGAACTGCTTCGATCTGCAGTCGCGTGGCACCCATCCGGCTCATACCCGGAATGAAGGTCAATTGCATTGTGCCGATTACCGCGTCGCCGACCAGAACGGTGACGAGAAGTTGAGCCGGATCCTCGTCGATTCGCTTGAACGCGTCCTCGTAGATCGTTCGGGCTTCGGGGTTGGTCGTCTCCCGGGTGCTGCCGATCGGGTCGTCGGCGAGCAAGTCGATCAGTGCCTCCACGTGTCGAATCTCGGCCCGCGTGAGGGTGTACTCCACTCCGCCGGACTGAAATGACGTCGCAATCATCGATGCTCCCCTGAAGAAGAATGAATGTCTGAAATGTCAGACTCTCACGAGTCTCCTCCAGCGCACTCGATCACGTCCAAAAACGCATGAGGGCGTTACCGAGCATGGCGTAGTAGTCGGACACACCGCTCAATTCGAAGATCCAGTAGATCGCGTCGAAGAAGACGACATTGATCTGTGGGACGAACAGGAGCGCAACCAGCAGGAGCAGTCCGTACGGCTTGAACTGGTCGAGTTGGTGCCGTGTGTTGGGTGCGAGGTAGGGCTCCAGTGCGTTGTAACCGTCCAGACCCGGGACTGGGAGCAGGTTCAAAACTGTTGCCATGACCTGCAAGAAGGCCAGGAAACTGAGGCCTGCCCAGAACGTCAGATGCTCGGCCGATGAGCCGTACGTACGTATGACGACAAGGAGGATCACGGCGGCGACGGCATTCGTGAACGGACCGGCGAGCGATATTCGGGCCTGCACCTTGGGCGGGAACATCCCGGTGCGCAGGTACACGGCGCCGCCGGGAAGCCCGATGCCGCCCAATGCGATGAACAGCACCGGCAGACCGATCGAGAGCATCGGATGGCTGTACTTGAGCGGGTTGAGCGTCAGGTAGCCACGAGCCTCGACGTCGGTGTCTCCATGACGCCACGCCAGATAGGCATGCGCGAATTCGTGCAAGCAGAGCGTGACCACCCAGCCGGCAACCACGAGGACAAAAACACCCGCGCGGCCCGCGATGGAACCCCACGTCGAGTTCCAAGCGACGATTCCGGCGATGACAGTGATCGCAACGACGCCGAGGAAGACAGGGCTCGGCCGAACCGCCGACCGTGCTGCTCCGGTTCTCACCTGACCAACAACCAAGTCTTGTCGTGCCGGTAGAAGGTCGAACGCTTCAGATCGCGTGGGTTGGCCACCCCGTCGCGTACCAGTCGCGCTGCCGGCGAGCCCAGTTGAATGGCTCGGCCTTCCAGCCAGCGTCGCCCGCTCCAGCGGCTCTTGCGGTCGACTGATGCCTTGATCCCGGGGAGCTTCGGGCTCGGCACTATCCGGATGCCGGGGACTGTGCCGGAGAACAGCTTGTTGTCGTCGACGTAGGCCTCGCCGATCAGTTCGTCTGCATCCGCCGGACCCGTGACAGTTGCTGCGCCTACCAGCGCGATTCCAGCGTCGTCGCGAATGAGCGGCACGGTGTGGACTGTGCCTTTCAAGGCCGTGCGCGCAGCTCGTGCACCGGTCGCGAGTTTGTACGCGTCGGTTGCGTCGGACCTGTTCTCGGTGACGTAGGCGAGTTCGACGTTGAGTCGCTCCAATCGCATCAACCGCGTCAATGCCGCGGCAAACGCGCCGTCGTTACCCACGACGATCAAGCGAGGCTCCGTCACGACCTGCAGTTGGGACAGTGCCTCGTCGAAGTCTTGCTTCTCCGGAAGTTCAGGGACAGTGAACGACGTGAGTTCACCCAGGGGGAGTGGAACCGGCGAATCGCCACATTTGAGCACCACAGGGGTCAAAGCCACTCCTAGCTCGATCAAGACTTCTTCTCGGGTAGTGGGACCTCGCCACCCTTCCCCGAAATGGCCGTCCGAATCACTGCCGACGATCTTAGTGCGAGTGTCTGTGTCGACTCGCAATCGTGATGGTCACCGGCCAAATTCTGGACCGTCAGGTCTGGTCTGGTGCTCTGGGCTAGACTGCTCCTTCGGTCACTGCAACAGTTCGGCGCTGCATCATGTGCGCGGAAGCCAGGCAGTACCAATGCGGCGGGACAACTGCTGCACGTCGACCGTAGGAGACAACGTCATGCCGGCAATCGTCCTGATCGGCGCCCAGTGGGGCGACGAAGGTAAGGGCAAAGCTACAGATCTACTGGGCGAGCAGCTTCAGTGGGTCGTGCGATACCAGGGCGGTAACAACGCCGGACACACCGTGGTTCTGCCGAACGGTGACAAGTTCGCACTGCACCTCATCCCGTCCGGAATCCTCACCCCCGCCGTCAACAACGTCATCGGTAACGGTGTCGTCGTCGACCCGGGTGTGTTGTTGACCGAATTGGCAGGCCTGGAAGAGCGCGGCGTGGACACGTCCCGCCTGCTGCTTTCTGCTGATGCGCACCTGATCATGCCGTACCACGTGGCCATCGACAAGGTCACCGAACGCTTCCTGGGAGCGAAGAAGATCGGCACGACCGGCCGCGGTATCGGCCCGTGCTACCAGGACAAGATCGCCCGTGTCGGTGTTCGTGCCGCGGACGTCCTTGACGAGAAGATCCTGACCCAGAAGGTCGAAGCAGCACTCGAATTCAAGAACCAGGTGCTGGTCAAGATCTACAACCGCAAGGCACTCGACCCGCAGCAGGTCGTCGAAGAAGTACTGACGCAGGCCGAGGGTTTCAAGCACCGCATCTCGGACACGCGCCTGGAACTCAACCTCGCCCTCGAGCGCGGCGAGACCGTTCTGCTCGAAGGTTCGCAGGGCACTCTGCTGGACGTCGACCACGGCACGTACCCGTACGTGACCTCGTCCAACCCCACTTCGGGTGGTGCGGCGGTCGGTTCGGGAATCGGTCCCACCAAGATCACCACAGTGCTCGGCATCCTGAAGGCGTACACGACGCGTGTCGGTTCCGGTCCGTTCCCGACGGAGCTGTTCGACGATCATGGCGCATACCTGGCGAAGCAGGGCGGCGAGGTCGGTGTCACCACCGGACGCGCTCGTCGTACGGGATGGTTCGACGCTGTCATCGCGCGTTACGCGACGCGCGTCAACGGCATCACCGACTACTTCCTCACCAAGCTGGACGTGCTGAGCAGCCTCGACACCGTGCCGATCTGTGTCGCGTACGAGGTGGACGGTGTCCGCCACGACGAAATGCCGATGTCACAGAGCGACATTCACCACGCCAAGCCCATCTACGAAGAGATGCCCGGCTGGTGGGAAGACATCTCGGAGGCTCGCACCTTCGAGGAACTGCCGCAGAATGCGCAGAACTACGTGCTTAGGCTCGAAGAGCTTTCGGGTGCGTTCATCTCCTGCATCGGTGTCGGCCCCGGCCGCGACGAGACGATCGTCCGGCGCGAGATCGTCCGCTAGTTCGTTCCCTCGAAATCCCCGCTCATGCAAGCATGAGCGGGGATTTCGTGTTTCAAGCCAGCTTCGACAAGTGCGCGGTGACGGTCATCCAGTCGGGAAACTTGGTGCTGCCGAACTTGATCCACTCGCCCTCGAATCGATCTGCTCCGTTTGCTCCGCGGTCGTCGACGAGGTAGTCGCCCCGATTGAGGTGTTTGTGGTGCGAGAGGATCAGACGTTTGTACGCGACGCTGCCTTCCTCCATTCCGAGATGCTCTTGTACCCACAGAACCTTGTCGTGCCAGGCTGTGGCGTTCTTCCACGGCGCTGTCGAGAGGATGTAGGTGTCGAACTGCTGTGCCAGTTGGTGGTAGGCGTCGATAGCGCCGTCGAGAGGATCCATGCGAGAGAAGATGTGCGGCGCTTCGTCGAGGTCGTTCTTGTACTTCTCTCGGACGCTGTCGGTCAGGCGATCGATGCCCGACTGGAAGTTGACCAATGTGTTGTCGAGATCGATATAGAGAATTTTTTTGGAAGCCGGCATAGAAACCCTCTCTGGAGACTTTCTGAGTGCGAAAAGAGTCCAGTTTTACGCAACTGGACTGAGATCAGTGAATTCTTCCCCCTGATCACAATCGCACGGGGGTCTGACAGCGTCGTTCTCGCGGTCTGAAGTCTTGTCGTGGAAGATGCCGCCGAGGGGTGCTGCCAGGCGAAACTGCTCCAACCGAATGTATGTACCTTCACCTTCAGCGGGCGCGAAGAAGTAGACGAGTGCCACGAAGAGTCCGATGCCAATCAGGGTTGCGAAGGTAGTCATGGACATATGATCAACTCGACTGGTATTGAGTTACATAGCCAAGTTGTCGATACTGGACTGCATGATGACTCGAGTTCTCGGTGCCCGTTCGCTTGCGCGCGATCTGGGGTCCTGGCAGGAAGAGTCCGGACGCAGGCCCGCGTACCGTGCGCTTGCCGACGGTATCCGCCTGCTCGTGCACGACGGTCGCGTTCCGCTGGGAGTCGCACTGCCGAGTGAGCGTGAACTTGCGGCGGTACTCGAACTCAGTCGAACCACGATCACGTCGTCGTACTCGGTGCTGCGAGACGAGGGGTACCTGATCAGCAGGCAGGGTTCGCGAAGCACCGTGGCATTGCCTGCCGGCGCGCGGCCGAACGGGTTGATGTTCCGCTCCCATCAACCCGGGCCGAGTGGACCCGTCGTCGACCTCAGTTACGCGGCGATGGCAGCTCCCGCCGCTCAGGTCGAACTGGCGTATGCGTCTGCGCTGCAGGAACTTCCGAACTTCCTGCCCACGCACGGGATGGAACCGGTCGGGATCGCCGACTTGCGTGACGTGATCGCGCAGCGCTACACGGCGCGGGGTCTTCCCACCACCGCCGAACAGATCATGGTGACCTCGGGTGCGCAGCACGCGCTTCGATTGTTGCTGTCGGTGCTCACCTCACCCGGCGAGCGAGTGCTGGTCGATCATCCGACGTACCCCAATGCGCTGGAAGCGATTCGGCGAAACGGCGCTCGGCCCGTACCGGTTCCGGTCCGACCGGAGTTCGCAGCAGCCGGAGCCTGGGATCTCGACGGGATTCGTAGTGCAGCAAGGCAAACCGCTGCCAGAATGGCATACCTGATCCCCGACTTTCACAACCCGACCGGCCTCTGCATGGACTCTTCCGGCCGCGCCGAGCTTGCGAAGATTGCGCACGAAACGCGAATGACTCTGGTCGTCGACGAGACGATGGTGGATCTGTGGCTCGACGCACCACCGCCGGCGCCGGTCGCCTCACATGGGCGAGGCGCAGCGAAAACCGAAGTGGTGACGCTCGGTTCGACCGCGAAGTCGCTGTGGGGCGGGCTACGTGTCGGTTGGATTCGCGCCGATGCCGCGCTCATCACCCAGTTGGTGGGGGCGCGTGCCGCGGTCGACCTCGGTACTCCCGTCATGGATCAGTTGGCAGCCGCCTACTTGCTCGCCGACGACCGCTCGTTGCTCGAACAGCGTCGCGAAGTTCTGCGAGAACAGCGTGCGGTACTCCTCGGTGCGGTGGCCGAGCATCTGCCGGACTGGCGTCCCACCATCGGTTCCGGCGGAATGTCGGTCTGGATGCGAATGTCCGCGCCCGTCTCGACGGCGTTGGCGGCGGTGGCACCCAACTTCGGCGTACTCCTTGCCGCCGGCCCCCGTTTCGGCGTAGAAGGTGCGTTCGAACGATTCATCCGCGTGCCGTACGCACGTTCTCCCGAGGACCTCATTCGCGGCGTTGCGTCCATCGCCGCTGCGTACGACACTCTCGCGACGGATCGCGACACGGCAGACCAACGAATGGTCGTCGTCTGAGAACTGGGTACACACCCTGAAAGTGGTGTGAAACCAGGAGGTAGGGCATGACGGCGGTAGACGGTACAGGCGCAGCGGGAACCAGTGCGGCGGAAGCGCTCGCAGAACGATTGTTCGCGGCCACGCTCGGGGCATCGGAGCTGCAGTCCGTGTATCTGGGCGACCGGTTGGGCTGGTACCGCGCGCTGAGCGATCACGGCCCGCTCACGTCGACGGAGCTGGCGGACCGGACAGGGACCGTCGAAAGATATGCGCGGGAGTGGCTCGAGCAGCAGGCCGTCGCCGGTTATGTGGACGTCAATTCGGATGCCGATCGCCGGTACAGCCTGCCGCAGGCCCACGCCGATGTTCTGGTCGACGACGAGAACCTGCTTTTCCTGGCGCCGCTGGCGAGGCTGTTCGTCGCGACGACGTCGTCGATGCCACGTCTACTCGACGCTTATCGTCACGGTGGGGGAGTCACGTGGGAATCGATGGGCCCCGATGCTCGCGAGGGTCAGGCGCTACTGAATCGGCCGATGTATCTCCATCAGCTCTGTCAGCAGTTTCTGCCGGTAGTCACCGACCTGCACGCCACACTTTCGGACGGCGGGCAGGTCGCTGATCTCGGGATGGGGGAGGGCTGGTCGTCGATCGCGCTCGCCCTCGGATACCCGAAGATCGAAGTGCACGGCTTCGACGTCGACGCGGCGTCGGTGAACGCTGCCCGTCGTAACGCTCATGATCGGGGGGTGGACGACCGCGTGCATTTCTCGTTGGTCGACGTCGCCGGACAGGCTCCTGAGGCCGGGCGAGCCGATGCCGGGACCTACGACGCCGTCTTCGCTTTCGAGTGCCTTCACGACGTTCCGGATCCGGTGGGCTTTCTGTCCACGGCTCGGGCGATTGCCCAGCCGGGCGCTCCGGTGATCGTGATGGACGAACGAACGGCGGATGAGTTCGATCCCGAGGCGGGTCCGATCGAGCAATTGCTGTACGGATTTTCGATGACCTGCTGCTTACCGGACAGTCTTTCGCATCCGGGAAGCATTGCCACCGGGACGGTGATGAGGCACTCGACACTCGAAAGCTATGCCAAAGCGGCAGGTTTCGAGCGGGTGGACGTGCTGCCGATCGAGCACGAGATGTTCAGGTTCTACAGGTTGGGCTGACGCCCCGTGCGCCTTTTTGGTTGCAGTAACTACCAAAAAGGCGCACGGGGCCGAAGGCCCTAGGTCCAGACCGTATCGATATCCGTCGCCTCACGCGCCGGCGCAGCAGGCGTTGTGGTGGGCGTGCGCGAGAAGCGCGGTGCGGGAGCATGCTGGGTGACGCCGTCCAGTTCGATGAGCGAACCGCGAGCCGCGATGTGTTCGTTGGACGGAGCCTCGGCGAAAGTCAGGACAGGGGAGACGCAGGCGTCGGTGCCGAGGAAGATCTTGGCCCACTCGTCGCGAGTCTTGGACAGGAACTTTTCGGTGAAGAGCTTCTTCATGTCGTCCCACTTGGACGTGTCCATCTGGTGAGGGAGCGTCGCGGGATCGAGTTCGAGGCCCTCGAGCAGCAATGCGTAGAACTGCGGTTCGATGGATCCGACGGCCATGTACTTGCCGTCGGAGGTCTCGTAGGTGTCGTAGAACGGAGCGCCGGTGTCGAGGAGATTGACGCCGCGCTCGTCGGACCAGACGCCGCGACCGCGGAATGCCCACATCATGTGGGAGAGCGCGAGGGTTCCGTCGACCATTGCCGCGTCGACGACCTGGCCCTTACCGGACGTCGAGCGCTCGACGAGAGCCGACAGAATGCCGAAGATCAGGAACATGGAACCGCCGCCGAAATCGCCGACCATGTTGAGCGGCGGGACGGGACGTTCACCCTTGCGTCCGATGGCGTTGAGGACACCGGTCAGTGAGATGTAATTGATGTCGTGACCGGCGGCGTTGGCGAGCGGTCCTTCCTGTCCCCAGCCCGTCATACGGGCGTAGACGAGGCGCGGATTGCGCTCCGAGACCACGTCGGGTCCGAGTCCCATGCGTTCCATGACGCCGGGACGGAAACCCTCGATGAGGACGTCGGCGCGGCCCAGGAGATCGAGCACTTTCGCGACGTCGGCCGGGTCCTTCAGGTTGGCCTCGACGATGCGGCGGCCGCGCTTGATCTGGTCGGTTGCGTTCGAGTCCTGCGGAATCTGCCCTGCCCGCTGCACGATGACGATGTCGGCGCCCATGTCCGCCAACAGTGTCGCGGCGTGCGGGCCCGGTCCCAATCCAGCGAATTCCACGATCCGAATGCCCGCGAGCGGGCCCTTCTTCTCCACAGCTTCTGCAGACACACGCACTCCCAATTCAGACGGTGACAACACTTCTGACCCGACGGTAACGTGTCGAATCGATCAGGTGTGCTCCGGGGCACTGTGTCCACCGAGGGAGGCGCCGATCACTAGACGGCGGCACCCTCGAACTGAGCGTTGTAGAGACGGAAGTACGCGCCCGCCGCTGCGATGAGTTCGTCGTGTGTGCCCTGCTCGACGATCTTGCCCGCCTCCATCACGACGATCAGATCGGCGTTACGGATGGTGGAGAGCCGGTGCGCGATGATGAAGCTGGTCCGCCCGACGCGCAACGCGGACATTGCTTGCTGCACAAGCTGTTCCGTACGTGTGTCGACCGAGCTCGTCGCCTCGTCGAGAATCAGCAGCGACGGCTCCGACAGGAATGCACGAGCGATCGTGATGAGCTGCTTCTCGCCGGAGCTGATGTTCGACGCCTCCTCGTCCAGCACGGTGTCGTACCCGTCCGGGAGGGTGTGGATGAAGCGGTCGACGAAGGCAGCGCGTGCGGCTTCGTGAATCTCGTATTCGCTGGCGTCGAGTCGGCCGTATGCGATGTTGTCGCGGATCGTGCCGCCGAAGAGCCAGGTGTCCTGCAGAACCATGCCGACGTGCTTGCGCAAGTCGGAGCGGCGCATCTGCGAGATGTCGACGTCGTCGAGAGTGATTCGGCCGGAGTCGACTTCGTAGAAGCGCATGAGCAGGTTGACCAAGGTGGTCTTGCCGGCACCGGTGGGCCCGACGATGGCGACCATCTGACCGGGCCGGGCCGTGAGGTACACGTTCTCGATCAACGGCTTGTCCGGCTCGTACCGGAACGAGACGTTCTCGAACTCGATGTGACCGACGTTGCGATGACGTCCGGCGGGCTCGGGGAGAAGCGGCACGTCGATGTCGGGCGACTGCTCGGGTTCGTCGAGAAGCTCGAAGACCCGCTCCGCCGACGCGGCTCCGGACTGCAGGCTCGTCGACATGGACGCGATCTGCGTCAGTGGCTGGCTGAACTGGCGCGAATAGACGATGAAGGCCTGAACGTCACCGAGTGACATGTTGCCGCTGGCGACCTTGAGAGCGCCGACCACAGCGAGCAGCACGTAGGTGATGTTTCCGACGAAGTTCATGACCGGCATGATCAGGCTGGAGAGGAACTGTGCGCCGAAGGACGCGTCGAGGAGCTTCTTGTTCTGCTCGGCGAATTCACGCTCGGCTTCGGCCTGATGCCCGTACACGCGTACCAGGTCGCGACCGCTGTAGTTCTCCTCGATCTGCGCGTTGATCTTGCCCGTCTCGGTCCACTGAGCCTTGTACAACACCTGTGCTCGCTTGGCGACCCTGGCAACGAGGAGCACCGATACCGGCACCGCGATCAGTGCGATCAGGGCGAGCATCGGAGAGATGACGAACATCATCGTCAGGACGCCGAGGACGGTGAGCACCGACGTCAGGAGCGAGGTCAACGTCGACGACAGCGTCGACGAGATGTTGTCGATGTCGTTGGTGACGCGGCTGAGGATCTCGCCGCGCGGTGTCTTGTCGAAATACGGAAGGGGGAGACGGTGAAGCTTCGCCTCCACCGAGGCACGCAGGTTGTAGATGGTCTTCTGGACGATGATGTTGAGGAGGAATGCTTCCAACCAGGCAAGCAGCGACGAGAGCAAGTACACGCCGATCGCGAGCATGACGACCTTGCCGATGGCGTCGAAGTTCAGACCCACACCGGGAACGACGTCGGTCGAGTTGGCGACAAGATCGGCGAACGTCGAATTCCCTGATGCCCGGATGGCGTCTGCGGCCTGCTCGCGGGTCAGTCCGGCGGGCAGGCTCTTGCCGATGAACCCGGCGAAGATGAGGTCTGTCGCGTGACCGAGGATTTTCGGCACTGCGACCGACAGCGCGATGCTGGCGATCGTCGCAACGACGACACAGAAGACCGCAAACTTGTGCGGCTGCAGAAGCGAGAGAAGCCGCTTCATCGTCGCCTTGAAGTGGCGAGGTTTGGTGTCAGTCGCGGTCAGCGCGGGCTTCGGCTCTTTGTCGGGGGTCTCGGGGTTACTCGACTTCGCATCCCCGTCCGCGGATTCAGGTTCGCTCGGGATCTTGGCGAACACCACCGTCGGGGCATCGTCGAAGTACTGGCTGTTGGGGCCGCCCCATGTCGGGTCCTGCGGGCTGGTCATGCGCTCATCTCCGCGGGAATCTGGGAAGCCACGATCTCTTGGTACGTCGGACAGTTGGCCAGAAGGAACTGATGGTCGCCGAGGCCGACCGGCGCACCGTCTTCGAGGACCATGATCTGGTCGGCATCGATGATGGATGCGACGCGCTGAGCCACGATGATGACCGTCGAATGAGTCGAAACCGTCCGGAGTTCGCGTCGGACCGCGGCGTCCGTATGCATGTCGAGAGCGGAGAACGAATCGTCGAAGACGAAGATCCGGGGTCTGCGGACCACCGCTCTGGCGATGGCGAGACGTTGTTTTTGTCCGCCCGAGAGATTGCCGCCGCCCTGGGCGATCGGTGACTCGAGACCGTCGGACAGCTCCCGGACGAAGTCGTCTGCCTGGGCGATGGTGAGGGCTGCCCAGATGTCGTCGTCGGTGGCGGTCGGGTTTCCGTAGCGGATATTGCTCGCGATCGTGCCGGCGAACAGATAGGCCTTCTGGGGCACGTATCCGAAGTTGGCGAAGAGTTCGTCCTGATCCCAGCCACGGACGTCCAAGCCGTCGACCAGGACGGCGCCGGCTGTGACGTCGAAGAGCCGGGGGATGAGTGAGACGAGGGTCGATTTGCCACTGCCCGTACTGCCCACGATCGCGGTGACCGTGCCTGGCATGCATCGCATCGAAACATTCGACAGAACCGGCGTTTCTGCTCCCGGATACGTGAATCCGGCTCCACCGAACTCGACCACGCCGTATGGGCTGGTCGGGCGAAGGGGCTGGGCCGGCGCGGGCACGGTCGCCTCGGTGTCGAGTACTTCGGTGATGCGGTCGGCGCACACGGCGGCGCGGGGGATCACGACGGCCAACATGGTCGCCATGACCACCGACATCAGGATCTGCATGACGTAGGCGAGGAAGGCGCTGATCTGTCCGATCTGCATGTCCCCGGTGTCGACCAGATGCGCGCCGAACCACAGGACCGCCACGCTCGACAGGTTGGCGATCAACATGACGGTGGGCAGCAGAACCGCCTGGTACCGGCCGATGAGGAGCGAAGTGTCGGTCAGTTCCTTGTTGGCCTTGTCGAAGCGGATCGTCTCGTCGGGTTCGCGAACGAAGGCGCGAATGACACGCATACCGGTGAGCTGTTCGCGCAGTGATCGATTGATGTTGTCGATCCGCGTCTGCATCGTCCGGAAATGCGGGATCAGCTTGGCCACCACGACCGAGACGGTGATGCCGAGCAGTGGTACCGAAATCGTCAGGAGCCAGGACATCTGCAGGTTCTCGCGCAGAGCCATGATGATGCCGCCGATGCACATAAGTGGGGCGCTGACAAGCATCGAGGACGTCAGCATGACCAGGGCCTGGATCTGCAGGACGTCGTTGGTGTTGCGTGTGATCAGCGTCGGCGCACCGAAACTGTTGAATTCGCGATCCGAGAAACTGCCGACTGCCTTGTAAAAGGCGCCTCGAACGTCGTGGCCGAAGCCCATCGACGATTTTGCAGCCAGATAGGTCGATGCGACCGACGCGATGATCGACGCAAGCGAGACCAGGAGCATGATCCCGCCGGTGGACATGATGAATCCGGTGTCGCCTCGGGCGACGCCGTCGTCGATGATCCGCGCGTTGAGTGTGGGGAGGACCAACGACGCGATGGCCCCGAAGAGTTGCAGTGCGAGGACCCCGGCAAGCAACCAGCGGTACGGCGGCAGGTACGTCTTGAGGAGTTTTGCTAGCACGACGGTTCCCGGTGAGTTGCCTCGGTTGCCGCTCGTTCGCGATTGATCACACGCACACGGTATGACAGATCGCGGTCGAGGTTGGCACCGACTCTGACGATTGCATCCTTTTGTCCTAATTGACTGTGATCTCGAACACACTCGAATTCGAGATTGGATTCAGGTCACAGCACCTGAACTGCAGGTTTACATATTAATCCAATGTGTCACGTTTTCGCTTGGACAGAAACAAACTGGACGTACGTATTTAGCTTGGCTACAAAGACGTGGAGCGAACAAAACGTGCGCCGCGTCATAGATATTCATGCAAGGAGTCACATATGGGATCCCTCGGAAACCTCCTCAAGGCCAACGGTATGGGCTGGGGCATTCTCCAGCTTCTGCCCCTGGTCAACATGCTCAAAACCCTTCAGGGGCTGGACACCGCGAGCTCGAACTCCTGACGTTCGACCGCGAGAAATCTTCCGAAACAACACAGGAGTGGTCGCATGACCTCGATTCAGAATCTCGACGCCTTCCTCAAGAGTGTTCTTGCATTCGTGACCAAGTTGAACGCGGGATCGGCAGACGGCTCGGGTTCGGCCGGTTCGGCCGCCGAGTAGTTCTCGGTCCTCACTTCATCTCAACTGCATTCCGACAAAAGGAGGCCCGACATGGGTTCATTCGAAGACTTCAGCGGCGTCGTCAAGACGTTCATTCCGGTGCTCAAGGACCTGTTCACGGCACTCGGTGGTGGCTCTCTCACCCCTGGGACGGGATCGGCGGCCGATAAGTAAGTCCAGTTTGTCCGAAAGTGTGGCTCGCAGTTGTCTGCGGGTCACACTTTTCGGCTTTTCACTGTGAGCTAAATCACATTATGGGACATTCTAGAGGGTGGATTTGCCCTTTGAACTGCAATTATCCGTAAGGGTGTGACCGAAAGTCCGCATTGATAGCTATTAGGTAGCTAGACAAGTGTGGAAAGCCGGTCTATAAATGCAGGCAGCGCCAAGTAAGTGCGCTACATCACAGCTCGGGATGTTGTTCGGGGGGCGGTTCAGCCATCCGTGCGGCAGAAGTTCCCGAACCATCTCGGCCACCGCCTGCGGCCGGAATGGCGCTGGAACATCACATCACCTCACATACAGGAGAACCTCCTATGTTCGGATCACTCAGCACCCTCGGACCCCTGCTCACCGCGCTCGGAGCTTTCCTCAAGTCCGTTCCCACCGAATCGCTGTCCGGCAAGGGCGAGGGCTCGTCCACCGGTTCACTCTCGGGTCTGTCCAGCGGATCCGCCGAGTAGTCATCCCTTCCGGCAGGTCCATTCGGCTCTGCCGATCGGATTGCATGCAGGTGCCCTCTGTCCACTGTCGTGGCCGGAGGGCACTCGCGTTTGCGGAGATGGTCGCAGCTGCCGTTTTGGCATGTGAACACAGAACTGCGAGTGGCAGCACCTGCGTACGATGGTTCGACGACATCGGCATACGGTCACCGCGACGTCCGGTGCTCCCGAATTCAGAGGTAGCCGACCGCGAGGTGACGCATGGTAGGGACGAGTCGCTTTCTGCGCCTTCTCCTAGTGCTGGCCGTCGTACTTGCGGCATCGTTGATCGGCATCCTCACGCGCCCACCAGGTTTGCTCGCGACTTTCTGGTGCGCCAACGCCATTCTGCTTGGAATGATGGTCAGATGGCCGGTCCTGATCGAATGGCGGACGTGGATCGCCGCGGCCGTCGGATACGTCTGCGCTGACCTGATTACGGGCAACTCGCTGTCGCTTGCCCTGCAGCTGAACGGGGCCAACCTCGCCGGAGTGACGCTCGGTGTTCTCGTTCTGTACTACTTGAAGCGCACACCGTTCCGATTGGTCGATTCGCAGTCGCTGGTATGGATGGTCTTTGTTTCGTTCGTCGCGGCGACTGGTACCGCGGCCACGGCCGGCGCCTTGGACCGGCTCTTACGCGGTCAGTCCTTTGCCGACACGTTTTTCCACTGGGGTGCCACCGAGGTCATGGCGTACCTGCTGGTCCTTCCTCTCATTCTCACTCTCACCATCCCATCGAGTCTTGCCGAGTTCCGCAGGAAACTGACCGCCAGAACTGTCGCCGCTCTGAGCGTTCCGCTACTCGCCACTGCAGCCTGCGTGCCGATCGCCCTCAGTATCGAAGGGCCGATTGCGCTGGTCTTGCCGATTCCAGCTCTCCTCTGGTGTGCCACTCGCATCTCGGTTCCGAGCACTGCCTTCGTTTCAGTGGTCTGGTCGGTGTGGTCACTCATGATGGCGGGTAGCGGTCGACTCGACATCGGAGATCAAGCCGCCTCGACGTGGAACGAGGACGTCATCACATCCATAGCGGTCACCCTGATCGCGTTGGGGCCGATAGCGGTTGCCTGTGCGACCGAGGAACGCCGTGCTGCCGAGCGTGAGCTCTTCCTTGCCGTCGAATTCGACCATCTGACCGGGGTCCTCTCGCGCGGTGCGTTCCTCGGCCACGCGGAAGCGGAACTTGCCGACGCGACTCGCACACAATCTCCGGTCGGCCTGCTGATGCTCGACCTGGACCACTTCAAGAGCATCAACGACACGCATGGACATATGACCGGTGACAGCGTTCTCGCGAACTTCGCCGAGCGGGCCGCTGACCGATTGTCGGACGGCGATCTGATCGGAAGGCTCGGCGGCGAGGAGTTCGCCGTTCTGCTTCCGGACTGCAGCTACGCGCGAGCAATCGATGTCGCCGAGGCGGTCCGCGGCGCGCAAGTCGAGTACTCGGCCGAATCAGATGTGACGAGCACCGTCAGCGTCGGCGTCGCGTGGGTCGATCATGCGACGCCGGCGCTGTCGACCCTCATGAGCGTCGCAGACGAGGCTCTGTACGACGCCAAGCGTGCTGGGCGCAACCTCGTGAAAGTGCACCGCGTCGGCAACGACACCGTGCCGCAACGGAATTCCGAGCCGGACACTGCCACCCACACCTATCGCAAACCTGCGCTACCCCGAACGATCCGGCGAGGATTTGGCCGCGAAGGTGTGGTGGACGGCCGATAACCGCGCTGACCTGCATCGGGATTGGCATATAGTCGCACCCATGCAGCTTGATTCGACGCCTTCGCCCCTGCCGACGCTTCCGCTCCGATTCGGAACCCCACTGACCGAGAACTCCATCCGCGTGATGATGTTGGGATCAGGCGAGTTGGGTAAGGAAGTTGTCATCGCGCTGCAGCGTCTGGGCGTCGAAGTGATTGCGGTGGATCGGTATCCCGATGCCCCTGGGCACCAGGTGGCTCATCGTGCTCATACCGTCGACATGACCGATCCGGAAGCACTGCTTGCCGTCATCGAGTTGGAAAAGCCTCACTTCGTGGTTCCCGAGATCGAGGCCATCGCGACGGATGCGCTTGCACTCGTCGAAGAACGCGGGGGTGCGGTGGTCATTCCGACCGCCCGAGCCACCCAGCTCACGATGAACCGTGAGGGAATCCGTCGGCTCGCGGCCGAGGAGTTGGGCCTGCCCACTTCGCCGTACGCTTTCGCGGACTCGCTTGCCGAAGTGCAGGCAGCGACAGACCGAATCGGTTTCCCGTGCGTCATCAAGCCAGTCATGTCCTCGTCGGGGAAGGGACAGTCGACGGTTCGATCCGCCGAAGATCTCGACGCCGCATGGGATTACGCGATGGCCGGAGGTCGTGTGAATCACGGCCGGGTGATCGTCGAAGGCTTTGTCGATTTCGATTACGAGATAACGCAATTGACAGTTCGAGCCGTCGGTGAGAGCGGTCAGGTCGAGACGTCGTTCTGCGAACCGATCGGGCACCTGCAGGAGGCCGGAGACTACATCGAATCGTGGCAGCCGCAGCAGATGTCCGCGGTTGCCCTCGCCTCGGCCCGAGA
The DNA here is from genome assembly GCF_002079265.1 of Rhodococcus sp. BH4. Lineage (NCBI taxonomy): Bacteria > Bacillati > Actinomycetota > Actinomycetes > Mycobacteriales > Nocardiaceae > Rhodococcus > Rhodococcus sp. BH4. The sequence continues at coordinate 1,530,404 of NZ_CP014941.1, forward strand.
CGTCGCCGAGAAGGTGACCACGGCTCTGGGCGGGCGAGGCATCTTCGGCGTCGAGCTATTCGTGAAGGGCGACGACGTCTTCTTCTCCGAAGTGAGCCCACGGCCGCACGACACCGGATTGGTGACTCTGCGGACGCAGCGACTTTCGGAGTTCGAACTGCATGCCCGCGCGATCCTGGGCTTGCCGGTCGACACGACGCTCACGTCTCCGGGAGCATCGGCAGTGATCTACGGCGGAGTGGAGGCAAAGGGGATCGGATTCGACGGCGTCGCCGAGGCGCTCGCGGTTCCCGAGACGGACCTGCGGCTCTTCGGCAAGCCGGAGAGCTTCACGCGTCGTCGCATGGGTGTTGCAGTGTCGACGGCCGCCGATGTGCCTACTGCACGCGACCGTGCTCGCGAGGCTGCGTCGAAGGTGCGTCCCGTCGGATGAGTCCAGCGGCCGAGGTCCTCGTCGGGCTGGTCATCCTGGTCGGTCTGATCGGTGTCGTCGTTCCGATTCTCCCGGGGACGCTTCTCGTTTTCGGTGCAATTCTGGTGTGGGCGATCATGACCGGTGGTGCCACGGCGTGGACGGTGTTCGCGCTGTCCGCGCTGGCACTGGTGGTCACCGGGATCGTGAAGTACACGTGGCCGGGCAAGCGGATGAAGTCCGGGGGAGTGCCCAACCTGTCGGTGGTGGTCGGCGGCGTCGTCGGCATCATCGGGTTCTTCGTGATTCCGGTCGTGGGGTTGTTCCTCGGATTCATCGTCGGAACGTATTTCGCGGAACTAGCGCGGCTGCGCCGTTACGACATCGCTTGGTCGTCGACGCTTCACGCGGTGAAGGCAGTCGGATTGTCCATGCTGGTGGAACTGTTCGGAGCGCTGATCGCGGCCGGGCTGTGGCTGGGAGCCGTTGCGTTCACCTGAGCGCAGCGGTACCAGGCGCGGGCGTTGTCGCACATGACCGCGGGCAGGTCGTCGCCGACAGCGTCGGCGATCACGTCCAGGTCGTGGACCTCGAACGCTCGACGTGCCCGTGTACCGGGTAGATCGGTGCCGAACATCAGCGCAGCGGGATTGACCGCGTGGATCTGGCGCAGCACATCGCTGACGTCGGAGATGGTGGTGCGGCCGAACCCGGTGGCTTTGACGCGCACTCCGCGGTCGACGAGGTTGAGGAGATACGGCAGTCCGCGGGTGGACATTCCCAAGTGGTCGATGCTCACCGCGGGCAATTTGGCGAAGACCGGTTCCAACGACAGCAACAGCGTGGCATCGACGTAGAACTCGGCGTGCCAGCCGACCAGATCGAATGCGCGGTTGGCGAGATCGGCGAGCAGACGCAGGTCGGTGGCGCCGCGGCGCAGGTTGAACCGGACGGCACGTACTCCCAGTGCGTCCAGGGCAACGATGTCTTCATCCGTCGCATCGAGCGGCAAAGCAGTGACGCCCACCCAGCCTTCGCCGAGTTCGGACAAGGCAGCTTTCAGGTATTCCTGGTCATTGCCCTGGTACGACGCGGTCACCACCGCGCCGCCGTCAACGCTGAGGCCCTTCAGCGAGGCAATCCGGGCCCGGTAATCGGCCACGGTGAAGGGCTCAGGCAGGTACCCGTGATTCTCGACCAGCGGGAAGCGCGGGTCGATGATATGCACATGGGCGTCAAACACGGGGTCTATTTTGCCCTGTTGCCCTGGGTCCCTGCACACACCACCGGCCCGATGTGACCTGGGTCGCGTCGGGCCGGTGGAGGGCTTCTGTTCAGTTACTTCCGCGCACTCAGTTCGCGCGGTCGGGCTCGGATGCCTTCAGCATGTCGTGACGCTCGACGACCTTGATGCGCTCACGGCCCTCGGGCTCGCCCAGGCTGCGCTCGTGCGCGTCGAGGCGGTACCAGCCCTGCCAGGTCGTGTACGGAACCTGCTTGCCTTCGAGGAACTCGATGACGGCGTTCTCGTCGGGGTTCGCGGCGCCCGCGAAGTCGACGGAGTCCTCGAGAAGATTCGCGACGGTTTCGTTGGCGTCACCCTTGGTGTGGCCGATGAGGCCGACGGGGCCGCGCTTGATCCAGCCGGTGACGTAGGTGGCCGGCATGAACCGGGCTGCGCCCTCGGCGTTGTCGTCGGCGACGACGCGTCCGGCGTCGTTGGGGACGGTGCCGGCCTGGTCGTCGAACGGCAACTGCGTGATGTTCTGCGAGAGGTAACCGACGGCGCGGTACACGGCCTGGACATCCCAGTCCTTGTACGTGCCGGTGCCCTTGACGTTGCCGGTGCCGTCGAGCTGAGTGCGCTCGGTGCGCAGGCCGACGACTTTACCGTCTTCACCGAGGATCTCCGTGGGAGATTCGAAGAAGTGCAGGAACAGCTTGTGAGGACGGGCTCCGACGTCGCGAATTGCCCAGTCCTGCAGCGTATTCGCAACCATGTCGACCTGCTTGGAGTTGCGGCGAGCCTGCTCGGAACCCTCGTCGTAGTCGATGTCCTCGGGGTCGACGATGACCTCGATGGTCGGCGAGTGGTCGAGTTCGCGCAGTTCGAGAGGGGTGAACTTGGCCTGGGCCGGGCCGCGGCGTCCGAAGACGTGAACCTCGACGGCCTTGTTGTTCTTGAGGCCCTCGTAGACGTTGGCGGGGATCTCGGTCGGCAGCAGTTCGTCGCCGGTCTTGGCGAGAACGCGGGCGATGTCGAGGGCAACGTTGCCGACGCCGAGGACGGCGACCTTCTCGGCTTCGAGCGGCCACGTACGCGGTACGTCGGGGTGGCCGTCGTACCAGGAGACGAAGTCGGCCGCGCCGTAGCTGCCGTCGAGTTCGATGCCCGGGATGCCGAGCGCACGGTCGGCGTTGGCGCCGGTGGAGAAGATGACCGCGTCGTAGAACGACTGCAGGTCGTCGAGGGTGATGTCGGTGCCGTAGTCGATGTTGCCGAGCAGGCGTACCTGAGGCTTGTCGAGCACCTTGTGCAGGGCGGTGATGATGCCCTTGATGCGCGGATGATCAGGCGCGACGCCGTAACGAATCAGGCCGAAGGGCGCGGGCATGCGCTCGAAGAGGTCGATGCTGACGCCGCGGCCGGAAACTGCGGTGTCGGATTTCATGAGGGCGTCGGCGGCGTAGATGCCGGCGGGGCCGGCGCCGACGATCGCGACCCGGAGTGGGCGGTTGGAGTCAGTCATCGTGAGGACAGCTACCTTCTTCGAAGTTCGGACAACATATCGACAAGTATCCAATTTAGCCGAACCTAAGCACAGTGCCTCGGTTGCGGCCGAACGGATCCACACTCTCACTCGATCGGTTGTGGGTAAACCTATTCTTTCCTCCCATTCTCCTGTTGTCTCGGGTATCCGGGGTAGGGGCCTGATCCTTGACGGGCCACAATTTCAAGTTGTGGGGGACTATTGGCGTTATGAGTGACGAGCTGCGCGAATCCGACAACATCGATGGCAAGAAGGCGTCTGCGGGGCCGTTCCTCTTGGCTGTCGCCATCGTCGCCTTGATCCTGGGTGGAATCTTCGTCGCATCGTGGATCTCGCCGGCCGAGGAGAACGTCACCGAGTCGGACCGCGTGAGCCGCTCCGTCACCGACTACGTCGATGCCGAGAATCGGAATGACGCGGAGACGATCAAGACCCTGACCTGCGCGAGCTTCAATTCGAGCAACGGTCCTATGGCCGGCGTCGACGGGACGGTCGAGCTGAAGGGTGTGGACGGGGTCGCGGTCAACGGCGATCGCGCCCGGGCCGACGTGACGATCACCGGTGGCGGAGCGGGCGAGCGAGTCTCGACCTGGGCCCTGACCCGTGACGGCAACCGTTGGGTCGTCTGCAACTGACGGCCCGCTCAGGCGCTCACGGCAGTCTTGTGAAAACATGGACTACGTGAGTTACGCAGGCGATCTGACGCCGGAGCAAGCCTGGGAGCTGCTCCGCGAAAACCCCGACGCCGTGCTGGTCGACGTGCGGACCGATGCGGAGTGGAAGTACGTCGGTGTCCCCGATGTGTCCTCCCTCGGCAAGCAGGCTGCACTGATCGAATGGGTGAGCCACCCGACCGGCGCGCGCAATGACAACTTCGTCGACCAGTTGAAGGAAGCCGGCATCACTGCTGATTCCTCCGGGTCGGAGCGTCCGGTGATTTTCCTGTGTCGATCCGGACAACGTTCCATCGGTGCGGCGGAAGCTGCGACTGCGGCGGGCATCGGCCCGTCGTACAACGTGCTCGACGGGTTCGAAGGCGCATTGGGTGCCGACGGACATCGCGGACTTGTAGGTTGGCGGGCCATCGGCTTGCCATGGAGGCAGCAGTGAGCGGAATTCCCCAGGGTGGCGCATTTCAACGAGCGCTGCCGGACGACGTCGGTCTCGGCACCCTCGGTGTTCGCGGCGGACTGATGCGTACCGGGTTCGAGGAGACTTCCGAAGCGCTGTTCCTCAACTCCGGATTCGTCTACGAGAGTGCAGAAGCCGCCGAACAAGCCTTCACCGGCGAGGTGGATCATTTTGTCTACTCCCGCTACGGCAACCCGACCGTCAAGATGTTCGAAGAGCGTCTGCGTCTCATCGAAGGTGCAGAAGCCTGCTTTGCGACTGCCAGCGGAATGTCGGCAGTCTTCACGGCGTTGGGCGCACTGTTGGCCAACGGCGACCGATTGGTGGCTGCGCGCAGTCTCTTCGGATCCTGCTTCGTCGTGTGCAACGAGATTCTTCCGCGCTGGGGAGTCGAGGTCGTCTTCGTCGACGGTGAGGACAACGCGCAGTGGGAAGAGGCGCTGTCCGTGCCTACCACGGCAGTGTTCTTCGAGACGCCGTCCAACCCGATGCAATCTCTCGTCGACGTTCGACGGGTGTCGGAGCTTGCTCATGCAGCCGGTGCAAAGGTAGTGCTGGACAACGTCTTCGCGACGCCGCTTCTGCAGCGCAGCCTCGATCTGGGGGCCGACGTCGTGGTGTACTCCGGCACCAAGCACATCGACGGTCAGGGGCGCGTGCTTGGTGGCGCGATTCTCGGTACCGAGGAATACATCAGCGGTCCCGTTCGAGAACTGATGCGGCACACCGGTCCTGCGCTCAGCCCGTTCAATGCGTGGACTCTGCTCAAGGGCCTGGAGACGATGCCGGTTCGTATTCGGCACTCCGTGGCTTCGGCACTCGAGATCGCCGAATTCCTCGAAGGACACTCCGGCGTCAAGTGGGTCAAGTATCCGTACCTGACGTCGCATCCGCAGCACGAGCTCGCGAAGTCTCAGATGAGCGGTGGCGGAACGGTTGTCACGTTCGAGCTCGATGCGCCTGACGGAGAGGGCAAGAAGCGGGCGTTCGAGGTTCTCAACGGCCTGCGCGTCATCGACATCTCCAACAACTTGGGAGATTCCAAGTCGTTGATCACTCACCCCGCCACGACAACGCACCGGGCCATGGGGCCGGAAGGCCGTGCAGCAGTGGGTCTTACAGACGGCGTTGTCCGTCTGTCCGTCGGGCTCGAAGACACGGCTGATCTGTTGGCTGATCTGAAGCGAGCACTCGGCTGAATCGCTGGAGCGCCTTGCCTCGAACTTCCGACGGCAAGGCGTTCTACGGTGCGGGCGTGAGACCCAGTTGTTTGACGTCGATCGTCAACGCCGTCGTATTCAGTGTGAGACCTGAGCTTGTCGTGTCGGTGGGGTAGATCGTGAACAACACCTGCGCCGTCAGATTGGTGTTGTTCAGGGCCGACGTGACCGCGATGAGGTTCGGCGTCGGTGCTGTGCTGTCGTACAGCAGATTGTTGCTCTGATCCGTGACGTACGTGCGAAGGTCGATGTTGGCGGCTGCGAGCCCGCCGCTCAACTTGGTCTTGTCGACTGTCACGTTCGCTTTCAGACGTGGGCCGGTGGCCATCACCTTCGAATCGCAGAAATACGTGTAGTTGAATCCGGGCTTGAGCCGGTAGGTAGTGATGTCCGGGATATATACGAGTGGATTCGGATTGGTGGGCGCGTTGACGTAGACCTGCGAATACCAGCCCCCGCCGTTCGTGGTCACGCATGCTCCCAGATCCAGGGTCCCGGACTGGACAGCGGCGCTTGTCAGGGTCGCACTGTCGGTCCACTTCGCCAATGTGCCCGAGTCGCCGAGCAATACAGCTCCGGCCGCGGCGACTGCCATTGCAGCCTTCGTCGTCTTCTTCATCACGGCACCAGTGCCTTGATTTCGTCCGGAAGTTCGCTCGGGGTAGGAGATTCGGCCCAGACTCCCGTTGACGTGTCGATGACGGTGACTCCGGAAGGGGTGATTACGTATAGCTGATCGGTACCGGTGAGCCAATGCAGGACAGCGTCGCTGTCAACGGGACCTCGATATACCTCAGCGCCCGATGAATTCGACACGGACACAACCGTTCCGCTGGCAGTCGAGAGCTTCTGGGCGCTGAGACCGGTCGTGGTCGCCGGGGCGTCGACGGGAACCTCGCTCGGGGTGGTCGTAGTTGGTGGCACCGTTGTCGTTGTCGTTGTCGTTGTCGTTGTAGCGGTCGTCGTCTGGGGCGCCGTAGTTGTAGCCGGTGACGAGGTGGTTGTCGACGGTGCAGTTGTGCTGGTGGTTGTCGACGGTGCAGTTGTGCTGGTGGTTGTCACAGCCGGCGCCAATGTCGTGGTGGGCGTGGTGGATGAGGCGGTCGTGGAAGTGACGGCCGTAGTAGGAGTGCTCGGAGCGTCTGCCGCCAGTGCCGGCGCTGCCGATCGACTGAGAGCAGATGTCCCGCTGATCGGACCGCCACACGAGTAGAGCAGGCCGACGAGAATGCTGAATTGGTAGCCGGAGTACGACGGCGTGACCGACGTGCCGCTCAGTCCATGGATTTCGATGTTGTAGGTGCCGACTATGAGCGGGAACGCGACTGTTGTACCGCCCGAGCCGTATCTCATGGAGCCTGTAGTAGACGTTGCGGTGTAGTCGTTCGACCCCAAAAGGTTTCCGCTGGCGTCGCGAGCGATGAGGCGGTATGAGCTTCCGACAGTCGCGGGCCAAGTGATCGTTACTGCGACCGGAACAACGAGCGCAAAATTCACCGCGCAACTGGCTGTGCTTGGCGACGTGGGAAAGGTTGCAGCAGTGCCGAACTGAATGCTTGTTGCCGCGGCTGTGTCGGTGTACCCCGCCTTGGTACCACCGATCTGGGACACACCGACCACCGTGAGACCGACCGTAGCCAAGGCGACGATGGCCTTGAGGGCATGGGAGTCGCCGCGTATGTCCTGACGATCCCGCTGAGGTTCCTCCGCGTCGGAAGCCTCACGTCGACGGAACGCGATGTACAGGAGCCCGCCGACGGCAATCGCACCAAGCACAAGCCCACTCGGTCCGGACAGCCAGACTGCCACGTATCCGAGGCGGTTGATGCTGAAGAAGACGCGATCGGCTTCGGTGATGACGTAGGGATCGGGATCGGCGATCGGATTTGCATCACCACGCAGTTGTGCGACGGCAAGGTTGTTGCCCTGCTGATCTATTGATTCCACACGATGGGTGATGCGCGTGCCTTGGCTGTCGGAGACGCTGACGATGTCACCGACCAGCACTTCCGAAGCAGGCACGGTGCGCGCGAATGCGAGAGCACCGGTATCGATCGTGGGTGACATCGATCCACTCCGAAAGATCAGCGGGGTGATACCGAAAGCCAGACCGGCGATGAAAATGATGATGGATACCAAGCCTGCGAGGGCTCCCAGGCTGAGCAGGACTTCCCGTACCCGGTTCTGCATCGAGGCCTTTGCATGTTTTTTCGTGTGTCGAGCCATTGCCATCACACCTTTGCCGTGAAGGTCAGGACGATGTTCGACGTGCTGTTCGTCGGCGGTGTCGGTGTTGTCGGAAGCTGCACCGAGACACATAAATTCTCGGTAGCCCCGACCGCCAGTGGGCGGTCGGGGCTACCGATGGCTTGATTCGCGGTGAGTGTCAGCGCGAGCGAGGACACAACGTTGGCGCCGTCAGTGCACTTGTTGGCAACAGTTCCGTTGGAGGAAACCGTCATTCGTAGAGAAGTCGTCAACGCACCGCTACTCGTAGACGTGATCGTGTACTTCAGTGGGACAGTTGCCGCTGTGCCCAGGTTGTTGACCTTGATCAGAGCGGTGTTCGAATCACCGGGAATCATTCCGGACTTGCCAAGCTCACTGAAATTCAGGGACTTGGTCAGGGTGGGCTGGGCGGTGCTGTTCAACTGCAGATTGATAGAACCCGTCGTGATGTTGCCCGAGGTTGCCGTGGCGGAAGACGTCCAGGCCGCGAGCGTGGTCACTCCGCCGACACCAAGCACCATCCCCAGCGCGAGCAGCGCGCGAAAACGCGTGCTGGCCAACAGGTGACGAATCCGATGGGCCGGACGGTCAGGGCGCGAGGGCATCGTGCTGGCCTTTCTCGATCTGGGCGGAGTCTGCGGGCGCGAAAGTTGCAGGGTCAGGAGCCAATCGGGCTCGAGCCCGCTCCTTCCGGCCGTCACGGATGCCGCTGATCATCATGTACGACGCGTACAGCAGTAGAGCGGTCACTACGATCACCACGATCACGGTGCGCTGCTCTCCCGTCAGCCAGGTGTTCACGTAACCGAGATAAGGCAGGCTGTACCAGACCTTTCCCCGGATCTGCACCGGCCGCACTTCCTTCTCGTCAGGCTCACCGTTCGCATCGCCCTGGGTGATGAAAGTTCTTTCACCCTTCTGGTTTTCACTTGTGGCGATGATCCGGTGCGTGACGACGGTCGGCTGACCCGATTCCAGCTGGTACGTAATAGGTGTACCGATCCCCAGTTCGGACGGATCGACAGGTTTGACCACTACCAGTGATCCAGGGTTGTACGTCGGGCGCATCGAACCGGTCAGAATCGTGAAGCGCTGTGCTCCGGCAAAGAAGGGAACGACAATCGTTGCGACGATGACTGCCGAAATTGCCAGCAGCAGTGTCCAACTGACGATAGAGGTGATCCACCAGAGTGGGCCGGTGCGATCGGTGCGCTTCGTGGAGTGTTTTGTCATACCGGACCTGCCTGGAAGGTCAAGGTCGTGGTGCTTGTTGCACCTGAGACCGCCCCGACGCCTACCGTGAGTCGCAAGCACAGAATGTACGTACCGCCTGAGACCAGTGGACTCGGCATGTACGCCGGTGAAACCGGGTACTGCAGCGATGCATCCATCGATCCGGACGTCAGTGGGGTCACTGCCGGAGCCGCGGTGTTGACGCCGGCAGGGCAGGCGCCTTCGTTGGCGACTCCGTAAGTGGTCAACGTGAATCCCGTAAATGCGGTCGTCGACTGCATTCGCCATTGCAGAGGATCAGTCCCCGAATTCTTGACGGTGAGCGGTGCTTGCACCGTGTTTCCCGGGACAACGGGCGTCGCGGCCGTCGTCAAGTTCGCCAGGGTGTACGCCGCACTGGTTCCGGCAGATGTACCAACCGTGAGGTTGACGCTGGCGGCTGTCGCCGTACCGCCATTCGCGCTCGCCGAATCGGACCACAGCGCGAGCGACTGCTGTGACGATGCAAACACCGCTACAGCAGCCACCGCGACTGCGATCGCTCCCCAGACCTTTTTCCTCATGAAATTACGGGGCCGGTGTCAGTGCTGTCTGAGTGACGACCAACTTCATCGCCGACAAGTTCAGCGACTGGTTCTGCGCGACCTGATTGGCCACCTCGTTGAAGTTCAGCCGGACTCCGACGTGGACGATCGTTCCGTTCTGGGCTTTGGTGATCTGCGAAATCGGGTTGCCGCCAGTGTCCTTGATTGTCGTCACGGGCACGACAGCAGCGGCAAGCTCGGCGCTGTTCGCACCCGGAACGATTCCGGCCGTATCAGCGGTCAGAACAGCCGCGAGACGATCGCCCACTGCGGTCACAGTGACGTCGCAGGTGTATTCGATGCTCTCGGTGGTGACTATTCGGTAAGCCGAGATGTTGGTGATCGCGGTCTTCGTCGGGTTGAGGGAGTTCCACCCGCCACCGACCGGTGCGCAAGAGCTCAGGTCGAGGGCGCCGGACGTGACGGGCCCGCCGCCACTGACGTCGGCCGAATCGCTCCAGACTGCGAGCGAGCCGGCACCGCCGAGGAGGAGGGCACCGGCCGCCGCAGCAGCGATCGCACCCTTGGTCTGCTTCTTCATGAAAATCTCATTTCATGTCTGGGACCCGAAATGGGGCCATTCAGACATGAGTATCAGACACGGCAAACGATTCGTTACCACTTTTCGAAAAATCAATTTTACGACTGGAGTCCAACTGTCACTCGGTGTCGAAATGATCTTTGACCTGCGTCTAACTACTCGTTTGTAAGTTTGGTGCGAATAAAACCGTTGGTTTGTTCAGTTGGACAAAGCGGACGAGTCGGAACCTGGCAAATCTGCTGTTTTTTACCAGTTAATTACCGAGTTTCGGTTTTGTTTTGCAATTTGAATCAATTGTTTGTGTTGCTACGAAATGGATCGGTTGTTGTTCCCACAAGATCGGCGACCGACTCGAGGACGATGGTCGGGCGATAGGGATAGAGCTCTACCGACGCGCGGGTCGAGATCCCGGTCATCACCAGAATCGTCTGCAGTCCGGCTTCGAGGCCACAGACGATGTCGGTGTCCATGCGGTCGCCGATCATCAACGTATTGGCGGAATGAGCGCCGATGGACCGCAGGGCTGAGCGCATCATCAAGGCGTTGGGCTTGCCGACGTAGTAGGGATCGCGTCCGGTTGCCTTGGTGATGAGTGCCGCGACAGAGCCGGTGGCCGGCAGCGAGCCGTCTCGCGACGGTCCAGTGGCGTCCGGGTTGGTGGCGATGAACCGCGATCCACGCTCGACCAGGCGAATGGCGGTGGTGATTGCCTCGAAGGAGTACGTTCGCGTCTCGCCGAGGACGACGTAGTCGGGGTCGCTGTCCGTCAGAACGTAACCGATGTCGTGCAGGGCAGTGGTCAGGCCCGATTCGCCGACCACGTAGGCGCTGCCGCCCGGCCGCTGGTTGGCCAGGAACGTCGCGGTTGCGAGCGCTGACGTCCAGATCGACTTCTCCGGGATGTCGAGTCCCGAATTGAGCAGGCGTGCTCGCAGGTCACGCGGGGTGCGGATGGAGTTGTTGGTGAGCACCATGTACGGGATGTCGTTCGACGCCAGCTCTGCCAGGAACGTGTCCGCTCCAGGTATCAAGTGCTCCTCGTGGACGAGAACCCCGTCCATGTCCATGAGGTAGGTCCAACCGGTCTGATCTTCTGTACTGGTCATTACTCCAGTATGTGCGGGTGGCGCCCGATGTGGGCGGTCAAGCGAGAAGGCGCCACAGTCCGATCAGGCCGACGACGACAATCGTGTAGCGCAATGCAGTGGGGGACAGGCGCCGTCCGTAGCGGGCGCCGAGAACGCCACCACCGAGCGACCCGACAGCGATCAAACCGGCTGCTGCCCAATTGATCTGATCGAATGCCAGAGTGATGTACATCCCTGCTGCAACGATGTTGACGAGCAGCGACAGCAGGTTCTTCGCGCCGTTCATGCGCTGGAGGGTTTCCGGGAGGATGGCACCCATCACACCGATGAGAAGGATGCCCTGCGCGGCAGTGAAGTACCCGCCGTAGATCCCGACTGCAAAAGTGCCGGCGGTCAGGAGCATCAGCCTCTTGGTGGACAGCGTCGTTTCTTCGGTGGAACGCTTCTTGGCCCACGCCTGGATGCGTGGTTGGAGGAGGACGAGCGCGAGAGCGAGGACCAGCAGCACCGGAACGATGGTCTCGAACAGTTTCTCGGGTAGATGCATGAGCAACCACGAACCGAGTAGTGCCCCGGCGAGTGACGCCGGAATCTGCCACTTCAGTCGATCCCACTGTCCGGACAGCTCACGTCGGTAGCCCCAGGTACCCGAAACTCCGCCGGCGACGAGCCCGACCGCGTTGGACATGGTTGCGGTCACGGGCGGCATGCCGAAGGCGACCAGCGTCGGGAACGTGATCAGCGTTCCACTGCCGACCACGGCGTTGATCGCGCCCGCGCCGATACCGGCCAACAAGATGAAGAAAGCGTCGAGTCCACTCACTCCGCAGACGGTACGGCAGAGGAAAAGTCAGTCCGGACGGCGGTCCCGGTCTTCATTCGAACGCTCCATTCAACACGCCGAACGCGGCTTCGGACACCGTTGAAATCAATGCGATTTCAACATCGTAGACACTTCATTTCCCTTGCAGTGCAGGGAAATACAACATTTGACGACTCGACATTTCGCGTCTAGTCTTTGCTCACCATCCAGAGCGACCGAGAGACCTGGCTCGTCGACGTCGCAGCAACCCCCCGAGTGATCGGGAGCGGGTGCTACCGCCAGGACCGATGGAAGGCATCACATGGGTACCACTTCGCACGCTGCGCACAAGCGACGTCACATCGATCTGTGCCGCACCGCTTCGTGTCACTGTCGCTGACCGAACTCTCGTCGTCTTCGCAACTCGAGCGCACCAACTCGAGGACACAGCTGCGTTCCCATTTCCCCGAAAGGTCTATTCGTGATGTCCACTCCGTCAGGTAGCGCGCCGTGAGCGCGCCCACCGATGTCCGCCCCGAAAAGTCGGTGTCCGAGTCGCAACTTCCCGACTCGGAGCTTGTCGTCGCTCGCACCTGGCACCCGCTGCGCTGGGTGATCAGTGCGGTCGTGCTGGTCCTGCTTGCTCAGTTCATCCACGGGCTCGTCGTCAACCCCGGCTGGGACTGGCCGACGTTCGCGCAGTACTTCACCGCGAAATCAGTGCTCGCCGCGTTGTGGATGACGATCAAACTGACCCTGTGGGGGACGATCCTCGGGTTCGGTCTCGGTGTTTTCCTGGCACTCGGTCGGTTGTCGAAGAATCCGGTCCTGCAGGTGATCGCCTGGACCTACATCTGGGCCTTCCGCTCGATTCCACTCATCGTGCAGTTGCTCTTCTGGTTCAACATCACTTACCTGTACCAGACACTTTCTCTCGGAATACCTTTCGGTCCCGAGTTCTTCACCTTCCAGGTCAGCGGTGTGATCGGCGGATTCACCGCGGCAGTCATCGGTTTGGCGCTGCACCAGGCTGCATACTCGGCCGAGATCATTCGCTCCGGAATCATCTCGGTGGATCACGGTCAGATCGAAGCTGCTCACTCGCTCGGCATTCCGCGCAGTCGCCAGTTCTTCAAGATCGTTCTCCCGCAGGCAATGCGGGCGATCCTCCCCAACGCCGCCAACGAGGTCATCGGACTCTTCAAGGGAACGTCGATCGTCTCCACCATGGCAATCGCCGAACTGTTCTACCAGGTGCAGGTCATCTTCGGACGCAACGGACGAGTCGTGCCCCTGCTGATGGTCGCCACGATCTGGTACATCATCCTCACGACGTTGCTCTCGATCGGTCAGTACTACGTGGAGCGCCACTATGCACGAGGATCCGCCCGTGCTCTTCCGTTGACTCCGGTACAGAAGGCGCGCAAGAAGTTCGAAGAGATTCGCGATGCGCGTCTCGATATTCCGAGAGGTGCGACCCGATGACCGCAGAACTGGCCGAAGAGACGGTGTATGCCGTCGAAGCGCGCGGAATTCACAAGTCCTTCGGCACGCTGGAAGTACTTGCCGGCGTTGATCTCCTGGTCCGCAAGGGCGAAGTGACCGTCATTCTCGGTCCGTCGGGTTCCGGTAAGTCCACCTTGCTGCGAACCCTCAATCACCTCGAAAAAGTCGACCGCGGAACCGTACGGATCGACGGAGAGCTGATCGGATACCGGCGCAAGGGAAATCGACTCCACGAACTGCGTGACCGCGAGATCCTGAAACAGCGTTCGCACATCGGATTCGTGTTCCAGAACTTCAACCTGTTTCCGCACCTGACCGCGTTGGAAAACGTGGTGGAAGCGCCGCTCTCGGCCCAGAAGCGTGATCGTGACGAGGTGTACCGCGAGGCCCGCGCACTGCTCGAGCGAGTGGGAGTGGGGGACAAGGCGGACGAGTATCCCCGCCAACTCTCCGGTGGCCAGCAACAGCGCGTCGCGATAGCGCGAGCGCTGGCACTGCGGCCGGCGGTCATTCTCTTCGACGAGCCGACGTCGGCGCTCGACCCGGAACTGGTGGGCGAGGTTCTCGAAGTCCTGGCTCAGCTGGCCCGTGACGGCGCCACCTTGGTGATCGTCACACACGAGGTCGGATTTGCTCGGGAAGTGGCGGACACTGCGGTCTTCATGGACGGCGGCGTCATCGTCGAACAGGGCCCGCCTTCGCAGGTGATCGACAATCCGGTCCACGAACGGACCAAAGCCTTTCTCTCCCGCGTCCTCTGACGCGACCCAGACTCATTCCCGGAAGGAAAAATTGATGTTCTCCACATCCCGTCGCGCGACTTTTCTGATCTCGGCGCTTGCCACCGTCGGATTGCTCAGCGCTGCATGCAGCAGCGCGGACGCCGAGTCCGACGGCGCCCAGGTCACCGCTGCTGCGGGTTACAACCTCACGGCCGATCAGAACCGCATCAGCACCGACAAGGTGGATTCCATCGCCGCCGAGCTACCTCAGGACATCCGCGATCGTGGCACGCTGCGCGTCACCGGTAGTGCCGGTTCCGCTCCGCCGCTCCGTTTCTACGCCGACGACGACACCACCCTCATCGGTTCCGAGACCGACTTCGCCTATCTGATCGGTGACGTTCTCGGCTTGAAGGTCGACCTGCAGACAGCAGATTGGGCACAGAACTTCGTCCGGATCGACTCCGGTGAGGCCGACGCCTTCCTCTCCAATGTGACTGTCACAGAGGAGCGTAAGGAGAAGTACGACTTCGCGACCTACCGTCTCGACACCCTCGCCTTCGAAGCCAAGAAGGGTGCCGGAATCTCCATCAAGGAACCCAAGGACGTCGCGGGCAAGAAGATCGCCGTCTCCTCGGGCACCAATCAGGAAGCGCTGCTGGTCAAGTGGAGTGAGCAGAACGTCGCGGCCGGCCTGGCGCCTACCGACATCTCCTACTACCAGAACACCACCGACTACTACCTCCCGCTGCAGTCCGGCCGGATCGACGCCTACTTCGGCCCGAACCCGTCGTCGCAGTTCCACGCCAAGCAGTCGGGGGAGACCGAGGTTGTCGGTGAGTTCTCCGGGGCCGGCGACACCCTGCAGGGGCAGATCGCGGTGCTGGTGAAGAAGGACAACGGCCTGATCAAGGCGATCAACGACGCGATCAACCACACGATCGAGAACGGCACGTACCAGCAGATCCTCGAGCGCTGGAACATCACCAGCGAAGCCGTCGACACGTCCCTGATCAACCCGCCCGGCCTTCCGAAGACCAAGTGAGCTCTCGTCCATGAGTGAGATTTTCGATGTGATCGTCATCGGCGGAGGACTCGTCGGGTCCTCCGCCGCCTGGCGGCTCGCGGCACGCGGACGTAGCGTCGTTCAGCTGGAACAGTTCGGGCCGGGGCACAAGCACGGTGCGTCGCACGGTACTTCGCGCATCTACCGGCAGGCGTACGACAATCACCTGTACACAGGTTTGGCGGCCGACGCGCTGCCGCTGTGGCGGGAGTTGGAGACCACGACGGACATCGGGTTCCTGGAACTCACCGGTGCCGTTGATCACGGCCTGCCGCAGGCCGTGCAGTCCAAGGCGAAGATACTTCTCGAGGCGGGCATCAAGGGTGAGATCCTCACCCCTGCCGAGGCGTCCGCCCGTTGGCCGGGGCTGCGATTCGACACCACGGTGCTCCATCATCCCGACGCAGGCCGGTTGCACGCGGACCGCGCCGTGACCGCTCTGAAGGCGGGAGCGGTGTTTGCCGGTGCCGAGGTCCGTCACGATGTTCGGGTGTTGGCACTCGCGCGAGCGTCCTACGGCGTGGACGTGGTGACGGACAGTGGAACGCTCGCAGCTCGTCAGGTCGTGATCGCGGCCGGTGCGTGGACTGCGGACCTGATCGCAGACAGCGGTCTCGGCTCCGAGATCGTATTGCCGACACTGCGCACGACACAGGAACAACCAGCACACTTCGCACCGCTCGATCCCGGAGTCGAGTGGCCGAGTTTCGTTCACCACACCGGCGCAGAATTGGAGACCGCGGGGATCTACGGGCTTGGTTCCGAGGACGGGATCAAGATCGGCGAACACGCGACCGGGCCGGTGGTGACTCCGCAGACCCGTGACTACACCCCTGACGTCGACGGAGAGCGGCGATTGGCCCAGTACGCCGAGTCGTGGTTGCCCGGTGTCGATTCCACCCGTGTCGAGTCGCTCACCTGCCTGTACACGAGCACGCCGGACAGTAACTTCGTCATCGACCGAGTCGGCGCCGTCACAGTGGCGGCGGGGTTCTCGGGGCATGGGTTCAAGTTCGGTCCGGCCTTGGGTGAACTTGTGGCGGACCTCGTCGACGGAACCACCCTCGCTCCGGAAGTTTTCAGGCTGGGGGAGCGTTGACCAGATTCATGGAGGAAAGTGTTGTGGCACTGGAGCTCGGAACTCGGCAGCTCGAGGGTATCGGAGCGGTAGAGGTCTATTCGGTATCGCAGGACGATCCCTTGGCAGCTCCACTGATCGCGGAGTTGGCACTCGAATACAGTTCGCGTTACGGCGGGACTCGCGAAGCGATGCTCGATGATCTCACGACGTATCCGGCAGAAGAATTTGCCTACCCGCAGGGTGCGCTTCTGGTGCTCACCCACGACGGTCTGCCGATCGCCGGTGGTGCGTTTCGTCAATTCGATTCCACCACTGCCGAACTGAAGAGAATCTGGACGTCGGTCGACTATCGGAAGCGCGGCCTCGGCAAGGCCGTCGTTCGCGAGTTGGAACGAGAGATCGAACTTCGTGGATACAACCGTGTGTTTCTCACGACGGGTCCTCGGCAGCCGGAGGCCGTCGCGCTGTATCTGTCCAGTGGATACACACCGCTTTACGACGCTTCACTCTCGCCCGAAGAGGTGGGCGTCCACCCGTTCGAGAAACAACTTCGGGTGCTCGAAAATGTGACTCGAGCAGCAATTCCTACCGACCGGGTTGACAACACCCGGGTTTGACCTCGTAGACTTGCGAACGACCATCCAGAGCGACCGAGAGACCTGGCTCATTGAAGTCGCAGCAACCCCCCGAGTGATCGGGTGCGGGTGCTACCGCCAGGACCGATGGAGGAACACGAAATGAAGGCAGTCGAAGGCGGTTTCGATACCGCCTGGTCGCGTCGTCACGTAGACCTGTGCCGCACCGCGGGATCTTTCTGTACCAACTGACCTCTCGGTCAGTCATTCACACTCAGGCGAGTCGTCGACAAGTCTGTTTTCTCTTCTCTCACAAGTGATTCGTGCTCGATCGCCTTTTTCGTCTCAGGCGACGGGTGCGCTCTTCGGCATGCCTCTTTAGGAGTTCTTGGTGTCTTCGCCCTCATTCGGTGCCCGCAAACGCGCGACCGTAATCGCCGGTATCGGTGCTGTCTCGGTTCTCGGCACCGTCCTCGCCGGCTGCAGCAGCGGGAGTGACAGTGCTGCCGACGCAGGCCCCGCCCAGTCCGGCGGAACCCTTCGCTACGGTCTGTCGCAGGCGCCGACGTGCGCCGATCCGGCCCAGGCCGGCAGTAACCAGACCGTGTATGTCACTCGGACAGTGGTGGATTCGCTTACCGATCAAAATCCCGACACCGGAGAGATCACCCCGTGGCTCGCCAAGAGTTGGGAGATCAGCCCCGACGCCGCTAGCTTCACGTTCGTCCTTCGCGACGACGCCACCTTCAGTGACGGCACACCGGTGACGGCGGATTCGGTGAAGAAGACCTTCGACTCGGTCAAGAACCTGGGACCGAACGCGTCGTTGGCGAAGAGTTACCTGTCCTCGTACACCGGTACCGACGTCGTAGATGCTCACACGGCGAAGATCAATTTCTCCGGACCCAATGTTCAGTTCCTGCAAGCAACTTCGACGCCACAGCTCGGAATCCTCGCCGATTCCACCACCGCGCTGGCATCCGAGCAGCGCTGCCCCGGTGCAGCGGTGATCGCCTCCGGACCGTTCGTGTACACCGACTGGCAGCAGGACAAGAGCGTCAAGATCGCCAAGCGTGCGGGATACAACTGGGCCTCGGATGCGGTCGCGCATCAGGGCGAGGCGTACCTCGATGGCGTCGACTTCACGGTGGTTCCCGAATCCGGTGTGCGGGCGGGCAGCGTGGCCTCCGGCCAGCTCGATGCGGTCAGCGATGCGCTTCCGCAGGATGCGCCGCAAATCGAGGGCGCGGGTGGACGAATCCTCACAAGGCCGAACCCGGGTGTGAGCTTCTTCTTCCAGCCCAACGTCAGTCGCGGCGTTCTCGCTGATCAGGCTGTTCGTCAGGCCATCATTCCCGCGATCAACCGCCAAGAACTCGTCGACACCGTTCTGGATCCGTCGTTCTTCCCGGCCACGAGCCCGCTGGCTCACACCACTCCGCTCTACAGCGACGAATCCAGTGTCGTGACGTACGACGCCGACAAGTCGGCGAAACTCCTCGACGCGGCTGGTTGGAAGACCGGCAGCGACGGTATCCGCGAGAAGGACGGGCAGAAGCTCACTTTCAGCGTCACCTTCAGTCCGGTGTTCTCGGGTAACCAGGCCATCCTCGAGCTCGTGCAGCAGCAGCTCAAGAAGGTCGGCGTCGACCTGCAGCTCAACTTGGTCTCGAACGGTGAATGGACCGAGAAGGGAGTATCGGGTGATTACGATTCGCTGTATTACAACAGCACTCGCGCGGACGCCGACATCTTGCGGGCATCGTTCAGCACCGAAGGCCGCAACCTGAACCGTCGCGGCGCAGATCCGGAGCTCGACAAGGTACTCACAGACCAGCTTGCAGCCACGGACAACGGCCAACGCGGCGAACTGGTATCCACCGCACAGGAATTGATCCTCGACCGTGGACTCTCCATCCCCACCATCGAGCTCTCGCAGGCCATCGGCGCCGGATCGAGTGTGCAGGACCTGAACTTCGAAGCCTCCTCGCGCCTGCAGTTCTACGACGCATGGTTGTCGGGTAAGTAATCATGACTCGATACGTACTCACCCGACTGGGCCAGGCCGCAGTGGTTCTGTGGGCCGCCTTCACCATCTCGTTCGTGATTCTGTTCCTCCTGCCCAGTGATCCCGTCAGCATGGCTGCCGACTCGTCCGGTCAGGGTGTTGCAGTGGATCAGGCTGCGCTCGATCAGCTTCGGGCACGGTACGGCTTGGACCAGTCGGTGTGGGTGCAGTACTGGACGTCGCTGACGAATGCTCTTCGCGGCGATTTCGGTACGTCCATCTCCACCGGTCAGTCGGTGACGGATGCCATCTTCTCGGCGCTGCCGAGCACTCTGGTCTTGGCAACTACCGCTTTGGTTCTGGCCGTGTTGTTCGGAGTGGCGATCGCGTTCTTCGCTACCTACACCCGCAAGCGGTGGCTCGCGAATCTGTTGTTCTCACTGCCGCCGCTGGGTGTGGCGGTGCCTACCTTCTGGGTTGGCCTGATTCTTCTGCAGCTGTTCTCGTTCCGTCTGCACATCTTCCCCGCTTTCGGAGACAAGGGATTCGCAACGGTGATTCTTCCGGCGATCACCTTGGCGATCCCGACCGGCGCGGTGATCGCGCAGGTACTCACGACCAGCCTGCAGTCGACGCTGCGTTCGCCGCACGTGGAGACTGCGTATGCCAAGGGCGCCAGCCGCTGGCGCGTGCAGACCCGTCATGCGTTGCGACTGGCGAGCATTCCGGCATTCACCATCGCCGGTGTACTGGTCGGCACGCTGCTGGCGGGCTCGGTGGTTGTGGAAACGGTGTTCTCTCGCGCGGGCGTCGGCCGTCTGACACAGACGTCGGTGATGGCGCAGGACATCCCGGTGGTGCAGGGAGTCGTTGTGTTCGCCTCTCTCGTGTTCGTGCTCGTCAACCTCGCGGTCGACCTCTTCTACCCCTTGATAGATCCACGGATCATCCAGACGAAGAAGAGTCACACCGAAAAGTCGAATACCGAAAGCTCGACCGATCTGGAGCCGGCTCATGTCTGACACATTGATCGAACCCCTACTCCTCGATCCGACCGTCGAGGCGAAGGCACCTGTTGTTTCGCGCCGAAAGTCCACGGCCATCGGCTGGATCCGAAAGCCCGGCTTGGTGATTCCGGTGTTGATCGTGTTGCTTGCCATCGGCTTTGCCGTCGCACCCGGATTCTTTGCCAGCGGCGATCCGTTGTCCGGTGTCCCGGCGGACAAACTGCAGGGCCCGAGCCTGGCTCACTGGTTCGGAACCGACAATCTCGGTCGTGACCTGTACACACGGTTCGTGCACGGCGCCGCGCTGTCCCTGACCGCAACCTTGGTGGCGGTCGGAATCGCATTGGTGGCGGGATCGATAATCGGTTTGCTCGCGGGCTTTGTCGGTGGCGTCGTCGACGCCGTGCTGATGCGCATCGTCGACGTGCTGCTGTCCATTCCGGCGCTGCTGCTCTCGTTGGCACTGGTGACCGCACTCGGCTTCGGCACCATCAACGTCGCCATTGCTGTCGGCGTCAGTATGGTCGCCAATTTCGCGCGAGTGATGCGTGCCGAAGTGATGCGGGTGCGCGGAGCTCAGTACGTCGAGGCCGCGTTCAGTTCGGGTGTGCAGTGGCTCGGTGTCCTGCGTCGGCACGTGCTTCCCAACTCCTACGCGCCGGTGGTCGCGCTGTCCGCTGTCGAGTTCGGGCAGGCAGTACTGGCGGTGTCGGCTCTGAGCTTCTTGGGATTCGGCGCCGTTCCGCCTACCCCGGAATGGGGATCGCTGGTATCCGAGGGACGTAATTTCCTCGCCAATGCCTGGTGGATGACCACACTTCCCGGTCTCGCGATTGTCGCCGTGGTCATCTCGGCACACCGTATCGGCCACGAGATCGAAAGGAACAACCGGCGATGAGCACGACCGAGGAACAGTTGCTTTCCGTCGCCGACTTACAGATCGCCTACGGCGCCGAGCCCGCGGTATCCGGCGTGAGCTTCAGCGTCGGTCGGGGCGAAGTAGTTGCGGTGGTCGGGGAATCGGGTTCCGGTAAGTCGACCACGGCCCACGCGATATTGGGTCTGCTCGCCGGCAGTGGCCACGTCACCGGCGGGACCGTCGAGTTCGAGGGTGAACAGATCGACTCGTATTCCGACCGTGCGTGGCAGCGAATCCGCGGCGCGCGTATCGGTTTGGTGCCGCAGGATCCGACGACCTCGCTCAACCCGGTGACGAGGATCGGCGACCAGGTTGCAGAAGTCCTCCGGATCCACGGCCTCGCAGACCGTCGCAAAGCCCGGTTGGACGCCGTCGAGGTGCTCGAGCGCGCGGGTATCGACCGGCCGGAAATCCGAGCACGCCAGTACCCGCACGAGCTCTCCGGCGGTATGCGGCAACGAGTTCTGATCGGTATCGCGCTTGTCGCGAACCCGGCCCTCGTAATCGCCGACGAGCCGACCAGTGCTCTGGACGTCACGGTTCAACGGCGCATTCTCGACCATCTCGACGAGCGGATTGCCGAATCCGGTGCCGCCGTGCTCCTGATCACGCACGACCTGGGTGTGGCCGCAGACCGCGCGGACCGGATCCTGGTGATGCAGGGCGGCAGGATCGTCGAATCCGGCCGCACCGCAGATATTCTGGACAACCCGCGAGACGAGTACACGAAGAAACTTCTGAGCTCTGCGCCGAGCCTGTCCTCGGGACCAGTCGTTCGCCCGGTCCGCCAGGACACCAGCCCGTTGCTGACCCTGACGGGAATCACCAAGCACTTCAACGTCGGACGCGGGAGTTCGATCACCGCGGTGAACGAAGTGTCGCTGACTGTTCCGAGGGGTCAGACGGTGTCGCTGGTGGGGGAGTCGGGCTCCGGCAAGTCGACCACGGCGCGCATCGCCGTGCGGTTGGAGCAGGCGGATGCCGGCACCATCTCCTTCGACGGACACGACATCACGAAGGTCAAGGGCAGCGATCTGCGCGAGCTGCGCCGAAAGATCCAGCTCGTGTACCAGAACCCCTATGCATCACTAGACCCGAAATTGTCCGTCCAGGACATCGTTGCGGAGCCGCTGCGGGCCTTCAAGGTTGGTGGACGCAGTCAGCAGCAGACTCGTGCGGCAGAGTTGCTCGATCAGGTTGCACTTCCCGAGCAGTTTCTGAGCCGCAAACCGGCCGAACTCTCGGGCGGCCAGCGTCAACGGGTGGCGATCGCTCGTGCGCTCGCGTTGAAGCCGGACCTGCTCGTTCTCGACGAACCTGTGTCCGCTCTCGACGTCTCGGTGCAAGCGCAGATTCTGGCGCTACTCGACGAGTTGCAGCGCGAACTGGGCCTGACCTATCTCTTCATCTCCCACGATCTTGCGGTTGTTCGCCAGATCAGCGACGTCGTCGGCGTCATGCAGGCCGGGCGATTGCTCGAAATCGGCACTACCACCGAGATTTTCGACAATCCCCGAAACGAGTACACACGCACACTTCTCGACGCGATCCCCGGGCGGGATCATTCGACACGAAAGGCCGAACATGTCCGAGCGTAGTTCCGGAGCATTCCTGGTCGGCCTCGAATTCGAGGGAACCGGAGCTCATCCGTACTCCTGGCGACGCGAGGATTCGCGCGCCGAAGATCTGTTCACGCCCTCGTACTGGGTGGACCTGGTGACCGCCGCGGATCGGGGTGGGGTGGATCTGGCGTTCCTCCCCGACTCGTTCGGACTGCAATCCGAGGGCCAGCACGCAGTGCGGGGCAGATTGGAGGCGGTTGCAACTGCGGCGCGGCTGAGTGCTGTGACCTCGCGTATCGGCCTGATCCCCACCGCGACAGTCACGCACACCGAGCCGTTCCACATCTCCAAGGCCGTCGCGAGTATCGACTACTCCTCAGCGGGGCGGGCCGGCTGGCAGGTCGCGGTGTCCGACACCGCTGAGCAGGCGTCGTTGTTCGGCCGAAAGGCAGTGCAGGGCCCCGAGTCCGCGTGGGAGGAAGCGTCCGAGGCTGTCGAGGTGGTCAGTCGGCTGTGGGACAGCTGGGAGGACGACGCCGAGATACGGGACGCTGCGAGCGGACGATTCATCGATCGAGACAAGCTGCACTACATCGACTTCGAGGGAAAGAACTTTTCCGTCAAAGGGCCGTCCATCACGCCGCGCTCCCCGCAGGGGCAGCCGCTGATCGCCGTCGACGCGAGCAGGCCGGAGGCACGCGAGCTCGCTGTTGCGCGCGGAGATCTGATTCGGATCTCGGCAACCGATCTCGCCGAGGCCAAAACTACGGCCAAGCTGGTCCACGCGAGTGCCGCCGCCCTCGGGCGCAGCGTGCGGGTTCTCCTCGACGTCGACGTGCTCCTCGGCGCCGATCGCGGTGCCGCCGACGACGCTTTGGCGGAACTCGAGGAATGGGCGGGAGCGCCGTATGCCCCGCACTCGCTGTTCTATCGCGGTGACAGCGCGGGTTTGACTGCGCTGCTGCGTGAGATCGGTGGGCTCGCCGGGATCGACGGTGTGGTTCTGCGTCCACTGGCGCTGGCCGCCGCCGTGGAGAAGATCGCGACGGACGTAGTGCCAACTCTCAATCCGCGACCGAGTACCGCCCCGACGCTGCGCGAGCGGTTGGGCTTCCAGTTGCCCGTCAATCAGTTCGCGTAGCGCGAGTAGAGAACAGGAACACCGATGACACAGAACAGGATTCGCAAGCAAGTCCATCTGGGCGCTCACTTTCCCGGCGTGAACAACACCACGGTGTGGACCGATCCGGCGTCCAAGAGCCAGATCGAGTTCAGCTCGTTCGAGCATCTCGCTCGCAGTGCCGAACGCGGATTGTTCGACTTCTTCTTCCTCGCAGAGGGTTTGCGCCTACGCGAGCATCAGGGCAAGATTCACGACCTCGACGTGGTCGGCCGCCCGGACACGTTCAGTATTCTCAACGCGGTTGCCGGTGTGACAACGCATCTCGGCCTGGCCGGGACGATCAACACCACGTTCAACGAGCCGTACGAGTTGGCCAAGCAGTTCTCGACGCTCGATCATCTCTCCGACGGCCGCGCCGCCTGGAACCTGGTCACCTCCTCGGACGCCTTCACCGGCGAGAACTTCCGCCGCGGTGGCTATCTCGAGCATTCCGAGCGGTATGCACGCGCCAACGAGTTGGTCGACGCAGTACGGACGCTGTGGGACAGTTGGAGCATCGATCGTCCGATCGTCGACCGTGAGCGCGGCGTTTTTGCCACCGACCAGCAGGTCGGTCAGTTCCACCACGCCGGTAAGCAGTTCGATATCACCGGACGCTTCGAAGTTCCTCGGAGTCCCCAAGGGCACCCAGTTCTGTTGCAGGCAGGTGATTCCGACGAAGGACGCGAGTTCGGCGCCGCCAAGGCGGACGCGATCTTCACCGGGCACGGAACGCTCGAAGCAGGCAAGGCGTTCTACGCCGACGTGAAGGGACGCCTGGCCAAGTACGGACGCACGCACGCAGACCTCAAGATTCTCCCCGCCGCCACCTTCGTGCTCGGTGACAACGCCGCGGACGCACAGGAGAAGGCGTATCACATCCGGCGGCAGCAGGTCGGACCCCAGACTGCCATCGCTTTTCTCGAACAGGTTTGGGGCAGAGACCTTTCCCAGTACGACGCCGACGGCCCGTTGCCGAAGGAAGATCCGTCGGACGACGTCAACATCACCCGTGGACGCGTCCGCCACGTCAAGGATCCGCGAGCGGTCGCAGATCAGTGGCGTGCCAAGGCCGAGGCCGAAAACCTCAGCATCCGTGAACTCATCATCGAAGTGACTGCCCGCCAACAGTTCGTGGGTAGCGCCGCCGAAGTCGCTGCCGAGATCGACAGCTACGTCCAGGGCGACGCAAGCGACGGATTCATCCTCGTTCCCCACATCACCCCCGCGGGCCTCGACGAGTTCATCGACACCGTCGTACCGGAACTTCAGGACCGCGGCAGTTTCCGGACCGAGTACTCAGGAACCACCCTGCGCAGCCATCTCGGGCTGCGCCACCCGCACGAGCAGGCTGAAGGAGTCCGCGCATCATGACCGTTACCGACACTTCCACCAGCACCTTCACCGGCGATTGGAATGCCTGGCACGCCTCACGCGACGCCACCTTCGGCGAACCCCTCGGCTGGCTGAGCCTGACTGCGTTGCATTGGCTGGTGGATACCGATTCCACCTTCGCGGACCTGCCCGGTGCATGGCGCGCCGACGCGAATGCCGTTGTCGTCACCGCGACGCCGGCCGACGACCTCTCGATCGACGGCGTCGCAGTAGACGGTTCGGCCACTCTGAATCCGATCGAGGGGGCGCCGGGACTGATCGTCAAGCAGGGCGCGCGGTTGGTCGAGGTCATCCGCCGCACCGGCGAGGTGGCTCTGCGGATCCACGATTCGTCGGCCCCGGCTTTGGCTCAGTTCGGTGGTATCCCGACCTTCGAGCCTGACCCGCAGTGGCGCATCGAGGGTGTCTTCACAGCTTTCGAGGAGGCTCGCACGGTGACGACGGGCGCGGTCGTCGAGCGCCTCGAGCATCATCACGACGCCCGCGGAACCATCAGCTTCGAACACGACGGTGCAACGTATACGCTGATTGCGTTCGCGGGCAAGGACAACGGCTTTCACATCCTGTTCACCGACGCGACCAGTGGTGTGTCCACCTACCCGGCCGCACGCTCGCTGCACGTGAGCGCACCTGAACCCGGTGGCGCGGTAGTCCTCGATTTCAATCGGGCGTCGAACCTGCCCTGCGCGTTCACCGATTACGCGACGTGCCCGGTGGCCCCCGCCGAGAACCGCCTGGCGTTCGCGGTGGAAGCCGGCGAGAAGACACCGGACACCCGCTCCGAAAGCGGACCGAGGTGAGCGCGCCGCTGTCCGTACTCGACCTCTCGCCGATCAGTGAGGGCGGAACGGCCCGCCAGGCTTTGCGGAACTCGCTGGACCTCGCTCGTTCTGCCGAAGCGTGGGGATACAAGCGTTACTGGGTCGCCGAACACCACTTCGTCGGTGTTGCCTCTTCGTCGCCAGCAGTGCTTGTCGGGCTGATCGCGGCCGCCACCAACACCATTCGCGTCGGCTCGGCCGCCGTGCTGCTGGGCAACAACACGGCGGCTCAGGTGGTCGAGGCCTTCGGTACCGTCGAAGCGTTGTATCCGGGTCGTATCGATCTCGGCATCGGGCGCAGCGGACAGCGTCGGGTGGAGGCACTTCGCGCGGTCGCTGCCGGAACGCCTGCGCCGGCAGAATCGAAGCGAGAGAACGTCGTACGCGACGGTGTCGTGATCCCGGCGCCCTTCGATCCAACCGGTCTTCTCACGTCACCGCGATTGCAGGCGTCGTTCGAGGCATTGGCGTTTCCGGGCGCGCAGGCGCCCGATTTCAAGCAGCAGGTCGACGACATACGCTCGCTCCTGAACGGTACCTACAGAACCCGCGACGGCATCGAATTGCACGCCAGTCCCGGCGAGAATGCCGACGTCGAACTGTGGGTGTTCGGAAGCAGTGCGGGCCCCAGTGCCGAGCTCGCCGGACGACTCGGATTGCCGTTCGGTGCGAATTACCATGTGGCGCCCTCGAGTACGCTCGATGCCGTCGAGGCATACCGTGCAGCATTCCGACCGTCGGCAGTTCTGTCGGAGCCGTATGTCGTCGTCTCCGCGGATGTTGTTGCTGCGGAAGACGATGCGACGGCGAGGGAGTTGGCGTCGACCTTCGCGCACTGGACGCACAGCATTCGCAGCGGACACGGCGCCATCCCGTACCCCGATCCCGCGACAGCGCTCCCACTTTCCGACGCCGACAAAGCAGTGGTGGAGGATCGGCTGATCACGCAGTTCGTCGGTTCACCGTCTACCGTCGCCGACAGGCTCGACAGTTTGCAGAAGCTCACCGGAGCGGACGAATTGGTGATCACCGGGGTGACCCATCGGCACGAGGATCGTCTGCGCTCGTACGAGCTGCTTGCCAAGGAATGGGGACTACCCGCACTACTGGCAGCGTGAGTTTGCCTTGGTCCATTAGTGTCGAGTGATGTTTTCACCTCGAGATGCCCTTGCGGTTGCTCTTGACGTAGCGCGTGAGGGCATGGAGCTCGGGGAGATGCCGATCGGCGCAGTCGTGTTCGACGACGACCGTGTGCTCGGGCGGGCGTATACGCAAGAACGGGCACTCGGCCGACGGGTAGTCCATGCGGACCTTCAAGCGCTCTTGCAGGCCGACGAGGCTCTCGGATTCACTCGAGCGTCCGGTGAATTGACATTGGCGGTCAATCTCGAACCATGTCTCATGTGTATGGGTGCCGCGATCACGCTCGGTGTGACCCGGGTGTGGTTCGCTGAATACGCCACCGGCACTGGCCCCGCCGGGATGCGGGACTGGGCGCGCAGTCTCACCTGACGCCATGGCTTGTAAGGAGGGCCGTGAGGCTCACGCCCCGATAGCGCCCGCGATCATCGGCCACGACGCGCGCATGTCGGCTTCGAAGAGCCCCCAGGTGTGGGTGCCTTCGGGTCGGAAGCTGAACGTCGCGGGAATGCCGAGCTGACCGAATCGCCCCTGCAGGGCAGCGGTGCACATGTTGGTGATGCCTTCGAGGACCGCGCCGGGAACGACGCCGGCGGCCATCGCCAGCGAGTTGATTCCGTCCACCGGGCCGGGGAGGCCGTTGCCGGTCGAGATGAACAGCGCTGTGCCACGCAGTTTCTCGGCGTTGATCAACGGGTCGTGCGCCGCCCACTGCGGGCTACCCCACGGCCCCCACATGTTGGCCGCGTTGCCGCCGCCGAGTATCTCGACCATCGAGCGCACCGCTGCCTGGCCGAGCGGGTCGCCGGCGCGCGGACAGCCGCTGTACGAGCCGACTGCGCGGTAGGTGCCCGGCGACTGGATCGCGAGGTCCAGAACCGGTCCGCCTGCCATCGACACACCACCGAGTGCGTTGACACCGGTCGTGTTGTACCGAGCGTTGACCGCCGCCGGTAGTTCCTTGGTGAGGTACGTCTGCCACTTGTTACGGCCCAGCACCGGATCGTCGGCGTTCCAGTCGGTGTACATGCTGAACTTGCCGCCGACCGGCATGACCACGTTGACGTGTTTGTCGTCGAAGAAGTCACGAACTCCGGTGTTGTTGAACCACGAGATCCCGTCCTCGCCGCCGCCGACACCGGTCAACAGATAGAAGGTCGGGGCCGGGCCTCCTCCGGCCGGCGAAATCACGTCGTTGGCGATCCAGCGGTCCATCGAGGGGGAGTAGACGTCGATGCGACTGACCACGGAATCCGCACTCGCGGTCGGCGCGCTGAGGCCGAGAAAGCCGGCGGCCATGGCCACCGCCATCGTCAGCCGAACCGTGAAACGACGTGTCTTCATATTTCCCCCCAGGCGCAAGCCGGACAGCGTATTTGTGCCTTCCAACAGTGGCACAATGCGAAGAGGAGTGACGAATGTCCGGGTAACAGTCGTATAAGAAGATGGAGACATTTGCGTGGGATCGCAGTCGCACCACCCCGAATCCGACGTGATTCGGCTGGCCTTCGGGCTGGCCGCGATCACGGCTGGTGCGGCGCGCAGAACCGCTGGTCTCGCACTTGATTCCGTGCAGCGGATCCCTGTCGTCGGTGACGCACTCGACGGCGCGATCACCCAGGTCAGCACTCGCGGCACGGAAGCGATGCACTCGACCGTGGAGTTCGCCGACTCGACCTTGCGGACGGTGATCAAAGCTGTCGTCGACGCTGCTCTGTCCGAAGTCGACATCACCAAGATCGTCGTCGACCACGTGGACATCGACAAGATCGCCGAGAACATCGACGTGGACAAGATTGCCGAACGGGTCTCGCTCGAACCGATCATCGACCGGGTCGACGTGGACGAGATCGCAAGCCGCCTCGACGTCAAAGCGGTGATCGATCGCCTCGATCTCGACGGGATAGTCGACACGGTCGACCTCGAACGCCAGGTCAACCGCATCGACCTCGTCAAGATCGCCGACCAGGTCATCGAGGGCGTCGACCTGCCCCAGATGATCCGTGAATCGACCGGTTCACTCTCCACGGAAGCCGTGCACGGAGCTCGAGTGCAGGGCATGCAGGCGGACGACGCTGTCGCCGGCTTCGTCGGGCGACTCTTCGGCCGCGACAACGCACCGTCATCAGATAAACCGTCATCAGATAAACCGTCACCAGAAAAACCGTCGACAGAGACCGATCCGAAGACGAACGCAGGCGAACGCTAGTGGCCCAGGAGAGTTCCGGCCCAGCCGGCATCGTCACCCGTGGACTCGCCGGACTGATCGACCTGGGCGTCGTCCTGCTCCTGATGGGTTCCGTGTACGTGGGCTTCGCCTTCGTCCGACTGCTCTTCTCGCCACAGAGTTTCACTTTCTCGGAACCGGGAATCTTCCTGTCCACGACGGCATTTCTCGGTGTCTCGGTGGCGTATCTGACCGCCTGCTGGGCGACCACCGGTCGGACCGTCGGGTCCCTCGTGATGGGGCTGCGGGTGATCACGTCCGGGCATCGCCTCGTGCGCTGGCCGTTGGCCTTCATCCGTGCGGTGCTCTGCGTGCTCTTCGCCTTCGGATTGCTGTGGTCGGCGGTCGATCGACGACGACGTTCGTTGCAGGACATCGTTCTGCGCACCGAGGTCGTCTACGACTGGCGTCAGGACCCGGATCTGGTGGCACCGCACGGAGGTGAGCACGCATGAGTGAACCGAACCGCCCGGACGAGCGCTTCACCCTTGCCAGCGAGCGCACCTTCCTCGCCTGGATGCGTAGCTCACTCGCCCTGCTGGCCGGAGGCATCGCCGTCGTCCAGTTGGTACCGGAATGGAGTACCGGGTGGGTTCGCACGACTCTCGGTCTGACCCTGATCGCACTCGCGGCGGCAGCCGCACTGGTAGGTATGCGACGCTGGCTACAGGTAAAGAAGGCGCTCGAGGACGGAGCGGCGATGCCGGAGCCGCACGCATTGTGGCTGTTTGCACTGGCACTGGCCGGGGTTGCCGTCGCAGCCGGCGTGGCAACGGTGGTCACCAGCCTCGCTCGCTGAGATACGCAGAGAAGTCCCAGCGGTGTCTGGATAGTCTGCAAAGAACGTGAAGCATGTCAGAGAAGTAAACGAAACAGACGACAAGGGAGTGCACTGTGGCGCAGGAACTCAAGCTCGGATACAAGGCATCGGCTGAGCAATTCGGCCCTCGCGAACTGGTAGAGCTGGCAGTTCTGGCAGAGCAGCACGGCATGGATTCCGTTGCGGTGAGCGATCATTTCCAGCCGTGGCGCCACAACGGTGGCCACGCACCGTTCTCGCTCGCCTGGATGACCGCCGTCGGTGAGCGCACCGAGCGCGTGCAGATCGGCACGTCCGTGATGACGCCGACGTTCCGCTACAACCCGGCAGTCATCGCTCAGGCGTTCGCGACGATGGGATGTCTCTACCCGGGACGCATCATGCTCGGCGTCGGCAGCGGTGAGGCTCTCAACGAGATCGCCACCGGCTTCCAGGGCGAGTGGCCCGAGTTCAAGGAACGCTTCGCGCGGCTGCGTGAGTCCGTGCGGTTGATGCGTGAGCTGTGGCTGGGCGATCGTGTCGACTTCGAAGGCGAGTACTTCACCACTCGGGGCGCGTCGATCTACGACGTTCCCGAGGGCGGCATTCCCGTGTACATCGCGGCCGGCGGACCCGTTGTCGCCCGGTACGCGGGACGTGCCGGTGACGGCTTCATCTGCACCTCCGGAAAAGGCATGGAGCTCTACACCGAGAAGCTGCTTCCAGCCGTTGCCGAGGGCGCAGCCAAGGCCGAGCGCGACGTCGCCGACATCGACAAGATGATCGAGATCAAGATCAGCTACGACACCGATCCGGAGGCTGCACTCGAGAACACCCGCTTCTGGGCTCCGCTGTCCCTGACGCCGGAGCAGAAGCACAGCATCGAGGATCCGATCGAAATGGAAGCCGCTGCCGACGCTCTGCCCATCGAGCAGGTGGCCAAGCGCTGGATCGTCGCTTCCGATCCGGACGACGCCGTCGAGCAGGTCAAGGCCTACGTCGATGCCGGTCTCAATCACCTGGTGTTCCACGCACCGGGCCATGATCAGCGCCGGTTCCTCGAACTGTTCGAGCGTGACCTCGCGCCTCGCTTGCGTGCTCTGGGCTGATCCTCGAGATCAACTGAACGGTGTCTGCCACTCGACGTGTGGCAGGCACCGTTCGTCTTTCTCGTAGCCGCCGGTTGTCGGCACGAGCGTGAGCGTGACCACGATCAGTGGCAAGGTGGGCGGCGGCCCACACTAGGCTGTTGGGCATGCCAGAAGCGCCCGCTGCCGTGTCGAGTGTCTACGTTGCCTCTCCTGAAGGTGACACCGGAAAATCCACCATCGCGCTTGGCGTGCTGCAGATGCTGTGCGCGACCGTCGCCCGGGTCGGTGTCTTCCGCCCGATCGCCCGCTCTACCGAGGAAACCGACTACATCCTCGAACTGCTGCTCGAGCACACCACCGCCGATCTCTCCTACGCCGACGCACTCGGCGTCACCTACGAGCAGGTTCACGCCGATCCTGAAGCCGCGCTGGCCGACATCGTCGCGAAGTACCACACCGTGGCCGAGCAGTGCGACGCCGTCGTCATCATCGGAAGTGACTACACCGACGTAGCAAGCCCGAGCGAGCTGAGCTTCAACGCCCGCATCGCCGTGAACCTCGGCGCGCCGGTTCTGCTGGCGGTTCGAGGCGCTCGGCGCAGTGTCGAGGAGGTCGCCCAGCTCGCGCATCTATGCGCCGCCGAGTTGGCCGCCAACCACGCTCATCTGCTCGCGGTCGTCGCCAATCGTTGCGATCCCGACAAGCTCGACGAGGTCACCGCAGCGCTGTCCGACATCGGTGTTCCGACGTGGAGCCTGCCGGAGATTCCGTTGCTCGTCTCGCCCACGATGGCCGAGTTGATGGAGGCCACCGGCGGCGAGTTGTATTCGGGTGACCCGGAACTGCTGCACCGCGAAGCGCTGAAGGTGATGGTGGGCGGCATGACCGCCGAGCACATCCTCGAGCGTCTGGTCGAGGGCATGGTCGTCATCGCACCGGGTGACCGCTCGGACGTGCTGCTCGCGTTGCTCAATGCGCATGAGGCGGAGGGATTTCCGTCGCTCGCGGGCATCATCATGAATGGCGGGATCACGCCGCACCCAGCCATCGCAGCGTTGATGGCCGGCCTCAAACAGCGTCTTCCGATCCTGACGACAACCCTCGGTACCTTCGACACCGCAAGCGCCGCAGCCCAAACCCGCGGACGCGTGGCAGTCGGTTCGCAGCGCAAGGTGGACACCGCGTTGAGCTTGATGGAACAGCGCGTCGACGCCGACGTCCTGATGGACCGACTGGCACTGCCGATCCCGTCCGTCGTGACCCCACAGATGTTCGAGTACAAGCTGATCGACCGTGCTCGACGCGATCGCAAGCACATCGTCCTGCCTGAGGGTGACGACGACCGGATCCTGCGCGCGGCCGGCCGGTTGCTGCAGCGCCAGGTTGCCGACCTGACGATCCTCGGTGACGAACCCAGTGTGCGTCGACGCGCAGCGGAACTCGGCGTCGACATCAGTGGCGCGCAGGTACTCGCACCCGCGCAGTCCGAGTACACCGAGCGCTTCGCACAGGAATACACCGCGCTGCGTGCGCACAAGGGCATGACCATCGAGCGGGCCCGCGAGGTGATCGCCGACATCTCGTACTTCGGAACGATGATGGTGCACTTGGGAATTGCCGACGGCATGGTCTCCGGTGCCGCCCACACGACCGCTCACACGATCCGGCCCTCGTTCGAGATCATCAAGACCGCCCCCGGAGTTTCGACGGTCTCGAGCATCTTCCTGATGTGCCTGGCCGACCGCGTTCTCTCCTACGGTGACTGCGCCGTGGTTCCGGACCCGACGTCGGAGCAGTTGGCGGACATCGCGATCTCGTCCGCACAGACGGCGTCGCAGTTCGGGATCGATCCGCGCATCGCGATGCTCTCGTACTCCACCGGCGATTCGGGCAGCGGAGCCGACGTCGACAAGGTTCGCACCGCGACCGCTTTGGTGCGCGAGCGTCGACCGGACCTGTTGGTGGAAGGGCCCATTCAGTACGACGCCGCCGTCGAGCAGAGTGTCGCCGACAAGAAGATGCCGGATTCGCTGGTGGCGGGCAAAGCAACGGTGTTCGTGTTCCCGGACCTGAACACCGGCAACAACACGTACAAGGCAGTGCAGCGTAGCGCCGGTGCTATCGCCGTCGGGCCGGTTCTGCAGGGACTGAACAAGCCGGTCAACGACCTCTCGCGTGGAGCGTTGGTCCAGGACATCGTCAACACCGTGGCTATCACGGCAATACAGGCACAGGGAGCGCAAGCGTGAGCGACGGCACCGTACTGGTCATCAATTCCGGCTCGTCATCCATCAAATTTCAACTCGTGCATCCGGATACGGCGGAATCGGTGGCGCACGGTCTCATCGAGCGCATCGGTGAGCCCGACGGCCACATCGTCTACAACCACCGCACCGGAGTCGAAGACCGGAGCCTTCCGATCGCCGATCACCGCGCAGGTCTGAAGATGGTGCTCGACATCGTCGCCGAGGTCGGGCGGCCGCTGAGTGAGGCCGGAATCATCGCAGTCGGTCACCGAGTCGTGCACGGTGGTGACATCTTCTATTCGCCGACTCTCATCGACGACGGCGTCGTGAAAGCCATCGCGGATTTGTCGAACCTTGCGCCGCTGCACAATCCGGCCAACGTGATCGGTATCGAGGTGGCGCGCGAAGAACTGCCAGACGTTCCGCACGTCGCAGTGTTCGACACCGCCTTCTTTCACACACTGCCCGCGGCGGCGTCCACCTATGCGATCGATCGGGATGTGGCCAAGGCCAATCAGATTCGCCGGTACGGCTTCCACGGGACCTCACACGAATACGTGTCTGGACGGGTCGCGGAGTTCCTCGGCAAGGATCCGGCCGAGCTGAATCAGATAGTCCTGCACCTCGGAAACGGCGCTTCGGCCTCGGCAATCAAGGGCGGCAAGGCCATCGACACCACGATGGGCCTCACCCCGCTCGAGGGTCTTGTCATGGGCACCCGCAGCGGCGACATCGATCCAGGCATCATCTTGCACCTCAACCGCAACTCGGGAATGAAGGTCGACGAGATCGACGACCTCCTCAACCGGCGCTCCGGTTTGAAGGGACTGTCGGGAGTCAACGATTTCCGTGCCCTGCTCGCACTGATCGAGGGCGGCGACCAAGACGCACAACTTGCGTACGACGTTTACGTGCACATGCTCCGTAAGTACATCGGCGCCTTCATCGTTCAACTCGGTGGCGTCGACGTCATCACCTTCACCGGCGGCGTCGGGGAGAACAACGTCGACGTACGACGCGACAGCCTGGCCGGGCTTTCCCGTCTCGGTATCGAGGTCGATCCGGCTCTCAACGAGGCGAAGAGTCGCGACGAGCGTCGTATCTCCGCATCCTCGTCGGCCGTCGAGGTGCTGGTGGTCCCCACCAACGAGGAGTTGGCGATCGCCCGCGCGGCGAAGGCTTTGGTGGCCGCACTATAGGTTTCTGCAGCACTGTAAACCTCGGGGCGTCCGTCAGAAATTGCTGCGCGGACGCACCGCATTCGCCCGGTCCACGAGGGCGTAGCGGTGCGTGCGGGAGGTCGTGGCGCGAGCGAGGGCGCGAAGGCAGGCTTCGGCTCCGGTGCGCAGACCTTGCTCGGTGAAGGGCAGGTCGAGGATGGGTTCGAGTTCGGTGTGCGAGCGATTGCCGTAGCGAATCCAATCGAGTGCCGTGCCCAACACCAGGGTTCGCATCTGCAGGCTTCGGCTCTCTTCAGCAGGTAGCGCCCGAACACGACGGGCGGCTTCCCGCAGAGTCGATTCGTCGAGTTCGGCGATCGGAACGCCGGACAGCATCGTCAGAGCGCTGGACATCCGTGCGACGTTGTAGTGCCGGGAAGACGTGGGTACTTCGTCGAGGGCGGCGATGGCTGCCTTCTTGTTGCCGTGATCGGCGAGTTGTCGGGCGAGCCCGAATGCTGCGCTCACGTAGTTTCGTTCGGTCCGCCAGACGGTGCGGTAGTACTTCTCGGAGAAGCGGCACCATTGGTCCGGGTCGTCGCTCTCCCAGTGCTGGAGAATCAGTTCTGCCGTCGCTGCCAACGCCAGCTTTGGTGCAGCCTCGCCGGGCAGTGCGGTGAGAACTGTCTCGAAGTGACTGAAAGCGGGCTCGAATCGGTCCAGTTGTAACGCCGCAAGTCCTCGATACCACTCGATCTTCCAGTGGTCCCCGATGTTCTGCTGGAGTTCGCCCAGAACTGTCAGTGCGGTTTCCGGATCACCGAGATCGAGATGAGCTTTGGCCTCGGCCAGTCGAACTTCGCCCGAGACGGCGGCCGCCGGTGTGCCCGATGTTCGGTCGATTCCGTTCTCGCGGGCGTGTTTCAACGCATCGAGGGTCTGCGACGGTTCGCTGTGCACCGCTGCCGCCAGCAACGGCGCGCTGGGATCGGTGGGGTCGACCAACGGAATGGGAAGTGCGTGCGCAACTTCGCGCGGATCGAGAGCGGCGTCGTGGCTGACACCGTCCACGTACACATCGGTTTGCCCGACCAATTCATCGGTGCCGAAAGACGTTCGCTGCCTGCTGAACACGAGCGAGAGTCCGGGATTCTCCTGCCCGGTTTGCTCGGCGAGGATTTCTCGCAGAACGCCGGTGAGTTGTCCCGCGATTTCCTCGGCGGACTGGAATCGCTTCTTCGGATCCGGGTC
This sequence comes from Rhodococcus sp. BH4, assembly GCF_002079265.1. NCBI lineage: Bacteria > Bacillati > Actinomycetota > Actinomycetes > Mycobacteriales > Nocardiaceae > Rhodococcus > Rhodococcus sp. BH4. The sequence continues at coordinate 1,566,153 of NZ_CP014941.1, forward strand.
GGTGGCGCGTAGCAGTAGACGGTGGAAGAACTCGTGGTCGCGCAGTAGTGGCTCGTCCTCGGGTTCGGGAAGGCCGTCGAGGTACCGTCCGTGCTTCGAAGGCATGTCGAGGGTGAGAACCGCGAGTGTTCTTCCGACGGTAAAGATGTCGGAGGCGATGGTCGGACCGGTCTCGATGATCTCGGGTGCTTGATAGCCGGCGGTACCGTACAGGTATCCGTAGTCTTCGATTCCGGACACGGCGCCGAGATCGATCAGCTTCAACTGATCCTCGGTGACCATCACGTTCTCGGGTTTGAGGTCGTTGTAGGCCAGGCCGGTGGAATGCAGATAGCTCAGCGCCGGAAGGATTTCCAGTACGTAGCCGATTGCCTGCTCGATCGGCATGTGCTTGCCGTCCGGGAATTCGGCCAGCACCTCTCGCAATGATCGCCCACCCACGTACTCCATGACGATGTACCCCATGGGTGTGCCGTCCGGGCGCGGATGCTCGACGAAGTTGAAGATCTTGACGATGCTGGGGTTGGCGACCTCGGCGAGGAACTGACGCTCGGCCACCGCAACGGCTTGCGCTTCGGAATCACCGAAATGCAAGAGCCCCTTGAGAACTACCCACCTGTCGCTGACATTGCGATCGATCGCGAGGTAGATCCATCCCAGGCCGCCGTGCGCGATGGGCCCTTGAACCTCGTATTGACCGGACACCAATTCGCCCTCTTCGAGGAGTGGGCGGAAGTCGAAAGTGGAACCGCACTTGGGGCAGGTGCCGTGCTGAGTTGCCTTGGTGCTTGCGCTCTTACGACCGACTGGTTCGTTGCATTTCCAACAGAACCGTTTCCGCTCGGGGACGGTCGGGTCACTCATCACCGCAGATGCGGGGTCGATCTGCGGGACGGGGGGAACCTCGACCAGGCCGCCGCCGAGACGCAGCTTTCGTCCCGACCGGCTGCGGCGGGATCGAGTGGAGCGGCCGGTCGGGGAGGAGGATGCGGAGGGCGTGGTACCCCGTATCTGCGCCGAAGTCGGCTCGAGACGCTCGTAGGCGCCGGTGGCTTCGGGCTCGGGCCGCTCGTAGGCGCCGGTGGCTTCGGGTTCGGGACGCATGGAAGCCTGCGTGGCGTCGGGCTCGGGGCCGGTTTCTTCGGTCATGTCAGCCTCAATCCCGGTAGACGGCCGGCGGGGGACCGGGCGAAGGACCGAGGACGCTGAGCCAGCGGTCGTAGATACGGTTCCAGGTCCCGTCCCCGCGGATCCGATCCAGGGTTCCGTTGACGAATCGGACCAAGTCGGGGTTGTCCTTGTTCACTCCGATTCCGTATGGTTCGACGCCCAGTGAGCCACCGACCATCATCAGATACGGGTCTTGCGAGGCGAGGCCCGCGAGGATCGTGTCGTCGGTGCTGATCGCGTCCACCTGCCCCTGCTGGAGGACGACGAGGCAGTCGGACCACATCGGGACGGTGACGACGGTGGCTTCGGGTTGGAGTTGCTGGATTCGAGTGGCCGAGGTCGTTCCCCGGGCAGCGCAGACCCGCTTGCCTGCGAGGTCGTCGATGCCGCGGACGGATGACCCCTGCAAGACCTGAATTCGTTGTTCAGCGGAGAAGTACTGCGTCGAGAAGTCGACCTTCTCGCGCCGCTCGCACGTGATGGTCATGGTCTTGACGACCACGTCGACCATCGATTCCTGGAGTGCGGCGATCCGATCGTCCGACGTCAGGATTCGGTACTCGATCTTCTCCGGGTCACCGAGCAGATCTCGGGCGATTTCGCGGGCGATGTCCACGTCGAAACCCTCGAGGCGCCCGGTGGCCGGATCGCGAAAGCTCATGAGGTTGGAACCGGTGTCCAGGCCCACGATCAGCCGCCCGCGGGCGCGGATGGCGTCGAGGCTCGGCGTGGGTGGCTGCGGAGATGCGTCTGCGGGGGTGGGCCGCAGGCTCGCGGTGAGGTTGGTGCACGACGCGGTAGTCGTCGGTGTCGGGCTGGGAGCGATGGTGGCCTCGGCCGGCAGCGGCGGTTCCGTGTACGACGTGGCGCCTGCGTTGTCCAAGTCTTCGGCTCGATCCGCACCGCAACCGGCGAGCACCAGCATGGCCGCTGCCAGAACCGCGACACATACGGCCGGGCTCTTCCTCCGCATCACCGGTACTCCCGTCACTGATACTCCCGCAGTCGAGGCCAGAATCCGATGAAGATTCCGGCAACTCCGAGAACTGCCAATACAGACATGCCCGGTGCAGAGGCAGCCAACACCCGGGAGGCGTACGAGACGTCGGACCGAAGATTCGTGCGCGAATCCACGATTCCCTGCCAGAGTTCGTGATCGAGCTTTCCGTACTCCGCGGCCGAATCCTGTTCTCCGGCGCCGATGGTGATGGCTGCGGCGGACGTGAAGTCGCCGTTTCCGAGACGGTCGTACATGCGCGTGTGCGCAGCCACCCACTGCTGGCGCGAGTCGAGTGCGGCGGTCAGCACTTCGCTGTTCACTCGGGCGCGTTCGTCGCTTTGCAGGCCCTCGAGGATGTCCCGCAGAGCATCGACCTTGCGGGTGAACGTCACGTTGTCCTCGGAGGTCGAATCCCGCCTCGCCAGCGTAAGGGTTTCCACGGTGCGTGCTTGCTGCGCCATGATTCGTGCCTCGGTCAGTTCGTGCAGTGGCTCGGCCCCGGCGTCGAGCGCGCGCCCGGTGGCCAGTGCGGAGACCAGTCCGACCGTGAGCAGCCACAGCAGAGCTGCAGCGACCGCCAGCGAGGCAAGGATCAACCCGAGATTGAAGCGTCGGCGACTCTTGCGGGAGAAGTATATCTGTGTCGCCACCAGCGCGCACAGCACGAAGACGAACGCCACGATCGGCCACCACGGTGGAGTCTCGAAATCGCGCTGCACTTGTGAGACCAGCGTCTCCTGCGAGGCGTGCAGTTGCTGGGCCATCGGCAGCAGCGAGGTCTGCATCAACTGCGAGGCCTCGCTCAAATATGCTGCCCCGACCGGGTTTCCGACGCGATTGTTCGCCCGTGCAGTTTCGACCAGCCCGGTGTAGACGGAGAGGTCGGTCGAGATGGTGGTCAACGCGCTGTGACCGGCAAGATCGGTCGAGTCGAGACCGGCCGACGCCTGGACGATCTCCGCAGAGGCCTCACCGATCGACTGCGTGTATCGGTCGCGGACTTCGGCGGGTTCGAGGCCGCCGGAGATGAAGGCGGTGGCCGCGGCGGCGTCTGCCAAGGACAACGCACTGTAGAGATTCTGGGCCGAGTTGGCGAGAGGCTCGGTTTCGACGAGGAGGAGGTCGAGGTTCGCCTGGCGGTTCTCGATCGCTGCGGTGGCGAGGAGTCCGGCGATCAAAGTGATCGCGATCAGGATCAGTCCGACGACGGTCAACCGGCCAGGCGTCGAGGACATGAAGGCCTGCAGTTCGCGCCGCAGAAGTGCCTGCTCGTCCTCCGCCGACACTGATGTGGCCTCGGAGGGCGGCAGCGACCGGGGTTCGATGGACGGGACGACACGGTCGACCATCGAGCACCTCACTTCGCTGTAGGCGGGCTACCGAGAAATGATGCCGCCGAGAAATGATTCAGGGCATCTTCGCGAGCATATAAGCATCACCTACACCTGGAGCAGATTGAAACGGTTAGTGTGGGACAACGGCGAGAGCGGGCGGAGCGAGGTAGTCGATGCGTGGTGACGGTGACGGTTGGTCCATCGGATCGGACGGTACTCGGCATTGGGGTAAACACGGAGCCGCAGGACTACTTCTGCGTGCCCCCGATTCGGACGGATCACCCATGGTCTTGCTGCAGCATCGTGCGGCGTGGAGCCATCAGGGCGGAACGTGGGCACTGCCCGGCGGAGCGCGGGACTCACACGAGAGCACGACGCACGCTGCCGTCCGGGAAGCACACGAAGAAGCAGGTATCGCCGAGGACGCCGTCCGTGTCCGCGGGGAAGTAGTGACGATGCGCGCCGAGAGCGGGTGGACTTACACCACCGTCGTGGCTGACGCGGCGCATCCACTGTCGACGGTTGCCAATGGTGAGAGCACCGAGTTGCGGTGGGTACGCGAAGCCGACGTCGACTCACTGCCGCTGCATCCGGGCTTCGGTTCCTCATGGCCCGACCTCCGGACCGAGCCTGTTGTGGCCGTGGACGGCGATCCGCACACCGTCGTGCTCGAGGACGGCGGATTCGGATGGTTGTCGGGTAGTTCCCACCAAGGCAGTGAGCAGTCAGGCAGTGACCAGAACCTGTCCGAGGCGTCGAGTACGCAGTCGTAGCACTCGAGTCTTCACAGTTCATACACAGCAGAAGGGCCGGACTCCGCGGGAGTCCGGCCCTTCGGTGTTTCGGTCGTCGACCGAAACGAGGCTCAGCTGAGCGAGTTCAGCGCCGTGATGAAGCTGACCGCGGTGATACCGAGCTTGAGCAGCTCGCTGATCTTGCCGAGGTTCAGGTCTTCGAGCGATTCGGTGCTGAGCGAGCCGGTGTCGAGGGATCCCATTTAGTGCTCCTAGGTTCAGTTAGTAACTGGAGGTAAACTACAACAAACCGAATGGGATGTGACACGCAATCGGAGCAACTGTGAGCAAGATCACTTAATCCGACTTTTCGGACATCCAATCGCACCTAGGAACTGGGAGTTTGTTGTCTGATCGGACAACTTCCGTTCACAATTCGAGTCAGGCGTGCTGACCCGTAACTGTGCGGAAATCGCCCGGCAAACTCTTGACGAACGCCAGTTACCGGCTTTCAGCGCCCAGCGACGGCTGCGGCGAGGCGTTGCGCGGCCGCCTGGGGGTCCGATGCTTGCGTGATTGCACGCACGACGACGATGCGCGTGGCGCCGGCATCGAGCAGCTCTGGCAGACGTTCCTCGTCGATGCCGCCGATCGCAAACCAGGGCCGCGGCGGTGCGGCGTCGGCGGTCGATCGAACCAGTTCCAAACCGGACGCACTTCGATTCGGTTTGGTCGGTGTCGCCCAGACCGGCCCGGTACAGAAGTAGTCGACGCCCTCTTCGATGGCGGCCAGACTCGCCTGCGCGCGACTGCTCGTCGAACGGCCGATGACTACGTCTTCACCGACAACGGTTCGCGCGTAGGGGACGGGAATGTCGTTCTGGCCGAGGTGGAGGATGTCGGCGCCGGAAGCCATCGCGAGATCCGCGCGATCGTTGACGGCCAACAATGCGCCGTGGCGTCGCGCTGCGGTCGCGAGAATGCCCAGCGCCACCAGTTCGTCCTTGGCCTCGAGCGGGCCGAACTCGCGCTCACCGGCAGAGCCTTTGTCACGCAATTGGATGATGTCGACTCCGCCGGACAATGCTGCCTCGGCGAACTGCGCGAGGTCGCCTTTCTCGCGGCGCGCGTCGGTGCACAGGTACAGCCGTGCTGCTGCCAGGCGCTCGCGCCGGTCGATGTCGTTACTGGGATGTGTGGGGTGCACGGAGCAAACGGTAGCCTCTAGGGAGCAAGGTTCGACACGGGAGTCCTGAAACGTCGTCGTCACTTTTTGTCGTGACTGCGAGGTTCGTAGGGCTGAGAGGGGATCGCGACCAGATCCCGACCGTCAGACCTGACCCGGATCATGCCGGCGCAGGAAGTGGAGGTGGAGTTTCGTGAGTACACACGCTCGTACGGTGTCGGTTGTCGGCGGCGGTGTCATCGGTCTCGCTATCGCGTGGCGAGCAGCCCGCGACGGGTGGGCCGTTCGGTTGTACGACCCGTCCATTGGATCAGGTGCTTCGTGGGTGGCGGGCGGAATGCTTGCCCCGCTTTCCGAAGGCTGGCCGGGTGAAGAAACCGCGTTGACAATCGGTGCAGCGTCCCTGGAACGGTGGCCGACGTTCGGTGAGGAGCTCGGAAAATTCGGGCAATCGGTCTTCACCGCGGACAGCTCGCTGACGGTTGCACTCGACGCTGCCGACGCGCAGGACCTGCAGACCATCGCCGAGTGGGTGAGCTCGCAGGGGCACGAACTCGAAGTTCTCGGTCGCGCGCGCATCCGTGAACTCGAACCGATGCTGGGCCGGGGCATCCGGTCGGGGTTGATGGCTGTTGGTGAGTCCGCCGTCGACAACAGACTTCTGCTGGCGGCGTTGCAGAAGGCCTGTGCGGAATCCGGCGTCGAATTGATCGCGCGGGCCGTCGACGACCTCGCCGAACTCGATACCGATCAGATAGTGCTCACCGCCGGTATCGCGTCACCCAAGCTGTGGCCCGGGCTACCGGTACGCCCGGTCAAGGGCGAAATCCTTCGCTTGCGCAGTAGGCCTGGAGTCACCCCGGCGCCCAGCCGCACCATCCGCGGAAGCGTCCACGGGCGGCCCGCCTACCTCGTCCCGCGCGGTGACGGAATCGTCGTCGGCGCAACACAATACGAGTCTGGTGAGGACACACAGGTCACGATGGCCGGAGTACGGGACCTGATCAACGACGCCGAGGCACTGATGCCGGCGATCGGCGAATACGAACTGTACGAGTGCGCGGCAGGTCTGCGTCCCATGACGCCGGACAACCTGCCGTTGATCGGGCGCGTGTCCGATCGTGTTGTCGTCTCCACCGGGCACGGCCGCAACGGAGTCCTGCTGACGCCCGTCACCGCCGATGCGACGGTCGCGTTGCTGAACGGCACATCTTTGGTCGAGGTAAAAGGAACCGAACCCGAGCGGTTCGCAGTAGCTAAGGAAAATTCATGAGTGAGCAGGTCCCGATCGGGATCACCGTCAACGGCGAAGATCTCGAGTTCGATCGAGCAGTCACGGTGACCGAACTTCTGACGCACCTCGAGTTGCCGAGCAAAGGCATCGCCGTCGCCGTCGACGGTGCGCTCTTTCCTCGCGGGCGTTGGGACGAATCCGTCGGACGTGGTTGGGAAATCGAGATCCTCACGGCGGTGCAGGGTGGCTGAGCAGGACCTTCTCACTATCGCGGGCCGCAGTTTCGGTTCCCGGCTCATCACGGGGACAGGCGGCGCCGCCAACCTTGCGGTCCTCGAGGAAGCGCTTGTCGCCTCCGGTACCGAACTGACCACCGTCGCGATGCGGCGAGTCGACGCGGCCGGCGGCACCGGCGTTCTGGACCTGCTTCGTCGCCTCGGAATCGAACCGTTGCCGAACACCGCCGGGTGTCGGGGCGCCGCCGAAGCGGTCCTGACGGCGCAGTTGGCACGCGAAGCGCTCGAGACGAACTGGGTCAAACTCGAAGTCATCGCCGACGAGCGGACTCTGCTGCCCGACGCAATCGAACTCGTCTCCGCCGCAGAACAATTGGTGGACGACGGATTCACCGTCCTGCCGTACACGACGGACGATCCGGTGCTGGCGCTTCGCCTCGAAGAGGTCGGCTGCGCGGCAGTCATGCCGCTCGGTTCACCCATCGGGACAGGGCTGGGTATCGCGAATCCGCACAATATCGAGATGATCGTCGAGCGCGCCGGCGTGCCCGTCATCCTCGACGCCGGAATCGGAACGGCCAGCGACGCCACCCTTGCCATGGAGTTGGGCTGCGACGCCGTCCTACTTGCGACAGCGGTGACGCGGGCCAAGAATCCCGCGTTGATGGCGTCGGCGATGCGGCACGCAGTGGTAGCAGGTTTCGAAGCGCGTCACGCCGGCCGGATTCCCAAGCGGTTCTGGGCCCAAGCATCGTCCTGACGGACCATTTCCGGGTGTTTTCTCAGGGTTATGCCCAGATTGTCCGGCTTCGTGTCCTACCTGAGTACCACTCGGAACTAGACCTGTGGCCGATGTGCTGGTCATTGCCGGTAGGGCAAAGTTCTCCTCATGATTGAACTGAGGGGATTGACCAAGGTTTACGGACCGACGAAAGCGGTGGACGATTTGTCGTTCACGGTCAAGCCGGGCATCGTGACGGGCTTCCTGGGCCCGAACGGTGCAGGTAAGTCGACGACGATGCGGATGATCCTGGGTCTGGATCAGCCGACGTCGGGTGCGGCGTTGATCGAGGGCAAGCCGTACCGCGAGCTCAAGACGCCGTTGCGGACTGTCGGCGCGTTGCTGGATGCGAAGTGGGTGCACCCCAATCGCAGTGCGCGTGCACATCTGCAGTGGATGGCTGCTTCGAACGGGATCCCGAAGTCCCGCGTCGACGAGGTGCTCGGGTTGGTCGGGTTGTCCGAGGTGGCGGGCAAGAAGGCCGGCGGGTTCTCGCTCGGTATGTCGCAGCGTCTGGGGTTGGCGGGTGCGTTGTTGGGGGATCCGAAGGTGTTGTTGTTCGACGAGCCGGTCAACGGTCTCGATCCGGAGGGCATCGTCTGGATTCGTAAGTTCATGCAGCGGTTGGCGGCCGAGGGCCGCACGGTGTTGGTGTCGAGTCACCTCCTGTCGGAGATGGCGCTCACGGCGGAGCAGTTGGTGGTGATCGGTCGGGGTCGGTTGATTTCGGATTCGACGGTCGCGGAGTTCGTGGATCGTTCGTCGGAGTCGACGGTGCGCGTGCGCAGCCCACAGCTCGATGCGTTGCGCAGTGTGTTGCTCTCGCAGGGGCTGACGGTGCGTGAAGACGGTTCCGGCGTTGCCCCGGCATTGGTGGTCGTGGATTCGACCACCGATGTGATCGGTGGTTTAGCTGGTTCGCAGGGAATCGTGTTGTACGAGTTGGCTTCTCAGCAGGGGTCGCTCGAGGATGCGTTCATGAAGTTGACCGGGGACGATGTCCAGTACCACGCATCCGGTATCGATCCGGGTGTCGGTGCACACCACGCAAATACACAGCAGGCAAACACGCAGCAGGCTATGGGAGGTGCACTGTAATGGCTGTTCTCAGTGCTGAACGTATCAAGATCACCACGACCAAGTCGCCGCTGTGGTGCTCGGTCATCATCGTCGTGCTCGCGCTCGGCTTCGCGGCCATCATGGGCGCGGTTGCCAAGTCGGCTCTGACGTCCTCCGACGTCCAGGGAGCACCGGACCTCGACACCGCCGTTGCCACGGCCGGCATCTCGGGTTTCGGAATCATGGTTCTCATGATCATGGCGGCCCTCGCGGTCACCAGTGAGTACCGCTTCGGGACCATCCGCACCACCTTCCAGGCCGTTCCGAACCGTGCCTCGGTTCTGATCGCCAAAGCCGGCCTCATCGGTGCTTTCGGTGCTGTACTGACATTTGTTCTCGCCTTCGGCGCGTACGCCATGGCCAAGGCCATCGCCGGTACCGAGGCGAGTGCCGGATTGACTCTGTCGAGCGGCAGTGACTGGCGTGCGATCTACGGCATCCCGATCTACGCCTTCCTGTGCGTGATTCTCGCTGTCGGCGTCGGATCGATCATTCGCCAGTCGGCCGGCGCTATTGCGTTGCTCCTGCTCTGGCCGCTGCTCATCGAGAGCCTGTTCGGACTGTTCGGCAGCTTCGGCGAGAAGATCACTCCGTTCCTGCCGTTCGCGAATGCAAACCACTTCCTCAGTGCGAGCAGCGGTGGCGTCGACTTCCACTGGGGACCCTGGGGCAGCCTGATTTACTTCGCGGCCTTCGTTCTGGTGATTTTCGGAGCAAGTATCGTCATCGTGAATCGTCGCGACGCCTGATCTTGTCGCTCCCTCGGTAGGTGTTGTCGGGAGACCTACCGAGAACAAGGAGTGACAGCAGAGTAGGGACCCAGTACGAAAAACCATTCGTACTGGGTCCCTTTCCTGTGCTCCGGCCGATATCCTCCGAAGATGAGACTCTTCGGTGTGGTTGTGGTCGCAATGGCTGGAGCACTCGTGGTGAGTGGATGCGCGTCGGGAAGTGAAGCGGCCGTCCCGACAGACCCGGTTGCATTCTCCGAGACCGTCACGGTCGACGCCGTGACCGGGCATCTGGAGCAACTCGAGAAGATCGCCGCCAACAACGAGGGCAATCGATCGGCCGGTACCCCCGGCTACGACGCCAGTGTCGACTACGTGGCAAACCTGCTCGAAGACAAGGGTTTCGAGGTCAGCACCCCGGAATTCGACTTCAGCTCCTTCGATCCCGGCACCGAATCCCTGAAAGCCGCTGACGGCTCCGATGTTCCGGTGCGGGCGCTGACATATTCCACCTCCACGGGACCGACCGGAATCACGGCGCGTCTGGTGGCGATTCCCGCCGACGAGACCCCCGGTTGCGAGGCCACCGACTACGACGGCCGCGACGTGAACGGTGCCATCGTGCTGGTCACCCGTGGAGTGTGCCCGTTCGGCGACAAGCAGAAGATCGCCGCTGATCGCGGCGCGGCGGCGTTGCTGGTTGCCAACAACGAGGACGCAATGCTGGGCGGGGCTACCTTGGGTGAACCCGAAGACGCCCGCATTCCGACCGGCGGGGTGAGTAAGGCGTCGGGCGAGGCTCTTGCCGCAGCGCCCGGAGACCTCACGCTGATTCTCGACACGTCGACGGAAACGACGAAGTCGCGCAACGTGATTGCACAGACCAAGACCGGCGCGACCGACAACGTGGTTGTCGTGGGCGCCCACCTGGACAGTGTGCCGGAAGGTCCCGGAATCAACGACAACGGAAGCGGCACCGCAGCCGTGCTGGAAACCGCGCTGCAGATGGGAAGCGCACCAAGCATCGAGAATGCCGTGCGTTTCGCTTTCTGGGGAGCGGAAGAAGTGGGATTGGTCGGCTCCACCCGCTACGTCGAGGGTCTGAGCGATCAGGAACGGGCCGACATCGCCCTGTACCTGAATTTCGACATGCTCGGTTCGCCCAACGCCGGATACCTGGCTTACGACGGCGACAACTCGGATGCCGTCGGGGAGGGGCCCGGGCCCGAGGGGTCGGCGGGCATCGAGCGCACCTTCGTCGATTTTCTCGCCGGGCGAGGGATTGCGGCGGACGGAACGGACTTCGACGGGCGCTCCGACTACGGCCCGTTCATCGAGATCGGGATCCCGGCGGGTGGCGTGTTCAGCGGCGCGGACGAGCGCAAGACGCCGGCACAGGCCGAGAAGTGGGGCGGAGAAGCGGAGGAGACCTTCGACCCGAACTACCACAGTGCCCAGGACAACCTCGCGAACATCGATCGCGAAGCGCTCGCTGCCAACGCTTCTGCAGTAGCCTTCGGAGTTGCGACGTATGCCCAGGATTTGAGCGGGCCGAACGGAGTTCCCGTCGGCGATGCCCGGACACAGGCCAGAACCGAATGATCGACTGACCGAATGATCGACTGACCGAATGATCGACTGCGCGAGCGACCAGGAGGCCACTGTGCGAGAACGGCGGCAGCACACTGTCTGTAACTCTGAGTTACGCTTGAGTTATGGCTGATCTGTCCCCGGAGAACACCGACACGGCAGGTGCTTCTTCCTCCTCGGTTCGAGGCGTCTTCGACGTCGTCTTGAACTCTGCGGCAGAACTTAACCGTCGGCAGCAGCTCATCGACGCGCTACGACGCCTCAGGCGGGCACTACCCGGTGATCCAGGGTTTGGGGATCCGCTCTCGCTCGCCGGCCCCGGCGGTGCCCGCGCCGTGGCGCGCGTCGCTGACAGATTGCTCGATCAGAAGCCGGCAGCCACTCGCGAAGTGAGCCTCGGAGCACTGCAGGTGTGGCAGGCAGCGCTGGAAAAGATGGGCCGCGGACGTGGCGATCAAGAACTGACCATCGTCTTCACCGATCTGGTGGGCTTCTCCACCTGGTCGCTCGCAGCCGGTGACGGCGCGACGCTGACCCTTCTGCGTGCGGTGGCGCAGGCCGTGGAAACTCCGATCACCGACAACGGCGGACACGTCGTCAAACGGATGGGCGACGGTCTGATGGCAGTGTTCATTCGCCCGGATGCGGCCTTGAAGGCGGTGTTCACCGCGCAGGACGCGCTCGCGGAAGTCGATCTCGACGGATACACCCCACGCATGCGCGTCGGCCTACACACGGGTACCCCGCGTCAGATCGGTGACGACTGGCTCGGCGTCGACGTGACCATCGCCGCCCGGATGATGGGCTTGGGCGGCGACGGCAACGTCATGATGTCGGCGACAACTCTCGAGGAACTCGAAGCCGGCACCCTGGAGGATCTCGATCTCACGATCCGGCCATGGCGGCGAGGGTTTTTCGCCACGACGCCCAACGGGGTTCCCGTCGACCTGGGAATCTGGCGCGTACGCCGGAACTAGCGCCCTGGACCTCGAGCGCTAGACCTGGAGCCGCCAGAGCGGGGACACCGGACCGTGTCCCGCGCCGAGGTCGTACGACGCCTCGAGGCACTTGGTCACCCACTCTTTGCCGAACGCCACCGCGTCCGGAACGGAATAGCCGTGTGCGAGAGCGCAAGTGATCGCAGCAGCCAGCGTGTCTCCGCCGCCGTGATCGTTGCCGGTGTCGATCCGGGCACTGCTGAATTCGAGGAAACGGTCGCCGTCGAACAACAGGTCGGTGGACAACTCCGAAGTACGAAGGTGGCCACCCTTGACGATGGACCATTGAGCGCCGAGCGCATGCAGCGCTTCTGCCGCTTGGCGGGCGCTCTTGTCGTCGACGACCTCGATACCGGTGATCAACCGAACCTCGTCGAGGTTCGGAGTGACCACCGTGGCTGCCGGAATCAAGGTGTTGCGGACCGCGTCGAGAGCTTCTTCGTGCAACAGCGGATCGCCGTGCATCGACGCGCACACCGGGTCGACCACGAGCGGAATCGGACGGTCGCGGCCGATCCCAACCTCGGCGGCAACCGCGGCCACCGCTTCGATGATCGTCGTCGACGCGAGCATTCCCGTCTTCGCCGCACCGACGCCGATGTCCGAGACCACGACGCGCACCTGGTCGGCGACGATCTCCGGCGGAATCTCGTGGAATCCGCTGACTCCCACCGAATTCTGGACCGTCACTGCGGCGACGGCCACGCAGGCGTGCACTCCGCACATCGCCATCGTGCGGGAATCGGCTTGAATGCCGGCTCCGCCACCGGAGTCGGTTCCGGCGATGGTCAATGCCCGAATCGGGGTCTGTCCGGCGGGGGTCAGGGGCAGCAGCTTCACGACGACGAGCCTACCGATCGGACCTGGGGAAACGGCAGCTCGGTCCCACCTCTCGCGGGAACGACGGCGCGAACTGCGATTGCGATCCGGTCGTTCCCGGTGCAAAAATTGGTCGAACCCGGGACAGCGTCGTCGGTAGCTGATTCTATGAGTGGCATGGATCACAGTTATGGAGAGCGTGCGAACGCAGCTGTCGCCGATCGCGCAGGTGCACATCGTGCCGTGGAGGTCGCCGCAATGAACGACATCGAAAATTCGAAAACCGGAACCTCACCGGAAGTCACGCTCGTGGACAATCCGTCGCACGAACGATTCGAACTGCTCTCCGACGACGAGTTGGTCGGCATCCTCGGATACCGCGACGAAGACGAGATTTCGGGGAGCGGAGCCGAAGCGGGCGACGTGGTTGCGTACATGCATACCGTCGTCAAAGAGGAGTACGGCGGGCAGGGACTGGCAGCCGTACTCGTGCAGTTCGCAATGGACTGCGCCCGTGAACGTGATTGGTCGGTACGGCCCGTGTGTACCTATGTTCAGCGGTACCTCGGCGAGCATCCCGAGTATCTGGAACTGCTCGTCGAGGACTAGAAGCCCGAGGGTGCAAACAGACGATCAGGCTCCGAGATTCACGATCACCCGAGATTCACGATCACCGGAGCGTGATCGCTGGCGCCCTTGCCTTTTCGCTCGTTTCGATCGATCTCGGCCGCCTCGACGCGTGCTGCGAATGCCGGTGAGCCGAGGATGAAGTCGATTCGCATACCCTGCTTCTTCGGGAAGCGAAGCTGCGTGTAATCCCAGTACGTGTACACGCCGGGACCGGGTGTGTACGGGCGAACTACGTCCGCGAACCCGGACTCGGTGAAGGCGGTGAACGCAGCTCGTTCCGGCTGCGACGTGTGGGTCTTGCCCTCGAAGAAAGCGGGATCCCACACGTCGTCGTCCGTGGGAGCGACGTTCCAGTCGCCGACCAGGGCGATCTGCGCGTCGGGATCCTGCTTGAGCCAGCCCTCCGCGTCGTCGCGCAGCTTGGCCAGCCAATCCAGCTTGTAGGCGTAATGCGGGTCTTCCAGCTCACGGCCGTTGGGGACGTACAGGCTCCACACCCGCACACCGCCGCAGGTGGCACCGATCGCACGTGCCTCGCGGACCGGGTCTGCCTCGGGATCCTTGTCGAATCCGGGCTGATCCTCGAATCCGATCTGCACGTCGTCCAAGCCGACGCGGGAAGCGATGGCGACACCGTTCCACTGGCTCAACCCGACGTGGGCGACCTCGTAGCCGATTTCCTTGAAGCGTTCGTACGGAAACTGCTCGTCCTTGCACTTGGTTTCCTGCATTGCCAGGACGTCGACGTCGGATCGACCGAGCCAGTCGATGATCCTGTCGGTACGGGCACGGACGGAGTTGACGTTCCAGGTAGCGATGCGCACGAGGGCAAGCCTAGCGTCAGCCGCCGACAGGATCGGTGGCGTATCGGTAGCGGTGGTGTTCGACGAATCCGAGCTGCTCGTAGAGCGCGATCGCCGCGAAGTTGTCCGCCGAAACCTGGAGGTACGCGTGCGTCGCACCGTTCTCACGACCCCAGGAGAGTAGATCTCCGCAGATCAGCGACCCGATTCCGTGACGACGGTGTTCAGGGGCGACGTGAATGCCGGTCAGTCCTACCCAGCGTTTGTGGTCGGGTGCCTCGGTGAGCGCAGCGCGCCCGATGGCAAGCGTCGTGTCGGTGTTTCCGATCGCGCCGAAAGTTGCAGTGCCCACGACAGCCGTGAGGACCGCCTCGACGTACGCCGGATCGCCGTGGGTGTCGTACATCGACAGCCAGTTGTGGTCGGGGCGGTCGGCGAACGAGGTGACCGGAGGACCGAGCGGCAGCGTGACATTGCCCAGATCGGCGGCCATCACGATGGTTTCCTTCTCGCTGCTCCACCCGTCCGGAGCGGTGCCGAGTCGATCGGGGAGGAGCAGCAGGGTCGGCAGTCCGCGGTCACCGAACCACTGGCGTATCCGCTCGATGGTGCTCGCGTCGAAGCCGGCAACCGCCCCCGCACCACCGAGCGGCAAAGCCGAATTGGCGCGACCGGTGACACCGTGACCGGCGCGCAGCAACCAACCGTCGATCCACGCCTGCTCGACCCCCGGCCACGCCGCCGCAGCAGCCGTTTCGAGGTTTCGAATCTCGCCGATGCGAATCGGGCGGGCCGAGAGACTCTTGAGCGCGATCACCTGATCGGCGGAGACCTGGACCAGCCGACCGTCGCCGGCGCGAACGGCGATGGGATCGGCGCCCTCGAGGATGCCGATGACGTCGGTCATGGGATGCGAATAGCCGGGTGGGAGCTTGTATCGCAAAACCACCCGGCTACCGATCGAAATGTTGCCGTTCAGAGCAGAATTCTCAGTCTTCGTAATCGTCGTCGTCGTGACCGAACGGATCGTCGACGGTCCCCGGCGTCCAGGTCAGACCGGGCTTGCCCCAACCGGAACGCTTGATGATCTTCTTGGCAGCGCGCGCGTTGCGGCCGATCAGTACGTCCGTGTAGAGGAAACCGTCGAGATGCCCGGTCTCGTGCTGGAGCATCCGTGCGAAGAATCCGGTGCCCTCGACCTCGATCGGGTTGCCGTCGGCGTCGGTGCCGGTGACCTTCGCCCAATCGGCGCGACCCGTCGGGAACTGCTCGCCGGGAACGGACAGGCAACCCTCGAAGTCTTCGTCCGGGTCGGGCATCGTCTGGGGGATTTCGGACGTCTCGAGTACCGGGTTCACGACGACGCCGCGTCGACGCTCGCTGCTGCGGTCGTCACCGGGGCAGTCGTAGACGAAGACTCGCAGTGGAACACCGACCTGATTGGCCGCCAGACCGACGCCGTTGGCAGCGTCCATCGTCTCGTACATGTCTGCGATCAGTTCGGCGATCTCGGCCGGGGACTGAGTGACCGGCTCTGTCGCCTTGTGCAGTACCGGGTCGCCGACGATTCGGATGGGGAGGATAGCCATGCGGACAAGGATAGTGCGGCGCGCCCGCGTAGTTATCACGGCCCGCACACTCGATCATGGTTCAATGGTTGCTGAAGAACAGCGATGTAATTCGTTGCTCGGTCGGAACGTGGGCCGCGGGGGAAATTGTGAGTTACCTTCGGGCCAGGGGACCGGGAAACTCACGGCCGCGAGAATTCGGTCGGAAAAAGAACACCGGGCATACGAGTCTCGCTGACGCCGAGCACAGCAGTCGAGGAGTGACATGGACGGCGCAACCGCGCGTAGTCGGAACCAGTCCGAAGGCACTGGCGCCGACGATTCGGTAGTAGATACAGCAGGCATGCACGAGGTCGGCGAAGACGGCCTCACCCGCCGGGAGCACGACATCCTCTCCTTCGAGCGTCAGTGGTGGAAGTACGCCGGTGCGAAGGAAGAAGCCATCAAGGAGTTGTTCGACATGTCGGCAACCCGCTACTACCAGGTTCTCAACGCCTTGGTCGATCGCCCCGAATCCTTGGCGGCTGATCCCATGCTGGTCAAGCGCCTGCGTCGTCTGCGTGCCAGCCGTCAGAAGGCCAGGGCCGCCCGCCGCCTCGGCTTCGAGGTCACCTGAATCACGCGTACATATGATCGGGCTGTCCACGCACTGGCGATAAGGTCGACATCGTGAGTACCCCGAAAGAGCAGCCGTCCGGACCTCCGCTTCGCGCAATCGCCATGGTGTTGATCGCGTTGGCGATCGTGTTCATCGGTCTCGGAGCAGCCTCACTGGGTGGATCGAGCGACGGTGGATCGGGCGACGAGAACACCGCAGCACAGCAGACCGAATCCTCGGCGTCTGCCACGACGAGCGCCCCCGCGCCTGCCACCACCAAGCCTGCAGCGACGACGCAACCCGCTTCGGGCGATACCACCACTACGTCGCGTCCCTCGGGAACTGCGACGACCACGACTTCCAGCTCCGCGAGCGGCGCCGACACGTCGAATGTCAGCGTTCGAGTTCTCAACAACAGCACCGTCTCCGGTCTGGCAGCAGGCACCGCCGAGGAATTGACGGCAGCAGGTTGGAACGTCGAGGAGACGGGTAACTACAGCGAGGGCACCGTCAGTACGACGACGGTGTATTACGGATCGTCCGCGGCGGAGAAGGCAGCGGCGCAGAAGATCGCGGCTGAACTCGGAGTCTCCGCAGAGCCTCGATTCGCCGGCATCGCGAACGCGTCACCTGGCGTGATCGTGATCGTGACCTCCAACTGACCGGTCGTGAAGGTGGAACTGACCCGTCGGTTCCAGCTACTACACGCGCCGTTATGATCAGAAGCACTTTCTCGCCACCTCAAAGGAGCGGTTCGATGGCCCCCAGCAGCACCCGGCGTATGTCCTGGCGCGTCGTTGCCCCTGTAGTCGCGATTGCCGCTTTCGGCTTGACCGCTTGCAGTAACAGCGAAGAGCCCAGCAGCGTCCCCGGCACGACTCCTCCGGTGTGGACCGGTGCAGCCGATCCCAGCGCGCACGAAAGCGCGGGCGGCCACGGTTCCGAGACGGCTCACGCCGGCGCTTCTGCCGAAACGGTCACCGCAACGCTGAACGGCACCGACGGCGCCAAGGTCGGAACGGTCACGTTCGCGCAGGAAGGTAGCGACGTCAAGGTCACCCTCGACGCCAAGGGCCTCACCCCCGGCTTCCACGGATTCCACGTCCACCAGGTCGCCAAGTGCGAGACCAATTCCGTTGCCCCCAGCGGCGGAGAGCCGGGTAACTTCCTCTCGGCAGGCGGACACTTCCAGGCCGAGGGTCACACGGGCCACCCGGCGAGCGGCGACCTCACTTCGGTTCAGGTCCTCGAAGACGGCACCGCCACACTGGTCACCACGACCGATGCATTCACCGTCGACGAACTGGTCGCAAACGGTGGAACATCCGTCATGATCCACGCCGGAGCGGACAACTTCGGCAACATCCCGACGCGTTACGCGCCGGCACCGGATCAGCAGACCCTCGACACCGGTGACGCAGGCGGACGCGTTGCTTGCGGTGTCATCACCAAGAGCTGACAAACTCACCTGAGTTTTGCATCACTTCCGGCGACTACCACGCAGTAGCCAGCACGGTGTTTTTACCGACACTGTGATTGGATTCTCTGCGTGGTAGTTCCATTTCCAGGTTCGCCGCGCCCGACGCTGGGCGTGGAGTGGGAGATCGCGCTGGTCGATCGCAAGACCAGAGATCTCTCCAACACAGCAGCCGAGGTGTTTTCGGCGGTCGAAGAGCTTGCCGGCTCCGAAACCCCGCACATCACCAAGGAACTACTGCGAAATACCGTCGAACTCGTCACGGGTATTCATTCGACGGTCGGCGAGGCGATGAGTGATCTCGACAGGTCACTGGATCTGCTGCGTCGCGCTGCGAATCCGCTGGGCGTCGACCTCATCAGCGCGGGCACGCACCCGTTCGCGCAATGGTCGACTCAGTTGGTCACCCGGACGCCCGACTACGACGAGCTCATCGAACGCACGCAGTGGTGGGGTCGGCAGATGCTGATCTGGGGCGTGCACGTCCACGTGGGTGTCTCGTCCGCGGACCGCGTTTTCCCCATCATCAACGCACTGCTGCAGCGCTATCCGCATTTGCTGGCGCTGTCGGCATCCTCGCCGATGTGGGCCGGTGTCGACACCGGCTATGCGTCCAATCGAGCGTTGATGTTCCAGCAGCTCCCCACCGCAGGTCTTCCGTACCAGTTCGAGAACTGGGCCGAATACGAGTCGTTCATCGACGACCAGATGAAGACCGGTGTGATCACCAAGATCGGTGGCATGCACTGGGACATCCGTCCCGCGCCGAAGTGGGGAACCATCGAGGTCCGGGTCTTCGACGGCGTCTCGACGCGCGCCGAACTGGGTGCCCTCGTTGCTCTGGTCCACTGCCTCATCGTCGATCTGGACCGCAGACTGAGCGCCGGTGAGACTCTGCCGAACATGCAGCCGTGGCACGTCAAGGAAAACAAGTGGCGCGCAGCGAGATACGGACTGGACGCCGAGATCATCCTCGACTCCGACGCAAACGAGTGCCTCGTCACTGACGATCTGGATCGCCTACTCGACGACTTGGCGCCGATCGCGGTCTCGCTCGGCTGCGCGGACGAGTTGGCGTCGGTGGCGGACATTCCCCGTCGCGGCGCGTCCTACCAGCGGCAACGTCGTGTAGCGGAAGCGACGGGCGGCGATCTGGTTGCGGTCGTCGACGCCTTGGTCGCAGAGTTGGGCACCTAGCAGGTTCACAGTGCGAAGGACTGTTTCGCGGACTGGAAATCCGGGCATACCAACCGTTTGTCCAGTGGGTGTCCATATTCAGTTCACACGCCGTTTACTATTGTCCGGTGTTGATAGACAGTTGGTCCCAACGAGGGGGCGCACCCGGACAGTCGGACCGTTCGTGGGCGAGTTCTCACCGACTCCTTCTGATCGGCACAGCAGCATTGACCCTGCTGGTCCTGGGCGTGCAGGCGTTCGCGTCGTACAAGGGCTATCTCGGTCCGGTGGAAAGCCTGTTCGGTGACTACTTCCTCGTTCCCCGCTCCGCGACCATGCCTTGGGTGGGCCTCGCTCTCGCGCTCGTCGGACTGAACAACAAAGAACGCATCTACGCGGTATCCGCGGCCGTCGTGATCGACGTGGTCGTCGGCGCGATCCGCTGGTTCTCGGGTGGACCGCTGACGATGGGCACCGGCGGCACCTGGGTGCTGACGGCCATCGCGGTGTACGCGGTGTGGAAGTTGTCCGGCGAGCGTCGACTCAGCGTTCTGCACGGCGTCGCGCTGGGCGCGTTGCTCATCATCGCGGCCAAGGTTGCCGAGACGTGGCTGGAGATCACCATTCTCGTCGGCACCGACGTGTGGGACGAGTACGTGTTCCTCGCCGACCAGGCTCTCGGGAATCCGTCGTGGGTGATGGGCCAGATCGTCGACGCGATGGGCCCCGTCGGTGCAGCAGCCCTCGACTGGATCTACGTCGAACTGCCGGTCGCGGTGATCGTGGTTGCTCTCTATCAAGTACGTAAGGGATGGCCGTCGCATCACCTGCTGCGCACGTTCCTGCTCATCGGGCTGATCGGCCCGATCTTCTACGTCCTGTTCCCGGTGGTCGGCCCGGTGTTCGCCTTCGGTCCGCGTGGGTTCGGATTCCAGATCGGTGACTACTGGCCGAACATCGTGCCCAACTTCGACTTCGCATCACCGTCGTCGCTGCCGTTCGACGACGCCGCACCGCGAAACTGCATGCCGAGCCTGCACACCGCGTGGGCAGTCGCGCTGTTCATCCACTCGCGCAGCGGGCCGTGGTGGATTCGCAGCCTGGGATCGTTCTGGCTCGTTGCGACCCTGACCGCGACGCTCGGTTTCGGATTCCACTACGGCGTCGACCTCATTGCCGGTGCCGTCCTGTGCTTGACCCTCGATGCGGCGCTACGGGATCCGGAGCGAGGCTGGGGGTGGTTCCGAGTGCGTCTGTTGATCGGTGGCTCGGCACTCCTGGCGGGATTGTTGCTCTCGTACCGGTTCGCTGCGGTGCAGATGGCCGAGTACCCGGCGATCTTCGGGCCGCTGCTGATGGCTGTCCTGGTTCTGATGTCGGTGGCGTACTTCGCCACCTTCTTCGCCCGCCCCGGCACTGCTCTTGCGGTGTGGGGCGAGCGCGACGGCGAGTGGGATGCCGTTACAGGAGAGAGTCCGGGTCTTCCAGCTCGTTGATCTTCATGAGGTCGTCCTCTTCGCGCTGTTCGCGGTAGGCGACTCGGCCGACGCTGTGCGCGATCACGGGCGCCGTCAGCAGCGTGAAGATGCCCACCAGGACCAACATCCAGATGTCGACGCTCCCACGAAGCAGGAACACGGCGCCCATCAGGACCAGGATCAGTCCGACCACCTGAGGTTTCGTGGCCGCGTGCATACGCCGCAGAGTGTCGGGGAAGCGAACGATTCCCACCGCGGCGGTCAGCGCGAGCAGCGCGCCGAGGAAGATGGAGATGGCCCCGATCGTGTCGAGGATGTTGCCGATCACTGGTCACTCACCCGGAAGCGCGCGACGGACACCGAACCGATGAAGCCGACCAGCGCCAGCGCGACGATCGCGGGAACGATGGTCGTGTCTTTGCTGTACGCGGCCCAGACCGCGAGTCCACACATCGAGACCGCGATGATCGTGTCCAGGGCGACGAGGCGGTCGAGTGAGCTCGGACCGTCGAGCAATCGGAACGTGGTCAGTACGGCGGCGATCAGCAGAATCACTCCGGAAATGATCAAGATCGTGGTGATGAACCCGTTCATGGTTGGTCCTCCTGCCGGGGTGCATCGAATTCGTAGTCGCGCTGGTGCCATGGGCTGGGTTGCCAGTCCGAATCACGTTCGAACGACGCGATGAACAACCGCTCGAGGTCCTCCACCGAGCGGTAGAACGCGCTGACGGCTTTCTGCGAGCCGACGTCGAGCACGTGGACGTAGACGATGCGTCGGTTCTGGTCGATCTCGAGAACCATCGTGCCGGGGATCAGGTTGAGAACGTCGATGCACAGCGTGAGAACCAGGTCGGACTTGATCCCGAGTTGGTACCGCAGAACTCCGGTGACCGGCGGCGGCGACGGACGGATCGCCAGCCACGCGACCTGGATACTCGACTGGATCGCGTAGTACACGATCATCCACAGCAGACGCAGAATCGACAGCAGATGTACCCGACCCTCGACCGGTACGCGGGGGAGGGGAAGCAGGACCATGATGATCAGGCCGACGGCGAGTCCGCCGAAGATGTTGCCGAAACTGATGTTGCCCCACAACAGGATCCATACGACCATCAGCCACAGCAGGATCCCGACGCGGAGTACCTGTTCGCGTTTCATCGCGGAGCCTCCTCGGTATTCGGGACGTCGGTGTTCGGGGCCTCGGTATTCGGAACGGCTGCGGGGTCGTCTGCAGCGACGGGAGCTTCGTCGACCGGCACGGGCCGGTGGTTGCCGAGAACCGCGTCGATGTAGATGGACCGGTCCTGCAGGTCCTTCGCCGCTCTGTCGCTGATGTCGATGATCCGGCCCGCGAACACCGTCAGTGCCAGACCGACGATGACAAGT
The DNA here is from genome assembly GCF_002079265.1 of Rhodococcus sp. BH4. Lineage (NCBI taxonomy): Bacteria > Bacillati > Actinomycetota > Actinomycetes > Mycobacteriales > Nocardiaceae > Rhodococcus > Rhodococcus sp. BH4. Next base: position 1,588,206 of record NZ_CP014941.1, read on the forward strand.
CCGACCGTCGGAATCAGCATGAAGAGCGGAATCTTGCCGACATCCTCGCGGTCGACGAACGCGATGTCCTCTTCGGACTCGTCGATCAACGCTGACGGGCTGACGTCGGCGAGGTCACCTTCGGGCGCGTCGGCCCGGGCTCGCCAGAAAGCCTTGGTCCACACGCGGGCGACGGCGTAGAGCGTCAGCAAGCTGGTGATCGTGCCGCCGGCAACGAGGATCCAAGCCAACGCGCTGGCGTCGGCCGCACCGGCCTGAAGGAGCGCGACCTTGCCGATGAAGCCCGAGAACGGCGGGATACCACCGAGATTCAGCGCCGGGATCAGGAAGACGATCGCGAGGATCGGGCTGGCCGCCGCCAGACCGCCGAGACGGCGCAGCGACGACGACCCGGCTTGTCGTTCGATCAGACCCACGACGAGGAAGAGCGTCGTCTGCACGATGATGTGGTGGGCGACGTAGTAGATCGCGCCGGACAGCCCGGACGTCGTGGACAGTGCGATACCGAAGATCATGTAACCGATATGGCTGACCAGTGTGAACGAGAGCAGACGTTTGATGTCGCTCTGCGCGATGGCACCCATGATGCCGACCACCATCGTGAGCAGGCCGCACACCATCAGTACGTTGTCGAGTTCCCCTTGCGGGAACAGCAGTGAATGCGCGCGGATGATCGCGTACACACCGACCTTGGTGAGCAACCCGGCGAAGACGGCGGTGATCGGTGCGGGCGCGGTCGGATACGAGTCCGGTAGCCACGCGGACAGCGGGAAGACCGCAGCCTTGATGCCGAACGCCACGAGAAGGACAGCGAAGATGGCGGTTCGTGTGCCCGGCGGAATGTTGTCGAAGCGCAGGGCCATGTCGGCCATGTTGAGGGTGCCGGTCGCCGCGTAGGCGAAGGCGATGCCCGCCAGGAAGATCAGCGAGGACACCATCGAGACCATCACGTACGAGACACCGGCCCGGACGCGGTCGGCGCTGGCACCGAGCGTCAGGAGCACGAAACTCGCAGCGAGCAGAACCTCGAATCCGACGTACAGGTTGAAGAGGTCACCGGCGAGGAACGCGTTGGAGATACCGGCGGTCAATGCGAGATAGGTCGGCAGGAAGATCGAGACCGGCTGGGCCTCGCTGCCGTCGCGGATACCCTGACCGATCGCGTAGATCATGACGGCGAGCAACACCACCGACGAGACCACGAGCATCATCGCCGAGAGACGGTCGACCACGAGTGTGATGCCGATGGGGGAGTCCCAGCCGCCGACCTGAACGGCCGTCGTACCGTCGCGGTCGGCGAGGTAGAGCAGCAAGCCCGACACCGCGACGACGCCGACGAGCGCGATCAGTGTGATCACGCGCTGGAAACGAGGACGTCGGCCGACGACCAGCGTCGCAGCTGCGGCCAGCATCGGGATCAAGACGGGCAGGGGCGCAAGGGCTCCCATCAGGTTGTCCGAGATGGTCATGCGCCTCCACCTCCCTCGATCTTGGTCTGGCGAGCGTCTTTGCGCCGCTTCTCGGATTCCTTCTTACGAGCAAGGTCGGTGGCCCAGTCGGGTACCGGTTCGTCCTCGAAGTCGCCGTCGTGGAGGTCGTCGTAGCATTCGATGTCCTCGAGGTTGACCAGTTGTTCGAGGGGAATAGGGTTGCCGTCCTTGTCGAATGCGTCGCCGCCGATGCTCGGGGCACCGGTGACCGGGTCGTCGGAGCGGTCGTGGTCGGGAGCGTCGGCAGGCAGGCGACGCTTGAGAACCTTGGTGTCCTCGGGATCGTCCTCGACGGCGTCGGCGGTGTTGATCTTGTAAGACCGGTACGCCAGTGCCAGAACGAAGCCGGCGATACCCATCGTGATCACGATCGCCGTCAGGATCATGCCCTGGGCGAGCGGATCCGCTATTTCCTCGTGGACCGAATCTCGGCCGACGATGGGCGGATTCCCGTCCGATCCACCGACGGTCAGGATCAAGAGGTTGATGGCGTTGCCGAATAGAAGTAGACCGAGCAGCATCCGAGTGATGCTTCGTTCGATCAGCAGGTAGACACCGGCCGACGTGAGGACGCCGATCAGGATCAGCATTCCGATGTTTGCGCTCATGGTGCTTTCACCTCGATTTCTGCGTCGAGGCGGGCGCCGAGACTTCGGAGTACGTCCAGGACCAGGCCGACCACGATGAGGTAGACGCCCAGGTCGAAGAACAGTGCGGTGACCAGTTTGACGTGGCCGATGAGCGGGAGTGTGAACTCGAAGACGGCGGACGAGAGCGCCGGGGCGCCGAGGAACAGCGACACCAGGGCGGTGCCCGCGGCCAGCGCCAAACCGAGGCCGAGAATCTTGCCCGCGTCGATGGGTACGGCTTCACCGAGTTCGTAGCGTCCGCCGGCGAGGTACCGAAGTACCAGCGCCAGGCCCGCCGTCAGGCCTCCGGCGAAACCGCCACCGGGGGCATTGTGACCGGAGAAGAAGAAGTAGATCGACAACACCATGATGGTCGGGAAGATCAACCTCGTGGTGACCTCGAGAACCAGCGAACGGTGTCGAGGATCGATGAGGTCTCCGCCGCGCAACCACGTCGTGTCCGAGTTGGCAGCTGCCTTGTCGACGATGACGGAGGGGGCGTCCGCGACGCGCGGCGCGATACCGAACCGGCGGTTGCGGAAGACGAGGCTGGCGACGCCTGTCGCAGCTACCAGCAGCACCGAGATCTCACCGAGGGTGTCCCATGCGCGGATGTCGACGAGTAGGACGTTGACGACGTTCTTGCCGTTGCCCAGGTCGTAGGCAGCGTCGGGAAGCAGCTCGTAGATCGGACGAGTGTTTCGGGCATTGGTCGCGAAGGCCGCGATGGTGGTGACGGTGATACCGACGGCGACAGCGAGTGCGGCACGCGGCCACTTGAAGCCGATCGCCTTGCTCTCGTCGACTTCGGCGGGGAACTTCCGGAGCACGAGCACGAAGATCACCAGTGTCAGTGTCTCGACGAGGAACTGGGTCAGCGCGAGGTCGGGTGCGCCGTGCAGCGCGAACAACACGCCGCAGCCGTAGCCGGTGAGTCCGACGAGGATGACGCTGGCGAGTCGGTTGCGCATCAGCGTCGCGGCGATGGCGGCCGAGATCATCATCAGCGCGATAGTGAACTGGATGGGTGAATCCCACATCCGAAGGTCGACTCCGCCGCCATCGGTGTCGATGATCAGCAGGAACAGCGGCACAACGACCAGCGTCGCGAGAATCGTCGACTGTGTGCGGGGGAGCGAACCACGCTGAGTGGCACCGGTCAGGCGCATCGAGATGGTGTCCATGCCGCGCAGGGTCGCGTCGTAGATACGGTCGGCGTTGCCGAGCGGCGGGTGCTCGAAGTGCAGTCGGCTGATCTGACGCTGCGCGATGTAGAGCGCGATGCCGCCGGCGATGACGATGCAGGTGAGCAGCAGCGGAGTGTTGAATCCGTGCCACAGCGCGAGGTGGTAGTCGGCGTGAGGTCCGGGGGCCAGTGTGGTGGAGTACGGGGTCAGCAGCTTCTCGAGCTGGGGCGAGAGAATGCCGGCGGCCAGACCGAGAACAGCGAGCAGGCCGGGCGCGAACAGGAACAGCCAACCCGGCTTGTGCATCTTGCTCACGGCTGGGCTGGGCTTGCTCAGGGTCTTACGTCCGAAGGCGCCCCAGATGAAGCGTACGCTGTAGCCGACGGTGAGGATCGAGCCCAACACGATCACCGTGACGACGGCGATGGACGACCAGTGGCCGAGCGCGTTCGTTTCGAGCACCGATTCGAGTGCGGCTTCCTTGCCGACGAATCCGAGTAGCGGTGGCAGACCGGCCATGCTGGCGGCAGCGAGGCTCGCGATGATCGCGAGAGCGGGTGCCGCTTTACCCAGGTGAGCAAGTTTGCGCAGGTCACGGGTACCGGTCGTGTGATCGATGATGCCAACGACCATGAAGAGTGCGGCCTTGAACATCGCGTGCGCCACGACCATCGTCATGCCGGCCAGGGCGGCGTCACGCGTGCCGATGCCGACCAGGACCATCATGAAGCCGAGTTGGCTGACGGTTCCGAAGGCGAGGACGAGTTTGAGGTCGTACGCGCGCATGGCTCGCCAACCGGCGAGGATCATCGACAGCAGACCCAAACTGATGATGGTGATGCGCCACGGCGGCGAATCGGCGTACCCGGGAGCCAGGCGCGCGACGAGGTAGATACCGGCCTTGACCATTGCAGCAGCGTGAAGATAACCGCTGACAGGGGTTGGCGCGGCCATTGCACCGGGAAGCCAGAAGTGCAGGGGCACGATTGCCGATTTGGAGAGCGCACCGATCAGGATCAGGACGATCGCGACGGACGGGAGCCACCCCGTCGGCGGGTTCGCGACCAGTTCGGACAGGTTGTAGCTGCCGCCGACCTGGCCGAGGATGATCATGCCGACCAACATCGCCAGACCACCCGCGGTGGTGACCAGCAGTGCCTGGGTCGCGGCGCGGCGGCTGGTGGCGCGTTCGGCGTAGTGACCCACGAGCAGGAACGACAGGACCGTTGTCAGTTCCCAGAACACGTAGAGAAGCAGCATGTTGTCGCTGGTCACTAGCCCGAACATGGCACCCGCGAAGGCGACCATCTCGGCGGCGAAGATACCGAGTCGAGGTTCGTCGTCGGTGAAATAGCGGGCGCAGTAGACCAGGATGAGCGTGCCGACACCCAGGACGAGCACGGCCATGATGGCCGAAAGCGCGTCGAACCTGAAGTCGATGTCCATCGACAGCCCTGGAACCCAGGTGATGTGCAGCGTCTCGACGGTGCCCCATTTGTCGATGACCCAGCCGAGGCCGGCGAGGGGGACTATCGCGAGGGGGAAGAAGCCGTTTCGCCCTAACCTGCGCACCACAAGCGGAGCCAAGAGGGCGGCAACGGCATGGGCAAGCAAGATAGCGAGCAAAAGGCACTCCGTCGTGTTGTCAGCGGGCGGCGGGGTGTCCGAACAAAATCGAACCTATCGGATTAACGAGACAATTCACCTTGTCGGAGAGGTTGTCTTTGCGTACATATTACCGGGCGTGGCAGTTTCGATGTGCAGCGAGTCGATTCGGACATCATCGGCACTCGCTGATACACGTAGGTTGGACGACGTGAATTCGTCGACACCCACCACGATCATCCGTACCGCTGCCCTTGCACACATTCGTGACCGCAAGCTGATCCAGACCCGCTCCGTGGGCAAGACGGCGTTCTACATGGCCGGCGGAAAGATCGACCCGGGGGAGACGCCCGAGCAGGCACTGCACCGCGAAATTCGGGAGGAACTCGACGTCGATCTGGTCGACGGGACGGTCACGTTCCTCGACGTCTTCGAGGCTCACGCTTTCGGACATTCCGCGGACACGGGCCTGCACATGAGTTGTTATCTGGCGGAGATGGCCGGAGACCCGCACCCGACCAGCGAGATCGCCGAGTTCCGCTACTTCACGCTCGCCGAGTACGCAGCGATGGACGAGGTGGCGCCCGGATCGCTCAAAGTGTTCCATCGCCTGGCGTCGATGGATCTGATCGACTGATCGGCGGAGGAACGGATCGATTGATCCGCCCCAATCGGAGACTCACGTAGGCGCAGACGGCCACGATGATCAGCGCCACGGCGTCGAGTATCAGAATGTCGGTCGAGATTTCGAACGGGCCGACCGTCGTGATGCCGTTGAAGGGCTTGTTCTCGTCGAGCGGCGTGTACGCCGTCCATCCGTAGTCGAACTGCGGATAGACGAGCAGGGCCAGCGCCGTCGGGCCGAAGATGACACCGAGTCCGACGAGTGCTCGCGACGCTCCGGTCCGCGGTGGCTCTCGGTACATCGCGCTGGCGATCGCGTATGTGACGACCGCAGCGGTGAAGGCGACAAGAAGATCGCTGATCGTGAGAACGTCACCGATCTTCGGCGACGGCGACGTGGCGTAGCTGACGATCCCGGCGACCGTGACCGTCAGGAGCAATCCGTAGCCGACGACTCGCGAGGGAGCGATCGCGCCGATCGCTGCCGCGGCGACGATGACGAGTCCGATCACGACGGCGGTGGAGGCGGGGGTTTTCGACCATTCCATGGCTTCGGTTGCGGGACGGTTCGCCGAGACCGCCGCCAGAGTTGCGACGGCAGCGGTACACATCAGCAGGATTCGACTGCCGTCGCCCAGCACCCGCGCGCAGATCACCGTGATCACCAGCGCGACGAGTAGTAGAGGCACCGCCGCCGTGACGGTGGTGATCTCGAACCACCAATTCGCAGCGACCCCGAAGAGAGTGAGCACCGCCGCGATAGTCACCGGTCGAACGGCCATCCGTTCCTTGGGGTGGTCCTTGTCGAAGTCGTGGAACCAGAACGCGGCGACGCAGGCGGCGGCCAAAGCGAGCGCGAGCAGTGTTGCCCCCAACACTGGTGGTTGAAACTGGTTGGTGTTGTCGGCGATGTAGTCCGCGTACCGCCGAGGAATAGCGTCTTCGTCGAGGAGTGAATCCGAGACATGCACGGCAACAATCGTTCCCGCGACGGAAGCGGCTCGGACCCGGGGAGCGGCAGCAACCGTGACCGCGCCGACAGCGACTCCCGCACCCACGGGTGAGAGTGCCTCGAAGTTGTGATCGTAGAGCCCGGGCAGTTCGAGTAGGAGTCCACCGAAGACCGTCATGGCCGCGGTCCGCAAGCGGCAGCGGGCCATCATCGCGGCTGTCCCGACCGCGACGACAGCCAGAACGCCGGCGCCGATCGTCGAGATCGACCAGAACCTGTCGCCCGTCGAAATCGACGTCGACTGGCTGTTCACGAACGGTGCCAAGGCGACGACGGTGACGACGAATGCCGTCACACCACTCAGCGCGACGAGCAGCGTCCTGCGGGCGATGGGCACTGCTCCAAAATAGTCAATCCGGTACCAGTTGCACCGCAATAGCAGGTCTCAGTCCGGTGACGGTGTGTCAGTCGACTGGCTCCGGTTCGATCCGAGATTCCGTGGTGTCGAAGGGTGGATGGGACCGTCGGAGGATCGCTGCACCGCAGAAGCCGATGATCAAGGCGAAGAGGATTGCAGCGCCGACGGTCTGAGGGGTGACGTAGTCGATGGTGATGCCTATTCCGCGTCCGAATAGTCCTCCGTTGGCGCTGACGTGCGCCGGGATGGGAAGTTCCATCAATCGCTGAATGTCTGCCGCTGTCAACTCTGGCGGCGCGGTGAGCTGATCGGTGAGAATGGCGATCGACGAGAAGGTCATTGCGGCAAAGGGAATGGCGAGTCCGAGTGTGGCGTCGACCAGGCTGCCGGGAGCCAGGGCACCGAACAGCAATCCGGCGGCGAGACCCAGCGAGGCGATCTTCAGTGCGATTGACCAGACACCGTGCGTGGAGTCGAAGGGCAGTAGTTCTGACAGCGGTACCGCAACGAGAACGGCGATGGGAACGAGGTTTGGCACCTGCTTGTGCAGTCGCAATCCGACGGCGACCGGCAGGGCTGCGAAAAGCACCAGTACCCAGGGGGACTTCAGGTCTCCCCAGTGGCCGGAACCCTTCGCGATGTCGACGAACAGCGGAGCCGACGCAGCGGCCAGAGCGGTTGCGGCCCAGAGGAACTTGCCACCAGCACCGGAGGTGTCGCCGAGACGGTAGGCGGCGATCCATGTCAACGCGAGCGCAGCGCCCGCTGCCAAGACCATGACGATCCAGGCAGTTGCCTCGGACGCGTACTGCTGGCGATCGATCACGGCGCCGAGCACTCGATGCCCGATCGCCAGCGCGGCGATCACCACGAGCGCGATGCGGATTTCGCCCGCGTCGGGCTTGCGGATCCGGAAGCCGGATTGCGCGGTCACTGCACAGGCGATTGCTGCTGCGGCCGTGGCGCCGATCAGCCACCACGACGGCTCACCTACCGAAGACGTACTCATTCGGCCCGTCCCGCCGGCGAACGTGCGAACCGCGAGGAAGGCGGCAAGCACGCCGAGGAGGGTGGCGTTCTTCGTGGCGGTGCGATCCCAACTGACGGCAACCACACAACCCAGAATCGCGCCGGCTGCAACACTTTTGACGATGATCACGGCGATCAGCAGGTCCAGTGACGCAACCTCGGGCACGACTGTCCGAATGATCGCGATGACGGCGACCCCGACGGTGATCGCGATCCAGGCTGCCCGACGGGAGCCGCGACGCTGTGAGAGTGCGCAGGCAAGTACGGCAACCACGGCGCCGAGCCCGACAGCAGTCGGTCCACTGCTGATCCAGCGATCTACTTCCGACGGGGAGGCCACGATGGCCCAGTCACGGACAACCGGATTGGTCAGGGCCAGCGCCGCGAGTATCCCGGACAGGAGCGCAGCGACGGTGGTGAGGATCGCTCGAAGATCGAGTGGCATCGGGCCAACCTATCGCGGCGCCGCGACATCGGTCGTGGGCGGCGTGAGTGCCGGAAACCAGATGTCGGTGAGAACGTCTGCTGCGACGTCCGCACCCGCGGTGATCGCGCCCTGTTCCGCCCAGCGAATGAAGAAGCGCTCGACCTGTGTCAGCAGGAGTTCGACCCGGAGTTTCGCCTCGTCGTGTCGGCTCTGCGGCCAACGGGCGAGGTACGACGGCATCGCGTTGGGCAGTGCAGAGATGCCTTCGCGGGCCAGTGTGCGGAACTCGGGTTCGAGGACCATGGCCTCGTCCCACGCCCGCATCATGTGGTGGTGATCGCGGCACCAGTCGAGAGCGCGGTTGATCCAGCCGGCGAATTCTTCGCGCGAACCGGAATCGAGTACGTGGTCGAGATCCTGGAATATGGCGAGGGTGCTGGATACGACGGTGTTCGAGCCGAGCGCCTTGAGGATGTCGATCTTTCCGGGAAAGTGCAGGTAGAAGGTGGCTCGGCTGCAACCGACCCGGCCGGCGATGTCCTCGACGGTGACAGCCGCGTATCCGCGTTCGGTGAAGAGCGCGCCGGCGGCATCCACGAGGTCTGCGCGGGTTCGCTGCTTCTGCTTCTCTCGCAGCGTCAGTCTGCCGGAGGTATCTGTCATTACCAGGATCCTAGTGCCGCGGGGGCTCTCACGGGTCAGTTGCACGAGACTCTCCGTCTTTCACTTGACAGTCCGTTAGTGAAAGCTACTCTGTGGTGTAGCGCACATTCGACCGATCAGAGGACGCCATGACCATCTCGGACACAACACGCACGCCTGACCTGCCGGCCGGATTCGACGTCACCGATCCTGCTGTCCTCGGGGAGCGGATCCCTTTCGAGGAATTCGCCGAACTGCGTCGCAACGCACCCGTGTGGTGGTGTGAGCAGCCGCCGACGGTCGGTGGATTCCAGGACGAGGGCTACTGGGTGGTCTCGCGTCACGCTGACGTCAAAGAGGTCAGCCAGCGCAGCGATGTGTTCTCGAGCTGGGAGAACACCGCGATCGCGCGTTTCGCCGACGACATGCCACGTGAGGCCGTCGAGATGCTCCGGCATCTTCTGCTCAACAAGGATGCACCGGAGCACACCAAGCTCCGCAAGCTGATTTCGAAGCTGTTCACGCCTCGCGCGATCAACGGCATGCGCGACGAATTGGATCGTCGTGCACGGAGCATCGTCGACACCGCTGTGAGCGAAGGCCCGGGCGACTTCGTGAAGCAGGTTGCCAGCGAGCTGCCGCTCCAAGCGATCGCGGATCTGATCGGTGTACCGCAGGACGATCGGGACAAGCTGTTCAAGTGGTCCAACGAGATGATGGGCTACGACGACCCGGAATACCAGGGTGATCCGGCAGTCGCGTCCACCGAGGTCCTCGGATACGCGTACCAAATGGCAGACGCACGTCGTACCTGCCCGGCAGACGACATCGTCACCACTCTGGTCCAGGCCGACATCGACGGCGACTCCTTGAGCCCGGAGGAGTTCGGGTTCTTCGTGCTCATCCTGGCGGTCGCAGGGAACGAGACCACTCGCAACGCCATCACGCACGGAATGATCGCGTTCCTGGACAACCCCGAGCAGTGGGAGCTGTACAAGAAGGAACGTCCCAAGACGACGGCCGACGAGATCGTCCGTTGGGCGACACCCGTCACCGCCTTCCAGCGCACCGCGCTCGAGGACACGGAATTGGCAGGAGTGTCGATCAAGAAGGGGCAGCGCGTGGTGATGCTGTACAGCTCCGCGAACTTCGACGAGGACGTCTTCGAGAACCCGATGACGTTCGACATCACTCGTAACCCCAATCCGCACTTGGGCTTCGGCGGAACGGGCGCGCACTTCTGCATCGGTGCCAACCTCGCTCGTATGGAGATCGACTTGATGTTCAACGCGATCGCCGACAACGTCCCGGACATCACCAAGATCGGTGATCCGCGCCGTCTGCGCTCGGGTTGGATCAACGGCATCAAGGAGTTCCAGGTCGATTACAAGAGCACAGGCTGCCCGGTCGCTCACTAGAGTCGGTAGGTGAGAGGTACACCCCACGATCTCGAGGAGCCACCGCATGACTTCGATCAACGACAAGGCAACTGCTCTATTGGCGTTGCACCAGCCAGGTAATCCGGTCATTCTCCCGACGGTATGGGACGCGTGGTCGGCGAATCTTGCGGTGGCTGCCGGTTTTGCAGCCCTGACGGTAGGCAGTCATCCGGTTTCCGATTCCATCGGCAAGCCGGACAACGAGGGCATCACCTTCGACGAACTTCTGCACCGGATCAAGCAGATCACCGGTGCGGTCGACGCCCCGATCTCGGTGGACATCGAGGGTGGTTACGGGCTCGAGCCGGCAGTTCTCATCGACGGGTTGATCGATGCCGGCGCTGTCGGACTCAACATCGAGGACACCGTTCACAGTGAAGGCGGACGCTTGCGCGAGGCGCAGGAGCACGCCGACTTCGTGGGTGGGCTTCGTCAGGCCGCCGACGCAGCCGGAGTTCACGTTGTCGTCAACGCGCGCACCGACCTGTTCGTGAAGCAGGTCGGTGACGAGTCCGATCGCGTCGATCGCGCCATCGCACGCCTCAAGCTGGCGGCCGACGCCGGCGCCGACGTTCTCTACCCCGTCGGGCGCCATGACGACGCGACCCAGCGCCGCCTGACGTCCGAGCTCCCACTTCCGATCAATGCGATCGGAATCCCGGATCAGGACGACCCGGCAAGTTTCGGTCCGCTCGGAGTGGCACGTGTGAGCTTCGGTCCGTTCTTCCAGATGGCATTGGCCAACCGTGCGAACGAGATCTTGGGACGCTGGAAGTAAGAATGCAGACACTGATGTCGCCCGGCCCGCTTCTCGACGATCGCGGACATTTGGTCGAGACGGGTTGGGCCCCATCGGAGATTCGCAAGTATCGACGCTCTGCGATCACCGCTCCCAAGTTCCGGATCAAGGAGTGGGACTACTACTGCGTTCTCACTGCGGATTACGGCATTGCGTTGACCGTCGCCGACAACGGGTACATGGGCTTGCTCGGAGTCTCCTGGCTCGATTTCCGAACACCACACGAGATCACCGAAAACGTGATGCTGCCGTTCCCGATGGGAAGGCTCGGTCTGCCCGAAAGCGCGGACGACGGTGATGTGGTGGTGTCGAAAGGTAAAGCTCGCTTCGAGTTTCGCCATGTGGACGGTGGGCGCCACCTGATTGTCGACTACCCGGCTTTCGACGGTGGGCGAGGCCTTCATGCCGATTTGTTCCTGGCGAGTCCTGCCGATGACCGGATGGTGATCGCCACACCGTTTCCGAAGGCGTCCCGTTCGTTTTACTACAACCAGAAGATCAACTGCCTGCCCGCTGCCGGGACCGTGCGAATCGGGAGCGACGACTTCACATTTCGCTCGGAAGACTCGTTCGGCGTTCTCGATTGGGGCAGGGGAGTCTGGACTTACGACAACACCTGGTACTGGGGTTCTGCATCCGGACTGGTGAACGGCGAGCGGTTCGGATTCAACATCGGTTACGGCTTCGGCGATACTACGGCGGCCAGCGAGAACATCGTGTTTGTCGGAGGGCGGGCCCACAAACTGGACAGGATCGACTTCGGCATCCCGCAGGGAACGTACGACGGCGCTCCGTGGAACTTCTCGAGCAACGATGGTCGCTTCGAGATGACTTTCGAGCCGATCATCGACCGTGCCGCGACTTTCGACGTCGGGGTGCTGCGTTCGATTCAGCATCAGGTGTTCGGAAAGTTCTCCGGCACAGTGATCCTCGACGACGGTACCTCCGTGGTGGTTCGAGATCTCCTCGGATTTGCCGAGGAGGTTCGGAACCGCTGGTAGGCCGTACGTCTCCGCGAAGATGACGGAACGCAGCATGAGCACCGGAGCATGATCGTGCCCCGGTGCTCGCGTCTCGAGTTGTTTCACTTCAGGCGGCTGTTGGTGGGCTGTTCCCGCCGATCGGCCGCTGGAACGGATCGATCGACATCGGTGGATAGAACACCGATTTCCGATCCGGGCCGATCTCCACCCGCCACTCCGTGTGGTGCAGCGTCCGATGATGATGACCGCACAACAGAATCAGATTATCGAGATCCGTTGGGCCACCATCGTTCCAGTGAACAATATGATGGGCATCGCACCACCCCGACGGAGTCCCGCACCCCGGAAACGCACACCCACCATCACGAACCGCCAACGCCCGCCTCTGCGGCACCGTCGCTGTTCTCGCTTCCTTACCGCACTCGAGCGGAACACCATTCTCATCCAACAAAATCCGCGTCACGGTGCAGTCGCACGCCAACATCCGCGCGGTATCGATACTGATCGGACCTACCCAATCCGTCCACGCGAAACCCAGTTCTTCAGTCGACGGCAAGAGGTCTTTCAGCGCCTTGAGGTCTGTCATGTCTTTCGCGGACGCAGTCACAGTGATGTGCGGTTTCACCCCGCCCTCGATCGGACCCAACCCCGCCCGCTCGTACCGGCGCAACAATTCGCAGAACCCGTCCGCCCGTCGTAGCGCCGGAGTACGCGTGTCCTTCACACCGTCCTTCTCCGGCGTCGGCGCAGACAGACTCGACAACAACGTGATCAACCGTGCCCCGTTCACCGCATCCAGATCACCCTTCACCGACACGCGCCCGTACAAACCTTTCGACGCGTAGAACTCGTTACGCTCCGAATCCTCGCCGACCGGGACGCCGTCCTCACGGTTTCCGTACTGCTTCTCGATTCGGCGGATCGCCGCCCGCACCGCATCACAATCGGCAATGTTCTTCGACGCCAACCCCAACAAGATCCCGCGAGCCTTGTCCACATCCGCCGGCGTCATGTTCTTGGGTGGATGCTGACAAAACGACGCCACCTGACGGGCTTTCAACGCATCAACGTCACCGCGGTGAAACGCATCGCCCACAACGGGTTCGAGCATCAACAACCGCGCCAACCCGACCAGCAGACTGCACTCACCGATCTCCAGATTCGTCGACCCGTGCAGCCATTGCGCGATCGCCCGAAAACCCTTCCCGCCGAGAACCTCCCGGGAAAACATCTCCACGATCAGCAGCACCATCCGCGACTGCAACTCGTGTCGGGCGCGCACCAGATCGAGAACCTCGCTCTTGAGGTCCTCGCTATCCAGTTGCCACGCTTCCCGACTGTCCATGCTGAAAGTCTAATCGAACAAAGTTTCGAACACAAGACTTGTATCTCGAAAACTGTTCCTATGCAATAATTTTCGACAATTCCGATTTTTGGGACTTTTCGGATCTTCATTCGATTTGCGGCAGGCAATCTCGACTGCCTCATTGCATGGACTCTGCTGACGCCGAGCACTCGGCATACATTCCGGCTTCATGTTGACGTGGACGAGGGCACTTGGACGCGTGGCCGCGCATGGGCTCTGTCGATTGCATTGGTTGCCTTGCCGTACTACCGCGACACGAACGAGCAGATCACGGCCTGGGCGAAACATGCGATCGCTCAGGTCGTTGACGACATCCGCACCGGACCCTGAGACCACTTGCGCCGTCTCCGTTTTCGCAACAATCCTTGGAACTCGAGCAGAGAAGGTTATCGGCCTTTGTCCACGGCGTTCGGCGACCGATCAGCCGATCGCGCTCAGGTCTCCGTACACCGTCCGACCCTCCAGGATGGTGGCGAGCACCGTGATGTCGGCCAGCCTGGTCGGCTCGACGTCGAGGGGATTTGCCGACAGCACAACAAGATCCGCGTAGGCACCGGGAAAGATGGACCCGATGTGATCTTCGCTGAACAGCTGCCACGCGGCGTTGACCGTGTGGGCGCGCACTGCGGCATCCACGGGGATCCGTTCCTGGGGTGCCACGACGCGGCCGCTGGGCGAAAGTCTGGTGACGGCGTCCTGCATATTCCGTAGCGGATTGGCGGGGGTGACGGGACCGTCGTTGTGGAAGGTGAACCGTTGCCCGGCTGCCAGCGCAGAACCTGCTGCGGCCCAGACGGATCCGTATTCGGGGCCGAACAGGTCATCCACCAGAACGTCACCCCAGTAGTGCAGGTGGTCGATGAAGATGCTGACCGTGACGCCCAGTTCCGCCGCGCGGACGAACTGATCCGGACGCATCGCGCCGACGTGTTCGAGACGCAACCGGTGATCGGGCCGGGGGTGCTCCTTCAGAAGTTGCTCCCACGCATCGAGAACCATGGTGATCGCGTCGTCACCGTGGGCGTGGCACGCCATCTGCCACCCTTTGGCGAAGTAGGCGGAACTGATGTCGTGGATCTGTTCGCCGGTGTAGTTGGCGTGCCCGTGCGTGCAGGCGATCCCGAGCGCGCGGGTGGCTTCGGTATCGAGATACGGGAAGCTGGTGGCGATGTTACCGACCCACGGTGAACCGTCGGACCAGACCTTGATGCCGATCTGGCGCACCAGGTCGTTTCCGTCGCCCGGTGACGCCTCGGTAGTGCGCGCGTCGTTGGACATCTCGTAGAGCCGCAGGCGGGTGGTGAGGAGTCCGGCGTCGGCTATCGCTGCCAGGGCGGGCCGCATCTTGGGGTCGAACGACAATTCGGCGATGGTGGTGATTCCCGCGGCGTTCAGCCGGGCGCATTCGGCCGCCACCAGTGCGGGGAAGTCGTCACCGATGGTGACTGCGTGGCCCGCGACTGCGAACACCGCAGGCATTTCGTACGCGGCTCCGTCGAGTGCGCCCGTCGCGTCGTGGCCGTACGATCCGCCGATCGGATCGGGGGTATCGCGGGTGATGCCGGCCTGCACTGCTGCCGCCGTGTTGAAATACGCGACGTGTCCCGAGTTGTGCATGATCACGAGGGGGTACTCCGGCGCTGTGGAGTCCAGCCAGTCGATGGTCGGATCGGGTAGGCCCTTCTGCAGCAACGGGTCCCAACCGTTCAGAGAAGCGCCGGCAGCACCTCGCGAACGAACAGTGTCGACGACGGCAGCAACTACGGCATCCGCCTCGGCGATCGTGACAGGCCGGATGTCGACGACGTCAGGCCCGAGAACGATGGCTTCTTCCAGGGGGTGACCGTGCGGTTCGATGAACCCCGGCAGAACAGCGGCACCTCCGACGTCGACGACGCGGGTATCCGGCCCCACCAGTTTCTCGACGTCCGTGCGCGCGCCGACGGCTGTGATCCGGCCGCCCGTCACGGCGAGCGCCTGGGCGCGTGGTGATTCCTCGTGCATGGTCACGATGTCGCCGTACAGAACCAGATCAGCAGCCATGGTCAGTCCTTATCGGTTGTCCGCGTACGCCTGTAGGTGTGCCACCTGCTCGGGATCGAGTGAGGGACGTACCTTCTCACGGGCGGTTGCCACGTCCGCGGCCGTCACGTCGGCCGCGTCCATGCTCCGACGCATGGCGGCGAGTGCAGCCTCACGCAGGAGAGCCGAGCAGTCTGCTGCCGAGTATCCCTCGAGATCGACGGCCAGAATGTCCAAATCGACATCTTCGGCGAGCGGTACCGACTTGCCGGAAGCACGCAGAATCGCTTTGCGGGCCTCCGCATCCGGCGGCGGTACGAATACGAGACGTTCGAGTCTGCCGGGGCGCAAGAGAGCCGGGTCGATCAGATCCGGTCGATTGGTGGCGCCCAACACCACGACGTCGCGTAGCGGTTCGACGCCGTCGAGTTCGGTCAGCAACGCGGCTACGACGCGATCCGACACCCCGGAGTCGGAACTTTGACCACGACGCGGGGCAAGGGCGTCGATTTCGTCGAGGAAGATCAACGACGGCGCCGAATCGCGTGCGCGCTGGAACAACTCTCTTACGGCCTTTTCGGAGGCGCCGACCCACTTGTCCATCAGCTCTGCGCCTTTCACGGCATGAACGCTGAGGTGCCCCGAGCTGGCAAGGGCACGAACGAGATACGTCTTGCCGCAGCCAGGAGGGCCGTAGAGGAGCACGCCGCGGGGTGGGTCGACACCGAGGCGCGCGAAGGAGTCGGGGTGCTGCAGCGGCCACAACACCGCCTCGGTGAGCGCCTGTTTGGTTTCGACCATGTCGCCGACGTCGTCGAGGGTGACGCTGCCGATCGACAGTTCTTCGGTACTCGAACGAGACAGTGGCCGAATCACTTCGAGGGCACCGACAAGATCTTCCTGCGTGATCTCCGGAGAATCACCGGATTTGGAGGCCCGCGTCGCCGCTCGCAAGGCAGCTTCACGGCAGAGCGCCGCGAGGTCGGCGACCACGAATCCCGGTGCGAGCGAGGCGATGGCGTCGAGTTCGAGGGTTCCGGTGGGCACGCGGCGGAGCAGGAGTTCGAGCAACGCCTTGCGGGTTGCGCCGTCCGGCAGGGTAAGTGCGAGTTCTCGATCGCAGAGATCCTGGCCGCGAAGGCGCGCGTCGACGGTCTCCGGATGGGCGGAGGTCGCGACGAATGCCACGCCCGGGGTTGCGACGGCGCTGCGCAGTTGTTCGAGGATCAGTGCGGATACCGGTTCCGCGGTGGCCGGAAGCAGAGCGTCGATGTCACTGATCAGCAGTACACCACCGCCGCGCACGGCAGCAACGGCGTCGACGATTCGCTGCAGGCGGGTATTCGCCTCGGTGGCACCGACTCCCGGGCCGTCGAGTTCGACAAGTTTGCGCGAGGACAGGACCGAGCGGGCCAACGTGGCTTTGCCCACGCCGGCGGGGCCCGTGATGAGGACGCCGAGGTGCGGTGAGGCGCCGAGCGTACGGAGCAGTTCTGGTTCGTCGAGTGCCAGGCCGAGCCACTCGGTCAGCTTGGCTGCCTGCGCCTGCGCGCCGACGAGGTGATCCAGCGGAACCGACGGTGCAGGCTCGATTGCGACGGCGGCCGGACTGGAAACAAGCGCACTCGGTGTCAGTGTGCCCGCCGAGCCGGAACCCCAGTTGACCGCCGAATTCGGCTGGACGCTGACCGGACCACCGGCAGGTTCGACGGCCGTGACGGTGAGCAGTTCGGATGTCCACGCGACGCCGAAGGTACGGGAAAGCGCTTGGGTGGCTTCGGAAGTGCTCGTACCCGGACCGAGATCGCGGGGGAGGAGCGAGACCGTGTCGCCGACGCTGACGACCTTGCCCAGAAGGGCTTGTCGCAGAACCGTCGAGCTGATCGAATTTGTCGCCATGGACGAGCCGGTGACGGAGACGGATCGCGCTCCGTACACCGTCACCGGACCGACCACGACGGAAGAGTTCTCGGTCAGGCCGACGTTCGACATGGTGACGTCGTCGAGAAGGATCGTGCCTGCCGGGGTTCCGGTGGGCGCACGGCCCGCGACGGTCGCGGTGCCGCGGGCTCCCATGAGTGCGATGGCATCCCATTCGCGGATGCCCAACGCCGCCAACGCTTCGGGGTGCAAGCGCACTACCCCGCGGCGTAGGTCGGCGGCAGAGGTGTTGAGTCGAACGGTGAGGGCGAGTTCCGGCGAAGTCACCTCTCGAGAGTACGTCGTGGACTAGCGGGGTCGCCGCAATCCGAGTCGAGCGGCCGAGCGGCGACCACCGACGTTGGGTTGGCGTCGGATCGCGCGGCGTTCGGAAGGCTTGATGTCCCAGGTTTCGGGACGTGCTGCCACCCACCGCTTCGAGTGCACGGCAAACGGGATGTGCACCAGGTAGATCGCGATGAGAACGATCAGCAGGATGTACGGGTAGGTGATGAGTGCGGCTGCAGCCAACGTCACCAGGACGAGCAGGCCGGCCGCCATGTGCGGCGGCACGGATACCGACTTCATCGCCAGCGTCGGGATGCGGCTGACGATCAGTGCAGCCGAGAAGAGCGTCCACACGATGACGACGAAGTGCGAAGACCACCAGCCGTCACCCCACTGAGCCGTCGCGGCCAGGGGAGTGAGGGCGATGAGTGCGCCGGCCGGAGCCGGAACGCCGACGAAGTACTCACGTGCGTACGCGGGGACGTCGTCGTCGTCGAGCAGAGTGTTGAAACGTGCGAGTCGCAACACGATGCTGACCGCGTAGATCAACGCGATGATCCAGCCGATGCTGGTGCCGTCCAGCAAGGTCACGTACAGGACCAGGGCCGGGGCGACGCCGAAGGAGATGGAGTCGGCCAGTGAGTCGAGTTCGGCGCCGATCTTGCTGGTGGCGTCGAGCAGTCGCGCGATGCGGCCGTCGAGTGAATCGAGGACGGCAGCTGCGCCGATCATCGCGAGCGAGGTACCGGGTTGTCCGTCGAGAGCGAATTTGACGGCGGACAGCCCGGCGCACAGCGCCAGGATGGTGATGACGGACGGCAGCAACCGCACCGCCTGGGTGCGTTTGGGCATCTTCGCGCCGGGTTGGGCTGCTCCCGGCTTCTTCACGGCTGACTTCATCTTCGGCGTCTTCACGGCAGTTGCGCGATAACTGTTTCAGCACCGATCGTGCGTTGTCCCGGCTCGACCAGGAGTGTGGTTCCGGCGGGGAAATAGGTGTCGACGCGTGAGCCGAAACGGATCAGTCCGTACGTGTCGCCGATCGGCAGGACGTCACCGACACCGGCGTAGCAGACGATGCGGCGTGCAAGCAGTCCCGCGATCTGGACAACCGCAACGTCGTGACCATCGGCGGTTTCGATCAGCATGCTGTTGCGCTCGTTGACCTCGCTGGCGTCGGCGAGATCTGCGGAGAGGAACTTGCCTGCCTGGTGAACGACCTCTTTGACCGTTCCACCGACAGGGCTGCGCTGGACATGCACGTCGAGAACCGACAGGAAGATGCTGACGCGCGGGCGCGGCTCGCTTCCGAGATTGAGCTCGGCGGGCGGAACGGCGTTGTCGACCAACGCCACCTCGCCGTCGGCGGGTGCGACGACGACGCCGATGCGGTTGGGCGGCACCCGGTGCGGGTGACGGAAGAACGTGGCGCATGCGGCGGCGGTGGTCAGACCGGCTCGGCGCACCCACTTACGGTTGCGGCCCAGAGCTGCAACTCCCAGCGGGGCCAGCACGAACGGCAGGCCGGCGGGATGAAGTGGCGGAATCGCATGGCGAACCAGATCGACGATATGTCCGATCCCGGTGGGTTGCGGGGTTCCGGGGGGTGTGGGTCGGCGTGCCACAGGCTCCTCTAACTACTCGGTAGGTCTTCTGCTGGTCGCACTGACAGTACGGGGTGGTAGAGCATCCATAGATTACGTGAACGCCTTCTCTCCTACAGGCTGTAGTGGCATCAAGTACGAGTAGTACCCGACACAGTCGCCGGTGCGTATCGCCAGCGGGAGCGTCGCACCGCTTACTCGGATCACCAGTTGCCGCCCCGGTTGGGCTGCGGCGGCGTCGCGCAGTCGCTGCCGGTCGACCAGTACTCGGAACTTCTCACGGGGATCCGTTCCGCCCGGATCCACCCGGGCACCACCGTCTTCGCCGACGCTGACGACGGCACTGTCCTCGGTGCCGTTGAGCAGGGCGGCAAGGTGGTCGCCGCTCAGTTCGACGGCGTTGTGGTGCTCGCGCAGGATTCGGTGATCGGGGAACTCTCCGTCCTCGATCAGGGGGCTGGACACCTCACCTCCCGGATACGACGCAGTCACCGTGCGCGCGGAGAAAGTCAGCGTCACGACGCCGGCGACGTCGCGCAACAATCGCGCGAAGGTGACGGGAACGACAGCGGACACCGTCAGAGCGGAGTGAACTTTCACCTCGGCGACCGCGAGCCGGAACTGATCAGTGGTGACAAACGCAGCGACGCCGTCGTGAATGTCGAGGTGGACGCCGCGAAGTATCGGGAACTCCGATTCCTCGTTCACGGCGAACAGCACGGCGTCGAGTGCGCGTCGTAGATCCCACGAGTCGATGTCCACGCCGCCGGAGATAGGTAGCGCGTCGATCAGGCGGTGGATTCGTCCCAGTTCGGCCCGGGCGTCGGCGAGACCGTCCTCGAGGTTGCGCAGATGGGCGTCGAGGCACGAATGGGGTTCCGGTCCGGTCAGGACGGCCATCATGTCGCGGATCGGAACACCGACGCGCCGCATACCGGCGATCACGCGTGCGTCGCGGAGTTGGTCGTCGGTGTACCAGCGGTAACCGGTGTGCGGATCGACGGAATGCGGGACGAGCACGCCTTCCTTGTCGTAGAACCGCAGCGCGCTGATCGGGAGCGCCGACGCCCTGGACATCTCGCCGATCGTCAAGAGGGCGGAACTAGTGGTCACGGATCAATTCTGCCCGCAGTCGCTCGATAGCGCCCCTGATCATCCGGCCGTAACCGTCGTCGGCGAGTGTGCCGACCGACGCCTCGGCCTTCGTCAGATGCTCGACGGCCTCGGTGTCGCGTCCGAGTTTGCGGTAGTCGGCAGCCAGGTTGAGGTGCAGCGATGGATAGAAACCGGCGACCTGCAGCGATGCGTGGTGTTCCTGGGCTCGCGCGTCGGTCAACGAATCGGCAGCGTCGAGGGCGCGCAGGTCCCAGCAGAGCTCCTGAGCCGGGTCGTCTTGAACGTCGGCCATGTAGTGCGCGAGGGAGACGATGTGGAGCGCATCGGGGGCGGCGCTGATCTCTTCCCACACCTTCTCGAACGCAGAGCGAGCCCCGGCTCGATCGCCGGAGCTCGCCAATTCTTGTGCCTGCGCTATCTGTGTCATCACGGGATCCATGGAACGGATCCTGATGCCTCGACCAGGTCGAGGGTCAAGCAGAGGTGCGTGCAGCCGCCTCGGCCTCGCTCTTCACACGCTTCAAGGTGGCATTCATGCCTTCAACGAGCTCGACCTCGAAGTCGGCGTTTCCGCCCAGGACGGTCTTGACGAGGAACTGCGAGACCTTCGACGTTCCGGTGGGAGCCTCGCGACGCTCGGTCACTTTGGTGCCGGTAGCGGTCGGCTCGAGTTCGTAGGACCAGATCGTGCGGTTCTCCGCGATGCGGAACGCCACCGACTTGTTGGGCTCGAAGCGAACGACCTTCGACGACGTCGGCCAGACCAGCAGGCCCTTGCGGTTGACGTTGATCGTCTTGGCGCCCTCACGCACGGTCCCGCCGATTACCTTCATCACCTTGCACTGGGGGCTCCATTCGCCCATGCGCTGCAGGTCGGCGACGATTGCCCACACGTCCTGCGGTGATGCGTCGATGTCGATGCTTGCTTCGAGGGTGTTGGACACAGTCTCTCCAGTCGAGTTGATGCTACGTAAAGTTACAAACACTTTTGTCGATCGTAAGCGATCCGTCAATGGACCATGTGTGTCAGGTCACTGTACGGCCGTCCAACAGGGTCGTGCGGGAACACGCGCGGTGGTAGCGGACAATGGTTCGCGCACGTATGACGATCCATCCGACTGGAGTACCGAGAAGTGAACAGCGACGCCGCGACGCAGGATGGCCTCAAGCGAGGGCTGACAGCGCGCCATATCCGCTTCATCGCCCTCGGATCAGCCATCGGAACCGGACTGTTCTACGGCAGCGCCGAGGCCATCAAACGAGCCGGCCCGTCGGTGCTCCTGGCCTACCTGATCGGCGGTATCGCGGTCTACCTGGTGTTGCGAGCGCTCGGCGAGATGGCGGTCCGTAACCCGGTTTCCGGTTCGTTCAGCGAGTACGCGAACAAGCACCTCGGACCACTCGCCGGTTTCATGACCGGGTGGACGTACACGTTCGAGATGGTGATCGTGTGCCTCGCCGACGTCACCGCCTTCGGCCTGTACATGCAGTTCTGGTTCCCGGACGTACCGAGATGGATCTGGGTTCTGGCTGTCGTCTTCTTCATCGGCGCGATAAACCTGTTGAGCGTCAAGGTGTTCGGCGAACTGGAATTCTGGTTCACGCTCGTGAAGATCACCGCCATCATCGCGATGATCGCCGGCGGCATCGCGATCATCGTGTTCGGATTCGGCGTTCACGACACCGATGCCGGAATCAGCCACCTCTGGTCGGACGGCGGGTTCTTCGCGACGGGCTTCGGCGGATTCGTCGCGTGTTTCGCGATCGTCATGTTCGCGTTCGGTGGCACCGAGATCATCGGTATCACCGCGGGCGAAGCCGAGGATCCGGCGCAGACCATCAGGAAAGCCGTCAACACGGTCCCGGTGCGCATCATTCTCTTCTACATCTGCACCCTCGCCGTCATCATGGCGATCATTCCGTGGCAGACCATCAACTCCGACAACAGCCCGTTCGTCCAGATCTTCGAGAACCTCGGATTGGGAACGGCCGCATCGATCCTCAACATCGTCGTCATCACCGCAGCCCTGTCAGCCATCAACAGCGACGTTTTCGGTGCGGGTCGCATGATGTTCGGAATGTCGCATGCCGGCCAGGCCCCGCAGGTGATGAAGAGAGTCTCCGCCAACGGTGTTCCGTGGATGACCGTTGTCATCATGACCGTTGCCCTGTTGGTGGGAGTAGTGCTCAACTACCTGATCCCGGACCAGGTGTTCCTCGTCATCGCCTCGCTGGCGACCTTCGCCACCATTTTCGTCTGGATCATGATCCTGCTCTCGCAGTTCCGTTCCCGCGCTCAGATGAGTGCAGACGAAACAGCGGCACTGAAGTTTCCAGTGCCGCTGTGGCCGTACGGTCAGATCTTCGCGATCGTGTTCCTGGCTTTTGTCATCGTGTTGCTCGGCGTCATCGCCGATACCCGAGTTGCGCTGCTCGTCGGCGCCGGATGGCTGGTTCTGCTGACGGGCGCGTACTACAAGTGGGTGAAACCGGCTGTCAGCGCAGCGGATCGAAGTGACTCATGACGGTCGGCGTCTGAGCACCGGTCATCGAGTCGGCCACCATCTTTCCCGTCAACGGACCCAGAGCGATTCCCCACATCCCGTGGCCACCGGCGACGTGCACGCGCGGCGAGCGCGTGGCTCCGATCAACGGCAAGCCGTCGGTAGTGCACGGTCGTGATCCCACCCATTCCTCTTCCCGCGCAGTCCAGTCGATGCCGCTGAGCATCGGCTTGGCCGCATCGATGATCGCCTGCACGCGGCGCGGATCCAGCGGCGCGTCAGGGCTGCGGAATTCCATCATTCCGGCCACTCGGAAGCGATCGTGCAACGGAGTGCATGCGACGCGCTGGGTGGGGAAATACACAGGGTTCTTGGGGAGGTGCTCGGGCTTGACGCTGAAGCTGTATCCGCGTCCGGCCTGCACCAGTTTGCGCACACCGAACGGTGCTGCGAGCTTGTTCAAGCGGGCACCGCTCGAGATGACTACGGAGTCACCGTCGCGTGAATCACCGTGTGCACTGCGAACAGTGACTCCGCCGACCCGATCGTCGATCTGCGTGACGTCGAAACCGCTGACGATTTCTCCACCGCGTTCACGAACCGCGTCCGCCAACGAGTTCACGAACAACGGGGGATCGATGAAACGCTGATTGCGCAGGCGCAAACCGGCTTTCACACCCTGGCCGAGTGAAGGCTCGAGCGAATGAATCGCGTCGTAGTCGAGGAGGTCGAAGTCGACCTCGCCGCCCGCGGCCTCGACGTGATGGAACTCGTCCACCAAAGTCTGTCGGTCCTTCTCGGATGCAAACGCGGCGAGGAAAGGATCGGCCAGGCGGGTCAGCTCTTTGACGCCACCGTCGGCGAGTTCGTCATACGCGCCCAAGGCTGTTCGGTTGACCTCGGTGTAGACCGACATCGCTTCCTGCCACTTCGACGGAGTGCAGTGGCGCGCGAACCCGACCAGGAACCGAATCAGCTTCAGGTCGGTGGTCAGTGGCACGTACACCGGTGACGACGGGCTGAGCATCGCGCGCAAGCCGTATTGGAGCACTGCGGGTTCGGGCAGCGGAAGCGTCAATGCGGGGGCCAGCCAACCGGCGTTGCCCCAGCTCGCGTCGGCCGCGACGCCGTCGCGATCGACGACGGTGACCTCGACTCCACGTTCCTGCAAGAACCAGGCCGTCGACAATCCGACAACACCCGCACCGACCACGACCACACGATCGGGGCTTTGACGAGTTCCCATGACGCACTCCTTCTACAGACTCTGCTCGAACCGAGACGCCGGTCACATCCGGCTCTTCTCTCAAGCATGAATCGCAGGGGTGGCAAAAGGACTGGCCGTTCGGCCACAGCTTCGGGGAATGCGTTGTGCGAGTGCACAGCCCTCGCTTGGGAAGCGAATCACAGTGAGTCGATTCGTGAATGCACTGGAACTTTTGAATTAATACTAAAGTATTAACCATCTCTGGAATGAGCTGCGTTGTTAATACTTTAGTATTAATGTTTCGCTGAATGTTAGTTCCTTGGTATTAGTCGCGTGCAAATCCTCGATGTAAGTGGGGTCGCCGTTTCAAGTTGTCGAGAGATTTCTTTCAAAAACTGTTACAAGTTCTAGTAATTGAGGTATGGTGACGGTCATCACATAAGCGGCAAATCGTGAATGGCTTTCAATCGTCGATCAGCTGTTCCAACTTACCGCTCGGTGTGAGCATCCAGTGGAATTGGTGCTACCAAACCAGCTGATTGGAGGTGGTTTCTCACGGTCGGACGTCATCTTTTTCGGAATCGAGACATGATTCCCGGGTGATGTCGTATCGCTAATCTCCGTTGTCAAGATTTCGGTCGTGCATCGGTAGTGAACAAATCCTATCGTGCTGCGCACGGCCTCAAAGACTTCCCCTTCGCCGCGAAACTTCCGGTGATGCGGAGGCTGTCAATGCAGTAGTTCAACTTTGCTCGAACTGCGTTTTGGCAGGAAGTGCTATCAACGCTATAAACCGATCCCGAAAGGGAATGAGGAGTAGAAGATATGCATGTTTCAACGGCAAAACGTACGGTGGCCGCTCTAGCAGTAGTAACTGCTTCGGCGGGCATGGTATTCGCAGCAGTTGCACCGGCGTCGGCAACTGCAGGTACGACGGTGACGAGCTATAACCAGGCGTGCCGCGCTGTAAGTGTTGGGCAGACCGTGGATCAGGTAGTTCCAACCTCGGTCACGGCTAACCACGTCACTGTGAATGCCACGCCCGGGGTAAATTCATACACCCTTCAGCCCGGTTCAGCGACGACACCCAGCAGTTCTGGCGTCTCGGGTGTCACATTCCTCGGCATTGATGACGTCAGGCTTGTCTACCGCTATGACCCAGCGACGTTCGTCGCAGGATCGGCCGCACTGGTGGCCGGTTCCGGTTCGGGCTACACAGGCACGGTCACTCTCACCGATACCGGATCGCAACTGATCGTGGACGGTGCGGATGTCGGCGTAGGCGTGACATACCAGCTTCCGAAGATTAGTTTCCAAACTCGGAACAGTGCGTTGGACGTGAAGTTCGACACTCAGGGCACCGCGGCCCAGATGTATAACTTCTCGGCGAATTACTTCCGTTTCACATCGAAGGCGTCAGTGCCTATCTTCGGGACAGTCAGTGCGCCGACCTCATGCATTCCCGCCAATGCGGTGGGTGCGACCGGTAGTTACCCGGCACTGAATTCGGGTGCGGGCGTTCTGCATCCATAGTCAATCCGGACCCCGGTGATTAGCAGCGCTGCCTGACACCCCACTCAGGCAGCGCTGTTTTGCGTAGTCTTGTGCGTGAGTGCCAGAAGTGTGTGCCGGGAGGCGCTTCCAGACCATGTGGATGCGAGTTACGTGCAGAATTACCCGCTCGACAAGAATCCCGACCTACCGCAGTGGTAGGCCGGGATCGTAATGTCTTGGTGAATAAGGGATCAGGATGCGATGACGGTCGAGTTGCTCTCGAGCTCACGCGTCTTTGCGGCTTCCTTCAGTTCCTCGAAACTCGCGCGAAGCAACTCCAGGTAGTGGCCTAGATCTGGCATCGTTGCGGCGTCTGCAATAACGTTGAGCGTTAGGTTGCCGCCACTCGCAGCTACCATGAAGTGCCGCAGCCCGTCACCGTCGACCGGTGCTTGATTAGCGAGTACGGCAGTGCCAGTTGCCCCGTTCAGGGTCAGTCCGTTGACCGAGAGCGGAATGTTACTCACCATCGTGTGCTGATACCGCGGCCCATCCGGGCTGTAGTCGTCATGGTGACGTGAATATGCCATCAACCGCGCTATCGGAGCGGGTAGGGTCTCCAACACTGTGCTCATCCGCCGGACCGCTGTGTGGGACGTACGGGCCTTCTCCGAGCGTGCAGACTCTGCGATGAGAGCGAGTCTCTTCAGCGGATCCGTGATCGTGGTGTGCATGTTCACGGACAGATTCACCAATTGGTTTGCGGACTCCCACTCCTCTTGCTTGCGCATGGACCGCGGAACCATCGCGAACAGAGAACCTCGAGGCGCTTCGCTCTTCTCGGTAAGGTATCGCGCCATCGCGCAACCGACCACAGCCAGAAGGACGTCGTTGACAGTCGCTCCGGGGACTGCGTTCTTCACATGCCGAACCTCGTTGCCTGCGAGGATGATCGGCTCCACCAATGCCGACCCGCTTACCTTGCAGTTGAAGCGGGTGCTAGTACTTTCGTAGATGCACTCGTCCCATTCTCCAGCACTCTTCGCCTCGACTACCGCACGGGCAGCAGCCCGATTGCCCGGAATGCTCTTGGCGAACTGGATAAGTTGGCCGGGGAAACTCAGCGCTGATCGCGTGAAGAGACGTCCCCGTAGGAACCGTATTGCAGGTGCTGATTTCCTCGGCCGTTGCGCATCCGAAAATATGGCTTCACCCAGCATTCGGATCGCGATTCCGTCGGCCGCGCTGTGATGAGACTTGAGCACAACCGCCGTCAGCCTGCCGGGTAGAGCGTCAAGCCCCTCGATCCCCGTGAAAAAGTGCAGTTCCCACGGTGGGCGGCTGAGATCCATTCTCGAGGTCAGCAGGGCGCTGAGCATTTCTTGAAATGGTGCCCAACCCGGCTCGGAAATCGCGTTGACCCGCACGTGGTCGCCCACATCCAGGTTGGGGTCTGGAACCCAGTACGGATGGCCGAGTCCCAGTGGCGTGTGCTGGATTCGGTGGGTGAACATGCGATTGTGTCCGAGCCTGGCGGTGACCCAATCGACGGCTTGCGCCTGCGTGAATTCTGCGGCTGGGTGCTGAGATGTTTCGAAGAAGTACACGCCGACCAGATGCTTCAGGTGGCCGGCGGACTCGTTGTAGACGAAGTCCGCGTCTCGCGGATTCACCTGTGTGACAGCCGCATCCAGCAGGTTGGGCAGTCTCATGTCGAACTCCTCACGTGGCGGGTGCCGGATCAAAGTGTCCGTGCCCCGGAACTCTCGTGGCCCGGAACTCTCGTGCCTGGAAAACTCTCGTGCTTGGAACGCGAAATGACCCCCGAGGCGAATTGGAGCCTCGGGGATCATCGAAGTTCAGAGTAGAGAAGTTGCACCAGAGAATTTACTTCTGCAGAATGGTACTTCCCAGGCCGGTCAACTCTATGGTCCCAGTAGCCCAGGCGATCAAACTGGTGATATATCTTTGCAGCATTGTAAATCACCTTTCCTTAGAGCGGCGTCGGCGTGTACGCGGACAGGGTGTTGAGATACTTCGCGAACGTACCTACTAGGTCGATTGAGCCAAATCCCACCAGATCCGACAGATAGCTCATTGAAAGATCGAACATTATTGTCTCCTCTCCCGACTACGGGGCAACGGTCGAGCCGAGGGCGGTCTGAATGCTTCCACCAATACCTGCAGAACCGCTAGCCATTAGGTTGATGGCTGCGGAGATAGACTTGAAGATGCCGTCGACTATTGCCTGCACATAAACGAACGGGGGAAGCAATGATTGCGAATCAATGCTCGTGACTGCGTCGATGATACTTGCTGTATCCACTATGCTAACGCTCCTTGCGGTAGATTTTTATCACGGTAGGAAATTCTGTTGAAGTCAGCCGAGTGGGGGTTGCCAGTCGAAGTCGACTGACGCCATGGAGCCTCTGTATACGAGCAATGAAATGATCTGCAAAATTATCGGTTCCTTGAGGTAAGGCACCATCGATCCTAGATCCATCGTTTACTCCTGTCGTTGGGTGATGTTCTGAAATGGATCAGGGTTGCGATGAGCCGGTCTCGATTAATCCGGCTAGCGAGCCGGTGGCGCCCTCGATGCCGGGCACTAGGGATCCGCTCCATACATTGTCCAGTAATCCGGTGAACAACGCAGCCGTTGCTTGAAGGAACATTGCGATCATATGAAGTTCCATCCTTTCGATAGATCTGGAAGACTTTTTGTACATCGGCGCATGCTTGTTGCATTCCACAAAGAGCAGGTTCGACTAGTGCACGGACCCTTGCGATCGTTCTGCTAAGAGATCCGTGTGGCGTTCGGGGTCTTATGTGGCGTGACGAGAATGAGGTTAGCTCGAGCAAGTCCACTTTGACTAGGAATTTGTAGAACCAAACTGAAACGTGTTTCATTTATGCTGGTCAGGCAACCAAAATGGCCTATTTGGGCCGTGAGAGGAAGATCTTGCGGAACGCTAACCAGATTGCAAGATTGATGATTGCCGAATTGCTGGGTTTTGGGAATCGTGGCCGGTAATTATGACTTTTGGCGGACTGGTCGTTAATACTTTTGGGTGATATTTTGTCGAATACCTCCCAAAGTGGAGCGGCACGGGAGATGCTCCGATACCTTCTTCGCCGGCTCAGGAACTTCGTAGTTTGAACTGAAGCATCAGGATCAGTCGAGTGTCCGCGTCGCTCAGGTCAACCCCGCACATCTCCTTGCAGCGGCGTAATCGATTGCGGAGAGTGTTGGGGTGAACATGCAATGCTGCGGAAGAACTCGCGACATCACCGCCCTTGTCGAGGAAGGTGTGGGCCGTTGCGACGAGTTCGCTTCCATGTCGACGGTCGTACCCTTCCAGGGCGTGCATAGGTGTGGCGGTGCTCAGTCCGTCGAAGATGTCGGCAACATGTAAGGCCAGTACCGACGCCAAGGTGTCGTTCATACCCGCGACAATCCCGCCGGACCGGTTGTGTCGCAGCGCGCCCAGAACATGGTCGGCGTCGGCGCGTGACAAATGGCATTCGCTGGCTGATTTCACGGTGCGGCCCACCGCAACGGCAAGTTGTGCTCGTGTGCGGGCGCGGCTGAGGAAGTCCTCCAACAGTCGGCGGGCGTTCGCTTCGTCAGCGGCGACAACAAGGTACGTCGAGTCGATCAACTGTGCGATCACGGCGTCGACGGCCAGAGTGTCCAGGTACAAGCTCAAGGAGGCGACCAACCCCGCCGGCAGTGGTCCCGCGACGGTTCCGACGGCGACGACGGTGAGCGGGCCTGCCAACCGCAAGTCGTCTGCGGCGCGGAATGCGGGTTCGCCACCGCCGATCAATGCTTGGACGCGCTGGGATTGGCGACGGCGTGTGCTGTCGACCCGGTCACGCTCCGAGGCGATTCTCCCGGCCACGACAGATACCGCGGAACGAAGTATCGATTCCTGTGTGGGCGTCGGTGATCCGGCCAGTGCGACCCAGATCGAGCCGACGGGGTGATCGTTCTCGCGAACTGCGATAACCAGTCGCGGCGTGATCGAGGGGTCTTCGAGGTCGACGTAGATGGGATCGCTCTCTCGGTGAAGCCGATCGAATACTCCTGCATCGGAGAGTAATTGGCGGAATCGGCTGGGTACCTGCCGACCGAGGATCGTGCCGATGCGAGCTTCGTCCACGGCCTGCTCGCCGCCGGAGTACGCGAGAACCGTCGAGTTCTCGTCCTCGATCGTGACGGGAGCGCCGAGCAATTCGGCCAGAGAACCGGCGACGGAGAAGAGGTCGTCGTCGCGCAGGTCCATGGGTGGGAGCCTACTGAGCGATCGACGGATTTCGGGTTTCGACGCCTCGGCAGGACCTCGATGGCGAATATAGGCTGGTGCAATGGCCGACATCGAAGGTGTTCTGTTCGATATCGACGGAGTCCTGCTCACGTCCTGGCAGCCGATCGAGGGAGCAGGGGAAGCAGTACGCGAAGTTCGGCGGCGCGGATTGGCCTGTGGGTTTCTGACCAACACCACCTCGCGCAGTTCGACACTCATCGCGCAGGGGTTGTGCGACGCCGGTATCGAGGTGGAGGCGAGCCAGATAGTTACTGCCGCCAGGCTCACGGGGGAGTACGTGCGGGCGACGTACCCGGACGCGAGGGCGTGGGTACTCAATCACGGTGACGTGTCCGCCGATCTCGAGGGAATCGAATTCGACGACGCCGATCCCGAGGTCGTGATTCTCGGCGGCGCCGGCCCGGAGTTCACCCACGAGGCGCTGAGCAGAGTGCTCGAACTACTGCTCGCCGGAGTGCCCGTCGTCGCGATGCACCGCGGGATGATGTGGGAGACGTCAGGTGGCCTTCGAATCGACACCGGAACGTACTTGCCCGGCTTCGAGGAAGTGGCGGGTGTAAATATCGCCGCGGTGGGTAAACCGTCTCTCACGGGGTTCCTTACAGCCACGGAGCTGATGCATGTCGAACCTGAGGCGACGGTGATGGTCGGCGACGATCTGATCGGGGACGTCCTCTCCTCACAGCGGGTCGGCCTGACCGGAGTTCTGGTGCGCACAGGCAAGTTTCGGCAAACAGTGCTCGACCTCTCGGTTCAGAAGCCCGACCACGTCATCGATTCGGTCGCGGATCTTCCGGCCCTTCTCGGGGTCGTCCTCGAGGCTTGACCAGGCGGGGGTGACGGACTTCACTCGAGCGGGTACTCTCGCGCCCGAATCCAATGAACTTGTTCCACGAAGGAGTTTCTATGCCCTTGATCTCGTCAGTCTGGTTCCGCCGCTCATCCTCTCGAGTCAGCGGAATTTCCAGTAGTCGGTTGGGGGGCCGCCTGGCGAGAACAGGGGCTGTGATGACTGTAGGTATGGGGCTCGCCGCCGGGCTGGCGCTGACCGGTGCGGGAGCTGCTTCGGCAGCCCCCGTCACGTGTGTCTCGCCGCCGTCGGCCAATGACATCCAGGTCTCCGAGACCGCGAGCTGCGGCGCGCAGTCCGTCGGAGCCGGCCGTTCGCAGGCCGGTGCCGCCGAGAGCGGTACCGCTGTGAGCGTCGCCGCCGACAACGGCTACTCAAATTCATATGCCAACGGCTTCGGAACCGCGCTGGGGGCTTCTCGCGGTAACGGTCAGGCGCAGGCATTTGCACTCGGCGGCGGTATCGCGCGGGCCGGGGCGGCTGACGGAAATGTCACCTTCGCCATCGCTGGTTACGGAGCGGGCGCTACAGCCGATGCCAATGGCGTCGACTGCGTCGGAGTGCTCTCGTTTGCGGTCAATTTGAGTAACGGACAGTTCTGCATCGCGGGCTGAGGCTCAACCTTGCACTCGGCACGCTCGAGTGCTAAAAATGCAGTTGGCACTCGCGAACCGTGAGTGCCAGGTCGAGGCAGTGAGACCGGGAACCATAGACACCCCCGGTCGTCCGTCGCGGGCACTGACTAGACCACAGGCGTAGATGGGTGACCAGGCAAATCGGTCGCCCGTGTAATGAGGTGACCGGTCAAACGGTCGCCTTGTGCCGATGAGGTGACCCGACGAGCGGTCACCTTGTGTGTCACCCCCTATCCGGAGGATCACTTCGCAATGGCAAAGATCATCGCGTTCGACGAAGAGGCACGTCGTGGCCTCGAGCGAGGCCTCAACGCCCTCGCCGACGCTGTCAAGGTGACGTTGGGCCCCAAGGGTCGCAACGTCGTTCTCGAAAAGAAGTGGGGCGCCCCCACGATCACCAACGATGGTGTTTCCATCGCCAAGGAGATCGAACTCGACGACCCGTACGAGAAGATCGGCGCCGAGCTCGTCAAGGAGGTCGCCAAGAAGACTGACGACGTCGCTGGCGACGGCACCACCACCGCTACCGTTCTCGCACAGGCTCTGGTCCGTGAAGGTCTGCGCAACGTCGCAGCCGGCGCGAACCCGCTCGGCCTCAAGCGCGGCATCGAGAAGGCTGTCGAGGCTGTCACAGCTCGCCTGCTCGAGACCGCCAAGGAGATCGACACCAAGGAGCAGATCGCTGCTACCGCCGGTATTTCCGCCGGCGACCCGTCCATCGGTGAGCTCATCGCCGAGGCTATGGACAAGGTCGGCAAGGAAGGCGTCATCACGGTCGAGGAGTCCAACACCTTCGGCCTGCAGCTCGAGCTCACCGAGGGCATGCGCTTCGACAAGGGCTACATCTCGGCGTACTTCGCCACCGATGCAGAGCGTCAGGAAGCCGTCCTCGAAGACGCGTACATCCTGCTCGTCAGCTCCAAGATCTCCACGGTCAAGGATCTGCTGCCCCTGCTGGAGAAGGTCATCCAGTCCGGCAAGCCGCTCCTGATCATCGCCGAGGACGTCGAGGGC
Organism: Rhodococcus sp. BH4; assembly: GCF_002079265.1. Lineage (NCBI taxonomy): Bacteria > Bacillati > Actinomycetota > Actinomycetes > Mycobacteriales > Nocardiaceae > Rhodococcus > Rhodococcus sp. BH4. The sequence goes on from NZ_CP014941.1 coordinate 1,620,781, forward strand.
GAAGCTCTCTCCACCCTCGTGGTCAACAAGATCCGTGGCACCTTCAAGTCTGTTGCCGTCAAGGCTCCCGGCTTCGGTGACCGTCGTAAGGCTCAGCTCGCCGACATCGCCATCCTCACCGGTGGCGAGGTCATCAGCGAAGAGGTCGGACTCTCCTTGGAGACCGCAGGCCTCGAGCTCCTCGGCCAGGCACGCAAGGTCGTCATCACCAAGGACGAGACCACCATCGTCGAGGGTGCCGGCGACGCCGACGCAATCGCCGGTCGTGTCAGCCAGATCCGCGCCGAGATCGAGAACAGCGACTCGGATTACGACCGTGAGAAGCTGCAGGAACGTCTGGCCAAGCTGGCCGGCGGCGTTGCAGTCATCAAGGCCGGCGCTGCTACCGAGGTCGAGCTCAAGGAGCGCAAGCACCGCATCGAAGATGCAGTGCGTAACGCAAAGGCAGCCGTCGAAGAGGGCATCGTCGCCGGTGGTGGCGTTGCACTTCTCCAGGCAGCTCCCGCACTGGACGACCTCAAGCTCGAAGGTGACGAGGCAACCGGCGCGAACATCGTTCGCGTTGCACTGTCCGCTCCGCTCAAGCAGATCGCATTCAACGCAGGCCTCGAGCCCGGCGTTGTTGCGGACAAGGTCTCCAACCTGCCCGCAGGTCACGGCCTCAACGCTGCGACCAACGAGTACGGCGACCTGCTCGCTGCAGGCATCAACGACCCGGTCAAGGTCACCCGCTCGGCACTGCAGAACGCAGCGTCCATCGCGGCTCTGTTCCTGACGACCGAAGCCGTTGTCGCTGACAAGCCCGAGAAGGCCGGAGCGCCTGCAGGCGATCCGACCGGCGGCATGGGCGGCATGGACTTCTGAGTCCATCTCCACCTAGCTCCTAGAGCCCGGCCCACCATTCGGTGGGCCGGGCTTTTGCTCGTGCGGGGGAGGCAAGTTTCCATGACTTGGCAGCGGCAGCCGCGATGCAGATTGCGGATTCACCTAACCAAGAGGTTGCCTCCTGATCGCTCGGAATCACAGGCACCTTTTCCGATTGCTGGATCCGGTGATACCCAACGATTCCGAGCAGAACCCAGAGGATCGGCATGTCAGCTCGCTACAATTCGGACATTCGTTCAGCGTCGGAATTGAGGGGCATGCATGATCTTTCGGAACTCGTTGCCAGCCGCGGTATCTCAGATGGGGCCGCGAGACGCGGAGTTCGTCTACAACGAGTCCGGCGGACATCTGAGCCACATGGTCTGCGCCTACTTCTTCGACACGACGGGCCATCCGCTCGCAGAGATGACGCACGACGACGCGGTTCGGTGGATCACCGAAAGATTCGGATACTGGCCACTGTTCACGAGTCGACTCCAGCGAGTTCCGCTGGATCTGGACTATCCCTATTGGGTCCCGGCCGATTTCGACGTCGATGATCACGTGCACGTCCATCGTGCCCCGGTTGCCGGGTGGGCGCCGATTCGTGAATTGCTCGGGCGCTCGCTCGGTGAGCCGATGGACTTGTCCCGGCCGCCCTGGGAGTTGCACGTCATGACCGGAGTGCACGGGATCGACGAGCTACCGGGCAATCTGACGCTGATCATGCTCAAGACCCACCACGGGGCCGGTGACGGTCTGGCGATCCGCGATCTGACCAACCTTCTGTTCTCCGGTCCGCCGAAGCCGGAGACGAAGCGTGCCGGTTCGGGGCTTTCGTCGCTGGATTTGATCGGGCGCACGGTCGTGGGTTTGCCCGGCCAGGCGATCCGTTTCGGCCGGGGTCTGTCCGTGACAAAGGTTGCGGCCGAGACGGTTCGGGAGGCGGAAGAGGCCGGAGAGCTGCCTACGTACTCGGCCGACCGCCTGCCGACCCGATTCAACGGCATGCTGGGCGGAGACATCACGATCGATTTCCTGACGCTGGACGGCGCAGACATCAAAGCGATCCGAGCGGCCATTTCGGACGTGACGGTCAACGACATCTTCCTGACCGTCGTCGCCGGCGCTCTCGACGCATACCTGTCGGAGAAGGGCGAGAAATCAGGCAGTGGGTTGGCGGCGATGGTTCCCCGATCGATGCGGCAGATCGCCGAATGGGAATCGGCCAACCAACTGGCGCTGTTGACGGTCGATCTGCACACGGACGTCGAAGATCCGGTCGAGCGGCTGACACGAATCAGGGATTCGGCGCTGATGGCAAAGGGGCGGAGTTTGCACCCAGCCGTCCGTCGATACGGCACACGCATCGAAACGTCGCCCGCGGCTCTGCTCAGACTCACCGGTCTCTCGCGTCGGATCAACAAGCTTGACCCTTCGCACAAGGTCATTCAGAACACGACGATCAGCAATGTCCCGGTATCGGTCGACGGCAATGTCTTCGAAGGTGCGCCGGCGGTGGCAGTTCTCGGCGGGCAGGCGCCGGTCGACGGAGACATTCTGCGCCACTTCCTCATTGCTGCGCGTGGAGGTTCTCTGACGCTCAATGTCATCGTCTCGCGAGAGACGATGCCGGATATCGAGCACTACATCGAATTATTGCGGGTGGGGTTCACGACGCTTCTGCAGGCAGTTTCCGACCAAAATCGTGAGTTGGTCGAACGATAATCTCTCGGCACCCCCGGCTTTACGCCGCCTGTCATTCCCTGAGTTTTCGGATTGGCGTCATTTCCTCGTCCCAAGCGAACCACTGAACATCTTGGTTGGGCAGCGTCAGTGGCCTGGCCGTCAAGGGTCTCGAGGCCCTCGCTGCGCTCAGCGGTGGAGAGTTGAAGGCCGCCAAGTGGATTGTTGATTTCGGGGCCTGCTCGTGTTGGCGCGTAGGCCCCGAAATACCTTTTGTCGGCGCGTAATTCTCGCCATGTGAATTGCCGGAATTCTCACCCTAATGGCATGAGCATCCAGGCGGCGAGATATACCAATGCCGCGGTTCCACCCGTGCAAATAGCGGCGATAACGGCGAGTAGACGGACAAGATTGACGTCGGCGCCGAAGTAATCTGCAATTCCGCCGCACACTCCGGCGAACATTTTCTTGTCGTTGGAACGGGTGAAGGGGCGAGGTGTGTTGCTTTCGAATGTCATGCTTCAATTCTGAAGCGAGATCGCATCAGGCACCATCGGGGACGACCCCCATCTGCACCCTGATCTTTTGAGCCCGTCGTGTCATACCCCGGTAGTTCATCCCAGCTTCACCGAACGGTTGCTGCGGGAGACTAACTTGTCGGCGGTGACCGATTTAGCAGAACGCCGACCGTTCCTCAGCGCCTTCGCGGACCTCTCGACCGCCGTCGATCTGGCCGACACCGCCGCCTTCACCGTCGACGACAATGACGACGACGATCCGGTGCTGCTGACGTCGCCGGACGGTTTCGAGGTCGACACCTGGCGGGAGGGATACCCGTACGACGCACGGATGCCTCGGGACGAGTACGAAATGTCCAAGCGTCTGCTGCAGATCGAACTCCTCAAGCTGCAGAACTGGTCGAAAGAAACCGGCGCACGGCACGCCATTGTGTTCGAAGGACGCGACGCTGCCGGCAAGGGCGGAACGATCAAACGATTCATGGAGCACCTCAATCCTCGTGGCGCTCGCGTCGTCGCGCTGGAGAAGCCGTCGGCTCGCGAGTCGACGCAGTGGTACTTCCAGCGCTACGTGCAGCACCTTCCCGCCGCCGGGGAACTGGTGATGTTCGATCGATCTTGGTACAACCGGGCCGGGGTCGAGCGGGTCATGGGTTTCTGCACCGACGAGGAGCACGAGCGATTTCTGCGCCAGGTGCCGTTGTTCGAGCAGATGCTCGTCGACGACGGCATCAGCTTGATCAAGTTCTGGTTCTCGGTTTCACCGCTGGAGCAGCGCACGCGGTTCGCGATCAGACAGGTCGATCCCGTGCGGCAGTGGAAGCTTTCGCCGATGGACATCGCTTCTCTGGACAAGTGGGATGCGTACACGGCGGCGAAGGAAGAGATGATCCGGTTCACCGATACCGCCACCGCTCCGTGGACCGTCATCAAGAGCAACGACAAGAAACGCGCGCGGATAAACGCGATGCGTCACGTGCTCAGTCAGTTCGATTACGACAACAAGGATTACGAGATCGTGGGTACTCCGGATCCGCTGATCGTGGGAAGCCTCGAATAGTCGGCGCGTGGGCTCTGCCCATCCGCGGCGTGGGTGGTTAGTGTGAGTTGAATGGAGACCGTACCGATCCAACTCCCCGACGGCACCGTGACCCCGATCCGTCTGTTTCCCGGACCGAACGACGACGCACCCGTGGTGGTGATGTTGCCAGGGCTCGGAGTTCCCGCCGGGTTCTACGATCCGGTGGCGCAGGCCCTGGTCGAAGCCGGCTTCAATGCGGCCATCGGTGAACTGCGCGGCCAAGGTGACAGCAAACCGCGCCCGAGCGCGTCGAGTGCTTTCGGATATCAGGAACTGGTCTCGATCGATTGTCCGGCGACGTTCGAGGTGGTGCGCGAGCGGTTTCCGGCCAGCACACCATTTCTGATGGGGCACAGCATGGGCGGCCAGATCGGGGTCATGTACGCGTCGAGGATTCGGGGCCGGCTCGGCGGACTGATCCTGGTTGCCTCCGGATCGCCGTATCACCGCGGATTCCCCGGAATCCGTGCGCCCGGACTCTATCTGGGTTCGTCCGCGATGTCGGTGACAGCCAACATTGCCGGCTTCTGGCCGGGAGACCGGGTCAACGTCGGCGGCTTCGGTCGACAGTCGAAAGTACTGATCACCGATTGGGCACGGTTCGCCAGGACCGGTCGCATGGAACCCATCGGTGCGGATATCGACTACGAGGAGCGGATCGCTCGCCTGACCTTGCCGGTTCTGTCGATCACGATCGAAGGGGACGATCTCGCTCCACGCCGGTCGGCAAAGAACCTGGTGGACAAGCTCTCCGGGGCCCAAGTGACGATGACGCACATCGACGAACCACTCGGTCACAACGGTTGGATACGCAATCCCACCGCTGTGAGCGAGCGCGTCGTCGCGTGGTTGCGCGACCGCTGAAAGATCAGGCGAGCTTCTGCCAGAGGAACTCGTAGGTCAGCGCGGTCTTGAATGCCAGCTGAGCATTGTCCGCGGCGCCGCCGTGGCCACCCTCGATGTTCTCGAAATACAGCACCTGCTTGCCCAGCTCTTCCAGCCGTGCGGCCATCTTGCGGGCATGCGCGGGGTGGACGCGGTCGTCGCGGGTGGATGTCGCGATCAGGATCGGTGGGTACGACGCGGCGGCGTCGATGTTCTGATACGGCGAATACTCCGAGATGAATGCCCACTCCTCCGGGACATCGGGGTCACCGTATTCGGCCATCCAGGACGCGCCGGCCAGCAGGAGATGGAATCGACGCATGTCCAGCAGCGGGACCTGGCAGACGATGGCGCCGAAGAGTTCGGGGTACTTGGTCAGCATGATGCCCATCAGCAGGCCGCCGTTGCTTCCGCCCTGAGCTGCCAGAAGATCCGGGGTCGTGATTCCGCGATCGACGAGGTCTCTCGCGACGGCAGCAAAGTCTTCGTGCACCTTGTGGCGCCCAGCCTTGAGAACCTGTGTGTGCCAACCGGGTCCGTACTCGCCGCCACCACGAATGTTCGCAACCACATAGGTTCCGCCCTGCGTCAACCAGGCACGGCCCAGAGAACCGCTGTACGACGGCGTCAGCGAGATCTCGAATCCGCCGTACCCGTAGAGCAGGGTGGGGCCGGGCTCGCTACGCGGATTGCGGACCACGAAATAGGGGATGAGGGTGCCGTCGGCGGAGGTGGCGAAGAACTGCTCCGTGGTGATGTCCTCGGCGTCGAAGAACGCGGGAGCCTGCTTGAGGGCAGTGGGTTCGGTTTCGCCGATCACGCCGTGCAAAAGAGTTGCAGGGGAGGTGTATCCACTCGAATTGACGAAGTACTCGTTGCTGACATCAGGGTCGGTGTCGAGAATTTCGATACTGGTCAGTTCTGGAAGCCCTTCGAAAGGTCGATCCTCCCAGCCGTTTTCGCCCGGCGTCAGGATTCGCAGCGTCGTGCGCACGTCGGTCAGGACCACCAGAATCAGATGATCGCGTGTCCAGGTGTAGTGCTCGAGCGAGGAATGTGCGTCGGGTTCGAAGATCGATGTCAGTGCTCGTGAGCCGGCAAGGAAATCGTCGTAACGGATGGCAAGCAGTGCGCCGGTCGGATATTCGGTGTCCTCGACGGCCCACACGGACTTGGTGCGGATCAACAACCACTCGTGGTGAATCGAGATCCCGGCGTCCTCGGGGACGTCCACGAGCACCAGTTCACCGTCGGGGCGAACTTCGAAATGCTGAGAGTTGTAGAAATCGACCGAGCGAGTGACGAAGTCCCGTTCGAACCCGGGCGTCGGATCGTGCGAAGCCGAGATGGCCACGTCCGTGGCCTGGCCCTCGTAGACGGTCTCGGCGCTGGAGAGGGGAGTGCCGCGCTTCCACCGCTGGGCCAGACGGGGATATCCGGAATCGGTGAGCGACCCCGGTCCGATATCCGTTCCGACGTAGACGGTATCGATGTCGATCCAGTCGATGTCGGTCTTGGCCTCGGGAAGGTAGAAGCCGGGATTCTCGCCCTCGGGAGCGAGGAACTCGCGCTTGTCGATGTCGAACTCGCGAACGACCGCCGCGTCTGCCCCGCCGCGGGAGAGGCTGATCAATGCACGGTTGCGGTGTGGCCGTAGAAGTTGCGTGCCCTTCCAGACCCAGTTCTCGCCCTCGGCCTCGGCCAGGGCGTCGAGGTCGACCAGGACGTCCCATTCCGGGTCGTCGGTGACGTACTGATCGAACGTCGTGCGTCGCCACAATCCGCGAACGTGGGTGCTGTCGCGCCAGAAGTTGTAGAGGAACTCACCTCGACGGCGGACGTAGGGGATTCGCGCGTCGGTATCGAGGATCTCGCGCACGTCGCTCTGTAGTCGATCGAAGCGCTCGTTGTCGGTGAGCTGCTCCTCGGTCACGGCATTGTGCTGACGGACCCAATCGAGTGCAGACTCACCGGTCACGTCTTCGAGCCAGAGGTAGGGGTCGTCGCCGGTGGTGGGCTGCTGATCGGAAGTCATACGTCCATTCTTACTGCTCGCTCCCGACAGCACTCGACCCCGCTCCCGAAACACTGGAGCGGGGTCGAGTGAGAACGAATCGGGTCAGACGCCCAGGGAGTGAGCGAGCATCGGCCAGGAGTTGTGGAGATCGTCCTGCCAGTAGCCCCACGAGTGGGTGCCGGTCGGCTTGAAGTCGAAGGTGGCCGGGATCTTCAGATCGCTCAGGCGGTAGGCGAGGTTGTGGGTGCAGTAGTTGACCGCTGCCTCGATGACGCCGCCGACGATCGCCTGGTTGGCGAGCGCACCGACCTGACCGTTGATCGCGGGATTGGCGAGAGTGTCGTGTGGGCCGGGGAGTCCGGAGCCGGTGGAGACGTAGAGTTCGGTGCCGCGGAGCTTCTCGGCGTTGAGGACCGGATCGTTGTCCTTCCAGCCCTGACCGTCGAGCGGGCCCCACATGTTGGTGATGTCAGCTCCGCCGCGGGTACCTGTGACAAGTTCGATCGCACTCTGACCGACGGGGGTGCTGGTCTCAGCGCATCCGCTGTACGCCCCGACGCCCTTGTAGAGGCCGGGAGCCGCGATGGCGAGGTTGAGGACCGAGGTCGCGGTCATGGAGATCGCGGAGATCGACTGGACCTTGTTGGTGTTGAACTCGGCGTCGATGACGGGCGGGAGTTCCTTGGTGAGGAACGTCTGCCACTTCTGGCGACCGAGAACCGGATCGTCGTTCACCCAGTCGGTGTAATAGCTGAACGCGCCTTCGAGTGGAGTGACGACGTTGACGTTCTTGTCCTGGAAGAAGTTCATGACGTCGGTCTTGCGTTGCCAGGTCGCCGAGTCTTCGCCGCCGCCTGCACCGTTGAGCAGGTAGAGCGTCGGGCGGGGTTCGCTGCCATCTGCGGGGAGGATGACCTCGAGCGGGATGTTGCGATCCATCGCCGGGGAGAAGACCGAGATGGTGACCTTGCGGTCGCCGGTCTTGGTGTTGCTCACGACGTGCGATCCGGACGTGTCACCGCCCGCAGAAGCTGTCGCCGGACTGATCAGCATCGGCAGCACCGTGGCCACTGCGAGAGCTGCGATCACACTGCCACGCTTGAAAATTCGAGCACGCATACGTTCGGATCCTCCACCTGAATGTCTTCGGATCCGGAACGGATCGAAGTGCCTGTGAGCCCTTACTGGAACAGGTTCACTTTTTGTTATGTGTCAGTAAAGCAGAGCGGGCGCAGAAAGTGACGCGATTCGATTGCCTGACAATTGAATTGGCCCCGGAATTAACCCCCGAACTAACCCCCGAATCGGCCCAGACAAGCACTCGACCCCGCTCCCGGAAGTGCAGGGAGCGGGGTCGAGTCGGAACGATTTCGGTCAGATGCCCATCGAACGAGCGAGCATCGGCCAGGAGTTGTGGAGATCGTCTTCCCAGTAGCCCCACGAGTGGGTGCCGGTCGGCTTGAAGTCGAAGGTGGCCGGGATCTTGAGATCGTTGAGGCGGTAGGCGAGGTTGTGGGTGCAGTAGTTGACTGCTGCCTCGATGACGCCGCCGACGATCACCTGGTTGGCGAGTGTGCCGACCTGTCCGTTGATCGCCTCGTTGTTCAGGGTGTCGTGCGGGCCGGGGAGTCCGGAGCCGGTGGAGATGAAGAGCTCGGTGCCGCGGAGCTTCTCGGCGTTGACGACGGGGTCGTTGTCGATCCAGCCCTGGCCGTCGAGGGGGCCCCACATGTTGGTCACGTCAGCGTCGCCGCGCATGCCCACAACCAGTTCGATGGAGGACTGGCCGACCGGTGTGCTGGTCTCGGCGCATCCGCTGTATGCACCGACGCCCTTGTAGAGGCCCGGAGCTGCGATGGCGAGGTTGAGGACCGAGGTCGCGGTCATCGAGATCGCGGAGATCGACTGGACGCCGTTGGTGTTGAACTCGGCGTCGATGACGGGCGGGAGTTCCTGGGTCAGGAACGTCTGCCACTTCTGACGGCCGAGGGACGGGTCGTCGTTCACCCAGTCGGTGTAGTAGCTGAATGCACCTTCGAGCGGGGTGACGACGTTGACGTTCTTGTCAGCGAAGAACTCGTTGACGTCGGTCTGACGCTGCCACGTCGCCCGGTCTTCGCCGCCGCCTGCACCGTTGAGCAGGTAGAGGGTCGGGCGGGGTTCGCTGCCGTCTGCCGGGAGGATGACCTCGAGCGGAATATCGCGTTCCATGGAAGGGGAGTACACCTTGATGGTGGCGATGCGCCCGTTGTCCGTGCGGCTCGAGAGCTTGGAACCCGTTGTGTTTGCCTTGGCAACAGTTGCCGTGGTGGTCGACGGATCTCCGCCTGCGGACGACACTGCAGGGCTGATCAGCATCGGCAGCACGGATACTGCGGCTACAGCGGCGACCAGACGGCCACGCTTGAAAGTGCGAGCACGCATACGTTCAGAAACCTCCACCTAAAATTCCTTCGAATCCGCCCAGGAGTGAACGGTCCTTTGTTGCTGTTCCCGTACGGGAATTCATGCTGGGTACATGCTCTGTCGATAGGTACAGGGCGTGTGAGTCTTGTAAGTTCTACCGCATCGGTGCGTTATCCGCCAGTGAACCAGAGATTTGCTGAACGTACGACCAGTTTCAGGTGAATTTCCCTGATCATCGACGGGATTAGTGAGTGAACCGGACATATCCACTATGGGAACAACATTGTTGCCTACCTCTGCAGTCGAACGCGTCTGTCGAAGATCTTCTCCGATATCAGCGCCCAGCGGGGAGTTACGTTTCGGTGAACGTCGGTTACTCGCCGCAGACTCGCGCGGACTCGACGGCAATCGCCAAGAGTTTCGCGTGGCAGGCGCGGGTCGAGTTCCCGGAGATCACCCCTGTCTTCAGCGTCGACGGCGTCGTGGAGATTCAGGAGTCCGGCGGAATCGCCCTGGCCTTCGACCTGGAAGACTCGAATCCGCTGGAGGGAGACCTGGCCAACGTCTCGTACTTCTGCGACCTCGGAGTCCGCTCGATGTTGCCGACGTACAACTACATGAATGCTGCCGGCTGTGGCTGCTTGGACCTGGCGGACACGGGGTTGAGTGGATACGGCCGTGACCTGGTTGCCGAGATGAATCGCGTCGGAATGACGGTCGACGGCTCACATTGTTCGGTACAGACGGGGTTGGACATCTCAGCTATCACCCAGCGAGCAATGATCTACAGCCACTCGAATCTCCGAAGGTTGTGGGAGCATCCGCGCAACATCACCGACGATCAGGCCAGGGCGTGTGCGGAGACCGGCGGCGTCATCGGGATCAACGGCGTCGGCATATTCCTCGGCGTCAACGGACCGGATGACGACCAGGCTCGGCTGTCCGCGATGGCCGACCACATCGAAGAGGCTGTGGGACTCGTCGGCATCGATCATGTCGGGATCGGCTCCGACTTCTCCTTCGACGCCGACGACTTCCGCGAAGAGATCGAGCAGAACCCGTCGTCGTTCTCCGAGGCGTACACCGCGTGGGGGCCACTGCAGTGGACTCCTCCGGAGGAGGTGCTGACACTTGATCAGGTATTGCGTGAGCGGGGCTTCGACGAGCCGTCGATCGAGGCCGTGTACGGCGGAAATTTCGCCCGAGTTGCCCGAGAAGTGTGGGCTACCGACGGGTAATACGACCATCTGGGGACAGCGAAACGATGCAGGACTACCCTGGTGAATCGTGACCTCACACTATGACGTCGTTGTCCTCGGAGCCGGCCCCGGTGGGTACGTCGCTGCTATCCGCGCGGCACAACTGGGCCTGAGCACCGCCATCATCGAGCAGAAGTACTGGGGCGGTGTATGCCTGAATGTCGGCTGCATTCCGTCCAAGGCGCTTCTCCGTAACGCCGAACTCGCGCACATCTTCACGAAAGAAGCGAAGACGTTCGGCATGTCCGGAGACGTGTCCTTCGATTTCGGCTCCGCTTTCGATCGCAGCCGCAAGGTCGCGGACGGGCGAGTCAAGGGCATTCACTTCTTGATGAAGAAGAACAAGATCCCGGAGTACGACGGCAAGGGCACGTTCGTCGACGCCAACACCATCAGCGTGGAGCTGAGCAAGGGTGGCACCGAGACGATCACGTTCGACAACGCCATCATCGCGACCGGTTCGTACACCAAGCTGCTGCCCGGCACCTCGCTGAGCGAGAACGTCGTGACCTACGAAGAGCAGATCCTCACCCGTGACCTTCCGGGTTCGATCCTCATCGTCGGTGCCGGCGCGATCGGCATGGAGTTCGGTTACGTCCTCAAGAACTACGGCGTCGACGTCACGATCGTCGAGTTCCTCGATCGGGCACTGCCCAACGAGGACGCCGACGTCTCGAAGGAAATCGCCAAGCAGTACAAGAAGCTCGGCGTCACCATCAAGACCGGTGCCGCTGTGCAGTCCATCAGCGACGACGGCAGCAAGGTCACCGTCTCGATCAAGGACAACAAGTCCGGCGAGATCGAGACCGTGGTCGTCGACAAGGTTCTGCAGTCCGTCGGCTTCGCACCGCGCGTGGAGGGCTTCGGTCTCGAGAACACCGGTGTCGCGTTGACCGATCGCGGCGCCATCGCGATCGACGACTACATGCGCACCAACGTCCCGCACATCTTCGCCATCGGTGACGTCACCGCCAAGCTGCAGCTCGCGCACGTCGCAGAAGCTCAGGCTGTCGTCGCTGCCGAGACCATCGGCGGCGCGGAGACGCAGACACTCGGTGACTACCGGATGATGCCGCGTGCGACGTTCTGCCAGCCGCAGGTCGCCTCGTTCGGTTTGACCGAGGAGCAGGCCAAGGCCGAGGGCTACGACGTCAAGGTCGCGAACTTCCCGTTCGCTGCCAACGGCAAGGCACACGGTCTCGGTGACCCGACCGGTTTCGTCAAGCTGATCGCCGACAAGAAGTACGGCGAACTGCTCGGCGGGCACCTCATCGGACCGGACGTTTCGGAACTGCTGCCCGAGCTGACCTTGGCCCAGAAGTGGGACCTCACGGTCAACGAGTTGGCACGCAACGTCCACACCCACCCCACGCTCAGTGAGGCACTGCAGGAAGCGATCCACGGCCTCGCCGGCCACATGATCAACTTCTGACGGCAGGGCCTTCGGCCCCGTGCGCCTTTTTGGTAGTTCGCTCTACCGGAAAGGCACACGGGGTTTTTCGTCTTTTGTGTCGAGTTGTGTTGCGAAACCGCCAACTGAGGCCTTCGAGTCGGGGTGTAGGCGCGCAACGCATTAGCGTCCCGAGTCGACCATCCGGCTTTCGAAGGACCACTCATGAAAACTCGTTCCGTACTGCTCGCGGCTTGCGTCGCGCTGACGCTCTCCGCCTGTGGAACCTCAGGTGACGCCGGATCGGACACCGAAGCTTCGGGTGCCGCCGAGGCGGGGGCGTTCCCCGTGACCGTCGACCACGCTTACGGCTCGACCACGATCGACGCGGAGCCTATGCGCATCGTGACCATCGGATGGAGTGGCCAGGATTCGGTGATTGCACTGAACAAGGTCCCGGTCGCCATGGAGAGCTTCTCCGGCGACGGCATCGAGAACAACATTCTGCCTTGGGACGCTTCGCGTCTGAACGGTGCGAAGCCCGTTCTCATGACGACCAATCCCGATATCCCGTTCGAGCAGATCCTCGGGCTCGATCCCGACGTGATCCTCGCCGTCTACTCCGGTATCGACGAGGGCGAGTACAAGCGCCTCAGTGACATCGCGCCGACCGTCGCCTTCCCCGACCAGCCGTGGGATACCGCGTGGGACAAGCAGATGAGCATGATCGGCGCGGCGCTCGGACAGCCGGCGCAGGCGCAGACGCTGATCGACGAGACCGGGGCGTACTTCGAGAAGCAGGCCGCTGATCACCCGCAGTTCCAGGGCAAAACCTCGACGTATGCGATGCGCACCGATGAGGGCTTGATCGTCTTCTGCGGCACCGACCCGCGGATCCGTCTTCTCGGCCAGCTCGGGGTGAAGACCTCGCCCGGTGTCGACGCAGTGTGCACTTCCGGCGACAGTTCGGTGTCCGTGGGCATGGAATCCATCGACACACTCGACGCCGACGTCTTCATTCTCGTCGACGCCGACGGCACCAACCTGGACAAGCTCATGTCCTTCGGTCCGTTCGCGAACATGACCTCGGTGTCGAACGGCCGTCTGGTTCGTCTGGTCGGAATGGACTACGCGATGGCTACGTCCGCTCCGACGGTGCTGAGCGTTCCCTACGCATTCGACGAGTTCATCGCTCAGCTCTCGGACAAGTTGAGCTGATTCCGGGCGTCGTACGACGCTTGTGACGCAACGATTTTCGGCACCTGCGATTCGAGTAGTTCGATCAGGGCCGTGATCTTTGCGGCGACGTCGGCGCCGAGTTCGGTCAGGCTGTATTCAACTTTGGGCGGGATGGTTTCGAGTACCTCACGGTGCACGAGGCCATCCCGCTCGAGTGTTTGCAGGGTCTGCGAGAGCATGCGCTCGCTGACTCCGTCGACGCGTCGGCGCAGGGCACTGAACCGGTACGGGCCCTCGTTCAATGCCGCCAGCGCGAGTGCGCCCCAGCGTCCGGTTGCATTCTGCAATGCCGCCCGAGAGTTGCACCCGCGAGCGAAGACGTCAGCCTCGAGTGTTGGGTCCACGACGTCGGCATTCGGATCAGGGGTCTGGGCAGCACGTGAAGGTGAGTCGGTGCTGGTCATGAACCCAGGCTACTACTGCACGATCCCATAGCGCTAACTCGACATGTTGCACTTACGAAAAATAAGTGCATGATGGTTGCAGAACGCATTTACGCTTCAACCTGGATCGGGAGTTCGCATGAGCATTGCAGTCACCGGCGCAACCGGAAACCTCGGACAACTGGTAGTCGAGTCGTTGATCGAGCGGGGAACCGCCGCGTCCGACATCGTCGCAGTGGTCCGCAATCCGCAGAAGGCGCAAAGCCTCGCCGCCCGCGGAGTAGTTGTACGTCGGGCGGACTACGCCGATGCCTCGGCGTTGGAAATCGCATTGGCGGGAGTCGACAAGCTGGTGCTGATCTCGGGAAGTGAAGTGGGGTCACGGCTCGCGCAACACACCAACATCATCGACGCGGCGAAGGCTGCCGGTGTCGGATTCATCGCGTACACGAGCATCTTGAATGCTCGAGACACTCCGATGAAGCTTGCTGCCGAGCACAAGGCGACCGAGGACGTGCTCACCCGAAGCGGTATTCCGTTCGCACTGTTGCGCAACGGTTGGTACTGGGAGAACTTCACCAACGACCTGGCCGGTGTGATCGAACGCGGCGCACTCGTCGGTGCGGGAGCGGACGGAAAGATCGCGGCTGCGGCGCGTGTGGACTACGCCGACGCCGCAGCAGTAGTCGCGACCACCGATGGTCATGAAGGTGCAGTGTACGAGTTGGGCGGTGACGAGAGGCTCACCTACGCCGAATTGGCCGAGAAGATCAGCGAGTTTGCCGGCAAGCCTGTCGCGTACCAGTTCGTGAGCGAGGACGCATACAAGGGGATTCTCGAGAGCGTCGGCCTGCCTGCCCCGGTCGCAGAGATTCTCGCGGATTCCGATGCTGCAATTGCCAAGGGGGCATTGGACACCGAGTCGGGTGACCTGCAGAAGTTGATCGGCCGCAGCAGCACTCCGGTGACTGAGGTGTTGAGGAAGGCCTGACCTGCTGTGCGCCTTTATTAACCGCGGGCGGTTAATAAAGGCGCACAGGGGGTTACCCCATGTGGACTGCACCCTCGGCGGGCAGATCACCCTTCTTGGCGCGGACCAGAACCAGCACTACCGGTGCGATGATCGCCAACAGGATTGCCGCCCAACCGAATGCGGCCGAGTATCCGGATACCTCGGCGCCGAAGAAGTAGTCCGTCATCGAGGCGACGAAGTCCTGCACCGGCTGGGGGAGTAGCGCCAACTGATCGCCGGTCGGGATGGTCGCGTTCGACATGTCGACAGGAATGCCTTCCGGCGGGATCGGCGCCGCGTTGTTGACGGTGAAGGCCGACTTTGCCGAAGCGTAGATCGTGGTGAACAGTGCGGTTCCGAGTGCGCCGCCGATCTGCAGGGTGGCGTTGACCAGGGCACTGGCAGCGCCGGCGTCGTGGTCGGGGACACCGATCAGTGCGAGGTTCTGCATCGGCACCATCAGCAGACCGAGTCCGAAGCCGAAGATGGCGAGGCCGGGGAACACGTGCGTCCAGTAGGAGCTGTGTACCTCGATCTGGGTCAGCATGAGCAGTCCTACTGCTGCCACCAGCGGGCCGGCGACCATGAGCGGCTTGGGGCCGATCTTGGTGGACAACTGCGCTGCGATGGTCGACGCCAAGACGATGAAGAACGCCATCGGCAGCGATCCGACGCCGGCCATGACCGGGCTGAATCCGAGCACGATCTGCAGGTAGAACGTCAGGTACAACGTGCCGCCGAGCAGGGCGGCGCCCACCAGCATGGAGCCGATCAGAGCAGCGCCGCGATCGCGATGCCACGGAACGCTCAGCGGTAGAAGCGGATTCTTGCTGCGGCTCTCGACGACCACGAAGATCGCGAGGAAGACCAGACCCAGTGCGATGAACAGCAAAGTGTCCGCCTGACCCCAGCCGTGCTCGGCGCGTGTGAATCCGTAGACCAGTGAGCCGAGCCCCAGGGCGATTAGGACAGCGCCGGGAAGGTCGTAGCTCGTGTCGCCGTGCGCTTTGGTTTCCTTGACGATCGGGACGGCCGCAGCGATGGCGATCAGCGCGATCGGGATGTTGACGAGCAGGCACCAGCGCCAGTCGACGTACTGCGTCAGCACTCCACCGAGGAGAAGGCCGATAGCAGCGCCACCGCCGGAGATCGCGCCGTAGACGGCAAAAGCCTTGGCGCGCTCCTTCTCTCCGATGAAGGTGGTGGTGAGCATCGACAGCGCGGCGGGCGCGAGCAGTGCTGCGAAGACGCCCTGGCCGGCGCGGGCGATGAACAGTTCGATACCGCTCTGCGCGATGCCGCCGATGCCGGAGGCAACCGCGAAGCCCGCCATGCCGACGATGAAGGAGCGCTTGCGGCCCCAGTAGTCGGCGATACGTCCGCCGAGGAGCAGCAGCGCACCGAACGCCAAGGCGTACGACGTGACCACCCACGCGCGGTCAAGGTCGCTGATGCCCAGTTCCTCCTGGGCTGCCGGTAGGGCGATGGAGACGATGGTGCCGTCGAGCACCACCATGAGTTGAGCGAACGCGACGATGCAGAGCACCAGCCAGCGACGTTGATGATTCGGATTCTCGGAGACAGCCGGGATCGGTGGCAGAGTGCCGCCGTCGACGTGGGACGTGGTGGTCATTGGAAAAAGGTATTCCAGCCTTCTCGGGTGAGTCAAACGAAATAGTTCGTTCGGTTACCATCATCACTATGGCTCCCACTGACGTGACCGCGACGAAACAGCGAATCCTCGACGCTGCGCAAGAAGAATTCGGCACCTACGGGCTTGCCGGTGCGCGCATCGATCGGATTGCGAAGAACGGAAACGCCAGTAAGGAGCGCCTCTACGCCTATTTCGGTGACAAGGTCGCGTTGTTCCACGCGGTGCTCGACGTCGACTTCGAGCAGGCGATGGAATCCGTCGAGTTCACCGGTGAAGACATGCCCGCGCATGCTGTCGAACTGTTCGACGCAATGCTCGGCAAACCACAGATTCAACGGATGATGATCTGGGGTCAATTGCAGGGTGAGGCACCACGGATGAAGAAGTTGGCCGAGGAACATTCCAGCTGGGTTCCGCGAATGGCCACGATTCGCAAGGCTCAAGAAGACGGCCTCATCTCGAAGCACTGGGACCCCCAGGACCTGATCACGATGCTGTTCGGCCTCGTGTTCGGCTGGGTGGTGGCCCCCGGTGTGGCCGACAACCAGAACGTCGACGCCGACGAGATCGCGCGCCGCCGTGAAGTGGTGCGCGAGGCCGTCACTCGAATCTGCAAGCCGTGACTGTCAGCGAGAGAGGTACGCGGCCCAACCGCCGTAGTCGGTGATGTCAGCTGCGCCGTTTACGGCGTCATGAGTGCAGCTGAAACCGACTGTCGTTCTGCCGTCGGATAACTCGACGCTCGTGAGCGCCATCGGTGCAGGCAAGGCGGCGAGGAATGTTCCCAGCCCGGCCGGTGAGATTCGGAAGATCTCGCCGACGACCGGTGCGCCGAGTCCAGGGCCACGGCGTACCAGGCCGGGCTTCGGTGGCGTCGTGTCGAGAGCGAAGAGCCGGTAGGCATCCGAGGTCGTGACGGTTTCGACGTACCGCGCGCCGAGGTCGACCAACTGTGTGTTGAGGGGTTGCCCGCGCAGGTGAGCGCCGAATACTGCGAGATCGATTCCGGTATCGACGAGGGTGGGTGAAGGCACACCGCCGAGTCGCGCAGCGAGGTCGATGGCGATCTGGTCGTCGAAAGCGGGTACGACGAACATGACGCCGAACGGGTGATCTTCGGCGGTGCGGTGTCCGGGCGCCGCGACGGCCGCCATGTCGAGCAGGTTGCAGAAGTTGGTGAAAGTTCCCATCCGGCGGTTGATTCCGAACGGATCCTCGGTCACGGCAGCGATGGTCGGATGTTCGGTGGTGGTGGGAAGCAGTAGGGCGTCGAACCCGGCGAGGAGTTCCCGGGCGGCAGCCTTGGCGTGGGTGAGAGCGTCGAGATCGTCGACTAGCTGGTATCCGGTGGGGTGCTTCGCGCCGAGCACGATGTCGGACACCGCGGGATCTGCTCCGGCAGGACGAGTTTCGAGGAACTCGCCGGCAGCGGCGTACCGCTGCGCCACCACGGCGCCGTCGTAGAGCAATCGGGCCGCGTCGAGCAGCCCGGAGATGTCGACGGTCTCGGTCTCGGCGCCGCCGGCTACCAGAGCTGTCACAGTGTCCTGAAATGCTGCTGTATACGACGGGCTCAGTTGAGCGAGATCCTCGATTCGGGGGACGGCGACGCGGGGATTCGGCGCCGCCGCGAGACGAACGTCGGAAGGCCAGACGCGGCTGCGGGGATCCCGAGGTTCGTGGCCGATCATGATTGCCGCTGCCGCGGTTGCCGATTCGAGGTCGTCGGCAAATACCGTCAGAGCGTCGTAGTCGACGCAGGCGGGCAATACTCCGTGGGCGGGGATGACGCCGAGCGAGAGCTTGAGTCCGTAGATCCCGTGGAACGCTGCCGGCACCCGGCCCGAACCGGCAGTGTCGGTGCCGATTCCGATGTCTGCAATTTCCAGCGCGACAGCGACGGCGGATCCGGAGCTACTACCGCCCGAGATCAACTCTTCGTCCCAGGCGCAGCGAACGGCTCCGTACGGACTGCGCGTTCCGACCAGTCCGGTGGCGAACTGGTCCAGATTGGTCTTCCCCAGAACAACAGCCCCGTGCTCGATCAACCGCGCAACGGCACTGGCGGTTTCGTCCGGCGAATACGCGAATTCGGGGCACGCCGCTGTGGTCGGCAGACCGGCGACGTCGACGTTGTCCTTGACGGCGACCAGACGCCCAGCCAGAGGAAGATGCTCGCCCGCGGCGATTCTGGCTTCGACCGAAGCGGCATCGGCAAGCACATCTTCCTTGCGGCGCAACGTGATCCAGACTTCGGGGCGATCTACTTCCTCGATCCGCTGGAATGCCTGCTCGACCCGGGCTGTCGGGGTGAAAACTTCTGCTGCGATGGTCATGGTGTGTACTGCTCCGATCAGTCCGTGATGTTGGCGAGTGAGAGCGCGGTGATCGCGCGGGTCACCCGGTCGAGGACGACGTCGAGAGACTCGCCGATGTGCTGGTGCAAAAGCGTGCGGGCCTCGGGCAGATTGCCGGCACGTAGTTCTTCGAGGATTCGAATGTGCTCCGCGATCGAGGTGTCGATGCGGCCGTTGACCATGAAGTCGTACATCCGAACGTGCCGGATACGGGAATTCACCGACAGCAGCGACGCGACCAGTTCATTGTTTCCCGACGCCCTCAGTACGGCGACGTGGAATTCCTCGTCCAGTTCGACGAACCCCGGTTCCTGAGCGGGCGGATCGAGAGCCAGGGCACGCCACCGCACCAATTCGTCGTCGAGGATTGTTCGGTCGTGCCGGATCGTCGGATCTGCGATCGCCCGGGTAATTCCCTGTAGTTCCAGAGTGATTCGGAGTTCATACAGATCTCGGATCCGCGGGATACTCGGGCGCACGGCGGAGAACCCGTACTCTTCCCGGCGCAGGAGTCCATCGGCGCACAGCATCGTCAACGCTTCCCGTACTGGTGTGCGAGAAATGCCGAAACGCGTGGAGAGTTTCGGTTCCGTCAGGCGCTGATCGAACCCGATAGTCCCGTTGACCAGTTCGGTGCGTAGTTCCCGGTAGACCACCTCACGCAGTGGCTCCGGCGCCGTATTCATCCCTGTCGACATACCTGTATACGCTATTGATCAGGTGTTTCGTCCAGATGTCTTCGGGTTAGAGCTGAGTTACGGCCGCCGCGGAACTTCAGGAGAAGTCGCGCTGAACCCGCAAGGTTCCGATCGTGGTGGCCAGGCCGTCGTACTGAGTGACCAACAAGGTGAATTCGATCAACCGACGATCGTCGAGATGCTGCGAGAGCGTTCCCCACGTGTTGTCGGTGACGTCCTTGGTGGTGACCAACTCGTCGACCGCAGTCAAGATCGCACGGTGACGCGGACTCAACTCGGAAGCGCCAGGGCCCTCGATGATTCGGGCCAGTTCTTCTGCGTCGATTCCGGCTTTGCGGCCGAGCCTGATGTGGTGATCCATCTCGTAACCGCAGTCCCGCAGGTGCGCGACCCGCAGGATGATCAGTTCGGTGTCGTGGCGAGAGATCTTGCCGCCGGGCATGAGTGAGCCGGAGTAGTGCAGCCAACCGCGGAAGAGTCCACCCGTGCGCCCCAAGGTGCTGAACAGATGCGCATCGGGTGCTCCGGCAGCCTTCGACAGGACACGCCAGATTCCCCAGTTGATCGGACCGAGGTCCTTGAATCGGCCGGGCGGGATGCGGGGGTTCATGCGACTCCACGGATGTGAGAGGGACGGAGGTCTATAGCTCGTTGCGCGATGTGGCGAACCGCGGCGCTGCGGCGGGGCGCGTGTACGCGTGACTTCCGGCCGACGATACCGCGCTCGAACGCGTCGACGGCGTCAGCGACGGTCGTGGTGCCGACGCTGGCGAGGGTTCCGCGTGCTCCGTCGAACGACAGTGCGGTGGTATCGGTGTCGATGTCGCCGATATACGCGACGCCCACCTTGGTGCCGAGGTGTTTCATTTCCAAGCGCAACGCGTCACCCAAGGCTTCGACGCCGGCGCGCGAAGCACCGAACGGTCCGCGAAACGGATGCTTGGCGGCGCCGTGAGCCGAGGCGACCACCAGGGCGTAACCGTTTTCGTGACTGATGTGCGGACCGGCTGCGCGCAGGGTGTAGTACGTGCCCATGAGATTGACTTCGACGGCGCGGCGCATGTCCGCAGGGTCGCCGCCGAGGATCGACGAGTTCGCCTCGACACCGGCATTGGCGACGACGACGTCGATGCCTCCCAGCTTCTCAGCGATGTAGTCGACGCCGCGAGATACCTGCTCGAGGTCGGCGACGTCGCACAACTGCCACGGCGCGCGGCCGCAGGAAGTGGCGACTTGCTCGAGAAGTTCCGGCTCGAGGCCGAGCAGTCCCACGGACGCACCACGGTCGTACAGGCGTCTGGCCAGCGAAGAACCGATATTGCGGGCAGCGCCGGTGATCAGGATGCGCCGACCCGTCAGATCGTCGCCACTGCTCTTGGCCGATTCGGCCTTGCCCGCCTCGCTCTTGCCCATGTGCTGTGTCCCTACGCAGTTACCTTCTGGTCCTCCGACGCTAACACCGCCGGGTAGCTGCGACTGCAAGTACCGCCAACTCCGTCCGAACGGGTGTTCAGACCGATGCGGCTTCGAGACGCGGATGTGACGAGGAAGCCTGGGTCGACCGCAATCGACGGAATCGGACCACGGCAACGACGGCGGCAACAGCGGCGAGGATCACCAACGGCAGTGACGGACCCATCGTGGGTTCGATGACAACCAGTAGCACCGGCAGTCCGAATCCGAGATAGGTGCCGACGTAGAAGATCCCGGTCAAAGCGCCCCGCGAGGCCGGGGGAGCCAGCGACTCGAGGTCGAGCAGTCCCTCACGCAGACACAGTCCGTAGGCCGTACCGAGGACGAGCGCGCAGACGATGAACAACCCGAGCGCGGGGTGTGCGCCGCCGACGGCGACCAGGCAGTATCCGAGCGCCGCCAGTGCGGCGCCGACCGTGCCGGCCTGAGGACCCCAATTGCGATGGCGCGCAGCGGTTTGAACCAAGATTCCAGCACCCAGAGTCAGCGCCGCCGCGAAACCCGGAAGGAGAGGGCCGGAGTAGCGGTCTCCGAGCCTGGCCGTCATGGTCACAAAAGAGGCTGTTGCGCTGGCGAACACCCACGGCGCCAACGGAAGTGCCCAGAGCAGCGCATTTGCGACGGAGCGCTCCGCGCCGTCTGGCGCATTTGCGACGGAGCGCTCCGCGCCGTCTGGCGCATTTGCGACGGAGCGCTCCGCGCCGTCTGGGACAGGTGTGATGGTCGCGGCTTCTACGGAAACAGGTGTACGACTCCACACAGCTGCCGCGGTAACCGAACCCACCGACAAGAAGGCCGAGACGACAAAGGGCGTAGCGAGTGGGAAGGCGGCAAATTGTGCCAACAGACCCGAAAACAGTGGTCCCAGTGCGAAACCCGAGGTGAGTACTACGCCCGCCATCACGGTTCCGGACTTGCCGCGAAGGTCAGCCGCCCACGCGGTACCGGCGCCGATTGCCAGACCGGCACCGATACCGACAACGAGGCGCCCGACCATGAGCCCGGGCGCGTCGTGCCAGAGAAGAAGAATCAAGGTTCCGAGCGAGGCTATGAGCGCTCCGGGCAGGACGACTACAGCTCGGCCGACGCGATCCGACAGTGCTCCACCGGTCAACAGGCCGGGTAGAAGTCCGAGCGCGTAGATACCGAAAACACCGTCGAGCACGGTATGCGAAAGGCCCTCGTCCACCCGGAGAACCGGGATGAGCGAAGCAAAGTGGTTGGCGGCCCAACCCGTCGAAAGTAGAACTGCCAGTACCGAGATGAACCCGCGACGGGATGGATCGCCCATACCGGCAGCTTAGGCGGGTACCAGATCGCTCACGTCGGCGAGGAGTTCGAACGTGCGCAACCAAGCCTCGCGGTTGGTGCCGGTCGACACCGTGATCAGCTCGTCGGCCTGTGCATGCTCGGTGAACTCGTCGAGGTAGGCGCGGACCTCCGTGGGCGTGCCGATGGCGCTGTACTTGGTCATCTGCAGAACCTGCTGACCCGCGGGGGAGTCGAGCAGCATGTCCGCTTCGTCGTCCGTGAACTTGCGTCCGCGTCCGAGAAGAAGGCTGACGCGCGAACGCTTGGCCGCGAGGAAGTCCTGCTGAGCCTGCTCATGGGTGTCGGCGGCGATGACGTTGACGCCCGCGATGACGTACGGCTCCGCCAACTGCTCCGACGGTTTGAACTCGCGTCGATAGATCGCGACGGCGTCGCGCAGGGCGTTGGGGGCGAAGTGCGAGGCAAATGCATACGGCAGGCCGAGCATCGCGGCGAGCTTGGCTCCGAACAGTGACGATCCGAGAATGTAGAGCGGAACGTGAGTGCCCTTACCGGGAACGGCATTGATTCCGGGGACGCGCGAAGTGTCGCCGAGGTAGCCCTGAAGCTCGAGTACGTCCTGCGGGAAGCTGTCCGAAGAACTCGGGTCGCGTCGCAAAGCCTGCATGGTCTTCTGATCACTACCGGGCGCGCGACCGAGACCGAGATCGATGCGACCCGGGTGCAGAGTCTCGAGGGTGCCGAACTGCTCGGCGATCGTCAGCGGCGCGTGGTTGGGCAGCATGATTCCACCGGCGCCGAGGCGGATTTTGCTGGTGTGCGCGGCGACGTGGCTGATCAGAACGCTGGTGGCCGAAGACGCGATGGAACCCATGTTGTGGTGCTCGGCGTACCAGATTCGCTTGTAGCCCCACTCCTCGGCACGCTGCGCCAAGGTCACGCTGGCGTCGAAGCTGTCTTTGGCGGTTTCGTTGTCGCCGATGTGGGCGAGATCGAGGATGGAAAGTGGGACGGCCATGAATGTGGTGCCTTTCTCAGCGAATAGAACGCAAACGTCGTTGGAAGGTGCAACCATCTGGCCGGCTTTCCTATTTCCGCCTGGTCAGCGCCCACGAATGGTGGCGAGGCGGACAAGGCGTGAAGTTCTTGTCTCGATTTCGGTCATTTCGGATATTTCGGATGAAATTGGGGGCTAGATTTCCCGAATCGGAGGTTCTTTCGCATTCCAAGTGAATCGAGACCAGCATGGCCACTGATCGGAAGGCTGTAAACAAGCGCAAAGTACGTGCGTTACTTGCCGGAGGACTTGTCCTCGGTATCGGCGCCGCTGTCACCTTGGCGGCGTGGACAGACAATGTTTTCGGCGACGCGCAGTTCAAGACGGGAAGTTGGAATCTCCAGGGCAGTTTCGACGGACTGACGACCTGGGGTGAGTATCAAGTGGACGCTTCCGCCGGCCACTTCCAATTCAGCACGGGATTCAACACACTCGCACCCGGAACGACGGTATATGCGCCGGTAGCGCTTCGGATCGGTCCCACGGCCAGCACTTCCGGCGCGACGGTACAACTACTCGGTGCGACGGGCGGTGATGCCGATCTCAAACCCGCCCTGCGGTACTCGGTGTATCGAGGTGTCTCCTCCACGGCCTGCACGGCGGCGGGAATTGGAGCAGGAACAGCATGGGTGGGCACGACAGCTAGTCCGGTGGCCTTGACGGCAGGTTCGGGTTCGGATGTCACCTTGCTAGGCACGGGCGTGCCGGTGGAACTGTGCTTCGCGGTCACGCTGCCTGCCGGAGTCGACCCTTCGATCGTGTCGGGCAAGGACACCGGGCGCTTGCTCTGGCAGTTCACCGGCCAGTCCACCCCCTGACGCCTGCGTGGTCACACGGCGAATGCGTCAGGTGTACGCACTGGCGGCCTCGGGACTCGTCCTGGGTATCGGTGCAACCACCGTGGCGGCCAGTTGGGTGGACAGCACGATGGGCGATGCATCGTTTCGCACCGGAACATTCGGAATCGAGTCGAACGTCGGCGGTGGATGGTCGTCGCATTCATCCAGTGCCCCTGGCGTTTTCACGTACACGCCCTCGGTGCTCCTGATTCGCCCCGGTGCGTTCTCGTATGGCCCGATATCTCTTCGAACAGTGCCGGTCTCGCCGGCAGCATCCGTCACTCTGCAGGCGGCCACGGTTGCCGGCGACTCAACTCTGGCGTCGGCGCTGCGGTATCGGGTGGTCAAGTCGACGACCTGTGATGCGTCGGCCTTCTCCACGGGAACACCACAATTCGTGGTGGGAAGTGCGACGGTGTTTCCGTCGCTCTCAACTGGTTCCGCAGTCGGGGCCATCGCGCTACCCACCGGTGGAGCGTCCCCGGGCGCCGCGGTGGCGCTGTGCTTCGAGATTTCGCTGCCCGCAACCTCGGCTAATTGGAGCAACTCGGCGCTGACCGGTAAAACGGCAACTCCCACTTGGCAGTTCAGTGCAACACCCTGAAGGAGCTGCAATGCCAACACATGCCCGGGCAACACATGCCCGGACGAAGAAGCGTTCGGTCCCCACGATCATCGGGGACTGCATCCTTCAGGTTCTTGCAGTCGGTGGGGTCATCTGTATCGCTTTGGTGATCTGTGCCTTCGTTTTCGACATCACACTGATCATGTTCAAGACCGGATCGATGTCGCCGACCATTCCAACCGGATCTCTGGCAGTTGTGCGGGAAGTACCGGCAGATTCCGTCGAGGTGGGCGACGTCGTCACCGTCGATCGGGGAGTGTCCGAACTGCCGGTGACCCACCGGGTCGTCTCCGCTCGTACCCAGGACAACGGCATCACGATTCTCGATCTCAAGGGTGATGCCAACGGTTCGGCTGATCCCGCGGTATACGAGGTCACCACGGTCCGAAAGGTGCTCTGGCACGTTCCGGGATTGGCGCGGGTGATCGTCTACTTCTCGAATCCTCTTGTTCTGGGGGCGATCACGCTGACCATGGCCGCTTTGGTGGTCGCGGTATTCTGGCCGCGCAATACCGATGACGACGATGATGCCGACTCGGCCGACCCGAAAACCGAACCCATTCAGGTTCTTCTACCGCCAGACGGCGGTAGACAATGAAGCGTCGCCACCTGTTTTCAGTCATCGTATTGGCAGTTGCGGTTGTTTTGGGCTCTGGTTTCTCGTCTCACCCACTCCTCGGAGAGACAGAAGCGGCGTGGACAGACTCCGAGTACGTTACCGGCCCGATTTCCACCGGTTCATGGACGACGAGTGGGTACGGCAGATCGACGTCGGGCATAGGAACAGCGACCGGCGGATTGATAACTCTCGGAGGAAATCTCGGCGGTTCGCTGGTTGAACATCCGACCGTGCAAACTCAGCTGGCACCGGGCAAGGCCACGGGGACGGTTTCGTTGGCGGACAATTCCGGTGTGCTGCTGGGGCTGCCCGCGCTCAGCCGCACGGGTAGTGCCGTTCAGTGCGCCGCGTATCTCGTAGGAGCATCGGCATCGTCCCCATGTGGGGCGGCTGGGTCGGATGCGGACGCGGAAACTACATCTACATTGGGTTTGCAATTGAATCTGGTTTCGGTACTGGGGATCACGTTGATACCGGCGGACGCCATCACGAGCACGAGCGTCAAGACAAACGCCCGCTGTGCGAGTACTTCTGCTGCTACAGATCAGCCGACGGGAACCGTGAAAGTCGGCGGCGCCACAGTTGCCATCCCGGCAGTGGGCGCAAACGGTTCGGCCACGTCGACGTCGCCGACTAGTGCAACATTCGTGATGGCGAATGTCCCACTGCTCGCGCGGGTAGAAGCGCGCTTCTCGAACATCAAGGTCACCAGTACCCGAGTGGCGTCCAGTTCTGCGCCTTTTGTCGCGTCCTCCACTGTTTCAGTGAGCTTCACAGTTGAGGCCGTAACCATCGCGTTGTCGGTCTTGGGCGAAGGGCTGGTCACAGTGATCCTGGGATCGACGAACATATCCGTCAATCTGTCGGCCGCTCAGTGCGGACTTGATTCTTCACCCCCGGCGACGCCGCTGAGTCTTGCCGCCGGCGGACAGTTGGCTCGAGCCGCGGGGCCGACACAGACAGCACCGGCAACACCGACAGCTGTTCCCGTGACGACCACGCCGACTACGGCAACGACGACTCCTGAACCTACGACTCCTGAACCTACGACGGGTGAACCCACCAAAACATCTGCCCCTGAGGCCACAACGACCAGCGCGGCTGTAACTACCAGTGTGGCTGCAATCACCCCGACAACGACAGCCACACCAATTACGAGCACACCGGCTCCGGCAGATCCAATCGGGACAGCGATCCACGGCCCTGCCGATTCGAGCATCTCCGCCTTCACCACGGATACCGGACTCTCCTGCGAGGTTGCTCCTGATGCGGACTACACGAGCGAAGTTGCAGTCGAATGCTCGGACGGCACAACGGGTACGGTGCCCGGTTCTGTACTCGGCCCGAAGCCAACCGTACCGGGGGAGTACCTCAGGATCCCCCTGACGAGAGACCACGTCACCGAAGTCTTCACCCTGAAGTCAGCGACACGACGCTGATCAGTTCCGCACAGCGTTGGCCATGGCGGCCAACGAGAGGGCCTGCCGAGCGCGGTCGAGGACAACCGCACGAGAGATGTCGATGTGCGACACCAGTGCCTCGTGTGCTTGCGGAATCTTGCCGTCCAGCACCAGTTCGACGACGGAGATATGTTCCTCCACCGTGGCCTTCATACGGTCGGGAGTCAGGTAGTCGAACATCCGCACGGGGCGCAGCTTCGAGTTGACGGCCTGAAGAGCGTCGACCAACGCGTGGTTTCCGGACGAGGCGAGGAGCGCGATGTGGAACTCCTCGTCGAGCGTCACGAAACCGGCGTCCGGTACCGGCATCTGTTTGAGAAATGCGTACCACTTGTCGAGTTCGGAACCGAGCGCGTCTCGATCATGAGCGGGGGCCTCACCGTCGAGTACCCGCCGAAGTCCGTGTACCTCGAGGAGTATGCGCAGCTCGTAGAGGCCACCCAACTCGTCGAGGTGCGGTCGGTACGGAAAGAGGCCGTGTTCGTCGCGCTCGACCAGCCCGTCGGATTCCAACTTCGCGAGCGCTTCGCGCACCGGTGTTCGCGAGACACCGTAGAGATGAGCCAACCGTTCTTCGCCGAGTCGTTCGGATGGCGCGATCTGACCGGACATCAGATCGTTCCGGATCGACCGGTAAACCTGCTCGCGCAGCGGCGGCCGCACACTCATGTCAGATTGCCATCGCTCGACGAACCGCCTCGGTGGACGTGGTGCCGCCCTCACCGGTCGAGGTCACGTGTCCCGCCGCGAGAATGCTGTAATGCTGCGCAGATTGGAGCGCGAAACCGATGTGCTGCTCTACGAGGAGGACACCGAGATCGCCGCGTTCGGTGAGTTCCATGACGGTCCTTTCGATTTCGGCGACCACGTTGGGTTGAATGCCCTCGGTTGGTTCGTCCAGAATGAGGATCTTGGGCTCGGTGATCAGGGCGCGAGCGATGGCAAGCTGTTGTCGCTGCCCACCGGAGAGAAGTCCCGCGCGACGGTCGAGGAGCGTGGTGAGTGCGGGAAACAGATCCAATGCCTCTGCGATGAGTGCCTTTCCGCGTTTGCGCCCGTCGGCGACCACCCGAAGATTCTCGGCAGTTGTCAGTTGTCCGAACGACTGCTGACCCTGGGGTACGTAGGCAAGTCCGCGAGCGACGCGGGCGCTCGGCCGTAGACCGGTGATGTCCTCACCGTTCAGAAGTACCTTTCCCCGTGTAGGTTTGATCAGACCGACGGCGGCGCGCAGCAAGGTGGTTTTACCCGCACCGTTGTGACCCATGACTGCCGCAACTCCGTCGCTGGGAACCAGCAGGGATACGCCGTGGATCACTTCGGTGCGTCCGTAGCCGGCGCGGATGTCGACGAGCTCGAGCATGATTCAGTCCTCCGGGGTCGGTTCGGTGTCGGCGCCGAGATCGGTTCCGGCAGCGGCGGTGCCGAGGTAGACCTCTTGCACCTTGGGGTCGGCTTGGACCTCCGCCACAGTTCCTTCGGCAAGCACTTTCCCAGCGGCGAGCACTGTGACGGACGTGGCGAAGGATCGCATGAAGTCCATGTCGTGCTCGACTACGGCGACGGTTCGCGCACCGCCGATGCGCCGCAGAAGGTTCCCGGTCTCCTCGCGCTCCTCGAGGCTCATGCCTGCGACGGGCTCGTCGAGCAGGAGCACGGAACAGTTCTGTACCAACAACATTCCGATTTCGAGCCACTGCTTCTGTCCGTGCGCCAGAATGCCTGCGGCGGTGTCCCTGAGGTGCTCCAACCCGGTTGTCTCCAGCGCCTCTTCGATCTCGGGAAGCACACCTTTGCGTTTTCTGAGCAGGTTCCACGGTGATCGGCCGGCTCCGGCCGCGATGTCGAGATTCTGCAGCACCGAGAGCTCTTCGAAGACGCTTGCCGTCTGGAAGGTTCGCCCGACGCCGAGGCGGGCGATCTTGTGAACCTTCTTGCCGAGCAGTTGCTCGCCGGACTTCGTGATGGAACCCGTCGCGGGAACGAGTCCGGTGATGGCGTCGACCAACGTTGTCTTTCCAGCCCCGTTCGGGCCGATGAGAAACCTCAGGTCGCCCTGCATGAGGGTCAAGTCGACGCCGTCGACGGCCTTGAAACCGTCGAAGCTGACCGAAAGATTTCGTACTTCGAGGTACTCGGACGACATTCCGGCGTTGCCACCCAGTGCCGGTGTGGGTTCGCTGGTGGCGGTTGTGTTGGTCATGACGACACCTCCACTGGTTCGGGTTGGGAGACCTTGACCGGCGGGTCGGCCGGGGCCTCACGCTTCTTGCGGTGGCGCATCAGGGCGAACAATCCGGCCACACCTGCCGGGAAGAACCCGACCACGACGATGAACATCAACCCTTGTGCGTAGATCCATCCCGAAGGGAGTTTCTCCGAGAATGTCGACTGCGCCCACGCGACGCCGATCGCACCGAGTACCGGACCGAGAAGCGTTGCGCGGCCACCGATCGCGACCCCGATGAGAAAGGCGATTGACGGAACGATCCCGACGTCGGCGGGGGAGATGATGCCCACGATCGGAACGAACAGCGCACCGGCGATACCGGCGAGGAACGCCGCGGTCACGTAGGCGACCAGTTTGATGTTCGCCGGATCGTATCCGAGGAAACGTACTCGCTCCTCTTGATCACGGACGGCGACGAGGAGTTCGCCGTATCGGGAGTTCATCAGCTGGCGAATCAGAGCGACCGATGCGAGAAGAACTCCGGCGGCGATGAAGAACAACATCTGCTTGTTCGCCGGATCGTTGAGGTTGAAACCGAAGAACGTGCGAAAGCGGTTGAGGCCGTTGCTGCCACCGATCGACTGCTGGCCGATCAAGAGGATTGCGAAAGCCGCGGCGAGTGCCTGCGAGAGGATCGCGAAGTACGCGCCCTTGACTCTCCGCTTGAACACACCGAGTCCGAGGAGAAAGGCAACAGCGGCCGGCAGGAAAAGGATGGCGAAGATCGCCACGAATGGCGAGGCGAACGGTTGCCAGTATCCCGGCAGTTCGGTCTTGCCGGCGATGGACATGAAGTCCGGGACCGCGTCACCCTTGAGTTCGGCATCGGCGATCTTGAGGTGCATCGCCATCACGTATGCGCCGATCCCGAAGAACACCCCCTGGCCGAGCGTGAGCATTCCGCCTCTGCCCCAAGCCAAACCGATACCGACAGCGACTATGGCGAAGCACAGGAATTTGGCCAACAGTGACAGCCTGAAGTCCGAGAGCACAGCCGGAGCGACGGCGAACAGCACGATGGCGGCGAGTGCAAAACCGCCCCACACCCGAATTCGGGAATTGTTCAGGATGCTCATACGAGGCTCCTCGTCTTGACTGCGAACAGGCCCTGCGGCCGAACTTGAAGGAAGACGACGATGATGACGAACACGATCACCTTCGCGATCGACGCTGTCGTCGAGTACTCGATGAACGAGTTCAAGATGCCGAGGGCGAAGGCTGCGATCACGGCTCCCTTCATCTGACCGAGACCGCCGACGACAACAACCAGGAAGGCGTCGATCAGATAGGACTGGCCGATGGTCGGGCTGGTGGAACCGATGAGCGTCAACGCGACACCCGCGACGCCGGCGAGCCCGGAACCGAGGAAGAAGGTCGTGATGTCCGTACGACGAGAGGAGATTCCGCTCGTCTCGGCCAGATCGCGATTTTGGACGACGGCCCGGATGCGTCTACCCATCGACGACTGCTTCAGTGCGACCGAAAGTGCGATCACTGCTGCGATCGCCAACACCAGAATGAAGATGCGGGTTTTCGGCACCACGGCGCCGAAAATATCGACCCCGCCCGAAAGCCAGCTCGGCGCCGAAACATTGACTGCCGGCGCGCCGAAGATGTCGCGCGCCAACTGCTGAAGGATCAATCCGACGCCGAATGTCACCAACAGGGTGTCGAGGGGTCGGTGGTACATCCGCGATACCAGGACCACTTCGAGCACAACACCCATCAGTCCGCCGACGACGAAACCGACGAGCAGAGAAATGATCAACGATCCCGTTGCATTCGAGATCACCTGCTGCACTACGTATGCGGTGTACGAGCCGGCCATGATGAACTCGCCGTGTGCCATGTTGATGACACCCATCTGCCCGAACGTGAGAGACAACCCCAACGCTGCCAACAGGAGAATCGATCCGATACTCAAACCCGTGAACAACTGCCCGATCACAACATCCATGACAGACGCTCCACCTCTCTACTCGTCGATTCCGTCAATTCCGCCTTTTGTCGATCAGCTACCGAGCCCCTCAGCCCAGGGGTAGTTCTTCAGGTACGGATCCGGCTCGATCGGCTGTCCCGAATCCCAGACCGTGTAGATCAGTCCGTCGGAACGGATTTCGCCGATCCGGGCAGTCTTGGTGATATGGTGGTTGTCGCCGTCGATGGTGACGAGTCCTTCGGGCGCCTGGAAGGTCACACCGTCGGCGTTGTCCTGAATATCCTTGACCGCAAACGAGTTGGCCTTCTCGACGGTGTTCTTCCAGAGATAGACGGAGGTGTATGCCGCTTCCATCGGATCGGACGTGGGCTTGTCCTGGCCGAACTTTGCCTTGTACGCCGCGACGAACTTCTTGTTCTCGGGGGAGTCGATGGTCTGGTAGTAGTTCCACGCCGTCAGCTGGCCTTCCACGTTCTGGACTCCGATACCACCGACCTCTTCCTCCGCAATGGAGACGGAGACGACGGGCATGTCGGCGGGCTTCAGGCCGACATTTGAGTATTCACGGAAGAACGCAACGTTGGAATCGCCGTTGAGTGTGTTGAACACGGCATCGGCGTCGGCTGTGCGGACCTTGTTCACGATGGTGGAGAAGTCGGTCGAACCCAGAGGCGTGTAATCCTCGCCCTTGATCTCGATGCCGTTCGCTGCCGCGTACGCCTTGATGATGCGGTTGGCGGTCTGAGGGAACACGTAGTCGCTGCCGACCAGATACAGCGACTTGACGCCCTTCTCCTTCAGGTAATCCAGAGCCGGGATGATCTGCTGGTTGGTCGTTGCGCCCGTATAGAAGATGTTCTTCGAATCTTCCAGTCCCTCGTACTGGACCGGGTAGTAGAGCAAAGAGTTGTTGTCCTCGAACACGGGCAGCATGGCCTTGCGGCTCGAGGAGGTCCAGCCACCGAAAACTGCTGCGACGCAATCGCTGCTGATCAGTTTCTCGGCCTTCTCGGCGAACACTGTCGGCTCCGACGCGCCGTCCTCTGCGACGATCTGGATCTTCTTACCCAGTACACCGCCGGAATCGTTGATCTCCTGCACCGCCAACGAGATGGAGTCGCGGACCGTCACTTCACTGATGGCCATGGTGCCCGAGAGTGAATTCAGGGAACCGACCTTGATCGTGTCCCCCGAGGTGTCGACGCACGACGTAGCCGTCGAATCTCCCGATGCGGTGTCTGTTGCCTTGCTTCCGCAGCCGGTGAGAACCAAGCCCAGCGCGGCGAGAGCGGCCGGCGCGGCAAGGGTGCGCTTCGAGAAGGTTCGCATGTACGGGCCTTTCGTGTCGATGGCTCTGGCAGACAATGGCTCTGACAGATCTGTATCCGGAGTGCGTATACAACGCTGTATTCGTCGAGTGCACAGAGTAGGTGGAAGTTGTTGCGGTGGAATGACTGTCGGTGACAAGTGTGTGTCCGGTGTTTCGATTGGGTGTCCAGGACCTCACACCGCAGGTCAGCGAGGGTGCGGTGTTAGCATCGACGAGAAATTGATCAAGCACTCGCTTGACGATCGGAACGTCGGAAGGATCTTCTCGTGCGCTCGACCCGACGGGACGAAATACTCGCTCATGCGGCCAAGCTGTTCAGTGAGCGGGGGATCGCCGCGACGACGGTGCGAGACATCGCCGACGAAGTCGGGATCCTCTCCGGCAGCCTCTATCACTACTTCGACTCCAAGGATGCGATAGCCAACGAGATCGTCGTCCGGTTCCTCGAAGATCTCAACGTCCGGTACGAGGACTCGATCGAACCGGAAGGTTCGGCTCGAAATCGCCTGGCCACGATGGTGTCGGTCTCTTTTGCCTCGGCGGTGGATCACCCGTATGCCACGGAGGTCTATCAGGGAGAAGCCATACTTTCGTCGCAACCGGCGGACGCGCCCATCACCATCCTGGTTCAGAAGGCACACAGCTACTGGCGATCGGCTATCGCTCGCGGAATTGCCGACGCGGAGTTTCGGGAAGACATCGATCCCGAACAGTTTCACCGTCTCCTGCGTGAATCCGTCTGGTCCACCGTCGCGCAGTATCGCCCGCAGCTTTCCGAATTGGCCGAAGATCTGCAGCGCAATCTGATTTCGGTTTTCCTGGACGGCTTTGCCGCACGTTCCGTCGACGGCGAGCCGGTGGCACGCATTGCGCGGCGCACGGCGAAGAAGGAAGCGCAGACCGAATCTCCCGACTCGGACCTTGCCGAACTCCGCTCTGATGTCGACGAATTGAAGTCCGTCATTCGCGAACTCAGCTCGTCGATCCGGCAGCTGCAGAAGCCGTAACACCGCATTTCCTGCGCGTGTAGTTCGGATTTTGACTATCAGTGTGACCCAGTGCATACTTCTGTCCACACTCGTAAATCAAGCGCTTGTTTGATTTACCAAGCACAGTTAGGACGGGAGTTCGATGTGAGACTCGGAAAGGCGATCGCCGTCTGCGCGGCAGTGGTCCTCGGGGCGAGCGCGTGCGCATCTGCCGGTGTCATTCCCGAAGACACCATCGTCATCGGTTTGGACGAGGACTCCACCGGGCCCGGTGCGTCGTACAGCACGATCGCCGGCAAGACGGTGCGGATGACCGTCGACCTGATCAACCAGGCGGGCGGAATCAACGGTAAGCAAGTCGAATTGGTTGTCGAGAACGACGAGAGCAGTCCCACCAAGACCCCGTCGATCATTCGGAAGTTGGTCGATCACGGGTCCAGTGCGGTCATCCTCGCCACGGGCAGCGGGTCGGTGCTGCAGGCCAAGTCGATTCTCCAGCAGTCGAAGATTCCTGCGATAGCTCCGGTCGTTCTCAGCGACGCCTTTGCCTCCGCGCCCGACAACGACTTCTCGTTCATGATTCCGAACTCGTTGAAGCAGTACGCCCAGGTGTACTGCGGGGCTTTCGAGAAGATGGGGTACAAGTCCCTGGGAATTCTCGGTGACGCGAGTGCGTCCATCGACGGAATCATCAAGACCCTGCGGCCGGCGCTCGAGAAGTGCGCGAGAGTGACGGGCGTCGAAAAGGCGCCGGTCGATGCCGCGGACATCACCGCACAGGTCTCACGTCTCGCGGAAACCGAACCGGACGCGATTCTGGTCGCCAGTATCGGCGGGCACTTCGAAATCCTCGCGCACAACACCTTGTCGAAGGTCACCCCGCAGACGCAACGCTTCTCACTCGCTTCCATCGGAAACCAGCCCGCATCTTGGGCTTTGGCGGACCCGAAGGCGTTGAGCGGCATGGTGTACATGGGCTCGCTTAGTGAGAACAACCCGAGAACCGCCGAACTGCGTCGCAAGGTGCAGGCGGTCAAGGGGCCCGATTATCAACTGACCGCCTACGACGCACAGGCGTACGACGCCGTCATGATGTTGGCCGAGGCCATCGAGATTGCCGGCGATCACCGAGATCGGACGGCCGTTCGTGATGCTCTTCAACAGGTTTCGGCACTTCCCGCCAGCTTCGGCCAGGACGGACTGACACTGTCGTTCTCCTCGCAGGATCACCTTGCTCCGGACAGCCTCTGCGGACTGGTGCTCGTCGAATTCGGTGAGGACAACAAACCGGCCCATCCGTGGGATTCCTACCAACCCCCGTGCGGATAACCGAGGAGCTTTGACATGACAGACGCACAACTGTGGCTCGCAGCCATCGAGATCGGTGCCTTCTTCTCTCTGATAGCCCTCGGAATGTATCTCGTGGTGGTCGGCGCCGACTTCTTCAACTTTGCGATGGGCCCGTACGCTATGGCTGCGGCAATGGCGTCGAGTTGGGTCGCGATCAATTACGGGCTCGCTCTCTGGATTGCCATGCCGCTGGGGATCGCGGTAGCGGTGGCGCTGTCGATCTTGACGGAAAAGCTTGTGGTCAAACAGGTTCAGAAGCGTTCGGGTCGTGGGGAACTACCGGCGTTGGTGGCGGTGACCGCAGTACTGTTCGGGATCCAGCAGCTCGCCGGCACGGTCTTCGGCCGCACACCACTTCCCGGGCAGAAGATCTTCGACTTCGATCCGATATCGGTACTCGGTGCGACCGTCGACAGTTCGACCGTTGTACTCGTCGTCGGAACTGCCGTGATCTTCGTCGGTATCGGACTGTGGCTGAACCGGTCCACCTCGGGCCGTCTGCTACGCGCCGTCGGCGACAGTCCGGATGCCGCCCGCGTCCTGGGCTTGCCGGTGGATCGGGTACGCCTCATCGCGTTCACCCTCGCGGGTGTGATCGCCGCCGTCGCCGGACTTCTGTTCGCTCCAAAGGCCGGTGTTCAGTTCACGAGCGGTCTGTCATGGACGCTGACGGCATTCATCGCACTCGTCATCGGTGGTACCGGCCGAAGTTGGGCTCCGCTGATCGGCGGAATGGTGTTGGGCGTCGTCCAGGTATTCGCCCCGTACTACTTCGGTGCGAGTGCTGCTCAAACCGCGATTCTGTTGATTGCCCTGGTGTTCTTCGCTTTCCGTCCGGAAGGCTTGCTCTCGAGGAAGGTTCGCGTCTGATGGCCTCGCTTTCTACCAGTCCGCTGACGTCAAATCCGCCCACTACATCCGGCCGTTCCCGGACGAGGATGCTCGCCCTGTCACGAGAAGCGCTGATCACCGTGGTCGTGGTTGCTGCCGTGCTGCTGTGGATGGGGCCGAGTCTGTACCGGCAGGATCTGGTGTTCCTCGCTGCGACGTATTCGCTGATCGCACTCGGCATGTACGTGCCATTCGTTCTCGCGGGATCACTGTCGATGGCGTACAGCGCTTATGCGGCGATCGGCGCGTATGCCGTTGCGCTGATCTCGGTTCGGACCGGGTTGTCGATGTGGTGGGGATGGATTCTCGGCGCCCTCGCCGCTGCAGCGGTTGCAGTACTCCTCAGCTTGGCAACGCAGAAACTCTCCGGCTTCTACCTTGCCGCGGTGACCTTGTTGTTCGGTATCGCTTTCGAGCACTGGTTGATCGACGGGCCGAGTTTCACCGGCGGGTCGGCCGGGATCTCGGGCGTCGAGACTGTGACGATGTTCGGCTGGGAGCCACCGCGCTACGCATTGGTCGTGTTCGCGATCTTGTTCGTGTGTC
Source organism: Rhodococcus sp. BH4 (assembly GCF_002079265.1). Taxonomy (NCBI): domain Bacteria; kingdom Bacillati; phylum Actinomycetota; class Actinomycetes; order Mycobacteriales; family Nocardiaceae; genus Rhodococcus; species Rhodococcus sp. BH4. Next base: position 1,656,850 of record NZ_CP014941.1, read on the forward strand.
TGATCGCGGTCACTGTCGATCGACTTCGGAAATCGGTGTGGGGGCTGATGTTGCAAGCTGCCCGCGACAATCGTAATGTCGCACGGTCTTCCGGCGTCAATCCTGCGCACCTGACCGTTGTGGCGCTGGCGATCGGTGCCGCGATCGCGTCGACCGGCGGATCGCTTTTCACCGTGTCGGTGCAGGCTGTCACTCCTGAAACCTTCACTCTCAGTATTGTTTTCCTTGCGATCTTCATGCCGATCATCGGCGGTCGCGGTTCGGCGTGGGGTGCTCCGCTCGGTGCATTGATCGTGGTGATCGTGACGCTGAACATGCCTGGGTACCAGGGAAGCGGCGAACTCCTGCTTGCCGGAGCCGTCCTGGTGATCCTCATCGTCGCGCCTGGTGGGGTGATCGGGTGGAGTCAGAACGTTCTGGGTCGAATGAACCGTCTGTACAAGGAGCGTGGCAATCGATGACTCGGCTACTCGAAGTGAGCGGGCTCCACAAGTCCTACGGAGGCGTCCGCGCTGTCGACGATGTCTCGTTCAGCGTCGGACCGGGAGAGGTGATCGGACTGGTCGGCCCGAACGGGGCAGGCAAGACCACACTGGTGGACTGCATCTTCGGCACTCAGCAAGCAGACTCCGGAACCGTCGCGCTCGCGGGTGCTCCCTTGACCGGGCCGTCGGAGCGCCGTGCACGGCAAGGGCTCTCGCGCACGTTTCAACATCCGCAGCTCGCGGCGGAACTCGACGCCGTCGACAACATCATCCCGGGACTGTACGGGCACAAGATCACCTCACCTCTGCACTCGCTGTGGTGGGCGATCAAAGGACCTTTCGAGAACTGGGACCGGACAGCACAGCGGGCCCGGGAGATTGCTGCGCGATACTCGGTCACCGACGTCGAGAGTGCTTGCGGGGATCTCAGTTTGGGGGCGCAGCGTCTGGTCGAGGTGGCGCGGGCGATGGCGACCGAACCCGAAGTCCTCCTGTTGGACGAACCGTTTGCCGGCGCGGATCACGACGGCATCGCTGCCATCTCCGGTGCCGTGCGATCGATTGCCGCGCAGGGCAAAGGAGTAGTCCTGGTTGATCACAACGTCGATCTCATCGCGGCGCTCGCAACCAAGATCGTGCTGCTCAATTTCGGATCAGTGGCGTTCTACGGACCACCGCAGGAGTGCTTGGCCAGCGACGCGATGCGAGAAGTCTATTTCGGTTCCGAATACGAGGAAGGCGCCTGACATGCTCGAACTCGACAGAGTCACAGTTCGATACGGATCCGCTGTCGCCGTCCGGGAAGTCTCCCTTGCCGCTCCCGCCGGTGAAGTGACAGCGATCGTCGGGCCGAACGGTGCAGGCAAGACCAGCTTGGCGGGATCCATCTACGGCTCGGTTCCCGCCACCGGGACAATGAAATTCGATGGTCGAGAGATCCAGAAATTATCGGCACTGGATCGTGTCCGCAGCGGATTTGCCTACGTTCCCCAAGGCCGGCAACTGTTCATGCGAATGTCCGTTCGCGAGAATCTACGCGTGGGCGCAGACCTGCTGGGATTGAAAGCCGAAGCCGTGGAAACAGCTTTCGAGAGGTTCCCGATCCTGCGTGAACGCTCGGAGAGTTATGCCGGGGTCCTCAGCGGTGGTGAGCAGCAGATGTTGGTTCTGGGGCGGGCCCTTCTGGAAACCCCGAAGGTGTTGCTCCTCGACGAGATGATGACAGGACTGGCACCGAAAATCGTCGCGGAGCTGCGAGCATTGGTCGGGGGTCTGGCCGCCGAGGGTGTGACCGTCATCGTGACGGAACCGGCACTTACTGCACTGAAATCGGTTGTCGACCGCGGATATGTCATGCAGCGCGGCGAACTCGTCCGCGAATGCGATTCCGCAGCGACACTGGACAACGCGTACAAACAATCGATGGGCGTCCTCAGCGCCGACGGGAGATGATCGACGATCATGCTTGAAACGAAGACACTCGACTTCACCGTCGGTGAATTCGCCACGAATCCGGACCGCTTCGCCGGCGTCAGCATCAGCGAAATGGTCAGGCATTGGTCTGAGACCATCCCGGACGAAACCGCCTTTGTCACTCCGGAATCGAGGGTGTCGTGGAAGCAGTACGACGCGGCTGCCGATGCGATCGCGTCGGCGCTGGATCTAGCTGGTGAGGGATACGGACATGTAGCCGTGTTGCTCCCCGACACCGCTGTATTCCATGCGGCTCTCTGCGCAGCATTTCGTACCGGCCGCGTCGCCGTCGGAATCGGTTCGCGCTCGGGCATTCGCGAGATCTCTCATCTGATCGCCCGCTCGGAAGCCTCCGTACTCGTCACCACTCGCACGCTGCGCGGCGTCGATACCGCCGAACTCGTGGCGAGTCTGCGGGCAGAGCATCCCGGACTGGACGTCGTCTTCGCCGACGAACGCGCCGACGTGAGTTTCGAACGCGTGAGCGCAAACGGCGAACTCACCTCGTTGCCGGTCGAGCTAAAGCAGTTCCCCGCAACCAGTCCGTGTTTTGTCACGTCAGCCGTTTCGATGCTGAACTCGACCTCCGGCACAACGGGCCTACCCAAACTGGTCACACAAACCGAGGATCGTTGGGTTGGTTTCTCCGAGATTGCCGCCGAGGCGGCGGCGATCGGTTCGGATGAGGTGTTCCTCGGCGCGGTTCCAGCACCTTTCGGATTCGGCCTCTGGACTTCGCATTTCCTGCCGGCACTACTCGGTGCTCGCAATGTCGTCATGGAACGCTTCGACGTTTCGGTGATGATCGAGTTGATCGAGCGCGAACGGGTGACTGCTTTGAATTGTGTGAGTACACAATTCAAGATGCTGTTGCGTTCGGAGGCCGCGGAATCGGCCGATCTCTCGTCACTTCGTTTCATGTTCACCGGTGGTGAAGCCGTGCCCTATTCGGAGGCGCTGGCATTCGAACAACGTACCGGAGCGGCTGTCCTGCAGTTCTACGGATCGAACGAAACCGGCGCCGTCTCGGTGACGACGGTTTCGGACGATTCCGACACCCGACTGAAGACGTGCGGCCACGTCATCGATCGCATGCAAGTTCGTGTATTCGACGATGCGGCAAAGGAAATGACCGGCTCCGTCCGCCGCGGTCAGCCTGGGGTGAACGGACCGCTGATGTGTCAGGGCTATTGGGGGGACACCGATGCGAACGACGAGTTGTACACCGATGACGGTTGGATGCTTCTCGGCGACATCGTCGAGATCGACGAGACAGGACGGGTGCGTGTGGTCGGGCGCAAAGCCGACATCATCATTCGTGGCGGCAAGAACATCTCCGCGGTCGAAGTCGAGGAGTACGTGCGCGCGCACCCTTCGGTGGAGTTGGTCGCCGTGGTCGGGGTCGACGATCCGCTGTTCGGTGAGAAGGTCTGTGCGGTCGTCGTGTCCGCCGATGACGATCTGAGTTCGGAGGATCTGACCGCCTGGCTGCAGAGCCGAGGAGTGACCCGCGAGTACATACCCGAGTACGTGATGACGGTCGCCGAATTGCCGATGGCGGCAGGCGGCAAAGTAGCCAAGGGTGAAGTCAAGGCACTCGCGCAGAGGCGGATCGCTGAACTCGGCTGATCGCACTTGGCGGTACCGGCTTCGCGTTACGCTGATCCGGACATTGTGCCGAGAGTGAAGGAAACCCGATGACGAACCCTTCACCGCATCGGTGGCGCAGGCGCTTGCTGTGGGCTCTGGCAATTGTGTTCGTTCTGGTCGGAGCCGTGGTTCTGGCCTTCGTTCTGAGCCCGAGACCTGGCGCACTCACCGTGCGATGGGTCTTCGATCGTGATGCGGTGAAAGTCACCGAGGCGCTCGAGAAGCACGCGCCCGAAGGCGTCGACTCGATCAAGGACCAGCAGTACCGCGCCGATGACGACGACGCATACCTGGATGTCTACTTTCCCGCAGCGACGACGACCGCATTGCCTACGGTGATCTGGACTCATGGCGGTGCCTGGATCTCGGGAAGCAAGTCCAACTACGCGCCGTACTACGAGTTGCTGGCCTCTCGTGGCTACACCGTTGTGTCCCTGGACTACTCACTCGGACCTGAGCACCACTATCCGACTGCGGTGCGGCAGCTCAACGACGCTCACGCGTACGTCGTCGCGAATGCGGAACGGCTGCATGTTGATCCGACGAAGATCGTTCTCGCCGGTGATTCTGCGGGAGCGCAACTCTCGAGTCAGCTCGCCACTCTCATCACTGATCCCGCGTATGCGAACCGTGTGGGCGTGGTCCCGTCGCTGCGGCAGGATCAGTTACGTGGAGTAATCCTGAACTGTGGAATCTACGACGTCGGGAACATGGTCGGCGGACCCGGCATCATCGGTTGGGGAGTTGATCGGTCCCTCTGGGCGTATACCGGCGTGCGTGACTTCATGAGTACCGACGCAGCGGATCAGATGTCGACCTTGAACTACGTCACCGATCGATTTCCGCCTGCCTACATCAGCGGCGGCAACGCCGATCCGTTGACGGATTCTCAGTCGAAACCGATGGCTGACAAATTGACCGGGTTGGGAGTTGCGGTCGACACACTGTTCTATCCGGCCGATCACGTTCCGGCGCTCGGGCACGAGTATCAGTTCGATCTGGACAATGCCGACGGTCTCACTGCGCTCGATCGCACGGTTCAGTTTCTCGAGGCTCATACCGGCTAAATGTCGGATTGTGGTGAACCACTGAGAAAATGGTCATTTTGGACAAAGCTCCGCGGGTGCGTTGCCAGGGAATTCTCAACTAGTCCTTTTGGTCTAGCCTGGGTGAATCCGATCCGACCCCAGGAGTTGTTGTGCGCGCGTCTTCCCCCGACAGACGGCGAAGGCGCATTGTCGGAATCGCGGCGGTATTCGTCGTCATTCTGCTGTCCGGGGTAACCGCGGCACTCGTCAGTCCGTGGCCAGGAGTTCTCCTCGTACGGTGGATGTCAGCGGGTGGCTCCGAAGCGACTCACGCACAACTCGACAGGCATGCACCGTCAGGAATCGTCTCGATTCTCGATCAGTCGTACCGCGACGGCGACGACGATGCACAACTGGACGCGTACTACCCGTCGGAGTCCACTTCGGCGCTACCCACGGTGGTCTGGGTGCACGGCGGTGGCTGGATATCAGGCTCGAGAACTGATGCCGACGGTTACTACAAACTGTTGGCAAATCAAGGCTTCACTGTGATTTCGGTGGACTACTCACTGGGACCAGATGCGTATTACCCCACCGCAGTGAATCAGCTGAACGACGCGTATCGATTCATCGTGAGCAATGCGGACAGGTTGCATGTCGATTCGACCAATCTCTTTCTTGCGGGAGATTCGGCAGGCGCGCAGTTGTCCAGTCAGTTGGCGACCGTCATGACCAGCCCTGACTACGCGTCGGAAATGGGTGTGGAGCCGGCATTACGTCCCGAGCAGATACGCGGAGTTGTCCTCGACTGTGGGGTCTTCGATCTGAAACCGCTGCTGTCACAGGGGAAGTACTTCGGTTGGGGCGTCGACAAGCAATCGCTGTGGGGGTACCTCGGAACGAGGGACTTCGACGGGTCGACTGCAGTGCGTCAGATGTCGACACTGGGTCATGTGACCTCGGACTTTCCAGCGACGTTCATCACCGGCGGAAATGTCGACCCACTGACTGCCAGCCAGTCGAAACCCATGGCAGAACGGCTCGCCGATCTGGGCGTCGAGGTCGATGCACTGTTCTACCCGGACGATCACGAGCCTGCACTCGACCACGAATATCAGTTCGACCTCGACACCGTCGACGGGGTGATCGCGTTCGATCGCACAGTCGCGTTCCTGCGCGACCACGTGCGTTAGCGCGGTCAGCGAATCACGTACGGCGAAATCGAACTCCGGTGCTCGCTGATGTCGAGGTCTTTACCCAACGGAGGGAAGGCACGCTGCGGACAATTGAGGCGTTCGCAGACACGGCAGCCCGAGCCGATCGGCGTTCCCGGATTCGACTCGTCCAGATCCAGACCGTCGCTGTAGACGAGTCGGTGGGCGTGTCGAATCTCGCATCCCAATCCGATGGCGAAGATCTTTGCGGGCTGTCCGTATCGAGCCGCTCGACGTTCGACCGTGCGAGCAACCCATAGGTATCGGCGGCCGTCGGGCATCTGTGCGATCTGAGGCATGATCTTGCCCGGATACGAGAACGTCTCGTAGACGTTCCACAGCGGACACGTACCGCCGCTGGTGGAGAAGTGGAATCCGGTGGCGGACTGACGCTTCGACATGTTTCCGGCACGATCGACACGCACGAACATGAACGGAACCCCGCGAAGTTTGGGGCGCTGCAGGGTCGAGAGGCGGTGGCAGATCGTCTCGTAGCTCGCGGAATAGAAGGCGGACATACGCTCGATGTCGTACCGGAAGTCCTCGGCAACCTCGTGAAACTGGCTGTAGGGCAGCACGGTGGCCGCGGCGAAATAGTTGGCCAAACCAAGCTTCGCCAGGGAAACCGACGCTTCGCTGGTGAAGTTGCCCTCGGCCACCAACGAGTCGAGCAGGTCGCCATGCTCGAGGTATGCGAGTTCTGTCGCGAACTTGAAGACCTGTTGCCCGCCGGAGAGTCGTGCGGAAATTTCCAGGACCCTGGTGTCCGGGTCGTAGCGATGAAGTATGTTCTCGCCCAAGTCGACTCGTCGAACGATCTGCACGTCATGGACGGACTCGAGGCGTCTGGCGATCTCGCCGGCGACGTCGCCACGGTGAAAGCGCATCCGGGCAGTGAGTTCTTCGGCCGCGGTGTCGAGATCGTGGATGTAGTTCTGTCGCTGATAGAAGTAGTCGCGCACTTCCTCGTGCGGCATGGTGATCGAACCGCTGCCGCTGCCGTCGGAGAAACGGTCCTCCGTGGCTGCGGCGAGCTGCGCCGTCGTGTTCCGGAAGCGGCGATGCATGTTCACCATCGCCTTGGCCAGGCCCGGGTGGGTGGAGACCATCTCCGCGATTTCGTGGGCGTCGGCGTCGATACCCATCTCTTGATCGAGGGCAACTTCACGCATTTCCGCGATCAGGCGTGTGTCGTCCTGCGGGGAGAAGAAGGTGGTGTCGACACCGAAGACTTCACTGATTCGCAGGAGCACCGGCACGGTGAGTGGCCGGACGTCGTGCTCGATCTGATTGAGATAGCTTGCCGAGATCTCGAGCGTCTTGGCCAGCGAAGCCTGACTCAACCCGCGCTCGGTCCGCAGTTGGCGGAGCCGGACACCGACAAAGGTTTTCGACATTTTCCCAGGATACGAGTGACAGTCCGGCTTCGCAAAGGTGGGTTCGCAGTCTTCGCACAGGGGCTCCGCCCCCGTGAGTGGTTGAGGAGCCTCGGCACTCCCTAACCACTCACGGGGCCGGAGGCCTAGACCCTGTTCTCCGAACGCGGGGCGCCGATTCCGGGATCGATCTGGAACGGCCCGCTCGACGAGGGTGCAAGGGGGAAGTCGAAGATCGCAGTCGGGAGATAGACCGTCGAACACGAGTTGGGGATATCCACGACACCCGACAGGCGGCCCTCGATCGGCGCCGCGCCGAGTAGCAGGTACGCCTGCTCTGGCGCGTACCCGAACTTGGTCAGATACTCGATCGCATGCAGGCACGCACGCTGGTAGGACAGATGTGAATCCAGGTACTTCTGTTCGCCGTCCAACGTGACGGAAGTGCCCGAGAACGCAAGCCACTCGGAATACTGCGGATCCGTGTTGCCCGGCATGAAGATGGCGTTCTCGGAAACACCGTAGGTATCCATTCCGCCCTTGATGATGTCCACACGAAGATCGATGAAGCCGCCCATCTCGATGGCACCGCAGAAAGTGATCTCACCGTCGCCCTGGGAGAAGTGAAGATCGCCGACCGACAGATTCGCACCGTCCACGAACACCGGATAGAAGATTCGGCTGCCCTTGGTGAGGTTCTTGATGTCCTGGTTTCCGCCGTTCTCACGCGGGGGAGCGGTACGAGCCGCCTCGCCGGCCACGCGTGTGTACTCGTCACCGGTCAAGGTTCCCAGTACTGCATCGCGGGGCTCGGGCGGAAGTGCAAGCGGGGGAACCCGATTGGGATCGGTGGCAATGAGGGCGCCCTCGCGGGCATTCCACTTGGCGAGCAAGGCTGCCGACGGAGCCGTGCCCATGAGTCCCGGGTGGACGATGCCCGTGAACGAGACGTGCGGAATGTGACGCGACGTCGCCGTTTGGCCGGAGAAATCCCAGACGGCCTTGTACGCGTCGGGGAACTGTTCGGTGAGGAAGCCACCGCCGTTGTTCCGAGGGAAGATGCCGGTGTACCCCCAGCCTTGTCCGGCCAACGGACCCGAATCTTCTTGGGGGATAGGCCCGATATCCAAGATGTCGACGATCAAGAGGTCGCCGGGCTTCGCGCCTTCGACGGCAAAGGGGCCGGACAGCGTGTGGACCGTGGTCAGTGGTGCATTGAGAATGTCGTCGGCTGAGTCGTCGTTGTGTATTGCGCCGTCGAACCATTCGCGGCAATGGACACGAAACGCATCACCGGGTTTCACCGTCACCGCCGCTGGGATGTCCGGGTGCCACCGATTGTGGCCGACGATTGCCTGGTCGGTGAATTTCTTGGCGGAATCGAGTGGAAACAGCAGTTCAGGCATATGCACTCCTCATTCTCGAAGAAACGGAAAACTCGTGGCGGCAGGACTTTCGTGTCGGATCGGGACTCACGGCGAGGGCGCGCGGTGAGGACGCTCAGGGGCGAGGTAGCTTGCGGTGCAACGGATTGGATGTCGTCGGCGCAGATTGCCGGCCGCGGCCGGGTAGCGACCCACTGACCACGGCAGGCTCGTGAGCCGATCGAGCAGTGCTGTCCAGTAGACCCATCGCGGCCGACGACGCGTGACTCAACCGGGGAGACGAGACCACCCGCTTGGACTCGAGACTGCACTGGGGGCAAGTAATCGACTGGGGCACTTCGGCCATCGCGAACGACCGCTCGAGCGGGCCGCAGCCGGTACAGCGAAACTCGTACAGAGGCATGCGGTCACGCTATCGGAGGATCCGTAAGTGCGACACTGGAACGACACGCACCGGGTTGCCGATGCCGCAATTGCGCCCGTCAGCGCAAGTACACAACCGCGTTGTCTCCGCCGGTACAGGTGACGATGCCGGAGGTCACCTTGCATGCCATCGTGTACTCCTTGCCGGTCACCGGACTACGTGCGGACACGGTGCTGGATGCACCGGTTGCACCGGAGTTCCCGTAGGCGATCCGAACCGCCTCGGCAAACTCACATGAAGTTTTGCCCCCACTTGTCGCGGACTCCTTGTAACTTCCGGCCGGCTGCCCGCCGGGGCAGGCGGACGCACCGGCCGGGAAGTTCGCGGCGCGTGTGGTCGTCGGGGATGTCGTGCTGGGAGCGGTTGTCGTGGTGCCGGGTGTGTTCGCGGCGCTGATGGTGGTGTGGGCGGCGCCACCGGCGGCCGAGTTGGGGACGTCCTTCGGCCAGAGGACCCAGGCAAGCCCGCCGAAGAGAGCCAACACAGTGATGACTCCGATTACGGATACCGGAATCACCCAGCCGGGCCGACGCGGCGGCGGATTTCCACGTGGCGGTGCAGGCGGGAATCCCTGGGGCGGGGGATACGACTGCGGCGCGGCTCGGTAGCCCAACTGCGGCGGCTGTGGACCGGATTGCGACCATGCCTGGTTGTTCGGTGGCCGCTGATAGTTGTCCGGCACCGCTTTATCGCCCGGTCGGGGGCGTCGAACGACAAGTCATGGTTCGACAGCATATGGCCGGCGAATGGGTTGTCTGTGGCTTTCTGACGGGTAGATCCCTGGAATCGCCCGAGCGAAGGCTGTTGCCGAGGAGTGATTGCGGTCACTCGCGGGTAGTGAAGTTGGCTCCGAAGTAGCGGACAGGCCTGTTCCGAGTGGCGTGCGAACTGCCGGAATTCGCAAGCGGCAGAGTTGAGTGCATTTCGTTCACAGCCTGCGGTTTCTTTCCTACTCGCCAGTACGGAACCTGTCCGATTGGGTAGTACCAGCCGCGTAGGAATCTTCACAGACTTAGCAAAGTGTGTTGAAAAGGTAGCGAAGATTGGCATTAGCAACAGGTAGACGGCACTTTTTCGATGTGCCATTCTCGGTAAGTACACAAGAAGGGCCTGGCAAGTATGTGAAGTAGTACGCACGTACTGCTCACAACAGGCCGGACCAGCAGATCAAAGAGATGGAGTCTTGATGTCGACCACCGGCACCCCGAAGACCGCAGCTGAGCTCCAGCAGGATTGGGACACCAACCCTCGCTGGAAGGGCGTTACTCGTAACTACACGGCCGATCAGGTCGTCAAGCTCCAGGGCACCGTCGTCGAGGAGCAGACCCTCGCTCGTCGCGGATCCGAGATCCTGTGGGATCTCGTGAACAACGAGGACTACATCAACTCCCTCGGTGCACTTACCGGCAACATGGCTGTGCAGCAGGTTCGCGCCGGCCTGAAGGCCATCTACCTCTCCGGTTGGCAGGTTGCCGGCGATGCGAACCTCTCGGGCCACACGTACCCGGACCAGAGCCTCTACCCGGCCAACTCGGTTCCGACCGTCGTCCGTCGCATCAACAACGCACTGCTGCGCGCCGACGAGATCGCCAAGACCGAGGGTGACACCTCCGTCAGCAACTGGCTCGCTCCGATCGTTGCCGACGCCGAAGCCGGCTTCGGTGGCGCTCTCAACGCTTACGAGCTGCAGAAGGCCATGATCGGCGCCGGCGCTGCCGGTGTCCACTGGGAGGATCAGCTCGCTTCGGAGAAGAAGTGCGGCCACCTCGGCGGCAAGGTGCTCATCCCCACGCAGCAGCACATCCGCACCCTGACCTCGGCTCGCCTGGCTTCCGACGTCGCGGACGTTCCGTCCGTCATCATCGCCCGCACCGACGCTGAGGCCGCAACCCTCATCACCTCCGACGTGGACGAGCGTGACCGCCCGTTCCTCGACGGAACCCGCACGGCTGAAGGCTTCTACGGCGTCAAGAACGGCATCGAGCCCTGCATCGCTCGCGCCAAGGCTTACGCACCGTACGCAGACCTCATCTGGATGGAGACCGGCGTGCCGGATCTCGAGGTTGCAAAGAAGTTCGCCGAGTCCGTTCGCAGCGAATTCCCGGACCAGCTCCTGGCCTACAACTGCTCCCCTTCCTTCAACTGGAAGGCGCACCTGGACGACGCGACCATCGCGAAGTTCCAGAAGGAGCTCGGCGCAATGGGCTTCAAGTTCCAGTTCATCACGCTGGCCGGCTTCCACTCGCTCAACTACGGCATGTTCGACCTTGCCTACGGCTACGCCCGCGAAGGCATGACGGCATTCGTCGACCTGCAGGAGCGCGAGTTCAAGGCTGCCGAAGAGCGTGGCTTCACCGCCATCAAGCACCAGCGTGAGGTTGGCGCCGGCTACTTCGACACCATCGCCACCACCGTTGACCCCAACACCTCGACGGCAGCTCTCAAGGGCTCCACCGAAGAGGGACAGTTCCACTAAGAACTGACTTCGGGTGGGGGAGAGGCTCGGCTTCGGGTCTCTCCCCTGCTTGTATCACCGCACTACTTTCTCTCGTCTTCAAGGCAGTTCCGATTGCGTCGGCCACCAGCGTCGACGCAGTTCGAAGTGCTTGTTTTGCAACACCTTCACCAGACAAACTCCACGAGACAAACAAGGAGCTGACGTGACCAGCGAAAAAATTCAGCGCGTCGGCGTTATCGGCGCCGGAATCATGGGTGCCGGAATCGCCGAGGTGTGCGCCCGCGCACATGTCGATGTTCTGGTCTTCGAGCAGACTCGCGAGCTTGCAGCAGCCGGGCGTTCACGCATCCTGCGTTCGCTCGACCGCGGCGTGAGCAGCGGAAAGATCACAGAACGTGAGCGTGAGCAGGCCGCATGGCGTCTGCGTTTCACCTCCGATCTGGGAGATTTCGCGGACCGCCAGCTCGTCGTGGAGGCCGTCGTCGAAGACGAGAAGATCAAGAGCGAAATCTTCGCCGAGCTCGACGCGGTCGTGACGGACCCGGATGCGGTTCTCGCGTCCAACACGTCGTCGATCCCGATCATGAAGCTCGGCATCTCGACCAAGCGTCCCGAGCGAGTCATCGGCATGCACTTCTTCAACCCGGTTCCGGTTCTGCCGCTCGTCGAATTGGTGACGACGCTCAAGACCAGTGCCTCCGTCTCGCAGCGCGCCGAGGCTTTTGCCAGCGACATCCTCGGCAAGCAGGTCGTCCGCAGTGCCGACCGCTCCGGCTTCGTCGTCAACGCACTCCTGGTGCCGTACCTGCTCTCGGCGATCCGCATGGTCGAGTCGGGCTTCGCGACCAAGGAAGACATCGACAAGGCAACGGTTCTCGGCCTCGCGCACCCCATGGGTCCGCTGGCTCTGACGGACCTGGTCGGACTCGACACCGTCAAGTCCATCGCCGACTCCATGTACGAAGAGTTCAAGGAGCCGCTGTACTCCGCTCCGCCGTTGCTCCTGCGTATGGTCGAAGCCGGCTTGACCGGCAAGAAGTCCGGCGCGGGCTTCTACGAGTACGCCGACAACGGTCGCTCCACCAAGCAGGCAAGCTAAGGCCCAACGCCCCTGTGCGCCTTTCTGGTAGTTCCGGCTACCACAAAGGCGCACAGGGCGCTCGCGCCCCTCGGTTAGAAAGGTCGACCGCATGTCCAGCAGCACTGCAGCATTCGGCTCCAGCGTCCTGGGGTATCCGCGCATCGGGCCGCGCCGTGAGCTCAAGCGCGCCCTCGAGTCCTACTGGCACGGCACTTCGGACAAGGACGCACTTCTCGCGGTCGCCAAGGAACTCCAGGAATCGACCTGGAGCGAATTGGCTGCGACGGGATTGAGCCAGGTTCCCGGCAACACCTTCTCCTTCTACGATCACGTGCTCGACAATGCGCTGCTCTTCGGCGCAGTGCCGGAGCGGTTCAAGCCGCTCGAGGGCGCCCTCGAGCCGCTCGATTTCTACTTCACGATGGCCCGCGGCCGCCCGGACTTCCCGCCTCTCGAGCTGGTGCGCTTCTTCGGTACGAACTACTACTACCGTCAGCCCGAGATCGACGCGAACACGGTGTTCTCGCTCAACTCGGATGCACTTCTCGACGAGTTCGAACGTGCGAAGGCGCGCGGCATCGAATTGCGCCCCGTCATCATGGGGCCCGTCTCGCTGCTTCTGCTTTCGAAGGTCGGACCTGCCACCGAGAAGTCCGATCCGAACTTCACCCCGCTCGACCTGTTGGACGCGCTCCTGCCCGAGTACGAGAAGCTCTTCGAGCAGCTCGCCAAGGCCGGTGCGACCTGTGTTCAGTTGGACGAGCCTTCGGTCACCGAGGACCGCACCCCCGAGGAGCTAGCCGCTCTGGGACGTGCGTACGAGAAGCTTTCGACGGCCCCGCTGCGCCCGCGCCTGTTGGTGACGGGTCCGTACGGCAAGTTCGGCGAAGCCCTCAACATCTTGGCGCCCACCAAGATCGAAGCCTTCGGTCTGGACCTGGTGCACGGCAAGATCACGGCCGAGGAACTGGCCGCGGTGCCGAACATCAAGCGCAAGCGCATCTACGCGGGCGTCGTCGACGGTCGCAACGTCTGGCGCGTCGACAGGTTCAACACCTTGACGTACCTGAACGAACTCAAAGACGTTGTGCCTGACCTCGTCGTCTCCACGTCGTCGTCGCTGCTGCACGTGCCGTACGACGTGCTCTCCGAGTACGACATTCCGGGAGACGTCGCAGACCGTCTGGCTTTTGCGAAGCAGAAGGTCGGCGAAGTCGTCTCACTGGCGAAGGCGCTCACCGAAGGTCCTTCGGACAAGTGGCGTAAGCGTCCGACGAAGGTGCACTTCAAGCTCAAGCACGCTGTCCGTGCTCGGGTGAACGCGATCAAGCCCGAAGATCGTGTGCGTGCACCGTACGAGGAGCGTCGTAAGGCTCAGCAGGAACGGTTGAATCTGCCCTTGGTGCCGGCCCAGACACTGGGTTCGTTCCCGCAGACCGACGCGATTCGCCAGGCGCGTTACGAACTCGGCCAGGGGCGTTTGGAGTGGGACGACTACTACAAGCGCATCCAGGAAGAGATCGAGCGCACAATCCGTCTGCAAGAGGACATCGGTCTCGATGTTTTCGTGCACGGCGAGCACGAGCGCAACGACATGGTCCAGTACTTCGCCGAACTGCTCGAGGGCTATGCCTTCACGCACAACGGTTGGGTTCAGGCCTACGGATCTCGTTGCACGCGTCCGCCGATCCTCTACGGCGACATCGCACGTCCGAAGCCGATGACGGTCGAGTGGATTGCGTACGCGCAGTCGCTGACCGACAAGCCGGTCAAGGGAATGCTGACGGGTCCGGTCACCATGATCGCCCGTTCGTTCGTTCGCCAGGATCAGCCGCTCTACGAAACGGCAGAGCAACTGGCACTTGTCATTCGAGACGAAATCGCGGATCTCGAAGCTGCCGGAATCGCCATCATCCAGGTGGACGAACCGGCAATTCGTGAACTGCTGCCACTGCGTGAGGACGGCCGGGAGGCCTACCTGGAGTGGGCCGTCGACGCGTTCCGTCTGGCAACAGGTGGAGCGAAGCCGGAAACACAGATCCACACACATCTGACGTACTCCGCTCGGTCGTCGGTGGTCGACGCCATCGAACGGTTGGACGCCGATGTGACGGCTATCGTCGCGACCCGCTCCATCACGTGGGTTCTCGAAGCACTCAAGGAAGGCGCGCTCACGCACGGCGTCGGCCCCGGTGTCTACGAATCTCGCTCGGCTCGGATTCCCGACATCGACGAACTCGACGAATTGCTCACCGAGGCAAGCGAATCGATCTCTCTCGATCGCTTGTGGGCAAATCCGGACGGCGGCCTCAAGACCCGCCATCCGTGGCAACTCGAGCCTTCGCTGCGCAATATGGTTGCGGCCGCGAGGCGCCTGCGTCGTCGGGCGGAGCAAGCCGAGCGCGACGCCGGGTAAGTCACGTAAAGAACAAGTCATGGAGGGGCCTGCGAGTTGCAGGTCCCTCCATGCACGGGTAGGCATGTGTGCATGGTTACTGCTGCTGCTTATGCCGCGACGTCCGCTGACGGTCCCCTCGAGAAGACCACTGTCGAACGCCGCGAGCTCGGTCCACTGGACATTCTCATCGACATCAAATTTGCCGGCATCTGCCATTCCGACATCCACACCGCTCGCAACGAGTGGGGCGGAGCCAAGTACCCGATCGTCCCCGGACACGAAATCGCCGGCGTCGTCGCCGCCGTGGGGTCCGATGTCACCAAGCACAAGGTCGGCGACCGCGTGGGCGTCGGCTGCTTCGTCGACTCGTGCGGGGAGTGCGACGCCTGCACCGCCGGTGAAGAGCAGTACTGCCGCAAGGGTGTGACGGGTACGTACAACGCCACCGGCCGCGACGGCGAGCGCACTCAGGGTGGCTACTCGACGCACATCGTCGTCACCGAGCACTTCGTGCTCTCGATCCCGGAGGGCATCGAACTCGACGTTGCAGCGCCGCTCCTGTGCGCGGGCATCACCTTGTACTCACCGCTGCGGCACTGGAACGCCGGCCCCGGCAAGAAGGTCGCCATCATCGGTTTCGGCGGCCTCGGGCACGTCGGCGTGAAGATCGCCAAGGCGCTCGGAGCGGAAGTCACCGTCCTGAGCCAGACGCTCGGCAAGAAAGACGACGGGCTTCGCCTCGGCGCCGATCACTACTACGCGACCAACGACCGTGAGACGTTCAAGGCTCTTCGCGGCGAGTTCGACCTGATCCTCAACACGGTCTCGGTCAACCTCGACATCGACGCCTACATGTCCTTGCTTGCCATCAACGGCACTCTCGTCGAACTCGGCCTGCCCGAGAAGCCGATCGAAGTTCGAGCATTCTCGCTCGCCGCAAACCGTCGTAGCCTCGCCGGTTCCATGGTCGGAGGTATCCCGCAGACACAGGAGATGCTCGACTTCTGCGCCGAGCACGGCATCGGCGCAGAAATCGAACTGATCCCGGCGAGCGACATCAACGACGCTTACGAGCGCGTGATCAAGAGCGACGTCCGATACCGATTCGTGATCGACACCGCAACGATCTGACCCGCCCGGTCCTGCTCAGTCGAATTGTTCGCGGAGCTCAGTCGAGTTGCTCGCGAAGATTACTCAATGTCTTCGCGAGCAACCTCGACACGTGCATCTGGGACACACCGACTTTCTCGGCGATCTGTGTCTGCGTCAGGTTTCCGAAGAATCTGAGCATCAACACCGTCCGCTCTCGCTCGGGAAGCTTGTCGAGAAGCGGACGCAACGCCTCGTGATTCTCGACGTTCTCGAGTGCTGCGTCGTAGTCACCGAGTGTTTCCACGAGCGGGAGATCGTCGGTGTGATTGGACGCGGCACCGTCGACCGAGACCGTCTGATACGCGTTGCCGGCGATCAAGGCCTGGGCAACTTCTTCGCGTTCGATCCCCAACGTCTCGGCCAACTCGTCGACGGTCGGCGCGTGCCCGAGCTGTTGTGACAGCTCGCTGATGGCCTGCCCGAGTTGGAAGTGCAACTCCTTCATCCGGCGGGGAACCCGCAATGCCCAACCGGTGTCGCGGAAGTGTCGTCGAACCTCGCCCATCACGGTGGGAACTGCGAAGGAGACGAAATCGGATCCGCGCGTGGAATCGAAACGGTCGACGGCGTTGACCAGACCGAGACGCGCCACCTGAACCAGATCGTCGTGTGCCTCGCCACGACCGTCGAATCGTCTGGCGATGTGCTCGGCCAACGGTAGGCATCTGGTGATGAGTGCAGTGCGCACTCGTTCGTACTCCGGGCTGTGGGGCTCGAGGGTCCGCAGTTCCTCGAAAACTGGTATTACGTCCCGATATTCGTCGGTGGACCGCCGACGCGGGCGTGACGGGCCGTCTGCGGAAGCGGTCACAGGCGCCCGCTGAGGGCCTTGGTGAACTTCATGGTGGTGATGTAGCCGACGCCGCCGAGGTTCTCTTCCTGGTCGAGCGAAATCGAATCGGTGAGTTCGGTGAGGATGTGCCACCCGAACGAACGCTGACTGCTGTCCTCGTACTCCGTGGTCGTCGTGGACACGGACACGTGCAATTGCGGCGGCGTGAAGACGAACCGACACACCAGAACCGAATCAGGCGCAGCGCGAACGATCAGATGCGTACAGATTTCGTCCATGGCCAGTTTGATGTCGGCGATGGCGTCGAGGTCGAAGTTTTCCTGAATGGCAACGGTGGCGGCCAGTGCACGCAAAATCGACAGCTGATCGAGAGTCGCTTGAATCCTCAACTCCACAACTGGCTGAGTCTGATCCTGATCGGGCTCGAGTGCGCTGAGGTGTGCCATAAGTTCTCCGGATCGTCGTACCAGGGGTCGCGGTGAAGTCTGGTGCCGAGAACGATACCCATCCCGACCTTCACAGTGACCCCCGAACACGAAATTTGGTCGATGGTGGTGCCGGGGTAAACGACACGATTCTGCTCACGACCGTTGGCGATCGCAACATCGGATTACCTCGCGGAACCGCAGACCAAACCACATTTTTGTTCGGAACACCGAAACGAATGGTCGCAACGCACTTGTGACGTCCGTCATGCTGGCGTACTGTTTCAAACCGAGGTTGAGCACACAGCCGATGAGGGATTTATCCGTATTTCTGGAGACCCGTTCATCGTGCGTCTCCTTCGGAGGTCCCTTCTCTTTTGCAGAGTGTAAACCGTTGCGGGATGGGAGAACCATGACTGTTGTTCCAGGATCATCTATTTCAGGCTTTACGAACGCGGCGAAGGGATCGGTAGACTACGGACCTCCCGCGACCGGGACAGCGACCGCATCGTTTCACGCGCACCGCATCAGTGCACACACCGCTGTGATCAAAGTTCGTGGTGAGATCGATCTGATGAGCGCCAATGCTTTTCGTGACTTCTTGACGTACCACGTGGCCGCGGACCGGACGCTGGTCGTCGATCTATCCGAACTCGAATTCATGGGGACGTGTGGCTTGTCCGTACTGTCGGTCCTGTCGACGCGATCACGCGACGTGGGCGGCACACTCGCGCTCGTCTGCGCCCGCCCGGTGCAAAGGTTGCTCAAAGCAGCTGGTCAGGAGTCGATGTTTGCCTGCTACGAGTCGCTCGATCATGCAATCGGACTCGAAGAGACCCGACGTTTCCCCGCTTGATCACGCAGTTTCAGTCCAAGCTACGTGAAATCACCTTCGTGAATTCAGTTTCGTAGAGCCCGTCAGCGTCAGTGCACTTCACTTCGGTGAGTGCCCTTGTGTTGGCGGGCTCTCGGCGGTGCTGTGACGCAGCGGCCGTAGGTGCGGACCACTTCGGTGGCGACGTGATCCCACGAATACGATTCGCACGCTCGGGCCCGGCTCTGCCGTGCAAACGCCGCGCCTTCGTCCTCGTCGTCGAGAAGATGGCGGACTGCGCGGGCGGTTTCCACCGGGTTGTTGACCGGGACCCGACGCCCGGTGAGTCCGTCGATCACCGTATCCCGCAGTCCGCCAACAGGAGTCGCGACTACGGGAACTCCGCACGCCATTGCTTCCAGCGCCGCGATTCCGAACGGTTCGTATCGAGGGGTGCACACGAGGGCGTCGGCCGATCGCATCAGTTTCGGTAGTTGGCGGTGCGGAACCCGTCCCAACAATTGGACGCGATCTGCGACGCCGAGGCGCTCGGCGAGCTTGACCAAGCGGATCGCCACTTCGTCGGTGCTCAGTTGCGCGACGGGTGGCCCGCCGATCACCACCAACTCCGTATCCGGTAGCGAAGCCAGCGCGGCGACGGCAACATCGAAGCCCTTCTGCTCCACCAGTCTTCCGACGCAGATCAATCGATGCGGTGCGGTTTTCTTCGCGGCGGGTCCCTCCGGGGTGAATGCTTCGGTGTCCACGCCCGAGGGCACCATCGTGGTCCGTGATCGTGGTGATCCCTGCCGGACCAGATCGAAGATTTCGTCCGAACTGGTCGCGATGACATGGGTTGCGCCCCTGGCGATCAACGGTTCCAGGTGAGTCCGCTCCGAGGGGCTGTCGTCGGCTGCTCCGAGGTGGCGGTGCGCCGCAGATCCCAGGGAATGGAATGTCTGAAGTACGGGGATGCCGAGCGATCGGGTCGCGAGTTCCGTTGCCACACCGGACATCCAGAAGTGCGAATGCACCACATCGGGTCGGTCGGTACTCCACTGAGCGCGCAGAATGCTGGCAAAGGTTCCCAGGTGAGGGAGGATGTCGGCATCCGGAAGAGCCTGCGTCGGGCCGGCCTCGAGATAGTCGACGGAGTACCCGGCGCGGGCGCGAACGCGGTCCGGCCCACCGACGTGGGCACGCCTGGTGAAGACGGTGACGTCGTGTCCGGCACGAACCAAGGCGGCAGACAGTTCGTCGACGTGCAGGTTCTGTGCACCGGCTGCCGAGCAGCCCACCGGTGCGAGTGGATCGGCGTTCACCGACACCATGGAGATCTTCAGCATTCGTCCGGGAGCCATAGCGGGCGAGTACTTCATCGGGTCCCCTCTCCACTTGATCGGTTCGTCTGGGGATACCCGGAGTCCGTGATCTGAACCGGGTTTCGACGCGGTCAGCGCTGGGCACATTCCAAACACGATGGCGAGGAGTGAGGTTCGATGACAGAACAAATGCTGGTCGACGCAACCGTCGGACTCGGGTTCGAGCGGTACGTACAACGGGTGGCGGTCGGTGTGGGGGCCGGCATCGAGCAGTGGTGTTGCAGGCGCGAGCACCCTCTGGAGGCTTACATCGCATTGGACCGAACTGTGCCGCGTTTCCCCGGGCGCGAGGTGGCTTTGCTGTGGGAGGAGACGTGCGGTTGGGCCCTGGCCGTGGAGACCAGATCAGGGGAGGACCTCATCGTTCTCGGATATCTGGGCGAACACGCAGTGCCGACCCCGGACGCCGTCGCCGATTTTGCCGCGACACTGGGTACGCGCAGCCCACACTGGGTCATGAACAGACCATTGGCGGATTCGGACGAGACCGCGCGAGAACTGCGGAGCTACTCCGGAAGTGCTTACGCCTGAACAGTATCGAGGTCCGATCGGCTCAGTTGACTACATCCAGGATGGGATCGAGAACCGGAGTCGCTGCAGCCTCGACGGCCGGATCGTCCATGAGCTTGAAAACGATGTGACCACCGAGCGCGCCACCGACACCGACCGCGGTGAGCCCCAGCACCGACAGCACTCGCGCCAGTGCGAGTGAGTCCTTTCCGCGTAGCCTGTACGACGCCGCAAAAGACCAGATCCCCACTGCATTCGACGCCGCGTGCACCAGCCCCACTCGGCGTGCGACGTCGCCACGTTCGGACCAGTCCAGCCATCCCGTCAGCAAAGCCGGCGGAGTCGAAACCAATCCGAGCCCGATCAGCCGTCGTGCAGTCTGCGGATCGCCTAGAACATCGAAGACCAACGAAGCCGTCCACGCGCCCGCGGGAATGGTCACGAGGGCAGGATGGATGGGATGCCCGACGGCGGCGCCGCGCAGAAGTGCGGCGACAGTGCGCGATCGGTCCGATCGCTCCGTGATCTCGAGGATTCTGCGCCTGAGGCCAGTGGACGGACCGTCCAGTCCGCGAGCGGATTCGATTCCGCGATAAAGAGTTCCGATGTCCATGTAATTCGGCTACCCGGCGTAGACGTCGGGAAACCTCGAGGCGGCAGTGTCTTGTCGACCGTCATGCTCCGGCGTACGGTCGAAACGAAAGAGATCCGACCGGAGGAGCGAACGATGAAGCTCAATCTCTTTGCAGCGTGGGCGTCGTATTTCCTGGTGCTGGCCACAGTGGTCTGCCTCGGCAGTTTTCTGGTGGCGGCAGGTTCAGGCCAGGGTGGTTGGGCATTGATCGCCGGCCTCGCCGGCGTCGCGTGCATCGGCCTCGCGGTAGCCCTGTACGCCAGTACTGTGCGTCACGACCACAAAGTGCACCGCGAATCCCCACACCTGTTCTGATCGGGCCTGCTTCTGATCAAGACTGTGCGAGTCGTGCCTTCTCCGCCTCGATGTCGAAGTCGGCAGGGGGCCAGTCGAGATCGAGCTTTTCCAGAGCGTCGATCAGTAGCTCCGTGACCGCAATGCGGCTGTACCACTTCCGATCACACGGCACGACGTACCACGGCGCGTGCTCGGTCGACGTCTTGTCGAGCATTGCCTGATACGCCTGTTGATATGCAGGCCACAAACCGCGTTCGGTCACGTCGCCGGGGTTGTACTTCCAATACTTGTCCGGGCGGTCGAGACGTTCTTCGAGTCGCTTCTTCTGCTCGTCGAGCGAGACGAACATCGCGACTTTCACGATAGTGGTTCCGGCGTCGACGAGTTCCTTTTCGAACTGGTTGATCTCGTCGTAGCGCTTGCTCCAGACATCCTCCGGGACAAGATCGTGGACGCGCACTACCAGGACGTCCTCGTAGTGGGAGCGATCGAACACACCGAGATAGCCGCCGCGGGGGAGTTCCTTCTTGATCCGCCAAAGGTAGTGATGTTGCTTTTCCTCTTCGGTCGGGACGCCGAAGGCCGCGTGCTGAACTCCCGAAGGATCCACGTGACCGATCACGTGTCGGACCATGCCGCCCTTGCCTGCGGTGTCCATTCCTTGCAGAACCAGCAGGACTGAACGACTGTCCCCTGACCGGCCGTTGGCGTACAGCAACTCCTGCAGGTCGGACAGAACCGCGCCGCGCTCCTCGAGCAGACGTTCGCCGTCAGCTTTGTTTCCGGTGAATCCCGGAGTGCTGTTGCGATCGAGTTGATCGAGTTCGAACCCGGGCTCCGCCCGCAGGGTCTTGGCGGCCGGTGTTTCCCACAGCGAGTCTTGCGCCATGCCGAAAGAGTGCCACAGGATCGCGCCCGGCGGCTCGAAAGTTCGGTCTCGGGCGAGTCAGTCCTCGGCAGGCTTGACGAGGGGATGCGGAACCGACTTGAACTTGGCCGGTGATCCGTTGACCGCCGCTATGCCGGTGATGCCGCCCCACGTCATCATCGTGAGGTAGTCGATCAGCGATTCCGCGGACATCGACTTGTTGGAGATCCACCAGTGCGTCGCGAGCTGAATTCCGCCCACGATCCCGAACGCCCACGGCAGCGAACCGCCGGAATCCATCTCCATCTCGCGAAGACGATTGCCCAACACCGTGGAGAGCAATTCGGCGATCATGCGCTCGGAATCGGCAACGACGTCGCGGTTGGCGCCGGCGCCGTTGGCCATGACGTAGAGGTAGATGTCGGGGTCGGATGCCACCGTCTCGACGTATGCGGTGATGCTCGCCTGGGTGAGTTCGAAATCGTCGAGATCGCCACTGATCGCTTCGTAGATACGCGGCGACAGGATGGTCTCGACGTACCGCATCATCGTGGCGGTGGTGAGGTCGCTCTTGTCGGCGAAGTATCGGTAGAGCACGGTCTTGGAGACACCGATCTCGGACGCGATCTCGTCCATGCCGATCTCACGGCCGCGCGCGCGGATGGCGGCGATGGTGCCGTCGACGAGTTCCTCGCGGCGAGCGATCTTGTGCTCACGCCAACGACGCTTCCGACCGTCGGATTTCTCGGGCTTCGCATCAGCAACGACTGGGCCGTCTACCTGCTCGTTGTCCTGCACGGCATTCTTGGCCACGAGTCATCTCATATCTGTGGTGCGAGCCACGTCCGATCGGTCTACTTTCCGGTCCAGCTTAATGTCCGCGCCTTTATCTCGGGCACTCACATCCGCAGTTCGGGGGATTAGGTCCTGCAGAATCGGACTTCGTGTCGCTCGCGCTACGCCGCGTCACACCTTTCGGCACAATGGCGAGGGTGCAGCAACTGAGCCTCTCCGCCTTCGACGACGCCGCCAAGCGTCGGGACCTTCGCAAGATGAAGGTCTTCGCTACTGGCCTTCTGGGCTTCGCGACGGTGGTCTACATCTTCTGCCGGTGGCAGGAATCCCGCGGCGCCGGAGAGTGGGTCGGGTACGTCCGGGCCGCGTCCGAGGCAGGCATGGTCGGCGCGCTTGCCGACTGGTTTGCCGTCACCGCGCTCTTCCGTCATCCGATGGGCCTTCCCATCCCGCACACTGCCATCATCAAGCGTAAGAAAGACCAGCTCGGAGCCAGCCTGAGCTCATTCGTCGGTCAAAACTTCCTGGCTCCCGAGGTTGTGTCGGCCAAGGTGCAGCAGGCGCAGATTCCGCTGCGGCTCGGCACGTGGATGGCCGAACCTGCCAACGCCGCTCGCGTCGCCGCCGAGACGTCGACGGTCTTGCGCGGCATGGTCGAGGTTCTTCGCGACGAGGACATCGCCCAGATCATCGACAACACGATCGTGAAGCGTCTGGCCGAGCCCATGTGGGGACCGCCGATCGGCCGAGTGCTCGGTGAACTTCTCAAGGACAACAAGCAACTGCCGATCATCGAATTGCTTGCCGAGCGGGCACATCAGTGGGCTCTCGGCAGCCAGGAGACGATCGATCGTGTGATCGTTCGCGATTCGCCCGCGTGGTCGCCGAAGTTCGTCGACGCCATGCTGGGGGAGAAGATATACAAGGAACTCGTCGAGTTCACCTGGAAGGTCCGTTCCAACCCCGAACACGAGGTACGCCTCGCCGCCAACCGCTTCCTGATCGACTTCGCCGATGATCTGCAGAACGACCCGGAGACCATCAAAAAGGCCGAGGGGATCAAGGCCGAGATCATGGGTCGCGAGGAAGTGACGGGTCTGGCGTCGTCGACATGGCAGGTTGCCAAGCGGCTCATCATGGAGTCCGTCGACGATCCGAACAGCACCCTGCGGACCAAGGTCGCCGAGAACGTGGCCGGCTTCGGAGTCAGGCTGCGTGACGACGAGTCCATGCGTGAGAAGGTCGACGGCTGGCTGGTGCAGGGCACCAAGTACATCGCGGAGAACTACACCGACGAGATCACTGGAGTCATCAGTGACACCGTCGAGCGGTGGGACGCCGACGAGGCGAGCCAGAAGATCGAGTTGCAGGTCGGTCGAGATCTTCAGTTCATCCGTATCAACGGCACCGTTGTCGGCTCGATCGCCGGGCTGCTGATCTACACGATTTCGACGCTCATCTTCGGCTGAGCTGTCCGATATGTGACGTCCACCACGAGTGCTAGCAGTAGTGCTTGCAATAGTTAGCACCCTCTCCTATCCTGGGAAATGTCCACTGGAAAGGGAGGACGCAATGCCAGCGAAGTCGACGAACTCCGATGACGGAGATCGTGAATCATCCGGTGCCGCAGCCGGAGCAAGCGACTTGGCAGCTCGCGTCGTCAGCTCTGCGGCACACGACATCGGGGGGTTCATTCGTGCACAGCGGGAAGCCGCCCAAGTTTCGATGCGCCAACTCGCTCAACTCGCCGGCGTCAGCAATCCGTATCTGAGTCAGATCGAACGCGGATTGCGCAAACCGTCGGCGGACGTACTGGCGCAAATCGCCAAGGGCCTTCGAGTCTCATCAGAAGTGCTGTACGTCCAAGCGGGATATCTCGAGCAACGCCCGCACAGTCCCATCAGGGACGCGGTGTTGGCCGAGACGGCCATCAACGAACGGCAGAAGCAAGTACTGCTCGAAATCTACGACTCGTTCTGTCGCGAGAACGAGTCGTCAAGACCAGCCGCAGCGCCCGATTTCGCTGAATCGGCCGCAATTCCAGACACCGAGACTTCACTAGGAGAACAAGATGACTGACAAGAACGCCATCGACAGCGTCAAGACCTCGCTCTACGCCGCCGTCGGCGCAGGCGACCTGGTTGTCCAGGCCGTGGCCGATGTAGTTGCTCAGGTTCGTGAGCGCGCCGAGAACACCCAGGGCGATGTCAACGGCCGTGTCGACGGTGCTCGCGAGAAGCTCGCTTCCGTCCAGGGTGACGTTGCCGAGAGCGTCGATGCGCTGCGCGAGCGTCTCGCCGGCCTGCCGTCCGAGCTGCCCGAAGAGCTTGCCGAGCTGCGCGAGAAGTTCTCACCCGAGGAACTCCGCAAGGTCGCCGAGGCATACCTCAAGGTTGCCGGAGATCTGTACAACTCCCTCGCAGAACGTGGCGAAGACGCAGTCGAGCGCATCCGCAAGCAGCCCGCAGTCGAAGAAGGCATCGCTGCTGCAGAGTCGGCACTCGGCGACGCCGTCGAGCTGACCGAAGACGCACTCGGAACCGTTGCTCGTCAGACGCGCGCCGTGGGCGAGCAGGCTGCCAAGCTGGCCGGCCGCGCTGCCGGACGCATCTCCGACACCGCAGAAGAGGTCGGCGAGAAGATCTCTGACGCCGGTGAGAAGATCGCCGACGCAGGCGACGAGGCTGCACTGAAGGTCCTCGACCTCGGTGACCAGGCTGACGAGGCTTCCAAGGAAGCTGCCGCTCGCGTGACCGCTGCTGCTTCCGACGTCCAGGAGCGCGCGACCACCGCCGCGAAGAAGGCCGCTCCGGCCAAGGCTGCACCCGCCAAGGCTGCTCCGGCCAAGGCCACCGCACCGGCTCCGGCCAAGAAGGCTGCTCCGGCCAAGAAGGCCTGATTTGCCCAGCTCCACCTGACGAAGGCTCCCTCACTCAGCCGAGTGTGGGAGCCTTCGTGTTCGTCGGGAACCGGATGAGAACTTAGGATGTAGTTGTGACTCAAGTCGATGGGCTAGTCGGTCTGATCTTTCTCGCACTCAAAGTGCTCGCATTGGTGGGTGCTGTCTACGCGATCGTTCATGCCGTCAGGCAGCGTCCTGACGCTTTCACCGCGGTCAACAAATTGACCAAGCCGATCTGGCTGGGAATTCTGATCGTCGCGGCGTTGATCCTCTTGGCGACGTCCCCTGTCGGGCTCCTGGGCATCATCGCGGTCGTTGCAGTGTGCGTGTATCTCGTCGACGTTCGCCCGCGGGTGGACGACATTCAGCACGGCGGTTCTCGCTGGTAGTTTGCCGCACTCCCGCTCATTCCGAGCCGTGGTTCCCGGCTCATGGTGTGCTGCCCCACTCTTCTCTCCAACGCTGACAACGGGCGTTGTTCGAGTGATAGTGTCGGTTAACGGCAGTCACACATAGATTGCATCCGTCTGTCGTCAGCAGCAGTCAGGGGTAAATGCATGTCCAGTCGTTCGCGCACCACAGAGCTTCGAGTACTGGCAGGCGCCGTCGGAGTGGGAGCACTCGTCGCGGCCGTCGCTGGGATCCGTCATCGGCGATCCACGCGTGGGTTGACTCTGTCGAGCGACGTCGAGCCCAATGCACTCCTGAAGACTCCGACTCTCAAAGCTGACATCAGCGAACTGACCACCGACGACGGTGCGATCATCAATGTCCGGGCTTACGGTCCCGTCGACGGCGATCCGATCGTTCTCAGTCACGGCTGGACGTGCTCCACCGAATTCTGGTACCCGCAGGTCAATGCGCTTGCCGGCGAATATCGCGTCATCACCTACGATCAGCGCGGTCATGGCCGCAGCACCGTCGGCAATCTTCCGCTCGGCCCGGACGTCCTTGCCGACGATCTCTCTGCAGTGCTGGCGGCCACGGTTCGCGAGGACAAGAAGGCCGTCATCGTCGGTCACAGCATGGGCGGGATGAGTATCATCGCCTGGGCGGGTCGTCACCCCGACGAGGTCAAGAAGTACGCGTCGGCGGTCATGCTCGCGAGCACCGCGAGCGAAAGGTTGATCGCCGAGACCACGGTCATCCCACTGCCCAATCGTTTCCCTCGCGTGCCGGTCCCCGTGGGCCGCGCCATCCTCAGTTCGCCCGTTCCGTTCGTCTCCTCGGGCGCCATGACGAAGGCGATCCAGTACGTCTCGATGTCACCGAACGCGACCAAGGCCGAGATTCAGTTCTGCGAGAACATCGTTCGTGAGTGCAAGCCCCGCATCCGTGGAGGTTGGGGAGCAGCGCTGAGCACCCTCGACATTCACGAGGGACTCGACAATCTCGAAGTGCCGACCACCGTGCTCGTCGGTTCGCTCGATCGGCTCACTCCGCCGGTCCATGCGCGCAAGCTTGCGCAAGTCCTCGACGACGCCGGCAACCTCGAACGGTTGATCGTGTTGCCGGGCGTCGGTCACATGTCGTCGATCGAGAACATCGACGAGTTCGACAAGGAAATCGTGCGACTGCGCAATCTCTAGCGCAACGCAGCTCTAGCTGAAGACGACCGTCTTGCGCCCGTGGACCAGCACACGATCCTCGAGGTGCCAGCGCAGTCCGCGGGAGAGTACGAGCTTTTCGATGTCTCGACCCTGACGGACCATGTCGGCGACATCGTCGGCGTGGTCCACACGGATCACGTCCTGCTCGATGATCGGACCGGCATCGAGTTCGGCGGTCACGTAGTGGCAGGTGGCGCCGATCAACTTCACGCCGCGGGCGAACGCCTGGTGATAGGGGCGGGCACCGATGAACGACGGCAAGAAGCTGTGGTGGATGTTGATCGCGCGCCCGGCCCAGTGCTCGCACAGTGATTCGGGCAGCACCTGCATGAATCGGGCAAGCACCACGGCGTCGGGATTGTGAGCGTCGACCAGGGCGCGGACCTTCTCGAAGGACGGTCCCCGTTCTGCCGGGTCCTTGGCGAACGGAACATGGTGGAAGTCGATCCCGTGGCGCTCGGTGACACTGCGCAGATCTTCGTGGTTTCCGATGACGGCGCTGATTTCTGCCGGGAGTTCCCCGCCCGCGGCGCGGCCAAGGAGGTCATGCAAGCAGTGACCTTCCTTGCTCACGAGCAACACGATCTTCTTGGGTGCGCCGGAGTCGTGAAGAGTCCACTCGGTTTCCGGACCGATCTCGGCCGCAACAGCTTTGAACCGTTCACGAAGCTCGTCGATGCTCATGCTCACCGACGATGCACGGACCGCCTGACGCGTGAAGAACCATCCGGTGTCGGCATCGGCGTGGTATGCAGCCTCCACGATCCATCCACCGACGTCGGTGAGAAAGGTCGAGATGCGTGCGACGATGCCCGTGGTGTCGGGGCAGCCGAGGGACAGAACATAGCGACGATCATCGATCGATGGTGCAGCGGTCATGCGGCCTAGTCTCTCAGGTGCGGCTGCAGCGACGGTCGCGTGGTGGTGTGCCAAGCTTTCCAACATGTCTGAAGCTGCACTCACTCGTTCCCAGGTTGCCGCGATGGTGGACCACACTCTCCTCAAACCCGAAGCCACCGCGGCCGATGTGACCGCCCTGATCGACGAAGCACGCAGCCTCGGTGTGCTGGCTGTCTGTGTCTCGCCGTCGATGTTGCCGATTCGCGCCGAGGGACTTGTGACGGCGGCCGTCGTCGGATTCCCGTCGGGGAAGCATCATTCGCTGGTCAAGGGTGCTGAAGCGCGACTGGCCGTCGATCAAGGCGCAGCCGAGATCGACATGGTCATCGACGTAGGAGCGGCGGTCGCCGGCGACTACAGCGCGGTGTTGGCCGATATCCTCACCGTCCGCGAGGCGATGGGGGAGAGTGCGATCCTCAAAGTGATCCTCGAAACCGCAGCGCTGTCCGACGAGGCCATCGTCGAATGTTGCCGCGCAGCTGTGCGTGCCGGAGCGAACTTCGTCAAGACCTCCACCGGCTTCCACCCCGCGGGTGGAGCGACGGTCGAGGCCGTCGCACTGATGGCGCAGACGGTCGGCCCGGGCGTGGGAGTCAAGGCCAGTGGCGGAATACGTACGACGCAGGCAGCGCTCGACATGATCGCGGCCGGCGCCACCCGCCTCGGACTATCCGGAAGTCGAGCAGTATTGGACGGTCTGGCCGACTAGGTCAGCAGGCCGCAGCTGTCCGGAACCGCCGAGGTGTTCTGGTTGTTCGCGTCGGCGACGGGCATGGCGTAAGCGCCGCCCTCCAACGAGATCTGGATAGCGTCGTCGGTGACGGTCAGCTTCGTGGGCTTCATGTCCAGCGGGTAGGTCTGCAGGCTGTCGGTGAGTGTCTGGACGATGCCGTCGACCAGATCGGTCGGCAGACCCAATCCGAGAATCTCGGCGCCGACGGTCTGGACGTCGACCACACCGTTGGTGACGGTGGGCTTGACCGTGAGCTTCGCGAGCCCGACCGGACCGACGTCGAACGCGAGTGTTCCGGCGCTCGAGTCGGCGGTGACGCCGGAGACGAGCCCGCCGAAGGTCTGTTCCTGCAAGGTGGCGAGAATGCCTGCGGTAGACCAGGTGACGTCGGCGCTGGAGCTGCCGATGGTGCCGCTGTTGCCCGCCGAGGGCTGCAAGTTGATGTCGTTCACCTTCGCGTGAACCTGCATTCCCGTTGCGGGGCCGAACGAAGAGTCGTCACTGTCGATGCTGATGTACGGCACCTTCTTGTCGACTGCCTGCAGGAGTACGGGCTTCCAGCTCAACCCGACGTCGACCTGGGATCCCAGTTCGCTCTGGAACTGATCGGCCATGCAGGTCTTCACCTGGTTGCGTACGTACAGTTCTCCACCGACGAGCGCCGCGACGAGTACGGCGATCACCACGAGAAGGATGATGAGCACTCGGTTGCGCGGACGAGGGTTGTTCGCTGCGACAGTCATTCGCCAGATTCTTCCCGACGAGTCTGAACGAACTCTGTGAATACGCACTTCCTCATTCCTGTGATGCGCGACACACTCGCCCGTAGTCTGTTCGAAACGGCGTTTTCGACGGTCACCGGAGGTGGTCATGGCTTCGGACTACGAATCACTCGAGTTGCTGGCGCTGCGACAGTGCGGATTTGTCACGGCTCTCCAGGCATCCGAACTGGGTTTCGGTCTGGCGTTGATGGAAGAAATGACGGAATCCGGAACATGGACATGTGAGTGCCGCGGGCTTTTTCGCCTCGAACGCGTCAGACATACCGCCTTGGACGAGTTCGCGAAGTGGTGCACGTGGTTCGCCGGTAGCGCCACCGTCTCGCACTACAGTGCCGCAGATCTGCATGGCCTCGGGCACCTGCAACCTCGCTTCATTCACCTCTCCGTTGCGCACCCTCTCGCGGCGCCGACCCGCCAGGTAGCGCTGCACCGACTGCCGCTCGCGGACGACGAGTGTGAACAGATCGGGCCCATCCGCATCACCACGCCTTTGCGTACCGTGCACGACCTCGCTTCCGGTGGAATTTCTCAAGTCCTGCTCAACGAAGTAGTCGCCGATGCGGTCGCGATAGGCCGACTGGACGCGCACGAGCTGTATCTCTCGTGTGAGAACGCGAGCGTCGACGTTGCTGTTCGGGTCGAGTTGGCTCTGGCCGCAAGCCTGTAGCCGAGAGAGATCTTCGAGGCTCCTGCGACCTTCTGGCATCACGCCCGAAATCGAATATGACGCCGATATCAGAGATTTGTAAATCGCTATTTTCGGGCGACTGTTTTGTCTTTAGCGCAGGTAAGAACGCATCCAGATGTGCGGTGCGGGACGTTCAGCCCACTGTTACTGCAGTTCGGCGATGTCGCCGATGAACTAAATCTGCGAAAAGCGTAGTTACTTTACAGTCAATGGGATAACGTCACGGCATCGAAAGCAGACGGACGCTTGTCCTGGACGCCTGTCTGCCCCGTTGTCGAGAGGGATCTGGATGTCCGTGAGTGGTGTTCGTCGTGTTGTCGGTGGGTTGAGTGTTTTTGCTGTTTCTGCGGGCTTCGCGGTGGTTGCGGGTGTCGGGGTTGCTGGTGCGGCTCCGGTGACGGCGGAGTTCAATTCCGACGGGTACAAGGTGACTCGGACGATCAGTAACGGGACGCCGTCCGAGGGTGATGTGATCACGTCGAAGACGGTGTTCAAGCGAACTGCCGCGGTTCACAATCTGTATGCGGTGCGCGATTTTCATCCGGCGTGTATGACGTATGTCGATGGTTCGGCGACGGTGAACGGTAGTGCGTTCCGTGTCAACGAGGTGGCTACTGATTCTGTTCGTTTGAGTGCGGGTGCTACGGAATGGCCGATGTGGGGTGGTGACGTCAAGACGTTCGAATTCCAGTATCGCGTCGGTGCGGATTGTGCTCGTGGTACTGATTTGTCGACGACGGTGCATTTCGACGGGACGGTGTTCGTTGACGACACGACGAATGGTCGTGGTCCGTCGATCAACGTTCAGAAGAACGTGTCGACGACCACCGTGTCACCGGTCAGTGGCGCTCAGGTGGGGCAGCCGGTGACGTTGAGTGCGACGGTGACCGGTGGTGCCGACGGTGATTCGGTGGAGTTCTTCGACGCCGGTTCCAAGATCGGTGCGGGCGCGCTCGCCAATGGTGTTGCAACACTTGCCTGGACACCGACCACCCGTGGAGACCACTCGATCACAGCGAAGTTCGCCGACACGGCGCGTGCCGTCGGTTCCGCTTCGGCAGCGCTGATCGTGAACGTTTCGCAGGCCGATGCTCAGTCCAGTACGACGCTGGCGCCGATCTCGGGCGCGCAGGTCGGCAAGTCGACCAATCTCAAAGCGACTGTGTCCGCGTCGGGCACCGGTGGAACGGTCACGTTCAAGGTCGGCGGAACGGTGCTCGCTTCGATGCCGGTGGCAGGCAACGGTGAAGGGACCTACGCCTGGGTTCCGACGGTTGCCGGTGCGCAGACCGTCGAGGCTGTGTTCTCCGGCAGATCCGGCGTCACTGGGTCGAGTACCACCGCGAATGTGACAGTCGCCGAACAGCCCGCCGGAACAACAAGCTCCACAACAGATCTCAGCGTAGTGGCGGGCCAGGTCGGCGTTGCCCAGACGATCTCCGCTCAAATCAGCCCCGCCAATGCGGGTGGCACAGTCACCTTCAAGGACGGCGAGACCGTCATCGGCACGGCTACGGTCGATTCATCCGGAAAGGCCAGCCTTTCGTGGAAGCCCGCAACTCAGGGACAGCGAGTTGTCGCGGCGGAGTACTCGGGCGCCGGCACGGTGACGGCATCCTCCGATCAGGTCTCCGTCCAGATCGCCGCACCCGTCGACGGTGGAGAACCCGGTACCGGTGGGAGCGGCTCGCTCGGCAGCCTCGGCAACATCTTCGGCTCCTAGCCGCCGACACCTGGTGATGCCCCGCCCGCGTTCGGCGGTGGGGCATCACCCATTTCGCTCACTTCTCGAGAAGGAAAAGCTATGTCTGTAGGTTCTGCACGCCGTGCAGTTGCAGGTTTGAGTGTGTTTGCTGTTGCTGCGGGTTTCGCGGTGGTTGCGGGTGTCGGGGTTGCTGGTGCGGCTCCGGTGACGGCGGAGTTCAATTCCGATGGGTACAAGGTGACTCGGACGATCAGTAATGGCACGCCGGCTGAGGGTGATGTGATCACGTCGAAGACGGTGTTCAAGCGAACTGCTGGGGTTCACAATCTGTATGCGGTGCGCGATTTTCATCCGGCGTGTATGACGTATGTCGATGGTTCGGCGACGGTGAACGGTAGTGCGTTCCGTGTCAACGAGGTGGCTACTGATTCTGTTCGTTTGAGTGCGGGTGCTACGGAGTGGCCGATGTGGGGTGGTGACGTCAAGACGTTCGAATTCCAGTATCGCGTCGGTGCGGATTGTGCTCGTGGTACTGATTTGTCGACGACGGTGCATTTCGACGGGACGGTGTTCGTTGACGACACGACAAATGGTCGTGGTCCGTCGATCAACGTTCAGAAGAACGTGTCGACGACCACCGTGTCACCGACCAGTGGCGTGAAGTTGGGACAACCTGTTCCGTTGAGCGCGACGGTGACCGGTGGTGCCGACGGTGATTCGGTGGAGTTCTTCGACGGTGCCACCAAGATCGGTGCGGGCGCGCTCGGTAATGGTGTTGCAACGCTTGCCTGGACACCGGCTGACGTCCGAACCCACAGCGTGACGGCCAAGTATCTCGGTAATGCAAAGGTGGCGTCTTCCACGTCGTCAGCTGTCGACGTCGTAGTGTCCGAAGCGGACAAGAGCACTGCAACCGCGATCACCGGTCCCGCAAGTGCAGTTGCAGGTGAGTCCGTGACCGTCGAGGCTACGGTGTCGCCCACTCCGGCGGGTGGCACGGTGCAGTTCAAAGACGGTGCAACCGACCTCGGCGGCGCCGTTCCCGTCGATGCCAACGGCAAGGCTTCGCTGACGAATTCCTATGTAGTCGGAGCGCATTCGATCGTGGCGGTGTACTCCGGTTCCGGTGTCTACCAGACTTCGACGTCGGCGCCACATGCGCTGACAGTCGCTCCGGTGGTGGTCGAGGAGAACACAACGACTACCCTCGTCGGCCCGTCGACAGGTTCGACAGGGGAGGCCTTGTCGTTCACTGCCTCCGTCTCGACCGGTGCTGCAGGCGGAACCGTGCAGTTCAAGGAAGGTGGCAGGGATCTGGGATCCCCGGTTCCCGTGGATGCCTCAGGTAAGGCAACAACCACGCCGACCTTCAACGTGGCGGGCGAGTACAGCATCACCGCAGTGTTCTCGGGCTCGGGCAACTACTTGGGTTCGACATCGAACGCCCAGACCGTGAACGTCAAGGCGCCGGCTCCCACCGACCAGCAGACCCAGACGGTCTTGACCGTTCCGGCGGATGCAAAAACCGGTACGGCAGTTGGTCTGTCCGTAACCGTTACGCCGACGCCGGTGGGCGGCACAGTGCAGTTCAAGGACGGCTCGGGCAATCTCGGCTCGCCGGTGCCGGTCGTCGAGGGCAAGGCGTCGATCATGCACGAGTTCGCGAGCGTCGGTACGCACGACATCACGGCCGTCTACTCGGGTGCAACAGGATTCCTCACCTCTACCTCGGCCGCTCAGTCGGTTTCGGTCACGGCTCCGGCCGCGGAGGATCAGGAAACGTCCATCACCGTGAGCGCTCCGGCGTCAGCGGTCAAGGGCGCGAAGGTTGATCTCGTTGCGGCA
Source organism: Rhodococcus sp. BH4 (assembly GCF_002079265.1). NCBI lineage: Bacteria > Bacillati > Actinomycetota > Actinomycetes > Mycobacteriales > Nocardiaceae > Rhodococcus > Rhodococcus sp. BH4. The sequence continues at coordinate 1,690,657 of NZ_CP014941.1, forward strand.
GTGGTACCTACGCTCAGCGCAGGAACGGTTCAGTTCATGGACGGAACCACCCCGATCGGTGGACCAGTTGCGGTGGTGAACGGTAAGGCCACGCTCTCGCACACCTTCACCGAACTCGGAGATCGCCGAATCACCGCGGTGTTCAGCGGAACTGACGGCTATCTCGGTTCCGAGACCCAGGCCGCAGTCACCGTCAAGGTCACGGCAGAGTCCGACGGCGGCGATCCCGGCAACGGCGGCAGTTCGACTGGTTCACTGGGAAGCCTGGAAAACATCTTCGGGTCCTAGCCCGACGCCTGCATACAGACGCCTCGCCGCGGAGAACACCTCCGCGGCGGGGCGTTTCCCGTCTGTGAGTTCAGGGATTCGGCGCTACGACGTGCCAGGGCACGGTCAGGATGCAGTCACGAAGACGTCGCCGCGCGGGCTGCACGGGAATTCCTTGCGCCCGAAGAATTTCCAATGCGGCGGCCCAACGATGGCGAGGTCCGAACGAGGCGTGCGGCGCGGCGGTGGCCCAGGCTCGATCGGCCGCGCTGAGCAACGCGTGGATCGGCTCACCGGGAACGTTGCGGTGGATGAGAGCCTTCGGGAGACGTTCCGCGATGTCGGAAGGGCGCTCGATGTCGAAGGGATCCCAGGCCAGTGTCAGGGTCAATGGACGATCAGCGTCGAGAAGCACCCAGGCGCAACGTCTCCCGAGCTCGTCGCAGGTTCCGTCGAGTAGCAGCCCGCCCGGTGCGAGACCGGACTGAATGTGTGACCACGCAGAGTCCACAGCCTCCTCCGGGTACTGCCGGAGCACGTTGAAGGCGCGTACGAAAACGGGTGTGAGACCGGCAAGTTCGAATCCACCACGGGCGAAGCTGACACCGTCACGACTCTCGACCACGCGGGCGGGGTCGATCTCGAGCCCGATGACGCGTCGATCCCGCCGGACAGCGGTGAGGCGGCTTGCCATCTCGAAGGTGGTGTCCGGCCTCGCCCCGTACCCGAGGTCGACGATCAACGGATCGGTCGCGTTGTTCAGGGCGTGCGCGATAGTGCGGTTGTGCACGATCCACCGGTCACTACGTCGCAGTCTGTTGATTCCCGTCGTGCCACGGGTGATGACCCCCTCGATCTTCGGGGGTGGAGCTTTCTTCACGGCGGGTTCAGCGTGCGGCGAGCCAGGTCGCGGTGACCTGGGCTTCGGTGCGGAACAGATCTACGAGGTTGATGAGCATCAGTTGCTCCAACTTCGCGCCGATGAACGGTATGAAGACCTTGGCCTCGGACGTGGTTCGCAGCGTGGACCCGGTATCGGTCGCGAACAACTCCATGGTGCCGGACAAACTCCCCGGCCCGGCCGGGATGGACGCTTCGTACGTTCCGGTCACGGTGTCACCGAAGGCGCCGTACGACTCCTTACGAGTGATGACAAGATCCTTCTTCATCACTGTCTGAGCGATGTCGGGCAAATCCGTGCGCGGAAGAATGTGGTGGAGCACGAGATCGATTCCGGAATCGGTGACCTCGAAATGTTCCACATGGTTCTCGGAATGCTTGCGCATCTCCTCGACACGGGCCTCCCAGTACGAGCGGTCCGCCAGCGCCGCATAGACCTGCTCGGGGGAGTGCTGATAGCGGGCGGAGTAGTCGATGCGGCGAGCCATGATCGAAAAGAATACCGGTTACACGCTGTGACAAGCCAAATCGGCTGTATCCACAACTGCCGCCGCCCGCAGGGTTTTACTTCGCGATCCACTCCCGGGTGAAGTCCTGTTCGGCCTGGATGAGCCGGACAACCTCGTCGACAATCGCACTTTCGATCTTTCCGCCGAGGAACGGGATCTTGACCTCGACCTCACCGTCGATCTCGAGAGTGGCGGAGTTCTCGTCACCTGTCAGCACCTGCGTGCCCTCGACACGGGCGGGAACGCCGTCGACGTGGGCGGAGAAGGTGCCGGTGGCCTTGCCGTCCTTGAAAGGCGCCATCGTTTCACTGCGCTTGATGACGATGTCGCCGTTGACGACTTTCGACACCATGCTGGGGAGGTGCTCTGCGGCAATGATCTGCGACATCGTGACCGCGACGGTCTCGTCGCGAACGGTCAGCTCTTCGATCGCCGCGCCGGGACCACCGACAGCGACGATTCGGTCGCGCCAGTACTGCTCGGAGGTCACCGCCTCATGGACCTTCTCGGCGGGGACTGTGTACTTCGACGAATGCTCGATGCGACGGCTCACGATTGTGGAGGCTACCGTTTATCGATGTGTGGGACGTAACCATTGGCAGACGCGTCGTGGAATCAGGCGCTTTCGTGTCCGAGAACGTTGACTTGTCGGGATTGACGACGCTCCGAATCGGGGGACCGGCGCGGCTGCTCGCCGAATGTCCGACGACGCAGTCGTTGATCGACGTCGTGACGCTGCTCGATCGCGAGCAGATCCCGACGCTGATTCTCGCCGGCGGATCCAATCTCGTGATCTCCGACTCGGGATTCGACGGAGTTGTCGTTCGTGTGGCCAACACCACCGTGAGCCTCGACACGGACCGCGTCGTTGCCGAAGCGGGTGCCGTGTGGGACGAAGTAGTCGGTCAATCGGTCGCCGCGGAACTGGGTGGCCTCGAGTGCCTGTCCGGGATTCCGGGCTCGACCGGTGCGACGCCGGTGCAGAACGTCGGCGCGTACGGCGTCGAGGTGGGCTCGCGGCTCCGGCGGGTTCAATTGCTCGACCGACGCAGTAGCGAAGTGTCGTGGGTCGAACCGTCGAAACTCGAATTGGGTTACCGGTCGAGCGTCCTCAAGCATTCCGATGCAGCAGTGGTTCTCGCCGTCGAATTCGATGCGTCGACCGACGGACTGAGTGCCCCGCTCGCGTACCGCGAACTGTTCACCGCACTCGGGGCCGAAGAAGGCGAGCGGTTACCTGCGTCGCAGGTCCGCGAGGCAGTTCTGGGACTTCGGACGGGTAAGGCGATGGTGCTCGATCCGTACGACCACGACACCTGGAGCGCGGGTTCCTTCTTCACCAACCCCGTGGTGCCGGACGACAACCTGCCCGCCGTGCTCGAAGCAATCGCCGAACAGCTCGGGGACGTCACCGTGCCGCAGTTCCCGGGCAGTGGTGGAACCAAGCTCTCGGCCGGATGGTTGATCGAACGGGCCGGATTCTCGAAAGGTTATCCCGGTGAAGATGCACCGGCCAGGCTGTCGACCAAACACACCTTGGCGTTGACCAACAGAGGGTCGGCAACGAGCGCGGATGTGGTCTCGCTCGCGCGGACAGTGCGCGACGGCGTCGAAGCCGCGTTCGGTGTCCACCTGGAACCGGAACCGGTAACTGTGGGCTGCACCATCTGATTCCTGACGGAGCCCGCAGGTAGCCTGTTGAAGTGCATGAGCTGGGTGGTAGGAGAAGTCGTTCGCGTCTTGTTGCGTTGGTAGCTGTATTGCTCGCTGTGATGGTGGCCGTCGTCGGCTGCACGATCGGTGGCAAGGACGGACAGGGCGGCGCGGCGGCCGCCGAGCCAGCACCGGTGGCGACCGTGGTGTCGACGCCGGCGCCCGGCACCAAAGATGTCAGCCCGGTCGCCCCCGTCTCGGTAGCCGTGACCCAGGGAACGCTGTCCGACGTCAGCCTCAGCAATGCGGCCGGTAAAGCCGTTGCAGGACAATTGTCGCCTGACAAGACATCGTTCACCGTCAGTGAGGCACTCGGCTACGGCACCACGTATTCGTGGTCAGGCTCGGCAACCGGAACCGACGGTAAATCCGTGCCAGTCCAAGGGAGCTTTACGACGGTTGCCCCGGAGTCGACCACCGGCGCCACCCTCAACATCGCCGACGGCCAAGAAGTTGGTATCGCGGCACCGATCACGTTGCAGTTCGACAACTCCGTCGTCGACAAGGCGGCCGTCGAGAAGGCGCTTGTCGTGACCACCGTGCCGCCCACCGCCGGATCGTGGGCTTGGCTGGCCGACGACAACGGCGGATCGCGGGCCCATTGGCGTCCGGCCGATTACTGGGTGCCGGGCACGACTGTCCATCTGGACGCCAAGCTCTACGGCTTGAACTACGGCGGTGGCGCCTTCGGCGACCAGGATCTCACGCTCGACTTCACGATCGGTCGTAGCCAGATCGTGAAGGCGAATGCGCCCAGCCACCGCATGCAGGTGGTGCGCGACGGTCAGACGATCATGGACATTCCCGTCAGCTACGGCGAGGGAAACGAACCTCGCAACGTCACGCGCAGCGGCATTCACATGGTGACGGAGAAGTACGAAGACTTCATGATGTCCAATCCGCCGTTCTACGAGAACGTGCGTGAGCGGTGGGCGGTGCGCATCTCCAACAACGGCGAATTCATCCACGCCAATCCTGAGACCACCGGGGTGCAGGGCTCGTCGAACGTCACGAACGGTTGCATCAACCTGTCGACATCCGACGCGCAGGAATACTTCGGAACCGCCCTCTACGGTGACCCCGTAGAGGTGACCGGCACGTCGATCGACCTGTCTCCTGCGGACGGCGACATCTACGACTGGGCAATCGATCTGCCGACCTGGAAGTCGATGTCGGCACTGCCGTAACTCTGTACTGCGGTAAATCCGTGGATGAGGGAACCGTCCGGGCTCTGCTTGCGTCTGTACAGGTAAGTGCTGTCGGCTCGGGGGAGTCCGACGGGGGTTTTCGACTTCAGGGGGACAGCGGTGGGCATTCCATTTCTGGAAGACGTGCTGGGAAGAATCTCCGAAGCGACGCAGGCCGTGCCTCCTGGCGTGGCGGCATTGCCAGTTGTCGGCACTCCCATCGCGAGCGCAATCGCTACATCTGCTCTGGTGCAATCCATAACCGACGACCGCGGCGCGTTCGACGACGAGATGGCTGCTGCGACCGTCGACGCCGATGTGGAGCGCGCACGAGCCTGGGGTGAGCGCGATGCCCTCACCGCCCAGACGTCGTCGCTCGAGTACAGCGAACACGCAATCGTGGACGACGATCCGTTCGATGCGATGTCGCACTCCGAAATCTTCGACCACGTCAACGAGATGAATCCGGCAACCCTGAGTGCGATCGGTGAGGCTTGGAAGGCCATTGCAGGCCGGGTCGAAGCCGGCATCGGGAAGTTCCAGAACGACGTGAACGGTGCGATCACCGAAGGCTGGCAGGGGCGCGGCGGCTCGGCTGCGCTGGAAGCAGTGCTGGCCTACTCGGCTGATGCGGGTGAGCTGAAGGTGCGGGTCGATCTGATCTCGAACAAGATCGAGGAGGCGAAGATCGCACTCGACGAGGCCAAACGCTCGATTCCGGCCCCCGACGGCGCCTCGACGGTCGAGAGGTTTCTCAGCATGGTTCCCGGGGCTACATGGAAGCAGGCCCAATACGAAGCGGAAGAAGCCGAACGTCAAGCGCGCCAGGTGATGAAGGACGTGTATCTGCCGTCCATGAAGCGTGCGGACGATCAGGTGCCGATCCTCCCGGCCGCATTCAATCCGGTCACCGGCGGTGGAGGGGCTGGAAGTGGCGGGGCTGGAAGTGGCGGCGCATTCGGTGGTGGTGGTGCCGACGGCGGGAACTTTTCGGGTCCAGGAAACGGGCTCGGCACGCCATCTACATCGGGTGGCGGAATTGGCGGGGGAGCGGACGGTGGAAACTCCGGCGGGGCAAACCCGCCCGGACACGGTTCCGGTCAGAATCCATCCGGCACCGATTCCGGAAATGGTGACAACCGTAGCGGCGTTGATGCCCAAGGGAATCCGAACGTCGATGCAGTTCGATCCGGAACCGATTCCGACCCGGCCGGGACCACGGCGGCACATGCCGGTCCACTGTCCGCCGGTGCAGCGCCAGATGGCCTAGCTCGTGCAACTCCGAATGGTGCTCAGCTCGGTTCCGGAGTGCCTTCAGGCCTCATGGGTAGCGGTTCGGGTGGTGGTTCCGCAGGTGGAATCGGTACCGGAGGCTTCGGGCCAGGTGGAACCGGAGGTGGCGCTCTCGGCCCTGGCGGCGTGGGCGGCCTCGCCAATGGCGGGCGTGGGGGCGTCAACGGAACTGGCGGTACCTCGGCGACGGGCGCGCAGAGCGGTCGGGGCGCGATGGGTGGCGTCGGCGGCATGGCACCGGGACGAGGGCAAGGGCAAGACGAAGACAACGTTCACGACACCCCCGGCTACCTCGTCACAGTCGAGAACGGCAATGCCCTGGTCGGCGACCTACCGATGGTCTCCCCGGCGGTGCTGGGCGAATGACCACCATGCAGTGGCAGTTCACCGGCCTCGAATTCCAGATTCTCTGGGAAGCGGTCGGACGTGACCGACTCCCGTACCCGCTGCGGTTTCGTCCGACGGCCGAAACCATGAACGAGCTGACAGAAGAGCGACGTCGAGCGGGAGCACACCTGGCTTGGTTGCTCGACGATCGGCTGCATCACGTTCTCGGTGCTCTTGCGAATCCTGATGCTCGCGTTGAGGTTTCCGGTTTTCACGGGCAGAACATGAGTACGGTGACGCGATTGCACGGCGTTGTTGCCGGCGACCTGGGGGTGCTCCTGACTCAACTGCCCGGCAGGACTGTCGACTGTGGCTCCGACGTGGTTTTCACCGTGGTACGCCCATCGGCAATTCCACGGATGCTCGTCGATCACCTGCCGACCTGCCCCGCTGGATCGGAGCGTGGTGTGAGCATCGAAAGGCCGAAAACTTCCGGTAGAGCGAGCTTCCTGAGCAGTGCTGCGGGTGCGCGCGGGAGCGAGGAAGTGAGCAGATTCTTCGACCGAGAGCGGACCTCGATCGGTGAAGTCACCACATACCCGGGAGGAGCGGTGGACAGCAGACCGACAGACGACGGCATAACGTTCCACTGGTACGACTATGCCGGAGATGGTCGGTACATCGTCACCGCTGGTGAAACTGTAAGTGCCCGTAGCGCTTCCACGGAAATGACGGAGGCCGAGATTGCACGCAATCTCGGCCTCGTCCTGCACCGGGTGATTCGCACTGGTTAGTCAGAACGATTCGAACTAGCTGGTGGTGCGGTGGAACCGACCGGGGCTTGCCTGATCCCTCGGCTTGACGATGATCTGATCGAGGTTCACATGTGACGGCCGCGACGCGACAAAACCGATGATCTCGGCGATGTCCTGCGCCACCAACGGTGTGATTCCCTCGTACACCTTGTCGGCCTTGTCCTGATCGCCCTCGAACCGGACGAGTGAGAACTCCGTCTCGACGGCTCCCGGCGCGATTTCGGTCAGTCGAACGGGCTTGCCCAACAGTTCACCACGCAATGTCCGATGAAGGACGGCTTGAGCGTGCTTGGCGGTGGTGTAGCCCGAGCCGTTGTCGTATGCCTCCAGCGCGGCCACCGAGGTGATGGTCACGACCAGACCGTCACCCGAATCGATCAGCTTGGGCAGCAGTGCCTTCGTCACACGCAACGTGCCCAGAACATTGGTCTCCCACATCCACCGCCAGTCGTCCAGATCGGCGTCCAGGACTGTTGCCAGACCCTTTGCACCACCCGCGTTGTTGACCAACACGTCGACACGTGGGACCACGGCCGCAAACGCGTCGACGGAATCCTCGTCGGTGACGTCGAGTTCGAGAGCGGTACCACCGATTTCCTCGGCGATCTTCTCGAGACGATCGACGCGGCGAGCACCGATCACGACGTGGAATCCCTGAGCTGCCAGGGTGCGGGCGGTGGCCTCACCGATTCCGGAGCTGGCTCCGGTGACTACGGCGATGCGGGCATCGGAAGAAATGGTCATGATGCAATCGTAGGGCTAGTCGGCGGCATACTCTGCTTCCCGTTCGATGGATTCGATGTGACGACGCGGTACTTGTATCCGGCCGGGTGTGTAGGTGACGGCGCGCAGCGCGCCGCTGTACCGGAAGGGACCATGGCGTCGTCGTACCTCCCACGACACAGGTCCCCTGGCGTCGACACCGACCGAGATACCGGTCCACGGCGCCATTCCCACCAGTTGTACTTGCCCGAGCAGCCGGCCCGCGTGAATGCCGTCGACGCTGACGTGGAGATCCCAACGCAACCGCGGTACCACCGTCACCGACAGCTCGATGCGTTCGGTGCCGAGCGCCAGCGGTCCGGCGTCGACAACGGAGTAGGAACCGAACGCGTTGTACCCGAGATGCAGATGCCCGTCCTCGACGTAGAGAAGGTACCCACCCTGCGGATCGCCATGGGCGACAAGGACACCGGCGTCACCTTCGCGGTAACCGTCGAGTTCGACCGTGATGTCGAAGTCGCGGAACCCGATCAGCTTGGATGAGCGGTAGCGCTCCAGCGGGGGCGTTCCGGCAAGTAGTCGCACCGGGCGTGAGAGTGCTCCTTCCTCCGGACGGCGAACCGCGCCGACGGTATTGCCGAGTAGAGGAAACACGGTGTTCGCCCACGCCGAGTGGTCCCAGGCCTCGGCGAGTTCGCGAACCTTGTCGGGAAACCGTGATGCCAGGTCGTCGAGCTCGGTCGGGTCGGTGCGGACGTCGAACAACTGCCAGTGCGGTTTGTCGATGTCCGCCGGGGTGAGAGCCAGCAGTTTCCAGCCGTCCTTGTAGTAGCCACGGTTGCCGGTCATCTCGGTGTACTGCTCGGTGTGAGTGCTCGGAGCGGCAGACGAACGCAGAACGGACGCGGAAGACACCCCGTCGAACTCTTTCACCGGGAGCCCGTTTCGCACACTGGGTGCGTCGATTCCGGCCAGTTCGAGCAGCGTAGGGGTCAGGTCGGTGACGTACGCGAACTGGTCGCGAATCCCGTTGTCGTCTGCTCCGGGTTTCAGTCCAGCGGGCCAGGACAGGAGAAAAGGAACACGGATCCCGCCGGCAAAGGATTGCCCTTTGTAGAACCGGAACGGGGTGTTGGACGTCTGTCCCCATCCACGTGGATAGTGGACGCCCAATTCAGGTCCGCCGATGAGGGATTCGTCGTGGGGGACATCGCCCACCCAGTCCGGATCCTGAATATGCGCGAACTGTGCGAAGTAGCTTCGGGTCCCGTCCGAACCGCCCTCGGCGGTGCCGCCGTTGTCGGAGGTGAAGACGATGATCGTGTTGTCGAGCTCGCCGAGTTCGTCCAGGGTGTCGACGATGCGTCCGACGCTCTGATCGATCGAGTCGACCATCGCCGCGTACACCTCCATGTAGCGGGCGAACCTGGACTGCACTTCCGGCGTGAGTGATTCCCATTCGGGGACGTCGAAGCCGGGTTCGGAGTTTCGCGGTGCTTGTTGCGTACCTTCCGGAAAGAGGCCTTGCACGAGCTGAGAGGCGAACCGCGACTCGCGGATTCGATCCCACCCTTCGTCGTAGCGGCCGCGGTACTTTTCCTGGTCGGCAGGCTTGGCCTGCAACGGTCCGTGCATGGCGACGTGTGCGAAGTAGAGGAAGAACGGCTTGTCCTGATCGTGGGCGCGGAGGTCCTTGATGTACCCGACCGCTTTGTCGGTCAGATCGTCGGTGAGGTAGTACCCCTCGGGGTACTCGTCCACGTCGACCACAGAATTGTCGGAGATCAGTTGATTGGGATAGTAGAAGGAGTTGAGGCCTTCGAGTGAGCCGTAGTAGCGATCGAAACCGCGCTGCGTCGGCCAGGAGTCACGACTTCGTCCCGGGGCCAGGTTGGCGTCGCGTACGAGGTGCCACTTGCCGACGGCATAGGTCGCATAGCCCGCGCCGCGGAGGATTTCGGGGAGTGTCTGGACGTCGTCGGCCAATTCCAGACGCAGTCCGGGGTAGCCCGGATCGGCGTTGGCGACAAAACCGTACCCGGCGCGGTGCGGATTCAGGCCGGTGAGAAGAGCTGCGCGCGACGGCGAGCAGAGGGGCGTCGTGTGATAGTTGGTCATCCGAATGCCCTGCGCGGCAAGGCGGTCGAGGGTGGGAGTCTCGATCTCGGAGCCGAACGGCCCGATGTCGCTGTACCCCATGTCGTCGATCAGAACCACGATGATGTTGGGTGATCCGGGAATCGGGGGCGTGGAGGTGGGCCACGACGGGGTCGAATCGGCTGCGGTGCGGCCGATTCGACCCTCGAAGCCTTCGTATCCGCGGGCGTGCGGAGGAGGGGCGGAATCCGGTGAAGTCATGGGAGAGTCGAGGCGCCTTCGATGATCGAGTATTCGGAAGCGTCGCCGGCGATGCTGCGGCTTCGTTCCCCGTGGATGTTGACCGGGATGTCGCCGGCAAGGGTGATGCGCTCCAGACGCCGGTACTGATCGTCGTAGTCGGCGATCGCGTAGTGCTGGGTGGCGCGGTTGTCCCAGATCGCGACGTCACCCGCTTCCCAGTTCCACCGCGTCGTGTACTCGAGCTTGATGGCGTGATCCTGCAAGAGCTTGAATACACCGTTCGACTGTTCGGTGCTCAACCCGACGAAGTTCTTGACAAAATGTCCGAGGACGAGCGTGCGTTCTCCGGTTTCGGGGTGGACCCGCACCACCGGGTGTTCCGTCTCGAAGTACGTGGACTGGAACTCCTCGCGGTAGGCGGCCGTGCGATCTTCGGTGAGCCGCTCGGCGCTGGTTGCCGCATAGTCGTAGACGTTCGTGTGGCGAGCCCAGAGGTTCTCCGCAAGCGCCTTGAGCGGATCCGGCAGTCCGTTGTAGGCGGCTACCCCTGACGCCCACGTCGTGGAACCGCCGTATTCGGGTAGCTGCACCGCGCGCAGGATCGAAGCCTTGGGGATGCGGTCGACGAAGGTGACGTCGGTGTGCCAGCTGTTGGCCTTGCCCAGGTCCGAGTCGATGGGCAGAACTTTTGCGCCGTGCGACTTCACGGTGGGGTGGGCAGTGGTCGGGGTACCCAGCAGTTGGGCGAACTCGTACTGCGAATCGTTGTCGAGGTGGTCTTGCCCGCGAAAGAAGATCACCTTGTGTTCGAGAAGTGCTTGCCGGATGAGGGAAATCGTCGCCGGGTCGAGATGCCCGCCGAGAGTGATTCCGTCGATTCGGGCGCCGATATGCGCGCCGAGGGTGGTGACAGTGCCGCGAGCGGCGTCAACGGCCGCTCCGTTCGTTGATGCCGAATTCGTGAGGGTCGGCTTGGCGAAAGCTGTAGACATGGTGCACCTTTCGTGGGGAGTGTGCCCACCCAAACACGCGAGATTTCGCCCCGACAGGGTTGCGTTCAGTGTGATCGTTACCGCACCTGATTTGTGAATCTCGGTGAAGCTGCTACTTTTGGAGCCATGTCGACCGACCAGCCTGCCGCTTTGCGGGTCACCTATGTGACCGCTGCGCTTGGTTCGCGTCTGCCTCTGGCGCGAGAGCTGTGTTGTCGCCGCCGTTCTTTCTGCAGCTAATTTCTGCGCCTTTTCTGTCTATTTCTTCGTGTGACCAGTGGAAACGCTGATTTCTCGGTCGACAGAGATATGCGCCTTCTCCTCCTTCTGCAAGGGACAGCCATGTCGACACCCACAATCTCCGCCATTCCGAACATCCGATCGCGAACCGCGCTCTCGGGAACCCGGACCCGTACCCAGATAGTTGCGCCCGAACTACGCATCGCCGACGGCCCGTCCGCGACTGTGTTGCGCATTGCTCGATCCCGTGGGCCGCTCTCACGTGACACTGCGGCAAAGGCATCAGGACTGAGCATCGCCACCGTGAACCGGCAGGTCACGAGCCTGCTGGACCTCGGGATCCTGCGCGAACGCGCGGACCTGACGGCCTCCGGAGCAATCGGGCGTCCGCGAGTTCCGTTCGAGGTCAACCACGAGCCTTATCTGACAGTCGGCATCCACATCGGTGCCGTCGTCACCAGCATCATTGCCAGCGACATTCGTGGAAAGGTGCTCGGCGCCGTCGAGATTCCGACGCCTGCCACCAATTCTGCTGTCGCGCTTGCCACCATTGCGCGCTCGGCCAATTCCTTTGCCTCGCGGTGGCACAAGCGTCGTCCGCTCGCGGTCGGCGTGGCCATCGGCGGTCGCGTCGATTCAGCGACCGGAGTCGTCGATCACCCGCGTCTGGGATGGAAGGGCGCCAAGGTCGGGTCCATCATCGGTGCCGGCTTGGATCTCCCTGTATCGGTAGCCGCCCACGTCGAGGCGATGGCTGCGTCGGAACTTCTGCTCAGCACCGACCGTGCCGAAGCCCCGACGCCGGGCACTACCGGCCTGTACTTCTATGCTCGTGAAACTGCCGGCATCGCAATCACTTTCGAAGGGCGAGTGCACACGCCGTCCAGCGGACCCGGTTCGATCGCGCACCTCCCCACCGGTTCGTCCGCACGGTGCACCTGCGGAGCCGTGGGTTGCCTTGAAGCGACGATCAGTGACCGCGCCGTAGTCGCGCAGGCTTTGTCTTCGGGCGCCGTGATCCAGGGCAGCGAGCGTGTCACGATCGCGGACGTCTACCGGGCAGCGTCGTCGGGTTCCATTCCGGCACACGAGCTTCTGGTTGATCGAGCACGCGTCCTCGGCCGGACAGTGGCGATGCTGCGTGACCTGTTCAACCCGGATCGGGTGATTCTGGGTGGTCAGGCATTCACCGACTATCCGGCCGGGGTGCCCCATGTCGCCGAGGCCTTCTCGACGGCATCCTCCTTGGAGCGTAAGGACATTCGAATTACCGGTTTCGGCAATCGGGTTCAGGAATACGCTTCCACGGTCGTGTCACTGAGCTCGCTGTTCGCCGATCCGGCGGCGGCCATGCGGCGTGCGTCGGCCGTCTGACTGCGAAGAGGGCAGTCAGAGTTCCGGTCGATCGAGCACCCGCAACCACGAACCGTCGGGCTGGCGGCGCGCCACCTGTGTGCGTCCGCCGGTTCCGTCGGAAGGTTTGGTCGAGGTCATGGCGAGGTCGTCGCTGATCACCGTTGGTAGGGCTTCCTCGACGGTGAATCTCGGTGCAGCTGCCAGCATCTGAGAGATCACCTCGCGGATGGCTTGGCGGCCCACGGTGAGTGATCCGGGCGGGAAGGCCATCACCGCATCCTCCTCGTAGAGTGCGGCGACGGCGTCTGCGTCACCAGCGTTGGCGAACTGCACAAAAAGCTTCGCGATGTCTTCCGGGGTTCCGGCCTTCTGAACGTCATCTGTTGTTGTCATGCTTCCATCGTTCTACCGCACCGGTGATAAGTCCAAGATCTAGTTTGTCTCGCAGCTAGAATCAACAGTTATGGAACTTCGGCAGCTCGAATACTTTGTCACGGTAGTGGAGGAAGCCAACTTCACTCGCGCCGCCGAGCGGCTTCACGTAGCCCAACCGGGTGTGAGTGCGCAGGTCAAACGGCTGGAACGTGAGTTGGGGCAGGAATTGCTCGATCGTAGTGGTCGAACCGTTTGTCTGACCGACGCCGGGCGAGCTGTCCTCCCGCACGCCTACGCTGCACTCGCTTCCGTTCAGAGCACCCGCGACGCTGTCGATGCCCTGAACGGACTTGTTCGCGGTTCCGTTTCGGTCGGGATGGTTACCGCCTGCGCTTCCGCCGACCTCACAGATCTGCTCAGTCGGTTGCACAACAAACACCCCGGACTGGACATCTCGCTGGCCGAGGACGATTCGCGCAGTCTGCTTGCCGGAGTGTTGGACGGAACCTTCGACATAGCCGTCATCGGGGTGGCGGGAGAGTTGCCGGAAGGGCTCGAATCGAGGGTGATCACCGACGAACGACTGGTGGCCGGAGTGGCAACGGATCATCCGCTGGCCGAGGTGTCGTCTCTACCGTTTGCCGAGCTCGCCACGCGATCGGTCATCTGTCTGCCGGAGGGAACCGGTATCAGGACGTGTCTGAACTTCGCATGCGCCGCGGCCGGCACCACGCCGACGGTTGCGCTCGAGGCAAGCAACCTCGGCATCATCGTTTCATTGGCCGCGCAGGGGCTGGGAATGGCCGTGCTTCCCGAGTCGGCAGTGGGGGAGTTGCATCGGATCGATCTCGAACCGGAGGCGCGATCTCGGCTGGAATTGGTCTGGCGTTCGTCGGGCGGCAAGAATCCTGCGGCCTCCGCTCTCATCGATCTTGCGAGAGCTGTTCCCGCCGAGTGAGTTCGGCCTGCGCCCGATCCAATCCGCCGTGCTCGAGAGCAGCCAACCTCGACCTGTCCTTCCAGACGATGGTGCCGCGCCGGCGGACGATGACCGACATCGTTCCACCGAGATGCTCGAGCGCTCCTGGCACGTTTCGACGCTCGGCAGGTATCGGAACAGGAAGTATGTGTGCGTCGGCGATGGGTGCGGTCCCGTCGATGTCGACGCTCCACTTCCGGCTGTAACCCCGAAGCGTCCAGCGATCGTCGGACACCGTCGTCTCCACCTGTGACGTCAGTGGATTACCCAGCCGCAATACCGTTCCGTCCGGTAGCGCGGCAACGACGGCGGTGACTTCGGTGCGCAGAGGTCCGGCGCTGACCTGTCCGCCGGCAAACGCCACGCAGGCTCGAGGATCGGTGAACCCCTGTGCCTGTCCCCACCACCAGGATTCCGGAAATCCTCCCTTTCCCCAGTTCTTCTCGCCGTACACCTGCGCTCCGGTGAGATCCCAGCTCTGCCCGTCGATGACGGCGCTTCCCTCGACCCGGCCGCCGAGCAGCCACGGATGCCAGTACTGATTGAGTGCGGGAATTGATTGGAAGTAACTCGATCCCCCGAAGCGGCGGTGCGGCCAGAATCGCTGACTACTGATGCGCACGTCGAGATGACTGTCGCCGAAATCGACCTGGAGTCGATCGGCATTGCCGAGGAAAGCGTTGTCGGCGTAGGCCCCCAGGATACGGGGATCGGCCGATCCATTCGGATGCTCAGCAGTGCGGAGGAATCCGCCTGGGTGTGCCGCGAGACCGAGCGTCGACCAGCTGCCGCCGTCGGCCTTGTTGATTCCGGCGAGCGCGATCACCACCCGCCCGCTGTCTGGCATCGTGAATCGCCAGAAGTAACCCTCCATCGCAACGTCATGGGAGGCAAGCAGATTGCCGTACGGCAGGGTGGCACCCGAAGCGCGGTACGCGGGAAGCTTCACGGTCCCAGTACTGCCTGTGATGCGGTGACCTGAGCGACGAGGCGGCCCTCGTCGTCGCGGATCTCGGTCACCACCGCGACGGTGCTGCGCCCCGCGTGCAGTGGCCGGGCGGTGGCGGTGACCGTGCCCTTGCGCACGCCGCGAGTGAAGACGGTCGACGAACTGGTGGTGGACGTACTTGCGCCGGACGGCAGATTGAGGAATGCACAGACGGCGCCGACGCTGTCTGCCAGCGTCATCAAGGCGCCGCCGTGCATTCCGTTGCCGGCGGTGGTGCGGTGGCTGTCCCAATCCAGATGGCCGACAACCTGTTCGGGTGCCGCGCTGTCCAACTGAATTCCGGTGTGAACTGCAAAAGGCATGCTCGCGACAAGTTGTTCGAGGTCCATGCCTACCGATGTTAACGAGCCGCCGAAACCTCCGTCGGGACTTCGGTTTATCGAGGGCGGTGACTCACAGGGGCAGGGCGGTTTCCGACAGCCCTTCCGGCGCGTTGCGACGACGGAACCACTCGGTGCCGAATGCCGCGGCGAGCTGCTCCGTCGGCATTTCGAGGAACGGGCCGAAATCGCCGACCTGCGTTGCGTGCGCGTACATGGCCGCGCGCTTGGACGAGATCACCGAACTGACGTCGACCGCGGTGGTGAGTTGGTCAGCCGGAAGCCCGAACGATTCGATGTCCGGCGGCTGCGCCTCCTCGGTCCACTCGGGGTTGGCCTGCATCAGCATCTTCATGTGATCGCGGTTGGTGGACGCCTCGTAGACGAACGGCGTGCCCGCGAGTTCTGCAGCACGAACGCCGACGTGGTGGACCTGGATGTGATCCGGGTGGCCGTATCCGCCGTTGGGGTCGTAGATGGTCAGGACATCGGCGTTCTCTTCACGAAGAACCTCGGCCAGACGCTCGGCGGCCTTCTCGACGTCGACGTTGCAGAACGCTTCCGGATTCTCGTTCTCGGGCGTACCCACCATCCCCGAATCCGGGTAGTGCAGGGACACGACGCGACTGGCACCCAACGCGTCGGTGGACGCCTCGAGCTCACGGCTGCGGCGCTGAGCCAACGTCTCGTATTCGTCCAACAGTCCGTCGGGGAATTCACCGAGAGCACCGTCGGTAGCGGTGACGACTACGACGCGGTGACCTGCGTCGGCGGCCATTCTCATCACGCCGCCCGTAGTGAAAACTTCGTCATCGGGATGGGCGTGGAAACACACCAGGACACTCATTCGCGCAATCGTAAGGCAAGTTACCGACAGGTCAACCCGAGCGCACAGTGAAAACGATTTGTCGAGTCGGCCTCGGCTCTGTGAACCTTGTTCAGTGCACGAGAAGCTGACATGAGCGAATCCACCAACAAAGGCCTGCTGAGCGCCTACCGCGAGATCTTTGCCGCCCCCGGATCGGTCGCCTTCTCGGCCGCCGGATTTGTCGCAAGGCTGCCGATCGCCATGATCGGTATCGGAATCGTGACGATGATCTCGCAACTTCGTGGTGACTACGCGCTCGCCGGCGCGCTCGCCGCGGTTTTTGCGCTCTCGTCGGCGATCATCGCGCCCGCGGTCTCGCGTGCGGTCGACCGCTTCGGACAGCGAGCGGTCCTGCCGATTGCCGCAGCCGTGAGCGTCACCGCGATCGGGGCGCTCCTGCTCGCAGTCCGGATGGAAGCTCCCGACTGGCTGCTGTTCGTTCTGGTCGTCCCCGGCGGCGCCACTCCGACGATCGGCGCGATGATTCGCGCCAGGTGGGTGGCGATCTATGTCGGAAAACCTCAGCTGCGCACCGCCTTCGCCTTCGAATCGGTGGTGGACGAGCTCTGCTTCGTGGCGGGCCCGGTCATATCGGTAGGTCTGAGCATCGGGCTCTTCCCCGAGGCTGGACCACTGGCAGGGTTGATCCTGCTGGTCACCGGAACCCTGCTGCTGGTCATACAGCGCGGAACCGAACCGAAGGTGCATCCGCGTCGACCCGGCCGCGGACGATCGGTTCTCGGTAACCACGTGATGTGGATCGTCATCGTGATCATGGTGATGCTCGGAACGATCTTCGGCGTCATCGACGTCGGCGCCATCGCGTTCACCAAGGAACAGAATTCGCCGGGGTCGGCGACGCTGGTCCTCGCGCTGTTCGCCGGCGGTTCGGGAATCGCGGGACTGATCTTCGGGTCGATGCACCCGGCGCGATCGCTGCGCGGGCAGTTGATGATCGCGTCCTCGGCGGTCGCCGTTCTCAGCGTCCCGCTTCTGTTGGTCGGAAACGTGGCCGCACTTGCGGGTGCCTACGTGCTGGCGGGCGCGACCATCGCACCGACGCTCATCATCGCGACAGCCCTGGTCGAACAGATCGTCCCACCGGAAAAGCTCACCGAGGGAATGACCCTGACGGTTACCGGCCTCGGCGTCGGCGTGGCGCTCGGGTCTGCGCTGGCCGGACAGCTGATCGATCGCTACGGCGTCCCGTCGGCCTACATGCTCGCCGTCGGCGCCGCAGTCGCAGCCTCTATCGTGACGGCATGTCTATTCGTGAAGCCGTCAGCGTCGACGGCACGTCCATCGTCTATCGAGTAACCGGAAATTCGGCGGGGACCCCGCTGGTGTTGCTGCACGGCTGGGCTCAGTCCTCGCAGTGCTGGGGCGAGCAGGTCCTCGCGGACCTGGCCGCGGACTATCGGCTGATCGCCGTCGATCTGCGCGGCCACGGTTACTCAGATGCGCCCGAATCCGGATACGACGATTCCGCGAACTGGGCCGGCGACGTCGCGGCTGTTCTTGCGGCCGAAGGCGTCACCGAGAACGCGATCCTGCTCGGCTGGTCGTACGGCGGTCTGGTGATCTGCGATTACCTGGCAGCGCACGGCACCGGCGCGGTGGCGGGCGCGGTTCTGGTCGGGGCGATCACCAGCATCGGGCGCGGCGAAAAAGGTGGCAAGGTCGGCTCGGCGATGCGTAGCGCAGTTCCCGGCGCGATGTCCGAAGATCCCCGCGAGGCGATCCGTGCACTCGGCGCTTTCGGCAATGCTCTCACCGGCCCACCCGAGGGCAAGGGTGCAGCGTCGCAGGCCTTGTTCGGGTACAGCCTCTCGACGCGTCCGCGGGTGCGCGCAGCACTGTTCAACCGTGCTGTCGGTCACGACGAGTTGCTTCGCAACCTGGACATCCCGGTCCTCGTTCTGCACGGAACCGACGACTCCGTCGTCGACGTGAGCGCAGGTAAGCACGCCGAGGAACTGATTCCCAAGTCCCAGGCGTCGTACTGGGAAGGCTGCAATCACGGCCCGTTCGTGGAGGATCCGACACGATTCGTGTCCGAAGTGCGAACCTTCATCTCGAGCCTCGGTTAGAGTTCGCGCCCGGTGAGGGGGCAGTATGGAGTCGTGACGCCCATGCACATTTCGCGCCCTCGCCGGGTGGCCGTTCTCTCGGTCCACACCTCGCCATTGGCACAACCCGGCACCGGTGACGCGGGTGGGATGAACGTCTACGTTCTGCAATCCGCCATTCAGCTCGCCAAACGTGGCGTCGAGGTGGAGATATTCACCCGCGCGACGTCCTCGGCCGACGCACCCGTGGTGGACGCCGCTCCCGGAGTGCGGGTTCGGAACATTGCTGCTGGTCCCTTCGAAGGGCTGGACAAGGCGGATCTGCCGACTCAACTGTGTGCCTTCGTCGCAGGAGTTCTGCGGGAGGAAGCGCGCCACGAGCCCGGGTACTACAGCCTGATTCACTCGCACTACTGGTTGTCCGGTCAGGTCGGCTGGCTGGCCCGCGACCGCTGGGGCGTGCCCCTCGTACACACCGCCCACACCCTCGCGGCGGTGAAGAATCTTTCGCTTGCCGAGGGAGACACCCCGGAGCCGGCAGCACGTCAGATCGGCGAGCAGCAAGTAGTCGCCGAGTCCGATCGCCTGGTCGCCAACACCACCGACGAAGCCAAGGCGCTGCACGAGTTGTACGGCGCAGATCCCACGCGTATCGACGTCGTGGCTCCCGGCGCCGATCTCACCCGCTACCGACCGGGCGATCGCGATTCCGCCCGCGCGTCGTTGGGGTTGGACCCGGGCGAGGTCGTCGTGACTTTCGTCGGCCGGATCCAACCTCTGAAAGCGCCGGACGTTCTGCTGCGTGCTGCCGCCGAAGTGATCAGCCGTCGCCCCGAGTTGCCGTTGCGCATCCTCGTCGTCGGCGGGCCGTCCGGAACTGGCCTCGCGCGGCCGGACGTGCTGATCGAACTGGCACGCTCACTCGGCATCACAGCGCAGGTGACGTTCTTGCCGCCGCAGGCTCCTGAGCGTCTCGCCGATGTCTACCGTGCCTCGGATCTGGTTGCGGTGCCGAGCTATTCGGAGTCCTTCGGATTGGTCGCCATCGAAGCTCAAGCCTGCGGAACTCCCGTGATCGCCGCCGACGTCGGCGGACTGGGAGTAGCCGTACGCAACGGGGAGACAGGCCTGCTGGTTCAAGGACACCGCACCGAAGACTGGGCCGGCGCCCTCGAATCTTTGGTGACAGCACCGACGCGCTTGGCCGAACTCGCCGCGCAGGCACCGCGTCACGCCGAAAATTTCTCGTGGGAACACACCGCGGACGGTTTGCTCGAGAGCTATCGCAAAGCCGCAGTCAACTACAACAACGGAACCGGTCCCAGCGACTTCTCGCCCCGCCGTGCGCGGGGTCTGTGGCGTCTGCGCCGGACCGGGGGAGTGCGTACATGAGCAGCATTTCGGACACCATCGAGCAGGCCCTCACCGAGCGTGAACTCGACTTCACCAGAAAAGACGACGCGCATTTCATCGTCGAACTTCCCGGTGAACACAAACTCAAGACGTCGACTCTGCTCACCGTCGGCAATCACGGTGTGCGGGTCGAGGCCTTCGTGTGCCGCAAGGTGGACGAGAACTTCGAAGGCGTCTACAAGTTCCTGCTCAAGCGCAACCGCCGTCTGTACGGGGTGGCGTACACACTCGACAAGGTCGGGGACATCTACCTGGTCGGCAAGATCGCGGAGCATGCCGTGACCGGCGATGAACTCGACCGAGTGCTCGGTCAGGTTCTCGAAGCCGCCGACGGCGATTTCAACGTCATCCTCGAACTCGGCTTCTCCTCGTCCATCAAGCGTGAGTGGGCGTGGCGGGTGTCGCGAGGTGAGTCGCTGGCGAATCTCGAACCGTTCAAGCACCTCATCGAGGAAGAGCCCGCGCAGAGCTGATCGAGCGGGGTGAGACACATCGCGGATGTGTCACGTAAAGTGGCCTTTACTTGTGACTGTCGTCACGGAATAATACTGTTCCCGTGAGTCACAGTAAGTTGGTCACACCACCCCGCCGCGCAACTTTTCGAGGAGCACAGTGAGCTTCAAGAGTCCGTTCCCCGACGTTGAAATCCCCAACCTCAGCGTCTACGACTTCCTGTTCGGAAACACCGACCCCGCAGACCTCGACAAGACGGCCTTCGTCGAGGGCAGTTCGGGCGCAGTCACCACATACGCTTCGCTGATCGCACAGATCAACGGCGTTGCAGGCGCACTCGCAGCGCGCGGACTCGCCGTCGGCGACGTGGTCGGGCTGCATTCGCCCAACGTCCCGGCCTTCGGTTCCGTCTTCCACGGCATCCTTCGTGCCGGCGGCGTCGCGACCACGATCAACGCGCTCTACACCGCCGAGGACATCGCCAAGCAGCTCACCGATTCCAAGGCCAAGTTCCTCTTCACCGTCTCGCCGCTCCTGCCGCAGGCAAAGGCAGCTGCTGACCTGGTCGGTATCCCGGCCGAGAACGTGTTCGTGCTCGACGGGGCCGAAGGCCACCTCTCGCTGCGTGATCTGCTCGGCGAGGGTGCAGCGGCGCCCGAGGTCTCCTTCGATCCGGCCACCCAGCTCGCGGTGCTGCCGTACTCCTCGGGCACCACCGGCCGACCCAAGGGGGTCATGCTCACTCATCGCAACCTCGTGGCCAACGTCTGCCAGATCATTCCGCGGATGGGCATCGAGACCGACGACAAGATCCTCGCGGTCCTACCGTTCTTCCACATCTACGGCATGACGGTCCTGCTCAACGCTGCGCTCTACCGCCGCGCGAGCCTCATCACGATGCCGAAGTTCGATCTCGTCGAGTTCCTGCGGATCGTCGCCGAGCAGAAGTCGACGTACATCTTCGTCGCACCGCCCGTTGCCGTCGCGCTGGCAAAGCACCCGCTCGTCGATCAGTACGACCTCTCGAGCGTGCACACCATCTTCTCCGGTGCGGCCCCGCTCGACGCGGCGCTCGGCAAGGCCGTCGCCGACCGGTTGAACTGCCACGTCCGCCAGGGCTACGGCATGTCCGAGATGAGCCCGGTCTCGCACGCGATCCCGTTCGATCGTGACGACATCGCCCTCGACACGTGCGGTCCGACCATCGCCAACATGGAATGCAAGCTCGTCGACCCCGGAACGGGCGAAGAGGTCGCGTACCCGGCTCTCGGCTCGGACGGCGTCAGCGAGCCCGGCGAACTGTGGTGCAAGGGCCCGAACATCATGCTCGGCTACCTCGGCAACGACCAGGCCACCAAGGACACCCTCGACGACGACGGTTACCTGCACACCGGTGACATCGCGACCGTCGACGGCGACGGCGTCGTCAAGATCGTCGACCGCCTCAAGGAACTGATCAAGTACAAGGGCTACCAGGTTCCCCCGGCGGAACTCGAGGCCTTGCTGCTGACCCATCCGCAGATCGCCGACGCCGCAGTGATCGGTGTGCTCGACGCCGAGGGCGAAGAGGTCCCGAAGGCATTCGTCGTGCTCCAGGACGGCGCCGAGTTGACCGAAGACGACGTGATCTCGTTCGTCGCCGAGCGCGTCTCGCCGCACAAGAAGGTTCGCCAGGTTTCGTTCATCAGCACCGTGCCGAAATCCGCGGCCGGAAAGATCCTCCGCAAGGATCTGCGAACTGCGGAAGTAGCCCCGAGCTGATTTCCGGACAGGGTTGATCAAGAAGGGTTCCGGTACTCGTGCCAGGATGAACGCCATGAGTATCGGAACCCTGGTCCTGCTCCGCCACGGCGAGAGCGAATGGAATGCACTCAATCTGTTCACCGGCTGGGTGGACGTACACCTGACAGACAAGGGCATGGCCGAGGGCAAGCGCGCCGGCGAACTGCTCGCCGAGCACAACCTGTTGCCCGACGTTCTCTACACGTCTCTGCTGCGCCGCGCGATCAGCACCGCAAACCTCGCGCTCGATGCCGCCGATCGCCACTGGATCCCCGTGGTCCGCGACTGGCGCCTCAACGAGCGTCACTACGGCGCTCTGCAGGGCAAGAACAAGGCGCAGACCAAGGAAGAGTACGGAAACGAGCAGTTCATGCTCTGGCGTCGTAGCTACGACACCCCGCCGCCCGCCATCGAAGCCGGCAGCGAGTACAGCCAGGACACCGATCCCCGGTACGCGAACCTCGACGAGGTTCCCTTGACCGAGTGCCTGCTCGACGTCGTCAAGCGTCTGATCCCGTACTGGGAGGACACCATCTCCCAGGAGCTGCTCGCCGGTCGGAACGTGCTGGTCACCGCGCACGGCAACTCGCTGCGTGCGTTGGTCAAGCACCTCGACGGCATCTCGGACGAGGACATCGCGGGCCTGAACATCCCGACCGGAATCCCGCTGCGTTACGACCTCGACGAGAACCTGAAGCCGCTCAATCCCGGCGGCACCTACCTGGATCCGGAGGCCGCAGCTGCCGGCGCCGCCGCGGTGGCGAATCAGGGCGGAAAGTAGCAACCCGATGATGTGCGTCGAGGCCCCCCGAACAGTGATTTCGGGGGGCCTCGGCCAACAGCAGATGAACGACGAACCAACGCCGTCCACCTGGCGGATTACACGGGTGGGAACGTCCGAACCCGCCGTAACCGACTCTTCGCGCGAACGTACGATTGCGCCGTGAGTGTCGTGATTGCAGTGCTGCTGGTCGTGGTCGCCGGCTTGGTCGGCTACCTCGTCGGCGGGGTGCTGGTACCCAGGCTGTCGTCGCGCCAGAGTCAGCGCTCGGACGAACAGACCGGGCTCACGATGTCCCAGGTTCTCGACCTCATCGTGTTGGCTTCGGAAAGCGGTATCGCCGTCGTCGACGGTTTTCACGACGTCGTGCTCTTCAATCCTCGCGCCGAGGAACTCGGTCTCGTCAAGAATCGTCTGGTCGACGAGCGAGCTTGGCGGGCTGCTCAGGAAGTTCTGCGGACGGGTCAACCCGTCGAGGTCGATCTGACGGCGCAGACCGCTCAGCGGGGCCGCGACAAGATCGCGGTACGTGGCACGGCCCGGTTGCTCAGCAAGGACGATCGCAACTTCGTGGTCCTGTTCGCCGACGACGATTCCGAGCAGGTCCGCATGGAGGCGACCCGACGCGATTTCGTCGCGAACGTCAGCCACGAACTCAAGACGCCGGTCGGTGCGATGAGCCTGCTCGCGGAGGCGCTGCTCGAGTCCGCTGACGACCCGGAATCGGTGCGCCACTTCGGCGAACGGGTGCTCGGTGAGTCGATTCGTCTGGGCAAGATGGTCACCGAGTTGATCGCACTCTCGCGTCTGCAAGGTGCCGAGAAGCTGCCGGATCTCGACGTGGTCGACGTCGACACCGTGGTGTCCGAAGCACTGTCGAGGTCAAATCTGTCGGCCGAGGCCGCCGGGATCACGGTCACCACCGACCATCCGAGTGGGCTGGAAGTACTCGGGGATCAGACTCTCCTCGTCACGGCATTGTCCAACCTCATCGAGAACGCTATTGCATACTCGCCCAAGGGTTCTCCGGTTTCCGTCAGTCGGTCGGTACGCGGCGACAATGTCGCGATCGCAGTCACCGACCGAGGAGAAGGCATCGCGAAAGCGGACCAGGAGCGAGTGTTCGAGAGATTCTTCCGCGTGGACAAGGCGCGGTCACGGCAGACCGGTGGAACCGGTCTGGGGCTGGCGATCGTCAAACACGTCGCGGCCAATCACAACGGCTCCATCGAACTGTGGAGCAAACCGGGTACAGGGTCTACCTTCACGTTGCAGATACCGGCACACGTGGAGTCGGACGACGACATCGACTCTGACGACGCGGGAACCGCCGGTTCCACGCGGATCGGCAGACGAGAACAAGGCAGTAGAGAAAACGGCATGGAGGCCAAACGATGACGAGTGTGCTGATCGTGGAGGACGAGGAGTCCTTGGCGGACCCGCTGGCGTTCCTGCTCCGCAAGGAAGGCTTCGAGACCACCATCGTCAACGACGGACCGTCGGCGTTGGCGGAATTCGATCGCTCCGGAGCGGACATCGTCCTGCTCGACCTCATGCTGCCCGGCATGAGTGGCACGGACGTCTGCAAGGCGCTGCGGTCGCGCTCCGGCGTCCCCGTCATCATGGTGACGGCGCGTGACAGTGAGATCGACAAGGTCGTCGGACTGGAACTCGGTGCGGACGACTATGTGACCAAACCGTATTCGGCGCGTGAGCTGATCGCTCGCATCCGTGCGGTGCTGCGCCGCGGGGTGGAGAACGAGGCGGACCTCGTCTCCGACAACGGGGTGCTCGAGGCCGGACCGGTACGGATGGACGTCGAGCGCCACGTCGTGCAGGTCGCGGGTAACCCGGTGACGTTGCCGCTCAAGGAGTTCGACCTCCTCGAGTACCTGCTCCGCAACTCCGGTCGGGTGCTGACCCGCGGACAGTTGATCGACCGCGTCTGGGGCGCCGACTACGTCGGTGACACCAAAACCCTTGACGTACACGTGAAGCGGTTGCGTTCGAAGATCGAATCGGATCCGGCCAAGCCGGAACATCTGGTCACGGTCCGTGGATTGGGTTACAAGCTCGAAGCGTGATCGAACCTCGTCGAGAAGAAATGTCGAGAAGAATTCAGCCGCTCACACGATCGTGTGAGCGGCTGAATTCTTTTTGTTCAGGCGGAGTCAGCCCTGAGCTTTGTTCTGAGCGATCGTGGTCGCCGGATGGACTGCGATGAGGCCGAGGCCCGCGCGACGTCTGCAGAGGCGAGCCAGCTCGTCGTACGCGCGCTTTCCGAGAAGCTCCGTCAACTCGGGCCCGTAGGACTGCCAGACCTGCCGCTCCCCGACATGAGCGTCGGGGGAGCCGGAGCAGTACCAGGCGAGGTCGTCGCCGCCCTCACCCCAGCCGCGGCGGTCGTACTCGGTGATCGTGGTCTTGAGGATCTGGACGCCGTCCGGCCGGTCGACCCAGTCCTGGGTGCGGCGGATCGGTAGCTGCCAGCACACGTCCGGCTTCACCTCGAGCGGCTCGATGCCCTTCTTGAGCGCCATGGAATGCAGAGCGCAGCCCTCGCCTCCGGCAAAACCCGGCCGGTTGAGGAAGATGCACGCTCCTTTGTAGCGGCGGGTGCGCAGCGCGGGCTCGTCCTCGAGGTCGTCTTCTTCGACGTAGCCCTTCTTGCCGAGACCCTTTTCCATGAACTGCCAGTCTTCGGCTGTGAGCATTTTCACTGACGCATCGAGCTTGTCCTGATCTTCCTGATCGGAGAGGAAAGCGCCGTGCGAGCAGCAACCGTCGTCCGGGCGGTCTCCGATGATGCCCTGACACGCCGGCGTGCCGAACACGCAGGTCCAATGCGAGAGCAACCACGTCATATCAGCGGAAATGAGGTGTTCGGAGTTATCCGGATCGACAAATTCGACCCATTCGCGCGGGAAATCGAGATCGACCTCGGGGCTCGGAGTCATCTTGTGGGACCGGTCTGGGTTACCTGCTGTCACAAGGGCCGACCGTAGACCCAGTAACGTGGCGATGTGCGACTAGGGGTACTCGACGTCGGAAGCAATACCGTCCATCTATTGGTTGTGGACGCCCATCGGGGCGGCCACCCAACACCCATGAGCTCGACCAAGTCCACGTTGAGGCTGGCAGAAAACACTGACGACCGCGGCGATATCACCACGTCAGGAGCCGATCGGTTGGTCTCGACGGTTTCCGAATTCGCCGGTATCGCCAAGACGTCCGGGTGCGAGGAAATGATGGCTTTTGCCACTTCCGCGGTCCGTGACGCCAACAATTCCGAAGCCGTACTCGCCCGCGTCCGCGCCGAGACCGGAGTCAACCTCGAGGTTCTGTCCGGGGTCGACGAAGCCCGCTTGACCTTTCTGGCCGTGCGCCGCTGGTACGGCTGGAGCGCCGGACGCATCCTGAACCTGGACATCGGCGGCGGCTCGCTCGAACTCACCGCAGGTGGTGACGAGGATCCGGACGTCGCCTTCTCACTGCAACTCGGTGCCGGACGGTTGACGCGCGACTGGCTACAGGCTGATCCGCCGGGCAAGCGCCGGGTCGCTGTATTGCGCGACTGGCTGGACGCGGAGTTGGTCGGACCAGCCAAGGAACTGCGCGCCGCCGGCGACTGGGACCGCACGGTCGGGACTTCGAAGACCTTCCGATCGTTGGCTCGGCTCACCGGCGCGGCCCCTTCTGCCGCAGGCCCCCGGGCAAAACGGACCCTGACTTCCAGCGGACTCAGGCAACTCATAGCCTTCATATCCAGGATGACGGCAGCGGACCGTGCAGAATTGGAAGGAGTGAGCTCGGATCGGTCACAGCAGATTGTGGCCGGCGCGCTCATCGCAGAGGCAACCATGCGGGCGCTCGGAGTGGACGAACTGGAAATTTGTCCCTGGGCACTGCGTGAGGGTCTGATTCTGCGAAAGCTCGACACAGAAATGGGCGGTGAATTGGTGGTGAGTGCTTGATGACCGAGGACAGTCAGCAGATTTCCGTAGCGGAACTGCTCAAGCGGAACGGTCAGAGCGTCGAATCCCGAGGTGGACGACGCCGGCGCGGCGTAGCCGGTGGCATCTCCGTCGCCGAACTGACGGGTGAGATCCCGATCGTTCGCCAGTCGGGATCGCGCGCGGCCGCCGAGCCCGAGTCCGACGAACCAGCAGCCCAGCCTGAAGCCGCTGCGCCGGAAACCGCTGCGCCGGAGAACTCTGCACCTTCAGCGCCGGCCGAGGCTGTCGCGGAAACCGCCAAGTCAGTCGAACCGGCACCGAAGGTTCCCGCCGATCGCACCGCAGCCTTCGCCGTCTCGTTCGACGACGACGATGACGATGACGAGCCGCAGGCACCCAAGGGTGAGTCGAAGCCGGTTGCTGCGCCGCCGGTCACCACTCCGAAGCCGACTTCCACACGTTCGCCGGGACAGACCTCGAAGTCCTCGCCCGGGCAGTGGGTGAGCCGGGCACCGCTCAACTCCTCGTCACCGACGCAGGTAACGCAGGAACCAGCCCTGCTGTCGGGTCAGACCCTGGCGGGCGACCTGATGCGTCAGGAGCGCGCCGCAACGCAGTCGCCGTCGTTGCGTCCGCCGATCCTGCCGCCGCGTGTCCCCACTCCCGTCGCCAAGGCACCTGCACAGACCGCTCCCGCTCCGGCCGCGCCGGAAGAGAGCACCGAACTGATCGACAAGATTGCAGACGCGGATGCCGGCGAGGCCGAATCCACCGCCGTGGTCGATCTGGTCAAGGCGCCGGCTGTCGATGACGGTGCAAAAAAGACCAGTGCCGCCGCGGAGTCCGATGTCGAAGCCGAACCGGCAGCGGAAGAGGCAGGCGAGCGTAACTCGATCCGTGAATGGGCAGTGCTTGCCGGTCAGGTGGTTGTTGCACTGATCGTCGGCGGCGCGATGTTCAAGGGCTTCGAGAAGCTGTGGGACATGCTGCCATGGGTGGCGTTGGTGCTCGCGCTGATCGTGATCGTCGGCTTGGTTGCCGTCGTGCGGGTTCTGCGCAAGACAGACGACATCACGAGTTTCGTGATCGCGGTGGTCGTCGGCATGATCGTGACGCTCGGTCCACTGGCGTTCTTGTTGACCTCGGGTTGATCGGACGATGATCGGGGGATCGCAGCGCATGGTTCGTCGGCCGATAGCCGTCGGCCTGTCGACGGCTTCGGTATATCCGGAGAACACGGAAGCAGCATTTCGCTACGCCGCTGATCTCGGATACGACGGCGTCGAACTGATGGTGTGGGCCGAATCCGTGAGTCAGGACATCGGTGCTGTTGCTGCCCTCGTTCGCAAGTACGCCATTCCGGTGCAGGCCGTGCATGCGCCGTGTCTGCTGATTTCGCAGCGCGTGTGGGGTTCCGATCCGGTCGAGAAGCTCGAGCGTTCGGTGCGCACCGCCGAAACCTTGGGAGCGACGACGGTGGTCGTCCACCCGCCGTTCCGGTGGCAGCGCAAGTACGCCGAAGGCTTCGCGGAACAGGTTGTCGAACTCGAATCGAAGAGCAGCGTCGTGGTGGCGGTGGAGAACATGTTCCCCATGCGCGCCGACAGCTTCTTCGGCGGCAAGGACAAGTCCGCGGAGCGTCTGCGTAAACGTGGCGGTCCAGGGGCAGCGTTGTCCGCGTTCAGTCCGTCGTACGACCCGACCGATTCCGATCATGCTCACTACACACTCGACCTGTCGCACACCGCAACGGCGGGCATGGATGCCCTGGAGTTGGCCTCCCGCATGGGCAAGGGGCTCGAGCACCTGCACCTGGCCGACGGTCGCGGGGCGTCGATGGACGAGCACCTGATTCCGGGGCATGGCTCACAGCCGTGCGCGGAGTTGTGTCAGCAATTGGCTGCGAGCGAATTCAGCGGCCAGGCAGTCATCGAGATCAACACGCAGAACGCGCGCACCCGGCGGGAGCGGTCGTCGATGCTGGCGCAGGCGCTCGCGTTTGCACGCGAGCACCTGGCACGCTCAGCGGTGGCCGGCAAGTAGCGCAGCTTCGAACTGCGCGCGCACCTTCTCGACGTGTGCGTCGAGGTCTTTGGTCTCCCAGCCTTCGGTCGAGATGGGATCGAGCACCGAGACATAGACCGGGCCTGGATGGGCGACAAGCGAATTGCGCCACATCCGTTCACCCGCGTTGTGAATCACCACGGGCACGATCGGCACACCGGCTTGGATCGCCAAGTGGAATCCACCCTTCTTGAAAGGGCCCAGACGTGGCGTCGGAGAACGGGTGCCCTCCGGAGCTATGACTATCGAGACACCATTCTTCAGCTTGTCTACTGCCGGTTGCAGTGCAGCCTTCGCCTTCGTGGTGTCGGTGCGGTCGATGTAGGCGACGTCGAGCAGTGCACCGACGGGCATGAACCGCGGATCGCTTGCCGCTTCCTTCTTCGCGACGCCGGTCACGTCACGCTTGATCACGGTGCCCAGGACCAACATGTCCAGGGAACTCTGATGGTTGAACATGAACACCGCCGGGCGGTGATCCCACACGTTGTGCTCGCCGTCGATCTCGACGTCGATGCCCAGCAGTGAGAGCGAGATGTCGGGGCCGTACGTGCCGACCAGGTTCGCACCCAGTTGACGGTTCCCGGTGACAATGCCTGCCGACGCACCGAGGGCGGCGGTGGCAGCAAGCGCGCCCATGGCCGTCGCCGTTCGGATCGTGGAGATCGGTGTTGCGCCTCGTTGCGGTTTACGCAGGCTGACCGAAGGCCAGTGATTGCGCAACGCGATCTTGGCCAGACCACGATCGGGATTCAACGCGACAGGTCGCCCGACGGCCTCGAGCATGAAGACGTCTTCGACACCGTTGGAGTACGCAAACGCGTTCTTCAGATCGGCGCCCATCTTCTCGGCATAGCCTGCAAGGGCATTGGCCTTGGCCGGCCCCCACAGTGCGGGCGAAGACAGTTCGCCGGTGAGCATGCCGTCGACGACTTCGGGCTCGGTGCACAGCACGTCTTCGATGTCGAGATCTTCGGCGACGTACTTGGCCTGGAACGGAGTCGCCGACGTAGCCATCACGATCGTGTGGCCGGCTCGCCGGTGTGCCGCCAGTAGCCCGCGGGCTTCCGGGTAGATCATCGCGGCGATTTCCTGCTTGAACAGCCGTCGGCCCCAGTCGTTCAGTTCCTCGACGGTACGGCCGCCCAAGGCTCGAACGCCGATGTCCATGAGTGCTCCGACGTCAGCACCGCGGAATTGGGTGTCGATCGCGGCACCGGTGGTGCGCAAGAGTTCGCCGACGCTGATATCCAAGCGTCGCAGGCGGTCTCGGTACACAACGCTGGCCGAGTACCCGCTGATCAAGGTGCCGTCGAGGTCGAAGGCGGCGATCGTTCCGGGCCCGGGCGGGGCGGCTTCGATGGCGGAGTGCAGACGCTCGAGTCCGGTCACAGTCCTACTTCCTCGTTCGCGGCGGGCGCTCGGTTTGCTTCTGGAATGGTCACTACCGCAGCGGCGTCCGGTACCGGCATCGCCACCTGATCGAGTCGTGCATGCGCGAGTGCGCGAAGGTGACGCAGGCGCTCGACCTGAACCTTGATCTCGGCAGCGAATGCCAGGCGCCGGGCCCGGACTCCGTCGTCGTCGACTTCGATCAAGTTACGGTTGCGCGCCAAATTCAGTGCGGTGGCGAACAACTCACCGGAGACGGATTCGTTGCTGGCGATCTGCTGCCGCAGTCGACGCTGATGTGCGACGTCGATGCAGTTGCTGATGAACGACTTTTCGTCGAACGATGTCGAAATCGGCGCGAGCACAAGCTGATCGGCGACAACCTGGTACGCCTCGAGGAACGGTTGGAGCACGCGGTGCGCGAGGTACGGGCGAACCGTCTCGATCATGTGCTCGGTTCGTTTGTCGTCGGCCATGACGGTTTCCCACTCGGGGTCGATCAGCGTCAGCTCGGTCCGCATCTCCTGCTCGAACGTGTCCCGGTCACTGAAGAAGAACTCGAATTTCAACAAATCTCGGATGCGCTTGGCCTCTGCCCACCCGTCCCCGATGGGGTCCTCGAACCGCTCTTCGACGGCTGCCTGAAGTACGAGTTCGGTGATGGCACGCACGACAAGAAAGTGAATCGTGTTGTTGCGGTAGAAGGCAGCGACAAGATGCTGGTCCTTGCCGAGGTAGAAGACCTGCTCGCCGCCCCGATCGAAGCGCTCGAGCACCCCGGAATCGACGTGTGTCTGCAATGCCTTCTCGATGACACGCGGATCGGACAGTTCGACGTCGCCGGCGATCGGAAGATTTCGCGCGGTGATGTAGCCGAACAGCGGCGTGAGAATCGCGGTGAGTTCACGAACTGTCAACGCCCGGTCTTCGATTCCGAGGAACGCCAACATCGCCAGTGAAGACACGGTCACCGGGGTGACCTCGTTGATGCGGTGACACACCTCGATGCCGGCCTTCTGAATGGCGAGGCGCTGATCGGTTTCCTGGCTGAGTGCGTCCGCGAGTGAGAGCGGCCGGCCGATGGTCACGTGCGCGACACCGTTGCGTTTTCCCTGGGCGCGTACGTAACCCACCATCCAGCGCAGGCCTTCCGGTGTCTTCTCGGCGCCGAGCGCCTCGGCAGCCATGGCCCCGACCTCGTAGAGTTGGTCGTAGCTCAGCGCAACCGGGACGAGGTACACGTCGGACGCTCCGCTGACCTGAAATGCCTTGGTCAGGTAGGTCAGGAGACCGAAGCGCGGCGGGCGTAGTTTCCCGGTACGTCCGCGTCCACCTTCGATGTACCACTCCAGATTGAAGCGCTTGGTCAGCAGATAGCGCATGTACTCGTGCATCGACCACTTGTAGACCTCGTCGTTGCCGATGCTTCGACGAATGAAGACGGTGCCGCTGCGCTTGAGGATCGAGCCCATGGGCCAGAAACTGATGTTGAGGCCGCCCATGACGTGATTGAGCGGCAAGCCGTTCGCGATCAACGCCGGACGCAGGACGAGGGGATCGAGGTACGAACGGTGACTGGGGAGGAAGACCAGTGAGTGTTCCTTGTTCAGCTCACGGAGTTCCTCGAAGCGGCTCGTGTCCACGTCCAGCTTGTAGGCGCGAGCGAAGTAGCGGCCCAGGCGATCCCACACCGCGATGGCTTGGCGACTCTGGGTGGCAACCATTTCTTCGAGAGCTTCACGTGCGCGGCGATCGACTTCGGCGACGGCGATGTTCAACCGGTCGGCCAAAGCCATGACCTCGGTGGCGAATCGGCGGGTGTCGGTGATCTCGTCGACGACGAACCGTGACACCTTGTACTGGCCACCCAGTAGGCCCAATTCGGCTCGTTCGAGTGCCAGAGCGGCCTGCCGTCGGATGAACTCCGGTAGCGAACCGCCACCGCTCTTTTCGAGGCGACGCTCGAGATCGCTCAGTGGTGCGGGTTCACCTTCGATGACCTGGCACCGAGAGGGGTCGGTGCGCAGGGTTCTGCGTTGTGCACCGCGTCCGGGGTGGAGAGGATCGCGTGGTGCCAGCGCATCACGTAGTCGCACCGCGACGTTGTGCTTGGTATGGGTGTCCGGAATCCACACCACGCGAAGCGGTGCGAGCATCGGGTCGTCGGTCCGTGCCGCCAGTTCTGCCAGGGTCTTGTCGGTGATGTTGACGGTGACCGGCCGAGTTTCGGATGAGCTTGCCTTGTCGGCAAGCCACTTTCGCAGCACGCCGGCTTCGGCCTCTGTCATGGTTTCGGTGAGGTACACGCGCGGGTTGGTCGTGTTCTCGCTCATGACTCACGCGCCTTCCGTTGTGACTCCGAGAGCGACGATCTCGTCCAGGCTCTCCTGCAAGCACTGCATCAGCAGCGCGGGTTTTGTGATCGCAGCGGTGTCGAGATTGATTCCGATACAGCACACCCCGACGTGGGAGACCAGTGTCGCCATTGCCGCGCAACCGGGCGCCGGGCCGAACGGGAACATCCGCTCGATCTTCGCTCCGGCGAGATAGACCGGTACCGGTACGCCGGCGACGTTGCTGGCCTGCAGGTCCAGTCCTGTCGACTGGGACAGATACCAGTTCGCGAGTAGATAGTTCGGCAGGCGAGCGAGGATCGGGGCGGCGACGTCGATAGCGTCCAACGCCGGTTCCTCACGCAGACTCAGAACGATCTCTCGCACCTGCCTGATGCGTTTGGCCGGATCCGTTTCGGAGACCGGGCCGTTGAAGCGAACGGCTGCAAACCGGTTGCCGCCGTTGGCGTCTGCGCCCGTACGCATGCTGATCGGCATACCCATCGGAATGCTGTCGACGGATTGTCCGAAGGCTTCGTGGTAGCGATGGAAGCCGCCGAGCAAAGCGGCGACGTACGCGTCGTTGAGTGAGCCGCCGGCAGCTTTCGCCCCGGCCTTGAGCTCGGGGACACCCACCTCGAGAGTTCCGAACCATCGTCCGAGACCACGATCGTGGAGCAGAGGGGAACCGGAACGAGCTGGGGGAGTGACGATCTTGCGGAGTGAATTGGCGTAACCGAGGACCTCGGAAGCTGTCGTGATCGGACTCGAGATTGCCGTGGTCGCAACATTGGTGGCACCGCGGACCAGCTTGGCGATACGCGAGGGCGCACGCCGGATCTCGCTGACGACCTCCTCGCCGAAGGCGCCCACCGATGACAGATGCTCAGGAGCAGGCGGTGTGCGGTCGGGCTTGTTCGGAGTGGGGTCCGGGCGTCTGCTGTGCAGGAGCGTCATCATCTGGATGCCGCCCATGCCGTCGGTGATGGAGTGGTGAGTCTTGACCACGAACACGGCGCGACCGTCGTCGAGACCTTCGATGAGCAGCGCGCTCCACGGCGGTCGAGCCTTGTCGAAAGGTTCCGTCGCAAGGTGACGACACATGCGCAGTGCGTGATCGAAGTCCGCCGGTGCAGGTAAGCGGACGCGTCGTAGGTGGTAGCCGATGTCGAACTCGGGATCGACGGACCACACCGGATTGCCCAGCTGCATTGCCGGTTCCACTGCTCGCATACGAATACGCGGAACCACGTGCGATGCCCACTCGACTGCGTCGAGAAGTCGATCCCAGTCCGGGGCACGATCGAGAACCTCCACCGCAACGATCGGTGAGCGCAGTTGCGGCTGCGCCTCTTCCATCCGCCACATTCCAGTCTCGAAGTCGGACATCGTGCGGTTCGCCCCCCAGGCGACCGCGGAAAGGTCGACGTCGACCGCGCTAGGAGGAACAAATGGATTGCTGTTGGCCATACGTCAAGAACTCCCTCGGTCTGCGGATCCACCCCGCGCATCTCTGCTTCTAAGTGTGGACCCGCGACCGTGGGCGCGTCCCGGTTTCGGTGTCAGCCGACAGGTGTGACGTTCGTCAGTTAAGGGCTAATCGGACATGCCGGGAAGTTCAGTGCTCAAGAAGTGACGCCGACGGCTTTCAGGGCTATCTCGCGGTAGAGAACACTGACTTCGCGCGGAGTCTGCGGTCCGTCGAGTCGATACCAGAGGACGACGGACTGACACATTCCCAGTAGCGCACGGCCCGTTCCGGTGATGTCCGGGACCGTGAACTCACCGCTCTCGACGCCTGCCGTCAGTACGTCGACGAGTAGGTTCTCGAGCTTCTTTCGCTTGGCGGCGTAGCTCTTTCGTTCCGCGTCCTCGAGGTATCGCAGTTCGGAATCGAGGAAGGCTATGTCGGAGCGACTGGTCATGTGCAGAACACACGCCTCGACGAGATTGCCGAACTGTGCCGTCGGCGACGGTCCGGCAGCGTCGACCGCAGCGCTCGCGCGTGCGGTGACGTTCTCGATGCCCGGTTCCATCAGCGCGACGAGGATGCCCTGTTTGTTGCCGTGGTGGTAATACAGCGTCGGCACGGTGACACCGGCACGTTTTGCGATGTCACGAACCGACGCTCCGTGGTAACCGAGTTCGTGGAACACCTCGAGTGCGGCGGTGAGCAGGGGAGTCAGCGTCAGTGGTTCCACGATGCGCCACTGTTCGTCGGGCTGAGCCTCCGACTGCAAATCCGTCATTCCGCCTGTTCGCTCCGTTCGGAAATTTCTGGTGGTGTGCGCAAAGAAGGTTCAACCCTAGCGCAAGGCGTGTCCTCCTTACCGATGCTCGGCCCCCATTGGATAGCATCACTATCCAGTAATGGGTCGAGCGAGTTGGACGGAGGAGCGGTGAAGGTTTCCGAACTGGCCGCACAGTCCGGCGTTGCACTGGCCACTATCAAGTACTACCTCCGTGAAGGTCTGCTGATGCCGGGTGAGCCGACCAGCGCAACGGGAGCGAGGTACGGCGAACAGCACGTCCGGCGACTCGCGTTGATCAGGGCCCTGGCCGGGGCGGGACTCGCGATTCCACGGATTCGCGCGGTGCTCGAACTGGTGGACAGTGACGAGCGATCCGAATTCGAGACTTTCGGCCGCGCAATCGCGCAACTACCCCCGTACGTCGAACCTGAACCGGATCCAGAGTTCCCCAGAGCTCGCAAGGTTCTGGAGTTTCTCGGTCAGGTCTTCGAGCCGAGGTACGTGGCGGTCGCGCACCTCGAGCGGGCACTGATCGGCCTCGAGGATGCCGGACTGAGTCTCTCGGACGCGCGCCTGCGCGCCTACGGCGACCACATCCGAGGGATTGCCGAAGTGGAAATCGAGCTGATGCCTACCAGTTCGACCGAGGACGGCATTCGCTATGCGGTCCTCGGAACCGCCATGTACGAACCCGTCCTGACAGCTTTGCGACGCCTGGCGCACCAAGATTTGGCCGCACGACATTTCCCGCAACACCGAGAAAGCACCGAACAGGAAAATCGATGAGCACCAGTCCCTTTCAAGATCTCAATCGCCTCACCTCGCTCGGCGACGGGCGATACACCGCAACGATCGATTCGATCTGGACCATCGGGCCGAAAGTGCACGGCGGTTCCATGATGGCTGTGTGCGCCGCTGCCGCGCGTCGATGTCTGCGAGACGGCGCAGGTGAGAACGACTCGCTTCTGAAGATGCAGCCACTCGCGGTGAGCGCCAACTATCTGTCGGCCCCAGATCCGGGTGAAGTCGAACTGGAGGTGATCGTCCGAAAGCAGGGACGCCAGGTCGCGTTGTTAGACGTCGAGTTGAGCCAGGCGGGCCGCAGCGCTGTTCGCGCGGCGGTCACGCTCGGATTCCCCGATGACGGCGACCCCACCTTCGTCACGGCCTCGTCGATCGACGACATGTCACCGGAACCGCCGGAGAGTGCGGTGGCAGTCATCGGCGATCACCCGATGGCGCAGGTCGTGCATGTCGGTCAGGGTTGCGACATGCGAATCGACACCACCTCGGCACACTTCCTGACCGGCAGCCAAGGCGAGGCCGAGGTCAGGATGTGGGTCCGTCCTCGACCCGAGGACGAAAACGACCTCGACACCGCTGTGCTGTTCGCGATCATGGCGGGTGACATCAGCGCGCCGGTGACGATGAACCGCGGCCTGTTCGGGTGGGCGCCGACCGTGCAGTTGACGACGTACCTGCGCCGACTGCCGACGCCGGGATGGCTTCGCGTGCGGGCGAGCTCGGATGTTCTGGGCAGCACGTGGTTCGAAGAGGATCATGCTGTTCTCGATTCGACGGGCGCAGTCGTCGTCCAGAGTCGTCAATTGGCGATGATGCCCCGCTAGGGTCGATCGCTGCGGTCGTGGCAGGCTGTTCGCCATGACAAGAATTGCGATTATCGGTGGCGGCAAGATCGGCGAGGCGCTGATCTCCGGGCTGTTGCAGGCCGGCCACGCCATCAAGGATCTGGTCGTCGCCGAGCAATATCAGCCTCGCGCAGACGAATTGATCGCCGAATACTCCATCCGCGTCAGCACGGTCGCCGATGCCGCCGAGGGTGCGGACGTCATCGTCATCGCGGTGAAGCCGAACGACGTCGAGTCAGCGCTCACGGCGTTGACGAAGGTCGATCTGGACGGCGACCTCGAACAATTGATCGTTTCCCTTGCGGCGGGAATCCCCACGGGATTCTTCGAAACGCGTCTGCCCGCAGGGTTCCCGGTCATCCGCGTCATGCCGAACACCCCCATGTTGGTCGGGGAGGGCGTGAGCGTGCTCTCGCCCGGACGGCACGTCAAGGCCGAGCATCTCGAGCTCGTACGCGGCATCCTCGGCAGCGTCGGCAAGGTGGTCACGGTTCCCGAATCGCAGATCGACGCGGTCACGGCTGTCTCCGGTTCCGGCCCGGCCTACTTCTTTCTGGTCGCCGAAGCGATGATCGACGCGGGAGTCGGTCTCGGCCTGACGCGCCCGGTCGCTACCGAATTGGTGGTGCAGACGATGGTCGGTTCCGCAGCGATGCTCGATCGCACCGGCGACAGCGCGACGGATCTTCGCGCCGCGGTGACGTCACCGGGCGGAACGACGGCTGCGGCACTGCGTCAGCTCGAAGCGGGCGGCCTGCGGACGGCGTTCTTCGATGCCTTGGATGCCGCCAAGTCGCGCTCGGCCGCGATGGGTGCAGCTGCGGATTAGTCGTCCGTTTAGCCACACCCGTCGCTTTAACCCCACCAGTACAGCTAAGCTCGACTTAGTACGTACGTGTCTGTTCCGCCGGAGGGGAAGCCGGCGGCGCGAGTCGTGCTGGAGGTATGTGGATTAATGGTGTCTGCAAACAAGCCGTCCATGGGTTCGTCCCACGACGGAAAGCCGGCAGTGGCCGGCACGCAATTCCTCACTGTTGCTGAGGTAGCAACTTTGATGAGGGTGTCGAAAATGACTGTGTACCGGTTGGTACACAGTGGCGAATTGCCTGCTGTACGAGTGGGCCGTTCGTTCCGTGTACATGCGAAGGCAGTACACGATTACCTCGAAACCTCGTACTTCGATGCCGGCTGACCAGCCGGTTCGAAGAGGATGACCTCGGCGTGAGCCGAGTCGCGGGCACAGCGGTTGCTGTGCCGGAGGCTCGGTTTATGCCGAGTGACTCCACACCGGTACGATGAGTCACTGTCGTACCAGCAAGCTGGTGTCGTAAGGCGCTGAGCTAGTTAAAACGAGGGCCAGGCGCCAATTGCTTGGCGCAGGCGTACGTGACCGGCGTGCGCAGGAACGCTAGAGAAGAACGTGAGGGACACCCGCTATGGGTTCAGTGATCAAGAAGCGTCGCAAGCGCATGTCGAAGAAGAAGCACCGCAAGCTGCTTCGTCGTACCCGAGTACAGCGCAGGAAACTCGGTAAATAAGCAGTACCTGTTGATGCCCGCCACCCCTTCCGGGGTGGCGGGCATCAGCATATTCGGGGGGAAGCGATGTGTGCCACGTCTCATTGGCTGGGCGGTTTGTCTTGAATGGCCGAAATTTGGGTAGTCAGCGCGGGACCCCCTCTGCCCGTAAAGTGGGGGAAAATCGCGGGAGGGACGCTTCGGTAGAGCGCGTTTCTACTGGATATGGGGGTACTTGGTGGTTGAAGGTGACAACACTTCAGGGGGCACGACGCCTCGCGTCGTACTGGTGACCGGGGCGAGCAGATTTCTCGGCGGCTACCTGGTGACCAGGCTTGCGCAGAATCCGTCGATCGAGCGTGTCATCGCCGTCGACGCCGTCAGTCCGAGCAAGGACATGATGCGCAGAATGGGCCGCGCGGAATTCGTGCGAGCAGACATCCGCAATCCGCTGATCGGCAAAGTGATCCGAAACGCCGAGGTCGACACCGTCGTGCACGCGTCGACGCTTCAGAAAGCCCCCAAAGCCGGCAGCCGCGCCGCGATGAAGGACATGAACGTCATCGGCGCCATGCAACTGTTCGCGGTCTGCCAGAAAGCTCCGACGGTTCGCAAGGTGGTCCTGCGCTCGGCTTCGGTCGTCTACGGGTGCAGTGCCAAGGATCCCGCTCAGTTCACCGAAGAAATGAGTGCGCGCCGCCGGCCGCCGGGCGGATATGCCCGCGACAGCCTCGAGATCGAGGGATACCTCCGCGGGATGGGGCGTCGGCGCCCGGACATTTCGGTCGGGATTCTGCGGTTGGCGCCGTTGATCGGACCTCAGCTGACTGCAACCGTCGGGCACTACGTCACCGCCCCACTCGTGCCCACCATCGTCGGGCGCAACGCGCGCCTGCAATTGCTCCACGTCGAGGATGCCCTCGCGGCGCTGGAGAAGGCGACCATCGGACACGCTTCGGGTACGTACAACATCGCCGGCGACGGAGTGGTCATGATGTCGCAGGCGATCCGCCGGGCAGGCAGGGTGGAAGTTCCCATGCCGCTCGCTCTGTTCCGCAGCGTCGGGAGCGCGTTGGTGGGGTCGTCCATGAGGCTGTACACCGACGAGCAACTCGAGTACTTCCGGTTCGGCTGCGGACTCGACACCACTCGCATGCGCAGCGAGCTGGGGTTCGAGCCGCGATGGACCACCATGCAAGCACTCGACGATTTCATGCGTGCGATGCAGACGCGCCGGATCATCAAGTCCGAGTGGATCGATCGGGCGGAGAATGCGTTGACCACCATCCTCGGCGGTGACGCCGCCGCGGCGGCAACAAGTGCAGACGTGATGCACATGCCGCTGTCGGGACGAAGTGCGGTGAAGGGGTGACTGACGTGGCGAAGGTAATTCCCCTGCGGCCCAGCGCAACTCACACCGGAAAGTCGGCAACTTCCCGTTCGCGTGAGTCCGTCACCGGTGCGGAGCGTGACATCCGTGAACAAAGTGAGCGCCGGCATCCGTCCGGAGTGTCCTCGGCGGCCGACCACGGCGGTGAGAGCACGTTCGTCGATTCGGCCAGGTCGGCGATCGTCGACCAGATCGCCTCGGTAGCAGAATTCCTCCGACGTCGGGTGTCCGGCGACTACGAGGTCGACGAGTTCGGGTTCGACCCGCATTTCGCGGACAACGTCGTCATGCCGATGTTGCGCCCGTTGTTCGAGAAGTGGTTTCGCGTCGAGGTCAGTGGGATCGAGAACATTCCCCTCACCGGGGGAGCGCTTGTGGTCGCCAACCACGCCGGTGTGATCCCGATCGACGGACTGATGACGTCGGTTGCCGTGCACGATCACCATCCAGCGCATCGTCCACTGCGAATGTTGGCTGCGGACATGGCATTCGAGATGCCGGTGGTGGGTGGACTGGCGCGCAAAGCCGGCCATACGTTGGCCTGCAACCCCGACGCCGAGCGTCTGCTCAACGACGGTGAAGTCGCGGCCGTGTTCCCGGAAGGATTCAAGGGCATCGGGAAACCGTTCAGTGAGCGGTACAAGTTGCAGCGGTTCGGGCGCGGTGGCTTCGTGTCGGCCGCAATGCGAACCGGTGTTCCGATCATTCCGTGCTCGATCGTGGGTTCGGAGGAGATCTATCCCAAAATCGGTGATCTCACCACACTCGCACGCGTTCTCGGTCTTCCGTATTTCCCGGTGACACCGCTGTTTCCACACTTCGGGCCGCTCGGCCTGGTTCCGTTGCCGTCGAAGTGGTACATCGAGTTCGGAAAGCCCATCGTCACCGACACCTTCGAGAGCGGTGCCGCCGACGATCCGATGGTCCTGTTCGAGGTCACGGACCACGTCCGGGAAACCATTCAGCAGACGCTGTATCGACTGTTGGCCAAGCGTCGCAACGTCTTTCTCGGCTGAGTTCGGTCCGGATCGCTGCTCGATCCGGACCGAACCCGCTCAGGCGTTCTGTTCTTTGCGCCTGGCGAGAATTGCCGCGAGCGCCCCGCCGACCGCTCCGAGCACCAGCGCCGTCGGTACGCCGATCTTGGCGGCCTTTCGTCCGGTGCGGAAATCGCGAACTTCCCACCCGCGGTTCTTCGCGAGTTCACGAAGATCTGCGTCGGGATTGATCGCCACCGGTGTCCCCACCAACGAGAGCATCGGAACGTCGTTGTGGCTGTCGGAGTAGGCGGAACAGCGCTTGAGATTGAGTCCTTCACGCACCGCCAACGTCCGTACGGCGTGCGCCTTGCCCATGCCGTGCAGGATGTCGCCGACGAGTCGGCCGGTGAAGACGCCGTCCTCACTCTCGGCGACAGTGCCCAAGGCGCCGGTCAATCCCAGTTTCTCGGCGATGACCTGAGCCAGTTCGACCGGAGTTGCCGTCACCAACCACACCTGTTGTCCGGCGTCGAGGTGCATCTGGGCCAACGCCCTCGTGCCTGGCCAGATCTTGTCGGCGATGACCTCGTCGTAGATCTCCTCGCCGAGGCGGGCGAGTTCGGCGGTGGATCGACCGGCCACGAAGGACAGTGCTTTCTCGCGGCCTTCGGCGACGTCGTTGCTACTTTCTCGGCCGGTGACTCGGAACTTGATCTGCTTCCACGCGAAATCCACCAGATCCGAGGTCTTGAGATACTTTCGTGCAGCGAGACCACGGGCGAAGTGGATGATCGACGCACCCTGCACCATGGTGTTGTCGACGTCGAAGAATGCGGCGGCCGTGAGGTCGCGCGGAACGGCCGGGGGCTCTTCGCCGGTTTCCGGTTCTGTGGGGTTGGCAGCTTCGTGCAATGCCAGAGCTGCGTCAGCGCTCGCCTCGCCGGCGAGATTGGCTCGAACTTCCGACTCACTCGGGCCCAGCGGATTCTTCACATGGCGACGTCCGGGGAGAATGACCCCGGCAAGCCCTGATCCGAATCCGGAGCCGTTCGGTAGTGATCGCGCAGGCACCCGCACCTCCCGTGTTGCATTCTCGAGCAGAGAACTCTTCGAGTCAGCCTATCCTCCGCGATGAGGCCCGATGGGTTGGATGGTGACCTTCCCTGTGGTGTGTGACGTTCCTCTCCGCCGATTTGGCACCGAGTGGGGCTCCGGAGGCACACTCGACCGATCAAGTAGATGGCGTCCCCGTAGAAGAAAGGTATGCGTCGATGACTGCAGCTACGCATGAAGTGACCCTGTTGACACGCGCAGGATGCGCGTCCTGCGTCGGCGCGGCGGAGGTCCTGCGACGGGTCTGTTCCGAGTTCGAGCTGGAATTGACGTGCATCGACGTGGACGAAGCTGCCGCGACGGATCCAGAGCTGAGAGCGGAGTACGGAGACAGATTGCCCGTCATTCTTCTCGACGGACGCGAGCACGGTTACTGGGAAGTCGACGAGGAGCGCCTTCGTGACGATTTACGCAAGTAAGGCAACCCTCAAAGTTGTCCGCGGAGCCGCTTTGCAGGTGAACGGCACATCGAACCCGTCTCGAGCAACTTTGTGCATGGGTTCACAAGCGGTTACCGTGGTGTGAACATTCCCCCGGAGCATCGTGGAGGTCGACAGTCGTGTCGACCGGACGAGGAGCCAGCGACGTGACCGAACCGCACCAGACGCATGAGCCTGTGGCTCAGCGCGTCACCGGCGCTGCGGGCTCTTCCGTCACCGACGCTTCCAGCGCCTCGGTTACCGACCCGATCGCTCAGGATCGCGTCATCCCCCAGGCTACGGTGACGCGCTTGGCCGCATACCTGCGGGTCCTCGGAGTGATGTCCGACCGGGGTACCTCCATCGTCTCGAGCGAGGAACTCGCGCAGGCGTCAGGTGTCGGATCAGCGAAGTTGCGTAAGGATCTGTCGTTCCTCGGACCCAACGGTGTCCGTGGCGTCGGGTACGACGTCAACAGGCTCCGCATCCGCATCGAGCGTGCACTCGGACTCGATCGTGGGCACAAGGTCGTTCTCGTCGGAGTCGGAAACCTCGGCAAGGCGCTGGTCGGCTACGGCGGATTCAGCCGCCGCGGTTTCGAGATGGTCGGACTCTTCGACAGTGATGCAGATCGAATCGGAAGCAGAGTCGGGGATCTCGTCGTGCGCAGCACCGAGGAACTGACCGTCGCCTGCCGTGAACTGAATGCGACCATCGGCGTCATCTCCACACCGGACGAGGCAGCTCAGGGCGTGTGCGACCAGTTCGTCAGCGCCGGGCTGCGCTGCATCATGAGTTTTTCGCCGATCGCCCTCGACGTTCCCGATCACGTGGAACTGCGACGTGTAGATCTAGCCGTCGAGATGCAGGTTCTCTCCTTCAACAGTGCGCGCAATGCCGATCAGGCATCCAGCGCGCCGCGAGTACGAGTGGCTCACGCCGCATCCGCTTCGTCAGTCCCATCCACCAGTTCACCCGCTCCGGTCGGAGCAGGTTCGACAAGAAACGGATCAGTGATCGCGCCGTGAGTGTTCTGCTTGTCGGGGTCTCGCATCGAACCGCGCCCGTCCCGGTGCTCGAGCGAGTAGCTGTCACCGACACCGATCGTCCGAAGCTGATCGACAAGCTTCTGGCGTCTTCGCACATCTCCGAAGCGATGATCGTCTCCACCTGTAACCGGGTGGAGGTCTACGCGGTGGTGGACGCGTTCCACGGTGCACTCACCGAGGTCGGTGAAATCCTGGCCGACCATTCGGGTCTCGACCTGACAGCGCTGCACGCTCACGCGTACGTCCGCTACAGCGAAGCAGCCGTCGAGCACCTCTTCGCGGTGGCCAGCGGCCTCGATTCCATGGTGATCGGCGAACAGCAGATCCTCGGCCAGATCCGTTCGGCCTACGCATCTTCGGATGCGCAGCAGGCCGCCGGACGCGTCGTCCACGAACTGGCTCAGCAGGCACTGCGCGTCGGCAAGCGAGTGCATTCCGAAACCGGAATCGACTCCGCCGGAGCATCAGTCGTGTCGGTGGCTCTCGATCGTGCAGCGGGCATCATCGGTGAGGGCGGCCTGGTCGGCCGCACTGCCGTGGTTGTCGGTGCAGGCTCGATGGGCGGTCTGTCGGTTGCGCATCTCACCCGCGCCGGAATCGCACGCATCGTCGTCGTCAACCGGACACAGGAACGCGCCGAGCACCTGGCAGAGACGGCACGCTCCAACGGCGTCGACGCCGACGGTGTTGCCTTCGATCAGCTTTCGGCCGCGATGGCGCAGGCAGATGTCATGGTCACCTGTACCGGCGCGGTCGGGGCAGTGGTCACCCTGGCGGATGTGCACCGCGCACTCGCCGAGCCCGATCGCGACAACACCAAGCACCTCGTCATCTGCGACCTCGGGCTGCCGCGCGACATCGATCCCGCCGTCGCCGGCCTGCCGGGTGTGACCGTTCTCGACATGGAGACGCTGCAGCGTGATCCAGCGGCAGGCGCCGCC
Organism: Rhodococcus sp. BH4; assembly: GCF_002079265.1. Classification (NCBI taxonomy): domain Bacteria; kingdom Bacillati; phylum Actinomycetota; class Actinomycetes; order Mycobacteriales; family Nocardiaceae; genus Rhodococcus; species Rhodococcus sp. BH4. The sequence goes on from NZ_CP014941.1 coordinate 1,734,423, forward strand.
GCCTCTGACGCAGATGCCGCACGCACCATCGTCGCCGGCGAGCTTGCGACCTACCTTGCCGGACAGCGCCTCGCCGAGGTCACTCCGACCGTGACGGCTTTGCGTCAGCGCGCCGCCGACGTCGTCGAAGCCGAACTGATGCGACTCGATTCGCGTCTGCCCGGCCTGGACGATCCGCAGCGCGACGAGGTTGCACGCACCGTGCGACGCGTCGTGGACAAGCTGCTCCACGCCCCGACCGTGCGCGTCAAGCAACTCGCGTCGGCCCCCGGCGGCGACTCCTACGCAGCAGCGCTGCGCGAACTCTTCGAACTCAGCCCCGGATCTCCCGCGGCCGTGGCCACACCCACCGATCTGGTGGACGGCGACCGCACTGGAAGGGACCTGCAGGCATGAGCGTCACCACCCCTCGATCGGGGAGCCCGCTGCGGATCGGCACTCGCGGAAGTCTTCTCGCGACCACGCAAGCCGGTACCGTGCGCGATGCCCTCATTGCGGCCGGACATCCCGCCGAGTTGGTCATCATCAAGACCAAGGGCGACCAGTCCACCGATCCCGTCCAGAAGATCGGCGTCGGAGTGTTCACGGCAGAGCTTCGAGAAGCCTTGGTGGACAACCGCGTCGACGTTGCGGTGCATTCCTACAAGGACTTACCGACCGCGCAGGACCCGCGTTTCGTCATCGCGGCGATTCCCCCACGCGAAGATCCGCGTGACGCGCTGGTCGCCCGTGACGGTCTGGTCCTCGGGGAGCTTCCGGCCGGTTCCAAGGTGGGAACCTCGGCGCCGCGCCGTGTTTCGCAGCTGAAGGCACTCGGTCTCGGCCTCGACATCGTGCCGTTGCGGGGCAACCTGCAGCGCCGTCTCGGCAAGGTCGAATCCGGTGAACTCGACGCCGTGATCCTCGCTCGCGCCGGCCTGTCTCGTATCGGTCTGCTCGATCTCATCACCGAGAACATCGAGCCCGTGCAGATGCTCCCCGCTCCGGCGCAGGGTGCTCTGGCCGTCGAATGCCTTTCTGCCAATGTGGAATTGGCGGCGATCCTCGCCGAGCACGACGACGCGGGTACCCGGGCGGCAGTTACGGCCGAGCGCGCCCTGCTCGCCGAGTTGGAAGCCGGCTGCACCGCTCCGGTGGGAGCGATCGCGGAGATCGTCGAATCCCTCGACGACGACGGCAGAATCTTCGACGAACTGTCGGTACGCGGCTGCGCAGCCGCCATCGACGGTTCGGACGTCATCCGTACCGGCGCCGTGGGTGCGCCGGACAAGGCCGAGGAACTCGGCCGAGCGGTAGCGCGCGAGTTACTCGAACTCGGCGCCCGCGAGTTGATGAACGTGACTACAGGCGAGGCAGCCGATGTTTGACGCCCCACTTTGCACTTGCACCAAGTTCCCATTTCGATACAGCGCACTGGAGAATCACCGATGACCCGAGTCCGAAAGAACACTCCCGGACGGATCCTGTTCGTGGGATCGGGACCGGGCGACCCCGCCCTGCTCACCGTTCGCGCACGTGACGTCCTCACCGGCGCCGCAATGGCATTCACCGATCCGGATGTCGACAAGGGCGTCGTCGCACTCGTCGGCATCGACATGGGCCGCGACGAGGAGACCGGCGAGCTGATCGCGGACGTGCGTCCGGCACTCGGCGAGCCTGCCGAGGTTGCAAAGACATTGGTGCACGAGGCCAAGAACGGCCACGACGTCGTGCGTCTGGTCTCCGGCGACCCGCTGACCACGGATTCCGTGATCGCAGAGGTCACCGCAGTCGCCCGTACGCAGGTTCAGTTCGAGGTTCTCCCGGGTCTGCCTTCGGGTTCGGCTGTGCCGAGCTACGCCGGCATGGCGCTCGGCTCGGGTCACACCGAGGCCGACGTTCGCGGTGAAGTCGACTGGGCTGCTCTGGCCGCTGCACCGGGACCGCTTGTCCTGCACGCGACGTCCGGACATCTCGCCGAGACCGCCAGCGCGCTGGTCGAGAACGGCTTGGCCCCGCAGACGCCTGCTGCGATCACCGTCCGCGGTACCACTCGTCAGCAGCGAACCGTCGAGGCAACTCTCGCGACGCTCAACGAAGCCGGATCCGAACTAGTGGGCTCGCTCATCGTCACCGTCGGCAAGGTTGTCGCGCAGCGCAACAAGATGTCGTGGTGGGAATCGCGCGCTCTGTACGGCTGGACCGTCCTCGTGCCGCGCACCAAGGATCAGGCCGGCGAGATGAGCGACCGTCTGGTCACTCACGGAGCGATCCCGATCGAGGTTCCGACCATCGCCGTCGAGCCGCCTCGCAGCCCGGCTCAGATGGAGCGTTCGGTCAAGGGACTCGTCGACGGTCGCTACCAGTGGGTCGTCTTCACTTCCACCAATGCTGTTCGCGCAGTGTGGGAGAAGTTCGAAGAGTTCGGCCTCGACGCTCGCGCCTTCTCCGGTGTGAAGATCGCCTGCATCGGTGAAGCAACCGCAGCCAAGGTGCGCTCGTTCGGCATCAACCCCGAGCTGATCCCGACCGGTGAGCAGTCCAGCGAAGGCCTGTTGGCCGAATTCGCCCCGTACGACGACGTTTTCGATCCGGTCAACCGGGTTCTGTTGCCGCGGGCGGACATTGCGACCGAAACCCTCGCAGAGGGCCTGCGCGAACGCGGTTGGGAGATCGACGACGTCACCGCCTACCGCACCGTCCGGGCAGCGCCGCCGCCGGCCGAGACCCGCGAGATGATCAAGACCGGTGGATTCGACGCCGTCTGCTTCACCTCGTCCTCGACCGTGCGCAACCTCGTCGGCATCGCCGGCAAGCCGCACGCCCGCACGTTGGTCGCGTGCATCGGCCCGAAGACGGCCGAAACCGCTATCGAGTTCGGTCTGCGCGTCGACGTGCAGCCCGAGACCTCGCAGGTGGGACCGCTGGTGGAGGCTCTCGCCGAGCATGCTGCTCGTCTGCGCGCCGAAGGTGCTTTGCCGCCCCCGCGCAAGAAGTCTCGAAGGCGCTAGCGCACCCGTGAGGGGTTGAGGAGTCTGTGGACTCCTCAACCGCTCACAGGTTCCGACGAAGGAGGGCTACTTCTCGTGTTTCCTACTCATCGCCCTCGCCGGCTCCGGCGCACTCCTGCGCTCCGGCGACTCGTGGCAGAGACCTCGCTCGAACCCCGGCACCTCGTTTTGCCGATGTTCGTCGCCGACGGCATCGACGCACCGCGTGAGATCAGTTCCATGCCAGGCGTTTTCCAGCACACCCTCGATTCGCTGCGGTCCGCAGCGGTGGAAGCGGTGGAAGCCGGCGTCGGTGGCCTGATGCTGTTCGGTGTCCCGAAGGCGGAGGACAAGGATCCCCAGGGGTCCGGTGCCTCCGATCCCGACGGCATCCTCAACGTCGGATTGCGCGCTCTGGCAGACGAACTCGGCGATTCGACGGTCATCATGGCCGATACCTGCCTCGACGAGTTCACCGATCACGGCCACTGCGGCGTGTTGACTGCCGGCGGCGCTGTCGACAACGACGCGACCTTGATCCGATACGTAGAAATGGCTCTCGCGCAAGCTGAATCGGGTGCGCACCTGCTCGGCCCCAGCGGCATGATGGACGGTCAGGTGGCTGCGATCCGTGGTGCACTCGATGCTTCGGGGTATGTCGATGTCGGCCAGCTCGCCTATGCCGCGAAATATGCGTCAGCGTTCTACGGGCCGTTCCGTGAAGCCGTCGGATCCTCACTGCAAGGCGACCGTCGTACGTATCAGCAGGACGGCGCCAATCGCCGCGAGTCGATGCGCGAGGTAGACCTCGACGTCGCCGAGGGCGCCGACATGGTGATGGTCAAGCCTGCAATGTCCTACCTGGACATTCTGCGTGAGACCGCCGACCGGTCCCCGGTTCCGGTCGCTGCGTACCAGATCTCGGGGGAGTACTCGATGATCACTGCGGCCGCGCAGAACGGGTGGATCGATCGGGACGCGGCGATTCTCGAATCGCTCATCAGCATTCGCCGCGCCGGTGCCGACGTGGTCCTCACGTACTGGGCGTCGGAAGTTGCCGGATGGCTGTGACGGAGTCACGCATGGTGGCTGCGCCGGTATCGACCGATACGCTGGTGTCATGACCGAGCAGTGGCCGCCGTCGCGCCAGGAACCGCCCCGCCGGGAACCTCCCTACGAGAACCAGCCGTTCGAGAATCAGCCGTACCGCGAACTCGGACCGATGCCGACGGGTCAGATCCCGGGATACGGCCCCGGTTACAACGGATACCCGGGACCTGCGCCGAAACCCGAGCCGCCGACGGACGTCGTGACTGCGATTCAGTTGTGGTGGGCTGTGACGGCGCTGGGGTTGGTCCAGGGCGGCGCGATGATCTGGATGCTGCTCGGGCAGAAGTCGATGTTCGTCGACGAGATGCTCAGAAATCAGGCAGCTGTCGACGCCGGTCTGACGCGTTCCGACGTGGAGGGCATGTTCCCACTGGTCATCGTATTCTCTGCGGTTTTGGTCGTGATCGTCACCGCCGTGTTCCTTCTGTTCGTGCGCGCGATGAGTCGCGGCAAGAACTGGGCTCGAATGTTGCTGACGTTCTGTGGCGTCTTCATGCTGGTATCCGCGATCCCGGTGATCTTCGGGCTCGGCGGAGACGGCGGCGCGGCCACTCTGCTGTTCGGCGGAGCGGAAATCCTGCAGGCAGTTGCTGCTGTCGGGGCGATCGTGATGATGCACCGAAAAGAGTCCAATCCGTACTTTCTTCGTTTCCCCCCGGCGGGGAACCGGTAGGTAGCTCGGGGTACTGTGAAACGGGTCACTGAAGTAGTAGGGGAGAGGTCGGACGCGATGAGTTCTCAGGAAGCCCTGCGTACGGAAAGCACCCACGACGCGCCTCTGCGCCAACGTGGTTCACGCACCGAAGTGATCTTGTTCGCGATCCTCGGAGCCTCTGTTCTGGTGACACTCCTGATGCTCATGATTCCGGGCATCGTCAGCGGATAGCGCACACTTGAACCCGTGAGTATCTCTACGAAGGTCAGGCGCCCGACGGCTGTCGAGGCAGCATTCTGGCTGTGGATCGCCAGCGCGTTCCTGCTCATACTCTTCGGCCTGATCAATGTCACCAGCGCTTCGTATTCGTTGCGTGAGCAGTTCACCGATCAAGGCGTTTCGGCCGGAAACATCGACATCTACGTCACCTTCGTGCGGGTGTCAGGGCTGGTTCTGCTGTTGACCGGCCTCGCGATCGGCGGCCTCGCCGGTCCCACTCGCGCCGGAAGGGCGCTGTGCCGACGGATCCTGGTGATCGTGTCCGGAGTGTTCGCGGTGCTGCAGATCGCGCTGGTCGTGGCCGGGATAAGTACCGTGCTCGCGCTGGTTGTTCCCGTCATGCTGATCTGTGCCTGCGTCGCGATCTACCGCGACACCACCCGAAGTTGGTTTGCCCGTGGCTGATCGCGCGCCGGAAATCGGCCCGGACGTTCTGTACTACGAACCGGGTTCTCGGTGGTGGGCCATCGCGTTCGGTCCGATCTTCTGCCTGATCGCCTTGGTCATCGAGCTGTTCACCGGCCCGGTGGTGCATTGGTTCGGTCTGGCGATGTTCGCCGTGATCCTCACCGGATTGGTCTACGTGCAGGTGATCGCAGCACGGCGGCACGCGAGCGTACTTCTGACGGCGACCACGTTGCGTCAGGGAACCGAAGAGGTGCCGATCACCGAGATCGCCGAGGTGTTCCCGGAGTCCGACGACGCTGCCTACGAGGACGAAATGGAACCGTGGGAAACGGCACGCGCGCTCGGTGAGCTGTCCGGAGTGCCCAGGCGTCGGCACGGTATCGGCTTACGTTTGACCACCGGGGGATTGGTGCGGGCGTGGGCAAAGGACGATCAGGCACTGCGCGAGGCGTTGAGTCAGGTCGTTGTGGTTGGTGTCGAACCGGACGGGTCTGCCGATGACTGAGCCACCGCCATCCCCGCGTGTCGACGTGAAGACGTGGATCGGTGTACTCGGTATCGTCGCCGCAACGATTCTGGCGGTCGTGTGCTGGCGAGCGGGTACGACGACGTCCGACTTCGGACCGATACTGGAGGGCGCTCCACCGTTCGAGAGCACGCACTACGACGGTCTCTGGATCTCGGGCGCCGGGTTGTCGATTCTGGTTGCGGGGCTGATGGCCATCGATGTCGTGCGCCGCGTCCGGGTGGGCTTCGTCGCATCGCAGTAGCCCTCATACGGGTAGGGGGTATAGTTGCGGTATGAGTAGTTACAGCCCCGAGCAGGACGATCTGCTCAAGCGCCTTCGTCGTATCGAAGGTCAGGTAGCCGGAATTTCACGCATGGTCGCAGACGACCGGTACTGCATCGACGTGCTCACCCAGGTATCCGCCGCGACGAGCGCGTTGCAGTCCGTGTCCCTGAAGCTTCTCGACGCCCACCTTGCGGGTTGCGTCGTCGAAGCTGCCAAGCAGGGTGGTCCGGAAGCGGACGTCAAGATCAAGGAAGCTCAGGCGGCCATCGCTCGCCTCGTTCGTTCGTAAGGTGTCGGTCCGTCACTCCGTGATGGACCGCGCGAGCGCCCGGGCGGAGAAGCTCACGAAGTACTCGGGTGTGACTTCTTTGGCGATGTTGATGACGATGGTGTCCGACAGGCCTTTGAGTCCGGAGAGCACGAGATGGATCAACGCGGGGTCGTCGATCAACCGGCTCCCTTCGGCTGCAGCAGATTCGGTGAGCGCTCGAATCAATGCCGAGTTGTAGACCGCTACGGATGCGTGAAGTTCCCGCATGCTTTCTCGGTCGGACCCGGCCATGCCTTCGATGTCGCGCCAAGTGGTGGTAAGTCGACCCACCCGTGCCCAGTGCCGAGCAAACTCGGAAATCATGGACTCGAGTAAGGCGCTCAGTCCTTGCTCGCGGGGGAGCGAGTTCACGAAGTCCGCCATTTCCAGCTGACTTTCGCTGAGGAGGGCGGCGAAGATGTCCTGCTTGTCGACGAAGTACTGGTAGATCAGGCCAGTGCTGGTGCCGGCTCGTTTGGCGACAGCGCGGATCGTGAGCGCGGAGTAGCCTCCTTCGTCCAGAAGCGAGATCGCCGCGTCGAGAGTTCGGCGTCGACGCACTTCGGCGTCGCCGTAGATCGACTTGCTGCTGGTACTGCTCATTTGATCACCGTAGTCGCGGTGGTCGGCATCCTCAATTCACATCGAACACTGTTCGTTGTCGAACGCCACCCAGAAACTAATGTGACTCAGATCATAGAATGAACATTGTTCGAAATAGAATGAACATCGTTCATTCTGGTGTTACGGTATGGCGCAGACCACATCGAGGCCAGTGCAAAGCGCTGGACACTCTGCGGTCTGCCTGACCTTTCTTCCCGTATCGATCGGGAGGTCTACACAGTTGTGGAGTACCTATGACACGCACTAACGATGAACGCGCGGCGATCGACATCGCCGCTGCGGCTGGAGAACTTCTGCTCGACCATCGGAAATCCCTCGGCGAAAACGACGGTGATGTCGCGACTTTCAAGAACGCGGCCGATCGGCTCAGTCATGAATTCATCGTCGCCGAACTTGCCCGACGCTTTCCTGCGGATGCAGTGCTGTCGGAGGAAGGGGCTGACGACCTCGCGAGGCTGGCTGCGGATCGGGTGTGGATCGTCGACCCTCTCGACGGCACCCGTGAGTACGGCGAGGCCGGACGATCGGACTGGGCCGTTCATGTTGCGCTGACCGAAAACGGTGTCCTCACAACCGGTGCGGTCGCAATGCCTGCCCTTGGCGTCACCTATTCGAGCAGCGATGATCGGACCGAACGGGATGCCGCGACGCCGGTTCGAGTCGTCGTATCGCGGACGCGTCGTCCGGAACCGGTCATGCGCATGGCCGACTCGATGGGCGCGGAGTTGATCGAAATGGGATCCGCCGGAGCCAAAGCAATGGCGGTCGTCTCGGGTGAGGCAGACATCTACGCACATGCGGGCGGACAGTACGAGTGGGATTCGGCGGCGCCCGTTGCTGTCGCACATGCTGCGGGACTGCATGTTTCGCGTATCGATGGCAGCGAACTGCGCTACAACCAGGAAAACCCGTGGTTGCCGGATCTGCTGATCTGCCGACCCGAACTCGCCCCGAAAGCACTGGAGGAACTGGGCCGATGACCGCGACACTGACGCACCTCGAACGACTCGAAGCCGAGAGCATTCACATCATGCGTGAAGCTGTTGCCCAGAGCGAGAACCCGGTGATGTTGTACTCGGTGGGCAAGGACTCCGCCGTGATGCTGCATCTGGCGCGCAAGGCCTTCTATCCGTCGAAGCTGCCGTTTCCGCTTCTGCACGTCGATACCACGTGGAAGTTCCGTGAAATGTACAAACTTCGTGACAGTACCGCCGCTGCAGGCGATCTCGATCTGATCGTCCACACCAACCCGGACTGCGTGAAGCAGGGGATCAACCCGTTCACTCACGGCAGCGCTGTCCATACCGACATGTGGAAGACCGAAGGCCTCAAACAAGCCCTCGATCACTACAAGTTCGACGCTGCATTCGGCGGCGCCCGCCGTGACGAAGAAAAATCCCGCGCCAAGGAACGCATCTTCTCGATCCGATCAGCTGCGCACCGTTGGGATCCCAAGCAGCAGCGACCGGAACTGTGGCGGATGTACAACGTCCGCAAAGCGCCGGGCGAGAGCCTGCGCGTCTTCCCTCTCTCGAACTGGACCGAGCTGGATGTGTGGGAATACATACGCCAGGAAGAGATTCCGATCGTTCCGCTGTATTTTGCCGACAAGCGGCCCGTCGTCGAGCGGGACGGTGCGCTGATCATGGTCGACGACGACCGGATGCCGTTGCTGCCGGGAGAGACTCCGGAACTCAAGAGCGTTCGTTTCCGCACCCTCGGCTGCTACCCGCTGACCGGAGCCGTCGAATCGACCGCCACGAGCCTGACCGAGATCATCTCGGAAATGTTGCTCACCACCACTTCCGAACGCCAGGGACGGGTCATCGACCACGACTCCAGCGCGTCGATGGAAAAGAAGAAGCAAGAGGGGTACTTCTGATGACTGTTTCCTCGGATCTGATCGCTGACGACATCGAGGCGTACCTCGAACGTCATGCGAACAAGAGCATGCTGCGATTCATCACGTGCGGCAGCGTCGACGACGGCAAGAGCACCTTGATCGGCCGTCTGCTCTACGAATCGAAACTCGTCTTCGACGACCAGTTGACGGCGCTCGAAGCCGATTCGCGCAAGAGCGGAACCCAGGGGGAGGGGCTCGATTTCGCGCTCCTGGTCGACGGCCTCGCCGCCGAACGTGAGCAGGGCATCACGATCGACGTCGCCTACCGCTACTTCACGACCGAGCGACGCAAGTTCGTCGTCGCCGATACTCCGGGGCACGAGCAGTACACCCGAAACATGGTGACGGGCGCGTCGACCGCCGATCTTGCTGTGATCCTTGTCGATTCCCGCAAGGGGATACTGACCCAGACCCGCCGGCACTCGTATCTGGTGTCGTTGCTGGGGATCAAGCACGTGGTGCTTGCCGTGAACAAACTCGACCTCGTCGACTACTCGCGAGAGGTCTTCGATGCCATTACCGCGGATTATGCAGAGTTCGCTCACGAGATCGGTCTGGACGGGTTCGTCGCCATCCCGATGTCGGCATACATGGGTGACAATCTCACCGAGCGCAGTGCGAATACCCCGTGGTACTCCGGACCAAGCCTGATCGAGCATCTCGAAAGCGTGGACATCGACGATGCTGCCGCCGCGGCTCCGTTCCGGATGCCGGTGCAGTGGGTCAACCGGCCGGACCTCGACTTCCGCGGATTCTCCGGCCAGATCGTTTCCGGCACCGTATCTCCCGGAGATCCCATCCGCGTGCTCCCCAGTGGAAAGACGTCCTCAGTCGAGCGCATCGTGACCATGGGTGGCGACCTCGACGTTGCCGGTGCGGGCCGCTCGGTCACCATCACGCTCGCCGACGAGATCGACATCAGTCGCGGTGATGTGCTGTCCATCGGCGACAATCCGCCGGCCGTAGCCGATCAGTTCGAGGCCTGCATCGTCTGGATGGGTGAGGCTCCCATGCTGCCAGAACGGCCGTTCCTGTGCCAGATCGGTACCGTCACAGTCACTGCGCGCATCACCAAACCGAAACACAAGATCAACGTCAACACTCTCGAGAAGACCGCAACGACTACTCTCGCGCTCAACGAAATCGGTGTGTGCAACCTCAGTTTCGATCGACCGGTCCCGTTCGACCCGTACGTCGGCAACCGTGACACCGGTAGCTTCATCCTCATCGACCGCCTTACCAACGGCACTGTCGGTGCGGGCATGATCACGCACTCGCTGCGTCGATCGGACAACATTCACTGGCAATCCGTGGACGTCGACGAGGCCGCGCACACCAGGCTCAAGGGACACCAACCCGCAGTTCTGTGGTTCACCGGTCTCTCCGGTTCGGGAAAGTCGACCATCGCGAACGATGTCGAGCGTCAACTACACGCACTCGGCGCGCACACCTACCTCCTCGACGGAGACAACGTCCGTCACGGGCTGAATCGAGACCTCGGATTCACCGAAGCCGACCGCGTCGAGAACATCCGTCGCGTCACCGAGGTCACCCGACTGATGGCGGACGCCGGTCTGATCGTGCTCGCGTCCTTCATTTCACCGTTCGAGGCCGAGCGTCATGCCGCCCGCGAATTGATCGGCGACGAACAGTTCGTCGAAATCTTCGTCGACACCGCTCTTGCCGTCGCAGAGGAGCGAGATCCCAAGGGGCTGTACAAGAAGGCTCGACGGGGCGAGTTGGTGAACTTCACCGGAATCGATTCGCCGTACGAACCGCCGCAGAACCCTGACATTCACATCGACACCAGTGTCACGACGACCGAGGACGCTGCGATCGCGATCGTCGACCATCTCCGCGCCCGCGGAACCATTTCTTGATCCGCCTGAACATGAGGAGCATCCATGCCTGACAGGGCTGAAATAGTTTCTGCCGTAGAAGATTACGTCAAGTGTCTCGGAAGTCACGACGTCGACGGACTGGTTGCGCTGTTTGCGCCCGACGCAGTTCAACACGAACCGCTGGGGGTCCAGACCTACCGCGGCATCGACGAGATTCGCGAATTCGATACCGCGAACGCGCAGGTCGATTTCACAGTCAGCCTGCTCGGTCCGATTTCGGTGACGGGAAAGTACGCAGCGATGCAGCTTCGGGTGCAGCGCGCCGGTATCCCTGACTTCGCTGCCACCGACGTGTTCGAGTTCGACGAGAACGGCAAGATCATCTTCCTGAGTGTTGTTCTCGATCCGCAGGCGCTGTGCTGACCCATCAGGGCCTGCTGGCAGGCAAGGTTGTCGTCGTCTCGGGAGTGGGCCCGGCGCTGGGTCGTTCGATTGCGCTGCAGAGTGCGGCGGCCGGAGCGAAGGTTGTTCTGGCTGCCCGCACACCCGAGCGCTTGGAATCGGTGGCAAGGGAGATTCGAGACCGCGGCGGAATCGCGTTGGCCGTACCGACGAACCTCACCGACGTCGATTCGATCGCTTCGTTGGCGGAGACAACTGTCGCTGAGTTCGGTGCGGTGCATTGCTTGGTGAACAACGCATTTGTTCAACCCGCGCAGGTCCCGCTCCTGGACGCCGACGTGGTGTCCATCCAGTCGGGCATCGACATCAACTTGCTCGCGGCGTTGAACGTCACCAGAGAATTTGCTCCGGCATTGATCGAGTCGCACGGGTCCGTCGTGATGGTCACGTCCATGGTGTTGCGCAACCAGCTTCCCGGGTTCGGGGCCTACCGCATCATGAAATCCGGGCTCCTGGCAATGGCACGCAGTTTGTCGATCGATCTCGGTCCCAAGGGCGTTCGAGTCAATTCGGTTGCTCCCGGCTATATCTGGGCGGACTCGGTCAAGAACATGTTCGAGAAGAAGGCGGCGGCGGCAGGAGTCGACCCCAAGGTGATCTACGACGAGATCGCAGCGGGCGCCGATCTGCGCCGATTGCCGGAGCCAGATGACATCGCAAACGCTGTCGTCTTCCTCCTGTCCGATTCAGCGAGGGCCATCACAGGGCAATGTCTCGACGTCAACTGCGGTCACACGCACCACTGATCAACTCATACAAGGACTAGCCATGACACAGGATTACGACGGCATCGGTTCCATCGATCACCTGCACCAGGCTGCGCGCGAGGCGGCCGGGTACGAAAACTTCGGCAGCGAAAGCTATCTCGAAGGACTTCGAGTTCTCCTCGAGTCGTTCCAGAACGAGGCCGACCTCACTCCTCACGGCAAGGTGATCGCTCGCAAGATGATCGTCGGAGCGCTCGCGGGTCGCCTGACCAGTGAGGCCGGATTCGCGAAATATCCAGAGCACGTAGATGTTCCGATCGAACGCCCGATCTTCGTGGTCGGGTTGACCCGCACCGGCAGCACCGCGCTGCACCGTTTGCTCGGTGCCGACCCGGCGCATCAGGGCGCCGAGATGTGGCTCGCCGAGACGCCGCAGCCGCGCCCCGAGCGCGACAAGTGGTCGGAGAACGAAGATTACGTTCGCTCCGACGCCTTCTACCGTGCTCGCCAGCGTAACGAGGCAGACCTGATGAAGGTTCATTTCATGGGGGCGGAGGAGGTCGAGGAATGCTGGCGGCTGCTGCAGCAGACGATGCTCTCGACCGCGTTCGAGACGGTGGCGTACGTGCCGAGTTACACCCGGTGGCTGGCGGAGCAGGACTGGACCGAAACATATGCGCGGCACAAGAAGAACCTGCAGTTGATCGGGCTGCACGACCAGGACAGACGGTGGGTGCTCAAAAGCCCGAGCCATGTCTTCGCGATCGACGAGATCATGTCGGTCTATCCGGATGCACTGTTCGTTCGGACCTTCCGGGACCCGTTGACATCGATGGCGTCCACCTTCAGCCTCGTCGAGCAGGGCGGACACGACATGTCGAGGGCCTTCGATCGTCCGGCCATCGGGCGCACGCAACTGGAGTTGTGGGCGCGAGGGAATGCGAACTTCAACAATGCCCGTAGCCGTTACAACCCCGATCAGTTCATCGACGTCGACTACAAGGACTTCATCGCCGATGCGGTCGGCACCGTCGAGAAGATCTATGCACAGTTCGCCCTGCCCTTCACAGACGACGCCCGCGCCGCGGTGGAGGCGTCGCATCAGGCCAGCCTTGCCGAGCACCGTCGTCCGTCGCATCGCTATTCGCTCGAGGATTTCGGCGTGAGCGCTGCCGACGTCGAAGCGAAGTTCGCCACCACACCCTGAAGGCCTCCGGCCCTGTGCGCCTTTTTGGTAGTGCCGACTACCAAAAAGGCGCACAGGGCGAAGCCCCAACCGAAACAAGGAGATTCACATGAATGCTGTTTGGGAAAAGTTCTGCGCAGATCTGCTCGAGATCGGAAAGGTCCTGGAAGACGAGATCGTCCCTCAGGAGCCGCTGACTCAAGCCGAGGGCGTCCGCTACCTGAGTCGGTTGCTTCGGTACGGCACGATCAACTGTGTCGAGTACACCGATCCACGGTGGCCGCAGTTCTCGTCGGCTCCGAACCCGAACATGATGACGAAGATCGGTGCCGACAACCCGGACAACGTCTACATGCGCGCCAACATTTCCGGTAAGTACAACTACCGGATCATCGGCACCCGAGGCACCGTCCCGCTGATCACCTTCGGCTCGCGCGTAAATCGGTACCACATCGACGGCACCATGCTGCAGACCGGCGATCTGCATATCCACGACCTCGAGGTCGACGAGAACGGCCGATTCGAGTTCATCGCGAGCGTCGACAAGCCCGATGAGGGCGCTTGGCTGCCTTTGGCGCCCGACAGCAACCTCATCTCCGTTCGGCAAACTCACCGGGATCGGCGCAACGAGGTCATCGGTGATCTGACCATCGAATGCCTGAACCCGGACGGGGAGTTCGTCCCGTTGAGTCCGGAAGAGATCGGCGAGCGCCTCACCAAGTCCGTCGGGATCGTGAAGGGGATGGCGGAGACCTTCCTGGAATGGTCGCGCAAATTCCAGCCGCACACCAACGAGATTTTCGACTGGGGACAGGACTACTTCCAGGATGCCGGCGGCGATCCGACGATCTTCTACTTCCACGGTTACTGGAAGCTCGCCGAGGACGAGGCGTGGGTCATCGAGACCGAGGTTCCGAACTGCGAGTACTTCAACTTCGTGCTGCAGAACTTCTGGGTCGAGTCCCTCGACTACAACCGCACGAACATCTACATCAACAATCACACCGCGAAGCTCAACGACGACGGCACCATGACAATCGTCGTGGCGGCGAAGGATCCGGGTTATGGCAACTGGATCGACACCGATTCGCATGCCGAGGGGACATGGGCGCTGCGCTGGATCAAGGCGGACTCGCACCCGATCCCGACGTCAAAGGTAGTCAAGATCTGACACGCTGACGGAGATTGGGAACGTATGTACACCAGGAAGATTAGGTTCGGCCCTCGCTTTGTCGCGCTCAGGCTTGCCGGTGCATTGATGTTGGCCGGCTGCGCGTCGAGCAGTGGGGACAACTCGGGATCGGCTTCATCGAGCAGTAGTGGCGCAGCTGGTTTTGTGGGCGCCCCAGATGTGGGGGAGCGGATCGACGGCGGTGTTCTCACCTTCGGGTCCTATGCGTTCCCTTCCTCGTTGGACCCCACGAGAACGCAAGCCGCCGGTTCGACCGGCGGAACCGAAATGGCCGCGATTTACGACACGCTGGTACGCAGCGACTCCACAAACGGGAGCTTCGTGCCACAACTCGCGAAGACACTGTCGAACAACAGCGACTTCACTTCGTACACCGTCACTTTGGCTGATGGCCTCACCTTCAGCGACGGAAGTCCGCTCGACGCGGAAGCGGTGAAGTGGAGTATCGATCGATTCGTGGCAGGCAAGGGTGATGTATCGCAGACCTGGCTCAACATCGTGGATCGGATCGAGACGCCCGACGCCACCACAGTCGAATTCGTGCTCGAGCGGCCCTGGCGTCAATTCCCGGCGCTGTTGTCGCTCGGGCCCGGAATGATCGTTGCGCGAAGTTCAGGGGGAGAGGCAGGGTCGGTTTCAGGAACCGGGGAGGGAGCGTTCACACCGATCGGGGCGGGTCCGTTCACCTTGGCCAAGTTCGCCCCGCACGAAGAACTGGTACTCGCCGCACGCACGGATTATCAGGGCGGTAAACCTCCACTGGACACAGTGCGGTTTGTTCCTACATCGGGCGCGCAGTCTCAGTACGAATCGTTGAAGAGCGGCCAGATCGACATGACGTACATTCTCCGCGACGAGGCCGTGATCGAACAAGCTCTCGACGACGGATACTCGGGTTACCTCAGTCCGACCGGACAGAACGGGATCGGCACGATCAACAACCGTGAGGGCAAGCCCGGGGCCGATGTTCGCGTCCGTCAGGCGATCGCCTACGGGGTGGATCCGGCGGCGGTCAATACCCGGGCGAACAACGGATTGGGCACCGCCAGTTCCGAACTGGTCCCGCAGACGTCACGTTGGTACAACAACACAGCAGGCATTCCGTTCGATCAGGTGAAGGCAAAGGCGCTGCTCGATCAAGCGAAGTCCGACGGGTACGACGGGAAACTCCGCTACCTCACCACCTCGGAGCCGAGCCAACAGGCGACGGCACTGACGGTTCAGGCTTCGCTGAACGCGATCGGTTTCGACGTCACCATCGACTACGCGACCGATGTGACCGATCTGGTTCGACGGGTATACAAGGACCACGATTTCGACATGACCAGAGGTGGCGCTCCGGTCGGAGAAGAAGCGCCGTACCTCAATTTGTACAACAGTATGGCCAGTGATTCGAAGAACAACCCGTCCGGCTTCGCGGACCCGGAGATGGACGCGATGATCACAGCTGTGCAGACGGCATCGACGGACAATGCTGTCCGTGAGGCGATCAGCAAGGTGCAGGAGTACGCCAACGCGACTGTGCCTTACGTGATCTGGGGGCCGGCGTCGGTGTTGACCGCATGGGACGGCAACGTTCACGGCGTCGTTCGCAACATCACCGACATTATGTTCTTGGGCGGCGCTTGGATCTCGCCCAACGGCGAAACGGTGGAACGATGAAGTGGTCCTTGGCGGGTGCGATGATCGACGCGCTGGAACTGTGCGAGTTGGCGCAGGTCGCCGAAGAGGTGGGGTTCGACGGAATCGCGATGCCGGATTCCGTGTTCTATCCGGAGCAGGTGTCGGCGCCGTACCCGTACACTGCTGACGGGAAGCGGATGTGGGCGCCCGAGACGCCGATGCCTGATCCGTTCATTGCCATGGCGGCGATGGCGGCCGTCACATCGCGAATTCAGTTCTACACCAACGTGTTTAAACTTCCACTGCGCGATCCGCTGTTGACTGCCAAGCAGGTCGCGACCATGGCCGTGATGTCGAGGAACCGCGTCGCTCTCGGCGTCGGTTTGTCCTGGATTCCCGAGGAATTCACCTTCACCGGTACCGAGATGCGCACCCGCGGCGCGCGTACCGACGAAGCCATCGAGATCATCAAGGCGGTGTGTGCGGGACGTGGGCCGGAATGGGTCGAATACCACGGCAAGCACTACGATTTCGACGCTCTGATGATCAGTCCTGCTCCGGAGATTCCGGTTCCGATCTACATCGGTGGGCACAGCGAACCGGGGTTGCGTCGTGCAGCCAGGCTGGCTGACGGTTGGATGTCGGTGAACACGACCAAAGCCGAATTAGCCTGCGCCATCGATCGTCTCACGGAATTGCGGGTCGAGTACGGTCGTGCCGATGTTCCTTTCGGCGTCAACGTCTCGCCGACGGATGTTCGTGATCTGGACGGATATCGCGAACTCGAGACTCTCGGAGTCACGGAAATCAGAGTTTTGCCCTGGTATCACTACGGAGTTGACTCCGGTGATCGTCAGGGACGACTCGACTCCGTTCGGCGGTTTGCCGAGGAGGTCATCGCTCAGTACTGATCGATCAGCGTCTGCATCGCCCGGCCGTAGAGTTTTGCCAACTCGTCGCGATCTGCGGACTGGGGGATACTCTCGTCGCTGAGGACGCTCAACAGCCCGGACACCTGGGCGGAGACCAGGAGTGCGCGGGTGTACGCGTCTTCGCCGTCTAGACGAGCGGCGAGATTGGTGGCGAATACTCCGGTCATGTCTCGGAGTCGCTCCCGGATGCGTGGACTGTCCGACGCTCGCATGAGCGCTGTGTACACCGACAGCATCCGGGCGTCGGCCTTGCCCAGGACGAAGGCGGCGATTCGCTCACCGAGGGTGTCGAGTGGGCCGTCGAACTGGCCTTCGAAGTAGTCCGCAACCGGCGTGGTTTCCAGGAACAGTGCTTCTTTGGACCCGAAATGCCGGATGACCAGGGCCGGATCGATTCCGGCAACTTTGGCGATGGCGCGAACTGACGTGCCGCCGAACCCGTGCTCGCCGAACAGTTGGAACGCCGCCGCGCGAATCGCCTCGGATGTCGAGGGTTGCTCCTGCTCTGGCGTGTGCCTCGTGGGTGTCACGACATCGACCTCTGTGCTCGCTCGCCGACCGCGTTGTCAACGGCGTTGACTATAACGTGTCAACGGTGTTGACTGTTGAGTCTGTCAACGGTGTTGACAGCTAGATGCGGTTAGTGAAGAGAGCGTGGAATATGACAGATACCGACGTCCGAGTACCCAGCGAAGAAGTTGTCGATCCGCCGACCAATTGGAAGATGGTGGGCAGTGGACTCGCATTTCCGTTGTTCTTCGTCATCATGTTCTGCCTGTGCTACGTCAGCGCCTTCCATTCGCCGACGCCGAATCAGGCACCGATCGTGGTGGTCGGGTCGCCGTCCGTCACGGCCCCGCTGATCGACGGAATCCAGGCTTCGTCGGGTGACAAGTTCGACATCGTTGCCACAGCCAACGCCGCCGACGCACTCTCTCGGATCGACAACCGCGATGCGATCGGCGCCATCGAGATCGGTGACACCGTGACCGCACATATCGCCACCGGCGCGGGCGCCTCGACGGTTTCCGTGGTGAGCAGCTTGGCGCATTCGGTTGCGGAGCAGACGGGGCAGCAGGTCACGGTGATCGACTCGGCGCCTGTCACGGCGCGCGACTCCTCGACTGTCGGACTCTTCTACTTCCTGATCGTCTGCACCCTCGGTGGCTACCTGACCATCACGGTGCTCAGTCAGGTTGCGCCGAGAATGCGGTTGCGCGAGCAGTATTCGATCCTGGCCGGTGCGGCGATACTCACCCCGCTCATAGCCTTCGGCATCACCAGCATCTTCATGCACGCCTTCGGGGCGTCGTTCGGCCAGATCCTGCAACTGCTGGGAATCTCGATGGTTTACACGTTCACCGTCGGTGCGGTGAGCATCCTGCTCAATCGACTGCTCGGCCAAGCCGCGATCTTCGCGGTGCTGACGGTGCTCGTTTTCATCAACTTCCCGAGTTCGGGTGGTGCCATTCCGGTGTCGTTCCTGCCCGGATTCTGGCAGCACATCCATTCGTTCTGGCTCGGATCGGCAGCCATGGAGCCCATCCGCTCCGTCATCTACTTCAGTGGCAACGGCGCCGGACCGCACCTGCTCGTTCTGGGGATCTGGCTGGTCGCGGCACTCGGCCTGACCGGACTGCTCGCCTCTCGCCAGTCGAAAAAGGCAGCAGCGCACTGAGTGTGGTGGGGCCGGCGATTGCCGACCCCACCCGAACCCTTACTTCAGCCGTACCGCGTCGGTGCCCGGTCCGTCGAGCATCGCGGACCCCAGCAGGATGTCCGGAATGCCGAACCCGTCGATCAGTGTCTCGACGTGGGGGCGCAGGGTGCGGCAACGCTCGTTGATTCCGCGCGTCACGGCCTTCGAACGCTCCACCGACAGATGCCGGTGCTCCATGAACCAGGCCTTGTCCTCTTCGATCACGGACAGTGCGTAGAGATCGCACACCTCGCCGAAGAGTTCCTTTGCGGTCTCGTCCTCACACGAGTCGATGCCGGCGACGAATGCTTCCAGGATGACGCGCTCGATGTGCGCCTGAGCGGCTTTGAGTACGTGGTCCTGCACGAAGTTGAACGCGTCGAACGGGTTCTCCTCGCGCTTCTGCGCTGCCTGCAATCGCCTTGCCGCAGTGGCGAGTAGGTACTCTTCGCGGTCTTCGAACATCTTCATCTGGGTGCCGCGATTGAAGAGGCTGCCGTCCTCTTCGTTGTCCTGGCGAGTGTCGACGATCGTCTGCAGGATCTGCTGCGCTGCCGTGCGTTTCTTGACAACGTCGGAGACCGTCGTAGCGGCGAAGCGCATCCAGTCGACCGGGCTCATGCCGCGGACTTCGTCGGCGTAGGAGGTGAGGAGTTCTTTTGCGACCAACTGCGTCAGAACGTGGTTGTCACCCTCGAACGTGGTGAAGACGTCGGTGTCCGCCTTGAGTGCGGTGAGGCGGTTCTCGGCGAGATAGCCTGCGCCGCCGCAGGCTTCGCGTGCCTCCTGGATGGCCCGAGTGGCATGCCAGGTGTTGGCGGCCTTGAGTCCGGCGGCGCGACCTTCGAGTTCGCGCTGCTCCTGCGGATCCGGGTCGTCGCTGCTCTGGATGTCGTGCATCGCGGCTACGAGTTCGTTCTGTGCGAACTGCAGAGCGTACGAGCGGGCGATCAACGGCAGCAGACGCTTCTGGTGCACGAGGTAGTCCATGATCAGGACTTCGTCGTCACTCTTCGGAGCACTGAACTGCCTGCGCTGCAGGGCGTATCGACCGGCGATTGCCAATCCGACGCGGGCGGCCGCTGCCGCGGAACCACCGACGGTGACACGTCCACGAACCAGTGTGCCGACCATCGTGAAGAAACGACGGTTCGGGTTCTCGATCGCCGAGCTGTACGTGCCGTCCTCGGCGACGTCGGCGTAACGGTTGAGTAGATTCTCACGCGGGATGCGGACCTGGTCGAAGACGATGCGGCCGTTGTCGACTCCGGGCAGTCCACCCTTGAGCCCGCAGTCGGACGTCGTGACGCCGGGGAGGTCGTTGCCGGCGTCGTCACGAATCGGCACGACAAAGCAGTGGACGCCCTGACTTTCGCCTCCGGTGATCAGCTGTGCGAACACCGCTGCGACGGTGGCGTGCTGGGCAGCGCCGCCGATGTAGTCCTTGCGAGAGGACGGAGTGGGGGAGTTGACGACGAACTCGCCCGTCTCGACGTCGTAGGTCGCCGTGGTTTCGAGTTCCTGGACGTCGCTGCCGTGACCGGTCTCGGTCATCGCAAAGCAACCGAGCAGGTCCAGATCGATCAGCGGCTTGACGTACGCCTGGTGGTGACGCTCGGTGCCGAGGTTTTCGATGGCGCCGCCGAACAGACCCCACTGGACGCCGGCCTTGACCATCAGTGAGAGGTCGGACATCGCGAGCATCTCGATGCTGGTGACGGCGCCACCCGCGTCGCCCGTTCCGCCGTGAGAGACCGCGAAACCGTTTGCGGCGTACCCGAGATCGGCGAGGACCCGCATCTGTTCGAGAGCCTTGGAGCGCGCAATGGCGGTGTTGGGTGTGTAGTGCGGAGCAAAACGTTCGTCGTTCAATTCGCCGCGAACGCGCTCACGCACCTCCCGCCAGCGTCCGTCGAGTGTTGTCCTGAGGTGGTCCGCTGTGGTGGCCATGGAACCGACGATAGCGCGTAGCGCACCGCGGGCAACCCGGTTCGATCCCAGCCTCACATTCAGCAGGAGCCCGCGGCACCCGCTTCGATTCCTTGGCGGAAGAGTTCCTTCTCGCTCTCGGACATAGCCTGGTACGAAGGGTCGTTCTCGACGATCTTCAGGAAGTCGGCGCCCGCCGTCTGGGTCGACGTGTCGCCGCTCTGAACACGCTGCTGAACGTAGACGGACACCGCCGAACACCCGCCGAGAAACGCGGGGTCGGTGCTCGTCGCCGCGGTGGTTCGAGCCGAGTCGGTGGCGCTCGGCGGCGACGAAACTGTCGCCTTGTCGTCGTTCGAAGCGTCCGAACCACACGATGTGAGAAGAATCGCAGCCGAGACCATCAGCGTCGTCAACAGTCGCTTCATGCCCGGAATCGTCTCACGCGGGGCCCGGTTCGACCGGAAAACTCGCCTCGAGCACCGAAGTCCTACACCCTGTCGTTGTCAGATTCGACAGAACTGGGACACTGGAAGCCGTGACTGTGTCTTCCGGTGATCCCGACGTGCATGCAACGAACTCCGCTCGGCTCTTCGAACGTGCCGGCAACGTGATTCCGGGTGGCGTCAACTCGCCCGTCCGTGCGTTCGGTTCGGTCGGCGGAACACCGCGATTCATTCGCGAAGCATCCGGCTACACCCTCACCGACGTCGACGGAAACAATTACGTCGACCTGGTGTCGTCCTGGGGTCCGATGATTCTCGGGCACGCTCACCCGGCAGTCGTCGAAGCCGTTCGCGAAGCAGCCCTCGGAGGTCTCTCCTTCGGTGCGCCGACCGAAGGCGAAGTTGCCCTCGCCGAGGAAATCGTCGCCCGCGTCGCGCCCGTGGAAAAGGTTCGCCTGGTCAACTCCGGAACCGAAGCCACGATGAGCGCAGTCCGCCTCGCCCGCGGATTCACCGGGCGGACCAAGATCGTCAAGTTCTCCGGTTGCTACCACGGCCACGTCGACGCCCTTCTCGCCGACGCCGGATCCGGCCTCGCGACGTTCGGGCTGCCGACCTCTCCCGGCGTGACCGGCGCTCAAGCAGAAGACACCATCGTCGTGCGCTACAACGATCTCGACGCGGTGGCCGCGGCGTTCGAGGCCAATCCCGGGGCCATCGCGTGTGTCATCACCGAAGCTGCCGCCGGAAATATGGGCGCCGTCGCACCGCTTCCCGGTTTCAACGAGGGTCTGCGTCGTCTCACCCGTGAGCACGGCGCACTCCTGATCATGGACGAGGTGATGACCGGATTCCGCGTCAGTGCCTCGGGTTGGTACGGCATCGACAACGTCGCAGGCGACCTCTACACCTTCGGCAAGGTCATGAGCGGCGGCCTGCCCGCCGCAGCATTCGGCGGCCGCGCCGACATCATGGGCCACCTCGCACCGGACGGTCCCGTCTACCAGGCAGGCACCCTCTCGGGTAACCCCGTAGCCGTCGCCGCCGGACTCGCGAGCCTGCGCGCCGCCGACGCCGAGGTGTACGCCAAGCTCGGCCGGAACGCGACCGCCCTCGGCGACCTCATGACCCAAGCACTCACCGCCGAAGGCGTCGAACACCGAGTGCAGTACGCAGGCACCTTGGTGAGCGTGTTCTTCACCGAGAACACGGTGACCAACTACGACGAAGCCAAAGCCGCGCAGACCTGGCGATTCCCCGCCTTCTTCCACGCACTGCTCTCCCGCGGCGTGTACCCGCCGCCGAGCGCGTTCGAAGCGTGGTTCGTCTCCGCAGCCCTCGACGATCGAGCCTTCTCGATCATCGCCGACGCCATGCCTCACGCAGCCAAGGCCGCAGCTGCTGCCGTCAAGCCCTGAGCAGTTCCCATTCCAGAACACCCGCACGCTTCCGACATCCATCATCTTCAGCGAGGACCCTCGACTGTGACCGACGCCGATCACCCCGACCACACGTCCACCCGCACCATCGTCCACGTCCTGCGCCACGGCGAAGTACACAACCCGCGCGGGATCCTCTACGGACGGCTCCCGGGTTTCCGGTTGTCGGTGGCGGGCGAAGCTCAGGCTCGTGCGGTCGCGTCGGTGCTCGCCGATCACGACATCACCCACGTGGTCGCGTCGCCGCTGCAGCGGGCACAAGAGACCGCGACTCCGATCGCCGAGGCACACAAGCTCGACATCGTCACGGACGAAAACCTGATCGAGGCAGGCAACGAGTTCGAGGGTCTCAAGGTTGCCGTCGGGGACGGTGCGCTCTCGCGTCCGCGTCACTGGTGGAAACTGCGTGACCCGTTCACCCCGTCCTGGGGCGAGCCCTACCTGCAGATCGCCCATCGCATGCTCGCAGCCGTCAATGCCGCACGCGTCGCGGCAGTCGGACACGAAGCCGTCGTCGTCAGCCATCAACTTCCGGTCTGGACACTGCGTCGATTCCTGCAGGGCGAGCGTCTCTGGCACGATCCCCGTCACCGTCAGTGTGGACTGGCCTCGTTGACTTCACTGGTCTACGAAGGCGACACCCTGGTCGACATCGTCTACTCCGAACCTGCCGGCGCCTCCGACCCGAGAGTGACAGGAGCATGATTTCGCGCCGCATCGCCGCAGCATTCGCAGCCGCTGCGTCGGCGATGCTTCTTCTCTCGTCCTGCGCGACCGGCGACGACGCCGTCGCACAGGGCGGAACTTTCGACTTCGTCTCACCGGGCGGACAAACCAAGATCTTCTACGATCCGCCGTCCGACCGAGGCACCATCGGCAAGCTCTCCGGGCCCGATCTGATGAACGAAGGTCAGAAGGTCGGTGTCGAGGACTTCGAGGGCAAGGTCGTCGTTCTCAACGTCTGGGGTCAGTGGTGCGGACCGTGCCGCGCCGAAGCCGACGACCTGGAACAGGTCTACGAGCAGACCAAGGATTCGGGCGTGCAGTTCCTCGGCATCAACGTCCGCGACGACACCAAGAACAAAGCGCAGGACTTCGTGGTCGACAACAAGGTCTCGTACCCGTCGATCTACGACCCGTCGATGCGTTCGCTGATCGCCCTCGGTGACGGCTACCCCACGTCGGTCATTCCGACGACGATCGTCCTGGACCGCCAGCATCGCGTCGCCGCGGTGTTCCTCCAAGAACTTCTCGCCGAGGATTTGCTGCCCGTCGTCCAGCGAGTAGCTCAGGAAGACGCGCAGTAAAGATGACAACCACGACCACTACGCTGCTGGCCGGCAGCGACACATTGAGTGCCGGTGTGGGCGAAGCGTTTCAGAACGCGGCGTCGTCCGGTCCGCTTCTGCTCGCCCTCGGCGCCTGTGTGCTCGCCGGTCTGGTGTCGTTCGCTTCACCGTGCGTCGTGCCGCTCGTTCCCGGCTACCTGTCC
Organism: Rhodococcus sp. BH4; assembly: GCF_002079265.1. Taxonomy (NCBI): domain Bacteria; kingdom Bacillati; phylum Actinomycetota; class Actinomycetes; order Mycobacteriales; family Nocardiaceae; genus Rhodococcus; species Rhodococcus sp. BH4. The sequence goes on from NZ_CP014941.1 coordinate 1,758,423, forward strand.
TACCTGGCCGGCGTCGTCGGTGCCGACGCTCCCGCGATCACCGCCGAAGAAGCGAAGACGCGGACGATCACCCGGAGCAGTCGACTGAGGGTGGCCGGTGCGGCCGGACTGTTCGTCGCGGGCTTCACCGTTGTGTTCGTCCTCGCGACCGCGTCGGTATTCGGCGTGATCTCCACGCTGCTCGTCAACCGCGAGGTCCTGATGCGAGTGGGCGGTGTCGTCACCATCGCGATGGGTCTCGTCTTCATCGGGCTGATTCCGGCGCTGCAGAAGGACGTTCGTTTCGAACCGCGTCGCGTGTCGTCACTGGTGGGTGCGCCGCTGCTCGGGGGAGTGTTCGCTCTGGGCTGGACGCCGTGCCTCGGTCCGACATTGGCAGGCGTGATGTCCGTAGCGGCGGGAACCGACGGGATGACGGCCGCGCGTGGTGTCACGTTGATCGTCGCGTACTGCATCGGACTCGGCCTGCCGTTCATCATCTTGGCGCTGGGATCCGCGCGCGCGCTGACCGGCGTCGGCTGGTTGCGTCGTAATGCACGCACCATTCAAATTTTCGGCGGAATCATGTTGGTGGCAGTGGGAATCGCCCTCGTCACCGGCGCGTGGGACCAGTTCGTCGGCTGGGTTCGCGACGCATTTATCTCGGAGGTGACGCTGCCGATATGACAGCTGACGACAATAACGACCACCCGAAACCCGTGCTGCCGAAGCAGTCGGTGATCGGTCGAGTCGTTGCACTCGGGCGCAACACCTGGCGCGGGCTCACCTCGATGCGGACCGCGCTGGTACTGCTGTTCCTCCTCGCGCTCGCTGCGATCCCCGGCGCCCTGCTGCCACAGCGAACCCTCAACGAGGGCAAGGTCACCGACTACATCGCCGCGCGTCCGACGCTCGGTCCGTGGATGGACCGCCTCGAATTGTTCGACGTGTTCAGCAGTTTCTGGTTCACCGCGATCTACGCATTGCTCTTCATCTCGCTGGTCGGCTGCATCCTGCCGCGTTGCGTGGAGCACGCGAAGGCGCTGCGCACCCGTCCGGTGAATGCGCCGCGCAATCTTGCTCGCCTGCCGCACCACACCAAGAGCGTTGTGGACGGCGAGACTCCCGACGAACTTGCTGCCCGGGTGTCGAAAGAACTGCGCGGGTGGCGCGTCGAAACGCGTCGCGGCGATTCGAAATCACGACGCGAAGGCGAGATCACCATCTCGGCGGAGAAGGGATACCTCCGCGAGTTCGGCAACCTCGTGTTCCACCTCTCGCTGGTCGGATTGTTGATCGCGATCGCCGCGGGCAAGTTGTTCGGCTACGAGGGCAATCGCATCGTCATCGCCAACGACGGCCCCGGGTTCTGCACGACCTCGCCGGCAGTGTTCGACTCCTTCGTCGCCGGTCTGAGCCTCGACGGCACCGGCATGACCCCGCTGTGTGTACGTGTGAAGAATTTCCAGGCCGACTACCTCGAGACCGGTCAGGCCGAGATGTTCACCTCGGACATCTCGTACCAGGCAGGCGACGACCTCGAGTCCGATACCTGGCGGGACACGACCATCCAGGTGAACCACCCACTGCGGATCGCCGGCGATCGTGTGTACCTGCAGGGACACGGATACGCGCCGACGTTCACCGTCACGTTCCCGAACGGTGAGACCCGCACCGAGACGCTCCAGTGGCGTCCGGACGACGCCACGACGTTCCTGAGCAGTGGCGCGATGCGCTTCGACCCGCCGGGCGGCATTTATCCCGATGCGGACGAGCGTCGGAAGAATCAGATTGCCATCGAAGGATTGTTCGCGCCCACCGCGCTGTTCCACGGCAACCTGCTGTCGTCGAGTTACCCGGCGATGAACGATCCGGCAGTCGCCATCGACATCTACAAGGGCGACACCGGACTCGATACCGGTAACCCGCAATCGCTGTTCGAACTCAACACCGAACTGATCAATCAGGGCCGACTGGTCAAGCAGGATCGAGTCAATCTGTTTCCGGGGGAGAGCGCGACGCTTGCCGATGGAACCCAGGTGCGATTCGATGGTGCCGTCGACTTCGTGAACCTGCAGGTCTCCCACGATCCCGCTCAGGTGTGGGTGTTGGTTTCGGCGTTGACCATGATGGCGGGCCTACTCGTCTCGCTCGTGATCAAGCGTCGCCGCGTCTGGGCACGTATCTATCCAGATGACGAACGACGTACTGTAGTAGAACTTGGTGGGCTTGCCCGCACCGACCACGCAGGCTGGGGCGACGAGTTCGACCGCCTCGCCGACCGCTTGCTGAAAAGCAATCCGACCACCGCGGTGAACCAACCGCACGCGCAGGAGAACGCCCGATGACAACGAACGAGACACTCGCGCAGTACAGCGACTGGGCCTTCAAGTCCGCCTTCACCGTGCTCGTGCTGGCGTTTGTGCTGCTCATCGTGCAGTACGCGTCGGCCAGAGCAAAGGCGGTTCAGGACAAGGAACTGGTCTCCGCCGGCGGTGTCGACGCATCCGTGCCTGGCAGGGTCGCGGAGACTCCGAGCAAGTCGCTCTCGGAACGATTCGGCGGAATGGGCCGAGCTGTCCTGGTCGTCGGAACGGTGCTGATCATCGCGTCGATCGTGCTCCGCGGATTTGCGACGGAACGATTCCCGCTCGGCAACATGTACGAATTCGTGGCGATGGCGTGTGCGGCGTCGTTGCTGGTCGGGCACGTCCTGTTGATCAAGCCGGCGTACCGTCCGATGTGGGTCTTCTTGCTGGTGCCGGTTCTGATCTTGATGTTCCTCGCCGGCACGGTCCTCTACGCCGACGCGGCTCCCGTGGTGCCGGCGCTACGCTCGTACTGGCTTCCGATTCACGTGACGATCGTCAGCGTCGGCTCCGGAATCTTCATGATCGGCGGTATCGCGAGCCTTCTGTTCCTGCTGCGACTGAAGTTCCCGCCCGGTGAGGAAGGCACGAGCATCGGTGGCCGGATCGCAGAGCGACTGCCGGATGCCCAGACTCTCGACCGCTTGGCGTACAAGAGCACGATCATCGCGTTTCCGCTGTTCGGCGCCGGCGTCATCCTCGGTGCCATCTGGGCGGAAGCTGCGTGGGGACGCTTCTGGGGTTGGGATCCGAAGGAGACGATGTCCTTCATCGCCTGGGTGATCTACGCGGCCTACCTGCATGCGAGGGCAACCTCCGGGTGGCGGGAGACGAAGGCCGCCTGGATCAACATCGCCGGTTTTGTTGCGATGCTGTTCAATCTCTTCATCATCAACATGGTCGTCTCCGGCTTGCACTCCTACGCGGGACTCACCTGATCCTCTCGAGGTACCGTGGGTGGCTGCCGACCGGTCTGTAGGTATTACCGGTAGGTACGTCAGGGGCGGGCAACAGTTACGATGCAGCTTGGCGAATTACTAGCTGTCTGGTAGCTGTGGGATCGACGAGGGGGAGCGGCGAGATGGCCGACAAGATTGAAGACGCCGGAGCAGGATTGTGGGAGCCGGTGCGCCCTGCCGAGCCGACGCGGCGCGAGCCGCGCGCATCCGCGCCCGAGCCGTCATCGGACTCGGTTCCCAGCGACGTTCGTAGTCTCTTCGTGGCCCCGGTCGACTCCGGGCCGCTCCAGCAAGTCGCCGGCCAGGTGCCCAGTGCACCCGCCGCTCCGCCGCCGACGACGACCCCAGCGGCTCCGGTACCAGGTCCCAAGACTCCGGTCATCCAGTATCCGGCAGCGCAGCCAGGCCCGATCAACGGCCAGTTCTCGACCTCGCCTGCGATGCCGATGCAGACCTACGAACCTACGAATCGTGGAGGGTCGCTTCCGGATTCACGAACTGGCGTTCCGCAGCCTGTTCAGAATTCGCAGCCTGTTCGGAACTCGCAGCCTGTTCAGAACCTGCATCCTGTTCAGAATTCGCAGCCCGGCCCGACGGCGCATTCATCCGCGAGACCGCTCCAGCAACCGCAGGCACCTTTTTCGCCCGGCGTCCATCCGCCCAATCCCGCGATTCGGCAGTTCGGTCATCCCGGCGCTGCGCCGGTGCAGAACGGCCACGCCCTCCAGAATGGTCAGGCCGTGCCGATGGCCCCGCCGACGGCGCCACCTACTCGCGCTCCGATGCCGCAGACCGGACTCACCTCGGCTCCGGACAGTCGCTTCGAGTCCGCTCTCCCGATGACTGCGCAAGATCTCTCGGCTGCGCTCCTCGTCAAGCGGCCTGTCCGGCCTGCCCCGGTGGGTGGCTGGCGCAAGGCGCTGTACACGTTGTCCGGCCGATCGGTGAACCTCGGAAACGGTGCAAAAGAGCAGCACCTCGTCGAGTTGACGCGCCAGATCAACCAGCCGCTGCAGGGCTGCTACAAGGTTGCGGTGCTCAGTCTCAAAGGCGGCGTCGGAAAGACAACGACCACAGCGACACTGGGGTCGATGTTCGGCTCGATCCGCGGCGATCGCGTCGTCGCTGTCGATGCAAACCCCGACCGGGGAACGCTGAGCCAGAAGATCCCGCTCGAAACTCCGGCAACAGTGCGAAACCTGCTGCGCGACGAGAACAGCATCGAGAAGTACAGCGACGTCCGTGGCTACACATCGCAAAATCGACACCGGCTCGAAGTGCTTGCCTCCGACAGCGATCCAGCAGTTTCAGAGGCCTTCAGCGGTGGGGACTACACGCGCACGGTCGACATGCTCGAGAAGTTCTACAGCATAGTTCTGACCGACTGCGGCACCGGATTGATGCACTCGGCGATGCAGGCCATTCTCGAAGGTGCAGATTCGTTGATCGTCGTCAGTTCCGGTTCCGTCGACGGTGCACGTAGCGCCTCCGCAACCCTTGATTGGCTCGACGCTCACGGTTACAGCAGGCTGGTCGCCACGTCCGTAGCTGTCATCAACGCGGTACGGCCTCGCTCGGGCAAGGTTGATCTGCCGCGGGTCGTCGAGCACTTCGAGCAGCGCTGTCGAGCGGTGAAACTGATTCCGTTCGATCCGCATTTGGAAGAGGGCGCCGAAATCGATCTGGACCGGCTGCGTCCAGGTACTCGGGAAGCGGTGCTGGAGTTGGCTGCGGTGGTTGCGCAGGACTTTCCGGCCTCCCCGTTCGCGTTGACGGGGCGGTAATCGGATAGCCGGGCGAGCCCGGACGCTATGTCGACGCGTCAGTCGGCGGTACGTCCGGACCTTCCGTGCGCTTGCGTCGTGTTTGCTGGTTCACATTCCACAGGAATTCGGGATCGTCATCCGGCCCGCGTACACCGCTCACCGGGGTGCGCGTCGACGGATCGGGCCCGAATGCCTTCCACATCAGAACGATCAATGTCACCAAACCCACCAACGCCAACAGATACAACACGGCGCACCTCCTCAGGGAACTGAAGTCGAGCCTACTCAGTCTCCGCCCCGCTTCACCAGAAGTGGTGCGGACAAGCGTTTCGGCTCAGTGCGCTAGTGCTGTATCTGTCGGGTACTGCAAGATCTCTCGGGTACCGCAAAGTGCTTCGAAGTGAGCTGAAGTTGCTCAGTTGTTGTCTGCTTCGGTGGTCAGCGAGCGCAGAAGCTGCATGACCTCGGTCTCACGGAATCGACGATGTCCTCCTGGCGTGCGAAGCGAGCCCAGTCGTCCTGCGTGTGCCCAGCGGGTCACGGTCTTGGGATCGACATGAAACAATGCCGCTACCTGTCCGGGCGTCATGAGTGCGTCTGCGGCGGTATTGAAGGTTGGTGCGCTCATTGTGAGGTCCTCCATGTTGATGTCGAACGTTTGACGAACAGTGATTCCGAACCGAGCAGTGATTCCGAACTTTGGTTCCGAACCGGTGTGTCGACCAGTTGCCAAAAACCTGCGTCGAGTTTGTTTCGAAGTCCTTCGCTCACATTCGACCGTTTTCTGAGTGGTAGCGCAATGTTTGCACAGATATAGCCGGGTAGTCGATCTTTCAAGAAAAAGTAATGTTTAAGTAAAGGACAAAATGGATATAGCGGGCTCGGTCCCACCTGTATTCGGAATGGGTAACCTGAGAGGGTGAGTCAGTTGTCTGAAAACCCCGAAAATGTTCCTTCTGAGCCGGTCAAGGCCAGTAAACCTTCCGCAAACTCTGGGCAAGCAAAGTCGGCTTCCGGGCCGGTGACCAAGGGTCAACTAGCCCGCGACGTGGTGCTGTACTCGGTCGCTCGGCTGCTGCTTGTCGTCGTGATCGGTGCCGTCATCATCGGTGGCGGAAAGCTCGCCGGCACGGACGTTCCCTTGATCGTCGCGGCGCTGTTCGCAGTTCTGATCGCGCTGCCGCTGTCGTTGCTGCTCTTCGCGAAACTGCGCAAGCGCGTCAATGCGGGCATTGCGGCGGTCGACGCCCAGCGTCGGTCCGATCGTGACGATCTTCGCTCCAAGCTGCGCGGAGACGGGCGGTGACCACGGGGTCGCTCGACGTCGACCGTCGGACCTCACGCCAGTGGGTCGACAACGCGGTGCGGTTGATCGAAGCCGACGCGCAACGCAGCGCGGACACTCACCTGCTGCGCTATCCGCTGCCGAGTAACTGGACCGTCCAGCTTTATCTGAAGGACGAGTCGACCCACATCACGGGGAGTCTCAAGCATCGACTCGCACGGTCGCTTTTCCTCTACGCGATCTGCAACGGCTGGGTTACCGAAGAGACCACTGTCATCGAAGCGTCGTCCGGATCGACGGCTGTCAGCGAGGCGTATTTCGCGAAGTTGCTGGGCCTGGATTTTGTCGCGGTGATGCCCGCGAGCACGAGTCCCGCCAAGATCGCGTTGATCGAGGCGCAGGGGGGACGTTGTCATTTCGTGAGCGATCCGTCGTCGATCTACTCGGAATCGCATCGGCTCGCGAGTGAGTTGAACGGTCACTACATGGATCAGTTCACCCACGCCGAGCGCGCGACGGATTGGCGCGGAAACAACAACATCGCCGAATCGATCTTCACTCAGCTCGAACACGAGGAACATCCGATTCCCGACTGGGTGGTCGTCGGAGCCGGGACGGGCGGAACCGGTGCCACGATCGGCCGCTTTCTTCGTTACCGGAAATTCGACACGGGGCTGTGCGTGGTGGACCCGGAGCACTCCGTGTTTTTCGACGCGTGGCGAGCGAGCGATCCGTCGATCGTCGGTACGCGAGGTTCCCGGATCGAGGGCATCGGCCGTCCGCGCGTCGAACCGTCTTTTGTCGGTCAGGTGGTCGACCGAATGATCAAGGTGCCGGACGCAGGCTCGATCGCGGCCGCCCGGCACGCCAGCGCGGCCCTGGGGCGCAAAGTGGGCGGCTCGACGGGGACGAACCTGTGGGGAGCTTTCGCGTTGATTGCCGAAATGATGGCGGCCGGGCGCAGCGGCAGCGTCGTCACCCTCCTGTGCGACGGCGGAGAGCGTTACTCGGGCACGTATTACAACGACGAATGGGTGGCTTCGGAAGGGATCGACCTGCTCGGCCCGACGACAGTGCTGGACGAGTTCGTCCGTTCGGGTGCGTGGACGGCCAGTTCCTGAATCGCCGGCGCCGGACCGTGTGACGGGCGGCTCATCGTCACGCGCGGCCAGGCGTCCAACCCGGACGACTGCTCGTCCGTTCTGATGCGTATCAGGCCGGGGGAGAGCGTGTTCTCGGCCAGGCGCACGAACCCGAGGCGCTCGTAGTACGGCGCGTTCCACGGAACGTCGACGAACGTCGTCAGAGTCACGAGATCGTGGTGATGGTCCGCCGCCCATTCGGCGACGGCGTCGATCAGCTGGGCTCCGAGGCCTTTCCGGGCATGATCGGGGTGAACGGAGACCTGTTCGATATGCGCGCCGCCGTCCACGATCTCGACGAGTGCGTACGCAACGGGTACGTCGTTCGCGTCGGTCTGAACCCAGATGTGCTCGGCTGCGAGAAAATCGTTCAACTCGTCGAGAGTCGGCGGTGGATCGTCTGCGATGGCGTCCATCCCGATGTCTCGGAACGGTTCGCCCGCGGCGATCTCGATCTGTTGCAGTGCGGGTAGGTCGGTGGATATGGCCGAGCGGATCACAGAAACCGTTTTACCTCGAGAAGTGCGTTTCTCCCAGCGCTACGCCTTCTGTAACGCAAACCTACGCAACCGTAGGTTGTGTATCGTTTGGTCAAGGGGCACTTCTCCAGCGAGGGCGGATCATGGGCAATCCTGAAGTTTCACTCGACAATTACGAGGCTGTGTACGAGTACTACCGCAGTCATCAGCAGAACCGATTCGTGGCGAAGCTCGCTTATGCCGCATTGGCGCTGAAGTACCGCCCGCGAGTGAGGTACGCGCCGGGTGCGGAAGGTGCGCTGAAGACTCTGCTGGAACGTAAGACGCAGTTGGTCGTGGCAGTCAATCATCTGACCGAGAGCGACCAGTTCACGCTCGCCGCGACCGCGTGGCGTACTCCGTTGCGTCGAGTGATCGGACGGACCCGGGTCCTCGCCAAAGACGAACTCTTCGTTGATCCTTCACAGCGCAAGAAGGTCGACATGATGGGCAGCATCCCGGTTTTTCGCAGCAAGAACTACGGCCTCCGTGCAGTTTCGGATGCCGGCCGAGTGATGATGGACGTCGCGGCCGAGCGGCTGGGCAACGGGGACTGTCTGGCGATTTTCCCGGAAGGGACGTGCAACACCGAAGATCCGACGCGGCTGCAGCACGTCAACAGCGGAATCGGCCACATCGTCGCGCGCGCCGAGAAGTTGGGATGCTCACCGGCACTGGTGTCGATCGGCATCAATTACGGTCCGGTGGCCGGCGACGTCAAGGCTGCGAGTGTCTTTGTCGGAATGCCGGTGACCGAACTTCCGGACAAGCCGATGGATATCGCCCGAACTGTGCAGGCCGACTTGCAGGTGGCAGTGGACGGGGCCGTCGCCGGGTACTAGGCGCGCCTGTCAATTTTGGTTGACAAATTCCGGTTGTCAACCTAAATTGACAACATGACCGAAGCAACCTCTCTCGCTGCTGCCGCCGGTAGCCCGGATCCCACCGAGGGATTGCGTGCTGTTCGAGCGCTGCGTCGTCTTCTCGAAAAACTCGAGGCCATTCAGGTCGCCAATGCGCGCCGTCACGGATGGTCCTGGCAGGCGATCGCGGAAGCTCTCGAGGTCAGCCGTCAAGCCGTCCACAAGAAATACGCGTCCGCGCAGTCGGAATCGATGCTGCGTTCACTGCGCGAGAAGGGCAGGTAATTGCCATGTTCGAAAGGTTCTCCGCACAGGCTCGAGGCGTCGTTGTCGATGCTGTCGCCGGCTCCGGTCCTGTCACGCCGATGGAACTTCTGACCGCGCTGATCACCTCTGATCGGGGCATCGCCACCGAGGTGCTCACCGAGTCTGGTGTCACGCTCGACGTGATCCGCCACGCCGGCGCCGGATCGAACGAAGGTAGCTCCAACAATTTCGACGACGACGCCGAGATACTCAAGTCGATCGGCATCGATCTCGATGCGGTTCGGGAGAGTCTCGAGCAGTCCTTCGGCGAAGGTGTGCTGGACGAGACTCCTGTGCCGGACGGCGTCGACACTTCTCGCAAGAGCCGATTCGGGTTCCCTCGTTCACGATTCGAGAAGGACTCCAAGAAGGTGTTGGAACTCTCGCTCCGTGAAGCGCTCGCGCACAAGGACAATCGCATCGGCGCCGAACACATCCTGCTCGGCATCCTGCGTGTCGCCGACGGGCCTACCCGTCAGGCCCTCGAAACGCAGGTCACGATGTCGGTGATCCGTGAGCGCTTGGAAGCGAAGATGAATCGCGCCGCCTAGATTCGGCACGGCTCCGCATGCACGGGGCGGGATGTGCCAGCATTCAGACATGACATTTCTGGCACGTCTCATCATCAACGGCATAGCCATCTGGCTGGCGTCGGCGTGGGTCACCGGCATCACGATCGCCAACCACGACAACGGCACCTGGGGCACGGTTCTCGTGATCGCGGTGATCGCTTTGATCTTCACGGTGGTCAACGCGTTCATCAAGCCGGTAGTGCAGCTTCTCTCGCTACCGCTGCTCATCCTGACTCTCGGATTGTTCACGCTCGTGATCAACGCCCTCATGCTGATGCTGACGGCGTGGATCTCGTCTGGAACGTCCTACGGCTTGACGGTCGACGGCTTCTGGACGGCAGTCTGGGGCGCGCTGATCATCTCGATCGTGAACTTCCTGCTCAGCGCGTTCGTCCCGGACAACCGTTGAGTCCGTCGACTTTCAGGCGAGACTGAGCGCAACTGCGGTCGCGGCACCCCAGACGAGCATGGCGAGTCCGGTGTCGCGCAACGCGGGGATCAGGGCCATACCCTGCCCGCCCGAACGCAGTGGGGCGTTGGCTCGGATTGCCAGTGGCAACGCCAGCAATCCGAGCAATGCCCACGGAGTGCGCAGGATCAGCAGCAGGGTCGCGACGAACGGGACGGCCAGCAGGATCACGTGCAGTGTGCGGGTCTTGGCGTCGCCGAGCCGGACTGCGAGAGTGATCTTTCCGGACTCGGTGTCGGTCGGGATGTCTCGAAGATTGTTGGCAACGAGCACCGCGCTCGAGAACGAGCCGATGGCGATCGCGCCGGCCAGCCCGGCCAGATCCACCCGTTCGGCCTGTACGAACTGAGTTCCCAGCACTGCAATCAGTCCGAAGAAGATGAACACGGCGATCTCGCCGAACCCGCTGTATCCGTACGGCTTCTTGCCGCCGGTGTAGAACCAGGCACCGATGATGCAGAACACGCCGACCGCAACCAGCCACCAGGCTGTGGTCGCCGCCAGAACGAACCCGGCTACCGCGGCAACGGTGAAGCAGCTGATCGCCGCGGCCTTCACGGCTCCGGGACTGACCAACTTCGATCCGACCAAGCGCAGTGGCCCGACGCGGTCGTCGTCCGTTCCGCGGATTCCGTCGGAGTAGTCGTTCGCGAAATTCACCCCGACGATCAAGGCCAAGGAGACGATCAGTGCCAGGAGCGCCTTCCACCACACTGCGAGGTCCAGGGACGCCGCGGCTCCGGTGCCGACCAGCACGGGCGCAATCGCGTTCGGGAGTGTGCGCGGCCTCGCGCCTTCGATCCATTGAGCAGCTGTTGCCATACAACGATCTTTGCACTGTGCAATACGATCGAACGCGGTGGATCAGCACATGACTCGAGACGTGAGTGAGCGCGCCAGGTACGCGCAGTCGGGCGAAGACCTGGCAGACATTGCCTTGCTCGGACCCGTTTCGACCAAAGTGGGCGGTCGTCTGGTTCCGTTGCCGGGTCCGCGAGCTCGAACTCTGCTGGTTGCGCTGGCTCGCAATCCGGGTGAGCCACGTACCGCGCAGAGCCTGATCGACGACGTCTGGGGGCTGGAGCCGCCGCGCTCACCGATGAACGCCCTCCACACTCAGGTCTCGCGCCTGCGATCTGCACTCCCGGACGGGGCCCTCGAAGTCACGGCGGCCGGATACCGGCTCACTCTCGCTCGGGAGCGTGTCGACCTGGCCAGGGCAGCGGACGCCGCCCGTGGTCTGCGCACCGTCGGCGCCGAAGCGTCCGAAGCGCTCGCCGTCACGACCGCGTCATTGCGCCTGTGGCGCGGTACCCCCGGGAGTGACGTCGTCGGCGACGTTGCAGATCGTCTGGCGCTCGACGCAGGCCGGGTGTACGACGAACTGGAGACGGCGCAGATCGACGCGTTGCTCACATTGGGGGAGTACGCGGCAGCCATTCCCCTGGTGCGCGGACGCCATCTGGCGAGCCCATTCGACGACACAGCGGCCGAGGCGTTGATGCGTGCGCTCGCCGGAGCAGGCCGAGTCAACGAGGCACTCGAAGTGTTCGCGGAGTTCCGCAACCACCTCGCCAATCGCCTGGGCGCTGATCCGTCACCCGCACTGGTGACTCTCAACGCGGAACTTCTCGGGGCACCTGCGGCTACACCGCGGGCCGCGCGTGCGATCGGTCTCCGCGCTGCCCCCAACACCTTGCTCGGTCGCGACAACGACATCGACCAGATCGAATCCTTGCTCGCCCGCTCGCGCGTCGTCACCATTCTCGGACCTGGTGGCGCCGGAAAGACCCGTCTCGCACACGAATTGGGCTTGCGCGGATCCGTGAACCAGCCGGGCGTCTCGGTGGTCCTCGTGGAGTTGGCGTCGTTGCGCAGCAGCGAAGATGTCATCGCGGCCATCGGAGGCACCCTCGGAATCAGCGAATCCGATCTGGCGCCAGGCAAATTGACCGTCGGCCGAACGCATTCGGCGAGAGAGCGACTCAAAGAGGCGCTGTCCGCCGGTCCGATGTTGCTCATCCTCGACAATTGTGAGCACGTGATCGGCGCGTGTTCGGAGATCGTGGCCGAGATGATCGCGGCCGGTCGTCAGCTGACGGTACTGACCACCAGTCGTTCTCCGCTCATGATCAGTGCCGAGGCGGTGTACCCGTTGCCGCCGTTGGCGATCGAAGACGGAACCGGCTCGGCAGTCGAACTCTTCTCGGCGAGAGCCCGTGCGGTGCGGCCGTCTGTTCATCTGGACGTCGACGCGGTCGTCAAGCTGTGTACGACGCTCGACGGACTCCCGCTGGCGATCGAGCTCGCTGCCGCGCGGGTCCGCACCATGAGCGTCGACGAAATCGGTTCGAGACTGCGAGACAGGTTCGCGTTGTTGCGCTCCGATGATCCGACGTCTCCGGATCGGCATCGCACCCTGCACGCGGTGATCGACTGGAGCTGGAATCTGTTGGGCAGCGGGGATCAGATTGCGTTGCGTCGATTGTGCCGATTCCCGGCCGGCTTCACCCTTTCTTCGGCGCAGGCCGTTGCCGGGTGGGGCGAGTTGACCGATGTGGCAAGTGCCGTCGAAGCGCTGGTGAATCAGTCACTTCTTTCCGTCAGCGACGGGCAGGGAGATCTTCGGTACTACATGCTCGAGACTGTCCGTGAATACGGCGAGGAGCAACTCGCCGCGTCCGGGGAGGGACCGGAAGTGATTCGGCGCCTCGACGACTGGGCGATTGCGATCGCCGAGGATGCCGTCGTGCGTGCACGGACGGATCAGCTCCGTCTGATTGCCGACCTCGACGCCGAGCACGACAACCTTCTGGCTGTACTTCGCTGGGCCGTGGAACGCGGCGACGCGGTGACCGTAGCCAACGTCTTCCCCGTCCTTGCGATTCTGTGGGCCGTACGAGGATCGAACTCGGAAATTTCGAACTGGGCGTCGAAGATCGTCGGGGCGACCGCGGACAACGATCTGCGCGACGTGAATGCAGAACTGGTGGGCGCTACGTTCATCCTGGTGGCGATGCATCTCTTCTTCGGAGAGGCCGATCGAAACCATGCCCGTGCGCGGATCCGACTTCGAAAGCTGTTGCGTGAGCGCGATGATCTCGGTCCGTTGTTCGCATTTCTGATCAAGCTGACCACGAGTGGGATCGCCAACCACAAACTTGCGCGGTTGGTGGCCGAAGGCGTTCGCAGTTCCGATCCCGAGACCCGAATGGCGGCGCTGTCCGCGCGTTCGAACATGCGGGAGAACATCGGAGATCTGCGCGGTGCGTTGCTGGACGGGGAGACTCTGTTCGACTACGCCACCAGCATCGGTGACGAGTGGGGTCTGGCGATGGCGGCCCAACATGTCGGGTCGGTTCACAGCCAATCCGCCCGCTATGGCGAGGCCATCGAGTTCTACGCGATCGCGGCGGCGTCGATGGAACGCCTCGGTGCGCGTGACGAGGCGATGCAGCTCATCTGCTTTCAAGCCGGAGCAATGATCGCGGCCGGTGACACCGCTGGTGGTCGGGTGCTTCTCGATCGTGCACGTCCGGCATTGGCGCATTCGGGTGGGACCGGGGCCATCGAAACCGATCAACGTCGCGCGGCGCTCATAGCGAGTATCGCCGAGGCGGATCTCGCGGACGGCCGTATCGACGAGGGCTTGGCTCGGTATCGAGAAGCGCTGGAGCTGTTGGGTTCTGCGATCGAGAACATCTTCGGTGATCCCTTCGTCGTTCTGCTCGGTGCCGCGGCTGTGTGCGCTCACGCAGTTCACGGCCGGCACGAACTGGTGGCGGGCCGCGTTCTGCAGATGAAGGAGTCGAGTGCTCTCAAGCTCGATCCCAACGGTTACGCGGACCTGCCGCTCGCGGGTTCGTTGGCGTCGGCGATCGGGTCGTTCGATCTTGTCACGGGCAACATCGAACGCGGAGTCGAACTGATGGCTTTGTCGTTGAAAATGCCGGGGAGACAAGACTTCGTCTCGCTCCATCACGCGCGCCTCTCCGACTTCGCGGTTGGTCTGGTCGGAGCCGACAGGTGGTCTGTGGAAACCGAGAAGGTATCGGGTTACTCACGCAGAGCGGTCCGCGAAGCAGTGTTGGCTGCGCTTCGCGGACCGGTGCTGGACTAGGTCTGGACGATGGTGCGGGACTTATGTCTTGCGCATGTACATCCGCACGGTCAAAGGTGCCATGACGGCAACGATCACCGCGGCGCCCACCAGCGACCATACGACGTGGATACCGAAGTGTCCGTCGTTGGCCAGCTCGCGAACCGCGGTCACCAGGTGTGAGACCGGATTGACGTTCACGAACTTCTGAAGCCAACTCGGCATGGTGGCAGGATCGACGAACGCATTCGACAGGAACGTCAGCGGGAACAGCACGAGCATCGAAACACCCTGCACCGTGGACGCTTTGTTCATCAGCACGCCCATGAGAGCGAAGATCCAGCTGATGGAGAACGCGCACACCATGACCAGGATCGCGGCAGACAGAATGCCGACCACGCCGCCTGCGGGGCGGTAACCCATCGCGAAACCGACGATGAACGTGATGGTCGTGGCGATGCCGTAGCGCACGACGTCGGCGAGCAATGCACCGGACAGCGGGGCGATACGAGCGATGGGAAGGGACTTGAAGCGGTCGAACACGCCCTTGTCCATGTCCTCACGAAGCTGAGTGCCCGTGACGATGGAACCGGTGATGACGGTCTGGACGAGGATGCCGGGGATGATCGTCGGCAGATATGCCGTCACGTCACCGGCGATCGCGCCGCCGAAGATGTAGGTGAACATCAACGTGAAGATGATCGGCTGGATGACGACGTCGAACAGTTGCTCGGGGTTGTGCTTGATCTTGAGAATTCCGCGGTACGCCATCGTGAACGTGTTCGCGAAGCTCTGCTGCAGGCTGATGCGGCGGGGTGCGGCATCCGGCTGGGCTATCGGCGACCGGGGTTTGGTGAGGGTGGTTGTCATGCGACGCTCCGATCGGAGTCGTTGTCGGACTGGGCGTCGTTGCGTCCACCGTCTTCGGGCTGGTGCCCGGTGATGGTCAGGAACACTTCGTCCAGGCTGGGTTTCTGTACGTTGATTTCGTCGACGGCGATACCTTGCTCACGCAGACGGATCAACAGGTCCGCCGTGATCGACGGGTCGCTGAGCGGGGCGGTGATCCGCCCGACCTCGGGAGTGACACCCACCTCGACGCTCAGCGCAGCGGCGATGAGCGAGCGAGCCTCCTCGGTGCGATCACGATCGACCAGCTTGAGTTGGAGCGAGGAGATCCCGACCGAAGCCTTGAGTTCGTCGGCGGTGCCGTTGGCGATCACGCGGCCGCGGTCGATCACCGCGATGCGATCGGCCAGTTGATCGGCTTCGTCGAGGTACTGCGTGGTGAGCAACACCGTCGAACCCTCGGCGACGAGTCGCCGGATGGTCACCCACATCTGGGCGCGGGTGCGCGGATCGAGGCCGGTGGTGGGCTCGTCGAGAAACAGCAGCGGCGGGCGCGCGATCAGGCTTGCCGCCAGATCCAGGCGTCGACGCATGCCACCGGAGAAGTTCTTCAGCGGTTTGGTCGCGGCCTCGACCAGATCGAACTCCTCGAGGAGTTCGAGGGACTTGGTGCGCGCATCGCGGCGGCTCAGGCCGAGCAGCCGCGAGAAGATCACGAGGTTCTCGGTCGCCGTCAGATCCTCGTCGACGGAGGCGTACTGACCGGTGACGCCGATCAGGGATCGGACCGCGGTGGGTTCACGGCTGACGTCGTGGCCGAAGATGCGCGCCTCACCGCCGTCGGGGCGAAGGAGAGTGGCGAGCATGCGGACGGTGGTGGTCTTGCCGGCGCCGTTCGGCCCGAGGACGCCGAACACCGAGCCGGTGGGGACGGTGAGGCTGACGCCGTCGACCGCGCGGTGCTCGCCGAACTTCTTGACGAGTCCGTCGGCCTCGATGGCAAGAGGCGAAGCTGTGTGGTTCATGGGATGAAGCTTGGCAGACCGATCTTGCATGGACCTTGCGTGGAACTTGCGGTTACTTGCACAGCGCGCGAGGTCGGTGCTGCGGATGCTAGCTGAACCGCGCTACCAGGGCGGCGCGGTCGAGCTTGCCAGGTCCGCGCAGGGGGAGCGCGTCCAGGACGAAGAGTTCCCGCGGCGCTGCGGTGACGTCGAGTGTCCGCTGAGCATGTGCGCGTAGTTCGTCGAGCGTCGGAGCTTCGCCCTCGGGTACGACGACGGCCACCACCCGCTGCCCCAGCCGCGGGTCCTCGATGCCGATCACCGCGCACTCGCGAACGGCGGGGTGATCGGCCAGCGCGGCCTCGACCACCTGCGGTACGACGGTCAGCCCACCGGTGGAGATTGCCTCGTCCAACCGGCCGCTGATGCGCAGGACCCCGTCGACCACAGATCCGGCGTCGTCGGTCCGGAACCATCCGGGTTCGGCGAAGGCAGGGTGGTCGGGAAGCCCGCGGTACCCGGACGCGAGCATCGGTCCGCCCAGCAGTACTCGCCCGTCGTCGATACGAATCTGTGCTCCGGACAACGGGATTCCGTCGTAGACGCAACCGCCGGACGTTTCGCTCATCCCGTAGGTGCGGACGACGGTGATGCCCGCTTCGGTGGCCTGCGCGAGTACCGGTGCGGGAGTAGCAGCGCCGCCGAGCAGAACCGCGTCGAGCGAAGCCAGAGCCTCGACCGCGGCGCGATCACCGAGTGCCTTGACCAACTGCGTCGGCACCAACGAGGTGTAGCGGCGCGGTCCGCTCATCGCGGCGACAGCGCCCGGCAATGCGGCAGGGTCGAAACCCGCACTGACGTCGACGATCACCGGTTGTGTTCCGGCGAGGACACTGCGCAACAGAACTTGCATCCCGGCGATGTGGTGCGGGGGGAGAACCAGTAACCAGGATCCGGTGCCGCCGAGGCGTTCGTGGGTCGCGTCGCCGCTGGCTCGCAGTGCGCTCGCGGTGAGCATCGCGCCCTTCGGGGTTCCGGTGGTCCCCGACGTGGCGACCACCAGCGAGATGCCGTCGTCGATTGGCTGATCGGGGTGCAGAGCGTCGCTCAGTCGGGCCGTCTCGCGTGCGTCGGCCGCCGGGACGGGAAGCACGGCGTCGTGCACGCCGTCCAGGATCTGCGCGATGGCAGGCAGTACCTCGAAGACCGCCTCACCCTGTGGAACGGCCAGTGTGCGAAGAACGTTCACCGGACGTCCGGCCCGGCCAGCGGCCAACCACCGGCAGCCAGATGGCTTCGTACGCGGTCGACGTCGGTTTCGAGTGGCATCTCGTTGGTGATCTTCGTGATGAGGACCTGGATGTCGGTCTTCTCGATGGGCAGATCGCCGTCCTCGATCAACGCGTCGGCGACGGCGTCGACCTCGGTTTCGGAGAGTCTGCGAGTGAGGAGCGCGAAAAGTGGGATGTAGTCCTGCTCGGGGACGCCATTGGGATAGCCGGCCCGCAACCAGCCGACTATCGACGTGAGGAAGGGCGGAAGGGCCATGACGTCAGCTCACGTCTCGAACTTCGTTGTCGGTGTCCACGTCTTCGATGACCGGCCACCCACCTGCGCGCAGCCTTTCGGTGACACGATCGACGTCGTCCTCGGACGGCTCCTCGTTGAGGATTCCCTCGATGATGGCGCGGATGGTGTCGTAGTCGACATGGCGGTCCGGCACTTCGTGTGCCGACTCGATGGACATCGAAACGACCTGCTCGATCTCCTCATCGGTCAGACGACGACGGAGAACGGCGAGCAGCGCAAAATGATCCTTGTCCGGGATGCCCTCGGGATACCCGGCACGCAGCCAGTCGAGCACGCTGCGCAATGAATACTTGCTCAAATCCTCGGCCTCATTTTCGTTTCGGTGGTTTCAGTGGTGTGCCGCGACGACCACTCAGAAGACGTGGATTCCGAACGTGCTGGCCAAGAAGTTCTTCATCAACAACAGTATTCCGGCGAAGATCGTGACGAGCACGACCGCAAAACAGAGGTACGCACCCATTTTACCCAGGGTGGACGGTCCTTCGGTGCCGTCGGCGTTCGGCAGGCTCAGCGACTTGAGGCCGAAGGCGAAGATCGCCGGCAATCCGGCTCCGAAGAGCAGTCCGACTGCCACTACCTGCCAGAGCGAATCGAGGGTATCGGTGAGTAAATGCATTCTCTTGCGCCCCTTTCAGGAGTTGCGAGTGGGTTCGGTGGACGGAGTGGGATCAGCAGTCGGAATCTCGCGAGCCGTCGCATCCGGATTCTCGTCCCATTCGGCGGTCACGTTGGCGGCGTCTACGGGTTCCTTACGCGAACGCAGGTACATGAAGATCGCGAACGCGATGAGGGCAGCGAATACGACGAGCACGCCGGCCAGGCCGCCGATCAGATGCGCGAGTGCCCAGCAGATGGCGCCGACCACTGCGGCCGACGGCAAGGTGATCAACCAGGCGGCGGCCATCCGGCCTGCGACGCCCCAGCGGACCTCGGCGCCCTTGCGCCCGATGCCGGTACCGAGGATCGATCCGGTGGCGACGTGGGTGGTCGAGAGGGGGAGTCCGAGGTGGCTCGACGTGAGAATGATGGCGGCGGACGACGCTTCGGCTGCCAGACCCTGCGGCGCGGCGATCTCGACAAGGCCCTTGCCCAGGGTGCGGATGATGCGCCAACCGCCCAGGTAGGTGCCGAGAGCGATCGCGACGGCACAGGTGAACTTCACCCAGAACGGCATCTCGGTCTCGGCGGTGATGGTGCCGTGAGCGACCAGGGCCAAAAAGATGACGCCCATAGTCTTCTGGGCGTCATTGGTGCCGTGCGCAAGTGAGATCAGCGAGGCGGTGCCGATCTGGCCGAAACGGAAACCGCGCTCACGCTCGTCTTCCTTGACGGATGCGGTGATTCGGTACACGAGCTTGGTACCGACGCCTGCGACCAGGGCCGCGACGACCGGCGCGAGGATCGCGGGGACGACGACCTTGGTCAGAACTCCACCCCACTCGACGCCGCCCATACCGATGGAGGCGATTGCGGCGCCGATCAATCCGCCGAACAGTGCGTGTGAGGAGCTCGACGGCAATCCGAGCAGCCAGGTCGCCAGATTCCAGATGATTCCGCCGACGAGACCGGCGAAGACGATCAGCAGCAGATCCTGCCCACTGACCGCACCGAGGTTGACGACGCCTTTGGCCACGGTCGCAGCGACCTCGACGGACAGGAACGCACCGACCAGGTTCAGGATCGCGGAAAGTGTGACCGCAACTTTGGGCTTGAGTGCTCCGGTCGCGATGGAGGTGGCCATTGCGTTACCGGTGTCGTGAAAACCATTCGTGAAATCGAACGCGAGGGCGGTGACAACTACCACCAGGAGGATTACGAGCTCTGCGGTCACAACGTGAATTGTGCGTATCGAACGCGTAAAAGTACAGCGAACGGGATGCGAACAGGGGCTCCTCGGAGTACGTCCCCGCGCGTGGGCTGCGGCGCTGCCGTTCGCGATGTGTTCAGCGCCACGAAATCGGAACCCTGTGTGGGACCTCACTTTTTGGTCTCACTCACCGGGAAGGCACATTCGGACCGTTTTAAACGCTGATTACCTACGGGCACCGAGCGCACCGGAACAGGGGTTTCACCCCTGTTTCTCGGTGTCTGTCAGTGAGAAGGAGAGCTCCGACCGTGAAGCCCAACAAGTCCACGAAGCTGATCGTGGCACTCGCCGCGACCGCCGTTCTGGCGTCAGCCTGCGCATCGAATCGTGGTGACGATCCCTACGCCGTCGCTGTCGGCGGATCAGGCGTCAGCGCCGACCTTGCGTCGAGCACATCCGACGCGAAGTTCGGCACCCTCGATTCGCCCTGTGGTGAAGGCGACGCCACCGGCGCAACCGATCAAGGCGTCAGCGACACCGAGATCAAGATCGGGTTCGGTGACGACCGCGGTTATGTGAAGTCTCCTGGGCTGAACAAGGAAATGAGCGATGCGGTGAACGCGCTCATCTCTTGGTGCAACGATCAGGGCGGCATCAACGGCCGCAAGGTCGTCGGAACCGACTACGACGCCGCGATGACGCAGGCCAACTCGGTCATGCAGGAAGCGTGCGCGAGCCAGTTCATGATGGTCGGCTACGGCTTCGCGATGGATCAGACCGCCGAGCAGACGCGTGTCGCGTGCAACCTGGTGTCCGTGCCAGGCTTCACCGTGTCACCCGACGCAGCCAACGGACCGATGACATTCCAGGGTGTCCCGTTCCCGGTCGACTACGCGAACGGTTCGCAGTGGTTCCAGATGGCCGAGATGCACCCCGATCTGGTGAACGACTTCGACGTCGTCAACAGCACGATGCCCACGATCATCAGCTCCACCACGAAGATTCGCTCGATCGCCGAGGCTGCGGGTTTCAAGCTCAAGGATTGCGGCGTCACACTCAACTACGAGGGCGAATCGAGCTACGTGCCGTTTGCCGAGAAGTACAAGGAGTGCGGTGCGAAGGGTATCTGGACGTCACGATCGGCAAGCCCGTCGGAGCTGAACTTCGTGAAGGCGCTCGATCAGGTCGGGATCGATCCCATCTTCTTCGGTGAAGCCACCTGGTACGGCGCGACCGTCTCCGATTGGAACAAGGACACCGGACTGCTCGACAACCTCAACGCGGGCATGACCTTCCAGATGCTCGAGAACGCGGACAAGGTGCCCGCAGTGAAGAAGTACGTGGATCTGGTCTCCGAGCAGGGTGGCAAGACCGCGCTCCTCGGTATGCAGGCGGCGTCGTCGTTCCTGCTGTGGGCGGCCGCCGCGGACGAGTGCGGTAGCGATCTGACGCGTCAGTGCATGGTGAACGAACTCTCGAACATTCACGAGTGGGACGGCGGCGGATTGCACGCCGTCACCGATCCCGGCAAGAACATGCCGGCCACCTGCGGACTCATGACCTCTCTGAAGGGCAGTACCTACGCGCAGGCGTTCCCGTCCACCGCGGGCGAATTCAAGTGTGACCCCAAGTACCTCGTCGCGACCGACAAGAGCACCTGGGGAACCGAACTCGGCGCTGACCGCGTGTCGACGAAGTACCAGAACGCCAACGTCATCAAGCCGCAGTCCTGATTCTTCCGACTCGGGCGGCGAGCGCCAACCGCCGCCCGAGTCCCTAACGAGGGTTCAGCCATGAACACTTTTGTCACTTTCACGATCCTGGGCCTGGTCCTGGGGTCGGTGTACGCGATCGCCGCCTCCGGGCTGGTACTCACGTACAACACGTCAGGCATCTTCAACTTCGCGCACGGTGCACAGGCAATGCTCGGTGCGTTCATCTACTGGCAGTTGCGCTACGGCTGGGAACTTCCCACTTTCGTCGCCTTGCTGATTTCACTCGTCCTGGTCGGGCCACTGATGGGCCTCGGCCTCTACGTCCTGATCATGAAGGGTCTGCGCGATACCGCCGAGGTCACCAAAATCGTTGTGACGGTCTCGATCCTGCTCGGAATGCTCTCGATCTCGCACTGGTTCTGGCACCCCGAGACCGCTCGGACGATGCAGATGTTCTTCGGCGACCAGTCCAAGATCACGGTGTTCGGCGCGAGCATCCGCTACCACGAGTTGATCTGCATCCTCGTTGCGATCGCCATCGCCGTCGGCCTGCGCATCCTGTTCACGCGCACCCGCGCCGGTGTCGCGATGCGCGGCGTCGTCGACGATCCGGAACTGTTGCGCCTCAACGGCCACAATCCGGAGCGTCTTGCGGCCCTGTCCTGGGCGATGGGTTCGACGCTCGCAGTCCTGGCCGGCATCCTGATCACCCCGATCAGTGGCGGCACACTCGAGGCGAACATGTTGACACTCTTGGTGATCGACGCGTTTGCCGCGGCCATGTTCGGCCGGTTGCGCAGCATTCCGCGCACGTTCGTCGGCGCCGTGGTTCTCGGGCTTGCCGGTACGTACGTATTGGCGTACTTCCCGACGAGTTGGAGTTGGACGTCGAATTTCCGTGTCTCCCTGCCGATGATCGCGCTGTTCGTGGTGCTGATCGTGCTCCCACAGGACCGGTTGCGTGGAGCGGTCACCCGTACTCGCGAGCGTTACCACGTGCCGAGCGTGCGCAAGGCCGTCGTCTGGGGCGTGGCCCTGATCGTCATCGTCTACCTGATCCGTCTGCTGATGGTGACCTCCGCCGTCACCACACTGACCATCGGAATGACGTTCGCGATCATCGCGCTCTCGCTCACACTCCTCACCGGTTACGCGGGTGAATTGAACTTGGCGCCGGTGTCTTTCGGCGCTATCGCTACCATCGTGGCCTTCCACTTCGGGATCTCCGGTTCCGGGTTGGCTGCGCACCTCAACCTGTGGGGCATCGTCGTCGGAGTCCTCGTCACCGCCGTGATCGGTGGCCTCGTCGCCCTGCCGGCGCTGCGGCTCAGAGGGCTGTATCTCGCGCTGGCAACCATGGCCTTCGGAGTGTTCCTCTCCAACATGGTCCTTCGCGACACCACCGAACACGAGATGTTCGGCATGAAGTACTCGCTGTTCAAGGACGGGAACATCGCCCTCCCTCCGCTGAAGATCGGTCCGCTCGATCTGAGCAACGAGACGGTGTTCCTGATGACCGTGACCGCGCTGTTCTCGATACTCGGCGTCGGCGTCATCGCGTTGCGTAACAGCGGCTACGGGCGCCGACTCGCAGCGATGAAGGACAGCCCGGCCGGTTCGGCCATGCTCGGACAGAGCCTGGTTCGGCTCAAGCTCAGCGTCTTCATGATCTCTTCGGGGATCGCCGGTCTCGGCGGCATTCTGATGTCGAGCGCCATGGGGTCCGTCTCGGGCGAGAGCTTTGCCATCATGGTCAGCCTCTCGCTGCTCATGCTGACCGTCGTCGCGGGTATCGGATACGTCACCGGCGCCCTGTTCGGTGGACTGATGGCTGGAATCGGGTTTGCGGTCATCATGGTCTCGTTCACCAATCTGGCTTCGGCGCAACCGGAGTTGGAGGGAATGTGGCTGCTCTTCGGCAACATCGCGGCAGTCAGCCCGGCACTGATCGGCATCGGCGTCGGCGCGAACCCCAGCGGAACGGTCCACAGCGTGATCGAGGGCTACCGACGGCTCGCCGGTGCCAAGCCTGTTCTGATCGGCGGCGCCGCAGTCGTTCTGCTGACCTACGTCCTCGCTCTGACCGGTGTACTCGGCAACTGGTGGTTCGCGTCCATCACGATCGCGGTGGTGTTCATGCTGCCGGTGATCGGTGAGATGGTCATGCCCAGCGCGGTTCTCACTCCGGAGGAACTGGCCGCCAAAGCGACAGTCGTTCCCGAGGACATCGGGATCGATGTCCCTTACAGCCCCGAGATCCGTGACGAGATCGACCGCGAACTGGGGATTCCTCAGTACCAGGGTGGCTCGCCGAAGGAGTTGACCGTCCATGTCTGATACACCACTTCTCGAAACGCGCGGTGTGAGCGTTCGTTTCGGTGGACACGTCGCGGTCAAGGACGTTTCGCTCACCGTGCAACCCGGAACGGTGACAGGACTCATCGGACCGAACGGTGCCGGCAAGACGACGCTCTTCAACACCATCACCGGGCTGCAGAAACCCACCTCCGGTCAGGTGTTCCTCGGTGGCGTCGACGTGACGAAGCTGCCGCCGCACAAGCGGGCGGGGCGCGGGCTGGCACGTACCTTCCAGCGGCTCGAACTGTTCGTCTCGCTGTCGGTGCGAGACAACCTGCGCGTCGCGGGAGACATCCACAAGGCGAACGGCCGCAACAAGATCGACGTGGACGGCGAGACCGATCGCCTGCTGGAGCTGACCGGGCTCACGGATGTCGCGGACAAGGACGTCGCGGACATCCCCACCGGACGGGCTCGCGTCGTCGAAGTTGCACGAGCCCTCATGACCGACCCGCGAGTGCTTCTGCTCGACGAACCGGCCTCGGGTCAGACCGAGCAGGAAACCGAGGTCTTTGCCGAGATGCTCACCGAACTTGCTGCGGGTGGACTCGGAATCTGTCTGGTGGAGCACGACATTCCGCTGGTGATGAAAGTGTGCTCGACCATCCACGTGCTCGACTACGGCGCAGTCCTCGCCTCGGGTGATCCGGAGAAGATCCGGACGGATCCGGAAGTGATCGCGGCCTACATCGGGACCGAGGAGGAGGCGGTATGACTTCAGCGAAAATCGGCGAGGCGAAAATCGACGAGGGTATACGCAGCCCCGACCGCGCCGAACCGTTGCTCGAACTGTCCGGTGTCCGCGCCGGTTACGGATCCATCGAAGTTCTGCACGGGGTGGACCTGATTCTGGAACCGGGCGCCGTGGTGGCGCTGCTCGGACCCAACGGCGGCGGCAAGACGTCGACGCTCAAGATCTGCTCGGGCGTCCTTCCGGTCACCCGCGGCGAGTTCCGGCTCGCGGGCCAGGTCGTGAACGGAGTCGAGCCTTCGGAGTTGGCTCGGCTGGGGGTCTGCTCCATCCCCGAAGGACGCGGGATCTTCGCCAACCTCACTGTGCGGGAAAACCTGTGGATCGCCACCGGAACGGGCGTCGGGCTGGCCGAACTCGAAGAGGTTGCGTACGGCAGGTTCCCGATCCTGGGGGAGCGGCGCGGACAGTTGGCCGGATCGATGTCCGGTGGTGAGCAGCAGATGCTGGCGCTGTCACGGGCACTCGGCACTCACCCGACGGTGCTCCTGCTCGACGAGCTGTCGATGGGTCTCGCACCTCGAATCGTCTCGCAGATGTACGACGTCGTCGGCTCGCTTGCAGCCGAAGGCATTTCCATTCTCGTCGCCGAGCAGTTCGCGCGAGCGGTGCTGCCCATCGCGACCTCGGCCGCACTGATGTTGCAGGGACGCGTCGTCAAGACCGGCGATCCACACGACATCGAAAACGAACTTTCTACCAGTTATCTAGGAGGATGACGATGACTACTCTCGCCGAAGATCGCCGTGAGGAATTCAAGAAGAACATCGCAGAGTTGAAGCTGGACAAGAAGCAGGCAGGCGGCGACGCGGCGACGCGCATCGCGGGCCTGGTGCTCATGGTCGTCGGAGTGGTCGGCGCCTTCGTCGTCTACATCTCTTCGCTGACGCTCTCGGACCTGCGGGATCTGGTGTCGTACCAGATCCTCACCGTGGTTTTCCTCGCCCTGACAGTGGTCGGTGCCGCTCTCTTCCTGGCCGCATCGGTGGCAAAGGTGCTGCGGCTGTGGCTGGTTCGCCAACTGCTCGAGGGCCAGGCCCAGACAGATCAGATCTCGCAGGCGTTGAGCACGCGCAACTGATCTTTGTGAAGAACCGAACGATGCCCGCCACGAAAGTCGTGGCGGGCATCTGTCATTGCTCGGCTACAGCGGTGTCTCGGCTACAGCGGTGTCTCGACTACGCGGACGGTGGCCGGGAATCGCGTCGGATGGGATGGTCCTCCGGGATCTGCACCATCACGATCGGTGTCCCGTCCGGGTCGGCGATCCACATCTCGTGTAGACCCCACGGTTCCTGTCTTGCCTCGCGCGCGATCTTGACCCCGGCGAGAACCAGTTCGGTCTGAACGGCAGTGAGGTCCCGGACCTGCAGCCAGATCGCGCCGCGAAAGCCGCCCTCGCCGGTGCCGCCGTGCGCAGCGACTTCGATCAGACCTTGGCCGGCGAAGAAGACTGTGCCGCCGGGATATTCACGAGCGATCGCCAGACCGAGGGTGTCTCGGTAGAAGCTCAGCGTTCGTTCGTACTCGCTCGGGCGCAATATCGTCCGACTGCTCAGAATCTCCACGTCCGACCTCCCTCTCGCACCTACTGTGTCAGAAATACCAGGGATATGGTGACCAGTCGGGATCACGCTTTTCGAGGAACGAGTCACGACCCTCGACGGCCTCGTCGGTCATGTACGCCAAACGTGTTGCCTCACCGGCGAACAGCTGCTGGCCGACCAACCCGTCGTCCTGCAGGTTGAACGCGTACTTGAGCATCCGCTGTGCCTGCGGCGACTTGCCGTTGATCTTGCCGGCCCAGTCGATCGCGACGTTTTCGAGTTCAGCGTGGTCGACAACTTTGTTGACCGCGCCCATCTGATGCATTTCCTCGGCGGTGTACGTCTCACCCAGGAAGAAGATCTCGCGAGCGAACTTCTGGCCCACCATCTTTGCCAGATAGGCGCTGCCGTAGCCGCCGTCGAAGCTTCCGACGTCGGCGTCGGTCTGCTTGAACCGTGCGTGCTCGCGGCTGGCGAGCGTCAGGTCGCACACCACGTGCAGGCTGTGGCCGCCGCCCGCAGCCCAGCCGTTGACCAGGCAGATCACGACCTTCGGCATGAAGCGGATCAAGCGCTGGACCTCGAGGATGTGCAGGCGCCCGGCGCGTGCTTTGTCGACGGTGTCCGCCGTTTCACCTTCGGCGTACTGGTAGCCGCTGCGACCACGGATGCGCTGGTCTCCGCCGGAGCAGAACGCCCAACCGCCGTCCTTCTCGCTCGGTCCGTTGCCGGTCAGGAGCACCGCTCCCACGTCGGAGGTCATCCGGGCGTGATCGAGCGCGCGGTACAACTCGTCGACGGTGTGCGGGCGGAACGCATTACGCACTTCCGGTCGGTCGAAGGCGACGCGAACGGTGCCTTGGCTGACATGCCGGTGGTAGGTGATGTCGGTGAGGTTCTCGAATCCGGGGACAGGGCGCCAGAGCTGCGGGTTGAAGGTCACCTGAGCCACGATAGAGGCACGGCTCGCGCGTCTAACGGATACCTGAGGTAGAACACGTTCCCGGGCGCGCTAACGTGCAGGTCATGAGCGAACAAACCGCAGACGGCACGGAGATCGTCACAGACGGTGAGAAGCGGGGCGGATTTCCACGGTTCCGGCACACTCCCGCAGGTCCGGACTTCGGCCGCTTCGTCGAAGCGATGCGCAGGTTGCAGGACCTTGCCGTCTCGACCAATGTTCCCGACGACGTACTCGCAGACATCGCTACGCAAGCCGAAGAGCTTGCCGATCGGTTGACTCCGTACGAGGTCCCGGAAGGCAAGTCGCCCGCAGGCTCGAACATCCAACTGCCCGGACGCGGCAGCCTCCTCATGCTCCCGTGGATGGTCGAGAAGTTCGACACCGAAGGAGTCCGCAGTACCGGCGTCTTCCGCCGCTACCACCTGGGCGGTAACGGCGCCGCTCACGGCGGTGTCCTGCCCTTGCTGTTCGACGACGTCTTCGGGATGACGGTCCACGCGGGTGGCCGTCCGATCTCCCGCACCGGCTACCTCCACATCAATTACCGCGCGATCACTCCGCTCAATCAACAACTGGTGATCGAGGGGCAGGTGGATCGGGTCGAGGGTCGCAAGACTTTTGTCAGCGCGCGCCTGACCGATCTCGACGGCAAGCTCCTCGCCGACGGTGAGGCGCTCATGATCGAACTGCTTCCGGGACAGCCCTGACATGTTCCCCTCGTTCGACGATCTGATCGCGGACGCCGTGGTGCTCGCGCTGCCGATGCGAGTTCGCTTTCGCGGCATCACGACTCGTGAGGCCCTGCTCGTTCGCGGCCCGGCCGGGTGGGGAGAATTCGCCCCGTTCGTCGAGTACGACGACGACGAGGCGTCGCAGTGGCTGCTCGCGGGTATCGAAGCGGCGTGGCTGGGTCCGCCGCCTGCGCTTCGTGACGCAGTTCCCGTCAACGCGACCGTGCCGGCGATCGACGCGTCTGCCGTTCCGGAATTGCTGGAGCGCTTCCCCGGGGCCCGGACAGCCAAGGTCAAGGTCGCCGAGAAGGGACAGTCGCTGGCGCAGGACGTCGCCCGGGTGAACGAGGTGCGTCGGCACATCCCGAACGTGCGCGTCGACGCCAACGGCGGGTGGAGCGTGGACGAGGCGATCACGGCCTTGCGAGCGATCACCGATGACGGTGAACTCGAATACGCCGAGCAGCCGTGTGCAAGCGTCGAGGAACTGGTCAGGGTCCGCGCCGCGGGGACCGGTGTGCGGATCGCTGCCGACGAGAGCATTCGCCGTGCCGAGGACCCGCTGCGCGTCGTACGAGCGGGGGGAGCGGACGTCGCCGTCGTGAAGGTGCCGCCGCTGGGCGGAATGCGTGCTGTGGTGGCGCTGTCGGCGCAGCTGGCGGACTACGGGGTGCCGGTGGTGGTCTCGAGCGCTCTGGACACGGCTGTGGGGATGTCCGCGGGACTGGCGGCCGCGGCAGCCTTGCCCACCCTTCCGTTTGCCTGCGGACTCGGTACCGGCGGCCTGTTCGTCCGGGATGTCGCGGTCACCGGGGCAGCTGTCGACGGTGCTTTGTCGGTGGGTGCCGTCGAGCCTGATCCGGTTCTGCTCGAGACGCTGGCCGCGCCCGCGGACCGGCGCGACTGGTGGTTGGAGAGGGCCAGGCGCTGCCATCGGATACTCGGCAGTAGGGACCAGCCGAATTTCGTATAGTCTCGGGCGCGACCTGATGAACATCAGTGAAGAATGAAGGGATCGAAAGTGGTTGCAGCTCTGAACGAAACCCTGCTCGAGGAATCACGGGTTCCCGCGGTCGTCGCGGACGTGCAGACCTTGATCGACGCAGAGGTTTCGGATAAGTCGGGGGCCTCAGGGCTGGCTCTCAAGGGTGGCTACGGCGCGGTCAAGAAGGTGAGCCCGTCCATCGTGCCGGACGCCGTCACCGCGCTTCTGCCGGCTTTCGTGGCAAAGCTCGAGCCGTACTGGCAGGAATTCTCGGCTTCCGGTGAAGGCAGCTTCGCCGATTTCATCAGCGCCCGCGGTGACGCGGTTGCCGATTCCCTCCTCGAGGTGACGGACGAGCGTATCGAAGGTAGCGACAAGGCCGTCGTCAAGTCGATGTACTCGAAGCTGCGCGGTTCGGCGAAGAAGCATGTGACTGCAGCTCTGCCGCGTCTGGGCGATGTGATCCAGAAGCACGCTGCATAAGCGAACGTAAAACGACGAGTGGCCCGGGAGTTTCTCCCGGGCCACTCGTCGTGTTCGGTGCGTTTGTCAGTGAGCCGAATGTCCGTGGCGCCAGAAGCCGGTGAAGGTGATGTCGGTTTTGGCGAACTTCCGGTCGTTCACGAGGTGCCGACGCAGCCCGGTGGTGAGTGCCTGTTCGCCGGCGACAAAGGTGTACGACGGCCCCTCGGGCAGTTCGGCGGCGCGGACGATCTCGAGGGTCAGAACACCCGGCGTCGCGTGTTCGTCCTCGCGAACGAGCCAATGCACGTTGACGTTCGCCAACTCCGGAATGTCTTGCTTGTCTTCGATGTTCGGAATCTCGACGAAGACCTCGGCACGCAGGTCTGCGGGTGCGGATTCCAGAATGCCGATGATCGCGGGAAGTGCACTCTCGTCGCCGACGAGCAGTTGCCACTTGGCCTCGGGTGTGGGGTTGTAGATGCAGCCTTCGTCCAAGAGGGCGACCTCGTCGCCGGCCGACGCGGTGTCCGCCCACGCGGATGCCGGGCCGATGTCGCCGTGATAAGCGAAGTCGATGTCGATCTCCGTGGTCTCGCCGAAGAGACCGGATCCGGCGGCACGGTAGGCGCGAATCGTGTAGTTGCGCACGACGGGCCGCGTGTCCTTGGACATCAACAGGTACTGCGCATACCAGAGATTGCTGGCCGCGCTCGGCAACCGGAGTTCACTCTGGCCGACCTGCGGGATGAACATGCGGAACCACTGATCGGCACCCATCGGAGCGATGGTGGACAGCTCTTCGCCGGCAATGGTCACCCGGATGAAGCTGGGGCTGATTCGTTTGTTCGCCACGACCTGCGCCGACACGATGCTGCGTGAGGCCGGTTTCACGAACTTGGCGCGCTTGGCCATGACTGGTTGCTCCCTGATTATCTGTTACTCGTACCTAATCAGGTAACCCTAACCTGATTTACGGTCGCTGTGGAGTGGTGGGTCTGTCCTTTTCGACGACTTCGGGAGGAAGACCCCACTGCGCTCGGCCAAGTCGGCTCATCGGTGCGATTGCCGCGAAGTCCGGTAGGCCGTCGTCGGCGACAGCCTCGGGACGTACTGCGACCGCGACCACATTTCCCATCACGACAAATGAATTACCGACCTCGACGACCTGGTGGAGCGTGCATTCGATGGCGATCGGGGAGTCGGCGACCCGGACGGGGCGAACCCGCTCGCTCGGCTCGCTACGGATGTTCAACTCGAGAAACTCGTCGGCCTCGGCGTCGTAGAAGGCGGAACTCTGGTTCACCACGTCGGCAAGCCTGGCAGTCGCCAGGTTGATCACGAATTCGCCGGTCGCTTCGATGTTGCGCAGACTGTCCTTGCGGCCGACCGACGTGAACTGCACGATCGGCGGCGCCGAACTTGCCACGGTGAAAAAGCTGTACGGAGCCAGATTGCCGACGCCGTCCGCCGACAGGGTGGACACCCAGGCAATCGGCCGGGGGACCACCGAAGCGGTGAGTAACTGATAGAACCGACGGGGTTCGAGCTCGGCTGGATCGAAGAGTGTGCGCACCCACACATAATGCCGCTGTCCCCGCCCCTGGGCATGCTTGCGCCCGAACATCTGACACTCTTGAAGGCGTGAATCCGTCCACTGCACAAGCCACAGCCGTCGTCGACGAACTGGTTCGTGGTGGCGTGCGTGAAGTCGTGCTGTGTCCAGGCTCTCGCAACGCGCCCCTCGCATTTGCCCTCCAGGCTGCCGATCTCGACGGCCGGTTGCGTCTGCACATGCGGATCGACGAGCGGACAGCAGGCTTTCTGGCACTCGGACTGGCAATCGCCGGGAAACGACCGGTCCCCATCGTGATGACTTCCGGGACCGCCGTCGCGAATCTCGGACCCGCTGTCCTCGAGGCCAACTACGCGCGAGTGCCGCTGGTGGTCCTGAGCGCCAACCGGCCGTACGAGATGCTCGGCACCGGCGCCAACCAGACCGTCGAGCAACTCGGGCTCTTCGGCAGTCAAGTCCGCGCAACCATCAGCCTGGGCCTGGCGGAGGACGATTCGACGCAGAACAGCCAGTGGCGCTCGGCGGTCTGCCGGGTCCTCGCCGCTGCCCGCGGAACCCGATCCGGAAACGCGGGTCCGGTGCACTTCGACATTCCACTTCGTGAGCCGCTGGTGCCGGACGTGCACGTGCAGGGACCGGTCCCGGAGGGCCGTCCCGGCGGTGCGGCCTGGACCACCACCCAGAATGCGACGCTCGACGTTCCCGTCGATCTGGATCTCACCGCAGATACGGTGGTCATTTCCGGACACGGTAGTGCGCTTCGGCCTGAGCTGGCCGGCCTGCCGACGGTGGCCGAGCCGACGGCTCCGATGCACGGGATCGCACTGCATCCACTCGCGCTCTCGCAACTCAAGCCCAAGCAGGCGATCATCACCGGCCGCCCGACGTTGCATCGTCAGGTCTCGAAGGTGCTGGCCGACCCGGGCGTCGACGTCTACGCGCTGACTACCGGGCCGCGCTGGCCGGACGTATCCGGCAACGTACTCGCCACCGGAACCAGGGCAGTGGTCACCGGGACTCCCGATCCCGCCTGGATCGCTCGATGCGCCGCGCTGACCGAACACGCCGAAACTGCCGTCCGCAAGCAACTCGACGCCCACCCCAAGGCCACCGGCCTGCACGTGGCCGCTGCTGTGATGGATGCTCTCGCGGACGGCGACCAGCTTCTGCTCGGCGCATCCAACCCTGTTCGCGACGCGGCACTCGTGAGCTACCCCAAGCCCGCCGTACGGGTGCTGTCGAATCGCGGCGTCGCAGGTATCGACGGCACCGTCTCGGCGGCGGTGGGCGCCGCGTTGGCGTACGAGGGCGGCAGGACCGTCGCTCTCATGGGCGACCTGACATTCCTGCACGACGCTTCCGGGCTGCTGATCGGGACCGGTGAGCCGAGGCCGAGCGACCTCACCATCGTCGTCGCCAACGACGACGGCGGCGGTATCTTCGAGCTCCTCGAACAAGGCGACCCGCAGTACGCCGGCGTCTTCGAGCGAGTGTTCGGAACACCACACGGCATGGACCTCGCTGCGCTGTGCGCGGCCTACCGCGTGCCCCACGCAGCGGTCACCGTCGACGCCCTGGCAACGACGCTGGCGCAACCGGCCAACGGCATTCGTGTGCTCGAGGTCGCGACGGATCGCAGTGGGCTGCGCGAACTCCACGCTTCCGTGCGGGCACAGCTGTGACGCAAACGGTTCTGCGTCGTCTCCGCATCGGCGTACTGGTGGTTGCGGTCGGCATTTCCGTGCTCGCGGTGATCCTGGTTCTCGGTGCCTGGCGCAACGATCGGACCATCGAATCGAACATGGGGACCGCAACTGCCGAGGTGCTCTCGGCAGGCTCGCTACGTTCGGCGATCAGCTTCGTGACACCGGACGGCGCCAACCACAACCCTGAACTCGGCGTGCTCTACCCCACCAATCTGACTGTGGGACAACGCATCGAGGTGGAGTACTCCAAAGCCGACCCTGATTTGGTCCGGGTAGCGGGACGCAACGCGACGGTGGCGCTGATCCCGGCAGGATCGGTGATCGTCGTGACGTGGCTCCTGGCTGGACCGTCGATCTGGTACCTGCGCAAGCGGGAAGCGCAGGCGGCAAGTTCGGCGCCGGTCGCCTCGAGTTAGTTCGCGCTTCGCCCGAACTTCACACGAACATGACGTGGACTTTTCCTGGCCCTGTCACCGTTCTCGGTGTGAGAGTAGCCATCGTTGCGGAGTCATTCCTGCCCAACATGAACGGCGTCACCAACTCGGTACTACGCGTGCTCGAACACCTCGATCGCACTGGCCACGACGCCATGGTCATTGCGCCGGACACCGTCGGATCCGACACCTCTGCCGCCACCGAACACGAAGGCGTTCAGGTGGTTCGGGTGCCAGCCGTCATGGTGCCCAAAGTCAGTTCACTTCCCGTCGGCCTGCCGCAACCACGATTGACCACGGCCGTGCGGACCTTCGCGCCCGACGTCGTCCATCTGGCGTCACCGTTCCTGCTCGGCGCCGGGGGAGTGGCCGTCGCGAAGCGGCTCGGGATCCCGACCGTCGCGGTCTACCAGACCGACGTCGCCGGATTTGCCGAAAGCTACGGTCTCGGCGTCACCAGCCGCGCCGCGTGGGCGTGGACCCGTCGAATCCACAAGAGCTGCAACAGGACACTCGCGCCCTCCACGTCGGCAGTCGACGCCCTCGAAGAGCACGGCATTCCGCGCGTGCACCGATGGGCCCGCGGCGTCGACGCACAACGATTCGCGCCTTCGCGTCGTAGCTCGGTGTTGCGGCAGTCCTGGATCGGCGACAGCGACC
Source organism: Rhodococcus sp. BH4 (assembly GCF_002079265.1). Classification (NCBI taxonomy): domain Bacteria; kingdom Bacillati; phylum Actinomycetota; class Actinomycetes; order Mycobacteriales; family Nocardiaceae; genus Rhodococcus; species Rhodococcus sp. BH4. The sequence goes on from NZ_CP014941.1 coordinate 1,791,889, forward strand.
GGTTGGTGGTCGGCTTCGTCGGTCGCCTCGCGCCCGAAAAGCACGTCGAACGATTGGCGGCCCTGGCCGGCGATCCCAGTGTGCAGATCGTGATTGTCGGAGACGGCCCGGACCGCGAGAACCTACGACGACTGATGCCGGACGCGATCTTCACCGGACAACTCGGCGGTACCGCGCTGGCCGACGCCTATGCGAGCCTGGACGTATTCGTTCACCCCGGCGAGCACGAGACCTTCTGCCAGGCGGTCCAGGAAGCCCTCGCGAGCGGTGTGCCTGTCGTCGGACCGGACGCCGGCGGACCACGTGACCTGATCTCGCATTGCCGCAACGGCTACCTCCTGCCGACGGACAGGTTCACCGAACTCCTGCCAAGCGCCGTCGACGCACTTCGTCAGCGTGATCTGCGGGTGCAGTTCGGCTCCGCGGCGAGGCGCTCGGTGCTGCACCGGACCTGGCCGGCAATCTGCGAAGAGTTGCTCCGTCACTACGAGGACGTGCAGGGCCTCGGGCGGCGAACGGGTGCCAGAGCAGCCTGAACGCCCTCGCTGCCCGAGGGTTGGTAGCGTTTCGGGTGTGGCCACTACACACGGAACCCGAGCAACTCTCGAGAAGCAACCGCACGAAGTCGCGTCGATGTTCGACGACGTCGCGGAGCGATACGACCTCACCAACACCGTGCTGTCCTTCGGCCAGGACAAGGGTTGGCGCAAGGCCACCCGCGAAGCCCTCGATCTGAAGCCGGGCGAGAAGGTGCTCGACCTCGCCGCCGGAACCGGAGTCTCGACCGTCGAACTGGGGCGCTCCGGTGCCTGGTGCGTCGCCACCGACTTCTCCAAGGGCATGCTCAAGGCCGGAATCTCGCGCAAAGTTCCGATGGTCGCAGGTGACGCGATGTACCTGCCCTATGCCGACAACGTGTTCGACGCCGCGACGATTTCCTTCGGCCTGCGCAACGTCTCCGACTTCGAAGCCGGACTGCGTGAGATCGCCCGCGTCACCAAGCCGGGCGGACGTCTCGTCGTCAGCGAGTTCTCGACGCCCGTCTTCGGGCCCTTCCGCACGGTCTACATGGAGTACCTGATGAAGGCGCTCCCGCAGGTCGCACGCACCGTCAGCAGCAACCCCGACGCCTACGTGTACCTCGCCGAATCGATCCGTGCCTGGCCGACCCAGGAAGAGTTGGCCCGCAAGATCGAGGCTGCCGGGTGGAAGAACGTCAAGTGGCGCAACCTCACCGGCGGCATCGTGGCGCTGCATTACGCCACTGCCTGAACTGCTGTGCGCCTTTATCAACCCCCGGCGGTTAATAAAGGCGCACAGCACTTGCTCAACCGAACAGCGGTCGGGAGTCGATCTTTCTCGACGCGGCCCCCGACGCCCGCCAGGCCTTCGCCGTCAGATCGGCGTCGGCGTCGGTGACGAGGTTCCCCATCACCCGAACGGCGACCGTCATCAGTGCCCGTGAGCGCATCGCGATCGGACCCGACGCGGGCAGGAACTGCGGAACCGTCAGCAGGCCTGCGAGCCGGCGCGCGACCGAGAACGCCTGCCCGTAGTGCTCCCGAAGCACGGTCGGCCACAGCTCCGTCAGATCGTCGGCGCCGAGCTGTTCGACCACCAGACGTCCGCCTTCGAGGCCGTAGTCGATGCCCTCACCGTTGAGCGGGTTCACACACGCTGCGGCGTCGCCGATCACGGCCCAGTTGCGTCCGGCGATGTTGGAAACTGCTCCACCCATGGGTAGCAAAGCCGAAGCGACGGAATGTATTTCGCTGCTCCACTGCCACTCGCTTCGGCGCTGATCGGTGTAGAGGTCGAGCAAGGGTCGCAGGGCACCTGGAGCCGGGCGCTTGGACGTCGCCAGTGTCCCGACGCCGATGTTCACCTCGCCGGTGCCGAGCGGGAAGATCCAGCCGTACCCCGCCTGCAACGTGCCCTCCGCGTCCCGCAGTTCCAGATGCGAGGTGATCCACGGGTCGGCGCTGCGCGGCGTAGCGACGTACGCGCGTGCCGCGACGCCGTACGCGGTGTCCCGGTGCCACTGCCGTCCCAGCTTCTTGCCGAGCGTCGAGCGAACGCCGTCGGCGATGATCAGCGTCCGGCAACGAAGAGTGCTTCGTCCCGAGGGGCCGGCGAGTACGACGGCGGCTACTCGATCACCGTCGAGTTCGACGTCGACGGCCTTGGTGCCCTCGACCATGACCGCGCCCGATTCGACGGCGCACCGGCGAATGGCGTCGTCGAGTTCGGTCCGGGGGATGGCGCTGCCGATCGGCGGGAACGACGTCCCCGGCCACTCGAGTTCGAGTTCTTGTCCGAAGCCGGACAACCGTAGTCCCTTGTTCGTCGTGTGTGACCGAACCCACTCGCCGAGGCCGAGGAGATCCAGTTCGGCCACGGCGCGCGGAGTGAGTCCATCACCACAAGTCTTGTCTCGCGGGAAGACGGCAGCGTCCACCAGCACGACGTCTCGGCCGCTGCGGGCGGCCCACGCCGCGGCCGAAGAACCCGCGGGACCTGCGCCGATGACCACAATGTCGGTTTCGTTCGGAAGCGAATCGACGACGGGGGACTGCTCTTCTACGGACACACTCACATCTTCCCAGGCTCGCGATCGCCACCGTGGCGAGGCCGTCCCGAGTGCGAACCGCTAGGTTCACTACCGTGGGAACCGAGCCGTCACTGACGACAGGAATGGGTACTGACATCGTGAGCACCGAAAAGACTGCTGCCGACGCAACCGCATCGAGCACCGTCGTTGCAGGCATCGACCTGGGCGACGAACAGCTCGCCGCAGTAGTGCGTGGTGGACTCTCCGATGTCGAAGAGTTGTTGGTCAGCGAGCTGTCCGACGGAGAAGACTTCCTCACCGAGGCTGCGCTGCATCTCGCGCGAGCTGGTGGAAAGCGCTTCCGTCCGTTGTTCACGATCCTGACCGCGCAACTCGGACCGGTGCCGAACGATCCGTCGATCATCACCGCAGCGACTGTCACCGAACTCGTTCACCTGGCGACGCTCTATCACGACGACGTCATGGACGAGGCGTCCATGCGGCGCGGAGCACCCAGCGCCAACGCCCGCTGGGGAAACAGCGTCGCGATCCTGGCCGGCGACTATCTGTTCGCGCACGCATCACGACTGGTGTCGACGCTCGGACCCGAGGCCGTTCGGATCATCGCCGAAACATTCGCCGAACTGGTCACCGGCCAGATGCGCGAGACGATCGGTGTCAAGAAGGAGCAGGATCCGGTCGAGCACTACCTCAAGGTCGTGTGGGAGAAGACCGGTTCGCTGATCGCTGCTTCGGGACGCTTCGGCGGCACCTTCTCCGGCGCCGACGCAGCTCACATCGAGCGCCTCGAGCGCCTGGGTGACGCCGTCGGCACCGCGTTCCAGATCTCCGACGACATCATCGACATCTCGTCCGTCTCGGCGCAGTCCGGCAAGACGCCCGGCACCGACCTGCGCGAGGGAGTCCACACCCTGCCCGTCCTGTACGCGTTCCGCGAAGAAGGGGCCGACGCAGATCGCCTGCGGGAGCTTCTCGCGGGCCCGGTTACCGAAGATGCCCTGGTGGAAGAGGCCCTCGAACTGCTCGAGCGTTCGCCGGGCATGGTCAAGGCGAAGGCAAAGCTCGGCGAGTATGCCGTCGCGGCGAAAGCTCAGTTGGCTGAGCTCCCGCAGGGACCGGCCAACGAAGCGCTCGTGCGTCTCGTCGATTACACGATCGAACGAGTCGGCTGACACCTCGGCGAATCGGGGCTACCGGGTGGAAACCCCGACAGTCACTGGGTGGGAACCCTGATGCCCCTGTCCTTCGTTGACTGAACAGAACCGGTGCATACACCGGGGAGTTCGGGTGAGCCTTCGGCTCCAGCGAGGCAAGAGGTGAGCGGTTTGCACGGCTACGCGAACGGTGCGAAGACATTCGGCTTGTTGGTGGGGATGTCGGCGCTGATCGTCTTCATCGGCTCGCTGTTCAACAGCCCGTTCCTTCTGTGGGGATCCGTTCTGTTTGCCGTCGGCATGAATGCCTACGTGTACTTCAACAGCGACAAGCTGGCGCTTCGATCGATGCGCGCCCAGCCCATCACCGAGGTCGAGGCACCGGCGATCTACCGGATCGTGCGCGAACTCGCCACGATGGCGCACCAACCGATGCCCAGGCTGTACGTCAGCCCCACGAACGCCCCGAACGCGTTTGCCACCGGTCGTAGCCCTCGGCATGCCGCGGTGTGCGTGACCAGCGGCATCATGCAGATTCTGAACGAACGCGAACTGCGTGCCGTGCTCGGGCACGAACTCTCCCACGTCTACAACCGGGACATTTTGATCTCGTCCGTGGCCGGCGCGATGGCCAGCGTCATCTCTGGCCTGGCCAACTTCGCGATGTACGCGAGCATCTTCGGCGGCCGAGGGAACGGGCAGGGAAGCAATCCGATCGCGCTGCTGCTCGTCTCCCTGCTGGGACCGATCGCGGCAACCGTGGTCAAGCTGGCCGTTTCGCGCTCTCGCGAGTACCAGGCGGATCAATCGGGAGCCGAGCTCACCGGTGACCCGCTGGCGTTGGCGTCGGCGCTGCGCAAGCTCGAGTCGGGCGTCGCAGCCGCGCCGTTGCCGCCTGAGCCCAAGCTCGCGGCGCAGTCCCACCTGATGATCGCCAACCCCTTCAGGGCGGGGGACAAGGTCAGCAAGCTGTTCTCGACGCATCCGCCCATGGCGGACCGGATCGAGCGTTTGGAGAAGATGGCGGGGATGTAGGGGCCTTCGGCCCCTGTGAGCCTTTCTGGTCGTCGGAACTACCAAAAAGGCGCACAGGGGCGCAGCCCCTGCTACCGGTAGTTCACGAACTGCAGGGCGATCCCGAAGTCCTCACCCTTGAGCAGGGAGATGACGCCCTGGAGGTCGTCGCGCTTCTTGCTGCTCACACGAAGTTCCTCACCCTGGATCTGCGCCTTGACGCCCTTGGGGCCCTCGTCGCGAATCTTCTTGGTGATCTTCTTCGCGTTCTCGCTGCTGATGCCCTGGACCAAGGTTCCGGACAGCTTGTAGATCTTTCCGGACTGCGCCGGCTCGCCGGCATCGAATGCCTTCAGCGAGATGTCACGACGGATCAACTTCTCCTTGAACACGTCGAGGGCGGCCAGCAGTCGCTCCTCGGTGTCGGCGTTCAACGTGATCGTCTCTTCACCAGACCACTCGATCGACGCTCCCGTGTTTCGGAAGTCGAAACGCGTGGTCAACTCCTTGGCAGCCTGATGCAGGGCGTTGTCCACCTCTTGACGGTCAACCTTGCTCACCACGTCGAAGGACGAATCAGCCACTTCACACTCCCGCTTTCCGGTAGTTCACGAACATCGAGTTCCGCCCACCTTCCATACCGGTGGACACCTCGACGTTATCGGGTCGGCACCGCCCGTTACCACCCGGTTTGCAAAATGGGGGTGTGTTCGTTGTATTCTTCTCACCGCACCGAGGAAGCCGTTTTCGGCCGCCGCACGTCGCGATATACTTGCGAATGCGCCGGATCGAAGCCTGGTGCAAGCACGGCAGATTGCCCGAGCGGCCAATGGGAGCGGACTGTAAATCCGTCGGCTTATGCCTACGTAGGTTCGAATCCTACATCTGCCACACCAAGTCAGCCCCGATTCTCTTCGCGAGAGTCGGGGCTGACTTTTTTGTGCGTGTACCGAGGTCGAGCGCGCGTTGGCGACGCAGGCGCCGGCTTCGGCTCAGGGGTGTCGGGGGCTCAGGGGCCTCGGGATGGGCACCGGGGGATGGTTTCAGGGGGAGTGCAGGGTCGAGCTGGTTCCCGCAAAGCCCTCGCCAGCGGCCCCGATCGGTGCAACAATGGGCTCCGGCACCATTTTTGCCCCGATGACCAGCGGATTTGGTGCTGGCGCTCGTTCGTGTGTAATCTTTCGGAGGCTTCAAGAGAGCGGCAACGCACTCCTGAGCCACGCCCCCTTAGCTCAGTCGGTAGAGCGTTTCCATGGTAAGGAAAAGGTCAACGGTTCGATTCCGTTAGGGGGCTCGCTGGATTGTGGTGCCGTGCTTTCCGCGCGACACTCGACACCGAGGCGGTGTAGCTCAGTTGGTAGAGCAAACGACTCATAATCGTTGCGTCGCCGGTTCAAGTCCGGTCACCGCTACACAATATGCATGATCCACCCTGATTGCTCGTAATCAGATACACCCGAAAGAAGGCATCCCGTGGCCTCCTCGACCGACGTTCGGCCCAAGATCACCTTGGCCTGCGAGGTATGCAAGCACCGCAACTACATCACCAAGAAGAATCGGCGCAACGACCCCGATCGCCTGGAGCTCAAGAAGTTCTGCCCCAACTGCGGAACCCACCAGTCGCATCGCGAGTCGAAGTAGTAAGTCCTTAACAGGACGACGATTTTCGCGGAAGACCCTCTCTGGGCCTGCGTCTTCGGGTCCTAGCTAGAAGAGAGTCTCACCGCGTGACAGATTTGCAAGAGAACCAGGCAGCGGCCGAGGTCCCTACGGACCCGGCCGCTCATGCCGTCCAGATGGTCGGTCACCACTATCGTGTCGAAGACTTCTACGAGGTCGGACGCGAGAAGGTACGCGAGTTCGCTCGCGCCGTCCAGGACGCCCATCCCGCGCACTACGACGAGACGGCAGCCAAGGGCCTCGGATATGACGGCCTGATCGCTCCCATCACGTTCGTCGCCATCGTGGGTGCCATCGCTCAGCGACGTCTGTTCGAAGAGATCGTCACAGGCTACGACCTGAGTCAGATTCTTCAGACCGATCAGCGCTTGGTGCTGCACAAGCCCATGCAGGTCGGTGACCGACTCTTCTGCGACGTCTTCCTGGATTCGTTCAGGCAGGCCGCAGGTAGCGACATCATCGTGACCAAGAACATCATCACCGATCAGAACGACGAAGCCGTCGTCACCACGTGGACGACGCTTGTTGCTCGAACGGGTGGGGAAGTGGACGAGAACATCGCCCACGCAGTCAAGGACGTGATGATGCATGTCGCTTCGTAAATTTTCCGACGTGAGTGTCGGCGAACTTCTCCCCGAGAAGTCCGTCACCCTGACGCGTGGAAACCTCGCCAACTACGCGGGTGTTTCGGGAGATCCCAATCCGATTCACTTCAGTGACGAGGTCGCACGACTTGCCGGCTTGCCGGACGTCGTCGCGCACGGCATGCTCTCCATGGGCATCGGTGCCGGCTACGTCACCGAATGGCTGGGAGATCCGGGCGCAGTGACCGAGTACAACGTACGGTTCACGAGCCCGGTGATCGTGGCAGCCGACAAGGCTGCCGAGATCGAGTTCACCGCCAAGGTGAAGTCGATCGACGAAGAAAGCAAGACCGCAGTACTGGCAATTGTGGCCAAGTCCGAAGGTAAGAAGATCTTCGGTCGTGCCACTGCCACGGTCCGTCTAGCCTGATCGCAGGGCGGATTGTGTTTGTTCCGGGGCTTTGAAGTACACTGAGATTTCTGGGATTCCTCAGCGCTGCGCGCTGCCCTGAATGTTGCAAGACATTCACCTCGGGTAGCGCGTATGTTGTGTGATCGCAGAACGGTTGATTCAGGCAGGGTCTACCTGTCGAGGTCAACCAAAGGGGCGTAGCTCAACTGGCAGAGCAGCGGTCTCCAAAACCGCAGGTTGCAGGTTCAAGTCCTGTCGCCCCTGCCCCCGGATGCCAGCGACTGAGAGGAACGACGTGAGCGAGGAGCGCGCCAAGCGCGACGCCGACACTTCGGATGCGGAGACTTCACCGTCTGCCGATTCGACCGGTGTCGACGACACTGCAGCTGACGCGACTACGCGTTCCGATCTTTCGTTGGACAAGGACGGTGCCGAAAAGGCTCCCTCCGCATCCACTGGGGTTTCCAACAAGCCGACCGGCAAGCGCGCTGCACGCGGCGCCTCGGTCAGCGCGTCCACCGTGAAGACTCCGGCCCGGACGGCATCCCGGACATCTTCGGCCAAGCCGACTGCAACGAACCCCGGCAAGAAGCCCAAGGCGAAGAAGGACAACATCTTCAAGCGCCTGCGCAAATTCTTCCGCGAGGTCATCGCAGAACTCCGTAAGGTCATCTGGCCGAACCGCAAGCAGATGATCACCTACACCAGCGTCGTGCTGACGTTCGTGGTCTTCATGGTCGCTTTCATCAGCGGCGTCGATATCGCTGTGATCAAGGGTGTCACCTGGCTGTTCGGCTGATCGCCGTAGCAGTCGGGCGTCTTTGCCTGCGAGCGCGACAAGACCCGACCCGGGTCCGAGTAACGAGAGGAAGCGAGTGCCCCAGTGAGCACCCCCGAGAACGACACGAATGAGGCTTTGGCCGAAGAGCGTGTTTCTGCCGAGGCGGCAGCCGAAGTAGACGTCGTGGTTGCCGAAGGCACCGATGCAGACGTTGCCGAAGGCACTGATGCAGACGCTGCAGCGACCGAGGACGTCATCTCCGACGATGCCGAGAACTCCGACGAGGCCGCTCCCGCCGCCGAGCTCGAGGTCGAGGATCCCGTTGCCGAACTCAAGGCTGCGCTGCGCCGCGCCCCGGGTGACTGGTACGTCATCCACTCGTACGCCGGTTACGAGAACAAGGTCAAGACCAACCTCGAGACTCGCGTTCAGAACCTCGATGTCGGCGACTACATCTTCCAGGTGGAAGTTCCCACCGAAGAGGTCACCGAGATCAAGAACGGCCAGCGCAAGCAGGTCAACCGCAAGGTTCTGCCCGGATACATCCTTGTTCGCATGGAGCTCAACGACGAGTCGTGGGGCGCCGTGCGCAACACGCCTGGTGTCACCGGTTTTGTCGGTGCTACGTCGCGTCCCTCGCCGCTGACCCTCAACGAGGTCGTCAAGTTCCTGCTCCCGCAGCAGGAGCAGAAGAAGCAGCAGGCTGCAGCGGCCGCCGTCGCAGCAGGCGAGGCACCGTCCGAGTCCTTCGGCAAGCCCCTCATCGAGGTCGACTTCGAGGTCGGCGAGTCGGTCACCGTCATGGACGGCCCGTTCGCAACCCTTCCGGCCAGCATCAGCGAGGTCAACGGCGAGCAGCAGAAGCTCAAGGTTCTCGTGTCGATCTTCGGTCGTGAAACCCCGGTTGAGCTCAACTTCAACCAGGTCGCGAAGATCTGACCACCCCAAAACTTGCAATTTGTTCGACGCAAGACACACACCCAAGCTAGAAACTAGGAACTAGAGATGCCCCCAAAGAAGAAGAAGCTCGCCGGGCTCATCAAGCTGCAGATCCAGGCAGGTCAGGCTAACCCTGCACCTCCCGTGGGTCCCGCGCTCGGTCAGCACGGCGTGAACATCATGGAGTTCTGCAAGGCCTACAACGCGGCGACTGAGTCCCAGCGCGGCAACGTTGTGCCGGTCGAGATCTCGGTCTACGAAGACCGGACCTTCGATTTCAAGCTGAAGACCCCTCCCGCCGCCAAGCTGCTCCTCAAGGCAGCCGGCGTCGCCAAGGGCTCCGGCGAACCGCACAAGACCAAGGTTGCCTCGGTGACCATGGATCAGGTGCGCGAAATCGCGAAGACCAAGGCTGAAGACCTCAATGCCAATGACATCGAGCAGGCCGCGAAGATCATCGCCGGCACCGCTCGTTCCATGGGCATCACGGTCCAGGGCTGATAGTCCGCTCCACAGCATTACGTGGGAGGGCCGGCCAGGCCCCGACCACAACTGAACCATTCACCACTGCACAGGTAATTCGCTGCAGTGACAAGTAAGGACAGAACAAATGGCAAAGCGCAGCAAGGCGTACCTCGCCGCCGCTGAGAAGATCGACGCAGACAAGCTCTACAGCCCGCTTCAGGCTGCAAAGCTCGCCAAGGAGACGTCGTCCACCAAGATGGATGCAACCGTTGAGGTTGCAGTTCGTCTGGGCGTCGACCCCCGTAAGGCTGACCAGATGGTCCGCGGAACGGTCAACCTGCCCCACGGCACCGGTAAGACCGCTCGCGTCATCGTGTTCGCTGTTGGCGAGAAGGCAGCAGAAGCCGAGGCTGCAGGCGCTGACGTAGTCGGTGTAGAAGACCTGATCGAGCGCATCCAGGGTGGATGGGTCGATTTCGACGCCGCAATCGCGACTCCTGATCAGATGGCCAAGGTCGGCCGCATCGCCCGTGTCCTCGGACCGCGTGGCCTGATGCCGAACCCGAAGACGGGCACCGTCACGGCGGATGTCACCAAGGCTGTCAACGACATCAAGGGCGGAAAGATCAACTTCCGCGTCGACAAGCAGGCCAACCTGCACTTCGTCATCGGCAAGGCATCGTTCGACGATGAGAAGCTGGTGGAGAACTACGGCGCAGCCCTGGACGAGATCCTGCGTGCGAAGCCCTCGTCGGCCAAGGGCCGCTACGTGAAGAAGATCACGGTCTCGACGACCACCGGTCCGGGCATCCCGGTGGATCCGAACCGTACTCGCAACCTCCTCGAGGATGCTGCAGACGCGTAAGCAGTCCGCATACGAACAAGAAGGCCGGCAGGGATCACTCCCTGCCGGCCTTCTTGTCGTTTCGGGAGAGGGTGATCCCTGCCGGTGGTATCGGTCCAACGGTGGTATCGGTCCAACGGTGGTATCGATCTAACGGTGGCATCATCGGGGTATGCACGAAGCGTTCCAGTTCCTCGGAAACTTTTGGTGGCTGATCTTCGTTTTCGGCGGCACCATCGGTGGGGCGCTGAAGGGTGTCGCGGTTGCCAACGAAAGGCGGATCGAGCGCCGGCAAGAGCGCTTCCGGCTCAAGCAGCAGACCAAGGTCGCCATCGCGCAAGCCAACGCACAACATCACGCCGACGAAGAAACACAGCGCCGAGAGCTGGCCAAGGCAATCGAGCAGCACGATGCGGTCGACGCCCGATGGTTCTCGTACGAACTCGATCCGGTCACACTGCTCGACACCCCGATGATGACGGACATGCGCGAGCCTTTGACCGCCGATTTTCATCGAGCCAAATATCGTGCCGATCTGCTTCGCCCAGGCAATCCGGAGACGATGATCGGCAACCAGCAGGCACAAACCGAGTACCGCGAGGCGGTGCACGCTTACTCGATCGCCTTCGAAATCGCGGAAGCTGAGGCGAAGCGCCGCCGACGGAGCGGATTCACCCTCGACGAACAAGAACGCCTGGTAAGGGCGCAACGTCTGCTGCGACTGGCCATGGACGAGGGCGCGACGCCACAGGAACGTCAGAGTGCGTACCGGAAGGCCCACAAGGAACTCGATGGATTGCTGGTGTTGCCGGACCGAGCTCGGGCAGCAATCGAACACAAGATCGCCGGGGCTATCGGTGCTTGAAGGAATCGGGTGCGTGACGAACCCGATTTGGTTGTGCAGCGAGCAGTCAGGTAGTCTTCGAGGCGGAGTTCAGTGCTGGATATGAACTTCACCCCAAAATCATGTTCTACCCAAGACCGTTGGTGATTGCACTCAGTGATGGGTGTGGTTGAAAGTCCGGGAGTGCCCGGCGGCCCACGTAGGTGAACGAGGTAGGGGGATAGCTTGATGTAGTGGTTCTACAGTTTGCCTGGTTATGCACTGCCTCGCTTTGCATCGTTACGCTGATTCGTAAGCCTCTTCTTCATGTTTCCTCTGTACGCCCCGTGCGCTTGCGCCGGGGCGTTTTGCATGTCGCGGACTGTGTCTTCTCGGGTTCACCCCGATGAGGTGCAGCGGTTCCTGAGTGGGACAACGACTGTCACGAGAGGAGGCGAAGTATGGCAAAGCCTGAGAAGGTTTCCGCAGTTGCGGAAATCACCGAGCAGTTCAAGGGTTCGACCGCCGCTGTGGTCACGGAATACCGTGGCCTTTCGGTTGGCAACATCACGACACTGCGACGCGCTCTCGGAGAAGGTGCCACCTACTCCGTCGCCAAGAACACCCTGGTCAAGCGTGCCGCCGCAGAGGCTGGCATCGAGGGCCTTGATGACCTGTTCGTTGGTCCGACCGCCATTGCATTCATCAAGGGCGAACCGGTCGACGCTGCGAAGGCTCTGAAGAACTTCGCTAAGGACAACAAGGCGCTCATCATCAAGGGCGGCTACATGGACGGCGCTGCGCTGTCCGTGGAAGAGGTCAACAAGATCGCGGATCTCGAATCCCGCGAAATCCTGTTGGCAAAGCTTGCCGGCGCGATGAAGGGCAACTTGGCAAAGGCCGCAGGCCTGTTCAATGCTCCCGCTTCGCAGATGGCCCGTCTGGCCGCTGCCCTGCAGGAGAAGAAGGCTGCAGAAGGCGGAGCCGCAGAGGCCCCCGCAGAGGCTGCCACCGAGGCTCCGGCCGAGGCCGAAGCCGAAAGCTGATCCGCACCCGCGCATCACTGCTATAACCCCGCCCGGTCGCGGATCAGCGACATGGGACTTACAGGAAGGACCGCCACAATGGCGAAGCTCAGCACCGAAGAGTTGTTGGACCAGTTCAAGGAGCTCACCCTCCTCGAGCTCTCGGAGTTCGTTAAGGCATTCGAGGAGACCTTCGAGGTCACCGCTGCTGCTCCCGTCGCCGTCGCCGCTGCAGGCGCACCGGCTGCCGGCGCAGAAGCTGCTGAAGAGCAGGACGAGTTCGACGTCGTCCTCGAGTCGGCTGGCGACAAGAAGATCCAGGTCATCAAGGTCGTCCGTGAGGTCGTTTCCGGCCTCGGCCTGAAGGAAGCCAAGGACCTCGTCGAGAGCGCTCCGAAGGCCATCCTCGAGAAGGTTGCCAAGGACGCCGCAGAGGCTGCCAAGGAAAAGCTCGAAGCTGCCGGCGCAAAGATCGTCATCAAGTAAGACGGTTTTCCCGCTGCTCTTCGCGAGTAGTAACGAAGAGGGCCACTCCCCACGGGGAGTGGCCCTCTTTTTTTGAACTTTTTTCGCGGGTGATATGCCGGAATTCATGCAGGTGGGAGGGGTGTCCGAACTAGGCTGTGATCTGAATTATGCTTCTTCTCTACTCGTTAGTAGTATTCGCAGTCACGGGTACCACTCCCATGCGATAGAGTGACCCAACCCACACGGGTGCATGCATGCAACGGACGTCGCGGAGGTAATGGTGGGAGTCGAGGTAGCGGTACAAGGACTGACAAAGTCTTTCGGGTCGCAGAGGATTTGGCAGGACGTGTCGTTGACACTTCCCGCGGGTGAGGTCAGCGCACTGCTCGGGCCTTCGGGTACCGGTAAGTCGGTGTTCCTGAAGTCCCTGATCGGACTGCTCCGCCCTGAACAAGGCTCCATCGTCATCGACGGCACGGACATCCTGCAGTGCTCCTCCAAGGAGCTCTACGAGATCCGCAAGCTGTTCGGCGTTCTCTTCCAGGACGGCGCACTGTTCGGCTCGATGAACTTGTACGACAACATCGCCTTCCCGCTTCGTGAGCACACCAAGAAGTCGGAATCCGATATCCGCAAGATCGTGATGGAGAAGTTGGACCTCACGGGTCTGGTCGGCGCCGAGGACAAGCTTCCCGGTGAGATCTCCGGCGGTATGCGCAAGCGTGCCGGTCTGGCGCGTGCACTCGTTCTCGATCCCGAGATCATCCTCGTCGACGAGCCCGACTCCGGTCTGGATCCGGTGCGTACGACGTACATCAGCCAAACGCTGATCGACATCAACGCCCAGTCGGACGCGACGATTCTGATCGTCTCGCACAACATCAACCTCGCACGCACGGTGCCGGACAACATCGGCATGCTCTTCCGTCGTCAGTTGGTGATGTTCGGTCCTCGTGAGGTGCTGCTCACCTCGGACGAGCCCGTCGTCAAGCAGTTCCTCAACGGAACGATGATCGGTCCGATCGGTATGTCGGAGGAGAAGGACGAGGCTCAGATGGCGCACGAGCAGGCGCTCGTCGACGCCGGTCACCACGCCGGTGGTGTCGACGACGTCGAGGGCATCGTGCCGCAGATGAAGGCCACCCCCGGAAACCCGGAGCGTCAGGCTGTTCGTCGTCGCCAGGAGCGCGTCCGTCAGATCATGCACACCCTCCCAGCTAACGCACAGGCGGCGATTCAGGACAGCCTCGACGAGGTTGACGGAACTGGGCAGTACGATCCCCAGTACGCCGAAGCGAGCGGCTATCAGGGGGAGTGGAACGACAACTCGCAAGACACGCAGGTCATTCCTGCATACGAGGGCGATCCCTACGGAAACACGACACACGGGCAAGGGTAGGCATATCGGATGGGGGTTACCCGCAACTCGGTTCTGAGTCCGGTCAACGGAGCATTAACTCAGGCCGGAAACATCGTCGAACTGTTTGTCGACGTCGTCAGGAATACGTTCCGGCGTCCATTTCAGTTCCGTGAGTTCATCGAGCAGGCCTGGTTCATCGCCAGCGTGACAATTTTGCCGACGGCATTGGTAGCCATCCCTTTCGGCGCCGTCGTCTCACTGCAGACCGGTTCGCTGATCAAGCAGTTGGGTGCAGAATCGTTCACTGGCGCTGCCAGCGTCCTGGCGGTGATCCAGCAGGGTAGCCCCCTGGTGACAGCGTTGCTGGTCGCCGGTGCGGCCGGATCGGCCGTGACGGCCGATCTCGGTTCTCGAACCATCCGTGAAGAGATCGACGCGATGGAAGTCCTCGGAATCAATCCGATTCAGCGCCTGGTGGTTCCGCGTGTACTCGCGATGGTGCTGATCGCTGTTCTGCTCAACGGACTGGTGTCCGTCGTCGGTATCGCGGGTGGTTACTTCTTCAACGTGATCCTGCAGGGCGGTAACCCCGGTGCCTACATCTCGTCGTTCTCAGCTTTTGCGCAGCTACCGGACATTTGGAGCGGTGAGATCAAAGCCGCGGTGTTCGGTGTCATCGCTGGTGTGATCTCCGCGTACAAGGGACTCCACCCGTCCGGTGGCCCGAAGGGCGTCGGTGAGGCGGTGAACCAGGCCGTCGTCATCACGTTCCTGCTGTTGTTCTTCGCCAATCTGATTCTGACGATGGTGTACCTCCAGATCGTGCCGGCGAAGGGATCTTGACCTAAATGACCATCGCACGAGGCCGCGGCGATCAGTTCCTGCTGAAGAGTCGCAAAGTAGCCAGAATTCCAGTGAACGCGTTGGACCGCGCGGGCGAGCAGATGTCGTTCTACGCGCGCGCCATCGCGTGGACCCCGCGCACCCTGCATCGGTATCGGAAGGAGACGCTTCGACTACTCGCCGAAGTGACCTTCGGTAGCGGTGCGCTCGCAGTGATCGGCGGAACCATCGGCGTCATCGCGATGATGTCCGGATTCACCGGTGTCGTCGTCGGCCTCCAGGGCTTCGCCGCTCTGGAGCAGTTGGGTAGCTCGGTCCTGACCGGCTTCCTCTCCGCATACGTCAACACCCGTGAGATCGCTCCGATCGTTGCGGCTCTTGCGCTCTCGGCCACGGTTGGTTGTGGCTTCACCGCCCAACTCGGTGCCATGCGTATCTCCGAAGAGATCGACGCGCTCGAGGTCATGGCAGTTCCGTCGGTGCCGTTCCTGGTCACGACGCGCATGATCGCCGGCTTCGTCGCCGTCATCCCGCTGTACATCGTGGGTCTGCTTGCGGCGTACCTCGCCTCGAGAGTGATCAGCACGGTCTTCAACGGGCAGTCGACGGGTTCCTACGACCACTACTTCAACCTGTTCCTGCCACCGCAGGACGTGCTGTATTCGTTTGCGAAAGTCCTGGTATTCGCCTTCGTGCTGATCCTGATCCACTGCTACTACGGGTTCCATGCCTCAGGTGGTCCCGCAGGTGTCGGCGTGGCCGTCGGCCGCGCTGTTCGCGCCGCAATCGTGACGATCGCCGTTCTCGACTTCTTCCTCAGCCTCGCAATCTGGGGCACCACGACGACAGTGAGGGTGGCCGGATGATCGAGGCTCCGTCAGTCCTGCGCCGCCGTGTGCTCGGACTCGTGTTCTTCGTGGTGTTGGCATTGTTCCTGGCCTTCACCATCGGAACCTTCAACAAGACGTTCAAGGACGTCGTGAAGATCGACCTCGTGACCGACACAGTCGGAAATGCGTTGCCACCCAACGCGGACGTCAAGGTCCGTGGGCTGCTGGTCGGCGAGGTGCGATCCGCGTCGACGAAAGACGGCCAGGTCACCTCGGTCCTCGCGATCGAGCCGGACAAGGCTGATCTGATTCCGTCCAACGTCACGGCGCGTCTGCTCCCGAAGACGCTTTTCGGTGAGCGCTACGTCTCCCTGATCATTCCGGAGGGAACCACCGCGACCCCGATTTCCGCGGGAACGGTGATCCACCAGGACAAGAGCGGCAATGCTGTCGAGGTCGGCGACGTTCTGGACGGACTGCTCCCACTTCTGCAGGCGATTCCGCCGCAGGATCTGGCGAACACTCTCGGTTCTCTCGCGCAGGGTCTGACGGGACGCGGCGCCGAGCTCGGTCTGACGGTCGATCGTCTCGAGGAGATCTTCCGCGGCGTCAATACCGAACTGCCCGCGGTGCAAGAGGATCTGCGCAAGTTCGCGGACTTCTCCCAGACGTACTCGGACGCTGCGCCCGATCTGATCAACGCTCTCGACAATCTGCGGACCACGGGTAACACGGTGGTGCAGAAGCAGGACCAGTTGCGGACACTGCTGGCGTCGCTCACCGTGACATCGTCTGACACCGCAGCCTTCCTCGAAGCGAACTCGTCCTCGATCATCACGCTCGCTGCGGATTCGAAGGAAGCTCTTCAGCTTCTGGCCCAGTACTCTCCGACCTTCGGGTGCACGTTCAAGGGCTTCTCGGACACCGCTCCGGAAGCTGCCAAGATCCTGTCCACCGACGCGCCCAATCCTGGTGTGCGTGCGAGTATTCAGATCGTGAACCCCAAGGGTCGCTACCTGCCCAACCAAGACGAGCCACGGCTCGTCGACAACCGCGGCCCGGTTTGCTACGACAACGTCACCGAGCCCGGTCGTCCGTTCCCGCAGTACCCCGGCGGTTCGTACGGTGACGGTTCCTACCAGGTTCCTTCCCGCAATCCAGGTCCCGCCACCATGGAATTCCTGCCTGCACCCGAGGGCTCCGGACCTCAGTTGTTCTCGACCAACAACAGCGGTCCGGCTCAGCAGGCCGGCTACGCGGGCTCGAAACTCGAAGAGGATACGTTGAAGGTGATCTACGGACAGGCCAACGGTGTTGCGCCGGACGATGTTCCGGCGTGGACCACGATGGTCAGCGCTCCGGCATTCGCAGGTGCGGAGGTGAGCGTCCAATGAGAGGACTCGCAGCTCCGCTGACAAAGCTCATCATCTTCGTTGTGGTGACGGTCCTGGCGACAGGACTGCTGGCAGCCAGTATCGCCAACCTCGGCGGCGGTGGCGGCACCAAGTTCAACGCCGTCTTCTCCGACGTCACTTCGTTGAACGAGGGCGACGAGGTCCGCATTGCCGGTGTTCGTGTCGGCCAGGTCGAGAAGATTGCCATCGTCAACGACAACCAGGCCGAGGTCCAGTTCTCGGTGTCCGACCGTGATTGGTTGCCGGCCAGTTCCATCGCCACCATCCGGTTCCGCAACCTGGTGGGGCAGCGGTACATCTCGCTCTCGCAAGGTGAAGGCAGCCAAGGCAAGAAGATCACCGGCGGCGATACCCTGCCGCTGTCTCAGACGCGCCCGGCAGTCAACCTCACGACACTCTTCAACGGCTTCAAGCCGCTGTTCACCACCCTGAGCGCGGACGACGTCAACAAGCTGTCGTACCAGATCATCCAGGTCTTCCAAGGCGAATCGGGCACCATCAGTGAGCTCGTGCGCAACACCGCGAGCCTGACCAACACCGTCGCGGACAAGGACGCGGTCATCGGCGCGGTGATCAAGAACCTCAACGACGTTCTCGACACCGTCAACGCGAACGACAAGAACCTCGATTCACTGATCGTCAACACCCAGCAACTCGTCACCGGGTTGGCCAACGAGCGTGGGGTGGTCGGTTCGGCCGTCACCTCACTCGCCGGCCTGACCGACGCGACGGCAGACCTGCTCGAGCCGACGCGGCCGTCGATTCAGGGCTCGATCACGGCACTCAACACGCTGGCGACCACACTCAATCGTCGGAGTGACGACGTCAACGCGGTGCTCGAGACCTTGCCGGTCAAGCTCGAGAAGCTCGCACGCGTAGCGAGCTACGGTTCCTGGTTCCAGTTCTATCTGTGCGGAATCGACATCGTTGCCGGTCCAGGACAGTCTGCCTCGCTGAATCTGCCCACCGGCCTGCCGACGGTCAATCAGCCGATTTACACCAACGCGGCCACGCGATGCACTCAAGACGGTATGAGGGAGTTGCAAGGTCGATGAGTAAACGTCGCAGTCCGGCAATGGCCGGAGCCATCGGTATCTTCGTGGTGCTGCTGGCCACTTTGTCCGCGTTCTTCCTTGATTCGCTTCCGTTCGTGGGAGCAGGCTCGTCCTACTCCGCCGAGTTCTCCGAAGCCGCGGGTCTCAAGCCTGGTAACGAGGTTCGTATCGCCGGCGTGAAGGTCGGCAAGGTCACTTCCGTCGATCTCGACGGTGACCGTGTTCTCGTCGACTTCAAGGTCAGTGACGCGTGGGTGGGAGATCAAACCTCTGCGTCCATTCAGATCAAGACCATTCTGGGACAGAAGTACCTCGCACTAGATCCGCGCGGAACCGACAACCTCGATCCCAAGGATCGGATTCCGCTCGAGCGCACCACCTCTCCGTACGACGTCGTTCAGGCCTTCTCGGCCGCGGCGGACACCGTCGGCGACATCGACACCGACCAGTTGGCGAAGAGCATGGAGACGTTGTCCCAGGCATTCTCCGAGACGCCTGGCGATGTCCGCGCTTCGCTCGACGGTGTCAGTCGGCTGTCGCAGACGATCGCGAGCCGCGATCAGGACTTGCAGAAGCTCTTCGCCGCCACCGGGAAGACGTCGCAGATTCTTGCTGACCGCAACAAGGAATTCACCCAGCTGATCCGAGACGGTGGACTACTGGTGCAGGAGCTCAACAATCGCCAGCAAGCGATTTCGCAGCTGCTCACCGGAACTCAGCGCGTCTCTCAGCAGCTCACCGGTCTCGTTCGTGACAACGAGGCGGCAATCGGGCCGGCGCTGACGCAGCTCAACGGCGTCATCGACATCCTGAAGGCAAACAACGAGAACCTGGACAAGGCACTGAAGCTCTACGAACCCTTCATTCGCTTGTATGCCAACGTGGTCGGCAACGGCCGTTGGTTCGACCAGGTCGTCGTGAACCTCCTTCCGCCGGGTCTGCCGGACATTCCGGGCTACCGTGACCCCGTTCGTACGTTGGGAGGCAACTGATGGCTGATACTGCCGAAGCCGGAAGCGGCTCCAAGAAGCGCTCGGTCGCGATCATCGCCGCTGTTCTGATCGGGTTACTCGTAATCGGTGGCGCGCTGTGGTGGGTGTTCACTCGCGCCGGTACCACCAAGATCACCGCCTACTTCGACAAGTCGGTGGGTATCTACGACGGTTCCGACGTTCGTGTCCTCGGTGTCAAGGTCGGCACCGTCGAATCCGTCGAACCCCAGGGAGATCAGGTCAAGGTCGAGCTGCGTGTCGATCGTGGGATCGACATTCCCGCGGGTGCCAGTGCCGCTCAGATCACGCCGTCGGTGGTTGCCGACCGCTACATCCAGCTGACACCGGTCTTCACCGGCGGCGACAAGATGGCCAGCGGTGCAGTAATTCCGATCGAGAAGACGGCGACGCCTGTCGAGGTCGACCAGTTGTACTCCAGCATCGACGAACTCGCGTCGGCTCTCGGTCCTGAAGGTGCCAACAAGAACGGAGCACTGTCCGATTTCGTCGAGACAGGTGCGGCCAACCTCGAGGGCAACGGTGAAGCGTTGGGAGACAGCATCACCAACCTCTCGGATGCCGCACGGACGCTCAACGATTCGCGTGACAACATCTCGCTCACCATCAAGAACCTGGATACTTTTGTGGGCGCTCTCGCGGCCAACGATCAGCAGGTGCGCCAGTTCAACACGCAGTTGTCGGACCTGACCGGATTCCTGGCAGGTGAGCGCGACGATCTCGGTGCCGCTCTGAACCAGCTCTCGATTGCGCTCGGCGACGTCGCGAAGTTCGTGGCCGACAACCGCGATCAACTGGTCCAGACAACCGAAGGTCTCGTCGAACCGACACAGACATTGGCGAACAACAAGGAAGCACTGGCCAACACGCTCACCATGCTTCCGCTGGCGATCTCCAACTTGGTCAACTCGTACGACGCCGAATCAGGTGTGCTGGCTTCACGTCTGGCGTTCCCTGATCTTCAGAACCCGGCCGGCGTGCTCTGCAAGTTGATGGACCTCGGCAAGCTGTTGCCCGGTGATCCGCGGTTCGAGGCATTGGGAAGGCAGATGCAACCGGCTATCGACCAGTGCGCAAACGTCGCAGCGATGACCGACGCAGCCAATCAGGCTGCAGGCCTGAACCTTCCCTTCGGCATCCTTGCCGGTTCCGAACGACAGATGCAGGTAGTTCCGGGCACTGTGCCCGGCGTCGTGTCACCGCGACTGACCAGTGGAAACGGGGAGGGCGAGTGAAGCGTTCATTGATAGTCGGCGCCGGATTGTGCGCCGTCCTGATCTCGGCAACCGCCTGCTCGTCCGAGGGGATCTACGCTGTCCCGCTTCCCGGCGGTCCTGATGTGGGTTCCGATCCGATGCACTTGACCATTCAGTTCGACGACGTGCTCGACTTGGTTCCGCAGTCCGCTGTGAAGGTCGACGGCGTTCCCGTCGGTCGCGTCGACGACGTGTCGGTCGGACCGGACGGATGGACCGCGGATGTCGGCATTATCCTCGACTCGTCGGTTGATCTGCCCGCCAACGCAATTGCCGCGGTCGAGCAGACCAACCTGCTCGGCGAGAAGTTCATCCAGCTGTCGGCCCCGCCGTCCGGACCGGACTCTACGAAGCTGGCCGACGGTGATCTCATTCCGCTGGATCGCACTCGCCACGCCACGGAGATCGAGCAGGTTCTCGGCGCATTGTCGCTGCTGCTCAATGGCGGCGGTGTGGGCCAGTTGCAGCCCATCGTCGAAGAACTCGGTGCCGCGTTCGACGGTCGCGAAGGCAAGACGAGAAGTCTTCTGGAGCAGGCGAACACACTCATCGGTGGACTCAACGAGCAGCGTGACGACATCACACGCGCGCTCGACGGCCTGGATGTGCTCTCGACTCGCGTCAACGATCAGAACGAGAAGATCGGGAAGATTCTCGAGGAACTCCCCGTTGCGACACAGGTTCTCAACGAGCAGCGTCCGCAGCTGACGCAGATGCTCGCTCAGGTGGATCGACTCGGAACAGTGGGAACCGACGTCCTCACACAGTCCAAGGACGATCTGATCGCTGATCTTCAGGCTCTGCGTCCGACGCTGCAGGCGCTCGCAGACTCCGGTGACGACTTCGTGGGGGCACTTCCGTTCCTTCCGACGTTCCCGTTCCCGGACGGTGTCGAGAAGATTGCACAGGGTGGTTCCGTCAACCTCTTCCTGAGTGTCGACCTGCAGATCGGCAATACACTCTCGGGTCTCGGTGTCGGGCAGGGAGAACCGGAATACCGCCAGCCCAAGTTCGGCAATCCCAAGCCGGTGGTCGACCCCTCCAACCCGTACTACAACGGCAACGGACCGCGACCGGGCTGGCCGACAGTGTCACTGCTGCCGATCGCTCCGATCCTGCCGCAGGTTCCCGTTGTCGCCGGCCTTCCCGCCACAACAGCGGGTGACCCGGCAACGCCGGCGCCCGCGGCGAACCCACTCAACCCCATCCAGGGAATGCTGGAACAGTTCGGAATCGGCGGTGATGGACAGTGAGATCAGCTCTGGTCAGATGGCAGCTCGTCGGCTTTGTCGTGGTTGCGCTCCTGGGTCTCATCTACGTCGGCGCCAAGTACGTGCGCCTGGACAACCTCATGGGGTTCGGTCAGTACACGGTCAAGACCGAATTGGCCACGTCCGGTGGAATTTTCACCAACGCCGAGGTGACGTATCGCGGCGTGCCGGTCGGGCGAGTGGGCGACATGTCGTTGACCGAGGACGGAATTCAGGTCGACCTGAAGATCGACAACAGTGCTCCGGAGATTCCCGCGTCGGCCCGTGCCGTCGTGGCCAACCGCTCCGCCATCGGTGAGCAGTACGTCGACCTTCAGCCCGATACCGACCAGGGACCGTTTCTCGAGGACGGCTCGGTGATCGCGGTGGGGGACACCACAACTCCGATCCCGATCGAGGATGTGCTGACCAGTGCCAACGGCTTGGTCAAGTCCGTGCCCGTCGACGCGCTCCACACCGTCGCCGTCGAACTCGGTGCAGCGTTCAACGGCAAAGGCGAGGACATTCAGGTCCTGGCCGATTCGCTGTCCGGTCTCTCGCAGTCCGGGCTCGACACTCTGCCTCAGACGCTCGCGCTGATTCGGAACAGTGAGACGGTACTGACGACGCAGTCGGATCAGTCCTCCGCGATCAAGCAGTTCAGTACCGATCTCGATGCTGTCACGGCGCAGTTGAGGACCAGCGATCCGGACATCCGTCGCTTGATCGACAACGGCATCCCGGCCAGCGATCAGATCGGTGCCCTCATCAACGAGGCGGGCCCGAGCCTGACGACTGACCTGACCAATCTTGCCGCGACCACCAAGACGCTTGCACCCCGAACGATCGCGCTGCAGCCGTTCCTGATCTTCCTTCCCGGCCTGGCCGCTGCCGCACCGACGGTTGCTCCCGGCGACGGAACGGTCCATCTGGGCTTGGTGCTCGAGACCAACAATCCGCTCTCGTGCACGGTGGGTTACGAAGGCACCATGGCGATCCTGGACGAGATGAAGCGTCAGAATCCCAACTTCGACGACACCCAGCAGGATTTCCCGCTCAACACCGCGGCCTCGTGTGAGACGCCGCTGGGCAGCGAGACGGGCGTCCGCAGTGCCAACCGCGTGGTGTACGCCGATCCCGACACGATCCAGCCTTGGGACTTCAAGCCGAAGGTCGATCCGGACAAGTTGAACCTCAACCCGATCGCGACGCAGTTGGCGCCGTTGCTCGGAGTGACACCGAAGTAGACCGATCCGAATGTGGTCGAGTTTGTGCAGTTCAGGCTACTGAGTTGTGGCAGTTGACGATTCGCGGCCAGAGGCTGGGCAAAACAGGTAAGTAGGGTAGTGAGTGTGATTCAGAGAAACAGTTCCCCGCAGTCCGGCGGGCCCGAGCAAGTCGAATCGGGAGCGCCGACAACCGGTAGACCGAAGGGGCTGACAGCGTCTCTGATTGCGGTCGGTGTCTTGCTTCTGGCGGCAGTGGTTGCGCTCGGTGTGTTCGGCGTCCCGTACGTTCGGGCGCTCACCACCGACCGCACCACCGCCGAGATGCGTGACGACGCGTTGATCGGTGCGCAGCAAGTCGCGATCAACCTCAACAACGCGGATTCGGCCAATCTCGACCAGTCGATCGAGAACATGCGTTCTTCGGTGACCGGTGACGAGATGACGACGTATCTGCAGACCGTTCAGGATTCCATCACAGACGAGTTGCGTAACTCGGGCTCGAAGGCTGACACCGAAGTCGTTCAGTCCGCGCTGACCGAGCTCAATACCGATGACCGGACCGCCACGGCACTGGTCGTCGTTCGAGTCACCACGACCCAGGGCAACCAGTTCGTCAAGAATCAGCTCGGCATGCGGCTGGGCATGGTCGAGGTCGACGGGGTCTGGAAGGCTCAGTCGGCTGATCCGATCGGCTCTCGGCTCGATCTCGGCTCCGGCACCCTGCCGGCCACCGACGGCTCCACGCCTGCTCCTGACGCAACGCCCGCACCCGGTTCGGGGACCGAGGCACCTGCCTCCGGTGCTCCCGCACCGACAACCGAGGGTGGTGATTCCGGTGGCCAGTAGTTCGTCGAACCTGCACACCGACATCCCTCGAAGGAGAAGCGCGTAATGCCACCCAAACGTCGTACCGGCGGACCGTCCTCCCCGCAGAACCGTCGGCCGAAGATCGCGGGAAGCGCTCGCTCGCTCAACGTCCCCGCGGGGACGTCCGATTCGGATCCGGTCGAGCCCACGATCGAACAGCCGGAAGAAGAAACACAGGAGGCTGTGAAGCCGGAGGTTGCGAAGCCGACGCTCACGAAGGCCGAGTCCGGAGAAATCGAGCCGCCGAAGACGGAAACCGACGCTCCGGAATCCACACCGGGCCCCGATCTGACCAAACCGGCGAAAACCGTCGCAGACGAGCCCAAGGCCCCTGCTACCCCGGAGACGGGCGCGGGGGAGTCGGCGACAACACCTACACAATCCAAGGCCGGTTGGCGCCTGGTCGCGATCCTGGGGGCCGCAGCGGTCATCGTCGCGATCCTCGCCGGCATCGCCTTCTTCAAAGTCGGCGCGAAGACGGACGACATCGCCTGGGTGGACGAAGGCGCCACGGCTGAAGTTCTTCGTGTGACGCCGTCGGCGTTGGCTGCAGTCTTCACGTTTTCTCCCGACACCTTCGACGCCGATTTCGACAAGGGTGTCCAGGGCCTGAACCAGTCGATGCGCGATCAGCTGACGCAGTACAAGGACACGCAGAAGGCCGGCGTCGAACAAACCCAGACGGCAACGACCGCTGATGTCCCGCTGATCGGGATCACACGGCTAGAGAAGGACCGGGCGCAGTTGCTCGCCCAACTGAACGTCAGCTCGACGCAGAACGGCGTGGCGGCAGACTCTCGCTCCGGAATGGTCATCGTGAGTCTGGAGAAGCAGGACGGAAACTGGCTGATCTCGGAGATTCGCGACCAGTAGCTCGGAGATTCGCGACCAGTAGCTCGGAGATTCGCGACCAGTAGCACCTGCGCACCAGCGCGAAGATCTGGATCGACGCACGATGTCGGTCCAGATTTTTCGTATGTGACGCCGTTGCTGGCTACACTCCCGGTGGCAGTGTTCGAATGCGCGTCACGAATGTTCGAATGCTGCGACACGCGCTCTCGCCCTTGACGGAGCGGTCCGCAAGGTCCACTCTGATCGGTGAACATGCACGGACGAGTGATCGGCAGTCTCACGTCAGTATCTGAATTCGACCCTCAGTTACACCCGACTCGACATTTCCAGAGTAAGGGTGTACTTTTGGACGTTGCGCTGGCTGCCTCCTGTCCACCCCTCGTCTCAACCGCTGCGAAGTCAAGTACTTCTTGCTTTCTGCGACGGGTTTCGTTCGGGTTGTAACCAGCGAAATTCGAAGCAGATACAGCGGCGGTCGCAACAGCACGGAGCGGCCCGCGTGAGGTGCTGGAAGGACGCATCTTGGCAGTCTCTAGCCAGACCAAGGCAGTTTCCGGAATCCCCGGAGCCCCGAAGAGGGTTTCGTTCGCGAAAGTTCGCGAACCCCTCGAAGTTCCCGGGCTTCTTGACGTACAGACAGATTCGTTCGAGTGGCTGATCGGCGCGCAGAGTTGGCGTGAACGAGCAGCGGCACTCGGCGACAATGCAGTGTCCGGTGGTCTCGAGGACATCCTCGCGGAGCTTTCTCCGATCGAGGATTTCAACGGCACTATGTCGCTGTCCTTCTCCGACCCTCGATTCGACGAGGTCAAGGCCTCGACGGACGAGTGCAAAGACAAGGACATGACCTACGCGGCGCCGTTGTTCGTCACCGCGGAGTTCATCAACAACAACACTGGTGAGATCAAGAGCCAGACGGTCTTCATGGGAGATTTCCCGATGATGACCGACAAGGGCACCTTCATCATCAACGGCACCGAGCGTGTGGTCGTCTCGCAGCTCGTGCGTTCCCCCGGTGTGTACTTCGACATGAGCGTCGACAAGAGCACCGAGAAGGATCTGCACAGCGTCAAGGTGATCCCGGGTCGCGGCGCATGGCTCGAGTTCGACGTCGACAAGCGCGACACCGTTGGTGTCCGTATCGACCGCAAGCGTCGTCAGCCTGTCACCGTCCTGCTCAAGGCACTCGGCTGGACCACCGAGCAGATCACGGAGCGCTTCGGCTTCTCCGAGATCCTCATGGCCACGCTGGAGAAGGACAACACCGCCGGCACCGATGAGGCGTTGCTCGACATCTACCGCAAGCTGCGTCCGGGCGAGCCCCCCACCAAGGAGAGCGCGCAGACCCTGCTGGAGAACCTGTTCTTCAAGGACAAGCGCTACGACCTCGCTCGCGTGGGTCGTTACAAGATCAACAAGAAGCTCGGCCTGAACGCGGGTCAGCCGATCGTTGCATCCACGCTCACCGAAGAAGACATCGTCGCCACCGTCGAGTACCTCGTGCGTCTGCACGCAGGTGACACCTCGATGACGGCTCCGGGCGGCGTCGAGGTTCCCGTCGAGGTCGACGACATCGACCACTTCGGCAACCGTCGTCTGCGTACGGTCGGCGAGCTCATCCAGAACCAGATCCGCGTGGGCCTGTCCCGCATGGAGCGTGTGGTTCGTGAGCGCATGACCACGCAGGACGTCGAGGCAATCACGCCTCAGACGCTGATCAACATCCGTCCCGTCGTCGCTGCAATCAGGGAGTTCTTCGGAACCTCCCAGCTGTCGCAGTTCATGGACCAGAACAACCCGCTGTCGGGGCTGACGCACAAGCGTCGTCTGTCCGCCCTCGGCCCGGGTGGTCTGTCCCGTGAGCGCGCCGGCCTCGAGGTTCGCGACGTTCACCCGTCGCACTACGGCCGCATGTGCCCGATCGAGACCCCGGAAGGCCCGAACATCGGCCTGATCGGTTCGCTGTCGGTCTACGCCCGCGTCAACCCGTTCGGTTTCATCGAGACCCCGTACCGTCGCGTCGTCGACGGACAGGTGACCGACGAGGTCGACTACCTGACCGCTGACGAAGAAGACCGCCACGTAGTCGCGCAGGCCAACTCGGCCATCGACCGCGAGGGTCGCTTCACCGACTCGAAGATTCTCGTCCGCCGTAAGGGTGGCGAGGTCGAGTTCGTCGCGTCCTCCGACATCGACTACATGGACGTTTCGCCGCGTCAGATGGTGTCCGTCGCAACCGCGATGATTCCGTTCCTCGAGCACGACGATGCAAACCGTGCCCTGATGGGCGCGAACATGCAGCGTCAGGCTGTCCCGCTGGTTCGCAGCGAGGCACCTCTCGTCGGTACCGGCATGGAGCTGCGTGCAGCTGTGGATGCCGGCGACGTCATCATCACCGAGAAGACCGGTGTCGTGGAGGAGATCTCCGCGGACTACGTCACGGTGATGGCTGACGACGGAAGCCGCAAGACGTACCGGATGCGCAAGTTCGCGCGTTCCAACCAGGGCACGTGCGCCAACCAGCGTCCGATCGTGGACGAGGGACAGCGTGTCGAGGCCGGCCAGGTTCTGGCCGACGGTCCTTGCACCGAGAACGGTGAGATGGCGCTGGGCAAGAACTTGCTCGTCGCGATCATGCCGTGGGAAGGCCACAACTACGAGGACGCGATCATTCTGTCGCAGCGTCTCGTGGAGGAGGACGTCCTGACCTCGATTCACATCGAGGAGCACGAGATCGATGCCCGCGACACCAAGCTCGGTGCCGAGGAAATCACTCGCGACATCCCGAACGTCTCCGACGAGGTCCTCGCCGACCTCGACGAGCGCGGCATCATCCGTATCGGTGCCGAGGTTCGTGACGGCGACGTGCTGGTCGGAAAGGTCACGCCGAAGGGCGAGACCGAGCTGACCCCCGAAGAGCGCCTCCTTCGCGCCATCTTCGGTGAGAAGGCTCGCGAGGTTCGTGACACGTCCCTCAAGGTTCCTCACGGTGAGACCGGCAAGGTCATCGGAATCCGCGTGTTCTCGCGTGACGAAGACGACGATCTGCCTCCCGGTGTCAACGAGCTGGTCCGCGTCTACGTGGCACAGAAGCGCAAGATCCAGGACGGCGACAAGCTCGCCGGCCGCCACGGTAACAAGGGCGTCATCGGCAAGATCCTGCCGCAGGAAGACATGCCGTTCCTCTCGGACGGCACGCCTGTCGACATCATCTTGAACACGCACGGCGTCCCGCGTCGTATGAACATCGGTCAGGTCTTGGAGACCCACCTCGGGTGGATCGGCAAGACCGGCTGGAACGTTCAGATCGCGTCCGACGGCTCTCGTCCCGACTGGGCTGCGACCCTGCCGGAAGAGATGCTGTCCGCTCCGGCCGACTCGAACATCGCCACCCCGGTGTTCGACGGTGCGAAGGAAGACGAGCTCACCGGTCTCCTCGGCGCGACGCTGCCGAACCGTGACGGCGAGCAGATGGTCGGCCCCGACGGAAAGGCCACCTTGTTCGACGGCCGCTCCGGCGAGCCGTTCCCGTACCCGGTCTCGGTCGGTTACATGTACATCATCAAGCTGCACCACTTGGTCGACGACAAGATCCACGCTCGTTCGACCGGTCCGTACTCGATGATCACGCAGCAGCCTCTCGGCGGTAAGGCCCAGTTCGGTGGCCAGCGCTTCGGTGAGATGGAGTGCTGGGCGATGCAGGCCTACGGCGCGGCTTACACGCTGCAGGAACTGCTGACCATCAAGTCTGACGACGTGGTCGGTCGAGTCAAGGTGTACGAAGCCATCGTCAAGGGCGAGAACATCCCCGAACCCGGCATCCCCGAGTCGTTCAAGGTGCTCCTCAAGGAGCTCCAGTCGCTCTGCCTCAACGTGGAGGTGCTGTCCTCGGACGGCGCGGCCATCACGATGGCGGACGGCGACGACGAGGACTTGGAGCGGGCCGCAGCGAACCTGGGCATCAACCTGTCCAGGAACGAAGCTGCGACGGTCGACGACCTCGCGAACTAGGTTTCGGTCCCCGGGTTGCTCTTGAGAGAGCGGCCCGGGGGCGTAGTTCACATTTGAATTGGCAGTCAGGTTGCCGGGTGACCGGCAACCGTAACCCCAACGGGGAAAGGAAGTTACGTGCTCGACGTCAACTTCTTCGATGAACTCCGCATTGGCTTGGCCAGTGCAGAGGACATCCGCAATTGGTCCTACGGCGAGGTCAAGAAGCCGGAGACCATCAACTACCGCACGCTCAAGCCCGAGAAGGACGGCCTCTTCTGCGAGAAGATCTTCGGCCCCACTCGGGACTGGGAGTGCTACTGCGGTAAGTACAAGCGTGTCCGCTTCAAGGGCATCATCTGTGAGCGCTGTGGCGTCGAGGTCACTCGCGCCAAGGTTCGTCGTGAGCGCATGGGTCACATCGAACTGGCCGCACCGGTCACGCACATCTGGTACTTCAAGGGTGTTCCGAGCCGTCTCGGTTACCTGCTCGACCTGGCTCCGAAGGATCTCGAAAAGATCATCTACTTCGCTGCCTACGTCATCGTCGGTGTCGACGAGGAGCTCCGTCACAACGAGCTGTCCACCCTCGAAGCCGAGATGCAGGTCGAGAAGAAGACCGTCGCAGATCAGCGCGACGCCGATCTCGAGGCACGTGCGCAGAAGCTCGAAGCCGACATCGCCGAGCTCGAGGCAGAGGGCGCGAAGTCCGATGTCCGCCGCAAGGTCAAGGACGGCGGCGAGCGCGAAATGCGTCAGCTCCGTGACCGCGCGCAGCGTGAGCTGGATCGTCTCGACGAGATCTGGACCACCTTCACCAAGCTGAGCGTCAAGCAGCTCATCATCGACGAGCTCCTGTACCGCGAGCTGGTCGACCGTTACGGCGAGTACTTCACGGGTGCGATGGGCGCAGAGTCCATCCAGATCCTGATGCAGAACTTCGACCTCGACGCCGAGGCAGAGTCTCTCCGCGAGACCATCCGCAGCGGCAAGGGCCAGAAGAAGCTGCGTGCACTCAAGCGCCTCAAGGTGGTTGCGGCATTCCAGACCAACGGCAACTCGCCGATGGGCATGGTCCTCAACGCTGTTCCGGTGATCCCGCCGGAGCTTCGCCCGATGGTTCAGCTCGACGGTGGACGTTTCGCGACGTCCGACCTCAACGACCTGTACCGCCGCGTCATCAACCGCAACAACCGCCTCAAGCGACTGATCGACCTCGGTGCTCCCGAGATCATCGTCAACAACGAGAAGCGGATGCTGCAGGAGTCGGTCGACGCCCTGTTCGACAACGGTCGTCGTGGACGTCCGGTCACCGGACCGGGTAACCGCCCGCTGAAGTCCCTGAGCGATCTGCTCAAGGGCAAGCAGGGTCGCTTCCGTCAGAACCTGCTCGGTAAGCGCGTCGACTACTCGGGTCGTTCCGTCATCGTCGTCGGTCCTCAGCTCAAGCTGCACCAGTGTGGTCTGCCCAAGCTGATGGCTCTCGAGCTGTTCAAGCCGTTCGTGATGAAGCGTCTGGTCGATCTGAACCACGCGCAGAACATCAAGTCGGCAAAGCGCATGGTCGAGCGCAAGCGCGTCCAGGTGTGGGACGTCCTCGAAGAGGTCATCGCCGAGCACCCCGTGCTGCTCAACCGTGCACCTACGCTGCACCGTCTGGGTATCCAGGCATTCGAGCCGCAGCTCGTCGAGGGCAAGGCCATTCAGCTCCACCCGCTGGTGTGTGAGGCCTTCAACGCCGACTTCGACGGTGACCAGATGGCTGTTCACCTCCCGCTGTCGGCAGAGGCACAGGCCGAGGCACGCATCCTGATGCTGTCCTCGAACAACATCCTCTCGCCTGCTTCGGGTCGCCCGCTCGCCATGCCGCGTCTGGACATGGTCACGGGTCTGTTCCACCTGACCCGTCTCGACGAGGGTGTCACCGGTGAGCTCGTTGCTCCGACCAACGACGAGGCAGAGCAGGGCGTGTACTCCTCGCCCGCCGAGGCTCAGATGGCAGTCGACCGCGGCGCGCTCTCGGTTCAGGCTCAGATCAAGGTGCGTCTGACGCAGCAGCGTCCGCCGCGCGACCTCGAGAACGAACTGTTCCCCGAGGGCTGGAACTACGGTGACGGCTGGACCGCCACCACGACACTCGGCCGTGTGCTCTTCAACGAGCTGCTTCCGGCGGACTACCCGTTCGTCAACGAGCAGATGCCGAAGAAGCGCCAGGCGACGATCATCAACGATCTCGCCGAGCGGTACCCGATGATCGTGGTTGCTCAGACCGTCGACAAGCTCAAGGACGTCGGGTTCTACTGGGCCACCCGTTCGGGTGTCACGGTCTCGATCTCCGACGTGCTCGTGCCGCCGGAGAAGCCTGCCATCATCGAGGACTTCGAGGCTCAGGCCGACAAGATCGAGAAGCAGTACCAGCGTGGTGCTCTGGACAAGAAGGAGCGCAACAGCGCTCTGGTCACCATTTGGCAGGAAGCGACCGACAAGGTCGGCAAGGCCATGGAGGCTCACTTCCCCGACAGCAACCCGATCCCGATGATCGTGAAGTCCGGCGCAGCCGGCAACATGACTCAGGTTCGCTCGCTCGCCGGTATGAAGGGCCTGGTGACAAACCCGAAGGGTGAGTTCATCCCGCGTCCGATCAAGTCTTCCTTCAAGGAAGGCCTGACGGTTCTCGAGTACTTCATCAACACGCACGGTGCTCGTAAGGGTCTGGCCGATACCGCACTCCGCACCGCCGACTCGGGTTACCTGACCCGTCGTCTGGTGGACGTTTCGCAGGACGTCATCGTCCGCGAGGTCGACTGTGGAACAGAGCGCGGCATCGTCACCACGATCGCCGAGAAGCAGGCCGACGGCACGATGATCCGCGATGCTCACGTGGAGACCAGCACGTACGCCCGTACCTTGGCGGCCGATGCAGTCGACGCGAACGGCACCGTCATCGTCGAGCGTGGCCACGATCTCGGTGACCCCGCGATCGATGCTCTGCTCGAAGCCGGCATCACGACGGTCAAGGTCCGCTCGGTCCTGACCTGCACCACCGGCACCGGCGTTTGCGCCACTTGCTACGGCCGCTCGATGGCCACCGGCAAGCTGGTCGACATCGGTGAGGCTGTCGGTATCGTCGCCGCACAGTCGATCGGTGAGCCCGGTACCCAGCTGACCATGCGTACCTTCCACCAGGGTGGTGTCGCAGGAGATGACATCACCGGCGGTCTGCCGCGTGTCCAGGAGCTGTTCGAGGCACGTGTGCCCAAGGGCAAGGCTCCTATCGCGGACGTCACCGGTCGGGTACAGCTCGAAGACGGCGATCGTTTCTACAAGATCACCATCGTTCCGGACGACGGCGGCGAAGAGGTTGTCTACGACAAGCTCAGCAAGCGTCAGCGTCTGCGTGTCTTCAAGCACGCCGACGGTCGCGAAAGCCTCTTGGCTGACGGTGACCACGTCGAGGTCGGACAGCAGCTCATGGAAGGTGCTGCCGATCCCCACGAGGTCCTGCGAGTCATGGGTCCGCGTCAGGTTCAGATCCACTTGGTCAACGAGGTCCAGGAGGTGTACCGGAGCCAGGGTGTGTCGATCCACGACAAGCACATCGAGGTCATCGTGCGCCAGATGCTTCGTCGCGTGACGATCATCGATTCCGGTGCCACCGAGTTCCTGCCCGGTTCGCTCACCGAGCGCGCCGAGTTCGAGTCGGCAAACCGCCGCGTTGTCGCCGAGGGTGGCGAGCCCGCAGCCGGCCGTCCGGTGCTCATGGGTATCACGAAGGCGTCGCTCGCGACGGATTCGTGGCTGTCCGCGGCATCGTTCCAGGAGACCACTCGTGTCTTGACCGACGCGGCTATCAACTGCCGCTCGGACAAGCTGATCGGTCTGAAGGAAAATGTCATCATCGGCAAGCTGATCCCTGCCGGTACCGGTATCAACCGTTACCGCAACATCCAGGTTCAGCCCACCGAAGAGGCACGCGCCGCTGCTTACGCAGTGCCGTCGTACGACGACCAGTACTACAGCCCGGACGGCTTCGGCCAGAACACCGGTGCTGCAGTTCCGCTGGACGACTACGGCTTCAGCAACGACTACCGCTAGTCGGGTAGTCGCATGTGACGACTACCGCTAGTCGGGTAGTCGC
Organism: Rhodococcus sp. BH4; assembly: GCF_002079265.1. Taxonomy (NCBI): domain Bacteria; kingdom Bacillati; phylum Actinomycetota; class Actinomycetes; order Mycobacteriales; family Nocardiaceae; genus Rhodococcus; species Rhodococcus sp. BH4. The sequence continues at coordinate 1,824,745 of NZ_CP014941.1, forward strand.
ATGTGACGACTACCGCTAGTCGGGTAGTCGCATGTGACGACTACCGCTAAGCGTTAGTTCGTAGAAAATCCCCCCACTTCGAAAGAGGTGGGGGGATTTTTCATGTCAGGAGTGGGACGTTTTCAGGAGTTGCTGCCGCTGAGGTCCGGGATGACGATCTCCTGGACGGCCCACTTGTTGCCGTCGGGGTCGGCGAAGTAGATGAATCTGCCCCAGGCCTGGTCGTCGATCGGGCTGATGTCGATGCCGCGGCTCTTGAACTCGCGCTCAGCCTCTTCGATGTCCTTGACCACTACCTGCATGCCGACGACGGAACCGGGCTCGGCGTCGGTGATTCCCTTGCCGATGCAGATCGAGCAGGCCGAACCGGGTGGGGTCAGCTGGACGAATCGCAGGTCTTCGCTGACCGTGTGATCGTGGTCGGCGTTGAATCCGAGGCGGACGTAGAAGTCCTTGGCGCGGTCGATGTCGGTGACGGGAATGGCGACCAGTTCGAGCTTGATGTCCATGACGTGCCCTTCATGTGATGGTGAATTCCGGCGACAGGTCCAGTGTTGCGGGTATTGCGGTCAGAAACGGTCCTCGTTCGGCGTCCGGATGAAACTTTCCGAATTCCTTGTTGCTCCGAGGGTACTTCTCTCACTGCTCGACCGATCCCGAACCCGGAGCGGATACCCCGACTCCGCAGCTCTGACGCATTCCGTCGAACGTGCCGCGCACGCCGACGCTCTCGGCTACCACCGGTTCTGGGTCGCCGAGCATCACGCGGTGCCCGGGATCGGGAGCGGGTCGCCGGCAGTACTGCTTGCCGCGATCGGCGCGCATACGCGCGATATCAGACTCGGCAGCGGTGGGGTCATGCTGCCGAATCACCAACCGCTGATCGTCGCCGAGCAGTTCCTGATGCTGGAGGCTCTCTACCCGGGGCGAATCGATCTCGGCCTCGGCCGATCGCTGGGATTCACGGAGCCCGTACGTCAGGCACTACGACGCAGCAAGGACGCTCCGGACACGTTTGTGTCGGACCTGGACGAGGTGAGGCGTTATCTGGACGGTTCCGCCGCAGTGACGGCACGGCCGGCGTCGCAGACTGGAGTCCCGATCTTCGTGCTGGCGACGCGCACAGGCCTGAAAGTGGCAGCGCAACTGGGGCTTCCGGTGGTCGTGGGTGGGCCGATACTCGGAATTGGGAGCACCGACCGGGTGGAGGCATTGGACGAGTACCGCCGAGCTTTCCGGGCCACCGACGCTCATCCCGAACCCTATGTGGTGGTTTCTCTCGAAGTGGCGGTTGCCGATTCCACCGACGCGGCGCGTGAGTTGCTGATCCCGGAGGCACACGCGCTCGCAGAATCGTCACGGACAGGGGAGTTTCCGCCGCTCGCGTCGCTGGACGAGATCAGGCGTGCTCCGCGCAGTGATCGAAACGCCAGGCGGATCGAGTCGTTCATGGCGTCGGCGCTGCACGGCACACCCGTCGAGGTGAAACAGCAACTTCACGATCTCGCCGAACGGACCGGTGCCGACGAAGTGTTGGCGTCGACATCGACGTACGACCGTGACGCGCTTGCACTTTCGGACCGCCTATTGCGTGAGGTGGTTTAGCAGTGTGGTTGATCTAACGGGGCACGTGAAACTCGAGCAGAGTGGCGACGGAGTCGTCGAGTTCGGTCCACGGCACCGGTACGGAGAGGACGGCGATCGCCGAAGTCGGGAACTTGTCGCGGATACGTTGGGCCGCTTCGGAGTTTTCGTTCGATGCGAGATCGAGTGCAGTCCAGGGAATTCCGGGTTCGTGTCCGACGATCAGGAGCGTCTTGACGTGGTCGGACGTGGTTCGCGCAGCTGCAATGACGTCTGCGGGTGAGCCGCCGTAGATGGACTTCTCGAACCCGGCGGGAGCTTCGATTCCCGTCGAGGCAAGGGTTTCGACGGTCCGCCGGGAGGTGGAGCACAGAACGGCGTCGACGGGCGGGACGTTTTCGCGGATCCATTCGCCGCCGATGCGGGCCTCGCGCAGGCCCCGTTCGGCGAGCGGACGCTCGTGATCACGGATGCCCTCGGGGTAGCTGGACTTGCCGTGTCGCATGAGGACGAGGGTGCGGTGGTCGGCCATGCGTTCACGGTATCCGCTTTGTGCCCGTCAGTCCGGTTACTCTGGATGGTCAGGACCTTGAAGGAGGTTTTCGATGGCCGGTAAGAAGCTCGATCGAACTAATGCCCGAACTGCACTCGAGGTGGTACGCGAAAGCCCCACCATCGCTTTCATCACCGTTGCCCCGGCAGTGGTCGTGTTCGGCGTGGTGTGGTGGCTCTTCGGTTTCTGGGCCGCGATTCTTCTTGCGTTGGTGTTCGGTGTCGCGGCTGTCGCGACCCAGAAACTGCGTTAGAGGGCGCTCACCTGCGCAACTGCGCGGAGCGCTTCGCCGACCAGGAACCAGACCGTGACGGTCTTGTCGTCGACGCGGCTGCGCAGGACGACGTCGTCGCTGGAGACGATGGGGGAGAGGTACTCGATCAGTGCTCGATGCGGAACTGTCCGTAGTTCGGTGCGAGCGCTGAGGACCTCTTCGACTGCCTGCCAGTAGACGGCGTTGTTGACGTGGTCGAACGGGTCGATATCCGTGGCGCGCAGAGCGAACGGCGTGTCCAGAACACCGGCGTCGTCCGCCTCCGGTGCGTTCTCGGCGAGTACCCGCTTCCACTTCAGGCGATGCTCGTCGGTGGATTCCTCCAGTGGCCGCATGAAGTCGTCACTCATCCGCGTGGGCATGCCCGACTCGGCGCTGATGTTGATCCAGAAGCCTTCGGTTTCCATCAGCGCGCCGTTGCTGCCGTCGAAGCGCACACGCATGTTCGCCCATCTCGTGGAGAAGCCGGAGCACCAGCGAGTCATCGTCAACTCTTCCGGCCAGATCGCCGGGCGTACGACGTCGACGACCGTACGACGCACTATCCAGAGCGGATGGGTGTCGATGGCTCCCGCGGCCTCGATGTTGTCGTTGCCGATGTCCTGCAGGTAGCGGGCGACGGCGTCGAGCCTGACCTGCTTGGCGACGTCGATGTCGCCGGTGCGGACCGGGCGGGACTTGACGAAGATCGGTCCTCGGTCCGGCTGTTGCGCGAGCGTGAGATCTGGGTTCACGTGAGATTCCTGTTCGCTGGAGTGAGCCGATTCTGTCAGGCTTTTCAGCGAGTGGCGATTATCTGCTTTCCGCAGCCGGAGCCGTCGACCATTCGTGCCACGGCGACGGCGGTGTCGGCAAGGGGATGAACGGAGTCGATCACCGGGGTGATGTCACCTGCGTCGATCATCTGCGTCAGGACCTCCAGATCGTCGGCGTTCTCCGAAGCGATGAAGGTGCCCATTTTCTGAGATATGAACGGAGACAAGCACTGTGCGCGTATTTGGCGATCGGTTCCGCCGAGCCACCGTCCGCCGTTCTCGCCGCCGACGATCACCAGCGTTCCGGTGCGTGTGAGCGCCCGTCGAAGATCTCGCAGTCGGCGGTTGCCGCCGGTGTCGATGATGACGTCGTACCGATGCGATCCGTCGGTGGCGTCGTCGACGCGGTAGTCGAGAACCTCGTCGGCACCGATGGAGCGGACGGTATCGGTTTTCGAGGTGCTGCACACGCCGGTGACGTGAGCGCCCATGGCTTTTGCCACCTGCACCGCGTAGATCCCGACGCCACCGGATGCGCCGAGTACGAGGACGGATTGGCCCGCCTGCACGCGGCCGTGGTCGCGCACGGCTTGCAACGCTGTGAGGGCGGAGACCGGCACCGCTGCTGCCTGTGCGAACGACAACCGGGCAGGTTTTGCGGCAATCTTCGTCTCGAGTGCGCGTGCGTACTCCGCGAACGAACCGACCGCGATCCCGTACACCTCCTGGCCGACTGCCACGCGGGTCACCGAACTGCCGACGGCCTCGACTCGGCCGGACACGTCCAGTCCGCGGACTCGGTTCCTAGGTCTGCGCAGCCCGAAACCCGCGAGGCGCAACGGATATGGCAGTCCGGCCATGAGATGCCATGCCCCGCGGTCGACGGACGCGGCCTCGACGCGTATCAGCACTTCGTTGTCGGCGACAGTGGGGCGCGGAATGTGGTCGACGTAGAGAACGTCGGCCTCTCCGTAGCGATCCTGTACGACGGCGGTCATCAGTTCCTTCGGCATGCGAGTCTCCGTTCGTCGAATACTTACAGCGTAAGTATTGCACTTACGGTGTAAGTTCTGTCAATGTGGAGAAGCGCGCAAGATTGACCCGAGACGACGTCGTACACGCTGCTGTCGCGCTTGCCGATTCCGTCGGAATCGATTCGATGACCATGCGGAAGCTGGGCACCGAACTGGGCGTCGAAGCGATGTCTCTGTACAACCATGTTTCGGACAAGGGGGATCTGCTCGACGGAATGGTCGATGCGGTCTTCGCGGAGATCGATCTGCCGACGCCGGGACGCCCGTGGCGCACGGAACTTCACGTGCGAGCGGTATCGACAAGGGAAGTGTTGGGGAGGCACCCGTGGGCAACTCCGTTGATGGAGTCCCGAACGACGCCTGGTCCCGCGACCCTGCGCCACCACGATGCCGTCATCGGAACGCTACGCGCCGCCGACTTTCCCGTCGCCCTTGCTGCGCATGCCTTTTCGATCATGGATGCGTACATCTACGGCTTCGTGCTGCAAGAAGTGAGCTTGCCGTTCGAAACAGCGCAGGAAACGACGGAACTGGCGAAGGCGATCATGGGCTCGTTCGAGAGCGGTCAGTATCCGCACCTGGCCGAGTTGACCACCGAGCACGTCCTTGCTCCGGGATACAGCTACGCCGCCGAATTCGCTTTCGGTCTCGATCTGATTCTCGACGGACTCGAACGTCTGCACATCGGGAGCGAACGATGATCTGACGTGAGTACCGGGTTAAAGTCGAGAAAACCGGGTTACCGGTCCAGACTTCAGATGTCCCGAAGAGGAGCTTTCTGTGCGCGCCATGGTGGTTACGGAACTGTCCGGTCCCGAAGGAATTGTCGCGCAGGAGGTTCCCGAGCCCGCAGCCGAAGGTCTTGTTCTCATCGATGTGAAGGCAAGTGGCGTCTGCTTTCCGGACCTGCTCATCACCTACGGCAAGTATCAGATCCGCCCGGAACCGCCGTTCATTCCCGGCGCGGAGATCTCGGGCGTCGTGGTCTCCGCGCCGGAAGGGTCGGGTTTCGCTCCGGGCGATCGTGTTCTCGCGGCCGCGTATCTGGGTGGGTATGCAGAGCGGATTGCCGTCAACCCGGCGCAGGTACTCCGAATTCCGGACGGACTCGCCTTCGACGAGGCGGCCTCGCTGATCATCAACTATCAGACGATGGAGTTCGCGCTCGCTCGTCGCGCGAAGATCGTCGCGGGGGAGACTGTCGTCGTGCTCGGCGCTGCAGGCGGAGTCGGAACGGCAACCATCCAGCTGGCCAAGGCGCACGGTGCCCGGGTGATCGCCGTGGTACGACGCGAGGGCGTCGATGACTTCTTGCGTGAGCTCGGTGCCGACGAGGTGGTCGCGCTGGCTCCGGGATGGGGAGAGCGGATTCGGGAACTGACCGACGGCGTCGGCGCTCAGATCGTGGTGGATCCGGTGGGCGGCGATGCGTTCGACGACGCGGTCCGGGTTCTGGCACCCGAAGGACGACTCGTGGTGATCGGATTCGCCGGCGGCGGTATTCCCGAGGTAAAGGTGAACCGGGTGCTGTTTCGCAATATCAGCATTGTCGGCGCGGCATGGGGTGAGTTCACGCGTACCAATCCCGAAGCGGTAGCCGAGGTGCATGCATCGCTGGTAGAACACGTCCGGAACGGCTTGCGTCCGCTGGTCAAGGCACGGTATCCGCTTGCCGACGCAGCAGTTGCCCTGGCTGATCTCGAAAGCGGCAAAGTTCTCGGAAAGGCCATCTTGCTGCAGGAATGATTCTTCGCAACGTGATGGTGGTCACCAAATAATAAGTTGCAACATGTTTTCATTTGGGCAATAGTTGCAACCGCACTACCATTTGCCAGGTGATCGCTTCCGATTCTGATGACCTGTATGGAGCACTCGACGAGTTGTTCACTCGCCTGATGAGCGCCGGTGATTCGGAGTCGATCGATGCGTTGATCGAACTGGATCTCTCGTTCTCTCAGGTGCGTGTGCTGTTCGTACTTGCACAACGTGATGCGGCGATCCCGATCAACGAGGTTGCCGACGAGCTTCGGCTCTCGGTGGCAGCTACGGGGCGGAACATCGATCAGCTCGTGAACATGGGTCTGGTCGATCGCCGTGAAGACGAGCGGGACCGACGCGTCAAGCGGGTTTCCTTGTCGGAGGCCGGTCGTAAGGTGACGACCAACCACATCGAGTGCAAGCGCGGCCAGCTTCGCGAATTCGCGTCGCGTGTTCCTGAGCCAGAGCGGATTCGTTTGTTCGAGGCTCTCAAGCCCCTTCTCGCGGGTGACTATCTGCGAGCACTTAACCAGGAGACTTCGCGATGACATCGCCGAACGCGCCGGCACCGGCGTCCGACAAACTTGACGGGGCGGTCCTCAAGATCGCTTCCGTGGTGGTGCTCGGCGCCATCATGTCGATTCTCGACGTAACCGTGGTGAGCGTCGCGCTCACCACTTTTGCCGAGGACTTCGAAACTTCGTACGCCACCGTCGCGTGGACGATGACGGCCTACACGCTCGCCTTGGCGACGGTCATTCCGGTTACCGGTTGGGCTGCCGACCGTTTCGGTACCAAGCGCCTGTACATGACGGCCCTGGTGCTGTTCGTACTCGGTTCGGTCGCTTGTGCGATGGCGTGGGACATCACCTCGCTCATCGGCTTCCGTGTGCTCCAGGGCCTCGGCGGCGGCATGTTGATGCCGCTCGGTATGACCATCATGACCCGGGCCGCCGGTCCGGACCGCGTCGGTCGCGTCATGGCAGTTCTCGGAATCCCGATGCTGCTCGGCCCCATCGGTGGCCCGATCCTCGGTGGTTGGCTGATCGAGGCCGCGAGCTGGCACTGGATCTTCCTGATCAACCTGCCGATCGGCATCATCGCGTTGGCAGCAGCATTCATCATTCTGCCGTCCGACAAGGCGAAGCCTTCGGAGTCCTTCGACTTCCTCGGCATGATCCTGCTGTCACCCGGCCTCGCGCTGTTCTTGTTCGGTGTGTCGTCCATCCCTGAGGTGGGAACGGTTGCGTCGGCTCGGGTTCTGGTGTCGGCCGGTATCGGTCTGGCGCTGATCATCGCCTTCGTGTTCCACGCGCTCAACAAGGATCACCCGCTGATCGACTTGCACCTGTTCAAGAACCGTCAGTTGACCACCGCCGTCATCACGACGTCGCTGTTCATCGTCGCCTTCATGGGCGCCGGGTTGCTGTTCCCGAGCTACTTCATCCAGGTCGGCGGTCACACCACGCTCGCTGCCGGATTGTTGATGGCTCCGCAGGGTCTCGGCGCTATGGTCACCATGCCGATCGCTGGTCGACTGGTCGACAAGATCGGCCCGGGCAAGATCGTCCTGACCGGTTTGCCGTTGATTCTGATCGGCTTGGGTGTGTTCACACAGGTTGCCTCGGATTCCCCGACGTGGCTGCTGATGGGTGCCTTGTTCGTCATGGGCCTCGGTATGGGTTGCACCATGATGCCGCTGATGACCGCAGCTATCGTGACGCTCTCCAACGAGCAGATTGCTCGCGGCTCCACCCTGATGAACATCGTTCAGCAGACCGCAGGTTCGATCGGTACCGCCGTGATGTCGGTGGTCTTGACCAACCAGCTTCTCGATCGTGGCCTCGACACGACGATGGTCGGTGCGGCCTCGCACATTCCGACCGAACCGGGAAGTCCGCAGGAGTCTGCTGCGAATTCGATTCTCAGTGCGGCGTCGGATGCCTTCGGTAACACCTTCCTCGTTGCCACTGTGCTGATCGTCCTGACCCTCATCCCGGCGTTCTTCCTGCCGCGGAGCAAGACCACCAGGCCGGTGGCCGAGGGCGAGACGGCAACGCCGATCGTTATGCACTGACCGCTTTTCGGTAGATCGTTCGTCCAGGTGAGGGCGGCACACATCTTGTGTGCCGCCCTCACCTTTTTGCCGTGGAATACAGCTGGATGGTTGAATGTTTGATCAGTTACATGCAAACGCATGGATCTAGTTCGCGGAGGAGCAACCATGCAGTTCGGAATCTTCACGGTCGGTGACGTCACCACTGATCCCACGACGGGGGCGACCCCGACAGAGCACGAGCGCATCAAGGCCATGACAACCATCGCAAAGCACGCCGAGGAAGTCGGTCTCGACGTCTTCGCGACCGGCGAGCATCACAACAAACCGTTCGTGCCGTCATCTCCGACCACGATGCTCGGATACATCGCGGCCCAGACCGAGAAGATCACGCTCTCCACGTCCACGACGCTGATCACCACCAATGACCCGGTGAAGATCGCCGAGGATTACGCGATGCTTCAACACCTCGCCGAGGGGCGCGTCGATCTGATGATGGGTCGCGGAAACACCGCGCCGGTGTACCCGTGGTTCGGCAAGGACATTCGCGCCGGTATCCCGTTGGCGCTCGAGAACTATCAACTTCTTCGCCGGCTCTGGGACGAGGAGGTCGTGAACTGGCAAGGGGAGTACCGCACTCCACTCCAGGGATTCACGTCCACACCGCGCCCGCTGGACGGCGTCGCGCCGTTCGTGTGGCACGGCTCGATCCGCAGCCCCGAGATCGCGGAGATCGCGGCGTATCACGGCGACGGATTCTTCGCGAACAACATCTTCTGGCCGAAAGAGCACTACATCGAGCTGATCAATCTTTACCGCCGGCGTTACGAGCATTACGGCCACGGGTCCGCGGATCAGGCGATCGTCGGTCTCGGTGGTCAGGTCTTCATGCGCAAGAACAGTCAGGACGCGGTCAAGGAATTCCGTCCGTATTTCGACAATGCTCCGGTGTACGGCCACGGGCCCTCACTCGAAGAGTTCACCGAGCAGACGCCGCTGACCGTCGGTTCCCCTGAGCAGGTCATCGAGAAGACGTTGGCGTTTGCCGATTTCTTCGGCGACTACCAGCGCCAGCTGTTCCTGATGGATCACGCCGGGCTGCCGCTCAAGACGGTGCTCGAGCAGCTCGATCTGCTCGGTGAGGAAGTTGTTCCGGTTCTGCGCCGTGAGTTCGCGGCCAGGCGGCCAGCACATGTGCCGGACAACCCGCCCACTCACGCGTCGATGAAGGCGGCTCGTGAGGCAAGCAGTGTCACTGCCTGACGAGCAACCGCCTGAGGTTCCGGTCAGCACCACCGAACTCGCCACCGACGCCTGGGAAGCCTTGTTTCGCGCCCAGGTGTCGGTGCTGCGGCGGCTCTCTGCCGACGACGTCTGGGATCAGGTATCGATGCGCGAGTACGACGTGCTGTTCACGCTGAGTCTTGCGCCGAGTAGTTCCCTTCGCCTGCGTGACCTGAATCGGGAGATATTGCTGAGCCAGCCTTCGCTCAGTCGCCTGGTGGAACGGTTGGAGGGCGAAGGTCTGGTAACGAGAAGTGTTGATCCACAGGATCGCCGCGGGACGATCGTGCAACTCACCGAAACGGGTGCAGCGCTGCAGAAATCAGTGGGTCGCCGTCATGCCGCGAGCATCCGCCGCCACGTCGGACCGGCCCTGGACGCGGATGAACTTCGACTGTTGGCCGAATTGTGCACGCGTCTGCGTCTCGCGCAGTCATGACTGGAGGCAGGATGGACGATATGAGCAACCTCGAAGCGCAGCCCGTCGAGCAGGAATGCGAAGGCCATCCGGCGGAGAGCGAGATTCAGATCCTCACCCCGCGCGACGTACCGCTCGGTGGCCCGCGGGCCATGCGAGTGCGACGCACCCTCCCGCAACGCGAGCGTTCGCTGATCGGGGGATGGTGTTTTGCAGATCATTACGGTCCGGATGACGTCGGCTCAGGACCGGGCATGCATGTGCCGCCGCATCCGCATACCGGTTTGCAGACGGTGAGTTGGCTGTTCACCGGAGAGATCGAGCACCGTGACAGCATCGGTTCCCATGCGATGGTGCGGCCGGGTGAACTGAATCTGATGACGGCCGGGAGTGGGATCGCGCACTCCGAGGTGTCGACGCCGAATACGAAGGTTCTGCACGGGATGCAGTTGTGGGTGGCCCTGCCGGATGCGGCGCGCGATACCGCACCCGCGTTCGTTCACTATCGACCGGAGCCGGTGACAACCGATGGTGTCACGCTCAGTGTGTTCCTCGGTTCGCTCGCCGGTGAAACGTCTCCGGTGTCTACCTTCACCGAATTACTCGGTGCCGAGGTGATTCTCGATCCTGGGGCCGAGATCGCCCTCGATGTCGATCGTTCACATGAGCACGGCGTGATCGTCGATCAAGGATCGGTTGTTCTGCGTGGTACCACTGTCGGCTGGGCCGAGTTGGGTTATCAAGCACCGGGTTTCGGAAAACTGACTTTGCGCAATCCGGGATCCGAACCGGCTCGACTGCTACTTCTCGGCGGGAAACCGTTGGGCGAGCAGGTCATCATGTGGTGGAACTTCATGGGCCGTACACACGAAGAGATCGTCGAGTATCGACGCAAGTGGCAGGCCGAGCTTGCCTCCGGATTCGACGGCAGCGTCCCGGACCGGCGTTTCGGCGTCGTGCCGGGATACGACGGTCCGGCGCTCCCGGCACCCGAGTTGCCGAACAGCACGTTGCGGCCCCGAGGCTAGTCGTTGCTCTTGCTGCTACCGGCCGCGAGCGTCGTTTCGATCAGGCTTGTTCGATGTCCTGGTGAGCCTTCGCGAGCATGATGTAGCCGGCGCCGTTGGCGGTGATACCGGCCTTTTCGCCTTCGGAGAGTTCACGTTTGACCTTGGCGGGCACGCCGGCGACCAGTGATCCAGGTGGGATTTGCATCCCCTGAGACACGACAGCGCCGGCTGCAATCAGTGACCCCGAGCCGATGTGTGCGCCGTTGAGCACCACGGCACCCATGCCGACGAGAACGTCGTCTTCGACGGTGCACCCGTGCAGCACTGCGTTGTGGCCGACCGAGATTCGTTCGCCCAGCACTGCGGGGAACGTCGGGTCGGCGTGCACGGTGCAGTTGTCCTGAATGTTCGTGTCAGCGCCGATGGAGATCGATTCTGCGTCGCCGCGGATAACCGCGCCGTACCAGATGCTGGCTCCCGCAGCGATGGTCACCGCGCCGACAACGGTGGCGTTGGGTGCGATGAACGCACTTTCGTCGATCTGCGGGGTGTTACCGAGAACGGTGGCGATGATCGGGTTGGTCATGGTTCTCCTGTGCGTTGGAATGACGTGCTCTGACGGTACCTGGACTACTTCGCTGTGGGTTTTCGATTCATGACGACAGTGCCGACACCCGCGGTCACCACCAGTGCGATGGCCACGAGTGTGAATGCGTCGAGCGTTTGCCCGATCACGAGGACTCCGGCCAGTGCGGCCGCTGCGGGTTCGAGGGCGATGAGGACGGCAAAGACTTTCTTGGCGAGAGAGCGCAGCGCCCACATTTCCAAGCTGTACGGGATGACGGACGAGAGGACGGCGACGGCTGCGCCTGCGGCGAGCATCGTCGGATCCAGTAGTTCACTTCCTCCCGAGACGACGCCGAAGGGCAGCGTCAATACGGCCGCGACGATGCTTGCGCCTGCCAACCCGTCGGCGCTCGGGAGCGTCGCGGCCAGGTGGGAACCGGCCACGATGTATCCGGCCCACGCAGTAGCGGCGATCAACGCGAACATCACCCCGATCGGGTCCAAACCGGATTCGCCGTGATCGCCCAACCCGAGCAGCAACACTCCGCCGAAGGCGAGCAGCACCCATGCTCCGTCGGCCCACCGACGAGACAGAACTGCGGCCAGGGTGAGCGGTCCGAGGAACTCGATGGTGACGGCCGTTCCGATGGGCACCGTGTCGAGGGCGAGGTAGAAGGCGCCGTTCATCACGGCGAGGGCGATGCCCAGCGCGAAGATGCCTTTGCGCTGCCGGTTCGACCATCTGCTCCATCGCGGGCGGACGATGACGCCGAGGATGATCGCGGCGATCGTCAGCCGCAGCGTCGTAGCTCCGGCCGGCCCGATCTGCGAGAACAAAGTCGTCGCGAATGCCGCGCCGAACTGGAGCGACAGTATCGACGTGAGGACTGCTCCGACCGGCAGTAGCTGACTGCCGGCCTTCATTCTCCGGTGAACTCGGGACTTCGACGCTCGAGCATCGCGGCGACGGCTTCGTGGTGATCTCGGGTGTGGTGGGCGATCGACTGCATGGCGGCGGAGAGTTCGAGCAAGCTCTCGAGGCTCTGGTGCTGGCCCTCGCGGAGGAGCTTTTTGGTCATGCGGAGTACCTGCGGGGGATTGGCGGCTACTCGAGCCGCCAAAGCGTGCGCAGCGGAAAGCAATTCCTCGGGCTCGGTCACCTGCGAGACCAGACCCCAGTCGAGTGCTCTCGCAGCATCGATCGGTTCACCGGTGAACGCCATCTCGGCCGCGCGGGCGTTGCCGATCGCGCGCGGGAGCAGCCACGCTCCGCCGTCGCCGGGGATGAGTCCTACCTTGACGAAACTCTCGGCGAAGACTGCGGCGGTCGAGGCGATGCGGAGGTCGCACATGAGTGAGAGGTCGCAGCCCGCTCCGATGGCCGGGCCGTTGACCGCCGCGATGGTCGGCACCTCACACGTGTACAGCGCGAGCGGGATGCGTTGGATGCCGTGCCGGTAGCCCTGGCGGATCTCGCCGGGTGCGCCACCGAACATGCCCTCCTTGTCTCGCATGTGCTTGACGTTGCCGCCGGAGGAGAAGGCCGATCCGGCCCCCGTCAGAATGACCGTGCGCACACTCTGATCTCGGTTGACCGCGGTGACTGCGTCTTCGAGGGCCTCGATCATGTCGATCTCGGAGATCGCATTGCGGGTGTCCGGGCGATTGAGGGTCCACGTGACCACATCGCCGGTTCGCGAGATCAGTACGGCGTCGCTCATGGGTGCTCCTGGTTGTCGATGGCAGTTGAACTCAGTCTCTCACCACAGGATTTCGCAATAACAATCATTCGTGCTTGATTTTTATGGATGTGGGTGTGATGCTGGTCGCATGGCCGAACTTCAGACGTTCATCGATGACTTGCGGGCCGAAGGCGAGAGCCTAGACGCCCTGGTTGCGGATCTGCCCGAGGAGAAGTGGGCGACAATGACGCCTGCGGAAGGGTGGACCATCGCACATCAGATCGGGCACCTGCACTGGACGGACAGTGCAGCGATCCTGGCGATCACCGACCCGGACGGTTTCGCGGAGCAGTTGAAGGCGGCGTTCGTGAACCCGGCAGGGTTTGTCGACGACGGTGCTGCTGAACAGGCGGCCCGCCAGCCGGCGGAGTTGCTCGCCGATTGGCGAGCGGGGCGCACCGCTCTCGTCGAGGCGCTCACCGCCGCCCCGGCCGGAACCAAGTTCCCCTGGTACGGCCCGCCCATGGGCGGTGTTTCCATGGCTACCGCGCGACTGATGGAGACGTGGGCGCACGGGCAGGACGTTGCCGACGCACTCGGCGTCGAACGCGCTCCGACGGCGCGCATCAAGAACATCGCTCACCTGGGTGTGCGGACGCGAAACTTCGCGTACTCGGTCAACGAGAAGACGCCGCCCGCCGACGATTTCCGGGTTGAGTTGACCGCGCCGGACGGGTCGCTCTGGACCTGGGGGCCGGAAGATGCGCCGCAGAAGGTTACCGGGCCGGCGTTGGACTTCTGCTTGCTGGTCACCCAGCGCGCCAATCGCGCCGATCTCGATCTGGTCGCCGTGGGTGCCGACGCGGACGAGTGGCTCGGGTTCGCGCAGGCCTTTGCCGGACCCAGCGGTGAGGGACGAGCCGCCGTCGGATCCATCGGTGAGGGACGAGCATCGAAGGTGGGCAAATGAGTTCGGTACGGATCGGTAACTGCTCCGGGTTCTACGGCGACCGCGTCTCGGCGATGCGCGAGATGCTCGAGGGCGGCGAACTCGACTACCTGACCGGCGACTACCTGGCCGAACTGACGATGTTGATCCTCGGGCGGGACCGGATGAAGGACCCGGCGCTCGGCTACGCGAAGACGTTCCTGCGGCAGGTGGAGGACACGCTCGGCCTTGCGCTCGACAAGGGGGTGAAGATCGTCGCGAATGCAGGCGGTCTCAACCCGGCCGGACTGGCCGACGCGTTGCGCGAGGTCAACACCAAGCTGGGGTTGAACGCAAAGATCGCCCACGTCGAGGGTGACGATCTGGTCTCTCGGGCAGACGAACTCGGACTCGGCTCCCCGCTGACGGCCAATGCGTACCTCGGCGCCTGGGGCATCGTCGAAGCATTGTCGGCCGACGCCGATGTCGTGGTCACCGGACGGGTCACCGACGCTTCGGTGATCGTCGGTCCGGCTGCTCACCATTTCGGTTGGAAGCGAGATGATTTCGATCAGCTTGCCGGTGCTGTCGCGGCGGGCCACGTCATCGAGTGCGGAACCCAGGCCACCGGCGGCAACTACGCGTTCTTCACAGAGATTCCCAATCTGGGCCGGCCTGGCTTCCCGATCGCCGAGATCAACGCGGACGGATCTTCGGTCATCACCAAGCACGCCGGAACGGACGGCGAGGTGAGCGTCGGCACGGTGACGGCGCAGCTGCTGTACGAGATCACCGGTGGACGCTATGCAGGCCCGGACGTGACGACCCGCATCGACAACGCAGTGCTCACCCAGGAAGGCCCGGATCGGGTGCTGATCAGCGGCGTCACGGGCGAGGCTCCGCCGCCGCAGTACAAGGTCTCGCTGAACACGCTGGCCGGGTTCCGCAACGAGGCCACTTTCATTCTCACCGGTCTCGACATCGAGGCCAAGGCCGATCTGGCGAAGACTCAGCTCGAATCCTGGCTGACGAAGAAGCCCGCCGAACTGGTCTGGACTCTCGCTCGCACGGATCATCCGGATTCCGACACCGAGGAAACCGCGAGTGCGTTGCTGCGCTGCGTGGTTCGCGATTCCGACCCCAAGGTGATCGGTCGTCCTTTCTCCGCGGTTGCGGTGGAAATGGCACTTGCCAGCTACCCCGGCTTCTCGCTGACGGCTCCGCCGAGCAACGGCCAACCGTACGGAGTGTTCACCCCCGGCTACGTCGACGCGGGATCGGTGCCGCACGTGGCCGTACTGCCGGACGGCACGCGCGTGGACATCGCTCCATCCACGTTGACGCAGGACCTCGAACCCGTCGACGAACCGGAGCGTCCGGAGCCGTTGCCGCCACAGACGTCGCTGTCGGTACCACTCGGCACGATCGCCGGTGCCCGTAGTGGCGACAAGGGCGGAAATGCCAACGTCGGCGTCTGGGTTCGCACGGACGATCAGTGGAAGTGGTTGGCGCACACACTGACCGTCGAGATGCTCAAGGAACTGCTACCGGAAGCAGCAGACCTGAACGTCACTCGCTACCAGCTTCCGCACCTTCGTGCCGTCAACTTCGTGATCGAGGGAATTCTCGGTCAGGGTGTCGCCTCGCAGGCGCGGTTCGATCCGCAGGCCAAGGGAATTGGTGAATGGCTGCGTTCGCGCCACATCGACATCCCGATTTCGCTACTCCCCGTAACTGACGAGAAAGAGGATTCACGGTGACCGTGTGGACCACACCGGAAAGGCTTGCGCTTCGCGAGACCGTACGCGGATTCGTGAACCAGGAGATTCTGCCGCATCTGACGCAGTGGGAGCGAGACGGCGAGATTCCGCGCGAATTGCACCGCAAGGCAGGCGCTCTCGGACTCCTCGGGGCCAGCGCACCCGAATCGGCCGGTGGTGAGGGCGGCGACGCCGTCGACTCCATCGTGATCTGTGAGGAGATGCATCAGGCAGGTGCGTCGGGCGGGCTGTTCGCATCGCTCTTCACCTGCGGCATCGCGGTGCCGCACCTGATCGCGGCCGGCGACGAGGCGCAGATCGAGAAGTGGGTCAAGCCGACCCTGCGCGGCGACAAGATCGGCTCGCTCGCCATCACCGAGCCCGGCGGAGGCAGCGACGTCGGGCACCTGACAACTACAGCCAAGCGCGACGGCGATCATTACGTCGTGAACGGAGCCAAGACGTTCATCACCTCCGGCGTTCGAGCGGACTTCGTCGTTACAGCGGTGCGCACCGGTGGTCCCGGCGCCGGTGGTGTCTCACTGCTCGTGATCGAGAAGGGCACACCGGGATTCACCGTCTCGCGCAAACTCGAGAAGATGGGCTGGCGCGCATCCGATACCGCGGAACTCTCCTTTGTCGACGCCCGGGTTCCGGTGGAGAATCTGGTCGGTGCAGAGAACAGCGGCTTCGCGCAGATCGCCCAGGCATTTGTCTCCGAGCGGGTAGCGCTCGCCGCGCAGGCGTATGCCAGTGCAGAACGTTGCCTGGAGCTGACGCTCGAATGGTGCCGCGCCCGTGAGACTTTCGGTCGCCCCCTGATCAGTCGGCAGGCCGTCCAGAACACCGTCACCGAGATGGCCCGCAAGATCGACGTCGCCAAGGTGTACACGCACTCGGTGATCGAGCGGTACATGGCCGGTGACGGCGATCTGATCGCCGAGGTGTGCTTTGCGAAGAACACGGCAGTCGAGACGGGCGAATGGGTTGCGAACCAAGCTGTTCAGCTGTTCGGCGGCCTCGGATACATGCAGGAAAGCGAAGTGGAGAGGCAGTACCGGGACATGCGAATTCTGGGAATCGGTGGCGGAACCACCGAAATCCTCACCGGCCTCGCGGCCAAGCGATTGGGGTATCAGTCATGAGTGTCATCCGGTCAACACTGGACACCAATTCCGAGGTGTACAAGACCGCAACATCGACCATGAACACCAAGCTCGCCGAGATCGAGGTCGAGCACGCCAAGGCGTTGGCGGGTGGCGGCGAGAAGTACACCGAGCGGCACCACAAGCGGGGAAAGCTTCTGGCACGCGAGCGGATCGAACTCCTGCTCGATCAGGATTCACCGTTCCTCGAACTGTGTCCCCTCGCTGCGTGGGGGAGTGACTTCCCGGTCGGAGCCAGCACCGTGGTCGGTATCGGCGTCGTCGAAGGTGTCGAATGCCTGATCGTCGCCAACGATCCCACCGTGCGCGGCGGCACCAGCAATCCGTGGACGCTGCGTAAGGGTTTCCGGGCCAACGATATCGCCATGCAGAACCGCCTCCCTGTGATCTCCCTCGTAGAGTCCGGCGGCGCAGACTTGCCGACGCAGAAAGAGGTGTTCATCCCGGGCGGGCGTATGTTCCGTGACCTCACTCAGCTGTCCGCAGCCGGAATCCCCACCATTGCACTGGTCTTCGGTAACTCGACGGCCGGCGGTGCGTACATCCCGGGCATGTCCGACCACGTCGTGATGATCAAGGAACGCTCCAAGGTGTTCCTCGCAGGCCCGCCGCTGGTCAAGATGGCCACCGGTGAGGAATCCGACGACGAGGCACTCGGCGGCGCCGAAATGCACGCTCGCAAGTCCGGGTTGGCCGACTACTTCGCCGCCGACGAGCAGGACGCGATCCGCATCGGGCGCTCGATCGTCAAGCGGCTCAACTGGACCAAGAAGGGGCCGGCGCCGCGCGCGGAGATCATCGAACCGCTCGAGGATCCGGAAGAGTTGCTCGGCATCGTTCCGGCCGACCTGAAGATCCCGTTCGATCCGCGTGAGGTCATCGCCCGTATCGTCGACGGTTCCGACTTCGACGAGTTCAAGCCGCTCTACGGCTCCTCCCTCGTGACCGGGTGGGCAGAGCTGAACGGCTACCCGATCGGCATCCTGGCGAACGCACGTGGAGTGCTCTTCAGTGAGGAATCACAGAAGGCCACGCAGTTCATCCAGCTCGCCAATCGTTCCAACACGCCGTTGCTGTTCCTGCACAACACCACCGGCTACATGGTGGGTAAGGAATACGAGGAGGGCGGCATGATCAAGCACGGATCGATGATGATCAATGCGGTTGCCAACTCCAAGGTTCCGCACATCTCGATCCTGCTCGGAGCGTCGTACGGCGCCGGTCACTACGGTATGTGCGGACGCGCGTTCGATCCGCGGTTCCTCTTTGCGTGGCCCAGTTCCAAGTCCGCCGTCATGGGCGGTGCGCAGCTCGCCGGCGTCATCTCCATCGTGGGACGCGCTGCTGCCGAGGCGCGCGGCCAGGTCTTCGACGAGCAGGCCGACGCAGGCATGCGCGCGATGATCGAGAACCAGATCGAGGCCGAGTCACTCCCGATGTTCCTGTCGGGTCGTCTGTACGACGACGGCGTCATCGATCCCCGAGACACCCGCACCGTGGTGGGAATGTGCCTGTCGGCCATCGCCACCGCCCCGATCGAAGGCACCGACAACTTCGGCGTCTTCCGTATGTGAGGCACGCCGTGACAATCACTTCAGTACTGGTCGCCAATCGTGGCGAAATCGCCCGCCGTGTCTTTGCAACCTGCCGCAAGAACGGAATCGGCACGGTCGCGGTATTTTCCGACGCAGATGCCGACAGCCCGCACGTCGCCGAAGCCGATGCTTCGGTTCGCCTGCCGGGTAACACGCCTGCCGAGACCTACTTGCGGGGTGAGCTCGTCATCGCCGCCGCCAAGGCTTCGGGCGCCGACGCGATTCACCCCGGATACGGATTCCTCTCCGAGAACGCGGAGTTCGCGCGCAGCGTCATCGACGCGGGACTGACGTGGATCGGCCCGCCCGTCGAATCCATCGAGCTCATGGGGTCGAAGGTCGAGTCCAAGAAGATCATGGACGCCGCCGGAGTGCCGGTGCTCTCCGAACTCGATCCCGCCGCGGTGACCGAGGCTCATCTGCCGGTGCTGATCAAGGCGTCGGCGGGCGGCGGCGGACGCGGAATGCGTGTCGTTCGTGAATTGTCGGCGCTGGACGGCGAACTGGAAGCGGCGCGGCGTGAGGCGCAGTCCGCTTTCGGCGACCCGACAGTCTTCTGTGAGCGTTACCTCGAGACCGGTCGGCACATCGAGGTTCAGGTCATGGCCGACCGCCACCGTGCGGTGTGGGCGGTGGGGGAGCGCGAGTGCTCGATCCAGCGTCGGCATCAGAAGGTAGTCGAAGAGGCCCCGTCGCCGCTCGTGCAACGCATCCCCGCCATGCGCGACAAGCTGTTCGACGCCTCGCGGCTCGCAGCCAACGCCATCGGTTACGAGGGCGCAGGAACCGTTGAATTCCTGGCTGACGAAAAAGGCGACTTCTTCTTCCTGGAAATGAACACGCGTTTGCAGGTGGAGCATCCGGTCACCGAGTGCACCACTGGACTCGATCTGGTGGAACTGCAATTGCAGGTCGCTTCAGGTGAAGCACTTCCGGACGATCAGCCGGAGATCCGTGGGCATTCGATCGAAGTGCGCCTGTACGCCGAGGACCCCGCCAAGAACTGGCAGCCGCAGAGCGGAACCGTCCACCACATCGAGTTGCCCGGTGACCCGCAAGAATTCAGTGTTCTGCGTGAGCAGGGCGTTCGCCTCGACTCCGGCGTCGTCGACGGCAGTGTTGTCGGCGTCCACTACGACCCGATGTTGGCCAAGGTCATCTCGTACGCGCCGACGCGGACCGCAGCTGCCCGGCTGCTCGCATCGACGCTGGCGCGCACCAGGATTCACGGGCTGCGCACCAACCGCGACCTGCTCGTCAACGTCCTGGCCCACCCCGCCTTCATTGCCGGAGACACCGACACTGCCTTCTTCGAGACTCACGACCTCGAGAAGCTGTCTACGCCCTTGGCCGATACCGACGCCGAAAGACTCTCGGCGTTGGCGGCGGCACTTGCCGATGCCGCGCACAACCGGGCGTCGGCCCGCGTCATCGGCCGCTTGCCCAGCGGGTGGCGCAACCTCCCGTCGCAGCCGCAGAGCAAGAGCTATTCCACTGCGTCGGGCGACTACGACGTCCGCTACTCCCTGAGCCGAAGCGGCGTGCTGAGTGCACAAGGCTTCGACGACGTGCGCCTGGTATCGGCAACTGCGACCCGGGTAGTGCTCGAGCAGAGCGGAGTACAGCGCTCGTTCGACGTTGCGGCCTACGGGAGTGAGATTTTTGTCGACTCCTCGCTCGGACCCGTCGCGTTGACGGCAGCACCGCGCTTCGTGGATCCGTCGGCAGAAGTCGCCGCCGGTTCGTTGCTCGCTCCGATGCCGGGATCGGTCATCCGCCTCGGTGCCGCACTCGGTGACACCGTCACCGCCGGCCAGCCGATTCTGTGGCTGGAGGCCATGAAGATGGAACACACCGTCACCGCGCCGACTGCCGGTGTCCTGGTGGAACTTCCGGTGGCCGTCGGCCAGCAGGTCGAGGTCGGATCGGTACTCGCACGTGTGGAAGAACCCGCTACAGAAGAGGAAGCATGATGAGTTTCATCGAAACCGAAGAGCAGAAGGAACTGCGGGCATCCGTTTCCAAACTGGGTGAGCGCTTCAACTACGTCGACTACGTGCTGCCCAAGGCGCGAAAGGGGGAGCCGCTCACCGAATTGTGGAACGAGGCGGGCAAACTCGGATTCCTGGGCGTCAACCTGCCTGAGGAATACGGCGGCGGCGGTGCAGGCATCTACGAACTCGCGCTGGTGCAGGAGGAATTGGCGGCGCAGGGTGCCGGTCTGCTCCTGGTTGTCGTATCCCCGGCCATCTGCGGCACCATCATCGGCAAGTACGGCACGGCGGAGCAGAAGCAGCAGTGGCTACCCAGCCTCGCCGACGGCTCCAAGATCATGGCGTTCGGAATCACCGAGGCCGACGCTGGTTCCAACTCTCATCAGATCACCACGACGGCACGCAGGGATGGCGACGACTGGATCCTGAGCGGCAACAAGATCTACATCTCGGGTGTCGATCAGGCTGACGCGGTCCTCGTCGTTGCGCGCACCGAGGACTCCAAGACGGGCAAGCTCAAGCCCGCTCTGTTCATCGTCCCCACGGATTCTCCCGGATTCGTGAAGACGCAGATGGAGATGGACATCATCGAACCGGACCACCAGTTCATCCTCTTCCTCGACGACGTCCGTCTGCCGGCCGACGCTCTGGTCGGCGAAGCCGATGCCGCCCTGATGCAGTTGTTCGCGGGCCTCAACCCCGAGCGGATCCTGGGTGCGTCGATGGCCATCGGGATGGGCCGTTACGCCCTGAACGCCGCAGTGAAGTTCGCCAACGAGCGCACGGTGTGGAAGACGCCGATCGGTGCGCACCAAGGCATTTCGCATCCACTCGCGCAGGTGAAGATCGAACTCGAACTCGCCAAGCTGATGATGCAGAAGGCCGCGGTGCTCTACGACAGCGGTGACGATTTCGGTGCTGCCGAAGCCGCGAACATGGCAAAGTACGCCGCCGCCGAAGCCAGCATCAAGGCACTCGATCAGGCGATCCAGACGCACGGCGGCGCCGGCCTGACGAAGGAATACGGACTGGCCGCCATGCTCGGTGCGGCTCGTATCGCCCGCGTCGCGCCGGTGAGCCGCGAGATGATCCTCAACTTCGTCTCACAGCATTCCCTCGGTCTGCCACGGTCCTACTAGGAAGAGGCGACTCATGACGGATCAGGACAAGCCATACGTACGGTACGAAATATCGGGCGGTGCTGCCACGATCACTCTCGACTCACCCCACAACCGCAACGCGATTTCGACGCGGTTGGTCACGGAGTTGCAGGCTGGGTTGACGTCGGCTGCCGCCGATCCGGCAGTTCGAGCGGTGGTACTCACCCACACCGGTGGAACATTCTGTGCGGGAGCCGATCTCAGTGAGGCCTCCGGTTCGTCCGCATCACCGGAGGACGCCGTCAAGGAGCGAGGACGGGGGATGCTGACACTCTTGCGCAGCATTCTCGAGCTTCCCAAGCCGGTGATCGGGCGGATCGACGGTCACGTCCGGGCCGGAGGCATGGGTCTTGTCGGGGCGTGCGACATCGTCGTCGCCGGACCGGCGAGCACCTTCGCGGTGACGGAATCACGGTTGGGTTTGGCAGCGTCCATCATTTCGCTCACGGTCCTACCGAGGCTCGACCAGCGATCTGCGAGCCGCTATCTGCTCACCGGCGAGAAGTTCGGCCAGCACGAGGCCGAATCCATCGGACTCGTCACCGCCGCGTCGCAGGACACGGGGGAGTCGATCACCGAACTGCTCGGCACCTTGCGCCAATGTTCACCGCAGGGACTTGCCGAATCGAAGTGGATCACGACGCGTTCGGTCCTGGCTGGATTCGACCGGGACGGCGAGGAGATGATCGCGCAGTCGGCTCGGCTGTTTTCCTCTGACGAGGCTCGTGAGGGCATGATGTCTTTCTTGCAGAAGCGTCCAGCGACCTGGGCGCAGTAGAAACTGCGCAGCTGGGACACAGAAGCGCTGGAACACAGAAGTAGAAGGGATGGCGGCGCGATGACTCGAGAGCCCAAGCAGGACCGAAGTCGAGTCACGCGCTCCCACCTGCTCGAAGTGACTGTGGAGTGTCTCGCCGAACTCGGGTGGAGCGCAACGACGATGAGCGTCGTCGCGCAGCGTGCCGGGGTGTCCAGAGGCGCCATGCAGCATCACTTCCCGACCCGCGAGGACCTCATCACCGCGGCGCTCGAGGTGATGTTCGACGCCCGGATGGATCAGGCACGAAAGGAATCGACCGACCTTCCGGTGGGTGCCGGACGAACCGAGGCGATCATTTCGCGGTTGGTGGAGTACTACACCGGGACTCTGTTCAAAGCAGCGCTGCAGGTGTGGACGGCCGCTGCCTCCGACCCCGACCTGCGTGCCCGCGTACTGCCCCTCGAGGAACGATTCGGGCGCATCGCGCACCGCATGGCCGTCGAGAGTCTGGGTGTCGACGACTCCGACCCGGTGACGCACCGCTTGGTACAGGCGACCCTGGACCTGGCCCGCGGGCTGGGGCTGGCTGATGTCTTGACAGACGACTCGCGCCGACGCACCGAGGTGGTCAAACAGTGGGCGGCGCAATTGGATTCCACACTTGTTCGGGTACCGGTGGCAACTCCCTGAATCGGTAGCGGCGGGGCCGGCGCCGGTGCTCTCGACGCGCACGTGGCGTGTGTCGGGGGCCACCGAGAAGTACAGTCGGCTCCATGGCCGCACGCACTCTCACTTCGATCGGGACTTCGGTATTGGTCTCGGCTGCCGTGCTCTCGGCCGTGGTCGGCTGCAGCTCCGGCGACGGGTCCGTCGATCAGCCGGGCGACGGTGCGGGTTCGCAGGCACTCGCACCTACGGATCCGGGCCCGATGTTCGCCGAATGCGGCTCGGTGACCGACGAGGAAGTTGTCAACGCCTTCAATCTCGGCACTTTTGCGACGACGACGCGCAACGGCGTCGGTTGCCAGTGGGAAGTCGCCGGTTCGAACGGTCCGAGCGTCAGTTTCTCCTGGTACCGCGGTAGCCCGATCGGCCGCGAACGGGCCGGGTCCGACCTGCTCGGACGTCCTGCCGACGACATCACGATCGGTGGACACCAGGGCTTCATCGCGTCCACGGCAGGTTCGTTGTGCGAGTTGGGTATCGCGTTCGGCGGAGACTTCGTGCACTGGTCGATCACCTACGGTTTGCTGCCACCGACCGCGGATCCATGCACGGTGGCGCGGGATCTGATGGAAAAAACAGTTTCGAGGGCACAGTGAAGTTCGAGGGCGCCGTGAAGCGCATAAGGATCGGACTCGCCTTGGCGGGGTCGCTGGTTCTGCTGACAGGCTGCGGCTCGGTGGTCACCGGGACTCCCCGTGCGGAGGGCAGCTACGGCGGTAGTGACAGCCAGGAATTCGCGAACGTCCTCCAAGAATGCGAAGCCGTCACCGACGAGCAGATCGCCGGTGCCGTGGGTGCCGACGCCGTCGGGCGTGGGTTCTTCGGCGCTATCTGCCGTTGGGACGGCATCGGGACCGCGGGTCCGATCAAGATCACCTTCAACTGGTTCGAGACGGGCACCCTCGATCACGAGCGCGCTGCATTCGAGCACCTGGGATACGTGGTGGCGAAAATCGACATCAACGGCAGTGGCGGGTACCAGGTTCGCCAGCCGGCCGATCCGCAGAGCTGCGGGGTGAGCGCGAGCGCACCGGCCGGGGGAGTGTTCGGTTGGTGGGTCACCGAGCCGCAAGGCGGCGCGGATCCGTGCGAGGCTGCGGCAAAGCTCGGCGCGTTGACGTTGAACCGCAGCATCTGATCGCGACCGGTCCGGCTGCGTGGTCTGAGTGTGCAGCCAGAGTGTCTGGTCAGAGCGTGAGGTCACTATCACCGTGGCCTCGCTTTGACCTCGTGGCGCGCCGACAGGTATCGTTATGGGTCGTGTCCGGCATGCCCGGGCCGATCTGTGTGCCTAGCTAGGTATTGCCGTGCGCGCGTTCGAGCAGAAACTGCTGATGAACGAGCATCCGGCTGCCTGTGTGGGGGTATGCGACACGCCCGACCTCGGGGGCAGTGCGCGGCATGAAAGTGCTGAGTACAGACTCTGAGGTGGGTGAGGAGCAGCAGCTCTCTTGCTCCAACTGCTAGATCCCTAATTTCAGAACAGCCACGTTTTCGAACGGCCCGAGTTCGCTCGAGCAGTCTGTTCGTCACAAGAAAGCCGGTAAATGCCAACCATCAACCAGCTGGTCCGCAAGGGTCGCCGCGACAAGACCGCCAAGGTCAAGACGGCAGCCCTCAAGGGCAGCCCGCAGCGTCGTGGCGTGTGCACTCGCGTGTACACCACCACCCCCAAGAAGCCGAACTCCGCGCTCCGTAAGGTCGCACGTGTTCGCCTCACGACTTCGGTCGAGGTCACCGCGTACATCCCCGGTGAAGGTCACAACCTTCAGGAGCACTCCATGGTGCTCGTCCGTGGCGGTCGTGTGAAGGACCTCCCGGGTGTCCGTTACAAGATCATCCGCGGCTCCCTCGACACCCAGGGTGTCAAGGGTCGCAAGCAGGCACGCAGCCGCTACGGCGCCAAGAAGGAGAAGAGCTAATGCCAC
Organism: Rhodococcus sp. BH4; assembly: GCF_002079265.1. Lineage (NCBI taxonomy): Bacteria > Bacillati > Actinomycetota > Actinomycetes > Mycobacteriales > Nocardiaceae > Rhodococcus > Rhodococcus sp. BH4. The sequence goes on from NZ_CP014941.1 coordinate 1,849,737, forward strand.
GTAAGGGCCCCGCTCCGAAGCGCCCGCTCATCAACGACCCGGTTTACGGTTCCCCGTTGGTGACGCAGCTCGTCAACAAGATCCTGCTGGACGGCAAGAAGTCCACCGCAGAGCGAATCGTGTACCAGGCTCTCGAGCAGGCACGCGAGAAGACCGGCACCGATCCGGTCGTCACCCTCAAGCGCGCCCTGGACAACGTCAAGCCTGCACTCGAGGTTCGTAGCCGCCGCGTCGGTGGCGCTACCTACCAGGTGCCGGTCGAGGTTCGCCCCGGTCGTTCCACCACGCTGGCACTGCGCTGGCTGGTCACCTTCTCGCGTGCACGTCGTGAGAAGACCATGGTCGAGCGTCTCGCCAACGAGCTCCTCGATGCCAGCAATGGCCTCGGTGCAGCTGTGAAGCGTCGCGAAGACACTCACAAGATGGCCGAAGCCAACAAGGCATTCGCCCACTACCGCTGGTGATGTAAAGCGTCGGAGCAACTGCCATCGGGTGGGGCTCCGACGCTTGTCGCCGTTGGCGGCCTGATCATCGCGACGGATTCCGGACGCAGGTGGCCAGGTTCGCCTCGGCAGAGACATAATTGAAAGACCATGGCCCTGACGGTGGAACACACCGATAAGGCCGACACCCGAAAACCAAGCAACGAGCGGGGAAGAAACCTGTGGCACAGGAAGTGCTGACTGACCTGAACAAGGTCCGCAACATCGGCATCATGGCGCACATCGATGCCGGCAAGACCACCACCACCGAGCGCATCCTGTTCTACACCGGTGTCAATTACAAGATCGGTGAGACGCACGACGGTGCGTCGACGACGGACTGGATGGAGCAGGAGAAGGAACGCGGCATCACGATCACGTCTGCCGCCGTGACTTGCTTCTGGAACAACAACCAGATCAACATCATCGACACCCCCGGCCACGTCGACTTCACGGTCGAGGTGGAGCGGTCGCTGCGCGTGCTCGACGGCGCAGTTGCTGTCTTCGACGGTAAAGAGGGTGTCGAGCCGCAGTCCGAGCAGGTTTGGCGTCAGGCTGCCAAGTACGACGTTCCGCGCATCTGCTTCGTCAACAAGATGGACAAGATGGGCGCGGACTTCTACTTCACAGTCCAGACCATCATCGACCGCTTGGGCGCGAAGCCGCTCGTTCTCCAGCTGCCCATCGGCGCTGAGGACGACTTCGACGGCGTCGTCGACCTGGTCGAGATGAAGGCCATCACCTGGCGCGGCGTGGTCCCGACGGGAACCGCTCCGACCATCGAGGAGATCCCCGCGGATCTCGTCGAGAAGGCTGCCGAGTACCGCGAGAAGCTGCTCGAGACGGTTGCAGAGTCCGACGAAGCTCTCATGGAGAAGTACTTCGGCGGCGAAGAGCTCACCATCGAGGAGATCAAGGGCGCCATCCGCAAGATGACGGTCGCCTCCGAGCTGTACCCGGTTCTCTGTGGCTCCGCGTTCAAGAACAAGGGCGTTCAGCCCATGCTCGACGCTGTCATCGACTACCTTCCGAACCCGCTGGACATCGGCGAGGTCATCGGCCACAAGCTCGGTGACGAAGAAGTAGAGATCACTCGCAAGCCGAGCAAGGACGAGCCGTTCTCGGCTCTCGCCTTCAAGATCGCTGCTCACCCGTTCTTCGGCAAGCTGACCTTCGTCCGCGTGTACTCGGGTCGTATCGATCCGGGTGCTCAGGTGCTCAACGCAACCAAGGGCAAGAAGGAGCGCATCGGAAAGCTCTTCCAGATGCACGCCAACAAGGAGAACCCGGTAGACGAGGCCGTAGCTGGCCACATCTACGCAATGATCGGCCTCAAGGACACCACCACCGGTGACACCTTGTGCGATCAGGCGAGCCCCATCGTCCTCGAGTCGATGTCGTTCCCCGCGCCGGTCATCCAGGTCTCCATCGAGCCCAAGACCAAGTCCGACCAGGAAAAGCTGGGCGTCGCGATCCAGAAGCTCGCCGAAGAGGACCCGACCTTCTCGGTCGAGCTCGACGAAGAGACCGGTCAGACCGTCATCGGCGGTATGGGCGAGCTCCACCTCGACATCCTCGTCGACCGCATGCGTCGCGAGTTCAAGGTCGAGGCGAACGTCGGTAAGCCGCAGGTTGCGTACCGCGAGACCATCACCAAGAAGGTCGAGAAGCACGACTACACCCACAAGAAGCAGACGGGTGGCTCGGGCCAGTTCGCAAAGGTCATCATCGCTCTGGAGCCTTTCGTGGGCGAAGACGGTGCTACCTACGAGTTCGAGAACAAGGTCTCCGGCGGACGTATCCCGCGCGAGTACATCCCCTCCGTGGATGCCGGTGCGCAGGACGCGATGCAGTACGGTGTTCTCGCCGGCTACCCGCTCGTGAACCTGAAGCTGTCGCTGCTCGATGGTGCTTACCACGACGTCGACTCCTCGGAAATGGCGTTCAAGGTTGCCGGTTCGCAGGCACTGAAGGAAGCCGCCCGCAAGGCCGGCCCCGTCATTCTCGAGCCGCTCATGGCTGTCGAGGTCACAACGCCCGAGGAGTACATGGGCGACGTGATCGGCGACCTCAACTCCCGCCGTGGCCAGATCCAGGCCATGGAGGAACGCAGTGGTGCCCGTGTCGTGAAGGCGCTGGTTCCGCTCTCGGAGATGTTCGGTTACATCGGTGACCTGCGGTCGAAGACCCAGGGCCGAGCGAACTTCTCCATGGTGTTCGATTCCTACGCAGAGGTTCCCGCGAACGTCTCGAAGGAAATCATCGCCAAGGCGACGGGCGAGTAAGCACAGCGAGCTCCCCAGCCCGCGCCGGCAAGTAACCTCGGTTTCTTCCGGCACGAAGCACGACCTAGTAACAACCAACCGCACTGCTGCATACGGCAAGCAACAACAGTCCAGGAGGACACAAAGTGGCGAAGGCGAAGTTCGAGCGGACGAAGCCGCACGTGAACATCGGCACCATTGGTCACGTCGACCACGGCAAGACCACGACGACGGCGGCCATCACCAAGGTTCTCGCGGATGCATTCCCCGACCTGAACGAGGCTTCGGCCTTCGATCAGATCGACAAGGCTCCCGAGGAAAAGGCTCGTGGCATCACGATCAACATCTCGCATGTTGAGTACCAGACGGAAAAGCGCCACTACGCGCACGTCGATGCACCGGGTCACGCCGACTACATCAAGAACATGATCACCGGCGCAGCTCAGATGGACGGCGCTATTCTCGTCGTCGCAGCTACCGACGGCCCGATGCCCCAGACGCGCGAGCATGTCCTGCTCGCTCGCCAGGTTGGCGTTCCTTACATCCTCGTCGCCCTGAACAAGGCCGACATGGTTGACGACGACGAGATCCTCGAGCTCGTCGAGATGGAGGTCCGCGAACTGCTGGCCGCTCAGGAATTCGACGAGGAAGCCCCCGTCATTCCGATCTCGGCACTCAAGGCACTCGAGGGTGACCCGAAGTGGACGCAGTCCATTCTCGACCTGATGGCTGCTGTCGACGAGTCCATCCCGGACCCGATTCGTGAGACCGAGAAGCCCTTCCTCATGCCCGTCGAGGACGTCTTCACGATCACCGGCCGTGGCACCGTTGTCACCGGTCGTATCGAGCGTGGCGTTGTCAACGTCAACGAAGAGGTCGAGATCGTCGGCATCAAGGAAACCTCGACCAAGACCACGGTCACGGGTATCGAGATGTTCCGCAAGCTGCTCGACTCGGGCCAGGCCGGCGACAACGTCGGACTGCTCGTTCGTGGCATCAAGCGCGAAGATGTCGAGCGTGGACAGGTTGTCGTCAAGCCGGGCACCACGACTCCCCACACGGAGTTCGAGGGCCAGGCATACATCCTGTCGAAGGACGAGGGCGGCCGCCACACCCCGTTCTTCAACAACTACCGCCCGCAGTTCTACTTCCGTACCACGGACGTTACGGGCGTCGTGACGCTGCCTGAGGGCACCGAGATGGTCATGCCCGGTGACAACACCGAGATGTCCGTCAAGCTGATCCAGCCTGTCGCCATGGACGAGGGCCTGCGCTTCGCAATTCGCGAAGGCGGCCGTACGGTCGGCGCCGGCAAGGTTGCCAAGATCATCAAGTGAGACTCTTGTCTCGCTAGCTGATTCACAGCACTGAAAAGGCGCTCATTCCCTTCGGGGAGTGAGCGCCTTTTCTGTGTCTGTGATCGAGTGGCCTGTGATCGAGTGTTCGGTGATCGGGTGCCTTCGTGCTTCTTACTTACTTGTTGGCTTCCACCCTGTCGAGGTGCAGCAGAACCTGTACTGCGACGGTTGAGCCGTCGAGGCTGCGCCTGGTTGCGCCGGCGATGCGTTCGGCCGAAGCGGTGAATCCGGCGACGTCGATCGACGGATCTGCAGTGACGACAATCGACAGCGTCGGCAGTCCGCGATCGACCGTCGCTTTGCTCTTGGTGCTCCGCACGCCGGTCAGCTGAGCGAGTTCGGCCGCTACGCCGTCTGCGACGGGTCCGAGATCCACGCTGACGTCGGTACCGGATTCGTTGTGCCGCAATGTGACTGCGCTTGTGCGGCGCCGGCGAAGGTTCAGGTACAACAGCCCGAAACCGGCGAAGACACAGAGGACGAAGGTGCCCGACAGTACCCAGTGCCACCACGGCTCCTCCGGAAGGCCGAAGAGGACCTCCCGATCGAGGCGTGACACCCAGGTTCGAATCAGCGACGCGCCCGCGTCCCACGCGATGGCGTATGCGCCCGCTGCAAGCAACGCGATTCCGACGATGAGGACGATGATCCGATCGACCACGGAGATCCAACGGTTCACGAGGCGTCCTTTCGTCGTACTACAGTTTCTCGCACGACAACCGAAAGTTGCAGTGGCCGCTGCAGTATCGCGAGATGAGGCCGAACCGCCGCGTCGACGGCTGCGGCAAGTTCAGCTCGATCGCCACCGGTCGATTCGATGTGGACCTTGACGTGTTTACGGTCGACGCTGGTGTGAGCCGAGCCGACGCCGGGAACGACCGCTGCGTGGCTACTGCACAGACGTGCAATGTCAGTCGGCCGCATCCACACCGTCGATGCGCTCGGGTTCCCGAGTGGGACATGGGTTTTCGCACGGCGTTTGATCGCCGACATTATCAGGACAACACCCGCGACAACGGCAGCGATCGCCACCGGAAGTAGCCACGGTTGCCAGTGCAGACGAGACGTCCACTCCACGGAGTTTCGGATCCAGGGTGCCGATTCGAAAGTTCCACGGTTGATGAACCATTCGCGCGAGACGACGAAGGCGAGTGCGAGTAGACCACACGCGATGATGACGGCCGAAACTGCGGCCGCCGGGTTCGCAGAGGGGACCCGCGGCGGAATCGGATCCGAGAGTGCCTGCTGTGCCGGGCCCTCCGCGATCTCGACGCCGGAAACACAGGAGTCGTCAGAACCCTCGGTTGCCGCGATCATCACGTTCATGTCGTGGAGTGGAAGCCCGGTCAGCGATTCGACGCTGCGTCCGACTTCCGTTCGCACCCGGCCGGTCAACTCGGTGACCGAACACGGCCAGGACACGGCGAGGAAGAGATTGATGGCGACGGCGTCGCTACCCATCGAGATGTCGGCTCGCGGAAGGTCGCGTCCTGTCAGGCGAGTCAAGCCACCGGACTGGCGGACCACCCCCGGGACGTTCACCGCTGCGGCCGTGGCGATCTTGGCCATCGCACGGTCCTTGATGACCAAGGAGCCGCGTAGACCAGGATCGTCCGCTGCGCTGGGATCGGACGGCTCAGCCACGGCCACGGCTTCGGAGGATCGCGCCGAGGTCGAGATGTCCGTCGCGGTGTGCTCCGATCGCCATACCGGCGGCGCCGAGCAGGACTGCGAAGACGAAACCGCTGAACCCACCCATGATTCCGGCGAGTGCGAGGAGCAGACCGACCAGCAGTCCGACGGTGGTGCTGTTCATGTCAGTTCCCTTCTCGAATGTTCGGTGCAATGTCTGTGACGGTGGCAGGCTCGGTGACTGCATTTTCGGCATCAACGGGTAGATATCCCGCTGTCGACAGGTCGCCGACGGTCACGTTCACCGGTACGTCGACCAATCTCGCCACCACCGCTCGTACGCGTTCGGCGACGCTGCGAACGTCTGCCGGATAGTGAACGGAAATGTGTACAGCACAGGAGTTTTCGTCGACGACGACGCCGGTGATGCGGCGTCCGGGGAGGTAGGTTCCCACTTCGCCGAACTGTCCTCCGTGCAGATCTGCCACTTCCGGGATGGCAAGAACCGCGTCGGCGACTACCTCGGCCGCGTCGATCTCGCGGCCGGCGTCGGCGGTACTCACTGAACCCTCGGCTTGGCTTCCGGATCGGTACTGCCGCCGCTCTCTGCATCCTCGAAGAGCATGACGTCGAAGACGGTGATGTTGACCTCGGTGACCTCGAGACCCGTCATGCTTTCCACTGCGGCAATGACGTTGCGGCGGATACCTACCGCCAGTTCGTGGAGTGCGACGCCGTACTCGGCGACAATGCCGATGTCGATGGCGGCTTGTTTCTCGCCTACCTCCACCGCCACGCCCTGGGCATGGTTGACGCGGGCGCCCGGTATGCGGTCGCGAAGTGCCCCCACCGCACGCGCTGTGCCCCCGCCGACGTCGTACACGCCGTTGATCTCGCGGGTCGCGATACCGGCGATCTTGGCGACCACGGCGTCGGCGATGATCGTCTTACCCTGGGTGCTGACTAGTTCCGCGCCACCGTCGGCGCCGAATCGGACGCTGTTCTTTTCACTGGAATCGCTGGTCATGGGGGCTCCCTGCTCATGTGTCAGTGCGTGCGTCTGAAGTACCTCCAACTGTAGTGACTGGTAGGTGACCATGCGGGATGCACCACACCTACTCCGGCATTTGGTATGGCAGAGTCGGAGGCAAATAGTGACGGCGTTCATAGTGAGCGCTGCAAGTGACGTGGGTCGGACAGGGTGGTACGTGGTGGCACGGATAGTGATCGTGGGTGCGGGTTTGTCGGGACTGCGGACCGTCGAGGAACTGCGACGAGCTGGTTTCGAAGGTGAATTGACGCTCGCGGGTGGGGAAACGCATCTGCCCTACGACAGGCCTCCGTTGTCGAAGGAAGTGATCCGCGGCGACAAGGACGAGACGACCTTGCGTCCGGCCGAGTTCTACGTCGAGAACAAGGTCGATCTCAAGCTCGGTTCGCCGGCAACCTCGGTGGACACGGTCGCCAAGTCGGTGGCGTTCGCGGACGGATCCACTCTGGACTACGACGAGTTGGTCATCGCGACCGGACTGACTCCGCGTCGCATCGCCGGCCTTCCGGAGTTGTCCGGAGTGCACGTTCTGCGCTCCATCGAGGAAGCGTTGGCCCTCCGCGCCGACCTTGCTCCCGGTAAGCGTGCGCTGATCGTCGGGGCCGGCTTCATCGGCTGCGAACTGGCCGCGAGCATGAAGTCTCACGGCGTCGACGTCGTGTTGCTCGAACCCCAGCCGACGCCGCTGGCGTCGGTGCTCGGCCCCACCGTCGGCGCCCTCGTCGAACGTCTGCATCGGAACGAGGGCATCGACGTCCGAGTCGGCACCGGCTTGACCTCGTTGTCCGGCGACGGAGCGGTTGCCGCTGCGACCTTGAGCGACGGTTCGGAAATCCCGGTCGACGTGGTCGCGATCGGAGTCGGTTCGGTGCCGGTCACGGGATGGCTCGACGGTTCGGGGATCGAACTCGACAACGGAGTGCTCTGCGACGGCGTCGGCCGCACCAGCACCGAACACGTCTGGGCGGTCGGCGACGTCGCGTCCTGGCAGATCGGAGATCGACGCAAGCGTGTCGAACACTGGACCAATGCTGGGGACCAGGCCAAGATCCTGGCGGGAGCGATCACCGGAACGGGTGATCCGGACGCGCCGGCGCAGGTTCCGTACTTCTGGAGCGATCAGTACGACGTCAAGATCCAGGCATTGGGGACCGTCGCACCCACGGACACCGTTCACATCGTGAAGGACGACGGCCGAAAGTTCGTCGCCTACTACGAGCGCGACGGTGTGCTGGCAGCTGTCGTCGGCGGCGGTAGCGCGGGAGCTGTGATGAAGATGCGCGCGAAGATCGCAGCCGGCACGCCCATCTCGGACGTGTTGGAGTCCACACCGGCCTGAACGGATGAGGCAGGACCGGTTCCGAGGCGATAGATTTGTGCGGTGATCGTCGCACTCATCGACTCGGGACTGGGCCTGCTCCCTACCTCTGCGTGGCTCAGACGCCTGCGCCCGGATCTCGATCTTGTGCTGTCCCTCGATCCGGACGGCGCCCCCTGGGGACCCAAGCCCGAGCAGTGGGTCGTCGACCGGGTACTCGGTGCGGTGCGGCGGAGCCTCGATCGTGGGGCTCAGGTCATCGTTCTTCCATGCAATACCGCGAGCGTCACCGCTCTCCCACACGTCCGCGAACTGGTCGGACCGGGTGTGCCGGTCATCGGAACGGTGCCCGCGATCAAGCCCGCGGCCGCCGCGTGCGATTCAGTGGCGATCTGGGCTACCGCCGCGACGACTGCCAGCCGGTACCAAGCCGATCTGATCGAACAGTTCGGCAACGGCGCCAAAGTCGTCGGGGTGCCGTGCCACGGCTTGGCCGATTCGATAGACCTCGGTGATCGTGCAGCCGCACTTGCAGCCATCGAATCCGCAGTGGCCCGGACGCCGGACGACGTCAACGGCGTTGTCCTCGGCTGCACGCACTACCCACTGCTCGCGGACGAAATCGCAGCGCGGCTACCCGCCGGTGTCACACTCTTCGACAGTGCCGAAGCCGTTGCACGACAGACCCTGCGGCGGATCGACGGGCTCGGTGACGCGGGTGAAGGATCGGGAACCGTCGAGGTTTTCGTGAGCGGACGTCCGGGCGCGCTACCGCCCAGCGCCGAAGCCTTCGACGCCGGGCGGTTGTTGGGCGCGATCAAAGCCTGATCCAGCCTGCAGCCAGCCATTCATCAATGGGCAGCTACTCCGCTCCGTCAATGGGCGGCTACTCCGCTCTGTCAATGGGCGGCTACTCCGCCGTGACCCCCGTGATGCATCCGCGCACTCATCACCGGCATCGCACTCACCGCGACCACAACGGTCAGGACCCCGACCACCCAGGCCGTCCACGACGCACCGCGTAGAGCGTCGAAGCTCATGACCCAGGGTGAAATGAACATCAAGACGCCGAAAACGCCCATCGCGTAATCCGCCATGGCCATGTCCGGACGTGCCATGTGCGCCAGACCCGACAGTGCAACCAGGACACCCAGGACGACGAGTGACCACATTGCCCGATCGGTGGTGTCGAGCCACATCGGCGAGAGAGCCGCAAAGACGCCGAGAACCACCGCGACGGCATCTTGCATTCGATTCCACGACTTCATGACGAGACCTCCAAAGACGAGAGTGTGTCCACCTGTAGTACACGCCCGCGGCAGATCGAGATCAACTCTCCGCCAATTGCATTCGCGTTGCAGTTAGCGGCGATGTGGAGGCTCGAATATCAAGATTTGTGACTATTCGTCCGGATTGCCACGAGCCCGCGCGGAGCGCTGGCCGCGATATGTCCCGAGAGTGCCATGAGGGTGAGAGTGGTGAATGCGATAGCGGCGGTGATCATGGGTGGTCCTTTCACTGACTGTCCTCGAGTGTCGTCTGCCGACCTGTGGCCGAGCAGGGCAAACGGTGTGAGGACGCTGAGAGAATCGAAGAGTCCGCACAGACGACCCGTGAGAAGGTTCTGGGGTGACGCAATCGAGTGCCCAGGACGTGATCGAACAGTTGGCCGACCTCGCGGATCCCGCGGATGCCGTCCAGCTACAGAAGTTCTTCAAGACAGCGCCGGGGGAGTACGGCGAGGGTGACGTCTTCATCGGCGTGCGAGTACCGAAGACGCGTTCGGTGGTGAAGAAGCATGTCGGTCTCGAGTTGCCTCAGGTACGCCTCCTTCTCGACAGCGACGTCCACGAGCATCGCTTGGCCGGTCTGTTGATCCTTGTTGCTCGATTCGAAAAGGTCAGTCGCCCAAAATTTTTCGACGACGAGAGTCGCTCCCGCATCGCCGACTTCTATCTCAGCGCTGTCGAGGACGGGCGGGTGAACAATTGGGATCTCGTGGATTCGTCCGCCGGACAGATCCTCGGCGGCTGGCTGTACGACCGAGATCGCCGGCTGATCTTCGAGCTTTCCGATTCGGGTGACCTGTGGCGACGACGGGTGGCGCTGCTGACGACGTACGGATTCATCACTCGCGGCGACGGGTCGACCACGCTCGAGCTTGCCGCGCGGGTGCTGGGTGATCGACGAGACCTGACCCAGAAAGCGATGGGCTGGATGCTCCGCGAGGTGGGCAAGCGGGTGGACCGGGATTTGTTGACCGGTTTCCTCGCGACGAATGCAGCAGACATGGGACGCACGGCACTGAGCTACGCGTGCGAACACCTGACCGCAGACGAGCGAGCGCACTTCCGGGCGGCCCGCTAGCGAAGTACCGCTCGGTAGGTTGTGGGACGATTCTCGGTATGCCCGCCACCCGTGTCGAGGCGTCTCGAATTGTGACGATCGGTTCACTGATCGCTGCCGGCGTCGCAGCTCTGTGTTATCTCGTGTACTCCGTTCGAGCCGTCGAACCCGTTGATTTTCTCGTCTACCGCTACGCTGCCCAGGCGTTCGCAGCGGGATCGAACATCTACGAGGGCAATCTGTCCGGCCCGTTGATCGTCGACGAGGGCATGCCGTTCACCTACACCCCGTTCGCGGTGATCTTCCTCTGGCCGACTGTCCTCTTCGACTGGTGGACTGCCTATCTGCTGTGGTCGGGATTGTGCATCGCGGCGTTGGTGTGGACGGTTGCGAGGTTCACTCCCGCTCGCGTCCCCAGGCGGCCGCTCGTCATGGCGGCATTGGTCCTGGCCGTGTCGGTGACTCCCATCGTCAGTGCGCACATCTCATTCGGCCAGGTGAACTTGGTGCTGATGGTGCTCGTACTGCTCGACGTGACTCGCCGAGAGGATTCGAGATTCGGCCGGTGGTTTCCGCGAGGACTGCTGATCGGCGTCGCGGCCGCGATCAAGCTGACTCCGGCTCTCTTCATCGTCTACTTCGTCGTCACGAAGCAGTGGCGACTCGCGATCTGGAGTTCGATCGGATTTGCCGCGGCGACCGCCGTCGCAGCAGTGGTGGACCCGGCCGTCAGCTGGACCTTCTGGTCGGACGTCGTCTGGAACCTCAGCGACCGGGTGGATTTGAGCGGGCAGGCGATCGCGAGTGCCGGCAACAGTTCGCTGCAGGGCGGACTTGCCGCGCTGGGCCCATGGACAGCGTCTCTGGCGATGCCGTCGACCGTGCTGTGCGCGGGGGTAGCGCTATGGATCGCCCGAGATGTCTATCGCGTCGGGCGAGCGGTCGATGCGGCGTTGGTGATCGGATTGAGCGCGCCGATTCTTTCGCCGATCAGCTGGATTCACCACTGGGTGTATCTCGTGCCTGCTGCCGTCACGGTTCTCTTTCGGCTTCGATCGCCGCTGCAGTTCGGTGCGGCCGCTCTGGGGTTGGCCATCGTCTACTGCGGGCCGAGTATGGGACAGCAGTTCATCGAGACGTCACCGCTCCTGCTGCCGTTCGGGTTGCTCCTTCGTGAGGGTTTCCTGATCGTGACCCTCGCACTGATTCTTGCGCTGTGGCGGTTGCCCACAACGGCGCCTGCGTGGGTTTCGCGGCGGGACTCGGAAGATGACTCGGGAGACTCCGAACATGACAAAGCCCCCGATTCCGCAGGGAATCAGGGGCCGTCATGCATCGAAGCAGGGTTCAGAACTCGATCTTCAGGTGATCGGTGATCGGCTTCGCCTGGCAACCGAGGATGTAGCCGTTCGCCACGTCCTCGGCGTCGAGGATTTCGGAGTTGTCCATCTGAACTTCGCCTTCGGTGACGGTGCAGGCACACGACCCGCACTCGCCTTCCTGGCAGGAGTACGGCACGTCGAGGCCCTTGGCGAGCATGATGTCGACGAGCGTCTGCTTGCGCGGCCAGACGAGGGTGTGGGTTTCACCGTCCAGTTCGACCTCGACGGTTGCGGCGTCGGCTGCTTCCTCGTCGGAGACCTCGGCTACCTCGACGTCACGGAACGGGTCACCCGCGAGCGAATTGAAGACCTCGGCGTGAACCTGCGTGCGGGGCATGCCGGCCTCTGCCAGTGCCTTGTGGACGGCGTCCATGAAGGGGCCCGGACCGCACATGAAGGCCTCGTACGCGACAAATGGCTTGGCCAGTGTCGCCAACTGTGAGACGGCGGGGAGTCCCTGCACGGTTTCGATCCAGTGGACAACGGTGAGGCGGCCGGGGTGTTGCGCTGCCAATTCGCGAAGTTCGGCGCCGAAGATGACGGACTTCTCGTCGCGATTCGCGTAGATCAGCACGACGTTGCCGCTGCCCTGCGTGAGGGCGGACTTGAGGATCGAGATCACCGGAGTGATACCGCTGCCTGCACCGAAGAGCAGAAAGTCGTGATCGAGCGACTTGGGCGTGAAGACACCTGACGGCGGCAGCACTTCGATGGTGTCGCCGACCTGGAGCTTGTCGCACAACCAGTTGGAACCGTAGCCGTCGACGGTTCGCTTGACGGTCACCTTGGGGGCGTCGTCGGTGAAGGGTGAACTGGCCAGCGAGTAGCAGCGTGCGACCGAGCCGGTCTGATCACTCGGGATGCGCAGGGTCAGGAATTGACCTGGCTTGTAGTCGAACTTGTCCTTCAGTTCTGCGGGAATCTCGAACACCAGCGACCGGGCGTCGGAAGTCTCTTCGATGACTCCGGACACGGTGAGTACCGCCGATCGCGAGCTGTGCGGTACCTCGACTGTCGTCATCGCGAAGCTAGTCCTCTCGTGAAGCTGGGTAAAGCGCAGGTCAGTGAAGTGCAACATCTAGAACGTGTTCTAGTTCAATGTTAGCAGTGATGAAAAGCTACTGGGGATCGTAGTCGCCGAGCAACACGTTCCCGATCAGCGGGAACCACGGCGGTCTGATCCAGCCGTCCTGGCAGTCCGGGGTGGCGTCGACCTGCCCGAACGGGCGGTTCGTGAGCGGCGTCCGGGCGGTTGAGCTGCCGAAGTCTGTGCACGGGCTGTTTGTCGGTACACAGTGGGAACCAGGTGAGACGCCGGTCACAAAGAATCGGCTCGAATCCCTCCCGCAGTCACATTCGTGCACATCCCTGAGGAGATACCGATGGCTATCGAGCTCAACCAGATCTGGGACTTTCCCATCAAGGAGTTCCACCCCTTCCCTCGCGCCCTGATGGGTGTGGGCGCTCACGACATCATCGGGGTGGAGGCCAAGAACCTCGGCTTCAAGCGCACCCTTCTGATGACGACCGGTCTGCGCGGTTCGGGCATCATCGAGGAACTCGTCGGCAAGATCGAGTACCAGGGTGTCGAGGTCGTGCTCTACGACAAGGTCGAGTCGAATCCCAAGGACTACAACGTCATGGAGGCCGCGGCTCTCTACCAGAAGGAGAAGTGCGACTCGATCATCTCGATCGGCGGTGGTTCGAGCCACGACGCCGCCAAGGGCGCTCGCGTCGTGATCGCACACGACGGTCGCAACATCAACGAGTTCGAGGGCTTCGCCAAGTCCACCAACAAGGAGAACCCGCCCCATATCGCCGTATCCACCACGGCCGGAACGGGTTCCGAGACCTCGTGGGCGTACGTCATCACCGACACGTCGGACATGAACAACCCGCACAAGTGGGTGGGCTTCGACGAGGCGACCATCGTCACCCTGGCGATCGACGATCCGCTGCTCTACTACACCTGCCCTCAGCATTTCACCGCGTACTGCGGCTTCGACGTACTCGCGCACGGCAGTGAGCCTTTCGTGTCTCGTCTCGATTTCGCGCCTTCGCTCGGTAACGCGATCTACTCGGTCGAGTTGGTCGCGAAGAACCTGCGCGAGGCTGTCTTCGAGCCGCGCAACCTCAAGGCCCGCGAGGGAATGATGAACGCGCAGTACATTGCCGGGCAGGCCTTCAACTCCGGTGGCCTCGGCATCGTTCACTCGATCTCGCACGCGGTCAGTGCCTTCTTCGACAGCCACCACGGTCTGAACAACGCCATCGCGTTGCCGCGTGTGTGGGAGTACAACCTGCCTTCGCGCTACGAGCGCTACGCCCAGTTGGCCGGCGCACTCGGTGTCGACACTCGCAACCTCACCACGGTTCAGGCCGCGGATGCTGCCGTCGAGGCTGCCATCCGTCTGGCCAAGGACGTCGGTATCCCCGACAACTTCGGTCAGGTTCGCACCGACTCGTACGCGAAGAACCAGATGAACACCAAGAAGTACGAGGGCCGTGGTGATGTCATCAAGGGTGACGAGAAGACTGTGCGCGCCATCTCCGAGCACATTCAGGACGACTGGTGCACCCCTGGCAATCCCCGTGAGGTCACCGTGGAGTCGATGATCCCGGTTGTCGATCACGCGATCAACAAGTCGTACTTCTAGCAGGGCCTTCGGCCCCGTGCGCCTTTTTGGTAGCCCGCACTACCAAAAAGGCGCACAGGGGCTTGCCCCCCCATGAAAGGTATTCCATGTCCGGTCGCAGTTTCTCCAGCGGAATCGAAGTGAAAGATGCTCTGCGAGAGCAGGACTACATTGCCGATGACGAGTTCGCGGTAGTCGTTCATCTGGCGACGGCGCTGGGGCGTCCGCTCCTGCTCGAAGGTCCGGCCGGTGTCGGCAAGACGGAACTGGCGAAGTCTCTGGCTGCGATCGGGGGCCGCAAACTGGTGCGATTGCAGTGCTACGAAGGGCTGGACGACAATCGCGCGCTGTACGAATGGGACTACGCGAAGCAACTCCTGCACGTGCAGATGCTCCGCGACCGGATCAGCGATCAGGTTTCCGAATTCGACAGCGTCGCCGAAGCGTCCAAGTTTCTGGCCGATCAGGATTTCGGTTTGTACTCCGAGAACTTCCTGTCCGTACGACCGCTGCTCGAAGCAATCCTCTCACCCGATCCGGTAGTGCTTCTGGTCGACGAGGTAGACCGCACCGAGGAGTCGATGGAAGCACTGCTCCTCGAGATTCTCGCCGAACAGCAGATCACCATTCCCGAGGTCGGTACGTTCGTTGCCCGCTCGCAGCCCTGGGTCATCCTGACGTCCAACGACACCCGCGAGCTCTCACCCGCACTCAAGCGTCGTTGTCTGCATTACCATCTCGGCTATCCGACGTCGGAGCGTGAACGCGAGATCGTCACGGCCCGAGCGCCGGAGGTGGATTCGGCTACGGCCACCGAGGTCGTCGAATTGGCTCGCATCCTGCGTGACCTCCCGCTGCGCAAGAGTCCGTCCATCTCGGAGGTCATCGACGCGGCCAGAGCGGCAACAGTGCTCGCGGCCGGCGGATTCGACACCGCTTCCGACGCCAAGGTGCGCGACATCCTGCTCACGGCGTTGCTCAAGTACTCGTCCGATGTGACGCTGGCCAAGGAACGATTCGACGGAAAGCGTTTCGAATCATCGTCGCGTGACGGTGGCGAGCCGATCGAGCGGGCCACGGTGGCAAGCAAACCCGCCAACACGACGACGGCCGTGTTCCGGGGCACGGGTGGACGTGACCCTCATCAACAGGGAATCCGCGGCGGCAGCGGAATCCGTTCGACGCGATGACGACGCTCGGTGGCCTTGCCGTGTGGCAACCGTCCTTTGTTCTCGACGTGGTGTCCGCGAGTTTCGGCCGATTGCTGAGGGCGGCCGGAGTTTCCGCGTCACCGGCCGAGGTCATCGAGGTTCGGCGTGTTCTCGCGATGGTCGGCGCTTCGGATCGTGAGACGTTGCGAGCATGTCTTCGGGCAGTGTGCGCCAAGTACTCTCACGAGCAGGCCGGTTTCGATCGGGCATTCGACGCGCTGTTCCGGCCGGCCGCAGGCAAAGCGCACGGCGAGCGGATGGGTTCGCGCGCCGAGGTGGCGGACGGTCTGCCCACCGCGCTGGGGATCGACGAGGATCAAGAAGTTGGTCGGTACGCCGAGTACAACGAGCGTGCGGCCGAGGTCGGCGACTACTTCGACACTCCGGAAGCGGAGAAGGGCTTCAACCCGCACAAGGACGACGACGATGTGTCGATGACGTCGAGCGATGCCGAACTGTCGGTCGATACCGGTTCGGAGACCGGTCGACGCGGAGTCAGTTACACGGTCGACGTGGACCGTGCAGCATCGGCGGTGGTCGGTGACCTGAGCACCAGTGTTGCTGCAGCAGTGGTCGGCTCGCTGTCCTGGGACGATCCGACGTCGATCCTCGCCTGGTTGGATGCCTACGACCCGAGCAAAGCGTATGCAGATGTCTCCGACGACGGGCCGTTGACGCAAGCACAATTGAACCGGCTCGTCGAGGCGGTCGAAGCGTTCGTGCAAGCACTCTCGGCAGCTGCACTCGCCGAAACCGCTCCCGATGCGCCCGACAGTGAATCTGCAGCGGGCGCAACGCACAACGACATCGAACTCGCGTGCCACGAAGTGCTTCGGCGGATGAGAGGACCGTCCAGACCTCGGCCCCGTGAGCGCTCTCGTGGGCATCTCGACATGCGACGCACGGTGCGTTCGAGTCTGCGCACCGACGGAATTCCCTTCCATCTGGTCGTGAAAGCTCCTCGCCCCGATCGTGTTCGACTACTTCTCATCGCCGACGTGTCGCTGTCCGTGCGCCCCATCACCGCGTTCACTCTGCGCTTGGCTCAGGCAATGCATCGCCGAGCAGATCGTTGTGAAGTCCTCGCCTTCGTCGATCGTCCGGTCGACGTGACCGACACCCTTCTCGCCAGTAGTGGTGACGGCGCACTGGCCGCGGTACTCGCGCACCCGGTTCTGGATCTGGAAGCCAGCAGCGATTACGGGCGGGTGCTCACAGAATTGTTGGACGAGCACGGAAACACCTTGAACTCACGGACGTCTGTCATCATCGTGGGCGACGGTCGGTGCAACGGGTTGCCCCCGCAGGCGGACAAGCTCGAGGAACTCCGCCGAAAGGTCCACCGTCTGGCCTGGATCACGCCTGAACCACAGCGTTACTGGAACCAGGCATCGTGCGCGATGCCGGAGTATTCGGAGATCTGCGACGAGGTTGTTGTTGCCCGAGATGCCGCGCAACTGATGGCAAAGGCCGCCGAGCTGGGGCACGCACTTCGCTGATGTCAGTGCACTTCACCGATGTCACTGCGCGATCTGTCGTGAACTAGTTTGATCTCATGTCCGAAATCAGGGGATCGATCTGGCGACCGATCGCGGCGCTGACAGTGCTCGGCGCCGTGTGTGGGGTTGTGGCGCTCGGCGTGTTTCAGTGGTGGTGGAAGTCGTTGGCGTCACCGCACATTCTCACCGGAGGATCCTATCGGGAGCCGTTTTCCGAACCGACATACACCGGACCCATATTCATGGACCTCTTTCCGGCAGAACCTGCCCCGTGGTTGTACTCGGGACTGGTCCTCGGACCGACTGTGGTCGGCTTGCTCGCCGGGATCGTGTTCGTGGTCTTCGTCCGGTGTAATCGTGCGCAGAACCGCGCGAGTACACCGGACGAATCATCAGAGCGCTAGCAACGCGCGCGAGCGCAGGCGGGGGTCTGCCAACGGACGTAGCGCCAAGCGCAGCAGGACCAAGACGTTGTCGTCGCCGGCAATCCTGTTGACTTTCAACGTATTGCACTCGACACACTGGTGAACGAGCATCCATTCACCGTCTTGACGGACCGACAGGCACAGCGCCGCCATGGCACCTCGGCACTGTTGTGCTCGGTCGCCCGGAACGCGACCGTCCACGTGGCGGCTGGCCAGACAGTTCGGGCAGTGGTTCCGATGAGCGGTACCCGGCGCCGCAGTGGAGATGTCCAAACGGCATGTGAGACAACGGAAGCTCGATCCTTGTTCTCCGCCGATTCCGTGCAGTACGTGCTTGGCCCGTTGCGGTGCCCGCCGCGCGCGGGTGCTGGGATTCCTACGTGGCATCTGATTCCCCCTCACAAGTCGCCGAAGGCTTCGAGCGGGAAGGGCGGTTGCGCGAGCGGTCGCACTGCCATTCTCATCAACAACAACTGGTTGTCGTCTCGGCTGACGGGGTTGGAGGTGAGCTCGAGGCACTGTGCGCAGCGGTGGATGATCATCCAATCGCCACTGCGCAGTACTGCGATCGAAATGGGAGCCATCCGCATTCCGCAGTCCGACGGTCCACCTTCCACCTGGTCGAACAGGTGTCGGGAATGCAGGCAACTGGGGCAGTGGTTTCGGCGATCACCATCGGGGCCGTACGTCATGACTGTGAGTCCGCACTGAATGCACGAGAAGGTGTCGGTTTTCGAGATGGAATTGTGTGATTGAGGCACTGGAGAACTCCTAGCTGAGTGAACAAAGCAGTAGGAGCAGGCCGAGGGGGCCTCGCGGCTGTCAGTCCGACGTTTCGAGGATCAGCATGTGACCCTCGAGGTTGCCGGCAGTGCAGGGGCGGGAGGCGCGCTCGGCGCGGGCTGGGTCATAAACACCTTCTGAATCGGTTCTACGGGCCACTCTGGCCGCAACCGAAAGTACAGCGGGACCTTCTCGCCGCGCCATTCATTTTCCCGAGACGCCTTACCTGCCCGAACGGGTAGGTAAGCGCCTCTCCTTCGGTGGGTGTGCCCCGACTGCTGTCCGCGTAGGCTCGGGGCCAGCGATTGTAAGGTGGATCACACCAGTTTGTGCACGTGGGAGTTGATGCGCTGAGAGCGACGGATGCGAAATCCCGACCGGAGATCTCAGAGCAGCGAGAGGAGAGTGGGGTCGTGTCCGTGGCATACCCGGATGCTGTGAACCACGGTGTTCATCGCCGCGGCACTGCTGCTCGACTGGTCAAATTTCACGCCCCCGAGATCGTCTTCGGTATCGGTTCCCTGGTCGAGGCAGCACACGCGACTCTGAGGTTCGGCGGGTTCCGACCATTCCTGGTCACCGATCCCGGTCTGATCGACGCGGGATGGGTCAGCGAACTCGAAGACCATCTCACGGAGCAGGGATTGACGGCGACGGTGTGGTCAGGGCTGACGCCCAATCCCAAGGACTTCGAGATCGCGGCCGGTTTCGAGGTGTACCAGGAAGGTGAGTGTGACGTCATCATCGCGCTCGGCGGCGGTTCCGTCATCGACGCGGCTAAGGGTGTAGCCGTCCTCGCTGCCAACGGTGGCAACATACTCGACTACGAGGGGGTAGATCAGGCGACCAAACCGATCCCGCCGTTGGTGATGGTTCCCACCACGTCCGGCACGGGCGCGGACGTGTCGCAGTTCTGCATCGTTACGGACACGACCCGCGGCACCAAGATCACCATCATCGGCCGGGCGCTGGTGCCAGATGTGACGGTCATCGATCCGCGGTTGCTCACGACGATGCCCGAGTGGCTCAATGCGGCAACAGGATTGGACGCACTGACGCACGGAATCGAAGCCTTCGTCTCACTGGCGCACAATCCGTTGACCGATCATCACGCGCTCCGCGCTGTCGGCCTAGTGACCGAGAATCTGGTGCACACGATCCAGGACCCGATGGAGATGGAAGCTCGATCGGTGATGGCGCAGGCGAGCCTCGAGGCCGGGTTGGCGTTCACCAACGCGATACTCGGAGCCGCGCACGCCATGAGTCATCAGGTGGGCGGCATGCTCGACCTTCCGCACGGCGTCATCAACGGAATTCTCTTGCCCCACGTCATCCGGTTCAATTCCACCACGGACGCCGCCCCCTTTGTCGCCATCGCTGCGGCACTGAGGCTTCCCGAGCAACGCGGCACCCCGGAGGAAGCAGCGCTGGCAGTGGCCGACCGTGTCGAACGTCTCGCACGGGAGGTCGGTGTGCCGAAGGGGCTGGGGGAGTTGGGTGTTCGCGAGGAAGACCTGAGTAGGCTCGCCAGCTTCGCGTTGCTCGACGCCTGCATGTCCACCAATCCCAGGGAAGCGACGCAGGAACAGATGGTGGCGCTGTTCCGAGGTGCCTTGTGAAGATGGACGCTGTGAAGATGGACGCTGTGAAGAGGGCCGCTGTGAATTGGTGCAGGCGATGACCGCGGACCTGTCCCGGCTCACCGGATTACGATCGGGTAAGAGTTCGTTCTACCCGCAGTATCGCGGTGCGGCCGAGCGCCTCGAACGCGTCGTGCATGCCTTGGAGTTGATCTCGCGGGCTTTGGTGCGCACCGTCGAGGGGCCGGAAACCCTCGTCTGCGCGGTCGCGGAAGCTGCCCGTGCGCATCTGAGTGCCAACTGGATTGTCTTCGCCTTGGCTGACGGAACTTTGCCCGACGCCGGACCACGGCGACTGGTTCTCGGCCCGGACGCCACCCCTTTTCTGGTCGACAACGTCGAGGGGCCGCCACTTCCGGAGGATGTCGTCGAATGCCTCGACGACATCCGGTACGGAAGAATCGAATCCAACTCGGTGATCGACGCGCACTACGCGTTTGTGCCGATCGTGCTCGGTGGCGGCGTGGTAGGTGCCTTTGCAGCCTGGACGCCGGCCAACCGAACCCTCGACACGACGGACGGAGCCGTGCTCAGCATTCTGGCCAGCCAGACTGCTGTGGCTCTGCAGAATTCGGCGCTCTATCAGCGCGGACAACTACTGCTCGAGCGTGCCGAAGATGCGTATGCGGAGGCCAATCGTACTGCAGCCGACCTTGCGGTGCGCAACAGCGAATTGGAGTCCACTCAGCGTCAACTCGGAGTGGCGCACCGGCACCAAGTGGTCGACGACGAACGTCACCGGATCGCCCGCGAACTGCACGACAGTGTGACACAGGCGGTGTTGTCGGCGGGCATGCAGATCGAGGTCTGCCGGAGCGACATCCCGGAGGCTGAACGCAGTGAAAGACTGGACTTGGCAAAGGATTTGACCAGGAGGGCGGTCGAGCAGCTTCGTTCGGCGATCTATGCGCTCAATCATTCGTCGGACGCGGACCGGACGTCGTTGCCCGAGATGCTCGAGCAACTCGGCGTGGTTCACATGCCGGACGAGTTGGCGGTGAGCGTTCGCGTCGGCGGTACCCCGACCGAACTTCCGGGCGATGCCGAACACGCTCTTCTCCGGATCGCGGGGGAAGCTCTCTTCAATGCAGCGGTCCATGCTCACGCGAATCGGGCGGTGCTTCGTCTGACCTATCGGGCGGACTCCGTGTTGCTGTCGGTCTCCGACGACGGTGACGGCGACCCTGCGCGAATGCGTCTGATCCTCAAACTCGCAGCCACCAACGACGTCGACGGCCGCCATCGCGGTCTCGCGAACATGCAGGCGCGAACACTCGAGTTGGGTGGTGCGCTCGAAGTACGGCGCGCGCGGATCGGTGGGATTCAGATTCTCGTGCGACTACCACTGCCGTTCGACTCGGGCATGGAAAACCTTTGCTCCACCACTGAAATCGAGAGCGAGGAATCATGACCACTGCGCGTCCCGTCATCACCCGCGGAGCATCGCCGGTTCAGGGATTGGTTCGAATCGTCCTGGTCGACGACCATGCAATTCTGCGGCAAGGGCTCCGCTCGGTTCTCGAGCGCGAAAGCGATCTCGAGATCGTGGGGGAGGCTTCGTCCCTCGCCGAGGCACTCGCCGTGGTCGACAAGGTCGGCCCGGACATCGTCCTGATGGATCTCAAACTCTCCGCCAGTTCCGACTACGAGGGACTGACCCTGTGTGGCCAGCTGTCCTCGGCGCATCCCGGCCTCGGACTGTTGGTTCTCACCACGTTTCTCGACGATCAACTGGTGGTGCGAGCGGTGCACGCGGGTGCTCGCGGCTATGTCGTCAAAGACGTCGACACCACCGAATTGGTGCGTGCGATCAGGGCGGTCTCGCGGGGTGAGAGTGCGTTCGATTCGCGCAGCGCGTCAGCTGTCGTGCGATCGCTCAACGGGCAGTCGTCGTCGAAAGAACGATTGACCGATCGCGAACTCGAAGTGCTCAGACTCCTCGCAAACGGCTTGTCCAACATCAAAATCGGTGAGAGATTGTTCATCTCACCGACCACCGTCAAGTTTCACGTCAGCAACATCATGCGCAAACTCGAGGTGAGCCGTCGAGCAGAGGCCGTCTACGCCGCGAGTAAGCAAGGTCTGATCTAGCTCTGCTCGGAGACCGTCCAGGCGCGCAGCGCTTGATGCTGTAGGAGGAGCACGCTCGAACGAGTTGTGCACAGAGTCGATGCGGTCATCTCGGCAGTCAGACCCACTGCGATTCGTAGTACCAGAACCTCACGTTGGTCGTCGGTCAGGCGGCGCGGGCGTTTGAATTGTCCGTCGATGTTGCGTGACTGGGGAATTGACGCAATTCGTCGAGAGGCCAACTCGTACGCGAAGGTCTCGATGCGTGTGTCGGCCGAGATCGTGTCGGACATTCGTGTGACGACGTCCAGGGTGCATTGGTGGGCGAGATCGTCGGCGAACGTCGCGACGGGCGTCCCGAGGAGTCTGGCGCGATAGTAGAGAACGACGCGAGGGTGCAACCGGGCCAGTAGTTTCGACAGTGCATGGTGATCACCGGCGAATGCCTCGGCGGCGGTGCGATTCAGGGAAATCGATCGTTCACAGGTTTCGGGTGAAGCGGTACGCGCGAAGGGTGGAGTCGGTGAAGTGTTCGCGCCCCTGATCGACAGCTTCATCAGCAACTCCTCGATTACACCGCACCTGACCATGCTGGAACGAGAATTGAGGTACCCCGCCGAAATTGCGGGTAAACCTGAAGTTACCTGCCAGGTGTCCGGTCTTTTCGCCGGGAGCGCCAGTCCGCGAGCATTCGCGGCATTTCCGCGGCCATGAAGTCGAAGAAGTCGCGCAGATCTGCCATTCGATCGCCGGCTGTTGTTCCTTCACCGAGGACTCGTATGCCCTCGTCCGCAACTGCCGAGACCTGGTAGAGCGAGGACTGTTTCGTGACAAACGCGTCGGCCCACATGTCGATGCTGACGCAGTAGTGCTGACGCCGCGATCCGGGGACGGCCACACGCTCGATCAATCCGACTTGCTGGAGGTATCTGACGGCTCCGGAAATGGCGGCGGGGCTCACTCCCAACCGAGATCCGAGATCTCCTGGCGTGGACGAGGGTGCCTCGCTGGTCATCAACGCGGCCCAGACGCGGGCGGGCATCGGCGGAAAACCCATGTTGCTCAGTACGAGTGAGAGTCGCTCGACATAGTGTCGGCTCTCGTCCGGTGCAACGGTGTGGCTGGTGTCGGTCATCGGAACCCTTCGATCTTTCCGTCTTTTCTATCTTCACACATTTGTGAAATCGGCGTACGGTCAAATTCATGGGTGCGGCAATTTCAGTGAAAAGCCTCGTCAAGACCTTCGGTACCACCCGCGCGCTGGACGGCCTCGACCTCGACGTCTCGACGGGTGAAGTGCACGGATTCCTGGGGCCGAACGGTTCCGGAAAGTCCACCACTATTCGGGTGCTCCTCGGCCTGCTCCGCTCGGACTCCGGAGACGCAACCGTTCTCGGCGGCGATCCGTGGCGAGACGCTGTCACTTTGCATCGACGTCTCGCCTATGTGCCTGGCGACGTGAATCTGTGGCCCAACCTCACCGGCGGTGAGGCTATCGATCTGTTGGCGGGCCTGCGCGGTGGCCTGGACCGAAAACGCCGCAGCGAGTTGCTCGATCGCTTCGAATTGGACCCGACCAAGAAGGCGCGCACGTACTCGAAAGGTAACCGGCAGAAGGTTGCACTCGTGGCCGCGTTCTCGTCCGACGTCGACCTTTACGTCCTCGACGAACCCACATCGGGGCTCGACCCGTTGATGGAGGCGGTATTCCAGGACTGCGTCGAGGAGGTGGCTCACGCCGGAAAGACGGTACTGCTGTCGAGCCATATCCTCGCCGAGGTCGAAGCGCTGTGCGATCGTGTGAGCATCATCCGCGACGGGCGGACGGTGGAAGAGGGAACACTGTCCGAACTCAGGCATCTCACGCGCACGTCCGTCGCGGCGGAGACGCAGCGTCCGATCGGTGGACTCGACGGACTCGGCGGTGTCCACGACGCGGTGATCGACGGTAACCACGTCACCTGCGAAGTCGACAGCGCGCAACTCGGACCACTCATGACGTACTTGGTCGGATTCGGAATCGTGGCGCTCACTTCCACTCCGCCGACTCTCGAAGAACTTTTCTTGCGGCATTACGGTGACGAACGGGCTAGGGAGACTTCGGTACACCTGCGAGCCGAGACCGGAGTACGGCCGTGACCGTTGTTGTCGAGGCCGCTCCACCGGTACCGGCCTCGGCAAGTCAATTCACCGGCACACGCCGACTGGTTCGGCTGGCTTTGCGGCGGGACCGAATTCAGCTCTCCGTGTGGGTTATCTCCATCGTCTTGTTCATGCTGCTGGTTGTCGCCAGTGTGACCGGGCTGTACTCGACACCCGAGGAATTACGAAACATCGCAGTCAGTTCCGCGGTATCGCCGGTCGCGCTGGCGACCAACGGGATCGTGTCCGGTGATTCGCAGGGCGCGATAGTCGCCAGTCAGTCGGTGCTCGTGTTCGCGTTGGTGGCCGCATTGATGAGCACCCTTGCGGTGGTTCGCCATACGCGACAGAACGAGGAGACCGGCCGAGCCGAGATGATCGGTGCAGCGGTGGTAGGTCGACGAGCGCTCCTGACCTCCGCACTGATCGTAACGGTCGGTGCGAACGTCGTTCTTGCACTGGGAATTGCACTGGGATCGATCGCCGTCGGTTTGCCTGTCGTCGGTTCGTTCGCGTTGGGTGCCTCGATAGGTGGGACCGGAATCGCGTTTGCCGGAGTGGCAGCCGTGACGGCGCAGATCACCGACGGTGCTCGTACGGCCAACGGCCTGGCGGGTGCCGCGATCGGCGTTGCCTTCATGCTGCGCGCGATCGGCGACGTGAACAGTACGGTCGTCGACGTCGGAACTCGCGTGGTCAGTGGCTGGTTGTCGTGGCTCTCGCCGATCGGATGGGCACAACAGATCCGGCCCTTCGACGACGACGCCTGGTGGATCCTGTTGTTGCTGCTCGGATTTGCGGCTGTGCACGTGGTGGTGGCTTTTGTTCTCATCGGCCATCGCGATCAGGGAGCGGGACTCGTTCAGCCCCGACCCGGCCCGCCAGTCGCGGCATCGTGGCTACCGTCGGCCTGGGGCCTGGCGTGGCGCATGCAGCGAATGACGATGTTCTGGTGGATCTTTGCCGTTGTCATACTCGGGTTCGCGTACGGCGCTGTGGGCAACGAGATCGACGCGATGGTGGGATCGTCGCAGCAGACCGCGGAGATGTTCGAGAAACTTGGCGGCGGCGGATCGGATCTGGTGGATTCCTACTTGGCCACTGCTCTGGGGCTCACGTCGATAGTCATCGCGGCGTATTCGGTCCAGAGTCTTCTCCGGATGCGGGGCGAGGAAACATCGGGACGGCTCGAACCGTTGCTGGCAACGTCTTTGTCGCGGTGGAGGTGGATGCTTTCCCACCTGGGTGTGGTTGTGGGCGGCGTGATCCTCGCGCACGTCTTGATGGGTGCCTTCACCGGTTTTGCCTTCGGGCTCGTCACGGACGACATCGGCGGCAACACACTTCGTATGACTGGCGCCGCGTTGGCCTATCTGCCTGCGGTGCTCGTAGTCGTGGGGTTGGTGTCGTTGGCTTTCGGACTGTTTCCGACGTACGCGTCGGCGCTCTCCTGGGGAATCTTGGCGGCATGCATCGTGCTCGGGCAACTCGGCACGTTGCTGAAGCTTCCGCAGGTAGTGCTGGATCTGTCGCCCTACACTCACGTGCCGGGTGCCCCTGCCGAGCCGGTGACAGTTCTGCCACTGCTGGCAATGATCGTTGTGGCAGTGGTGCTTTCGACAGCATCGCTTGTTGCGTTCCGTCGTCGCGACCTCCAGGTGTAGGAGAGCTGAAACTCAACTCAGAATTCGACGAAGCTGGCGAGCCCGAGCAGCAAGTCGTCCGGTCGAGTCGAATAGTTCGGATTCGTCAACACAGAGAGTGTCCGTCGCCCAGGCAGTCCCGTGGCGTAGGCGATACCACGGTGACAGCGTTCGGGGATCTGCCGTGAGGTGCTCCGGGGTGAAATGCGCGGTGAACTCGATGGTCGGTATGGCCACGGGCATCGTCAGTGTCGCGAACAGTCCGGGCGGAAGCGCGTCGAGAAGGACCGCGGCGCGCTCTTGGGCCGTGAAATCGAGGTCTGTGAGCAGGCGGATCCAGACGTCGAATTCAGGGGAGTCGCCACCGGCGAACGGCCTCGCGGAATTGATCGGCCGGATGTCGAGGTGCTGGGCGAACGGCACAAAATCCACCGGGATCTCCAGCGGCGGCAGGGTTGACGGGTCGGCCGGAGCCGGTTCGGCGACAGGGGCGGACATTGTTGTAGCTCCTATGTCGCGGGCCAACCGAACGAGAGCGGATCCCGAACCGGTCAGCGTGACGTGGCAACTGACGGTCCGCCCGCCCCGCATCTCGCCGACAGTCAACTCGGCCGGCCCAGGAGGAACGGGGCGGTCCAGATGCGCCGTGACTGCCAGCGGTTCGGCTCCGGACGCGTCGGCCGCCACCCGCAGCATCCGTGCAATTGCGAGTCCGCCCTGGATGCCGTCGAAACTCCGCCAACTGGAGTCGAATTCGGTGTGATGACGCGCTGCGTCGGTCGACGGCGCGGCCGCCACTGATGCCTGACTAGTAATTGCCATAGTCAGCACCCTAGATGCTGACTATGGCTATGGCAAGCTAGGGTCTATTCGGGAGTGCTGGACGACCCACCGAAGAGCATGTAGATGAGGATCTGAAGAATGCCGAGAGGATTGATCTCGCCGAGGCTGCTCATGTGTGAGGAACTCCTGATTGCAGGGATGGGTATTGTTGCGTCGCAACGTCACTGAAAGTACGGCAATTCGAACAGGGTGGTGCGGAATTTACCGATAATTCACTGTCCGCGAGTCGAGCGGCAGTGCAGGTAGGCGTCAGTGACCACGTCGAGAACGCGATTGCCGTGTGCATCGACCAATTTCGCTGTGATGGTCACCAATCCTCGCGCGCGATTGTCGAACACGACGTTGTCGACGGTGACCTTTCCGCTCAGGGTGTCACCGGGGCGAAGCGGACGGAGGAAGCTCACGTCGCGCATGGTTTTCCCGGCGATCACGTTCCACTGGTCGTAGAGACTGGCGACCACCAACTTCTGGCAGATCGACAGGGTGTGCAGCCCGCTGGCGATCAACCCGCCGAAGACGCCGGACTCGGCGGCTTCCTTGTCGACGTGAAACCACTGGGGATCCCACTGAGTTGCGAACTCGACGATTTCCTCTTCGGTCACCGAATACGAACCCAATGGGATCACTTGGCCGATCTCGAGATCCTCGGCGAACACTGCGCGTTTGTGAAGGGCGGCCGAATCGTTCATGGTTGTGAAAATCTCCTGCGTGTTCCGGGTGTACTCGGAACATACTCTCGCAGTGTGTTCGAGTCGGTCTCCGGTGTCGTCGGGCAATGCAGGGTCACTAGAATCGCCACATGGTCGACGACGCGAAAATCGAGCCGAGGGCGCTGGTAGGAAAGTGGCACTTCGAGCGGGACATCGTCGACCGCCTTTCTGGTTCCACCAAGCATGTATTCGGCGAGACCACTATCTCCGACGCCGGTGACGGTCGGATGCGCTGGTACGAGAGCGGCACGCTGCGTGACGGCGACCTGGAATTACCCGTGTTCCGAACTCTGTTCGTTGCCGAGCGCGGCCTCGAGTGGGCCGTGACATTCGAAGACGGCAGAGAGTTCCACGACTGGGCGCCGGGGGAGGAAGTCGAGCACCTGTGCGGTGCGGATACCTACCGCGGGCGAATCGACGTCACTGCCGGAGATCGATCGACCTGGACTGTCGTCTGGACCGTGACGGGGCCGAGCAAGGACTACACGATGACCACGCATCTCACCCGGCCCTGATCACATCGCTCGCCAGTTACTCGACGCCGATCGTCACCTCGGTGGACTTCACGAATACCGTTGCGGCTTGGCCTGGTTCAAGATCGAGATCCAGTGCGGCATCGCGGGTGATCGACGAGGTCACAATCTGATTCCCGCCGTCCAACTTCACCTTGACCGTCGCCATGACGGTGCCGAGGTTGACCTCGGTTATGGTGCCGGTGAGTTGATTTCGTGTGGACAGTCGCATCGCTGAACTCCTGTGCTCTCGGGTGGGTGTTCTTCGACCATAATGCGATGGTCGCGTATCTACCCAGCGATTCCGCAGGTGCGGACATGCGGGCGCCGCCGGTGCGCGAATATTGTCGGGCGGTGGAGGTAGATTCCGGTCATGACTGAACCCGTGAAAGGCCCGGCGTCGTATTTTCCGTCGATCGAGAAGAAGTACGGTCGGCCGATCGGTGAATGGCAAGAGCTGATCAGAAGCTCAGACCTCACGAAGCACATGGAATTGGTCAACTGGTTGAAGTCGGAGCACGGTATGGGTCATGGGCACGCGAATGCGCTTGTCGCCCATACGCTGAAAGAAGGGTAGTTCTTTTCAGGCGGCCGATGCGTCCAGCACCAACCAGCCGCCGTGATGCTCGAATACCTCGAACGGCACACGGCTCTGCCTGCCGACCGCACGCAGTGACTCGAGATCGAAAGTGCGGATGTGGCCGTGGCACGCGGTGGCTTCGTCTTCGAAGGGGACGGCAAGGACGACCCGTTGACGCGCGATCCGGAGTGCTTGCGCGATCACGGCCTCGCCGACTGCGTCGTCGACGTGTTCGAGGAGATGAATCGCGGTGACGGTGTCGGCGCTGTTGTCCGGTGCCGGTACTTCACCCGCGTCGCAGATCACCGTGTCGATCGTGATGCCGAGTTCGGGGGCAACCGCGTCGAGCAGGATCATCGTTCCGGGCAGGATGTCCGTGGCGGTCACGTCCATTCCGGCGCGCGCGAGCCGCAGGGGCAGGAAACCGAAGCAGGAACCCAGATCGAGCACGGAACCGCGGACCAGCTCTTCGGCTTTGTCGTGAATCGGCGCGAAATCTGCAGTGCCGTCCAGTAGTTCGGCAAGTGAGTTCCGGTAGTAGGTGGTCCAGGATTCGAGAGCGCCGTCCACGGTGGAGCGAACCAGGCCGACCATCGTCAACTCGAATTCGTCCTGACCGAACTCCGCGTCCTGGATCGACGAGGTGACTCCGGCGACGAGTCGCTCACTCAGATCGGCGGGAGTGAGGGAGTGCCTGACGTGGAGGCGACCGCCTCGGCGATCGAGCGAGATCGGACCGGACTCGACGCGTTCGACGGTGACATGTCCGAACGACCACAAGCCCGGCGTCGACGGCGCCAGGGAATCCAGGACGGGTTCGTTCGTGATGGTGGACATGATCGCCTTTCTCAGGTGGTGATGCTTTCTCAGGTGCTGATACCGGTCCGCAGGGACTGCGTACCTGTTTTCAAGAGTTCCGGTAGCTCGAGTGAATCGTCGGTGAGCCACTGCTCGTACGCCGACATCGCGACCCCGAGCAGAAGATAGCCGACCGTGCGTGGGCCGTGATCGGTCGGCTCGAGATTCATTCGGCGTGCGACGTAGTCGGCGACCACCTGCCGCCAACCTTCGTACATCACCACAGAGTATGCCTGAAGCGTCGGAACTTCGAGGATCAATTCCATCCGTTTGCGATGTACCGCAGTCTCTTCCGGTGGGAAGGTGTTGAACGTCAACAATGCGGATTCGAGTGCGTCGACCAACGGAATATCAGCGGGCAGTGAATCCAGGTGCTCGCGCATCTCGTCGAGATGTCCGTCGAAGTCTCCCCAGGGGACGGCGTTCTTGGACGGGAAGTAGCGAAAGAAGGTCCGACGCGCGATGCCGGCGGCGTCGGCTATCTGGTCGACGCTCACCTCGTTGAAGCCGACTGTCGAGAACAGTTCGATCCCGATCGTGCTGATTCCCTCCTTCGTTGTGGAGGGGCGACGACCTATCCGAGCGGACGGTTTCTTGCGGCTACGCATACTTTTTTCGCTCCATGTGTGTCATTCTGCACTCGATGCCATTACAGTGGTGAACCGAGTCACAGTGAAGTCCCACTAGTGACCACCAACTCCCAGGTTGGAAGTCTGATCTACAGACTTCCAGACGGAGTGCGACCGCAGGAGGAATCCATGTCAGATCGTGACAACAAGGCGCTTGAGAACGACCTCGTCGAGGAGTCCCTCGTGGAGGAAGTTTCCATCGACGGCATGTGCGGCGTGTACTGACCGTGTCTGCTTTGGATCTCGATGCGGGGTGGAAACTCCACCCGCAGGTAGCGCTTCGCCCCGAACCTTTCGGGGCGTTGCTCTACCACTTCGGAACACGCAAGCTGTCGTTCCTGAAGAACACGACCATCGTTGCGGTGGTCAAGGCGTTGCCAGACCATCCTGATGTCCGGTCCGCACTACGTGCGCAAGGCATCGAAGATGACGCGGCTCCCCAATATGCCCGCGCGCTGAGCACTCTCGCCGACTCGCACATGATCGTGCCTGTCTGAGCCAGACGCTCGCCCCCACGTGCGGAACAGCCCTTCCGCACGTTCGCCCGCTTCATTTCTTCGCGAGGACACAGCCATGACCTCAGTTCTTGAACAGCCCTCCCCGCCCGCCAAGGTGGGTCGCCTCGTCGATCAGTTCGAACTCGGACTCGACGCCCCCATCTGCCTGACGTGGGAACTCACCTACGCCTGCAACCTGTCCTGCGTGCACTGCCTTTCGTCGTCGGGTCGTCGTGACCCCAACGAGCTGAGCACCGAACAGTGCAAGTCCATCATCGACGAGCTGCAGCGTATGCAGGTTTTCTACGTCAACATCGGTGGCGGCGAGCCGACGGTACGCTCCGACTTCTGGGAGCTCGTCGACTACGCGACCGACCACCAGGTTGGTGTGAAGTTCTCCACCAACGGCGTGAAGATCGACAAGAAGGTCGCGGCGCGCCTCGCAGCCAGTGACTACGTCGACGTGCAGATTTCCATCGACGGTGCCACCGCTGAGGTCAATGACGCTGTGCGCGGGCCTGGTTCGTTCGCGATGGCCGAGCGCGCTCTCGCGAACCTGAAGGAAGCCGGCTTCAAGGACGCCAAGATTTCGGTGGTCGTCACGCGGCACAACGTCAGTCAGCTCGACGAGTTCAAGGCTCTCGCGGACAAGTACGACGCGACCCTGCGCATCACTCGACTGCGTCCTTCGGGCCGCGGCGCCGACGTGTGGGACGACCTGCACCCGCGTCCGGAGCAGCAGCGTGAGCTCTACAACTGGCTGGTCGCCAATGGCGAAGGCGTCCTGACGGGCGACTCGTTCTTCCACCTCTCCGCCTTCGGCGATGCACTGCCCGGTCTCAATCTCTGTGGCGCGGGCCGCGTCGTGTGCCTGATCGACCCGGTCGGTGACGTGTACGCATGCCCCTTCGCGATTCACGAGCAGTTCCTCGCCGGAAACATCGTGAAAGACGGTGGATTCCAGGAAGTCTGGCAGCACTCGGACCTGTTCGAGGAGCTGCGCTCGCCCCAAACCGGTGGCGCCTGCAGCAAGTGCAACCACTACGACTCCTGCCGCGGCGGCTGCATGGCGGCCAAGTTCTTCACCGGACTGCCGATGGACGGACCTGACCCCGAGTGCGTCATCGGCAACGGTGAAATGGCACTGGCGTCGGCGGGAGAGGTCCCGAAGTCCAGTGTCGACCACTCCCGTTCCGGTCAACGTAAGACCCCACGTGCATCGGTGCCACTGACACTGATGATGCGTCCGCCCGCCAAGATTTGTGACGAAAACCCGCTTGCGGGAATGCAGTAACTACTGCGCGATACCGACAGTGCGGCGAAAGCTGCACCCCAGAGAGGTCAGTTCAATGGCTAAGAATGCTTTCTTCGAGACGGTGGCAGAAGCACAGCGCCGTGCGAAGAAGAGGTTGCCCAAGTCCGTGTACGCGGCGTTGGTAGCGGGATCCGAGAAAGGGCTGACGGTCGACGACAACGTCGCGGCATTCAGCGAATTGGGTTTCGCTCCCCACGCTGCCGGGCTGTCGGACAAGCGCGAGATGTCCACCACCATTATGGGCCAGGACATTTCGTTGCCCGTCATGATTTCACCGACCGGTGTGCAGGCAGTGCACCCCGACGGTGAAGTAGCGGTAGCCCGTGCGGCTGCAGCACGGGGAACAGCCATCGGACTGAGTTCTTTTGCCAGCAAGTCCATCGAAGAAGTTGCCGCGGCCAACCCGCAGGTCTTCTTCCAGATGTATTGGGTCGGCAGCCGCGACGTGCTCCTGCAGCGTATGGAGCGCGCTCGCGCTGCCGGTGCCAAGGGCCTGATCATCACCACCGACTGGTCCTTCTCGTACGGTCGCGACTGGGGCAGCCCGTCCATCCCCGAAAAGATGGACCTCAAGGCGATGTTCCAGTTCGCACCCGAGGGAATCATGCGCCCGAAGTGGTTGCTCGAGTTCGCCAAGACCGGCAAGATCCCGGACCTGACCACCCCCAACCTCGCGGCTCCCGGCCTGCCTGCGCCGACGTTCTTCGGCGCATACGGCGAGTGGATGCAGACTCCGCTTCCGACGTGGGAAGACATCGCCTGGCTTCGTGAGCAGTGGGGTGGACCGTT
Source organism: Rhodococcus sp. BH4 (assembly GCF_002079265.1). Classification (NCBI taxonomy): domain Bacteria; kingdom Bacillati; phylum Actinomycetota; class Actinomycetes; order Mycobacteriales; family Nocardiaceae; genus Rhodococcus; species Rhodococcus sp. BH4. Next base: position 1,882,352 of record NZ_CP014941.1, read on the forward strand.
CATGCTCAAGGGCATCATGCGCATCGACGACGCCAAGCGAGCTGTCGACGCCGGTGTCTCCGCTATCTCGGTCTCCAACCACGGTGGTAACAACCTCGACGGCACCCCGGCGCCGATCCGTGTGCTCCCGGGCATTGCCGAGGCCGTGGGCGATCAGGTGGAAGTTGTTCTCGACGGCGGCATTCGACGCGGCGGCGACGTCGTCAAGGCGCTCGCACTCGGAGCCAAGGCCGTCATGCTCGGGCGCGCCTACCTGTGGGGCCTCTCGGCCAACGGCCAGGCCGGTGTCGAGAACGTGCTCGACCTCATGCGGATGGGCATCGACTCGGGGCTGATGGGCCTCGGCCACTCGTCCATCACCGAACTGAGCCCGGCGGACCTGGTGATTCCGGAAGGCTTCACACGCACATTGGGTGCCAGCTGAGATTACGGCTCCGATAGAGCTGTGAGTTGACACTCGACGAACACACGACCCTGGCCGGACGCCTCGTCCGGTCCAGGGTTGTTTTCGGTCCGCACGAGACCAATCTTGCTGTGGGACGCTCGCTTTCCGATCGGCACCGTGCGTACTACCAGCGCCGCGCCGAGGGCGGAACCGGGATCGTCGTCACCGAAGTGGCCTCGGTATCGGAGAACGACTGGCCGTACGAGCGGGCGCCGTTGGCGTCGCAATGTGGCCCGGGGTGGCGGTCGATCGCGGCTGCATGTGCTCCGTACGGAACGCTGGTTCTGGCCGGGCTCGGTCATACCGGCATGCAGGGATCGAGCGCATACTCCCAGTCGGTGCTGTGGGGACCGTCAAGAGTGGCCGACCCGGCGACGCGTGAGTTGCCGATGGCAATGGGGCAGCCGGAAATCGACCAGCTGATAGTCGGCTTCCGTGAGGCGTCGGCGCTGGCCGTCGCTTCGGGAATGGACGGAGTGGAACTCGATGCCGGTCCTCGAAGCATTCTGCGACAATTCCTTTCGGGTCTGACCAACACTCGGCCAGACCGATACGGTAGCGATCGCGTTGCTCTTGTTCGCGAGGTCATCTCGGCAGTGCGCGAGGAAGTCGGGTCGGATCACGTTGTCTCCCTGCGGTTGTCCTGTGACGAGGAAGCTCCATGGGCGGGTCTGACGCCCGATCTTGCCATCGGTATCGCGCGTGAAGTGTCTCCGTTCCTCGATCTCCTTGTCGTCGTTCGTGGCGGACTCTATTCGTCTGACCGGTACCGCCCCGATTTTCACTGCCCGCCGAACTTCAACCTCGATCTGTGCCGTGAGATCAAGGCCGCTCTGTCGATTCCTGTTGTCGTGCAGGGGAGCGTCGTGGACATCGCCGACGCTCACGCGGCGCTGGAAGTAGGTGAGTTCGTCGAGATGACCCGGGCCCAGATCGCAGACCCGGACCTGGTTGTGAAAGCCGCGCGCGGCGATCGTCCCCGGCCGTGTGTGCTCTGCAATCAGACGTGCCTCGTGCGTGATCCTCGCAATCCTGTCGTGACGTGCGTCGGGAATCCGAGCGCGGGTTTCGAGACGGTGGACCCCGATGAGCGAGAGCAGATTTCGACACCGGGAGCCGTGCTGGTCGTGGGGGGTGGCCCCGCTGGGATGGAAGCTGCACGGATCTCGGCGGTGGCGGGGCACTCGGTCACACTCGTCGAGAGTTCATCGCAGTTCGGCGGCATGATCCGAACTTTTGCGCGAGGTGACGGCCGTAGCCGGTTCGCACTCCTCGCGCAGTGGTTGGAGGACGAATGCCGTCGTAGCGGCGTGACGATGCGGACCGGGGCGGCGCTCGACGCCCAAGACCTGGGTGACGCACGCAGCCGGGGCGAGTTTGTTGTCGTTGCCACCGGTAGTGCTGCGAGGCCGCCGACGTATCCGGTCGACGATTCGGTTCGATGGTTGGATGCGTCGGAAGCCTTCGAGAAGTTGAGCACCGTGGGGCCGGGTCCGGTCGCGCTGATCGATCCCCTCGGTGGACCGATCGCGGTGGCGCTCGCAGAAGCACTCGCGGCCCATGGCATCTCCGTCTCGATTGTGACTCCCGACAGCATCGTCGGTTCGAGGCTCGGTGCGAGTGGGGATCTGGTCGGCGCCAACACGCGCATCCAGCAGGCCGGGGTCACCAGGGTGCTCGCGTCACGTGTCACCGAAATCGCTCGAGGGGCCGTCTGCGTCGAACACGTCCATACCGGCGAGCGGTCACAGCTCGAGTGCGAAGTGGTGATCGACTGCTCGCCTCGTCTGCCGAACGAAACGCTGAAGGAAGAGGCCGACATTCAGGTGGGCGACTCGGTTGCCCCGAGAACTGTTCTCGAATCCATCCGCGAAGGGCGCTTTGCAGGGTTTACTACTAGAACGAGTTTCAATTCTGCAGAGAGGGCTATCTCATGACACAGGGTTCAGTTCGTTCGCTCGAAGGTCGCGTTGCTTTCATCACCGGCGCAGCGCGCGGTCAAGGACGTGCGCACGCGGTCAAGATGGCGCGCGAGGGAGCAGCGATCATCGCGGTCGACGTATGCGCGTCGGTGGCGTCGGACAATTCCTACGACGCAGCAACTTCCGAGGACTTTGCCGAGACGATACGTCTGGTGGAAGCGGAGGGCGGGAAGATCCTCGCCCGGGAGGTCGATGTCCGTGACGGCGCAGCGCTCACCGCGGTGGTCAAGGACGGCGTCGAACAGTTCGGACGTCTCGACATCGTGGTCGCCAACGCCGGGGTCTGCAACTGGAATCGATTTTGGGAAATGTCGGACGAGCAGTGGGAAACCCTGATCGACATCAACCTGACCGGAGTCTGGAAAACCCTCAAGGCCTCGGTGCCGGCGATCATCGAGGGTGGGCGCGGTGGATCGATCATCGTGGTCAGTTCGGTGGCCGGACTCAAGGCGCTGCCCGGACAGGCGCACTACGCGAGCGCCAAGTTCGGTCTCGTCGGTCTGACGCAGGCCGCGGCAAAGGAACTGGGGGAGTACAAGATCAGGGTCAACTCGATCCATCCTTACGGAGTGAATACGCCGATGGGGGTCGACCAGGGCGCTCTCGAGGTATTTGCAAAGTTTCCGCAGTACCTTCCCAACTTCACTCCGATCCTCTCGGACATCGCTTTCGCCGAACCTGACGAGATCGCCGATACCGTCCTGTGGCTCGCCGGTGACGGTTCCCGCACCGTCACGGCAAGTCATATCGCTCTCGATCAAGGAAACTCCAAGGTCTGATGACGCCGTACCCGCGCCTCTTCGCGCCACTGCGCCTGGGCAACCTGACACTCCGCAATCGGGTCGTGTTCTCCGCACACCTGACCAATTACGCGGAGAACGGGTTGCCGACGGAGCAGCACGCGAGCTACTACGAGGCGCGGGCACGCGGCGGTGCGGGTCTGATCATCACCGAGGAGCACTCGACGCATCCTTCGGATCGACCGTACGAGAAGATGATTGCGGGCTATCGGCCGGAAGCGATCGAGGGATACCGGCGGATCACCGACGCCGTTCATGCGCATGGTTCGTCGATTCTCGCGCAGATCAACCACAATGGGGGTCAGGGCGCTGGAACCTATTCGCGATCGCCGCTGTTGGCGCCGAGCGCCGTTGCGGATCCGTTGTTCCGCGAGGTGCCCAAGGCTGTCGACGACGCGGACATCGCCGAGATTCTCGCAGGGTTCGCCCTTGTTGCGCGCAACTGCGTTGCCGGTGGCTTCGACGGGGTGGAATTGCAGGCGTCGCAGTCGTCCATCGTGCGCGCGTTTCTCGCACCCTCGACCAACCTGCGCACTGATCGCTACGGCGGGGGCGTGGCGAATCGTGCGCGTTTCCTTCTCGAAGTGCTCGGGGTACTGCGTAAGGCCATCGGCCCGGATCGTGTGCTCGGTGTGCGCCTGAGTGGATACGAAGGAACGCGGGGTGGCATCGAACTGTCCGACGCGGTAACCACCGCCCAACTCATCGAAGCTGACGGTCACGTCGACTACATCAACACCACCGTCGGAATGGCCACGGAAACACTGCATCTGGTCGAAGCATCGATGGCTGTACCCACCGGCTACGCCAACTTCGTCCCGTCTGCGATCAGGGAGGTCGTCGATCTTCCAGTCGTCGGAGTCGGCCGTTTCAAGACGCCGGAGCAAGCCGAAGCTGCACTCGAGGACGGTGTATGCGATCTGGTGGGCGTAGTTCGCGGGCAGATCGCCGATCCGGATTTTGTGAACAAGGCGCGTGCTGGTCAATCGGTACAGGTGCGAACCTGCCTGTCCTGCAACCAGGAATGCGTCGGGCGGATGGGTCTGGGACGTTGGTTGGGGTGCACCGAAAATCCGCGCGCCGGTCGGGAATCGGTACCGCTGCCGATGCCGCGGCGACGGGGCCGCACGGTGGTGGTGGTCGGTGGCGGCCCGGCCGGCCTGCAAGCTGCGGCTACAGCGGCCCAGCGAGGTCATGCGGTGACGCTGTTCGAGCGTGAACGAAGACTTGGGGGACAGATTCTTACCGCCTCGGTGGTACCGGCTCGCCGTGAGCTCGCCGACCTCGTCCGGAATCTCGAATCTGAGTGTCGCCGAAGCGGTGTGACGATCGAGTTGGATGCTGGAGCTGATCTCGCGATCGTGGAGGAGCGCGCGCCCGAGGTGGTCGTGATTGCAACCGGAGCGCGGCCTGTGCGACCGGCGTGGGCGGGTGGATCAGAGCGTGTGGTGGGTGTTCGAGACGTTCTCGACGGCAAGATTCTGCCGAGTGGAACGGTGCTCGTCTACGACGAACTGGGATTCCATCAAGGTACGTCGGTGGCGGAGTTCCTCGCTGATCGAGGCTGTGCCGTCACGATCGCGACCAACGGCATGGTGGTCGCGCAGGACCTGAGCATCACCCTGGATTTCGAGGGGTGGAACCGCCGAGCGTTCGAGAAGTCGATCGGTCAACGGACAGATCTGATGGTGACTTCGGTGAGCGCTGGGGCCTCGCCGCTCGTGAGCTTGGTTCACCTTCCGACGGGTGTGACCGAGGAAGTTGCAGTCGACTGGGTGGTCTTCGCGACACAGCAGGAACCTGTCGACGAGTTGTGGAACACCTTGCAGGGAAGCTGTTTCGAGAAATTTCGCATCGGTGACGCCTTGTCTCCGAGGCGTTCGCACGCGGCCGTCATCGAGGGGCATCGGGCCGCGTTGGCGATATAGTCGTCCGTTTTGTCCCTGGTTCTCGAAAGTATGTTTTGAGCATGGACAGTCGGGAAGCGTGGCAACTGGATGGCGTGGGCCTCAAGAGTGAGGTTCTGGATCTGGTGCGCGCCCGGCACGAGTTGCAGTCGCGGATGGTGTTGTTGATCGTGGAGATGTTTTCCCGTGAGGTTCTCGGCGGGAAGGGTTTTCGGGCGATCGCGCAGTGGTTGCATGGTTCGACGAATCTGGAGATCGGTGAGTGCAGCCTGCTGGTCGGGTTGGCGCGGTTGTTGATGCTCGAACCTGTTGTCGCGGATGCATTCCATCGCGGTGACGTGGATGCGTTGAAGGCGCGGCAGGTGGCGTCGTTTTGTCAGCATCCGCCGAAGAACATGACCCTGGCGGATGTGGACAAGGCCCGCGGGATTCTGTTGGGGTTGGCGTCGAAGAACATCGCCGATTGTGATGCGGTGCGGGCAGCGATCCGGCGGATCGAGAAGCAGTACGGAAAACGCGAGGACGGCGTTCCGGTGGGTGAGGATTCCGAACGTAACGAGTTCTACGCCTCGAAAGGCTTGTACGGGCGAGTGTCGGTGAAGGGCGATCTGGATGCTGTGAACGGGGCACGGTTGATCACGTTGTTGTCGAGCCTGTCTGCGCCGACGCCGGAGAAGGACGGCGTCAAGGACACCCGCACGCCGGCGCTACGACGGGCGGACGGGTTCTGCGAATTGTTGCGGCGGTATGAGCGGGCGGGGTTGGGTCCGATCGAGGGCGGGGTGAAACCGCACATCACGGTGACTGCGTCGGCGAAAGACATGACGGACCTCAAAGCCTTGAAGGACCTGTTGCCGTCCACGGAGGAGTTGGGTTTCGCGTGGGCGGATTGGGTGGGCCCGATCAGTATCGATACCGCCCGGATGTTGGCATGCGACTGCACCGTCACGCGGATTTTGTTGGATGAGAACGGGGTTCCGCTCGACTGCGGCAAAGAAGCGAGAACGGCGACGGTTCCGCAGCGGCGGGCGTTGGCGGTTCGGGATGGCGGGTGTGCGTTTCCAGGGTGCGGGACACCGTCGGGGTGGTGCGATGCCCATCATATTGTTCACTGGAACGATGGTGGCCCAACGGATCTCGACAATCTGATCTTGTTGTGCGGTCATCATCATCGGACGCTGCACCACACCGAATGGCGGGTCGAGATCGGCCCCGACCGAAAAACAGTGTTCTATCCACCGATGTCGATCGATCCGTATCAACAGCCGATCGGCGGGAACAGCCCACCGACAGCGGCGTGAACCGCGACAACTGACGAATACGCCGGGGCACAACAATGCCCCGGTGTATCCGCATGCAGTGTTGCGGTGGGAGGGGCCCGCACCAATACGATCGGGGGATGAGTTCTCCGCGTGACCTTGCTGCCATCCCGAGTCCTGCGCTCGAGGGCACTGCGCTCACCGTCGTGGTCCCGGTCGGTTCTTTCGAACAACACGGACCGCACCTGCCTCTCGATACCGACACTCGGATCGCGAGAGCAGTCGCACAGGCTCTGCCCGACGTCGTCGTGGCCCCGGCCATCGAATACGGGGCGAGCGGCGAACACGAAGGGTTTGCCGGCACGATTTCGATCGGTGCCGAGGCTATGGAAACCGTCGTCGTCGAATACGGAAGGTCGGCGTTCCGATGGACGAAGCGGGTGCTGTTCGTCAACGGCCACGGCGGAAATGGTCCCGCATTGGCCAAAGCGGTGGCACTTCTGCGGTATGAGGGGCGTGATGCTGCTTGGGTGCCGTGCGCTGTTGCGGGTGCCGACGCTCATGCCGGACACACTGAAACGAGCCTATTGCTGCACCTTTCGCCCGATTTGGTGCACATGAGCCTTGCTGAGACAGGAAATTTGTCTCCTATCGCGGACCTGATGCCAGGAATGCGTTCGGGCGGTATGGTCGCTGTGTCGCAAAACGGCGTTCTCGGCAATCCAGTCGGGGCTACCGCCGAAGACGGCGCATACATCTTCGGTGAGTTGGTAGGACGCGTGACGGATGGACTGGCCCGGTGGGAGCCTGGTCCAGATGGGAGGCTTCGGTGACGACCACGACCGAGTGGGGGCGGACGGTCCACCTGCGACGGCTTTCGAGGCTGCGACGAGTTGCAGCACGACGGGCTACGTCCCTTACGATCATCTGATGCGACCAGCAAGACTCCCCGACGGCTTCGGCATTCGGTTGGACCCCAAGGTGCGCACGTACTCGGGTGGCCGGGTACTCATCGGCGGATCTCCGACACGGATGCTCAAGCTGGCGCCGACGGCTGCGGCGATGATCGGTGACGGCTTCCTCGAGGTGGTCGATCAGCAGAGCGCTGCGGTTGCGCGACACCTTCTCGATTCAGGTGTCGCGAATCCTCGTCCGATGTCGACGCCGTCCGCTGCCGATGTCACGGTCGTGATTCCGGTCAAGGACAACCAGGCCGGCGTCGAACGCCTATTGCCCGTCCTCAAGGATCTGACCGTCATCGTTGTCGACGACGGTTCGGAAGTGCCGGTGGAGCCCCGTCGCGCCTGCCCGGGCACCGGCACCATCACAGTGGTCCGGCACGAGAGTGCGCGCGGACCCTCGGCAGCGAGAAACTCGGGATTGCGTTCGGCCCAAACACGTTTCGTAGCTTTTCTGGACTCCGACGTCATACCGCGTGCCGGTTGGCTCGAGTTGATGTTGGGCCACTTCAGCGATCCGGGGGTTGCCCTTGTTGCACCCCGCATCGTCGCCCTCGATCCGTACGGGACGGCGCTGGCGCGGTACGAGAACATGCGATCGTCTCTCGACCTCGGACGCAAGGAAGCTGCGGTGAAGTCGGGCAGTCCGGTCGCCTATGTCCCCAGCGCCGCCGTGATCGTCCGGCGCGACGTGGCACTCGAATGCAACGGTTTCGACGAGAGTCTCGAAGTAGCCGAGGACGTCGATTTCTGCTGGCGACTGCAGGCTGCAGGTTGGCGACTGAGGTACGAACCGGTTGCGCATGTCGCCCACGATCATCGAGTTCAGTTCGACAAGTGGTTCGCCAGGAGAGCGTTCTACGGCACGGGTGCGGCGCCGTTGGCTGCAAGACACGAGGGTTCGGTTCCGCCGATGGCGATGTCGTTCTCGACACTCTTCGCGTGTATCGCCGCTGCAACACTGACCCGTTCCGGTCTTGCCGGCGCACTCGGCGCTTTGCTGTTTACCGTTTACCGGCTGCGAAAGATGTTCACCGGCCTGAGTCAACCCACCCGGATCGCGGCGATCCTCACCGCGCAGGGAGTTGTCGGCGGATTCTGGCAACTCGCCTCGGCAATGTGTCGTCACTACTGGCCCGTGACGCTCCTGGCGGTGATCGCCTCCCGTCGAATTCGGCGGCTGGCCGTCGCTGCAGCAGTCACCGAAGGTTTGGTGGACTGGTATCGCCACCGTGAGCCAGGCGGGCTGGGACCGGTTCGGTACGTCTTCTTCAAACGAGCCGACGACATCGCGTATGGAGCCGGACTCTGGCGTGGCGCATTCGACGCCCGCGACTGGGCGGCGCTGAAACCTCGAATCACCAAGTGACAGAAGCCGACTACGCAGATTTCCTGGTTGTCGGTGGTGGCACGTGTGGTTGCGTGGTCGCAGCCAGGCTCAGTGAAGATCCATCCGCCACGGTGATGCTCCTCGAATCGGGAAGCGGATATCGATCGGCGCTCGAACTCCCGGACGTCCTGGGTGATCCGTACCGACTGCCGGTCGGACCTGCGAGCGAATACACGTGGACCTATCCGGTCGAACTGACGCCGCGTCGGGCGTCCACAATTGCGCGGGGGCGGACACTCGGTGGATCCGGAGCCGTCAACGGTGCGTACTTCACCCGCGCGACCCGTGCTGATTTCGAGAATTGGCCGAGTTCATGGCGATACGACGACGTCTTGCCGTACTTCAAGAAGTCCGAAACGGATCGTGATTTCGAGAGCGAGTTCCACGGGACCGCCGGACCGATCCCGGTCGAGCGTCGAGCGTGGGACCAACTGCATCCACTGAGCGGCGAGTTTCATGCGGCAGCGCTCGGAGCAGGCTTTCCCGACGACGTCGACAAGAATGCGCCGGACTCGTTCGGGGTGGGCCGAGTGCCACTGAACGTGTCGGATCATCGTCGGATCAGTACGGCGATCGGGTATCTGATGCCGGCGTTGCACCGGCCGAATCTGCGGGTGGAATCCGGAGTGAACGTCATTCGTATCGCGTTCTCGGGTACCCGTGCGATCGGCATCGACGTTCTCGACGACGGCAATGTCCGACGCATTCGTGCCGACCATGTGGTCGTGTGTTCGGGCGCGGTGGCGACACCGCACATTCTCCTCAATTCCGGTGTTGGTCCAGCGGAACAACTTGTAGGGCAGGGAGTTTCCGTCGTTCTCGATCGACCGGGCGTCGGACAGAACTTCGTCGACCACCCGGAAGTGCTGCTGCCGTACCATTTTTCGAAGCCCCGCACGATTCGATCGCAGACTCCGGTGCTGGAGACAGCCCTCAACCTCGCTGAGATCGAAATCCGTCCGTACACCGCATCTTTCACAGACCTGGTTCCCGGTGCGCCTCGCATGGACCACGGCGTCGGAGTGGTCCTGATGGCGCCGCGCAGCCGGGGAAGCATCGAACTGGTATCGGGGGATCCCGCTGGGGCGCCGCGTATTCGGTACAACTATGTCGCGTCGGCGCACGATCGAGCTGCCATTCGGGAAGGGATGCAGATCGCCGAGAATCTTCTCGAGTCGATCGCCGAGACGGGGTTGATCGATCGCCCCGTCGTGGAGTACACCGATGAGTGGGTCGAATCCCGCCTGGGAACGTCGCTGCATATGTCCGGTAGTTGCGTGATGGGTGCCGAGGCGGACCCGTTCGCAGTCGTCGACGGTCGGTGCCGTGTGATCGGCGCGCAAGGACTCAGTATTGTTGACACGTCAATCCTGCCGACGATCCCGACCCGCGGCCCGCATGCGACCGCGGTGATGGTCGCGGAACGAGCAAGCGCCATTCTGCTCGGCGACGAGTGACCGCGAGGGGCAGCAGGCTGGGTCGGCAGTCATACCGAATGGTCGTTCTCGCCTATGGGCTGTGATCGGCGTTACAGTGGTCCACGGAGCGGAGGAACGCAAAATATGGCACGTGAACAGGCTGTGCCCGGCAACCCGTGGGTGGCGGTCAGGCCAGGCGATGACGTCGCGTTACTCGCGCGGCGACTTTCGTCTGCCCATCAGTCGTTCATCGATGCCCGCGGCGTGCCCGGCCAGGGGCTGACCGACGACTCCCATGTCCGCTCGGTCGTACTCGAGTCCTGGATGCGTAGCCGCAACAAGGGGGTAAATCCCGATGTGGTCGGCAACCCTGAGATGCTCGAAGGGTTGGAGCTCGAAAAATATCGCTCCGCGCATCCCATGTCACTGATCCGTCCGGTGATTCGGAAACTCCTGGTGGAAGATGCTGCCGAGACCGGACTACTGATCGCGATCAGTGACGCACACGGTCGACTGCTCTGGGTGGAGGGTGACAACTCGGCCAAGGACAAGGCGTTGTCCATGAACTTCGTCGAAGGCGCCGACTGGAGCGAAGATCGTGTCGGCACCAATGCGCCGGGAACGGCGCTTGCTCTCGATCACTCCGTACAGATTTTCGGATCCGAGCATTTCAACCGAACCGTGCACGACTGGAGTTGTTCGGCCGCACCCGTCCACGATCCCACCACTGGGCAAATCCTTGGTGCCATCGACATCACCGGTGGTCCCAGGGTTGCGGTTCCCGAAGTGCTGTCACTGATCCGTGCAACTGTCGCGGCCGCCGAATCGGAATTGCGATTCCATCTCTTGAACTCGCCCATCCCACTCAGTGCCACGGCTCCGCGCCTCGAAACATTCGGTGCCGGCCGGCCGACGCTGGTTCGCGGCGGTGACCGCATCCCGATTTCGCAGCGTCACGCCGAGATTCTCCTTCTGCTTTCCGAACACCCGGAGGGTCTCAGCTCCGACCACCTTGCGGTCCTGCTCGACGAGGGCGAACTCGACGCAGTGACCATTCGCGCGGAAATGTCGCGGCTTCGTAAGGTTTTCGGTGCCGACCGGCTGGCTTCGCGCCCCTATCGGATCATCACGGAGTTCACGACAGATGTCGGCGAGGTGCGGGCAGCGTTGGATCGAGGCGACGCAGCGACGGCGATGAAACTGTATTCGGGCCCGGTGCTGGCGGGCTCGGCGTCTCCCGGCATCGAAGAGGTGCGGGAAGAACTACGCACCAGGGTCCAGGCAGCTCTGCTGCGTGGAGGTGACGCCAACCTTCTGGCCCGGTGGACCACGTCGGTACACGGCCGCGAAGACTCAGTCGTGTGGGAGGCCTACCTGTCCACGTTGGATCCTCAATCTCCGCTGTATTCGCAGGTCCAGGCAAGAATTGATCTCCTCGACCGCCAATTGGGCATCTGAGAATCATCCGCGTTTCTCGCACGCAACGTACTTGCAACGTTGCAACTCCTAGTGTTGTGAATCACACCCCACCGGGGGGTGGGATTGCAGTCACCGATTTGGTGGGTGCGCCCAGGAAGAACACGTTTACATAGGAGCTTGCAATGACCGTGTACGCCCGCCCAGGTACCGCCGACGCGATCATGTCCTTCCAGTCTCGATACGACAACTGGATCGGCAACGAATGGGTTGCTCCGGTCAAGGGTCAGTACTTCGAGAACCCGACACCGGTGACCGGACAGAATTTCTGTGATGTGGCTCGTAGCACCGCAGAAGACATCGAACTCGCTCTCGACGCAGCGCACGCAGCAGCTCCGGCCTGGGGCAAGACCTCGGTCGCCGAGCGCGCGATCATCTTGAACAAGATCGCTGATCGTATGGAGGAGAACCTCGAATCCATCGCACTCGCCGAGTCGTGGGACAACGGCAAGCCGATCCGCGAGACCCTCAACGCCGACATTCCGCTCGCCATCGATCACTTCCGATACTTCGCGGGAGCCATTCGCGCACAAGAAGGTTCGCTCTCGGAGATCAACTCCGACACCGTGGCGTACCACTTTCACGAGCCGCTCGGCGTAGTCGGCCAGATCATTCCGTGGAACTTCCCGATCCTCATGGCCGTGTGGAAGCTTGCCCCCGCCCTCGCTGCCGGTAATGCCATCGTGCTCAAGCCTGCCGAGCAGACGCCAGTCTCGATCCTGCACCTCATCGGCATCATCGGTGACCTGCTGCCTGCCGGTGTTCTCAACATCGTCAACGGCTTCGGCGTCGAGGCCGGAAAGCCGCTCGCGTCCAGCCCGCGTATCAAGAAGATCGCGTTCACCGGTGAGACCACCACCGGTCGCCTGATCATGCAGTACGCGTCGCAGAACCTTATCCCCGTCACCCTCGAACTCGGTGGCAAGAGCCCCAACATCTTCTTCTCCGACGTCCTTGCCTCCAACGACGACTACCAGGACAAGGCACTCGAGGGCTTCACGATGTTCGCCCTCAATCAGGGCGAGGTCTGCACCTGCCCGTCACGTTCGCTGATCCAGGAAGACATCTTCGACGAGTTCCTGGCGATGGCAGCCATCCGCACCAAGGCTGTGCGCCAAGGGGATCCGCTCGACACCGACACCATGATCGGTGCCCAGGCCAGCAACGATCAGCTCGAGAAGATCCTCTCGTACATCGAGATCGGCAAGGCCGAAGGCGCCAAGGTCATCACCGGTGGTGAGCGAGCCGAACTCGGCGGAGACCTGTCCGGCGGTTACTACGTCCAGCCGACGGTGTTCACCGGCAACAACAAGATGCGCATCTTCCAGGAAGAGATCTTCGGACCCGTCGTCTCGGTCACCTCGTTCAAGGACTACGACGAGGCCATCGAAATCGCCAACGACACGCTCTACGGTTTGGGCGCCGGTGTCTGGTCCCGCGACGGCGGAGTTGCTTACCGCGCAGGCCGCGACATCCAAGCCGGTCGCGTCTGGACCAACACGTACCACCAGTACCCGGCACACGCCGCTTTCGGTGGATACAAGCAGTCCGGCATCGGCCGCGAGAACCACCTGATGATGCTCTCGCACTACCAGCAGACCAAGAACCTCCTGGTCAGCTACGCCCAGAAGGCTCAGGGCTTCTTCTGATCTACCCACCGGCACCCGTGAGCCCCTCGCTGCGGGTGCCGGTGAGCAAGACTGCAACACGCGAAACCTGCACAAACACACGGAGGTTGGAATGAGCGCCACGGACACACCCGATACCGGCGCCGTTCCACCCCGGTTGGTGACCACCGCTGGGGCGGCTGACCTCCTGCGCCGCCTCAGCGGGACTCACGGCGAACTGATGATGCATCAATCCGGCGGATGCTGCGACGGCTCGGCCCCGATGTGTTATCCCTCAGGCGAATTCATCGTCGGGGACCGTGACGTACTACTCGGAATCGTCGATCTCCGACTTGCTGTCGGAGAGACTCCCGAAGACCTTCCCACCGGAACCGACGCTGTACAGGTCTGGATTTCCGGATCACAGTTTGAAGCCTGGAAGCACACCCAGTTGGTACTGGACGTCGTGCCCGGCCGCGGCAGTGGATTCAGCCTGGAGTCTCCTGAAGGATTCAGATTCCTCAGTCGAGCAAGGGCATTCACACCGGACGAAAACGAAGCACTCGGCGCGTCGAGCATTCTCGTGGGCGCTGATTGGGAAGCGGGCGTGCGTCCTTTGCCCCCGACGGTTCCCCAGGTGGTCGCCGAGGCCGTCGACGCCTGCCCGGTGCCGGGCGCGGCCGCCCGATCCTGAGAACGGCAGCCTGAAGAAGATCTGAACAGACTCGGGGCCGCTCACATGACAGCCAGTTAACAGCACGGTCATCTCCAGGCGACCTTCTCCGTACATCGCCCACATACCGTTCATTTCACGCGACGCATCCACCGTGCGTCGTCTCATTCTTGACCGATTCAGAGGATGGACATGTCTCTTTCCGACCACGCAACCGGCAAAAACGCCGGTGCCGCGGGTGCACACCACGACGGCGCAGACTTCCATGCGGAAGACAATTCGTATCTGGAGAAACGAACACTCCGAAAGGGAACAGCAGGGTGGGTGCTGCTTGCGGGGTTGGGTGTCAGCTATGTGATTTCCGGTGACTACGCCGGCTGGAACAACGGTCTGGCTGAAGGTGGTTTCGGTGGCCTTCTCATCGCGGCGGTTGTCATCGCGGGTATGTACCTGGCGATGGTGCTCGGTATGGCCGAGATGTCGTCGGCACTTCCTGCCGCTGGTGGTGGATACACGTTTGCCAGACGGGCCATGGGGCCCTGGGGCGGATTTGCCACCGGCACAGCAATTCTCATCGAGTACTCGATAGCACCCGCAGCGATCGCGACCTTCATCGGTGCGTACGTCGAGTCCCTGAACCTGTTCGGGATCACCGACGGCTGGTGGGTGTACCTCGCGGTGTACGCGATCTTCATCGGCATTCACCTCACCGGCGCCGGTGAGGCACTCAAGGCGATGTTCATCATCACCGCCATTGCACTCGTCGGCCTGGTCGTGTTCGCGGTTTCGGCTGTCGGCCTTTTCGATTCGTCCAACCTCACCGATATCGCCGTCGACACCAGCGCAGTCGGATCGTCGTCGTTCCTGCCATTCGGTCTGCTCGGAATCTGGGCCGCCGTGCCCTTCGCGATCTGGTTCTTCCTTGCGGTCGAAGGTGTACCGCTGGCCGCCGAGGAAGCACGTGAGCCGGAGAAGAACGTCCCCCGCGGCATCATCATCAGCATGTTGATCCTGATCGTCACAGGCGCAACGGTTCTCTTCCTCGCCACCGGTGCGCTCGGCGCAGACGCCCTGTCCACCTCCGGAAATCCGCTCGTCGAGGCTCTGGGGGACAGCGGAGCGGCAAAGGCCGTCAACTACATCGGACTTGCCGGTCTGGTCGCGAGCTTCTTCTCGATCATGTACGCCTACTCACGCCAGACGTTTGCGCTCTCCCGCGCCGGCTACCTGCCGAAGAACCTGTCGGTGACCAACAAGCGCAAGGCCCCCACTCTCGCTCTCGTCGTACCCGGAATCATCGGCTTCGCGCTCTCACTCACCGGTGAAGGTGCAATGTTGCTCAACATGGCGGTGTTCGGCGCGGCAGTGAGCTACGTCCTGATGATGGTGAGTCACATCGTTCTTCGTAAGCGTGAGCCGAACATGCCGCGCCCGTACCGCACGCCCGGCGGTATCGCCACCACCTCGTTTGCACTCGTGATCGCGGCAGTGTCGGTGGTCGCCACCTTCCTGGTCGATCCCGTTGCGGCACTGCTGACGTTGGTCGCCTTCGGTGTTCTCATGGCGTACTTCGGTCTCTACAGTCGCCACCACCTTGTTGCCAACTCGCCGGACGAGGAGTTTGCTGTACTTGCACAGGCGGAAGAAGAATTGGGATGAGTCGCGGGATGGCCAAGTATCACCAGCAGGTATCCGGAACCAACTACTCGTTCGACGGTCTCGTCGATCTGATGGCAAAAGCGACACCACTGCGGTCGGGTGACGAACTAGCCGGTTGCGCGGCAAGCTCCGACGCCGAACGTGCTGCTGCTCAATGGGTTCTGGCTGATCTTCCGTTGACGGTGTTCCTCGAAGATCTGGTGGTTCCGTACGAGGACGACGAGGTAACCAGGCTCATCATCGACAGCCACGATCGCCTGGCCTTTGCGCCGGTGGCCCACCTGACTGTTGGCGGACTACGAGACTGGTTGCTCGAGACCGCGTCGGCGCCGGAAGCTTCCGCACGGTTGTCCGCCGTAAGTCCCGGGCTCACCCCCGAGATGGTTGCGGCGGTCAGCAAGATCATGCGCAATCAGGACCTGATCGCCGTCGCGAAGGCCATCACCGTGACCGCGGGGTTCCGTACGACCATCGGACTGCCCGGCCGGCTGAGCACCCGACTCCAGCCAAACCACCCGACAGACGATCCACGCGGCATCGCGGCGGCCACATTGGACGGTCTCCTGATGGGATGTGGCGACGCCGTCATCGGTATCAACCCCGCGACGGATTCACCCCAGGCCACCTCGGATCTGCTCCACCTGCTCGACGACATCCGTCAGCGATTCGAGATCCCGACTCAGTCGTGCGTGCTCTCGCACGTGACCACCACGATCGGACTGATCGAATCGGGGGTGCCGGTCGATCTCGTCTTCCAGTCGATTGCCGGTACCGAAGGCGCCAATTCCGGTTTCGGAGTGAACATTCCGCTCCTGCGTGAGGGCAACGAGGCCGGGCGCTCCTTGAACCGCGGAACGGTCGGCAACAACGTCATGTACCTGGAGACGGGGCAGGGGTCCGCCCTCAGCTCAGGTGCCCACTACGGCACCGGCGGAGCCCCGGTCGATCAGCAGACACTCGAGACCAGGGCATACGCAGTGGCACGTGATCTCGAACCGCTGCTGGTCAACACCGTGGTCGGCTTCATCGGTCCCGAGTATCTCTACGACGGCAAGCAGATCATTCGCGCGGGCTTGGAGGATCATTTCTGCGGAAAACTCCTCGGGCTGCCGATGGGAGTGGACGTTTGCTACACCAACCACGCCGAAGCCGATCAAGACGACATGGACAACCTGCTCACCTTGCTGGGCGTCGCCGGCGCGGCGTTCGTGATCGCGGTGCCCGGCGCCGACGACGTGATGCTCGGCTATCAAAGTCTGGCGTTCCACGACGCGCTGTATGTGCGTAAGGTTCTCGGTTTGCAGCCCGCCCCGGAGTTCGAGACCTGGCTCCACAACTTGGGGATGACCGACGCAAACGGTCGGGTTCTTCCGATCGATGCCGAAATGTCGCCGTTGCGGGCTTTGACGGTGAACTCATGACCGAAGATCAGGCACCGATCCTCGATTTCTGGGGTCCACTGCGCAAGACCACACAATCGCGTATCGGGCTGGGGCGTGCCGGAGATTCGTTGCCCACCAAGCGGGTTCTCGAATTCAAGGCAGCTCACGCCGCAGCCCGCGACGCGGTCCACGAGCCACTCGACTCCGAGACGCTTGCCAGTCGGGTCGAAGGGGTGGGCATCGGGGCGCCGGTGGTGGTGGCGAGCAGCGTCTCCACCCGCAGTGAGTATCTCCGGAGACCCGACCTGGGGCGCCAGCCGGCTGACCTGAGCGCGATCAAGAGCTCCGACAAGGAAATCGGGTTCATCCTCGCCGACGGACTCTCCCCGCGAGCACTGATGGACCACGGCGAGCAACTATTGTCCGCGTTGGTCACGGTGTTGGGGGAGCGGTACTCGATTGCGCCGCCGGTGATCGCCACGAATGCCCGTGTGGCACTGGGTGATCACATCGCCGCCGCGATGGGAGTGCAGACGGCGATCGTCCTGATCGGCGAACGTCCAGGGCTCTCCGTTGCGGACAGCGTCGGGATCTATCTGACTCATCTTCCGCGCGTCGGTCGTACCGACGCGGATCGAAACTGCATTTCCAATGTCCACCCACCCGAGGGACTCGGATACGAGCAGGCTGCTCGTGTCGTCCTGGGATTGGTGACGGGAGCGCGCCAGTTGGGCCGCTCCGGCGTCGACCTCAAGGACACCTCTCGCGCCGACGCCGTTGCGTCGGGAGAAGTGCTGACGCTCGATTAATTGACAACTGCACGGCATACCCGGGTCGATCGACCCGGGTATGCCGTCGTACCCGAATCACGACGAAAACGAGGGAATCGATGTTCCGTTCGCTGCATTCCCGCGCCCTGTGCGCGTTGGCGGTAGGTAGTGTCCTGTTGAGTGCAACTGCATGTAGTTCGGCCGAGAGCGCCCCGAAAGAAGATGTGGCGCAGAGTGGTTCATCCTGCGCGGCGTTGGATCCCAGTCTTGCGTGGTACGGCGACAACCGTGTGACGTTGGATGCCATGATGACGGAGTTCGGAACGTGTGGAGCTGCAGGTGATGTCGATGACGGAGCTCCGTTGGCGCTCTTCGACTGGGACAACACAGTTGTCAAGAACGACATCGGAAGCGCCACCGCATTCTGGATGATCAAGAACAACAAGGTGTTACAGCCTGCCGGAGGGGACTGGGCAACCACCAGCCGCTTCATGACGCCAGCCGGCGCTGCCGCACTTTCCGCCGCGTGCGGCTCCGAGACCGCGCCGGGGCAACCGTTGGCAACCAGCACCGACTTGGACTGCGCGGACGAGATCGTTGCGGTACTCGAAGAGAAGACTCGCGACGGGCAGGCCGCATTCGACGGTTACGATCACCGCCGGACAAAAGCCGCATACGCGTGGGCCGTGCAGTTGATGGCAGGGCACACCGAGGACGAGGTCACCGAGTACGCCCGCGCAGCGCGTGCCGAGAATCTCGCTGCTGCAGAAGGATCCGATCAGACCGTCGGTACGACGGAAGTCGACGGCTCGGTGCGGTACTACGCGCAAATCGAAGATTTGGTGAAATCCCTCGGCGCTCATGGATTCGACGTGCGGATCATCTCCGCGTCGGCCGAACCGGTCGTTCGAGTCTGGGCGGAACAGCTGGGATTGGACGCCGATCACGTGATGGGAGTTCGGCCCATCGTCGAGGGCGGGGTTCTCACCGGGCGCCTGCGTGGGTGTGGTGGCGTTGCGGACGGCGACGACTCGGTCATTCCGTACATCGACGGCAAACGGTGCCAGGTCAACGAGGTTGTCTACGGGGTTCAAGGGCCTACGGCGTTCGAGCAGTTGGCCGCCGATCGACGTCAGGTATTTGCTGCCGGTGATTCTGTCACCGACGTGACGTTCCTCGGAGATGCGACCGGCGCGCGCCTGGTGATCAACCGCAACAATCCCGAACTGATGTGCAATGCCTACGACAACAGTGACGGGAAATGGCTGGTCAACCCCATGTTCATCGAACCGAAAGCACAGGCGGATGCTCCCTATCGCTGCTCGACCGATGCTTACACCGACGCGGCCGGGGAGAAAGGTGCCGTGACTCGCGCAGACGGCAGCGTGATCCCCGATCAGGCCGATACCGTCGCGTGACGGTCGACTTGTCGCGGTGACTTCACAACGATCGATCGGGGTGTGATCTGATTCTGTCGAGCCCTTTGTCGGGCTGCGGAAACCCACGGGTGTCCGCTGTGATGCTGGAGCCGCAGAGGCGGCACGTGAGTAGGAGAAATCGATGGCCTTCGCTGGCAATGTGGACGAGTTGGCACTGCTCCAAGCAGTACGTCTCAAGGAGCGGGTCGGAGCGGTCGTCCTGGCCGAGCACCTGGGCGTCAGCTCGGCTTCCGGTCAAGCTGCGTACGACGCACTTGTCGCGCAGGGCAAAGCGGTCGAAGCGGAAAACGCCATCAGCCTGACCGAGAAAGGTTTGGCAGAACTCGAAGATCAGTTGGACGCCGAGCGCGTCTCGATCGACGAGGACTCCATCGCTGAGGTGTACGAGGCGTTCCTTCCCTTGGACGAGGAGTTCGCCGCGCTCATCGACGACGCAGATTCGGATTCCCTTGCAGAGTTGGATCGCCGGGCTGCAAACCTGTTCGACGATCTGTCGGCATTCGTTCCGCGGTTGTCTCGTTACCAGGATCTCTTCTCGGATGCTCTCGCGAAAGTGCAAGCCGGGGAGTCCAAGTGGATTTCCGAACCGATCATCGACTCCTACGCCACGGTGTGGGGCGAGATCCGTCAGGAACTGTTCGGGGCTGCCGGTAAGGCTTGATCCGTAGCGTTGCACCGTGACGCCGTTTCTCGAGGGCCGTCCGATTCGTGAGAACGAATCGGACGGCCTGCGGCATGTCGAGGGTCGTGAAACTCGTTACCATTGCATACAAGTGGTGACCGAGATCACTCCTACCCCCTTTCGGGGGTAGTGCGGGGGTGAGCCACATCACTACCTTTCCTCCTATCGACGGTGATGCCCACAGGGCGACACCACGGGACCACGGAGGAATCGAGTGACCACAGTCTCTCCCACAGGCGGCACCAGTGCCGCCGGCGCCGGGGGTGCGAGTGCCGCAGGTGCGACGCAGCCCCCGCAGAACACCACCAGTGTGCGGCGCGTCGCAATCGCGAGTTGTATCGGCACGACTATCGAGTTCTACGACTTCTTCATCTACGGAACCGCTGCGGCACTTGTCTTTCCGACGGTGTTCTTCCCCGCGCTCGGTGCCACTGCGGGAACTGTCGCATCGTTTGCGACTTTCGCAGTCGCATTCATCGCCCGGCCCGTCGGCGCAATGTTGTTCGGACACTTCGGTGATCGCATCGGTCGCAAGAAGACGCTGATCTCGACGCTCCTGCTCATGGGTATCTCGACGCTCCTGATCGGCTTGCTGCCCGGTGCGGCAACCATCGGTGTTGCGGCTCCGATCATCCTGGTGCTCTTGCGATTCGGCCAAGGCTTCGCGGTCGGTGGTGAATGGGCCGGCGCAACTCTGCTCACCGCGGAATACGCCCCACCGGGCAAACGTGGTCTGTATGCGATGTTCCCGCAGCTCGGCCCCGCAATCGCCTTCGTGCTCTCGAGCAGTACATTCCTCATCACCGGCGCTGTTCTCGGCGACACCAATCAGGCCTTCCTCGACTACGGCTGGCGTATCCCGTTCTTGTTCTCCATCGTGTTGGTCGGCATCGGCCTCTACATGCGACTCGCTATCGAGGAGACCCCGGTCTTCAAGGCGGAGCAGGCAGAGCGCGTTGCAGAGCAGAAGAACGAAGCACCTCGCACCCTCCCGTTCCTGGATGCCTGGCGGTTCCAGACCAAGGAAATCCTCCTCTCGGCCGGCGCCCTCGCTTGCCTGTTCGCGTTCTTCTACATGGGCACGGCGTTCCTCACGAGCTACGGAACCAAGACCCTCGGCTTCTCCCGCCCGTTCGTCCTGTCGGTCGGTATCGCTTCCGCCTTCGTCTTCGGTGCCGCGATCATCGTCTCCGCCCTGTACTCGGACCGCATCGGGCGTCGCAAGGTCATCATGATCTCTTGTGGTCTGGCTGTGGTGTGGGCGCTCATTCTGTTCCCGCTCCTGGACACCGGAACACCGATCGCGTTCATCCTCGGAATGTTCGGCACGCTGATGATCTTCGGAATCGCGTACGGCCCCTGCGGTGCGCTACTTCCGGAAATGTTCCAGACCCGCTACCGCTACACCGGTGCCGGCCTCGGCTACAACCTCGCCGGAGTGCTCGGCGGCGCAGTGCCGCCGCTGATCGCCGCACCGCTGGCCTCGGCCTACGGGAGTATGGCCATCGGAATCATGTTGGCAATCCTCGGTGTGGTGAGTCTGGTCTGCACCTGGGCGCTCGTCGAGACCAAGGACCACGCGCTGTAACCACTGTGCGCCTTTATTAACCGCCGGCGGTTAATAAAGGCGCACAGCAGGCGGGTGGGGTGTCCGGACTCTGAACAGTTACGGCCACCCCGCACCGGGAAGTATGTCGTGCATCACACCGAATCGAGTAAATTCGTAGATGAGAGGGTCCGCTGCGGCGGCCCCTCTCATAGGTGCCTGAACAGGTAACCGGAGAGGACAGAACACATGAGTACGCCGCTGCCCAGCTATACGTCCGGAGTATGGGACGGTCCGATGCTGGGCGACACCATCGGAGACAACCTCGATCGCACGGTTGCCGCACACGGCGACCGCGATGCGTTGATCGACCACGCCAGCGGTCGACGATGGACGTACCGGGAGTTCGCCGAGCAGGTGAACGGGCTCGCTGTCGGACTACTTTCCCGTGGTGTGGGGAAGGGCGATCGGGTAGGAATCTGGGCTCCCAACTGTCCGGAATGGACGTTCACGCAATACGCGACGGCAAAGGTCGGCGCGATCCTGGTCAACATCAATCCGGCGTACCGCTCGCACGAGTTGCAGTACGTGCTCGAGCAGGCCGGGATCTCGACGCTGGTGTCTGCGGCCAGCTTCAAGACCTCGGACTACGCGTCGATGATCGAGACGGTGCGGCCGCAGTGCCCGGATCTGACGTCGGTGCTCCTGCTCGGTTCACCCGAGTGGGACGCGGTGCTTGCAGACGGCTTGGCGGCGCAGGCAAGCGATCCGGCTCCGCTCGCCGCAGCCCAGGCCGCGTTGTCGGCCGACGACGCGATCAACATCCAATACACCTCGGGTACTACCGGTTTCCCGAAGGGCGCGACGCTCAGTCACCACAACATCCTCAACAACGGCTATTTCGTCGGCGAGTTGTGCCACTACAGCGAGGTCGATCGGGTGTGCATCCCGGTGCCGTTCTACCACTGTTTCGGCATGGTAATGGGCAACCTTGCGTGCACCAGTCACGGTGCTGCCATGGTCATTCCGGGTCCGGCTTTCGATCCGCGTGCTTCGCTCGAAGCCGTTCAGGCCGAAAAGTGCACGTCCCTCTACGGCGTTCCGACGATGTTCATCGCGGAGTTGGCGTTGCCGGACTTCGACAGCTTCGATCTGTCGTCCCTTCGCACCGGCATCATGGCGGGCTCGCCCTGCCCGGTCGAGGTGATGAAGCAGGTCATCGATCGCATGGGCATGTCGGAGGTGTCCATCTGCTACGGCATGACGGAGACCTCGCCGGTGTCGTTGCAGACCCGCTCGGACGATTCGATCGAGCAGCGCACCGAAACGGTCGGACGGGTAGGGCCGCATCTCGAGATCAAGATCGTCGATCCGGCAACCGGATTGACGGTGCCCCGTGGCGAGCCGGGTGAACTGTGCACGCGTGGTTACTCGGTCATGCTCGGATACTGGGAGAACCCGGAGAAGACCGCCGAGGCGATCGACGCTGCCCGGTGGATGCACACCGGAGACATCGGAGTCATGGACGAGGCCGGATACGTCGCCATCACGGGACGCATCAAGGACATGGTCATCCGCGGTGGCGAGAACGTCTATCCGCGTGAGATCGAGGAGTTCCTCTACACCCACCCCGACATTCTCGATGCGCAGGTCATCGGTGTACCCGACGCAAAGTACGGCGAGGAATTGATGGTGTGGGTCCAGATGCGCGAAGGTGCAGATGATCTCGACGCCGATTCGGTCCGCGCGTTCTGCACCGGCAAGCTCGCGCACTACAAGATTCCGCGGTACGTCCATGTCGTCGACGAGTTCCCGATGACAGTCACGGGCAAGGTCCGCAAGATCGCGATGCGAGAACAGGCGATCGAATTGATCGGTCAGGCCTGAGAGTATGTCCGCGAACCCAGGGGAGCGTGAGCCGGTACGCCCCGAGATCGCGCTCTCCTGGAAGCGTTCTCGACTGAGTGGCCTCGACCCGTCGTCGGCCATCGCCGTGGACACCGAGGAGCAGGACGGTGAGTCTCGTCTGCTCCGGGCCGCCGCACCCGTGCTCGACGAAGTTTCGCAACAGATCGCGGGCACCGGTTTCTGCGTGCTGCTTGCTGATCGAGAATGCCGCGTCGTCGCTTCGGTGTACTCCGACAGTCGCGTCGAGCGAACGATCGAGCGGTTGGGCGTCGTCAACGGTTCACGCTTCGGCGAAGAGCACGCCGGCACCAACGCGCTCGGTACGCCCCTCGAGGTCGGACGAAGCGTGGTGATCCACGGTGACGAGCATTTCCTCGACAGCCTCAAGGGTTTGAGCTGCTACGGACAGCCGATCCTGCATCCCGTCACACGTCGTGTCGAAGGCATTCTCGACATGACCGGCGTTGTCTCGCAGGCCAACCCACTGTTCGCGCCCTTCCTTGCGCGTGCTGCAGCGGACATCGAGAAACGGCTGCTCGAAGGCTCGAAAGCATCGGAGCAGCGGCTGGTCGACGCATTCCAGCGAGTTTCACATCAGCGCCACATTGCCGTCGCGGCCATCGGCGACGACATCCTGCTGAGCAACCGAACCGCTTTGGATCTGCTCGACACCGCAGACCATGTATCGCTCCGTTCCTTGATTGCCGACCTGAATCCGGACCAATCACGATTGGTGACAGTCGAATTGGCGTCCGGCGCTCTGGCGCGAGTTCAAGCCGACCGGATTTCCGGGGCTGACGGTGGTGCGCTCTTCCTGGTCGAACCACTCCAACGGGAACGGGCACCGATCCGCAGAACGCACGAGCGGGCACCGTCTCCGGGCGAACGACTGCGGCGCGACCTGATGCGGGCGCGGGCAACCTCTGCCGCAGTGGCGATCTCTGGTGAAGCGGGATCCGGCCGAACCTCGGCAGCATCGGATGTCGTCGGCAGTGTCGATGCGAGTTGGCTCGATGCCACGCGAATCGCGTTCGACGGCCGTGAGCAGTGGGTCACCGATCTCGTGCGAGCAGCCCGTAAGCGTTCGGGCGTGGTCGTGATCGAACAGGTGCAACTCCTTCCTGACTCGGTCTTGCCGCTGGTCGCAGACCTGATCGACGCCAGCGCTGAGGGGCCGAAAATCGTACTGACCAGCGGAGCGGCAGTTGATCTTCCGCCGACCATCGCCGCGCTGCTCTCACGATGCGCCTCCCGGGTTGTCATCACCCCACTGCGCGAGCGACAGGCTGAGATCGCCGAGTTGGCACAAGTAATGTTGGAGGGGATCTCGCCAGAACTGAGGTTGACCGCCAGCGCTGCCGAAGCACTCGCGGCGGCCAATTGGCCGGGCAACCTGGCAGAATTGCGCGTCGTGTTGAATCGCGCCTCGGATGAACGCTCGAGCAATCGCATCGACGTCGCTGATCTGCCCGAGGACTATCGCACCACGACCAAGGTGTCGCGGTTGGCAGGGCGGGAGAAAGCCGAGCGCCAGGCGATCATCGGAGCGTTGAAAGACTGTGGCGGCAACAAGGTTCACGCGTCGGCGCAACTCGGAATCAGCCGAAGCACTCTCTACACACGGATGCGGGCGCTCGACATCACTGTGTAGTTTGCTGTCCGACTTCAGTTGTACAAAGTTCGGACAGTTAGCACCCCTGGAAGCGCGGAAGTATGGCGTGCATCACATTCGCACCTCACTACTTCAGGGGAGTTTCCGATGACGGCAGTAGCCGAACACACCATCAGTTCCGCGGTACAGGGTTTCCTGAACGGACCGAAGAAGCTCTACATCGGCGGCGAATTCGTCGACGCCGCTTCGGGTCAGACCTTCGCGACGTACAACCCGGCTGACGGACAGAAGCTCGCAGACGTGGCACACGGTCAGGCCGAAGACATCGACCGCGCGGTACGTGCCGCTCGAACGGCTTTCGAGGACGGCCCCTGGTCACGTATGAAGGCAAACGAGCGCGAGCGGATGATCTGGCGCGTCGGCGACATTCTCAGTGCTCGTGCCGAGGAATTCGGTCAGCTCGAAGCTCTCGACAACGGCAAGTCCGTTGCCATCGCCACCGCCGTCGACGTGGCTTGGGCCGCAGACGTTTTCCGCTACTACGCGGGTTGGGCCACCAAGATCGAAGGCAGCACCGTCAACGTGTCGATGCCCTTCTCTCCGGGCGGCGAGTTCCACGCCTACACCCTGCGTGAGGCGATCGGCGTCTGTGGACTGATCGTGCCGTGGAACTTCCCGCTGCTGATGTCGTCGTGGAAGCTCGCCCCCGCGCTCGCCGCCGGCAACACGGTGATCCTCAAGCCCGCTGAGCAGACCCCGCTCACCGCACTGCTTCTCGCGGAGGTCTTCGAAGAAGCAGGCTTCCCGCCCGGCGTCGTCAACATCGTTCCCGGCTTCGGCGATGCAGGTGCTGCTCTGTCCGGCCACGACGACGTGGACAAGGTTGCGTTCACCGGTTCCACCGAGGTGGGTAAGAAGATCGTCGACGCCGCCAAGGGCAATCTGAAGAAGGTTACGCTCGAGCTCGGTGGCAAGAGCCCCAATATCGTGTTCGCCGACGCCGATTTCGATTCCGCGGTGGAGGGTTCGCTCAACGCGTGGCTGTTCAACCACGGACAGTGCTGCGTTGCGGGTACTCGTCTGTACGTCGAGGACACCATCTTCGAGAAGTTCACCGAGGCCGTCGCGCACGCAGCGAGCCAGGTCAAGATCGGACCCGGCCTCGATCCCACCACCCAGCTCGGACCGCTGGTCTCGCAGGAGCAGTTCGACAAGGTGACCGGCTACCTGCGTGAGGGAATCGCCGACGGCGCACGTGCACTGACGGGCGGCAACCGCTGGGGCGATCAGGGCTACTTCGTCGAGCCGACCGTCTTCGTTGACGTCAAGCCCGAATTCTCCATCGTTCAGGAGGAGATCTTCGGACCCGTCGTGGCGGCGCTGCCGTTCAATGCGGACGACGGACCGATCACTGCCGCAAACGATTCCATCTACGGCTTGGCCGCCGGCATCTGGACCCGGGACATTTCCAAGGCTCACCGCACGGCGAAGCGCTTGAAGGCCGGTTCGGTGTGGATCAACCAGTACAACGGCTTCGACACTGCAATGCCCTTCGGTGGATACAAGCAGTCCGGCTGGGGCCGCGAGCTCGGCGCTTCGGCTATCGATCTCTACACCCAGACCAAGGCCGTCAACATCGCTCTCTGACCGACCCCATCGCTCATTCTCTCGTCCGACAATCAAGGAGATCACCAGTGAAGACCAAAGCTGCTGTACTGCTCGAGCCCGGAAAGCCTTTCGAGATCATGGAACTCGACCTCGACGGCCCGGGTGTGGGTGAGGTACTGATCAAGTA
The DNA here is from genome assembly GCF_002079265.1 of Rhodococcus sp. BH4. Lineage (NCBI taxonomy): Bacteria > Bacillati > Actinomycetota > Actinomycetes > Mycobacteriales > Nocardiaceae > Rhodococcus > Rhodococcus sp. BH4. The sequence continues at coordinate 1,909,061 of NZ_CP014941.1, forward strand.
CACCGCTGCCGGACTGTGCCATTCGGATCTGCACCTGACCGACGGTGATCTCCCGCCGCGTTACCCGATCGTCGGCGGACACGAAGGCTCGGGCATCATCGAAGAGGTCGGCCCAGGCGTCACGAAGGTCAAGCCGGGCGACCATGTCGTGTGTAGCTTCATCCCCAACTGCGGCACCTGTCGCTACTGCTCGACCGGTCGCCAGAACCTCTGCGACATGGGTGCCACCATCCTCGAAGGCTCGATGCCCGACGGTTCCTTCCGTTTCCACGGCAACGGAATGGATTTCGGCGGAATGTGCATGTTGGGAACGTTCTCCGAGCGCGCCACCATTTCTCAGCACTCGGTAGTCAAGATCGACGACTGGCTTCCCTTGGAGACAGCGGTGGTCGTCGGCTGCGGCGTGCCTTCGGGTTGGGGAACGGCAGTAAATGCCGGTAACCTTCGCGCCGGTGACACCGCTGTGATCTACGGCATCGGTGGTCTCGGCATCAACGCCGTCCAGGGCGCCGTTTCGGCCGGCTGCAAGTACGTCGTTGTGGTCGATCCGGTTGCTCTCAAGCGTGAGACCGCACTGAAGTTCGGTGCAACCCATGCCTTTGCAGACGCCGAGAGCGCTGCTGCCAAGGTCAACGAGCTGACGTGGGGACAGGGTGCCGACGCTGCGCTCATCCTTGTCGGCACCGTCGACGAGGACGTGGTCAGTGCAGCGACGGCAGTGATCGGCAAGGGTGGCACCGTGGTGATCACGGGACTCGCCGACCCCGCCAAGCTGACCGTTCACGTGTCGGGTACCGACCTGACGCTGAATCAGAAGACGATCAAGGGCACGTTGTTCGGGTCCATGAATCCGCAGTACGACATCGTGCGACTGCTGCGTCTCTACGATGCCGGTCAGCTCAAGCTCGACGAACTGATCACCAACACCTACAGCCTCGAAGACGTCAACAAGGGCTACCAGGATCTACGTGACGGCAAGAACATCCGTGGCGTGATCATTCACGACAAGTAACCCCAAGTGCTGTGCGCCTTTATTAACCGCCCGCGGTTAATAAAGGCGCACAGCACTATTTCTTGGCTTTCGACAAAATCTGCATCAACTGAAGTAGCGCCGAGAACTTCGCGAACACCGAGCGCGAGACCACCGGACCGAAAGCCGCGGTGTCGGTTGCGTCGAAGGCGTCGAGCAGATCGCGGAAACTTTCGACCTGTTTGACCATCGCGTCGAGATCGACGTGCGTGACTGTGTCGGCGTCACGCAGAGCGAGCAGGTACTGCGGCGCCGTCACCAAGGCGACCGCCGGTATCTTCCGCTCGAACAACGGTTCACCCTCACCGAAATGAATGACCGGTCCCGGCGCCACGATTCGGCGATCGCCTGCCCCGATGTCGCGCCACAGCGGTGCAACGATGTCGTGTACTTCCCGACTCGTCGCGTAGAGCAGTTCCGGTTCCGGAGTGGTCTCCAACGAATAGCTGCCGGTCGAGGTGTTCTCGGTATCACCCAGTGCGCCGAGGTGTTCGATTGCGATCCCCGCTACTGCGCGCGCCTGACCGTCTTCGCCCTTCCACATCTCGGGGTGTGCTTCGAGCCAGGTGGACGTTGCCTGTCCGTGCTTGGACACCGCTGGAATGCGAAGGTGGCCGGTCGTCAGCACAAAAACGTACGACCGTCGATGCGGCTGCGCGACGGCGTGACGCGCCAAGGCCAACATTCCCAGATGCCCGTTCTCCTCGACGCCGTTGGTTCCGTCGCTGTGAGTGATGAGCAGAATCGTCTCTTCCGGTGATGTCCCCGGGGATACCGCCCACACCGTGTCGGTCCGGGTGTCCGGATGCAGAGTTGCATCCAGAACGAGAGTGGCCCGCTGGCCGGAACGAGCTGCAGCGACAACCTTCGCGCCCTCGTCGCCGGCCACCCAGACGGCGGGGATGTCGTGGTACGGCTGCGTGAACGGAAGATATTGTCCCAGCGCGTTGTCCGGAGCGATGTCACGCCACACCGCGATCACGCCGAGCACTCCGGCTTTGCGGGCCTTGTCGAGTTTCGGGCCAAGAAGAGTCGCGGAGAGAACCGGATTTCGAAGAGTCTCGTCGTTGGCGATCGGACCCCACTCGCTGACCAGTAGCTTGCGCGGAAGATCGATGTGCGGGACCTCGATCACTGCGATCGCGCCCCTGGCCAAGGACCACTTGGGGCGTCGCGCGCTGACGTGGACCAGGGGAGCGGAGATTCCCTGAGGGCCGGTCAATCCCGAGTAGGGGAATGCGGACGAAACCTTGATCGGCCCCGTGGGCAATTCGATGCGAAGTCCGTCAGACGTTGCCGGTAGATCCCAGCGTTCGAAAGTGTGTGAATCACGCCGGACTTCGAGGCCCAGTTCGGTCAGTTCGTTCGCGACTTCCTCCACCACCGCGTGGTGTGAAGGTGATCCCGTCAATCGTGGCCCCCGCGCGTCGAGTCGCTGTTGGCCTGCAAGGAGGAGATCGCGATCGACGGCCTGGCCGTGATTCATGGGATTGCCTTTCGTACTACGCGACGTCTGCTCTGGTGAGGCGCCTGCCCGTGTCGTGTCCACGGTACCGAGCGGTCTGAAAAGGAGACGGAGAGCGCGCCGGATATGCCGTTTTCGCAGATATACCAGGTGCCAACGAGCCGGTCGGTCCGTACCGTATGACCTTGGCACCGAAAGACTCCGTGTTCTTCGGACAGACCAGTCCACGGCGAGAGAGGCCTACGTTGGCTACGTATCTTTACAGGTTGGGGAAGTTCGCTTTCCGCCACAAGTATCTTGTGGTGGCCGCGTGGATTATCGTGATCGCGGTGGTGGGGGGCGCTATCAGCGCCACAAATCCGACGTTCTCCAAAGAATTCAACCTTCCGGGCACCGATTCACAGCGTGCGACCGAGTTGATGAACGAGAACTTTGCAGCTGCAGCGGAGCAGCAAACTCAGGCGTCGACCAGTATTCTCATCGCGGCAGACGACGGGCTTGCCGCGCACAGCGATCAGATCGATCAGTTGATCGCGCAGGCGAAGACGTTGCCGGACATCGTCGATCCCGAGAAGATCGTCAATCCGGTCACTCTCGCGGAGGCCAATCCAGCGGTGGCGTCGGCCGTTCTCGGCGACAACGGCAAGGTCGGGCTGATCCAGCTCAATCAGTCGATTCGCATCGAGGATCAGACGCAGGCCAACAAGACCGCGTTCCTCGACTTGATGGCAAAGTTCCGCACCGGCGGCTTGCAAGTCGAAGGAACCGGCTCGATGATGCAGGTGCAGGCCGCGGGCGGTCTGTCGGAGATGCTCGGCTTCGCGGTGGCGTTCATCGTGATGATCGTGGCGTTCGGTGCACTCATCGCGGCGTTTATTCCGTTGTTCACTGCAATTCTGGGAATTGCGCTGGCCACTCTGACTGTCACCCTCGGCTCGGGCTTCTTCGACATCAACGAAGGCGTCACGGGAATCGTCACGATGATCGGCATCGCAGTCTCGATCGACTACGCGTTGTTCATCGTGTCGCGCTACCGCAGTGAGCTCAACCTGGGCGGAACCAGGGAAGCTGCCGCCGGACGCGCAGTAGGTACTGCCGGTTCGTCTGTCGTATTCGCAGGCCTGACAGTGGTGGTTGCGCTGGCGGCCCTGGCGGTGGTCGGGGTTCCTATGATCACGCAGATGGGAATCTCGGCAGCGGTTGCCGTCATCATCGCTGTGCTCGGCGCAATCACATTGATCCCAGCGGTTCTGGGTATCTTCGGCCGATTCGCGTTCTCGCCTCGTATCCCCGGGCTGCGCCACGGTGACGAGCCCGAGACGATGGAATCCAACGGACATCGCTGGGCCAAGATAGTCACCAAGTACCCGTGGCCGATCGCGGGTGCTGCGCTGGTGCTTCTGGTGATCGCGGCTATTCCGATGACGAAGCTCGAACTCGGACTCTCGTTCACTCAGGACGAAGAGCGGCCGGCACTTGCCCTGCTGCAACGTGGGTTCGGTGAAGGCGTCAATGGCGAATTGTTCGTCGTGCTCGACGCGCCTGACGGCACCGACATCACCGCGATTGCCGAAGGCACTGTCGCGCACATCAAGGGCCTCGACAACGTCGCAACTCCGGATCAGTTGATGTGGGTCGGAAACGGACCGGACGCAGCAAACCCGATGGCGGGCGCCAACTCTGCGCTGATCGCGGTCACCCCGCAGATGTCACCGAGCGGCCCCGAAACCCACGAGCTGATGAATCAGATCCGGGATTACGGATCGACGGTGAAATCGGAAGGCGCAGAACTCGGTGTAGCGGGGCAAACCGCGATCGTTGCCGACATGTCGTCGAAGCTCAGTTCCGCGCTCATCCCGTATCTCATCGTGGTTGTGGGGCTGGCGTTCATCATCATGATGGTCGTCTTCCGCTCGATCCTGGTGCCGCTGACCGCAACTCTCGGATTCCTGTTTTCCGTCTGTGCGACCTTCGGCGCCACGGTGGCCATCTTCCAGGAGGGCGACTTCGGGCTGATCGAGCACACACAACCCATCATCTCGTTCCTGCCGATCTTCATGATCGGTGTGGTCTTCGGGTTGGCGATGGACTATCAAGTGTTCCTCGTGACGCGAATGCGCGAGGAATACGTGCACGGATTGTCGGCCAAGGACGCCATCATCTCCGGCTACACCCATGGTGCTCGCGTGGTCGCGTCGGCGGCCATCATCATGATCTCCGTGTTCGGCGCATTCATGCTGTCCTCGGAGACGACAAGCAAGATGATGGGCTTCGGCCTCGCGGCTGCAGTCTTCTTCGACGCCTTCATCATCCGCATGATCGTGATCCCTGCGGTCATGTCGATTCTCGGTGATTCGGCATGGAAGTTGCCGGCGTGGCTCGACAAGATCCTGCCGAACGTCGACATCGAGGGTGAAGCGATTCGACGGATTCCGATCGAGCAGGATCCGGATTCCGATCCAGACCCGAATCAGGTGCCTGTGAGGGTGTAAGCACTCAGGCAGTCAGAACGGGGTGCCGGTTGCACAGCAACTGGCACCCCGTTCTTCTGTGTTCATACGGAGCCCGCGCGATAGGAAACCATCCGGTTGGTAACAGAAATTGCTGTGATCGCGACAGGAATTCCAGAGGCGACGCGCATCGGGGGCGAGCCGTGACGGTGACTGCGAGGGTACGTGTCGAAGGAGCAAACCGATTTGAAGCGGGCCGAGAAGTGGACCTTCGCGCTGACGGTCGTCTCCCTGATCGCCGGTGGGACAGTGGTTGCCGGGCTGGTGGATCGGTGGAGCAGTTCGCCGTCCGATGACATCTCGGTAGCTGCGTCATCTTCGATCACCATGACGTCCACACCGGACGAGATTCCGGCGGAAGACGTGCCTGAATTCTCGTACGTCACGCCGAGCGCGGTGTACCCGACCACGATTCCGGGTTGTGAGAGTGTCGAAGCGCCGGAGGAGGATTCGTTCTTCTCCTATATTCTCGACGGATCTGATACGTACGACGATCCACGCTTTCCGTGGTTCTCGAGTGTCAAGGCCGCCGCGATGTCGGAAGCGGTCAAGCAGGCGCTCCCGAAAGATGTCGAGCTGAAGTTCGCCAGCCCGAGCCGATTACTCCAGTTCGGTCCGATCTCGGCACCGTCGACCTCGGACGAGTTGCCCGAGGGATGGACGATCGAGGATCTGGCGTCCACTGATGCGTCGGCGACAATACTTCGAGGCGAGGCCAGTGGTGGACTGTCGGTCTCGGTCAACAGCAGTAAGTCGCCGGTTCCTCCGTGCATTGCCGGTTCTCTCGTCGAACGTCGCTCACTCGCGGATGGTTCAGTTGTGGACGTGCAGGACTCGTGGAGTGAAATCAACGGACAACGCACTCTCTCTCGTTCGGCGTTCCTTTACGGCATCGATGGCACACGAGTTCACGCCTATCTCGATGACACTGCCGATCGAGTCGGCGCCGAGGTTCAGGCAAGCGGCGCGCTTCCACTGACCATCGACGAACTGGTGTCCTTGGTCAGCCTGCCGCAACTGCGAATCACGACGCCTGCTCCGCCGGGTACGGCACCGCTTTCGCCCGGGTGCCACGGGATCCCCCGAGACTCTGGCGACGTGGCCGAACTCGGTCGCGCGACGATCGAACGTCTCAACGCGGTACTCGAAGTCAGATGGCGCGCTGTACCTCCGGGTTTTCCGATTCTCGATACCGGACCGGGCACTCTGACGGTGGCGGAGAATGACAAGTCCACTGCATGTCAGAGACTTCTCACCCGGACGGGAGACAGCGAGTCGACGCTCAACATGACAATTACCGGCGGACAACCACTCCCTACGGAGCCCAACAAATACGACCCTTCCTACGACGGGCACCCCTTGGAGGTCGTGACGCGACCGGATGGATCCGTGATCGAGCGAGACGAACGGAACTACGCGACCGTGCCCATGACAAATGACGGCTCGAAAGCAGAATCGACGCAGGAAACGAGCAGGTCGGTGGTCGTCACCCGCCCGAATGGGACCCAAGTCTCGGTTTCGTCGTCGGCTGCGATCCCGAACGATCCGATGACGTTCGCGCAGTTGGAGTTTCTCGCGACGACCGAAGGCCTGGAGATTCGATGACCACCAGATTCTCCCCGAAATCGCGACTTCGGATCGCGGCCGCCGCAGCCGTAGTCACCGTCACTGCCGCCATCGCCACGGTGGTCACGTCGACGAGTTCCGAACCGACAGCGATCTCGTCGCCGCTATGGAGCGTCGAGGCCTCCGAGATTCTCGGGCGCGAGTTCGCGATCTTCCGGAGCCCACTTGTTGGAACCGAATTCAACATGGACATGGGCGGATTCATCGACGCCGGATCACTCGTGGTCACGATGATCGGTATGCCGGATCGTCAGGCGTATTCGTTGGACGACGCAGAATTGGTCGGATTGGACGCCGAAGATGGCACAGTTCGTTGGCGCACGTCGGCGGTCGACATCGGTGGTTGCTCCGAGACTCTGCTCGGCAGTTCGGTGCTGTGTTTCTCCGGGCCGTACGTATCCGGTGGTTCGTACTCGCTGTTCGACATCGAGACGGGAGAGCGGCGAGACATCAAGACACCGTGGTCGCCGATCGTCGCGGTTGTCTCGGGCGACACCGTCCTCGCGCTCGAAGGTGATATCGAGAGCAACGACGTTCGCGTGCACAGCGGAACCGTCGACGATCCGGAAGCGAACTGGTCCAAAGCGTTCGACATCGGTGGATCGTGGGAAGCCGGATACGTCGATCCGGTGATGTCGGTTCACGGCGACCTGGGCGTGATCGCTCTCGACGAGTCCTTGGGATTCGACCTGAAGACCGGCGAACAGCGGTGGGTACACGGTTACTCCACCTGTTCGACCGCGCACACATCGTCCGACGGGGTGACATTGGTGTCGGATGGCGGTTGCGAAGGCAATGGCCGTCCGACAAGTGAGTACGCGCTCGATCAGAACGGGCGCGAGTTCGCCAGGACGGACGAACTGCCCTCGGAGTCCTCGTACTACGGCGGACGATACAGCCGAGATGATCCGGCGGGAGGATCGACTCCGATCATTCTGGGACACAGCGGTTTCGACCGGACTTCGGGCGAGAAATTGTGGTCCAACAGTGAAGTCTTCGACACCGCACAGTCGTTGGCGGTGATCGGCAACGTGATCGCCGTGACCCGCTCCAGTTCCGAGCCCGAGGTCCAGTTCGTGGACCTCTTCACCGGTGAGGTCCTGTGGCGATCGAACGCCGAGCGCGCCGGGGAGGTTGTCTGGCACGGCGATGTCGTTATCGACGAGGGAAACGTCTACGGAACAGATGTCAGGACCGGCCAACGTAGTTGGGAGGTCCAAGTCGTCCAGGACGGGGACGACGAGTTCACGCCTTGGGTGATGCCGCGCGAGCTGTGGGCGGGGGAGAAGGTGCTGTTGCGTTCCAGTGAAGACCGCATCACGGCGTTGAAACTGTCGTGAAATTCGGTGGCTGCGAACCTTCGGTGATTAGCGAAATTCGATGGGTTACTGGTGAACTGGCATGATTCGACCTTTCGACATGCCGAACAAGCGCCTGAACTCCAGGCGCTCCTGCTCGAAGTTGTAGATGCGGTAGACGGGCCACACGAGCGCGTGGAGCATCGAGTCGCCCCAGATGGTCAGTTTGAGGCGCCAATTCATGATGTTGTGAAGGTGCAGAACCGATTCGGATGCTTGGTTGTACTTCAGGTACTCCAACGGAGGGGTTTCACCGCGTCGACCGGACGTTTCTGCTCGCATGTCGGCGATCTGACCGATCGTCATCCCTTCCTCCCGAAGGCACAGTGAAAGGTCGATATCTTCGTGGATGTCCGGCCGGTCACTGACTTGCTCGCGGACCGACAACCATGCGCTTTTTCTGATCGCCATGTTCGCTCCGGCGACAGCGAGTACTTGACGTTCGCAATCGAACTTCCCCTGTTTCACCTGCCTGTCCAGTGCGTAGCGGTGGATTCGAGCAAACGGCGATTCGAAGAGGTAGGTGAGTCCGGCAACCGCTGAATGAGCGGTGCTGCGTTGGAAGAAACCCTTGACCGCATCTGCCCATCCCGGTTGTACCCGTGTGTCCGCGTCGATACGACCGATGATGTTGCCGGTCGAGGCGTCGAAGCCCGCGTTCCGGGCGTGTACGACGCCTTGGCGGGCCTCGAAGACATATCTGACTTTGTCGTACTTCTCGGCGAACTCCTGGATGATCGATGCAGTACCGTCCGTCGAGTTGTTGTCGACAATCAGAATCTCATCGATTTCCGACTGGGTCAGTAGACGCTCGATGCAGCCGGAAACCGCGTTCTCTTCGTTGAATACCGGAACAACCACCGAAAGTCGATTAGTGGACAAGTGTTCAATATCCTGCATGGATGCGGTCACTGTATTCCTTTGCTGGGCAATCGGGTCCAGTCCTTCGCAAAGGTTACGATAGCAATAGGTGACCATTCGGACAATTTGAACCGAGGGCCATATGATCGATCCCGCAACAGCTTATTGCGGGAAACTATCAGCATAAGTGCAGCTGGCATGGCATAAATGCATGCAGAATAAGCCTTTCGGAACTGATTGATTTTTACCCACTCGAGTCTATTCGTCGGTCGAACACCGGACTTTAGTCCTTCTAATTTCGGCAAATACAATGCTGCCCGTTCGCTGAATTGTGAATCGCCACTGCGGCAACCGCCGGGCAATATCTGGATGTCGCAAGTTGCTTTTCAGTGAAGTGGAGTCGGTGCAGCGCAAGTGTCGTATTTGTAGATTCAACGGACCCCTGACGGCAAGGTTGTCGCCATCTGCAAATATTTGCTTTTGTAGCTGTCGGTCTGGATTTTCCAGTGAAGTCTGCCCCCCGCGACTCTTCAGCACCGATTTCCGATGTGCAAACAGCAGCCGGCACCTACCTATCGGGTCAGGATGCTTTCGGTTTCGGGTGCCGGAACGGTTTTCCCCGCGATCGGATCGACTTCCTCGAGCGGTGGAACGTCTTCTCCGTCGAGCACTCGGCGCATGCGCTCCTTGTCGAGCTGCCCCTCCCAATTGGCGACCACGAAGGTTGCGACACAGTTCCCGAGCAGGTTCACCGACACCCGCATCGAATCCATGATTCGATCGGCGCCCAGTAGGAGAGCGACTGCGGCGACGGGAATTGCGCCGTGACCGATTGCGGCCACGGTGGCCGACAGCGCCAGGAATGACGATCCCGGCACGCCGGCCATTCCCTTCGAGGTGAGCATCAGAACCAGGACGGCAGTGATCTGTTCACCGAGTGTCAGGTCCACGCCGAGTGCCTGCGCCAGAAACAGCATGCAGATCGACAGGTACAGCGTTGCGCCGTCGAGATTGAACGAGTAGCCGGTAGGCACCACCAATCCTGTTGTAGTGCGCGAGCATCCGGCGTTGGTGAGCTTGACCATGATTCGGGGCAGAACTACTTCGGTCGACGCCGTTCCCAAAGCGAGGAAGAGTTCGTCCTTGATGTACTTGACGAATTTCCACAGGTTCACGCCCGCGAAGTACCTGACTATCGCGGCCAGGATGAGGATGAACAGGACGGCGGCGAGATAGCATGCGGCGATCAGCTTTCCGTAACTTCCGAGCGAAGCGATCCCGTACTGACCGACGATGTACGCCATCGCGCCCAAAGCGCCCAACGGCGCCAGTCTCATGATCCAGCCGATGATCGTGAAGAACAGATGGCTCAGACGATCGACGAGTTCGAACACGATCGGTGGTCCACTCTCACCCGCCTTGGCCAATGCGAGCCCGAACAGTACGGCGAAGAAGAGGACTTGGAGGAGTGCGTTCTCGGCGAAGGCCGAAACTATCGACACCGGAATGATATTGAGCAGGAATTCGACGGTGTGGGGAAGTTCGCCACTTCCGGTCTTGGCTGCCACGGCGTCCGCACCGTTCGACAGCGTCTCCGGATCGATGTCGAATCCCGCACCCGGCTTCATCAGATTTCCGATGAGCAGCCCGAACAACAGGGCGAAGGTGGTCACGACCTCGAAGTAGATGAGTGCTTTGACGCCGATACGCCCCACGGCCTTCAGATCCCCGACGTGGGCGATCCCGATCACAACGGTGCAGAAGATGATCGGCGCGATCAGCATTTTGATCAGCTTGATGAACCCGTCGGCGAGGGGCTTGAGGTTCGCGCCGAATTCCGGCCACAACCAGCCGATGAGAACACCGATGACGATAGCGGCGATCAATTGCACGAACAGTGATCGGTACCAGGGCGGCTTGTTGGCGAGTCGCGCGAGCTCGCTGTTCGGCAGTTTTACGGAAGTTGGCATGGATGGGAACGGTAGGTCCGCTTGATTGCGAAAAAATAACTCGCGAATGTCGTGGATGTAACGCGTCGAGGTTGCATCTCGGACAACAATTCGGTCAACAAGCGACAGTTGTGTGTGACTGTGGTTATTGTTTCCCTGAGCGGTGATCTTCCGTCCGCGTGCATGCACGACGTGTGAGAGGGGCTGTCATGGGGCAAATTATCGGAACCATCATTTTCGGCGCAGTCATCGGAATCCTGGCTCGTCTCGTACTGCCAGGTAAGCAGCAGTACGGCATGATCGTGACCGTCGTGCTGGGTATCGCCGGAGCGCTTATCGGGTACTGGGTCTGGGGAGCGATCTCGGACAAGGGCGACACGGGTGGAATCGACTGGATCCGCTGGATCATCAGCATCGCCGCGGCGGCCGTGCTCTCGATCGGCTACAGCGCCGTCACGGGCAAGAAATAGCAAGCCGACCCAATTCGAGAAGTGCGCCCTCCCGAAGTTCGGGAGGGCGCACTTCTTTTTGTTTGCCCTAGTTGTCCGACCCCAGTTGTGAGCGAACGGCACTTTCGTCGCCTCAGATGCGCCGAAAGGCGCGTTCGCTCAGGGGAGGGGGACCGAATTCAGAGCGCCCGTCGCTGAAGATGCAGCGCCTCGAGGAACTGCGCCGGCAGATCCTGCTCGAGGATTTCGTCGTCAGGATGCGGTAGCGCTTTGATTTTGGCGAACTCGTCGTTGAGTCGTTCCATCTTGACGTCGAGGCGGTGTGCCGCGGCAGCAGCCTCGGTGAGTTCGTCGAGGAGTTCGACGGGAACCTCGCGGTTGTACTTGTAATAGATCTTGTGCTCGAGGCTCGCCCAGAAATCCATTGCGATCGTGCGGATCTGAAGTTCGATCGGTACGTGCCTGACGCGGTCACTCATGAAAACCGGGACCTCGACGATCAAGTGCAAGCTCTTGTAGCCGTTGGGTTTCGGATCGGCGATGTAGTCCTCGCGCTCGATCACCCGAAGGTCCGTCTGGCTGGTGAGCATCTCGGCGATTCGGTACGTGTCGGAAATGAAGCTGCAGGTGATACGTACTCCAGCGATGTCGAAGATGTTCTTCGAGATGTCGTCGATCGTGAGCGGGATGTTCAGGCGTTGAGCCTTACGCAGGATGCTGTCCGGCGACTTGACCCGTGACGTGACGTGTTCGATGGGGCTGTACTGATTGATGTGAGTGAACTCGTCCTTGAGGATGTTCACCTTGGTCATAAGTTCGGAGATTCCGAATTGGTACAACATCATGAAGCGGGAGAACTCGGTCCGCAGTTCGGCGAAATCGGCCCTGCTGACCCCACTGCTGTCTTCCACGTTCGGCACCCTCATCTGTTAGCTGGTGTAACCAGTCTGCCACCGATTGTGCCGTGTCCGGTTTCAGTGGGTGCGCAGTGCGGCGAGCGTCATATCCCGCAGGACTCGACGCGCGCGTGCCGGCGAAGCGGGGTTGGCGCTGTGAGGGGTCGAGTTGATCAGACCGAAGGTGGCATGCGCTTTGATTCGTGCGTCCGCCTGATCGAGTTGGGGATCGAGTTGCTCGAGCACCCCGACCCAGACCTCGACGTACTTGCGCTGCGTCTGGCGTACCTGTCGACGCGCGTCGGCCGGCAAGCTTTCGAGGTCGCGGTCCTGGATGCGGATCAGGTCCGGCTCGCCCAGTGCGAAGTCGAGGTGGAACTCCACCAGTGCGTCGAGAGCAGCGCTCGGTGAGTCCGCTGCCTCCGCTGCCGCAGAGCCGCCTTCGTGCAGGCGCGTGCTGATGCCGACGAGAAGTTCCACGAGGACGGCGTCCTTGTTCGGAAAGTGCCGGTACACGGCCGGGCCGCTGATGCCGACGGCCGCGCCGAGGTCTTCGAGTCGCACACTCACGAATCCGCGTTCGGCGATCAACCGTGCGGCGGCGTCCAAGAGCTGACGTCGACGGTCGGCCTTCATCTGATCGCGTCGCGTCGGAGCTGCTACCTGCTCAGAGGTCATTCTCTCGATCTTTCTTCGCTTGTGTTCTGGACAACTCAGTTAATCATAGTTAATCTAGTTTCAGTTATCGAGCATTAACTCATGGCGAAGGCGGCGGGATGACTCCCAGTGGAATCACGCAAGGATCGGGCTACCGGTCCGATCACACCGTTCTGGTGGACGAACTGAAGAAGAAACTGGCGCAAGCAGCGCTGGGTGGCAACGAGCGCTCTCGCGAGCGTCACGTGAGCAGAGGGAAGTTGCTGCCGCGAGATCGCGTCGACTCGCTGCTCGACCAGGGCAGCCCGTTCCTCGAGCTGTCCCCACTGGCGGCCAACGGCCTGTACGACGACGAGTGCCCGGGCGCCGGCGTCATCACCGGTATCGGACGTGTGTCGGGCCGCGAGTGCGTCATCGTTGCCAACGACGCGACGGTCAAGGGCGGCACGTACTACCCGATGACGGTGAAGAAGCACCTGCGCGCGCAGGAAGTTGCGCTGCAGAACAACCTTCCCTGCATCTACCTCGTCGATTCTGGTGGCGCCTTCCTGCCGCGCCAGGACGAGGTCTTCCCGGACCGCGAGCACTTCGGCCGGATCTTCTACAACCAGGCGACCATGAGCGCCAAGGGGATTCCCCAGATCGCCGCAGTTCTCGGTTCGTGCACCGCGGGCGGCGCCTACGTGCCCGCGATGAGCGACGAAGCAGTGATCGTCCGCAACCAGGGCACCATCTTCCTCGGCGGCCCGCCGCTGGTGAAGGCGGCCACCGGTGAGATCGTGACGGCCGAAGAGCTCGGCGGCGGCGACCTGCACTCCAAGGTTTCCGGCGTCACCGACCACCTGGCCGAGGACGACCGCGACGCACTTCGGATCGTGCGCAACATCATTGCCACGCTCGGCCCCCGCTCCGAGCGCCCGTGGGACGTCATCTCCACGGTTCCGCCCGTCGCCGATCAGAGCGAGCTGTACGACGTCGTTCCGACTGATCCCCGTACTCCGTACGACGTGCACGAGGTCATCACCAAGCTCGTCGACGGTGGCGCGTTCCAGGAGTTCAAGGCTGAATACGGCAAGACGCTCGTCACCGGTTTCGCGCACATCGAGGGCCACCCGGTCGGCATCATCGCCAACAACGGCGTGCTCTTCGGCGAATCCGCCATGAAGGGAGCACATTTCATCGAACTGTGTGACAAGCGCAGTGTGCCGCTGCTGTTCCTGCAGAACATCGCAGGCTTCATGGTAGGACGCGACTATGAGGCCGGCGGCATCGCCAAGCACGGCGCCAAGATGGTCACGGCAGTCGCGTGTGCACGGGTCCCCAAGCTGACAGTCGTCATCGGCGGCTCGTACGGCGCCGGCAACTACTCCATGTGTGGACGCGCGTATTCACCTCGCTTCCTGTGGATGTGGCCGAACGCGCGCATCTCGGTCATGGGCGGCGAGCAGGCCGCGTCGGTGCTCTCGACGGTTCGTAGTGACCAGCTCGACAGCGCGGGTAATCCGTGGTCGGCCGAGGACGAAGAATCCTTCAAGGCGCCGATCCGCGAGCAGTACGAGGCTCAGGGCAATCCGTACTACTCCACTGCGCGGCTGTGGGATGACGGTGTCATCGATCCCGCAGATACCAGAACTGTTCTCGGCCTGGCCCTTTCGGTGTGCGCGAACGCGCCGATCGAGCCGGTCTCCTACGGCGTCTTCCGGATGTGAGCGAAATGACTGAGTTGCGCACTATCGATACTGTTCTCGTGGCCAACCGCGGTGAGATCGCGGTTCGCGTGATCCGCACGTTGCGTGAGTTGGGAATTCGCAGCGTCGCCGTCTACAGCGACGCCGACGCGAATGCTCGCCACGTCCGCGAGGCCGACACTGCCGTCAACATCGGACCGGCCGCGGCGCGTGAAAGCTACCTCGTCATCGACAAGGTCATCGACGCTGCCAAGTCCACCGGTGCTCAGGGTATTCACCCCGGTTACGGCTTCCTGTCGGAGAACTCGGCGTTCTCGGCTGCCTGTGCGGCTGCCGGAATCGCCTTCCTCGGCCCCTCCGAGCACGCCATCGAGGTGATGGGTGACAAGATCACCGCGAAGAACGCCGTTGCCGCGTTCGACGTACCGGTGGTCCCGGGTATCGCTCGCCCCAATCTGACCGACGAAGAACTGATCGCAGCGGCCGAGGACATCGGCTACCCGGTGTTGGTCAAGCCTTCGGCCGGCGGAGGCGGCAAGGGAATGCGTCTGGTCGAGGATCCGGCCAATCTGGCCGAGGCTCTTCGCAGTGCCCGCCGTGAGGCCGCGTCGTCGTTCGGCGACGACACCCTGTTCCTCGAGCGATTCGTCCTGCGGCCCCGGCACATCGAGGTCCAGGTTCTCGCCGACCAGCACGGCAACGTCGTTCACCTCGGTGAGCGCGAATGCAGCCTGCAGCGGCGTCATCAGAAGGTCATCGAAGAGGCTCCCTCGCCGCTGCTCGATCAGGTGACCCGTGACCGGATCGGCGCGGCAGCGTGCAACACCGCTCGAAGCGTCGATTACACCGGCGCCGGCACCGTGGAGTTCATCGTCTCCGCCGACAAGCCGGACGAGTTCTTCTTCATGGAGATGAACACCCGCCTCCAGGTCGAGCATCCCGTCACCGAAATGGTGACCGGACTGGATCTGGTCGAATGGCAGGTCCGTGTGGCAGCAGGGGAGAAGTTGGCCTTCTCCCAGAGTGACATCACGCTGACCGGGCACGCCATCGAAGCTCGTGTGTACGCGGAGGATCCGGGCCGTGGATTCCTGCCGACCGGCGGCAGCGTCGTCGATCTGGTCGAGCCGTCAGGTTCCGGCGTGCGCGTCGATTCCGGACTGCTCGCGGGCACCGTCGTCGGCAGTGACTACGACCCGATGCTCAGCAAGGTCATCGCCCACGCTCCCGACCGCGCGGGCGCACTGCGCAAGCTCGATCGCGCACTCGGTGACACCGCAGTGCTCGGAGTCGTGACCAACATCGAATTCGCACGGTTCCTCCTCGCTGATCCGGATGTGATCGCGGGCAACCTCGACACCGGTCTGCTCGATCGTCGCGTCGAAGACTTTGTCGCAGCCGACGCCTCCGACGAGGTTCTCATTGCTGCCGCGGCGTATCGCTGGCTCTCGCGATGGACAACTTCGGAATCCGTTGATCCCTGGGACGTCCCGAGTGGGTGGCGCGTCGGAACTCCCGCTCCGACCAGCATCAGGCTCGCCGCCGGCACCCGAACGTCGCACGTTGCGATCGTCGGCGTTCCCGCGGATGCAAAGGTCGAGGTCGAAGGTTCACAGCCGCGCGCATTCAGCGCGACCCTGACGGGATCCGAACTGGCGGTGGTGATCGACGGACGCCGACGCACGTTTGTCGTCGCCGAGACCGATGGTGGTCTGTGGCTGGCAGGCGGCGGAACCTGGCACGTGCGCGAGGTTGCCGAAGTCAGCGTTCGCGGTGAGGACAAGCATGCCGGTGACGCCGAAATCGCCAGCCCCATGCCCGGTGCCGTCATCGCAGTCAACGTCGAGAACGGCGCGGCAGTGAGCGCGGGACAACCACTCGTCGTGGTCGAGGCCATGAAGATGGAGCACTCCTTGACGTCCCCGATCGACGGGATCGTGGAAGTGCTTGTCCGTCAGGGCGATCAGGTGATGGTGGATCAGGTTCTGGCCCGCGTGGTACCTGTCGCGGACGAAGAGACTGCAGAAGTAAAGACCGAGAACACGACGCAGAAGGAAGACGCCTGATGTCCGATTACCTTGCCACCGGAGCGCTTCCGGACGAATACCAGCAGCTCGCCAAGACGGTTGCGGATTTCGCGAAGACCGTAGTGGCACCGGTTGCTGCCGAGCACGACGCCAACCACACCTTCCCGTACGAGGTAGTGGCCGGGATGGCCGACATGGGACTGTTCGGCCTGCCGTTTCCCGAGGAGTACGGCGGAATGGGCGGCGACTACTTCGCACTCTGCCTGGCGCTCGAAGAGCTGGGCAAGGTCGACCAGAGCGTCGCGATCACTCTCGAAGCTGGTGTGTCCCTTGGTGCCATGCCGATCTACCGTTTCGGTAACGAGGCACAGAAGCAGGAGTGGCTTCCGCAGCTCACCAGCGGCAAGTCGTTGGCTGCCTTCGGCCTGACCGAACCCGGTGCGGGTAGCGACGCCGGCGGCACCAAGACCACCGCGAAGTTCGACAGCGGTGAGTGGATCATCAACGGCAACAAGCAGTTCATCACCAACTCGGGCACCGACATCACCAAGCTCGTGACGGTCACCGCGGTCACGGGTGTCAAGGACGGCGGCAAGAAGGAGATCTCGACGATCCTCGTGCCGACCACGACGCCCGGCTTCACGGCCGAACCGGCGTACAACAAAGTCGGTTGGAACGCATCCGACACCCATCCGCTCACGTTCGCCGATGTTCGTGTCCCCGAAGAGAATCTGCTCGGTGAGCGCGGCCGCGGCTACGCGAACTTCCTGCGCATCCTCGACGAAGGCCGCATCGCCATCTCCGCGTTGAGCGTCGGTGCCGCCCAGGGCTGCGTCGACGAGTCGATCAAGTACGCCAAGGAGCGCGAGGCGTTCGGTCGCCCCATCGGACACAACCAGGCCATCGCGTTCAAGATCGCGCGTATGGAGGCTCGTGCCCACGTCGCACGTACCGCGTACTACGACGCGGCCGCACTCATGTTGTCGGGCAAGCCGTTCAAGAAGCAGGCGTCCATCGCCAAGCTGATTTCCTCCGAAGCTGCCATGGACAACGCCCGTGACGCCACGCAGATTCACGGCGGATACGGCTTCATGAACGAGTACGCCGTCGCGCGCCACTACCGTGACAGCAAGATCCTCGAAATCGGTGAGGGAACGACCGAGGTGCAGTTGATGCTCATCGCTCGTGAGGCAGGGCTGTGACGAACCCCAAGAAGATCACTCAGCGCGGGCTCTGGTTCGAGGAGTTCGAGGTCGGCGCGATCTACGAGCATCGCCCAGGCCGGACGGTGACCGAGGCTGACAACGTCCTGTTCACGACTTTGACGATGAACACGCAGGCGTTGCATCTCGATGCCGCGTACAGCGAGGACACTCAATTCGGTGTGCGGCTGGTCAATTCGATGTTCACCCTGTCGACCATCGTCGGCCTGTCCGTCGCGCAGTTGACGCAGGGCACCATCGTGGCGAACCTCGGTTTCTCCGAGATCAGCTTCCCGAAGCCGCTCTTTCACGGCGACACCTTGTATGCCGAGACGCTCATCGCGGATAAGCGCGAATCGAAGAGCCGTCCAGGTGAAGGCATCGTGACGCTCGTGCACACCGGGCGTAACCAGCACGGTGACGTCGTCGCACTGGCCACGCGCAAGACACTGGTGCAACTGCGTCCGGCAGGGGTGTCCTCATGACGTGGACGCCGCCGGGGCCGGCGTGGTTGTTCTGCCCGGCGGATCGTCCCGAGCGCTATGCGAAGGCCGCGGCTGTTGCCGACGTCGTGATCCTCGATCTCGAAGACGGTGTGGCTCCGGCCGACAAGGAAGCCGCACGTGCAGCCCTGATCGACACGCCTCTCGATCCGGAGCGGACGGTCGTGCGCGTCAATCCGGTCGGTACACCTGATCACGAACTCGATCTGATCGCGCTGGACGGCTCACACTATTCGCGTCTCATGCTGTCCAAGTGCGAATCGGCCGAGGACGTCCTCTCGCTCGCACCGGCGGACGTGGTTGCGCTCGTCGAGTCCCCGCGAGGAGCCCTCGCCGTGGCCGACATCGCGCTTGCTGCGAACGCCATCGGTGTCATGTGGGGAGCCGAGGATCTTGTGGCCGGTCTCGGCGGTAATTCGAGCAGGCACCCGAACGGTTCGTACCGCGACGTTGCCAAGCACGTCCGATCGACGTCTCTCCTGGCCGCGAAGAGCTACGGCCGGTTGGCTGTCGATTCCGTGTACCTCGACATCAAGGACCTCGTCGGCCTGGGCGTCGAGTCCGCTGATGCCGTCGCAGTCGGCTTCGACGTGAAGGTTGCGATCCATCCGAGTCAGGTCGAGGTCATCCGCGGGGCCTTCGCACCTTCGGAAAAAGAGATCGACTGGGCCACACGAGTGCTTGCCGCGGTGTCTACTGAACGTGGTGTGTTCGCGTTCGAGGGCAAGATGGTCGACGCTCCCGTTCTCCGTCACGCCGAGAAGCTTCTTCACCGAGCCGGAATCTTTCAGCAGAAGGAGAACTAACGGATGAGCAAAGTCGTGAATACGGCAGCTGAGGCAGTTGCCGACATCGCGAGCGGATCCAGGCTCGCAGTGGGCGGCTTCGGGCTGTGCGGTATTCCCGACGCACTGATCGCGGCGATCGCCGACGGCGACGCCACCGATCTCGAGGTGTTCTCCAACAACTGCGGTGTCGACGACTACGGTCTCGGCATTCTGCTCGGCGCGCACCGGATCGCCAGGGTGACGGCGTCGTACGTGGGGGAGAACAAGGAGTTCGCGCGCCAGTATCTCGCCGGTGAGCTCGAAGTGGAGTTGACGCCGCAGGGGACGCTGGCCGAGCGGCTGCGAGCTGGCGGTACCGGCATCCCGGCGTTCTACACTCCGGCCGGCGTCGGCACCCCGATCGCCGAGGGCGGCTTGCCGTGGCGATACAACCCGGACGGTTCGATCGCCGTGGCGTCGCCACCGAAGGCGACGGCAGTGTTCGGTGGCCGCACGTATGTATTGGAAGAGGCGATCACCGCTGACTTCGCGCTCGTGCACGCGGACTACGGCGACACCGAAGGAAATCTCGTCTTCAACAAGACGGCGATGAACTTCAACCCGCTTGCTGCCATGGCCGGCCGGATCACCATCGCGCAGGTGGAGAACCTCGTCGAGCCGGGCGACATCGACCCCGCACACGTGCACCTACCTGGTGTGTTCGTCGCGCGGGTCGTGCACACAGGCCCACAGGAGAAGCGGATCGAGAAGCGGACCGTCTCAGGAGGTACCAAGTGAGCAGCGCAGAGGAAACTCGTATCGGTTGGACCCGCCACGAGATGGCCGCTCGCGCTGCTGCCGAGATGCGGCCGGGTGAGTACGTCAACCTCGGCATCGGCCTGCCGACGCTGATCCCCAGTTACCTGCCCGAGGGTGTCAAAGTGGTCCTGCACAGCGAGAACGGCATCCTCGGTACCGGACCGTATCCGACCGATAATCAGGTCGATGCCGACCTCATCAATGCCGGTAAAGAAACCGTCACCGTCAAACCTGGTGCCGCGTTCTTCGACTCGGCCCTCTCGTTCGGGATGATCCGCGGTGGTCACATCGACACCGCGGTGCTCGGCGGGATGCAGGTATCGAAGACCGGTGACCTTGCCAACTGGATGGTGCCGGGCAAGATGGTCAAGGGCATGGGTGGGGCGATGGACCTGGTCCATGGAGCCCGCCGCGTCATCGTCGTGATGGAGCACACCGACCGCGACGGCAATCCCAAGATCGTCGAGGCCTGCACGCTGCCGCTTACCGGTCAGAGCGTCGTCAACCGGATCATCACCGACCTGGCAGTGCTCGACGTCACCGCGGACGGGCTGCAGCTTGTGGAGCTAGCTCCAGGGGTCAGCAGCGAGCACCTGAAGAGTGTGACTGGTGTGGGCTTTTCCTGAAGCTTCGTACCGTAAATCGAAGAACGCGCCGATCGCTGGTCGGCGCGTTCTTTCGTCGGTCTGTCGGCGAGTACCGATAGTCTCGATCAGCGACTGTCGAATCTTGTTCGAGCTCAGACACCCAGTACCTGGCGGCCCTGTAAATTGTCCGAGGTGACTGATGTGGGTTGGGGTGTAGATCGTCGGTTGCAATTGATTGTCCCAGGGGGAGAGGTGTCGCGCGCCGCGTCTGAACGGTGCGTTTCGGCAATGCGATCGGGGGGTAGATGAGCTGGGCGATTTGTAACGAATTGCAACAAAACCATCGATACACCGGGGTATGGATTTCTCTTGTCACCTATGTATCGGAGACAATGGGTGGTTCTGGCTCGTCGAGGTTGGATGAGGTCGGTAGCTGCTGCGAATCGGACGTTCGGCTCGCACGGGTGCGCAATGGTGTGGAAGAGAGGCTGTGGGCGTGAATTCGCTGGGTAACGGAGAACTGGGGAGCGGCAAGCCGGAGGTCGGCAGCTCGCCGGAAGACGTTCAGCGATCCGACGCATTCCCGCTTTCCGCGGCCCAGCTCGGTATGTGGTTCGCGCAACACCTCGATCCCGCCGTTCCGGTCAACATCGCTCAGTACGTCGAACTCCGTGGTGCTCTGGAACTTGACGCCCTTCGGCAGGCCTGCGCAGACGCCGGTCGCGAAATCGGGTCGGCCTTCGTCCGGATCTTCGAGATCGACGCCCAGCCTTACCAGATCATCGACCCCACACTCGATGATTCGGTCGGTTACGTCGACCTTCGTAGTGAAGACGACTCGCACGACGCTGCCATGCGGTGGATGCGAGCAGATCGCAGCCGGCCGATCGACATGCTCACGGACCGCTTGATCTCTGCCACGATCCTGCGGCTCGGCGAGAATCGCTACTACTGGTACACACGGGTCCACCACACAATTCTCGACGGATTCGGTGCGTCGACGTTCGTCACTCGTGTGGCGGAGCTGTACTCGGCGCGCGTGGAGGGCCGGGATCCGGAGCCGAGTGAGGCCTCCGATCTCCGGAACGTCTACGAGGTGGACAACAAGTACCGCCAGTCGAGTCGTTTCGAAACCGATCGCAAGTACTGGGCAGACAAGATCGAGAATCTCGACGAGATCTCGAGCCTCGCGGGTCGAAGTGCCGCGCCGGCTCCAGTCAGTCGGATCGACAGTGCAGCGCTGTCCAACCACGTCGAGGCTCTGCTCGGGCGGTTCCTCGAGCGCATCGAGAAGACCACTGTTGCCGGCACTGTCGTCGCGGCGTTTGCGGCGTACCTCGCTCAGATGACCGGACGAGAGGACGTGTCGCTGAGTCTGCCCGTTTCCGGTCGAACAACAGCCGTGCTGCGTCGATCCGGAGGCATGGTCTCCAACGTCGTGCCGCTGCGCCTGACCGTCACCGCGGACACCACCGTCCAGGAGCTTCTGGACGATGTCAGGAACGAAATGTCCGGCGCACTGCGCCACCAGCGATACCGACACGAGGACATGGTTCGCGGCGGGGACGGGCCGGGCCGGGGCGGATTCTTCGGCCCCTGGATCAACATCATGATGTTTTCCACCGAGTTGGCGTTCGGGCCCCTCGTCGGCGAACTTCACATCTTGTCCACGGGTTTGATCGAAGACCTCGGTGTCAACCTGTATCAGAGCGTCGGCGATACCCGCACACACATCGACTTCGAGTCGAATCCCAATCTGTATGCGCCCGCGGACGCCCAGCGAAATCACTCGCGGTTCGTGGAGTTTCTCGAGAAGTTCGTCTCGGCCGAAACGAGCCGCAAGGTCTGGGATCTTCCTGTCGCAACCGACGAGGAGCGAAACAAGGTTGCCTTGTGGAACCGCACCGGCTTCCACGTTGCCTCGCAGACCATCACCGAAGCATTCGAGCGTCAGGTCGAGAGAACTCCCGATGCCACCGCTGTCGTTTTCGAAGGCGCCAGCCTCACGTACGCCGAATTCGACTCTCGCGCAAATGGTTTGGCTCGTCAACTCATCGCCATGGGTGTTGGGCCCGAATCGCTTGTAGGACTGTCGATCCGCAGGTCTTTGGACTTGATGGTCGGTCTGTACGCGATTGCCAAGGCCGGCGGAGCCTGGGTACCGGTGGATCCCGACCACCCAGCCGACCGCACCGCCTACATTCTCGAGTCGGCGCAGCCCACGTGTGTTGTGACCACTGCGCGGGACGACGTGGATCTGCCCTCGGGCACACGGGTCATCGAGATCGACACACTGGACTATGGGCAGCTCGACAGCAGACCGATCGTCAACGCGGATCGCCTGTCTCCCTTGCATTTCTCGAACACTGCGTACGTGATCTACACCTCGGGTTCGACCGGTCGACCCAAGGGTGTCGCGGTCACTCACGCGGCGATCAACAATCAGCTTCAGTGGATGAACGCCGAGTACGGGCTTTCGGCGTCGGACATCTACCTGCAGAAGACCGCTACGACATTCGACGTGTCGCTGTGGGGATTTTTCATGCCGTTGCAGGTCGGCGCCACGCTCGTCGTCGCGACTCCGGACGGTCATCGAGACCCGATCTACGTGGCGAACAAGATCGCGGAGCTCGGCGTCACGATCACCGACTTCGTGCCATCCATGCTCACGCTGTTCACTGCGAATGCACCTGCCGGATCTTGTGATTCGTTGCGCCACGTGTTTGTCATCGGCGAGGCGCTCCCGCCCGAGACGTCTTCCGCCTTCCGCGAACTCTGTGGAGCCGGACTGCACAACCTGTACGGTCCGACCGAAGCCGCGGTATCGGTCACGTACTACGAGGCCGTGGCCACGGATACTACTTCCGTGCCGATCGGTATGCCGCAGTGGAACACTCAGGCGCACGTACTGGACGGACAACTTCGCCCGACCCCCATCGGGCAGCCGGGTGAGCTCTATCTCGCCGGCGTTCAACTCGCGCGCGGATACGTTGGTCGACCGGACCTGAGCTCGGATCGGTTCGTAGCCAATCCGTACGGCACGGCCGGTGAGCGTATGTACCGGACCGGCGACCTCGTTCGTCGCCGTGAGGACGGAAATCTCGACTACATCGGGCGTACAGACTTCCAGGTGAAGTTCCGCGGGCAGCGCATCGAACTCGGCGAGATCGAGACCGTCCTTCTGGCGCACCCCGACGTTTCGCAGGCTGTCGTTTTGGTGACCGTCACCCCGACCGGTGATCAATTGGTCGGCTACGTAGTGCCGGGTCCAGGCCGAAACATCGATGCTGCGGTGCTCAGTGAGTTCGCCGGCCGAAGCCTCCCGTCGTACATGGTTCCGGCCGCGTTGATGGTGCTCGATGCGTTGCCGCTCAACACGAGTGGCAAATTGGATCGTGCCGGGTTGCCCGAGCCGGTGTTCGCGAGTGCGAAGCAGTACCGCGAGCCCCGCACCGAAATCGAACGCATCGTGGCGGACGTGTTTGCCGACGTTCTCGGTGTCGAGCGCGTCGGTATCGATGACGACTTCTTCGAGCTCGGTGGAAACTCTCTGGTTGCAACACAATTGGTGACGCGAGTGGGTTCGGCATTGGGAGTGCAACTCGGCGTTCGAGAGCTCTTCGAATCCACCACGGTCGCCACCCTGGCGGCCCGCGCCGAGTCGGTGGCGGGCAACGCCAGGCAGCTCACCCCGCTGATCGCCAAGCCTCGTCCCGAGGTCGTCCCGCTCTCGCTTGCGCAGCAGCGCATGTGGTTCATCAACCGTCTCGATCCGTCGACGCCCGCCTACAATCTTCCGTTCACAGTCCGGCTCACCGGTTCGGTGGACCCGTCCGCCCTGCATGCCGCGGTGATGGATCTTCTCGAGCGACACGAGTCCTTGCGGACGATCTACCCTGATGTCGACGGAACCGCGCAACAGCTGGTTCTGCCGGTCGACCGGGCCGCGGTGGAGTTGAATCCGGTCAAGATTCGGAATTCGCATCTCGACGCGGCGCTGTTCGACGTGGCGTCTCGCGGCTTCGACGTGACGCTCGAAATCCCGGTACGGGTTGCCCTCTTCGAGGTGTCTCCGACGGACTACGTCCTGGTGATGGTTCTCCATCACATCGCTGCAGACGGACTGTCGTTCCGTCCGCTCGCACGTGACCTTCTCGTCGCCTACTCGGCGCGAAGTGAGAAGTCTGCGCCGGCGTGGACGCCGCTGCCAATTCAGTACGCCGACTACGCCCTGTGGCAGCGCGAAGCACTGGGATCCGACGAAGACCCGCGCTCGGAGTCGTCTCGCCAGATAAACTTCTGGCGCCGGGCACTTGCCGATCTGCCGGATCAGTTGGATCTGCCGACCGACCGACCTCGTCCTGCCATCGCGTCCAATCACGGCGCCAAGCACCATTTTCAGATCAGCGAACGCACGACGCGCAAGTTGAACGAGTTGGCGCGCTCGAGGAGCGTCTCTCTGTTCATGGTGTTGCAGGCGGCGTATGCAACGCTGTTGAGCCGGCTCAGTGGTACCTCCGACATCGCGATCGGTGCCCCGATCGGTGGGCGAGGCGATCAAGCGCTCAACGACGTGATCGGCATGTTCGTGAACACCCTGGTGCTTCGCACCGAGGTCGATCCTGATGAGCCATTCGCCAATCTGATTCAGCGAGTTCGTGATTCGGGCTTGTCTGCGTACGCACATGCGGATGTCCCATTCGAGCGCCTGGTAGAGGCTCTCAATCCGCCGCGCTCACGGGCTCGTCACCCTCTGTTCCAGGTTGCGTTGACCGCGGAGATCAGTGGACGGCGCGAGCTCGAGTTCTCTGGAGTGAAGGCCGTGGCGGCGGAACTCGAGGTGCCGATCGCGAAGTTCGACATCGAGCTGATGGTGTCCGAGGGGCAAGAGGGCGCAACGGACTTCGAAGGCCTGGAGGCGACGCTTACCTACGCGACCGATCTCTTCGATGCTTCGACAATGGTGGAGTTCGCCGAGCGTTTCATCCGCGTCCTGAATGCCGTCGTCGACGATCAAAACACGAAGGTCGGCGATATCGCCGTGTTCGGGAAAGACGAGTCGGCAAGAGTGCTCGACTGGTCGGCGGGAACGCGCTGTAGTGCTCCGGAGTTGTCGATCTTGTCGGCCTTCTACCGTGCTGCAGACGCTCAGCCGAACGCCGTCGCGGTGGCGGACGACGATCGAACACTGACCTACGAGGAATTGGACACACGGTCCAGTCTCCTCGCACTGGAACTGGCCGCGACCGGTGTATGTGCGGGCGACGTTGTGGCGTTGACCGTTGCCAGGTCGTGGCAATGGGTAGTGGCGATGCTGGCTGCATGGAAGGTAGGAGCCGCGTACGCACCCATCGACCCGAGCTTCCCGCAGGAGCGCATCCAGTCGATTCTGGAAGATACCGATGCGGTGTGTGTCGTGACTGTCGACGTCATCGAACTCGACATCCCGATACTCGTTGTGAAGTCTGATCTTCCACCGGCGACCGCCGTTCAGCGCCAGGACGACCCCTGGCTTTCTGTCGGTGCGAAAGATCATCTCGGATATGTGATTTCGACGTCCGGCTCGACCGGGCGTCCCAAGCCGACGATGGTACCGATGCGAGGCATCGAGAACACCGTGGCGTGGTACCGCTCGGAACTGCCCGAAGCCGGGCCGATCCTTGTTGCGTCCTCACCGAGTTTCGACCTCACGCAGAAGAACATATGGGCAGCGCTCGGTAGTGGAGTGCCGCTTCATTTGAGCGGAGATGGTTTCGACCCGCATGCCATTCTCGGGATCGTCGAATCAGCTGGCATCCGTGTTGCGAACATGTCGCCGAGCGCCTTCGTCGCTCTTTCCGATGCAGATGCGGAGGGAGTGCTCACACAACTGGATGTAGTCTTCCTCGGCGGTGAGCCGATTCAACTCCCCAGGCTCTCGCACCTGATGCGGGCTGGGGTGCGAATCGTCAACAGCTATGGTCCCACTGAGGCTTCGGATGTTGTTTCGGCACTGTCCGCGACATCCGAGCATAGCGCCGGAGTGCCTATCGGTACGCCGATTCCGAACATCGACTTGTTTGTGCTCGATTCTCGTCTGCATCCGGTCCCAGCCGGCTTGATCGGCGAGCTGTACGTTGCGGGCGTTGGTGTCGGGCGAGGTTACGGTGCTCGGTTCGACGTGACGGCAGAACGGTTCGTCGCAAATCCGTTCGGCGACGGTGGTTCCAGGATGTACCGGACAGGCGATCTTGTCCGGTGGAACGATCTGGGACAGTTGGAGTATGTCGGCCGCAGCGACTTCCAGGTGAAACTGCGTGGGCTGCGGATCGAATTGGGCGAGATCGAAGCCGCGCTCGTGTCGCTCGAGTCAGTCGTGCAAGCCGTCGTCTTGATGCACAACGACGAACGGATCGGCGATCAACTTGTCGCGTACGTCGTCGCGGACGGTGATACGTCCCTCGAAACTGAGATGCTCACGACTGCCGTCGCGGAGAAGCTTCCCGAGTACATGATTCCTTCCGCGTTCATGATCGTGGAGGAAATCCCCCTGACGTCGAACGGCAAGTTGGATCGTCGCGCATTGCCAGTCCCCACGTTCGAGGTGCGCGAATTCCGTGCACCCACCACGCCGGTGGAAGAGATTGTCGCGCAGGTGATTGCGGATGTTCTCGGAGTGGAACGAGTCGGCCTCGACGACGACTTCTTTGAACTCGGTGGCAACTCCCTGGTGGCTACTCAGGTCACCTCCCGATTGGGGCGGGCGCTCGACACTACGGTGCCGGTGCGAACGCTATTCGACGTTTCCACCGTCGAGGCGCTCGCCGCACACATCGAGTCGCACGTAGGTAGCGGCGGGCAGAAGGCGCTCGTCGCACAGGTGCGTCCCGCGGAAATTCCGTTGTCGCTGGCGCAGCAGCGCATGTGGTTCCTGAACCGCTTCGACACCGACTCAGCTGCTTACAACATCACTTTTGCTCTGCACCTGACTGGTCATCTCGATACTGCCGCGATGGAAATGGCGCTGGAGGACGTACTGGCCCGGCATGAGGTGCTCCGAACGGTATATCCGGACGGGGCTTCCGGACCGAAGCAGTCGATTCTGTCGCTCTCGGAGGCGTTCGGCGGGCTGACCGTGGAGTCGGTTTCGAATCAGGACGAGCTCGAAAGTCGAGTCGCTGCAATCGGATCTTCAGCGATCGACGTCACCGTCGACGTGCCGATCCGTGTCCGCCTGTTGACGGTCAGCGACACCGAGCACACCCTTGCGATCGTGGTTCATCACATCGCCGCTGACGGTTGGTCGATGGCGCCCCTGGCTCGCGATGTCATGATTGCCTACTCGGCACGCAAGGACGGGATCGCGCCGGCGTGGCAGCCGTTGACTGTGCAGTACGCCGACTATTCGTTGTGGCAGCGTGAGGTTCTGGGGTCGGAAGACGACTCGGAATCACTGATCTCGCAGCAGATCTCGTACTGGACCGAGACTCTGGCAGACCTACCGGACGTGATCGAGCTTCCGTCGGACCGGTCTCGGCCTGATGTGGCGTCGATGCGCGGCGAGCGATTTGCGTTCGAGATATCCGGGGATGTGCACCGTCGATTGGACGCGCTGGCACGGGAGAACAACGCGACGCTCTTCATGGCGTTGCACTCGGCGCTTGCCGTTCTGATGGCCCGACTGAGCGGGACCTCGGACATCGCCGTGGGCACTCCCGTTGCCGGTCGCGGGGACGAGGCGCTCGACGATCTCGTCGGCATGTTCGTCAACACGCTTGTTCTGCGCACCGAGGTCGACCAGGCCCAGGCATTCACAGATCTGCTGGCTGCGGCGAGTGATTCCGCGCTCGGAGCGTTCGCTCACTCGGACGTGCCCTTCGAGCGGTTGGTGGACGTCTTGGCTCCCGCCCGGTCGCAGGCCAGACATCCGCTCTTCCAGGTTGTGCTGTCCTTGCAGAATCTCGCGCAAACGGCATTGGAACTGCCGGGACTGGCGATCAAGGCCGCCGAAATCGACACGACCACTGCCAAGTTCGACCTCGAACTCGCAGTGACAGAGTCGATCGGCGAAGACGGGATCCAGCAAGGGCTCTCGGCCGAATTCACGTTTGCTGCAGATCTGTTCGACGTTTCGACGGTCGAGGGGTTTGCTCGGCGTCTGGTTCGTATCCTCGAGACTGTCGTGTCGGTTCCTTCGATTGTCGTCGGTGACATCGATATTCTCGATGCGGCCGAGCGGGGTGTGCTGGCCGATGTTCACGGAGGTCAGTCGGTCTCGGGAACCCTGGTCGAGATCCTCACAGCGGCGGCCGCTTTGGATCCGTCGGCGGATGCGATTCGCTTCGACGGTCAGTCGATCAGCTACCGCGAACTCGACGAGCGGTCGTCGCGACTCGCTCGTGTTCTGATTGCGAAGGGCGTCGGGCCGGAGGATCGGGTCGCGATCGCGATTCCGCGTTCGGCCGATTCAGTTCTCGCTCTGTGGGCGGTGGTGAAAACGGGTGCTGCATTCGTGCCCGTCGACCCGACGTATCCGGTTGACCGTATCGCCCACATGATCTCCGATTCCGGTGCGGTGCTGGGTCTTGCGCTCAGTGACGTCGAGGCAGGATTGCCGTCGGCGTTGACGTGGGTTGTTCTCGACGACGAGAGGACAGTGGCAGCGTGCGCGGCAGAATCTTGCGCGCCGGTAAGTGATTCGGATCGACGCAGTGCGATCGACGAGCGGCAGCCTGCTTACGTCATTTACACCTCGGGCACCACGGGTCTGCCCAAGGGCGTTGTGGTCATCAATGCGGGTGTGGCGAACTTCTGCGCCGAGCAGGTCGAGCGCTATGCGCTGACCGCGGATGCTCGGACGCTGCATTTCGCCTCGCCGAGTTTCGATGCTTCTGTTCTCGAGTTGCTGATGGCATTCGGAGCAGCATCGACGATGGTGATTGCGCCGACGACGGTGTACGGCGGCGCGGAATTGGCCGAGATCTTGCGCTCGGAGGGCGTGACGCATGCGTTCGTGACGCCCGCTGCGCTGGCATCAGTGGATCCGAGCGGGCTCGACGCGTTGCGGGTGGTTGTCGTCGGTGGCGAAGCCAGTTCGCGGTCTCTCGTTGCCAAGTGGGCGGTGCCGCTTCCGGATGGCGGTGTGCGTGGATTCTTCAATGCGTACGGTCCGACGGAGTCGACAGTCGCCTCGAACATCAGCGATACGCTGACCGCGTTTGATCGTATGAACATCGGCGGCCCGATTCGGGGAATGGCCGCGCGGATCTTGGACGGCCGCTTGCAGCCCGTTCCGGTTGGTGTCGCAGGTGAGTTGTACGTGTCGGGTGTTCAGGTCGCTCGTGGATACCTGGGACAGCCGGCATTGACAGCGGGTCGTTTTGTCGCAGACCCGTTCGGGGCGCCGGGAGAGCGGTTGTACCGCACGGGTGACGTGGTCCGGTGGATCGACGGTGGCGCAGTGGAGTACGTGGGTCGCAGTGACTTCCAGGTCAAGATCCGTGGGTTCCGTATCGAACTCGGCGAGATCGAGGCCGCGCTGACCCGTTGCGCGGGCGTTGCGCAAGCTGTTGCTCTCGTTCGTTCCGACGATCACTTCGGAGATCGTCTCGTTGCATACGTCGTGCCGCAGGCCGGCGCCGAGGTGGATCCCGCACAGGTCATCGAGTCGGTGTCGACGTTCCTGACCGGCTACATGGTCCCCGACTCGGTACTGGTACTCGATTCGATTCCGTTGACCACCGCGGGCAAGACGGACATCAAGGCTCTGCCCTCGCCCGTGTTCGAGTCCAAGGTGTACCAGGCGCCGATCACGACCGTCGAAGAGACTGTCGCGCAGGTGTTCTCCGAAGTTCTTGGAGTCGCACAGGTTGGCCGCGACGACGATTTCTTCGAACTCGGCGGCAACTCGTTGATCGCGACCCGTGTCGCCGCTCGGCTGGGAGAGGCGCTCGACACAAGCGTTCCGGTTCGTGCGCTCTTCGAAGCGTCGACCGTGCAGTCACTCGCCGTCCGGCTCGAGCTGCACGCCGGTTCGGGCGCCACCGCCCCACTGGTGCAGCAGCCCCGGCCAGCTCGGATCCCACTTTCGTTGGCGCAGCAGCGCATGTGGTTCCTGAACAGGTTCGAACCCGCGTCGGCAGTGAACAACGTCCCGGCGGCGATCAGGATTTCGGGCGCCCTCGATGTGGCAGCTCTTGACGCCGCCGTGATCGATGTCGTGGGCCGACACGAATCACTGCGAACTGTGTATCCCGAGGTCGACGGCGTCGGCTATCAGGACGTCCTCGACGTCCAAGACGTTGTCGTCGATCTCAGCCCCGTGTCGATCACGGAAGATCGCCTGGCTGCGGGCGTCGCCGAGCTGGCGACAGTCGGCTTCGACGTGACGTCCGAAGTCCCGTTGCGCGCCAAGCTCTTCAAAGTCGGCGACAGCGAATACGTCCTGGTGTTCGTCGTGCATCACATCTCGACCGACGGTTTCTCGATGGGTCCGTTGACCCGTGACGTGATGGTTGCCTACGAAGCACGTACACGAGCGTCGGTGCCGGCTTGGACGCCGTTGCCGGTGCAGTACGCCGATTACTCGTTGTGGCAGCGTGAGGTTCTCGGGTCCGAGGACGATCCGCGGTCCGTGATCGCGAAGCAGATTGCGTTCTGGTCGGATGCGTTGGCTGATCTTCCGGAGCAGTTGGATCTGCCTGGTGATCGTCCGCGTCCCGAGGTCGCTTCAGGGCGCGGAGCCGAGGTCGAGTTCGATATCGACGCCACCCTGCACGAAGCTGTCAATTCGATTGCGCACAGCAGTAACTCGACACCGTTCATGGTTGTTCACGCAGCGCTCGCCGTCGTACTTTCTCGTTTGTCCGCAACGACCGACATTGCGATCGGTGCCCCGATCGCGGGTCGCGGTGAGGCGCAGCTCGACGATCTGATCGGTATGTTCGTCAACACTTTGGTGTTGCGCACCGAGGTTGATCCGTCGATGTCGTTCACGGATCTGTTGGCTTCGGCGCGTGAGGTGGATTTGCAGGCGTTCGCGCATGCGGATGTTCCGTTCGAGCGTGTGGTGGAGGTTCTCGATCCGGTTCGTTCGCAGGCTCGTCATCCGTTGTTCCAGGTGGCGTTGACGTTCCAGAACCACGAACAGACAACGCTCGAACTGGGCGACCTCGAAGTGTCGATCGAAAGTGCCGATCTTGCGTTGGCGAAATTTGACCTCCAGTTGACCCTGACCGAACGAACCGACGAGGCCGGCGCACCCGCCGGAATGTCCGCCTCTTTGACGTATGCGACGGATCTGTTCGACGAGTCGACCGTTGTGGAATTCGGTGATCGGCTGGTAAGGACCTTCCGTGCGGTGACTGCTGATCCCACCGTAGCGGTGGGTGACGTTGACATCTTGGTCGATGGAGAACGAAACCTGCTGTCCCGCTTCAGTGCTGGCCAGATCGATCATGGTGTGGATTCGACGTTGTCGGCGTGGTTCGATGATGCTGCTGCGCGGTTTGGTGATCGGGTTGCGGTGCGGTTCGGTGGCGAGTCGTTGTCGTATGGTGAGTTGTCGGTGCGGGCTAATCGTTTGGCGCGCAGGTTGATTGCTCAGGGTTGTGGTCCGGAGTCGTTGGTGGCGGTGGCGTTGCCGCGGTCGGCGGATCTTGTGGTGGCGTTGTTGGCGGTGGTGAAGTCCGGTGCGGGGTATTTGCCGGTGGATCCGTCGTATCCGGCTGATCGTGTCGAGTTCATGTTGGCTGATGCTGCTCCGGTGGCTGCGATTTCGTGGTCCGGGCGTGAGTTGGTGTTGCCCGCTGGTTTGCCTGTGGTTGATATCGACGCGGTGGATGTGTCGGAGTTCGATGGTTCGGTGGTTTCGGATGCGGATCGTGTTGCGCCGTTGCGGTCGTCGAATGTTGCGTATGTGATTTACACGTCGGGTTCGACGGGTCGCCCGAAGGGTGTGCAGGTCCCGCACACGACGGTGGCGAAGTTGTTTGCGAATACTGAGAGTGTGTACGGGTTCGACGAATCCGATGTGTGGACGATGTTCCACAGTTATGCGTTCGACTTCTCGGTGTGGGAGTTGTGGGGTCCGCTGTTGTACGGCGGCACGTTGGTGGTTGTGGATTATGTGACGTCGCGGTCGCCGGAGCAGTTCTTGGAGTTGCTTGCTGCTGAGCGGGTGACGGTGCTCAATCAGACGCCGTCGGCGTTCTATCAGTTGGCCGAGGCTGATCGGTTGGCGTCGGAATCCGGTCGGGCTGCTGAGTTGTCGTTGCGGTGGGTTGTTTTCGGCGGCGAGGCGCTCGAGCTGCGTCGCTTGTCGGATTGGTACGGCCGCCGCGGTGACTTCGCGCCGACGTTGGTGAACATGTACGGCATCACGGAGACGACGGTGCATGTGAGCCATCGTGTGTTGGATGCTGCGTTGGCGGCGGATGCGTCGGCGAGTGTTGTGGGTCAGGCTATTTCGGGTCTGCAGGTGTTCGTGCTCGATACGCGTTTGGCTCCGGTGCCTGTTGGTGTCGCGGGTGAGATGTATGTCTCTGGTGTTCAGTTGGCTCGGGGTTATCTGGGCCAGGCGGGGTTGACGTCGACGCGGTTTGTGGCGAATCCGTTCAATGCCGGCGAGGTGTTGTACCGCACGGGTGACGTCGCGTCGTGGAACAGCGCTGGTGATTTGGAGTATCTGGGTCGCGCGGATGATCAGGTGAAGATCCGTGGTTTCCGGATCGAGATCGGTGAGATCGAGTCTGCGGTGTTGGCGGATGTGTCGGTGGCGCAGACGGCGGTGGTTGTCCGTGAGGATTCTCCGGGTGATCAGCGGTTGGTGGCGTATGTGGTTCCGGCTGCGGGTGCGAGCGTTTCGGTCGACGATCTTCGGGTGTCGGTGGGTTCGTTGTTGCCGGAGTACATGGTGCCGTCGGCGTTTGTGGTGTTGGATTCGATTCCGTTGACGGTGAACGGGAAGTTGGATCGTCGGGCGTTGCCGGTTCCGTCGTTGCAGGTTGCGGTGTTCCGTGCTCCAACGTCGGTGGTGGAAGAGGTTGTTGCGCAGACGTTTGCGGATGTTCTGGGCGTCGAGCGTGTTGGTTTGGATGATGATTTCTTCGCGCTCGGTGGTAATTCGCTGATTGCGACGCAGGTGACGTCTCGGTTGGGTCAGGCGTTGGATGCTTCGGTGTCGGTGCGGGAGTTGTTCGAGGCGTCGACGGTGGAGGCGTTGGCTGCTCGTTTGGGTTCTCATGTCGGTGGCGGTTCACGTGCGGCGTTGACTGCGCAGGTGCGTCCGGTTCGGGTGCCGTTGTCGTTGGCGCAGCAGCGCATGTGGTTCCTCAACCGATTCGACACCGATTCTGCTGTCAACAATGTCCCTGTTGCCGTTCGGCTCACGGGTGCGCTCGATCTGGCGGCCCTGAATTCGGCAGTTCACGACGTTATCGGCCGCCACGAGGTTCTGCGCACGGTCTACCCCGAGGTCGACGGCGTCGGCTACCAGAAGATCTGCTCGGTAGAAGATGTCTCGATCGATCTCGGCGCAGAACGCGTCACAGACGACCGAATCCAGGCGGAGCTGTATTCGTTCTTCGCCCAGGGCTTCGATGTCACTGTCGAGGTTCCGTTGCGCGCCAAGCTTTTTCAGGTCGCCGATGACGACTTCGTGTTGTCGTTCGTGATGCATCACATCTCGACCGACGGCTTCTCGATGGGCCCGTTGACCCGCGACGTCATGACCGCCTACTACGCCCGAACCAACGGCCAGGCTCCGACCTGGACGCCGTTGCCGGTGCAGTACGCCGACTATTCGTTGTGGCAGCGTGAGGTTCTCGGGTCCGAGGACGATCCGCAGTCCATGATCGCGAAGCAGATTGCGTTCTGGTCGGATGCGTTGGCTGATCTTCCGGAGCAGTTGGATCTGCCTGGTGATCGTCCGCGTCCCGAGATTGCTTCAGGGCGCGGCGCCAATCACAGTTTCACCATCGAACCGCAGCTGTGGTCTGAGCTGGACGAACTGGCCAAGGCAACGAACGCAACTCCGTTCATGGTTGTTCACTCGGCTCTGGCGGTGCTGTTGGCACGACTGTCCGCGACGACCGACATTGCGATCGGTGCCCCGATCGCGGGTCGTGGTGAAGCCGAGCTCGATGACGTGATCGGTATGTTCGTCAATACCTTGGTGCTGCGTACCGAGGTTGATCCGTCGATGTCGTTTGCCGAGTTGTTGGCGTCGGCGCGTGAGGTGGATTTGCAGGCGTTCGCGCATGCGGATGTTCCGTTCGAGCGTGTGGTGGAGGTTCTCGATCCGGTTCGTTCGCAGGCTCGTCATCCGTTGTTCCAGGTGGCGTTGACGTTCCAGAACCTTGGACAGAGTGCTCTCGAACTGCCCGGACTCACCGCCGCTGCTGTGGAATTCGACGCAGCACTGGCCAAGTTCGATCTGCAATTCACACTTGAAGACGTCGCTGACGCCGGTATGTCCGGCACCCTGACCTACGCGACGGATCTGTTCGACGCGTCGACAGCGGCCGAGTTCGCTGATCGGTTCGTGTCCGTCCTCCGTGGCGTTGTCGCGAATCCGGCCGCTGCCGTTGGCGACGTGGATGTTATGAGCGCCGGTGAGTTGGATCGCGTTCTGTCATGGAGCGACACGGGTGTCGACAGTGGTATGGATTCGACGTTGTCGGCGTGGTTCGATGATGCTGCTGCGCGGTTTGGTGATCGGGTTGCGGTGCGGTTCGGTGGCGAGTCGTTGTCGTATGGTGAGTTGTCGGTGCGGGCTAATCGTTTGGCGCGCAGGTTGATTGCTCAGGGTTGTGGTCCGGAGTCGTTGGTGGCGGTGGCGTTGCCGCGGTCGGCGGATCTTGTGGTGGCGTTGTTGGCGGTGGTGAAGTCCGGTGCGGGGTATTTGCCGGTGGATCCGTCGTATCCGGCTGATCGTGTCGAGTTCATGTTGGCTGATGCTGCTCCGGTGGCTGCGATTTCGTGGTCCGGGCGTGAGTTGGTGTTGCCCGCTGGTTTGCCTGTGGTTGATATCGACGCGGTGGATGTGTCGGAGTTCGATGGTTCGGTGGTTTCGGATGCGGATCGTGTTGCGCCGTTGCGGTCGTCGAATGTTGCGTATGTGATTTACACGTCGGGTTCGACGGGTCGCCCGAAGGGTGTGCAGGTCCCGCACACGACGGTGGCGAAGTTGTTTGCGAATACTGAGAGTGTGTACGGGTTCGACGAATCCGATGTGTGGACGATGTTCCACAGTTATGCGTTCGACTTCTCGGTGTGGGAGTTGTGGGGTCCGCTGTTGTACGGCGGCACGTTGGTGGTTGTGGATTATGTGACGTCGCGGTCGCCGGAGCAGTTCTTGGAGTTGCTTGCTGCTGAGCGGGTGACGGTGCTCAATCAGACGCCGTCGGCGTTCTATCAGTTGGCCGAGGCTGATCGGTTGGCGTCGGAATCCGGTCGGGCTGCTGAGTTGTCGTTGCGGTGGGTTGTTTTCGGCGGCGAGGCGCTCGAGCTGCGTCGCTTGTCGGATTGGTACGGCCGCCGCGGTGACTTCGCGCCGACGTTGGTGAACATGTACGGCATCACGGAGACGACGGTGCATGTGAGCCATCGTGTGTTGGATGCTGCGTTGGCGGCGGATGCGTCGGCGAGTGTTGTGGGTCAGGCTATTTCGGGTCTGCAGGTGTTCGTGCTCGATACGCGTTTGGCTCCGGTGCCTGTTGGTGTCGCGGGTGAGATGTATGTCTCTGGTGTTCAGTTGGCTCGGGGTTATCTGGGCCAGGCGGGGTTGACGTCGACGCGGTTTGTGGCGAATCCGTTCAATGCCGGCGAGGTGTTGTACCGCACGGGTGACGTCGCGTCGTGGAACAGCGCTGGTGATTTGGAGTATCTGGGTCGCGCGGATGATCAGGTGAAGATCCGTGGTTTCCGGATCGAGATCGGTGAGATCGAGTCTGCGGTGTTGGCGGATGTGTCGGTGGCGCAGACGGCGGTGGTTGTCCGTGAGGATTCTCCGGGTGATCAGCGGTTGGTGGCGTATGTGGTTCCGGCTGCGGGTGCGAGCGTTTCGGTCGACGATCTTCGGGTGTCGGTGGGTTCGTTGTTGCCGGAGTACATGGTGCCGTCGGCGTTTGTGGTGTTGGATTCGATTCCGTTGACGGTGAACGGGAAGTTGGATCGTCGGGCGTTGCCGGTTCCGTCGTTGCAGGTTGCGGTGTTCCGTGCTCCAACGTCGGTGGTGGAAGAGGTTGTTGCGCAGACGTTTGCGGATGTTCTGGGCGTCGAGCGTGTTGGTTTGGATGATGATTTCTTCGCGCTCGGTGGTAATTCGCTGATTGCGACGCAGGTGACGTCTCGGTTGGGTCAGGCGTTGGATGCTTCGGTGTCGGTGCGGGAGTTGTTCGAGGCGTCGACGGTGGAGGCGTTGGCTGCTCGTTTGGGTTCTCATGTCGGTGGCGGTTCACGTGCGGCGTTGACTGCGCAGGTGCGTCCGGTTCGGGTGCCGTTGTCGTTGGCGCAGCAGCGCATGTGGTTCCTCAACCAGTTGGATACGAGCTCGGCAGGGAACAACGTCCCGGTTGCGATAACTCTCACCGGAGAACTGGACGTCTTGGGGCTGGAGCAAGCGGTCGCCGACGTTATCGGCCGTCACGAGGTTCTGCGCACGGTCTACCCCGAGGTCGACGGCGTCGGCTACCAGAAGATCGTTGCACCGGCTGATGTCGACGTGAACCTCGCTGCAACCTCGGTCTCGGATTCGGAGATCGTTTCCGAGGTAACGAACTTCGTAGCGGCAGGCTTCGACGTGACGGCCGAGGTGCCGTTGCGCGCCAAGCTTTTCCAGATCAAGGCCGACGAGCACGTTCTGGTATTCGTGGTGCATCACATCTCGACCGACGGTTTCTCGATGGGCCCGTTGACCCGCGACGTCATGACCGCCTACTACGCCCGAACCAACGGCCAGGCTCCGACCTGGACGCCGTTGCCGGTGCAGTACGCCGACTATTCGTTGTGGCAGCGTGAGGTTCTCGGGTCCGAGGACGATCCGCAGTCCGTCATCGCGCAACAGATCACTTACTGGGCGCAAGCACTGGACGGCGTGCCCGAACAGTTGAATCTGCCGGGGGATCGGGCTCGGCCGGCGGTATTCTCCGGTCAGGGAGCGACATTCGAATTCTCGATCGGTCAGGAATTGCATGAGCGGCTGATCAGCGTGGGCCGGGAACACAATGCGTCGATGTTCATGGTGGTCCATGCGGCTCTGGCGTCGCTTCTCGCTCGTCTGTCGGGAACAACGGACATCAACATCGGTGCACCGATGGCCGGGCGAGGTGAATCCGAACTCGACGATTTGATCGGAATGTTCGTCAACACCCTGGTTTTGCGTACCGAGGTTGATCCTTCGGCGGCGTTCACAACACTTCTGGCCTCGGCTCGGGAAACCGACCTTCAGGCGTTCGCGCACTCGGACCTTCCGTTCGAGCGGCTCGTGGAAGTGCTGGATCCCGTTCGGTCGAGGGCACATCACCCGCTGTTCCAGGTGGCATTGGCATTTCAGAACCTGGGGCAGAACTCGTTGGCTCTGCCCGGTCTGACGGCGGCCGAGTTCGAAATCGACGAGACCGTGGCCAAGTTCGACCTGCAGCTCACGATCAGTGAGGTATCAGAAGGGCTGTCGGCGACGTTCACGTACGCGACGGATCTGTTCGACGAATCGACCGTCCGCGGATTCGCCGCACGATTGATGCGCATTCTGAACGGAATTGCGACGGACCCCGCAACTTCAGTGGGTGACATCGAAATCCTCGACGCGTCCGAGCGTGAGGTTCTGACGAGTCAAAGGGCTTCGTCAGGAGTAGCGCAGGCGCCGTTGGCCGAGATTCTTGCCGACGCTGCTGCGCGCTACCCGGACAACGTCGCTTTGCGCTACCCCGGCACGGCGCAGGCCGCGGCCGGTAGGTCCATGACGTATCGCGAGGTCGACGAGTGGTCGTCGAGGCTGGCCCGCGTTTTGATCAACCGTGGTCTCGGGGCTGAAGATCTTGTGGCGGTGTCGATTCCGAGATCCGTCGAATCGGTACTCGCGGTCTGGGCAGTGTCGAAGACCGGGGCAGCGGTCGTTCCGATCGATCCGCACTATCCGGCAGACCGTATCGCGCACATGCTCAGCGACTCGGGTGCGAAGGTTGGCCTGACCCTCGACGTCGAACGTCCGAATCTCGCCGACGACGTCGAGTGGTTGGTCGTGGACGGACCGCTTGGCGAACAGATGATCGCCGGAGTGTCCGGAGCGCCAATAGATGCCGAGGAACGTGTCCGTCCACTGACGACTGCTCATCCGGCTTGGGTCATCTACACCTCCGGCACGACAGGACTGCCGAAGGGCGTTGTCGCGACCAACGCGGGACTGGCGAGCTTCAGTGTCACGCAGGCCGCGCATTACCTCGTGAAGCCCACCTCGCGGACATTGCACTTCGCGTCACCGAGTTTCGACGCGTCGATGCTCGAGTTGTTCCTCGCGGTGGCCACCGGCGCGACGATGGTCATCGTCCCGCCTGGCGTGTACGGCGGCGACGAACTGGCTGAGGTGTTCCGTAGCGAACGAGTCACGCATGCGTTCATCACACCCGCTGCCCTGGCGTCGATGGACCCGAGCGGCCTGGACGACCTGACGGTGGTAGGCGTGGGTGGCGAAGCGTATTCGCCGGAACTGATCAGCAAGTGGACGACAGGGGACGGATCGGCCGCGTCGGCTTCGGCTCCCAGGACATTCCTGAATGTCTACGGCCCGACCGAGACGACGATCGTGACGAACGTCAGCGTTCCGCTTCTGCCCGGTGACCGAATGGACATCGGCGCCACGATCGGTGACATGGCCGCATTCGTCCTGGACACACGACTCAATCCAGTTCCACTGGGAGTCTCGGGCGAGCTGTATCTGTCCGGTCCTCAGGTGACCCGCGGCTATCATCGTCGTCCAGGCTTGAGTGCCGATCGATTCGTGGCAAACCCGCACGGTAATCCGGGCGAGCGAATGTACCGAACCGGTGACGTGGTGCGCTGGGTCGCTGGAACGGCACCCTCCACCTACGCCGTGGAATACGTGGGCCGCAACGATTTCCAGGTCAAGATTCGCGGTTTCCGTATCGAACTGGGCGAAATCGATGCATCGCTGACGGCGCACCCCGAGGTCGAGTTCGCTGCGACGATGGGTACGACCCTGCCGTCGGGTGCCCCGGCGCTGGTGTCGTACGTGTTCACCGGAAAGCACGCTTCGGTCACTTCGGCGGAATTGATCGAATTCGTCTCCAGAACCCTTCCGGCCCATATGGTTCCGGCTTCGGTCATGGTCTCCTCGGACATGCCGCTCAGTCCGGCAGGCAAGCTGGACCGAAAAGCGCTCCCAGCACCGGTTTTCGAGACCAAGGAATTCCGCGCCCCGGTCACCGAGATGGAACAAATCCTGAGCGAGATCTTCGCGGACGTTCTCGGTCTGGATCGCATCGGCACCGATGACTCGTTCTTCGCTCAGGGCGGCGACTCGATCATGTCCATCCAACTCGTCTCTCGTGCGAAGGCACGTGGGGTCGTATTCGCACCCAGTGACGTCTTCGAGAGCAAGACTGTCGCGGCATTGGCCGAAGTGGCGGAGTATGCCGCCGACGTCGAGGCCGCGGTGGTGCTCGAGGAGTTGCCGGGCGGTGGAGTCGGCTGGATGCCGTTGACGCCGATCGAACGATTCATGGTCGAGCGCGGTGGCAGCTACAACCGATTCACGCAGACGATGACTCTCGAGCTTCCACTCGGAGTGC
Source organism: Rhodococcus sp. BH4 (assembly GCF_002079265.1). Classification (NCBI taxonomy): domain Bacteria; kingdom Bacillati; phylum Actinomycetota; class Actinomycetes; order Mycobacteriales; family Nocardiaceae; genus Rhodococcus; species Rhodococcus sp. BH4. The sequence goes on from NZ_CP014941.1 coordinate 1,949,242, forward strand.
AGCGAGCCGACATCGTGCGAACACTCGCCGCAGTCGTCGACCACCACGACATGTTCCGCTCGCGGCTGATCTCCGACGGTCGCGGATGGGGGATGTCGGTCTCCGAGCCCGGAACCGTGGACGTCGAGGATCTGCTCAGCCGCGTCGATGTCGACGCGGCTGCGGACGAGTCGACAATTGTTCTCACGGCTTCCAAGGGCCTCGACGAGGCTCTCGGCCGGTTGAATCCGGCGGACGGCGTAATGGTTCAGTTCGTGTGGGTCGACTTCGGTCCCACTCGCACCGGGCGCTTGATCATCGCTGCACATCACCTGATCGTCGACGGGGTCTCCTGGCGAATCATCGTTCCGGATCTGGTGTCGGCTGCGGCTCAGATGGCCGGGGCGAGCGGAGCGACGGGGGATGTTGCTCTCGAGCCGACCGGTACGTCGATGCGACGCTGGGCTCATGCTTTGTCCGAAGAGGCCCATCGGGATTCGCGTGTGGCCGAGCTGGATACGTGGCGGAAGGTGTTGCAGACACCGGACCCGGTGCTGGGTAAGAGGGCGTACGACTCTGCCGTCGACGTTGCGGCAACGGTTCAGCGGATAAGCGTGACGGTCCCCACTCAGGTGACGGAGACTCTGTTGACCACGCTGCCGGAGGTTTTCAACGGCGGCGCCAACGACGGCCTGCTCGCTGGACTGGCACTCGCGCTGATCGAGTGGCGTCGCCGAGCCGGAATCGACTCGACGTCTGCCTTGCTGCAACTCGAGGGCCACGGTCGCGAAGAAGCCGTGATTCCTGGCGCGGATCTGTCAAGGACCGTTGGCTGGTTCACCGCTGCCTTCCCGATCAGTCTCGATCTTTCCGAGGTAGATCTGGGTGACGCTTTCGCCGGAGGTGATTCGGCGGGACACGCGATCAAAGCAGTGAAGGAACAGCTTCTGGCGATCCCGGACAAGGGCGTCGGGTACGGACTGCTGCGCTACCTGAACGAAGACACGCGCGCAGTGCTTTCTCGCTTCGCCGGGGGACAGGTCAGCTTCAACTACCTGGGACGAGTTGTCGCCGAGGATCTTCCGGCAGGCGTCGAGGGACTCGGGTGGCTGCCGGCCGGCGATTTCGCCAACGTGTCGGCACCCGAAGACGTCGACATGCCCGCAAACAAGGTCGTCGACATCAATGCGATCGTCAACGACGGCGCAGACGGTGCTGTTCTGGAGGCCTCTTTCGCATACCCCGTCGGTGCCATCGACGGCGAGAGTGTCGAGACATTTGCACAGATTTGGGTCGAAGCACTGACTGCCCTGGCGGAGCATTCTCGCTCCGTCGGAGCCGGTGGACTCACACCGTCCGACGTGCCGCTTGTCTCCGTGAGCCAACGAGATATCGACGGCTTCGAGAATCGATTCGGTACGGTGACCGACATCTGGCCCCTGGCACCGCTGCAGTCCGGTTTGCTCTTCCACGCGATGTTGGCAGAATCCAGCGTCGACCTCTACTCGGTGCAGATGATTCTCACTCTGTCCGGGAAGGTGGATGCCGACCGCTTGCGCACTGCAGCACAGGGAATCATCGACCGTTATGCGAACCTGCGAACGGCATTCACGGCCGACGACGACGGAACGCCGGTCCAGATAGTCCTCGAAGACGTTCCAGTCCCGTGGCGGAACATCGATCTCAGCGATATTGCGGCCGTCGACCGTGAGGCAGCTCTGAACGAAGTTTTGACGGCTGACCAGGCGACACACTTCGACATGGCGTCACCGCCGTTGATTCGGTTCACCTTCGTCACCATGGCGGAGGGGGACTATCGCTTGGTGGTGGCGAATCACCACATTATTCTCGACGGTTGGTCGGTGCCACTGCTCTTGCAGAACCTGTTGGCGCTGTACGCGACGCGTGGTGACGACTCGGTTCTTCCGCGTGTGCGTAGCTATCGCAATTACCTGGCGTGGCTTGTCGATCAGGATCGTGATCGATCACTCACAGCCTGGGCGGATGTGCTTTCCGGCGTCGAAGAGCCGACGCTGCTTGCTCAGGTCACAGGCGGACAGGAATTCACCGCGCTGTCACAGAAGCTGAACGTGTCGATGTCGTCGGAGACAACCGCGGCGCTCACCGCTCTGGCCGCACGACTCGGGGTCACCGCCAACACGATCGTGCAGAGCGCGTGGGCGGTCCTGCTCGGTGCGTTGACCGGAACCGACGACGTTGTCTTCGGTGCAACAGTGTCCGGCCGGCCACCGGCGCTCACCGGCGTCGAATCGATGGTCGGGTTGTTCATCAACACCCTCCCCGTGCGGGTGCGCCTCGACGCCGCGGAGTCCGTCGAAGAATTGGTTGCCAGGGTCCAGATCGAGCAGGCGAGAATGCTTGATCATCACTATCTCGGTTTGACCGATGTCCAGAAAGCAGCGGACGTCGGAACACTGTTCGACACGTTGGTTGTATTCGAGTCGTACCCGGTCGACCGTGAGGGCCTCGCCGCACAGGCGGATGTTCTCGACGGAATGATGATCGACGACATTGCCTCGGACGATTCCACGAACTACCCGTTGACCCTGCTGATCGCACTCGACGAGCAGTTGCACTTGACGCTGCGGTACCTACCGGACTTCTTCGATGCCGACTACGCAACTGCGTTGCTGGACAGAGTTCTTCGACTGCTCTCCTCCGTAGCCACCGATCCTTCGGTGCGTGTTGGTGACGTTGATATTTTGGATTCTGTTGAGCGTTCGTTGGTGCTCGAGGGGTGGAATGACACGGCTCGTGAGGTTGGGGGTGTGTCGGTGTTGGATGGGTTTGTTGCGCAGGTGGCGGCGTCTCCGGATGCGGTAGCGCTCTCGTTCGAGGGTGTGTCGTTGTCGTATGCGGAGTTCGATGCTCGGGTGAATCGTTTTGCCAGGTATTTGGTTTCGGTGGGTGTGGGGCCGGAGTCGTTGGTGGGTGTTGCGGTTCGTCGGTCGGTTGATTTGTTGGTTGCGGTTTACGGTGTGCTCAGGGCTGGTGGTGGGTATGTTCCGGTGGATCCGGATCAGCCTGCGGACCGTAATGGGTATGTGTTGGCGGCGGCGTCGCCGGTGTGTGTGGTCAGTACTTTTGATGTTGGTTTCGATGCTGGTGTGGTGCCGGTGGTCGAGGTTGATGTTGTTGATGTGTCTGGTTTTTCGGATGCTCCTGTCTCGGATGTGGATCGGGTTGCGCCGTTGCGGTCGGGGAATACGGCGTATGTGATTTTCACGTCGGGGTCGACGGGTCGGCCGAAGGGGGTGGCGGTCAGTCATCGCAGTGTGGTCAATCAGGTGTCGTGGTTGGCGGAGCGTTATGCGGTGTCGGGTTCTGATGTGGTGTTGTTCAAGACTCCGGTGACGTTCGATGTGTCGGTGTGGGAGTTGTTTGTTCCGTTGGCGGTGGGTGCTCGGTTGGTGGTGGCTACTCATGACGGTCATCGGGATCCGGGGTATTTGGCGTCGGTGGTGGCGGCGGAGTCGGTGTCGATGGTCTCGTTTGTGCCGTCGATGTTGGAGGTGTTCGTCGATCAGTTGGTCGACACGTCGGAGGCGACGATTTCGCGTCTCGGTGGTGGTGGGTTGGGTTCGTTGCGGGTGATTTTCGCGGCGGGTGAGGCGTTGCCGGCGTCGGTGGTGGGTCGGGTGTTGTCGGTGTTGCCGTCGGTTGAGGTTCATAATTTGTATGGTCCGACGGAGTTCACGGTGCATGCGACGGCGGCGGGTCCGCTCGATGGTGTGGGTGTGGTGGTGCCCATGGGTGCTCCGGTGTGGAATTCGTCGGTGTTGGTGTTGGATTCGCGGTTGCGTCCGGTGCCGGTGGGTGTTGCGGGTGAGTTGTATTTGTCGGGTGTGCAGGTCGCTCGTGGGTATTTCGGGCGGGTGGATTTGTCGGCGGAGCGGTTTGTGGCGAATCCGTTCGGTGGGGTGGGTTCGCGGATGTATCGCACGGGGGATGTGGTGCGGTGGATCGGTGTGTCGGGTGAGCTCGAGTATGTCGGTCGTAGTGATTTTCAGGTGAAGTTGCGTGGTCAGCGGATCGAGTTGGGGGAGATCGAGGCTGCGGTTCGGGATCAGGTGGGTGTGGGTTCTGTTGTGGTGGTGGTGTGGCGTGATCAGTTGGTTGCGTATGTCACTGCTGCGGTGGGGTCTTCGGTTGATGTTGATGTGGTGAAGGTGGGTGTGGGGGAGCGGTTGGCGTCGTATATGGTGCCGTCGCAGTTTGTGGTGTTGGATGCGTTGCCGCTCAATGCTTCGGGCAAGTTGGATCGGAAGTTGTTGCCGGAGCCGGTGTTCGAGGTTGCGGTGTTCCGGGCTCCGGTGACGGCGGTGGAGGAGATCGTTGCGTCGGTGTTTGCCGAGGTGTTGGGTGTTGATCGTGTGGGTCTCGATGACGATTTCTTCGAGCTCGGCGGCAACTCTCTCAACGCCACTCGCACGATCAAACGAATCGCCGATGCTCTCGACACCGAACTTTCGGTTCGAGTTCTGTTCGAAGCATCCACGGTGCAGGATCTCGCAGCGCACGCCGAAAGCCGGACCGGGTCGGGTGGGCGAGTCGCGCTGACCGCGGTCGAGCGGCCAGAGCGGATTCCGCTTTCGTTGGCGCAGCAGCGTATGTGGTTCCTCAACCGATTCGACGGGAGTGCAGCGGCATACAACATCCCGATGGCGCTGCGCCTTCAGGGCGATCTTGACGTCTCGGCGCTGAGCGCGGCGATTTCTGATGTGATCGGGCGGCACGAATCACTTCGAACCGTCTACCCGGAAATCGGAGACGGTCCGGTGCAGGTCGTCAAGCCCGTGTCGAGTTGGTCGGACGAAATCGTCGCAGAACCGACTGGCGTGGACGAACTCGAAGGTGAGTTGGTCGCGCTGGCGTCGACGCGCTTCGACGTCACACGCGAGATTCCGATTCGTATCCGGTTGTTCCAGTTGGCTTCCGACGAATACGTACTCGGTGTCGCGATTCATCATATTTCCGCCGACGGTTCCTCGATGGCACCGTTCGCTCGGGATGTCGTGACCGCATACGCCTCGCGGGTTGCCGGGTACACACCGTCCTGGGCTCCTCTCGACGTTCAGTACGCCGACTACAGCCTGTGGCAGCGAGAGGTGCTGGGCAGTGAGGAAGACGCGGGATCTATTGCTTCGCAGCAGATTGCGTACTGGAGCAATGCTCTTGCCGGGCTGCCTGATCAGCTTGCACTTCCCGCCGACCGGCCGCGCCCCGCGACGCAGTCCTTCCGCGGCGGTTACCTGCACTTCGATATCGATGCAGAGTTGCATGCTCGGTTGAGCGGTCTTGCCAGGGCAAATAATTCGACGCTGTTCATGCTCACGCACACTGCGTTCGCGATGTTGTTGGCTCGACTGTCCGGAACCGAGGACATCGCGGTGGGTACACCCATTGCAGGACGTGGTGAGCGGGCACTCGACGATCTCATCGGCATGTTCGTGAACACCTTGGTGTTCCGTACGCAGATCGACAGCGGCGCGCCGTTCCTCGACCTGCTCGGACGTGTCAGGGAGACCGACCTTCAAGCATTTGCACATTCGGACGTTCCTTTCGAGCGACTCGTGGAGGTGCTCAACCCACCACGTTCGACCGCTCGTCATCCGCTCTATCAGGTCGGCTTCCTCTTCCAGAACATGGAAACCGGAGGGCTCGAGCTTCCGGGGCTCACCGTCAAGGGCGTCGATATCGACAACGGGGTCGCGCAGTTCGATCTTCAGTTGATCGTCAGTGATCGGTACGACGCGAACGGATCTGCAGCCGGCATCACGTCGATGTTCAGCTACGCGCATGATCTGTTCGACGAGTCGACCGTGCAGGACTTCGCCGATCGATTCGTGCGATTGCTCGCGGAGATCGCGTCCGATCCGTCGTTGACCGTCGGCGACTTCGCGCTGCTGGATTCGTCCGAGAGCGACCGGATCCTGAACCGCTGGAACGAGACCGATCACTCCGTCCCGGGAGTCACTCTGGTCGAACTGTTCGACGAGCAGGTCGGTTCGAACCCGGGTGCGGTGGCAGTGATCGCCGGGAACACGTCGCTGACCTACGCCGAGTTCGATGCACGTGTGAACCGTCTCGCACGCCATCTGATTGCAACCGGTGTCGGTCCGGAGTCGTTGGTCGCGTTGGCAATCGAGCGATCGGTCGAACTGCTGGTCGCCATGTACGCGGTGGTGAAGGCAGGTGGTGGATACGTACCGATCGATCCGAACCACCCGGCGGACCGCATCGAGTACGTGTTGACCATGGCAGATCCGGTCTGCGTCCTCACTGCCTCGACCACTGCGAAGAATCCGGCGTTCGGTGATTCCGTGATCGAGGTGGACACGATCGATCTCGCGTCCTACGCGGAAGCGACGGTTACCGATGCGGATCGGATTGCTCCACTGCGAGTGGGCAACACCGCCTACGTGATCTTCACGTCGGGATCGACGGGGCGACCGAAGGGCGTCGCGATCTCGCATCAGGCGGTGGTCAACCAGATTCTCTGGAAGCGCGATCAGTACAGCCTGGACCGATCCGATGCGATGGTGCTCAAGACCGCGGCAACGTTCGACCTCTCGGTCTGGGAGTTCTGGTCGGCACTGACTTCCGGTGCACGACTGGTGATTGCCGAACCCGAAGGTCACAAGGACCCGAGCTACCTGCTCGACCTGATGACCCGGGAGAAGATCACGACGCTCCACGTGGTGCCGTCGATGCTCGCGATGTTGCAGTCGGCATCGGAAAATGGCCTTCCGGAATCACTTCGTCAGGTGCTTGTGATCGGTGAAGCGTTGCCGGCCGCGACCGCGACCGAGTTCGCAGAACTCAGCGACGCGCAGTTGGTGAATCTGTACGGTCCGACCGAGGCCGCCGTCTCGGTGACAGCGCACGTCGTCGGTTCGGACGATACGACCTCGGTGCCGATCGGTGCCCCCGAATGGAACACGCAGGTGTTCGTGCTCGACACGCGTTTGCATCCGGTCCCCGTCGGAGTCACCGGGGAGCTTTACCTCGCCGGTGCCCAGCTTGCTCGCGGCTATCACGGTCGCGCGGATCTGACGTCGGAACGATTTGTGGCCAACGTCTTCGGTGACGCGGGTTCGCGGTTGTACCGCACGGGCGACCTCGTCCGGTGGACGGAGAACGGCGAACTCGACTACGTGGAGCGCGCCGACTTCCAGGTCAAGATCCGTGGCTACCGCATCGAACTCGGTGAGATCGAAGCGCTTCTTCGCAAGCAGGCCAGCGTGGACTCCGCGGTGGCGGTGGCCAAGTCGGATGCGCGTATCGGTGATCGACTTGTCGGCTACGTCGTTCCTCAAAGCGGGGAAAGCATCGATGTCGAAACCTTGAAGCGGACTCTTGTGGCTGAGTTGCCGAGTTACATGGTGCCGGCGGCATTGATGGTCTTGGACGAACTACCGCTCAACATCAACGGCAAGGTCGATCGCAAAGCCCTGCCCGACCCCGAATTCGAGGCGACCGAATTCCGTGCGCCGACCAACCCCGTCGAAGAGATCGTGGCGGGTGTGTTCGCTGACGTACTCGGTGTGGCGAGGGTCGGACTCGACGACGACTTCTTCGAGCTCGGCGGAAACTCTCTCGTCGCGACGCAGGTCGTGTCGAGGCTGGGTGAGGCGTTGGACGCGCAGATTCCGGTCCGCGTGATCTTCGAGGCGTCGACTGTCGGGGCATTGGCGTCGAGGGTTCTCGAACACGCGGGATCTGGTGGCCGCCCACCGTTGGTGGCTCAGGTGCGTCCGTACGAGATTCCGCTGTCGTTGGCGCAGCAACGTATGTGGGTGCTCAATCAGTTCGACAAGACCTCGGGTGCGTACAACATCCCCGTCGCGATCCGGCTGTCCGGCGCACTCGATGTCGACGCACTTCACTCAGCGGTGTCGGATCTGATCGAGCGTCACGAAGTGCTCCGGACGGTATACCCGGACCGGGGCAACGGACCGGTTCAGATGATCCTGCCTCGCTCCGCAGCGGCGGTGGGACTGGAAGTGATCGCAACCGACGAAGCGTCGGTCGCCGAGCAGGTGGCTGACACAGTTCGCGAGGGCTTCGATGTCACGACAGCCGTTCCGTTGCGAATCCGTCTCTTCGAGGTCGACGAATCCGAGCGGGTCCTCGTCGTTGTCATTCACCACATCAGCGGTGACGGCTTCTCGATGGCTCCGTTGATCAGAGACACCATGGTTGCGTACACCGCACGTACCGGCGGGGAGACCCCGGAGTGGGCTCCGCTCGAGGTGCAGTACGCCGACTACACGCTGTGGCAGCGTGATGTCCTCGGATCGCCGGAGGACGCGGACAGTCAGCTGGGCCGTCAACTCGCGTACTGGGTGAACGAGCTCAAGGGCACTCCGGAGCTTCTGGAACTGCCGACCGACCGGCCGCGGCCGGCGCGGGCCAGCATGCGCGGTGCGGAATTCGAGTTTGCCGTCGATTCCGAGACCACGGACCGGCTCGCGACGATCGCACGGGAGCAGAACTCGACAGTCTTCATGGTGGTTCACACTGCCCTGGCCGTGCTGTTGGCGAAGATGAGTGGATCGAACGACATCGCAATCGGTACGCCGATCGCGGGTCGAGGTGAGCGGGCGCTCGACGATCTTGTCGGGATGTTCGTCAACACGTTGGTCTTGCGAACGGAGATCGCGCCTGCTTCGACGTTCGTCGACGTTCTGGCACACGTGAAGGACAAGGACTTGTCGGCATTCGCCAATGCCGACGTACCGTTCGAGCGGTTGGTCGACGAACTGGGGCGAGAGCGCTCTCACGCATACTCGCCGCTCTTCCAGGTCATGCTCACCTTCCAGAACATGGCTCTCGGTACGTTCCAGCTCCCGGGCCTCGAGCTCTCTGCGGTCGACAACGGTTTCGACCAGGCGATGTTCGATCTGCAGCTCACCGGTATCGAGCAATTCGACGATGCCGGGGTGCTGTCCGGGCTGAGGATGCGTTTCACCTATGCGACCGACCTGTTCGACGAATCGACCATCGCGCTTTTTGCGGCGCGATTCGGGCGGGTGCTCGAAGAACTGGTGACCGATCCCGGGGTCGTGATTCGCACGATCGACATCGTGACCGAGCAGGAACGCGAGGAAGCGAGCGCTGCCGAGCCGAAGTCCGCGGCGGACCTACCCGAACTGGCAGCCGCAGCGGCGGCCGCCGATCCTGAGGCAATTGCGTTCACCCACGGTGATCAGGCTGTCACCTTCGGTGAGTTGTCGACCAAGCTCGTTGCCATGCGTACCGCCATGGGGGCTGCTCTCGCCCCCGATGCTCTGGTTTCTGTGTCGCTCGCCGGACTTGTTCCGGGCATCCTGCCGGCACTTGGCGTCGACGGTCTCGCCACACTTGTGAGCTCGGTGATAGCTGACGCACAGTCGGTGTCAGCGGGCCGTGGGGGTACGGCCGGGTAACATTCAGTATTTGCCCAGTGAACGCCTCCGGCCGAGCAGAACGCTGTGCTCGACCGGGGCGCACTTCACGAAAGTCAGTTGGAGGAAGTGTAGATGTCCGTCGGTATTCCGGGACCGCAGTCGCTGACGATCGAAGATCTGCCGAAGTTGGTGGCTGCAGTTGCGGCGGTAGATCCTGATCGTGTGGCTCTGAGCCACGGTGGAACCGAAATCAGCTACGGACGACTCAATGACGAGTTGGTCACTCTCGACACCGCGATGGGTGGGGCATTGGGGGCGGATGCCCTGGTTCCTGTTGTCGTTTCCACGGTGCTGCCAGAGCTGATCGGCAGCGAGGCCGACGGTCTCGGCGCGGTGGTCGACCGTCTCATCACCGACGGCACTTCGATCGTGGAGGTCGCGTCGGAGTCCGATGTACACGTGACCCTCGCAGGACTCTTCGACGAGCAGGTCGAGCGGACGCCGGATGCGCTCGCGCTGGATTACGCCGGAACGCAGCTCACTTACGCGCAGTTCGACGCGCGGGCGAACCGCCTGGCCCGTGAACTCGTCGCGGCAGGTGTCGGACCGGACAGCCTCGTCGGTCTCGCAATGCGTCGATCGATCGATCTCCTCGTCTCGATGTACGCGATCGTCAAGGCCGGCGGCGCGTACGTTCCACTCGACCCGGATCATCCTGCCGACCGTCTCGCTTACGTACTCGAGATCGCGAAGCCCACGGCTGTGCTCACACGTACGTCCGATGCCGTGGTGCTGCCGCACGGCACGCCCACGCTCGACGTCGACACCCTCGACTTGTCGGGTCGTGCCGAGACAACTGTCACCGACGCCGACCGGTTGGCGCCGCTGCGCGCGGACAACACTGCGTATGTCATCTTCACGTCCGGATCGACCGGACGCCCCAAAGGCGTTGCAGTCTCTCACCGTGCCATCGTCGCGAACCTGCAATGGCGTCAGACCGAGTACGGATTCACTGCCGACGACGTGATCTTGCAGAAGACACCCTTCACTTTCGATGTGTCCGTGTGGGAGTTCTTCTGGCCGCTGCAGGTCGGTGCATCGCTGGTGATCGCGGAACCCGACGGACATCGTGATCCGGTGTACGTGGCTCGCACGATGATCGAGCGCGGAGTGACGGCGGTGCACTTCGTGCCGTCGATGCTCGCCGTGTTCGTCGCCGAACCCCTTGTTGCGCAGGTCAAAACCCTTCGCTACGTGTTCGCTTCCGGTGAGGCGTTGCCGGCTCGAACGGCGGCACGGCTGCGCGAGGTCAGCAGCGCTGGACTCCACAACCTGTACGGCCCGACCGAAGCCGCCGTCGACGTGACTTATTACGAAACCGGCGAGCAGGATCAGGTGTCGGTGCCGATCGGTGCAGCAGTTGCGGACACCGAGCTCCTGGTGCTCGACGATGCGCTGCGGCCCTCGCCGTCGGGTGTAGCAGGAGAGCTCTATCTTGCCGGGATTCAGCTGGCCAGGGGATACGTGTCGCGTCCCGATCTCACGGCAGACCGCTTCGTGGCGCGGCCCGGCGCTACTGACGGATCCCGGATGTACCGAACCGGAGACCTGGTGCGCTGGCGCGGTGCCGGAGCGAACCGTCAGCTCGAATACATCGGTCGCACCGACTTTCAGGTCAAGCTCCGCGGTCTGCGCATCGAGCTCGGTGAGATCGAGGCGGCACTGCTCGATTGCGAAGGTGTTTCCCAAGCCGTGGTGATCGTCCATTCGGACGAAACGATCGGTGACAACTTGGTGGCCTACATCGTCGCCGAGGGTATCGATTCTGAGAATCTGACGTCGTCGCTTGGCGAACGGCTACCCGACTACATGATCCCTGCCATGTTCGTCGAACTGGACGAGTTTCCGCTCAACGCCAGCGGCAAACTGGATCGAAAGGCATTGCCCACACCCGAATTCGCGTCGAAGACGGTTGAGTATCGCGAGCCCGCGACACCCACCGAAGCCGGTGTGGTCGCGATCTTTGCCGATCTACTCGGGCAGAATCGGGTAGGGGCAGATGACGGCTTCTTCGAACTGGGCGGCAACTCGTTGCTCGCCACTCGCGTGGTTGCGCGGATCAATGCCGAACACGGCATCTCCATCGACATGCGCAACTTCTTCGACGCACCCACCGCCGCAGAACTTGCCGTCTTCATCGACGAAGCGAAAATCTCAGAAGACCGCAAGGCTCACGTTCCCCTGATCACTCGCGAGCGCCCCGAGTTGGTTCCGCTGTCTTTGGCACAGCAGCGCATGTGGTTCCTCAATCGATTCGAACCAGAATCGGCAGTCGACCATATTCCGGTCGCGCTGCGGCTCAGCGGAGCGCTCGATGTCGATGCGTTGCAAGGCGCACTCGAGGATTTGATCGAGCGTCACGAGATCCTTCGGACTGTGTACCCGGAGGTCGACGGCGTCGGATATCAGCGCCTGGTCGACATTGCAGCCGTGGTACCGAACCTGACTCCCATACGGGTGGACGAGTCGGCGATCGTCGAGCGCGTGACCGAATTCGTGACTCCGGGATTCGACGTGACCACCGAGGTTCCGATTCGGGCGGCACTCTTCCAATTCGCCGCCGACGAATTCGTCCTCGTGTTCGTCGTCCATCACATCAGCGGTGACGGGTTCTCCATGGGACCGTTGACCAAGGACATCGTTTCGTCTTATGTGTCTCGGACACAGGGAATTTCGCACGATCTTGCTCCGCTGCCCGTACAGTTCGCCGACTTTGCACTGTGGCAGCGCGAGGTTCTCGGCAGTGAAGACGACCCGGATTCTCTGATCACTCGCCAGGTCGACTACTGGCGCCACGCGTTGGCCGGTATCCCCGATCAGCTCGATCTTCCGTCGGACCGCCCGCGCCCGCGCGTCGCGTCGAACCGGGGAGCCGGGCACACATTCACGATCGAGCCGGATCTCCACCAGGCTCTCAATCGAATTGCGCTCGACAACAACGCATCTCTGTTCATGGTGTTGCACAGTGCCGTGGCGATTCTGCTGGCGCGGTTGTCGGGGACTTCGGACATCGTGATCGGCACTCCGGTCGCCGGTCGAGGCGATCAAGCTCTCGACGACCTGATCGGAATGTTCGTCAACACACTCGTCCTCCGCACGGAGGTTGATCTCGAAGCTTCGGCACGGGACATGATTTCGCGGGCGCGCGAATCCGACCTCAGCGGCTTCGGGCACGCCGATGTGCCATTCGAACGACTGGTGGAGGTACTCAACCCCGCCCGGTCTCAGGCACGGAACCCGTTGTTCCAGGTGATGCTCTCGCTGCAGAACTTGGGACAGAGCATGCAGCAAAGTCTGGAGGTTCCGGGACTGCGCATTTCCGGACTGGACGTAGAGTCGTCGGCCGCGAAGTTCGACCTCCAATTCACTGTGTGGGAATCTGATACCGCGGACAAGGTCGGTGGTTTGACCGTCGCACTGGTCTATGCGACCGACCTGTTCGACGAGTCGTCTGCCAAATCAATCGGAAAGCGGTTGATTTCAGTTCTCGAAGCAATGGTTGCCGATCCCTCGATTCGGGTTGGTGATGTGGATGTGTTCGATTCGGGTGAGCGATCTTTGGTGCTCGAGTCGTGGAATGGCACTGCGCATGAGGTTGCGGATGTGTCGTTGGTGGACGTGTTCGATGCTCAGGTTGCGGCGTCGCCGGATTCGGTAGCTGTGTCGTTCGAGGGTGTTTCGCTGTCATATGCGGAGTTCGATTCGCGGGTGAATCGTCTTGCCCGGTACCTGGTTTCGGTGGGTGTGGGACCGGAGTCGTTGGTGGGTGTGGCGGTACGTCGGTCGGTTGATTTGTTGGTTGCGGTTTACGGCGTGCTCAAGGCTGGCGGTGGGTATGTTCCGGTAGATCCGGATCAGCCTGCGGAGCGCAATGCGTACGTGTTGGAGTCGGCGTCGCCGGTATGCGTGATCAGTACCTCTGAGGTTGGATTCGATGCCGGTGTGGTACCGGTGGTCGAGGTTGATGTTGTTGATGTGTCTGGTTTTTCGGATAACCCTGTTTCGGATATCGATCGGGTCTCGCCTTTGCGGTCGGGGAATGCGGCGTATGTGATTTTCACGTCGGGGTCGACGGGGCGTCCGAAGGGTGTGTCGGTTTCGCATGCGGCGATTGTGAATCGGTTGGCGTGGATGCAGGACGAGTACGGGTTGGATTCGTCGGATGTGGTGTTGCAGAAGACGCCGTTCACGTTCGATGTGTCGGTGTGGGAGCTTTTCTGGCCGTTGCAGGTTGGTGCTCGGTTGGTGGTGGCTGTGCCGGATGGGCATCGTGACCCGCGGTATTTGACGTCGGTCATTGTGGGGGAGGGTGTGACGACGGTGCATTTCGTGCCGTCGATGCTCGAGGTTTTTGTGACGGATTCGTCTGTGGCTGCGTGTGTTTCGCTGACTCGGGTGTTCGCGTCAGGTGAGGCGTTGCCGGCGAGTGTTGTTGCCGATGTGTGGGCTGTGTTGCCGGGTGTCGGGGTGCACAATTTGTATGGTCCGACCGAGGCGGCGGTGGATGTGACGTTCCACGAGGTTGTGCCGGCGGATGTTCTGGGGGTGCCGATCGGTGCTCCGGTATGGAATACGCAGGTGTTTGTTCTGGACTCTCGATTGAGTCCGGTGCCGGTAGGTGTTGCGGGTGAGCTGTATCTGGCGGGTGTTCAGCTGGCTCGTGGGTATGTGGGTCGGCCGGATTTGTCGTCGGATCGATTTGTGGCGAATCCGTTCTCGGGTGATGGTGGGCGGATGTATCGCTCCGGTGATGTGGTGCGGTGGACTGCGTCGGGCGAGTTGGAGTACATCGGGCGTAGTGACTTTCAGGTGAAGTTGCACGGTTTGCGGATCGAGCTCGGTGAGATCGAGTCGGTGATTCGTGAGCACGAGTCGGTGTCGTCGGTAGTTGTGGTTGTGCGTGAGGATGTGTTGGTTGCGTACGTTACGGCCGCTGGTGGTGTGGTGGACGTTGACGAGTTGAAGAGAGTTGTTGCGGGTCGTCTGCCGGGTTACATGGTGCCGGCGGTGGTGATGGTGCTGGAAGAGTTGCCGTTGGGTGTGTCGGGGAAGTTGGATCGGAAGCATCTTCCGGATCCGGTGTTCGTGGCGCGCGAGTTTCGGGCACCGTCGAGTGTCGCCGAAATCGCTGTGGCCGGCGTCTTCGGAGATGTTCTCCGGTTGGAACAGGTCGGTCTGGATGACGACTTCTTCGAGCTCGGCGGAAACTCTTTGGTCGCAACGCAGTTGGTGGCTCGCGTAGGTCAAGCGCTCGACACTCAGGTTCCGGTGAGGGTGTTGTTCGATGCTTCGACTGTCGAAGGTTTGGCAGCGCAGGTTGAGTTGATCGCAGGGGCAGGAGGGAGGACCGCGCTCGTGGCCCGCCCACGGCCGGCGTTGATCCCACTCTCACTAGCTCAGCAGCGAATGTGGTTCCTCAGCCGCTTCGATCCTGATTCTGCCGTCAACAACATTCCAATCGCATTGAATATCAAAGGCGTCCTGAATGTTTCGGCGCTGAGGCATGCGATTTCTGATGTAATCGAACGCCACGAGTCGCTCCGGACCGTCTATCCGGAGCAAGGTGGACAAGGACACCAGGTAGTCCTCCCGTCGTCCGAGGTGCCGGTTGAACTGACACCGAAGGTCATCGACGCCTCGCATATTCACAACGAACTTCTGAGTTTCGCGCTCCAGGGTTTCGACGTGACGTCAACCGTTCCGGTTCGAGTCGGGTTGTTCGAACTTGCAGAGGATTCGTACGTTCTGGCCTTCGTTGTGCACCACATCGCAGCGGACGGCTTCTCGATGCGCCCGTTGACTCGGGATGTCATGGTTGCCTACACCGCTCGGGTTTCGAACGGCGTTCCGAATTGGACTCCGCTCGAGGTGCAGTACGCCGATTATGCACTCTGGCAGCGGGAGGTCCTCGGCGACGAGGACGACCCGGATTCGTTGATCTCGGCTCAGCTGGACCACTGGCGCTCCGTCCTCCGTGATTCTCCGGAAGTGCTTGCGTTACCGGCTGACCGATCCCGCCCGGTCGTCGCCTCGAATCGTGGCGCTACGTATCGCTTCTCCGTCAGCGAAGAGATTCGGTCGAGCTTGGACTCACTCGCACGCGAGCGGAACGCATCGCTGTTCATGGTGGTGCATTCGGCCCTCGCCGTGCTTCTCGCAAGGTTGTCCGGCACCAGTGACATCGTGATCGGTACTCCGGTTGCAGGGCGAGGCGAAAAGGCGCTCGACGATGTGATCGGTATGTTCGTGAATACACTGGTCCTGCGGACTCCTGTTGACCTCGCCAGTTCGTTCAGTGCGCTCGTCTCGGCAACGCGGAGGACAGACCTTCAGGCGCTCGGCAACGGCGATGTTCCGTTCGAGCGGCTGGTCGAGGTGCTCGATCCCACCCGATCGCAGGCACATCACCCGCTGTTCCAGGTCGCGTTGTTCTTCCAGAACATGTCGCAGGATGCTTTGGAGCTTTCGGGATTGGAGGTCTCAGGCGTCGAGTTCGATGCCGGTATCGCGAAATTCGATCTTCAACTTACTCTCGCTCCCCGCGTCGAAGATGCGCTCGAAGACGGCATGTTCGCCGAGTTCGCATACGCCACAGATCTGTTCGACGAGTCGACGATTCGTGGATTCGCCGATCGGTTCACCAGGATCCTCGAACAGGTGGTCGTGGATCCGTCGATCACCGTGGGTGACATCGAGCTGTTGGACGAGGCCGAGCGCGAGTCGCTGTTGACTGCGCGCAACTCCACCGCACATGACGTCGGGAACAGTGAGACATTGGCTTCGCTGTTCGACACTCGCGTTGCGTTGGCACCCGATGCTGTTGCCGTGGTGTTCGACGGCCAGTCGCTGACCTATGGCGAGTTGTCGGAACGTGTGAACAAATTGGCACGCAAGCTGATCGAAAATGGTGTCGGGCCCGAATCGTTGGTGGCCTTGGCGATGCGTCGATCGCTCGATCTGGTAGTAGGTATGTACGCGGTGATCGCCGCGGGCGGAGCCTACGTGCCCTTGGATCCCGATCACCCCGCCGAGCGAATCGGGCACATCCTCACGACGGCCGATCCAGTCTGTGTGCTGTCGACGACGAGGGACGCTTTCGTAGCGCCGAACGGCGCCGACGTGCTGTTGATCGACGCTGCTGATTTCTCGAGCTATTCGCCTTCAGTCGTTTCCGATGCTGATCGTCGCGGTCGTCTGCATGATGTGAACGCCGCCTACGTGATCTTCACCTCGGGTTCCACGGGCAAGCCCAAAGGCGTTGCGGTGTCGCATCACGCCATCGTGAACCAGGTCCTGTGGATGCAGGATCAGTACTCCATCGACACAGAAGACGTCTATCTGCAAAAGACTGCAACGACGTTCGACGTCTCGTTGTGGGGATACTTCACCGCGCTTCTGTCCGGTACGAGTGTGGTGCTGGCATCTCACGACGGACATCGAGATCCCGCGTATCTGGCTGGTCTGATCGAAGATCATCGGGTGACGCTGACGGACTTCGTTCCGTCGATGTTGACCGTCTTCGCGGCTTCGGTTCCAGAGCGCGCATTGGTGTCGCTGAGGGACGTCTTCGTGATCGGTGAGGCGTTGCCGGTCGAGACGGTACGTGCATTCGCTCAGGTGTCGTCTGCAAGCTTGCACAATGTGTACGGCCCAACCGAGGCTGCGGTCTCGATCACCTACTACGAGGTCGATGGATCGGAGTCGACAGGGATTCCGATCGGGGTGCCCGAGTGGAACTCGCAGGTCTACGTGTTGGACAGTCGGTTGCAGCCGGTGCCGGTAGGCGTTGCAGGTGAGCTGTATCTGGCCGGTGATCAACTGGCGCGCGGTTACGTCGCGCGACCCGATCTCACCAGTGATCGTTTTATCGCGAACCCATTTGCGAAGGTGAGCGACACGAACGGTGAAATCAATCCCGGTGGCAGTCGGATGTATCGCACCGGGGACCTTGTGTGGTGGAACACCGCAGGCGAACTCGAGTATGTCGGGCGTACCGATTTTCAGGTCAAATTCCGTGGTCAGAGGATCGAACTCGGTGAGATCGAGTCAGCTCTGTTGGCGCACCCTACGGTGGCTCAGTGCGTGGTCGCAGTGGTGCACACGGACACCGGCGACCAGCTCGCTGCGTACGTCGTCGCATCACCGAGTTCGGTCATCGACGTGGCCGTTTTGCGGGCATCGCTTCCGAAAGTTCTGCCGGCGTACATGATTCCGACGGCAATCGTTGTGCTGGAAGAATTGCCGCTCAACTCTTCGGGAAAGCTCGACCGGAAGTTGTTGCCTGAGCCGAAGTTCGAGGTCGCGGTGTTCCGAGCTCCGGCGACCCCTGTGCAGGAGATCGTGGCGTCGGTGTTCGGCGAGGTCTTAGGTGTTCCGAGGGTGGGCCTAGATGATGATTTCTTTGCCCTGGGTGGGAATTCTCTGATCGCCACGCAGGTAGCGGCGCGGTTGGGTGAGGCTCTGGATTCGAGGGTGGCGGTTCGGCTGTTGTTCGAGGCGTCGTCGGTCGAGTCGTTGGCAGCGCGGGTGGAGTCAGAAGTCGGCTCAGGTGACCGGGTGGCTTTGGTTGCTCAAGTCCGGCCGGAGCGAGTTCCGTTGTCGTTGGCGCAACAGCGAATGTGGTTCCTGAACCGATTCGAACCTGGATCTGCAGTGAACAACCTCCCCCTGGCCATTCGATTGACGGGCAGCTTGAATGTTGCTGCCCTGCAAGTTGCTGTCGCTGATCTTGTTGCACGGCACGAAATTCTGCGGACCGTGTATCCGGAATTCGATGGCGAGGGATACCAGCAAGTTCTTTCTGCAACCGAGTCTGTGTCGCTTGCGGTTCCAGTTGAAATCGCCACGGACGACGTCGTGAAGGTTGTGACCGAGTTCGTATCGGTGGGTTTCGATGTCACCAGTGAGGTGCCCGTCCGCGCACGACTGTTTCGCGTAGATGATCACGAGCACGTACTTGTTTTCGTGGTTCATCATATTGCGGGCGACGGATTCTCCTTCGGGCCGCTGTCGCGCGACGTGATGGCCGCGTACGCAGCGAGGCTGTCGGACGACGCCCCGAATTGGGAACCCTTGGCAGTGCAGTATGCCGACTACTCTCTGTGGCAGCGACAGGTATTGGGTGCAGCGGACGACCCCTCCAGCGTCCTGTCACGTCAGTTGCACTACTGGACGCAGACGTTGGCCGGCGCTCCTGATGTTCTCGATCTGCCTGCAGACCGAGTTCGGCCGAAGGTTGCATCGAATCGGGGAGCCGACTTCGCATTCCGGATCGACCGACGGATCAACGAAGCCATGAATGTGATTGCCCGGGAACATCGGGCGTCGTTGTTCATGGTGGCGCACGCGGCACTGGCAGTTCTCTGCGCGAGACTATCGGGGACATCGGACATTGCGATTGGTACACCCGTTGCGGGGCGTGGTGATCGAGCACTTGACGACATGATCGGAATGTTCGTCAATACCCTGGTGCTTCGCGCAGATGTTCCTTCGGACGACTCGTTTGAAGCGCTACTGGATCGAGTCCGCACGGCAGATCTGGGCGCATTTGCGCACAGTGACATACCGTTCGAGCAGCTGGTAGACGTACTCGACCCGGAGCGTTCGCAGGCGCGACATCCACTTGTGCAGGTTGTTCTGACGTTCCAGAACATGGCCCCGAGGGTCTTCGAGTTGCCTGGGCTGTCAGTTTCGGGCGTGGACCCGGACACGGAGTTCGCGAAGTTCGACTTGCAGTTGACGTTGGCTGAGCAGTTCGACGAATCCGGAGCCGCTGCTGGATTGGCAGCGAAGTTCACTTATGCGACAGATCTTTTCGACGAATCGACCGTGGCGTCTATGGCATCGCGCCTCGTTCGAGTGCTCGAGGCCGTGGCTGACAATTCGGGTGTTGTGGTTGGCGACATCGAATTGCTGGCGCCCTCCGAGCGTGCGGATGTGTTGGGCGAGTGGGCCGTTCCAGGTGTCAACGTGAACGCGGATGCGACTCTCGCGGCGATGTTCGAATCGCAGGTTCGCGATACGCCAGATGCGATTGCCGTGGTTTTCGAGGGTCGGCGCCTCACATACAGTGAGCTGGATTCCTTGGCGAACCGGCTGGCGCGCAAGCTCGTTGAGTTTGGCGTTGGTCCGGAATCGCTGGTGGCCGTCTTGTTGCCGCGTTCGGTCGAGTTGGTGGTTGCACTCCTGGCAGTGGTCAAAGCTGGAGGCGGATACCTACCGGTGGATCCGTCGTATCCGGCGGAGCGTATTGCGTACACGCTCGCTGATGCGCGGCCTTTGGTTGTGCTCGGATCTGCAGATGTCGCGATCGATATCGAGGTGCCGGTTTTGGACGTCACCAGCGAAGATCTGTCCAGCTACGACGCGGCCGCTCTCACCGACGCAGACCGTTGCGGACGACTGCGCGCCGATGACGTTGCATACGTGATTTACACATCCGGTTCGACCGGTCGTCCGAAGGGCGTCGCGGTTACCCACCGAAATGTCGTGGAGTTGTTCGCGAACTCTCAACCGAATTTCGAATTCGACTCGTCAGATGTGTGGACGCTGTTCCACAGCTACGCATTCGACTTCTCTGTGTGGGAGTTGTGGGGCCCGTTGTTGTACGGCGGTACCGTTGTGGTCGTCGACTATTTGACCTCGCGATCTCCGGAGCAGTTCCGCGAGTTGGTTGTTCGCGAGAAGGTAACCGTGCTCAACCAGACTCCGTCTGCGTTCTATCAATTTGCCGAAGCTGATCGTGCCGTCGGTGATTCTGCGGGCTCACTGTCCTTGAAGCATGTGATTTTCGGTGGCGAAGCGCTGGATCTGTCTCAACTGACGCGCTGGTACGACCGGCACGGCGATTCGTCGCCCCGGTTGGTGAACATGTACGGCATCACCGAGACGACGGTTCACGTCTCCTTCCTGGGCTTGGATGCGGAGATGGTCCGTGGAGCGTCGGCCTCCGTGATCGGCCGTGGGTTGGGTGGGTTCTCGGTGTTCGTGCTCGACGACAGATTGCGCCCTGTCCCTGTCGGAGTGCGCGGTGAGATGTACGTTGCCGGGGCGCAACTCTCACGTGGTTACGTGGGGCAGCCCGGATTGACGGCAGGACGTTTCGTGGCCAATCCTTTTGCCCGTAACGGTTCTGGTGGGCTTATGTACCGGACTGGAGATGTCGCGCGTTGGAACGTGGACGGAATGCTCGAATATGCCGGACGCAGCGACTCACAGGTCCAACTGCGTGGTTTCCGTATCGAGATCGGTGAGATCGAGGCGGCCCTTCTTCGTGTAGAAGGTGTTGCCCACGCCGTGGCGATGGTCCGTGCGGACGATGCGCTCGGTGAGCGGTTGGTGGGATACGTTGTGCCCGCGGCCGGCTCGGAGCTCGAGGTGTCCGATGTTCTGGCTTCCGTGTCGCAGTTCCTGACCGGATACATGGTTCCGGATTCGCTGGTTGTGCTCGACGAACTTCCATTGACCGTGAACGGGAAGCTGGACCGAAATGCGCTGCCTGATCCGATCGTTCAATTGCGTGAGTTCCGGGCGCCGGCTACCCCAGTCGAAACTGTCGTAGCGGCAGTGTTCGCGGATGTGCTAGGTGTGGAACGAGTCGGCCTCGATGACGATTTCTTTGCCCTCGGGGGCAATTCGCTGGTAGCCACCAGATTGGCTGCCAGGTTGGGGCAAGCGCTGAATACGCAGGTGGCCGTGCGGATCTTGTTCGAGAACTCGACTGTCGCGAGTCTGGCGCGATCGGTTTCGGCGCTGGCCGGATCCGGAGCGCGGAAGGTGTTGGAGGCCCGCGACCGTCCGGAGCGCATCCCGCTGTCGCTGGCTCAACAGCGTATGTGGTTGGTCAACCAGATGGATTCGGCATCGCCGGCGTACAACATCCCGTTGGCGCTGCGATTGAGTGGTGAGTTGGATGTGGAGGCGCTCCGGGCGTCGCTTCGAGATGTTCTGGTGCGGCACGAATCTCTTCGCACCAAGTACCCGAGTGATGTGGATGGTCCGACACAGGTGATCGTCACTGTCGACGACATCGCGCCGGCTCTCGAAGTCGTCCAGCTCGAAGATGGCAGAGCAGCGTATGAACGAGTGGCGCAGTTCGTGTCGCGCGGTTTCGACGTCGCTCGGGAGATCCCAGTCCGAGCTGAGTTGCTGCAGCTCGCGCCCGGTGATTTCGTCTTCGTGCTCGTCGCGCATCACATCGCTGCAGATGGCGAATCCATGGCACCGCTTGCGAGAGACATGATGGTTGCGTACGAGTCGCGTTCACGAGGTGCCGCTCCGACGTGGGCCCCCTTGCCTGTGCAGTACGCGGACTTCGCTTTGTGGCAGCGTGAGGTGGTCGGTTCGATCGACCAGGTTGGCTCTCCGGCCGCGAAGCAACTGGGGTTCTGGCACCGAAACTTGAGTGGACTCAACGCGATCGGCGGACTACGGGCTGACAGACAGCGCCCGGAGCACATGTCGACCAAGGCGGGCGTTGCGGAGTTCACCGTCGATGCTGCGACTTCGGCCCGTCTCAACGAGATCGCTCGCGAACACAACGCGACGCTGTTCATGGTGGCGCACGCAGCCCTCGGTGTCCTGATCACGAGGATGGGTGGCAGTCGAGATTTTGCGATCGGCACCGTTGTGGCAGGTCGGGGCGAAAAGCATCTCGACGACGTCGTCGGCATGTTCGTCAACACTCTGACTCTTCGAACCGCGCCCGATCTCGATGCAGGCTTCGGTGAGCTTGTTTCGTTGGTGCGCGACACTGATCTCGAAGCGTTCGCGAACGGAGACGTGCCGTTCGAGGAGGTCACCGGTGCGCTGGGTGTTTCAGCGAACGACCTGTTCCAGATTGCACTGTCGGTCGAACCGATGGCCGGAGCCGAATTCAGCCTGGGCGGGTTGACGATCACTGCCGTCGAGGGTGTCGAAGCAACAGCGAAATTCGACCTGCAACTGACACTCACAACGGATCCTCAAACACAGGGGATGGTCGGGCACTTGGTCTACGCTGCGGATTTGTTCGATCAGCACACGGTCGACGGGTATGCCCAGCGCTTTGTACGCGCCATCGAGCAGGTGGTCGCAGATCCGTCGCGCCCTATCGGCGACGTTGAACTGCTCAGTGACGCTGAGCGTGCCGAGCTACTGGTCTCGGTCAGTGCATCTGATTCCACGGCATTGCGCGGATCGAATCAATTGGTCCCACAGCGTCTGGCAGCTGCAGTCGAGGACGATCCGGAGGCCGTCGCCGTTGTGGTCGACGGAGTGGACTTCACGTATCAAGACGTCGATGCCCGCTCGTCCCGTCTGGCTCGCCATTTGATCAATTGTGGGCTTGGACCTGGTGACCAGGTCAGCATCAGCGGGCTCACGGGTTTGGATCTGGTCGTGGCGGTATGGGCTGTATTCAAATCGGGTGCTGGAGTCGCGACGGGAGCAAGGGATGACAACCCAGTCGACCTGCGAAACACAGAGGTAGCCGCGGAAGTTGCCTCGCAGTCGGCGCGACCCGTTGGGTACTCGGATCGAGTTCGTCTCTTGACACCCGAATCACCCGCACTCGTTGTAGATGACACGAGTCGGAGTGACGTGAATCATGGAGAGTTCGCTGACAGCCTGCGTGCGATGGCGAACGAGCATGACGTCGACTACGACGCAAGACTGATGTACATAGGTCCTGACGATGACGAAACCTCTATTCGGACGATATTGCTTGCGGGGTCAGTTGGGGCGGCAGTTGTCATGACCAGTGAAGAGGTCCGGGTGCCGAATCTGCATGGCGTCTTGGAGGAGGACTGGATTACCCATGTCATCGCTCCGCCGGAGCTTGCCGCGGAAGTCGACGCAGAAGCTCTTCCGGACCTGAAGCTGACGTGCAGCCCGGGAAAATGGTCCTTGAACTGAGCGCGAACCCATTTTGAACCGGACCGGTTGGGATTTACCTACGGTCCGATGTGGTTCCTACCCCTATAGCTGTAACAATGGTTCGGTGTGTCCGATCAACTACAGGGACGTCCGGAGCGGGTAATCCCTGGTCACGGCCGGAGCCTTGGACAGATCAGCCGCTTGAACAGCGATCGAAACTGCAGTACCAAAACGAAGGTGAATTGTCTTGACGCAGCACGAGCTCTTCCAACATGCCGTTCGATCGCAGGTCGTGGCCGGATGAGCACCGACGGAGTGACGCCCGAGACATCAGCGGCTCGCAGGCCCCGCCGCCAACGCCCAGCACGAGGCCGCAGGGACCGAACCCCGTTGCTGCCTCAGTTGCTTGCGGCAGCCGTGGAGATGAACCCTTCGCAGGAGGCTCTGCGGTTCGAGGGCAGGTCTTTGTCTTACTCCGAGTTGGACGAGTGGTCGTCTCGTTTGGCTCGGGTGTTGATTGCGGACGGTGTGGGGCCGGAAGATCGGGTTGCCGTCTCGGTTCCGCGGTCCATCGAGTCCGTGTTGGCGTTGTGGGCGGTGGCGAAGTCGGGTGCGGCTTTTGTTCCGGTGGATCCGAATTATCCGGCTGATCGTGTGGCGTACATGATCGAGGATTCTGGTGTTTCGGTGGGGTTGACCGTAGAAGAGGTCGTTTCCGACCTTCCTTCGTCGGTCGATTGGAAATCGATTGATTCGCCGAAGGTCAAACAATCGCTGTCCGAGGTGTCGCGGGATCCGGTGGCCTATTCGGATCGTGTTTCGACGCTACGGGTGGAGCATCCGGCATATGTGATCTATACCTCGGGCTCGACGGGTCGACCCAAGGGTGTAGTAGTCACGCACGGAGGGCTCGGCAATTTGCTCAGTGAGCAGGTCGACAAACTCGGCGCTAAGGCACAGTCGAGGATACTGCACTTCGCAACACCCAGCTTCGATACGTCGCTGTTCGAATTGTTGCTCACCATCGGGTCCGGCTCGACAATGGTCATCGTCCCGCCGAGCATTTACGGTGGCGAGGAACTGGCGGAGCTGCTCGAAGCGGAGCGGGTGACCCACGTGGTGGGTACGCCCTCGATGCTGGCTTCCGTCGATCCGACGAACCTGAATTCTGTCGAGGCGGCAATCGTCGGTGGTGAGGTCTGCCCGCCCGAACTGGTCGCAAAATGGGGTCGGGGCAGAGCCTTCTTCAACGCGTACGGACCTACCGAAACCACGATCATCACGAACATAAGCCCGAATTTGGCACCCGGTGATCGGGTGAGCATCGGTGGGCCGATCCAGGGCGTTTCATCATTGGTTCTGGACTCACGCCTCCTGCCAGTACCTGTCGGGTCGACGGGAGAGTTGTATCTCGCGGGGCCGCAGGTGGCGCGTGGATACCACAACCTCAGAGGTATGACGGCCGATCGCTTCGTTGCGAATCCTTTTGGAGCTCAAGGCGATCGAATGTATCGCACGGGTGACCTGGTGCGGTGGGTAGCTGACGCCGGTGCGCGTGACCTCGAATACGTGGGGCGCTCGGATTCGCAGCTGAAGATCCGCGGCTTCCGCGTCGAACTCGGCGAGATCGACGCAGTGTTGGCAAAGCACCCATCGGTGGAGTTCGTCGCGACAATCGGCCGAAAGCTCGACAACGGTGAGCACGCATTGGTGGCGTATGTACTTCCACTGACGGGTTCCGAGTTCGACGTATTGGAGCTGATCGACAACTGCAGGCGTGAACTTCCGCGTCACATGGTTCCAGCGTCGGTGATGGTAATTGACGAGATTCCGTTGACGCCCGTAGGTAAGTTGGATGTGGCGGCGTTGCCGGATCCGGTTTTCGAGTCGCGTGCGTTCCGTGAGCCTTCATCTGAGTCTGAGATGTTGGTTGCGGGTGTGTTCGGTGAGTTGTTGGGTCTCGAGCAGGTGGGGGCTGATGATGACTTCTTCGAGTTGGGTGGTAATTCGCTGATTGCAGCGAAGTTGGCGGGTCGTTTGAGTGCGGCTTTCGATGTGCGGGTTCAGGTCAAGACATTGTTCGAGTCTTCGACGGTGGCGTCGTTGGCTTCTGTGTTGAGGGCTTCGGCGGGGCGTGTGCGGGTGCCGTTGTCGGCGCAGACGCGTCCGGAGCGGGTGCCGTTGTCGTTGGCGCAGCAGCGGATGTGGTTCTTGTCGCGGTTCGATGCTGTGTCAGGTGTCAACAATATTCCGATCGTGCTGCGTTTGTCTGGCACGGTGGATATTGCAGCGTTGGGTGCTGCGGTGTCGGATGTTGTTGCGCGGCATGAAGTTTTGCGGACGGTGTATCCAGAGTTCGAGGGTGTGGGGTTCCAGCGGGTTCTTTCGGTGGATGAGTTCGAGGTGGAAGTATCGCCGGATCTTGTCAGTGAGGCCGATTTGTTGAAGGTGTTGGCGCCGGTAGTGACTGAGGGTTTCGATGTCACTTCCGAGGTGCCGTTGCGGGTTCGTTTGTTCCAGACGGGACCGTCGGAGTTCGTGTTGGCGTTGGTGATTCACCACATTGCCGCTGACGGCGTTTCCTTGGGTCCGTTGGTGCGTGATGTGTCGGTGGCGTATGTGGCGCGTGCGGGTGGGCAGGTTCCGCAGTGGGCGCCGTTGGCGGTGCAGTATGCGGACTTCGCGTTGTGGCAGCGTGAGGTGTTGGGGTCCGAGGGTGACCCGTCGTCGTTGATGTCCGAGCAGTTGGGGTATTGGACGTCGGTGCTGGCGGGATTGCCGGAGCGGATCGACTTGCCGGCGGATCGCCAACGGCCGTTGGTGGCATCCAATCATGGTGCGAGTTACCAGTTTTCGGTAGACGAGCGGTTGCATCGGGCGCTCGAGCAGTTGGCGCTTGATCGCAGTGTGTCGTTGTTCATGGTGGTGCATGCGGCGTTGGCGGTGTTGTTGGCGCGACTGAGTGGTAGTGATGATGTTGTCGTGGGCTCGCCGATCGCTGGACGGGGTGAGCAGGAGCTCGATGATCTGATCGGGATGTTCGTCAACACGTTGGTGTTGCGGACGGAGGTGGATTCCTCGGAGTCGTTCTCGAAGTTGTTGGGTCGGGTTCGTGAGGTCGATCTGGGGGCGTTCGGCAACGAGGATGTTCCGTTCGAGCGGTTGGTGGAGGTGCTTGATCCGGCGCGGTCGCAGGCTCATCATCCGTTGTTCCAGGTTGCGTTGTTCTTCCAGAACATGGCGCAGGGTGACGTGGAATTGCCGGGGCTGTCGATTGCCGGTTTCGACGCCGGTGTGGAAATCGCGAAGTTCGATCTGCAGTTGACGGTGACGCCGGTGGAGGAGGACGGCGTCGGTGTGGGGATGCCGATGTCGTTGACGTATGCGACGGATTTGTTCGACGAGTCGACGGTTGTTTCGTTTGCGGAGCGGTTGGTTCGGGTTCTGGAAGCGATGGTGGCGGAGCCTGATTCGGTTGTCGGGGATGTGGAGTTGCTTGGTGAGGACGAGCGTTCGCAGGTGTTGGTGGCGGTCAATGACACTGTTCACGAGTTGACTGCTGGTGCTTTGTTGCTCGACGGGTTTGTTGCGCAGGTGGCGGCGACGCCGGATGCGGTGGCGGTGGTGTTCGAGGGGCAGTCTCTGACGTATGCGGAGTTCGGGTCTCGGGTGAATCGCCTTGCACGGTATTTGGTTTCGGTGGGTGTGGGGCCGGAGTCGTTGGTGGCGTTGGCGATGCGCCGGTCGGTTGACCTTGTGGTGGGTATGTATGCGGTGGTTGCTGCGGGTGGGGCGTATGTGCCGCTGGATCCCGATCATCCGGTCGAGCGCAATGGTCATATTCTCGGGACCGCGGCACCGGTGTGTGTGTTGTCCACTGCTGGTGACGGTGTGGTGTTGCCGGGTGAATTCGATGTGGTGTTGATCGACGAGTTGGATGTGTCCGGGTTCTCGGATGCGCCTGTTTCCGATGCGGATCGTGTTGCGCCGCTGCGGGGTTCGAATGCTGCGTATGTGATCTTCACGTCGGGGTCGACGGGGAAGCCGAAGGGTGTGGCGGTTTCACATGCGGCGATCGTCAATCAGATGGCGTGGATGCAGGGTCGATATGTTCTGACCGGGTCGGATGTGTATCTGCAGAAGACTGCGACGACGTTCGACGTGTCGTTGTGGGGGTTCTTCTTGCCGTTGGCGGTGGGTGCTCGGTTGGTGGTGGCCACTCATGACGGTCATCGGGATCCGGGGTATTTGGCGTCGGTGATCGCTGATCAGGGTGTGACGGTGACGGACTTCGTGCCGACGATGCTGTCGGTGTTCGCGGGGGAAGTCTCTGCCAGCCAGTTGGATTCGCTGCGTGATGTGTTCGTCATCGGTGAGGCGTTGCCGGCGCAGACGGTGCGCGATTTCGGTGTGGTGTCGGGTGCGCGGGTTCACAACTTGTATGGTCCGACCGAGGCCGCGGTGTCGATCACGTTCGCGGATGTGACGTGCGCCGTCGATGGTGGTGTGGTGTCTATTGGTGTGCCGCAGTGGAATTCGCAGGTTTTCGTGTTGGATTCTCGTTTGCGTCCGGTGCCGGTGGGTGTTGCGGGTGAGTTGTATCTTGCGGGTGATCAGTTGGCTCGTGGGTATGTTTCTCGTCCGGATTTGTCGGCGGATCGGTTCGTTGCCAATCCGTATGGCGGCGTGGGTTCGCGGATGTATCGCACTGGGGACTTGGTGCGGTGGGGCGTTTCGGGGGAGCTCGAGTACATCGGTCGTACCGATTTTCAGGTGAAGTTCCGTGGTCAGCGGATCGAGTTGGGGGAGATCGAGTCGGCGTTGGTGGCCGATATGTCGGTGTCTGTGTCGTCGGTGGCTGTGGTGTCGACCAAGACCGGTGATCAGTTGGTGGGGTATGTGGTGCCCGCGTCGGGTGCGGTAGTTGATATTGCGGCACTGGTGGATTCGTTGGGTGCGGTGTTGCCGTCGTATATGGTGCCGTCGCAGATCATGGTGTTGGATGCGTTCCCGTTGAATGCTTCGGGGAAGTTGGATCGGAAGTTGTTGCCGGAGCCGGTGTTCGAGGTTGCGGTGTTTAGGGCTCCGGTGACGGCGGTGGAGGAGATCGTCGCGTCGGCGTTTGCCGAGGTGTTGGGTGTTGATCGTGTGGGTCTCGATGATGATTTCTTTGCTTTGGGTGGTAATTCGCTGATTGCGACGCGGGTGGCGGCTCGGTTGGGGCAGGCGTTGGATGCGCAGGTTCCGGTGCGGGTGTTGTTCGAGGCGTCGTCGGTGGAGTTGTTGGCTGCGCGGGTGGAGTCGGAGGTCGGTTCGGGTGCGCGGGCGGCGTTGACGGCGATGGTGCGTCCGGAGCGGATTCCGTTGTCGTTGGCGCAGCAGCGGATGTGGTTCTTGAACCGCTTCGAGCCTGAATCAACGGCATACAACTTGCCCGTGGCGATTCGGTTGTCGGGGTTGTTGGATGTGGCGGCTTTGCAGGCTGCTGTGTCGGATGTTGTTGCGCGGCATGAGGTGTTGCGGACGGTGTATCCGGAGGTCGACGGCGTCGGATACCAGCAAATCGTCTCGGTCGATCGAGTAGAGCTGGACCTGACACCGGTTCCGGTCTCGGAAGCCGACGTGATGTCGGCGGTGGTCGGATTCATGTCGAGTGGTTTCGATGTCACGGTGCAGGTCCCCGTACGCGCGCGTGTGTTTGTGGTGGCACCTGACGAGTACGTGCTGGTGTTCGTTGTTCATCACATCAGTGCGGATGGCTCGTCGATGGGCCCGATGACGCGAGATCTGATGGTTGCCTACATGGCTCGATCCGCGGACGCTGTGCCGTCGTGGGCGCCGCTGGCAGTGCAGTATGCGGATTACGCGTTGTGGCAGCGTGAGGTGTTGGGTTCGGAAGATGATGCGGCGTCGTTGATTTCGCGTCAGGTCGAGTTCTGGTCTCGGGCGTTGGCGGGGTTGCCGGACCAGTTGGTGTTGCCCTGGGATCGTCCGAGGCCTGCGGTCCAGGCATTCGACGGCGGGCAGGTTCCCGTGGTGATCGGTGCGGACCTGCATCGCCGTCTCGTGGATGTCGCGCAGCAGAACAATTCGACGCTGTTCATGGTGGTGCATGCCGCCCTGGCGGTGGTGTTGGCTCGATTGTCGGGTACAGAAGACATCACAGTCGGCACACCGATTGCCGGTCGAGGCGAGAGAGCGTTGGACGATCTGGTCGGGATGTTCGTCAACACGTTGGTGTTGCGGACATCCGTTGATGCCGGCGTTTCGTTTACTGATCTTCTCTCTCGTTCGCGTGAGGCGGATTTGGCGGCGTTTGCGCATGCGGATGTGCCGTTCGAGCGTTTGGTGGAGGTGCTCAATCCGGTTCGGTCGACGGCGTATCATCCGTTGTTCCAGGTGGGGTTGTCGTTCCAGAACTTGGCGGAGTCGACTTTCGAATTGAGTGGTTTGACGCTTTCCGGTGTCGAATTCGAGAGTGGAACTTCGCAGTTCGACCTTCACTTGATCGTGACCGACCACTATGACGGTGGGGCGGCTAGTGGAATTTCCGGCACTATGACGTTCGCGTCGGCTTTGTTCGACGAATCGACGGTGTCCGGGTTTGTGGATCAGTTCGTGCGCGTTCTGACTGCGATTGCAGACGACGTCGAAACTGTGATCGGTGATATCGATCTGCTCACCGATACAGATAAAAGCCTGGTCGAGCGAGCAGGGCACGGTGTGCGTCGTGCTGGTGTTTCGGGGACGTTGGTGGATTTGTTCGACGGGCAGGTGGTTCGTGGTGCGGATCGTGTTGCGTTGGTGTGTGGTGGTGTCGAGCTGTCGTATGGTGAGTTCGATGCGCGGGTGAATCGTTTTGCGCGGTATTTGATTTCGGTGGGTGTGGGGCCGGAGTCGTTGGTGGCGTTGGCGATGCGCCGGTCGGTTGACCTTGTGGTGGGTATGTATGCGGTCGCCAAGGCTGGTGGCGGGTATGTTCCGGTGGATCCGGATCAGCCGGCGGATCGTACGGCGTTCATTCTCGAGGCCGCTGCTCCGGTGTGTGTGGTCAGTACCTCTGATGTTGGTTTCGATGCTGGTGCGGTGCCGGTGGTCGAGGTTGATGTTGTCGATGTGTCTGGTTTTTCGGGTGCGCCTGTGTTGGATGTGGATCGTGTTGCGCCGTTGCGGCCTGAGAATACGGCGTATGTGATTTTCACGTCGGGTTCGACGGGTCGGCCGAAGGGTGTGGCGGTTTCGCATGCGGCTGTGGTGAATCAGTTGCTGTGGAAGCGTGAGGCTTTCGGTCTTGATCAGGATGATGCGGTGTTGCTCAAGACTGCGTCGACGTTCGATTTGTCGGTGTGGGAGTTTTGGTCTGCGTTGGTTTCGGGTTCTCGGTTGGTGATCGCGAAGGTCGGCGGTCAGCAGGATCCGCAGTATCTGCTCGATGTGATGGCTGTGTCGGGTGTGTCGACGTTGCATGTGGTTCCGTCGATGTTGGAGGCGTTGGCGGCTACTGGTGGTGGTGTTCTTCCGTCGGGGCTTCGTCAGGTGTTGGCGATCGGTGAGGCGTTGCCTGCTGATCTGGCGCGGCGTGTGCGTGTGGCCAATCCTGATGTGCGGTTGTTCAATTTGTATGGTCCGACGGAGGCGGCGGTGTCGGTGACCTCGCATGAGGTGACCGATGGTGATGTGTCGTCGGTGTCGATCGGGTCGGCGGAGTGGAATACGCAACTGTTGGTGTTGGATTCGCGGTTGCATCCGGTTCCGGTCGGTGTTGCGGGTGAGTTGTATCTTGCGGGTGCGCAGTTGGCTCGGGGGTATCAGGGCCGGGTGGATTTGTCGGCGGAGCGTTTCGTCGCCAATCCCTTCAGCGGCGCGGGTTCGCGGATGTATCGCACGGGCGATGTGGTGTCGTGGAATCGTTCGGGCGAGCTCGAGTACGTGGGGCGCAGCGATTTCCAGGTGAAGTTGCGTGGATTCCGGATCGAGCTCGGTGAGATCGAGGCGGCGTTGGTTGCTGTCGATTCGGTGGGTCAGGCGGTGGCCGTCGTGCACGAGGACGCGCACGCCGGTGAGATGTTGGTTGCGTATGTCACTGCTTCGTCCGGGTCCGGGTCCGGGTCCGGGTCCGGGTCCGGGTCCGATGTCGATGTCGACGTTGTTCGTGAGGTGTTGTCGGCGGGTCTGCCCTCGTACATGGTGCCGTCGCAGATTCTGGTGCTCGAGGAGTTCCCTCTCAATATCAACGGCAAGATCGATCGGAAGTTGTTGCCGGAGCCGGTGTTCGAGAAGGCGGTGTTTAGGGCTCCGGTGACGGCGGTGGAGGAGATCGTCGCGTCGGTGTTTGCGGATCTGCTGGGTGTGGATCGTGTGGGTCTCGATGATGATTTCTTTGCTTTGGGTGGTAATTCGCTGATTGCGACGCGGGTGGCGGCTCGGTTGGGGCAGGCGTTGGATGCGCAGGTTCCGGTGCGGGTGTTGTTCGAGGCGTCGTCGGTGGAGTTGTTGGCTGCGCGGGTGGAGTCGGAGGTCGGTTCGGGTGCGCGGGCGGCGTTGACGGCGATGGTGCGTCCGGAGCGGATTCCGTTGTCGTTGGCGCAGCAGCGGATGTGGTTCTTGAACCGGTTCGAGCCGGGGTCTGCGGTGAACAATATTCCGGTGGCGATTCGGTTGTCGGGGTCGTTGGATGTGGCGGCTTTGCAGGCTGCTGTGTCGGATGTTGTTGCGCGGCATGAGGTGTTGCGGACGGTGTATCCGGAGGTCGACGGTGTCGGGTTCCAGGAGATCCTTTCGGTGGATCGGGTAGTGCTGGATTTGTCTCCGGTTGTGGTGTCGGAGTCCGGTGTTGTTGCTGCGGTGTCGGAGTTCTTGTCTGCTGGTTTCGATGTGGCGGTGGAGGTTCCGGTTCGGGCGCGGTTGTTTGCGGTGTCGGAGTCGGAGTTCGTGTTGGCGATGGTGGTTCATCACATCAGTGGTGACGGGTTCTCGATGGGGCCGCTCACGCGTGATGTGATGGTTGCGTACGAGGCTCGTTCTCGGGGTGAGGTTCCGGGGTGGGCGCCGTTGGCGGTGCAGTATGCGGATTACGCGTTGTGGCAGCGTGAGGTGTTGGGTTCGGAAGATGATGCGGCGTCGTTGATTTCGCGTCAGGTCGAGTTCTGGTCTCGGGCGTTGGCGGGGTTGCCGGATCAGTTGGATCTGCCGGCGGATCGTCCGCGGCCTGTGGTGGCGTCCAATCGTGGTGCGGATTATTCGTTCGTGGTGGGTGCGGATGTTCATGCTGGTTTGAGTGATGTTGCGCGTGAGTCGAATTCGTCGTTGTTCATGGTGGTTCATGCGGCGTTGGCGGTGTTGTTGGCTCGGTTGTCGGGTACTTCGGATATTGCGATCGGTACTCCGGTGGCGGGTCGTGGTGAGCAGGTTCTCGATGATGTGATCGGGATGTTCGTCAATACGTTGGTGTTGCGGACCGAGGTGGAGGGTGCTGCTCGGTTCGTCGATTTGCTGGCAGGTGTGCGGGAGGCTGATCTTCAGGCGTTCGGGCATGCGGATGTGCCGTTCGAGCGGTTGGTGGAGGTGCTCAATCCGGAGCGGTCGCAGGCGCGGAATCCGTTGTTCCAGGTGATGTTGGTGTTCCAGAACATGGAGCAGTCGGTCCTCGAGCTCGGTGATCTGACTGTTGCTGGTGTCGATGCGGGGTCGGTGTCGGCGAAGTTCGACCTGCAGCTGACGGTGGTGGAGTCGTTCGACGATGCGGGTGCTGCGGCGGGGATGGCGGTGTCGTTGACGTATGCGACGGATCTGTTCGACGAGTCGACCGTTGCCTCATTTGCTGAACGATTCGGACGAATCCTCACCGCAGCAGCGGCGGATTCGGCTGTTCGTGTCGGTGATGTGGAGTTATTGGATTCGGTCGAGCGTTCGCTGGTGCTGGACGGCTGGAACGATCAGGTTCGGGTGAAGCCCGAAGTGGATACGACGTTGGTCTCGATGTTCGACGCGCAAGTGCTGGCTCGGGGCATGTCGACTGCGGTGGTGTTCGAAGATCGCAGAGTGTCGTATGTCGACTTGGACGCTGCAGCGAATCGTTTGGCTCGCAAACTGATTGAGTCAGGTGTGGGTCCGGAGTCGTTGGTGGCTGTCCTCCTGCCTCGATCGGTTGACTTGGTCGTGTCGTTGTTGGCGGTGCTGAAGGCAGGTGGTGCCTATCTGCCGATCGATCCGAGCTATCCCGCTGAGCGGATTGCGTTCACGCTCGACGCGGCGCGGCCGGTGTGTGTTTTGGGTGGGGCCGAACTCGATCTCGACATTCCTGTGTTCGACGTCGCGTCCATGGATGTGTCGAAGTACGACGGATCTTCAATCACCGATCATGATCGCGTTGCTCCGCTACGTGATTCGAATAGTGCGTATGTGATCTACACCTCGGGATCGACTGGCCGACCGAAGGGTGTTGCGGTCTCGCATCGCAACGTCGTCGAATTGTTTGCCAACAGTCAGAGCCGGTTCGAGTTTGACGACTCCGACGTATGGACGTTGTTCCACAGCTACGCATTCGATTTCTCGGTGTGGGAATTGTGGGGGGCGTTGTCATTTGGTGGCACGGTTGTGGTGGTCGATTTCCTCACGTCGCGTTCGCCCGAACAGTTCCGGGAGTTGGTTGCTCGCGAGCGAGTGACGGTACTCAATCAGACTCCGTCCGCGTTCTATCAATTTGCTGAGGCCGACCGAGTAGCGGGTCAAGCGGCGACACCGCTGTCGTTGCGGTACGTGGTATTCGGTGGCGAGGCACTGGACTTCGCGCAGTTGGAACGGTGGTTCGAGCGCCACAACGATCGGTCCCCGCGGTTGGTCAACATGTACGGCATCACGGAGACGACTGTTCACGTGTCGTTCCTCGAGGTGGATGCGGTATGGGCGCGTGAGGCGACAGCGTCTGTGATCGGACGCGGGTTGGGTGGACTCTCGGTGTTCGTGCTCGATGATCGATTGCGTCCGGCTCCGGTGGGAGTTCGCGGCGAAATGTATATCGCGGGAGAGCAGCTTTCGCGCGGGTATGTAGGACAGCCAGGTCTGACGGCCGGCCGCTTTGTGGCGAATCCTTTTGCGCACACGAGTTCCGGTGCGGTGATGTATCGCACCGGTGACGTTGGGCGGTGGAGTGTCGACGGGCAGCTCGAGTATGCAGGCCGCAGCGATTTCCAGGTCCAGTTGCGTGGATTCCGGATCGAGCTCGGCGAGATCGAAGCTGCGCTGTTGCGTGTTGAAGGTGTGGCGCGTGCAGTCGTGCTTGTGCGTTCGGATGCTTCCCTTGGAGATCGTCTCGTGGGGTACGTGGTGCCGGAGTCCGGTGTCGACCTGGTGGTTGCTGATGTCTTGTCATCGGTGGCGCAGTTCCTGACCGGGTACATGGTGCCGGATTCTGTGATGGTGCTCGAAGAATTGCCGTTGACAGTCAATGGCAAGTTGGATCGGAAGTTGTTGCCGGAGCCGGTGTTCGAGAAGGCGGTGTTTAGGGCTCCGGTGACGGCGGTGGAGGAGATCGTCGCGTCGGTCTTTGCCGAGGCGTTGGGTGTTGATCGTGTGGGTCTCGATGATGATTTCTTTGCTTTGGGTGGTAATTCGCTGATTGCGACGCGGGTGGCGGCTCGGTTGGGGCAGGCGTTGGATGCGCAGGTTCCGGTGCGGGTGTTGTTCGAGGCGTCGTCGGTGGAGTTGTTGGCTGCGCGGGTGGAGTCGGAGGTCGGTTCGGGTGCGCGGGCGGCGTTGACGGCGATGGTGCGTCCGGAGCGGATTCCGTTGTCGTTGGCGCAGCAGCGGATGTGGTTCTTGAACCGGTTCGAGCCGGGGTCTGCGGTGAACAATATTCCGGTGGCGATTCGGTTGTCGGGGTTGTTGGATGTGGCGGCTTTGCAGGCTGCTGTGTCGGATGTTGTTGCGCGGCATGAGGTGTTGCGGACGGTGTATCCGGAGGTCGACGGTGTCGGGTTCCAGGAGATCCTTTCGGTGGATCGGGTAGTGCTGGATTTGTCTCCGGTTGTGGTGTCGGAGTCCGGTGTTGTTGCTGCGGTGTCGGAGTTCTTGTCTGCTGGTTTCGATGTGGCGGTGGAGGTTCCGGTTCGGGCGCGGTTGTTTGCGGTGTCGGAGTCGGAGTTCGTGTTGGCGATGGTGGTTCATCACATCAGTGGTGACGGGTTCTCGATGGGGCCGCTCACGCGTGATGTGATGGTTGCGTACGAGGCTCGTTCTCGGGGTGAGGTTCCGGGGTGGGCGCCGTTGGCGGTGCAGTATGCGGATTACGCGTTGTGGCAGCGTGAGGTGTTGGGTTCGGAAGATGATGCGGCGTCGTTGATTTCGCGTCAGGTCGAGTTCTGGTCTCGGACGTTGGCGGGGTTGCCGGATCAGTTGGATCTGCCGGCGGATCGTCCGCGGCCTGTGGTGGCGTCCAATCGTGGTGCGGATTATTCGTTCGTGGTGGGTGCGGATGTTCATGCTGGTTTGAGTGATGTTGCGCGTGAGTCGAATTCGTCGTTGTTCATGGTGGTTCATGCGGCGTTGGCGGTGTTGTTGGCTCGGTTGTCGGGTACTTCGGATATTGCGATCGGTACTCCGGTGGCGGGTCGTGGTGAGCAGGTTCTCGATGATGTGATCGGGATGTTCGTCAATACGTTGGTGTTGCGGACCGAGGTGGAGGGTGCTGCTCGGTTCGTCGATTTGCTGGCAGGTGTGCGGGAGGCTGATCTTCAGGCGTTCGGGCATGCGGATGTGCCGTTCGAGCGGTTGGTGGAGGTGCTCAATCCGGAGCGGTCGCAGGCGCGGAATCCGTTGTTCCAGGTGATGTTGGTGTTCCAGAACATGGAGCAGTCGGTCCTCGAGCTCGGTGATCTGACTGTTGCTGGTGTCGATGCGGGGTCGGTGTCGGCGAAGTTCGACCTGCAGCTGACGGTGGTGGAGTCGTTCGACGATGCGGGTGCTGCGGCGGGGATGGCGGTGTCGTTGACGTATGCGACGGATCTGTTCGACGAGTCGACCGTTGCCTCATTTGCTGAACGATTCGGACGAATCCTCACCGCAGCAGTTGAGAATTCGGCTGTTCGCGTTGGCAGTATCGACGTACTTGCTGCTTCTGAGCGCAGCAAACTATTCGAGTGGTCCACTGGCCCCAGTGATGTGTCTGCAACCAAATCCTTGGTGGCGATGTTCGGTGATCAGGTTGAGCGGACTCCCGATTCGGTTGCTGTGGCATCTGATAGCGAATGTCTGACGTTTGCGCAACTTGACGCTCGCTCGAGTTCAGTCGCGGAACGGTTGATCGAAATCGGCGTAGGTCGGGACGATGTAGTCGCCTTGGTCGTACCGAGATCCATCGAATGGATAGTCGGGATGTTGGCGGTGTGGAAGTCCGGTGCGGCATACGGGCCGATAGATCCGTCGTATCCGCAGGATCGAATCGACGCGATTATTGCAGATACAGGCGCCCGATGCGCGCTTAGCGCACAGCCCTTGGATCTGGCGGTCGACGTCCTGGTGTTCGATGACGTCCAGTTCGGCGTGGACGCTGACAGCGTGCGAGTGGATCACTGGCGGAACGCTGGTGCGGGGGACCGGTTGGGGTATGTCATTTCGACGTCAGGTTCGACGGGTCGCCCGAAGCCTACATTGGTCCCGATGGCGGGTATTGAGAACACGGTGTCCTGGTATCGCAGCGAATTACCTCAGACCGGTGGCCTTTTGATCGCCTCGTCACCTAGTTTCGACTTGACACAGAAGAATGTCTGGGCCGCACTGAGCAGTGGACGGACTGCGGTCCTTGCAGGTGAGGGGTTCGACCCTGACGCGATCGTTACTCGCGTCGCGCAGGGTGACGTCACAGTGGTGAACATGTCGCCCAGCGCTTTCGAAGCGGTCGTGTCTTGTGACGACCAATCTGCGCTGAGTGCCCTGGACGTCGTATTCCTCGGCGGCGAGTCGATCCGGCTTAATCGTCTGGGCGGCTTGTTGTCGAGCGGCGTGCGTGTGGTGAACAGTTACGGGCCAACGGAGGCGTCGGACGTAGTTTCATTCCACACGGTAACGGCACATGACACGGTCAGTGTTCCGATCGGCAAGTCAGTGCCGAATGTAGATCTGTTCATCCTTGATCAGTCGTTGGGCCTTGTACCTCCGGGTGTAGTTGGCGAGTTGTACGTGGGCGGTGTCGGTGTCGGACGCGGATACGGAAAGCGCTCGGCGTTGACCGCCGAAAGATTTGTCGCCAGTCCCTTTGCTGTTGGGGGCTCGGGTGATGTGGGCTCAGGCGGTAGGTTGTACCGGACGGGTGACCTGGTCAAGTGGAACGCTCAGGGCGAATTGGAGTACATCGGTCGTTCGGATTTCCAGGTGAAGTTGCGTGGGCAACGTATCGAACTTGGCGAGATCGAGTCCGCATTGATCGCTCACGACTCAGTTGCGGACGCGGTTGTTGTCTTGCATACCGATGCCGTGTTCGGTGACAGCCTGATTGCGTACGTCATCGGAACTGCGGTGGATTCTTCGGCAGTTCTGAACTCGGCACGAGAAGTCCTTCCGTCGTATATGGTGCCGTCGCAGATCATGGTGTTGGATGCGTTTCCGCTCAATGCTTCGGGGAAGTTGGATCGGAAGTTGTTGCCGGAGCCGGTGTTCGAGAAGGCGGTGTTTAGGGCTCCGGTGACGGCGGTGGAGGAGATCGTCGCGTCGGTGTTTGCGGATCTGCTGGGTGTGGATCGTGTGGGTCTCGATGATGATTTCTTTGCTTTGGGTGGTAATTCGCTGATTGCGACGCGGGTGGCGGCTCGGTTGGGGCAGGCGTTGGATGCGCAGGTTCCGGTGCGGGTGTTGTTCGAGGCGTCGTCGGTGGAGTTGTTGGCTGCGCGGGTGGAGTCGGAGGTCGGTTCGGGTGCGCGGGCGGCGTTGACGGCGATGGTGCGTCCGGAGCGGATTCCGTTGTCGTTGGCGCAGCAGCGGATGTGGTTCTTGAACCGGTTCGAGCCGGGGTCTGCGGTGAACAATATTCCGGTGGCGATTCGGTTGTCGGGGTTGTTGGATGTGGCGGCTTTGCAGGCTGCTGTGTCGGATGTTGTTGCGCGGCATGAGGTGTTGCGGACGGTGTATCCGGAGGTCGACGGTGTCGGGTTCCAGGAGATCCTTTCGGTGGATCGGGTAGTGCTGGATTTGTCTCCGGTTGTGGTGTCGGAGTCCGGTGTTGTTGCTGCGGTGTCGGAGTTCTTGTCTGCTGGTTTCGATGTGGCGGTGGAGGTTCCGGTTCGGGCGCGGTTGTTTGCGGTGTCGGAGTCGGAGTTCGTGTTGGCGATGGTGGTTCATCACATCAGTGGTGACGGGTTCTCGATGGGGCCGCTCACGCGTGATGTGATGGTTGCGTACGAGGCTCGTTCTCGGGGTGAGGTTCCGGGGTGGGCGCCGTTGGCGGTGCAGTATGCGGATTACGCGTTGTGGCAGCGTGAGGTGTTGGGTTCGGAAGATGATGCGGCGTCGTTGATTTCGCGTCAGGTCGAGTTCTGGTCTCGGGCGTTGGCGGGGTTGCCGGATCAGTTGGATCTGCCGGCGGATCGTCCGCGGCCTGTGGTGGCGTCCAATCGTGGTGCGGATTATTCGTTCGTGGTGGGTGCGGATGTTCATGCTGGTTTGAGTGATGTTGCGCGTGAGTCGAATTCGTCGTTGTTCATGGTGGTTCATGCGGCGTTGGCGGTGTTGTTGGCTCGGTTGTCGGGTACTTCGGATATTGCGATCGGTACTCCGGTGGCGGGTCGTGGTGAGCAGGTTCTCGATGATGTGATCGGGATGTTCGTCAATACGTTGGTGTTGCGGACCGAGGTGGAGGGTGCTGCTCGGTTCGTCGATTTGCTGGCAGGTGTGCGGGAGGCTGATCTTCAGGCGTTCGGGCATGCGGATGTGCCGTTCGAGCGGTTGGTGGAGGTGCTCAATCCGGAGCGGTCGCAGGCGCGGAATCCGTTGTTCCAGGTGATGTTGGTGTTCCAGAACATGGAGCAGTCGGTCCTCGAGCTCGGTGATCTGACTGTTGCTGGTGTCGATGCGGGGTCGGTGTCGGCGAAGTTCGACCTGCAGCTGACGGTGGTGGAGTCGTTCGACGATGCGGGTGCTGCGGCGGGGATGGCGGTGTCGTTGACGTATGCGACGGATCTGTTCGACGAGTCGACCGTTGCCTCATTTGCTGAACGATTCGGACGAATCCTCACCGCAGCAGCGGCGGATTCGGCTGTTCGTGTCGGTGATGTGGAGTTATTGGATTCGGTCGAGCGTTCGCTGGTGCTGGACGGCTGGAACGATCAGGTTCGGGTGAAGCCCGAAGTGGATACGACGTTGGTCTCGATGTTCGACGCGCAAGTGCTGGCTCGGGGCATGTCGACTGCGGTGGTGTTCGAAGATCGCAGAGTGTCGTATGTCGACTTGGACGCTGCAGCGAATCGTTTGGCTCGCAAACTGATTGAGTCAGGTGTGGGTCCGGAGTCGTTGGTGGCTGTCCTCCTGCCTCGATCGGTTGACTTGGTCGTGTCGTTGTTGGCGGTGCTGAAGGCAGGTGGTGCCTATCTGCCGATCGATCCGAGCTATCCCGCTGAGCGGATTGCGTTCACGCTCGACGCGGCGCGGCCGGTGTGTGTTTTGGGTGGGGCCGAACTCGATCTCGACATTCCTGTGTTCGACGTCGCGTCCATGGATGTGTCGAAGTACGACGGATCTTCAATCACCGATCATGATCGCGTTGCTCCGCTACGTGATTCGAATAGTGCGTATGTGATCTACACCTCGGGATCGACTGGCCGACCGAAGGGTGTTGCGGTCTCGCATCGCAACGTCGTCGAATTGTTTGCCAACAGTCAGAGCCGGTTCGAGTTTGACGACTCCGACGTATGGACGTTGTTCCACAGCTACGCATTCGATTTCTCGGTGTGGGAATTGTGGGGGGCGTTGTCATTTGGTGGCACGGTTGTGGTGGTCGATTTCCTCACGTCGCGTTCGCCCGAACAGTTCCGGGAGTTGGTTGCTCGCGAGCGAGTGACGGTACTCAATCAGACTCCGTCCGCGTTCTATCAATTTGCTGAGGCCGACCGAGTAGCGGGTCAAGCGGCGACACCGCTGTCGTTGCGGTACGTGGTATTCGGTGGCGAGGCACTGGACTTCGCGCAGTTGGAACGGTGGTTCGAGCGCCACAACGATCGGTCCCCGCGGTTGGTCAACATGTACGGCATCACGGAGACGACTGTTCACGTGTCGTTCCTCGAGGTGGATGCGGTATGGGCGCGTGAGGCGACAGCGTCTGTGATCGGACGCGGGTTGGGTGGACTCTCGGTGTTCGTGCTCGATGATCGATTGCGTCCGGCTCCGGTGGGAGTTCGCGGCGAAATGTATATCGCGGGAGAGCAGCTTTCGCGCGGGTATGTAGGACAGCCAGGTCTGACGGCCGGCCGCTTTGTGGCGAATCCTTTTGCGCACACGAGTTCCGGTGCGGTGATGTATCGCACCGGTGACGTTGGGCGGTGGAGTGTCGACGGGCAGCTCGAGTATGCAGGCCGCAGCGATTTCCAGGTCCAGTTGCGTGGATTCCGGATCGAGCTCGGCGAGATCGAAGCTGCGCTGTTGCGTGTTGAAGGTGTGGCGCGTGCAGTCGTGCTTGTGCGTTCGGATGCTTCCCTTGGAGATCGTCTCGTGGGGTACGTGGTGCCGGAGTCCGGTGTCGACCTGGTGGTTGCTGATGTCTTGTCATCGGTGGCGCAGTTCCTGACCGGGTACATGGTGCCGGATTCTGTGATGGTGCTCGAAGAATTGCCGTTGACAGTCAATGGCAAGTTGGATCGGAAGTTGTTGCCGGAGCCGGTGTTCGAGAAGGCGGTGTTTAGGGCTCCGGTGACGGCGGTGGAGGAGATCGTCGCGTCGGTCTTTGCCGAGGCGTTGGGTGTTGATCGTGTGGGTCTCGATGATGATTTCTTTGCTTTGGGTGGTAATTCGCTGATTGCGACGCGGGTGGCGGCTCGGTTGGGGCAGGCGTTGGATGCGCAGGTTCCGGTGCGGGTGTTGTTCGAGGCGTCGTCGGTGGAGTTGTTGGCTGCGCGGGTGGAGTCGGAGGTCGGTTCGGGTGCGCGGGCGGCGTTGACGGCGATGGTGCGTCCGGAGCGGATTCCGTTGTCGTTGGCGCAGCAGCGGATGTGGTTCTTGAACCGGTTCGAGCCTGAGTCGACTGCGTATAATATTCCGGTGGCGATTCGGTTGTCGGGGTCGTTGGATGTGGCGGCTTTGCAGGCTGCTGTGTCGGATGTTGTTGCGCGGCATGAGGTGTTGCGGACGGTGTATCCGGAGGTCGACGGTGTCGGGTTCCAGGAGATCCTTTCGGTGGATCGGGTAGTGCTGGATTTGTCTCCGGTTGTGGTGTCGGAGTCCGGTGTTGTTGCTGCGGTGTCGGAGTTCTTGTCTGCTGGTTTCGATGTGGCGGTGGAGGTTCCGGTTCGGGCGCGGTTGTTCGCGGTGTCGGAGTCGGAGTTCGTGTTGGCGATGGCGGTTCATCACATCAGTGGTGACGGGTTCTCGATGGGGCCGCTCACGCGTGATGTGATGGTTGCGTACGAGGCTCGTTCTCGGGGTGAGGTTCCGGGGTGGGCGCCGTTGGCGGTGCAGTATGCGGATTACGCGTTGTGGCAGCGTGAGGTGTTGGGTTCGGAAGATGATGCGGCGTCGTTGATTTCGCGTCAGGTCGAGTTCTGGTCTCGGACGTTGGCGGGGTTGCCGGATCAGTTGGTGTTGCCCTGGGATCGGCCGAGGCCTGCGGTGCAGTCGTTCGCCGGCGGCACAGTTGGTGTGTCGGTGACTCCGGAGGTTCATCGGGCGTTGATGGAGTTGGTTCAGCGTACGAACACGACCATGTTCATGGTGGTGCATGCGGCGTTGGCGGTGACGTTGGCTCGTTTGTCCGGTAGCGATGACATTGTGATCGGTTCCCCGATTGCGGGACGTGGGGACGAGATCCTTGATGATCTGGTCGGGATGTTCGTCAACACGTTGGCATTCCGCACCAGAGTCGATCCAGGGGAATCGTTCAGCGCTTTGCTTGCTCGTTCGCGTGAGGCGGATTTGGCGGCGTTTGCGCATGCGGATGTGCCGTTCGAGCGTTTGGTGGAGGTGCTCAATCCGGTTCGGTCGACGGCGTATCATCCGTTGTTCCAGGTGGGGTTGTCGTTCCAGAACTTGGCGCAGTCGACTTTCGAATTGAGTGGTTTGACGCTTTCCGGTGTCGAATTCGAGAGTGGAACTTCGCAGTTCGACCTTCAC
This sequence comes from Rhodococcus sp. BH4, assembly GCF_002079265.1. NCBI lineage: Bacteria > Bacillati > Actinomycetota > Actinomycetes > Mycobacteriales > Nocardiaceae > Rhodococcus > Rhodococcus sp. BH4. Next base: position 1,991,853 of record NZ_CP014941.1, read on the forward strand.
TTGATCGTGACCGATCATCACGACGATACGGGCGCCGCGGCTGGGATAACCGGCGTGATGACGTTTGCGTCGGCTTTGTTCGACGAATCGACGGTGGCCGGGTTTGTTGATCAGTTCGTGCGCGTTCTCGAAACTATTTCAGCGAAACCGAACGTCGTGGTGGGCGATATCGTTGTGTTGGGTGAGGCGGACCGCGCGCTCGTCCTGGAGTCCGGTTGCGGTGAGGTGCGTGCTGGTGTTTCGGGGACGTTGGTGGATTTGTTCGACGGGCAGGTGGTTCGTGGTGCGGATCGTGTTGCGTTGGTGTGTGGTGGTGTCGAGCTGTCGTATGGTGAGTTCGATGCGCGGGTGAATCGTTTTGCGCGGTATTTGATTTCGGTGGGTGTGGGGCCGGAGTCGTTGGTGGCGTTGGCGATGCGCCGGTCGGTTGACCTTGTGGTGGGTATGTATGCGGTCGCCAAGGCTGGTGGCGGGTATGTTCCGGTGGATCCGGATCAGCCGGCGGATCGTACGGCGTTCATTCTCGAGGCCGCTGCTCCGGTGTGTGTGGTCAGTACCTCTGATGTTGGTTTCGATGCTGGTGCGGTGCCGGTGGTCGAGGTTGATGTTGTCGATGTGTCTGGTTTTTCGGGTGCGCCTGTGTTGGATGTGGATCGTGTTGCGCCGTTGCGGCCTGAGAATACGGCGTATGTGATTTTCACGTCGGGTTCGACGGGTCGGCCGAAGGGTGTGGCGGTTTCGCATGCGGCTGTGGTGAATCAGTTGCTGTGGAAGCGTGAGGCTTTCGGTCTTGATCAGGATGATGCGGTGTTGCTCAAGACTGCGTCGACGTTCGATTTGTCGGTGTGGGAGTTTTGGTCTGCGTTGGTTTCGGGTTCTCGGTTGGTGATCGCGAAGGTCGGCGGTCAGCAGGATCCGCAGTATCTGCTCGATGTGATGGCTGTGTCGGGTGTGTCGACGTTGCATGTGGTTCCGTCGATGTTGGAGGCGTTGGCGGCTACTGGTGGTGGTGTTCTTCCGTCGGGGCTTCGTCAGGTGTTGGCGATCGGTGAGGCGTTGCCTGCTGATCTGGCGCGGCGTGTGCGTGTGGCCAATCCTGATGTGCGGTTGTTCAATTTGTATGGTCCGACGGAGGCGGCGGTGTCGGTGACCTCGCATGAGGTGACCGATGGTGATGTGTCGTCGGTGTCGATCGGGTCGGCGGAGTGGAATACGCAACTGTTGGTGTTGGATTCGCGGTTGCATCCGGTTCCGGTCGGTGTTGCGGGTGAGTTGTATCTTGCGGGTGCGCAGTTGGCTCGGGGGTATCAGGGCCGGGTGGATTTGTCGGCGGAGCGTTTCGTCGCCAATCCCTTCAGCGGCGCGGGTTCGCGGATGTATCGCACGGGCGATGTGGTGTCGTGGAATCGTTCGGGCGAGCTCGAGTACGTGGGGCGCAGCGATTTCCAGGTGAAGTTGCGTGGATTCCGGATCGAGCTCGGTGAGATCGAGGCGGCGTTGGTTGCTGTCGATTCGGTGGGTCAGGCGGTGGCCGTCGTGCACGAGGACGCGCACGCCGGTGAGATGTTGGTTGCGTATGTCACTGCTTCGTCCGGGTCCGGGTCCGGGTCCGATGTCGATGTCGACGTTGTTCGTGAGGTGTTGTCGGCGGGTCTGCCCTCGTACATGGTGCCGTCGCAGATTCTGGTGCTCGAGGAGTTCCCTCTCAATATCAACGGCAAGATCGATCGGAAGTTGTTGCCGGAGCCGGTGTTCGAGAAGGCGGTGTTTAGGGCTCCGGTGACGGCGGTGGAGGAGATCGTCGCGTCGGTGTTTGCGGATCTGCTGGGTGTGGATCGTGTGGGTCTCGATGATGATTTCTTTGCTTTGGGTGGTAATTCGCTGATTGCGACGCGGGTGGCGGCTCGGTTGGGGCAGGCGTTGGATGCGCAGGTTCCGGTGCGGGTGTTGTTCGAGGCGTCGTCGGTGGAGTTGTTGGCTGCGCGGGTGGAGTCGGAGGTCGGTTCGGGTGCGCGGGCGGCGTTGACGGCGATGGTGCGTCCGGAGCGGATTCCGTTGTCGTTGGCGCAGCAGCGGATGTGGTTCTTGAACCGGTTCGAGCCGGGGTCTGCGGTGAACAATATTCCGGTGGCGATTCGGTTGTCGGGGTCGTTGGATGTGGCGGCTTTGCAGGCTGCTGTGTCGGATGTTGTTGCGCGGCATGAGGTGTTGCGGACGGTGTATCCGGAGGTCGACGGTGTCGGGTTCCAGGAGATCCTTTCGGTGGATCGGGTAGTGCTGGATTTGTCTCCGGTTGTGGTGTCGGAGTCCGGTGTTGTTGCTGCGGTGTCGGAGTTCTTGTCTGCTGGTTTCGATGTGGCGGTGGAGGTTCCGGTTCGGGCGCGGTTGTTTGCGGTGTCGGAGTCGGAGTTCGTGTTGGCGATGGTGGTTCATCACATCAGTGGTGACGGGTTCTCGATGGGGCCGCTCACGCGTGATGTGATGGTTGCGTACGAGGCTCGTTCTCGGGGTGAGGTTCCGGGGTGGGCGCCGTTGGCGGTGCAGTATGCGGATTACGCGTTGTGGCAGCGTGAGGTGTTGGGTTCGGAAGATGATGCGGCGTCGTTGATTTCGCGTCAGGTCGAGTTCTGGTCTCGGGCGTTGGCGGGGTTGCCGGATCAGTTGGATCTGCCGGCGGATCGTCCGCGGCCTGTGGTGGCGTCCAATCGTGGTGCGGATTATTCGTTCGTGGTGGGTGCGGATGTTCATGCTGGTTTGAGTGATGTTGCGCGTGAGTCGAATTCGTCGTTGTTCATGGTGGTTCATGCGGCGTTGGCGGTGTTGTTGGCTCGGTTGTCGGGTACTTCGGATATTGCGATCGGTACTCCGGTGGCGGGTCGTGGTGAGCAGGTTCTCGATGATGTGATCGGGATGTTCGTCAATACGTTGGTGTTGCGGACCGAGGTGGAGGGTGCTGCTCGGTTCGTCGATTTGCTGGCAGGTGTGCGGGAGGCTGATCTTCAGGCGTTCGGGCATGCGGATGTGCCGTTCGAGCGGTTGGTGGAGGTGCTCAATCCGGAGCGGTCGCAGGCGCGGAATCCGTTGTTCCAGGTGATGTTGGTGTTCCAGAACATGGAGCAGTCGGTCCTCGAGCTCGGTGATCTGACTGTTGCTGGTGTCGATGCGGGGTCGGTGTCGGCGAAGTTCGACCTGTCGGTGACGGTGGTGGAGTCGTTCGACGATGCGGGTGCTGCGGCGGGGATGGCGGTGTCGTTGACGTATGCGACGGATCTGTTCGACGAGTCGACCGTTGCCTCATTTGCTGAACGATTCGAGCGGATCATCGGTGCGGTCGTTGCTGATCAGTCGATTGTCTTGGGTGACATAGATATCCTGGATGTCGACGAACGCAGGATGTTGACGAACGTCGACGGCGCGACCGAAATGCCTCAAAGTCGGCTGGTTGATATACTTACTGCCGCTTGCGAGGTCGATCCCACTGCGATTGCAGTCCGAGCTGGTAGTCGATCGGTTACTTACGGGGAACTCGATGAGATGTCATCCAGACTTGCCAGGGTTCTCATCGGACGTGGATTTGGTCCCGAATCGATCGTGCCGCTGGTTTTTTCTAGGTCGTATGAGATGGTGCTCGCGGTATGGGCGGTTGCAAAGTCGGGGGCGGCCTACCTACCGATCGATCCCAAACATCCGTCAGATCGAATTGAGCACATGCTCTCGGATTCGGGTGCATCCTTTGGGCTGACAACCTCCGCTATCTCGGAAACATTGCCGGAAATTGCTCAATGGCTGATGATCGATGATGCACTGACAATAGAGATGTGCTCGGCTGAGGAAGCGTCGCCCATCCGCGAAACTGATCGAGTCTCAGTTCTGCGCCCCGAACATCCGGCCTACCTGATCTACACGTCGGGTTCTACGGGCAAACCCAAGGGCGTAGCCGTAACTCATTCGGGGCTTCTCGGATTGCTGAATATCGCGAGCGAGTTGTACTCCGTTTCTAGTGAGTCTCGTATTCTCCACAATTGCGCGCCGAGCTTCGATCCTTCGGTTCTCGAATGGATGTTGGCGTTCAACGTGGGTGCGACGCTGGTCGTCGTTCCTCCATCTGTGCTGGGTGGTTCTGAGTTGGCAGATCTGATCCGTTCCGAACGTGTCAGCCACGCGATCATCACTCCCGCGGTGCTTGGAACGATGGATCCCGATACCTTGCCTGATCTAGAGGTGGTTTCGGTCGGCGGCGACGTTACGTCTCCGGATCTCTTGGCCAGGTGGGCGCCGGGAAGGTCGTACTTCAATGCGTATGGACCAACAGAGACGACGATCATCTCGACGTATGCCTCATTGATTGCGGAAAGCCCAGTGACAATCGGCTCGCCGATCTCAGGCGTCACGGCGCTAGTGCTGGACGCGCAGCTGAATCCAGTTCCCGTTGGAACTCGCGGTGAGTTGTATTTGTCGGGTGACGTTCTAGCCCGTGGCTACCACGAACGGCGGGGGTTGACTGCTGATCGGTTTGTGGCAAACCCGTATGCGAACGGGGGTGCGCGAATGTATCGCACCGGCGATCTAGTGCGTTGGACCGCTGGAGACGCGATGACGACAGACCTTCAGCTCGAGTACGTCGGCCGAAGCGATTTTCAGGTCAAAGTCCGTGGGTTCCGAATCGAACTCGGCGAAATCGATGCGGCACTGGCGGAATACCCTGGCGTCGAGCAGAGTGTGACAATCGGCACGGAATTGACCTCGGGCGCAACCGCGTTGGTGTCGTACATCGTGCCGACTGATGGTGGCGTAGTCGAAACCTCGGATGTAACGAGTTTCTTGTCGAAGAAACTGCCGTCGTACATGGTGCCGTCATCAGTTGTCGTAATGGATGCCTTGCCGCTGAATACCAGTGGAAAGTTGGATCGTAAGTTGTTGCCGACCCCGGTATTCGAGACACGGGCGTTCCGTGCACCCGTCACGGACATGGAACGTCTCGTAGCCGAGGTATTCGGCGAACTCCTCGGGGTCGACGGAGTCGGGTTGGACGATGACTTCTTCGAGCTCGGCGGTAACTCACTGATCGCGATGCGCGCGGTATCCAGGCTTGGTAATGCGATATCGACGGACGTTCCGGTGCGCGTTCTGTTCACCAACTCGGGAGTCGGCACATTGGCAGACAGCCTCGGAGTTGGAATGCGTGTCGGCTTTGAAACTGACCGAGATAACGCGATTCAGGTGATGATGCCAATTCGTGTGACAGGAACTGAGCGCCCACTATTCTGTATCCACCCTTTGATGGGGCTAGCGTGGCCCTATGCGCCGCTGTCTGCTCACGTCGATAGAAATGTTCCGATATATGGATTGCAGACTCCGGCCTTGACGGAGGAGGGATTCGACGCACAGACGTTGTCCGATTACGTGTACCGCTATGCAGACGAGATCATGAAAGTGCAGACGGAGGGTCCATACCGAATTCTCGGGTGGTCGCTTGGCTGTGTTCTCGCGCAGGGTGTTGCGGCGCGGATCGAGGAACTGGGCGGAAAGGTCAGCGCGCTGATACTCCTCGACGGTGCGGTCGCCAAGGTAGATGAAGCAGAATTCGTGGACGGTTTGCGTTCCGAGATCGGAAATATCGGTATCGCCCTCCACACAGACGAGAAACTTGAGGAGTTCTCACTAGAGCGTGCTAGGGCATTGATGTCGCTGGTGGAGGGCGAGAAGGTCGGCTTGACGGCTGAACGAATTCAGCGCCTCTTCGTCAGTATTGCCCGGATGCATCGGTTGATGAACGAGTACACCCCGCCGATCTTCGACGGTGAGATTGTGTTCGTCAGCTCAAGCGATGAAGGCTCGGCAGTGATCCGCGCAGATATTTGGCGTCAGTTTGTCCGAGGCGCTGTTAGTGAGACGCCAGTCGATATTGCACACGTCGATATGATGTCGCCCGAAGGGCTGATGGTCGTGGGTCCGATAGTTAACGGGGCATTGGGACGGGAATTGATGAACCCCTAGCCCAGATCCTGTCTATTTGTGGGTAACGGGATACGAGGACGAAAGTTTCTTCACCGAATCCGACCACTTCGCGGGAATCAGAACCAGGCTAATCCTGTCGTCGGGCCATCTGCCGAACCGTCGAAACCGGTGTCCTCATTGCAGAGGCGCTGGATTTCGTCGGCAGGTGGTGGACTTCATTTGCCCGGCGGGTGTGAGGCGGGTATCGCCGGCCGCCTCCCGGCGCCCGCGTCGGGCCAATCAGAATCGGCGCTGAAGTTCGTGCCGACCGTGCTGTGGGTGTGGGGATAGCCGGCGTCCTGAATTGGTCAGGCAATACAGTGGATTCGCGGCGTCAGCGTGAGGACGGTTCCGATGAGGTATTGTGTCCGCATGCCCGCGCTGACACTTTCCGTCGTGATTCCCGTCTACAATGAGGAAAAATATCTAAAGCGCTGTATCGATGCCCTGTTGGATCAAGGTGAGTCTGTAAATGAGATTGTCATTGTTGACAATAATTCGAGTGATGAATCGCTTTCGATTCTGAAAAAGTATGCTGAGAAATTCGAAAAAATAAAAGTAATTTCCGAGAGCGCTCCTGGTGTGGTTCATGCAAGGAACGCTGGTTTCAAGACATCTACCGGGTCGATGATCGGCCGAATTGATGCGGACACAGTCGTATCCGCGGGCTGGGCAAAAACTATAATCGAGTTCTTTGAATCGCATGAGGACGTATCGGCTGCGACCGGACTATCGTATCTCTACGAAACTCCGATTTCGAACTATCGCACACGATCCATCGATCGTCAGATTGAACGAGGTAAGATCAAGGACGGCAGGTCACTTCCGATGTTGCAGGGGAACAATATGGCAATTCGTCGGGAGGTTTGGGACTCGGTGAGCAAACTTCTCGATCCTTCCGACGAACTGCATGAAGATATTGATCTCACTATGTGTTTGATTCACGAGAAGCTAGAGATCGTGCAGTTGCTGGGAATGCGAGCGGAAATATCGGGTCGTCGCAGTTGGACGTCACCGCTGGAATATGCCAGTTATGTCAGCGCATCGCGTCGAACATATGCTCGACATGGCATAAAGAACCCCGTCCTGACGACCCTTTTCGGAATTAACGTATTGATGCATACGGTCTTGTGGCCGCTTCATTTGGCGTACGATCCTGCCACGGAGCGCATTTCCATCCGGAATATTTTCAAAACCCGAAGTAAGCTGGGTCTGCCGTTCTCCGCGGATACTAGACCTGCGTCATAATATCAGTCGCCGCACGTCAGCTTTCAGGCTGCTCTTTCAAAGTTAAAGAGCCCTCAACGAGATGGGAGCCTACCCGCACGGGAGAGGCGAGAAACTCGGATCGAGCGCGGACTTCACTAGGTTGAGGGAATCCGTAGCAAGAACCAATTGAGCATGCGAAACGGTACTTCCGGGGCAGCCGTCTTGAACCCAGACATTGTGAACCTCGGAATCGGGTCCCGCAGTGAGGAACGTCGCTTCGGGAGGAGTCGAGATCTGGTCCTGAGTCGTGGCGATCACCGTGTACTCGACGCCTGGTTGTGTTTCAGATCCAGCGTTGAGCGCAGCCAGAAAGGGGGTCCCACCGAGTTGCTGAACTCCGGCGGGGCCCCAGATCGTCTGAACCAGCAGGTCACCGGGCACTCCCATTGCGGAAAGCATTTGAGCATTAGCCTGAAGGCCGCCGAAAGTTGTGCCGTGATTAGTAGCGCCGAGGCTAACGAGGGAGTGCACCGCATTCTGGGACGGATTTGAAGGCGTGGCACCTCCCTCGAACTTCAGATATTGGCGAGCGACTACTCCGCCCTGGGAATGACCGACGATGTCGACCTGCTGTGCGCCGGTGTGGGATCGAACAGATTCGACGAAGGTCGCAAGCTCTTTTGCGGACCGACCGATATCGGTGATGCCCCAATGCACGGCGGCGGGATTAAGGATTTCTTGCGCGCCACCGTAGTTGAGGGCGAATACGCAGTAGCCTAGGTCAGACAGTTGCGGAGCGAGTGTGCCCCACGTGTCGACCATACTTACGCCCGTACCGTGGACGAGCACGACTGGGCGAGGGTGGTCGGCAGTCGGCGTGCAGTTCCAGTCGTTAGCGCCTTCAGGTGATGCCCCCATAGCCGAAAACCCAGGGGACGGTTCTCGCGGTCCCGCAGATGCAGCTCCCGAGGTTCCTAACAGCAACACGCATGCCGATAGCGTCGCCAACATGATCTGACTGGACCGCATGAATATCTTCCTCGCGCAATGCATAAGGTGATTCCCTCGCCGGGACTTGCCGACGAGGGAATCGGATGGGATCAGAAACCGAGTGACTGAGCAATAAACGGCCAGGACTTGTGCAGGTCGTCTTGCCAGTATCCCCACGAGTGGGTGCCGGTCGGCCGGAAGTCGACCACGGCGGGAATATTCAGCTCGTAGAGCCGCTTTGCCATGTTCGAGGTGCACAGATTCGTTGCCAGCTCGATCGGACTTCCGACGACGATTTGATCGAACATTGCAGCGCGGCCGTCCTGAATACGTGGATTCGCTGGTGTGTCGTTGGGGAAGCCTGGCAGCCCGCTCCCGGTGCTCATGTAAATCTGAGTCCCCCGAAGCTTCTCTGCGTTGACCAGTGGGTCATGTTCTCGCCAGCCGTCGCTGTCGAACGGACCCCACATGTTCTGGATGTCATCAACCCCGCCGATCCACTCAGTGGTAGTCCTGACGAACTGCTGTCCGAGGGGATCGCTGGTTTGCGCACAGCCGCTGTACGCCGCAACCGACTTGTAGAAACCTGGGTACTCGATGGCCAAATTGAGAACTGAGGTACCTGACATCGAGATCGCTGCCAAAGATTGGTCCCCGTTGCTGCCGAGTTGTTTGTTGAGCAGCGGTGGGAGTTCCTTGCCAAGGAAGGTACTCCACATGTTCTTGCCGAGTTTGGGGTCTTCTTTCTCCCAATCGGTGTAGTACGACAACCGGCCGCCAACAGGCGTTGCAACATTGACATTCTTGTCCTGGAAGAAGTCGACGACGTCAGTCTGGTACTCCCACGTTGCCGAGTCTTCGCCGCCGCCCGCGCCGTTGAGGAGATACAAGATAGGGCGTGGCACGGAGTTGTCCGCAGGCGTGATGACCTGAATCGGAACCGTGCGATCCATGGACGCTGCGTATACGTTGACGATCTGCTGGCGTTCGTTGATTTTTTCGACCGATTCGATATACGAACCGTCCGCGCTTGTCTCAGACGAGTCGCCATCCTGCTGGTGAGCAGGAGTCCCTGCGCTCGCAATTCCGACTGGAATCAGCGCACAGGCCATGGTGAGGGCGGCAACTTCAGTTACACGCCGCCACACGGATTGATTCATTCGCGTCAAGTTATTTCCCTCTCGTTGCATGGTCGCATTCGGCGCAATTGCGGCCAGCGTTTGACGTGGTTCTCAGACTGCTAAGTCGGTTCTTCGAACGCCATCGTTACGATCGGCAGTTCCGCCAAACCTGGTCGCCGCTGAATTCCAGGTCCTCACGCGGTTTCTGCTGCTCGTCGGAATCCCCTAATCGCCGGGAGAATGAACACTGCCACCATCCCCAGTGACCAGATCAGTGTCTTGATCATAGGCTCGGCCACCGGTCCTCCTAACGACAAACCCTTCATCGCGTCGATCGCCACAGACATGGGTTGTTCAGCGACAATGGGCTGTAGCCACTTCGGATAGGCGATGACGGGTACGAATCCCGAATTGAAAAACATCAACAGAGTGCATGAAATTGAAACAATCTCGACAAGTGGCAGATTCGCGGAGACTGTTGCGAGTGCAGTCACCATCATTGCGAAACCAACACCAAACACAATGGGTAGAGCCAGGAGTGCCACAGCCGCGAGAGGGCCTTGGTTAAATCTGAAGCCAAGGGCGTATCCGACGGCGAGGATGACGATTGATGTGACGAGGACGCGGACAGCTTCAGCAATCATGCGTCCGACAAGACCTGAGGCGCGGTGTGCGGGTAGCGTCCAGAACCGGCTGAGCAGTCCGGATGCCTGTTCGCCTTTAAGTCCCACAGCGCTAGCGATCGATCCGAACATCGCGCCGACGAGAATGATCAGCGGCACGGTTCCGAATATGCTTGATTGCCCGGTTGCTGCGGAAATCGAATTGCCCAACACCACCCGGAACATCAAGAGCATGAACGCCGGATACACGAGGGCCTGAATGGTTGTCGAAGGGTCACGCATCCACGTGATCAGCAGTCGTTTGGCCTGAATCCAACTGTGCACGACAAGCGCATTGAGCGAATTCTCGGGCAACGCTTTGTCTGGGTATGGGAAGTTGAACCCCTCCGCAGGGCGAACAACTGCCATGAAACGATCAGTCGGCTCACTCATGATCGCCTCAAACTTGCCCAGAAGGCGAGTGGTGCAAATACAGCAATCAACCCGATCGTCCACGCCACCACCGGGAACAGCACGTTCCAAGTTACGCCGCCTTGCGCGAGATCGCGCATGGCGAATGAGAACTGGGATACTGGTTGATTTCGAACGAATGGGCGGATCCACTCGGGAAAGCCAGTTTCGGGCGCAAAACCGCACGACAGCATGCCGAGGATAAGTTGCGGCAACGTGAGCGCCTGGCTTGTCGCTTGAGGGCTCTTCGACAACGAGCCGATTGCGTCGCCGGCGAAGGATAGACATGTACTGAAGGCAAGGGCAATCGCGCAGAACAGAGCAGCCTGAGCGAATCCGGCCGAGAATCGGAAACCAATTAAATGGCCAAAGGTCAAAGCTGCGGCAAGGGCAACTGTGGATCGCACAAACCCGCTGGATTGGCGGGACAGTAAAGGAACCGGCCCGACGACGGGCATGGTCTTCATTCGGTTGCTGAAACCTGTGATTGATTCAGTCGAAGCCATTTGGGCAGCGGAGATCGACGTGAAAGCCATGGCTTGCAGCACGATGATGGGCATCAGAAACTGGGCGTAGTTGATGCCCTGAAGCTGCATGACGAACTTCAGCGGGAGGTAGAAGCCGATCGTGAAAATCAGCGGCGCGATGACCGCGATCAACAATTCGTAGCGCTTGACCATCGATTTGATGGTTCGGGCCGTCAGGACCCACCACTGATTGATCGCTGACGGGTGAGGACGGCGATGCTTGCCGACGCTCAAGGCTTCGGGAACCGCAATCTTACTGAGGGATCCGCCTCGAACCGTGACCTGATCGACCCCGAACTTGGTTGTCGTTGTCACTGTGTCTCACTTACGTGTTGCTCACCTGTGAGTGAGAGGAAGACATCGTCGAGTGACGGGCGGCGAAGTGCGATGTCAGCTAGCGGTATTCGCGCGTGGTCCAAACGGCGTAATGCTTCTGAGAGCGTTCCGGCTCCAACAGGGGCAGGTATGGCGATTCGGCCACTCTCCTGCGCCAGGTCGAATCTGAAGTCACGCGGGACGAGATTTCCGAGTGCGTGGACCGCGTGAGCCAATTGCTGAAGATCCGAAGGGACGATCTCACAGAAGCTTGCACCGGTTCGAGCCTTCAGTTCATCGGCCGTTCCCTCGGCGATGACCGCGCCTTTGTCGATGACGATGATGTTGTCGCTGAGTAGATCCGCTTCCTCGAGGTACTGAGTTGTCAGGAGCACCGTGATGCCCTGTTCCTTCAGTGATTGGACCAACGACCAGACGCTCTGTCGACTTCGCGGATCCAGACCAGTTGTCGGTTCGTCGAGGAAGACAACCTCGGGTCGAACGACGAGACCGCACGCGATGTCGATTCGTCGCCGCATACCACCCGAATAGTTTCGTACGACGCGCGATCCGGCCTCGACGAGATCGAACTGCGAGAGAAGGTCGGCAGCCCGGACCTTCGCCGACATCCTGTCGAGTCCCATCAAGCGACCGAACAGTTCGATGTTCTCGCGCCCTGTCAGCGAATCGTCGAGAGCCGCAAATTGGCCCGTCATCATGATGGAGCGTCGAACCTCAGGTGCGTTTCGCACTACGTCGTAGCCTGCAACGGTCGCGCGCCCACTGGTTGGGCGGATGAGCGTGGAAAGCACCTTCACCGTGGTGGTTTTGCCTGCGCCGTTCGGGCCCAGGATTCCGAGCACTGTGCCGCGTGGGGCGACGAAGTTGATCCCCCGCAGCGCGTGCACGTTCTTGAAAGACTTATGTACGTCCTCCACTAGTACTGCTGCGTCCGTGGAAAAGGGCATCAACACTCCGCTGTCTGCATGGTCGGAACGGGCACGCGCTCCCGACGGGCGCACAGATGCCTTCTGTCTCATATCTGCGTTCTCCGGTCAGATGTTACCGGAGGGGTTGGCCGGAACTTCGGTCGTCGAGCTCAGCCGTCTGTGGGGAACGGGTCTGCCAGCGACTCTGCAGGCGTCGCTCACCCTGAAATTTACCTTGTGTCAAAAGTCACATGCGCTTGATCCGGCTGATTTCTAACATCTTCGATCACGTTGCCAGGCGATAGGGTTGGTATTGGCGCAGGTAGTTCTTCTCGATTGCGAATAGGGTGGTCTTGCCCGGTTCGCGGGTTAATCCGCTCCATGTCCGTTTTTTCCAGCGGGCGCTAGGGCAGTCGCGGTTGGCAATCCGTTCTTTTATCGACAGATGGCGAACTCGACACTTTCGGCCGTAGGTCGTGAACATGACGAGTGCGAGTACATTGCGATTTGCGTTGACGCATTGTTGGCGCGGTGGCTACGTCGACGATATTATAGTCGTGGGCATTAATTGTCCGATGACACAGCAGAGTCAATCAAGAATATGTTCGGCGGGGTCGAAGATTTACACGTAGCGGCATTATCGGTCGAATCGACGCGGAGATAATCGTGAGGCTCGGGCGGGCTGAGGGTGTGCACGAACTCTTTCGTCGTCACGAAGATTTCTTCGGAATACTGCATGACCTAGGTTGTGAAATTCCAAGTGAGCCCCGATCGAGGTGCAATCTTTCCGTACAGGGCTTGAATCCCACTGTAATCCTGTAGGAATAGTGAATTTTCTGTCGCAGATTCGACGTCGTCGAGCATCTTCTGTCCGCCGGGTATGGCTTCGATCTCCATGATTGCTCGCCACGCGCCGAAGTCGGTCCCGCTGAACGCACGCATCGCGTCCTCGAAACTTTCGAGTAGATAGCTGCGATCTCCTCCACCCAGGGAATCCCAGACCGACACGGCCAGTTCCCCGGCAATCGAGGCATGGCAGTACTCGTCGCGAGCGTGCAACCGGATCGTCGCGCGGTTGATCGACTGCACGCCCGGGTCGTCCGAGATCAGGTCGAGGTATGCGGTGATCGACACCTCGGCGACGGTCATGAACGCCAACTGTGTCAGCGCGATCTTGCGCGGATCACCGGCTGCGTCGAGGGCTTGCGCCCGCGTGCGGACCGTCAGGACGTCGGGCAATGCCTTGGTCGGCAGCCCCCAGCCCCTGCCTCGACGGGTCGCTGAACTGGCATTGAAGTGCATGAGCGTGTGATATTGCTCGTCGACCATCGCCTGATTGACCGCCACTGCAGCCCAATCTCCGAGACCGACGCCGAGTCGGTCTTCGGCGAGAACGTCGAAGCCGGGATTGACGACGTACTTCTCGATGTCCATGACGTTCTTGTTGAACGCGATCCATGCCCAGGCTTGCAGGCGTTGCTTCTGCTCGGGGCTCAATGCCAGGTAGATCGGATGCTCCGCGAACGGGAGAAGTGCTTCGGGGTAGTCGGACAACGACGAATCGAAGAGATCGTCCAGTTCCGGCTCCGCCTTCTTCACGGTTGCCCGGCGCGCCCAATTGCTCGCAAGGCGGCGGACGATTGCACTCTCGACCGGATCGGAGGCGTCGTACTCCGGGAGGCTGGGCGGACTCACTCCAGGTCTCATCGTGCCCTACTCTCTGTGCCCTTCGGCGATCTCTCTGTGCCCTTCGGCAATGCGATCGAACAAGCTCTGGCACTCCGCGTTCAATTCGCCTGAGCGATTGTCGAGCGCTGCGTCGGCGGTTTTCATCAGCGTCGTGAAGTCGCCGAGGGTTTCGGCCGCCCTGTCCACCTGTGCGGTGGCATCGAACAGTGCTTTTCGTGTCGCACCTGCATACGGATTGCCCGCTTGCACGTCCCAGTACACCTCCGGCTCGCCGCCGGCTACACGCGCCAGGAGCGCGAGCAAGGTCCGATGCGGGGGAGGGGCGACCGCGAGGAGTTCGTCCGCGGAAACTCCGAGTTCAGCCAGGGCAACGCCGAAAGCCAGCACCGACGCGTGTGTCAGAACCTGGGTGGCCGCAGCCAACCGGTCGTGACGATCGGCGTCCATCACCGCGACCGACGCGCCCCACGAGCGCACGATGTCGAGGAATCTGTCGGACTGCGGACCGCCGACGTACGGCACTGCGATGACGGCCCGACCGCGTGGCCCGAGCGACGGACGGAACATGGGGTTGAGTCCGAGGAACTCCCCTTCTCGGCCGGCGTCGGCGATTGCTGCGTCCATCCGCGATTTGACCGACAGCGTGTCCACAACGAGAGCGCCGGATGTCCGAAGGCTCGGTAGTGCGGCTAGAGCGACCTGTTCGGGAACCGCGAGCACGATGATGCGCGAGGACTCCACGTGCGCGAGGACTTGCTCACTGGGTTTCGTGATGTCTCCGACGACTACATCTCCGTCGGGATCGCTGCCTGCTGGGTCGACGACGGTGACGGTCGACCCCCCGGCGCGAAGCAGTTCGACGAACATGGATCCGACGGCACCCAGCCCGCCGACAACCGTCGCTGTGCCTGATGACGCCGTCATCGCTGGATCTACCCGCCGTACTCGAGGACCCGCGAGGACACCGCGTCGAGCGCACGGAGCAGCGTGGACGCCTTGACCGTGGTCTCGTCGAATTCTTCTTCCGGATCGGACAACGCTGTGATGGCACCGCCGATTCCGAAGGTCACGCCGCTCTCGGTACAGACCAGCGACCGGATCACGATCGAGAGGTCCGCGGCGCCACCGAGCGCGAAGTACCCGATCGATCCCGAGTAGACCCCACGAGGGCCGGATTCGAGGCGGTCGATGATCTCCATCGTCCGTACCTTCGGAGCGCCGGTCATCGATCCACCGGGGAACGCGGCACGCACACAGTCCACCGCCGACGACCCCGGACTCAGGTGTCCGCGCACCGTCGACACCATTTGGTGAACGGACGAGTACGACTCGATCGCGAACAGCCTCGGAACGTGGACACTTCCCGGAACGCAGACCTTGGTGAGGTCGTTGCGGGTGAGGTCCACGATCATCAGGTTCTCGGCGCGGTCCTTCTCGCTGTCGAGCAGGTCCTGCCGTAGGGCAGCATCACGCGCTCGGGTGACGCCGCGCGGGCGGGTACCTTTGATCGGCTTGGACTCGACGTTGCCGGCCGAGTCGACACGAAGGAACCGCTCAGGCGAGGCCGAGACCACCGAGATGCCGGTGAAGTCGAGAAGTGCGCTGTACGGCGTCGGATTGATCGAGCGCAGATACTCGAACGCCTGCTGTGCATCGATCGTCTCGTCGACGCTCGCCATGTTGGTCAGACATACCTCGTAGGACTCACCTGCCCGGATCTCCGAGAGGGCCGTTCCGATCAACGACAGGTACTGATCGCGATCATGCCGAAGGCGAGCCTGCGTCCAGACGGTGTCGCTGATCAGCGGAACGGGGGTGCGTTCCGGAAGGTCCGCGCCGATCCGCGCCAGGGTGTCGACGGTCGATTCGAGCCAATCGTCATAGCCGGCGTCCCGGACTTTCTCGCGCAACCTCAAAACGTGAGTGCGGCCCGCGGTGTGATCGATGACGACGGCGCGATCGGCAAACACCAGGGCGGCATCAGGAGTGGGTGCCGGATGGACTGCCCTTCCTCCGGTCTGTGCTTTCAGTTCGTAGCCGAGGTAGCCCACGTAGCCGAGGTTGAAGTCGAGTTCCGGATGCGAGGGCACGAAGCGCGTCGAGAGTTGTGCGTCCAAGTAATCGAAGAACTGAACTCGAATGTGCTCGTCGGACAAGCCTTTTCGGCTGACAGTCAGTACCTCGGCTTGCACGTCGTACGTGATGAACTCGGCCAGCGGCCCCGACGAATCGCCGAGAATCGAAAAGCGCGCACTCGGCTCTGCGGTTGCCGCGCGGTCCAGCCAGAACGCGTTCGGGCCGTCGGCGAACAGTGCTGCATAGGCCGCCGACGGGTCCACTGCAAAATCGAGAGTCACGTCGTCGACGTCGTAGTTGATCGCCGGCCGCAGGTCGGGTGTTTGCGGAGCAGGTTCGGGTCGGATCACCGAATCCAGAGTGCGTCCGACGGACAGATCGCGGAAGTTCGCGAGCAAATCTATGCCGAACTCGGTACTGATGGACTCCGGATGGAACTGAACGCCCCACATCGGCTTGGTCCGGTGCCGGACACCCATGAGCAGACCGTCGGACGTCCACGCGGTACGAACGAAGGCGTTCGGCAGATTCTCGACGGTCAACGAGTGGTAGCGAACAGCTCGGAACGGCGACGGAAGTCCGGCAAAGATGCCCGAGCCGTCGTGATCGATCAGCGAAATTCGGCCGTGCATCGGGACGGGCGCAACCACCACGTCCGCGCCGAACAACTCGCACAGGCCCTGGTGGCCGAGACAGACACCGAGAAGTGGGAGAGGCGCTTCTTCGATGAAACGGCGGCTGATTCCGAAATCACGGTCGCGATCCGGCCGGCCGGGACCTGGGGAGATGACCACGTTGTCGTACGACGCGAGATCGAGGGAATCCCAATCCGCGTCGTTGCGGACCACGGTCGGCACAACCCCGTTGACCTCGGTCAACAGGGTGAACAGGTTGTAGGTGAACGAGTCGTAATTGTCCACCAGAAGGGTGCGGGAACTCATGTCGATGATCCTGATCTCGGTCCGACGGATTCCCGAACAGTGTCCTCCTCCTCAACAGGTGCGTTGATCACCAGGTCTTCGAGTCGACAGGTCTCGGCAATCATCAGCTCGTACAGGGCGTTGAAGAAGTCGGGGGAGAGGTCGTGTCTACGGGCGAATTCACGCGCCCGCTCCTGCACGAGGCGGACGCGGCCGGGTTGCATCATCGGAACCTCGCGGGAGCGCTTCCACTCGCCGATGCGCAGGCAGAGTTCCAGCCGCTGCCGCACCGTCTCGAGAAGTAGAGCGTCGATGGCGTCGAGGTCGCGCCGGAAGCTGTCCAATCCCTCGGCCTCGTCCGGATACGACGAGGTCTGCGTGCCTGCTTCGGAACTCGTTGTGGTCAAGAACTCTTCCACGAGGCCTCCCGGTGCTCGGCGTGACGCGAGGTCGACAATGTGGTGCCCGGAACGCAACCCACCTCCGGACACCGGCACCCCGACCGACCATCGCCGTTCGGGGAGGTGTTCCACGATCGTCATTCGCCGAAACCTGCGGTGGTGCCTAATTCCGCGAAACCTGTTTGGCGGGCGAATCAGGTTGCGATGCAGGCGGGTTCGTGAGTGCCTACTTGGGGGAGACCCAGGTGGTGATTTCGGCGTGGACTACTTCCTTGCCGCCCCGGTCGAAGATCGAGATGGGAACGAGAAGTTCCGTGCCACTCTCGATCGCCGCGAAGTCCGGCAAAGTCTCGAGTCGGGCGACCGCCCGCAGGCCCGTCTCGGCCTTGGCGAGGTAGTCGACCTTCATGGACTTGGGGATCCAGCGGTGCGAGTTCGGAACCGTCGCTTCGCTCAGCATGCCCATTGCGACCTCCGCGAGATTGCAGGCAGCGATCGCGTGGAAAGTGCCGAGATGATTGTGGACGCCCCACCATTTGGGGGAGCGGACCTCGCAGAGCCCTGGTTCCAACTTGGTCACCCGGGGGAGAACAGAGGCGAAATAGGGCACGCGAATGGACATCGCCGCCGAGAAAACTGCATGTCCGAGGGCATTGTCCGGCAATTTCTGCCATCCGCGATAGGTAGGGCTGGAGGTAGTCATAGGCCTATCTTACTTCTGAGTAAGGTTGTTGTCGCGCAGCTCACTCGGAAAAGGCAGTTCGGGGGAGTTGAGGATTTGGGCCAGGTACGGCATACTGGTCGGGTTGCCTTGTCCGGGACGCGGTCGATTGCGGCCGTGATCGGGTAAGGGTAAGACGTCACAGACGATCGATCGCAGATCCCGTCAGGGTAATCGGGTCAACGACTGTGACCATGCAAGACGAGAAGTAATGCAGGACGGAAGCAGTACCTACTTTGTGTTCGACATCGAACACGTCCGGTACGCATCACGCGCCAGATAATCGAAAGATTGTCCGGCGCAGGATGAGTGAGAAGGCGACACGCCCGACCGCGTGTACCGGAGAACAATGACAAACGAACAGCGGCAGCAGATCCTGATCTCGATCCGAACCTCGGTACTCCCGAGAACTTGGACTTGGTCCCGATCGCTTCAGTGTTCGTCGTGTCATCGTCCAGGCAAGGACTGTGCAGACGAGGTAGCTCGAGCCTGACCAGGCGGGCTACGAAACGCGGCAAGAAAAGGACACTAAGCGTGGCGGGACAAAAGATCCGCATCAGGCTCAAGGCCTACGACCACGAGGCGATCGACGCGTCAGCGCGCAAGATCGTCGAGACGGTAACCCGTACGGGTGCCCGCGTCGTTGGACCTGTGCCGTTGCCGACCGAGAAGAACGTATATTGCGTCATCCGCTCGCCGCACAAGTACAAGGACTCGCGCGAGCACTTCGAGATGCGTACTCACAAGCGGCTGATCGACATTCTCGACCCGACGCCGAAGACGGTTGACGCGCTCATGCGCATCGACCTTCCGGCCAGTGTCGACGTGAACATTCAGTGACGGCGGAGACAAAAACAATGACTGATACCAAGATCAAGGGAATCCTGGGCACCAAGCTCGGCATGACCCAGGTCTTCGACGAGAACAACCGGGTTGTCCCGGTCACCGTCGTGAAGGCTGGGCCGAACGTCGTAACCCAGATCCGTACCGAAGAGCGTGACGGCTACAGCGCCGTTCAGCTCGCGTTCGGCGCCATCGACCCGCGCAAGGTGAACAAGCCGACTTCCGGCCAGTTCACCAAGGCTGGTGTGACCCCGCGTCGCCACGTAGTGGAGCTCCGCGTTGCGGACACCTCCGACTACGAGGTCGGCCAGGAGCTCACCGCCGAGGTCTTCGAGGACGGCGCATACGTCGACGTCACCGGAACCAGCAAGGGCAAGGGCTTCGCCGGAACCATGAAGCGTCACGGCTTCAAGGGACAGGGCGCGTCGCACGGTACCCAGGCTGTTCACCGCCGCCCGGGCTCCATCGGTGGCTGTGCAACTCCCGGCCGCGTGTTCAAGGGCATGCGCATGTCCGGACGCATGGGTAGCGACCGCATCACGACGCAGAACCTCTCGGTCCACAAGGTGGATGCAGAGAACGGCCTGCTGCTGATCAAGGGTGCGATCCCCGGCCGCAAGGGCGGCCTCGTGATCGTCAAGAGTGCAGTGAAGGGTGGTGCACGGGCATGACCAGCACCGAGACCAAGTTGACCCTGGACGTCAAGGTCGCCGGCGGCAAGACCAACGGCACCGTCGATCTCCCCGCTGAGATCTTCGACGCTCCGGCCAACATCGCGCTTCTCCATCAGGTTGTCGTCGCGCAGCTCGCAGCTGCTCGTCAGGGAACCCACTCCACCAAGACCCGCGGCGACGTCCGCGGCGGTGGCAAGAAGCCGTACCGCCAGAAGGGCACCGGCCGCGCACGCCAGGGCTCGACTCGCGCACCGCAGTTCGTCGGCGGCGGAACCGTTCACGGCCCGCAGCCGCGTGACTACAGCCAGCGCACCCCCAAGAAGATGAAGGCAGCCGCTCTTCGCGGAGCCCTCTCTGACCGCGCACGCAACGAGCGCATCCACGTCATCACCGAACTGGTTGCAGGGCAGACGCCTTCGACCAAGGGCGCAATCGCGTTCCTCGGCGAGATTTCGGATCGCAAGAAGCTGCTGCTCGTCGTGGGTCGCCAGGATGTAGCCGCTTGGAAGAGCGTGCAGAACCTGGAAGGCGTGCATCCCATTGCACCCGACCAGCTCAACACCTACGACGTGCTCAATGCAGACGATGTCGTGTTCAGCGTCGAGGCACTCAACGCGTTCATCCACGGGCCCGCAGAGAGCGCTCAGAACAAGGAGGACGCCAAGTGAGCACCATCGCTGACCCCCGCGACAT
This sequence comes from Rhodococcus sp. BH4, assembly GCF_002079265.1. Classification (NCBI taxonomy): domain Bacteria; kingdom Bacillati; phylum Actinomycetota; class Actinomycetes; order Mycobacteriales; family Nocardiaceae; genus Rhodococcus; species Rhodococcus sp. BH4. The sequence goes on from NZ_CP014941.1 coordinate 2,012,031, forward strand.
CCTGCTCGCTCCGGTCATCTCCGAGAAGTCCTACGGACTGATCGAGGAAGGCACCTACACCTTCCTGGTGCACCCGGACTCGAACAAGACGCAGATCAAGATTGCCGTCGAGAAGGTCTTCGGCGTCAAGGTGACCAGCGTCAACACCGCCAACCGTCAGGGCAAGCGTAAGCGGACCCGATTCGGTTACGGCAAGCGCAAGGACACCAAGCGCGCGCTCGTGACCCTGTCCGCTGACAGCAAGCCCATCGAGATCTTCGGAGGACCGGTCGCGTAAGCGCCGGGACTTGACGAGACATAGAGGACGAGAAGACTCATGGCAATCCGTAAGTACAAGCCGACAACACCGGGCCGTCGTGGCTCGAGCGTCTCGGACTTCGCCGAGATCACTCGGTCGACCCCCGAGAAGTCGCTGGTTCGCCCGCTGCACGGTCGCGGTGGACGTAACGCACACGGTCGTATCACCACCCGTCACAAGGGTGGCGGACACAAGCGTGCATACCGACTGATCGATTTCCGTCGCAACGACAAGGACGGCATCCCGGCAAAGGTCGCTCACATCGAGTACGACCCCAACCGCACAGCAAACATCGCACTCCTGCACTACGCAGACGGTGAGAAGCGCTACATCATCGCCCCCAAGGGCCTGGTGCAGGGTTCACCGGTCGAGTCCGGTGCAGGCGCCGACATCAAGCCGGGCAACAACCTGCCGCTGCGCAACATCCCGACTGGTACCACCATCCACGGTGTGGAACTGCGTCCCGGCGGCGGAGCCAAGATGGCTCGTTCGGCAGGCGCCAGCATCCAGCTCCTCGGTAAGGAAGGCAGCTACGCCACGCTGCGTATGCCTTCCGGTGAAATCCGTCGCGTCGACGTGCGCTGCCGCGCATCCGTCGGCGAGGTCGGCAACGCCGAGCAGTCGAACATCAACTGGGGCAAGGCCGGCCGTATGCGTTGGAAGGGCAAGCGCCCGACCGTTCGTGGTGTCGTGATGAACCCGGTCGACCACCCGCACGGTGGCGGCGAGGGCAAGACCTCAGGTGGACGCCACCCGGTCAGCCCGTGGGGTAAGCCTGAAGGCCGTACCCGCAAGAACAAGGCAAGCGACAAGATGATCGTCCGTCGCCGCCGCACCGGCAAGAACAAGCGCTAGGAGGGAGTGAAGGATGCCACGCAGCCTTAAGAAGGGCCCGTTCGTCGATGACCACCTCCTCGCGAAGGTGGATGTACAGAACGAAAAGGGAACCAAGCAGGTCATCAAGACCTGGTCCCGTCGTTCGACAATCATCCCGGACTTCATCGGCCACACGTTTGCAGTTCACGACGGCCGCAAGCACGTCCCCGTGTTCGTTTCCGACTCCATGGTCGGACACAAGCTCGGAGAGTTTGCACCGACCCGCACGTTCAAGGGTCACATCAAGGATGATCGGAAGGCGAAGAGGCGATGAGCAACACCGAAACCGCCAACCCGACTGCCAAGGCTGTAGCGAAGCACGTTCGCGTTACGCCGATGAAGGCACGTCGAGTTGTGGACCTGGTCCGCGGGCGCTCGGTTGAAGACGCCCTGAACATCCTGAAGTTCGCGCCGCAGGCAGCGAGCGAGCCGGTCGCCAAGGTGATCGCCTCCGCAGCAGCCAACGCCGAGAACAACCTCGACCTCGACCCCAGCACGCTTGTCGTTGCTACGGCGTTCGTGGACGAGGGCGCGACCCTCAAGCGGTTCCAGCCGCGTGCACAGGGACGTGCGTTCCGTATTCGCAAGCGCACCAGTCACATCACCGTGATCGTGGAGAGCCTGCCGAAGACCGGAACATCGACCCGTAATCGCCGGAAGGGAAGTGCTCAGTAGTGGGCCAGAAAATCAACCCGCACGGCTTCCGTCTCGGCATCACCACCGACTGGAAGTCTCGCTGGTACGCAGACAAGCAGTACGCGGAGTACGTCAAGGAAGACGTCGCGATCCGTAAGCTCCTCGCCACCGGCATGGAGCGCGCAGGAATCGCGAAGGTCGAAATCGAGCGCACCCGTGACCGTGTTCGCGTGGACATCCACACTGCACGTCCGGGCATCGTCATCGGCCGCCGCGGCGCCGAAGCCGATCGCATCCGCTCCGAGCTCGAGAAGCTGACCGGCAAGCAGGTTCAGCTGAACATCCTCGAGGTCAAGAACGCAGAAGCTGAAGCACAGCTCGTCGCACAGGGTGTGGCCGAGCAGCTCTCGAACCGCGTTGCCTTCCGTCGTGCAATGCGCAAGGCCATCCAGTCGGCCATGCGTCAGCCCAACGTCAAGGGAATCCGCGTTCAGTGCTCCGGTCGTCTCGGCGGCGCCGAGATGTCCCGGTCGGAGTTCTACCGCGAAGGCCGTGTGCCGCTGCACACGCTTCGTGCGGACATCGACTACGGCCTCTACGAGGCCAAGACCACCTTCGGTCGCATCGGCGTCAAGGTCTGGATCTACAAGGGCGACATCGTCGGTGGCAAGCGTGAGCTCGCCGCCAACACGGCCGCACCGGCCGGGGATCGCCCGCGTCGTGAGCGTCCGAGCCGTCCGCGTCGTTCCGGTGCCACCGGTACCACTGCGACCAGCACCGAGGCCGGCCGCGCAGCGACCGCAACCGCCGATGCTCCCGCAACTGAACAGAATCAGGAGGGCTGACGCATGTTGATCCCACGGCGGGTCAAGCACCGCAAGCAGCACCACCCGAGCCGTTCGGGTGCCGCCAAGGGCGGTACCCAGGTGACCTTCGGTGACTACGGCATCCAGGCTCTCGAGCCTGCCTACATCACCAACCGGCAGATCGAGTCCGCTCGTATCGCCATGACTCGGCACATCAAGCGTGGCGGCAAGATCTGGATCAACATCTTCCCGGATCGCCCCCTCACGAAGAAGCCGGCCGAAACCCGAATGGGTTCCGGTAAGGGTTCGCCCGAGTGGTGGATTGCCAACGTCAAGCCCGGACGCGTTCTGTTCGAGATGACATACCCCAACGAGGAGATTGCTCGTGAGGCCCTGCGCCGCGCGATGCACAAGCTCCCGTGCAAGTGCCGGATCGTGACCAGAGAGGAGCAGTTCTGATGGCTACTGGAACCCCAGCAGCAGAGCTCCGCGAGCTCAGTGAAGACGAGCTGGTCACCCGGCTCCGTGAGTCGAAGGAAGAGCTTTTCAACCTTCGTTTCCAGATGGCTACCGGCCAGATGGACAACAACCGACGACTGCGCACCGTTCGTCACGAGATCGCGCGCATCTACACCGTCCTGCGTGAGCGTGAGCTCGGACTCGCTGTGGGTCCGGATGCAGGTGACGCGGCATGAGTGAGGAAAAAGCAGTGAGCACAGAAGAGCGCGCGAGCCGTAAGGTCCGTGTCGGATACGTCGTGTCCGACAAGATGGAAAAGACGATCGTGGTCGAGCTCGAAGACCGCGTCAAGCACAAGCTCTACGGCAAGATCATCCGCCGTACGACCAAGGTGAAGGCGCACGACGAGAACGGCGTTGCCGGCGTCGGCGACCGCGTTCAGCTGATGGAAACCCGTCCGCTGTCCGCGACGAAGCACTGGCGTCTGGTCGAGGTCCTCGAAAAGGCCAAGTAAGCCTGATCGAATCCTCGAGCTGATCGAGTATCACCGAATGGCCCGCTTCCCCTTGGGGGAGTGGGCCATTCGGCTTTCCGGGCGAAGGGTTCGAGTTGCGTCGAGTACGGCTGATTTGGTATTCGGTGAACCCTTCCCTACAATAGAACGGTTGCCTGTGGCAGAGGTGTGTCCTCACGTGCGCAGCTCGAACGGTGCTTGCAGTGATCGTCTCCCGACGTCAGTCGGTGGGACTGCAGCTCAGACACGACGCAGGTGGCAACAATGACCGCGCGCACCGGGTCGGTAATCCGTTGCGCACGAAATTCCAGGTCTAGGGAGATCAAGTGATTCAGCAGGAGTCGCGAGTTCGCGTCGCTGATAACACGGGTGCCAAGGAAATCCTTTGCATCCGCGTTCTCGGCGGTTCGTCACGTCGCTACGCCGGGATCGGTGACGTCATCGTCGCCACCGTCAAGGACGCAATCCCCGGTGGAAACATCAAGAAGGGTGAGGTCGTCAAGGCCGTCATCGTTCGCACGACCAAGGAGCGCCGTCGTCCGGACGGTTCCTACATCAAGTTCGACGAGAACGCTGCAGTGCTCATCAAGGCTGACAGTGATCCCCGTGGAACCCGCATCTTCGGACCCGTCGGCCGTGAGCTGCGCGAGAAGAAGTTCATGAAGATCGTTTCGCTTGCCCCGGAGGTGCTGTGATGAAGGTGCACAAGGGTGACACCGTTCTGGTCATCGCCGGCAAGGACAAGGGCGCGAAGGGCAAGGTCATTCAGGCCTACCCCGCGACCGACAAGGTCCTCGTCGAAGGCGTGAACCGAATCAAGAAGCACACCGCGGTTTCCGCGAACGAGCGCGGAGCATCCTCCGGCGGCATCGTTACGCAGGAAGCCCCGATCCACGTTTCCAACGTTGCAGTTGTCGACTCGGACGGAAACCCCACCCGCGTGGGCTACCGCACCGACGAAGAGTCCGGCAAGCGCGTTCGGATTTCCCGGAAGAACGGGAAGGACATCTGACATGACCTCCACCGAAAACAAGGTCCAGCCGCGCCTCAAGGCACGCTACCGCGCTGAGATCAAGGACGCGCTCAACAGCGAGTTCGACTACTCGAACGTCATGCAGATCCCCGGCGTCGTCAAGGTTGTCGTCAACATGGGCGTCGGCGACGCCGCCCGTGACGCCAAGCTGATCAACGGCGCTGTCCATGACCTGTCGCTGATCACGGGCCAGAAGCCCGAGATCCGCAAGGCACGTAAGTCCATCGCGCAGTTCAAGCTCCGCGAAGGTATGCCCATCGGTGCACGCGTCACCCTCCGTGGTGACCGCATGTGGGAGTTCCTGGACCGCCTCGTGTCTGTCGCTCTGCCCCGTATCCGCGACTTCCGCGGTCTCTCGGGCAACCAGTTCGACGGCAACGGCAACTACACGTTCGGCCTCAACGAGCAGTCGATGTTCCACGAGATCGACGTGGACAAGATCGATCGCCCCCGCGGCATGGACATCACCGTCGTGACCACCGCAACCAACAACGAAGAAGGCCGTGCACTGCTCAAGCACCTCGGCTTCCCGTTCAAGGAGAACTGAGCGCATGGCTAAGAAGGCATTGGTCAACAAGGCCAACAAGAAGCCCAAGTTCGCGGTTCGCGCCTACACCCGCTGCCAGCGGTGCGGTCGCCCGCACTCGGTGTTCCGCAAGTTCGGCTTGTGCCGTATCTGCGTTCGCGAGATGGCTCACGCCGGCGAGCTTCCCGGAGTTCGCAAGAGCTCTTGGTGATCTGAGGCCCTCGGGCTTCGTCACACCACGCATGTGAATGGGCGTGGGTTCCTTTGGAACCCACGCCCATTCGTGGTTTTCATCGAGATGTGAATCGTGCCGATCCTGAAAAGAACTGCCCCGCTGCGACTCTGGTTGAAAGCGATCATCGTTCGTCGGTGTCGTTCTTCGGTGCCGAACGAGCAGTTCAGATTTCGGGGTGCGTCGATAGCTTCCCGATCGCATCCTTCGGGCGGCAGTGGGGGAGGCGACATGGGATCCCGGTGGACACTTGCGCCAAAGTTCCCTACACTAGAGCGGTTGCCGTGGCTGACGCATGCGTTCAGCTCGGTGCGGTAACTTACGCCGTCTGACACAAGTCGGACGGCCCAGCCGAATTGCTGGAGGCCCACGATCGGATTCGTCCGGTGTTGCATGGGAACCACAGCGAGAAAGGTGTCGAGGTCGACCTATGACCATGACTGACCCCATCGCAGACTTCTTGACGCGTCTGCGCAACGCCAACACGGCGTACCACGATGAGGTGAAGCTTCCCCACTCGAAGATCAAGGCGAACATCGCCGAGATCCTCAAGCGCGAGGGCTACATCTCCGATTTCCGTACCGAAGACGCAGAGGTCGGCAAGACCCTCATCGTCGATCTGAAGTACGGTCCCAGCCGCGAGCGTAGCCTCGCCGGCGTGCGTCGCGTTTCCAAGCCCGGTCTCCGGGTTTACGCGAAGTCCACCAACCTGCCCAAGGTCCTCGGAGGCCTCGGCGTGGCCATCATCTCCACGTCGTCCGGTCTGCTCACCGATCGCCAGGCGGCCAATCAAGGAGTAGGCGGGGAAGTCCTCGCCTACGTCTGGTAAGGGAGGCCACCACAATGTCGCGTATTGGAAAGATTCCGGTCACCGTCCCCGCGGGCGTTGACGTCACGATCAGCGGCCAGGATGTCACCGTCAAGGGTCCCAAGGGCACCCTCGCGCTGACCATCTCCGAGCCCATCGCAATCGAAAAGGCAGAGGACGGCTCGCTGAGCGTCACGCGCCCCGACGACGAGCGTCGTAGCCGCGCGCTGCACGGTCTGTCGCGGACCCTGGTTGCGAACATCATCACCGGTGTCACCGAGGGTTACACGAAGAAGATGGAGATCCACGGTGTTGGTTACCGTGTGGCACTGAAGGGCAAGGACCTCGAGTTCGCGCTCGGCTTCAGCCACCCGGTGCCGATCGAGGCTCCTGAAGGCATCACCTTCGTCGTCGAGTCGCCCACCCGGTTCTCGGTGTCCGGCATCGACAAGCAGAAGGTCGGGCAGATCTCGGCCAACATCCGTCGTCTCCGTCGTCCGGACCCGTACAAGGGTAAGGGCGTGCGTTACGAGGGTGAGCAGATCCGCCGCAAGGTCGGAAAGACGGGTAAGTGATATGAGCCAGACTGCAAACCAGAAAGCCAAGCGGATTCCGCTGGGCAAGGATGCGTCCACCAAGCGTCGTCTCTCGAAGACGCGTCGTCACTTCCGTCTCCGCAAGAAGGTCTCCGGCACGCCCGAGCGTCCCCGCTTGGTCGTCAACCGGTCCTCGCGCCACATCCACGTCCAGCTCGTGGACGACCTGGCCGGCCACACCCTGGCCTCCGCGTCGACCATCGAAGCAGACGTGCGCGTGGCAGAAGGCGACAAGAAGGCTGCGAGCGCGAAGGTCGGTCAGCTGATCGCCGAGCGCGCCAAGGCTGCCGGCGTGGAAGCAGTTGTCTTCGACCACGGCGGACACGGCTACCACGGTCGCATCGCGGCCCTGGCAGACGCGGCTCGCGAAGGCGGGTTGAAGTTCTGATGACCAACATTTTCAACGGAAGGACAGCCTGATGCCGGGACGTCAAAGGCGTGACGGCGGAAGCGGACCCGCCGGACAGAATGGCCCCAACAGCGGTGACAACAGCAACGCTCGTGGGGACAACCGTGGTGGCGGCCGTGACCGTCGCGACGGTGGCCGTGGCGGGAACGCTGCGGAGAAGTCACAGTTCATCGAGCGCGTTGTCACGATCAACCGCGTTTCCAAGGTCGTCAAGGGTGGTCGTCGCTTCAGCTTCACCGCTCTGGTGATCGTCGGAGACGGCAACGGACTGGTCGGCGTCGGCTACGGAAAGGCCAAGGAAGTTCCCGCGGCCATCCAGAAGGGTGTCGAGGAGGCTCGCAAGAGCTTCTTCCGCGTCCCGATGATCGCCAACACCATCACTCACCCCGTTCAGGGTGAGGCTGCTGCCGGCATCGTCATGCTTCGCCCGGCAAGCCCCGGTACCGGTGTTATCGCCGGTGGCGCTGTGCGCGCCGTGCTGGAGTGCGCTGGTATCGCGGACATCCTGTCGAAGTCGCTCGGTAGCGACAACGCCATCAACGTCGTGCATGCGACCGTTGCTGCGCTCAAGGGTCTGCAGCGTCCCGAGGAAGTTGCGGCTCGCCGCGGCCTCACCCTCGAAGAGGTTGCACCCGCCGGCATGCTTCGCGCTCGCGCACAGGCTGCTGGGAGTGTGAAGTAATGGCAGATCTCAAGGTCACTCAGATCAAGAGCATCATCGGGACCAAGCAGAACCAGAAGGATTCTCTGCGCACGCTGGGTCTCAAGGGCATCCGTCAGACCGTTGTTCGTGAGGACAACGCACAGAACCGCGGTCTGATCAACGTGGTGCGCCACCTCGTAACAGTTGAGGAGGTCTAACCATGACCATCAAACTGCACCACCTGCGCCCCGCTCCGGGATCCAAGTCCAACAAGATTCGTGTTGGACGCGGTGAGGGCGGCAAGCGTGGTAAGACCGCAGGTCGCGGTACCAAGGGCACCAAGGCACGTAACACCGTGCGCGTGGGCTTCGAGGGTGGACAGATGCCGCTTCACATGCGTCTGCCCAAGCTCAAGGGCTTCACGAACCCGTTCCGCGTCGAGTACCAGGTCGTCAATGTCGGCGACATCGCCCGTCTGTTCCCCGAAGGTGGAGCAATCACGGTCGAGGATCTCGTCGCCAAGGGCGCAGTCCGCAAGAACCAGCTCGTCAAGGTTCTGGGCGACGGCGAACTGACAGTTGCCGTTCAGGTGACCGTCGACAAGTTCACCGGTTCCGCCAAGGAAAAGATTGCTGCTGCCGGTGGTTCCGCCACCGAGCTGTGAGTGATCACGCGTAGCTAGTCCGATGGCCGCAGCGCAGCGTTTGCTGCGGTGCGGCCATCGGCGTCTACGAGGTCGTGTCACAGGTACGAGGTCGTGTCACAGATTGGTCGTGCATGCTCGGACGGGCCAGTATTCTGGTCACCGAGTGGCAAATGTATCTTCGGCTTACCCGGTTTTCGTGGTCTGCCCGCCTAGTTCCCAAATGCTCACTGTTAGAGTTCAAAAGTTCGACAGGTCAAAACGATCTGTCTCCCTACCGTCGTGCCAGGAGGATCTTTGCTTTCCGCCTTCGTCTCGGCCCTCAGGACCCCAGACCTGAGGCGGAAGATCCTCTTCACCCTCGGCTTGGTGGCTCTGTATCGGGTCGGCGCTCTCATCCCGTCCCCAGGTGTCGACTACGGCCGTGTGCGTCAGTGCATCGATATCGCCAACTCCGGTGACTCAGCAGGTATCTACTCGCTGATCAACCTGTTCTCCGGCGGCGCTCTGCTGCAGATGTCGATCTTTGCGATCGGCATCATGCCGTACATCACGGCGAGCATCATCGTGCAGCTCCTGACCGTGGTGATTCCGAAGTTCGAGGAACTTCGGAAAGAAGGCCAGTCCGGCCAGGCCAAGATGACGCAGTACACGCGTTACCTGTCCATTGCTCTGGCAATCCTGCAGTCGACCGGCATCGTCGCTCTTGCGGCACGCGGACAGTTGCTCCAGGGCTGTGACGACATCATCGCCGACAAGTCGATCTTCGGACTTGTCATCATCGTGCTGGTCATGACTGCCGGTGCTGCCATGGTCATGTGGTTCGGCGAGGTCATCACCGAACGCGGCGTCGGCAACGGTATGTCCCTCCTCATCTTCGCCGGTATCGCATCGCGTATCCCGAGCGAGGGCAAGGCAATCCTCGACAGCCGTGGTCCGCTGGTCTTCGCCTTCGTCTGCCTCGCAGCGCTGCTGATCATCGCCGGTGTCGTCTTCGTCGAGCAGGGTCAGCGTCGTATCCCGGTGCAGTACGCGAAGCGGATGGTCGGACGCAAGATGTACGGCGGATCCTCGACGTACCTGCCTCTGAAGGTGAACCAGGCCGGCGTCATCCCGGTGATCTTCGCGTCTTCACTGCTGTACCTCCCGAACTTGATTGCACAGCTGACTTCGGCCAGTACAGCGGTCGACCCCAGTTGGTGGCAGCGCCTCATCAACACCTACCTGGTGAATCCGGCCAACCCGGTGTACATCGCGATCTACTTTGGCCTGATCGTCTTCTTCACGTACTTCTACGTCGCCATCACCTTCAATCCTGAAGAGCGCGCCGACGAGATGAAGAAGTTCGGCGGCTTCATCCCCGGTATCCGACCCGGTCAGCCGACCGCGGACTACCTCAACTACGTGCTGAGTCGCATCACCCTTCCGGGTGCGATTTACCTCGGCACCATTGCTGTTCTGCCCAACCTGTTCCTCGACATCGGGAATGGCGGCGGCGCGCAGAACCTGCCGTTCGGTGGCACCGCGGTGCTGATCATGGTCAGCGTCGGCCTGGACACCGTGAAGCAGATCGAGAGTCAGCTAATGCAGCGTAACTATGAAGGGTTCCTCAAGTGAGACTTGTCCTCCTTGGTCCTCCCGGTGCCGGCAAGGGCACCCAGGCCGCTATCTTGTCCGAGAAGTTCGGCGTTCCCCATATCTCCACGGGTGATCTCTTCCGCGCGAACATCGGTCAGGCCACCGCTCTCGGTGTGGAAGCAAAGAAGTACATCGACGCCGGCGAACTCGTACCGAGCTCGATCACCAACGACATGGTGAAGGCTCGCGTCGCAGAACCGGACGCAGCAAACGGTTTCCTTCTCGACGGATTTCCGCGCTCGGTCGAACAGGCTCAGGCACTCGAGGGAATCTTGAAGGATCTCGACACCAAGCTCGACGGTGTCCTCTCCTTCGTCGTCGACGAGGACATCGTGGTCGAGCGTATGCTCGCCCGCGGTCGTGCAGACGACACCGAGGACGTCATTCGCAACCGACTCCGGGTCTACCGCGACGAGACGTCACCGCTGTTCGATTACTACAAGGACAGCATCGTCTCCGTCGACGCGATCGGCGAGGTCGAAGAGGTCAACGCTCGCGCACTGGCAGCGTTGGGTAAGTAATGGTCTTCGGGCGCAAACGCAAGGTTGTTCCGTTCCGCTCCGCGGGCGAACTCGACGCGATGGCTGCTGCCGGCGCGATCGTGGGTTCGGCTCTGGTGGCGGTTCGCGCTGCGGCGAAGCCCGGTGTCAGCACTTTGGAATTGAACGCGGTCGCTGAATCCGTCATTCGTGACGCCGGCGCCGTGCCCTCGTTCCTCGGGTACCACGGCTTCACCGGCTCGATCTGCTCTTCGGTCAACGATCGCGTCGTTCACGGAATCCCTTCAGCTCAGGACATCCTGGCTGAAGGCGACCTGGTTTCCATCGACTGTGGCGCGATCCTCGACGGATGGCACGGTGACTCCGCTTGGACGTTCGGTGTCGGTGAGATCAGCGTCGCCGATCAGGAGCTCAGCGAAGCCACTCGGCTTTCTATGGAAGCCGGGATCGCGGCAATGATCGCCGGCAACCGTCTGACGGATGTTTCGCACGCGATCGAGGTCGGTACTCATGCCGCCGAGAAGTTGCACGGTCGTTCCTACGGCATCGTCGACGGATACGGCGGACACGGAATCGGCCGGGAAATGCACATGGATCCGTTCCTCGCCAATGAAGGTGCCCCGGGTAAGGGTCCTGAACTGGTTGTCGGATCGTGCCTGGCGATTGAGCCGATGCTCACGCTCGGCACCACCGACACGGTGATTCTCGACGACGACTGGACCGTTGTGACGACCGACGGGTCCCGTGCGGCGCACTGGGAACACACTGTCGCAGTGACCGAAGACGGTCCGCGGATTCTGACACTCCGGCCGGAGTAGTCGACACAGTCGCTGACAAGTGTTGGCAGCGAGCATGTTTCATGTTCGAGAAGTCCCAGCCTCATTTCGAGGCTGGGACTTTTTCGATGGGGGAGCGGTGTGCGTCGTCACCCTGACCGGAGGCGCATTTGGCCTGGTCGTTTACATCGCGTAACATGGCTAGGCGGTGCGCTATGCGCGTCGATAGTTCGTGTGCCTACGCTCGGATCACTCCGGGATCGGGCTTTCGAACTGCCGACGATCTTTTCCATTGCGTGCCAATGTAACGGAAGCCGATGCACGAAGCATGCCAAACCAAACGGATCGCGGAGGATATGGCTAAGAAAGACGGGGCCATCGAGGTCGAAGGACGAGTAGTCGAGCCGCTGCCCAATGCGATGTTCCGCATTGAGCTCGAGAATGGCCACAAGGTCCTCGCCCACATCAGCGGAAAGATGCGTCAGCACTACATTCGCATCCTCCCGGAAGATCGCGTTGTCGTAGAGCTCTCGCCCTACGATTTGTCGCGCGGACGCATCGTTTACCGCTACAAGTAACGAACTTCCCGGACCTGACCTGGGTCAGGGAGAAGTATGTCTGCCGCGGTTCATCGCGGCGGGCTGCGACAAAACAGGAGATCAGAAGACGTGAAGGTTCAGCCGAGCGTCAAGAAGATCTGCGAGAAGTGCAAAGTGATTCGCCGTAACGGTCGAGTCATGGTGATCTGCGAGAACCTGCGTCACAAGCAGCGTCAGGGCTAGATCTAGCTTTTCGAAGATCTGCTTGGCAACAAGCAAAGAAGACCTCCCAGTACCAGCCATTGTTGACGAGACCCCACGCGATCGTTCACCGATCGCCAAGGTCGGACAATGGTTCACCCCCGGCACGGAGGCCGGGGCCCCACTGAGTTAGTTGATGAGATCATCTGCGCCTTCGGGCGTCGGTACTCGGCAAGAGGCACAGGGGAAGGGCTGGGAGCAGACCTCCGCACACCGATAAGGAAATGCCAACATGGCACGTCTCTCTGGTGTTGATCTTCCTCGCGAAAAGCGCATGGAGATCGCACTGACATACATCTACGGCATCGGCCGTACCCGCTCCAAGGAAATCCTTGACGCCACCGGCGTCAGCCCGGATCTCCGGAGCAAGGACCTCTCGGACGAGGACCTGGCAAAGCTCCGCGAGTACATCGAGGAGTCGCTCAAGGTCGAGGGTGACCTTCGCCGCGAGGTTCAGGCCGACATCCGTCGCAAGATCGAGATCGGCTGCTACCAGGGCCTGCGCCACCGTCGTGGTCTGCCCGTGCGTGGTCAGCGCACCAAGACCAACGCCCGTACCCGTAAGGGTCCGAAGCGCACCATTGCCGGCAAGAAGAAGGCGAAGTAATGCCCCCGAAGTCACGTAGCACCGGTCCGAAGAAGACCCAGAAGACGCGTCGCAGGGATAAGAAGAACATCCCGCACGGCGCCGCTCACATCAAGAGCACCTTCAACAACACCATCGTGTCCATCACGGACCCCGCCGGAAATGTCATTTCCTGGGCGTCTTCGGGACACGTCGGCTTCAAGGGTTCGCGTAAGTCGACTCCCTTCGCCGCTCAGCTTGCTGCTGAGAGCGCTGCCCGTAAGGCGCAGGAGCACGGTGTCAAGAAGGTTGACGTCTTCGTCAAGGGACCGGGATCCGGTCGCGAGACCGCAATCCGTTCCCTCCAGGCCGCTGGCCTCGAGGTCGGCACCATTTCCGATGTAACCCCCCAGCCGCACAACGGCTGCCGTCCGCCCAAGCGGCGTCGGGTATAGCGGGAAGGATAGGTAGAAGAAAATGGCACGTTATACCGGACCCATCACCCGCAAGTCGCGTCGTCTGCGCGTCGACCTCGTTGGAGGCGACCAGGCATTCGAGCGTCGCCCGTACCCGCCCGGACAGCACGGCCGCGCGCGTATCAAGGAGAGCGAGTACCTGCTCCAGCTGCAGGAGAAGCAGAAGGCTCGCTTCACCTACGGCGTCATGGAGAAGCAGTTCCGCCTGTACTACAAGGAGGCGAACAACCGCCCCGGCAAGACCGGCGAGAACCTGCTTCGCATCCTCGAGTCGCGTCTCGACAACGTCGTATACCGCGCAGGCCTCGCTCGCACGCGCCGTCAGGCACGTCAGCTGGTCACGCACGGTCACCTTCTCGTGAACAACAAGAAGGTCGACATCCCGAGCTACCGCGTCTCGCAGTACGACATCATCGATGTCAAGGAGAAGTCGCTCTCCACGCTTCCGTTCCAGGTTGCGCGTGAGACCGTCGGCGATCGCCCGGTTCCCGGGTGGCTGCAGGTTGTCGGCTCGCGTCTGCGGATCCTGGTTCACCAGCTTCCCGAGCGCGCGCAGATCGACATCGCTCTGCAGGAACAGCTCATCGTCGAGTACTACTCGAAGTAAGGCGCTTCGCACCCCGTGAGTGGTTGAGGAGTCTCCGGACTCCTCAACCACTCACAGGGCCGCAGGCCCTTTCCCATCGTGGGCGTCAAATAGTGGACGTCCGTACAGGAGGAAATACCAATGCTCATTTCTCAGCGACCCACGCTGACCGAAGAGGTCATCGCTGATAACCGCTCGAAGTTCGTCATCGAGCCCCTGGAGCCAGGTTTCGGGTACACGCTCGGCAATTCGCTGCGCCGCACGCTGCTCTCGTCGATCCCCGGCGCTGCTGTCACCAGCATCCGTATCGACGGCGTTCTCCACGAGTTCACCACCGTCCCGGGCGTGAAGGAAGATGTCACCGACATCATCCTGAACCTCAAGGGCCTCGTCGTGAACTCCGAAGAGGACGAGCCGGTCACCATGTACGTCCGCAAGCAGGGCCCCGGCGCTGTTACTGCGGGCGACATCGTGCCCCCGGCAGGCGTCACCGTGAACAACCCTGATCTGCACATCGCCACCCTGAACGACAAGGGAAAGCTGGAGATCGAGCTCGTAGTCGAGCGCGGTCGTGGCTATGTCCCCGCCGTTCAGAACAAGGCGTCCGGCGCAGAGATCGGCCGTATCCCGGTCGACTCGATCTACTCGCCGGTGCTCAAGGTCACCTACAAGGTGGAGGCCACTCGCGTCGAACAGCGCACCGACTTCGATCGGCTCGTTCTCGACGTGGAAACGAAGAACTCCATCACCGCACGGGACGCGCTCGCTTCGGCGGGCAAGACCCTGGTTGAGCTCTTCGGCCTGGCCCGTGAGCTGAACGTCGAAGCAGAAGGAATCGAGATCGGACCCTCGCCTGCCGAGGCCGATCACATCGCTTCCTTCGGACTCCCCATCGAGGATCTGGACCTCACGGTCCGCTCCTACAACTGCCTCAAGCGCGAAGGTGTTCACACCGTCGGTGAGCTTGTCGGCCGTACCGAGTCCGATCTGCTCGACATCCGCAACTTCGGACAGAAGTCCATCGACGAGGTCAAGGTCAAGCTGCATTCGCTCGGCCTGTCCCTCAAGGACAGCCCCGCATCCTTCGATCCCACCACCGTTGCCGGCTACGACGCCGCCACCGGAACGTGGAGTGACACTGATGCCGGTTCCTTCGGCGATGCCGAAGGTACCGAGGACTACGCCGAGACCGAACAGCTGTAGCAGCTCAGGTCCTTTACTAGGAGATCATCATGCCCAAGCCCAAGAAGGGTGCCCGCTTCGGCGGGTCGGCTTCCCACCAGAAGGCGATTTTCGCCAATCTGGCTACCGCGCTCTTCGAGCACGGTCGCATCACCACCACCGAGTCCAAGGCCAAGGCACTGCGCCCCTACGCCGAGAAGCTCGTCACGCACGCGAAGGCCGGCACGCTGGCTCACCGTCGTGAGGTGCTGAAGGTCATCCGCAACAAGGATGTCGTTCACACCCTGTTCGCCGAGATCGGCCCGTTCTACGCGGACCGTAACGGTGGATACACCCGCATCATCAAGACGATCCCCCGCAAGGGTGATAACGCTCCGATGGCAATCATCGAGCTCGTCAAGGAAAAGACCGTCACCTCCGAGGCTGACCGCGCTCGTCGCGTCAAGTCCTCGCAGGAAGCTCCCGCCGCAGAGAACGTCGTCGAGGCCGTAGAGGCCGACGCGACCGACGCTGAGGTCGAGAACGCTGACGCAGTCGTCGAGGCCATCGAGAACGAGACCGCAACTGCGGCCGACGCTCCCGAGGCCGAAGAGGCCAAGAAGGACTAATCTCCCTTGGTTTCGGCACACGCTGAATCGAACGAGCCCGCCGCCCCCATCGGGGACGGCGGGCTCGTTCGATTGCGGCTCGACATCTCCTACGACGGCACCGACTTCTCGGGTTGGGCCCGCCAGACCGATCTGCGCACCGTGTGCGGTGAGATCGAAGACAAGTTGGGAACGGTGCTTCGACACCCGGTTCAGTTGACCGTTGCCGGTCGAACCGACGCCGGTGTCCACGCCACCGGTCAGGTAGCGCACGTCGACGTTCCGGGAGAGTTGCTCCCGGACGATCCGTCGCGACTCGTGCGCAGACTTGCACGATTTCTGCCCAAGGACGTTCGGGTCAAACAGATATCGGTGGTTCCGGGTGACTTCGATGCGCGCTTCTCCGCGATGCGACGCTATTACGAGTACCGGGTGACCAACGCGGCGTTCGGAGTGGAACCACTACGCGCACGCGACACCGTCTCGTATCCCAAACCACTCGATCTCGGAGCGATGCAGGAAGCGTCGAATCGGCTGCTGGGTCTGCACAACTTCGCGGCATTCTGCAAGCGTCGAGAAGGCGCTACGACGGTGCGGGAGCTGCAGCGTTTCGACTGGACCCAAGTGGGCACGGTGTTCACGGCGTACGTGAATGCTGACGCATTCTGCTGGTCGATGGTTCGCAGTCTCGTCGGCGCAGTCCTCTCCGTCGGTGAGGGACGGCGCACGGCCGCCTGGGTGGCAGGTTTGCTCGACGAAACGTCGCGATCCAGTTCCATCCTCGTTGCGCCGGCGCACGGACTTTCGTTGGTCCGCGTGGACTACCCCGACTACTCGGAACTGGCTGCCCGCAACGCGATTACCCGTGAGACCCGCGAGATTCCGTCTTCGGGTGGATGCTGCGGCGACTGAACATCACCATGCAAAATGCCCTCCCACTCTGTGTGGGAGGGCATTCGTATCGGGGGGCTATCCCGCCAGTTGGCGCGCGATGACCAATCGCTGAATCTGGTTGGTGCCCTCGAAGATCTGCGTGATCTTGGCCTCGCGCATGTAGCGCTCGACGGGGAAGTCCTGGGTGTATCCGTACCCGCCGAATACCTGAACGGCGTCGGTGGTGACCTTCATTGCCGCGTCGGTGGCCACGAGCTTGGCGACGCTCGCGTTGCGTGAATACGGAACTCCGGCGTCGCGGCGGCGGGCTGCATCGAGGTAGGTGGCTCGCGCGGAGTCGACTGCGGCAGCCATGTCCGCGAGCACGAAACCGAGTCCCTGGTGATCGATGATCCGCTTGCCGAATGCCTTGCGCTCCTTCGCGTAAGCGACCGCGTCGTCGAGCGCGCCTTGAGCGATTCCGACGGCAACGGCAGCGATTCCGAGTCGGCCGGAGTCGAGAGCGCTGAAGGCGATCGGCAGCCCCTGGCCGCGCTGACCGATCAATCGCTCCTCAGGAATGAAGGCGTCGTCGTAATTCGCGGAGGCAGTGGGGACCGCGCGTAGCCCCATCTTCTCTTCGGGTTTTCCGAAGCTGAGGCCTTCGGTGTCCTTGTCCACCAGGAGGCAGGAGACGCCGCGTGAACCGTCGTCACTGGTGCGTGCGAAGAGGTTGTAGAAGTCCGCCTTGCCGCCGTTGGTGATCCAGGCTTTCGAACCGTTGACGCGGTAGCCACCGTCGGTGGGCGTCGCCTTGCACGACAACGCGGCGGCGTCGGATCCGGCCTGCGCTTCGGAAAGGCTGTACGCGCCGATGGTGTTGCCGCCCAGCATGTCCGGTAGCCAGCGGTTCTTCTGTTCGTCGGTGCCGAAGGTGAACAGCGGGAAGCACGACAGGCTGTGCACGCTCACCGCCACTGCAACCGCTGCCCAGCGTGAGGCGATCTCTTCGAGCACTTGGAGGTACACCTCGTACGGCTGATCGCCGCCGCCGAACTCCTCGGGATACGGAAGGCTCAGCAGGCCCGCCTGTCCGAGTGCGGGGAACACTCCGTCTGGATACTTCTCGGCCTTCTCGTATTCGTTGACCTTGGGCGCGAGTACCTTGTCCGCGACATCACGCGTCAGTTCGATGAGATCGCGAGCTTCTTGGCTGGGCATCAGGCGTTCGACGGGCACGGTCGGCTCCTAGCTAGGTAATAGTACTGAGAACGATACTGCAGTACTGTTGTAGGTATGGCAAGGCTGGTTCACAAGACGACTGCGCGCAGGGCCGAGTTGTTCGATCAATTGGTCCAACTGTTCTTGAGTGAGGGTTTCGCCCACCTCACGCTCGACGAGATCTCAGCTCGTCTGCACTGCTCCAAGAGCACCTTGTACACCGTGGCGGCCGGCAAAGAGGATCTGGTGCGGGCTGTGACAGTGCACTTCTTCCGGGCGGCGACCGATGCAGTGGAGAGTGCAGTCGCCGCCGAAACGGCCCCGCCTCGTCGAGTCGCGGTGTATCTCGAAGCAGTGGGTGATCGGCTGTCCGCGGCGTCCAGTCAGTTCATGGAAGACCTGGCCGAATCGGCGTCGGCGAGCCAGGTCTACGAGAAGAACACGTCGATCGCTGCTGATCGTGTGCGATCGCTCATCGTCGAGGGAGTCGATTCGGGCGCATTCCGGCAGGTACACGCATCATTTGTCGCCGATGCCGCTGCGGCGACGATGGTTCGGATCCAGCAACGCGCGGTCTACCGGGCAACTGGTCTGGACGATGCCAGCGCTTATCGGGAACTGGCAGCACTCATCACGGACGGGATCACTGCGTGATCAGTCGCTAGCATCGACGTTCATGGCACCTTTGAACGTCGAAGTCATCGTAGGTTCGGTCCGCGAGGGGCGAATGGGACGAGCAGTGGCGGACTGGTTTGTCGAGCGCGCAACCGCGAACCCGTCGTGGAACGTATCGGTGATCGACCTCAGAGAGCTGTCGTTGCCCCAGGATTTCTCGGATTCACCTGCCACGGAGGTTTTCCGCCGGCGAATCGGGCGCGCCGACGCTGTTGTCGCCGTGACCTCCGAATACAACCACGGGTATCCGGCTGCCCTCAAGACCGCATTCGATTCGGTGAAACACGAGTGGCGTGCCAAGCCGATCGGATTCGTGTCCTACGGCGGGATTTCAGGTGGTGTTCGGGCCGTCGAGCAACTGAGGCAAGTGGTGGCGGAGTTGCACATGGTCTCGGTGCGTCAAAGCGTGACCATCCACCGGGTGCGTAAGCAATTCGGACACGAGCCGTACGGCGTCGATTCGATTGCGATCGATGCAAGCGAGAAGATGATTCGTGAATTGGATTGGTGGGGAAGCGGATTGCGGATGCAACGTGCAAGTGATCCCTATCCCGGCTGATCTTGGACATACGCGATCACGCCATCTGGTGAGCGTCGCCGGCTCGTGGACGGCCGATGAACGATGTCTCGGAAGCGATGGTCACCAGAGTCAGGTCGACGCGTGTACGGCCGGTTTCGACCGTGATCTTGTCACCGAGTGCGAATGGCTGGACTATCGAGATTTCAGGGTCGACCCGAGGCCATTGGCGTGGATGTCCGTACACATAGATTGCGGTCACGCCGGCACGCGGAGATAACCCCTCGACGCCGTCGAACACGACAGTGTTGAAGGCGCCCTCAGGCCCACCGCCCTGCCCGGACACGCGGAGTCGGTCAGGCACTCCCATCGAGTCGGTGAGCGCGGTCCACGCTTGCGGTCGATCGGTGTGGACGAGTACCAGTGCGCCGGTCGCGATGGCTCGAAAGATCAACTGCTGAGCCAGATAGAGTTCGCCGGCGACAAGAACGGTGTTGACGCCCGGTCCCGAAATTCTGGCCGCGACACCGTGCCCGTTTCGGTCCGAGCCGATGAGTTGGCCGCACCCGGCAAGGGGTAGAGCGAGTGAGTCGAGTGTGCCCCCGTCCATGCGAACGCCCGGCGTGATGCCGTCCAGCGCGGCCAATGCGGTTGGCAAGTTGGTCAGCAATCCGTCGCGCTGGCGCCCACGTAGCGAGACCAAACCGGCCAGCGGTGCGTTCTCAGGTGGATTGCGCGTGGTGAAGCGACATGTCGCACTGACCTTCGCCTCTCCGCGTCGTCCGGTGGGTCGTAACCGAATTGTCACGGACGTCCCGGCCGTTGCCACTGCCCACACTCGGGTCAGGGTCGCAGTGGTGATGAAACGGGGTTCGATCCCAAATCCGACGTTGGACACGCCAGGCAAGGGGGTACTTCGCCACGTTTCGGTGACCTCGTGGCCGGCCACTCCTCTTGTCACCTGGGCAGTGGACGACGCGATCTCCGGTGCGGTCAGGATCCGCGCCTTGCACCCCGCTGAATCGAGCACCCGGATGACACGATTGGCGGCAACAGCTATCGCGCGGCCGGCGCCCTGTTCGCCCCCGCCCCGGCGTTCGACTGCTGCACCACCCTCCAGCGCGTCGAAACGTAGTGCAAGCCAAACACTTCTGGTGGCGGTGGCTGGTAGTGGTCCGATGAGACGTTCGTAGACTTCGGTGGCCGGCGTTCCCGACGCGGCGCGGTATCCGTGACTGACGATGTCGATGCCGGTGAGTGAGATGTCGTGCTGATAGAGACAATTGGCGAGGGCTGCCGTGGGCAGAAGGTGGGAAGCGTCGAACGAATGACGGCCGATCCTGGTCAGGTAGTCGCGTGGAGGAGCGATCTCGACGACAGCGACGAGCGAAGATCCGTCCACTCGGAGCCCGATGGACTGCTCGGAGGGAGTGTGAAAACTGACGATCGTGCTGCGGTCGACGTCCTTGCGGTGCAGATAGCGAAAGTACCTGACAATCCAGGACATTACCGACCAACCGCCCACATGAAGCAGCATTGATCCGGCAACCACACAACCGATTGCCAGCGCCCAGAACCAATCGAGCCCACTGGCCATCGCGATTCCGCCCGCACCGATTCCGAAAATCTGTGCCGGCACGAACTCGCGCGTCGAAATCCTGTGTGACGACGGCCAATGCTTCAACCGCGATCGGTCCACGGTTCCTCCCCGATACCTGACCTGCGAACTACCCGAAAATTTCCGCCCCAGCGGAACTGTACTGTGTCTTCGCAAGGGGATGTAAGGCACGGGGGGAATGATGGCTGCGACACCTACCACGCGCTGGCAGGTCAACGGGTACCGATTCTTGGTCAGGCGGATGGAACATGCGCTGGTCAGACGAGACGTGCGGATGCTTCACGATCCGATGCGATCACAGTCGCGCGCGTTCACCGTCGGAATAGTCCTCGCTGCACTGGGATTGGCGGGTTGCGCTGTACTCGCTCTGTTTCGGCCACAGGACAGAATCGGCGATGCAGAGATCGTCGTTGCAAAGGAATCGGGCGCGATGTTCGTCGCCATGGAGGGTACGTTTCGCCCTGTGCTGAACTTGGCCTCCGCACGACTGATTCTGGGTTCGCCAGGAAAACCGGCAATAGTCAAGGCATCCGAGGTCGAGGCGAAACCCCGGGGCGCGCTCGTCGGCATTCCCGGCGCACCGTCCGCGCTGCCGGAATCGGCCGACCCTACCAACGCCGCGTGGACGGTGTGCGATTCCGTCGGATCCGACGGGAGAAAATCGTTGACGACTTCGGTCCTGGTCGGCTCGTCCAATGTCGGCGAAAACACGACATATCTGACGAATGACCGTGCATTCCTGGTGAAGTCGGGTTCCGATCACTTTCTCGTGTACGACGGGAAGCGAGCGGAAATCGATGTGGACGATCCGGCGATCATGCGGGCTTTGGGCCTGGAAGGAGCACAGGCGCGACCGATCAGTATCGGATTCCTCAATTCGATTCCCGAAGTTCCGCGCATCGAGGCTCCGCGAATCCGCCAACTGGGATCGGCGCCCCGGTTTCCTCTGCAGAACAAGACTGTCGGCTCCGTCGTCCAGGTTTCGGTGGGTGCGGACCCGCAGTACTACGTGGTACTCGAGAACGGGATCCAGAAGATCGGTGCGGCGCTCGCCCAACTGATCTACTTCTCGGATTCGCAGGGCGCCACCGGGATCGCGAGCGTCACCCCTGATGCCATCAGTCGTATTCCCTCGGTGAGTGAGCTGGCCGTCGACTTGTTGCCGCGGGTGGTTCCGGAGATCGTCGATGATCACGGCGCACCTGTCGGCTGTCTGGAATGGGCTCCCTCACCTGCAGTCGAGGGCGGCGAAAGTAGTTCTGCAACGCTGAAACTTGTCGCTGGATTGCAGGTTCCGATCCCGGAGGGTGGCAAGTTGGTGTCCTTGGCGCAGGCGGACGGATCGGGTGACAATCTCGACAACGTCCATGTCGAACAGGGATTCGGCGGATTTGTTCAAGCGACCGGAATCGAGACGAACAGCACCAGGCACGACGGAGTGTTCTACGTAGCCGATATCGGTGTGAAGTACGGCGTACCGGACGAAACCTCCGCTCGCGCGCTCGGATTGACGCGAACGCCTGATCGCGCGCCTTGGCAGATGCTCGACCTACTTGCATCAGGTCCCGCGCTCGAGAAGAGCAATGCACTGATAGCTCACGACGGAATCGCCCCCGATACAGCGCCGGCCGCTCCGGTGAACTGAACACTGCTGACGGTTCAGGGATCGATGTTCTGGCGTTCGGGAAGATGCCGACGAATTACTCGACGAAGAGGCATCGATGCCAACAGCGTCAGTAGAGCGAGGGTGCCGACCGTTCCGGCTCCGACGAGTGCCGTGTCGCGAGATCGGTTGTCGGGGGTCGGCGGCGTGGGTAGGGGATCGATCGACACCGACTGATGGTTGACCTTGACGCGTTCTCCTGGGGCCAATTCGCCCGTCACTGCCGCAAGTGGATCGATGACGCCGTGACCGACGTAGGGATTCCAACCCTGCGCCGGAGCGTGGGCGGTGGCTTCGATACGTTGCATGACCTGAAGCGCAGTCAGTTCCGGGTGAACCGACCGGACCAGTGCGGCGGTTGCCGCGACAAGGGGCGCAGCGAAACTGGTCCCGTTGAACGACTGTACGGCGCCGTCGGAGCCGTACACCCCGTTGGTCAGACCGGGCGACGTCGGGTGAAGTGAGGTGATTCCGGTGCCGGGCGCCGCCACGTCGACCCATGGACCGCCGAGGCTGAAGGAACTGGCGGCGCCATTGGGGTCTACCGACCCCACTGTGAGGACATAGTCGTCGTACCAAGCCGGACTGGCAATCGTCACAACCGAGTTCCATGGATCGGCCAGGGGATTGAGGGGATCCGGCGGCGGATTCTGGTTCTTGCAACCTCCGGATCCGACGTTCCCTGCAGCTGCGACGACTACGACGTTCTTCGCGATCGTGGCGTATTCGATTGCAGCGCCGAGTCGTTGGTCGCTGATCCCGTCCCCGGCAGGCTTGCAGGCGACTTCGGAGATGTTGATGACGCTTGCACCCATGTCCGCAGCGTGACGGACGGCCGATGCCATGGTGTCGACGTTTCCGTACCCGGATGAGTTCTCGGCTACAGCAGGGTCTTCGCGTTGGCCGGCCACCGAGAAGGCGGCACTGGACTGCCTGATCGAAATTATCTGTGCGTCAGGCGCAGCTCCGGAGAATCCGGAACCCTCGACTTGCTGGGCGGCGATGAGACCGGCCACGACAGTTCCGTGTGCGTCACAATCGTCGGTGCCGTCGGAGGTACCGACGTAATCACCGCCGCCGTCGAGCGATGGCAGCCGGGGATGTCTGCTGACACCGGTGTCGATGACAGCAATTCGCTGTCCTGCCCCTCTGGTGATCGGCCACACAGAATCGAATCCCAGATCTCGTTGAGAACGTGGAATGTCCGCATCGTCACCACCTGCCACGGCTGGGACGCACAGGGTTCGTTGTTCGGTGGGTTGTGGAGGTGCGGGCGGACCGTCCTCCGGCAGCATTGCAGGATCGATGGGGGAGGGAACCGCGCTCGATGCGCCACCTGCCCCGGCGAGAACGCTGAAGGCGACGATCACGAGACTGGCGCAGATGTTTGTTGCACGTCGAATCACCATCGATCACCGATCGCTCAGAGGCTACGCATGAGCGCGAAGAGGCCACTGACCCAGCAGATCAGCGGAACGATTGCTGCAATCGCAGCGAGGTCCAACAGCTCGGCAGCGCGTCGCATAACGGGGCTGAATGTGTTCTGGGGGGCGAGGATTCCCAGAATCAGTGCCAGGAGGAGAACGGTCATCGTGATGGCGAAGATGACCAATGCATGGTCGCGATGGGTCCATGCCATGTCGCCCAGGAGAACGAGAATCACCGAGATGCCTGCCGCGATGAGTGGCACAGCCTGCTGTGCGCCCGCGTAGGTGCGCCCGCGAAACATCAGCACGACGGCCGTCGCGAATGCGAGAGCAAGATTCGGCCAGACGATCCCCTGACCAGGCCAGGACCACGCGAGTGCGACGGCAGCGACGAGCGCGACCACTGACGTGGCCACGATCAGCCCGGTCAGATAGCTACGCGCCCGCCCTGCCCTTTCCGCCAACTCGGTCAGCCCGGGTAGTTCGGGTTCGGGCAGTCCGTCGCGGTCGTCGTCGAGGGGATTACTCGGCGTCGGAACAGGGGGAAGCGGTAGTCGCGCGAACAACATCGACAGTCGAGCGGTGAACGTGAGAACGATCAATGCGGCGGCAATCACCGCGCCGCTGACGGTCGCGGTGCGCGCCTCGGGAAGCGTGGTAGTGACGGCAAAGGTGCCCACCGCCGCGAGAAGGACGACGAGAAGTGCGGTGAAGACAGCTAATCCGGCGCCGCACAAGCGGAAGCAGATCAGAGTTACCGCAGCGGCAAATGCCGAACCGAGAAGCAGATGAGCCGAAAGAACAGTGCCGGGCACGCAGAGTGCGCCGGAGACGAACGCCAGTGGCACCGAAGCGCATCCGAGCGTGACGGAACTTGCAGAGTCTCCGTACACCCGCGCCGCCACGACGGCGGCGACGGTGAGCACCAAAGACGTCACTCCGCCGCAGACGGCGCCGATCAGTCCCGTGTCGCCGAGGACCAGGGCGAGGGCCGCGACGAGCGCAGCGACGAGGGCGGCGGTCGAGCCGACAATGCGCGCGGTGACCGGAGTCCAGCGTCGGTAGACGTCCGCATCCGTGGCCGCGACGGTGTACATGATGTCGTCGAAGAGTGGGGGCGGGGCAGCGGTGTCCGAGGCCTCGAGTACGAGCAATTCTCCATCGCGGATTCCGTGCTCGTGCAGCGACAGCGTCGGTGCCAGCGGTGCCCTGCCGACTTTCGACAGAGTCCAGTCGACGGGCTCGAATTGTTCGGTGGTGTGGTCGAACTCGTTGAAATTGCTGTGGTTGACAATTGTGTCCACAATGCCCGGAATGACCACGGTGAGTGGAACACGAAGCGGCACCGCAAGATCCACCTGCGAATGGGCTGAAAGTACCGTCAACCTGCACAGTTCGGCAGAATGACTCGCGCCTCGTCCGTTTCCGGTGTTCGCAGCGCTGGTTGTAGTGGTGCTGGTCAAGATCTGTCCCCTCCCATGACGCGATTCCCCCTTCGCGTCACCCCAGTTCACCCGAACAATACGACATGAACTGCGCGCCTGTATCGGAGACAGCGCCGACAACAGGTGGCACCGACCCGAGTGTCGGTGTTGTGATCTACTCTCTTGCAATTGCGCGAGTACGCCTTGGGGGGGCCGGCGGTAGTCGGACGAGGCGTCTGGCGGCAACAGCTGCAGCACCGATGGGGGTGGGTGAATTGAGCACTGTCAGATTTGCGCGTCGAGCACGCCGTGAATCGCCGCGCACACCGGGCGGCGAGGTGACGCTTCAGGCCCCACCGGAGATACCTCGCGTCACGCCGGGAAACCTACTGACCAAACTACTTCCGGTGATCATGGTGGTTGCCATGATCGGCATGGTGGCGCTGATGTTCTCTTCCGGCATGGCGCGCAATCCGATGTCCCTGCTGTTTCCGGTCATGATGATGGTGTCGATGCTCGGAATGCTCGCCGGGGGCGGTCGTAGCGGTGGAGCAAGAGCGTCCGAGGCGAACGAGGACCGCAAGGACTACCTCCGGTACCTGGATCAGATGCGTAGTGATGTTGCTGCGACGACTGGTGCGCAGCGTGCTGCTCTCGAGTGGAGCAATCCCGAGCCGTCGCTGCTCTGGACACTGGCCGGGACTGTGCGGATGTGGGAGCGTCAGATCACCGACTCGGACTACTGCCACGTTCGGGTAGGTCTGGGTACACAGCGATTGGCCACCAGACTCGTGTCTCCGGAGACCGGGCCGGTCGAGGATCTCGAACCCGTCGCTGCTGTCTCACTTCGGCGATTCGTCCGTGCACATTCGGTTGTGCAGGACCTGCCGACCGCCGTCTCGCTTCGCGGATTTGCTGCGATGTCCATCGAGGGGCAGAGAGATTCCGCTCGTGCGCTTGTCCGCTCGATGTTGATGCAACTGTGCACATTCCACGGTCCGGACACGCTCCAAGTTGCGGTGGTGTGCGGTCCCGATACCGAATCCGAGTGGGAGTGGGTCAAGTGGCTCCCACACGCGCAACACCCGCAGTCTCAGGACGGCACCGGCACTGCACGCATGGTGTTCGGTTCGTATCTCGAATTCGAAAGTTCCCTCGGGGAACCGCTTTCGATGCGTGCTCGATTCGCTCGCAACACTCCAGCCAGTGCGGGCGTTCCGCATCTCGTGCTGGTCGTGGACGGTGGCTTGTTCGAAGGTGACACCGGCCTGTTGTCCGAATCCGGGCTCGACTCGGTGACCGTCCTCGACCTGTGCGGGTTCTGCCCGCGGCTGGTGGCGACGCGTGGTTTGCGACTGGTCGTCAGTAGCGATCAGATCGGCGCGGTGAGCAGCGCAGGAGTTGAGAACTTTGCGAGGCCTGACGCTGCGACGACGAGCCTGGCGCAGGCGTTCGGCCGTCGCATCGCACCGTTCCGTGCGGCATCGCAGAATGCCGTCGACGCAGCTGACGACGACCGATCCCTTCGGACGTGGAGCCAGATGTTGGGGATAGGAAACATTGCGAGGTTCAATCCTGAGCATGGCTGGCTTCCACGTCAGGGACGCGACCGACTCCGCGTGCCGATCGGTGTCGGACAAGACGGAAACCCCGTCGAACTGGATCTGAAGGAGTCGGCCGAGAACGGTATGGGTCCGCACGGGCTGTGTATCGGAGCCACCGGTTCTGGCAAGTCGGAGTTCCTGCGAACCTTGGTGCTCGGCCTGATCGCGACCCACTCTCCCGACGCACTGAACCTCGTCCTGATCGACTTCAAAGGTGGTGCAACCTTTCTCGGGACTGATTGTCAAGTACCACACGCTATGGTGTATCCATGCGTACCGCGATCTACACCCGCATCTCACTCGACCGGACTGGCGAGGGGCTGGGCGTTGAACGGCACTTCGAAGACTGCTCCGCATTGGCGAAAACGCTCAATTGGGAAGTGGTAGAACACTATTCGGACAACGACATATCCGCCAGTAGGGGCCTTGTGCGACCTCGGTACGAGGACATGTTGGCCGACATTCAGGCAGGCAAGATCGACGCAGTGATTGTGTATCACGCAGATCGCCTCTATCGCTCGCCACTCGAACTCGAACGACTAATCGCGATCTTCGCCAACACGGAGATCCGGACAGTCAAATCGGGAACGCTCGACCTGACCACCTACTCCGGCCGGATGGTCGCCAGAATCCTCGGCAGTGTCGCCAGAGCAGAGGTCGATGCGATGTCCGATCGCCGGAAACGCGCCAATGATCAGAAGGCAGCTTCTGGTCTCTGGATCGCATCGCGCCGACCATTCGGATACACGATTGACGGAGAGCTGCTTGAGCCGGAGGCGACGGCAATACGAGAAGCCGTGCAGTCCGTGTTGTCGGGGATGTCCGTGCGGCAGGTGGCGCGTGAGTGGAATGCGGCAGGACTGAGGACGGCACATGGTGGCCAAGAATGGAAGTCGACCAGCGTGCGGCGAGTACTGAAGAACCCGAGATATGCAGCCCTGCGGGTACATCGTGGCGCAGTCGTCGGGACTGGTCAGTGGCCGGCGATCATCGATGTTGATGCCCACTACGGCATCGTGGCGTTCCTGGATGACCCGAAGCGGTCGAGCAGTTTGGGGTTCGAGCGCAAGTGGCAGGGCAGCGGCGTCTATCGGTGTGGGGTTTGCGATGAGCGCATGGTGGTTCACGTAGACGCCAATAAGCGGCGGTCGTACAAATGCCCTCAGAATCATGTTCGACGGCAGGGTGTGGCGCTCGACGAGTTGGTGGATGGCGTGGTGATTGCTCGGCTTTCGATGCCTGATGCTGCTGTGGTTTTGCAGTCTGACGAAATCGATGTGGCTGGACTTCAGGTTGAGCGGGATTCGTTGCAGGTGAGGGCCGAGCAGATAGCGGGGATGTTCGGTTCTGGGGCGATGGATGCGGGTCAGTTTGAGGCCGCGAACGCTGCTCTGCAGTTGCAGGTCGACAGGGTTGATGCGGAGTTGGGTAAGGCGCGGATGGGGGATCCGCTGGTGGAGCTGGTGTTGGCGGGGGACCGTCTCGTTGAGGTTTGGGAGGGTAAGTCTCCTGATTTGCGAGGGAAAATCATTGATGCGTTGATGGTGGTTCGGGTGCATCCTTCGGATAAGGGGCTTCGGCGCTTTGATCCTCGGTTCATCGAGATTGAGCGGAAAGTGTAGCGAAATCCAAGCAGTCGTTAAGCAGGTGCTTAAGCGAATGGTTAGCAGGTGGTTGCTTTTTGCTAGTCGATTGTCCGTGTAATTCGATAGGTCCTATTGAGGATCTAAGTAGGTTCTATGTAGACCCGATGGAGACTCTATTGAGAGTGTCGGTGGAAAACTACTACTGTAGTAGTTTTCCACGAGAAGCTCCCCGGCAGCGGGAACCTTTTTGTGCGTGTCCGCAAAAACTCCGGTGGAAATGTGGGGTTGTCCCACTGGGACACCTGGTGGGACAACCGCCGGGACACCGACCGGACATGTTGAAGCATGTCCGGAATCTCTACGGGATCCCGTAAAGTTTGCCGTCACGGGAGGCGCGACCCGCCGACTTGTGCAATGCGCGCTTCGTCGTATCGGTTCAACCTGCGTCTTTAGTTCATCTATCTCGCTACATCTCGCATTATGTGTTTCTGTCCGCCACTGGGTGTAGTTTTCTCAACAAAGCGGTGTGACCGAGCAGGTAGATATGATGCCTGTATAGGGAAACGGTTTCCCAGAAAATCAATTATCAACTAATCCAAGTAGGGAGAACCATGACGGAAGCGATGCTCACCACGCGCCAGGCTGCCGAGCACGTGAACCGCACGCCACGCACATTGCGCAACTGGCGCAACCGAGGTGATTTGATTGGCCACCCGCGGGCCAGCGGAAGAATCCTCTACTCGCGAGATGATCTTGAGCGTGCTGTCCAGATTCAGGTGGAAAGGTTTACAACCCGGAGTGTCGGCGGCCGGCCGCGGAACACCTAGTGCGGACCACGGTGACTCGTCGCCAGTGCGGCATATAATCGAAAACACGTTCGAACTGAACATCTGATTGCTCGACCTGCCCTGAGTTCGCAGCTCAGGGATATTTTCTGTGCTGTTTTATCGGATCGAAGGGCGGAGCTTGCCAACAAAAACGTACCACCCTAACCCTGAAATTTCCAAGTTCATTGACGATCTCATTCGAGACTGGCCTCCGCTCACGCCTGAGACGAAAGCCCGCGTTACGGCGCTGATGAGGTGTGGAGATTGACCACACACGTCTATTCGCTGGAGACAGTGGTCAACGCGATTCCTGAAGTGATCGCGCATCTGCGTGGGGGACTGTATCGGCAGCCGCGGATCGGTACTGCCGAGTCCAACCCAGACTCGAAACAGACGGATAAGCCGGGTCCTCGGGCGCCGGTAAACCTCGACGCTCTCGATGCAGCTGACGAGCAGCTGAGGTGGCTTGCTGAGTGGGCTGAGCATGCGGGTGTTGACATGTCGAATCTGGGTTCTACATGGAGGTTCCGTTTCGGCGAGAACGCCGGGTACATACGGGGCATTCGTGACAACGACGCACGGCCTGCTGATCGGCTCCGTGAGCGCCTTCTGCGCGTGATGGCTACTCCCGGTTGGGTTCCCCCGCAAGGGATGCACACGCACCTTATGCAGATGATGTCACGGCATATGCGCTCGTTCGCGACCGTTGGAGACATATTGGCTGAGTCGAGGGTGGGTGATTCTGTTGCGAGCCTTGCCAATTGTGGATGAGACCGTACCCGTTCTCGTGCCTGTGAGGTGGATGAACGAACCGGATGCCGCCGTGTACATCGGTCGGAGTCGTCGCAGTCTGCGGAACTGGCGATCGAACGGTCTGATTCCTGCCAGACGCCGTGGTGGTGAGTGGGTCTATTTGCCTGCGGATCTGACTGCGGCGAGAGACAAGGCTGACCAGCGAATGCGTCAAGGCCTATCGACAGCATCGAAACCCGGTCCGGGGCGCGGGCATAAACATCCCGCTAGATCGCGGATCAGGGAGCTTATCGAGGCCGGCGGGATGAGCCAGCTGGCGATTGCCCGCGCGATAGGTTGCAACGCCTCGCTGGTCGCTGTTGTGAACCGGGAACTAAAAACGGCAAGGGAGATGGTGTGAGCTTCGAAGACAGTTCGACTGGACTCAACGCCTCACTGTACGAGGTCTGCGAATACCGCAATGGTGTCCACTACGCCGAATCCGGTATGAGTCCTGAGGAATTCGCGGTTCACGATGATCTGGTTCGGCAGGCAACTCGTGATGAGGATGGGCGCTTGTACATCTGGATTCCGAACGAGCTGCTTGAGCCTGAGGGGGTCGTGTGACAGAGGCTTTCGTGTGGAAGGACAGAGCAATGATCAGAACCTGTGGATGGTTCTCGGCGAGGCGGCGTGAGTGGGCGCACCTTCCCGGGAATGATCTGAAATTCCATCAGCTCTGATCAGGACCGGCGTTGGCGCGCTGGTTCGGGAAGGTACGCCCATGCTCACGGTAGTTCAGGATCAGCAATCCTCCAACGACGACAGCGGTGTTGGTCGGTCGTTGCTTGACGAGATCGTTCGCGACGGTGCCCGGCAGATGCTCGCGGCGGCGTTGGCCGCCGAAGTCGCCGCATACATCGAGCAGTTCGCCGAGCATCTCGATGAGCACGGCCGGCGGCTGGTGGTCCGCAACGGCTATCACCACGAGCGTGACGTGCTCACCGCGGCGGGGGCGGTGACGGTGACCGCACCGCGGGTCAACGACCGCCGTGTCGACGCCGAGACCGGTGAACGGCAACGGTTTTCCTCGGCGATCCTGCCGGCGTGGTCACGCAAGTCCCCGCAGATGACCGAGGTGTTGCCGCTGCTGTACCTGCACGGGCTGTCCAGCGGCGACTTCGGTGCGGCGTTGGAGCAGTTCCTCGGCACTGGTGCCGGGCTGTCGGCCTCGACGATCACCCGGCTGACCGCGCAATGGCAGGACGAGGCGAAGGCCTTCGCCGACCGGGATCTCTCGGGCACCGATTTCGTGTACCTATGGGTCGACGGCATCCATCTCAAGGTCCGCCTGGAGCAGGAGAAGCTGTGCTTGCTCGTGATGATCGGCGTCCGCGCCGACGGCCGCAAGGAGCTCGTCGCGCTCACCGATGGGTTCCGGGAGTCCACAGAGTCGTGGGCTGATCTGCTGCGCTCATGCCGACGCCGCGGGATGACCGCCCCGGTGCTGGCCGTCGGTGATGGGGCGCTGGGGTTCTGGAAGGCACTGCGGGAGGTGTTTCCGGATACCCGTGAACAGCGCTGCTGGTTTCACAAGCAGGCCAATGTGCTTGCTGCGCTGCCCAAGTCGGCTCATCCAGGTGCGACCGCGGCGATGCGGGAAATCTACAACGCCGAGGACATCGACAAGGCCCAGGTCGCGATCAAGGCCTTCGAGGTAGATTACGGCGCGAAGTACCCCAAGGCGGTCGCCAAGATCGTCGACGACGCCGACGTGCTCCTGGAGTTCTACCGGTACCCGGCCGAGCACTGGATCCACTTGCGCACTACGAATCCGATCGAATCGACGTTTGCGACCGTGCGGTTGCGAACCAAGGTCACCAAGGGCCCTGGGTCACGCGCAGCGGGGATTGCCATGGCCTACAAGCTGATCGACGCCGCACAAGCCCGCTGGCGGGCGGTCAACGCCCCCCATCTGGTCGCGCTGGTCCGTGCCGGCGCGGTGTTCCACAAAGGCAAGCTGCTCGAACGACCCATCGACATCTCACCCGCTGAGCCCGACGAATCAAGCGAAACGGAGGTCGCCTGAAACACCCTCATCCACAGGTCTTGACAATATCTCGGAAGGACAAGTTTCACTGGCATGAGGCGTACGGGATGTCTGATGTTCCAAGCAATGCGAGGTCGGTGGCTTACATCGTCTGGGACCACACAGACAAGTTCGGGAAGCGCGGGTTCCCTGGCATGGATATTTTGACGGCCAAGACGAAGCTGAGTGAGCGTCAGGTGAGCAGGAATCTGCAAACCAATCAGAAGGCGGGCTGGCTTGATCTTGTTGTGTCGGGGTCGTCGATGGGTAACGGACGGAAGAGTGAGTACAACCTCGCCTATCCGGTTGGCTACGTTGATCACAAGCTAGACCACCAGACACTGATGTCCGGTGGTGATGATGGCAAACCGGAACCACCAGACACTGATGTCATAGACCACCAGACACTGATGTCCGAACCACCAGACACTGATGTCTGCCCAACAGAGTCTTTATCAAACCCTAGATCAGATCCTCCTCCTCTAACGAGCGAGGACGAGGAGGACGACCTCTCATATCTCTACGAACAGGAAATCAACACCGACGC
Source organism: Rhodococcus sp. BH4 (assembly GCF_002079265.1). Taxonomy (NCBI): domain Bacteria; kingdom Bacillati; phylum Actinomycetota; class Actinomycetes; order Mycobacteriales; family Nocardiaceae; genus Rhodococcus; species Rhodococcus sp. BH4. The sequence continues at coordinate 2,044,423 of NZ_CP014941.1, forward strand.
TGGGGACACCGAAACCCTCAGATACGTCAGGATCACCGAACTCCTCGACAAAGGGTTCGCACGGTCAGCACGAACTGAAGCTGAGAATCAGGAACTCCTCGATGCCGGATTCACCTATGTCGACGGCCCTCGCTTCTCGATCAACGGCGGACCAACAGGCGGGTGGACAGATCCATCCCCCGAGGCTTTCGCCCGACGCCGGTCACTAGTCGACGCCCACCGTGCCCAGCGTCTCGCTGTCCGGCGGTGCAAGTGGGAGGAGATGCAGCGCGTCGAAGCTGAGGCCCGCGCCGAACGTGACCGACAGTTCGAGGCTAAACGTGCACAACGTCAAGCACAGACAGAAATCGACAACCTCGCCGAACTGAAGTCGATCGAGTGGGTCTCGAGGAACTGGGACCGCTTCGAAAAGTACTGCGCCACCGAGGGCGTCAACCTCGAGCGACAACTCGCCCTCGCCCAACGCGCCCAAGAGAAGGCCACCTCAAGCCCATTCGGTTTGTTCAAGTCAATGGTCAACAACGGCGTAGATCCCGGCTCATCGATCAGTAGCTGGGATACAGCCTGCGCCTCACCCGCATCGGGTCACGCATGGCAGGAATGAGCACAGCGCCCCCTCAGCCTTCCCCTGATCGACTTTCAGCCCCAAGGAGACCCGATATCAACAACCCGCCTCCCTACGTGCTCACCGCAGTCCTCCGCCAACGGACATGCAAACGCGCCAACAGACGCCACTACCGCCTCGAAGTGCCCACCAATGACGGCTACTACTGGAGGTTGACCGCGTCGAAACTTCGACAACTGTGTGATGCAGCCGGCGATGCCCTCGACACAGGCGCCGGAACAGTCGGACCGTTTCTTGCGACATGCGATGCGAGCGGCCTCTGCACCGTCCGTGAAGGCCACAAGCAATTCGAACTCGCCGAGGACGATCTCGCCGATCTGGTCACTCGGGCAGACGAATTGATCTCCACCCTCTCAGCCGACATCAGCCCCGACAACGAATGAAACCAATGCCAGTAACCGTCCTATCGAAATCGATTCACATTGAAAGGCGCCACATGCCAGCGCACGAAACGACACTCGAAGCGATGTTCCTCGGACCATGCGATGCCCCGATCCGCCCAAGCCAATACAGACCCTCACGGGTCGCTCTTACTGAGTACCTCGACGTGAAGCCATTGGCGTCCAAGCTGGAGCCGCTAGCGCCCGTCGCTGACGGTGACGCAACGAAGCTCGAGACGATCCTCGCGAACCAGAAACGGATCAGCTCGCAACTCAGGCTCATCACCAACCTCCTCGTCAGCGCTCTCGACGACCGAGACGAGGACGACGTGCAGTGACCGACGAATGGCGCTGGACCTACGCCAAACGGGGACGACGACACCAACTCCGACGCGACAAAAACGACATCGAGATCTACAACTGGCGGCTCAACGACGAGCAACTCCAAGCATTCTGTGACGCCGGTACCGATGCGCTGAGCGGACAAAGATCGAGGGTTGGGGAGTTCTACGCCCACCCTCTACGCCGCGAAGGCGAACTCCACATCACGTGGATCAGACGGCATCGCGAACCGTCCAACATGCTGATCTCTCAAGCGGATCTCATCGAGATCATCACCGCGGCTGACCAAGAACTACTGGCCAAAGAACTCGGAAACTCCGAGCTTGTCCACGTCAGCCGATAGACATCTGAAACACATTGCATCACAACAACTAACACCGATTGGGAACCAACACATGGGTATCAACAACACGCCGGCCGCACAGCAGATCATCGCAGCCTACGAGAACCGCGTCTACGAAATCACCGAGAACACCAAGCACCAGCGAGCCATCAGCCCCAACCCCAACAGGCAGGCAGAGGCCAACCTCAACAAGCACCTGGATCTACAGCGCCGAGTACACACCGCCCGCGCCTACCTCACAGCAAAAGAAGAACTCGCCAACCTCAAGGCAGAACAAACCCAAGCGCGACAGAAACTCCGACTCGACACCGAGCGCAAGCTACTCGGCATCAGCGCCAACGACCGGGAATCCCAGCAGCGCTACATGGCATCAAAGCGCCTCGCACGAGAAGCCGCCGGCCCAATCACCACCAACACCGCCGACGACGCATCAGCACGCCAACGACTCACCGACCTGTACAACGACTCCATACTCACCGGAGACAACGTACTCGCCAAGTCCATCGCAGCAACCGCACTCGAACGAGGATGGCAAGACATCGCCAACCTCCACTTCGAACATCACCCCGCCGACAAAGACCTCATCGAAGACATCCAAGTCATCGACAACGCCGAAAGCCCAGCCAACTTCGAAGAACTGGTCAACTTCAGCATCGTCAACCACCTCGACAACCTCGCCGACCGAGTCGACCTCCAACGCGAGTTCGGAGTCCAGGTAGATGACGGAGGCCTGCGGGAACTCGCTGACATGCCCGTCGCCGACATCTGAAGCACCACATAGGGGCCTGACATCCTCGGGGGTGGTCACGGCGACCCTCAGGCAAAGGGCCGCATCTATATATCGGCCAGGTTTCCACATCACCTGTGGACAACCTGCCATCAATCTCGGGGCAATCAGCACACGAGTTGCAACGTCTCTACCTGCACTTATGTCGCATTCACTGCATAAGTGCAGGTCAGGGACTCGCAGAAACCAAGCGAGGGGCGCCCCATCCCCTTAAGGGGCCTAAGGCGACCCTCGGGCGTAGAGCCCTCTACCCCCCCATCAGGTCTGTACACCAAGTTGTTTCTGACCTGCGGTGATGGTGAGGAGTCGAATGAGTATGAAAGGGCGAATTTATGGAAGTCGTCAAAGTTAAGGTCGCGCCGGTCGCCAGCCTGGGTGGCCATCTGAAGACGTTGGAAGCGTTGCGGGACAGGTTGGCGGGGGCGATCGATGCGACGACCTCGGCTCGCGATGTGGCGATGTTGTCGTCGCGGCTGATGGACGTAATGAAATTGATCGGTGAGCAGGATCCGGTGCCGAAATCGCGGACGCCGTTGGACGAACTGCATGAGCGTCGAGAAACGAAATTGAGGGGAAGGCTAGTTGATGGATGAGGACTTGGGTGGGTTGACGACGGCGGATCTCGCTGAGGAGCGCGCTGCCCGTAAGGAAGCCGATAAGGCGGTGAGGGCCGCGAATGCGCGCCTCGCAGAACTCGAATCAGGTGTCGAAATTAGACACGTGGATGATCCTGCTGAGATTGAAGCCGTGACTGCGGAGAGGGATACGGCAGTCGCTGCCCTCCTTCGGCATCAGGTGCGGGTCGAGAAGAAGCTGCCAGTGGAGTCGTTGGAGTTTCTGACTGGCGGCACTCGTGAGGAGTTGGAGGAGCAGGCGGAAGCCATGGCGGCGGTTCTCGCGCTGAGTCGTCCGCCGGCGCCGATTGTGCCGAGTGAGGGGACTGCCCCAGCTCGCGTGAACAGTCCCTATCTGCAAGCGCGGCGGATCCTTCTCGGTGAGAACTCGTACTACTGATTGATGTTCGAAATAACTGAATAGCAAGACATCTCGGAGGCTCGGACCGTATTGGTTCGGGCCTCCTTTGCATGCCCAGATTGGGCAATTTTTTGGGGGATTAGTGATCAAAACACACAGGGGTATCCGCTTATGGGCGCGGCTGCTGGAGTCGAAGGGGGACCCGATTGAGGTTCGGCGACTTCTGGATGCTGAATCGCTTGATGAGGATGGCGAGCAGTTCCTGCGAACGCTGGGGATCGCTCTCACACTCTTTTTCGGGTCGAGTTGGGGGCGGATTCTCGCGCTGTTGGAAGACGCGGGCATCAGCCACGAGGAACTGCTTGAGATTTCGGCTCTGGGGCTTGACGCGGATAGCCGCTCGTCTGTGGAGGGCTGACAGATGGCTGTTGAATTAGCCACTGCCTATGTCAGCTTAATAGTTGACACCAAGCAGGTTCCGGGACAGGTTCGGGCGGCACTCGGTGCGGCTGAGCGTGGAGCAGACGCGACCGGTAAGAACATCGGCACCAAGATGTCGACGGGCCTCGCTTCGGCTCTGAAGGCTGGTGCGATTGGTTCAGGACTCGCTGTGGGCGGATTGCTCGCAGCGTCACTGGTGAAGGGTATGGGTCGTCTCACCGCGATCGATACCGCTGAAGGCAAGCTCCGCGGTTTGGGTCATTCGACTCAGTCGACCGCGAAGATCATGGATTCCGCTTTGGCGTCTGTGAAGGGTACTGCTTTCGGTTTGGGTGATGCTGCGACTGTGGCTGCTTCGGCGGTTGCTGCGGGTATCGCTCCGGGTAAGGAGTTGACGAAGTATCTGTCGTTGACTGGTGATGCTGCGACGATTGCGGGTTCGTCTCTTTCTGAGATGGGTTCGATTTTCAATCAGGTTCAGGCGTCCGGAACGGTGTACACGGATACTTTGAATCAGTTGTCGGACCGCGGTATTCCGATTCTGCAGTGGTTGCAGGCGGAATATGGTGTGACTGCTGAGGCTTTGGCGAAGATGGTCAAGGGCGGCGAGGTTGATTCCGCGACGTTCATGAAGGTCATTTCCGAGAACATTGGTGGCGCGGCTCTTGAGTCGGGCAACACTGTTGTTGGCGCTTTTGAGAATGTCAAGGCTGCGATGGGTCGTCTTGGTGCGGCTGCTTTGGGTCCTGGGTTTGAGCGTTTGCCTGGCCAGATGTCGTCTATTACAACGGCGTTGGATGATACGGCGAAGTCTGTTGGCCCGTTGGCTAAGGCTTTCGATCATCTGTTGTTTGATGTGATGTTGCCTGAAAACTTTGATGCCGGAAAGATGCTTTCAGGGCTCACGTCGTCGGTAATCGACCAGTCTACGTACGGGATCAACAAGTTCTCGGCTTGGATCACTGGCGAGCTTCCGGGGTTGGTTGAATCCGGCAAAGCGAAGATGTCCGAACTGTTTTCACTCTCTGGGGTAGACGGTTCTTGGAATCGCATTGTCGGCGTGTTCAACTCCCTGCTTGGGACGGTGAAATCCGCTGGTCCGGCTGTTGTGAGCATTGCGGCTTCGCTGGCTGCGGCATCCGGTGCGCTTGGTGTGTCCGCGTGGGATGGTTTTCTGTCGGCGCTTGAAGCGTCAGCATCGATCCTCAACGCCACCCTGGTGCCGGCGTTGAATCTCACTGCCGGTCTTTTGCGGGATAACCAGGGCGCGGTAGTGGCATTGGCCGCGGGTTGGCTGCTATTCAAGACCATTCCGGCGATCATGGGACGTGTCACATCAAGTCTCGCGCCGATCACCGCAGGAATGCGTAGCGCGAATACGGCTACGTCGGGTTACCGGGCGTCACTTGGTGCGATTCGGGGTGACTTCAGGAATCTGGCTCCGCAGATCGGCGTGACCGGTGCAGCGATGCGGGCACTCGGTAACAACTCGTCGACCATCCGCGGAATGCAGAACGCGTTCATGGGTGCGTCTTCGGCGACTAGCGGGTTCGCGTCGGCGATGCGTGTTGGTGCAACCCCTGCGGTGGGAGCGCTGAAGGCAAGTGTTGGCGGCGTTGTGAACGCTCTAGGCGGGCCGCTCGCTATGGGCCTGATGGCCGCTACGGTCGCGTTTGTTAACTACAAATCTGGTGTAGCGAAGGCAACGAATCAGAACCGTATCCTTGCGGACTCCGTGACGAACGCTGCTTCTGCGCAGGCAGATTTGATGAAGGCGATGGTTGCGGGTGACGAGGCTGCGATTTCGTCTCAGGTTGTTTCCAATCTGCGTTCGCTTCGCCAGGAGCAGGCTTCTCTGGCTTCGACAGGCCCGAGTTTCATTCAGAAGTCTGTGGCAGGTTGGGAATCGCTCAGTCACGCAATGGGCATAACCCGCGGCGAGACCGCTTCGTCAACGTTGGCGCAGGAAGACGCGGCCAACACGTCGAAGGCCGTGACCGCAACCCTCGATGGATTGAAGATCACCAACGAGGATCTCGGCCGAGCTGTCACAGGCTCGTCTGCAGCGTTCGACGCTTTACGTGGGCGCATGTTGGCGAGCGGCGACGACAGCAAGGAGGCCGTTGAGTGGCTCGACAAGCAACGTGCGTCGCACAGACTTCTGCAGTTGACGATGGAGGCAGTGGGGCCGGCGGGCGTTGAGATCGCGGGCGCCATTTCACAGATCGCGGATTCTGCCGGCGATTCCAAGTCCAAGCTCGATGGCCTGACGACTGTTCTCCAGGCGTTGGGAATTCTCGAGACTGACACGCAGTCCGCGATGTTTGATGCGGCTGAGGCAGTTCGAGAACTGGCTAAGGCCGCGGAAGAGGGCGTTGATCCTGTCGGCGGTCTGGGCGATGCGCTGGTCGGTTTGGATGGGGGTCTCGATCCGGAGATGCCCAATGCCAAGGCGCTTCGTGACTCGCTTATCGGCCTCAGTAAGGAATTCGCAAACCTGATTGCCAGTGGACTGAGCAGCAAGGACGCAGCTGCTGAACTTGAAGGCGGTCTGCAGTCACTAGCTGATATGTACGACCTGCCGATCGAGAAGGTTCGCGAACTGGCGCAAACTCAAGGGCTGCTCGTAGACAAGCGTGTCGATATCACGATGGCAGTCGATGGTCGCGACGAGGCATCAGAAGCGTTGTCCAACATCGCTGTGCGGGCCGACGAGTTCCAGGGTGATCGCACGATCACCATGACAGTAAAGGATCAGGCCGCGATCGATGCGATCACCAACCTGAACCTCGGCTTGCTCAAGATCAATGAGACCACTGGTGAAGTTGAGATCACGGCGGAGTCTGACGCTGCGCTTGCTGGCATCGGCGCTGTGGTTGTAGAACTCGGCAAGCTCGACAAAAATGTTGCTACGCCGACTATCACGGCTGACCAGACCAGGTTCTTCGTTGCCGATGCTGACACCAGGCAGAAGTTGGCTGAGATTGACCGGACGCAGGTCGATCCCAAGGTTGGCTTGGTCCTGGACCAGTTCTCGGAAGGTCGAAATGTAACCCTCGCTGAGTTGCAGAGGATCGACTTGACGACTGCTTCGCCGGATGTTCAGTTGATCATCAAGGACGCAATCGCGAACGCGCAGGTTGTGAACGCTGAAATCACTAATGCGGCGCGAAACCGAACCTCGGTCATCACAATCGATGTTCAGCGCACGGCCGCAGCGCAAGCGGCGTTCAACGGCACAGGCCAGTACGGCCCTGCCGCACCAGTATTCAACTCGCGAGGCTCACGACTGCCGAAGAACTCGGCAGGATCCAGGCTCCCAACCTCAGGTCCAGGAACGTCCACAACAGACGGCATTCTCGGAATCGGCTACGACGGTGTACCTACATCATGGGTCGATAAGGGCGAATGGATCATCAATGGTCGATCCTCCGAGAAATACAACGGACTACTGGCAGCGATCAACCGGGACGACCCCCGACTGAACACTCTGCCAAAGTTCGCAGAGGGCGGACGGAACGGCATCGACGCCGCACTAGGCGCAGGACGCTCCGTCGAAGGCAACAAATACGTTTGGGGCGGAACCGGACCCACAGGATTCGACTGCTCCGGATTCGTCGGATGGCTCCAACAAATAGTGATGGGCGTAGTCGGCTCCACCAAGAGGCTGTACACCACATACAGCATCCTCGACGGGGCACTAGCAGGACTACAACCAGGACTCGGGCCGGCAGGAACACAATTCCAGGTCGGCGTGTCACAGCAGCATATGGCTGCGACTATCGCCGGTCAGGCCGCGGAGTCGGGTGGCGCTCACGGAACATCAGGTATCGGCGGGGGCAGGGCGAACGCTCAGCACTCGCAGTTCCCGAACAAGTATCACCTGCCAAATTCGATGATCGCCGGATGGAATGAAGCCCAGGGCGTCACAGGCGGCGGCACTACGAGTGAGGTGACGTGGACGGACAAGCAGGAACTTGACCTGCAGTCCGCGGACATTGCTGTTCAGCAGGCGAAGGAAGCCCGCGACAAGGTTTACGCCGATGAGAAAAAGTCGGAAGCTGACCGTGCGCAGGCAGACATCAAAGTTCAGCAGGCCGAACAGAAAGTCATCGATCTCCAGGCTAAAAAGGACGAAGCCGGAACAGGAAAGAAGGGACCGTCACCACAGGCACCCGAACTTTCCAAGGCCTACACCGACGCGGAGATTGAACGCCTCGAAGCTCAGATGCAGGTCGACGACGCCAACGAGCGCCGAAACGATGTGTACGCGGACGCCGAAGCATCACCGAACGATCGACTGCGGGCCGACATCGCACTGCAAGAAGCGAAGGACGGACTCGCCGAGGTCCTGAAGGGCAAGCAGGAGACCGGAGGCAAGGACTACTCGCTGAATGGGATCCTGAAGTCGTTCGGCCACAACGCCGTGGACGCACTCTTCACCGGCCTCCAGGGGCAGGATTACTTCGGTATCGGTGAGTCCCGTTGGTTGTCGACGGACTTCGCTGAGTTGATGGGTAAGCCTGCGATTCCTGCACCGACGCCGGCAACATTCACGCAGGCTGAGATCGACGCGCAGACGGGCGGTATGTCTGCTGCTGAGATTCTGGAGCGTTGGGGTGTGAAGGCGCCGAAGGTTTTTGATGATGGTGGTTGGCTGATGCCTGGTGAGATGGGTATCAATTTGTCTCAGCGTCCTGAGCCGATTTTCAATTCGCCGGGTCAGTTGCAGGCGTTTGCGGGTTCCACTCTGGCGCCTGCGAAACCGACATCAGTTGTTCATGACAACAGCATCCACATCGGTGATGTCACAACGGCAAACGTGGACGATTTCGCTCGTCAGATGCGATTGGAGCAGCAGAAGAAGGTCTTCGGGTTCACCGGAGGATAGATCGAACGATTGCCGCCCCACTGGACTTCGGTCTGGTGGGGCGGCTTTTCGTCGTTCAACTAGCTACTCCACGGGCTGCCGATCGTTAATCTGAGCCCAGAGCTGAAGGCAGCTCGCAACAACCATCGCCGCGGCCTCAGGGCTTGGCTGCAGTGTCACGAACACAACCATCCCAACCGTCAACGCCAACACCACGCTGAACTTGACGAGCGCAGTGAGGAACTGCGCCAGTTCAGAACGATTTTCGTCGTTCCGATTGTCAGGTTCCCCTGTCGCGGGTACCTTAAGAGCCATAACCAAAATCCGATCTGTGAGTAGGTCAATTGGTTTGAGAAGTTGCCCCGGAACCTCGTGCAGGAGGTCCTGGGGCTTTCTCTATCTAGGACGCTATCGGGGATCGGACACTCGCGCCACGGAACGAGGCGCACATTTGGTAATCTTCATGTAACAAAATGCCACTCGTGTGATTCGGCGGCGTCATCGGTGCCCAAACCGGGCACCCGGTACGGGCCCTAAGTGAGTCGTACGTCACTATTGGGTATGACGATTAATTCAGGACAGACACTCGAAGGCCTCCGTGACGTGATCGCGCAGGAGTTGCCCATGGCCTACGACATCTATGTCAAGGCAGTCTCCGAAGATGACGAGCGAGAGACGCACTGGGCGCGAGGTCGTGTCGATGGTTTGCTTCAGACGTTGAAGCGGATCGACAAGGACAAGTACGCAGAGCTGGATTCGATCTGGCAGAAGACGTGGATGACGGCAACCGGAGTCTCCGACGATTGGCCCAAGGCCTGAAGATCTTGAAATGATTAACCGAGAACCCCGCTGCGTGCGGGGTTCTCGGGCCTGGAGGTCGCCCTCAGTCCAGTGATCAGAAGTAGGTCGGCTTGATGAGACGACCACCCAGCTGCGCTTTGATGTTCATGCAGTTGTCGTTGATCGTCGTGTCACCGCAATTGATCATCCACTTCGAGCCCGCAACGAGTCCGTACTCGATCTTCTTCGGCTCCATCAGCGTCGAAAAAACCTTGATGTTGTCGGCCTGGTCGGTATCCGAAGTGAAAACTGAAAGCACCGTTTCCTCGCCGGCTATCTCACAGGTTGCTGACTGTGTGGCGTATCGAGTCGACTCGTTGATCGTGAAGTTCTCGCAGGGCAGACCGGCAGCAGCGAGGTCGTCCGCGATGCCTTGCGCCGAGTCATACTGCTGTGTCCCGGATTTCGGTTTGAAGGTTTCTTCTTCGGCGGTGTCGTTGCTGGAGCATCCGCCGAGGATGAGTGCGGCCGAGCTGATGGCCGCTACCGCGGCGAGTGTCCTGTTCATGCGAGTATTACTACCAGGTTGCTCAGACAGTGGATACCAGTCGGTCCGAAAAATGTCATAGGCATAGGAGCCACTTCTCCAGCTCTGAGTTTTCGATCAGCCAGCGACCTTTGAACTTGCGTTGGATGCCTTTCAGTTCACTGCTCTGCAGGGCCTGGTAGATCATGTTTGGGTGGCATTTGGCGATTGCCGCGGCCTCGTATGGTGTGTGCAGTACGAGCATGATCGTGGATGTCCTTCGGCTTGCGGGGATGATGCAGTGGTCGAAGGTATGGTGGCGAGGTTGTGGGGGCAAGGGGAAACGCCGGTTGGCGCAACTATCGGGGCATTCTTGCGAGTTGGTGCTCTTCTGCTCCCAAGTTTGATCAGTCTGATTCCTGCTGCGCCTTCTCTTCCGTTAGGACTCGATCGTGAACTTCGAAGAACGCCCGCCGAAGCAGATCCTTCTGATCTTCGCTGAGGGGAGGAGCCTCATCGAGAACTCGCTGCACCCATTCCTCATGCGTCATCGACACTCTGTTCGTCACATTTGACTCCCGTCTACGGATTTGAAAACTCGACGGATCACATCCACTTGCGACTGAGACAATGGCGGTGCCTCGTCGACCACCATGTTGACCCATTCTTCCGTGGAGAGTGGTTTGGAATCGTTCGGCGATTTGGTCACCGTGGGTTTATATCAGTAGGGCTGCAACGGATTTGGCCCATATGGGCCGATTGCATCGGTCGTATATTGCCCTACCTGGCCTTACGTTGTTTCACTGTGCGGCGTGTCGCTCTGGCTCGTTGTCGCTTGTGGTGAGCGTGGGGCGTTGACGACCACGGAAAAAGCCTGCCGCAGTATCTGTATTTGCTCTTCGGTGAGGGGCGGCGCATCTGCGACTATTGCCTCGATCCATTCGTCGGTGGTGAGTGTGGGTTTCTTTGAGTTGGTCACGACGGATGTATACCAGTCGAGGTCGTAGGTCCACTAATTCGACTGCGCCCCACCCGAATCGAGATGCTCGGGTGGGGCGCTATTTGTCGTTTCTGGCAGATCCTCAGCTGTACAATCTTGTACAGTTCGATCTACGTGGACTTGGCGAGGGACTGTGTGAACCACTCGTGGAGCATGGCCAGAGTTTCGGGAGCGGCATCCGGGTTGCGCAGGGCGTGGAACGCTGTGCACGAAGCGGCATCGTCGGCGACGCTCGGCAGCCTGGCGCGTGGTGAGCATCGCTTCCGTCATGGTTTCGCGTTAGCCCAGGGCTCCAGCTTCTCGGCTGGTTTGTCGTCGGGCGACGATGATCCAGCCCTTCGTGCCGATTCAGCCTTCCGATACTCGACAGTGGCCTCATGATCAGGCTGCAAAACCATCAACGTCTCCAACGCTGCCGTCAGCGACTTCAGAAGTTCGAGGCCTGATGTCAGATCCACCTCGAGTTCGCGGCCGTGGCTCTGCTCAACGAGAACGTCGTAGGCGGGTACTTCCCCTGGGGTGATCGTGGTGTGTGTTGTTACGCGCATCGCGTAGGCGGTGTCGGCCGCGGAGATGTCCTGCTTAGTGTGGGTGATCTGATACGTGCCGTCGATGTCGATATCGAGTCCGTAGGCGGGTGTTGAGTTCATGGGGTACTCCAAGTGTGATACAGCGCTACTGGGCGCTGAGAATGCTTCTGGGGCAGGTGTATTGGTGACCGCTACAGCTGCCACGCTGTCCTCGTCCGGGCCTGCCTTCAACGAGTGCCTGTGTGTGATCGGAATGGGTGCTACTACCCATCTGACGGGTGACTTCAACGGGGGCTAGCCGTCACACCCGTGTGGTTTCTACGGGCGCAGAGAATCGAACTGAGATCGGTGACCTACGGTTGCCGGAATGGTCCGAGCGTCACTGTCTCGGTGGGATTTATGCGCACCATCCCAGCGCTATGAGCGCTTTAAGGAAGCCGTATGTGGCGGCGTAGGTGATTGCGAGGATCAGGATTACGGCGGCGACTTCACGCACGTTCTCGCTGGTCGAAAGTTTGTCGGTAGCTCTTGCTACATTTTTCGTACGGTTCATCGGAGTTCCATTCCGGTTGGGCCGAGGCCCTGGCTGAGTGTTGGTAGCACTCGCTGGGGCCGTCTTTTTTGTGTGGATCCTTACAGTGGACAACCCTGACATCTGTTGGCCTCGAGGAGGCACCGCATGTTGCTGCGATCATCACCAACCTTGCCGAGGAATTGGCGATGGTCGATCGTATGAAGGACGCGCTCGCCGGCGAAATGAATCGTCGACAAGAACTGTTGCGTGCGGCAGGAAACTTCGCAAACGTGTCCGATTACGAGAGGGCGAGGCTGGCCGGCGCTGCACTCGATCCGTTACCGGCACTCTTCGTGGTCGTCGACGAGTTTTCTGAACTGCTCAGTCAACAGCCGGAATTTGCCGAATTGTTCGTGGCCATCGGGCGATTGGGCAGGTCACTTCACATTCACCTGCTGCTGGCCAGTCAGCGACTCGACGAAGGAAAGCTTCGGGGTCTCGACAGCCATCTTTCGTATCGCGTCGGGTTGAAAACGTTCTCGGCGAACGAGTCTCGTTCCGTCCTCGGCGTTCCCGATGCTTATCACCTTCCGGGTACACCCGGTGCGGGATACCTGAAGTCCGATTCTGCTGAGATCGTTCGCTTCCAAGGTGCGTACGTGTCAGGCCCGTACGAGGGCGAGCGGATCGTGCCCACTCGATTCTCGGTCGATTCCCCCGTCGAACTGGCGCCGCTGCCGTTTACCGCGAAGCCCGTGATCGGACCAGAGGCCGTTGTCGTTCCCGTCGAGCCCGACGTCGTCGACATGGGTGAAATCGGTGACGATGCACGTACTCTCATGGGAGTCCTCGTAGACCGCATGCGCGGTCACGGTCCACGTGCGCATGAAGTGTGGCTCCCGCCGCTCGAGTCATCTCCGACGCTTGACCAGTTGTTGCCGCGGTGGGCGACCGGTGATCAACCTCGCGGAAATCTGAGCGCACCCTTCGGCATAGTCGACAGGCCGTTCGATCAGCGCCGCGATCTACTCGTCGCCGATCTCAACGGATCGACTGGCAACCTCGCGATTGTCGGCGGCCCGCAGTCGGGAAAGTCGACGGCGTTGCGCACGTTGATCTTGTCTCTGAGCATGACGCACACGCCGGAACAGATTCAGTTCTACTGCCTCGACTTCGGCGGTGGAACGCTCCTCGGATTGAAAGATCTGCCGCACGTCGGATCGGTGGCAAACCGCTTGGATTCCGACCGCGTCCGGCGCACAGTTGCCGAGGTACTCGGTGTGGTCGCCAAACGGGAGCGACTGTTTCGTGACCTCGGCATCGAATCGATGGCCGATTTCCGTAGATTGCGAACAGTTGATCCCGCCGGGGAAGGTGAGGCTGCGGGACTCCGAGAGGACCCGTACGGTGACGTCTTCCTCGTCGTCGACGGTTGGCCAAGCGTTCGTTCGGATTTCGAATCACTCGAGCCCCAGATCAACACGCTCGCCGGTCAAGGTTTGTCCTTCGGTGTACACGTGATCGTCACGACGTCGAGGTGGGCCGAGATCCGGCCGGCGCTCAAGGATCAACTGGGTACTCGCATTGAACTTCGATTGGGTGATCCGGGAGATTCGGATGCGGGTCGCCGGAAAGCCGGCCTGGTGCCGGAAGGTCGACCGGGTCGTGGCATCACTCGCGACGGACTCCACCTTCTCACCGGACTACCTCGAATCGACGGCCTACCGGGTAGTGAGAACTCGAGTACGGCTGTGGTGGCGACGGTCGAACGTATTGCAGCCATGTCGAATTCGCGTCCGGCACCCACCGTGCGGATGCTCCCGGATTCCTACTCGCGGGCAGAACTTCTCGAAGCTGTCGGGACCCGGTGGCCCTCACCGAGTGCGGCCGACGGTCGGTGCCTCACCGTGCCGATCGGGCTCGGTGAGACCGACCTCGCCCCGGTGTACATGGACTTCCGAGAACACCCGCACCTGTTGATATTCGGCGACACCGCGTGTGGGAAGACATCTCTCGTGCGTGGAATAGCCGAAGGGATCATCGCGTCGAACACACCGGCCCAGGCCAAGCTGATCATCGGTGACTATCGGCATTCCCTGCTGGGCGTGGTCGAAGGGAATCACCTCGGCGGGTACTCGGCGTCGTCGACGACCTTCGGTGAGTTGATGGTCGACTTGGCTCGGATCGTCGCTGCCAGAATGCCGAACGCCGGAACAACGCAGCAGCAATTGCGGGAACGATCTTGGTGGAGTGGGCCGGAGATTTACGTACTGATCGACGACTACGACCTTGTGGCCACACCGAGTGGAAATCCGGTGGCGCCGTTGCTCGAATACATTCCGCACTCCAAGGACATCGGTTTGCACCTGGTTATTGCCCGCCGTTCCGGTGGTGCGGCCAGAGCACTGTACGAGCCGGTCATTGCGAGAATTCGCGACATGGCGCCGGCCGGATTGATCATGAGCGGAAGTCGTGACGAGGGAAATCTCGTCGGCACTGTCCGCGCGTCGGCGATGCCGGAAGGCCGTGGGGTTTACGTTTCCCGCTCGCAAACCCAACTTGTCCAAGTTCCGTGGATGCCACCGCTGTGACCGCTCCGTCCGCAGTGTCGGTCTCGTTACATTGGGGTGCATCGAATATCTGGGTCGTATCGGGTCAACGCGAATTCTGTTGCAGTGCAGACCTCAGACGCGAACCGACGTCGGGCCCCGGTGCGGCCGGTAAGAATGCGATCGATTACATCGACGACGATTATGTCGACGTGGATGGTCGGGTTGTCCCGACAGTCTTGGAGGTGGCCAGGCTGATCTCCAGTGCGATGGACGGGTGCGGAATCGTCGACGCAGACATTCTTCATCTCAGTCATCCCTCGGATTGGGGTGCCCCACGCAGGCGGCGATTGCTCGATGCCGCACGTCGAGTGGCGCACGACGTCGTACTCGTTCCGACGTCGATCGCGGCGGCGAGGTCGGCTCATACGGCTTGGCGATCGCGGTGTGTCGTCCTCGAACTGCGAGGCGGAACGGTGGTCGCTTCTGTTGTCGCTGAGGTCGACGGTGAACTCCGAATCGACGGAACACAAAGTTCGGAGATCGCAGACGTTGCGGGGTTGTTTTCCGCAATCGGGGATCTATCGGTTCGGGACGCTGTGGTGTTGGTCGGGCCGAGCTCTCATGCTGTTGCGGCTTCGCTCGAACGGGGGTCGACGAATGTTCACGGCCACGCGAGCATCCGAATTCTGGACGAGAGCCGGGTGGCTGCGTCTCTGGTGGATCCTCAGACGCTCGTTCGCCAGACAACCGCGCGGGACAGTTCGGGACGAATCGTCGACAATTCGGCTTTTGGCGCCGGGTGGGTAGGCGATACGGATGGCGCGAAGTCGATTCCTTCCTTGGACTCGAATGCCTCTTCGCCGCGTCGCGTCGGCGGGCGGCGCGGAGGCCGTCGATGGTTCGCGGCGGCGCTTGCGGTGGTCGCCGTCGCCGGTGCGGTCGCAGGAACGGTCGTGGTGTCCACTCGCGATCGAAACGATTCTCGGTTGACGGGGTCGGTCGCAGCCACGGCGGAAGACGAAGTAGAGATCGTGGAGGCGTCGAAAGAGCAGGAAACGCCTGCACCGAAGACTTCGATCTCGTCGATCGAGTCCGGGGCCACGCCGGAACTTACTCGTGTGGACGTGGGAAGCGTTGCGGCAGAAGTGCCTTCCGATTGGAAGCTTCTGTCGCGAGGGACCTCGAGCGGGCGTACCGATTTGGTACCCGGTTCGGGTGCGGATCGCAAGATCGTGGTCATCGAGAAACGTCTTGCGGAAGGTGTGGGATTCGATTCCGTCGAAGCTGTTTTGCGTCAGCAGTTTTCGACGTTCGAGGACCCATTGCGGTTCGCAGAGTTTGCTGTGCTCGACGACGCCGCAGGAAAACGGGCAGTGGTGTACGTCGAGTTTCCGGACGATTTCTCCGAGGTGCGTTGGCACGTGTACGTCGACAACGGACGGCAAGTGAGTATCGGCTGCCAGTATCTGGTCGGTGAGTGGGGCAGTCTCGAAGCGGACTGCCTGCGGATGTGGCAGTCGGTCGAATTCACACCGTGACCGGATCGGTCGGTTCTGAAAATATTCTTCGGTCGGGCCGGAACCGTTGGCACGAAGGTCGCGTCAAAGTATGTGTAGCGCACATCAGGGAGTTCCGCTCGACCCCGGTGCACATCCGACGGACAAAGCCCGTTGTGTGTGATCGCCGATACCGAACGGTACTCACCGAATCCAGGGGGACGACATGGGCTTTACCGCAACTACCGCTGAATTGATCGATTCGGCGGGGACCATCGACGGACATCTCGGTGACATCAGGGGGCTGGTCAACGCTGTTCGGTCGGAGGCCGACGCTTCGCACAATTCGTGGAACGGTGCGGCGCAGGTCGAATACGCAGGAATCATGGAGCGATACAACAGCGCGGCCCTGAAGTTGGACACAGCTCTGACCGACATCTGCGAGCAGATCAAACAGGCCGCGGGAACCTTCGACTCGTCCGAAGACGACAACGTCAGCTCGCTTCGCGGCGCGACGGTGAACATGTCCTGACCGCCAGCTCTTCATCGTCCGATCAAGCAATCCTCAGCCAGTAGTTCTCACAAGTTAGTTCTCACAAGTTCTCTCCAGTCACACCGAACCGGGAGCAGTTATGTCCGACAGGATCAAGTACGACTTCGGCGGCCTCGCAATGCTGTCCGATCAGATGAAACAGCAGGCCAAAGCGATCAACGACAAACAGGGCGACATCAAGGTTGTCGTGGACAAGCTGCAAGCAGGCTGGGAAGGGGCAGGTTCCGAAGCGTGGAACGACGCACAGCGTCGCTGGGCCCAGGCTTCCGAAGAACTGAACATGGTTCTCGCGCAGATCGCCGGAGCGACGGCGAGCGGCTCGGAGAAGATGCAGGAAGCTGATCGGATCGCGGCAAACGGGTTCGGTCGCTGACAACATCCCATGCCGTGATGACACCCCGCCTGCCCCGGTACCGTCAGGTTGCCGGGGCAGGCGCATGTCGATCGCTCGCATCGCCGTGCTGGACGATGATGCTGTTGGCAGGAATGGCTGCGCTTTGACCTGGCAGCGGGTAGACCGGTATCGTCTATCGGTGGCGTGCCGTAGGGCTCCGGCAGAAATGCGTGGAGACCGGCGGTTCTCGGGTCTCAACTGGCCGCCGAGGATCGTTTACGCGATACGCACATGGTCAGCAGTGGAATGAATTAAGACGAGGAAGATCTGTGTCTACGTACACCCCGAAGGCCGGAGATGTGACCCACACGTGGCACGTCATCGACGCCACTGACGTGGTGCTCGGCCGTCTTGCCGTTCAGGCAGCGAACTTGCTGCGTGGCAAGCACAAGCCCACCTACGCGCCGCACATCGACGGTGGTGACTTCGTTGTCATCATCAACGCAGAGAAGGTTGCCATCAGCGGCAACAAGCTGCAGGGCAAGAACGTTTACCACCACTCCGGATTCCCGGGTGGCCTGAAGTCCCGCACTGTCGGTGAGGTCCTCGACAGGACTCCCGATCGTCTCGTCGAGAAGGCCATTGTCGGCATGCTCCCCAAGACGAAGCTCGGCCGCGCAATGAGCAGCAAGCTCAAGGTTTACGCGGGCCCGAATCACCCCCACACCGCGCAGCAGCCGGTGCCGTTCGAGATCAAGCAGGTCGCACAGTGACATCGCCGGAAGAGCAGAACGTGTCCGAAGAGAACATCGAAGCAGTGGAAGAGCTTGTCTCTGACGCAGTCGAGGTCGTCGAAGAGGTTGCTGCAGCTACGCTCGCACCGATCGTCCTCGATCGCCCGGTCCAGACCGTCGGTCGCCGCAAGGAGGCTGTCGTTCGCGTCCGGATGGCTCCCGGTACCGGTCAGTTCAAGCTCAACGGTCGTACGTTGGAGGACTACTTCCCCAACAAGGTTCACCAGCAGCTGATCAAGGCTCCGCTGGTGCTCGTCGAGCGTCCCGAGTCTTTCGACATCATTGCACTGCTGCACGGTGGCGGCCCGTCCGGTCAGGCAGGCGCACTGCGTCTGGCTATCGCGCGCGCACTCATCGAGGTAACCCCTGATGATCGTCCGGCCCTCAAGCGTGCAGGCTTCCTGACGCGTGACGCCCGCGCGGTCGAGCGTAAGAAGTACGGCCTGAAGAAGGCCCGTAAGGCATCGCAGTACTCCAAGCGCTGATGCTTTGCCGAGGTTGACCCGACGGGTCTGCTTCGGCACCTGTTCACCACAAGAGCGGGCGTCCATCGTTACCGGACGCTCGCTCTTGTGTTTCTCGGAGAAATTCCCTTCTCGAGTTCCCTTCTCGAGGTTCACAGGATTCAGGAGTCGTTCTATGGGTCGGTTGTTCGGTACTGACGGTGTTCGTGGACTTGCCAATTCGGATCTGACTGCAGATCTTGCATTGAGATTGGCAGTTGCCGCGGCGAGCGTACTGACAGCCGACACCTCGGACGCACGTCCGACCGCCGTGATCGGCCGCGATCCTCGCGCAAGCGGTGAGATGCTTCAAGCCGCGGTGACCGCAGGATTGAGTTCCGCGGGTGTCGACGTGCTCGACGTGGGTGTTCTTCCGACTCCGGCAGTTGCATACTTGACGGCAAAGCTCGACGCCAGTCTCGGTGTCATGATCTCTGCATCGCATAATCCCATGCCGGACAACGGAATCAAGATTTTCGCAGCCGGTGGACACAAGCTGGATGATGCTGTCGAGGTGGCGATCGAGGATGCACTCGACGGCACTGCGCCGCCCGTCCTACCGACAGGTGCCGGGATCGGCCGCGTCCGTACGGTCGACGACGCCGCTCAGCTGTACCTTGCGCATCTGGCGAGCGCGGCGAGCGAGCCACTCGCTGGACTCACCGTTGTGGTCGACTGCGCCAACGGCGCTGCTTCCGCGCTCGCACCGGTTGCCTACGCGGCAGCGGGCGCTCGCGTCATCGCGATCAGCGCCGAGCCCGACGGCCTCAACATCAACGACGGCTGCGGATCGACGCACCTGGAGAATCTTCAGAAAGCCGTGGTCGATCACGGGGCGGACCTAGGCCTCGCGCACGACGGCGACGCCGACCGTTGCCTGGCCGTCGACGAGACCGGAGCGGTGGTCGACGGTGACGCGATCATGGCAGTTCTGGCGATCGCGATGAACGACGCCGGCGAGTTGGTCGAGAACACTCTCGTCGCGACTGTCATGAGCAATCTCGGTTTGCACATCGCGATGCGCGAGGCCGGTATCAACATCGTGACTGCTGCCGTAGGCGACCGCTACGTTTTGGAGGAACTGCGCGCGGGCGGATACAGCCTCGGCGGCGAGCAGTCAGGCCATGTCGTGTTGCCGGCGTTCGGCACCACGGGCGATGGGATTCTCACCGGCCTCCGGCTGCTCGGACGAATGGCTCGCACGGGTAAGTCGGCATCCGCACTGGCCGCAACGATGACAACCCTTCCGCAGGTTCTGATCAACGTGAAGGTCGGGGACAAGGCGACAGTCGCAGCATCGCCGTCGGTACTCGCAGCAGTCGCGGACGCAGAGCGCGTCCTCGGTGACGGTGGTCGCGTGCTCCTGCGCCCGTCCGGGACAGAGCAACTGGTCCGCGTCATGGTCGAGGCCACCGAACTTCCGCTCGCGCAGAAGCTGGCCGACGAGTTGGCCGAGATCGTCGGTTCGGTTTAGCCCCTCATTACGCGTTCGCGTTTTGAGGGAACGTAATTGCGCCCTGCTGCGTCCAAGGAGTCAAAGGCCGCTCGACGTGCGAGTGGTTCCGCTGAAACTTGGGGGCGCTCGTGGATGTCGACCGCGCTGGAACAGATGAATTGGCACGCCAAGCGGTGTCGGTGGCCCAGGCTCTGCGCGATTCTGCGGACCCGATCAGGCGTCTGCGATTCAGCGGTGCCGTTTCGGGCCGTGATTACGCCGAGCATGGAGCCGCGTTGGCATCGGCATTGGCGGTCCTGAATTCTCGCTTGACGGGGCGTGCCGATCTTCTCGATACGTTGGCGCCTCGGCTTTCCTCTTCGGCTGAGGTGATCGCTGAGGTGGACGGTCAGGGTGCGCGGCGATTGCGAGACTCCAGCGGGTCGGTCTCATGAGACCGACGAGCGGTACCGCACAGGCAGTACCAAACAGCTACTATTGCGTCGAAGATATTCTTGCACTGCGTGATTCACGCGTGCGTCCTGACGAAATCCTGGATGCTGGTGCGAGGGGACTGCAGTTCTTCGATCGATTTCACGACCTGGCCTCTCGGTTGGGCTTCGAAGAACGGATGCTTACGTCCTACGAGGATGCGTATCGCGCAGAGGCTGGTATCGATTTCGAGGCACTAATGCGAGATGCGTCGGACATGGCCGCAGCGGTGGACGGTTCGGTCGCCGAGATCGCGATGCTGACGACCCTGGCGGAGAATCTTCCTGCAGTGTGGAATGTTTCCGGCGTGGGTGCGGTCGTAGATCAGGCCTTCGCGGCGCGGCGTGAAGCTCGGTCCGATGCGGATTCGGCGCCACTGTTGATCACGCTGGCCGACGAGTTCGCGCGGACGGTTCGAACGGCTTTGGCAGACAAGGCTTTCAAGGTGGCAAGCCTCGACCGGGCGACGATCGGCGGTCTGGGTGCGGGGGAGATCGACCAGCTGACTCACGTCGCTTCCACCGGTCGTGGTGCGGCGCCATGGCTGGACACGGTTTTTCGTTCGGCGTATCTCGGTACTCGCGATGAATTCGACAGGGCGTGTGCGGAGTGCGCGAGCGCGGTTGGTCATGCTTTTGACGCCGCGACCCAGTGGGTGACAGACGCGTTCACGTCAACCTTTCCGATCGCCGAGCCGAGTGCATCCGGTGTCGCCGCCGCTCCTGTCTCTTTCTCGATCGGCGGCAACACTTGGGGCTTCTCGATTGCGTCCGACGGTCGTGGGGTGAGTCTGGATGTTGCAGGTGCTGACGGGAACTCTGTGTCGGCCACCCTGGAGTTGAGCGAAAATGGTTGGCCGAGAATAGTGCTCGATGCCGATCCGGAGATGTCGCTGCACGAGGCGCGCCCGCAAGAAGCGTCCCAGCCTGCGACACTCCAGCCCGAAACTCCCGACCCTGAGATTCGCGAGCACGAGGTGCCGGTCGAAACCACCGCCGAAGTCTCGCCCGCGCCGGACCCGGAGCCGCCTTCCACAGTCCCCGACGAGTCGATCGTGGCTCCCGACGGAGAGACGGGCGCTGAGTTGGCCGGAGCTGGTCCGCTGTGAAGTCCGTTCACGCGCCGTTCGAAGCGATCCGTCGAACCCTCGATTCTCAACTCGACGACTTCCGTGAGCGCAGAGTGGCCGCAGCGAGCGCGGAATCGCGCCAGGAGCCGCCGTCCGAAACGACATCCGCCGAGAATGACACGGATGGGACCGTGAGAGCCGGCCCGTATCTGCGATCCGCGTCAGAGCCGACGCCGACGCCGCCGTGCTCGCCGCCGGAGTCGGTGGCGAGTACGGACTCCTACTTACGCAACAGCTGGCTGGCCCGCGCGTCGGAGTGAGGTTCGACCGGCAGCAACGGCGCCGTGTGCGGAATCTCGACGTCGGGATCAGCAAAATCCTTGTACTTCTTGTCGCCGGTCAGATGGAACAACAGGAAGCCCGTGAGCAGGCACCGTGTGGCGGCCTGTGTCTTGCGCTCGGATCCACCGAGGCCCAGGGCGCCGAGGAGTCGGCGGCCTTCGATCAGTCCGGCGTCTTGGGCGTCATTCACGGTACGTGCGATGACAGGACCGCCCCACTCCACGCTCAGCGGCCGGGCATTGCTGGTCAAGGACTCGACGTCGTCTTCGCCGGCGAGGATCAATCCGGGCGCTGTGATCTTCGACGCGTAGTTCTCCGCCTTGGGTGCTGTCGGGGCCGGGAACAGTGCGGCTACCGCACCGACATCCCCGCGCTGCGCTGCGGCCAGTACCGCAGCGCCCGCACCCATGCCGTGACCGGCAAAGGCGACCCGATCGGGTTGGACGCTGATCTGTCCGGGGCCGAGTCGCACGCCGACGCAGATGTCGAGCGTCGCTCGAAGATCTGCAGCCAATCCGAGATGTGACGGGACCGGACCGCGTTCGCTGTCGGGCGCCGCTGCGACAATTCCCCAGGAAGCGAGGTGCTGGAGTGTCTGCTCGTACTTGTGGGACCCGACCATCCACCCGTGCGCGAAGGCAACGGCGGGGAGATTGAAACCGGTTTCCGGCGTGTACACGACACCCGGCTGTCCGGCGAGGGCGAGGTTGCCGCGGAGAACTCGGTGCGGGCCGCGCTTGGACAGCTCACGGGTCAGTGTCTTCAGTTTCGGTGCCACGGTTGAAGACGTTATCCGATGAGCCGCCTCGTGTATGCGGAGCGGACGCTGCAACCAGGTGCGGGAACCGCAAAATGCGCCCACCGCCGATGTCCAAGTACCCTGAGTCACCATGTGCGGAATCGTGGGATACGTCGGCCACCGCCCAGCTCTGGGCGTTGTGGTGGAGGCTTTGCGACGAATGGAGTATCGCGGGTACGACTCGTCGGGAATCGCGATTCTCGACGGAACCGGTGGGGTCGAGATCGAGCGTAAGGCCGGTAAGTTGGCCAACCTCGAGGCGGAGCTCGGCGAGTACGGTGCGGATCACTTCGTCGGTACGTCCGGTATGGGCCATACCCGTTGGGCGACGCATGGGCGTCCGACGGACCGCAATGCGCACCCGCATCGTGATGCCTCGGGCAAGCTGGCTGTCGTTCACAACGGAATCATCGAGAATTTTGCCCCGCTGCGTGCGGAGCTCGAGGCTGCAGGCGTCGAACTGCAGAGCGACACGGATTCCGAGGTCGCGGTTCACCTCGTCGCCCGGGCGTACGCCCAGGGGCCGACGGCAGGTGATTTCATCGAGAGTGCGCTGTCGGTGGTTCGTCGGTTGGAAGGTGCGTTCACGCTCGTCTTCACGCACGCTGATCATGCGGACACGATTGTCGCCGCGCGCCGCTCGACACCGCTCGTAGTCGGTGTCGGTGAGGGCGAGATGTTCCTCGGCTCCGACGTCGCTGCATTCATCGAGCACACACGCGATGCGGTTGAACTCGGACAGGATCAGGCAGTGGTGATCACTGCCGACAGCTACCGGATCTCCGACTTCGCGGGTAACGAGGCAGAAGGACGCCCGTTCCGCATCGACTGGGATCTCGCGGCCGCCGAAAAGGGTGGTCACGATTACTTCATGCTCAAGGAGATCGAAGAGCAGCCGACTGCTGTCGCCGACACGCTCCTCGGCCACTTCGAGAACGGGAAGATCGTCCTCGACGAGCAGCGGTTGTCCGATCAGGAACTGCGCGACGTCGACAAGGTGTTCGTTGTCGCTTGCGGTAGCGCTTACCACTCCGGTCTGTTGGCGAAGTACGCGATCGAGCATTGGACGCGTCTACCTGTCGAGGTCGAACTCGCCAGCGAATTCCGTTACCGCGACCCGGTTCTCGATCGCTCGACGCTTGTTGTCGCAATCTCGCAGTCGGGGGAAACGGCCGATACGCTCGAGGCTGTCAAGCACGCCAAGGACCAGAAGGCGCGCGTCCTGGCGATCTGCAACACCAACGGTGCACAGATCCCGCGTGAAGCCGACGCAGTCCTCTACACCCGGGCAGGACCGGAAATCGCGGTCGCGTCCACCAAGGCGTTCCTGGCGCAGGTGACCGCGAACTACCTCGTCGGTTTGGCTTTGGCGCAGGCTCGCGGAACCAAGTATCCGGACGAGGTCGCCCGCGAGTACGCCGACCTCGAAGCGATGCCCGCATTGGTCAGCAAGGTACTCGAGACGGCAGAACCGGTGCGCGCGTTGGCGCGCCAGTTCGCGCACGCGTCGACCGTGCTGTTCCTGGGGCGTCACGTCGGCTACCCGGTGGCGCTCGAGGGTGCGCTCAAGCTCAAGGAGCTCGCGTACATGCACGCCGAGGGCTTTGCCGCCGGTGAGCTCAAGCACGGCCCGATCGCCTTGATCGAGGAGGACCTTCCGGTCATCATCGTCATGCCGTCGCCGCAGGGCCGCGCTGTCCTGCACTCGAAGTTGGTGTCCAACATTCAGGAGATCAAGGCGCGCGGGGCGACGACTATCGTCATCGCTGAGGAAGGCGACACCGTCGCCGCGGCGCACGCGGATCACCTGATCGAGATTCCGGCGTCACCGACTCTGCTGCAGCCGTTGCTGTCCACGGTTCCGTTGCAGATCTTTGCGGCCGAGGTTGCCGCGGCGCGTGGCTATGACGTCGACAAGCCGCGTAACCTGGCGAAATCGGTTACGGTCGAGTAGCTTTCGCTAGAAAATCGGGCCCCGCAGTCGCAAGACTGTGGGGCCCGAGCGCGTTACGGCGTCTCGACGACGACGGTTCCGCGCATCTCGGGATGCGGTGTGCAGGTGTAGTCGTAGGTTCCGGGTTCGGTGAACGTGTAGGTGTAGGTTCCCGATTTCTTGAGCGGACTGCGGAGTTTGCCCTTGGCGTCCCCGAGGCCGTTGACGTCGTGGGCCATTCCGTTGTCGTCGAACACCCACGTGACCGGCTCGCCGACATTCACGGTGATGGACGCGGGGGAGTACGCCATCCCGGAGATGGTCACCACGGGTCCGCTGGCCGTCGTTTCCGGAGCCGGTGGTGTGGAGTCGGTGCCGGAACTGCACCCGACCAGACCGAGAGCGAGCACGAGACCCGCGATTGCCGGGCGAAGACGTGATTTCATGGTTTCGAGGGTAGCGACGGCAACTGAAGGGTTCCGACATGCGTGGGTACTACACAGCCGATCAGGTGCGAGCAGCTGAGGCGCCGCTGCTCGACAAGCTGCCCGACGGGGTGCTGATGCGTCGAGCGGCGTACGGTCTTGCGCGAGTAGTCGCGGACGAATTGCGTTCCCGTACAGGGTCGGTCGCGCATCGGTCGGTGACGCTGCTGGTCGGTACGGGCGACAACGGCGGTGATGCCCTGTGGGCCGGTGCGTTGCTCCGCGAACGAGGTGTGAGCGTGCGGGCCGTGTTGCTCGATCCGGCGCGCGCTCATCGGGCGGGCCTCGATGCTCTCTTGAAGGCCGGCGGCCGAGTCGCCGCCGAAGTCGGGTCGCCGGATCTGGTGATCGACGGCATCGTCGGGATTTCCGGGCACGGCGGTCTACGGCCTGACGCGGCCGATCTCGTCGGCCAGGTGGATGCACCGATCGTGGCGGTCGATCTTCCGAGCGGCGTCGACGCGAACACCGGCGCAGTGGACGGCCCGTCGGTGACTGCTGATGTGACGGTCACATTCGGTGCGCTCAAGCCGGTACACGTACTCGCGGCTCCGCTGTGTGGTCGTGTCGAACTCGTGGACATCGGATTGAGCGTCGGCGAACCCGAGTTCGGTTCGCTCGATCCGGCGGAGGTCGGTGCGCTGTGGCCGGTGCCCGGTCCGGAGGACGACAAGTATTCGCAGGGTGTGGTGGGCATCGTTGCGGGAAGTGAGCAGTATCCCGGCGCGGGCGTGCTCTGTACCGGTGCCGCGGTTACCGCGACCGCCGGCCTGGTCCGCTACGCCGGGCACGGCGCCACCGAGGTGCTCGCCCGGTTCCCGGAGGTGATTGCGAGTGAGACGTTCCGAGCCGCCGGGCGAGTTCAGGCGTGGGTGGTCGGCCCCGGTATGGGTACCGACGACGACGCCGCGCGACTTCTGGCGTCGGTGCTGGCTACTGATGTACCCGTTGTTGTCGATGCGGACGGGCTTACCCTCCTCGCTCAGCGTCCCGAACTTGTCGCAGCCCGGACCGCGCCGACACTGTTGACGCCCCACGCCGGCGAGTTCGCTCGATTCACAACTCTTGGCGACGACAGGATCGCGGCCACGCGTGCTCTTGCCGCACGCCTCGGAGTCACGGTCCTGTTGAAGGGCCATACGACGGTGATCTCTGATCCCGGCGGTGAGGTGCTGGTCAACGACGCCGGCGGCTCCTGGGCATCGACGGCAGGCTCGGGTGACATCCTCTCCGGTGTGATCGGTGCGTTGCTGGCGTCGGGTCTTAGCCCTCTCGAAGCCGGGGCCGTCGGGGCGCGGGCTCACGCGTTGGCTGCGAACATCGCCGCTGCCGGCGGTCAGAGGGATGTCGCCGGAGCACCGATTTCGGCTTCACCCCTGCTGGGAGGTCTGCGGGAATCGGTGCGTGTGCTTCGCTCTTTTGCCCTCGATTGAGGGTGTTCAAACCCGAACACGTGTCCGATTCTGCGTGGGTGGCAGGATTGTCGCCATGACGCTTGCCCAGGGAAGAGCACCGAAGGAGCCTGCGGAGGGGAAGGCGAGCCGACTCGACGACGCAGTAGGGCCGCAGACGGAGGCAGTCGTCGATCTGGACGCGATCGCGCACAACGTGCGTGTTCTGCGTGAATTTGCCGGGGATGCAGCGTTGATGGCGGTCATCAAGGCGGACGGATACAACCACGGCGCAGTTGCGGTGGCGCGGACGGCGCTCTCGGCGGGAGCCCGGGAACTCGGCGTCACCACCATCGCGGAGGCACTGGTCCTTCGCGAGGCAGGCATCACCGCTCCCGTTCTTGCCTGGCTGCACGGCGTCGACGCCGATTTCGCCTCGGCGATCCGATCGGACGTCGAGATCGGCGTGTCCTCCCCGCGACACCTGGCCGCTGTCGTCGACGCGGCACGGGTTCTGGGACAAAAGGCGATGGTGACGCTCAAGGTGGACACCGGTCTCAATCGCAACGGCGTATCGAGAACCGAGTGGCCGCAGATGCTCGACGACCTCGCCACTGCGCGGGACGAGGGCACGATCAGGCTGCGCGGAGTGTTCTCTCACCTCGCGCACTCGGACGAACCGCATCACGACGTCATCGACATGCAGAAGCAGCGTTTGATCGACGCGGTTGCCGACGTCCGCGCTCGCGGATTCGACCCCGAAGTTGTTCATCTTTCCAACTCCGCTGCTACAGTCACCCGTCCTGACCTGCGGTTTGACATGGTTCGGCCCGGAATCGCGATATATGGATTGTCTCCGGTGCCCGAACTCGGAGATTTCGGTTTACGACCGGCGATGACGCTGCGAGCGAAGGTGATTCTGGTGAAGAAGGTAGCCGCCGGAGAGGGCGTCTCCTACGGGCATCAGTGGGTCGCACCGCACGACACCACTCTTGCGCTGCTTCCCGTCGGCTACGCCGACGGTTTGTCTCGCTCACTGAGTGGCAAGTTCGAAGTGCAGTTGGGCGGTAAGCGTCGCCAGGCTGTCGGGCGAATCTGCATGGACCAGGTATTGGTGGACCTGGGTCCGGACGGTGACGGAGTTCGCGAAGGCGACACCGCGATCTTCTTCGGCAACGGCGATCACGGCGAACCCAACGCGCAGGCCTGGGCCGACGTACTCGACACCATTCATTACGAGGTCGTGACCGGGATACGTGGACGCACTGTGCGTACGTACATCGGGGGAGAGACGTCATGAAGACTGCAGGAAAGATGAGCATTCTCGGTGGCCTGCTCAGCGCCGTGGCGCTCGGCTCGATGGCCGGCGTGAACGCATTCAAGACCGCGACGCGTCCGGGCCGGGAAATCTACGCGGACGAGGACTTCGACCTCATGACGCGCGACCGCAAGAGCACGGTGCGCACCGAGGACGGTGTCGAGCTGGCAGTTCGCGAAGTGGGACCGGACGACGCTCCGCTGACAGTCGTTTTCGTGCACGGATACTGCCTGAGTGCGCTGTCCTGGCATTTCCAGCGCCGCCAGCTCGAAGAGCGATGGGGCAACAAGGTTCGCATGGTGTTCTACGACCAGCGCGGACACGGAGACTCGGGCATGCCGCGTTCGAAGAGTTGTACGGTTTCTCAGCTCGGCCGCGACCTCGCGACCGTCGTCGAGGCCAAGGTACCCAAGGGACCGATAGTTCTGGTCGGTCACTCGATGGGCGGCATGACGGTACTCGCGCTCGCCGGTCAGCGACCCGAATGGTTCGAGGGCCGAGTCATCGGCGTGGGGCTGGTCGCGACGACGGCGGCAGGCCTGGCGGAGACCGGCCTGACCCGCAATCTGC
The DNA here is from genome assembly GCF_002079265.1 of Rhodococcus sp. BH4. Classification (NCBI taxonomy): domain Bacteria; kingdom Bacillati; phylum Actinomycetota; class Actinomycetes; order Mycobacteriales; family Nocardiaceae; genus Rhodococcus; species Rhodococcus sp. BH4. The sequence goes on from NZ_CP014941.1 coordinate 2,072,602, forward strand.
AGAATCCGATCATCGACGGATTCCGGTTGGCAGTGCGCACCTCACCAGGAGTAGTTCAGCATGCCCGGGGCGCTGCGCGAGTATTGATCACGCCGATCCTGCGTGCGGCCTCGTACGGCACCGATGTCAGCCCACGGCTGCATGAACTCTCGGACGGCATGCTCGACCGGACCTCGGTTGTGACCATCGTCAATTTCCTGCGGACGTTGGAACTGCACGACGAGTCCGCTTCTCTCGAGGTCCTCGCGCACACACCGGCAGTCGTGATCTGCGGCGATCAAGACATGATGATTCCGTTCATCAGCTCCAAGCGTCTCGCTGCCGATCTCCCCGAGTCCGAACTCGTGCGAGTTCACGGGGCCGGCCATCTGGTGCAGCTCGAGTTCCCGGCGATCGTGACGGACGCAATCGACAAGTTGGTGCAGCGAGCGCAGGTAGAAGAGCGGTCCGATGTCGGCTGAGAACTCCACGGGACTTCCCGTGTCCGGACAGATCACGTTGGAAACGGCCGAGGATACCGAGGCTTTCGGCCGACGCTTGGCGGCGGGACTTGTTGCCGGCGACCTGGTGGTGCTGGACGGTCCACTCGGGGCAGGCAAGACCGCGTTGACGCGCGGAATCGGCGCCGGGCTCGGGGTGCAGGGCCGGGTGACGTCCCCGACGTTCGTCATCGCTCGTGAGCATCGTCCGGGCACCCGCCCCGGCGGCGGAGTTCCCGTCGGCATGATCCACGTCGACGCATACCGGCTGGGAGACAGCGGACCGCATGCGCTCGACGAACTCGATGCCCTCGACCTCGACACCGACCTCACCGATGCAGTGGTGGTGGTCGAATGGGGTGGTGACGTCGTGGAAAGGCTCGTCGAACGGCACCTGCGAGTGCAGCTTCATCGGGAACCCGAATCGGATGTGCGGACTGCGAGTTGGTCCTGGACGTCGTGAAACGGAGTTTGGTGTCACAGACGTCGTGAAACGGAGTTTGGTGTCACAGACGTCGTGACCCTCCCGGGCCGGAAGTAGTTCTTCACGTGCGGGTACCCTGAGAAATCGTGCTTGTTCTCGCAATTGACACCTCCACTCCGGCAGTCACTGCCGGAGTCGTCTCCCTGTCGGCTTCGTCGCCGGACCCAGTGGCACCGGACGCAGAGTCACCGGACACAGTGGAGACGCTTGCCGTGCGTGTCACGGTCAATCCTCGTGCGCACGCCGAGGTCTTGACCCCTCACGTCCTCGAATGCCTCGCCGAGGCAGGGCTCACACCGGCCGACTTGAACGCCGTCGTCGTGGGTGTCGGGCCAGGGCCGTACACCGGACTGCGTGTCGGCATGGCGACGGGCGCTGCCTTCGGTGACGCACTCGGTGTTCCCGTGTACGGCGTGTGCAGCCTCGATGCGATCGCGGCTGCGGTACCGACCACACAGAGCCTGCTCGTCGTGACTGACGCGAGGCGTCGCGAGATCTACTGGGCGCGCTATGACGGCGGAGTGCGCGTCGAAGGACCGGCTGTGAATTCCGCCGGCGACGTCGATCCTGCGCCTTCGACGCTGATTGCCGGATCCGCTTCGCACGTGGACTTCTTCGATCTACCCGTCGACCCGGCGGAGACACCTTCACCGGCCGGGTTGGTGACAGTCGCTGCTCGCGAGATCCTGGCCGGCTCGGTTCCGGCCCCGCTGGAGCCGCTGTACCTCCGACGCCCGGACGCGAAGACCCTTGCAGAACGTGGCAAGTGAGACAGAGCAGATGAAGTACAGCATCGAGCCGATGAACGTCGATGACGCCGAACGGTGCGCGGAGTTGGAGCGCGCGTTGTTCGCAGGCGACGGACCCTGGAGCGCACAAGCGTTCGTCTCGGAACTTGCAGGCGCACATAATCATTACTTCGTTGCCCGGGAGCCTGACGGTCACGTCCTCGGCTACGCCGGAGTCGCATTGTTGGGGGCGTCGCCGAACATGGAGGCCGAGGTTCACACCATCGGTACAGATCCCTCGGCTCAGCGACTCGGAATCGGCGGCGCGTTGCTCGATGCGCTTCTGACTCTGGCGGATTCACGGCAGTGCCCGGTGTTCCTGGAAGTGCGCACCGACAACGAACCTGCCATCGCGCTGTACCGGCGCGAAGGATTCGAGATCGTCGGAACACGAAAGAAGTACTACCAGCCCAGTGGGGCAGATGCGTACACGATGAGACGGCCTGCCGTGCTCGGTGTCCGCGAAATTGAGGAGCAGCAAGCATGATCGTCATGGGTGTCGAAAGTTCTTGCGACGAAACAGGTGTCGGTATCGTCCGCTGGAACGGTGACGGAACTTGCGAATTGTTGGCCGACGAGGTGGCATCGAGCGTGGATCAGCACGCCAGGTACGGGGGAGTGGTTCCCGAAGTGGCCTCGCGGGCTCACCTCGAGGCGATCGTGCCGACGATGCGCCGTGCCCTTGCTGCCGCCGGTATCGAGAAGCCCGACGCGCTGGCCGTCACCATCGGACCCGGCCTGGCCGGCGCGCTGCTGGTCGGTGTAGCCGCAGCGAAAGCCTATGCGGCAGCATGGAACATCCCGTTCTATGCGGTCAATCATCTCGGCGGTCACGTCTCGGTGGACACTCTCGAGCACGGTCCGTTGCCCTCGTGCGTCGCATTGTTGGTCTCCGGCGGTCACACACACCTGCTTCACGTCGAAGATCTGGGCAAGCCCATTGTCGAACTGGGCACGACTGTCGACGACGCCGCCGGTGAGGCCTTCGACAAGGTGGCCAGACTGCTCGGACTCGGCTTTCCCGGTGGACCGGCACTCGATGCTGCTGCGCAAGAGGGAGATCGGAACGCAATCGCCTTCCCTCGCGGCATGACGGGGCCGCGCGATTCGCGGCACGACTTCTCGTTCTCGGGACTCAAGACGTCCGTCGCGCGCTATGTCGAATCGAAAGAGCGCGCAGGCGAGACCTTTTCGATCCCGGACATCGCTGCCTCGTTCCAGGAAGCGGTTGCAGACGTCCTGACGATGAAGGCAGTGCGTGCAGCCAAGGACGTCGGGGTCGACACGTTGGTTCTCGGCGGCGGCGCCACGGCCAATTCGCGTATCCGCTCACTCGCCGAGCAGCGCTGCGCCGAAGCGGGCATCACGTTGCGCATTCCGAAACCTCGACTGTGCACGGACAACGGCGTGATGATCGCATCGTTGGCCGCTCACCTGATCGGAAACGGCGCAGGCCCTTCGGAATTGAGTGTTGCGACGGACCCGGGGCTGTCGGTCTCGGTCAGCCAGTTGATGCACTGAAAATCGGCCGACTGAGAATCAGCCGACCGGGGCGGGTTCCCGATCCGGTGTGGTCGCGGGACCGTTTTCGGGCATCGAGGTATTCGGTTCACCGGGCTTCGTCGTCGGATCACCACCACCAGGGGTAGTGATTTCGGTTTCGGTGGAACCGGATCCAGGAGTCTCCGGCGTCGTCGGGTTCTCGCCGCCGCTCTCACCCGGGCCGAGACCGCCGCCGGGGTTTGCCTCGGTCGGATCGACCGGGGGCGTCGCCTCGGTGTCCGGCAGCGTCGGCCACCACGCCGGTGGATCGGGCAGTGTGATTCCGGGAATGGTCGGCCAATTCGGAGTGGTCGTTGTCGTGGTCGGCGGCGTGGTTGTCGTCGAGGTGTCCGGGATCGGCGCAGGCGGAAGTGTGTACTGATGCGTTGTGTACGAGTGCGTGTCGTAAGGCTGCGAGTCGAACGGGGTGGTGGGATACCCGTACCGAGGATACGTGCTGCCGGCTACCGAAGGCAGAGGATCATGAGACGGAATGATCGTCGATCCGGTGCTCGGTGTCGCTTCGGGGCTCACCGTCGTCGTGGTCGACCCGGTTCCGACGGGCGAGACCGCGGTGTCGTCGGTCGGCACCAATTCCTTTGCGCCGTAACCGAGTACCAGTCCGCCGACCACGAGCGCACCGATCAACGCTCCCGATACCTTGGCGGTGGATCCGGAGCGCTGGTCACTTCCGGAGCCCAGCAGCGGGAAACGAATTGCGGTGATCGAATCTGCCAGGAGTGCAGCACCTTTGGTTGCCGCAGTCTCGGGCTCGACGATCTCGACCATGGGGACGTCGACGGCAGCGGCGACGGCGGACCGCACGGCCGGAATGTGTGCGCCACCGCCGATGAGTACAACGGCACCGACGGGCCGCGGTGAGCCCTTCACGACTTCACGGATGAAGGTGACGGCGCGCTCGATATCCGGGGCGATGATGGCCTCGAACTCGTCGCGCGTGATCGCCATCGCGTCGATCGGAAGGTCGACGGTCACCTTGGTGGACGTGGACAGTTGCTCTTTGGCGACATGGCACCGGGCGGCAAGAAGTTCCGCGTCGGTGTACCGGCGCAAGTGCCCTGGCGCCTTCTCGGTCACGAAGTCGACCAATGCCCGGTCGATTCCGGCCCCTGCGAGGGCGTCGATACGGTCGGAGTGCAGAACTTCCCCGGTGTGGTCGACGACGGACACCGTCAGACCTTGATCACCGACGTCCACCTGAGCTGTCGTGTCGTACCGCTCGGTTTTCCCTGTCTCGGCGAGATACGCGTGTACGGCGGCAGGTTCGGGGATTGCACGGACCTGCTTCGGCGAGCGCGAAAGAGATGACCTGATGCTCGCGAGTTGATCGTCCGTGCGATAGCTGACACCGATCGAGCGCGGCGCTTCAGATCCGTCCGTTACCTGCGTCGTCATCAGCTTGATGGATGCTCTGACAAGGTCACCGACGTTGGAATTGGCCTGATCCGCCGAGACGAAGCGAGTCTCGGCAGGCACGGCGCCTGGCGCGTTTGTGCTGGTATCGGTGTCGACGAGTGCTGAATAGACACCGGAAGATCCAGTGGAAATTCCCAGTGAACAACTCATCGCACACCTCCTCACAGTCAATACCGGTCAATGTTCAATCGACCGCCGTTATATGAACGTTACAGAAGGTTCGTGAGGATTGCTCAGTGCTTTTCGTCTCCGTGACGTCCTTTTCGGACCGAAAGGGTGGTTTTACCTGCGAAATTGTCGATCATTGATTCATGCGGAAAAAAGGCGATTCTCCCCACATCGACCGGGAACGACGACGCGCGCTGATCCGTGGTGCAGTGCTTCGACCCACGCTGACGGTGATCGCCTTCGGATGCGCGTATTTCTTTCTGCCGTGGATCGATGTACATACCGCCAGTGCAATCTTCCTCTTGATCGGTGGAGGCGCCGCGGTACTTGCCGTGACCACCTGGCAGGTGTGGCGAATTCTGCGTTCCGATGTGCCATCTCTGCAGGCGGTCGAAGCTGTGGCGGTGGTGATGCCGACGTACTTGTTGTTGGTGTCCATCACTTATTTTTCGGTCGAGCATGCAAGCCCTGGCAGTTTCACCGAACCGCTGTCGCGTATGGCGGCGCTGTACTTTTCGTTGTCCGTCTTCTCGACAGTCGGATTCGGTGACATCGCCGCGCAGACGGACCTTGCCCGGGGGCTCGTGAGCCTTCAGATCGTCTGCAATCTGGTGTTGATCGGATTCGGTGTTCGATTCGTCGTTGCCGCAGTGTCGTGGGCGAAATCGCACCGCTCGCCTTCGAGCGGACCTGAAATCACCTAGGACACTGCGGCAATCGGAGTCATCGTCCGGTGTGAACCAACAATTCGACGTTCTGGTCGACGCCGGTACCCGTCAGCTTCGGGTCGCGGTGGATGTCGTTGAACGACAGTTCGCGGTACAGCGAGGCGAGCCCGGCTGCCGACTTGTCGCTGTAGTCGACGGAATTGGGACTCTCCGCCTCGAAGAGCGTCGCAAGCAACGACACCGTTCCGTCATGGTTGTCCGCGATCTCGATGATGCGTCCGAGTTGCGGGTAGTCGATGTGAGAGGCGGTGTTGATCTCCCAGAAGCCCTGCTCGGGGGTCGCGCCGGGCCACGGGGTGATCTTGTTCTCGTGGGTGTGTCCGTTGACCCAGGCAAGTACGTTCGGGAAACGATGCAGCAAGTCGAGAAGCTGTGAACCGCGCAGGCGTGGCTCGAGGACGTTCTCGGGGTCGGGAATGAGATTGTCCATCGTGTCGCTCGTGTGGTGACTGAACAGCACGAAATACGTGTCACCTCGCGACTCGGTGACGCGAGAGCCCGCGGCGTCGTAGTAGGTGCTGCTGCCGGCGCGCAGGGTGTTCTCGATCCACTGGAACTGAGCGGCGCCCAGCGAACCGTCGACGAGGCCCGCGCGGTTGGTGGAGTCCATGCTGATGCCGACGACGCCCGGTGCGATCTCGAACGAGTAGTAACCGATACCGGTGTCGCCGGCGTCGGGGGCGAAACCGTGTCCGACGGGACCGGGACCGGTGTGCGCGGGATCAAGATGTGCGGCGATGAACTGTCGCGGTGTGAACGGCGCGCGCGACGGGTCGGGGGTGACCTGGCGCGGCGGCGTCGTGAAGGCGGACAGGATTCCGGGTATCGCACTGGGATCGAACTTGGTGGCGACGTCGATCTGCTTGGCCTGCTCCGGTGAACCAGGCACCTCGAATTTGAGAGATCCCGTGTACATCGCTTCGAGCGGCGGGATGCCGCTGGGCACCGTGCCGGACACCGAATCGTCGTGGTTGCCGAACACGCAGTACCAAGGGGTGTTCAGGCCGGGGCTCGACACGGGCGTGAAAGCGGCACCGAAGAAATCGGGGATCTCCGGGAATCCGGCCTTCTTGAATATGTCGAGCATCGGTGACTCGGGGTTCCAGTAGAGATCGGCACCCGAGTTCTGTACACCCTCGTAGCGGTCCTTGGCACCGGTATTGGCGACGACGGTTCCGCCGTTGAGTGAGGTGAGGAACCAGTCGAGTTCGGCGAATTCCTTGTTGTCCGTGTTGTCGCCGGTGGTGACGACGGCATCGAAGGGTCGCGACGTGTGCGGGCCACTGCCGATCGAATTGACCCGGCGGACAAGTGAAATCAGCCCGTGCGCCGTCAGGGTCTCCTGGGGGCGGAACGCCGAGCCGGTGATCTGGTGGACGTACTCGAATCGCATGGGGGACTGGGCGTCGACGATGTGGACGTCGGTCAGCTGCACGAGTGAGGCGAGTGCGGTGCGTCGGTCCTCGCGTCCCGACTTCGGCTCGGCCAACTCGCTGCGCACGATGTTCGCCCAACCGGGTCCGGCGGTGAGCTTGGTGTAGCCGTTGCTGCTGACGGGGGTGGACACGGACTCGAGAGTGGTGCCAGGACCTGACGTCGGAATGGTCGACGCGCCTGCATATTGCAGGCCCCACGGCTTGCCAAGGCTGACCGCGCCGACGGCGCCGAGTCCGGCGAAGGTCAGAAAACTACGGCGATTGATGTTCGTCACGAAGTGAACAATAGGTGAACGTGGTGGACGGCTGTCCTGTTTCGCTCTGGACGAAGAGAAAAATGCGCCCAGTCCTTGAGGGTTGGCACTCTCACGTATAGAGTGCCAATTGGCGCTGATCGAGTTCCGGCACCCGCGACGACGGGACTGCAGTGACGCGCCGTAAACGGCATACCCAAACAGCTGTCCGAGGATCGCCTCGGACGCACATACCCCAAAGTGGAGGGCTCATCGTGGCGAGCGTCAACATCAAGCCGCTCGAGGACAAGATCCTCGTCCAGGCCAACGAGGCTGAAACGACGACGGCTTCCGGCCTGGTCATTCCTGACACAGCCAAGGAAAAGCCCCAGGAGGGCACCGTCGTTGCAGTCGGCGAAGGCCGCGTCAACGAGCAGGGCAACCGCATCCCGGTCGACGTCAAGGAGGGTGACACGGTCATCTACTCCAAGTACGGCGGAACCGAGATCAAGTACGCCGGCCAGGAATACCTGATCCTGTCGGCACGCGACGTGCTGGCTGTCGTCTCCAAGTAAGACACACGTGATCCGCCCCGGAGTCCACACAGGATCCCGGGGCGGAATGCGTTCACGCCCCGAAGATTCAGGAGCTGACAGAACAGATGTCCAAGCAAATTGCGTTCAACGAGACCGCACGCCGCGCTCTCGAAGCCGGAGTCGACAAGCTTGCCGACGCCGTCAAGGTGACCTTGGGCCCGCGTGGACGCCACGTCGTGCTCGCCAAGGCATTCGGCGGCCCCACCGTCACCAACGACGGTGTGAGCATCGCCCGTGAGATCGAGCTCGAAGATCCCTTCGAGAACCTCGGCGCACAGCTCGTCAAGAGCGTCGCCACCAAGACCAACGATGTTGCCGGCGACGGCACCACCACCGCGACCGTTCTGGCCCAGGCCATCGTCCGCGGCGGACTCAAGAACATCGCAGCGGGCGCGAACCCGATGGCTCTCGGCGTCGGCATCAACGCCGCAGCCGACAAGGTCGTCGAGGAACTGCTCGCCGCAGCCACCCCCGTCGAGGGCGAGAAGTCGATCGCTCAGGTCGCCACCGTCTCCTCGCGTGACGAAGAGATCGGCAAGCTCGTCGGCGAGGCACTCACCCGTGTCGGAACCGACGGCGTCGTGACGGTCGAGGAATCCTCCACCGTTGCAACCGAACTCGTTGTCACCGAAGGTGTTCAGTTCGACAAGGGCTACCTCTCGCCCTACTTCGTCACCGACATCGATGCGCAGAAGGCCGTCTACGAAGACGCGCTGATCCTGCTCTTCCGCGAGAAGATCAGCTCACTTCCCGACTTCCTTCCGCTGCTCGAGAAGGTTGCCGAATCCGGCAAGCCGCTCTTGATCATCGCCGAGGACGTCGAGGGTGAAGTTCTCTCCACCCTCGTGGTCAACTCCATCCGCAAGACCATCAAGGCCGTCGCCGTCAAGGCGCCGTTCTTCGGTGATCGTCGCAAGGCATTCCTCGACGACCTCGCAGTCGTCACGGCAGGCACCGTCATCAACACCGACGTCGGCCTCTCGCTCAAGGAAGCCGGCCTCGAGCTGCTCGGCAGCGCTCGCCGCGTTGTCGTCACCAAGGACGAGACGGTCATCGTCGACGGTGCAGGCACCGCTGACGACATCGCGACCCGCGTTGCGCAGCTGCGTCGCGAGATCGAGAACACCGATTCGGATTGGGACCGCGAGAAGCTCGAAGAGCGTCTGGCGAAGCTGTCCGGCGGCGTGGCCGTCATCAAGGTCGGCGCAGCCACCGAAACCGATCTGAAGGAACGCAAGTTCCGCGTCGAGGATGCGGTCAACGCAGCCAAGGCAGCAGTTTCCGAGGGCATCGTCCCCGGTGGCGGATCGGCTCTCGTTCAAGCCGGTACGGCTCTGATCGGGAACCTCGGCTTGACGGGTGACGAGGCCACCGGCGTTGCCGTGGTCCGCGAAGCCCTCAACGCCCCGTTGTTCTGGATCTCCAGCAACGCAGGCATCGACGGTTCCGTCGTTGTCAGCAAGGTCGCCGAGATGACCAAGGGCGAAGGCTTCAACGCTGCCACCCTCACCTACGGCAACCTGCTTGCCGACGGCGTCGTCGACCCGGTCAAGGTTACTCGCTCGGCAGTGGTCAACGCCGCTTCCGTCGCGCGCATGATCCTCACGACCGAGAGCGCCGTCGTCGAGAAGCCGACCGAGGAAGTTGCCGACACCGGACACGGTCACAGCCACTGACTCGCTGCTCGTAGTTTCAACAAAGAAGAGATCCCCCACCGGATTCCGGTGGGGGATCTTTTTTCGTCTGGCGATCAGATGAGCGGGATCGTTGCGAACGGCTCGCTCGTCGGCTGCTGCGATCCGCCGGGCGGTTCGACAGTGAACGCCAACTTCGTATTCGGACCGATGCCGTCGAGCACCACCTGGGTAGTGGGTTTGACGTCACCCGGAGCCATCGTCCCCATCGGGATCATCGTGGTGTCGTCGGTGTCGCCCGGCACCAGCCACATCTGGTAGACGGTATCCGGACTCGGGGGAGTCACATCGTTCATCACGAGGACTGCGGCGTCTTCGGAGGGCGAGAACAGCGTCGTGGCACTACCGCCGCCCGGGATGTCACGCGTCGTGGCATGAACGTCGGGTGCTGCCATGATTTCGGACGCGGCGTTCTGCGGCGGCGTGTTGTCGGACAGCGTGCGTCCGATTCCGATGCCGCCGACCAGGATTGCGACTGCGGCGGCCGCCGCAAGAGCCATGGTCCACGGGCGTCGACGGTTACGACGCTCGGCCAGCGAAACCGGGGCGTTGGGAGCCGCGGTCTGTTCTGCGATCGAGGCGAGGACGCTGCTGCGCAGCGACGGCGGGGGCTCGACGGCGTCGACGACGGTCATCGCGGCCATGGTTTCGGCGGTGAGCCGGACCTGGGCGTCGAATTCGGCGCGGGTCGCGGAGTCCGAAGCGGCAAGTCGTTTGTCGACCTCACGGCGCTCGTCGAGGTCCAACGCATCGATCGCGTAGGCGTACGCGTAGTCGATCAGCTCTTCGTCCATCTCACATCACCCCCAAACATCCACGTAGGCGCAGTAGTCCGTCGCGAATTCGCGACTTGATCGTGGGAATCGCCACGCCGAGATCTTCGGCCACCTCGCGGTACGTTCGGCCGCCGTAATAGGCGAGAGTCACCGATTGGCGCTGAGTGTCCGTCAGCGTTTCGAGACAGTCGGTGACAGCACGATGCTCGTCTCTTCGTGTCACTTCGTCGCTGACGACGTCGAATTCGGGAGTGGCATTGGTGGTGTCGTAGAGAGCCTGTCGATCCGAACTCGACTGTTCGGAGCGCACGCGATCCACTGCGCGCCGGTGTGCAAGTGTCAGGAGCCAGGAAAGCGCGGACCCCTTGGCAGGGTCGAAGCTGTCGGCTGATTTCCAGGCCTGGAGGTAGACCTCTTGGACCGCTTCCTCGGAGAAACCTGGATCACGGAGTACACGAAGAACCATGCCGTACACACGGGAGCTGGTTCGGTCGTAGAACTCGGCGAAGGCGCTCTGGTCGCCACCGGCGACGTTCGCGAGGATCACTGCCAGCTCGCGTGATTCCGCGATTCGCGCGGTGCGGGCCGCAGAATTGTCCGTCGGGCATGCGTCGGCCGCATCCGACGCATGGTCTGGCTCGCTCACGAAGAGTTGTCTCGCTTCATCGCGTACAACCGTAGCGTGCATGTCCGGTTCTTTTCTCTTGGCCCGCCGTTGGCCGCTGTGCGCCTTTAGTAACCGCGGGGGGTTGATAAAGGCGCACAGCAGGTGGGGACTACTGCGGCATCAGCACCGAATCGATGAGGTAGACGGTGGCGTTTGCGGTCTTGACTCCACCGCAGACGACAGTTGCGTCGTTGACCTTGATGTTGTCACCGGATCCGGTGACGGTAACCGTTCCGCCCTCGGCGGTGGGGTGAGTTCCGTCGATCGCGTCAGGGGCGATCTGGCCGGGAACCACGTGGTAGGTGAGGATCTTGGTCAGCGTGGCGCTGTCCGTCTTGAGGCTGTCGATCGTGGCGGGGTCGATCTTGGCGAATGCCGAGTCGATCGGTGCGAAGACGGTGAACTCGCCACCGTTGAGAGTGTCGACCAGGTTGACGTCCGGGTTGAGCTGGCCGGAGACCGCCGCGGTCAAGGTGGTGAGCAACGGATTGTTGGACGCCGCTGTGGCAACCGGATCCTGGGCCATTCCGCTGACCGATCCGGCGCCGCTCGGCACTGCAGCTGCATAGTCGGCACAACCTGCACCGACCAGATCAGAAGCAGGCTCCGCCATCGCGCTGCTGGGAGACATGCTCGATCCCATGGCGGAAGACGTCATGGCGGCGCTGGACGTGTCGGTCGACGAATCGTTGTCGTCGGAGGAGCAACCGACCACGCCGAAGACGGCGAAAGAGGCTGCTGCGGTGACTGCCAGAACTCGAGTAGAGGTGTTCATGGGTCTGCCTTCCTGAAGGGATGTGCTGAGGTGCACTGTCAGAAGGCATTCGGAGGCGGGCGTCGGTCGGATGGGTCGTGTCGGAAATTCTTTTCGACGGTGTCCCGTCCACACGCAAAAGCCCCCGAAAACTCTCGGGGGCCTAGTGCGCTCTACCTACGTGTATCAGGAAGCTATGCGGGTGGTGCGACGGTGGCGCGCGTGTAGTTCACGTTCGGTTTCCGACATTCCTCCCCAGATGCCGTACGGCTCGGCGACGGTCAGCGCGTGGCTGCGGCACTGCATCAGGACCGGGCACTGACGGCACATCTCTTTTGCGCGGGTTTCGCGCTGGGCACGTGCTCTACCGCGTTCGCCATCGGGATGGAAGAACATGGAGGAGTCGACTCCGCGGCACAGACCGTGCATCTGCCAGTCCCAGATGTCTGCGTTGGGGCCTGGAAGGTGATTCGGTGCAGGCATGTTGACTCCTTACTGCAAGCTCGCGTTGATCAACGAGCGGACCAAGTTGCCCGGAGGTTATCCGGGCCTTCTGAATCGTTCACGCTTGCTAACCGTAAGGGTGCTGAGTAAATCGCGTCAATAGGCTCGTTCAGTGGCGATCGGCATATATCGAAATGCGAGAGTTAACGAAGTATATATTTACATTTCGGGCCCCTCGTGCGTTGTTCTGCGCCGATGTCGAAATTGGGTCGATCGAGGTGGCGGCCGGCAAGCCTGGCAGCTCGAGATGCGAAACCCACAGATCAGGGATATGTTCGAGGCTGATCGCCCGGCGAAATCACTCGGTCATTCGGCTCGGTTTGCGTCATTTGTCCGATATTGCGTGGGCGGGGTTGCACTCCATTTCGGGACTTAGTGCCCAAGTTTCAACTAGGACATCCGTCCAATAAGTAATGCGCAGTTAACGTCACGGATATATGCCCGTTAAATATCATTACGAGTACATTTGGCAAATCTCAGTTGAATATCTGATTAACTCCGACAAACTTGCCTTTTCGTGTTTCGTGCGACTTTTGGCATCGTTGGTGTGACGCCGGTCGTGCGAATGTCTGCTCGTGCTGCTGCGATGATCAACCTGTGTCGACACCTGCGCGCCCTCAATCACCTGTGCTCAACGAAACAACTGCACTTCCAGGGTCCCTCGAGTCTGCCGCGTTCGGTGCGGATCCGGATCTCGACCGCCTCCCGGCGCCTTGCTCTACCCGAGATTGGTGGACAACGGCAGTAGTGCTGGGTGGTCAGGGCCACTACGCAAGAGCGCGGGCTGCATTGGATGTCCTCGATCGGCTCACGGCCGGGTTCTCGACGCACTCGGATCGGGTTCTTGCCTCTCTGTCTGCCAGCACGAGGGCGTCGTTTCTTCGCCAGAGCGGACGCCATGCACTCGCGTCCACGTGGGACGGGCGCGCACTGGCGATCGTCGGCGGCCTGCCAGGTGATCCAGAGGCTGCCTGTGACGCTCTGACCGGTCTGGCCGCAGACGCCCTCGGCTGTGGCAGGCTCCCGCTCGGCTGGCGCCTGCTGGCGCAATGTCGGGCGCGTCTGGATGCCGAGGGCGGGCTAGGGCGGCAGGAAATTCGGATCGAATGGGTCTCCGCAGAATTGGCGTTGGCGGGAGGCGACTTCGCTCGTGCCCGCAGACACGCAGAACGCGCCGTCGAATTGTCAGCGGAATCGGAGTCTGTGCGGCACCGCGTGAAGTCGGATCTGCTGCGTAGCGCCGCGCTGACCGGAACAGACGCGAGCGCAGCCGTGAAGATGGCAGCAGATGTGTTCGCGCGGTGCCGGCAATACGGCCTGCTGCCCCTGGCCTGGGCGTCGTCTCTGTTGATCGAAGGTGTCAGCGGGGAGAGAACCTCACCGAGTGCCCGGGAGATCGGCGATCTGATTGCGATGCGTGGTGGATCACTCCTACCTTTGTCGTAACCACTCCACCGAAGTCTCCGGAGAACATTCCAGAAGGAGCTGTATCGATATCGCGACTGCTGGGCAGGTATGCGGAGACCAGTCGGTCCGGATGGTTACTCTTAGAGGGTTCCGCTGAGAGCGGGAGCACACCCGCTCGGGAGGTGCCACTGTAACGCCAGGATTTTCGCTGACGATGACAAATACGAGCGATGAGTTGGACACCGCGGTCGCCGCTGCTGCGCAGGGCGACCGTACAGCTCTAGCTTTGGTTCTGGAGAACATCCGACCGATGGTGGTGCGCTACTGCCGCGGTCGAGTGGGTGCGGCCGAGAGAGGACACCTGTCCGCTGACGACGTCGCACAGGAAGTCTGTCTGGCCGTGATGACCGCGCTGCCGCGTTATCAGGACCAGGGACGCCCGTTCATGGCCTTTGTGTACGGAATTGCCGCGCACAAGGTTGCGGACGCACATCGAAGCTCCGCCCGTAACAAGTCGGAGCCCGTTTCCGAAGTACCGGATGTAATAGCACTGGATGATGGTCCCGAACAGCGAGCTCTCGATTCGGAGTCCAGCAGACAGATGCACGAACTTCTCGGCACACTTCCGGAGAAGCATCGAGAAATCTTGATACTTCGCCTGGTGGTCGGGATGTCGGCCGAGGAAACGGCCGTCGCCGTCGGTAGTACCGCCGGAGCTGTACGAGTCGCTCAGCACAGAGCGATCGCGAAACTGAAAAAAGAAGTGACGAAAGCAGGTGAGAGCTTTGGCTAGAGACGAGGGGCATGACGCTTCGAATCTCGGTGATCTCGCCGACGACGGTACGCCAGTGGATTTGGCTGCGGTTCGGCGTGACGATGCGCTGATCGAATCCATTTCGAATGGTGGGCCGGTAGCAACCGATAGCACCGAACAGTACGAACTTGCGTTGATCCTCTCGCAATGGCGTGACGATGTCGTTGCGACTCCGATGCCCGAGGGTCCGTTGTTGGACGATGTCATCGCTGCAATCACAGCGACGCCGTCCGGCTTCTCCGATCGTCAGCGTTCACGTTCCCGTTCTCGATTGCGTGTGGTTCGTCCGATCGCCGCCGCTGCAGCTGTTGCAGCAGTGGTCTTCGGTGGCGCCACGGCGATGGCGTACGACGCCCAGCCCGGCGATGCCCTGTGGGGTGTCAAGCAGGTCGTCTTCGCCGACGAGGCCAACTCGACAGTTGCGAAGATCGACACGACTTCCGAGCTGGAAAAGGCCGAGCGGCTGTTGGCTGCCGGAGACATTCCTGCGGCAAAGATGGTGCTGGACAACGCAGCTCACCGTGCCGATGCGGTCAAGGACTCGCAGGACAAGACCGACCTCGTCGAGCGTTGGGGCAAGTTGATGACGCAGGTCCAGGAGACCACGTCACCCGTAGCGCCGCCGCCGACGAGTGGTCAGCCGGCCGGCCCGACCACTTCGATCACGGCAATTCCGGGCTCCTCGGTCAAACCGCTCAATCCTCAGGGACCTGGCGAACCGACAAGTTCGACCAAACCAGATCCGGGAGTGCAGCTGCAGTTGCCGCCGACGTCGGCTTCCTCGACGCCTCCGACCTCGTTGCCGACGACAACCACGACGACAACGACCACCACCACGACGACGACGTCTCTGGCGCCTGCCTCGTCGCCGTCCGGTGATTTCTCGTCACCGCCGCCCTGAGACCCGCTCTAATCGGCATCGTTCCGATCTGAATTCATACGAAAGTGGCCGACAAGCAATTGCTTGTCGGCCACTTTCGTATGAGCTTGGGTGAGGTTTCGCTCAGCTGTCGAAACCGTCACCGTGCATCGCCTCGTTCATCGACGCGTCGGCGTATCCACGGCAGTAGTCCCACGTGACATATGCCTCAGGCATCGGGTCGTAGGCAGGCTCGTGGGGGCGGACGGTTCCGTCCACGAGCAGCTGCAGCAGGTTTGCGCGCAGCATGTCCCAGTCGTGGTAGTGATCCTGTTGGCAGTCCTCGCAGCAGACTACGAGACCGCGGATACCGCGGTGAGCGAGGAGTGCCTCGTATACAGCGAGGTCAGCGAGATCCTCCTCGACCGCTTGGCGTTCGTGGGGGTCGAGTGGTTGGCCCGGCTCGATGGCATCGAGAGCCGCGGAGGGGTCAGCTGGGTCGCCGGCGAAGGGATCTGGCGGCAGACCGGGGGGCAGTTGATCACGCACAGCACCACGGTACGCAGGTCAGGGGGGTCAGCGCCACTTGTTACGCGTACCCGCAGCGTGGGTGGGATGGTTCGGACCTTTGAGTGAGCCGATACCATGGTGTGCAACGCCGGGAAAAGGTGCCAGGAATTTCTTTCCGTGCAGGCGCCTTCTATCCGATATCCAGCTTTCGTAATCCGTTTCGAGGCGGCTGCTACAGCGGTCGCCCTGGGCGAATCTAGGTCCATGGAGGGTCCTGACCGCATGAGTAGTTCTGCAGGACATGTACACACCGGAGGAGACGACCCCAACAAGGTCGCGATGCTGGGACTGACATACGACGACGTGCTGCTGTTGCCTGCTGCGTCCGACGTCATCCCGAGCCAGGTCGACACGTCCAGTCAACTGACCCGCGACATCCGTCTGCGGATTCCGTTGGTCAGTTCTGCGATGGACACCGTCACCGAGTCGCGCATGGCAATTGCGATGGCACGCGCCGGCGGCATGGGTGTTCTGCACCGCAACTCGTCGGTTGAGGTCCAGGCAGGACAGGTCGAGACGGTCAAGCGTTCCGAGGCCGGCATGGTGACCGATCCCGTCACGTGTAAGCCGACCGACACGATGGGTGAGGTCGATGCGAAGTGCGCTCGTTTCCGCATCTCGGGTCTGCCTGTCACCGACGACGCCGGCCAGCTGGTTGGCATCGTCACCAACCGGGACATGCGTTTCGAGGTCGACCAGAATCGCCCGGTCGCGGAGATCATGACCAAGATGCCCCTGATCACCGCTCAGGAAGGCGTCACCGCTGACGTGGCACTGGGCCTTCTTCGTCGGCACAAGATCGAGAAGTTGCCCATCGTCGACGGAAACGGCAAGCTCACCGGTCTGATCACGGTCAAGGACTTCGTCAAGACCGAGCAGCATCCCGACGCCACCAAGGACCGTGACGGTCGACTGCTGGTCGGCGCTGCAGTCGGTGCCGGCGATGACGCCTTCCAGCGCGCGATGGCGCTCACCGATGCCGGCGTGGACGTTCTCGTGGTGGACAGTGCGCACGGGCATTCGTCCAACGTTCTCGACATGATCGCCAAGCTCAAGCGTGAACTGGGCGAGCGGGTTCAGATCATCGGTGGCAACGTCGCTACGCGCGCGGGTGCTCTGGCACTGGTCGAAGCCGGCGTCGATGCCGTCAAGGTCGGAGTCGGCCCTGGTTCCATCTGCACCACCCGCGTCATCGCCGGTGTCGGTGCCCCTCAGGTCACGGCCATCCTGGAAGCGGTTGCCGCGTGCAAGCCTCTCGGTGTGCCCGTCATCGCTGACGGTGGACTCCAGTTCTCCGGAGACATCGCGAAGGCTCTTGCCGCAGGTGCGTCGACGGCCATGCTGGGTTCACTCCTGGCCGGTACCGCTGAATCGCCCGGCGAACTGATTCTGGTCGGCGGCAAGCAGTTCAAGAGCTACCGCGGAATGGGTTCGCTCGGCGCGATGCAGTCGCGTGGCGAGGCCAAGTCGTACTCCAAGGATCGGTACTTCCAGGACGACGTGCTGTCCGAGGACAAGTTGGTTCCGGAAGGCATCGAAGGACGTGTCCCGTTCCGTGGCCCGCTCTCGCAGGTGACGCACCAGCTCACCGGTGGTCTGCGCGCTGCCATGGGATACACGGGGTCGGCGACGATCGAGCACCTGCAGAACGCTCAGTTCGTCCAGATCACGGCGGCCGGTTTGAAGGAAAGCCATCCGCACGACATCACGATGACTGTCGAAGCACCCAACTACACCGCTCGTTAGCAACCAGTACACGAGAAAGGGGCGCGCGTGCGCGACCTCGTTGAGATCGGCATGGGTCGAACGGCCCGACGTACCTACGAGTTGGACGATGTGAACATCGTTCCCTCCCGGCGAACTCGTTCGTCGAAGGAGGTGTCGACTGCTTGGCAGCTCGACGCTTACAGGTTCGACATTCCTGTCCTCGCACATCCCACCGACGCGTTGGTCTCGCCGACTTTCGCGATCGAGTTGGGTAAGCGCGGCGGCCTCGGTGTCATCAACGGTGAAGGCCTGTGGGGCCGTCACCCCGATGTCGAGGAGAAGCTCCGGCGTCTCGTCGAGATCGCCGAGAAGGACGGTGGCGTCGACGCGGCCATCCGCTACCTGCAGGAGCTGCATGCGGCTCCGCTGCAGGCCGGTCTTCTGGCAGCTGCGGTGGCGCAGGTCCGTGATTCGGGGGTCACCACTGCCGTTCGCGTCAGCCCGCAGAATGCGCGCGCACTGACGCCGGAGCTGATCAAGGCGGGAATCGACCTCCTGGTCGTCCACGGCACGATCATCTCGGCCGAGCACGTCGTGCACACCGAGCAGGAACCGCTCAACCTCAAGACGTTCATCTCGGAACTCGACGTTCCGGTTGTCGCGGGTGGGGTCAGTGACCACCGCACCGCGCTGCACCTGATGCGTACCGGCGCTGCCGGTGTCATCGTCGGGTACGGGTCTACCGAGGGCGCAACCACCACCGGTGAGGTCCTGGGCATCGGCGTTCCGATGGCCACGGCCATTGCCGATGCTGCAGCAGCCAGGCGCGACTACCTCGACGAGACGGGTGGACGCTACGTCCACGTCATCGCCGACGGTGACATCGCAACTTCGGGTGATCTGGCGAAGGCCATCGCCTGCGGTGCCGACGCTGCCGTTCTGGGCACGCCGCTGGCCGTGTCCGCCGAGGCGCCGGGTGGTGGCTGGTACTGGCCGTCCGCGGCGGCTCATCCTTCGGTTCCGCGTGGAGCACTTCTTCCGGTTTCCTATGGTGAGCGTCCGAGTCTGGACCAGGTTCTGAGCGGCCCTTCGGACGATCCGTACGGTTCGCTGAACTTCGTCGGTGGTCTCCGTCGGTCGATGGCGAAGGCCGGATACTCCGATCTCAAGGAGTTCCAGAAGGTCGGGCTGACAGTCCGCGCGTAGTTTGTACCTTTCTGTGGCCCCGGTTCTTCGTGAACCGGGGCCACAGTTCGTTGTGCAGGACTTTCTTCCGTTCCTGATACTTGCGGTTACGCTTATGGGGCCCCTTGTGGTGGTAGTCACAAGGGATAGGTGCATACTGGCGGGTAACTACGGTTCACGGTGGAGGTGTCCTGATGGGCAAGCAACGGGCAACGGACTACGACGTACTGATCGTCGGATCCGGGTTCGGCGGAAGCGTGAGCGCGCTTCGTCTCGTGGAGAAGGGCTACAAGGTCGGCGTCATCGAAGCCGGCCGACGGTATGCCGACGAAGATTTCGCGAAGACCAGTTGGGATCTCAAGAAGTTCCTCTGGGCTCCGAAGCTGGGGTGCTTCGGCATTCAGCGCGTGCACCTGTTGCGCGACTGCCTCATTCTCGCGGGCGCAGGCGTCGGCGGCGGGTCGTTGAACTACGCCAACACGCTGTACCAGCCGCCGGAGCCGTTCTTCCAGGACAAGCAGTGGGCGCACATCACCGACTGGCGCAGCGAGCTCACGCCGTACTACGAGCAGGCTCAGAAGATGCTCGGCGTCGTCCAGAATCCGCACATGACGCCCGCCGACGAGATCATGAAGTCCGTCGCAGATGACATGGGTGTCGGCGACACGTTCATCCAGACGCCCGTCGGCGTCTACTTCGGTGAACCTGGCAAGAAGGCGAAGGACCCATACTTCGGCGGCGTCGGACCCGAGCGCACCGGTTGCATCGAGTGTGGCGAGTGCATGACGGGCTGCCGTCACGGAGCGAAGAACACGCTCCTCAAGAACTATCTGGGCCTTGCCGAGACAGCCGGCGCCGAGATCATTCCGATGACCACCGTGTCCGGGCTTCGTGAGGCTCGCGACGGTTCGTGGGACGTGTTCACCGAGCGAACCGGTGCATTCGGACGAAAGAACCGCCGCACCTACACGGCTGCGAACGTCATTCTCGCGGCCGGAACGTGGGGCACTCAGCATCTGCTCTTCGACATGAAGGACACCGGAGCGCTGCCCAAGCTCTCCGACAAGCTCGGCGAGTTGACTCGAACGAACTCCGAATCCATTGTCGGTGCAGGCAAGTACAAGGTCGATCCCGCACTCGATCTGACCCGCGGAGTGGCGATCACGTCGTCGTTCCACCCGAGCAGCGACACCCACATCGAGCCGGTCCGCTACGGCAAGGGATCGAACGCGATGGGCCTGTTGCAGACCTTGATGACGGACGGCGGCGGCAAGACGCCCCGATGGATCAAGTTCCTCGGTGTGGTTGCGAAGAATCCGTACCAGATGTTGCGCATGTTGACGGTCAAGGACTGGAGTGAGCGCACGATCATCGCGTTGGTCATGCAGAACCTCGACAACTCCATCACCACGTACACGAAGAAGGGCCTGTTCGGTCGACGCAAGGTCACCAGCAAGCAGGGCCACGGTCAGCCGAACCCGACGTGGATCCCGGAGGGCAACGAGGCGACGCGTCGAGTTGCCGAGAAGATCGACGGCGTCGCGGGCGGCACGTGGGGCGAGATCTTCAACGTTCCACTGACGGCGCACTTCCTCGGCGGTTGCGCTATCGCGTCGGATTCCGATCACGGCGTCATCGATCCGTACCACCGCGTGTACGGCTACCCGACGCTCAGCGTCGTCGACGGCGCAGCGGTCTCGGCCAACCTCGGTGTGAATCCGTCGCTGACCATTGCCGCTCAGGCCGAGCGCTCGGCCTCGCTGTGGCCGAACAAGGGGGAGACCGACCTGCGTCCCGCCCAGGGCAGCGGCTACGAGCGTTTGGCTCCGATTGCACCCAAGTCGCCTGTGGTGCCGGCGTCGGCTCCGGCCGCGCTGGTCCTGCCGATCGTGAAGATCACCGGCGGCAAGACAGCTACCGCTGTTCCGGCGGAGCCGGCAGCCGGATAGTTCGCCGCGAACGAAGATGGGGCGTGTCGTCGAGGATTCGACGACACGCCCCATCTCTGTTTCAGAGTGTCAGCCTCCTAGCGACCCGAACAGAGTGCCGAGGTCGAGGCTGCCGGTCCCGCCTCCGGGCCCGCCGTCCGTATCGCCGGGGACGGTCAGGGTCTGCGGCGCGGATGCGGAGGCCGTGTAGCCCGAAGCGCCCACGAATTCGGCGGTGACACTGTAGGTCCCGGAGTTGTAGAACGTCGCCGGTACCGTTGCGACACCGTTGACCACGTCGACCGGTCCACCGATGAGGGTGTCACCGACCTTGAACTGGACCTTGCCCGTGGCGCCGGACGGATCGACCGTTGCCTTGAGCGTCACCGGGGTGTTCTTCTGAACAGTTCCGACGGCGTCGAGAACCGTGGTCGTCTCGACGTCAGCCGGAGCCGGCGTCGTCACACTGACCGGGAATGCCGGGGCAGCGGACGGCGCGAATCCTGGTGAGCCCGTGAACTTCGCGACAACCTTGTGCGTTCCGGTCGAGGTGAAGGTGTACGGAGCGACGGCAACTCCGTCGGTTCCGACCGGAGCACTGACCGTTTCGGTGCCGTCGACGATGAAATCGACGGTGCCGCCGGTACCCTGCGGATCGACCTTGGCAGTCAGGTTGACGTCTTGTCCGACCTTCGCGGTCGACGGCGACACCGTGGCGGTAGTGGTCACGGCGTCCGGCGGTGCATCGGTCGTGACGGTCACGATCTTGGCCGACGCCGACGTCGACGCCAGGAACCCGGGGGCTCCGCTGTAGCTCGCGGTGATGGAGTGCGGTCCGTCCTCGGTGAAGGTCGGGGAGATGCTGGCCGACCCTCCGGTTACCGGCACGGCGTCCTCGAGTGGGTTGTCGCCGTCGAAGAACTGGACGGTTCCACCGTTTGCGCCGCCGCTCACGTTGGCTGACAGGGTGACGGGAGTTCCGTTCTTGGCGTTGGCCGGTCCGACGACTGTGGTGGTGGTTGCCTTGTCCGCCTCGATGATCCGCGTCGTGGCGAGGGGGCCTGCGCCGCTGTTGAGCGGACCGTTCTCGGCGTCACGCGGGGTGCATCGCGTGGGCGCCCAGGCGGTGATGACCAGGGTGGCCTTGGGGAGGAACGTGAGGAAGTTGCGATCGTTGTTCCACGCTCCCGCGCTGCCGCCGGTGCGTACCTTCATCGCGACGTCCCCTGAATCGCCGGCCTTGAGAACTGCCTTGACCTGGGGGAGCTGGAACTGCGTGTAGCCGTCGGCATTGTTGGAACCGTCGACGTTCTTGCCGGTCGCCTTGACGACGATGCCGCCCTCGGAGTTGATGCTCGAACTGGGGCTGTTTCCGATGACCTGGTTGTTTCCGGAGAGGCGCAGAATCGTTCCGTTGGGATCGACGTTGCCGTTCTCGTTGACGCGCAGGATGTTCGGCGCTACACCGCTGAGCCCCGCCGAAGTGCCGGGGACGATGGTGGCTTCCACCAGGGTGGCGTTCGCAGGAACGTCGACGTCGACCTTGATGCGGGAGACGTTCTGGACGGTCGCCCCCGAAGCGGAGCCGGGAAAGGCGATGGGGCCGGGTTGGATGGTGACCTCGAAGGTTTCACCGGCGCCGATGGATTCCGGTGCGTCGACGATGACCGAGCCGGACTGTGACTGCGTGGTCGGACCGGCGACAGCGGACGGGGTTGCCAGGCAACTCGTGCCGAAGGTTGTTGTCACGGGGGCCGCTGATGCGGGGATTCCCGCGAGGATGACGCCACTGGCGAGTGCCGTGGCGGCGATCGGCGCCGCGATGCGACGTCTGGAGTACACGAACATGGATTCTCCTGAGCTGGGTACGGGAGTGGTGTCCAAAGCTGATGTGGGGGACTAGCTTCCGAAGAGCGGGATGAGGCCGCTGAGCGAACCGGTGTCCACGCTTCCGGTGCCGCCGCCGTCGGTCGGTGCGGTGCCGACCTGCACGACCGTCGGGCCGGAGACGGAGTTCTTCCAACCGGCGTCGCCGACGAAGTTGGCAGTGAGGCCGAACGTTCCCTCGTCGTCGAAGGTGTGCGTGAGTGTCGCGACGCCGTTGACGACGGCAACGGGTGCGCCGATGGGCGTCGTGCCGGACTTGAACTGGATCATTCCGTTTGCTGTTCCGGGTGCGACGGTGGCCTTGAGCTGCAATGCCTTTCCGACCTGAGCCGAGCCGCTGACGGTCAGAGACGTCGTGGTGTCGGCGCGGGCGGGTTCGGGATCGGTGACGTTCACAGTGAACGACGTGGACGTGGAGCCGATGAATCCGGTTCCGCCGGAGAACTCTGCCGTCACGGCTGCAGCGCCCGCTGATGCGAAGGTGTGCGGGAGGATCGCGACGCCGTCACCCGTGCCGACCGGTGCGGTACCGACCTCGGCGCCGTCGACCTTGAACGTCACGGTTCCGCTGCTCGGGATGGGGGAGACGGTGGCCGAGAGGTTGGTCGGTTCACCGACAACAGCGGTGAGTGGTTCGACAACTGTGGTCGTGGTTCCCCAGTCGGGATCGCTGACGTCGAGTTGGGTTGCGGTGGAGACGGAATCGCCGTAACCGGCCTCGCCGGTGAACACTGCGGTGAAGCTGTGGGTGCCCGAAGCGTCGTAGCTGCGGGTCAGGGAAGCCGTCCCGTTGACTACAGCCACCGGTGCGCCGAGGTTGGTCTCGCCGTCTTTGAACTGCACCGTGCCCACGGCGTTTGCCGGTGTGACGACAGCGCTCACGGTGATGCTGTCACCTACCAGCGCGGCGTTCGGGGCCGAGATCGTGGTGGTGGTGTCCGCGGAGACGTCGACGGTCTGGACTCCGGAGGTCGAGCTGTGGAATCCCGGACCGGCGTTGTACGCGGCGGTGATGTCGTGGGCGCCGACGCTGTCGAAAGTGTGGGAGAGGGTGGCGCTACCGCCCGAAACCGGGACCGGTGAGCCGATGTCGTTGCCGCCGTCCTTGAACTGGACGGTGCCGCTCGCGTCGGACGGCGCAACTGTCGCGGTCAGGTCGACCGGCGTGCCGACCTTCGCCGT
This sequence comes from Rhodococcus sp. BH4, assembly GCF_002079265.1. Taxonomy (NCBI): domain Bacteria; kingdom Bacillati; phylum Actinomycetota; class Actinomycetes; order Mycobacteriales; family Nocardiaceae; genus Rhodococcus; species Rhodococcus sp. BH4. The sequence continues at coordinate 2,096,427 of NZ_CP014941.1, forward strand.
TGCCGGTGCAACCAGTGTGGTTCCGGTGGCGACAGACGGGTCGACTACCTGGACGTTGACGTTGATCGGGTTGAGGCCCTGCTGTGTGCTGAAGGCGTTGACGTCGAAGAGCATGCCGCTGTCGTACGTCCCGAATGCTGTGCCGACGGGGACCGTGTAGGTCGCTTCCAGTGTGACGGGTTGGTTCTTCTTGACGACGAATCCACCGACCAGGAAGGTGCAGCCGCTCGAGCACTTCGCGGAGACTCCGCCGTCTGATTCGTTGGTGATCGTGGCCCGGTTGGTCACACCCAGGTAGGTGGCCTTGGCGCTGCCCGGCACGAGGACGAATCCTGCGGGCGGGATGTCACGGATCTTTGCGATCGACCGTTCGATGCCGCTTTCGTTGTGCTTGATCTCGGTCTTGTACGTGACGGTGTCGCCTGGGTGAACTGCCGCGTTCCCGATGACACTCTTCGTGAAGATCAGGTTGTCGGTCGTGCCGGTGAAAGTGGTCGGCGGGGCTTCGTCAGCAGTGGCCGGCGTGCCGAGGACTAGAAGTCCGGCGGCAGCCGTCACAGCTGCGACAGGTATGGCGAGTCGTCGTATGAATCGACGCACAGGTCCTCCTCGAGGTGAGCGCCGTTCGGCGGCGCCGGCCGTTTGCGATCGTGATCCTGATCACTTGACGGGCGAGATTACCTTTACTGGACGTTTGGTTCAGGCGAATCGGTCAAACGTCCAGAAAATTCACCCTTCGTCCATTTCGGGCTCTGGCCTGCGGTGATGCTGCCGAATTGATTGCCGAAGCTAAGGTGCGGGTGATTGGGGCGCCGTTGACCTGGACGGTGGTCTAGATCCGCGCGAGGTCGCCGCGCAGTTCTGAGGGGAGGCCTTTGTAGTGACGTACCTCGCGCTCGCTCGGCCGAGTAGCGGGCTGAGTCCATGCATGCGCAGAAGCGCTGGCTGCGGCGATTAGACTGCACCTGTGGCAGATATCGAGCAGCAGAGACCAGTTCTTGTCGTCGACTTCGGGGCGCAGTACGCGCAGTTGATCGCACGGCGAGTTCGCGAAGCCAAGGTCTACTCGGAGGTGATTCCGCACACCACGACCGTCGAGGAGATCGTGGCCAAGAACCCCTTGGCTGTTGTGCTCTCGGGTGGGCCCTCGAGTGTCTACGCAGACGGTGCTCCCAAGCTTGATCCCGCACTGTTCGATCACGACATTCCGGTTTTCGGAATCTGCTACGGATTCCAGGCAATGGCAGGCGCCCTGGGCGGCACCGTCGCCGAGACCGGTACCCGCGAATACGGCCGTACCGACATCGCGGTATCCGGCGGATTGCTCCACGACGGTCTTCCCTCGACGCAGCCGGTATGGATGAGCCACGGTGACGCCGTCACCGAAGCGCCTTCCGGCTTCGAGGTGACCGCGACCAGCGACGGTGCTCCCGTCGCGGCGTTCGAGGACCGCGCCCGCAAGCTCGCCGGTGTGCAGTACCACCCTGAGGTTCTGCATTCCCCGCACGGTCAGCAGGTCCTGAGCCGCTTCCTGCACGAGATTGCCGGTATTCCGGCAGCGTGGACGGCGTCGAACATCGCCGATGCGCTGATCGAGCAGGTTCGCGAGCAGGTCGGAGACGGACACGCCATCTGCGGTCTGTCCGGTGGCGTCGACTCCGCTGTCGCTGCGGCTTTGGTTCAGCGCGCAATCGGCGACCGGTTGACATGCGTCTTCGTCGATCACGGTTTGATGCGAGCCGGTGAGCGCACGCAGGTCGAGCAGGATTTTGTCGCGGCAACCGGCGCTCGTCTGATCACCGTGGATGCCGCGGACACCTTCATCGGTGAGCTGGCCGGCGTCACCGATCCCGAGACCAAGCGCAAGATCATCGGCCGCGAGTTCATCCGCAGCTTCGAAGGCGCAGTCAGTGATGTTCTGGGCGAGAACGCATCTCATGGTGCGACCGTCGACTTCCTCGTCCAGGGCACGCTCTACCCGGACGTCGTGGAGTCGGGCGGCGGCACGGGAACCGCAAACATCAAGAGCCACCACAATGTCGGCGGGCTGCCGGAAGACCTGCAGTTCAAGTTGGTCGAACCGTTGCGTCTGCTGTTCAAGGACGAGGTCCGTGCAGTGGGCCGCGAACTCGGCCTGCCGGAAGAGATCGTCGGACGCCAGCCGTTCCCCGGTCCCGGACTCGGTATCCGCATCATCGGTGAGGTCACCCGCGATCGCCTCGAGATCCTGCGTCAGGCAGATTCCATTGCGCGCGAAGAGCTTACGTCTGCAGGCTTGGACGGAACCATTTGGCAGTGCCCGGTCGTTCTCCTCGCCGACGTCCGAAGCGTGGGCGTGCAGGGTGACGGCCGGACGTACGGTCATCCGATCGTGCTGCGTCCGGTCTCGAGTGAAGACGCGATGACCGCGGACTGGACGCGTCTGCCGTACGAGACCCTCGAGCGCATCTCGACTCGAATCACCAACGAGGTTGCGGACGTGAACCGCGTAGTCCTCGACGTGACGAGCAAGCCGCCGGGAACTATCGAGTGGGAGTAAAAACAACTGTGCGCCTTTATTAACCCCCCGCGGTTAATAAAGGCGCACAGCAGTTTTACTTCCGGTTGCGCCGATTCGGCAGAATCACCAGCAGTAGTCCTGCCACGACGGCGGCACCGACGAACAGCCAACGGAATTGAATGTTCGCTGCCGGCGCCAGGGAGAACGGCCCGACCAACGCCCACACACTGACCAGAAGTGCGGCCAGTCCGGCGATCAGCAGAAGTGCCGAGGGGCGCTTGGATTCTCGGGTCTCGTCGTGCTCTGTGGTCTCGTCGTATTCGCTCATGATTGCGTCACCTTCAGACTGCCGAACGTGGCTTTGGCGTTGATGGTCAGTGTGGGCGAATCCGGTGTCGCCTCGCGGCCCGGGTGTACTCCGCCGTCGAGGCAACCGGATCCGTCACCCATGACGACGGTGCAGCTGTTCTTGACGTTGACGGTTGGTGGCACCATGACGGTGAACTCACCGAACGACGCCGCGACGTCGATGGTCTTGTCCTCGGTGAACTTGACCCCGTTGAGGTCGAGAGTGAAGCTTCCGAAGGCTCCCGAGTACGACGGCTCCAACTCGGAAGCGGTTGCCGGAGTCCATCTTTGCTCTCCCGAGGCGTCGAAATCGATCGGGTAGACCAACGAGGCGAGAAGCACGAAACCCACGAGCGGTCCGGTGACGACCAGCAGGCCGTACCCCTTGCGGAAGAATGCCCCGAGGATCAGGCCGAGCGCGATGACGGCGAGTCCGACAGCACCGACTCGGCCGGGAGTGAACCACTCGTTGCCGGTTGCCGCGCCCGCTGCCCCGGTGACGGCGGCGACGATGATCGCGAGTCCGAGCACTGTCAGCGTCCATCGTGAGCGACGCTTACGTGGTGGCAAAGGCAGCAGCGGCGTGGCTTTGACTGCCGGGTCCGGGAGATCCCAGGCGAACGGAGCGACGCCGAGCGGATCCCAGGAGGGCGGTGTGATGGCGGCCTCGCCGATCACCTCGGTCGGATTGGCGGCGGCTGAAGCGCTCGGGTCCTTCGACAGGTTGATCGTCGGATGATCGGCCTGAGATTGCGGTGACTGTTCGGCCGGCCGTTCCTCGGGCACGTAGGTGTCGGGGAGTTTTGTGTACGGCGTGTACACGGGCGGCTGATTGGGTGCGAAGTATCCCGGAGTGAACGGCCCGGGCGTGAATCCCGTGCCTGGATACGCGGTACCCGCGCCGACGTACGGTGACGTGCTCTGTGGCAGCGCAGGCGGGACCGGCGCTCGTTGGTAGAGCAGCCACAGGCCTCCGACCATCAGAATCAGCCCGATCAGACCGGAACCACCCAGGCCGACGCCGACAGGCCCGACGGTCGTAGCCGCGATGGCGAGAGCCACCAACAAGACGATGGTCTTGGTACTGGAATCGGAGCTGTGTCCGCGGCCCATCAGCGACTGTGCGGGGGACGATCCGTCACCGGCGCGGGCGAGCACCAACCACCCGGCGAGGTAGAGAAGGATGCCTGAGCCGCCGAAAATAGTGGAGGCCACAAACGCGACACGTACCAGAATGGGGTCGATGCCGTACCGGTATCCGATTCCGGCGCATACCCCGGCCACGTGACCTTGTGCCGGCAGACGCACGGGGCGGGTCCGCCACAGATCCTGGATCTGTTCTTGGAAAGTCGGATTGTTCATGAATCAATCCTGGCTTCCGGGGCGGCCTCCGCGCATCAGGGCCAACCCTGATCTTTGTGACGATCGGGGCCAGGGGCGCCGCCCTGATTCAGGGTTGGACCCTGATGTGACTGCGAGTGGTTCGTGCCAGTATCGACTATGTGCAATATCTGTCAGATCCGCCGTTCGTGAGCGGTCCCGCTCCCGGGTTCACGGGAGGCCCGCCCGTCAACGGGGTACCGGTGCATGCCGTACCCATGAAGAAGGGTGTGCCCATTCCGGGCGGTGTTCCATTGCGAAAGCTGGAGCGGCGCTCCGGCGGTCGCATCGTCGCCGGTGTTGCAGGCGGTATCGCCGATCATCTCGGGATCGACGTCCTGAAGGTTCGAGTCGCCTTCGCGATTCTGGCGGCGATGGCCGGATCCGGCATCGTGATTTACGGCGCCCTCTGGATCTTCACCTCAGCCGGCACGGACACCCAGAAGCCGTCCGCGGCCGAGCGGCAGCGGGCGTACGGATTGATCGCACTCGGATTGGGCGGCGCAGCCGCGTTGTCCTGGCTGTTCAGCGGCACAGCGGGTTCGGTGCTCGCACCGTTCTTCGTCGTCGCGATCGGTGCCGCTTTGGTGTGGCGCGAGTTCGACTCCGACGGTCCCCGGACCGTCATCGGCTTGCCGCAGCGGCCTACCGTTCTCACGTGGGCGCGGGTGGTCGGGGGAGCGACCTTGATCATCTTGGGTCTCGGCGTCGTCGTCCTTGCTCAGGTCGACCTCGAAGCACTGCGCTCGTCCCTGCTGGCCGTGGTGGTGACGCTGATCGGTGTCGGATTGTTGACGGTGCCGCTGTGGCTGCGGATGTGGCGGGCTCTCGGCGCCGAGCGTGCGGCCCGAATTCGCAACGACGAACGTGAAGAGATCGCCTCGCATCTGCACGACTCCGTACTTCAGACGTTGGCGCTGATTCAGAAGCAGTCCGACAATCCGCAAGAGGTGGCGCGCCTGGCCCGTGGTCAGGAACGCGAGCTGCGCAAGTGGTTGTTCAGCGGCGGGGATATCGACCACACGAGCCTGACGGAAGGTCTGAAGATCATCGCCGGTGAAGTGGAGGACCAGCATGGCGTCACGGTCCGCCCCGTCACGGTCGGCGACGTACAACTCGAAGGCGAAGGCGTCGAGAACGGTCTGCCCAAGGAAGCGTTCACCGCGCTCCTCGGTGCGACGCGTGAAGCTCTGGTCAACTCCGCAAAGCACTCGGGGGAGAAGGAAATCAATCTTTTCGCCGAGGTCGAGGGCGACCAGGTCAGTGTGTTCGTTCGTGATCGCGGAGTCGGATTCGACGTCAATGCGGTGCCGGAGGACCGTCAGGGTTTGGCCAAGTCGATTCGTGGTCGCATCGAGCGACGGGGTGGCCGCGTCGTGGTTCGATCCGACATCGGAAAGGGCACCGAGATCCGCGTGCACATGCCGCTCGGTGACTCTGCTCTAAAGTGGGACCAGACTGCTGACCGTGTCGACAACCCCGAGGAACAGCCCCAGTGACTTCGCTTGCGCCGCCCCCGTACCGCGTATTTCTTGTCGACGATCATGCAGTGTTCCGCTCCGGGGTGAGGGCGGAACTCTCGCGCGAGGCAGACATGGACGTAGTCGGTGAAGCCGGTGGCGTCGCTGAGGCGATCGCGGGTATCAACTCGACGAAACCGCATGTCGTTCTGCTCGATGTCCACATGCCTGACGGTGGTGGAGTGGCAGTTCTGCGCGGAATCGATTCCGGCCCGGTGTGCTTGGCGCTCAGCGTTTCCGATGCGGCCGAGGATGTGATCGCGGTGATCCGCGGCGGCGCGCGCGGGTACGTGACCAAGACGATCTCGGGATCCGAACTGGCCGAGGGTGTACGACGCGTTGCCGGTGGTGACGCAGTGTTCGGGCCTCGCCTGGCAGGCTTCGTACTGGACTCCTTCACCGGGCGTTCCAATGCACCCGAACCGCAACTCGATCCGGAACTCGACTCGCTGACTCCGCGAGAACTCGAAGTGCTCAGATTGCTGGCACGTGGGTACACCTACCGTGAAATCGCCGAGGACCTGGTGATTTCCGTGAAGACGGTCGAGACTCACGCATCGAACGTCCTGCGAAAGACTCAGCAGTCCAATCGCAATGCGTTGACGCGTTGGGCACATCGCCGCCAGATCGACTGAATTCCCGCGCGCTCTTTCGCGATTGCGTGTGAAGGCGCACCATGGACCGATGACGGAACCACTGGCGCTCGCGTCGAAGCGTGGGCGTTGGGTTGTCGCCGCCACCGTTCTCGGCTCGAGCATGGCTCTCCTCGACGGCACCGTCGTCAACATTGCTCTTCCTCACATCGGTGAAGAACTGGGTTCCGGTGTCGCCGGACTGCAGTGGACGCTCAGCGGTTACACCTTGGCCTTGGCGTCGCTGATTCTGCTCGGGGGAGCCCTCGGTGATCGTTGGGGTCGGCGACGGGTATTCGTGTGGGGGACGGTCTGGTTCGCGGTCGCGTCGTTGCTGTGCGGAATTGCACCGGACATCACGTTTCTGGTGATTGCACGAATCCTGCAGGGAGTGGGAGCTGCGCTCTTGACACCTGGCAGCCTTGCCATCATCTCCGCGTCACTTCGTGAGGAGGACCGCGGCGCGGCAATCGGATTGTGGTCGGGTTTAGGTGGTGTTGCCGGCGCCATCGGACCGCTTTTCGGTGGTTGGCTGGTGGAAGTGGCGGGATGGCGATCGGTATTCCTGCTCAATATCCCGCTGGCGATCGTCGTGGTGTGGGCAGCGGTGCGCCATGTACCGGAGAGCCGCGACCCGCATCCGCCCGAGCACCTGGACGTGGTCGGATCTGCCTGCGCAGTAGTCGGTCTCGGCGCACTGACGTACGGGCTGATCGAGGTCAACCCGATAGTCGGGCTGATCGGAGTGATCGCGCTCTGCCTGTTCGTCGTGGTGGAACGACGCTCACCGAGTGCCCTTGTGCCGCCGTCCCTGTTCCGTTCGCGGATGTTCGTCGCGGCCAATCTGGTGACCCTTGCGGTCTATGCGGCGCTGGGCGGTGTGTTCTTCCTGCTCGTGCTGCAACTGCAATTGGTTGCCGGGTACTCGCCGGTGGCTGCCGGCGTCGCAACGGTACCGATCACCTTGGCATTGCTGCTGTTGTCTTCGCGCGCGGGCAGTTACGCGCAGACGCATGGACCGCGATTGCCGATGACGGTCGGGCCCGCCGTTGCCGCGGTGGGGTTGGTGTTGATGACGCGGATCGGCCCGGATGCGTCGTACCTGACCGTCGTGCTGCCGGGAGTTCTGGTGTTCGGGCTCGGCCTGGCGGTGATGGTCGCGCCGTTGACCGCCGCGGTGCTTGGTTCGGTACCGGTGGAGCAGTCCGGAATCGCATCCGGTGTGAACAATGCCGTTGCTCGCACGAGCCAACTTCTTGCCGTCGCGGCCTTGCCTGCCCTCGTGGGTATCGACGCCGAAAGTCTGGTCGATCCGACGAGTTTCTCCGACGGGTTCCGGTACGCGATGTACATCTGTGTGGCACTGCTGTTGGTCGGTGCAGCGATCGCCGCGACGCTGATCCGAACTCCGACAGTAGAGCCTGTTCAGGAAGCGGATTCGGTTGCCTGCAAGCCGCATTGTGATCTGACGGGACCTGCAGTGCAACCGAATCCGATGAGGGACTAGACGCTGATGTCGCGATCGCGGCTGGGCACCAAGGGAATTGCTGCGGCGGGAAATGCCGCGACTATCGCGAAGGCGAGCGGGTAGCCGACCGCGCCGATCAGCGCACCGACCACCGGGCCCACTGCTGACGCGGCAATGAACTGGCCGGTGTTCTGTGCGCCCAATGCTTTTCCTTGCCATTTCGGCCCGGCAGCTTCGGCGACGGAAGTGAATGCCAAACCGTTGTCGGCGACGCTGATAGTGGTTGCCAGCAGCAGGATCAAGGCGGGAACGCCCCAAGGCGCTGCGCCGGCTGCCGCCATTGCCAACATGACCGCAGACGCGGAGACGGCAACCAACCGCAGCGGGCCTACTCTGCTTCCGGCGCGATCACTCCAGATGCCGACAACGATGCGTCCGAGTGCACCCACGAACTGGGAGATCCCGATCAGGAGCCCAGCGGGCGCAGCGTCCCATCCTTGCTCGCTGATCAGCCAGACCATACCGAATGTCGAAAGGGTGAACTGCGGAAACACCAGCAGTGCCGAGACGACGTGAATGCGCCACAGGAACCAGTTCGAACGATAAGGGTTGATCGTCTCGACCGGGCTATCTGTGGGCCGCGCCGCCGGCCGCGGGGGATTGATCAATGCGACGGCGCAGATCAGGGCGAGAACGCCGTTGAGAGCTACCGACAGTCCGACGGCCGAACCGATTCCTACGTTCGCAGCGAGAGTCGGGATGGTCAGCGACGCAATGGTCACGCCCAGGGGCTGTGACATCTGCCGGATTCCCATCGCGAGGCCGCGCCGATCCTTGGGAAACCAGCCGACCACAACACGTCCACTGGCAGCGTTGGTGCTCGCCGCAGCCATTCCGCCCAGCAGAAATGCGATCCCGAGGAGGGTGTAGTTGTCGGTGGTGGTCGCGGCCAGCGCGGCGATCGCCGTCAGGCCGAGCCCGATTGAGATGACCCATTTCTCGCCGAATCTGTCGGCCATCGCTCCCCACGCCACCAGCGTGAGAACCATGCCGAAAGTGGGTGCAGCGGCCAGAGTTCCGGCCTGCGTCAACGAGAGGCCGTGTTCGGAATGCAGTAGCGGGATCAAAAAGGCGGGGGTGCTGACGAAGACGGTGCCTGCGGCCTGGGCTGCGACGCCGATTCCGAGCATCGTCCACGCCTTCGGGGAGACGGCCGTCTTTTCCAGCCGCGGCGCCTGCGTCATGGTGCCCTCCGATCTCTACGCTGTTCGACGATGCCGACGCTACTCGCGTGGTTTCACATGCTGAAACCAGAATCCCACTATTTGGTCAAACGCGGACGGTTCAGGGTGCGAAGTGCCCACCCCTTTTCGAGCGAACGGTACGACGATCGCCTTGGGTGCGCCGAAAGGTACGTTCGCTCGGGAAGGGGTCAGCGACGGGGCAGGCGAACCGTGAAGACCGTGCGACCATCCACCTGGTCCACGCCGATGGTGCCGCCGTGCAAGTGCACGTTCTCGACGGCGAGCGAGAGTCCGAGTCCGCTGCCCTCGCTGCGTCCGCGCGCGGTGTCGACCTTGTAGAACCGCCGAAAGATCGCCTGCCGGTCTTCGGGTGAGATGCGGGGGCCGTGGTCGACGACGGTGATGACGGAGAAACCGGATTCGACGCTCAACTCGACGCGAACCGGGGGCGCTCCGTGGCGCAGTGCATTGCCGACGAGGTTGGCGACGACAATGTCGATCCGACGCGAATCGACTCTGGCGCTGACACTTTCGGGTGCGCGCAGTTCGACGGTGTCTGTCCATCCGCGGCTCTCGAGTGTGCGCTCGGTCAATTCGACGAGGTCGACGTCGTCGAGGACGAGGTGCGCTTGCTGAGAGTCGTGGCGAGACATTTCGATGAGGTCTTCGACAAGTCGAGTGAGCTTGCCGATCTCACTGCTCACGATGCGCGCGGCAGCGGCGGCGTCGGGCGGAAGATTGGGGATCTCTTCACGGAGGATCTCACTGACCGGCACCAGTGCTGCGAGCGGCGTCCGGAGCTCGTGGGAGACGTCGGCGACAAACCTTCTCGACTGCTCTTCCGATTCTTCCAGACCTCGGATGACCGCTTCGTTGCGAGCGACCATGTTGTTGAACGTTGTTGTGACCTGGGCGAGTTCGGCTACTCCGTCTTCGGGGAGTCGGACGCTGAGGTCGCCGTCGGCAGCGCGGGCGGCCGCCTTGTCCAGGCGTTTGAGCGGACGGACAAGCGTCGACGCGATCCATAGCCCGAGTAGTCCGCTCACCAACACACCGGCGGCGAGGGTGAGGCCGACAGCTCGAAGCAGGTCGTCGAACTTGTCCTGCACTCCTACCAGCGGCCGGATGGTGACGGCTTTGACCAATGTCTCGTTGTCGTAGCTGTCGTCCGCGCTCATGTCCACGACATTGACGGACATTCCCAACATGATGCGCTGGGAGTCGAGCCTCTCGAAACGGATCAGCTTCGGACTGTCCAAACCTTCGTCGAAGCTGGGCGGAATGGTCGCCGCATCCACGGATCCTTGACGGATGACTTCGCCGTCGACGATCAGCGTCATGTCGGACTGGAAGATCTGTTGGAGGTTGGCAGGCGTCAACTCGTCTACCGGTGTTCCGTTGACGTATTGCAGTTCGTCGCGAAATTGTGCGGTCGCGACATCCTGAGCGTTGGAATAGATCCACGACCGCGCCATGAACGAGACGACACCCGCGGTTGCCCCGGCGATGATCACGACGATTGCGATGAACACGAGCACGAGCCTGGTTCGCAGACCGTCGACCTGAAGCCAGGTCGGTCTCATCGGGCTGGGCTGGTGTTGAAGCGATACCCGAACCCGCGCACCGTTTCGATGACGGTCGGTGCGGCCGGGTCGTCCTCGATCTTTCCGCGCAGCCGCTGCACTGCTGCATCGACGATTCTGGAATCACCCAGATACTCCTGGTCCCAGGCTGCGGACAACAACTGTCGGCGGCTCAGGACCTGTCCGGGGTTCTCGGTCAGCGCCAGGATCAGTCGGAGTTCGGTCGGGGTGAGGGTCAGCAGCATCCCGGCCTTGCGGACCTGCAGCGACGACCGATCCAATTCCAGGTCGCCGAACGTCTCTGCACCCGGCGTCGCATCCGGGCGCGTCGTTGCGGGTGCCGAGCGCCGCACGACGGCTTTGATACGAGCGTCGAGGACGCGCGGACTGGCCGGTTTGACGACGTAGTCGTCGGCACCGGCTTCCAGGCCGGCGACGGTGTCGATGTCGTCGGACCGAGCGGTCAGAATGATGATCGGGATCGAACTTCGGGTGCGGACACGTCGGCAGATCTCGTAACCGTCGGCACCCGGCAGCCCGAGGTCGAGTAGGACGAGGTCCGTGGCACCCAGGGCGTCGTCGAAATCACCGTTACCGTCGGGGCGATGGCTGACGTCGTGCCCGAGTCGGTTCAGTCCCAACGTGATTGCCTCGGCCACGGCTGGATCGTCTTCTATGAAAAGAATGCTCACCATGAGCTCACCTTGGACTCGCCATGATCAGGGGCCTTCTGCGGTCGGAGAAATCTCGGTCAGCCAAGGGTACAGGGGTCACACTCGCGAGAGTCGCTCGTTGCCTGAGTCTGCCAGCACCGCATGCCGGGCGACGCTGGTGTTCAACGGAAATGCCGACACAGCGAGGGTGTAGCAGCCGACGAGCAGTAGTGCACCGATCACGTCGCTCGGGCGGTGCCATTGCAGCACGACTACCGAGATCGCGGTTCCGATGGTGATCAGCGCACCGTTGACCGCAACGACCGCCCGCCACCTCGAGGGCGTGACGATCACGATCGCGCAGACCAGAGCAGCTATGGCCGTCAAAGTGCCGCTGGGGAAGGAATTGTGCATCACCAGACCGTTCAGGTCCGGTCGATCCAGCGATTGTTTGAGAACCCAGGCCGTCGTGATGGGACCGAGGGTCACGACGACGACGCGTAAAGCTAGCGCAATCGGGTTGTTGCGCAATGTGATCATGAGCGCCACGAGCACTCCTCCCACTATCAGTATCGGGGTGACGAGGCCGATGAACTCGGCGGAGAACACGCTGAGGCGTTCGGAGGTGGCCGCGCCCACCATGAGTTGTTGGTCGACGATCTGACCACCGGTCGTGTTGACCGCCAATTCGAATTCGACGACTCCGAGGATCAAGAGTGCCAGTGCGGCAATCAGTCTCGCTGGTTTGACTCGTGTCATGATCAGCCTTCCGCTCTCTCGTCCGAGGGGTTGCTCAGTTGTGGCGGGCATTCCCCGCCAGGAGTGGTTGCCAATTCGAAATGCCACATCTCGTTGGCGTAGGTCTGGCAGAGGCCGTAATCGCTGCCGTGCTGAATGAGCCAGTCGTCGGCGTCGGTCGGTCCGATGTCGACGGCCTGTCCACTGACATGCTTGGACAGGCTCGGCGAGTGCACCCACTTGGACGCTTCGTCCACGCTGCCGTACTTGACGACGGCTTCGTCGAACAGTCGCTGTTGGTATGCCGCGGACCGCCAACCCGACGTGACGTGCATGTCCACGCCGGATGCCTGTGCGTCGGCCGCTGCCGACTGGAGCGCCGCGAGCAGTGCGGAATCGAGACGGGCAAGCGCTGGCACATGAGTGTCCTGCAAGCTGATGCCGTCCTCGATCTCGCCGCCTGAAGGTCCTGAATCAGGCTGAGTGGCAAGGTAGTTACCGCTCTTCGGTTGTGCTTCTTCTGTGTACGAGCAGGAGCTGAGCGCGACCGCACCGAGCACGACTGCACCGAGTGCGACGAAGCGGATGATTCCGCGGTGGCTGGGCATACAACAGAGACTTCTCGGTCAGTGTCACCGGCAGGTGGTCACCGTTCGTCGACGGTGTCACGGTCTGCAACAGCTCTGTAACAGGACGGAACGGGGCTGGTGAGCGCGCGCTACGCGGGGCGCGGGATCGACGCGAAAGTCGACAGCTCGAACCACGATGGCAGGCTACGACGCAACGCAGTAGGCCCAGAGATGGTGACGTCACCGGACCGTATGGCGTCCGACCAGGTCAGGTTACCTCGCCAGATCTCGGTCATCTGTCGCAAGCCCGCAGAGACCGACACTGCAACGTCGAAACCCGGATCGATATCGCACATGTCCACCTCACCGGAATTGATGACGAGCCACCAGTTCCGCGAATGTCCACGTACTCCGGAGAATGCGAAGTGCACCACGGTCTTGCCTTCAGGCACCACGGAATGATCCACGCGGCGATGCATGTCCCACAGCAGCAGCTTCGGATCCAGATCTTCGTCGCCCAGTTCACCGATCCACCTGGTACCCCAGATGCCGAGAGCTTCGACCACAGGGCGCAGTTCGCGGCCGGCGTCGGTCAGACGATAGCTGACGACACAGTCGGTTTCTTCTCGCTCCACGATGCCGGCGACCGCGAGTTGGTGAAGCCGGGTCGAGAGCAGAGTCGGTGACATTCGCGGGAGCCCGCGGCGGAGATCGTTGAAATGTTCGCTTCCCATGATCAGTTCGCGGAGGAGAAGCAGTGTCCACCGCTCGTCGAGTAGCTCCATCGCCTTGGCGACGGGGCAGAACTGGTGGTACGAGGACCCCATCTCTCGATCGTAGGCCTCCGGGGTGCTCCGGTACAGATTTCGTACTGGAGAGGAGCGAACCGTCGTCGTAGCGTCGGAGTAACGGCATGAACGCTGTCGGGCTCCGAGTACGAAAATTATTGAAGGAGAACGGTAATGAGTGAATCAACGGGGACTCTCGGGTTGGACCGGGAGCTGAAGGCCAAGCACCGGGCAATGTGGGGGCTCGGTAACTATCCGGCGGTGGCGACGCAGGTCATCGCGGAACTCGGACCTGTATTGGTGCGTGAATGCGGCGTGCAGAAAGGAGATCGGGTGCTCGACGTCGCGGCGGGGTCCGGCAACGCCGCCATTCCGGCGGCTGCGCTGGGTGCGCAGGTGATCGCCACCGACCTGGCTCCCGAACTGTTCGTGGCAGGACGGGAGGCCGCGGCGCTCGCGGGTGTCGAACTCGATTGGCAGGAGGCCGATGCCGAGGCTCTTCCGTTCGGCGACAACGAGTTCGACGTAGTGCTCTCGTGCGTCGGTGTGATGTTTGCCCCGCATCATCAGCGCGCCGCTGACGAACTTTTGCGAGTATGCCGACCCGGCGGAAAGATCGGAGTGCTGAGTTGGACTCCGACGGGATTCATCGGCGAGATGTTCAAAACGATGAAGCCGTATGCACCGCCGCCGCCTCCTGGTTCGCAGCCGGCGCCTTTGTGGGGCGACGAGAACCATGTTCGGGATCTGCTCGGCGATGTTGCCGCGAGGAAAGACGTACTTCGTGTGGACACATTCAGCGGGCCGGAAGATTTCCGCGATTTCTTCAAGAAGAATTACGGCCCGACCATCGCGGTGTACCGGAACATCGCCGGCGATCCTGACCGCACGCAGGCGCTCGATCGCGATCTGCTCGAGTTGGCAAAGAAGTACGGCAGCGGAAGCGAGCCGTTCGTGATGGAGTGGGAGTACCTGCTTCTCACCGCGACACCCGATGAGGGCGGTGCATGATGACGACGGTCGAGTTCGCGCCACTGAAATCGGCGATCACGGGTTCTGTGTTCAGCCCCCGAGATCCGGAGTACGACGACGCCAGGTCGATCTGGAACGGGCAGATCGATCATCGTCCGGCGGTGATCGCCAGGTGCCGGTCGGCGTCGGATGTGTCTGTGGCACTTGCATTTGCCAGAGCCCATTCGTTGGAGGTTTCGGTCAGAGGTGGTGGGCATTCCTACCGAGGTACATCGGTGTGTGAGGGCGGTGTGATGATCGATCTCAGTGCGATCAACGTAGTCAGTGTCGCCCCGTCCGCGAAGCGAGCCAGGGTCGGTGGTGGTGCGACGATTGCCGACCTCGACGCCGCGACGCAGGAACACGGATTGGCAGTGACCGGTGGAGTGATCAGTGATACCGGCGTCGGTGGCCTGACCCTCGGCGGCGGCATGGGGTGGTTGACGCGCACGCTCGGCCTGGCGATCGACAATCTGGTGTCGGCAGAGGTGGTGCTCGCCGACGGTTCGATCGTGCGGGCCTCCGAGAACGATCACAGCGACTTGTTCTGGGCGCTGCGCGGCGGCGGCGGAAACTTCGGAGTGGTCACCGAGTTCGAGTACCGTCTGAGCGAGATCGGTCCGGAAGTGCATCTGGGACTGTTCTTCTGGGGGATGGAGGACGGACCCGCAGCGCTTCGTCTGTGCCGCGAAGTGGTGCCTGCCCTGCCGAGAAATGCCGGAGCGATGGTTGCCGTCGGTTTGTCCGCGCCTCCGGCACCGTTTGTTCCGGATCAGTTTCACCTGCTGCCCGGATACGCGTTGCTGGTAGCCGGTTTCGGATCGGAAGAGGAACACTCGAACGCGATTGCGCCGATTCGAGAGGGCGTGCCGACGCTGTTCGAGTTCGTCACCCCGCTCCCGTACATCGGTTTACAGTCGATGCTCGACGAATCGGAACCATGGGGTGCATACGCCTATGAGAAGGCCTTGGACCTGGTGGATTTCTCCGACGACGTGATCGATGTTCTGACCGAGCAAGCGGGCAAGAAATCGTCGCCGATGTCCTTCATGCCGATCTTTCCGCTGCAGGGAGCTTTCACCTCCGTCGGCGAGGACGACACTGCGTTCGGTGGTTCTCGCACACCACATTACGTGTGCAACATGACGGCTACGGCCACCGATGCCGGGACACTGGAATTGGATCGATCGTGGGTGCGTGAGACCTGGGAAGCCTTGCGTCCGTTCTCGTCCAATCAAGGCGGGTACGTCAACTTCATGACCGATGTCGACGAGGACCGAGTGCGAGCGTCCTACGGTGCGGCGAAGTACGCGCGATTGTCCGCCGTCAAGGCGAAGTACGACCCGGACAACGTGTTTCACCTCAACGCAAACATTCTGCCCGCGTAGAGCGTCCGGTCAGGCCGTGAACACCAGGATGACGACGATCAGTGCGGCCAAGATGATGACGGCAACCATGCCTGTCATGGCGAGGGGAGCCCAAGCCACTACCTTGTCGCGGGTGCTGGCATCGGCGGGGCCGGTCGGTATCCGCGGCGGCCAGGAGAACATGTCCATGGGGCTGGGAACGTTCCGCAGTGGCGTGTTCTGTTGCACTGCAGGCAGTCCGGTGATCGTGGAGCCGGTCAGGCGATTGCGGCGGTGTGGGTCGGCGAGTTGTGTGGTGCGGTGAGCCCACGCCGGCACGGCGCCTTCGGACGAGTAGACGGGAGCGTCGATCAACTGCTCGATCGTGCCACCGCCCGTCGCGGCTGCAGCGAGCGCGTCGCGTGCCTGAGCCATCGTCGGCCGACGGGTGGGGTCCGGCTCGAGGAGCTGAAGGAGAACGTCGGTGAGCGGTCCGGACTTGGTGGGTCGGTAGATCTCGGCCTTGGCGACACGATGCAGTAGAGCGATGGCGTCCGAGTCGATGCCGAAGGGCGGTTGACCCTCGATCACCGTGTAGAGCGTCGACCCGAGTGAGAAGACGTCACTGGCCTCGGTGGGATCGTCGCCGCGGGCAACTTCGGGTGCAAAGTACGCGGGAGTGCCGGTGATGACCTCGTCCTGGGTGTCGGATACGTCGCTCTTTGCGCGGGCGATGCCGAAGTCACTGATCTTGACGGTGCCGAGAGACTTGCCTCGGTCGGCGATCAGGATGTTGCCGGGCTTGATGTCGCGGTGGACGATGCCGGCGGCGTGCGCCTCGGTGAGTGCCGCAGCGATCTGCGCGCCGATCTGCGCGACCTCCAGCGGTGGCAACGTGTCGGCCAGGTTCATCGCCTGGGCGAGGCTGCGGGCGGGGAAGTACTCCATGACCAACCACGGTTCACCGGACTCGATCGCGACGTCGTACATGGCGATGGAGTGGGGGTGGGTGAGCTTTGCGGCGTTCCTGCCTTCGCGCAATGTACGTTCACGGACCTCTTCGGCCGTTTCGGTGTCGAGGCCTTCCGTGCTTGTGACCTGTTTCACCGCGACGTCACGGCTGAGGAGGGTGTCGCGGGCCAGCCAGACGGCGCCCATGCCTCCGTCGCCGATCTTGGAGCGGAGTCGGTACCGCCCCGCCAGCAGGTATTCGGGCCCGATGCCCCTCCCGGTCTGCTCCTGAGCTGTCACATCTCAAGGTTAATGGATTGATGCCACTGTGACGCTCGAGGCTCCTGTGAACTGGGTTTTTTGCTCTGCTTGACGTGTCGGGGGTGACACGGTTTACTGAAAACAGTTCGAAAATATGTTCGAAATTGCTGTTCGTTGGATGCATGTCAGACCCGACTTCCCCGCGGTTTGCCGGCTGGTTATGGATTGCTGCCGAGTGAGTTTTTCCGGTGTTCCGGAGGATGGGGATGACCGAGGTGACCGAGTTGGTGGAGCTGTCGGCAGATGCGGCGGGGTTGTCCCGTCAGGATCGGCTGGCACAGCTCCGCCGACAGATCGCGTCCATTCCCTCTCGCGGCGATACGTCGTTTTCGGGACCGAGTGTTTCCGTGGCTGGTGTTTCCGGGACAAGTGCAGCAGCCTTCGAGAGTGTTGCCGACCGGGACATACCGGTCGTGAACCGCGCGCACAAGGCTGGTGTTCTCCCAGTGCCGGAAGGTATCGGGGCATTGCTACCGCAGGGCGGTTTGGTGCGCGGAACCGTGGTGTCCGTCGAGGGCGCTGCTTCCTTGCTCTTGGGATTGGTCGCGTCCGTGACGGCGTCCGGGGGGCATGTGGCAGTCATCGGGCAACCTCGACTGGGATTGCTGGCGGCGTACGAGATGGGTGCGCAACTGGAACGTCTGGCGCTCATTCCGGCGCCTGGGCCGGATCCGGTCGAGATCGCTGCTGTGCTGCTTGACGGTATGGATCTGGTGATTCTGGGATTGGCGGGTGCGTCGGTATCCCCGTCGCGTGCGCGAGCGGTGGTGGCGCGCGCCCGGAGCAAGGGCTCGACTCTTGTTGTCACCGAAGGTCACTGGGACGGGGCCGAAGTTCGGTTGGACGCTCGGGTTCATGGTTACGGTGGGTTCGGTCAGGGCCGTGAGTTGGGGCGTGGTCGGCTCAGTTCCCTGAGCCTCGCGGTTCGTGCTCGGGGGCGCTCGTTCCAGCCCCGGACCACGCGTCTGGACATCTGTAGTGCAGCCGGGCGGGTCGAGTGGGTACCTTCCCGGCCGGTCGAGGCCGTGTCGGAGCAGGTGGTGTCGGAGCAGGTGGTGTCGTCGCGGGTGGTGTCGTCGCGGGTGGTGTCACTGTGAGCAGAGTTCTGGCGTTGTGGTGCCCGGACTGGCCGGCGGTGGCAGCGGCAGCGCTTGCCGATCTTCCTGCCACGCATCCTGTCGCGGTCACCTCGGGTAATCGGGTGATCGCATGTTCGGCGACGGCCCGCGCGGAGGGAGTGCGACGAGGCCTGCGCCGACGCGAGTCGCAGGCCCGCTGCCCGGAACTGTATGTGGCGATGGCAGATCCGGAACGCGACGCCAGATTGTTCGAGCCGGTCGCCGCGGCCATCGATGCGGTGGCACCGGGCGTCGAGGTACTCCGTCCCGGTTTGTTGGTGCTCAGTGCGCGAGGTGTCAGTCGGTACTTCGGTTCGGAGGAAGCCGCGGCGGAACGATTGGTGGATCAGGCATCTGCTGCGGGCGTCGAGGGTCAGGTGGGTGTGGCGGATCAACTGTCCACAGCGGTCATTGCCGCGCGCCGGGCAGCGCTGGTGCCGCCGGGGGAGGGGGCACGGTTTCTGGCGCCGCTACCCATGCCGGAGTTGGCGGCAGAGCCCAGTCTGTCTGCGCCGCATCGCGGGGAGTTGGTGGATCTGCTGCGCAGGCTCGGGATCAGAACCATCGGTGCTTTCGCGGATTTACCGGCAGTGGACGTCGCTTCGCGTTTCGGGGCCGATGCGGTGCTCGCGCATCGTGCGGCGCGCGGTGAACCCGAGCGGCCACCGTCGGCGCGGACGCTTCCGCCGGATCTGGAAGTGGAGCAGCATTACGATCCGTCGATCGAGCGGGTGGATGCCGCAGCGTTTGCCGGGCGCGCCTTGGCGAGTCTCCTGCACGACAAATTGTCGGCTGCCGCAGTGGCGTGCACCCGCCTGTCGATTTCGGCCAGCACGGGCAACGGTGAAAATCTTTCTCGGACTTGGCGTTGCGCCGAACCTCTGACACCGGAGGGAACGGCCGATCGAGTGCGATGGCAACTGGACGGCTGGCTCACCGGGCGCAGTGAGACCCGGCCGACCGCAGGCATAGCGGTGTTGCGTCTGGAACCGGTGGAGGTGGTCAGTGCCGGCGCTTTGCAGTTGGGGCTGTGGGGCGGTGTCGGCGACGAGGAGGAGCGGGCCAGGCGAGCATTGGTGCGCGTGCAAGGTCTTCTGGGCGGCGAATCTGTTCAGGTCGGTGTCCTGAGCGGTGGTCGAGGGCCCTCGGAGCGAATTACCCTGTTGCCCTTGGGTGACGAGCGGGTAGCTGCTCATGATCCGACAGCCCCGTGGCCTGGTCGTCTGCCGCAGCCGTCTCCGGGGTCGATCTTCGTCGACAATCCCAAGGTATGGCTGGAGGATGTGGCCGGCAACGCCGTGTACGTCACTGAGCGCGGTGTCTTCAGCTCGCAGCCGGGAAGGCTGAAGTGGGGGAGCAAGGAATGGGCAGTGCAGGGATGGGCCGGGCCCTGGCCGGTGGACGAGCGATGGTGGGACGCAGCCTCGGCGCGCACGGCCGCGCGGGCTCAGGTGCTGTTGGAGGAATCGCGGGCGTTGCTGATGATCTGTGAAGGCGGTGGATGGTCGGTGGAGGGTGTGTACGAATGAGCTCGCAGGTACAGCCAGCTGTACCGGACATGGTCGAGTCGACTGTACGAACAGTAGGGGCGCTGGCGCCATCGCACCGACGCCATCGGGCGCCTAGCGTTGATGACATTCAAAAACTCACTGTTGCAATGATTCTCGTCGTTGCAACTCTTCGCGAGGAGTGTCATGAAAACGGCGGGTCGAGCTGACGTTTCCGGAACCGATCGACTTCACTACGAGCCGATGGAGCTACGCGACGCACAACTTCTGGCGTACGACGAGACCGGCGAAGGCCGGATCGTGGAGGTGTTCGGCGATGTCGCCACCGCCGAGCACATCATGATCTTCGTGCCGGGCAACGACAACGGACTGGGAAACTACTTCGACGAGAACCGTCCGACAGGACCACGCGCGAGCGGATGGACGCTGGGAAGGATGCTCCGAACGCTCGGGCCGAACGACCGCGTCGCGGTGATCGTGTGGGTCGGTTATCGGACGCCGTGGGGATTTCTCGAGTCGTTCTCCCGGACACTTGCAGAACTTGGTGCGATAGATCTGGCGCGGTTGACTCGTATCCTGCCGCGATCGGCGCATGTGACGCTCGTCGGACACAGCTACGGGGCCGTGGTGTGCGGACTCGCTCTCCCGTCGGCGCGAGTGGACGATTGCGTGGTGCTGGGTAGTCCGGGGATGGGGACCAGTTCGCGCGAAGACCTGTGCTTTGCCGGAAATCTCTGGGCTGCGCTTGGTCCGTCGGACTGGATCCGCTACTTCCCACGCGTGAAGATCGGCCGCCTCGGGCACGGCCCGTCTCCAGTTCGGGCGCAGCACGGAGCCATTGTTTTCGGTACCGGTGCCGTTCGAGGGCATTGCGGCTACTTCGCCGATGCAAGCGAGTCGCTGCGAAACATCGCGAGGATCGGACTCGGTCGCTACGACGAGGTCACACGACCAGGGGAGTTGCAGCCTCGGCTGACCGCGTCAGCAATCCGTGAGGGCGGGTCTATCCTGGGAACTCGTGAGTGTCGCTAACGTACGAAGTGCCGGCGGGGTCCAGATCAGCTACCGCGATTCCGGCTCGCATCCCAGTGTGGCCGATCTGCCTCCGGTAGTCCTCGTGCACGGGATGGGCGGCGACAGCGGTACCTGGGACAAGTTCGCGCGGACCTTGCGATCACGCAACCGGCGAGTTGTCTCGGTCGACCTTCGCGGCCACGGCCGGAGCGCTCGTGCGTCGTCGTATCTGTTCGAGGAGTTCGCGGACGACGTCATGGACGTGTGTGATCATCTCGAACTCGAGCAGGTGGATCTGGTCGGCCACTCGCTCGGCGGGCACGCGGCGTCGTTGATCGCGCAGAAACGTCCCACTGCGGTGCGGAAGTTGGTCATCGAGGAAGCGCCGTTACCACTACGTGCGGGTGACCCGGAACAGGTGTTCGCGAGGAAATTGCCGAGTGTCCCAGAACTGTGGCACGCCACAACAAGTTTGGTGCGGCATCCGCGAGCCGCGTTGACGTTCGATCGCTCGATGACGCGGTCCGCGCTCGAGCAGTTCCGCCGACCGGATCCGCAGTGGTGGGATCGGTTGCCGCTCATCGAGGCTGACATGTTGTTCCTGCGTGGAGGTCTGGGCGGGATGGTGGATCCTGTTCGCCTCGACGCTGTTGCAGCCACCGTCGCACGCTGCGAATTGGTCTCTTTCCGTACCGGCCACAGTGTCCACCGCGACGGTCATCGCCAATTCGAATCCGTTGTGTTGCCGTTCATTTCCTGAAAGCGCAATACTCGATCGGTGATGCCAAGAACCCATCCGAAACGTGTGTGGCACCGAATGTACTTCCATGCATACCAACGGCAACGACTGGTCCGCACACGAATACGTCGACGCGGTAGCACGGTCCGTTCACGGTGAGACCGTCCGATGGCCGCAGGGGCCGAGCATGGATGCGGTGATCGTCCTTCCCGTTCATGCCAGGCACCATCCGGGGAAGAACGCAGTTCTGCTCTGGAATCACGACTTCGGTTGGTCGTGGGGTGTCGAGGAGGCTGATGTGCGAAGGACGATTTCGATAGTCGACACCCTCGGTATCGGCCGGACACCGGATCCGCTGCGCTGTGCGGATCGGGTTATCGAACTGATCAGCGCACGGGCAGTTTGCTCGCGCATGTGTAGCGAAGAGTGATTCGGTCAACTCTGGGGCGACAACGCCTCCGAGAGGACGACGCCCGTGAACCCAGAGAACGTTCCAGCCCCGCATTGTCATTCATTGCCGCGCCGGACGTTCCTCGGTGGCGTTGGTGCCCTTGTCCTCGCGGGAGTGGCAGACGTCGCGGCCGGCGCGGTGAGCGCGGTGCCGGTACAAGCAGCACCCGCCGATCGGTTTCCACAGAAACCCAACATCGTTGTCATCATCACCGATCAGGAACGCCGGCCGATGTACTGGCCCCAAGGCTGGGCTGAACAGAATCTGCCCAACCGCAAGAGGATTGCCGATCACGGGCTGAGTTTCGACCAGGCAGTGTGCAACACCGCGATGTGCTCGCCCAGTCGCAGTACGTTCTTCACCGGCCTCTACCCCGCGCAGCACGGGGTCACCAGAACGCTCACCGAAGGTGGCACTGTCTCACCCACCGAGCCACAGTTGCAGGTCTCCGAACAGAACATGGCAAAGCTGCTGGCGTCGGCCGGCTACAACGTCCAGTACCGGGGGAAATGGCATCTGAGCAAAGGCGTCGAGGGTGGTGATCCGACAAGCGAGGACGTGGCAGGATTCGGCTTCGAGGGGTGGATTCCGCCGGACGCGGGCCAGGACACCAATCCGGATCATTTCGGTGGCGGGTGCGCAGACCATGATCGCCGTGTCGCCGAGGAAGCTGTCGAGTTTCTCTCCGGACCCGCAGTCGCATCCGGACAGCCTTGGGCGCTGATCGTCTCGTTCGTGAACCCGCACGATGTCCTCGCGTACCCCCAGACGTGGAACGCGATGAACGGCACGTGCGACAACTACGGATCGGACGCGCCAGGCGCCTTCGAGCAGGGTATCGACTTGCCGCCCACCTTCGACGAGATCCTGGCGCTCAATCACAAACCGACAGCCCAGGTTCAGTCGGAACTGCTGTTGGCAGCCGGGCTCGGGCCGCTGCTCGGACCCGATCAGGCGCGTAACTACATCAACTTCTACGCCTATATGCACAAGGTGGTCGACGAACACATCGGCAGCGTGCTCGACGCGATCGAAGCCACTCCACAGATGCTCGACGACACGGTGATCGTTCGGATGTCCGATCACGGGGAGATGGGGATGAGCCACGGAGGTTTGCGGCAGAAAGTGTTCAACGCCTACGAGGAAACACTGCGCGTTCCACTGGTCATCAGCAACCCCTTGCTGTTTCCCGAACCCGTTCGCACCGACGCCCTGGCGTCGTTGATCGACGTGGTGCCCACTCTCGCCACGCTCGCCCAAGCGCCTGCGCGTCAATCGTGGAACTTCCTGGGTACCGATCTGACACCGGTCATCGTCGACGCTGCCGCTTATCCGCAAAGTCCCAGCACGCAGGTTCAGGACACGATTCTGTTCACCTACGACGATCAGAACTGTGCGACGCCCGACGGTCAGAACATCGTCACGCAGCCCAACCACATTCGGTGCATACGCGAGAGCCGCTGGAAGTACACGATGTACTTCGATCCTGCGGGAGTTGCTGCGCCGCAATACGAACTGTACGACTTACAAGCCGACCCCTTGGAACTGAACAATCTCGCCAATCCGCTCAACATCGGTTCGTATCGGCCGGATCTGGCAGCTCAGATGAACGCCAAGCTCTTCGCAGTGATGGAGACCAAGGGTGTTTCCCTGAAGGAATAGATCGAATTTCGTCAAAACTGATTCACGTTTCAGTTCTGCGGGCATGCTGGTGGGGCATCTGTCTTCGGTTCGGGAAGAAGGAATGTCATGACTGTCACCTCGCCGGGGCGAGAAGGTTTCAGTTCTCTTCGGTCGGGAGGGTTGAACTGGGATTCGTTCCCACTCCGATTGTTCACCAAGGGAAACGCCAAATTCTGGAACCCAACCGACCTCGATTTTTCGCAGGATGCCCGTGACTGGCAGGAGCTGACCAGCGAACAACAGCGCAGCGCCACCTTCCTGTGTGCGCAGTTCATCGCCGGTGAAGAAGCCGTCACCGAAGACATTCAACCGTTCATGAAAGCAATGTCGACCGAGGGACGATTCGGCGACGAGATGTACTTGACGCAGTTCTGTTTCGAGGAAGCCAAGCACACCCAGGTGTTTCGGCTGTGGATGGACGAAGTGGGATTGACCAGTGACCTGCATTCCTACGTCGCTGACAATCCGTACTACCGGCAACTGTTCTACGAGGAGTTGCCGTCGTCGCTACGCATTCTCGAGACAGACCCCAGCCCGGTCAACCAGGTGCGTGCCAGCGTCACGTACAACCACGTCATCGAGGGCAGTCTGGCGCTGACGGGCTACTACGCCTGGCAGAAAGTCTGTGCGACGCGCGGAATCCTCCCTGGCATGCAGCAATTGGTGCGAAAGATCGGTGACGACGAACGACGGCACATGGCTTGGGGAACATTCACCTGCCGAAGGCACGTCGCCGCCGACGATCACAACTGGGACGTCGTCCAGCAGCGGATGGGTGAACTCATGCCCATGGCCCTCGGAATGATCAACTGGGTCAACGATCAATTCGAGGTGCAGCCGTTCGGTTTGGACAATCAGGAGTTCCTCGAGTATGCCGCAGACCGTGCGCAGCGCCGACTTTCGGCGATCGAGTCTGCACGCGGGCGCGACGTCGCCGAGATCGACCTCGACTATTCGCCGGAGACCCTCGAGGAAAAGTTCGGGGCAGAAGATGCCGCTGCGATGAGTGAGGCGGCCAAATGACTGCGAATTCTATTGGAGCCAAGCCGAGTTCTGGATGACCTCGACAAAATCGATGTGCCGAAATCCCGGCACGAAATGTTCGAGTACGTCAGCGTTCACCGTCCCGAACGTACTTTCGGGACGGTGCTTGAAGCCGTCGGTGAAGGCCTTCAAGATCTGATTCTTGAAATCCGGACGGGGGTGGGCCGCGGTGACGGCGTCGATGTCGGCCTGGTCGAGTTCGCTGTATCCGATTCCGAGTACATCGGTCTCCACACCCGCTGTCACCAAGGCGATTTCGGGCTCCAGCCGCGAGGGGACCTCGGGCGTCGTATGTAGAGCGATGCCTTCCCACACTTTGCGGATGTCGGTTTCGTCGACTTCGTAGCCGGTGAGGAATCGCCGCGCTTCGTCCGCGCTGTCCAATTCGAATCGCGCCGTACTGTCCCGGAATTTCTCGGTGAGCCCCAGGTCGTGAAACATGGCGCCGACGTAGAGCAATTCGGGGTCGGCGTGCAGTCCCAAACGCGCGCCTTGCAGCGATCCGAAGAGGAAGACGCGTCGCGAGTGGTGAAACAGTAACTCGGACGCCGTATCTCGGACGAGTTCGGTGGCGTCGGCAGCCATCTTCGAATCGGGGATTTTCACACCGGCAATGATCGTGTTCATCGGTACCTGCTCTGCTCGTCGCTGCTGCGAATTTCTCGGTCTGTCCCAGTGTCGGTCGAGCACGCACGCGGGCGCACCCTGATCTCGGCCATACTGTCCACAGATCAGGACGAAGGGGAGCGATCGTGACCGCAGTGCATCGAGTTGCCGTCCTGGTGTTCGACGGCGTCAAACTGCTCGACGTCGCAGGTCCGAGCGAGGTGTTCGCAGAGGCCAATCGCGGCGGAGCGAACTACGAGTTGGTGATCTGCTCGGTGGGTGGACACGATGTCGACTCGTCGACCGGCATGCGCATTCCGGTCGACTGTGACGTCGCAGATTCCGGTTCCTTCGACACGTTGCTGGTCATGGGTGGCGACGTGTTCCCGTCGATGCCGGTGAGTCCGGAATTGCGTGAGGCAGCGAGCGATCTTGCGGGACGTTCGGGTCGGGTTGCCTCGATCTGTACCGGGACATTCATCCTGGCGGCGAGTGGACTGCTCGATGGACGCCGCGCAACGACGCATTGGCAACACACGGCAACGCTGGCGCGCGCCTATCCGCAGATCACGGTAGTTCCCGACGCCATTTTCATCCAGGACGGCACGGTGTTCTCGTCTGCGGGTGTGACCGCCGGGATCGACCTCGCGCTCGCATTGCTCGAGCGAGATCATGGTGCAGAAATGGCCCGACGTGTCGCACAGCTTCTGGTGGTATTTCTCCAACGTCCAGGTGGGCAGTCACAGTTCTCGCCGTCGTTGAGCGGGCCGCGGCCCCGGGTGCCCGCGCTTCGCGCAGTGGTCGAGGCGGTGGCCGCCGATCCGGCGGGGGAGTACTCGGTCGACGAACTGGCTGCCCTGGCGCACCTGAGCCCACGGCATCTGACGAGGCTCTTTCGGGAAGAACTCGGTACGACGCCGGCCAAATACGTCGAGTTGATCCGTTTCGACTCCGCGAAAGCGCTCCTCGATGCCGGCCACTCGGTGACCGAAGCCGCGCAATTGGCGGGATTCGGCAGTTCGGAATCCCTACGACGAGCATTTTCGACGCATCTCGGAATCTCGCCGCAGGTGTACCGCCGTCGTTTTCAAGCCTTCGGCTGAGACTGACTTTCGTGCTTGCCTTGCGGCGGGCTCATGCCCTGCTTGTCGAGCCAGGCAAGGCTGTAGTCCGCGATCTCACGCCAGCCGTGGTCGATGGTCAGCGAGTGACCTCGATCGCCGAAGACCTTGTATTCGTTGATCGTCGGGGCCTTGGCGTACTTCTTGAACGAGCTGTCCGAACTGGCTTTCGGGACTGTGCGATCCTTGCTGCCGCCGATCATCAGGAGTGGCCCGCGGCGGGCGTTGAAATCTACTGCAGCGGGGCTGTGGGGCGCGAAGTTGGCGAGTGCTGCCTCGAACAAGGGCCGACCAGGGGCGGGAATCGCATACTGCTCGAACAAGGCGTCGGACTCGTCCTTGGACACGGCGCTGGCAAAGGATTTGTGGAACGACTCTCTGTTGTGTGAGTACGCCTTCCGGTAGTTCCCGGGGTTGGACAGGACCGGGAAAACACTGCCCAGTTGAACGAGGGGAAGTTTCAACACCCCTTTGGGCTGAGCCGGGTCGATGGCAATTGCCGCGGTCGCCAGCTTCTGGCCGAGAAGTTTCTGCGCGATCAAACCTCCGAACGAATGCCCCACCACGATCGGTGGTTCGTCGAGATCGGCTATCACCTTGGCGTAGTGATCCGTCACGTCCTCGATGCCGTGTCCCGCGATGTCTTCCGGGTGTTCACGCGTCTCACCCACGGTCGACGCGTCCCCTGGCCATCCCGGCGCCATTGTGGAGTACCCCTGCGCGCTGAAAACCTGCGCCCAGGGGTCCCACGTGGTCGGGTGCATCCAAAGTCCGTGGATGAACAGAACAGTCGGGTTGGACTTGGGCGACATGCGCGCTCCCCGCTATCGGACCGATGATCGATACGGAATGCCCGCTTTTTACAACCTCATTCACCGGCGATCCGATCCAAGGCAGACGTCATTGTCGGTCGTCCGTGATCAGGCGGTAAATGACGTACATGGCAAACCATGCCATCGCGACCGACGCGAGAACAAAAAGCACTTCGAAGAACACAACCATGTCAATTGCCACCTCATTGGTGAAGAAAACTGTTCGAGTATCGAACATATCGCAAGTAGTAGTTGCGATATGTCTGGGTGTCGCGATTGGCACAATGAGGCTATGAAGCAAAGGGGTCGAGCGGTCCGAACGGCCGTGATCGAAGCGACTGTGCGGAAGGTCGCTGAACTGGGACCGCAGTCGGTGACGATCGCCGCGATAGCGGTCGAAGCCGACGTTCATCCAACGTCGATCTACCGTCGATGGGCGACGGTCGACTTGCTGGTCGTCGATGCACTCCGAGAGTTCACCGATGCAGGTTTGTCGATACCCGACACCGGAACACTCGTCGGTGATCTTCGAACTTTTGCTCGACGTCTGCAAGATTGGCTCGCGACAGACACCGGATTGGCACTGGCCCGCACGGGTGTGATGCCTACTGATGACGCGGAAGTCCTGGCTGCGCGCGCACAGTTCTGGCGGACCCGATTCGATGCGGCAGCAGTCATGATCAACCGCGGAATCGAGCGCGGCGAGGTCCCGGACAGTACTGATCCAGACACCGTTCTCGCGGCAATAGCTTCGCCGATCCGTCTGGCCGCGATTTCCCAGAGCACAGAGCCTCGTATCGATATCGACAAACTGGTTGCACTTGTCGTCGGCGTCGATTCAAGAGTGAAATGATCGACGACATGGCACCAACTGGATCTGCGAAGGCGATGGCACTGTGGACCACCGCTTTTGTTGTCTCACAAGCGAATATTGCTCGCCTACTCGGGCCGGTGGCTCCCAAAGTATTGGAAGTGCAGACGGCGTTCTCCGCTCGCCGGTACGTCGAGATCTTGGACTCCATGGATGACGAGGCCACGGCACGATTTCGTAGTCACTACTACCCCGACTTCGTACATCCCACGATCTACGCGATGGCTTTGCTGTCAGCGGGCACGAGGCTCGGGGAGCGGGTTCCCCTTTCCCCGGCAACTCGGCGCGCCCTTGCCGTAGTGCCCGTACTGTCGGCGGCCGGCGACTACGTCGAGAACGTGGTCGGACTCCATTTCCTTGATCATCGCGACAGGATCACCGACTCGAGGGTTCGCGCCGCTTCGACCGTCAGTATTGCCAAATGGGTGCTCGCACTCGGAACTCTCGGATATTTGTCGCAGGGTTTTGTCAGAGTATGGGTATCGCGAAAATGAGGAGCACTGATGGCAGTCGAACTCGGCACCGAATACTTCGCTGACGGAGCAGAGTTCCGTCGATGGCTGTCCGAGAACCACGAGTTGGTCCCCGGCCTTTGGCTGAAAATGGCCAAGAAGACCTCGTCGCACAGTTCGATCGACTACGACCAAGCGTTGGACGTTGCCCTGTGCTTCGGCTGGATCGACAGCCTCGCACGGCGAATCGACGACGATTTCTTCGTACAGAAGTTTTCGCGACGCACCGCGCGGAGTCCGTGGTCCAAACGCAACGTCGAGATAGTCGCCCGCCTCGACGCTGCGGGACTTCTCGAGCCTTCCGGCATCGCCGAGATCGAGAAGGCCAAGGCCGACGGTCGATGGGATCGCGCGTACGAGGGATCAGCCAAGGCCGAGGTACCGAAAGACTTTCTCGATGCGCTCGCGGAAAACCCGAAGGCTCGTGAGTTCTACGCGACGCTCAATTCCACCAACCGATTCACCATCGCGTACCGACTGCAGGAGGCAAAGCGTCCGGAGACGCGAGCCAGGCGGATCGAGAAGTTCGTGAACCAGCTTGCGGAGGGCAAGAAGTTCTATTGAGCTGCCGCGTCACTGGGCCACAGGGACTTGCGAATCGACACCCAGCGAGGCTGACACAATGGGCCTCGTGATCGAAGCCGAAACCTGTTCCGCACTGTCTGCTGTCGATGAGCCGCTGGCAGGCAGCGCTGCCGTCGTGCAGGGCTGGGTATGCCTCGAATTCAACGCCGCGTGGGGTCGTGACGTGTTGGACGGTACGGCCTTGGGAGAGGAGCTTGCCGCCGAGCTGAGCCGCCGAGCCGATGCAGCGAACGTACGAATCATGTTCGTTCGGCGACCCGGGCGTACCGATCCGATGACTGATGGACACACCGTCCTGCTTGCGCGCTCCGATCCGAGCGACTCATGGTGTGAAAGGTTGCACATCGATTCGCCGATGGACTTACACGACGTCGATTTCTCCCTGTTGGATGGGCCGCCACCAGGACTGGGCGAGCAAGTGACCGAGCCAGTCGTATTGGTCTGCGCGCACGGCAAGCGCGACCAGTGCTGCGCTGTATTCGGCAGGCCGATCGCCGCAGCGCTGATGTCGTCCTTCGGCCCCCAGGTGTGGGAGTGTTCGCATACCGGCGGGCACCGATTCGCGCCGTCGATGATCCTGTTGCCGAGCGGCAATACGTACGGCCGTCTGTCGGCAAGTGAGAGTGTCACGGCCGTGGAGGTGGCTTCCCGAGATCAGGTCCATTTGCCAGGCCTGCGTGGACGGAGTTGTTGGTCTCCTGCGGGGCAGGCTTCGGAAATTGCTGTGCGACAGCAAATAACCTGCGGAATCGACGACTTGGCTGTCATCGAGCAGGCGAGTGACGGGACATGCGTCGTCGCACATGTGGACGGCCGGCGATGGGCGGTGGAGACGGCACTCTCCGAACTCGCGCCACGTCCACCGAGTTGCGGCGCGGCGCCCAAGCCGGTCAGGCCAGTTGTCGTCACGTCGATTCGAGACCTGTGATTTCATCGTCGGTTTTCTACGATCAGTCTCGATGAACTCGGGTGTGGGTCATCGCTACTGCAACAGGAGCGCAATGACTGCGGGCGGTAATTGACGTTGTCCGAGGAGGTTTACGCGTTGGCATCCGTCG
Source organism: Rhodococcus sp. BH4 (assembly GCF_002079265.1). NCBI lineage: Bacteria > Bacillati > Actinomycetota > Actinomycetes > Mycobacteriales > Nocardiaceae > Rhodococcus > Rhodococcus sp. BH4. Next base: position 2,126,601 of record NZ_CP014941.1, read on the forward strand.
AGTTCGACTGCCATCCGCGTGCCGCCCGATCCGTCGGGACGAAGTACGTCGATCGAAGCGATGTGATGGGCGACGAGATCGCATGGGCCTGCAGGTGGCGCGGTGGATGCAACCTCCATCAGATCAGTACTCTGCTGGCGTGACAAGCGGATTCGGGACTCGGGCAGCGGCGGTTCGGTGGAATAGCGGCACACCAGTAGTCTGCCGACGTCGGAAATCGGTGTAGCCAAAGCTGTTTCCGTCAGTGGGCGCGCGTGAGTGTCTTCGTGTTCTGCCATGCGACTCATGTCAGCTTCACTGGTCGTCGCGAACGGTTGTCCGATCGACTCCGCGCAGGTTCCGGCGTCATCGGAGGAGATGCCGTCGACCGGATGCTGCGCGCGGCTGATCTCATGTAGTTGGCTCAGGGCTGCGTGTGGTTTCTCTTGCAGTCCGCAGGGCGCGGTCGGCCAGGTAGGGCGTATGGCTGCTCCTGCTTCGTCTACCAGCCACAAACCGGCTGGCGGGACGAGACGGTACGCGCAGTCGGCCCGGACGTTGGCAGGAAATCGACGAGACTGTTCGCGGAATGCATCGTCCACCGCGTGGATGTCCCCCTCGAGGCGTATGGAGTCGATGGTCAACCCACCGTCGGACGTTTCTCCGCGTTCGCATCGAACAACGGCAACGGGGCTGAAATCAGGAGGCGGGTAACCACTTCCCTCGGGGCGAAGTGCGATGCTGCTGTCGCGTGCCTCGGGGGCTACGAGCGCGGCGGTGATATCAGGGGCGAGGCAGTCTGCCCGATCGACCGCCGTCGCGACCGGTGGAGTGAAAGATTCATAGTCTCGAACGCCGGTCCAAACCAACGCAACGGCGACGACACTGACGACGACGATAAAGACCCCAGCTGTGAATCGTCCACTCATACATCGACACTATGTGCTTTTGCGATGGATTGAGGCGAAGTCTCGACCATTGCGGGTGCGACGTAGCATCGCTGCTATGACAGTCGATTTGGTTGCGCCTGACGAGGCCTTGTGGGTGTCCTGGTTGGAGTCGCGTGACGAGTGGGGTGGACCGCAGGCGGATCAGCCCGGTTCGGCGTTGGGAGTTGCGCAACGTCTGGATCTCGACCTTGCATCCCGCGATGGGTTCGGGCACTGGGTGCAGGAGTTGTTGGCGCAGCCTGAGGCGTTGCCGGGGCCCGACATTGTCCCGGCAACCAACTGGTGGATCGTTCGAGACGGCAGGTATCTCGGTGCTATCCAGTTGCGGCACAGCTTGAATGAGTTCTTGGCCGATGTCGGTGGTCATATCGGCTATGGGGTCAGGCCGTCGGAACGCCGGAAAGGGATAGCGTCGGCTGCTCTGGGGGAAGTGCTCACGTATGCCGGCGACCCGGTGGGGCTCAGTCGCGTCCTGATTACCTGCGACGAAACGAACGCGGGTTCGCGTAATGTTATCGAAGGGTGTGGGGGACTTCTCGATAGCGTGCGCCCAGCTGATCAGTTGTCGCGCAACCTCGGCCATGCTGGAGACACGCTTCGCTACTGGGCGGCCACGGGCCGGTCAAGCGTCAGTTGACCGTATTTGACCGTCAACGGGAAGTCACGGTCGCAGGGTAGGCGACACGGGACGCGATGCTTTCGCTGAGGTCGTGGATTTCTGCGGCGAGGACGTCTCGGCTCTTCGTGTCCGACTCGTGAACGAAGGTTGTCGATCCCAGTGTGGCACCGCAATATTCGATGATTCCGCGTTCGATCTGTGTCCGGAAGGCCTCGTACACGCCGTGTCGGTCGAAACTCTCGGCGTCGTCACCTGCGACTGGAATCAGGTGGACGGTGAGTCGGTCCAGTTTCTTCACGAATTCGCTTCCCGGGGTGAATTCGTACGCCCATCCGCTGACGAAGACTCGATCGATCCAACCTTTGAGTAGTGCGGGCATCGACCACCAGTACATCGGAAACACGAGAATCAGATCGTCTGCACGATCGATTCGGTCCTGCTCGGCTACAACGTCGGCCGGGGGAGTCCCTTTGCCGCGGAACAGGTTCACATCGGCTTCGGCAAATCGGGGATCGAAATTCTCGGCATGTAGGTCCGCGAAGTCGACGTCGCCGCCCAGGTCGCGGATCGCGTCGGCGGTAGAACGGGCGACATGCTGGGTAAGTGACTGGGGATCGGGGTGGGAGACTACGACGAGTGTGGTCATGAGCGTCCTTCGGTAGATGGTGCGCTTATGTACTAAGAGTAGGTTACTATTGGTATATAGCGCAAGGAGGTGTCCGATGGCACGTACGAGACTGTCGCGAGCCGGCAGGTACGAACAACTCGTGGAGGTGTCGTGGGCATTGGTGCGAGAGGAGGGTGCGGACGCGCTGACCCTTGGTCGGTTGGCTGAACGTGCCGGCGTTGCAAAGCCAGTTGTATACAGCCATTTCGCCTCTCGCGCCGCGTTGTTGGCAGCGCTCTTCAAGGAATTCGACGATCGTCAGACGGTGATGCTCGAGGAGTATCTCGATGCCGCGGATGAGTCTCTGAACGGACGCGCGAATGCCATCGCCGACTCCTACGTCGGATGTTCGCTGGCGCAGGGGCGTGAACTGACGGGTGTGCTTGCAGCGCTGGAGGGTTCGCCCGAGCTGGAGCGGGTCAAGCGTGAATCGGAACACGCCTATTCCGAACGATGTCGGGAGGTGCTGACTCCCTTTGGTGCGGGCGGAGGACTTGCGCAACCTTCGATGACCGCAATATTCGGTGCTGCAGAGGCACTCTCGCATGCGGCGGTAGCGGGAGCGCTCTCGCCCGACGATGCTCGAAGCGAACTTGCCGCACTGATAGTCGCGGTGGTCGGCCGGACCTGAGGTCACCGGTTATCTTGGTGCCCATCCAATTCGACGCGCTCACGCATGGATTCGGATATCGCTGTCAGAGTTCTGACGAACGCGTCGATCGCGGGAGCAAGTGGAGGTTTGCCGTAGGTTGCGACGGAGACAGTGCGTCGCTCGCCGGGAATGCGGTGTGCGCGGATACTCGGGTTCTGATGTGCCTGGAGGGCGAGGGCCGGAAGGGTGCTTACCCCGCTTCCGGAGGCGACCAGGGCTTGGACGGCGACGTAGTCGTCGGTCTCGAACTCGATCCGCGGAATGAATCCAGCTCGATTGCAAGCGGTGAGGAGGTGGGCTCGGCAGCTCGGGCAACCGGCAATCCAGGTCTCACCGGCGTAGTCCGTGATCTCGTTGGCGGCATCTGCATTCCGCGTAGATGTGATCAGGTACAACGGATCTTCCAGCAAAGTCGTCTGCGCGACCTGCTTGAGCCCGACTTCAGGGGTGTCCTCGTGCGCGAAGACAACAGCTACGTCGACATCGTTGTTACGAAGCAGTGCAAGTGCTTTGGGTGGTTCTGCATCAACGAGGCTGATGGACACATCGGGGTACTGGGACGTGAACGCTGCCATCGCCTGCGGAATCAAACTCGCCAGGGCTGACGGGAATGCGGCCAGTCGTACCCGCCCGGCCCTCAGTCCTGCGTACGTCTGGACTTCGGCTACCGCTGCGTCGAGGTGGCCGAGGATCTCGGTGGCTCGCCGAACCAGCACTGCGCCGGCGTCCGTCAGGCGCAGTCCACGACCCGCTCTCTGGAACAGTGGAACCCCGACTTCCGATTCGAGCTGTCGAAGGTGGTGACTGATGGAGGGCTGCGCGTAACCGAGAGAATCGGCGGCGGCTGTCACCGATCCTTCCCGTGCAACAGCGACCAGGACCCTCAGCCGAATTAGATCGAGCATGCCAAAATTATAGAAGATTTCGATGCTTTGGACGAAAACACGTATTGGATCTATGAATCGGTGTTTGGCAGGGTGAATCACATGGCACCGGCATCTGATCTCACGGCATCAAACCAGCTACATCCACCCGTATGGGCAGACATCGAGCGTGCCAGTCAGGTCGTCTGTCGGCATCTACCGGTCACGCCCCTGATATCGCACCCGACCTTGGGTGCGGGCTCGTGCAGCCAATTGTTCGTCAAACACGAGAACGTGCACCCCACGGGTGCGTTCAAGGTTCGCGGCGGACTGAACCTGGTGGCAGGACTGGATGAGGCGACGCGGGCGCGGGGGATTGTCGGCTACTCGACCGGAAACCATGCTCAATCCTTGGCGTATGCCGCGGCGGGTGCGGGCGTGCGGTGTGTGATCGTCATGCCGGTTGGGGCGAATCCAGTCAAGGCTCACGCTGTCCGCATGCTCGGAGCCGAGCTCATCGAGCACGGTGTGAACTTCGACGAGGCACGTGCTCATGCCGATTTCATCAGCGAACGTGACGGCCTGCGTCTCGTGAGCGCCGCCAATGAGCCGGCAATCCTCGCCGGTGTTGCAACGGCCTACGTCGAACTCCTCGAACAACAACCTGATCTGGACGCGGTGGTGGTCCCAGTCGGTGGCGGCAGCGGTGCGGCAGCGGCGTGTCTCGTCGCCAGTGCGCTTGCACCGCACCTCGAGGTGTTCGCAGTGCAGTCTGAGGCCGCACGAGCCGCACATGACTCGTGGTGTTCCGGCACGTGCGTCGAGCGCCCGAACACCACCCGTGTCGAAGGGCTTGCGACCGGTGCCGGGTTCGCACTCACTCAACGTGTCTTGCGTGAACGCCTCGGGGGATTCCTGCTCGTCACGGACGACGACATCACCCTCGCGCAGCGGGCGTTGCTCTACGACGCTCACACTTTGAGCGAAGGCGCCGGTGCGGCCGCACTTGCTGCGGTCTATGCGCATCCGAACACCTTCGCTGGCAAGCGCGTTGCTGTTGTCTGCACGGGCGCCAATGCCTCCGAGAGTGAGATCCGCAGGTTCGTCGGCTAATTCATCTCGTACTCGGAACAATGTGCAGTGTCAGCGAACTGACGGAAAGCCGAAGTACGGTGTTCCAATGACTTCACCCCGAGACAAGTCACCTATCACTCGCAATGTTCCCGCACTCATGCTGGTAGTCGGGGTCATTGGATTGATCGCAAGTTTCGGAGTGACCTCACGTTGGGGGTTCCCAGCGTCCGCATCGGAGCTTTGTAGATCAAGTTCGCATGGAAGCGGATTGCTCGAAGAAGCAGGATGGGCTTGGATCCCGTTTCCCGTAGCCTCTTGCAAGGCAGTGGATTTCGATTCTTCCGCAGTTTACTTCGCCCTCGGATGGGAAAACTCGATCACTGCCGCAGTATCGATCGCATTCATCGCCATGGCTCTGAAACTCACTTGGGGTGCAGGAGTTCAGTGATGCTCATATGCCCGGCCTTGGGTTCGTTCGGAAGGCTGACCGGCACAAGCCCCATGCTTTCCCGACGCTCGTTGACCGAAAAGACGTACTGGGCAAATTCAGGCTTGACGTGCACGTCCGGAAACTGTGCCCGAAGTTTGCCCACGATCTGATAGCCCTCGTCGTACCAGTCGAAAACGTTGATCCCTGGATTCCACCGCGGTCGTATCGCGAAGCCGTCGATCTCGGTCACAAAGAACTTTTGGAAGCGATCAGTCCACGCCAGTATCTTCTCTCCGAGTTCGTCGTCGATCCCCATTTGGCTCGGGAGAACGTATGCCTGCGGGAACCGTTGCGGCGGGATGACAATCAATTCCTTCGACGGCCACAGCGAACTGGGATGACCATGGTCTGGATAGATTCTGATGACTAGCATTGCAGACTCGTTCCGCTGGCCGAAACGCTCCGAGGCGAAGTCACACCACCGGTCACCAGTGCGTACCGGGCACGAGTCGGGCGGCACGACGGCCGAGTTTGCGGATGCGCGAGCGCGAGTGGTGCTGTCGCGTCGGTGTTGCCGGAGCGTCTGCCGGAGTTTCCTTGTCTACCTGACCCTTTGCCGCCGGAGAATCGGGGAAGGCCTGGTACATCTGGTTGAGAATTCGGTCCTTGGTGTGCGGTGCGAACAGGGTTCCCAGATCACCCAGGGTTCCCAGTGGTACGTCGATGCGTTTGGGGCGGTCGATCAGCGCGCGGATCACCATTGCCGCAGCCTTTTCCGGGCTGGTGATCGGGCCGTTGTTGTATTCGCCGGTCGGAGCGATCATCGGTGTTTCGACCAGAGGCATGTGGATGGTCGTGAAAGTGATTCCGTCCGCCAGGGTTTCAGAGGCGGCTACGTCCGAGAAACCGTCGAGGGCGGCCTTGCTCGCCACGTAGGCCGAGAATCTAGGCGTTGCCGCCTGGACTCCCGCGCTGCTGATGTTCACGATGTGGCCGAAGCGGCGAGAACGCATGGTCGGTAACAAGGCGAGCACCAATCGCACAGCGCCGAAGTAGTTCACGGCCATCGTTCGTTCGTAGTCGTGGAAACGATCAGTGGAGTGGTAAATGCCGCGCCGGATGGATCGGCCGGCGTTGTTTACCAACATGTCTACGTGATCGTGTTCTGTCAGAATGCTTTTGATCGTGTGCTGGACCGACTCGTCGTCGGTGATGTCGCAGGGGTAACCGAACGCCTTGCCTCCGGCTGATCGAATCTCCTGTACTGCGGCATCGAGTTCGTCGGTGCGGCGTGCGATCAGGAGAACGGTGGCGCCCTTCTGAGCAGCGGCAATGGCCGATGCCTTGCCGATTCCGGAAGAGCCTCCGGTGATCAGAACGATCCGACCGACGAGTGGTCCTTCGGGACTGTTACGTCGTGCGCGATTGGGATCGAGGTTTGCGCGCCAGTACTTCCACAACACAGTGGAGTACGACCCGAACTCGGGGACCGCCAGTCCTGATCCGGCCAGGGCGGCAACGGTTCTCGCGGAGGTGAATTTCGGCGCCATCGTCATGTTGTCGAGTAATGCTGCAGGCATGCCGATGCGATCGAGGAAGGCCTTCCGCGCCGATTCTGCCGAATCCATCGGCAATGGCGAGACAAAGGGTTTGGCGATCACGCCCGGCAGGCTGAGTGCGGGCCGGGGCGCTCCGGCGGCCTTGGCGAGTCCGGCATAGATTTCGCGTACCGGTTGAGGTTTCGGATTCACGAGATGGAATGCTTCGCCGTCGTGGCCGGGCGCGTGCATCAATTCGACGAGGGCGGCGGCTACGTAATCGACGGGCACCACATTGGTTGCGCCGAGGTTGGGGATCGGGACGGGGAGTGCTGCAGGTAGTTTCGCGAGTAGCGCCAGTCCTGGAAACAAGTAGTACGGACCGTCGATCTTGTCCATCTCCCCGGTGACGGAGTTGCCGACCACGGCAGACGGCCGATAAACACGCCAGGTGAGGCCTTCTCGTTCTCGAACGAGCTTCTCGGCCTCGAACTTGGTTCGGTGGTAGGGCGTCGGAAAGCCTTGGCCGCAATCGAAATCGGTCTCGCTGAACGTGCCCGGATAGTCGCCTGCGACTGCGACCGATGACACGTGATGAAGGGTGGCTCCCAGTTTCGCAGCAAGTTCGACCACGGAGCGTGTGCCGTCGACATTCGTCGAAGCCTGCTCGTCTCCGGCCGTGATGTCGTAGATCGCGCCGAGGTGAAGGACGTGGTCGGCAGGTGGGGGAGAATCGATGCCCAGCCCAGGCTCGGTCAGATCTCCAATGAGCGGATGCACGCGATCGCCGCCGGGAATTGCCGACACCTGTTCTTCGAGTTTGGCGACAGAACCGGCTCTGACCAGCACATGGATCTGAGCAGTTTGATCACGCTCGAGCAGGAGTGGCAGTGCAGCTCGTCCGAGAAATCCGGTACCGCCAGTGACGATGTATGTGGCCATAGTCGGTAACTTACTCCAAAGTAAGATCAGCGGCTAGAGGGAAACGAACATCAATGCGTCATGACCCCGTCCTCGGCGTCGAAGTCGATGCCCGCGGAGATGATTCCGGAGAACAAGAACGCGACGGCAAGCGCAAGAGCGGGGATTGCAAGGATCCATTCGAAAATTGTCATGCTCCAAGTCTGACGAAATCAGCTTCGGAGAACATCGCCCTGCGGAGCGATTTAGACGATCGGGCAGTCATCCTCGAGGACGACTGCCCGATCAGGGAAATCCACTAGGTCTGTTGCTGAAGAGTTTCGGGCGCAGTGGGGTGCGCGCTCGTCCTTGCGTCGCGTGACCTGATTTCGGATGAGATGTGGGCGGCCGTTGTTCCGAGGGTGTGAAGGCCATGCGCCGTCCGCCAGTAGACCGGCGCACCATCGTCGAGGCGATGGAGTGGCCAGGCCGGCAAACCCTAGGCCGGTTCAGCGCCCGACAAGTCCTCGACCGCATACGGGGTCGTTCCTTCGAACAGAACACCGATCCCGAAAGGATCGGCCATCTCGAGCCTTGACTCAGCGAACCGCAGCAGCCAGGTTCCGTCAGCCCAGATCACCGCCTCAGGTTCGCCGAACAGTGACTCCGTGGCGTCCAACTCCACGAGTTCGGAGTGGCGGAGGCCGAACTGTGGCCCACGCAGCTGTTGACGCAGGTAATCGGCGGCGACTTCGGCAAACTCACCGAACCGGGCCATCACGGTCGCAGCGAGCGCACACACCGCAGACTCCGGCACGGTGGCCGGCTCGATAACCAGACTCACCGGCCTGGAGTCACCGACCCCCTGGACATCGATGATCGATGTCCAGCACGCCAACGAATCGTCCGAGTCGACACGCGAAAACACTGCTGAGCCGACCACAACACTCTCAGGTAAGTCATCCACGACCCCTAGTCAAACACGGCTCTCCGCAGGATCCCAGGCACTCTTCAGCGACATGATCCAGTCGCGATCAGTGGCCGATGCCGACCTTCGCGTGAACCTTTTTCATCCACACAGGAGCCCACCAGTTCGCTTCGCCCATCAACTTCACGAGCGAGGGCACGAGCAACATGCGGATGATGGTCGCGTCGACGATCAGCGCGACGATCATGCCGACGCCCAGGAACTTCATCACTGACAGCCCTGACATTGCGAAGGCCCCCGTCACCACTATCAGGAGTAAGGCGGCAGCCGTCACGATGCGGCCGGTGCGCTCGGTTCCGAACTTGACCGCTTCCTCTGTCGTCGCTCCCGCGTTCTTGGCCTCGACCATCCGTGACATCAGGAAAACCTCGTAGTCCGTGGACAATCCGAAGACCACCGCCAGGATGAGCACGACAAACGTCGCCTCCAGCGGAGTTTGACTGACCCCGAGGAGTTCGACGCCGTGTCCGTCCTGGAAGACGAAGGTGAGGACACCGAAGGTGGTCGCGAGACTCAGGGCTGCCATCAGCACCGCCTTGATCGGCAGCACCACCGAACCGAACGCGAGGAACAACAGGATCAGGGTGGATCCGACCATGATGAGGATCATCACCGGTAGCCAGTGCAGGACGGCGTTGTTGCCGTCGTCGACCATGGCTTGACCGCCGCCGACAAGCAGCACCGTTCCGTCGGGAGCGGAGATCGCACGCAGATCTGTCACTGCGGCGCTCTGTGATTGGGGTGTAGAGCCCTCGCTGTAGAGAGCCTGAACCGCGACGAGTTGATTGGTGCTCGCGACGACGGTCACCTGACCGATGCCCTCGACTTGACCGGCGGACTCGGCGATCGCTGCACCTTCGGCCGGGGTGAGAGTGTTCCCGTCCTCGGCCTGAAGGATCATCGTTGCGCCGTTTCCGGTTTGCGGGAAGTCGTTGACCAACGTGTCCATTGCAACGCGAGCGGGGTCGTTGTCCGGTAGTGCGGTGTACGAGAGTTCTCCCAGCCGGGCGCCGAGCAGCGGCGAGGCCATCACGAGCAGCACGGCCACGATCGTCACCGAGACTGCGACCGGACGCTTCATCACCCACGTGACGACGCGGCCCCAGAACTTGCGCGAGCGTTCCTCGCCGCGTTGCGCCGCATCCTTGCGCCACGTCAGGGCGTTGATGCGATGCCCCAGAATGGCAAGCAGCGCAGGCACAGCGGTCAGCGACAGGACGGCCGCGCTCAATACTGCGGCGATCGCGCCGAAGCCCAGAGACCGGATGACGGCCTGGGGGAATACGAGCATGCCGCTGAACGCACAGATCAGCAGTAGACCCGAGAACATGACGGTGCGACCCGCCGTCAGAACTGTCCGCTGAGCAGCCGCTCCCGGGTCCGAGCCCGAATTCAGTTCTTCACGGAACCGACCGACCACGAACAGTCCGTAGTCGATGGCCAGTCCCAACCCGAGAAGAGAAGCGACGTTGATCGAGAACGAGGACACATCGGTGATCAGCGTGAGGATTCGCAGAACGGCCAAAGCGCTCAGGACACTGAGTACACCCACGAACACGGGCACGGCAGCAGCGACGATGCCGCCGAAGATGAAGACCAACAGCACCAGAGTGATCGGAATGGCGATGGCTTCGGCGACCACCAGGTCCTTCTCGAGCTTGGTGTTGAATGCGACGCCGACGACGGTGTTACCCGCGAATTGTGCCTCGGCACCTTCGACTTCGAGCTTCGGCAAGAGATCGGCGAAAGTGGCCGGCGTGATGCCCGAGTCCGGTGCCAACGTGATCGCGACGGCCGCCATGGATCCGTCGTTCGAGAGCAGGCTGGCCTTCGCTGCGGCGTCTGTTCCCCAATACGATTTCACCGAAGCGGTCGGCACTTCGGTTTTGAACTGGTCGACGGCGGCTGTCACTGCCGGCCCGATGTCGTCCAGAGTCTTGCCGTCCGTGGGCGAGTAGATCGCGATGATGTCCGGGGTCTGCGGTCCGAGATTGTCTTCGATGATGTCGGCGACCTTCGCGGAGTCGCTGCCCGGATCGATGAAGCCGCCCTGGCTGAGCTTGCCGAACACTCCGAGTCCCCACACCCCACTGATGAGAACTATCAGAACCGCGAGGCTCAGTACCCACCATTTCCGGGCGACGACGGTTTGGGCCCAGCGTGTCATGTATCAACTCCGGTGTGTGGGGGCGTCTGGCCAGATCGACTGTAGTGGGCGTTTGGTCTTGAATCGGAAACGTCATGCATACTGCTCGAAGCACTTGCAAGCCACGCGTGTGGGGGAAGCCGGTCCGAATCCGGCGCTGACCCGCAACGGTAGGTCGATTCTCGGTAGTCACCGAGTGTCGGCAAGCCCGATTACCCGCCGCGCGGTGTGCGACATCCATTCGTCGTGGTCTACGAAAAGGAAGTCCAGCAGGAGCTCTGGCCGAGGATCAGCGTGCGGGCGGAGTTGTCTGTCGGATTCTCATTCGTGGCTCAGAGCCCTTACGAGGTCCCCGTGTCACTTCAGTTCTCCCCGTCCCGCGCCGCCGCTGTTCTCATCGCGGTCGCCTTGGTTTCGGCAGGTTGTTCCAAAGGCGAAGCGGCTGGTGGTTCTTCAACCACCGAATCCTTTACGCAGCCGGTTTCCATCACGAACTGCGATCGAGAAGTAACATTCGATTCGCCACCCCAGCGGATCATCACCATGAACGATCACGTCACCGAAGTACTCATCGAGATGGGCGTCGGTGACCGGATCGTCGGGATGGGATACGGCGACAGCACACCAACCCCCGAGACCGCCGAGCAGTTCGCGAAGATCACCAACCTCGCCAAGGAATACCCGACCACCGAGCAGATTCTCGATCTCGATCCCGATTTTGTCGTCGGAGGTATGAGCAGCGCCTTTCAAGAGAAGGAAGGCCGTTCGCGGGACCTGTTCGCCGAACGCGGAATCAACACGTTCCTGTTCTCCGAGTACTGCGGCCAGGGATTCCCCGACATCTCGATGCTGGAAAACGACTACGAGCAGTTGGGGAGAATCCTCGGCGTCGAAGGTGAAGCAGCCGAGGTCACCGATCAGGTAACGCAAGGGCTCGATGCGGTGAAGGCGGCAGTCGGAGATGCACCGCCGGTGCCGACATTCTTCTATGACGGCGGCAAGGACGTTCCGACGACGATCGGCGGAGTGGGTGTCGGTCAGCTCGTCGCCGGCTACGCGGGAGCGACGAACATCTACTCCGAGGGCGAGCGCCCATACGTCAAGACCACATGGGAGGTCGTGGGTGAGCGTGCGCCCCAGGCGATCGTCGTTCTGGACTACGGATCTGAGAACGCCCAAGCGAAGATCGATTTCCTGAAGTCACATCCCGTCATGGCCACCACTCCCGCCGTCCAACAGAATCGATTCGTGGTCATTCCTCTCGACGACTTCTTCGAGAGCCCTCGTCTGGTGCGCTCGGCCCAGACCATCGCGGCGGGTCTGCATCCGGGCGTAGTTCCGGCACAGTGACCAGATCTCGTTCCAGCTATACCGCTTTGCTTGCAGTCCTGTGTGTTGCGCTTGCCGTGGTCATGGGGCTGGCGGTGTCTTTCGGGTCGGTCCGCATTCCCGTCGGTGACGTCTGGGCGATAGTCGGAGCCCGTTTGGCGCCAGGGACTTTCGAGACGTGGTGGACCGCGGCGCGGGAGTCGATCGTGATCGACTCCCGCCTGCCACGTGCACTCACTGCCGCGGTAGTGGGTGCTTCGTTGGCCATGGCAGGTGCAGTTGCTCAAGCTGTCACCCGTAATCCGCTTGCCGATCCGTATCTGCTCGGAGTCTCGTCGGGCGCAGGATTCATGGTGGTTTTGGTTACGGTTCTGGGGATCGGAGCCGGAATGCTCGGCGTATTCACGATTCCTGTTGCCGCGTTCATCGGAGCGATGATTCCGTTGTTCCTCGCGTTGCTGATTGGTGGTAGATATCCGCAGCCGACTGCAATCATTCTTGTGGGTGTTGCGCTCGGACAGATATTTTCGGCATTGATCACTTTTTGTCTCTTGGTGATTGCAGACGAGCGTCACATCACTGGAGTTATGCATTGGCTCGCCGGCGGATTCGGTGATGCACGATGGTCGACGCTGATCTTCCCGACGATCACACTGGCCGTCGTCGGCACAGCCCTTCTGTTCAGTTCGCGATGGATGGACGTTTTGCAGACCGGTGACGACGGGGCTGCTGCACTCGGTATGAACGTCCGACGGTTCCGTGTGTTGTCCTTGCTCGCGGTCTCCGTACTGGCGGGCGCAGCAGTCAGCGTTGCCGGTGGAATCGGTTTCATCGGTCTGCTGATCCCGCATCTGGCCGGCTTCATCGTCGGCACCAGAGCAATTCGACTGCTCCCTGCTGCAGCCCTGCTGGGCGCCGTCGCGATGGTTGCCGCGGATACCGCTGCGCGCTCGGTGGCACAATCCACTGAAGTTCCGGTCGGAGTGATCACGGCCCTCGTGGGTGCACCGATCTTCGTCTGGATGCTCTACCGGCAGTATCGGAGGCTCGAACAGTGACACAGGCCAGAACAGTGACACTCCCGAAAGACTCCGAAACTGCGCCCCTGCTCGAACTCGTCGAGACCCGGGCGCGGCTCGGAAATCGCGAAGTGTTGCGCGGCATCACTTTCGCAGTCAAGTCCGGTGAAATATTGGGCTTGGTCGGGCCGAACGGCAGTGGCAAGACGACGGCGCTGCGCTGCTGCTACAACGCTTTGACGCCGACAGGTGGCGCAGTTCTGATCGATCAAGTCGACTCGACGACGCTCTCGCGTAAGGACATCGCCCGAACTGTCTCGGCAAGTGTTCAAGAACCCACTGTCTCGGCAGGACTTTCGGTTCGTGAATCGATCGCGCTCGGACGAACTCCGCACCGCAGCTGGTTGGACCGAAGCACGGAGCGCGATACCACCATCGTGGACCGGTGCATCGAGCAGGTCGGTTTGGTCGAGCTTGCCGGACGAGACGTATCGACCCTGTCGGGTGGTGAGCGGCAACGTGTCTCGATAGCTCGCGCATTGGCTCAGGAGCCCAAGGTTCTGTTGTTGGACGAGCCGACCAATCATCTCGATCTTCGTCACCAGTTGATCGTGATGGAACTGCTTACCGAACTTGCGTCGGCGGGGCTCGCAGTTGTGGTCACGATGCACGATCTACGGTTGGCAGTCGAGTACTGCGACAACCTTGCCGTGCTCACCGAAGGTGAACTCCGCGCGTGTGGGTCTACGGTCGAGGTGTTGGACGAGCCGTTGTTGGCCGAGGTTTTCGGCATCAGGGCGCGAGTCGAACGCGGAGTACGTCCGCGGATGGAGATATTGGGGCTGGCATGACGGAATCGGTGGCCGGGATCTACGCCCGTATGGCAGTAGCTGTGCCGTTCTTCGACAACCTGAGCGCGTATCCGGATACGGTGCCCGCGGTGTTGATGACCGACCCCCAGTGGTTGGCAGCACGTGTCGCCGATACGGCAGAGCGATGGGGGAGTGCGGACAGTCGAGTGAACGGCACGTTGTGGTGGTACTCGGCCAGCTCGACGCTGACCGGCATTCCGATCGGAACCGGGATGGTCACCGGGTTCGCGGCCGATCCATCGTTGGACGGTGGGCGGATCTTCTTGCGTGACAACGGCTATCTGGGCGGTTTTGCTGCCGGATCGGTCATTCCGATCTCGCGGAGTGTGGCGGAGTTGGGCCACACGATGTTCCGCTCGCTCAATCCCGTGATCGAGGTACTCGCCGAGGTGTCCGGCGTTCGGCAGCAGGCGCTGTGGGCGATCACAACGGACTCCATCGCCAATCGCAGCCTCGATGCCGCCGGTAATGCGCGGGAGCGCGGAAGTGCATTTGCGGCCGGTCTGATCGAAGTTCTCCGCGGTGAGAACCCGGGCATTCCGGTCCCGCGTTTCGTGGACGTGGATCGCAGAGAATCTGCTGTGCGCGTAAGTAATCCATTGACGCCGGTGGCATTCGGGCGACGCAGATTCACGCAGCGGGCGTCGTGCTGCCTGATCTACGAGGTACCCGGTGAAGGCAAATGCACCAGTTGCCCGAAGCGCGCACCCGAAGATCGGGTGCGCGCCTTGGCCGCTCTGGTGTGACTGTGGGTGGGCGGATTCAGGTGTTATCGGATCAGTGAGCTGCGACCTTGGAACGGTCGAGTCCCAGCGCGTCGGTCATCGTGAAGAACAGGTCGGTCTGGTCCGTGAGACCGCTGACGTTGGCCGCATGCGGGCCGAAAGCTGCTACGCGCAACTGAGTTCCGGTGTGTCCTTCGGACTCGACGGCCGGATCCTCGGACGTTCCGTAGCTGATCGTCATCTCCGAGCCGTCCTTCGTGGTCAGCTTGCGGGTCAGTCCGGGGTAGACGATTTCCTGGGCGCGCTCGACCGGGATGTTCTGGTCCTTGGCGATGGTGGCGATGTCGTCGGCGCTGACATTGGTGACGATCTGGCTGGTGTGAGCGTGGTCGGCTGTGACGATGACCAGGGTTTCTCCGTCGGTCTTCGCAAATTCGAGTGCCTTCTGCACAGCTTCGTCGAGGTCGACGGTTTCACCGATCTGACCGCATGCGTTGGCTGCGTGATCCTGCTTGTCGATCGAGGCACCTTCGACCTGGAGGAAGAATCCGTTGTCGTTGACCTTCAGTAGGTCGATGGCCTTCTGAGTCATGTCCGCGAGCTTGGGTACGTCGGAGGTTCGCTTGGGGTTGTCGACGCAGGTTTCGGCGGGCTGCAGGTAACCGTCGCGGGTGGCGACGGATCCTTCCCAGCGGACGGGCATGTTGCCGTCGGCGAACAAGCCGAGCACGGGTGCATCCTGATCGGCCTTGCCGACCTCGTTCATCTCGGCGGCGTTCTTCACCAGCTGGTAGCCACGGGCGGCGGCCTGCTCATTGAGTGTCTTGCCCTGCCAGTCACCGGCTTTCGCAGTTTCGGCGAAGGACTTGGCGCCGCCGGCAAAGGTGACGTCGGCGCGGGTGTCGAGGAGTTGTTCGCTGATCGATCCCTTGCCGCCGTTCTCGAGGGCGTTCTCCGGGCAGGACTTGGACGTCGCCTCCGGTCCGTAGCACTTGCGGCCACTGACGTGCGCGACCTGCACTGCGGGGGTGGCGTCCTGCACCTCGGCGGTGGAGACGTTGCCGGTGGCCTTGCCGTTCGCCTTGGCGATCTCGAGGACGGTCGACTGGGCCTGCCCCTTGATGTCGACCGAAATCGCGCCGTTGTAGGTCTTGGTGCCGGTGGACCATGCCGATCCGCTGGCTGCGGAGTCGGTGACGTAGTCGGGCTTGCCGTCCTTGGTCAGTGCGTAGTGCGTGTACTGGCCGGTGATCGGCAGGGCGTCGAGGCCGGGGAAGCTGCCCGCAGCGCCTTCGGCGTAGTTGCGTGCGGCGGTGATCTCCGAGTCGCCCATGCCGTCCCCGATCAGGAGGATGACGTTCTTCGCGCCGGAGGCATTGACGGCGTCGCGCACTGCGGCCGACTGATCACCGTCGATGCGACGAGCGCCACCGTTCGAGGACAGTTCGCCGGTCGCGGCGCGATCGACGGTCGCGCCGTTCGAGCCGGTGGCCTCGTCGGCGCTGCTGCTGCAGCCGGCAGCGGCCAGAACGGCGACGGCGCCGGCGACGGCCGTCAACCTACGTGTGTTGCGCGAGAACGACATACGAGTAGTACTCCTGGAAACAGTATGGATGGAGATTATGAACGCCGCTAATGATCTGGGGCGAAAGTGAACGGAGTGCAGACATGCGTACATCTGAATGTGACGAGACGGTGAGGGTTGAGATTCGCTCTGTTGACTGTGGGTGAGTGACCTGTCAGACTGAATCTGCATCGAACATCAGTTCGATGCATGTGGTGCGTCTTCCCTTTCGGCATCCTCGAGCAGTCGGTCGTCCCTGACGGCCGACTCGATCAGGTGCGAGGTCAGTGTGGGTTGGGGAAATGGGCCGCCGACGTGGTCCGAGATGGAACGGGTGCTTTCCGGACGACCCGGCCGTGTGGAACATGAGGATTTGTTTCCGGGCGATGGAAGCGACAGCCCCGCCTGGTCAAGAAAGCGCGGCGAGTACCACGCGGGCGAGCTCACCCGTGGTGCCGGTGTAGTTCCTTACGCAGAACTGCACGCTCACTCGGCCTTCAGTTTCCTCGACGGTGCATCACCGCCGGAAGAGCTGGTCGAGGAAGCAGTGCGTCTCGGGCTCGAAGCTATCGCCGTCACCGATCACGACGGCTTCTACGGCGTGGTGAGGTTTGCGGAAGCCGCACGTGAATGGGGAATGCGCACCGTGTTCGGGGCCGAGTTGTCTCTGGATTCGGTACCCAGAACCGGCACGTCAGATCCCGGTGGAACGCACCTCCTGGTACTTGCCCGTGGGCAGGAAGGGTATCGCCGGCTCTCGCGGGAGATCGCTGCCGCGCATCTGGCGGGCGGCGAGAAGGGCAAACTGCAGTACGACTACGACGTGCTGACCGAAGCGGCCGGTGGCCACTGGCAGATCCTGACCGGGTGCCGGAAAGGTCATGTGCGGCAAGCCTTGACGTCGGGTGGTCGCGAAGCAGCGGCGGATGCCTTGGGGGATCTGGTCGAGCGTTTCGGGGCGGAGCGAGTGTCGGTGGAACTCACTCATCATGGGTTGGCGGAGGACGACGAGCGCAATGCCGTTCTGGCCGAATTGGCGAGAGAGCATGGACTACGTACGGTGGCGACCACCGCCGCGCACTTCGCCGCTCCTCCGCGTCGACGCCTCGCCATGGCAATGGCGGCTGTGCGGTCGCGTCAAAGCTTGGACGAGGCAGCAGGATGGTTGGCCCCTACCGGCGGAGCGCACCTGCGGTCCGGCGCGGAGATGGCGGCACTGTTCTCGCTCTATCCCGAGGCTGTCAGTGGTGCCGCCGATCTTGGTCGTGAGTGCGCTTTCGATCTCAAGCTCATCGCGCCCAAATTGCCACCGTTCGACGTGCCAGCCGGGCATACCGAGGCGTCGTGGTTGCGTGAGCTCACCATGGTGGGGGCGCTGGAACGCTACGGACCGCCGGAAGGTGCACCGAAGGCATACAAACAGCTCGAACATGAACTTGCCATCATCGAGGGATTGAACTTTCCCGGATATTTCCTGGTGGTGCATGACATCGTGTCGTTCTGCAAGAACAACGACATCCTCTGTCAGGGAAGAGGTTCCGCTGCGAACTCGGCGGTGTGTTACGCGATCGGCATCACCAATGTCGATCCGGTTCGCAACAAACTGCTGTTCGAGAGGTTTCTTGCGCCTGAACGTGACGGCCCGCCGGACATCGACGTGGACATCGAGTCCGACCGCCGGGAAGAGGCGATCCAGCACGTGTACGCGAAGTACGGGCGTACGTATGCCGCGCAGGTCGCCAATGTCATCACCTATCGAGGAAAGTCGTCGGTGCGGGACATGGCTCGGGCGCTGGGCTTTTCGCAGGGACAGCAAGATGCGTGGAGTAAGCAGGTCGGCCGGTGGGGTGGTATCGACAAGAATGCGGATACCGATATTCCGCGTCCGGTACTCGAACTGGCGGCGCAGATCGAAGGCTATCCGCGGCACCTCGGTATCCACTCAGGCGGCATGGTCATCTGCGATCGTCCCATCGCCGACGTCTGCCCGGTGGAGTGGGCGCGGATGGCCAATCGCAGTGTCCTGCAATGGGACAAGGACGATTGCGCTGCCGCTGGGCTGGTCAAGTTCGATCTGCTCGGCCTCGGCATGCTCTCAGCTTTGCACTACATGATGGACCTGGTAGCCGAACACAAAGGCATCACAGTCGATCTGGCGCAACTCGATCTGTCGGAAACAGCGGTGTACGAGATGTTGCAGCGGGCAGATTCGGTGGGTGTGTTCCAAGTGGAATCACGTGCGCAGATGGCGACACTGCCGCGTCTGAAGCCTCGAAACTTCTACGACCTGGTAGTCGAGGTCGCGCTCATCCGTCCGGGGCCGATCCAAGGCGGATCAGTGCATCCGTACATTCGTCGGCGCAACAAACTCGAACCTGTGTCCTACGACCATCCGTCGCTCGAGAAGGCACTCGAACGCACGTTGGGGGTTCCGCTGTTCCAGGAACAGTTGATGCAGATGGCCGTCGACGTTGCGGGCTTCACGCCGTCCGAGGCCGATCAATTGCGTCGGGCAATGGGATCGAAACGCTCCACCGAGAAGATGGAACAACTGCGCGCGAGGTTCTATCAGGGCATGCGAGACCTACACGGCATCGGTGACGAGGTTGCCGACCGGATCTACGAAAAGCTTTATGCATTCGCTAATTTCGGTTTCCCGGAAAGCCATTCACAGAGTTTTGCCGCGCTGGTCTTCTACTCCTCGTGGTTCAAACTTCATCATCCCGCTGCGTTCTGCGCCGGACTTCTGCGCGCGCAGCCCATGGGTTTCTACTCGCCGCAGTCCTTGGTTGCCGATGCGCGCCGGCACGGAGTGCAGGTACACGGTGCAGACATCAATGTCAGCCTCGCGCATGCCACCGTCGAGGCAGGTGGATTCGAGGTTCGGCTGGGGCTGGGGGAAGTGCGCAACATCGGCGATGCACTCGCCGGGAAAATTGTCGAACAGCGCGACCTCGGTGGACCGTTCACGTCGTTTCTCGATCTGACCGGGCGGGTGGAACTGACTACCGCACAAGCTGAATCGCTGGCGACCGCCGGTGCACTAGCCAGCTTCGGTATCTCGCGTAGAGAAGCGCTGTGGGCAGCGGGCGCTGCGGCGGGGGAGCGCCCCGACCGCTTGCCCGGTATCGGTGCGTCGGTCACAGCTCCCACCCTGCCCGGCATGAGCGACGTCGAATTAGCGGCGGCGGATGTCTGGGCGACAGGAGTATCTCCCGACACGTACCCGACACAATTCCTCCGCCCACAGCTCGACGCGCTCGGCGTGGTGCCGGCGTCGAGACTTCTCGACATCCCGGACGGTGACCGTGTGCTGGTAGGGGGAGCAGTCACACACCGGCAGCGTCCGGCCACAGCTGCGGGCGTCACGTTCATCAACCTCGAGGACGAAACCGGCATGGTCAACGTCGTGTGTTCGGTGGGGTTGTGGGCAAAGTACCGAAAATTGGCAAATACGGCGCCGGCGTTGCTTATTCGAGGGAAGGTGCAGAATGCAGAAGGCGCTGTCACCGTCGTGGCAGACCGGATGCAGCTGATGGATCTGCGAGTAACGGCCAAATCGCGAGACTTCCGTTAACGCCTGATTCTGGCCACCGTGTTAGTGCCGAGAGACAATTTTGTGCCGAGAGGACAAATGTGGAGCTCAACTCTGACCTCCGAGCATATGGTGCGGGTCACATTTGCTCCCTAGGGTTGTCGCTTGAGCGCGATCGATTCACCACACGCAGCCGCGGTCAGTTGCCTTGCGCGTGAATATCGTCGCCTTCCAAACGCGCTGAACCAAAAGCACTTCGAGTCGAAGAGGAACTTCATGAGCACAGCGATTCTCGTCGCACACGTACACCCCGCCGATCCGTCTTCGGAGGATGCGTTCAACCGCTGGTACGACGACGTGCATATTCCGCAGGTCGTCGAACGAGTGCCCGGAGTTGTCTCCGCCTCCAGATTCTTCCTGGCGGATGTGCAGTTGCTGCCCGAGGATGCATTGCCCGCGCGCCGCTACCTGAGCATCTATCAACTCGACACGGAAGATCTCGCGGGCACCGCGCAGGCGTTGGGAAGTGCTTTGGGCGACGGAACTCTCGACATGTCCGAGGCCATCGCGACCACCGGTGACACCGGACCCGAATTGCTTTTCTACGTCCCGACCGAGAATTGAAGGGGAACGCTGACATGTCCGATCTTCTCGCGAACAAAGTTGCAATTGTCACCGGCGCAGGTGCCGGAATCGGCGCCGCCATTGCCCGGGCATTCGGGGCGGAGGGCGCGAGGGTCGTGGTCTCCGACATCAACGGTGGCGGAGCACAGGCAGTGGCGGACTCGATCGACGGAGCTATCGCTGTCACCACTGATGTCACCGACGAACAGCAGGTCAAGGATCTCGTCGCCAGAGCGGTCGAAGAGTTCGGCGGACTGAACGTCGTAGTACCCAACGCCGGTATCGCCACCACGACCCCGCTGATCGAGACCTCGTTCGAGGACTGGCGGAAAGTGATGTCGGTCAACCTCGATGGAGTGTTCTTGACAGTGCGTCATTCGCTGCCCGCTCTCGTCGCATCCGGTGGCGGTTCGATCGTGAACATCTCGTCGATCTCGTCGACCACCGGCTCGCCTTTGATCGGCAGCTATGCCGCAGCCAAAGCAGCAGTTCGCAATCTCACCGAAACCCTGTCAGCCGAACTTCGCTTCCACGGAATCCGCGCGAATGCATTGCTGCCCGGATTCATCGATACCGACCTGGTCAAGAGTCACCAGCAGGATTTCGAGAATGCCCTCGGCCTCGAGTCCGGGGGATTCGACGACTTGATGGTCACGAAGCAGACGCGCTATGGCCGGACCGAGGAAGTTGCCGCCGCCGCAGTGTTCTTTGCGAGCGACCAGTCGTCGTGGTGCAACGGCAGCAGCCTGGTTCTCGACGGAGGGTTCACCGCTTCTCTCCTCTGAGCAGCAGAACCCTTTCCGAACGTCACCCGATCACCATTCGTGCGAGGATCCACACCATGACCAACCGCGCCGTGTACGTACTCCCGCCTGGAGGATTGAACAACCTCGAATCGAGGACGATCGAGACCCCGGGCCCGGGTGCGGGTGAGGTGACGATCGCGATCCACGCGAATTCGCTCAACCACCATGACTACCTCGTGGCGACCGGAGAGATAGCAACCGACGGTCCGCGGATCCTGTTGTCCGATGCTGCCGGGGAGGTCGTTGCGGTCGGAGACGGCGTAACGCAGTTCAGCGTCGGAGATCGCGTGATGAGCACCTATTTGCCGCATTGGCGGAGCGGCACACCGGATTTCGACGGATTCGGAAATTCGCCGGGTGACGGTGTCGACGGGTTCGCCCGCGACACCGTCACCGTGCCGGTATCTGCTGTGACAGTGATGCCGCGAAACTACACCTACGAGGAAGCCGCTACCTTGCCCACCGCGGGATTGTCAGCGTGGCGCGCACTATTTGCCGGAGTCCCGATCATCCCAGGGTCGTCGGTGTTGATCCCTGGGACCAGCACGGTAGCGTTGTTTGCCGTCCAGCTGGCCAAAGCTGTTGGAGCCCAGGTGATCGCAACCTCGTCGGCCCCCGACAAGATGGCTCGATTGACCGAACTCGGTGCCGATCACGTGGTCAACTACCGCGAGCGCCCGGACTGGGGATCGGAGGCGATGCGGCTCAGCGGCGGAATCGATCTCGTCCTCGACGTCGGCGGGCCTTCCACGCTCGGTCAATCTCTCGCTGCAGTCCGACCCGGCGGGCGGATCTGTGCGCTGGGAATCATGAACGGCCCGTCGTCGTCGATCGACCTGACTTCGCTACTGACCAAACAGGTCACCATCGAAGGTGTTCTGGTGGGCAGTCGTGCACATCAGGAGGAGATGGTCGCCGGGCTGGAGAGCCTGGCGCTTCGTCCCGTCATAGATTCTTCCTACAGCCTCGACCACCTCGCTGATGCTTTCGAGCAGCAGAAATCCGGGCAGGCCTACGGCAAGATCGTCATCACAAACCCTTGATCGCTTGCCGGTCCCAACGGGGATCGGTGAGGATTTCCGCCGAGTCGCCGACAAATGCACGTGCGGCAGTCTGGTCGCCGCTGAGGGTGAATCTCAGCCACGCGGTGAGGTAGCCCCGGAATCCTTCGCCATCTGCGGCCCAATTGTGGCCGACGCCAAGCAGTCTGCCGCGGACCGCCGGTCCGGCGGTTTTGTCGAAGTACTCAGCTTGCGGATCGGCGGTGGAGACCGGGTCGTCGGCGCCGGTCATGAAGAACGTCGGTCCGGTCAACTGGGCCACGTCGATCACGTCGACAGGTCGCGAGGCCCACCACGGGTCAGGCAAATCGAGTACCGCCGTGGCGGTGATCAGATTCGCGGACTGGGTTGCCGCGTTGATCGCGCCACCGGCGCCCTGGGAGTGTCCGACCGAGGCAATGTTGTCGGTGTCGATCCGCTGGTGAAAAATGCTCTCAGCGTTGGTGTTCTGATCGACGACGTACTGGGCAGCCCCCAAGATCTCCGTCCCGTCGCCGGTGACGCTGCTGTCGGCCACCACAACGACAAAACCCCAAGAAGCGAGATGCTGCAGGAGCGCTTCGTACTCTTCGTAAGTCGCGTAGCTGCCGTTGCCGAAGGTGATGACGGGATGCCGATTGCCATCAGACGACAAGTCGGCTGGGTAGAACAGTTGGTACCCGGGAACTGAATCGGAAGCCACTTCATGCGCACCCTTGGCTGCATACAGATCGCTGATCGATTCCGACGCGATGGATTCGGTGGTCGCGACTTCGGGAGTTGTCGGAACCCCCGCGGTGGCATGAGTGACGGCACCGGAGAGTGCCAGCACACACGCCCCCGCGGTGGCATGAGTGACGGCACCGGAGAGTGCCAGCACACACGATGCAGTCACGACGGCGAACGAGAACTTGGTTCGAGAAGGCATGGGCACAAGTATGTCTTGTACGGTCGCGGTCGGTCAGGCCGAGACGGGTGTGTGCCGTTCTTCGCCGATTCGATCTCGGATGAGGAAGACGGCGATCACCCCGAAGACGACCAAGAGGACGGTCAGTAGAGAGGTGATGGCGGCGGCGCCGCTCACTTCCGTGGTCACCGAAGTGTCCAGCCCGCCGGTCGAGAGAATTGTGGTGGGGTCGGTGAGGCCGTGTAACACGATTGCGGCCCAGATCGTGCCCGTCACGCGCATTGTCAGGTACATGCACATACCGAAACCGAAGGTGTAGACAACGGTGACCAGAACGGTTGACGCCTTCATCCCGGCGATGAGGTTGACGGTGTGCATGAGTGCAAACACCAGTGAAGACACGACGGCGACAAAGCGCTCCCGGTGGCCGGCGTCGCGCAACATCTTCACTGCCAGGCCACGGGTGGCCAATTCCTCGGTCAGGCCGACGCACACACCGAGCACCAGCAGGGCGATTACCTCGCCGGTGGTCCAGGCGCTCCAATCGGTTCCCGCCAGATGCGCAACAATGGCGGCGACCACGATGATCGGACCGATCCACATCCAACCGCGCCCACGAATGGGTTGTGGGCCGAAGATGCCGCGCAGCCAGCCGACCTTTGTCGTGAAAACCAGCAGGGCGATCCCGCCGATCGCGATGGGCAATGCGACGCCGAGGAGGATGCTGGAGGCGCTTGCCACGACGTTGTCCGTGTCGATCTGGTCTGCAAAAACCCGAGAGGTAACCTGCCCGACAGCAAGATAGAACGCCAGGTAGACGACGATCAGCAGGAGCACTTTCCACACGGTGGGGCGACTCCAAAAACCGGACTTTTCGGGAACCGTATTGGTCATTGTCAGATCGTAAAGGGAGCTGCACGAAAACGCGCGGGTACCGTCTATTCGGACAGCAGCGAACACGAAGGCAGGCGCAGAAGAAATGTTGGAAGTCGATTTGAATGCACTGGACACGGCTTTGGCAGCGGGTGAGCCGTTGATCGACGTCCGTGAGGCCGACGAGTTCGCTCAGGTCCGAGTTCCCGGTGCGACGCTCATTCCGCTCAGCGAATTCGTCTCTCGCGTGGGTGAAATTCCGGACGCGGAAACGGTGTACATCATCTGCGCCGTCGGTGGTCGGAGCTTGCAAGCCGCTGAGTATCTGCAGGCTCGCGGCATCAATGCCGTTTCGGTGGCCGGTGGAACGATGGCGTGGTACCAGTCGGGGCGCCAGGTCGAGACCGGCGAATAGTGCGTAACTGTTGGGGCAGCTCCCGTTTACGGAGCTGCCCCAACACGTCACTTCCGCCAGAACAGGTGGTGCGTCACGCCGCTCGGGCTCGGCACAACGTCGAGGTTGAAGCGGTCGAGTAACTCGTCAGGTGTCTCCCACAGTCGTAGACCGGATCCGAATTCGATCGGGGAGACAGCGATGTGCATCGTGTCGACCAGATCGGCGTCGAGGAATTCACGGATAGTGCTGACTCCGCCGCCGAGTCGAACGTCCTTGCCCTGCGCTGCCTCACGTGCCTGCGCGAGGGCCGTCGCGGGGTCGGCGTCGACGAAGTGGAATGTCGTGTCCGATAGCGTGAACGACGGCCGCACGTGGTGGGTCAAGACAAAAACCGGGGTGTGGAACGGTGGCTCGTCGCCCCACCAGCCCTGCCACTCGAGATTCTCCCAAGGGCCGCGGTAGGGTGAGAATTTGTTGCGGCCCATGATTTCGGCGCCGATGTTGTTGGAGAAGTCCCGCGTGAAATAGTCGTCGAGGCCTCGGCTGCCGCCGGGATCGGTGCGATTGGGCCAGCTGGCCGTAGCTCCTGCCCACGCAAACATTTCACCGTGGTCCAGGCCGAACGGGCTCTCGAAGCTCTGGTCCGGACCGCAGGCTATTCCGTCACTCGAAACGCCGAAATTCTGCACTCGCAATAACTGACTCACCGTGTACTCCTGCTCTCGACAATGGTCTACGTGAGTACAGACCGTACGGCGAGCCAAAACTCATCGGTGCGAATTCATGCAGCCGCCGGTAGAACTCCACTGCGGATCGACCGGACGGTCCTGACCGCGACGGTTGCCCAGATGGGGATCAGTACGGTCAGCAGGGCAAGTGCGATTCCCAGGATCAGGGTGGAACCGGTGGCGACTCCGAAGGCATTCGCTCCGACGGCACATGCTCCGATGGGGAAGGTGAAGCTCCACCAGCCGAGCGAGAAGTCCAAGCCGCGGCGCAGTGCGTGGATGGTGACGACGGTGACGGTGACAAACGCGATCACGCCGATGATTCCGACGACGGTTCCGTAGGCGATCCCGAATTCGTGCAGGGTGTCGGCATGCTCGGGGCTGAGTGCATGCCGTGAGGCGGCGGCCAACAGGTTGGATGCCGCGATCGACTGTCCGATCACGCCCAACGGAATCCACAGTGAGGGAATGGCATTGAACGGGATCACGTCGACGCCGGCCGAACGGTTGCGTGCGAACTGCCTGGCGACGGCTACCAGAATGCCGATGGCGGCGGTCAGCGCCAGAGCGAACAGGATGTAGCAGAAAACCAGTACCGCGATGCGTGGAGCGCCTTCGGGCATGTGGGTGCTGACCGCTGCGCCGGTGGTGGCCGAGACCATCGGAGGTACGACGGGCATGAGCCAGAACGGCATTGCCGTCGCCATCCCGGCATCTCGAACGAGTCGAATCATCATCACGACGTAGGTGACCAGGCCGAGTGCCGTGCCGAGTGTCCACAGTGTCAGCGACACGGTGATCGCCACGTCGTGGCCGAGGAAGTCCGGGCCGGTGATGCCGGTTGCGGATCCCACGGTCAGCAGTGCCATTGCGACGGCGCCGTAGAAGGGGAACATCGCGGGGCTGTGCAGGTAGGCGAGGGCCTGACATCGATGTTGTGACCAATGGGTGGCAAATGCTCCGATCAAGGCGCACAGTACGAGAACCGCCAGAACCCAGAAGATCTCGGAGACCAGTTTCAAGCCCTCGATCTCCGGTTCGAGCGAAGCGGCGGCCACCGACACGATTCCCGTTCCCATCGCTGCCGCGAACCAGTTCGGAGTGATGTGGGCGAAGGTGGAACTCGTTGTGGTGGTCATGTATTTCACTGTCGTCTCATCCGGTCCGTACCGGTAGACCGGTTGTTCTTGAATGCCCACAAACTCGCCTTGTGGGTCTAATCTTGGGACTATGTCGTTGTCTCCTCGGGTGCCGGAACTCAGTGCCCTCGACGTCCTCCTTTCCGTAGGGCGTCTGGGCAGCATGGGTGCTGCCGGCCGGGAGCACGGACTCAGTCAGCAGGCGGTCAGCGCCCGGGTGCGTTCGGTCGAACGCCAACTCGGAATCAAGGTGTTCGATCGAGCGGCGACCGGTGTTCGTCCCACCGCCGAGGGCGGTCTGATTCTCGAGTGGGCAAGTCACATCCTCGTCAGTGCCGAGGAAATGGCATCGGGAGTTGCCGCACTTCGCGGTGAACGCGATGCTGCCGTCACGGTTGCCGCCAGCATGACCATCGCCGAGTATCTGGTTCCCGGATGGACGGTCGCGATGCGGCACAAGTTCCCCAACGTCGTGGCGTCGGTGAGCTTGCACAATTCCTCGGACGTCTCTGCTCAAGTTCAGGCCGGCCAGGCCGATATCGGATTTGTCGAAGGGCCGGATGTGCCGTCGGCGCTTGCGTCGTGCGAAGTAGCGCGTGATCACCTCGTCGTGGTTGTGCCGCCGGGACACGACTGGGCGAATGGTGTGCCCGTTCCGGTCGAGGAACTCGCACGCACACCGCTGATTCAGCGAGAATCAGGGTCCGGTACGCGCCTGACGCTCGAGAATGCTGTTCCCGATTGTGTGCCGCCGCTGCTCGAGCTCACCTCGTGTACCGCTGTCAAGGCTGCGGTGGTGGCAGGCAACGCCCCGGCTGTTCTGTCGTCGCTGGCAGTTGCCGCCGACCTGACGGACGGCCGACTGGTCGCGGTCAACGTCGACGGCTTGCGGATGCCGCGTCGACTCCAAGCCGTCTGGGATCCCGATCGCGGATTGCGCGGTGCGGCAAGAGATTTCCTCGACATAGCGCTCGGATCCAACACCGCTGTTCATTCACGCTGACGGCTACGGCCGCTATCGGACGGTGTCGATCCCCGCGAGGATGAGGTTGATGCCTGCCAGAAACTGTTCTCGGTCGTCGTGGTCGCGCAACTGCGCCGTCACCTGATTGAGGAACGGGTACTTCGCAGAGTCGAGTTCTTCCCATCGCGTGGCGACGCCCGCGAGGAAAGCGGACCGATCTGTCTCACGGGGGAGCAGACGGGCGCCCGCGGCGTACTGTCCGGCGAGACCGAGCACGTAGTTCAGGAGCGCGGACGCGCAGTCGAACTGTGCCGATTCGGGAACGCCGAGCGCCTGGAGTTGCTCGCCGAGACTTTCGAAGATCTGCATCGCCGCTGATTGCCACGGTTCACGTGAGAGTTGGGTGCCGACCCAGGGGTGGGCGTCGATCGCGTCGAACACGCCGAGGGTGATGGTCCGGATCGCCTCCCGTGGGGCTGCGCCTTCGGTTGCACCGGTTGTCACGCGGGCGATGACGTCGTCGGTCGCCGCGGCGAGCAGTTCGCTCTTGTTGGCAACGTGCCAGTAAATCGCCCCGCTACCTGTTGTCAGGCGTGCGGAGAGCGCGCGAAATGTCAGCGCGGCTTCGCCCTCGTCGTCGAGGATCTCGATCGCAGCCTCGACGATTCGCTCCTTCGAGAGCGCATCCGTACGTCGTTCGGTCCGCTGATTCCTGGTCGCCATGCGAACCATCTTGACATATCTGGAACGCCGTTCCAAGATGTCATTGGAACGACGTTCCAATCGAAGCCTGAAAGGAAACAACATGAGCAACTCGATAACGATCATCGGGGCGGGCCTCGGCGGTCTGACCCTCGCGCGTGTCCTCCACGTTCATGGAATTCCGTCGAAGATCTACGAGGCGGAACTGTCGGCAGAAGCTCGCACGCAGGGCGGCCAACTCGACATCCACGAACACAACGGTCAGGCCGCGCTCGACGCCGCCGGCCTCACCGACGAGTTCCGCGCGATCATCCACGCGGGCGGCGCCGCGTCGCGCGTACTCGATCAACACGCCGCCGTGCTCCTCGACGAACCCGACGACGGCACGGGAGCACGTCCCGAGGTGCTGCGCGGCGACCTCCGTCGAATCCTGATTGACTCCCTTCCGGACTACACGATCGAATGGGGACGCAAAGTCGACACTGTGCGCTCGCTCGGAGATGATCGCCACGAGTTGACCTTCGTCGACGGTTCGACAGTGACCACCGACTTTCTCGTCGGTGCAGACGGTGCCTGGTCGAAGATCCGGCCGCTGCTCTCCGATGCGAAGCCGGAATACGTCGGCACCACGTTCGTCGAGACCTACCTCTACGACGTCGACGAGAAGCATTCGGCTGCAGCCGAAGCCGTCGGGGACGGGGCGATGTACGCGCCCGCACCAGGAAAAGCGATCGCCGCGCATCGAGAGGCGGGAGACATCGTGCACACCTACGTTCAGCTGAACCGTCCGGCGGAGTGGTTTGCCGGTGTCGATTTCACCGACGCCGCCGCTGCGACAGCGCGGGTCGCCGCCGAGTTCGACGGTTGGGCACCGGAACTCACGGCGCTGATCACCGATGGCGAAACCGCTCCGATTCCGCGCGCGATCCATGCACTTCCCGACGAGCACCGATGGGATCGCGTGCCTGGGGTGACGCTCCTCGGTGACGCGGCGCACCTGATGGCCCCGTCCGGTGAGGGTGCGAACTTGGCCATGTTCGACGGCGCCGAACTGGGAAGGCGATCGCCGCGCACCCCGACGACATCGAAGGGGCACTCGCCGAGTACGAAGAAGCGATGTTCGTGCGCAGCGCATCCGAGGCCGCGGACTCGCACGTGATCCTTGATCTCTGCCTCGGTGAAGGCGCACCGTATTCAATGGTCGATTTCTTCACCGGCGCTGCTTCCATATCCGGATAATGGGCGAATGTCTGTTGATTCCACTCCTTGGTCTGCCGCGATTGCGCACGTGAGCGGTCTCTCGAAGGGCGGCCCGTTGGATCGAAATCACCGGGTGACGTTGCACTTTCATCCGGACCTCCCGTCTGAACGTGGTCTGACATTGGCCTCGATCGCACGTCAAGGCACCTATGTGACCCAGTTCGAGACTCGAACGAGCAACGGCGGACTGACGGCGCATCACGGCGGCGATCGTTGGCGTTGGGAGAGTCGGATATTCGGCGGAGCTTACGACGAGCGAGAGCCCTCGGAACGGCCGAAGTACGGATCGTTGAACTTCTCCGCCGATCCCTACGGGGCATCCCCTCGGTTCGGCTCGTCCTACTTCCGGCTTGCCGAGCACACGCTCGACCGCACCACTTTCTGCTTTCCCGACAGCGTCTTCGAGCCTGATCATTTCGGAACGGCCGAAGCGATGAGCTTGGTCGGCGCCGCACGGGCTGCCGAGCTCGACGATCCGCTCGACCACTACATCGAGGCGCACGTTCACGGCGTCGTCGACATCGGAACGGACGTCGAGGCGCTCGTTCTGGATCCGAGTTACCGGGGCACACTGATCGAAGAGATCGCCCACTCGCTCACGTGCCCGGTGCTGTGGCACGAGGGATACGCGGTCGATGTCGACGAGATAGCCGAACATCCCGAATACCGGGGAGCGGCCGTGATCGACCTTGCCCGAGAAATTGCGCACGGCAGGCGGCTGACGCCTGCCGTACTGGGGCTCGCACGGGGTGCATCCTTCGATCCGCAGGACGTCAAGAAGGTTTGGCACTACATCGCTCGATTCGGCGGCAGAGCGTAGAACTGGGCATTCGCGTACAGCTGCCCGTCGACGACCGCCGGTCCCGGGACCGCACATCGGTCCGAAGGGCGCGGTGAGGAAAGAGTGATTGATACGCAACATCGAGCATGAACTCCCGAAACAACTGCATCCGAAGATAGAAGTCGACCTTGATCCTCGGTCGAAGGGATGCATGAATCGATGGGCGCTCAACTCACCACCACCAGTGTCGACACACTCTGCGCGTACTGCGGGGTCGGCTGTGGTCTTGTCCTCGACATCATCACCGATCCGGAGACGGGACGTCGGAAGGCTGCGAAGTCTTCCGGTCTGAAGACACATCCCACCAACTTCGGGCGTCTGTGTACCAAAGGCACCACGACCGCAGACATGCTCGCAGGCCCGGGGCGCATGGAATCTGCATATCGCCGTCCGCGCCGAGGTGATGCGATCGAAGCGGCGGACATGGCCGCAGTCATCACTGACACCGCCCAGCGCCTGCGGGCAATCATCGACGAGCACGGTCCCGACGCGTTTGCGTTGTACGTGTCCGGGCAGATGTCACTCGAAGCTCAGTACCTGTCGAACAAACTGGCCAAGGGCTTCATCGGGACCAATCAGATCGAATCGAATTCCCGACTGTGCATGGCAAGTGCCGGCACCGGATACAAGCAATCGCTCGGGGCCGACGGACCGCCCGGTTCCTATCAGGACTTCGAACATGCCGACGTGTTCTTCGTGACCGGCGCGAACATGGCGGACTGCCATCCGATCCTCTTCCTTCGAATGCAGGAGCGGGTCAAGGCGGGCGCGAAGTTGATCGTCGTCGATCCTCGACGCACCGCCACCGCCGACAAGGCGAACTTGTTCCTGCAGATCGCTCCCGGCACCGATCTCGCGCTACTCAACGGACTACTCCACCTGCTCGTCGTAAACGGCCACACCGATCCGGACTTCATCGCCGACTTCACCGAAGGCTGGGAGGTCATGCCCAGTTTCCTCGCGGAGTACACGCCTGCGAAGGTCAGCGAGATCACCGGTATCTCCGAAGCCGACATCCACACGGCAGCGCAGTGGATCGGTGAGGCCGCCAACTGGATGAGCTGTTGGACAATGGGTTTGAACCAGAGCACCCACGGCACGTGGAACACCAACGCCATCTGCAACCTTCACCTTGCGACCGGTGCGATCTGCAAGCCCGGCAGCGGTCCGTTCTCGTTGACCGGTCAGCCGAACGCCATGGGTGGGCGTGAAATGGGCTACATGGGGCCAGGTTTGCCCGGCCAGCGCGCCGTGATGGTCGACGCCGATCGCGACTTCGTCGAGGAGCGATGGGGGATCCCGCAGGGCTCGCTGCGCACCGACATCGGCGGTGGCACCATCGACATGTTCTCCCGAATGGCGGCGGGTGACATCAAAGCGTGCTGGATCATCTGCACCAATCCCGTTGCGACGGTAGCCAACCGCAAGACCGTCATCGACGGCTTGGAGAAGGCCCACCTCGTCATCACCCAGGATGCTTTCCTGGGCACCGAGACCAACGAATACGCCGATGTTCTGCTGCCTGCTTCGCTGTGGACAGAGTCCGACGGAGTGATGATCAATTCCGAACGCAACCTGACGCTCTTTCAGCAGGCACTGGATCCGGTTGGGCAGGCGCTGCCTGATTGGCAGATCATCGCCCGGATCGCCTGCGAGATGGGGTACGCCGAAGCGTTCACCTACACCTGTGCCGAAGAGGTGTTCGAAGAGATCAAGCAGTTCTGGAATCCGAAGACCGGCTACGACTTACGCGGCGTCACCTACGAGCGCCTCCGCAAGACATCGATCCAGTGGCCATGCCCGCCAGACAGTGATCAGGACCGTCATCCCATCCGATACGTCAATGACGGTGTCAGTCAAAGGCTCCTGATCCGCGATGACGGCAGCACTCCGCGGCTCGCATTTCCCACCGCTACTGGCCGTGCGATGTTCTTCGCACGGCCGCACATGCTTCCCGCCGAAATGCCCGACGACGACTACCCCTTCCTGCTCAACACCGGTCGTCTCGCGCACCAGTGGCACACCATGACCAAGACCGGCAAGGTGGCCAAGTTGAACAAGCTCAACCCAGGTCCCTTCGTCGAGATCCATCCCGACGACGCCGCCAGGCTCGGCATCGTCGACCAGGATGCGATCGAGGTTGCCTCACGTCGCGGTCGCGCTGTGCTTCCGGCTGTTGTCACCGACCGAGTGCGTCCGGGGAATTGCTTTGCCCCATTTCACTGGAACGACGCCTTCGGTGAATATCTGTCCATCAACGCCGTCACCAACGACGCCATCGACCCTGCCTCGCAGCAACCGGAGTTCAAAGCCTGCGCTGTCACTATGACGAAGGTCGCCGTGAACACACCTGAAACAGTGCTCGCCGAGGCGGCGCTGGTGGCTCCCGCGCCAGCTGATCGGGCTTTGTCGCGAACCGATGTCCTCGCGGGCGTCCTCG
The DNA here is from genome assembly GCF_002079265.1 of Rhodococcus sp. BH4. Lineage (NCBI taxonomy): Bacteria > Bacillati > Actinomycetota > Actinomycetes > Mycobacteriales > Nocardiaceae > Rhodococcus > Rhodococcus sp. BH4. The sequence continues at coordinate 2,159,172 of NZ_CP014941.1, forward strand.
GTCAAACAGGAACACCTGCAGTGGTATTCGATCCGCTCCAACAGAGCTACCTGGCCGGCCTTCTCGCTGCGTTGCGTGCGGACGCCGATCGCACTGCCGGGGTACCTACCTTGCCGTCGACGGCACCCTTCGATGCCGAAAAGCGGATGTGGGTCGACGGTGTTCTGGCCGGCCTGTACTCGCGGATCTCACTTCCTGACACCGACGGGCTTGCGTTGTCATCGAGTCCGAGTATTGGATCCGAGCGCGCGCCGATCGTGGTGCTCTGGGCATCCCAGACCGGAAACGCGGAAGAATTCGCTGCTGAGTGCGCCACTCGTCTCGGGGGAATCGGCTTGCCCGTGGTGATGCACGCGATGGACGAGTTCCCCGCCGCCGACCTGGCAACTACCAGAGAGGTCCTGCTGATCACCAGTACCTCCGGTGACGGCGAATCCCCGGACAACGGCAGCGGTTTCTGGGATGCGTTGTCTGCTGACACGGCGCCCCGCATGTCCGAGACACGTTATGCAGTCATCGCTTTCGGCGACTCGAACTATGCCGACTTCTGTGGACACGGACGAAAGCTCGACGCCCGCCTTGCCGAACTGGGAGCCAGTCGTATCGTCGATCGCGCCGACTGCGAGCCCGATTTCGAGGACACCGCTGCTGGATGGCTGGAGGCGGTCACGGCTGAGCTTCGGAGCTCGGTGGCCGGCGAGACGACCGACGTCCTCGTTGCAAAGAAGAATTCTGGGACAACCGTTGCAGCCGCGCCGATTTCACCGGCGATGTCGCCGCCGCTGCGATACAACAAGAAGGCGCCGCTGACCACAGCCTTGACGCGCAATGTCGTGCTCAACCGTCCGGGTTCTTCCAAAGACGTGCGGCAGTTGGGCTTTCACCTTCCAGGTGACACGGTCAGTTACGAAGCCGGCGACGCTCTCGGAGTCTGGCCCCGAAACAGCTCTCCGTTTGTCGACGAGTGGCTCACCCTTACCGGCCTCGACGGTGACGAGACCGTCGAACTGGGGCAGTACGGGGAAATGACGCTGCGTACCGCGCTCACCGAGCGCTTGGAGATCACTCGAATCTCGACCGACATGATTCGATTCGTGCATCAACGAACCCGCGATTCGGACCTGGCCGAGTTGTTGAAGCCGGAGAATGTCTCCACGTTCAAAGACTGGTCGTGGGGACGACAGTCCGTCGACATTCTCGCGCAGTCGCCCGTTCGTGCCTCGACAGACGAATGGCTCTCGCTGCTCAAACCGATTCAGCCGCGGCTGTATTCGATATCTTCCAGTCCGAAGGAGAACCCACGCGAAGTGCAGTTGACGGTGTCCGCGGTGCGATACAACGTTGCGGGTGTCCCACGGCGTGGAGTGTGCTCGACTTACCTCGCCGACCACGCTCACGATGACGACATCGGTATCTACGTGCAGAAGTCGACCCACTTCCGGCCACCTTCCGATCCCGAGACCCCGATGATCATGGTCGGTCCGGGGACCGGCATTGCACCGTTCCGTGCCTTCCTGCATGAGCGGCGGGCATTGGGGCACACGGGCCCGAACTGGCTGTTCTTCGGAGAACAGCACGCCGCGACCGACTTCTACTACCGCGAAGAAATCGAAGAATTGCGGAAAGACGGATTCCTCACCGAACTCGACCTCGCGTTTTCCCGGGATCAAGCCGACAAGGTCTACGTGCAGGACCGGATGCGTGAGCGGGGTGCGCTGCTGTGGGAGTGGTTGCAGAAGGGAGCGCACTTCTACGTCTGCGGCGATGCCAACCGGATGGCCAAGGACGTCGACAGTGCCCTCAACGGGGTGGTCGCTCAACACGGGAAACTGGCTCCTCGCAGTGCCGAGGCATACGTGAAGGCTCTTTCGGCGGAGAAGCGCTATGTCCGGGACGTCTACTGACGTCGATCAGACAGCGCCCTTGAACCCGTGCTGACGCCAGGCCTCGTACGTCACGAGGGCGGCAGCGTTGGACAGGTTGAGGGACCGGCGTCCGGGCAGCATCGGGATACGCAGGCGCTCGGTGACGTGTTCGTCCGCCAATACTTCTTCGGACAGTCCGGTGGGTTCGGGCCCGAACAGCAGGACGTCGCCGGGTTGGTAGGCGATATCGGCATACGACGTGGTCGCGTGCGCGGTGAAGGCGAACACGCGAGCGGGGGTGACGGCTTCCCAGGCAGCGGTCAGGTTTTCGTGGACCGTGACAGTCGCCAGGTCGTGGTAGTCCAAGCCTGCGCGCTTGAGCTTCGGCTCCGACAAGTCGAACCCGAGAGGGCCGACCAGGTGGAGTTCGCAACCGGTGCCCGCGACCATGCGGATCGCGTTTCCGGTGTTGGGTGGGATGCGGGGCTCGTGGAACATCACTCGGAACACTCGAGGAACTGTACCGGGCGGCATATCGGTGCCCGCGTCTGCGAGAAGAGCGGTGGAGAAGTGTGGGCGAATTGGTAACAAACCGGCCAGTCCGTGCGAATCTATTTCCGGCACTCTTCGCAGAACGGACATTTTGATGAACCCTCCCGCCGGTTGGAACCCCGACCCCTTCGACCCCACGATCGACCGTTACTGGGACGGTCAGCAGTGGACCGCGCAGACACGGCCCAAGGGCGTCGACGCACCCACTCAGGCTTTCGGCACTCCCACGCAGGTCTTCGGCGCACCCGGATCGGCGGTGCCGGACACTAACGCCGAGGAAGGCAAGACGCGGCGTAAGTGGCCGTGGATCGCCGGCGCGGCAGTCGTGGGGCTGGTTGCCATCGCCGCGGCGACGGGAGCGGGCAAGTCGGAAGAATCGACGACGCCTGCTGCGACCTCTTCGACGACAGCTGCAGCGACGACAACCAAAAGCACGGTCCCGTCGACGACGAAGACCACGACTTCGTCCCTCTTGCCGACGACGACAACGATCGTGCCGCCACCGACGACAACCACCGTGGCAATAGTGCCGCTGGTTCCGCAGGTCCCGGAGACCACGACTACGCCGTATGTTCCGCCCGCTCCTGCGTACACACCGCCGAAGACAACAGAACCCGCCTACGTCCCCCCGAAACCGTCGGGAGGAACGGTGAATCCGGGATCATTCTGCTCGTCACCTGGAGCGACAGGCGTGACAAAGAAGGGCACTCCCATGGTGTGTGGGATTGGTAGCGACGGACGAGATCGCTGGGTGTCGGCTGGCTGATTGTCCGCCGCCATCAGGGGCGCTGAACCGGTGTCGGTGCGGCGGGGCAGTATGGACGGCATGCTCCCCGAAGAATCCGACGATGTCGTCGGCGAAGACTATTCAGACGCGCGGCTGGCCGGGCAGAAGTGGCGTCAGCGCACTTTCACCAACTGCAATTTCCGAGACGCCGACCTCACCGGACTCACGACGGAGTCGGTGGTGTTCACGGATTGTGATTTCACCGGCACCGATCTGGGGGAGTCCGTGCACACGGGAACTGCGTTCCGCTCGTGCAATTTTGCCCGGACCAGCCTGTGGCACAGCACGTTCCGAAACTGCAGTCTGCTCGGGTCGACGTTCGACGGTTGCCGCATCCGGCCGTTGACGCTCGACGAAGTCGACTTCTCGCTGACCTCACTCGGCGGGGCGGACCTGAGAAAGATCGACTTCACCTCATGCCGCTTCCGTGAAGCGAACCTGGTTCGGGCCGACATGCGGGGCGCGGTGCTGGCGTCGGCGGATCTGTCCGGTGCTCGTACGGGTGGACTCAAACTCGAAGGTGCAGACCTGCGCGGTGCACGGATCGATCCGAGCCTGTGGACGTCCGCGTCCGTCGGAAACGCGCAGATCGAGTTGATGCAGGCGGTGGCGTACGCGTCGGCGCACGGTCTTGTCGTCGACATGAAGTAGCAGCGCCTAGCTCTCCAAGCGCTCCTCGAGGCGCACCGTCACCAGCTCGCCGGTCTCCTTGCCGATGGCTTTGCGAAGATCGGCTTTGACCGGCAGCTTGTGGTTACCGTCTCCCAACGCCATGAACGAACTCTGGAACGGATGTCCGTCGATCGTCCCGCGTACCTTGACCAGGCCGCGGGTGCCGAAGAACTCGGCGGACTCCGGCCAGATCACATAAGTCCACCCTCCCTTGGCGTCGCTCTTCTGCAGGGTGGCCGTGAATTCCTTGTCCAGCAACATGATGTCGGTCCTTTCGAACTCGTACCAGTCGATCAGCGGATGAATTCCCGTGCGAGCAGATCCATCAACAGTCCGTCCTTCCACACACCGTGGCGATCTCGCGAATACTCGCGCATCACCCCGACGTCTTTGAACCCCACCGATCGGTAGCACGCGATGGCGACGGAGTTGTCGACTTCCGGGTCGATGACCAGACGGTGGAATGCGAGGTCGTCGATCAGGTGGGCACACAGCACGCGAATCGATTCGCGACCGAACCCTCGGCCGTGGAAGTCGGGATCGAGGAACAAGTCGAGCCCGGCGTGGCGGAAGTCGGGGTTGTCCTCCGCCTCATACCACTGGATGAAGCCGATCATGTGGTCGCCGTGGAAGATGCTGTAGCGCGTGGTGCCAGCCTCCGGCGCTGCAGGCCAGTCGTCGTCGGGATTTTGCCACCAGTGCACGACGTCCGGGTGCAGGTGAATTGCCCGCAGACGGGCGTGATGATCGGGCGCGACGGGGGAGAGGAGCACCCTCGGGCCGCGTAGTTCCGGAGCCGTTGTCACTCATCGACCCTAACCTGGAACAATGGTCGCCGTGACTGCAACGATCCTCGACGGCAAAGCTACCCGCGACGAAATCTTCGAAGACCTGAAGGTGCGGGTGAGCGCTCTGAAGGCAGAGGGCATCACACCCGGCTTGGGCACCATCCTGGTGGGCGACGACCCCGGATCCGCGGCTTACGTGCGCGGCAAGCACAACGACTGCGCCAAGGTCGGTATCAATTCTTTGCGACGCGACCTGCCTGCCGACATCACGCAGGAGCAGCTCAACGCGACGATCGACGAGCTCAATGCCAATCCCGAGTGCACCGGCTACATCGTGCAGTTGCCGCTTCCCAAGCACCTTGACGAGAACGCAGCCCTCGAGCGCATCGACCCCGACAAGGACGCCGACGGCTTGCACCCGGTCAACCTCGGTCGACTGGTGTTGGGCAAGGAAGCCCCGCTGCCGTGCACCCCGCGTGGAATCCTGCATCTCCTGCGCCGCTACGAGGTCCCTATTGCAGGCGCACACGTGGTGGTAGTCGGACGAGGCGTCACAGTCGGTCGCCCGATCGGATTGCTGCTGACGCGTCGTAGCGAGAACGCGACGGTCACGCTCTGCCACACCGGTACCCGCGATCTCGCGGCCGAGGTTCGCCGCGCCGACATCATCGTCGCTGCCGCAGGCGTTCCCGGCCTCATCACCGCAGACATGGTCAAGCCCGGGGCAGCGGTCCTCGACGTCGGCGTCAGTCGCACCGACGACGGCCTGCGCGGCGACGTCGCAGCCGACGTCAACGAGGTCGCCGGCTTCGTCTCACCCAATCCCGGTGGTGTCGGACCGCTGACCCGCGCGTTCCTGATCACCAACGTGGTCGAGCGCGCCGAGCGGGTTCTGGCCGGAGTCTGAGTCCGATGTCCTCACTGGTCGGCCTCGCGAAGAAGAATCTGCCCATGCTCGCGGTCCTCGCCGTGATTGCGGCGGCCGTGGTTCTCGTGCTGGCCGACCGGTGGCGTCGCGGCGCCCTCGTCTTCGGTGTTGCCGTCATCATCGGAGCTGCCGCTCGGTGGTTCGTTCCCGAGAACCGTGTGGGGTTGCTCGCGGTGCGTGGAAGGGTCTTCGACACTGCGGCGATGGGCGTTATGGGTGTGCTGATCGCGACGCTCGCCCTGACCATCGATCCGCTCGGTACCGACTGAGAAGATCAGCCCCCGTAGAACGAGCGAATATCGATATCACTCAAAGGGATCCACTCCGGTGAATGTGCGGATGCCGACTTCTTTCCGGCCTTGTCCGGTGCACTTCGCAGCGTCACTGCGAGGACCGGTTCCTCGTCGATTCGCCCGGCCAGGGCGTAGATTGCGGCGAGATGGTGAACGCACGGCGAGCGTCGGCCTGAGCAGTCGCAGCTGGCAGTACACTCCGAAAGATCAACGGCTACTGCGATATTTCGAGCCTGCAGTTCGGTGACGACGCTGTCCGGTAGTTCGCCGGTGGAGACGGATCTGTTGGCCTTGCCAGCCGAGCGGAGAAGGCTCTTCACTGCAGCGATTTCGGATTTGGTCCACAGTGGGACACCAATCGTCACCGACGAGGTTTTTGCTTTGGTGCTCACCTCGGCGACGACGGTCCCCGATGAGACCGCGGTGAATTCCACCGACCCGTTGCGTGCGAGGGTTCGAGCTGTCGGCAGGGACGGGTTCGGACCGGATGCCGCTGTCCGCTCCACTGTGCGCAGCCACGCCCGACCCCAAGCGGTGACGCCGAATTCGTTGGCCATCAGATGATCACCGCGCCGTCGAGTTCGAGAAGTTCACGCAGTTCGGTGTCGGGAAGATCTGCCAGGGCGGCCTCGACGTTCCCGGAGACAGCATCGGCCACAGCTCGTTTGGACTCGTGCATCGCTGCGATGTGATCCTCCACGGTACCGCCCGTCACCAAGGTGTGGACGTTGACGGTGCGTTTCTGGCCGATGCGGTGTGCCCGGTCGGTTGCTTGATCCTCGACGGCTGGGTTCCACCACCGGTCGAAGTGCACGACATGACTTGCGCGCGTGAGGTTGAGGCCGAAGCCTGCGGCGCGCAAGCTCAGAATCAGAACCGGTGGTGAATCCGTCTCGTTCTGGAACGCGTCGACCATCGCGTCTCGTTTGTCGGTGCTCAGGCCGCCGTGGAGGAAAGGCACGGCACCGATACCCAGTTCGGCTCCCAGGTGTCGCGAGAGCATCTCGCCCATCGTCCGGTACTGCGTGAATATCAGCGCGTGATCGCCGTCGTCGACGATCTCGGCGATCATTTCCGTTGCGCGGTCGAGCTTTCCGGATCTTCCGTAGAGGTCGTCCGTATCGCCGGTGACCTGCGCCGGGTGATTGCATACCTGCTTGAGAGTGGTCAGAAGCGCAAGGATGTTGCCACGCCGGGCAATTCCCGTGCCCAATCCGGAGTCGAAAGCATCGGCAACTGCCGACCGGTAGATGCGCGCCTGTTCAGACGTCAGAGTGCACGAGACCGTGGAGAACTGCTTGGGCGGAAGATCCTTGGCCACTGTGTCTTTGGTTCTGCGCAGAATGAAGGGATCGATGACCGCGGCAAGCCTGGTCGCCGCGGTGGCCGATCGACCGGATTCGATCGGTACGGCAAAGCGTTGACGAAACCGTGCGCGAGTTCCGAGGACGTCGGGATTGGCGACGCGAAAGAGCGACCACAATTCTTCGAGACGGTTCTCCACCGGCGTGCCGGTCATCGCTACCTTGACGTCCGCCGACAACTGCATTGCTGCTTTCGCGGCGAGGGAAGCGGGGTTCTTGATCTGTTGCGCCTCGTCGAAGACCACTGAACTCCAATGGACCGGGGCCAATTGGGCTGCGTCGGAACGCAAGACGCTGTAGCTGGTCAGAACCGTAGTGCCGGCGGGGATACGAGTGGGAAGTGCACGGGCGGCCCCGTGATGAACGCGCAGTGGCAGATGCGGAGCGAATCGCTCGATCTCGCGGCGCCAGTTTCCTATCACCGAGGTGGGACACACAACCAGATGCGGACCGTCGCCGGCGCGGATCGCGATCATCGAAATCGCTTGCAGTGTCTTACCCAAACCCATCTCGTCGGCCAAGATCCCACCGCCCGAACCCGACAGAGCCGTCAGCCAGGCAACTCCCTGCATTTGATACGGGCGCAGAGTCGCCTGAATCTTTGCTCGGCGAAGACTCTCGATGGCCGCGCGCGCTTCCGTGAACAACCGCACCGTGGACGCGGCGCTTCGGATCTTCGTGTCGTCGCGCTCGATAGCGGCATGCGCTGCGGTCGGAATGTCATGTGCGCCGGTGTCGATGACGCGCTTCCACGCGAGCAGCGACGATCCGAGGTCGCCGCGACCAGCATCGAGGTTGTGGAACGCGTCGATCGCGGTGGTGAGGTCGAGCAGTTGCGCTCCGACGTCGGTTGCTGTGATCGACTCGTCGACCGGGATCGCAAGCCTGCACACGCCCGGCGACCCGGTCGGCATCCCCAGTGCCGACAGCCGCGTTGCCGGGTCTGCGTCACCCCAGAACGCGAAGGACATGTGCTCGGGAATGTACGTAGCCTGCAGGCGCGTCGAGCATGGCTGATTCACGTTCGCCGATGCTAGCCGCGCCGGCTCACGTTCGCCAATGAGAATGTCGGGAAAACACGCAGATCAGCTGTGGTTTTCCCGACATTGACGAATCCTGAAAACGTGGCTCTGTGCCGAATCAGCGAGCCGTACGCGCGAACTCCATCGTTCGGCGAAGCAGTCCGGCGACGGCGTCCGCCTCCGTCAGGAAGCCGTCGTGGCCGTCCTTGGACTTGAGAATCTCGAGGCCGCTGCACGTGGAAATTCCGTCGGCGATCTCCTCCTGCAAGCGAAGGGGATACAGCCGATCCGAGTCGACGCCGCCCACCACGACCGGTGCCGTGATCGATGCCAACGCCGCCGCAACACCGCCGCGTCCACGACCGATGTCGTGCCGGTTCATGGCCTCGGTCAGGAGGACGTACGTGCTCGGGTCGAAGCGGTCGACCAGCTTGTCTGCCTGATGTTCCAGGTAACTCTGTACGGCGTATCGTCCACCGTTCCAAGGATTTTCGTCGTTCTGAGCGGAGTTCTCGAAGCGCGCGTCCAGTTCGGACTCGGTGCGGTACGTCAGGTGCGCGATGCGACGAGCGATGCCGAGCCCGGCGCGAGGTGCCCGCCCCGTTCCGTGGTAGTCACCGCCCTGCCAATCCGGATCGGAGACGATGGCCGCGATCTGCGTCGTCTGGGTGCCGATCTGATCTGCAGTGGCCCGTGAACCGGTTGCGAGAACCAACGCGGAGCGAATGCTGTCCGGGTAGGTAACTGCCCATTCGAGGGTGCGCATGCCCCCCATGGATCCGCCGACTACCGAGGCCAACTGGTCGATCCCGAGGAGATCGACGAGCTTCTTCTCCGCCGCGATCTGATCCCGGATGGAGATCTCCGGGAACCTGCTGCCCCACGGCTTGCCGTCGTCGGCCGGCGAACTGGGACCGGTCGTGCCGCGACAACCACCGAGGACATTGGTTGCGATGACGCACCATTCGCCGGTGTCGATCGGTTCGCCGGGGCCGACCATCCCGTTCCACCAGCCGGGGGAGGGCTGATTCGCGGAGATCGGTCCGGTGACGTGTGAGTCTCCGGTCAGTGCGTGCTCGACGAGTACTACGTTGTCGCGGTTCGGGGAAAGCTCACCCCACCGCTGAACGGCGAGCGAAACCGATGGGAGCACCGCGCCGCTTTCGAGTTCCAAGGCACCGATGTCGACGAACCCCACCTGGCCGTCGGGTGGGGGCAGGAGGTCGATCCTGGGCTCCAATTCGTTCACGGTCACGAGTTTGCCACCGCTGCCAGGCCGACGGTGAGATCGGCGAGGATGTCGTCGATTCCTTCGATGCCGACCGCGAGGCGAACGAGCCCGGGGGTGACACCGGAGGCGAGCTGCTCTTCGGGGGTGAGCTGCGAGTGTGTCGTCGAGGCGGGGTGGATCACGAGTGAGCGAACGTCACCGATGTTGGCGACGTGGCTGTGCAGCGTCAGGGCGTTGACGAACGTCTTGCCCGCATCGATACCGCCGGGCAGCTCGAAGGTGACGATGGCGCCGGTTCCCTTGGGCGTCAGCTGCTTTCCGCGTTCGAACCATGGCGAGGAGGGGAGTCCCGCGTAGGAAACGGAGGCGACCTCGACGTGACCGTCGAGGAATTCGGCGACCTTCTGTGCATTGGATACGTGGCGCTCGATGCGCAGGCTCAAGGTTTCGATACCCTGCGCGATGAGGAACGCGTTGAACGGCGCCACGGCGGAACCGAGATCGCGCAGCAGTTGGACGCGGGCCTTGAGTGCGAACGCCGGCGCGCCGAGGTCCGCGAAGGTGACGCCGTGGTAGCTGGGATCAGGCGTCGTGAAGTTCGTGTGGCGACCCTGCGTCCAGTCGAAAGTGCCACCGTCGACGATGACGCCGGCGATCGCGGTGCCGTGTCCACCAAGGTATTTGGTGGCGGAGTGAACGACGATGTCGGCGCCGTGTTCGAGTGGGCGAAGCAGGTACGGCGTCGCGACTGTGTTGTCCACGATCAACGGAAGACCGTTCTCGTGGGCCAGTGACGAGATACCGGGTAGGTCGAGGATGTGGTTCTTCGGATTGGCGATCGTTTCGCCGTAGAACGCCTTCGTGTTCGGGCGAATGGCTTCGCGCCACTGCTCGAGATTGTCGGGATCCTCGACGAACGTGACTTCGATGCCCAGCTTACGAAGGGTGTAATGCAGGAGGTTGTACGTGCCGCCGTACAGGTACGGGCTGGAGACGATGTGGTCGCCGGCCTCGGCGATGTTGAGGATCGCGATGGTCTCGGCGGCCTGACCCGAGGAGAGGAGGAGTGCGGCGACCCCGCCTTCGAGGGCAGCGATGCGCTGCTCGACGGCGTCCTGTGTGGGATTCATGATCCGCGTGTAGATGTTGCCCGGCTCGGCGAGGCCGAACAGTGCCGCAGCGTGATCGGTGCTGTCGAAGACGTAGCTGGTGGTCTGGTAGATCGGCAGAGCGCGCGCATTTGTGGCGGTGTCCGCTGTTTGTCCGGCGTGCACCTGCTTGGTCTCGAACGACCAGTTCGCGGTCGGATCCGAAGTTGCTGCGGCGTCGGCTGTGTTGTCGGTCATGATTTGTTCACTCCAGTGGTCTGACGGATAGATGTCGGACGGGGGCGAATGATCGCCGCCCCGTGCTGGGGTCTATCTACAAGTGCGACACATACTGAAATACCTCCGTGGGGCTCGGCCCGGTCTGGGGTCCGTCCCTGTCGGACCCGCGCTTGTCACCCGAATTGCGGTGGAACTGCGCGAGCAGATCCACGTCGGGAAACCTGGTCATCACCCGGGGCACCCCACCGCGGTTGGAGGGTTGCCGTCCAGCGAGCCGGGGCTTGACGCTGGCACTCATGACCAAGTCGGATTCTACCGGGAAGTGAGCGCAGTCCTGACACGGGGCGAAATGTGAGCCGCAACCGCACGCGAGGCAGAGCGACGCAGCCCACTAGCAGGCAAAAGTTACTCGCGAGTAGAGACCGATGAGTGGACCTGCCGGTTGCGGCCTCATGGGTTAGCAGTACGCTTGTCTTGTTTGGGACTCATCTCCCGAGATCAGTCCACACCGTCTAGGTTTGATAATCGAACCGTTCGCGGACCCACTCACAAAGTGTGACCGCAACCGTGTAACCAGGGAAACTTCCTAGGAGGACGCGAAGCACCCATGTCCAAAATCAAGGTTGAGGGCACCGTCGTCGAACTCGACGGCGATGAGATGACGCGCATTATCTGGCAGTTCATCAAAGACAAGTTGATCCATCCGTATCTCGATGTGAACCTCGAGTACTACGACCTCGGTATCGAGTACCGCGACGAGACCGACGACCAGGTCACCATCGACGCAGCGCACGCGATCCAGAAGCACGGCGTCGGCGTCAAATGCGCCACGATCACGCCGGACGAGGCACGTGTCGAGGAATTCGGTCTCAAGAAGATGTGGCGTTCCCCGAACGGAACGATCCGCAACATTCTCGGCGGCACGATCTTCCGCGCACCGATCATCATCTCCAACGTTCCGCGACTCGTTCCGGGCTGGACCAAGCCGATCATCATCGGCCGTCACGCATTCGGCGACCAGTACCGCGCCACAGACTTCAAGGTCCCCGGCCCCGGCAAGGTGATGATCACCTACACGCCTGAGGACGGCAGCGCACCGATCGAGCACGAACTGGTCAACTTCCCCGAAGAGGGCGGCGTCGTCCAGGGGCAGTACAACTTCACCACGTCCATCCGTGACTTCGCTCGCGCGTCGCTCACCTACGGACTGCAGCAGAACTACCCGGTGTACCTGTCCACCAAGAACACCATTCTCAAGGCGTACGACGGTGCCTTCAAGGACATCTTCCAGCACGTCTACGAGACCGAGTTCAAGGCTGAGTTCGATGCTGCAGGTCTGACCTACGAGCACCGCCTCATCGACGACATGGTCGCTTCCGCTCTCAAGTGGGAGGGCGGATACGTCTGGGCATGCAAGAACTACGACGGCGACGTCCAGTCCGACACCGTGGCCCAGGGCTTCGGCTCGCTCGGCCTCATGACGTCGGTTCTGCTGACACCGGACGGAAAGACCTGTGAGGCAGAGGCTGCTCACGGCACCGTGACGCGTCACTACCGTCAGCACCAGCAGGGCAAGCCCACCTCGACCAACCCGATCGCGTCCATCTTCGCGTGGACCCGCGGGCTCGAGCATCGTGGCAAGCTCGACAGCACCCCTGAGGTCATCGGCTTCGCGCAGGCGCTCGAAGACGTTGTCATCAAGACCGTCGAAAGCGGCCAGATGACCAAGGACCTCTCGATGCTGGTCGGCGGCGATCAGGGCTACCTGACCACCGAGGAGTTCCTCGGCGCGCTCGACGTGAACCTGCAGAAGGCCATGGCCGCGAAGTAGATTCACCGCTTCACCTGTCAAATGGGACGTCTGGGAAACCGGGCGTCCCATTTGTGTTCGCGGTCTCACGTGAGTGAACTCACCCGCTCTCACTTGGAAGTTCAACCAGGTGTGAGACCACAATTGATCAGTGACTTCGTCTACCCTCTCCCGTTCTGACACCTCGACACCCGGGGTTCGTTCCGCCAGAGGTCCGGCGATGCTCGCTCTCGCTCTCGGCGGTTTCGGTATCGGCACAACCGAGTTCGTCGCCATGGGGTTGCTCCCGGAAATGGCATCCGGACTCGGCGTCTCGGAACCCGTCGCGGGTCACGTGATCTCGGCGTACGCGCTCGGGGTTGTCGTCGGCGCTCCGCTGATCGCTGCACTCACCGCACGAGTACCGCGCCGCACCCTGTTGATCGCACTCATGGTCGCGTTCACCGTCGGCAATGCCGCCTCGGTTTTCGCGCCCTCGTACACGACGCTGATGATGGCCCGCTTCGTCGCCGGATTGCCGCACGGCGCGTATTTCGGAGTCGCCGCACTGGTCGCAGCTCACCTGGCCGAACCGGGAAAACGCGCGAAGGCCGTCGCCATGGTGATGATGGGTCTTTCCGTGGCCAACGTGATCGGTGTGCCGGTCGCGGCCTGGATCGGCCAGGCACTCGGCTGGCGCAGCGCCTTCGCCTTGGTTGCGGTGATCGGAGTGGCAACGGTTGCTTCGCTGTTCGTCTGGATTCCGCGGTTGGACGGTATGCCGGTGACGAATCCGATCACCGAACTCGGGGCACTGGGCCGCGTTCAGGTGTGGATGACCTTGATCGTGGGCATGGTCGGATTCGGCGGGATGTTTTGCCGTCTACACCTACATCAGTACGACTCTCACCGACGTGTCCGGGCTTGGCGCTTCGTTCATTCCCCTCGCACTCATGCTGTACGGACTGGGCATGGTGGCCGGCAACTTCGTCGGTGGATACCTCGCGGATCGCGCACTGATGAAGGGCTTGTTCCTGTCGATGGGATCCCTCGTTGTGATCCTCGCGGTCTTCGTGATCGCCGTGCGCAATCCGTACACGGCACTGATCTTCGTCTTCCTCATCGGGCTCGCCGGGTCGTCGATGGTGCCTGGCCTCCAGACACGGTTGATGGATGTCGCCGAGGATGCTCAGACCTTGGCCGCGTCTCTCAATCACGCCGCACTCAACATCGCCAACGCCTTCGGAGCGTGGATCGGCGGCGTCGTCATCGCAGCCGGTTACGGGTACACCGCGCCGGCAGCGGTGGGGTCGTTGCTGGCCGTCGCGGGTCTCGTCGTGCTGGCGGTAGCGGTGATTCTGCAGCGTAGGGCCGCGCGCTGACCTGGGCGCCCATCCGCGTCGGTGGAATCGGCTACGGTGCTTGCCGTGCCACAAACTGCTGACTCCCACATTCTTGCGCCCCACACCATCACGTCCGTGAACGTCAACGGCGTTCGAGCAGCTGCCCGCAAGGGCATGCTCGACTGGCTGGAGAAGACGTCGGCGGATTTCATCTGCCTTCAGGAAACGCGTGCGTCGGACGATCAGCTTCGCGAGACTCTCGAACCAGCGCTCGGCAACGGATGGTTCCTCGTCTCCGCCGAGCCGTCCGCGAAGGGACGCAACGGAGTCGCGGTGCTCTCACGCACGGAACCTGACGCGGTGCGGATCGGTCACGGGGACGACGAGTTTCTCGACGCCGGTCGATACATCGAAGCCGACTTCGCGGATCTGACCGTCGCGAGCCTGTACCTGCCCTCCGGTGAGGCGCTCACGCCGAAGCAGGAGGAGAAGGAGCGGTTCATGGCGTCCTTCGCAGTTCACCTCGCTACCACCGCTGCGGCGGCCGAGGCTGCCGATCGTCACGTGGTGGTCAGCGGCGATTGGAACATCGCGCACACCGAACTCGACCTCAAGAACTGGAAGACCAACAAGAAGTCTTCGGGATTCCTCCCCGAGGAGCGCGCCTGGATGGATCTGCTGTTCGCCGAAGATTCCGCGTGGGTGGACGTCTTCCGCACCCTCCATCCGGGTGTCGACGGCCCGTACTCGTGGTGGTCGTACCGCGGAAAGGCATTCGACAACGATTCGGGTTGGCGTATCGATTACCAGGTTGCCACTCGCGGATACGCCGAGCGGGCCAAGGTCGCGCTCGTGGAACGCGCTGAGTCCTACGACCTCCGTTGGTCGGATCATGCGCCTGTCACCGTCTCGTACCGATAGAGACGCGTATGTCTGAAGGTCTGAAAATGCCGAGCGCAAAGACGCGCAACGCCATCATCACCGTCGTGGTGGCGGTGGTTGCGCTCGTACTGGCGGTCACCCTTTCTTCACGTGACTCCGACAGTTCGGCGTCGTCGGGTACGAAGTCCTCGAGCGTTCAGTCCTCGAGTGTTCAAGCCAAGCCCGGCGCCACCACCAAGGCTGCGCCGTCGAGTTCCGCGCCCTCGAATTCCGCTGCCAAGCCAACGCAGCAGACAAGCACCGATGCGCCGGCGCGAGTGCTCGCCACGCTGGTCGAGATCGACGCCGGGAGGTGGCCGGATTCCGCCAATGCGCCGGGCACCAAGGGCGGCATCACCTTCCGCAACAGCGAAGGCCGTCTGCCCGCTGTCGGTGCCGGTGGCGGACGTGTCGTCTATCAGGAATGGGACGTCAACGCGAAGAAGAACGGCCAAGGACGCGACGCCGAGCGAATCGTCACCGGCAACGACGGTTCGGCGTGGTACACCCTCGATCACTACGACACGTTTGTGAGGATTCGCTGATGTCCGATTCGTCTACGGTCAGCGTGGCGCAGTGGCTGGATCCGTCTTCGGATGTGGTTTCGGTGGCGCTGCAGAGCGACCCGGCCGTTGCAGATGATCTTGCACGTCAACTCCGTGCCGAGAATTTTATCGTTCGGGTGGTTCGCGGAGAGAACATGCGGACAACGGCGCAGGTCTTCGACGAGTTTGCGGCAGCCTTCCAGTTTCCGTCCCACTTCGGGCGAAACAAAGACGCTTTCGACGATGTCATGCGCGATCTCGACGACGTCCTCGGACTCGGCGCCGGATATGTAGTTGTGGTCCGAGGTGCGGGTTCTCTACTGTCCGAGCAACAGGATCAGTTGGAGTGGTTCCGCGAAACGATGGACTTCTACGCCGAAGAATGGGAACCCGTCGTTTTCCGGACCGTCTACCAGTTCGGTGCGGAGGACCTCACCGCCCACGGTGAAGACCTCGTCGAACTCGACTACCCGGGCACCACGCCACTGCACTGATTTCCACTCGTGAAAAGATCGGAACCATGTCGACCCCTGCAGAACAGAAGCCCACCGCAAAGCCTCGCGTGCTTTCCGGAATCCAGCCGACGTCGGATTCTTTCCACCTCGGCAACTACCTGGGTGCGCTGCAGCAGTGGGTTCCGTTGCAGGACGATTTCGACGCTTTCTACTTCATTCCGGATCTTCACGCCATCACGGTGACGCAGGACCCGAAGGAATTGCGTCGTCGCACCAAGGTTGCGGTGGCTCAGCTCCTTGCGGTGGGGATCGATCCGGATCGGGCGACGCTGTTCGTACAGAGTCAGGTTCCCGAGCACGCACAGTTGGCGTGGGTCCTGAACTGCATCACCGGTTTCGGTGAAGCCAGCCGTATGACGCAGTTCAAGGACAAGTCCGCCAAGCAAGGCAGCGACAACGCCAGTGTCGGTTTGTTCACGTATCCGGTTCTGATGGCCGCGGACATCCTTCTGTACCGCCCGCAGCGCGTCCCCGTGGGTGAGGATCAGCGTCAGCACCTCGAACTCGCACGCGATCTGGCCGGCCGGTTCAACACCCGCTACGGCAAGGCGTTCGTCGTTCCCGAGCCGCAGATCATCAAGGGCACGGCAAAGATCTACGACCTGCAGGATCCGACCGCCAAGATGAGCAAGTCCGCCGCCAGTGCGGCCGGACTGATCAATCTGCTCGACGATCCGAAGGTGTCGGCAAAAAAGATCAAGTCGGCCGTCACCGACAACGAGCGCGAGATTCGTTTCGACCCGCAGGCCAAGCCGGGCGTCAGCAACCTGCTCACCATTCAGTCGGCTCTCTCGGGAGTACCGATCGAGACTCTGGTGGCCGGTTACGAGGGCAAGGGGTACGGCGACCTCAAGACCGATACCGCTGACGTGCTGACCGAGTTCGTCACCCCACTCAAGGCGAAGGTCGACGGTTACCTTGCCGACGAGGCAGAGCTGGATCGCATCATCGCGGCTGGAGCGCACCGCGCCCGTGAGGTGTCTTCACGCACTCTCGCCGCTGTCTATGACAAGGTCGGATTCCTGGCACCGAAGGGCTGACTTACGCGAATTCGGACTCACGACGCCTGACCGAACATGAGGGGGACGGCAATGGCTGACACGGACGACGACGCACCGAGCTTCCTCGAGAAGCAAAGGGCAGCGCGACCCTGGCTCGATCATCTGGTTCGCGCGGCCGGACGGTTTCAAGAGCAAAAAGGCGACTATTACGCTGCTGGTATCACGTACTTCAGCGTTCTCGCGTTGATTCCGATCATGATGGTCGCGTTTGCAGTGGCCGGTTTCGTATTGGCCGGGCATCCCGAGTACCTGGAGTCGATTCAGGAGCAGATCACCAAGAGCATTCCGGGCAGCTTGGGTGACACCATCAACACGCTGATCGATTCGGCCATCGACTCGCGCGCGAGCGTCGGAATCTTCGGCCTCCTGGGTGCTGCGTACGCGGGTCTCGGTTGGATGGCAAACGTTCGAGACGCGCTGACGGCGATGTGGGAGAGCAAGCGCGAGCCGAAGGGTTTCGTACGTACCAAACTTGGTGACGCAGGGGCCCTCGTCGGTCTGGCTCTCGCCATGGTCGTCTCACTGGGAATGTCGGCGCTGAGCAGTGGGCCGGTTGCGACTCAGATCGTGAAATGGCTCAACCTC
This sequence comes from Rhodococcus sp. BH4, assembly GCF_002079265.1. NCBI lineage: Bacteria > Bacillati > Actinomycetota > Actinomycetes > Mycobacteriales > Nocardiaceae > Rhodococcus > Rhodococcus sp. BH4. The sequence goes on from NZ_CP014941.1 coordinate 2,176,761, forward strand.
GAGAACATCACCGGTGTCGGCGTGGGGCTCAGAGTTGCTTCACTGTTGCTCTCACTCCTGGCGACGTGGGCGGTGTTCCTGTGGGTGATCGCCCGGCTGCCGCGCGAGCCTGTCACGCTGCGTAGCGCTGCGCAGGCAGCGGTTATCGCCGCGATTGTGTTCGAGATCTTCAAGCAGGTGGGTGCGATCTACCTCGCTGCCGTCACCAACGGACCAGCGGGCGTGGCATTCGGTCCGATCATCGGTTTGCTCGTGTTCGTGTTCACGGCGTCACGGATGCTGCTGTTCTGCACGGCGTGGGCGGCGACGACCAAGGAAAGTATGGCCCTGGCGTTCGTTCCGCCGCCGGATCCCGCAGTGATCTCGCCGCGAATCGTTGTCAGTGACGGTGCTTCACCGTCTCGCGTGGCTGCGCTGATCGCCACGGGTGCGGTTGCCGGCCTGGGTCTTTCGGGCTTCATGCGTCGTCGGCCGCGCTAGCGCCTCCGACGGTTGAGGGCAACGGCTCCCGCCACCAGCGCGATCACCACTACTCCACCGACAGCACCGATGAGGATGCGGTCAGTGGTGTCGGATTCGGCGTCGGTAGCGGTGGGTGCAGCCGAGATCGAGCCTGGTGCAGCGGCAGACGGTGTGCGAGTGACATCGGGCGAGGCATCGTCGGTGGATCGGTCCGTCAACGAGCCGACGGTTGTGCTCGCGGGGAGTGCATATCCGTAGTCGAGTAGACGGGCAGCTTGTTCCCACGGACGGATCGGCTTGGCTTCGCCGCCCATCAATGTCACCAGTAGTTTCCGGCCGTTACGCTCCGCGCCACCCACATACGTGTGGCGGGCGTCGTCGGTGAAGCCGGTCTTGCCGCCCAGCGCACCGTCGTAGTTGTAGAGCAGCTGATTGTCGTTGGCGAGAGTGAATCCGGGGCGGTCCTGATCGTCGGGAATCGTCGGATCCTTGGGGAAGCCGGGAAATTCGACGGTCTCGGTATGGATCAGACCGGCAAACGTCGGATTCTGCAGGGCGGTATGGAAAATCACGGCCAGGTCGTACGGCGAGCTGCTCATCCCCGGGCCGTCGAGTCCGGATGGAGTTGCCGTGCGGGTGTCGAGGGCGCCGAGTTCGGCCGCGAGCGCGTTCATTTTCGACACGGCTGCAGCGTCACCGCCGAGTTGGCGGGCAAGAGCGTGCGCGGCATCATTTCCCGATGCCATGACCAGGCCCTGCATCAGTTGCCGGTTGGTGTACTTGCCGCCCTTGCCGATGCCGACGGCGCTACCTTCAGCGTCCGCGTCTTCGGCCGTTGCGGTGATTTCGGTGTCGAGATCGAGTTCGTCGAGCGCGACAAGAGCCAAGAGCATCTTGATGGTGCTGGCCGGTCTGTAGCGACCGTGCGGATCTTTCGCGGCGAGGACCTCACCGGTTTCGGCGTCCGCGAGTACCCATCCGGATGCCGCGATATCCGCCGGGAGCGGGGGAGCGCCGTCAGGGAGTACAACACCGCACTCGCCGAGCTTGTCTCCACCGACAGGGCTTTCCGGAATCGGGACAGCAGTCGGGGCCGTAGATCCGGGCGCGGGTGCTTCGGAGAGATCGATCGCCGGTGCCGGGCTACTCGTGAAAGGGCAGCTGTCGGTGTTGGGTGTTGTGAACGGCGCTTCGGTGGTGGTGGGCGGCGGCGGGGCCGGTTGGGCGCCGGCCACTCCCGAGGTCCCGACGACACCGGTAAACGCAATGCTCCCTGAGAGCACTGTTCCGGCAACTGCCACTGCACACTTTCGACGCCACATCATCGATATACGAGGGTATGCGAACGTGAGGGAACGTCCGAATCGCCACGCAAGCAGAGGGATCGAAAACAGGCGATTCGGTTTGTACATCGGTCATAGTGGATGGATGAACTTCGCAGGCACGCGTGGACGCCAGACGCTCGCGGCAATGACGCTCGTTGGAGCATTGACCGCTGTCGTCGGATGTTCCGGCGATTCGGATCCGTCGGCCGAGAGCCAAATCTCTGCGGTCGTCGGTCAGAGTTTCGAATTCATGGCCGAAAGGGACTGGGAGGCAGTGGACAGCACTCAATGCAGTTCGATGCGCAGCGAGAGTCCGCGAGTCGAAGAGTCGCCGTTCGACGACGCACTTGCCAGTCTGAGGCTGGACGGAGTGGAGAACATCGTCGTGAACGGGGATTCGGCGACAGCCAACACCCGCCATTACAGCACCGAGGATCCGTCCGAGATGATGCGCGAAGACATCACGTTGATCAAGGAGAACGGTGCCTGGGTTGTGTGCTGACGTCTTTATGTGGTGACAATCGGAGATCGCCGCCGATGAGTTCCACCACCACGCAGAGTCTGTAACAGTGGGGTAGTCGGCTACTCGAATGGCGCACACGCACTGACGACAGGGGATCGGTATGGGCAAGATCGTGGTGACAGAATTCGTGTCCTTGGACATGGTGATGGAAGCTCCCGGTGGCGAACCGGGTTATGCGCACACTGGATGGGTCTTTCCGTACCAGGAGGGCGATCAGATGAAGTTCAAACTCGACGAAACCCTCGCCGCGGACGTCCTTCTGCTCGGGCGGCGGACCTACGAGAGCTTCGCCGGTGCCTGGCCTGAGCGCGAGGACGACCAAGGCTTTGCGGACAAGATGAACGAGATGCCCAAGTACGTCGTCACGAGTTCGACCGAACCGCTCGAATGGAACAACTCGACGGCGCTCGACGGTCCCATCGAGGAATCTGTCCCGAAGCTCAAGGAGCAGATCGACGGCGAGATCCTGGTCGCGGGAAGTCGGACGCTCGTCCACGCGTTGTTGCTGGCCGGTCTGGTCGACGAGTTGCGCCTGATGGTCTTCCCGGTCATTCTCGGGTCCGGCGGGAGAGTGTTCCCCGAATCGGCCGACAAGATCGTCCTCGAGTTGAAGGACGATCGTCGGTACGAATCCGGAGTTCAAGTACTGACGTACCACCCCACGGTCACGTAGACCTCTCGAAAACATCTGTGGCCGAGACTCTTCGAGAGTCTCGGCCACAGATGTCTTGCCGGCTAACTGTTCTCGGGGAAGCCGAGGTTGATTCCGCCGTGGCTGGGGTCGAGCCAGCGACTGGTGACGGCTTTACCTCGCGTGAAGAAATGAACACCTTCTGTCCCGTGAGCGTGGGTGTCACCGAAGAGGCTGTTCTTCCAGCCGCCGAAGCTGTAGTAGGCCATGGGAACCGGGATGGGGACGTTGATACCGATCATTCCGACCTCCACCTCGTTCTGGAAGCGTCGGGCAGCGCCGCCGTCGTTGGTGAAGATGGCGGTGCCGTTTCCGTACGGGTTGTTGTTGATCAGTTCGAGGGCTTGGTCGTAGGTATCGACACGCACGACGGACAGGACAGGTCCGAAGATTTCGTCGGTGTAGATCGACATGTCGGTGGTGACGTGGTCGATGAGGGTGGGCCCGAGCCAGAAGCCGTCCGGTCCACCATCGGCCTGAACTGTGCGTCCGTCGACCACGATCGTGGCACCGTCCTTCTCGCCGGCATCGACATAGGACGCGACCTTGTCGCGATGGGCCTTGGTGACGAGCGGACCCATGTCGGAGTTCTTGGTGCCGTCACCGGTGACGAGGGGAGTGGTGCGTTCGACGATCTTGGCAACCAGTTCGTCGGCGATGTCGCCGACTGCGACCAGAGCGGAGATCGCCATGCATCGTTCACCCGCGGAGCCGAATCCCGCGTTGACCATTGCGTCGGCGGCGAGGTCGAGGTCGGCGTCCGGCAGAACGATGGCGTGGTTCTTGGCGCCGCCGAGTGCTTGCACGCGTTTGCCGTTGGCGGTGCCGGTGGCATAGACGTATTGGGCGATGGGGGTGGATCCGACAAACGAAATCGCTTTGACTGCTTTGTTTTCCAGGAGTTCGTCGACGGCGAGCTTGTCACCTTGGAGGACGTTGAAGACACCAGGAGGCAGACCGGCTTCGGCCCAGAGTTCGGCGAGCCAGATCGCGGCGGTGGGGTCCTTCTCCGAGGGCTTGAGAATCACGGTGTTCCCGGCGGCAATGGCGACCGGGAAGAACCACATCGGGACCATCGCGGGAAAGTTGAAGGGGGAGATGATGCCTACGGGGCCGAGGGGTTGGCGGATGGAGTAGACGTCGACCTTGGTCGATGCATTCTCGGTGTATCCGCCCTTGAGGAGATGCGGTATTCCGCAGGCGAATTCGACTACTTCCTGCCCGCGGCTGATTTCGCCGAGGGCGTCGGAGAGAACCTTGCCGTGCTCGGCTGTGATGATCTCGGCGAGTTCACCTTTGCGAGCATTGAGGAGTTCGCGGAAGCTGAACAGTACCTGTGTGCGCCGGGCCAGTGAGGTGTCACGCCAGGCGGGGAAGGCCGCCGCAGCCGCGTCGATGACAGCGCGGGCGTCCTCGAGGTTCGCCAGGGCCAGTCGGCCGGTGATCTGTCCGGTGGCGGGGTTGGTGACGGTGGCGGTGTCCTCGGACGTTCCGGCGAACGGCTTGCCGTCCAACCAGTGCGCGATGACACGAGTATCAGTGCTGGTCATGGTATTTCCTAGTGGTCTGGTGACTCAGGAGTTCGGGGAGGTGTACTTGGCGACGTAGTCGTTCATCGTCTCGCGCTGGTACCGGGAAACCTCGTGCGCGTTTTCGTTCTCGGCGAAGACGCTCGACACCATCACGGTGTTCTCACGTTCGTAGAAGCCGAGTTTGCCGAGACCGCCGAAGAATTCGTCCCAGTTGACGTCTCCGTCACCGATTTTGAGATGCTGATGCACTCGAACGGCATTGCCTGGCGGGTTGGTGATGTAGCGCAGTCCGTGGGAACGGTGATGATCCATGGTGTCCGCCACGTGAACGAGTCGGACCATGTCGCCGGCGGCCTCCATGATGGCGGGAAGGTCCCCACCCATGTGGAATTGGTGGCACGCCACGATCACCATGCCGAGGTTCTTGGAGTTCACACCACGGATCGTGCGGATCGCGGCTAGTCCGTCTTCGACAAAATCGTCCGGGTGGGGGTCGATCAGGACGTCGATTCCCTCGCGTTCGATGATCGGAACCAGTTCCTCCATCGAACGATAGAACGCACGCTCGGACTCTTCGGCCTTTTCGGGGCGGCCGGAGAATTCGGTGTTCATGACGTTGACACCGAGATCGACCGTGATCTGGATGGCCCGCTTCCAGTAGCGCACTGCTGCTTCGCGAGCGTCCTCGTCCGGGCCGGACCACCGAAGGACCGGGAGCACCGACGCGATGCCGACTCCCGCACTCGCGCAGGCCTTCCGGAACTCGGCGACGAGCGCGTCGTCGGCTTTCGGGTGATTGAAGAACGGGATCATGTCGACGTGCGGTGTGAGCTGCAGGTACTCGTACCCGAGATCGGCAACAACCTGAGGTAGCTCGAGTAGTGAGTAATCGTGATGGAAAGGTGTGGGGTCGAGTGCGACCTTCATCGCTAAGCTCCGGCCACAGAGTCGCGCGCAACCATGTCCACGACGACGCGCTGACCCGTCTCCAGAGACTTCACACCGGCGGCGCAGACAGCGGCCGCGGCGTACCCGTCCCAGGCACCTGGTCCGTCGATGTAGTTGCCGGTGCCGGCGCCCGTCTTCACTGCCTTGATCCACCGGGCGAACTCGGTGTCGTAGGCCTGCCCGAAGCGTTCGCGGAATCCTGGGGTGATCTGCCCACCCCAGTTGCCGGGCTTGGTCTTTCGGATCAGTCCCACGTCGAGTCCGATCATCGCGCTTCCGAGTTCGCCGACAACTTCGGTGCGCACCTCGTAGGCAACTCCGGTGGTGACAAACACCTCGGCGTCGACGTGTCTACCGGACTCGGTCTCGAATATCGCGATCTGTGGGTCTTGAATGCCCTCGGGAGCAAACGAATTCGCGGCCGGTCGGATGATCTGCACCGAGGTGATCTCTTCGTCGAGCAGGAATCGTGTCACGTCGACCTCATGGACGAGTGAGTCCTTGACGATCATCGCGCTGTCGAAGCCGTTCGGAACCGCAGGATTGCGGTGCGCGCAGTGCACAACGAGAGGGCGACCGAGATCGCCGCTGTCGATCAAATCCTTGAGCTGGGTGTATTCGTGGTCGAACCGGCGCATGAAACCAACCTGGATCAGTCTTTTTCCCAGCGCTGCTTCGGCTTTGACGATCGTGAGCGAACTGTCCGCGTCGGTGGTCAGCGGCTTTTCGCAGAGAACAGGCTTGCCCGCTTCGAGGCAGGCAAGAACCTGCTTCTCATGGGTCGGGCCCGGGGTTGCGAGAACAACGGCGTCGACGTCCTCGGCTGCGATGGCATCGAACGGATCGACGACGACGCGCGCCCCTGGCGTCAGTGCTGCGATTTCCTCGGCGCGGGCGAGAGAGTAGTCGTTGACGACGGTGACGCGGGCACCGCCGATTTTGTTGGTGATGCGGTCGACGTGATCGGCCCCCATGATGCCGACGCCGAGCACTGCGATCCGGAGATCCTGGTTGTCAGACATGCGGTGGTACTCCTCGATTGTGTTGCTCAGTTGAAACGGACGGCGGGGACGCCACAGGTGGACAGGTATTTCTGAGTGCGCGCTGCGATGGGCAGCGGTGTGTCGGGATGGCAGGGATACATGTCCTGCTCGACGATCGCGAACACGTCGATGCCGAGCTTCTCGATGGCCTCCAGAAGCGGCGGCATGTCGGGGATTCCGCGCGGCGGTTCGATCATGGCACCGAGTTTGACGGCCTCACCGAACGGCAGGTCCTCCGCCTCAACCTTGGCGACTATCGCCGGATCCACCTGTTTGAGGTGTAGGTACCCGATGCGCTCCGGATGTTTGTTGATAATTGCGAGATTGTCGCCGCCGCAGTAGCTGATGTGGCCGGTGTCGAGACACAGATTCACGAAACGCTCGTCGGTCCCTTCGAGGAACTTGTAGACGTTGTCTTCGATGTCGACGTGACTGTCGGCATGAGGATGGTACTGCGCCATGACGCCGTACTCCTCGAGCATTGCCTTCCCGAGAGCGTTCATGCCGTCGGTTTTCTTACGCCACTGCTCGGGCGTCAGATTGCGGTCTTCGAGTACCGCTCCGGTGGAAGGGTCGCGCCACATCTCAGGGATGACCACCACGTGCTTGCCGCCGACGGCTGCGGTCAACTTGGCGACGTCCTTGATCTGATTCCAGACGGCATCCCAGGAATCGTCCTGGTGCAGGTGTTCGAAAACGGTACCGGCCGAAAGCTTCAGGCCGCGTGCTCCAAGTTCGTCCGTCAACTTGGCTGGATCGGTCGGAAGGTATCCGAACGGGCCGAGTTCGATCCATTCGTATCCCGACGCGGATACCTCGTCGAGGAATCGTGTGTAAGGGGTCTGCTGTGGATCGTCCGGAAACCACACGCCCCAGGAGTCGGGGGCTGATCCGACGCGAATCGCGCTCATGTCTAGATTCCTTTCGCGGGCAAGCTTTATGGGGTGTGGTTGTGCGGAATTTTCATTCGGATGGACGGAGGTACGGTCGCTGGATCTTCTTCCAGGACTCGTAAGTTGTCCGTGCCTTCTTGGTGGACTCCAGTTCGGAGGTGGCCGATACCGGTACATCCCACCAGGATTCGCTGTCCGGGGCGCCGATCAGCGGATCGGTTTCGACGTGGATGACGGTGCTGGTGTCGCTTGCTTTGGCAACCTTGATCGCGTCGGCGAACTCGGCAGCGGTGTTGGCGCGGATGACGTCGACACCGAGGCTGGCAGCGTTCGCGGCCAGATCGACCGGGAGAACCCCTCCGTCGAGACGTCCGTCATTCGAGCGGTAGCGGTACTGCGTGCCGAAGCGCTGGGAACCCAGCGACTCGGACAGTGAACCGATGGAGGCAAATCCGTGATTCTGCACCAGGACGACGATGACCTTGAGGCGTTCCTGTACGGCGGTGACCAATTCGGTGGCCATCATCAGATAGGAACCGTCTCCGACCATCACGAACACGTCGCGATCGGGGCACGCCATGCGGACGCCTAGACCGCCGGCAACTTCGTATCCCATGCACGAGTACCCGTATTCGACGTGATACCCCTTGGAATCACGGGTTCGCCACAGCTTGTGGAGGTCACCCGGCATGGACCCGGCAGCGCACACCACGACGTCACGTGGATCGGACAGTGTGTTGACCAGGCCGATCACCTGATTCTGATTCAGTGACCCGTCGGCAGCGGGTTCAGCTGGGTTGTAGACGGATTCGACGATCGCATCCCAATCGCGAGCGAGGTCACCGATCCTGGACGCGTATTCGTCGTCCACCCGGTAGTCGTTCAGTGCAAGTGCCAGCGCGTCGAGTGCCTCACGTGCGTCGGCGACAACGCTGACTCCGCCCTGCTTCACGGAGTCCAGTGATGCGACGTTGATGTTGACGAAGCGAACGTCGGGATTGGTGAACGCGGTGCGGGACGCGCTCGTGAAATCGCTGTACCGCGTGCCGATTCCGATGACGACGTCAGCCTCGGTGGCCAGTGCGTTTGCAGCCGTAGTGCCGGTGGACCCCACCGCCCCGACGGATTGTGGATGGTCGAAGACCAATGAACCCTTCCCCGCCTGGCTCTGCCCCACGGGGATTCCGGTTTGCGCACAGAACGCTGATAGAGAGTCGCTGGCCTGGCTGTAGATCACGCCGCCGCCGGCCACGATCAGTGGCTTGCGAGCCGAGCGGATGATCGCGGCGGCGCGTTCGATCACCGATCGTTCGGGGAGCGGGCGGGCCACGTGCCAGACTCGCTCGGCGAAGAAGGACTCGGGCCAGTCGAAAGCCTCGGCCTGCACGTCCTGCGGGATGGCGATGGTGACCGCGCCGGTCTCGACGGGATCAGTGAGAACGCGCATCCCGGCGAGCAGAGCGCTCGGCAACTGCTCCGGGCGCCATACCCGATCGAAGTATCGTGAGACCGGTTTGAAAGCGTCGTTGACTGTGACGTCGCCGCTCGACGGGAGTTCGAGTTCCTGCAAGACGGGGGCACTGGCGCGGGTCGCGAAAGTGTCTGCGGGAAGGAGTAATACAGGTAGACGGTTGATGGTGGCCAGTGCCGCGCCGGTGATCATATTGGTGGCACCGGGGCCGACGCTGGACGAGACTGCCCACGTCTGCAGGCGGTCCTTCATGCGGGCGTGCGCGACAGCCGAGTGCACCATCGCCTGTTCATTGCGGCCGAGCACGTAGGGGAGTGTCGGCTCACGGCCGGCGTCGAGATCCTGGATCTCGGCCTGCAAGAGTGCCTGTCCCAGTCCGGCGACGTTGCCGTGCCCGAAGATTCCGAAGCAGCCGGCGAACAGCTTGGTGCGCTGGCCGTCGCGTTCGGTGTACTGGTTGGCGAGGAAGCGGACGACAGCTTGAGAAACAGTGAGGTATACGGTCGGCTCGTCGCGAGGTGGACGATTGCCGGTTGCGTTGTTGGTGGGTGCCACAGCTTTCACTTCCGTCAGTTGTGGGACTGCAACGGCAGTCGAGGGTCGATGTCCTGGTGATCCCAGCTTCCACGTAGCCAGGTGTGTTGCGGATCGTCACAGATGTTCCACGCCCGGATCTCGCCCGAACCTGCCATGACATTGAGGTAGTACATGTGGTGGCCCGGCGCTGCGATGGACGGGCCGTGATAGCCGTGCGGCACGAGGACGACGTCGCCCGAGCGGACTTCCTCGAGCACCTCGATAGGTCTCTCGGCGGTTCCGTACACGCGGTGGTAGCCGAAACCTTCGGTCCCGGTGGGGCTTCTGTCGATCTCGAAGTAGTAGATCTCTTCCAGGGCCGATTCGACGTCGCTGTTCTCGTCGTGTTTGTGGCTGGGATACGACGACCAGTTCCCGCCGGGGGTGATGACCTCACACGCGATGATGGAGTCGGCCTCGAAAGTGTCTGCGGTGGCGAAGTTGTGAACCTGTCGGCTGCAGTTCCCGGCACCGCGGAGCTCGACCGCAACTCCTGAAGCCGGACCGTAGCGATGGGGGAGCTTTGCGCCGGCGCGCGCTCCGCACAGAGCGAAGCGGCCCCCGTCAGCGCTGCTGACCGAGTAGTCGGCGTCGCGTCCTACGTACGCGAAATCGCTCGGGCCGTCGAAAACCGATGCGCGGCCAGTGAGGGGAATCTCCGTCCCCTCGGCAACAACCACGGCCGAACCCGCAAGTGGAACGACGATGATTTCGTTCTCGCCGGACCGCAGGTGGACGTTCGCACCCGGGGCGAGTTCGAGTATCCACAAGCTGGATTCGGTCCACCCGGCAGACTCCGGCGTGACCACTGTCGTGAAATCACCGTCGGCGGACGATCCGGCGGGGACGTAGTACTTGCTGAACATCTTGCTCCTGCCAGGTCGGTTCTAGTGGACGAGCTTGACTGCGGTGTCGACGGCCGCGGTCACGTCGCCGTCGGGTGGGTATAGCAGCGCGCGTCCGACGATCAGTCCGCGCACGGACGGCAGCTGAAGTGCAGCGTCCCACTTTGCGTACGTTTCTTCCGGCGCGATCTGCGGATCGCCGCCCAACAGGAGCGTCGGGAGGGTGGTCGCATCCATGACGCGTTCCATCTCGTCGACGACCGGCAGTTTCATCCACGTGTACGCCGAGGTGGAGCCGAGACCTTGGGAGATGTGGATGGATTTGATGACGGCGTCGGGGCTGAGATCGTTGACGACCTTGCCGTTCACGCGGCTGGAGAGAAACGGCTCGAGCATCGCGATCAGTCCGGCCGCGGCCAGTTCGTCCACGGCTTCGGCACATGCCGTCATGGTGGGCAGTGTGCCCGCGTCGTCGAGTGCGATGCGTAGCAGCATCTTTCCGCCGTTCATTCCGAACTTCGCGGTGCCCGCCGCGGTGTATCCCGTCATGCGGTCGTCGAGTTCGAAGCTCGCGCCTGCCAGGCCGCCGCGGTTCATCGACGAGAAGACGACCTTGTCGTCGAGGGCGCCGAGGAGGAGCAGATCGTCGAGAATGTCCGCAGTACCGAGAACGCCGTCGACTCCAGGATTGTCGAGAGCAGTGCGCAACCGGTCCAGCAGATCGGTACGACTGTTCATCGCTGTCGGCTTGCCGCCGACAGACAGCGCCCCACGCGCCGGATGATCGGCCGCGACGATCATGAGCCGGCCATTGCCTCGAACAGTGGCGCGAGGAGTTCGCGCTGCCCAGGCCTTTTCGATGATCTGCGGATCGCTCGCACGCAGTTCCGTCACTTCGGCGTAGGTGGTGGCGAGGGGGCGGGCGGCGAGCTTGTCAGACATTGACTGCCTCCGTGGCTGTGGCTTCGGCGAGATCGTGGACTTCTTCGGCGGTCGGCATCGCAGTGGAGCATTCGAGCCGAGATGCGACTATCGCGCCGGCCGCGTTGGCGTACCGCAGTACCTTCTCCAGCGGCCACCCGGCCAACAGTCCGTGGCACAGTGATCCGCCGAAGCTGTCGCCTGCTCCCAGCCCGTTGACCACGTCGACGGCGTTGGGCGGCACGGTGATCGACTGCTTTCGCGTTTTTCCGAGAACGCCCTTCGGGCCCTGCTTCACGATGGCCAGTTCGACGCCGAGGTCGAGAAGTGCGTCGGCCGCCTTGTTCGGGTTGGTCTCACCGACCGCGATCTCGCACTCTTCACGGTTTCCCACGGCCACAGTCACGTGCGCCAGAGCGCGCTGCACCTGATTGGTTGCTTCCTGGGGCGTCGACCAGAACATCGGACGGTAGTCCAGATCCAGAACCGTCAGCGGGCGTCGTTCGCGGGCTTCCCAGGCCGCGAAGTGTGCACTGCGACTCGGTTCTTCGGACAGCCCCGTCACAGTCGACCAGTAGAGGGACGCCGTTCGAACGGCGTCGAGGTCGATGTCTTCCGGGGTGATCCGAAGATCGGGCGCATGCGGCTTGCGGTAGAAGTACAGCGGAAAGTCGTCAGGAGGGAAGATCTCGCAGAACGTCACCGGTGTCGGGTACTCGGAATTGGTGACGACAAACCTGTTGTCGACGCCCAGACGTGCCAACTCGCGTGTGACGAACTTCCCGAAAGGATCGCTGCCTACGCCGGAGATCAGTGCTGCTCGCCGGCCGAGGCGCGCGGCCGCCACCGAGACATTGGCTGCGCTGCCGCCGAGGAACTTGCCGAACGTCTCGACGTCCTCGAGTCCGACACCGGTCTGAAGTGGGTAGATGTCCACACCCGATCGGCCGATGGCAAGCACGTCGAAGGGTGTGTCAGGGATGTGTGACCCGCTCTGGTGAGTGTTGATGCTTGTCAAAACTGACTCCCGAGAGTTCGTGGTGGGTTGCCCACGCAGGGCACCGATGTATGACTGAAACTGTGCGCCGCGACACAGCGATTGTCAATAGTTTGTCTGGACATTATGACTTGCGGTCAAGTGAATGTTAGTGTTCGCATACACTGCCGAGAGAAGTAGCGTCGATACGGCGCCTTCCCAAGACAGATCGGAGTTGGCCGTGGTCGCAGCACTCGCCGTCGAGTTGGACCGCTCGAGCCCGGTGCCGCTGTATTTTCAGCTGGCACAGGCAATCGAGGGCGCTATTCTCGGTGGCGAACTTGCCCCAGGTGATCGCTTCGAGAATGAACTGGCGTTGGCCAAACGGCTCAATCTCTCACGTCCGACCACTCGACGCGCGATCCAGGAACTGGTGGACAAGGGACTACTTGTTCGTAAGCGGGGAGTCGGAACTCAGGTGGTGCAAAGTCCGGTGCACCGCCCGGTCGAGCTCACCAGCCTGTTCGACGACCTTGCGAGGGCCGGCCAGGCGCCGACGACCAAGCTGCTCGAGTTCACGGTGGGAGTTCCCGCCGAGGACGTTGCCGCGGAACTCAACCTCGAACCTGACGCAGAAGTGGCCACCATCAGGCGTCTGCGAAGCACCAACGGCGAACCGCTTGCAGTGATGACCAATTACATTCCGGTGGACATCGCACCCGATCCCGAGGAGTTGGAGACGCAGGGGCTGTACCAAACCTTGCGAACTCGCGGCGTTCACATCCGTGTCGCGCGGCAGCGAATCGGCGCTCGGGCGGCGACTCGCGAAGAAGCAGGATTGCTCGACGAGAAAGTGGGTGCTGCCCTCTTGACCATGAGCCGCACTGCATTTGACGATTCAGGTAGCGCCGTCGAGTACGGCAGCCACTGCTACCGAGCGTCGCGTTACTACTTCGACACCACCGTGGTCGACCGCTAGATCTCGATCCCGGTGACACGAGTACCCGCCTGACCGAGTCAGTGGGGGTGATTTGTGATCCCAGCATTTCTGCGATCCTTCGATCATTTGACCCGAACGGAGCCTCATGACAGGCATTTCAGTAGCAGTTGCCGGATTCGGATGGATGGGCCGCGTCCACACGCAGGCGTATCTGCGTCTGCGGCAGCACTATCCGCAGCTTCCCGTGATCCGCCTGGCCGCCGTCGCCGACGAGGTGCCTGGCAGAGGGGAGGAAGCAGCGGACCAGTTCGGTTTCGAAGCTTTCACCCAGGATTGGCGCGATATCGCAGCCGATCCGGCCATCGACGCGGTGAGCATCACGGCCCCGAACTTCTTGCACCGTGAAATCGGCGTCGCAATGGCAGAGGCCGGCAAACACATCTGGATCGAGAAGCCCGTCGGCTTGTCCACGGAAGACGCCAAAGCTGTTGCCGTAGCAGTCTCGAAGGCCGGTGTGCAGTCGACCGTCGGCTTCAACTACCGAAACGCGCCGGCTGTGGCCCTGGCAAAGAGCCTGATCGACTCAGGGGAGTTGGGCACGATCACGCACTCGCGTTTTCGTTTCCTCAGCGACTATGCGGCCCACCCTGAAGGTGCTTTGAGTTGGCGATACGAGCGGGAGCGCGGCGGCGCCGGCGTCCTGGGCGACTTGGCTTCGCACGGCATCGATCTGATTCGTCATCTTCTCGGTGACGTCGACGCTCTCGTTGCGGATACTGCGATCTTCATCCCGGAGCGTGCGCGTCCGTCCGCCGCTACCAGTGGACATGCGCGGGCCAGCGGTGGGGAGATGGGGGCTGTCGAGAACGAAGACTTCGTCAGCGCACTGCTGCGCCTCGGGTCGGGTGGCCGGTGCACCCTCGAAGCATGCCGCGTCGCCGTGGGAGAGCAGAACAATTACGGATTCGAGATTCACGGCACGAAAGGTGCCGTGTTCTGGGACTACCGCCGGATGGGTGAACTGGGCACCAGCCTCGGCTCGAAGTACCAGGACCAATCCGTCACGACGGTTCTGGTCGGCCCCGAGTCCGGTGAGTTCGGCCGCTTCCAGCCTGGCGCGGCCAACGCGATGGGCTACGACGACCTGAAAGTGATCGAGGCTCGCAATTTCATCGCCTCGATCGTGGACGGAGCGCCGCAGGGCGCGACCATCGCTGATGCAGTCGCGTCCGCACAGGCTCTGGACGCGATGGTCGCCTCGGTGACCTCCGGCAGCTGGATTTCTCTCGGCTGATCGACAGCTCCTCCGAAAGGCTCTGGTGCAGTGACATTTCCCCGCGGACTGGCGCTGCTCGTGGCAGCAGCGCTGTTCATGGAGATGCTGGACGCGACGATTCTCGCAACGGCACTGCCGTCGATCGCCCAATCTTTCGGAGTTGATGCCGTCGACGTCAATGTCGCCGTTTCTTCGTACCTCCTGGTGTTGGCCGTCCTGATCCCGGCGAGCGGATGGATGGCCGACAGATTCGGAACGCGACGTGTCTTCATCTCTGCCATAGCCGTTTTCACGGTGGCGTCGGTGGGATGTGCACTGAGCACCTCCCTCCCGATGCTGGTGGGAATGCGTGCTTTACAAGGGGTAGGCGGCGCCATGATGGTGCCGGTGGGGCGGCTCGCAGTATTGCGGGTGACGTCGAAGGCGGAACTCGTACGGGCTATCGCCTACTTGACGTGGCCGGCGCTCACAGCGCCGGTTCTTGCGCCCGCTGTGGGTGGAGCCATCGTGTCGATCGCTTCGTGGCGCTGGATCTTTCTGATCAACGTTCCGATCGGGATCGTCGGGTTTCTGCTGGCGTTGCGCATGGTGCCCGACATTCGGGAGGCGCAGAAACGGAGCCTCGACTGGCTGGGATTGGTGGTGATCGGAGCAGGCGTCGCAGTGCTTGTCGTGGCGCTCGATAACGTGCACAGTGCCGGAACCGACTGGCTACGAGTGGGCCTCGGGATCGTTGCGGCTCTGATCTTGTTGAGCTTGGCCGTCATTCACCTCGTCCGGTCGGATCATCCGCTCATCGCGCTCGGCGTCCTCCGACTTCGATCGTTTCGGCTCGTCGCGTCGAGCGGCTCGCTGTACCGGCTCGTGATCATGGGCGTGCCGTTTGTGCTGCCGTTGTTGTTCCAAGTGGGATTCGAAATGTCGGCGTTCAAGGCCGGTCTGCTGGTGATGGCTCTGTTCGCGGGGAATATCGCGATCAAACCGCTCACCACTCCGCTCATGCGCAGGTTCGGGATCAGACTAGTTCTGGTGGGAAACGGAGTTCTGTCGGTGGTGTGCTTCGGTGCGCTGGTACTGATCTCGTCGACGACACCGGACGTCGTAATCGCTGTCGCACTGTTTGTCAGTGGCGCGTTGCGATCCATCGGGTTCACCGCGTACAACAGCTTGGCGTTCGCCGACGTCGACTCGGGTGAGCTGACCGATGCCAATACTCTGCATGCAACGCTGCAAGAGTTGGCGTCCGGTCTGGGTATTGCACTGTCCGCTTTGGTGATCACGCTCTGTACACCGTTGGCGGAGTCGGAGGATCTGAGCGGCGGAGTGCCGTTTTCTCTGACGCTGGGTGTTCTCGGGGCCATGCTGGTGCCGACGGTGATCGAGAGTTGGCGGCTCCCACGCGATACGGGTGCTGTGGTGTTGGTGCGCTGATGAAGCGTCTTCCGCCACTTTCATCATAACGCGGGACCCGGGGCTTGCGGCAAGGCCCCGGTGATGGTGCACACTCGTCTGCTGCGAGCAAGCAAAAGCCTTGCCCGAAGGAGGGGATCGCATGAGTGATGTCATCATTGTCGGTGCTGGACCAACTGGATTGATGCTGGCAGGTGAGCTCCGGCTGCAGGGCGTCGATGTCGTCGTCGTGGACAAGGACGAGGAGCCGACTCAGTTCGTCCGTGCCCTCGGTATCCATGTGCGCAGCATCGAAATCATGGAGCAGCGCGGGTTGCTGGACAAGTTCCTCGCGCACGGCCGCAAATATCCGCTCGGTGGATTCTTCGCGGGGATCAGCAAACCGGCACCGGCGCACCTCGATACTGCGCACGGGTACGTACTGGGCATTCCTCAGCCCGAGATCGACAGGATTCTTGCCGAACATGCCACCGAAGTCGGTGCGGACATTCAGCGAGGAAAGCGCGTCGTCGCGATCCGTCAAGATACCGATAGCGTCACAGCGGAATTGTCCGACGGCACAACACTTCACGCGCGTTATCTCGTGGGCTGCGACGGCGGCCGCAGCACTGTTCGGAAGCTGATCGACGTCGGGTTTCCCGGCGAGCCGTCGAGCGCCGACACGTTGATCGGCGAAATGGACGTGACCATGCCGGCTGATGAACTGGCCGCCGTTGTCGCCGAAATCCGGGAAACGCACAAACGATTCGGAGTCGGTCCCGCCGGCAATGGTGCTTTTCGCGTCGTGGTACCCGCGGCCGAAGTTGCCGACGGTCGCGCGGTTCCCACCACCCTCGACGACATCAAGCAACAGCTACTGGCCATTGCGGGCACCGACTTCGGTGTGCACTCACCGCGGTGGCTCTCGCGCTTCGGTGACGCCACCCGTCTGGCGGAGCACTACCGGCGTGACCGGGTGTTCCTCGCCGGCGATGCCGCACACATCCACCCACCGATGGGCGGACAAGGCCTCAATCTCGGTGTCCAAGATGCCTTCAACCTCGGCTGGAAGCTCGCCGCAGAGATTAACGGTTGGGCGCCGGAGAGCCTGCTCGACACGTACGAATCGGAACGGCGTCCGGTGGCTGCCGACGTTCTCGACAACACGCGCGCGCAGGCGGAGCTGATCTCCACCGCAGCCGGTCCACAAGCTGTGCGACGCTTGATCTCCGAGTTGATGGACTTCGAAGACGTCAAGCGTTATCTGACCGAGAAGATCACTGCGATCTCGATTCGCTACGACTTCGGCGAAGGTGACGACCTACTCGGTCGGAGGCTGCGGAACATCGCGTTGACGCGCGGCAACCTGTACGACCTGATGCGATCCGGCCGCGGACTTCTTCTCGACCAGGGTGGCCAACTGTCCGTCGATGGTTGGAGCGATCGCGCCGACCACATCGTTGACACAAGCACTGAATTGAACGCTCCGGCTGTCCTGCTTCGGCCGGACGGTCATGTGGCATGGGTCGGGGATTCGCAGGCGGAGTTGGATACTCAGCTGTCCATGTGGTTCGGCCGGCCAACGGCGTAGGGCTATCTGGTTCCACCTCTAAGCCGACTGGTCGCTTGACACGCCGGCCAATGGGCTGTGTATTGGTCCGATACTTCGTCGTGGTCGCGATAGAGCTGTTTGCGTTTGCGCGTTGGAAGTCGGTCGCCGAAGACAATGCCGTTGATGTGGTCAGTCTCGTGTTGGAAGCAGCGCCCGAGGGTGCCACCTGCAGTGATTTCGATCGAGTTGCCGTATTGATCGTTTCCGCGACAGGTGGAGAAGTCGGGTCGTGCGAGGTCAGTGTATGAACCGGGAAGGGACAGACAGCCTTCGCCGTAGTCGACTAGCTGCCGGTGGACTCCTTCAGGAAGGTCGACGACCGGATTGCAGACGACGCCGGTGCGTTGCGTCCCTACTTCGTCGGTGCAGTCGTAGATGAACACCGCGAGGTCGACGCCGATCTGTTGAGCTGCGAGTCCTGCGCCGTGTGCGGCGGTGTTGGTAGCGAACATGTCTGCCAGCAGATCTTGGAGATCGCTGCCGAATTCAGTCACTGGCCGAGCAGGCGCATGAAGGACAGGGGTGCCCCAGCGAATGATCGGTTGCGCGGTACCTAGGCGGAGAAGTTCGGAGACAGGCATGAGGTTCATGTTCCGCTCTGCTCCTGCCCAACGCAACGAGAGTGTTCGCGTTCGACCGTTGTGTTTCTCACTGCAGTACATTGCCGATTTACTCTCGGGCGTCGCGGACCGCTGTCTGAACATTGGATCTGGTGCAACTTTCACTCAGCTCGCTTGGCGGTCCCTTCGCCTCCACGCTGTCGAGCCTGACCTGGGTTGATGTGGAGTCGAACACCCTCGTAGGTGACTGTGTACGGCACGTCGTCGTCCGGGTCGCCGGAGTCCGCAGGGTCCGGTAGTTCCGCGATCTGTTCGATGACGGTCTGGGCTCGCGCAGCGCCGGGATCGAACATCTCCTGAAACGGCCCGACGAACGATCCGCCGAGTCCGCGGCGCTTCGCCCGGACAGCCGCCCACCCGAATACGGCCAACGGGCCGATCATGGCGAACAGCACTAACAAGTCCCACCCCATGCTTCGAGCGTACCGACCGACCGCCTTCAAACGGCATTTCGGCCATTCCGGACGGCGCATGGCCCAACATCAGTGCGAAAAACGCGCGGCTATTCGACACAGGGACTCCTTCGCTGTGGTCAGGCCGTCCTGCCAAGTCTCCTCAGCTCATTCGTCTCTCGGACTGTGCCTTCAGTAGATCGGCCAGTCGATCAGGTGAGATCCGCTCGCGAACCGCCTCCGTCACGAGTTCGGCCTGCGTCTGAGGCGCGAGGCCGTCGATCGGTTGGTCTCGGTCCAGATTGGTCGGGAAGGCGTAGCCCTCGGCCGAGGCGGCGACGGCGCACCGAACTGCCTCGTCGGACCCCGCCTCGCTGAGAGCGAGCAGTGCAGGATAGATCGCGTTGACGAGTGCCTCCCGGTCGATGGTTCCGAGGGCTCGACCGAAGGCCGACGACACCTGGAGAAGATTTGCCATACGCAGGACGTCCGCGGACTTGTTGTGGCCGGCGGCGTGGAATAGTGCTGGGTTGAAGAAGACGGCATCTCCCTTCTTCAAAGGTAATTGGACGTAGTTGGCTTCGAAGAACTCCTTGAACTCGGGACGCTCGAACGCGAGGTATCCGGATTCGTATTGCTGGGAGTACGGCAGATACTTCGTCGGGCCCGTTTCGGCAGGCATATCCACGTGGGCGACGGCACCTTGCAGGGTGAGGGCCGGGGTCAATCGGTGAACATGCGCCCGAAACTTTGCGGCTACGTCGCTCGACATGAAGCCGAGGTGGTAGTCGCGATGTGGATTCTGTGCGGCGCCACCGGGATTGACGACGTTGACGTCTGACGTCACCTGATACATGGGGCCGAGCCAGGCTTCCGAAGCTAAAGCGACAATGCTGTTTGCGTAGTAGTCGACGTAAGCCTTGGGATCTTCGAGCGCCAACTTCAGTTGTGCTCCCCAGATCCGGTCATTGGCTCCGGGTTTGGCGAAGTGATCCCCGGACGTCGCGCCGGATTCGTGTTGGCGCGCAATGAGTTCACGGAAGACCGCACTGGCGCGATCCAATACCTCCGCGTCGAACGCGCCTTGGAAGACCGTGATGCCTGGACCGGTGAGTAACGCGCGGGCGATCTCGTCCTGAATCTCCGCCCGGATTTCAGGATTCGACAATTTGTCGACCAGAGCATCCGAGCGGTAGAGAAGAACGCCGTCGGCCACCGAATGGGCGTACGGGTAATCGGCGGGGTCTGTCTCGTGTGCGACCAGAGCGGCGAAGTCTTCGATGTTGCAATCTTCTCGGTGCAACCTACCCGCGGACGGCACGGCGTTGTCGGTCAGTGCTCGAGTCATTCGGGGACCTTTCCTGCAGTGTTCAAGATGCGCTGTACCTCAAAGACTGCCAAGGAGAAGCCATCGAAACTACCCCCGAAATCCATCAAAAAGACCTCAGAATTCTTCGCTCAATAGCTTGATCCGGTTCCAATTTAGCTGGACAACATAATGTCCTTACATATTCGAGATTCGACTCTACAGTTCGAGGCATGACAACTTCTACTGTTCTGGAACTTCCTCGCACCCGGGTTGCCGATCCGATCGACGCCCCGACTTTGTGCTGGGGGATCCTCGGTCCCGGCTGGATTGCACAGCGCTTCGTGGAATCCCTGCAGACCGATACAGCTCAAGAGGTGGAGGCAGTTGCTTCGCGCGGACTGGCCCGAGCTCAGGCCTTCGCGGACCAATGGGGGATCCGATGCGCTCACGGTAGCTACGGCGCTTTGCTTGCGTCCGAGGAGGTGGACGTCGTCTATGTTGCAACGCCGCACACAGCCCATTTCGATTGTGCGATGGCTGCATTGGATCACGGCAAGCATGTCGTGATCGAAAAACCGCTTGCCTTGAACGGTGCACAGGGGCGTGCCATTCGAGAGAGGGCAACGGCGCTCGGACTGTTCTGTATGGAAGCGATGTGGACGTCGTTCTTGCCCAAGTTCGACGTGATCGACCAGATCATCGAGGCTGGATTTCTGGGAACCATACGTACGGTTCTGGCAGATCACGGTGAACGGTTCGAGACCGATCACCGTATTTACGATCCGGCGCTCGCGGGCGGGCCGCTTCTCGACCTCGGGACCTATCCGGTCAGTCTTGCGCATCGCGTACTAGGTGTTCCGAGTTCGGTTCTCGCTCTCGGCCAACCGGCCAACCACCAAGTGAACGGCCAGATTTCCGCGGTGCTCTCGTGGTCCGGTGTAGCTCAGGCCAGTCTGAGCACCACCATCCTCGCTGACACGCCCAACACCGCGTCGATCTGCGGTGACAAGGGGATGATCATTCTGGACTCGACGTTCTACCGCCCCGGGTCCTTTACGGTCCGGCTCGGAGACGGAAGATCTGCGCGCTACGACGACCCGGTCGACGGATACGTCGGAGGTCTCGCGTTCGAGGCGGCCGAGGCGGCGCGGCGGATCACCGCCGGGGATATCGAGTCGCCGGTCCATCCGCTCGACGCGGCCATTGCGACGCTCGACATCCTCGACGAGATCCGCCGTCAGGTAGGGATCACGTTCCCGGGGGAGGCCTAGAGTGTGAAGGCGTTCCGGAAAGCAGTGAGTGCGGTGTCACTGTCTCCGGATGCCCAGCCCTCCAATCCGATCGTGCCGGTGTAACCCTGCTCGGCGAGAACGCGTGCGATGGCTGGGTAGTTGATCTCGCCGGTTCCGGGTTCGCATCGGCCGGGTACGTCGGCCACCTGAATCTCGCCGATGTTGTCACCACAACGCCGCACGAGTTCGATGAGGTTTCCTTCGCCGATCTGTGCGTGGTAGAGGTCGAGCATCATCTTGAGGTTGGGGTGTGAGACGGATTCCACCAGTGCCAGAGTGTCTTTGGCTCTGGCCATCGGTACGCCAGGGTGATCGACGATCGTATTGAGATTCTCGAGGCAGAAGACGACTCCGGCGTCTTCACCCAGTCGCGCGATCTTCTCGAGAGCGCGTTGGGCCGTCAGCCACATCGCTCCCGTAGTTCGATACTGCGGGCGCGCGGCCTGTCCGTCGATCAGCTCGCCGGTATGGAAGTTCAGCCGAGGAACGCCGAGTTTCGCTGCCGGCGTGAGGCATAGCGCCGCTGTACGTACGAGTTCGGCGCTGCCCGCTTCGTCGAACAAATCGCCGTGAAGATAGCCGGTCATCGAGGAGAACCGAGCCCCGGTGGCGACCAGAGCATCGAGGTCCTTGTCTTGCCAACTCCAGATCTCGGCTGCGAACCCCGCCTCCGAGATCCGCCGAATGCGTTCGACGACAGGGAGTTCGGTGAACGTCATCTCGGCAGAGACTGCCAAATCGAAGGGGCTCACTGCGGCACCGACAGCAGCGATACGGGCAGTCCGGTTTCCACGGATTCTTTTGCAGCCAGTGCGATTTCCAGGGCGTTGCGAGCATCGAGACCGTCGACCGACGGCGCGCTGCCGGAGCGGATGCAGTCTGCGAAGTGCGCTAGCTGGGCAACATAGGCGTCGTGAAACAGTTCGATGTTCACCCGAGGTGTGTCGGCCCGAACGCCCGGTGAGCTGTAATGACGCATCGCGGTCCGCGTGACCTCGCCTGCACTCACCATTCCACCGGAACCGAAAACCTCGCCGCGAACGTCGTAACCGTAGGTGGCCTGGAAGTTGGCCTCGGCCGACGCGAAGGCGCCGTTGTCGAACCGCAACTGAACCATCGACGTATCGAGGTACCCCTGCTCCTTGTACTGCGGATGGACGAGAGCATCGGCCTGCGCGAACACCTCGACGACGCGTGCCCCCGGGTTGAGCCAGAGCAGGGCGTCGAAGTCGTGAATCAGTGTCTCGTTGAAGATCGTCCACGGCTTGACTCGAGAGGCGACGTCGGCGGTGATTCCCGGATCGCGAGTCAGAGAGCGAAGTAGCTGCGGTGTCCCGATCCCACCGGAGGTGATCACGTCGTGTGCCGCGGCGAAGTCGGCGGCGAAGCGCCGGTTGAAACCGACCTGCAGCGCAACATTGTTCGCGGCGCATGCGCCGATTGCGCGATCGGCGTCCTCGAGTGTCAAAGCCATCGGCTTTTCGCAGAAGACATGCTTGCCGGCCTCCGCTGCTGCTACCACGAGATCGGTGTGAGTTGATGCGGGCGTACTGATGAGCACCGCTTCGACGGTCGGATCGGTAATCAGCTCAAGGGCGTCGGTGTACGCGCGGGCGTCGGGACTGACACGTTCGATCAACGACGCCGCAGCGCCGGGCGCAGGATCGGCGACGGCGACGAGACGGGTGCCGGGGATACGCAGCGCGACGGACTCGCCGTGGAAACGGCCGATCCATCCAGCGCCGATCAGACCGACTGCAACAGAGGCAGACATGGGGGCTCCGTTCGGAGTGAGGATGAGGAACTAGATCGTTCTAGTCGTGTCAGTAAAGCGCTGGTTGCCTCGTGCGTCAACGTTTCGGCGTGTATTCGCTGGAACGATCTAGTCTGTGGAGGTGAACAGTCGACGCCCCACCTTGCAAGACGTAGCAGACCTGGCCGGTGTGTCACGCGCACTGGTGTCCATCGTCATTCGTGATGTCCCGGGTGCCAGCGATGCGACGCGGGTACGGGTCAAGGCGGCCGCGGACGAACTCGGCTATCGACCCGACAACGCGGCGCGACTGCTGCGCCAGCATCGCAGCCGCCTGATCGGTGTCAGTTATGTTGCCGCGCAAACCTTTCACGCGGAGCTGCTCGACGAGATCTACGACGCAGCCGAACGCTTGCGCTACGACGTCGTTCTCAGTGCCGTCTCGGACCGCAGGCCTGGCTCGCGCGCCGTGCGCACCCTGCTCGACGACCGATGCGAGGCGATCTTGCTGTTGGGTTCGCAGGCGCCGGAATCGGAGATCGTCGACCTGGCGGCCAAGGTTCCCGTCGTCGTGCTCGCCCGGAAGATGCCCTCAGCACAGGTGGACGTTGTCCGCACGGACGACGAGGCGGGCGCCGTGATGGCCGTGAATCATCTCGTCGGACTCGGGCACCGCTCGATTGTCCATGTCGACGGCGGACGCGGTCCGGGCGCCCAGGAGAGGCGTCAGGGCTACCGGAAGGCCATGCGGGCGGCCGGACTGGAATCGCGGATACTTCCCGGCGGCCTCACGGAGGAGTTCGGCGCGGACGCCGCGCGGTCGATGGTCGAACAAGGGATTCCCGGTGCGGTCTTCGCTTTCAATGATCGTTGCGCGCTAGGAGTCCTGGACGTCTTCTTGCGTGCGGGAGTCTCGGTGCCCGGCGACGTCTCCGTGATCGGATTCGACAACAGTGCATTGGCAGGTTTGGCGCACATCGATCTGACCAGTGTCGGGCAGGACACGGCGTTTCTGGGTGGCGCCGCGGTGGAGCGAATCTCCGAACGCCTCGACGGCGGAAGTGGACTCTTGGGCAGGGACATAGTCGCGCAACCACAACTTGTAGTTCGAGGTTCAACTGGACTCGTAGGGCGTTGACCTGGTTTTTCGACCTAAACTCGTTTGTCCGGTCTTTGATAAGCAGTCCTAATGTCAGAACAAACTATTGACATTCGACTGTGACGGGTATTACATCTTTCACATACAACCGAGCACCATCCGTTCGCGGGCCGTTGGTTGATGTCGAGAGGGAGTTCACATGTCGTTTCTCACGGGACGCAAGAGCGTTGCCGTACTGGCCGGAGCCTCAGTCGTGGTCTTGGGTCTGGCCGCCTGTTCCAGCACCGGCGGTAAGCCGGATTCTTCCGGATCCGGAATGGGCGCGGGTACGGCGGACACGCCCCGCGCCACCATTGCGATGATCACCCACGAAGTTCCCGGTGACACGTTCTGGGATCTGGTGCGCAAGGGCGCCGAAACCGCAGCGGCCAAGGACAACATCGAACTTCGGTACTCCGCCGATCCCGAGGCGCCGAATCAGGCCAACTTGGTTCAGAGTGCGATCGACAGCAAGGTCGACGGGATCGCCGTCACCCTCGCGAAGCCCGACGCCATGGTTGCCGCGGTCCAAAGTGCCACCGCCGCGGGCATTCCGGTGGTCGCCCTCAACTCGGGCCTCGAAACCTGGAAGGACATGGGCGTCAAGGAGTACTTCGGTCAGGACGAGTCGATTGCCGGTGAAGCTGCCGGCGAGCGACTCAACACCGAAGGTGCCACCAAGGTGCTGTGCGTGATTCAGGAGCAGGGCAACGTGAGCCTCGAATCACGGTGCGCCGGTGTGAAGAAGTCGTTCAAGGGAACGACGGAGATTCTCAACGTCAACGGCAAGGACATGCCGTCGGTGGAGTCGACCATCACCGCGAAACTTCAACAGGACCCGGCAATCGATCGAGTTCTCGCGCTCGGTGCGCCGTTCGCATTGACGTCCGTGACGTCGGTCGGCAATGCGGGCAGCAAGGCGAAGGTCGTCACCTTCGACACCAACGCGGCGCTCGTCGACGCCATCAAATCCGGTGACGTGCAGTGGGCAGTGGACCAGCAACCCTTCCTGCAGGGCTACCTCGCCATCGATTCGCTGTGGCTTTACCTCAACAACGGCAACGTGATCGGTGGTGGCTTGCCCACCCTGACCGGACCCGCGTTCATCGACAACACCAACATCGACTCGGTCGCCGAGTACGCCAAGAACGGAACTCGCTGATCCGGGCGCACGGAGGGCTGAGAGTCCGCCCTCCGTGCGCCTGTCCAGCACGGAAGGGAAATCATGTCCACTCAGGCAGATCTCGACCTTGCCGCCCATAAAGTCGTGACCGATGAACGGGTGAAGGAGCAAAAGCGCATTCAGCGTCTGCTGCTCCGCCCGGAGATGGGTTCACTTGTCGGCGCCATCGCCATCTTCATCTTCTTCTGTATCGTCGCGGCACCGTTCCGTACGCCGGAAGCGCTTGCGACAGTGCTCTACTCCAGCTCCACGATCGGCATCATGGCTTGCGCGGTCGCCCTGCTCATGATCGGCGGCGAGTTCGACCTCTCCGCCGGCGTCGCAGTCACCACGTCCTCGCTCGCCGCGTCGATGATCGCCTACAACCTGCACCTCAACCTGTGGGTGGGCGCGATTCTGGCGCTGGTCGTCTCGCTCGCCGTCGGATTCTTCAACGGCTACCTCGTCATGAAGACGAAGATTCCCAGCTTTCTCATCACCTTGAGTTCTTTCCTGATGTTGACCGGTATCAACCTGGCCGTCACCAAGCTCGTGAGTGGTCAGGTGGCCACACCCAGCGTCTCCGACATGGCTGGATTCGATTCCGCCAAAAAGGTATTCGCGTCGTCGTTCTCGGTCTTCGGGGTGTCCGTCAAGATCACGGTCGTGTGGTGGCTGCTGTTCACCGCGATTGCAACATTTGTTTTGTTCAAGACCAAGATCGGCAACTGGATCTTCGCGGTCGGCGGCAATCAGGACAGTGCCCGCGCGATCGGTGTGCCCGTGACCGCAGTCAAGATCGGCTTGTTCATGACCGTCGGCTTTGCTGCCTGGTTCGTGGGCATGCATCTGCTGTTCTCGTTCAACACCGTTCAGTCCGGTCAGGGTGTCGGTAACGAGTTCCTGTACATCATCGCCGCAGTCATCGGCGGTTGCCTGCTCACCGGTGGTTACGGAACCGCGATCGGCGCTGCGATCGGTGCATTCATCTTCGGTATGACCAACCAGGGCATCGTCTACGCAGGCTGGAACCCGGACTGGTTCAAGTTCTTCCTCGGCGCCATGCTGCTCTTCGCGGTCATCGCCAACAACGCATTCCGCAACTACGCTGCGAAAAGGTGACACATGAGTACCACAGCTGAAGTTCCCGCTCTCTCGAACTCGGGCGGCAACGTGCCACTGATCGAGCTCAAGGACGTCGGTAAGCAATACGGAAACATCATCGCGCTCAAGGGAATCAACCTGCGCGTCGGTGCGGGTGAAGTAACAGGCGTGCTCGGTGACAACGGCGCAGGCAAGTCCACGCTGATCAAGATCATCGCCGGTCTGCACCAACAGAGCGAAGGTGAACTACTCGTCGACGGTGAACCGACAACATTCCACTCGCCGAAAGAAGCTCTCGGCAAAGGCATCGCGACGGTCTATCAGGACCTCGCCGTCGTTGCGTTGATGCCGGTGTGGCGCAACTTCTTCCTCGGGCAGGAACTGCGCAAGGGCGGTCTGATCAAGTCGCTCGACGCCAACGCCATGCGCGCGACGACTCTTTCGGAACTGTCGAAGATGGGCATCGAACTACCTGACGTCGACGCACCGATCGGTAGTCTCTCGGGCGGTCAGCGTCAGTGTGTTGCCATCGCCCGCGCCATCTTCTTCGGCGCGCGCGTGCTGATTCTCGACGAGCCGACAGCAGCGCTCGGCGTCAAGCAGTCGGGAATGGTGTTGCGCTACATCACCGCTGCCAAGGAACAGGGATTCGGCGTCATCTTCATCACGCACAATCCGCACCACGCGTACATGGTCGGCGATCACTTCGTGCTCCTCAACCGAGGCAGGCAGAAGCTCGACGCCAAGTACGACGACATCTCACTCGAAGAACTGACCAAGGAGATGGCGGGCGGTGACGAGCTCGAGACGCTGACCCACGAGCTTCGCCGCTAGATCAAAACCTCGCGACTACAGCCTCGGTTCGAATCGAACCGAGGCTGTAGTCGTTTCGTCACAGGATGGTCGTCGGCCGAACCCCGAGGCCGGAATGCATGTACGCCTCGTCGATCATCGTCATGTTGGCTACCGCGTCGCCCGGCCCGATCGGCAGCGCCGAGACCCCGGACAGATGATCGGCGAACGCTTCGAGTTGATAGGTGTACGACGACTTCGTGCCCAGATGCTCGACGCTCGTGCGCCCACCGGCCGTGACGGAGACACGGTCGTCGATGTCCGGCTGCAGGAAGTTGTGTACCAGGACGTCTCCTTCAGTGCCGAATACTCGGAAGGTGAAGTGATACCGCTCGTCCAACATCGTGGTCACCACGGATGCCGTGGCGCCGCTGGGGTATTCGAGTTCGATGTCGAACCACGAATCAACCCTCGGAGCATATTCCTCGTGGCGGGTCTCGGTCACCACTGGCGCACCACCACAGACGTCACTCAGCGTCCGGGAAGCATGTAACCCGTAGCAGCCCAGGTCCATCAGTGACCCGCCTGCCAAGGCGAGCTCCCACCGCGGGTCGTTCTCGGATGGTGTGGGCATCCGCAGTACGGTTTCCACCCGAGTGACCGCGCCGACGGCGCCGCTTCGAACCAGATCCAGCAGGCGCCGGTTCACCGGATGAAAGAGGTAGTGGAACCCCTCGAGCAGCGTCACGCCGCTCACGCGTGCTGCCTCGGCTACAGCACGCGCTTCCACCGCGTTGCTCGAAAACGGTTTCTCCGTCAGCACGTGCTTGCCGGCCTGAACGGCGGCGAGATTCCACGGTCCGTGCAGGCTGTTGGGCAGCGCGTTGTAGACGACATCCACCTCCGGATCCGAGATCAGCTCGGCGTACGAACCGACCACCCGTTCGATCCCATGCTGGGCCGCATAGGCTCTGGCCCGCTCGGGGTCGCGTGCGGCAACGGCCACCAGGCGGTGCCCGGTGGCCGTTGCAGGTTTGATCATCGCGTTCTCGGCGATGCGTGAGGCTCCCAGAATGCCTATCCGCAGCGGGGTAGGAGGTGTCACAGAACCGACCGCAGATACTCGACGCTCGCTCGCACATCGCGCACCGGTCCCTCGTCCGACGGCGCTTCGGCCAGAATGGTGTCCTGCTCGAGCACGTACCACCCGTCGAAACCGTGGCGCTGCAATATGGCTGTGACACCGGCGATGTCGACGTCGCCGCCACCGAGTGGACGGTACATTCCCGCCTTCACGCCGTCGGTGTAGGTGAGCTCACCTCTGCGAACGCGTGATGCGAGGGCATCGTCGACGTCCTTGAGATGCACGTGGGTGATGCGCTCGGGAGCTTGACGCGCCAGGTCGACCGGATCGGTGCCGCCGATCAACAGGTGGCCGGTGTCCAGGCACAGGGGGATGGCCGAGCCGTCGAGCACTCGCAGGACCTCGTCGCGCTGCTCGATCATCGTTCCGACGTGAGGGTGGACAACTGCCCTGATTCCGCGCTCGGCCGCGGCGTCGGTGAGGCGATCGAGATTGTGCAGCAGGGTTTTCCAACTCTGCTCGTCCAGTTCCGGGCGTGAATCGTAGCCGTCGGAACCCGTCGCGGCGGCCAGGACCAAAACTTCGGCACCCGAGGCGACGAAACCATCGAGGATGGGGGAGATGCCGGGAACCGGATCATGATCGCGATCATGCAGCAGTACCGGTGCGAACCCGCCGACTGCGCTCAGATCGTGATCCGCGAGCACCTTGGCCATTTCGGCGGGTGCAGTCGGCAGAAAGCCCTCCGGTCCGATTTCCGTTGCCGCCAGACCGACTTCGCGCATTTCCCGGAGGACTTGCGCAGGGTCGAGCTGGTAGCCCCAGCCCGGGACTTCGCACACGCCCCAGGAGATCGGTGCGCCGGCGATGCGAGGAGTGCTCATGTGTGTGCCTCATTCTTGTCGTGAAGGAACAGATCTTTGACTTCGGTGATCGTGACGGGCCGACCCTCGCGCAGAGAGTGCGTTGCAGCTTCGGAGATCCAGGCCGACTCGACCGCATCTGCGGGCGTGCACGGTGATTCCCGACGCCCGGCGACAACGCCGAGGAATGCTTCGAGTTCCGCACGGTAGGCGGACGTGAAGCGGTCCATGAAGAACGTGTACGGCTCCTTCGAGGGGAACGATGTTTCGGGGTCGAGAGAGCGGAGTGGCAAGCGGTCGTCCAGCCCGGCAACGACGGAGTCCGCCGAGCCGAGTACCTCGAGTCGGCAGTCGTAGCCGCGGCCGTTGTAGCGGGTATTCGACACGACCGCGATGGTTCCGCCTTCGAAAGTGAGAACCGTTGCGGCGGTGTCGACGTCACCGGCATCGGCGATCCCGCGATCACCCTGATTCGAGCCGGTGGCAAAAACAGTGGTGACTTCGCGGCCGCTGATCCACCGGACGATGTCGAAGTCGTGGATCGAGCAGTCGCGGAAGATGCCGCCGGAGTGTTCGATGTACGAGATCGGCGGGGGAGCGGGGTCGAGGGTGGTCGATCGGAGAGTGTGGATCCAACCGAGTTCTCCAGATCGAACCGCGTCGTACGCCGCCACAAATGACGGGTCGAATCGGCGCTGAAATCCGATCTGGACTGGCACCGACGTCTGCTCGGCAGTCGCGAGTACACGAACGGAGGATTCGATGGAGTCTGCTACCGGCTTTTCGCAGAACGTCGGGATGTCTCGGCGGACAGCGGCTTCGATCAAATCGGCATGTGAACTCGACGACGCGGCGATCAGAACGCCGTCGATGCCCGACGCTAGAAGCGCGTCGGGATCGGCAGCGGACTCCACGTCGAGTTCGCTTGCCACGTCCGAGGTTCGACGTGCGTCGACATCGGTGACAACCAGCGCGTCGACGCCGTTTAGCGTCAGCAGGTTTCGGGCGTGGTAGCTGCCGATTCGTCCGAGGCCGACGACTCCGATACGAGCGCCCATCAGTCCAGCCCTCCGAAGACGTTCTGGTCCCAGTCGATGATCGAACCCGTCACGACTCCGCTGCGATCGGAGAGCAGGAAGACGACGAAGTCGGCGATTTCGTCGACCTGTCCGAGCTTGCCCATGGGGAGGGTGCTGCCCGCACGTTCCTGCCAGTCGTCACCAGCGTCGTGAAAAGCTCTCTGCGTGAGGTCTTCACCCTCGGTCTGTGTCCACCCGATGTCGAGACCGTTGATCCGGATACGATCCCAGCGATGCGCATGGGCGGCGTTGCGGGTCAGCCCCGCCAGCCCGGCCTTCGCTGCCACGTACGGCGCGAGATACGGCTGCCCGCCGAGTTCGGACGTGGAGATGATGTTGACGATGGACCCGGGGACCGCACGCTCGCGCATGTCTTTGACTGCTGCCTGCATCGTGAAGAACGGACCGCGAAGGTTCACCGCGATGTGCTGGTCGAAGAGTTCTTCGGTGGTGTCGAGCAGCGTTCCGCGTGAAGTGAGCCCGGCGGAATTGACCAGAGCATCCACGCGGCCGAAGTGAGAGATCGTCTCGGACACGCTGTCGAGCGCGGAATCCGTTTGTGCCACATCGGCTTCGATGAAGTGAGTTCCCGGAAGTTCTGTCTCGAGAGCCTTTCCGACGTCCGGGCGTCGGCCGGTGAAAGCCACCTGAGCGCCCTCACGGACTGCGGCGCGTACGATTCCGGCGCCGACGCCTTGCGAGCCGCCACTGACCAGTAAGACGGTGTCGGCCAGGAGTGCGGGCCTGGTTACGCCCGGCGTAGAAGTCATGGGTTTAGTCTGGCTGTGACGAAGACCTCGAGCAACAGCAAAAAACCATCAAATATCCATCATCGTGAGGTAGTTGTGGCGCATCGATTCAAAGTACGGGAGATCGCTCAGCAGTCGGGCCTGAGTGAGGCCACCGTCGACCGGGTGCTCAACGACCGTCCTGGAGTTCGCGACGGCACACGATTGGAGGTTCGCCAGGCGATCACGGACCTGGAACGTCAACGCTCGCAACTGAAACTGGTCGGTCGCACGTTCATCGTCGACGTCGTGTTGCAAACTCCTGCAAGGTTTTCCGACGCCGTCCGTGACGCGCTCGAGGCCGAACTGCCCACCCTTGCACCCGCTGTAGTTCGTTCCAGGTTTCACTTTCGTGAAACCGGTTCGGTAGAAGCGATGACGTCGACGCTCGACAAGATTCGCCGGCGTGGCTCCCACGGAGTCATCGTCAAGGCTCCCGACACTCCGGAAGTCGTGGCGGCGATCGACCGGTTGGTGGCGGCAAGGATTCCGGTCGTCACGTTGGTGACCGACGTTGCCGGCAGCAGGCGAGCCGCCTACATCGGCATCGACAACCGAGCCGCTGGAGCCACCGCCGCGTACTTGATAGATCAGTGGCTGGGGGATCGGGAAGGCAACGTGCTGGTCAGCATGAGCAGTGGGTTCTTCCGCGGGGAGGAAGAACGGGAGATGGGATTTCGCTCCGCCATGCGAGTCTCGGCTCCGCATCGACGGTTGATCGACATTCCGAACAGTGACGGTCTGGATCAGACGAGTAGGAAATTGGTGCGAGCGGCACTCGAATCCGATCCGCAGATCCGTGCCGTGTATTCGATCGGTGGTGGCAACCTGGCCACGGTCGACGCGTTCGAAGAATTGAACCGGGAGTGCAGTGTCTTCATCGCCCACGATCTCGACGGTGACAATCGAAAGTTGCTGGGGGAGAAGCGAATATCGGCGGTGCTCCACCACGATCTGCGTGCGGATGTTCGCACTGCCTGTCAGGTGGTCATGAAGGAACACGGCGCCATGGGCGCTCACTTCGGCTTTACGACGTCACCGGTCCAAGTCGTGACACCGCTCAACATGCCCCCGACATAGCTGTGCGCGGTCAAGGAGTCCGGAGACTCCCTAACCGCGCACAGGGCCGAAGGCCTGACTATCGAGCGAAGAGCAGTGCTCGCTTGACTTCCTGAATAGCCTTTGTCACCTGGATGCCGCGGGGGCACGCGTCGGTGCAGTTGAACGTGGTGCGGCAACGCCACACGCCGTCCTTGTCGTTCAGGATGTCGAGACGCTCGGAAGCGGCCTCGTCACGGCTGTCGAAGATGAACCGGTGTGCGTTCACGATGGCAGCGGGACCGAAGTAGCTGCCGTCGCTCCAGTACACGGGGCACGACGTGGTGCAGCATGCGCAGAGGATGCACTTGGTGGTGTCGTCGAAACGAGCACGGTCGTGCTGGCTCTGGATGCGCTCACGAGTGGGCTCGTTGCCACTGGTGATGAGGAACGGCTTCACGGCGCGGAATGCGTCGAAGAAGGGCTCCATGTCGACAACCAGGTCCTTCTCGACGGGCAGGCCCTTGATGGGCTCGACCGTGATGGTGACCGGCTTGCCGTCCTTGGGCAGCATGTCCTTCATCAGCAGCTTGCAGGCCAGACGGTTCACACCGTTGATCCGCATCGCGTCCGATCCACAGACTCCGTGTGCGCAGCTGCGACGGAACGTGAGGGTGCCGTCGAGGTAACCCTTTACGTACAGCAGCAGGTTGAGCAGACGGTCGGTGGGCAGTGCCGGGACCTGGAAACTGTCCCAGTGCTGGCCCTCGCCCGATTCGGGATTCATCCGCGCGATCTTGAGAGTGACCATGACGGCCCCCTCGGGAACAGCGGGGAGTTTGGGTGCATCTACAGCAGGCGCAGACATCAGTACTTACGCTCCATCGGCTCGTAGCGGGTCTGGATCACCGGCTTGTAGTCCAGACGGATGTCGGAGAGCAGGCCGTCACCCTCCTTGTACGCCATCGTGTGCTTCATGTACTCGGCGTCGTTGCGATCCGGGAAGTCCTCGCGAGCGTGGCCGCCGCGCGATTCCTTGCGGTTGAGGGCGCCGACGACGGTGACCTCTGCCATTTCGAGGAGGAAGCCCAGCTCGATGGCCTCGAGCAGGTCGCTGTTGTAGCGCTTGCCCTTGTCCTGGACCGTGATGTGGTTGTAGCGCTCCTTGAGAGCACGCACATCCTTGAGTGCCTGGGTGAGGCGCTCTTCGGTGCGGAAGACGGAGGCGTTGTTGTCCATCGACTGCTGCAGCTCGGTGCGGATGTCCGCAACGCGCTCGTGGCCGTGATCGGACAGGATGACGCCGACCCAGTCTTCGACCATGGCGGCCGGGGTTTCCGGCATGTCGACGAACTCGGTGGAGTTCGCGTACTCGGCGGCAGCGATGCCGGCGCGGCGGCCGAACACGTTGATGTCGAGGAGCGAGTTGGTACCGAGACGGTTTGCGCCGTGTACGGAGACACAGGCGCATTCGCCGGCCGCGTACAGACCCTTGACGATCTCGTCGTTGTTGCGCAGCACCTCACCGTTGATCTTGGTGGGGATACCGCCCATGACGTAGTGACACGTCGGGTAGACGGGCACGGGCTCCTTGACGGGGTCCACGCCGAGGTAGGTGCGCGAGAACTCCATGATGTCGGGGAGCTTCTCGTCGAGAACTTCCTCGGGGATGTGCGTCACGTCGATGTAGACGTAGTCCTTGTTCGGGCCGGCGCCGCGGCCTTCGAGAACCTCGAGGACCATCGAACGAGCCACGATGTCACGCGGAGCGAGGTCCTTGATGGTGGGTGCGTAACGCTCCATGAAGCGTTCACCGTCGGCATTACGGAGAATGCCACCTTCACCGCGGACGGCTTCCGAGATCAGGATGCCGAGACCGGCGAGTCCTGTCGGGTGGAACTGGTGGAACTCCATGTCCTCGAGGGGCAGGCCCTTGCGGAAGATGATGCCCATGCCGTCACCGGTGAGGGTGTGCGCGTTGGACGTCGTCTTGTACATGCGTCCCGAGCCGCCGGTCGCGAAGACGATCGACTTGGCGTGGAAGATGTGCAGCTCGCCGGTCGAGAGCTCGTAGCAGATGACACCGGTGGCAACCGGGCCGTCCTCGGTCTCGGTGATGGCGATGTCGAGCGCGTAGAACTCGTTGAAGAACTCGACGTCGTGCTTGACGCAGTTCTGGTAGAGCGTCTGCAGGATCATGTGACCGGTGCGGTCGGCGGCGTAACACGCACGGCGGACGGGTGCCTTGCCGTGGTCGCGTGTGTGGCCACCGAATCGACGCTGGTCGATCTTGCCTTCGGGCGTGCGGTTGAACGGCAGACCCATCTTCTCGAGGTCGAGCACCGCATCGATGGCCTCCTTGGCCATGATCTCGACGGCGTCCTGGTCGGCGAGGTAGTCGCCGCCCTTGACGGTGTCGAAGGTGTGCCACTCCCAGTTGTCTTCCTCCACGTTCGCCAGTGCGGCACACATGCCGCCCTGGGCCGCGCCGGTGTGGCTGCGGGTGGGGTAGAGCTTGGTCAGTACGGCCGTGCGGGCACGGGGGCCAGCTTCGATTGCCGCACGCATGCCTGCGCCACCGGCGCCGACGATGACCACGTCATAACGATGTTCCTGCATGAAGTCTGTGCTCCCCTAGCTCGCCGAGATATTGGGGTCGAAGGTGAAGATGACGTACGTGCCCAGGCCCATGATCAGGATCATCGAGAGAACGAGGATCGTGGTCAGCCAGAAGCGCGTGGAGTCCTTGCGGGAGTAGTCCGCGATGACCGTGCGCAGACCGTTACCGCCGTGCAGCTGTGCCAGCCACAACATCGTCAGATCCCAGAACTGCCAGAACGGGCTGGACCAGCGACCTGCGACGAACGCGAAGTTCAAACGGTGAACGCCACCGTCGAGCATCAGCATGATGAACATGTGGCCCAGGACCAGAACGATCAGGGCGACGCCGGAGAAGCGCATGAAGAGCCATGCGTACAACTCGAAGTTGTTCCGAGCCTTCGCGCGCGGGGACCGCGGGTTGTCCAGGCTTGCGGGACGGTCGTATGAGGTGCCCAGGCTCTTGGCTTCGGGTCCGTGAGTAGTCGCCATGTCAGTGCTCCGCAAACATGTTGATGAGGATGCGTCCGGCGCCTGGGATCATCACCAGGAACCAGATCGTCAGAATGGTCCAGAGCATGACGCGCTGGTACTTCGGGCCCTTCGACCAGAAGTCCACCAACATCACGCGCACGCCGTTGAGGGCGTGGTAGAGGACTACGCCGACGAGGCCGATCTCCATGAGGCCGACGAGGGGGTTCTTGTACGTGTCGATGACGGCGTCGTACGTATCGGGATTGACCCGAACGAGTGCCGTATCGAGAACGTGTACGAATAGGAAGAAGAAAGTAGCGACGCCTGTGATCCGGTGTAGAACCCAGGACCACATTCCGGGGTCGCCCCGGTAAAGCGACCTCGTGCGCTCCTTCTGAGGAGCGGCTTCAGTCGTAGTACTCATCGAGTGCTGTGCCTCCAACGTCATTGGTGGACGCGTCGAGCCTGCAGAGAGCTTCGATGTACCTCAGCCCGGGCTCGACGGGATCCTGAACCGACTTGACTCAGACTCTAAACCTATGTGAAACCGGGAACTAATCAGATGCGGGATTCGTACGCGTACCAAACTCTTTGTAAGGTTTGCCTTTCCAATCTCGCCGAGACGGTTTCGGCGTGGTTTCTGCATCCATTCAGTCGGCGTGATTGGATAACGAACCATGGGTGACATCGACTGGAAGTTGTTGCGGCACAACGCGCAAGTGGTCATGCGGCAGGCTTATGCACCGTACTCGGGCTATGCAGTGGGTGCAGCTGCCCTGGTAGACGATGGTCGGATCGTCTCAGGATGCAATGTGGAAAATGTCTCATACGGTTTGAGCCTGTGTGCCGAATGTGGACTCGTCGGTAACTTGGCCGCCACCGGGGGCGGGCGGCTGATTGCCTTCACGTGCTGCGACGCGAAGGGCTCGATTCTGATGCCGTGCGGCCGGTGCAGACAGCTTCTTCTCGAGCACGGCGGGGGTGAGATGCTTGTCGACACGAGCAGTGGGTTCAAGCCGCTGAGCGAGCTGTTGCCTGATGCTTTCGGGCCGGAACAAGCAGAGGGGCTCCGCCATGTTTGACGCAGTTTCCATCATCGGCGCCAAGCGTGACGGCCGCGAGCTGTCGGGAACCGAGATCGACTGGATAGTTCAGGCGTTCACACAGGGGATCGTCGGTGACGAGCAGATGTCGGCGCTCGCGATGGCGATCTACTTCCGCGGAATGTCGCGAGCAGAGACCGGTCGATGGACCGAGGCGATGATCGAATCCGGCGGGAGGATGGACTTTTCGGACTTGCCGCTGCCCACCGTCGACAAGCATTCGACCGGTGGAGTGGGGGACAAGATCACCCTTCCGCTTGCACCCCTCGTCGCTGCCTGTGGTCTTGCAGTCCCGCAGTTGTCGGGCCGCGGACTCGGCCACACCGGTGGAACTCTCGACAAGCTCGAGGCCATTCCAGGTTGGCGAGCCGAGCTCACGGCGACGGAGATGGTCGACATTCTCTCGGATCCGAAAATCGGCGCGGTGATCTGCGCTGCCGGAGCGAATCTGGCCCCCGCGGACAAGAAGCTCTACGCGCTGCGCGACGTGACCGGAACGGTGGAATCCATTCCGCTGATCGCAAGTTCGATCATGAGCAAGAAGATTGCCGAGGGAACCGGCGCCCTGGTGCTCGACGTCAAGGTCGGTTCCGGAGCGTTCATGAAGGACCTCGGCGACGCGCGAGAGTTGGCACGCACGATGGTCGAGCTTGGCAACGACGCCGGCGTGCGTACAAGCGCTCTCATCACCGGGATGGACACCCCGCTCGGATTGACGGCGGGCAACGCCCTCGAGGTACGTGAATCCGTCGAGGTGCTGGCAGGCGGCGGGCCGTCGGACGTCGTCGAGCTGACCCTGGTCCTGGCTCGGGAGATGCTGTCAGCGGCCGGGATCGACGGTATCGACCCCGCCGACAAACTGGCCGACGGCACGGCAATGGACCGGTGGCGCGCGATGATCGCCGCACAAGGTGGGGACCCACACGCGACGCTGCCTATGGCCCGGCACAGCGACGTCGTCACCGCGGACCGAGACGGCGTACTGACCCGACTCGACGCCATGGCGGTGGGCATCGCGGCCTGGAAACTGGGAGCCGGACGCGAACGGCAGGGCGAAGCCGTTCAGGCCGGTGCCGGCATCGAGATGCATGCAAAGCCTGGCGACGTGGTCCGTGCCGGGCAGACGCTGATGACATTGCACACCGACACTCCCGAGAGATTTGATGCAGCGCGACGAAGCCTCGGCGGTGGATGGTCGATCGGGACCGATTCCGACACCGTTTCGCGACCGTTGCTCATCGAGCGAATTGTGGGTGATTCGCGTTAGCGTTGGCGAATGAACGCACCGGAGTTGACCACGATCCGCAGCGCACCCAAAGTTCTTCTCCACGATCACCTCGACGGGGGACTCCGACCCGAGACTGTCCTCGAACTGGCCGAGCAGTGTGGCTACGACGAGCTGCCGGCGAATACGGCATCCGAACTGGCGCAATGGTTCCGAACTGCCGCTGACAGTGGATCGCTCGAGCTCTACCTCGAAACGTTCGCGCACACAGTCGCCGTGATGCAGACCCCCGAAGGGCTTGCACGGGTGGCACGTGAGTGTGCCGAGGATCTGGCCGACGACAACGTCGTCTATGCCGAGGTCCGTTTTGCGCCCGAGCAGCACCTGGAACAAGGCCTGAGTTTGGACGAGGTCGTCGAGCACGTTCTCGAAGGTTTCCGGGCCGGCGAATCCGCTGCCAGGGTCGCGGGACGGGAGATCCGCATCGGCTGTCTCCTGACGGCGATGAGGCATGCCGCCCGGTCGCGGGAGATCGCCGAACTCGCGGTGCGATTCCGGGACCGCGGAGTGGTCGGGTTCGACATCGCCGGCGCCGAGGCCGGAAACCCACCGAGCCGGCACCTCGACGCGTTCGAGTACATGCGTGACGCGAACGCCCACTTCACGATTCACGCGGGTGAGGCTTTCGGGTTGCCGTCGATCCACGAAGCCATCGCCTTCTGCGGAGCGGATCGGTTGGGCCACGGCGTGCGGATTGTGGACGACATCGACGTAGGCGTGCAAGGTGGGGCAGAGTTGGGTCGGCTCGCGAACTACGTCCGTGACATGCGCATTCCCCTGGAACTGTGCCCGAGTTCGAACGTGCAGACCGGAGCCGTAGCCGCCCTGGCGGACCATCCGTTCGGACTCTTGGCGGACTTGCGCTTCCGAGTGACCGTCAACACCGACAACAGGCTGATGAGCGACACCACCATGAGCCGGGAAATGGCCGCGTTGGTCGAGACCTTCGGTTACGGATGGACCGATCTCGAACGCTTCACCATCAACGCGATGAAGTCGGCCTTCATCCCGTTCGACGAGCGCCTCGCGTTGATCGACGACGTCATCAAGCCGGGCTACGCCGTGCTCATCGGCTAGATGACGTGCGCCCGACTACTCAGATCGAAGCCGGGCCTCGAACTCGCGCTCGAGTTCGCGCCAGGCCTCGGATTCCTTGGTGAACGGCGCACTCGGAGCCATCCGCGACGGATCGGGGTTGAGGAGGTACGAGACGTACCAACCCAGCTCGTTCGACGCGGACAGAGCCTCCTCGGTGGAGTCGTCGTCGGCGAAATCTGCTGCATCGGTGAACAATTCGACTGCGAGTTCCAGCTGCTCGGCATCTACGACGTCCGGGCCCTGGGCG
This sequence comes from Rhodococcus sp. BH4, assembly GCF_002079265.1. NCBI lineage: Bacteria > Bacillati > Actinomycetota > Actinomycetes > Mycobacteriales > Nocardiaceae > Rhodococcus > Rhodococcus sp. BH4. The sequence goes on from NZ_CP014941.1 coordinate 2,215,403, forward strand.
AGGTCGTCGGCGATGCCGGGCAGAACGTAGACGTTCTCGTCCGTGACCTCGATTTCGAGTGAACCGTCGACGGCCGCATTCTGAATTTCGCCGTACGTACTGACCTGCGAGAGATCGTGTTCGTGGTTGTCGGCGAGGTAGCGAGCGAGTGCGCGCTCGCTACGGAAGACGGTGATCAGTCCGTCCTTGCCGAGGAAGATCGCCTGATCTCCCATGTAGCAGCGCAGAGTGTAGAACGTCTCGGCCGAGGTGATGATGCGGATCGGGTCGACACCGACCTCACCCCAGAAGGTCTCGACTTCGTCTTCGTCCTCTTCGAGGTCGTCTTCGTCGAATTCCTCGTCCTCGCCCTCCTCGGCGACATCGTCGGCGTCGACGGTGTTCTCGGCGGCAGCGAGCAGTTCAGCTTCGGCGACCGCCACAGCAGCTGCATCGACCTTCGGGGAGGTGACCACCTTGTCGATGGCGTCGAGAACGGCGTCCCAGTCCTTGACGATCGCAGCGCCGACCTGGTCCCACAGCTCCAGGCCTTCGCGGCCTTCGAAGGTGCCGGCGCCGGTGGCAAGCGCGCCGAGTACCGGATGGCCGCTGAAGAAGCGGATGACCGCGTCGAGTTCGCACACCTCACCGATGTTGCGAGCCATGTTCAGGGTGTCTTCGAGTTCCGAGACCACCAGTGCCTCAGGGTCACCTGCGGCCAGTTCCGGCACGCCGACGAAGTCGAACGTGAAGTTCTCTTCCGGTTCCAACTCGGCTGCCGACAGTCCGGAGACGACGGCCCACGCCGGATGCTCGACCAGGTCGTTGTCGGAGTCCGTTCGGATGAAGGCCGCGAGTTCCGCGACGGAGGAGAACCCGTAGAGGTCTTCCTCATGGCCGAGAAACGCTTCCCACTCGTCGTCGCCCTCGCGCCAGCGGGGTGCCCACAAAGTGACGAGGTCTCCGTCGGTGAGTCCGATTTCGATAGGGACGATGTCTCCAGCCATGGGCGGAAGCCTATCCACCGCAGAGCGAAAGGCATAGCGGGGGTTCGTCACGTTTGTTTCAGTGCCACTCGGAGCTCACTGACCAGTCGCTCTCGTTCGTCGTTGGACTGTTGAACTGCCTGGTGAATTGTTGCCACCGTCAATGCGGCCACCGTGCGAGAATTCATCGCGGTGATTGCGTCGGTAATCCGTAGGTCGACCAGAGCGCCCAGCCCGTCGACAGTCGCCGTGACTATCCCGCCCTCGCTCGAGACGACTGCCCGCAGAGCGCCGACCCCGTCGACGGCTTCCTGCAAGAGTCCGGTCCGGTGTTTCGCCAGCTCCATGATTCGATCAATCTCGCTCATATCGAACGCATCCAGCTCGACGGAAGGTTCTGGCCCTCGGCGGCGTCGACATCGGCCAGTTCGTCTCGGGTCGGTAGACCGAGCCGATCGAGGATCGCTGCCGGGACTCCGGTCTCCTCGAGCTCCACACGATGGCGGGCGCCGGCCTCGATTGCTGCATTTGAGCACAGCGTGAGTATCTGCTGCGCTAACCGCTGCCCGCCGTACCGCAGTTCGTCCTGGCTGATCCTCAGGTCCACGGGCACGGCGTGCTCCGTGGCGCGGACCGCGATGGTTCCGTTGCGGTTGACGGCTACGGCTGTGGTGATCGGCGGTGATTCGCGCTTGTTCTCGGGCATGATTCCCTGTCATTCCGTCGGACGGTAGAAGCCGTGAAAGCCCATGCCGCTGTTCGTGGTTCGGATGGCGCTGATTTCGACTGGGTCGCCGGCTTCGATCATCTGGCCGCCGCCGATCACCATCGCGACGTGGCCGTCCCAGACCGCGAGGTCGCCCGGCATCAGATTGTTCTGATCGACCTGGTTCCCGATTCCCTGTTCCTGAGCCAACCTCGGAATGTCGACTCCGGCGTGGCCGTACGCCCATTGAGTCAGCCCGCTGCAGTCCAGACCGACTCCCGGCGTAGTGCCTCCCCAGGCGTACGGGACACCCTGTTGAGTGAGCGCGTTGCGTACGGCAGCAGCGGCCTCGGCGTTCGGTGCGGTGGCAATCGAGCCGTCGGGAAGTTCGACCTCAACGCCACCGACGGAACCGGAACCACTTGCGGAACCGGAACCACCCGCCGACTCGGAGACTCCAGGTGCGGGATCCGGTATCGGGACGGACGGGACGAGTGCGGACATCTTGTCGGTCGACCCGGCCAGCTCACCGCGTACCCGCTCGATAACCGATACCGCGCGTCCGAGGTGCTCCAACGCGGCCGACAACAACATCAATTGGCCCGTCGGTGTCATCAGCGTCGGCCCGGCCTTGATCGCGAGTGTCAGAAAGGACTGGAGAATCTCACCGAGTTCGGTCATTCCCGCGTACACGGACGTTGTCGCTTCGTCCACGACGCCGGCGATGTCGTTTCCGCGATCGGCGAGGTTTCGCGTCGACGTCTGCGTCTGCTCGGTTTTGGTCACCGCAGCGGTGAGTGCCGTGGACGAACTCTGAGAGGACGCCAGTTCGCTCAGAGCAGCGCTTCCCAGTTGGTAGGCGATCTCGAGGGCGTCCGTGGCGATTCGGATGCCGACGTCGGGTCCACTTGCGCTGGGGACACCAGTCCCGACAGTGTCGACCAGGTCGATGATCGGTCGTGCGAGTGCGTCGACGTCGATCATGAGCGTGCGGCTTCAGCGAGAGTCCTTCGTACCGATTCCTCGGAGTCGAGATAGACGGCATGAGCGTCGAGGGCGGCCGACCGGATACTGGAAATTACAGTGGACAGTCGATCGATGTCGTCGATGTGCGCTTGCTGTGCTCGGCTCGCGACATCGACGAAGTCGCCGCCGATCAGCCCCAGCACAGTGGACAGAGCCAAGTGATCGCCACCCGCCGCGTCCTGTCGAGCTTGCGCGACGTTGTCGGCAACAGTGCCCAACCGCGTGGCGAACTCCGCGATGCTTTCAGTGTCCAGATCCAGATTTGTCAACTTGTCTTCCCCCCGTTGCGCTTACTCCTTCTTGGACGCCGCGCGGGGTGCTCCGGTTCCCGAGGAACTATTCTGATGGTCATGCAAACGCACGTAGTCGACCATCCGCTCGCGGCGGCCCTCTTGACGACAATGCGTGACGCACGCAGTGAGAACGCGACTTTTCGTTCCGCACTTCGCAGGCTCACGCACATGCTGGTCTACGAGGCCATGCGTGACGCGGAGGTCGAGGAATTTCCGGTCGACACCCCGGTAGCAGCGACGACGGGCATCCGGCTCGCGAAGCCGCCGTTGTTGGTACCGGTGCTGCGGGCCGGTCTGGGCATGGTCGAACAGGCGAGTGCGCTGATTCCGTCGGCCGGCGTCGGCTTTGTCGGAATGGCACGTGACGAAGAGACTCATCAGCCGGTTCCGTACCTCGAATCCCTGCCGGCGGATCTGTCCGGGATCCCGGTGTTCGTGCTCGATCCGATGCTCGCCACCGGTGGTTCGATGGTGCACACCATCGACTTGCTGGTTGCGCGTGGCGCGACGGATGTCACGGCAGTGTGCGTCGTGGCCGCTCCGGCCGGCGTCGACGCGCTGGCAGCGTCCGGCCACCCGGTTCGTCTGGTCATCGCGAGCATCGACGACGGACTCGACGAGAACGCTTTCATCGTCCCCGGTCTCGGTGACGCCGGCGATCGGCAGTTCGGACCCCGCTAGAGCGAAAAGGCGAAGGTTCGGAGTTCGGCCAGCCGGGCCTTCGCCTGCTCTACTGCGTTCGCGAGGTCGGCGCGGTTCGCCACCGGGACGACAACTTCGAGATAACACTTGAGCTTGGGCTCGGTGCCGGACGGTCGCACCACCACGCGGATCGACGGTCCGTCGAATATCACTGCGTCCGTGCGCATACCAGCGCGAACCTCGGCCAAGTCCTCGACGGTGACCGGCTCGCCCGCGAGTTGGCTTGGCGGATCGGCGCGTAGTCGTTTCATCATTTCGGCGATGTCGCTCGAATCCTCGACGCGGCGGGATACTTGGTCCCCACGATGCAGTCCGAATTCGACGGCATAGTCGCCTAGAACGTCCAACAGGGTTCTGTTGCTGCCCGCGAGGGTGGCAGCCAAGTCGGCCACCAGCACGGCAGCCGAGATTCCGTCCTTGTCCCGCACCACATCCGGATCGACGCAGTGCCCGATCGCTTCCTCGTAGGCGTAGACGAGTCCGTCGCCGGCACGCGTGAGCCACTTGAAACCGGTGAGTGTCTGCGCAAACCTGGCTCCGCGGGCTCTCGCCAACTTCGAGAGCAGGGTCGAGGAGACGATCGTCGTCGCCACCAACGAATCTTCGGGCGCCGTGCTCAGTACGTGGTCGGCCAGGAGCACCCCGGTTTCGTCGCCGCGCAACATGCGCCACTGATCACCGTCGCGAACTCCGACGGCGCAGCGGTCGGCATCCGGGTCGAGTGCGATCGCCAGATCCGCGTCGACACGTCGGGCAAGGGCGAGCAGGCGGTCTGCGGCGCCGGGCTCTTCGGGATTGGGGAACTCGACGGTCGGAAACGTGGGGTCGGGATCGAACTGCTCCGCCACGACGTGCAGGTCCTCGAATCCTGCTGCTCGCAGAGCCGCGGTCGCAGTCTCGCCGCCGACGCCGTGCATTGCCGTGAGCGCAATCCGGATCGAGCGGGCGTCGCCGTGCGGGAGGGTCGCGATGCGGGCGATGTACTCCTCGACCAGAGAATCGTCGGCCGGAATCACCGATGCCCGCGCGATGTCGGCGGCACCACCGATGCGGGCGATCTCGCTCTCGATTTCACGATCGGCGGGGGAGACGAGTTGCGCTCCGCCCGAGAGATACACCTTGTAACCGTTGTCGGCGGCAGGATTGTGGGAGGCGGTGATCTGGATACCTGCCGCTGCCCCGAGCCTGCGCACCGCGAACGCCACCAGCGGTGTCGGCAGTGGGCGGGGGAGCAGGGTCACCTCGAACCCAGCCGCTGCCATGACCTCGGCGGCGGCGAGAGCAAATGCCTCTGAACCGAGCCGGGCGTCGCGGCCGACCACAACGCGGGACCCGCCCTGGCAGCGAGCTGTCAGCCAGGCCGCCAGACCGGCCGTGGTCCGGATGACGACCGCGAGGTTCATGCCGTTGGGTCCGCCGCGTACCGGCCCGCGAAGCCCAGCAGTGCCGAACGTCAGCGGTGAGGAAAAGCGTTCGGCCAGTTCATGTTCGGAAAGGGCGGCTAATTCTGCGCGGGTAACCGGGTCCGGATCGGCGTCGATCCACTCGTTGACGTTCAGCGGTGTCACAGCTGCTCGACCAGTTGGCGCAGCAGCACTCCCATCCGGGCCGCCGAAGCTTTGCCTGCCGCCAGCACCTCCTGATGGTCCAGTGGGGCGCCCGTGATTCCGGCGGCCAGATTGGTGACCATGGAGATGCCGAGAACGCGGGCGCCGAGCGCGCGGGCCGCGATGGTCTCGTGAACCGTCGACATGCCGACCAGATCGGCGCCGAGTGTACGAAGCATTCGAATCTCGGCCGGAGTCTCGTAATGCGGACCGGGAAGCCCGGCGTAAACACCCTCGGCAAGGTCCGGGTCGATCGAGCGAGCCAGCGCACGCAGTTCCGGCGAGTAGGCGTCGACCAGGTCGACGAACTCTGCGCCGACGAGGGGAGAGCGGGCCGTCAGGTTCAGGTGGTCACTGATCAGCACTGGTTGTCCCACTGCGTAGTCCTCGCGGATACCGCCGGCCGCATTGGTGAGGATGACGGTGTCGGCGCCGGCAGCAATGGCTGTCCGGACCGGGTGGACGACGGTACCGAGATCGTGGCCCTCGTATGCGTGCGCGCGCCCGAGCAGCAGCAGGACTTCGGTGTTTCCGACGCGCACCGAACGAATGGTGCCCGCATGGCCGAGGGCGGACGGTGGGGCGAAGCCAGGAAGATCCGCCATCGAGACTTCGGCTGTCACGTCCGCACCGGCGTCGCCGAACACGTCTGCGGCATCGGTCCACCCCGACCCGAGCACGATGGCGACTGACGGTGACGAAGAGCCAGTCATGGCGGACAGAGCAGCGGCGGCGGCCTCGGCGATCGTTCCCATGTGAGCAACCCTACTGAGGAGTCGGGTCGGTTCGCCGGGTGAGTTGGCGGGCGTTACTCTCCCATCCATGCCTTATCTCGAACGCGACGGCGACGTATTCATCCTGTACCTCGGCAACGAGGGCGAAACGGACAACGAGAACCGCTTCGGCCCCGAGTGGATCGACGCTGTTCACAGCAAGTTGGACGAGGTCGAAGCGCACGAGGGTCCCGCAGCCGTGGTGACGACGGCGACGGGCAAGTTCTACACGAACGGCCTGGACACGACGTGGATCTTCGGCAATCTCGACGGTCTGCCCGGCTACCTGGACAAGGTCCACACCATCTACAGCCGTTTGCTGACCTTCCCGATGGCCACGGTCGCGGCCGTGCAGGGGCACGCGTTCGGCGCCGGCGCCATGCTCGCGTCCTCGCACGATTTCCAGATCATGCGCGCGGACCGCGGCTTCTACTGCCTCCCCGAGGTCGGACTGAACATGCCGTTCACTGTCGGCATGTCAGCACTGTTGAACAGTCGTCTGCCCAAGCAGACGGCAGTCGATGCCATGACGACGGGGCGTCGCTTCGGCGGCGCCGACGCACTCGCTGCCGGCATCGTGCAGGAAACGGTCGACGGCGACGGAGTACTCGCCGCTGCTGTGGCCAAGGCGTCGGCACTGACGTCGACTCACGGCAAGAACTTGGCGGGAATCAAGGCAGGCATCCACCGCGATGCTCTTGCAGACCTCGCTCAGGTGACTGACAAGAGCAACTTCTCCTTCGGGTGAGACAATGATCGCGTGAACCAGAATGTCGACAGCGCAGTCAGGTCCGTAGAGGCCGATCTGATTGCGCTGTCGCATTCGATTCACAGCGACCCGGAACTCGCCTTCGAGGAGTTCCGCAGCGCTGCCAAAGTGTCGGACCTGCTGGCGCAGCACGGTTTCGCGGTCACTCACGGGATCGTCGATCTGCCGACGGCCTTCGATGCCACCTACGGCAGCGGAGAGTTGGTCATCGCGATCTGCGCCGAGTACGACGCGTTGCCCGAGATCGGTCATGCCTGTGGGCACAACATCATTGCCGCCGCCGCGGTCGGGGCCGGCATCGCGTTGGCTACCGTGGCCGACGAACTGGGTATCACAGTCCGAGTGATCGGTACTCCCGCGGAGGAAACCGGAGGCGGCAAGGTCCTGATGCTCGAGCGTGGTGCCTTCGACGGCGTCGGCGCTGCCATGATGGTTCATCCAGGGCCGATCGACATCATCGGTGCGACCTCGCTGGCCTTGGCGGACATCGCCGTGAGTTATCACGGTCGCGAGGCGCATGCGTCTGCTGCGCCGGAATTCGGTCGTAACGCCGCCGACGCAGCGACGCTCGCGCAGGTGGCGGTCGGACTGTTGCGTCAGCACCTGCAGCCAGGTCAGCAGATTCACGGAATCGTCAGTGACGGCGGCACGGCTCCCAACATCGTTCCGGCTCGGTCCGAATTGCTCTACTACCTGCGTGCCGAAACAGCCGCGTCGTTGGCCAATCTGTCCGAGCGTGCCGAGGCCTGCTTCACCTCGGGTGCACTCGGCACCGGGTGCACCCACGAAATCCGCACGGTATCGCCTACTTACACCGAGCTGACCCCCGATCCGTGGCTGGCGGCGGCGTACCGTGAACAGATCGTCGATCTCGGACGGGTGCCACTGGCAGCGGAATGGGAGCGCTCCCGTCCACTGGGTAGTACGGATATGGGTAATGTGACCAATGTGATTCCGGGAATTCACCCGGTCATAGGCTTGGATTCATCGGGGGCAGTGACACATCAGCCGGAGTTCGCGGCTGCGTGTATCACCACCTCCGCAGATCGAGCGGTAGTCGACGGTGCAATTGCGTTGGCCCGCACTGCTGTCCGGGTAGCGTCCGATCCAGAACAACGCGCCCGTCTGTTGGAAGGGGTAGATCGCCGGTGAACGCGGCAATCGACACGTGGATTCACGCGCACACCGACGACCTCGTCGCGTGGCGTCGACACATCCATGCCAACCCGGAGTTGGCTCGCCGCGAATACGCGACCACCGAATTCGTCGCCACCCGCCTCACTGCCGCTGGATTGTCGCCGAAGATCCTTCCCGGTGGCACCGGTCTCACGTGCGATATCGGACCGGAGGGTCCACGAATCGCACTGCGCGCCGACATGGACGCTTTGCCGATGCAGGAGGCGACCGGAGCGACGTACTCGTCCACAGTCCCCGGTGTGTCCCATGCGTGCGGCCACGACGCCCACACCACCATCTTGCTCGGCGCCGGACTGGCTCTGGCCACGCTGCCCGAACTTCCCGTCGGGGTTCGGCTGATATTCCAGCCCGCCGAGGAAGTCATGCCTGGCGGAGCACTCGACGTCATCGCCGCGGGCGCGCTCGACGGTGTGTCCAGAATCTTTGCTCTGCACTGCGATCCGCGACTCGAGGCAGGCCAGGTGGGAATGCGCCTGGGTGCGATCACCTCTGCTGCCGACACGATCGAGGTCGTCCTCGACTCTCCGGGTGGGCACACGTCGCGGCCGCATTTGACCACGGATCTGATCTACGCGCTCGGCACCGTCGTGACCGGGCTGCCGGGAATGCTCAGCCGTCGTATCGATCCGCGTACCGGAACCGTCATGGTGTGGGGCGCGGTCAGCGCAGGTCAGGCGCCCAACGCGATTCCGCAGACCGGCATGATGACGGGCACGGTACGTACCGGCGATCACGACACCTGGGAGTTGCTCGAACCGCTCGTGGAAGAAATCGTCCACGGACTGCTCGCACCCACCGGAGTTCGCTACCAACTCAACTATCGTCGCGGAGTGCCTCCGGTCGTCAACGACGAGGTGTCCACTCGGATGTTCGAGGACGCCATCGCGACCGTCGGACAAGATGCTTTGGCGGACACCCCGCAATCCGGTGGTGGCGAAGACTTTTCGTGGTACCTCGAAACGGTGCCGGGGGCCATGGCGCGGCTCGGCGTGTGGTCGGGTGAAGGCGATCAGCTCGACATCCACCAACCCACTTTCGATCTCGACGAGCGAGCACTCGGCGTCGGTGTGAAGGTTCTGACGAGCCTGGTTCTGGGATAGTTCCGGTTCCCGTCGGGGGTACCGTTTTTCGTGTCGTTCGAGTGAAGGTACGGGCATGTCCATAGGTGTGGGAGTGCGAATCGGCACATTGGTGTCGACGGCTGTCGTTGCGTCGAACGATCCGGGTTCGGCCGATCCGGTGGTATTGGTTCGGGACACGATCCTCAATCAACGCAAGGACGGAACGACGGTGCTCGGTGGCACCGAGCAACTGGGTGCCGGCCGTGAGTTCGCCGAGAGCTGGTCGGGCTTTGTCGGTCGCGTCGGGGACCCGAGTGGCGTCGCGGGAACTGCCGATACTCGTTACCGCGCCGAGGATTTGGTGGCGACCTCGATTCGCTGTCTGTTGCAGGAATGCGAGCCGCTGCCCGATCGTGGTGGTCGAAGCGGGGGAGCGCCCGACATCGTCGCGACCTACCCGTCACGCTGGGACTCGTCGACAGCGGCCCTCATGCAGGATTCGCTGGTCTACGCGGGCCTCGAACGAGTCACACTCGTCTCGGATGCCGAGGCCGTGTCGGCGTGGTTCGAGTCGGAAATCGCGGCACTCGCCGGCACGCTCATCGGCATCTATCACGTGGACGACACCGGGGCAGCGGTCACCCTCGTGCGTTCTGGTGTCGCGGCCGGCCGTGCATTCGGCTTTGCCGGCGACGGGAGTTCGCCGAGTTCACGCCTCGCGACGGCTCTGGGTGCGTTCGGTTGGATGCCGGAGAACCTGGACGCCGTAGTCGTCACCGGTGACGGCGAACCGGCGACAGACAAAGCGGCCATGATGTCCATAGCGGCCGGGATTGCCGAAAAGCTCGGTGTCAGATGTGAACTCGGTCCCGGACCTGAGCAGTCGGCTGCGCTGGGAGCCGCAATTCTGGCTGCCGGATTCACCTCGACGTCGCACACTATCGTGCCGATCGGATTGCCGCCTTCACACGACGTGACCGAGGTGTTCGACACCCTGGGACGCGAGAAGGTGGCGGCAGAAACCGCTGCCGGGGTGGCGACCGCCGAGCCGGAAACTGCAGTTGTCGCAGGCGAATCGGAGTCGCGCGGTTCCAAGCGTGTGCTCATCGGCGTGACGGTTGTGGTGGTGCTCGCAGCACTGGCAGTGCTCGCGTATTTCCTGCTGCTTTGAGCAGGACAGCTATCTAATCGGTAACACCGTTACCCGGACCGACATTGCGGCTGTTTCTCGTCCGCAACTCTCGTACGTACTCGGCCGGCGCTCCGGCAATCTCGGCGGCGTCGGCCATCACGCCGATGTAGCGGGCAGACGGCAGTCCGCCTTCGTACGCATCCATGACGTAGAGCCACGCAAGTACCGCGTCGCCGGCGGTGTCGACCCGCACGCGGATCTTGCGGTGCAGACCCAGTTCGGCACCTTCCCAGCGGTCCAGACTCACTTCGTCCTCTTCCGGGACGTCGTAGAGCACCACGAAAACACTGGAATCGGGATCTTCGACCACGGTGGCGAGGGCACCCTCCCAGCCGAGGTCCTCGCCGCTGAAGGTCAGGCGCCAGCCTCGCAGCCACCCTGTCCCGGACATGGGGGAGTGTGGGCAGCGCAACAACATCTGCTCGGGATGCATGTTGGAACCGTAGGCGGCATAAATCGACACGGGCGCAAGCCTAAACCGTGGTCCGAGGGTGTGGCGAAGCGGACCACCGGACGCAAGTAATCTGGTACAAGCACTGCGTGACACGTGGTGCTCGAATAGCGTGACACTGGTCGACGGGAGACCCCTGCCGGCCACGCGAGGACTTGGAGGACACATGACCCGGATCGTGATCATCGGTGGCGGACCCGCCGGCTACGAGGCGGCACTGGTAGCCGCGCAGCACGGGGCCACGGTCACCCTGGTCGATTCGGACGGCGTCGGCGGTGCGTGTGTGCTGTTCGACTGTGTCCCGTCGAAGACGTTCATCGCGTCCACCGGAATCCGCACCGACATGCGTCGTGCATCCGACCTCGGCATCACTCTGGATCCGGAGCAGGCTTCGGTGTCACTGCCGAAGATCCACTCCCGAGTCAAGAGTCTCGCGTTGTCCCAGTCCTCGGACATTCGCGCACGGTTGCAGACGGTAGGCGTCGAGGTTCTCTCCGGCACCGCCGAACTGACCGATCCGCTCCTCGGCATGGCAGCACACCAGGTTCGCGCGACGCTCGGAAGCGGCGAGCAGAAGACCATCGACGCAGACGTCGTGTTGATCGCCACCGGCGCCAGCCCCCGCATCATCCCGGGAGCCGAGCCCGACGGTGAGCGAATCATGACGTGGCGCCAGCTCTACGACTTGGACGAGCTTCCCGAGCACCTGGTCGTGGTCGGTTCCGGTGTCACCGGTGCCGAGTTCGTCTCCGCGTACACCGAGATGGGCGTCAAGGTCACGCTCGTGTCCAGTCGCGACCGTGTTCTGCCCGGCGAGGATGCCGATGCGGCGCTCGTGCTCGAGGACGCCCTCGCCGAGCGCGGTGTCACCCTCGTCAAGCACGCCCGCGCGGACGCCGTCGAGCGCACCGAGAAGGGCATCGTCGTCAAGCTCTCCGACGGCCGCACGGTCGAAGGAAGCCACGCTCTGATGACCGTCGGTTCCGTCCCCAACACCAACGGTCTCGGCCTGGAGCGGGTCGGCATCGAGTTGGACAAGGGTGGATACCTGCGTGTCGACCGGGTCTCGCGCACCACGGTTTCCGGTATCTACGCTGCCGGTGACTGCACCGGACTGCTCCCGCTCGCGTCGGTGGCTGCGATGCAGGGACGTATCGCGATGTACCACGCACTGGGTGAAGGCGTCAGCCCGATCAAGTTGAAGACCGTCGCGTCGGCCGTCTTCACACGCCCCGAAATTGCAACGGTGGGTGTTTCGCAGGCAGCGATCGACAACGGAGAGGTGCCTGCGCGCACCGTCATGTTGCCGCTCAACACCAACCCGCGCGCCAAGATGTCCGGTTTGCGTCGCGGATTCGTGAAGATTTTCTGCCGCCCGGCTACCGGCGTGGTCATCGGCGGTGTTGTGGTCGCACCCACTGCTTCGGAATTGATCCTGCCGATCGCGATCGCCGTACAGAACAACCTGACGGTCAACGACCTGGCGCAGACGTTCTCGGTGTACCCGTCGCTGACCGGATCGATCACCGAGGCTGCTCGTCAGCTCATGCGTCACGACGACCTGGACTGACAACCGAACAGAGTCTTCTTACAATGTGGGAACTCTGTTTCACATACTGAAGTATTGGTGGGATAGTCGAGATACCGACCGAATCAAGGGTCGGTATCTCGGCGCTCTCCCGCCCCGTTGACCCAGGACGGCTCAGGGTGTTTTTCCTCTGACCTTCATTCTGCGTGCCTGGGAGCTTCATATGACACACGCCGCGCTGTCCGCTCGCATGGACGGACTCCGTAGTTCTGCAATTCGCGATCTGCTCACCCTGACTGCCCGGCCCGACGTCATCAGCTTGGCCGGCGGACTGCCCGATCCCGATTTCATTCCGCGGGAGCGAATCTCGAAGGCAGCCCACGACGCACTCGGTGACCCCTCGTCCGTTCAGTACGGCGAGACCTCCGGCCTGCTGCGCCTCCGTGAGGTGATCGCCGAGCGCGAATCCTCCAAGATCGGGCGGACACTCGACGTGTCCGAAGTTGTGATCACACACGGTTCTCAGCAAGGTTTGAGCCTGCTCGCGCAGGTCCTCCTCGACGCCGGTGACGTCGTGGTCGTGGAGGAACCGGCGTATACCGGTGCGCTGCAGGTCTTTCGGACGGCGCAGGCTCGTCTCGTTCCCGTCCAGTTGGACGAGGACGGAATGGACACCGACGCGCTCGAAGCGAAACTCGACGCCGGTCTTCGGCCCAAAGTTGTTCACACCGTAAGCAATTTCCATAACCCGCGCGGCGCGGTGCTTTCGGCGCAGCGGCGAGCGCACTTGGCGGCACTGGCGGACCGATACGGGTTCTGGGTTCTCGAGGACGACCCGTACGGCGAACTGTACTTCGGCGAGAAACCGCCAGCACCGCTGGCGGCGTTGTCGGACAGGGTGATTCGGCTGTCCAGTGCGTCCAAGGTGCTGGCACCGGCGCTGCGCGTCGGCTGGCTGCACGGCGACCGAAAGGTCTGCGAGGCGGTCGAACTGATCAAGCAAGGCGCTGACCTGTGCGGGTCTTCGCTCACCCAGCAGATCGCCGCAGACCTCTTCTCCGACGTCGAATGGTTCGACGCGCATCTCGACGTGCTTCGAGCGGGGTACGGCGCGAGGGCGAAGGCGTTGGTCACGGCCGCCGAGACGGAATTGAGTGGGCGTGCGCGCTTTTCCGAGGTCCGCGGCGGGATGTTCTGTTGGATGGATTTCCTCGACGACGTCGACACCACCGAACTCCTGGGTGCCGCGCTCGCGCATGGCGTGGCATTTGTCCCAGGTTCGGCCTTCGCGGTCGAAGCGGACCTTGGTCGAAGCGCTCGACTGTGTTTCGCGACGTATCCCGAAGCCGTGCTGGTCGACGCCGTCGGCAGGCTCCGGGACAGTGTCACCGCAGGTACAGCCTGACTTTGTCGATAGTGTTGCGGAGCAGATCGATCTCCGTACCGGACGGCGGGGTGGTGACGGTGACGTGGTCGGCGACGGCCAGATCCCATCCCGTCGCCTCTCGCACCTGATCGACCGAGATGCCTTCGTGGACACTGGTCAGCTCCAACTCGCCGCCGGGGCCCTGGTGTGTCAGGACACCGAGGTTGGTGAACACCTTTGTCACCCCTGCACCTGCCGGCATGATGCCCTTTCCGCTGGCGTGGGCGCGGGCGGGGCTGGGTGAGGTGCAGAAGTCGAGCTCGGCCGGAAAGGAACTGAGGTCGTGGCGACGCATCACGACGAAGATCTCGGCGGCGTTCGCGATGATCTCGACGGCCCCGCCTGCGCCGGGCAGTCTGACCGTCGGGTTCTTCCAGTCACCGATGAAACTTGTGTTCAGGCTTCCCGTTCGATCGATTTGAGCGGCCCCGAGAAATCCGACGTCGACGTTGCCACCTTGCAGGACATAACCGAAGAGCGCGGCCATACTGAGCACGGATTCGGCACCGGAGACCACGACGGAGTCGGCGATACCTTCGGCCATCGCCGACGGATGCGCGCCGCACACTCCGGATTCGTAGATCAGTTCTAAGTCCGGATTCGACGTGTGGCGCGCGAGATCGACTGCGAGCGTGGGGAGCCCGACTCCGGCGAAAACACGGCGCTTACCCGCCAACTCGCGTGCCGCGACGGCGACGATCGTTTCGGTGGAGGTGGTGTTACCGCTGACAATCGTGGTGGTCACAGTCTGCTCCCGTAGTCGACAGGTGTGGAGAGTTTTGATTCGACCTCGAGATCCGACCAGTAGTCAGCTCCGAGCTTGGCGAGATATTCGTCGTGATCGCCGAGTGTGTACACCCATTCGTCGAGCCAATTTCTCAGCAACGAAGGGTCTTTGGAAATCTCGGTCCAGCGTCGGTAGAAGCCGCAATCGCGGTCGTAGTATCCCTGTGCGTACGACGGGTGCGCGCCGCGCGGGCAGACGACAACCGCGTCGACTGCATGCGAGGGAATCAGAGTTCGGCTCGGATCTGACCTGATGACCTCGTCGTCGACCAGCTCTTCCACAACGACGATCGCCTTCTTCGCGGCGTAAACGGCTTCTTGCTGCACCCCGGCGATGCCCCAGATCTGTGCGTTCCCGGACGTGTCCGCTCGCTGTGCGCCGATGATCGTCACATCCGGATTCAACGGCGGCACAACGTAGACGCTCCCGCCGCCGTACGGATCCTCGACGAGTCTCAGTTGTGGGTTGAGTGCGGGTAGATCACTACCGGCGTACGACCGCAGCGGGAAGAAGGGAAGCCTGGCCGCTCCCGCCTGATACCGGCACACCATGCCGTAATGACTGTATTCCTCGACTTCGAGGGGGAGCGGGTCCTGGTTCTCGATGCGTCTGCGTAACTCGTACAGAGAACCTGCGGAGCCGCTGGCGAAGAACGAGGCAACCAGCTTTCGGACGCAGCCGGCGGCGACGAGTTGATCGGAAACGATGTCCGGCGTCATCCGGCAGAGCGTGAGGTCCTTTCTGCCCTGCCGGATGATCTCGTGTGCCGCGGCAAAAGGAATGAGATGCGAAAATCCCTCCAGCGCAACGGTCATCCCGTCTTCGACGTATCGGCCGACGGCCTCTTTCATCGAGAGGGTCTTGTCCACGTGTGTACCTCTTCTTGTTCTTTCGCGCACTCGGTCGGTTTCGGAACTTGACATGTTCGGCCGGTGTGGCGCAACAATGTCGGGTGGAAATTCATCAGATCAACGCATTTCTCGCGGTGGCTGAGGAGCTACATTTCGGCCGTGCGGCGCAGCGGCTTCGGATTGCGCAACCGCCGCTGAGTCGAACGATCAGGCAATTCGAGAAACAGCTCGGTTCGCCGTTGTTCGATCGGAGCACTCGAACTGTGCGGCTCACTGCTGCCGGTGAAGCGCTGCTGCTTCCGGCGCGCGAGATTCTGGACGCGTGCCGGATGGCCGAGATCGCGGTGTCTGCGGCAGGCAAGGGAACGACAGGTCGCGTTCGCCTGGGTTTCGCGGGGACTTCTTCGCATCTGCTCGTCGGGAGGTGGGCGAAATTGGTGAGAAAGACCAATCCCGGTATCGAATTCGTGCTCGACAGTTCTGCTTTCGCGAACGAGGCGTTGTTGATGCTGCTCGATCGACGACTCGACATCGGGATGGTGCGGTGGACCGTACCGCCGCTCGGGATCACGTCGAGATTGATCGCCGAGGAGAACTTTCTGGTGGCCATGTCCAAAGACCACCCGTTGGCGTCGAGGGACTCGGTTCGGTTGATCGAATTGGAGTCCGAGAATTGGGTGACGCTTCCGGCGGAGCCAGGTTCGATTCTGCGGGAGTCTCTGCTCACTGCCTCGAAGAACGCAGGGTTCCTGGCTCGCATCGTGCAGACGGCACCGGATTCGATGTCGTTGATCGCGCTGGTGTCCGCGGAAATCGGATGCTCGTTGACCATCTCCTCGGTGGCCCAGAGCATCGTGAATCCTGATGTTGTCTTTGTTCCGGTCATGGACCCACCTCCTCCTCTTCAACTGCGTATCGCCTGGCGAGAGGGAGACGACAGACCTGCTCTTCTCGAAGTGTTGAAATTGTCCGAGCAGGCGCTGCCGTCCCTGGCCTAGACGGTTGCCCGACCGGTAGGAATCTCACCCGCTTCGGACTTCGGTGAGTTCGCAGTATCGACAAGAGTGTTTTCGAGTTCGAGTTCGTCGTAGTCCGCTTGTTCGGCCGTCGAGAGTTCGCCCGCGTTGTAGCCGGTACGTCGGAGCAGGAGCAGGGTGCAGATCAGCGAGACAAGGGCGTACAGCCCGGATACGATCGCGACCCCGACGATATTGCCTGACGTGTTGAGCATCCACTGCGCCAGTACGGGAGTTCCGCCGCCGACGACAAGGGAACACAATTGGTACGCCGTCGACAGACCGGTATAACGGATGTTGGCGGGGAAGGCCCGAGCGAGAACGCCGGCGATGGCGCCGTAGAACATCGAGTGCGGGATCGTGGCCAGACACATCGCGACGACTGCGATGGTGAAGTTCCCGGTTCGGATCGCGAAGAACATGGCGGGCATGAGGACGAACTCCGGTATCACCATCAGGCACATGGCTTTTCGCATGTCGATCTTGGAGACCAGGACGGCACCGAAAGGTTGGACGATGAACTGCACGACGAGCGCGATCGCGATGGCGGCCAGGAAGGTTCCTCGATCGTATCCGAGTTCTTTTGTAGCCCAGGACAATGCGAAGGTGTTCTTGAAATAGGTGACCTGGGCGAGGGGAAGTGCGCCGGCGCCGAGGAGAACCAGTACCCAATGCTTGCGCAAGACTTCGGCGAGCGGAAGCTTGACGACCTTCTTGCGTGCGAGAACGGCCTTCATCTCGTCCGACTCTTCGAGTTTGAGGCGAATGATCATCCCGAGAATGACCAGCACCGCCGAGATGATGAACGGGATGCGCCATCCGTACAGGAGGAACGACGGCGTCGGCATCGAGGACAGAAGGAAGAACGCGATGGTGGCCAACAGATTTCCGGCGGGTGAGCCCTGTTGGGCGAACGCGGAGTAGAGGATGCTCTTGCCCTTCGGTGCATTTTCGCTGGCAATGAGCACTGCGCCGCCCCACTCGCCACCGACCGCGACTCCTTGGATGACGCGAAGGGTGACCAGACCGATCGGCGCCCAGATCCCGACCTGTGCGTAGGTGGGGAGGAGTCCGATGCCGACCGTGGCGACACCCATCATCATCAAGGTGATGACGAGAGTGTTCTTGCGTCCGATCCGGTCGCCGAGGTGTCCGAAGATGATCCCGCCGATCGGCCTGGCGAGGAAGCCTGCCCAGAGCGTGATGAAGGCGAGGAGAGTTCCGACTCCGTTCGGGAGAGTGTCGGAGAAGAAGATGTCGCCGAATACCAGGGCAGCGGCAGTGCCGTAGATGTAGAAGTCGTACCACTCGATAGTGGTTCCGATGAACGAAGCGATACCGGCTCTTCGCGCCTTGGCGTTGATCTCCTCGGAACTGCGAGTGGGTGAACTCATGCGTGGCGACCTTTCTCTGCAACATTCGCGGCGCCGAAACGTGGCGTGCCTGAATGAGATTCGCAGAGTGGTGTAGGTCACGTCCAATACCAACTTGGTCGCCTATTGATACCTCAGGAGTATCAATAGGCGACCATGATCAGCTCTTCCGGTATGGAAGGATCGGGGTGATTACTCGGACCAGTTGTACGTCCGCTCGACGGCCTTGTTCCACTCCGCGTACAGCCGTGACCTTTCGGACTCGTCCATCGCCGGTTCCCACGTCTTGCCGACGGCCCAGTTGTTGCGGATGTCTTCGGTATCGGCCCAATAACCGATGGCGAGGCCCGCTGCGTATGCAGCACCGAGAGCTGTCGTTTCGTTGACCACCGGACGGATGACGGGAACTCCGAGGATGTCCGACTGGAACTGCATCAGGGTTTCGTTGACCACCATGCCGCCGTCGACCTTCAGTGCGGACAGTTCGACTCCCGAATCCGCTCGCATGGCGTCGATGACCTCGCGGGTCTGGTATGCCGTCGCCTCGAGCGCTGCGCGGGCCAGGTGTCCCTTGTTGACGAAGCGCGTCAGGCCGACGATGACACCCCGGGCATCCGGTCGCCACCGAGGTGCGAACAGCCCGGAGAACGCGGGCACGAAGTAGGCGCCGCCGTTGTCATCGACACTTGCGGCGAGCGGCTCGATGTCCTTGGCGTTCTGAATGATTCCGAGATTGTCTCGAAGCCACTGGACCAAGGAACCCGTCACGGCGACGGAACCTTCGAGTGCGTACACGGCAGGGGCTTCGCCGAGTTTGTAGCAGACGGTCGTCAGTAGTCCGTGCTTGCTGTGCACCGGCTTCGTGCCCGTATTGAGAAGCATGAAATTGCCGGTGCCGTAGGTGTTCTTGGCTTCACCCTCGGAGAGGCAGGCCTGGCCGAATGTGGCTGCCTGCTGGTCACCGAGGATTCCGGCGACCGGCACACCGGCGAGATTGCCGCGTGGACGTCCTGTGCCGTAGACCTCTGAGGAACTACGGATTTCCGGGAGCATCGACATCGGGATTCCGAAATCCGCACAGATCGATTCGTCCCACTGGAGGGTCTCGAGATCCATCAGCATCGTGCGTGACGCATTGGTGACATCTGTCACGTGGACGCCCTCGGTCAGGTTCCACACGATCCACGTGTCGACAGTGCCGAAGCACAATTCGCCGGCCTCCGCTTTTGCTTTCGCACCGTCGACGTTGTCGAGAATCCAGCGGATCTTCGGCCCGGCGAAGTAGGTCGAGAGTGGTAGTCCGGTCTTGTCTCGATACTTGTCCGGACCCTCGTCGCCGCCCAGTTCGACACACAGTTGATCCGTGCGCGTGTCCTGCCACACGATCGCGTTGTAGATCGGCTTACCCGTCGAACGTTCCCAAACGACGGTTGTCTCACGCTGATTCGTGATTCCGACGGCAGCGATGTCGGCCCGCGTGAGATCGACCTTCGCGAGAGCGCCGGCCACCACCTCCCGAGTGTTGATCCACAGCGCCACCGGATCGTGCTCGACCCAACCTGCTCGCGGGAAAATCTGCTCGTGTTCTTTCTGCGCAACGCTCACCACGGCGCCGTCGTGATCGAAGATCATGCAGCGGCTCGACGTCGTGCCTTGGTCGATGGCGGCGATGTATTGATTCACTGTGCTCCTAGGTTCGGGCGTGTTCGCAGTAATCCGTGCGCTGTCGCAGTATGTGGATCAAGCTACTAGCCTGTATACGGATTCGTCGTCGACTTACAGGAGACCGGGTTGAGTAAGCAGCAAGGTGCGCAGTTTCTCGGCCCGCAGCAGCGCGAAGCTGCTTGGGAACAACTTCAGACCGAGCAATTCGACGTCGTCGTGGTGGGCGGTGGTGTCGTCGGTGTCGGAGCGGCCCTCGATGCGGCCACCCGCGGGCTGAAGGTTGCGTTGGTCGAGGCCCGTGACTACGCATCCGGTACGTCCAGTCGCTCGTCGAAGATGTTCCACGGCGGTCTCCGCTATCTCGAGCAACTAGAATTCGGCCTCGTTCGTGAGGCGTTGCGTGAGCGCGAACTCTCGCTGACCACGCTCGCTCCGCACCTGGTCAAGCCGCTGAAGTTCTTGTTCCCTCTGGCTCACCGCGTGTGGGAGCGCCCGTACATGGCCGCGGGAATCTTCCTCTACGACCGGATGGGCGGCGCCAAATCGGTCCCCTCCCAGAAGCACTTGACGCGGGCGGGCGCACTGCGCATGTCGCCGAGCCTCAAGCGCAGTTCACTGACCGGTGGCATCCAGTACTACGACACCGTCGTCGACGACGCTCGGCACACCATGACCGTTGCACGGACCGCCGCCCACTACGGCGCGGTCGTCCGAACGTCGACGCAGGTCGTGGGATTTCTGCGTGAAGCGGACCGGGTCTCGGGAGTTCGTGTTCGCGACTGCGAAGACGGCCGTACCGCGGAGGTCAAGGGTCACGTCGTCATCAATGCAACCGGTGTCTGGACGGACGAAATCCAGGCCCTCTCACGTCAGCGCGGACGGTTCCGGGTGCGAGCGTCGAAGGGCGTACACATCGTCGTCCCACGCGATCGCATCGTCAGTGAAGCCGCCATCATCCTGCGTACCGAGAAGTCGGTGCTGTTCGTCATTCCGTGGGGCAGTCACTGGATAATCGGCACCACCGACACCGACTGGAACTTGGATCTCGCACATCCAGCGGCAACCAAAGCAGATATCGACTACATCCTCGGTCACGTGAACTCCGTCCTGGTCACGCCGCTGACGCACGCCGACATCGACGGTGTGTACGCCGGCCTGCGTCCGCTGCTTGCCGGTGAGAGCGACGAGACGTCGAAGCTCTCGCGCGAGCACGCCGTTGCCCGTGTGGCTCCAGGCCTGGTCGCCATCGCCGGCGGAAAGTACACGACGTATCGGGTCATGGCGGAAGACGCCGTCGACGTCGCAGCAGAAGACATTCCGGCGCGAGTGGCATCGTCGATCACGGAGAAGGTGCCGCTCGTCGGCGCCGACGGATACTTCGCGTTGATCAATCAGACTGTGCAACTGGGCGAGCAGTACGGCTTGCATCCGTATCGCGTCAAGCACTTGCTCGACCGCTACGGTTCACTCATCACGGAGGTCCTCGAACTCGGCCGACAGACGCCGGAGTTGTTGCAGCCCATCACAGATGCCCCCGATTACCTTCAGGTCGAGGCTGTGTACGCCGCCGCGGCCGAGGGTGCATTGCACCTCGACGACATCCTGGCTCGCCGCATGCGCATCGCAATCGAGTACCCGCATCGTGGTGTCAACTGTGCGCAACAGGTTGCCGGATTGGTTGCCCCGATTCTCGGTTGGGATGCCGCCACCGTCGAGCGCGAGGTCGACACGTACCGAGCGCGCGTCGAAGCGGAGATCGAGTCGCAGACCCAGCCGGACGACGAGTCGGCCGACGCCTTGCGCGCCGCAGCGCCGGAGTCTCGGGCCGAGATCCTCGAACCCGTCGTCGTGGTGCCGGATCGGGTCTGAGTCGCCCGTCGTTTGTTCTCGGTCTGTCGCGGGTAGGCGGATGTCGAATCACCACCCGTGTCAGCACAGACCGGTCGAGCGTCGCCCAGGAGGATCCCAATGTTCGGTAGTCGGTCGAGATCTGCTGAGGAACACATAGCCACTGCTTATCTGGTCACTCACCTGTGCGGAGCGATGGTAGGGCTGCAACTCTCGCGGTCACTCTCGGACTCGTACGGCGCGTGGGCCGACGGTGAGCTGGACTCGTTGCCGGGTGAGCTCGAGTACGAGATCGAGCAGCTGCTGCAACTGATCGAGGACACCCAGGGCATATCTCTGCCGCGGTACTCCAAGATCGACGCGACGGTCAATCGGATCAGGCGCCTCGTCCATGTCGACGCCATCTGGCGCAACCGTCTCGTGAAGCTGGCAACTCTTGAGATCATGCGGACGGCTCTGTGCGGCAAGAGTGCGATGTGGGAGGTCCTGAGAGACATTCCGGCCGGGGAGACGGAGGAGCAGTACCGCGAGCTCAACGACCTGGTGTCCAAGCAGATCACCACCGTCACGGCTCTGCATCACCGCGCGGCTACGGAAGCTTTTCAGGGGACGGACGGGCGGGAATCGGCGAGCGGCGGCGACCCCATCCGCTCGAGTAAGTAAGGTTTGTACCGTTCGGTGAAGAATTCGATGAACGGTAGACCCCGAGGTGTATGGAGATGGCTGAGCGCGACCAAGCACTGACAGAACCCACGGCAGTGTTCGCGGCGTTGGCGGAGATCCTCTACTCCGCCGCAGACAGCGCCGAGGTGTACTCCGCGATCTGTTCGGCGGCTGTCGAGTTGATTCCCGGTTGCGATCACGCAAGCCTGATGCTGCGACGGGGAAACACCAACGTCACGGTAGCGGCAAGCGACGAGATCGCCGAGTATGCAGACGATCTCGAACGTGCGACTGGCGAGGGGCCGTGCATCGACGCCCTCGACACGGAGGCGCCGCAGCTCGAGTCAGATCTTCGCACTCCGAATCAGTGGCCCGAGTTCGCTCGGAAAGTAGTGGCAGAGACACCCATTCGTGGCTCGATGGGGTTCCGACTGATGGTCGATCGTCAGAAGTTCGGTGCCCTCAACCTCTTCTCCGACACTCCGGGAGCATTCACGGAAACTGTTGCCGACCACGCGATCATGTTGGCATCGTTTGCATCCGTGGCCGTCACCGCACTGAACCGAGGAGAGGATGCCGACTCGCTGCGGCGAGGCCTGGCGAGCAGTCGCGAAATCGGTCAGGCCGTCGGTCTGCTGATGGCATTGCATCGGGTGTCCGACGACGAGGCCTTCGACATTCTGGTGCGAACCTCGCAGAACATGAACGTCAAGATCGCCGAGTTGGCGCGCAAGGTCATCGTCCAGCATCGTTCGACTCTGGACTGAGCGCTTCGTTCGCCCCGGGAGAGCCGAGGAGTTGAGATCGCTTGCGATCCACCGTCTCTCGAAGAGCTGTCACCACCGCTGCGACTTCCGGGCGGCGCAAGGATTCAGAACGAGCCACCAACCAGTACGAAAGTCTGACTTCGATGTGAGCGGGCAGCACGCGAATCAGATCGTCGTGCTGCTCAGCCATGAAGCAGGGGAGCAGGCCGATGCCGGCACCCGCGCGCGTTGCCTCGATGTGGACGAACACGTTGGTGGACGTGACGGCCTCGCGCATGGAAACCGTGAGCTTGCGGGCCAGATCGAGTTCGTCGACCTGCAGCATCGAGTCGATGAAATACACGAGCGAGTGTTCGGCCAGATCTTCGGCACTTTCGGGAACTGCATTCTGACGTAGATACTCTCGGGAGGCGTACAAACCCAGCGCGTAGTCGGCCAGATGGACGGCCTCGGCGCGGTGAACTTGAGGTTTGCCGACAACAACCTCGATGTCGAGCCCCGAGCGTATCTGCGACGCCTTTCTGGTCGCGACGACTATCTCCACGCTCACGCGAGGATGGCGTCTGCGAACCGCTGCGCCGGCGGGGGCCGCGATGTATGCGCTGAAGCCGTCGGTGGCCGAGACCCGCACGACGCCGTCGAGTTGCTGCTGACCGGTGGAGTCGAGTGCCAGTTCGTTCACCGCGGCCTCGATGCGCTCGGCCGCGCTGAGGGCTTGTCTGCCCAGGTCGGTCAACTCCCAGCCGCCGGACGAGCGGACCAGTACACGGCCGCCGAGGCTCTTCTCGAGCGAGGCGATGCGGCGCGAAATGGTGGTGTGGTTGAGGCCCAGGTCGTCGGCGGCGGTGTTGAAGCGGCCGGTGCGACCGACCGCGAGAAGCACCAGTAGGTCGTCCGGGCTCAGTCCGAGTGTCATATCTGCATTTTTGCACCTGTATGGTGCGAGATTTGTCATTGTCGTGCTAAGAATCTGCACCGATACTCATCGAGTCACAAAAAATGTGCGAGCGGTCACATTCCTGATCGTGAAGAGCAGGCGAATCGCGAACTGAAGACGAGGGAGTCCACGATGAGCGTCGACAACATGCCGAAACCCGAGAGCCAAGCCCCACCATCGGGGCTGAAGAAGGTGGTCGGCGCCTCGATGGCGGGCACCGTGGTCGAGTGGTACGAGTTCTTTCTGTACGGCACGGCGGCCACGCTGGTCTTCAGCAAAGTCTTCTTTCCTGGCGGCGGCAACGAGCTGGATGCGATCATCGCGGCTTTCATCACCTACGCCGTCGGATTCGCCGCCCGGCCACTCGGCGGAATCGTCTTCGGATATTTCGGAGACAAGTTCGGCCGGAAGCAGTTGTTGCAGTTCAGTTTGCTGCTGGTCGGTGCCGCGACCTTCCTGATGGGCTGCCTACCGACCTACGGTCAGATCGGCTACTGGGCGCCGGCACTGCTGGTCACGCTGCGCTTCATCCAAGGATTTGCTGTCGGCGGCGAATGGGGTGGGGCGGTACTCCTTGTCGCCGAGCACAGCCCGAATCGATCTCGCGGGTTCTGGTCGTCCTGGCCTCAGGCCGGCGTGCCGATGGGCAACCTGGTGGCCACTGTCGTGCTGTTGATCCTGACGTCGACGCTCTCGGACGAATCCTTCATGAGTTGGGGCTGGCGCGTTGCCTTCTGGCTCTCCGCGGTGATCGTTCTGGTCGGGTACTACGTTCGGACCAAGGTCACCGACGCTCCCATTTTCATTGCGGCGCAGAAGGAAGCAGAACTGGTCAAGGCAACCTCGTACAGCGTTTTCGAGGTGGTCAAGCGTTACCCGCGCGGAGTGTTGACCGCGATGGGCCTGCGTTTCGCCGAAAACGTCATGTACTACCTCGTGGTGACCTTCTCGATCACCTACCTCAAGGTCGTCGTTCATACGGACACGGCGCACATCCTCTGGTGGATGCTGATGGCACATGCCGTGCACTTCGCAGTGATTCCGTTGGTGGGCAAACTGTCCGACACGATCGGTCGACGCCCGGTGTACATGATCGGCGCCGTCACCGCTGGAACATGGGGATTTTTCGCCTTTCCGATGATGAACAGCGGGCACAATGCAGTCATCTTGTCGGCAATCATCATCGGGCTTGTGTTCCACGCGTTCATGTACGCCGGCCAACCCGCGATCATGGCCGAGATGTTCCCGACCCGGATGCGCTATTCCGGTGTCTCCCTGGGATATCAGGTCACGTCGATCGTGGCAGGTTCACTGGCTCCGATCATCGCGACCGGACTGCTGAGCAAGTTCGACTCCTCGGTTCCTATCGCGATCTATCTCCTGTTGGCATCCCTGGTCACCATCGTCGCAGTCGTTTTCGCGCGGGAGACCAAGGGAATCTCGCTCGAGTCCGTCGATGCTGCCGACGCACGAGTGCTCGCCGACGAGCGGGCCGGTGTTTCCGCATGACGCTCTCCGGCAAAACGGCACTGGTCACCGGTGGTGCCAGCGGTATCGGCGAGGCGTGTGCTCGACTCCTTGCCGCCCGCGGCGCCCACGTCACCGTCGCTGATCTCGACGACGTCGCCGCGAAGGCGCTGGCCGACGAGATCGACGGCACTGCGTGGGCCGTCGATCTCCGCGACACCGACCAACTCGTGGATCTGGCACTCGAGACGGACGTACTTGTCAACAACGCCGGCATTCAACGGGTCAGTCCCATCGAGGATTTCGACGTCGAGGACTTCCGGAAGATTCAACGCCTCATGGTCGAAGCGCCGTTCCTCCTGGTCAGAGCGGCCCTGCCGTACATGTACCGCAAAGGATTCGGGCGCATCGTCAACATTTCCTCGGTCCACGGGCTCCGCGCTTCGGCATTCAAGAGTGCGTACGTCACGGCAAAGCACGGACTCGAAGGCCTGTCGAAAGTTGTTGCGCTCGAGGGTGCCCCACACGGTGTCACCAGTAACTGTGTCAATCCGGGCTACGTCCTGACACCACTCGTGCGATCCCAGATCTCCGACCAGGCAAAGGTTCACGGAATCAGTGAATCCGAGGTTGTCGAGAAGGTGATGCTCACTGAGAGCGCGATCAAACGGATGGTCGAGCCCGCGGAAGTGGCATCGCTGGTGGGGTGGCTGGCATCGACCGAGGCGTCGATGGTGACGGGGGCTTCGTACACCATCGACGGCGGGTGGAGCGCCAGCTAGACCACTGGGGCTGCTGTGTTGTTCAAGCTGCCGGGTTCAGGCTTCGGGAATCTCGATTCCGAACTTCTCGCGGGTGATGACCTCGGGTTCGGGACCGCCGCGAACTCCGGTGTCGAGTGCGTCGATTGCGGAGAGTTCTTCGGCGGTGAGTTCGAAGTCGAACACGTCGAAGTTCTCCGCGATCCGCGAGGGAGTCACCGACTTGGGGATCACCTGGCGGCCCTGCTGGAGGTGCCAGCGCAGCATCACCTGTGCAGGCGACTTGCCGTGAGCGGTCGCGATGGCGCCGATGGTGGCGTCCTCGAGGGTCGAGCCGTGGGAGCCGTCGCGGTAGAACGTGATTCCGCCGATCGGTGACCATGCCTGAGACAGAATCCCGTGATCGGCGTCGGCCTCGAGCAAAGTCGACTGCCTGAAGTACGGATGAACCTCGATCTGGTTGACCGCCGGCACCACGGACGTTGCGTCCAGGAGTCGGGTGAGGTGATCCGGCATGAAGTTACTGACTCCGATGGCGCGGACCTTGCCGTCGGCCAGAAGCGTTTCCAATGCCCTGTACGCGTCGATCGTGCGCTCGAACTCGCTCGGCAACGCCTGATGGAGGATCAGGAGGTCGAGTTGTTCGACACCGAGTTTGCCTGCGCTCTTGTCGAAGGCATGCAGAGTCTCGTCGTATCCGTAGTCGGTGATCCAGACCTTCGACTCGACGAAGATGTCCGCGCGATCGAGTCCGGATCGCCGGATCGCCTCACCGACGCCCTTCTCGTTGCCGTAGGCCGCGGCAGTGTCGATATGGCGATAACCCGTCGACAGCGCAGACTCGACGGCGGCGAGTGTTTCGTCCGGCGGCGTCTGGTACACGCCGAAGCCAAGCGCGGGGATGTCGACGCCGTTGTTCAGTTTCAGGCTCGGGATGCTCATGTCGTCCACGGTAGCGGCGGCCGGGGGTTCGGCGGGAGTGACTGCTCAGCCGGGTAACGGCAGTACCTCCCTCGACCGGCAGTACTTCAGCTCGGTTGGCAGGTGCCGCCGATGGGTAAAGCCTGCGCTCGTTCGCCTACCCAGCGGCCGATGTCGCTGAGCATCGCAGTACCGTCGGCGAAAGTGCCCGAGTCCGGCTTGGCTGCGATGGCGACAGCGAGTTGTCCGGTGCCGCTGCTGATGATCCCGAATTGGCGGACCAGATAGCCGCCGTCGTCGTCCGGCCCCCACCCACCTTTGAATCGAGCGGCTGGGATCACTCCCAGGCCCCACTGTTGGTCGGGGCTGATGCTGCCCATGAGCCCGAAGACTTCGGTGGCGTCGCTCCGGCATGGCAGGGTGGCGGCGAATTGCGCTTGGACGGCAAGTGGCCATTGTGTTTGACCGAACGAGCTGAATTCTGGTCGTAGCGTGCGTGATTCCACGGTGGTGGACATATCGCCGGAGGCCACGAGGACTGACTCGACCTTCGCTGCGGCAGTGGTCGGATCGCCGAGGCCTCGCCACAGTTCTTCGGCTGATTCGTTGTCGGAGGTGGTGATCGCCTGCTTGACCGTTGTGAGTTCTGTGTTGTCGGGTTCGTGGAGGGCTGCGATGGACAGTGGGACTTTGATGGTGGACCAGGCGACTCCGTTCTGCCACTCGCCGGCAACGAGTGACTGACCTCCGCCGACGGGCACGAGTGCGATACCCACGGCGCCGCCGAGGGTGTTGCCCAGGGCCTCGAATCCGGCGAGCGGGCCGACACCGTTGCCCGGGGCGGCAGGAGTCTCTGTCGGCTCCGGTGGAACGACGACGATTTCGGTGATCGTCTCGACCTTCTCCGACGACTCGTCTCGCGTCGGAATCGTGCAGCCCGCGAGGGCTGCTGCAGAAGCAGTGGCGAGTGCAACCGCCAGGAGTCGTCGGCGCGTCCCGCTACGAGCCTCGACGCACTGCTCAATAGACATAGACCACCGCGTTGTTTCCGCCGGTACACGTGACGACTTTGTTGCCGGCGCAGTTCATCGAGTACCGAGTTCCCGTGACCGGACTGACCGCGCTGATGGAGACCGGGCCGCCGCGTCGACCCTGGCTCACGTACTGGTAGCGCACTTCTTCGGCGAACTCACAGGACGTCACGCTGGTGCCGACGGCGGACGTCGTGAATTCGTTGTTCGAGAACACCGATCCACAACGCGCTGCGCTGCCAGGGACCGACTCGTTGGGCGCGGGTGTGACGACGCCGTTCTGCGGCGCGGCCGCAGGCGAGGTGATCACCACGGTTTCCGTGCTTGCGGTGTTCTCGTCGGAATTGTCGTTCAAGACGAGAGGGAGAACCCATACGTAGACCACGACGGCGACGAGTGCGACTGTGACAACTCCCAGTAGGACCCACAGCCATGCATACGATTTCGGCGGGCGGGGAGGCATCGGCGAATATCCAGTGCCTTGACCGTATGGGGGCCGGGGCGGGGTGTAAGCAGGCTGATGTCCCGAGTACGGAGCCTGACCGGGTGTGATGCCCGGCGGCGGAGGAGGGGGCGGAGGGAGAGGTGTCGTGTGGTTGGGGTCGTTGTTCCAGGGATACGGCGACTGTGGTGTTGTCATTGCGGGCTGCTCCTCTGCCTACTTGATAGAAGTGGGCAGAGTTAGTCGTCGATCACCGCACATCGAAATTACCGATTGTCAGGTTTCTGCGAATTGCCCGTCTTAGTTATATACGACCGGTCTGACTTCTTTTGCACTTGTGGCTCGTCAATGAGTGAGCACTATCTTCAAGCCGACTATGAGGGTGGCGACGGCAGCGAGGCCGAAGGCTGCCAGATGTGTGTTCGTACTGACTTTCTCGCCGTGCAGTCGGCTGATCACGTAACTGGTGGAACCGATCCGCAGGATCAAGACGATTTCCGCGATCAACTGCGCCGTCCGTGGTTCCAGGAAGTTGAACCACGCCGTCGCGAGAATGACGACAGGAACAACCGCAGAGGTGAGGATCGGGACGGAATCGCGAAGCGAGTCGATTCTCTCCGCGGTCGTCAGTCGGCGATCGTTGCGAATGCTCTCGCCGACTCCCTCGGCAAATGTGTGGGCGATGTATGTCGACAATGCCGTGCCGACCACAATCGCGGCGCCGAGCGATTCCTGAGATTTCGTCACCGGTATGAGTGCGGCGAGGACAAGAATGTTGCCGTAGATGTACGCGGTGGTCCTCGCCGCCACACGTTCTTGTCCCAGCGGCGCACCGTGAGACGTGATCGGACGGTTCAGCAGGGTTCGCAGGTCCCACTCCATGTTCAGAGCATGGCAGATCAGACCCTGGGGCTGTAGTGCATCGGGTTATCTCGCTGCTCGAGCGGGGGCAGGTTGCGCGCCGGTGTGTGGACCAGTGGTGCATCGGCGGGGATTCGGCCGTCAGCTCGATCCCATCCCGCGCGAGCACGTGGCTGATACCGGTATCGCCACGGCACCAGACGGAAGACGGCGTTGACGGTGCGGCCGACAGCGTTGTGAATTTTCTGATCGCGACTGGTCCACGAGTAGCCGAGTAGGTCTCGAACCGGTTGGTCGTACATTCCGACCGTCAGCCACACGAATCCGCGGGCGAGGGGGATTCGGGCGAGCCGCCACAACGGATCGGGTAGCCACGTCATGTACGGGGGCTTGCCGAGTCCCGACAGGTCGAGGACGTCGCGGGTCGCCTTGTTGTCTTCGAGTACGTTGCGGCACATGTGGTCCCAGTACTCCTGAAATGCTTCCCAGGTCTCGGGAACAGGGCGCATGCTCATCCCGTACAGGCGGTACCACTGAATGTGCTCGGTGAAGAGCTGACGTTTCTGGGCCTCGGTCAAGCCACCGGAGAAGTTCTCGGCAGTGACGATGGTGCCCATGAAGAACGTTGCGTGCGCCCAGTAGAAAGTGTCGGGATCGAGTGCGTGATACCGACGCCCCAACTTGTCGACGCCCTTGATTCGTGTGTGATAGCCGCGGACTTCTTCGGCTGTCTGCTGCGCGCGATCGCCGTCGAAGACCACGCCTGCAATGGGATACAGCGAGCGGTACAGCCGTTCCCACCGCTCGTCGAAGAATTGCGAATGCTCCTCGACTCCGGCGCCGAGGCCGGGGTGCATGTTCTGCATCGAACCGGCCCAGACGCCTTGCAGCATCCCCCGCCAGTCGCCGAAATACTTCCACGTCAGGGAATCCGGACCGAGGGGAAGCGGGGTGCTGCTGTCGTCAAGTTGACTACGCATGTTGTCAGATTAGGATCGACAACAGCGGTAGTCAAGGATCGAATACCGGGTGCATTGAAGATCAAGTGTCGGCGAAGTGGGGAAGTTGTGAGCATCGAAGAACGCAGGGCCACTCGAAAGGCGACGTTGTTCGACGTCGGAGTGACACTGCTCGGTGCGGTCGACGGTCCGGCCGTCAACGTGCGTGCGGTCTGCAAGGCCGCCGGTCTGACCGAGCGGTACTTCTACGAAAGCTTCACCGATCGCGATCAGTACGTTGTCGCGGTCCACACGTTTGTCGCCGAGCGCGCGCAGTCGGCGCTTGCGTCGGCAGTGGAGTCGGAGACGACATCCGAGGCCGTCGCCACCGCTGCGGTCGACGCTTTCGTCAAGCTCATGGTCGACGATCCGGCGATGGGGAGAGTGCTCCTGATCGCCCCGCTCTCGGAACCCGTCCTGAGCGGCCGCGGTATCGAATCGATGCCGGCGTTCGTGGACCTCGTGTACGACCAGTTGTCCGAGATCGCTGATCCCGTGGACAAGCAACTGGTGGCAGTCGGACTGGTCGGGGCGTTGTTCACACTGTTCATCGGTTATCTGGACGGCACGATCGTCGTGGACCGTGATCGATTTGTCCGCCACTGCGTCAGGCTGCTGATCAACGCTAACCAGGCGTGAAGAGCTGGCAGGCCGGGCAGAAGAAGATATTTCGCTCGGTGAGCTGATCCGGTCCGAGGGTGTCTTCTCTGACGCGAGTTCCGCAACGGCGGCACGGTTTTCCGCGTCTGCCGTACACCCATGTCTGCCGACCGGGGCGGGTGTCACCGGTGGTGACCCGGATGCGACGTGACTTGTTGACGTTGATGGTGCGAAAAGACAGATCCACTATCGCGTCGAGATTCCCCGCGAGATGTGTCGGCGTTTTCGGGTGAATACCTCGTAGGAAGCAGATCTCGTTTCGGTACACGTTGCCCAGTCCGGCCATCACCCGCTGATCCAGGAGCGCGATTCCGATCGGCACGGAGTCGGCGGCCCGAAGATTTCGGGCGGCCACGGAACTGTCCCAATCGGTCCCGAGCAGATCCGGTCCGAGATGTCCGACGGCCTCCTGTTCCTGCCCGAGTTCGAGGATCTCGGTGATTCCCAGTGAAAAGCCAACTGCTACAGAGTCTTCGGTGGCCAAGATGATGCGCGCTTGATGGGCGGGTCGGCGCCAGCGCTCGCCGGGGCGATAAATCTGCCACTGACCTTCCATCTTCAGATGCGTGTGAATGGACGCTTCGCCCACTCGGATCAGGAGATGTTTTCCGCGGCTGGCGACGGAATCCACGCGGTGGCCCGAGAGATCAACCGTGGCGTAACGAGGAACGCGGACGTCACAGGTGGTGAGTACCTTCTCGGCCAGGGCAGCGCGCAGTTCATTGGCGGCCCGCCACACGGTATCGCCCTCAGGCATGGTCGCCGCACCCACACTTCAGGATCTCAACTTCCACGATCTCAATCATCATGACCCCAATCCTCATGACCGCAACCGGAATCCGCGAGGGGTGGCCGCGAAGCCGGCTTCGACCAGGACCGGAGCAAAATCGTTGCCGTGGATGGTCTCTCCGTCGACCTTCTCCACTACCAACTTGTCGATGGCGCGAGAAGTCACCTTCTGAGCAAGTGACAGTGCTGCCAGGCGCAACGTTCCGCCGTCGTCGGTGAATGTCAGGATCGTGCGACCGCCGCGCTCGACGAACAGAACCAACTCACCCTCCACCAGAACTACCAGTGCGCCGGCTTTTCGTCCGGGTCGGTGTCCTGGTGACTCTTCGCCCCCCGACGCCGGCCACGGCAGCGCCGCGCCGTACGGGTTTGCCGGGTCGCACGCCGCGAGAGTGACTGCAGCCGAGGAGGTGTGGCGCCCCTCGATGGAATCACCGAACGTCCGCAAGCGGTCCACCACGGGAGGCGTGGAGAATTGAGCGCCGCCCAGGGTGTCCACGAAGTATCCGCGTCGAGCGCGCCCGTTGTCCTCGAACGTGCTCAGTACCTTGTAGATCAACGCGAAACCGCCCGGCACGTTCTCGCTCATCACCGAACCGCGGGTGACGACGCCGTATCGTTCGAGCAGCAGATCAGCCGTGGCGTGCGCCCGGATAGTGGGGTCAGGTTCGATACCTGGCAGCTGGAACCACCGACCGGAGGCAGTTGCCGGTCCCGTGCGCGCGGGCGTGGAAGCGCGGGCCATTCCGCGGTACGGACGGGCCCGCGGAACACGGCGAGGTGATCGGTGACTGGTTGTTGTTCTGGTGGTGTCGGAGAGAAGTGCGCGCAGCGGTGCAACGGTGTCGTTACCGATGTGTCCGAGCCACACCAACTCCCACAGTGCCGTCGTCACCGCACTGTCGACCGTGTCCGCAGCCGACTCCGTAGTTCGCAACGCGTCGACCAACTGGCGGAAGAAGTAGGCACCGCCGCCGGACAGCAGGTCGAGGATGCGCTTCTGCAATTC
Source organism: Rhodococcus sp. BH4 (assembly GCF_002079265.1). Lineage (NCBI taxonomy): Bacteria > Bacillati > Actinomycetota > Actinomycetes > Mycobacteriales > Nocardiaceae > Rhodococcus > Rhodococcus sp. BH4. The sequence goes on from NZ_CP014941.1 coordinate 2,247,945, forward strand.
CGAGACGTCGGTGTCGGCGGGCGAATTGAGCGTGATCGGTGCCAGGTCGGCGGGGTGCAGCACTACCCACCCGTCTTTGCCCGAGATAGCTCCCGATCCGGACCACAGGACTTCACCCGTCGACGTGAGTTCGTCCAACATCGCGGGAGAGTAGTCGGCAACTCGGCTCGGCAGGATCAACGATTCGAGAGCGGACGCCGGAATCGGAACGCCGGCAAGTTGATCGACCACCGTTGCAACACCGTCGATTCCTCGCAGCGTGCCGCCCACGTGCTGCCAACTGGGAAGGAATCGCCCGAGCGTCGCGGTGCTGACCGGCTCGACCTCCTGCCGTGCCGCGGCGAGCGAGCGTCGCCGTAAGCGACGCAGGACCTCGGCGTCGCACCATTCGCTCCCGGTTGCAGACGGGCGGAATTCACCTTCCAAGACCCGCTTTTCGAGCGCGAGCCGACCGAGAACGTCACGCGCGACTGATACTCCGAGACCGAAGCGTGCAGCCGCGTCGGCGAGAGTGAAGGGACCGTGGGTGCGGGCGTACCGGCTCAGGAGGTCGTCGAGTGGTTGATCGACCGGCTCGATGAACGCGGCCGGAACGCCGATGGGTAGGGGAACGCCGAGTCCATCGCGAAGCCGCGCTGCATCTTCGACGACGGTCCACCAGCTCTCGCCCGCATACGAGACGTGGAGGGCGCGTTTGTCCGTAACCAACTTCTCGAGCCATGAGACCGGGTCCTCGAGACAGCGTTCGGTGACTTCTTCGGTGGTCAGCGGGCCGAGCATGCGGAGGAGATCGGCAACACCCTCGAGGTCCTTGGCCTTTCGGTCAGGGACGAGCCGTTGCAGTTCACGTTCGGCCTGCTCGATCACTCCGGCGTCGAGGAGCTCGCGCAGTTCGACGCGGCCGAGGAGTTCGGCCAACAGCGTGGAGTCCAAGGACAAAGCGGCGGCGCGTCGCTCGGCGAGGGGGCTGTCGCCCTCGTACATGAACGCACCCACGTAGTTGAACAGGAGCGCACTGGCGAACGGAGACGGAGAGGCCGTCTCCACCTCGACGATTCGAATCTGCCTTTTCTCGATCTTGCCGAACAATTCCTTCAGTGCAGGCAGGTCGTAAACGTCCTGCAAGCACTCGCGTACGGTCTCGAGCAGGATCGGGAAGGTCGGGAACTTGCGGGCGACGTCCAGCAGTTGCGCCGACCGCTGACGCTGCTGCCACAGCGGTGCACGTTTTCCGGGATTGCGGCGGGGGAGAAGCAGTGCGCGGGCGGCACATTCGCGGAATCGGGAAGCGAAGAGCGCGGAGCCGCCCACCTCCTGGGTGACCAGATCTTCGATGTCCTCGACGTCGAAGGTGAACAGTTCGGCGCCGGGAGGTTCGTTCTCGGTGTCGGGGAGTCGGATGATGATGCCGTCGTCGGAGGCCGTCGGGCTGGAATCGACGCCGTATCGTTCCTGCAGGCGCGCCCCGATGGCGAGGGCCCACGGTGCGTGAACCCGTTGGCCGTACGGGGAATGCAGCACCAGACGCCAGTCACCGAGTTCGTCGCGGAAGCGTTCGACCACCAGGGTTCGATCCGACGGCACCTGCCCGGTGGCATTTTTCTGCTCACCGACGAGTTGGATCAGATTGGTTGTGGCGTTGTGATCGAGCCCGCCCACGCGACAACGCTCGACGACGTCGGCTTCGTTACCCAGCGCGGTCTCTCGAACGAATTGTCCCAACGCCTGTCCGAGTTCGGCGGGGCGACCGAGTCCGTCGCCGTGCCAGAAGGGTAAACGACCCGGCATGCCGTAGGCGGGGCTGACCAGAACCCGATCGAAGGTGATCTCCTCGATCCGCCAACTGGTGGCGCCGAGCGCAAAGACGTCGCCGACCCGGGATTCGTAGACCATTTCCTCGTCGAGTTCGCCGACGCGGGACGCTTTCTCGCCAACCATGTAGACGGTGAAGAGGCCGCGGTCGGGGATTGCGCCGCCGGAAGTGACGGCCAAACGCTGCGAACCCGGGCGGCCCGTGAGCGTGTTGGACTCACGATCCCAGACAAGGCGAGGACGTAATTCGGCGAACTCGTCCGAGGGGTACCGCCCCGCCAGCAAGTCCAGAGTCGATTCGTACGCCGAACGGGGAAGCGTTGCAAAGGAACCGCTTCGGCGCACCGTCTCGAACCAGTCGTCGACGTCGATCGGTTCGAGAGCGGTGGCCGCAACAGTTTGCTGAGCGAGGATGTCGAGGGGATTGGCCGGAACGGCCATCGCTTCGATCTTGCCTTCGACCATGCGCTCGACCGTCACCGCGCAATGAATAAGGTCGGTGCGATGCTTGGGGAAGACGACGCCTCGCGATATCTCACCGACCTGGTGGCCGGCGCGGCCGACACGTTGCAGGCCGCTGGCAACCGAAGGCGGTGCCTCCACCTGGATGACCAAGTCGACGGCGCCCATGTCGATTCCGAGTTCGAGGCTGCTGGTGGCGACGACGCATCGCAATCGACCCGATTTGAGGTCGTCTTCGATGAGGGCTCGCTGGTCTTTGCTGACCGATCCGTGGTGGGCGCGAGCAAGGAGGGGTTCTGCGCCGTAGTTGACCTCGGTGGGAGCCCCGATCTGCGCGGGCGGGCGAGATGTTTTCTCGACGGCCAGACCGATGCGTTCTGCATGAATCTCGTTGAGCCTGGCTGTCAATCGTTCCGCGAGGCGGCGAGAGTTGGCGAACACGATGGACGATCGGTGGTCGAGAACGAGGTCGACGATCTGTTCCTCGACGTGGGGCCAGATCGAACCGGCTTGCGGGGTGGGAGATTCGGAACCGTCGTCCGGCGTCGCGATCCCCAGTTCGGTCATGTCCTCGACGGGAACACGGACCGTGAGGTCGAAGGTCTTGGCGGCAGGCGGTGCCACGATCCGGATGGGTGCCGAACCGGCGAGGAACCGCCCGATCTCCTCGTGCGGACGGACAGTGGCCGACAATCCGATGCGTTGCGCCGGACGCTCGAGCAAGCCGTCCAGGCGTTCCAGTGAGAGCGCGAGGTGAGAGCCGCGCTTGGTGCCCGCCACCGCGTGAACCTCGTCGACGATCACGGTGTCGACACCGACCAGTGTTTCCCGGGCAGCGGAGGTGAGCATCAGGAACAACGACTCAGGCGTGGTGATCAGGATGTCCGGGGGTCGTTTGATCAACGAGCGCCGATCGGCCTGGGACGTATCACCGGAACGGACACCGACGGTGATCTCGGGCGGAGTGAGGCCTAGACGCTTCGCCGTCTGCGTGATGCCGACCAGCGGCGCGCGAAGGTTCCGCTCGACGTCCACACCCAGCGCTTTGAGCGGCGATATGTAGAGGACTTTGGTGGCGCGTTCGCCTTCGTCCTTGGCGGCGAGTTGATCGAGGGCCCACAGGAACGCCGACAATGTCTTGCCGGAGCCGGTGGGTGCGACGACAAGTGTGTGAGAGCCACTCGCGATGGATTCCCAGGCGCCGAGCTGCGCAGCAGTCGGAGCGCTGAAAGCGCCGCCGAACCACTCGCGTGTGGCGGGTGAGAACCTACCGAGGACGTTGGTCACGACCACCATATTGCACCTTCCCACCGACAGCGTGTTCGTGCCTGCAGCCGAAGTGCAGAGCATACTATTTGCCCTGTTATAGCGATTCTCTTGTTATCGAGAAGGCGAGTGCCTGATGGAAGCAGTCAAGATTGTCCTCGAGCTGGCGGTAGTGCTCGGGGCGATTGTCATGGGTACCAGATCGAGCGGTGTCGCTCTAGGTCTGTGGGGCGGCGCAGGTGTTGCCGTCCTCGTGTTCGTCTTCGGAGAGGATGTCGGCAGTCCGCCGGTCGACGCTCTCCTCATCGTCCTGTCCGTCGTCCTCGCGTCGTCGATGATGCAGGCGGCCGGTGGTATCGACTGGATGGTCACCATCGCGGCCAAGTTGATCGAATCTCGCCCGAAACAGATCACGCTGATCGCGCCGTTGGTGTCATTCCTGTTCTCGGTCGGTGCCGGCACGTCCAACATCCTCTACCCGCTGCTCCCCGTCATCTACGACGTCTCGTACAAGAACGGTGTGCGGCCGTCACGACCGCTGTCGCTGTCAGTTGTCTCGACCGGTGTGGCGCTGGCGTGTAGTCCGGTGTCCGCGGCAATGGCGGCAATGGTCACGCTGACCGACGTGCCGCCCTACGATTTCGAACTCATCGACATCATCAAGATCACCTTCCCGGCTGCTGTTGTCGGCATCGTCCTTTCCTCAATCGCGGTCAACCGACTCGGCAAAGATCTCGACGACGACCCGGAGATACAGGCGAAGATGAAGTCGGGCGAATTGGCCGGACCTGGTGCAGCCTCCAAGACCGAACTCGTCTCGACGAAGACCGGACGAAACGCGGCACTGATCTTCCTGGCCGGCGTCCTGGCTATCGTGATCTTCGGCCTGTTCAAGGGGATTCGTCCCGAAGCTGCCGACGGTACTCCGATGGGGATGACACCGATCATCGAAATGCTGATGTTCGTCGTGGGTACGTTGATCCTGCTGGTGTGCCGCCCGAATGTCGCCGACGTGCCGTCGTCGACGGTGTTCCGTGCCGGTATGGTCTCGGCCATCGCGCTGTTCGGTCTGGCATGGCTGACGGACACGTTCATCAGCGCCCATTCCGAGCTGATCACGAGCACCGTCGGCGACTGGGTCAACGCCGCGCCGTGGATCTTCGCGCTCGGTGTCTTCCTGGTCTGTGTACTGACGACCAGTCAGTCGACCGCTACGAGGACCATCGTGCCGATCGGTCTCGCTGCCGGGATTGCACCCGGTCTGGTGAGCGGAATGTGGGCCGGAGCGTTTGCCGGCGTCTATCTGTTGCCGACAAACGGTTCGCAGATCGCGGCTGCGAACTTCGACCTCTCGGGCAGCACGAAGCTCGGTTCCAAGCTCGTCGACCACTCGTTCTTCCTGCCGACCATCATCTTGGCCGTCACGACGATTGCGGCCGGCGCGTTGTTCGGAGTGGTGCTCGGTTGAGTATTGCGGCTGAGTCAGCCCTGAGTGACAGCGCTGAGTCAGCTGTTGCGGTAGTGGTCCCAGCTCGCCTTGCACGCGTGGGCGAGCTGGTCCACCCGTTCGGCGTCGGGTGTAGGCCAGTCGACGCCGGGTTCCATGATGTAGGCGGCCAGCTCGTCTCCCAATAGGAATTCTCGTTTGAATTCGGCCTGAACCGCGCTCAACGTGATCCCGGCTTCGGCGGCGCGGGCGCTCAATTCGGCGAATCTGGCTCCGGCTCGAATGATTTCGAAACTGCCGAGGTACGGCTGATTGAGAGCGACGGCATCCGGATCGTCGACCTGAAATCCCTTGCGATGTGAGATCGCAAGTGTGCGTATGAGCTCCGGATCCATCGTCACGGGATTGTCGCCGCGTCGATTGCCGTCGTGGTCGCCACGATTGGAGAGTGCGACGACGTCGGGGAGCCGATCTGCTTCCGGCCGTTCGACATTGACGGCGCCGTCCTGCCGGGTGGTGTGGTTCATCGTGTCGTGGAACGACAAGGTCGTGAACGATCGACCGAGTTCGAAGCTCTTCGCCACCATGGCTTCGATCAGTGCGTCGCGAGTTCTCTCGTAGACGCCCAAACCGTGTTCAGCTGTCTCGGTGAAGGTCTCGGCGAGGTCCTTCCAACCCGCGTCGTCGGTAGGCTCGAGCAGCAGGGGGTAGAACGAGAAGGTGACAGGGCGAACTGCGTCGACACCGGCGAGGTCCGCTTTGTTGCCGGCACCGGCCTCGTGGACGCGGGCGAAGGCCTCGCGCAGTGACGCTTCCAGGTTTTCGGGCTTCGCACGGTTGGGATCGCGAATCATGCGAGGGTGCGGATTCTCGACGTACACGATGCGCGAATCGATTTCGGCCCAACGGCGCACGATGGGACTGGTGGACATGTCGGTGAAGTCGAACTGCAGCCGCTGTGTGAACTCGGGTGCGAGAAAGCGTGAGAGTTCTGCTGGAATCGCGGAACCCGAGTGTGGGCAACTGACAAGAAGGTCGGCGTCGGCGATGGCGTCGTCGAGACTGCGGGAGTCACGATCGGCATAGAACGTCAGGTCCTCCGCCGTGAACACGGTTCCGGCCGGGATGAGTACTGGTTCTCCACTGGTCATGAATCCCAGCGTAATCGAGTACAACCGTGCGTACTCAGTATCCGGTGAGTCGTTCCACGAGAGCCGTTTTGATCTCCGGGCGACCAGCCGCGACAAGAGTGAAGGTGGCTTCACGCATGAGCCGCTCGGGGGTGTTGCTGCCGACCAGAGCGCGGCTTCCGGTCGCAGTCACGAGTGCGGCCGACGCGCGTATCGCAAGTTCCGACGCTCGGGCGCGGGCGGCCGACATGTCGCCGCCGTCGCGCAGTGCTGCATCGAGATCGGCGCGCGCCCGGGTGGCTTGTTCCTCGAACGCGTCGGTGTCGACTCCCAGATCCGCGAGTTCGGTGACAGCACGGCGGGTGATGCCCATGGCCATCGCGCCGTTGAGCCACAAGCCGGGGAGTTGGGTGCTCTGGAATTGTTCGTCGCTGACGACAGCACAGACGTCGGTATCGGGAATTTCGAAAGCGTCGAACACGATTCGGACGGTGTTGCTTCCGCGCGCCGCGATCAGTGGAAGCTCCTCGATCGTCAGACCCGGGGCCTCGCCCACCGGTACGACGGAATGAACGATGGAATTGTCGAACTCGTCGCGCGCCGACACCAAGAGAACGTCGACGATGCCCCAACCGGTGACGAAGGGTGCGATCCCGTCGAGGACGTAGCCGTCGTTCACCCGCTTCGCCCACAGGAGCGGTGGGCGGGGGATGGCGCCGGCATAGGCAACCCCACCGCGAATCGTGCCGGAAACCAGACCGTCCCAGTATTGTTCGCGCAGAGACGTATTGGTACTCGCTGCCAGGGCTCCGACGACGCCGTGATGCTGCATCCAGGTGAACGTCGTCGCGAGGCAACCGCCGCACAAGGTTTCGAGGACCTCGACCAGTTCTTCGCTGCGGGGGCCGCCGTCACCGAGGGCGGCGATGCCGTAGAAGCCGTCGGCGGCGAGCGCGTCGAAATGGCTGCTGGGGATTTCTCCGTCGGCGTCGACGCTGTCGGCGACGGGAAACAGAACGGTATCGGCGATCTCACGCGCAAGTTCCGGCCACTTGGTCACGCTGTCAGGGTAAGCCGTGAGCGGGGGTTGTGGTGTGGAACCGAAACCGAGCATCTAGAACGAGGGCGGCGAACTCACGATGAGGAATCTCGCCACCGAGTCGGTGCGATTGAACCACCGGTGCGGGATGGTCGAGGTGTAGAGGAGGGTGTCGCCTACGTGAAGAACGTGATGCTCGTCCAGTCCCACCTCGACCTCGACAGATCCTTCGAGAACATGAATGAACTCTTCGCCGGCGTGCTCGGTGTGCTCACCTGCCTCGGAATGAGGTGCTGCCGTGATCTCGTTGGGTTCCATGGTCCGTGAGCCGGTGGAGCAGAATCGAATCACCGAATCGTGTGCCAGTTCGAAGGTTCGCCCCTCGCCGGCGCGGACGAGGCTGGACGGAGTTCGCTCACCCTGTGCCAAGAGTGCGTGCGCCGTGGTGCCGAGCGATTGCGCGAGGCGATGAAGGTTCATGACACTGGGTACTGCGTGGCCGTTTTCGGTCTGGCTCAGGAAGGGCTGCGACAAGCCCGACTTCACGGCAACCTCGCGCAACGTCAGTCCGGCTTCTTTTCGCGCCGTCCGCACGGCAGCCCCGATTGCGGTCGCTATCGCCTTCTGGTCGTCGTCCATGTGCCGAAGATAGCAGTGCTCTGGTGAAAGTTTTGATTACACAGACGAAACAAATTCGACCACGGTAAGAAATTATCGACGTGCTGAATAGTCCCGTACACGAAACACTTCCAGCTTCGGACGGAGATCGGCGCATGGCCATCCATCCTGTCGACCAGCGGCTCCCATTTGCCCGCCAGTCTGCTTTTGCTCTTCAGCACGTCCTCATCATGTACACCGGCTGCATCACGGTTCCGCTGGTTTTCGGTGCCGCCGTAGGGCTGGACCGCAGCACAGTCGCGATGCTGATCAGCGCGGACTTGCTCGTTGCAGGCATCATCACGATCATTCAGAGCCTGGGCGTCGGGAAGGTCGCCGGTGTCCGGCTGCCGATCGTCTGCGGGGCGACCTTCGCCGGCCTGACGCCGATGATTCTGATCGCCAAGGAGTACGGCCTGCAGGCGGTGTACGGGTCCATGCTGGTCGGTGGCGTAGTCGGCATTGCCTTGGCCGTGCCGTTCGCCAAGATCGTCCGATACTTCCCACCCCTGGTTACCGGCGTCGTCCTCACAGTCATCGGCATCTCGTTGATCGGTGTCGCAGGAGGACTGATCGTCGGAAACGACCCCACCTCCCCGTCGTTCGCCGACCCGAAGAATCTGGCGCTGGCTGCCGCAGTCGTTGTGGTCGCGGTGGCCTTCATCTGCCTCGGCCGCGGGATGTGGACGCAGCTCGGTGTACTGATGGCGCTGGTGATCGGCACCGTGATCGCCATCCCGATGGGCCTGATCGATCTGAGTGGCGTCGGCGGCTCGGCCTGGGTGGGCTTCCCGATGCCGTTCCACTTCGGCGCTCCGGAGTTTCCCGTCACCGCCGTGGTGGCGATGAGTATCGTCATGGCAGTCGTCTTCGCAGAATCGACGGCGAGCATGCTGGCAGTCAGCGAGATCACCGGAAAGCCTTTGAAGAAAGCAGATCTCGCACGAGGGCTGGTGGCCGACGGGATGTCGGGAGTTCTGGGCGGAATCTTCAATGCCTTTGTCGACACCGTTTTCTCGCAGAATGTCGGCGCCGTTGCCACGACCCGGGTGTACAGCCGGTACGTGACCGCTACCAGCGGTGCCATTCTGATCGTCCTCGGCCTCATCCCGCGAATGGGTGAAGTGGTTGCAGCCCTGCCTGATCCGGTGGTCGGCGGTGTCGGAATCATCTTGTTCTCCACTGTCGCCGTGGTCGGAATCAACACGCTGCGCAAGGTCGATCTCAGTGACCCGATCAACACCACGATCGCCGCTGTATCGGTGGGGATCGGTATTCTTCCGGAATTTGCGGAGGGGATGTTCGAGCGATTCCCCTCCTCGGCTCAGATCCTCCTCGGTAGCGGCATCACCTTGGCTGCGGCCTCGGCCTTTTCGCTCAATCTGCTGTTCAATCACACCCGACTCGGTGAACTCGCGAGGCGATCGCGAGAGAGCCTCCATGCCACTGCAAAATCTGAACCCGCCACCAGCTCTGCAGGAGACGCCAGTGTCACAGTCCCAGTCTGATCCCTTCGAAGTGCCCGTCGTCGACATCTCGCCTTACGTGCTCGGTGGTGCCGACCAGGACAAGGCGCGAGTGGCGGCCGAAGTCGACCATGCTTGTCGGACTGTAGGTTTCATGCAGATTCGGGGCCACGGTGTTCCGGCCGCTGTTTCTTCCGGCCTCGCCGAAGCGATGGACGACTTCTTCGGGCTGCCGATGGAGGCGAAGTCGGGCTACCGAATCGAGGGCGCGAATCGTGGGTACAGCCCACCCAAGAGCGAGTCGCTGAGCCTGAGCCTCGGCGTCGAATCCGCGACCAGAATGAACGACTTTTTCGAGGCCTTCAACGTCGGAACCGAAGCCCGATCATTCACCGAACTCGAACTGTCGGAGGACGATTACGGAATCAACCTGTGGCCCGCAGTGTCCGGTTTCACGGAGCGGGTGGAGAATTACTACGCCCATGGCGAGCGGGTGGCACGCACACTGACCGCCATTTTCGAAGATGCGCTCGGGCTGACCCCAGGATTCTTCGAGTCGATCACCGACCACTCCATCGACGTACTGCGGATGAACAACTACGCGTTACCCGAAGGGACGGTGACGTTGGACGGTGAGTTGAAGGGGATGGGTGAACATACCGATTTCGGGCTGGTCACCGTGCTGTGGGCGGATCAGGTCGAAGGTTTGCAAGTGCTCGGGACCGACCGACGCTGGCACGATGTCTGGCCGCACGACGGCGCGCTACTGGTCAACCTCGGGGATCTCACCGCGCGACTGACCAACGACAGGTGGATGTCCACGCTGCACCGAGTTGCGCCTCCGGTGGTGAACGGCACCATCAAGCGCCGGCGATCGGCGGCCTTCTTCCATGATGGAAACGTCGACGCGGTGATTGCGACCTTGCCGAGTTTTCAGGACGACTCCGGCTTGGAGTACGAACCCATTACCGTTCGCGATCACATCAAGGCCAAATTGGCCGGGTCGAGGCAGGGGAAGTCCAACGCCGCCGCAGGTCGTGAGGCGGCTCGGGTACTTTTGGCTGCGGAGCTCGAGGTCAAGCAGTGAGTGCACGGAACATCGTCCTGATCCACGGAGCGTGGGCCGGCGGTTGGGTCTGGGATCGTGTGTGTGGCCCACTGAAATCGGCCGGCTTAAATCCTGTTGTGGTGGAGCTTCCCGGCTCGGGAAGTTGGAACCCAGACGACGTGATCGATCTCGATGTCGTTGCCGAACATGTTGTGGCAGTTGTCGAGTCCTTGGACGGGCAGTGCGCCCTCGTCGGTCACTCCGGCGGTGGCATCGTGGCCTCACAGGTGGCTGAGTTGCTGCCTTCGCGGGTAACGGGTCTTGTGTACGTCGCAGGGATGATGCTTCCATCGCAGACGGACTTCGGGATGCTCTGCGTCGAACTCGGTCTGGAAAGTCCGGTCGGGATCTCACGTTGGTTGGTCCCCGCCGACGACGGGGATGCGACGGCTGTTCCGCCCGAAGCCGGTGCCGCTGTGTTCTTCCACGAAGCGCCGGTGGCTGATGCGATCTTCGCCGCGCGCATGCTCGTTCCACAACTGGAGTCAGCCCGCCTGATGGCACCGGTCTGGACGGAAGAGCGATTCGGAACCGTGCCGAGGTTGTATGTCGAATGCACGCTGGATCGAACCGTGCCGATCGAGGCTCAACGCGCCATGCAGAGACTTGTCCCCGGTGCCCAGGTGGTCAGCCTGGGCACCGACCATGCACCGCAGTTGTCGGCGCTCCCGGAGTTGATCGACGCGATCACCGATTTCGCCCGGCAGGTGTTCAGCCGAACTCGACCCCTTGAGCCAGCGGAAGCTGGTCCGAGTAATTGACGGTATTGGTGGCTCGGCGCATGTATGCCTTCCACGAATCCGAACCCGATTCGCGTCCGCCGCCAGTCTCCTTCTCCCCGCCGAATGCGCCGCCGATCTCCGCACCGGACGTTCCGATGTTCACGTTCGCGATGCCGCAATCGGAGCCGTCGGCGGCGAGGAAGCGCTCTGCTTCTCGCTGATCGAGTGTGAAGATCGAGGACGAAAGTCCTTGAGGCACGCCGTTGTGCAGCGCAATGGCGTCGTCGAAGTCGGTGTATGTCAAGACGTAGAGGATGGGTGCAAAAGTCTCCGCCCGCACCACCTCGGTCTGTGCGGGCATACGAACGAGAGCGGGCGTCACGTAGAACCCGGAATCGCCGACGCGGTCGCCGCCGCACACCACGGTGCCGCCGTCGGCGCGCGCGGCCGAGAGGGACTTCTGCATCGCTTCGAATGCAGCCTCGTTGATCAGCGGCCCGACCAGAACACCGGAATCGAAGGGGCTACCGACCTGGAGTTGCGCGTACGCGGACGCAACGCGGTCGACGACGTGATCGGCGATCGACTCGTGAACGATGAGCCGGCGCAGTGAGGTGCACCGCTGCCCCGCAGTTCCGGCGGCGGAGAACACGATTCCGCGTACGGCAAGCTCGAGATCCGCCGACGGCGTGACGACTGCGGCGTTGTTTCCACCCAGCTCCAGGAGACTTCGTCCGAAGCGCTCGGCGACCCGCGGAGCCACGGCGCGGCCCATCCTCACGGAACCGGTGGCGCTGACCAAGGCCACGAGTGGGTTGTCCACGAGAGCCTCACCGACGCCACGTCCGCCGACGACCAACTGGTGAACGTCGATCGGTGCATCACAGTCGGCGAGGGCGCGTCGGAGGAGGGCGTCACATGCCAGTGCAGTCAGCGGCGTGGTCTCCGAAGGCTTCCAGACGACGGCGTCGCCGCACACGAGAGCGATGGCGGTATTCCACGACCACACCGCGACGGGAAAGTTGAACGCGGAGATGACCCCGACAACGCCGAGAGGGTGCCACGTTTCCGTCAACCGGTGTCCGGGACGCTCGGACGGCATGGTGCGTCCGTAGAGCTGCCGGGAGAGACCGACGGCGAACTCGCAGATGTCGATCATCTCCTGTACCTCGCCGAGAGCCTCCGAGGTGACCTTCCCGGCCTCCAACGTCACGATTTCCGCGAGGTCATCCTTGTGCTCGGTCAGTAAGCTGCCCAGCCGGCGTACGACCGCGCCGCGCGCCGGAGCGGGAACGGTTCGCCAGGTGAGGAACGCACGATGAGCCGCCTCGACGGCGTCGTCGACCTCTCGGCCGGAGTGCTGCCGAACGGTACGCAGTTGTGTACCGGTGATGGGGGTTCGTGCGCTCAGGTCGCCGGCGGGCCACTCGACACCGCACGCGGCAAGGGCGCTTTCGGCGCGATCGGCGAGGCTCGAAGAATCAGGCAGGTTCACTGGGGAGTCCTCTGTTGTTGTGGGCGGGAGGCAGCACCGCACGTGACGCCTCTTGTTGTGCGCGGTACAGCTCGAACGGATCTTCGATGGTGCGGTCGACGGCGCCCTCCAATCGATCCTGCCCGTATTCGGCGCCGGGCGCATCGGAAACGAATCCGGTCACGGAATCGAGATTGGATGCGAAGATCCCGGCCGCGGAGGCAGGTAGGAAGTCCTCGTAGACGATCGGGTCGCGGACGACAACAGTTCCTTCGGTTCGGAACGTGAAGTACGCCAACCCCGCGGCATCGAGTTCGCTTTCGGAGTGCGGAAATTCGCTGTCCCAATCGGCGTCCTCGGGCGTGGCGATCAGTCGGTCGTAGATCGCTCGCCCGCTGCGGGTCAACGCGATTCCGCGTGCCTCCACCTCGCCGAATCTGACGCGGACGGGCTCAGTGGTGACCGATCCGTCGTGCTGACGGAAGAGTCTGTCTTCGGCCAATGCACGAAACGACGTCTGCCGCAGAAGTAGTGGTGGTCCGCTCCATCTCGGCGGGCCTTGGATGCGGTCGATCATGGTGATACCGCGCTCGGTCATGCGGCGGTACAACTCGTCGATGTCGAGCACTCGCGGGGTGAGGTGATTGACGTGGGTCGAGCCCTGCCCCGCAATGTCTGCAGCGACAGGCGAGATTGCGGCGAGTTCGCGGTACCAGCCCGCGTCGATGGGATCGGTGCCGAGCCGAAACGCCGAGGTCGCTGCATCGACGAACTGTGTCGCCTCGGGCTCCGTCAGGCCGCCCTCGCGACTCGATTGACGTGCCCACTGCAGAAGTTCGGGAGAGAACAGGGTCCGGCGACGCAGAAACCCGGTGATCCGACGCTCGAGGTCGGTGTCGAAGAACCTGGAATCGGAACTGGTCAGCACCGAGGTGAAAACGCGGAACGGGTTCCGGGCGAGTTCGGCGGGATCGGTGGGGCGAAATGCCGTCGAGACAACGGGAATGGGGGAGTCGGTGAGCCGGAGGTCGTAATAGCCGACCGGAAACATACCGAATCCGCCGAAGACGGTGGCTACGTCACGTAGTTCGTCGAGAGTCCCCAGTCTGATGGCGCCGTGACGCTCGGCGCTGACTCTCGCCAGGCTGCCCAGGCGCTCCGCAGAATCCGGATGTTCGGCGGCAAAATCACGGTTCACCTGCATCGTTACATCTACCAAGGTGTTGTAAGCGGGGACCTCGTCGCCATACATCTTGGCGAGGGCCGCTGCGAACCGTGCACGTAGCTCCCAGGTTTCAACCATACGAATGTCCGATTGCGTTAGCCTGCGCAGGTGCGAGAAACAGAAACCAGTGACGTTGCCGGTGTTCCGGTCGACGAAACCGATCGACTCTTGATGCGTGAATTGGTCTTGGACGGCCGTGCCACTCTCGCGAGTCTTGCTGAAAAGGCTGGACTCTCGATCTCCGCAGTCCAGTCGCGAGTGCGTCGTTTGGAATCTCGCAAGGTGATCCGTGGGTACTCCGCGAAGATCGATCCGGAGGCACTCGGTCACAATCTGTCCGCATTTGTCGCCATCACTCCTCTCGATCCCTCGCAGCCCGACGATGCGCCTGCCCGCTTGCGTCATCTGCCGGCGGTCGTCTCGTGTCACTCGGTAGCCGGGAGCGAAAGCTACGTCCTCCTGGTCCGGGTGGCGTCACCTCGGGCGTTGGAGCGATTGCTGCAGGAGATCCGTACGGCAGCCAACGTCAACACACGAAGCACCATCATCCTACAAACTTTTTACGACGAATGACGCTTGTTCAATAACTTTTACGGTCCTCTATCGACACTCCCGGAAAATTGACATAGCCTTCGCGTATGAGTACTGCAATGCGAGACTTCGGTGACAGTGCGCTCTTTCCGGTCTACGACGTGTTGAAGGCCAGCATCCTCGTCGACGGATTCGATCTGATTCTCGACGTCGAAGGGTCGCGGGGTTCCTATCTCCGTGACCTGCGAGACGGAACCGAGTATCTGGACATGTTCGGTTTCTTCGGCTCTTCGGCCCTGGGTATGAATCACCCTGCGATCACAGGCGACGAGGAGTTTCAACAGGAGTTGGCTGTCGTGGCCTCCAACAAGCCGAGTAACTCCGACATCTACACCGAACCCATGGCGCGCTTCGTTGCGGCTTTCGCTCGGGTACTGGGGGATTCGGCACTCCCACACTTGTTCTTCGTCGACGGCGGAGCCCTGGCGGTGGAAAATGCACTCAAGGTTGCCTTCGACTGGAAGAGTCGGTGGAACGAAAGCCGTGGGTTGTCAGCAGATCTGGGGACAAAGGTCCTGCACCTGACCGAGGCTTTTCACGGCCGCAGTGGCTACACGTTGTCGCTCACCAACACCGAACCGGGCAAGGTCGCGCGATTCCCCAAGTTCGACTGGCCACGTATCGACTCGCCGTACCTGGCAGACGGCCGCGATGTCGAAGCTGCGGAGAGGCAAGCTCTCGATCAAGCGCGCCGAGCTTTCGCCGACAACCCCGACGACATTGCCTGTTTCATCGCCGAGCCGATCCAGGGCGAGGGCGGCGACCATCACCTCAGGCCGGAATTTCTGCAGGCGATGCAGGAGTTGTGCCACGAAAACGACGCCCTCTTCATTCTCGACGAAGTACAGACCGGTTGCGGAATCACCGGAACTGCCTGGGCCTACCAACAATTGGGTCTGAGTCCGGATGTGGTGGCGTTCGGCAAGAAAACGCAGGTGTGCGGAATCATGGCCGGCGGGCGCGTGGATGAAGTGCATGACAACGTGTTTCACGTCAGTTCTCGGATCAATTCGACGTGGGGTGGCAACCTCACCGACATGGTTCGTGCCCGGCGGATACTCGAAGTCGTCGAGCAGGACCGACTGATCGACCGCGTGCGATTCACGGGTGCGCATCTCCTTGCCCGGTTGACCGAAGTCTGCGGGCGGTACGCGGCGGCAACCGAGCCGCGCGGTCGTGGCCTCATGTGCGCGATCACTCTGGAAGACAGTGACCTTCGCGATCGCGTCGTACAGCGACTGCGAGAAGACGAGCACGTGATGATACTGCCCACCGGGAAGAGGGGAATCAGATTCCGGCCCGCGCTGACGGTGACCACCAGTGAGCTGGACGACGCGGTCGACGCGGTCGAGCGCGTGCTCGCACGCGAGACCTAGGGCCTCTGTAGCTGTTCCCACACTCGATCCGGTGTCATCGGTGTGGAGTACATACGCACTCCACACGCGTTGGCAATCGCGTTTGCCAACGCCGGTGCTACAGGATTGAAGGGGGCCTCACTCATCGATTTCGCGCCGAAAGGCCCGAGCTTGTCGTACGTGTCGGCAAACAGTACTTCGGTGATCGGCAGATCCCCGATCTGGGGAACGTGATAATTGCGCAACTGCGGATTGATCACCCGACCTTCTTCGATGACGATCTCCTCCGACAGCGCAGCGCCGAGCGCTTGTCCCACACCGCCTTCCACCTGCCCTCGCAGTTGTGCCGGGTTCATGACGGTGCCGGCATCGGCGGCCTGAACCGACTGCAGGATCTTCACCCGGCCGGTGTTCGTGTCGACGGCAACGCGAAAACCGTGAACGTTGAACGAGACCGAGCGCGGTGTACCGTCGTGGCGACCGTCAGCGGCGAGCGGGCCACCTTCGAGTAGCGTCGCGAAATCGAGGCAACCGTGGGACGTTTCGACACCGTCCGGCGAAAGGTCGTCGATCTGCGCGCCGCGACCGCTCGATCGCACCGCACGGGTCAGTATTCGCTCGCGAAGGCGCTCGCAGGCGATCAGGAGCGCCTTGCCGGCGACCACCGTTCCCGTCGACCCGAATGCTCCGGTGTCGTATCCGCCGGCATCGGTGTCGGATTGAACAATCGTGATGCGATCGACTGTCGTCCGCAATTCGGTGGCCGCGATCTGTTGGTGAATCGTAGTGGTTCCGTTGCCGAACTCAGCGGTGCCGATGTTCACGACGTACCGACCGTCGGCCTCGAGTGCGACGGTGGTGTCGGAGAAGTGACCACGCGGCGGGATCGTCGCGATCATGGCAATTGCCATGCCCCGACCGATCTGCCAACGCGACCCTGCCGGTGCAGCCTCTCCGCGTCCGCTCGACAGTGCACTGTCGACGAGGTCGATGCACTGGTCCAGTCCGTAGCTGCCGAATTCGAGATCACCGTCTTCGACGTGCCAGTCGACAAAATCGTCTCCGGGAACGACGACGTTTCGCCGCCGAAACTCGAAGGGGTCCATGCCGAGACGATCAGCGAGCTGATCCATGGCCGATTCGACGGCGAAGATGATCTGGCCGAGCCCGTAACCACGAAAGGCCCCGGACGGAACGTTGTTCGTGTAGACCGCTTCGGCGTCGACGCGTTTGGTTGCAGCGCGATAGACCGCCATGGATTCGGCGCACCCATGGAACATGACTCCGATCGAATGGTTCCCGTACGCCCCCGCGTCGGAAAGCACGTCGATAGCGAGCGCAGTGAGAGTTCCGTCGGCGTCGGCGCCCGCACGCACCGATACTCGCATCGGATGCCGTGACGGTGCGATGGTGAACTGATCGCTTCGGCTGAACTCGTAGGCTACGGGCTTGCCGGTCTTCAAGACGGCCAGTGCGACCAGATCCTCGGTGAGTAGTTCCTGCTTCCCGCCGAAACCCCCGCCTACCCGTTTTGCGAACACCCGGATTCGGCTGCGATCGAGATCGAAGATGTGGGCCAATTCGTCCCGAACCAGAAACGGCACCTGTGTGCTGCTTCTGATGACGAGACGGCCCTCCTCGTCGAGCCACCCCACTGCGCCGTGAGTTTCCAAGGCCACGTGCTGGACTCGCGCAGTTTTCCACGTACCTTCGACGACTGCAGTCGCATCCGCGAGCGCACGGTCCAGATCGCCGACGCCATCGTGAAGCGCGGCAACCACGTTGCGGGGGGCCTCGGCGATCCGCGAGCTCTCGTCCTTGTCGCCGTGCAGGAGTGGAGCGCCGGGGGAACGCGCCAGATCTGGTTCGAATACCGCGTCGCGTACCTCGTAGTCGACTTCGATCAGCGAGAGTGCACGTTCCGCCTGCGTCGGGGTTTCGGCGATGACCGCGGCTACGCGCTGGCCGCGGAAACGGAGGGTGCTGTCGAACACGCGCGTGTCGTCCGGATCGTCGTTGCGGTCCTCGTGCCGGGCGGTCGAGAACAGCACGTCCGGACTGTCATGAAAAGTGAGGACCGCGGCGACGCCCGGCGCCGCTTCGGCTGCTGCCGTGTCTATCCGCGTTATGTGTGCGTGTGCGTGCGGACTGCCGAGTACTGCGACGTGAAGCAGGTCGACCGGCTTCTCACCCGGGGAGAAGTCCATGGTGTACTGCTCGGTTCCCGTGACGATGCGTGCGGACGCCGGGGCTGCGATCGAACGCCCCTGAGCCCCGCCTATTTTGGCGGTCTCCGTATTGGATGTACCGGCGAGAGCGTCACGAATGGACCGATAACCGGTGCAGCGGCACAGGTTACCTTTCATCGAGCACGCGAGATCGGATTTTTGCTCGACCGACAACGCTGATGCGGTGACTACCATTCCCGCTGTACAGAAACCGCATTGGAATCCGCCCGCGTCCACGAATGCCTGTTGAATGGGGTGAAGTTTCTCCGGTGTTCCGAGACCGGAGGCGGTGACGACGTCGCGGCCGTCGATGCGATGGGCGGGAAATATGCACGAATGGGTGGGGTGTCCGTCGACCAGCACCGAGCAGGCGCCGCAGTCTCCGGCATCGCACCCCTTCTTGACGGAGTTCGCTCCGTGCTCGCGGAGGAAGGTTCGCAGGCACTGTCCTGGGCGGGGCTGGTCGTCGCACGGAACTCCGTCCACCGAGTACTTCATTCCAGTTCACCTCGGATTTCTTCGGCAAGAAGCTCGGTCATCGCCTTCCGCCACGGCGCAGTTCCATGGACATCGGTGAAGTAGGCGTCTTCCGGAATCCTGCTGCGCAACGCATCCGCAAGTGCAGTGGCGTCGGGGAGTTCGTCGAATTTGAGAGCGTACGGACGGCGGGTCGCGGCGGTGATCGCCAGCGTGAAACCGTCGGCGCCGCAGCGTCCGGCCACGGCTACGGCCGATCGCCCGAGTGACGTCTGAGCCAGCTTTCGCATCGCGGTACGTGCAGTCAATGCATGCACGGGAATCCGGATACTGCGGATGATCTCGCCGGACCTGAGTACGTTTCGAGAATCGTCGATAACGAAATCGACTACGGGGAACGAGTATTCGGTACCATCCGGACGCCAGATCGTCAGTTCGGCGTCGAGAGCGGTACACAGAGTCGTCACCGCTCCGGCCGGGAAGGAGAGCGCGATGTTGCCGCCGACTGTCGCGTATCGCAACACCTTCCACGATGCGAGCAGTGCGTCAGCGCAGTGTTGGAACAGCGCTGCGGCGCGCCAGGATGCGGGAAGTTCGGCGCGGCACAGTTCCTCGATGGTGCAGGTGGCCGCGATCTCGAGACCGAGATCGCCGACCGCCACAGCTTCCCAGTCGAAGCCCGCAAGGTCGACAAGGGTGGTCAGGTGCGGCTGCGGTTCCGAGTACAGCCAGGTGCCGCCACCGATGAACCCGATGCCGGGTGACGCACAGGGGAGTTCGGCGCGGGTCCGCGGCACCAGAACTTCGTCGACGCTGTGCAGGTCCATCGCGACCTCAAGCCTTTCCGAGTAGATCGCGGTGTGCGCGTGCGACAGCCGAGGCCACGACGTCCTCGTCGACGGTGGTGACTCGTCCGTCGGCAACTACGATTCGCCCGTTGACGAGCAGTAACTTCAGCGGGGGAGTCGAGCCGAGTACGAGCGCCGCCACCGGATCGGTGATGCCGGCATGCGCGACGGTGTCGAGTTTCCACACCGCCAGGTCGGCAAGTTTTCCGACCTCGATCGATCCGATTTCGCCCTCGCGGCCCAGAACTCGTGCGCCGGCGATCGTTCCCAATTCCAAGGCTTTTCGCACCGTCATCGTCTGCGGTCCGCCCTTCGCGCGAGCAAACAGAAGTGCATGACGAGACTCCTCGATCAGGCTGCAAGCTTCATTGCTCGCCGCGCCGTCCACGCCGAGCCCCACGGTGACCCCGCCGTTCACCAGATCGGCGGCACGGGCGATACCGGCTCCCAGGCGCGCATTGGAGGTCGGGCAGTGCGCCGCCGCAGTTCCGGTTCGCGCCATCGTCTCGATACCGGCGTCGTCGAGATGGACTGCGTGGGCGTACCAGACGTCCGGGCCCACCCAGCCGACTCGTTCCATGTATTCGACCGGCGTGCAACCGAAATGCTCGCGGCAGAATCTCTCCTCGTCCAGTGTCTCGGCCAGATGCGTGTGCATACGCACGCCGTTTTCGCGGGCCAGCATCGCGGACTCGCGGAGCAATGCCTCCGTCACCGAGAAGGGTGAGCAGGGAGCTACCGCGATCTGCAGCATCGATCCGGGATTCGGGTCGTGCCAACGGTCGATCACCGACTGCGTGCCGGTCAGGATGTCATCGAGTTTTTCCACGACGTGATCCGGTGGCAGGCCGCCGGAACTCTGGCCGAGATCCATCGACCCACGACAGGGGTGGAATCGAAGGCCGACCTGCGCAGCCGCGGTGATCTCGGCCTCGAAAACGTCGCCGGCGTCGCGGGCAACGACGTAGTGGTGGTCGGTGGTGGTCGTACATCCGGTTTTCGCCAACCACGTGAGGCCGCCGGTGGCCGCCACGTGGACGGCGTCGGCGTCGATACCTGCCCAGACGGGGTACAGGGTGGTCAGCCACTCGAAAAGCGTCGAGTCCGCGGCCAGGCCTCGGGTGATCCATTGGTAGAGATGATGATGTGTGTTGACCAGACCCGGCGTGATCAGGCAACCACTCCCGTCGATCACTTGCGCACCCGGGTATTCGGGTGGCGTTCCGGCGCCGACGTCGACGATCTTGTTGCCCGAGATCACCACATAGCCGTCGGAGTACTCGGAGCGGTCGCCGTCCATCGTGACCACATGAGCGCCCGCCACGACGAGTGTTGCCCCGAGAGCTGATTCGGTCACGACAACCAACCGGCGTAGGTGGTCCACGACGGTCCCGCGTCTGGTGCGTCGGATCGGCTGACCGCAGCTTGGATCAGGCCGTACGGACGATCCGCAGCGTGGAACACCTCGTTGTCGTTCTCCACTCCGAAGCGGCCGAGTGCATATTCGAAATGATGCTTGTTGGGTGCGGACAGTCGAACCTCCGCGATGATCGGGAATTCCTCGAGGATTGCCTTGCCGATGTGGAAGAGCGTCTGCTGCAGGGCAAGTGAATGTACCTGTGCGAACTGCTTGACGATCTGTGCCTTGATGCCCGCGTAGACCGATTCCCAGTCGACGTCGGTGGTGACGAATCGCCACTGGGCGACCAACGTCGTCGCCATGACGCGGTCGTCGGTCGGCTCGAGAACGGTGTACGGATCTTCGAGAAAACCGGAGAACTCACTACCGGTCGATTTGAGGATCACCAGGTCCTTCAAGCCGCCGATCACCCATGTCCCGGTATCGGAGATGGTGATCGACGCCGTCCGAACTTCCTGACCCTTCCGAATCCAGGTGTAGTCGTGCTCGCTGCCGTCGACAATCGCACGCTCCCAGGCGTATTCCTCGATCTCGATCCGCGCGCCACTGACCGGTTCGATGTCGTCGACGAAATGACGGGCGAGTTCGAGTCCGTACGTCTCGATCGAGATCAGACCCTTTTCCTTGGCGTAGGAGTAGGCCGTTTGTTTCTGCGTGTCGGTCGGCAGAACCTTCGATTGATCACCGGTGAGGTACGCGTCGGCGAAATCTCCACGCAGGCAGGTGGAGACGTTGATGTCGTGAATTTCGTGACGGGGGGTGTCTCGATAGATTCGGACTACTCGATTTTCCGCTTTGCCGTACTGGTGACCCGATAGTTCGATCGATCCGCTCAACCGTTCGGTGTTCGTACTGCCGGTTGTGATGTTGCCGGTCGTGATGTTTTCGGTAGTCACGTGTTCAGCTCCCGCGATAGGTGGAATAAGCAAAGGGAGACAGCAACAGTGGGACGTGATAGCCCCGTGCCGTGTCGTCCACCCGGAAGGTCACTGTCACTTCCGGGTAGAAGTTTTCTTGTCCGTTGGTCTCGAAATACGTTCCGGTGTCGAAAGTCAGGGTGTAGTGACCGGCGGTCAGGCCACCGGGAGCAAGTTCGGGGATGCGGCCGTCGGAGTCGGTCTCCGCAGTGGTGACGGAGGCGCCGTCTCGATCACGAAGTTCGACGCGAATCCCCGCCGCGGGGTTGCCCGTCGTCGCGTCGAGAACGTGCGTGCTGAGGGTCTTGCTCATGCTGTGCCTCCGGCGAGTGCATCGATCAGACGGGCGAGTCTGATCCGATTGATGGCGGCCAATTCGGTTCGAAGCACGGAACGCTCGGTCGCCGGGTCGTTTCGGAGACGACCTCGAAGGATGTCGAGGAGCTCCGTTCCAGATTTCCCCGACGCGCAGACCAGGTAAACATGGCCGAATGTCTCTTCGTACTCGGCGTTCTTCCGTCGAAGTTCCGCGAGTACGTCTTCTGTCGCCGACGAGACTCCCGACTGTTCACGGGTAGAGGCCGCGCTCTCGCTTCGCTCACCGATTCGTGGGTGGCCGGAGAGAGCGTCGTCGATCTCGGACTCGGGAAGCTCGGCCAGCACCGCATCTGCTTTGTCGAACAGAGCTTCCAGATCGGCGAACGGGCGAGACGAGGCGATTTCCTGTGCCCACACGGCGGAATGGCAACACTCGAGCAGCGCCGCGACTGCCTGGTGGTCACCGAGCGCATCGAAGGCTCCGAGACCACTGGAATTCGTTGTAGGCATGTCCACAGGATTACTTGAGCATGTTACGGATCTGTAGCGCAGCAATTACGGGAGATGATGTGTCTCGATCTTATTTCTCCGGCTGCTCTTCCCCGATCACGGTTTCTCGGCGACCGATACATTCTCAGGTATGACCGATACTCCGAAGCTGTCTTCCGTCGTACCGTCCCTGGCGAACCTCCGAGACATCGGTGGCCCCGAATCGAGCTTCGGTGGCACCGTCCGCACCGGGAGCGTGTTTCGTTCCACCGATCTGGCATCGCTCAGTGCGGACGGCGCACAGACCCTCGCCGATCTGGGCATCGTCACGATCTACGATCTGCGCACCGAATCCGAACGCGAGACGGCACCGGATCTGACGCCGGACGGTATCCGAGAAATCGGCCTGGACGTATTGGCGGACAAGCAGTATCGCGCCATTCCGGCTCAGATGCAGCAGATGATCGCCGACCCGGCGTTTGCTGCCGAAGCGTTGGGCAGCGGCCAGGCGCTCGAGTACTTTCAGGGAAGTTACCGCGATTTCGTGACCTTGCCGAGTGCGGTCGCGTCGTACCGGCAACTGTTCGTCGACTTGGCGCAGCCGCCCAGCTCGCCGGCACTCATTCACTGCACCACGGGCAAGGATCGCACGGGTTGGGCAGCGGCCGCGTTACTGCTGTTCCTGGGTGCCTCCGAGGACGCGGTCTTCGCGGACTACCTCGAAACCAACAAGATTTTGTTGCCGATGTTCGCGCCGCTCCTCGAGCGATTCGAGGCCAAGGGGATCGACCCGACCCTGCTCGAGGGTGTCCTCGGTGTCAGGCGCGAGTACCTGGAGGCGTCGATGGCAGAGCTCGCGCAGGTACACGGATCCATCGAGGCCTACTTCACCGACGGCTTGAAGATCGACGCGTCGACCCAGGACCAATTGCGGAGCAACCTGCTCAGCTGATCAGGACCTGCTCGGCTCGTCTCGGCGGGAAGTTCGTCGCCTCGTCAAGAGGCTGACGATACCGATCCCGATGGCGATGCCGAGCAGGTCGGCGCTGCCGTCCCAGATCGAACCGGAACGCGAAATGGGCAGCGCTGCTTGAAGAACCTCGGACGTCGCGGCAAAGATCAACAACCACACAGCCGTGAGCCACACCGGGATCCGCGCGTGCAACGAGGTGATCGCCAATACCGCGAACATCAGCGTGTGAGTGATCTTGTCGGTGTTCTCCGGGCTCGAGGGCACGGTGGAACCCGGGGAGAAGAGCATGATCAGGGCAATGACCACGGCGATCGCCAACGGCCAGTATCGGTTGTTCTTCAATTCGTCTGCCCCTCGACGACGACGAGTCCGAGTGCACCTTCGGCGAATCTGGTGACGGCGTCGGCGGCCGTCGTGAGCGCCTCGGTGTGCCCGTCGCGGGCCCAGCCGGTGAGCAGGGCGGTGGAGTCGAGAGGCGTCAGAACGACCTCGGCGAGAAGCTCACCGGTGTTGGGTTGGCACACTGCCCAGGAGTAGACGCTGTTTTCGTGCCACTGAGCGCTTCGCTGACTCACGTAATCGGGGTCGGTGATACCACCATCGGCAAGGGCGGGGCGGTCGTCCACACGCTCGTCTGCGCGTAGTGCGCGTAGATACCAGCCGCCTGCGTTGATCTCGATCGGCTCCATCAGTCGGAGTCCCGCTCGCGGCGGCGCTTGGCTTTGCGTTCCCGGTCGGTACCGAACAGCAGTGCACCGGCCAGGGGAATCGCGAGGAACCACAACCAGGTGCCGGTGACGAAGAACAGGATCACCGCGAGAATCGGGACGACGGCCATGACGCGACCGGACCAGTCGGGGTTGAAGCCTCGCTCCGCCGGTGCGTCGGGAGGCGTCACCATCGACAGGGGAGCGGTGCCGGGGGCTTGGTAGTTGCCCGGAAGATCGGCGAACACCGGAACGAGTTCACTGCGAGTTGTTGCGGCACTGACGATTCCGCTTCTCTCGTCGAACTCGGTGACGGTGAGGCGGCCTGCGGCGAAGTGCTCGCTCAGGAGATCGAGTGCCTGCTCGCGTTCTGCAGTGCCGATGCGAATGTCGGGGACGTCAGCCATCGTTACAGCCTACTCAAACGACTGTGCGCCTCTCCGGTAGTGGGGACTACCGGAAAGGCGCACGGGGCCGGAGGCCCTACTTCAGTTCTGCGAGAACCGTTCCCTGCGTGATTGCTGCACCCGGCTCGACGGAGAGTCCGGTGACGACACCGGCCTTGTGGGCGTTGACGGGGTTTTCCATCTTCATGGCTTCGAGAACGGCGATCAGATCGCCTTCTGCGACTTCCTGGCCTTCGGTCACTGCAACCTTGACGACGGTGCCCTGCATCGGAGCCGTGACAGCGTCACCCGATGCTGCACCTCCGCCGGCGCCGCCGCGCTTGCGCGCCTTCGGCTTCTTGCGGATCGCACCGGAGGCAGCGCCGCCGCCGTTGCCGAGCGAGAACTGGCCCGGGAGGGAAACCTCGACGCGACGTCCACCGACCTCGACGACGACGTTCTGACGCGGCAGAGCCTCGTCCTCGTCGTCTACGGGAGCACCGGCGCCTGCGTACGGCTCGATGGGGTTGACCCAGTCGGTTTCGATCCACTTGGTGTAGATGTCGAACTTCTCGCCGTCACCGATGAACGCCGGGTTCTCGACGATGTGGCGGTGGAACGGGAGAACGGTCGCGAGGCCGTCGATCTCGAACTCGGCCAGAGCGCGCGATGCCCGCTGGAGGGCTTCTTCGCGGGTGGCGCCGGTGACGATGAGCTTGGCGAGCATGGAGTCGAACTGTCCGCCGATGACGTCGCCGGCAACGACACCGGAATCGACGCGAACGCCGGGGCCCGTGGGCTCACGGTAGACGGAGACCGGGCCGGGGGCAGGCATGAAGCCGCGGCCGGCGTCTTCGCCGTTGATGCGGAACTCGAAGGAGTGTCCACGCGGGGTGGGATCTTCCTTGATGGAGAGTTCTTCGCCGTTGGCGATGAGGAACTGCTGACGCACGAGGTCGATGCCCGCGGTCTCTTCCGTGACGGGGTGCTCGACCTGCAGGCGGGTGTTGACCTCGAGGAAGGAGATGGTGTCGCCCTGAACCAGGTACTCGACCGTTCCGGCGCCGTAGTAGCCGGCTTCCTTGCAGATGGCCTTGGCGGATGCGTGGATGCGTGCACGCTGGTCGTCCGTCAGGAAGGGAGCGGGAGCCTCTTCGACGAGCTTCTGGAAGCGACGCTGCAGCGAGCAGTCGCGGGTACCGGCGACGACGACGTTGCCGTGCTGGTCGGCGATGACCTGAGCCTCGACGTGGCGGGCCTTGTCCAGGTACTGCTCGACGAAGCACTCGCCGCGACCGAAGGCTGCGATGGCCTCACGGGTGGCCGACTCGAACAGCTCGGGGATTTCCTCGATGGTCTGGGCGACCTTCATGCCGCGTCCACCGCCACCGAAGGCAGCCTTGATCGCAACCGGGACGCCGTATTCCTTGGCGAATGCGACGACCTCGTCGGCGCCCTTGACGGGATCCTTGGTGCCGGCTGCCATCGGCGCCTTCGCGCGTTCTGCGATATGGCGTGCTGTGACCTTGTCGCCGAGGTCGCGGATGGACTGCGGTGACGGACCGATCCAGATGAGGTTCGCGTCGATGACGGCCTGGGCGAAGTCGGCGTTCTCGGAGAGGAAACCGTAGCCGGGGTGGATGGCGTCGGCGCCGGACTTCTTGGCTGCGTCGAGGATCTTGTCGAACACGAGGTAGGACTCGGCGGACGTCTGTCCACCGAGGGCAAATGCCTCGTCTGCGAGCTTCACGAACTGCGCGTCTGCATCGGGCTCGGCGTAAACGGCAACGCTGCCGTAGCCGGCATCCTTGGCCGCCCGGATGACCCGTACCGCGATTTCACCGCGGTTCGCGACAAGCACC
This sequence comes from Rhodococcus sp. BH4, assembly GCF_002079265.1. Classification (NCBI taxonomy): domain Bacteria; kingdom Bacillati; phylum Actinomycetota; class Actinomycetes; order Mycobacteriales; family Nocardiaceae; genus Rhodococcus; species Rhodococcus sp. BH4. Next base: position 2,274,324 of record NZ_CP014941.1, read on the forward strand.
TTCGTAATGTGCGCGCTGGCATGACTGGGCACTGAGCCTCCTGTGGTTCGCATAGTCTGTCTCCGCGGTGTATTCCTCTGGGATTTCACCATCGGGGGATTGGCATCACTTCGGAGTGTATGCATCGCTTCGGCGCTGGTTGTAACCGGATCGCTAAAGCCCACTCCGGCTTAGGAAACGGTTTCGAAAACTACCGATGAGTAGCTGTCGGAGGCGGCGGCGTCCGGTTCGGTGACGATTTCTTCGATGGTCCGGCGCAGTGCGGCCACGTAGGCGTGAACCGCGGCGTTCGCCGTCTCGTTGCCTGGGTACCTGACCGCGAGGTTGAGTCCCTGGGGTGTGCGGTTGATCCAGATGTAGACGTCGTGCGTATATGCCTTGCTTCGAAGTGCTCTGGCGTTCCATTCGGGCCACTGTGCGGCTTCGGGCACGAAGCGAACGTCCATGTAGGACACGACGAATCGCGGTCGGATCGGGGTTTCGAGGTGCTCACCGATCCGATCGAACGGGACAGCTGCGGCAGGCTTGACCGAAGCGATGGATTCGGCGGCGCGTGTCGCGAGGTCGCCGAACGAACAGTCCGATCCAACGGCGAACTCGACCGGGCACAGTCCGACGAACCAGCCGAGCGCACCCGCCCACTCCTGAGCGCTGCGGGTGTGAACCGGCGTCACGACCTCGAATCGATCGGATCCGGCGACTTCGCGACCTACAGCGGCAAGTCCGCCGAGAAGTCCGGCGAAGTACCCCACGCCGGTGGCTGCACACGTCGAACTGAAGGCCTTGGACTGGTCGGCGTCGAGCAGCCAGGTCGACAGGCCGTTCTGAGAATCGGTTCCACGGTCACCGATCGGTAGCGGGAACTGGGGTAGACCGTCCGTGCCGAGAGCCTTTCGCCAGATCTCGACCGCAGCCTTCTCGGCTTCCATGTCGGCCATCTGCTCGCGTTCGACGGCACCGAAATCGACGTAGCTGCCCACCGGAAACAGATTTGCAGCACTACCGGTCGAGGCCTCGCGGTACAGAGCTGCGATCTCGTGAGCGACCAGCACGATCGAGAACCCGTCGATGATCGAGTGGTCCGCCGCGAAGAACACGGTGAACGGACCGTCGCCACCGCGGGGCGTCAACGTCGCGAAGACGTACGACGGCCAACTGTGCGGGGACGCGTAATCGTCGAACAGGCGGTGAAGGTGGTCGAAGTTGTCCTGGCTGGACGCGTCGTAGCCGTGGCTGACGACCCCGATGTCGATTCCGCCGAGCGGGACCGTGTGCCGGGTGATCTCGCCGCTCGAGGGTTCGAGGACGGTATGCGAGCGCAGAACTTCGTGACGGTCGATCCACCGGCCGAGAGCGACTCGGAACGCATCGACGTCGAGCGGGCCGGAAATCTCGAAAGCTGTTCCCAGCCAAGACTTGTCGCCTGCGCCTGCAGCGGAACGGTTGAGATGTGCCTCGTGAATGTAGGAGACGGGCCGCGGATCCGGAACCCAGGGCCCGGTTGCGCACGGCAACCATTCGACGAGTGCGCCGGCCGGAATCGCATAGTCGGCCAGTTCGGTGAACTCCATGTTTTCAGCCCCGCAAGTGCCGCTTGATGCGCGCGAGCATGGCCGACATTCCGCGCAGACGGAGCGGGCTCACGGCTTCTGCGAGACCGAGCGCCGAATAGAAGTCGTCGGGTACACCGAGGATCTCGTCGGCGCTGTGGCCGTCGAGCCCCTGCGCGAGGATCGATGCGAAACCACGCGTCGTGGGAGCCTCGGGGGGAGCGCTGAAGTACAGACGGACGTTGTCGCGATCCGAATCGTCGACCGAGAGGAAGAGCGGCGACTGACATTCGGGGACCGGCTCCATCGCGCTCTGCTCGAGCTCCGCCGGCAACGGCGGCAGCTCTCGGCTGAACTCGAGAAGAAGGGTGAGCTTGTCCGAGGCGCCGACGGCCGCAAAGTCGTCGACGATCTCGGCCAGAGCCGAAGGAAGAGCGCTCATGACGCCGATACAGAGGACGGAACGGCGCCGGGCTCTTCGCCCTGGACGATCGGGACGCGCACGGCATTGCCCCACTCGGTCCACGAACCGTCGTAGTTACGAACGTTCGGGTAGCCGAGAAGATGAGTCAACACGAACCAGGTGTGACTGGAACGCTCACCGATGCGGCAGTACGCGACGATGTTGTCGTCGGCCGACAGGTCGCCGTAGATCTCGCCGAGTTCGGTACGGGTGCGGAAGCGGCTGTCCGGTGCCGCTGCCTTCGCCCACGGGATGCTGAGCGCGCTGGGAATGTGTCCACCACGCAACGCACCCTCTTCGGGGTAGTCGGGCATGTGGGTGCGCTCGCCGGTGTACTCCTGCGGAGATCGCACGTCGATGAGCGGCCCGTCGCCCAAGTGCGCGAGAACGTCGTCCTTGAATGCGCGGATGGGAGCGTCGTTGCGCTCGACGACCGGGTAATCGGTCGACGTGATGTCGGGAACGTCGAAAGCGGTGTCGCGGTTCTCGGCGATCCACGCATCGCGGCCACCGTCGAGAAGACGGACGTCCTCGTGGCCGAAAAGAGTGAAGACCCACAGTGCGTAGGCCGCCCACCAGTTGCTCTTGTCGCCGTAGATGACCACGGTGTCGTCGCGGCCGATGCCCTTGCGGTTCATCAACTCTGCGAACTTCGCACCGTCGATGTAGTCGCGGGTGACCGGATCGTTGAGGTCGAGATGCCAGTCGATCTTCACGGCTCCGGGGATGTGGCCGACGTCGTACAACAACACGTCTTCGTCGGATTCGACAACCTTGAGGCCCGGCGCACCGAGATTCGCCGAGAGCCATTCCGTCGAGACCAACCGGTCGGGATGCGCGAACTCGGCAAACGCGGTTGAGGGATCGGGGGCAACGGGCACGGGCGTACTCCTGAAGACGAATCGTTCGGTTCGAACACGGACTTGATCGATTCTATGCGCTGTGCGCAAGGTGAGACGCCCGGAAGCAGGTTCTGCCTGCTCGTGCCCGTTGCCGACCCTAAATCCTCGGTGTTCCTGCTCCGACGCTCGAATCTCTCAATTGTTCGGTGACACTTCCGATCGGCGTCACGCCCCGGGCGCAGACTTCTCTCAGAATCCGGTCGAGTTCGGTGAGGAAATTCACCATGGTTTCGTTTGCCGTCTCGGTATCGGGAAAGCGTGAACGCAGCGAGAGACCACGGTTCGTTCGCGAAATCCAGAACTGGGCATCGTCGGCGACCGTCACATTGCTGATGTGATGGGCGTTGAGGAGATCATGATCGTCTGTGCCGGGTAGTTTGCGGTAATCGATGTACGACACCATGAAGACGTCGGTGCGCGTGCGTCGAATCTTGTCGCCCAAAGCATCTCGAACCTGGGCCATGGTGACGCCCTCGAGCGTCAACGCAACTCGGAACGACGCGTGCGTATGTGCAAGGGATGCACCGAAATCCGCGTCGGGAGTGATCTGGACCGTGATCGGCGCGCTGGTGGTGAGCCAGCCGATCGCGTCGGCCCACCGCGGATCTTTGCGAATGTGAAGCGGAAATTGCAGCGGAAGCGTCGACTGGCCGGTGTACGAGTGGACGGAAAGTCCCATCGCAGTGAGGATTCCGGTGAACACGCTACCGCCGGCGGATAGGCAGATCTCGTCGAACGTCGCAGTCAATTCCTCGTCGAGCAGCACGCGCACATCGGCGCCCTGCGGCGCGGGCTTTCCGCCCTCGACGCCGAGATCCAAGGGGAAACTCGGTGATGTGCCACCGCAGATCTCGTAGAACCTTGCCCACTCTCGGATTCGAGGGTCGTTGTCGACGGGAAGCAGAGCGTCTGCCTCCAGTTCGCAGTACCGCACGAAACTTCCCGGGTCACCCAGTCGGCTCATCACTGCGTCGACGGCCTCGTGGTCGGTCAGGTCGGGTAGGGCGATCAGTCCCTCGTAGATCTGTCGCAGTTCCCCGAGAGCGATGACCAACGAGTAGCCGTCGACGAGTGTGTGATCGAACGCGCTCAGGACCGTGTAATGCTCTTCGCGTTCGACCGTGGCAAACGTGTATGCAGGGAAGGTCAGTGGATCGCATACCGTCGTGAATCGCTTCTTGAGATGCGCTCGGAGGTCTTCGGTCGAATCGAATTTCAGAGGTTCCGAAGTCTCGATGTGTGTGCCGTCTGGATCGAGTCCCATTCGGGTGGTGGTGAACTCGCCCACCTCGAATCCTGTGTGCAGAGTGTCATGGCGACTGATGAACAGGCGCAGCGCGAGATCGAGTGCAGGCCGATTCAGTTCTCCGGGAAGGTCGAATGCGGCTGCCATCCACACACTCCGGCCCATGCCGTGTGTTCGCGCAGTCTCGAGGTGAAAATGCTGGTTGTACGACGGTGGTACTTCCGACTCGGTGACGGCGCCGTCCGCGGGCTGGAGCGACCATTCGGTGACGATTCCGGGGTCGAGTCCGTATCGATCGATCGAGGTGACATGCATCAGGCCACTCCCTCTGGTGCCACGAACGAGTAGTCGCCTTGAGCTGCAACAGTTTTGATGATCTTCGAGACATGCTCGGCGAAGCGGGTGGCCGATTCGTGGGCAATGGGGGTGTCGGGGTGAGACACGGCGATCCAGGTTCCGGTGTGCATCCGGTTGATCCACATCGACGCGATCTGAGTCTCTTTGCCGCCGACGATTCCCGTTGCCTTCGTCTCGGCGTAACTGTATGGATCCGGCATGCGTCGGCCGTCGATGTACGAGACGATCGGCGGCGGGGTGAGCGTCTTCGACAGTCCGCCGGGTGCGGAATCCGACTCGGCCAAGCTCGACAGAACCAGATCGATGACCTGCTGCACAGAGACATCGAGGAGTGCCTTGCCGTCGTGGTACCCCTGCTGCCCGAGCTTTGCCAACTCGGTGAAGCGTCGCTTGTCGTCGACGTCGATGCCGACCGGGATCAGGTTGATGTACCAGCCCTGCGCAAACGAGTCGGCCTCGGTTCGTGTGCTGACCGGCGAGAGGGCGATGTACTTGTCGCGTCCGGCGAGTTCGAATTCCGCAATCGCGAGCGCGGTGAACATTCCGCCGATGAAGTTGGCGCCGTTGGCTTTACAAACCGCACCGAACTTCTCGCACTCGATATCGTCGGCCAGGTCGAAGCGTGAACCGATAGCCGGTTTGGGCGCGTCTTCGGCCCCGAGCGGGAGCGGAAATCCGGGGAACGAGCCGCCGCTGCGCATGAGGTAACCGAGCCACTGGTGCACTTCGGGTGACTGCATCGTCAGTTCGGTTGTTCGCTCGCGTTCGACGCGACCGAACTGTGCGTAACTTCCGGCCGGCCCGAGCTCGGGATGCGACCCGGTCGTTTCCGCGGCGTAGAGCTGACGCAATTCTGCGTACATCAGCACCATCGAGTTCATGTCCGAATGGGCGTGGTCGACTGCATGGAACAGGGTGAAGCTCGGATCGGCTTCGAGGTCGGCATGGTGGTGCTCGACGGCACCGAACACGAAGGCCGGCCACTGCAGCGCGCTGGTTTCGGTGGCGAACTTGGTCGCGACGAGCGCGCGGATCGCCTCGGATTCGGAGACGTCGTCGCCCACGCGGTACTCGAGTTCGATGCTTTCGACCGGCACCACGTGTCGACGGACCTCGAACGAGGTGTCCGCAGCGTCGGTGGTTGCTTCGTCGAACGAGAACCAGCTGTGCAGCGTGTCGTGGCGACGGATGTAGCGCTGAAGGGCTCGCGTCATGGCGTCGCGGTCCAGTGTTCCTGCAAAATCGAAGGCGATACCGATCCACGGAGACTGCGGATCGCCCTTCTCCGCGGTGACGCGGGCGCGTCGCAGGTGGCGATCCTGCATCGTGGTCGGGGGTAGTTCTCGGTCGATCTCGGCTTCGGCGGCTCGTTGAGCGGAAGCATGCGTGACGCCCCATTCGATTACCCGCCCAGGAAGCGGGTGCCAATGGGTGATCAAGTTCAGATCCATCGAGTAGAACTCCTGCGTGTGTCGTCGAGAAGCCTGCTCTGAAAATGGGCAGACGACGAACTATCCCATCTGGGGGACTGAATTGTCCGAAATACTACAATCTAAACAAGAACAGGTTCTAGAAGCGTTGTGTTCGATTAGGATCATTCGGTGCTTCCGGACCCTTTAGGTGACGCTGTCGGCGCCGACCACAAGGGCGGGCGGCGAGCTGGTTCTCTGACGCCCTGGCTCGGGTTGGCGACGAGTCTGGCGGCGGCATTCATGCAATTGCTCGACGCGACCATCGTCAACGTCGCGCTTCCGAGTATCGCCGTCGATCTTCAAGCAGGCGTATCGGCGCAGTTGCTCATGGTCAGCGTGTACATCCTGGCTTTCGCGTGTTCGTTGATCACTGCAGCGCGGCTGGGGGACCTGTTCGGCCGTAGAGTTGTTTTTCTGACCGCCCTGTCCATATTCGTGGTTGCCTCGTTGCTGTGCGGGCTCGCGCAGAGCGCGACGATGTTGATCGTCTTCCGGGGTCTGCAAGGATTGGCGGCCGGTTCGATGTCCGCCCAGACGTTCGCCATCATCTCGGGTCTGTTTCCGAAGGCCAGGCATCCGCGAGTCTTCGGGATCTACGGTGCGACCATCGGGCTCGCAACGGTCAGCGGGCCTCTGATCGGCGGGCTGCTGATCGAGTGGAATCTGTTCGACTGGGGCTGGCGCCTGATCTTCTTCGTCAACATCCCGATCGGCATCGCCGCCTTGATTCTCGGATATTTCCATCTCGTCGATGCTCGCGCTGAGCATGTGCGCTCACTGGACCTCATCGGCGCCGCACTGTCATCACTGGCGCTGTTCCTGCTGATCCTTCCCCTGGCCGAGGGAAGGGCGCGCGGATGGCCCACAGGTCTTGTCGTAATGCTCGCGATGTCGGCGCCGGTGGCAGTGGCGTTTGTGCTCTACGAATCGCGTTTGGCGAAACGAGGCGGCGATCCGGTCCTTCGTCTCGAGCTTTTCCGCGACCGAGCCTTCACAATCGGCGCGGTTCTTGCGTTCGTTTTCTTCGGAACCCTGACTTCCTTGATCTTCACCATCAGTCTCACCCTTCAGTTCGGCTTCGGGTTCTCCGCATTGCGAGCGGGCGTCATGACGCTGCCGTGGGCCGTCGGAATGGGCGTGGCGGCGGTTCTCTCATCGGCGGTGTACCGGATGCTCGGAAACCGTGTTCTGATCCTGGGGATGGTCGTCTTTGCCGGCTCGCTGATCGCGCTGTCGATCATCCTCGAACGCGAAGGAACCGATCCACGCTGGCTCGCGCTCGCCGGTCCGCTGCTTCTCGGGGGCGCAGGTCTCGGACTGTTCGTGGCACCACTGCAAACCGCGATCCTTGCGACGGTCGAACCCGCGCACGCGGGTTCGGTGTCGGGACTGCTTCCTACCGTTCAGCAGGTTGGCAGCTCCATCGGACTGGCCTTGATCGGAGTGGTGTTCTTCTCGCTCGTCGCGGGGCAAGCTCCGCAAGCAGTGCAGGGGGAGCGACCCGAGTACGTTGCGAACCTTGAAGCTGCCGGCGTTGGTCCCGGCCTGATCGACATCGCCGAAAAGGCCTATGTCGATTGCGCGACAAGCCAATTGGCATCCGGAACACCGATGGAGGTGGCGCCGGAATGTCGCCGGGACGGCTCCGCCGGTGCCGGGGGTCAATCCGTTCAGGTGGCAGTTGATGCCGCGTACGCATCGACTCGCGCGGCGGCCGGCGAAGCATTTCTCGAAGCGCAGCGCCGTGTGCTCGCGATCATCGCAGCAATTGCGCTCGGTATCGGATTGGCGTCGACTGCTCTGCCGCGGGTCAATTCGCCGGTCTGAAAATTGCCCTTGACTCGAACAGGTGTTCGACTACCCTGTGTGCAGGGGATCGGGGGATTCAATGAGTGTCTTGTTGTCGGACGTGGTGTCTGGTTCTGCGGTGGGGTTACGCGGACGGTTGTGGCAGTTGTCTGCTGCGGAGTTGCGTGCTGCTGCTGTCGAGGCGAGTGCGGAGATTCTGCGCCTCGAGGCGGTTCGTGTGTCTGTGGTGGACGAGTTGTCGTTGCGGCCGGATGATCAGGTGATTGCGAGCCGCGGGGTGGGGTCCTGGTTGGCGGCTAACACGATGCTGCAGGTTCGGGACGGGAAGAAGATCGCCGCGTTGGGTGCGGCTTTGCGGCCGTTTCCGGCGGTGGCTGCTCGGTTCGATGGCGGGGATTGCTCGTTCGATCATGCTGTGTTGATCGTGGCGTTCTGTGAGTCACCGCCGAAGGGGATGCCGGAGGAGGCGCTCCCTCGCTGTATCGATTTGTTGCTCGCTGCTGCGTCGGGTGTGGAGGCCACGACCACGAAGGTGCGGAACGTGATCGCGACGTTGGAGCGGTTGTTCGAATCGGATGAGATTCCGCCCGCTGAAGATGTCGATCTCAATGAGTTGCGGATCGCGTCGACGCTCAATGGTCGGGTGGTGGTGCGTGGGGATTTCGATGCCCTCACCGGGGAAATGTTGCTGTCGGCGTTGTCGAATCTGACGATGCCGACCCCGGCACCGGACGGGACTCCCGATGCTCGGTCGGCGGCGAAGCGGACTGCGGATGGGTTCACCGAACTGATCCGGCGTTATCTCGATTGCGCCAAGACCGGTACCGATGGTGGTCAGCGTCCGCATGTGAACGTGCACATCAATGCTCGTGATTTGGCTGAGCATCGGGATTGTGCCGCACAGTCTTCGGATTCGGGTGATGACGGCTCACTGGAGCTGTCCGATCTTGATGTCGGGCACATGCCCTGGCTGGGACCGCTGTCGGTGTCGCAGACCAGGCTTCTCGGGTGTGATTGTTTCCTCTCCACCGTCCTGCTCGACGATCACGGCGCGCCGCTCGATGCGAAACCAGGGAAGAGGTTGGTCACCGCCGAACAGCGAGTGGCGTTGATTGCCCGAGACAGAGGCTGTGCGTTCCCGGGTTGCACATGTGTACCGGCGTGGACCGATGCGCACCATATCCGGCACTGGGCGAACGGCGGCCCGACGGTGATGAACAACCTGGTCCTGCTGTGCCGTTCGCACCACCGGTTGATGCACCGGAAATCAGGGTTCGTCGGGAAATGGGATATCCGTATCGGTGTCGACAACAAACCGTGGTTCATTCCGCCGCCCTCGATCGACCCGCAGCAGCAACCGAGGCCGGCGAACACCACCTTCAAAACCTGAAGGGTCAAACCTTTTCGGTGACAACAAAAACGACCAGCTTCGCATCGGCATGGACCCGATGCGGGGCTGGTCAGTGGTGCTTGGAGAAAACGTGCTTGGAGAAAACGCGTCAGAAGATGCTCTGCGTGCGCCAGAGATCCGAGACGGAAACCCCGACACGCTCGAGAAGTGTTCGTACCAAAGGTAATCCGATACCGATGACACTCGAGGGATCACCCTCGATCCTCTCCACGAACCAGCCGCCGAGACTGTCGAGCGTGAATGCTCCGGCGACTTGGAGCGGCTCGCCCGTTGCCAGGTATGCCTCGAGATCCTCGGTGGACGGTTGCGCGAAATGAACCACTGTTGCGCTGTGATCCGAGGCCATGCGGACGATGCGGCCGTCGGCGACGCGTAGGACACAGTGCCCGGTCAAGAGAGTGGCGCTGCGTCCGGCCATTGCGGCCCATCGCTTTCGGGCGATATCGACGCTGCCCGGCTTGCCTTGAAGTTGCCCGTCGATCAGGAGCATCGAATCGCACCCGACAACGACTACGTCGGTGAGATTGTCGGCGGCGAGGCCGGAGACGATTTCGGCGGCCTTGGCCTCCGCCAGCACCGTCACGACTTTTTCGGGGGCGGCGTCGGGTCCGAGGTTGTCGGCGATCTTGTCCTCGTCGACGCCGGAGACACGCACAAGCGGCGAAACCCCGGCCGCCCGCAGAACTGCGAGGCGAGCCGGGGACGCTGAAGCTAGAACCAGTTGAGTCACGTCAGCAGAGTGATCGTCAGCTGCGACGGATCGCGGGGTTCAGGTACGCGTACGGCGAGAACGGCGCACGCGTGCGGTGGAACTGAGTCGGATCGCCCCAGGTCTCCGCGGGAACGTTCGACTCGGGAGCTTGACCGCTGCCGGCAGCCGCAGCAAGCACGCTGACCAGTGCCGCGATCTCGACGTCGGTGGGCGAACCCTTGACGATCTTGATGACCGACGCGTCGGAGGTCGACGTCTCGGTCAGCTCCGTGAGCGAAGCATCCGTCGCGGTTCCCTCGACGACCGCACCGTTGGTCGGTGCAGTCTCCGCCAGTGCGACATCTTCGCTGAGAATGTCCTCGGTGGTTGCGGTCATAGGGGAATGTTCCCATGCTTCTTGGGCGGAAGGGAAACGGCCTTGCGCTCGAGCAGTCGCAATGCGGAAACGATCTGCCCGCGGGTGTGCGACGGAGGAATGACAGCGTCGACGTATCCGCGCTCAGCGGCGACGTACGGGTTGACGAGGGTGTCCTCGTACTCGTTCTGCAGCTTGAGGCGCAATGCATCGACGTCTTCGCCGTTCTTCGCGGCTTCGAGAAGCTGCTTGCGGTAGACGAATCCGACTGCTCCGGATGCACCCATGACGGCGATCTGAGCGGTCGGCCATGCCAGGTTCACATCGGCGCCCATGTGCTTGGAGCCCATGACGTCGTACGCTCCGCCGTACGCCTTGCGGGTGATGACCGTGATTTTGCCGACCGTTGCTTCTCCGTATGCGTAGAGGAGCTTCGCGCCGCGGCGGATGATGCCGTTGTATTCCTGCTCGGTTCCGGGGAGGAAGCCGGGAACGTCGACGAGGGTGATGATCGGGACGTTGAACGCGTCGCAGGTACGCACGAAGCGAGCGGCCTTCTCCGAGGCGTCGATGTCGAGGCAGCCCGCGAACTGGGTGGGCTGGTTGGCGACGATGCCGACCGAGCGTCCGTCGACGCGACCGAAACCGACGATGATGTTCATCGCGCGCTCGGCCTGGACCTCGAGGAACTCGTCGTCGTCGAGGATGCGACGAATGACCTCGTGCATGTCGTACGGCTGGTTGGCCGAGTCCGGGATGAGGGTGTCGAGTTCGATGTCCTCGGCGGTCAGGCTGTCTTCGATCGAACCGACGATGGGGTCGGTGATCTCGCCGCGGGGAGCTGCTGCCTGGTTGTTGGACGGCAGGTAGCTGAGCAGGTCCTTGACGTAGTCGAGTGCGTCCTGCTCGCCGGAAGCGACGTAGTGGGCGACGCCGGACTTGACCATGTGGGTGCGAGCGCCGCCGAGGTCTTCCATCGTGACGTCTTCACCGGTGACCGTCTTGATGACGTCGGGGCCGGTGACGAACATCTGGGAGGTCTCGTCGACCATCACGACGAAGTCGGTCAGTGCGGGGGAGTACACGTGGCCGCCGGCGGCGGGTCCCATGATCAGTGAGATCTGGGGGATGACACCCGAGGCCTGGACGTTGCGGTGGAAGATCTCGCCGTAGAGGCCGAGCGAGACGACGCCTTCCTGAATGCGCGCGCCTGCACCTTCGTTGATGCCGACGAGGGGCCGTCCGGTGCGGATCGCGAGGTCCATGACCTTGACGATCTTCTCACCGTAGATTTCGCCGAGCGATCCGCCGAAAACGGTGGCGTCCTGTGAGAAGACACAGACGTCGCGGCCGTCGATGGTGCCGTAACCGGTGACGACGCCGTCGCCGACCGGGCGGTTGTCAGCGAGACCGAAGTTCACACTTCGGTGCCGTGCCAGTGCGTCGAGTTCGACGAAGGAGCCCTCGTCGAGGAGGGCGGTGATGCGCTCGCGGGCGGTCAGCTTGCCTTTGGCGTGCACCTTGTCGATGGCGGCTTCGCCGCTCGGTGCCTGCGCCTGGGCTTGGCGATTCCGCAGGTCCGCGAGCTTTCCCGCGGTCGTGTGGATATCGGGTGCGGCCGCCGCCTCCGGCGCGTTCGGCTCTTGGACAGTGGTCATGGACGTGAGCTTAACGAGAGTGCGTGGGGGGCTTCGAAGGCAGGTCCGATTGTCGCTGTCTTGCAGGCTCAAGCTACTGACCAGTACATTCTCGCCGTCGTCATAGGCTGGGGCTATGTGGACCGACTTGAACCGACCGCCCCTCGACGGCAATGCCCTACGACGCGCACTCGTGCGCAGTGACAACGACGACGCGCGCGTTTTCTGGAACCGCCTCGACGTTGTCGAGGAGACCGGTTCGACGAACGCGGATCTCCTTGCGCGAGCGGCAGATCCGGATGCCGACCGTCACGTTCTGATCGCCGAATATCAGGCGAGTGCCCGTGGCCGTCATTCGCGCACGTGGGTGAGTCCGCCGCAAGCGCAGATCTCGATGTCGGTTCTGCTGTCGATGCCCGGAATGAATCTCGCGGACATGGGTTGGCTCCCGCTATTGTCGGGAATCGCGGTCGTCGACGCGCTGCGCAACGTGGCCGAAGTGCCCGCAGAACTCAAGTGGCCGAACGACGTTCTCATCGGTGACAAGAAGGTCGCCGGCATTCTGGCCGAGGTGGCGAGGACGGCGCCCGATCCCGCGGTGGTGGTGGGGATCGGGCTGAACGTGAGCCTCGGCGTCGAGGAGCTGCCCGTCCCGACCGCTACGTCACTGCTGATCGAAGAAGCATCGACTGTCGACCGCGACACTCTCGTTCGCGCAATCGCCCGTGAATTGGCGATTCAATTCCGTGCTTGGGAATCGTCGAAATGGGATACATCTGTGTTGGCTGCCGAATACCGGCAGCGCTGCGGGACGCTGGGCAAACGAGTCCGCGCGGTCTTGCCGGGCGACAAGGAGGTGTTCGGTATCGCGACCGACGTCGACACTTCCGGACGCGTCGTCATCGAAATCGAGGGAACAGATGGGGAGACCTTTGCGGTCGCAGCAGGTGATATCACGCACCTTCGCGCCGCCCCGGTCACCGAATCGTGAACGTTGCCGGATTTTCTGGCACCAAAGTGCTAATTTTTGGCCCGGACCGGTTTTCGAACCAACCGTCCGTCCTTCATTTCACTCAACTGCGGGATTTACCGAGCTGCCTAGGGGCGTCATGACCACACCGATCGTTGTTCCGACCGAAGCCGAGACGGCCGAGAGCGCTCGCCGCGTACTCACCGGCGTGACGGTGCTGCTCGGTGTCCTCACATTGGGACTGGGTATCGCGGTACTCGCGTGGCCGGATGCCACCCTGTTCGTGGTCGCGGTTGTCATTGCGATCCAGCTGTTCGGATTCGGAATCGTCCAGATCATCCGTTCGTTCGCGGACGTGACGGCTTCGGGTGGAACTCGCACGCTCGTCGCGATCTCCGGCGCGTTGGCAGTGCTCCTCGGATTCCTGGTTCTCCGTAGCCCTTTGCAGACGGTGGTTCTGATCGCGTTGGTGATCGGTGCCTGGTGGGTATTCCGTGGCGTTCTCGATCTGGTCGACGCGGCGTCCGGGCACACCGTCGATCGCGGTCTGTCGATCGTGCTCGGAGTCATCAGCATCGTCGCGGGTGCAATCGTCCTTCTGCAGCCCGAACTCTCGCTCGACGTCTTCCGCATCGTGGTCGGCGTGTGGATGGTGCTGTACGGCATCATCATCGTCGTGACCCCGTTGGTGCTGCGAAAGATCGCGCAGCCCTGAGCGTTGCCCTGAAGGCGGGTGTGCCTGAAAGTCGGTGTGCCTGAAAGTCGGTATGCCTGAAAGTCGGTGCGGGGTGGCAGACTTCCCGTCATGGGATATCCCGAAGACGCCCTCGCTCAGGACGAGGAACTGATACTGCATCGCCATCCTCATTGGAAGATGTTGGTGCTTCCGGCGCTGACGTTCGTGCTTGCGACGGCCGTCGCCGGGTTCTTGTTGGGCCTCGCACAGACGAGATTGGACGGCACGGCTCGCACCGTGTCGTCCATTGCCGTCGGAATCATCTGGCTCGGTGTCGTGGCCTGGCGGTCGGTTGCGCCCTTCACGGTTTGGAAGTTCACGCATTTCATCGTCACCGATCGGCGAGTGCTCATCCGCCACGGAGTGCTCACGCACACGGGTATCGACATTCCCATGGGACGGATCAGCAATGTTCAGTTCCGTCACGGCCTGATCGATCGAATGCTCAAGACCGGAACTCTGGTCATCGCATCTGCCAGTGACGATCCGCTCGAGTTCGACGACATTCCTGACGTCGAGCACGTTCACGCCCTGCTGTATCACCAGGTTTTCGATTCCATGCAGCAGCCACCATCGCAGGCACCGCAGTGGCCGTCAGGTGAAAACGACGACCCGAATGATCGAAATGGCTGGTAATCAACGTGCAAAGGCGTGTTGTCCGTAGTCTGTTCGTGTGACTGCCGTATTGCTAGCCGAAGACGACGAGGCCATTGCTGCACCCCTTTCCCGCGCCTTGGGGCGTGAAGGGTATTCGGTGACGGTCGAACCGACCGGACCCGCTGCGTTGCAGCAGGCGCTCGAAGGTGATTTCGACCTGTTGATTCTCGATCTCGGCCTTCCGGGCATGGACGGCCTCGAGGTCTGCCGACAGATTCGTGCGCATCGCACCTCGCTCGCCGTGCTGATGTTGACCGCCAGGACCGACGAAGTCGACTTCGTGGTCGGGTTGGACGCGGGCGCCGACGACTACGTCAGCAAGCCGTTTCGTCTCGCCGAGTTGATGGCACGTGTGCGAGCACTCCTGCGTCGCCACGGTGGCCGCGAGGACACGATCGTCGAGGTCGGTGGCATCAGGCTCGAGCCCGCGGCACGACGCGTACTCGTCAACGGCTCCGAAATCGCCTTGGCCAACAAGGAATACGAGCTTCTGCGGGTCCTCCTCGAGCGCGCCGGGGAAGTGGTCTCGCGCGATACGATCCTTCGTGAGGTGTGGGGCGACGTCGAGCTTCGTGGATCGAAGACGCTCGACATGCACATGTCGTGGCTGCGCCGCAAGATCGGCGACGAGGGCCCCGCCGTGGAACGCAGGATTGCCACCGTCCGCGGTGTCGGTTTCCGAATCAACACCGACTAACTTCTCGAGAATCAGGAACTGCCGGCATGCGGCGTCGCATATTGCAGTCGATTCTCGCTGTCGTGATCATGACGGCGTTGCTCCTGGGGGTTCCGCTGATCTACACGGCGTGGCTCTGGGTGGAGGACGTGACGCGAAGTGATCTCCGGGTGCGCCTCGACCGGATGGCCGCTGAGGTCATCGCGCAAGAGGGGACGAACGGACTCGTCGAAGGTGCGTTGAACACCGATTCGCTCAAGGTTCTCACCCCGAACGACGGGCGCCTCGTCGTCGTGTATCCGACCGTCGTCGACGGCGCCGCACGCGTCGACGTCGGTGAGGCGACGGTCAAGAACGCACTCGTCGAATCGCTCGCGATGGGAACGTCCGGCTCGTTGCGTCTCGAGGTGCCGTCGGAGAACCTGCGCACCCAGCAGAAGCAGGCGGTGATGGCTGTCGGCGTGCTCGTGCTTCTGTCCATCACGGCAGGCACCGTGGTTGCTGTGGTCACTGCGCGTCGGCTTGCCGATCCGCTGCAGGATGTGGCCGACCGGGCGGCGCGCCTCGCCGAAGGCGACTTCCGGCCGGATCCTCGTCGGCACGACATCCCCGAACTCGACCGCGTGTCCGACGTCCTCGATGCGGCAACCGTGGAGATTTCGGTGCGGCTGCAACGAGAGCGCGCGCTGGTTGCGGATGTCTCGCATCAACTGCGCAGTCGACTGACTGCAGTGCGGCTGCGCCTGGACGAGTTGTCCGTTCACGAAGATCCTGACGTCGTGAACGAGGCCGAGGAAGCCATGGCGCAAGTGGACAGGCTCACCGACGGAATCGACGACCTGATTCGCTCGTCGCGCACCAGTGGGTCATCGGCGAGTCTGGTGTCGGTAGTCGGCGAGCTGGAACAGGTGACTCGCGACTGGCAGGCTCAGTTCGACGGAGAGGGACGCAGGCTGCGCCTACGCGGCGATCGCACGGTGATGGCTGCGACCACAGGTTCGCGTCTGCGTGAAGCTGTTTCCGTTCTGGTCGACAATTCGTTCGAACACGGTGAAGGCACGTGCACGGTGTCGGTGCGATTGATCGACGGTACGGGTCGCAGTTCGTCTCGCCGTGACTCGATGGTGTGCGTCGAGGTCACCGACGAAGGCTCCGGTGTGGAGAACGATCTGGCGCCGCACATCTTCGACAGAGGATTTTCGGGGGCGGGGTCCACCGGCGTCGGGTTGGCGCTCGCACGTGCACTGATCGAAGCCGACGGGGGCCGACTGGAACTGCAGAGGCGTAAGCCTGCCTTGTTCGCCGTCTTCCTGCCGGTGGCCAACACGGCGCCGACCGCGGACGTCGTTCCGCGCCGCGAACCGCGCTGACCGAAAGGCCGGCGCAGACGGAAAACTCAGGAGTGCCCGAGCTCCTCTTCGGCGTCAGGAATTACCGGCTCAGGCGCTGTGGTTTCGGATAACGCTGTGGTTTCGGGCAACCCTGTGGTGTCGGACAGTTCGAGCGGTTCCGGATTCTCGTCGGGAAACACGAACTTGCGGAAGGCCCAGAATCGGAACGCCATCTGCAGCAGGTTGCCGATGACATATGCACTGATGAAGTCGGCGATGTTCTCCGTCGCCAGGCTGACTTCGGGTACGCGCAGGTTGAAGACGTAACTGGAGATGTACAGCGGGATGAAGCTGATGACGACACCGATGGCGCTGATGATGAAGAACAGCGCAGCTTCGTGCGCTGGTTCACGGCCACCACGGTTCTTGAACGACCACTCGCGGTTGAGAATGTACGACGCGATCACCGCGACGACGCCGGCGATGATCTTGGCCGTGATCGGCTTGGATTCGAGGATCGACAGCTTGAGTGTGTAGAAGATGCCCGAGTCGATGAGGAAGGTCGTTCCGCCGACGATCGCGAATTTGATCAGCTCGCTGTGACGCAGAGCGATGTCACGAAACGGTTGGGGTATGCGGGCAATGACCCCGTCGACAAATGGCACAACAGATGAGTTTACGAAACGAAACCGCGTTACCACCAATTTGCCGCGGATTCATCAGCAGAATCACAGATTGGGAACGCTGAATGAACGGGCGAACGCGGCACATGACAACATAGAGAGCCGTGACCGGCAACAACGATCCCGCGCAGATCCCCGCCCGCCCGACCACCCCTCGACCGGCAAAAGCATCCATGCCCGTCGTCACCATGATCGGTGGCGGACAGTTGGCCAGGATGACTCACCAGGCGGCGGTGGCCCTGGGCCAGACGCTCCGAGTGCTCTCCGGGACTTCGGACGAGCCGGCAGCTCAGGTCAGCCCCGACGTCGTGCTCGGCAGCCACACCGACCTCGATGCTCTCCGCCGTGCAGCGGTCGGTTCCAATGCACTGACCTTCGACCACGAGCACGTGCCGACCGAGCACCTCGAGGTTCTTGTTGCCGAAGGCGTGAACGTTCAGCCGCCGCCGCAGGCTCTGATCTTCGCTCAGGACAAACTGCTCATGCGTCGCAAACTTGCCGAACTGGGCGCACCCGTACCCGCGTACGCCGAAGTGACGTGGGCGGAAGACGTCGTGCGTTTCGGCTCCGAACACGGTTGGCCGCTCGTCATCAAGGCAACACGCGGAGGCTACGACGGCCGCGGCGTCTGGATCACCGACGATCAGGACGAAGCAGAAGCCATCGTCACCGAGCAGCTGAACAAGGGTGTTCCGCTGATCGTCGAGGAAATGGTCTCGATGCGTCGGGAACTGTCCGCCATGGTCGCGCGGTCGCCGTTCGGCCAGGGCGCTACGTGGCCGGTCGTAGAGACCGTTCAGCGCAACGGCCAGTGCGCCGTCGTGATCGCACCTGCTCCCGCCCTTTCGAGTGCCGTTGCAGAGGAAGCCGAACAATTGGCGTTGCGCATCGCGTCCGAGCTCGGTGTTGTCGGCTCGATGGCCGTCGAACTCTTCGAGACGACTGACGGCACTCTCGTGGTCAACGAGCTGGCCATGCGCCCGCACAACTCCGGTCACTGGACGATGGACGGCGCACGCACCTCTCAGTTCGAACAGCATCTGCGTGCAGTTCTCGACTACCCGCTCGGCGACACCTCGCCGATCGCGCCGGTCACGGTGATGGCAAACGTTCTCGGTGCGCCGGAAGCGCCCGAGATGACGATGGACGAGCGCGTCCATCACCTGTTCGCGCGGATGCCTGACGCGAAGATCCACCTGTACGGCAAGGGTGAGCGCAAGGATCGCAAGATCGGACACGTCAACATCGTGGGCGGCGCCGGATCCATCGACGATCCGAATTACGTTGCCGCAGTTCGGGAACGCGCCGAGCGCGCAGCACATTGGCTTTCGTACGCAGTTTGGACCGACGGATGGGATGTACACGGTGAGTGAGAGCGCGCAGGTCGGCCTGATCATGGGCAGCGATTCGGATTGGCCGACCATGGAAGCTGCAGCCGAAGCTTTGGCCGAGTTCGGAATCCGCTTCGAGGTCGGTGTCGTCTCGGCGCACCGCACGCCTCAGCGGATGCTCGACTACGCCAAGGAAGCTTCCGGCCGCGGAATCAAGGTCATCATCGCCGGTGCCGGTGGCGCCGCGCATCTTCCGGGCATGGTTGCCTCGGCCACGCCGTTGCCCGTCATCGGTGTTCCGGTGCCGCTCAAGTACCTCGACGGTATGGATTCGCTGCTTTCGATCGTCCAGATGCCGGCCGGCGTCCCGGTGGCGACGGTCTCGATCGGTGGCGCTCGCAACGCCGGTCTGCTGGCTGCTCGGATTCTCGGTGCTTCGGATCCCGCACTGCAGCAGCGGATGGTGGCGTTCCAGGAGAGCCTCGAGTCGATGGTGCTCGACAAGGACAAGGCGCTCCGCGAAAAACTGCTGGGCTGATCTTCTCGTGTGTGCACGACGCGGGCTGCCGCTGATCCGAGCGAGTCGGGGCAGCGCGCAGTCCGCATTCGTCACCCGCGTCGCCCTGTTCTACGCCGGGATTCTCCGCGCGGACATCCGCTTCGACGACGAGTCCGGGATCTTCGTCGCTTCCGGGCTGCGCAGCGGGTTCGCCAGAGGGGGAACAACTCTCGGTGGTGTGTATCTCACGCGGCGAAACACGACGCGATCCGTCCTTCGCCACGAGGCAGTCCACGCGGACCAATGGGCCAGGTACGGAATCATATACGGGTTGTTGTACCTCCGTGAGGAACTGCGTCACAGGGGGCCGCGGAACCGATTCGAAATCGAGGCCGGTCTCGAAGACGGCGGTTACCGCGCCTGAGTTGAAGTTGCCGAAGCTGAGTAAAAGCTACTGTTGGCTGCATGGCTCGTTTTCCGACTAGTGAGCGCTTCGTCCGTTGGAGCGCGGATCATGCTCGCGGTGTGGACATCTGCATTGCGACGGTTGCCGCACTGTTCAGCGTTGTCGTGGCGGTCGAGGCGAGTCCGCTGGCGGTGTTCATCTCGCTGGGTATGACCGTTCCGTTGGTTTGGCGACGCTCGCGCCCCGAACTCTCCGGCATGGTGATCGCAGGATTCGCGGTTCTACACGTGATCTTCATCGGCAACACACTGCTCGCATCGGCCGTTGTCGTACCCATCTCCCTGTACGCGCTGGCCGCCTATGGTGCTCGGTGGAGTTCACTCACCGGCCTGGTGCTTGCGTTGCTCGGCTCGATTGCCGGGACTGTTCGATACTTCGGCTACGACGGAATCCCGGTGTCCTCGCAGGTCATGCAGTCCGTGGCTGTCATGATCTTCATGCTCGCGGTCTGGGCGTTCGGTGATTTGCGTCGAGTTCGCACCAAACAATTGGAAGGTCTGACCGAGCGCGCACGGTTGCTCGAACTCGAGCGTGCGCAGGAAGCGGAAATCGCGACGATCAGCGAACGCTCGCGGATTGCGCGCGAGATGCACGACATCGTCGCGCATTCGTTGACCGTTGTCATCGCTCAGGCCGACGGTGGACGCTACAGCGCGGCCAAGGATCCTCAGGCTGCAATTCAGGCACTCGAAACAATTGCCTCCACCGGCCGCCAAGCGTTGACCGACATGCGATCGCTGCTGTCCGTCCTGCGTGAGGACACGCCCCGTGATTTCTCGGTGATCCCGGGCGCCGGCGACATCGACAGTCTCTTCCACGAGTTACGCAGCAGCGGACTCGACATCGCCGTCAGCGTGACCGGGGAACCACGCGAACTCTCTGCGGGTGCGGGGTTGACTGCGTATCGCATCGTGCAGGAATCGCTGACGAACGTTCTCAAACATGCGGGGCCTGGAGCACAGGCGAGCGTCGAGATGACATGGGCTGAAACCGAACTCGTTCTCGGTATCACCGACGACGGACGAGGCGGCAGCGCCGCGCTGGTCGAATCGTCACCAGGCGGACAGGGACTGATCGGAATGGCCGAGCGAGCCAAGCTGCACGGAGGCAAAGTGACCGCCGGACCGAAATCAGGCGGCGGATACAGCGTCCGGGCCGTCTTGCCGTACGAACGAACGTCTGGGTAGGTCTTGAAACGTCCGAAGGTCTTAAGGTGAGTGGCATGGACGAACACGTGGCTCCGATCGCAGTGGCACTGATCGACGATCAGCAGCTGGTCCGCGCAGGTTTTCGAATGGTCATCGACTCACAGCCGGATCTGTCGGTGGTTGTCGAGGCTTCGGACGGTCAGCAGGCGCTGACCGAGTTGGCCGCCCGTCATGTCGACGTCGTTCTGATGGATGTCCAGATGCCGAAGATGGACGGCATCGAGGCGACTCGTCGGCTCCTGGCCGACCCCGATGCGCCGAAGGTCGTGGTGCTCACCACCTTCGACAACGACGAGTACGTGATGTCGGCTATCCGGGCGGGCGCCAGTGGTTTCCTGCTCAAGGACGTGCCACCGGAGCAGTTGCTCGACGCCATCCGCACCGTGCACCGCGGGGACGCGGTGATCGAAGCCCGGGCCACTCGGCGACTGCTTCAGCACGTCGGGCCACTCCTGGAAGGCTCGGCGCCCGAAGCGCAGTTGCCCGAAGAGTTGACGCCGCGCGAGGTCGAGGTGCTCGAAGCCATGGCGTACGGGCTGTCGAATTCGGAGATCGCTGCGAAATTCCACGTCTCCGAGACGACAGTGAAAACCCATGTCGGACGGGTTCTTTCGAAGACTCATTCTCGTGATCGTGTACAGGCAGTCGTCTTCGCCTTCCAGATCGGACTTGTCCGGCGCGCAGATCTCCTCGGCACCGAGGGCTGACACGCCGCCCTGTCCAGTCCTACCCCGGGATGACACCGGGCTCTCCAAGATCGCCCCGCACTCCGACGCGGAGAAAACTTGCGCTGCAATAACGTCGATTCCGTCATAGCGAGAAGCTTTACGGAGGGCAAAAAATGCATGCGCACACCACGACGGAACCAGCCGCAGTGCCGGCGATCACTGCCCGCGGTGTCACCAAGGTGTACGGCACCGGTGAGACCACGGTTCACGCGCTCGGCGGAGTCGACGTGGACTTCGGTCGCGAGCGGTTCACCGCGATCATGGGCCCGTCCGGCTCCGGAAAGTCGACGCTCATGCACTGCCTGGCCGGACTCGACACGGTCTCGGGTGGGCAGGTTTTCCTGGGCGACACCGAAGTCACGAAACTCGGCGACACGGAGCTCACCGAACTGCGACGCGAGCGGATCGGATTCGTCTTCCAAGCGTTCAACCTGCTACCGGTGCTCACTGCTCGGGAGAACATGCTGCTGCCGATGAAGCTGGCAGGTAGTGAACCCTCGTCCGAGTGGATGGACGAGGTGATCGGAAAGCTGGGCCTGTCGCAGCGCCTCGACCACCTGCCGCACGAGTTGTCCGGCGGTCAGCAGCAACGTGTAGCTGTCGCCCGTGCATTACTGCCCCAGCCCGACGTGATCTTTGCCGACGAGCCTACCGGCAACCTGGATTCCCGTTCCGGGACAGAGGTTCTGGGACTCTTGCGCACCAGTGTCCGGGAGACCGGTCAGACGGTCGTGATGGTGACACACGATCCGGTGGCGGCGTCGTACGCGGATCGAGTCGTGTTGATCGCGGACGGGCGTATAGCCGGAGAGATCGACCATCCCACCGTCGACTCGGTGATCGGTGCCATGCGAGCTCTCGGTGCCGACGACCTGGCCGATGTTCCTGCAGTTTCGGGTGCACTGCGATGAGAGGTCTGGCTTTTGCGCAGGCGCGGGCACATGCCGGGCGCTATGTGGCGTCGATACTCGCGGTGGTGATCGCCGTCGGATACATCGTCGCGACTTTGACCTTGAGCTCGACGGTCGACGCGAGTGTGAGCAAATCACTTGCGACGCAATACGAAACCACAGATGTCGTCGCGTCCGGTCCAGGCGTGACAGAAGCACAGCTGAGCGCGGTTCCGGGCGTCTCGGCGGTGGCCGACGACGTGTCGACGTATGTTCGTGTCGACTCCGAGGCAAAGGGCGCGTCCTACGGGGATGCGCTCTCGATTGCCGACAATCCCGAATTGCGTTGGGAGAAGGTGTCGGAGGGATCGATTCCGGCCGGTCTGGGGCAGGTGTTGGTGAGCGCGGACTCCGGGATACCGATCGGTGCCCGAATCACAGTCACGGCACGGGATTCGACGGTCGGTGCCGCCGCACCCACCGCGGAGGTAGTGGGACTGGTCGACCTCTCCGGTTCGGCGCAACGACTGGGCGGGATCAAGATATTCACCACCGCCGAGCAGGTGAGCGCGTGGGCCGGTGACAGTGCCGAACGTGAGTTCCGTGTCGCCGGTGACGGTTCACGCTCTCAGCAAGAACTCGTGGATTCGATCTCGAGCGCGTTGCCCGCGGACTCCACCGTGCTGAC
Source organism: Rhodococcus sp. BH4 (assembly GCF_002079265.1). Lineage (NCBI taxonomy): Bacteria > Bacillati > Actinomycetota > Actinomycetes > Mycobacteriales > Nocardiaceae > Rhodococcus > Rhodococcus sp. BH4. Next base: position 2,297,101 of record NZ_CP014941.1, read on the forward strand.
CGGCGACGAAGCCACAGACAACGCCGCAGCCGAATACATGGGCGGCACCAAGATCCTCAGCACGGTGTTGCTCGCCTTCGGCGCCATCGCCGTTGTTGTTGCCGCGCTGGTGATCGCCAATACATTTGCCGTGCTGCTCGCGGCGCGCACTCAGGAACTTGCGTTGCTGCGATGCGTCGGCGCCACGGCCAAACAGGTTCGCCGGAGCATTCGCAGTGAAGCCGCGGCGGTCGGCGTGATCGCCTCGGTGATCGGCGTCGGACTGGGTGTCGGACTTGCCTGGGCAATCGGTCGCGTAGCAACGGCCGCAGATGTGCCGGTTCCTCTTTCGTCACTGAGCGTCACCCCGGTGACCGTGCTCGTCGGTCTTGCCGTCGGCATCGTGATGACGATGCTCGCTGCATCTGCGCCCGGGCGGGCGGCAACGAGGCTCTCCCCGCTGGCAGCACTGCAGCCGATGGAGTCCAAGCCCGAGAGCGTTCAGGTATCGGTGGTGCGCCGGGTTCTCGGCGTCGTGATCCTGCTCGCGGGCATCGCGATGACCGTCCTGGGAGTGACGAATCAGCAGGTGCCGGCCGCAACCGCCGGTGGATTGTTCTCGTTCCTGGGGATCGCGGCACTGTCCGGTCGAATCGTGCCTGCACTGATCAATGCGGCCGGCGGAGTGTTGGCGAGACTGATCGGTCCGGTGGGAAGCCTGGCAGCAGGCAACGCCGGTCGGAACCCACGCCGCACGTCGGCGACGGCCACCGCATTGTTGATCGGTGTGGCCTTGACGAGCACGCTCGTCGTGGGAATCGCGACGGTCAAGGAAGCCGCACCCGCGGCGATGGACAGTCAATTCCCCGTCGACGTCATGGTGAGCAGTTCCGGTTCGGCACCGCTTCCCGCAGGGTTGGGCACAGACATCGCCGCGGTCAACGGTGTCGGCGCGGTGAGCGGTCTGGACAAGGCCGAACTGACGATCGACGGGCGCGGTTCGTTGGCCGGATTCGGCGTCGACGCTGCTCGGGTGAAAGATGTTCTGCGTACCGAGATCTCGGTACCCGCGGCCGGTCAGTTGGTGCTCTCGCCCGCTGACCTGACCGAATACAAGCTCTCGGCGGGCGATACGGCGACGGTGCGTGGGGATCGCGGCGTCGTGAACGTCAGCGTGGTCGAGGGCGTGAAAGGTCAACCAGCACTACTGGATCGAGGCGATCTCGGTGCAGCGGCCACCGCGCCGACCACCGATTCGTACTGGGTAAGGCTGGGGACGGATACTGACGAACAGGCTTTGGCCGCCACCGACCGCATCACGGAACTGGCACGCCAGGAAGCGCCGGGCAGCGATGTTCAGGGCATGACCGAGATGCGTTCAGCTCTCGATTCGATCCTCGACACCATGCTCATGGTGGTTGCCGGATTGCTGTCGGTAGCGGTGTTGATCGCTTTGATCGGCGTCGGAAACACCATGGCACTGTCCGTTCTCGAACGGCGCCGCGAATCCGGACTGCTTCGCGCACTCGGACTGACCAAGAAGGGAATTCGAGCCATGTTGATCTGGGAAGCACTGCTGGTGGCAGGAGTCGCATCGGTGATCGGAGTGCTGTTCGGGATGGTGTTCGGTGTAGCCGGTACCGCATCGGTTTTCGGGATCGAGGACGTCGCCCTCAGCGCAGTGCCGTGGGTGCAGTTGGTAGCCATCGTGTTGATCGGCGGAATCTGCGGTGTGATCGCGTCACTGCTCCCCGCTAGGCGGGCGGGGCTGGTGTCACCGGTGACAGCTCTCGCGAGCTAGCGTTCAGAACTGTTTCGTGACCTTCTCGGTGCCCACTCGGCGCGCGGTAGCTTCCGCGTCCGGGTGGGCCACCTGCACGAGTGAGGCGCCCGCGGCGAGAACTGCCAGAAGCCCGTCGATCAATTCGTCTGCCGTGTCCCACGTGCGACTGGAGAGGACACGATCCGTCGACACCAATTCGACGTTCTTCGCCGATGCCCGTGCCGCGTCGATCGTGTCCGCTACGGACCGGCCTTCGAGCGCCGAACCGGCTCCGGCGCTACGGAACTGGTCGCCGTGCACACGGATGGAGGTTGCGTAGTCGGCGACGCCGAGCGGAAGATCGCTCAAACCTTTGCCGAACGCGTCGAGTGAGAGTGCGGCTACCTCCGGTACGTCCGCAACATCGTCCAGTCGGTCGGCAGTGACAAAAGCCAGTTCGGCGGCGGCGTCGGGGGAGAGGACCACCTCACCGCCTGCCCACCACACACCCAGCAAGACGGCGACGCTCTGCCAGTGCGCGGGAAGCAGCACGGCAACTTTGCTGCCGGGCTCGAGGGCGAACTCGTCGCGGACCATATTCGCTGTCTTTGCCGCCCAGTTGGCCAGAGTGCTCGCAGACAATTCGATGCGCTCGCCGGTGGCGTCGTCGTAGTAGGTCACGCGAGGGCCGGCCGGGTCGGCAGCCAGGATCGGTCCGAGGAGGGCGTCGGTCAGGTTGTCTACAGGCGAAGGCACGTCGTCAGCTTACGCAGCCGTTCAGTTCACACCGCTTTCAGTTCACACAGTTTTTCAGTTCACACAGCGCGGGCCGTTGGAGGCCGCGTCGATCGGCGGGCCGGGAGGGGCGGGAGTGGGGCTGGTCTCGGTGGTGCTCGACGATTCAGTCGTGCTTGTCGCTCCTTCGGACGGGGATACCGCGTCCGCGGACTGCGGGCCGCTGTAGTCCTCGGCAATGACAACCCGAACCTTGCCCGAGGACAATGACGAATCCGCCTTGACCGTAAGACCGCCGAGTGCCTCGGCGACCGCGAGTGCTGCGTCGTCGTCCGCGGACTTTGCGAACACCGTCGATTCGGTGACGTCGGAGCCGGTGTTGTTGCCGACCTGACCCTGCTTGTACCCGAGGGCACTCAACGCTTCGGAAACCCCGCTGGCCAACCCTGCGATGTCACTGGCGTTTGCGACGTCGACCGTGATCGAGGACGCATTCACCGTGGTCGGTGCTTCGGAGGTCTCCTCCGAGTCCTCGCTGTCGGCGCCGACCAATCCCGCGATGTACTTCTTGACGGCCTTGGGATCGACCTTGACGATGGACTCGCCGTAATCGGTCATGCCGTTGATGTCGAGAACGGGAATTGTCTCGAATTGCACCTTGCCGCCGGCCAGATTCTGCAACTGCTTGGCGAACTCGATGATGTCCCAGTCGTCGTCGATCACGACGGAACGCTGGACAGCCGAGGTCAGCTGACTGAGCTTGCCGGGGTCACTGAGGGTTTTTGCGCTGAGTACCTTGCTGACGAGAGAAGCCATGAACACCTGCTGGCGAACGATCCGGTCCAGGTCGCCGCGAGGAAGGTCGTGTCGTTGTCGCACGAAGCTCAGCGCGTCGGCGCCGTCGAGTGTCTGTTTCCCGGCCGCGAAATTGGCTCCGGACATCGGTTCGTCTACCGGCGCGTTGAGGCACACGTCGACTCCGCCCACTGCGTTGGTCAGCAGGACGAATCCGAGTAGTCCGACTTCGGCGTAGTGATCGACGGTGATGCCGGTCAGATTCGCCACCGCTCCGATGAGCGCGGTCCGGCCGGCTTCCGTCGACTTCTTGTCTGCGTCGCTGTCGGACGACCCGTTGTTGACCAACTTCAGCCGTTCGGTTTCCTTGGTGGCACCGAACGCGGCGTTGATCTTCGACATACCGATACCCGGGACGTTGACGTACGCGTCGCGGGGAATCGAGATCGCGGTCGCGGAACTCCCGTCGTTGGGGACGCGGATCAAGATGATGGTGTCGGTATTGGACGCAACTTCCTCACCTGCGCGCAACGAGTCGAGCTCGCTTTGTGAGAGCGGGTTGCCGTGCGCGTCCGTTCGACTGTCCGTTCCCACCATCAGAATGTCGATGGCGCCGTCCTTGCCGCCACCGAGGCCGAGTCCGCTGGCAGTGGCAAGGCTGTTTCTCAACGAGTCCACACCCCGCCATGCGAACCCGGTGACCAGCAGTACGAGCACGGACAGCACCGCGACCGCTATGCGAGCCGGGCTCGTCTTGGTCCGAATCGGCGCAGGTCGTGGACGCGCGCGGCGCTGCGGTTGCTGGTGGGACACCCCTTCAGGTTACTGGTCCGATGCTCGGCCGCGGGTACCTCGACGCGGCGTGCCAGACTCAACCGTGTGACGAATATCCTGCTCACCGGCGCCCGAGGGCAGCTCGGAACACGTATCGATGCTCTCGCAACGTCGGCGGGTCACACTGTGACGGCCGTCGGTTCCCGCGAGCTCGACATCACCGACAGCCGCGCGGTCGACGACTTCGTCTCGCCTGATTCGGTGCTGATCAACTGCGCTGCGTACACGGCCGTCGATGCTGCCGAGACCGACCAGGAGGCGGCGAGGGCGGTCAACGAGATCGGACCGCGGAATCTCGCGCAAGCCTGTGCGCGGGTGGGTTCGCGGTTGATCCACGTTTCGACGGACTACGTCTTTCCGGGCGATGCAAGCTCGCCATACGACGTCGATGCACCGACCGGTCCCGCGACGGTCTACGGCCGAACCAAACTGGACGGCGAGATCGCTGTTCGAGAGTCGGGGGCTGACGCGGCCGTTGTCCGTACCGCGTGGGTGTATTCCGGTGTCGGCACGGATTTTGTCGCCACGATGAGAAGGCTCGAAGCCGAACGCGAATTCGTGAACGTCGTGGACGACCAGATCGGGTCACCCACGTACAGCGTCGATCTGGCCGGCGGCATCGTCGAACTCGCGCTGCTGGACTTCACGGGTGCGTCGACATTCCACGTGACGAACGGCGGGCAAGCAAGTTGGTACGAGTTGGCGCGAGCTGTTTTCGAGGAGATCGGAGCAGACCCTGCTCGGGTGCGCCCGTGCAGTAGTGCGGAGTTCGTACGCCCTGCCCCGCGCCCGGCATATTCGGTCTTGTCCGAGCGCGCGTGGGTTACCGCGGGAATGACGCCGCTGCGTCCGTGGCGAGAGGCTCTGCACGCCGCTCTGGCGTGAGCATTGTTCGGGACAGTGGCCGCGGACGGCTAGGCTGACCGGCGTGAGTCCCAAGCTGGCCGTGGTAACGGTGACCTACTCGCCAGGCGAGCATCTCGAGAATTTCTTGAGCACGCTCGCTGTGGCGACGACAGAAAAACCCCAGGTCATCATGGCCGACAATGGGTCGACCGATGGTGCCCCCGAGGCCGCCGATGCCAAGTACGAGCATGTCCGTCTGCTTCGAACCGGCGGAAACATCGGGTACGGGGGAGCGATAAATCGGGCTGTAGCGGAGATCGATTCGTCGATCGAATTCGTCGTGATTTCCAACCCGGACGTCCAATGGGCACCCGGTTCACTCGACGAATTGGTGGCTGCGGCAAATCGGTGGCCAAGGGCCGGTGCACTGGGGCCGAAGGTCCTCGAACCGGACGGCAGTGTCTATCCGTCGGCGCGAACGGTGCCCGACATCACCTCGGGCGTCGGGCACGCGTTGCTCGGTACCGTATGGCCGAAGAACCCGTGGACTGCTCGTTACCGTCAGGAGAACGAGGCCGTCACCGAGCGTGCAGTGGGGTGGCTTTCCGGGTCGTGCCTGCTGGTGCGACGCGACGCCTTCGACACCATCTCAGGTTTCGACTCTCGTTACTTCATGTACATGGAGGACGTGGACTTCGGTGACCGCCTCGGAAAAGCCGGGTGGCTCAACGTATTCGTCCCCTCGGCCGTCGTCACCCATGCCAAAGGCCATGCGGCAGGACGTCATCCGGAACTGATGTTGCCTGCCCATCATCGCAGTGCGTACCAGTTCCAGGCTGATCGCCATCCGCACTGGTGGCAGGCTCCGCTACGACTTGCCTTGCGCGGTGGCCTCGCGGTGCGATCCAAGATCGCCGTAGCTTCTGCAGTTCGCGAGCGCGCTCGCACCGACAACTCGACCGACAACCCATCAGTTTCGAACCACGGGGGAAAATGATGTCCGATCCGAATCCGACCGACGCCGTAATCCTGGTAGGCGGCAAAGGCACTCGGCTGCGTCCGCTGACGCTGTCGGCACCCAAGCCGATGCTTCCGACCGCCGGCCTGCCGTTCCTGACGCACCTGCTCGCCCGCATCGAGGCAGCCGGAATCAAGCACGTCGTGCTCGGAACGTCCTTCAAGGCAGAGGTATTCGAGGACTACTTCGGCGACGGCTCCAAGATGGGCCTCGAGATCGACTACGTCTTCGAGACCGAACCGCTGGGCACCGGTGGCGGAATCCGCAACGTTCTGCCGAAGTTGCGCGGTGACAACGTCATGGTGTTCAACGGCGACGTGCTCGGTGGCACCGATCTGAACGGCATTCTCGAGACCCACGAGAAGACGGACGCCGACGTGACCCTGCATCTGGTTCGTGTGGGAGACCCGCGAGCATTCGGTTGTGTTCCGACCGACGAGGACGGACGAGTCTCGGCATTCCTGGAGAAGACTCAGGATCCGCCGACGGATCAGATCAACGCCGGCTGCTACGTCTTCAAGCGCGAGATCATCGAACAGATCCCCGAAGGACGACCGGTATCGGTCGAGCGCGAGGTGTTCCCGAATCTCCTGGCCGAGGGCAAGCGGGTGTTCGGCCACGTCGACTCGTCGTACTGGCGTGACATGGGAACCCCCGAGGACTTCGTTCGCGGTTCCGCCGACCTGGTGCGAGGTATCGCACCTTCGCCGGCTCTCGAAGGTCCGCGCGGCGAGTCGCTGGTTCACCCCGGAGCCGGAATCGCGCCGGGCGCTGTTCTGATCGGCGGCACGGTTGTCGGTCGAGGCGCAGAAGTTGGTGCAGGCGCTCGCCTCGACGGTGCAATTCTCTTCGACGGCGCCGTTGTGGAAGCCGGGGCGGTGGTCGAACGATCGATCCTCGGATTCGGCGTCCGTATCGGACCCCGAGCGCTGGTCCGCGACGCTGTCATCGGAGACGGCGCGGACATCGGTGCGCGGTGTGAATTGTTGCGCGGCGCACGCGTGTGGCCGGGGGTGACGCTGCCGGACGGTGGCGTGCGCTTCAGCACAGATGTGTGATCGTTAGCTGACCTACTGGAATACTGGCGGGTATGACTTCTCTTCCGAGCCGTTACGTTGCCCTCGGTGACTCGTTCACCGAGGGCGTCGGCGACGCCGACGAACGATTCCCCAACGGACTGCGCGGGTGGGCAGACCGAGTGGCCGAGCAGCTGGCGGTGAACAATCCCGACTTCCGCTACGCCAACCTGGCGATTCGTGGTCGCCTACTCGGACCGATCATCGACGAGCAGTTGGAACCCGCTCTGGCGTTGAAGCCCGATCTGGTGACCATCTACGCCGGCGGAAACGACATGATGCGTCCGAAGCTCGACATCGATGCGATGGTCGCCCGCTACGATTCGGCAATCGGTCAGCTCACTGCATCCGGCGCTCGGGTTCTGATGTTCACCGCGTACGACACCGGATGGTCCGCCTTCTTCGGCAAGCTCCGCGGACGTCTGGCGATCTACAACGAGCTTGTTCGCGAGGTGGCCGACCGCCACGACGCGACCCTCGTCGACTTCTGGCGATTCTCCGAATATCAGGACCTTCGGATGTGGGACTGGGATCGCCTCCACATGTCGCCCTCCGGGCACGAGAACATGGCGACGCGTGTGCTCGACGTGCTCGGCGTCGAACACGGATTGACCCCGCCCGATCTCGGGCCTGCGCCGGTTCTCACGAAAGCCGAAACTCGTCGCGAGGATCGTCAATGGGCGCGAGAGTTCTTGGTGCCGTGGGTAGCTCGGCGCGTGAAGGGAACATCTTCGGGCGACGGCGTGAGCGCCAAGCAGCCCCAGCTTTCTCCGATTCAGTCCTGATTCTTGCGCTGACGGGCGAGCGCGACCAGGTGGTCGATGGTCTCGCGTTCCGCTGTAGGTGGGAGCGCGTCCACCGGCCACCATCTGAGGTCGGTGGACTCTGCGCTGCGGACGATATGTGAATTGTCCGGCGCCACAACAAGAAACCGTAGATCGAGATGGCGAGTCGGTACTCCGAGTGAGCACGTGATCGGATGCGTGTGGGCGGAGAGTAGGTCCGCGTCTATCCGAACGTCGTGAATTCCGGACTCCTCGCGAGCTTCCCGCAATGCCGCATCTACCACCGTCTCGTCGTCGGTCTCGCAGTGGCCGCCGAGCTGAATCCACCTGCCCACCTTGGGATGCAGGGTCAGCAAGACGTGGCAGCCACTCTCGTCGAGAACGAGAGACGACGCGGTGATGTGTCCCGGTGCGTGGCGACGAAGGCAGCCGTCCGGAGCCGAATCGAGGAACGCGAGCATCGTGTGCCGCAATGATTCGTCCGCTTCGGAGGACGTCTCCCAGCCCTCCAGGACGCCCTTGGCGGAGGCGTGCAGCGATTCGGCTGACATGGACCTACAGCTCCACCAACGCGTCCCCGGGGGCGGAGACAGAGCGCGGAGTCAGTGGTTCGAGGGGGTGCCCGATTGCGATGGCACCGAGTGGCTGCCAATCCGCCGGGAGATCGAGTTGTTCGCGTACGAGATCGGCGGCGAAGATCGTCGATCCGATCCAGCAGCTTCCCACGCCGCGGGTGGCCAACGAGACCAGCAGTCCCTGCACTGCCGCGCCGGCGGCGACCGTGAACATCGTCGACTCCGCCGCGGTTCGTCCGGCATCCGGATAACTGTGTGCGCCATCGGGCACGCAGAAGGGAATGACGACCTCGGGGGCGTCGAACAGGATGTTTCCGCGGGCAACCCGGGCCTCGACGGATTCGTCACTGCGACCGTCGGCGCGAAGATCGGCGGCCCACTTCTCGCGCATCTGCTCGAGAAGAGCCGTGCGGACCGACTCCGTGCGTAGCCACACGAATCGAACCGGTCTCGTGTGGTGCGGTGCGGGAGCGGTGAGTGCCTCGGCGATCGAGCTGCGAATGATCTCCGCGTCGACGGGATCACTTGCGAACTGTCGGACCGATCGACGCAACAGCAGCGCCTGGCCACGGCCCATCGCCGTAGCTTCCTCGGTGCCCAGCCAGAACAGATCGTCCGGGCCGCGGCGAATCAGATCCTGGCCACTCGAACCGTCGTCCTCGAACCGAAGCCCACGAACGACGGCGATGGGAACGCCGCCCAGCTTGCCCTTGACCAAGTCGCCCGCAGCGGCGATTTCGTCCGCGATCGCGATCTCGGTGACGATCAGATCGTTGCCCTGACTGTCCTGTGCTCCGAGGTAGCCGTGCAGGACCGGAATGCCGGAGGAACCGATTGCGGCGTCGGTCTGCCCGTTGCGCCACGCACGACCCATCGTGTCGGTGACGACGACGGCGACGGACTTGCCCGTGCTCTCGAGAATTCGGGCGCGCAGACCCGCAGCGCTCGCATCCGGATCCACGGGGAGTAGCGCCAATTCGGCACCGTCGACGTTGGAGCCGTCGATGCCCGATGCGGCCTGCACGATTCCGAGTTTGTTCTCGGTGATCAGAGTGCGGCCCTTGCGTGCCACGACGCGGACGGCTTCCTGATCCACCAGGAGGCGTCGTGCCGCGTCGCGCTCTTCCGGATCGGTCGGTGAGGAAACGATGCGACCCTCGACTTTGGAGAACACCTTGCTCGTGACGACAACGACGTCGCCGCTCTCGAGCCACGGCGTCGCGTCGACGACAGCTGTGGCCAAGTCGTCTCCGGGCCGGAACTCGGGAAGCCCGAGCACGGGAATGACTTCGATTGCGGCGCCGGGGGAGTGATCACCGGGAGAGTGATTTCTGTCGCGGCTTGCTTCGGTTCCGGGCTCGGTCACAGTTCGACTCCGGCGATCTCGAAAGCCGTGCGAACCATTTTGGCGGTCTCTTCGGGGGACGTCATCAAAAGTGGGATGCTTCGCACGTCCACCCCGTCGATGTCGGCCGTGTCACCTTCGTCGACGAGCCAGCCGTCGAGAATGCCGTTGATCGAACGAGCTCCGTAGTGGCGACCGATCGCCTCCGAAGTCGTCTCGACCCCGATCACCTCGAGGCACTCGTCAGCCATGCCGCGCAACGGTTTTCCGCCGATGACGGGGGAGAGGCCGACAACCTTGGCCGCGGTTGTTCGCAGGGCACCGCGAATGCCGGGCACCGCGAGGATTGCGCCGACGCTCACGACGGGATTGGACGGTGCGATCAGCACGATGTCGGCACCGTCGATCGCCTCGACCACCCCTGGCGCGGGCTTGGCCTGCTCGGCGCCGACGTGAGCGAAGCTGTGCGTTTCCACCTGTGCCCGATGGCGTACCCACCACTCCTGGAAATGAATCGCCTTCTGCTCACCGTCTTCCGGATCGGTGATCACGACGTGTGTTTCGCTGCGGTCGTCGCTCACGGGAAGCAGTGCGACACCGGGATTCCAGCGATTGCACAACGCTTCGGTGATCGCGGACAACGGATATCCCGTGCGGAGCATCTGGCTGCGAATCAAATGCGTTGCGATATCGCGATCTCCGAGGCCGAACCAGTCCGGCTTCGCGCCGTACGCGGCGAGTTCTTCTTTCGCATTCCAGGTTTCGCCGGCGTGCCCCCACCCGCGTTCGGTGTCGATGCCGCCGCCGAGTGTGTACATACAAGTGTCCAGATCGGGGCAGATGCGCAGACCGTGCATCCACACGTCGTCCCCGACGTTGACGACGGCCGTGATGCGATGTGGGCCTTCGTATTTCTCGAGGGATTCACCACCGGCGATTCCGAGCGCGTTTTGAACACCTTGAAGGAAACGGGCCCCGCCGACGCCGCCAACCAATACAGTCACGTTCACGACAACAGAGCCTAGGCGGTCGGCGCGTCGTCGTGTCTGGCGGGCAGAAGGTCCCGTCAATTGAGGGCCGGAATACTAATGGATTCATCTCGTTTAGCTTGACCGCGACACGCTGGACGTGTGTAATCTCAAATGTGTCATTCCAACCGCTACTTGTGAGTTCACTTGCAGCGGGGCCAATTTCGAACACAGTTTCGAACGGTCGACGGGGTGGGGTTGAAGATGGAGTGAAAATTCTGCGCTATTACAGGTGAGGAGGCGGAACGATGCCCAATGAAAATGTCGAGATCAGTTCTCTCGCAATGACAGTAAGCGACGAACCGCAGACCGATTCCCGAGCAGGCGCAGCAGAAGGTGCCTGCAGCAGTGAGTTCGACGGTATGAGTACTCGGCCAGTGCTGAGTCTCGTCACCGGCTTCGAAGAATTGTTCGACACCATCGAGGATCAGTGGCAGGAGCGTGCTCTCTGCGCGCAGACCGATCCCGAAGCGTTCTTTCCTGAAAAGGGAGGATCGACGAGGGAAGCAAAACGGATCTGCCTCGGTTGTGAAGTTCGTGACGAGTGCCTCGAGTACGCGCTCGCGAACGACGAACGGTTCGGAATCTGGGGAGGGTTGTCCGAGCGCGAGCGTCGGCGACTCAAGCGGGGGATCATCTGATCTGCTGCTGAATCGGTTCTGTCAGCGTCGGGGCTGACGGGCGGTCTTCGAAAGTCTGACCTGCAACGGGGAATTGCAGGTCAAGCAACGACTGTTTTGTTCTTCGTGTGGATTTACTTCTTCGTGTGACATCAGTTTTTTCGTCTGACAGTGCGTCAGTCCTCGTCGGGCAGTATCAGTCCTCGTCGGGCAGCGTGGGGTCGATGACCTGTGGGTCGACGCCCAGATACGTGCCGACTTGATGGACCAACACGTCGTGCACCAGATCCGTGAGTTCTTCCGGATCCTTCGCTCGCTGCTCCAATGGGCGGCGAAACAGCACAATTCTTGCGCGAGTCGTATTTCCGTGACGGTCGATTCCGGCCGGAATCAGTCGTGACAGTGGAACCGGGCCGTCTGCGATGACCTCCGGCGGCCATGTGACGGACTCCGGATCGTGCGCGTGAATCTTCGGAACTTCGTCCACTGCGATGTCGAGTTTCGTCAGCCGGTCGTGCCATGCGAGGTCGACGGGAGAGAAGGCGTCGAGCACCAGGAGATCGAACTTCTCCGCGCGGGTACGCCTGGCGGGCACCTCCGGGGGAAGTAGCGGTCCGCGCAGGCCACGGCCGTGTCGCTCGATGGAACGAGTAGTGACCGAGCGTCGGCGGCGGGCTTGTGGCATGGCGCCAGATTACGACAGGAGAAACTGCTCGGTGTGTCCGAGTAGGTTCCGGACGTGGGGAGGGCTAGGCTCCGTACCTGTGAGATCTCTGCGTCGCTGCTGCCGCCCCGGGTGCAAGAACCCCGCCGTCGCGACGCTTACGTATGTCTACTCGGACTCCACTGCGGTTGTCGGGCCGCTGGCAACCGTCGCCGAGCCCCATTCATGGGATTTGTGTGACACTCACGGCTCTCGAATCACCGCCCCCAAGGGGTGGGAACTCGTCCGCCACGAAGGCGGATTCGCGTCGAGTACTCCCGACGAAGACGATCTGACCGCTTTGGCTGAAGCTGTACGTGAGGCCGGTCTCGGAGATCGCAGCAAGTCCAACGTCGATGCAGATGAGGACATACGTCCCGCAGCTCCGAGTACTGCCCGTACAGGGCGTCGTGGACACCTACGCGTTCTGCCCGACCCGTCCAACTGACGCGAGATTCGTCGCCGTAGACGCTAGGCTCGACCGAGTACTTCCACACCCGAGTACTGCGAATCTCCGGACGCCATGCGCCCGGACGTTCCCGTCTGTGAGGGTGCATGCACAAGGAGAGTTTTCAGTGGGGCGAACAGCCGAGTCGGTTGCTGCAATCATCAAGGCGTACGACGTACGCGGTGTGGTCGGTGAGCAGATCGACGAAGATTTTGTCCGCGACGTCGGTGCGTCGTTCGCCCGCCTGGTCCGCGACGAGGCCGGCGCCGCCACGACGGTTGTGATCGGCTACGACATGCGCGCATCGTCGCCCACACTGTCTTCGGCTTTCGGTGACGGCGTGCTTGCTCAAGGGCTCGACGTCGTCTACATCGGATTGGCGTCGACCGACGAGCTCTACTTTGCATCCGGTTTGCTGAACTGCCCGGGCGCGATGTTCACGGCGAGCCACAATCCCGCCAAGTACAACGGCATCAAGATGTGTCGGGCCGGCGCCAAGCCGGTCGGTCAGGACACCGGCCTCGCAGTCATCTCCGCCGAGGTCGTCTCGGGTGTTCCCGCGTACGACGGACCGGCAGGCACCGCCAGCACCAAGGACGTCCTCGAGGAATACGCGAGCTACCTCCGCGGATTGGTCGACCTGGCGGCGTTGCGCCCGCTGAAGGTCGCAGTCGATGCAGGCAACGGTATGGGCGGCCATACCGCGCCGGCCGTATTCGGGCCGATGCCCCTCGACGTCCTGCCGCTCTACTTCGAGCTCGACGGCACGTTCCCCAACCACGAAGCCAATCCGCTCGATCCGGCCAACCTCGTCGACCTGCAGGCCTACGTGCGCGAAACCGGAGCGGACATCGGCTTGGCGTTCGACGGTGACGCGGACCGTTGCTTCGTCGTAGACGAGAAGGGCGACCCGGTCTCGCCGTCCGCGGTGACGGCACTTGTCGCCAAGCGCGAACTCGCGAAGGAACCGGGCGCGTCGATCATCCACAACCTGATCACGTCACGGGCAGTGCCCGAACTGGTCGAAGAACTCGGCGGCGTCGCTATTCGTACCCGAGTCGGCCACTCGTTCATCAAGCAGGAGATGGCCGAGACCGGTGCCGTGTTCGGCGGCGAGCACTCCGCTCACTACTACTTCCGCGACTTCTGGGGCGCCGACTCCGGCATGCTCGCGGCGCTGCACGTACTCGCCGCACTGGGCGAGCAGGATCGTCCGCTCTCCGAGTTGATGGCGGAGTACACCCGCTACGCGGCCTCGGGCGAGATCAACTCCACCGTGGCTGACGCGGCAGATCGTACGGCCGCTGTACTGGCGGCATTTGCCGACCGCACCGAGTCGGTGGATCGCCTCGACGGTGTCACGGTCAGTCTCGAGGGAAATGCCTGGTTCAACTTGCGCGCGTCCAACACCGAACCACTGCTGCGACTCAACGTCGAAGCACCCACGTCCGCCGATGTCGACGCATTGGTGAACGAAATTCTGGCGATCGTCCGGGCTTGAATCCGAGTCTGATCGGTTTGTCGGTGAGCCGAAGCCCTGGGATAGTTGGGGGACCATCTCAGGAACCACGGCCTCGGGAACGAGGGCTTTGCCACCACGGACCGCGTGGAGCTGGAATGCTGGATGGTGCGGGAACTGCCAACGGAGAAGGGGGTGCGGTGAGATGACAGCGCCGATGCCGCTTCTCGACCTCGACGACAGCGAGGGTTTGTCAGCTGCCGATTCGGAAGGGCTACTGCGGTCTGTAGCCATGGGCGGCGCACAGATTCGGGCCACCGCGTCGGCCGTCGGTGAGGGTGTGATCTCCCGATTGGCCGGTCTGCGTCCGCGCAGCGTCGTACTCATCGCCGGCGCGGGTGGCGCCCGGCACGGAGCCAGGATCGCGCTTGCTCTCGTCGGAGATTCGGTCGGTTGCCCGCTCCTCGTACTCGACCGGACGCCGTCGTGGGCCGGGCCGTTGGACGTGATCGTCGTCGCCGGTGACGATGCCGGTGATCCACGCCTCGTCGAATCCGTTGACAGTGCCGTACGCCGCGGCGCCGAGGTTGTTGTCGCCGTTCCCGACGAGGGGCCCATGCGAGCCGTGGCGGCCGGGCGCACCATGCCCTTGCCGCCGCGGCTCTACGCTTCGCCCCGGCACACGATGACGCGGTTCCTCGCCGTCTTCCTCGCGGTTGCCGCCGAGATCGAGGGCAAGGGATCGATCGAGGACCGTTCGGCGGTGCTCGGTCGAATCGCCGACGCAGTTGATGCGGAGGCGCTGCGGGACGGACCGGCCAACGAGGTATTCCACAACCCGGCCAAGTCGTTGGCCACCAGGATGAGCGGCCGGCGAGTCGTTCTGTGTGGAAGTGGTTCCGTGACAACAGCACTCGCAGAGTTCTCGAGCGTTGCGCTGATGAGCTCCGGCCTGAACGCCGCTGCCGCCGAGATGTCCGAGGTGATTCGTTCGGCGCGTGCACTGTTCGCGCCGGACGCAGCTTCACGTGATTCGGTGTTCCACGACCCCTTCTTTCACGATCCGCAACTCGACGGCGCGCTGCCGACCCCGCCGGTGCGGGCGTTCGTCTTCGCGACCGAATCCACGCGCGGGGAGGCGAGGCGCCGGATGGACGCACTGGCTGACGCCGACCTGGTGGTTGCGGCAGACGAAGACCAGACCAACGTGGTCATATCGGAGATGGAGCAGGTATTCGTGTTGGCGTCTCGAGTAGACATGGCCGCGGCGTACGTGCAGTTGACAGGCGGTGCGAAGTAAGTGCGTGAACTCGAAGGTGCACTTCGTTCTTACGCGTGGGGCTCGCGAACGGCAATTGCCGAACTACGCGGTCTTTCGACTCCGTCGAATCATCCCGAAGCGGAATTGTGGTTGGGCGCGCACCCGGGTGACCCGGCGCGCGTGATCACCGAATCCGGAAGCGAGTCGTTGCTCGAGGTCCTGCACCGCGAACCCGAACGCGAACTCGGCCGTGAGAACCTCGAGGCATTCGGTGAGCGACTCCCATTCCTGCTCAAGCTGCTTGCGGCGGAAGAACCGCTGTCGCTTCAAGCGCACCCCAGCGCCGTTCAAGCCGACGAGGGTTTTCGTCGTGAGAACGCACTCGGCGTTCCCATGGAATCGCCGATTCGCAACTACAAGGACGGCAGCCACAAGCCCGAACTCGTTGTCGCGCTCAGCAGATTCGAAGCGCTTGCCGGATTCCGCGAGCCGACGCGGACTGTCAAACTGCTGCGCGCTCTGGCCGTCGACGAGTTGGAGCCGTACATCGGTCTGCTCGAAGGCCAACCCGATTCCGACGGACTGCGGGCGTTGTTCACGACATGGATCACGCTGCCGTCCACGGTGCTCGGGACCTTGCTCCCTGCCGTACTTGCCGGGTGCATCACCTACGTCGCGCACCACGACGCCGAATTCGTGACCGAGATCCGCACCGCGCTGGAATTGAGCGAGGCGTACCCCGGCGACGCCGGTGTTCTGGCGGCACTGCTGCTCAACCGCGTCACCCTCGAGCCCGGCCAAGGACTGTTTCTCGCTGCCGGCAATCTCCACGCGTATCTCCATGGACTCGCGGTCGAGATCATGGCCAACTCCGACAACGTTCTGCGTGGTGGGCTGACACCGAAGCACGTCGACGTGCCCGAATTGCTGAGGGTTCTGGACTTCGTCGGGGCCGATATCGAAGTGCTCGATCCGGCCCCGTCATCTGGATCAGGTCAGTCAGGATCAGGTAGATACGAGTACGTCACGCCGGCGCCCGAATTTCGTTTGACGCGTCTGGAGTTCGACGCTAATTCCACGGACATCGTCGTCGACGCTTCAGGCCCGCGGATTCTGATCTGCACCGACGGCGCGGTCACTGCGACGTGCGGCACTGACACTCTCTACCTCGATCGAGGCCGAGCGGCGTGGATCGCTGCCGACGAGCCTGCGATACACCTGAGCACACGGACCCCGACTGCGCAGGTTTTCAGTGCCGTAGTCGGAAACTAGGAGACATTGTGTCGGCTCATGGTGGCAAGAAGGCAATTCTGGCGGCCCTCGGAGCCAATGCCGGAATTGCCGTAGCCAAGTTCGCCGGATTCTTGATCACCGGATCGTCGTCGATGCTCGCCGAATCGGTGCACTCGGTGGCCGACACGTCCAATCAGGGTTTGCTGCTCCTGGGGCAGAAGAAGGCAGAACGTGACGCGGATCAACTGCACCCGTTCGGCTACGGGCGCAACCGATACTTCTATTCGTTCGTCGTTGCACTGGTGCTCTTCACCCTCGGTTCGCTGTTCGCGATTTACGAGGGCATTCACAAGATTCAGCATCCGGAAGAACTCAATTCGGCTTTCGTGGCAATCGCGATCCTGTTCATCGCGATCTGCCTGGAGGGCTACAGCTTCCGGACCGCAGCGAAGGAATCACGACCGCTCAAGGGAAATGCGTCGTGGTGGAACTTCATCCGAACCTCTCGTAGCCCGGAACTCCCGGTTGTGCTGCTCGAGGACACCGGCGCATTGATCGGTCTCGTCCTTGCACTCGGCGGCGTCGGTCTCACGATGGTGACCGGAAATCCGGTCTTCGACGGCATCGGAACTCTGTGCATCGGTGTCCTGCTCGGCATCATCGCGGTCATTCTGATCATCGAAATGCAGTCGCTGCTGATCGGTGAGGGCGCAACGGCGGTGGAGACCGAACTGATCCTCAACGCCCTGGTCGACGGAACTCGTATCGAACGCGTCATTCATTGCAAGACGCAGTACCTCGGTCCCGAGGAGATCCTTGTTGCTGCCAAGGTTGCGGTGCCGATCGGATCGACGATCTCGGACGTGGCGACGGCGATCGACGAGGCCGAGTCTCGCGTGCGCGCTGCAGTGCCTGCGGCGCGGGTGATCTACCTCGAGCCGGACCTGGATCGTCTCAGCGCAGGAGATCGCCCTGAAACAGATCTACAGGCTCCCGACAAACCCTGAACAAAGCTGCGCCTGCAGGCTTAGGCTGATGCCATCTCTCTACTTGCCCATGGTGGGACCTGCTGGTCCCCAGCAAGGAGGCGGCAATGGCTGTCAAGGACGAGCAGGCCGGATCTGGACGGTCGAAGCTGTTTCGAACCAAATCGATCGAGCAGTCCATCAAGGACACCGACGAGCCGGAAACCAAACTCCGGAAAGAACTGAACTCGTGGGATCTCACGGTGTTCGGTGTCGCAGTCGTCATCGGTGCGGGCATCTTCACACTCACGGCTCGGACGGCGGGAAATGTCGCCGGGCCGTCGGTCTCGCTCGCGTTCGTCATTGCCGCCATCGCCTGCGGACTGGCAGCGCTGTGTTACGCCGAATTCGCGTCGACGGTCCCGGTTGCCGGTAGCGCGTACACGTTCTCGTACGCGACGTTCGGCGAATTCGTCGCCTGGATCATCGGCTGGGATCTCATCCTCGAATTCGCCTTGGCGTCTTCGGTGGTCGCCAAAGGCTGGTCGCTGTACCTCGGCGAAGTGATGGGCTCACGCAGCCCGATCGTCGAGTTGGGGCCGATATCCTTCGACTGGGGTGCGGTGCTGGTGATCGCTGTCATCACGATCCTGCTCGCGACCGGCACAAAACTCTCGTCGAGGGTGTCACTGGTGATCACGGCGATCAAGGTCGCGGTGGTGTTGCTGGTGATCATCGTCGGTCTGTTCTACATCGACACCGACAACTACTCGCCGTACATTCCGCCGTCGGAGCCGGGCTCGACGGGCGAGGGCATCCACCAGTCGTTGTTCTCGTACGTGACCGGGGCCGGTGGCAGCACGTTCGGGTGGTACGGATTGCTCGCGGCAGCCAGTCTGGTGTTCTTCGCGTTCATCGGCTTCGATGTCGTCGCCACGACGGCGGAGGAGGCGAAGGAGCCGCAGAAGGCGCTGCCACGCGGCATCCTGGGTTCTCTCCTGATCGTCACGGTTCTGTACGTGGCGGTGACACTGGTGCTGACGGGGATGGTGAAATACACCGAGCTCGAGGGCGATACCTCCAACCTGGCAACGGCATTCGCTTTCCACGACATCACGTGGGCGAAAAACGTCATCTCGTTCGGCGCTTTGGCCGGTCTCACGACAGTGGTGATGGTGCTGATGCTCGGGCAGACCAGGGTGCTCTTCGCGATGGCACGCGACGGTCTGATGCCACGACGCCTGGCACCGACCGGCAAGCACGGAACCCCTGTGCGGATCACGATCTTGGTCGGCGTCGTGGTCGCGGTGCTCGCCGGCGTTTTTCCGATCGGCACCCTCGAGGAAATGGTCAACATCGGCACACTGTTCGCTTTTGTTCTCGTCTCGATCGGGGTTCTCGTGCTCCGTCGGACGCGTCCCGACCTACCTCGCGGATTCAGGGTGCCGCTGGTCCCGCTGGTCCCGATTCTGGCCGTCCTCGCGTGTCTGTGGCTGATGTTCAACCTGTCGGTGGAGACCTGGATGAGGTTCGTGGTCTGGATGGCCCTCGGCGTTGTCATCTATTTTGCCTACAGCAGACAGCATTCGATGATCGGGAAGCGTGAACGCGGCGAAATCGAGTAGATGTACAAAGTTTATGATTTGTCTATCACTTGTACAAAATCAGTAGTACTGTCTACCTCATAGTGAACTGACTCACAGTTTTCGGGTCGGTCCGAATCGAGGAGGTAGACCGTGTCGACGCACGTGGACTCGCAATCCGGCCAGACGCTCCCGCCCGAGCAGTGGCGTGACAAGAAGAGATACCTCTGGCTGCTCGGCCTCGTGCCGCCGACGGCGGTCTTCATCGCCGTCGGATTGGTCGCGTTGTTCAACAGTCTCGGATGGAATGCGGTCTCGCCGGTGTGGTGGTGGATCGGGCCGCTTCTCGTCTACATCCTGCTCCCGATCCTCGACGTCTTCTTCGGCCCGGACGGCGAGAATCCGCCGGACGAAGTGATGGAGCGCCTCGAGAACGACAAGTACTACCGGTATTGCACCTACATCTACATACCGTTCCAGTTGGTCAGCCTGGTCCTGGCCTGCTACCTCTGGTCGGCGACCGATCTGTCCTGGCTCGGAATCGACGGGGGACTTGGGCTGATCTCCAAGATCGGTCTGGCGATCAGTATCGGTTGTGTCGCAGGAATCGGGATCAACACCGCACACGAGCTCGGTCACAAGAAGGACGATCTCGAACGCTGGTTGTCGAAGATCACTCTGGCGCAGTCGTTTTACGGCCACTTCTACATCGAGCACAATCGTGGACACCACGTGCGCGTCGCCACGCCCGAGGATCCGGCGTCGTCTCGCTTCGGTGAGAGCTTCTGGACCTTCCTGCCGCGCAGTGTGTGGGGATCTCTGCGCTCGTCGTGGTCCCTGGAAAAGGCCAGACTCGATCGACTGGGTAAGAAGCCGTGGACAATTCGCAACGACGTCCTGCATTCGTGGTTGATGTCCGTCGTACTGTTCGGTGTCCTCGTCGCCGTCTTCGGCCTCTCGGTACTGCCGTTCCTGGTGCTGCAGGCCGTGTTCGGATTCTGTCTGCTCGAAACCGTCAACTACCTCGAACATTACGGACTGAAGCGTCGTCGTCTGGACAGCGGGCGGTACGAGCGTGCAGCACCGGAGCACAGTTGGAACAGTGATCACATCTGCACCAACATCTTCCTGTATCACCTCCAGCGTCACAGCGATCATCACGCGAACCCGACGCGTCGTTATCAGACGCTTCGAAGCATGGACGGTGCGCCCAACCTGCCCAGTGGGTACGCGAGCATGATCATCCTCGCCTACGTTCCACCGCTGTGGCGAAAAGTGATGGATCCCAAAGTCCTTGCGCACTACGGCGGCGACATCACCCGCGTCAACGTTCAGCCGTCCAAGCGTGATCGCATCCTTGCTCGGTACGGAGCAGCGTGATGAGCAGCTATCGATGCCCGGTGTGTGAATACGTCTACGACGAATCGAAGGGTGCACCACGAGAAGGGTTTCCGGCGGGCACGCCGTGGGATGCCGTGCCGGACGACTGGTGCTGTCCGGACTGCGGCGTGAGGGAAAAGCTGGACTTCGAGCCGATGCCGGCAACGGCGGGGAGTGAATCATGAACGACTACAAGCTGTATCAGTGCGCGCAATGCGGCTTCGAGTACGACGAGGCGGTCGGCTGGCCGGAGGACGGTATCGAACCGGGCACTCGCTGGGACGACATTCCCGAAGACTGGAGTTGCCCGGACTGCGGGGCGGCGAAGAGCGACTTCTTCATGGTTGAGGTCGAACGACGGTGAGATGCGTCGGCGTCGAACGGACCTAGGTGCGGCGGTAGTGTCGTCACCATGACTTCGACGCCCACTCGTCTGCCGCAGAAAGAAGCGTCGCGCCTGCTGCTGCGTACGTCGGTGCTCGATTCGATGCGTGAGTTGTTGACCGAGCGCGACTGGTCCGAGGTGACGCTGACGGTTCTGGCCAAGCATGCCGGTGTGAGTCGTCAGACGCTCTACAACGAGTTCGGCTCGAGGCAAGGGCTTGCCGAGGCGTACGCGCTTCGCCTTGCTGACGGCTTCGTCGACGCGGTGGACGAGGCCATGGTGGCGAACGACGGACGTGCAGTCGAGGCATTGACGGCGGGTTTCGGATCGTTTTTCGCCTCCAGTGCAACCGACCCGTTGGTGATCTCTCTGCTCACCGGTGAGGCCAAGCCGGACCTGCTTCGCCTGATCACCACCGACAGTGCGGTCATCATCGAGCGCGCGTCGTCGCGGCTTGCGGAGAGTTTCCAGCGAGGGTGGATTCAGGCGTCACCCGCCGACGCCGGAATTCTGGCCAGGGCGATTGCGCGTCTCGGGCTGAGCTACATTTCGATGCCGCCGGAGTCCGAGGCTTCGGTGGCGGAGGATCTGGGCATACTGCTCGGGCCGTTCATCGACGTGGCGCGCGAGGGCCGCGCAGTAGAGGGGCGGGCGGGAGAGGGCGTCTAACCGATAGCCTGGTACACCGATAGGCTTGTGCAGAGTATGCACGTCAACCAGGAGAGGCAGATGACGACCTCAGTTTCAACAACGCCCGTGGCCGAGAGCCGTAACGGCATCGACTTCAAAGTTGCAGATCTTTCGCTCGCGGAGTTCGGTCGCAAGGAAATCCGTCTGGCAGAGCACGAGATGCCCGGCCTCATGGCGCTTCGTCGCGAATACGCAGAGGTGTTGCCGCTCAAGGGCGCTCGCGTTTCCGGCTCGCTGCACATGACCATTCAGACCGCGGTGCTGATCGAGACGCTGACCGCGCTCGGCGCCGAGGTCCGCTGGGCTTCATGCAACATCTTCTCCACGCAGGATCACGCTGCCGCCGCCATCGTCGTCGGTCCGCACGGCACCCCGGAAGAGCCCAAGGGCGTTCCGGTTTTCGCCTGGAAGGGTGAAACCCTCGAAGAGTACTGGTGGGCAGCCGAGCAGATGCTGACCTGGCCGGGTGAGCCTGCCAACATGATTCTCGACGATGGCGGCGACGCCACCATGCTGGTGCTCAAGGGCGCACAGTTCGAGAAGGCCGGCGTCGTCCCGCCGACGGACGACGACCAGGATTCCGACGAGTACAAGGTCTTCCTTGCACTTCTGCGTCAGTCCCTCGAGTCCGACAAGGGCAAGTGGACGGCAATCGCCGAGTCCGTCCAGGGCGTCACCGAGGAGACCACGACGGGCGTTCTGCGCCTGTACCAGGTTGCCGCTGCCGGTGAACTCACGTTCCCCGCTATCAACGTCAACGACTCGGTCACCAAGAGCAAGTTCGACAACAAGTACGGCACGCGCCACTCGCTGCTCGACGGCATCAACCGCGGCACCGACGTTCTGATCGGCGGCAAGGCTGCGCTGGTCTGCGGTTACGGAGACGTCGGCAAGGGTTGTGCCGAGGCACTTCGCGGCCAGGGCGCTCGCGTCGCGGTCACCGAGGTCGACCCCATCAACGCCCTGCAGGCGCTCATGGACGGCTTCGAGGTCAAGACAGTCGAGCAGGCCATCGGCTGGGCCGACATCGTGATCACGTCCACCGGTAACAAGGACATCATCACGTTCGAGCACATGAAGGCCATGAAGCATCAGGCCATCCTGGGCAACATCGGTCACTTCGACAACGAGATCGACATGGCCGGCCTCGAGAAGTCCGGCGACGTCACGCGGATCAACATCAAGCCGCAGGTCGACGAGTTCACGTTCGCCGACGGCCACTCGATCATCGTGCTGTCCGAAGGCCGCCTGCTCAACCTCGGCAACGCGACGGGCCACCCGTCGTTCGTGATGAGCAACAGCTTCTCCAACCAGGTCATCGCGCAGATCGAACTGTGGACGAAGCCGGACGAGTACGACAACGAGGTCTACCGCCTCCCGAAGCACCTCGACGAGAAGGTCGCCAAGATCCACGTCGAGGCACTCGGTGGCACGCTGACCAAGCTCACGAAGGATCAGGCAGAGTACATCGGCGTCGACGTCGAAGGCCCGTACAAGCCCGAGCACTACCGCTACTGACCCGGTGATTCGTCGCTGAGGATGTAGCGTCCGCCGTCCCCCGGTCTGCGCAAGCAAGCCGGGGGATAGGCTTGTCCGCCGTGGGAACACTGGTGGCATTGGAAGGCCTCGACGGCGCTGGAAAGCGAACGTTGATCGGCAAAGTGGAGAGCGAACTCCGCCGCGGCGGCACGTCGATCGCGACTCTGGATTTTCCGCGGTACGGGAAGTCGATCCACGCAGATCTTGCTGCCGAGGCACTCAAAGGATCGCACGGAGACCTGGCTGAATCCGTGAACGCGATGGCAGTCCTGTTCGCCCTGGACCGCGCGGGTGCGGCGGATCGGATCTCGGACCTGTTGTCCGCCAACGACATTGTTCTCCTCGACCGCTACGTGGCGTCCAACGCCGCCTACAACGCGGCGCGCGCGCATCAGGGCGTGGACGGCGAGATGGTCGCCTGGGTCCGTGAATTGGAGTTGGGTCGACTCGCTCTTCCCGCTCCCGATCTGCAGTTGTACCTCGACGTGCCGGTAGCTCTGGCCGAGCAGCGTGCCCGCTCGCGTGAGGCCGAGGACGCGTCGCGTCAGCTCGACGCCTACGAGCGCGACGGCGGCCTGCAGGCCAGAACCGGTGAGCTTTACAAGCAGTTGGCAGCGACGGACTGGGTCTCGCCCTGGTGGATCGTGGGGCCGGAGACGGACCCGGGCGAACTGGCGCGCAGGCTCGCGGATTTCGCGTGATCGGTCACCCTTGCGGCCGGGATTCGAACTTTCCGGCACAGTAGAGGGAAAGACGCGGCACGCCGCACGGCCTCGTAACGGTCTGATTCATCGCTCCGAGATGCAACGATAGGGATATGAAACCAAGGATTCTGGTTGTCGACGACGACACGGCACTCGCCGAGATGCTCACGATCGTGCTGCGTGGTGAGGGTTTCGATCCCTACGTGGTAGGCGACGGAACCCTGGCGCTCGCGGCAGTGCGTGAGACCCGGCCCGACCTCGTCCTGCTCGATCTCATGCTTCCCGGAATGAACGGGATCGACGTATGCCGAGTTCTGCGTGCGGATTCCGGCGTGCCCATCGTGATGTTGACGGCCAAGACCGACACCGTCGACGTCGTACTCGGCCTCGAATCCGGCGCGGACGACTACATCATGAAGCCGTTCAAGCCGAAGGAGCTGGTGGCGCGGGTGCGTGCTCGCCTGCGCCGTACGGAAGAGGAGCCGGCCGAACTGCTGAGCATCGCCGACATCGTGATCGACGTTCCGGCACACAAGGTCAGCCGCGGCAGCGAGCAGATCTCGCTCACACCACTCGAATTCGACCTGCTGGTCGCATTGGCGCGCAAGCCGCGCCAGGTGTTCACCCGTGAAGTCCTCCTCGAGCAGGTGTGGGGATACCGCCACGCCGCCGACACCCGCCTGGTGAACGTGCACGTTCAGCGTTTGCGCGCCAAGGTCGAAACTGATCCCGAGAATCCCGAAGTGGTTCTGACGGTCAGGGGGGTCGGCTACAAGGCCGGACCGCCGTGAGCGGAGTTTCCAGGTGGCGTCGTCGTCTCAACCGACGGCTGACGCCATTTCTGCGGTGGTGTCACTCGATGAGCAACACCCTCGCGCACACGTGGCGACGCTCGCTCCAATTGCGAGTGGTCGTCTCGACTTTGACGTTGTCCTTGATCGTCATCGTCATTCTCGGTGTCGTGCTGACCAGCCAGATCACCGATCGGCTGTTGGAAACGAAGATCACCGCGGCGACCGAGGAAATGGACCGAGCCCGCGGCATCGTCGAAGACCAACTCGCGGGCGTCGACGATTCGACGGCGCTCAACGTTCAATTGGAAAGCGCTGCATCCGGACTGACCAGCCGTCGAAACCAGACCTCGGGCCAGGCCTCCGGGTCGGCCGGCACCTTCGACCCGGTGCTCATCGTGCCAGGGGACGGGCCGCGCCAGCCGACGAGTTCGGGACCGGTCGATCAGATCCCCGACAACCTTCGCGAGTTCGTCAAACGCGGCCAGATCAGTTACCAATTCGCGACGGTGTCCAACCCGAACGGTTACTCCGGACCCGCGCTGATCATCGGTAGCCCCACCGCGTCGTCGATATCGGGACTCGAGCTGTATCTGATCTTCCCGCTCGCCAGCGAAGACCGAAGTCTGTCTCTTGTTCGAAGCACCCTGCTGATCGGTGGAGCTGTGTTGCTGGTGCTCTTGGCGGCGATTTCGCTGTTGGTTGCCAGACAGGTCGTGCTTCCCATCCGATCGGCCTCACGAATCGCAGTGCGTTTCGCAGACGGCCGACTCAAGGAACGAATGCCGGTCCGCGGCGAGGACGACATGGCGCGCCTGGCCATGTCCTTCAACGAGATGGCCGAGAGTCTGTCCAAACAGATCACCCAGCTGGAGGAGTTCGGCAGTCTCCAGAAACGCTTCACCTCCGATGTCAGCCATGAACTCCGCACACCTCTGACCACGGTCCGGATGGCCGCCGACCTGATCTACGACGGCAGCGAGAACCTCGACCCGATGCTGCGTCGGTCGTCGGAACTGCTTGTCGCCGAACTGGACAGGTTCGAAGGGCTACTGGCGGACCTCCTCGAGATCTCCCGTCACGACGCCGGTGTCGCGGAACTTGCGTCCGAACAACTCGACGTCCGTATGTGTGCGCGAGCGGCGGTTTCCACGGTTCGCCATCTCGCCCGCGAATCCGGCACCGAACTGATCGTGGACATGCCCGACGAGCCGGTCATGGCAGATGTCGATCCGCGCCGCGTCGAATGCATCCTGCGAAATCTCCTTGCCAACGCCATCGACCACGGTGAGGGGAAGCCGATTCTGCTTCGCCTTCGCGCCGACGACAATGCCCTCGCCTTCATCGTCCGCGACAGTGGCGTCGGGTTGCGTCCGGGCGAGGAGAAGTTGGTCTTCAACCGGTTCTGGCGATCGGACCCGTCCCGCGTGCGCCGCAGTGGCGGCACCGGACTCGGCCTCGCGATCAGTGTCGAAGACGCGAATCTGCACGACGGCAAGCTCGAGGCCTGGGGCGAACCGGGAGTCGGAGCCTGCTTCCGGCTGACGCTCTCGCGCACCCGTGGCAAGAAAGTCGTGTCGAGTCCGCTGCCACTCAAGCCGACGACCACCAAATTCGTCCGCACGCCGAGCGAAGCCGACATCGTCGCCGATACCGTCGGCGAGGTCACATCGTCCCTGCCGACTCCGCGCGAAACTGACTCACGGAACGAGTCCAACGGTGGGGATCGATCATGATCGGAACCCGCCGTCGTCTGGGACTTCTCGCAACAACCCTGAGCGTTCTGTTGCTGACCGGTGCATGCGCGAGTTTGCCGGAGTCCTCGTCGCCACAAGCAATCGGAACTCTGGCGACAGCCGTGCCCGGAACCTCCGTCGAATCACCGGCATCGGGGCGAGAGCCGGACCTGCTGGTACGTGACTTCGTCAAGGCGAGTACCGATCCGTCTAACCGGCACGCCGCAGCCCGTCAGTACCTGACCAAGGACGCGTCGGCGCGTTGGGACGATGCGGCAAGTGCTGTCATCGTCGACAAGGTCGATGTGCTCTCGGTTTCTCGAACCAGCACCGAAGCCGTCTACACGATTCGTGTGAACAAGGTCGGTCGCCTCGACCCGGGAGGACTGTACGTTCCCGAAGAGGGCAGCTTCGAAGCGAGGATGACCCTGGCGTTGACCGACGGCGAATGGCGGATCAGTGATCTGCCTCCCGGCGTGATCATGGAGCGTCCGCAGTTCCTCGGCGCTTACCAGCGGAAGTCGTTGTTCTTCCTCGACCCCACCAGCCAGACGGTCGTCCCCGATCTTCGCTGGATCTCCGGCGGGCAGGACCAGGTGGCGGCTCAGCTGATCGGTCTGATGATCGACGGACCGAAGGCAGCGCTGGCGCCGGCTGTGCGAAACGAACTGGGCAATGGCGTGTCGGTGATCGGTCCGATCACCAAGGCCGACGGTAAGCCGGGACAGGTCGGAGTCGGTCTCGGTGGTGTGCGCATCAACTTCCGCCTTGACAACCCGATGGATGCTGCTACTCGCGGTTTGTTTGCAGCACAGGTCATTTGGACGCTCGCCAACGCCGATGTGGCAGGGCCGTACGTTCTGGAGATCGACGGCGAACCGCTGGACGCGGCTCATGCCGACGGCTGGACCACCGCCGACGTCGCATCCACCAACCCACTGGCCACCACGAGTGCAACCGTCGGACTGCATGCACTGCGCAACGGTTCACTGGTGAGTGTCACCGAGCAAGAGGCGACTCCGGTGCCCGGTTTCGCGGGCAATGCGGGCAACCTCACGGCGGCTGCTCTCTCACGGGACGGCAAGTTGGTGGCAGCCGTCGCGGACACCGCTCGGCCGGATCCCGGCACAAGATTCGACTTGTCGCTCGGGACATACGGCGAAGGGTCCGTTCCGGTACTCGAAGGCAGCGCCATCACCAGACCCTCGTGGGAGCTGGACAACAACGCGGTCTGGACGACTGTGAACGGCAATACCGTCGTTCGGGTCGTCCGTGAACCAGGCACCGGCCGGGTGTCGGTCACCAACGTCGACGTCGGGGCCCTGACGTCGGTCGGTTCCACGATCTCGGAACTGCGTCTGTCGCGGGACGGCGTGCGAGCGGCGATGATCATCGACGGCAAGGTCTACCTGGCTGTGGTCGTGCGCACCGCCAGCGGGGTCTACGCCCTGACGAGTCCACGCGCAGTGGCGTCCGGCTTGGGCAGTACCGCGCTCTCACTCGACTGGAGCAACAGCGACACCATCGTGATCGCGCGCAGTGGAGCCGACATACCGGTCGTCCAGGTCGCGATCGACGGCTCACGAATGGACGCGCTGCCGAGTGGAAACCTGACCGCTCCCGTCACCTCCGTGGATGCATCGCCGACCACCGAGTACGTCGCCGACGCGCGTGCGGTGTTCCAACTGAACAACAACGACCCCGCCGGGGATCGCCGCTGGCGTGAGGTGACCGTGCTGACCGGACAGAAGGCGATTCCGGTTCTGCCTGGCTGACGCCTCTGCGCTCTGGTGAATGTCTGCGCTCTGGTGAATGTCTGCGCTCTGATGCATGTCGGTGCTCAGGTTCATGATTTGGCCATGGGGGACAAGAAATTCGGTGCCGGTCTGCTCGACCTGCTGTTGCCACGCGAGTGTGGTGGGTGTGGCCGCTCGGGGACTCTGTGGTGCGGTGAGTGCGCGGAACTGCTGCGCGATCATCCGCTTCAACTGAGTCCGCGCGTGGATCCGGGCGTGCCCGTCTGGGCACTCGGCCGCTACGACGGCCCCAGGCGGCGCAGTGTGATCGAGATGAAGGAACGGGGTCGTCGGGACCTCGCGATGCCTCTGGGGATCGCTGTGGCCGACGCGTTGGCCACTCTGGAACGGTGGGGCGAGCTCGGCAGCGGGGGTCGTCCGCCGATCGTGCTGGTGCCGGCTCCCACGCGCGCCCGAGCGGCGCGATCTCGCGGGGGTGATCCGGTTCGCCGGATAGCCGAAAGTATGCGCGGAAAGCGGGAAATTGGTTCTGTCGCGGGTCGTCCGGTACGTGTCTGTCCGATTCTCCGGATGACGCGAGGTGTACGTGACTCGGTGGGACTGTCCGCGGCCGACCGGGTGACCAACGTGAACGGTCATGTGTCTCTCGACACCACTGCGATCTCTTCGATTGCCGGGGACAGTGACATCGT
Source organism: Rhodococcus sp. BH4 (assembly GCF_002079265.1). NCBI lineage: Bacteria > Bacillati > Actinomycetota > Actinomycetes > Mycobacteriales > Nocardiaceae > Rhodococcus > Rhodococcus sp. BH4. The sequence continues at coordinate 2,325,825 of NZ_CP014941.1, forward strand.
CCTGCTCGACGACGTCCTCACCACGGGAGCGACTGCGGCAGAGTCGGTTCGGGCCCTCTCGCTCAGTGGGATTCGGACAACTCTCGTGCTTGTCCTTGCAGGGGCTTAGATGAATTTCGTTGGAACAGTGGCACTCGCGCGCGTTACGTACTAGCGTCGGCGGCACACCCGAAAATACTGGTAGGAGGTGGTACTTCGATACTGGTGCCGGGCGGATCCCCTCTCGGTACTTGCAGAATTTGCCGCCGCCCACCGTGGGGCGGGGCCGTAATTGGGAGGTACGAGTGACGACCCCTTCGCAAGCCTCGTTTTTCATCGAGGACGCCACCATCGAGCGTTCCGAGAATGCCGCAGCTCCGAGATCCGACGTCGTAGTCAAGGGACGAAATGTCGAGATCCCCGATCACTTCCGAATCTACGTTTCGGAAAAGCTGGCGCGACTCGAACACTTCGACCCCTCCATATTCCACTTCGACGTGGAACTCCAACATGAACGCAACCGACGACAGGCCAAGAGTTGCCAGCGCGTCGAGATCACCGCTCGAGGTAAAGGCCCGGTGGCCCGAGCCGAAGCGTCCGCAGACAGCTTCTACGCCGCCTTCGAATCGGTGATCGACAAGCTCGAGAGTCGCCTCCGTCGAACCAAGGACCGCAAGAAGGTCCATTACGGCGACAAGCGACCGGTGTCCGTCGCGGAGGCAACCGCCTCCCTCGTCGACGCAGACTCACTCGGAGTCACACCGGACATTTCGCTGAACGGTCAAGAGCCGGACGAGTACGACGGCCCGGGACGCGTGGTCCGCACGAAGGATCACCCGGCCGAGCCGATGACCATCGACGACGCTCTCTACGAGATGGAACTGGTCGGACACGACTTCTTTCTCTTCCATGACAAGGAGTCGGACAAGCCGTCCGTCGTCTACCGTCGTCACGCTTTCGACTACGGATTGATCCGCCTGACATGACCCAATCGGTGGTGGGTTTGCTCGCTCGCCGCCGGTAGCGCCTACCATGGAATCCGGCCGGAGTTTTCGGACCCCGGCCGGATTTTCAGTGTGTGACCCCCTGTCGCCGAAGATTGAGGACGAAGAAGACTGTGCCGTCGCTGTCGCTATCGAAGCTGCTCCGTGTTGGTGAAGGTCGCATGGTCAAGCGGCTCAAGCACATCGCCGAGCATGTGGAATCTCTGTCGCCCGATGTCGAAGGCCTGACAGACGAGGAACTCAAAGCCAAGACCACCGAGTTCCGTGAGCGCTATGCCGCCGGGGAAACTCTCGACGAGTTGCTGCCCGAGGCTTTCTCCGTGGCCCGTGAGACGTCGTGGCGCGTGATCAATCAGAAGCACTTCCACGTGCAGATCATGGGTGGCGCGGCCCTGCACTTCGGCAACGTCGCCGAGATGAAGACCGGTGAGGGCAAGACTCTGACGTCGGTTCTTCCGGCTTATCTCAACGCGATCGCGGGTGACGGCGTCCACGTGGTCACCACCAACGACTACCTTGCCAAGCGCGACTCCGAGTGGATGGGCCGCGTTCACCGCGCCCTCGGCCTCGAGACCAGTGTGATTCTCTCGGGCATGACGCCGGCCGAGCGCCGCGTCGCCTACGCAGCCGACATCACGTACGGCACCAACAACGAGTTCGGCTTCGACTACCTGCGCGACAACATGACGCACTCGCTGGACGACCTGGTCCAGCGTGGCCATGCGTTTGCCATCGTGGACGAGGTCGACTCGATCCTCATCGACGAAGCCCGAACCCCGCTCATCATCTCGGGCCCGGCCGACGGCTCCAGCAAGTGGTACAGCGAGTTCGCGCGCATCGCGCCGCTGCTGAAGAAGGACGTTCACTACGAGGTCGACATCCGCAAGCGCACCATCGGTGTGCACGAGGCGGGCGTCGAACTGGTCGAGGACCAGCTCGGTATCGACAACCTGTACGAAGCCGCGAATTCGCCGCTGGTGAGCTACTTGAACAACGCGATCAAGGCCAAGGAGCTCTACACCAAGGACAAGGACTACATCGTCCGCGACGGTGAGGTCATCATCGTCGACGAGTTCACCGGCCGCGTGCTGGTCGGCCGCCGCTACAACGAGGGCATGCACCAGGCGATCGAGGCCAAGGAGAAGGTGGAGATCAAGGCGGAGAACCAGACCCTTGCCACCATCACCCTGCAGAACTACTTCCGTCTGTACGACAAGTTGTCGGGCATGACGGGTACCGCCGAGACGGAAGCTGCCGAGCTTCACCAGACTTACACGCTCGGTGTGATCCCGATCCCGACCAACCGTCCGATGGTCCGAGTCGACAACGGTGACCTCATCTACAAGACCGAGGAAGCCAAGTTCGACGCGGTGGTCGACGACGTCGTCGAGCGCCACGAGAACGGCCAGCCCGTCCTGATCGGTACCACCAGCGTCGAGCGCTCGGAGTACCTGTCCAAGCAGTTCACCAAGCGCGGCGTTGCCCACAACGTCCTCAACGCCAAGTTCCACGAGAAGGAAGCGACCATCATCGCCGAGGCCGGTCGCTCCGGCGCGGTCACCGTCGCGACCAACATGGCCGGCCGCGGTACCGACGTCGTGCTCGGTGGTAACCCGGACATCATCGCGGACATCGCGCTGCGCAAGAAGGGCCTCGACCCGGTCACGACGCCGGACGAGTACGAGGCAGCTTGGGACGCAGTCCTGGACGAGGTCAAGGCTGAGGTCAAGGCAGACGCCGAGAAGGTCCGCGATGCCGGCGGCCTGTACGTCCTGGGCACCGAGCGTCACGAATCGCGCCGAATCGACAACCAGTTGCGTGGTCGTTCCGGACGTCAGGGTGATCCCGGCGAATCGCGGTTCTACCTCTCGCTCGGTGACGAGCTCATGCGCCGTTTCAACGGTTCGGCACTCGAGTCGATCATGACGCGCCTGAACCTGCCCGACGACGTCCCGATCGAAGCCAAAATGGTCTCGAAGGCCATCAAGAGCGCTCAGACCCAGGTGGAGCAGCAGAACTTCGAAATTCGCAAGAATGTCCTCAAGTACGACGAGGTCATGAACCAGCAGCGAACGGTCATCTACAAGGAGCGCCGCCAGATCCTCGAGGGTGAGGACATGGAAGGCCAGGTCGAGCAGATGATCACTGACGTGGTCACCGCCTACGTCGACGGTGCCACCGCCGAGGGATACGTCGAGGACTGGGATCTCGAGCAGCTGTGGACTGCGCTGAAGACGCTGTACCCGGTCGGCATCGATCACAAGACGTTGGCAGGGGAGGACGGCGCAGGCATCAACAGTGACCTGAGCCGTGACGACCTGCGAACCGCTTTGCTCGAAGACGCCCACGCGGCGTACAAGAAGCGCGAAGCCGAGATCGATGCGATCGCCGGCGAAAACGGTATGCGTGAACTCGAGCGTCGTGTCTTCCTCTCGGTCCTGGACCGTAAGTGGCGTGAGCATCTCTACGAGATGGATTACCTCAAGGAGGGAATCGGTCTGCGTGCGATGGCCCAGCGCGATCCGCTGGTCGAGTACCAGCGCGAGGGTTACGACATGTTCATCGGCATGCTCGACGGATTGAAGGAAGAGTCCGTCGGATTCCTCTTCAACCTGCAGGTCGAGGCAGCTCCGGCGCAGCCCGCAAGTGGAATTTCCGTCACCGCGGGCTCTGCCGCCGCGGCGTCCGCCACGGCGCCCAAGCCGCTCCCCACGCAGGAGGCTGCGGCCAGGACAGCCGGAACTGCCGCCCCGACGGCGTTGCGCGCCAAGGGACTTGACGACGAAGGTCCGTCGCGTCTGACGTACACCGGCCCGGACGAGGACGGCAAGGCAAAGGCAACACGTGACTCGGCTGCCGACGCCGGCGACGGTGCCGCCTCTCGTCGCGAACGTCGTGAAGCCGCACGGACGCAGTCGAAGAGCAATCGAGCTCCGAAGTCCAAGCGCAAGCGCTGAGGTATTAGCGCAGTCAGTACTCGGCAGGCTGGACGGTCACACCACGTGTAGTGCGGTGACCGTCCAGCCTGTTTCGTCTGTGTGGTCGATCCGGCCTGCGACGGCAAAAGTCTGCGTGCCTCGTGTGTACGTCGCACAGACTTCGGCGGTACTCTCCGACACTGCTTGAACGTGGGTGCGGTGAACGGCCGCGCCGCCCAGCTTCCGGGCCGAGAAATCCGAAGTGTAAAGTCTCGCAACAACTTCCAGGACGGACGGCGTCAACACGCCCTTGAGTTGCCGTGGATTTCGTCGTCGGTCGACGGTTTCGAGAACCAGACGTAGTGATCGGTTCCAGAAGATGTCGGCACCTACCAGCCGCGGTTCCGGAGCGTGAGTGAACCCGGTACTGGGCGACGTTCCGTTGTGTGGCGTCTTTCGCGGGCGACGCAGCATCCGGTCTGTTCGGCACTGCGTTCGGTCTGGCCGGCACTGTGGCTGAGACAGCACGACGGTATGCGGGTGAGGCTCGAATTGCGGCGCCGGCTCGAGAACGATCTTGCAGTCCTGCTCCATGACATCCCCCCGGATGATCCTGCGTCCGAGACAGCTGTCTCGGACTTCGCTCCCCCGAGCGATGGTGAGAAGCATGACACGAATCGCTCGAGATGTCGCCGTGATCACCATCGCGACTTAGGGTGATGGCGTGCGGGGACTTCTGTTGGATGTCGGTGGCGTGCTGTTCGGTCCGGGATCGGATCTCGACGGCTTGAGCGCGGTCGTGCGCGCGGTGAAGGCCCGCGGAATCGTGACGGGAATCGTCAGCAACGATCCCGGCGGCGCCAGTGCTCAGTGGTTGCGGGATCTCGGCGACGGGGTCTTGGTCGACGACGTGATCTTGTCCGGTGATGTCGAGATGGCAAAGCCCGACGCCGAGATCTATCTGTTGGCAGCGAGTCGTTTGGGCGTCGAGCCGGAGGATTTCGTTTTCGTGGATGATCTCGAAACCAACGTCCGGGCGGCGGTGGCCGTCGGGATGGTCGGGGTCCATCACGTCGGCTCGGAATCGACCATCGAGGAGTTGTCGATTCTGTTCGATCTCGGCGAAGGAGGGGACACGAAGCCATGGTGAACAGACTGACGACTCAGGATGCCGCTTTCTACTTCCTCGAAGCCGGGACGACGCCGATGCATGTCGGCTCGTTGGGGATCTTCAGGCAACTGCGAAACGGGATCGATCACGAGGAATTGCTTCGACTGGTCGAAGAGCGGCTCGGATCGGTTCCGCGTTACCGCCAGCGAGTGCGTGAGGTGGCGTTCGGTCTGGCCCGCCCGGTATGGGTGGACGACTCGGATTTCGACATCACTTATCACGTTCGCCGATCTGCTCTGCCCAAACCGGGTTCCGACGAACAGCTGATGGATCTGATCGCGCGGCTGACGTCGAGACCACTCGACAGCACGAGGCCGTTGTGGGAGATGTACCTGGTCGAGGGGCTGACCAGAAACAGATTTGCCATCTTCACGAAGTCTCATTCGTCGTTGGTGGACGGCGAGGCGGCTCCAGAGATCAGTCAGGTGATCTTCGATCCGGAGAAGAATCGAGCGCCAGGCCCCGAAGAATTGTGGATGCCCGCCAGGCCGCCGAGCGATACCAGCTTGTTGGTCAGTGCACTGGCGGATCTCGTGACGAGCCCGGGGGAGGGGATCGCACGGGCGCGTGCAGCGTTCAACGACGTGACCACGTCCGTCACCGAGGCTGTGAGTGCACTCGGGAAACTCGCGGAAGTGGTTCGAACGGCGACGCAGGTAGCCCCGTCGAGCCCGCTCAACGCCACCATTTCGCGCAATCGACGCCTTGCGGTGGCCAAGACGTCTCTGGAGGACTATCGACGCATTCGTGCGCGGTACGGGTGCGAGATCAACGACGTGATTCTGACCGTCATCGCAGGTGCGATGCGGAACTGGTTGCTCTCGCGCGGTGAACCGGTGACCGAGGCGACCATCGTGCGAGCGATGGTGCCCATGTCGGTCTACACCGACGGCCCGGAGAGTCCTGACGTCGACGATCCGCAAGCGCCCGGACATGTTTCCTCGTTCCTCATCGACCTGCCTGTCGGTGAACCCAACGCGGTGGTTCGGCTCTCGCACGTGGCCCATGCGACGGAGGCATTCGCGCGTCAGGGTCGGCGGGTCACCGCGCAGACGATGGTGCGAATGTCCGGGTTTGCGCCGGCGACGCTGCATGCGATGAGCTCCCGCGCGGCCAGTAGTCTGTCGCAGCGAATGTTCAACTTGATGATCACCAATGCGCCAGGGCCGCAATTTCCGCTTTACCTCGGTGGTGCTCGGATGCTCGAGATGTATCCCGTGTCGCCACTGCTCAAGAATCAGACACTCAGCATCGCCCTGACGTCGTACGACGGAAATGTCTACTACGGTTTGAATGCCGACCGTGACGCGATGTCGGACGTCGACGTCGTTCGTTCGCTGATCTTCGAGTCACTCGAGGAATTGACGGATGCGAGTCGGTGACGAACGAGCATGAAGGTGGTCTCATGAGGGTGTACGTACCGGCGACGGTCGAGATTTTGCAGCAGTTGGTCGCAGATCAGGAGTTCGACCCTATGAGCCGGACGGCTTTTGCGGTCACCCCGACTCTGCGTGAGTCGTACGCGGCGGGGGACGACGACGAGTTGGCCGAGGTCGCCATGGGTGAGGCTGCGCGTGCGTCGCTGCGACTGATCGCCGGAACCGAGGGTGACGTCACCTTCCGGCGTGCTGTCGTTGCCGCCGACGTCGACGATGCCGATGTGAAGTTACGGCCCGATCTCGACGATTCGGTAGTCCGATTGGCGGGTCCTGTCACGATGGCTCAGGTTGCATCTGTGCATGTCGACCTCGAACAGGCAGAATCGGACATCGAGCGCGCTGCTGGCATAGTCGACGCGGCGGATCTCGGTGACGCCGATGCCGAGTTCACGCTCGGTGACGCGGAGGACCACGAGTTGGCGTGGTACGCCGCGCAGGAGTTGCCGTTCTTGCTCGACCTGCTGTGAATGTGCTTACCGTGAAGTAACCTACGGTACCGTAACCTGATAACCTACGGTACCGTAGGCAGTGGGTTCGGAAGGTGAGAGGTGGAGGTCTGATGGGTCTGAAGGACTGGATCGAGGCACCGGCAGCGTCGGTAGTTCCGGCAGCGCGGTCGAAGCTCAATCTGCTTCGCGGTGCGGCGGCTCGGCTGACCACACCATTGCTTCCCGACGACTATCTTCACCTCGCGAATCCGTTGTGGTCCGCGCGCGAGCTGCGTGGTCAGATCGTCGAAGTCCGGCCCGAGACCACGGACTCGGCGACCATCGTCATCAAGCCGGGTTGGGGATTCGACTTCAACTACCAGCCAGGGCAGTACATCGGCATCGGTCTGCATATCGACGGCCGTTGGCATTGGCGGTCGTACTCACTTACCTCGCCTCCCAACTGGGAGAACAAGCGCATTTCCATCGCGGTCAAGGCCATGCCCGAGGGCTTTCTCTCGAGCCACCTCGTCAGCGGGGCCGTGCCGTCGGGAACCATCGTTCGACTGGCCACGCCTTCGGGCAACTTCGCGTTGCCGGATCCGCCACCGGAGAAGATCCTGTTCATCACTGCCGGCAGTGGCATCACTCCGGTCATGGGCATGTTGCGGACGATGAACCGGCGCGGTCAATTGCCCGACGTCATGCACATCCACTCGGCTCCGACGGAATCCGACGTGATGTTCGCCGACGAACTCACAGCACTGCACGCCGAGCACGAGGACTTCGTGAGCCACGTTCAACTCACGCGACGTGACGGAAAGTTCAAACTCAGTTCTCTCGACACGGTCTGCCCCGACTGGCGCGAGCGCCACACCTGGGCGTGCGGACCCCTCCCGTTGCTCGATGAGCTCGAAGACGTCTGGAAGGCGGAAGGCATCGAGGATCGACTCCACATGGAGCGGTTCGCCGTATCGCGCATCGACGCTTCGGCCGACGGTGGCACGGTCACGTTCGAGAAGTCGGGTAAGACGATCACCGTCGACGGTGCGACGACGCTTCTGGAGGCAGGCGAGCAGTCCGGTGCCTTGATGCCGTTCGGTTGCCGCATGGGCATCTGCCAGACGTGTGTCGTACCTCTCGTTGCCGGCCACGCGATCGATCTACGCTCGGGGAAACAGCACGCGGAGGGCGAGCGCATCCAGACGTGCATCTCCGCCGCCGCCGGCGACTGTACGCTGGACGCATAGCTTCTAGGCACACGGAGGACCACGGTGGCCATCACCGATATCAAAGAGTTTTCGCACCTCACCGAGGCCGATGTCGAAGCTCTCGGACGTGAACTCGATCAGATTCGACTCGACATCGAAGACTCTCGTGGGATCCGGGACGCCCGCTACATTCGTCGCGTCATTCGCGTCCAGCGGGCGTTGGAGCTCGGCGGGCGTATCGCATTGTTCGGCAGTCGGTACCGACCGGCATGGTTGGTCGGCACGACCCTGCTGAGCCTGTCGAAGATCATCGAGAACATGGAGCTCGGGCATAACGTCATGCACGGGCAATGGGACTGGATGAACGATCCCGAGATTCACTCCGTCTCGTGGGAGTGGGATCAGACCGGTCCTTCCGAGCATTGGAAGCGCGCCCACAACTACCAGCACCACACGTACACCAACGTCGTCGGTATGGACGAGGATCTCGGTTTCGGGATTCTGCGTATGACTCGTGACGAGCCGTGGAAGCCGATCAACCTCTTCCAGCCGATCGCCAACGTGATCTTGGCGGCCACGTTCGAGTGGGGCATCGCGCTGCACGACCTCACGGCGGCAGCCGAGTTGGAGGGCGCGGAAAAGGGGCAGCTGAACTCGCAGGCGAACAAAGACTTCGCGCGCAAGATATTTCGTCAGGTGGGCAAGGACTTCATCTTGTTCCCGGCGCTGACGGGTCCGGCGTGGAAGTCGACCATGTCGGCCAATGCGACCGCGAACCTCGTGCGCAACCTGTGGGCGTACGTCGTCATCTTCTGTGGCCACTTCCCGGACGGTGCCGAGAAGTTCACTGTTGCCGAATTCGAGCAGGAGACTCGTCACGAGTGGTACCTGCGCCAGATGCTCGGTAGTGCAAACTTCAATTCCGGCAAGCTCATGGGACTCATGAGCGGCAATCTGAGCTACCAGATCGAGCACCACGTGTTTCCTGATCTGCCGAGTAACCGCTATCCCGAAATCGCTGTGAAGATGCGTGCATTGTGCGAGAAGTTCGATCTCCCGTACACCACCGGCTCGCTCTTCAAGCAGTATCTTCTGGCTCTGCGCACCATCCACAAGTTGGCTTTGCCGGACAAGTGGCTGACCGCAACCTCGGACAATGCTCCGGAAACGTCTTCGGAACTGCGGTTCCGCGACTCGGGATTCCGGGACGCAGCCATGGCGATGGTCGAGGACCTTCGTACCGATCCGATCACCGGTAAGCGTCTCGGTTTGCTGACCGCACTCAAGTCGCAGGCCCGTTCCCGCATGCCGAAGCGCCGGAAGTGATATAGGTTACATCGGGAAAAACCTAACCTACGGTGCCGTAAGTTACGCTACAGTAGGTGCAGTTGATCTGAACGATTCGAATCGATGATCGTTCTGCACTTACTACTTTGCGCCTAACTCACTGCTAGGAGGCTTTCCATGGCGATTGCAGATGTCAAGGAATACGCACATCTCACGGACGCCGACATCGAAGCGCTCGGCCGCGAACTCGACGCGATTCGTCGCGACATCGAGGAGTCGCGCGGCGAGAAGGATGCGCGATACGTGCGCAACGTCATTCGTCTGCAGCGTTCGCTCGAAATCGGCGGCCGCGCAGTGCTTTTCGCCAGCCGTCGTCGTCCGGCGTGGCTCGCCGGAGTTGGCCTGCTGACGCTCTCGAAGATCATCGAGAACATGGAACTCGGGCACAACGTGATGCACGGGCAGTGGGACTGGATGAACGACCCGGAGATCCACTCCACCTCGTGGGAGTGGGACGTCACCGGCCCGTCTGCGCACTGGAAGCAGACCCACAACTACCTGCATCACAAGTACACCAACGTCCTCGGAATGGACGACGACGTCGGATACGGACTCCTCCGCGTCACCCGCGATCAGCGCTGGAAGCCCTTCAACGCCGGCAACCTGGTCTACAACACGCTGCTCGCGCTGTTCTTCGAGTACGGCATCGCCGCTCAGCACCTCGAGCTCGGCAAGGTGGCCAAGGGCCGCGCCGACAAGGAAGAGACGCAGCGCAAGCTCCGTGAGGTCGGCGAGAAGATCGGCAAGCAGGTCCTGCGCGACTACGTCATCTACCCGGCCATCACCGGCCCGGCGTGGAAGAGCACATTGTCGGCCAACTTCACCGCCAACACTCTGCGGAACGTGTGGACCAACGCGGTCATCTTCTGCGGCCACTTCCCGGACGGTGCCGAGAAGTTCACCAAGGAAGACATCGACAAGGAAACGCAGGCTCAGTGGTACCTGCGTCAGATGCTCGGCAGCGCCAACATCGAGGGCAGCGCGCTCATGGACTTCATGACGGGCAACCTGAGCTACCAGATCGAGCACCACCTGTTCCCCGATCTGCCCAGCAACCGCTACAAGGACATCGCGGTCACGGTGCGTCAGCTCGCGGACAAGTACGACTTGCCGTACACGACCGGCCCGCTTGCCGTGCAGTACGCCAAGTCCTGGCGAACCATCGCCAAGCTGTCGCTGCCCAACAAGTACCTCAAGGACACCGTCGACAATGCGCCCGAGACGGCGTCGGAGCGGATGTTCGACGGCGAACTGACCTCGACTGTCGATCCCGTGACCGGGCGTCGCAGTGGCCTCAAGAGCGCCATCGCACGTAAGCGCAAGAGCGGAAAGCTGCGCAGCCTCCTCGGCCTGCGCTGATCGTCGACTGCGCTGACCGTAGACAGCAAGCGGCCCGACACCATTCGATGGTGTCGGGCCGCTTTGCTGTTCTCGCCCGGAACGTCGCTCGGGGGCGCTCAGTACTGATCGTTGGACTTGATCGCTTCCAGCAGTTGTCGCACAGCGACGACGCGTCGAGCTGATTTGCCCTCCAACAGGTCGAGCTTGCATTCGGGATCTGCCGGCGGTCCGAGGTGCGTGCATCCGCGCGGGCAATCCTCGATCGCCGCAGCGAGATCCGAGAACGCCGCCACTACGTTCTCGGGCGAGATGTGCGCCAGACCGAACGAACGGATGCCCGGGGTGTCGATCACCCAGCCGCCACCGGCGAGAGGGAGTGCCACCGATTGCGTTGACGTGTGCCGGCCCTTCCCGACTCCGGATACGATGCCGACCGCTCGATTGGCATCGGGGACAAGGCGATTGACCAGTGTCGACTTTCCGACGCCGGAATGTCCGATCAGGGCGGTCAACTTGTGCTCGAGGATCTGCGTCAGTTCGTCCAGGGGATCGTCGCGACCGGCGACGACCACTTGGATGTCGAGGTCGGCGAACGTGCTCGCGAATTCCTCCGGCGGTTCGAGGTCGCTCTTGGTCAGGCAGACGATCGGCGTCAGGCCACCCACGTAGGCGGCGACCAGTGCGCGCTCGACGAAGCCGGTGCGCGGTGGGGGATCGGCGAGTGCCACGACGATGAGAAGCTGCTCCGCGTTCGCGACGACGATGCGTTCGAAGGGATCGGTGTCGTCGGCGGTCCTTCGCAGAACCGTCGAACGCTCGGAGACCCGGACGATGCGCGCAAGGGTGTCGGTTTTGCCCGACAGATCGCCGACTATGTCCACCTGATCGCCGACGACGATGGGGGTTCGGCCAAGTTCGCGGGCGCGCATCGTGACGATCAGCCGGTCGGGATCGCCGCCGAGGACGCAACCCCAACGGCCACGATCCTTCGACACCACCATCCCCGATTCGGCCGAGAGATGTTCGGGCCGAGTCTTCGTACGGGGGCGGGATCCGCGCCCGGGGCGTACCCGGACGTCGGACTCGTCGTACTGCCGCGGACTCAGAAGCTTGCCTTCGGTGTCGCCGGCGAACTCTCGAGCATGTCGATCCACATGTTCTCGAAGCCCGGCAGTGTCTTGGCTGTGGTTCCGACATCGTCGACCTCGACACCGTCGACGACCAGGCCGATGATGGCGCCGGCTGTTGCCATGCGGTGGTCGGCATACGAGAGCCATTGTCCGCCATGGAGTTCCGCGGGAACGATCGTCAGGCCGTCATCGGTTTCGGTGACGGAGCCGCCGAGTTTGTTGATCTCGTCGGCGAGGGCGGCGAGACGGTCTGTCTCGTGCCCGCGCAGGTGCGCGATTCCTCGTAGATGCGAGGTGCCCTCGGCGAGAGCGGCCAGGGCCGCCACGGTGGGGGTCAGCTCTCCCACGTCGTGGAGGTCGATGTCGATGCCGCGCAGTTTCTCCGGGCCGCGGACGGTCAGGACACCATCGGCGAGAGTGACGTCGGCCCCCATCGAGGCGAGGATCCCGCGGATCGCGTCGCCGGGTTGCGTCGTCGACGACGGCCACATCGGGACGCTGACGGTTCCGCCGGTCACTGCGGCAGCGGCCAGGAACGGTGTGGCGTTGGAGAGATCGGGTTCGATCGCCCAGTCCACGGCGCGCACCGGCCCCGGTGCCACACGCCAGGTGTCCGCGTCACCGCCCGTGGCTGGCGTCGTCACGGAAACTCCGGCCTCGCGGAGCATCTCGACGGTCATGTCGATGTGTGGCATGGACGGGACGGGCTTGCCGTCGTGGTGAACGGTGACACCCTCTTCGAACGCAGTAGCCGAGAGCAGGAGACCGGAGACGAACTGCGACGAACCGGATGCGTCGATGGTGACCGTCCCGCCGCGTAGGGATCCGGTTCCGGTGACGGTGAACGGGAGTGCGTCACCCTCGATCCGAGCGCCGAGACCGCGCAGTGCTTCCAAGATGGTGCCGAGCGGTCGTGTGCGTGCTTGCTCGTCGCCGTCGAAGTGGACGATGCCGTCGGCCATCGCGGCGAGTGGCGGCAGGAAGCGCATCACGGTGCCGGCCAGGCCGCAGTCGACCTCGCCGCCGCGCAGGGGTCCAGGGGTGATGCGAAGCGTGGTCGCATCACCGGCTTCCGCGACGCCGATGCCGAGGTCACGCAGAGCTGCGATCATCAGGTCGGCGTCACGGCTGCGGAGTGCACCGGTGATCGTGGACGGGCCATCCGCAAGTGCGGCCAGAATCAGAGCTCGATTGGTGATGGACTTGGATCCGGGCAGCGTCACCACTGCATCGACGGGTGCTTGGGCCCTCGGGGCGCTCCACAGACTCAGACTCACATGGTCCATCTTCTCTCATCGGTGGGGGAATGGTCGAAACCGTGCCACCCTGGGTGTCATGTGCGGAAGGTATGCGACCACAGCGGACCCGGCCACCCTGGCGGTGGAACTCGACGCGCTCGACGAGACCGACCACTCGGCGCCCGTCGAAGCCGATTACAACGTGGCCCCCACGACCGAGGTGTTGACCGTCGTCGAACGCCACGATCGGGAGAACCCCGACAGCGATCCGGCCAAGAGGATTCGGCGGATGCGGTGGGGATTGGTGCCGTCGTGGACCAAGGAACTGGGCAAAGGCCCGGTCCTGTTCAACGCCCGCGCCGACTCGCTGGCGGAGAAGCCGGCGTTTCGGACCGCCTTCAAGTTCAAGCGTTGCCTGGTCCCCATGGACGGGTGGTACGAGTGGCAGACCGAGGCCACCGGCGGGAAGAAGGCAGCGAAGATTCCTTACTACATGCACCCCGACGACGGATCACGGCTGTTCATGGCGGGCGTGTGGTCTGCCTGGCGGGACCCGAGGGTCGAGAACGCGAGCCCCGTTCTGAGCTGCTCGATCGTCACGGTCGACTCTCTCGGTCACCTCGAGCAGGTTCACGACCGCATGCCCCTCGCCCTGCCTCGTGACCGCTGGGAGGCGTGGCTCGATCCCGACAACACCGTCGATTCGGCTCTGCTCGAACCGGTACCGGACCTCTTCGAGCGGATCGACGTCGATCGAGTCCGGCCGCTGGTCAACAGTGTCAAGAACAACGGGCACGAGTTGATCGAGCCGGACGTCGACCGTGCCGGCGAGCAGATCAGCCTGCTCTAGCAGTCAGCCGAGAGCCCAGGTGACGGTCACTTCGAACGAGACCTGCTGGGTTCCCGGGGCGAGAACCATGTCGGACATCGAGGCGTCGGGAGCGCGCATGGTCTGACCGCCACTCGTGTCGTGTGCCTCGGTGATGGTCACGACGTTTTCGAGCGACGTCCCGGACAGATCCGCGTACTGCTCGGCACGGTTCTTCGCGTCCTCGAAGGCACGGGTGCGAGCGTCGGCCAGAAGCTGAGAGTCGTCGTCGATGGCGAAGGCGACGTTACCGAGCCGTGCCGCGTTTCCGCCCGCCGCGATGCCGGCGTCCAGGACAGAAGAGGCCTTGTCGAGATCGCGGACGACGATTCGTACCGAGTTGGTCGCCCGGTAGCCGGTCACGTTGCCGCCGACGAACGGTCCGCCGCTGGCGTCGTACTGCGGCTGGACGGACAGATCGCTTGTCTGCACGTCCTCGGGGGCAACCCCGGCGGCGACTATCGCGTCGATCATCTGACGGGCCTTGTCATTCGCCTCCGAGACCGCTCCCGATACATCCGGGGCAACCACCTCGATGCCGATGTCGGCATTGAGGATGTCCGGCGCCCCGCGGACCTGCCCTGATCCGACTACCGTGACTTCCTTGGCGGCATTGTCCGAACTCCCGCAGGCCGTCAGCGAGACGGTGAGGGCTGCCGCTGCAGCGGTCAGTGCAAGAGTTTTCAGGTGTGGTCGCATGGTGAGACCGTAGCGACCGGATACTCAGCCCGCCGTGATTTGCGCCGTGACCGCGCCACTGAGCTGCGTGAGGTCCGTCGGAGCCAGCTCGATTTCGAGCCCGCGTCGGCCGGCGCTGCAGAGAATGCGGTCCCAGTCGAGCGCCGACGCATCGATCACTGTCGGCAGTTTCTTGCGCTGGCCGAGCGGTGAGATACCGCCGAAGACGTAGCCGCTCGAGCGCTCGGCTTCGGCGCGATCGGCCATGACGGCTTTGCTCGCACCGAGGGCAGCGGCTGCAGCTTTGAGCGAGAGCTTGTCCGGGACCGGCAGGACCGCGACGGCGAGCTTGCCGGTGTCGAGTTTGACGACCAAGGTCTTGAAGATCTGGGCGGCCTCGACGCCTGTCGACTCTGCCAGTGCAGTGACCGCCTCGTCGCCGAAAGATTCGGCGCGAGGATCGTGGTCGTAGCTGTGGACGCGGTGCGGTGTCTTCGACTTGTCGAGAAGTACGGTCGCAGGGGTCGCTGTTCCGGCCATGTGGAACACCCTATGTGGATCGCCGACAGGTGCATTCGACCAGGCCGGGAACAGAGTCGCTGACTCCCGTGTTGGTACCAGTTGATGAAACTTGTCCCGAGAAGCGAAGGAGCGACCGTGCTGGCTGTGTGTGAGCCACCACCGGCCCGTGGGTCGGATCTTCAGTTGGCGGTAACCTTGATCCCTACGGCTAGTGAAGGGATCAGAGTGCTGGAACACGACCGGCCCAAGGACGAACCGTCAGGGGTAGCTGAACCTATCGACGGCGCAGTGTCCGAAACGCCCGAAACTGCGGATGAGTTGATTGCCCGGTTCGAGCGCGACGCGCTCCCGCTGCTCGACCAGTTGTACGGCGCTGCCCTGCGCATGACGCGGAATCCGGCTGATGCCGAGGATCTCGTGCAGGAGACGTACGTCAAGGCGTACACCGCTTTCCGTTCGTTCCGTGCCGGTACCAACCTGAAAGCCTGGCTGTACCGGATTCTCACGAACACCTACATCAACTCGTACCGCAAGAAGCAGCGCCAACCCGCGCAGTATCCGACGGACGAGATCACCGACTGGCAGTTGGCCGCCACCGCCGAGCACACTTCGACGGGGCTGCGATCGGCCGAGGTGGAGGCGCTCGACGCGTTGCCTGACGACGACATCAAGGCGGCGCTGCAGTCGCTTCCCGAGGAATTCCGTATGGCCGTGTACTACGCCGATGTCGAAGGATTCCCGTACAAGGAGATCGCGGAGATCATGGGCACACCCATCGGAACGGTGATGTCGCGACTGCACCGTGGTCGCAAGCAATTGCGTGGTCTTTTGGCCGATGTCGCAAAAGACCGGGGATTCAATCGGGACGGCGCGGTCGACACAGCCACAGTCGCAGCCACCGAGACGGAAGGTGTCACACGATGAGTGAGCAGGACGAATTCGAAAGGCTCGACTGCTCGGCAGTCATCGCCGACGTCTGGTTGATGCTCGACGGTGAATGCGACGATTCAAGTCGTGCTCGCCTGCAGCGTCATATCGACGATTGTGGATCGTGCCTCGAGGCCTACGGGATCGAAGAGAAGGTCAAGAGCCTGATCAACCGTAAGTGCGGCGGAGACCATGCGCCGGAAAGCCTGCGTCAGAGGCTCACCGTCGAGTTGCGTCGGACCATCGTCATAGCGACTACCGAAACCGACAGCTAGCCCGTCAGCGAAGATCTGAGCGGCAGCAGTCGTAAGGCAGTAACGCCGAGGGGCGGGGAAGCAATGCTTCCCCGCCCCTCGGACGTTTTGTTGCGCTACATGTCAGGCGTTTGGACGCTTGCCATGGTTAGCGGCGTTGCCCTTACGGCTGCGCTTCTTACGACCACGCTTACCCATGATTGGTCTCCCTTCTGTTTCTTTCGCGTCATTGTTTCACGCCGATGCCGGTGTGGTTCCATTGGCAGGTCGATCGAGTGATCCGTCGACGTATTTTCGTGGTCAGAGTGCAGTTCCGACAGAAGTGAGGTTCACGATGGCAGAAGACGTGCGCGCCGAGATGGTTTCGACGGTCTACCAGGTCGTCGTGAGCGAGGGAGACGTCGTTGCGGACGGCGACACCCTGGTCATCCTCGAATCCATGAAGATGGAGATTCCCGTCCTGGCCGAGGTTCCGGGAACGGTGACGACGGTGGGCGTCAAGGTCGGCGACGTGATTCAGCAAGGCGATCTGATCGCCGTGATCTCCTAAGCCGGACGATGTCCACTCTCAGTGACCTCCTCGCCGAACACACCGATCTTCCCGGTGCGGCGGTCGACCATCTCCAGCGCGTCGTGGGGGAGTGGCAACTGCTCGCCGACCTCTCCTTTGCCGACGTTCTCTTGTGGGTGGGCACCGAATCGGAGAAGAACCGATCCGAGGGGACGGTCATCTGCGTCGCGCATTGCCGGCCGACAACGGCATCGACGGCTTTTCCGGAGGATGCGGTCGGAACGGTCGTTTCCGAGTCCGAGCACCCGCAGGTTCTTCGCGCTCTCGTGGAGGGCCGCGTCGTGCGCGGGGAAGACGAGACGTGGCGTGAAGGAATGCCGCCGCGTCGGGAAGCCGTTCCGGTGCGTCTGGACGGGCGAGTCATCGCTGTTCTGAGCCGCGACACCAACCTGTCGCACCAGCGAGCGCAGAGTCCGCTCGAACTCGCGTATCTCGATTGCGCCGAAGACCTGTGTCAGATGATCAGCGACGGAACCTTCCCGATCCGAGAATCGCGCTCCGACACGAACTCGAGCCCACGTGCGGGCGACGGCTTCATCCGCCTCGACACCGAAGGCACAGTCGTCTATGCCAGCCCGAACGCCCTCTCGGCCTATCACCGGATGGGTCTGAGCTCGGATCTGGTGGGCCAAGACCTCGCGGCACTGACCCGTTCGTTGGTCACCGACCCGTTCGAGTCTCAGGAAGCTGCGGGATACATC
Organism: Rhodococcus sp. BH4; assembly: GCF_002079265.1. Classification (NCBI taxonomy): domain Bacteria; kingdom Bacillati; phylum Actinomycetota; class Actinomycetes; order Mycobacteriales; family Nocardiaceae; genus Rhodococcus; species Rhodococcus sp. BH4. The sequence continues at coordinate 2,343,552 of NZ_CP014941.1, forward strand.
CGAGATACGTTGGCGGACAAGCCCGGTCGCCGTATGGAGATCGAGGCGCGCGGGGCAACCGTTCTGCTGCGGGCCCTGGTTCTCAAGCCTGGCGGCCGGCATGTCGGTGCTGCGGTCGTCGTCCGCGACGTCACCGAGGTCAAGCGTCGTGATCGCGCTCTGCTGAGCAAGGACGCAACCATCCGCGAGATTCACCATCGAGTGAAGAACAATCTGCAAACCGTCGCGGCGCTTCTGCGTCTACAGGCCAGGCGAACCGGCAACGACGAAGCGCGACAAGCGTTGACAGAGTCGGTGAGACGCGTGACGTCCATCGCCCTCGTTCACGACACCTTGTCGATGTCGGTGGACGAAGAGGTGGATCTCGACGAGGTGATCGACCGGTTGGTTCCCATGCTCTCCGATGTCGCGGGAGTAGGTGTGCCGGTGACGATTCGGCGTGAGGGCAGTTTCGGAGTGTTCTCCGCCGAGCGCGCCACCCCGCTGGTCATGGTGCTGACGGAGTTGGTGCAGAACGCGATCGAGCACGCTTTCGATCCGGGTGTGACCGGCACGGTCACACTCAGTGCCGAGCGTTCTGCACGCTGGTTGGACGTGATCATCCACGACAACGGGCGCGGCCTGCCGGAGAACTTCGACCTCGAGAAATCCGATCGCCTCGGACTCCAGATCGTGCGGACTCTGCTGGGAGCCGAGCTCGGTGGCTCGCTCGGACTGCACCCGGGAAGCGGAGGCGGTACCGACGCGGTTCTGCGTGTGCCGCTCGGTAGACGTTCTGCGCGTTACTGATTCGAGCCGCGTTAGCGATTCGAGCAGACAAAAAGCCCGGCACCATGTGGTGCCGGGCTGTCGTCTTCGACTGTGCAGAGGGGCTGTTCTCCGCCGCGAGTCGAACGTCTCGGTTCTACCTAGACGGAAGTGCGTGCACGGGTACGTGCGTTACGACGCTTGAGTGCGCGACGCTCGTCTTCGCTCATTCCGCCCCAGACGCCTGCATCCTGGCCGGACTCGAGAGCCCACGACAGGCACTCGGCGGTGACGGGGCAGCGGTTGCAGACAACCTTGGCATCAGCGATCTGAGCGAGGGCCGGTCCACTGTTTCCCACAGGGAAGAACAGTTCGGGATCCTCGTCGCGACAGATTGCGTTGTGGCGCCAGTCCATCTTTTTTCGCTCCTTAATTGGGTGTGTATTCACACCATTTGGTACCAATGAGTTTGTGTGTGCGTCATCAATGTTTCCGCACTGTTACTTGTGAATGCTTTCACGAACTCGCGGTATGTCAATAGGTTTGAACGGGTTCGTGGGCCAACTCACTAATTTGTGACACACCTGACGGCCACCTGGGCGTCACCGGCATTTTACCCGATTTCGACCTTTTGGCACCAGAGTTTTTGCAGGTCAAACGTGTTGCCTGACTCACGTCGTAATCGGTGCGAACACTTCCAGTGCATCCGGGACCGAGGTGAATTCGACCTTTTCACGAAGTCCGATGTAGTCGCCGTCCATCTGGAGTCCGATCGGTCGCGACGATTCGATGGTGATTGTCGGGACGTCGTCGGTGCGTAAGAGGACCTTCGATTTCGGCTCCGCGCCGCGTGCGAGTAGTTGCCGCACAACCCGCAGGGACGGCAGAACTTTGGTGCTCGTCATGGCGAAGATGCCGAGTCCACTGTCGAAGGTCGTTCCCGGATTGGTGTGGACGGGACGCTCTTCCAGATATGTCCACGGGCTCGAGTTCGAGACGAATGCGTAGTGGACTCCGGAGACGGGATCCTGATCGGGAAGGTGGACGGTCAGCGCTGGTTCGGCTCGCTTGGCACGGAAGAACGCCGCGATCGCGGTTCGGACATACCGGGCGGGTGTGGCGGCGTCACCGTTCTTACGGCTGGCGTCGACGGCCTCGCACACATCGGCGTCGAGGCCCATTCCGGCGTTGAACGTGAACCAACGGTTGTCGCAGTGTGCGAGCCCGATTCGGCGCCTGGTCCGTTCGGAGAGGAGGTCGACGAGTTGGTTCGTGGCGTCGATCGGGTCGGCGGCAATACCGAGTGAGCGCGCGAAAACGTTTGCCGAGCCTCCCGGGACGACAGCGATCGTCGGGATCGGACCGACCGGAACCGATTTCATCGACGCGGGATGCGGTGACCCGAGCAGTCCGTTGACCACTTCGTTGACCGTTCCGTCGCCACCGTGGACGATCACCGAGCCGAAGCCGTCTTCGTGGGCTTCGCGCGCCAGTTCGGCAGCATGACCCCGATGTGTGGTGTGCGCCACAGTAAGTCGCACCCGACTCTCGAGGGCGTGTGCCAACAGGTCACGACCGGCAGCGGTGGTGGAGGTGGCATTGGGATTGACGATCAGCAGTGCGCGCACGGGGCATGAGCCTATCCGGTGTCGTGTTCTAGGCTGGCCTCGTGCCGAATACCGCCAGTCCGAACGCCCTGCCCAAGACAGTCACATGGGCAGGTGCCCTCGTGACGCTTCAAGGGCTGGTTGCCGCCGGGTTCGCGATCGTCGCAGTGATTCGCGGTGCAACCGGCCACGATCAGAGCGTCACCAACGGATACGGATTTGCCGCCTGGGTCGCGATCCTCGGCGGCGCGGTGTTGGCTGCCGGTATCGCTTTGCTGACGGGCCGCCGGTGGGGCCGGGCAATCGCCGTCGTCGCGCAGTTGCTGCTCCTGCCGGTCGCCTGGTCGCTCCTGACCGATTCGCATCAGGTGCCACTCGGCATCGTTCTGGGTGTCGTCGTTCTCGGCGCTCTGGGCTGCCTGTTCTCGGCTCCGACGTCTCGATGGATGGCAGCGGAGTACGGAGCGTACGCAGACGAGGTCTCGCCGGAAGAGGGGCGCCCGGACGAGACCGAAGAGCCGCGGGACAAGTAGGACGGAACGCCTACGCTGCTTCAGACCTACTCAGCTTCCGCTCTACTCAGCTTCGGCGGCGAGAGCTCCGAGGTGAGTACCGGTCAGGCGATACGTGGTCCACTCCGTCTTCGCGTCGGCGCCGAGTGACTCGTAGAACTTGATCGAGGGGGTGTTCCAGTTGAGCACCGACCAGGACAGCCGGGTGTAGTCGTTGTCGGTGCACTCCTTGGCGAGTGCGGCCAGAAGAGCCTTCCCGTGGCCTGATCCGCGCTGACTGGGCTTGACGTAGAGGTCTTCGAGGTAGATGCCGTGAGCGCCGTCCCACGTCGAGAAATTGCGAAACCACAACGCCATGCCGACGACGTCGTCGGCCGAATTCACAGCGACGTGCGCGAAGGCCGTCGCGGCCGGCCCGAACAACGCCTCGCCGATCTGTTCCGCCTTCACGGTGCACTCGTCGAGGGCCTTCTGGTAGTCGGCCAACTCGTAGATCATGTCGGTGATCGGCTGGACGTCTGCGGGCGTGGCGCGTCGGATCATAAGGAGAATCTTAGGCCTCAAGCCTCGACGAGCGGCGGCACGTTGTGATGGACGAGGTGGGTGGCGCCGTGCTCGTAACCGAGAACCGAGTATGCGCCGGGGGACAAGGCGAAACGCTTTCCTTCCGTCACCGGGAGCTCGAGCCAGCGGGCGATGAGTGCGCGTGAGAAGTGGCCGTGCCCGATCAGGATCACGTCGCGTTCGGGTAGTTGTGAACGCACCATCGACAGCACCATGTCGGTGCGGGCGTGGATCTGATCGGCCTGCTCGCCGCCGGGGCACGGGTGCGTCCAGACGGTCCAATCGGGCACAGTTGCGCGGATCTCGGGCGTCGTGAGGCCTTCGTAGTCGCCGTAGTCCCATTCGGACAGTGCGTCCCAGGTTCGCTCTTCCGGCAGGCCGGCGAGATCGCCCGTCAACTGTGCGCGCAGCCGCGGACTCGTCAGAATCATGGGGTTCCGGAGGTCGAGGGTTCGCAAGCGATTTCCGGTCGCGGTTGCCTGCATCTCGCCGAGCGGAGTCAGCGGAACCTCGGTCCGGCCCGTGTGTTTCCCGGTGCGTGCCCACTCGGTTTCACCGTGTCGCATGAGTACGACGCGAGCACCGAGGGGGATCGACGAGGGGGCGGACTGGGACGTCATGTCGACCATCATTGCAGGCTGCCTCGCGTGTGTAGCTCGCCTCCTGGCGCGAAGTGCGCAAGGATCTACGTGTGACGACGGTTCTCGCAGTGGCGAATCAAAAGGGCGGCGTGGCTAAAACCACCACCGTCGCTTCTCTCGGTGCGGCTTTGTCCGCGCTCGGACAACGAGTTCTGGTGGTGGATCTCGACCCGCAGGGCTGCCTGACGTTCTCGCTCGGACACAACCCGGATCGCCTCGAGCGTTCGGTCAACGAGGTCCTGGCAGGTGATCTCGACGCGGTCGACGCCGTGCTGAAGACGGACGACGGTATGGATCTCCTGCCGGCCACGATCGATCTCGCGGGCGCCGAAGCGCTGCTCCTGATGCGACCCGGTCGAGAGTTCGCGCTCAAGCGGGCGCTGTCTCCGCTCCTGGGCTCTTACGACGTCATCATCATCGACTGCCCACCGTCGTTGGGTGTGCTCACACTCAACGGATTGACTGCGGCGCAGTCGGTTCTGGTTCCACTACAATGCGAAACCCTCGCACACCGCGGCGTCGGACAGCTGCTGCGTACGGTTCGTGAAGTCCAAGCCATCACCAACCCGGATCTTGTTCTGCTCGGCGCACTTCCGACTCTGTACGACGCTCGAACCACGCACAGTCGCGACGTGCTCGCCGACGTCAGCGACCGCTACTCCCTGGCCGTTCTGGCGCCTCCGATCCCACGCACCGTCAAGTTCGCCGAGGCGTCCGCGTCGGGTGCGACGGTCCTCGCCGGACGAAAGAACAAGGGCGCGGATGCCTATCGAGAACTCGCCGACAATCTCGTAAAGCATTGGGCTGGAAACGAAGTCGTGACTTTCGCGCCGGAACTGGCGATCTGAGGAAGGTGAGCTTCTAGCGCAGCGCGAACAAGGTATCGCCGCGCTGTTCCAGAATCGTCTCGCCCGCACTGGCGAGCACGATCGGCGTCGCCGTCTCACCGCGGTCGACTGCGATCATGCGCTGCACCGCTCCGTCCGACGGACTGACGGCTGCAATGCCGCCCGGAACGGGGATGAGCATCTGACCGGCAACCATGCTTCCGGGTCCTGACGTTCCGTTGACGATCCACGTCGGAGCCAGATCGCTCAGGCGCAGGTTGACGGTCTGCGAGCCGGTCCACCACGTGATCGAAGCCTTGTCGGCGTGGGTGCGGGCGCCTTCGGTCACCGTTCCCTCGATCGGATAGTCGACGATCGGATTGCCGGATCCGTCGAAAATGGTGATGCGAGAAACGGTTCCGTTGGCTGCGGGGAGATAGACCGCCGTCTTTTCGCCGGCCACGGCCAGCAGGCGGGCGCCCTCGGAGTCGAGGAGAATCGCGGATCCGTACTCTTCGGGTTCCTGGGCGTCCTTGGGTGCGGGATTCATCACCGTCAACCTGTTGGAGGCTTCACCGGGGCAGCGTTCGAGTACCGAGACTCGGTTGGCGCTCGACGCAGCGTCGAGCAGCGTGCATCCGGTGCGGGGTTGCTTGTTGGGGTTGACCTTCGCGTCGACCCGGCCGTACTCGAGGGTTCGGACGAGGTCCGAGCGCCACAGCTCCATTCGCTCACTGCCGCGCGAAATCAGGTAGGTGCCGTCCGCTGAAAGGCTGACCGCGGAATCGGCGTCGCTGTTGCGCTGGTCCTTTCGGGCGCCGGTGTCGGCGACCAGTGACGTGACCTGAGAGCAACCGCGATCATCCTGATAGACGCTGACGACGCGATCCCACGAACCGATCGCGCCGCACAGCGGAATGTTGCGCGCGTATCGCCACACTTCTTCGCCCGTTGCCGGATCGCGGCCGATCACCTCGGAGCCGTCGGCGGTGACGACGGCATTTCCGACGGTGATCGGTGCCGTCGAGTCGGCACTGGGAGATTCCCACGTCTGCTTCAGGATGTCGGGTAACAACACCGACGTCGACAGAGGTGGGAGTGGAGATTCGGCGGTGACCGAGGTGGTTCCGCGCGCATCACTGCGCAACCACACAACGGTCACCGCCACGATTACGGCCAGCGCGATTGCCAGCGCACCGATCACATCTGAGCGAGTACGCCTTTCGGGAGCCAGCACATCGGCAGCTTACTCTGCGGCGCCTGCCGTCGCGGAAGCCGCGGGGCGACGACGCCGACGGCGACGCGGCTTGGCCGCTCCGTCTTCGTCCGAGTTCTCGGCAGCGGTTGCCGCGGGTGCCGAAGGGGGAGCTGTGGTGGCGCCGGCGGTGGTGGACGTCGCAGCGTCGGTCGAAGCGCCGGCGCGGGTGCGGCGACGGGTCCGGTTGCGGCGGGGAGCGGCCTTCTCTTCGTTGCCGTCCGAGTCGGTCGACTTCGGCGCGTCTGCTCTGTCCGTTGCTGCTTTGTCCGTTGCTGCCTTCTCAGGGGCGGCCTTGGCCTTGCGAACAGTGCCCTTGGCATCGGCCGGAATGGACAACTCTTCGTAGAGGTGCGGCGAGCTGGAGTAGGTCTCGACCGGGTCGGGGATTCCGAGGCTCAGTGCCTTGTCGATGAGCTGCCAGCGAGGGATGTCGTCCCAGTCGACCAGCGTGACGGCGATGCCGGTGCGTCCGGCGCGGCCGGTACGACCGATGCGGTGGACGTAGGTCTTCTCGTCCTCGGGGCACTGGTAGTTGATGACGTGGGTGACATCGTCGATGTCGATACCGCGGGCAGCGACGTCGGTGGCGACCAGAACGTCGACCTTGCCGTTACGGAAGCCCTTCAGCGCCTTTTCACGGGCGATCTGGCCGAGGTCACCGTGGACGGCACCGACGGAGAAGCCGCGCTCGGCGAGATCGTCGGCGACTTTCTGGGCTGTGCGCTTGGTGCGGGTGAAGATCATCGTCGCGCCGCGGCCTTCGGCCTGCAGGACGCGGGCGACCATCTCGGCCTTGTCGAGCGCGTGTGCACGGTAGATGTGCTGGCTGGTGCGATCGTGCACCGCGGAGGATTCGGCCTCTTCGGCGCGGATGTGCGTCGGCTGCGTCAGGAAGGTACGAGCCAGGGTGATGATCGGGCCGGGCATCGTCGCGGAGAAGAGCATCGTCTGACGCTTGTCGGGGACCATGCCCATGAGGCGTTCGATGTCGGGGAGGAATCCCAGGTCGAGCATTTCGTCGGCCTCGTCGAGGACGAGAACGCCCACCTTGCCCAGGATCAGGTGCGACTGGTTGGCGAGGTCGAGCAGGCGACCCGGGGTGCCGACGACAACGTCGACGCCCTTCTGGAGTGCCGAGATCTGCGCCTCGTACGGACGGCCGCCGTAGATGGGCAGAACCTGGAGACCGCGGTCGCCGACTCGGAGGTACTTGCTGGCGTTCTCGAGGTCGCGGGCAACCTGGATGCACAGCTCGCGGGTGGGAACGATGATCAGAGCGCGGGGCGTGCCGTCGAGAACAGCCGTGCCGTTCTCGGCGGTGACGATGCGATGCAGGAGCGGGACGCCGAAACCGAAGGTCTTGCCCATTCCGGTGCGGGCCTGACCGATGAGGTCGTCACCGGCGAGAGCCAACGGAAGGGTGAGTTCCTGGATGGCGAAGGTGCGCTCGATGCCGATCTCGTTCAGTGCGCGGACGATTTCGTCGCGGACACCGAGTTCGGCGAAGCTCGGGGGTACATGGGTGTCGTCGAGCTGGACGGAAACGGTGTTCTCGGTTGCTTCGTCTTCGTGGTCGACAGTGATCTTGCTCAGGGGACTAGCCTTTCCTCGTGGCGGTACGCACGCACAAGGTAAGGGGCCAGGCCGTAAGTCGGCCGATGTCGATGCCCTCTTTTTCTTCGGTCATGCCTACGCCTCAGCACTGAATTCCACTCGGACGAATTCGAACCGTCCGGAGATCTCGGCGAAGCGGGCGACAACCGTCGATGCAGGTGCGCGCACATTATCGGTGGGGTTCGTGTGAATACAGCCGTCCCGGCTAACCAAATGGCCCGGGGGAACTGGCGAACTCCCAAGACCATTGTAGCTGCACGTTGTCCGTCCCTCGCGATGACATGTCGAAGATCACCGAATCGGACATGCGGTCCTTGCCGGTCGCGTCGGCCGTCGAAGCACTACAGTTCGTAGTCATGGGCGCACACGATCTTGATGCTTCGACGGACGCTGGAACCGGAGGCCGAGTCGCTTCCGATCACCCTGGCGTAATCGATTTGTTTGCCGTTCTCGCGTATGGCGAGATTTCGGCGTTCTACCGTTTGGCGGAGGACGCACAAATGGCACCGGACCTGCGAGGCAAGGTGGCGTTCGCCAGCATGGCCGCCGCCGAGATGGACCACTTCGAGACTCTGGAAACGGCGTTGACGGAACGTGGCCACGAGATCTTCGCCGTCATGGACCCGTTCGTTCGAGCTCTCGACAACTACCACGCGTCGACGACACCGTCGACGTGGCTGGAATCGCTCGTGAAGGCGTACGTCGGCGACGGAATCGCTGCCGACTTCTATCGCGAGATCGGGCACTCTCTCCCGGCGGATGTCGCGGAAATCGTAGAGGACGTGCTGTCCCAGACGGGCCACTCGGAGTTCGTGGTGCTCGAGGTGAAGGCAGCAGTGGAGGCCAGTACTCGCGCCAAGGACCGGTTGATGCTCTGGGGACGCCGTCTTCTGGGCGAAGCAATCACGCAGGCGCAGTTCGTGCTGGCGCAGCGTGAGGATCTCACCGATCTGGTGATCTCCGCCTCCGGCGACCTCAACGGAGTTGTCGCGTTGTTCGACGGCATGCAGGCAAAGCATGCCGAGCGGATGGCGATTCTCGGACTCGTCTAGGTGCCTGTTCGCTCTGGGCACAGCGTGCAGAGGAGCGTGGGCGGTCGTTGCTGCATTAGCCTTGCGTCGACAACGGATGTAATTCACGAACAGTTCGGAGGTTGACCGTGGAGGTCAAGATCGGTGTAATCGACAGCCCGCGTGAGCTCATCGTCAACAGCGAACAGACCCCTGACGAGGTCGAGACACTGGTCGCGGCTGTCCTCGGTGGCCGCGAGCCGGTTCTGGCTCTCGTCGACGACAAGGGCCGCAAGTTCCTGGTGCAGGCTTCTCGTGTGGCGTACGTGGAGATCGGTCCGTCCGATATCCGCAAGGTCGGATTCGCGCCTACCGTCTGACGCGTAGCTGTAACAGCAGAATGGGCGGGCAGTCGTGAGACTGCCCGCCCATTCTCGTTCGGGTTCGGGTTCCGGTTACTTCGTTTCGGCTTGCAGCGGCACGTGTGAGAGACCGCCCCACGCGAGGGTCACGGTGATTTCCACGGCTTCTTCCTTCGGGATCGGCCGCGCGGCCTCGAGCCAGTACCGCGCAGTGAACTGGCTGGCACCGACAAGACCGACCGCAAGGATGCGCGCACGGTACGGATCGAGTCCGGAATCCTGACTCACCAGGTCGAACACGGCGTCGACGCAGGCTTCGGTGGCTTGTTCGACGCGTGTCTGGACCTGAGGTTCGCCCATGATGTCGGACTCGAACACCAGGCGGAAGCCCTGGGAGTCGTTGTCGACGAAGTCGAAGAACGCCTGGACCGCGGCGCGGACACGCTGTTTGTTGTCCGTCGTCGATCGCAGGGCCTGGCGTACACCCGAGATGAGGCTGTCGACGTAACTCTGCAGGACTGCGACGTACAGTTCGAGTTTGCCTGGGAAATGTTGGTACAGAACTGGCTTGCTGACACCGGCACATTCGGCGATCTCGTCCATGCCGGCCGAGTGGTACCCGTTCGCAACGAATACCTCACTTGCAGCTGCGAGGAGCTGGAGGCGGCGCGCATCGCGGGGGAGGCGGGTGCTGCGACGTGTTCCGGCAGGCTTGCCAGCCGTTGTACCGCGATCGGAGTCAGTCCGATCCGCGAGTTCTGTCATGTCGCTTCCAATCTGAGCAAAAGTAATTCGGTCGGCGCGCGGATCCGCGAGTCGCGTGTGCGTACCCGCCAGTATCCTCCGTCACACCGGTCGTAGCCGAATGAACGATACCGTGTGTCGCCCGGGCGAGTCGCGCGTGCCTCGGTGAGCGAGACCAGCGGTCTTTCTCGTTACAGGACGGGCTGCCATGACACGCCAGGACCAGCAAGTTTCGGTCAGCCCGGGCGAGCGACTTGCCGTGTGTGAGATTCTGGACGACGTGACTGACCCAGGGGGACCGCGCATGCGTGGACGAACTACGCAGAACCCTGAACGTGAGGAACGTCGAATGCGTAGCGGAACTGGAGCGCCTCGCGACGAACGTCGGCCGGAGGTGCCGGATGATCGTGCCTACGGCGAACGCGACTATCGCGGCATTTCCTCCCATCAGCCTTTGCGCGCCCAATGGGATCCGACCAAACGAGAAGTGGGCCGAACCCCGCGTAATCCGCGACCGGACCGGGCAGCGCGAAAGCAGAGCAAGCTCGGGCGCTTCGTCTCGACCTACGGTTGGCGGGCCTACGCGATTCCGGTTCTCGTGGTGCTCACCATTCTTGTGATCGTCGATGCGGTGCGGCCGGACGCCACAGACTCCGCGAGCAAGACGTCGGCCACCGCCGACCTCGCGCACAGCACTGACGGAACCGACGTCATCGGTGCCCCACCGGCCGGAGACGGAACTTTTGCCTCGTCGATACCGTCCGGTGCCCTTCCCGACGGTGGTCCGTTCACCGTCGCGGGGGGTGGAACGTGGCACGTCGTACCAGGTACGACGGGCAAGGTCGGACAGGGAACCGAACGCGAGTTCACGTACACGGTCGAGATCGAGGACGGCGTCGACACGACCGGCTTCGGCGGAGACGAATCGTACGGACGCATGGTCGACCAGACACTGGCCAATCCGAAGAGTTGGACCAACGATCCCAAGGTCGCGTTCCGGCGCGTCGACGCCGGCGAGCCGGACTTCCGGATCTCCTTGACCTCACAGATGACGATCCGCGAAGGCTGTGGATACGAAATCGAACTCGAAGGATCCTGCTACAACCCGAGCATGGACCGAGTCCTGCTCAACGAACCGCGATGGGTGCGAGGCGCCATTTCGTTCCAGGGCGACATCGGCTCGTATCGGCAGTATCAGATCAATCACGAGGTCGGCCATGCCATCGGATACGCCGCTCATCAGCCGTGCGAGACCGAAGGTGGACTCGCACCGATCATGATGCAGCAGACCTTCGGAACCGCGAACAACGACATCGCTAGGCTTGATCCCGAGGGCGTCGTTCCGATGAACGGACTCACGTGCCGCTTCAATCCGTGGCCGTACCCCCGAGCGTGACCGGATCGAGAATCCCTGATCTCGTCTTGAACTAGGAGTGTTTCGCGGTGTCTGCAACACCCGTCGTATTGCCACCACTGGTGGAGCCGGCAGCCGAGTTGAGCCGGGAGGAAGTTGCCAGATACAGCCGGCACCTGATCATCCCGAACGTAGGCATGACCGGTCAGAAGCGGCTCAAGAATGCACGAGTCCTGTTCATCGGCGCCGGTGGATTGGGTTCACCGGCACTGCTCTATCTCGCGGCCGCAGGAGTGGGCACCATCGGGATCGTCGAGTTCGACGAGGTCGACATGTCGAACCTGCAGCGTCAGGTGATTCACGGACGCTCCGACGTCGGACGCCCGAAGGCGCTCAGCGCGAAGGAGTCGATTCTCGAAATCAACGAGCACGTCGACGTCCGGTTGCACGAGTTCCGCCTGGACAACTCCAACGCGGTCGAACTGTTCTCCGAGTACGACCTGATCCTGGACGGTACGGACAACTTCGCGACGCGGTACCTCGTCAACGATGCTGCCGTCATCGCGGGAAAGCCGTACGTGTGGGGCTCGATCTACCGCTTCGAAGGGCAGGTCTCGGTCTTCTGGGAAGACGCCCCGGACGGCGCGGGACTGAACTATCGCGATCTTTACCCGGAGGCGCCGCCGCCAGGCATGGTCCCCTCGTGCGCCGAGGGTGGTGTGCTCGGAGTCCTGCCTGCGACCGTCGGTTCGATCATGGCGACCGAGGCGGTCAAGCTCGTCACGGGGATCGGCGAACCGCTTCTCGGACGCCTGATGATCTACGACGCACTTGCGATGACGTTCCGGACGATCCGCCTTCAGCGTGATCCGACCCGCGTGCCGGTCACCGCCTTGATCGACTACGACGCGTTCTGCGGTGTCGTGTCCGAAGAGGCGAGTGCCGCTGCTGTCGGTTCGACGATCACGGCGCCCGAACTGGAGGCCATGATCGGCGAGGGACGGTCGATCGAGCTGGTCGACGTACGAGAACCGGTTGAATGGGACATCATGCATCTGCCGGGGGCCGTGCTGATCCCGAAGGACCGCATCCTGTCCGGTGAAGCTCTGGCGACGTTGCCGCAGAACAAGCAGATAGTGCTGTACTGCAAAACCGGCATTCGTTCCGCCGAGGCATTGGCATTTCTCAAGAACGCCGGTTTCTCCGACGCGGTCCACGTTCAAGGCGGCGCGATCGCCTGGGCGAACCAGGTGGATGCGAGTCTGCCGGTCTACTAGGCGCGCCTCGCGGGAGGCGGCGCCGCGCACCGGTAGCGTTGGGGTGTGAGCACAGGCCAACCTCCCCAGCACGTGTGCTCCACCTTCGGCCTCCGTGAAGTCGATCCCATCCCACTCGGTGCGGATTGGGACGGCGGGTGGCTGTGTGGAGACGTCGTCCTTTCAGCAGTCGCGGATCATGCCCGCGCAGCGTGGTCGGCGAAGGTGCGAGAGAACCTCGAAGTCGACGGCGTTCGGCTGGCTCGACCGGTGCGTTCGACCGACGGTCGTTACGTCGTCTCGGGCTGGCGTGCCGACACCTTCATCGTCGGATCGCCGGAACCACGTCACGACGAAGTGGTCTCGATGTCCTGCCGACTGCATGCGGCGACGGCCTCGCTCGAGCGCCCGCGCTTCCTTGCGCAACCGCCCGTGCCGCCGTGGGCCGAGGTCGACGTATTCGTCGCCGCTGATCGCGCGGCCTGGGAAACGGTTCCGCTGAGGATCGCGAAGGGCGTCGAGCAACTCGAGACGCCCACTCCTGACGGTCGCAAAAGTCTGGAACTGATCGCCGGGCTCGCTACTTTGCGTAAGCCGGTGCAGAGCCCGGACCAGCTCGTGCACGGCGATCTGTTCGGGACAGTGCTGTTCTCGGGCAGTATGGCGCCCGGAATCACCGACATCACGCCGTATTGGCGGCCGGCTGCGTGGGCCGCCGCCGTCGCTGTGGTCGACGCGATCTCGTGGGGCGGTGCCGACGAGGCACTGGTCGGCCGGTGGGAAGATCTCCCCGAGTGGCCGCAGATGCTTCTACGTGCGGTGATGTTCCGCTTGGCAGTTCATGTTCTGCATCCTCGCTCGACGGCGGACGCGTTCCCGGGGTTGGCCCGTACGTCCGACATCGTGCGCTTGCTGCTCTAGATCGGGGCGCCGGTACCGAAGTCCGAGACCAGGCCCTCGAACAACTCGCGTGCGGCGTTCGAGGCGGCCACGGTGTTCCCGTCGACGACAGCGTTGACGAGGTTCGCGTGCTGCGAGTGGAATCCCTCGCCGGTCGCGTCGATGTGTTGTTGGATCGTGGTCTCGATTACCGGAAGCAGGGAGTCGTAGAACTCCAGGTAGACCTCGTTGTGGCTGGCCGCGACGATTGCTCGGTGCAGTGCGACGTCCGCGGTGGTGGCGGCGTCGACGTCCTGACCCTCCCACGAAGCGGTGCGAAGCTCGAGTAGCCGCGTCAGTTCGGCGATGTCGTCTTCGGTTCGCCGTGCGGCGGCGAGGGTGGCCGCGGTGATGTCGAGTGCGCGCCGTAGTTCGAGTACATCCCGCTGGTGGGCACCGGCAAAGTAGTTGCCGAGAGTGCCACCGAGGTCGGAGACGGCAACGACGTAGGTGCCAGATCCTTGACGACGTTCCAGCATTCCGGCGTGAACGAGCGCCTGGACCGCCTCGCGCACGGTATTGCGACCGGTGCCGGTCAACTCCGACAGTTCCGGTTCGGTGGGGATTTTGGAACCGATCGGCCAGGTTCCGCTCCGGATCTCGTTGCGGAGTTGTTCGGTGACCTGCGAGATGAGACTTGCGCGTCGAACGGGTTGCACGTGGTTGTTTCCTCGGGTCCGGGTAAGTGGTGTGAATGTGACGTTAGATTACCGCGCTTGTGCGAGTTCGTCCGGTCATCCTATGATTTGCCGGTGACTGCTCAACTGGAGAGAACCGAAACCCGCTCGTTGGTACAAGGCCGTGTGCTCGTCTTCGCAGCGATTGCGATGTCTGCGCTCGTACTTCGACTTGCGGTGACCTCGTTCTCGCCCTTGGCGGCCGAGATTCGCGACGAGATCGGCTTCTCCGCCTCGATCGTCGGTGTCTTCGGCATGGTTCCGACCGCAATGTTCGCCATCTTCGGTCTCGTCACTCCCGCCATCGCGAAACGTATCGGGCTCGAGCGGACGGCCCTCGTCGCGATGCTCATGGCCGGCGTCGGAATGCTGTTGCGCGCCATGATGTCTCAGACATGGTCGTTGCTGGCCCTCTCGGCTCTGGCGCTGGCAGGCATGGGAATCGGCAATGTCGTGATCCCGCCGTTGGTCAAGCGGTACTTCTCGGATCGCCTCGCCACCATGAGTTCGGTCTACATCGTGGCCGTGCAGATCGGCACCATCGTTCCGGCGTTCGTCGCAGTCCCGGTTGCCGACGCCTTCGGGTGGCGGTTCTCGATCGGCTGGTGGTCCGCCTTCGGCTTCGCCGCAGCAGTGCCGTGGTTGATCACCCTCGCTCGCTCGCGCAAGGCTCGCGCGAACGAAGCCGGGTCCGTCGAGAATGCATCGGATTCGGTTGCGGCAGTGGCAGAACAGCCACGCGGTCAGGTCTGGCGTTCTCCCGTGGCCTGGGGGATGGCCGGCATGTTCGGCATGACCTCACTGATCACGTATTCGATGTTCACGTGGATTCCCTCGATCCTTCGTGACGCCGGAGCCAGTGATGCCTTCGGCGGAACGATGGTCGGAATGTTCTCGGTGATCGGGCTCGTCGCAGCTTTCGGTGCACCGACGCTGTGCGCCCGCATGGCCAATCCCTTCCCTGTCGTGATCGCGTGTGCCGTCTGCTACCTGGTCGGCATGGGCGGGTTGTACTTTGCCCCGATGGCGGCGCCGGTCGTGTGGGTTGTCGTCCTGGGCCTCGGTCCGAGCACGTTCCCGATGTCGCTCACGCTGATCAACCTGCGTACTCGTTCGCACATCGGTTCCTCGGCACTGTCCGGCTTCACCCAGGGCATCGGCTACTCCGTTGCCTGCCTCGGTCCGCTCCTGTTCGGCGTTTTCCACGACGTGTCCGGTGGATACGCTGCGCCGTTCGGCCTGCTCGTCGTCGCTGTGATCGTGGTGCTCCTGGGCGCCTACCAGGCATGCAAGCCTCGGATGCTCGAGGATTCCTGGCACGCACCTGCGAAAAACTAGCTCACACCCGGTCTTGTTACCGGGTGAGGATCAATTGACTTCGCGGTCATCGCACGCAGCACCGGCGCAATAACCGTTTTCTACCTTTGGGTCTCCAACATATTCAGGAGGCCCTGGTGAGTCATTACATCGAGCATTGGGATGCAGAGGACGTCGACGCCTGGGAATCCGGCGGCAAGGACATCGCGAAGCGGAACCTGATCTGGTCAGTGGTAGCCGAACACGTCGGCTTCTCGATCTGGTCGATCTGGTCCGTGATGGTGTTGTTCATGCCGACGGATATCTACGGCATCGACGCGGCCGGAAAGTTCTTCCTCGTCGCAGTGCCCACGCTTGTCGGGTCGGTCCTCCGCATTCCATACACGGTTGCCACCGCACGGTTCGGCGGTCGTAACTGGACCGTCATGAGTGCGCTGTTCCTCTTCGTACCAACACTTCTCACGCTCTACCTGATGATGAACCCGGGTGCGTCGTACACCACGTTCATGTTGGTAGCGGCCACTGCAGGTATCGGCGGCGGCAACTTCGCGTCGTCGATGACCAACATCAATGCCTTCTACCCGCAACGCCTCAAGGGGTGGGCGCTCGGTCTCAATGCCGGCGGCGGCAACATCGGTGTACCGATGATCCAGCTGATCGGTCTGCTGGTGATCGCCACCGTCGGTAACCGTGCTCCGTGGATCGTGTGCGCTGTCTATCTCGTGTTCATTGCGGCCGCTGCCGTCGGTGCCGCGCTGTTCATGGACAACCTGGGCAACCAGAAGTCGGACCTGCGCTCGATGGCCAAGGCACTCAAGTTCTCCGAGTCGTGGGTGATCAGCTTCCTGTACATCGGTACGTTCGGTTCCTTCATCGGATTCAGCTTCGCCTTCGGTCAGGTTCTGCAGATCAACTTCCTCGCCGGCGGTGCCACTCCGGCCGCGGCCGCGCTGCATGCAGCACAGATCGCCTTCATCGGCCCTCTCCTCGGTTCGATCGCTCGCCCCCTCGGCGGCAAACTGGCCGACCGGATCGGCGGCGGCAAGATCACCATGTGGACGTTTGTCGCCATGGCATTTGCAGCATCGATACTCGTGACGGCCGGAACGATGGACGACAACACCGCCGGCGTCGCCAGCGCCGGAATCATGGTGACATTCGTTCTCGGATTCATCGCTCTGTTCCTGCTCTCCGGCATCGGAAACGGATCCGTCTACAAGATGATCCCGGCGATCTTCGAGGCGAAGGCTCAGAGCTTCGACCACATGGATCGAAGCGAGAAGGCGACGTGGTCGCGCAGTATCTCCGGCGCTCTCATCGGATTTGCCGGTGCGGTAGGCGGTTTGGGCGGCGTCGGCATCAACCTGGTGCTGCGCGCGTCGTACAGCAGCCCCGCGAAGTCGGCGACCATGGCCTTCTGGGTGTTCCTGGCCTTCTACATCGCCTGCATCGCAGTCACCTGGTTCGTCTTCCTGCGCAAGCCGTCGACGCTGACCACAGACGTCGACGAGGCGAAGGTCGCAGTCACGGCGTGAGCGGTCCGCGGAATCTCAGAACTATCTCGTACCTCAGGAAGTAGGCGTCATGAGCAAGTCGGTTGTTGTCATCGGACACGGAATGGTCGGACACCGATTCGTCGAGGCACTGCGTTCGCGCGACGAAGCGAACAACTGGTCGGTGACCGTACTCTGCGACGAGCAGTACGCAGCGTACGACCGAGTCGGGCTGTCCTCGTACGTCGGAGCGTGGGACCCCAAGGAACTGGCACTGGCCGGCAACGATTACGTCGGCGACAGCCTGGTCGACCTCCGTGTGGGGGAGGGCGCGCTCGCGATCGACAAAGATGCACGCACGGTCACGACGACAACCGGCGAGACGATCTCCTACGACGCTCTGGTGATGGCGACCGGTTCGTATCCGTTCGTGCCTCCCGTACCGGGGCACGACGGCGACGGATGTTTTGTCTACCGCACCCTCGACGACCTCGACGGTATCCGGGCCGCCGCCGAGAAGGCTGGTCCTGGCGCTGTCGGCGTCGTGGTGGGCGGAGGTTTGCTTGGACTCGAGGCCGCAAATGCTCTCTCGCTCATGGGGATGACGGCACACGTCGTCGAGCACAATGCGCGATTGATGCCGATGCAGGTCGACGAGGGTGGCGGCGCACTGCTCGCTCGCCTCGTCACCGAACTCGGGCTCACTGTCCACACCGGAGTCGGGACGGCGGGAATTTCGCAGGCCGACAACGGAATTGTGGTCGAACTCTCCGACGGCTCCACTATCGACGCGTCGCTGCTCGTCTTCTCCGCCGGAGTACGTCCGCGTGATCAGCTGGCCCGCGACGCGGGCATCGCAGTGGGGGAGCGCGGTGGCATTCTGACCGACCTCGGCTGCGTGACTTCGGACGAGAACATCTATGCCGTCGGCGAATGTGCTGCGGTGGAAGGCCGTTGCTACGGTCTGGTCGCTCCCGGTTACACGACGGCGGAGATCGTGGCCGATCGTCTGCTCGGCGGCGCCGCGGATTTCCCGGGCGCGGACATGTCCACCAAGCTCAAGCTCATGGGCGTCGACGTCGCCAGTTTCGGTGACGCGATGGCGACCTCACCGGGCGCCCTCGAAGTCGTCCTCAGCGACGCGTCCAAGGGGACGTACGCAAAGCTCGTGGTCTCCGACGACGCGAAGATCCTGCTCGGCGGCATTCTTGTCGGTGACGCATCGGCCTACGCGTCGCTGCGCCCGCTGGTCGGTCGCGAACTACCCGGTGACCCGGCGACATTGATCTCGCCTGCGGGGGAGAAGCCGGGTGCAGGCTCGCTGCCCGACGACGCCGAGGTGTGCTCGTGCAACGCCGTGACGAAGGGAGCCATCTGCGGTGCAATCGCAGCCGGCGCATGCGACATCGCTTCGGTGAAGGCGTGCACCAGCGCCGGAACCACTTGTGGCGGTTGCCTTCCCACCGTGAAGCAGCTGCTGGCCGATTCCGGCGTTGTGATGTCGAAGGCACTGTGCGAACATTTCGCGCAGTCGCGGGCCGAGTTGTTCCAGATCGTCCAGTCGACGCAGACCAGAACCTTCTCGGCGCTGATCGCCAAGTACGGCAAGGGCGCCGGTTGCGACATCTGCAAGCCCGTAGTCGCTTCGATTCTGGCATCGACGGACTCCGATCACATCCTGCACCGCCAGCAGGCGTCGTTGCAGGACACCAACGATCACTTCCTCGCGAACATCCAGAAGAACGGTACGTACTCCGTGGTACCTCGGATGCCGGGCGGCGAGGTCACGGGTGAGCAACTCATCGTCATCGGAGAAGTGGCGCGAGACTTCGGCTTGTACACGAAGGTGACCGGCGGTCAGCGCATCGACTTGTTCGGTGCCCGCGTCGAACAGTTGCCCGCGATCTGGAAGCGCCTCGTCGACGCCGGGATGGAATCGGGTCAGGCGTACGGCAAGTCCCTCCGGACGGTCAAGAGTTGCGTCGGTTCGAGTTGGTGCCGCTACGGTGTCCAGGATTCGGTGGGTATGGCCGTCGACCTCGAGAATCGCTACCGCGGTCTGCGTTCGCCGCACAAGATCAAGTTCGGCGTCTCGGGTTGCGCCCGTGAATGTGCCGAAGCGCGCGGCAAGGACGTCGGCGTCATCGCGACGGAGAACGGTTGGAATCTGTATGTGGGCGGTAACGGCGGACAGTCGCCCAAACACGCTCAGCTGCTTGCCGGCGGCCTCGACGACGCGACCTTGGTCAAGTACATCGACCGCTACCTCATGTTCTACATCCGTACTGCCGATCGCCTCCAGCGCACGGCGCCGTGGGTCGAATCACTCGAAGGCGGACTCGATCACCTCAAGGCCGTGATTTGTGAAGACAGCCTGGGTATCGGCGAGGAACTCGAGGCACTGATGGCCAAGCACGTCGAGGGTTACCAGGACGAATGGGCCGGTGTGCTGGGTGATCCGGAGAAATTGTCGAGGTTCGTCTCGTTCGTCAACGCACCGGAAGAAGCCGACCCGACGGTTGTGTTCGACGAGACCGGAGTGCGCAAGGTTCCGGTCCTGATGGGCATGCCGAGCATCCCCACGCGCCGGTAATAGTCGCGTAACCCGTGGGAAACACGGGATCCGTAGAAACGTAGACAAGAACCCGCGCGACGTTGTCGCCGGATCGACAGGAGGACTTCGATGAGTGTCATCGATGCGCAGATCGCCAAGCTGGATTCGGATCGACTCGAATGGACGTCGGCCTGCCCGCTGAGCCATCTGATCCCTGGACGCGGAGTTGCCGTGCTTCTTCGCGGCGGCGAGCAGGTGGCGCTGTTCCTACTCGAGGACGGCACACTCCGGGCTGTCAGCAACTTCGATCCGTACGGCCGCGCCGCGGTGATGTCTCGCGGACTCGTCGGCGACCGGGACGGTGAGCCGATCGTGGTCTCGCCACTGCTCAAGCAGGCGTTCTCGCTGGTCGACGGCCGGGCGCTGGACGACTCGTCGGTTGCGCTGCCGGTGTACGGCGTTCGCGTGTGGGCTGGAGTCGTTCAGGTACACAGCCTGCAGATGCAGGGCGTTCGCTCGACTGTCGCCGATGCAGTCTCGTGAGTGACGACATGCCGTTGGCTGGATTCACGGTAGGTATCACTGCTTCGCGCCGCGCCGAGGAGTTCGCGACCTTGCTGACTCGTCGGGGAGCGGATGTCGTTCACGCTCCGGCGATTCGAATCATTCCGTTGGCCGACGACCGTGAGCTCGAAAGGGTGACACAGCAGATCATCTCGGATCCTCCCGAGGTGGTCGTCGCCACCACCGGGATCGGATTCCGGGGTTGGCTGGAAGCAGCCGACGGGTGGGGTGAGGCGGAAAATCTCGGATCCGCGTTGGGCTCGGCTCGTCTGCTCGCGCGCGGACCGAAGGCCAAGGGAGCAATCCGCGCGGCCGACCTTCGTGAGGAATGGTCACCGGCATCCGAGTCTTCCGCCGAGGTGCTCGAACATCTTCTGGCAGAAGGTGTCTCGGGAAAGCGGATCGCTGTACAACTGCATGGTGCGACCACCGAGTGGGAGCCGATTCCCGACTTCTGTCAGGTGTTGCGCGAAGCTGGCGCCGAGGTCATCGCGGTGCCCGTCTATCGATGGGAACCGCCGGAGGATCCGACGCTGCTCGACCGGATGATCGACGCCATCGCGTCAGCCGGAATCGACGCCGTCAGTTTCACCAGTGCACCGGCCGTAGCCTCGATGTTGATGCGAGCCGACAAGACCGGGGATCTCGGCGACATTCTCGACGCGATGCGGGGTCCGGTGGCGGCAATGTGCGTCGGCCCGGTCACCTCGGCGCCGCTCGAAGCCTTGAATGTACCGACCACAGCCCCGGCGCGGGCACGTCTGGGCGCGCTCGCGAGACACATCGTCGACGAACTCCCGCAGCGAGCCAACAAGATTCAAGCCGGCGAACACGAAATCAGCATTCGCGGCGGTTGCGTAGTCGTGGACGGTGAAGTGAAGCAATTGCCGCCGGCTGCGATGTCGTTGATCCGCACTCTCGGTGCCAGCCCCGGTCGAGTCGTCTCCCGCGACGAACTGCTGGCTTCTCTTCCCGGCGGCGGCGGCGACACCCATGCCGTCGAGACCGCCGTCGCCCGATTGCGCGCGTGCCTCGGCGCGCCCAAAGCCGTTCAGACGGTGGTCAAGCGGGGCTATCGACTTGCCCTCGACCCCGGCGACTACGTACAGAATCCAGGTGACTATGCAACGCGATGACGATGTCCTCGTCCTGGTAGCTCATGGCACGCGTAGTGCACGTGGCGTGGAAATGGTTGCCGCACTGGCCGACGCCGTCGGCACGCGCGTCGGACGCACGCGCGTTGCCTTTGTCGATGTGCTCGGTCCGTCACCTTCGGAAGTCCTCCGGGACACTCCGGGGCGAGCGATTCTCGTACCGGCCTTCTTGGCGTCCGGCTACCACGTTCACACCGATGTTCGACGCGAAGTGGCGATCAGTGAGCACTCGGCTGTGAGTGTGACGCCGGCACTCGGACCCGATCCGGCGCTTGCACGCGTGTTGCTTCGGCGCTTGACCGAAGCGGGGTGGAATCCGGGTGACGCGACAGTGCTTGCTGCCGCCGGGTCGTCCGATGCGCGGGCGCTGCGAGACGTCGAGCGTGCTGCGCTGATGCTTGCCGAAGCGGCGGGGACTCGTGTCGACATCGGGTACATCGCGACCGGGGAGCCGAAGGTAGCCGATGTTGTTGCAGCAGCACGCGTTCGCGGCGCGAAGCGAGTTTTTGTCGCCTCGTACCTCCTCGCGCACGGGCTGTTCCACGAAAGGTTGCACGCTGCAGGAGCCGATGGTGTGACCGAACCGCTCGGCGTCGATCCGGGAGTGGTGGACCTTGTCGTGAATCGGTATGAGAGTGCGCGAAGGGAACTAGTATCGCTGCATGACGTCTCACTCCGTAACGCCGACGTATGCCGACCTGGTCGCAGCAGTTCGTGAATCCGACGTCAAGGCACAGGCTCTCATCGGTGCACTGACCGAAGAGCAGGCGCGGGAGCCCTCCGGGCTCCCCGGGTGGAGTCGGGGACACGTCGTGACGCACATGTCGCGCAACGCCGACGCGCTGGGCAGATTTGTTGCCGGCGTGCAGGGCGGCGAATCGGGGGAGATGTATCCAGGGGGCCGGATGCGCGCAATGCTGCAATCGAAGAGGGCGCAGATCGCCCGGCTGAATTGTTGGCCCTCGACTACCGCTTCTCGGGAACGAGGCTGGTCGACGCGTTGTGCGAGATCCCGACAGATCGACTGGACACACCGGTGCCGTGGCGCAAACCTGTGACGGCATTCGATCTACCGATCCTGCGCTGGAACGAGATCGAGATTCACCTGATGGACCTCGACATCGGTTACACCTGCCACGACTGGCCTGCCGAGTTCGTGGAATTCACTCTCGCCAGTCAGTTGGGCGCACTCGAGACGGCGGTCCCGGGTGTACGAGTGCCGTCGCTGTCCGACGCGGAGACCTTGGCCTGGTTGGTCGGGAGGCCGACGAGGGTGGGGCTGCCGACTCTCCCTGCCTGGCCGTTCTGAGATGCAGCCGTTCTGAGATGCAGCCGTTCTGAGAGTTAGAACAGGGTGGGGGCGCTCACGTCGTTGCGTGCTTGGGCCAATCGCGCACTCCACCTTTTCACCAACCACATCTCGACGATCTCGGGTTGGGTGCCGGCGGCATAGGCCCAGCTGTCGAGAAGTTCGCAGTACCGGCGGTAGCGACGCGTCGTGAAGCCGGTGACGGAAGGATCCTCGAGCCAGCCCTCGTGGATGAGCGTCGAGACTCCGTACTGGTCGATCATCTGAGCGCGTCGGCCTTCGTCCTGTACGCCCACTGCCCACATGAAAGCGGCCATCAGCGATACCCCGACACCGGGGGTGAGTGGCCACCCGGACCAGGTGTCGCGCCGGACGACGGGCATCGACTTGTTTTTCGAGCAGTGATCGAGAATGGCTGTGATCTGGGTCAGCGGATCCTCGTCCTCGCGGTGATGGGGATTGAAGACGTTGGGGAACCGCCGTGTGAACCGTCGGCTCTCGTGCGAGCCCTGCCAGGCCGCGCAGAGAAACAGTAGTCCGAGGCCGTCGTGCTGGGCGACAACGAGATCGCTCGACGGGCGAAGGTCGTTGCGTTGAACGATGACTCGGCCTTCGGTGATCACTTTGCCGTCGAGATCACGCCCGCGCAGGCTGATGGTGTGGCCGGCGTCCTTCAGGTGGGCGTTCCACCAATCCAGGTCGACGGTGGCTTCGTCGTCGAGGACGTGCAGTGGAAAGGTGCGGGAGCGGCACCACTCGACCAATGCGTCCGGCGGTTCGAATCCTTCGTCGACACGATTCATGGCGCGATGATCCCACGAGTCGCCGACAGTAATTCGTGCGACGCGCAGTCCACCGGGATGGAACCGGACACTCGCGGTACGCTCCGCTCATGAAATTCGCGTCCTCGCAGGTGCGGTCGGCGCTGTGGACGGTAGCCATCGCTTTGGCGGCCACGAGTCTGAGCGGATGTATCGGTGCCGTCGATCGGATGGATTTCGACAATCAGATGCGCGAACGTGGCGGTGGGATGACGTCGGAGTTGGTGCGAGGCGGGTTCGACAGCCTCGCACATAGATACGGCGTCGACGCGGTATCGGTGACCAGCATCGACATCAGCCCGATCGAGACGCTCGGAGTCACCGTTCGAGACCCCGGGAAGCCGACCCAGCTCGACAGATTCTCTTTCGACGGAGTCATTCTCGGCGAGCCGAGCCCCGTGCAAGTCAGTGTCACCGACGATCTCGATGCACGATCGTTCACGCTGGATCAAGTGCCGGCATTGACGAACCTCGAGAAGTTGGTCGACGACGCGCTGGAGAACAGCGGTGTCGACGACGGCGAAGTCACCGGGATCTCGGTCAGTCGCACCGAGGCGATTCGCGCATCCGTGATGGTGGAATCTCCACGCTCGCGGGCGCTGGTGGTCTTCGAGCCTGACGGAACTCCCTTCCTGGTGCACCCGCTGTGAGCCGCCGTATCGCTCCGTTGCTGATCTCCGTAGTGGTGATCGTGGTCGTGGGAATCTTTGCTGCACTACTGTCTTCGGTGATCTGGCCAGGACAGGTCGCTCATTTGGCGCCGATTTTCTGTGAAGCTCCCACATCGAGCGCGATGGTCGTCTCGGATACCTTTTCCGACGGCGACGGTACGTCCACCAATTTCACGCTGTACTGCGTCGGATCGCGCGGTCAGACCGTTGATGCCGGGTGGCTGCTGCCGTTCTTGGTGCTGTGGGGCGTGTATTCGCTGGTGCTTGCGACAGTGGTCGGCGTGGTCGGGGTCAACCGGCGTAGGCGCCCAAACGACTGACCCGATCAGCGTGGGAGGACAACCACTTCGGCGACGGCATCGTCTTCCGCGTGTGGCGGAACGAGTGCAAACGCGGAGCGCCCGATCAACCCCGCCAGGTGTGCGGTACGTACAGACGGTTCGGCGCGCCAGCGACCGTCGGCGGATTGTGTGACCGGCAGTAGGCGTACCGCATCGGAAGTCACCGCAGCGGCGTTCTCGATGATGCCGAGCAGTCGCGGTGGTGTGTCGCTTCCCGTCAAGGCGGCCACGACGGTGGGCAGCATCGTCAACAGGGTGGTCACTGCGGCGTACGGGTTGCCGGGGAGGCCGAGAACCACCCGACCACTGGGCAGGACAGCCGTTATCTGAGATCCGCCCGGGCGCGAGGCGACTCGCCCGACAATCGTGCGAGCGCCGAGTCGATCGAGCGCACTGCGCATTTCGTCGGCAGCGCCGCCGCCCGTGGCACCAATGACAACAAGCAGGTCCTGTTCAGTCGCATCCGCCAGTACACGCTCGAAACTGTCGGCCGTGTCCCTCAGGTGCGAATCCGCCACGCACCGTACGCCGTTGCTTTCCAGTAGGTAGGGGAGAATCCCACCGACGGAGTCGCGGGTCTGACCTTCACGCAGTGGACCGGTCCGCCGGATCTCGTCGCCGGTGACTATCACGCGTGCCCGTACCGGACCACGGACGAGGGCGTCGAACACTTCACCGCTGGCAGCTGCGGAGACCACCGCCGGAGTCACCGCGGTACCAGTCGGGGCGATCGTGAATCCGGTGGTCCAATCTTCCCCTCGTGGTCGAGCGTCGTTGCGGTGCGGCGCATCCGGCAGTCTCCGTACCATCCGAGATGGCTCGTCGACGGACAGATACTCGTCACGAATCACCGAGGTGGCGCCGAGGGGCAGGTGTGCTCCCGTGGCAATGCGAATCGCTTCGCCTTCACCGAGTTCGAGTTGCCCGTCGGCGCCCGCGATACGGATCTCGGTGCGGATTCGCCAGGGACCCTCGCCGGAGACGGCGTACCCGTCCATCGCCGAGACATCGGATCGAGGAAGATCACCCAGGGCGACGAGAGGCTGCGCGAGCGTTGCTCCGAGACTGTCGGCGAGGGCGGCCCGGTGTGGTGACAATGCTGTCAGTGAGTTCCTGACGGCGGCGCGGGCTTGCTCGATCGTCAGGCGCGGATGGTTTCGCGCGCGGTCGATGTCCGCCGGTGTGTCGCAGTCAGTGGTACCAGTGACACGCAGCGTCGAGAACGGTTCGGTGACAATCGCTTTCATAGGTTGATTCTCCAACCCCGAACTCTCCCGCAATGTGGACAGGCGTTGCCGGAGCTCGCGAAATGTCCACGCGGAGAGCAGGAATTGGGTTCGGTTGTTCTCGTCCACGGCACACGTCACCGGACTGTCCGTCGACGTGGCAGCTATCAAAGCGTCGACTGATACGGCCTCGATGTGCGGCAGATCGGACGCCAGGACCACCACCACGGCGTCGTCGGGTAACCGGGTCGCAGACAATCCGGCCCAGATCGCCTCGACAGGGCCGGCTCCGGCCGGAGTTTCCTGAGTTTGAGTGATGCCAGGATCAAGTTCAGGGCGATGTGGACCGACCACGACGACGGCGTCCAGATGCGCCGTCGCTGAAAGCGCGATGTCGAGGAGCCTGCGGCCGTGAACGAGCAGGCCGGGTTTGTCGACACCACCCATTCGGGTCCCGCGACCACCCGCCAGAATGAGGGCGGCTGTCGGCGGCGTGACGGTCATACCTCCATGCTGCCCCATCGCCCGCGTCACGACGACCGGTGACACGTGAATCAGAAGTGATACCGAGCTTTCTTCAGGTCGATCCGACCGTCCTTGATCGGCACGCCTTCGAGTTCGAGCTTGGCGATCTGACGATGAGCCAGGTGCGCCGACGGTTTGCCGGAGGCGCCGAGAACCCGATGCCACGGCAGGTCGGCAGAGTCCGTTCGCATGATCCAACCGACCGTGCGAGCACTGGAAAGTCCTGCAGCATCAGCGATATCGCCGTACGTCGCCACGAAACCGGCCGGAATCGACGCGATGAGGCGCCGTACCTCTTCGATCTGCTCTTCGGTGGTGGCTGCCATGTCGGTTCCTTCAGAGCATGCTGCGAACGAGGGCGGCGACTTCGTCGGCCCGCACGTGCGGGACCATGTGGTCACAGTCGAATTCGACACCGGTCAGATTTTCACCGAGGTGCTCGGTGAGCGCTGCCCGGAACTCGTCGGTGACGTACGGCGGTTGGACCTTCATCGCCTGAACCAGCACGGTTGGCATCGACGACGGAGGCAGCACGATCGGGCGAGCGAGTTCGCCCCACCCGGTCACGATCGCGGGTGTGGACAGGCGCCAGTTGACGCGTCCGTTGCCCAGTTCGATCAGGTGTTCAGCCATCTCGACGTCGAGGTCCTGGGTGGGAACCTCACCCCACGAGCCGTGAATCTTCTCGGAGTAGGCCTCTGCCGCATCGGTGTAATCCGGTGAGCCGATTGTGAGTTCGGCCACTTCCTGCATGAAAGTCGGATCCAACCCGATCGCCGGGTCGAGCAGGACGAGCCCACGAATGCGTTCCGGTGCGGTGGCCGCGAGGTGCAGCGCCAGCATTCCGCCGAAAGAATGCGCGACGATCACCACCGGTCCGGTGGCATGTTCGTCGAGCGTCTCCAGCAGGCTCGCCACGTGGGATTCGATGTTCCACGGAGGAGCCCAGGTGGAACGCCCGTGACCGCGTAGATCCGGCGAGATCCAGCGCGCTTCGGGCAGTTGGTTCTCGGCCATCGACTGCCAACGTCGGCCGTGACCGGTCAGACCGTGCAGCGAAAGGATCTCCGGTGCCCCGACGGGTCCGTAGAGATACGTATGGAGTGCAGGCACGAGGTCAATCATGCCGGAAGCAGGCGATGTGTGAGTTGTCGGTGCGCTCTGGTGGAATGCCTGGGTGAGTGAGACGGCAACACGCAGCAAGGTCACCATCCCGCGGGCGCGGTTGGTGCACCGAACTGCGCCGTCTCCGATACCCCGAACATGGGACGAAGGGACGGCCCGGCTGTTCGCGCCGCCGTCCGAGGATCCTTTCCAACTCGCGTTCGGCCCTGTTTCATTCGGCTCGGGGGCCGCCTGGAGTCCCTGGCAGGTACTCGGCAGCCCCGGAACGGGCAAGACGTCCCTTCTCGTGGATCTGGCAGTGCAGAAGATCTCCGGTGGCGAAGATCCTGAATCGGTCCTGGTGCTCACCCAGTCGCGCCGGGCAGCGACGCAGGTCCGCGAGCAGATCACGGCCGGGTTGCTCGGGTACGAACAAGAACGCGGACCGCAGGCAACTCGTGAGCCGTTGGTCCGCACCGTTCACTCGTACGCCTTTGCCGTACTCCGGCTTCAAGCCGCAGCGCACGGCAACGCGCCGCCACGCCTGATCACCGGCGCCGAGCAGGACTCGGTGCTCCGAGAGATGTTGCGCGGCGACATAGAAGACGGTGCGCTCCGGTGGCCGGAGCGCCTGCGACCCGCATTGGGTTTGAACGGCTTTGCCGTCGAACTTCGAGATCTGATGCTGCGAGCGAACGAGCGCGGACTCGGTCCCGAAGATCTGGTCAAGCTCGGCAAGAAGCGTGGCCGTCCGGAGTGGGTGGCGGCCGGGCGGTTCGCCGAGGCCTACGAGCAAGGCGTGCTGCTACGCGGCAGTGTCGGTGTCGAGGCTCCGGAGGCGACGGCGCCGGCACTCGACGCGGCCGAGTTGATCGGTGCGGCATTGACCGCGTTCGCCACCGATCCCGAATTGCTTCGCTCCGAGCGCGCTCGGATCCGGCACCTACTCGTCGACGACGCACAACATCTGGATCCGCAGGCGGCGCAACTGGTTCGGCTGATCGGAACCGCAACTGCGGGCACGGTCATCGCCGGTGATCCCGATCAGTCGGTCTTCGGGTTCCGCGGTGCGGATTCGGCGTTCCTACTCGGACTCGCCGAGCGCGGAGACGAGCGCCAGATCGTCCTGCCCACCACGTTTCGCAACAACGCCGACGTCGCGTCGATCGCGGCGAAGATCGCTGCGCGGCTGCCCGGCAACCTCGCTCATCGCATCGCGGTTCCATCCGATCTCACCGATGAGGACCCGGGGCGGGCGTCGGTGCGGGTTCTCGGTACGACGGCCAAAGAAGCGGCAGTCGTCGCAGATACCTTGCGCCGGGCGCATCTGCTGGACGGGATTGCTTGGTCCGACATGGCCGTCATCGTTCGGTCGGTCCCGCGCACTCTCGCCCCTCTCCGGCGAGCCCTGCTCGCGGCCGGGGTACCCGTCACGACCGCTGCCACCGAATTGCCGCTGGCCAGGCAACACGGAGTGTCCGGCCTGCTGCTGGTCCTTCGGGCGCTCGGCGGCGATCAGTTCACCGGCGACGACGCGCTTGCCCTGATGGCCGGTCCCATCGGCGGCGCCGAGCCGGTCACCCTGCGCCGGTTGCGTCGTGGCCTGCGCCGGGTCGAGTTGGCATCGGGAAGTGATCGGGACTCCTCGGAGTTGTTGCGGCTCATTCTGATCGACGAGAATCGTGCGCAGTCCAAGCGCCTCATGGGCAAGTTGACAGACGTCGAAGCTGCGGCACTCAATCGCGTGCTGTCGGTCCTTCGCAAGGCCCGAGTGCCTCTCGAGCGAGGTCTCGGGGTCGAAGAAGTTCTGTGGGCAGCATGGCAGGCGACGGGGCTGGAACGACGCTGGGCGGCTGCGTCGGCGCGCGGCGGACCTATCGGCTCACAGGCCGATCGAGACCTCGACGCAGTCGTCGCACTTTTCGACGCGGCCGCCAACTACGTCGACCGGTTGCCGCGTTCGCAACTCGCCGGTTTCGTCGACTACTTGACCAGCCAGGAGATACCGACCGACTCGCGGAGCCGATCGGTCATCACTCCCGACGCCGTCACCGTGGTCAGCGCTCACGCCGCGGCGGGTCGCGAATGGGCGGTCGTGGCGGTGGCGGGTGTGCAGGAGGGGCTCTGGCCGAGTTTGCGGGCACGCGGATCGCTACTGCGTACCGAAGCGCTGATCGACCTGGTCAACGGAGTCTCCGACGGCAGTGACTCGGCTGCCGAACGACTCTCGCGAACCGCACCGCTTCTGGCCGAAGAACGCAGGTTGTTCCTGGTTGCCTGTAGCCGTGCTCGTCGCCGTCTGCTGATCACCGCAGTCGAATCGGCTTCGGGGGACACCGACTTGGTGCCTTCGCGGTTCGTGGACGAATTGATCCGTGGTGACGCGTACTCGGACGATCCGTCCTCCGATCTCGACGTCGTTGCACCCGAGACCGGGGATACCCGGGTTCTGTCGCTGCCTGCACTGGTCGCACAGCTTCGCAGCGTCGTGTGTGATCCCGACATCGCGCATTTCGACCCCGAGAAGCATTCCCGGGCCGCTCGCCAGTTGGCACGTCTGGCTGCTGCCGGGGTACGCGGCGCGCACCCGGATCAGTGGTACGGCACAGCCGAGCCGAGTACCGCTGCTCCCATGTGGCAGCCCGAGGACGGACCGGTTTCACTATCGCCGTCCACCATCGAGCTTCTCGAAACATGCCCTCTTCGATGGGTGTTCGAGCGTCATGGCGGCAGCGACGGAGACAACACTCATGCGATCGCCGGTACGCTGGTCCATACCTTGGTGCAGGCATTGGCCGGCCGGATTCCACCGGATCAAGTCGAGAAGGCACTCGAAAATGCCTGGGAATCCATCGATCTGGGATCGCAGTGGTACTCGCGCCGCGAACTCAATCGAACTCGGGAGATGCTGGCGACGTTCACCGCCTGGATGAACGCAACTCGCGGCGAACTGACTGAAGTCGGCGTCGAGGTCGCGGTCGAGGGGGTCCTCGAACCACGTGAGGAGGGAGCGCCTGCGGTCAAGCTTCGTGGCCGGATCGACCGGCTCGAGCGCGACACCGAAGGCCGTCCGGTGGTTGTCGACGTCAAGACTGCGCGAAACCCTGTCAGCAACGAGGCCGCGCAATCTCACGCGCAGTTGGCGGCGTACCAGGTCGCAGCGGCCGAAGGTGCGATTGCCGGCGAACCGGCCACACAACCCGGCGGTGCACGCCTGGTATTCGTGGCCAAGTCCAACAAGAAAGACGGTGCGGCGCAGCGAGTTCAGCCGCCGCTGACGGCCGAAGCCGTCGAGATGTGGCGAGACGTCATCCACAACGCAGCGGCAGCGACCCAAGGGCCGCAGTATCTGGCCAGGGTCAACGACGGATGTAGACATTGCCCGGTGCGCTCGAGTTGCCCGGCACACGACGAGGGACGACAGGTGAGTAACTAAGTGGCTGCCGCGACGCAGAAGGCACGCCGACCGAAGATCGATCCTGTCGACCTGGCGGTCGCGCTCGGTCAACACCCGCCGACGCCGGAACAGGCGGCAGTCATCGCCGCACCGCTCGGTCCGACATTGGTCGTCGCCGGTGCCGGTGCCGGTAAGACCGAGACGATGGCTGCTCGCGTCGTGTGGCTGGTGGCCAACGGCTTCGTCGATCCCGAGGCCGTTCTCGGATTGACCTTCACGCGCAAAGCGGCACAACAGCTCACGTCGCGAATCCGCAAGCGCTTGGCGCGACTGGCGGGTTCGGACGTTTTGCGGGCACTCGACCCGACCGGCGGAGTGCGTTCCCGGATTCTGGCCGGGGAACCCGAAGTCAGTACCTACCATGCTTACGCGGGACGGTTGCTGTCCGAGCACGGACTGCTGTTGCCGATCGAACCCTCGGCGACGCTGTTGTCCGAGACCGAACTGTGGCAGGTTGCGCACCGCGTCGTGAGCGGCTGGGACAGTGATCTGGACACCGACAAGAATCCGGGGTCCATCACCGAAACCGTTCTGGCCCTTGCCGGTCAGTTGGCGGAGCACCTGGTCGACCCCGAGCAGTTGCTCGAGGCTCACACCGAGTTGGACAAGCTGATTCACACTCTGCCCGCCGGTCCGAAACAGCGGGGTGGGCCGAGCAAAGAGCTGTTGAATTACCTTGATGTGCAACACAAACGCATCGAGCTACTGCCCCTCGTTGCCCGGCTGGGTGAGACGCTGCGGCGTGAAGGCGCATTGGATTTCGGCAGCCAGATGTCGCTGTCGGCCCGTGTCGCCTCCGAACATCCCGAGGTCGGGCAAACCGAGCGTGAGCGCTTTCGGGTAGTTCTTCTCGACGAGTACCAGGACACCGGTCACGCTCAGCGAGTGTTGTTGTCCTCGTTGTTCGGCGGGGGAGCCGACGGCCGGTTGGCGCTGACAGCCGTCGGCGATCCGATGCAGTCGATCTACGGTTGGCGAGGCGCGTCGGCGGCCAACCTGCCACGGTTTGCAACCGACTTCCCGCTTGCCAACGGAAAGCCGGCTCCGACGCTCGAACTGCTCACCAGTTGGCGTAACCCGCCGGAGGCTCTCGAACTGGCAAACCTGTCGTCGGCACCGTTGCGCCGACGCGGTGTGGCCGTCAGCACACTTCGTGCGCGGCCGGGAGCCGTCGCCGGAGACGTTCGACTGGCGCTGCTCGGAGACGTCGAACAGGAACGTCAGTGGGTTGCGGAGAAGATCGCCGAAGAATACGAGGCGGCACGTGCCGAAGACCGCCCGACGCCCACGGCAGCGGTGTTGATCCGCCGCAACGCCGATGCTGCCCCGCTGGCCGAGGCTTTGCGGTCCAAAGGTCTGCCAGTCGAAGTGGTCGGACTCGGTGGGCTCCTGCACACACCCGAGGTGGCGGACGTGATCGCCATGCTCCGAGTGGTCGCCGATCCGCTGGCGGGCAGCGCCGCCGTTCGGCTGCTCACCGGAGCGAGATGGCAGATCGGCGCGAAGGACCTCGCCGCACTCTCGCAACGCTCCCGCGAACTTGCCATCTCCGCCGGATACGGAACAGCGGGTGCGGTCACCGACGCCGAGGCGCTCACCTCGGCAGTTCAGGACGCGCTGCCGGGGGAGAACGCCGAGCAAGCAGGATTGGTCGATTCGATCTCCGATCCAGGACCGGCAGAACGTTATTCAGCTCTCGGGTACACACGCATCAACGCGATAGCGGCAGAGTTGGCGTCGTTGCGCGAACGTATCGGCCAGCCGCTCACCGAACTGGTGGCGGAGGTCGAGCGGGTGCTCGGTATCGGAATCGAGGCAGGCGCGCGAACCCGAGTCGGTGTCGTCGGGACCGCGGGCCGCGAGCATCTCGACGCATTTGCCGACGTCGTCGCCAATTACGCGACGCGTCCAACAGCCAATCTGCCCGGGATGCTCGCATTCTTCGCGGCCGCCGAACAGATCGAAAAGGGCCTCACTCCGGGCGAAGTGGAGGTGGCGCCGGATCGCGTGCAGATCTTGACCGTGCACTCGGCGAAGGGGCTCGAATGGGAAGTAGTGGCGATCCCGCATGTCAGCGACGGGGTGTTCCCCTCGTCCACCGCGTCCGGATCGTGGCTCGGGGCGCTCGCCGAACTGCCACCGTCGTTGCGTGGTGACCGGGCGGTCGACGCGGATTCGGCCGACGGAGTTCCGGTGCTCGACCTCGAGGAGCTCTACAACCGCAAGGACCTCGAGAACGCGATCACGGCGCACAAGAAGGCCTTGTCCAACCGCCGACTGGACGAGGACCGGCGACTGTTCTACGTCGCGCTGACCAGAACCGAACGGGCGCTGTTCATCTCAGCGCATCACTGGGCGGAATCCGGTTCGGAACCGAAGGGGCCTTCGGAGTTCCTGGACGAGCTGCATCAGATGGTCACGGCCGAAAACGATGCCGGTGAAGAAGACTCACGCGGTGCGATCGGCGTCGTGGAGGAATGGGCGCCTGCACCGGAACCCGACACCGAGAACCCGTTGGCCTCCACACCCCGTACGGCGCAGTGGCCGCCGGATCCGCTGGGTGCGCGGCGCGGCGCGGTCGAGGCCGGAGCCGCAAGCGTCCTGTCCGCACTTGCATCGCTGCCGCAAGACAGCCAAGAGGCGGAAGAACCGGAGGACGATCCGGAGAACTGGGCCTCGGACGTCGACGTGCTCTTGGCCGAGCGCGAAGCCCGGGCAAACGCGCGTGCCGAAGTGATTCTCCCGGCGCAGCTTTCGGTGACTCAGCTCGTCGACCTCAAGGCAGATCCGGATGAACTCGCGGCACGGCTGCGTAGACCACTGCCGTACCCACCGAACCCGCTCGCTCGGCGCGGCACGGCTTTTCACGCCTGGATCGAGCGAAGGTTCGGTGCGACCCGACTGTTGGATCTCGACGAACTACCCGGCGCCGCGGATACCGGCGCGGGTCCCGAGACCGATCTGGTGAAACTTCAGGATGCGTTCCTGCGGTCCCCGTGGGCCAATCGCAGCCCGATCGAAGTGGAAGTTCCTTTCGAAACATCCATTGCCGGAACGGTTTTACGGGGTCGCATCGACGCTGTGTTCGCCGATCCCGACGGCGGATGGACGGTGATCGACTGGAAGACCGGTGCCGAACCGTCGGCCGCCAACGAGGACGCTGTTGTGATGCAGTTGGCCGCGTATCGGGTGGCCTGGGCCGAATTGATGTCAGCCAGAGCCCGTTCGGCGGGGCGCAACGAACAGTTTCCGGCCGACAAGGTCCGGGCGGCGTTTCACTACGTTCGATCGGGTCGCACCATCGCACCCGAGAACCTGCCGGACGGTGAGGCTCTCGCTCGCCTCATCCGAACGGCAGGCGCGCAAGATTAGCTTGCGTTTCGACGAGCCTTGAGTGCTTCGGTCACCAGCGGAACCTGCAGGGGAAGACGTGCGATCGAACCGATCTTCTGCGGTGTGGACGTCTTCGGGCTTCGGCACCAGTCGATCGCCATCTGGATGTTGGCGGGGAACACGGCAACAAAGAGCGCGGCGGCAAGACCCGCGCCGAGCTTGCGGGTCTTCGGCACGGCCAAGGCAGCGCCGATCGCCAGTTCCGCGACGCCGGACACCTGGGTGTAGGTGCGGGCCTGTCCGGGAAGTTGGCGGGGAACGGTGCTGTCGAAGAAGGAAGGCGCCACGAAATGCATGGTGCCGGCGCCGAGAAGGAGGGCCGACAAACGAAGAGCGGCCGCTTGGCTGGGAGTGGACGTCGAACCGGTGAAAGGCATTTGCCCAGCCTGCCTCACGGTGGACCTTCTTGCCACTACCGGCGCCACGACCCGCGCGCTATTCGGCGCCCGAGTTCCGAAGTCGATCTTCGAGGGTTACGCTGCCTGCCGATGTCCGTGTAGGTATTTCGTAAGTTCGAGTGAGAGAGTCGATGTATGGCCGGTAAGCTCCGGGCGCGTTTGACCAGGTCGGAAGCATTGACCGATCAGCCTGACTTCGCCCTTGTCGGGGTGCTGCGCATTCCCCAGCTACAGACAAGTCCGGCGCGGGCCATCTACAAGCGAGTTCTCATCGCGTTGGGTGCTCTCGGCGCCGCCGTGTTGATCGTGTACATCGATCGTGCGGGATACCGGGACGCACAGGACAACGAGCTGTCGCTGCTCGACTGCATTTACTATGCGACGGTTTCGCTCTCGACCACCGGCTACGGCGATATCACTCCGTTCACGCCGTCGGCGCGCCTGGTCAACGTCCTGTTGATCACGCCACTTCGGATCTTCTTCTTGATCGTGTTGGTCGGAACCACACTTTCAGCTCTGACCGAGAGTTCGCGTCAGGCGTTCAAAATTCAGCGTTGGAGGCAGCACGTGCGTAATCACACCGTCGTCGTCGGATACGGGACCAAGGGGCGGACGGCAATCGAAGCAATGCTCGGTGACGGTGTACCGGCGTCGGAGATCGTGGTCGTGGACACCGATCAGACCGTCCTCGATTCGGCGGCGAGCAAAGGCCTGGTGACGGTATTCGGTTCGGCGACGAAATCGGACGTACTTCGGTTGGCAGGTGCGCAGAATGCGTCGTCGATCATCGTGGCAACCAACCGTGACGACACCGCAGTGCTCGTGACGCTGACAGCCCGCGAAATCGCGCCGAAAGCCAAGATCGCCGCAGCCATCCGTGAAGCCGACAACGCGCATCTTCTGCGTCAGTCCGGCGCAGACTCCGTCGTCGTGTCCTCGGAGACGGCGGGTCGACTCCTCGGCATCGCGACCACGACGCCGACCGTCGTGGAGATGATCGAAGACCTGCTGACTCCGGAGGCCGGATTCGCGATTGCCGAGCGTGCCGTCGAGCGCGACGAGGTCGGCGGCTCTCCGCGTCATCTCTCCGACATCGTGCTCGGGGTCGTTCGCGACGGCCGTCTGGTTCGCGTCGGTTCGCCCGAGGTGGACGCCGTCGAGGAGAACGATCGACTGCTCTACATTCGCCGCGTCACGAACTGAGTGTTACCGAGCTTCGTGCGCGCAGTAATGTCGTGAGCGTGAACGACTTCCAGCTGACCGAAACACCTCTGCTCTCACGCTCGAGCGTCGGCCGCGCCGAGGAATTGCGGTCTGACGCCGCTGCACTGACGACGGGTTGGGCGGACGCACTGCTCCTCCGTGTGAATTCACGGGGTCAGGTCAAGGTGTCGCCGGAAGGTCAATTGGTCTTCGCCGAGGCAACCGAGTTGGGGCCCGAACCGGTGCGCGGCGCGGTGTTCCTGGGAATTCGGGAGAATCGCCACGTCTGGGCGGTGCGGGTGTCGCTGCTGGCGGGCACTTTGTCTGAATTGCGGATGCTCGGCGGAACACTCGACGACGCGGACGCCGGCTTGTTGACCGGTGCGGTCGCGATTCTCAACTGGCACGACAGTGCCGGATTCAGCGCTATCGACGGCGCACCGAGTGAACCCACGATGTCCGGCTGGTCACGCATTTCCACGTCCACCGGCCACGAGGAGTTTCCCCGAACGGATCCGGCGGTCATCTGCCTGGTGCACGACGGCGGCGATCGAGTTCTACTCGCGCGTCAGCCGACCTGGCCGCAGCGCCGTTTCTCGATTCTCGCGGGATTCGTCGAGGCCGGGGAGTCACTCGAAACGTGTGTTGTCCGCGAGATCAAGGAAGAAGTCGGTATCGACGTGCACAGCGTTCGATACCTCGGGAGCCAGCCCTGGCCGTTCCCTCGCTCGGTGATGTTGGGCTTCGCCGCAATCGGCGACCCCGCCGCTCCGCTGCTGTTCGCGGACGGCGAGATCGCCGAGGGCACCTGGTTCACGAAGGACGAGGTGCGCGCCGCTCTCGAACTCGGCGACTGGGGTTCGGAAGCGGACGCGCCACTGCTGCTGCCCGGGTCGATCTCCATCGCTCGCGGAATGCTCGAGAGCTGGGTCAAGTAGCAGCCGGAGGAGGTCTACAGACCCAGAGCCTGCTTGACCTGGTTGAGCGACGGGTTGGTCGCAACGCTGCCGTCGCCGTACTTCACGGTCGGAACGACGTGATTGCCACCGTTGACGCTGCCGACGAAATCGGCTGCTGCCGGATCGTTCTCGATGTCGATCTCGGTGTACTCGATCCCCGACGCGTTGAGCTGCGTCTTGAGGCGACGGCAGTAGCCGCACCACGTGGTCGAGTAGATGGTCAGGGCAGGCGCATTTTCGGTAGAAGTCACGGCCGATATAACACCACGACCGAGAGCGTTGTTCCGTATCGGCCCGTGTTCTCTTGCCCACATACCGTCGGGCGCGGCGAATGGAGTGTCGGAACGTCCTGCCATGATGGTCCCCATGCCTGCGGACACCGGACTGGATCCAGAACAATCGGCCGCCGTGCTCGCGCCACGCGGCCCGGTATGTGTCCTCGCGGGCGCTGGAACAGGCAAAACCCGCACCATCACGCGCCGGATCGCTCATCTGGTTGCCGACGGTCACGTGTCGGCCGGTCAGGTGCTTGCCGTGACGTTCACCGCTCGTGCGGCCGGGGAAATGCGTGGACGTCTCCGTGAGCTGGGCGTCGGCGGGAGTGGGCCGCAGGTGCAGGCTCGAACTTTTCACGCTGCTGCTCTCCGTCAACTGAAGTACTTCTGGCCGCAGGTTGTCGGCGACACGCCGTGGCGTCTGCTGGACCGAAAGTTCGCGGTTGTCAGCAGTGCCGCAGCCCGGGTGGGATTGTCCACCAGCACGGAAAGCGTCCGCGACCTCGCCAGTGAAATCGAGTGGTCGAAGGCGTCGCTGATCGCGCCGGAGGATTACCCACGCGCGATCGCCAAGATTCGCCGTGAGGCACCGGTCGATGCCACCAAGGTGGCCCAGGTGTATGCCGCATACGAAGAGCTGAAAGCACGCGGCCAGGACGGCATGCTGCTTGATTTCGACGATCTCCTACTGCACACGGCGGCAGCTCTCGAAGAGCATTCGACAGTCGCCGACGAGTTCCGCGAGCGGTATCGCTGCTTCGTCGTGGACGAGTATCAGGACGTCACCCCACTTCAGCAGCGTGTGCTCGACGCCTGGCTGGGCGACCGAGACGATCTGACCGTGGTGGGCGATGCGAATCAGACCATCTACTCCTTCACCGGAGCCACCCCCAACTATCTGTTGGACTTCTCCCGGAAATTCCCCGAAGCGACCGTCGTTCGGCTCGAACGGGATTACCGCTCCACCCCTGAGGTCGTGTCGTTGGCGAACCGCGTGATCGGTGCCGCGCGCGGGC
This sequence comes from Rhodococcus sp. BH4, assembly GCF_002079265.1. Lineage (NCBI taxonomy): Bacteria > Bacillati > Actinomycetota > Actinomycetes > Mycobacteriales > Nocardiaceae > Rhodococcus > Rhodococcus sp. BH4. Next base: position 2,381,444 of record NZ_CP014941.1, read on the forward strand.
GGATCGCCGGGACGCGTCTGCAGCTGATCGGGCAACGCGCTCCGGGGCCTGAGCCGGAGTTCATGGAGTTCGACGACGAGCCGGCCGAAGCACTCGGCGTTGCGCGGGCGATCAAACGGCTGATCGCGGCAGGCACCCCTGCGGCCGAGATCGCTGTTCTGTACCGGATCAATGCTCAGTCGGAGGCGCACGAGCAGGCCCTGACGAAGCTGGGCATTCCGTTCCAGGTGCGCGGTGGAGAGGGCTTCTTCACTCGCACCGAGGTACGTCAGGCGGTGGCAGCGCTGCGTCAGGCTGCTGGACGCGACGACCTCCCCGAAGGTGCAGACAACGGCGAAGCGCTGGTCTCACTCGTCCGCGCTGTGCTCGCGCCGCTCGGCCTGACCAACGACGAGCCTTCGGGTACTCAGGCACGCGAGCGCTGGGCGTCGCTCTCGGCTCTCGTGGCGCTCACCGAAGAACAACTTGTCCACGAACCTGAACTGACGCTCACCGGGCTTCTACAGGAGCTCACGGCCCGAGCCGAGGCGCGGCACCCACCGACCGTGCAAGGTGTGACGCTGGCCTCCCTCCACGCGGCCAAGGGGCTCGAATGGGATGCGGTGTTCCTGGTCGGCCTCAACGACGGCACCCTGCCTATCCAACACGTTCTCGGCGACGCCAATTCGGGCGCCGACGACGTCGCGGTGGAGGAGGAGCGTCGGCTTCTCTACGTGGGGGTTACTCGCGCTCGCGAGCATCTGCAGCTGTCGTGGGCATTGGCCCGCAATGAGGGTGGACGCAAGTCCCGTCGCCGGTCGAGGTTCCTCAACGGGCTCATCCCCGAGGACTCGCCGGCTTCGCGCGTCGCCGCGCCGTCGTCGGGGAACAAGAAGCGTCCGCGCTGCCGCGTCTGCGGGAAACCGTTGATCGGGACGTCGGCGACCATGCTCGGGCGCTGCGAAAAATGCCCGTCCAATGTCGACCTGGAATTGCTCGAGCACCTCAAGGCCTGGCGTCTGGACAAGTCCAGAGAACTCAAAGTTCCGGCCTATGTCGTCTTCAGTGACAACACACTGATGGCTATTGCCGAACAACGACCACAAGATAATCGTGGACTGGTTTCGATCCCTGGAATCGGTCCGAAGAAACTCGACAACTTCGGGGAAGACGTACTAGCTGTCATTCGCGGTGAACTGCGAGCGGCAACACTCGATATCTGACAACACATCCGAATCGACAACGGTGAGTTACATAACCGCAGGTCAAAAATAGGTTGTGCAGATTCGGCAGATTCTCTACTCTGGTTTTCAGTGTTACGGGGCAACCTGTGCGCAGAAACTATCCGGACCGACACGAAATGGAGGTGGCAAAAAAATGACGAACTTGATCTCTTACGAAGCGTGCGCAAGCGCAAAGTTCGCTGTTGCCGCCCCCATGCTGCCGCGTGCAGCGGGATGGGCGCAGCATGCGCTCCGCCTGCGCCCTCAAGCAGCAGCAAAGAAAGCAGCTGTCGAGTCCGTGTTCTTAAGCCATCGAGGTATTTCTCGGTAGGACACATCCGTTCACTTACGGCCACGGACCCGCAGCCCCTGCGGACCGTGGCCTTTGTGTTGGATAGCCCTCTTCATCTGGTTTCCGACTCGGCTCAGGTTCGCACCCATCGAACCCATATCGTGCGACACAGTTTCGCATCCGAGCACTAGGAGACCGAGTTGTCTGCCCAGACAATCCGCGTGGAATCCGAAAACTCCACCACTGCAGTAACTTCCACCGACGTCACTTCGGCTGCAGTCACGTTCATCGAGGTCGCGTCCACCCGCCGCGACCTGCCGTGCCGGGCATCCAACCCCGATCTCTGGTTCGCCGAAGCTCCGGCCGAACTCGAGCAGGCCAAGGCACTGTGCGCGCAGTGCCCCATCCGTTCCCGTTGTCTCAGTGCGGCTCTCGACCGCGCCGAGCCATGGGGGGTGTGGGGCGGCGAGATCCTCGATCAGGGGGCCGTCATAGCGCGCAAGAGACCGAGAGGGCGCCCACGCAAGCAACTTGTGTGCGCGTGAGAGCCCTATTCGGCGGAGCCGGTGTCTTAGTCGGCGGAGCCGGTGTCATCCAGAACCGGCTCCGCGAACCCTGGCAACCAACGAGTCAGGATTTCCATGTACGGGGCATATGCGTCCAACTGGGCGCATATGCCGACCGAACCGAGAAGAACACGGAAGATCATCAAATACTCGGCCGGAAGGTTGAGTGCACGGGCCGTTCGGAACTGCGCACTGTTGAAGTCAGTGGCGGTTCCGGCGGCCTTTTGCAGCCATGCCCGAGTGAAGTGAAATGACTCGGTCTGGATCGGGTCGGTGAAGGGTCGCAGGTAATCCGCGATCTCCTTGTCGGTCACCGTGCGTCCGGGGATCACGAAACCGTTGGCGCGCAACAACTCCGTCAACTCGTCGAATTGTTCCTCGACAGCCAAGCGCACCATCGTGCCGAGAACCCGTGGCAGTCCGTTCGGGAACGGCGCAGCAGCACCGAAGTCGATGACGCCGAGTCGGCCGTCCTCGAGAAGCATGAAATTGCCGGGGTGCGGGTCACAGTGGAGCAATCCGACACGGGCCGGAGACGCGAAGTGGAATTCGGCGAGTAGTGCACCGGCCGCATTGCGCTGCTCCGGCGTTCCACTCTCGATGATTCTGGTCAACGGGGTTGCCGTCATCCATTCGGTCACGACCACTTTCGGCGCGCTCGCCACGACGTGCGGGATCACGAATTGGGGATCTCCGTCGAACTCTTTGGCAAAAGCTCGCTGATTGTTCGCCTCGATCCGATAGTCGAGTTCTTCCTCCGTGCGCGCGGTGAACTCCTCGATCACGGGCCGTACGTCGACACCGGGCATGACCGAACCGAAGAGACCGGCAAATCTGCCCAGGGTCTTGAGATCGGCGCGTAGAGCTTCGTCGGCGCCGGGGTACTGAACTTTCACGGCTACGTCGCGGCCGTCCGCCCAGACGGCTCGGTGAACCTGCCCGATGCTTGCCGACGCGGTCGGTTCATCGTCGAACGACTGGAATCGGTCGCGCCACTTGGTTCCGAGTTGCTGGTCGAGCATCTTGTGTACTTGCTTGGTCGGCAGCGGCGGGGCGGCGGCCTGGAGCTTGTTCAGCGACTCGCGGTATGGCTCGGCGAATTCCTCCGGAATTGCCGCCTCCATGACGCTGAGCGCTTGGCCCAGCTTCATCGCGCCGCCCTTGAGTTCGCCCAGCACCGCGAACAGTTGCTCGGCCGCCTTCGCGCTCAACTGCGCGTCGATCTCGCCTTTGTCGCCGCCGGCGAGCTTGCGTCCGAAGCCCATGGCGGCGCGACCGGCCATCCCCAGGGGGATGCTCGCGAGTTTGGCAGTACGGGCAGAACTCTTGCGTGGGATCTCGGACACCACACCATCATGTCTGACTGGGGCGTCCTTTGCCCGAAACAGGTGCCAGGTATTGGCAACTGCAGGATATTTGCCGAGGCCAGCGCCTGGTTGTGATCCGATACGGACGGAGCGCGATCTCGAGCGTCGACGACAGACTCGCCGCATGCGTCGCCGCTGTCTCCGATAATGCGGAGTCGATCTCGGCCAGGGCCAGCGCGACACTTGCATGGATCATCGCCGATTCCGCGTGGCCGGCGCTGCCGAGTAGCTGCGCGGACAGATGAAGCCAATGAGGGTCGAGTTCGGATCGGAGGATGTCGGCGCACCGCAGGCAACTCGACTGACCAGGCAGGACAAGAGGACCGACCACACCGTTGCCGTCGCGGATGCGGACGGAAAGGTGGGGGAATCCACAGCGAACGAGATCGCTGACCAGACGAGGATCAGTCACGACGTCGTCGCTCAGGACCACCAGTTGTTCGTTCCACGTGCGCACGACGTCGGTGTTGCGATACCCGCGCGAGCGACGCGTGCTGACCCCGCCGGTGACGAGTGCGCGCTCGATGGCGTCAGAGAGCGGACCGACACCGTGAATCCGGACCGTCGCGGTGCTTCTGCGGGCAGTGTGGACGAAACCGGAATCGGCGAGTTGCTCGAGCAATTCCTCCGTCACGGATGTGGGAATCCCGCGCCTCGACGCTTCCCAGAGGATGTTTGCGCGGGATCTCGAGCCGTCCATTTTGCGCAGGATCGACTTCACCGCGCGATCGTCGACCCCGACAGGCAGAGTCAGCAGGATGGCACGTCCGGGGGTCCATCCCAGCTGCAGTCGACCGTCCGGGCGCGACAGAACAGCGATCCGCGGGTCCCATCGGGGTCCCGCGGATCGCTGTGAAGTGCTGTCTTGTCTGGTGTCGTCGTGTGTGTGACCGGTCATCATTCGATGCTGGCACGACGGGCCCTCGGCGAGTCCACGTCAGCGGCAGTTATCCACAGGCAGTCATCGCGGCTGATCTGCGAAAATGTGTCGAGAAGAGATTACTTCTCTTCGTCGTCCTCGCGGGTCTTGTCCATCGCTTCCTCGGCCGCACGCTCTTTTGCCACTACGGCTTCGAGCTGGGCTATCGGGTCGTCGAAATTACCGGCTTCGCCGGCGCCGAGGACACGGGCGACAAATCCGTCCGGTGCGTCGAGATCGCTCGAATCGGGCATCAGGTCGGGATGCGACCAGACGCCGTCGCGAACGTCCATACCGGCTTCCGCAGTGAGCTTCTGCCACAACCCGGCCGCTTCGCGGACCTTGCGAGGACGAAGTTCTAGTCCGACCAGCGTCGCAAAGGTCTGTTCGGCGGGGCCGCCGGTAGCGCGGCGACGCCGCAACGTCTCACTCATCGCGGCAACACCAGGCAGTCGCTCGCCGAGTGCGGCGGTGACGACCGTCTCCACCCAACCCTCGACCAGCGCAAGCAGAGTCTCGAGACGTTCGAGAGCGGCTTTCTGCTCCGGTGTGTTCTGCGGCTCGAACGTGCCCTGCTGCATCAGCGCTTCGAGCTTGCTCGGATCGGTGAGAGCGGATGGATCGAGGTCCTTGGCGAATTCTTCCATCGCCGAGAAGTCCATGGTGATTCCGCGGGCGTATTCCTCCACTGTCGCGAGAACACGCTGGCGCAGCCACGGAACGTGACTGTAAAGACGCTGATGAGCGGCTTCCCGCGCGGCGAGGAACACCAGAACTTCCTGATGCGGCTGTTCGAGACCCTCACTGAAAGCCTGAACCGCAGCCGGGAGAAGGGCCGCGGTGCCTTCGGGGCCGAGGGGCAGGCCGATGTCAGTGGAGGAGAGCACCTCGGTGGACAGTTGGCCGAGTGCCTGGCCCAATTGCGAGCCGAACGCGAGTCCGCCCATCTGCCCGAGCATGCCCAGCATCGGGCCAGCCATCTGCTGTGCTTCGGCCGGAAGTCCTTGGACCCACATGCCCGCTACCTTCTCGGCCACCGGATCACAGAGTCGCTTCCACGTGTCGATCGTGTTGTCGAGCCAGTCGTTCGGAGTCCACGCAAGAGTGCGGCTCGCTCCGGCAGGGAGCGTTGTCGCGGCGTCCAGCCACATCTCGGCCAGGTGCGCGGCGTCGGCGATCGCCTTGACGTTGCCCTCGGTGATCGGTGTGACCGATCCGATCTGTTGGCGTGCCAGCTTCTTGGCGATGTCGTAGTTGACCGGGCCGGACGTACCGCCCTGGCCCATCGACGAGCCCATTCCGCTCAGCATCTGCCCGAACTGGGTGAGCATCTGGCCGAGCTGAGCCGGATCGAATCCCTCACCGCCCGCGCCGAACCCGAACGGCATGTCACCACCCCCGAACGGATTGCCACCCGCCGCGTTCTTGTCGCGATCGGGATCGTCGTCGGAGTTGGAGAAGCCGAACGGCATATTGCTCATACCTCAACGGTACAAGGCTCGAGCGGTCGGAGTCGCCCTCCGAGTCACGCTGACGGCGAACACGCACGGCGCTCAGGCGGTGCGATCGGTGCTCCGGAGCCTTCGCGCTTTACTCTGGATCAGGTGAATCGACGGATAGTGACGCTCTTGGCCGCACTCGCACCCATCGTCGTGTTGGGAGTCGTCGGAACAATGGTCACTGTTCCTTATGTCGCACTCGGTCCGGGCCCCACCTTCAACACGCTCGGCGACGTCGACGGTAAGCCCGTCGTCGACATCCAAGGGACCGAGGTCGATCCCACCGACGGCAACCTCAACATGACAACGGTGTCGGTTCGCGACGGCCTCAACATCTTCGAAGCGTTCGGACTGTGGGCGAGTGGCAGCAACGGACTCGTCCCTCGCTCGGAGATCTATCCACCCGAGAAGTCGAAGGAAGAGATTCAGCAGGCCAACACCGCCGACTTCCAGCAGTCCGAGGACAGTGCCGAGTTGGCGGCACTGCACTTTCTCGGCAAGCCGGTGTCACTGACTGTTTCGAAGGTGACCCCGGACGGTCCCGCTGCGGGTGCCCTGCAAGAAGGCGACGTCCTGGTCAAGATCGGCGACACTCCGGTAACCACCATCACCGGCGTTCAGGACACGGTCGGTGCGATCGCGCCCGGCACCGCGATCGACGTCACCGTCCTACGTGAGGGTGTGGAGACCGTGGTGCCGGTCACCGTCGGGGCGCGGCCCAACAAGCCCGAATCGGGTTACCTCGGCGTCACACCCAACGAGGTCCCGGACGTTCCCTTCACCGTGCAGTTCAATCTCGCCGACATCGGCGGTCCTTCTGCCGGACTGATGTTCACACTGGCCTTGGTCGACAAGCTGACTCCGGGGGAGCTCAACGGTGGAAAGTTCGTGGCCGGAACGGGCACCATCGACTCCGACGGCGAGGTCGGTCCGATCGGCGGCATCAGGTACAAGTTGATCGCCGCGTCCGAAGCCGGTGCTGAGACCTTCCTCGTGCCGGCCCAGAACTGTGACGAGGCGAAACAGAATGCGCCGGACGGGCTTCGACTCGTCAAGGTCGACAACCTGCCCGGCGCAGTGGACTCACTCGAGAGCCTCAACACGGGCGGCGACGCACCCCGCTGCTGAAGGCTGCCTGGCCGCCGACGACTATGTCAGTCTTCTTCGACCTCGTCGAGCGTCGCGTACAGGGCGTGCACGAGGTGAGGTGCAAGACCGTCGTAGGTGAGCAGTTCCAAGTCACCGTACGGATCCGCATCCTCGTCGGGACGCATCTGTAGGAGCGACAGCGAGGGACCGTCACGGAGCACTCCGACGAACAGTCGAGCCTCGCGTCGATCGGGATGCGCGTTGGCCGTCAGTCGCGCGACCTCGTCCGCAGCATGCTGATCGGTCAATACCGGCGCCGTGGCGTGATCGAGATCCGATTCCGCCTCGGGCGGCAGGACGACGATCTCCTGCACCAGGATGCAACCCTGCACGGACTCGGGCCAATGCGTCGTCGCCAGGAACTCGTCGAGTGCCCGTGAACCGCCGATGATGTCCTCGGGAAGCGATTCCTGTTCGATCGGTGTGTATTCGGCGCCCTCGGCGAGTTGGTCGAGCAGTCCGGGTTCGGCCGCGGCGAGTATCTCGGTGGGTACCAACGCGTACAGCTTCGGCGGTTGATCCCAGCCTTCGGCGTCGATGTGGTCGACAACTTCATGAACGCACCGGGCGAGGGCACTCGGTGATCTGCTCATATTCTCTTCACTCACGCCTTCATCCTCCCACCTTCTGTCCGGCTCCCCGCTCTCCGTGTTGTCAACCCGTGACCGTTGTTACGTAGAGTGGTCGGAAACGGCCAAGTCCACTCGGGCGTGGCCGCAGTGATCGATGCAATCGGTTGCGACGCCACGGCGTCGCCAAATCTTGGAGCGTGGCACGTGGGCATGCGGCCCCCCGCAGGTTTACCCTCTCTGTCCAGACGCAGTCGAATCTTGTTGGTGGTGGCTGTCGTAGTGGCGGCCTTGCTGCTCGTGGGGCCGCGACTGATCGGCATGTACACGGACTGGTTGTGGTTCGGCGAAGTCGGCTTCCGCGGTGTCTTCACCAAGGTTCTGCTGACGCGATTCGTGCTCTTCCTGGTCGTCGGAATTGTCGTCGGCGCCATCGTGTGGCTCGCGATGCTTCTCGCGTACCGCGCACGCCCGGTGTTCGTCCCGGTCTCCGGACCCAATGATCCGATCGCGCGCTACCGCACCACCGTCATGTCGCGTCTTCGTCTTTTCGGCGTGATCATTCCGGTAGCGATCGGCATCCTGTCCGGTCTCATCGCACAGGCCAACTGGGTCACTATCCAGTTGTTCCTCAACGGCCAGGCTTTCGGGATCACCGATCCTCAGTTCAACTTGGACGTCGGCTTCTACACGTTCGATCTGCCGTTCTACCGTTTCGTTCTGAATTGGTTGTTCGTCTCGATTCTGCTTGCCTTCGTGGCAAACCTGGTCACCCACTACGTTTTCGGTGGGATCAAGTTGGCCGGGCGCAATGGGACGTTCACCACGGCCGCTCGTATTCAGCTGGCTGTCATCGCCGGCACCTTTGTGCTTCTCAAGGCGGTGGCGTACTGGTTTGATCGGTACTCGTTGATGTCGAGTAGTCGTAAGGAACCGACGTTCACCGGCCCGGGCTTCACCGACATCAATGCGGTCCTGCCGGCGAAGCTCATTCTGTTGTCCATTGCGGTCATCTGCGCCTTGGCGTTCTTCGCCTCGATCTTCACGCGGGATCTTCGGATACCGGCCATGGCAGTCGCTCTACTGGTTCTTTCGTCGGTCCTCGTCGGTGCCGTCTACCCGATGATCGTCGAGCAGTTCTCCGTCAAGCCCAATGCGGCGCAGAAGGAGAGCACGTACATCGAACGAAACATCGAAGCGACCCGTCAGGCGTACGGGATCACGGAAGAAAACGTCGACTACGTCGACTATCCGGGAATTGGCACCAAGCAGCCCCAGGACGTTCCGGCAGACCGGACCACGATCGCGAACACACGCCTGTTGGATCCGACCATTCTGTCGCCGACGTTCACCGCTCAGCGTCAGCTCAAGAACTTCTACGGGTTCCCGCAGACGCTCAACGTCGATCGTTACGAACAAGACGGCCAGTTGCGCGACTTCGTTGTCGCCGCGCGTGAGCTGTCGCCGAACAACCTTTCCGGCAACCAGACGGACTGGATCAACAAGCACACGGTCTACACGCACGGCAACGGTTTCGTCGCCGCCCAGGCCAACGAAGTCACGGCCGTGCAGGGCGACAGTCAGAACAACACCGGTGGCTACCCGATCTACTCGGTGAGCGACCTGACGACCACGCCCGAGAACGAGAATCTCAAGGTGGACAATCCTCGTTCGTACTACGGCGAGGTGATCAGTCAGTCGGACGCCGATTACTCGATCGTCGGTTCTGTCGACGGCGAGGGACCTCGTGAGTACGACACCGACACCTCGAAGTACACCTACACAGGTTCGGGTGGCGTTTCGATCGGCAACTGGTTCAACCGTCTTGCATTCGCGGCGAAGTACACCGAGCGCAACATCCTGTTCTCGAGTGCAATCGGCTCGAACTCCAAGATCATCTTCAAGCGTGATCCGAAGGAAAGAGTCGAGGAGGTCGCGCCTTGGCTGACGACCGACGGCGCTGCTTACCCCGCAGTGGTCGACGGCAAGATGCAGTGGATCATCGACGGCTACACCACCGCCCAGGACTACCCGTACGCGCAGCGCAGTTCGCTCGACGGGTTGGTCGAGGACAGTATCGACCAGACGACCGGGCGCCTCATTCCGCGTCAGGAGTTCTCCTACATCCGTAACTCCGTGAAGGCCACGGTCGACGCCTACGACGGCACGGTCACGCTGTACCAGGTCGACGAGCAGGATCCGGTTCTGAAGGCATGGATGGGAGTCTTCCCGAACACGGTGAAGCCGAAGAGCGAAATCTCGGACGACCTGCAGGCGCACTTCCGGTACCCAGAGGACATGTTCAAGGTCCAGCGAGAGATGCTGGCGAAGTACCACGTCGACGATCCGAGTGAGTTCTTCACCAACAATGCGTTCTGGTCGGTTCCGAGCGATCCGACGATCGACACGTCGGCCAACCAGCCGCCGTACTACGTGCTGGTGGGCGACAAGGACACCGCGAAGGCGGATTTCCGTCTGACCAGTCCAATGGTCGGGTTCAGTCGTGAGTTGCTGTCGGCCTACATCTCGGTGGCGAACGACAAGGAGAACTACGGCAAGTTCACGGTGCTGCAGTTGCCGACCGATACGCAGACTCAGGGTCCACAGCAGGCTCAGTCTGCGATGACGTCGGATTCGCGTGTTGCTTCGGAAGTGTCACTGCTCAAGCAGTCGAACAAGATTCAGTACGGAAACTTGCTGACTCTGCCGATTGCCGAGGGCGGAATCCTCTATGTCGAGCCTTTGTACTCGCAGCGAAACTCGCAGAACGCGTTCCCTCAGTTGGCGCGTGTATTGGTGAGCTTCAGCGACACCAACGGCATTCGGATCGGTTATGCACCGACCGTCTCCGAGGCGATCAGTCAGATTTGGCCGGGCGCAGGTTCGGCAGCGACGGTCACCCAGCCGGCACCCGATCCGGATACCGGAGCGCAACCGGAAACGCCGACAACTCCGACGGCACCGGCCCCGCCGGCTTCTTCGGATGACGTCACGAAGGCGCTGGCCGAGGTCAATTCGGCAATGGCGGCATTGAAGTCGGCGCAACAGAGCGGTGACTTCACCAGCTACGGTGCTGCGCTCGACCGCCTGCAGAAGGCTGTTGACGCGTACCAGGCGCTGCCGAGGTAAGCGGCGTCAGTTCATGGATAGCAGAAGGCCCACCATCCGATCGGATGGTGGGCCTTCTTGTGTGCTCAGGTGAAGCTGTACGAGCTGAATCAGCGCAGTGCTGCAACGATCGGTGCGTTGGCATCGGAGAGCTGCTGGAACTGTGCGGCGAAGCCGTACTGGCCGGCGAGGTCACGAGCGGTGTCGTAAGCCTGCTGTGCGGCGGGCTTGAGCTCGGCCGGGATCTCGATGGCGGGAGCAACTGCGGGTGCCTCGGCGACGGGAGCCGGTGCTGCGGCGGGAGCTTCTTCGACTGCAGGCTCGCTCGCGACGGTCAGACGCTGGCCGCAGACGGGCCATGCGCCGGGGCCCTGGCTCTGCAGGGTGTTCTCGGCGACGCGGATCTGCTCTTCCTTGGAAGCGTTGGCGGGCGAGCCGGTGCCACCGTTGGCGGTCCAGGTGCTCTGCGAGAACTGCAGGCCGCCGTAGTAGCCGTTTCCGGTGTTGATGTTCCAGTCGCCACCGCTCTCGCACTGTGCGACGCCGTCCCAGTTGTGGGTGGCTGCGGAAGCGGTGCCGGTGCTCATGGTGAGGGGCACTGCGACAAGTGCGCCGGCTACTGCCAATGTGCCGAATGCACGCTTGCTGATGCTGGTGTACGTCATGTCGGGGTAAATCCTCTCCGCGCTTGCTGACATCGGCGGGCCTGCGGGTCGGCGATGATGCTGACTTTCCCGGGCGCTTGTCTCTCCGTGTCTCTGCCCCTCGAAGGTTTCGGGGGTTCCGATCCCGCGGGGCAGAGTGGAGCAGCGGCGGGTCGGCGTTCGCCCGGTTGATTCGGGCCGGGACCGACCGTACGGGAGCGTCGAACGAGGGTCGATTCGCAATTTTCCGGACTGTCTGGTCTGCTCTCGACCCAAAATTTTAGCGTTTGTGCTGGTAGAGCCTTTCCGATGCCGTTTCGACGTACGTTCGTTACATGCTTGTTATGTGTTGATGCTCACGGGCATTTTGTGAACCCAGTCACCCGATTCTTCGACTTTCAGGCGTGTATTTCGCTCCAGCGCAGGCGATTTGCGTTCCGTTCACCTGCTCGTGTAACTTTGTCCATGCATCGCGGGGTGGAGCAGCTCGGTAGCTCGCTGGGCTCATAACCCAGAGGTCGCAGGTTCAAATCCTGTCCCCGCTACTAGAAAAGGACCGCCGCACTGGATTCCAGTGCGGCGGTCCTTTTTTTGTGCGCAGCCGTCGTAGGGTGGCGACGTGCGACTCTCGAAGATTCTTTTGGCGATGGCGGTGACTACTTCGCTGGTGACCACCGCTCTGGCGTTCTCGGCAGGAAGCGCTGCCGCCGGTGGGCGGATCACCGATGCGAAGCGCGTGGTCTTCATCGTTCCGGGGCAGCAGCTCTACAACTCGGGAGAAACGCACCAGGCGACCTACCGCGCCCTCGACAAGGCACTGAGCGCTGCGGGCTACGAGACACACTTCGTCGACGCACCCGGCAAGATGATTGCGGCCGACGCCGAGCTGATTGCCGATTCGATTCGCTCCTACGCTGCCGGCGCTGACTCCGTCGGGGTGATCGCGCACAGTGCGGGTGGACTGTGCTCCCGGTACTATGCGAAGTTCCTCGGTGGCTCCGAAGTAGTGGATTCATTCGTCGCCATCGGTGCGCCACAGTACGGTAGCCCCGGTGGCTGCGTACAAGGCCCTGCCGACGGTTACGACACCTGCATGTTCTCCGAAGTTCTCACCAAGCTCAATGCCGGTGAGGACACTCCTGGATCTGCCTACTATTCGGTGGTGCAGAGTTCGGGCGAGTGGGCGGACGGTCGGTTGGACGGGGGCCAGTGCCGGGTGTACGTCGATGGCGTTCCCGGGGCCGGAACCGGAGGAGACCACCTCACCGAGCTCGAGCATCCAGAGGTCATCTCGGGAGCGATCAGCGCTTTGGGGCGCGACTGTGTCGGTACGTTCGTGGACGAGAACGACGGCGACATCACCTGGCCTGACACGCTGTTTCCGTCATTTCGGTAAAGCTTCAGGTCCGGGTTGTTCGGACGAGTAGCCCGGCTACGTGTGCGCTCGCGGCAGTCCTCGCCCCCAAGGCGTCACCCGATTCGATGGCCGCGACTATACGAGCGTGCTCGGTGACAGCGATCCGCCGATTGAGCTCGAGGCTCCACATGTCCGAACGGTAGAGATGTGACTGTCCGTCCAGACGATGCAGGGCTTCGCTGAGTGGGTGATTGCATGCAGTCTCACGAATCAAGGTGTGGAACTCGAGGTCGAGCTTCGAATCCCGACGCTGATCCGGCGGGCTCTCGAGAAGTTCGCGTTGCACCTGCACCATCTTGTTCAGCTGTGACACGGTTTCGTGCGTGGCATTGGCCGTCGCGTTGAACGCCGCGAGACCGTCGAGTACCTCACGCACCTCGAAGACCGCGCGCAGAGACTCCGCGTCCAGCGAATCGACTTTTGCACCCGCGTTCCGTGTGTGGACGGCGATGCCCTCGTAGATCAACTGCTGCACGGCCTCGCGGACCGGCGTTCGACTGACATTGAGCTTGCTCGCCAGCGCGGGAACACTCAGTGGTGTCCCCGGCGCCAGCTCGCCCGAAAAGATCAGTTCGCGAAGCGTCTCGTGCACGGACTCGGTGAGTAAAGCTCGTTCGGTGGTGGTCATCTTGTCCTCACTTCGATCCTGCACGATGTCGACGGTACCCGGGAGCGTTATCCAGCGGCGCGCACCCGGTCAGCGCTGCGACTGTCGACGTCGGGCGCCGTCGCGCCTTTCAGTCCGGCCACTTTGGCCGCGATGTTCTCAGCGATCGTGATCGGCGGGTATCCCACTTCGCCCGGTGTGAGAGTCCCTGGCAGTGCTTCGATGACGGCGTCGTAGTTCCCGTCGAAAAAGAATGCGGCAGAGCGACGTCGGATGATCTGACCATCGACGATAGGTGGGTCGACTCGGTGCACTGTCGAGCGCCATCGGTCGTTCGTCCAGCGTGCCATCGCGTCGCCGAGGTTGATCAAGAGTGCGCCGTCGTCAGGTTGGACGTCGTGCCATACGCCGTCGGCACTCAGAACTTGAAGGCCCGGAACTTGATCTGCCCACAGGATGGTCAAGATTCCGAAGTCGGTGTGAGCGCCCATTCCCGTCATGTCGCCGGAGATGCGGATCTCGCCCTCGGGCAGTGCGTAGTTGTTCATCTTCATCGCGTCGATCGAATGGTCGAGCATCGAATCGAAGTACCCGGGCTGCAATCCGAGAGCGTCGGTAAAGGCGCACATCAGGATTCGTGCCAAGCCCTGGGCATGACGGAAATACTCTTCGATTGCCGGTCGGAATCCGGGCGCGGCCACGGGCCAGGTGTTGGCGGCGTAGCTGGACTCGGGTAGGTCGACGCCCGGATAGTCGCTCACCTCTGTGCCCACGACTATTGCTTCGTAGAAATCGTTCATCTGGTTCGCGGCGGCGACGCCCAGGCTCATGCTGAGTGATTCCGATTTCGGTGGTGAGTAGCCGCGGTTCTCGGACGAGGGACGGCGATAGTTGTTCTTCACCGTCAGTGGGAGAGCAAAGAACTCGTCGAGAGCGTCGGCCAGTCCTTCGGTCGCCGATCGTGGAATGCTGTGTCCGACAATCTGTATGAATCCGACCTCCCGGCACGCGCGATCGAGTTGAGCTGCCACTTCCGCACAGGCAGTGCTGTTGGTGGCGTTTGCAACCGCTGCCTCGCCGCGGAGGTACGGGCTGATATCGATCGTAGGAATTTCGAAGACAGGAGTTTCGTGGGTCATTTAAAGTCCTTGCGGCCGGACGTGTGCCACTTACCGACGAGCACACGTGAGAGGAATCCAAAGGCAGAGAAGACGAGGACACCGAACACCGACGCGATCACGATCGCGGCGATCAGATCCTCGGACTGAAGGCGGCTTCGGTAGACGTCGAGCAGCGTTCCGATCCCGGGTTGTCCTTTGGCGAAGAACATGTCGCCGATGATGGCACCGACGACAACAAGGCCGGAGGCGGTGCGGATGCCGGTGAGAATAGCCGGCATTGCCGCTCGCAGTTCGAGTTTCACCAATCGATCCCAACGGGACGCGCGGCCGAGGGTGAAGAGTTCGTGCAGTCCGCGATCGACCGATTGCAATCCGAAGTGTGTGTTGGTGATGATCGGGAAGGCTGCGATGAGAACACACACCAGGGTACGCGCGGTCATACCGTAGCCGAACCAAAGCCCGATGAGGGGGACGATGGCGAGGATGGGAATGACCTGCAGCACAACGGCATAGGGATAGACGATCCGCTCGATCCACTTGGCCTGGCTCATCAGCACGCCGGTTCCGACGCCGACTGCCACCGCGACGACGAAGCCGACCAGTGCTACCTGTGCCGTCACTGCGAGGGCTTCGAGCATGGGAGAGAGGTGTTTCCAGTCGAGTAGCGACTTTGTCAGTACTTGACTCGGCGGCGGAAGGAGAAATCGACGTTCCGGGGAGAGAACGAGGTAGCTGACGATCGACCACGCTGCGACCGCGCCGGCAAGTGAGAGCAGCGGATAGAGCAGGAAGGTGCCGAGCGCTCTCATTCGCGAGGGCCGTCCGGGCTGTGACTGTGCTCGCGCGGCGGTCGCAGAATCAGTGCGAACGGCGGAATTGCGTGCGGTGGTGCCCTGTTGCACTGCAAGGACTTCGGTCATCGTGAGCTCCCATGGAGACTGGCCGAGATCTCGGCGACGTGTTCGGTGTATCGGGCGTCGTAGCGCAGTTCCGGGCTACGCGGGTACGGGAAATCGATGTCCACGACCGAATGGATTCGTCCGGGCCGGGCGGTCATGACGACCACCTTGTTTGCGAGGTACACGGCCTCGGATACCGAGTGCGTGATGAACATCGAGGTGAACCCCTTGTCGGTGTAGAGCCTTTGCAGCTCTACCTGCATCTCCAGTCGTGTCATCTCGTCGAGAGCACCGAAAGGTTCGTCGAGCAGCATCACAGCAGGTGCGAGGGTGAGCGCTCGCGCCAACGAGACACGCATCTTCATTCCGCCCGACAACGCGTTGGGCAGTTGTTTCGCAAAGTCCGCCAGGCCCACTGCGCGAATTGCCTCGTCGGCGCGCAACTTTCGGGCTGCTTTGTCGCCGCCACCGAGTTCGGCGGACAATTCGACGTTGGCCTGCACGGTTCGCCAGGGGAGGAGAGTCGGCTCCTGGAAGATGAAGCCAACTGATTCGGTGTCGAGGGCAACCGCGCCGCTGGTCGGTCGCTCGAGGCCGGCCGCCATGCGCAACAAAGTCGACTTGCCGCAGCCGGAGGGTCCGACCACGGCGACGAAGTCTCCTCGCTCCACGTTCAGATCGATGCCGTCCAGCGCGACAGTGCCGGTATCGAACTTCTTGACGACATCGGAAAAGACCATCTGCATCGGTGCGGTGAGCTTGCGAGCGTCGGCATCCTGCATCGTGTTCGCGAGTTCCATCTGAGCCTCCGGTTCAATAATGCATGCAAAAGTTCTTCAAGATGTATGAACCATCTTGAATTGCATGTATGTCGCCTAGATTGCTGAATGTAAATGTGAGGTGACATTGCAGGTGAAGCGAGAATCCTGGCGCGCGTTACCTGATGGAAACAACTAGTCGATTGCATGTAATCCATGTGCTGCAGAGTGTGCACATCGGATCATCCTTCCTGGTTCGCCCACATCCCAATTGTTTTCACGAAGGAGACGCTGTGTATTCAAATCGCAAGGTGCATTCCAATCGCAGAAGTGTGGGAGCGGCCGGCGCGGCACTGGCCATGTGTGCAGCCATCGGATTGACTGCGTGCAGCTCCAGTGGGGCTGAGACGGCCAAGGCTGAATCTCTCGAACCAGCTGCCGAGGCTCAGAACCTAGCGGGTCTCTGTCCGGAAAACGTTGTGGTTCAACTCCAATGGCAGCCGCAGTCGGATATGGGAGCGCTCTTCGAGATGCTTGGTCCCGGCTATTCGGTCGACACCGACGACAAGTCCGTCAGCGGGACTCTTGTCGCCGGAGGGAAGGACACCGGAGTCGACTTGACCTTGCGGGCCGGGGGACCGGCAATCGGGTTCCAATCCGT
This sequence comes from Rhodococcus sp. BH4, assembly GCF_002079265.1. Classification (NCBI taxonomy): domain Bacteria; kingdom Bacillati; phylum Actinomycetota; class Actinomycetes; order Mycobacteriales; family Nocardiaceae; genus Rhodococcus; species Rhodococcus sp. BH4. The sequence goes on from NZ_CP014941.1 coordinate 2,398,222, forward strand.
CAGCTCCCAGATGTACGTCGACGATTCGATCACTCTCGGCTTGGTGCACGGCGATCAGGTGATCGCGGCAGCGGCAAGTCAGCCCGTCGTGGCCGTCACGCCATTGCTCAAGTACAGCCCGGCAATCCTCATGTGGGACAAAGAGTCTCATCCGGAATGGGCGAGTGTTGCCGATATCGGCAAGTCCGACGCGAGTGTCGTCGTTTCCAAGGAGCAACTGTTTCCGCAGTGGCTCGTGGCGAAAGGCCTACTGAAGCAGTCTCAGCTCGACACGAGCTACGACGGAGCTCCCTCGCGATTTGTCGGTGACCCGACCATCGCTCAGCAAGGATTCGCGAATTCGGAACCGTACACGTACGAGAAGGAGACGCCGGCGTGGGACAAGCCGGTTTCCTATGACCTGCTGAAAGATTCGGGTTTCGACATCTACGCGTCCAATGTTTCCGTTCGTGCCGACAAGGTCGAGACACTCTCCCCGTGTTTGAGCAAGCTGGTTCCGATCATTCAGCAGGCCACCGCGGACTACATCACAGCGCCGGATACGGCGAATGCTGCCATTGTCGACGTCGTCTCGCAGGACGTGTCGTTCTCTCCCTACACCGAGGGTGAAGCAGCGTTCAGTGCCCAACTCTTGAAAGAGAAGGGCCTGATCGCGAACGAGGCGGACGGATCCGTCGGCACGTTCGACATGACGCGAGTCGCTCACACCGTCGAAGAACTGAAGCCCATCCTGAACGCCGGGGGTGCGGCGATACCGCAGTCATTGACTGCAGAAGCGATCTACACCGACAAGTTCACCGATCGGTCCATCGGAATCCGCTGAAGGAGCTGACAGCAAATGACGTACGACATGACAGAACTCAACCGCGAGACCCGCATGGGTGGCCTGGGCACGGAGACCACCGACCGCGAGGTCCGAAGAATCGATCTCTCGGATTTCGAGAACCGGCGCAGCGAGATCGCCGAGGAGTTGTGGTCGGCAGCGACCGACATCGGATTCTTCCAAATCGTCAATCACGGGATCGATCTGGACCAGGTCCGCGAGGCTTTCGCGGCGGCCGAGCGATTCTTTGCACTGCCCACTGAGGTCAAAGCGCAGTATCCGCTCAAGAAGGGTTTCAACTCCGGCTGGGAGAGCATGACGCAGGTGCGTCCGTCCATCGGAACACCTGATCAGAAAGAGTCCTATCAGGTGACCCGCCCGCATATGGGTGATCTGTGGCCCACTGCAGACGAATTGGGCGGATTCCGCGAAACGATCCTGGACTTCGAAGCCAAGTGCTGGGGCATTGCGATGGACCTGTTGTCGTGCTTCGCCGAGAAGCTGGGATTCGAACGAGACTTCTTCACCAGGGCACATGACCCGTCGGTGGACACCTACCAGAGCACGCTGCGACTACTCCACTACTTCCCCCTTGCCGCCGACGCAGATGTCGAAGGGATGTGGCGTGCCGGAGCACACACCGATTTCGATTGCCTGACATTGCTTTTCCAGCGTGACGGCCAGGGCGGCTTGCAACTGTGCCCGGGCAAGGAGATGGACACCCAGGAATGGACGTCGGTGGTGCCGGCTGAGGAAGCAATCACCTGCAACATCGGCGACATGCTGATGAGATGGAGTGATGACGTCCTGCCGTCGAATTTTCATCGAGTCAAGAGTCCCGGAGTCACCGACTATCGGGGAGCCCGCTACAGCCTCGCGTTCTTCGCTCAGGCGAACCGCGACGTGACCATCGAGGGGCCGGCGGGCAAGTACCCGCCGATCACTGCCGAGGACTACATCGACCAGCGAGTACGCGCGAACTTCGCGCGTTGATCCGTATCCGTTCCGTCACACACTTTCAGGAGAACTGGCGATGACTACCGCGCCCAAGAACATGACCGACGCGATCATCCGGGACGTGACGTTGTACAGCGGCGGGCAATGGCTGACCGGCCACGACGTCGTCGTCTCGAATGGGGTGGTCGAATCGATCGAGAAGTCGACCGGCACCGCCACACCTGGAAGTGTGGACGGATCGGGGGCGTATCTGATCCCTGGCTTCGTCAACACCCATACGCACCTTCAGCAGTCACTGATGCGTGGGATCGCCGAAGGGACACCGCTTCTCGAATGGCTACTCGCGGTCGCAGAAGAGTCGGTTCAGATCACGCCGGAGCGCGCATACACGGCCACTGTCGCAGCCTCGCTGGAGGCATTGCGCAGCGGTACGACCACCCTGGTCGAACACATGTGGCCGCACCCGTCCAGCGAGGTTCACGATGCCGTGATCCGGGCGTTGCACGACACCGGGATTCGTGCGGTGCTGGGACGCGGAACCGCAGACCGGGCGGACAAGACGAGGAAGTGGGGCTTCGATCCGCGGCTCATGCAACCACTCGGAGACGTTCTCGCACATACGGATCAGATGATGCGGGACGTCGCCGGTTCCCGCATTGACGTGGCAGTCGCGGTACCGAACCCGCGTTCGCTGACCCCGGAGGGGATGTCGGAAGTGCGTGAGTTCGCGCAGGCTCGCGACCTGACGGTCTCGATTCACCTGCTCGAGACGCAGACCGACAACACGATGTGTACCGAACACGCGGGCATGAACGCGGTCGACTACCTGGATTCCCATGGGTTCTTGTGGGACCGGGTGCTGGCGGTCCACTGCGTCGAACTCGACGACCGTGGTCAGAAGGTGCTGGCGGAGCGCGGCGTCGGAGTGTCGTACAACCCCGTCAGCAACATGCGCCTCGGTAGCGGAATCGCGCCCGTCCCGAGTTTCCTCGACGCGGGGATCGCGGTGGGGTTGGGTGTGGACGGCGCAGCCAGCAACGATACTCAGGACATGCTCGAGACGCTGCGCACCGGCGCCTATGTGCAGCGAGCCGCGCGCGGCCGTGCCGACCTGCTCGGTTTCGAAGCCATGATCGACATCGCATCCGGCGGTGCAAACGCAGCACTCGGTCTGCCGGCCAGGTCCGGCGGGATCTCCGTGGGCGATCCCGCCGACCTCACCATGATTCGGTTCGAACGCGACTTCGGTTGCCTCCCGGTGCGAGATCCGGGCGCGTCCATTCTCACGACGGGTAGTCGTCAGATAGTGGACACGGTGTTGGTTGCGGGCGAGGTCGTACTCCGCGACGGGCACTCCACTCGCGTCGACGAGGCGGAATTGATCCGCACGCTCAGCGCTTTGTGACTGTGCTCAGTCTTCGCTGATCTCCATCTCGATCAGGACGCGGCGCAACAGCTTTCCGGTGGCGTTGCGGGGAAGTTCGTCGATGAAGACGATCTCGCGGGGAACCTTGTAGCGCGCGAGATTCGACCGGACGTGATCCTTCAGCTCGTCGGAGTTCTGGTCGGCGCCGTGGGCGACGACGACAAAAGCTCGCAGGCGGTGCCCGAAGTCGGCGTCCTCGACTCCGATGACTGCCGCTTCCAAGACGTCCTCTCGATCGGCGAGCAGGTTCTCGACTTCGAGCGGGTAGACGTTCTCGCCACCGGAGACGATCATGTCGTCGTCGCGGCCGTCGACGAAGAGGAGGCCGTTGGCGTCGAAGTGTCCGACGTCGCCGGTCGAAAGAAGTCCGTCGATACGTTCCTTGTCGCGCCCGTCGGTGTATCCCTCGAAGCTCAGCCCGCTGGCGACGAAGATCCTGCCGATCGTGTGTGGGGTGGTGATCTTCTTGTTGTTCTCGTCGAACAGTTCGACGTGACAGGTCACCGGAGCGCGGCCCGCGGTTCCCGGCGCAATGGTCAGATCCTCGGGAGTTGCGACCGTGGCCACTGCGACCTCGGTGGATCCGTACAGGTTGTAGAGGACGTATCCGAACGAGGCCGTGACTCGCTTGCACAGATCGGGTGAGAGTGACGAACCTGCCGAGAAGATGATCTTCAGGTTCGACGTGTCGTACTTGGACAGCACGTCGGGACCGAGGTCGATGATGCGAGTGAGCATCGTCGGGACCACGACCAGACTGTCGCACTTGTACTGGGCGACGAGCTTGATCGTGTTCTCCGGATCGAACTTTCGATGCATGACGACGGTCTGGCCGAGCGCCAACGCGAGAGCGAACTGCGAGACACCGGTTCCGTGGAAGGCGGGGGCCGCCATCATCATGGTCTGTCCGCGGCGCAATGGCACGCGGTCGAGGAACTGCGCCGACGCGAGAGGGGAGGTGTGGCCACGCGGCGCACCCTTGGGAGTTCCTGTGGTGCCGCTGGTGAGGAGGACGAAGCCACCGTTCTTCTCGGGTGCCGGCACCGACGACGTGGTGCGTCCGGCGATGGCCTCGTCGAGAGTGGCTGCCGTGGAACCGTCAGCGGCCGTGCCCTCTGGCCAGGAACGATAGACGACGACGTCGTCCGGCAACGCATCGGCGATGTCCGCGAACTCGTCGTCGTAGACGAAGGCGACCACCTTCTCCCGCGCGGCGACGTCCACGAGTTGGGGCCGAGCGAAGCCCGTGTTCATGAGAACGAGCTTCGTTCCGTTCTTCGCTGCCGCCAGCATGGTCAGGACCAAGCCTCGATGGTTACGGCACATCGCACCCATGACGGAGTCGGAGGTGATGCCGTCGGCCTGCCACGCCCGGACCAACGCGTTGCTCTGACGCTCGAGCTCGGCATAGGTGATGGGGCCGCGCTCGTCGATGATCGCCACCGCGTCGTAGCCGTTCTCGGCGTGTGCATGGACCGGCCCGGCAAAGGGTCCGTACTTGTCCACGGCTGCAATGGATTTGAGTCCGCGATCGAGGCGAGGGAACGGGACGAGTCCGGCTCGGAACATGACCCCCGCCGCGCCGATGGTGTCAGTGACCTTGGTGACCAATCCGGGCATACGTGAACCTCTTCCGAGCGTCGTTGTAGGACTGATTACACACTAATGCGCAATCAGGTTTCGGTGGTGAAGTTTCACGATGGCGACCGAGCACTCCGCCCCGCCACCTCGAAAGGTGGCGGGGCGGAGTGTTTCGGGATCTGGTCCGTGCGACCGTCACTTCAGTTCGGCGGACGACTTTCCGAGTAGACGGCGTGCGACGATCAGCTGCTGGATCTGCTGGGTGCCCTCGAAGATGTCGAGAATCTTCGAGTCGCGGCCCCACTTCTCGAGCAACGGGCGCTGCGAGTAGCCGTAAGTGCCGGCCAACTCGACTGCCTTGAGCGTCACGTCGGTGCCGGTGCGGCCGGCCTTCGCCTTGGACATGGACGCTTCGAGCGAGTTCGGCTTCTTGTTGTCGGCCATCCACGCCGCGCGCAGAGACAGCAGGTACGCGGCCTCCCAGTCGGCTTCCAAACGGATGAACTCGGCTGCAGCTGCATGCTGGTTGTAGACCGGTGTGTCGTAGGAGATCTCGACACCGGCTTCGGTCAGGATGCCGCGCAGTTCTTCGAGAGCTGCGCGTCCGACGCCGACGGCCATGGCTGCAACGAGGGGCCGGGTGTTGTCGAACGTCTGCATGACGCCGGCAAAGCCCTGCTCCACGTTGACCTCCGGGCTGCCGAGGATGTTGTCCGCGGGAATGCGGCAATCCTGGAGCAGGAGTACTGCGGTGTCGGAGGCCTTGATGCCCAGCTTGTGCTCGAGGCGGGCAACGCTCAGGCCCGGTGCGTCACGCGGAACGACGAACGATTTAATGGCCGCTCGGCCCTTCGACTTGTCGACCGACGCCCACACGACGATGTGCGTCGAACGCTCACCGGCGGTGACGAAGATCTTCTCGCCGTTGAGAACCCACTCGTCGCCGTCGAGAACGGCGGTGGTGGTCACTGCGGCGGAGTCGGAACCGAAGCTCGGTTCGGTGATGGCCATCGAGGCCCACACCTTGCCGAAACGTTCGAGCTGTTCGTCGGTTGACACTGCGGCGATCGCGGCGTTGCCGAGCCCCTGGTAGGGGATCGAGAGCATGAGTCCGACGTCGCCCCAAGACGTTTCGAGCGAGTTGAGGAGCGCAGACATGTTGCCGCCGTTGGCGTTGCCACCCTTGGCGCTCGCGTCGGACCGTCCGCCGCTGGCACCGCCGATGTCTCCACCGGAATCGGAGAGGCCTTCGACCATGGCGGCCATGGTGTCGAGCTCGACGGGGTACTCGTGCTCAGCGAGATCGTACTTACGTGAAATGGGTCGGAAGATCTGCGCCGCGACCTGATGTGCCTGGTTCGCTGATGCTTTGAGCTTCTTGGGAAGTTCGAGGTTGATCATCGTGGTTCTCCTGGAAGTTCAGCGGCGTCAGATGAGGACGATGCCCTCGGCAACGCCGATGGCACGGAGGTCGCGGTACCAGCGCTCGACCGGGTGTTCCTTGGTGAACCCGTGTCCACCGAGGAGTTGCACACCGTCGAGGCCGATCTGCATGCCCTTCTCGGAAGCCAGCTTCCGGGCCAGAGCGGATTCGCGAGCGAAGGACAAGCCCTGCTCGGCGCGTGAAGCGCCCCGAAGCGTGACCAGGCGCAGTCCGTCGAGTTCGATGCCGATGTTGGCGACCATGAAGGCAACCGCCTGGCGGTGGCTGATCGGCTCGCCGAACGCTTCGCGCTCGTTGACGTACGGAATCACGTAGTCGAGAACTGCCTGGCTGGTTCCGACGGCCATGGACGCCCAACCGAGGCGAGCCAGGCGAATCGCGTCGGCGTATTCGGCCTTGCGCTGCTCGGCGTCACCGTCGCCGAGCAGTGCGGACTCCGACACAGCGACGTCGGTGAGGATCAGGCGACCCAGACCGGCGGCGCGCAGACCCATGCTGGGATCTGCTTCGACGACGAGTCCCTTGGTGTCGGATTCGACGATGAAGAAGGACGGCTTGCCGTCGAGTTCTGCGGCGATGACGAAGAGTTCGGACGTAGCGGCGGCGGGCACCAAGCTCTTGACGCCGTTGAGCTTGTAGCCGCTGGGGGAGCGCACTGCCTTGGTCTGCAGGGCAAACGGATCGAACAGTGCGCGTGGTTCGTTGACCACCACTGCTGCGCCGGGGACCTGCTCGCCGGTGAAGGCCGGAAGGTAGGTCTTCTGCTGCGCGTCGGTGCCCCACTGCGTCAGTGCGACTGCCACACCGCTCGGTGCGAGGATCGGAAGTGCAAGTCCCATGTCTCCGTGCGCAAGTGCCTCGGCAACAAGAGAATTGGTGACTGCGCCGCGATCGGCGGCTGCTCCGTCGAGTTCTTCGGGAACGTTGATCAGCGTGATGCCGAGCTCGGCCGCGCGCTTGGAGAGATCGGCGGGGGCCTGCGCTGCGCCGTCGGCGTCGTGCGCTGCGGGACGCAGGATCTCGGCCGCGAACTCGCGCACGGTCTCGACGATCATCTTCTGGTCGTCGTCGGGGGTCAGATCGAAGTAGTCGGCGTTCTTGCTCGGGTTGTCGGGCAGGCGCTTGGGTGCGCCGTTGCCCGAGACCTTCTGGAATCCTCGAGTGGCGGCACCCAGGGTTTTGAAGCCCGTCTTGGTGCCCTCGTAGGTCACGCGATCGATGGTCTGACGCAGATTGAACTTCTCGGCCAGTTCCGAACCGGTGATCTTGGTAAGCACACGCATGGCTGCGCCCATGGCGTCGCGTTTGATCGGGTTCAGGCCGACGGCGGACGTGTCGCGGGGCGCACCCTTGGCGCCGCCGCGCTGCGCGCCCGATTCGCTGCGCTGAGCGCTCCTGTCGGGGGCAACACTGTCTTGCTTGGTCATGATCACCAGCTGTTTCTCGGTGTTGGGGCGTTGGACGATCCTTATCTTACTCATCAGTAAGGTCTGTTGTCGAGAAACCGCGAAATGATGCGCGTCATAGGCTCGAGGGGTGAACCGGACAGAGGTGCCAGATCGGATACAGCGGTACGTGCGCTACACGCCGTTGGTGGTGGTCCCGTGCCTGTTGATCGCCAGCACGTATCCGGGGGAGTATCGAGTTCCCCTCACCTACTGGATTCTGTCGATGCTGTCGGCGCTCGCCTTCGCTGTCGGCCGTCGATGGCCGGTCTTCGCGTCCCTGGTCATCTCGGCGCTCGCCGTTCCGATGTTCGTCGCCGACGCCTGGGGGCTGTCCGAGCTTGTTCCGTATCTCGGGGCGGTCGCCGTCGTCGACGTCACGATGCGGGCCGAGCGTAGAGAAATGGTTGCCGTATCGGCAGCAGGATGGTGCGGTTCGGTGCTCGCGGGGATCTGGTTCGAATCTCACGAAGCGTTCTGGTCTGTCACGACGGCTGTGAAAGTGCTTGCGTACGTGGGGTTGCCACTGCTGCTCGGGCTGTATCTACGCTCGCAGCGTGAATTGGCCGCGAACAATCTTGCGCAGACCCGCGCTGCGGAGCGCAGTGCGCTCGCCCGCGAACTGCACGACCTGGTTGCGCACCACATGGCATCGATCGTCCTGAGAATCGGCGTGGCTCAACATGTCTTGGCGCCCCAGGACGAGGCCGTGCGTGAGGTCCTCGCGGATGTGCGTGGGACTGCGTCCGATGCGCTGGCCGATATCCGTCGCCTCCTGGTCGCACTTCGTGATCCTTCGCTCGGTGAGGTCGCTCTGGTCGAGCCGGATGCCGTCGAGGCGGAAATCGAGGCGGCGATAGATCGTGTGCGTGCGGCGGGTTTCGAGGTGCAGGCAGTCTTCGATGCCCAGGAGAATGTCGAGTCAGGCGCAGCCGATCTCGACGCGATCGGGAGGCTGACGTTGTTGCGGGTGATTCAGGAATCACTGACCAACGTCATGAAGCATGGCGACAAGAAGGGGCTGGTATCGGTCTCGGTCGGTCGCGAAGACAACCGGGTGCATGTCAGGGTTGTCAACGACGTCGAGGGATCGCCTCGGAGTGCAGGTCATGGCCTGGTGGGAATGCGGGAGCGTGCGGAGTTGGTCGGCGGCGAGATGACCGCGGGCACCAACAGTGACGGGAAATGGGAAGTGCACGTGAGTATTCCACTCGTTGTCTCGGGCGATGTCTCGTGATCAGCGTGCTGATCGTCGACGACCAGCGACTTGTGCGCGCCGGTTTGCGGATGCTGTGCGCGGCAGCCGAGGACATGACCGTGGCCGGTGAGGCGTCGAACGGCGTCGAGGCGATAGCGCTCGCTGCAGAATTGGATCCCGACGTGATTCTGATGGACTTGAGAATGCCCGGGCTGGACGGGATCGGCGCCACGCAGCAGATCGTCAAGGCCGGTCGTCGAGCGCGCATCCTCGTGCTGACCACCTTCGACGACGACGATCATCTGTATCCCGCACTCGCCGCGGGGGCTTCGGGATTCTTCGTCAAGGACACCGAACCCGCCGAGTTGCTCGGTGCCATTCGGCGGATCGCCGAGGGCGAGATGGTGTTCACTCCGGAACTTCTCCGCCGCGTTGTGGATCGAGCGGTGATCGGTGGTATCGCAGACACTGCTGCGACGGAGAAGGTTCCGTTGACCGATCGCGAATCGCAGGTCCTCGCGCTGGTGGCAGAAGGGAAGAGCAATCAGGAGATCGCGGACACGCTGCATCTCGGTGTGACCACGGTGAAGACGCACGTGGCGAACCTGATGTCGAAGACCGGTTGCGACAATCGGGTTCGCCTCGCCGTGTACCACTTGCAGAACTTTCAGTGACCGGAGTGCGAACCAGGCATCGGCATGTCCATCGGCATGTCCATCTGCATCGGAGCCGCCTTCTGTCCCGGTTCGAGGACGAGGAATTGGCCCATCATCCCTTGGTCCTCGTGCATCAGCAGGTGGCAGTGGAACATGTACGGGAAGGTGGGATCGGTGTACTCGGACCACTGCAGTGCGACGCGAACCCTGCTGCCCGGCGGTGTGTAGACGGTGTCCTTGAGTCCGCGCAAGTGCGGCGGGGGAGTGCGACCGTCGACGTCGAGGATCTGGAACTGGACGTCGTGGACATGGAAATTGTGTGGCCAGTTGTCCTTGTTGGTGATCGTCCACACCTCGGTCGCGCCGACCTCGGCCTCGAAGTCGATGCGGTTCATGTCCATTCGTTGCCCGTTGATCATGTACCACTGCAGATCGAAGGTTCGGGAAACGCTTGCCTTCGACGGATCCAGACGCGGCAGTACGGCCAACTGCGCCGGGAGAGTCGACCGTGACGCGCGGCTGGCAACGCCCCGCAGTTCGAGGATGTCGAAGCGGTCGTTCATGCCGAAGTTCTCGGCGTCGGAGGAACTCACGCCACCGCCGTCCTCGATCGGGAACGACACCAGTGTGGTCGTCGCACCGGGGTCGACGCGAACCACGATCTCGGCTCGTTCGCCGGGGCTGAGCTGAATCCGCTTGATCGCAATAGGTGATTCGAGCAGTCCGCCGTCGGTGGCAATCAGATCGAACGTGCGGTCGTCGGGGAACCCCAGGTTGTAGAGACGGCCGGAAGAGCCGTTCAGAATGCGTAACCGGACGACCCCGGTGGTGACGTCGAGGTAGGCGTCGGAGATGCCGTTGGTGACGATCGTGTCGCCGAGCAGGCCTATGTCGGTCGGATCCGATTCGTCGAAGCTGCCGTCGGCGAGGAATCGACGATCCTGGATGATCAGCGGAACATCGTCGACACCATAGGTTTTGGGGATGTCCAACGCCCGCGTGTCGGCGTCGTCGATCAGGAACAGTCCGGCGAGACCGCGCTGCACGTGCCGTTCGGTGGATCCGTGCGGGTGTGGGTGATACCAGAGCGTCGACGCCGACTGGCCGATCGTCCACGCCGGTTCCCAGCGTCCGCCGGCTTCGATGGTCTGGTGCGGGCCGCCGTCGTATCGGGCGGGCAGATGCATGCCGTGCCAATGGACGGTCGTGGGCTCTGCCAGTGTGTTGTCGATCGTGAATGCGACAGATTCTCCGCGTTCGGCGCGGACGGTCGGCCCCAGAATGGATCCGTTGAAACCCCAAGTGTCGGTGAGTTTTCCCGCGACGATCTCGGTGGTCCCGGCACCGGCACGAAGTGTGAAGTGGCGAACACCGGCGTCGTCGACGGTGGATTCGGCAAGCGGCGGAATCGGTAGCGGACGCGAAGTTCCGGCCACCGCCAACGTGGCGCTCTTCGCTGCCGGGTCGGCGCCGCAGCCCACCGCGAGCCCGAGGGGCGCTGCGGCCAGACCGAACAGAATCGTGCGCCTGGAAATCCGGTTCATCGTTCTCCTGGAAGTAGTGCGTGATCAACTACTTCCAGTCAACGGGCCGAGATGTCGTGCCGAATCCTGCCGGCGGGCCTGTCGGAACTCCTCCCTCGGACCCTTGCGGCGGGTGGGATGTTCTGGTACTCGGGTGTTACCGCAGGCGGGCCAGAACGTCTTCGTGCAGCAGTCCGTTGGTGGCGACCGCGCTGCCGCCGTGCGGACCTGCGCCGCCGTCCAGATCGGTGAACGCGCCGCCGGCCTCACGGACCAATACGTCGAGCGCTGCCAGATCCCACAGGGAAACCTCGGGTTCGGCAGCAATGTCGACGGCGCCTTCGGCCACGAGGCAGTAGGAGAAGAAGTCCCCGTAACCGCGCACGCGCCAGACGTCGTCGGTGAGTTCGACGAACTGATCGCGAATTCCGCGGTCCTTCCACCCCGAGAGGCTCGAGAAGCTCAGGCTCGCTGACTCGCTGCGATCGACGGCGGATACCTGGATCGCCCGCGCATCACTGTCCCCGAAGGAAGTATGTGCACCCAAACCTGTTGCAGCCCACCATCGCCGATTCAGTGCAGGTGCGCTCACGACGCCGATGACCGGGACGCCGTCCTCGAGCAAGCTGATCAGCGTGGCCCACACCGGTACGTTGCGGACGAAGTTCTTGGTCCCGTCGATGGGGTCGACCACCCACTGTCTGCCCTCGAAGACTGCGTCGCCGCCGAATTCCTCGCCGAGTACGGAATCCGCAGGACGATGCTCACCGAGCATCGCGCGCACTGCTCGCTCGACAGCCAGATCGGCGTCGGAGACGGGGGTGAGGTCCGGCTTGTCGTCCACTCGAAGGTCGAGGGCGCCGAAGCGGGCGCGAGTGATCGCGTCAGCCTCGTCGGCGATACGGAGGGCGAGTGCGAGGTCGGATGCGCGATCGGTCACGGGTACACAACCTACCGGCTCAATCGGGGAGGACCTCGTTCAGCTTTCCGGTTGCGACGTCGAAGACGAATCCGCGTAGGGAGGTCGTCGCGGTGACGAACGGACTGTTCTCGATGCGCTTCAACGACTGACGGACGTCCTCGTCGATGTCGGGAAACGATTCGGCAGCCCAATTTGGTTTGATGCCGATCTCGTCCTGGATGGATCGCTTGAAGTCGTCGTCGGTGAACGTCAGCATTCCGCAGTCGGTGTGGTGGATGAGGATGATCTCGGTAGTTCCCAGCAGACGCTGGCTGATGGCCAGGGATCGGATCTCGTCGTCGGTGACGACTCCACCCGCATTGCGGATGACGTGCGATTCGCCTTCCTTGATTCCCAGCACCCGATAGACGTCGATGCGGGCGTCCATGCAGGCGAGTACGGCGACGTGTTTGCTGGGTGGGAGGGGGAGCGGTCCGGTGAACTGCTCGGCGTAGGCGGCGTTGTTCTGCAGGTATTCGTCGGTGACAGTCATCGTTCCAGTAGGTTCCCTCGGAGCGAGGTTGGCAAGGCTTCCAGTCCCGGTGATCCCAATACGTGACGGGCGGCAGGGCCGAGGTCGGCACCCGGTAGCCTTGAGAACCGTGCATCCCGACGTAATTGCAGACCTGAACGCCCTCGACACCACCCTTCGCACCTGCGAATCGGTTGTGGACGTCGAGGAGCTGCGCCGACGCATCGACGAGCTCGAGCACCAGGCAGCCGACCCGGGTCTGTGGAACGACCAGGAACACGCCCAGCAGGTCACGAGCCAGCTCTCCCACGCGCAGGCCGAGCTGCGCCGGATCGTGGCACTACGCGAGCGACTCGACGAGATGCCGATCCTCTACGAACTGGCAGAAGACGAAGGCCCCGACGCGGTGGCCGACGCCGACGCCGAGCGCGCGAGCCTGCGAGACGACATCGCGGCGATGGAAGTCAAGACCATGCTCTCGGGCGAGTACGACGAGCGCGACGCGCTCATCAACATCCGCTCCGGTGCCGGCGGTATCGACGCTGCAGACTGGGCCGAGATGCTCATGCGTATGTACATCCGCTGGGCGGAGAAGCACGACTACGGCGTCGAGGTCTACGACACGTCGTACGCCGAAGAAGCCGGACTCAAGAGCGCGACGTTCGCGATCAAAGGCCCGTACACGTACGGCACGTTGTCCGTCGAGATGGGCACCCACCGGCTCGTTCGCATCAGCCCCTTCGACAACCAGGGGCGTCGTCAGACGTCGTTCGCCGAGGTCGAGGTACTGCCGGTCGTCGAGACGACCGACCACATCGAGATCAACGAGAACGACATCCGCGTCGACGTCTACCGCTCGTCCGGTCCCGGCGGCCAGTCGGTCAACACGACGGACTCCGCCGTTCGACTCACGCACATCCCGACGGGAATCGTCGTCACCTGTCAGAACGAGAAGTCGCAGCTCCAGAACAAGGTGTCGGCGATGCGCGTCCTGCAGGCAAAACTGCTCGCGGTCAAGCGTCAGGAAGAGCGCGCCGAGATGGATGCGCTCAAGGGCGACAGCGGCAGCTCGTGGGGCAACCAGATGCGCTCCTATGTTCTGCATCCGTACCAGATGGTCAAGGACCTGCGTACCGAGTACGAGGTCAACAACCCGTCGGCAGTGCTCGACGGCGACATCGACGGGTTCCTCGAGGCCGGCATCCGCTGGCGCATGAGCGAGAACCAGTCCGCATAGCGTTCGGATACCGAAAGGCACGATGACTTTACTTCGACCTGGGCAGAACCTGCTCGATTGGCTTCAAACCACCGGTTTGTCCGTCCTCATGACCGTGCTCGGGGCGATGATTCTCGCCCGGTTGGTCAGTTGGGGAGGCAACAAGGTCACCGACCAGATCGACTCCAACTATCAGTTGGGCGATGCGCTGGTTCGTTCCGAGGCGACCAAGCATCGTCACTCGGTCGCGCAGGTCATCACCTGGGTGGTCATCACGTTCATCTACGTGATCGCGACGCTGAAGGTTCTCGACCAACTGAACCTGCCGATCGGAAGTCTCGTCGCGCCGGCGACCGTTCTCGGTGCGGCGCTCGGTTTCGGTGCACAGCGCGTCGTGCAGGACATTCTTGCCGGTTTCTTCATCATCACCGAACGTCAGTACGGCTTCGGTGACACCGTCCGGCTTGCGATCACCGGCTCCTCCGACGACGCCGAAGGTGTCATCGAGGACGTGACCCTGCGCGTGACGCGGATGCGAAACTCCGACGGCGAGGTCATCACCGTTCCCAACGGCCAGATCGTGAAAGCGACCAACCTGTCCAAGGATTGGGCACGCGCCGTCATCGACGTTCCGGTTCCGGCGACCGCCGATCTCACCCGGGTCAACGAGGTGCTTCGCCAGGTCGGAGTCGACGCGATGGCCGACCGCGGACTCAAGAAACTGCTGCTCGACGAGCCCACGGTCATGGGCGTCGAAAGCCTGGAGGTCGATCAGGTCAACGTGCGGATGGTCGCGCGCACACTCCCTGGCAAACAGTTCCAGGTCGGACGCGCTCTTCGCGTCCGCGTCGCCGCAGCGCTGCGACGTCAGGGGATCACGGTGTCACCGGATCTGCACACCGTACGGACCGAGGAGGCGAGCGAATGACCGATCAGGAACCGCGCCGCGGACTCGACCGACTGTTTCACCTGGACTGGCTCCCGTCCCGGATTTTCGGCGGCCGGATGCGAACCTCTACCTTCATTCTCATCGTGGCGTGGATATTGACGTATCTGTTGCATACGTATCTCAATCCTGAGGACCCGACCGCAGTGACACCACCGCCCAGCGTGGACACGTCGCAGACCGAGCCTTACGTCGCGCCCTCGGTCAAACCGTCGACGACGACCCCCGTGCCGTCCTCGAGCGAGCCGACGACTACGTCCGAGACCCAGTCTCCGGAATCGAGCACGGGCAGCTCAGGTTCTCCGACGCCGACTTCGGGTCCCGCGCCTGCGCCGGGCAACGCCGAACAGTCCGCGACCACGGTGCCGACCACTCCGGCGACGACGACCGTTCCCCAACCTGGCGCGGCGATGCAGGCACCGACGTCGGTGCCGCAGTCACCCGCGACCACCGGTACCGGATAAGGACGAGGGTGCTCGCGCGTGGCGCCAAGGTCACCGTTAGATAACGGCTAGACTGGCTAGTTGTGATCAGCATGAAGAATGTGTCGAAGTCCTACAAGGCCTCCACCAGGCCGGCGCTCGACAAGGTCAGTGTGGAGGTGGAGAAGGGGGAGTTCGTCTTCCTCATCGGCCCCTCCGGCTCCGGCAAGTCGACGTTCATGCGGTTGCTGCTCAAGATGGAGTCGCCCACGTCCGGCGACATCGAGGTCGCGGATTTCCACGTCAACAAGTTGGCGGCCCGCCGCGTGCCGAAGCTTCGCCAGAGCATGGGCTGTGTGTTCCAGGACTTCCGCTTGCTTCAGCAGAAGACGGTCTCCGAGAACGTGGCCTTTGCATTGGAAGTCATCGGCAAGCCCCGCAACGTCATCGCGCGCACTGTGCCCGAGGTTCTCGACATGGTCGGTCTGGCCGGCAAAGCCGATCGACTGCCCACCGAACTTTCCGGCGGTGAGCAGCAGCGCGTCGCCATCGCCCGCGCATTCGTGAACCGCCCTCTCGTGCTGCTCGCCGACGAGCCCACCGGCAACCTGGACCCCGAAACGAGCCAGGACATCATGCTGCTGCTCGAGCGGATCAACCGCACCGGCACCACCGTCGTGATGGCGACCCACGATCACCACATCGTCGACTCCATGCGTCGACGCGTCATCGAACTCGATCTCGGCAAGGTGACCAGAGACGAAGCGCGGGGTGTGTACGGCGTCGGCAGGTAGCGCCGACTACGACCACACGTCCCGTACGCCCACCGGTTGTCGTGAAACAACCGGCCTCTCGAAAAGGAATCGGATTCCCCGATGCGCGCCAGCTTTATTTTCAGCGAAGTCCTGACCGGCCTACGCCGCAACATCACGATGACCATCGCCATGATCTTGACGACGGCGATCTCCCTCGGACTCTTCGGCGGCGGTCTGCTGGTCGTGCAGATGGCAGGCAAGACCCAGCAGATCTTCCTCGAACGCGTCGAGGTGCAGATCTTCCTGACCGACGACATCTCTTCGGCCGATCCCGGTTGCGAGCAGGAGATCTGCAGTTCGTTGCGCAAGGAACTCGAGCAGACTCCGTCCGTCGTCGCGGTTCAGTACCTCAACCGCGAAGACGCCGTGAAGGACGCCACCGAGCGCGTGTTCAAGGACCAGCCCGAACTGGCAGCGCTGGTGAGCCCCGACAGCTTCCCGGCGTCGTTCAAGGTCAAGCTCAGTGACCCGGAGCGGTTCGGCGTCATCAACGACACCTTCGGTTCGAGGCCCGGCGTCGAGAGTGTGCTCAATCAGCGCGAGTTGGTGGACCGACTGTTCAGCGTGCTCGGTGGAGTGCGCAACGCAGCGTTCGCGATCGCGATCGTCCAGGCGATAGCGGCCATCCTGCTCATCGCCAACATGGTCCAGATCGCCGCGTTCACGCGTCGTACCGAGGTCAACATCATGCGGTTGGTCGGCGCGACGCGTTGGTACACCCAGCTTCCGTTCCTCCTCGAAGCCGTCGTGGCGGCCTTGATCGGTGCGGTGCTCGCCATTGCCGGGCTGTTCACGGCGAAGAACGTCTTCATCGACGGGGTCCTGTCCGACGTCTACGAAGCAAACATCGTGGCGCGGATATCCAACAGTGACGTGCTGTTCGTCTCGCCGATCCTCGTACTTGCCGGTGTCGGAATGGCCGCGGTGACGGCGTACGTGACGCTGCGTCTGTACGTCCGCGAATAATCGGTTTGCACGAGCTTCTATGCTGGAACAGCAAGAACCATTCGACAGCAAGACAGCGGACTGAGAGGCCCGGACAGTGAAGGAAAAGGGCCGCAAGGTCATTGCGACCAATCGCAAAGCACGCCACAACTACACGATCATCGACACCTACGAGGCCGGTATCGCTCTCGTCGGGACCGAGGTCAAGAGTCTGCGTGAAGGCAAGGCGTCGCTCGTCGACGCGTTCGCCACGGTGGACAACGGCGAAGTGTGGTTGCGCTCGTTGCACATTCCGGAGTACACGCAAGGCACGTGGAACAACCATTCGCCACGTCGTACCCGAAAGCTCCTGCTGCACAAGCGTGAAATCGAGCACCTCGTCGGCAAGACCCGCGAGGGAAACCAGACGCTGGTCCCGCTGTCGATGTACTTCAACGACGGCAAGGTCAAGGTCGAACTCGCACTGGCAAAGGGTAAGCAGGACTACGACAAGCGCCAGGACATGGCCAAGCGCACCGCCGAGCGCGAGGTGACCCGCGAGCTCGGTCGTCGTATCAAGGGCATGCGCTGACCTCCATCCTGCTTGCCCTCGTGGCGGCAGTTGCCTACGGAGTCAGCGACTTCGTCGGGGGAGTTGCGTCACGACGAGTTGCCGCACTGCGTGTGGTGATCGTCTCGTATCCACTCTCGCTCGTCATCGTTCTGATCGCAGCACCTTTCGTATCCGGGACGCTGACGCCGAACGGTCTGATCTGGGGTGCGATCGCGGGCGTCACGAGTGGTCTGGCGGTCTGGTGGTTCTATCTCGCGCTGGCAACCGGCCCCATGTCGGTGGTCTCGCCGCTGACAGCTGTTCTGGTGGCGGGCATTCCGGTGCTCGTCGGCTTCGCTTTCGGTGAGCGGCCGGGGTTGATCGCGTACCTGGGTATTGCCGTCGCGCTGGTCGCCGTCGTCCTGGTCAGCCGCGAGTCGCCTGACGACACCGCGGGTGAGGTTGCCGGCGGAATCGCCCTCCGCTTCACCAGACAAGTGGCTCTTCTGACCGTCGGAAGCGGTGGCGCATTTGCACTCTCGTTCATCGCACTTCACCAGATCGGCGAGGGCAGCGGGCTGTGGGCGTTGGCCGTATCTCGAGGTGCCGCGACCGTCGTGGTGTGGTTGGTCGCGCTGGCGGCCGGTCACTTCGTTCTCCCACGAGGCGAGCCACTCAAGCTCGCGGTGTACGTCAGCGTCCTCGACGTCGTCGCGAACGGGACGATGATCTACGCCTTCCAAGGCGGAATGCTCTCACTGGTCAGCGTGATCGGTTCGCTGTATCCGGCTGCGACGGTTCTGCTCGCCATGGTGATGCTGGGCGAGCGGGTAAGCCGCGTGCAACAAGCGGGAATGCTGTTGGCGCTGGCGGCAGTCGGCATGATTGCCGTCGCGGGCGCCTAGATTTTTTCGAGTTCCAGCGTTTTCAGTCCTAGCGTTTCAGCCGCGTCTGTCGGCCGGCGCTGCGCGTAGGTGAACCCGCTCGCCTTGTTTTCCGAAGAGGCTGATCGCCTCGGCCGGCCGGCCGTCGGCAGCACTGATGCGGTGCGGGATGTGCGTGTCGAACTCGGCGGCCTCGCCTGCGCCCATGATGAAATCCCGATCGCCGAGTTGGAGTCGGATGCGCCCGGACAGAACGTAGACCCACTCGTAGCCCTCGTGGGATCCCGGTTCGCGATCGTCGTCGGTGGGCGAGATGATCATCTTGTAGGCCTGCAGATTGCCGGGTTGACTGGTCAGCGGAATGACCGTCATACATCCGACCGTTCGAGGTTCTTCTCGAACGCGGGGGTCCTTGATCTTGCTGTTCACCAGGTCGTCCAACGGGACGCCGTGTGCCTTGGCAATCGGCAGCAGCAACTCCAAGTTGGCTCGGCGAGTACCGGATTCGAGTCTCGACAGTGTGCTGACGCTGATGTCGGTGGCCTCCGACAAATCGGCCAGGGTCATCCCGGACTGTTGGCGCAACGCACGTAGGCGAGGGCCGATGCCGGCTAGTACGGCTTCGAACGATGGTTCGGTCATGCACTCATTTTGCCAAAGTGGCAACAGTGTTTGTCAAGACTGCGTTCTCTTGTCATTCTGGATTCATGACGCAGAACTCATTCGACGTAGCAGTAATCGGAGCCGGTGCGGCAGGCCTCAACGCCGCACTCATTCTCGGTCAGGCACGCAGGTCCGTGATCGTCTTCGACAACGGATCGCCACGGAACGCGGCCGCCGACCACATGAACGGATTCCTCTCCCGTGACGGCATGAACCCGGCAGAATTGTTGACCATCGGCCGAGGTGAGGTCCGCAAATTCGGCGGCGAGTTCCATGACGGCACCGTTGTCTCCGTGACACGGGACGGCGAGAAATTCTCGGTAGAACTGGCTGGCGGCAGCAAGATTCAGGTGCGCAAGGTGCTTGTTTCGACGGGTCTGACGGACCGCCTACCGGTAGAACTCGAAGTCTTCGGCGAGCGTTGGGGCCGCGATGTGTTGCACTGCCCGTACTGCCACGGGTACGGCGTGCGTGATCAGCCGCTCGGCGTGATCGCCAAGAGCGCGGAATTTGCGATGCACCAGGCGCTCATGGTTCGCCAGTGGTCCGATGACGTGGTTCTCTTCCTTCATCGCATCACCGAACTGAGTTCCGAAGATCGGGAAAAGCTTGCGGCTCGCGGTATTTCGATCGTCGAGGGTGAGGTTGCCGGTCCCGTCGTCGAGGATGATCGGTTGGTGGGCGTGCGGTTGGCCGACGGCAGTGTGGTCGCGCGTTCGGCGGTCTTCGTCGGTGGCGCCCTCACGATGGACCCCAACGATGCGATCTTGCGCGCATTCGGTGCGCAGCGCGCCGAGACGATGATGGGCGATTTCGTCACAGTCGACATGATGGGGGTCACAAGCGTGCCCGGCGTGTTCGCCGCGGGCAATGTCGTGGACCCGGGTGCCCAGGTCATCATGGCCGCAGCCGCCGGGGCGAAGGCCGGAGCGGGGATCAACATGATGTTGACCAACGACGACCTCGGGGTTGCACTCGCGCTTCGCAGTTGAATTGTGCGTAGCGTGGGGTGATGGACGCAGTGAGAGTGTTGATCACGGGTGCGACCGGATACATCGGCGGACGTCTTGCCCCTCGCCTGGTCGAAGAGGGTCATCGAGTTCGAGTGGTGGTGCGCAGCCCGGAGAAACTACGCGATGTTCCCTGGCACGATTCCGTGGAGATCAAGCGCGGGGATCTGACCGACAGTGCCACCCTCTCAGGTGTTTTCGATGATATCGACGTGGTCTACTACCTCGTTCACGCCATGGGTGGGGGAGGGTCGTTCTCGGATATCGACAAGCGAAGCGCGGAGAACGTCGCCGCCGCTGCCCGCGATGCGGGGGTGCGACGGATCGTCTACCTGGGCGGGCTTCATCCCTCCGACCGAGAGTTGTCGACTCACTTGCAGTCCCGGCTCGAAGTCGGTCGGATCCTGCTCGACTCCGAGGTTCCGACGGTTGTGTTCCAAGCTGGAGTGGTGATCGGATCGGGTTCGGCGTCCTTCGAAATGGTGCGCCACTTGACCAATCGGCTTCCGGTGATGACCACACCCAAGTGGGTGCACAACAACATTCAGCCGATCGCGGTGCGTGACGTACTCCACTATTTGATTGCAGCCGCGGCGACGACGCCGGAGGTCAACCGCGCCTTCGACATCGGTGGGCCGGATGTCATGCAGTACGGCGAAATGATGAACACCTACGCCGACGTCGCTGGATTGGTACGCCGACGCATCCTCGTCCTGCCCGTCCTCACCCCGCGTCTGGCAGGTCACTGGGTGGGATTGGTCACGCCGATCCCACGAGGTTTGGCGATGCCCCTGATCGAATCCCTGCAGAACGACGCGGTGATGCACAATCACGACATCGACGGCTTCATCCCGCCTCCCGCCGAGGGCCTCACGCCGTATCGAGAAGCGGTGCGACTGGCACTTCGAAAGATCGACACCGGTGAGGTGGAGACGGCGTGGTCCGGTGCAACGATCGCGGGCGCTCCATCCGATCCTCTTCCATCCGACCCGGATTGGGCCGGCGAAGCGGTCTACGTCGATCATCGCGAACGTGACTGCGCGGCGGATCCGAAAACCCTCTGGTCGGTGGTCGAGTCGATCGGCGGCGAGAACGGTTGGTATTCATTCCCTTTGGCGTGGGCCATTCGGGGGTGGATGGACCGCGCGGTCGGTGGTGTCGGACTGCGCCGGGGCAGGCGGGATCCACGCCGGCTCAACACGGGCGAAGCCCTGGACTTTTGGAGGGTCGAAGAAATCGATCGAGGCAAGTTGCTCCGATTGCGCGCCGAGATGAAGGTCCCGGGCGGAGCATGGTTGGAGTTGCGAGTATCAGAAGGCCCAGCCGGTGCCGACGGACGGCCGGTGGGTTCCCACCTCGATCAACGCGCGGTCTTCTTCCCTCGCGGGCTCGCGGGTCGGGCGTACTGGTATGCGATCCTGCCTTTCCACGGAGTCGTCTTCCAGGGGATGATCACCAACATCACCGGTGCCGCCGAGCGTGAGATGGCTGCAGTGCAGGAAACGGCTGGGGTGCAGGAATCAGCTGGGGCGAAGGACACGGAAAGTGCCGCCGATTAATTGGTATGACTTCCGAACTTCGGCGCGTTATAGTGAATAGACCCACGAAAGACGCGGGGCACACACGGGGCTGAACGGTTTCGACTGCGTGTGTTGAGTTAGGGGAAGCGTGTCGGTGCAGGCAAGAGACCACCGTAAGCGTCGCTGCAAACCTATAAGCGCCGATTCCAATCAGCGCGACTACGCTCTCGCTGCCTAAGTAGCGAAGCGTGTCTGTCAGCCCGGGGTTGCCCTCGACCCGGTTCCTGGCATCAGCTAGAGGGCTTTACTGTTCGGCTCGGTCACGGAGTCGGATGGGACATCAAACAGTGACTGGGATCGTCATCCTAGCTTGTTCGCGAGACTGGGAGATCCAAGTAGAGACTTAGCGAACTGCACACGGAGAAGCCCTAGCGATTCAACGTAGGACCCGGGTTCAATTCCCGGCAGCTCCACAACAGGTCGGGCCGGAGAGCACACGCTCTCCGGCCCGACCTTTTTGTTGCCTTGCTGCTGTTTTGTTGCGGCGCTTTGCTGCCGCGCTCGGGACTTCTTGCGATCAGGAGCCGAAGAATCCCAGGTCGACCGAGCCGACGAAGCCGGGAGCTTCCTTGGCCAGCGGCTTGCCGTCCAAATCGGTAGGCAATGCAACGCCCAGGCTCTGGAGGATTGTCGGGGTGATGTCGGCGATCGTGTACGAGTCTGTGTTCTTACCGGCCGCGTATCCCGAGCCGCGTGCTATGACGAATGTCGTTGCTTCCGCGGGTGTCTGACCGCCGTGCCCGCCGGTGGGCTTGTGCCCATGATCCGCAGTGACCAGTACGGTCCACTTCTCACCGGTCTTTGCTGCGCGCTGATCGACGGCATCGACAATCTTGCCCACCTGAGCATCGACCGAGGCGATGGACTCTTCGTACGCAGCGCCGTTGGTGCCGCCGCTATGTCCCGCGCCGTCCACCTGATCGAGTTGGGTGAAGATCAGGTCAGGTCCCTTGTCTGTGATGTCGCGGGCGACGGCGTCTGCCGTCGCAGCGTCGGTGGCCGCTCCGGAACCTGCATCGGCCGTGGTGACGACAACGTCGGCTTTCGGTGTCCCACTGGAGGCGATGTTGTCGATGCCGCCCCAGGTGGAGATCGATTCGGTGAGGAGGGAGGGCTTTGCTGTTTCCAGCCGGGTGAAGACGCTCGGGTAGAGGTCGAAGCGGGCGCCCGCGTACGTGTTGTCCTTGACTCCGTGCTTGGTATCCCAGACTCCGGTCAGGATGGTCGACCACGACGGTCCGGAGATGGTGGTGTGGCCGAGGATGGAAGATTCTCCGCTGGTTCCTTCGGCGATCAGCTTCTGGAGGCGGGGAGCGTCGGCGGTCTTGATGTGGCTGAGCATAGTGCCGTCGAGGCCGATGACAACTGTCTTCTCGGCGGCCGACGGATTGAGGTCGGACGATCCGGGAATTGCTGCAGCAGTTGCAGTTCCGGCAGCAACAGCGCCGGCGAGGAGGAGTGTGATAGCGGCTGAGGTGCGTGCGATTTTCTTGGTCACGCTAAGCATCTTGCGATAGGACTAGACCAATTGCACTACCTGGATGTGAGGGTTGTCCTGTTGTTCACGGCAGATTCAGATTGGACTAGACCAATGTTTCCTCAGGCGGCCCAACCGTCGAGGATGACGCTGACCGCGTGATCGAGGTGAAGGGGCTCGCCGTCCCATCTTGGGATGATCGCGTCGTCGGGTATGTCTCCGCGCAGTAGGCCATCAGCGAATCCCTCGGTCGGTGGTGCTGGGTCGATGACGTCACCATTGGCGTAAAGGAACTCGAACTTCTGCTCGCCGAGAGCAGTGATCGTGAACTGGCCGTCATGCAGCGCGCGGTGGCAGGTGCCGCACAGCATGATCAGATTGTCCAAGTCCGTATTTCCGCCGCGTCCCCAGAATTTCACGTGATGTGCGTGTAAGAAGCGAGTCCGCCCGCAACCCGGTGTGCGGCAAGATCCGTCGCGGTAATTCAATGCCAGCATTTGTTTGGCGCTGACGACGCGGGTCCTTCGGCCCAGATTCAAAACGCATCCCTCCTTTGTCGTTCCCAGGCGAAGTTTCGCGTTGCAGAGCACTTCCTCGGCGGCACTTTGGGGGAGCGCGGGTCCACTCGGTACACGGACGGTGTTCGCTTCGTGAAAGAACACAACTTCGTTCGCGGCGGCCTTGGACGTGCGGTCTGTGACTGCGGCGGTGGCGAGCTCTGCCATCGCGACGAGTCCTGGTCCGATATTTCCGGCCGGGTTCTTTGTAGCCTTCTCGTCGACAGGGCGGATGGCAGCGGTTCGGGTGCGTTCACGTTCCGCCGCCGCCAATGCTGCGAGGATTCGGGCGCCGTCCTGTGCGGGCAGGCGTCCTTTGATGACAAACTCGCCCGTATCAGAGTCCCAATGCCAGCGGACCTGAAGATGTTCGGGCGCTTTGCTTTTGCCGGATTCATTGTCGGTTGCTTTACGCAGACCTGCGGCGAGACGATCGATCTGGGCTGCGGGCGCCTCGCATCCGAACCGAACCATCTGCTTTTCGTTTGACGGCGTGGTGACCCGGGTGAGTGCGCGAACCTTCGAGTAGGACAGCCGGCCTTGCTCGAAGGCCTTCCGCATCTCGGGCAAAGGTCGGAGCGCTTTGGCGACGCGAACATATTCCCTGCCGGTGTGCAGGCTCATTCCACATTTCCACGACAGCCAGTGGGCGCATGAATGCAGTCCAGGGCCGGACCAGCCGCGGTCTTCGTCGAACTTCGACAGGAGGGTGAGGAATCGAGCCGTGGCCGCGGCGATCTGGCCGGCGAGAGCGCAGATTTCGGAGCCGAGTTGCTCTACGTCGCTTCGGGTGGAACCCTGCGTTTCTTCATTGATCAGTGCTGCGGTATCGGTCAGTTCTGCGGTATCGGTCAGTTCTGCGTTCATCGTTGCCCCCGGCGCGTGTCCGACATTGTTTCGAATGTACGTTCGATAATAGATGCCAGTACCGACACACATCCGTGGATGAGGACGGAAAGCGTCCCCGCGGGGACGTCTAACCGCTGCCGATCGAGTACTCGGCGTAGGTACCGACATCCTCGAAGCCAGCGTTTCGATAGAGCTGTGCGCCGTCGCTGGACGCCTGAAGTACAGCGGTTCGGGCACCTCGCTCGCGGGCGATGTCGAGTGCGGCAAGGGTGACCGCCGAGCCGAATCCGCGTCGGCGCGCCGTTTCGAGTGTGACGACCCCATACAGTCCGGCGACGTCGGCGGCAAAATGGACCTCGGCTCCGGCGACAGGCTGGGAGTTCGCGTATCCCACGACAAACGAACTCCGCGAGCGCTCATCGAGGATGTCATCGGCGGTGTCTTCGAAGAAACGTATTACTGCGGTTGAGGGCGGCGACCAATTGGCGGCCATCACGGCGGCGTAGTCGGCGAGCTGCGAACGAGTCGTCACTCGCTGAACGCACAGTTCTGAGACAGGCGTTGGGCGTGGGACGACGTTCAAGTCTGCCGTCATCGCTCTTTCTTCCTCGGAGTGCACGCAGCCGAGGGCTGACAAGCGAGCGCCGAGGTCAGAGGGCTTGTCGCGCGGACCTGTCCACCAGGAGAACGGACGACCGGTTGCTCGAAGCCACGCGAGTACGTCGAGTAGTCGTCGGTCTTCTTCCGGGCCTTCAGCAGCAGGTACAGCGAAGCGCGCACCAGCGATGATGTTGAAAGTGTCGTCGGTGAGGCCGCTGTCTGCGACGACAACATCTGCAGAGACCGTGACCGATCCCGTCGGCAAGTGTTCATGCAGGTGGCAGGCATGGGATACCAAGTTGGCGTCCATGGCGTCGAGGACATCGCCGACGAGTGCTTCACGATTCACAAAAGAAATTCTACGAACCCCATCCAAATGGTTTTCGGCTCCGAATGCCGTGTATGACGCCCAACCGACGGCAACAGCAGGACGGTGACCAGCACCTGGTGGTGCTAGTGCTGCCTGGAGGAAAGGTATCGAGCCATCGCCCGGCTCGCGCCTGGCATCTGTCCAACCTTCGGATGTGCCCGTTCACCGCTCAGCTTCGCCTCTCCGGTGTCAAGGCGGTGCAGGCTCGCTATCGAGTCCGAGGTTGGAACGGTGCCGAGCGCAGTCCGGTCGCCGACGCCCGCGCCGCACTCGACGCGATAACGAAACGTAATTCACAAGCTCAGGTGATCCTGCTGGGGCACTCGATGGGCGGACGGGTCGCCGCCGAACTATGTGGCGATCCGGCGGTGGTCGGTGTGGTCGCGCTGGCGCCGTGGTGGCCCGATGGAACGTCGGTGAATCTGCGTTCGGACACACCACTGTCAGTCCTTCACGGCACGGCTGACTCCTGGACCGATCCGGAGGTGTCGCGGCGAAAGGTCGACGAACTGCAGGCGTCGGGTAAGAGCGCTGAATGGATCGGCATCGACGGCGCAGGCCACTTCATGCTCCGTCGGGCGGCGACTTGGCATCGCCTCGTCGCGGATGCAATCGCAGGAATGAGTCGCGGGGTAGCCGCAACAAAGATGGGAGAACGACGATGAGTTCCGACAATCGCAAGGTGGCCGTCGTCGGTAGTGGTGTCGCAGGTCTGACAGCGGCGTGGGTGCTCAGTAAGGACAGTGACGTCACCCTCTACGAAGCGGATTCACGGCTCGGCGGGCACGCGGACACCCATTCGGTCACCGACCCGGAAGGGCGAAGCCTCGCCATCGACACGGGGTTCATCGTCCACAACGATCGCACCTATCCGACATTGTTGCGATTGTTCGCAGAACTAGATGTGCCTACGCAGGAATCCGATATGAGCATGTCGGTCAGGTGTGGGGGGTGCGGGCTCGAGTACTCGGGAGGCCAAGGGTTGCGCGGCGTTCTCCCGACGCCGGGGCTGCTGGTGAACGGCAGTTTTCTGTCGATGTTGATGGAGGTCAAGCGCTTCCACCGCCGTGCCCGCGCATTGCTCGACAACACGGATCCGTCGGCACCTGACCAGACACTTGGGGTGTTTCTGCGCAGCGGCCGGTTCTCCGACTACTTCACCGCTCACTTCATGACTCCGCTCGTGTCGGCAGTCTGGTCGTGTGATCCCGGCTCGGCGCTGAAATATCCCGCGCGGTACCTGTTCTCGTTCCTCGATCACCACGGAATGCTGAGCGTCACTGGATCGCCGACCTGGCGAACAGTCACCGGTGGATCGGGCGAATACGTTCGTCTCGTCGCCAAAAGTATCGGGGATATCCGACTCAACACGCCGGTGCGCGCAATCCACCGGTTCGACGATCGCGTCGACATTCGTGACGGCGACGACCAGATCCAGACCTTCGACGCAGCCGTGGTCGCAACGCATCCGCAGCAAGCGCTGAAGATTTTGGCGGATCCGACGCCTGTCGAATCCCAGGTCCTCGGTGCAATGCCGTACTCCGTCAACCACACCCAACTTCACACGGACGAAAATGTGCTGCCCGGCAACACCAATGCGCGCGCGTCGTGGAACTACTACATCCCTGAATGCAACGCGAAGCCGGATCACGTTCTGGTCAGCTACGACATGACGAGGTTGCAGCGGCTGCCGGAGACCGGCCGGCGCTACCTGGTGACGTTGGGGGGAGACGAAATGGTGGCCCCGGAGTCGGTGATCGATCAGATGACCTACGAGCATCCGCAGTACACACCCACCTCCGTCGCCGCTCAAGCGCGGCTTCCTGAGCTGGACTCGGACGTACTCGCGTTTGCCGGCGCATACCACGGATGGGGCTTCCACGAGGACGGTGCACTCTCTGGCCTGCGCGCCGCCGAACGCGTCGGAGGTCGGTGGCCGTGACTACTCCCATCACGCCGTCCATCGTTCATACGAGCATCCGGCACGTACGAACGGAGCCGCTGCACAACGAGTTCGAGTACCGAAGCTACAGCTGGCTCGTCGACGTCGACGATTTGCCCGAGCTTCCGAAGGCTTTGCGGCCCTTGGCGAAGTTCGACGCCGGGGATCACCTCGGCGACCCCACTCGATCGATTCGTGCCAACGTCGAGACTTTTCTGGCAACCAACGGATTGGAGTTCGCCGGCGGTCGCATCCTCATGCTTGCGAACGCGCGTGTGTTCGGCCATGTATTCAACCCGCTGAGTGTGTTCTGGTGTCTGAACGACGACGGCAGTCAGCGGTGCGTCGTTGCCGAGGTTCACAACACCTACGGCGAGCGGCACTGCTACCTGCTCGAAACCGACGAACGTGGCGCGGTTCGCACGTCCAAAGAGTTCTACGTATCTCCGTTCAACGATCTGGACGGCGAGTACCGGATGCGACTTCCGCTACCCGACACCGCGCTCGCGCTCTCGATAGTTCTGGCCCGTGACGGCAAGGCGCCCTTCGTGGCCACGGTGTCCGGTCGTTGTGTGCCGGCGACGACGCGCGAGATCGTGCGCAGTGCGCTCGCCATCCCGCTGGCTCCGCTCCGAGTCGCCGCGCAGATCAGATTTCAAGGAATCCGGCTGTGGGCCAGGCGCTTACCCATCGTTCCCCGACCGCAACATCACCCGCAGGAGGCAGTGCAATGACCACAACCACTCTCGGCACCGAACCTTCCGCTCACACGATCGAAACCGAGCGGTGGCCTGGCGTCGCCACCGTGCCGAGCGGGCTCAAAGTGCGGGTTGCATCACCGGTTGCCCGCGCCCTGTTCCACAAGGCGGTCGCACGTTTGCCGCTGCGTGTCCAGATGCCCAACGGTGAGTTCTCCGGTGGCGGTAGCCCCGATTCGCCGTTGATGGTCATTCACCGCCCAGACGACTTCGCTGCTCGTGTGGGGGACAGTGGTTTGATCGGATTCGGCGAGTCTTACATGGCGGGCGATTGGGAAGCATCCGACCTCACTGCGGTCCTGGAAGTCTTCGCCTCCCGCGTGGCGACGCTCATTCCCGACTTCCTGCAGCGGCTACGAGGCCTCTACATTCCGAAGCAGCCTCGCAGTGAACGGAATTCGACGCAGAACACGCGCTCGAACATCTCCCGGCACTACGACCTCTCGAACGAGATGTTCGAACTGTTCCTCGACGACACCATGACGTATTCCAGTGCCCTCTTCGAGGATCTGTCGGTAGGGGCGACCCCATCGTGGGACGTGCTCGCAGCGGCGCAGCATCGGAAGATCGATCGACTGCTGGATGGCGCAGGTGTCGGACCCGGTTCGCGAGTGCTCGAAATCGGCACAGGCTGGGGAGAATTGGCGATCCGAGCTGCCCAACGGGGAGCGACGGTGCGCTCGGTGACACTTTCGGTCGAACAGCAGGAATTGGCAGCGAAGCGGATAAGCGCTGCGGGACTGGCAGATCGCGTTCAGGTCGACCTTCTCGACTATCGGCAGGTACAGGGGGAGTACGACGCCGTTGTGTCGGTCGAGATGATCGAGGCCGTCGGCCACCAGTACTGGGGAAGCTACTTCCAGACGATCGACGCCCTGCTGGCGCCGGGTGGGCGCGCGGCGATCCAAGCCATCACGATGCCGCACGATCGAATGCTCGCGACCCGCAACACCTACACCTGGGTGCACAAGTACATCTTCCCCGGCGGATTTCTCCCGTCGGTGCGGGCGATCGAGGACGTCACCGAGCGCATGACAACCCTGCGGGTGCGTGAGCGGATGTCGATGGGCGATCACTACGCGCAGACGTTGCGACTGTGGGACGAGCGATTCAGCGCTCGCACCGACGAGGCGTCCGCGCTCGGGTTCGACGCAGTGTTCGCGCGCATGTGGCATTTCTATCTCTGCTACTCCGAGGCGGGGTTTCGGTCGGGGTATCTCGACGTCCAGCAAATTGTTCTCGATCGGAGGAACCAGCGATGACTGCCACAGTGGATCGAACGACACAAGGTACCGGCGTTGCGGGTCGTCTCTCGGACATCCTCAGTCCACTTGTCGGCGGCGAACTTCCGGTGCGGTTGACTGCATGGGACGGCAGCACGGCAGGTCCGGAAGATGCTCCGAAAGTGACGCTCTACAGCCCGAACGTTTTGCGACGCTTGCTCTGGAATCCCGGCGAGTTGGGGGCTGCGCAGGCATATGTTCTCGGTGAACTCGACGTCGAGGGCGATCTAGGCGATGCACTCACATACGTGTGGAAGGTGTCTGCCGAGCGGGGGCTCGGGTCGATTACCCCGACACCCTCGCTTGTCCTGGCCGTGGTCAAGGCTGCGCGATCCTTCGGTGCTTTCGGGAGACCTTTGGCTCCGCCGGCGTCGCAGGCTCAGGTGAAGGGGCGCCTGCACAGCCTCGCCCGCGACCGCGAGGCGATCGGGCACCACTACGATTTGTCGAACGATTTCTACCAATTGATCCTCGATGAGAACATGGCGTACTCCTCGGGCTATTGGACTTCCGATGCACCGGACTACACGCTCGAAGACTCACAGACAGACAAGCTGGACCTGGTGTGCCGCAAGGTCGGTCTCGATCGAGCGCGAGGCTTGCGGTTTCTCGATGTCGGCTGTGGTTGGGGCTCGCTCAGCCTGCATGCAGCGCGGGAGTACGGCGCCAGGGTTGTCGGAATCACGATCTCGGCGGAGCAGAAGGCTTTTGTCGACGCGAAGGTCCGCGCGCTCGGTTTGGAAGACTGGGTCGAGATTCGCCTCCAAGATTATCGAGAGATTCCAGACGGTCCCTTCGATGCGGTCGCGTCCATCGAGATGGGTGAGCACGTCGGTGAGGACAACTATCCGACGTACGTGAAAGCGCTCCACGACAATGTTATTGCCGGTGGCCGTGTGCTGATTCAGCAGATGTCCCGCACTGGCCCGCACCCCGGGGGAGGTCCGTTCATCGAGTCGTTCATCGCGCCGGACATGTACATGCGGCCCGTCGGTCGCACTGTTGCGATGATCGAGGAAGGTGGACTCGAAGTGCGGGACGTCCACGCCCTGCGTGAGCACTACGTGCGGACCGTCGACGCGTGGGTCGAGACCTTCGAATCGAACTGGGATCGCGTCGTGGAACTCGTAGGTGTCGAAGTCGCCCGGGTGTGGCGTCTCTACCTCGTCGGCGGAGGGATGGCATTTCGGGACGGCAGGATGGGCGTCGATCAGATTCTGTCGGTCCGGCCGCACGGTGATGGTCGATCGGGTATGGAACCGGTACGGCCGCAGTGGGTGTCGCGGCGATGAACGGATTCGACTGGGGCGCGTTCGGAGTGGTCACACTCACGAGTCTGCTGGCGATCGCCGTCGGAATGGCGGTGACAGCCACGATCGGTGTACGGATCGGGCGCCACAACGTTGTCGACGTGTCATGGGGCGCCGGCTTCGTTCTGATCGCGCTCGTGTCCGCGATAGTGGGAACCGGCGACCTCTGGCGCCGGTTGCTGATGCTTGCGCTCGTGGCGATCTGGGGTCTGCGGTTGGCGACGCACATGGCGATTCGATCGCGTGGCAAAGGTGAAGACCCGCGGTACGAAGAAATGCTCGGACGAGCGACGGGTAATCGAACGCTGTATGCGATCCGCAAGATCTATCTCACGCAGGGGATTTCGTTGTGGTTCGTCTCCCTGCCGATCCAGGTCGCAGCAGTGTCGAACGGCAGCTTCGGACTTCTTGTCGTACTCGGAATCGCGCTGTGGATTGTCGGCGTCACGTTCGAGACGGTCGGCGACCGACAGATGGAGGAGTTCAAATCCGATCCGGGCAGCCGTGGCCACATCATGGATCAAGGTTTGTGGGCATGGACGCGGCATCCCAACTATTTCGGCGACGCGTGTGTCTGGTGGGGGATCTTCCTCGTCTCGGCGTCCGTGTGGCCGGGGGTGTTGACCGTCCTCTCACCGATCGCCATGACGTACTTCCTGGTCTTCGCCACCGGAGCGCGGTTGCTCGAGCGACACATGGAACAGCGTCCGGGCTATCGCGAGTATCAGCAGCGGACAAGTTACTTCATTCCTCGCCCGCCGAAAGCCCGCTCCGGGACGTAGGCTCTTTCGGGTGAGGCCAGAGCATGGGTGATCTGAAACTGCCGGCTGCGGTATGCGCGGTTGCCGTCGGCGGAGGGTTGGGCGCGCTCAGCCGCTACGGTCTGGGGGAGCTCTTTCCCCACATCTGGACGACGCTGGTCATCAACGTCGTCGGCTCGTTCGTTCTCGGTGTTCTCGCGGCCCTGCTCGTGCACAACAAGGTTGGGTACCTCTTTCTCGGCACGGGCTTCTGCGGCGGCTTCACCACCTTCTCGTCCTTCGCGGTTCACGCCGTGACGGAGAGTCCGTGGCGATCGATTCTATATGTTCTCGGGACGTTGCTTCCCGCGATCCTCGCTGCAGCACTGGGCAAAGGGCTCGGTGAACGCTGGATCCGCGCGCGGGACGGAGCGTCGGCATGACAGTTCTCCTGGTGGCGCTCGGCGGCGGCGCTGGTGCGAGTGGCCGGTACCTGTTGGCGCGGTATGTGCCCGC
This sequence comes from Rhodococcus sp. BH4, assembly GCF_002079265.1. Classification (NCBI taxonomy): domain Bacteria; kingdom Bacillati; phylum Actinomycetota; class Actinomycetes; order Mycobacteriales; family Nocardiaceae; genus Rhodococcus; species Rhodococcus sp. BH4. The sequence continues at coordinate 2,430,123 of NZ_CP014941.1, forward strand.
GTACAAGGGATTTCCGGCTGCGACGTTCGCCGCGAACGTGATCGGCTGCTTCCTCCTTGGATTGTTCACCGGGGCAGCTCTTTCCACCGAGATGGCCGCACTTCTGGCGACCGGCTTCTGCGGCGGCTTGTCCACCTATTCGACATTCGCGACCGAGAACGTCGGGATGATCGAGAGGCGCCAGACGGCGCTTTCTCTGATCTACATCGTCCTCAGTCTGATCGTGGGACTGTCCGCTGCGTGGTTGGGAATCCAGATCACGGATTGACGGATCCGGCGCCGAGCGTGCACGCCACGCGGCCAGGGTAGACAATTGTCCACAGTCGCGTCGACACAGTGGTCGACCACCGGGCCGAGGGGGATTCGTGGCGCACGAACGAGCAGGACAAGTGGCTCTGCCAGAGGATCTGATCAATGTTCCTCATCTGGTCACCGCGTATTACACGCGCACTCCGGATCCTGAGAACCCGATGCAGCAGGTACTTTTCGGCACTTCAGGACATCGCGGTTCCAGTCTCGACTCGGCGTTCAACGAAGCTCATATCCTGGCGACAACCCAGGCGATCGTCGAGTACCGCGCTTCGCAGGGAATCGACGGCCCGCTGTTCATCGGCCGGGACACACATGCGCTCTCGGAGCCGGCCTGGCTGTCGGCCTTGGAGGTCCTGGTCGCCAACGACGTCGTCGTCCTCGTCGATTCACGCGACGCCTACACTCCCACCCCGGCTGTCAGTCACGCGATCTTGCGATACAACTCGACGGGTCCGGAGGCCAAAGCCGACGGCATCGTCGTGACACCGTCACACAATCCGCCTCGTGACGGTGGCTTCAAATACAACCCGCCGCACGGCGGGCCCGCGGACACGGATGCGACGTCGGTTATCGCCGATCGAGCGAACGAGCTACTGCGCAAGGGGCTTTCCGGGGTACGGCGTGTGACGGCGGCACAAGCGCTGGACCGCGTCGAACGCTACGACTTCCTCCGCTACTACGTCGAAGACCTCCCCAGTGTCCTCAACCTCGACGCGATCCGCGATGCCGGAATCACGATCGGTGCAGACCCCCTCGGCGGGGCAAGCGTCGACTACTGGGGCGCGATTGCCGAAACTCACCGACTCGACCTCGAAGTGGTGAATCCTCTCGTCGATCCGACCTGGCGGTTCATGACGCTCGATACGGACGGCAAGATCCGCATGGACTGCTCGTCGCCCGACGCGATGGCGTCGCTGATCGGGATTCGGGATCGCTACGACATCGCGACCGGAAACGATGCGGACTCCGACCGCCACGGCATCGTCACTCCCGACGGCGGTTTGATGAACCCGAATCACTATCTGGCCGTTGCCATCGAGTACCTGTTCGCGAACCGGCCAGGTTGGGGCGCAGATACCAAGGTCGGCAAGACCCTCGTGAGTTCCTCGATGATCGACCGTGTCGTGAGCAGCCTGGGCCGCGAATTGCTCGAGGTTCCGGTCGGGTTCAAGTGGTTCGTTCCCGGATTGCTCGACGGGTCTGTGGGATTCGGCGGCGAGGAAAGCGCCGGCGCGTCCTTCCTCCGACACGACGGTTCCGTCTGGACGACGGACAAGGACGGCATCATCCTTGCGTTGCTCGCGTCGGAAATCACCGCGGTGACGGGAAAGTCTCCGTCAGCGCACTACGCCGCGTTGGCCGAGAAGTTCGGGAGCCCGGCGTACGCACGTATCGATGCGCCCGCGACACGCGCACAGAAGGCAGTCTTGGCAAAACTGTCTCCCGACCAGGTGAGTGCAACCGAGCTGGCGGGTGAACCGATCACCGCGACACTGACTGCCGCGCCCGGAAACGGCGCGGCGATCGGTGGTCTCAAGGTGACGACGGAGAACGCATGGTTTGCAGCGAGGCCGTCCGGCACGGAGGACGTGTACAAGATCTATGCCGAGTCGATGAAGGGCGCCGATCATCTGGCTCAGGTTCAGGCAGCGGCCAAGGACTTGGTGTCCAGCGTCTTGGAGGCGAACTAGCCCGCGGACCGCTCATGTCGCCCGGCTAGAATTCCGGGCGACATGAAAACTCGTGCAGCCAAGCTGCCACAGGAAATTTGGGTACTGGTCGCCGCCAGCTTCGTCATCGCCCTCGGATTCGGGTTGGTCGCCCCGGCACTACCTCAGTTCGCGCGCAGCTTCGACGTATCGGTCACCGCCGCCACGATCGTGATCTCGTCTTTCGCGTTCATGCGGTTGGTGTTCGCGCCGATGAGCGGCACTTTGGTACAGAAACTCGGTGAGCGGCCGGTCTACATCGTCGGCCTTCTCATCGTCGCGGTCTCGACCGGTGCGTGCGCTTTCGCGGGGGAGTACTGGCAACTTCTGCTGTTCCGGTCGTTGGGCGGCATCGGGTCGACCATGTTCACGGTGTCGGCCCTCGGGCTGATCATTCGCATGTCACCGTCGGACAGTCGCGGCCGCGTGTCGGGTCTGTACGCGACAAGCTTTCTCATGGGATCGATCGGCGGCCCGCTGGTCGGCGGTGCGCTGTTGCAGTTCGGTCTGCGGATGCCGTTCATCATCTACGCAATTGCGTTGGTGATCGCCGCGCTCGTTGTCTTCGTGAGCCTGCGTGGATCTCATTTGGCGTCACCGGACAAGGCTGTCGATGTGAAGTCGATGACTCTCACAGAAGGCCTCCAGTCTCCGGTGTACCGGGCAGCGCTCGGATCGAACCTCGCCTTCGGTGGCGTGATCTTCGGAGTTCGCGTTGCCATGGTTCCCCTGTTCGTCGTCGAGTTCCTCGGCCGAGACCCCTCGATTGCGGCCTACGCCCTGACGATCTTCGCCGTCGGCAATGCGTTGGTGTTGATCGTCTCCGGACGACTCTCGGACCGCTTCGGACGCAAGCCCTTTGTCGTGAGCGGCCTACTCATCTGCGGTCTGGGAACCATCGCAATGGGATTCACCGACAACCTCGTGGTGTTCTTCGCCATTGCCGCAGTGACTGGTGTCGGCTCCGGCCTCATGAGTCCGGCCCAGCAGGCCGCGGTTGCCGATGTTGTCGGATCGACGGCCCGAGGCGGACCCGTTCTGGCGGTATTCCAGATGATGTCCGACATCGGTGGGGTAGTGGCGCCGATTTGTGCCGGACTGATCGCCCAGCATGTGTCGTACTCGGCGGCCTTCGCGGTGATGGGAGCCGTAGTAGTCGTGTCGGCGACGGGGTGGTTGTTCGTCCCGTCGCGAACGAAGCCTGTCGAATCCGTTGTAGAAGATCTGACTGATGTGACGGTGCTAACGGATACTCCTGCGCGGACAAACCTGGACTGACCGGGCATTCTGTACTCTCGATCGGGTGGCAATTCGCATCGTGAGTCTTGTGGCCCGATTGGGTTTGGCGGCCGTCTGGCTGATTTCCGGGGGACTCAAGTTCTTTGATCCCGTTCAGACGAAGATCGCGGTGCGCGCCTATCAACTATTGCCCGAGTCACTGGTGGGTCCGGTGGCGACGGCTCTTCCCCTGGTCGAAATAGTCCTGGGCCTGCTGATCCTCGTCGGGTTGGCGGTGCGAGCATCCGCTGCAGTCTCGGTGGTCATCCTCACGGTTCTCATTGCGGTGATCATTTCGGTGTGGGCCAGGGGATTGTCCATCGACTGCGGATGTTTCGGCGGCGGAGGTGCAGCCGACGTCGGCGCTTGGGACTATTCGAAGGAGATTCTCCGCGACCTGGGCTTCTTGGCACTTGCCGTCTGGCTGCTCGTGTTCCCGCGTTCGCCACTCGCGTTGGGGCCCGGATCACGCGCGGCGTTCTCAGTGGATACTCAGTCTTCAGTGGCAAGGTAAGCAATCGGTAAATCGTTTCGACGCACGAAGGACTGCATCAGCGTGAGCACCAAGAGCAGCAAGAACAAATACTCTCCGGAACCGGTCTCGAGCCGCTCCACCTACATCATCGGTGGCCTCGCGGTGCTCGTGATCGCGGCCCTCGTCATCGGCGGTGTCTTGTGGACGAACAGCAAGAACAAGCCCCAGAACGACGGTTACGGCTCCGTGCAGAGTTCCGAAGTTGCCGTCACGGTGCAGGACAACGGAGTGGTGCTGCTCGGCAAGCCCTCCGCCGCGACAACCATTGATCTCTTCGAGGATCCGCTGTGCCCGGCCTGTGCTGCTCTCGAACACCTCAGTGGCCAGGCTCTCGCGGCCGCCGTCGACAACGGTGACGTCGCCGTGCGGTACCACATGCTGAACTTCCTCAACCGGGCCTCGGGCAGCGGTGACTACTCCACACGGGCCGGCGCCGCTCTGCTCTGCGTCGCTCAGGGTGGTGACGCGATTGCGTACTCCGCATTCCACAACAAGCTTTTCGCGACCGACACGCAGCCGGCCGAGGGCGGCAGCAGCGACCACACCAACGACGACCTCGCCCAGATCGCTCGTGATGCGGGCGCATCCGAGGACGTGGCAACCTGCATCTCTTCCGGTACCAACGTCGAAGCCGCCGCGGCCAATGCCGCAGCCGCCAGCCAGGCGCTCAAGGATGTCGGGTCGAACGGGACGCCCACGGTAGTGGCGAACGGCAAGATCGTTGACACGGGCAGCAGCGACTGGGTTTCCAAGCTTTCCTCCTGAGCTGAAGCGGCCGCTCCGACGAGGAGCGGCCGCTTCGCTCTGACCAGGCGATTTGTTGCCCAGGAGTCAAGTGGTGTAACTTTCTTCCAGCAAGCGGAAAGCAGAACAGCCGCTGCGAGTTCGACTGTTAGAGCGAACTGAATACGGGGCTATGGCGCAGCTGGTAGCGCACCACACTGGCAGTGTGGGGGTCAGGGGTTCGAGTCCCCTTAGCTCCACCCGAACAAATGCTCTGCACCAATCGGTGCAGAGCATTTGTTGTTTTCGTGCGCAATACTGTCCGCTGTGAGGCCTGATCGGCCCGTGCATCTCGGTACGGAGACCAGCGGCGGAATGGGAAATCGTGCGCGCACACGTGGTGGTGATCGGTGCAGGATATGCGGGCGCCATGGCAGCGAAGCGGCTCCATCAGATGATCGCGGCTGGCTACGACGCGACGGTCTCGTTCGACAGGGCGCTACCGCGTGCGGCACACCAAGTCTTCGGAGAGGTGACGACGATCGAGGCGGGGCTCGGCAGGCTTACCCTCGACGACGGCAGTGTGCTCGACTACGACTATCTGGTCTACGCAGTCGGAAGTGGGCAGTTACCCAGCACTATCGGCGGGGCGGCGGAGCACGGGTTCAGCGTCTCCGAATTCGAGGACGCGGTTCGCCTCGAATCCAGACTGGCGACACTCGACGGGAAGGCTACGGTCTGCGTTGTCGGCGGCGGTCTCACCGGAATCGAGACTGCCGCAGAATTGGCTGAGCAGCGAAGCAGCCGAATCACTTTGGTGACCGGAGGAATCGTGGCCCCGGATCTGTCAGAGCGTGCGCGATCTGCAATTCTCAGAACATTGACCGATCTTGGGGTCGACATCGTCACCGAATCCCGGGTGACGCGGATCGACGGTTCGTCCTGCGAGCTTGCGGGAGGCGCACGGGTGGAGGCAGATTGCACGATTCTCGCGACAGAATTCGGGGTCCCCGATCTGGCGCGCCGAAGTGGCCTTCCCGTCGACGGTCTCGGTCGTCTGAAGGTCGACGACCGACTCGAATGCTCGTCCCACCCCAACATCGTCGGTGCGGGTGATGCGGTCGCAGTCGGTGATCTTTTACTGAGGATGAGTTGTCAGGCTGCGATTCCCTTGGGAGTCCATGCGGCCGAGACGATCCTGCATCGACTCGAAGGTTCCGCGCCGCGCCCGGTGGCTCCGAAGTTCGCAGGCCGGTGCATCAGTCTCGGGAGGCGGCGAGGTGTGTTCCAGCGGACCACTCGTGTCGACAACGCAACGGGCATGTTCGTCGCAGGCAGGGCGGGTGCGTTCGTCAAGGAACGAGTGTGTTCGTCGACGACCGACTGGGCCCTCACTCCGCGCCGCTCTTTCTTCTACAGCTGGACATGAGGAGCGCTGGTCACGCTCGATCACAGACTCGATCGATGATCGCCGCAGTCTTGCGGACGTACGGTTGGCGGACGACGTCTTCGTGGCACGCGTCGACGTCGTCGAAATCCAGTGAGCCCGTGGCAATGAGTGACCAGATCTCGCGTCCACGGTTGTTGGTGGCCCCACGGATCACGGTGACGGGCGCGGCGCATGCTCGTATTCGATGCTTCCGGAGCGCCTGGCCTCCGATGTAGAGGAACACGGTCCACTGGGTGGCCGGCGGGTACTGCAGAATGCCGGCGAACAGCGTGCGGATCCACATGGCCGCGACGGTGCGTCTGGTCGGCTTCCAGCGGGCATTGGTGGATGGTTGTGGTGCAAGGTCGACGATCGACGGATCCAAAGTGATGCCCGCTCGACCAGCCAGTCGTGCGGCAGCCTCGGTGGAGATTCTGGTGTCGAGAACGGTGACGTGTTCGACAGTGTCACCTGACTCGGACAGCTGTGCCGCCATTTCCAGCGCCACGTAGCCGCCGTACGAGTATCCGGCGAGGAGGTATGGCCCGGTGGGCTGAATCTTCTTGATTTCGAAAATGAAACGGCGGGCGCTTGCTTTCACCGACCGGTCGGGTAGTCCGCGAGATTCGAAGCCGTGTGGCTGAAGTGCGTAAACCGGCCGATCGGTGTGCAGCGCTTTCGACAAGGTGGACAGCGTCGTCGATGGGCACCCCGCTCCGTTCATGATGAACAGCGGTCGCCCGGAGCCTTCGAGCTTCAGTGGCACCATCGTGTTGTGACAGACGCGATCATCGGGATCGATTCTGCGCCGATCCACCAGCGCTGCAAGGTCTTTGACGGTACTGGCGGCCGCGAACTCCGCCGCCGTGATCCGGATCCGGAACATGTCGTGAATCTTTGCCACCACTTCGGTTGAAGCAAGCGAATCGCCGCCGAGTTCGAAGAAGTCGTCCTCACGGTCGATGGAGTCGATACCGAGAATCGACTCCCAGATCGAGGACAACCACAATTCGGCGGGCCCGGCGAGAGTCGGTGGAGTGGACCGCACCTCGACGGAGGGCAGCGCTGTTCGATCGACCTTTCCTCTTTCGTTGCGGGGCAACGCCGGCATCAGAACAAAATGTCGGGGGAGCATCCAGGCCGGCAGATATGTCGCCAATTCGCGCCGCATCTCGGCGCCCGACCGTGCCATCACGGCTTTGGTCAGGACCACGTAGGCGACGATCTCCGGTCGATCGTTCTCGAGGACGACGGCCACGAAAACATCGGCGACGCCGGGAATTCGACGAATATGCGCCTCGACTTCCATCGGTTCCACCAGATAGCCCCGAATCTTGACGGCGTCGTCGACGCGTCCCCGCAGTTGCAGTTCTCCGCGTTCGTCGATGCGGCCCCGGTCACCGGTCCGGTAGATGCTCACTCCGTCGCCCAGGCGCGTGAATCGTGTTGCAGTTCGATCCGGGTCGCCGTGGTATCCGTCGGCAAGATCACTGGAGACAACCTGAATCTCTCCGATCTCTCCGTCGGGGAGAGGCACGCCGTTCACATCGACGATCTGTACGTCCTTGCCGTCGCGAGCACGTCCGGCCGGTACCACTCCGACGGGTAGTTCGGAATGTGGTGGGAACACGTTGTACGCGACGACACCGGTCTCGGTGGTGGCCAGCCAGTTGACGTACGTGACGCGAGCGAAGCCGTGACTGCGATGGCGCGCGTAGTCCTCGCCGTGAACTGCTTCCCCGTACGTTACGACGACGCGTAGGGAACCGATCGAATCATCATTTGCTGCATCGCAATCGAGATCCGACCACGCCCGCAGAAAGGACGGCGCACAGTGCGTGGTCGTGATCGAATTCTCGATCAGCCAGTCGTCGATTCCCGAGACGCCGTCGATACGTGGATCCCAGCAGAAGACCGTGACTCCGTTCATCAGGCCCATGATCAGGGCCGTGATTCCGGCTCCGAAACTGACGGGCAACAGGTTCCCGATGTGATCATCGGGTCGCAGGTCGATTGCTGCGGCAAGTTCGTCGGCCTTGTTCAGGCACATGGAGTGGCTCAACACGACTCCCTTGGGTGCCCCGCTGGTGCCTGACGTGAACGCGATCATGGCAGGGTCGGAACTCGATGGTTCCAACGCGCTGTCGAATCTGAAGCCCGTCGCAGCAGACTCGTCGAGTATCGACTGCAGCGCGACGGCGCCCGAGGTGCTCATGATGTGCGCTCGGCGGGCCTCGGGGAGTTGTGGGTCGATCATGACCAAGGGCCGACCGGAAATCAGAGTGGCGAGGATGGCGGGCACCGACTCGGCCGTTGGTTCGAGATCGACCGCAACCGGGCGTGCCCCGTGTGACCCACGTAGGCGAAGTTCGCGGGCCAATGCGTCGGTCCGGAGTTCGAGTTCGGCGAAAGTGATCCGGTCGCGCGGAGTCACGACGGCAACGGCGTCGTGCTGCATAGAGGTGACGCGGCGCCACCTCGACTCGATCGTCTCGTCGATGACTGCATAGCGAGTGCGTTCTAGACCTAAGTCGACAACCTTCATCACAGTAGCTCCGTCCGACTTTCAGCTATCTTTTAGCAAAGACTACATAAGGTTTGTGAAGTAGGTCCATAACAAACCAAAAGTAGTTTTACATACCGCCCCATCCTCCAGTCCGTCAGCTCCGAATGTCTTGAGGAACCAATGCCGATCGAGCGTTGTGCAGACGAGGAGCAGTGACATGAAGTGGTCGGGGCGAAGTGCGATTGCGATTGCGATTGCGGGAGTGTGCGCCGCAGTGACGATGTTTTCGGGAACCGCGCAGGCGAGCCCAATCTGGGAACCCTTGCAGCCGGTGGCGAACCTGGACGTCGCGCGCTACGTAGGGGAATGGAACCAGGTGGCGGCGATTCCTCAGCCCTTCAGCCTCGCGTGCGCGAAGGACACCCGGGCGAGTTACGGGATCGTCGATTCGTCGAACGTGAGCGTGAAGAACACGTGTACGACGTGGACCGGTCAAGCCAACGAGATCGTCGGGAATGCCCGAGTTACCGATCCAGCAACGGGTGCCCAGTTGCATGTGAGCTTCCCCGGGGTGCCCTCACAGGAAAGCTTGGACGGCCCACCCAACTACATCGTCACCTACATTGCCGATGACTATTCATGGGCACTGGTGGGCGATCCGCTCAGGCTTTCCGGGTTCGTGCTCTCACGGTCGGCGGTCGTCGACGCGGCAGGCTGGAGTGAGATCCGCCGGGTCGCCGAATCCCGTGGATACAACGCATGCACGATCCTGACGTCACCGACCACCGAGGGCACGTCGGACATCCGTCCGCTCTGCACGGTGTGAGTCTGCTGTCAGCGTGAACCTTCCGGAGCCACACTCCACTACGATCACTGATCGGTACGTGTGGTTTCGGAAGGTTGTGTGGTGGCGAAGAAGCAGATTCCCGTAATAGTCGTCGCAGGCTTTCTCGGTTCGGGCAAGACGACGCTGCTCAACCATCTTCTGCGTAACAACGACGGTGTACGCATCGGCGTGATCGTCAACGACTTCGGCTCCGTCAACATCGACTCGATGATGGTCGCCGGTCAGGTCGATTCGATGGTCTCTCTCAGCAACGGCTGTTTGTGCTGCGCTGTCGACGTCTCGGACATGGACGAGATGCTGAACAAGTTGGCGCACCGGCAGTCCGGGATCGACGTGATCGTCATCGAGGCCAGCGGGCTTGCCGAGCCGCGGAACATGATTCGACTCGTCCTCGGAAGTGAGAACCCGTCTGTCGTCTACGGCGGCCTGGTGGTCCTGGTCGACGGAGCCAATTTCTCCACCGTTCGCCGCGAACATCCCGAGCTCGATCAACATGTCCGCCTGGCAGACCTGGTGGTAGTCAACAAGATCGACAGCGTTCCGGTCGCCGAACGCGAGCGATTCACGGCCGAAATTCGTAAGTTGAATCCGCGAGCGCCGATGGTGGAAACCTCGCACTCGCGGATAGACCCCGCTCTGTTGTTCGATACCGGCGAGGTGACCCCTCCGGCTCCGGGCGATCAACTGAGCCTCGACGAACTCCTGCGCGACGGGCACGACGACGATCACGAGGACGGCTCGTGTCACCACGATCACCTGCACCACCGCTACGAATCGGTTGATTTCGCATCGGAGACGCCTCTCGATGCCAGGGCTCTGACGCACTTTCTCGAGAATCAGCCGTCGGGTGTTTACCGCATCAAGGGCTTCGTGAACTTCGAGATTCCGGGCTACACAGGAAAATTCGAGATCCAATCGGTGGGTGATCATGTCCGGATCACGCCGCTGCGATGGAAGTCGGGCGAACCTCGAACCACGCAACTGGTTGTGATCGGTACCGGGATGGATTCGGGGGCGGTCGGCAGCGCGCTCCGCGCCTGCGTGCGCGAAGAAACGGTCGAACCGCACCCCGACGCCATGCTGGGATTGCACCGCTATACCGTCGGGGCGTGAGTGAATCAGCTGTATCCGTGTACGAAGCGATTCGGCGACGGCGAGACGTTCGCGCCGAGTTCTCGGGAGAGATCGTCCCCGACGAAACTCTGATGCGCATTCTCGACGCCGCCCATCGCGCGCCGAGCGTGGGAAACACGCAACCGTGGGATTTTGTCGTCGTTCGTAATCCGGAGACGCTCGACACCTTCGCGGCACACGTCGCCGATGCCCGGGTGAAATTCGCGCAGTCCTTGCCCGAGGATCGCCGCTCGACGTTCGACCCCATCAAGATCGAGGGAATTGCCGAGAGTGGTACCGGCATCGTCGTCACTTACGACCCGTCGCGCGGTGGCCCGAACATCCTCGGCCGTCATACCGTCGACGACACCGGGCTGTTCTCGGCGGTGCTGGCAATTCAGAATTTGTGGCTCGCCGCGGTAGCCGAGGAGATCGGCATCGGCTGGGTTTCGTTCTACGACGAGAAGTACCTCACCGAACTCATGTGCATTCCGTCACCCGTTCGCCCCATTGCCTGGCTGTGCGTCGGGAAGGTGACCGAGTTTCAACAGGTTCCGGATCTCGAACGCTTCGGATGGCGACAGCGCCGGCCATTGGCCGACGCTGTCCATTACGAAACCTATTGAGTTGTACCGGTGGCCTAGCGTGCGGGACGGCCACCGGTGGAGCCTGCGGTGCGAGCGCCGCCGCCGGTGCGGGGACGGCGAGCGCCACCACCGGCATGTTCCTGACGGGCAGCTCCGCCGGTGCGAGCACCGCGTGACTGACCGCCCTGTCCGGAGCGAGCCTGACCCGAACGTGCTGCGCCGCCGCGTCCACCCTGGCCGGCGGGACGCTGCCCGCGTCCACCGTTCGGCTGGGCAGGAGCCTTCGGAGCCGGCGTGACGTGCGGTGCGATGTCGCCGACCAACTTGACGACGTGCTCGGAGTTGGCAGTCGAACGGACCGGGGTCACCTTGATGGCTGCCTTGCGCATGAGGATCGCAAGATCCTTACGCTGCTCGGGCAGAACCACGGTGACCACGTCGCCGGCGCTGCCTGCGCGAGCGGTGCGACCACTGCGGTGCAGGTAAGCCTTGTGCTCGGCCGGCGGATCGACGTGGACGACCAACTCGACGTCGTCGACGTGGACGCCACGCGCTGCGACGTCGGTGGCGACGAGGACGCGCGCTTCACCGGCGGAGAATGCCGCCAGGTTACGGTCGCGAGCAGCCTGCGAGAGGTTGCCGTGAAGGTCAACGGACGGGATGCCCGACTCGGTGAGCTGGCGAGCCAACTTGCGAGCCTGGTGCTTGGTGCGCATGAACAGGATGCGACGACCGGTACCGGAAGCGAGCTTCTCGACCAGAGCCTTCTTGGCTTCGACGCCGTCGACGTCGAACACGTGGTGCGTCATTGCGGCGACGGGGGAGTTGGCCTCGTCGACCGAATGCATGACCTCGTTCTTGAGGAAACGCTTGACGAGCTTGTCGACGCCGTTGTCCAGCGTTGCCGAGAACAGTAGACGCTGCCCGTCCTGCGGGGTGGACGAGAGGATGCGGGTGACGACGGGCAGGAAGCCGAGGTCGGCCATGTGGTCGGCCTCGTCGAGCACGGTGATCTCGACGGCGTCGAGACTGACGAACTTCTGCTTCATGAGGTCTTCGAGGCGACCGGGGCAGGCGACGACGATGTCGACTCCGGCCTTGAGAGCCTGAACCTGGCGGTGCTGCGAGACACCACCGAAGATCGTGGTCACGCGCAAGTCGTATGCGGCGGCCAACGGTTCGAGGGTTGCGGTGATCTGGGTGGCGAGCTCACGCGTCGGTGCGAGCACCAGGCCGAGCGGTCGACCCGGACGACGCTTTCCTCCGGACAGTTCGCCGGCGAGGCGGGAGACCATGGGGATGGAGAACGCGAGGGTCTTGCCGCTTCCGGTCTTTCCGCGGCCCAGTACGTCGCGCCCCGAGAGAGTGTCGGGGAGGGTGTCGATCTGGATCGGGAACGGAGAAGTGATTCCGCCGTCTTCGAGAGCTTTCACCAGCGGTGCGCGCACACCGAGGGCTGCGAAGGTGGTAGCGGGCGTAGAGATGTCAGACAAGTGTGTTCAGAGCCTTTCGGGCACGTGTTCGTGCCCGGATGCCGACACGGGAATTAACCGGTCGAACAATCAAGCACAGTGGTGGCGGCGCTGCCGGTCGGCAGGCTTCTTCGCCGTAAGAAGAGCGGGTGCATTGAGCACTCAGCAAGAAAATTTGCGTTCTACGACGCTGGATGCCCGATTTCAGGCACCTAGTGATGGCAACTCTACCTTCCCGGAGCGTTCGACCTACAACCCGACCCATTCGGAGACGCCGTTCGCGAAGTGTTGCCGCTTCCAGATCGGTACCTCGTGCTTGATGCGCTCCACCAGTTCGGCGCACGCGGCAAACGCCTCCGCTCGATGCGGCGCGGCGACGGCGGCGACCAGTGCGAGGTCGCCGATCTCGAGGTGACCGACGCGATGGATCGCGGCAACCGGCAGGCCGGTCGAGGCCGCAACCTCTTGGCAGCACGTCTCGAGGAAGCGTTCGGCATCCGGATGCGCTTGGTACTCCAACGCCGAAACCGCTTGACCTCCATCGTGATTGCGCACCGTTCCCGTGAACACCACAACAGCGCCGTTCTTCGGACCGGCAACGGCGGCGTCGACGGTGTCTGCGTGAATCGGTTGCTCGGAGATCCGAGCCAGTAGCTCACTCATCGTGCGCTCCTCCGCCTGCGACCTGCGCGAGCAGGTGATCGATGATGGGTTCGAGGACGGCGAGACCGTCCTTCACTCCACCGGGAGAACCCGGAAGATTGACGATGACCGTCGTACTTGTGAGACCTGCCACACCACGGCTCAGCGACGCGTGCGGTGTCTTCTCGAGGCCCTTGGTCCGGATCGCTTCTGCGACGCCGGGCAACTCACGGGTCAAGACTGCCCGGGTAGCTTCCGGGGTGGCATCCGTGGGGGAAGCCCCGGTGCCGCCGGTACTGATGACGAGTGACGGGGAGCCCTCCTTGGCGTCAGCGATGCCCGCCGCGATGTCTGCGTCGGCGTACACAAGCGGTCCACGTACCTCGAAGTCCCGTTCACGTAGCCAGGTCGCGATCGTGGGTCCGGTGGTGTCGGGTCTGGTGCCGTTCGCACCGCCGGTGGAAGCCACGAGGACGGTCGCGGACCGTGCCGAGGTGAAGGTGTGCGCCGGAGCTGTCTGTGCGTTCTGAGTGTCGCGGGTCCAATGTCCGCGTTTACCACCGTCTTTGGTGAGCAGACGAACACCGTTCATGGTAGCTCCGGGGTCCACCGCTTTGACCATGTCGTGCAAGGTCAGGCCGGCTACCGCGACGGCGGTGAGTGCTTCCATCTCGACGCCGGTCTGTCCGCGAGTCTTCGCCGTCGCCTCGACGGTGATCGATGTTTCGGTGAACCCGAATTCCACCTTGACCGACGAGAGCGCGAGTTGATGACACAGCGGGATCAGTTCGGAGGTCTTCTTCGCACCGGCGATTCCGGCGATGCGCGCGGTGGTGAGGACATCAGCCTTGGGCATGCCGTCGGCGCGGACGAGGCGAACTACCTCGGCGGTCGTGACGAGTTCGCCGGCGGCGACGGCGATACGCGTCGTCTCGGCCTTGGCGCTGACGTCGACCATGCGCGCTCGGCCCTCGCTGTCGACGTGTGTCAATTCGGTCATCAGTGTCCTTTGAATCAGATCGAGTGAATCAGATCGAGGAAGTCGAGAGCGGGACGACGTCGACGAGATCGCCCGCGCCGAGCTCGGTCACGGCGGCGGGGATGTCGATCAGGACGTCGGCCCACGCCATGGCTGCAACAAGGTGCGATCCGGGTCCGGCAACGAGTTCGATTCCGTCCGCAGTTCTGCGTGCCCGCAGGAACTGCCGCTTGCCGTCCACCGAACGCAGCGGTGCAGTCAACGGGAGTCGCTCGCGCGGGATCTCGGGCAGGCCCGCGGCCCGGCGCAGTTCGCCCCGTGCGAAGACCTCGAAGGAGACCATCGTGCTCACCGGGTTGCCCGGGAAGCTCAGTACCGGCACTTCGTTCACCACTGCAGTGCCTTGCGGACCGCCCGGCTGCATTGCGACGTGGCCGAAGTGTGCTCCCAGAGGCGTGAGAGTTTCCTTCACCACCTCGAAGTCGCCCATGGACACTCCGCCGGAGGTGAACACCAGATCAGCGACCGAGGTTGCGTACGAGAGCAATTCGCGGAACTCGGCGGGGTCGTCGCTGCTTCGGGCGACGGATACGACATCGGCGCCGTTGGCTTCGGCCAATGTTGCCAAAGCTGGACCGTTGGAATCGTAGATCTCACCGGGTTCGAGAGTTGTTCCGGCACTTTTCAGTTCGGCGCCCGTCGTAATTATCGCGACCCGTGGCTTCGTGTAGGTGTCGAGCGAGGCCAGGCCCACAGCACTCAGCGCGGCGATATGGCGAGGTTCCAAGTGCGTTCCGGCCGTGACCAGTAGCATTCCGGCGGTGATGTCGCTGCCACGTTCGCGTACGAATTCGCCTACCGACCTGCCCCGTTCGATCGTGACGACGTGCTCGGTGACACCCGTTGTGTCCTCGACCGGAACAACGGCGTCGGCACCCTCGGGAAGCGGAGCACCGGTCATGATGCGAAATGCCGATCCTGGAAGGTGTTTCGGTTGTTTTCCGCTTCCAGCGGCGATCACGCCTCGAACCGTCAGTGTGGTCGGAACCGAGGCCACAGAAGCAGCATCGACGGCATACCCGTCCATCTGCGAGTTGCGGAAGAGTGGCAGGTCTACCGGTGATGCGATATCCGAGCAAGTTATGCGCCCCAACGCTTCTGCCGTCGGAACTGCCGTCGGAGAGAGGGTGTGCAGGCCGGTGAGCAATCCGGAGATGTGCGACGCGTGTTCCTCGACCGAACGCGCGCTCATGACAGTAACCTCGACAACCTCGACATGTTTTGATCCTAGGCGGTGTGGTCCGTCCGACACACGGAGTACGGCTTTCGGTCATACTGGAGCAATACGGAAGTTGGTGAAGTGATGACAGTGGTCTCGATGGGAATTCCCACCGTGCGGTTCGACGCTGCCTCCCTCGCCGGTCGTCCCGAGACGGATCTCCTGGTCGACAGGTTCGGGCGTGTTGCCAGAGATCTGCGAGTCTCGATCACCGAGAAGTGTTCACTTCGTTGCACGTATTGCATGCCGGAGGAAGGCTTGCCGGCCATCGCTGCGGAAGATCTTCTGAGTGCCGACGAGATCATTCGAGTGGTCGGAATCGGCGTCGAGCGGGTCGGTATTCGTGAAGTGAGATTCACCGGCGGGGAACCGTTGATGCGTAGTGACCTCGAAAAGATCATCGCGGGGTGTGCCGCTCGCGTGCCAGGAATTCCACTTTCCATGACTACCAACGCCGTTGGGCTCGAACATCGTGCGGCGAAGTTGGCTGCAGCTGGTTTGACTCGCATCAATGTTTCCCTGGATTCGGTTGATCGCGCCCATTTCGCTGAATTGACGCGTCGAGACAGGTTGCCGTCCGTTCTCGCGGGAATTCGAGCGGCAGCTGCGGCCGGGCTCGCGCCACTGAAGATCAATGCGGTGCTGATGCGTGAAACGCTCCACGGCGCGGCGGATCTTTTTCAGTGGTGCCTCGAAGCCGGCGTCGAATTGCGCTTTATCGAGCAAATGCCTCTGGACGCAGACCATGCATGGGCACGCGAGAACATG
Source organism: Rhodococcus sp. BH4 (assembly GCF_002079265.1). Classification (NCBI taxonomy): domain Bacteria; kingdom Bacillati; phylum Actinomycetota; class Actinomycetes; order Mycobacteriales; family Nocardiaceae; genus Rhodococcus; species Rhodococcus sp. BH4. The sequence goes on from NZ_CP014941.1 coordinate 2,446,302, forward strand.
GTGACCGCGGCTGAATTGTTGTCCGTTTTGGGAAGCCGTTTCGAATTGGAAGCAATCGGCCGTGAAGATCCGTCGGCTCCTGCCGAAGAATGGCGTGTCGACGGGACCACGATGACGGTAGGGATCATCGCTTCCGTGACCCGCTCGTTCTGCAGTGAATGCGATCGGACGCGAATGACCGCAGAGGGAACAATTCGGTCATGTCTGTTCAGTGACCGTGAAGTTGATCTGCGTGCCGCGCTCAGGGCCGGAGCAAGTGACGACGAACTAGCGGATTTGTGGCGCGGTGCGATGTGGAACAAGTGGGCTGGGCACGGCATCGACGCCGCGGACTTCGTTCCGCCGGAAAGAAGTATGGGAGCGATCGGTGGCTGATCCGCATTCGATCTCGGTTCGTTACTTTGCTGCTGCAGCGGATGTATCCGGTTGCCGTAGCGAGGTAGTCGCCATTTCGCCCGACAACACACTTGCCGAGTTGGTGGCGGTGCTGGTCGGGCGATACGGACAGGAGATGGAGCGAGTGCTGTCGGTCTCGGCTTTCCTCGTCGGTGACGAGTTGACCCGCGACGTCTCTCGAGCCTCCGGTAGCGCTGTCGATATTCTTCCGCCTTTCGCTGGAGGCTAGTCCGAGAATTGCCGGCGTAGCTATTTGTGGGCTGCCGACGTATTGTCCTTTTTCGGTTTGCCGGTCCAAATATTTATATCTTGATCACTCCAGCTCAAGTGGCATCTATCTCCGTTTTTTCCATTGTTGGTCAATTGTCCAGCATTGGTCGTTTTGTTTAGTTTCTCCTACTTTTGGGGGAGCGAATGCACTTCGAATTGCCAAGGTGAATTGTCATCTGTTTGGATGACAAAAGAAATAACTTCGCTGTTGGTAATTGTCGACATGTGTTAATTTTGGCGCAATTCCACTCGGGATATGTGAAAGGTATTTCAATGTCGATTAATTCCACGCGCCGTGTCGGAGTCGTCGTAGCACTCCTCGGGGCAGCTGCACTCACCGCTCCGGCAATTGCTACTGCGCTTCCGTCCACCGGTTCTCTCGGCTCTTCTGCGCCGGAAGCCTCCTGCTCGACCCTGTCCACCGAAGCGACGCCGAACGGGTGGGGCATCCCGTTCACCGACGAGAAGGATCAGACCGCGTCGTACTCGGCCGACAACGTTCTCGACAAGGACGGTTCACTGAAGCTGGCCGTTGACGGTACCGGCGATCGTTCGGTTTCCTACCATTCGGCCGGCGGTATCAAGCTGTCCGACGCAGTCGGCAAGGCGATCGGCTTTGCCGAGCGCGCCGCCACGCCGACTGCGGCATTCCAGCTCCGCCTCACCGGAACCACCGGCGGAAAGTTCGAGAACGGATTCACCACCCTGGTGTGGGTCCCGGGACCCGACGCGACGCCGACGGCTGACGGCGGCGTTCACGCGGATCTCCAGAAGGGCGTGTGGTGGAGCACTCAGAACATCGACGGCGCCAAGGACCGCGTGTCAGTGCCTTTGGCTGACATCGTCGCCGCGAACCCGAACGCGGTAGTCGACCACTACGGCGTCAGCGTGGGCACCGGTTCCGCCGCCACGTCGACGCTGGTCGATGCAGTGCAGTTCAACGGATGCACCACCAACTTCGCGAAGAAGGATCCGGCTTCGGGAACGGGTTCGCTGGGCGACGTCTTCGGCAGCCTGTTCGGTAGCTAGTCGCTGGTAAGAGCTCTGGTAGGAGTTACTTCCACCAGTCATCGAGGGGTGTGACCGGCACCGTGCGCTTGTGACGAGTGTTGGTGAACATCTTCTCGAGCTTCTCGGCTACCTCGGAGGAAACGTCCTTTCCTTCGAGGTAGTCGTCTATCTGTGAGTACGTGACGCCGAGGGCAACTTCGTCGGGTAGCGCGGGTCGGTCGTCCTCGAGGTCGGCGGTCGGCACCTTGCGCCACGTGCTCTCGGGTGCGCCCAATTCCTGCAGCAATGCAGCGCCCTGGCGTTTGCTCAAGCCGGTGAGCGGCGTGATGTCGACACCGCCGTCGCCGAATTTCGTGAAGAAGCCGGTAATCGCTTCTGCGGCGTGGTCGGTACCGATCACGAGGTAGCCGAGCTGACCGGCAATCGCATACTGAATGACCATTCGTTCGCGCGCCTTGATGTTGCCACGGACGAAGTCGCGTAGTTCGCCGTTCCCCAACGCCTCGGAGGCCTCACGGGCCGTGGCGTCGGCGCCAGGCTTGACGTTGACCGTGAGAGAGCGGTCCGGCTTGATGAAGCCGAGCGCGATCTGAGCGTCGGATTCGTCGGCCTGCGCGCCGTAGGGGAGTCGAACGGCGACGAACTCGGCCTCGTGGCCTTCTTCACGAAGTTCCGTGACCGCGCGTTGGGCGAGGGCTCCGGCGAGCGTGCTGTCCTGACCGCCGCTGATTCCCAGAACGAACCCTTTGGCGGGGGTCGAGCGCACGTAGTCCTTCAGGAACTGGACTCGCGCGCGAACCTCCGCTGCGGCGTCGATTGTCGGCTTTGTGCCGAGTTCTTCGATGATGCTTTCACGCAGTGTGGCCATGAATGGACTCTAGCGATGTGAGCAGGCGCGTGCAGTGCCACCGTATCCGGGGCGGTACGGTCGCGCACATGAGTGCGAACAACGTTCTGGTGGTCAGTGCGACGAAGTCGGAAGCGGCATACGTGCCGCAAGGATACGAACTGCTGATCACGGGGATTGGAAAGGTCAGTGCTGCAACAGCAGTCGCCTCTGCTCTCGCGCGGTACGAGCGGGATGATCTGCCGCTGGTCGTCAACATCGGGACAGCCGGTGCGCTGCACGCGCACCACGGCGGCCTCTATGTTCCCGGCGTCGTCATCAATCACGACATCAGCAGCACCGCGATCCGAGCGCTGGGGCACGACGTCGCGGACCGTTTGGTGCTCGCCGGCGGTGACGACTCGGTGTTGGCGACCGGCGACGCATTCATCGCCGACGCTGCAACCCGGGACGCCCTTGCGCAGCGAGCCGATCTGGTCGACATGGAGGGGTTTGCCATCGCATTCGCCGCGCAGGCTGCGGGTGCTACCTGCCGACTCGTCAAACACGTCAGCGATCACGCGGACGACTCGGCCTTGGACTGGCCCGCGATGATCGATGCCAGCGCCCGCGAGTTGGGGCGCTGGCTGCTCGACAACGTCTGATCGAGCCTGCAGCGTCTGGTCAAGCCTGCGCAGTCAGTATCAATCCGGTGTCGTCGGGCTTGCGCAGGGTCAGCGTGTCGGCGTCGACGGTGTAGCTCACTTCGCCGTCGAGCACCGCCAGGATCTGGCGCTCGATGTCCATGTTCTCCTCGGGGCAAGCCATACGCGTGGTTGCCATCGGCGTGAACGTGACTGTGGTGTCGGACGTCTGGGCGCTTCCGGTCATGCGATTGCATCCGGTGCTCCCGCTGACCGAACCGTCTGCGGCAATCGTCAGTTCGGGAGCTGACGTCTCCAGAGCCAGGCTCGTACTGATCGCATCGGGACTGATGAGGGACGTGACAGTCCACGTCGTGCCCTGCAGCGGTCGATCCGGCGTGACGATTTTCTTGTCCTGCAGGGTGACTGTGTCGTCCTTCGATGTCAGGACGAGGGTGTCGCCGTCGAGGCTCCACGCCGGCGCAGCGGTCAGCAATGTTGTTGTCCAGGAGTCGGATTCGGCGATGCCGGGAGGGCAGCCCATCATGGTCGACGCCATGGTGCCGGTGGTCAGCGTGCCGTCGGTGAACTCGACCGAACCGTTTGCCGTGTTGCATCCGGCGCTCGCGGACACTCGACCGGCCTGGCTGAAGTCGAGAGTCAGCGGGCCGCCGCCGGGAATTTGTGTTCCATCCACGGAGGTCGAGATGAACACACGACCGGAGGGATCCGTCTTGTCTTCGGGGGTGTCGGACGAAGCGGAGCAACCGCTTACCGCGGCGATGGTCAGGAGGCCGATGACGGCTGCAGCGATGCGCATGGGCTCACATTAAGTGGTGGGACGGATCGGGGGAGTCAACATCGAGTAACGCGCCGGGCAAGGTCTTCCCAGCCGGCGGCCAGACGCTCGGTGGTCATCCCGAGATCGCGCACCTGATGAAGGACGAGCGACGCTTCGAGTGGTGCCAACAGTGCTGAAGCGAGCAGATCGAGGTCGCCCTCGACGCCGGCTCCTCGAAGAAGCCCGATGACGTGAGCGATGCCGAGAGCCCGGGCCGGACCGCCAAAGCGGTATTCAGGAGCGTTTTCCGCCGCTCGGAGGACTTCGCCCTGTACTTCCACCATGGCAATCCGGGCTCGTCCGAACGCGATGAGGCGCTCGATCGGCGGCGCGCCCGGACCCAACGGTGGGGGGCCGAACATGAATGCCTGCTGCAGTTCTCGCTCGGTGTGATCGAGCAGTGCCTGCATCAGTCCCGATCGATTGCCGAAGCGCCGAAAAACTGTGCCCTTGCCCACACCGGCCCGGCACGCGACAGCGTCCATCGTCACCGCGTCGACACCTCGCTCGGCAACGAGGAGGGCTGCGGCGTCGAGCAGAAGTACGCGGTTACGTGCTGCGTCACCGCGCTCGACCGGCGCGGCGCCGATCTGGGGGAGGGGGATTGCGCTCACGGGATCAGGTTACAGGGCCGGGGAATGTAAGTGGACCGCGGTCCGTTTAGTTGATATAACTTTCAACCGGAGCCACCAACCGCACCACTCTCGAAGGAAACTCGCTATGTCACAGACCAATGTTCTCGTTCTCGTCGGCAGCCTGCGCGCCGGATCCGTCAACCGCCAGCTTGCCGAGACGGCTGTGTCCGCCGCACCCGAGGGTGCAACGCTGACGGTCTTCGAAGGCCTCGCCGACGTCCCCTTCTACAACGAAGACATCGACGTCGAGGGTGCTTCCATTCCCGCTGTCGACGCACTGCGCGCCGCTGCGAGCGACGCTGACGCGTTCCTGCTCGTCACCCCCGAATACAACGGCACCATCCCCGCAGTTCTGAAGAACGCCATCGACTGGATCTCGCGTCCGTACGGTGTCGGTGCAGTCAAGGACAAGGCTGTCGCAGTCATCAGCGCTTCGCCCAGTGGCAACGGCGCCAAGTGGGCACACGAAGACACCACCAAGGCAGTCCGCATCGCCGGCGGCAAGGTCGTCGAGGACACCGCACTGAGCATCGGTGGAACCGGCGCACTGTTCGGTGAGCTGCACCCGCGTGAGAACGCAGAGGTGCTCGCTCAGGTCTCCAAGGTCGTCTCCGACCTCGTCGACGCCGGCAAGCAGCTCGTCAACGCGTAATCCGTTTCACGAGTGAGGGCCATGCCGGAAGGTATGGCCCTCACTCGTATGCGAGTCACGCCCATATGCGCTAAAGCCCTTCGCGTTCCATCGCGTCGTCGACGGCGTCGCGAACCGACTCGAAATCCTTGCCGGCCATCATCGCTTCGCCCATCGCGGCGTCGATACGGTCGGCGACGACGGCGTACCGACGCTCCCAGTTCTCCTTGTCCTCCCGCCAGTAACCCATCACGTGCATGCGGGGTGCCGGGATTTCCCATGTTCGACGCAGATGGGCGCGGATGCGTCTGGCGGTCGCGGCCTCGACTGCACACCAGATGTAGCCCTCGCCGGGAGGCAGGGCAGCGCCGGCCAATTCGGCGAGCAGCGAGTCCGATTCCTCGATCCATCGGTAGTGAGCGTCGGCGCGCGTCGTGAACGTCTGCTGTTCGCTCGGCGCGGGTACCTGCGCGATGACGTGGATCGGTAGACCGTCGGGTGCTTCTTCGAGAATTCGCCCGATCGCGGGCAGAGCGGCGTGATCGGCGACCATCAGCAGCCAGTCGCAACCTGCCGGCGGCGTGAACCACCCGCTCGCCGTCGAGAGGTGAACGGTCTCGCCCGGTTGCGCAGTCGCGGCCCAGAGTGCCGCGCCGCCGTGGCCGTGGAGAACGAAGTCGATCTCCAGCTCGTTCTTCGACGGCTGCCAGCGCCGGACCGTGTAACTGCGGGCGTGAGGGGGAATGAGAGGGAATCTGACGAGCACCCGTTCGTCCGGGCTACCACTCGTCTCGAAGTCGCTCAGGCCCTCCCCACCGAAGGTGATTCTGCGCATCAACGGTGTCACCTGCTGTGTTCTCGTCACGGTTGCCTGGTGGCGTGGAGCCTCGTCCTTCGGGGGTGTTTCCACGACGCTCATGGTAGGTCCGTGGCGCGGCTCCGAGAGGCCGGCGAGCAAAAAAATAAACTGTGACGCGCGACACGCCGACGCGCCGGGAAATGAAGGCGCTGAACAGGGGCGACCTGGGAATTCCAACGATGTGACTCACAACATCTCGCGTTATGTGTTTCTGTCGGCCACTAGGTGTAGTGTCTTGAGCACTGAGAGACCACAACGCGGAACGCTTCGAGCGAGACTCCGGCAATCGGTCGTATCGGTGCTGAACATCACTACATCGGCCTTTGTTGGCTAAGCGAAAGAGGGACTCTCATGAGCATCACCGTCTACACCAAGCCCGCTTGCGTTCAGTGCAATGCCACCTACCGCGCCCTGGACAAGGCCGGTCTCGAATACAACGTCATCGACATCACCGAGGATGCCGAAGCCCGCGACTACGTCATGGCTCTCGGGTACCTCCAGGCACCCATCGTGGTTGCCGGTGAAGATCACTGGTCGGGCTTCCGTCCCGATCGCATCAAGACCCTGACCGTCGCTGCTTGAAGCGCCGCAGTGTCGGCGGTGGACACCTCCGCCGACACATCTGAGTAGTTCCGGGCACCGTACAAGAAAATGGTGACAACCGATGACTTCGCTGGTCTATTTTTCCAGCGTGTCGGAGAACACCCACCGATTCGTTCAACGTCTCGGCCTGCCTGCGACACGTATACCTATCCATGACCGTGACGGCTCATTTCGTGTAGACGAGCCCTATGTGCTGATTCTGCCCACCTATGGTGGCGGGGTCACCGTGACAGGGCGCGACACCAGTTATGTACCGAAGCCGGTCATTCGTTTTTTGAACAATCCACACAACAGGTCGTTGATCAGAGCAGTGATCGCGGCGGGAAACACCAATTTCGGTGAGTCCTTTTGCTATGCAGGAAACATCATTTCCCAGAAATGCCACGTTCCTTTTCTGTACCGGTTCGAACTCATGGGCACTGCCGAGGACGTCGACCGGGTACGAGAAGGCTTGGGGGAGTTCTGGAATCATCTCGAAACAGAGAAGGAGCACGGGCAGTGGCGCCAACCATCACTGACACGATCGCGGCAGGAAGCGTAGAGCGTGATGCGCGCGGCGGCGATTCCACCAACGGTCTCGACTACCACGCACTCAACGCCATGCTCAACCTGTACGGCGCCAACGGTGAGATCCAGTTCGAGATGGATGTCGCTGCAGCCCGTCAGTACTTCTTGCAGCACGTCAACCAGAACACCGTGTTCTTCCACAACCTCGACGAGAAGCTGGACTACCTCGTCGAGGAAAACTATTACGAGCCCGAGGTTCTCGATCAGTACTCACGTACTTTCGTGAAGTTCCTGATCGATCACGCGTACGCCAAGAAGTTCCGCTTCCCGACGTTCCTGGGTGCATTCAAGTACTACACCTCGTACACGCTCAAGACCTTCGACGGTAAGCGCTACCTCGAGCGTTTCGAAGATCGTGTCTGCATGGTTGCGCTCACCCTGGCCGCAGGCAACGAAGACCTGGCCGTCGAACTCGTCGACGAGATCATCGCCGGACGCTTCCAGCCCGCCACCCCGACGTTCCTGAACTCGGGCAAGAAGCAGCGCGGTGAGCCCGTGTCCTGCTTCCTGCTTCGTATCGAAGACAACATGGAGTCCATCGGTCGCTCCATCAACTCGGCACTGCAGCTGTCCAAGCGCGGTGGCGGAGTTGCCTTGCTGCTCACCAACGTTCGTGAGCACGGCGCACCGATCAAGAAGATCGAGAACCAGAGTTCGGGTGTCATCCCGATCATGAAGCTTCTCGAGGACTCGTTCTCCTACGCCAACCAGTTGGGTGCGCGTCAGGGCGCCGGTGCTGTGTACCTGCATGCGCACCACCCCGACATCTACCGGTTCCTCGACACCAAGCGTGAGAACGCCGACGAGAAGATCCGTATCAAGACGCTCTCACTCGGCGTCGTGATCCCGGACATCACGTTCGAACTGGCGAAGAAGAACGAGGACATGTACTTGTTCTCGCCGTACGACGTCGAGCGCATCTACGGAGTTCCGTTCTCCGACATCAACGTCTCCGAGAAGTACTACGAGATGGTCGACGACAAGCGAATTCGCAAGTCCAAGATCAAAGCTCGCGAGTTCTTCCAGACCGTCGCCGAATTGCAGTTCGAATCGGGCTACCCCTACATCATGTTCGAGGACACGGTGAACCGGGCGAACCCGATCGAGGGCAAGATCACGCACTCGAACCTGTGCTCGGAGATCCTGCAGGTTTCGACGCCTTCACTGTTCAACGACGACCTGTCCTACTCGAAGGTCGGCAAGGACATCTCCTGCAACCTGGGTTCGCTGAACATCGCGAAGACCATGGACTCGCCCGACTTCGCCAAGACCATCGAAGTGTCGATCCGCGGATTGACGGCGGTGTCCGATCAGACGCACATCTACTCGGTGCCGTCGATCGAGCAGGGCAACAACGACTCTCACGCCATCGGCCTCGGTCAGATGAACCTGCACGGATACCTTGCTCGTGAGCGGATCTTCTACGGCAGCGAAGAAGGCATCGACTTCACGAACATCTACTTCTACACCGTGCTCTTCCACGCACTGCGTGCGTCGAACAAGATCGCCATCGAGCGCGGCTCGTACTTTAAGGGTTTCCCGGAGTCGAAGTACGCCTCGGGTGAATTCTTCGACAAGTACACCGATCAGGCTTGGGAGCCGGCAACCGACAAGGTTCGCGGACTCTTCGCCGATGCGAAGCTGCACATCCCCACTCAGGACGACTGGCGTGAGCTGAAGGCTTCGGTTCAGAAGCACGGTATCTACAACCAGAACCTTCAGGCCGTCCCGCCGACCGGCTCGATCTCGTACATCAACTACTCCACCAGCTCCATCCACCCGGTGGCGTCGAAGATCGAGATCCGCAAGGAAGGCAAGATCGGCCGCGTCTACTACCCGGCGCCCTACCTGACCAACGACAACCTGGAGTACTACCAGGATGCCTACGAAATCGGGTACGAGAAGATCGTCGACACCTATGCTGCCGCAACGCAACACGTCGACCAGGGCCTGTCGCTGACGCTGTTCTTCAAGGACACCGCAACCACTCGCGACATCAACAAGGCGCAGATCTACGCGTGGCGTAAGGGCATCAAGACGCTGTACTACATCCGTCTGCGTCAGATGGCACTCGAAGGCACCGAGGTCGAGGGCTGCGTTTCCTGCATGCTGTAAAGGGCTCCGCCCCCGTGCGCCTTTTCGGTAGTGGTTACTACCGAAAAGGCGCACAACCGAACGAAGTGAGGAACTAATGGTCAAGCTGGTCAGTCGCGTTTCCGCCATCAACTGGAATCGCGTCCAGGACGAGAAGGACGCCGAGGTATGGGATCGCCTCGTCAGCAACTTCTGGCTGCCCGAAAAGGTGCCGGTCTCCAACGACATCCCGTCCTGGGGAACGCTGACCGCGCAGGAGCAGCAGCTCACCATGCGCGTCTTCACGGGCCTGACGCTGCTCGACACCATCCAGGGAACGGTCGGCGCCGTCAGCCTCATCCCGGACGCGATCACTCCCCACGAAGAAGCGGTGTACACCAACATCGCCTTCATGGAATCGGTGCACGCGAAGAGCTACAGCTCGATCTTCTCGACGCTGTGCTCCACCCCCGACATCGACGACGCGTTCCGCTGGTCGGAGGAGAACCCCAACCTGCAGCGCAAGGCGCAGATCGTTCTCGACTACTACAACGGCGAGTCGCCGCTCAAGCGCAAGGTCGCATCGACGCTCCTCGAGAGCTTCCTCTTCTACTCCGGCTTCTACCTGCCGATGTACTGGTCCTCGCGAGCCAAGCTCACCAACACCGCAGACCTCATCCGCCTCATCATCCGCGACGAGGCCGTGCACGGGTACTACATCGGCTACAAGTACCAGAAGGGCCTCGAACAGCTCACCGAGGCCGAGCGTGAAGAGCTCAAGAACTACACGTTCGAGTTGCTCTTCGAGCTCTACGAGAACGAGGTCGACTACACCCAGGACCTCTACGACGGCGTCGGTCTGACCGAGGATGTCAAGAAGTTCTTGCGCTACAACGCCAACAAGGCGCTCAACAATCTCGGCTACGAAGGCCTCTTCCCGAAGGACGAGACGGACGTCAATCCGGCTATCCTGTCGGCACTTTCACCGAATGCGGACGAGAATCACGACTTCTTCTCCGGCTCGGGTAGCTCCTACGTCATCGGCAAGGCCGTCAACACCGAAGACGACGACTGGGATTTCTAGAGAGCGACCTACACGCCGAAGCCCGACTCCTGCACACGCGGGAATCGGGCTTCGGCCGTGTATTGAGAGCGGGCTAGCGCTGAAACCACGCTTCCGGCTTGTCCAGCAACGCTTTTGCGAGGCGCAGACGCGAGGTTTCCGTCATGTCCGAAGGCAGTGCGCTCGGCGCGAACCACGCGACCTCGAGGTTTTCGTCGTCCGCCACGTGTGCATCTCCGCCGGTCCACCTGGCCAGGAAACACACGTCGAGGTACTGAGTCACGTCGCCGTTGGGGTACGTAATGGGATCTGTGACATCGACACTCGTGATCCGAACCAATTCGGCGTCGACGCCGGTTTCTTCCTTCGCCTCGCGCACCGCCGCCGCCGACGGTTCCTCCCCAGGCTCGAGAACGCCGGACACGACGGCCCACTGACCGTTGTCGGCGCGGCGGGTGAGCAGGACCCGACCGTCGTCGTCGCGGATCACGACGCTCACTCCGGACAGCCAGAGCGGCGCATGACCGACCTTCTCGCGCAAAGCGACAATGAATTCCGGGATCGGCATGATCAGAACCCGACCGTCACAGTTGTGGCGAGCCGCCTCGAATGTGGGAGTTGTGGTTCGTTCCGGTCAGCTCGCATATCCGTTCAAGGTTCCCTTCAAGTCCGCCAATACGGCACGGGCAGCAGTCATCCCGTTTCCGTTCCAGATGTCGTCTTCCGCTACGAACACACGTCGGTCTGTGGCAGCGGCGAGGTCCTGCCACTGGTCGCTCTTCATGATCTCGGTGCCGTAGGTACGGCCGTTCGGCCCGTCGAAGAGGACGTAGATCAAGTCCCCTTCGGCGGCGCTGAGATCGTCGGCCGGAATCGGTGCCGTGGTCGCATCGGTCAATCGCTGCGCCGGTGGGCGCCGGACGCCGACGTCGCTGAGGATCTGTCCGGCGAAGGATGCAGGGCCCTCGATCTGCAGGTCCTTCGAACCGAACCGAACCACTGATGCCTGCGTCTGCGATGCATTCAATGCGTCGCCGAGCTGCACGACGTCCTGCTGGTAGCGGTCCAGCTCCGTCGCAGCCGCGGACGAACGGCCCAGTGCCTGGCCGGCGAGGGCGAACTGCGCTTTCCAGTACACGGGATCCGAGCCCGCGAACACGGTGGGGGCGATGGCGTCGAGTTGCCCGTACAAGCCGTCGGACGCCGGACTGGACCCGAGGATCAAGTCCGGCGCGGCGGCCTTCACTGCGTTGACGTCAGGCGCGCTCACGGGGCCGACACTCGGAATCTCCGAGATGCCGAAACCCAGGTACGACGGTTGAGGCGAGTCGACACCGGTTGCGGCGCCCACTACCCGCTCCCACAGACCGAGGGCGCACACGGCGTCCATCGAGACACTGTCGAGGACCACGATCCGTTGGGGATCGGAAGGAACCTCGGTTTCACCCGCAGTGTGTACGACTCGACGCTTCACCCCGGGGCCCGCTCCCGGGTCGGCTTGCGTCGGCGTCGGGCACGCGGTGGCGGTGTCGCGTTCGATGCCCATCACGCCGGCACCGGCGATCGACGTAGTGGTCCGGACGATGGTGCTCGCCGGATCGTCCGACGAGTCGGACGAGCAACCACCGAGGACGAGCATCGTGGCGGCGATCCCCAGGATCGAGACACGACGAACGGACGTGCAGGCGGTCGTGCGTGAGAGAACAGACGTGCGTGAGAGAACAGACGTGCGTGAGAGAACAGACAAGTCGACGGCTTCCTGTGTGAGCGGGCGCCGTTCAGGTTAGCTGTTCGACTCAGCTGTTCTGCTTGTCCACCTCGAACGTGTCCGAGAGGTCGTCGAGGATCATGTGGGCGCCCTGGATGCTGACCGGCGACATCCAACGTGAATCGTCCACGTCGACCTTGCGTCCTCGAAGCGTCTGCCACAGCGGGCTCTCGAGGAACGGCTTCGCAGCTTCGGCGCTCTTGCCCTCGGCGTCCTGCCAGGTGCTGATGAAGATGACGTCCGCGTCGGCTTCGTTGATCAGCTCGGGGCTGATCTTCATCATGATGTTGCCGGCATCGGCGGGGTCAGGTCCCTGGTTGTCCGGGCGCTTCAATCCGGCGTCCTGAAGAACGATGCCGCTGAACGAGGTGGTGCGGTAGAGACGTGCGGTCGGTTCACCGGCGAACCGGACTACCGAGATGACCGGGTTGTTCGCCTTCTCGTTGATTTCCTTGCCGACGGCAGCCGCGCGTGTTTCGTATTCGGTGATCTTCGCCTCGGCCAGCGATTCCTTGCCCAGCGCTTCACCGACTACGCGGATGTTGTCCTTCCACGTCGGACCGGTCGTCTGGGTGAAGACGGTGGGCGCGATTGCGGAGAGCTGCTCGTAGTTCTTCCCGTCGCGGACCTCGGCGGAGATGATGAGGTCCGGCTGCAGTGCGGCGATCTTCTCGAGGCTTGCACTGCTGACCGTGCCGACCGTGACGGCGTCCGCGGCGAATTCCTCCCGCGAGGATCCGAGGTAGTCGGGCAGACCGGGCTCGCGGTAGTCGACGTAGCCGACGAGCGGGGATTCGAGGAGAAGGACGGCGTCGGTGAAGCTGTTGTCGAGCGCGACGATCCGCTGGGGTGCTGCCGGGATTTCGGTGCTTCCACGGAAGTGTTCGATCGTGCGGGGGAATGCGCCCGACTCGGTCGAGGTGGTGGTTGCAGCGGGCTCGTCGTTACTCGAGCAGGCTGGAACGACCAAGGCGATCGAGGCTGCGACGGCTACCAGCGCGGCGCGGCGGGGAAAGAATTTCACTGAATACTCCTGAGGTGAGTTAGGCGAGGGTGACCTTATCAGTGGAGGAGATGGCCGAAAACGGACACCGACCGAATTCTTCGACGCGCACGACACGCCGATTCGGAAGTGGGTTCGGACTCCCGGGGGAACATAAACCGCAGGTCGTTCGTTCGGTGCCGTGAAAAACGGATGCTCGAGTACGACGCAGAGTAGGACCGGGTCGCGGTGCCTCGGAGTCACGGTCTACGATTCGATGAGCGCAAGCCAGAAGCCGTTGTCCGCAGCCCGGGCGACGGACCCTGCGGGCGCAACCAAGGGCTCTTTGACGGAGTCTGCGGAGCGACCAAAGGCACATTCAGGAGGATCAGTGACTGCCGTAGCGCCCCAGCCAGTCCCCACGATAGCGCCGGCCAGGCCTTACCCGCCGCGGCAGGGACCCAAGGGCTCATTCATTTTCAAGATGATCACGACCACCGATCCCAAGGTGCTCGGAATCATGTACTTGGCGACTTCCATCGCCTTCTTCCTCATCGGTGGCCTCATGGCACTGATGATGCGTGCCGAACTTGCTGTACCCGGCATGCAGTTCCTTTCCAACGAACAGTTCAACCAGCTGTTCACCATGCACGGCACGATCATGCTGCTGCTGTACGCGACCCCGATCGTCTTCGGCTTCGCGAACTACATTCTTCCGCTCCAGATCGGTGCACCCGACGTCGCGTTCCCGCGCCTGAACGCGTTCAGCTACTGGCTGTACCTGTTCGGTGCGATCATCACGACGGCCGGATTCGTCACGCCCGGTGGCGCAGCAGACTTCGGTTGGACGGCATACACGCCGCTGACCAGCGCGCTGCACAGCCCCGGCGTCGGCGCCGACCTGTGGGTCCTGGGTCTGGCCGTCGCCGGCCTCGGCACCATCCTCGGTGGCGTCAACATGGTCACCACCGTGATCTGCCTGCGCGCACCCGGTATGACCATGTTCCGCATGCCGATCTTCACCTGGAACATCTTCATCACCAGCATCCTGATCCTGCTGGCGTTCCCGCTGCTGACCGCTGCATTCATGGGCTTGTTCGTCGACCGCCATCTCGGTGGGCACATCTTCGACCCGGCAACGGGCGGTGTGCTCCTGTGGCAGCACCTGTTCTGGTTCTTCGGTCACCCCGAGGTGTACATCATCGCGCTGCCGTTCTTCGGCATCGTCTCGGAGATCTTCCCGGTCTTCAGCCGTAAGCCGATCTTCGGCTACAGCGGCCTGGTGTACGCAACGTTGGCCATCGCCGCTCTGTCGATCGCAGTGTGGGCCCACCACATGTACGCAACCGGCGCTGTTCTCCTGCCGTACTTCTCGTTCATGACGTTCCTGATCGCTGTGCCGACAGGTGTGAAGATCTTCAACTGGATCGGCACGATGTGGAAGGGGCAGTTGACCTTCGAATCGCCGATGTTGTTCTCGATCGGCTTCCTGATCACCTTCCTTTTCGGTGGTCTGTCGGGTGTCATCCTCGCGAGCCCGCCGCTCGACTTCCACGTCACCGACAGCTACTTCGTCGTCGCCCACTTCCACTACGTGGTCTTCGGCACGGTCGTGTTCGCCACGTACGCCGGTATCTACTTCTGGTTCCCGAAGATGACCGGTCGCATGATGGACGAGCGTCTCGGCAAGTGGCACTTCTGGACCACGTTCGTCGGTTTCCACGGCACGTTCCTCGTTCAGCACTGGCTCGGTGCCGAAGGTATGCCGCGTCGTTACGCCGACTACCTGCCCTCGGACGGGTTCACGGTTCTGAACTCGGTGTCCACGATCTTTGCCTTCGTACTCGGTGCCTCGACGCTTCCGTTCATCTGGAACGTTTTCAAGAGCTACCGCTACGGCGAGGTGGTCACCGTCGACGATCCGTGGGGTTACGGAAACTCGCTGGAGTGGGCAACCACCTGCCCGCCGCCGCGTCACAACTTCACCGAGTTGCCGCGCATCCGTAGCGAGCGTCCGGCGTTCGAGCTGCACTACCCGCACATGGTGGAGCGGATGCGCGCGGAAGCGCACGTCGGCCCCGGCCACGGCGGGAAGAACGCCAGCACCGTGCTCGAAGATGCTCGTCACGAGCCGCTCACGGTCGGGGACGAAGGCGACCCCGGAACCGACAGCCGCTCCTGAGCGAAGTAACACACTGAAGTAATCAGCGAAGGCCCCGCCCGAGTAACGGGTGGGGCCTTTCGCTTGGCACAATAGTGACGATCAAGACGCGAACGAAGAAACGATCGGAGTTTTCGGTGGGTGCCTCTGACACCACTGTTCTGGTGACTGTGACCGGGCCGGACCGCCCTGGCGTCACCTCGGTACTGTTCGCGGCGCTGTCGCGGCACGATGTGCGTCTACTCGACGTGGAGCAGGTGGTGATTCGAGGTCGACTGACACTCGGTGTCATGGTTGCCTGCCCGAACGATCCCGAAGCGCTTCAGGAAGAACTCGAACAGGCGATGGCGACGGTCGGAATGAACGTCGACATCGAAATCGGTGCCGATCCCGGACGGCCCGCGGTGTCCACCCACGCGGTCGTTGTTCTCGGTAGCCCGGTCAATGCTCGCGCAATGCGATCGGTTGCACGCGAACTCGCGAAGCAGGGCGCAAACATCGATTCCATCCGTGGTGTCGCCGACTATCCGGTCACCGGCCTCGAACTCAGCGTCAGCGCGGCCGATACGGCGGACGGCGACGCGAAGCTGCGCACCGGACTCGCCGAGGTCGCCGCTCTCGAAAACGTCGACATCGCGGTCGAGCGCGCAGGTCTCGCTCGCCGGGCCAAGCGTCTGATCGTGTTCGACGTGGACTCGACGCTCGTCCAGGGCGAGGTCATCGAGATGCTCGCCGCGAAGGCCGGCGTCGAGGACGAGGTCCGCGCCGTCACCGAAGCTGCGATGCGCGGCGAGATCGACTTCACCGAATCACTGCACCAGCGTGTGGCGACACTCGCCGGTCTCGACGCCTCCGTCATCGACGAGGTGGCAGAGAGCATCGAACTGACGCCGGGTGCGCGAACCACGATTCGCACCCTGCGCCGTCTCGGATTCCACTGCGGCGTGGTGTCGGGTGGCTTCCGGCAGGTCATCGAAGGCCTCGCACACGAACTCGAACTGGACTTCGTGCACGCCAACACCCTCGAAATCGTCGACGGCAAGCTGACCGGACGTGTGATCGGTGAAATCGTCGACCGCGCCGCGAAGGCCGTTGCGCTGCGCAAGTTCGCCGATCAGGTCGGTGTGCCGATGGAACAGACCGTCGCCGTCGGTGACGGTGCCAACGACATCGACATGCTCAACGCCGCGGGCCTGGGCGTGGCGTTCAACGCCAAGCCTGCGTTGCGGGAGGTCGCAGATGCTGCGTTGTCGCATCCCTTCCTCGACGCTGTGCTGTTCATTCTCGGTGTGACCCGCGACGAGGTCGAGGCTGCGGACGCCGTCGACGGTGGCGTGCGACGCGTACCGATTCCATGAGTTCCGATCCAGCATTCAGTTCCGATCCAGCTGTGATGTCCGGCCCCGATTCGCGCTGGCGCGAGCGCCACGCGGTGCTGGCCGCTGGGTACGGAGGGCGAGACGATCCCGCGGATCCGGCGCTGGTGTTGGCGATGCCGATCGTTCTGCACATTCCGAAGGCAGACCCGCCCAAGCGCACCGCACTGCTCGAGGCTGCGGCAACGGCGGCTGTGGCGCTGTGTCTGGACGAACGCGTCGGGTTCACCGAAGACGGGGAACCCGGCCCCTGGCACGAGGACTATTCGGCGTGGGTGGGTGCCCGGATTCGGAAGGTGTCTCGTCGAGCGCGAGGAGCGCAGTGGCTCGCCGCGCAGGAGGTACCGGGAATCACCGTCGATGTGGATGGCGCGCAGGCGCGGGCTCTGGTTCCCGGGCCGGTCGGAGAACTGGACCCGCGAATCAAGAAGTTGCAGATCGGTGGGACCGATCTCGAGCACGACGAGCCTGGCCCGCCGGAGCCTGGTCTTCCGGTGCTGTGGATCGACTCGGCGCTCGAGATGACGGTTGGCAAGGCGTCGGCACAGGTCGGGCATGCCTCGATGTTGTTGGCGGCGGCCATGTCCGAGAAACAGTGCTGGGCCTGGGCGCAGAACGACTTTCGCTGCTCGGTGCGCGACGCGAGCCCGGAACAGTGGGCCGAAGCAGTAGTTCGGCTGAAGAAGTCGGAGGCCGTCGCGGTTCGTGACGCTGGTTTCACGGAAGTGGCACCAGGCTCCATGACAGTCATCGCGGTTCCGTAGAGACGCAACCGACCAGTCCAGTATCGGCAACTTGGCTATGGATGAACAGTCCAGTGGCCATCAAGATGGTCGGGTGTTGATACGGAGATTCGCCTCGCTGTTCGTTGGTCTGTGGTTGTACGGCTTCTCGATGGCCATGATGATCACAGCCGGTCTTGGTCTGGATCCCTGGGATGTGTTCCATCAGGGCGTGGCCGAGCATGTTTCGCTCAGTTTCGGCGTGATCACTGCGATTACCGGTGCGGTGGTACTGCTGCTCTGGATTCCGATCCGTCAGCGGCCGGGATTCGGAACGGTCGCCAATGTCGTTGTAATTGCCATCTCGGTGGATACCTCACTGGCCTTCTTGCCGGTCTTTGATTCCATGCCAGTTCGAGCCATGATCATGGTCGCGGGAATCCTCCTCAACGGACTGGCCAGCGTTCTCTACATCGGCGCGGGCATGGGGCCGGGCCCCCGCGACGGATTGATGACCGGACTGGTCGCTCGCACAGGTCTGTCGGTCAGGCTCGTGCGTACCAGCATCGAGATCGCGGTCCTCACGACCGGATGGCTCCTCGGTGGAACCGTCGGCGTCGGAACAGTGTTGTACGCCTTCGGGATCGGACCGACCATTCAATTCCTCATCAAGGTGCTGCCGGATTCCATGACAGCAGCGGTGACCGGAGGACGTGTCACGGAACGTAAGGCCAAGACCGTGGGGCCGGTCAGCGAAATCTCGGTGCCGACGGGAACTTCGGCCGTGGAGGCAGGTTCTCCGGTGGGTGAAGCCGAATCGAACGATGCAGTCAAGGTGCCGTCGAACCATTCCGGAGTGCCGACGGTGACCTGAACCGGTCCACCGGAATGCAGGATCAGGAGCCAACTGTCGTCACCGAGTGGGCGCCCGGTTCGAGTGTGAGACCGAACGTCGGCTCCGTCGATCCAGGCCTGCAGCGTTCGGTGACTCTCGTCGTACCATGCGGTGTCGTCGAACTCGACGCCGGCAGCGTCGAACCAGACGAGGTCCGGGTGCTCCAGTCTTCTTCTGCCTTCGAAGAATTCGGGCTGACGCAACGCCGGTGCCGCTCGGCGTAATCCGAACGCTCGGGAGACGAACTGCACCAACGACTGATCGGCCGCCGTCCAGTCCAGGGCCCACGAATCGGCTGGGGAGGCAAGTGTGGGAACACAATACGCGTTGTTGTTTCCGCCGAGACTGTGGCCGAACTCGTCTCCGGCGGTGAGCATCGGTGTGCCTGTCGACAGCACGAGCGTGGCCAGTAGCGCCCGTACATGACGTGCCCTGGCGTCCTGAATCTCGGGATCGGTGCTCGGGCCTTCGATTCCGTGGTTGAACGAATCGTTGTGATCGGCGCCGTCACGATTGTCTTCACCGTTGGCTTCGTTGTGCTTGTGGTTGTACGCGACCAGATCGGCGGCGGTGAACCCGTCGTGCGCTGTGACGAAGTTGATCGACGCCCAGGGGCGACGGCCGCTGCCGGCAAAGATGTCCTCGGAACCGGCGAGGCGCGACGCGACCTTCCGGACGCTGGATCCGCCGTTCCAGAACTGGCGAATGGTGCTGCGGTACTTGTCGTTCCATTCGGACCACTGGAGTCCGAAGTTTCCGACCTGGTAACCGTCGGCCGTCGCATCCCACGGTTCGGCGATGAGCTTGCACCGAGTCAGTACCGGATCGGAGGAGATGGCGGACAGGATGGACGCCCGCTGGTCGAAGCCTCCGCCGCGCGGCCTACCCAACGCGCTCGCAAGATCGAATCGGAAGCCGTCGACACCCATTTCGGTGGCCCAGTAACGGAGGCTGTCGGTGATCATGCGGACGGCGATGGGGGAGCAGGCGTCGACCGTGTTGCCGCACCCGGTCAGGTCGATGTCGCGGCCGTCGCCGTCGAGAAGGTAATAGCCGGGGCCGTCCAAACCTCGCCAGCTGACACTGATTCCGTCGACACTCTGCTCGCAGGTGTGGTTGTAGACGACGTCGAGGACGACCTCGATGCCTGCCGCGTGTAGTGCGTCGACCATGATCCGGAACTCGGTGACTTCGCCGCCCGGAGTTGCCGCGTATCCGGGATGCGGGGCGAAGTACGACGCCGTCGAGTATCCCCAGTGGTTGCGCATCCCTCGCTCGCGGACGCTGTGTTCGGTCAGAAATGCCTGTACGGGAAGCAGTTCCACGGCAGTGACGCCGAGTGAGACGAGGTGATCGATCACGGCCGGTGCCGTCAGGCCGAGGTACGTTCCGCGGTGGGCGGCGGGTACTCCTGGATGACTGGCGGTGTACGCGCCCACATGCAGTTCGTAGATGACGCTTTCCTCCCACGGCGTCTCGAGGCGGGCTCCGGCGGGCGCGAGGCCGGGAGTCACCACGGACAGCGGCACGTGGCCGAGCGAGTCGACCGTCGACGGGTCGCCGAAGGGATCGTCGGCGTACGACAGGAGGGCACGGTGATCACCGAGATCCCCCTCGATGCGGCGCGCCCACGGATCGACGAGCAGCTTGTGTGGATTAAGTCTCAGCCCGGCGCGCGGATTCCACGGGCCGGACGCCCGAATTCCGTAACGCTGCCCCGCACCGATCCCGGAGATGATTCCGTGCCAGATTCCGTACGTGTGTTGCCGAAGTTCGACGCGATCTTCGTTTCCGTCCTGGTCGATCAGGCAGATCTGGACGCTCGACGCAGCTGGGGCGTGGACCGCGAACTGGGTTCCGGAGTCCACGATGTGGGCGCCGAGTGGGAACGGAGACCCGGGCGTCGGGGTGTGAGTTTCGATGAGAGGCGACACGCAAGATGATCCTGCCGTGAACGGCCGGAGAATGTGCGGGAAGATGTTCGGGTGCCGCTACCTGATCCAGATCTGCTCATCGATTTCGACAACGTACTCATCCGTCGGGGAGGGTCCACTCTCGTGGGGCCCGTCACCTGGAAAGTGGAGCTGGACGAGCGATGGGTGGTGCTCGGACCCAACGGTGCCGGCAAGACCTCGCTGCTGCGTATCGCGGCCGGTGAGACTTTCCCGACCAGTGGTTCTGCCCACCTCCTTGGCGAAGTTCTCGGCAAGGTCGACGTCAACGAGTTGCGCCCGCGAATCGGTTTGTCCTCGTCGTCGTTGGCGAACCGCGTGCCCGGCGACGAGAAGGTCAGCGACCTCGTCGTGTCGGCGGGCTATGCCGTTCTCGGTCGGTGGCGCGAGGAGTACGAATCCATGGACACCTCGCGCGCTGTGGAGATGCTCGAAAGCCTCGGCGCCGAGCACCTGGCGGATCGGACGTACGGGACGCTTTCCGAAGGCGAGCGCAAGCGCGTCCTCATCGCGCGAGCCTTGATGACCGATCCCGAACTTCTTCTCCTGGACGAGCCCGCCGCCGGGCTCGATCTCGGTGGACGTGAGGAACTTGTGGCTAGACTCGCCGAACTGGCTGCCGATCCGGACGCCCCGGCTACCGTTCTGATCACCCATCACGTCGAGGAAATCCCGCCGGGATTCACCCACGCACTCCTTCTCAAGGAAGGGGAGGTCGTCTCTCAGGGCCTTCTGGACGACGTCATCACCGCCGAAAATCTGAGCGCGGCATTCAGCCAGTCCATCAGCCTCGACAAGGCGGACGGCCGATACTTCGCGCGCCGCGCGAGGCCGTCCGGAGCTCATCGCGCGTGAGCTTCAGTGGGACCTGAAATGCGGCCCAGATCACAGATCGCGTAGGTTCGCGAAGCATGGCTAACGAGAATGCAAACGCTGTCCCCGAGCCCAAGGATGCGTCGACCGTCATCTTGGTGCGCGATGCCGAATCCGGTATCGAGATCTTCCTGCTTCAACGAGTACAGGGGATGGCGTTTGCCGGGGGCATGACGGTATTCCCCGGCGGCGGCGTCGACAAGTCCGATGCGACGGCCGAGGTCGAGTGGGCCGGACCGTCGGTCGAGTGGTGGGCCGAGCGGTTCAGCACGGATGTTGCTCGGGCGAAGGCTCTCGTCTTGGCTGCGGTGCGGGAAACTTTCGAGGAGTGCGGTGTCCTGCTGGCCGGCCCCACGGCTGACACGGTCGTCGCGGACACGGCCGGCTATGCACAGGACCGAGTAGCTCTCGAAAAGCACGAGCTGTCGTTCAGCGATTTCCTGAAGAAGGAGAACCTGGTCCTGCGCACGGATCTGCTGCGGCCGTGGGCGAACTGGATTACGCCGGTGGGCGAGACCCGCCGCTACGACACGCGCTTCTTCGTCGCAGCGTCACCGACCGGACAGATCGCGGACGGCGTCACCTCCGAGGCCGCCGAGGTTCGTTGGCAGAGCCCGCAGGACGCGCTGGCGCACTGGCGGGAGGGTGGCAGCATCCTGTTGCCGCCGACGTGGAGTCAGCTGACCGAATTGGCCAAGTTCAGTTCGGTGGCGGAGATACTCGCAGCCGAGCCGGAGATTCCCGTCATCCTGCCTACGTTGATCACCGACGAGGAAACGCTGCGCGTCGAGTTCCCGAACCAGGACGGTTACTACGTCGCCGGGCCGCATCCGTGGTCGGTCAAGGCGGCAAAGTAACCTCTCGACCATGGCTGAATTTGTGACTCTCGAGGTTTCCGAAGGCATCGGCACCATCCGTCTGGCGCGTCCGCCCATGAACGCTCTGAACCGTCAGGTTCAGGACGAGTTGGCTGCTGCCGCACACGCTGCGACCGTCGACAAGGCAGTCAAGGCCGTCATCGTCTACGGCGGCGAGAAAGTCTTCGCAGCAGGTGCCGACGTCAAGGAAATGGCCGAGATGGATTACGGCCAGATCCGTGACGCGATCGGTGGCATGCAGGCCGGGCTCGGCGCCGTGGCGTCCATCCCGAAGCCGACCGTTGCCGCGATCACCGGATACGCACTCGGTGGTGGACTCGAAGTTGCACTCTCGGCCGATCGCCGGATCGTCGGAGACAACGCCAAGCTCGGAGTTCCGGAGATTCTGCTCGGAATCATTCCCGGTGGCGGCGGAACGCAGCGTCTGGCTCGTCTGATCGGTCCGGCCAAGGCCAAGGATCTGGTCTTCACCGGCCGTTTCGTCGGGGCTGACGAGGCGTTGGCCATCGGTTTGGTCGACGAGGTCGTCGCTCCCGACGACGTGTACACCGCGGCCCGGACATGGGCCTCGCAGTTCGTCGGGGGAGCGTCACGTGCGTTGGCTGCTGCCAAGGCGGCCATCGACGAGGGTCTGAACACCGACCTGGAATCCGGGCTCAAGATCGAGCAGCATCTGTTCGCCGGATTGTTCGCGACCAAGGATCAGGCGATCGGCATGGAGTCGTTCATCGCCAACGGTCCGGGCAAGGCCGAGTTCACGGGCGAGTAGGCTCCCCTAAACTAGAACTTGTTCATCTCTTACCAGCGAGTAGGATAGCCGCCATGACAGCCAGCCCGAATGACGACGCAACCGTCACGCCGCCCGCCGCTACCGACACCTCGGTAGTCGACCCCGCGCCGCGGCCGCACGCCACGGCCGAAGAGGTCGAGGCCGCTCGTAAGGACACCAAGCTCGCCCAGGTGCTCTACCACGACTGGGAAGCCGAAACCTACGACGACAAGTGGTCCATCTCGTACGACGAGCGCTGCATCGACTACGCACGTGGTCGTTTCGACGCCGTCGCGGGCGATCAGCCGCTCCCGTACGAGCGCGCGCTCGAACTCGGTTGCGGCACCGGATTCTTCCTCCTGAACCTGATGCAGGGTGGAGTCGCCAAGACCGGTTCGGTCACCGACCTCTCGCCCGGCATGGTCAAGGTCGCACTGCGCAATGCCGAAAGCCTCGGCCTTCCGGTCGACGGCCGTGTTGCCGATGCCGAGACCATTCCGTACGAGGACAACACCTTCGACCTGGTGGTCGGCCACGCCGTGCTGCACCACATTCCGGACGTCGAGAAGTCGCTGCGTGAGGTCCTTCGTGTCCTCAAGCCCGGCGGACGTTTCGTCTTCGCCGGTGAGCCCACCACTGTCGGCAACTTCTACGCTCGCTGGCTCGGCCGCGCGACGTGGGAAGCAACCACGCGCGTGACCAAGCTGCCGTTCCTCGCAGACTGGCGTCGCCCGCAAGAGGAACTCGACGAGTCTTCTCGTGCAGCAGCTCTCGAGGCTGTCGTCGACATCCACACGTTCGACCCCACCGACCTCGAGAACATGGCGAAGTCTGCGGGCGCCGATCAGGTCCACGCTGCCACCGAGGAATTCGCCGCGGCGCTTCTCGGCTGGCCTGTCCGTACTTTCGAAGCGGCTGTTCCGCCGGAGAAGCTCGGTTGGGGCTGGGGGCGTTTCGCTTTCGGTGGTTGGAAGACACTCAGCTGGGTCGACGAGAAGGTGCTCCGCCACGTCGTTCCTCGCGGATTCTTCTACAACGTCATGATCACCGGCGTGAAGCCCGGCAACTGAATTGGGTTATGACTTCACCCTCGGCGACGTCGACTATCTCGGAAGTGATTCCGGCGTAGCTGCCTTGGCCGAGGTGGATCAGCTCGAACTGTCCACGCGTACGCGTCTGGCCGACATCGGCCGGGCGCGTACGCGTTTCGGTGATCACATGCCTGCGCTCGTGGACACCGTCCTGCTTCGACGTAAAGCCGCCGCCAAACTGCCGGGCAGTGAGCAATGGTTGTTCACGGACGACGCGATGCAACAAGCCACTCCCGGCGTTGTCGCGGCCCACCGCGCGCAGCGTCTGATCGGGCGCGACGTCCACGACGTGACGTGCTCCATCGGCGCCGAACTGCATGCCTTGACCGGAATTGCGCATCGCGTGATCGGCAGCGACATCGATTCCGTTCGCCTGGCGATGGCACAGCGCAATGTGCCGAGCGCAGCGTTGCTGCGGGCCGACGCGCTCCGCCCGACGACACGCGAGACCGTCGTGCTGGCAGACCCCGCACGGCGATCGGGCGGTCGCCGCACTCACGATCCGGCAGCGTTGATGCCACCTCTACCGGACCTCATCGAGGCGTACTCCGGCCGTGATCTCGCGGTGAAGTGTGCTCCCGGACTCGATTTCGACAATCTGGGCTGGGACGGGGAAGTCGAGGTCGTCTCGCTCGACGGCGGCGTCAAGGAAGCCTGCCTGTGGTCGACGGGGCTGGCCGAGTCCGGCGTCACGCGTCGAGCTTCGGTGCTTCGCTCCGACGGGAGCGGGTGGGCGATCACCGACGCCGAGGACGACGTGATTCCGGAGCAAGCGCCGGGGGAGTGGATCATCGACCCGGACGGAGCGGTAGTGCGCGCGGGCCTCGTGCGCCACTACGCGGCCAGACACGGCCTCTGGCAGCTCGATCCACGCATCGCTTATCTGACCGGTGACAGCGTCCCTGAGGGAGTTCGCGGATTCCGGATCCTCGAGCAGATCAAGTACTCCGAGAAACTGCTCAAACAGACACTGTCCAAGCGGGACTGCGGTGTGGCCGAAATCCTGGTGCGAGGAGTCGACGTGGACCCGGCAGTGCTGCGTCCACGGCTCAAGCTCAAGGGCTCGCTTGCGCTGAGCGTCGTGATCGTACGGATCGGGCGATCGGCGTCGGCCTTCATCTGTGAGGCATCCCGCTAGCTCACTTGAAGACGAACAGCTCACCGATTGCGCTGGGCGTCAACACTTCGCCCTTGGGTCCGATCGAGGTGCCGACGGTGAAGCCGACCGCGCCAGGCAACGTGTCCTGATCCACCGTCTCACCGGTTTCGGTGTCGAAGGTGATCAGGCTCAGTCCGTTCTCACCCTCGCGTACGACGGTGTATCCGGTGTTGCCGGCGGTCTGCGCCGGAACACCCAGCTGCAGAAGGTCCTTACGCTCCCAGACCAGTTCGGCATGATCTCCCTCGTCGCGCACGGCAAGGAGATGCCCCTTGTCGCCGCCGGCGGGAATGATCAAACCGTCGTCGGACGTCGAGGCACTACCGGCCGAGTTGAAGCCGATGTCGTAACTCCACCTGGTGTCACCGGTTTCGGCGTTCACTGCCCAGAGAGATCCGTTGTTGTCGGTGGCGTAGACGGTCTTGCCGTCCTTCGACAGGTCCGGGCTCGACGCCGTTCCACCGGGAAGCGCGTCGGTGGACCACTCGCGGGTGATGGACGGATTGTCGCCGCCCGTGTACTTCATGGCGACCAGATCGGCTGCCCGAGAACTGGGTCCGTAGAAGGTGAAGTAGAACTTGCCGGTGCCCAGGTCCACTGCCGGGGTATTGGCCACCGGGCAGCCGGACGTGCCGAGGAAGCACTCGCTCAAACCCTTGTTGTCGGGAATGAGTTCTGCATTCGCGCCCTGGTCGATCGACGGCGGCGGGATCAGGTCGAACGACGGAACCACTTTTGCGCCGGTCTGCGGGTTGAGCACGTTGATCTGACCCAATTGGGTGATGAACAACAGGTTTCCGTCGCCGGTGAACTGTGACGAGAGAGGAGTGCCCACAACGAGCGTGCGCCAACGCAATTGACCAGTCTCGGTGAAGGACATCATCGCGCCGCTCTCGCCGACGTAGACATTGGTGGCAGTGTCGACGATGGGCGTCGAGGCGACTACTCCGTCGTTGAGTCGAGCGCACCACTTCTTGCGACCCGAATCCATCTGGAACGAGAAGAGATTGCAGCCGTTCTCGGTGCGGGCGGTGACGAAGCTCTGGCCGTTCGCGGCCACCGAGGCGTACGCGGCAACCGGACCGCCGAGAGGGCGTGACCATGCGAACTCGACATTGCGTGATCCGGTGACCGGGCTCGTGTCGCTGTTGCGGGCGTCGGCATGCATGGCCGGCCAACCCGCCGACGCGTACCGGTCCACCCGTCCGTCGTCGCTGCCGCAACCGGCGATCAGGGCCGCAGCGATCGCCGTCGACACCATCACGGACGACCGTAGGACCCGCCGCATCACAATCTCCCTGCCTTCACTTGATCAAGAGCCCTCGGTAACTGCACAAGCCCGGACCAGAGACTATCCCGACCGGGGCAACGTGACGGGGCACACCCCGAGGGTCGGTGAGTCGGCCCCACGTAGGCTGAACACTCATGACGAGCATGTGGGGCGCACCGTTGCGCACTCGATGGCGGGGATCACGCCGAGGCGACAGCGATCAGGCCAAGTTCTTGACGGTCGATTCCCTCAAATGGGTTCTGGCGAACAAGGCGTACACACCCTGGTATCTGGTGCGGTACTACCGTCTCGCCAAGTTCAAGATGGCCAACCCGCACGTGATCCTGCGCGGCATGGTGTTCCTCGGCAAGAACGTCGAAATCCATTCCACCCCCGACCTGTCCCGCCTCGAGATCGGGCGCTGGGTGCACATCGGTGACGGCAACGCGATCCGCTGCCACGAAGGCTCGCTGCGCATCGGCGACAAGGTCGTCTTCGGCAAGGACAACGTCGTCAACACGTACCTCGACATCGAAATCGGTGCGTCGACGCTCGTAGCCGACTGGTGCTACATCTGCGACTTCGACCACCGCATGGACGACATCAACACACCGATCAAGGACCAGGGCATCGTCAAGGGCCCCGTCCGTATCGGCCCGGACACGTGGGTGGCAGCGAAGGTCACCGTGTTGCGAAATACCCGCGTCGGACGCGGTTGTGTCCTCGGGGCGCACGCCGTCGTCAAAGGCGACATCCCGGACTACAGCATCGCGGTCGGCTCGCCCGCGAAGGCGGTCAAGAACCGCAAGTCCGATTGGGAAGCCGGCGCTGCCGATCGTGCAAAGTACATCGCGGCGCTCGAGGACATCGCACGCAAGAAGGCTGCTGCGGACGCTGCCGACGCGTCGTCGACGTCGTAGCTCACTTTTTGGCAGAACCAGCGATTACTTTCGGCGCCGCCACCGGTCTGTATCGGTATCGGCGCCGAAAGTCTGCGCCGGTGAAAGGAGTGCCGACATGAGCGAACAGACACCCGAATGGGTCGTGGCGCAGCGCCGCGAACTGGTGGGATTTCTCGAAGGCCTGAGCACGGAGCAGTGGAACGCGCCGACCCTGTGCGAGGGGTGGCGGGTCCGCGAAGTGATCGCGCACATCACCATGCCCTACCGATACTCGGCGCCGCGATTCGTCGTGGAAATGGTCAAGTCACGCGGAAACTTCAACAAGATGTCGAACCGGCGAGCGCTCGCCGATGCGTCCGAAGTCGGTGAGCGACAACTGCTTGCCTCGCTTCGCGACAACGTTGCACACCCGTGGAAGCCTCCAGGCGGCGGCTTCGAGGGTGCGCTCTCGCACGACGTGATCCACGGTCAGGACATTCGCGTGGCACTCGGCGACGACTACGTGGTGCCCGAAGACCGGCTCACTCGCGTGCTCAGCGGACTCTCGCCCAAAACCCTGAAGTATTTCGGGACGGACCTCGACGGCGCTCGGCTGCGCGCCGACGACCGAGACTGGACGTACGGTGCCGGCGCCGAGGTTCACGGGGCGGCGCAGGATCTCCTGCTCGTGCTGTGCGGCCGGATGATGCCACCAGGCCATCTGCTCGGGGATGCGAGTTCTCGTTTCACCGCGCCCCTCCCGACCCGCTGAGGTCAGCGCGTCAGCGACCAGGGAGCGGCCGCTCGGGAATCTGTGGCCGTGCCAACGGCTGCCGCACCCGACGCTTCGCGCCCGCGTAGACGTGAGCAGTCTCCTCGGCGACCTGATGCCAGTCGAAGTCCGATGTCAGGCGTGCGCGGGCGGCCACTGCCCGTTCCTGCGCCCCGGCGGGATCGTCGAGTACCTCGCGGACAGCCGAGGTGAGCCCGGCGATGTCGCCCGGTTGGAAGGACATCCCCGTCACCCCGTCGACGACGGCTTCGCCCAGTCCGCCTGCGGTGGACGTGATCAGCGGAGTGCCGGCCGCCGCCGCTTCGAGGGCGATGATTCCGAACGGCTCGTAGCGCGACGGCAGGACGATGGCGTCCGCTCCGTGCAGCCAGCTGAGCAGTTCCGTGTGATCGAGGTTGCCGAGAAAGTCCACCGCCCGCGCGACGCGATGCGTGCGTGCCTGTTGGTAGAGCCAGGTGAACTGGGTGCCTTCGCCCGCGATCGCGAGGGTCGTGCCGGGGTGGCTACGACGGATTCGGGGGAGTGCTGCGATGGCGTCCTGCACGCCCTTCTCGTATTCCAGGCGGCCGACGAAGAGGAGTTTCGGCGGTCCGGATCGCGGTCCACGTTCGCGAAAGTTCCACGTGGTCAGGTCGATTCCGTTGCGGATGACGGTGATCGGCGGCAGCGTCGGGCCGTAGAGCTCGGTCACTTCTTCCTGCATGGACGCCGAACAAGTTATGAGAGAGTCGGATTCGTTTGCCAGCCACCACTCGACGGAGTGGACCTGGCGGTTGATGCGTCCGGAGATCCAGCCGCTGTGGCGACCCGCCTCGGTGGCGTGAAGTGTGGAAACCAGTGGGACATCATAGAATTCGGCCAGGGCGATCGCCGGATGTGCGACCAGCCAGTCGTGCGCGTGCACGACGTCGGGCTGCCAGCCCTCGCCCACTCCTGGCTTGTGCAGCGCCATCCCGGCACGGACCATCGCGTGACCCATCGCGAGGGTCCACGCGAGCATGTCCTCGCCGAAGACGAAGTGCGCGGGGTCCTCGGCCACTGCGACGACAAGGACGCCCTCGGAAATGTGCGTGATCGTCGGGTGCGTCGACGCATCCGTGCCGGAGGGGCGACGCGAGAGAACGACGACCTCGTGGCCTGCAGCCGCCAACTCGGTGGCGAGATGGTGGACGTGTCGGCCGAGGCCGCCGACGACGACCGGTGGGTACTCCCACGAGACGATGAGAATTTTCACGACGGACTCAGTTCTGTGTCAGGTAGACGGCGAGCATCCAGTCCCGGGAACAACCCGTCGGCGCGATTCCAGCCTTCGGCGAGTCGCTCGGCGACGGCATCGCGGCCGGAAACCAGCGCTTCGGAGATTTCCCTGGTCGCATGGGCGTGCTTGTGCGCACGTTCGCGGGCGTACCCCGCGGCAGAATCCTTGCTCACCATGAATGCCCAATCGCTCGAAACTGTCATCAGTGTCTCGCGAAGTATCTGATCGTTGACGCGGTTTCGCAGTTCCGGTCGTCCGGGTGCGTTGTCGCGTCCGCGAGACTTGTCCACGGTGCCGAGCGCGGTCTCCACCACTTCGGAGTTCAGTTGCACCAGGTCGGACACCTGATCGCCAGCCCAGACACGCCAGTCCTTACCCGATCCCCAGGACGAATCCTCGAGTTGAACGGGTTCGCCGACGTATCCCGATGCCTTGGCGTCGGCGAGGGTGCCGACGCGAATTCCGGCCTCGGGAAGCGCGCGCAGGAGTTTTTCGAGCCACTGCGGACCTTCGTGCCACCAGTGCCCGAACAGTTCGGTGTCGAAAGCTGCGACCACGAGGGCGTCGCGGCCGATGCGGGTGGATTCACTGCGCAGACGCGCCCGAACGGTTTCGACGAAGTCGGCAACATGCTTGTCGACGGCGGCCGCAGCGAGTTCGGGGTCGTACGGCAACTTGTCGGCGGAGTCGACGGTCCGTCCGGTGACTCGCGACGGCTTGAGACCCGTCTCGTGGTCGTAGGTGTGGAAGTCGCGGTAGGCGGCGTGACCCGGATATCCGGACTTGGGGGACCAGACCCGGTAGCTGACCTGCAGGTCGCGGCCGAATGCAACCACGTCGGATTCTCGAACCGGGCGGCCGAGGGACGTGTCGCCGCGCAAGGCGGGGCCGTCGACCATGAAGTGGGTGACGCCCGCTTCGGCGTACCCGCGCTCCATGCCCGGGGTGTACCCGCACTCAGGTCCCCAGATCCCGGTCGGAGTGTGATTCCACCGGGCATGCGCGTCGGCGAGACCTTCGCGGAGGGAGAACGCCCGCAAGCGAGGATCGAGCAGCGGTTGGAACGGGTGGGCCAGCGGCCCGCCGAGAAGCTCGAAGGCCTCGCGATCGATGAGGTCGCGGAACACCGGTGAGGCGCCGTGCTGCCAGTGAGTCTCGAAATCTGCGAGAGCGGCAGCTGACGCCCGGTGTTCGCGCGCGCCGAGTTCGCGGTGCGCCGCGTCCGGCATGCCGGCAGCCTCGTGGGCGCGGATCTGCCAGTTGCCGAGCCAGTGATGCATCCCGGCGAGGCAGTGGGGATCGTCCAACTGGGCCGCGAGTACGGGCGTGATTCCCAGCGTCAGCAGGTGCGATCGGCCCTCGTCGGCCAGGCGTCGTAGCGCGGCGGCGAGCGGAATGTACGACGCAGCCCAGGACTGGTAGATCCATTCCTCGCCGACGGGCCATCTGCCGTGGTTGGCGAGCCACGGCAGATGGGAGTGCAGAACCAGGGCGAACATCCCCGGTTCGGTGACGGGTGTTGCGTTACTCACTCGCCGGTTTCCTTCACGGCAATAGCGACGAGGTCGAGGCTGTCGTCGATGTCGGGTTCGCTGATGCTGAAGTCGTCGACGGTGATGCCCTCGACGTCGCGGGTGAGATCTTCCGGCCAGGGCTCGCCGGCCAACGCGCGGTCGATCTGCGCATTGATGAACGATCCGCCGTGCTTGGCGTCGAGTTCCTTCAGGCGCGAACCGTGGTGGACGCCGGTCATCAACTGAACGCGGAATCCGGCGTCTTCGAGCAATTCGGTCATTTCGGAGGCGTTGAGCTCACGAGTGTGGAAAGGGTTGAGCGGCGTGTCGCGGCCGGGGGAGAAGGTGATCCGGTTGGGGGTGCTGATGAGAAGTTCACCGCCGGGAGCGAGAACTCGGAAGCATTCGCGCAGGAACTGACCCTGATCCCACAGGTGCTCGATCACCTGGAAATTGACGACGACGTCAACCGAGTTGTCCGCCAGTGGAAGCTCGGCGAGGTTGCCGTGGAGCATCTCGACGCGGGGGTAGCGGGCACGGACGTGCTCGACCGCGGAGATGTCGTAGTCGAGGCCGGTAACCTTTGTTGCGACGTCCGCAATCATGTTGGCGCCGTAGCCTTCTCCGGAACCGGCCTCGAGGACTCGGCGGTCCGTGCAGCGCTCCAGAAGTGCGCGGTACACCACTTCGTGGCGTCGGAACCAGTAGTTCTCCTCGGGGATTCCTGGCACGGTTCGTTCGCCCGTCAAGGGCAGGGGTGCGTCCTCGTGGTTGCTGACACTCGTTTCACTCACCCGTGCGAGATTAGTGCCATCCGAGTAGAACGTGTTCGCCGTGGTCCAGATCACTGCTGTCAATTCCTGTTCGTGCCGTTATGGTGGACGAGGTTCCACGTTAAGTTACCCACCGGTAACTTAACGTGGGGTAATCTAACGCACAGCCGACGTGAACCGAGAAATTCGCCCGTAGGGAGACCTGTCGGACTCTCTTTTCGGACGCTCGGACTGCGCGAGCACCACAGACGATTTATCAGGTGAATTACACACAGGAGGTCGACGAAGACCCATGACGAATATCGTTGTTTTGATCAAGCAGGTCCCCGACACATGGTCCGAGCGCAAGCTGACCGACGGCGACTACACGCTTGACCGTGAAGCCGCCGACGCAGTCCTCGACGAGATCAACGAGCGCTCCGTCGAAGAAGCACTCCTCATCAAGGAAGCTCAGGGCGGTGAGGTAACGGTGCTGTCCGCAGGTCCCGACCGCGCCACCGACGCTATCCGCAAGGCTCTGTCGATGGGCGCCGACAAGGCCGTCCACATCAACGACCCGGCACTGCACGGCTCCGACGCGATCCAGACCGCATGGACGCTCGCTGCTGCTCTCGGACAGATCACCTTCGAGAACGACGAGCCTGCCGACCTGATCATCGCCGGCAACGAGGCCACCGACGGCCGCGTCGGCGCTGTTCCGGCCATCATCGCCGAGTACCTGGGCATCCCGCAGCTCACGCAGCTGCGCAAGGTCGTCGTCGCCGACGGCAAGATCACCGGTGAGCGCGAGACCGACGAGGGCGTCTTCGGCCTCGAGGCTTCGCTGCCCGCGATCGTCTCGGTCACCGAGAAGATCAACGAGCCGCGCTTCCCGTCCTTCAAGGGCATCATGGCCGCGAAGAAGAAGGAAGTTCTCGTCTACACGCTGGCCGACCTCGGAGTCGACCCGGAGACCGTCGGAGTTGCCAACGCCGGCACCACCGTGACGTCCTCCACCCCCAAGCCCCCCCGTACCGCTGGTGAGCGCATCGTCGACGAGGGAGACGGTGGCACCAAGATTGCCGCGTACCTCGTCAGCAACAAGGTCATCTGATCGCGCCCTTCTAGACATCCAGCAGAAGAACTCAGGGAGAGTTAAGTCATGGCAGAAGTACTTGTGCTCGTAGAGCACGCAGAGGGTGCGCTGAAGAAGGTCAGCACCGAACTCATCACCGCTGCACGCGCACTCGGTGAGCCGTCGGCAGTTGTCGCCGGCCCCGCGGGCACCGCAGCAAAGCTCGCCGACGCTCTGGCAGCAGCCGGCGCCGAGAAGATCTACGTCGCCGAGTCCGACGACATCGACGGCTACCTCGTCACCCCCAAGGTCGACGTTCTCGCCGCTCTGGTCGAGTCCACCAGCCCGGCAGCAGTCATCACCGCAGCCGGCACCGAGGGCAAAGAGGTTGCCGGTCGTCTGGCCGCACGTCTGGGCTCCGGATTGCTGACCGACGTCATCGAGATCAAGGCTGACGGCACCGGCGTCCACTCCATCTTCGGTGGCGCGTTCACCGTCGAGGCCAAGGCCAACGGCGACGTTCCGGTCTACTCGGTTCGTCCGGGCGCAGTCGAGGCTGCTCCGCAGGCCGGCGCAGGCGAGCAGATCACCGTCGAGGTTCCGGCCCAGGACGAGAGTGCCGTCAAGGTCACCTCGCGTGAGCCCATCGTCGGCGGCGACCGCCCGGAGCTCACCGAGGCGTCGGTTGTCGTCTCCGGTGGACGTGGTGTCGGCAGCGCGGACAAGTTCTCCGTCGTCGAAGAGTTGGCCGACTCCCTCGGCGCTGCAGTCGGTGCTTCGCGTGCCGCTGTGGACTCGGGTTACTACCCCGGACAGTTCCAGGTCGGTCAGACCGGTAAGACGGTCTCGCCGCAGCTGTACATCGCGCTCGGCATTTCCGGTGCCATCCAGCACCGTGCCGGCATGCAGACGTCCAAGACCATCGTCGCGGTCAACAAGGACGAAGAGGCACCCATCTTCGAGATCGCCGACTTCGGCATCGTGGGCGACCTGTTCAACGTCGCACCGCAGCTCACCGAAGCTGTGAAGTCCCACAAGGGCTGAAAAGCGCAAACTGCTGTGCGCCTTTATCAACCCCCCGCGGTTGATAAAGGCGCACAGTGCTTTATTCACCCGGCCTGCATCGGCATGTCACTTCGTCGATACCGAGACGCCGTTCGCGCTCGATAAACCTTGCGCATGACAATTACGTCAGTCCTTCGCTCCGCGAGTGACAATCTCGGCCGTGAGGTCGCCCAGCCGAGATATTCCCTGATCGTCTCCTCCGACCGCGAGCATCGTGTCGCTGCGCAGCGCCTTCGATACCGAGTGTTCGCCTCCGAGCCAGGCTTCTCCCTCCCCGCTTCGGCCGGGGTGTTCGAACTCGACGCCGACGCCTTCGACGAATTCTGTGATCATCTTCTCGTTCGCGACAACATCACCGAGGAGTACGTCGGCTGCTACCGAATGCTGCCGCCGGATTCCGCTGCGGCGGCCGGTGGGTATTACACCGCAACGGAATTCGACATCTCCGCGCTCGATCCGGTGGCGAACAGGATCGTCGAAATGGGTCGCGCGTGCGTCGATCCCGCTCACCGCACCGGATCCGTCCTGAGCCTGATGTGGTCGGGCATCCTGCACTATCTCGAATTGACCGGATACGAGTGGGTGATGGGCTGCGTCTCCGTGCCCGTCTTGCCGAGCCCCGATTCAATTGCCGGCGCCGATGTCCGCGGCGTCCGTGACTTCGTGATGAACAAGCACGCCAGTCCGGGGTCGCGGCGGGTGATCCCACGAAACCCGGTGGTCCTCGGGGGTCTGACGCTCGACGAGATCGCCGCACCGGAACGCGTGACGATGCCACCGTTGCTCCGTGGTTACTTGCGGATGGGCGCGATGATCTGCGGGGAACCTGCTCACGATCCCGAGTTCGGTGTGGCCGATTTTGTTGCGCTGCAAGGCCTTCACTCCGCCAACAAGCGGTACCTCGAACGGCTGCGATCGGCGGCCGCCGCACACGAGTCGGGGATCGGCTGATGACCGCGGCGGTGCCGTACTGGGTGCCGACGAGCCCCTGCGGCGACGGGTGCCTACCCGCGGACGCACCCGGTGTGTCGAGTATCACCGTGATGGCCCGCGGGGTCATGGTCGGTGCCGCACTGTTGACTGCGCCTGTGCTTTCGGCCGGCTGGCTCCTCCCGCGCACCTGGCGTACTGAGATGCAACGCGGATACTCGCGCGCGTTGCTTCGTTGTCTGGGGATGAAGCTGACGGTCGACGACCAGCGGTTGGGGCGCGCGGAACCTGACGGGGTCATGGTTGTCGCCGGTCACGTGTCCTGGACCGACGTCCTCGTCGCGAGCGCCGTTGCTCCGGCCAACTTCGTCGCCCGCGCCGACCTGCTCGACTGGGCAGTGCTCGGCGGTCTCGCGCGCCGGATGCGCGTCGTCCCCATCGACCGCGCTCGCCTGCGTGAACTCCCCGGAACCGTCGACGTCGTTCGCGAACGCCTGCAGCGAGGTGTCCGGGTGATGGTGTTCCCCGAGGGAACGACCTGGTGCGGGCGGGCGTACGGCGGTTTTCGTCCGGCGATGTTCCAAGCAGCCGTCGACGCCGAATGCCCGGTTCAGCCGATGGCGATCCGCTACGAGAACGCCGACGGTTCCCTGTGCACCGGACCCTGCTTTGTCGGCACCGAAACGATCGGTCAGTCCATCCGTCGGATCCTGCGTCAGAAGAACGTCGAGGTGAAGGTCAGGCTGGCTCCGCTCGAGGAGGCAGGGGAGTGTCGAGCCGATCTCGCGCAGCGATGCGAGAGAGCCGTACGCGGCGTCGACATCATCGATCTGGCAGCTCACGACATCTTCGACCCCGCACCGGAACTCGTGACACAAGCCATGGGACAAATCGATCCTTCCCCGGCGATGAGCGCTTAGCCTGCTGAGCGAGGCTGGTCGAACTCTCGTGCTGGGCTATCCTTGTCAAGCCATGACTCTGCCTGCACACAGTGCCCACGCCGGATTTCCGGTGTACCTCGATCATGCCGCCACGACTCCGATGTCGGCAGCCGCTATCGAGGCGATGACCGATACCTTCAAAACCGTGGGCAACGCGTCCTCGCTGCACGGCTCCGGCCGTGCGGCCCGGCGCCGCGTCGAGGAATCGCGCGAATCGATCGCCGCCAGCCTGGGTGCGCGGCCGTCGGAGGTCATCTTCACCTCCGGAGGCACCGAGAGCGACAATCTCGCGGTCAAGGGCATCTACTGGGCTCGCCGTGACGCAGACCCGCGACGCACTCGCATCCTGGCCAGCTCCGTCGAGCATCATGCTGTGCTCGACGCCGTCGAGTGGCTCGAGCAGCACGAGGGCGCGCGCGTGACGTGGTTGCCGGTCGACGAGAACGGTGTCGTCGACCCGCAGACCTTGCGTGACGAGCTTTCCGTCCACGCCGACGAGGTAGCACTCGTGACGGTGATGTGGGCCAACAACGAGGTCGGCTCGATCATGCCGATCGTGGAGTTGGCGGAGATTTCGGCTGAGTTCGAGATTCCGATGCACAGCGACGCGGTTCAGGCAGTTGCACAATTGCCGGTCGATTTCGCGGCGAGCAAATTGGCCGCGCTGAGCATCGCGGCGCACAAGTTCGGTGGTCCGCACGGCGTCGGCGCGCTTCTGCTCGGACGCCAGGTTCCCTGTGTGCCGCTCCTTCACGGCGGCGGACACGAACGTGATCTGCGTTCGGGGACGCCGGACACCGCGGGAGTTGTCGGGATGGCTGCGGCGCTGCGCGCGAATGTCGCGAACTTCGATTCGAGCACAAGGGAATTGGCGAAGCTGCGTGACCGTTTGATCGACGGGGTCCTGGAGATCCTTCCCGAGTCGGTGCTCAACGGCCCGACCGGTTCCGATCGGCTTCCCGGTAACGCGCACTTCACCTTCCCCGGTTGCGAGGGCGATTCGTTGCTGATGCTGCTCGACGCTGCCGGTATCGAATGTTCCACCGGTTCGGCCTGCACCGCCGGTGTGGCCAGGGCCAGCCACGTCTTGATTGCGATGGGCGTCGAATCGCCCGTCGCGCGTGGCTCACTGAGATTTTCGCTCGGACATACGTCGAGTGTCACCGATGTGGACGCGCTCATCGCGGCGCTTCCACAAGTAGTAGAGCGCGCTCGGGCCGCCGGTCTTGCCGGTGCCGGTTCGCGTGGAGGGGATCGCTGATGCGAGTACTCGCAGCCATGAGCGGAGGTGTCGACTCCGCTGTCGCCGCCGCCCGCGCTGTCGCCGCCGGACACGACGTCGTCGGCGTTCATCTTGCGTTGTCCACGGCGCCGGGCGCATTGCGGACGGGTTCGCGTGGATGCTGCTCGAAGGAAGATGCGGGCGACGCCAGGCGCGCCGCCGACGTTCTCGGAATACCCTTCTACGTCTGGGATTTCGCCGATCGCTTCAAGGAAGACGTGATCGACGACTTCGTGGCGTCGTACGCAGCGGGTGAGACCCCCAATCCGTGCCTGCGCTGCAACGAGAAGATCAAGTTCACCGCACTCGCCGACCGTGCAGTCGCTCTCGGCTTCGACGCCGTGGCGACCGGTCATTACGCGCGCCTCGAAGACGGCGTCCTGCGCCGGGCGGTCGACGCGGACAAGGACCAGTCGTATGTCCTCGGTGTGCTGACGGCTGATCAGCTTTCGCGAGCGATGTTCCCGATCGGTGACACACCGAAAGAACAGATCCGCGAGGAAGCCGCCGAGCGCGGTCTGGCTGTGGCGAACAAGCCTGACAGCCACGACATCTGCTTCATCCCGACCGGCGATACCCGAGCATTCCTGGGTGCGCGCATCGGCGTTCGTCCGGGAAGCGTCGTCGATGCCGATTCGGGTGAGGTCCTCGCTGCACACGACGGCGTACACGGCTTCACGATCGGACAGCGCAAGGGTCTCGGCGTCGAAGGTCCGGCGGGTGACGGCCGTCCGCGGTACGTGACCGCGATCGAGCCCGAAACCGGAACGGTCCGAGTGGGTTCGGCCAAGAATCTCGACGTCTGGGCCATCTCGGCGCAGCGTGCGATCTGGACCTCGGGCCAGGCGCCGGAGGGCCCCGTCGAATGCATGGTGCAGGTTCGTGCGCACGGTGGACTGGCGCAGGCCGTTGCGGAGGCCGTCGACGACGGTACTTCAAGCGGCGGTATCTCGATCTCGTTGCGCGAACCACTGACCGGCGTCGCAAAGGGACAGGCCGTCGTGTTGTATCGCCCCGACCGCGAACTGGGTGACCAGGTCCTCGGCAGTGGCACCATCTCGGGTACCGAATCCGAGCCGAACACACTGTGACGCAGCAGGTTTCCATCGGTGGTCTCGTCACCGGAATCGGATCCTGGCCGGGCACGGATGCCCGCGAAAGTGCCGCAACCATCCTCGGCGAGCTGGGTGGTTTCCCGCATCTGGTGGAGTTGCCGAGCCGCGGACTCGGCGCTGACATGGTCGGCCGGGCGGGGGCAATTCTGGTCGATATCAACCTCGACGCCTCGACCCGTGCCTATCGAGTCGTGCCTCGGAGGGGCAATGTCGCGAAGCGAGCCGAGGACTTTCTGAATCAGGATCTCGACGCGCTCGAGGAAGCCTGGGAGTCAGCGCGCTTGGTCGGCGAAGACCACGTCGTCAAGCTCCAAGTCGCCGGCCCGCTGACACTCGGCGCCGAGATCGAAGTCGCAAACGGTTCGCGAGTTCTCGTCGACCGCGGTGCGCTCCGCGACGTCGCAGAATCACTCGGTGAGGGTCTCGCGCGTCATGCGGCCGAGGTCACTCGCCGCACCGGCGCCGCAGTGGTGATTCAGTTGGACGAGCCGCAGATCGCGGCAGTTCTGGCCGGTTCGCTGCCTGGGCGCACCAAGATGGAGAGCGTTCCGGCACTGCCGGAACCCGAGGCACTCGCCGTACTCGACTCGACGATCAGCGGTTGCGGACTGCCCACAATCGTCCACAGTTGCGGCACAGACATGCCGTGGGATCTACTGAGGCGAAGCCAGGCGTTCGGCGTGAGCTTCGACATGTCGCTCATCGGCTCACGCGATCTCGACGGTATCGGCCAGTTGTTCGACGCCGGCAAGGAATTGGCGCTCGGTCTGGTTCCGTCCGTGGAGCCGGAAAAGCCGGTGACGTGGAAAGAGTGTGCGATGCCCGCCGTCACACTGGTAGATCGTCTCTGCTTCTCTCGTGAACTCCTGCAGACCCAGGTCGCGGTCACTCCGCGTTGCGGTCTTTCGGGTGCGAACCTCGACTGGGCTCGTGCCGCCCTTCGGCTGTGTACAGACGTCGGCAAGGCATTGGTGGACGATCCGTCGGCGTTCTAGTGTGTGCGTTCAGATGTGGAGTCGTGTGGTGTGTCGGTGTGAACCGATAATCTTCTAGCTGTGACTGAAACCGCGGATGCAATGCAGCCAGCGCCCAACGAGGCGCGCGAGCAGTGGACGGAGCTGGCCGAAGAGGTACGCCAGCATCAGTTCCGCTACTACGTTCGTGATGCGCCCGTCATTTCGGACGGTGCATTCGACACATTGCTCGGGCAGCTCAATGCTCTCGAAGAGCAGTACCCGGATCTGCGAACTCCCGACTCTCCGACGCAACTCGTCGGTGGCGGATTCGCGACGGACTTCACGTCCGTCGACCACCTCGAGCGGATGCTCAGCCTCGACAACGTCTTCGACGAGTCGGAGCTCCGAGCATGGATCGCCAAGGTAGAGCAGGAAACCGGGCCGGAACTGCACTATCTCTGTGAAGTGAAAATCGATGGTGTCGCCCTCAATCTCGTCTACGAGAACGGCAAACTCGTTCGTGCCGCAACCCGCGGTGACGGTCGTACGGGCGAGCTGGTCACGCTCAACGCTCTGACGATCAACGACATCCCGGAGCGCCTTACCGCCACGGACGAGTACCCGATTCCGAGCCTGCTCGAGGTGCGTGGCGAGGTGTTCTTCCGCCTCGAGGACTTCGCAGCACTCAATGCCTCCCTGGTGGAGGAGGGGAAGGCGCCGTTCGCCAATCCGCGCAACTCCGCGGCGGGCTCCCTGCGTCAGAAGAATCCTGCCGTCACCGCGCGTCGCCGCCTCGGAATGATCTG
Organism: Rhodococcus sp. BH4; assembly: GCF_002079265.1. Classification (NCBI taxonomy): domain Bacteria; kingdom Bacillati; phylum Actinomycetota; class Actinomycetes; order Mycobacteriales; family Nocardiaceae; genus Rhodococcus; species Rhodococcus sp. BH4. The sequence continues at coordinate 2,485,985 of NZ_CP014941.1, forward strand.
CCACGGGTTCGGGCGCATGGAAGGTTTCGAGCCGGCCTCGCAGTACGACGCCTACGTGGCCCTCGCCGCCTGGGGTCTGCCGGTGTCCACGCACACCTCACGGGTGGTCGGCGCCGACGCCGTGGTCGAGAAGATGAAGTACTGGGGAGAGCACCGCCACGACGTCGAGCACGAGATCGACGGATTGGTGGTCAAGGTAGACGAGATGTCGTTACATCGACGTCTGGGCACCACGTCGCGCGCACCACGGTGGGCTATCGCGTACAAGTACCCGCCGGAAGAGGTCACGACCAAGCTCCTCGACATCCGGGTCAGTGTCGGACGTACGGGTCGTGTGACGCCGTTCGCGTACATGGAACCCGTCACGGTGGCGGGTTCCACTGTGTCCTTGGCCACGCTGCACAACGGCTCGGAGGTCAAGCGCAAGGGTGTGCTGATCGGCGACACCGTGGTGTTGCGCAAGGCCGGAGACGTCATCCCCGAGGTTCTCGGTCCCGTGGCAGACGTTCGTGACGGTACCGAGCGCGAGTTCGTCATGCCGACGCATTGTCCCGAGTGCGGCACGTTGTTGGCACCCGCGAAAGAGAGCGACGTCGACGTGCGATGCCCCAATCAGCAGTACTGCCCGGCGCAGTTGCGCGAGCGCGTGTTCCACGTCTCGGGGCGCGGTGCATTCGACATCGAGGTGCTCGGTTACGAGGCCGCGACCGGGCTGTTGGAGGCGAAGGTCATCGGCGACGAGGGCGATCTTTTCTCACTCGACGCCGAGAAACTGATCGAAGTTCCGATCTTCCGCACCAATGCGGGATCCCTGTCCGCCAACGGAAAACGCTTGCTGGCCAACCTGGATTCGGCCAAGGACAAGCCGCTGTGGAGAGTGCTTGTGGCACTGTCGATTCGGCACGTCGGCCCCACTGCCGCGAGGGCGTTGGCCGGCGAATTCGGCTCGCTGCAACGCATTCGGGAAGCCTCGGTCGACGAGTTGGCTGCAGTCGACGGCGTCGGATCGACTATCGCCGCCGCCGTCGTGGAGTGGTTCTCCGTCGACTGGCACCAGCAGATCGTCGACAAGTGGGCGTCGGCCGGAGTACGCATGGAGGACGAACGCGACGATTCGATTCCGCGCAATCTCGAGGGCCTCTCGATCGTCGTCACCGGTTCGCTCGAGACCTACTCACGTGATCAGGCGAAGGAAGCGATTCTGGTGCGCGGCGGCAAGGCGGCAGGGTCGGTCTCGAAGAAGACTGCGTTTGTCGTCGTCGGTGAAGCACCCGGTTCCAAGCACGACAAGGCGGTCGAATTGGGTGTGCCGGTGCTCGACGAAGACGGCTTTCGGCGGTTGCTCGAAGATGGCCCGGATGCGGTCGCTCCCACCGATTTGGACGAACCAGAGTGACTTTGTCCGATTTCTGAGATTGGTGTGCTGGGTGCGATAGTGACGCCATGATCGAGATTCGTGAAGTTCTACCGGCTGAGTTCGAGACCGTCGGGGAGCTGACTGTGCAGTCGTACGTGGGTGGCGGATTTGTCGCCGGCGGATCGCCGTACGCGGAGCGCCTGCGAGACACCGCAACTCGGGTGGAGCAGGGCCGGGTGCTGGTTGCGGTTCTCGGTGACGAAGTCGTGGGCTCGTTGACGATCGCAGAACCCGGCACGCCCTTCGCGGATGTTGCGCAGAAGGGCGAACTCGAGTTCCGCATGCTCGCAGTCTCGCCGCAAGCTCGGGGATCGGGCGCCGGAACCGCATTGGTTCGCGCAGTGATCGCCGAAGCCTACGACCGCGGCGATCACTCGGTGGTCATCTCGACGCAGCCCGAGATGGTCGATGCCCGTCGTATCTACGACCGCAACGGTTTCGTCCCCGATCCCGAGCGGGCGTGGGAGCCGATTCGCGGTATGGAACTGACCGTCATGGTTCGCGGCCTGGCCTGATCAGCCAGCCTGGTCAACCCAGTACCGTCGCCACGATTCCTGCGAGGTAGCCGAGGCGGGCTATCTCCGAAGGGCGGAATTCGGGCCCACCGGGACGACCGAGCATGAGGACTCGATTGCCGGAGCCGAGAGGTGCGGCAGCGAGGCTGGTGTTCATGTCGCGCCATACGTCCGGAACCCAGTCGGCCTCGCCGTCGAGGGCGGTGGGCTTGTCCAGTGGCATCCACGGAATGTCGGTGGCGTGGGTTTCCGGCGCGCCGGCGCTACCGACGACGCGGTACGCACCGTGCTTGCCGATGTCCGCGACGACGCACCAGCCGACTCGCAGTACACGCGGCGCGCCGTCGACGAGGACCTGTAGTCGATCGTTTCGGGCCGTCGCAACGGAATCTATGAGTTCGAGCTCACGGTGAGTGTCGAGAATCCCGGCGTAGGGGCGGATCGAATCGACCAGCACGTCCGGTAGATGCTCGGCAGCGGTGATCAAGGTGTCGGGCAGCGCGCCCGGTTCGACGTCGACCACGAGGTCGTCGATGGCAAAACCGTCACCTCGTTCCACGACGTCGAGGGAGAGGATGTCTGCGCCCACGGATCCGAGAGCTACGGCGAGCGCGCCGAGGCTGCCTGGTCGATCGGGCAGTTGGACGCGAAGCAGGTACGACACGTGCGTGCCTTTCGCTGATCGGTTCTCGCCCGGATCACGTCGACCCGGGCCTGACTCATCTTTGCACTTGCCCAACCTGCGATGGTGGGCGCCGCGGCGGCGTCACGCCAGATGCACATGCTTGTCACACGAGCGAAACACACTGCGGGCTTTCGGCGTGGCGATCGACACAGTGAGCGTGCTCGTCGTTCGATACAGCGGGCGTGCTTACAGGTCTGTCGCGGCGAGCAACTAGGCTGGACCGGCAATGTTCACGTCCTCTTCCGAAAGGGGCCCCGCGGTGCCTGCCATCTCCCGTGACGAGGTCGCGCACCTCGCGCGGCTGTCCAGACTCGCCCTGTCCGATGCCGAACTCGACGAGTTCGCCGGTCAGTTGGATTCGATTCTCAACCACGTCAAGGTGGTCACCGAGGTTGCGGCCGACGACGTCCCGCCCATGGCGAATCCCAATGCCGTCACCAACGTGACGCGCCCCGACGTGATCGTGCCCGGGTTGACCCCCGAGCAGGCATTGTCCGGAGCACCCGCAGTCGAACAGGATCGCTTTGCGGTTCCGCAGATCCTTGGAGAGGGCGAATGACCGATCTGACCACGCTGGACGCCGCTGAGCTTGCCGGCAAGATCCACTCGCGTGAGGTGTCCTCCGTAGAGGTCACGCAGGCGCATCTCGACCGCATCGCGGCCGTCGACACCGAGTACCACGCCTTCCTGCACGTTGCAGGCGAACAGGCTCTCGAAGCCGCCGCAGCAGTGGACAACTCGCTCGCAGGCGGAAACGAACCAGCTTCGGCACTCGCCGGCGTTCCGATCGCGTTGAAGGACATCTTCACCACGACGGACATGCCGACCACCTGTGCGTCGAAAATTCTCGAAGGCTGGGTCGCGCCGTACGACGCGACTCTGACCTCCAAGCTGCGCGCTGCCGGCATCCCGATCCTCGGCAAGACGAACCTCGACGAGTTCGCGATGGGCTCTTCGACCGAGAACTCGGCCTTCGGCCCGACGCGTAACCCGTGGGACGTCACCCGCATCCCCGGTGGCTCGGGCGGCGGTAGCGCAGCGGCGCTCGCGTCCCGTCAGGCCCCGCTGGCCATCGGCACTGACACCGGCGGTTCGATCCGTCAGCCCGCTGCGGTCACCGCGACGGTCGGAACCAAGCCGACGTACGGAACTGTCTCACGCTTCGGACTCGTCGCGTGCGCGTCCTCGCTCGATCAGGGCGGTCCCTGTGGCCGCACCGTGCTCGACACCGCTCTGCTGCACGAGGTCATCGCCGGGCACGATCCGCGTGACTCCACGTCCATCGACGCCCCCGTGCGTCCGGTGGTCGCTGCGGCACGTGAAGGTGCAGCCGGCGACCTGCGCGGCGTCAAAGTCGGTGTGGTCAAGGAACTTCACTCCGACAGCTACCAGCCCGGCGTCATCGCTTCCTTCGACGCTGCTGTCGAGCAACTCAAGGCTTTGGGCGCCGAAGTTGTCGAGGTTTCGTGCCCGAGCTTCGAGCATGCGCTCGCGTCGTACTACCTGGTGCTGCCCAGTGAGGTCTCGTCCAACCTGGCTCGCTTCGACGCCATGCGCTACGGACTGCGTGTCGACGACGGCAACATGAGTGCCGACCAGGTCATGGCGGCAACCCGCGCTGCCGGTTTCGGTCCGGAGGTCAAGCGCCGCATCATGATCGGCACCTACGCACTGTCCTCGGGCTACTACGACGCCTACTACGGTTCGGCGCTCAAGGTTCGTACGCTCATCGCGCGCGATTTCGACAAGGCCTACGAGAAGGTGGACGTACTGGTCTCGCCGACCAGCCCGTTCACGCCGTGGAAGTTGGGGGAGAAGGTCGGCGATCCGTTGGCCATGTACCTCTCGGACCTGTGCACGTTGCCGACCAACCTGGCCGGACACTGCGCGATGTCGGTGCCCTCGGGCCTGTCCGCGGACGACAACCTGCCGGTGGGCTTGCAGATCATGGCGCCCGCCATGGCTGACGAGCGCCTCTACCGTGTCGGTGCGGCCTACGAAGCAGCTCGCGGCCCGATCGCGACTGCAGTCTGACCTGTTTGCTGTGCGCCTTTATCAACCCCCCGCGGTTAATAAAGGCGCACAGCAGTTTCAGGAGCAAGTTCTCAGGGCCGTCCCCTGATCGGTTCCGTAGCGATGGCCGTGACCGGCGGGGACACCGAGCGAACCGAGCATGTCGACCGTGGTCTGCAAGAACATGACACCCGGGATCCACTGCGGGATCGGTGCATCTTGCACGGCACGGCTCAGATCCGGTTTCTGTGTCGCGAGGGCAGGCGACCACCACACCACCGGGTCGGAAGTGTTCGCGAGGACGGTTGCGCCGTCCGTTCGTGTCGCGCCGGCCGGGGGACCGGCCCACAACACGTCGCACGCGGTGGTGGGACTGCCCTCGGACAAAGCCTCGGTCAGTGCGGCGCTGCCGCCGACGGCGCCGAGGCTCTGTCCGTAGAGGAACAGGTCCGGTCGATCCTCGGCGGGCATAGCGGCAATGTGGCTGCCGACGGCGGTGAACAGAGCGGTTGCCGATTCTTCGGCGTCGTCGCGGCTGAACAGGAATGTCGCCCAACTGGGTGCGTCGGAGTATTGCTGCCCGACTATTGCGACGTCGCCGCCGAACCGTTGCTCGATACCGTCGACTGCATGCGTGTCGATCCACCCCGATCCGGTCGGAACGGCCACTACGACGCTGTTGCGGGCAAAGCCGCCGACGCGATCGAGTTCGCTCACCGCGAGAGCGGCACGTGATGCAGTGTCGGGTGCCGAATCCAAACCGGCGTAGACACGCACCGAGTCTTCGCCTGCTGCGACGAATTTGCGTCCCTCCGCCCCCATCGACGTCCACGAGATGAGAGATTCGGGGCTGCCTGTCGCGGAGGCCGAAAGTGGCTGTGTCAGAGCAGTGTCGATGTACGCGTTGGACTTGTCGAACGAATCGGCGAGGCCGTTCCACACGACGGGACCGACTACCAACTGCACCCCGAGAACACCCATGACCAGTGCGCCGACGCTCCGCGCGAAACCCATCCACCGCAGCGCCTTCGAAATTCCGATCCCGATGCCCCAGAGACCAAGTGCGGTCAGTGCTGCAATGCAACCCGCCTCCGCCCAGTGGAGAAGTCCGGCAGACGGTGCGCCCATCGCCGCTCGCAACGAGTTCTGCCAACCGGCGGCGGCGAACATCGCAACTGCGGTGCCGGCAGTCGACAACCCGAACGCGGTGATGCGCCAATGACGTTCGTCGAATCGGGCCTTGACCCGGTCGGGGACGAGCCGACGGGCTACCGCGGAGAACGCCCACGTCGCCAGTAGTCCGGCCGCGACGAGCAGACCGCTGAACACCCCTTGTAGTACGGCTGATCGCGGCAGGAGTCCGGGAGCCAGCGAGATGGCGGACATCGCTGCCACGGCGACGCTCGTGGACACGCGGGGGAGTGCGAGCGCCCCGACTCGGGCGAGGACGGGGGTCCGTGACGCATTCAGAACGCTCATGCTGCAATCGCTTTCGGGGAGTAGGAGAACTCGTTCGACGGGTCGAGGCGCCGCGATCGCATCAGGGTGAAGCCGAAGGCGGAGACTGCCAGAACACCGGCCGTGCCGTAACCGAATCCCGATTCCGCGACCGGCGTCAGATAGCTTTGGCGCCAGGAGTTTCCGTTCACAGCCGTGACGGCTACATCGGCCATCGCGAAGCAATACCCTCGTGAGAGAAAGGACGTGCGGTCTTCACACGCGGCATGCATTCGCTGGTCGAGCTGACCGTCGAGGACCTGACGTGCCCACGGCCCCAGTTCCGTTCCGTGCGAATGCGCGTAGCGGAGTAGGTCGTAGCCGAGATCGTGCGCTTTGCAGGCCGAGTCGAATTCGTCGGGAAGTGGGACCGGCGACGAGCAGTCGCCGTGGGGATTGGCGAGGTATCCGTCGACGACGGCGGGGGTGTAACCGGCGAATGCCGCAAAGTCCGCCGGGATGCTGGTCGCAGCGTCAGCGGCATCCGCAGTAGTCACGGTGGCGATCGCCCTGGATGCGTTCGAATTCTCGGTGCGCGGCGACTGGGCTCCGCCCGCTCCGGCAGTGACCGTGATCGCTGCCGTTGCAGCCAGCGCCAGGGCCGCCCAGGTGCCGGCGCTTCGAGAGATGTCTTTCACCCGTGTGATCCGCATGCCGTTCACGCTATGAACGGACAATCCTGGCGGTCATCGCTCTGTGGAGGGGTTCTCCGACGCGCATTCGGGTGAGAATTCCCTCCCCTGTGATACCTCGGAGGTAGGGGGATCTCACTCTGCAGTATGAGGACTTTCGGGGTTCGCCTTCATAGGCTTGACGAGTGATCAAGGTCCGTAGGAAGAACAAGGGTGCACCGGATGTGCCCGCGCCGACATACGCCACCGCCGGGTCGATGCTGTCCGGCCTCGACGGGGCGGTCGTTCATTCGGAGAAAGTTCGTCGGGCAACCAGTTTCGTGGCCCGCGGTCAGTTCTGGAACATCGTCATCGTAGCGATCACTCTGATCCTCTATTCGATTGCCTGGCCGACACTGCAACTGACGCATCATGTTTCGCCGCCGATCATGCCCTTCGTCGCCGCCTTGGCTGCATTTCCGTTCGTCCTGATCCGGATCAACGCTCCGTTGGGGTGGGCGGTGTCGGCGGTCTCGGCGTTGATCATCCCGTTGGTGTTCGACAACACTCCCGGTTACGACTACCCGTGGCAGGTCGTCCACATCATCGTGCTGATGTCGTTGCTGGCCGCAGTGAGTCTGCGGGCGCCCATTCAGGTTGTCGGTGTCGCCTGGATCGCCACGGTGCTGCTCTTCCTCGGCAACGCCCCGGGAAGCGACGGCGCCGGTTGGGCTGTCGGGCTGAGTGCCCTGGTCGTCTTCTGCCTGTTGATCCGCTGGTTGGTCCTCTCGCGCCGCCAGTTGGCCAAGCAGGAGGAAGTCAGTGAACTCGAACGCACTCGACGCACGATCCTCGAGGAGAAGGCGCGGATCGCCCGCGACTTGCACGACATCGTGGCCCACCACATGTCGATGGTGGTCGTGCAAGCTCAGAGTGCGCCGTACGGACTCGATGCAGTCACTCCGGAGATCCGAACCGAATTCGAATCGATAAGTGAGACAGGGCGAGCAGCGCTCAACGAGATCCGCGGCCTCCTCGGAGTCCTGCGCAGCGACGGGGACACCGTGGTGACGGCTCCACAACCGGGCGTCGACCAGTTGGACGAACTGTTGCTCGGCAGTACCCGTGCCGGTTTGCCGGTATCGTGGCGAGTCGACGGCGATCGAGCGTCGGTCTCGGAATCCACGGGCCTTGCGCTCTACCGGATCATTCAGGAGTCGATCACCAACGCGGCCAGGCATTCGCCAGGCGGACCCATCGAGGTCGCCGTGGCCTTCGGTCCGCAATCGGTGAGCGCGCTCGTGAACAACGGACCTTCGCCATTGGGTGGCAATCAGCACTCGGCGTCGGAAACCACTGGTGGCAACGGAATCCGCGGAATGCGTGAGCGGGCTTCGGCGGTGGGCGGCATGCTGTTGGCAAACCGGCGCGAGGACGGAGGGTTCGAGGTCCGGGCCGAGTTGCCGTCGATGCCCGCCTAGGCTGTCCGAGTGCCCATCACAGTATTCATCGCAGACGACCAGGCGATGGTTCGACAAGGGTTCGGAGCCCTACTCTCCGCCCAGCCCGACATCAGCGTGATCGGCGATGCGCCGGACGGCAAGATCGCCGTCGCCGAGGTCGCGCGATTGCGTCCGGATGTGGTCTTGATGGATGTTCGCATGCCCGAGATGAACGGACTCGACGCTGCCCGCCAGATTCTGTCCGCCGGATGGGAACCGCCGGTGCGAGTCCTCATGCTCACCACTTTCGACATCGACGACTACGTCTACGAGGCCCTGAGCGTCGGAGCGAGCGGGTTCATGCTCAAGGACGCACCGGCTGAGGAACTGATTCGGGCGGTACGCGTCGTTGCCGAAGGGCAGGCCTTGCTGGCGCCGACGGTGACTCGGCGTCTGATTGCCGATGTGACCAGCCGGCGGGCGGCCCCGCGCGCACGGCCCGCAGCGCTGGACGCCCTGACCCCGCGTGAGCGCGAGGTCCTCGAACTGATCGCCCGCGGATTGTCCAACGTCGAGATCGCCGAGCGGCTGTTCGTCGCCGAGCAGACCGTCAAGACCCATGTCGGGAAGGTGCTGTCGAAGCTCGATCTGCGCGATCGCGCCCAGGCAGTCGTGTTGGCGTACGAAAGCGGGCTCGTCACGCCGGGTTAGTGGCCCCGTGCGGCGCGGCGTTGCGGCTCGGCAACGCCGCTATCCTGCGGCAATACGGTGACTGGGGGAAGATGGACACCAAGATCCACAATCCGGTCACGAGAGGTGCTGCACTATGCGAATCGGAATCCTCACGGGCGGCGGCGACTGCCCGGGCTTGAACGCGGTCATCCGCGCCGTTGTACGTACGTCGGCCGGTCGTTACGGCAGTACCGTGGTCGGATTCCGGGACGGCTGGCGAGGATTGCTCGAGGACCGCAAGGTCCCGCTCGACTCCGATGACCGCATCAACCGCATCCTCACCCGCGGTGGCACGATCCTCGGCACCGCTCGCGTGAACCCCGACAAACTCCGTGCGGGCCTCGATCAGATCAAGCAGACTCTCGACGACAACGGGATCGACGTCCTGATCCCGATCGGCGGCGAAGGCACTCTCACCGCGGCCAGTTGGCTTTCCGAGAGCGGCGTACCCGTGATCGGTGTGCCCAAGACGATCGACAACGACATCGATTGCACTGACGTGACTTTCGGTTTCGACACCGCCTTGGCTGTCGCCACCGACGCCATCGACAGGCTCCACACAACCGCCGAATCGCACCAGCGCGTCATGCTCGTCGAGGTCATGGGCCGGCATGCGGGCTGGATCGCGCTGCAGGCCGGACTGGCGTCGGGGGCACACCTGACTCTGGTTCCGGAACAGCCGTTCGACGTCGACGAGGTGTGCGCGATGGTCAAGAAGCGCTTCCAGCGTGGCGACTCCCACTTCATCTGCGTCGTGGCTGAAGGTGCGATGCCCGATCCCGCGTCGATGACCCTGCGCGAAGGTGGCATAGACGAGTTCGGCCACAAGATCTTCACCGGTGTCGCGCAGCAGCTCGGAAACGAGATCGAGCGCCGGATCGGCAAGGAAGTTCGCACCACCGTCCTCGGGCACATTCAGCGCGGTGGCACCCCGACGCCGCACGACCGCATCCTCGCCACTCGCTTCGGCGTTCATGCCACCGACGCAGCTCACCGCGGAGATTTCGGTCAGATGGTCGCGTTGCACGGAACGTCCATCGACCTCGTTCCGCTCGCCGAGGCGACCCGCAAACTCAAGACGGTGCCCAAGGAGCGCTACGAGGAGGCAGCCGCATTCTTCGGCTGAGCCGCAGACGCATAAACTGATCACCATGACTGCTGTCGATGCGCCCGACATCCTCGATTACGACGAAGTACTGACCAAGTACGAGCCTGTGATGGGTATGGAGGTGCACGTAGAACTCGGCACCGCGACCAAGATGTTCTGCCCGTGCCCCACCGAGTTCGGTGCCGAACCCAATACCCAGGTGTGCCCGGTCTGTCTGGGCATGCCCGGTTCGTTGCCGGTGGTGAACGCAGCCGCTGTCGAGTCCGCGATCCGGATCGGCCTTGCGCTCAACTGCTCCATCACGCCGTGGGGCCGATTCGCACGCAAGAACTACTTCTACCCGGATCAGCCGAAGAACTACCAGATCTCCCAGTACGACGAGCCGATCGCAACCGAGGGTTACCTCGACGTGATCCTCGACGACGGCACGACGTGGCGCGTCGAGATCGAGCGCGCCCACATGGAGGAGGACACCGGTAAGTCCCTCCACGTGGGTGGCGCTACCGGTCGTATCCACGGTGCCAGCCATTCGCTGCTCGACTACAACCGTGCGGGCGTTCCCTTGGTGGAGATCGTCACCAAGACCATCCACGGTGCCGGTGAGCGCGCCCCCGAGGTTGCTCGCGCGTATGTCACGGCGCTTCGTGATCTGCTGAAGTCCCTCGACGTCTCCGACGTCCGCATGGATCAGGGATCGATGCGCTGCGACGCCAACATCTCCCTCATGCCGATCGGTTCCACCGAACTGGGGACCCGCACCGAGACCAAGAACGTCAACTCCCTCAAGAGCGTCGAGGTCGCAGTTCGCTACGAAATGCGCCGTCAGGCAGCAGTTCTCGACGCCGGCGGCGAGGTCATCCAGGAGACCCGCCATTTCCAGGAAGGCGACGGCACCACCGCCGCGGGACGCCGGAAGGAGACGGCCGAGGACTACCGCTACTTCCCGGAACCGGATCTCGAGCCCGTCGCTCCGAGCGCCGAGTGGGTCGAAGAACTGCGCGGTACCTTGCCGGAGCTTCCCTGGATTCGCCGTGCGCGGATCCAGAAGGACTGGGGAATCTCCGACGAAGTCATGCGCGACCTCGTCAACGCCGGTGCCATCGATCTGGTGATCGCGACCACCGAGGCCGGTGCTTCGCCCGAGGCAGCGCGCTCCTGGTGGCTGTCCTACCTGTCACAGCAGGCGAACACCCGTGGCGTCGAACTCGGCGCTCTGCCGATCACCCCGGCGCAGGTTGCCCAGGTCGTAGCTCTCATCGACAGCGGCAAGCTCAACAACAAAGTGGCTCGCCAGGTCGTCGATCACGTCCTCGACGGCGAGGGTGACCCGGAGCAGGTTGTCGCAGCCCACCCGGAGTTGGTCGTCGAACGTGACGAAACCAAGCTCAAGGCAGCCGTCGACGAAGCGCTCGCAGCGAACCCCGACATCGCGGACAAGATTCGCAGTGGCAAGGTGCAGGCCGCCGGAAAGATCGTCGGCGACGTCATGAAGGCCACTCGTGGACAGGCAGACGCGGCTCGTGTGAAGGAACTTGTCATCGAGGCGTGCAGCTAGCGCACACTGAATTTCTGACACTGATGCCCGGCCGAATCGAATTCGGCCGGGCATCAGTGTTTTTCGCTGTCGTTTTGCCGCTGTCGGTCTACAGACCAGGGACCACAACCGCGCGGCCGCTGAGCGTTCCGGCGGCCAGTCGTCGATACGCTTCGGCGCCGTTGTCGAGACTGAAGGTCTCCACCGCGATGTCGAAGATGCCGGCGTGCGCCAGGTCGATCAATTCGATCAGCTCGTTGCGGGCACCCCAGTACGGAACTGTCACCGAAGCCTCGTAAGGACTTTGGAAGAACCCGACTTTGGCATGGGCCTGCCCGTCGCCGATCCCGACGATCGTGACGTCCGATCCGACGCCGGCGACAGCCATCGCGGTGTCGATGGTGGGCTGATAGCCGACGAAGTCGAGAACCAGTGCGGCGCCCTGACTTCCGGTGATCCTGCGGACGTTCTCGGCCGCGTCCTTGTCGGACAGAACCACTTCGTGAGCGCCTACCTTGGTTGCCAGTTCGAGCTTGTCCGCGCTCACGTCGAGTGCGATGACGGTTGCTGCCGAGAGGTGGCGGAGGAGTTGGATGGCGACATGGCCGAGACCGCCGGTACCGATGACGACGGCGTACGAGCCACCGCGAAGTTTCGGCAGTGAACGCTTGATCGCGTGATACGGAGTCAGACCGGCGTCGGTCAGCGGCACCGTCTTGACCGGATCGAGGTCGCCGATCGGGACGAGGTGGCGAGGTGAATCGACGATCATGAATTCGGCCAACGCGCCGGGTGCACCGAGACCAGGAGGATTGATGCCGAGTTCTTTTGCTCGAGAACAGTAGTTTTCGAGTCCTTGCGAGCAGTGCCAACAGCTGCCACAGCCCCAGGGGCCGTAGACGACGACATTGGTTCCGATGTCGAGCCCTTCGACGCCCTCGCCGACGGCGGCGACCCGGCCGGCGCCCTCGTGGCCGAGCGTGAGAGGAAGGCCGTAGGTGTACTGCTCCTCGGGCAGGCTCATGATGAAGTCGTCCGAGTGGCAGACGCCGGCAGCGGTGACTTCCAGGAGCACTTCACCTGGACCGGGCTCGGGTTTGGGAATCTCCGTGAGTTCGGGTTCTGCGCCGATTCTCGTGTACTGGATTGCCTTCATACCGACTCCTTTGTCGTGGTTGGGCCAACCGGTCCTGGCAAATGCGTGGTGTTTAGCCCCGCTAACAAAAGAGTACGCATCTGTGCATGTTCGGTCACGGGATCCGTGACCGAACAGACATGGCGGCTCAGTCGATCCCGCCGCTGCCACTCGGCATCGGGATCTTGACCACCTTGTCGTCGTTCGGACCCGGCTCGCCCGCGGTTTTGTTTATCGTGCTCGCCCACATCAAACCGTCGGATCCGAGTGCCAAACCGCCCAGCTGGCCGTACGTGTCTTTCGCCACTGCCGACGGCGCGGTCGTGACGGCACCTGTTCCTGGATCTGCGGCCAGCGCCGAGATCGCTTTGCCGGCCCCCAGCGCGACAGCTACCACTCCCTGCGCCGCGATGCACCCGCCGACTCCGGGTCGGTCGGGCCACGTCCACGCGGGGGATGTCACCGTGCCGTCGGCGCCGACGCGTTGGAGGCGATCCTCGAGAGTGGTTCGGTCCGTGACCCACGTCGCGATTCCCGGATCGACGCACACGCCGCCGCCGTTTCCGATTCCGGACAGAACAACTTCCGGGCGAGGCGGCGCAGCGTTGGGTGTCAGCGATCGGACCCGCAAGAGTTTCCCCGCCAACGAGGCGGGATCCTGAGCAACCGCGGGGTTTCCGGTATCGCCTGTCAGAACCATGAGCTGGTCCGGGGCCGCGAACTCCAGTGACCCGCCGTTGCCGCTCGCGCCGCGCGGGATTCCACCGAGTACTTCCTTGGCGGTGTCACCCGGAGCGATGCGGACCACCCGGTTGTCCGTTCCGGTGGTGACGTAGGCATAGATCAGGTTGTCTTCGACAAACGTGGGGGAGAGTGCGATGTCGAGCAGGCCGCCGTCACCGCTGCCGTCGACGTCGATCTTGGCTACCTCGACCGGTGTCGTGTTGGGAGCTACCTGCATGATCCGGCCGGTCCGCCGTTCGGCAACCAGTCCGGAGTTCCCGTCCGGGAGTGTGACGAGCCCACCCGTGGTGTCGAGACAGGTTGCGATCACGGCGGTGTCGGCATCCTGACACGGTCCGAGGGGGCCGGTCCGCGGCGCCGGCGGCGTGGTCGACGGCGGCGGGTTCTCCGGCTGCACTTCCGCGCTGGCCTGGTTGGTCGGTTCGGGTGTGAACGGCGAGGCAGTCGATTCGTCGAAGTCGGCGCAACCTGCGAGCAACGATGTCCCGAGCACCAGCGCCAGTGCGCCCAGCGCTGCATGCCTACCCGTAGTCATGCCCAAGACGTTACGTAATGCACGGCAGATGCCGCCACGCCGGACCAAGGTTCCCCGTCGAGTTCGTGAATCGGTCATAGGCTCACCTACGTGACTGACGAGCGAAAAGATCCCAGCGAGTTGTCGGATGCGGACAAGCCGACGGGCAATGTGTCCAGTCCGTATGATTCGCCCACCGAACAATTTCCGACGGTGAGCGCCAAGAATCCGTTGCCGCGGACCGACGACGATCTCGATTTCGGTTCCACGAACGCCAACTCCCTGACCGAACAGATACCGACATACCGAGCACCTGGCGCGGATCAGCCGACCGTGGCTCTCGAGCGTGAGACGGCGTACGACGCTCCGATCGCCGCCGTCCCCACCGCCGAAGCCGTGGCAGGTACAACTGAGTCTCCGCGGGGCCGAGGCACTCTCGACCTCGGGTTGCTTGCACTGCGATTGGCCGTCGGTGGAACTGCGTTGGTGCACGGTCTGCAGAAGTTGACCGGTATCTGGAACGGGCCGGGGCTGAACGGGTTCGAGTCGATGCTGGCGGACGCCGGGTTCCAGCAGGCGAAGTGGATGGCGATACTCGGCGCCGTCGGTGAAGTCGCAGGTGGCGCCCTCCTGATCCTCGGGTTGCTGACTCCCGTTGCGGCAGCGTCGGTTCTGGCGGTGATGATCAATGCGTGGGCGCTGCGTCAGGCGAGCGCACCCGGCCTGGAGTACTTCGCCCCGGCCGGGACCGAGTACGAGATGCTGCTCGGAATCTGTGCGGGCGTCATCATTTTGACGGGACCAGGTCGTATTGCGCTCGACGGTCGTCGTGGCTGGGCAACTCGTCCGTTTATCGGATCGCTCGTGGTTTTGATCCTCGGTATCGCTGCCGGCGTCTGCACCTGGATCTTCCTGAACGGTGCCAATCCGCTCATCTGAAACTCGCGCCGTCGAACAAACGAACCGCCGCTCTCCGAATCGGAGAGCGGCGGTTCGTTTGTGAAGGATCAGTCCTTGACGAGTACCGGGTCGGCGTTCGCGGACGGGATGGCCGTTCCGTCCTTGAGCTTGCGACCGAGGACCGACTTGCGGTGACCGTAGGCGAAGTACACGAGCACACCGATGGCCATCCAGACGAGGAACCGGATCCAGGTCTCGACCGAGAGGTTGAGCATCAGCCAACCGCAGGCGAGCACGGCGACGATCGGAACGAACGGCACCAGCGGGACGCGGAATCCGCGCGGCAGGTCGGGGCGGGTGCGGCGAAGGACGATGACACCGACACAAACCAGGACGAAGGCGAACAGCGTTCCGATGTTGACCATCTCTTCGAGCGTGCCCATGGGGAAGAACGCTGCCAGGACGGCAACGATGCCACCGACGATCAACGTGATGCGCATCGGGATGCCCTTGGCGTTGGTCTTGGCCAGGCTGCGCGGCATGAGGCCGTCACGGGACATGGCGAAGAGGACGCGGGTCTGGCCGAGCATCATGACCATGACAACTGTCGTGAGGCCGGCCAGGCCACCGAAGTTGATGGCGGTTTGTGCCCAACCAATGCCGTTGGCCTCGAATGCGGTTGCGAGGGTGGCGCTGGAATCGCCGACCAACGGACTGCCGTCCTTGAGTTCGGTGTACTTGACCATGCCGGTCAGTACGAGTGTGACGGCAACGTAGAGAACCGTGACGATGGCGAGCGAGCCGAAGATTCCTCGCGGCAACGACTTCTGCGGGTTCTTGGTTTCCTCGGCGGTGGTGGCGACGACGTCGAAACCGATGAAGGCAAAGAACACGAGGCTGGCGGCTGCGAGCAATCCGTAAGCGCCGTAGCTACTTCCGCCTGCGCCGGTCAGCCAGGAGAACAAGGTCTGATGGATTCCGCTTGCAGAACTCTCGGTTCCTTCGGACGGCGGGATGAAGGGGGAGTAGTTCTCCTTCTTGATGTAGAACGCGCCCACGACGATGACGAGCAGGACTACTGCGATCTTGATCGCGGTGATGATCGCGGAGACTCGCGAGGAAACCTTGGTGCCGATCGCGAGGATCAGCGTGATCGCGCCGATGATGAGCAGAGCGCCCCAGTCGAAGCTGATCGAACCGATGTGGGCGGTGGTGCTTCCGCTGGCCCCGATGACGTTGCCGAGGTACAGCGACCAGCCCTTGCCGACGACGGCGGAGGCGAGAGCGAACTCGAGAATGAGGTCCCAGCCGATGATCCAGGCGGCGAACTCCCCGAACGTGGCGTAGGAGAACGTGTATGCGCTGCCTGCGACGGGGACGGTGGAGGCGAACTCCGCGTAACACAGCGCGGCGAGGCCACAGGCGATGGCAGCGAGAACGAATGCCAGTGAAATGGAGGGTCCTGCGACATTGCCTGCGGTTCGAGCAGTCAGCGTGAAGATGCCTGCGCCGATGACGACGGCGACTCCGAATACCGTGAGGTCCTTCGCGGTCAGTTCCTTCTTGAGCTTTGTCTCAGGCTCGTCGGTGTCCGCGATCGATTGCTCGACGGATTTGGTGCGCCATATGCCGACTCCGGGCATGTATTGCTCCTTGGTTGTTTCCCGTCGACCTTGTGGGTGACGGGCGGTGGCTGACTGTCGTCGTTGTGATGTGCGTCTCAGCGACCTGATGAGGGAACCACTGGTGAGCGCCGTGTGCAAGTCGGCTCGCTCGAACTGACCGAAATGATCACCTGACTGAAAGTCATCCCCCCTCATGTATCTGAATTGATCAGCTGGTGTCTGAAACCCTACGTCCAAGTGAATTCGCTCACGAGCCGGACGCGCGATTCGGTCTGAAATGTCTGATAGCTCATATCGTTCCGTTGGTGCTCCGCGTGTCGCCCGACTATTCGGTACCTGTCGGTCGGTCTTGCTGTCGATGAGTTGCACTGTCGCTGTGCCGGCACGTCCCATTTCACCCGTACGGGGCGACAGGCGAGAGGACCACCGCGTACCTGGATCCGATCGAGCGTCGATCACGCGTCGTGGCAGAGTGTGTCGGCGACGGGATGGTCGGATTGGGTTGTGGTTCAAGCTCATACAGCACCGGAGGAAGTATGGCGTGTTCGGACGCAGTCGGTCCCGCGTTCTTCTCCGAGGTGACATGAACCCGACTCTGTCGACCCTCTGCCGTGGCCCGTTGGCGAGCATTCTCGTGGAGCTGAGTTGGTTGCCGCACGTCCGACTGCCCGAAAACCTTGTGTGACTGTCACATCGGCTACGCGCGTCTCGAGCCGCACGCACGCTTACAGAAAAGATCCCCGGCCGAAAGGCGGCCGGGGATCTTTTTCGATTCGTGGCAGAACTTACGGAACGTAGCGAACCGCGCCCTTGTCGGCGGACGTTGCCAGAGCGGCGTAGGCGCGCAGTGCTGTCGTCACGGTGCGCTGACGATCGACCGGCTGCCACGGGCGCTCCGAGGCCTCCATCTTCGCGCGTCGCTCGGCGAGGACGTCGTCGTCGACCAGGATCTCGAGCGTGCGCGAGGCGACGTCGATGCGAACCTGATCGCCGTTCTGGACGAGACCGATGATTCCGCCTGCAGCAGCCTCGGGGGAGATGTGACCGATGGACAGCCCGGAAGTTCCGCCCGAGAAACGACCGTCGGTGATCAGTGCGCATTCCTTACCGAGGCCTGCGCCCTTGAGGAAGGCAGTGGGGTGCAGCATTTCCTGCATGCCGGGGCCGCCCTTGGGGCCTTCGTAGCGCACGACGAGAACGTCGCCGGCCTTGATCTTCTTCTGCAAGATGACCGAGACGGCTTCTTCTTGGGATTCGACGACGAGCGCCGGGCCCTGGAAGGAGAACAGTTCCTCGTCGATGCCGGCCGTCTTGAGGATTGCGCCGTCGAGTGCGATGTTGCCGCGCAGGACAACCAAGCCGCCTTCGACGGTGTAGGCGTTCTCGACGTCGCGGATACAGCCGCCGGCCGCATCGGTGTCGAGGGCAGACCAACGGTTGTCCGTGGAGAACGGTTCGATGGTGCGCACGCCGCCGGGAGCCGCGTGGAAGAGTTCGATTGCCTCGTCGGTTGCCTTGCCGGAGCGGATGTCCCAGTCGTCGAGCCACTGGTCGAAGCTCTTGGTGTGCACGGTGGACACGTCGGTTTCGAGGAGTCCGCCGCGGCGAAGCTCACCGAGCAGGGCGGGGATTCCGCCGGCGCGGTGGACGTCTTCCATGTGGTAGTCCGAGTTGGGAGAGACCTTGGACAGGCACGGAACCTTTCGGCTGATCGCGTCGATGGTGTCGAGGTCGAAGTCGACCTCGCCTTCCTGCGCCGCAGCCAGCGTGTGCAGGACGGTGTTGGTGGAACCGCCCATGGCGACGTCGAGAGCCATCGCGTTGCGGAACGCTGCCGGGGTCGCGATGTTGCGTGGCAGCACCGACTCGTCGCCGTCGCGGTAGTACTTGAGGGCAGCCTCGACCACGGTGGTGCCCGCACGAGAGAAGAGTGCGTGACGAGCCTTGTGAGTTGCCAGCGTGGAGCCGTTGCCCGGCAATGCGAGGCCGAGGGCCTCCGTCAGGCAGTTCATGGAATTGGCGGTGAACATTCCGGAGCAGGACCCGCATGTCGGGCACGCGCTGCGCTCGACCTCGTCGAGGCCTTCGTCCGACACGGCATCGTTGGCAGAGGCGGAGATCGCGGTGATGAGGTCGGTGGGGGCTTGGGCCACGCCGCCGACGACCACTGCTTTACCGGCCTCCATCGGACCACCGGAGACGAAGACGGTCGGGATGTTGAGGCGCATTGCAGCGTTGAGCATGCCGGGAGTGATCTTGTCGCAGTTGGAGATACACACCAGTGCGTCGGCTGTGTGGGCGTTTGCCATGTACTCGACCGAGTCGGCGATGATCTCGCGGCTCGGGAGCGAGTAGAGCATTCCGCCGTGGCCCATTGCGATGCCGTCGTCGACTGCGATGGTGTGGAACTCACGAGCGACGCCGCCGGCCGCACTGATGGCCTCGGCAACGATCTCGCCCACGTTCTTGAGATGCACGTGGCCGGGTACGAACTGGGTGTACGAGTTCGCTACGGCGACGATCGGCTTTCCGAAGTCGGAATCCGTCATTCCTGTGGCGCGCCACAGGGATCGGGCTCCGGCAGCATTACGTCCGATGGTGGTGGTGCGTGACCTCAACGGGGGCATGGGCGTGTTCCTTATGTGATCGTTGCTGGTCCACTCAAATAGAAGCGAGGGCCTTTCAACGCTACTCGCGTGCTACGGGCGCTTCTCTTCGGGCTGGTCCTGTGTGTTCTCGGCGAGCTCGGATTCTGCTTCTGCTTCTGCAGCTGCTTCTTCCTTGGCGGCGAAGGCTTCTGCGGCAGATGCATAGGGATCGGTGATGCGGCCGCCGCTGGCGATCGCGATCTCGGGAAGCCTGACGAAGCTGACCGCAGGCAGGGTCACCTCGGTTCCGTCGGTGAGTTCCGCGCGCGCCCAACTCCGCTTCGGGAAGCGGAAACCCTTGACGTCGTCCCAGGCGAGGGTGCGCTTGGAGAACGTCGAGCGGACCTCGAGGCCGTCAGGGCTGACGGTGGTGCGCAGTCGCGCGACGAGATAGACGGCGATGATCGGAAGGATCAGCAACCAGCTGAAGGCGACGGGCCACCCGAAAATCGGGAAGCTGACCGCGAACAGAAGG
Source organism: Rhodococcus sp. BH4 (assembly GCF_002079265.1). Classification (NCBI taxonomy): domain Bacteria; kingdom Bacillati; phylum Actinomycetota; class Actinomycetes; order Mycobacteriales; family Nocardiaceae; genus Rhodococcus; species Rhodococcus sp. BH4. The sequence goes on from NZ_CP014941.1 coordinate 2,505,580, forward strand.
AACGCGCACGCCATGTAAGCGAGCTGCGAAATGCGGATGACGTGCCGAAGTGGTTTCGGCGTGTGGGATGATTGAGCCGGTGGCACGGGCTGCTGCGAAGTTGACACCTCTACATCTTCGCATTGCAGCCGATGTATCTCAGATTCTGGGACGGTCGACTCACCAAGTTTGCCGTTCGCGACTAGCGCCTCTACTGTCGAGTGCGTGAAACAGAATGAGTTGCTCGTAATCGGCCGGCGCGTCGTCGCCTGAGTCGATTTTTCAACTCACCAGATAACGACGCGCCACCCTCGCTCAGCAGATGCTGACGGGGGTTTTTTGTTGCCCGGAGCCAGAATCAGAGGATTTCCCAGTGAGCGCACCAACAGCACGGCCTCAACCCACGCCGCGCAAGTCAGGGACACCGAGCCCGACAACCGCGGCTGCCGCAACCCAGACGGCCAACCGTCGCCAGCTCCCGCCTGAGCGGGTAACCGGCGCGCAGTCTGTGGTTCGAGCCCTCGAAGAGCTCGAGGTCGACACGGTATTCGGCATTCCCGGCGGTGCCGTGCTCCCGGTTTACGACCCACTCTTCGATTCGGTCAAGGTTCGCCACGTGCTCGTGCGCCACGAGCAGGGTGCAGGCCACGCTGCCACCGGTTACGCCCAGGCGACCGGCAAGGTCGGCGTCTGCATGGCTACCTCGGGTCCCGGTGCGACCAACCTGGTCACGCCACTGGCCGACGCGCAGATGGACTCCGTTCCGATCGTGGCGATCACCGGACAGGTGGCGCGCTCGCTGATCGGTACCGACGGCTTCCAGGAAGCCGACATCTCAGGCATCACCATGCCGGTCACCAAGCACAACTTCCTGATCACCGACGCGATCGACATCCCGCGCATCATGGCCGAGGCCTTCTACCTCGCGGCCAGCGGTCGCCCCGGCGCCGTCCTGGTCGATATCCCCAAGGACATCCTGCAGTCGCAGACCACGTTCTCGTGGCCGCCGGAGATGCGTCTGCCGGGCTACCGCCCGGTGACCAAGCCGCACGGCAAGCAGGTTCGTGAAGCTGCACGTCTGATCGCCGACGCCAAGTCGCCGGTTCTGTACGTCGGTGGCGGCGTCATCAAGTCCGACTCCTCGCCGGAGCTGCTCGAATTGGCCGAGCTGACCGGTATCCCCGTCGTCACCACGCTGATGGCCCGCGGCGCGTTCCCGGACAGCCACGACCTCAACTGCGGTATGCCGGGAATGCACGGCACCGTTGCTGCGGTCGCCGCTCTGCAGCGCAGCGATCTCCTGATCACCCTCGGTGCGCGTTTCGACGACCGCGTCACGGGTCAGCTGGATTCCTTCGCGCCCGATGCCAAGGTCATCCACGCCGACATCGATCCGGCCGAGATCGGCAAGAACCGCTACGCGGACGTTCCGATCGTGGGCGACTGCAAAGAGGTCATCACCGAACTCATCGAGGCGATTCGCGCCGACATGGCCACGGGCACCACGTTCGATCTCTCGGAGTGGTGGGCGTACCTGAACGACATCCGTCGTACGTACCCGCTGAGCTACGACCGTCCCACCGACGGTCAGCTGAGCCCGGAGTACGTGATCCAGACCGTCGGCAAGCTCGCCGGACCGGATGCCATCTACTGCGCCGGCGTCGGTCAGCATCAGATGTGGGCCGCGCAGTTCGTCGGTTACGAGAAGCCGCGCACGTGGCTCAACTCGGGCGGACTCGGCACCATGGGGTACGCGGTTCCCGCAGCCATGGGTGCCAAGATGGGCATGCCCGACACCGAGGTGTGGGCGATCGACGGCGACGGCTGCTTCCAGATGACCAATCAGGAACTCGCAACCTGTGCCCTCGAAGGTATCCCGATCAAGGTTGCCCTCATCAACAACGGCAACCTCGGCATGGTGCGTCAGTGGCAGACACTCTTCTACGAAGAGCGCTACTCCAACACCAACCTCGGAACGCACGGCGCCATCCGCATCCCGGACTTTGTGAAGCTCGCAGAAGCATTGGGCTGCCACGGAATTCGTGTCGAGCGTGAAGAAGATGTCGAGGCTGCGATCCGTGAGGCGCAGTCCATCAACGACAAGCCTGTCGTGATCGACTTCATCGTCACTGCCGACGCACAGGTGTGGCCGATGGTCGCTGCCGGAACGAGCAACGACGAAATCATGGCGGCCCGGGGCATCCGGCCGCTGTTCGACGACGACGAGGCAGTTGCCGAGCCCGCCGTCATCCACGAAGCCATGTCACGCGAGCAAGCCGGACCCGCCGCGGGCACAGGGGAGGATCAGAAGTGAGCACCAGTCACACCCTCAGTGTTCTCGTCGAGGACAAGCCAGGCGTGCTGGCTCGCGTCTCCGCACTTTTCTCCCGCCGCGGATTCAACATCGAATCCCTTGCGGTGGGCGGAACCGAGATCCCCGAGATCTCACGTATGACCATCGTCGTCACGGTCGACGAGTTCCCTCTCGAGCAGGTGACGAAGCAGCTCAACAAGCTGATCAACGTCATCAAGATCGTCGAGCAGGACGGTGAAGCATCCGTCGCTCGCGAGCTCGTGCTCATCAAGGTGCGCGCTGATGCAAGCGTGCGCACGCAGGTCATCGAAACGGTGAACCTGTTCCGCGCCAAGGTGATCGACGTCTCTCCGGAGTCCGTCACCATCGAGGCGACCGGTACTCGGTCCAAGCTGGATGCACTGCTGCGGATGCTTGATCCGTACGGTATCCGGGAGATCGTTCAGTCCGGGGTCGTGGCAGTCGGTCGAGGGCCGAAGTCGATCACGGCCACCCGCTAGTACTTTTAGACACGTAAAAATCCAAGGAGAGGTTGAGAACTGTGGCAGTCGAGATGTTCTACGACGACGATGCCGATCTGTCGATCATTCAGGGCCGCAAGGTTGCTGTGATCGGCTACGGAAGCCAGGGCCACGCCCATTCGCTGAGCCTGCGTGACTCGGGCGTCGATGTGCGCATCGGCCTCAAGGAAGGCTCGAAGTCGCGTGAGAAGGCTGAAGAGCAGGGGCTGACGGTCGGTACGCCGGCAGAGGTTTCCGAGTGGGCCGACGTCATCATGGTGCTCGCACCTGACACCGCTCAGGCGAGCATTTTCACCAATGACATCGAGCCGAACCTCAAGGACGGCGACGCGCTGTTCTTCGGTCACGGCCTGAACATTCACTTCGACCTGATCAAGGCTCCGGAGTTCGTCACCGTCGGCATGGTCGCCCCCAAGGGCCCCGGCCACCTGGTGCGTCGTCAGTTCGTCGACGGCAAGGGCGTTCCCGCGCTCATCGCCATCGACCAGGATCCCAAGGGTGAAGGCCAGGCTCTTGCTCTGTCCTACGCCAAGGGCATCGGCGGAACCCGCGCAGGCGTCATCAAGACCACGTTCAAGGAAGAGACCGAGACGGACCTCTTCGGCGAGCAGGCCGTGCTCTGCGGCGGCACCGAGGAACTGGTCAAGACCGGTTTCGAGGTCATGGTCGAGGCCGGCTACGCACCCGAGATGGCGTACTTCGAGGTTCTGCACGAGCTCAAGCTCATCGTCGACCTCATGTACGAGGGTGGCATCGCCCGCATGAACTACTCGGTGTCCGACACCGCTGAGTTCGGTGGATACCTCTCCGGCCCGCGCGTCATCGACGCCGACACCAAGGAGCGCATGAAGGCGATCCTGGCCGACATCCAGTCCGGCGAGTTCACCCGTCGTCTGGTTGCCAACGTCGAGAACGGCAACACCGAGCTCGAGGGCCTGCGCAAGGCCAACGCCGAGCACCCCATCGAGGTCACCGGCAAGAAGCTGCGCGACCTGATGAGCTGGGTCGATCGTCCGATCACCGAAACCGCGTAATTCGCAGTTTCACGCTCCACGTCTCCACTGGCCTGATGCCGCGCCGGTTCAATTACGTTGAACCAGCGCGGCATTGGGCCGGAGTCGTTTTCCGGGTCGTCTGAGTCCGGATTCATATTCCGTCGAGAATTTGCCCGCGAAAGTGTCCACTATGTGGTATTGCCTACCGCGTTGTGGATTCCAAGTGAGCGCGCACTAAACTATCGGTGGTTAAACCACCTTCACACCCACCTAATCAGGGAGTTTGCACGTGAGCCAGCCTGGCCGTCCCGTTGTTCTGATCGCCGACAAGCTCGCGCCGTCCACAGTCGAGGCGCTCGGTGACGGTGTGGAGGTGCGTTGGGTCGACGGACCCGACCGCCCGGCGCTGCTCGCCGCGGTACCCGAGGCCGACGCGATTCTCGTCCGTTCCGCCACTACCGTCGACGCCGAGGTTCTGGCTGCCGGCACCAAGCTGAAGATCATCGGCCGCGCCGGTGTCGGCCTGGACAACGTCGAGATCCCCGCAGCCACCGAGCGCGGCGTGATGGTCGTCAACGCACCGACCTCCAACATTCACTCCGCTGCCGAGCACGCTGTCGCGCTCCTCATGTCGACCGCTCGCCAGATTCCCGCAGCAGACAAGACTCTGCGTGAGAACACCTGGAAGCGAAGCAAGTTCAACGGTGTCGAGATCCTCGGCAAGACCGTCGGAGTCGTCGGACTCGGCCGCATCGGCCAGCTCTTCGCGCAGCGTCTCGCTGCGTTCGAGACCACGATCATCGCGTACGACCCCTACCTGCCCGCAGCGCGCGCAGCGCAGCTCGGCATCGAACTGGTCACCATCGACGAGCTCGTCGAGCGTGCCGACTTCATCTCCGTGCACCTGCCCAAGACCAAGGAAACGGCCGGCCTGATCAACGCCGAGCGCCTCGCCAAGGCCAAGGACGGCGTCATCATCGTCAACGCCGCTCGCGGTGGTCTGATCGACGAAGATGCGCTCTACGACGCACTCGTCTCCGGCAAGGTCCGAGGCGCCGGTCTCGACGTGTTCAGCACCGAGCCGTGCACCGATTCCAAGCTTTTCGAGCTCGACAACGTCGTTGTCACCCCGCACCTCGGAGCATCGACGTCCGAGGCTCAGGACCGCGCAGGTATCGACGTGGCCAAGAGTGTTCTCCTCGCTCTGGCAGGCGAATTCGTTCCCGAGGCTGTCAACGTCTCCGGCGGCCCCGTGGGCGAAGAAGTTGCTCCGTGGCTCGAGCTCGTCCGCAAGCTCGGTCTCCTCGCTGCGACGTTGTCGCCCGAAGCTGTGCAGACCGTGCAGGTTGTCGCCACCGGCGAGCTGTCTGCCGAAACCGTCGACATCCTCGGCCTGGCTGCACTGCGCGGCGTGTTCTCCGCCAGCAGCGATGAGGCTGTCACGTTCGTCAACGCTCCGGCACTGGCCGAGCAGCGCGGCGTGACCGTGTCGGTCGAGAAGCACTCGGAGGCTCTTGCTCACCGCAGCGCGGTCGAGGTGCGTGCAGTTGCCGCCGACGGCACGGTCACGTCGGTCACGGGCGCACTCACCGGTCTGCAGCAGGTCGAGAAGATCGTCAACATCAACGGACGCAGCTTCGACCTGCGCGCCGAGGGCCACAACATCGTCGTTCACTACAGCGATCGCCCGGGCGTTCTCGGTGTCCTCGGCACCGTCCTCGGAAACGCGGGCGTCGACATCCTCGCAGCAGCACTGAGCCAGGATGCCGAAGGCGAAGGCGCAACTGTCATCTTGCGCGTCGATCGCGTCGTCGGTGACGCCGAGGTCGAGGCAATCGTCTCGCAGCTCGACGCTCGCGTCGCCCAGGTCGACCTTTCCTGATTGTTTTTGCTGTGCGCCTTTATCAACCGCCCGCGGTTGATAAAGGCGCACAGTTCTACTGAGATGAGGACTCCATGAAGCTTGCGGTCATTCCGGGTGACGGAATCGGCGTCGAGGTCACTGCCGAGGCGCTCAAGGTGCTCGGCAAGTTGGTTCCGGATCTGGAAACCACCGAATACGATCTCGGTGCCCGTCGCTACAACGCCACCGGCGAGTTGCTCCCGGCGGACGAGCTGGACCAGATTCGTCAGCACGACGCAATTCTGTTGGGCGCCATCGGTGATCCGCGGATCGTCGCACCCGGCATCCTCGAGCGTGGTCTGCTGCTGAACATGCGCTTCCAGCTCGATCATCACGTGAATCTTCGCCCCGCACAGCTGTATCCGGGTGCGCTGTCGCCGTTGGCGGCGCAGCCGGAGATCGACTTCGTCGTGGTTCGTGAAGGCACCGAGGGTCCGTACACCGGAAACGGTGGAGCGATCCGCGTCGGCACCGATCACGAGATCGCAACCGAGGTGTCGATCAATACCTGGTTCGGTGCCGAGCGCGTGGTGCGTTACGCATTTGCCTTGGCGCAGACCCGGTCCAAGCACCTCACCTTGATTCACAAGACCAACGTGCTCTCCAACGCGGGCGCAATCTGGACGCGTGCAATCGAGACCGTCGGTGCCGAGTTCCCGGACGTCGAAACCGCGTACTGCCACATCGACGCGGCCACGATCTACATGGTCACCGACCCGTCGCGCTTCGACGTGATCGTCACGGACAACCTCTTCGGTGACATCATCACCGACCTCGCCGGCGCCGTAACCGGTGGCATCGGTTTGGCCGCAAGCGGAAACATCGATGCCTCGGGTACCAACCCGTCGATGTTCGAGCCCGTTCACGGCAGTGCTCCGGACATCGCCGGCAAGGGAATCGCTGATCCCACCGCCGCGATCCTCTCGGCCGCACTGCTTCTTCGCCATCTCGGACGCGAGGACGACGCCGCTCGGGTCGAGGCTGTGGTCGCTGCCGACCTGGCTACCCGCGGCGAAGGTCCCATCTCCACAACGGAGATCGGCGACCGGATCACTGCAGCGCTGTAAGGAATTCTTTCACGAGATTGACGCGCGTGAGCCTTTCGGCTTGCGCGCGTCAGTCGTTTCCGGCACCCCGATAGACTGGCCGGCATGCGTCTTGGTCGAATTGCCAGTCCCGATGGTGTTGCGTTCGTCAGTATCGAAGGTGAAGAGGATGCCCTCGTCGCCAAGGAAATTGCGGAGCACCCGTTCGGGAACCCCACATTTACCGGCCGAAGTTGGCCGCTCGCCGATGTCCGTCTGCTGGCTCCGATTCTCGCCAGCAAGGTGATCTGCATCGGCAAGAATTATGCAGATCACATCGCGGAGATGGGCGGAGAGGCTCCCGCGGACCCCGTGATCTTCCTCAAGCCCAACACGTCCATAGTTGGCCCGGGTGCCCCGATCGTCTTGCCTCCCACCTCGAACGAGGTGCACTTCGAGGGTGAACTCGCGGTCGTCATCGGTCAACCGTGCAAGGACGTTCCGGCGGCGAAGGCGTTGAGCGTGGTCCTCGGTTACACGATCGCCAACGACGTGTCGGCGCGAGATCATCAGCGTCACGACGGGCAGTGGACGCGCGCGAAGGGCCACGACACTTTCTGCCCACTCGGCCCCTGGATCGAAACCAGTCTGGATGCGTCCGACGTCGACATCAAGACCGAGGTGAACGGTCAGGTCAAGCAGGACAGCAGCACGGCTTTTCTCCTCCACGACATTCCGAAGATCATCGAGTGGATCTCGGCGGTGATGACTCTCTTGCCTGGCGACGTCATCCTCACCGGCACCCCCGCCGGAGTAGGCCCGATCGTCGACGGCGATTCCGTGTCGGTCACGGTCTCGGGGATCGGCACTCTCACGAACCCGGTGACCGCCAAGAGCTGATCCTGACCCGGTTCGTTCAGTCACGCGACTACGGAGGCCCCATCCAACCGGATGGGGCCTCCGTCGTGGTGTGAGGTCGAGAGGTGTCTGTCGCAGAAAAGTTGCAAGATGGTAACTATCGCCATTGGGGTGATCGGGATTGCCTACCGACTCGAAGAAATCAGGCTCCGGGACTGACCTGCGGGTTTCATGACCCAGGCGAAGCTTCGCTTCTGATCCTCCTGGCGTTATGTCGGATTTGGCCAGGTTGGGAGAGTTCGCCCCACGGTTTGCTGTCGCGGCCCGTAACAGACCAAATTCCCTGAAATGTAACGCTGAGCAGTAGGGTGACCGATAACTGGATAGAAGCCGATGGGGCAATCGAGTGGATTGCGCAGAAACGTGGTGATACATGACGACCTTCGCGGAAGCCTCCCGGACAGCGGCAGGGCAAGCGCGGAACGGGCAGCGGCCGGTGTGGCGAGACAAGAAGCGCTACCTGTGGCCACTGGGTTTGCTGGTTCCTCTCAGCCCGTTCGCTGCGTGGTTCCTGGTCGACAAATTCAGTCTCGGGCTCTTCTGGGCCATCGGGGCGTGGCTGATCGTCATCGTCATTCCCCTGATCGATCTCCTGGCGGGCGAGGACGGTAACAGCCCACCGGACGAAGCGATCCCTGAATTGCAAGAGGATCGTTTCTACCGCTGGTGCACGTACTTGTTCCTGCCCCTCCAATACGTCGGGCTGGTGTTCGTCGCGTGGTGTTGGGTGAACGCGCCGATGGCGGCGGGGGAGAAGTTCGCGCTCGCGATGACTGCCGGCGTGGTTGCCGGTGTGGGGATCAACGCGGCGCATGAATTGGGGCACAAGAGTGAGAAGCTCGAGAAGTGGCTCGCGAAAGTAGCGCTCGCGCAGTCCTTCTACGGCCATTTCTACGTCGAACACAACCATGGTCACCACGTCCGCGTCGCGACGCCGGAGGATCCGGCCAGCTCGCGGTACAAGGAAAACTTCTGGTTCTTCTTGCCTCGCAGCGTCATCGGCGGCCTGCGCTCGGGATGGCGGATCGAAAGCGCTCGTCTGAGGCGTCAGGGGAGACGGACGTGGAGTTACCGCAACAACATCCTGAACGCGTGGGCGATGAGTGTGGTTCTGTTCGGCAGTCTGATCGCCGCGTTCGGCTGGGAAATTGCGCCGTGGCTCGCCGTTCAGGCAATTGCAGGCTTCACGTTCCTCGAGACCGCCAACTATCTCGAGCACTACGGCTTGCTACGTGTGAAGCGGCCTGACGGCTCGTACGTCCGGTGCTCGCCCGAGGACAGCTGGAACAGCGACCACGTCGTCAGCAATCTGTTCCTCTATCAACTTCAGCGTCACAGCGACCATCACGCGAATCCGCGTCTGCGGTACCAGAGCCTGCGAAGTGCGGCCGAAGCGCCGCAACTTCCAGCGGGTTACGCAGTCATGATCGTCTGCGCGTGGGTGCCGCCGCTGTGGCGAAAGGTCATGGACAAGCGACTGCTGGCCTACTACGACGGCGACATGACACGCATCAACGTCCTGCCGGGTAAGTGATCGGCCGGATGGAGGAAGCGCTGCCGGACTAACCTGTAGTACGACCATCCATCATCGCCGAGCCAAGTGAGCCATGACCAACAGTGAAGTACGCGTCCGTTTCTGTCCGTCACCCACCGGAACCCCGCACGTGGGTTTGGTGCGCACCGCCTTGTTCAACTGGGCATTCGCACGACACCACGGCGGCACATTCGTGTTCCGTATCGAAGACACCGATGCGCAGCGCGACAGTGAAGAGTCCTACCAGGCCATCCTCGACGCCCTCCGCTGGTTGGGGCTCAATTGGGACGAAGGCCCGGAGGTCGGTGGGCCGCACGCACCGTATCGCCAGTCCGAGCGTCGCGACCTGCATCTCGACGTTGTTGCCAAGTTGCTGGCCGCGGGCGAGGCCTACGAGTCCTACTCGACCAACGAGGAGGTCGAAGCGCGACACAAGGCGGCCGGACGCGATCCGAAGCTCGGATACGACAACTTCGATCGCGAGCTCAGCGACGAGCAGCGCGCTGCCTACATCGCCGAGGGGCGCAAGCCCGTCGTCCGCCTCCGGATGCCCGATCACGATCTGACCTGGAACGACCTGGTGCGGGGCGAGACCACGTTCAAGGCAGGCACCGTTCCGGACTTCGCGCTGACTCGCGGCAACGGCATTCCGCTGTACACCTTGGTCAACCCGGTCGACGACGCGTTGATGAAGATCACCCATGTACTGCGCGGCGAAGATCTGCTGTCCTCGACTCCGCGTCAGCTCGCGTTGTACGAGGCATTGATTCGTATCGGTGTCGCCGATTTCACACCGTCGTTCGGGCACTTGCCTTTCGTGATGGGTCAGGGCAACAAGAAGCTTTCCAAGCGCGATCCCGAGTCCAACCTCTTCATCCACCGCGATCGGGGCTTCATTCCCGAGGGATTGCTGAACTACTTGGCTCTGCTCGGGTGGAGCATCGCCGACGATCACGATGTCTTCTCGCTCGACGAGATGGTTGCGGCCTTCGACGTCTCCAAGGTCAACTCCAATCCTGCCCGCTTCGACCAGAAGAAGGCCGACGCGATCAATGCCGAGCACATTCGTCTGCTCGAGCCGGCCGACTTCGCCGGTCGTCTGAAGTCGTTCCTGGTGGAGCACGGACACATCGGCGCCGACGTCGACGAAGCGACGTTCACTGTTGCGGCGGACCTCGTGCAGACGCGCATCGTCGTCCTATCCGACGCGTGGGATCTGCTGAAATTCCTGTTCGTCGACGAGGCGTCGTTTGCTCTCGATCCGGCCGCGGCGGCAAAGAACCTGAAGGAAGATGCCGGTCCGGTTCTGGACGCGTCTCTTGCGGCGCTCGATGCCATCTCAGAGTGGTCGGCGGCCAGTATCGAGGAAGCACTCAAGAAGGCCCTCATCGAGGATCTGGAGCTCAAACCGCGTAAGGCCTTCGCTCCGGTTCGGGTCGCGATCACGGGCTCTCACATCAGCCCTCCGCTGTACGAGTCGATGGAATTGCTCGGTCGTGAGGTCTCCCTCGCTCGGTTGCGCGCCGGTAGGGCAGCGGTAACCGCCTAGATCGGACGGTCTTCCGGCCGAAAATGAAGCAAAAACCTCCTGTGACCATACGATTTGGTATTTGGGGCAGGGGTACTGGTAATCTTCTTTTCGGCCGGAGACGAGCCGCCGAGCACAACAGCGAAGCGGATCGGGCAAGGCTGGTGAGCAAGACCTTGGGGTATGGTGTAATTGGCAACACAGCGGTTTCTGGTACCGCCATTCTAGGTTCGAGTCCTGGTACCCCAGCGGAAATCCGGTCGATTTTGTGGCCGGACTCAGACAAGCTAAGCTTGCTGAGCATCCAAGAGCAAGACTGAAATACCACGTTTAAAAGCGTGTCCTGGCCCCGTCGTCTAGCGGCCTAGGACGCCGCCCTCTCAAGGCGGTAGCGCGGGTTCGAATCCCGTCGGGGCTACAAAGGAAAGACCCTCCGATCATTGATCGGGGGGTCTTTTCGTATGTGCGGGAAATGTTTCCGGCGATGCGAAAAACGATCACCCCCAGTCGAATTCGACTGGGGGTGATCGTCATCTCACTCTGTTGTCCGCGATCGGTTATCCGCTCTTACGGCGGAACTCTCGCTTGTGATCGGCCGGGCCATGCGTGTTGTGGACCTTGGACTGTCCGTCGCGATGGTCGGTCGATTTGGCGTTCTGATGATTCTTCCGTTCGAGGGCCTCACGGAACTTTCGTTTGGTTTCCTCCGATTGGGATTCGGGTTCGGACGGGGTGTTGCTGTCGAGATCGCTCATATGCTCACTCCTTGTTGTTGGGCCTGTTGGTGAAACTACGCCGGCCCGAATTCGATTGCTCGTGATTTTTCCGCTCACGAATCTCAGGGCTGCGGCGGCGGTGCGGTAGAGCCGGAAAGAGGCATCGCAGGCATCCCGAGCTTGCGGTGATCCCACGAACGAGTTCGATCGGGAACGAACCGTATCGCGACGCGCTTGTGGAGCATCGCGTCGACGGCCGGGCGGAGATCGTCGGTGTACGGGCCCGTGTATCGCTCCCAGACGCTGATTCCCACAGCGAAGAGGGCTTCCGGATCTTCGACGATGACCCCGGTACCCTCCATTGAGACTCCTCGGAGCGTGTCGTACGTCTGACCGTCTTCGATCAGGACGGACATACGGGCGTCCCGGCGAAGGTTGACGGCCTTCTGCGACTTGGCTTTGGTCTCGAACCAGATTTCGCCGTCGACTATCGCGAACCACATCGCGATCAGGTGAGGCATTCCGTCGGCGCTCAACGTCGCCATCGTTGCCGTACGGCTCTTTTCGACGAAGCTCGAGATTTCGGCCTCGGTCATCGTGATCTGACTACGCTGCTTTCCTGCCATGGTCGCGTCGTACTCCTACGTGCTCGAGGATCTGAAGGCCTTACTGTGTCACGAATTACAGACGCTTGTGGAGCGCTTCGGCAGCTGCGAGAAGGTCCGCCGCCCAGCGGGCTCCCGGTCGTCTACCCATCCGATCGATGGGGCCGGAGACCGAAATCGCGGCAATGACAGCGCCTGCCGAGTCTCGGACGGGAGCCGCGACGCTGGCGACACCGGGCTCACGTTCGGCCGCGCTCTGTGCCCAGCCGCGCCGGCGAACCTCGAGGAGCACTCGTTCGCCGAACGACGCATCGGCGAGGACGGTCCGTTGGGTTTGTGGATCTGCCCATGCGAGAAGGACCTTGGCGCCGGATCCGGCGTTCATCGGCAGTCGGGCTCCGACGAGCACCGTGTCACGCAGGCCGGTCGGTGGTTCCATCGACGCGACGCAGATGCGTTGTGTGCCTTCGCGACGGTACAGCTGGACGCTTTCGCCGGTGATTTCGCGAAGGCGGGGGAGGATGAGTCCGGCCGCAGCAATGAGTGGATCATTAGCGGTGGCAGCGAGTTCGGCGAGTCCGGGCCCTGGGCACCACTGACCGTCCGAGTCGCGAGTGAGGAGTCGATGGACTTCGAGACCGACGGCGAGTCTATGGGCGGTCGCGCGCGGCAAACCGGTTCGTGCACAGAGTTCGGTGAGGCTGCACGGTTCCTCAGCTACTGCATGAAGCACGCCCATTGCTTTGTCCAGGACGCCGATGCCGCTATGCTGTCTCATAGGTCGATACCAGTTTCTCGCATAGTGGGATGCTACCGCATTTCCTGGAGGGATAGCGCATTTCCTCGGGACAGTCTGCATCTGCTGTGAAGGCTGGGGACCTACTTCACGCGCGGCGGGCCAGCCCGTAGTCCGCCGACGCGAGGCTACGTACAGAGGTGGAAGACATGGCACAGAAAGCACGCACTCTCGCCGAGAAGGTGTGGGACGACCACGTTGTCGTGAAAGGGGAGGGGCAGGATCCCGACCTCATCTACATCGATCTCCACCTCGTTCACGAAGTGACGAGCCCCCAGGCATTCGACGGACTTCGCCTGGCGGGACGCCAGTTGCGCCGTCCCGACCTGACGATTGCCACCGAGGACCACAACGTTCCGACGATCGACATCGACAAGCCGATCGCAGATCCTGTGTCCAAGACTCAGGTCGACACCTTGCGCCGAAATTGCGAGGAGTTCGGAGTTCGCTTGCACCGCATGGGCGATCTCGACCAAGGCATCGTGCATGTGGTCGGACCGCAGCTCGGCCTGACGCAGCCCGGAACCACCGTGGTGTGCGGCGACAGTCATACGTCGACGCACGGCGCATTCGGTGCGCTCGCAATGGGAATCGGCACCAGCGAGGTCGAGCATGTGATGGCAACGCAGACATTGTCGTTGCGCCCCTTCAAGACCATGGCGATCACGGTCGACGGCGAGCTGCCTCCCGGCGTCACGAGCAAGGACTTGATCCTCGCAGTCATCGCCAAGATCGGCACCGGCGGCGGCCAGGGCTACGTACTGGAGTACCGCGGCGAGGCCATTCGCAAACTGTCGATGGAAGCTCGTATGACCATCTGCAACATGTCGATCGAGGCCGGAGCCCGCGCGGGCATGATCGCACCGGACGAGACCACTTACGAGTTCATCAAGGGCCGTCCGCATGCACCGTCCGGCGCAGAGTGGGACGAAGCCGTCGCCGCGTGGGAGTTGCTCAAGACCGACGAGGGCGCGGAATTCGACAACGAGGTTCACATCGACGCAAGCGCATTGACGCCTTTCGTCACGTGGGGAACCAATCCGGGACAGGGTGCGCCGCTCGGCGACCGTGTGCCTGATCCCGAACTGATCGTCGACGAGAGCGAGCGTCAGGCAGCCGAGAAGGCGCTCACCTACATGGGTCTCGACGCCGGTATGCCGCTTCGGGATGTTTCTGTCGACACCGTGTTCGTCGGTTCGTGCACCAACGGACGCATCGAAGACCTGCGCGCAGTGGCGGAGGTGCTCGAGGGTCGCCATGTGGCAGAGGGCGTTCGGATGCTCATCGTTCCCGGCTCGATGCGGGTGCGGGCTCAAGCCGAAAGCGAAGGTCTCGGTGAAATCTTCACAGCGGCAGGGGCTGAATGGCGCCAGGCCGGTTGCTCGATGTGCTTGGGAATGAACCCTGACCAGCTTGCTCCCGGCGAGCGTTCGGCATCGACGTCCAACCGGAATTTCGAAGGCCGACAGGGTAAAGGCGGCCGGACCCATCTGGTTTCCCCGCTCGTCGCGGCTGCCACGGCGGTCCGCGGAACGCTCTCGGCACCGGCCGATCTGGTCTGACCCACTTACCATCTCGAGGAGAATTTCGATGGAATCCTTTACCACGCACAAGGGTATCGGCGTCCCGCTGCGACGCTCGAATGTCGATACCGACCAGATCATCCCTGCCGTGTACCTGAAACGGGTGACGCGCACCGGATTCGAGGACGGGCTGTTCGCAGGCTGGCGTACCGACCCCAACTTCATTCTCAATCTGGCTCCGTACGACAAGGGAAGTGTCCTCGTGGCCGGTCCCGATTTCGGCACGGGTTCTTCGCGTGAGCATGCCGTGTGGGCTCTCTCCGACTTCGGATTTCGGGTCGTCATCGCTTCCCGGTTCGCCGACATCTTCCGCGGAAACGCCGGAAAAGCCGGTCTCGTAGCGGCACAGGTCGAGCAGAGCGACGTCGAATTGCTCTGGAAGTTGCTCGAAGAGCAGCCCGGACTGGAATTGACAGTAGATCTCGAGAATCGGACCGTCAGCGCCGGAACTACGGTGGTGCCGTTCAATATTGACGACTACACACGGTGGCGTCTGCTGGAGGGTCTCGACGACATCGGACTGACATTGCGGCAGGTAGACGCGATTTCCGAGTTCGAAAAGTCAAGGCCTTCATGGAAACCGACTACCCTTCCAGCCCGAATTTCGCAGGGCTGAACCGAAATCCGCAACTCCGCGCGGGAAGAGAAATAGGTCACCATTTCGCAGTCACGTTGAATGAGAATTGGCGTGGCACATAGACTCTTGCCGTTATCAGGTTTACCGTGGTTCTCAGTCGGTCCGACGGTGGACCACAATTAGCGGAGGAATTTCAATGAACAAGGCAGAGCTCATCGATGTTCTGACTGAAAAGCTGGGTTCGGACAGGCGCACAGCGACCGACGCAGTGGAGCACGTCGTGGACACCATCGTCCGCGCCGTCCACCGTGGCGAGAGCGTGACCATCACCGGCTTCGGAGTCTTCGAGCAGCGTCGTCGTGCAGCACGTGTTGCACGCAACCCGCGTACGGGCGAGACCGTCAAGGTCAAGCCGACGTCGGTTCCGGCTTTCCGTCCGGGTGCGCAGTTCAAGGCTGTTATCGCTGGTGGACAGAAGCTTCCGGCCACCGGCCCGGCAGTCAAGCGTGGCGTAGCAGCACCGGCCACCAAGGCTGCAGCCAAGAAGGCTGCTGCCAAGAAGACCGCAGCCAAGAAGGCTCCGGCCAAGAAGGCTCCGGCCAAGACCGCAGCCAAGAAGACGGTTGCCGCGAAGGCTCCCGCCAAGAAGGCTCCGGCCAAGACCGCAGCCAAGAAGACGGTTGCCACCAAGGCTCCCGCCAAGAAGGCTCCGGCCAAGACCGCAGCCAAGAAGACGGTTGCCACCAAGGCTCCCGCCAAGAAGGCTCCGGCCAAGACCGCAGCCAAGGCTCCGGCCAAGAAGGCTCCGGCCAAGAAGGCTCCCGCCAAGACCGCAGCCAAGAAGGCTCCGGCCAAGAAGGCTCCGGCCAAGCGCGCAAAGTAGTCGCGTTCGGGTGAAAAACCCGATGCCGTAAGACAAAGAGGTGCAGCCGCGGATCAGATCCGCGGCTGCACCTCTTTTTTGCTGTCTGGGAGAAGTGTGAATTCTCCTGTGTTTCAGTGCTTTGCAAAACTACCGAATCGAGCTGAGTGTCGGTTGGTCCAAATCCCTCAGGAGTTGGCGACTTTGGGGAGCGGGCTGTCGAGGTGATCCGCGGCGACGAGACGGCCGTCGAGGAACGAGAGCACCCAAGTGCTCGCCTTACGGTTGCGCGCCGAGGGCAGTGTTATACCGGCCGTATCAGCCCACCAGCGCATTAAATCGGGGATGACGCCTCCTTGGCTGCAGATTACGGGAGTGCCCTCCAGCGCGGCGATCTGCAGCGCACGTGCCCTGGCGGCGTCGGGATCGGCCTCGTAACCTTCTTCGGTCAGAAGAGGTTCCGTCGAAATCTCGACACCCAATGCTTCCGCCAATGGCATCACAGTGTCGATGCAGCGCGTACGGTCAGCCGCGAAAACCGAATCGGCTCCGAAGATTTTCAGCTGTTCGACCAAGGCGGCGGATTGCTCTTTGCCCTTGGCGTCGAGTGGACGCACATTGTCGTCGCCCTTGTATCGCTTACGGCTCCCAGCTTTTGCGTGGCGGACGAGTAATACCGTTTTCGTGTCAGGCCGAAGGGAAACGAAGCGGCGAAGAATCATTCGATCCATCGGGTAGGAAAGATGATCGGCTACCTCGGTGACCGGAAGCCAATAGAGAACATCCACTTCGCTATTCGGCCCGAAATCTCCGTCCACTGCTTCGGCCGACCAGTATTCGACCCGTTTGAGTTTGCGATGTCCCGGGATCGGGTACGTCACGCCACCGAGGTGCCTTCCGAAACGTCCGGTGATCGAGGTCTCTTCGCGGACCTCCCGAACTGCTGCGGTCAAGAAGGTCTCGCCGGGATCGAGCTTTCCTTTGGGGAATGACCAGTCGTCGTACTTCGGTCGATGTACGACGGCGATCTCGATGGCGGAAGGATCCTGAGGAGCCTTCCGCCACAGAACCGCGCCTGCGGCAAAGATGTTGGCTTTGACCGGCTTGTCGCTCATTGTGTGATCCGAGCCCGTCAAGACCCGCTGGCGGTGCGGCTGCGCATCAACGACTGTTGATGCTCACGTACGTCCTCACCGCGTTCGGGGGCAGCGACCCAACTCCCGTCCGGATGCAGTACCCAGCAGCGAGTTCGGGGATCGAGCGCGGAGTCGAAGATGTCACCGAGTTGCTTCGACAGTTTCGGGTCCTTGACCTGCACCATGACCTCGACGCGGCGATCGAGGTTGCGGTGCATCATGTCTGCGCTGCCGATCCAGAATTCGTCGGCCGAGCGGAAATGGAACATTCGCGAGTGTTCGAGGAAGCGTCCGAGAATGGAACGTACTTCGATGTTTTCGCTGAGGCCGGGAACGCCCGGCTTGAGCGCGCAGATTCCGCGGACCACGATCTCGACGGGGATACCGGCCTTGGACGCGCGGTACAACGCGTCGATGACCTGCTCGTCGACCAATGCGTTGGCTTTCAAGCGGATACCGGCATCGCGGCCTGCAAGCTTGTGAGCGATCTCGTTGTCGATCCGCTCGATGATCCCGCGGCGAACCCCGTACGGCGCAACGAGAAGGTTGCGGTAGCTCGTCTTTCGGGAGTATCCGGTCAGCGAGTTGAAGAGGTCGGTGAGGTCAGCACCGATCTCCGGTGCTGCGGTGAGCAATCCGACGTCCTCGTACATGCGCGCGGTCTTCGGGTTGTAGTTGCCCGTGCCGATGTGGCAGTAACGACGAATGGTCGAGCCCTCTCGTCTGACGACGAGGCACGTCTTGCAGTGAGTCTTGAGACCGACGAGACCGTAGACGACGTGAACGCCGGCCTGCTCGAGTTTGCGTGCCCACTTGATGTTGGCCTGCTCGTCGAAGCGGGCCTTGATCTCCACCAGCGCGACAACCTGCTTGCCCGCTTCGGCGGCGTCGATCAGTGCATTGACGATGGGGGAGTCGCCGGAAGTGCGGTACAGGGTCTGCTTGATCGCGAGCACCTGCGGGTCGGCGGCGGCCTGTTCGATGAAGCGTTGAACGCTTGTGGAAAACGAGTCGTATGGGTGGTGGACGAGCACGTCGCCTTCGCGCAGGGTCGAGAACACGCTCTTCGGAGTCTCGCGTTCACCGAACGCCGGATGCGTCGCCGGGACGAACGGAGCGTCTTTGAGAGCGGGGCGGTCGACGGCGTAAACCTGCCAGAGGCAGGACAAGTCGAGGAGACCGGAAACCTCGATCACGTCGGCCGGATCGACGTCGAGTTCACGCAGAAGCAGTTCGAGCATGTGCTCGGTCATGTCGTCGGCAACTTCGAGGCGAACGGGTGAACCGAAACGACGACGCGCCAATTCACGTTCGAGTGCCTGCAGCAGATCCTCGTCCCGATCTTCTTCGACCTCGAAATCGGCGTTGCGTGTGATTCGGAAAGCGTGATGTTCGACGATTTCCATTCCGGGGAACAGCACGTCCAGATGAGCCGAAATCAGTTCTTCCATCGGGAGGAAAGAATCGATGGTGGACGAAGATGTCGTGCTCTTGACTCGCACGAACCGGCCGACGTTGTCGGGAACCTTGACGCGAGCGAAGTGTTCGCCGCGGGTGACGGAGTCCTTCACCGTCACGGCGAGGTTGAGGCTCAGTCCGCTGATGTAGGGGAACGGGTGAGCGTGATCGACTGCCAACGGCGTCAGGACCGGGAAGACCTGCTCGTGGAAATGCGCCGAGAGTCGGCCGTGATCGTCGGCGCTGAGGTCGGCCCATCGAACGATTGAAATGCCTTCTGCCGCCAGGGCAGGGCGGACCGAGTCGAGAAACACGTGCGCGTGCTTGTCGGCGAGTTCCTGGGTGCGACGCGCGATGAGCGCCAATTGTTCGCGTGGGGAGAGGCCGTCGGCGGACCTGACCGACAGTCCCGTCTCGTCGCGGCGCTTGAGTCCGGCGACCCGGACCATGAAAAATTCGTCGAGATTGGAAGCGAAGATGGCGAGGAACTTTGCGCGTTCGAGCAACGGCAGTGACTCGTCGGCGGCCAATGCGAGAACACGGGCATTGAAATCGAGCCAGCTGAGTTCGCGGTTGAGGTAACGATCCTCGGGAAGTCCGACGAGCAATTCGGGTAGCTCTGCCTTGGTAGCTGCAGGGGGAGCGCCCGGGATGTTGGTGGCGACCGCGACGGCCTGAGATCGCGGCGAGGTGGCCGCGCCGTTCTCGTGCCGGCCGGAGCTGTGGTCTCCGTCCGACTGGTCTTCGGAAATACGGTTTTCGAGTGCTTCGCCATTGCTCACTCGTCGATCATCCCCCACAATCGCGCGGTCCGACAATCGATGAAAGAAAATTCATCGACTGTTCGACGGCGTGGCCTTGAGTCTGGTCAACGAAGCCGATGTCGCGGGGCCTACTCCCAGTGCTCGCACAGTGCCGAGATCGGCATGGGTGTCGACGTCGGTGCGCAGTCCCGGCCATTGGCCGTTGAGTGGACGAGCACCTGAATTGGCATGTCCAAGTGCGGATTCCGGCCCGAACCGAGGGTCGAGCGCGCTTTCGCCGCACGCAAACAATGCGGAAGTGCCGGTGCCGTGGTGATCGACGACGACTGAACGTCCGCCGCTTCGGGCCGCGGCCACGGCCTCCGTCAGTTCGCTCGGTTGCATGGCGGGCAAGTCGGCTTGCAGCACAACGAGGTCGACCACTCCGCGCTTGGCTCGGATATCGGCGGCCGCTGCACTCAACGCCGCGTTGAGGGTTTCCTCCGTGCGCGGTGTTGCGCCGTTGGTTCGGGCGCCGTCGGGAGCTGGATCGGCGTAGACCGTCACGCCGACGGAATATGCAAGGGCGGCAACGGTGGGGTCTGGGGTGACCACTGTGACGCTGTCGATGGCCGAGACGGCTGCAACTGTGGCGAGGGTGTCGTGAAGCATGGCCAACACGAGGTCTGCACGCGCGTCCGAGTCGAGTTCGCCCGCGAGGCGGGACTTGGCCGATCTCAAGGACTTGACGGCCACTATCGCATGCATGGGGCGTTCGATCTCCGTGCGCGCATGCGGTGTCTCCACGGCGTGTGGGTACGGGGGTTCCGCGCTGTCCATCCCTCGATCTTGCCAGTCATCACGCTCGGTGTCCGCGGCTGCCCACCGCAGTGCACCACAGGCGATACTCTGTGCAGACGATTTTTCTGGCGGCGACCCGCTTCGCCGGGTAGACGGGGTGAGCGTGTGAGTAAGGCAGCTGTATTGGGCGCAGGTTCGTGGGGAACGGCGTTGGCGAAGGTGATGGCCGAGGCCGGAACCGACGTGACGATGTGGGCCAGGCGTGAAGAGGTCGCGAAGCGCATCGACACCACGCACGAGAACAGCGACTATCTGCCAGGCATTGCTTTGCCTTCGTCGATTCGCGCGACCCACCACCACGAGGAGGCGATGGCAGGTGCTGACTTCATCGTGCTGGCGGTTCCCTCGCAGTCGCTACGAGCAAACCTGGAGCAGTGGAAAGGCTCGATCGGACCCGATGCGACTCTGCTGAGTCTGGCCAAGGGAATCGAGACCGGGACGCTCATGCGCATGAGCCAGGTCATCGTGTCGGTGACCGGCGTGGAACCGGGGCGCGTCGCGGTGCTCTCGGGCCCGAACCTTGCACACGAGATCGCCGGCGGGCAGCCCGCGGCGACGGTGATCGCCTGTTCGGATTCCTCGCGTGCCCTCGCTCTCCAGGATGCTTGTGCTACCGGCTATTTCAGGCCGTACACCAACTCCGACGTCATCGGATGCGAGATCGGTGGTGCGTGTAAGAACGTGATCGCGCTGGCCTGCGGCATGGCCGCCGGCAGTGGATTCGGCGACAACACGGTTGCCAGCATCATCACCCGTGGGCTCGCCGAGACGATTCGTCTCGGCGTTGCGCTCGGCGCCAAGGCGTCGACTCTTGCAGGCTTGGCGGGTGTCGGTGACCTGGTAGCGACATGCACGTCCGAGTTGTCGCGAAACCGGACGTTCGGAGAGCGGCTCGGACGAGGCGGGTCGATGGAGTCGGCACAGAAGGCAACCAACGGTCAGGTCGCCGAGGGCGTGAAGTCGTGCACGTCGGTACGCGCACTCGCTGCCGGATACGACGTGGAGATGCCGTTGACCGACGCGGTCCACCGGGTGTGCCACGAAGGCATGGCCGTCAGCGATGCGATCGGTCAGTTGCTCGGACGCCGGACGAAGCCGGAATGAGTGAAATCGGTGTGGGTCGCTTCGAGGATTACGGGGATTCGACGCGCAGCGTGAGCGCCGTCGCGCGCGAACACGCCGCGGGTCAGCCCATGCAACTGGGCCCGATATTCGCTGCGCCGTACCAACTTTCGGCGGACGAAGGTTCCGAGTCCGATACCTATGCACGTGCATCGAACCCGGGTTGGCGCGGACTCGAATCCGCGCTCGCGGCGCTCGAGAGAGCGGACCACGCCCTCGTCATGGGATCGGGGATGTCCGCGATCACCGCTACCTTGCGCAGCGTCCTCGTCGCGGGGGATACCGTCGTCGTGCCCTCGGACGGGTATTACCAAGTGCGGTTGTACGCGAACGAGCGCCTCGCGCCGTTGGGAATCACCGTTCGCGAGGTTTCGACTCTGCAGATGGGCGACGCGAGCTTCGTAGATCTGCTCGACGCGTCACCGGGCCGCGTGGTCGTCGTCGCCGAGACGCCGTCCAACCCGGTGCTGGACGTGGTCGACCTTCGCGTGCTCGCCGACGTGTGCCACCGTTCGGGTGCGCTGCTGATCGTCGACAACACGACCGCGACACCGCTGGGTCAGCGCCCGCTCGAATTGGGTGCCGACGTCGTGGTGGCCAGCGGTACCAAGGCTCTCAGCGGGCACAGTGACCTCCTGATGGGTTACGTCGCCACCTCCGATACGGCGGTGAGTCGGCAAATCGAGCGTGAGCGACTTCTCTCGGGAACGGTGCTCGGCCCCTTCGAGACGTGGCTTGCGCACCGGAGTCTCGGC
Source organism: Rhodococcus sp. BH4 (assembly GCF_002079265.1). NCBI lineage: Bacteria > Bacillati > Actinomycetota > Actinomycetes > Mycobacteriales > Nocardiaceae > Rhodococcus > Rhodococcus sp. BH4. Next base: position 2,527,511 of record NZ_CP014941.1, read on the forward strand.
ACGGCAGGCCTGCGATTCGGGCGTCAGTGCGACAACGCGCTGGCGCTTGCCGAGATGTTGGTGGATCACAAAGCAGTCCGGTCCGTTCGTTACCCCGGCCTTCGCGGTGACCCGTCCTATGCAACGGCATCCGGTCAGATGAATCGATTCGGTGGATTGGTGAGCGTCGAGTTGGATTCGGCTCAGGCATTCCACTCGTTCGTCGAAGCGAGCGCTCTCGTCACGGCTGCTACCAGCTTCGGCGGGATCCACACGACGGCGGATCGCCGTGCGCGCTGGGGCGATCCGGTCAGTGCGGGGTTTGTCCGAATCGCTTGTGGCATCGAGGACACCGCCGATCTCCTGGCCGACATCGAGCGCGCACTCGACGCGTAAACGGGCCGGGTCGACGAAATCGGTCCGGCCCGATCGCGTGCCGCAGTCGATTCGGCGGTACGGTTTGACGCGTGAACAGCAGTCGTACCCGCGTGGCCGTGATCTTCGGTGGCCGGAGCAATGAGCATTCAGTGTCCTGTGTTTCCGCCGGAAGCGTCCTGAGCAACCTCGACCCCGATCGGTACGACGTCGTACCGATCGGCATCACTGTCGACGGTTCCTGGGTGCTCGGTTCGAGCGACCCCAGTTCCCTCGCGATCAGCGGGCGCGCGCTGCCGTCGGTCGACAAAGACGGAACGTCGGTGGTCCTCAGCGCGGACCCCACCCGCGAGGGCGAGGTCATCTCCTTCGACGGCTCCGACGCCGGTGCTGTGCTCGCGTCGGTCGACGTCGTGTTCCCCGTTCTTCATGGGGCTTACGGCGAAGACGGCACGATCCAGGGTCTGCTCGAACTTGCCGGGGTTCCGTACGTCGGACCCGGAGTTCTGGCCAGCGCCGCCGGCATGGACAAAGAGTTCACGAAGAAGCTTCTTGCTGCTGAAGGACTTCCCGTCGGAGTGCAGGTCGTGCTTCGACCGGGAACCGCAACGCTGACCGAAGAGCAGAAGGCGGAATTGGGCCTTCCGGTTTTCGTCAAGCCCGCTCGTGGAGGCTCGTCCATCGGCATCACTCGGGTGAGCAATTGGGACGGTCTGGACGGGGCGATCGCTCATGCACGCCTGCATGATCCCAAGGTGATCGTCGAAGGCGCGATCATCGGCCGCGAGGTGGAATGCGGCGTCCTCGAATTCCCGAACGGCGACGTCAAGGCGAGTGTGGTCGCCGAGATCCGGATGCCGGATTCCGACGCCGATTCGGACGCGTTCTACGACTTCGACACCAAGTACCTCGACGACGTCTGTGAATTCGACATCCCCGCGAAACTCGACGAGTCGGTGAGCGACCAGATTCGAGAGCTTGCTGTCCGCGCGTTCAAGGCACTCGATTGCCAGGGACTCTCGCGGGTCGATTTCTTCGTCACGGCTGACGGCCCGGTGATCAACGAGATCAACACGATGCCCGGGTTCACTTCCATCTCGATGTACCCGAAGATGTGGAACGCCACCGGAATCGATTACCGCACTTTGATTTCGACTCTGGTCGACACCGCCATCGCTCGCGGCACCGGCCTTCGCTGATCAGGGAACCGCGACCGGCGCCGGGTCGAGAGGCTTCTGTTCGAGGGTCGCCGTGATGGTGTCGGAGATTTCCTGAATCGGCGTCGGACCGGTCCCGTCGGGGATCGTGATACCGATGTATTCACCGCGGTCTACGGCAAACCAAGTGCTCGCCGCCAAACCGATGTCGGTTCCCGAGACCTGGAACCACTGGACACCGTTCACGACCTGTAGTGCTGCAGCCTGGTCGAACTCGGACGGACGGTCGAGTCCGCAGCGCAAGACGATCGGCTCTCCTTCGCTGCGCTGCCACGCTGCCGCACCGGCCGGAGCAGGTTCTACCAATTCGGCTTTCGTGAAGTCGTCGATCTCCTCGGGGAGCGCGCCGAGAAGGGAAACGCAGGCCGGCGACTCCGCTGCCGGTGCCGGTACGGGTCCCAATGCAACCGGCGAGAGTTCAGGGTTGTTTCCCGCGACGACGGCCGCGATCACTACTCCGACGATCAGGGCTACCGGGAGTGCGATGGCGGTGGCGATCAGCGCCGGACTGCGGCGCTCTGACGGATCGTCGTCGCCGTCGGGGTCGATGTCGGCGTTGTCTGCGGTGGAGGTGTTTTCTGCCATGCTCAGTTCTTCGCTCGGGTCCTGGTCCAGTCGATCAGCGGTCTTGTCACTTCTGAGAGCATGTCGGTGAATCGGTAGGATTGCCGACACACGCGTGAGCTTGCAGAAGCATTCACGACCACAGCTAGAAGGTACCGCAGGCCGCTTACGAGCGAATTGCGTCGGCATTGGAGAGACTCATCGCATCATCGGAGTTCACTGCATCATCGGAGTTCGGGTCGGAGCCCACTGTCGAGCAGGTGGGGGAGTTCGACGTGATCGCGCGATCACTTCTCGGCCGAATCCAACCGGTCACCACTGAATTGGGGCCGGGTGACGATGCCGCCATCGTGACTTCCGGAGACGGCCGTGTGGTTGTCTCGTCCGACATGTTGGTCGAAGGTCGACATTTCCGAATGGATTGGTCTTCACCACGCGACATCGGCCGGAAGGCAGTGGCACAGAACGCTGCTGATGTGGTCTCGATGGGAGCGCGGCCGACGGCCTTCACGGTGTCTCTGGGGTGCCCGTCTTCGACACCCGTCGACGTGGTCGACGCAATCTCCGCGGGAATCTGGGACGCGGCAACCGATCTGGGCGCCGGTGTGGTCGGCGGTGACCTGGTCCAGTCACCGGTGATCGTGGTGTCGGTGACCGTGCTCGGCGATCTCGGTGGCCGTGCGGCAGTTCTGCGTTCGGGAGCAAAGATCGGTGACAAGATCGCGGTCGCCGGGTGGTTCGGTTGCTCGGCCGCAGGGTTGGCACTACTGCTCGACGAAGCCGTGCTCCTCGACAAGCCCGCAAGCTTTCCAGATTTGCTTGCCTCTCATCGTGTTCCGAATCCGCCGTATCAATCGGCATGGGACGCCGCAGAATCAGCACATTCCATGACGGACGTGTCCGACGGATTGATCGCGGACCTTCGACATCTCGCAGAGGCCTCGCACGTGCGGTTCGACATCTTCTCGGCTGCGGTTCCGACCTCACCGGATGTCGCATCGGCGGCCGAGGCGCTCGACGTCGATCCGCTGGACTGGATCCTCTCCGGTGGTGAAGATCACGGATTTGCAGCAACTTTCGGGCCTGAGGTCGAGATTCCGTCGGGTTGGATCGTGATCGGTGAGGTTGCCGCCGGTTCGGGCGTGAGCGTCGACGGTTCGCTTCGCGAGAGCGGCGGGGGCTGGCACAGCTTTTCGACCACCGGTACCACCGCGGTATAGGTTGCTTTCATGGCTGTATACGCACTTGGAGACAGAGTTCCGGACATTCATCCGGACGCATACGTCCACCCGGACGCGGTGGTGATCGGCGCCGTGACTCTCGCAGCGGGTACCTCGATCTGGCCGCAAGCGGTATTGCGTGGTGACTACGGAACCATTTCGGTGGGAATCGGATCGAACATCCAGGACGGAACCGTCATCCATTGCACCGCCATCGATGCGACTGTCATCGGTTCCGGTTGCGTCGTGGGCCACAACGCGCACATCGAGGGATCGACCATCGAGGACCATTGCCTGATCGCGTCGGGGTCAGTTGTTCTCAACGGAACGGTGATCGGGACGGGGTCGATCGTCGCCGCGGGTGCGGTGGTGGCCAACAAGATGCAGGTTCCCCCGCGCAGCATGGCACTCGGTGTGCCCGCCAAGGTCCGTGCGGGATACGAAGTTCCGCTCGGCCACCTCGACGGAAACGTCAAGATGTACGCAGCCAATGCGGCGTACTACCGCGACGCGTTGCGCAGGCTCGACTGATGGCGCCGCTTGCAGAGATCGTCGATCCAGGGTGGGCGCGGGCACTCGAACCGGTCTCGGAGCAGATCTCCGCGATGGGTAAGTTCTTGCGCGAAGAGATCGCTGCGGGACGGGAGTATCTGCCTGCGGGAGAGAACGTCTTGCGTGCATTCACGAATCCGTTCGACGACGTTCGGGTGCTCATCGTCGGTCAAGACCCCTATCCGACGCCCGGTCATGCTGTCGGGTTGAGCTTTTCGGTTGCCCCGGACGTGCGGCCGGTTCCGCGAAGTCTCGGTAATATCTACAAGGAGTATCACCAGGATCTCGGGTTGCCGATACCGCCGAACGGCGATCTGACGCCGTGGTCGAAACAAGGTGTGCTGCTTCTCAATCGCGTACTCACCGTGCAGCCGGGTCAAGCCGCTTCTCATCGTAAGAAGGGCTGGGAGCCGGTGACCGAGCAGGCTATCCGCGCTTTGGTGGCGCGGTCGTCACCGATGGTGGCGATCTTGTGGGGTCGTGACGCGGCCACTCTCGCGCCGATGCTGGGCGACACACCGATCATCGAATCAGCGCACCCGTCACCGCTTTCGGCTTCGCGCGGGTTCTTCGGTTCGCGCCCGTTCAGTCGTGCGAACGAACTCTTGACCGGACTCGGAGCTGACCCGGTGGACTGGAATCTGGGCTGATCGAACGGTGTCTGCACGAACCGGCCTGCCGAACGTCGAGTCGCGACGTTCGGCACGGCAGTTCGACTAGGCCTGCTTTGCGGAAGTGAAATCGGGCCGACGCTTGTCGACGAACGCGTCGACGCCCTCGCGTCCGATCGGGCTGTTCGCTGCGATGGCGATGGACGCGGCTTCGGCGTCGAGTTGCTCGGCGAGCGAGTTCGTCCGCGACGAACGCAGCAGTGCTTTGATTCCCGAGTACGACGTACTCGGTCCGTTGGCCAAAGCGCGGGCGAGGCGAGCTGCCTCTTCCTGGACCTCGTCGTCGCCGACGAGTCGGGTGAGGATCCCCAGGCGGACGGCTTCGTCGCCACCGATCACCGAATCGTTGAGAAGAATCTCGCGAGCGCGTGCCACGCCGACGATGCGTGGAAGCGTCCACGACATTCCGCCGTCCGGGGTGAAACCGATGGAGGGGTACGCGGGGCGAAGCTTGGTGCCGGTGCCGCCGATTGCGACGTCGGCGAGGCAGACCAGGCTCATTCCGGCGCCGGCGGCCCATCCGTGGACCCCGGCCACCACTGGAGCGGTCGCAGCGTCGAGCGCGCGAACGAACACGTGGAAGACGCGGGCAACCTCGGCGACGTACTCGCCGCGGTCAGGGGCTGCGGCGAACGCACGGACGTTGCCGCCGGCACAGAAGTTTGCGCCTTCGCCGACCAGAAGGATGCTCCCGATGTCGTTTCCGACTGTCTCGAGCGCCTGCGCGCCCTGAACCAGTCCTTCGTCGTCGAGGGAGGTGCCGTTGGCGGCGGTGGAAATGGTGATGCGGAGTACGCCCTCGTCGAGGGTCACTTTGCTCAGGTCATCGATGGAAGTCACTCAACGCACATTACGGGTGTCCGACAGCCATACGAAACACGGGGACACATAGATACAGCCACATAGATACAGCTCTGCCCCCGTCACCGAAGTGACGGGGGCAGAGCCTGCAATAGTTTGTGCTCGGGCAATCAGCCCCGAGCGACCTTGCCTGCCTTCAGGCAGGAGGTGCACACGTTGACCTTACGGGTGTTACCCGGGGCAACCTCGGTACGAACAGACTGAATGTTCGGGTTCCAGCGACGATTGGTACGCCGGTGCGAGTGCGAGACCGACTTACCGAAGCCGGGCCCCTTGGCGCATACGTCGCAGACGGCAGCCATAGTCGCGAACTCCTTGTTAGAAATGAATATTGAAGTGGTTACCCTACACGGTAGGGCAGCCAGAATTACAATCCGAATATACTCGACTTCGAACCGATCCTTGACCGCTCACTGTGCAGCCGAACGTGAAAACAGTCAATCAGCAACAAACAAAGTGCAGCATTATTTCGTGTAGCCCGTTCGAGGCAACCGTGTAAGAGTAACCGCTTCCGGCCCGAATGGCCAAACCGCCCGGTAATGACGGTTGCGCAGAAGCGTCGGACTACCCTCGACTGCACCGATCACCGATCTCTTTTTCATCGTCAGTCTTTCCATCGTCGAGGGGAACCGTCAGTGGGGGAAGTGCAACGCGTCGCCGAAGAAGCGGAATCCGTCGCGGACGGACGTCTGCTGCGGCGCTGGGCCCGCCGGGCGGTCGACAGCCTCCAGAAACGTCGCGGTGAGATCAACAGCCTCAACGTCTTTCCCATCCCTGATTCGGATACCGGCACCAATCTGCTGTTCACGATGCGGGCTGCACTCGATTCCGCCGAGACGATCGAGGACGACGTCCGCAGTGCGGGCCGCGTCGCCAACGCTCTGGCTCGGGGCGCCGTGTCCGGTGCTCGCGGTAATTCCGGAGTGATCCTCTCCCAGGTGATCCGGGGCATCGCCGAGAGCGTTCAAGGTGAGCACATCGACGGCCGAAGCTTCGCGAACTCGCTGACCACGGCGACGACGCTGGCCTCTCGGGCTGTCTCCGATCTGGTGGAAGGCACCATCGTCACGGTATTGCGCGCATCGGGAGAAGCAGCGCAGGAGTGCGTCGACACCAGGACACCGAGCGGCGAGGATCTTGCATCCGTGGTTGCCGCCGCTGCCGACGCCGCTGCGGTCGCACTGAACAAGACGCCGGAGCAACTGGACGTTCTCGCGTCCGCCGGGGTGGTCGATGCCGGGGGATTCGGTCTGGTTCTGATCCTCGACGCCTTTGTCGAGGTGCTGACCGGGAAGCCGCAGGTTCGCGAAGATCTGGGGACGCCGGACCCGAGGTCGAGCGCAGTTGTCGACGTCAGCGCATTCGATCACGATTGGGCTCACAAGAGCCCGATCGAATGTGGTGATCACTCGGAACAGGATTTCGAGGTCATGTACCTCGTCGACGACTCCGACGACGATCGCATGACGGCGCTGCGCACGCGGCTGTCCGTCCTCGGAGATTCGACGGTCATCGTCAGCGACGGTTTCGGCGGCTGGTCGGTGCACGTGCATTGCTGCGATGCCGGTGCAGCCGTGGAAGCCGGCCTCGAGGCCGGGAAGGTGCACGGTATTCGCATCAGCAGTTTTCTCGTCGACGAACGCGACCAGTTGGTGGCACGGGCGGAGAGGCGATTCCCCGGGGCCGGCGCGCGCGGCGTACTGGCCGTCGTTGCCGGTGACAGCGCGGCGGCGTTGTTCGAGAGTGAGGGTGCGACGGTTCTTCGGTGCGACGATGCGCCGGTGACACGCGCACAACTGCTCGGCCGCATTCGTCAGATGGAACGCAGCGAGGTTCTGGTGCTGCCGAACGGCGCCTTGACGGCTCAGGAACTCGTCGCAGTCAGTGCCGCTGCACGCGATCCGCTTCACCAGGTTCTGCTGCTGTCGACATCGTCGATGGTCCAGGGCTTGGCAGCACTTGCCGTTCACGACCCTCAGCGCAACGTCGCCGACGACGGCTTCACGATGTCCGAGGCGGCGGCCGCCACGCGCTGGGGATCGTTGCGGATCGCGGTCGAGCGTTCGCTGACCTACGTCGGGACATGTGATCCGGGTGACGCGATCGGTCTGATGGGGCACGAGGTGGTGCTCATCGGTCCCGACGTCGCGGAGTCGAGTGCGCGACTGGTCGACCTCGCGCTCGGATCCGGCGGCGAACTCGTGACCCTACTCATGGGCGCCGACGCGCCGGACGACCTGGCCGGGCAGCTCGAGGCGCACGTCGTCGCGCACCACCCGGGCGTCGACGTGCTCGTCTATCAGGGTGATCAGCCGGGTGACCTGTTCCAGTTGGGTGTGGAGTGATCGAACCTGGTCTGTCGGTGACTGCTGATATACGAACACATGTGCTTACCGCGACACTGTGCTGGAGGAACTGATGGCGACGCTCGCCGACCCACTCGATCGGCTGCTGGGAAAGAAGACCGCGGACGCGCTCGACGAGGCGTTCGAGATCCGCACCGTCGAGGACCTGCTGCGTCACTACCCACACCGGTACGCGTCGGCAGGCAAGGAACTCGCCGAGAAGGAGCCGCCCGAGGGTGAGCACATCACCATCATCGCGCGGGTGGCGTCGGCCGCCGTCGTGAAGATGAAGAACCGTCCGGGGCAGATGTTGCGAGTATCGCTGGCGACTGATTCGCAGACCGTCGACGTCACGTTCTTCAACCCGCAGAAGGTGCGGCACGTCATCAAGCCCGGCGTTCGGGCGATGTTCTCCGGGACGGTGAAGTACTTCCGCGGCAAGTGGTCTCTCACTCATCCGAGCTACCTGATTCTCCCGGAACCTCGTGTCGGCGAAGAGGATTCGGTAGTTCCGCTTGCATCCATCAAGGGAGCCGGTGACCTTGCGGGCCTGGCTCGCGCAAATCAGGATCCCGGCGCCGAACTCGATCTGTCCGTCTTCGACCGCGCGTTGATCCCGCTGTACCCGGCGACCCGCGAGGTCGAGAGCTGGACCATCATGCGGTGCGTGCGGCAAGTGCTCGACCAACTCGATCCGATCGAGGAGCCGTTGCCCGCCGAGACTCGGGCCGAGCACGGATTCATCGGTTTGGACGAGGCGCTGCGCACCGTTCACCTGCCAGATACCAAGGAAGACATCGAACGAGCACAGGATCGTCTGCGTTTCGACGAGGCGCTGTCTCTGCAGTTGGTCCTCGCGATGCGTCGTCACGACAATTCCGAGCGTGTGGCTCCGGCCTGCGCTCCGGTCGCCGGCGGGATCGCGGACCAGTTCGAGGAGATGCTCCCGTTCACTCTGACGGAGGGACAGCAAGCAGTCGCGGAGGAGATCTCCACCGACCTTGCCCGCCCACACCCGATGAGCCGCCTTCTTCAGGGCGAGGTCGGGTCAGGCAAGACGATCGTGGCTCTGCGCGCGATGCTGCAGGTCGTCGATGCGGGTTATCAGTGCGCGTTGCTCGCACCCACCGAGGTCCTGGCAAATCAGCACGCGCGATCACTGCGCAAGATGATGGGCTCGCTGGCTGCAGGTGGTGAACTCGGTTCTGCCGAACATTCCACCCGTATCGCCCTTCTTACCGGCTCGCTGCCTGTCGCTGCGAAGCGCGCAGCGCTGCTCGAAGCCGTGACCGGCGACGCCGGGATCGTCATCGGTACCCATGCGCTCATTCAGGACAACGTCGAGTTCTTCAACCTCGGCATGGTTGTCGTCGACGAGCAACACCGCTTCGGCGTCGAGCAACGTGATCAGTTGCGATCACGTGCCCGTGAAGGACTGAGTCCGCATCTGCTGGTGATGACGGCAACGCCGATTCCGCGAACCATCGCCATGACCGTGCTCGGCGACCTCGAGGTCTCGACCCTGCGAGAGCTTCCACGTGGGCGAACCCCGATCAAGAGCAGTGTCGTGCCCGCGAAGCAGAAGCCGCAGTGGGTCGATCGCGCATGGGAACGAATCCGTGAGGACGTCGCCGACGGCCGTCAGGCGTATGTCGTGTGCTCGCGGATCGGTGACGGCGAGCAGGGTGCAGGCGAAGATCAGTTCACCGAGGAGAAGCAGCCCGAGACCAAGTCGGCGGTCGACGTCTTCGAAGAGCTGTCGAGTGGTCCGCTGGCCGATCTGCGAGTCGGGTTGCTGCACGGTCGACTGCCTTCCGACGAAAAGGACGTGGTGATGAGCGCGTTCAACGTCGGTGACATCGACGTCCTCGTCTGTACGACCGTTGTCGAAGTCGGTGTCGACGTTCCGAATGCGACGGTGATGGTGATCGTCGACGCCGAGCGGTTCGGCGTCAGTCAGCTCCATCAGTTGCGTGGCCGCGTCGGTCGAGGGAAACACCAGGGACTGTGCATCCTCGTCACCGGAAGCAATCCCGGGGGGCCGGCGTACGAGCGGCTCTCGGCGGTGGCAGCGACCAACGACGGGTTCGAACTGGCTCAACTCGACCTCGCGACCAGACGTGAAGGAGACATCCTCGGTGCGGCGCAGTCGGGCACAACCTCGAATCTGCGGCTGCTTTCCCTCATGGCCCATGGAGACATCCTCGAGTCCGCCAGGGAGTTCGCTCAGGGAATCGTCGACTCCGATCCGTCGCTCGACGGTCATCCCGCCCTCGCTTCCATGGTGACCGCTGCCCTGGACTCCGACCGGATCGAGTACCTCGAGAAGTCGTGAAGGGTATGACGACAAGCTGAAATCGAATAGCACGAGGACCGCCGGGTTGGTTTCTCGATTCAGTCCGAAATATGAGACTCCGCATGTAGACGCAAGATGAAATCGGGGTAGTTTTCTCGAATGTTCTCCAAAGTGCTCGTCGCGAACCGCGGCGAAATTGCGATCCGTGCCTTCCGCGCCGCCTACGAACTAGGTGCCGGAACCGTCGCGGTGTTCCCGTACGAGGATCGGAATTCGATCCACCGTCTCAAGGCAGACGAGAGCTACCAGATCGGGGAGAAGGGTCACCCCGTTCGCGCGTATCTCTCGGTCGAGGAAATCGTCGCCGCCGCCAAGAGCGCCGGAGCCGACGCCATCTACCCCGGTTACGGCTTCCTCTCCGAGAACCCGGACTTGTCGGCGGCGTGTGCCGAGGCAGGCATCAAGTTCGTCGGCCCGTCCGCCGAGATCCTCGAGTTGACCGGAAACAAGGCTCGGGCCATCGCAGCGGCAAAGGCCGCCGGTCTCCCGGTGCTCGCGTCTTCGGAGCCGTCAGCGGACATCGACGAGTTGCTCGCAGCCGCCGAGGACATGACCTTCCCGCTCTTCGTCAAGGCTGTCGCAGGCGGCGGTGGGCGCGGAATGCGCCGCGTTGCGGAGCGCTCACAGCTCAAGGAATCGATCGAAGCCGCAGCACGCGAAGCGGAATCGGCCTTCGGCGATTCGACGGTCTTCCTCGAGCAGGCCGTCATCGACCCCCGGCACATCGAAGTGCAGATCCTCGCCGACGAGCAGGGCAACGTCATCCACCTCTTCGAGCGTGACTGCTCGCTGCAACGTCGCCACCAGAAGGTGATCGAGCTCGCTCCGGCGCCCAATCTCTCGGAAGAGTTGCGCGCCAAGATCTGTGCCGACGCCGTCGCCTTCGCGAAGGAGATCGGATACACGTGCGCGGGCACCGTCGAGTTCCTTCTCGACAAGCGCGGCAACCACGTCTTCATCGAGATGAACCCGCGAATTCAGGTCGAGCACACCGTCACCGAAGAAGTGACGGACGTGGACCTGGTCCAGTCGCAGCTCAAGATCGCGTCCGGTTCGACGCTTGCAGAACTTGGTCTGTCACAGGAGACGATCAAGCTTCGCGGCGCGGCGCTGCAGTGCCGCATCACGACCGAGGATCCGGCAAACGGATTCCGCCCGGACACCGGCCGTATCACCGCGTACCGCACCCCGGGCGGAGCCGGTATCCGCTTGGACGGTGGCGCCACACTCGGCGCCGAGGTCGGAGCGTACTTCGATTCCATGCTGGTCAAACTCACTTGTCGCGGTCGCGACCTCGAAGCCGCTGTGGCGCGAGCTCGCCGCGCGGTCACCGAGTTCCGCATTCGTGGTGTCTCGACCAACATTCCGTTCCTGCAGGCGGTTCTCGACGACCCGGACTTCCGGGCCGGACGCGTGACAACCTCCTTCATCGAGGAACGTCCTCAGTTGCTGACTCTGCGTTCTTCGGCAGACCGCGGCACGAAGATCCTGACCTACCTCGCGGATGTGACTGTCAACAAGCCGCACGGGGAGCGTCCCTCGGCGGTGTACCCGCAGGACAAGCTGCCCAAGATCGATCTTTCGACACCCCCTCCTGCCGGTAGCCGTCAGCGCCTGCTCGAACTCGGACCCGAAGGTTTCGCGAAGGCACTGCGTGAGCAGAAGGCCGTCGGCGTCACCGACACCACCTTCCGTGACGCGCACCAGTCGTTGTTGGCCACGCGAGTTCGAACCAGCGGACTGCTCGGAGTTGCCGGGCACGTTGCGCGGTTGACGCCGGAACTGCTCTCGATCGAAGCCTGGGGCGGCGCGACCTACGATGTGGGACTTCGCTTCCTGCACGAGGATCCGTGGTACCGGCTTGCCGCATTGCGCGAGGCGATTCCCAACATCTGCCTCCAGATGCTTCTTCGCGGTCGAAACACGGTGGGCTACACGCCGTATCCCGAAAAGGTCACGCGCGCATTCGTTCAGGAAGCCACCGACACCGGCATCGACATCTTCCGAATCTTCGACGCGCTCAACAACGTCGACCAGATGCGCCCTGCCATCGACGCGGTGCGTGAGACCGGAACGGCCCTCGCCGAGGTGGCGTTGAGCTACACCGGCGATCTGTCGGATCCGAACGAAACGCTGTACACGCTCGACTACTACCTGAAGTTGGCAGAAGAGATCGTCGATGCGGGCGCTCACGTGCTCGCGATCAAGGACATGGCGGGCCTGCTGCGCGCTCCGGCGGCCACCAAGCTCGTGACGGCGCTACGCAGCAACTTCGATCTTCCGGTTCACGTCCACACGCATGACACCCCCGGTGGACAGTTGGCCACGTATTTCGCCGCGTGGCAGGCGGGCGCCGACGCAGTCGACGGTGCTTCGGCGGCACTGGCCGGAACCACCAGTCAGCCTGCGCTCTCGGCCATCGTTGCCGCCGCTGCGCACTCCGAGTTCGACACCGGACTGAACCTGCAGAACGTGTGCGACCTCGAACCGTACTGGGAGGCGCTGCGAAAGGTGTACGCGCCGTTCGAATCCGGACTGCCGGCGCCGACGGGACGTGTGTACACGCACGAGATTCCGGGCGGCCAGCTCTCCAATCTCCGGACCCAGGCCGTTGCTCTCGGTCTCGGCGACCGGTTCGAAGAGGTCGAAGCCAAGTACGCCGACGCGGACCGCATGCTCGGGCATCTCGTGAAGGTGACGCCGTCGTCGAAGGTCGTCGGCGACCTCGCCCTCCACCTTGTCGGCGCCGGCGTGCCTTCGGAGGAGTTTGCCGCAGATCCGGCGAAGTTCGACATTCCCGACTCCGTGGTGGGCTTCCTGCGCGGTGAACTCGGTACGCCTCCCGGTGGTTGGCCGGAACCGTTCCGCAGCAAGGCACTCGAAGGACGTGGCCAGGCCAAGCCCGAAGCGACGTTGTCCGCTGAGGACGAGGTGCTGCTCGAGGGCTCGTCGAAGGACCGTCAGGCGACGCTGAACCGTCTGCTGTTCCCCGGCCCGACAAAGGAATTCCTCGAACACCGCGAGAAGTACGGTGACACGTCGCGGCTTTCGGCGAACCAGTTCTTCTACGGTTTGCGGCGCGGCGACGAGCACCGGGTCGAGTTGGCTCCCGGCGTGGAACTGATCATCGGTCTCGAGGCGATCTCCGAGCCCGACGAGCGCGGCTACCGCACTGTCATGTGCATCCTGAACGGCCAGCTGCGCCCGGTCTCGATCCGCGATCGCTCCATTGCCAGTGACGTACCGGTGGCGGAGAAGGCCGACAAGAACAACCCGGGCCACGTGGCTGCACCGTTCGCGGGCGTCGTGACGCTCGCGGTGAAGGAAGGCCAGAAGATCGAGGCCGGCGACACCGTGGCCACGATCGAAGCAATGAAGATGGAAGCGGCGATCACCTCGCCGCGCGCCGGCGTCGTCTCTCGGATCGCGATCAGCGCCGTCCAACAGGTCGAGGGCGGAGACCTGCTGGTAGTCGTCTCGACGGGGGAGAGCGCCGCAGAGTGACACGCATCATCTCGGGACTCGCGGGCGGTCGACGCCTGCGAGTCCCGCCGAGCGGCACCCGTCCGACGTCGGATCGGGTTCGTGAGGCGCTGTTCAGTGCTCTCGAAGCGCGCATCGATCTCGAAGGGTGCGCGGTTCTCGACCTCTTTGCGGGTTCGGGTGCTCTCGGCCTCGAGGCGCTCTCGCGGGGAGCCGAGCACGTTGTTCTCGTGGAATCGGATGCCAAGGCTGCTGCCGTCATCAAGGCGAACATCGGCACTGTCGCGTTGCCTGGGGCGACGGTTCGCGCCGCTCCGGTTGCGGCCGTGGTCTCGGGTCCGAGCGCGCGTGAATACGACATCGTGATCGCGGACCCACCGTATGCGGTGACCGACGAGGCCGTCGTGTCCATGCTCACCGATCTGCAGGCCAACAAATGGGTGGGGGAGGGCACGATCGTGGTACTCGAACGATCGTCGCGCTCGCCGGAGACCGTGTGGCCTCAGGGCTACGAGCCGATCAAGGCCAAGAACTACGGTGAAGCCCGCATCGAGCTGGCCACCTGCTACGGTCTGGACTCATGACTGGCGCCGTCTGCCCCGGATCCTTCGACCCTGTGACCAACGGTCACCTCGACGTAATCGGAAGAGTTGCTGCGCAATTCGACGAGGTCGTGGTCACCGTGCTGATCAACAAGAGCAAGCGTGGCATGTTCACGATCGACGAGCGGATCGAGATGCTCGAAGACGCGACGAGTCACCTGCCCAACGTTCGCGTCACGTCGTGGCACGGATTGTTGGTCGACTACGCGAAACAAGAAGGCCTCAGCGCGATCGTCAAGGGTCTGCGCGGCGCGAACGACTTCGATTACGAGCTGCAGATGGCTCAGATGAATCAGAAGCTCACGGGCGTCGACACACTGTTCGTCGCCACGAATCCGACGTACAGCTACCTGTCGAGTTCTCTGGTGAAGGAAGTCGCGACTTTCGGCGGCGACGTCTCCGACATGTTGCCGGCCAAAGTGCATTCTCGGCTACTCGCACGTATCGCCGAGCGAGCAGCCGAAAACAGCTGATCCCCGACACACCGACCACGACGACACCCCGTTGGCCGTTCTTCCGGCAAACTTGGACAGGAACGGGCACAGGTCCGAGTGGACCGGTGACGATGTGGGCCGATTTCGGCCGGTAGAGATTGGGGTTGCTTGTGTACCGCGTATTCGAGGCACTGGACGAACTGGTCGCAATTGTCGAAGAGGCGCGCGGTGTTCCCATGACCGCAGGGTGTGTTGTGCCTCGCGGTGACGTACTCGAGCTACTCGACGACGTCCGGGACGCAATTCCGAGCGAGCTGGACGACGCTCAGGACGTCCTCGATCATCGCGACAAATTGGTCGGTGACGCGCGAGCAAACGCCGAGAAGACGGTCAGCAGCGCCAATGCCGAGGCAACCTCGACTGTGGAGAACGCACGCGACGACGCCGACCGGATTCTGTCCGATGCCAAGGCTCAGGCCGATCGCATGGTTGCCGAAGCGCGTGCGCACGCCGATCAGTTGGTCGAGGACGCCGAAGCAGAAGCGGAACGGACCGTCACCGACGGCCGTCGTGAGTACGAGGCCGTCACCGGACGGGCGCGTGCCGAGGCCGATCGGATGATCGAGTCCGGCCAGGCCTCGTACGAACATTCGGTGGCGGAGGGAACGGCGGAGCAGGCTCGTCTGGTGTCGCAGACCGAGGTTGTCCAGTCAGCTCACGCGGAATCCGCGCGAGTGATCGACGCCGCTCATGCCGAGTCCGACAGGATGCGTTCGGAGTGTGACCTGTACGTGGACACCAAGTTGGCCGAGTTCGAAGAGTTCCTCACCGGAACGGTTCGATCGGTCGGGCGTGGTCGTCAACAGCTTCGAACGGGTTCGGGGGTTCCCGACTACCAGGACGACGATCGTCGTTCCGAGCGGCGCCGATAGAGCAGACAAGTCAGTCGAGGGTGGGTCGTCCGATATGGGGCGGCCCACTTTTTCGTGGATCGAATTGGGATTTGCCTTGTAGCTGCCGTATTGTGGAGTGGTTGCCCATACCAGTTTCAACAGTTAGGTGAGTTCTCTTTGTCAACGCATCGTCGTAGCTCGTCGCATCAGTCAAGTGATGCGGGATTTTTGCTGGACACGGTCAAGCTCGGTCGTCGTCCAGGGTCGATGCGTACCGTCGAGAGAACAATTCAGTCCCCGAACCGTATCGGTCTCGATCTGATCGCGATCGAAGCGGGCGCGGACATAGATCTCGATCTTCGTCTCGAAGCGGTGTCCGAAGGCGTTCTCGTCACCGGAAACGTGCACGCACCCACCAAGGGTGAATGCTCGCGGTGCCTTGAACCTTTCACCGACACCGTGGACATCTATCTCACGGAGCTGTTCGCTTACCCGGACAGCACCACCGAGGAGACGACGGAAGAGGGAGAGGTCTACGCGGTCGAAGACGACGAAATCGACCTCGAACCGGTCATCGTCGATGCAGTCGGGCTGGCGCTTCCGCTCCAGCCTCTGTGCAGTGACGATTGCCTGGGATTGTGCTCAGAATGTGGCATTCGCCTGGCGATTGCGGAATCTGGGCATGGGCATGACATACTTGATCCTCGCTGGGCTGGTCTCGCGGCCAAATTTGGCGTGGAATCAAACACCAGCGAAAATCTTGTGATCACCGAAGCCGAGGAGAAGTAGAAGTGGCTGTCCC
Source organism: Rhodococcus sp. BH4 (assembly GCF_002079265.1). Taxonomy (NCBI): domain Bacteria; kingdom Bacillati; phylum Actinomycetota; class Actinomycetes; order Mycobacteriales; family Nocardiaceae; genus Rhodococcus; species Rhodococcus sp. BH4. The sequence goes on from NZ_CP014941.1 coordinate 2,543,865, forward strand.
CAAGCGCAAAATGTCGCGATCCAACACGCGGTCGCGTCGTAGCCAGTGGAAGACCACTGTGCCCACCCTCGTTACCTGCCCCAACCGTGGCTGTGGCGAGCAGACCCTTCCCCACATCGCATGCCCGTCATGCGGTACTTACAAGGGCCGCCAGGTAACCGCTGCTGTCTAGTTCTCCCCGGAGAAAGACTATGACGAGCGAAAATACAGTTTCAGCCGCCGGCGGCGAGGGCAATCAAGACAAGCTCCTCGCCGCTGTCGGCGTAGATATAGAGCCCGGTCTTCTGACCCTGGCTCTCACGCACCGCTCGTACGCGTACGAGAACGGCGGACTGCCCACGAACGAGCGCCTCGAGTTCCTCGGGGATTCCGTTCTCGGCGTCACGGTGACCGAAAATCTCTACCTGTCCCACCCGGACAAATCCGAAGGTGATCTGGCGAAGATCCGTGCCAGCGTGGTCAACATGCATGCACTCGCCGAGGTTGCCAGGACTCTGGGTGAAGGTGGACTCGGAGCACACCTGCTGCTGGGTAAGGGCGAGGAAATGACGGGCGGCCGTGACAAGCCGTCCATTCTCGCCGACGGTATGGAGTCGATTCTCGGCGCCATCCACCTGCAGCACGGCATCGAGACTGCGCGACGCGTCGTCCTCGATCTGTTCGACGATCTACTCACTCGCGCACCGCTTCTGGGCGCGGGTCTGGATTGGAAGACGAGTCTGCAGGAACTGACCGCAGAACACGGTGCCGGAGTTCCCGTTTACGAGATCACCGCCACCGGACCCGATCACGACAAGGAATTCACGGCCACCGTTCTCATCAGTGGCAAACCCTTGGGTGTCGGTGTCGGTCGTTCCAAGAAGGAAGCCGAGCAGAAGGCAGCAAGTTCGGCATGGAAGACGATGTCGGAGAATGCCGCTGCTACCGCAGTCGCTGCTGACGACACGCCTGATCTTGCCGGCTGAGTTCACTCTTGCCTGAGCTTCCCGAAGTCGAAGTCGTTCGCCGCGGCCTACAGTCTCATGCTGTAGGTGCGGCGATCGAGGCCGTCGAGGTACTCCATCCCCGCGCGATCAGGCGCCACATTCTCGGTTCCGAGGACTTGATCGGCCAACTCACCGGGCAGACCATCGCTTCGGCAGAGCGTCGCGGCAAGTACCTGTGGCTGGTTCTCGAGCCTGCCGGTGTCGGACTGGTGGTTCATCTCGGGATGAGCGGACAGATGCTGGTCCAACCCCCGACAGTCGACTGGGAAAAGCACCTACGCATTCGGTTGGCCCTCGATTCCGGGGCCGATCTTCGATTCGTCGATCAGCGGACCTTCGGTGGCTGGTCGATTTCACCCCTCGTCGAGGTCGACGGAACGATGCTGCCCGAGTCGGTGGCGCACATCGCTCGCGATCCCATGGATGCGGCGTTCGATCTCGAATCCGTCGTGAAAGTCCTGCGGGGCAAGCACACCGAGATCAAGCGCGCGATTCTCGACCAGACGGTGGTCTCCGGAATCGGAAACATCTACGCCGACGAATCATTGTGGCGCGCCAAGATTCACGGCAACCGTATCGCCGAAACGCTTACCAGGCCCAAACTTCGAGAACTGTTGACCGCGGCACACTCGGTGATGGGTGAAGCGCTCGATCAGGGCGGTACGTCCTTCGACGCGCTGTACGTGAACGTCAACGGGGAATCGGGCTACTTCGACCGGTCGCTGTCGGCGTACGGGCAGGAAAATCTCCCGTGCCCGCGATGCGGCGCGCCGATCAAGCGTGAGAAGTTCATGAATCGATCGTCGTTCAGTTGCCCGCGGTGCCAGCCGACCCCGAGGGCACGGCGAATCGCCTAGGTCTCCCGCTCCTTCGGTTCGGCGGAGTGGCAAGATTGCGTCATGGCTGAACAGACTCCCGACACCACTGCAACCGCCCCGGCTCACACGGAGCTTTGGGTCGAACGAACCGGAACCCGCCTCTACACCGGCAAGAGTTCGCGCGGCGCAGAGGTTCTCATCGGCTCCGAATCGGTGTCAGGAGTCTTCACGCCCGGCGAACTCCTCAAAATTGCACTGGCCGCATGCACCGGGATGAGCTCCGACTTCCCGATCTCGCGCCGGCTCGGTGACAACTACGACGCGACGGTCCGAGTGTCCGGAGCCGCCGATCGTGAAAACGAGGTCTACCCGCAGCTCGACGAGGTTCTCGAGCTCGATCTCAGCGAGTTGGATGCCGAGGCACAGCAGCGCCTCATCACTCTCGTCGAGCGTTCCGTGGACAAGGTATGCACGGTCGGGCGCACTCTCAAGGCCGGAACCAAGGTCACTCTGTCGTTCGACACGGAAGCCTGATGTTCCGCGCCGGCAGCGTTGTCGCTGCGATCGCACTGGGTTCCGTTGTGGCGCTGAGTGCTCCGGCGCAGGCCTCGGTCCCGGCCGACGGCTCGGCCGGTAGTTGCGGCACATGGACGTCGAGCGTCGTGACGACTGGTGCCGGAATGCTCGAGAACCTCGAATTCGACGGCAACGGATCGATGGTGTTGTCGCAGTCGGCTCTGATCGGGCCGGGTGCACTGCTGAAAGTGGCGCCGGACGGAACACGGACAACTTTGGTCGGTGACGTCACCGGACCTGGCGGTCTGGTCGCGCGTGAGGGATCCGTGTACTTCACCACGGGCAACTCGACTGTCTCGGGACTGTTCGGAATCGCCGACGGCAGCCTCCGCAAGGTCGACGTCGCAGACGGGTCGGTGACAACGATCGCCGACGGTCTGGTGATGCCGAACGGGCTTGTGCAGCTGGACGATAACCGTTTCCTCACTGCCCGCACACTCACCAGGCCGGGGCTCACGGTCGTCAACAGTGACGGAAGCAGTTCGATCGTTCGTGAAGACCTCGGCACCGTCGACGGCCTCGCACGCTCCGGTTCGACGATCTACGTGAGCACGACCTTCGACATGGTCACCGCCGTCCACATCCTCGACGCAAACGATCTGGGCGGGCCGGTGCGAACGATCACGCTCCCCGGGTTCGGTCCGGCAAACATGGCGGACGATCTGACCGTCGGACCGGACGGCGCGTTGTACGTCGCATTCAATGCAGGCGGCAAAGTTGTTCGCGTCGATCCGGATTCGGGATCTTCGTGTGAGATCGCCTCGGGTCTGCCGTTCACATCTGCGGTCAAGTTCGGCGCCGGACCGGGCTGGGATCCCAACGCGCTCTACACCACCGGATTCCTGGGTGACGTTCACCGTCTCGAACGTGTGGCGGGCTGAGCGTCATGGCTGAAGCAGCGCCTGTGCGGTTGACGGCGTGGGTTCACGGATACGTTCAAGGCGTCGGGTTCCGGTGGTGGACCAGGGCCCGCGCTCTCGAACTCGGATTGATCGGATATGCGTCCAATCAGCGTGACGGTCGAGTGCTCGTCGTGGCGGAAGGCCAACGCACGCAGCTCGAGCGATTGGTGGAGCTGCTGCGCTCCGGCACTACCCCGGGCACGGTGGATCTCGTGGTCGACAGCTGGGACACCGCCAGGGGCGACCTGACAGGGTTCGTCGAACGCTGACCGGTTTGGCGGTAAAGTTTCCTCCCATGCACCTCAAGAGTCTGACACTCAAGGGATTCAAATCCTTTGCGTCGGCAACGACTCTTCGGTTCGAGCCGGGAATTACCTGTGTGGTCGGCCCGAACGGCTCGGGTAAATCCAACGTCGTCGATGCGTTGGCCTGGGTGATGGGCGAGCAGGGCGCCAAGGCCCTGCGCGGCGGCAAGATGGAAGATGTCATCTTTGCCGGCACCTCCGGCCGCGCGCCGCTGGGCCGCGCCGAGGTGACCTTGACCATCGACAACGCCGACGGGGCGCTCCCGATCGAGTACTCCGAGGTGTCGATCACGCGCCGCATGTTCCGCGACGGCGCGGGGGAGTACGAGATCAACGGCTCGTCCTGCCGTCTGATGGACGTCCAGGAACTGCTCAGCGACTCCGGCATCGGCCGCGAAATGCATGTCATCGTCGGGCAGGGACGGCTCGCCGCGATCCTCGAATCCCGTCCCGAAGATCGACGCGCCTTCATCGAAGAAGCCGCGGGAGTCCTCAAACATCGCCGCCGCAAGGAAAAAGCGGTGCGCAAACTCGATTCCATGCAGGCCAATCTCGCTCGCCTCAGTGACCTCACCGCGGAACTGCGTCGGCAACTCAAACCGCTGGGACGCCAAGCCGAGGTTGCTCGGCGAGCACAGACGGTCCAGGCTGACCTGCGTGATGCAAAGATGCGTCTGGCCGCTGACGATCTGGTGACCCGTCGAAACCAGTTGAACGACCAGGCACAGGACGAGAAAGCGGCCCGTGAACAGCACAACCAGGTGGCGGCTGCGCTCGACGAGGCCAACCTCGAACTCGGGCGCCAGGAGCAAGCTCTCGCTCGTCTGACTCCGGGATCGGAAGCCGCTGCGCAGAGTTGGTTCCAGCTTTCCGCGCTTGCCGAACGCGTGAACGCCACTGTGCGCATCGCCCGCGAGCGTGCGCGTCATCTCGACTCCGAACCCGTCGGCAACCGCGGCCAGGACCCGGACGAGATGGAGGCGCGCGCCGAACGTCTTGCTGCCGAGGAGGCCGAACTCCTCGAAGGCGTCGAAATCGCGCGAGCGGCCTCGGAAGCTGCTCGGGACCAGCTCGCAGCCACCGAAGATGCTGCAGCAGAAGCGGAACGGGCGCACATGGCGGAAGTTCGTGCCGTCGCCGACCGCCGTGAAGGTCTTGCTCGACTCTCCGGTCAGGTCGACACTCTGCGTACCCGCGTCGAATCCGTCGACGCGGAAGTGTCTCGGCTGACCGAGGCGATCGACGAGGCTCGTCTGCGTGGCGATGCCGCACAGGCCGAGTTCGACACGGTGCAAGAAAGCATCGGGGACCTCGACGCCGGTGAAGTCGGCCTCGATACCAATCACGAACGCGCCATCGAGGCTCTCGAGATGATCGACGCGCGCGTCGAAGAGCTTCGTGAGGAAGAAAAAACGAGCGGGCAACGCATCGCTTCGCTCCGGGCGCGCATCGAGGCACTGTCGATGGGTTTGCAGCGCAAGGACGGTGGCGGCTGGCTGCTCGAACACCGCGGCGACGACGGCATCACCTCGCTGGTCGGATTGATTCACGTCGAACCCGGCTACGAGGCCGCGATCGCTGCCGCGATGGGGCCGGCGGCGGACGCCGTCGTGGCGCAGTCGCTGGACTCTGCTCGTTCCGCTGTCACAGCACTGGCCGATCAGGACGGTGGACGTGCATCACTGATCGTGAGCGGTGAACCGGCGATCAAGCGCGAGGCCGAGATCGCGCCGGGTAGTCGTCCGGCCGTCGACGTCATCGACTGCCCTGACGAGTTGCGTGCCGGATTGACCGCCATCCTCGATGGCGTCGTCCTGGTCGAGACTCTCGATGACGCGATTCGAGTTGTTGCTGACCACAAGGGAATTCGCGCAGTGACGCGTTCCGGCGATCTGCACGGTTCGGGGTGGATGATCGGTGGCTCGGATCGGCAACCGAGCACGCTCGAGGTGCAGGCGGCGATCGACGCGTCAGCAGCGGAACTGGCGGCAACGGAGAGCCGATCCGAGGAACTCGACGCGGCGCTGTCCGGCGCTCTGGCCGAACAGGCCGCTCGACGCGAGACCGCGGAGCAAACTTTGGCCGCGCTCAACGAGTCGGACGCTGCCATGTCCGCCATCTACGAGCAGTTGGGCAGATTGGGGCAGGCAGCACGAGTCGCCCACGCGGAATCCGAGCGGTTGACCGCCCAGCGAGTGCGTGCCGAGGAGGGCCGCGGTGAGTCGCTGACAAAGCTCGCGGATCTGGAGGAACGTCTGCGCGTCGCCGAAACCGACGGCAGTGCACCGGGACACGGTGCGGAATCGACCGCTGCCGATCGCGAAATGGCCGCAGCAGCGCTCGCCGAAGTGCGCATCGTCGAAATGGATGCTCGCCTTGCCGTGCGCACCGCCGAAGAGCGTGCGGAATCCGTACGCGGAAAGGCTGATTCGCTTCGCCGCGCCGCGGCCGCCGAACGAGAAGCGCGGATCCGCGCCGAACGGGCTCTGCGCGCCAGGGCGCACGCTGCGGAGGTCGCAGCTGCCGTGGCCGAATCGGGACAGCGTGTGGCGGCCGAACTCGAGACCGTCGTCGCCGCGGCTCTTGCTCACCGTGACGAGTTGGCTCGGGCCCGCACCGAGTGCACGGCCAAGCTGGATCAGGTCCGCGAGACAGTCCGAGCACTGACCGGACAACTCGCTTCGCTCACCGACGCCGTCCACCGCGACGAGGTAGCGAAGGCACAGGCAGCGCTGCGCATCGAACAACTCGAGGAGTCGATCCTCGATCAGTACGGTATCGGCCTCGACGATCTGATCGCCGAGTACGGGCCCGAGGTCGAACTGCCGCCGACCGCTCTCGAAATCGAGGAGTACGAGCAGGCCAAGGAGCGTGGGGAGCAGGTCACCGCCCCCGCTCCGCTTCCGTACGACCGCGCGACTCAGGAACGGCGCGCCAAGCGGGCCGAGAAGGACCTCGCCACCCTCGGCAAGGTCAATCCGCTGGCGCTCGAGGAATTCGCAGCTCTCGAGGAGCGGTACACCTTCCTCTCCACTCAGCTCGAGGACGTCAAGACCGCACGCAAGGACCTTCTTGCTGTGGTCGCAGACGTCGACGCACGAATTCTGCAGGTGTTCACCGAGGCCTATGCCGACGTCGAGCGTGAGTTCGTGGGAGTGTTCGAGAAATTGTTTCCCGGGGGAGAAGGGCGGCTGGTCCTCACCGATCCCTCGGACATGCTCACCACCGGCATCGAAGTCGAGGCGCGTCCGCCCGGTAAGAAGGTCAAACGGTTGTCGTTGCTGTCGGGCGGCGAGAAGTCGTTGACCGCGGTGGCCATGCTGGTCGCGATCTTCCGGGCACGCCCGTCCCCGTTCTACGTGATGGACGAAGTCGAGGCGGCGTTGGACGACACCAACCTGCGGCGGCTGATCGGACTCTTCGAACAATTGCGGGAGAAGTCGCAGTTGATCGTGATCACTCACCAGAAACCGACGATGGAAATCGCCGATGCGTTGTACGGCGTCAGCATGCGCGGCGACGGCATCACCACCGTGATTTCGCAGCGACTTCGCGGTCAAGACATGGCCTCGACGTAAGCCCTGCTCACTTTCCGGGTCGGAGCCTGAAACAATGGGCCGGTGACTACCCAGGCTTGGATCATCATCGCGGCTGTAGCGGCCGTACTACTCGTCGTTCTCGTTGCCGGATTCCTGCGCTACCGCAAGGGGCAGGTATCGCTGAAGGCGCCCGAGACGAAGCCGGAGCTCGGCGCCCCCGAGAAGGACAAGTCAGGCGGCTACAAGGCCGGTGGCGGGTTCAACTTCAGTCAGGGGTCGACGGCAACGGCGCCACCTCCGGTGGTTCCGACGCCGCCGGTCGCCGAGATGCCGCCCGTCGTCGAAGAACCTGTCGTCGAAAAACCGATCGTCGAAGAACCGGTTGCGGAGAAGCCGGCCGTTGTCGAGGAGCCGGTTGTCGAAGAACCCGCTGTTGTCGAGGAACCGGTTGTCGAAGAGCCGGTAATCGAAAAGCCGGTCGTAGAAGAACCAGCGGTAGCAGAACCTGTTGTCGAAGAACCTGTCGTTCCCGAACCTGTCGTCGTTCCCGCGCCAGTCGAGCCTGCACCGCGCGTGCTGGACGAGATCGACCCGACCGAGGGTCGGTTGGACCGACTGCGCGGGCGCCTTTCCCGCTCGCAGTCAGCAGTCGGCAAGAGCTTGCTGGGTCTGCTCGGTGGCGGCGATCTGGACGAGGACTCGTGGGAAGAAGTCGAGGACACCCTCCTCATCGCGGACCTCGGCTCCGCGACCACGGAAAAAGTCGTCACGAAGCTTCGTGAGCAGATGGCGGCCCGCAGCGTCCGGACCGAGGCTGCCGCCCGCGCCCTTCTGCGCGAGGTGTTGATCGCCGAACTGCGTCCCGAACTGGACCGCTCCATCCGCGCATTGCCGCACGATGATCACCCGGCTGTTCTGCTCGTCGTCGGCGTCAACGGGACCGGCAAGACAACCACCACCGGCAAGCTGGCTCGCGTGCTCGTCGCCGACGGTCGTCGCGTCGTGCTCGGTGCCGCGGACACGTTCCGCGCCGCCGCCGCCGATCAGCTCCAGACGTGGGCCGAGCGTGTCGGCGCTGAAGTTGTTCGTGGCAAGGAGGGTGGCGATCCCGCTGCGATTGCCTTCGACGCGGTCTCACGGGGCATCGCGGACGGCGTCGACGTGGTCCTGATCGACACCGCCGGCCGTCTGCACACCAAGACCGGTCTGATGGACGAGCTCGGCAAGGTCAAGCGGGTTATCGAGAAGAAGGCCTCGGTCGACGACGTTCTGCTGGTTCTCGATGCGACGGTCGGCCAGAACGGATTGGCGCAGGCTCGAGTGTTCGCGGAGGTCGTGGACATCACCGGCGTCGTACTGACCAAGCTGGACGGAACCGCCAAGGGCGGAATCGTCTTCCAGGTTCAGCATGAACTGGGTGTGCCGGTGAAGTTGGTCGGCCTCGGTGAAGGTGCCGACGACCTGGCGCCGTTCGAGCCGGGTGCGTTCGTCGACGCCCTCCTGGGCTGACGCCCCCGTGCGCCTTTTTGGTAGCGCGAACTACCAAAAAGGCGCACAGGGTCGGTAGAACCCCCTGGCGAAACCTGTTTGCAACAAAGTTGGGCAATTGGTTCACGTCTGCGAAACGCGACAGCGCCATGGACGAAACACCAGCCCAGCACTCTTCTCCTTAACGACGTGCTGCCCGGCACGTGCGACTAGGAGGTAGTAAGTGAGTACCGACGATTTGTTGGCGAACTCCGGTAACGCCGCATGGATGCTGATGGCTGCATCTCTGGTCTTGCTGATGACACCCGGCCTCGCTTTCTTCTACGGCGGGATGTCTCGGTCCAAGTCCGTCCTGAACATGATGATGATGTCCTTCGGGGCCATGGCCGTCATCGGCGTCATCTACGTTCTGTGGGGATGGTCGATGTCCTACGGCACCGAGAACATCGGGGGCATTTTTGCCAACCCGTTCGAGTTCTTCGGCCTCAAGAACAGCATCACCGATGCTGACGGCAACTTCATCGCCGGCGCCTGGGGCTACCCCAACGTCATCGACATCGCGTTCCAGGTGACATTCGCGATCATCACCACCGCCCTCATCAGTGGTGCCCTGGCCGAGCGGGTCAAGTTCGGCACCTGGCTCCTGTTCTCGGGTATCTGGGTCACCGTCGTCTACTTCCCGCTCGCACACATGGTGTGGGGCGGCGGACTCCTCTCGGGTTCCGAGGACGGCATCGCGGCAAAGCTCTTCGGCACCACGGTCAACGACGACGGAGTCACCGTCGCCAACGTCGCTCCGATCGACTTCGCCGGTGGCACAGTCGTTCACATCAACGCGGGTATGGCCGGTCTGGTCCTCGCACTCATCGTCGGCAAGCGTCTCGGCTTCGGCAAGACCGCCTTCCGTCCGCACAACCTGCCCTTCGTGATGCTCGGCGCCGCACTCCTCTGGTTCGGTTGGTTCGGCTTCAACGCCGGCTCGGCATTCGCCGCCGACGGTAACGCCGGTCTCGCCTGGGTCAACACGACCACCGCGACGTGTGCCGCAGTCCTGGCCTGGCTCGCTACCGAGCGTATTCGTGACGGCCACGCCACCAGCCTCGGCGCAGCTTCCGGTGCGGTCGCCGGTCTGGTCGCCATCACCCCTGCTGCCGGTGCGCTCAACCCGGTCGGTTCCATCTTCCTCGGCGCAGTAGCCGGCATCCTGTCCGCTCTCGCTGTCGGCCTGAAGTTCCGCTTCGGCTTCGACGACTCGCTCGACGTCGTCGGTGTTCACCTTGTCTCCGGCCTGTGGGGCACGATCGGTATCGGATTCTTCGGCACCGCAACCGGCCTCTTCTACGGCGGCGACTACAAGCAACTGGTGGTTCAGATCGTGATCGCACTCGCAGCACTCGTCTTCACCGGCGTTCTGACGACGATCATCGGCTTCGCACTCAAGCCCCTGGGCTGGCGAATCTCGGCCGAGGACGAGGCACGCGGCATCGACGAGACCGAACACGCAGAGACCGCATACGACCTCGCGTGATCAGCACGTGATTAAAGTGAATTCAGGCACTTCAGAGTTTGGAAAGGGATGAGCACATGAAGCTGATCACAGCAATCGTCAAGCCGTTCACGCTCGAGGACGTCAAGACCGGACTCGAGCAGGCCGGAGTGCTGGGTATGACAGTCAGCGAAGTTCAGGGCTACGGCCGACAGAAGGGCCACACCGAGGTGTACCGAGGCGCGGAGTACTCCGTGGACTTCGTACCCAAGGTCCGGGTCGAGGTCGTCGTCGACGACGCGGCCGTGGACAAGGTGGTCGAGGTGATCGTCGAGGCCGCTCGAACCGGCAAGATCGGTGACGGCAAGGTGTGGGTTTCGCCAGTCGAGTCGGTCATCCGGGTTCGCACCGGGGAACGCGGTGGCGATGCACTCTGACCCGAAAGGGTCCGAGAACTTCGGCCCTGGTTCCGTCGCGAAAGCGACGGGGCCAGGGCCGGTCTCGTCAGGGGGATCCGACGAAGCTGCGGACCTGGCCCGCGCACGCAAGGCCCTACTCACCGGAGGCGTCAAGAACAGGAGGCTCGACGCCCCCGCGCTGCGACATGCACTGGTCGATCTGCACGAATTCTGGTTGACCACCAAGGGGACCGAACTGGGCATCAAACCGGATTGTGGGTTTGCCATCGTCGCCGTGGGTGGTCTCGGCCGACGCGAACTGCTGCCGTATTCCGATCTCGATCTGATTCTGCTGCATGACGACATGGACCCAGCAGTCGTGGCCCAGGTCGCGGACAGCCTGTGGTACCCGCTGTGGGACGCGCACATCAAACTCGACCACAGCGTGCGGACGCTTCCGCAGGCGCTTCAGGTTGCGGCCACCGACATGACGGCAGCACTCGGAATGCTCGAAGCACGCCACATCGCCGGCGACGTGGAGCTGAGCAACTTGTTGATCAGTGGTGTCCGACGACAGTGGCGCATGGACATCCGCAGCCGATTCGACGAATTGATCACCCAGACCCGTACGAGGTGGGAGCGCAGCGGCGAGATCGCCCATCGCGCCGAACCGGATCTCAAGAGCGGTCGTGGCGGGCTGCGTGACGTCCAACTGCTCAACGCCCTGTCCATCGCGCAATTGACCGACGGGATGCCGGGGCTGGGACCCAACTCGCCCGGCGGCGGTCTGGCACTTGCGCACAGGCGGTTGCTCGACGTGCGCACCGAACTTCACCGCGTTGCCGGTCGCGCCCGCGACCAACTGCGAGCACAGGACGCCGACGAGATCGGTGCGGCGCTACGGATCGGTGATCGATTCGATCTGGCCCGCCTTCTCAGCGAATCGGCGCGCACCATCAGCTATTCGGTCGACGTCGGTATCCGTACCGCCGGAAACTCCTTGCCCCGGCGTGGTTTGTCGCGGCTGCGTCGCGCGCCGGTGCGGCGGCCACTGGACGAGGGCGTCGTCGAGCATGCCGGCGAAGTAGTTCTGGCGCGCGATGCGAGACCGAAGAAGGATCCCGGTCTGGTGATGCGGGTCGCGGCAGCGGCGGCCACCAACGGCATGCCGATCTCCGCGTCGACGCTCAATCGCTTGGCAGACAATGCCCCCGAACTGCGTGAGCCGTGGCCGAAAAATGCAGTCAACGATCTCTTGGTCGTGCTGGGTTCCGGATCGCGTGCGGTTCCGGTGATCGAGGCGATGGACCGGACCGGGCTCTGGGGTCGACTCCTGCCGGAGTGGGGGACCATTCGCGATCTTCCGCCGCGCGACGCCGTCCACACGTGGACGGTGGATCGGCACCTGGTCGAAACCGCCGCGTATGCAAGCGGATTCACCACTCGCGTCGCTCGGCCGGATCTGCTCATGCTCGGTGCGTTGATCCACGACATCGGGAAGGGGCGAGGGGGAGACCACAGCGTCGTCGGTGCCGAATTGGCCACCGCGATCGGAAATCGCTTGGGACTCTGGCCTTCCGACGTCGCGACGTTGACGGCGATGGTGCGATACCACTTGCTGTTGCCGGAAACCGCCACCCGTCGCGACCTCGACGATCCGGCAACCGTGCAGCGAGTGGTCGACGCACTCGAGGGAGACGGGACCCTTCTCGATCTCCTGCATTCGTTGGCGGAAGCGGATTCGCTGGCCACCGGGCCTGGTGTCTGGGGCGACTGGAAGTCGTCGTTGATCGGCGAGCTGGTGCGTCGTTGTCGTTTGCTGATGGCAGGGGAGGAGCTCCCCCAACCCGATCCACTCGCTCCCGAGCAATTGGCCATCGCCGAGGAGGGCGGGGTTCACGTCTCGCTCGTTCCGGCCGAGAATGCGCACACCTACGTCGTGACCGTCATCGCGCCCGACGCTCCCGGGCTGCTGTCTCGGGCTGCCGGAGTTCTGGCGCTGCAGTCGTTGCGGGTGCATTCCGCATCGCTGGGGTCGCATGCAGGTTCGGCGGTCAACTCGTTTGTCGTGACGCCGAGGTTCGGCACACCCCCGCAGGCGGTGCTGCTCCGGCAGGAATTGATCCGGGCTTCGGCCGGTGAACTGAATTTGCTCGAACTTCTCGACGCGAAGGACGAGGAGGCACGGGCAGAGCAGTGGGACGACCCGATCCAGACCAACAAGGATTCCGCGGTTCCGGTGCTCTATGCGCAGGCGCCACCGCGGGTCATCTGGTTCGACGCGCCCGGTGACGGTCAGGCGATCCTCGAATTGCGTACCGAGGACCGCGTCGGCCTGCTCTGCCGACTGGCCGCAGCACTCGAACACAGTGGAGCCGACATCCGGTGGGCGAAGGTCGCCACCTTGGGTTCCTCGGTGGTCGACGCGTTCTGCCTCGACTTCGGTGAGGCCGATACCCGCGCGGCGCGAGAGCGCGTCGAGGAGGCGGTGCTGGCGGTGGTTCCGGTGCCACAACCCAAGAAGAAAGAGGATTGACGGACCGGTTTCGGCAGTTACGCCCGCATCGGCTGGGATCGGTGCGGGCGTAGCGGCTAGGCTGGTGCCCGAGAATATCCACGGCTAACTCGCACGACCTTCAGGAGCGCACTCGGTGTTCGAATCCCTTTCCGACAGATTGACCGGATCTCTCAAGGATCTGCGTGGCAAGGGTCGTCTGTCCGGCGCCGACATCGACGCTACGGCCCGCGAGATCCGCCTTGCCCTGCTCGAGGCCGACGTAGCGCTTCCCGTAGTGCGCAGCTTCATCGCCAAGATCAAGGAACGCGCCAAGGGCGCCGAGGTCTCGGGTGCACTGAACCCGGCTCAGCAGGTCGTCAAGATCGTCAACGAAGAGCTTGTCGAGGTTCTCGGCGGCGAAACTCGTCGACTGCAGTTCGCCAAGACTCCGCCGACGGTCATCATGTTGGCCGGTCTGCAGGGTTCCGGTAAGACCACGCTGGCCGGAAAGTTGGCCAAGTGGCTCAAGGATCAGGGGCACACGCCCCTCCTCGTCGCCTGTGACCTTCAGCGTCCCGGCGCCGTCACTCAGCTTCAGATCGTCGGTGAGCGTGCGGGCGCGGCAGTCTTCGCGCCGCATCCCGGTACCTCCATCGGCGGCGGCGAGAACGCACTGGGCGTGTCCGCAGCCGACCCCGTCGAGGTCGCCCGCGCCGGCGTCGAAGAAGCACGCAACAAGCATTACGACGTCGTGATCGTCGACACCGCCGGTCGCCTCGGTATCGACTCGGAGCTGATGGCGCAGGCCGCCGGTATCCGTGACGCCGTCAACCCGGACGAGACCATCTTCGTCCTCGACGCCATGATCGGTCAGGACGCGGTCAGCACGGCCGACGCGTTCCGTGAGGGAGTCGGCATCACCGGTGTCGTCCTCACCAAGCTCGACGGCGACGCCCGCGGTGGTGCCGCGCTGAGCGTCCGCGAGGTCACCGGCCAGCCGATCCTCTTCGCGTCCACCGGCGAGAAGCTCGAAGACTTCGACGTCTTCCATCCCGATCGCATGGCCAGCCGGATCCTCGGTATGGGCGATGTCCTGAGCCTCATCGAGCAGGCCGAGCAGGTTTTCGACGCCGATCAGGCCGAAGCGACCGCAGCGAAGATCGGTTCCGGTCAGCTCACCCTCGAAGACTTCCTCGATCAGATGATGGCCGTCCGCAAGATGGGCCCGATCGGCAACCTCCTCGGTATGTTGCCGGGTGCCGGCGGCATGAAGGACGCGCTGGCCAACGTCGACGAGAAGCAACTCGATCGCATTCAGGCCATCATCCGCGGTATGACGCCGGCCGAGCGCGACGATCCGAAGATCATCAACGCCTCACGCAGACTGCGCATCGCGAACGGTTCGGGCGTCAAGGTTTCCGACGTCAACCAGTTGGTGGACCGTTTCTTCGAAGCCCGCAAGATGATGGCTGCCATGGCCGGCCGTATGGGTATGCCCGGCGCGCGTAAGCAGGTTCGCAGCAAGAGGGGCAAGAAGGGCAAGAAGGGCGGCAAGGGCCCGACGCAGCCCAAGATGCGCGGAGGATTCCCCGGCATGGGCGGATTCCCGGGTATGCCCGGCGGAATGCCGGCCGGTATGCCCGACCTGTCGAACATGCCCAAGGGTCTCGATCAGTTGCCGCCCGGACTGGAAGGCATCGATCTCTCCCAGCTCAAGCTGCCCAAGAAGTAGTCGGTGGCTGCGCTTCATCTGCGGGGTATCGGTCTGCCCGATGCCGAGCCGATCGAATTGTGGATCGTCGACGGGCTGATCTCCTTCGAGCCGGTGTCCGGTGCGGAGACGATCGTCGAATCGGGTTGGATCACACCGGGTCTCGTGGATGCGCACTGTCACGTCGGTATCCGCTACGGCGGTGGCGGCGGCGAAACCGTCGACGGCTTGCTGGGGCAGGCGAAGACCGAACGTGACGCGGGCGTGCTGTTGCTTCGTGACGCCGGATCGCCGGTCGACACCAGGTTCATCGACGAGCGCCTCGATCTGCCGCGGATCATTCGCGCAGGCCAGCACATCGCAGCACCGAAGCGGTACATCCCGGGCCTGCCGGTCGACCTGGACGACGAATCTCAGTTGCCGGCCGAGGTGGTGCGTCAGGCACGCGCCGGTGACGGTTGGGTCAAGCTCGTCGGGGACTGGATCGATCGTTCCATCGGTGACCTCGCCCCGTTGTGGAGCGACGAGATTCTGGTCGAGGCCATCGCTGCCGCCCATGCCGAAGGCGCAAGGGTCACCGCTCACGTCTTTGCCGAGGATGCTCTGCCCGGCCTGATCAACGCCGGCATCGACTGCATCGAGCACGGCACCGGATTGACGGACGCAACCATCGAGTTGATGGTCGCTCACGGCACGGCCTTGGTTCCGACGCTGATCAACATCGCAACTTTCCCCGAGATCGCGGACTCCGCCACGCGGTATCCGATCTACGCGGCGCACATGCGGGATCTGCATGCTCGTCGACATCGGACGATCGGTGCCGCTCACGAGGCCGGGATTCCGATCTATGCCGGAACGGATGCCGGCGGATCGATCAGGCACGGGCGGATCGCCGACGAGATCGCCGAACTCGAAGTTGCCGGTTTGACGGCGCATCAGGCGCTGGGCGCAGGCTGCTGGGACGCGCGGAGTTGGTTGGGTGCGCAGGGGATCGAAGAAGGAGCGCCCGCCGACCTGGTGGTTTATTCCGAAGATCCGCGCGGAAACCCCGATGTGCTCGCGAAGCCGATGCGTGTGATCCTCCGCGGAACCCCCGTGAGCGGTTAGGGAGTCCCCGCTCTCTCGAAGCGCGCACAGGGTGGTTTCCGAACGAGCCCACCCATCTGGCACAATGGACCATTGTTCGTCGCAACCGGTTACGTACCGCTGCGACGGTCACAGGATAGAGGCAAAACCGGGCTCACAAATCGTGTGGGTCGCTGAATTGCACGTGACATGCGCAGCACTGTTGTGCGCGCTGAAGGAGAACTGCAGCTGTGGCTGTCAAAATCAAGCTCACCCGCCTCGGCAAGATCCGCAACGCTCAGTACCGCGTTGTCATCGCCGACTCGCGCACCCGTCGTGACGGCCGTGCGATCGAGACCATCGGCAAGTACCACCCCAAGGAAGAGCCCTCGCTGATCGACATCGATTCCGAGCGCGCTCAGTACTGGCTGTCCGTGGGCGCACAGCCCACCGAGCCCGTCGAGGCACTCCTCAAGATCACCGGTGACTGGCAGAAGTTCAAGGGCCTGCCGGGCACCGAAGGCACCCTGCGCGTCAAGGAAGCCAAGCCCACCAAGCTCGAGCTCTTCCAGGCTGCGCTCGCGCAGGCCGAGAACGAGCCGGTTGCAGAAGCAATCACCCCCAAGAAGAAGAAGGCTGCAAAGGCTGACGAGGCCAAGGCAGAAGACACCGCGGCTGACGCCGAGGCTCCCGCTGCAGACGCCGAGGCTGCTGACAAGTGAGTGCCGTCGTCGCTGATGCGGTAGAGCATCTCGTGCGTGGCATCGTCGCCAATCCCGACGATGTGCGTGTCGAGCTGATCACCGGACGTCGGGGACGGACCGTCGAGGTGCACGTGCACCCCGACGATCTCGGCAAGGTCATCGGTCGGGGTGGTCGCACGGCGACCGCTCTGCGGACCTTGGTCTCCGGCATCGGTGGCCGCGGTATCCGTGTTGATGTCGTCGACACCGATCAGTAGACGGCAGTAAACAGGTGGAACTCGTAGTCGGTCGTGTCGCGAAGTCGCATGGCATCAAAGGTGAATTGGTAGTCGAGGTTCGTACAGACGAGCCCGAGGATCGTTTTGCCGTAGGTTCCGTGCTGCGTGGGCGCAAGCCGCGCGAGTCCACACTGAAGTCGTACACAGTGGAAGCCGCCCGGGATCATTCCGGGCGGCTTCTGCTGCGCCTGGAAGGCGTCAGTGACCGTGGCGACGCAGATGCGTTGCGCGGCACACTGTTTGTCATCGACAGTTCCGAACTCGAGCCTTCGGATGATCCGGACGAGTTCTACGATCACGAACTCGAAGGACTGAAGGTCGTCCTCACGGACGGCACCGAGATCGGTTCGGTCATCGAGGTATTGCATTCCGCCGCAGGTGAATTGCTATCGATTCGCCGCGCCGGTGAGACGTCCGGTGAATTGCTGATCCCGTTTGTCGCAGCCATCGTCACCTCGGTGTCGATCGCCGACGGCGTCGTGGTGATCGAGCCCCCCGAGGGACTGCTCGACCCGGACTTCGGTGACAAGTCGAACAGCGACAATTCGAACGCCGACAGCGACTGATCGCTTGTCATGCGTCTCGATGTAGTCACCATCTTTCCCGAGTATCTCGAACCGCTTCGTGCTGCCTTGCTGGGCAAGGCAATCGAACGCGGCTTGATCTCGGTCGACGTCCACGATCTGCGGTCGTGGACCCATGACGTACACAAAGCCGTCGACGATTCCCCGTACGGCGGCGGACCCGGCATGGTCATGAAACCCACCGTCTGGGGCCCGGCACTGGACGACGTGATCGGGCGCTCCGATTCTTCCGGCCCCGATGATGCCGAGACCATTCTGGTGGTGCCCACTCCCGCCGGCGTTCCGTTCACCCAGGAGACCGCGCACCGCTGGTCCAACGCCAAGCACCTCGTCTTCGCCTGCGGCCGATACGAAGGTATCGATCAACGGGTTTTCGACGACGCCGCCAAGCGGGTCAGAGTCGAAGAAGTCAGCATCGGCGATTACGTCCTGATCGGCGGCGAAGCAGCGGTGCTGGTGATGGTCGAGGCTGTCGTGCGACTGATGCCCGGCGTTCTCGGCAATCAGCTTTCACACCAAGAGGATTCGTTTTCCGACGGCCTTCTCGAAGGGCCCAGTTACACTCGCCCCGCCGTGTGGCGTGATCTCGAGGTCCCGCCTGTTCTGCTTTCCGGAGATCACGCGAAGATCAAGGCGTGGCGCCATGAGCAGTCGCTGCAGCGCACGGCCGAGCGTCGACCGGATCTTCTTCCTTAGGTATTTCGCTTCAACCAGGTGATGCTTGCGCCGTCGTCGAGCGATTCGGTTGCAGTCGGTGTGAACGGTGTCGGCTCGAAGTTACCTCTGATCATCGGTATGCCTGCGCCGGCGACTACCGGGTACCTCTTGATGATCAACTCGTCGATCTCCGGTAGTAGTTCGCCGGCGAGAGTTCCGCCGCCACACAGCCAGATATCTTGTCCTTCTTCCTCTTTGAGGGATCTGACTACCCCAAGCGGGTCGGCGCGAACGATGGTGACGGGGGGATCCTCGGCGTCAGGGATGGTTGTGGAGACGACGAACTGACGCAGGTGCGCGAAGGGGCTTTTCACTCCGGCGGCCAGCCCGGGCTCGTAGGAGCCGCGGCCCATGACGACCGTGTCGAAGGTCCTGTTGGGCGCGTCCTCGATTCCGAGAGCGGGCCGCACATGCGTTGGCACGGTTTCAGGATATCGATCGCATATCCAGGCCGTGATCTGTTCGGAGACCGGGAGGAAGTCGAATTCGCCACCAGGCCCCGCGATGTATCCGTCGAGGGAGGCTCCCACGTAGTACACAAGCTTTCGCATAACGCGCTCCCTTCGTAGTACTATGTTTGTAGTGGTTTAATTTAGGGTTGTGTCAGGAGTGATGTCAAGTGCGAAAGAACCCGGAACGCCGGCTTGCCCTGATCGACGCGGCAATCGAGGTGTTGGCCCGAGAGGGTGCTCGAGGCTTGACGTTTCGAGCCGTCGACGCCCAGGCAGCAGTGCCGAACGGGACAGCGTCGAACTACTTCTCCAATCGCGACGACCTGCTCACTCAAGCGGGTGGCCGGATCTACGAGCGACTGATTCCGGAGGACCTCGAAGGGATGATCGATCCCGTCAACGGCACCGATCGTGAGCGCCTGGTGACGCTCATGCTCGACGTGGTCGAGCGCGTCACCTCGTTCGGAACGGGTTTCCTCGCGCTCATGGAGTTGCGACTGGAGGCGACGCGTCGACCGGACCTGCGAGCGGTGCTGACCGTCCGCATCCGAGAAGACTTCGATCTGAACGTAGCCAATCATCTGGCGTCGGGCGTGCCGGGTGATGCGATGACCGTTCGCCTGCTCTATTTGTCGCTGAACTGGCTCGCACTGGATCGACTCACATTGCCGGACCTGTTCGGAGAGGAAGATATTCGGACGATCGTCGAGGCGGCGGTGGATCGAGCGTTACCCCGCGAATCGTAGAAGGTCAGTGTCGTTCGGCAGGTTTGCGGCGGAACGAGAAGTATCGATGACCGAAGAAGCTCATACCGGCGACGATCAGCATGACAACCGCCTGGGCGGGAAGCGGCGGGGCATGCAGAATCGACACCGCGATTGTTCCGAGTATCAGATTCAGCACCAGGCCACCGGAATTGACGACGATGAACGCTCCCAGGTCGCGTGCCACATGTCCGCGGACGCGGAAAACGAGAGTCCGATGCAGAACGAAAGCGATGAGGACGCTGATGGAGTACGCGCCGATCACAGCCACTTGATACAGATCCTTGTTGTCGAGGATCAGTGTCCAGATCACGAAGAGCACGTATCCGATCGCCGTATTAGCCACTCCGACAATGGCAAATGCGATGGGTTGATGCTTGACCACCCGAAGCAGTGGGCCGGGGTTCTCGGGTGATGCGATGTCTTCGGTCATGAAGACTCGGTTTTCACGGTGTTGATCCCGTCCTTGCGTCGGGTCCGCAGATGCATCCACTCGAGCACGCCGAGTCCGAGGACTCCGGCGACCATCGAAGCGCCGCCGACCTTCCATCCCGGGGGACGCCACGTCAGGACAAGCTCTGCGTCCTTCGTCCCGGCGGGAATGTCCACGGTGACAAAGGACTTCGCGACGACGTCGATCGGGACAGGCTGACCGTCGATGCTCGCCCGATATCCGGGCCAGCCGAGCCGTGCGAACACAACCTTGCCGCCGGTCTCCGAACTGACACGAAGGGTGCTCGACATGTTCGATTCCGCGGTCGAAACAGCTTCGACGCCACGGGTATCGGCGATGCGGCCGTTTCGTGTCGAGACGGGGCCGTCGACGCGTTCGAGCACGGAGATGTAGTTCTCGTGACCGGGGTAGTCCACCCATGTCCACCCGTCGGGAGCCGGGTTCTTGCGTGCATCGGGGTAGAGAGCGTTCTGAAGTACGACGCGGTCCACGTTCA
Source organism: Rhodococcus sp. BH4 (assembly GCF_002079265.1). NCBI lineage: Bacteria > Bacillati > Actinomycetota > Actinomycetes > Mycobacteriales > Nocardiaceae > Rhodococcus > Rhodococcus sp. BH4. Next base: position 2,564,085 of record NZ_CP014941.1, read on the forward strand.
TCAGGTCGACGATGGTGCGGCCGGTGGTGGGTTCGACGGTGAATGCGCGCCGAAAGGCGTCGGGGCAGACGCTCATGTCCCAGCGCATGCAGAGCAGATCACCGAAGTAGAAGTGCCCGTTGGGGGTGTAGCCGCTGGTGTAGGTCAGTTCGAGGTCTTTGGGGTAGTTGCCGAAAGCCAGGGAACCGTACGCTCCGTCGAGGGTTTTGTCCCCGGGTGCGATGAGTGCACGGTCGCCCAGTTGCAGTGTCGTGCCTTCGAAGTCGGGGAAGGCCTCTTTCATCTCCGAGCGGGATTCGGGCAGGTTCCAGCTCATCGGGGTTGGTTGCGCGGCCCGAACCTGGGCGTAGGCGATGGGGGAGACCGCGACGATCGCTACGAGGCATGCGAAAGCAGTGCCCTTGGTACGGCCGAGCCAGACCATCGCGGCGCCGAGTGCGGCAACGAGCAGGGCTGAGATCACATGCCATTTCGCGAGCCCGGGAGCTGCCGAGGCTGACCGAATCAGAAGCAGGCCCACGAGGATTCCCGCTGCAACGCAGCGCCCGCGCAACTTGTCGGTCGTGGCGTAACGCCCGAGCAGGATGCACACCAGAAGCAGGAGTCCGATGGCCACCATCGGAAGTACGCGCGCGGGCCACCGCAGTGGGCCGATCGTGCTCGGCCCGGCAGTCCACATGAGGACGGCGACCGTGAAGATCCCGACGGCGGTCAATTCGCGTGCCGCGGCGCGTGCCTTGCCCCAGTCGATGAATGCCAGGGCGGGTATGAGGAACCAGGCGATGTAGACCATGGGCATGGTCTGGATGTATCCCCACCACGAGGTGAACGCGGGCATCGTGCTCGGCAGGCTCGCGTTCAGCGATTCCGACCACGGGACGGCGAGGAATGCATCGTTCTTGACTTCGGATGCACCGCGCCAGGTGACGTCCGCGGTGAGCAGGCTCGGCAGATACGTCGCGAGACCGGCCAGAGCGGCACACGCGGACACCGCCAGAAGCCGCAGTGACGGCAGCCAACGCCGCTGATAGACAACTTCGCCGATTGCGACCGCGCCGATCATCAAGCCGGATTCGACTGCGGGGAAAACATATTGGACCGACATCGCGAGATACAAGAACACGAAGGTCGGGATCGGACCGCTCTTACCTCGGGCGTAGCGGATTGCCGACGCCCACGCCTGAACCATCCAGGCAGTGCCGGTGAAGGCAGTCATCCAACTGGCCGAGTCGAAGAACAGCAGGAAACCGGTGAACGGAATCGAGACGCCGGCGACGGCAGCCCACGTGGGCTTCGAGCCGTACTCGAGGCAGATCCGATAGACGCCGAGTGCAAGGATGATCGCGAAGATCAACTTCACGATCGTCGCGTACAACGCCAGGTTGTCGAAGGACGGTGCGATCAGGTCGATCAGGAGTTGCGGTGGATTGAGAAGGCCTGCTTCCTCGATCGCGTAGTTGCCCGCCATCCAGTTCTCGGGGACGAGCACCGGGAGGTGTCCTTCTCGCAGACTGCGGCCGAGCATGACCCACAGCGGCGCGTATTGGGACTCGGTGTCGTCGGTGTAGAAGTGACGAGCATTCGCGAGCACCACGGCCAGATAACCGGCGATGACACCGATCGCCGTGACGGCGCCCCACTTGTACACGTCTGCCCGGGCGAGAGTGCGAGTTTCCACCACGAGTTCCAGACCTTAACAGGGCAGGTGGGGCGTACGGAGACGCGAGCGCGTCACGCGCCGCCGGCATCCGAAGTCAAGACATCTCTGCGTGTTAAAGTTCGCGACGGTGTGGGCCCGATCGTGCCTGTCTCTCGGCGCCAGTCGAGCCCCCTGAAGGGAGTGGAAGCGAGTGCACTCGATTTCCGTCGTAGTGCCCGTTTATCAGGGCGAAAAGACGATCACGGCGCTCGTCGAGGAGTTGGACGGCCTGGGCACACCGAGTGCGACGCCCGGTGGTGCGCAGTTCTCCGTCGACGAGATCGTGCTGGTTCACGACAACGGCCCGGACCGCTCCGACGTCGTGTTACTCGAATTGGAGCGCCGTTTCGAGCAGGTGCGTGTCGTGTGGCTCAGCCGCAACTACGGCCAGGACGCGGCGACCATCGCCGGCATGGCCGCTGCAACTGGACAGTGGATCGTGACGATGGACGAGGACGGCCAGCACGACCCGGTGCACATCGGGGCTTTCCTCGACACCGCGCTGACGGAGCGATCCGATCTCGTGTATTCCAAACCCACGAACACACGCCCGCACGGATTCTTGCGGAACCTGACCTCGCGCGGCGCAAAGATCGTCTTGGCGACGGTATTCGCGTTCCCTGATTCGACGAGATTCGAAAGTTATCGCCTGATCCGCGGTGACATCGGCCGACAGTTGGCCGGCGTCGCGGCCAACGGCGTGTATCTGGACGTTGCGCTGACGTGGGTTGTCGGTAACACGGCCACGGCGCCGGTGACACTTCGAGCCGAAGGCCGCGAAGAATCCGGGTACAACTACCGCCGTTTGTTCTCGTTGTTCTGGAAGATGGTGTTGTGTAGCGGAACACGCGGTCTGCGGCTGGTCAGCCTGCTCGGAGTCACCCTGGCGTCGGCCGGCGTGATCATGGCCGCGGTGATCTTCATCGGGGCCATGACCGGCGACAACAATGATCCCGAAGGATGGGCGTCGATCATCATGGCGCTGCTGGTCTGTTCGGGTGCGATTCTGTTCTCGCTCGGGCTCATTGCCGAATATCTCGGTGTGGCACTGCACGTCCTTGTCGGAAAGCCGCTGTATCTGACTGTCGACTCCCCGCGGCCCGGAACCTCGATCGATCGGCGTAGTCGTGAGCACTGATCGCATCATCTTCTCCCGCCCCTATCGGGCATCGAACGAATTGTCGAATCTGGCAACGGTTCTGGAGTCCGACCACATTCACGGTGACGGACGTTTCACCAAGTCCGCGACTGCAGCGCTCAAGGCGATCACCGGATCCACGCATGCTCTGCTGACCACCTCGTGCACGCATGCACTCGAATTGGGTGCGCTGCTGCTCGAATTGGGCCCGGGCGACGAGGTAATAGTTCCGAGCTTCGCGTTCAGTTCGGCGGCGACCGCCGTCGCGTTGCGCGGGGCCACTGTTGTTTTCGTCGACATCGATCCGAGTACCGGCAACATCGACCCGGCGTGCGTCGCGGCGGCGATCACCGAACGCACCAAAGCTGTACTGGTCATGCATTACGGCGGAGTCGCCGCGGACATGGAACCTCTCCTCGACCTCGCGGAACTCCACGGCGTTGCGTTGATCGAAGACAACGCTCACGGACTCGGCGGAAAGTGGCGCGGGCGCTCGCTCGGCACCATCGGAACTATCGGAACGCAGAGTTTTCACGACACCAAGAACGTTCACTGCGGTGAGGGCGGCGCGCTGTTGCTCTCCGACGATCAGTTGATGACTCGCGCCGAAATCATCCGTGAGAAGGGGACCGACCGTGCGCGTTTCCTGCGCGGGCAGGTCGACAAGTATTCGTGGCAGGACATCGGGTCGAGTTATCTGCCCAGTGAACTCAATGCCGCCGTCCTCGACGCACAACTCTCCGAGTTCGACGCGATTCAGGCGGCCAGGCATCGCGTCTGGGATGCCTACAGCGTGAGTCTGGGCGAGTGGGCGGCCGCGAACGGTGTCGTGCCCATGGCGGTGCCCGATGATCGCGAGCACACTGCGCACCTGTTCTATCTCAAGATGCCGACCGAAGAGAGCCGTGACGGCTTGATTCGGCACCTTGCCGGTGACGGAATCGTGGCGCCGTTCCACTACGTTCCGCTCGATACGAGTGCGGCCGGTGTGCGCTACGGACGAACACCGCAGCCGTGCGTGCGTAGTGCCGAGTTCTCCGCGTCGATCCTTCGACTGCCGCTGTGGCCCATGCTCACGTTCGAACAACAGGACCGTGTCATCGGTTCGGTGCTCGAGTACAAGCAGGCTTGAGGACGAACACGACCGCGTGGATCGAATCAGGGCCCGGAAGCTTCGGGCATCGCCGAATCCGCGGTCGTGGATGCCGCTGCCCAGTCGTCGATGCTTCCGCTCGGGAAGAGAATCTGCGTGACGCCGGTGACCGTGTCGCGTGCGTGCAGTGCACTTTCGTCGTCGACGGCATCGGTGAACGAGGTGTCGGGATAGAAGCTGTCCTCATCCGTGTACTGGACGTCTTCTCGCGAACCGATCGCGATGATGTATCGGTTGTCGTCACCGACGATGCCGGTGGACAGATGGATCCACTTGTCCTCGACACAGCACATCCAGCCCTGTTTGACTCCTATGACGGGCTCGCCGAACAAGGCCTCGGGCAGGCCGAATCTCTGGTCGTAACCGTCGGTTCCTTCGGGAGTGGATTGCCGCAGGTACTCGACGAACTGCTCGACCCGTTCAGGTCCGAGTTGATCGGAGTCGTCGAGGACACCGCTGTAGAAGGTGACCAGGTCACGTGTCGTGGTCTCGGTGTTCCACCACATTCCGTCCCAGGGCGGCGTCGTCGCGGTCAGTGCGTAACGCTCGGCGACGCGGGTGATCACCTCTTGGCCGCCGACCTCGTCCCACAGGAGGTTGGCTGCGGTGTCGTCGGAGGATTCGAGCATCGCCGCCATGAGGGTGCGATCGTCGTCCGTGATGGGTCGCTCACCGCGCGCATCCTGATGAAGTAGATCCTCGGCGATGAAAAGTTTTGCCACCGAGGCTGTTTCGATCTGCTGGTCACCGGCGACGTCGAGGTACTTGTCCGAGGAGCGGTCGAGGATGGCGATGGAGACGTCCGCACCACGCCCGAGCGCAGCTACCTGAGCCTGTCCCAGACGGCCGTCGAGGGTCTCGGCTACCGGAACATTGGTGTCGGGAAAGGCGGGGGTCTGCATCGGATCATCCGGGTTCTGTCCACCGCTGCACGAAGCCGCAAAAGTAACTGCGGCCACCATTGCGGCAATCCGGACGTACCGCGTACTCATTTGTTTCCCCCGGTAGCCCTGACACGGCACTGTTGCCGATCTTCTTGTCTCAGGATAGCGGTAGGGTCGGATCTCGTGATTCTCAAGACCGTGAACCAGCGCATTGCCGAGGAACTCGACGTCCGCGAAGGCCAGGTTGCAGCAGCAGTCGACCTTCTCGACGGCGGAGCCACGGTGCCCTTCATCGCCCGGTACCGCAAGGAAGTCACCGGCACGCTCGACGACGCCCAGCTGCGACTCCTGGACGAGCGGCTGCGGTATCTCCGCGAGCTCGACGACCGTCGTGACGCCGTGCTCACGGAGATCGACTCTCAGGGCAAACTCGACGATCAACTGCGCGGTCAGATCATGCTGGCCGAGACGAAAGCGCGGCTGGAGGACATCTACCTCCCCTTCAAGCCGAAGCGGCGCACCAAGGCGCAGATCGCCCGCGAGGCCGGCCACGAGCCCGTCGCCGATGCTCTCATCGGAGATCCCACCACCGATCCCGCGAAGTATTCGGACGAGCAGCTCGACGGTGCCCGGTCGATCCTCGTCGAGCGCTTCGCCGAGGACGCCGATCTGGTCGGTGAATTGCGTGAGCTGATGTGGAATCGCGGCCAGGTCGTCTCCTCGGTCCGCAAAGGCAAGGAAACCGATGGCTCGAAGTTTGCTGACTACTTCGAGTTCTCGGAACCGTTCTCCAAATTGCCCTCGCACCGCATCCTCGCCGTCCTGCGCGGCGAGAAGGAAGAAGTGCTGTCGCTCAACATGGCGGCAGACACCGAAGAACTCGCGCCGGGGGAGCGCACGGTCTACGAAGGCCGCATCGCGTCGCGGTTCGAGATCGCCGACCGTGGTCGGGCCGCCGACGGGTGGCTTCTCGACACCGTCAAGTGGGCGTGGAAGACGAAGTTCGCCGTCACGCTCGGTATCGACACTCGGATGCGTCTGCGGCAGTCGGCCGAAAAGGACGCCGTCGACGTCTTCGCCACCAACCTCAAGGATCTACTCCTCGCAGCTCCCGCCGGCGCCCGACCCACCATGGGACTCGACCCCGGATTCCGCACCGGAACGAAGGTTGCCGTCGTCGACGGAACCGGCAAAGTTGTTGCCTACGAGACGATTTACCCGCACCAGCCGCAGAACAAGTGGGACGCGGCTCTCGCGACGCTTGCCGGACTGGTCGCCGAACACGGCGTCGAACTGATCGCCATCGGCAACGGCACGGCCTCACGCGAGACCGACACGCTCGCTACCGAACTGATCAAGAAGACCGGCGCGCCCAACCTGACCAAGATCGTCGTCTCCGAGGCAGGCGCATCGGTGTACTCGGCTTCGGCCTACGCGTCGCAGGAACTTCCCGACCTCGACGTCTCGATTCGCGGTGCGGTGTCCATTGCGCGTCGCTTGCAGGATCCGTTGGCGGAGTTGGTCAAGATCGATCCCAAGTCCATCGGCGTCGGTCAGTACCAGCACGACATCACCGAATCGCTGCTCTCGCGTTCCCTCGACGCCGTCGTCGAGGATGCCGTCAACTCGGTCGGCGTCGACGTCAACACCGCGTCCGTGCCGCTGCTTGCTCGGGTGTCCGGAATTGCAGGATCCCTTGCAGAGAGTATCGTCGCGCATCGGGACCAGAACGGTCCGTTCAAATCCCGCAAGGGTCTCAAGGATGTCTCCCGCCTGGGACCCAAGGCATTCGAGCAGTGCGCAGGCTTCCTGCGGATCACCGACGGCGACGACCCTCTCGACGCGTCGAGCGTCCACCCGGAGGCATATCCGGTGGTTCGCAAGATCGTCGCGAGTGCAGGCGGGGACGTGCGCACCGTGATCGGAAACTCGCAGGCACTTCGATCGGTCAAGGCGTCCGACTACGTCGACGAGCGATTCGGTCTACCGACCGTCACCGACATCATCTCCGAGTTGGAGAAGCCGGGACGAGATCCACGACCCGAATTCAAGACCGCAACCTTTGCCGCAGGTATCGAGAAGGTCGCGCATCTCAAGCCCGGCATGACCCTCGAAGGCGTGGTCACCAACGTCGCAGCCTTCGGTGCCTTCGTCGACATCGGAGTTCATCAGGACGGTCTGGTTCACGTCTCGGCGATGTCACACAACTTCGTCAAGGACCCACGCGAGGTCGTCAAGTCAGGTGACGTCGTCAAGGTGAAGGTCCTCGAAGTGGACGAGGCACGCCAACGCATCGGGCTGACGCTTCGTCTCGACGACGAGGTGGGAGCGCCCCGCAAGTCCGAAGGCCAGCGAGGTGGGCAACCCCAGCGTCAGGGCCAGCCGCAGGGCCAGCGTCAGGGGCAGGGTCAGCAACGAGGAAATGGCGGACGCCAGGGCGGACGCGAGCAGCGACCGGACAACCGCGCGCCTGCTGCCGGGTCGATGGCCGACGCTCTGCGCAAGGCGGGCTTCGGCAAGTAAATCCGTCCGCCGGGTTTTCGAAGTCCGTATCGTCACAATCGAGTCGGTTGGCGGTATGAATCCGATCAGGGTCGGATCATGAATTCGGTGAAGGGAGGACAGTGATGCGGGAGTGGCTCGAGCGCGAGATCATCGCCCATGGCCGATTGCCGTTGCTGTTCTTCCTGCTCGGGTTCCTGTCCGCCTTCCTTTTCATCCGCCTCAGCGTCCGGATGATTCGCGCGCAAGTGAAATGGTGGCCGGGCAACATCGCGCCCGGAGGCCAGCATGTGCATCACGTCGTGTTCGGTGTGATCGCCATGATGATCTCCGGTGGTGCGTTGATCGCGGTCTACGTCGATGGTTCGCAGACCACCGGTGCCGTCCTGGCGGCGATCTTCGGTATGGGTGCGGCGTTGGTGCTCGACGAGTTCGCACTGATCTTCTATCTGAAGGACGTGTACTGGTCCGAACAAGGTCGGACCTCGGTGGATGCGGTCTTCGTCGCGATCGCCGTGACCGGTCTGGTGCTGCTGGGTTTCCGCCCGCTCGAACTTCTCGACGTCGCCGGATTCCGTGAAGAACGCGATCCGTGGATCAAATTGGTCTTCGTTTTCGTCGCGTTGATCAACTTCGCCTTGGCAGCCATCGTGATTCTCAAAGGGAAGATCTGGACGGGGCTCGTCGGCCTGTTCGTTTTCCCGTTGCTGGTAATCGGAGCGGTCCGCCTGAGCCGGCCGGGTGCACCGTGGGCTCGCTGGCGGTACACGCGCAAGCCGAAACGGATGAACCGCGCGCTCGAACGCGAACGGAAATGGCGTCGGCCCGTCATCCGGGCCAAGATCTACGTCCAGGATCTGATAGCCGGATCGCCGAGCGTCGAACATGCGATGACCGCGGCCGAGCAGGAACTGGACCACACCATCCACGCAGCTCCGCCGCCACCGATTTCCCCGCTGGTATCCGCGTCTGGCACAATGGACGGGTTGCCTGGACCAGGCAGCAGCACTTGATCTGGGCACGAACCAGACGAGCGCCGTTTCGGGAGACCGAAACGCGTGCCGCTCGGTTCCTCTGCTCCTGCGAAATACAAGGATGACATATGAACACCCTGGACTTCCTGGACAAAAAGTCGCTCCGCGACGACATCCCCGAGTTCCGTCCCGGCGACACGCTCAACGTGAACGTCAAGGTTATCGAAGGCTCCAAGGAGCGCGTGCAGGTCTTCAAGGGCGTCGTTATTCGTCGCCAGGGCGGCGGCGTTCGCGAGACCTTCACCGTCCGTAAGGTCTCCTTCGGCGTCGGCGTCGAGCGCACCTTCCCGGTTCACAGCCCCACGCTGGCCTCCATCGAGGTTCTGACCCGCGGTGACGTCCGTCGCGCCAAGCTGTACTACCTCCGTGAGCTTCGTGGCAAGAAGGCGAAGATCAAGGAAAAGCGCTGATCTTTCCGATGAGCCCGGCATCGCGTACGCGCGGTGTCGGGCTAATCTGGTTTCTGTGGCAGATTCTTCGAAGGAGCAGGCATTGTCGTCCGGACCCGAGAATCACGAGGGATCAAGCGGTTCCGCGGAACCGACCTCACATCGGCCGCAGAAGAAACAGCGATCGTTTCTGCGAGAACTCCCTGTTCTGATCGGCGTAGCGCTGGTACTCAGCATCGTCCTTCAGGCATTTGTCTTCAGAGTTTTTCTCATCCCATCCGAGTCGATGGAACCGACACTGCACGGCTGTGCGGGATGTACCGGTGACCGCATCGTGGTGGAGAAGATCGGATACCGCTTCGGCGATCCGGAACCCGGCGACGTCGTCGTCTTCAAGGGACCCGATTCGTGGAACACGAAATATGTGTCCAATCGGTCCGACAACGTTGTCGTCCGCGGTATTCAAGAGGTCGGTTCGTGGGTCGGCCTCGTTCCGCCGGACGAGAACGACTTGGTCAAGCGAGTGATCGCTACCGGCGGCCAGACCGTCGAATGCTGTGACGATCAGGGCCGAGTCCTGGTCGACGGCAAGCCGCTCGACGAGCCGTACATCAAGATGGATTTCCCGTTCACTCCGGGAACGCAAACGTGTGACACCGAATTGAAGTCGGGCCGCTGCTTCGGACCGATCACCGTTCCCGAGGGCCACGTGTGGGTCATGGGTGACAACCGCAGCAATTCCGCCGACTCGCGCTACCACGTCGACGACGAGTTCCAGGGAACCGTCCCGATCGACAACATCATCGGTCAAGCTCGTTTCATCGTTCTTCCCCCGTCGCGAATGGGCGGCATCGATGCGCCTGATATTCAGGGCAACTGAGTTGTCGGACCGCACACATGGATTCGCGTAGTTCCGAGTAGGCAGAGACAGTGAGTAGTTGGCCCCCTCGCGTTGTCATTCGCAGATCGGCAGGTCTGCGGACGATGGAGTCTGCGTTGGCGCGAACCGGACTCGGTCCGGTGGCCGGCGTCGACGAGGCCGGGCGCGGAGCGTGCGCTGGTCCACTTGTCATTGCAGCGTGTGTCCTGGCGCCGAAACCGCAAGCAGCCCTCGCGCGGCTCGACGATTCGAAGAAGCTGACCGAACGTGCGCGCGAGGAGCTTTTCCCGGCGATCAAGCGCTTGGCGTTGGCGTGGAGTGTCATCTCTGTTCCCGCTGCGGAAGTCGATCAGATCGGCATCCACGTCGCCAACATCGAGGGGATGCGACGAGCAGTTGCGGGCCTCGACCTCGAACCGGGCTACGTTCTCACCGACGGATTCCGGGTTCCGGGTCTGACGGCTCCGTCGCTACCGGTCATCGGCGGTGACGGCGCCGCTGCATGCATCGCCGCGGCGAGCGTTCTCGCGAAGGTGACCCGAGATCGTGTGATGACCGAGATGGACGACACTCATCCGGGATACGGCTTCGCGATTCACAAGGGATACAGCACGCCACTGCACATGGACGCACTCGACGAGCTGGGGCCGTGCCCTGAGCACCGCATGACCTATGCCAACGTGGTGGCTGCGGGAGTCCGGTTGGAACAACGCGCGGGCCGTACGGGATGATGGACGTTCAGACGAACTGGGAGGACTGGCTAAACCGATGAGTGCCGAGGATCTCGAGAAGTACGAAACCGAGATGGAGCTGTCGCTCTACCGTGAATACCGGGACATCGTCGGACAGTTCTCCTACGTCGTGGAGACCGAACGACGTTTCTACCTGGCCAACACGGTCGAGTTGCTGCCCCACAATTCAGACGGGGAGATCTACTTCGAGCTGCGGATGTCCGACGCCTGGGTGTGGGACATGTACCGCCCGGCGCGATTCGTGAAATACGTACGCGTCGTGACCTTCAAGGACGTCAACATCGAAGAGCTGGACAAGCCGGATCTGCGCCTTCCTGACTGATCTGCGCTTGCCGGACTGATCTCGACAACGAAGTGCCCCGCCGATATCGGCGGGGCACTTCGTATTTCGCGGAGTTGTGCGGGGTCAGTTGCCCTTGACGTTCACAATCTGACGCAGCGTGTGTCGAATCTCGACCAAGTCCTTCGCGTCGTCCATCACGACGTCGATGTCCTTGTACGCACCCGGGATCTCGTCGAGGAACGCCGCGGAACGCTTGTATTCGATGCCGACCATTGCCTTGTCGAGATCTTCGATGGTGAAGGTCTTGCGTGCCTGGTTACGTCCGTACACCCGACCCGCGCCGTGGGGGCTGGACTTGAACGACGGTACGTTTCCCTTCCCGACGACGACGTAACTCGCCGTCCCCATCGAGCCGGGGATGAGCCCGGGCGTGCCCTCGTCTGCCTTGATCGCACCCTTACGGCTCAGCCACACACCCCTGCCCATGTGGAACTCCTTCTGGGTGAAGTTGTGGTGGCAGTTGATCCGCTCGACTTCGTCGATGATCGCGGGCTTGCCGTCTCCCATGAAATGCGCGAAGTCCTTCACGACGCGGTCCATCATCTCTTCGCGGTTGAGCAAAGCGAAGTGCTGAGCCCAGTTGAGATCGGTGATGTACGAGTCGAATTCGGGTGTCTTCTCGACCAGGTAGGCAAGATCCGGATCGGGAAGGTTGATGTACCACCGCTCGCACAAGTCCTTGGCGATCTTGATGTGATGCTGCGCGAGCTTGTTTCCGATACCGCGGCTGCCCGAGTGCAGGAACAGCCAGACGCCGTCGCTTTCATCGAGTGTCACCTCGATGAAGTGGTTACCAGAGCCCAGCGTTCCGAGCTGAAACCTCCAGTTGTTCTTGAACTTGTCGTAGAAGGCCAGGCGATCGCCCGCCATTGCCTCGAGTTCTGCGATGCGGATTTTCGCCGTGTCGCTCAGCGTCTTGTTGTAGACACCTGCCGAGAGCGGAACGGAGCGTTCGATGCTGTGGCGAAGTACGCTCAGGTCGCGGCCTTGAAGGTTGCGTGCGTTGAACTGGGTTTTGACCGCGATCATTCCGCAGCCGATATCGACTCCGACGGCGGCGGGCATGATTGCGCCTTCCGTCGGAATGACCGAACCCACCGTCGCTCCCGCACCGAGGTGCGCATCCGGCATAAGCGCCAGATGTGGACGGACAAAAGGCATCTGGGACGTACGCAGCGCTTGCTCGCGAGTGTTCTCGTCGAGTATCGATGCCCAGTTCCACAACCTCTTGGTGATCTTCTCCATCAGATTTCTCCCACATAGTTCACAGCCGAACCGATCGGTCCGGTGTGTCGTGCAGGAATGACCATGCGCTCGGTCAGTGGTTGTGTGCAACCCCTTTTCAGGTTCGCAGGCCGTCTGCGAGTTCGTAGATTCGTCCGACGTACTTCTCCTGGAAGGCTTTTCGGGCAGCATCTGCCTGTTGCCGTGCGCCCATCTGGGAGTAGAGGTACTCGAGATGAACCAAACTCTCGCCGATGTCGACGCGTCGCTGGTCGAGAACCGTCAGCTCGTCGACCAGTCGAGCCAGATCGAGTCGTGCAAGATCCAGCGCTGTCTCCGGTACCTCGTCCATGGTGATCCTCGATGTCCGTGAGTGCTTCCTGACCCCGAGGCTAACACTCTTCGAACATATTTTCGATACCTGCCCTGTTGTTTACTTCGACAACGTGGCTGTCAGTTGGTCGATGGCATACGGAATGCTCAGGACGGTATTGCCGGACATCGCCGCGCCGACGGGTGGATCTGCGGTGTACCGCACGACTATCGCATTTCCGCTCTTCACGGCGGGTAGTCGCTGGTAGAGCGTGTTGTCGGCGAGGGCCTTCTCTCCCTCCGGATCGGCCATCACGATCAAACGATCAACGGGTTCGAGGATGTCGTATCGCTCGTTCGGCAGCCAGTCGCCGAACTGGTCGCCGACGAATGCGTCGACCGTCGCAGGGAGGGTGAACCCGAGTGACGAGAGGAAAATGCCGCGTGGGTCGTGCGACGAGAACACGTATCCCTCGGGAGTGTCGAGGTTGACGATCGTTGCGGTTTGCCCGGCGAACTCCGGGTGTGCAGCGCGAGCGGCGGCAAACGCGTTTTCGGTATCCGTGATCAGTTGCTGAGCTTGTGGTCCTTTGCCGAGGGCGCGCCCGGCGGTGAGCGTCATGTCGGTCCACGGCGTTGTGTACGCGTCGTAGTCCTTGCTCTGCGCGACAGTCGGCGCAATCGAGGTCAGCTTCTTGTAGGTTTCCGTGTCGATGTCGGCGTACAGCGCGAGGATCAGATCTGGTGCGAGGTAGGCGATTTGCTCGAAGTTGAAGTCTCCGCCGCTGTTGATGTAGGTCGGAGTCTTTCCCTTCCAGTAGTCCTCCGTCCACGGCCAGCTTTCATCCAGGCCGGAGCCCCACCATTCGGCCATTCCGACGGGTTCAACTCCCAGGGCAAGCAGTGGTTCGTGATCGGTGTATCCGAGTGTGACGACGCGCTGTGGTGCGGCGTCGATTGTCGTCGAACCCAGTGCGTGCTCAATCGTCACGGGGAATGCGTCGTTGGTCTGGAGCGCTGATGCGGTGTCGACGCCTTGCGAGGTTCCACAGGCGGTCGAGAACCCGATGATCGCGGCCGTCGTGAATAAGGCGGCGAGGATTCGGGTGCTACGTGAGGGCACGTGCATGCTCCTTCGGGGTGGTGGGCGAATGATCTGAGTTCCGCATGAAGTAATGAACTGGTAGCGCCGGCAATAAAGTGAGGCTAACCTTTGCGGAATCGTCGGTCCATCCTTCCGGATGGACTCGGATACGCTCAGAAAGACGCAAAATGTCCACTATCGAGTACTCGACTCGCCCAAAGTCCTTGCTAGCGCTGCCCGATAGTCGCGGACGGACATTCAAAGATTTTCAGGTCTACACCAACGTCGTGGAGGCCGTGACCGCGTACGGGGCTCACCGCCACCCGGAGCATCAGATCGCCTGGATGAGTGAAGGGACGATACAGATTGCTGCCGGGGGCAACGTGTGGCACCTGCACAGCGAGCACTTGGTCTGGTTGCCGGGCACCGTTCTCCACGACATGACGCTTCTGTCGGCGGGATGCATGATCGCGGCCTATGCGCGTCCGGATCTACGCCCTGGCGGGCCCAGGTGGACTCAGCCACTGGTTCTCGAAGTCGATGCTCTGTCCGCTCAATTGCTCCGCCATCTCGCAGATCGGACCATCGACGATGCTCGGCGGTTGATGAGTCAGGAGTTGCTCTACGACATTCTTGCTGCCGCGCCCGAACGGCACGACGTCCTCGCGGTTCCTCGCAATGCTGCGGCGAGTTCGGTTTCTGCCCGCATCCTTGCCGATCCGGCAGACTCGCGAACATTAGGGGAGTGGGCGGGTGAACTCGGGGTCAGTTCCAAGACTTTGATGCGTGCCTTTGTCGCCGATACCGGGATTACCTTCGGACAGTGGAGGACTCGCGCCCGAATGTATGCGTCGCTCGAGATGCTCGCGCGGGGTGAGGGTGTCAACGACGTTGCCCCGCAGGTGGGTTACCGAACCAGTAGCGGGTTCATCGCCGCATTTCGGGAAACCTTCGGTACGACGCCGGCCCGGTACGGCGGAAAGCTGACGCGGTGATTTGCTGATGATTTCTTGAACTCGGTTGACGGCAAAGCTTTGTTCGGCAACGTAGAAATGGGCCGAGCTACCAGCATGTGCTGGTGGCTCGGCCCATTTCTAATTCGAACTGAGTCAGCTCATGTTGCCGAGCACATTGCCCAGGACACCGCTGATGACATTGGTCATCGACCCCTGCGGATCGGTGAGGGAACCGAATACCTGGCCCGATCCGGAGTTGAGTGAGCCGAAGCCCATGTCCTCGAGGCTTCCGGCGCCCGCCTCGACGGGGTTCGGCTGCCGGATGGTGACGCACACGCCCATCGGATTGATGTTCCAGTCGCCCGCCGCCAGCACAATGTTGGTGCCGGCGCCGCTGTCGAGCTGAGAGCCGACAACTGCGTTATCGGGAACCTTGTAGGTGGTCTCCAATGCGATGATGCCGCCACCAGCAGTGGTCCATCCGCCGCCCTTTGCCACCACGGAGTTGTTGCCGACGACGACGGTCTTGGTGACGTCGTCCCACTTCTGGTCGCCGATAAGCCATTTGACGTTCAGGCGAGCCTTGACCAGCTGGAATCCTGCCGGGTGGAAATCGCGGATCTGATTGACGAGTGCTCCCGAACCGGAAACCTTTGTCAGGTAGGTGACCGTCTGTCCCGGGGCGACCTTGCCGTCGCCGACAACCTCCTTGCTGACGGTGTACGGCGTCCCGAGGGAACCGGCCCAACTGTCGGTGACCGACTGGTTGAGCGCGCATGCCGGTGCTGCTTGCGCCACCGAGGCTCCAAGTCCAACAGTGACGCCGGCGGCGATGAGAACGAGGGATGTAGTGGTTGCTACTGCGTGGCGAAGTGAGCGGCGGGCCATGTAGAACTCCATTCGGCGGGGTGCGTGACGGTTTGAGCAAAACTGTAACTAGTTCTACTGGACTTTCGTCCAAATTGTGAGGATTTCAGAAAATTGTGGGGGTCTTGCCGAATTCCGCAGGCTCTGGGTTGTCAACAGGTCGTCCGGCTGAGGGCAAGCGGGGGTAGCGATGGCCACGGGAACAGATGGTGGTTTGCTGCACAGTCCTAAGCCGAGTCGGTTTAAAAGTGATACCTGAGAGGCTGTCGCCCGATCAGGGAGCGTGAACCGGTCCGGCTTGCTCTCCTCGCGTCGAGGTATTACCGGCCAAGTTGCCCGAACTTGTCTGCGGTGGCAGGCATGATGCCCCAAGGAATATTGGCCGCGTCACTACCCAGGATTGGTGGCGCCTAGTGTCCGTCGACGCGACGAGCGGCGTAGAGAAGGAATATTGATGGAGACCACCGTACTCACCCCGCAGCAGGTGTTCTTCCTCCCTCAGCATCTGATGGTGCCGCTCTTTCAGCGCCCGTACGTGTGGGAGGAGATGGACCAGTGGCAGCCGCTGTGGCGGGACATCGCAAGATTGGCAGAGTTGCGCTACCGCGATCCCTATAGCGGTGCGCAACACTTCCTGGGGGCAGTGGTGTTGCAGGCCAACGACGTGGCCCACGGATCGACGCCGACGAAGAACGTGATCGATGGGCAGCAGCGGCTTACTAGCCTCCAGCTACTCATCGATGCCACTGCTGCGGTCCTGAGTGAGCTCGGGGTCGACAGCCTCGCGAGGCAGCTTGATGACCTCACCCACAACAGGTCCTATGACGCTGCTGTCGAGCCGACGTTGAAACTGCTGCACACCAACCGCGATCGGGATGCGTTCGTGGAGGTAATGAATGCTGAGCCCCCGGTAGATTACGCCGACCTCACGCACTCGGGTTCGTTAATCGTTGGCGCGCACAGGTACTTCTGCCAGACGGTCGCCGGATGGCTTGCAGATTCAGCCGGCGAAGTGGACCAAGCGCGTGCCGGTGCGCTGGTGCACGTTCTCTCCAAAGGGCTTCAGATCGTGGTTATCGACTTGAAGGCGCAGGAGAACTCCCAGGAGATATTCGAAACGCTCAATGCTCGCGGCACCCCGTTGACTGCTGCTGACTTGATCAAGAACTTCGTGTTCCAACGGCTGGAAGCAGAGGGCGTCGACACTGCGAAGGCATACGCCGAGGACTGGCCTTTTGAGACGGCGTTCTGGGAGGCAGATGTCAGCGTCGGCCGGGTGACGATGAGTCGCGGCTCTCTGTTCCTTGGTCAGTGGCTCGCGGCTCGGCTGGGCGAGGAGATCTCGCCGAAGCAGACGTTCAGCCGCTTCAAGCACCATGTCGACTACGAGGCGAACACGAAGATGAGCGATCTGCTCGCCACCATTAAGACCCAGGCCAGAATGTATCAGCAGTGGACATTGGGGGCCGCGGACACCAGCCGGATCCTGTCGGTCCCCGAGCGCGCCGTATACCGGATGCAGTGTGCTGGGATGGAACTCCTCAAGCCGGTTCTAATTTGGGTCCACGACCCTGCGCTCGACATACCGCAGGGCGTAGCCGACAAGGTGATTGGTTATTTCGAATCGTGGGTGATCCGACGCCAGTTGCTCCGATTAACGACAGCCCAGCTGGGTGCGGTCGTCTCCGACGTCATCCATACCCATCGAACCGCTCCGCCCGCTGAGCTCGGGCAACGCGTCAGTGCGCACCTCGCACGTCTGTCAGTTGCTTCGACGTACTGGCCGGGCGACGAAGAACTCCGGGGACATCTGCGCACCGAGCAGGTCTATCGCCGCTTCCAACGGCCCCGGCTGCGGATGTATCTGGAGGCCATCGAGGACAGCCTTCGTGCCCGCCACGGATACCCGGCCATGCCTCGGCAGAACAATCCGATCGAGCATGTTCTCCCGCAGAAGTGGCAGACGCATTGGCCTGTCAGCGGGCTCGAAGCGGAGGTTGCCCGTAGTGAGCACGTCCACCGGCTCGGCAATCTAACCTTGCTCTCGAAGAGCCTCAATAGCAGCGTTTCGAACGGTCCTTGGACTGGCGAGAAGGGAAAGCGGTCCCGAATCGTCGAACATGACGTCTTTCTGATCAACCGCAGCTTCCTCGACGCGCAGTCATGGGACGAGAACGCTGTCGACGCTCGCACCGAGTCCATGATTGGCGCGCTGCTCATCACCTGGCCCGTACCTGATGGGCACACGGGGAAGATCGACGATCCAGATATCAAGAGTCAGACTTGGGTGGAGATCAAACATCTCGTCGCTGCTGGAATTCTTGAGCCCGGCACAGTCATTCGACCGAAAGGTGCGAGCGACGTCGTCGCTCGGATTACCGATCAGGCGCACATCGAAATCGGTGGTCAAATATTCGAGAGCCCCTCGGCTGCAGCGCGTCACGTTCGTGAAGGCAGGCACACGAACGGTTGGAGGTACTGGCAACTCGACGACGGTCGTAGCCTCTTCGACGTGCGAGCCGAGTTCAGGGGAGATCAGGCGGACAACCAAGCCGGATTCGACTGGTCACCATTGCATCAGATCCTCGAGCAACTCCCCGAGGGGCGCTGGACCTCCTACGGTGAGCTTGCCGATGCGATCGGTACCGCCCCGCAGCCGCTCGGCAATCACATCGTCAACTGTCGCCATTGCGTCAACGGCTGGCGCGTCTTAACCTTTGACGGCCGGATCGCACCGGCATTCCGGTGGAACGATTCAGACGATGATCGTGACCCCGTCGACGTCCTACAACATGAGGGCATCGCCTTCGCCAAGGGCAAGGCCGCTGCTGAGCGACAGCTCGGGAGCGAGGATCTCGCTGCCTTGGCGCAGGCCCGGACCGTTTGAAGATCCTAGACTTGACGCCATTGTCGAGGACTTCGCCATAGTCACGGCGCGAAACAGACATCTAATCAGCTTAGGTACCTCGCCGATATGCTCGAAGCTACCGATGCTGTTCACCTGAAGAGTTCGAGGATAGGGAGAACGCATGAATAGATCGCCATCTTCAGTGCCTCCGGCTACAGCGATCAGGCCATCAAGTGCGCCAACCAGGTGAACATCTTGCTGATGACCTACGACCCGCTCGGCGCAGTAGAAGGCGTGAACCAACCGGCGAATCAGTTCCTAGCGACGGTGACCACAGTGCCGACTACGTATAGTCCTTCTACCGACTGGCGACTTGTCGGCATCGTGGTCTTCATCTTGATCGTGGTGACGACCGCGATCGTCGTGAGGAGTCCCGCGAGTCCCTGTAGGCACAGCGCTATCGTGGCGATGCGGGCTTTAACTCCTATTGCACGTCCGAGAGATTCGATGACATCGATGTCGGTATCGGCGCAGATCCGCCGCACTCCGACATACACCATGCGTCGTTGCGGCTGACGAAGTTGCGAAGAGTCTCGGTTGTCGCCGCACTGGACCGCCACGTGGAGTTTTGAGCAAAGATCCGTAAGGCGATGACGAAGAGGGCCATGGCGACCAGAAGCACCACGACGGCGACCGGACTCGTCACTTTGGCGCCCTGGTCAGTCCGCTGACTAGGAAGGTTAGCCCAAAGATGAAGGAAACTAGAGCCCCACTCGATGCAACAATTGTGGACCCGCGATCTTCAATTCTTTTTCGGGCCTCGAACTCAGTCATTTTACGCTCAGCGATATATGCGCACAGCGTCTCGTAACCATCGTCAGTCATTCAGCGTTTGCGACGTGTCTCAGACTGCGGCGGCTTGCTGTTGTAATAGCTGGGTGTGTCGGTGTTCTATGACGACCGAACTGATGTGTGCGACTTTTTAGGTGCCAACGGAATCATGGCTTTGCGGGTTTCTCGGCGGGATCGGTCGATTTGCGACGCTCGGGCTGAATCACGAACTCGATAGGAAGCTCACTCGGTATCTCAATGTCATCGGCGAAGAATCGGTAGGCGGCCTTCTTTTGTAGATTCATTCCTGCTTCGTTCGCATCGTTGGTCTTGCGTAGAGCTTCTTCCCAGTCGTTGTCTTGGTCAGCCGTGGTAAAGCACTTCGCTGCTCTTGCATGTTCTTAAACACGCTCGACACCGCCTTGACGAGTTCGGGAGTGGTGATCTGGAACATCGCAGTGCGGACAGTCATCATGCAGTCGTTCACCGTGCCCAGCAGTGCCATCTGACTGGTCTCGTTTCGGATGATCATCTGGACTGTGTATCGAGTCTTGTCGGGATCGGACATAGTCTTCGAATTCCCTAGGTCCTCAGTGATGCCGTCGCTGGTTTCGAGTACACGGACTGGTTGTAAACGCCGGCGATGAACTTGCCGAGAGCGCCGAGTATTGCCTGAGCGGAGTTGTACTCGCGCTGGCGAACCTCCTCACGCTGCCGGTCGTTGGATTCTTTTGCGATCCGGGTGACGTCTGCCTCGTAGCGAGCCTTCTGGGTGTTCATCTGTTCACGGTGCCGTTCTCCAGCCGCTTCAGCGTCGCGCTCGTTTTGAGCTTCGGCGGCGTCAAGTTGGACCTTCAATCGTTTCTCAGCAGCATCGATTTCTTCCTGGTGCCGCCGAGCTGTGAGGGCAGCCTCGTCCTTCGCCCGCTGTTCGGCTTCCCGTGCCTGGCCGTTGGCCTGCACAGCCAACCAGACCGACGCGAGGGCAAGAGCCGTGGCACCAACTGCACTGGCCCATGCTCCAGCCGATGCAGCCTTGGTCTCGCTCTCGTTTTCTCCGGCAATCCAGCCGAACAGTGTGAATCCAAGCAATCCGGCCGCCACTGCGAGCACGATTCCGATGACCCCGCCGAGTATTGCACGGACCCACGGCACCCGAGATATGTCAATCGGTTCGAGGTCATTCGACTTCCGCAAGTCGGGGTCTTTGTCGACGTTCTCAAGGGTCACCCGCTGATTTAAGCAGATCCGACCGATCGTCCTTCACTGTCAGACAACTATGCGAACATCCTCGCTATGAACCTGACCCCACCACTGGCGCTGCCATGGAGGAAAGCACCCTTTACCTGGCAGCGTCCCCCCACACTCGCGCTCAGGTTCTAACAACTCCGTGCCCCGTGCCGGCCACTCCAGGTTCCTACGGCTGGTGGTTCCGAGAGTTGCCCGCTGAGATCAACACGTCAGGGTGTGCGAAGAAGGACGGGCTGACCTTGCTGTATCCGGGGATCAGCCCATCAGCACTTCTCGTTAATGGGAAAGCTCCGAGCAAGCAGACTCTTCGGACTCGGATCAAGACTCACTACAGGGGCAATGCCGCAGGTTCGACGTTGCGGCTGGCTCTCGGGTGCTTAATGTCGGATCAACTGGGGGTCGAGCTGCGTCTGGTTGGTTCAGGCAAACGGCTGACGTTCGTTGCAGGCGAGAAGGTGCTGTCCGAGTGGATGGCTGAGAACGCGTTGGTCTCGTGGGTTCTGAACCCCGAGCCTTGGGTATTGGAGCACCAGCTCATCTCAAGCCTGGACGGTTCTTTTAACTTGGATGCCAACGCGCACAACAGTTTCTTCCCAACTCTGAAGGCTGCGCGACAGTCGGCACGCGATCGGGCGCGGGAATTGCCAGTGGTGCCGAACCCTGGAGTTGGCGGTAAGTAGCTCATCCATCGTGCTTTGTCCGAGATGTAACGATTTCATGATGCTCTACGACTTCGTGGTGAGAATCGTTCATTTAAAGAGGGGGATCGGCTATGGGCAAGGTCGTTGTAGTGGTGCTAGGAATGCTTCTGCTCTTCTGGATGGTCGGTTCCTGTTCGGAAGATGAAACAGACGATTCACCTGGAGGTGGATACACCAGGGGAGTCACATACAGCGAAGATGAATGCCTTGTGCTGAGGTTCATCATGCTTGACGATTCAGAAAGTGCTTCGCGTCAGAGTTCAGCTGCGGCGGACTACGCGAGCTATTGCTGAACGAGTGCAGTCACTCCTGGCCTGTGGTCATTCGTCTATTGTGCAGGGTAACGCACGAGTTTTCCACAGGCCAGGATAGCTTCGCTATTGCGTTTTTGATTAGTTTGGCTCAAAGTTATTTGCATAGTAAATAAGCAGGAATCAATTCAATATGCGTTCATACGATCAACCTAATAAGAACCGCCGCGGCCTCGTAGTCTTTCTACCATTAATCGTCGCCTCCGTCGCCTCCGTCGCCGTCGCAGCCTTCAATCAAAAGACCGACCAACCAACTGGCCTCATAGTTCCGACTGAAACCTCGACACCAGCACCCGCGCAACAGAAGTCTTGGCGCAAGGTCATCGAGCTGTCCGGCTCGACAAGCAAGCACAATGACATCTTTCAGCTGAACAGCTCCAAGCAACGGATCACTTACACAGTGAACGGTGAGTACAGCCCGTTCGTGAACATCTATGTGATGACAGAGGGTAAGTCCCTCGACAAGAACGGCGGAATCCCTTAGGTCGCCATGGCTCCAGTATGTGGAGATACGCTGATGTACAAGGCATCTGGCGGCTACTACCTCGATGTTTCGGGGAATGGTGAGTGGACGGTGATCGTCGAGGAAGAGATCTAGGATGGGGACTTTTCCACAAACCCTCACAGTCGGACCTTTGCAATTCCGTATCTGCGGCGTCACTTACGACGGTGTCTATGGTCGTGCGTACTACGCCACCGTTAGTATTGAGTATCGCACTGACGAAGTCTCGGTCGTCGGTAGCGCTGCGGCGATAGACGCCGCACTTACTGTCAAAGGTAGTGGTCAATCAATGGATGATGCTGAGGTAGCAGCACTCGCTGAGATCAGCGCCTTGAGGGTAAGTCATGAAGTCTGGAAGCTTCAAATTCACACTCCGCCCACTCGACATCGTTGCGTTAATCATGCTGATCGGCGGAATCGGATTCGTAGGGATCTTGAATCTCGCTGGGGTGTTCACGGTCCACAGAACCGGACCAACGCTAGTTGAACCCGCCGCCGTCTCTACCGACGAAGTTATCCCGAATCCCCTCGAATCCTTGGTCAACGCCGAGCGAACCAAAGCAGGAAAACAACCCTTCACAACAAATGAAACGCTCAGATCGAGTGCGTGCGCCAAAGCGGATCACATGCTCGCACAGGACTATTGGGCGCATACCTCACCAGATGGCGTGACTTCCTGGACCTTCATCGAGAAGGCCGGCTACCGCTACACAACTGCGGGGGAGAACCTTGCGAAGTCATACCCCGACGATGCGAGTCTTGTTGCTGCCTGGATGAACAGTCCATCTCACCGAGAGTACGTACTTGGAGACTTCAAAGACCAAGGGATCTGCCAGAAGACTGCCACATTGCAAGGGAAGACGACGACGGTGACTGTGCAGCATGTTGGAGTGCGGTCACGCTGAAGCCTCTTGTGTACTAGATCAAATCTGCAATGTGTACGAACCCAGGTTGTTAGCCGTAAAGCCGTAGGAGATCGTTAAATACGCTCCTACGGCTTTTTGGCGGCCAGGTCGTTACGAGCGTTTTGCCATAGCCCGAGCCACTGTGAATGAGGTGACGCAGAGCGCAGCGCCACAGAGTAGGACGACCCAGAGGCCCCATCCGATCGAGGGTCCGATGGTCGATCGCAAGACAGTGGTTTCTTGGTTGGAGAGGTTCGCCGCGTCGACAATTGCGATGACAAGGGTGATTGCGCCTAGTGCAGGGGCAACCCACCGGTCGCCGAACTTGGCCTTGCCTCCCCTGGAAAGAATGCTGAAGAGTGCGATTGCCGCGATGACGCCGAGGATCATGGTCAACATGCCATCGCCGTCGATCCCTGCCTTCGAGAAGTTGAGGAAGGTCGCCCATGGTCCGAGACTGCCGACCACTATCCCGACGCACGCCAGTAGACCCGCGATCATGTTGGGCATGTAATTGGTAGGCAGTGCAGACAACACCGCTGCCTGCCCGACTGGGGGGACACCCGCGAAGTGTGGCGCCGGTGTTGGTTGCTGGATTTGTGGAGGAGGTTGTTGGTTACGGGCCCGCCATGCTTCCGCTGATGCCGGCTCGCGATTAGGCGGGCGATAGGGTTGATTAGTCATAGTGCCGTTTCTCTCAGTGCAGTGATTCGATAGAACTTGGAATGGATTGTAAAGCGCGTTCGTTTTCCAGGGACCAGAGTTGAAGTAAATAGGGAACCCGAGCGTTATTCGTAAAACTTCAACCTGAAAGTCGATATGTGTGGTAGTGACTAAATCGTCTCGCTGTCGTACGTTAAGAACATATGGGTAACCAACCAATCATGATCCGGCGCAGTCTCTTTGGTCTAGTTGGGCTGATTCTGGTTGGCCTTCTGATTGCTTGATTCATCTACGGTCTGGCGTGCTTCCTCCGCACTCAGAATCCACGGGACACGACACCGATTGCGATCCTCCAGTTGATGGAAGTAGTCGTCCTGATCTCCATAGCGGTAACGGCCATCGTCTACAACCTGCACTCCATGACGCTCAACGAGAGCGGCGTGATGATCAAGAACTGGGGGAGTCTGTTCTTCAGCAGCGAGACACACTGCGATTGGAATGAGATCGAAGACCTCAGCGTGCAGCGAGGGGGGCTGTTGGCGTTCGTTGGTGGTTACGGCAATTCTAATCCAGACAGCAGGCACCGAGACGAACCTTCGTTTCAACTACTGCCCACGTCCTGAGTACTGGCGTGACTACGTCGACCAACGCAGCGAGGCGTCGCCTCAGCTAGTTCAGAGTGTCTCGTAATCACGTTTGTCGGTTATGCCCTACTGTTTGACGACCAGACTTACTGCAAGGAGAAACCGACGTGGGATATCCCGCACCGCCAGGCGGACAGCAGCCTTTTCAACAACCATCACGTAACAACACTCCGCTGTTCATTGCGTTGGGTGTCTGTCTTGTGGTGATAGTGGCGCTTGCCGTTGTCGTGGTGGCGCTTACTCGCGGCAATACGGATGCGAGTCAGGCGGTATCTGCGCCTTCTTCATCGAACCAGGTTTTACCGGGGGCGAATGCAACACCTGGCTCAGTAACCGAAGTGGTGGAGACAACCGAGCCTCCATCAACGACGGCGGTGTCTGGTGCGGGTCTCTTTGACAAGCAGCAAGTGTCGCCAGGGATGTGCGAGTCCAACGGCGTCTGTCGAATCGCTAGTCCTAGTGGCAATTTCATGTGCTATATCACCCCGGACAGTGCGCACTGTTCAGCCCCACAAGGCGAGCCGCTCGTCACTGGATTGCTTGTCCCTCTAGATGGTGGATCGGATAGAGAGATTCCAGCCACGTCAATCTCCGTAGACAAGACAGGGAAGACCTCGGTCTACGCGATCACCGCTGGCGTATCGAAGATGGAAACCCGTGATCAGTTGCAGCCATACATCTTCCCGTACGGCAGCCAGATTCAGGTGCTGGGTTTCACGTGCGCAATGGATGCTGATACCGGGGTTAGCTGCCGCAATGATTCGACCGATACAGGGTTCTCGGTGACACGCCAGGGATACACGTTCTTCTGAGCGTTCCAAGATTTCATATCTAGTAGGGAGTGCAGTGTTGCGTAGGTCAACTGGCTACAGGTTCGCCGCGTCATTTGCGTTGATCGGATTGGCACTTGCGTCTGGGGTGGCTTGTTCATCCGATCAGGATGAAAACTCTGGCGTAAACCGATCCTGGCCGAACGGAATTGAGCGCGCTCCGGTGCCAGAAGACGGCGACGAGGGATTCGTTGACGCGAATGTGCGGGACTATCGAGAATCAGGCGTCTACCCGCGTGCGCGTGCACACGTCAGCTACGTTGCCGACTCCACCGATCCGGTCGTGATGCAAAATCTCGCAAAAGCTTGTATCCAGCACTATCTCCCCGACTTTCCAGGTGTTGATTGTCGGGTGTACCCAACCCAGGCTGACTTCGAAGTATTGCCCCCAGGAGCGGAAGAGATTCCAGTTGAGGATCTTTTGCGGCCGTGTTTCAGCGTTTTCGGCTACATTCCGCCGTCTGGAGGCGACTACAACTTCGTTCCCTTCGACGGAACTGGACCTCTCCCTCCCGAGTGCCCTAGCGCGGGGTGAACCTCAGCGGAATCCGTCTGAGATCAATCGCTCAGCAACGCTGTCAGGCATGGTCGAGCAAGAATCTTCGCCGCGATCTTCCGCGTGGTCGAGTGCGGAGTCGGGAATCCCCACGGTTGCAACCGTGCCTTCCCATCCACCAAGCGCAGCTATCGAACCAGGGTTGAACCTCGCGGCTATGTCCACCTTCTCAATCGCGAGCTGATCAGCATCGGGCCCGAGGTAGATCCCGCCGTCTGCTTCCCGTTCGATGTATGCGGGTAGAGGGAGTCTCCCGATAGTTGGTTGGCGTTGTACTCACTCATGAACCAAGGCGGGGTGTTGAAGTAGTACCAACTCGCAGCACAGACCCCGTAAAGGTCAGAACTGAACTGTGTGTAGTTGAGGTACAGCTCCAAGATCCGCTGGTCTGACATCGAGTAGCTGAACTCGGTCGCCATAATTGCTTCGAGTCCCTTACGGATAGCACTACGTCCAGGCCAGAGGAAGATGTTCTTCACCAACTGCTGGAGGATGGTTGATCCACCTACTCCAGCATTGCCGTCCATGTATTCCCTTGCCTTAGAGGTCAAGTCGCTGATCTCAAACCCACCAGCTCGCATACCAAGTCGCTGATCTTCGTGAGCGATTACTGCTGCAATCATGTATCGGCTGATGTGGTCGAGATCGACGTACTGATAAACGATCGGGCCTTCGTCTTGCACCATGAACGATGTCCGAGGTGGCGTGAACCATCGGTGTAAGAGGGTCATCATCTCCGAAAGCACTAGGGGAGTGAGCATTACGAGCGCAACGTATATCGTCCATCGACGCCAGCGGGGGCGATGCCTGCGGGTGGCCGGCAGGTGTTCCGGCTCGTAGATCTCGTACTCGGGTTCCGGTGTGTGTACCCGCTGAGACTCGGGGAGCAGATCGTCGAGGGAGAGTCCCCGTGACCTGTCGAAAGCTGTGGTGTTGGCGGTATCCATGGGTGGCCTCCCAATTCTCTGGAAAATCACGCACGGGACAAATAGCCAGTGCATGTTGAGTTTGTCCACAGGTTCTGAGTTGTCAACAGGTTGTTTTCGGATGGCTTGGTTTTGTGGTGGTGGGTTGAGGGTGGTGGTTGGGACGCGCTTCGTATGGGGCGGGCGCGCGGTCGTGTGAGTGGTGGGGGCTGCGATGGCGAGGAATATGGCGTTGGGGGCTCGGGGCGAGGATGTGGCTGTCGAGTTCCTGATCGATGCGGGTTTGGAGATTGTCGAACGCAATTGGCGTTGTCGGTACGGCGAGTTGGATGTTGTTGCGACGTCCGGTGATCGGATTGTGTTCGTGGAGGTGAAGACTCGGTCGGGTGTCGGGTACGGGAGTCCGGCGGAGTCGGTGACGTTCGCGAAGCAGCGTCGGATTCGGGTGTTGGCGATGCAGTGGCTCACTGATTCGGGTCGGTCGTGGTCGAGGGTGCGTTTTGATGTGGTGGCGGTGTTGATCGGTCGCGACGGTGTGCCTTCGGTCGAGCATTTTGTGGATGCGTTCTGATGGCGTTGGGGCGGGCGCATTCTGTTGCGGTCAGTGGTGTGGACGGGCAGATCGTGGAGATCGAGGCGGATATCGGGCGCGGGTTGCCTGCGGTGCATTTGGTGGGGCTGCCTGATACGGCGTTGCACGAGTCGCGTGATCGGATTCGAGCGGCGGTGACCAATTCTGGTGAGGAGTGGCCGGACAGCAAGGTGATTTTGGCGTTGTCGCCGGCGACGTTGCCGAAGGTGGGCAGTGTTTACGATTTGGCGTTGTCGTTGTCGGTTCTCGATGCGGCGAAGAAGTTGCCGCGGAAGTTGTTGCGGGAGACTGTGTTTTTGGGGGAGTTGGCGCTCGACGGTCGTTTGCGGACGGTGCGTGGTGTGTTGCCTGCGGTGCTTGCGGCGAAGCGGGCGGGGTGGGGGACTGTGGTGGTTCCGGCTCGGGCGTTGGCTGAGGCGGGCTTGGTGAAGGGGATCGAGGTGCTGGGCGCTGACGATCTGTCCGCGGTGATCGGGTGGTTGCGTGGGGAGTTGGCGCTTGCTGTTCCTGATGTTTTCGAGCGTGCTGGTGTGGTGGCGGTGCGGGATTTGAGTGAGGTTGTCGGGCAGACGGATGCTCGGTGGGCGATCGAGGTTGCTGCGGCGGGTGCGCATCATTTGATGTTGACGGGTCCGCCGGGGATCGGGAAAACGATGTTGGCGCAGAGGCTTCCGGGGATTCTTCCGCCGTTGACGGAGGGGGAGTCGTTGGAGGTGACGGCGATTCATTCGGTGGCGGGGGTGTTGCCGGAGGATCGGCCGTTGATCGATATGCCGCCTTTCATTGCGCCGCATCACAGTTCGTCGGTCAGTTCGCTGGTGGGTGGTGGTAGTGGGATGGCTCGTCCTGGTGCGGTCAGCCGCGCCCATCGCGGCGTGCTGTTTCTCGACGAATGTGCCGAGATCGGGGTGAAGGTGCTCGAAGCGCTACGCACACCACTCGAAGACGGGGAAGTGCGAATCGCCCGGCGGGACGGAGTTGCCCGGTACCCGGCGCGGTTCCAGCTGATCCTGGCCGCGAATCCGTGCCCATGCGCGCCGCCGCGAGACGCGGACTGCGTCTGCGCACCCGCGGCGCGTCGCCGTTACCTGGGGAAATTGTCTGGCCCGTTGTTGGACCGAGTCGACATCAGGGTCCGGATGCAGGCGGTAGCAACCGGAGCGCTGATCGACGAAGTGGGGGAAAGCACCAGCGATGTTCGTGCGCGCGTGGCGGCAGCTCGAGACACTGCGGCCCAGCGGTGGAGTGAGTACGGGTGGCGGACCAACGCGGAGGTACCAGGGCCGGCGTTGAGACAGAAGTTCAGACTCTCGCGTGCGGCGCTGGCGCCGGTGGAACGGGCGCTACGTAAAGGGGTGATCACAGCTCGAGGGGCGGACCGAGCGTTGCGGGTTGCCTGGAGTGTCGCCGATCTGGCAGGTGAGGCGATGCCCGGACCAGATCAAGTTGTCACCGCACTCGACTTCCGCGACAGGGGATTCCAATGACTGCACACGACCCACGACTACTTGCCTGGGCATATCTGTCCCGCGTCGTGCAAGGGCCCAGCGCGTATATGTCCATGTTGATCGACGAGCTCGGGGTCGAAGAAACTGCGAGGGCGGTTCGCAACGGCGATCTGCCACCCGCGATCGAGGAGAAGACGCGAGCCCGCGCTCACATCGACACAGCCCAACGAGACCTCGACCTGATGGAGGCGATGGGTGGCAGACTCGTAACACCGAACTGCGCCGATTGGCCGGCGTGGCGAATGCTTTCCTTTGACGGACTCGATCCCTCCGGGGGTGAGACGGCACCATTTGTGTTGTGGGTGTTGGGGTCCGGGGATTTGGTTGATCTGACCGAGAGATCGGTTGGAATTGTGGGCACGCGGGCATCTACTGCGTACGGCGAACACGTCACGGCAGAGATTGCCGGTGACCTGGCTGTCGACGGGTGGACCGTGATTTCCGGGGCGGCCTTCGGTATCGACGGGGCCGCGCACCGCGCTGCATTGGGCGTAGGTGGAACCACACTGGCTGTCTTGGCCTGTGGGGTCGATCGAGCGTATCCGTCAGGGCATGCGCGACTACTCAAACAGATAGCGAGTTCGGGTGCAGTGATAAGTGAATATCCACCGGGCACAACACCTGCAAAGTTCCGGTTTCTGGCAAGGAATCGACTGGTAGCTGCGTTGTCGGACGGAGTAGTGGTGGTCGAGGCGGGTTGGCGCAGTGGTGCACGCAATACCGCCAATTGGGCTCGGAAGTTAGGCCGTCCCGTGATGGCGGTGCCCGGACCGGTTACCTCGGCATCGTCGACCGGATGCCACCGGATGATCCGAGAAGGTGAAGCGCAACTCGTGTCCAATGCCGTGGATGTAGTCGAAGCGTCAGGCCCATTTGGTGTCGGGGATTCCGCGGAGGATGCGGCCGCGACGCGTGACATCGACGCATTGCGAGGCAATTCTCGATTGGTATACGAAGCATTGCCGGGAACGGGGTCTCGCAGTACGCGTGAGTTGTCCGAGGAATCGGGATTGCTCATAGCTCAGGTTCGTGCCACTCTTCCTCTGCTCGAACTGGAGGGATTTGCAAGTTCTGATTCGAGTGGTTGGTTTCGGACGCGGTAGTACGTGAACTACTTCTGCGCCCGTCAGACCATGCGTGGCGATGCTCACTAATCGTTTGCGAAGACCGTGAATCGGCAATACCCGCAGCGCATCGGAAATGGCACGTCAGGGCTATTTTTCACGAATTTGCTCGACTGTGTGCAATGTAATTCTCGATGCGTTTCGCCGACCCGACCTGCAAGTTCGACGGGTCTCAGGAAAGCCTCAGGTCAATGTGCATGGAAGTCCGATTAGTCTGGATCACGATGACGGCGGGCATTGATTGACACCCGGCATCCGAGGGATGAATGTGCAGAATTTTCAGGGTCGTGTTCGGTCGAGGCAATGCCGCTAACCCGCTGCTAATTCGGACCATTGAGTCTGTTCGGAAACGGTGAAGGCTTTCGAACTTCTTTTGTTCATCAACGCTCTATCTGTGTATTGTGAAGGAGAATTGAATCGATCATTGAAAGAGGAGTGCAATGGCTGAGAAGCTGATTCGGCAACTCATCGACGACCTTGATGGTAAGCCGATTGACGATGGATTCGGTGATCGAATTGAGTTCTCTTACCAGGGAACGGATTACGTGATCGATCTGCGCGCCACCAATGCAGAGAAGTTCGACGCTGCGGTGAAGCCGTTCGTCGAGGCTGCTGCGAAGGTGAGCGGGAAGCGCGGCAAGAAGGCTCAGGCTGCATCTCCGCAGGCCACATCAGGTTCCGGACGCTCCAAGGAGACGCTCCAGGCCATCCGTGACTGGGCAGGTAAGAACGGTTACGAAGTTGCTCCGCGTGGGCGTATCAAAGCGGAAATCATCGACGCTTTCGACGCTGCACACTAGATTGAATTAAATACACCTCTGGCTCTCGGCGAACTCGCCGGGAGCCAGAGGTGTATTTTACTGTTGCTTTGCCGAGTTCTCGGACAGCTTTGTCCGACAGGTCGTCCGTGTGAAGCAGATCAAATAATTCGTCTAAACAGCACCGAATTTACCCAGCAGATTGGTCGGTTTCTTTCGCTCTGTACAAAGGTCGACAGAGCGCTGTGTGGAGTCGCCGGCGAGGTATTTCGCCCTCGTGCTGCAATTGTCGTGTACATTAGTTAGGTAACACTAACTTTCGGAAGGATCTTTCTGTGGCCAAGCCGACAACTGCATTGACGGTTCTGCGGACCGAACAATTGACCCCCCATATGGTACGAGTGTTTCTCGGGGGACCAGGCTTCGAGTCGTTCACTCCCAGCGAATACAGCGATTCCTATGTAAAGATCGAATTCGGCACTCCTGATCAGCCGACACTGCGCACCTACACGATTCGTTCGTACGATCTTGATGCCAAAGAGATTGCAATCGATTTTGTCGTCCACGGCGACATGGGTGTCGCAGGTCCGTGGGCCGCGTCAGTTCAGCCGGGCGCTGAGATTACTCTGCGGGGACCTGGTGGCGCGTTTTTGCCGTCACCAACCGCTGATTGGTATCTCTTCGTCGGAGACGAGACCGCAATACCCGCTATTTCCGCGTCGATAGCGCGATTGGCGCCGAATGCGGTCGGCTACGCCGTTGTCGAAGTCGGGGGACCGGAAGACGAAATCGCGCTCGATGCCCCAGAAGGTATTGCCGTGACCTGGCTACATCGCGGGGCATCGTCCGATGCGGTCGGCGAAGAATTAGCGGGCGACAACGCTCCGGTTGTCGCCGCGGTCAAGGCACTCGAATGGTTGCCGGGCGAACCGCACGTGTTCATTCACGGTGAAGCACAAGCCGTCATGCACAACCTCCGACCGTACATTCGCAAGGAACGAAATGTCCCGGCGTCGGCTGCTTCTATTTCCGGCTATTGGCGTCGTGGTCGCACCGAAGAGGGCTTCCGGGTCTGGAAGTCCGAACTCGCCGCGGCCGAAAACTAACTCGCGGCGGCCGTGCCGCGAGTCAGCAACACGAGCGCAACGGCCGCGAGAACTCCGAAGGTGGGAATTGCGATTGCCATCGGAACTGCCGTGTCTTCTCCCGCAATTCCCACCAACGGCGAAACCAGCGCCGCCAAGCCGAACTGGCCCGCTCCCATCAGCGCTGAACCGGTCCCGGCCGCGTTGGTGACCTCTCCTTGGGCGAGAGCGGTCGCATTGC
The DNA here is from genome assembly GCF_002079265.1 of Rhodococcus sp. BH4. NCBI lineage: Bacteria > Bacillati > Actinomycetota > Actinomycetes > Mycobacteriales > Nocardiaceae > Rhodococcus > Rhodococcus sp. BH4. The sequence goes on from NZ_CP014941.1 coordinate 2,595,578, forward strand.
CCATGATGAACCCGATGCTCGAAATTGCCACGAACAGTGGGACCAAGATCAACCAGGTATTCGTGGAACTGAAAACCACGCTGGTGCAGAACAATACGGCGCCGCCCATGAGGAGTAGGCACACCCCGAAACGCAGCAGCGTGCGTGCTCCGACGCGACCGAGCAGGCGAGTGGTGATCATCGCTGCCGTGACCATTCCGGTGGCGTTCACTGCGAACGCGATCGAGAATTGTGACGGACTCAGCCCGAGAACGTTTTGAACGACGAACGGTGACGCGGAGATGTACGCGAACAAGGCGCCGAATCCGAAGACGAATGCGAGCGCATATCCGAGGTAGTGCCGATTGCGGACCACGTATCGCAGATTCGAGATCAGGGCCTTCAATCCGCCGCCGTGGCGTCGCTCGGGCGGAAGTGTCTCGGGAACGAGCAAAACGACACCAGCCACCATTACAGCGCCCGCGACCGCCAGGACCCAGAAGATCCCGCGCCACCCGACGGGGCCGAGAAGTGCGCCGCCGATCAGTGGCGCGACCACGGGAGCGATACCGCCGATGATCATCATGATGCTGAAGAGCTTCGCTGCGTCGTCGCCGCGCGCTCGGTCGGCAATACAAGCGCGGGCAAGAACGATGGCAGCGCCTCCACTCAAGCCCTGGACGAGTCGTGCACCGATGAGAAACTCGATGTTCGGCGCCACCGCGCATGCCGCGCCGCTCAGTGCCGTGATGATTGTCGCGGCCAGCAGTATTCGTCGCCTGCCAAGTCCGTCGGAGATCGGACCGATGATCAGCTGGCCGATTCCGAGGCCTGCCATGAAGGTGGTCAGCGTGAGCTGCACGCTGGCCGCAGTAGTGTCGAGTGCATCCGCCATCAACGGTAGGCCGGGCAGGTACATGTCGATGGACAGTGGAGCGATTGCGGAAATCAGTGCCAGTACGCACAACATCTTCAGAGGAATTGCTCGATTCACCGATCAACCCTATCGGCGAGGGAGCTTGCAGTTTCAATCGCGGCGAGCGAGCGTGTGTTCATGACTGACGCATTGCCGGCGAGCTTGAGCGTTCACCTCGATGCGTATGCCGAGCACCTCCGACTGAGCCGAGGCCGGTCGGAACACACGATCCGCGCCTACGTCGGTGACGCGCGGGCATTGCTGACCCATTTCTCCGCGGGTTCGGAGAATGCAGATCTCGACCGCCTCGACCTAAGTGTCATGCGTTCGTGGTTGGCCGCCCAGAATGCCGTAGGAACAGCCCGTACGACGGTAGCTCGACGGGCTTCTTCGGCGCGTGGGTTCACTGCGTGGCTCGCGCAGACCGGACGCATTTCCGTCGACCCGGGCACACGTCTGGCGGCTCCACCAGCTCGCCGGACGCTGCCGACGGTGCTGCGTCAGAGCCAGGCCCTCGACGCAATGGATGCGGCGGAAAGCGGTGCGCAGCAACAAGAGCCGCTCGCCCTGCGAGACCGACTCATCGTGGAATTGTTGTACTCCACCGGAATTCGCGTCGGCGAGTTGTGTGGACTGGACGTCGAGTCGGTCGATGCCGATCGACGTTTGCTTCGTGTTCTCGGCAAGGGGAACAAGGAGCGGTCGGTGCCATACGGCCTGCCCGCAGAATCGGCACTGAACGGCTGGCTGGAGCACGGACGACCCGCGCTGTGTTCGGATCGGTCCGGGCGAGCGTTGCTCCTCGGAGTTCGAGGCGGCCGGCTCGATCAGCGTCAGGCGCGTTCGGTGGTCCACGAAACCATGGCTGCAATTCCTGGGGCTCCCGACATGGGTCCGCACGGGCTTCGGCACTCGGCTGCGACACATTTGCTGGAGGGTGGTGCGGACCTTCGTGTGGTCCAAGAACTCCTCGGTCATGCGAGTTTGGCGACCACTCAGCTGTACACGCACGTGTCGGTCGAACGGCTTCGATCCGTCCACGATCAGGCCCATCCGCGCGCCTGATTTGTGGAGCGACGCGAGTTCTCGGCCGGTATTTGGTAGCGTCGCAGCTCAGAAGAGTGAACAATCGGCAAAGTTCGATCGTCGTATCGAGACACTCGATTACATGCGATATCCGGGGGATTCGTGAACCGCCAAGATGTGAAGCACCTGCCGAACAGCGGCCAACCAGCCTGGCTGTCCGAATCGCCGCAACCGGCTCCCGAGCCGGCGCCGACGCCGGAGCCTGTGGCGCGACTGCAAGAGGTCTGGTCCACGCCACCGCCACCGCCGAGCCAACAGCAGGTGACAAACCAGGATCTGGTTGCCGAAGCTTTACTGAAACGCCCGAAACGGACGCCGCGTGGCGGCTGGCGTAGGGGATTGCATCGTGCGACCGGAGGTGTGGTCAATCTGGGGGATTCGACCAACGAACAGCGCAACCGTGCACTGGCCGCCCGAATCGAGCAGCCGATCCGCAACGACTACCGAGTCGCTCTGCTCTCGCTCAAAGGGGGAGTGGGCAAGACGACTGTCACGGTCGGACTCGGCGCGACGTTTGCTTCGCTGCGTGGTGACTGCGTCGTGGCGGTTGACGCCAATCCCGATTTCGGGACTTTGGCACAACGTGTTCCGCTGCAGACCAATTCGACAGTGCGCGATCTGATTGCTGCTAGACCGGACATAAAGAGCTATTCGGACGTTCGAGTGCACACATCCCAGTCGTCGAGTCGTCTCGAGGTGCTGGCGAGTGAGCAGGATCCGGCGATTTCGGAGGCATTCAGCGAGGCCGACTATCGCCAGGTCATCGACATCTTGCAGGTCTACTACAACATCATCCTCACTGATTGCGGTACCGGGATCATGCACTCGGCGATGAACGGCGTTCTGGATCTTGCCAATTCGTTGGTTCTGGTCAGTTCGCCGGCAATCGACGGAGCGCGCAGTGCGGCGGCAACGCTCGATTGGCTTCAGTTGCACGGATACGGCCATCTGGTCGAGCGGACCGTCGTCGTCATCAGCGCCGCCCGACCAGGGTCGAGCGTCATCGACATGGACGCGTTGGTGGACTATTTCATGCGTCGATGCCGCGCCGTCGAGGTCATTCCTTTCGACGAGCATCTCGCGGAGGGGTCGGTGATGGACCTCGAATTGATGCGACCGGCCACCAGACGAGCGTTCATGGAACTGGCAGCGATGGTGGCCGACGACTTCGCGGACGCTGTGGGTCGGCACGCCGTCTCCGAGTGGCACTGATTCTGCGACCGATTTCTGCGACCGATCAGCCTCCTTTCAATGGCTTGAGCCTGAGCGGTTGCGACCGAACCAGTCCGAGTGGATCGAGATACTCGCGTCCTCTGCGCAAGCCCCAGTGCAAACATGCTTCGACAGCGCACCCTTCGTGCCCGGTTTCAAGGGTTCCGATCACTGACCTGGCTGCGACGCGTTCACCTGTGCGAACGACTGCGGTGACGGGTTCGTAGGTCGTGCGTAGGCCGCCGGAATGATCTATCGACACCGTCGGCTTTCCGGCGACCACTCCCGCGAACACCACGATGCCGTCGCCGGCCGCGAGGACGGATTGGCCGGCGCTGCCGCCGAGATCGACCCCGCGATGACCCGGCAGCCAGTTCTCGGCCGGTTTGTCGAAAGCGCGTTCCACGTGCGGCCGAGGAGCGAGCGGCCAGTCGAATCGCGTGTCTGCTGACGCCGTGCCTACGGCGACACAGCAGGAGATCACGGCAAATACCACGCCTCGTCGAGCTCCGCGCAAGATCGTCATTCCTTGATCTTGCGTGGAGTAGCGCACGCTTCAATGCAGATCAGACGGGTAATCCACAAGGTAGCCGCCGATCCACAACCGCCGGTTCGGTCTGTTGCTACCGGGGTGGTTATGGCATCGGGGGACGAGGACGTACACTTGTCGAGCGGTCTGTGCTCGCACAGTCCGACTTCGCGCGCCCGCGCACGTTTTCCGGCCTCGGCTGGTCCTGGTTCTCACGAAACAGGTCCGACGGCCGTGCGGGTGCCAGGGCAGGGATCACCCGATCGCCTGCATCAACCGGATTGAAAGTTTGAGGTACACAGCCATGGCTGTCGTAACCATGAAGCAGATGCTCGATAGTGGAACCCACTTCGGACATCAGACCCGTCGCTGGAACCCGAAGATGAAGCGATTCATCTTGACCGACCGCAACGGCATCTACATCATCGACCTCCAGCAGACGCTGACGTACATCGACAAGGCGTACGAGTTCGTCAAGGAGACCGTTGCCCACGGCGGCACCGTTCTCTTCGTCGGTACCAAGAAGCAGGCGCAGGAGTCCATCGCTTCCGAAGCGACTCGCGTCGGAATGCCCTACGTCAACCAGCGTTGGCTCGGCGGCATGCTCACCAACTTCACCACCGTTCACAAGCGTCTGCTTCGCCTCAAGGAGCTCGAGGCAATGGAGCAGACCGGTGGATTCGAAGGTCGCACCAAGAAGGAAATCCTCATGCTCACGCGTGAGATGACCAAGCTGGATCGCACCCTCGGTGGTATCCGCGACATGGCCAAGGTTCCTTCCGCGGTGTGGATCGTCGACACCAACAAGGAGCACCTGGCAGTTGCCGAGGCTCGCAAGCTGAACATCCCGGTCATCGCGATCCTGGACACCAACTGCGACCCCGACCTCGTCGACTACCCGATCCCGGGCAACGACGACGCCATCCGTTCCGCAGCACTGCTGACCAAGGTTGTCGCTTCCGCGGTTGCCGAAGGTGTGCAGGCACGTGCAGGACTGAGCGCCGACAAGGACGCGAAGCCCGAAGCCGGCGCAGGCGAGCCCCTCGCCGAGTGGGAGCAGGAACTGCTCTCGCAGGCAGCTCCGGCCGCAGAGGCTGAGGCAGCTCCGGCTGCAGAGGCTGAGGCAGCCCCCGCCGCAGAGGCACCGGCCACCGAGGCCTGATTCGTTGAAACCGGCCCTGACCAAGAGTTCTTTTGGTCAGGGCCGTTTCACCGTTAGGCCCGAGCACCACCGTCAGGCCGTGCTTCACCGTTAGGCCGTGCTTCACCGTTAGTCCTAGGTCCGAAACAGACACATGAGGAGGCTCGCTAATCATGGCGAACTACACCGCCGCTGACGTCAAGCGGCTCCGTGAGCTCACCGGCTCCGGAATGATGGCATGTAAGAACGCACTCGCAGATGCAGACGGCGATTTCGACAAGGCCGTCGAGCAGCTGCGCATCAAGGGCGCGAAGGATGTCGGAAAGCGCGCAGAGCGCACCACCGCTGAGGGTCTCGTCGTCGCCAAGGACGGCGTCATGATCGAGATCAACTGCGAGACCGACTTCGTCGCCAAGAACGACGAGTTCATCAAGCTGGCCGACGAGATCGTGACCGTCGCTGCTGCTGGTAAGCCTGCTGACCTCGACGCTCTCAAGGCGCTCGAGCTCGACGGCAAGACCATCGACACCGTCATTGCGGAGCAGTCCGCGAAGATCGGTGAGAAGCTCGAACTGAGCCGCGTCGCTTCCTTCGACGGCCCCGTTGCCGTTTACCTGCACAAGCGCAGCTCCGACTTGCCGCCCGCTGTCGGCGTTCTCGTCGAGTACACCGGTGAAGGCGATGCTGCTGCTGAGGCCGCTCGCGGCGCTGCAATGCAGGTCGCAGCACTCAAGGCGAAGTACGTCACGCGTGACGAGGTTCCCGAGGAGATCGTCGCTTCCGAGCGTCACATCGCCGAAGAGACCGCCCGCGCAGAAGGCAAGCCCGAGCAGGCACTGCCGAAGATCATCGAAGGCCGCGTCAACGGTTACTTCAAGGACGTCGTTCTGACCGAGCAGTCTTCGGTCACGGACTCCAAGAAGACCGTCAAGGCGATCCTCGACGAGGCAGGCGTGACCATCAAGCGCTTCGTGCGTTTCGAGGTCGGCGCCTCCGCTTAATTCGGAGCCCGCACACATGGACCCCGCCTGAAGAGCATTTGCTCTACCGGCGGGGTCTACGTGTACCTGGGGCCTCCGATGAGGCAGGATGAGAGTGCCTCGGGACGAGTCCCGGGGGCTTTCCTATGCCGCGGTGTCCGATTCGGCGGCAGAAGAAGAATGAAGGACCTACAAGGTCTTGTATCGAACTGAGGAGAACAATGTCCGAACCAGCCAACGAACGTCCAGGATTCAAGCGGGTCCTGCTCAAACTCGGCGGCGAAATGTTCGGAGGCGGCAAAGTCGGTCTCGATCCCGACGTGGTCACCAAGGTGGCTGAGCAGATCGCAGAGGTCGTTCGATCGGGCGTACAGGTTGCAGTGGTCATCGGCGGCGGAAACTTCTTCCGCGGAGCGGAACTGCAGCAGCGTGGCCTCGATCGCGCGCGCTCCGACTACATGGGCATGCTAGGCACCGTCATGAACTGCCTCGCTCTGCAGGATTTCCTGGAGAAGGCGGGCGTCGATTCTCGCGTGCAGACGGCCATCACCATGGGCCAGGTCGCCGAGCCGTACCTCCCCCTTCGCGCACGCAGGCACCTCGAGAAGGGGCGCGTAGTCATCTTCGGTGCCGGGATGGGTATGCCCTACTTCTCGACTGACACCACTGCTGCGCAGCGCGCGCTGGAGATCGGTGCCGAGGTAGTGCTGATGGCCAAGGCTGTCGACGGCGTCTACTCGGCCGACCCGCGTCTCGATCCGGACGCGACAATGTACGAACAGATCACGCACCGTGAGGTCATCGAACGTGAGCTCAAGGTCGCGGACGCGACGGCATTCAGCCTGTGCATGGACAACTCGATGCCGATGATGGTGTTCAACCTCCTCACCGAAGGAAACATCGCTCGCGCGGTGTCCGGTGAGAAGATCGGCACCCTGATCAAGTCGTGAGTGACACCCAAAAAATGATGCAGAACAACATGGAGGAACAGCCGTGATCGATGAAGCGCTCTTCGAGGCAGAAGAGAAGATGGAAAAGGCTGTCACGGTAGCCAAGGACGATCTCGGCTCGGTTCGCACCGGACGCGCGAACCCCGGTATGTTCTCGCGCATCGTGATCGACTACTACGGTTCGATCACGCCGATCACGCAGCTCGCGAGCATCAACGTCCCCGAGGCCCGCATGGTCATCGTCAAGCCGTACGAGGCTTCGCAGCTCAACGCGATCGAGACGGCGATCCGCAACTCGGATCTCGGTGTGAACCCGTCCAACGACGGCAGCATCATCCGCATTTCGGTTCCGCAGCTCACGGAAGAGCGTCGACGTGAACTGGTGAAGCAGGCCAAGTCCAAGGGCGAGGATTCGAAGGTCACGCTGCGCAACATCCGCCGCAAGGCGATGGACGAACTCGGCCGGATCCAGAAGGACGGTGAAGCCGGCGAGGACGAGGTCGGTCGCGCAGAGAAAGAACTCGACAAGACCACGGCGAAGTACGTGCACACGGTCGAGGAACTCGTCAAGCACAAGGAAGCAGAGTTGATGGAGGTATAGCCTCCTCATTTGCAGTGTTTGTCGTCGGGAGTAGATCAGGGAGTTTGGGTGCACGCACAAGAGGGAACCGCCGGTGGTCCCGTCACGGACGGGCCTACGGGCGGCGCTGAGGGCGCGCAACCGCCGAAGTCGAAGGCGGGCAGGAACCTACCTGCCGCCATCGGCGTCGGAGCTGGCCTCGGCGCCTTGGTCATCGGCACTTTGATCTTCTTGCCCCCGGGATGGATCGCTGTCGTCGCGATCGCGATGTTCATCGCGACGTGGGAGGTCACCACGCGGCTTCGTGAAGCCGACATCGAGGTGCCGCGAATTCCGCTTCTCGTCGGCGGGCAAGCCACGATCTGGCTCGGCTGGCCGTGGGGACCGGTCGGGGTGCTCAGCGGATTCACCGCAACCGTCCTGGTGTGCATGGTGTGGCGGTTGTTCGACCACGGGCTCAAAGCGACCCCGAAGAACTTCCTGCGAGACACCTCCATCACGGTGTTCGTTCTGGCGTGGATCCCGCTGTTGGCGTCATTCGGTGCGTTGATGGTGCTCGAAGACGACGGCCCCGGTCGCGTCTTCGTCTTGATGATCGGTGTCGTGTGCTCCGACATCGGCGGCTACGCGGCTGGAGTGCTGTTCGGGAAGCATCCGATGGTGCCCGCTGTGAGCCCGAAGAAGTCCTGGGAGGGATTCGTCGGATCCCTCATTTTCTGCGTCATCGGCAGTTTGCTTTCGGTGACGTTGATCCTCGACGCGAATTCGATGATCGGCGTCCTGCTCGGTGTCGTCCTGGTGGTAGTCGCGACGGTCGGCGACCTGATCGAATCGCAGATCAAGCGTGAACTCGGCATCAAGGACATGGGAACCTTGCTTCCCGGCCACGGCGGAATCATGGACCGCCTGGATTCACTCCTGCCGTCGGCATTTGTCACCTGGCTGATTCTGTACGCACTCGTCTGATTTCTCGTGCGTGATTTCTTCTCAGGCCGTTCCAAGCCGATCCCCAGTCCGAACATCTGGCATTGGCCGGACGTGTACGAAATCGAGAACCGTGCGCAGGACGTCGACGGTTCCCTCTGGGCCGCGATGCGAGCCCAGGTCGACTGGTCTGGACGCGATGTCGTCGATGTCGGCTGTGGGGCGGGGTTCCATCTACCGGAGTTCGCTCGTACTGCCCGTCGTGTTGTCGGAGTGGAGCCGCACGCACCGCTGGTGAAGGCCGCGCGGGAACGAACCCGCGATTCGGCGTCGATCGACGTAGTCCAGGGTTCAGCAGAGTCGACGGGTCTGGTGGATGCTTCAGTCGATCTCGTCCATGCCCGTACGGCGTACTTCTTCGGAAAAGGCTGCGGCCCGGGAATTCGTGAAGCAATGCGCATCCTGAGGCCCGGGGGAGCCCTGCTGATCGTGGATCTCGATGTGAGCGCCGCCCCGTACGGGGAGTGGATGAGGGCGGATCTGCCCAAATACGATCCCGCGGCGGTCGAAGCGTTCTTCGAGGCTCAAGGATTCTCGCTCACGCGCGTCGAGACCCGGTGGGAGTTCGAGAATCGAGACGATATGCGGCGGGTACTCGGAATCGAGTTCACCGAGAAGACTGCCGAGCGTGCGTTCTCGCAAGTAACGGGATTGGGCTTCACGGTGCGATACCGGATCCATGTTCGGTCCAAACCACGATCACTCGAACTTGCGTGAAGGCGGGCTCAAAAGACGAACGTCAGGCGCTCCGACTTGAGCGCCTGACGTTTTCTGCACCGATTCAGTAGTAAAAAAATCAGTGATCGGTGGGGATGTGGAACAGGGTGGCGAGCTTGTGAATCTTCTTCGCCTTGGCGAGCTTGGGCAAGTCGCTGCCGTCGCGCACGCGTGAGCCGTCTTCGCCGAGATCGTCGATGACATTCTGAGCCCAGATCGCGTCGGCTACAGAGGGACTCAGTCCTGCGTTGACGGGGGCAGTCTGCGCGGTGGTCATGCAGAGTTTGCCGGCCATGCCGAGTGACAAGGTGATCGCACAGTCTCGGGCGAGCAGATCCAGATCGGGGCCGAGCGTGGGACCGTCGATCGGCGGAGCGATGCGTGCCGCGCGGCTGGCGATGGTGAGCCGCGAACGCGGGTACGACATCGACGTGGGGGAGTCGTCCATCCCAGTGTCGCGCCGGAAGTCGCCGCTGCCGAATGCGAGACGGAAGATGCCGTCAGTGCGTGCGATCTCGGGCGCAGCCTCGAGTCCCACCGCGGATTCGACGAGAGCAAGAATCTTGGTGCCGTCGGGAAGTCGCTCGGCCGTGGCGTCGGCCTGCTGACCGCTTTCGGTCTTTGCGAGCATGACACCCTCGAGTCCGGGGAGGCCCGCGAGTACGGCCAGATCCTCTTCCCAGAACGGTGTCGTGGCGTCGTTGATCCGAACCCAGGCGTGATTGTGTTCGCTCAGGAATGCGGCGACATCGCGGCGGGCAGCTGGTTTGTTGGGTGCGGTGACGGCATCCTCGAGGTCGAGAATGACGGCGTCGGCCGCACTCGCGAGTGCGGCGTCGAAGGTGTCCGGTTTGGACGCGGGGACGAGGAGCCAGGATCTTGCCTGCTGCGGGGCAATTCGCGAGGTCACAGGTCTCTCCATGTGAGTAGTCACATCAGGGCCTTTCCGGTGATTTCCACGACATCAATGATGCCTGCTGGCCCATCGATCGACCCAATTGCGTAACTAGATTTCAGTCACATCTGCCGCTTCGCTGCGCGCCGGATCTGAATGATGCGAACGCCGCCTGCCAACGCCATGATCAATGCGCCCGCGATGGCGGAAAGCAGGATCGTGATTCCGAGCGGAAAGTCGATCTGCCAGGCGAGGATCTTGACGGAGACGCTCTCGAGGTTCTGCAGGATGAACACCAGCAGTAAGATCAACACGATTGCACCTATGACCAGGCCAACCCAGGTCGTGGCGGCTCTGGTTCGGTCGGTGACCGACGTTCCGGTCGGCACCGGTTCAGGCGTCGGTGTCGGTTCCGGATCGTGTTTTTCCACTGCCTTGTTCTCGTCCACCTTCGGAAGTTCCGGATCGGGGCCGAAACCGTCGGCTGGGCCGTACACGGGGGAATTCGACGGATCCTCTGGTGTGGTTGACATGACATGATCATCACTCAACCTGCGCGAAGTTGCACGGGTAATCCGGCCACAATCGGGTGGCAGTGGGGTAGCACCCCAAAACAATGGGACAATGGTGTAACTATGGCTGCCTCTCTTCCCCTCGTTTTCACTGCACCCAAGCGCGGAATGCCTCCACGGCACCTCGCCGATCTCGATTCCGCCGAGCGCAAAGAAGCGGTGAAAGAGCTCGGCCTTCCGGCTTTCCGGGCCGATCAGCTGGCGCGTCAGTACTACGCGCGGCTGGAAGCCGATCCGGAGAAGATGACCGATCTCCCCGCATCGGTGCGCGAGAAGGTGGGGGAGTCGCTGTTCCCGACCTTGTTGACCCCGATCAAGCACCTCGCGTGCGATTCGGGCGACACTCGCAAGACCCTGTGGAAGGCACATGACGGAACGCTGCTCGAAAGCGTCTTGATGCGCTATCCCGACCGGGCAACACTTTGCATCTCGAGTCAGGCAGGCTGCGGAATGGCCTGCCCGTTCTGTGCGACGGGTCAGGGCGGCCTCGACCGCAACCTCTCGACCGCCGAGATCGTCGATCAGGTTCGCGAGGCAGCGGCCGCCATGCGCGACGGTGAAGTCGCCGGCGGCCCCGGACGCCTCTCGAACGTCGTGTTCATGGGTATGGGCGAGCCTTTGGCGAACTACAAGCGTGTGGTGGCAGCGGTACGACGGATCACCTCGCCTGCACCCGACGGCCTCGGCCTGTCTCAGCGGTCCGTCACGGTCTCGACCGTCGGCCTCGCTCCCGCTATCCGCAAGCTCGCTGACGAAGGCCTGAGCGTCACGCTGGCGGTATCGCTGCACACACCGGACGACGAACTGCGCGACACTCTTGTCCCGGTCAACAATCGCTGGTCAGTGTCGGAGGTACTTCAGGCTGCCCGGTACTACGCAGACAAGACCGGTCGCCGTGTGTCCATCGAGTACGCGATGATCAAGAACGTCAACGATCAGCCGTGGCGCGCGGACATGCTGGGCAAGAAGCTGAAGAAAGCACTTGGCGGGTTGGTGCACGTCAACCTGATTCCGCTCAACCCGACTCCGGGCAGCGAGTGGGACGCGAGCCCCAAGGACGTCGAGCGTGAGTTCGTGCGTCGGGTCATCGCCCAGGGCGTCTCGTGCACGGTGCGCGATACGCGCGGTCAGGAAATCGCCGCAGCCTGTGGCCAGCTGGCAGCCGAGAACTGAAACGTTCCAGGCCTGAAACACGTAAAGAGAAGGCCTCCACGAACTTTCGTTCGTGGAGGCCTTCTCTTTGTCAGGTTTCTAGCGCGGGCGGCGACGGATGACGATGTCGCGGACCAGAATGAAGATCATCAATCCGGCGGTGCCGATGAGCCACAGATCCTCGACCTTGCCGTGATGGTTTCCGATCATCATCAGAAGCAGGAATATTGCGAAGAACCATCCGAGGAAACGGAAAAACTTGAGTCCTTCACCACTCCACCCCCATGCGGCAGAGGGAACCTCGGCCTCATCGACGTGCGAGACCACGACGGGGGCGCTGGACTTGACGTCCAACTGGGTATCGGCCACGGTCGATCCTCCTGCTCATTCGGTTGCACTACTGCCCAATATGGTGACATACGACTGCCTGTCGTACGTAGTTGGGCGTCGATAAGGTTGTTCTCAGGTGTTATCAGGAACAATGGGCGAGTGCAGGAAACCACACGTACCCGCGTCCTCCTCCTCGGCAGTACCGGTTCGATCGGTACCCAAGCGCTGGAGGTCATCGCTGCCAACCCCGACCGTTTCGAAGTAGTCGGTCTTGCAGCGGGCGGCAACAACGTCGAGTTGTTGGCCGAACAGATTCGTGCAACCGGCGTCACGGACGTCGCCGTCGCCGATCCTGCAGCGGCATCGGCGCTGGAATCGGTAACCGCCCGTTCGGGACCGAGCGCCGTGACAGAACTGGTTCGGGACAGCGGTGCCGATGTTGTCCTCAATGCGCTCGTCGGTTCGTTGGGACTCGAACCGACACTGGCGGCTTTGAACTCGGGAGCGCGCCTGGCGCTGGCGAACAAGGAATCGCTTGTCGCCGGCGGAGCGCTGGTGACGAAAGCCGCCGCCCCCGGTCAGATCGTGCCGGTCGACTCGGAGCATTCGGCGCTTGCCCAGTGCCTACGTGGTGGAACAGGCGACGAGGTGGCCCGGTTGGTTCTCACCGCTTCGGGTGGGCCGTTCCGTGGCTGGAGCGCCGAGGATCTCGAAAGTGTGAATCCGGCTCAGGCAGGTGCGCACCCCACCTGGTCGATGGGCCCCATGAACACCCTCAACTCGGCAACTCTGGTCAACAAGGGCCTCGAGTTGATCGAGACGAACCTGCTGTTCGGGATCGACTACGACCGCATCGACGTCACCGTGCATCCGCAGTCGATCGTGCATTCCATGGTGACCTTCTTCGACGGATCGACGCTGGCACAGGCGAGTCCACCGGACATGAAGCTCCCGATTGCTCTCGCTCTCGGCTGGCCGGACCGCATCGAAGGTGCGGCGTCGGCATGCGACTTCACCACCGCCTCCACCTGGGAATTCGAGCCGCTCGATTCGTCGGTGTTCCCCGCCGTCGATCTGGCGCGAAGCGCAGGCAAATCCGGAGGTTGCTTCACCGCGATCTACAACGCGGCCAACGAAGTGGCGGCTCAGGCATTCCTCGACGGTGTCATTTCCTTCCCGGCGATCGTCCGCACGGTGGCTGCTGTTCTCGACGATGCAGGTCAATGGTCCGCAGAACCGGTTACCGTGGACGACGTTCTGGCCGCAGACGGCTGGGCACGCACACGAGCGCGTCAGCTCGTGAAGCAGGAGGGCTAGAGCTTTCATGGTTTTTGCACTGGGCGTAGTGCTGTTTGCCCTCGGCATCGGCGTGTCCATCGCCCTGCACGAAGCCGGTCACATGTGGACGGCCAAGGCTTTGGGAATGAAGGTTCGCCGCTACTACATCGGCTTCGGACCGAAGATCTTCTCGTTCCGTCGAGGTGAGACCGAGTACGGCCTCAAGGCGCTGCCGCTGGGCGGATTCTGCGACATCGCGGGCATGACGGCCCTCGACGAGATGACGCCTGAAGAAGAGCCGCACGCGATGTACAAGAAGGCGGCGTGGAAGCGCGTCGTCGTCATGTCCGGCGGTATCGCGATGAACTTCATTCTCGGGTTCCTCCTGATCTACGCATTGCTCCTCGGTTGGGGTCGAACCAGTACGGAGCCGGCACCGCCTGTTGTCAAGGGCGTGACGTGTGTTGCTCCGACGCAGCTCGGACAGGATCAGGGGTGGAAACTCGCGGATTGCACCGGTACCGGCCCGGCGGAGGCAGCCGGAATTGCTGCCGGCGATCGGATCGTCGCGGTGGACGGTCAACCGACGGACACTTTCGCCAAGGTTTCCGCGGCGATCCGCGACAAGTCCGGGACAGTCACGCTCACAGTCGAGCGCGGCGACGAGACTGTCCAAGTTCCGGTCGACGTATCGCCGGTTGAGCGTTACGTAGCCAAAGACGGCAGCACAACGCCGGAACTGGCAAAGGTAGGCGCTGTCGGAATTGAGGGTGTCAGCAATCTGATCGAGTACAACGCGCTCACTGCTGTTCCGGCGGCCTTCGACTTCACCGGCCAGATCATGGTCGACTCGGTAAAGGCGTTGGCTGACATTCCGTCGAAGGTGGGGGCTCTGTGGGAGTCGATCACGGGCGGCGAACGCGCCCAGGACACACCGATCAGCGTGGTTGGTGCCAGCGTGATCGGTGGCGAGGCCGCAGATCGAGCCGAGTGGCCGATGTTCGTCGGACTGCTCGCATCGATCAACTTCTTCCTCGGTGTTTTCAACATCCTGCCGCTGTTGCCGCTCGACGGCGGTCACATCGCGGTGGTCTTCTACGAGAAGATCCGTGATTGGTTCCGCGCCCGCCGAGGCTTGATTCCCGGCGGCCCGGTCGACTACACCAGACTCCTTCCGATTACTTACGTATTCATCGTGATCGGTGGCGCGTTCATGTTGCTGACACTCACGGCTGACATCGTCAATCCGATCAAGATCTTCTGACCGTGTGAGAAGGGTGACGGTTGCCGCGCGGTAGTGCGGCGATCGCCCGGCTAAACTTGCAGTGAAGCTATGAAAGAAGGCACAGACGTGACCATCCCTATCGGACTGGGAATGCCCTCGGCACCCGCAGCGATTCTTGCTCCTCGACGCAAGACACGGCAGCTGCAGGTCGGCACGGTAGGTGTGGGCAGCGATTTCCCCATCTCGGTGCAGTCCATGTGCACCACGAAGACGCACGACGTCAATGCAACGCTGCAGCAGATCGCGGAACTGACCGCGTCCGGTTGCGACATCGTTCGTGTCGCTTGCCCGCGTCAGGAAGACGCGGACGCGTTGTCGATCATTGCGAAGAAGAGCCAGATCCCGGTGATCGCCGACATCCACTTCCAGCCGCGCTACATCTTCGCGGCAATCGATGCGGGATGCGCTGCGGTGCGCGTCAATCCGGGCAACATCAAGGAATTCGACGGCCGTGTCAAAGAGGTGGCCAAGGCTGCCGGTGACGCAGGCATTCCGATCCGTATCGGTGTCAACGCGGGATCGCTCGATCCTCGGTTGATGGAGAAGTACGGCAAGGCGACGCCCGAAGCGTTGGTCGAGTCCGCGCTGTGGGAGGCCGGGTTGTTCGAAGAGCACGGCTTCGGTGACATCAAGATCTCCGTCAAGCACAACGATCCGGTGATCATGGTCGAGGCTTACCGCCAACTCGCCGCCAAATGCGATTACCCGTTGCACCTCGGCGTCACGGAGGCGGGGCCGGCGTTTCAGGGCACGATCAAGTCCGCGGTCGCCTTCGGTGCGCTGCTCGCGGAGGGTATCGGCGACACGATCCGGGTTTCGCTCTCGGCCCCGCCGGCCGAGGAAATCAAGGTCGGTAACCAGATTCTGCAGTCTCTGAACCTGCGTCCCCGCAAGCTCGAGATCGTCTCTTGCCCCTCGTGTGGCCGTGCACAGGTCGATGTCTACACGCTTGCCGACGAGGTCTCCGCCGGCCTCGAAGGCATGGAGATTCCGCTGCGCGTGGCAGTCATGGGTTGCGTCGTGAACGGACCGGGTGAAGCGCGTGAGGCCGACCTCGGTGTGGCGTCCGGCAACGGCAAGGGCCAGATCTTCGTCAAGGGCAAGGTCATCAAGACGGTGCCCGAGGCGCAGATCGTCGAGACGTTGATCGAAGAGGCGATGAAAATTGCCGAAAGCATGGAGGGTGACGCTTCGGAGGGTGCGCCGGTCGTTACCGTGAGTTGAGTGATTGCCGGATGAATCTTCCCCGTCGGTGTCAGGTTCGTGGCAATCTGAGTGCATCATGATCGGGTAGTGATATTCGTGGACGCGCAGTCGAGTCGAGGGGGTTGACGGATGCTCAAACTCCTCGGAGCCAAGCAGGTCGGAAGTCGAGATCTCGAAGACGTCCGACGGGTACTCGACGCCGATCCGGTGGCGGCCTGCATGATTGCCGCGCGCGTCGAAGAATGCGGCGTCGACCCACGAATGATTCACGGCGAGCTGTGGAGTCGAGGCGGGCCGTTGTCCTCACTGTGCTTTGCCGGGGCGAATCTGGTTCCGCTTCGAGGCGATCCGGATGACATTCGGGCATTCGCCGACCGTGCCTGTCGGATTCCGCGCATGTGCTCGTCGGTGGTCGGCCGCGCCGAATTGGCGTTGCCGCTGTGGGAGATGCTCGAGCTCGATTGGGGAACTGCGCGGGAGGTTCGCCCCGAACAGCCGTTGCTCGCGGTTTCCGAGCCGTTGGCGTGTCCGTCGGATCCGCTGGTCCGGCAGGTTCGCTCGGACGAACTCGAGATCTATCTGCCTGCCGCGATCGCGATGTTCATCGAAGAGGTCGGAGTCGACCCGCGTGCCAACGACGGTGGGCGCGGATACCGGCACCGTGTCGCTAGCCTGATCGCCGCTGGTCGAGCGTGGGCGCACATCGAGGACGGCCAGGTCGTTTTCAAGGCGGAGGTCGGTTCGATGTCTGCTCGCTGTGGCCAGATCCAGGGTGTGTGGGTCAACCCGGAATTTCGTGGGCAGGGCTTCGGCGTGACCGGTACAGCGGCTGTAGCGGAGTCGATCATGGCGACCGGTCGCATTGCGAGCCTGTACGTCAACAGCTTCAATACGATTGCGCGGTCGACCTATTCGCGGGTGGGGTTCCGACAGGTCGCGACCTTCTCGACGGTGCTGCTCGACTGACCGTACAAGCTGCGTGCAATGGTCGCGCCTACGCTGGGTGGAGCATTTGTCGCCCTACTATGGGGCTCGATGAACACTCGGCATTTCTCTCGTAGTCGCTCGGCCCAACTGTTGGCCTCCTGTACCGTGATTTTCTTGGCGGTGGGGATCAGTTCGTGTACTCCGAAACCTGCCGGCCCCGAGCCCGTCGCGCAGCAGTTCCTGAGTGCGTTCGGTGACAGGGATATCGACGAGGCAGCAAAACTGACGGACCGGCCTGATTCCGCGGGTCCTGTATTGAGTGACACCTGGGATGCGCTCCAGGCCGAGTCGATGACTGCCGAGACCACGTCGGTGAAGATGAACGGTGACACTGCGACGGTCGGCTACACCTACGAGTGGCACCTTCCGAAAGACCGCGTGTGGACGTACGACGGCGAGCTGCAGATGGGACGCAAGGACGGCGACTGGTCCGTCCGGTGGAGTTCGACGGACGTTCATCCGCGCCTCGGTGACAAGCAGACGATGTCGTTGCGGGCAACCGCGGCGCCGCGAGCGCGGGTCAACGAGCATTCAGGCACGGATGTCCTGGTGCCGGGAATCGTCTACCGAGTGAAGTTCGATCGCTCGAAGAGCAACGACATCATCGGTTCCGCGAACAGTCTCGCAAGTGTTCTCGGTCGGTTCGATTCTTCGCTGACGGGTCAATCGATCGCCGAATCCTCGACGGCCGTCAAGGGCGACTATCTGGTGACCCGCCTGCGCAGTGACGACTACGACCAGGTATCGGCGCAACTGGGAGCCATCTCGGGAGTATCGGTATCGGACGAATCGGATCTCGTGTCGACCGACCCGGAGTTCGCGCCTGACCTTCTCGGGCAGATCAAGAAGACGATCATCGACGAGGTCGACGGCAAAGCCGGCTGGAGTGTCGTCACGGTCAACCAGAACGGCGTCGACACCGATGTGCTGACCGAGACTGCGCCGCAACCTGTTCCGTCGTTCAGTATCAGTTTGGACCGCAACATTCAGATCGCTGCTCAGCGTGCCGTGAACGTGAACAAGGATCAGGCGATGATGGTGGTCATCGAACCGTCGAGTGGGGCGATCCTGGCTGTCGCACAGAACAAGGCAGCAGACCGCGACGGACCGGTCGCGACGATGGGTCAGTACCCGCCCGGTTCGACGTTCAAGATCATCACGGCAGGCGCGGCAATTTCGACCGGTCAGGCGACCCCCGACACGATGGTGCCATGTCCTGGCCGGATCGAGATCGGTGAGCGCAGCGTCCCCAACTACAACGAGTTCTCACTCGGCACGGTGCCGATGGCAACGGCCTTCGCGCGTTCGTGCAACACGTCCTTCGCCAAGCTGGCCAGCGAGATGCAACCAGACACGTTGACCACTGCCGCAGCGCAGTTCGGCATCGGCCAGGACTACAACGTGGTGGGATTGCCGATCGATTCCGGTTCGGTGCCGCCGGCGTCGGACCTGGTGCAGCGGACCGAAGACGGGTTCGGTCAGGGAAAGGTCGTGGTCAGTCCGTTCGGAATGGCGATGGCAGCGGCGACGGTCGCGAACGGTTCGACTCCGGTGCCGCAACTGATTTCAGGGCGCGAAACCACCATCGACGGTGAGCGCCCGGCGATCTCGCCCGCCATGGTCGACGGCCTGCGCGGCATGATGCGACTCGTGGTCACCAGCGGTACTGCAGAACGCGTCGAAGATCAGGGTGAGGTGTACGGCAAGACCGGTGAAGCCGAGGTCGAAGGGGGATCGCACGCGTGGTTCGTCGGCTATCGCGGGAACCTGGCCTTCGCGACTCTGGTTGTGCGGGGCGGAAGTTCGGACAACGCCGTCGCAGTCACCCGTGACATGCTCACCGCCCTGCCTGAAGGCTACTGACCCGTCAGGGGAGCAGTCCCAACCGCCGGGCGGTCACCACGGCTTCGTGGCGTGAGCTCGCGTCCAGCTTTCCCATCGCGCTTCGCAGATAGCTCTTGACTGTTTCAGGGCGAAGGGAAAGCCGTTGGCCGGCTTCGATGTTGGTGCAGCCGAGTGCGACCTGAGAGAGAACATCCACTTCACGCGGGGTGAGCGTGACGTCGGATTCGGCGTCGGCGGTAGGACGCAGCAGGTTGGCCAAACGCTGGGAGAGTCCGCGGAGTTTGGTCTGCAAGTCGGTGTCGGTGACGGTCTGGGCGACACTGCGTAGTTCGGCGTGGACTCCGCGGATCTCTTCCGAAGACATACCGTCGGCGGTAGTCGCGGCGGCGGCCTGCAGTAGTTGCAGGCGACGATCGACTTCGTCGCGGATGGCGAACTCCATCCCGAGACGCCGGGATGCGCCGACCATGACGTCTGCTGTTCGGTCACCCAACGGAGCGGAATCGCGGATCGCGGCGTAGAGCACAGCGCGCGATTTTCCCGAAACCATGACCGGAACGGCGATGATCGAATGCAGGCCCTCGCTGAGAACAGGACGGTCGAAGTGATGAGTGATGGACTGCGAATTGCCGTAATCGTTGACGGTGATCGGTGAACCCTGGGCTACGACGCGTCCGCCCATGCCCGAGCGCGGCGGGATGGCCAAGCCCTTGAGGTTGTTGGTGCGGGTGCCGACGAATTCGCTCAGGTGCAGGGTTCCGTCCTGGACCTCGCCTCCGAACAGCACGGGAACAACGCCCTGAGCTGCGATTGTTCGGAGTTCACCTCGCATTGCGTCCCCGTCGCGGGGGCGCAGAAGTGACGAAGCATGTCGGTTCACGCAGGTACCCCTTTCTGGGGGTAGTGAAGTTCTCTTGTGAGCTAGATCATAGGGGGTGAACAGTACGTATGACGAGCCGCCAAACGTAACCGGTCGGGCCAACCATACGACGATCGATAAGGAGCAAGTTGATGAGCACCGATCCCACCGCACGGGTGCGCGAGCTGCTGGACCAGTACGACACCCCGCATGCCAGCGCCGCAGAATTGCTCTGCGATCGGCATCCCGCGGATGGCGTTGCATTCACCGTCGTCGAGGCAGACCTTAGCTCGGTGGACCTCACTTACGGTCATCTACGTGAGCAGTCGGCGCGTTTCGCGGCAGCTCTGGCCGACCTCGGAGTCGAGCCGGGTGACAACGTCGCGACCTTGATGGGTAAGTCTGCGGACCTGGTGGTCGCGCTCCTCGGTATCTGGCGCCGCGGAGCGGTCCACGTGCCCTTGTTCACGGCGTTCGCTTCGCCGGCCATCGCTTTCCGCTTGACGGCCAGCGGCGCGAAGGTGGTCATTTCCGACGCCAATCAGCTCGAGAAGCTCGCGCCGGGAGAGGACATCCCCGCCGACGCAGCATGGCAGGTCATCGTCGCGGGCGGCGCGGCCGGTGACGAGTTGGACTTCGACGCACTTGTCGCAGCTCAGGATGCCGAAGACCCGAAGGGCGCTGCTCAGGCAGTCGGCGGCAACGCACCGATGGTGCAGTTGTTCACCAGTGGCACCACGGGAACACCCAAGGGCGTGCCGGTTCCGGTGCGCGCGCTCGCCTCGTTCCACGCATACCAGGAGTTCGGCCTCGACGTCCGAGAGGACGACGTGTTCTGGAACGCCGCAGACCCGGGCTGGGCGTACGGGCTGTACTACGCGTTGCTCGGCCCGCTTGCCGCCGGCACGCGAAGCTTGCTGCTGCACGCCGGATTCTCCGCGCCGCTGACGTGGCAGATCATCGAGAAGTTCGGTGTCACCAATTTTGCCGCCGCTCCGACTGTCTACCGCAGTCTGCGTGCCGACAAGGCTCCCGTTCCGGAAGGCATCTCGCTGCGCCGCGCTTCCTCGGCCGGTGAGCCCTTGACTCCGGATGTTGTTGCGTGGTCGAAGAACTCGTTGGGCGTCGAGGTCCGTGATCACTACGGCCAGACCGAGCACGGCATGTTCATCGTCAACGCCTGGGCCGACGGACTTCGCGACGATGTCCGTCCCGGATCCATGGGTCGTCCGTTGCCGGGTTGGTCTGCCGCTGTGCTGGAAGACAATTCGGATGACATTGCACCGGCCCGCACTCAGGGCCGCGTGGCGATCGATACTCACAACAGCCCGTTGATGTGGTTCACCGGGTACGTCGATGCGCCGGAGAAGACGAAGCAGCGATTCAGCGAAGACGGCCGCTGGTACATCACCGGTGATGCGGGAATGACGGACGAGGACGGATTCTTCTTCTTCTCCTCGCGCGACGACGACGTCATCATCATGGCGGGCTACCGCATCGGTCCCTTCGACGTCGAGAGCGTGCTGGTCATGCACGAGCACGTCATCGAGGCCGCCGTGGTGGGCATGCCCGACGAGTTGCGTGGTGAGGTTCTCGAGGCGTTCGTCGTTCTTCGCGAAGGTGTCGACGGTGACGACGAACTCGAGAAGGAACTGCAAACCCTGGTGAAGAAGAAGTTTGCAGCGCACGCATACCCACGCACGGTGCACTTTGTTCCGAACCTGCCCAAGACCCCGAGTGGCAAGGTTCAGCGGTACATCTTGAGGAAGGGATAAACCCCTGCTGTGCGCCTTTATTAACCCCCGGCGGTTAATAAAGGCGCACAGCAAGGTCAGCGCCGACGAATTCTGCCGACCACCATGAGGGCGACCAGGGTGACTGCGAGCAGCAGTGTCGTATTTGCTGCGGCAAGAAATACCTGGCCACGGTCGGTGAGTCCGAAGATGCTAACCGGCAAGGTCTTCCATGTCGCCGGGTAGACCATGACCGTTGCGCCCAGCTCACCCATCGACAGTGCGATGGAAAGCCCGGCGGCCGCACCCAACGCTGGGAGCAGCAGCGGTAGCGTTACCCGTGTCAGCACCCGCACCGGGCCGGCGCCGAGTGATTCGGCAGCTTGACGGTAGGCGGGATCGAGCCGTTCGAGCGCGGCCGATACGGAACTGAAGGCAAAGGCGAGCACCAAAACCGTGTGAGCGAGAATCACGATCCACTTGGTGCCGCCGAGCAGTAGCGGGCGCTCGTTGAAAGTGATGAGCAGACCCAAGCCGATCGCGACCGACGGAACCGCAATCGGTAAATGGAATACGGCATCGGTGATGCGCCGCAGCCACATCGGTGCCTCACGCGAGGCCAGCGCGGCCCACGTTCCTACGATCAATGCCAATGCCCCCGCGATGAATGCAGTCTGCAAACTGACGATCAGGCTGGCGAAGTTCTCGTCGGACAGCGCCGTGGAGAAGTTCTTGCCGCCGAGATTCGACGGAAGTGGACCGGTCCACGATCCGGCCAAGGCAGCCGCGACGACGGTGGCGATGGGCGCGACGAAAACCACCGCGACGACCAGGGTGAAGAATCCGAGTACGAGGGCCCTAGAGCTCCGTGTCCACAGCAGCACGGCTGCCTCCCATCAATCTGTTGAAGGTGAATCGGTAGAGGCAGTACAGGCCGAGTGAGAGTGCGACCTGGACCGTCGCGATCACTGCCGCGCCGGGCAAGTCGAAGGTGACAATGCCGCGGGTGTAGATGAGGACCGGCAGAGTTACGACGTCTTTAGCCCCGGTGAAGAGCACGATGCCGAATTCATTCAGCGTCATCAGAAGCACGAGCGATCCACCGGCCAGGAGGGCCGGCCACGCTTCCGGCATCACCACCTGTCGCAGAACTCG
Source organism: Rhodococcus sp. BH4 (assembly GCF_002079265.1). NCBI lineage: Bacteria > Bacillati > Actinomycetota > Actinomycetes > Mycobacteriales > Nocardiaceae > Rhodococcus > Rhodococcus sp. BH4. The sequence goes on from NZ_CP014941.1 coordinate 2,617,949, forward strand.
GACGGGTGACGCGCCGAGACTGGCTGCCACGTCGAGTTGTTCACGCGGAATCTGGGTGAACGCTGCCAATAGCGGACGCACGACAAAGGGTGTGAAGAAAGTGATTTCGGCCGCGATCACACCGAACGGAGTGTTGAGGAAATTCAGTGGGCCGCTCGCATCGCCGGTGATGCGGACGATCAAGGCGTTGACGGCGCCGGCTGTCCCGTACAGGAACGTGAACGCCAGCGTGATCAGGAAAGACGGCAGGGCGAGCACCGTGTCGATCAATCGCCCCACCACCTTGGATCCGGCGAACGGAACGAAGGCAAGCACCAAGGCGAGGAAGGTTCCCAGGATCAGGCAACCCAGGGTCGACGCCACGGCGATTTGGATGGTCCGCCAGAGCGCGGTTCTGAACAGTTCCGAACCGAGCACCGAAGACCACGTGGACAACCCGGTGCCATCTGCGGTGCTCAGAGATTCCGTGAGGACACGTGCGGTGGGATAGACAGCAAACACGAGGACAAGAAGCAGTGGTGGCAGCGTCCAGCCGATCCGGCGCCACGCGATCGGGTCTTTGTGCTGGGGCGCAGCGGTTTCGGGGCGTTCCAGGGTTGTCGTCATGGGTGGCGATCCGCCGGAACCAGGACACTGCCGTCCGTGGGCAGGACGACGCCCACTTCGGTGTCGACCGGTCGTTCGTCGTGCCCTGGAACATCCGCGTCGACGCGGACATCGTCGAGGCCACGTACAGCCAGCGTCAGACGCGTCGTGGAACCGCGCCAGACGCTCGAGACGATGCGCGCCGGGAATGATCCTCGTGCGCCGAGGCCGGTTACGGCTACCGCGTGTGGACGAACACACAGGTAGGCGTCCATGTCGGACTCCCATTCGATGTGCCCGATCTCGGGCTGCGGGGCGTGAGCAGTGAACGGCGTGCCACCGATCGAGACCAGCGCGGAGGTGCCGATGACGCGTGTGACGGTGCAGGGCAGCAGGTTGGCACCCCCGAGGAACGCCGCGGTGAAGCTGGACGGCGGACGTTTCCACAAGGCCTCAGCGGTGTCGATGTCCGCGAGTCTGGCGTTGCGCATCACTGCGATTCGGTCTGCGAGCGCCAGGGCTTCACTCTGATCGTGCGTCACATAGAGCATGGCTGTGTCAGGTAGTGCTGCGCGCAGTCTCGCCAGTTCGCCGAGCATGCTCTCGCGAAGTTGAGCATCCAGGGCGGCCAACGGTTCGTCGAGGAGGAGTACTCCAGGGCGAATTGCCAACGCTCGGGCAATGGCGATTCGCTGCTGTTGACCGCCGGAAAGTTCACGGGGAAGCCGCTTTCCGTACGCCGACATCCCGACCATGTCGAGGGCTTCGGCCACGCGAGGGCCGATCTCCGACCGCGGCACGCGATGGGCTCGGAGTCCGAAGGCTACGTTTTCGGATACTCGCATGTGCGGGAAGAGAGCGTACGACTGAACGACGACGCCGATACCGCGTTGTGCGGGAGGCAGATTGGTGATGTCTCGGGTGCCGAGCTTGACGGAACCGGACGTGGGGCGGACAAATCCCGCGAGGGCCTTCAGGGCGGTCGACTTGCCGGATCCACTGGGCCCCAGCAGTGCCACAGTTTCACCGGGTGCCACTCGCAGATTGAAATCGACGAGTGCATGGGTTGCGGTCTTCCCGCGGCCGTAGGCGACGTTGACGCGATCGAAGGTGATGGCCGGAGCAGAATGTTCGATCGCTCCGTGAACACCGACGGTCTCGGGGAGCGTCCGCCCCAGTCTGGTTCTTGCCATGATCAGCTCCCGGTGGCTTTCTGGTAAGCGGCGATGTCGGCGTCGAGCGAGCTGAGGACGTCGTTCCAGTTCGGGGTCCACACGTTGACGCCCTGCAGAACTCCGGAAGGCGTGTTCTTGTCGGTGGATTCACCGGCAGCGCTTCGGACGTCCTCGCGGACCGATACGCCGAGTGCATCGGTGGCGACGGTCTTCTGGGATTCTTCGGAGAGCAGGAACTCCATCAACTTCTTGGCTTGTTCGCTGCTCGGTGCGCTCTTGGCGAGGCCCATCACGTAGGGCAGTGCAATGGTGGTGCGAGTGCCGTCGGCTCCAGCGGGGAAGAAGATGTCGAACTTCGATCCGTCGTCGGCGATGGAGGCGAGGTTCATCTGGACGTCACCGTTGGCGACCAGCAGCTCTCCGTTACTGACCTTGGGCTGGAGCTTTCCGGTGGAAGACGAGGGTCCGACGTTGTTGGCCTGGAGCTTTCCGAGGTAGTCGAGTGCTCCTTCCTTACCCATCAGGTGCTGGAGCAGCAAGAGCACCGCGGTGCCGTCGCCGGCCTGGCCGGGCGTGGAGTACTGCAACTTGCCCTTGAACTGGGCAGTGAGCAGATCGTCCCAAGATTGTGGGGCGGGTGATGCAGTCGGATTGGCGATGAACGAGAGGTAATTCTCGACGACGGGCACGTACTTGCCGGCGTCGTCCTTGTCTCCGGCAGGAACGGCGGAGGTGTCGATTCCGCTGGGCTCGAGCAGACCTTGGGCGTCGGCCTTCTGGATGAACGGGGGCAGCGTAATGATCACGTCTGCCTGTGGGTTGGACTGCTCCTTTTCGACGCGGGAGACGACCTCGCCGGATCCGGCTTCCACGAGGTTGACGGCGATACCGGTCTGCGCGGTGAAGGCGTCGAATCTTCCCTTGTACCAACCGGACAGACCGTCGGCGCTGTAGACGGTGACGGTGTCGGTATCTGATCCGGCAGCAGTGCCGGTGCCACCGCAGGCAGTGGTGAACGAAAGGACGGACACGGCGAGAGCGGCCGCAGCGATGCTCGGGCGTAGACGCATGACGATTCCTTTTTCGGAGGTGAGATCAGGAGTGGGTGAGGAGTTCGGCGAACTCCTTCACTGACGGGACGATGTGGGTGGCTCCGGCGTCGCGAAGCTGTTGCTCGTCGTGTGCGCCGGTCAGAGTTCCGGCGACGATGGATGCGCCGGAACGAATGCCGCTGAGCACGTCGTTGGACGTGTCGCCGAGTACGGCGATCTGGTGGACGTCGTCGATCGAAAGTTTGAGCAGGGCAGTCAGAATCAGGTCCGGGTACGGTCGACCGCGACCGGCCTCGACGGGGGAGAGGGTGAGATCGGCGAGGGTTTTCCAGCCGAGCGCGACGAGGAGTTTGTCCTGGGTCGATCGGCTGAACCCGGTGGTCAAGGCAACTTTGATGCCGGCCTCGCGCAAAGTGGTGATGGCTTTCTCGGCGCCGGGGATCGGTTCGGCCAGGCCCTGGTCGATGAGGGAGTCGTACGTGGTTTCGAAGGCGGCGTTCGCGGCCTGGGCGCGGTCTTCGTCACCGAAGATCGCCCGGAACACGACGATCTTCGACTGGCCCATCGTGTCGAGGACGTACTGGCGAGCGGCGTCGGCTTCCGGGCCTTCGGCGGGCAGTCCGCCGGCTTCAGCGGCGGCAGCGAAGGCGCGAAGAACCAGTCCGTCGTCGGCGACGGTGGTGCCGGCCATGTCGAGAACGGCAAGGGTGATCGGAGACATGAGAAGTCTTTCTTGTCGGAGAGATTCAGAGACCGAGCTGGTCGGCGGTTTGTTCCGCCAGTGCCGGGCCGAGCGTCATACCGCGGCCACCGGGGCCGGCAACCACCCAGACGTTGTCGGCGGCTTGTGCGCGGTGAACAAGTTGTGAGGGGTCGATGCACTGGCTGTAGACGCCCGCCCAACGCTTGACGATTGGCGGAAGATCGCGTCCCAGAAGTGTTTCCACGACTCCGGACAGATGGCGATAGGGCGCCTCGTCGACATCGAAGTCGAAGGGTTCCTCGTATTCGTGGGTGTCGCCGATGGTCAGCCCGCCGTGCAAGCGCTGCACGCACAGGAGTTGCATGCGGTGCTCCTCGGCAGTCGGTTCCTGCGGCTGTACTGTACGGAGGTGATCGAGGGCAGATCCGGCGAAACCCGGGTAGTAACGGAAGCTGTCACCGTCAGCGATTGCGGTGGTGAGCTTTTCGCCGAGTGGGGCGCTCTGCATCATCTGCAGGCGCACACGGCGCAACGGGAGATCGCCGGCGAGATCGCGAGCCAATCCGCCGAGTGTTGCTCCGGGGCAGACGATCACGAGATCGGCGTCGAAGCTGCGACCGTGGTCGTCGCGGATGTGTGCGCCGGAGGTGGTCGTCGTGATCTCGCGGGCTTCCGTTCCGGCGTGGAAGGTGTAACGGCCGGTGGATTCGAGGTAAGAACGGATGGCGGGGAGCGCTTGCCGTGACTCGACAGCGGCGTCCAGCGTGCAGTGCAGTCCGCCGAGAAACTTGCCCCGGAGCGCGGGGTTGACGACGCGAACGGCGTCGGGATCCAGAAGCGCGAACCCTCGGTTGTCGGCGTCCGGCCGAGAGAACGCTTCCTGCGCGACCGCGACCTCCTCCTCGGTGCGCATGAGGGTGATGGAGCCGGCTGGGCGGTATCCGACGCCGGGGACACGGGCGGCAAGGTCTGCCCACAGTTCGCGCGAGCGCAGCGCAGCTTCGAGTTCGTGCGGGGCTCGCCCGGATACCCAGACGAGGCCGAAGTTCCGTACCGTGGCACCGCGGGCTTCGGGCTCACGTTCGAGATGGATGACGTCGTGTCCCCGACGGATTGCCTCGTCGGCGTGCGCCGTTCCGAGGATCCCTCCGCCCACAATCAAAATTCGCATGTAGAGATAGTGACGTTTGGTCTAGACCAATAGGGGGAATCGAGACGAACTCCAGGTTAACAATTGGTATAGACCGAATTCTTGTACGCTTGCGCCATGAATCAGCAGACGTCCACCGGGCCGGGGACCTCGAGCGTCGTGATCGAACCGGAGTTGAAGTACTACCGGGTGCGCACCGAGATCGAGACCATTCTCAGTGGGCTCGAGGAGGGCGACGCCGTCCCGTCCGAGCGGGAATTGGCGGCGCGGTTCACAGTCGCTCGCGAGACGGTCCGTCAAGCGCTTCGTGATCTTCTTGTCGAAGGGCGAATCGAGCGGCGGGGGCGGGGCACTGTCGTCGCGAGTCCGAAGTTGGTTCAGCCGCTATCGATTCGTTCCTATACCGAAGGTGCTCTGAGCGCTGGGCGAGTACCCAGTCGTAAGGTTGTGACCTTCGAACGAATGTCGGCCGACGACGGTCTCGCCACGGAATTGGGTATCGAACCAGGTGACAGCGTCGTTCACCTCGAGCGTGTTCTCTTCGCCGACGGAGAGAAGATCGGACTCGAATCAACGTTCCTGCCGGACAGCAGGTTCGGTGAGATGCTCGACGCTTTCGATGCGACGACGTCGCTGTACGCGGCTATCCGTTCCATCGGCGTGGTCTTTGCCTCCGCAACCGAACGGATCGAGACGGTGCTCGCTTCACCGCGGGAGGCAACCCTCGTCGAGTCCACCACCTCGATGCCGATGCTTCTATTGCACCGGACCTCCGTCGATCCGGAGGGTGTGCCGATCGAGCGGGTTCGCTCGCTCTACCGCGGCGACCGCATTGCCTTCTTGACGACGTTGCGGGAGTGATGGCCGTGGACGACGCAGGCGACATCACACTCGCGAGTTATGAGGCCGGTGCGAATCTTTATGCAGCTAGACCGTATGTCATGGGGGAGGCGATGGTCCGGTACCTTGCCCGGATCGCCAAGCTGGTGGACGGAGGGACGATTCTGGAACTCGGCAGTGGTCCCGGCCGTGATGCCGAGTACCTCGAATCTCTCGGAGTATGGTGGCGCGCACTGACGGCGCACTCGCCTTCGTGGAAATGATGAGGGCAGAGGGTTTTACAGCTGAGGTTCTCGACATGCGAACTGGGCAGTTCAACGGAACGTACGATGCCGTGGTGGCAAATGCAGTCCTGCTTCATTTGCGACGCGACGAGTTCGAATTCGTCGCGAGAAAGTCGCGAGGTGTAGTCGGGGCAGAGGGAATTTTTGCGTTCACGGTCAAGAGGGGCGACGGAACCAGTTGGAGCAAAGCGAAATTGGGGTTGCCGCGCCACTTCACATTTTGGCAGGAGGACCAACTTCGTCAGGTGCTCGGCAGAAGCGGGTGGGAAACTTTGTCAATCGACGCCGTGGTCGGTCCCACTGCCGATTGGTTGCATGTCATTGCACGGGCGAACTGACAATCAGGCAACGGCTCCGGTCACGCGTGTGAGGTGAACATGTCCACGAGCCCCTGGGGTGCGTTCTCGCCGAAGCACATGTCCAGTCCATCAGCGGACTGTTGTGCCGATGCGGCGCTGCGTGGGAATAGGCGCTCTTCGTAGACAGCTAGCCCTTCCTCCGTGCTGCTGTGCGACGCGATCGCCTGGCCGAGTTCCGCGCCGTCGAGCATTGCCAGGTTCGCGCCCTCTCCGGCAAACGGCGACATGACGTGGGCCGCGTCCCCGAGCAGAGTGACCCCGGGACTACGGCTCCAACTGTGGCCGATGGGAAGGGCATGGATGGGGCGAGGGGTCAGCGAGCTGTCGGCTTCGACGATCAGTGAACGCAGTGACTCGTCCCAGTCCGAGAAGTGTTCCAGCAGAACCTTCTTCGCGATGTGATCGTCGGAGAAGTCGACACTCGCTGACCAGTTCTCGGGAACTCGCAGGGCGGCGTAGATGTGCAGACTGTTGTCGGTCTCACGGTGGGCTAGGAAGCCCTTGTCGGCACTGAGCGCGAACATCATTCCGCCGCCGACTGTTTCAGCGGCCTTCGCGTGCTGGTTGTCGGCGTCGTGAAGGTCGAACTCCACGAAAGATATTCCGGTGTACGCAGGAGTGTCGTTTGAAACCAATGGACGGATTTTCGACCACGCACCGTCGGCGCCGACCAGGAGATCGGTGGTGAAGTGGGTTCCATCCGCGAGGTGAACTTCGTGTCGACCATCCGGCAACGGATGAGCACTGCGGACCTTGGCTCCCCAGTGGATTGTTTCCTTCGGAATTGAGCTGAGCAGTAGGTCACGCAGCTGGCCGCGGTCGATTTCCGGGCGGTCGCCGCCTCCGGTGTCCTGCTCGCTCAGGTGCACGACGGCATTTCGATCGAGGACGCGTGTCTCTTCCCCGCCTTGATGGACGAGGCCGCGGAACTCCTCATAGAGGCCGGCGGCACGAAGCGCGATCTGACCCGAGTCTTCGTGGATGTCGAGCATCCCGCCTTGAGTTCTGGCTGTCGGTCCGGATTCGAGATCGAATACCGCCGAATCGATTCCGCGGAGATGGAGGACTCGGGTGAGGGTGAGGCCGCCGAGGCCGGCGCCGATGATTGCGATGGGGTAGTGGTTCATGGTGGGTTCCTAAGAAGTGAGTGGGGTGTTCTCGATGCCGGTGATGAGCGTGCGGAATCCCCAGGAGAGGCGCGCCGAGGGTTCACCGGCAAGTAGAGCTGTTGCATGTCTTGCGACGAGTGGGTGCGTCTGCGGGTTTGCGTTCTGGATTGCGTCGGTCAACGCGCTCCATCGGGCATCCGCGTCGGCGGAATTGTTCGGCGCCGAGTGTTCGGCAGCAGTGGACGTCGCGTACTGCAGTAGCAAGTCCACGCCCCACGCGGCCTGACCTGGAGGGACTTCGCCTTCGTCGAGCAATGCCAGCAGGCGCTCGAGCAGGCGCACGTAGTGAACTCCGCTGGGCCGGGAAACGAGAGCCGACTGGGCGAGACCGGGATGATCGAACAGCACGGCCGTGTACGAGGTCAACACCCGTTCAAGGCGAGCTTGCCAAGTGCCGGAGGAATTTCGGCGAGGTCCACGACTCCGAGGAGTTCGTCGAGAACCGCGGCATGCAGTTCGACTGTGTTGCGCACGTACACATACATCGATGCCGGCCCGGTGTCGAGTTCGAGGGCGAGTCGACGCATCGTCAATTTCTGCAAGCCCTCCGACCGCAAGATTTCCACCGCGGTACTGACGATGCCCTCGCGTGTCAGAGCGGGTTTGGCCGGACGATTGCGACGGCTCGACGTACCTGTTGGCTGAGTGGGCATGATTTCACCGTACACGAACATGTTCGTAACGAACATGTTCGTTAGATCACGCACTGAACGTCCACCCTGTGCGGAGCCATATCGGGAGCGGTGGGTTACATGCCTGAACCGCCGGAGAGCATTGCGATCGTCAGTAGGATGCCACCCACAATCCCCACGAGCGGGCTGTCGCTGTCGAGAAGCCAGTCGTTCAACGATCCCATGAGTGCCTCTTTCGGGTTTCGATCTGTCGACGGTCGAGCCTATCGACAGATCGAAACCCGAGATGTCACTTTCGTCCGAATTGTCGATCGGACCCGAGGTGATCAGCCGTAGACGTTGCCCGGGCTGATCAACTTGGTGATCGGCACCATCAAAGCGCTGGTCAGGTCGGTCTCTCCGTCGATGTCGGTGTTGATGAAGACGACCAGGGTGGTGTCCTTCTCGGGCAGGTAGACCGAGACTGTTTTGTAGCCGGGCAGGCTTCCGTTGTGACCGATCCAGCCGCCGCTGTTGAACAATCCGAGTCCGTACCCGGAGTTGTCGTCCCCTTCGCCCAGGGGCTCGGTGTGCAGGCGCTGCTTCTGAGTGTCGTCGGCGAGGAGATCGCCCTTGGCCAAGGCCGGAACCCAGATGCGCATGTCGTCCAACGACGAGATCATTGCGCCCGCGGCGCCTCCCCACGACGGGTTCCAGTCCGTTGCTGCGGTCACGGATTCGTCGAGTGTTTGGTTGGTGTATCCCTGTGCGTGGGGGTTCGGGAACGCGTTGGTGGTGGGAAAGCTGGTGTGCTCCAGTCCGAGTGGTGTGGTGATCTTGGTGTCGATGACGTCCGACAGTGTTGAGCCGGTGACCTTCTCGATGACCATGCCGAGCAGAAGGGTGTTGGTATTCGAGTAGTCGACAGTGGTTCCTGGTCGAATTTGGAGTGGGAGGTCCTTGACGTATCCGAAGAGCTCTTCGGATGTGAATGATCGGCGAGGGTCGGAAAGAACATCCATGACAAACTGTTCGGACGTCGTGTAGGCCACGAGGCCGCTGCGCATCCCCGCCAGCTGGCGCAGGCTGATCGCATCGCCTTCCATGACGCCGTCGACGTACTTGGAGATCGGATCATCGAGACCGATCTTTCCCTCGTCGACCAATTGCAGCAGGGCGGTCACGGTAAATGTTTTGGTGACGCTACCGATCCGGTGGTAGAAGTCGGTTTCCATCGGCGCTTTGGTTGCCGTATCCGAGACTCCTGCAACCTTGACGTAGTTGCCGTCGGGCCCCCAAATGCCCACCATCGCACCGGGAATCCCGGTCGAATTCACCGCTGCGTCGACGATCGAATCGAGCTGGTCGGTGATGGTCGAGTCCATGATCTTGTCGGATGTGTCTGTGGATTTGTCCGTGCTGCAGCTGATTACAGCTCCAACCATGGCGCTGCACAGGCCGACAAGCAGGATGCGTCTTGCTCCGGTTTTCATGAGTCGAACTCTGCCTGCCCGAGGGCACTCACACATCGACCCCGGGTACGGCAGACGCAGTCCCCAGGTACCTCCTCAACCGGTACCGGGGGACTACGGAACCCTGGCCTGAACCCTTGACTTGGGTCAGAGTCCGCCGTTGAAGAACGCCGCCAGCGCGGGTGCCGGGTCTGCCGCGGTGCCCATATTTGCTACGCCGACAACGATCAATCCCAGCGTGAACAGTGCAGCGAGAAGACCGATCGACCCCGACACGAATCTCGTCCGTCGCTCGGATCGCGCCGTTCTCGCGAAGCGTGCCCACACGACCACAGTCACGATCAGTGATATTGCTGCCGCGATCAGCGCGATCACCGCCATGGCCAAGTGATACCGCGCGAAGTCGCTGATCATCAGTTCGAGGACAGGGCTTTGCTGGTTTCCGGTGCCCGTCGACTGAGCGAGCTGTTGGCGGACCTGCCCGACAGTGTCGCCAGGTGCCCCATCCGCCTGGGCCACGGGCAACATCGAGATCAGCGAAGAGAAGGGTGCAACGACACCTTGGATATTTGCCATCACGAGTACCGAGGAAAACATCGCGAGGAGCGTGACCAGCCCTCCCGCCGAGACGAATGCGAGTTTCTTTCCAGCCGTCAGAGGGCCGGCGTTCACGAACGACGCCTTGAGCATCCGGCCGAGTGCGAGCAGAACCGTCAGCAGGATTACCGCGATCACGGCCTTGGCCACGTGGTACCGCAGCCAGTAGTCGACAGCGGACTCCAAGCTCGGCGAGAAGGCTTGGACACCGGAACTCCAGTATTCGACGAACGCGGCGCGGACCGTCTCGACGAGTTCTCCCTGGTCTGCGTACCCATCACCCGGCCTACTCGTCAGCATGCCCGGGGCGAGAACGAAGGCAGCGGAGAAACCGGCGACCAACGCGATCAACGCGGCGATCTTGCGACCGGAGGACTGCGTCGAGCGCGACGGCCCCGCAGTGTTGTGCCGTGAAGAATTGTGCAGTGGGATTCCTCCAGCGTGATGAGCGATCATCTGGTCACCGTCCACAAAGTCATGTCACCGAGTGTAGAAATCGGTACACCGGACTTCATCGTTCGAGAGGATGATATTTCCGGCGACGGCGTCCGCCCGCCCTCGCCGCTGCCGTCGACATCCTCCTCAGCACTCGACGACATTGACGGCGAGCCCGCCTTCACTGGTTTCCTTGTAACGCACGGACATGTCGTTTCCGGTTTGGCGCATGGTTTCGATGACGATATCGAGGCTCACCACATGCGTCCCGTCACCGAGGTATGCGAGCTGAGCTGCGGTGACTGCAGTCGAGGCGGCTACGGCATTTCGTTCGATGCATGGGATTTGGACCAGGCCACCAACCGGATCGCAGGTCAGCCCCAGATGGTGTTCCATGGCAATCTCAGCTGCATTCTCGATTTGTCGTGGCGATCCGCCCATGACAGCGCACAAGCCGGCTGCCGCCATCGCGCAGGCAGCTCCGACCTCGCCTTGGCACCCCGCCTCCGCGCCCGAGATCGAGGCATTCGCCTTGATGATCGATCCGATTGCGGCAGCGGTGAGGAGAAAGGTTCGAACGTCGTGAACACCGGCGCCCGCCGCACGTATGTGGTGGTATAGCACTGCCGGCACGATGCCTGCGGCACCGTTCGTCGGAGCCGTTACCACGCGGCCACCTGCTGCATTTTCTTCGTTGACCGCCATGGCGTAGACGGTCAGCCACTCGCGTGAGGAGGGTGCGCAGTTACGTTGTTCCAGTTGAATGTTCGCAGACCGTGCTCTTCGGCGAACTCCGAGACGCCCGGGCAATACACCTTCGGTCTGGGTGCCGCGTTCGATGCATGCGCGCATCGCGGACCAGATCGCGTCGATGCCGGTCAATGCCCGATCCTGGCCGTGTATCGCGATTTCGTCCGACAGTGCCAGTTCGGCGATAGTTCCGGAGCCGCATTCCGCCAGTAGCTCTTTCGCGGTTCGATAGCGTGAGTTGATCGAATGCGCGCTTGCTTGCGTCTCCGTTCCGGCACGCAGTACGAATCCGCCACCGATCGACAGATATGTACTCGTACAGACGATTTCGCGACCGCTGAAGGCGGTCAGTGTCATCGAGTTGGGGTGCCCGTGACGGCGAACGAGCGGCTCGAACACCATGTCCTCGTGAGTGAACACAACGTGCCCGAGTGAGCCGCCGACGAGCTTCACCGATCCGCCGTCCGAGAGCTCGGCCCAACGCCCGTGAACGTCGTTCGGCTCGCACGTTTCAGGATCCAACCCACGAAGTCCCGCGATCACCGCGTCGGGAGTGCAGTGCCCTATTCCGGTGGCGGCGAGAGAGCCGTGCAGATTGCAGCGAATTCGGTCGACCGACGCGGTCAAGCCGGCGTCGGAGAGCTCGCCGACAAAAGTGCGGGCGGCTCGCATCGGACCGACCGTGTGTGAACTGGAGGGCCCGATGCCGATGGAGAAGAATTCGAGCGCGGAAACATAGACGCCGGTGGTGCTCATTCGGCGCTCGTGACGGTAGTCGCTCCTGACTCGCGCTGGGCCGCAATCGTCAGGAGGTTGGAGCGCGAGTCCCCGGTGGCGGCTCGGATCACAGTGCGTGCCATTGCAATTGCTCCGTGCAGAACAGCTTCGTCGCCCGCTGCGGAGCGGGCATCAGCGGCAAACTCGATCGTGTGAGGAACTCCGGTAACGCCGCGTAACGCGATCATCGGGTGGATCGAGGGAACCACCTTCGACACATTGCCCATGTCTGTCGAGCCGCCGGTCAGGGGAGTTCGGGCGGCCGCGGTGCGGCCCAGGCTCGCGATCTCCTCGTCCCAGATCGTCGCCAGCACGCGATGTTGAACAAGCTCCTCGTAGCGCGGTTCGGCGCGTTCGGTCGACCAGGAGCAGTCGCTGGCCACAGCTGCGCCCTCGAAGCAGGAGAGCATACGACGCTTGGCGTCCAACAGCACGTCGAGTTCTGCGGCCCGAACTTCCGCTCGCACCAACGTCGAGGCCGGAATGATGTTTGTTGCTTCGCCGCCGTGCTCGACATAGGCGTTGAGCCTGACGTCGGACGGAAGTTGTTGACGGAGAAGTCCGATGGCGACCAAGGCGATCGTGGCGGCGTCGCCTGCGTTGATGCCCTTGTGTGGCGCAGCGGCCGCGTGTGCGGCTCTTCCGGTGTAGGTCACGTCGAACCGGTCGACTGCCTGCGTTCCGGTGACGGTGCAGCTGACGTCTTCACCTGCAGCGCCGTGGACCATGATCGACATCGCCGCCCCCTCCCATGCGCCACGTTCGAGCAGCAAGACTTTCCCGCCGCCATGTTCTTCGGCCGGCGTACCGAGAAGGACGACGGTCAGACCGTGTTCCTCCGCGACCTCTCCGAGCGCGATCGCTGCTCCCAGTCCGGCAGCGGCGATGACATTGTGTCCACACGCATGACCGATGTCGGGAAGGGCGTCGTACTCGGCGCAGACGACGACGCGGAAGGGGCCGGAGCCCCGCACCGCTTCGAATGCCGTCTCGAGGCCGTAGGCGGCGCGAGTAACCGTGAAGCCGGCTTCCTGTGCGGCGTCCGCCAAGAGGGCGGATGCCCGATGCTCTTCGAATGCCAGCTCTGGGTGAGCATGGATCGTGTGGCTGACATCGATGAGGCGTGATGCCCACTTCTCGATCGTGCTCGAAACCGAGTCTGTGCGGGTGCGGGTGTCAGCGATGGACATGGGTATTGGTTCCTTTCAACATCTTTGGTTCTCAGCGTTTTCGGGTGCAGTTCTAGTGCCAGAGGCCCAGCGCGAACTCCGCGACGACCACGGAAAGTAGGTAAGAGGCGAGGATCGCGACGATTCCGACGGGCACGATCTTCCAGCCGATCGTCTTGAGCAAGGGAAGGTCCTTGCCGAGGCTGAGACCTGCGACAGTCAAGGTGAGGGTGCAGATCGAGAGAAAGTCGACAGTCCCGACGGTGCTCGAGACGAAATCACCGATGGGGGACCACGGTGTTGTCGCCAAGGCGCCGATGGTGATGATTGCGATCATCGCCGCGATCTTGCCGCGGGTCAGGCGGGCCACGCCGACGCCCAGGAGCAACAATCCGGTGAGGATCAAGTAACCGACGATGATCGATCGAGATACGCCACCCGCTGCGATCGAGGAGACGATGACCCCACCGACGAACAGAATCGGAACGATCGTGGTCAGCGGCACGGTGACGCTCGGCGCAACCGCTCGTGGGGCAGTGTCGGCTTTCCGTTCGCTGGTCGTCTTCGAGCGCTTGGTGAGGGCGCCGTAGATTCGATCAGCAAGGGGGAGTGCGACATACATGCCGACATACACGCCGAGGAGGCCGGTGATGATGTTGGATGTGGCCGCCACGGCGAGTACCTGGTCGGCCATCTCGGGGTGCGCCGAAACGACGCTGGCGGCAGCGGCAGCCATCATCGAGCCGGATCCGACGCCGGCACCCATCGCCAATGCGAGGGGGTCGAAGATGTTGAAGGATGTAGCCAGTGACGCAATCAGGCTGATCAGCACGGCACCGAACAGAGTGCCGAAAACGTACATCGACAGGACTCCACGGTACTGGTCGGAATCGGGGCCGTAGCGTTCGCTGACCATCGCGAAGGAGCCCTCGCGGTCGATGGAGAAGGTTGCTCCGACGGTGGCCGGCCCCATCCGAAGGAGTACCGCCAGCGGGAGTGCGAGAGCGATAGTGCCGAACAAGTGCCCCAATTCCTGCAGTAGCAGTGCGGGGCCCGCCTCGAACAACAATTGGATGTTCGGGCCGATGGTGAAAGACAACCTTGCACAAAGCAAGAGAACAGCCAGGCCCATGATTGCCGAGGCTGCAGCCTGAAGGTCGAGGCCGAGTGGTTTCCACTTCTGGCTCGAGACGACACCGCCGGCAATCAGTCCCCACACCATGGGCAGGATCGTGATGGCGGCAGCGCCGACGGGAATCACTGCGGGGCCGATCAGTTGCGCGCCTGCCGCAAGCGCGAGGAGCAGAATCGCCACGATCCACAGCCGTGGCGACCTCAAGGCGAAAATGATCTTTTGCGTCGGGGTTTGATCGCTGACCGGAGAATCGTCATGCGAGACAGGGAATGCTTCGGTCATGTCGGTGTCTTTCTCGAGGGGGCGAACGAACGCAAGAAGTAAGCGTTCTCGAGGCTCAGGATTTGGTGGACTATTGATGTCATGAAGTTAGGATCGACGCGTTTCGATCCTGTTTCGGTGCAGCATTCTTTTGAAAGTGAGGTCCTCGGTGCAGGATCAGATGCTCAAGGACGACGATCTTCGGCTGTTGAACGCACTGCAGATCAGGCCGCGAGCGTCGTGGTCCGAGCTTTCACGCGCGATCGGTTCCGACCCGGTCACCCTGACCAGGCGTTGGGAGCGTCTGCACTCGCAAGGAATAGCGTGGATCGCTGCGTACCGTGGTGGACCCATCGTGTCGGCGACCGCACTTCTCGAGATCGAATGCGCACCGGCACAGACCATGAGCGTTGCCGAACAGATCGCGCACGATCCCGAAGTTCTCACAGTCGATCTCACAACCGGCAATCGGGATCTGCTCGTCACGCTCACCTGCACTGACCTCGATCAATTGTCCAGGTACGTGTTGGAGCGAACACAATCCCTGCCGATGATCACCGCGATGCGAACTCAGATCGTGTCCTCGGCGAACTCCGACGCGAGGAACTGGCGTCTACGTGCTCTCGATGCGGAAGAAATTGCCGCGCTCGAGTCGGCCCCGGCGGGAAAGATTCGTGGTGTACGCGCCGGCGAAGAGGAACAGTCGCAGCTGTTCGACATTCTTTCTCGCGAACCACGTGTCACCGTCTCGGCACTCGCTGCGGCCCTCGGAGTCACGCCGGCTCGCGCTGGGGCGCTCCTTTCTCACGAGCTGTCGACGGGGCGACTGGTCGTCCGCACGGAGATTGCTCGGCCCTACTCCGGCTGGCCGGTCTACGCCTGGTACTTCTTACGTCTCGACGGGCGAAAGGAGGCAATTGCTCAGCGTCTTTCGCACCTGCGTGAGGCGAGGCTTGTTGCTTCTACGATCGGCAGCTACGACATCGCATTGGCGGTGTGGCTGCGCTCGATCGACGACGTGCAGCGTCTGGAAGGTTATCTCGCCGAACAGTTTCCGGGCGTATCCGTGGTGGACCGGTCGATCGTCCTGCGTACGCCGCATCACCTGCATCGGACGATCGATGTGTCGGGTCGAAGCATGCCGAAGCACGGGTGATCCGCAACGCGTTCGCTCGGGTCGGGTGCTCTCCGACTAGTTGGGGATCGCCACGTCGACGATCAAGCCGAAGTGATCGGAACCTTCGATCTCGATCCGCTCGAGTGACTTCGCCTGACCGCCCCGCAGAAGTACATGGTCGATGCCGACGATCGCGGGAAATTTCTTGTCCGCCGGATAGGTGCGCACGATGCCTACTCCCAATTGGTCTGCGGCATCGGAGTAGCCGACATCGAGGAGGTCACGGAATTGCTTGTGCGTGAATGTGGTGTTGAAGTCGCCACTGACGATGACGGTTTCCTCGGCGGCAGCAGCGTCGAGCGCGTTTCGCAAAGTGCTCAGCTCGGCAGTCCACACGTCGGGCGGGGTCACGTACGCCGGTCCGGGGTGAACCGCCAGAAGGGTGAACGAAGTTGAGAAGCCCACTTCGGCAATAAGATTGGTCGGTCCGAATCCGTTCAATTCCCGAGTTTCCGTCAGCGGATAACGGCTGTAAATACCGGCGCCACCCCCGCCGGCCTCGTCCGGTACCAAGTAGTGATGCGGCAGCAGTTGCTCGAGTCCTTGATCTCTGAGAGAGCCTTCGAGTGATGTGGTCAGTTCCTGAACCGTCAGGACGTCGACTGCCTTCTCGCGCACCGTCGCAGTCAAACTGGCGGGATCTGCCTGCCCGAAGAGAAGGTTTGCTTGCATTACGCGCAGAGTCGGCCCGTCGATTTCGGAACTGTTTGCCACATACAGTGGACTGATCACCGACGCGCCCACCGCAATCAGTACCACCGAGATCGCCAGCAGGATCCAGCGGCGAAAGACCAGGCATATCAGGGACGCTGCGAGTGTGACCGCAAGCAGTATCGGGACGAAGGAGGCCACGGCGATCAACGGGTTGATCGGCTTGGTGGAGTACAACGCGATCAGCGCGACAACGCCGACGGCGATACCGCCCACGCCGGCGACCTGAGCGATACGGCGTGCCGGAACATTGTCCGTCGTGAATCCCATACCAAACGGTACCCAATGCAGCCACGGCTCCCGACTGCCTGGCGTTTGTCAGTCGTCGGTTCGGGTGCGGAATGCGTTCACGGCGGCTTCGACGGTCGGGTAGAAGTGCGTCGAATCGAATCGATCCCCGACTCCGAATCGGATGAGTCGATCCTTGATCGGACCTTTCATCTCTGCGAATGCCAACCGAATTCCTTTGCCTTCGAGGAATGTATCCAGATCGACGAGTTCGTCGACTGCCGTTGTATCGAGTCCGGTGATCGGTTCGGCGGCTATAACCACCCAGTCGACCGGATCTGGCGCCTTGGCGACGACGGAGCGAACGTACTCGTCGAAGATCTCGCCGTTCGCGAAAAACAGTGGCGCGTCAAACCTCACCAACACCAGGCCGGGGATGCGATGCCCATCTGGATGGCGTTCGATGTCGTGGAATCCGGCGGGTTCGCCCGTCTCGACGAGTTCGGTTCGATGTGGCTGCCATACCTGCGCGATGACCGCTGCGAAGGACAGTCCGATCGCTACAAGGATGCCTTGTAGCACACCGACCAGGGCGACGCCCAGAAACGCCGCGACGGCGAGGCCGAATTCCACGGTGCTCATGCGCCACATGCGGACCATGCCGCCCACGTCGATCAGTGCACACGCGGCGACGATGACGACGGCGGCCAGTGTTGCATCGGGCAGATATGCCGTGAGTCCGGGAGCGACGAGGACGAACACCAGGACCGCGAGCGCCCCGACGACGCCGGCCAATTGTGTGTGCGCCCCACTCTGTTCGGCTACCGGAGTTCGTGACCCGCTCGCCGAGATCGGAAACCCGCCGAACAGCCCGCCGGCCACGTTCGCGACACCGATCGCCTTCATTTCGGTACTGCCGTTCACGTCCTCGCCGTGGCGGGCGGCGAAGGTGCGCGAGAGAACGCCGGTGTCGGCGAAGGCAATCAATGCGATACCGGCGGCGGGCCCGATCAGATGGCCGACGTCCTGCCAGGTGACTCCACCGACGGAAGGGAGGGGGAGTCCTTCCGGCAGTGCGCCGACCATGCCGATGTCATCGGTGAGACCGGCGGCAGCGGACAAGACTATGGCCGCGACAACGGCCACCAGAACGCCGGGAACAACAGGTACCCAGAGCCGGAAGGCGACTATGACGACTAGCGAACCGACACCGATGGCGGCAGCGAGGGGGTCGACGTCGCCACCCACCAGGGCCTTTGAGATCCCGCCGATTTCACCGAGTAGACCGGACGCGTCGACGGAGAATCCGAGCAGCTTGGGAATCTGACCAACTACGACGACGAGTGCAATGGCATTGAGGTATCCGAGACGGATCGGTTTCGAGAGGAGTTCGGTCACGAAGCCGAGACGAAGGAATCCGCCGATCACGAGGATGAGTCCGACAAGAATGGCGAGAACACCGGCTAGTGCAAGCGCATTCTCCGAATCGCCGACCACTGCCAGCGGTATGACCGCGGCGGCAATCAGCGGCGCCAGTGACGAATCAGGTCCGAGTACAAGGATTTTCGAGGGCCCGACTACCGCGTACGCGAGCAAAGGCACGATGGTGGCGTACAGCCCGGCGTACGCAGGCAACCCGGCGGCCTCGGCGTAGCCCATGCCTGCCGGGATGAGCAGGGCAGTCAAGACGAGTCCGGCAGTGACGTCTGTTCGCAACCACTCGCGGCGATACCCACGGGCAGTCGCGACGCCCGGTAGCCGACCTAGACTCTCCGCCCACATCATCGTTTGATTGTCCTCCCTCAGTGGAGCGAACGGGCGCGCTCGGGGGCAACCGCGGTGGTCGCAGGGAGGGGCGCAGGTGCCTGTGCGAGGCGGCGGCGTCGAATTGCCTTGTCCAACTCGACGACAACCGGGATGATCAGCGACCAACCCAGGCAGGCGAGCCACTGGGCGCCGGTCAGTGAGGTTGTCATGAGGAGGTCCTGGAGGACGCCCGCCTCGACGGCGAATACGGTCACGACCGTGGGGATCGTCAAGATCTTGATGGCACCGAGAACCGGTGGAACCACGCCGGACTCGGGATCACGCCGCATGGTAAGCCCCGCGAGAATCGAACCGAGAGAGAGCACTACGAATGCTGTGGTCATGGGAACATTCGCCTCGGAAGTACTCATTTCACCGGGTGCGAGAAGCATCGCCGCGAGTGTCACGGCAAATTGCAGGACACCGTACGCGAGCCACTGAGCGACTGCGCTTCGATGTGCGATCGGCATCTTGGGATCGCGCGGAGGCTTGTTCATCAGATCCGGTGGCGGCGGGTCGAGCATGATCACGGCGACGGGGAACAGTGTGATGAAGAAGTGCTGGAACAGCACCATCAGTGGCGTCAGTGCCACACCCTCGTTGATGTTGAAGATGCTCGCAGCGAGGAAGAGGAGAACCAAGGAGAAGAGTTTCGACATCTGGTACCGGATGTATGAGACGATTTTCCCGTAGATGTTGCGGCCCAGAGTGATCGCGGTGATGAGGGTGCCGAAGTTGTCGTCGGTGAGCACCATCTTGCCCGCCTGTTTGGTCACCTCACTGCCCGAGCCCATGGCGACGCCGATGTCTGCCTTCTTCAACGCGGCGGCGTCGTTGACCGCGTCTCCGGTCATCGCGACGACGGCGCCACCGCTCTGCATGACATCGACCAAGCGAAGTTTGTCCTGCGGAGTGACGCGGCCGAACACGTGCAGGTTCGGCAACGCGGTCGACAGTTCTTCATCGGTCATCGCTTGCAACTCGCCTCCGCCCACCGAGCCCGGGCCGAGTCCGAGTTCGGCACCGATCGCTGCGGCGGTGATGGCATGGTCGCCGGTGATCATGCGGACCTCGATGCCGGCCCGGTGTGCGGTGCGCACCGAATCGACCGCCTCCGGACGCAGCGGGTCGATGATGCCTGCCATACCGACAAACGTCAGGTCCTCGACAAAGGACATGGGGTCGGCCACGACAGCGTCTTCCCGTCCGTCGAGGCGTCTGACCGCGAATGCCAGCACCCGAAGACCCTTTTCGGACATGGACTGATTTGCTGCCGTGAGTTCGTCTCGGACTTCCTCGATCGGGACCTGCCGACGGCCGGGGAGAAAGGCCGAAGAACACCGAGTGAGGACGACATCGGGTCCGCCTTTGACCAATCCGACGAACTGACTTACGCCGTCGACTTCGAGGTGGTGGTACGTGGCCATGAACTTGTACGCGGAATCGAACGGAACCGTCGCCACCCGCGGGTAGGTCCGTCTGGTGAGTGGGGCGTCGGCACCGATCTTTGCCGCGAGCACCACGAGCGCGGCCTCGGTCGGGTCGCCGACAACTTCCCCGGAATCGGAAACCGTTGCATCGCTGTCGAGACACAGTCCGTATGCGAGAAGGGTGAAGTCGGGTGGTGCCTCGCCGGCAACCTGCGTGATCCTTCCCGCTTTGGCGTAGCCTTCGCCGTCGACCGTGTACCAACGGCCGTGGACGTACAGCGATCGGACGGTCATCTGGTTCATGGTCAGCGTGCCGGTCTTGTCCGAGTTGATTGCACTGGTCGCGCCGAGTGTTTCGACGTCGGTCAGGTTCTTCACGACGGCCTTGGCGTCGGCCAGTTGACGGGCACCGTAGGCCAGCATCGCCTGGACGAATGTTGGCAGGCCGGTCGGAATCGCGGACACTCCCATTGCGATACCAAGGAGCAGAAGCGTAGTCAGGTCCTGCCCACGAAGGAGCCCGATGACGACGATGACGATCACTGCCGTCCACGCGATGATTCCGAGAAGTTTGGTGAGAGAGTCCAATTCACGTTGAAGTGGCGACTTGCCAGGGGCGACCGCCGACAACATCGACGCGATCTGGCCTATCTGCGTCTGCATCCCGGTCTCGGTGACCACCATGGTCGCCGTGCCGCGGGTGACCGAGGTGTTCTGGAAGACCAGATTGCTGCGGTCTCCGAGCGGAATATCCGCGTTGTTCAGCGTATTCGGGTCCTTCGGTATCGGCGCGCTTTCCCCGGTCAATGCGGCTTCCTGCGTCTCCAGGGTGGTGGTGGCGAGCAACCGTCCGTCGGCAGCGATGATGTCTCCTGCCTCGACTTGGACGATGTCACCCGGCACCAGTTCGGTAGCGTCGAGTTGAATCAGGTTCCCGTCACGAATGACCCGTGCTTGGGGCGTCTGCATCTTGGCGAGGGCGTCGACGCTGGCCCGTGCCTTCAACTCCTGTCGAGTTCCGAGGACGATGTTGAGCACGACGAGCACCGCCACCACGATTGCTGTCGGCACTTCACCGATGGCGATGCTGACCGCGGCCACGGCGACGAGCATCAAGTTCATCGGATCTTTCAGCTGCAACAGCGCGATCGACCACGTCGACGGCGGTGGCGTCGAGGTGATTTCGTTCGACCCGTAGCGTCGTCGCCGTTGGTCGGCCTCATCCGACTGCAGTCCGCGCTCCGGGTCCGACTGCAGTACGGACACGACTGATTCGCCACTCTGCGCATGCCACGGCGTGGGGCTCATGACCGCACATCCTTTCCTTGGCGATCGTCAATACCGGGTCGGAATCCAGTGCAGCGGTTGTTTGGGCGTCTGGTAGCCGTGAGCCTTCTGCCGTTTCGGCAGGGTGATGTCCGTGGATTGCACGGGCTCGTAGGGGATCTGACTCAGAATGTGGCTGATGATGTTGAGTCGTCCGCGTTTCTTG
Source organism: Rhodococcus sp. BH4 (assembly GCF_002079265.1). Lineage (NCBI taxonomy): Bacteria > Bacillati > Actinomycetota > Actinomycetes > Mycobacteriales > Nocardiaceae > Rhodococcus > Rhodococcus sp. BH4. The sequence continues at coordinate 2,639,317 of NZ_CP014941.1, forward strand.
TCATTGTTGTTTGCGACATACCATGGCGCCCAGCCGGTGTCGGTGAAGCGAAACATCTCGTCGCGGGCACGCGAGTAGTCGTACCAATGACTGAACGACTTCAGATCGAGATTCGACAGCTTCCAGATCTTTCGAGGGTCGTCGATCCGGCTCTGCAGACGTAAGAGCTGCTGTTCTTCGCTGACCTCGAGCCAGTACTTGAGCAGAATGACTCCCGATTCGACGATCGCGCGTTCGACGGTCGGAATGAGCTGGAGAAATTGATGTGCTTGTTCTTCGGTGCAAAAGCCCATTACTCGTTCTACACCGGCACGGTTGTACCAACTTCGGTCGAAGATGACGATCTCACCGGCAGCCGGAAGATGCGGGACGTAGCGCTGGACGTACATCTGCGAATGCTCTCGCTCGGTCGGGGCGGGTAACGCAACGACCCGGAACACTCGCGGACTCACTCGCTCGGTGATGGCTTTGATGACACCGCCCTTCCCCGCGGTATCTCGACCTTCGAATACGATGCAGACCTTGGCTCCAGACGATTTGACCCACTCCTGCAAAGCCACGAGTTCGCCGTGCAACGGCTTGAGTTTGCGGCGGTACACCTTGTTCTTCATCGGCTTTTCTGCCACGGGCGGCGCGTCGTCGGTAAGGGTCGACGGGGTGTCGTCGTGAAGAATCCGAGCGTTCTTTCCCACTTCCACTCCCTGGCATCATGAGCGCAACGCGAGCGCGCGGGGAACCGTCCGCCCTTATGTGTATGCCCCATATTCGGTGAACCTATTCTCTTCGCAATCGAGACCCGAATCGTGTTGTTTTCGAACCCTTTCCGAGTCTTGACGTGCTCGGCTGGACGGACGACCATTAATGGATGACTGGCGACGAAGAGTTGCTCCACGTCGAGCGGGTGATCACTCGCCTGATTTCCCGCTATCCCGCCGTTCCTCCACCGGAGATCGAAAACAGAGTGCGAACAATTCACCAGCGTTTTGCGGGATGTCGGATCCGCGACTTCGTGCCTCTTCTGGTCGAAAAGGCGGCCAGACAAGAGATCTCGGATCGGAGAATCGTGATTCCGATAATGGATGAGCGGTCGGCGAGTCTGAACTCTCTCGAGCTGTAGCCGGAACGGGGATCGTCGGCGCATACTGAAATGACCTTGGACCAGGGAGTTCTGGCCGAATGCAGGAGCTCAGGCGCGGAACGTCAGCCTCCCGAACTCCTGATGTGTAAAACCGAGTACAGGGAGCGTTGACATGGAAGGCTTCTGGGAATTCTTCTGGTTCATCTTCGTCTGCTTTGCCTTTGTGGCGTACTTGAGCGTGTTGTTCTCGATCATCACCGACTTGTTCCGTGATCACGAGACTTCAGGCTGGGCCAAGGCGTTGTGGATGATATTCCTCTTCGTCATTCCATTCCTGTCCGCGATGATCTACGTGGTCGTCAAGAATGACGGAATGACGAGGCGGTCGATGGAAGCCGCTCAACAGCACATACACGCGCAGAGTGATTACATTCGAAAGGTCGCCGGGAAATCGCCGACTCAGCAGATCGCCGACGCCAGAGAGCTTCTCGACTCAGGCGCGATCAACGAAGAGGAATTCCAGGCCATCAAGGCAAAGGCGCTGGCGTAGTTTTCGTATCTTCTGCCCCGGGCCTGGCGTCGTCGGTTCCGCCGTCGTCAGGCGCGGCGTCCTGCGCGGCGGCGCGTGCGGGACGAACCAATACTTCCAGTGCGACGAGAGCAACGAGCGCAATGACGACGATCCAACCAACGACCAATCCGGTGGGGTAGCGCCAGAAGAGCAGCAACAGTGCGGCGATGCCGATGATGGCACAGCGCAGTGGGATACGAAGCTGATTGGCCCACCGCTCCACCTGATTCGGCGTTCGGCCGCTTGCAGAATGCCGGACGAAGTCCAACGCCTGCCCGTAGCCTCGACGAACGGCGATCGCCGACGACGACCCACCGATCAGGTAGGCGCCGAGCCCCACCACCACACCGAGGAGCGCAACCGCGCGAAGGCTCGTCCGAAGCGGAACCAGAACTGTGTCGATGACAGCGGTGGCGGCGTCTGGCGAGAGGATATCGGTAGGGACACTGTCGAGGTAGATTGCACGTCCGATCAGAATTCCGATCGCAAGAACAAGCATTCCCAACGCAATCGACAGACCGACCAGGGACAGCGTACGAAGCCTGCGACCGGTTGGCGCAACGGCGACAGCGGCTGCTGCGCAAGCGATTCCCAACCACGGCAGCACCGCCGAGACCTTGTCGAGTGCCGAGACGGCTCGCTGCGCCTTCACCAGCTCGGGGGACTGGAAGAGAACAAACTCCTTGTCCACGGACGGGATTTTGTCTGCGAAAGCGAAGCCGCGGTCGGTCAGCGCCGTTTTCACCCGGTCGATGATCGTGCTCAGTGAAATGCTGACCGTTCCGCTCTGGTCGACCTCGACCGAGTCGGGTCCGTAGTTTCCGGTCATGACGGCGACGAGGGAGTTGTGCGCCGCTCGGTTCGCCTGAATCCAAAGGTCTTCGAACTGCTGCGTCCGAACGAGCGAGGCCACTGTGTCGTGGACGAAACTCTTCGCCTGGCCGGCGATCACCGGTGCCAAACCCACCAACGCCTGGTCCACGCGAGGGGCGTTGGCTTCGAGATTCGACACGTCCGTCAATGCTGTGAGTGCCTCGGTGGTGAGCCCTTCGACGTCGACGCGATCGAAGATCTCGTCCGTGACTTGATTCGTGATCTCCGCTTGCACGGCTGGATTCTCACCCAGTGGCGCTACCGTGCTGACGTAGCGGTCCGTGTCGAGGATCTGACTACGTACGAAGCGGGTGGTTACCGACAAGACTGCGAGCAGTGCGACCAGCACCAGCAGGATTGTCACCGCCGTCCACCGCAGCCCATGTCGAGGTGGTCGGGAGACTTTCTCGACGGTCGTTTCGCGGGCGCTGGGAGTCTGCTCGCGAAGTGTTGCTACCTCTTCGCGCAACCGGGCTAGTTCGGCACGTTCGTCCTCCTGGAGTGGTCCGTCGCTCGTGCCGTTTGCCATGATGGTCCTCCCGGGACGGAAACTACTGGCGCACAGTTGAAATGCTGAACTGCGAAGATGATTCGGCGGGTGACCTCAGATGACCTCGGGATTCCAGGTCGCGACGGCCCAGATGACGAATACGTCGAGCGCGATGATGATGATCGACCACCACGGCGAGTGGGGTAGCCACAGGAAATTCGCGAGGATCGACAGAGAACAGATGACTATCGCGCCTACCCGTGCCCACGTCGCGCCGGTGAAGAGCATGATTCCGACAGCGGTGACGAGCACACCGAGTACGAGGTGGATCCATCCCCACGAAGTGAGGTCGAATTGGTACGTGTATTCCGGGCCGACGACTGTCACGTCGTCCTCCGATATCGCCGAGATGCCTTGGAGGATTTCGAGCACGCCGACTGTGATGAGGAGAACGGCTCCGCCCAGCGCGCTTCCTTTTGCCACACCCTGCTTTACCAGTGAATCCTCGGACATGACCGCCCCTAGATTTCAAGCGCGAAATAGCCTGGCATATTTCCCTGTCCCGACCTTTTACGGTGGTGAAGTAGCCCGTCGGAGGGCAAATCAAACATTGAGCGCTGCACAACATTGCGATATTCATTCGCCTACGAATTCGAAAGAACCTACCGTGACGGCATGGATATGGCGGACGTAGGTGTGGCGATGAGGCCTGCACCGGGTGTGATCCGGACGGACCGGCTGGTGCTCCGTACCTACCGCCCAGGCGATCACCGGGATCTTCTCACCTTCTACGGGCGCAGCGACGTATGCCGGTATTTGCTCAACGAACCCTGGAGTCTCGCGGAGGCTCGAGAGGCCGTGCAGACCAGAATGTCTCGCCGCGACCTGGCATCGGGCGCGGTGGCACTTGTTGTCTAGTACGGGGGCCGGGTTGTCGGAAGCGTGAGTGCTTGGCGAGTCGAAGAATCTGATTGCACAGCCGAAGTCGAGCACACCGCCGAACTCGGGTGGGCATTTTCGCCCGAGTTCGGCGGCCGAGGATTCGCGACGGAAGCAGTGACCGCTCTGATCGACCTCGCGTTCGCGACACCCCGATTGCGCCGCGTGGTCGCGCGAATGGATTCGAGAAACGAATCCTCGGCGCGACTCGCGCAGCGGATCGGTATGAGGCGAGAGGGACATTTTCGGCAGAACGCGTGGATCAAGAACGAGTGGACCGACACCGTGGTTTTCGCGACACTTCGCGGTGAGTGGCCTTCAGTTGCTTGATCAGACCGAGCGGGCTGCTATTTTGCGACCAGTTCGGTCAACTGTGGCACGAGTTCGTCGGTCGCCCACGGAACACTCAGAAGGCTGACGTACATTGTCGCCGCAGTCAGGCGATTGTCGGTGATCCACAGGTCCTTGCCGTTGGCGATGACCGGCCACCGCGAGAACAGAGTGTTGGCCAATGTGCTGTCGACTTCCGACTGATCGCTTGCCCAACCGAGATACACGTCGGTGTCGATCGTGTCGAGCTTTTCCATACTGATGCCGAAAAGGAACGAGTCGCCGGCAAAGTTCTTGGCGCCGTTCACCACGTCGGGAGCGACTGTGAGCCCGAGGTTTTCGACAAACTGGACGCGCGGATCGTCCGGACCGTAGATGGCGGTTTCGGTTTCTCCTTCACGGATGTAGGAACCGAAGGCGAAAGTGACTCCGTTGAATTCGGGATGACTCGCCTTCGATTCCTGGACCGATTCCTCAACCGACTTGATCAGCGCCGCGGTCTGAGCGGGACGCCCGAGTGCCTTGCCGACATCGGTGGCGAGGTTTTGCCACGAGCTGGGCTGATACGGCTTGGTGTCGTACGGGAGGGTCGGGGCGATCGAGCTCAGGCGCTGGTAATCCTGCTCGGAGAAGCCCGAGTACGGGGCAAGAATCAGATCAGGCGCGGCATTGAGAATCTGCTCGAACAGTAGCTCGCCGCTGTCGGAGTAGTACGGCGCAGGCGTGGGCAGCGTCTGGCCCGACTTTTCGAGTTCGGCGCGGGTCCACGGCAGGAACCCGTCGGCGTCGCCGGCCCAAGAGTCCTTCTGCATCGCGATCGGAGTGACACCCAGGGCGATGACCGTGTCTGCCGCTGCGGAATCGAGGGTGAGGATCCGTGTCGGCTCCTTGTCGATGGTGGTCCCGCCGAAAGCGTGCTTGATCGTCACGGGATAGGCGCCGTCCTCGACGGTGGATGCCGATGAATTGTTTTCCTGGGCGTCCGATGACGACTGTGTGCAGGCGGTCAGAGGCAGTGCCGCCGCCAGCATGAGCGCAACAACGATTCGTCGCCTCCGCTGGGGACGAATTCTCTGACGGGCAGATCTGAACACGCGAAACTCCTCGGGATTGATCAGGGAAGTGCTTGCACGACTCAGCGCAGTACGCACGTGAGAGCAGGCTTACCTAAGTGAATGTAGGGCGCGTGCGTGTAGCGAAGGGGCCAGCCGATGTCGACAACAGGTCAGGCTCGAGTCAGTTGACAGCGGCGAGCGCATTGCCGGGGGTGTAGCCGACCGTCTTGCGAAAAGCGGCGATGAAGGAACTCGACGTCCCGTAACCGACACGGCGGCTGACGGCGTTCACACTCATTCCGGTCCCGAGCATGCCGAGGGCCGTGCTCATACGAACCAGAGTGCGCCACTGCGCAAAGCTCAAGGCGAGTTCCGCGGCAAAAATCCGGGTGACCGTACGTCGGCTGAGATTGAGAACGTGAGCCCACTGATCGAGTGATCGATCGTCGGCGGGATCCGACAGCACTTTGTCGACGAGCATCCGTAGCCGCGGATCTCGGGGGATCGGTACGTCGAAGTGAGGTGCCGATGCCGGGGTGAGGAGATCGACACAAACCTGCTGTGCCCGAAGGCGTTGTTCTGCAGGCATTCCGGTGTGGGCGAGGTGTATCAGAAGTGCCCGGGCTGCCTCACTCAGTGTCACGATGCACGGTTCGTTCCAGGCGGGAGTCCACAGCTCGGGGGTGAAGAGCGTGGCGCGGAATGCGACGTGGGGATTTGCCTGACCTTCGTGGAGGACCCCGCGGGGGATCCACAGGCCGACGCCGGGCGTGACGGTCCAGAGTTGATTGTCGATGATCATGTTGACGACACCGCGGTCGGACCAGATCAGTTCGTGCTCGACGTGAGCGTGCTCTGGCCACCGGGTGATGTGGTCGGTCTCGACGATGTACGTCGTGAGTTGGAACGGCGCCGGGACGGCGCGCGCCATCGGAGTGTGGCGGTCGGATTCCCGTAAGTGGGAATCGTCGTCCAGCTGTGGACCGTCGGCGATTTCACGAAGGGCAGGGATCAGCACCGTGGACTACCTCCAGAGCAAAGTTAGGTAAACCTTACACTGATGTGTGTAGCGATCAGTGACTCGCACCGAGTTCGATGAGAAGCACGCCTGCCGCGATGAGGCCGATCCCGACCATCATGAGCCTGGTCAGCGGTTCGCGAAAGAGAATGCGGGATGCGATTGCCGTCAACGCCACTCCACATGCGGTCCAGATTCCGTAGGCGACGCCGATGGTGAGGCCCGCGTCGAGCGCGAGGGTCAGGAAGGCGAAAGCGGCGAGATACCCCACGGTGACAACCGCGAGCCATCGTTTGTCGCTGCCGTCCTGCGACGCCATCCGTAGTGACAACGTCGCGGTGACCTCGGAAATAATTGCAGCGATCAGAAATACGAAGGTCATGCTGGGTCCGCCGGCCCGCTGTCGGCGGCAGCCTGAGAGCCGAGTTCGACGCACAGCACTCCGCCGATGACCAGTGCAATCCCGATGCCCATGGTGGCCGTCAGAGGATCTCCGAAAAGGAAAGTTGCGAATACTGCGGTCAGGACAACTCCGGTTGCGCCCCAGATTCCGTATGCAACACCGAGTCCCATGCCCTCCCGCAGGACGAACGACAAGGCGGTGAATGCTGCGAGATATCCGCCGACGACCACGATGTACCAAGCCGGGTGATCGAGGGCGGCGCGCAACGACAGCGTCGCAGACACCTCGGTGAGGATCGCGGTGATCAACAACAGCCATTTCTTCACGGTTGGGATTCTGTCAGGCTCCACCGATTCCGGTCGCGCACTACGGTTGAGACATGACGTGCGTACTGCTCGGTGGAATCCGCAAAGGTGACATCCGCCACGACGCGTCGGGTGGCGATGTGGCCGCAACTCCGATCCTCGACTGGGGCCACGACGACGTGGCCCGCCTCTACGAGGACATTGCAGAAGGTGCGATCCAGTCGGCGCAGGAGTTCCTGGTGTCGGCGCATCGCAGCGTCGCTGCAAATATTCGGCCGGTGTACGGCCTCGACGACCGGCAACCCGTCTCGGTGACATTGAGTCGAGAGCGCGGATCCTGCAGTCAGAGACTGGCTATCGTCGAAGCGTTGGCTCGCCGCCGAGGTATCGCCACCCGAGTTCGCGGTCTCGTACTTCGTGGGGAGTTCTGGTACCCAAGATTTCGGCGTCTACATGCGGTGATTCCGAAGTCAGTGCTGCTGGCGTGGCCGGAATTTCTGGTCGACGGACGCTGGCAGGACATCTCCGAGATCGTTTCACCTGCGGTGGTCTCAGCGCTCGAACCGTTCACGAACACCGGCGAGGAGACACTGTTCGACGCGATCGGACGCGCTCCGATCAGTTGGGGCAAGTCTGTTTCGTGTGATTGCTTGGACTTCTCCGAATTCGTCGACCGCGATCTGGGCACCTTCGAATCTCGCGACGTGCTCTTCGAGGAATTCGGACAGACGATGTCGACCCCCGTCAGAATTCTCGTCGACCCGGTTTTCCGGAACTGGAGTGCATCCGGCTGACGCGCGACGCGAGGTCTAGGCTGTTCTGCATGTCTGTGCGTACCCCATTGGTCCCTGGAACCGTCTCTCCCGTCCTCGCTGTGCCCTCGAAGATCGAGCGGCCCGAGTACGCGTGGAAGCCGACCGCCAAAGAGGGCAACGAGCCCTGGGTTCAGACGCCGGAAACGATCGAGGCGATGCGCATCGCCAGCAAGATCGCTGCAGGCGCGCTGCAGGAAGCCGGCAAGGCTGTCGCTCCCGGTGTCACGACCGACGAACTCGACCGCATCGCACACGAGTTCATGCTCGACCACGGTGCATACCCGTCGACGTTGGGCTACAAGAGCTTTCCCAAGTCGTGCTGTACGTCTCTCAACGAGGTGATCTGCCACGGAATCCCCGACTCGACTGTGATCCAGGACGGCGACATCGTCAATATCGACGTCACCGCGTACATCAACGGGGTACACGGCGACACCAATGCGACATTCCTCGCCGGTGACGTGTCCGAAGAGAACCGCTTGCTCGTCGAGCGCACACACGAGGCAACGATGCGGGCCATCAAAGCCGTCAAGCCCGGCCGCGCGCTCAACGTGATCGGACGTGTCATCGAGTCCTACGCCCATCGGTTCGGGTACGGCGTCGTCCGGGACTTCACCGGACACGGAATCGGCGAGACCTTCCACAACGGCCTCGTGATCCTGCACTACGACGAGCCCGCGGTCGAGACGATCATCGAACCGGGCATGGTCTTCACGATCGAACCGATGATCAACCTCGGTGGTATCGACTACGAGATCTGGGAGGACGGTTGGACCGTCGTCACCAAGGACCGTAAGTGGACGGCGCAGTTCGAGCACACCTTGGTGGTCACCGAGACCGGTGCAGAGATTCTCACCCTGCCTTGAGTTCGGAGATGCGCGGCGCTCTGCTGGTAGCCGGCACTACTTCCGACGCAGGCAAGAGCGTTCTTGTGGCCGGATTGTGTCGCATGTTGGCGCGTCGAGGCGTCCGAGTGGCGCCGTTCAAGGCGCAGAACATGTCGAACAACTCCGTGGTCACGCTGGACGGCGGAGAGATCGGCCGTGCGCAGGCACTTCAGGCGCGTGCATGCGGTCTGGAGCCGAGTGTTCGATTCAATCCGGTGCTGCTCAAGCCTGGAAGTGACCGCACGTCGCAATTGGTTGTTCGGGGCAAGGCGATGACCACAGTGGGTGCTCGCGACTACATGCAGCATCGGCAGTGGCTTCGCGCCGTCGTGGCCGAAGATCTCGAATCGCTTCGATCCGAGTTCGACGTCGTGATCTGTGAAGGCGCCGGTTCACCGGCCGAAATCAACTTGCGCGCAACGGATCTTGCCAACATGGGATTGGCTGAGGCTGCGCGGATTCCGGTCGTCGTCGTCGGTGACATCGATCGCGGCGGCGTCCTGGCCCATCTGTTCGGGACCGTTGCTGTGCTCTCGCCCAGCGACCAGGCATTGATCGCGGGATTTGTGATCAACAAATTCCGCGGTGACGTTGCACTGTTGGAACCCGGACTGGAACAACTGCGCAGCCTCACCGGTCGACCCACTCTCGGAGTGATCCCGTTTGCCGACGATCTTTGGCTCGACGCCGAGGATTCGCTTGGCGTCACCGGCAATGCCCCGGTAGGGCGCCCGGGCCCACCCGTCGGTTCGGCCTGGCTCACCGTTGCTGCGGTTCGGCTCCCGCGCATCTCCAACTCCACGGACGTCGAGGCACTGGCATGTGAACCGGGCGTGGCAGTTTCGTGGGTGACCGATCCGTCGCGAATTCGCGACGCGGACCTCGTGGTGATCCCCGGTAGTAAGTCCACCGTGAGTGACCTCGAGTGGTTGCGAAGTACCGGCCTGGCCGACGAGATCGTCGCGCGAGCAGGTCGCGGGCAAGCAGTCCTGGGAATCTGCGGCGGTTACCAGATGCTGGGTAATTCCATCGTCGACGACGTCGAATCAGGATCAGGGACCACCGCGGGACTGGGTCTGCTGGACCTCGATGTCGAGTTCGCTCCGGACAAGGTGCTGGCGCAGATGACCGGTACGGCAGACGGTATCTCGGTGTCCGGGTACGAGATTCATCACGGACGCGTCGTGCGCAACGGGGACCTCCCATTGCTGGCGGACTCGAGCGGTATGCCGGAAGGCAGTGTGCGAGGGCCTGTTCGAGGGACACACTGGCACGGTCTCCTGGAAAGTGACGACTTTCGGCGCAGCCTGCTGCGTGAGCTCGCGGTTCCCGGTTTTGTTGCTGCACCCGACACCGCGGTTGCCGCGGTGCGAGAACAACAACTCGACCTTCTCGCTGATCTCGTCGAGCAGCACCTCGATCAGGATCTACTCGAGAAACTGATCAACGGTGGGGCGCCTATCGGGCTTCCCGTCATTGCCTCCGCACTCGAAGCCTGAGAGCGCTCCCGCGGGCGTCGACGTGGACGCGGTAGAATAGCCAGGCCTCACTCCCGCGACGGCTCCCTAGTAGGAGTGTGCGCGGTGACAGATCAATTCGACGGCTTGCTGACCGACTTCAGTGACGAGGTGCTGGTCGACTCGGCAATGCTCGGCGATCACGCGGCCTTCGACGTCATCGTCCGCCGATACGGCCCGCACTTGTATCGATTTGCCCGTCGACTGCTCGCGAGCGAGAGTGACGTCGACGACATCGTCCAGGAAACCTGCGTCGCTGCGTGGCGCCAACTTCCGGGGTTTCAGCGGCGCTCGAGCGCCAAGACCTGGTTGTTCGCGATCTGTTCTCGCAAGATCTCGGATTTCTATCGAAAAGTCGGCTCCTGCGCCGCCGATCTGGACGAACTCCGGGAAGAAGCTGATCCCCGTTTGCGTGATCCGAGCGAAGAAGTCTGCGGCACAGCATTTCTCGACGCCCTGGAATCCGAACTCGATCGCCTGCCACTGCGTCAGCGTGCTGCCTGGGTCTTGCGAGAAGTGGAGGGCATGACGTATCCGCAGATCGCTGTTGTCCTGGAACTGAGTCCGGACGCGGTTCGTGGCCAGCACACTCGGGCGAGGCGGAATCTCGGTGTCGCACTCGATCGATGGCGATGACGACTCGGCGGTTTGCCGGGGTCTGTCACCGAACTCACTCTCCTTGGTGCCCGTGAAACTGGAAGAATGCTTCGTCGTGGATACCGCTTTCGACCCCAGAGGCTTCGACCCGAGAACCGAGGATTCGGTGCCGTCGGTACTGCCGGACGATGCGACGGCAACTGGTGCTGACGTCGCCGTCGAGGCTGCGGAAACTCGGCTGACGGCACGTGCGGTCAGAGAGTTGCTGGCAGCGCTCGGGGGAAGTATCGGCGACGAGGACGAACTCGTGGTTCTGCTCCAGCGCGCCGTCGAAATCGCGAACGACGCCATCGACGGCGCCGACAGCATCGGCGTCACCATCGATCTTGCCGGGCAGACCTACACCGCCGTTCATACCGATTCGCGGACCCTGCGCGTCGACATCGAGCAATACGACGCCGGCGACGGACCATGTCTGCACGCGGCTCGAACCGGTGAAACCGTAGTCGTCGATGCCGAGACCAGCGCAGAACGCTGGCCGCGGTTCGCGGCTGCCGCGAAGGACGAAGGGATCAAGTCCTTTCTCGCGGCGCCGCTCTTCACGCCGGATCAGCGACTCGGTTCGTTCAACCTGTACGGACGTGCCCCAGCGGCCTTCGACAGCGTCGATGCGGAAGTCATGGAGATTCTCACGACAACAGTCTCACGCGCGATCGGAGACTTCTCCCGTTTCAAATCTGCCAAGGCGGTAGCTGACGCCTTGCAACGCGCGCTCGAGACTCGGGCGCCGATCGAACAGGCCAAAGGCATGCTGATGGCCATCCATCGGATCGATGCCGACACCGCATTTCACATGCTGCGCAGGCAGTCTCAGACCACGAACACCAAGTTGCGTGACGTGGCAGCCGAGATCGTCGAGACGTATTCCGCGCCGCCCACCGCGGTCTAGTTCGACGGAGACCGACGTACGGCCTCGAGCGCGACGACCACGCTCGCGGCGACAACCACGTGCATCAGCGCGAGCGTGACCGTGCTGGCGGCGTCGAAGTCCGCGGCAATGGTCAAAGCGATGGTGCCGAGCGCCACGACTGCACCCACGATCTGGGCGATGCGGATGATCGGCTCCCACTTCAGTGAGATCAACATTGCGAGCGACAAACCGACCAGCAGTGGCACCACCGTCAATGTGATGACCCCACCAGGCGCGACGCTCGCCGGCTTTCCCTGATCTGTCATCTCGAAGGATCCGCCCAATGCGAGGCCGATCAACCACAGGATCAGATTGACGACAAGAGCAATTACCGTGGCGCCGAGTACGGCACGTGGCTTGGTGAGGTGGAGGTTGTGTGCGGTTGACGTGATTGCAGACATGGTGTTCTCCCGGCTCGATGCGATGGTCTTGTGACGTCGCTCTGGTGAATAGACCCGCCGGCGGGGAGAAACTCATCGCTGAGGTTGACTATTGCCCGTCGACGACGGGCACTGCGGTGCCGGTGACCGAGATACCGCCGTCGACTGGGATGTCGACTTCGAGCACACTGGGACGCCCGACGTGTCGGCCCTGGTGGATGGTGATCCGCCGCGGAGTGGCCGCGGGTTCGAGTTTGCGCAGGTAACCGCCGGTCGATGCCGCTGCGGACCCGGTTGCGGGATCCTCGACGATGTTTCCCACCGGAAACAGATTTCGGGCTTCGAAGGTGTTGTCGTCGAGGGGATGCAGGATCGTCACCGTGCCGGCCCACCCCTGCGCGTCCATCAGAATTCGCATTGCGGATGGATCGAAGGTGAACTCGTCGAATGTCGACTGATCACGAAGTACGACGATCGGGTGAGTGTTGCCGGCGTACGAAAGCATTGCGGGATACCGCGCGTCGAGCGCAGACGAATCGACGCCGATGAGCCCGAGCAGCGCTGTCAGCACGGCGTGATCGATCGGCGAGACCGACGGTTCGACGCTGGTGAAGGTCGCGGTGGACCTTCCGTCCTCGTCGGTCGCCGTGTCGATGGATACCGGTCCGATCGGTGTTTCGAATGTGAAGGTTCCCTCACCGTCTCGCTCGGTGAGAGCGATGGCCGTCGCAATAGTGGCATGACCGCAGAACGGTACTTCGGCGATAGGGGAGAAGTACCGGATCCGGCTGTGGCGCGGGTTGCCTCCGAGTACCGGTTCGATGAGGAACGCCGTCTCGGCATACCCGACTTCGGCTGCAACAGATTGTAATTCGGAGTCGTCGAGTCCACGCGCGTCGAGCACTACGCCGGCCGGATTACCGCCGGCCGGATCCGAACTGAACGCAGTCAGCCGGAGGATGTCGTGAGAAGTTGCCATGTCGACCATCTTTGTCCGCTGTCGTCCATCGGGGGAAGAGACATCGCGCGATTGCGGTCCGCGATCTTCGAACTGGACTGCCTCCGGAACAACCGGCCGCACGGCGTCGTTGGTGCAGACATGAGCAATGACACAGACACCGACGACGCGTTGTTCGCACTCGTGGCCGAGGGAAAACAAGGTGTGTTGGCAACCGTCAAGCGTGACGGCCGCCCACAGTTGTCCAACATCATTTACCGCTGGGACGTCGAGTCGAAGACGGCTTCCGTGTCCGTCACAGCTGATCGCGCCAAGAGTAAAAATGCGATCCGCGATCCGCGGGTTTCCCTTCACGTCAGCGCGCCCGACTTCTGGAGCTACGCCGTGATCGAAGGACTTGCCGAGGTGACACCCGCAGCGGCCGATCCTCACGACGAAGTGTCTGACGCACTGGTCGAGCTGTACCGGGACATCAGCGGCCAGGAGCATCCCGATTGGGAGGAGTACCGCGAAGCGATGGTGGCAGAGCGTCGGCAGATCCTCACGGTGCGCGCGGATCACGTCTACGGAATGACGAGGCTCCCCAAGCCGTCCGGTACCTAGACCCGCGCCCCACTGGAGTTCGGCCCACCCCCACTTTCGAGCGAACGGTACGTCCGTCGCCTCAGATGCGCCGAAAGCCACTTTCGCTCCGAGTGGAGGCGGTACAGAGCGAACAATTCGGGCTCGTAGCGGCGCGTGAATGTATGAGTGGTCATACTTCTGTCGACTCCAGGGTCCTCCACTGTGTGGATCGCGTACCGTTTCCAGACATGGAATTGACTCGAGTAGCGGTGGGCAGTGGTTCGTGCACCGTTCGGATCGACGGGCCGGTCAGCAAGCATGCGGTACTCCTGCTTCCCGGCAAGGGCGACCCCGTCGACTTGTACGACGATGTGTGTGAGCGACTGCACCATTCGGATCTGCGGACCGTCGCGGTGGAATCGATCGAGAATCTCGACGAGACCTCGGCAGTGGTACTTCTGGACGAGTTGAACATCGCCTGGGTGAACCTGGTCGGTCACCGGGAGGGCGCCGATCTCGCGTGGCTGTTGGCTGCACGTCAGTTCGGCCGCTTCGCGAGTTTGATCGCCGTGGACCGTGGACATCCGTCGGCCAGCGATATTGCCGGCGTACCGCCGGTCGAGGTTCCGACCACCGTAGTCGTGGGCAGTGGAGGTCGGGCCATCGCCGACGCCAGCGGTCGTTTCGTGTACTCCGACTTCCGCGTGACGGAACTTCCGGGTGTCGACGACGTCGTCAAGTCGGCACCGGCCGAACTCGCAACCGAGATCGTGCTGCGTACCAGCCCCTGGTGAAACTCTGACCGACGAAAAGGCGGGCACTCCCATTGCGAGGAGTGCCCGCTTTTTCGGCGTCATAAGGGCTGCGGGGCTCAGATGTCGAGGCCGAGCAGCGCGTTCTCGACCACTTCGGCCAGGGCCGGGTGGATCCAGTACTGGCCGCGCGCCATGTCCTGAGCTGACAAACCGAAGCTCATCGCCTGAATGAGCGGCTGGATGACGGTCGGAGCCTGAGTGCCCATGACGTGGGCACCGAGGATGCGTCCGGTGCCGCGCTCGGCGATCACCTTGCAGATGCCCTCCTGATCCTCCATCGCCCAGCCGTACGCGACGTCGCCGTAAGCCTGCACCTTGACGGTGATGTCGAGTCCGGCGTCGCGAGCCTGCTTCTCCGTCATTCCGACGTCGGCGATCTGCGGGTCGGTGAACACGGCTGCCGGTACGAAGCGGTGATCGGTGCTGCGAAGCCCGGACGTGTCCTTCCACGCGTCCTGGAGCAGGTTGTGCTGAACAACGCGCGCTTCATGGTTGGCGACGTGCTTGAGCTGGTACGGCGAAGAGACGTCACCGAGTGCGAATACGCCCTCGGCGGTGGTGCGTTGGTATTCGTCGACCACGATCGAGCCCTTGTCGTCGAGTTCGACGCCGGCCTTGTCGAGACCGAGTAGGTCACCGTTCGGCTGACGACCCACCGCGACGAGGAGAACGTCACCGGAAACGACTGTGCCATTTGCCAGTTCGACGGCGATGTTGTCGCCATCGCCGCGTACCGACGTGAGGGGGGAGCCTAGATGGACGTCCCACTTCTGTTCGGCCAACTCGGTGAAGCGCTCGGAGATCTCGTCGTCGAGGTGCCGCAGCAGTCGCTGGCTGCGACCGATGATCGACACGCGAGAACCCAACGCGGAGAACACGTGTGCGAACTCGGTGGCGATGAATCCGGAGCCGACGATCACGAGGTGCTCGGGAAGTTCGGGCAGTCGCATGATGTCTTCGTTGGTGTAGTACTTCACACCGCTCGACGCGATCTCGTCCGGGATGATCGGACGCGAACCGGCTGCGATGACCACCTGGTCAGCGGTGATCGTCTCGCCGGTTCCGGTGTCGATCGTCTTGTCGCCGGTGAACGTGGCGTGGCCGCGGTAGACGGTGGTGTTGGGACTGTCTTCGCTGCGGTACCGCTCACCACCTGCAGAAATGGGATCGATGCGGCCGAAGACACGCTTGACGATGTCGGACCAACGAACGCCGTCGAGCGTGGCGTCGACGCCATACTTCTCGGCAGTGGTGACGGTGCGTGCCACCTCGGCGGCGTAGACGAACATCTTGGTCGGGATACACCCGACATTGAGGCACGTTCCGCCGAAGGTGCCCTCTTCGAGGATTGCGATCTTCTTGCCGTCGAACCGCTCGTCTGGCAGCGAGTTTCCGGATCCGCTGCCGATGATTGCAAGGTCGTAGTGCGTCACTGCGCGATCTCCTGTGTGTTGCTTGCTGTGCTTGCCGAATTTTCTGCGGCCGGCGTGAGGTGGCCGTCGAGCCACTCCAACCACAGGTCGAGTTCGGAAAAGGCTGTGGCCAAGGGCTTCTCGGTCGAAAGGAACACGTCGTGACGGGCGCCGTCGATCGGGACTATGGTGGTGCGATCGCCGAGGCAACCGGCCCAACGTGCGATCTGCTTGACGTCGAGCACGGAATCGGCGAGGTCGACGCTCGGGTTGTACGCCTTCGCGAACTGTGACTTCTTCGAGCGCAGAATCAGCGCGGGCACTCCGATGTCGAGGCCGCGGTGAAGTTTTGCGTGACCCGCTCGGACGGCCCGCATCCAGCCGAAGGTAACGGGGCAGCCGGCCAGTGGCTTCCAGTCGAGGTTGTAATCCCAGACGCCGTTGGCCGAAACATGAAGACTGGAACCGTAAGTCGGTAGCCCAGTTCCCGGGATCACCGTCTTCGCCGATACCCGTCCGAGCGCATCGATCGCCGTAGTACCGACGTTGCGCACCACTGAGGGACCCTGAAGGTCGAACCAGGGGCTGTTGAGTACCAGCCCGCAGATTCCGGCGCCGTCGCTGCCACCGGGCTTGCGCTGCAAACGGTTCAGCCAGAGCGGAACGATCAGACCGCCGGTGGAGTGCGCCATGAGCAGCACCTCGCTGCCCTCGGTCTCGCTGCGGACGATGCGCAGCGCTTCGTTCAGTTCGGCGTCGTAGAGCGCAAGGTCGGAGACGTAATGAGCTGTGTGCCCCGGTTTGAGGGAGCGGCCGCACTTACGCAGGTCGAGTGCGAAGAAGGCGTAACCCTGCTCGGCAAAGTGCTCGGCGAGGTGCTTCTGGAAGAAGTAATCGGTGAAGCCGTGCACGTACAAAACGGCACGGTGTGTCTTCACCGCCTCCTTCTGCGGTTGGTAGCGGACCAGTGTTGCGTCCACCTCGCCTTCGCCGTCCGGATCCGTTCCGAGCGGGATCGTCAGCTGCTGATATCCGTCACCGAGGACGTCTGGAACCCAAGTAGTCACAAATCACAATCTAATCGTCGTTTCGAGTGCGCGTTGTAGAGCACAATTGGGGGTGGTGAACCGCGCGTGTACGCACGGGTAACCTATTCGGCGTAACACAGCAGGCGGATGCGCGCACGGCTAATGACAAGGAAGTCGATTCTCCAGTGTCGAATCAGAACGCGGTAGAGACGAAGACGGATGTAGTGCTCGTGGGCGCAGGCATCATGAGCGCCACGCTGGGTGCATTGCTGCGCCAGCTGCAGCCCGATTGGTCGATCTCGACCTTCGAGCGGCTCGATGCCGTCGCAGCCGAGAGCAGCGACCCCTGGAACAACGCGGGAACCGGTCACTCAGCCCTGTGTGAGCTCAATTACACACCTGAGAACTCGGACGGCACGGTCGACATCAAGAAGGCCGTCAACGTCAACGAGCAGTTCCAGGTGTCACGCCAGTTCTGGGCACACGCGGTAGAGCAGGGCGTCCTGACACAGCCCAAGGAATTCATCAACCCCATCGCGCACGTGAGCTTCGTTCACGGTGAGGCCAACGCCAAGTACCTCCGTGCTCGTTACGACGCACTTGCCGGCCACACGCTCTTCCGCGGTATGGAGTACATCGACGATCCGGCCGAGTTCAGCAAGCGTTTGCCGCTCATGGCCAAGGGACGCGACTTCTCCGATCCCATCGCCCTGAACTGGAGCCAGGACGGCACCGACGTCGATTTCGGAGCGCTCACCAAGCAGCTCATCGGCTACATCGGCAAGACCGGCGGCAAGATGTACTTCGGCCACGAGGTCACCAACCTGACCCAGAACTCGGACAAGTCCTGGACCGTCAAGGTCACCAACCGTCGCACCGGTGAAAAGCGCACCGTTCGCTCGCGCTTCGTGTTCGTCGGTGCCGGTGGCGGCGCCCTGCACCTGCTGCAGAAGTCGGGCATCAAGGAAGCCAAGGGCTTCGGTGGCTTCCCGGTCAGCGGTGCCTTCCTGCGATGCACCAACCCCGAACTCATCGACCAGCACAGCGCCAAGGTCTACGGCAAGGCTGCCGTCGGCGCCCCGCCCATGTCGGTGCCTCACCTGGACACCCGTGTCATCGGCAACAAGCCGGGTCTGCTGTTCGGTCCCTACGCTGGTTGGTCGCCGAAGTTCCTCAAGCAGGGTCGCGTCACGGACCTGCCCGGCTCGGTCAAGCCGAACAACATCCTCTCGATGCTCGGTGTCGGTGTCAGCGAGCTCGGCCTGGTCAAGTACCTGGTCAGCGAGCTTGCCAAGAACGAAGCCGGTCGCATCTGGGATCTGCGTGAGTTCGCGCCCAAGGCGCAGGCCCAGGACTGGGAACTCATCACCGCGGGCCAGCGCGTCCAGGTGATCCGCCGTGCCAAGGGCAAGGGTGGTGTCCTCGAATTCGGTACCGCTGTGGTCGCCGCTGAGGACGGTTCCATCGCCGGCCTGCTCGGTGCTTCGCCCGGTGCGTCCACGGCCGTCCCGGCGATGCTGGACGTACTCGAGCGCTGCTTCCCGACCGAGTTCCAGGGTTGGAAGGGCAAGCTCCGCGAGATGGTTCCGTCCATCGGCGTCAAGCTCACCGACAACGAAGGCCTGTTCAACCAGGTCTGGGATTGGTCCTCGAAGGTTCTCGAGCTCGATTCCGCCGGTGCTTCCGAATCGGCTCCGGTCGCGGATACCGCCGCGACTGTGTGATAGTCCAACCCATGACGGCAACAGCAGCTTTGAAGCGTTCATGGGCACTCGATCTCGACAACAAGACGTTCTACGAGTTGTTGAAGCTTCGAGTGGAGGTCTTTGTCGTCGAGCAGGCTTGCCCGTATCCCGAGTTGGACGGGCGGGACCTGCTGACGGAAACACGCCACTTTTGGCTCGAGCAGGACGGCCAGGTGGTGTGCACGCTCCGGCTGCTCGAAGAGCACGACGACGGAAACAAGAGCTTCCGAATCGGACGCCTGTGCACGTCGCGTCAGGCTCGCGGCCAGGGCCACACGACCCGCCTCCTGCAGGCCGCACTGGCCGAGGTCGGCGAAGCGCCGTGTCGGATCAACGCCCAGACCTACTTGGTCGAGATGTACGCCAAGCACGGATTCAAGGCTGACGGCGAAGAGTTCATCGAAGACGGCATCCCGCACACCCCGATGCGTCGTGGTGGGGGAGAGCCTTTCGTGGCCGTCAGCTAGTTTGTCGGAGAATTGACCCTGGTCGGCTCGTGGGAAAGCGAGCCGACTAGGGTTTTTTCGATACCGAATGTTCGCGGGGAAGTCCTGTTCGATCCAGGCGCGGTCCCGCCACTGTGAAAGATCTCTCCTCTACCGATAAACCGGGAGATCTCAGCCAGGTTGCCGCGACATTCGAGTGCAGCCAAATTCTCGGCGAGGAAACCGAGAGGTGGAGGGATATCGACGTGCGAAGTGAAGAAGATCGACCAGTGGCGGGCTTCCCGTTCAGTGCTGTGGTCGGCCAGGATCAATTGCGATTGGCGCTGATCCTGTGTGCGGTGCATCCAGGGATCGGCGGGGTCCTGGTTCGCGGTGAGAAGGGAACTGCCAAGTCGACGGTCGTGCGCGCGCTGACTGCGCTGCTGCCCGCGGTCGACGACGCCGGAACGACACGACCGGCCCGCTTGGTCGAACTGCCCGTGGGCGCCACCGAAGACCGGGTGATCGGTTCGATCGACTTGGAGAAGGTTCTGCGTGACGGTGAGCGCGCATTCCAACCTGGACTGCTCGCCGCCGCTCACCAGGGTGTTCTGTACGTCGACGAGGTGAATCTGCTTCACGACCACCTGGTCGACGTGCTTCTCGACGCCGCGGCGATGGGTCGGGTTCACATCGAGCGTGACGGCATCTCCCATTCGCATCCGGCCAAGTTCGTACTCGTCGGCACGATGAATCCCGAAGAGGGAGAACTGCGTCCGCAACTTCTGGACCGTTTCGGTCTGGCTGTCGACGTCGCCGCTTCCCGCGACGTCGACATTCGCATGGAAGTGGTGCGTCGCCGACTCGACTACGAGCGTGACCCCGATGCATTTGTCGCTCGGTACGTATCCGCCGATGAGGAGTTGGCGTCCGAAATCCTCACGGCGCGTGAGAAATTGGACTCGGTCAAGCTGAGCAACCGCGAACTGCGTCGTATCGCCTCGCTGTGTGCGTCGTTCGACGTCGACGGTATGCGCGCGGACTTGGTGCTGGCGCGCACCGCGACGGCCCACGCTGCCTGGCGCGGCGACAGTGAAGTCACTGCGGAAGACGTACGAGTAGCGGCGGAACTGACGCTGCCGCATCGCCGCCGCCGCGATCCGTTCGACGAGCCCGGCTTGGATCAGCAGCAGTTGGACGATGCGCTCGAGCAGGCTGATCAGGATGCTCAGTCGCAGGTAGAGGACGACGCGCGCGACGGAGAGCCCGAACCTCCCGAAAATCACGAAGACCGTGGCCCGGAAGATGGCGGCTCCGATGACGGCGGTCCCGGACACGAAGGGCCGGACGACGACGGGCCTGACGACGACGGCCCGGACGACCCTGACGGACCTGGTGGGGGAGTACGCGCCACCGATCGCCCCTCGGCTCCACCGGCCGGCGAATTCAAGGCCAAGCTCCTCGAAGTTCCGGGAGTCGGTGAAGGTGCACCGGGACGACGCTCGCGGTCCATGTCGTCCCGTGGACGAGTTGTGCGGTCCACGCGGGAGCGTGGGCACGGATTGCATCTGACGAGCACGGTCTTTGCCGCAGCCGAGTCTCAAGTTGCCCGTGGTCGCACTGCTGGACGGTTGCGGCTGGCACCCGCTGATCTCCGCGGCGCGATACGTGAAGGGCGAGAAGGCAATCTGATCGTCTTCGTTGTCGACGCGTCGGGGTCGATGGCAGCACGCGACCGCCTCTCCGCGGTCACCGGTGCGGTTGTCTCGTTGCTCCGCGACGCCTATCAGCGCCGCGACAAGGTCGCCGTCATCACCGTCCGTGGTCGTGAAGCGGAGCTCGTACTGCCGCCGACATCTTCGGTGGACATCGCTGTCCGTCGCTTGCAGTCGATGCGTACCGGCGGCAAATCCCCACTCGCAGAGGGATTCCTGCGTGCTCGCGAAGTGGTTCTGCGTGAACGACTTCGTGACCCGCAGCGTCGCGCCCTCGTCGTCACACTCACCGACGGCCGGGCTACCGGCGGCAAGGACGCGCTGCACCGCGCCCGCGTCGCCGCGCATCTTCTCGCCGACGCGTCCGTCGCGTCCATCGTCGTCGACTGCGAGACCGGCCTCGTGCGTCTGGGGCTGGCGGCCGAGTTGGCGCGAGAACTACGTGGCGGATACGTCCGCCTGGCCGAATTGTCAGCGCAGCAGGTCGCGGGTGTCGTCCGCGCCGCAGCCTAGATCCCAGCTCAGGAGTTCACGATGCCCAAGGGTGTTCCCGAGACAGTCCCCGACGACGGTCTGACCACGCGTCAGCGTCGTAACGCGCCGGTACTTGCCGTGCACACCGGCCCGGGAAAGGGTAAGTCCACCGCCGCTTTCGGCATGGCGCTGCGTGCCTGGAATCAGGGGTTCGACATCGGCGTGTTCCAGTTCGTGAAGAGTGCCAAGTGGAAGGTCGGAGAGGAAGCCGCGTTCCGCGCGCTCGGAAACCTGCACGACGAAACCGGCGTCGGTGGGCCGGTGCAGTGGCACAAGATGGGCGAAGGTTGGTCATGGACACGCAAGGCCGGTAGCGAGGAAGATCATGCTGCTGCCGCTGCGGAGGGTTGGCAGGAGATCGCGAGAAGGCTTGCGAGCGAGGAACATCGATTCTATGTCCTCGACGAGTTCACCTATCCGCTCAAGTGGGGCTGGGTCGACGTCGACGAGGTCGTGCAGACACTGCGCGATCGTCCGGGCAACCAGCACGTTGTCATCACGGGACGCGACGCCCCGCAGGCGTTGATCGACGCCGCCGACCTCGTGACCGAGATGACCAAGATCAAGCACCCGATGGATGCCGGCCGAAAGGGCCAACGGGGCATCGAATGGTAAGTCCTTCCACTCCGGCCGTGGTGATCGCTGCTCCTGCCTCGGGTAGCGGAAAGACCACGGTGGCAACGGGATTGATCGGCGCGCTGCGACGGTCCGGTAGCAGCGTTGCACCCTTCAAGGTGGGGCCGGACTACATCGACCCGGGTTATCACGGACTCGCGGCAGGGCGGCCCGGACGCAACCTCGACACTGTTCTGGTGGGCCCGGATCGCATCGGACCGCTCTACCGGCATGGAACCGCTGGTTGCGACATCGCCGTGGTCGAAGGCGTCATGGGTCTGTTCGACGGGAAGATCGACGAGGCAAACTCGCAGCCGTCGGCGGAGGGATCGACGGCGCAGGTCGCGTCGATCCTCGGTTCGCCGGTAGTCCTCGTGATCGACGCCCGTGGGCACAGTCAGAGTCTGGCCGCCGTACTCCACGGCTTCGCGACCTACGACGCAGGTGTGCGCATCGGCGGCGTCATTCTCAATCGCGTCGGGAGCGCTCGTCACGAGCAGGTGTTGCGTCATGCGTGCGACAAGGTCGGCGTCGCAGTGCTCGGAGTTGTGCCACGGTTGACGGAACTCGAAGTTCCCTCCCGGCACCTCGGCCTGATTCCGGCGGCCGAGCACGGCGCCGCCGCTGTGGCCGCAGTGGACGCGATGTCCGACTTGATTGCCTCGCACGTCGATCTGGGTGCTGTTCGCGCACTGGCCGCCTCGAACGTGAGTGCAGCTGCATGGGATCCGGTTGCCGAGGTCGGCGCCCACGCAGAGTCTCGGCCTGTGGTTGCCATGGCGGGTGGCCCTGCCTTCACCTTCGGCTATGCCGAGCACCGGGAGCTGTTGACTGCCGCCCGCGCGGACGTGCAGGTGTTCGACCCGTTGCGGGACGAGCTTCCTGCGGGAACTGCCGCTCTGGTCCTTCCCGGTGGCTTCCCGGAAGAACACGCGGTAGACCTTGCGGCCAATACCGTTCTGCTGCAGCAGGTTCGCGATCTGGCGGACGGCGGTGCACCGATCCATGCAGAGTGTGCGGGACTGCTCTACCTCGCTCGCAGCTTGGACGGTCACAGCATGGCCGGTGTGGTCGGAGTGGATGCGACGTTCGGGAAACGCCTGACCCTCGGGTACCGCGAAGCAGTCGCGATCAGCGACTCCAGCCTCTTCGAAGCAGGCTCCCGCGTCACCGGTCACGAGTTCCACCGAACGTCTCTCGTCTCGGCAGACGCGGACGGTTGCGGAAGTGCGTGGGGGTGGCGGCCCTGGGACGGCGGCAGTGTCCGCGAAGGATTTGTTCGCGGCGGCGTCCACGCGTCGTATCTCCACACTCATCCGGTGGGGCAGCCCGAATCGATCGCGAAGTTCGTCGATGCCGCACGGGGATGACCTCTGTATAGGCGTGGGATTCACGACGAGTGTCACCGCGAAGAACATCGTCGCTGCGGTGAAGGCTGTGCCCGCGGCGCAAGGGAAGATCGTGGTACTCGCCACTGTGGCGGCAAAAGCTGAGTCTTCGGCTCTTCTGACAGCGGCCCATGAACTGAACGTCCCGATTGTGAGTTTCGCCCCGGACGTACTTGCGCGAGTTCAAGTTCCGTCACCATCGCCTCGCGTCGAGAACGCCGTCGGAACGGCAAGCGTCGCGGAAGCGGCTGCGATCCTCGCGTCCGGGGGCGGCCGACTTGTGCTGGCCAAGACTGCCAGGGATGGAGTGACCGTGGCCGCGGCCCGTAAAGTTCCCTCCAGCTTGACCAATTCTGACAACGAAACGGAGTGCGAGTGAGCGAGTCCACCGCAGACGAGACCAACTACCTGGTCGGCCTCAACCTGACCGATCGACGCGTGGTCGTGTTCGGTGGCGGCACTGTGGCTCAGCGCCGACTCGGACTGCTGGTCGCCTCTGGTGCCCGCGTTCACGTCATCAGTCGCGCGTTCACTCCAGCCGTCGAAGGTATGGCCACTGCCGGTCAGATCACGGTCGAAGAGCGCCCGTACGCCGACGGCGACCTCGAAGGTGCGTGGTACGCCATCGCCTCGACCGACGAGCCGGAAACCAATGCGGCGATCGTCGCCGAAGCGGAGCGTCGCCACATCTTCTGCGTGCGCGCCGACAACGCGAAGCACGGCACCGCCGTCACTCCCGCCAGCGCCGAGTACGACGGTATGAGCATCGGAATTCTGGCGGGCGGCGATCACCGTCGTTCGGCAGCCGTCCGCACCGCCGTCGTCGAAGGTCTTCAGTCGGGCGTGCTCGCCGATACGGCCGAGCCTGCCGCTGCGGGTGTTGCTCTCGTCGGTGGTGGCCCCGGTGATCCCGATCTGATCACCGTGCGCGGACGCCGTTTGCTCGCCCGCGCCGACGTCGTCGTGGCCGACCGATTGGCTCCGCCGGAGTTGCTCGCCGAACTGGGTCCGGACGTAGAGGTGATCGACGCCGCGAAGATCCCGTACGGCCGTGCCATGGCTCAGGAGGCCATCAACGCCGCGCTGATCGACAACGCGAAGGCAGGCAAGTTCGTGGTCCGCCTCAAGGGCGGGGACCCGTACGTCTTCGGACGGGGATACGAAGAACTCGAAGCGTGTGCCGCTGCCGGCGTTCCGGTGACCGTAGTGCCCGGAATCACGAGCGCGATCTCGGTCCCGTCGGCCGCAGGCATCCCGGTCACCCACCGCGGCGTCACCCACGAGTTCGTCGTCGTCAGTGGGCACGTGGCTCCGGATCATCCGGATTCGCTGGTCGACTGGTCGGCGCTGGCCAAGTTGCGCGGCACGATCGTGCTGCTCATGGCGGTCGAGCGCATCGATCAGTTCGCGAAGGCACTCGTCGACGGTGGACGCCCGGCAACCACGCCGGTCACCGTCATCCAAGAGGGCACGCTGCGCACTCAGCGTGAACTTCGGGCCGATCTGGCGACCGTTGCTCAGCGCGTCAAGGACGAGGAGATCAAGCCTCCGGCGATCATCGTGATCGGGCCGGTCGCGGGCTTTTCCGTCGACGCTGGGTAACGTGAAGTCTTGTGTCTGATTCCCCAACATCTGAAACCGCTTCGGCGAATGCCCCGGTAGCGACTCGAGTCATCGGGCTCGCCATCATCGTCCTGAGTGGTTTGCAGATGATGGTGGTGCTCGACGGCACCGTCGCGAACCTCGCGCTGGCGCCATTGCAGGCAGACCTCGGGCTGAGCGACAGTGGTCGCAACTGGGTGTTGACCTCGTACGCGCTTGCGTTTGGTGGGCTCATGCTCCTCGGTGGTCGGCTCGGCGACGCGTTCGGACGCAAGAAGATGTTCATCGCGGGAGTCTCGCTGTTCACGGTGGCGTCGTTGCTCTGTGGACTCGCCCTGAACGAGGGCATGTTGATCGCAGCGCGGGCGCTTCAAGGTGTCGGCGCAGCCGTGGCGTCGCCCACTGCCTTCGCCCTTGTTGCCACGACTTTCGCCGCGGGTCCGGCTCGTAATCAGGCCATCGCGATTTTTGCCGCCATGACGGGCGTCGGATCGATCGCCGGTCTGATCATCGGCGGCGCATTGACCGAGGTGTCGTGGCGTCTGATCTTCCTCATCAACGTCCCGATCGGCATCGCGCTCGTCGGCATGGCGTTCCGCGCCCTTCGCGAGACGAATCAGACGCGTCTGGCTTTGGATGTCCCCGGCGCGATCCTCGCGACCCTCGGTTGTACCGGTGTTGTTTTTGCTCTCACCGAAGGCCCGGAAATGGGATGGGGGAGCATCGCCGTCATCGGTGCATTGGCGGCCGGATTGGTCGCCCTCGCCGCCTTCCTCTTTGTCGAGCGAACTGCAGACAACCCGCTCTTGCCCTTCTCGTTGTTCGCCGATCGCAACCGTGTCGCGACGTTCCTCGCCATCTTCTTCGTCGGTGGCGCGATGTTCAGCATGACGGCCTTCGTCGCACTGTTCGTGCAGGACATCATGCAGTATTCGCCGTTGCGTGCCGGTATCGCGTTCATTCCGTTCGCGTTCGGATTGGGCGCCGCCGCGTCGGTTGCTTCCAAGCTCGCCGTGAAGGTTCAACCCCGCTGGCTGGTCCTCACCGGCGTCGTGATCATGATCGTCGGACTCCTCTACGGCTCTACTCTCGATTCCGACTCCACCTACCTGGCCAACTTGTTCGTGCCCGTGATCGGGATCGGATTCGGTATCGGCCTCGCGATGGTGCCCTTGCCACTGTGCGCGATCGCCGGTGTCCCGGAGACCGAGATCGGCCCGCTGACCGCAATCTCCCAAGTTGCCCAGACGCTCGGTGGACCATTGGCGCTGTCGGTGATCGGTGCAATGGCGACGTCCAAGACGCTCTCGCTCGGCGGCACTTCGGGCAAGGCAGCGGACATGAATCCGGCGCAATTGATCGCACTCGGAGAGGGGTACACCTTCGCACTTGTGGGCTGCGCGGTCTGCGCCGTGTTCGCCGGTATCGCGGCGCTGTGCATCAGGTTCACACCTTCTCAGGTAGCCCAGGCTCAGGCTGCGGAGAAGGCAGCTCAGGGAATCGCCTGATCAGTCCTGTTTTTCCGCTTCGCTAGCCGATACGATCGTTGCAGGACGTGCCGAGAGTCTCGACGGATCGGGGTGCCGTGATGCGGATCGCGGACATATTGCGAAACAAGGGCAACAGCATCGTCACGATCGACGCCCACACGACGGTCAACGGGCTGCTGTGCGATCTTGCCCGCCACAACATCGGAGCCATGGTGGTGGTCGACGACGACGCGGTGGTCGGCATCATCTCCGAACGCGATGTCGTTCGACGCCTGCACGAGCGTGGCCCGGACCTTCTCGGGATCCAGGTTTCCGAGGTCATGACCGCTCTGATGTACACGTGCGTTCCGGCAGACGCGGTGGACAGCATTGCCGCGATCATGACCGAGCGTCGAATCCGGCATCTGCCGGTGATCGAGGACGGCAACCTCCTCGGCATCGTCAGTATCGGTGACGTGGTGAAGAGCCGCATCGACGAGCTCAAGAGCGAACGCGATCAGCTCGAGTCGTACATCGATCAGGGCTGATCGATAGGTTGTCGCACGGTGACTACTCTCGTGTGATGGCCGCATTCCAGGAATCCACAGCAGACACGGTCACCATCGTGGCCGGCCTCGAGAGCACGTTCGCCGACGAACTCGGCGCTCTGACGGTGCCGTGGCAAGGTGCTGCCGCCCCTGACCCGCAGTTGCTCGTGGTGAACAAGCAGCTGGCTGCGTCGTTGAGATTGGACGTAGCAGCGCTGCGAAGTGTGGACGGGATCGGCGTCCTGTCCGGCTCGACGGTGCCGGTCGGGGCCACGCCGGTGGCGATGGCGTATGCGGGTCATCAGTTCGGTGGGTACGCACCGATTCTCGGGGACGGTCGGGCGTTGTTGCTCGGAGAACTCGTCAGCAGTGACGGGCAGCGAGTGGACTTGCATCTGAAAGGCTCCGGGCGCACACCGTTCTCTCGGGGCGGCGACGGGTACGCGGTCGTAGGGCCGATGCTGCGTGAATATCTGGTCAGTGAGGCGATGTATGCCCTCGGTGTCCCCACTACGCGCGCGCTGTCGGTGGTGGCGACGGGCCGAGACGTTCGCCGCAACGGCGCAGAACCCGGTGCCGTGCTTGCACGGATCGCGTCGAGTCACCTACGCGTTGGGACCTTCGAGTTCGCGGCCCGGCAGGGCGAGGTCTTGCAGCCGCTCACCGACTACGCGATCGCCCGGCACTACCCGGAGCTGACCGAACTTCCGTCAACGGGTACACACAATCGCTATCTGAGGTTCCTCGAGGCGGTCGTCGAGGCGCAGGCGTCACTGGTGGCGAGGTGGATGCTCATCGGTTTCGTG
This sequence comes from Rhodococcus sp. BH4, assembly GCF_002079265.1. Taxonomy (NCBI): domain Bacteria; kingdom Bacillati; phylum Actinomycetota; class Actinomycetes; order Mycobacteriales; family Nocardiaceae; genus Rhodococcus; species Rhodococcus sp. BH4. The sequence goes on from NZ_CP014941.1 coordinate 2,667,169, forward strand.
CACGGGGTCATGAACACCGACAACACGACAATTTCGGGAGAGACCATCGATTACGGTCCGTGCGCCTTCCTCGACGCATTCGATCCGGCGGCAGTGTTCAGCTCGATCGACCACGGGGGCCGCTATGCGTTCGGCAATCAGCCCGCTGTACTGAAGTGGAATCTGGCGCGCTTGGCAGAAACACTGTTGCCGCTGATCGATTCCGCACCCGACAATGCGATTTCCGCGGCGTCGGCAGTTCTCGAGACCTTCGACGAGCGCTACGAGGGACACTATGCGGCCGGTCTCGCGGCAAAGATCGGTCTGGCCCAGCCGTTTGTCGATCGGGCGCTCGTCGACGATCTGCTGACGTTGTTGGCGGAACACGGAGCTGATTGGACAGGCAGTTTCCGCGCACTCGCGGACGAATTGCGCGGAAATTCGGCGCCTCTCGACCAACTCGTGCCACGGGAGCACATCGCGCCCTGGTTGCAGCGGTGGCAGGGAGCCCTGACCGAAAACGGACAAGGGGCCGCGGAGACCGCGAGCGCGATGGATCGCGTCAACCCGCTGTACATTCCGCGTAATCATCGGCTCGACGCTGCCCTGCGCGCCGCGACCGACGGCGACCTCGCTCCATTCGAGAAGCTGCTGGAGGTTGTCACGCATCCATTCGACCGACGCGACGAGTGGGCTGACTACACCGAGGCGGCTCCGCGGTCTTTCAGCGAGACGTTCCAAACCTTCTGCGGCACTTGACAGACGAAGCCATCAATCCGTCAGGATGATCAGTTCACGCTCCGACGCGATTTCCACCCGCAGGCCGGCCTTCGACGCCACCCGCGCGACACCCTTGATGTCGGTCGGTTCGGCGCGCGAGACCACCAGCGCACGGGCGAGCAGACCCTTGTGGTGCTTGTTGAAATGACTGACCACCGTGCGACTGCCGTCCGGCTTCTCGGTGAGGACCGTTGCGATCAAGGCGTCCGGAACAGGTCCGAGGTCTTGGTAGGTGCCGGATCGTAGATCGATGACAAGGCCGTCGGCTTCGGCGGCCAGGGCCTTCGGCAGCTCCGGCTTCCACAGCGAGCGCAGCGTCCCCATCCCCGGCAGCTTGGACCCGCCAGAGAGGCGGTAGGCGGGGATCAGATCTCCTGCGCGGACAGCACCGAACAGAGCGGAACCAATGGCGATCCGATCGAGCGCCTTCGCCTTCTGGGCGCGGGTGAACGACTTTGCGTCGAGGGCGTCGAAGAGCACGCCGGTGTAGCGCTGTAGTGCGGGCCGCGTCGCGGACACCCACAGCTTGGCATTGCGCTCCACTTCGTCTGCTTGCGTCGGGCCGAGCCCGAGCGCTGAGCACGACGCCTCGACGTCAGCGGCCAGATCGACCAGCGTCTGAACCAGCAATTCGCGCGTTTCGGTCAACTGGGGCATCGACAGTTCGGCCAGATCGAGGGGCGCATCCTTGCCGCCGTCGGACTTGGTTTCTGAGGGAGGCAGCAGTACAAGCACGCTGTAACCGTACCGAGGCCCGCTCGGCCGACTGCGGCGACTATCCTTACACCTCGTGATTACCCGTCTGTCCCACCTGTTCCTGCGTACCCTGCGTGACGATCCCTCGGACGCCGAAGTTGCCAGCCACAAACTGCTGGTTCGTGCCGGCTACGTGCGTCGTATCGCTCCAGGCGTCTACTCGTGGTTGCCGCTGGGATTGCGGGTGCTGCGCGAGGTAGAGCGTGTCGTCCGTGAAGAAATGAATGCAATTGGCGGACAGGAAATCCTGCTGCCTGCGCTGCTCCCGCGCGATCCCTACGAAGCGTCGAACCGCTGGACCGAGTACGGCCCCAACCTGTTCCGCCTCAAGGACCGCAAGGGCAACGACTACATGCTCGGCCCGACCCACGAGGAGCTCTTTGCTCTGACGGTCAAGGGTGAGTACAACTCCTACAAGGACTTCCCGGTCACCCTGTACCAGGTGCAGACCAAGTACCGCGACGAAGAGCGTCCGCGTGCCGGCATTCTGCGTGGCCGCGAGTTCCTCATGAAGGATTCCTACTCCTTCGACCTGACCGACGAAGGCCTGACGGAGTCGTACCAGGCGCATCGCGGCGCCTACGAGAAGATCTTCACGCGTCTGGGCGTCAAGTACGTCATCGTCTCGGCCACCTCCGGTGCGATGGGCGGCAGCGCGTCCGAGGAGTTCCTTGCCGAGAGCGAGATCGGCGAAGACACCTACGTCCGCTGCCTCGAATCCGGCTACGCCGCCAACGTCGAGGCCGTCAAGACTGTCGTTCCCGACTCGATTCCGTTTGACGGGCTGCCCGAAGCCAAGGTGTACGACACCGCGAACACACCCACCATCGACACCCTGGTGGACTGGGCGAACGGCGCTGATCTCGGCCGTACCGTGACCGCCGCCGACACTCTCAAGAACATCATGGTCAAGACCCGCCTGCCCGGCGGCGAATGGGAACTTCTCGGCATCGGCATCCCCGGCGACCGTGAGGTCGACGAAAAGCGCCTCGAGGCTTCGCTGGAGCCGGCCGAGTTCGTGATGATCACCGAGACCGACTTCAAGAACAACCCGTTCCTGGCCAAGGGTTATATCGGCCCGAAGGCGCTGCAGGCCAACGGAGTTCGCTACCTTGTCGACCCGCGCGTCGTCGACGGCACCAGCTGGATCACCGGCGCCGACGAAGACGGCAAGCACGTGGTCGGCCTCGTTGCCGGTCGCGACTTCACCCCTGACGGAACCATCGAAGCCGCCGAGGTTCGTGACGGCGACGCCTCTCCCGATGGAGCCGGCACGCTGGTCTCGGCTCGCGGTATCGAGATCGGGCACGTTTTCCAGCTCGGCCGCAAGTACACCGACGTCTTCACCGTCGACGTCCTCGCCGAGAACGGCAAGCCCGTCCGCCCGACCATGGGTTCGTACGGCGTCGGCGTCTCGCGTCTGGTGGCCGTCATTGCCGAGCAGCATCACGACGAAAAGGGCCTGCGCTGGCCTGCCGAGGTTTCACCGGCCGACGTCTACCTCGTCATCGCGAACAAGGACGAGACCGCGCGCGAAGGCGCCGAAGGCCTCGCCGCGCAACTCGACCGTGCCGGACTCGAAGTAATCCTCGACGACCGCAAGGCATCGCCGGGCGTGAAGTTCAAGGACTCCGAGCTGATCGGCGTTCCACTGATCGTTGTCGTCGGACGCGGTTGGGCCGACGGCAAGGTCGAAATTCGCGACCGCTTCACCGGCGAGAGCCGTGAGATCGACGCCGACTCGGCGATCGAGGAGATCATCAGCGCAGTTCGCGGCTGATTCGAATAGTCGTCTGGGCCGCCGCAGCCACCTTCCGAGGTGTCTGCGGCGGCCCTTCTTTTCTGCCACAATCGTGGCTATGGAACGCGAACCGGATTGGGCAGAAGTCGACGGTTACCTTGTCTCCACGTTGGTAGGTGAAGATCCGATTCTCGACGCGGCACTCGCCGCCAACTCCGAGGCCGGTCTCCCGCCCATCGACGTGGCGCCGAACCAGGGCAAGCTCCTCAATCTTCTGGCGCGAATGTGCCTGGCGCGCAATGTTCTCGAGATCGGAACGCTCGGCGGATACAGCACGATCTGGCTCGCTCGCGCGGTCGGCCCCTCGGGCCAGGTCATCACGCTGGAATTCGATCCCACCCATGCGGATGTCGCTCGGGCGAATATCGAGCGCGCCGGCTTGGCTGACCGTGTCGACGTCCGTGTCGGGGCCGCGCTCGACAGCCTCCCGTCGATCGCGAAGGAAGAGTTGGGACCTTTCGACTTGGTCTTCATCGACGCCGACAAGGAGAACAACACCGAGTACGTGCGGTGGGCGTTGGCCCTTTCGCATCCCGGAACCGTCATCATCGTGGACAACGTGGTGCGTGGGGGACATGTGTCCAACCCGGATATCGACGACGAGCGCGTCAAAGCGAGTCGAGCGGTGTTGGAGATGATCGCGGCCGAGCCGAAACTCGACGGCACCGCCATTCAAACCGTGGGTTCGAAGGGATGGGACGGGTTTGCCGTTGCAGTAGTGAACGAGTGAGCGCAGACTCGAAGCGGTGAGGATGCTGGGGGCAGCAAAGGCGGCATGGCGATGGGTGCGCAGTGCTCCCGGTACCTACGTCTGGTTGCTGGCCCTGCTGTTCACCACGCTCTTCCTTCGGCATCTGCCCGACAATGTCGAGGAGCGTTTTCTCGGCAAGCGCTCGACCAATCTGCATCACCTGGCCGAAGACCCGCTGCGAGTCCTGTTCTCGAGTGCCTTCTGGCTCGAAGGTGGCGGTTGGTTGGGATACCTGGTTCTCTTCACCATCTTTCATGCAACGGCTGAGCGTTGGCTCGGGACGTGGCGGTGGCTGTGTGTTGTCGTCATCGCCCACGTCGGAGCCACGTACATCAGCGAAGGTGTTCTGTACGAAGGTATTCGGCACGGATACGTGGCGGAGTCGGCGGTCAACACTCTCGACGTGGGTGTGAGCTACGGTCTGGCCGGCATCATGGGGATTCTGGTGTACCGCATCGTCGATCCGTGGCGATACGTCTATCTCGCGGGGCTGTTGCTCTTCTACGGTGTACCTCTGATTTTCGCCACCAATTTCACCGCCATCGGCCACATGTCTGCGTTGTTGCTCGGGTTGGCGTGCTACCCGATCACGCGTGCTCGGGCGGGCACGTGGAATCCGATGGACCTGTGGCATTCGCGAAGAATCGCAGGTCTTCCATGAATCGCACCGCGGAAAGTTACCCGCTGGTAGTTTAGCGTCATCGACGAAAGGTAATGACGTGTCTGGCACCGATGGATTGCTCTTCAACCCCCATACTTACGACCCCGCTCAGTTCGATCCGGAGACCCGCCGTTTGCTGCGAGCCACCATCGAATGGTTCGAGAGCCGCGGCAAGAAGCAACTTCTTCAGGACGACCTCGACGCCGTGTGGGTCTCCGACTTTCTCGAATTCGTCGGCAAGGAGAAGTTGTTCGCGACGTTCCAGACTCCGGCGGCATTCGCCGACGGTGACGAGAACCGTCGTTGGGACGGTGCCCGCAACGCAGCTCTGAGCGAGATCTTCGGTTTCTACGGGCTGGCGTACTGGTACGCCTGGCAGGTCACGATCCTCGGACTCGGACCGATCTGGATGAGTGACAACGACGCTGCGAAGAAGCGTGCAGCGCAGGAACTTGCCGACGGTGGTGTCATGGCGTTCGGGCTGTCCGAGCGCGACCACGGCGCCGACGTGTACTCCACCGACATGCTCCTCACTCCCACCGACGGCGACGTCGCCTTCCGCGCGAGCGGCGAGAAGTACTACATCGGAAACGGCAACGTAGCCGGAATGGTGTCTGTGTTCGGGCGTCGTACCGACGTCGAGGGCCCCGAAGGCTACGTGTTCTTTGTCGCCGACAGTGCACATCCGAACTATCAGCTAGTGGACAACGTCCTGCGCGGGCAGATGTATGTCAGCAATTTCCGCCTCGACGATTACCCGGTGCGCGAGGAAGACATTCTGCACACCGGCGTCGCCGCATTCGAGGCCGCGCTCAACACGGTCAACGTCGGAAAGTTCAACCTCTGCACCGGCTCCATCGGCATCACCGAGCATGCGTTCTTCGAGGCAATCACTCACGCGCAGAATCGAATTCTGTACGGCAATCCCGTCACGGATTTCGCCCACGTTCGCGCCGCCTTCGTCGACGCGTACTCACGTCTGATCGCGATGAAGCAGTTCAGTGCGCGGGCGGTCGACTACTTCCGCAGCGCCAGCCTCGAGGACCGTCGCTACCTGCTGTTCAATCCCATGACCAAGGCCAAGGTCACCTCGGAAGGTGAGAAGGTGGTCGGGTTGCTGCACGATGTGATCGCAGCCAAGGGATACGAGAAGTCCACGTACTTCCGCGAGGCAGCGCAGATGATCGGCACGCTGCCCAAGCTCGAGGGCACCGTCCACGTCAACGTCGGCCTGATTCTCAAGTTCTTGCCGAACTATCTGTTCAACTCGGCGCAGTTCCCGGAGATCGTCACGCGCGACGACGCCGCCGACGACGAGTTCTTCTGGAACCAGGGGCCTACCCGCGGCGCTGCGAAGATTCAGTTCCACGAGTGGAAGCCCGTCTACGAGAAGCACTCTTCGATTCCGAACGTCGCCCGTTTTTACGAGCAGGCGATCGCGCTCACCGAATTGCTCACTGCTGCAGCGCCGGACGCACAGCAGCAGAAGGATCTCGATTTCATGCTCAACGTCGGGCACCTGTTCTCTCTCGTCGTCTACGGTCATCTGATTCTCGAACAGGCCGAGATCAGCGGGCTCGACGCCGACGTTGTCGATCAGATCTTCGACTTCCAGATTCGTGACTTCTCGGGATACGCGATCGCACTGCACGGAAAGCCGTCGTCGACACCCGAGCAGCAGAAGTGGGCCCTGGCCGCGGTGCGGAAGCCTGTTGTCGACAGTGAACGCTTCGACCGGGTGTGGCAGCAGGTCAAGGCGTACGACGGTGCATACGAGATGCGCGCATGACCGCGCCGGTGACGCGCGAGCAGTTGATGGCCGTCGTGGAGGGATCCCCGAAAGCCGTCGGCGCGCATGACCGCTCGACCTGGGTGGCCCTGTTTGCCGGCGACGGACAGGTCAACGACCCTGTAGGTTCACGTCCGCACAACGGTCAGGCGGCGATCGAGAGTTTCTACGACACGTTCATCGCCCCCAATTCGATCACCTTCCATGTCGAGCGCGACATCGTGTGCGGCCGGACGGTGTGGCGCGATCTGGGCCTCGCTACCGAGATGTCGACCGGAGTCGTTCTCGACGTTCCGATGCACTTGCGCTACGACTTGGTGGGGGAGCCCGATTCCTTGCGGATCGGAACCCTCTACGCGCATTGGGAATTGGCGACGATGTTGAGCCAGCTCGCGACTGCTGGTGTGGCGGGGGTGAAGGCGGCCGCGAAGTTGACGCCGCAGTTGCTCTCGAACCAGGGGATCGGCGGGGCGCTCGGGTTCTCGCGCGGCATCTTCGGCGTCGGAGACAAAGGCAAGAAGGCAGCGTCGCGGTTCCTCGATGCGGCCGCTGTCGGCCGAACGCCGCCGGTACCCGTCGAGCTTCCGGCGGGGACGCAGTTGTCCAACGCTGATGTCAACGCTCTGCTCACCGGCGTGACGAAGAGCAAGATGCTGGTTGCCGGTCGCACCGTGACGGCGAGCGTCATCGTGTGCGGGGAACCGGCCATCGCATTATTCGGCTTCGAGGCGAGCGGTCATCGACTCAATCGGGTGCGTTTCTTCACCGAGAGCTGACATAGAGCCCTCCACATGCAGGTCAGGCTCGGCGCGCCACTCCGGCGCGCCGAGCCTTCGCTTTTCTGAGAATTGTCAGATCGCCCCGAGATCCGCAGACAGCCAGTGCTGCGGATTCATGTAGATCGCTACCTGTTCGCCCAACTGCGATCGCGCGAATTCGAGATACCCGTCGACCTTGTCCGGAGCCAGGTAACGCCGCGAGACTTCGACCAGCATCTCGTCGGTGCCCGGAACGATCTTGTCGACGGATCCGCTGACGCTGACGTAACGGATTGTCGGATCGAGCCTTTCGGCCATCAACGAGAAATGCCCGGCCGACTCGATGAGTCGTGCCTTTCGCGAATCCTTGCCCGTGAGGATCCATGGTTTGCCACCGGGTGAGTACAGGTACCAGATCGGGACGGTCAACGGACCGCGCTCGGTGCCGTCCGCCACGGACAGCGCCCCGATGTGGGGTTCGGCCAGGAACTGTTCACGCTCATTTTCGGAGAGTGCCATTCCTCGAGATTACCGCGACGTTTGACATGGCGTTGTGACTCCGTACACAATCGATGTGCTCATTATGAACAGGCGTTCGCAATGCGAACACGTTTCGATCCGAACTACTGGATCCCAACCGGTCGCGAACGCCCACAAGCAGTGAATGTCGAGGATCCGATGACCGCACCGCATACGCAGTCCAGTTCAATCACCGGTTCGCCTGGGGCGCGTGCCGCAATGTGGGTAGCACCGTTGTGTTGGATCGCTGTGCTTCTGGACGGATTCGACCTGGTCGTACTCGGCGCGGTCATTCCTTCGCTTCTCGACTACGACGCGTGGGGTTTGAGTACCGGCACGATCACGATGATCTCGACCTTCGGGCTCATCGGCATGACCATCGGCGCCCTCGTCATCGGCACTCTCACCGACGTCATCGGTCGACGCCGCGCGCTGCTGTACGCCGTTGCCGCATTCTCGATTCTGACTCTGTTGTGCGCAATTGCGCCCAATCCGTTCATCTTCGGGCTGCTGCGCTTCTTTGCCGGTGTGGGGCTGGGTGGCGCGCTACCGACGGCATTGGCTCTGGTCAACGAATTCTCGAAGAAACAAGGCGGTGGATCTGCGTCGACCATGCTGATGACCGGCTACCACGTCGGCGCCGTTGCCACCGCAGCGCTGGCGCTCGTCGTGATCGAACCTTTCGGTTGGCGAGCGATGTTCGTTGTCGGCGCACTTCCTGCCGTCGCCCTGATTCCACTCATGTTGCGGTATCTGCCGGAATCCCCGTCGTACCTTCTCGCTCACGGAAAGCGTGCCGAAGCCGAGGAAATCGCTGCCCGTTACGGAGTCGAACTCGAGATTGCGCCCACGTCCGAAGTTGAGCGCGCCGAAGCCGCCAATCCCGTTCGCGCACTGTTCTCTTCGAAGTTCCTGCGCAACAGCATCGCCATCTGGATCACCAGTTTCATGGGCTTGCTGCTCGTCTACGGATTGAACACGTGGCTTCCGACGATCATGCGTGAGGCCGGTTACAACCTCGGGGCGTCGTTGACGTTCCTTCTGATCCTCAATGCCGGCGCCGTCGTCGGACTCTTGATCGCCGGGGGCGTCGCGAACAAGATCGGCCCGCGGACTGCAGCCATCGTGTGGTTCGCCGGAGCTGCACTGTTCCTGGCGCTTTTGAGTGTGAAGGTGTCGTTCGGAATCTACGTGATGGTCTTCCTCGCCGGATGCTTCGTGTTCAGTGCGCAGGTACTGGTCTACGCCTTCACGAGCGCCAATCACCCACCTCAGATTCGCGCGACCGCGCTCGGATGGTCGGCAGGTGTCGGCCGGGTCGGTGCGATCTGTGGCCCGATCCTGGGCGGAGTCCTCCTGGGTGCGGGTTACGCCGTGCCGTGGGGCTTCTACGCTTTCGCGCTCGTCGGACTGCTCGGAGCAATTTCGATCTCCTGCACACGGGTGCGCACCTGAAATACCAGTTTTGCTGGTTGGCGTGCTACTGCTATCGTAAAACATGAGTATGAAGAGTAGCGCTATCGTCTCGCCGCAGGAACCGCTACCGATGCCATCGTCTCGATCCGGTTTGTGGTGGGGCTTGCTCGGTGTGCTGGCGTTCTCGTTCACCGTTCCGCTCACGAGGGTCGCCGTCGCGGATCTCGACCCCCTGTTCGTCGGTGCGGGCCGCGCTGTCGTTGCCGGGGCCCTTGCGATTGTGATGCTGTCGGTTACTCGCGCGACGCTTCCGACGCTTCGGCAGTGGTTGCGCATCGCACTCGTGACTGTTGGTGCGGTACTGGGGTTTTCACTGTTCACCACGTTTGCGTTGCAGACATCGCCGGCGAGTCACGCGGCAGTCGTGATCGGGCTACTTCCCGCTGCGACCGCGGTATTTGCGGTCGTCCGAGGAAAAGAGCGTCCCAGTAAGGGATTCTGGTGGGCAAGCGCCGCCGGCGCGGTATCGGTCGTAGGGTTCGTGGCGATTGCAAACGGCGGACTCGGCTCGTTTCATCTCGCTGATCTTCTTCTGTTCGCCGCGGTGGTGTGTGCAGCGCTGGCATATTCGGAAGGTGCGTTGCTGGCCCGCGAGATCGGGTCGTGGCAGACGATTGCCTGGGCATTGATTCTCGGACTGCCGGTCACGATTGCGTTGACGGTGGCGTCCATGGCCCAGGCTCCGGCCTCTGCCGATGTGAATTCGTGGCTTTCGTTTGCCTACCTGGGATGCGTGAGTATGTTTCTCGGGTTCTTTCCTTGGTACCGGGGTCTGGCGATCGGTCCCATTTCCACTGTGAGCCAAACACAGTTGGTTCAACCGGTGCTCAGCATTGCCTGGTCGGCGCTGATACTCGGTGAGACGTTGTCACCCTCGATCGTGGCCGGCGGTGTCGTCGTCATCGGGTGTGCCTGGCTTGCCCTGAAGGCGCGAGTGGCAGCGCCGCGTGCTGTGCCGGCACGCGACGCGACCACTGCTACTGATGAATCAGAAAAGCGGGCCGCCACCGAAGGCACTGCGGTGTGACGCCGGTTGTTTCCCGTTGGCGTCGGTGATTCCGTACTCGACGGCCGTCTCGGCGGTGATCAGTGTGTGACCGCTGCGCGCGTTCACTTCTGGATCGTTGGCCAATGCAGTGATGACTTGGCCGACGAATTCCGGGGTTTCGGCCTCGGCCAGTGAGAAGCCTTCGAAGCTCTCGATCCCACTCGCCTCCATCCGCTCGTTGCGGATCAACCCGAGCCAGAAGGAAAGTGCGGTGACGCCGGTCCCCTTCAATTCGACAGCCATGTCCGCGGCCATCTTGTCCAAACCTGCCTTCGACATCCCGTACAGCACAGAGTGCAGGTACCCGCGGGTGCCGAACGACGAGATGTTGCCGATCACTCCACTGCCCCGGGGAACCATCAACTTCGCCGCTTCCACCGAAGCAACGTAGTGGGCGCGCAGTCCGATTCCGATCAGCGAATCCCAATCGTCGATCGGCCTCTTCCAGAACGGATCGGCGAAGCCTGCATAACCCGCCGGGTTTGCCCAGACGTTGTTGACCAGAAGATCGAGGCGGCCTGACTGTTCCTCGGCGATGCGGGCAAACAGGTCGACGATCTGTTGATCGTCGGCGTGATCGCACTGCACGGCAATGCCGTGACCACCGCGCTCGGTGATCTCGGCTGCGGTGCGATCGAGTGGGCCGTCGTCGCCGACGGTTCCTCGGGCCGTCACGTACACCGTCCATCCGTCGCTTCCCAGCGCGAGGGCAATGCCCTTGCCGACGCTCCGGCTGGCACCGGTTACGAGCGCAACTTTTCCGTTCGTCGTCATCGCGGCCCACCCAACGAACCCTCGGCGATGTCAGCGTCCGGGGACAGGGGAGTGGTGATCGACCACGTCTCCGTGAAATGGCATTGACTCATTTTCCACATACCGTCCTCGATCACGTACTTGTCGTCGTATTCGCCGGTCATCAACTTCTCGGTGCGCCCGACGGTGTCGATCTGGCGGAACTGCAGAGCCCATCGCCCCACCGCCGACGTCTCCGAGGTCAGTGTGATGTCGGGATGCAATCCGTGATGCATGTCGAGGACCGCGTACCGGCCGTCGACCTTGCGAAGAGCGATCTTCTCGAAGATGTCCGCCATCGGCCCCGCGTCGTCGAAGGCGCCGAGGCGTCCGTAGTCGATCGACGCTCCGGAACGGATGAAGCTGTTGCGGAACCGAACTGGATCCTTGGCGTCACATGCTCGCCAGTAGCCGTGCTTGAGCTTCTTGATTTCCTCGATCTGTTCGAGCGCGTCGAGGCGTTGTGCGAGATCCAACGTCGGTCCTTTTCGTCTGGGTTTCCCGGAGACATGTCGGATCGACTGTAGGGTGTCCTCAGTCACATGTGTGTAGTTTTTCCCAGTGACCGGTCAGGAATCGGTGTCGGTTTCGCTCGAGGATTCGTCGCCGGTGAGCGTGATCGCAGTCGAGTCGCTGAAGACGCTGCCCCAGAGCTCGCCGAGGGCTGGATCTTCTTCGGCGTGTTCGGGCGCCATCATTGCGAGCAGATTGTTGATCAGCATCCCGTTCGCGATGAACAAACGCGCTTGCTCGGGCGTGCAACCGGTGCGCTCGCGCAGCAAGGTGTAGATGCCGGACATGGCGTTCCGGGAGACGGCGGCGACATCATCGGTGCTGGTGGCGAAGCCGTGCAACATGACAAGCAGTAGGTCTCGGTCGAGAACCAGCTCGCCGTAGGCGGATCCGAGTTCGGCCCAGAACTGCGGATTGCTCGGATCGATCGTGACCGTATCCAATTTGTCGTTGAAGGTGCGGACGATTTCGTCGAGCGCGCGCGTGAACACTGCGTGGAACAAATCTGCCTTGGTTCCGAACATGCGCACGACGTAGGGCTGCGAGACACCGGCTTCCTTGGCGACGGCGTCCGTACTGGTCCCCGAGTATCCACCCTTTGCGAATGCTCGCGTTGCCGCGGCAAGGACCAACGCGCGACGTTCCGGTGCGCTCATCCTGCGGGTACGTGGTTCAGCTGCACCGATCGACATGTTGACACGTTATCACCGGATAGCTTAGTTTCGACTTAAGTAATCATCCGATGCCTTAAGGCACCTTCACTCGAGGAATCACGATGACCGTTTTGACGAAGTCCGGATCGGACGCCGCATCCGGGTCGGAAAGCAGTGGAGGACGTAAGGTTCCGATCGCGATAGCGATGGTTGCTGCCTCTCTGCCCATGTTCATGGCCACCCTCGACAACCTCGTGATGACGAGCGCGCTGCCGGTGATCGAGAAGGAGCTGAATGCGTCCGTCGGGCAACTTCAGTGGTTCATGAATGCGTACACGCTCTGCTTTGCGACGCTGATGCTTTCGGCGACGACGCTCGGCGATCGGTGGGGGCGCCGCAAGATGTTCGTGTTCGGGATCGGGCTGTTCACGGCGGCGTCGATTGCTTCGGCGTTGTCGACGACACCAAGCCTGCTCATCGCGGCCCGAGCCTTTCAGGGCGCCGGCGCTGCCGCGATCATGCCGCTCTCACTCACTCTCCTCGTGGCAGCGGTACCGGAAGCCAAGCGTGCCATGGCAATCGGCGTGTGGGGTGGCGTCTCCGGCCTGGGGATCGCGATGGGTCCGGTGGTCGGTGGAGCGGTAGTCGACGGGTTCTCGTGGCAGGGGATCTTCTGGATCAACGTGCCGGTTGCGATCGTCGCTGTTCCTCTCGCGATGTATGCGTTGCGTGAATCGACCGGTCGCACACAACCTCTCGACCTTCCCGGTGTCGCACTCGCCGGACTCGGTGTGTTCCTGGCGGTGTGGGGGATCGTTCACGGCAACGACGACGGCTGGGGATCGCTTGGAGTAGTTGCGTCGTTGGTCGGTTCCGCAGTCGCGTTGGCACTGTTCGTTTTTCGCGAGATGAAGACCTCGCATCCGGTCATGCCCCTACGTCTGTTCCGCTCACGCAGCTTCTCGATGGCGAACGTCATCGGCTTGACCTTCTCGATCGGAATCTTCGGGGCGGTGTTCCTGCTCTCGCAGTACCTCCAGATCGTGATGGGCTACAGCCCGTTCCAAGCAGGCCTGCGGACGCTTCCGTGGACGGCAGCGCCGATGATCTTCGCGCCTCTCGCCGGTTTTCTGGCGCCGAAGGTCGGGCTCCGTTCGCTTCTGCTGACCGGTCTGTTGCTCCAGGCCGGAGCACTGTTCTGGTTGGCAGCGTTGATCGGTCCCGACGTGACGTACGGGTCGCTGGTTCCGGCTCTACTGATGGCGGGAACCGGTATGGGCCTGACCTTCGCGCCGAGCTCGACGGCGGTACTCGTCGACATGGACGAGCCTGATCACGGAACGGCCAGTTCGACCAACTCGACGCTTCGTGAGATCGGTGTTGCATTGGGAATCGCGGTTCTCACTGCGGTCTTCCTTGCCGCCGGCGGTGCCCTCACGCCACTCGGTTACGGAGATGCGCTGACACCTGCACTGCGCGTCGGCGGTTGCTTCGTATTGGTTGCGGTTGTCGCGGCGTGGTTCGTGCCCTCGCATCGCAAGGCCTGAGCCGCTGTGCGCCTTTATTAACCGCCGGCGGTTAATAAAGGCGCACAGCAGTTACGAAGTCGGGTCCCCCGGGAACGCTGAGGTGGCCGGAGCGGTTCCCAGCGCGGACCGCCATCCGGCGCCGCGGATCGCCGCATCGGTCAGGCCGTCGATTCCGAACGTGCGGAGTTGGTCGGTATCGACCTGTTCGACGAATGCCCGGTAGGTCACGGCGGTGTCGGATTCGATCTGTGCTGCCAGCTGTGCCGCGGAAACGGCGTCCGTCACCGGAAACGGGACTTCGTAGGCTGCCGCGGCTGTCGGCGGGGTCACGCCCGCGTCGGTCGACAGGACAACCAGCGCATCACGTCGTGCGCGGTGCGCTGCTGTGTGCGTGGCAACCTCGTTGACACGGGCAGGATTCGAAAACGCGGCAACCACTCCGTAAGCGAAGATCGCGGCATTCTCTGATTCGATTGCGGTCAGCAAGGCAGAACTCTCGGATCGACGGGTGTGCGAAGTGATCACGGAAGCAACACCGCAACCTGAGTCGAGCACGACGCGCTGATCGAACCGAGCAGGCCCGCGCGATAGCCGGACATCGTCCGAGCGAGATCCGCGGCACTGCGCGCCGAATCGGCCAGCGAGGTACTCAAGGTTTCGACGCCCGTAGGAGCGTTTGCGACCGAGGTCGACGGGGGCGCTGTGGTCGCAGAGGCGCCGCTGCCCGCTGCTCGCGCAATCTCGGCGTCGAGTTCGAGTGCATGCGCTGTGCGTTCGGCGCTGATCGTGGTCAGTGATGCCGACTTGTCCGGTGCGAGTGCGATGGCGGCGGTTGCGGCTGCCGCGTCGGAGCGGGCTCGATCGGCCTGGGCCGTCAGCTGGTCGACTTCTGCAGCCGCCTCCGCTGTGCCGTTGTCGGTGCAGGCGGTCAACGAGAAGGCAGCAGCGCCCAACGCTGCTGTTCCCGTCATCTTGAGCGCACTCCGCCGGGAGAGTGGGGTAGTAGTCATGGGCGTCAGCACCAGTCCATCGTGCCAGGTGGTCGGCCGATCGTTCGAATCCGCGGCACGTGTTCAAGTGTGACGTGCGTCGGGCACTCTGGTCACGGAGACGCGCAATGAGCGGTACTCTTGGATGCTTGCAGCATGTGGCACCTGGTGTCTTTTCATGCTCGCAGCCGCCCACGTCGACAGTCGACACAAGTCGGACAATCGACGACAACTGAAATGAGGAGTTCGCGAGATGCCGGTGCCATCCAGGGAGAGGGTGATCGAGCTGATCTCCGAACTCGTGCACGCCCAGGGTTATGACGTCGAAGACGTTGTCGTGACCAGTGCGGGCAAGCACAGCGCGGTGCGCATCATGGTCGACAGCGATGCCGGGATCGAGCTCGATGCCGCCGCGGAGATCAGCAGACTCGTTTCGGAACTTTTCGACACCCTCGAGGAAATCGGTGAAACGCCGTACACCCTCGAGGTGACCTCTCCGGGAATCGATCGCCCACTGACGCTCGATCGTCACTGGCGTCGGGCTCGCGGACGTAAAGCGCGAATCGATCTGGCCGGCGAGACCGTGGTGGGCCGTATCGGAACGTTGAACGACGATTCCGTGGCAGTTGTCATCGGTGGCCGTGGCGGACTGACCGTGCGCGAGATTGCACTGGGCGACGTTCAGAAGGCTGTAGTTCAGGTGGAGTTCTCGAAGCCCAGTGAGGCGGAGTTGGAACTCGCGGGCGGCATCCCGGAGGGGCGCGCAGTTCCCTCCGATGCGGTTGACCTCACCGAGGACTCGGGCGTGGACAGTGTCGAAGACGACGAAGCAGAATTAGAAGACGTAGAAAACGAAGAAGGGTTCGACAAGTGAATATCGACATTGCAGCGTTGCGAGCGATCGAAGCCGAAAAAGGTGTCTCGATCGAAACTGTGATCGCCACGATCCAGACCGCGCTGCTGACGGCGTACCGCCACACCGAGGGGCACAAGCAGAACGCTCGGATCGATGTCAACATCAAGACCGGTTCGGTGCGAGTGATGGCGCACGACACCGATGCCGACGGCAACATGATCGGTGAGGAGTGGGACGACACTCCCGAGGGATTCGGACGCATCGCGGCCACCACCGCACGCCAGGTCATCCTGCAGCGTCTGCGCGACGCCGAGCACGAGCGCAGTTTCGGTGAGTTCTCGACCCATGAGGGTGAAATCGTCGGCGGTGTCATTCAGCGTGACACGCGTGCGAATTCCCGCGGAATGGTCGTCGTCCGAATCGGCAGCGAATCCAATGGCGCCGAAGGATTGTTGCCGCCTGCAGAACAGGTTCCCGGCGAGAACTACGAGCACGGTGAGCGCATCAAGTGCTACGTCGTCGGGGTTGCTCGCGGAGCCCGCGGCCCACAGATCACCCTCTCGCGGACCCACCCGAACCTGGTTCGCAAGTTGTTCGCACTCGAGGTTCCAGAGATCGCGGACGGCAGCGTCGAGATCATCAACGTCGCGCGCGAAGCGGGACATCGTTCCAAGATCGCCGTTGCCTCACGTGTGCAGGGGCTCAACGCAAAGGGTGCATGCATCGGCCCGATGGGTCAGCGCGTCCGCAACGTCATGAGCGAACTCGCGGGGGAGAAGATCGACATCATCGACTTCGACGAAGATCCCGCGACGTTTGTGGGCAACGCACTTTCCCCGTCGAAAGTGGTCTCCGTCACTGTCGTCGATCCCGAGGCTCGTGCGGCCCGTGTCATCGTGCCCGATTTCCAGCTTTCGTTGGCCATCGGAAAAGAGGGTCAAAATGCCCGTCTGGCTGCGCGGTTGACGGGATGGCGTATCGACATTCGTAGCGATGCGGCACCCGTTGGCGACGCGTCCGACCGGCCCGCCACGTCCAACGGATAACGGTGGAATGCAGTGATCGAGACGGTTCGGCGGTAGAGTGGACAATGGTTCGACGTGAGTCCTCGGATTCTGCGCGCGTGAAACCCGGTTCGCCGGTCAGAACGTGTGTGGGATGCAGGGAACAAGGGTCGGCTGTCGATCTGTTGAGGGTCGTGGTTGGTGAGCAGGGGCCGGAGGGTTCCCCGCTCGTCCCCGACGTATCGCGAAGACTCCCCGGTCGAGGTGCATGGCTGCACCTGGATCCGAGTTGTCTGAGCCTGGCAGAGCGGCGCCGAGCATTCAGCAGAGCACTGCGAGTGTCCGGAAATCTGGACACGTCCGCTGTCGACCAGCTGGTCGACGCAGTTCACACAAAAGCAGTACCTCTCGAGAAGAACAGGCACAAGCACTCATGAGCACACCGTGAAGCACCAACGATGAACGTCCATCGGCGATAACCCGAGGTCGTGCGGGACCCACATCTGTGGGATGCCTCCTGCTCGACCTCATCAGTGAGGAGAGCAGTGGCAGGCAAGGCCCGCGTGCACGAGTTGGCTAAAGAACTCGGTGTCACCAGCAAGGAACTACTCGCAACGCTCAAGGAGCAAGGCGAGTTCGTGAAGTCTGCGTCATCCACAGTGGAGGCGCCCGTCGCCCGTCGTCTGCGGGAGTCATTCCCGTCGGCAGGCGGAGCAGAAACCAAGTCCGAGACCGGCGCAGCCGCTCCGGCGGCTCGCCCCGCGGCAAAGCCCGGCGCACCGTCGCCGTCGGCTGCAAAGCCTGGCGCACCGCGTCCCGGCCCCAAGCCGGCCGCACCCGCACCGGCTGCTCCCGCAGCTCCGGCCCCGGCAGCCCCCGCGGCTCCCGCAGCCGCTGCTCCGGCAGCACCGTCAGCGCCGTCAGCGCCGGTCCCCACACCGACGTTCAACGCTCCGAAACCAGCACAGCCGGCACGTCCGGCTCCGGCTGCTCCCGCAGCGTCGGCACCGGCAGCCCCCGCGGCTCCGGCCGCACCGTCCACCGGCGCGAAGCCCGGCGGACCGCGTCCGGGACCGAAGGCACCTCGCGTCGGTAACAACCCGTACTCCTCGGCACCCGCCGAGCGTCCGGCACCTCGTCCGGCTCCCGGCGCACCGCGTCCGGGCGCAGGTCAGGGCGGTTCTCGTCCGGCTCCGGGTCAGGGCGGTCCCCGTCCGGCTCCCGGTCAGGGTGGACCTCGTCCGGCTCCGGGTCAGGGCGGCCCCCGTCCGGCTCCCGGCCAGGGTGGACCCCGTCCGCCTGCAGGTCAGGGCGGACCCCGTCCCAGCCCCGGCTCCATGCCTCCTCGCCCGAACCCGGGTGCAATGCCTGCTCGTTCCGCTCGTCCCGCGCCCGGTGGCGGCGGACGTCCGGGTCGTCCCGGTGGCGCTCCCGGTGGTCGTCCGGGTGGCGGCGGCGGTGGATACCGCGGTGGCGGCGCTCCCGGCGCCGGTGCCGGTGCAGGTGCTCCCGGTGGAGCAGCTCCGGCCGGTGGATTCCGCGGTCGTCCCGGCGGCGGTGGCCGTCCCGGTCAGCGCGGCGCAGCGGCAGGTGCATTCGGTCGTCCCGGCGGAGCAGTTCGCCGTGGACGTAAGTCGAAGCGGGCGAAGCGCGCCGAGTACGAAAGCATGCAGGCTCCCGCAGTCGGCGGCGTCAGGCTGCCACGCGGCAACGGCGAGACCATCCGTCTCGCTCGCGGCGCATCTCTGTCGGACTTCGCGGACAAGATCGATGCGAACCCCGCAGCACTCGTGCAGGCGTTGTTCAACCTCGGTGAGATGGTCACGGCAACTCAGTCGGTCAACGACGAGACGCTGGAGCTGCTCGGCGGCGAAATGAACTACGTCGTGCAGGTCGTCAGCCCGGAGGACGAGGATCGCGAGCTGCTCGACAGCTTCGACCTCACCTACGGCGAGGACGCCGGCGGAGAAGAGGACCTCGAGTCCCGTCCGCCTGTGGTCACCGTCATGGGCCACGTCGACCACGGTAAGACCCGTCTGCTCGACGTGATCCGTAAGGCGAATGTCCGTGAGGGCGAAGCCGGCGGCATCACGCAGCACATCGGTGCCTACCAGGTGCTGACCGAGCTCGAGGGCAACGAGCGTCTCGTGACGTTCATCGACACCCCCGGTCACGAGGCCTTCACGGCCATGCGTGCTCGTGGTGCCAAGGCCACCGACCTCGCGATCCTTGTTGTCGCAGCCGACGACGGCGTCATGCCGCAGACGGTGGAAGCGATCAACCACGCCCAGGCGGCCGACGTGCCGATCGTGGTCGCGGTGAACAAGATCGACAAGGAAGGCGCGAACCCGGACAAGATCCGGCAGCAGCTCACCGAGTACGGACTGGTGGCCGAGGAATACGGCGGAGACACCATGTTCGTCGACATCTCGGCGAAGCAGGGTCTCAACATCGACGCACTGCTCGAAGCAGTGCTGTTGACGGCCGACGCTTCCCTGGATCTGCGCGCCAACCCGGACATGGACGCTCAGGGTGTTGCCATCGAGGCGCACCTCGACCGTGGCCGCGGCCCCGTCGCTACCGTGCTCATTCAGCGCGGAACGCTGCGGGTCGGCGACTCGATCGTTGCCGGCGATGCTTACGGCCGCGTCCGCCGCATGGTGGACGAGCACGGTCAGGACGTCCACGAGGCACTGCCTTCACGTCCGGTCCAGGTCATCGGCTTCACATCGGTCCCCGGTGCAGGCGACAACCTGCTCGTGGTCGACGAGGACCGTATCGCTCGTCAGATCGCGGACCGTCGCAACGCACGTAAGCGCAACGCGCTTGCAGCGAAGAGTCGTAAGCGCATCAGCCTCGACGATCTCGATGCAGCTCTGAAGGAACATTCACAGCTGAACTTGATCCTCAAGGGTGACAACTCGGGAACCGTGGAGGCCCTCGAAGAGGCTCTCCTCGGAATTCCGATCGACGACGAGGTGCAGTTGCGTGTCATCGACCGCGGTGTCGGTGGCATCACGGAGACCAACGTCAACCTGGCTGCTGCGTCCAACGCGATCATCATCGGCTTCAACGTCCGCGCCGAAGGCAAGGCAACGGAGCTGGCGAACCGCGAGGGCGTCGACATTCGCTACTACTCGGTGATCTACCAGGCCATCGACGAGGTCGAGAAGGCACTCAAGGGTCTGCTCAAGCCGGTGTACGAAGAGGTCGAGCTGGGCAAGGCAGAGATCCGCGCCATGTTCCGTTCGTCCAAGATCGGCAACATTGCCGGTTGCTTGGTCACGTCGGGCAGCATCCGTCGCAACGCCAAGGCACGTCTCATCCGCGACAGCAAGGTCATTGCCGAGACGGTCACCATCTCCTCGCTCAAGCGGGAGAAGGAAGACGCTACCGAGGTTCGCGAAGGCTACGAATGTGGTTTGACCGTTACCTATTCCGATATCAAGATCGGTGACGTTCTCGAGTGCTACGAGCTTCGCGAGAAGCCGCGCGACTGATTATGTCGACACGGGCGTTGGGGCGGACGCACGTGGGTACTAGCTGACATGGACTCTCTCGGACTTGAACATACAAGTCCGAGAGAGTCCATTCGGCTCTGTCTAGGGGGAAAATGTTTGTAGGGGCACTGGAGTTCGACATCCTTTTCGGCGATGTCCACTCACTCAAGGAAAAGCGTTCGATGCTGTCGCCGATCCTGACGGAACTCCGTCGATTCGGTGTGAGTGCAGCGGAGGCG
The DNA here is from genome assembly GCF_002079265.1 of Rhodococcus sp. BH4. NCBI lineage: Bacteria > Bacillati > Actinomycetota > Actinomycetes > Mycobacteriales > Nocardiaceae > Rhodococcus > Rhodococcus sp. BH4. The sequence goes on from NZ_CP014941.1 coordinate 2,687,562, forward strand.
GGGGAGCAGGGACGCCTGCGTCGTGCGCTCGTGGGCGTCGGTGTGGTCAGTTCGTCCGTCGATCACCTGCACGATGTTCTCGATCATTGTGAGCGAGCGGTCGCTGAGCGTCCGGAGATTCAGTTGCTGGCTGTGCGAAGGCGAATTTTCGGCCCGGAAGACTGAGCGTCACCGATCTGTGTCGCTTAGCCACTCTTCCAGACGCCGTAACGAATCGAGTTCGTCGGCAAGGGATTCGGTGGCTTCGGGACCAACTGTGGCGGTGTTTGTGCTCACGCTCGACACATGCGACAACTGACCTCTACCGATGGTGATTTGGTTGCCGGGTAGCCGATGGACGAGACTGTTGTCGGTAATAATTCTTGTTAACCAGAACTTTGATCGATCGAGTCACCTCGATTCGAGTGGCCAGGTAGAGGAGACTGACAGTCATGGTAGATCCAGCCCGGGCACGCAAGTTGGCAAAGCGTATCGGAACCATCGTCGCGACGGCGATCGATCACGAGATCAAGGATCCGCGACTCGCATTCGTGACCATCACGGACACCAAGGTCACCAACGATCTGCACGACGCGACGGTGTACTACACAGTCATGGGCGAGAAGGTCGATTCCGCACCCGATGTGGAAGCCGCCGCCGCAGGTCTCGAGAAGGCCAAGGGTGTTCTGCGCTCGAAGGTTGGTGCCGGAACCGGAGTTCGCTTCACACCGACTCTGACGTTTGTCGCCGATACCGTTCCCGACACCGCGCGTCATATGGAAGAACTGCTGGCCCGTGCCAAGGCCGCCGACGACGAGGTCGCCAAGGCGCGTGAGAATGCACAGCCGGCCGGAGATGCAGATCCGTACAAGGAGCCGCGAGTGGCTTCGGACGAAGACGAGGCGTCGCCAGATGTTCGTGAAGCCGACTGACGCGCACCGAGAATGACGATCACCGCACTTTCGGACGTCGACCCCTGCGAGGCGAAGTTCGCTCAGGTGGCCGAGGTTCTCGAATCGGCACACACGGTGACAATTCTCTGCCATGTGCAGCCGGATGCGGACACGATCGGCAGCGGACTTGCGCTCGGTCTCGTTCTCGAGCGTCGGGGAGTTTCGGTGCAGGTCGCGTTCAGTCGGCCGTCGGCGCTGCCCGAGTCGATGCGCGATTTCCCCGGTCTCCACTTGCTCGTGGCGCCCACTGATGTTCGGGAAAGTGTCGATGTACTGGTGACGGTGGATGTCGGCAGCGAGGGCCGTCTCGGTGAGTTGTCGAGTCGACTCGCCGGCGCGAATCGCACGATCGTCCTTGATCACCATCGCTCCAATTCCGAATTCGGAAGTATCAACGTCGTCGACGAAACCGCTGCTTCGACGACGGCGCTCATCGCACGATTCTTCGATGCGTGGGGAGTCGCGATCGATCGCGATATCGCGCACTGTCTCTATGCCGGACTGGTCACCGACACCGGCTCCTTCCGGTGGGGAGGTCCGCTTCCGCACGTGCTCGCGGCGCGTTTGCTGGCGACCGGCATCGACGGCGACGCGATTGCGCGAAAGCTGCTCGACACCCATCCGTTCGGGTGGTTGCCGATGCTGGCTTCGGTACTCGGGTCCGCGGTGCTGGTCCCGGAAGCCGCGGACGGCCGTGGGCTGGTGTACGCGGTGATCCGACGCAGTGACATCGGCGATCTTCGCTCCGAGGAGATCGAGAGCGTCGTCGATATCGTGCGGACTACTTCGGAAGCCGAAGTTGCCGCCGTACTCAAAGAGTCGGTTTCCGGAAGCTGGTCGATCTCGTTGCGTGCAAAGTCGGCGATCGACGTGTCGGCGGTCGCTGAAAGTCTTGGTGGCGGCGGGCACCGGCTGTCGGCCGGATATACGTCGACCACTTCCAGCGACGAGATTGTTGCCGCGCTCGTCGCGGCACTCGGCTGAATCCGCGGCATTGAGCGAATCTGACGCCACCTCGGCGGGATCTTCGGCAGCTGATTTCGACGTCACTGGGCGTCGAATCTTTTCCCTGGCGTTTCCGGCACTCGGGGTACTGGCGGCCGAACCCCTCTATCTGTTGTTCGACATCGCCGTGGTCGGCCGACTCGGGGCGCTTCCGCTGGCCGGATTGGCAGTCGGTGGTCTGATCCTGTCGTTGGTGAGTACGCAGCTGACCTTCTTGTCGTACGGCACCACGGCGCGGGCCGCACGGCTTCACGGGGCGGGCCGCGAGCGCGACGCGGTGGGCGAGGGTGTTCAGGCGACCTGGCTGGCGGCCGCGATCGGCTTGGTCTTGGTCGTGATCGTGCAGGTGATCGCCGGCCCGCTGACTTCGGCGGTGGCCGGGACTCCCGACATCGCCGCGGCTGCGGAAAGTTGGCTCCGGATAGCGGTGTTGGGTGTTCCGCTCATCCTGGTGGCCCTGGCCGGCAACGGCTGGATGCGCGGGGTTCAGAACACGGTGCGACCGCTGCGGTTCGTCCTTGTCGGCCTGGGTATTTCGGCGGTGTTGTGTCCGATTCTGGTGCATGGCTTGCTCGGTGCTCCGCGTCTGGAACTCGAAGGATCAGCTGTTGCGAATCTGGTGGGCCAGAGTGTTTCGGGTGTGCTGTTCGCCTGGGCGCTCTTTCGTGAACCGGTTTCGGCTCGACCACATTTTGCGACCATGCGGGCGCAGATGCTGATGGGCCGTGACCTGATTCTGCGCAGCCTCGCATTCCAAGCGTGTTTCGTTTCCGCGGCTGCAGTGGCGTCGAGGTTCGGTGCGGCTGTAGTCGGTGCACACCAAGTCGTCCTCCAACTGTGGAACCTGGTTTCGCTCCTTCTCGATTCCTTGGCGATCGCAGCTCAGACGCTGATCGGAGCGGCGCTCGGCGGTGGATTCGCAGCCGCGGCGAAAAGGATGACCTGGCGGATCACCGCATGGTCGACGGTATTTGCCGTGGTGCTCGCGATCTTCTTCGCCGCCGGCCACTCCGTGATCCCCGGACTTTTCACGTCCGACGCCGAGGTGCTCGGTCAGATGTCGATCGCATGGTGGTTCTTCGTCGCGATCATGCCGGTGGCGGGAATCGTCTTCGCACTCGACGGTGTTCTACTCGGCGCCGGGGACGTGGTGTTTCTGCGCAACGCGACCATGCTCTGCGCAGTTCTCGGGTTTCTGCCCGCGATCTGGCTCTCTCTCGCCTACGACTGGGGGCTCGCCGGAATTTGGGCAGGGCTTACCGTGTTCGTAGTACTTCGGATGGTCGCGGTGTCGTGGCGAGCGTTTTCCGGCAAGTGGGCAGTGACAGGTCCGGCGACGGCGAAGCGCGGAAGTTCAACTGAGGAAGCAGAGGGATCGTGGCAGCAAAGCTGATGGCGGTGAGCGACATTCATGTCGGTCACAACGGCAACAAGCCGATGACGGAGGAACTGTTTCCGGATTCGCCTGACGACTGGCTCATTCTCGCCGGAGATGTTTCCGAGAAAACTGACGACATTCGGTGGGCGTTGAAGCTCCTTCGCAGCCGATTCGCAAAGGTCATCTGGATTCCGGGCAACCACGAACTGTGGACGACCGCCAAGGATCCGGTTCAGATTCACGGAGCGCCGCGCTACGAGTACCTGGTCAACATGTGCCGCGAACTCGACGTCATCACACCCGAGGACCCGTTCCCGGTGTGGGAGGGAGACGAGGGACCGGTCACGGTCGTCCCGATGTTTCTTCTCTACGACTACTCCTTCCTGCCGGAAGGTGCGCGAGACAAGGAACACGGGCTCGAGATCGCGCGTGACAAGAACGTCGTCGCCACCGACGAGTTCCTACTCTCACCGCAGCCGTATGCCACGCGCGACGCATGGTGCCGGGCGAGGATCGAGTACACCCAGGCGCGGTTGGATGCGCTTCCCGAAGGCACAAGAACCGTTCTCGTGAACCATTTCCCGATGGTCCGGCAGCCGACGGACGTACTCATGTATCCGGAGTTCGCACTGTGGTGCGGAACCACCGCGACCGCCGACTGGCACGTGAAGTACAACGCGGTGTGCTCGGTGTACGGGCACCTGCACATCCCTCGAACCACGTACTACGACGGCGTCCGCTTCGAGGAAGTCTCACTCGGATACCCGCGCGAGTGGCGTCGGCGTGGACTGCCGGAGAAGTTGTTGCGTCAGATTCTTCCCGTTCCGGAGTACCCGCCGGGAACGCTCAACAAGTGGGGTGGCCACTTCAAGGTCACGCCGGAGCAGGAAGCCGAAGTCGAGCGCATGCGCGCCGCACGCTGAGAGGTATCGCTACGTGATCGAACAGATTCTTCCCGGTGGAGTTGCGACGGCCGAGGCCTTCGTCGATCCGCCCGGTCTGGTTCCGCACCCCAGTGAGGAAGCGTTGATCGGCCGCGCGGTCGAGAAGCGTCGTCGTGAGTTCGTGACCACCCGGCACCTTGCGCGTCAGGCGATGGGCAAGCTCGGTGTTCCGTCTGCCGCTGTCATGCGCGGTGAGCGTGGTGCGCCGCTCTGGCCGCAGGGAGTGGTCGGGAGCCTCGCCCATTGCGACGGCTACCGCGGCGCTGTCCTGGCGTACTCCATGCAGGTCCGCTCACTCGGTATCGACGCCGAACCGCACGGCCCGCTGCCGGACGGGGTATTGCCCGCGGTCAGCATCGAGGCGGAACGAACGTGGTTGGACACTCAGGAAACCGGCGGTCCGGTGCACTGGGATCGAGTGCTCTTCTGCGCGAAGGAAGCCACGTACAAGGCGTGGTTTCCGCTCACCGGGCGCTGGTTGGGTTTCGAGGACGCCCACATCACGTTCGAGGCGAAGTCGGAAACGTCCGGCACTTTCAACTCGCGTCTGCTGGTCCCCGGTGAGGCGACGTCCGGTCCGCCGCTCACCTCTTTCGACGGCAGGTGGTTGGTGTCGGACGGACTCATCCTGACGGCAATTTCGGTGCAGTGAGCGCGACTGGCAGAATCGGCACACGTGTCAGCTCGTGAAAAGCCTTCCTCCGGTCTTGTCGGCGCCGGAATTCTGATTGTCGACAAAGAGGCGGGTATCACCAGCCACGACGTGGTCGCTCGGTGCCGCAAGTTGTTGAACACCCGGAAGGTGGGACACGCCGGGACGCTGGATCCCATGGCGACCGGTGTTCTCGTTCTCGGCGTCGAGCGTGCGACCAAGTTGCTCGGACTCCTGGCGCTGACAACCAAGGCGTACTCGGCGACTATTCGCCTCGGGGCAGCGACGGACACGGACGATGCCGAGGGGGAGGTCCTGACCTCCGCAGACGCTTCGCAGGTGACGGACGCGGAGATCGCGGCGATCGTGGCCACGCTGACCGGGGACATCAAGCAGATCCCGGCAAGCGTGAGCGCTATCAAGGTGGACGGTCAGCGCGCACATGCTCTGGTGCGTGCGGGAGAAACCGTCGAGCTGGCGCCGCGTCCGGTAACGGTGTCGACTTTCGAGGTTCTGGCTCGGCGAGATGTCCCGGGTGGCTTCGTCGATCTGGACGTCGACGTGGAGTGCTCGTCCGGTACGTACATCCGCTCGCTTGCCCGCGACCTCGGTCGTGAATTGGGCGTCGGCGGTCATTTGACGGCATTGCGCCGCACCCGCGTCGGGCCGTTCACTCTCGAACATGCGCGCACGCTCGAAGATCTCGCGGATCAGCCGGGTGTGAGCCTCGACATCGATCAGGCCGCGCAGACGGCTTTTCCGCATCGGCAGATCACGGCGGAGGAAGCCGAGGCGATCAGCCAGGGGCGCTGGCTCGAGCCGATCGGGATGAAGGGGATCTGTGCGGCGATCGATCCCACCGGTCACACGATTGCGCTTCTGCAGGAGAAGGGTCGACGCGCCAGTTCGGTGATGGTCGTGCGACCGGCGACGCTTCGCGGGTGATCGTCCGCGAGCGTGTCGACGGCGACCTCGACGGTTGCGTCGATGCGCTGGCACAGGTCCACGAGTGCGACGGATATCCGAACACGTGGCCGCAGAACCCGCACCGCTGGCTCAGTTCGCCCACGGTGGTGAAGGCGTGGGTCGGTGAGAGCGACGGTCGTGTTGTCGGTCATGTGGCCGTCGACAGCGAGGTCGCAGGTGCGCCCACAACCGCGGGATCGATAGCCGTGTCGCGATTGTTCGTTCATCCTGGCTCACGTGGAAACGGCCTCAGCGATGCGCTACTCGATGCCGTGACGGATTTCGCAGCCGAGAGTCGGTTGGAACTGGTGCTCGACGTCGTCGACGACGCTCTGCCGGCGATCGCACTGTACGAGCGTCGAGGGTGGGTGTACGTCGACGAGAGGCTCGCCGACTGGACCCGGACCGACGGCGTCCGGCCCGTGGAACGCCGATACCGACTGCCGCTTTGACTACCTCGGCTAGACGAGCCAAATTGCTTGAGCGACTGGACTTCCCAAGTCGATGGTGTTGGGGCTGTCGCCGAGTCGAACGGACACTGTCCCGGCGAAATCGCGGCGCTCCTCGACGGTGATCTCGACATCGAGACTGACGCCGACGGAATCGAAGTACCGGAGCATTTCGGGATCGGAATCGGAGATCCGGGCAACGCGGCCCCGCTCACCGTTGGCGAAGTCGCTGAGCTGGCGGGCCGGGGGAGTCGGCACCGAACCGTCGGTGGCGGGAATGGGATCACCGTGCGGGTCACGTTCGGGGAAGCCCAGTTTGGCGTCCATCCGCGAGATCATCAGATCGGAAACGGCGTGTTCGAGGACTTCGGCCTCGTCGTGGACTTCGTCCCAGCCGTATCCGAGTTCCTGAACCAGATAGGTCTCGATCAACCGGTGGCGCCGGACCATGGAGACGGCGGCGGCGCGGCCGCTGTCGGTCAGGGCGATGGATCCGTAGCGGGCGTGATCGACCAGGCCCTGGTCCGAGAGTTTGCGGATCGCCTCGGACACCGTCGAGGCCGAGACGCTCATTTTCTCGGACAGGAGCTTGGTGGAAACCCGCTCGTGGGACCACTCCTGGATAGTCCAGATGACCTTGAGGTAGTCCTGGGCCACCGACGAGAGTGCGAGCGTGTCGATTGCCGCGTCGTGCGCCGAAGTGCTGTCGCCATCCGACGTCGATGATGCTTCCGAGGTTCCGGTCTTGTGAGCTGCCACAACGCTTAGCTTAGGCTACGAAATCCGGAACTTCCGTACGTGAGCGGCAGCACAGCGGTGATTCGCTGGGCGGGTCCGAACGTGACCCGCCGCCGGTGGACCCGTAGGCTGCCAATCGTGCTGAGATGGCGTGGTCTCGACGAAGTTCCGGCCGATTGGGGTCGTTGTGTGCTCACTATCGGTGTGTTCGACGGTGTGCATCGTGGGCATGCCCAATTGATAGCGAGAGCGGTTACCGCTGCCCGCAAACGTGGTGTTCCGAGCGTGTTGATGACGTTCGACCCGCATCCCATGGAGGTTGTGCGGCCGGGTAGTCATCCAGCCCAGTTGACGACGCTGCAACGGCGTGCGGAATTGGCTCAGGATCTGGGCATCGACGTGTTCTGCGTGATGCCGTTCACCGCTGATTTCATGAAGCTGACGCCGGAGCGCTACGTCCACGAGATTCTCGTCGAACGTCTACATGTCGCCGAGGTCGTGGTGGGGGACAACTTCACCTTCGGCAAGAAGGCGCTCGGCAATGTCGATCTTCTTCGTGAAATGGGCGCTCGCTTCGGCTTTGCCGTCGACGGCGTCCAGCTGCTCGCCGAGCATGCGGTGACGTTCTCGTCGACCTACATCCGCTCGTGCGTCGACGCAGGCGACATGGAAGCGGCTACCGAAGCTCTGGGCCGTCCACATCGTGTCGAAGGTGTGGTCGTCCACGGTGACAAGCGTGGACGCGAGTTGGGGTTCCCGACGGCCAACGTTGCACCGCCGATGTTTTCGGCGATTCCGGCCGACGGCGTGTACGCGGCGTGGTTCACGGTGCTTGGTGCCGGCGAGGAACTCGGAACCGTCGTTCCCGGTCGCCGATACCAAGCCGCGGTGTCTGTGGGTACCAATCCGACCTTCTCCGGCCGGACCCGAACCGTCGAGGCATACGTTCTCGACACCGAAGCAGACCTGTACGGACAACACGTCGCGGTCGACCTGGTTTCGCGGATTCGCGGTATGGAGAAGTTCGACTCGATCGAGTCGCTCATCACGGCAATGAACCGAGATGTCGAACGCGCACGCCGGATTCTGAGTGAGGATGCAGAACGCAGCGTCGGTTGAGTTCCTCCTGTGTCAGTGGCGGCCGCCACATTCGCTCCAGGTGGGCGAGAGCGCCTCATTGCTGCTGGTAGGATCTTCTCTCGGTGCGTGCTGCGGTTTGCGGTGGCCGCGCCCGATCTAGTTCCTTTCACGCAAACGTCATCACAGGAGTGAATCAAGTGGCATTGACCACGGAAGAAAAGAAGGCCGTTCTCGGCGAGTACGGCTTGCACGAGACCGACACGGGATCGCCTGAAGCTCAGGTGGCAATGCTCACCAAGCGCATCACCGATCTCACCGAGCACCTCAAGACCCACAAGCATGACCACCACTCGCGTCGTGGACTGCTCTTGATGGTCGGTCGCCGTCGTCGTCTGCTGAAGTACGTGGCAAAGACCGACGTCGCTCGCTACCGCACGCTCATCGAGCGTCTCGGCCTGCGTCGCTAGATTTTTCTCACGACGCTGATCGAAAGCAACACGGCATGCTTCGGTTTGCCGAACACTCCGTCAGCCGGCGAAGCCACGCATATACTGGGCTTCGCTGGCTTTCGGCGTTAGCTGCCGCAAGGCAGTTTCCGCTGTCGGCGCTATGCACAGTTGTCTATGCGCAGTTGTTTATGCGCAGTTGTTTATGCGCAGTTGTGCAGTACGCAGCCAGCACACCGTATGCACCAGAGAACGTGGTGTCGGTTGTCGGTAGTGGTTCTCCGGACCGGGCAAGAGCCCGAAAGCTCCGGCGGACTTCGATCGACGGCCGCCCGAACGTCGTGACGTCCCGAAGCAGAAATCGCTCGCATCGCAAGGAGCGTCTGCAATTCAAGAGGGGGACGTCCCTCGGTGCGCAGTTTCCACCAGGAGGGTGGAAACGCCCGCGCGGGTACGGCGAAGACGAGAGGGAAGTGAAGAGAAAAGAATGACAGAGAATTCCGTAGTAGAGGTCGACGAAGGCGTGTTCGAATCCACCGCCGTGATCGACAACGGGTCCTTCGGTACCCGCACCATCCGTTTCGAGACCGGACGCCTTGCTCAGCAGGCCGCCGGCGCCGTCGTTGCTTACCTGGACGACGAGACCATGCTGCTGTCCGCCACGAGCGCCAGCAAGCACCCCAAGGAGCACTTCGACTTCTTCCCCCTGACGGTGGACGTCGAAGAGCGTATGTACGCAGCGGGCCGCATCCCCGGTTCGTTCTTCCGTCGTGAGGGACGCCCCTCCACCGACGCGATCCTGACTTGCCGCCTCATCGACCGGCCGCTGCGCCCGTCCTTCGTCGACGGTCTCCGTAACGAGATCCAGGTCGTCGTCACGGTCATGAGCCTCAACCCGCAGGATCTGTACGACGTCGTGGCCATCAACGCCGCTTCCGCGTCGACGCAGATCGCGGGCCTGCCGTTCTCCGGACCCGTCGGTGGCGTTCGCGTTGCACTCATCGTCTCGGACGAGAACAAGACCGGCCAGTGGGTTGCATTCCCGACGGTCGATCAGCTCGAGAACGCCGTCTTCGACATGGTCGTCGCCGGCCGCGTCGTTTCCGGTAGCGGTGACAACGCCGACGTCGCGATCATGATGGTCGAGGCCGAGGCCACCGACAACGTCATCGCGAAGATCGCCGACGGCGCTCAGGCACCGACCGAGGCCATTGTCGCCGAGGGCCTCGAGGCCGCCAAGCCGTTCATCGCACGCCTGTGCGCTGCACAGGCAGCACTTGCATCCAAGGCTGCAAAGCCCACGGGTGACTACCCGGTCTTCCCGGCGTACCAGGACGACGTTTTTGCTGCCGTCGAGGCTGCTGCGTCCGAAAAGCTCAATGCCGCACTGACAATCGCCGGCAAGCAGGAACGCGACGACAAGACCGACGAGGTCAAGGTCGAGGTTCTCGAGCAGGTTGCACCCAACTTCGAAGGCCGCGAGAAGGAACTGGGAGCAGCGTTCCGCTCGCTCACCAAGAAGCTGGTTCGCCAGCGCATCCTGCGCGATCAGTTCCGCATCGACGGCCGCGGCGTCACGGACATCCGTTCGCTGTCCGCCGAGGTTGCGATCATCCCGCGCGCACACGGCTCCGCACTGTTCGAGCGTGGCGAGACCCAGATCCTGGGTGTGACCACTCTCGACATGGTGAAGATGGCTCAGCAGGTCGACTCGCTCGGTCCCGAGACCACCAAGCGCTACATGCATCATTACAACTTCCCGCCGTACTCCACCGGTGAGACGGGCCGCGTCGGTTCGCCGAAGCGTCGCGAAATCGGTCACGGTGCACTCGCCGAGCGCGCTCTCATGCCGGTTCTGCCCAGCGTCGAAGAGTTCCCTTACGCGATTCGCCAGGTCTCCGAGGCTCTGAGCTCCAACGGTTCCACCTCGATGGGCTCGGTGTGCGCGTCCACGCTCGCACTGCTCAACGCCGGTGTGCCGCTTCGCGCTCCGGTTGCCGGTATCGCCATGGGTCTGGTTTCCGACCAGGTCGACGGCGAAACCCGCTACGTCGCGCTGACCGACATCCTCGGCGCCGAAGACGCCTTCGGCGACATGGACTTCAAGGTCGCAGGTACCAAGGACTTCGTCACGGCCCTGCAGCTGGACACGAAGCTCGACGGCATCCCGTCGCAGGTCCTTGCCGGTGCACTCTCGCAGGCCAAGGACGCACGGACCACGATCCTCGAGGTCATGGCGGAAGCCATCGACACCCCGGACGAGATGAGCCCGTTCGCTCCCCGCGTGACGGCCATCAAGGTCCCCGTCGACAAGATCGGTGAGGTCATCGGCCCCAAGGGCAAGATGATCAACTCCATCACCGAGCAGACCGGTGCCAACATCTCCATCGAAGACGACGGCACCGTGTTCGTCGGCGCCACCGATGGACCGTCTGCACAGGCCGCGATCGACATGATCAACGCCATTGCCAACCCGCAGCTCCCCAAGGTCGGCGAGCGGTTCCTGGGCACGGTCGTCAAGACCACCGCCTTCGGTGCCTTCGTTTCGCTCCTGCCGGGACGCGACGGACTGGTGCACATCTCGAAGCTGGGCAGCGGTAAGCGCATTGCCAAGGTCGAAGACGTGGTCAACGTCGGATCCAAGATCCGCGTCGAGATCGCCGACATCGATGCTCGCGGCAAGATCTCGCTGATCCCGGTCGAAGAGGGCAACGACGAGGCTGCCGCTCCGGCCGCCGACGAGGCTGCTTCCGAGTAGATCTCACTTCGTACTCTGATGCGGCCCCGCGCGGATTTCCGTGCGGGGCCGCATCTGTACTGTCTGTAGACACAGAGCCTGTAGATACCTGATTGACCACTTGCACCGAGGACTGCTGAACCTTTTCATGGCAAAGACCACTCCCAACACCACGCGCAGCCGCAGCGCTGTGCTGAAATCGCCGATCGATGCGACTCCCGAATCCGGAGTACAGCGCACGGTCCTTCCCGGCGGCCTGCGCGTCGTCACCGAGTTCATTCCCGGTGTGCGTTCCGCCTCCGTCGGTGTGTGGGTCGGAGTCGGCTCGCGCGACGAGCAGCCGAGTGTGGCCGGTGCCGCGCATTTTCTCGAGCACCTGCTGTTCAAGTCGACGCCGTCACGGACGGCGTTGGACATCGCGCAGGTCATGGATGGTGTGGGCGGCGAACTCAATGCATTCACGTCGAAGGAACACACCTGTTTCTACGCGCACGTGATCGACGACGACCTTCCGATGGCGGTTGACCTTGTCGCCGACGTCGTGCTGCGAGGGCGTTGCAGAACCGCGGACGTCGATGTCGAGCGGCAAGTAGTGCTCGAAGAGATCGCGATGCGTGACGACGATCCGGAAGACTTGCTCGGCGACGCGTTCCTGACCGCGTTGTTCGGCGATCATCCTGTCGGCCGTCCGATCATCGGTAGCGTCGAATCGATCGAGTCGATGTCGCGCAATCAGTTGCATTCCTTCCATGTTCGGCGTTACACACCGCAGCGGATGGTGCTGGCCGTAGCGGGAAACGTCGACCACAAGCAGGTTGTGACGCTCGCTCGCCGTGCATTTGCCGGACATCTCGAGCGCGGGGTCAAGCCGGCGCCGCGGCGCGAAGGCACTCTGCGTTTGCGAACGATGCCTGAACTGAGCTTGACCCACCGCGACAGCGAGCAGGTCCACCTTGCGCTCGGGGTACGCGCGTTCGGCCGGCACGAGGGCCATCGCTGGGCGCTGTCGGTGCTCAACGCCGCAGTGGGCGGTGGGCTGAGTTCTCGTCTGTTCCAAGAGATTCGGGAGAAGCGCGGGCTGGCGTACTCCGTCTATTCCGGCGTCGACACCTTCGCGGACACCGGAGCGTTCTCCGTGTATGCAGGTTGCCAGCCGGAGAACCTCGGGGAGGTTGCCACGGTTATCCGCGAGGTACTCGCGAACGTGGCGACGGACGGAATCACCGATGCCGAGATCGCCCGCGCCAAGGGATCGCTGCGCGGCGGATTGGTTCTGGCACTGGAAGATTCAGGCTCACGCATGAACCGTATCGGTCGCAGCGAACTGAACTACGGCAACCATCGCAGTGTTGCGCAGACGCTCGCGACCATCGACGCAGTCACCTCCGAAGAGGTGCTCGAGGTGGCGCAGGTGCTCTTGACGAGGCCGTTTGCAGCCGCCGTCGTGGGTCCGTACAAGCGGGTTCGTGACCTCCCCGCGTCGGTACGCGGGATCGTGGGCAAGTAGTTCGAACTATCGAAATCGGGGTGTGCAGTTGAAGATCCGTGGTGCAGTGCTCGAAGAGATCGGCCGGAAGCGTCCCTTCGCAGAGTCGACTCCGATTTCGATTTCGGAACTCGACCTCGAATCCCCGGGCCCGGGTGAGATCCTGGTCAAGATCGAAGCTGCCGGGCTTTGTCACTCCGACCTCTCCGTGGTCGACGGCAATCGGGTACGACCCGTGCCGATGTTGTTGGGCCATGAGGCGGCAGGTCGAATCATCGAACTCGGCGACGGAGTTGATTCGTTGTCGGTGGGCACCCGCGTCGTGATGACTTTTCTTCCGCGGTGCGGTGAATGTGCGGGATGCGCCACTGACGGCCGGATGCCTTGCACGGTGGGTAGCGCTGCCAACAACGACGGCAGTTTGCTCGGTGGCGCGCATCGACTGCGGCGCTCCGGCGAGAACGTCAAACATCATCTCGGTGTTTCGGGTTTCGCGACGCATGCTGTGGTCAACGCCAAGTCGGTTGTTCCCGTCGACGACGACATCCCGGCCGAAATTGCAGCCGTACTCGGTTGTGCGGTGTTGACCGGTGGGGGAGCGCTCCTCAACGCGGCGAAGCCTCGCCCGGCAGACACCGTGATGGTGGTCGGCTTGGGTGGCGTCGGGATGGCCGCAATCCTGACGGCGAGGGCACTCGGGGTCGAGAACGTCATCGGTGTCGACGCACTGGAATCCAAGCTGGCTCAGGCGCTGGAACTGGGCGCGACCGAGGTCTTCACACCGTCCGGCCTGTCCGAGAGTGGCGTTCGCGCAGACATCGTCGTCGAGGCCGCGGGAAATGCTCGGGCCTTCGAGACAGCGGTGGCTGCGACGGCAGCGGGTGGCACGACCGTCACGGTCGGGTTGCCGGCGCCTGACGCGCGCTCGTCGATCTCACCTCTCGGACTGGTCGCCGAAGCGCGGACCATTATCGGCAGCTACCTGGGATCTGCGGTCCCGTCCCGCGACATCCCGATCTACGCGCAGTTGTGGCGCGACGGGAAGCTGCCGGTCGAGAAGCTCATTTCCTCGCGAATCGAATTGGCCGACATCAATTCGGGTATGGACGAACTCGCCGACGGAAAAGCAATCCGACAGGTCATTATCTTCGACGCGGAGTAGGAGCACGTCGGTGTTATGCAGCGGAAATGAGGCGTTTGCGCCCCCGATTCCCTCCCGAGTCGCCACGGAAAATCGTTACCCGTTGTAACGCTCCTCTCGTACTGGACGACTACTCGAATGACGTTGCGTGACGCCCCGGGGGTCGGTCGTACGTTTTCCAAAAGTTGATTGGGGAGAAGATATGCCGGTTCGTGGGTTCTTTTCGCGACATCGAATACTGGCGGGTGCAGTAGCGCCCGCAGCGCTCGGCGTGGCCGCACTGGTCGCGGTTGCGGTCGCTGTGGACTCTCCGGAGTCACGCACGATCGAGACACAATTGACGTCGTCGGTCACCGAGTGTCACGACATGGTCAGCATCGCGGTTGCCGGTCGACACGACACACCGGACGCTTCGACGGTGAAGATGTTGCTGGGAGCCGACGGGAAGCCGCTGCCGGCCGCCCTGTCCGGTGACTACAAGAGTGAACGCGTCGACCAGGTGATCAACCCGGCAGGCTCCGTCAACGCGAACAAGCCCGGCTCGTACGCGGCTGTGTACATCGCGTACCCGGCCAACATGGCGTCCTACGAGGATGCCGTCGCTGCCGGCGCTGCAAATACGCAGTCCGTGATGAGTGCCATCGCCAAGGAATGCCCGAAGACTCAGTTCTCGATCGTCGGGTACAGCGAAGGCGCCGATGTGGTGCGTCGCGTCGCGATGGACATCGGTACGCAGGAGAACAACGAGTTCGGGGTCGACCCGGACAAGGTTGTCGGTGTGGTCATGCTGGCGGATGCAGGCCGTGAAGCGGGCGACGGCACGTTCCTCGGTGCCACGAATCCGTTCACGAACCCGGATAACTTCAATACGAAGTACCAGAACGGCACCTCCGCGACACCTGGCGAAGGTGTACTCCCCGGCACTGCCGGAGGTTTCGGCAAGCTGAACGGCAAGGTCGCGTCCTTCTGCTCGGACGGTGACTTCACCTGCTCGGCTCCCAGCAACATCTCTCTGTTGATCTTGGCGGCAAATGTCGGTCGGCAGTTGAACATCGACCAACTCGAAGCGCAGGGTCTGAACCCGGCCACCGGTCAGGACGTCGCGGTGGTGTTCGGCCAGATCGTCTTCGAGGCGTTCGCAGACATTTCGTCCAATCCCAACTGGATGCAGAGTGACGAGACATTCCTTCAGGTGATGCTCAAGGTCTCGGATCCGGAGTACAAGCCCGGAAAAACACCCGCGCCGGCGCCGGTAGCCGAGGGCGAGACGGTGTCCACCGACAAGGTGTCTCCGCTGGCATATCTGCCGCAGAAGCTTTTCAAGGAGATTGTCGGTCTGATTGCTACCAACCAGAACACGATTCCCGTGATCTTGAGCGACCCCTACCAGCAGACACTCGCTCCAGACGTCGGACACCACTTCGATTACTGGCGAGATGCGGATGCGGCCAACGGCAAGCCGTTGACTTCAGCTGAGTACGCAGCGGCCTGGCTCACCTACCTCGCCCAGCAGGCGAAGGAAGGAAAGCCCGTCGACACAACTGCGAAGCCGACCCCGGAACAGATCAGTGCTGCTGTCGATGCCTACATGGCTGACGGCAATGCTGAGGGCGACGCCGCGGTGGCTGAAGGCACCGGAACCGGTCAGGCACCGGCCGGGACCACTGGCTCCACGGGATCTGCTGGAGCGCCCGCAACCACGTCACAGGTGCCTGCGGCAGGATCGGCGTCGGTCACATCGGGAGCGGTTGCCACTCCGACGGGTTCGGCGGCAGTGACGCCGACGTCGACAGTTCCGACCACACCGGTAGCGGGAACGGATGCAACGACGGCGCCCCCGACTACGACAGTGACGTCGACGACCACGACGACGAAGGTGCCGGTTCCGAACCCGTAATCCTTCGCGCCGGCGTTCGTCACACGAATAACGCTGTCACAGGCTGCGATCCGCAATAGTTGCGGATCGCAGCCTGTTTTCGTGTACGGGTTACGCACAGAGACCGTTGGTGCTTATCGTGGAAGGGAGGTTTCCGGATCACGAATCGTGGGTTTCACCGTGCACGAGCTGTCCATTGCGCAGAGTGTGGTCGAAGCCGTGTGTGAGCGTGCCGGCGAGCGACGAGTATCGAGCGTGCGGCTTGAAGTGGGGCAACTCTGCGCGGTGGTTCCACACTCTCTGCTGTTCTGCTTCGACGTCGTCACCGCGGGTACTCACGCCGAAGGTGCCAGCTTGCACATCGATGAGATTGCAACCAGCGCGCGATGCAAAAGCTGCGGCGTGATGTTCTCGCCGCCCGACATGTTCTTGCTGTGTGAATGCGGCAGTGCTGATGTCGAGGTGCTTGCCGGCCGAGAGTTACGGATCCTGTCGATGGAAGTGAGCTGAGCATGTGCGCGACGTGTGGGTGCGGGGACACCACAGGACCTCGGGTGTCGGTAGTCGCAGACGGAGAACACGAGCAGGAACACGACGATCATGGGCACGGTCACGAGCATGACCATGAGCACGGCCACCCCGACCACACCGTGATTCTCGAGCAGCAGGTGCTCGCCAAGAACGACGGCATTGCGGTTCACAATCGTCAGTGGATGCGGAGCCGCCGAATCACGGCGCTCAACATCATGAGTTCCCCCGGCGCGGGGAAGACGACATTGCTGGCGCGAACCATCCGGGAGCTCGGATGTCAGCGACCGATAGCCGTGATCGAAGGTGACCAGGAAACCCGGCTCGACGCCGAGCGGATCCGAGAGACCGGCGCGTCGGTGGTGCAGGTGAATACCGGGGCCGGATGTCACCTCGATGCCGCGATGATCGACCGCGCACTGCGCGCCTTGGATCCCGCTGAAGAATCGCTGCTTCTGATCGAAAACGTCGGAAACCTGGTGTGCCCCGCGCTCTTCGACCTCGGCGAGGAAGGCAAGGTTGTCCTAATTTCGACGCCGGAGGGGGCAGACAAGCCGAAAAAGTACCCACACATCTTCGCTGTCGCGGACCTCGTGGTGATCAACAAGATCGACTTGCTCCCGTACGTCGAGTTCGACGTCGATGCCTGCGTCGAGCAGGCGAGAATACTCAATCCTGCTGTGCGCGTTGTTGTTTTGTCTGCCACGACAGGTGAGGGCATGGGCGAGTGGTACGAGTGGATCGGTAGTCGTTCGGCGATTTCTCCGGTGGCCGTTGACAACTGATCTGCTCGGGTAGTTAATGAAATGAGTGGGTGCCACGCAAGTGGGCCGAGGTTCGACTCCGGTGGCGTCAGCGTTTCGGTGCCGCGGCAATTCGAGACCACAGAGTCTTGAGGCCATAGCGTGTCAGGCCAGTCGCGGCGCTGAGAGTCAAGGCGCAAGTGCACCCGTGAAAGCGGCTGACATGGACACACAAAAATCGACTGCTGGCACCACGGCGGAACCTGCCTCCGAAAGCGCAGCTACCCCCGCAAGCGCAGCGGCCAAAGCGGAAGAAACTCTGATCCACGTGCTGTGGATCAATGCCGGTCTCAGTTGCGACGGAGATTCGGTGGCGCTCACTGCAGCCACGCAACCCAGTATCGAGGAGATCGCGCTCGGCGCCTTGCCCGGCCTGCCGCAGGTAGCGGTTCATTGGCCGCTCATCGACTTCGAATGCGGACCGCAGGGTGGCGCTGACGATTTCCTGGAGTGGTTTTGGAAAGCCGACCGCGGAGAACTGGAACCCTTTGTTCTTGTCGTCGAAGGATCGATACCGAACGAGAAACTTCACGACGAGGGGTATTGGTGCGGCTTCGGGAACAATCGCGAAACCGGCCAACCGGTCACCACGAGCGAATGGCTCGACAAGCTGGCACCGAAAGCCACTGCGGTAGTTGCTGTCGGCACGTGTGCGACATACGGCGGAATACATGCGATGGCCGGCAATCCGACCGGTGCGATGGGTGTGCCGGACTATCTCGGGTGGACCTGGAAATCGAAGGCGGGCATCCCGATCGTCTGCGTTCCAGGGTGTCCCATTCAGCCGGACAACCTCTCCGAGACCCTGACCTACCTTCTGTACATGGCCACTGATCAGGCGCCGATGATTCCCTTGGACGAATCCCTGCGCCCGCAGTGGCTTTTCGGTGCCACCGTACACGAGGGCTGTGACCGTGGTGGGTACTACGAGCAGGGTGAGTTCGCGACGGAGTACGGGTCACCGAAGTGCATCGTCAAACTCGGATGTTGGGGACCGGTCGTGAAATGCAATGTCCCCAAACGTGGTTGGATCAACGGAGTCGGCGGGTGTCCTAATGTCGGCGGGATCTGCATCGGGTGCACGATGCCGGGATTCCCCGACAAGTTCATGCCGTTCATGGATGAACCACCTGGCGGCAAACTCTCCACCAATGCGGTGGGAATGTACGGGTCCGTGATCCACAGTCTGCGCCGGATCACCGGTCACACGTTGGACAAGGAACCGCACTGGCGCGAGCGCGGGTCGAAGTTGCTCACCGGTGCAACGCGTACGTGGTGACCGACCGGATACATTCAAATCAGTTCGTGAGCAACGTCTCTGGGAGGCACTGCAATGACGGCCATCGTTCCCGAACCCACCTCGACTGCGGACCGCGACGGTCTCGTCGAGATGGCGTGGGACCCCATCACCCGAATCGTCGGCAGTCTGGGCATCTACACCAAGATCGACTTCGCCAATCGCGAAGTGGTGGAGTGCCACAGCACGTCGTCGATTTTTCGTGGGTATTCCCTGTTCATGAAGGGGAAGGACCCGCGCGACGCGCATTTCATCACCAGTCGTATCTGCGGCATCTGCGGTGACAATCACGCCACATGCTCGTGCTACGCACAGAACATGGCGTACGGCGTCAAGCCGCCGCATCTGGGCGAGTGGATCGTCAATCTCGGCGAGGCCGCCGAGTACATGTTCGACCACAACATCTTTCAGGAGAATCTTGTCGCCGTCGACTACTGCGAGAAGATGGTCTCCGAGACGAATCCCGGTGTGCTGGCGCAGGCAGAGAACACGCGCTGCCCGCACGAGGAGCAGCACGGGTATCGCACCATCGCGGACATCATGCGGACTCTCAATCCGTTCACGGGTGAGTTCTATCGCGAAGCGTTGCAAGTCTCGCGTTCGACTCGCGAAATGTTCTGCTTGATGGAGGGCAGGCACGTTCACCCGTCGACGCTCTATCCCGGCGGCGTCGGCACCGTCGCGACGATCGAACTGATGACGGACTACATGTCGCGGCTGATGCGGTACGTCGAATTCATGAAGAAGGTCGTGCCGATGCACGACGACCTGTTCGACTTCTTCTACCAGGCGATGCCTGGTTACGAAAAGGTTGGCCTGCGGCGGACCCTGCTGGGTTGTTGGGGATCGTTCCAAGACCCCGAGTACTGCAATTTCTCCTACAAGGACATGACCGACTGGGGCCGGAAGATGTTTGTCACTCCCGGTGTGGTTGTCGACGGAAAGTTGGTCACCACGGATCTGGTGGACATCAACCTCGGTATCCGAATCATGCTGGGCTCCTCGTATTACGAGGACTGGAGTGATCAGGAGATGTTCGTCAAAACCGATCCGCTGGGTAACCCGGTCGATCGCAGGCACCCGTGGAATCAGCACACCAACCCCCACCCGCAGAAGCGGAACCTCGAGGACAAGTACAGCTGGGTCATGTCACCGCGATGGTTCGACGGAAAAGACAACCTTGCTCTGGACACGGGCGGGGGAGCATTGGCTCGTCTGTGGAGCACCGCTCTGGCCGGCCTGGTCGACATCGGATACCTGGAGTCGACCGGACACAGTGTGAAGATCAATCTTCCGAAAACAGCACTGAAGGGTCCTGTCTCGCTCGAGTGGAAGATTCCCGAACATGGCAGCAATACCCTCGAAAGAAACCGCGCGCGAACGTATTTCCAGGCATACGCAGCCGCGGCTGCCCTTCATTTCGCCGAGAAGGCGCTTGTCGAGATCCGGGCCGGCCGGACCAAGACGTGGGAGTCGTTCGAGGTCCCGGACGAGGGTATCGGTTGCGGATTCACCGAAGCCGTCCGCGGAGTTCTCTCACACCACATGGTGATTCGTGACGGAAAAATCGCGAACTATCACCCGTACCCACCGACACCGTGGAATGCGAGCCCGCGCGACAGCTACGGAACCCCCGGTCCGTACGAGGATGCCGTGCAGGGTCAGCCGATCTTCGAGGAGAACGATCGAGACCACTTCAAGGGCATCGACATCATGCGGACCGTGCGTAGTTTCGATCCCTGCCTGCCGTGTGGTGTTCACATGTATCTCGGCGGTGGCAAGACCCTGGAGAAGTTGCACTCTCCGACGCAGTCCGTGACCGGGGAGTGATCGATGGAGCAATCGGCCGACTACTGGCGCGGAGCAGGTGAGCGCATCGAGACGTTGTTGCAGGCCAACGCCGGCGCAGGCCCGGTGGCGAGAGATCGCGCCGAGCAACTGGTGCGTGAGGTCGTGCAGTTGTACGGCGCAGCACTCGAACGCACCGTCGCTCTGGCAGATCCGGCCACGATGGATGCGATGGTTCGCGACGATCTGGTGTCCAGCCTGCTACTGGTGCACGGACTTCACCCGCACGACGTGGAGACCCGCGTCCGCACTGCGCTCGACAGCGTGCGTCCGTACCTCGGTTCGCACGGAGGCGACGTCGAACTGATCGAGGTGGCGGACGGCGTGGTGCGACTACGGCTTCTCGGAAGCTGTAACAGTTGCCCTTCGTCCTCGGTGACCCTCGAAACCGCGGTCCAGGACGCGGTGCAGGCGGCGGCACCCGAGACCACCGGAATCGACGTCGAAACACCGGATTCGCACGAGCTGAAGTCGGGTGTGATTTCGGTCGAGTCCCTGTTCTCGCACGTTCACGCCGACGGGGGAGGTACGCACTGGGTGGAGGTCCCCGAATTCGCCGAAGTCGAGGTGGGAGAGGTCGCGGGCTTCCGCGTGTCGGGCACCGATCTGTTGGTCTGCCGCTCCGGTGACGATCTGTACGCGTATCGCGACCATTGCCCGGTGTGTGAGCACTCGATGGCGGGGGCTGTGCTCGAACGCATGATGGGCCGTCCTGCCCGAGACGCCGCTGTCCTCACCTGTCCGACGTGCTCTGCCCACTTCAGTGTGTACGGGGCGGGAGCGCGGGTGGGCACCGGCTCCGAGCACCTGGCGCCTGTGCCGGTGCTGATTCGCGACGGAGTGCTCTCGGTCGCGCTTGCTGACGAGTCTGTGATACCGGTGACCTAGCCGTGAACGCAGCCCCGTCATGAAAGTCACTGTGGGAGAGGTGCTCACACGAATCGCCTCGTCGCGTGTCGTTCCGACCGGACCGAGGTGTGAGATGTGTGCGGCGGGCATAGGCGACGAACACCAGCACGTCGTGGACGTACAGGTCCGGAGCCTGATGTGCGTGTGCCGACCGTGCTATCTACTCTTTGCACCGGTCGACGCGGACCTTCGATACAAAGCGGTTCCCGATCGGTACCTCGAGTTTCCGGACTTCGACCTCGGCCCTGGCCGGTGGGAGTCTCTGGAAATCCCCGTCGGCCTGGCATTCTTCTTCCGCAACTCACTCCTCGACAAGTACATAGTCTTCTATCCGGGACCGGCCGGAGCTACCGAATCCGAGTTGCCCATCGACTCGTTCGAGACTGTGCTCGAGGAGAATCCGGGGCTCACGCAGATGCGGGCCGACGTCGAGGCGTTGATCGTGTCGGTGCCCACGTCAGGACAATCGCCGAGATGCTTCGTTGTTCCCATCGACGCCTGTTACGAACTGGTGGGACGATTGCGCACCGTGTGGCGCGGATTCGACGGTGGCCAGGATGCCGCACGCGCAGTGGACGAGTTCTTCGGGCGCGTCGAGGCGCGAAGCAGGTCGGCATGACTGTTCTCGACTTCTCGATCGACAACATGGAGGTGGAACCGTACGCGGTTACGCCGAATCTGACGGTGAGATTGAGAATGTCGGAATCCACCGGCACGACCGTCCGTGCGGTGGCTCTGCGCGCGCAGGTACGAATCGAACCACACCGCCGACCGTACTCCGACGCCGAAGGCGAAGGTCTGCGCGATCTCTTCGGTCCGCGGGAGCGTTGGTCGAGTACGCTGCGCACCTTCCTGTGGATGGAATGTTCCACGGTCGTTCAAGGATTCACCGGAACAACGGTCGCGGCCTTGCCCATGGCGTGTACGTACGACTTCTCGGTGACGGCGTCGAAGTACATGCACGCACTCGGAGACGGAACGATTCCGATCGTGGTTCTACTGAGCGGCACGGTATTCACCGACGGACCGCGTGGTTTCTCCGTGCAGCAGATCCCGTGGGACAGATCTGCTGCCTACGAATTGCCGGTCGACGTGTGGAAACAGCTGATGGCTGCGCATTATCCGGCGTCTGGTTGGGTACGCCTCGACCATGAGACGATTGCCGATCTCGTGCGGTTCAAGGCAGCGCACGGCCTCACGGACCTCGATTCAGCCGTGCGGCAGTTGCTGACGGCGAGCCAGGTGCCGCGATGACTCGAACGGGGATGGATCACGACGTTCGGGCCGTGGCCGACGCCGTCCTGTACGAGGGATATCTTCTCTATCCCTACCGGGCCGGCTCGGCGAAGAATCAATCCCGTTGGCAGTTCGGGGTTCTCGGACCGCCCGGCGCCGCCGAGGTCGGAGTCGGCGAGGAACCGTCGATGTCCGCGCAATGTCTGCTCGGCGAATTCGAGCGGAACGGCGTCGAAGTTTCTGCGACTGTGAGATTTCTGCACCACCAGTCGCGGACGGTTGAACGACTCGGCGCCGGCGGGGCGTGGATCCCGGTCGATCGGTTGGTAGTCGGCGAGCGGGAGTCGATCTCGTGGGACGAAGCCACCGAGTCCGAGATCGTGTTGGGTCCGTGGGGTCTGGACGAACTCGAGGCCGGCGTCGAAGAAACCTTCTGTGCGGCCGGAGTTGTCGAAGGAGAGACTTTGTCGGACTCTCGGGGCAGGGTGGTCGGACGGATCGTTCGGACACGGCTTCCGGTGAATGGCCTCTTGGCAGTGAGCGCCTCCGCCGGGGACGGACGCACGGTGATTTCCGTGACGATCATGAACGCCACGAGCGTCGACGCACGGGACAAGGGCACGGCCACCGCGCAATCGATGCTGGGGACTCACGTCATTGTGAACTGCACAGGCTCGAGGTTCCTGTCGTTGTTCGAAGAAGCAGATCACTCGGAGCAGTTGCGGCAAAATCGCTGTTATCCGGTGCTTGCGGGGACCGAGGACCCCACTCACCCTGGCACATCTCCCACCGTTCTGGTGTCACCGATCATCCTGTACGACTTTCCCGAGATTGCGCCGCAGAGCGAGGGATCTCTCTTCGACTCGACCGAGATCGACGAAATTCTCACCCTGAGAATCCTTGCCATGACCGACGAGGAAAAGGCGCGGGCGCGAGCTACCGACTCCAGAGCTGCCGACATCATCGACCGATGTGAGCGATTGACGGACGACGATCTAGCCGGCCTGCACGGTGTGCTGCGAAATCCGCACGCCGGTTCTGATCTGATACCCGAGGTGCCTGACGGTGTGGACTGGTGGACCCCGGAAGCCGACACCAGTGTCCAACCACGCACCGACGCAGTTCTGATCAACGGCGTCCGTGTCTCTGGTGGAAGTACGGTTCGGCTCCACCCCTCACGCCGCGCTGATGCTCAGGACCTGTTCTTCGACGGCCGGATCGCCCACGTCGCCACCATTCATGAAGACGTGGACGGCGACATTCATGTTGGGGTGACACTGTTGGACGATCCGGCCGCCGATCTGCACAACTGGTACGGCCGCTACCTGTACTTCGCGCCGGACGAGATAGAGCCGATGCCGCGCGACAGCGCGTGACGTACTCACAGCTATCGAACTTCACAGCTATCGAGAGGAGAACTCGCCATGAGGAGCATGGGATTGCTGTCGACGGCACTTCTCGGCGCCACCGCGATCGCAGCCGCGATCGTCCTGGTGGTGTCGATGCCGGACATCCAGCGCTATCTGCGAATGCGAAAGATGTAAAGCGCTGTGCGCGTGCTGATTGCAGGTGTCGGAAACCTTTTTCTCGAAGACGACGGATTCGGCCCCGAAGTTGTTCGGGCGCTGCAGCATGAGAATCTCCCATCGGGAGCTCACCTGGTCGACTACGGGATTCGGGGCGTGCATCTGGCGTACGACTTGTTGGAGTCGTGGGACGCCCTGGTCCTGATCGATGCCTTACCGGCGACCGGAGTCCCGGGCAAGCTCGCGATCATCGAAGTGGAACCCGAAAGTGAAGGCCCGCAAGGAGGTTTCGACGCGCACTCGATGCATCCGAGTTCGGTGTTTGCCAGCCTGCAGGCCCTCGGCGG
This sequence comes from Rhodococcus sp. BH4, assembly GCF_002079265.1. Taxonomy (NCBI): domain Bacteria; kingdom Bacillati; phylum Actinomycetota; class Actinomycetes; order Mycobacteriales; family Nocardiaceae; genus Rhodococcus; species Rhodococcus sp. BH4. The sequence goes on from NZ_CP014941.1 coordinate 2,711,886, forward strand.
AACACTCCCGCGGACGTTCGTGGTGGGGGCACATGCGAAATCGATCGGCGACGGAATCGGATTGAGTGCGGAGATGCGTGATTCGGTAAGGCAAGCCGCTTCTGCGGTGCTGGCACTCGTCCGGTCCATCGACGTGGACTGTGATGCCACCACACTGGGGCCGGAGGTGTGAGTCATGTGTCTGGGGATTCCGGGACGGGTACGCGAACTACTGGACGGATACGGAGGTCAACTCGCTCTCGTCGACGTGGAGGGGGCACCACGCAAGGTCAACATCGGAATGCTCGACGAAGGCACCGTCACGGCAGGTGACTGGGTGGTGATCCACATGGGCTTTGCAGTCGAGAAGGTCGACGAGCAGGGAGCTCGCCACGCTCGGGCCGGCCTCGAACTGATGGGCCGTGGTGGCCACGACGGTGAGGTAGTCGACTCCGATACTGGTAACGGTGAGGTCGGGACATGAAGATCGCCTGCCGTGTCATCGTTCGTGGCGTAGTCCAGGGGGTGGGCTTCCGGCCGTTCGTCCATGCGACCGCCACCGAACTGGGACTGTCGGGTTCGGTGGGAAATTCTGCTCTCGGTGTCGTGATCGACGTCGAAGGCGACGGAGAGACAATCGATGCATTTGTCGCTCGGGTGCGAAACCGCCCCCCACCGCTGGCACGGGTGGAGTCGGTGGAGCGCGAGGACTCGCGGCCGGTTGGTCGTGAGGGGTTTTGCATAGTCGAGACGGATGCGGGGTCGGTCGGGCGAACCTTGGCGCCGGCGGATGTCGGGATCTGCGACGACTGCCTCCGGGAACTGACTGATCCGAGCGATCGGCGATATCGTCATCCATTCATCACCTGCACCAACTGCGGTCCGCGATTCACGATCATCGAATCGCTACCCTACGACCGGGCCGCTACGACGATGAAGCGATTCCCGTTGTGCGCGAACTGTGCGGCGGAGTACGTGGATCCCGCCGACCGCCGGTTTCATGCGCAACCGATTGCCTGCCCGCAGTGCGGTCCAACGCTATCGTTCGTGGAAGGGGACGCGCCCGCCGTGACCGGTGAGGGTGCACTGCTACGAGCCCGATCCCTACTGCGAGACGGGAAGATTCTTGCTGTCAAGGGAATCGGAGGATTTCACCTGGCTTGTGATGCCCGCGACGACCGCGCGGTTCACGAGTTGCGTGAACGCAAGCATCGAGCAAGCAAGCCGTTGGCGGTGATGGTGCGCGATGTGCCAGAAGCCAGAGAGTTGGGTGTGGTCGGTGATGCCGAGGCTGATGCCATGTCCTCGCGCGAGCGCCCGATTATGCTGGTTGCCAAAGCGTCTGGATACGCGCTTTCCCCCTTGATTGCCCCCGGCATTCCGGATATCGGAATCATGCTGGCCTACAACCCGATTCAGCATCTTCTTCTGGGTTTGGCCGGAGAAGAGGCGGGCCCAGCGGTGTTGGTCATGACATCGGCGAACATCGGCGGTGAGCCGATTCTGTACTCCGACAACGATCTCGAACGATTGGGTGACCTGGCCGACGGGGTATTGACCCACAACCGTCCGATCTTGGTGCCGTGTGACGACTCGGTGATGCGAATAGTCGGCAGTGGAAGACAGTTGCTTCGACGCTCGCGCGGATATGCTCCGCTGCCTGTCACCGCGCCGTTCGACGTACCGCCTACCTTGGCGGTCGGGGCCGACCTGAAGAACACCTTCTGTCTTGCCGAGGACGGATATGTGTGGCCGAGTCAGCACATCGGAGACATGGGCGACCTCGCTGTCATCGACAGTTTTGCTGCGTCGGAGAGTCACTTCGAATCGATCACGGGGGTGGTGCCGCACCAGATCGCCTGTGACGAGCATCCGCGGTATCGCTCGTCCTCGTGGGCTCGCAGTCGTAGTGGTGACCGACCGGTGCGCATCGTCGGGCATCACCACGCACATGTGGCTTCCGTGATGGGGGAGAACGGCCGGGACGGGAGCGAACCAGTTCTCGGAATAGCGTTCGACGGCACCGGCTACGGGGCGGACGGCGCAGTGTGGGGAGGGGAACTACTGCTGGCGACGTACAAGGGTTATCGCCGTCTCGCGCATCTTGGATACGTACTGCTGCCCGGGGGCGATGCCGGAGTGGAACGGCCGTACCGAATGGCGCTCGCCCACCTGTGGCATGCCGGGTTGGACTGGGAATCCGACCTCGCGCCCGTGGCAGCCTGTCCGCCCCGAGAGCAGTCGGTCCTACTTCACCAGATGGAAACCGGTTTCGGGTGCGTTGACACCTCCAGCATGGGACGGTTGTTCGACGCAGTCTCCTCGCTGACCGGGGTCCGACAGAGGGTCGACTACGAAGCGCAGGCCGCCATCGAGTTGGAGGGGGTGTCGAGGGGAGTCGACAGCGCCGGTTCGCGGTACACCTTCGATTGGACGCAGTCGGACGACGATTCGTGGACAGCAGATCCGCGGTCGGTCATTCGGGCTGTTGTCCGCGATCTCCGGGAGAAGTTGCCCGCTGAAGTGATCGGCGCCCGTTTCCACGAATCCGTAGCGCACCTGGTGCTCGAGTGGGCAATTCGTGGCCGGGAACTGGCGGGAGTGGACGAGGTAGTACTCACCGGAGGTGTCTTTCAGAACCCTCTACTGCTCGTTCGGGCGTGTGATCTGCTCTCAGACGCTGGATTCACGCCGTTGACAGGACTGGAGTTGCCGCCGAACGACGGCGGTCTCGCCTACGGCCAAGTGCTGGTGGGGAGTTCGTCATGAGGTCAGGAGTTGTGTCATGTGCCTAGCCGTACCGGGACGTATCGAGTCCCTGGAGGAACGCGACGGAACGACGATGTCGGTGGTGAACTTCGGTGGCGTCCGAAAAGAAGTGTGCCTCGAGTACATTCCGGGCGCCCAAGTCGGCGAGTACGTCGTGGTGCACGTCGGATTTGCCATCCAGCGACTCGACGAGGAATCCGCTCGCAGCACGCTGGCGGAATTCGAGCACCTCGGCGTACTCGAAGAGGAATTCGGTGACGGGTTCGAAAGGGCTGCCCGGGCCGCGGGGATCGAACCGAAGGAGACGGAATCATGAAATATCTGGACGAGTTCTCCGATCCGGAACTGGCCGGCAAACTGCTGGATCAGATCCGTGCGCTGGCCACACGGCGATGGGCGATCATGGAAGTGTGTGGTGGTCAGACACATTCGATCATCAGACACGGCATCGATCAATTACTTCCCCAACAGATCGAGATGATCCACGGACCCGGATGCCCGGTCTGTGTCACCCCGCTCGAGATCATCGACAAAGCTCTCGACATCGCGGCAAGACCCGATGTCATTTTCTGCTCCTTCGGGGACATGTTGCGAGTTCCGGGGAGTTCGTCGGATCTGTTCCGCATCAAGAGCGCCGGCGGTGACGTGCGGGTGGTGTACTCACCGTTGGATGCACTGACTATCGCCAAGGAGAATCCGGACCGGCAAGTGGTGTTCTTCGGGATCGGATTCGAGACCACCGCGCCGGCCAACGCCATGACCGTCTATCAGGCCAATCGCCTGGGTATCGAGAACTTCTCGCTACTCGTCTCGCACGTTCTGGTCCCGCCGGCGATGGCCGCGATCATGGATTCGCCAGAGTGCCGCGTGCAGGCATTTCTGGCGGCCGGGCATGTATGCAGTGTGATGGGAACGTCGGAGTACCCGGCGCTGGCCGAGAAGTACAAGGTCCCGATCGTCGTCACCGGATTCGAGCCGCTGGATCTGCTGGAGGGCATCAGAAAGACGGTGCTGCAGTTGGAATCGGGTCGATACGAGGTCGAAAATGCTTACGCCCGTGCCGTCACCGCGCAGGGCAACACCGCAGCGAAAGCGATGCTCGAGGATGTGTTCGCCGTGTCGGACCGGACGTGGCGCGGCATCGGATCGATCCCGGACAGCGGTTGGCAGCTGGCACCGAAGTATGCGTATTTTGATGCCGAAGAGCGTTTTTCGGTGACCGAAATCCATACCGACGAGTCGAGCGTCTGCCGTTCCGGAGAAGTGTTGCAAGGTTTGATCAAGCCACACGAGTGCAGTGCCTTCGGGAAGGAATGCACTCCGCGGAATCCGCTCGGTGCCACGATGGTGTCGTCCGAGGGGGCGTGCGCCGCGTACTACCTGTACCGGCGCCTGGAACTTCAGGAGGCGGGTCATGCCGGCTGAGGAGACCGCTGTAGTGGACTTGTCGGCGTGGGTCTGCCCACTGCCGCTGCGTGATTCGCCGAACATCGTCATGGGGCACGGCGGTGGAGGAGCGATGTCCGCCGAGCTCATCGAGCACCTGTTCCTGCCCTCGTTCGGAAGCGCTGCCGATGCAGAACTCGGTGACTCGGCCGTATTCGACGTCGGCGGGGTGCGGCTCGCGTTCTCGACCGACTCGTATGTCGTCAAACCCATGGTGTTTCCCGGCGGAACGATCGGCGATCTCGCTGTCAACGGAACGGTGAACGACCTGGCGATGGTGGGAGCGCAGCCATTGGTGATGTCGACGGCATTCATCCTGGAAGAAGGGACGGCGCTGACCGACATCGCGGGAATCGCGAAGGCGCTCGGTGAGGCCGCGCACGTTGCCGGCGTTCGGCTGGTGACAGGTGATACCAAGGTCGTCGATGCCGGTCACGGCGACGGAGTCTTCATCAACACCGCAGGAATCGGGATTGTCGCAGACGGGGTGGACATCAGCCCCACTCGCGCACAAGTGGGTGACGTCGTGATCGTCAGCGGCGACATCGGCGTTCACGGCGTGGCCGTGATGAGTTGTCGCGAAGGTCTCGAATTCGGGACCGAAGTGCGCAGTGATTGTGCGGCCCTGAACGGCGTGGTGGCCGACATGATTGCCACCGGCGTCGACATCCACGTCCTGCGCGACCCTACGCGGGGCGGAGTCGCCGCGACCCTCAACGAGATCGCTCAGGCGTCGAACATCGGGGTTGCGCTGGTGGAGCGAGATCTGCCGATTCCCGCGGACGTGCGCGACGCCTGTGGGCTACTCGGCTTGGATCCGTTGTACGTCGCAAACGAGGGCAAGTTGATCGCTTTCGTTCCACGCGAAGATGCCGCCCTGGTTCTGGAAGCGATGCACGGCAATCCACTGAGTGTGGGAGCCGCCGTGATCGGGGAGTGTGTGGCCGAACATCGCACCATGGTGGTGGCGCGCACGGCATTGGGAGGCAATCGGGTAGTGGATCTGCCGGCAGGTGAACAACTCCCGCGGATCTGCTGATGACTGCCGTCGGTATGAACGGGCCGGCATTGTTTGCCCGCTACGCGTATCCGCCGAACGAGTTGGGTTACTGCGGACCCGACGATCCTTCAGTGCTGCTTCGTCTGGCCAGCGGCAACTCGGGCAGCGGCGACCGTGATCGCGCTCGTCAATTCGACGGTGCGTGGCCGTACCTCGAGGCATTGGCTGTAGGAGCGGGCATCGACGACCCTCTGGATTCGCGAGTGATCGAAGCCTATTGGGTGGGAGGTGATCTCCTCGACTCTCTCGATTCGGGGAAGTTGTTGCAGCACCTGAGAAAAGCATTCGGTGAACGCGAGAACACCGGGTTCCTCCCCGTCCTCGGGGGTCGGGACCGCGCGCTCGCGCACCACAGTTTTCACGTATTTCTGGTGTATCCGTGGGTCAAGCTTCTTCGGAAGCGCGGTGCGGTCCCACTGTCCGTCCTCCAGAACTGCCGGATCAGATGGGGAGTGGTCGAGGACGTCGGCGAGGAGCATGCATTGGTGGTTTCGTCCCCGCTCGAGTTCGACGGTGAGCAACTCGCACGCGGCCGACCGGCAACGCAGAGAGTGCGGTGGAGGGTCGAGGGCAACGCGCTTGCGGCGATGCCCGTCCCCGGCGCTGTGGTGACGATGCACTGGGATTGGGTGTGCGACAGGATAACGGCAGAGCAATCACGTGCATTGGATGCCGCGGAAGACTCGGGATTGCGGATCGCGAACCGAATGCTGTCGACCGATATGTGATCGTCAGTTCCCCTCCAGGACGGAGGCTACGGTGAATTGGGGTAGCGCGGTAACGGACAGCGCACTGTGGTTGGCAGAGGCATATGCGATCACGGTAGCGGTTCTCGTCGTCACCGCGCTGCTGCTAGCTCGGTATACCCGCTGGGGCAACCAGTTTCGGCGAATGGCTTGGCCCTACTTCGATCCCCGGCGCACCGTCATTCCGCTGTCGATTCTCGCGTTACTGCTGCTGCTCACGATATTCGGTGTCCGCGTGACGGTGTTGTTCTCGTACTGGTACAAGGATTTCTACGACGCCATTCAGAACCTCGACGAAACCGCTTTCTGGCACTACCTGCGAGTGTTCGCGATATTGGCCGCAGTCCACGTCGCTAGCTCACTCGTCGTCTACCTGGTGGGCCAAACACTGGATATCAATTGGCGCAGTTGGCTCAATGACACATTGACCGACGATTGGCTCGACGGCCGCGCCTACTATCGCGGAAACTTCCTGGAGAACCCCGTCGACAATCCGGACCAACGTATTCAGGCAGACATCACCGCATTCGCGACGTCGTCCCGCACGTTGTCCATGGGCGCCGTCGCCGCAATGGTCTCGATCGTCAGCTTCACCAAGATCCTGTGGGATCTGTCCGGGCCGTTGACTGTTTTCGGTGCCGAGATTCCGCGAGCGATGATCTTTCTCGTCTACATCTACGTGTTGGTGACCACGGCACTCGCATTCTGGATCGGCCGGCCTTTGATCATGCTGAACTTCTTGAACGAGAAACTCGGCGCCACCTTCCGGTACGCGTTGGTTCGACTACGGGAGTACGGCGAAAGCATCGCCTTCTATCGCGGAGAGAACGTCGAACGACGCACGCTCGGACTACGTTTTGCTGCAGTGATCCGCAATATGTGGGCGATCGTCTTCCGGACGCTCAAGTTCAGTGGCTTCAATCTGGCAGTGGATCAGACAGCGGTGGTGTTTCCGTTTCTGGTCCAGGGATCTCGATTGTTCAGCGGGCAGATCACTTTCGGCGACGTGATGCAAACTGCTCAAGCATTCGGCCAGGTGCACAATTCGTTGTCGTTCTTTCGAGAGTCCTATAGCGATTTTGCAAGTTTCCGGGCCACACTGATTCGTTTGACCGGGCTCGCCGATGCCGATCGTCGTGCCCGCGCACTTCCCGTGCTCGACGCGTTCTCCGCTGGCAGTCATTTGGTTGTTCGGGGACTCGACGTGCGCACGCCGGTTGGTGAGGCGTTGATCTCCGAACTCGACATGTCACTGGGGCCCGGCGATGCACTGCTGGTGAAGGGTCCGTCGGGTAGCGGCAAAACCACGCTGCTCCGCAGCATCGCGCAGTTGTGGCCGTACACAAACGGTTCCGTGACCACCCCGGTCGGAGACGTCCTGTTCCTCTCACAACGGCCATACCTACCATTGGGTTCTCTGCGCGCGGGTTTGGCATATCCGGACCAGTTGCCCTCAGGTCAGCCGAACACCGGGCGCTCGGACTTCGACGACCGCAGGCTCCACGACGCGCTCGCCGAGGTGCATCTCGCACATTTGATCGGTCGGCTCGACGAGCCGGCTGATTGGACTCGAATTCTGTCGCCGGGCGAACAACAACGGTTGGCGTTCGCCCGAGTCCTCCTGATCCGACCGCGAACCGCATTTCTCGACGAGGCGACATCCGGAATCGACGAAGGCCTCGAGTACACGCTCTACGACATCCTTCGCCGTGAACTGCCCGACAGCATCATTGTCAGCGTCGGGCATCGCAGCACCCTCGACGTTTTTCACAATCGACAACTCGAACTGCGCGGTGCGGGACACTGGACTCTCGCTGATCACGAAGGCTGAGCAAACTTTCGACGGTCGGATTCTTGCGACAGGATTCGGCCGGGTTACCCGCCGCGCCGCGATCGATCGAAGACACCGACCGTCACGAGGTCGAAGGGTTGCGGAAGTCGTTTGTGTGCTGGAGCACCCAGGCCGCAATCCTGGTGCGCGAGTCGTACCCCAGTTTGTTCAGTATGTGATCGACGTGGCCGTCGACAGTGCACTGAGAAATGACCAGCTTGTCCGCGATTGCTCGGTTGGTCAGGCCCTGTGCGACGAGTTCGGCCACCTGCTGCTCCCGCGGAGTCAGCACTTCGTCAGCCGCCGATTTCGGTGATCCACCGGGCGGTTGCTCTCTCAGCGCGCGGGCCGCTGCGTCGTCGAGAGTCAGAGCTCGTCCATGATCGAATGCTGTTTGAAACACCCTGTCTCCGATCCGGTTACGAGCCTCGGTTACGCTGTTTTCGTGGTACGGGACCATGCTCCTGAAGGTGTCCATCGGGCTGCCCGTGGCGGTGAACAGCGTGTCGGCAGCTCCCATCAGTGTGGCTGCCAGCTTTGCGTCCCGGTCGACAAGCGTCCACGCGATTTCCTCGAGGCACCATGCACATCCGAACTGGTTACCCAGCCCTCGAAGCAATCGGAGAGAATCTTCGAGTAGCTCGATACCGCGAGCGTGGTTGCCATGACGCCACAGGGCGGATCCGTAGTCCGACATCGTCATCGACCGCCACAAGATTTCGCCGCGCGATTCGGTGAGGGCCAACTCCTCCTCGTAAATGCTTGCAGCCCGGTCGGTTTCGCCGAGTGCGTCGACGACGAAGGCGAACCAGTAGAGCGCGGGTACCAGACGGGCGATGTCGTCGTTTGCCCGGAATGCTGCGACAGCCTGCTCCAGGTACTCGGCGCCGCGCACGAGATCGCCGTCGGCGACCGCGACGAATCCGAGCGTGTACCGCGCCAGTATGCGACCGTCGTCGTTCCGCTGCATCTCGGCCTGTCGCCGAGCCTCTTCGGCAATGCTTGTCGCCGAAGCGATATCTCGTTGGAGGGCTGCCAGCAGTGCGCCTGTCGCGGCGGCCTCGACTACCGCCTCACCGAGAGTGCCCTCGGTCAGTTCGGGCACCTCGGCCAGGGCGCGACCCAACCAGTAGCGACCTTCGTTGAATCGACCACGTGCAAGCCAGTAATCATGCAAGGCACTTGCGGTACGCAATGTGGCTTCGACCGAGTCGGGTTCGGTCAGACCGAATTCCAACGCGGTGCGCACGTTGGGTAAGTCGCGGTCGATCCGCGTCATCCAATCGATTTGGTGCGGCCCCGTCCAGTCGACTCCGGCGCGGAAGACGAGTTGCCTGAACCACTCACTGTGCCTGCGCTGCAGCGAGACCCACTCGTCGACTGACACCAGTTCACGCCCGTAGTCGCGAAGAGTCTCGAGTAGGCGGTAGCGGACGTACGAGCCGTTTTGTTCACGGATGAGGATCGACTTGTCGACAAGGGACATCACGAGATCGCCCAAGTCGTCGTTCTGTGCTTCGTCGGCGAGAATTCCTTCGACGGACCCGAGATCGAAGCTACCCGCAAATACGCTCGAGTTCGCCCACAACGACTTCTCCGGCGGCGTACACAGATCGAAGCTCCAGTCGATACTCTGTGCAAGCGTTTGTTGACGCGCTGGAGCGTTCCGGCTGCCCCGCGTCAGCAGTTGGAAGCGGTCGTCGAGTTTTTGCAGGATCTGATCGACCGACATCGCCCTCAGTCGGGCAGCCGCCAACTCGATCGGCAGCGGTAGTCCTTCCAACCGGCGGACGATCTTCTCCACAGCCGCGCTGTTCTCGCTGGTGATGCGGAAGTCCGTCACGGAGGAACGTGCCCGCTGCTCGAACAGCATCATCGCATCACCATCGCGGGTGTCGGTTGGCGACGGCGCCTCGTTGGGAAATCGCAGAGGCGGTACCCGTAATACCATCTCGCCGGGAATGTCGAGCGGTTCTCGGCTGGTCGCCAGAAGTGCCAATCGGGCACAGCACCGGAGAAGTTCGGCGGCGGTGTCGGCAACCCAGCCGATGAGGTGTTCGCAATTGTCCAGAACAAGCAGGACACGTTCGTCGACGAGACGGCCGATCAGTACCGATCGCGGTGACCGCGTAGATCGGTCTTGTACTCCGAGTGCGGCAAGAATCGTCTGATCGAGAAGTGCCGGCTCCCGCAGTTCGCTGAAGTCGACGAACCAGACGCCCCCGGGGAACGCACGGGAGGAATCATCGGCGGCACGGAGCGCCAAGCGGGTTTTGCCGACCCCACCCAGGCCCGTAAGGGTCACAAGCCGGTAGTCCGACAGCAGGCGTCGGACTTCTTTGGCCTCGGACCGACGACCGACGAAACTGCTCAGTTCGATCGGTAGGTTTCCTCGTTTTGCCGCCATGAGAATCGCGCCGAATTTGTACGTGCAGAGTGGATTGACCCCACACAGTGTACGCGGAATCGCGTGTGTGAAATCTGTCAAGGCACCACCGGTGTTCGCCCGTGATTGCCGTTGGGCCGAAGCTTTTCGGTGCATGACGCGGAATAGCGAACACTTTCCACCGACGTAGTTCGCGCCTCATTCGAAAGGGATGAGAGGCGCATTTCATCTTTCTGGCGCACTTACGATTCGGGCATGAAACGTGTGTGGGAAGGTGTGCGGCGCTACGGCAAGACGCTGCACTCGGTCGGGTTGTCGTTCGGTCTGGTGTTTTTCGTCCTCTCGATGAGCCCGTCCCTCTTACCGCGCGCGTGGTACCTGCAGGGCGTGGCAACCGGTATTTCCGTCGCCACCGGGTACGGCATCGGTGTGAGCGTGGCGTGGATGATCCGCAAATGCGGAGTCGAACCGACATGGTCGGACCGGACCAAGCGGATCGGTTGGGCCGTACTCGCCGTACTGGCAGTGATATTGGTGCCTCTTTTTCTGATCTTGGGTTCGTGGTGGCAGCAGATCGTCCGTGATCTGGTCGAGGCGCCTCGCGTGAACCGGGCGAACTATCTTCTGGTGCTGCTGGTTTCGCTAGTGGTGTGGTTGATCTTGCTGGAGGCGGGTCGCGGTCTGCGGCATCTCACCAGAGGACTCGCTGCCGTTGCTCTGCGGTTTGTTCCCAAGGAAGCAGCGAAAGTCGCGAGCTTGGTCGTCGTCTTCGCGTTGGCGATCTTCGTCGTCAACGGTGCCCTCTACAACGGGCTCATCGCTTTTGCGAACTGGAGTTTCTCCGGCGCGGACAACGACACGCCCGATGGTATCGACCAGCCTCTGATCGCCGAACGCAGTGGTTCACCCATGTCTGCGGAGGCATGGGATTCGCTGGGCAAGGAGGGTCGCACTTTCGTGGGTAGCGGGCCGTCTGCGGTGCAGATTTCCGCGCTGACCGGCCGGGACGCGAAGCAACCCATCCGCGTGTACGCCGGCCGTGAGTCGTCGGATTCCGTCGACGGTGTCGCGCAGCGGGTCGTCAACGAACTCGAGCGCACCGGCGGCTTCGACCGTGCCGTCCTGGCAGTAGTGACCACCACCGGCCGCGGCTGGGTGAACGACGACGTGGCGTCCGCTTTCGAATACGTCCAGGGCGGCGACACCGCCATCGCGGCGATGCAGTACTCGTTCCTTCCCAGCCCTTTGGCATTCATCGCCGATCGCGAAACCCCGATGGCCGCAGGCCGGGCGCTGTTCAACTCTGTCTATGCGAAGTGGATCGATCTGCCGCTCGACAAGCGCCCCAAGCTTGTCGTTTTCGGCGAGAGCCTCGGATCGTACGGGGGACAGGCCGCGTTCGCGGGAGCACAGGACATGGCGACGCGGGTGGATGGGGCGTTGTGGTCGGGGACTCCGAACTTCACCGCTCAATGGCAGGAGATCACCAGCAGTCGTGACTCCGGCTCACGGGAAGCCGTGCCGGTGATCGACGACGGGCAGTCGATTCGTTTCGCTGCCTATCCGGAGGATCTCGAACTGGATGCGCCGTGGAACGACTCACGCGTCATGTACTGGCAGCACGCCAGCGACCCAATTGTCTGGTGGTCTTTCGACCTGCTTCTGAACAAGCCGGACTGGCTTGCCGAGCCTCTCGGCCGTGATGTCGATCCGGGAATGACGTGGATACCGTTCGTGACATTCTGGCAGGTGACACTCGACATGGTCTTCTCGGCGGACGTTCCGCCAGGTCACGGGCACAACTACGGTGCCGAGGCGGCGGACATGTGGGCGCGGATCCTGCACCCCGACAACTGGTCTCAGTCGGACACCGACGCGATTCGCGGCGCTCTGACGAACGACTTTCAACCCACCAAGTAGTAGTGCGGAGTGCGGACCTCGTGACGGTCTCTCGTCGTTGGACCGGGAGTACTCGCTCTAGATCGTTCTATCACTGTTTGTCAGCTATCTAACAAGGAGCGCGATGCATTCATCAAGAACACTCGTAGCTGCGGTGGCGCTGAGCGCGATCACTGTATTTGCCGGGGCTGGGTCCGCGGTTGCCGCGCCGGCGGTCGGATCTGTCGATTTCGGCTCGTCGAGCGGATCCGGATCAGGAACCGGTTCGGCTAGCGGATCCGAATCTGGTTCTGTCGATTTCGGATCCGGCGGACCGGACGTCGAGCATCCGGTGTCGACCTGCTTCTGGTCCGTGCCGATCAATCCCGAGCGCGCGGACCCACAGCTCAACTACGCCTTTCCTGACACCGCGGCGATTTACTGGGCTGCGCAGTTCACAATCCCCGAGAACGCCGAGTTGGTTATCCGAGGGCAGTATGCGCATGCGCGCTATCAGTCGTTGAACTCGTACAACGCAGCAACCGCGATGCCGACCGCCGTCCTCAATGACATTTCGACAGCTCCCGACGCAGGTTCGCGCAACACCTATCTTCCCGGTGCCGGTCGATCGAACGAAAGCGCCAGGTCTTACACGGCTTCCGTCCTCAACGAGGCCTCGCCTGCTGAGCCGAAACCCAACACCTTGTATGCCGGTGTGCCAGGTCAGGACCGGATAAGCCTGCTTTATCGCATCTACCTGCCGGACAACGGGCGTGATCTCACCGGCGGCGTTGGACTGCCGGAGCCAGAGCTGCACCTTTCCGGCGGTCAGGTGTTGCGCGGGCAGGATCTGTGTTCAGCGGTCGGTGCGGACAACGGAATCTTGAAGCCGGCTTCGCTGTCGCTGGACACGTACAAGGCATTGCGTGACCAACCGGGCAAGCCTGCGACATTCCCTTCCGAGCAGACACCAGTCTGGCGGGCGTACTACAGCGCCGAGTTCACGCTCGGCTGTACCTATCTCGGCAAATGCGATGGCACACCCCAGCGGGTGGGCGGGCAGTACTCCAACATCGACAACAGCTACGTCACCGCCGAAGTCAACCGTGGGTTCGGCGAAGTTCTAGTACTTCGGGGAGAGTTGCCGAGGACTCCGAAGACGACAGGCGGCGCAAAGAATCTCGACAGCGCAGTCGACATGCGGTTCTGGTCGATGTGCAGCAATGAATCGCTGGCAACGACGAAGGTAGCGACGTGTCTGTTCGACGAGCAGATGGCCACTGATGCGGATGGTCGCTACACGATTGTCGCGTCGCTCCCTGAAGACCGACCCGCAAACGCTACGAAGGAATGTGGGGTGTCATGGCTTTCGCTCTCGCCGGCCGGTGACGGCGCAGGGCACCCCGACGATTCCCTCTTGATCATGCGGAACATGCTGCCGGCCAAGGACTTCAGCCACGCTGCACACGACACCAAGACGCCCGGTGACGAGAAGGCAGTGATGGGAGAGTATCTGCCGGACGGGCAATATACGTCCAAGCTCGCGTTCGAGGGCAGTGGCTGCGCGAAGTAACCCGTCCCTACGCGTGAGGTCACTACTCGAGATTGTGTCTGGTGATCCTCCTCGATGATGTCGGCTGCGCTCTGCTGCGAGCGCAGCCGACACACCGTTGACCAAGTCTTTTCGCGATCTTCGGTGGGGAATCGAGGCCTGCGGTTCAGGCACTCATCCCTTTCGAATGAGGCATCAACTACGCAGGCGCTCGCAGTGTCAGCATTGTCGCGCAGCGGTATCGGCTGTGCTCTGTTGTCCGCCGTGGCGGACAGGGGCGGCTTTTCTCGCCTACCGCCTATCCTGCTTGCCGCAATCAGAAATGAGTTTTGACATGGGTTCCGTTGTCGGAGAACTTCTCCCGTTGGCCGTCGGTGTCGCCGTGTCGCCGGTGGCCGTCATCGCCACCATCTTGATGTTGCTCTCCAAGCGAGCGGGTAGCACCAGCGCCGGGTTCGCGGTGGGCTGGTTACTCGGAATCTTCATCGCTACAGTTCTTTTCGTCATCTTGTCCAGTGCCGTCAGCACGTCAGACGACGGACCGTCCGCCACGGTTTCGTGGATCAAACTAGCTCTCGGTGTCCTCCTGTTGGCCGTCGGGGTCAAGCAGTGGCGGGGGCGCAGCGGCGAGCACGAAACACCGAAGTGGATGCAAGCCGTCGACGAGATGACCGCGGTCAAGGGATTGGGCCTTGGATTCGCGCTCGCCGCGATCAACCCGAAGAACCTGCTCATGTGCATCGCGGCCGGAGTGTCGATCGGCTCGGCGTCGTTGGCGACCAGCGGAGCGATCACCTCGATTCTCGTATTCACGGTCATCGCCAGTTCAACTGTCGCGATCCCGGTCATCGGATACCTGGTGGCTGCTGATCGCCTGCGAAAGCCATTGGCCAATCTCAAAGTCTGGCTCGAGGACAACAACACCACGGTGATGAGTGTGTTGATCTTGGTCGTCGGAGTTGTTCTGATCGGCAAGGGAATTGGCGGAATCTTCTGATACCCGCTCTTTCGCGTGGTGTGAACGCGCGATTCCCGGATGATCGTTCGATCAGGCGCGCTTGACCGCGTAGTCGCCGTCGGCGTGACCGATCAGTTGCCATCCGCCCTCGATCGGGGACAGTCGGACGTCGGAGAGATTCGTGGTCTCGAGCTGTGGCCGGTCGGTGCCGGGGTACCAGGCCTCGACCCGTCCGGTGCCGCTCCCGTCAAACCCGTCACGCGATACCTCCGTCAGCGAGCCGGGCGCTGCCCGCGGATACGCTCGCGAGAGTGGCGCGGCGAATCCCTTTACGAGCCCGAGTGATTCACCGGACGGGCAGTCGATGCGATTCAGATTTCCCTGCGGCTGGTGGGTATTGCCGTCGCGAACCGGGTGGGGGTCACCGCACGCTTGTGTCCACGACCACCACGCGCCGCCCATCCGGTACCTGTCGGTGGCATCGACGAAGCGGTCGACGTCTGCTCTCTGCTCGTCGGCGTCGCCGAACCAACCCCATTCACCTGTCCACAACGGTGCGTCGTACCAGGCGGCAGCGAGGTCGGCGATCTTGAATCCGTCTTCGATTCCGGGAAATTCGCTACTGACCGTTATCGATTCGCTGTAGAGATGGGGCGAGAAGACCACCAGGGGATCGGTCAGGTAATGGCGTGGAGGCAGCGCGTCGAGGCCGAAAGCCGACCAGATCGCGCTGGGCTCGAAGAACACGAGGTGTGGAAATCCTCCTGCTTCGGCCTGTCTGATGGCGTCGGTGGCCCGCTTGTAGAACTGCCCGATCTGATCAGCTGCCGTGAATGGATCGCGCAGGCCGGGGTTCGGTTCGTTCAACAGGTCGTATCCGGCTACAGCTGGTTCGTCTTTGAACTCGGCAGCCAACCGCGCCCACGTCGCGACGAGGCGACTCTGGATTCCTTGCTCGTCGTCGTAGAACGCCTGGAAGGCATGGGCGATCGCGGGTGCGGCTTCCCTGAGTCCACCGATGTTGCAGGTTGTCCATCCGCCGGTCAGGGTTGCCCACTCGGGTGCGCCGTCCCAGCCGACTCCCGGCTCCATGAAAGACGGGCACGACTGGTCGCTCGGGGTGCCGACGTACGGGCCCCATGCATCCTGATGCATGTCGAGAACGGTGTAGATGCCGTGGTCTTTTGCATCCTGGACCGCTACTCGGATGCGGTCGACGTACGCAGTGTCGAATGCACCGCGGGTCGGTTCCAGGAGGGACCACGCGACGTTGAGCCGGACGACGTTGAAGCCCAGCGCTGCCATCTGCGCGAAGTCCGTTCTTCCCAGCGGCGTAACGGTGGGTAGACCGGTGCCGTTGGTTGCGTAGTCATTGAGACCGTTGGCGTTCACGCCGCGGAGCAACACCGTTCGTCCGTCGACGTCCTTGATCGTTCGATCTGCGACGGTCAGTTGGGGGAGAGTCCAGCCCGGATCCGGTGGTGCAGCGTTCGCCGCCGGAGTTGCAATCTGGAGGACCAGGATTGCGAGGGTGGCAAGCAACAGCGCACGCATCCATCGACCTTTCTAGACAAACGTCCAATTCCGAGTCGAGGCTAGCGTGAGAAGACCTCTTTCCGGCGCGGTTTGCTCATACCTGTCACGGCCCCGCGTTGCCGAGAACACGTCGGACACGTGCTCCTGCTGGAGGTGTCATCATTGTCGACAAGTCTCGACCCGAGGGAGCCCTGGTGAAGCTTGCATTGACTGATCTGATCGAACAAATGCCTCGTGACGATTTGGCGAGTACGCGAGCGTTCTATGCGTCGCGGCCTGCCGGTGTCGGTCCGAGTTCCCTGCAGGAACTGCTTGTGGTGCGAGCATCCAGGGTGGTTGATCCCACGGCGAGCCGGGCTGTTGAACACGCACTCGACATCGAGGGCCGATCCGTTTCGGTGCGCGTAGTCACTCCGAAAGACGGCGATGTCAACGGGGTCTATCTGTATCTTCCGGGTGGGGGTTTCTACATGAGTTCAGCGGCCAGCGCTGACGCCCGAAGCATGAGACTTGCCGACGAGGTCGGGGTGGTAGTGGTTACCGTCGATTACCGGCTTGCACCGGAATTCCCTTGGCCGGCAGCGCCGGACGATTGTGAGGCGGTCGCCTTGTGGCTGCTTGATGTCGCTGCCGAACGGTTCGGGACGACCAGGCTCGCCATCGGTGGCGTGTCGGCGGGAGCAACCTTGGTGACGACGACGTTGCTGCGCCTTCGTGATCGAGGTCTGGCCAAGGCATTTTCGGGTGCGGTGCTGGAAGCGGGCACGTACGACGTCAGTGCCCAGACTCCCGCGGGCCGCACCATCAGCGACGAATACTTCATCGAAGCCTACGTCGGCCATGTCGATGATCGCACTCTTCCGGATATTTCTCCGACATTCGGCGACCTCAGCGGCCTGCCGCCGACCCTCGTTGTCGTTGGATCAGAAGACGTGGTCCTGGCAGAGAACCTTGCCATGGTGGCGCGACTGTCGGCGGCCGGAAACGACGTCGACTTGCGTCTCTATCCTGATGTCCCGCATGGATTTACAAACCATCCAACGCCTGTTGCCCGCCGCGCTGCGTCGGATATGGGTGCCTGGCTTGGGCAATGTCTCGACGGCGAGTCGGAGTGACAAGCACGGGCGCGGTTCAGCGTGCCGAGGACACGCGGCGCGTGTTCGGTGTCAGATGGTGGTCGAGCGTTCGGCGATGAAACAGTTCGAGGCTCACGATAGATTTCATCAGGCCGTCGAGGGTTCGCGCATCCCATCCGGTCAGATGCTGCCAGCGGTCGAGTCGATACGTGACAGAGTTCGCATGCAGGTGGATGTCACGGGCGGCAGCGCTGACGGAGAACCCGCTTCGGGCGAAGGCGCGGACGGCATCCATCAGATGTGAGTGCTCTTCGGCCACGGACGCCCCAGCCTGTAGAAGCGGCAGCAGCTCGTCCTGGTGGGTGGCAAGAGTGGCGATGAGCCATTCGTCGGCAAAACTGACCGTCGTGCCCGGCGCTGTCGCCAACTGCAATGTGCGCTCGGCGTCTTTGATGCTTTGAGCTGCGCCGACGAGCCCGACCCGGGGCATCCCGATACCTAGTGAAGTTCGTGGATGATCTCGCATGATTGCGTGGATGACTTCGGTTGGTTCGCCCTGACACATCACGATTACTCGGGAGCCATGTCGACTGCAATGCGCGACAGCATGCACGGAATCCAGGGTTCGTTGCAGGTTTTCCACTTGTGCTTCTGACCATTCCTCCTCGACGGCCGACAGTGCTTGGAACGATTTCTGTGTATCGAATCCGAGGGTTTGTGCCAGCTCTCGGGCGTTGCTCAGTTCCATATCCGTTGCACTGTGCAGTGTTTCGAAGAATCGGTATCGAACGCCGGCGCGGATGGCCTGCTCGCTGCGCGTTGCCTCGGAGTGTCCGACTGCGACTGCGCTCGTCGCGGCGTGAACGAGGTCCCAGAGTTTGCCGCCTGCTTGCAGCAGCTCGTGTGTTGGTTTCGTGGACCGCTGGACCATCGTGTCCCAGAGCTCACGAGATGCAATGTGATAGGTCTCGATGACATCGGAGAGGGGGAGCCCTTGCATCGCGCGACGGCGCCCGAGTTCGCGGTTTCGGTCGGTGTCTTCTGTGGTGATCGTTTCGTTCTCGGCGACGGCACACAGCATTGCGGACAACTGTTTGCGGATGTAGTTGCCTTGCTCGGCCACTGGTACCGCGGAGTAGGCCGGGAGTTCGCTGCGAATCTGTTGTACCGCGCGCTCGGTGAGCGCTTCGAGCTCGTCGGAAACCTCGCGACACAACCGTCGGATCGTGTCTTCTTCTTCGACGTCGGTTACGTCCACGGGGTTACTCCTTTGTGCGTGCTTGGTCTTGCGTCCCGTGAATTTCACGAACGAGCGTCGTGGATTCCGGGGTTCACCCATGGTCCCGCCATAGTGACGGGAGGCACACTCAACGCTAGACCGGACGACGATTCGACGGCAAAACGCCCCTCGCCTCATCTGCTCCGGATCGATCAACGGCTAAGGAGCCACAATCATGTCCAACGAGGCGAAGAGTGCCTTGCTCGCAATCGGAGTTCCGTTCGTCGGGGTGCTGGGCGGGATAGTTGCGCTCTCCGGATCCGAACTGACTGTTCTCGGATTTCCCATTTTGTTCGCGTGGCTTTTCCTGTGGATGCCGCTGACCTCGTTGTGTCTCCACATGGCATGGAAGTTCTTTGACCGCAAGGACTTCGAGGAAGCGGAACGAAACGAACTGGCTCAGGCCAAGACCGAGATCGGGGATCCGACATGATCGCTGCAACATTTACGCTCGTGCTACTCCTCGCGCTCGGCGCCGGAGTGCTTTCACGCCGTGGAAGCAAAAAAGAGATCTCCGACTACCTCGTGGGCGGGCGATCTTTCGGTCCCGTGCTGGTTTTCATCCTGGGAGCAGGTGAGGCCTACAGCATCGGTACGCTCATTGGATTCCCCGGCGGTGTGTACGCCCACGGGGCAAGCTACGGCGTCTGGTTCATCGGATACATCTTGCTTGCCTATCCGATCGGATACTTCTTTGCGCCCTACCTCTGGCGGGCAGGTAAGCGGTACAACGCGATGACGCTGCCCGATGTGGCCGGGCGGCACTTTCGGTCGCGCGGGTTGGAACTGACAATCGCGATTGCCTCGGTAGTCTTCCTCATTCCCTGGGGGCAGTTGCAGCTTGCCGGCCTCCAGGTCGCGCTGAGCGGACTTGGCATCACCATCAACCCGACGGTGGCAGTTTTCGTCGGCGCTGCGCTTGCTCTGCTCTTCCTCCTGCTTTCGGGTGTACGTGCACCGGCGTTCGTGTCTTACGTCAAGGACGCAGCTCTGCTGCTGGGAGCGATCCTGATCGGACTGGCCGCCACGGCCAAATCCGGCGGTATCACGAAGCTCTTTGCCGATGCGGCATCCCATGGGGCCGGGCAGGCCTCGCAATCCACCGTCACCGGTTCGTCGCTGACCTTCGTGCTCACCACAATTGTGTTCCAGTCACTCGGCTTTTTCGTCTTCCCCTTCATCGTGCAGGCCGTGCTATCGGCGAAGTCCGAGGCAACCCTCAAGCGAGTCGCCCGATTCAACCCGCTGTACATGCTCATGTATCCCTTCCTCGTCGCTGCTGCCTTCGGAGCAATTTCATTGCTGCCCAACAAGCTCGAGGGCGCAGAGTCCAACGAGGTCCTCCTGCAACTGTCCCGCCTCGTGCTCCCGGACTGGCTGACCGGAGTGGTGGCGGGTGGTGCGGCACTGTGCGCGATCGTTGTTCTGTGTGGCTCGGCGCTGGGAATCGGCTCGATCGTCTCGCGAAACATCGTTCCTGGAATACCCGAATCACGTCAGAGAGTGTGGGTGCGCGGGGTCATAGTCGCCTACCTCGGCCTCTCGCTGATCCTCACCCTCGCCGCACCCCAATTGCTGCTGACGCTGGTGAATACCGCGTATTACGGGGTGACCCAGGCCGTGGTGGTGTTCGCGACGATGATCTTCGGGTGGAAGCTGCGACCGGCAGCGCTCGCGATGGGCGTGGTGCTCGGCGACGTGCTGGTGCTCTGGCTGTACCTCGACACACACGGCACGGTATCGATGTGGTTGGCGGACAAAGGCATGAACATCGGTGCCGCAGCCCTTGTTCTGAACGTGTTGTTCGTGTCCGCCACCCGGGTGATGTGGCCTCCTGTCGAAGCGGTTTCGGGCCTCCGTGCAGAAAATCGATCGGCACCAGTGCCTTGCCCCGCAGTCCCGACCGCGAAGGCGGATATCCGATGACTCGGACACTACTCACCGCAGATGCAATCCTCACCCAAGACGCAGCGTCACCCCAGGTTGAGGCGCTCGTCCTCGATGGAGGCCTGGTTGTCGCCACCGGAAGTCGAAAGGACATGGGGGAGTACACCGGACCGGAAACTCGTCGGCTCGATCTCGCCGGCGCTACTGTGATCCCGGGGCTGATCGAGTCGCACATTCACCCGACCTACTCCGGCTTGACTGACGGATGGGCTGATTGCCGGACGCCACCGTGCGCCTCGATCACGGATATCCAAGGGGCTCTGCGGAACTCAACTCCCACTCACGGCTGGATACGTGGATGGGGGTACGACGACACACAACTTCGAGAAGGTCGCCATCTCACACGCGATGACCTCGACGCAGTCTGCACCGACCGCCCGATCATCGTTCTGCACATCTCGGGGCACTTTGCGGTGGCAAACACTGTTGCGCTTGCAACTGCAGGCATCGACGAATCGACGGTGGATCCAGGGGACTCGCAGTTTCCGCGTGGGGCGGACGGGAGGCTCACAGGGATGGCCTGGGAAATCGACGCCGTGGCACGGTTGAGTGGCGCGATACCAGACCTGACACAGGCAGAGGTGCAGACCGCGTTGCTGCGTAGCTTGACACTGGCGCGTTCGCGAGGAATCACGACCGTCCACGATCTAGGGGTCGGCCTGTCGGCGGGCATGCAGGAGTTGGCCGCCTATCGTGCCCTGGACACCATGGGCGAGATGCCCGCGCACACGGTTGGCTTCCTTCGGGGTGATCTCGCGATCGCAGAACTGGAGGAAAGGAACATCGCTTTCACGGCTGCACCGGCCCCAGGGTCACGCTTCCGCCTGGCCGGCGCCAAATTCTGGGCGGATGGGTCCATTCAAGGATTGTCTGCAGCCTTGCGAACTCCGTATACCTGCAGCCCGAACCATCACGGTGATCTGCTCTATCCGCAGGAGCAACTCGACGACATGGTTCTCCAGGTGCACCGCGAGGGAGGTCAGGTCGCGGTGCACGCCAACGGCGATGCGGCTGTAGCCGCCGCCATCGCGGCGCTGCGCAGTGCGCACCGCAGTGACGGACGTCGAGCGCGGCACCGTATCGAGCACTGCCAGGTGAGTGGGCCTGCGGATCTCGAGGCGATACGTGATGCCGAGATCGGGGTGAGCTTTTTCGTCAACCATGTTTTTCATTGGGGCGATCGTCACCGTGACCGTTTCCTCGGTCCTGAGAGAGCCGGCAACCTGGACCCGCTGGCGTGCGCCGATGACATCGGCTTGAAATTCGGGCTGCACTCGGATTGCCCGATAACGCCGATGGATCCCCTCCAGACGATTAGGACTGCTGTGAATCGGCTGACCATGGGCGGTGCCGTGCTTGGCGCCCACCAACGGATCGGAGTGCAGCGTGCAGTGCAGGCGATGACTGTGGACAGTGCGTACTTGGTCCATGACGAAGGACGGGTGGGGATCTTGGCGCCGGGTCGTCGTGCGGACCTTGTCGCGCTCGACGGCACTCTTGCTGCTCTCGCAGACGCTTCGTCCGACATTCCTCAGCCTGCACTGGTCATGGTCGACGGCCGGTAGCGCATGAGATTGATTTCGTCCCAACGGATACCAGCTCGAGGTGGAGATTCGTGCAGTTGCTCGACAGTGAAGTTGTTCGGCGCTGTGCAGTTACGGCTGCCGCCGCGGCCGCGGTCTGTCGTTCGATCGGGCCCGGCGTGGTCGATGGCGACGCAGTGACGGGCAAGAGTTTCTTCCTGCAGGATGGCGGCTGGCCGGGCACCTGAACACATGTCCGGTTTCTGGAGCAAAGTCGGGACGAGGAGCGTGCCACCCTTGTAATCTCGCACGGGAGTTTGCGGGGCGCGGGGTATCCCGCACAGCGAATGAGAGGATGAAGGTGACAACTGTCTACACGCGCCGCCGAGGGGCGCGCCCCTTCGGAAT
Source organism: Rhodococcus sp. BH4 (assembly GCF_002079265.1). Lineage (NCBI taxonomy): Bacteria > Bacillati > Actinomycetota > Actinomycetes > Mycobacteriales > Nocardiaceae > Rhodococcus > Rhodococcus sp. BH4. The sequence continues at coordinate 2,734,260 of NZ_CP014941.1, forward strand.
CGCCCTCGCTGCGCTGGTCGCTATGGGTGCGGCCCTGACAGGCCCCACACTCGCCTCCGCTTCGAGCGGCGACCTGCAATTGGGTTCGAGTCAGTTCGGATCGTCCGGGGAGCAACCGCCGCTGCCGGAGATCCCACCGCCGTCCGCGGCCGAGATCAGGCTCGACGAGGCGCGGAACTTCCGCGATATCGGCGGGTATCGGACTACCGACGGCAGGACCGTCCGGACAGGCCTGGTGTTCCGTTCCAACAAGCTCAGCTCGCTCAATGAGACTGATCTGGCAAAACTCACCGCCGCGAACCTGACCCTCGACGTCGACCTGCGCAACGCCTCCGAACGTGCGGAGGATCCCGATCGGATCCCCGCCGGGGTCACCTACCAGGTCGCCGACGTCGTCAGTATCGAACACGGCATCGCGTTCCACGAGTTCGTTCCCCTGACCCTCGGTCGCGCGTTGATCGACGGCGCAGTCAAGGGAACCTCGAACATCGGCCAGAGCATCGGCTACCCGTTCATGGTCAACTACCGTGGTTCCGATGTCGCCTTCCGTGACCTGCTGACTGCGATCGCGAACAACTCCGACGGCGCAACCGTCTACCACTGCAGTGCAGGGAAGGACCGCACCGGTTGGGGTACCGCGATCCTGCTGACCATTCTGGGTGTCCCGCGTGAGTTCATCAGTGCCGATTTCATGGCGTCGAACACGTACCTGGGCCGGGACGACGCGGTGGACCTGTCGTGGCTCGATGCGGCGTATGCACAGGTGGACCGGCTCTACGGCGGTATGGATACTTACGTACGGGAGGGCCTCGGCGTCGACCAGGGCACTGTCGACTCTCTGCGCGCCAAGCTTCTCCTCTAAGCGGAGCTCCACGCCCGGCTTCTTGCCTACTCGGACCTTCTTCTGTCCCAGTGCGACCTGTGGTTGCGGGAGCGCGCGATTGTGTGGCGCCGCTCCTGGGGTGGGCCCGAGGTTTCTTGGCCGTGTGCGATCACCAAGTGGCGCAAGAACTTGGCGCGCAATAATCACGACTGGTCATGGACTCGACGCTGGCCAATTGGTCAGCATCGAATCGAGAGCCTCGAGGATTCTTGCCCAGCTTTCGGCGCTGTCCGGTGCACTGTGGCTGAACGATCCACCCAGCTCGAGGCTGGCGTACCCATGAAAAACGCTGCCGAGCAACCGAACTGCGTGGGTCTGATCGAGATCGGTGAGGTTGTACCCGCGCAGAATCGATCGCATCATCTGCGAGTGTCTGAAACCCGCGCTCGCGGCCGCGGCCTCCGGGGTGAGGCGCATCTGTGACGCGGCGTACCGACCAGGGTGTGACCTCGCGTAGTTGCGGTACACGTTCGCGAAGGCGGTCAAGGCGTCGCGGCCGGACCGACCGGCCACGGCGTCGGCAGCCTGGTCGGCCATCTCTTCCAAGGCAAGCAGCGCGATTCTGGTTTTGAGGTCGTTCGAACTTTTCACGTGCGAGTACAGGCTTGCGACCTTGACGTCGAACGCTCTGGCGACCGCCGATACGGTCACCTGCTCGAAGCCCACCTCGTCGGCCAATTCGGCGCCCGCCACGGCGAGGCGTTCGGGTGTCAGTCCTGCGCGAGGCATGTCCGTTGGTCCTGTTCGTCGAGAAGTGAAACCGCTTGCCTAAATAGTATAGGCAAATTACTGTGTGCTGTAGTTAAAACCTTCGCAACTTATCTACAGGTGAATGAGATGAACAGCCAGAGCAGCTGGATTACTACCGTAATTTCCGAGGACATCGTGCGCGGAGCCCTCGAGCTCGAGCGGACCGAACGCGGTGTGCTGACACACCGTCTGCCTGCCAGAGCTCGCACGCAATTCGCTGACGGGCAGATGGCAATGGCGCAATCACAACCGTCCGGAGTGCGGCTGGTGTTCCGAACCAGCGCTACGGCCATCGAACTCGACACTCTGCCCACGAAAATGATCTACATCGGTGCTCCGCCGAGGCCGCAAGGGGTGTACGACCTGATCGTCGACGGCGAACCAACCGGGCACGCAATCGCTGAGGGTGGCAACACGGTGACGATCGACATGGCGACCGGTACCGCTCAGAGACAATCCGGACCCGTCAGCACCATCCGCTTCGCGGACTTGCCCGCGCGATCCAAGACCGTCGAGATCTGGTTGCCGCACAACGAAACCACCGAACTTGTCGCATTGCGAACCGACGCCCCGCTCGAACTCGCAGTCGGCACGAAGCGTGATGTGTGGCTCCATCACGGAAGCTCGATCAGTCAAGGCTCCGGCGCTGAAAGTCCCTCCCGCACTTGGCCTGCTCTCGCAGCCTCCCTCGGCGGCGTGGATCTGATCAACCTCGGGTTCAGCGGCAGCGCTCTGCTGGACCAGTACGTCGCCCGCGCTATGCGAGACACTCCTGCCGACCTCATCAGCATCAAGATGGGCATCAATCTGGTCAACTCCGACGTGATGCGCCTGCGGGCCTTCACGTCGGCAATGCACGGCTTCCTCGACACGGTCCGCGACGGCCATCCAGTGGCTCCACTGCTGGTCGTCTCGCCTGTCTATTGCCCGATTCACGAAGACACGCCTGGACCTGGTGCATTCGATTTCGACGCGCTTGCCAGAGGCGAAATGCGATTCGTTGCTACCGGCGATCCTGCCGAGCGTGCAGCCGGAAAGCTGACGCTGCGCTCTATTCGGGAAGAGTTGGCGCGCATCGTAACCCAGCGATCGGCGGCTGATCCCAATCTGCATTACGTCGACGGGTGCGATCTCTATGGTGCGGCCGAGAACGAAGAGTTGCCGCTTCCCGATCAGCTCCATCCGGACGCTGCGACGCACCGTCTCATCGGCGAACGCTTTGCCCAACGGGTATTCGCAGACGACGGCGCATTCGCACGCACGGTGTGATCGCGCAATCTGGTTCGATCGGATTTCACACGATTTGACCCTGACGTAGCGTGAGGGCTCACGATGACTTCATGACCGATACTTACCCGGCATTCGACATCAGCCCCGTCCCTGTCCCCGCTACAGACGCCGTGCCTCCGGAACAGTTCCGAGGTCTCTACGGAATGCCCATGTTCGTGTCGGTTCCGACATCGGATCTGGCCGAATCTGCCGACTTCTGGATCCGTGGGCTCGGTTTCTTCGACCTCTTTTCGGTGCCTGATCGACTGACGCATCTGCGGCGCTGGGCATTTCAAGACGTTCTGCTCGTGCCCGGCGAGCGAGCAGATTCACCACCGTCCATCAGCGTGAGCTTTGCGTGTGTGCTGAGTCAGATCGACCAGATAGCAAAGGCGTGTGAGGAATTGCGGCCCGGATGCACCAGCGGTCCAGACCTGAAGCCGTGGAATTCACTGGAGTTGGAGATCGTGACACCGGAGAACGCGCGTGTGATCATGACGGCCGCTCGTCCGTACGACCCGAACAGTGCCGAGGCCGAGCATCTGCGAGGCATGGGAATTGACGGACCCGTCGACTGAACCGAGGTCTGACGCTGTGGCCTCCCGAACCGCGTCTGTCAGACTGGATCACGTGACGGACCAACTCTTCGGAGACGAGGCAGACAGTGCTCTCACTGTCGGTGCTGCCGCATCACGACTAGGCATAACCGTACGTACCCTCCATCATTGGGACGCAATCGGTTTGGTGCGTCCGTCCGGGCGCAGTGACGGGGGCTACCGGCTGTACACCGACGCGGACCTCGGCCGCATCGGCCGGGTGCTTGTCTACCGAGACGTGGGTTTGTCGCTCGACGAGATCAGGATATTGCTCGATGCGCCCGCAGCCCACGTGGACGAGACGCTGCGTGGGCAGCGCGCCGAGTTGCGGCAACGGATAGCCGACTTGGAGGAACTGGGCGAGTCCTTGGATCGCATCATCGATGCCAGGAAGTCGGGTGTGCTGTTGCCGGCACACGAGCAGGTGTCGATCTTCGGCCGACACTGGCAGCCGTCATGGGGGCCGGAGGCGCACGAGCGTTGGGGTGACAGCGCGCAGTGGGCGCAGCACGCGGAACGGTCGGCGGGTAGGACCGCTGAGGATTGGCAGAAGATCGCCGACTGCGTCGAGACGCTCAACGAAGATCTGGCGCTGGCCTGCCGATCCGGTGTCGAACCGGGAAGCGCCGAGGCGAATTTGCTGGCAGAACGGCACCGAGCGTCGATCGGGGTTTACTTCGACTGCACACATTCGATGCAGGTGTGTCTGGGACGGATGTACGTGGCCGATCCGGGATTCACCGCGTTCTACGAGCAGGTCGAGACCGGTCTGACAGTGTGGCTCCGCGCTGTCATCGATGCGAATGCTCGGGCCAACGGGGTTGTCCCCGAATCGGCGACGTGGGTGTGAGTGAGCTGGTGGTCGCTCGTCAGTCCAAAGACGCACACGCAGTGCACCACGGTCGGCCGTCGACTCCGGGCGCACGATGGGACACTGCGATGCGCGCGGCCAAAATGCAGCTTTCGTTGTCGTGATAGACGTCGAGATCCGAAGGAACCGTCGAGTGGAACGCCGGGACCTTCATGTCTACCTCCGTTGTGGCTCGCCAGGGAGTTGGCTCGTTGCGGCAATCCTCCCACCACAGAGATCATCTCGCCTGTCGGCAGAAGCAGGGCCGTTGCTCGGCCAAATTGCCAGGGGTCGACACGTGCGGTCCCGTCCGCGCGATTGTGCAGCCCCGCAGCGACTTACGGGCGTGGTTACTTGGTCGCCCTGCCTTCCGAACAGATGCGCACTGCGCGCGCGGTGTGATCTTCGACGGCGCTCACCGCAGAGAATCCCGCAGGGATAGGCTGGACGGATGCGTGGAGAGTACAAGGTTCCTGGTGGAAAACTGGTCGCGGTCGACGTCGAGGTGGCGGACGGTCGGCTGTCCGAAGTCGCAGTCTCGGGGGACTTCTTCCTCGAGCCCGACAGCGCGCTCGACGACATCAACGCGGCGTTGCGCGGAATGCCCGCCGACTCGGATGCAGAACAGTTGGCGCATGCCATCTCCACTGCGCTCGACGAGTCCGTCTCGATGATCGGCTTCACGCCGCAGTCGGTCGGTATCGCGATCCGGCGCGCACTCGGCCACGCCACGAGCTGGGCGGATCACACCTTCGACCTCATCCCGCCGGTGGTTCTCGATCCCGCGATGCACGTCGCGCTGGACGAGGTCATCGCGCGTGAGGTCGCATCGGGTGAGCGTCCGCCGACATTGCGTTTCTGGGACTGGGACTCGCCCTTGGTCGTGATCGGATCGTTCCAGTCCGTGCGTAACGAGGTCGACTCCGAGGCGGCTGCGCGGTACGGCATCGGGGTGGTGCGCCGAATCTCCGGTGGCGGCGCGATGTTCATGGAACCGGGCAACTGCATCACGTACTCGTTGGCAGTACCGGCGTCATTGGTCGAGGGTTTGAGTTTCGAGCAGTCCTACGCGTTTCTCGATCAGTGGGTCATGGGAGCGCTTGCCGAGGTCGGTATCAACGCTCGGTATGTGCCGCTCAACGACATCGCCTCGGACAAGGGCAAGATCGCCGGCGCCGCTCAGAAGCGATTCGCGTCCGGCACTGTGCTCCATCACGTGACCATGGCCTACGACATCGACGCTGAGAAGATGACGCAGGTGTTGCGAATCGGACGAGAGAAGATGTCGGACAAGGGAACCAAGAGTGCGGCCAAGCGCGTCGATCCGCTGCGTTCGCAGACCGGAATGACGCGTGCAGCAATCCTGGAGTCGTTTGCGCAGCACTTCCGAGGTCAATACGACACCCACGACAGCGATTACACGGACTCGGAGTTGGAGCAGGCGCGCAAGCTGGTGGACACGAAGTTCAGAACCGAAGAGTGGACTCACCGCGTCCCGTGAAACCGAGAAACCGGGACGAGACCCGAGCGGTCTCGTCCCGGTCGCCTAGGTAGCCGGAGTCGCTGAGTTTGCCCCGAGGAGCTCGGCGTCGGCCGTCCCGGAGTTCCGCTTCGGAATGGTGAAAGTTGCGCTCACGCACAGGATTGCGATGACGAAGCACGCCACTGTGTACCAGAGGTTCCCGATGGGATCTCCAGCGCTGGTGGAACCGTCGACCGCGTCGAAGAAGTCGGGAAGCGCACTCGCCCACAGGACGGCCATGACAACCAGGTACACCACGCTGTAGATCTGCACGAACCTGTTGGTGTGTGCAGGAGTGTTCGATTCTGCCGAGCGCAGGTGCGTCCATTGGCGGACGAGAACCACGATCGCGACCACTGTGAGGACTGCAAGTTCAGCGGCGTAGAGGAACCCGCGGACAGTGTCGCTTCCCATACCGAAGACCGTCGCCGGGAGCGGGAGAATGAACGTACCCAGCGAGGCCAGCAGGCCGATCACGATGGTGCGCCATACCAATTGAAGTCCGGAGAAGTGCTTGCCGGCATCGACGTGCCGTCCGACGAAGTACTGGACGCAGAATGCCAACGACATCGGCCACAGCGCGGCGAAGACGACCACGCTGGGAAGTGGAACCGCGTCGAACATGGGTTGGTTGATCGGGTTCGACGTCGACCACTCCCACCACCGCAACTGGGGCCCCAGGTGGTCGAAGATTTCGTAGAACGCATGGTGGACGAAGCCGACGCAGACAGCGCCCAGTAGTGGACCGTATTTGCGGAAAACGCCGAGCATTCTGACTATTTCGAAGGCCAACGTCGCCATCAGTGGATAGATGGCAACGATGTACAGCGGCAGTCGACCCCACATGAAGTCGACGGTGAACACGTTGTGCGCGAACATCGTGTCCACTTGTTCTTCGATGCCGAACGCCGCCGGGAAGTACAGCGGAGGCTCGATGATGAACAGGTAGGCGGTGGCGCCGAACCAGAGAACCAGATTGGTGGGGTCGCCGTTGCGGCGCAACCGCACGATCGCCAGGACCAGTGCGAGCACCGAGCCGACGATGATGGTCCATTCGAGGACGGGCAGGGTCCAGTTCTCCAGCGCCGCCGGGTTACGGAACTCGACGAGTCCACCTGCTTCCTGACAGGAGAAACCGAGTTCTGTTGCGAGCTGGGAGAACGTGGGGGAGCAGTGTTCTGCCATCAGTTGGCCCCTGACGTGATCGACTCGGCTTGTGCCTGAGATTCGGCGGTGTACCAGCGTGTGCAGTCGTAGCCGTCGTCGTAACGCTTGAACCACTGGTCGGCGAGTGCGGGGAGTTTCTCGTGGTCCGGGTTGTGATTGGGCATCTGGCTGCGGAAGACACCGCCGAGTGCGACGAGTTGTTCTCCGAGTTGAAGGTGATCGAAGGCGCGAGGCATCGTGCCCTTGGTCAGATACGGAGCGAACGACGTCAGAATCTTCTGCTTGGTGCGGTGGGTGGCGAACATCGACAGTGAGTCGACTTGCCGCTCGGAGAGCGGAACGTGCTGGTTGAAGCCTGCGCAGGCGATACGAATCACCTTCATGACGTGTGCGAAGATCGACGGCGCCATTCGCATCCGGTAAAGCTCGCTTCCGACAACGGAATTGAAGATGATCAGTGCCGAGCTGCGATGCTCGACCTCCTCGACGAAGTGCCAGATGAACAGCGACGCGACGCGGTCGTCTCCCGGACGGAACAAGGTCGCCTCGTTGTCGAGCATCAGTTTGAACACCGGAGTGAAGGTCGCCTCCAGGTCCGCGGTGTATGCAAGCCGGTAGTTCAGCGAGGTCGCCTCGGTCAGTAGATCGAATTCACCGATCACAGCGTCGAGCGTGTTCTGTAGTCCGGGGTAGCGCCTGATCAGAGCCTTCACATGCTGGCGGTGCGCGGTCGAGTGATGGCCTTCCTGACGCATGAACGCCACGGCTTCCTCGGCCACTTCAGGATCGCTGATCCGCGACTTGGTCTGCATGATCATCTTCACGATCATCTTCTCGAAACCGATGGCCAGGAACGAGACCGCGTTGGACATGCTCGACCAGGCCGGATTCTCCGGGTTCCACAGGAAGGGAACGTCCTGATCCTCGAATCCGAAGTCCATTTTTCGGGGTTGAAGGTTGGTCACTTGTCGAACCTCGTCTTTCGGAGGGGCTGGTCAGGTGGCCGCTCTGGCACTGGAAGCCACGTGTGGCGGTAATCATACATATTGGTGTGCAGTTGTATGTTCACTTTCGCGAGGGGAGTGAATTCGAGGGGCGCAGATGCAAAACCTGCCTGTGTTAGCCTGTGGCTCTTGGACTTCGAGCGCAAAGACATGGTTCGAGCCTCGTTCGAGCGAGGAAGTGGGCAGTGGCACGAAGGCGTGGGTGGGGCGGCAATCCACCGGACAGTGACGAAGATGCGTCTCGTCGCATTGTCGAGGCCGCGGTCGAGTTGATCGCACGGACGAGTTCGGAAATCAGCATCGGCGACGTCGCCGAGTCACTGGGCGTGATCCGGCAGACCGTGTATCGATACTTTCCCAGCGCCGACGCTCTGATGCGGGCAGCTGCAATCGCGTCGGTCGACGGCTACCTCGATCGGCTCACCACACACGTGAGCGGCATCGAAGACCCCGTCGAGGCGATGACCGAGGGTGTCGTCTACACCCTGACCCAGGTCCACCGAACGCCCCATCTCGGCATTCTGCTCACCAGCACGAATTCGAGTCTTCATCCCGAAGGTCTGACCTCTCAGGAGGCGCAGGCCTTCGGAATGGCGATGATCACCCGCTTCGACGTGGACTGGGTGCGTTTCGGATACGACGACGCATCACTTCAGGAACTGGTCGAATACGTCCTGCGGACGATGCAGTCGTTTTTCCTCGCGCCCGGCGACCCGAAGCGGAGCGACGAGGAACTGCGGCGATACCTACGGCGCTGGATGGGTTCTGCGATCATCGCCCAGGGAAATTCTGTCAGCGGTGACCCGATCAGCGCAGAACCAGAGTCAAAACAACCGCGCTGACGCACGCGGCGATGACGACGGTCAGTGCGAACAGGTCGGCGAGCTGAGGGCGCTTGGGGTACGCCGCGATCAAACCGGTGCCCCCGCGAGCGGAGATCGCTTCACCCATCTCGGCAGAGCGCCGAATTGCCACCGACATGGTCGTGGTGATCAGATCGACTATCGAATTGTCGGCAGCGCTGTTCACCACAGCTTTCGGGCGTAGTCGTCGCGCCGCCACCAGGGTGAGAATCTCGTCGATCAAGAGCGGAAGTGAACGAATGCAGAGAGCCGTCGCGATCGCCCACTCGTCGACCGGGATCTTGAGGAATCGTAGCGGTCTACCGAGCGTTGCCAGTGCCGGCGCCACATCGCTCATCGACGTGGTCCATGCCAACATCAGTGAGACGCAGAGCAATACAAGACCGAACGTCACAGCTTGCAGGTAGATGAAGACTGCGTCGAGGCCGATCGGAAGATTGATCAACGCGCCGAGCAGGATCAGCGCCCACAACCACCACGGAGGTCGCGGAACTGCAGTCGGGGGGATGCGTCCGATCACCGCGGTCAGCAACAACAATCCGAGTACGACGCCGATCGCCGGCCAGGACGGAGCGGTCACGACCACGATGCTGACGAGAACGACGGCAACGATCTTCGTTCCGGCCCACAATCGGTGGATCGGCGATGAAGTCGGGACTTCGCGCAGAAGTGTTGTCACGTCGTCGATCCTTCCAAGGCGCTGCTGGCGGCAGGGTCGAGGATGCGACCCTCCGACAGTCGAATTGTTCTGCTGCACACGGCGTCCATGCCGTCGACATCGTGGGAGATGACGACTACTGCGGTTCCGTTTCGACGAATCCACCTGAGTACGTTCAGGATTTCGTGTCGACCGGGTGGATCGAGACCGGCCAGCGGTTCGTCGAGGATGAGTACCCGCGGTTGGCGCACGAGGAGACCGGCCAGGACTACGCGTCGCATCTGTCCGCCGCTCAACTCGTCGATGCGGCGGCCGGCGATGTGACGGTCGAGTCCGACGGCGTCGAGCGCCCACGAGACTTGCACCGATCCGATCTCCGGACCTCCGGCGGCCTCGATGTCTTCGGCGACGGTTCGGCGTTGCAGCTGCAGTCGCGAATGCTGGAACGTGAGACCGACGGTGCCGAGTTGGCGTGAGACGGGTTTGCCGTCGAAGACTGCGGTTCCCTTGCTCGGTGCGATCAAGCCCGCCATGATCCAGGCCAGAGTCGATTTACCGGAACCGTTGCCGCCCAGAACCAGCAGCCCGTCGCCGTCGCCGATTGTGAGGTTGACGTCCGACAAGGCGCGCCGCGACCACGGAGTCCGGTCGTTGTACGTGTGGGTGACATCGGTGAGTTGGAGGACAGCTCGAGTGCTGACCGGCCACGGCGCAGACGGCGGACCCCCGAACGTCGACGTCATCCAACCGGGTTGGTGATCGATCTGCCGTCCGCGTTGTAGTTGAATCACCCGATCTGCGTTGCGGGTGTCGGCGTGGTGATGGGTGACCAGTACCACGGCCATCGGGTGGCGTCGCGGAAGTTCGGCAAGGAGCGAGACCAATTCCTCCCGGCCGGCCTGATCGACCATCGCGGTGGCTTCGTCCGCGATCAGCAGAGCGGGGCGCCGCGCCAGCGCGGCTGCAACAGCCAGACGTTGCATCTCGCCACCGGACAGCCCGGAGGTCTCACGCATACCCATGCCCGCGAGTCCCACCTCGGCCAGCAGTGCATCGACGTCGGGATGCGACTCGGGGGGGAGCCCCCAGACGACGTCGTCCGCGACGCGGGTTCCGAGGATCTGGCTTTCGGGTCGTTGGAGGACGACGGCGGTTCCGCCGTGTCGGCCGAGACCGGCGGACCCGGGTCTCGTCAGCGTCCCGACAGTCGGCGCGCGACCGGCGAGCAACCGGGTGAGTGTGGACTTGCCCGAGCCGTTGTGGCCGACGACGGTGACGAACTCTCCTCGTCGCACGGTGAAGTTGACGTCGACGAGGGCCGGTGTCGTTGCACCCGGATAGGTGAAGCCCACGTGATCGAAAGTGACCGGCAGAGGATCGATCGGACGGTCGTCGGGTGCTGTCTGGAGCGGGTCGGCCGAAGGGAGTGCAGCCAATCGGTCGAGGACGGCGCCGAGGACGAAATAGGAGACGACGGTACTGAGGACGATTCCGGAGATGATGGACACGCCGATCCACAACCACCAGTAGTCGATGATCGAGCCGATGCTGTTCTCGATCCATTCGGCTGCGCCGACCAGTGTGGGGGCACGCTTCAAGATCTCGGCCACGCCCAACGCGGTGTTCTCGAGCGAGGTCAACAACAAGGTGCGCAGCGGAGCGAGAACAAGCAACAGGACTATGGAGAACAACGCCAGCGCGGGCCCAATGACCAATGACGACAGCAATGCGGAGACGAAGCCGAGACCGCGCCGCTTGACCGTACCGATGATTCCGCCGAGGAGAGCGCTCAATGCGACCGCCGCCGCAGATCCCGAACCCGCCGCGACAAAGGCGACTGCCGTGGCCGAGATACCGGCCGTCGTCACGGCGCGGACTCGGAAGCGCTGGGCAACAATTCCCATCGGAACGGCGGCCACGAGGTTGAGGGCGCTGGCCATGGGGATGACCGTGGCAATGACGGACAACGCGACCGTGAATCCGGCCATGACGGCACCCGTTGCCAACTCGAGTGGTCGAAGGTTGCCGGTTTCGCGGACTTGCGGACGGTTGCTCACTACGTCCAGTGTGCCAGTGGTGACATAACTCCCGCCCGACTGATGGTGAGCGCATCGGGGTGATTGCGTAGGCTTCACCTCAAACAATGCATCGGACGGAGCGTGGAAGACGTGAGTGCAGCACCCATCAGGGTCGGGGTTCTGGGAGCCAAGGGCAAGGTCGGTCGAGCGATCTGCGAGGCAGTGGAAGCTGCTCCCGATCTGGAACTCGTCGCTCAGGTCGACACCGGTGATCGCATCGAGACGTTTGTCGACACCCGCACTCAGGTAGTGGTCGATTTCACGCACCCCGACGTCGTCATGGGAAATCTGGAATTCCTCGTGGCCAACGGAATTCATGCAGTGATCGGCACCACCGGTTTCGACGAGTCCAGGCTTGCGACTGTTCAGTCCTGGCTCGACGCCCAGCCGGCAACGGGTGTTCTGATCGCCCCGAACTTCGCCATCGGTGCTGTGCTGTTGATGCGCTTCTCGGCTGCCGCGGCGCGCTTCTTCGATTCCGTCGAGGTCATCGAACTCCATCACCCCAACAAGGCAGATGCTCCCTCGGGCACCGCATACCGAACGGCCGCCATGATCGCCGAGGCTCGCGCGGAAGCAGGCGTCGGACGCAGCCCTGACGCCACCACGACCGAGCTCGAGGGTGCGCGCGGAGCGGACGTCGACGGCGTCCGGGTTCACTCCGTGCGGATGGCCGGACTGGTCGCGCATCAGGAAGTGATTCTCGGAACTCAGGGCGAGACACTGACCATTCGCCACGACTCGATCGACCGGAATTCGTTCGCGCCGGGCGTTCTGCTCGGTGTCCGCCAGATCGGCTCGCGTCCGGGTCTGACGGTCGGTATCGATTCCTTTCTCGATCTATGAACAAGACCACCCGCACCGTCGCACTGATCGTCGCGATTTGCATCGCGCTCGCGGTGTACTTCGTGCTGCTCGGCCAGCGCGGAATCCAGCTCATCCAGGACGGTGGCGGCGCCGCGATCGGTCTCGGGATCGGCGTGCTGATCCTGCCGTTCCTGGGGCTGTGGCTCGTCATCGCCACGCTCCGTGCCGGCTTCACGCACCAGCGCCTCGCGCAGCAGATTCACGACGAGGGCCTCGCTGTCGATGCGTCTGCGCTTCCGAAATTGCCTTCGGGCCGGATCGAGCGAGCGGCCGCCGACGAGTTGTTCGCCCAGATCAAGGTCGACTGGGAAGCAGACCCGGACAACTGGAAGCAGAACTTCCGACTCGCTCGCGCCTACGACTATGCCGGTGACCGAAGCCGGGCTCGGGAAACCATGCGACGGGCAGTCGAACTGGAACGCCGTTCACGAGGCAAGTAGGTGTCTACGCCGCGAAGCGGGGCCTGCTGAGACGCTACCGCTCCGGAACGGTTGTGGGAGATGACGGATCCGGAGTGGTGGGGTCGAATGGCGGCGGGTTGTTCGGGTCGAAGCTCGTCACCGGCACCGAACAGGTCGCGCCCACTTCGGGATACGTGTTCGGGTTGACGCGCAGAGCCGAGACGAACTGATCGATGCGCGCGTCCGCGGCGTTGTCGAGCTTGAGCTGACGGCCCCACGACTGCAGCGAGATCGGCGAATCCAGGGTCGGATACGGCGACATCAACGTGTAGCTCATGCCCTCGACTCGCTGTGCCAAGCGAGCCTGATCCTCGCTCGAGACGAGGTCGGGGTTGTACGTGATCCACACGGCCCCGTGCTCGAGAGAATGGACCGCATTCTCGGTCCGAATCGCTTGTGGATAAACAACTCCGGTGCAGTTTGCCCAGACCGAGTCATGACGGCCTCCGAAGGGCGGTGAATATGTGTACGCCACGCGTTCGTTCGGGCGTACGTGTTGGGCTGCTGGGTAGTCGACCGTGACAACTCCGTCGATGGCTTCGGACGGATCCGGGTTGTCGATGCTCGGAACAAACGCATCCGGGCGCGGTGATCCTTCGAGGGAATTCGCACACGAAGCCAGTGCGAGAACTGCCGAGACCACCACTGTCGCTCGAAGTTGTTTGTTCACTCGGCCATGATAGCGGCGCCTGTCCGCTTTCCCGGGGACGCGAATCGACTACGACCCGAGAGAGCCGCTCGCTCCGCCCGACAGTGCGATGTCGCTGGCGCCGCGAAGAATTCGGATTGGTGGTAATGGCCCTCGGTATGCCTCGGAGCCACTGATCAGATCACCGGCAGCGTCGAACGCGATCGCCTCACCTTGTGGCTCGTCGGGAAGGGGGACGCGAATCGGGTTGGTGTTCAACGCTTTCACGATATCGCCGTCGGGAGCTGCGTACAGGTAAGCGTCGGTATACGTGCGGAGCGCTACCACCGTGCCGTCCTTGCTCACGGCGCCGCCGGTGACAGCCATCGTTCCGGCGTGGGGAACGGGCCCACCGGGTGTGAGGGTGGGAGTAAATCTGAGCTGACCTACTTTGGCCAACATGGTCGGCGAGCCCGTACTCAGATCCTGAACCTGCTGTCGCTCAGCGGTTGTGTAGACCACGCTTGCACCTAGGTAGTCCTTGGTGACGATGACGGGAACCCCGTCGCTCTGGATCAGTAGTGTCTCGGCGTCGTGCGCGCCGTCGGGATAGACCAGGGGGTAGGAGGTCGCCGCACCTGAAGCCGGATCGAGTTCGATCAGCCCGACCGACGTTCGTACCGCGTTGTTGTCGCCGATGTCTGCCAGCCACAGATGGCCGTCGGGAGTCGACGACAGATCCTCGACGTCGACACGAGGGGTGCCCACGCTGATCCAGCGCTGCACGTGGCAGTTCGAATCGAGTTCGGCGACCCGATCGTCGGAGCCGCTGTCGCCGATTGCGTACATCCCGGCCGCGGTGACGGTGAGTCCGGACAGCTCGGAAAGGCCTGCATCGGTGGGTGTGCACAGTACGTCGAAGACGCGGGCCTGTTGCGCCGCCGCAGGAACGGTGTGAACGCCGACAATCGCGGCGGCGAGAACAACCGATCCGGCAGCCCAAGCGACTGAGTGGGTGAGCGGTCGATTCCAGATCACGATGCAGTCCTCCAGGCCGAAGAATCGGGACTTAGTACCCAGAGAATACTGGACGTCCGTCTCACTTTGACCGAAACTGCAAGAAATCGCATCTGCCGAGACGCCGTGATGCGTCAGTGATTCACCGAGTGAATCCGCGTGCAGGAGGGGATACTCGACTCACCGGAGATCGGCGGCGACGAGCAGGAAGTGACGAAGCGATGGCGAAGAGTGAGTCCGACAAGCAAGGCGCAGATTCCCCGTCTCGGTTGATCGACAAGCGAATCGAGGAACTCGGAGACTGGCAGGGCGAGATGCTCGCCCGGATACGAACTCTGATCAAAGAAGTGGATCCGGATGTGGTGGAGGAATGGAAGTGGCGAGGTGTTCCCGTGTGGTACCACGCCGGAATGATCTGTACCGGTGAGACTTACAAGAGCGCAGTGAAGGTGACCTTTGCCAAAGGCGCATCACTCGACGACGCTTCAGGACTCTTCAACTCCAGCCTCGAGGGCAATACGCGACGGGCGATCGATTTCCACGAGGGCCAAGCCGTCGACGAAAAGGCGTTCAAGGCACTCGTTCACGCCGCGATTGCCCTGAACACCTCGAAGAAGTGACGCCCTGTCAGAGATGATGTTCAGCGAGGTCGAACGCACTGAGTAGCGTGCGGAATTTTGTACTGGTCTCTCTCAATTCGATTTCCGGGTCGGAAGTAGCGACGATGCCGCCGCCGGCGTAGGCCCGCGCCGAGAGGCCGTCTGCTGCGATCTCGGCGCAACGAATAGCTACCATCCACTCGCCGTCTCCAGTCCGGTCGCACCAGCCCACGGCACCGGCATAGAACCCACGATCGGCTTCGGTTGCGGTGATGTGCTCGCGTGCGGCGACCGTCGGTGTGCCGCAGACAGCGGGAGTCGGATGCAGCGCCATTGCGAGTTCGAGCGAGGTCAGGCTCGGGTCGATCAGGACACCTTCGATCTTGGTCCCGAGATGCCACAGTTGCGGTGTCCGAAGGATTTCCGGTGCGCTGGGTGCATTGAAGGACGTGCACAGTGGTCCGAGTATCGCGCTGATGGAGTCGACGACAAACGCGTGTTCGGCCAGATCTTTGGTCGACGCGCGGAGTTGCTCGGCATTCGCCTCGTCCTGATCCGAATTCGGATGGCGTGCAATCGAGCCCGCCAGCGGGTGGCAGGTGACGACGCCGCCTCGCCTTTCGATCAGAACCTCGGGCGTCGAACCGACCAGCGAACGCCCGCGGTACTTTCCTCCGGCGGGGGACAGGTCGACGCAGAAACCGTTGTGCGCGTGATCGAGTGCAATCAGTTTCTCGGCCAGAGCGGCGGGGAAGATCGTGGACTCGGCCTCGATGGTCAGGGAGCGTGCGAGGACAACTTTGTCGAGTTCGCCTGCTCGAAGTCGTTCGATGGCTCCGCGGACCCTGTCGGTGTGGATCTGCGGGCTGGGTTCGAATCCGGCTACCCGCGAAGTGGGTAATGACGGGATGTTCGAGTGATATAGATCACCGCGGACTCGTGTGAAACTCAGTGGCGCGGTGAGCGCGGACGGCGTCTCCGGGGAGAACGGCAGGGCGCCGACGACCGAGTCGATGCGCCCGGTCTTGAGGGCTTCGGCAGCGTCGAAGGCCGAGTCGAATTCTTCGACTACTCCCGAAGTGCGGATCGACGTTTGCCTACGTGAGAGCAGGAAAACGGAGTCCGTTTCATCGTCAGTCCGGTTGTTGCGCAACGGGAATTCGGAGACTTCGGCGAGTGCTGACATGGACACCCTTCCAGTTCGACAGATTGCTTGTTATGTTGAGGCTAGCCTTAGTTTGGGTGAATTTGTGTTGCGAGCGTCCGGGTTGTGTACTTCCGTACCGTTATGGTTAGGCTGGCCTAAAGTCAAGGCGTGCGGACGGGGTCGACACGAGGTTGGGTTGGCTCGATCTGAGCGCGTCGACCACTACTCGAGGAGACCGATGAGCAACACCGTGGACCGTGACCAGATCGTGCGCGACGTCGCCGAGGTTCTGTCGATGAGGGCAGAACAACTCGGCGACGACGCGGACCTGGGTGACGAAGGCCTTGACTCGGTTCGCTTGATGACGCTCGTCGAACGGTGGCGGGGAGCGGGCGCGGATGCCGACTTCGCGGAGTTGGCAGAAGAGCCCACGATCAATGCCTGGGTTCAGGTCCTGTGCCCGCAGTGAGCGAGCGCCGAATCGCCGTGGTCACCGGTGCTGCGGCGGGGATCGGCGCCGCAGTAGCCCGCACGCTTGCGCGCGACGGGTATTCGCTGGCGTTGCTCGATCGCGACGACGTCGAATTGAAGCGGGTAACTGCGGAATTGGCAGAAACAATCGTCGAAGGCGCCGATATCGAGAGTCACGTCGTGGACGTGACCGATCGGCAGGCAGTCGACGCTGCAGTGGCCTCGACGATGGACACGTTCGGCCGGATCGACGCGCTCGCGCACGTCGCCGGAATTCTCGACACCGGATCGGTGCTGGACTCCGATCCGGACCAGTGGCGGAAGATATTCGGCGTCAACGTCTTCGGATTGCTGAACGTGCTGCAAAGCGTGGGACTGGAAATGCGTCGCCGTCGGGCCGGGGCGATCGTGGTCGTCTCGTCGAACGCGGCCGGTGTCCCACGTATCGGGATGGGTGCTTACGGTTCGTCCAAAGCTGCTGCCACCATGTTGGTTCGAACCGCTGGACTGGAGCTGGCTACTGACGGCATTCGTGTCAACGTGGTCGCTCCGGGATCCACCGACACAGCGATGCAGCGGTCACTGTGGTCGGACCCTTCCGACGATTCGGGTGCCGACGCGGTCATCGAAGGCAATCTGGCGAGCTATCGCCTGGGTATTCCGCTCGGAAAACTGGCCACCGCAGACGATATCGCGGACTCGGTGCACTTCCTGCTGTCCGACCGGGCGGCCCACATCACCATGCAGGCGCTGTACGTCGACGGTGGAGCGACGCTCAAAGCGTGAGACGTATTTGCTGACAGTACTTTCGAACAGGAGTCACTTGCATGACCTCGAGGATCGCTCGCGAGCCCTTGGCACCCGTCGCACAGTATCCACCCGATTTGGTGACGTATTATCGGGAACGAGGCTATTGGACTGACGAGACGCTGGCCGGATTCGTCACGGCCGCGGCCGCACGGCATCCCGACAACGAAGCGGTGGTCGGCAGCGATGCCTTTGGCACACAGACACGGCTGACGTATTCCGACCTCGATCGTCGCAGCTCGGCCGTGGCCGGAGGCCTGTCCGGCTTGGGTGTTCGCGCCGGTGACCGGGTGCTTCTGCAGCTGCCGAACATCGTGGAATACGTCGAAGCATTGTTCGGTGTGTTGAAGCTCGGCGCCCTGCCGGTATTCGGGTTGCCGGCGCATCGCCGAACCGAAATCGGATACTTCTGCCAGTTCGCTGATGTCGCTGCCTATATCGTCGCCGACCGTCATGGCGGGTTCGACTACCGCGCGCTGGCGCGTGAGGTGAACGAAGGCCTCGAGACTCCGCCTGTTGTGATCGTGGCCGGTGACCCCGAAGAGTTTGTCGGTTTCGATTCGCTGCGCGGATACGAGGTTCCCGTTCTTGCCGACGTCGATCCGTTGTCGGTCGCCTTTCTTCAGCTTTCCGGTGGCACGACCGGTGTTCCGAAGCTGATTCCGCGAACGCACGCCGACTACCTCTACTCGGTGCGAGCGTCCAACCCGATCTGTGGCGTCGACGACTCGACGCGCATGTTGGTGGTTCTTCCTGCAGCGCATAATTTTCCGATGAGTTCGCCGGGCATCCTGGGCGTTCTCCACGCGGGCGGCTCCGTGGTTCTGGCGCCGGACACCATGCCCTCCACAGCTTTCGGTCTGATCGAATCAGAGCGAGTCACGCACGCTTCCTTGGTTCCACCGATCGCGTTGGCCTGGATGGCCGCCCCCAGTAAGGCAGATCACGATCTGTCGAGCTTGCGGGTTCTCGGCGTCGGCGGAGCGAAGTTCAGCGCCGAAGCCGCTGCACGCGTACCCACGGAGTTGGGCTGCACCCTCCAGCAGGTGTTCGGGATGGCCGAGGGGCTGGTCAACTACACCCGCCTCGACGACACGCAAGAATTGATCGTCAGCACTCAGGGCCGGCCCATTTCACCCGACGACGAGGTTCGTGTGGTCGACGACGAAGGCGCGCTCGTCGCGCCCGGAACCACGGGGCACTTACTGACTCGGGGTCCGTACACGATCCGCGGCTATTACCGGGCGGATGCGCACAATGCCGAGGTCTTCGACGCCGAAGGTTTCTATCGCACCGGCGATCTGGTCAGCGTCACCGATTCAGGACATCTGATAGTCGAGGGGCGCGCAAAAGACCAGATCAACCGCGGCGGTGAGAAGGTTGCGGCCGAGGAGATCGAGAACCACCTGCTCTCGCATCCGGCTGTCCACGATGCGGCCGTCGTCGCCGTTCCCGACGAGTACCTGGGCGAACGAACCTGTGCTGTTCTGGTGATTTCCGGAGATGCCCCGACCGTCGGCGAGATCAAGCGATACATACGAGGCCGAGGCGTTGCGGCGTACAAGGTTCCGGATCGAGTGGAGTTCGTGACCGAGTTCCCCGTCACCGGCGTCGGAAAGACCAGCAAGGCGGCCTTGCGCCGTGTTCTCAGCGAATCGATTGCCGCACAGACTCTGTCGAGTTGATCGGTTCCCACCCCCACATTTTCGAGGAGATTCATCATGGCGCTACCCACAGCAGTGCGATACGAGATGCCCACCGAGTTTCCGCAAAATCGGGTCGACTGGACTCTCGATCCTTCCCGAGCGGTGTTGCTTCTGCACGACATGCAGGAATATTTCGTGAACGCGTACGACCGAAGCGTCGACCCGCTCCAAACCGTGGTTCCGAACATCGACCGGCTTCGTTCGTCGGCGCGAGCTGCCGGAATCCCGATCGTCTACACCGCGCAACCCGGTGATCAGGATCCCGAGGAGCGTGCGTTGCTGTCGGATTTCTGGGGACCGGGTCTGAAGGCAGATCCCGCTCACACCGACGTGATCGCCGAGTTGGCTCCGCATTCGGACGACGTGATGCTCACAAAATGGCGCTACAGCGCCTTCATCAAGACGGATCTGCGTGAGCGGCTGCGCGAGAGTGGGCGTGACCAGCTGATCATCACCGGAATCTATGCCCACATCGGTTGCCTGACTACCGCTTTGGACGGGTTCATGCAAGACGTGCAGATCTTCTTCGTGGGCGACGCGGTAGCCGACTTCTCCCTGGACGAGCATGTCGGTGCGCTCGAGTACGCGGCCGGGCGCTGCGCCTCGGTCACCCGAACCGACGACCTGGTCAAGGCGATGAGCGCGGAAACCGTTTCGGCGTAGGCGTGAACGGCGACGGGTGCGCCACCCGTCGCCGTATTGTCAGATGTGTGAAGACTCTGTTGGTGGTTCACCACTCGCCCTCGCCGACAACCCACGAATTGTTGGATGCAGTCCTGGCCGGGGCTCGCGATCCCGAGATCGAGGGCGTCGAGGTGAAGGTGATGCCGGCGTTGGCGGCGACGGTGCCCGACGTCCTCGCTGCTGACGGCTATCTTTTCGGAACCACCGCCAATTTCGGTTACATGTCGGGCGCGCTGAAATACTTCTTCGACACCACGTACTACCAATGCCTCGGCGCGGTTTCGGATCGACCGTACGGCCTGTGGGTTCACGGCAACAACGACACTGCCGGTGCAGTGTCCTCGGTGCGCAAACTCGCCACCGGGCTCGGATTGGTCGCGGTGGCGGATCCGCTCGAAGTGACTGTGAGCGTGGACAAATCTGTCCGCGATGGTTGTTATGAACTGGGCGGAACCGTCGCGGCAACGCTGATGGACTAGCCTTCACTTTCTCGTTTCGATTCACGAAAGAGACTGTCCCGCAAGCGGTTGTAGAAGCGCGTGTCCTCTGATTGACGCGTCGGGAGCCGTCGGTTCTCGGGTCACCGGCGAGGCGGATTCCCCGATTCATTGACATTTAGTTTAGGCTACCCAAAACGACGTTAGGTCACCCTTGGGTGACGTGTGTCCACAGACGAGGGGATCAGTGTGAGCGTTCTTCCAGGTTCGAACTCCGGAGCGGCGAGCGAAGCTACGTTTGCTCTCACAGGAGCTCAACTCGGGATTTGGAACGCACAGAGGCTTGATCCCGAATCTCGGAGCTACCTCGTCGGTGAGGTGCTCGAAATCTCGGGCGACGAACCGATCGACACCGAACTGCTGACAGCCGCCATCACGGCGACGATCGGTGAAGCCGAAACCATGCGGCTGCGGATGATCGAGACGGCGGACGGCCCGCGTCAGTACATCTCCGACGAGCCGGTTGGCATCATCCCGATCACCGACGTCCGTGACGAGCGCGATCCCGTAGCCGTGGCGCACGCACTGGTCGACGCCGAGCGCAGCCGGGCGTCCGAGTACTGCCGCCTGATGGTGGAGCGTCCGCTGTACACCTACTCGCTGATCAGGCTCTCCGATCGCGAGATCTGGTGCATTCAGCTCTATCACCACCTGATCGTCGACGGATACAGCGCAGCAATGATTTCGCGCCGAGTCGCCGCGCACTACACGGCCGCGAAGAAGGGAACCGAGGTCGCGCCAACGCGATTCGGTTCTATGACAGATCTGGTCAGCGAGGACGAGGCGTACCGGGCTGGCGAGCAGTTCGCGGAAGATCGTGACTACTGGCGTGATGTCCTGACGCCGTTGCCCGCGTTGGACGGACGCGGCCAGCAGGTCACCGGTCCGGCGGAACGAACGATCCAGGTTCGCGAGGTCATTACCGCCGACGCCCTCAGCTGCCTCAAAGAGGTGGCAGACGCGACGGGAACAACGTGGGCCGAGGCACTGATCGCCTGCTACGGCGCGTTTCTCCACCGACTGCTCGGCGAGACGGATGTTGTCATCGCGATGCCACTCATGGCGCGCGTAGGCCGCACGGCACTCAAGACGCCGGCCATGGCAGTCAACGTTCTGCCTCTCCGGTTGACGATTCGCAGCCACGATCGACTCGGTGACCTGAGCAAGCAGGTGGCCGCCACGATGAAAAGCCTGCGCGCACACCAGCGCTACCGCGGTGAGAATCTTGCTCGGGACCTGGGCGTCGCCGGCACCGGCGCACTGCTTCACGGGATCGGAATCAATCTCAAGGCTTTCGACTTCGCCCTCGATTTCGCCGGCGCTGTGGGTGTACTGCGTAACGTCGCCGGGGGACCGCCGGAGGACCTGGGTTTGACGGTGACGCCCATTGCGGACGGCGAAGTTCTACTCGGATTCGAAGTGGACGCGCGTACCAATACTCGGGAATCGGTTCAGCGTCGCCTCGCCGGTTTCGTCAGCATCGTCAACGCGATGGTCGGGGAGGGAGATCCTGCCGTCGGTCAGGTGGAGATGATGCCTGCGGCCGAAGCCGCGCGGATTCTCGCCGGCCGCGAAACTGCACCGCTGCCCGGCTCGGTCGAACTCGTTCCCGACGTGTTCGACCGCATCGTCGTCGAGCACGCGGATGACACAGTCCTCGTGTGCGGTGACGAAACAGTGACAGGCGAAGAACTCGGTGGCCGCGTCCACAAGCTCGCCCGGTTGCTTCGGGCCCGCGATGTCGGCCCGGACGACATTGTCGGACTTGCGCTTCCGCGTACTTCCGAGATGGTGGTGGCTCTGCTCGCGACATTGAACGCGGGCGCAGCGTACGTGGCCCTGGATCCGCAGCACCCGGCCGAGCGGTTGCGAGATCTGATCGACGATGCGCAGCCGAAGGTCGTGATCACCACTTCCACTCTGGCCAAGCAACTCGTCGGAGGTTTTCGGCCCGACCCCCTCGTCATCGATTCCGACGCAGTCCGCGAAGAACTCCGTGCTAATTCCGAGCTTCCACTCGAACTCGGTGAACTGGCGACAGCACGGCATGGTGATCACCTGGCGTATGTCATCTACACCTCGGGATCGACAGGCAAGCCCAAGGGTGTGCTGGTCAGAGGCGGTGGATTGGCGCACCTGCTTCACCACCATCGCGCCACCATCTACCGGGACACCGCCGAGCGCGTCGGGAACCGCCAACTGCACACCGCGCACACAGCGTCGTTCGCCTTCGATGCGTCTCTCGATCAACTGTTGTGGCTGCTGTGTGGTCATCGTGTGCACGTATACGACGAGGAACTGCAGAAGGACGCGGTTGCTCTGGTCGCGGCGTTCGAGCGAGATCGCGTCGACGTGGTCGACACGACGCCGTCGATGGCGGCAGCGATGGTGGACAACGGGTTGCTGCGTACGCATCGGTTGCAGCTCCTCGTCGTGGGTGGCGAGGCGGCACCGCCCGCACTGTGGGACGCGATCATCGAATCCGGTGTTCCGGCTCGAAACCTGTACGGCCCCACCGAAACGACGGTCGACGCGATCGCGACCACGGTCGAAGGTGCCGGACCGCGTATCGGGTACCCCCTCGCGGGTACCCGTGCGTACCTGCTCGACAGCGCGCTCGAGCCGGTCGCCGACGGTGAACGAGGTGAGCTCTACCTGGCCGGACCGCAATTGGCCAGGGGCTACCTCGGCCGCGCCGGCGCGACCTCCGAGCGTTTTGTCGCAGATCCTTTCGGGGCTCCGGGAGATCTGATGTACCGCGCCGGGGACGTGGCGCGGTGGGTGCCGGGGCGGGGCTACGACTTCATCGGTCGCAGCGACAAGCAGGTGAAGATTCGCGGACATCGAGTCGAGTTGAGCGAGGTCGAGGCTGTTCTCGGATCGGTACCCGGAATCGGCGCCGCTGCCGCGCTGATCCGTACGGATGGGGGACGGCCCAGCCTCGTCGGCTACGTTGTAGCCGCCGCCGGCGCGACGCTTCCGCCGCAGGAAGAATTGCGCCGTGACCTCGCCGGTCGCGTACCGGATCATCTCGTTCCCGCCGCAATCGTCGTTCTGGACGAACTGCCCGTCACGGTGAACGGAAAGCTCGATCGTGCGGCACTACCTGCCCCGGCTGCCGAATCGGAAGGTCGCGCTGCATCCACACCACACGAGGAAATCCTCTGTGACGTGGTGGCCGAGGTGCTCGGCCGCGAACGCGTCGGCGTGGACGAGGATTTCTTCGGCCTCGGTGGTGACAGCATCACGGCAATCAGTGTCAGCAGTCGACTGCGGGTGCGTGGTCTGATCGTTGCTCCCAAAGAACTACTGGCACAGCGAGATCTGGGAACCATCGCCGCTGCGGCGCGTGAGATTGCCGATGACGCCGACGCCGTAGCCTCGGTTGCGGACGTGGCGACCGGCACCGTGATCGCCCCGCCGATCGTTCGAGCACTGATCGACAAGAATCCGACAGACGAGGCAATCGCGGGCTACGCGCAATGGACCGCAGTGCGCATCGACGACAGCCTTTCACTGGGTGACCTGCAGTCCGGCGTGCAGACGATCCTCGATCACCATGACGCTCTACGCCTGCTCCTGCGCCGTGACAACGACAGCGGCACTGCCGAATTGATCGTCCGGGACGCCGGTGCAGTGCGCAGCGAGGGACTCGTTCGCGAGGTGTCCGACACCTCCGAGCCGTCCCGGATCAGAGAGCTCGCGGAGGCGTCGGCGGCGAGTCTCGACCCACGCGCCGGTGAACTCCTGCGAGTCGTACTGGTCAATACCGAGGCCGGTCGACCCGACCAATTGATCGTCGTGGCTCACCATTTGATCGTCGACGGTGTGTCCTGGCGAATTCTGCTTCCAGACCTCCACGAAGCTACCGATGCAGCGCGCGAGCGTAGGTCGGCCCGGTTGGCTGCAGGCGGAAGTTCGTGGCGTCGATACGCAGGGTTGCTCGCGGAATTCGGGGCCTCTGGCAGCAGGGCGTCAGAGCTCGAGTACTGGAAGTCCGCGTCGGTACAGGCGGACGACGAGCCGATCGGCAGTCGTCGTCTCGACCCGAAGATCGACGTGACCGCAACCGCCTCTCGCACGACAACCATTGCGCCCCCGGCCGTCACCGACGCGCTGTTGACCACGCTTCCGGCGGCGTATCGAGCCAAGGCCGACGAAGTGCTTCTCTCGGGTTTGATGCTTGCCTTGCGCTCATGGCAGCACGGCCGCGGCCTCATCGGGCTGCCCGCGCAGACAGTTACCGTCGAAGGTCATGGCCGCGACGCGCTCACCAGCGACACCGACTTCGCCGGAACCATCGGGTGGTTCACCAGTGAGTTCCCCGTCCGGGTTCCCACCGATGCACTGCTCACCGCAGACGATCTTGCCGACGCACTGAGCGGCGGAGCAGCTGCGGGGCATCTCCTTCGTGCGGTGAAGGAGGCAAAACGCGCCGTACCCGGAGGCGGAGTCGGCTATGGAGTTCTGCGGCATCTGGATCCCGACACCGCACCTGACCTTTCCGCGTGCGCTACACCCGAACTGCTGCTCAACTATCTGGGCCGCTTCCCGTCCTTGCCCGGAACCGGATGGCGATTGCCGGAGCAGGATCCATTCGCGGTCATCGAGCCGGCGACGAAGGTTATGTCGGAAGTGCTGGCGCTCAACGCATTTGTCCGAGAGGACGACTCGACGACGCTGGCAGTCGAATGGACTGCGGCGGGTTCAGTGCTCGACGGCGCGACGATCGTCGAGCTGCAAGAGCATTGGGAACGTGCGCTCGCTGCCCTGACCGCGCATGCCGCGCTCTTCGAGGGTGGTTTGACGCCTTCCGATTGCTCGGCGACGATCTTCGGCCAGGGCGCGGTGGTCGATCAGGCAGGGATCAACGAACTCGAAGCCGTCCACGGACCGCTTGCCGACGTCCTTCCGCTCTCGCCGCTACAAGAAGGTCTCCTGTTCCATGCGGTCCGTGACGGAGCCGCAGACGTCTACACGCTCACTGCACGCTTCGACCTCTCCGGGCCACTGGACGAGGCGAAGTTGGCCGACGCGTTCGAGACCGTGATCGACAGGCACCCGAACCTTCGCGCCGCGTTCCACTACGAGCAGTTCGCACGGCCCGTTCAGATCATTCCGCGCGGCGCAAAAGTCGAGTGGCGTTCGGTCGATCTGACCTCCGTTCCAGCTGACACTGCATTCCGCTCTGCAGATCAGCTCGAGGACGAGGCCGCCAAGCATGTCTTCGACGTCAGTACACCGCCTCTGCTGCGTGCACTACTGGTTCGGCTGCCCGGCGGGGTGCACCGTTTGGTCCTCAACGCGCACCACCTGCTCACCGACGGTTGGTCGACTCCGATCGTCCTGCGCGAGCTGATGAACGTCTACCACGACGGCGACAGCCGCCTCCCTGCGCCGACGCCGTATCGCGACTACTTGGCATGGATCGCCGGCCGTGATCAGGACTCTGCCCGCGCAGCGTGGAGCGAGCGTTTGCGTGGGCTCACCGCGCCGACTCTCGTTGCCGATGCCGGAGCGCCGCGAAGTGTGCCCGTCGCGCTCGAGGTTCCTCTCGCGACATCGGACGCCGAGGCGCTGATCGAACTCGGCCGTGCGCGAGCGCTGACGGTCAACACCCTGGTTCAGGGTGCGTGGGCAGCAGCGCTCGCCGAAGCGACAGGACAGTGGGACGTCGTGTTCGGGGCCACGGTGTCCGGCCGACCTGCCGAACTCTCGGGGGTGGAGGGAATGGTCGGGTTGTTCAGCAACACGATTCCGGCCCGCCTCGACATCGTCGCGCACCGGCCTTTGCTCGATCAGTTCGTCGGTCTGCAGAACGCCCAATTCGACATCGTGGACGTCGAACACACCAGTTTGGCCGAGATCGAACGCATCGCCGGAATCGGGCAACTGTTCGACACGCTCCTGGTGTTCGAGAACTTCCCGAACTCCGGTGCGGGACAGCCTGCATCGCACACACTGCGGGTCGAGGGATTCACCAACCGCGGAGTCACGCACTATCCGATGACGTTGATGGCGCCGCCGAGCACCGGTCTGGATCTGGTTCTGTACCACGATCCGGCAGTTGTCTCCGACGCCACGGCGCAGCGAATGGTCACACGGCTCGCGGAGATCCTGCGTGGGTTGCTGACCGAACCGACAGCTCCCGCATCCGCGGTGCTCACGGTAGTCCGACAGGCAGCGTCCGTTGCCGTTGCGGTGTCTGCCGCGAAAAATGTCGCTGTCACGAAAAAGGTGGCCGCGTCCGATCCTGCGATCGATGTCGATCCCGCGGTCGTGGATGCAGTGTGCGCCTGTGTCGCAACGGTGTTGGAGATTCCCGACGTCGATCCGGGCGACAATTTCTTCACTCTCGGCGGTCACTCGCTCACTGCGATGCGGTTGGTGGGAAGCCTGCGCAAGCTGGGAATTCGCGTCGTCGTCTCGGATGTCTTCGACACCCCGACCCCCCTCGGTCTTGCCGTGGCCGCACGCGTCGATCGGACGAAGTTCTCGCCGGATTCGGTCGTTGGCGTCGATCGACCCGTCGTGACCGTGGCGACGTTCCGCGCCCCGGCGGTGGCGGGAAATCCTGATCACGAGCGGTACTGGGTTCGCACGCTCGCGGACCTGCCCCTCGAAACGGACCTTCCGTATGACCGCCCGCGCGGCGAAGAGTACCGCCCGCACACCTACCTTCGTCAGCTACGCGATGCCCGGTTCGGTGACGAACCAGGATTCGACGCGGTGCTGTTGGCCGCCGTGGCGGCGACGCTGAACAGCTTCGGCGGTGGTCGGGACCTTGCGGTCGGACTGGTCTCGGAAGGGACTGACACCCTGATTCGGGTCGACCTGTCCGGTCGGCCGAGAATTGCCGATGTCGTTCGGCGAGTCGATAACGCTGTCTCCGAGGCACTTGCGCATTCCGATGTCAGCCTCGACCGAATCGCCGATCTACTCGGGCGTCCGACGAGCAGCCTGTTCGCTGCCCGTGTCGGTCACTCGCCCGGAAAGAGCGTCGACCTCGAATTCGTCCGAACCGCAACAGAACTTCGATTGACGGTTGATGCCGGGCTGTTCGACGCCGCGACTGCGGACGCATTGCTCGACGGTGTGATCGCGGTCCTCGGTCACGAAATCAGCACTGTCGTCGCGGATCTGCGACTGGCGGAAAACAAGCCGGATCGCGACCCGGGCCGACGCGCGACGTCGCCGTCGGGGATCTCGCAGTTGTTCGCTCGACACGTCAGCCGCCACCCCGACGACATCGCGGTGATCTCCGGCGAGGTCGGAATTACCTACGGGGAACTGTCGGCGCGCGTCGACGAGCTGGCCCGCGAACTTCTCGCGGTCGGCGCCGGACCCGAGAAGGTAGTCGCCGTCGCGCTGGATCGAAATGCGGATCTGGTGGCCGGACTGCTCGCGGTACTGCGCATCGGCGCTGCGTACCTGCCACTCGACGTCGATTACCCGACTGAGCGGCTCGAGTTCATGATCGAGGACGCGGCTCCGGTGTGTGTCCTGACCAGTATCGACAGCGCCGGGCAACTTCCGTTGACGGTCGCCACGAGTGTCTTCGTGGACGGTGAGTTCACCAACTCGGGTGTCGTGCTTCCTCCGCCGCCCGCGGCGGGTGATCACCTCGCCTACATGATCCACACCTCCGGTTCGACGGGTCGCCCCAAGGGCGTGATGGTCTCGACGGGCAACCTCGCAGCCTTCGCGGACACGGTACTCGAGGATTGCTGGATCAGGCCGGGCGATCGCATCGTCGCGGTGACAACGGTGTCGTTCGACATCGCGGCACTCGAGTTGCTGTGCCCGCTCGCGGCGGGCGCGACTGTCGTGATCGCAGACCGCAGGACGGTTCGCGACCCGGATGCGTTGTCGGCGTTGATCATCGCAAGCGATGCGACAGTGATGCAGGCAACGCCGGCGCTGTGGCGAGTGGTCACCGAACACGAGAACGCAGTCGGACTCGCCATGGTGCGAGCCCTGGTGGGAGGGGAAGCCCTCCCGCAGGATCTGGCCGACGATCTGGTGGCCAACGCTGCTTCGGTCCGGAATGTCTATGGACCCACCGAGGCCACGGTGTGGGCGACATCTTCGGTCATCACGACCGGCGACCGAGTCACGATCGGTCAGCCCTGGACCGATGTGCACGTGCGAATCCTCGACGACGACCTGCGTGAGGTTCCGGAAGGCGTTGCGGGCGAGCTGTATCTGGGCGGTGCGCAGGTGGTCCGCGGATACCTGAACCGCCCCGATCTGACCGTCGCTCGGTTCGTCGCCGATCCTTCTCTGCCGGGGGCACGCCTCTACCGCACCGGCGATCTGGTCCGACGCCGGCGCGGGGTTTTGCACTTCCTTCGTCGTGCTGACGATCAGGTGAAGGTTCGTGGTTTCCGCATCGAGCTCGGCGAGGTCGAAGGCGCGCTCGGATCGGTGGCAGGTGTGTTCCGCGCGGCAGCCACCGTTCGCGTCGATGCGGCGGGTACCGGAAGTCTGCACGGATATGTGGTTCCCGAAGGTGCAACCACGCTCGATTCGGTACTGGTGCGCAAGGAGATTGCGCGGCTCCTACCCGAACACATGGTGCCGCAGACCATCACGGTGCTCGAAGCACTACCACTCACCCTCAACGGCAAGGTGGACCGGAAGGCATTGCCCGACACCGCGCCGGATCGTGTGCCGAGCCCACTCGTAGCCGTCGATGCGGATCGTCGGGCACGGCTCGAGTCGCTGAGCCCGGGCTGGCAGGACGTGCTGCCACTTGGTCCCTTGCAGGAAGGCATGTACTTCCAGTCGGTTCTCGACGGCGCCGGCGGCACGGATGTCTATCACATGCAGCCGCGATTCGAGTTCTCCGCCGATGCCGCCGTCGACGTTCGCTCACTCCGAGCAGCGGGGGATGCGCTCTTGCGACGCTATCCGAACTTGCGGGCCGGTTTCACACACGCCGGGTTCGACGCTCCGGTGCAGTTCGTGCCCAGGGAAGCCGAAATGCCTTTCCGTGAGGTCGATCTGAGCGCAGTCGCACCCGAGGACTTGGATATCGAGGTCCGCGCCGTCGACGAGGCCGAATTCGGCAGGCTGTTCGACTTGAGTGCGCCGCCACTCATTCGAATGGTGTTGGTCTGGTTGCCAGGTGGGGGAGCGCACCTCGTCTTCACTCAGCACCACCTGCTGACCGACGGTTGGTCGCAGACCTTGATGTACGCGGAGTTGTTTGCGCTCTACGAGTTTGCTCGCACACACGGCACGGACCCGGTCGGACTCGACGGCGCGCTCGACAAGCCTGCGGACTTCCGTGATCACCTGCGATGGATCGCCGAAGCGGATCGCACGGACGCCATCTCGTCCTGGAAGGACTACCTCGCGGATCTCGAGCAACCCACACTCGTGGGTGGTACGGGATCAGGCGGGCGCGCTCCGTTGCCGGTGTTCACCCGGGTTCAGCTCGAACAGAGCATCACCGAGCACGTACGCGAGTTGGCCAGACGTAGCGGAGTGACGCTGTCCACCGTCGTCTCTGCGGCGTGGGGCCTGGCATTGCGCGCCGTGACGGGGCGTGACGACGTGGTCTTCGGATCGACGGTTTCGGGACGTTCACCCGAGGTCGAGGGCGCCGACCGCATGGTGGGCTTGGCGCTCAACACCATTCCCGTGCGTGTCCGGGTCCGGCCAGGCGAGGAGATCTCGGCGTTGCTCGGACGCCTGTTCCGTGAACAAGGTTCGCTGCTGGGGCATCACCATCTCGGGCTCGGCGACGTGCAGCGAAGTGCAGGGTTCGCCACGCTCTTCGACACGCTCTACGTTTTCCGCAACACCCCTCGCGACGAACAGGCACGTCGAGACACGTTCGGTCGCAGTGGAATCGTCGGGTTCGATGCGGTGGACGGCACGCACTATGCGCTCACGCTCGACGTGGATCCGGGTGTCGGGGACGCGGCGATGGCGCTCACACTCGAAAACCGTCCTGACCTGATTCCGCACGACGTGGCTCAGGACATCCTGTCCCGCACCATCACGATTCTCGAAGTGATGGCGAATTCCGATACCGCCACGGTGGCGGACACGGCGGTTCCGCTTTCGCGCACCCCCGCGGAATTCGCTTCGGAGCACGTCGTGATGCCACGGCCGGACCAGGCCGGCGGTAGCGTGGACGCACTACTGCGCGAAAGGGCAGCGGCAACTCCGGACGAGACGGCGCTGGTCTTCGGAGACGTCACACTGAGCGCAGCCGAGATGAACTCTCGGGTGGACAGACTGGCACGGATACTCGCGTCGGCGCTGGGGCAGTCGGTACCAGGCGGGGGACCGACCCGTGTTGTCGCGCTCGCACTTCCGCGTACTGCCGATCACGTCGTCGCAATCTTCGCCGTCATGAGAACCGGAGCGGCCTACCTTCCCTTGGATCTGGCTCACCCGCCGGCACGCCTGCGCGAACTCATCCTCGACAGCGATGCGGCGCTGGTAGTCACCACGACTCAGACGCGTGACCTCGTAGTTCCCGATGGACAGGCATGTCTGGTCCTCGACGACCCGGACGTGGCCGGGGTACTCGACGGGCAGTCTTCGGCACCAGTTGTCGACGAGGCTGCGGTCTGCGGGCCGACCTCACCCGACCAGCCTGCCTACGTCATCTACACCTCGGGCAGTACCGGAAAACCCAAGGGCGTCGTGGTGGGTCACCGCGGGTTGACGACGATGTATCACAATCACAAGGCCGAGATATTCACTCCGACCGAAAACAGTGTGGGTGGCCGACGTCTGCGCATCGCGCATACAGTCTCGTTCTCGTTCGACATGTCGTGGGAGGAACTGTTCTGGTTGCTCGCGGGGCACGAAGTTCACGTGATCGACGAGCAGGCGCGACTGGACCCCGCGTCTCTGGTGAAGCATTACCGCGAAGTCGGTATCGACGTCGTGAATGTAACCCCCTCGTATGCACGGGAACTGATGGCCGCCGGTCTCCTCGACGGTGAGCGGACGCCGGTGTTGGTGATGCTCGGCGGAGAAGCTGTACCTGCCGAGTTGTGGTCGCGATTGCGCGATCAGGACGGTGTCGACGGGTACGACCTTTACGGGCCGACGGAGTTCACGATCAACGCGATGGGATCCCCGGTTCAGGGGAGCGAGACACCCTGCTTGGGTCGTCCGATTCTGAACGCGTCTGCGCGGGTACTCGATTCGGGTCTGCGGGAGGTACCGATCGGAGCGGCGGGCGAGCTGTACATGTCCGGAGACGGAACGGCGATGGGTTACCTTCACCGGACCGCGTTGACCTCCGCTGTGTTCGTTGCTGATCCGTACTCCGTCGGCAAGCGCATGTACCGCACGGGCGATGTCGTACTGCGTCGTCGCGACGGTGAACTCGAATACCTGGGTCGCGCGGACCATCAGGTCAAGATCCGAGGCATTCGGATCGAATTGGGTGAAGTGGAATCCGCGTTGGCGTCGTTGCCGGGAGTGTTGCGAGCGGCAGCGTCCGTCCGTAGCGAAGGCGGCGCGCCGCCGAGACTGGTCGGCTACGTCATCGAAGAACCCGGTGCCGATTCAACCGATCTGCGAGCTGCGTTGCGGGAACGCGTACCGGCACACCTGGTTCCGTCGGACATCGTCGTCGTGGATTCGATCCCGTTGACGCCCAACGGAAAACTGGACCGCGGTGCGTTGCCGGCACCCCCCGCCCGAGTAGCGGCCCGAGCACCGCGAACCGAGATGGAAAGGCAACTGTGCCAGGTCTTTGCGCGGGTACTCGGCGTCGAGGCAGTCGATCCCGAAGAGAGTTTCTTCGATCTCGGCGGCGACTCGCTTCGAGCAATGCGACTGGTGGGGGAGATGGAGCACGACCTGTCGGTGAGCGTCGGTGTGGCAACGCTGATGGCCCGTCCGACAGTCGCTGAGCTCGCAGCACACCTTGACGAGTCGGCGTCCGAAATCGATCTGAGTCGCGATCGCCTCCTGACACTGCGAGCCGACGGCAGCGGAGAACCACTGTTCTGCGTGCATCCGGCCGGTGGATTCGCTTGGCCCTTTGCGCCTTTGACCGGTGTTCTCGAGGCCGACCGTCCACTGTTCGGCCTGCAACTGCCCACAGTTGCCGGTGAGCCACTCGAACCGACGAACGTGGACCAACTGGCAGCGATGTACGTCGACACGATTCGCGGCGTGCAACCGAGCGGGCCGTACCACCTGCTCGGCTACTCGTTCGGTGGCAACGTCGTTGCCGCGATGGCGGCTCAGCTGGTCGATATCGGCGAGACAGTGGAGTTCGCCGGTCTGATCGATACTCATCCACTGGGAGATCGTGACGATCACGGTCGCGACGATTCCGACGACCGAGATCTGGCCGCCGCCCTGCCACCCGAGATCCTCACTCAGGCACCGGGACTGGTCGACGCTGTTCGGGCGGGTTTTGATGCCACTCGTTTGCTCGTGGCCAGCTCGACCGACACAACCTACGACGGACCGGTTACTCTGATCACCGCCGACGCCGAGGCGTCCGGACAGCTGCTGGCCGATCGCTGGCGCAGAGTCCGCGGGGACCGGGACATGGCAGTACACCATCTGCCGTACGACCACGCCGGTTTGGTGACCCCAGCCGGGTGGGCGGCGATTGCCCCGCTGCTCGACAGCCATTTGTCGAAACGCACGGCCACATAGTTCGAAAACCACACAGTTGAAACACAATGGGAGCTCAATGATGAAGTCCACACCGCCCCTCGCGATACGGAGTTGGCGACGATTCGTCGCCATCGCAGGGTTGCTGATCGTCGCACTCGTGGCGATGATCGGTTGCAGTAGCGATTCGAACGACGAACCGACCAAGGCTGCAGAGCCCACGACCCGTGTGATCGAGACCGAGAAGGGCTCGGTCACCGTGCCCGCGTCGGCGGAGCGCATCGTGGTTCTGAGCGGCGGTCTCGCCGGATACCTGTACGCCCTGGACGCACCGGTGGTTGCCACCGATACCCGCGTCCTCGGTGTCACGAACCTCGACGGTGGATTCCCGCCGGCTTGGGCGGACGCCGCAAAGGCGCAGGGCACCAAGGAATTGCCGGCCGGCGAGCAGCTCAACATCGAAGCCGTCGCGGCGGCTGAGCCCGACCTGATCATCGGCGGTGGCCAGGGAATCACCTCGGTTCAGTCCGAGGAACTCTACGATCAGCTCACTGCTATCGCACCCACCGTCTTGGTCCCCAAGACGGTCGCCGCGTGGGACAAGCAGCTCGAAATCGTCGCCGACGCGGCGGGCCGTTCCGACCAGGTTCCGGCACTGATGAGCGCATACGAGGACAAGGTCAAAGAGGTCAAGGGCAAGATCAAGGTTCCCGAGGGAAACGTCGTCTACTTCCTCTCGGTCTCGAGCAACAAGCCGTACCTCGTTCCGCCGACGGCCGCGCTGCCCGCGATGCTCGCCGAGCTCGGTTTCAAGGCCGACGACGTCATGGCCAAGGCCGGCAACCCGCAGCTCTTCGGCTCGGGTGACTCGTTCGAGGTCAGCCCGGAACTGCTCTCGCAGGTCGCCGATGCTCCTGTCGCCTTTGTGATTCCGGTGTCCGGTCGCCCGATGGCCGAACTTGCCACCGATCCGCTTTACTCGCAGTTGCCGTCCTTCAAGGCAGGCACGACGTTCGAGCTCCCCGCCAGCAGCTACCGTCCTGACTACGACGGCGCAATGGCTACCCTCGACCTGATCGGCCAGACCTTCGCATGACTCGATTCGGTGGGCTGGTGATCGATGTTTCACCCTTGCGGACCAGCCGTCCCTTCAGGTACGCCTTTTCCGCGCGATTGATCTCGCTGCTCGGGATCGGACTGCTCGTCGTAGCCGTCCCCGCGCAGACGTACCAGCTCACCGGCTCGACCTTGCAGGTTGCCGGAGTGTCCACGGCGATGGCCATCGCCATGTTCTTCGGCAGCCTGTTCGGCGGCGTGCTCGCTGACCGTTACGATCGGCGACGCACCATCCAGTTGGCCCGCAGTGCTGCGGGTCTCGGCTTTGTCATTCTCGGGTGCAATGCGCTCTTGCCACACCCGTCGATGTGGGTCATCTACGTCGCGGCAGCTGTCGACGGCTTGGCCGGCGGTGTCAGCAGCTCGGCCTTGATGGCTTTGATGCCGACGTTGTTGCCGCGCAACAAGATGGCTGCGGCCGGCGCTTTGGTAGCGCTGACCACCGACATCGGGACGATGATCTCGCCGGCAATCGCCGGCGTGATCATCGCCTCCGGCGGCATTCCCGCGACATACTTTGTTGCTGCGGTGGCCACCGCAGCAACTGTCACGTTGTTCCAAGCCATCGGCCCTTCTCCTGCACCGGGCACGAATCACGAAAGCCCGATGCGCGCGCTGGTGACCGGCGTGAAATTCGCCGGCACGCACACAGTCATTCGCGGCATCCTGATCAGCGGTCTGTTGGTCATGTTCGTCAGCGGGCCGATGGTGTTGCTGCCTGCCTTCGTCGACCAGGTCCTCGGCGGCGGACCCACCATGCTCGGTCTGCTCTACGGCGCCCCCGCTGTCGGCGCTGTGGTCGGTTCCCTCACCAGCGGTTGGACCGGACGAGTCCACCGCAACGGCGCCGCGATGTTGATCTCTGTTGCGCTGATGCCTCTCGGCCTGGTGGTAGTGGGTGCGTCGGGAGCAGCGATTGTCGCGTTCCTGGGCCTGGCCGGATTCGGCCTCGGCCGCGCACTCAACGACATTCTGAGATTTGCAGTCCTTCAACAGAACACGCCGGACGAATTGCGCGGACGCGTGTCCAGTCTGTGGATGGTGCAAGCCGTCACGGGTACGGCGATCGGTTCGATGGCAGCCGGGTTCCTCGGGCAGTGGCTCGAGCCTGGCGCCGCGCTACTGGTCTTGGGGCTCGCCGGTGTGACACTGGGCCTGGTTCTCCTGGCAGCATTGGGTTCGGTGCGCCGGGTAACTTCGGAGATCAACGAAGTCGATCTCTCCGAAAACACTGTGTCGGTGGGGAATGCTCCGCCGGAAAAGGAAGGTAGTTCATGAACCGAGGAGACCACCTCGCGACCATCGCCGAAGTTCTGGCGGGAACCACCGGCGCAAAAGTGCCGTACCCCATCGGCATTCGCGAACTCGAAGTTGTTCGCAGCGAAATGGTCGGGACCGGACTGTTGCGTCTGACCTTGGGTGGACCGGAGTTGGCGGGCTTCGAATCGCACGCTCCCGACGAGCATGTTCGCCTGGTCTACCCGGATGCAGACGGAACTTTACGTCTACCCGAACGCGACGGATTCAGCCTGAAGTGGCCTCGTCCATTGCCGATCTCGCGTGAGTACACCGTCCGTCGATACGACGCCGAGGCGGGGGAGTTGGACCTCGACTTCGCGCTCCACGAAGGTGGGTACGCCTCTGATTGGGCTCAGGCGGCCACCGTCGGCACTCGGGTGCACGTGGCAGGTCCGCCCGGTGGCGTCGTGGTTCCGTGGACGTACGACCGCTATCTGCTGGCCGGTGACATCACCGCCCTTCCTGCCATTGCTCGTTGGCTCGAGATGATGCCCGCTGCTGCCGCCGGGTGGGTGTTCGTCGAGATCACCGACCCCTCACAGGAAATCGAACTCACTGTTCCGGAAGGCGTCGAGGTGCGATGGCTGCACCGCGGTGACGTCCCAGCCGGTCACTCGGATCTGCTCGAGCAGGCAGTACGGACGGTCACCGTGCCCGAAGGTGAGCGCCTCTACGCCTGGATCTCCGGTGAGGCCACCAGTCTCAAGCCGATTCGCAGATTCGTGCGCGACGAACTCGGCCTGAGTTCGGGCGACCACCTGATCACGGGCTACTGGAAGCGCGGAGTCGCAGACTTCGACGAAAACGAGGACGACCACTGAACATCGGTTGACGCCGGTTTCGGCATCGTCACCGCGACAACGAGTCCGACAATCGCAACGATTGCCGCCACTCCGAAAGCCGTGGCGAATGCCGAGTGCTGGGGAAGGCCGCCGGATGAAGTCGCGCTCGCGATGATCCCGGCGGCAATTTGGGTTCCCACAGCAGAACCCAGCGATCTGGCGATCGTGACTATTGCCGTCGTGACACCTACGCGGTCTGCCGGTGCGCTGTCGGCGGAGATGACGAACACTGCCGTCGACGCGGCGGCAACGCCGGTACCCGCAAGGATCAGCACCACAACGATCTGCCACATCGTGGCTGCGAAGACCCCGACGGCGCCGCTCAGGCCGAGGAAGGCAACTCCCGCTACCGCAATGGCTTTCGTGCCGACCCGTTGTGCGAGCTTTCCGGAAATCACCGACGCGATCACCGCTGCGCCGTAACCGATGCACAGCAGGATTCCGATGGCACTTGTCGATGCACCGCGGCCGAATCCGCTCTCTGCCGGCACGGCGAGTTGTTGCGGAAGTAGATAGACAACAGCGCCGTAGGTGAACCCGAAAACCACGCCGACGACCACGGCGCTCCACATCGAACGATGCCGCATCATCGTCAGGTCGACCATCGGCTCGGTTGTCCGGCTCTGATACCTGGCCCAGATCGTGAACACGGCAGCGGAAGCGAGAACCAGCAGCATCGACGTCGGTGCGCCCCACCCGTTGCTCGACGCGCTCGCAAGCCACGCCGTCAGCGTCAACAACCCCAGAGCCAATCCGCCCGCTCCCGGCCAATCGAGTCGGCCGCCGACGTTCGACATGTGATCTCGTGGTGTGCTCACGGCAAAAGCAATTGCGCCGAGCAAAACGAACGCGGTCGGAACTGCATACATCGCGCTGCGTGAGACGTTTTCCGCGACGGGTCCCGCCAGCACGACTCCCAGAGCGCCGCCGGCCACTACGACAGCCCCGAGCAAACCCGTGGCCGTCTTCAGTCGGTCCGAGGACAAAGTGCGTCGTAGGACCACGAAGCTCACGGGAAGCAACCCGAGCCCGAATCCCTGGAGAAATTGGCCGAGGACGAACAGCGGGAAGATCGTTGCGAGAGCGGACACGCTGCCGCCCAGGACAACGATTGTCGTGATCGCGAGCAAGGTGGGGCGGGCGCCGTACACGTCGGCTATTCGCCCGGCCATCGGCGTGACGAGGACAGTGCTCAACGTCAGAGCGACGGATGCGAGCGCTCCGACGTCGGCCGTCACTCCGAAGTCTCTCTGTATCAGGGGGAGTGCGGGGACGATGATGCTTTCGAGCGCGGCCACGGCAGCGATCAGCAGGGTCAGGCTTGCGATAGTTGCTACCGGTCGCGGCTGATTGCCGGAGACGCTCTCTGTGGTCATCGTGCTCTCTTTCGATCGGGGAGTGAGGAGCTTATGGACGCGACGAAACGCCGCCCCTCCAAGAGTCCGGAAGGGTTGTGGCACTGGATATATCGGGCTGTGAAGTAGACCGTCTCTTTATTTCGTTACGCGTACCGTTATTGTGGAGAAATGTAATCGGATTCAGCGCACAAAGCAAGAGTCGGATGGGGTGGAAATGGTGTCATGTATCGCCAGATCGCAACGGGCAGACTTTTGCTGCCACCGTCGGTCGGTGTCAGGTGATGTGACGATGGGGCTCATTTCTCGATGAGCATGACGCTGGTCACCAAAATGCTTCTCCGAGCAGGGAGTTCATCTGCCGGACACATCCAAGGTCCCCGTTTGAATGCCGGGTTTGTTAGCTTTCTGCCTGTGACGCGACGTCACGGAAAGTTCACGAATCACGGAGGATCATCATGGGTTCTATTTCAACGATCATCGGAATCTTCGAGCTCTACAAGCTTCTCGAGCCGCTGCTGAGCTCGCTGAGCTGATTCAGGTGTGATTTCGCTGTCGAGCCGGGGCGCCGAGGGACTCGGCTCGACAGCGGATCTCGAGGATCCGGCGCGATCAGGACCCGTGGAACGGATGTCGGCACCGGCAGAATTCCATCGCTCCGGTGTAGTGGTCCATCACCAGGATTTCTGCACACCGAGCGGGCTGCGGAGCGAACCTGAGGCAGCGCTCGATCCACCCACGCTCCAGCGAAGGGGCGGGGTGCGCGCAGTTCCCGCATCGGCCGGGACGTTCGGCGACACGTACGGAACCGTGGTGCTCCGGGGGCATGCCAAACATCTTGGTGGTGCGATGTTTCCAGGGCAATGGTTCGGCTCGAGCGGAAGCTATGTCACGAAAGCCCGGCGGCGATATCCGAGGACCGAACCCGTTGAGCTGCGCTACCTGGATCCCTGATAATGCGATTGCCCAGACTGAGTTTTTTTGGTGCAAGTTGCGGCTACTGCGCTGACGCCCAGAAATTCTCGGACTATCTGGGCAACGATCATGTGGTGGTAACCGCGAACAGAATCCGATCCGGCTCGCGTTGCATACGGGTGATCGCGACGCGGCCCCCGATCCAAGCACCAAGTGCACCAATCGCAACAGCGACAGGGATGGCGAAATAGTTCACCGGGTTCGGTAGCAGCGCCCCGAGTAGAACGCCGGGCGCCGTTGTCGCGGCGAAGATGACGATGGCGAGGATGATCAGTCCGAAGGACGAGCCGTTGAAGGACCCGCGGGTGTTGAAGGAGAACGTCTTCTTCATCTCCGGAACCGGGTAGGGCGCTTTGGCGGATATCGCCACTACCAATCCTGCACCGACTCCCATCATCGAAATGCCGACGGCGAGCGGCACGGCCAGTCGGTCGGTCCCGAGGTCCCCGAAGATCCGTACAGCAGCTGTTGCGACGACCACGAAGGGTGTCATCACGATTGCCCACGCGATTTGTCGGCCCCGGACGTCAGCGGCAGCGGCTTCGGGGATCATCACCAGATGCCAGATCGATGCGCCGTCGAATCCGTACAGATTCGATCCGGCTGCCATTGCCAGGTAGATCAGGAACCAGGCACCCCATGCGGCGGAGAAGGGGATCGATGACGAGATCAGCGGTCCGAAGCCGGAGACCAAGGTCATGATGGCAACGGAGAGCAGTTGTGTTCGTCGGCGCATGTCTCCGTGCCAGAGCGAAAGCTCGCGAGAGATGACGGTGCCCAGTCGGGATGCGCGCCAACCGGTTCGAATGTCGCGGCCCTGGTTCTTCAATTGCACGGAAGTGGCGCCCGCTGATTCTGCGACCTTCCCGTTGAAGTAGCGAACGACCAGGCGTTGCCATGACCACAGCAGTGCGAGATCGACCAGCACCAGGGCGAGGACTGCTCCGGCGGCGAGGAGCCAGGCGCCTCCTGCTGCTGCGTCGACACTGGTGATTCCCCACGCGAACGGGATCGAATGCGCGATCGTGAGCGGCCACGTGACGTCGCCGTCCACGACCGTGCCGAGGTGACTCTGCAGCGGAAATTGCAGCAGATACAGTCCGCCGAAGAACGTGCCGAATGCCAACAGTCCCAGTTCGCGGCTGCGACGACTCCGCAGGAGCTGCGACATCGCCAGCATCGCGACCCGTGAGGTGCCGACAATGAGCAGGACCGTTGCGGGCCAAGCGATAATGGCCAATGGCAGTGCGGCAGGGTGGTGTGTAGCGGCATAAATTGGAATCGCTGCTGCAGCCAACGCGGTAATCGGCACGGTCATACCGACCAGCGACGTCGAGAACAGTGCTCTGGCGAGTCGGACGGGTTCCAGGGGGAGTAGTTGGAAATGTCTGGGGTGAAGATTGTCATCTGACAGACCAGACATGATCGGCATCAAGATCCACATCACGCCGATAGCCGAAAGTGCGAGACTGGTTGTGCCGCTGACGAGATCGGGAGAAACACCGTTCTTTCCCGAAGCTCGTAGGCACAGTAGCGCTGCCCCCAGAACCCCGAACAACGCTGCAATGACCTTGATTACAGCTCTTCCACCGGTGAACTGACGTTTGTAGAGGGTCATGCGCATGCGGAGAACAGTGCGCCACACAGAGACCGACGGGTTCCAGCGTGTCGGTGACAAGCTGGTGGTGGTCATGCGCGCATCCATGACAGTCCGTCGGGACTGGGACTGCGGCTACCGACAAGGCGAACGAATGCCTCGTCGAGAGTGTTGCCTGCGCGCACCTCGTCGACCGTTCCTGAAGCCACGACGCGACCGTCTGCGATGACTCCGATGTGAGTACACAGTTGTTCGACAAGGGCCATCACGTGACTGGAAAGAATGACCGAGCCACCTGAGTGGACGAACGAGAGCAGAATGCTCCGAATTCCGGCCGAAGAAATGGGGTCGACAGCTTCGAACGGCTCATCCAGTACCAGTAAGCGAGGGCCGTGCAACAAGGCCGAGGCCAACCCGATTTTCTTCGTCATGCCCGCTGAATAATCGGCGATGACCGTTCCACCTGCATCGGCGAGATCGAGCGCGGCCAACAGTTCGTCGCGTCGTGACGCGATGACGTCCTCTGGCATACCGCGCAGGCGTCCGAAATAGGTGAGTAGTTCATGGCCGGTGAACTGCGCGGGTAGCGCCAAACCGTCGGGTAGGACGCCGAGCAGACTCTTCGCTGCCACAGGGTCGTTCCACACGTCGTAGCCGTACACCAGGCTGCGACCGTAGTGCGGGCGAAGCAATCCGACAGCCATCGACAATGTGGTCGTTTTTCCCGCACCATTCGGCCCAACCAGACCGAACAACGAACCTGAGGGCACCGCAAGAGAAAGGTCGTTCACAGCAACTTTCGCACCGAACGCCATGCAGAGGTGTTCCACTTGCAAAGCCATCGGTCCGGGAGGTAACTGTCCTGTCTCGGGGAGAGGGTGCATCGATCGAGGGTAACTGTCCGGAGCCATGTGCGCGGAGACGGAGCGGAGCGATGCAGGCTGCGTGCACCGAATGTCATTCCTAGGTGAGGGTTGCGACATGAGTCGCTGGTTCGCAAGGGGAGCGGATGGCAGGAGTCGAACCTGCGTGGACGGTTTTGCAGACCGCTGCCTTGCCGCTCGGCCACACCCGCATTGATCCAATTATGTTCGTAGTGAACAACAGTCGCCACCATTGTGATCAGGGTGAGTTGATCGCTGTGTGACGGATCGCAGGGACTGCGGGGGAAGTGCCGGGTCAGGCGCGGGAGAACACCGCGACCAGGAATTCGGAATCCTCCTTGAACGGGCGAAGATCCCACGTGGAGAGCAGCAGATCAGCCTCGAGGCCACTCGCGGTCGCGTCGGCGAGAAACTCGGGGAACTCGTAGCCACGGCCGGCACCGAATCCGATGACCACTCGGCCGCTCGGAGCGAGATGACGAGCAAATCCTGACAATACTGCTTGCCTGGTGGACGGCGCGAGAAACGCCACCACGTTGCCTGCCGACACGATGACGTCGAAATCTGCCTCGACACCGCGGGCCGGCAGATCGAGTTCGGCGAGATCGCCGACAAGCCACGTCGGTCCGCGGTGGTCTTCTTCTGCGGCAGCGATGAGAACCGGGTCGACATCGACTCCGACAACCACATGCCCGACGTCGTGCAGATAACCGCCGAGTCGGCCAGGCCCGCACCCTGCATCGAGAACCCGGCCACCGCGTCCGAGCATCGCGTCGATCAAACGTGCTTCCCCGACAATGTCCTTGCCGTCCGCTCTCATGGAACGGAAACGCTCGACATATCGTGTGGAATGCGTCGAGTCGGCTGCAGTGATCTCTTCCCACTGGCTGGGGATGCGCTCGTTCGGGGCGTGTGCAGTCATCTTTCGAGGGTACCGACAGCTCACCGGGTGCCGACGACCGTCCCGTCTGCGGCATATCCGACGAGGGTTGGACGAGGGGACGTGAGCGACAGGGGAATCCATCCGTAGAAGCGGTCTTCGGCAAGAATTGTCGGATAGATCTGGCCGTCTGTGGTGTGAAGTTCGGCTCGGACAGCACCTCCCGCTCCTGCGTCGTAGGTCGCCTCGTGCGGACCGGCCTCGTACCCGGCGCCGCCCCCGAATGAATCTGCGCCGTACAAGTCAATTGATCTGCAGCCGTGTCCGAGGCCGATGAATTTCGACGGACCAACCTTGTCGATGTCGGCTGACGCCTCGAAAACCGGGGCGACGCACCTCCAGCCATTAGCGCCGTGGGCGACAAAGACGCTGAACAAGGTTCCGTCAGGTCCGGGAATGGACCCGACCCGCTCGGCGGTGGACGGATCTATTCCGCCGTTGGTTCCCGGCATCGTCTGCCAACCCGAGTACATGTCGGTGAACGCTTTCGGCATCATCCCCGTGGCAGCGGCGCAGCCCACCACCACTGCTGCGCAGATCGCCGCGACGAGAACGATGGCACCGACGCGACGGCGTGGAGCTTTGGTTGCCCCAATGTTGTTTTCGGTAGCCATGATTCGGGTGCGTGCGGCATCTTGGACGTTCTCGGGCCAGAGTTCGGCGGAAACCGTATCGCTCGGCCGCAGCTTCTCGAGCGTGGTGAGCGGATCTTTGGTCATGGGGTACTCCCGTGTTCGGCGGCAGCGCAAGGTCGGGCGGTGTTCATCGGGATTACGGTGTCGGATTCTGAAGTCAACCCGGCGCGCAATCGACGCCGAGCGCGAAAGAGACGAACATGCATGGCCGGAACCGAACACCCAGCGACCCGCGCGGCTTCGGTGGCGGTCAACCCGTCCCAGGCAGTCAGGAGCAGGGCTTCACGTTCGGTGACGGTGAGTGTTGCCAGTGCTTCGAGCAGTTCCGTGCGTTCGGTGACAGTGACGTCGGCGCCCGGCGTCGATGCCGCAATCTGCTCGATGCGTCCCATCTTCTCGGTGAGCGCGTCAAGGCGCCGAACGCTGCGACGGTTGTTGTTCACGGTGTTTCGAGCCACCACCAACAGCCACGGCAGTGCCTGGTCGGGCACTTCGTCCAAGCGTCGCCAGGCAACGAGGAACGTCTCGGAGACAACCTCCTGCGCGCTGTGATGATCAACGTGGCGACAGGTATACGCGAACACCCGACCGGCGTAGGCGTCCCACAGGGCGGTGAACCGCTCTTCGCCGCTCGGCGGTGGCTGTTCCTCGGATTTCGGGGTCATATGAAGAGATGTCCGGCTGGTTGCTGATCCTTACAGCCTCTGAGCTAATGGACGGTTTGGCGTGTTACTCCGGCCGAGAACTCCCACTGTCAGAAGCAACAGAGCGAGGATGTACAGCGTCATGATCCAGATGCCCGCAGCGGCGGGCTGCCACTTGTTCGC
The DNA here is from genome assembly GCF_002079265.1 of Rhodococcus sp. BH4. NCBI lineage: Bacteria > Bacillati > Actinomycetota > Actinomycetes > Mycobacteriales > Nocardiaceae > Rhodococcus > Rhodococcus sp. BH4. The sequence continues at coordinate 2,777,863 of NZ_CP014941.1, forward strand.
CTGGCCGAGCAGGATGAGGGCGTCAGAGGTGAGGAACAGCGCGCCGCCGATACCGGTGATCGAGTTGTACGTCAGTGCGGTTGATGCGGTTCCCACCAGTATTGCGGCGTACACGGGGACGGCAATTCGAAGTTCAGGTTCGAGACCGGTCCAGGTGTACGACACAAGAGCGATCCCAGCGACGGTGTAAGCGCACAGAAACCATGGCCGCCTTCGTATCTCCCGAAGCGCGCCGTGTGAGAGAAAGAATCGGATGAAGCAGAGGTGACCGATCGCGAAGGCTGCCATCCCGATGACAAACGTGGTCTCCCAGATCAGGAACAAATCTCCGAAAGCACAGGCAATCAGCGCAGCAGCAACAATTCGAGGTCCGCGTCGGGCGACAACCCAGGCAGCCAGAATCGGAGCGAGCATGACCTTGGTGATCCCGTCCCAGGGCGCAGCATCAGCGGCATTGAGGATCAGATGGACAATCGCTACCGCTGAAAACACGACGAACCATGGGGCCCGGATGATGCTCGGCAGCCCGGGGTCGAGGTCAGATTCACGCATCGGCTCAGTGTAGGAAGTCCGCTGCACGCTCGGCGAGGTCGAGCGCCGGCTGGGGGAGTATGCCGAGGATGAGCGTGACACCGGCGCCGAGGCCGATCACGCTGCTGGTCAGTGCACTCGGCACCACGACGGTCGGAGCGTCTGCGGCCGATTCGGTGAAGAACATCAACACGATCACTCGCACGTAGAAGTACGCGGCGATCGCGCTGCACAGGACGCCGACGATCACGAGAGGTGCGGCCCCGCCCTCGGCTGCCGCGCTGAACACCGCGAACTTTCCGATGAACCCACTGGTCAACGGGATCCCGGCGAAAGCCAGCAGGAACAGTGCAAAGACAACTCCGACCAATGGTGAGCGCCGGCCCAACCCGGCCCAGCGCGAGAGCGTCGCGACCTCACCGTCTGCGTCCCGAACCAGACTCACGACGGCGAACGCGCCCACGGTGCTGAATCCGTAGGCCAGAAGGTAGAACATCGCCGAGGCCAGGCCGGCGTCCGAATCCGCAACCACAGCGGTCAGAATGAATCCGGTGTGCGCGATGGCCGAATACGCGAGCATCCGCTTCATATCGGTTTGCGTCACAGCGACGATCGATCCGACAACCATCGTGAGAATCGCGACCGCCCACATCAGTGGACGCCAGTTCACGTACTCGTTGGGCAGAGCCACATAGAAGACACGAAGGATGGCACCGAATGCGGCGATCTTGGTCGCAGTAGCCATGAAACTGGTGATCGGCGTCGGCGCCCCTTGATAGACGTCGGGAATCCACGAATGGAACGGCACGGCACCGACTTTGAACAGTAATCCCACGGCCACGAGTGCTGTCCCGAGCCACAGGAAGGCGTCGGTACCCGACCCGCTGCGAGCTGCGTCGGCGATACCGGAGAGCGTGACCGTCCCGGCATGGCCGTACAGCAACGCAATTCCGAAAACGAAGAACGCCGACGAAAATGCCCCGAGCAGAAAGTACTTGAGCGCAGCTTCCTGGGAGAGCAGGCGACGTCGGCGTGCCAGACCACACAGGAGATACAGAGGCAGTGAGAACACTTCGAGCGCAACGAACATCGTCAGCAGATCGTTGGACGCGGGAAAGAGGAGCATGCCGCCGACAGCGAAGAGGGTGAGCGGAAAGACCTCGGTCTGGGCGATACCCACCTTCACTGCTTCTTGCTCCGCAACACTTCCGGGGACGCTCGACGCTTGAGGGGTGAAACCGCCGAGCGCGTCGTGTTGCGCGATCACCTCGGCGGTGTTGCCCGAGCCTCGCTCGGCGATCAGCAGTACTGCGGGGATCGACACGAGAAGGATCGTGGCCTGCAGGAAAAGGGTCGGACCGTCGACCGCTACAGAACCCATCATCGCCGTCGACCGCGTGCCGGCGAGCAGAAGCACTGCCACGAATGCGGCCGCCAAGCCTGCGACACCGAGGACGAGTTGCACGGGGTATCGAAAACGCCGGGGTGCAAATGCCTCGATGAGTACGCCCACAACCGCAACACCGAACACGATCAACATTGGCGAGAGCAAGCTGTATTCGACACTGGGTGACGCCGTGCCGGCTGAGCCGAGGACGGTCACGTCGTTGAAGGAACTCATTTGTGGGCACCTCCTTCGTGGTCGGCGACGAGCGGGGTCGGAGCCTCGTCGACGACCGTATGGCTCACTGCAGGAGTGATGACGTCCAAGGCAGGCTTGGGGTAGATGCCGAGAAGCAACAGGAGTGCGATCAGAGGGGCGACCACCACGAGTTCGCGTCGAGCGAGGTCGCGGATCGTTCCCTGCTCTTCCTTCACAGGTCCGCCCATCATGCGCTGGTAGAGCCAGAGTATGTAGATCGCGGACAGGACAAGCGCGGCAGTCGCCGCGATAGCGGCCACGTGGTATCGCGAGTACGTCCCGATCAGCACCAGGAACTCACTGATGAACGGCGCGAGACCCGGCAGCGACAGCGTTGCCAGCCCCGCAACGAGGAATGTGCCGGCAAGTACGGGTGCAACTTTCTGGACGCCGCCGTACGCCGCGATCGATCGAGTACCTCGCTGCGAGACGAGGAATCCCGCAATCAAGAACAGAGCCGCAGTGGAGACTCCGTGATTGACCATGTACAGCGCGGAACCCGCCTGGCTCTGGCTGGTCATCGCGAAGATTCCGAGAATGATGAAGCCGAAGTGCGAAATCGACGTGTAGGCGATCAGTCTCATGACGTCTGTTTGCGCGATCGCCAGTATTGCGCCGTAGACGATCCCGATAACGGCGAGCGTGATGATCCACGGTGCAAAGGTCGACGACGACTCCGGGAACAGTTGCAGGCAGTAGCGAATCATCGCGAACGTGCCCACCTTGTCCACGACCGCCATCATCAACACTGCTGTCGACGGAGTCGATTCCACCGCGGAGTCCGGCAACCAACTGTGCAGCGGCCAGAGCGGTGCTTTCACCGCGAACGCGAACATGAATCCGAGGAACAAGGCGTTGAGCACCCCGGGTCCCACACCGAGTTCACCGCTGTTTGCCGCTGAGGCGATCGCCCGGAAGTCGAAAGTGCCGCTGGCGAAGGGACTCTCGTCGCGCGTGGTGACCACATACAGGCCGATGACCGCAGCGAGCATGACCAGGCCGCCGAGGAGATTGTAGAGCAGAAACTTCACGGCTGCGCGAGATCTGCCCACTCCGCCGAACCCGCCGATGAGGAAATACATCGGTATCAGCATGGCCTCGAAGAAAATGTAGAACAAGAGAATGTCCAAGGCGCTGAACGAAATCATCACCATGGACTCGACAACAAGGATCAGCGCGAAATAGGTGTGCGGCATTCTCTTGGGTGATGCCGGGTCTGCCGGGACGTCGTTCCAGCCCGCGATCAGGAGTAACGGCACCAGCACGGCGGTGAGAAGAACCAGAACGAGTGCGATCCCGTCGAGTCCGAGTGTGTAGCTGGTACCGAAAGCCGGTATCCAGCTGTGGCTTTCGACAAATTGAAATTGTTCGCCGCCGCGGTCGAACGCAACTCCGAGAACGGCGGCGACCACCAGGACTGCCACGGACACAGCCAATGCGAGAGACTTCGCAAATTGGTACGACCGTGCCGGCAGAGCGAGGACTACACCCGCTCCGATGAGCGGAAGCAACCAGAGCACCGTCAGCGCAGGGAAGCCGGTATTGGTCACAGAGTCGCTCACCGCCGCTTCGATCACCACAGTGTCACCGCCATCATTGTCGCGACCACGAGTGTTGCTCCGACAAACATCACCAGCGCGTACGAGCGAACAAACCCGGTCTGTAGCTTCCGCGTGAGCGCGGACAGCCCGGTGACGACCACCGCAAAGCTGCCCACGACGCCGCCTATTCCCTTGGTGTCGAACACTTCCAACGACTTGGTGAGTTGTTGTCCAGGCTTCATGAACACCGTCTCGTTGAAGGCGTCACCGTACAGATCGCGGCGAGCCGCACCGGTCAACGGTGAAACCGGAGTCGGTGCCACAAGTGGAATCTCCCGGGTGGCGTACTCGCGATACGCAATCGCGACGCCGGCGGCAACTGCGAGCAGCGCCAGCGCGGTGATCGACCATGCGGGTATCGGCGGTTCGACGTGATGTGAGCCGACAACCGGTTCGAGCCAGTTCTGCAAGCTGGACCCGATGGTCAGGAGCATCCCGGCGCCGACGGACCCCACCGCCAGGATGATCATCGGAGACGTCATCACTGCCGGAGATTCGTGAGGTTTCTGGTTCTCCCAGCGGGCCTTCCCGAAGAAGGTCATCAGCATCACGCGGCTCATGTAGAAGGCAGTGAGGGCCGCACCCAACAGGGTGACGATGCCCAGCACAACACCCTTGACGCCACCCTCGCCGATCGCAACCTCGATGATCTTGTCCTTGGAGAAGAACCCGGCAAACGGCGGAACACCGATGATGGCAAGGTATCCGAGCCCGAACGTGACAAAAGTCAGTGGCATGAACGCTCGAAGTCCGCCGTAGCGCCGCATGTCGGTTTCGTCGTTCATCGCGTGCATCACCGAACCCGCGCCGAGGAACAGGCCCGCCTTGAAGAATCCGTGGGTGATCAGATGAAGGATTGCGAAGGCGTATCCAGCTGGTCCGAGGCCCGCCGCCAGGACCATGTATCCGATCTGACTCATGGTCGACGCGGCGAGCGCTTTCTTGATGTCGTCCTTCGCGCAGCCGATGATCGCACCGAACAGCAGCGTCACGGCACCGACGATGACAACCACGAGTTGAGCGTCGGGTGCGAGATCGAAGATCGGATTGGCGCGCACGATCAGATAGACGCCGGCCGTGACCATCGTGGCCGCGTGAATCAGAGCCGAGACGGGGGTGGGGCCCTCCATCGCGTCGCCGAGCCACGACTGCAGTGGCACCTGCGCGGACTTCGCGCATGCAGCGAGGAGGAGCATCAGGCCGATCGCCGTCAGGACACCTTCGCTTGCACCAGACGCGTCGGCGAAGACGCTGCTGAACGAGAGCGAGCCGAACGTGCTGAACATCAACATCATCGCTATCATCAATCCGATGTCGCCCACCCGATTGACGACAAAAGCCTTCTTGGCAGCGGTCGCCGCCGACGGCTTGTGCTGCCAGAAACCGATCAGCAGGTACGACGCCAAACCGACGCCTTCCCAGCCGACGTAGAGCCCGAGGAAGTTGTCGGCGAGCACGAGGAGCAGCATCGCAGCGAGGAAGAGATTGAGGTAGGCGAAGAACTTACGACGCTCGGGGTCGTGCGCCATGTAGCCGACCGAGTAGATGTGGATCAGCGAACCTACACCGGTGATGAGCAGGACGAAACACATCGACAGTTGATCAAGCTGCAGTCCGAACTCGACCTGAAGACTGTCGACCGGGACCCAACTGAACAGGTGCTCGGTGACGGTGCGGTCGGCGGTGTCGCGGCCGAGCATGGCGATGAAAAACACCACTGCGACGACAAACGACGCGAGTGCCATGACGCAGGCGAACAGGTGGCCCCACGCGTTCGTGCGACGACCCGCCAGCAACAGGACAGCGGCGCCGCACAGGGGCAGGGCGGGGAGCAACCAGATGGCGGACGTGATTCCTCCTGACATGTCAGTACTTCAGCAGGTCTGCGTCGTCGACGGATACAGAACGCCGAGATCGGAAGATGATCATGATGATTGCCAAGCCGACGACTACTTCGGCCGCAGCTACCACCATCGTGAAGAAGGCGAAGATCTGGCCGTCCAGATTGCCGTGCATGCGCGCGAAGGTCACGAATGCCAGGTTCGCGGCGTTGAGCATCAATTCGATACACATGAACACCACGATGGCGTTGCGTCGCAGGAGGACTCCCGCAGCCCCGATGGTGAACAACAGGACCGACAGATACAGATAGTTCTCTGGATTCATCGCTGCGTTTCCTCGCCGGTATCGGGATCCGGGGATCGCGGAGTGAGGGCGCTGCTGACGGAGAGGGTCGAGAACGTTCCGTCGGGCAACAACGCCGGCATGTCTACTGCGTTGTGACGTGCGTACACGCCGGGACTGGGGAGGGGAGTGGCCGAGCCCTTGTCGGGATTGCTCTCATCGCTGCCCAGGTACGCGAATCGTTGCTGCGAGAGTTCGCGTTGGCTGAGCGTGGATCCGATCTTCTCCCGATGCGCGAGCATCATCGCGCCAAGTGTCGCCGTGATCAGCAGTGCGCCGGTCAGTTCGAAGGCCCATACGTAGCGGATGAAGATGAGATCGGCGAGAGCGTCGATGTTGCCCTGGTCGAGTCCGGTGAATCCGGTGAACCCCGAGATCGACGCATTTCCGAGGCCGCCGATAAGGAGTAGCCCGAATCCGACGCCGATCACGATCGCGCTGACGCGTTGTCCCCGTAGCGTTTCGACCAAGGAGTCCGAAGAATCCACGCCGACCAGCATCAGGACGAACAGGAACAACATCATCACTGCGCCGGTATAGACGACGATCTGGACGACACCGAGGAACAGTGCGCCCTGCACGATGTAGAAGACGGCCAGGATGATCATCGTCATTGCAAGGAAGAGCGCAGAGTAGACGGCCTTGGGGGCGGCGACCACACCCAAAGCGCTGATCACCGCAAGGGTTCCGAGGATCCAGAACTGCACCGCCTCGCCGGTGGAGGTCGATGTCATCGTTCCCTCCGCCAGGATCGTAGTCGTGACCGCCGCGATCATTTCTCGGTCTCCGGGTTCGGCTCTTGCTCGGGTACTGCCTGTTCGGGAGCTGCTGTGATGTCGCCGCGGTAGTAGTCATCCTGAGTTGTGCCGGGACGCAGCGCGTGTGGTGGCGCTGCCATGTCGGGTTTCAGGGGCGCGAGAAGGCGGTCCTTCTCGTAGATCAATCCGGCTCGGTTGTCGTCGGTCATCTCGTACTCGTTGGTCATGGTGAGAGCCCGAGTGGGGCAAGCCTCGACGCAGAGGCCACAGCCGATGCACCGCAGGTAGTTGATCTGATACACCCGCCCGTAACGCTCGCCGGGGGAGAACCGTTCTTCTTCGGTGTTGTCAGCACCCTCGACATAGATCGCGTCGGCGGGGCAGGCCCAGGCACACAGTTCGCAACCGATGCACTTCTCGAGTCCGTCCGCATACCGGTTGAGTTGATGGCGACCGTGGTATCCGGGCGCGGTGGGGCGCTTCTCCTCCGGATAGAACTCGGTCTCGGGCTTCTTGAACATTGTCGAGAGCGTCACTCCGAAACCCGCGATAGGTCCGAGGAAATCAGGCATGGGAGTCCTCCGATGTGTCGGAAACATCTGTCCGCCGCGGCGGTGGCACATTCTGACCCGGTAGTTTTCGGGTCGGCAGCGTTTGACCAGGTAGGGGTGGAACCGGGAAGCCGCCCGACATCGCATCGAAAGGCCGGGTCCCCGAATCGGGCACCAACGCGGCGGTTCGGCGTCGGCTGCGGTAAGTCCCGGCCAACACGATCAGGAGCGCAGCTCCGAGAACCAGTGCGACGCAGAGAAGTACGACCCAGGTGTTGTAGCCCTCGTTGCGGAACGCACGAACGGTCGCGATCACCATCACCCATACCAAAGCTGCGGGGATCAGAACCTTCCAGCCGAGATTCATGAACTGGTCGTAGCGCAATCGAGGAAGCGTGCTGCGCAACCAGATGAAGACGAAGAGGAAGCCCCACACCTTGGCGACAAACCACAGCACCGGCCACCAACCGGAATTGGCGCCGTCCCACAGGTTGAACGGGAACGGTGCGTGCCACCCGCCCAGGAACAGTGTCGTGGCCAGAGCGGACACCGTCACCATGTTCACGTACTCGGCCAGCATGAACATCGCGAACTTGAGTGAGGAGTACTCGGTGTGGAACCCACCCACCAGTTCACCCTCGGCCTCGGGAAGGTCGAAGGGAGCCCTGTTGGTTTCGCCGACCATGGCTGTCACGTAGATCAGGAAGGACGGCAGGAGGAGAAAGACGTACCAGGCACCTTGTTGGGCGCTGACGATGCCGGACGTGGACATCGTGCCGGCGTAGAGGAAGACTGCGGCGAAGGACAGCCCCATTGCTACTTCGTAGGAGATGACCTGCGCGGTCGATCGAAGTGCGCCCAGTAGTGGATACGTCGATCCGGACGACCAGCCGGCAAGCACGATCCCGTACACACCAATTGAAGTTACGGCGAGGATGTAGAGAACTCCGACCGGCAGATCGGTCAGTTGCAGGGGTGAAAGGGTTCCGAAGATCGACACCTGCGGACCGAACGGGATGACGGCAAAGGCCATGAACGCGGGCACGACTGCGATGACGGGCGCGAGGAGATAAATCGGTTTGTCGGCGCCGGTCGGTGTGATGCCCTCCTTGAGGGCGAGCTTGATTCCGTCAGCGAGACTCTGGAGCATTCCACGGGGGCCGACGCGGTTCGGTCCGACGCGCATCTGCATGCGTGCCATGACCTTTCGTTCCGCGTAAATTGCCACCAGCGGTGTGAGTACGAGGAACACGAAAATGGCGAGAGCCTTGCCGATCACCAACCACCACGGGTCGTGCCCGAACGCCGACAGGTCGACCGGAGCTGCCACGGTCCCGTATTCGTGGGTGGTCATTGCGCTCCAGCCTTCGCAATCTTCACCACGGAACCCGCGGTAACGCAGAGCGTTTCGTAGATCGTGCTACCCGGTGAATTGAGTGGGAGCCAGACTGTTCGAGGCGGGAGTTCGGTGATCTCCAACGGTAATGTGATGGAACCGGATTCAGTCGACACCGCAACGTGATCGCCGTTGTCGGCGCCGATCTCGGCAGCGGTCTCGGCAGACAAACGTACGAGTGGGAGCCGTGCCGTACCCGCCAGGTTGGGCTCGCCGTCTTGCAATCGGCCGTTGTCGAGCAGCATTCGCCAACTCGACAACACTGCCTCGCCCAGTGCCGGTGTGGGCATGGTGCCTGACGGGACCTGAGGCGAGGTGGGGCGCGATCCGGACCACGCGCCGAGGCGGTGTATCTCCGAGCGTGCGGAATCTGCGTCGGGTAGGCCCAGATCGATGCCCATCTCGGCTGCGATCGCGTGGAGAACGCGCTGATCCGGCATTACTCCTGTCGTTCTCAACGCGGTGTCGAACACGCGCTCGCGGCCTTCCCAGTCGAGGAAGGTTCCGGGCTTCTCGGCGACCGGTGCCACCGGGAAGACGACGTCGGCGAGTTCGGTGACTCCGCTGTGACGGATCTCCAAACTCACCACGAACCCTGCTGCTTCGATCGCGGCCCTTGACTTCGCCGGGTTCGGGAGATCACTCAATTCGACGCCGCCGACAAGAAGGGCAGCAGTCGTCTGCCCCGGATCCAGCAGACTCGCGGCGTCGCGCCCGTCGGATGCCGGGATGGAGACCCCCCACACTGATTCCACCTCCTGACGTGCTGCCGGGTCCGCAACGGGGCGTCCGCCGGGAAGCAATCCCGGTAGTGCGCCGGCCTCGACGGCGCCGCGATCACCAGCGCGGCGTGGGACCCAAGCCAAACAAGCTCCTGTCGCTTCGGCGAGACGTACCGCCGCGGCGAAGCCGCCCGCCACCTCACTGAGTCGTTCGCCCAACAGGATCACTGCACCGGGCTGCCGGAGGAGCTGGCCCTCCTCACTGCTGGGGTGTGACAACGAATCCATCAGAGCTGCTTCACTTCCGGGTACGGTCCGAAGCAAAGAGCCGCCCATCTTCTGCAGGCCGCGCGTAGCGAATGGCGCGCTGGAGAGCACCGTCGTCTTGCCGAAACGTGCGGCCTTGCGTAGCCGCAGGAAGATGATCGGTGACTCCTCCTCGGGCTCGAGAGCTACCAGCAATGCGGCCGGGGCCGACTCGAGGTCCTGGTACGTTACCGACTCTTCGAGTGTGCGGCCGGCGACGTGTGCTGAGAGGAAACCTGCCTCTTCGGCAGAATGAGCACGGATTCGGAAGTCGATGTTGTTGGTAGCGAGAGCAACTCGCGCGAACTTGCCGTAGGCGTAGGCGTCCTCCAAGGTAGAGCGTCCGCCGACGAGTACGCCTGCGTCACCGCGGGCCTGCGCGAAGGATCGCGCAACGAGGTCGAGTGCCATGGGCCACGACGCCGGAATCAATTCGCCGTCAGCGTTGCGGATCAGGGGAGTGGTGATCCGATCACCTTGGGTCGTGTAGGTGAATGCGAAACGGCCCTTGTCGCAGTTCCATTCCTCGTTGACTTCGGGGTCGTCCCCGGCGAGACGGCGGAGAACCTTTCCGCGACGGTGGTCCGTGCGCTGAGCACATCCGTCGGCGCAGTGTTCACACACGCTGGGGCTGGACACCAGATCGAACGGGCGCGCCCGGAATCGGTATGCCGTACTGGTAAGCGCGCCGACCGGGCACACCTGGATGGTGTTGCCCGAGAAGTAGGACTCGAAGGGCTCGTTGGCGTAGATCCCGACCTGTTGAAGCGCGCCGCGCTCGAGGAGATCGATGAACGGGTCGCCGGCGATCTGGCCCGAAAACCGTGTGCATCTGGCGCAGAGGACGCAACGCTCGCGGTCGAGGAGGATTTCGGACGAGAGTGGGATGGGCTTGGGGTAGGTCCTTTTCTCCTCACCGAACCGGGATTCGGTGCGACCGGTCGACATCGCCTGGTTTTGAAGCGGACACTCGCCGCCCTTGTCGCACACGGGGCAGTCCAGAGGGTGGTTGATGAGCAGGAGTTCCATCACCCCGCGCTGCGCCTTCTCCGCCACCGGTGACGTGAGCTGTGTGGTGACGACCATTCCGTCCGCAACCGGTGTCGTGCAGGACGCCACCGGCTTGCGTTGACCTTCGACCTCCACGATGCACTGTCGGCACGCCCCGACCGGGTCCAGAAGAGGATGATCGCAGAACCGCGGAATCTGTGTGCCGATCATCTCTGCAGCGCGAATGATCAACGTGCCCTTGGGTACCTGGAGTTCCCGGCCGTCGATGGTGAGGGTGACCAGATCAGTGGGCGGTGCCGTGTCGTTCTTGGTGGCGTCGTTCTTGGTAGCGTCGGCTGCAGTCATGAGACGAACGCTCCTGTCGCGAGAACGGACCGGCGAGGATCGAAAGGGCATCCGTTGCTGTCGAAATGCGCTACGTATTCCTCGCGGAAGTACTTCAGGGAGGACATGATCGGGCTGGTCGCTCCGTCGCCCAACGCGCAGAAGGATTTTCCGAGGATGGTGTCCGAGATGTCGAGAAGTTTGGTGAGATCAGCTTCAGTACCTGTTCCGCCTTCGAGTCGCCGCAGGATCTGCACCAGCCAGTACGTGCCTTCGCGGCACGGCGTGCATTTACCGCAGGATTCGTGGGCGTAGAACTCGGTCCACCGCAGCACCGCGCGCACGATGCAGGTTGTGTCGTCGAATATCTGCAGTGCCTTGGTGCCGAGCATCGATCCCGCCGCGCCGACACCCTCGTAGTCGAGTGGGACATCGAGATGTTCGTCGGTGAAGATCGGAGTCGAGGATCCGCCGGGAGTCCAGAACTTGAGGGTGTGCCCGGTGCGAACGCCGCCCGCGTAATCGAGAAGTTCTCGCAACGTGATGCCGAGCGGCGCCTCGTACTGGCCGGGAGTGGTGACATGACCAGAGAGCGAGTACAACGTGAACCCCGGCGACTTCTCGCTTCCCATCGACCGGAACCACTCCGGGCCGCCCAGGACGATCGACGGCACACTCGCGATGGACTCGACGTTGTTGACGACGGTCGGGCAGGCGTAGAGGCCGGCGACGGCGGGGAATGGCGGCCGCAGTCGAGGCTGACCGCGTCGTCCCTCCAACGAATCGAGGAGGGCTGTCTCCTCACCACAGATGTACGCGCCTGCTCCGGCGTGCACGACGAGATCCAAGTCGTATCCCGAATCGAGGATGTTTCGGCCCAGGTATCCGGCCGCGTAGGCCTCGGCCACAGCGGTCTGCAGACGTCGCAGGACCGGGACCACCTCGCCCCGGACGTAGATGAACGCCTTGGCCGCTCGAATTGCATACGCCGCGATGATGACTCCCTCGACCAACGTGTGTGGGGTCGCCATCATCAACGGCATGTCCTTGCATGTGCCCGGTTCGGACTCGTCGGCATTGACGACGAGATAGTGGGGCTTGCCGTCTCCTGGCTTGTCTTCGGTGCTCTGTGGGATGAAACTCCACTTGAGGCCCGTCGGGAAACCGGCGCCACCGCGCCCACGAAGGCCCGCGTCCTTGACCGTTTCGATCACGGCGTCTGGGGACATGGCTAGCGCTTTGCGTAGGGCTTGGTAGCCGTCGTGACGAAGGTAGCTGTCGAGAGTCCACGAGTTCGGTTGATCCCAGTAGCGACTCAGGACGGGGGCGAGTGTCATGTCACTTCCCTTCGCCGGGAGCGTCGGCTGCTGAGGCCGAGCCGGGTGGGTTGTAGTCGTGAGATCGGCTGATACGCAGTCCGGCAAGAGTTGCCCCGCCGATTGTTTGTGCTTCGGCTGCTTCGATTCGCGTATCCGGGAACCCGGCCAAGGTACGTGCGGTCTGTCGGAACGAACACAGTGTGGCACCGCGACTGGGTGTCACGCGCTCTCCGGCGCGGAGCGCATCGACGAGTGAGCGCGCCGATTCCGGAGTCTGGTTGTCGAAGAACTCCCAGTTGATCATCATGACGGGGGCGTAGTCGCACGCCGCATTGCACTCGATGTGTTCGAGGGTGATCTTGCCGTCGGACGTCGAGATGGAGTGTCCGCCTTCGTCTCTGGAGCCTGCTGACCCGAGATGCTCTTCGAGTGCTGCGAGGATGTCGTCTCCGCCCATGATCGCGCACAGCGTGTTGGTGCAGACTCCGACCAGATACTCACCCGTCGGACCACGGCGATACATCGAGTAGAAGGTGGAAACGGCGGCAACCTCGGCGCCGGTCAAACCCAGCTTGGCACTGCAGAAATCGATCCCGGCCGGGGTGATGTACCCGTCCTCGGACTGCACGAGATGAAGGAGCGGCAGGAGGGCTGATCGACTGGTGGTCGCCGCGGCGTCAGGCTCACGGTAACGAGCGATGACGGTTTCGGCATCGGCGTCGAGTCGGGCGAGTACGTCAGGCGGATAACTCGATCGTGCGCCAGGGCGTACCAGTTGCGTGGGCTCGTCCGGGCGCGGCCCGAGTTCGATGAACACCCGTGACGAGCCGTTCGGGCCGGTCATCGGTCCACTCCGCCCATGACGGGATCGATACTGGCAACCGAGGCGATCACGTCGGACACCATGCCTCCCTCGCACATCGCCGCTACCGCTTGAAGGTTGGTGAATGACGGATCCCGGAAATGGACGCGGTACGGCCGGGTTCCCCCGTCGCTGACCATGTGCACACCCAACTCGCCACGCGGGGACTCGACGGCGACGTACACCTGGCCGGGCGGCACGCGGATTCCTTCGGTGACCAGTTTGAAATGGTGAATCAGACCCTCCATGGACGACTCCATGATCTTGGCGATGTGCTTCTGCGAATTGCCGAGGCCATCCGGTCCGACAGCGAGATCGGCAGGCCAGGCGATCTTCTTGTCGTCCACCATGACCGGCCCCGGTTGCAGTTTGTCGAGGCACTGCTCGACGATCTTGAGGGACTCCTTCATCTCCTCGACACGGATGACGTACCTTCCGTAGCAATCGGATCCGTCGTGCGTCACGACGTCGAACTCGTAGTTCTCGTAGCCGCAGTAGGGCTGCGCTCGACGCTGATCGTGGGGGAGACCCGTGGCGCGTAGGACCGGCCCCGTCACGCCGAGCGCCATGCAGCCGGTGAGGTCGAGATATCCGATTCCCTGGGTGCGGGCTTTCCAGATTGAGTTGTCGCTGAGCATCAGTTCGACGTCACGCAACCGTTTCGGTAGGACCTTCAACAGTTCTCGTACCTTCGCGACCGACCCGTCGGGTAGATCCTGAGCGAGACCACCAGGTCTGATGTAGGCGTGATTCATCCGCAGTCCGGTGATCGTCTCGAACACGTCCAGAATCAATTCGCGTTCGCGGAATCCGAACAGCATCGCCGTCACGGCGCCCAGTTCCATTCCACCGGTTGCCAGGGCGACAAGGTGCGACGAGATACGATTGAGCTCCATCATCATCACGCGAATGACGGTGGCTCGCTCGGGAATGTCGTCGGTGATGCCGAGAAGTTTTTCGACTCCGAGGCAGTACGCGGTTTCGTTGAAGAACGGTGACAGGTAGTCCATTCGAGTAACGAAAGTGACGCCCTGCGTCCAGTTCCGGTATTCGAGATTCTTTTCGATTCCGGTGTGCAGGTAGCCGATTCCACACCGAGCTTCCACGACTGTCTCACCCTCGATTTCGAGAATGAGGCGCAAGACGCCGTGAGTGGACGGATGCTGCGGGCCCATGTTGACCACGATCCGTTCGGCCTCGCCGGTTCGCTGGCGAGCGGCCGCGGTGACGATGTCGTCCCAGTCCTGACCCGATGCTGTGACGACGGTTTCCGTCGTGGCACCGGAGTTGCTTCCTGTCGTCTCGTTCATCAGTTGTACGACCTACGCTCGTCGGGTGGAGGAGTCTGGGCGCCCTTGTACTCGACCGGGATACCGCCGAGCGGATAGTCCTTGCGCTGTGGGTGGCCCTTCCAGTCGTCGGGCATCTCGATACGGGTCAGGGCCGGGTGACCGTCGAAGACGATCCCGAAGAAGTCGTAGGTCTCACGCTCGTGCCAATCGTTGGTGGGGTATATCCCGACGATGGACGGAATATGTGGATCGGAGTCCGGCACGGACACTTCCAGTCTGATCCGGCGGTTGTGCGTGATCGAAGCAAATGGATATGCGGCGTGGAGCTCGCGACCGGTGTCCTGCGGATAGTGGACTCCATCGACACCCAGGCAAAGTTCGAAGCGCAGTTCCGATTCGTCACGCAGTCTGCGCGCGACCTGCGGGAGGTGAGACCGTTCGACATGCAGCGTCATCTCGTCTCGAAAGATCACTACCCGCTCGATTGCATCGGTGAAAGTGCTGCCCGCGCTGCGCAATGCGGCATCCAAGGAGTCCGCAACTTCGTCGAAGTATCCACCGAACGGTCGAGAGGCCTTGTCCTCTACTGAGATCGGCGGGGCGAGCCGGCTGTAGCCCGAGGTGTCACCACTGCCGCGGACCCCGAACATCCCCCTCGATCCGTTGTTGCCCGCGGTCATCGCAGAAGCCCCTTCATGTCGATGGTGGGGGTGGATGCCAGTGCGGCGCGCTCGGCTGCCGCGCGTGCCTCTTCGCGGTTCACGCCGAGGGGCATCTCCTGGATCTTTCGGTGCAGTTCGATGATCGCGTTCAGGAGCATCTCCGGCCGCGGCGGACAGCCGGGCAAGTAGATGTCGACCGGCACGATGTGGTCGACGCCCTGTACCACTGCGTAGTTGTTGAACATACCGCCGGACGACGCACACACACCCATGGCCAGAACCCATTTCGGCTCGGCCATCTGGTCGTAGACCTGACGAAGTACCGGCCCCATCTTTTGACTGACCCGTCCGGCCACGATCAGAAGGTCTGCCTGTCGCGGCGACGCGCGGAATGCCTCCATGCCGAACCGCGCCAGGTCGAAGCGACCTGACGTGGTTGCCATCATCTCGATCGCGCAGCACGCGAGCCCGAAGGTGGCAGGCCACAGTGATCCTTTGCGGGCATACCCTGCCAGGCCCTCGACAGTGGTCAGTAGAAATCCGCTGGGGAGCTTTTCTTCGAGACCCATATCCGACTCTTTTCAGTCGTAACAGCTGCGGTGTGACCGGTTTTGTCTGACGTATGTGTGCTGTACCTGTGTCCGCTGGCCTAGTCCCAACCGAGACCGCCTCGTCGCCATTCGTATGCGTATGCCACCGAGACGTTGACTATGAAAAGGCCCATCGCCGCGAGGCCGAACAAGCCGAGCGAATCGAAATGCACCGCCCACGGGTAGAGGAAAACGATCTCGATGTCGAAGATGATGAACAGCATTGCCGTCAGATAGAACTTGACGGGAAACCGCCCGCCACCGGCGGTACGGGGTGCCGGTTCGATTCCGCATTCGTAGGCTTCGAGTTTCGCCCTGTTGTACCGCTTCGGGCCGACCACGGACGCGAGAACGACCGACACCACAGCGAAGGCCATCGCGATGACCCCGAGGACGAGAATGGGGATGTAAGCGTTCATGTCACCCGAACTCCTCTCCGCTGTGCGGATGTCCGCCCAGCCCGAAGGTGCCGTTCGATTTCGATACTGCCAGCAATTCGATACTTATGTGACCTGCGACACCCACACTAGGGGAGGCCTCCGACATTGGGTTCGTTTTCGGGGTGCCGAGTTTCGCTCTCGAAAGTCCGAAGTAGTCGGCGCCGCAACGAATCACCGCTGCAACGGGTGCTCACTGGCTCAGTTGTCGACGCAGAAGCGCGATGACGGTGGAAGCAAGTTCGATCGGATCTATCGGCTGCGGCACTGAGGCTTCCGCTCTCGACCACGACGCCAGCCACGCATCGTCGGGTCGACCGGTCAGTACGAGGATCGGTGGACAGTCGGCGATCTCGTCCTTGAGTTGTTTCGCGACGCCCATGCCGCCCGCCGGACTCGCCTCGCCGTCGAGAATGGCGAGGTCGATTCCGCCGGCATCGAGCTTGGCTACGACGATCGGTGCCGTCGCGACCTCGATGTAGTCGATGGTGGGCATCGACGGATGTGGGCGCTCTCCGAGAGCGAGCCGAACTTGCTCGCGCGTGTGTGCGTCGTCGCTGTAGACGAGGATGCGCACGGGTGCCATGGAGTTGGGTTCTGCGGTCTCGGCGGACACGCGGCCGACGTTACTCCGGGCGGTCCCTGGCTACCGGCGAATCTTCAACATCGGCAGGGACTTCCGCGAAAACACAGCTCGGCTTCACGGCAAACGGCCCCTACCCGGCGATGAACGCCGGAAGTAAGGGCCGCCTGAATTGCGTGTGCGCTCAGAAGTTTTCGACGAACTTCGTCAGGCCCTTGCTCGCTGTTTCCAGCGCCGTCTTCTGTGCCTTCTTCACCAGGAAGCCCGGCAGCGGGATCTTGGGATCGATGGTCAGTTCGAAGGTGACTTTGGTTCCACCGTCGGTGGGAGTCAAGACGTACGAGCCGTCCTGCTGGTTCTGCTGACCGCTCTCCACGAGGGTCCAGGTCACCTTCTCGTCGCCCTCGAAGGTGTAGTCGACTACCTGCTCGTCGTTGATTCCCAGAATGGACACGGCCATGCGAACGCGATGGGGGCGACCGTCGTCGTGGGTGCTCTCGATGGTGATCTTCTTGTGTGCAGACGACCATTCCGGCAGCCGATCGACGGCTGCTACGGCCTTCATCACCGTTTCCGGATCAGCCTTGATCTCGAATTCCTTGACGCCCGAAACGGCCATGAACGTGCTCCTTCTCGCCTTGCGGCAACGGTTCGTGATTACTGCAGTTGCGCAATTAGATCATTCGGTGATCGGGTTGGCGTCGAGCTAGTCCATGCCGTTCTTGCGCATCTGGTCCCGCAATGCGCCCTGGACGGCTTGTGAAACCCACGAGTTGAGGGAGACTCCGTTCTGATTGGCGGCCTCCTCGGCGCGGGCTTTGATCTGCTCCATCATCCTCAACGTCACCCGGCTGATATCTCCGCTGACGTCGTCGAACGAGTAGGTTGAGTCCTTCTTCTCGTCGTCTGCCTTCTCGTTTGCACCTTCGCCGCCGGTCGAGTTCGGCGGGCGAACGACGTCGACCAGTAATTCGCTTCCGTCGAGATTGACCTTGACCTCTCGGTCGCCCAGCTTCGCCCCGATCTCCTTGGCCAGTTCCGTCGCCGCGGCCAACAAGACCAGGCGGACCGAGGGTTCGATGGCGGCGGACAACGACGCCGCAATCCGGCGCGTGTGATCGTCGCCGAGTTCGGCTGCAGTGGCGAGGTCGTTCTGCAGCTTTGCGGTGTACTCCGAAATGTCCATGACACCACAGTGACGTCAAAAGTGACGTCAGTCAAGGATGTGATGACGTCACTCGGTATCGAGGGCGGTCGACCGCTATAGAGTTGCCCAGCACCTGAGGCGAACGGCGCCCGGGTTTCATGCTGGTCGTTTCGTGCTTGTCGAGGAGTGGGTTGTGCCGAACACGGTGTCACTGAAAGTGCAGTTGGTGGCGAAGTCCGAGTTCTTCCCGCCCGAGGACATTCCGTGGGAGACGGACGCGGATGGTGGCGAAGCGCTGGTCGAGTTCTCCGGTCGAGCCTGCTACCAGAGTTGGTCCAAGCCGAATCCGCGAACCGCAACCAACGCCGGATACCTGAGGCATCTGCTCGAGGTCGGACACGTTTCGGTGCTCGAGCATGCGACAGTGAGCTTCTACATCACCGGTATCTCGCGCTCGTGCACTCACGAATTGATTCGTCACCGGCACTTCTCGTACTCGCAACTCTCGCAGCGATTCGTCCGTGAGAACGATGCAAACGTCGTCGTGCCTCCTGCTGTCGAAGGTGATCCCGAGCTCGAAGCACTGTTTCTGAATGCCACCGACGAAAGCCGTCGCGCTTACGGGGAACTGCTGACTGCCCTCGAAGGGAAACTGCAATCGGTGCCCGGTGCCCCGATGCGGGGCAAGCAAGCCAGGCAGGCTGCGCGCTCGGTGCTGCCCAACGCCACCGAGACGCGCTTGGTCGTGACCGGAAACTATCGGGCCTGGCGGCACTTCGTCGAGATGCGTGCCACCGAACATGCGGATGTCGAGATCCGGCGAGTCGCGGTCGAGTGCCTGCGTCAGCTTCGTGATGTCGCGCCAAATGTGTTCGGGGACTACGAGATTCTTCGCGGAAGCGACGGATCGGAAATTGCCGTCAGCGCATTTGCGGCCGAGTCGTGACTCGTGTGCAGAAGTAAGAGCTGAACCGGGTAACCTTCTGACCATGACCTACGGTGATTCCGCTTCTCTTGTCGAGCGTCCGTTCGGCACCATTTCCGTTGCGATGGTGACCCCGTTCACTGCCGACGGGAAGTTGGACGTCGACGCGGGAGTGCGCCTCGCAGCCCATCTCGTCGACAACGGCTGTGACGGCCTCGTTCTTGCCGGTACCACCGGTGAATCTCCCACCACCACCGAGTCCGAGAAGCTCGACCTGCTCCGCGCAGTGATCGACGCCGTCGGTAACCGCGCGAAGATCGTTGCAGGCGCCGGCAGCAACGACACCGCTCACAGCGTCGAACTCGCACGTGACGCGGCTCGCGCCGGAGCGCACGGTCTGCTCGTCGTCACCCCGTATTACTCACGTCCGCCCCAGGCCGGACTGTTTGCACACTTCACCGCCGTCGCCAACGCGACCGACCTGCCCGTCATGTTGTACGACATTCCGCCCCGCTCCGTCGTTCCCATCGAGACCGAGACGATCCGCCGACTCGCCGAGCACCCGCGAATCAAGGCCGTCAAGGACGCCAAGGGCGACCTCAACGCCGGCGCAGAGTTGATCGGCACCACCGAGCTTCAGTTCTTCTCCGGCGACGACCCGCTGAATCTGCCGTGGCTCGCTGTCGGCGCCACCGGCTTCGTCAGCGTCATCGGCCATCTTGTTCCGGGTCGTCTCCGTGACCTTCACACCGCGTTCGTGTCCGGCGACATCGCCCGCGCACGCGAGATAAACCTCAGTTTGATCCCTGTGATTCGTTCCGTTGCCCGCCTCGGCGGTGTCAGCGCTTCGAAGGCGGGTCTGCGACTCATCGGAATCGATGTCGGAGAACCACGCCTTCCGCAGGTTGCACCCACTAAAGAGCAGATCGACGGTCTTGCCGCCGATCTGCATGCGGCAGGAGTTTTGTAAATGACCCGTCCCCCCCGACGTCGTAGTGCCAGTCGTCAAGCCGGTCCGCCTTCGCCTCCGGCTCCCGAAACGGCCGCAAAGGCCGCACCGGTAGAGGCACCAGCTGCGCCGGCGGCAGAAGCGGCCCCCGCCGCAGCCGCCCCGCCCAAGAAGGCCGCAGCAACCAAATCTGCAGCAACCAAGTCCGCTGCCACCAAATCTGCTGCACCGAAGAAGTCGACCGAAGACAGGTCGCCGCGCAAATCTTCCGGCGGTAACCGACCGGCAGCATCGAAGTCGGGCAACGGGCGCGGAAACAAGCGCCCCGAGAACCGTCCGGCCGTCGATCCCACGGGTCGCCTCGGAACACCCCCGAAGGCGCCGGCATCGGGTCTGCGCATCGTCGCGCTGGGCGGCATCGGCGAAATCGGTCGCAACATGACGGTGTTCGAGCACCGTGGCAAGTTGCTGATCGTCGACTGCGGTGTGCTGTTCCCCGAGGACCAGCAGCCTGGCGTCGACCTGATCCTCCCGGACTTCCGCTACATCGAAGACCGTATGGACGACGTCGAAGCCGTCATCTTGACTCACGGACACGAGGACCACATCGGTGCTCTGCCGTTCTTGCTGCGTCTGCGCGCGGACATTCCGGTCATCGGCGCGAAGTTCACTCTCGCTCTCGTTGCCGCCAAGTGCCGCGAGCATCGCCTGCGTCCGAACCTGGTCGAGGTCGTCGAGGGAAACACCACCACCCATGGCCCGTTCGACTGCGAGTACTTCGCGGTCAACCACTCGATTCCCGACGCTCTCGCGATCGCGATTCGCACCGACGCCGGTGTCGTACTGCACACCGGTGACATCAAGCTCGATCAGCTGCCTCTCGACGGCCGCCTGACCGACCTCGCCGGATTCTCCCGCCTGGGCGACGAGGGCGTCGACCTGTTCCTCGTCGACTCGACGAACGCCGAGGTTCCGGGATTCGTCACACCCGAGCGCGAAATCGGGGGAGTGCTCGACAATGTCATCGGCAAGGCGAAGCAGCGCGTCATCGTGGCATCGTTCGCCAGCCATGTGCATCGCATCCAGCAGGTCGTCGACGTAGCCGCTCGGTACAACCGCCGCATCGTCTTCGTCGGCCGCTCGATGGTCCGCAACATGCAGATCGCCCAGGATCTGGGCTACCTGACGGTGCCCGACGGCCTCGTCGTAGACATCGACACCGCCGCCACCCTTCCCGACGATCGCCTGGTGCTCATTTCGACGGGTTCGCAGGGTGAGCCGTTGGCAGCGCTCTCGCGGATGGCGCGCGGCGAACACCGTCAGATCAACATCCGCGCCAACGACCTTGTCGTTCTCGCGTCGTCGCTGATCCCGGGCAACGAGAACTCCGTTTTTGCCGTGGTCAACGGTTTGGCCAAGCGCGGTGCCACCGTCGTGACCCAGCAGAGCGCCAAGGTTCACGTCTCGGGCCACGCGTCCGCCGGTGAGTTGCTCTACCTGTACAACGCGGTTCGGCCCACCAATGCCATGCCCGTCCACGGTGAATGGCGGCACCTGCGTGCCAACGCCGCGCTGGCAAAGGCAACCGGCGTGCCGGAAGAGCGCATCGTATTGGCCGAGGACGGCGTCGTGGTCGACATGGTGGACGGTCTCGCCGAGATCGTCGGACGCGTACCGGTCGGACACGTCTACGTCGACGGTCTGTCCGTCGGCGACGTCGGTGAGCCGACGCTGTCCGATCGCCTCGTGCTCGGTGAGGGCGGCTTCATCGCGATCACCATCGTCATCAACGAGTCGACGGGCCGTGCGGTCAGCACCCCCGAGGTGTCCGGTCGCGGCTTCTCCGACGATCCGACAGCGCTCAAGGCTGCCGCGGATCTCGTGGAATCGGACCTGGCCCGGTTGGCGAGCGAAGGCGTCATCGACGCTCATCGCATCGCGCAGTCGGTGCGCCGCGTCGTCGGACGCTGGGTCGCGGACAAGTACCGCCGCCGTCCGATGATCATTCCGACGGTCATCGCGGTTCCGTAGATTCGGCACAGCAGGTCGCTTCCGCTCGAACCCGGTCCGGTTCGAGTACTTTGGCGAAGGTGACCTTCGCTCATGACGAACGACTCGCCCTGGTGGACAGCATGGTCGAATTCGGCCCCGATGCTCCGACACTGTGTGGGGAGTGGACCAATCGTGACCTGGCAGCACATCTGATAGTCCGGGAGCGGCGTCTCGACGCCGCTCCCGGAATCATGTTGAGCCCTCTTGCCGGTCACACCGAGAGCGTGCGTAAGGCCGCAGCGGCGCGTCCGTGGGAGGAGATCCTCGACGACGTTCGGAGTGGGCCGCCTCGGTGGTCGCCGATGTACTGGCTCGACGCGCAGGTGAATACCACGGAAATGTTCATCCACCACGAAGATGTACGACGCGCACATCTGAACTGGGCGCCGCGTCCGTTGTCGGAGGGTCGGCAGGCTCAGCTGTGGAAGTACGCCCGGCAGATCGGCAAGATGGGTTACCGCAAAGCCGCTGTCGAGGTCATTTTCGAACTTCCGTCCGGCGAGAGTGCGGTCGTCCACAAATCCGGCTCTCGCAGTGTTGTCCTGCAGGGTGAACCCGCCGAGTTGCTGCTGCACGCTTTCGGTCGCAACGAGGTGAAGATCGAAGCCAAAGGTGAACTGGCCGACGTTCAATCCGTGATGGCGCTCGATCGCAGTTTCTGATGGCCCCCTTCTGCCGGAGCCGAGCTCGACAGACGGGTTGTGAAGATCACGTTTCGCACTCGCCACCAGTGTTGCTGGTGTTGCGGATGGTCCAGATGGGGTCGCACAGACTAGCCTGAACTCCATGGCAGGTAAGTCGAGCGCCCGGGGATCCAGTACAAGCACGTCTACGTCCAGGGCATCGACCAGGTCGTCAGCCTCTACTCCGAGCGCGCGCGCAACCGCAAAACCTCGTGCCTCGCGCACCACGCGAACCGTATCGACTCCTCGAAATGTCACGACTTCGGCCAGGGCTGGTGGGCGCCCCGCGTCGGGCAAAGGCTCCAAGCCGGCGCCCAAGAAGGCGTCCGGTACGTCGTCGGCCGCGCGCCGCCCGGTATCGAAAACCTCTCAGCGGGCCAGCCCGTTGGCCGCTGTAGGCAAGGGAATCGGAGCCGGGTGGTCCCTGGCTGCCCGCGGCGTCGGCGCCACCACACGCACCGTCAGTAAGGTCGGCGAGATCGAAGCCGGCCACCGCCGCGACGGAATAGCGCTCGGCCTGATCGCATTCAGCGTCGTCATCGCCGGTGGCGTCTGGTTCAAGGCCGGTGGTCCGATCGGCGGCGGCATCGACACCCTCGTGCGGGCGATCTTCGGCGCGGCCTCGGCCGTGCTCCCCATCGTCGGCGTCGGCCTCGCGATCCTGTTGATGCGCACCGAACCGAAACCTGAGATCCGGCCCCGACTGATCATGGGATCGCTGCTGGTCGGTCTGCCGGCGCTCGGCCTCTGGCACATCATCTCGGGTTCACCGACAGACGCCACCGGTCGCTCCAACGGCGCAGGGTTTGTCGGATACGTCGTGGGCGGCCCGCTCACCAACGGGCTCACCGTCTGGCTGTCTGCGCCGCTGCTGGTCATCGCCGCCGGATTCGGAATCCTCCTTCTGACCGGAACGACTCTGCGTGAGGTGCCGAGCAAGTTCCAGTCCTTCTTCGGCGCCTCGTATCGCTCGGATGAATACGGCGACTACGGATCCGAATTCGACGAGGATGGTGAGCACCACTACGGCGAATCTGCTTACGATCCTTCACTGTTCGACGCCGACGGCTACCCGGTCGACACCTACGCCGAGCCGCCGCTCAAGCCCGCCAAGCGGACCAGCCGACGCGCACCGATCGACAACTACCCGACGGACGAGTTCGAATCCGGAGACAAGAAGACCGAAGTCCTCGGTCTGTGGAACGCCGACGACACCGCAGTACCCGACGAGCCCGTCGCGGCTGCGGCAGCGCCCGTCGTGGAGACGCCGGCACCGCGCCCCAAGGTGCCTGCGCGTTCGGTCCCCATCGCCAAGCCCGTGCCGAAACCCGAACCGGAGCCGGAGGAGAAGGAACACTTCGTCACCGATCGGGTCACCGACGGCGACTACAACCTCCCGCCGACGACGTTGCTGATCGAGGGAGACCCGCCCAAGCTCCGCAGTTCTGCGAACGACGCGATGATCGAGGCGATCAGCGAAGTCCTCGAACAGTTCAAGATCGATGCCGCTGTTACCGGTTTCACCCGCGGACCGACGGTGACGCGCTACGAGGTCGAACTCGGCCCAGGCGTGAAGGTCGAGAAGATCACCGCGCTCGCCCGCAACATCGCGTACGCCGTGGCAACCGACAACGTCCGCCTCCTGGCCCCCATTCCGGGTAAGTCCGCGGTGGGTATCGAGGTACCGAACTCCGACCGCGAAATGGTCCGCCTCGCCGACGTTTTGAACGCGCCGAGCACCCGACGCGATCACCATCCGCTGGTGATCGGTCTCGGTAAGGACATCGAAGGTGACTTCGTCAGTGCGAACCTCGCGAAGATGCCCCACCTTCTGGTGGCAGGTTCGACCGGCTCGGGTAAGTCGAGCTTCGTGAACTCGATGCTCGTCTCGTTGCTCACCCGAGCAACGCCCGAAGAAGTACGGATGATCCTCATCGACCCCAAGATGGTCGAGCTCACGCCGTACGAAGGTATCCCGCACCTGATCACGCCGATCATCACTCAGCCGAAGAAGGCAGCGGCAGCGCTGGCCTGGTTGGTCGAGGAGATGGAACAGCGTTACCAGGACATGCAGGCCAACCGGGTGCGTCATATCGACGACTTCAACTCCAAGGTCAAGTCCGGGGAAATCACCGCGCCGCTGGGCAGCGAGCGCGTCTACCGCCCGTACCCGTACATCCTGGCGATCGTGGACGAGTTGGCCGACCTCATGATGACCGCTCCGCGCGACGTCGAAGAAGCAATCGTCCGCATCACCCAGAAAGCCCGCGCTGCCGGAATCCACCTGGTGCTGGCAACGCAGCGCCCGTCCGTCGACGTCGTCACCGGCCTGATCAAGACCAACGTGCCTTCGCGTCTGGCGTTCGCGACGTCCTCGCTCACGGACTCGCGAGTCATCCTCGATCAGCCCGGCGCCGAGAAGCTCATCGGTATGGGTGACGGCCTGTTCCTGCCCATGGGCGCGGGTAAGCCGACCCGTATGCAGGGCGCGTTCATCACCGACGAGGAAATCTCGGCGGTTGTCGACTTCGCGAAAAACCAGGCCGAGCCCGAGTACACCGAAGGTGTCACCGCACAGAAGGCAGGGGAGAAGAAAGACGTCGACCCCGACATCGGCGACGACATGGATGTCCTCCTGCAGGCCGTGGAATTGGTCATCACGAGTCAATTCGGTTCGACGTCGATGTTGCAGCGCAAGCTACGAGTCGGGTTCGCCAAGGCCGGCAGACTGATGGACCTCATGGAAAACCGCGGCGTCGTCGGACCCAGCGAGGGCTCGAAGGCACGCGAGGTGCTCATGAAGCCCGAGGAGCTCGACGGTCTGCTGTGGTCGATACGCGGCGGCGACCCGGATGAGGCACCTGCAGACGAGTAGGGACACCTCGGCGGAGAAGCCGTCGACAGACGACCGGAGGAACCCGTGCATGTGACGCCGTTGGCTTGGGGAATCACGATCGTGGTGATCCTCGGCCTGTTCGTCTTCGACTTCTTCGCCCATGTCCGCACTCCGCATGCGCCGACCTTCCGGGAGTCCGCATTCTGGTCGACGGTCTACATTTCGATCGCCATCGTCTTCGGCCTCGTCGTGATGTGGATCTGGGGCACCACGTACGGCGGTGAGTACTTCGCCGGCTACGTCACGGAGAAGGCGCTCTCGGTCGACAATCTGTTCGTCTTCGTGATCATCATGTCGACGTTCGCCGTCCCGCGAGAGTTCCAGCAGAAAGTCCTGCTGATCGGCATCGTCCTCGCATTGGTGATGCGCGGAATCTTCATCGGAGTCGGTGCGGCCGCCATCAATGCGTACAGCTGGGTGTTCTACCTCTTCGGTGCGTTCCTGATCTACACCGCGTACACCCTGATCCGCGATCACGGGCATGAGAAGGAAGCCGAGGAGAAGCGCGACAGTCGCATCATCTCACTCGTGAAGCGGGTGCTGCCGACAACCGAGGAATACGACGGGGACAAACTGATCACCCGGATCGACGGCAAGCGCGTCGTGACACCGTTGTTGTTGGCGCTCATCGCAATCGGGTTTGCCGACGTGCTCTTCGCGCTCGATTCGATTCCGGCGATCTACGGTCTGACCCAGGAACCGTATCTGGTGTTCACCGCCAATGCCTTCGCGCTGATGGGTCTACGGCAGCTGTACTTCCTGATCGGTGGGTTGCTCGAACGGCTGGTCTATCTCTCGTACGGGCTCTCGATAATCCTGGCGTTCATCGGTGTGAAATTGGTACTTCACGCGTTGCACGAGAACACCCTCTCGTTCGTCAACGGAGGTGAACACGTCTCCGTCCCGGAAATCTCCACGGCACTCTCACTCGGAGTGATCATCGGAGTATTGGCGGTGACGACGGTCGCGAGCCTGTTGAAGACTCGCGACCGGGCGGGGGAGTAAGCCGGGGCCGGGGCTCTCAGGCGCTGAACTGACCCAACACCGGAACCCACTCGGTGATCCGGACCTTCTCGATCAAATCGGCGATCGCGAACGGATCGTGGGTGAAGAGGAGGGAAACGGTGTCGGCGTCTGCGGCGTCGACGATGATCAGCGCGCCGTTTCCATCTGCAAACGGGCCGGATGACAAGACGATCGAGCGGGAAACCAGATCCGCGAGCCACGCGCGGTGATCGCTACGGACTTCGTCGCGCTGAGCGTTCTTCTCGGGCGCGTAGGTGTATTCGACGAGGAACAACGACATCGTGAACCGCTTTCGGGGCTGGTGATCGAGAGGGTGGTGTGTGAAGAGTCTGAACGGTTCAGAGAGTCAGGAGCATGCGAGTATTGCCGAGTGTGTTGGGTTTCACATAGCTCAGATCGAGGAACTCGGCGACGCCGGCGTCGTAGGACCGACACATTTCCGCATAGACCTCGGCGGTGACGGGGGTGCCGTCGATCTCCGCGAATCCGTGACGGTGGAAGAACTCGGTCTCGAACGTCAAAACGAACAACCGTTCCAACTCCAATTCCTTGGCGACCTCGATGAGTTTGTCGACGACGTGGAAACCTGCGCCCTGGCCTTTGGCAGTCGGATCGACTGCGACGGTGCGGATCTCACCCAGGTCCGCCCACAGCACATGCAGTGCGCCGCAAGCGATTACCTGGCCGCCTCGCTCGGCGACCCAGAACTCCTGGACTGCCTCGTACAGTGTCACGAGATTCTTCTCGAGGAGGATCTTGCCGGCGTAGATGTCGATCAGACGCTTGATTTCGGGGATGTCCGACGTTCGCGCGCGACGCACGATCAACTGGCTCTCGGTATAGGTCGGCGCGGTCGAAGTCATGTGGTGCACATTAGTCAATGGCCCTACCGATATTCTAAGTCGCGTGCCTGTCCGCCCCACGCAATTCCCGCGCCGCTCGGCTTTGTCCCGGGTTCGGCTCACCGCCTGTGCGGTGATCCGATGAGTACCCCGCGCGATCAGACCGACGCCCATCGCGCCGCCGTCGGCCCGTCCGACGGCACACCTGTCGCGGACAACCCGGTTCCGTTGCTGAACATCGCGAACATTCTCACGATGGTCCGAATGGTTCTCGTTCCGGTTTTTCTCGTTGTTCTGTTCGTCGACGGCGGACACTCGACGTGGTGGCGTCTCGGGGCAATGGGCGTGTTCATCGTCGCCGCGATCACGGATCGGATCGACGGCCAATTGGCTCGGAAGTACGGTCTGGTCACCGATTTCGGCAAACTCATGGACCCGATCGCGGACAAGGCACTGATCGGCGCCGCGCTGATCGGTCTTTCGGTTCTCGGTGACCTGTCGTGGTGGGTGACCGGAGTGATCATCGCCAGAGAACTCGGAATCACGCTGTTGCGGTTCGCGGTACTGCGGCACGCGGTCATCCCGGCGGGCAAGGGCGGCAAGCTCAAGACCCTCGTGCAGGCCGTCGCGATCGGGTTCTACCTCTGCCCGCTGCCGAGCAGTTGGGACATCGTCAGCGGATTGCTGATGGCTGCTGCCGTCGTGCTGACGGTGGCGACGGGAATCGAATACATCGTGCAGGCGATCAGGCTTCGCGCCGGAGTTCGCGCAGTCGAGTCATGACGGACCCGCTGCTCGCACTCGGAGTGGTCGAACTCGTCGACGCCCTTGGCGCCGCGAGGCAGACTGTCGCCGCCGCCGAATCTCTGACGGCTGGCTTGTTCACGGCTGCGGTCGCGTCCGTGCCAGGGTCGAGCGCGGTGCTGCGTGGGGGCCTGGTCGTGTACGCGACCGACTTGAAAGCGACGCTGGCGGGCGTGGATCCCGAGCGTCTGGCAACGGACGGCCCCGTGTCCGAGAGCACCGCCGTGGCTTTGGCGCTCGGCGCCCGGACGAGGTGCGGCGCCGACTGGGGTATCGGACTGACCGGAGTCGCCGGTCCGAGTGAGCAGGACGGACACCCGGTCGGAACGGTGTTTCTCGGTATCGCCGGCCCGGACGGAACCGAATGCGTACCCCTCGCGCTCGGCGGCGAACGGTGGGAGATTCGGACAACCGCAGTCGCAACTGCCGTGTCGCGGTTACGTGATCGTGTCGCAGAGCGTGCGGCACGATAGGCTCGGGAACCAATCGGATGTGTTCGGACGTTGACGATTGTGAAGACGTACGACCATGCACGATGAGGTCACGGATGAAGGAGGAGCGAGATGGCGCTGCTATTGCGTGAGGCAATCGGTGACAGTCTCCGGCGTACGCGCGTTTCGCAGAGCCGCACGCTACGTGAGGTGTCGAACAGCGCGCGTGTGAGCTTGGGCTATCTGTCCGAAGTGGAACGTGGACGTAAGGAAGCATCGAGCGAACTGTTGGCGGCGATCTGTGATGCGCTCGCAGTCCCACTATCCGACGTGCTGGTCGACGTGAGCGAGACCCTGGCCACGAAGAAGAGCGCTCCGGTAGCTGGTCGACAGGTCGCCGAACCTGCGGTGTCGGCTTCCGGTTCGGTCTCGGCTTCCGGTTCGCCGACAATCGCACGCGATACCCGCGTCGTGATTCCGGCACCGAACGCTCGAAGGTTGGCGGCGGCGTAGCCACTACCGGCCGTAACCGATAGATTTTGTACGTAACCGCCGGTTTCCAGCAGGTGGGGTCAGAGCAGATAGGGCGCAGCCCTTGTTTCGGTGCGCGACGGTCGCGCTCCGGGTCGCGTTCGGCGCGGCGCATCAGATGGAGGCAGGATCAAACCAATGGCTAATCCTTTCGTCAAGGGCTGGAAGTACCTGATGGCGCTCTTCAATTCGAAGATCGATGAGAAGGCAGATCCAAAGGTTCAGATTCAGCAGGCGATCGAGGACGCACAGCGCCAGCATCAGGCGTTGTCCCAGCAGGCTGCGTCGGTGATCGGTAATCAGCGTCAACTCGAGATGAAGCTCAGCCGTCAACTCGACGAGGTCGAAAAGCTCAACGCCAACGCGCGCCAGGCCGTCAACCTCGCCGATCAGGCCGCTGCTGCCGGCGACAACGACAAGGCGATCCAGTACACCAACGCTGCCGAAGCTTTTGCGGCCCAGTTGGTGACGGCCGAGCAGGGCGTCGAAGATCTGAAGGCACTGCACGACCAGTCCTTGCAGGCCGCCGCTCAGGCCAAGAAGGCTGTCGAGCAGAACGCGATGACTCTGCAGGCAAAGGTTGCCGAGCGCACCAAGCTGCTCAGCCAGCTGGAGCAGGCCAAGATGCAGGAGCGCGTGAGCGAGTCCCTTCGGTCCATGGACAGCACGCTGTCGGCTCCCGGCAACACACCCAGCCTCGATGCTGTGCGCGACAAGATCGAGCGGCGTTACGCCGACGCACTCGGCTCTGCCGAGCTCGCCCAGAACTCCGTTCAAGGCCGCATGATGGAGGTCCAGCAGGCCTCGGTCCAGATGGCAGGGCACAGTCGCCTCGAGCAGATTCGTGCTTCCATGAAGGGCGAGGCACTGCCTTCCGGCGGCGCAGCAGCCACTCCTGCGACTCCGTCCGTCGAGAAGCAGCCCCCGGCTGCCGGTCAGACCGGGCAGTAGCCGAATCCTCGATGTCGGCAGTGATGCTCTGATGTTTTCTTCACGAGACGGTCGATCTGGGCGCGAGCCCCGGTCGGCCGTTCCCGTTTCCGTATCCGGCGCCTTCGGAGCGTTGGGACGCACCGCGGACACATTGCGCGAGGTCGGACTGTCTGCGGCGGATGCCGCTCGGCGGTGGCAGGACCCGCGCGCCAAATTCGAGCGCAAACGTGCCCGTGCACGTCGACGCGCTCAGCGTTGGGGTTTCATGTCCGGCGGATCAGTGGTCGGCACGGCCGGCCTTGCTGTTGCGTCGGCCCCCGAGTGGTCGGTGGTCGTGGCAGGCGGGGGAGCGGCACTGTTCGCGGTTCCCGCCGTCATCGCGGTCGGCCGTTACCGTTCGATGAGTTCCGGCCCACCGCCGTCGGCGCCGATTCGCCGGCGCTTGCCACCGTCGTCGTCTCGCGCGTTCATCCCGATGTCTCGCCTCATCGGCGCCGAGACTTCGTTGTTCGAGATCTTGAGTGTGCTCAGGCGCGCCGACACCATCGACCCCGGTGAGTTGGACGAAATCACTGTTACCGCCGATTCGGCATTGAGAGCGATGTTCGCGGTGTCTTCGGATGTCGTCGCGATGGAACGCGCCGTGGCCGCTACACCCAAGGTGACCGAACCTCTTGATCCCACCATCGACGGCGCAGTTCGTGAGTTGCAGTCGGGGTTGGATCAGTACGAGGATCTGGTGACCTCCGCAGCTGCATTGACAGCGCCTCACAGCCCTTCGGCTCTGGTGGGATTCAACCGAGAACTCTCGGCGCTGCACGCGGCCGCCGAGCGACTCTCGGCGCTTGCCGACGCCATCGGTGAGGTGGACGACATCACCCGCAAGTACAACTGATCGGTCCTCGCGCCTGATCGATGCACCTGTTCGAA
Source organism: Rhodococcus sp. BH4 (assembly GCF_002079265.1). Classification (NCBI taxonomy): domain Bacteria; kingdom Bacillati; phylum Actinomycetota; class Actinomycetes; order Mycobacteriales; family Nocardiaceae; genus Rhodococcus; species Rhodococcus sp. BH4. The sequence goes on from NZ_CP014941.1 coordinate 2,808,783, forward strand.
ATCTCAGTCGTCGGCGCCGCGGGCCGCCAACGCTTCACCCATTGCGTCCGCGGTCATCAGGGTGCCGACGATGACCGGAACTGCGAAGGATCGCAGCGAGAATCCGAGCCCTCGCGCCTTGCGTGCCTCGGACACCTGTGTGATGACCTCGAACATCAGCGGGATGCACCGGATCGTCATTGCGAGGAGCAAAGCGATCCGTTCGGGATTGACCCCGAAGCGTCGCAAGGGTGTCAGGAACCGGGTGATCGCGTCGAGCATCTCGGAGATCCGTGTGGTCAGACCCATGATCGCCGCGAAGGCGATCGAGATGATCAGAACCCCGCACACGACGGCCGCTCGCTGCCATCCCGCGACTACCAGCTGGAACGCCCCGATGAAGAGCAACATCCACAGCGCCGGACGCAGCTGCCGGATCGCAGTCATCGGAGGAATGCGCGCAATCGCGTACAGGGCCACAACGACGATCGTGGGAACTGCCAGTTGCCACGGCTCACGAACGAAGATCGAGACGGCGAGGATGGCCACGACCAAGGCGAAGAGCTTGATCCCCGTCGGCATCCGGTGCAGGAGCGATGTACCCGGCCGGTAGACGCCGAGAGTGGTCACGAGACCAACGACCGGTAATGGCCGATCGAGTCGGCGGGGGAGCCGTCGGCGACGACACGGCCTTGGTCGACAACCAACACCCGTTCGAATGATTCGAGGAGATCGAGTTGGTGGGTCACGACGATCAGTTGCTGATCGAGTGACTCGAACACCGAGGTGATCAGCCGAGAGTTGCGAAGATCGAGGAGCGTGGTGGGCTCGTCGGCGACGAGTACGTTCGGTTCCGTCACCATGATGGCCGCGAGCGCGAGTAGCTGCTTCTGCCCGCCCGAAAGCTGGTGGGTGGGATGGTCGGCGTGCCCGGCGAGGCCGTAGCGTTCGAGCACCGAGGCCACCTTTGCAGCGCGCTCGGCTTTGCCCAATCCGCTACGGCGGAGCGAGAATTCGATGTCCTCGGCAACCGTCGGCATCACGATCTGGTGGTTGGGATCGGTGAAGACGAATCCGACCTGCTTGCGTACGTCGCGGCCCTTCTTCGCCGTGTCCAAGCCGTTGACGTGGACGTGTCCTTCCGTCGGAACGACCAGTCCGTTGATCATGCGAGCGAGGGTCGACTTGCCGCTTCCGTTCGCACCCACGATCCCGATTCGCTGCTCGCTCAGTCGCAGATCTATCTGCTGAAGGACCGTTCGTTCACCGAAGCTGTGTCCGACGTTCTCGAAGACGATCTCACTCATCGGAGATTAATTCGCCACCACGGTCTTGTTCGACGAGATCACCGAGTCGCGCAGTAGTGCCGGGTATGCCCGGTGAACCTGGGACGCGACCAACGCGGTGACGACCGCTTTTGCGGCGTCGAGCGGGATGAAGGCGGCGTTGGCCGACCATGCGGCAACGAAGCTCATGTGTCCGCGGACCATCATTCCTACGATGCCGAACGCGTAGAGAACGACGACGCCGCCGAGAAGGTTGATGCCGATGCCCGCGATGATCCGGTACTTGGGCAGCATCTTGGCGGTCAGCCATCCGATGACAAACGCCGTCGGGATCCAACCGATGAGGAATCCGGCTGTCGGGCTCGAGAGAGACACGAGTGCGGTGCGACCGCCGGCAAGGACCGGTAGACCGACCAATCCCAGAGCAATGACCGTCAGGACGGCGAGAACACCCTTGCGCGGTCCGAGTAGAGCGCCGGCCATCATGACGCCCATGGACTGAAGGGTGATCGGCACGCCGGAAATGCCGATGTTGATCGACCCGGGTAGGCCCAGCGCGATGATGAGTGCGGCGAAGACGGCTACATGCGCGAGATCGCGAGCGGGGAAACGGGTCGTAGACACTGCGGACGTGCTCCTTCGGCATACGGGATCGAACTTCGCGAGTTTACGCCAGGAGCAAGCTCCCATGGGTTGGACACCTGACCTGCGTGAGGGCCGGTCTCGGGGTGAACCCTGATCTTTACCTGAACTTGCCGCTGAGCTGCTGCTTTGTCACGCCAGACCTGTCAGGCTGGTTCTACGGACGACGCAGCACCTGTCCGATTCGACTGATTATTCAACGGCACGTTGGAGGTAAGCATGTTTTGGAAGATCGTTTTGGCCGTCGTACTGGTGTGGGTCGCACTCGCGGTGGTCGGTGCCCTGATCAAGGGGCTTTTCTGGGTTCTGGTGGTCGGCGCTGTCGGCTTCGGAATCTACTTCCTGGTGAAGGCGATGTCGGGAAGTGACGACAATTCGCCCGCTTCGCGGTTCTGACGGGCAAGATCTGCACTATGGAAAACTTCCCCGAGGACTGGCAGCGCGCGATTGTCATCGTGGCGCATCCCGATGACATCGAATACGGCGCAGCCGCAGCAGTGGCGCAGTGGACCGATCGCGGCAAAGACGTGCGATATGTCCTGGCCACGCGCGGCGAGGCCGGAATCGCCGGTCTGTCGCCCGAAGAGTCCGGCCCCATCCGCGAGGAAGAAGAGCGTCGCTCGGCCGCGATCGTCGGTGTCGGTGAGGTGGAGTTCCTCGGCCTGCCCGACGGTCGTCTCGTGGAAGGCTTGGAGTTGCGCTCGACTCTCGCCGCAGCAATTCGCCGCCACCGTCCGGAATTGGTGGTGACGATGAACTTCTCCCACACCTGGGGCCCCGGCTATCTGAACAGCGCAGATCACCGTGCACTCGGGATCAGCGTTCTCGACGCAACTGCCGACGCAGCAAACGAATGGATCTTTCCCTCATTGACGGCGCAGGGACTGGCGCCGTGGCCTGGTGTTCGGTGGGTTGCGGTCAATACGATGACTCCCACACACTGCGTCGACGTGACGTCGACGGTCGATCGCGCCGTGGATTCGCTCGCGGAACATGCGCGATATCTGGCGGCGCTGAGTTCCACGCCGATCCGGGAACAGGCGCGCGCACAGATCGACATGGTCAGCGGACCGAAGCCTGGTTTCGACGCCGAGCGAGCAGTTGGTTTCGAGTTGTACTATTTCTGATGATCTCTGAGCGAGAGAAATCGAAAGTCCCGACGGGATTACCGGTGACTTGTCCGGTATTGTGTTACACACGATGGTAATCCGTAACGCAGATGACTCAATTGCCCCTCGCAAGGCAGATGGTCAGCGCATCCCCAGCCGCGAGATCGACGACGTGATTCTCGACGCAGCAAGGTCGTGTGTCCTCGATTTCGGAATGCAGCGAACCACACTTGCCGAGATCTCGCGTCGCGCCGGCGTGAGCCGACCGACGGTCTACCGGCGATGGCCGGACACGCGAGCTGTCGTCGCGGACCTGCTCACCCGGGAGATCCGATCGGTGCTGCCCGAGGTGACCTTCAACGGGTCTGCCGGCACGTTGCTCGTGGAGGCGATCGGTGACGTCGTCGGCCAGATTCGCGACCATCCGCTCTTCGTGAAAATTCGGCAAGCCGATCAAGAATTGCTGACGACCTACATCGTGGACCGGCTCGGCGCGAGCCAGAAGTCGATTCTCGAGCTGATCACATCCGTTGTCGCGGCCGGCCAACAGGATGGTTCGATTCGCGAGGGAAGCGTCAACGAGATCGCGGCGATGGTTCTACTGATGGCTCAGTCCGTCGTCATTTCTGCGCCGACTCTCGAGCCGGAGCTTTCCTCCGATGCGTCGGTCGAGCAACTTCGATATGCGGTCGCTGCTTATCTGGCACCCGTCAAGAATTCGGGAGAATAGCTGTGAGCCCCCTAGATTCAGCAGGCAGCGATTCAGCGCTCAACGCACAACGGCGTACTCGTGAACTCGAGCAGTTGGCGAACGGCGATTCGGTCGACGTCCTGGTGATCGGCGGCGGAATCACCGGTGTCGGTGTCGCTCTCGACGCCGTGACTCGTGGGCTCAGTGTTGCGCTGGTCGAAAAGCACGACCTCGCGTTCGGCACCAGCCGCTGGAGTTCGAAACTCGCACACGGCGGCCTTCGGTACCTGGCTTCCGGCAATGTCGGTATAGCGCGTGAAAGTGCGGTCGAGCGCGGCATCCTCATGACGCGCACCGCGCCGCACCTCGTTCGCGCCATGCCTCAACTCGTACCGCTGTTGCCCGAAACGTCGTTCTTCGGGAAGGCCCTGGTGCGTACCGGTTTCCTGGCCGGTGACGCTCTGCGCATGTCGGCGCGAACCCCGGCTTCGGTGCTGCCCAGATCACGGACGGTCAGCGCTGCGCGGGCGCGCGAATTGGCTCCCGCGGTCAAGCAGGAGAACCTACGAGGCGCCTTGACCGCGTTCGACGGGCAGCTCATCGACGACGCCCGCCTCGTCGTCGGTATCGCCAGAACCGCAGCGTCGCACGGCGCGCGAATCCTGACCCGCGTCGGTGCATACGACGTATCCGGAACGTCGGCCACCTTGCGCGACGAGTTGACCGGATCCGAGTTCTTGATGCGTGCCCGCGTCGTGGTCAATGCGACCGGTGTCTGGGCTGATCAGGTCGACTCCAGCATCACCCTGCGCCCCAGCCGCGGGACGCACCTGGTGCTCGATGCAGCGCGATTGGGGAACCCCACGGCAGCGCTGACCGTGCCGATTCCCGGCGAGACCAACCGTTTCGTCTTCGCCCTGCCCGCCCAGCTCGGCCGGATCTACCTCGGGTTGACCGACGAAGCAGCGCCGGGACCGGTGCCAGACGTGCCGTCGGCGTCAGAGGACGAGATCGACTTCCTGCTCGACACCGTGAACACGGCGTTGGAAGTTCCGCTGACCCGTGGGGACGTCTTGGGGACCTTCGCGGGTCTGCGTCCGCTGCTGGACACCGGTGAAGGCTCGACGGCCGACCTCTCGCGCAATCACGCTGTAGTCCGTTCGGACTCGGGCTTGGTCACGGTGGTAGGCGGAAAACTCACGACGTACCGCAAGATGGCCGAAGACGCCGTCGACGCTGCGGTCGAGGTCGGGTCGCTGAGCGCCGGGGCATGTCGGACACGCGCGTTGCCGCTGGTAGGCGCTGCATCACCGGCGGAATTGAAGAAGATCAAGGCACCCGCGTCATTGGTGGCGCGATACGGCACCGAGGCCGAGGTCGTTGCCGCGGCGAGCGGCGATCGTCTCCGGTCGGTTGCGGACTTGGAGATCTGCGGTGCCGAGTTCGATTTCGCGGTGTCGCATGAAGGCGCCCTCGACGTCGACGACGTCCTCGATCGCAGGACGAGAATCGGATTGGTGGCTTCGGATCGCGAACGCGCACTGGGTGCGGCGGAACAGGCCTTTCACTCGGTGTGACACTCTGATCCGGTGCGTGTAGCCGTTGTTGCCGGGCCGGACCCGGGTCATGCTTTTCCCGCAATAGCGTTGTCGCTGGCGTTGATCCAGGCCGGCGACGAACCGATCCTGTACACGGGGACCCGGTGGGTCGAGGCAGCGCGAGCAGCCGGCGTGGAAGCCGAGCCGCTCAAGGGCTTGGCCCCGCGGCCGGGAGACGACGATCTTGATGCAGGCGCTCGGATTCATTCGCGCGCCGCCTATATTTCCACCGAACTGCTTCCCGACCTGAAATCCGTCTCCCCGGATCTCGTCGTTTCCGACATCCTCACTGCCGGAGGCGGATTGGCCGCCGAAAGACTTGGCATCCCCTGGGTGGAACTCTCGCCTCACCCGCTGTACTCACCTTCACGGGGGTTGCCGCCGATCGGCAGTGGGCTCGCTCCCGGCGTCGGAATTCGTGGTCGACTCCGCGATACCCTGATGCGCGCAGCGACGGGACGTTCGATCAAGCAAGGGTTGGCCCAGCGATCCCAGGCCCGTGTCGGTGTCGGACTGCCCGCTCTGGATCCCGGTCCGCAAGCGCGGCTGATCGCAACACTTCCGGCACTCGAAGTGCCTCGCCCCGACTGGCCGGAGCGCGCTCACGTCGTCGGACCGCTTCTGTGGGAGCCGACCGAGGTGATTCTGGATCCACCGCCAGGTGACGAACCGCTGGTTATGGTGGCGCCCTCCACGGCGCACACCGGCGCAGTGGGAATGTTCGAGGGCACGGTCGAAGGACTCGGCGGAGCCGGTGTGCGGCTGATTGCGTCGATGCTCGACGGGGCTGAAGGTGAGCATCCTGATTGGGTTCGTGCAGGTCTCGGACGCCAGGACGCGATGCTGCGTGACGCGTCGGTGTTGGTATGTGGCGGCGGGCACGGCATGTTGGCGAAGGCCCTGCTGGCCGGCGTGCCGACGGTCGTCGTTCCCGGGGGCGGGGACCAGTGGGAGTTGGCCAATCGCGCTGCGCGGGCAGGGACGTCGGTGATCGTGCGGCCCGCAGATGCTCAGTCGATTCGCGATGCCGTACTGCAGGTGCTCTCCGACAAACGATTCGCGGAAGCTGCGAGAGCGGCTGCCGCGACTGCGTCGCAGGTCACCGATCCGGTGGCGGTGTGCCGACAGGTGGTCAACGGAGGTGTGACGGCGTGAGCACGTTGCGCCTGAATGCAGGTGCACCGCTCTGTGGACTACGGTGGCGGCTGTGCGGTTGACCGAATTTCATGAAATGGTGCGCGAAGAGTTCGGGCAGGTACGAGGCGACTCGATGCTGATCGACCATGTACTCCAGAGTCTCGACGGAATGACTGCCGCGGAGGCCGTCGAAGCAGGCTGGGAGCCTCGCGAAGTGTGGCGTGCGCTCTGTGTGGAGTTCGACGTACCACCCGCCCGCCGCTGATTCTTCGGCGTGTCGAACGTCTCCCATCTTCTGTTCGAACACGTGTTCGTCTATGCTGAACCTGTTCGGTGGTGACGCTTCTTTGGTAACTGCGAACTTTCGATGTTCTACAAACGCGGTGACCTACAAACGCGGTGATCGACAAGCGCTAAAGCAAGATCGAAAAGTCTGTCGGTGGCCGGATCTACTCTGATCGCAACACACCAACAGGGTCGGCTCAGGCAGGCGCTGAAGAGACGGAGTCTGCTCAGGCAGGCACTGAAGACTGAAACAAGGATGGGGATCACGATGGCACCACAGGCACCTGATCGGGACAAGGCACTCGACCTCGCGTTGGCGCAGATCGACAAGAACTTCGGCAAGGGTTCGGTGATGCGCCTGGGTGAGGGTGTCCGCCAGCCCATTGCCGTCATTCCCACCGGTTCCATCGCGCTCGACGTCGCGCTGGGTATCGGCGGACTGCCGCGTGGCCGCGTCATCGAGATCTACGGCCCGGAATCTTCGGGTAAGACCACCGTGGCACTGCACGCAGTTGCCAATGCTCAGGCCAACGGCGGCATCGCGGCGTTCATCGACGCGGAGCACGCACTCGATCCCGACTATGCAGCCAAGCTGGGCGTCGATACCGATGCACTCCTGGTCTCGCAGCCCGATACGGGTGAGCAGGCCCTCGAAATCACCGACATGCTGATCCGTTCAGGCGCCCTCGACATCGTCGTGATCGACTCCGTGGCCGCTCTTGTTCCTCGCGCCGAGATCGAAGGCGAGATGGGTGACAGCCACGTCGGTTTGCAGGCTCGACTGATGAGTCAGGCGCTGCGCAAGATCACCGGTGCCATGAACAACTCGGGCACCACCGTCATCTTCATCAACCAGCTTCGCGAGAAGATCGGTGTGATGTTCGGTTCTCCCGAAACCACCACCGGTGGTAAGGCACTGAAGTTCTACGCTTCGGTCCGCCTCGACATCCGTCGTATCGAAACTCTCAAGGACGGTACCGACGCAGTGGGTAACCGCACTCGCGTCAAGGTCGTCAAGAACAAGGTCGCGCCGCCGTTCAAGCAGGCCGAGTTCGATATTCTCTACGGCCAGGGCATCAGCAAGGAAGGCTCGCTCATCGACATGGGTGTCGAGCACGGGTTCATCCGCAAGTCCGGCTCCTGGTACACCTACGAAGGTGACCAGTTGGGTCAGGGCAAGGAAAATGCTCGTAAGTTCTTGCTGGAGAACACCGATATCCGTGACGAGATCGAGAAGAAGATCAAGGAAAAGCTCGGTATCGGTGCTGACGTCACTGCAACCGACGAAGCTCCCGCCGACTTCTGAGTTCAGTCATGAGCTTCGACGACGGTGACAACGGCGAGAATGCTCGTGAAGAGTACGGCGCTCCTCGGCGTCGATCCCGTCAACGATCCGAGAAGCCGTCGCAACGCGCAGAGGGTGGGACGGAGGCGCAGGCCAAAGATGCTTGCCTACGCCTCCTGACCGACCGGGCGCGCAGTCGTTCCGAGCTGGAAACAAAGCTGAGCGGGCGCGGCTTCGAGCCCGAGATCATTGCCAAGGTCCTCGATCGACTCCAAGAAATCGGGTTGATCGACGACGCAGACTTCGCGAACCAGTGGGTTCATTCGCGGCATACGTACTCGGGCAAGGGAAAGCGTGCGCTTGCAGTCGAGTTGCGGCTCAAAGGAATCGACCAGGACACCGCTTCCGAAGCGTTGTCACAGATCGATCCGGAAGATGAACGCGAGCGAGCAGCGGAGCTGGTTCGGCGGAAGCTGAAGAACAAGCCCGTCGATGATCGCGACAAGGTCACGCGTCGACTGGTCTCGATGCTGGCACGCAAGGGATATTCAGCGGGGATGTCCTACGAGGTGGTCAAAGCCGAGATGGCGGCGGTCACCGACTCGTAGCGAAGTGCAGCATTCAGAACAAAAGGGCGGGGGTACCACCGAAATTCGGTGGTACCCCCGCCCTGTTGTGTATTCGCGCTAACGCGGCTGGATTCGACTCACGGCTCCATCTGATTCACGGCTTGGTCAGGTCCATACCCGGAACCGAAACAGCTGGGTCGGCGGACGGAGCCGCGATGGGGCCCTTGCCCTTTCGCTTCCCGGACCGCAGGCGCTTCTCCACCTTGGTTGCCAGGAAGGTCAGAGCCGAGTTGAGAGCGATCATGATCGCTGCGACCACGATGAGCGCCGGCAGGAAGTTTCCGTAGAAGGTGCCGAGCTGTTGGGCCTGACGCACCAGCTCGACATACCCGATCAGGTAGCCGAGGGCGGAGTCCTTCAACGCCACGACCATCTGTGAAATCAGTGCCGGGAGCATGGCGGTAACCGCTTGGGGGAGCAGGATTGTCACCATGATCTGCGTCTTGCGCATGCCTAGTGCCTTGGCGGCCTCACTTTGCCCTCGTGGGAGTGAGTTGATTCCGGCGCGGACGATCTCGGCGATCACTGACCCGTTGTACAGGGTCAAGCCCACGACGACTGCGGCGAGTGCGAGGTACTTGGACTTGAAGACTTCGTATTCGGCGAACACCTGATACGAGAAGATCATCAGAATCAGAACCGGTACTGCTCGGAACAATTCGACGATGACGCCGCAGATCTTCCGAATGATGTTGTGCTCGGAGAGTCGGCCGATACCCAGGGCAGAACCGAGGATGAGCGCGAAGACGATGGACATCGCAGCCGCGATCAGCGTCCCTCGGATGCCGGGTATCAGATACGTTGTCCACGAGGTGGATTCGAGGAACGGATCCCACTTCGCTGCTGTCAGCTGGCCCTTTTCGTCGAGTGCGCGGTAGATGACGTAACCGATTGCGACCATGAGTGCGGCGACGACAAGGGATGCGAATCGGTAGAGATTTCGCGCTCTCGGACCTGGCGCGTCGTAGAGGACTGTTGCGCGGTTGCTCATCGTGAAACCTCGAATCGCTTGCTCAGCTTGCCGAAGATCAAGCCCATGGGAAGTGTCAGGATCACGAAACCGACAGCGAAGATTCCACCGACGACGAAGATCGCCGCTTCGTTTTCGATCATCTTCTTCATCAGCGCTGACGCTTCGGATACGCCGATCACCGCGGCGATGGTCGAGTTCTTGGTCAGTGCGATCAGCACGCTACCCAGCGGTGCTGTGACCGCGCGAAATGCCTGAGGCAGGACGATCAGCCGAAGATTTTGTGCAAACGACAGACCGAGTGATCGGCCCGCTTCGGCCTGGCCGACCGGAACGGTATTGATTCCCGATCGAAGTGACTCACACACGAACGCGGCGGTGTAGACACTGAGGCCGAGGACGGCGAGTCGGAAGTTGTTGTCCACCAGAAATGTCGGCGAATCCGACTTGGCGAGGTTGACTCCGAGCGTCTGCGAAAGACCGAACAGACAGAACAACAGAATCAGTGTGAGGGGGGTATTGCGGAACACGGTCACGTACGCGGCGCCCAGGAATCGGGCGACCGGGACCGGTGACACGCGCATCGCCGCGATCAGCACACCGATGATGACAGCGCCGATCGCGGAGAAAAATGTCAGCTGGATCGTGGTCCAGAAGGCTTCCAGAAGCTGGTCGCCGTACTTGCTCAGAAGGTTCACTTGCCGTCTCCCCAGATCACGGGATCTCCGTTGGTGGCGTCACGCGCTGCGGCTCCCGAAGTGGGAGCCGCAGCGAGATTGACGGTGAAAAAAGCAGGTCAGTAACGATCAACGGTGGGCGGCGCCGGGATGGGGTAGCCCGAAGCGCCAACGGTGTTGTTGAAGGCTTCTTCCCATGCGCCGGTGGAGATCATCTTCTCGATGGCGTCGTTGATCTTGCCGCGGGTCTCGGAATCGTCCTTGGCCAGGCCGACGCCGTAGTTTTCCGTTGTGAACGGTTCTCCGACGACCTTCAACTGGCCGGGGTACTGTGCGGCAAAACCAGCGAGGATGATGTCATCGGTGGTGACTGCGTCGACAGCGCCGTTGCGCAGTGCTTCGACACAAGCAGAGTAGGTGTCGAACTCCTGAAGTTGGACGTCAGGTACGGAGTCCTTGACCTTCTGAGCCGGAGTGGAGCCAGTCACCGAGCAGAGCTTCTTGCCGCCGCTGAGAGAATCGCGACCGGTGATGTCGGTGTTGTCGGAGCGAACGAGCAGCGATTGGCCGGCGATGAAGTACGGACCGGCAAAGCCGACCTTTTCCTTGCGTGCGTCGGTGATCGAGTAGGTGGCCACAATGTAGTCGACCTCGCCGTTCTGGATCAGGGTCTCGCGTTGGGCTGACGGTGATTCCTTGAAGGTGATTCCTTCGGGCTTCACGCCGAGTTCGTTCGCGATGTACCGGGCTACCTCGACGTCGAAGCCGGAGAACGTCCCGTCCGGATTGCGCTGACCGAGGCCGGGCTGATCGAACTTGATACCGACGGTGAGCGTTCCGTCGGCAGCACTCTGCGATGCGCTCTTTTCTTCTCCTCCACCACAAGCCGTGGCAGCGAACGCGATAGCCATGATTCCGATTCCGAAACGGACGGAGCGATTGATCTTCATGAAGATCCTCTCAGTTGTCGACATGCAAACGGTGCAGTCGAGATGAACGGTGCAGCCGAGGTGAACGGTGCAGTCGAGCAAGTTGTCTTGTGGACGAGGACAGGACTGTCGGAGGGGACTGTGATCAGTGAGTGAGGATCTTGCCGAGGAAGTCCTTGGCCCGATCCGACTTGGGATGGGTGAAGAACTCTTCGGGCGTGGTGTCTTCGACGACCTGGCCGTCAGCCATGAACAGCACACGATCGCCGGCTTTGCGGGCGAATCCCATCTCGTGCGTGACCACGAGCATGGTCATGCCTTCCTTGGCGAGGGAAGTCATGACGTCGAGGACCTCGTTGACCATCTCGGGGTCGAGAGCGGAGGTGGGCTCGTCGAACAACATCACCTTCGGCTGCATCGCAAGAGCGCGAGCAATCGCGACACGCTGTTGCTGACCGCCGGAAAGCTGCGCCGGGTACTTGTCGGCCTGATTGGCGATACCGACGCGCTCGAGCAATGCCTGCGCCGTCTTCTTGGCTTCGTCCTTCTTCGCCTTGCGAACCTTCATCGGTGCGAGCATGACGTTCTCGAGGATCGTCTTGTGTGCGAACAGGTTGAAGGACTGAAAGACCATCCCGACGTCGGCACGAAGTGCGGCAAGTGCTTTGCCCTCCTCGGGGAGCGTCTTGCCGTCGACGGCAATGGTGCCCGAGTCGATGGGTTCCAGGCGATTGATGGTGCGGCACAGAGTCGACTTACCGGAGCCCGACGGACCAAGGACGATCACCACTTGGCCCTTGGGTACCTCGAGATTGACCTCTTGCAGGACGTGAAGTTCCCCGAAGTGTTTGTTCACCGAGGTCATCGAAATCATGGATGTGGAATCGCCGGAGGTGGTCGGCGTCGTCGCATCGTCGGCTTGGGTCATAAACGAGAACCTTAGGCGTAGTTTGCGTCGACGCCCGTGATTTCGCCATGGTTCTTGCCATATGTAATGGAAATTTTACTGTGACGACGTTTATGTCGCGTTTCGGCTGTTTATCAGGGCGTTATTACACGTCGTAGTGGACGTGAGCTAGGCTGAAGCGTGTCACTGATCGACGAAATGTCCCCTGCACTTCCGGAGCCGACTGCAGTTCCGGAGCCGACGGCGAAGTCTGTTCGCACCTATGAGGTGCGGACGTACGGCTGTCAGATGAACGTCCACGATTCCGAGCGACTGTCCGGTCTGCTCGAGGACGCCGGGTATTCGAAGGCGGAGACCGGCACCGATCCTGATCTTGTCGTCTTCAACACGTGTGCGGTCCGCGAGAACGCGGACAACAAGTTGTACGGCAACCTCAGCCAGCTCGCCCCGAACAAGGAGGCGAACCCCGACATGCAGATCGCGGTCGGCGGGTGCCTGGCGCAGAAGGATCGTGACACCGTCGTCAAGAAGGCGCCGTTCGTCGATGTCGTCTTCGGCACTCACAACATCGGCTCGCTTCCCGCGCTGCTCGACCGTGCGCGTCACAATCGGCGCGCCGAGGTCGAAATCCTCGACGCACTCGAGGCGTTTCCGTCGACACTGCCAGCCAAGCGCGAATCTGCTTATGCAGGTTGGGTTTCCATCTCGGTGGGCTGCAACAACACGTGCACGTTCTGCATCGTTCCGGCCCTGCGTGGCAAGGAAGTGGATCGACGTCCCGGCGACATCCTGGCCGAGGTGCAGGCACTCGTCGACGAGGGTGTCTCGGAAGTGACCCTGCTGGGACAGAACGTCAACGCCTACGGCGTGTCGTTCGCCGATCCGGAGCAACCGCGCGATCGCGGAGCCTTCGCCTCCCTCTTGAAGGCATGTGGACACATCGACGGCCTCGAACGGGTCAGGTTCACATCGCCGCACCCGGCAGAGTTCACCGATGACGTCATCGAAGCGATGGCAACCACTCCCAACGTCTGCCCGCAACTGCACATGCCGTTGCAGTCCGGTTCGGACAAGGTTCTCAAGGCGATGAAGCGCTCGTACCGCAAGTCGAAGTACCTCGGGATCATCGAGAAGGTGCGCGCCGCAATGCCGCACGCCGCCATCACCACGGACATCATCGTCGGGTTCCCGGGGGAGACGGAAGAGGATTTCGAGGAGACGCTGGACGTCGTGCGCAAGGCGCGATTCTCCAACGCCTACACCTTCCAGTACTCCAAGCGCCCGGGCACGCCGGCGGCGGAGATGGCCGATCAACTCCCCAAAGAGGTTGTCCAGGAACGCTACATGCGATTGCTCGCCGTTCAGGAAGAAGTGAACATCGAGGAGAATCGCAAGCTCGTCGGCACCGAGGTCGAACTCTTGGTGGCAGCGGGGGAGGGGCGGAAGAACGCGGCGACTCACCGTCTCAGTGGTCGCGCGCGAGACGGCCGCCTGGTGCATTTCCGCCCCGAGGGAAACCTCGACGGCACAATCCGACCCGGTGACGTGGTGACGGTCGTCGTCACCCACGGAGCCCCTCATCACCTCGTGGCAGATGACGGAGTGCTCACGCACCGTCGGACCCGCGCCGGTGATTCGTTCGAAAAGGGCATCACACCCAAGACCCCGCCCATCGGCGTAGGTCTCGGACTACCGAAGATCGGTGCCCCGGCCCCACAACCCGTTCAGATGGGATGCAACGCATGACCTCGCAACACGAGAACACGACACCACAGCCGGGCGACGACGCCTTCGAGGGCTACCGCAAGGACCTCGACGACGCGGAACGCAAGGTCGCGGGAGAAATTGATCCGGGTGCGCGCGCCATGGTTGTCGCGGTTGCGGTGCTCGTGCTGGTCGGCACCCTTGCACTGCCCCATGCGGGAGTGGCGAACGGCTGGGATGTGCTCGCGTACAACCAGGACGCGGAAAGTGAACGGATTGCACTGTTCTCACGCTTGTTCGTGTGGTTCGTCGTCATCTTCGGCATCGGATTCTCGATGCTCGCGCTGGTCACGCGGCGTTGGAGTCTGGCCTGGGTCGCACTCGCCGGCAGTGCCGTGGCGAGCGCTCTCGGCATGATGGCCGTCTGGTCGCGTCAGACCATTCCCGCCGGTTTCAATGTGGCAGGACCGTCGATCGGGCTGATCATCGGATGGTTTGCCGTCGTGTTCTTGACGTTCCATTGGCTCAAGGTGGTCTGGACACGAACCAACATTCAGCTCGCCGCCGAGGAGCAACGCCGGATCGCTGCGGCCGAAGCCGAGAAGCATCAGGAATGGAACGTCGGCTGACACAGCAGGCCGTCCGTCCAAAGCACAAGACAACGCCGGCTGACTCCTTTCGGAGTGAGCCGGCGTTTTTGTTGTCTTTACAGCTCGTCGTCGATTACTCGTTGACGGCGCTTTCGGCAGCTTCGGCCCACTCACGCCACTGCTTGGCCTGAGCGAGAGCCTTCTCGGCGTCCTTCGTCTTGCCGGCAGCCTGAGCCTTGGCGGCCTGCTCCTCGAACTGGCTCACCCGCTCCTTGAACTGCGCGACCCGGGCAAGTGCTTCCGGATCGGTGCGACGCCACTCGGCGTCGACCGCGTCGCGCACCTTGGTTTCGATGGCCCGGAGCTTCGCTTCGAGTTCCTGCATTCGGTCGCGCGGCACCTTGCCGATCGCGTCCCACTTCTCCTGCAGATCGCGAAGCGCTGCGCGGGCGTTCTCGAGTCCGTGCGCCGGATCGATGTTCGCATTGGCAGCGAGCAGCTCCTCTTTTGCAACCGCGTTCTGCTCGAATTCGGCATCGCGCTCGGATGCAGCAGCGTTGCGCGCGGCGAAGAACACATCCTGAGCGCCCTTGAAGCGCTTCCACAGGTTGTCGTCGGCCTCGCGCGGTGCGCGGCCGGCAGCCTTCCACTCGCTGAGTAGATCGCGGAATTCCCCGGCGGTCTGTCCCCATTCAGTGGAGGTCGACAGCTTCTCGGCGCGCTCGACCAGTTCTTCCTTCGTCGAACGGGCGCTCGCACGATCCCGGTCGAGTTCGGCGAAGTGGGCTCCACGTCGCCGGTTGAAGGACTCACGAGCCTTCGAGTAACGCTTCCACAGTGCGTCGTCGACCTTGCGGTCGATTCCGCGAATCGTCTTCCACTCGTCGAGAATCTCGCGCAGTCGATCACCCGCGGTCTTCCACTGGGTCGACTCCGAGCCGATCTGCTCGGCCTCGACTGCGAGGGCCTCCTTGCGGGCGGTGCTTGCCGCGCGCGACTGTTCCTTCTCTTCCTTCGCGTGCGCTGCGGCCTCGTCGGAACCGGCAACGATCACGTCGAGTCGGCGAGCCAAAGCGTCGAGGTCACCGATCACTGCAGCGGTCGAGAGGGATTCGGACAGAGCGATGGCGGCAGCCTTGGTCTTCTTGGCGTCTCCGGCGCCCGACGTCAGTCGCGCCTCGAGTAGCGAGACCTCGGTCGCGAGGTCGTCATAGCGACGACCGAAATGGGCGAGGCCCTCGGTGGCGTCGCCGGCCTGCCACGAACCGATCTGACGTTCACCGTCAGCGGTCTTCACCCAGGCGGTTCCGTCTTCCTCGACGCGTCCGAACTTGCTCGGGTCGCTGGCCGGTGCGGCGGTGACGGCATGCGAGGCTGCTGGTCCGGGGCGAGGTGCTCCGGGGCGGGGCGCACCGGGGCGTGGTCCACCAGGTTTGGGAGCGCCGGGTTTGGGTGCTGCCGGGCTCGGGCTGGCCGAACTGCTGTCGGCGCCGGTGGTGGGTTCACTGTTCTCGGTCATCGGTCCTCGTCTCTGCCGCGCGTCACGGCTGCCTGATCGCATTCCTGGTTCCATTGAACCCGGTACTCACGTTCTCCGACTATTGAATCAGGTAAGAGGGTGTGAGGTCGCCACCTCGGGGTCGACTAGCGTGGCAACTGTGTTGACTTCCGCTGTTCTCGTCCCCTCGGCGCCGTTACTCGTGCCGGAATTGTCCGGTGATTCGGCCGAGTCCGCTCAGGTGCGTGCTACAGCGATAGCCGCCGTGCGCCGGCTCGCTCACGAGGCGGTGCACTGGGTGGGCGTCGGCGTCGACTCCGAGAAAGCAGCAGGCGAACTCTGGCGATCGGGCGTCGGACGTGGGCAGATCGGTACGTTCGCTGGATTCGGCGCCGATGTCCGGACGTCACTGGACGCGGATGCGGCAGGCGAACCGATGCCATCTCTCGAACTGTGCGCCCTTGTTGCCGGCTGGCTGCGTGGCCGAACAGACGTGGAGATAACCGTCGACATGCACGTCGTCAGTGCAAAGGCGTCGGCGAATGAATGTCGTGAATTCGGGCAGCAGCTGCGCAAGCAACTCGACAGCGACAACCGACCGCAAGGGCTTCTGATCGTTGCTGACGGTGCGTCCACGCTGACGGCAAAGGCGCCAGGAAGCTTCGACGAGCGCGCCGCGGGTGTGCAGTCGGCCATCGACGACGCCCTGACGGCCGGGGACCCGGAGGCGCTGCTTGCTCTCGATCCGCGGCTCTGCCGCAGTGTCGGAGCCCAGGGGCGCGCGGCGTGGCAGGTCCTGGCCGGTGTCTTTACGGGCTCGTCTCGGTCGGCCCATCCTCGCGCGACGGTCGACTACAGCGATGCGCCGTTCGGCGTCGGTTACCACGTCGGGACGTGGCGGCCGTGAACGTCCCTGAAGAACTTCGCCCGATCGCAGTTGTCGGTCCGACAGCGTCGGGAAAGTCCGATCTCGCGCTGGCACTGGCCGAGGAATTCGGCGGTGAAATCATCAACATCGACGCGATGCAGCTCTATCGCGGCATGGATATCGGGACCGCCAAACTGACACCGGCCGAGCGCCGTGGGATTCCGCATCACCTGCTCGACGTTCTCGATGTGAAGGAGACCGCCACCGTCGCGCGTTATCAAAGCGACGCGATCGCGATCGCCGAGGATCTGATCGCGGCGGGCAAGGTTCCGGTGATCGTCGGCGGATCCATGATGTACGTCCAGTCTTTGCTCGACGAATGGTCCTTTCCGGCAACCGATCCCGAGGTTCGTGCGAAGTGGGAGGCGGTGCTCGCCGAAGGAGGGGTCGGTGCGGTGCATACGGCGCTTGTTGCTGCTGATCCGGTAGCAGCGGCGTCGATACTGCCGACGGACGGTCGGCGGATGGTTCGGGCGCTCGAGGTCGTCGAGCTGACAGGTCTGCCGTTCGCGGCCTCGGCGCCGCAGATCGGTGACCCTCGATGGGGAACTCGCATTCTCGGCGTGGATCGGGATACGGAAGAACTCGACGCCCGGATTCGGTTGCGAACAGAGCTGATGTTTTCAGACGGACTTGTCGACGAAGTTGCCGTGCTCGTCGAGCAAGGATTGCGTGATGGCGTCACCGCGCCGCGAGCCATCGGCTACGCACAGGTGCTCGCACATTTCGACGGTGAATACGATCTGGCCGAAGCACTCGAACGGACGTTCATCGGGACACGGCGCTATGTTCGCCGACAACGATCATGGTTCCGTCGTGACGCACGCGTGCACTGGCTCGACGGTGCCGATCCGGAGCTGCCCAACTCCGCCTTCGCGGCGCTCGCAGATCGCGGTCTGTAACACGATCGAGCGGATCAGCTATCTTACAGTTAGCTATTTCGCGATCGATCGGTTTCGCGAGCGATGAACTGGAGGTCAACGAGCATGGCGCAGACCGCGGCGCACGCGCATCCGAAACGTCGACGCGCGGGTCGGCTACCGCTGGTTCTTCTGCTCGTCACATTTCTCACGGTCGGCGGGGTACTGATCTACTTTGCGGTGAGTGCGGCCGGGAAGCCCATCAGCGCACCTGTTCCCGAAGCACCCTTCGACGTGGGAGCTCCAACCGATCCAGGGGCGACGTGGGCGCCTGCGCCAACGGATCTGCCGCCGAACACGCTCGCGATTCCCGATCTCGATGTGCGAGCCGACATCGTGACCAGTGGGTTCGGCGCCAACCGCGGAATGATCCTTCCGCATCCTGACAAGGTTTCGCATTTCACCAACGGCGTGCAGTTCGGATCTTCGGAGGGTACCAATCTTGTTGCCGGCCACGTCGACGACGGTGATCGCACGCACGGCGCCTTGTGGGCGCTGCACCAGATGAAGCCCGGAACACCGATCTACGTGAGCGACGACACCGGAACGATGTTCACCTATCACGCAGCGAGCCTGAAGCTGTACGAAAAGGTGGCTTTGCCGGCCGAGTTCTTTTCCGAAACGGGTGCGCCCAGGCTGGTCCTCGTGACCTGCGGCGGCGCAACCGTGCCCGACCCCTCGTTGCCGTCCGGCTTCACGTACGAACAGAACGTCGTGGTCACCGCGTCACCTGCGTGAGTCGGTCGGCAGGTCCGGATAGGATGGCGACCATGGATTTCAGTAAGGGCCACGGCACGCAGAACGACTTCGTTGTTCTCCCTGACCTCGACGTTCGGGTCGATCTCGAGCCGGCGCGAGTTTCAGCGTTGTGTGATCGTCAGCGTGGCCTCGGCGCCGACGGCATCCTTCGTGTCGCCCGGGCAGGCGCACTTGCGGACGCGGGCGTGCTCGGTGCGCTGCCCGACGGCGTCGCTGCCGAAGACTGGTTCATGGACTACCGCAACAGCGACGGCTCCATCGCGGAGATGTGCGGAAACGGAGTTCGCGTATTCGCCCACTATCTCAAGGCCTCGGGCTTGGAGAGCAAGGACGAGTTCGTGGTCGGCAGCCGCGCCGGAGCGCGTCCGGTCGTGGTGCACGGCTACGACGCCACACATGGTGACGTGACCGTGGCGATGGGCCCGATCAAGGACCTCGGCACCAGTTCGGCAACAATCGACGGCCGCGTCTTCGCCGGCGTCGGCATCGACGTCGGTAATCCGCATTTGGCGTGTGTCGACGAGCACGTGACGGCAGAAGTTTTGAGTGCGCTCGATTTGAGTGTTTCTCCGGGCTTCGATCCCGGGTTCTTCCCGCACGGGGTCAACATCGAGATCGTGACGCCGATCCACGACGGTGGGGTCCACATGCGCGTACACGAGCGTGGTGTGGGCGAGACTCGTTCCTGCGGAACCGGAACGGTCGCAGCTGCGGCCGCGGCGCTGAGGTACGACGGCCGCGATGAAGGCTCGGTACTGGTGCGCGTGCTCGGCGGCGAGGTACAGGTCACCGTCGAAGGCGGCAAAGGGTCGTTGCGGGGGCCCTCGGTTCTGGTGGCGAGCGGAACGATCAGCGACGCGTGGTGGCAATCGCTTGTGTGATATCGCCCGCGGAAATACGCCTGCAGGAAATACGGATGCACCGTGGCCAGGTTTCGTGGGACCATGGATCTTGTATGACGAACACACATGAAAACGAAGAGTCCACCGCTCACGAGCAGTCCGAGTACGCGCAAGCCGAATACACGGCAGCGTCCGCATCGGGCAACCCGTCGACCGGTGAGATGCAACTCGCAGATCGCGGCGCCCTGCGCCGCGTGGCCGGTCTGTCGACCGAGCTCGAGGACGTCACCGAAGTCGAGTACCGCCAGCTTCGACTCGAAAGAGTTGTCCTGGTCGGCGTCTGGACGCAGGGAACTGCCGAGCAGGCCGAGGCGAGCATGACCGAGTTGGCCGCACTTGCCGAGACGGCCGGCTCCGAGGTCCTCGAAGGACTGGTTCAGCGTCGCGACAAACCCGACGCTGCCACCTACATCGGTTCCGGCAAGGCGCAGGAACTGCGCGAAGTAGTCCTGGCGACCGGCGCCGACACCGTCGTCTGCGACGGTGAGCTGACGCCGGCGCAGCTCACGGCGCTGGAGAAGATCGTCAAGGTCAAGGTCATCGACCGGACAGCTCTGATTCTCGACATCTTTGCTCAGCACGCCACGTCTCGTGAGGGTAGAGCCCAGGTGGCTTTTGCTCAGATGGAGTACATGCTCCCGCGTCTGCGTGGTTGGGGCGAGTCGATGTCGCGCCAGGCCGGTGGCCGTGCCGGCAGTAACGGCGGTGTGGGCCTGCGTGGTCCCGGTGAAACGAAAATCGAGACGGACCGCCGCCGTATTCGTGAGCGCATGGCAAAACTACGCCGCGAGATCAAGGGCATGAAGGCCGCTCGCGACACCAAGCGCACACGTCGACTGCAGAGCGACATCCCGTCGATCGCCATCGTCGGATACACCAACGCGGGCAAATCGAGTCTGCTCAATTCGCTCACCGGATCGGGTGTGCTCGTGGAGAACGCGTTGTTCGCCACCTTGGACCCGACCACTCGCCGCGCAGCACTCGACGACGGCCGCGAGTACGTACTCACCGACACGGTCGGCTTCGTGCGACACCTGCCGACTCAGTTGGTCGAGGCATTCCGCTCGACTCTCGAGGAAGTAACCGACGCGGATCTGCTGCTGCACGTCGTCGACGGTTCGGATCCGTTGCCGACAGAACAGATCAAGGCTGTTCGGGAAGTCGTCACCGATGTTCTGCGCGAGACGGATTCGAAGGCTCCGCCGGAGTTGATCGTGGTCAACAAGATCGACGCGGCAGATCCGGTTACGTTGACGCAACTGCGTGGTCTGTTGCCTGGTGCCGTGTTCGTCTCGGCGCGGACGGGTGAGGGAATCGCCGAACTAAGAGCACATCTCAGCGAGGTGCTGGTTCGGCCGGAGGTCGAGGTCGACGTGCTGGTGCCGTACACGCGCGGTGACTTGATGGCTCGAATCCACTCGGACGGAACGATTTTGGAATCGACTCACGAAGAGGCGGGAACGCGGGTGCACGCACGCGTGCCACAGATGTTGGCCTCGGCATTGGTCGAGTACGCACCTAGTGCGTAGTTTCGGGGCCGTGGTCGCGGTGATTGCTGCGACTACGGCAGCCGCACTGCTTCCCGGAGCGCTCGCACAGGCGTCGTCGTTCGAACCGAGCGAGTTCGCCCCACTCTGTACGCCTACCGATCCTGCGCTCCAGGAGTTGTCGGGGATGGTCGTCGTCGACGATCGGATCTACGCGATGGGTGACGGCGGCAGTGACGACTTCGTATTCGAAATGGACCTGAACTGTGTTGTCCAGAAACAGATTCCGGTCCCGATAGATCCTTACGACGTCGAAGATCTTGCGGTGAGTGGGCGAACGCTCGTTCTGTCGGACACCGGTGACAACCTCCGGACCCGCGAAACAGTGGCGTTCATCACGATGGACCTCGATTCCGGTGACGGTACGTTGCACCGCCTCACGTACCCGGACGGTGCGCACGACACCGAGTCGATACTGCTCGACCCCGACGGCCACGTTTTTGTCGTGACCAAGGAATTGTTCGGCGAAAGCAGTGTCTACACACCGGTCGGGGATCAGAAACTGAGTGACTTGGCGCAGCCCGGCCCGACGCCGCTCGAGCGCGTCGGAGCCGTGTCCCTCGGACCGGAGAAGCCCGTGTCGGTGATGTTCACCGGGGGAGCGGTGTCGTCGGACGGTTCGGCGATCGCACTTCGGAGTTACTCCGACCTGTACCTGTACGAAGTCGTGGACGGCGGAATCGGCGCGACGCTCACCGGTACCGAACCGCTGCGGATCCCGCTCCCGAAGGAGCCTCAGGGTGAGGCGGTGGCATTCAACGATGCGGGCGATGTTCTGATCGGTTCTGAATCTGCCGGCGGAGCGTTGCCGCCGGTGTACGTGATGCGAGCGCTCGTGGACGCGACAGAAGCGACGGCTGACTCGTCTGACGGTTCGGTCGGTGTCGGGGTCGATCCGTGGACATTCGTGTGGGCCGGGTTGGTCGCGGCAGGATGTGCGATCGGGGGCGCGGCATTCGTGAGATTTCGACGACGCCGCTGATTCCCGATAATTCCACGAATTCGCAGACCGACGGTAGATGTGGATACTGGAACGAATGCACGGGCATCAACTCCTGACGCGGCTCTCGCGTATGTCACTCGAGCACGGACACATCACCGCAGCGCTGCTCGTGGGTTCCGTCATCGTCGGCGTCGGCACGTTGCTTCTGCTTCGGTGGTTGCCGCGTCGGGCCGCGTTGGTCGCGCTAGGTCTGTCAGTGCTCGGATCAGCCACCGGTGCGATGTTCGTGTGGCTCAGCTTTCGGCCGCTGCCCGCGCAGCTACCGGCGTCGAATTTTGTCTGGATAGCGCTGGCGATGTTCGGAGTCATCGGCGCCGCACTCGTTCTCCTTCGGCGCCCAGGGCTTGCGCGTGGCCTTTCGGTGACGGCATTCGCCGGGCTGGCCGCGATCGTCGCAGTAGGTCAGGTCAACGCGCAGACCGGCACCTATCCCACACTCGGCTCACTGGTCGGGCACTGGCCGGTCGGGTCGGTCGAGAACATTGCCTTCGATTCGCTCCCCGGGGCCGAACCTTGGGTACAACGGGGACTGCCCACCGAAACTCATTGGCAGGTTCCGGTGCGGATGCCGAGCAACGGTGTCGTGACGGAAGCGGCGATTCCAGGAAACGTTTCGGGATTCGACGCGAGGCCTGCGACGCTGTATCTCCCGCCGGCCTATCTTGCCGATCCGCGTGCCGAGTTGCCCGTACTGGTGTTGGTGGCGGGTGAGCCCGGCAGCCCCAGCGACTGGCTGGACAGTGGCCGGCTCGCGACCACCGTCGACGCCTATGCGTCGAGGCATTCCGGGCTTGCTCCCGTCGTGGTGGTGCCCGACGCGTTGGGGGACTACGACGCCAACCCCGGCTGCATGAATTCTGCGCTCGGCAACGTCGCGACGTATCTGGACCAGGACGTCCCGAACTGGATCGAATCGAACCTTCAAGTGAATCCGGACGCTGCGCAATGGGCTATCGGTGGGTTCTCCTACGGCGGGACATGCGCGATCGAGATGGCCGTGAACTTCCCGGACCGATACCCGTCGTTCCTGGACTTCTCCGGCCAGGACGAACCGTCGACCGGTGATCACGAGGACACCGTGGCGGCCATGTTCGACGGTGACGAAAGCGCGTTCGACGCGGTCAACGCCCGAGACCTGATGGCGCAGAATCGGTATCCGCAGTTGTCGGGTGTATTTGTCGCGGGTGAGGACGACGACATCTACCGCCCTCAGCAGGAGATCATGTTCGAGGCTGCACGCGCCGCCGACATGAACGTGGACTACTACACCCTTCCCGGCGGGCACTCGGGTGATGTGTGGGGCACTGCTCTGGAACTCGAAATGGACTGGCTGGGCCGGACACTCGCACTGACTCCGTGAGAGTGTCCGGCCCGCTACACAGCACCGACTGACATCAGGTCAGGCGTCGAGATCAGCGGCTACCAGCTCGGCGACCTTGGCGAGTGCGTCGGCGTCGTCGGACTCGATGGTTACTTCGGTGTCCTTGGCGGCTCCGAGCGTCATGATCATCAGTGCCGACCCTGCATCCACCGGTTCGCCGTCGGCGACTGCGAGGGTGACCGTGGCGCCGGAGGCTCCGACTGCTTCGGCGATGAGAGCGGCGGGGCGGGCGTGGAGGCCGACTGCGGAACCGACGGCAACTGTCTTGCTGGGCATGGGATCTCCTCGTTGTAGAACTGTCGTTGCGGACGTTATGGGGTGTTCGGGCAGATCTGGTGACTCAGGTGGTGACTGCAGCGTTGCCTGCTGTCGATCATGCCGCAGCGGGCACGATTTCGGGGTCGAGTTCGGCATCGGACGGCCCCTTGCGGAAGAACTCCTTGGCTCCGACGACGGCGAGCGCAGCTACCACGGTTCCCGCGGCGAGCGAGACCAGGAACCAGCCGATTCCGCCGACTGCGAAGAAGACGAAGATCCCGCCGTGCGGGGCGCTGAGAGTGACGTCGAAAGCCATGATCAGCGCGCCGGTGACCGCGCCGCCCGCCATCATCGAGGGGATCACGCGAAGCGGGTCGGCAGCGGCGAACGGAATCGCGCCCTCGGAGATGAATGCCGAACCCAGCAACCAGGCAGCCTTTCCGTTCTCCCGTTCGGCTTCGCTGAAGAGCTTGGGACGCAGCACCGTCGAGGCAAGTGCCATGGCAAGCGGCGGAACCATACCGGCAGCCATGACAGCCGCCATGATGCGCAAAGTGGCCGGGTCGTTGACGTTGAGTCCGGCGACGGCGAAGGCGTAAGCCGCCTTGTTGACCGGTCCACCGAGGTCGAAGCACATCATCAGGCCGAGAATGATGCCGAGGAAGATGGCCGAGCTGCCGGACAGTCCGTTGAGCCAGTCGGTGAGACCGGAGGTGATCGCGGCGAGCGGACGCCCGAGGACGATGAACATCAGTGCTCCGACGACCAGCGTCGCGAACAGCGGGATGATCACCACCGGCATCAGGCCTCGCAGCCACTGCGGGACGGCGATCCGGCCGATGTAGAGCGCGACGACACCGGCGATGAGACCACCGACCAAGCCGCCGATGAAACCGGCACCGACGAACACGGCGACCGCGCCGGCTGTGAAGCCGGGAGCGATGCCAGGCCGGTCGGCGATGGCGAAGGCGATGTAGCCGGCCAACGCGGGCACCAGGAAGCTGAATGCCAACGAACCGATCTGGAACAGCACTGCGCCGAGATAGGTGGCCAGACCACCGTCGGGAAGGTTGGTGATCGAGTTGTTGAGAACGATGTCCTTGGCCGGACCGGAGATCTCGTATCCGCCGAGCAGGAAGCCGAGTGCGATCAGCAGACCGCCGGCCGCGACGAACGGGATCATGTAGCTGACACCCGTCAGGAGGACCTGACGGAGGTGGGTGCCGAATCCTACGGAACCGGCATCGGAATCCGCGGCCGCTGCGGCGGTGCCGTCAACGGTGGCGGCGGCGGGATTCTCGGAGGCGCGCAACGCTTCTGCGAGCATCTTGTCCGGCTCGTTGATTGCCCGCTTCACACCGGAAGCGACGACGGGCTTACCGGCGAATCGTTCGCGGCCCTTCACGCCGACGTCGGTGGCGAAGATGACCGCGGCGGCTCCCGCGATCACCGAAGGGTCAAGGGGGGTGCTTCCGCTTGAACCTTGCGTTTCGACGTGCACCTTGACGCCGGCGCGTTCACCCGCGGCGACGAGTGAGTCCGCCGCCATGTAGGTGTGAGCGATTCCGGTCGGGCAGGCGGTGACCGCGACGATGTGACGCTCCGCGGGCGCTGGTGCCGGGGTCTCCTCGGTAGCGTGTTTCCCGGTGGAAACAGGTGCCGGGGGTGTCGCTGCCGCAGCCTTTGTTGCAGGATCCTTCGGTGCGGGATTGAGTACCTCGTCGACCAGTCTCACGATCTCGTCCGGCGTCGACGCTTCACGAAGTGACGTGACGAACGCGGGCCTGACGAGTGCTCGGGCCAAGGAGGAGAGCAGCTTCATGTGCTCGGCCCCGGCGCCTTCGGGTGCCGCGATCAGGAAGACCAGATCGGCGGGGCCGTCGGGTGCACCGAAGTCGACCTTCGGATCGAGTCGAGCAAACCCCAGGGACGCGGACGAGACAGCCTCGGCGCGGCAGTGGGGAATTGCGATTCCGCCGGGCAGTCCGGTCGCGGACTGCGCTTCGCGAGCGAGTGCGGCATCGACCAGTCCCGCGGCGTCGCTCGCCCGCCCCGCTGCAGTCAATCGCGCTGCGAGAGAACGAATGACATCTTCCTTGGTCGAACCCAGGTCGGTGTCGAGTGAGATCAGTTCGGGACTGATGATCTCCGGGCCGGAACTGCCGGCTGCGGTGGTATCGGACATGTCAGGTTCCTTAGGGCGTCAGGCGAGTTCGGTGGGGACGGGGATGGGAGAGGCGGCATCTGCTGCAGATACCGAAACCGCTGCCAGATCGATCTGTTCGGGTGTGGGAAGGGTTGTGCCGGGAAGGGAGGCAGCGGCGCTTCCGTAGGCGACCGCGTGACGTAGCCGCTCGGATTCCGAGCCGCCGCCCGCTTCGGCGAGGATGTAGCCGGCCAGCGATGAATCGCCTGCGCCGACGGTACTGACTGCGACAATCGGGGGAGCGGTGGCGATCCACGCGCCGTCGGACGTGACGAGGACGGCACCGGCTGCGCCGAGTGTGGCGAGCACACTGCCGACGCCGCGATCGACCAATCGCTGCGCCGCCGTGATTGCAGGCCCGGGATCACCGTTCTCGGCAGCACGTTCGAGGACGTGGCCGTCGACGCCGGTCAGTTGCGCGAGTTCCTCGCCGTTGGGTTTGAGCAGGTCGGGTGCCGAGCCGGGGAAGCCTTCGGCGAGTGCCGTCAGCGGGGCGTCCGAGGTGTCGACCGCCACCTTGCACGGGTGATCGCGCAGCGCCGCGACAAGTTCGCCGTACCACCCCAGCGGAACGCCGGGAGGCAGTGAGCCGGACAGCGCGAACCACAGTGCGGTATCGGCGCGGGCGATCAACTCCTGTGCCAGGGCGTCGAGCGTCGAACCGGACAGCGTTGCGCCCGGTTCGTTGATCTTCGTCGTGGTCCCGTCCGGTTCCGCGATGGTGATGTTGGTGCGAGCCGGACCCGTTGTGGCGACGCCGATGTGGGGAATCCCACCGGCTGCGAGCGCCGAGAGCAACGGATCGCCACCATTTCCCGGTAGAACGGCGAGCACGTCGAGGTCGGCTGCGGCGAGAACACGCGCGACGTTGACCCCCTTGCCGCCGGGGTCGCTGCGAGTGGAGTGGGCGCGTAGGACGGAGCCTCGTTCGAGCCGTTGCTCGAGTTGTACGGTCCGATCGATACTCGGGTTGGCTGTCAGTGTGACGATCATGCGATCACCACCTCGATTCCGTGGTCGTGGAACTCGGATGTGTCTGTGGGACTGATCTCTTCGTCGGTGATGAGGACGTCGATGCTGTCGAGTGGCGCGAAGCTGATCAAGTGCTCGCGGCCGACTTTGCTGGAATCGGCTACCACGACAACGTGATTGGCGGCCTTGACCATCGCTCGTTTGACGGCGGCCTCTTCGCTGTCCGGGGTGGAGAGTCCGTGCCCGACGCTGATCGCGTTGGTTCCGACGAAGGCGACGTCGACCCGCAACGTGCTCAGCAGGCGCAGAGCGTCCTCGCCGACCGCGGCTTGCGTCACCCCGCGTACTCGTCCGCCGAGCAGGATCAGGGAAATCGAGTTCATCGATGCCAGTCGTGCGCCGATCGGCACGGAATTGGTCACGGCCGTGAAGTCGTTCTCGGTCGGTAGTTCGGGGATCATGCGGCCCGTGGTCGTGCCCGCGTCGAAGATGACGCTGCCGCCGGTAGGAGGGAGATAGGTGACCGCGCAGCGGGCGATCCGGTCTTTCTGTTGCGCGCGGGTCTGATCGCGTTCCGCCATGCCCGGTTCGGTCACGTGGAGGGATCCGGTCGGAACGGCGCCGCCGTGTACACGCCTGATCTGTCCGATCCGCTCGAGGAAGGCCAGATCGCGACGCACGGTCTCGGTGGTCACACCGAAGGTTTCCGACAGCGCCGCCACGGACATGCGTCCGCGCTGCGACACCATGGTGCCGATCGCTTGTTGGCGTTCTTCCGCGTACACGTGCTCTCCGATTCCGAAATGTGATCCGACGGTGCGTTGTGGATCACAGTGAATGTTGCTTTATGTTGTTTTACGCCCGAGTGTGTTGACATGTCAAGACTTGGGAGTAATCTTCGTCACAACGAAGGTGAGGGCTTTACGCGCTCGAGGTGATCCGGTGTGACACCGGGCCCATCGCTCAAGGAGGACAGATGACCGAACAGCTCAACCGAATCACCGTGCACGGCACCCCCGTCGTGCCCGGAATTGCCTACGGCCCGGCTATCTGGCCGTCCAGCCGACCAGAACTCGTCACCGATGCACCGGCCCTCGACGAGGCCGATCGAGAGGCCGCTGCAGACGCCTTCGTCGCAGCAGCGAAGGCGGTCGAGAACCGCCTTCTCGGACGGGCTGCCGAAGCCACAGGCGCGGCCGCCGAGGTCTTGCAGGCCAACGCGGCGATGGCAGCTGATCGTGGCTGGATCGGGGCGGCCAAGAAGTCGATCGCCGGCGGAGTGCCCCCGGTGCAGGCTGCGATCGCGGCGACGGAGCAGTTCGTGGTGCTGTTCACCAAGGTCGGCGGTGTGATGGCCGAGCGCGTCACCGATCTCGAGGACATCCGCGACCGCGTGATCGCCGAACTCTCCGGATTGCCCGAACCCGGAGTTCCGATGCCCGAGACGCCGTCGGTGCTGTGCGCGGACGATCTGGCTCCTGCGGACACCGCGGGCCTCGATGCAACCAAGATCATCGGACTCGTGACCATCTTCGGCGGCCCGACCAGCCACACGGCAATCATCGCGAGGCAGTTGGGCATCCCGTGCATCGTGGCTGCGAAGGAATTGGAATCCATCGCGGCCGGAACACCGATTCTGATCGACGGAACCACCGGCGACGTGATCGCGGAGCCGGATCCCGAACAGGCGCGCGAACTGGTCGAACAATCCCGGATCGATCGCGAACGCGTCAGCACGTGGACCGGACCAGGCCGGACGTCGGACGGTCGGCCGGTAGACGTTCTCGCCAATGTTCAAGACGGCGCGGGCGCTCGCGCCGCGGCGTTGACCGCAGCGGGAGGCATCGGGCTCTTCCGGACCGAACTCTGCTTCCTCGGCCGTGAGACCGAACCGACCGTAGACGAGCAGGCGGCGATCTACGCCGAAGTTCTCGAGGCCTTCGCAGGAAAGAAGGTCATCATTCGCACGTTGGACGCGGGTTCGGACAAGCCGCTCAAATTCGCCAACCATCAAGAGGAAGCGAATCCGGCCCTCGGCGTTCGTGGGGTCCGAATCGCCTGGCAGGACATGGGAATTCTCGACCGCCAGCTCGACGCGATCGCGGCAGCCGCGGCGTCGACCAACTCGTCCCCGTGGGTCATGGCACCGATGATCGCCACCCCGGCCGAGGCGAAACGCTTTGCCGATGCGGTGCGGGCACGCGATCTCGTTCCCGGAGTCATGGTGGAGATCCCGGCGGCGGCGCTGCTGGCCGACCAGATTCTCGAACACGTCGAATTCCTCTCGATCGGTACCAACGACCTCGCTCAGTACACGATGGCCGCTGATCGGATGTCCTCCGAACTCGCCGACCTGACCGATCCATGGCAGCCCGCGGTGCTCGCCCTTGTCGCACGTACGGCCCAGGCCGGTCAGGCGGCAGGCAAGCGCGTCGGCGTCTGCGGTGAGGCGGCCGCCGATCCACTGTTGGCGTGTGTTCTGGCCGGACTCGGAGTTTCCTCGCTGTCGTGCGCTGCGGCGTCGGTCGCGGGTGTGGGAGCGAAGGTCGGGTCAGTCACCATGGCGCAATGTGAGGCGGCTGCGGCGGCGGTGCTGGCAACCGGTGATCCGGTGGCAGCGCGCAAAGCGGCGGCCGACGCAATCAGCTGAACTGGTTTCGTTGGTCTCGGTCGGAGACCGAGCGCCTGACCTCTAGTATTTCGACCTGTGATCGAACGAGAAACAATGACCGGGGCCGGCGGAATCGGCTGGACTGTCCACGGAGACGGCAAGCGGATCGCCGACGGAGCCGTCGTGGCGCCGGACGAACGACTGAGTTGGCCGCGCACCATCGGAATCGGGATGCAACACGTCATCGCGATGTTCGGAGCGACACTGCTCGTTCCGACCATCACCGGCTTCCCCGTCACGACGACGCTGTTGTTCTCGGGTATCGGCACCGCGCTGTTCCTGCTCATCACCCGGGGCCGGATCCCGAGCTATCTCGGTTCGTCCTTCGCGTTCATCGCCCCGCTGACAGCGTCGGCAGGATCGGGCCCGGCCGCGCAGCTCGGTGCCGTCATGGCCGTCGGCATCGTGTTGATGTTGATCGGCGTCGCCGTACGTCTGATCGGCAGCCGGGTCATCGACGCCGTCATGCCGCCGGTAGTGACAGGCGCCGTCGTCGCGCTGATCGGTCTCAACCTCGCTCCGACGGCGGTCGGTTCCTTCGAATCGCAGCCGCTGATCGCCACGGTCACGCTCGTTTCGATCCTGCTGGTCACGGTCGTCGGTCCCGGGCTGCTC
Source organism: Rhodococcus sp. BH4 (assembly GCF_002079265.1). Taxonomy (NCBI): domain Bacteria; kingdom Bacillati; phylum Actinomycetota; class Actinomycetes; order Mycobacteriales; family Nocardiaceae; genus Rhodococcus; species Rhodococcus sp. BH4. The sequence continues at coordinate 2,838,861 of NZ_CP014941.1, forward strand.
GGCCGGTTGGGCATTCTGGTCGGCGTCGTGATCGGCTGGGTCTTCGCCGCGGTCATCGGTGGTCTCGACAGTGAACGAGTGTCCGCTCTGCGCGAAGCCGACTGGTTCGGGCTGCCGAGTCTGCACGGACCGTCGTTCGACTGGTCGGTGATCGTGCTCGCGCTGCCCGTGGTGATCGTTCTGGTCGCCGAGAACGTCGGACATGTCAAGGCGGTGTCCGCCATGACGGGTAAGTCCCTCGATGACCTGGCCGGCAATGCGCTGTTTGCAGACGGTCTCGCCACGACCTTGGCGGGCGCCGGCGGCGGATCCGGAACCACCACGTATGCCGAGAACATCGGGGTCATGGCAGCGACGCGTGTGTACTCGACCGCGGCGTACTGGGTAGCGGCCGCCACCGCCGTGATCCTGGCATTTTCGCCCAAATTCGGTGCACTGGTCTTCACGGTTCCGAACGGCGTCATCGGCGGTGCGACGATGGTTCTCTATGGACTCATCGGCATTCTCGGTGTGCGCATCTGGATGGAAGCGAAGGTGGACTTCACCGATCCGGTCAACCTGACCGTCGCCGCTGCCGCACTGGTTGCCGGCATCGGGAACCTGACGCTGACCATTGGTTCGGTCGAGCTGGGCGGCATCGCTTGGGGGTCGATCGGCATCCTGGTCGCCTACCCGATCATGCGATACCTCGCCAAATTCCGTACTTCGAGTAACAGATAACCGCTACAGTCACGAATCGTGATCGTTCGGGTCATCGACGGGTATCGCAACAGGTTCTACCGTCGGAGGCAGTGACGTGGGCCCGCGAACTTCGGCGTGCCCAGTCTCAGCGAAAACATCCCGACCGGGTACATCGTCCCCACCGGGTACATCACTGAAGTGCCGTATATCGAATTGCAAGGAGTCGGCGTGGAGCGCACCCTGTTCGAACCGGAACATGAACTCTTCCGGGAGTCGTACCAGAAGTTCTTGGCACAGCACGTGGCACCGAACCACGAGAAGTGGGAAGAGCAGAACATCGTCGATCGTGACGTCTGGGTCGAGGCCGGAAAGCAGGGATTCCTGGGAACCGCGGTACCTGAGGAATTCGGCGGCGGCGGTGTCAAGGATTTCCGCTACAACGCGATCATCACCGAGGAAACCACCAAGGGTGGCTTCAGTGGTATCGGCTTCACGCTGCACAACGACGTGGTGGCGCCGTACCTCCTGGAGTTGACCAACGAGGAGCAGAAGCAGCGTTGGCTACCCGGATTCGCGTCGGGTGAGCTGATCTCGGCGATCGCGATGACCGAACCGGGTACCGGTAGCGACCTGCAGGGCATCAAGACGAAAGCAGTTCGCGACGGGGACCACTGGGTACTCAACGGTTCGAAGACCTTCATCACCAACGGAATCAACGCCGACATCATCATCGTTGTCGCGTGCACCGACCCGGACAAGGGTGCTCAGGGCTTCAGCCTCCTCGTGGTCGAGCGGGACATGCCCGGCTTCGAGCGTGGACGCAATCTCGACAAGATCGGCATGAAGGCTCAGGACACCGCCGAACTCAGCTTCACCGACGTACGCGTTCCCGCTGCCAACCTGCTGGGCGAAGAGGGAATGGGCTTCTTCTACTTGATGAAGAACCTTCCCCAGGAACGACTCTCGATCGCCGTCGTTGCTGCCGCCGCAATGGAATCGGTTCTCGAGAGCACGATCCAGTACTGCCGTGACCGCAAGGCATTCGGCAAGTCGATCGGCAGCTTCCAGAACACCCGATTCGTACTGGCCGAATTGGCAACGGAGACCACGGCAGTGCGCATCCTGGTGGACAAGTTCATCGAGCAGCTCAATGCCGAGAAGCTGACCGTGCAGGAAGCTGCGATGGCGAAGTGGTGGACCACCGAAGCTCAGGTCAAGCTCATCGACCGCTGCCTCCAGCTGCACGGAGGCTACGGCTACATGAAGGAATACCCGGTTGCCAAGGCGTATATGGACTCTCGTGTGCAGACCATCTACGGTGGCACAACCGAGATCATGAAGGAGATCATCGGACGTTCGCTGAATCTCTGATTCGGGTGATGGACCGCTGATCGTCACGAAAAGACTCTGGGCCCCGGCTGATGCCGGGGCCCAGAGTTTTGTGATCGAGGGTGCGAGCGAACTCAGATCTTCCGCATGACCGTGACAACCTTGCCCAAGATGACGGCGTTGTTGCCGGGAATCGGCTCGAAGAGGTCGTTGTGCGGCATCAGCCACACCTCCTTCTTCGTACGCTTGAACGTCTTCACGGTGGCTTCGCCGTCGATCATTGCGGCCACGATGTCACCGTTCTCGGCGACGTTCTGCTGACGGACGACAACCCAGTCGCCATCGCAGATCGCTGCATCGATCATCGACTCACCGACAACCTTGAGCATGAAGAGCGAACCTTGGCCGACGAGCTCGCGGGGGAGTGGAAACACATCCTCCACAGCTTCCTCGGCGAGGATCGGTCCGCCGGCAGCGATGCGGCCCAGGATGGGGACGAACGCCGGCTCTGGCAGCGGGTCGGCACTGTTGTACTCGCCGGAATGCTTCGACACCGACGCGATGGCGGTATCGGCCGCAACCTCGTCGAGACCCCGAACATCGACTGCACGAGGGCGATTGGGATCGCGTCGAAGGAAGCCCTTGCGCTCCAACGTTCGCAGTTGATGCGCGACCGACGACGTGGAGGTAAGCCCCACCGCATCCCCGATTTCGCGAATGCTCGGCGGATACCCGCGCTCCGTCACCGAATCGCGGATCACTTCGAGAACGCGCCGCTGACGCTCGGTGAGCGTCTCGCTCGACGGAGACGGAACTGCAGAAGCTCCTGCCTCCGCGGCTGTGCTGGAGCGATCGTCCTTCATGGCCTGTTGCCTCCGTGTCTGAAGAAGTCGTGTCTGAAGAAGTCGTGTCTGAAAACTGCCTGCAAAAGTGCCTGGTGCAAGTCGCGCAGAAACCTGTCGGTGCCTCCTGCCAACATTCGAGCTGTCGACAAACACGGAGGCTTTCGCAATTCCCGCTGTGTGGTCTGACACGAATCTAGCCGGATTTGCTCGCGGTTTCAAACATCTGTTCGATTCGTGTCGCTCCAAGTAGAGACATTGTCGGCCAGGCGTGGTAGAAATTCGAACATGCGTTCCATCGAACGCATGATCGAACACATCGATCGGTGTCGACCAGCGGAGGTCACGATGGGTAACGCAGCACTGAAAAGCAACAGGGTTTTCGACGACGCGATTGGTTTCGACGCGTTTGGTTTCGACGGTACGTCGGCACTGAAGTACCACCCCTCGTTCTATGGGCCCGATGCAGACGCTGTGTCCTTCGAACGGCGCGGAGCGGCCGAAATGCATGGCGTGGCCAGGGATGTCGACAACGAACCGCAGGCGGCCGTCGTTCGCCGGGTTCCGGCGGTGGGCGCGGTTTCAGGTTCGCGTTCATTGCGCGAATCTCCTCGCCGGTGGGACAGCGAGCACGATTCGTCACGCCCGTACGGAGGAAGTTTCGCGCACCGAAACAGGGTCGGTGTGTCACGGGTCGAACATGAAGTGGCCGCCGAGGATGTCAGTTGGAAGACGGTTTTCCTGGGCGCCGTATTCACCGCATTCGCAGTGTTGGCGTTGGTGGGGATCGGCGCTTTGTCGAGTGGTGACGTAGCTGCGACAAACGGCGCGACCGAAGTGGTTCGCGTTGCCGCGGGTGAATCCCTCAGTGATATTGCTGCCAAGGTTGCACCTGGCCAGGCTGTCGGTTCGGTGATCGAGCAGATCATGGATCTCAATGCGATGTCGAGTTCCGGGCTGTCAGTGGGACAAACGCTGATCGTGCCGGCCTCGGGGCGCTGACCCACCCCGTACCAGGCGGGGGCGTACCGAGCGTGAGAGCAGTCCGTTCACAGCGAGTAAGCTGTCCACTTGACAGTCCCACCACCTCGGGTGGTCGCGTTGAGTACGTGGATCTGCTCTGTAAATCGTCGGAGGATTTGCAGTCGGTAGCGAATCTGAGTTGCGGCCATTTCGGCGACAACGAAGGAACCCCGATGCATTGCCCGTTCTGCCGGCACCCTGATTCCCGAGTGGTCGATTCGCGCGAGGCCGACGAGGGCCAGGCGATCAGGCGGCGCCGTTCGTGCCCCGAGTGTGGCCGCCGATTCACCACGGTCGAGACGGCAGTTCTCTCGGTCGTGAAGCGCAGCGGCGTCACGGAGCCTTTCAGCCGAGAAAAGGTTGTCAAAGGTGTGCGTCGCGCATGCCAGGGCCGCCAAGTGGACAACGATTCGCTGAATTTGCTCGCCCAACAGGTCGAAGATGCCGTTCGAGCTTCGGGTTCTGCCGAAATTCCCAGTAACGAGGTAGGGCTCGCGATCCTCGATCCGCTTCGAAATCTCGACGAAGTCGCCTACCTGCGATTCGCATCGGTGTACAAGTCCTTCAGCTCGGCTGCGGATTTCGAACGTGAGATCACCGACATGCGCGAGCATGCAGAGACCCGTGCCGCCGAGAAGGCTCCCGGCGCCGAGACCGTTTCCGTCGACTGAGGCCTTCGCCTCAGATAACGCTGAGAGCACAGAGCGGTCTTAGGTAACGCTGAGAACACAAAGCGAACAATCGAACAAATCGGGCACGTTATTCGCTTAGTGTCTACCAGGTACGTTCGTCCGCATCTCGGATCTTCACGGAGGCGTTATGAACTTAGTTGCAGTTCTCGGAGTCGTGAACAGCCTGGTAACCCTCGGGTTCGCCAACACTGTTGCCACCTTTGGCGGTTTCCTCACCAACGTCAACATTCAGACAATCTACTGATCGCGCAATTCTCGCCGAACATCAACGCTTGATCGCTTCGATAGCTTTCAGGACTCGCTTTTCGGAAATCGGTGTGGGTGTACCGAGGGACTGCGCAAACAGGCTCACGCGCAGTTCCTCGATCATCCAACTGATCGCGTCGACATCTCGAGCAGTGCGACGCTCTTCGGGAAGCGAACTCAACAACCGGTCGTACGCTGCGTACACCCGGTCGAGGACATCCATAGCCTGCTGATCTCGTTGTGCACTTGCGGGCAGAGCTTCGAGACGGAATTTTGCTGCGGCAAGATACCGCGGTAAATCGCGTAGGCGGGCCGATCCCAGTTCGGCGACAAATCCCGGAAAGAGCAGTGAGGTCAGCTGTTCTCGGACGTCGTCGGCCGCCTCGCCGCGCGAGCGGTCCAGCACGACGCTCAGTTGGTGTGCTTGTTCGAGGATCGGAACAATCATGCGCAGGATCGCGGAAACGCGTCCGGCCAGTTCGGAGCGTGCGATCTTCACCAGGGCATCGAACGCTTCAGGCGTGCGTACCGGTCCACCGTGGGCCGCAATCACTTCGTTGGCAGCTGCCACCCGGCAATCTTCGACGAGGGCCTCCAAGCCGCCGTCCGGATTCTGGCCGAGAGCCAGACGCTGAGTGTTCGACAAGCCGGCGGTCACTGCCTTGAGTTGGGTGGGAACGGCCGCGAGGAGAAGCGCCCGCGTACCTTCCCTCATCGCCTGCGCCTGCGCGGCCGGCGTACTCAGGACACGAACGGCAACTCCGCCGTTCTCCGGCACCAGAGCTGGGTAGCCGGTCACCTGCTGTCCGCCGATGGAGCGAGTGATGGTCTCTTCCAATGCGCCCAGCGTTTCGGATGTCCAGACGGTTGCCGCTGCCCGTTCGGTTCCGGTTGCCGCCTTGGCCACTTCCTTCTGCACGCGCGGGGCGAGCGTGCGTCGTAGCTGCGCCAGATCCTTACCCTTCGCGAGAACCTTGCCCGATTCGTCCTCGACGACAAATGTCATCCGAAGATGGTCGGGCAGCGCGGCGGGATCGAAGTCCTTGGCGTCGATCTGGATCCCGCCCAAGTGCGAGAGTTCGCGGGCCATTGCGGTCATCAACGGCTCGGATCGAGGTTTGACTGCTGCTAATGCTGCGGCGGCATAATCCGGAGCCGGAACGACAGCGCGTCGAATGTTCTTGGGCAACGTCTTGATCAGAGCGGTAACGAGATCGACGCGCATACCGGGGACCAACCAGTCGAAGCCGACCGGCTGAAGTTGCGCGAGCAGGCCGACCGGGATGTGCGCGCTGACGCCGTCGTCGTCTTTTCCCGGCTCGAATTGGTAAGTGAGTGGAAACTGCATGTCGCCTTGGCGCCAGGCGTCCGGGTACTCGCCGCCCAGTACTGCAGCTGCGTCGGAGTTGACCACCGTTTCCGGTGTGAAAGTCAGCAGACTCGGATTCTTGCGCCGCTCGGTCTTCCACCACTGGTCGAAATGCTTGGCGGATACGGCTTCCTGGCCGATACGTTCGTCGTAGAACTCGTAGAGAGTTTCGTCGTCGACGAGGATGTCGCGTCGGCGCGCGCGGTTCTCGAGTTCTTCGACGTTGTCGAGGAGTGCACGGTTTTCGTGGAAGAACTTGTGGTTCGTCTGCCATTCGCCCTGCACGAGCGCATGGCGGATGAAGAGATCGCGAGAGGCCTCGGGATCGATTCGTGAGTACGTCACTGCGCGGCCGGTTACCAGAGGAACTCCGTAGAGAGTGACCCGCTCGTATGCCATCGCCGAGCCGCGCTTGGAGGACCAGTGCGGTTCGGAATAGGTCCGTTTCACCAGGTGCGGGGCGAGCTTTTCAGCCCACTCGGGTTCGATACGCGCGGACATGCGCGCCCACAGCCTCGACGTTTCCACGAGTTCGGCGGCCATGACCCAGCGTGGTGGCTTCTTGAACAGTCCCGATCCGGGGAAGATCGCGAAGTGGCTGCCCCTGGCGCCGAGGTAGTCCCGCTTCTCGCCCTCGCGTAGCCCGATATGCGAGAGCAACCCGGCAAGGAGCGACTGATGGATCGCGTTCTCGCTTGCCGGTGTCTCTCCCACTGTCCAGCCGAGACCGCGGGTGATCTGCCGGAGTTGCCCGTGCAGGTCCTGCCATTCGCGGATGCGGAGCCAGTGCAGGAACTCGTTCCGGCACATCTTGCGAAACTGGTTGGAGGACAGATCGTTACGTTGTTCGCGTAAGTAGTCCCACAGTTTCAGGTAGGCCAGGAAGTCGGAGTTCTCGACGTTGAAGCGGGCGTGCTTTTCGTCGGCGGCTTGCTGGAACTCGGCGGGCCGCTCGCGAACGTCCTGGATGGACAACGCCGCGACGATGACAAGGGTTTCGTGAAGGCAACCGTTGTTCTTGGCTTCCACCAGCATCCGTGCCATCCGCGGATCCACCGGAATCTGGGCCAGCTCGCGGCCGACCGGCGTCAGTTCGGGGTGGCTGGCCTCGGAACCTCGCGCGATGGCGCCGAGTTCTTCGAGGAGTCCGATTCCGTCCTTCACGGCGCGCTGGTCCGGCGGTTCGACGAAGGGGAATGCCGCGATGTCGCCCAGGCCGAGGGCCGTCATCTGCAAGATCACGGATGCGAGGTTGGTTCGCAGGATCTCCGGTTCGGTGAATGCCGGCCGTGACTCGAAGTCCTCCTCGGAATACAGGCGGATGCAGATTCCTTCGGCGACGCGGCCGCAACGCCCGGAACGCTGACGAGCTGACGCCTGCGAAATGGGCTCGATCGGCAACCGCTGAACCTTGGTGCGCACCGAATATCGCGAAATGCGCGCGGTTCCCGGATCGACGACGTACCGAATGCCGGGAACGGTCAGCGAGGTCTCGGCCACGTTGGTGGCAAGGACGACGCGTCGGCCGGTGTGCGGCGAGAACACTTTGTGTTGCTCGGCAGCAGACAGCCGCGCGTACAGCGGGACGATTTCGGTGTTGCGAAGACGCCGATCGCGTAAAGCATCTGCGGTGTCGCGAATTTCGCGTTCGCCGGAGAGGAAGACCAAGATGTCGCCTTCGCCCTCCGCGCTCAGCTCGTCGACCGCCTCGCAGACCGCGTCGACGGGATCGCGGTCGAAGGTGATGTCGCCGGATTCGACGGTCAGTGGCCGGTAACGCATTTCGACGGGAAACGTTCGCCCGGATACCTCGACGATCGGCGCAGGTTTGCCGCCGACAGCGAAGTGCTTGGCGAAGCGTTCGGGATCGATGGTCGCCGACGTGATGATGACCTTGAGATCAGGTCGGCGGGGGAGCAGCTGAGCCAGGTAACCGAGGATGAAGTCGATGTTGAGGCTGCGTTCGTGCGCTTCGTCGATGATCAGCGTGTCGTAGCGTCGGAGCATACGGTCGCGCTGAATTTCGGCCAGGAGAATGCCGTCGGTCATGAGCTTGACGTAGGTGCGGTCCGAGACCTGGTCGGTGAAGCGCACGGTGTATCCGACGGCGTCGCCGAGTTCGGTGTCGAGTTCTTCGGCGATACGTTCGGCAACGGTGCGTGCTGCCAGCCGGCGCGGCTGTGTGTGTCCGATCAGACCGCGGACGCCACGTCCGAGTTCGAGACAGATCTTCGGGATCTGGGTTGTCTTACCCGAGCCGGTCTCGCCGGCGACGATGACAACCTGATTTTCCGAGATCGCGGTCGCGATGTCGTCCTTGCGCTGACTGACGGGCAGAGCTTCCGGATACGAGACTTCGGGAACATTGGCGGATCGTGCGGCCAACCGTGTGCGCGCCGTTTCGATTTCCTCGGCCAGCGCCACCAAAGCGTCTGGTGTGCGGGCACGGTCGAGTTTGCGACGGAGTCGACTCTCGTCGCGGAGTGAGACCTGCGCCAGCGCGCTCTTCAGGTCACTCCGCTTGGGGGAGAGCGGGGCCGGTGGTGTTGTAGACATGCTGATGACAGCCTATCGAACGCGTTCACAACTACCGCTCGCAGATCGTTTTGATGTGCAAATATCGACCAGTGACGACAAATACCGCAAATGAGTCATCGGTGCCTGTCTTGTCGACGCCGATCGCCGTGCGAGCCCTGAGACTGTTGTTTGCTGTGTTCGGACTTGCCGCTTTGCTGTGGATCCCGATCCGTGACGCGGCTGAGCTGTCTCTGTCGAACTATCTGAGCTACTTCACCATCGAGAGCAACATTCTTGCGGTGATCGTGTTGCTGATCGGTGCAATTCGAGATCCACAATCGCAGGCGTGGCAGTCGATCCGCGGGGCGGTGACGCTGTACATGGTGATCACCGGCATCATCTACGCCGTCCTCCTGGCAGATATCGACGTCAATTTGAACGATGCCTGGATCAACTCGGCGCTGCATCGGATTCTTCCGTTGGTCATGCTGCTCGACTGGGTGTTCTTCGCCTCGAGGCACAGGATCTCCGAAGCACGTTCACTGCAGTGGTTGCTGTTCCCGGTCGTGTACGGCGTGTACACGTTGATCCGAGGCTCGATCGTCGACTGGTATCCCTACCCGTTCATGGATCCGCGCCACCAGGGCTATCTGGCCCTGTTCATCGGATTCGTCGTACTGGGCATCGCGATGGCCCTGATGGCGTTGGCAGTCAATGCCGTCGGACGGCTGGGAGCCGGGCTACGCGGACGGAACGCTGCGAAGTCCTAGGGGATTGCCGGAGGCGAGCACCTGCTCGAGGCGGTCCACGTTCGGATGCTTACCGGGGTTCGCCCGCGCGTCCTCGGTGTGCTCGGCGAAGATCGTCAGTCCTGCCGAGGCGGCTTCGGGTGTCAGCGCGCCGTAGACCTGAGCGAGATGGTTGTACACCTTGACCGAGCCGGACTTTCCGGGCTTGTTCTCCACGGTGTCGATGACGTTTCCGTCGGCGTCGAGTACCTCGATGGCGGCCAGATGATCGATGGCGGGCAGTGCGGCGAGATTGTCGGCAAAAGTCATGGTCGACAGATTACGGGTGCGCCCGTGAAAGCCGGTGCCGGGCGAGCGCCGTCGTGCGCGGATTCCTGGTGTCGATATAGTCGCAGCACATCGTTTGCACACCAGCATCGTTTGTATTCGAAGGGGACAATGATGGCTTCGGCATTGTGGCACGGGTTCGCGGACATGGGCGCTGTGGAGAAGAACGGCGCGTTTGTCGTCTCTCGCGGTGAGGGCGCGTACATCTGGGACCGCGAGGGCACTCGGTATCTGGATGCGACAGCGGGCCTGTGGTTCACCAATGTCGGGCACGGGCGCACGGAGATCGCGGATGCGGTGGCGGCTCAGTTGTCGAAGATCGCTCATTTCTCGAATTTCGGTGATTTCGTTCCCGAGACCACGCAGGTGTTGGCGGAGCGGTTGGCGACGATCGCGCCGGTTGCCGGGAGCAAGATCTTCTTCACTTCGGGTGGTTCGGATTCGGTGGACACTGCGGCGAAGCTTGCTCGTCGGTACTGGCACGAGGTGGGGCAGCCGGAGAAGGCGATTATCGTCGGTCGTCAGAAGGCGTATCACGGAATGCACGTTGCGGGAACGGCTCTCGCTGGTATTCCGGTGAACCGTGAGGGGTACGGCGAGCTGATGGCGGATGCGGCGACCGTCGGCTGGGATGATGCGAAGAGCCTGCTCGAGTTGATCGAGAAGATCGGTGCGAACAAGATCGCGGCGTTCTTCGCGGAGCCGATCATCGGTGCGGGTGGGGTGTATCTTCCGCCGGAGGGGTACCTGGCCGAGGTGCGTGACATCTGCCGTGAGCACGACATCCTCTTTGTCGTCGACGAGGTCGTGACCGGTTTCGGCCGGATCGGTGGTGAGTGGTTCGCGTCCACTCGTTTCGATTTGCAGCCCGACATGATGACCACGGCAAAGGGTTTGACGTCGGGTTACGTGCCGATGGGTGCGGTGTTCATCGCGCCGCGGGTGGCGGAGCCGTTCTATGCCGGTTCGTGGTGGCGCCATGGGTACACCTACGGCGGTCATGCCGGTGCTGCTGCTGCGGCGATGGCGAACCTCGACATTCTCGAGCGTGAGAATCTGCTCGCGGAGTCGAAGCGTCTGGAGGCATCGTTGCATACGCATCTGCAACCGCTGGCCGAGCATCCGCGGGTGGCGGAGGTTCGCAGTGGGCTCGGTGCGGTCGCCGCGGTGCAGTTGGCTGATCCGGCGGAGGCGTTGCCGTTTGTGAAGACGCTTCGTGAGCACGGTATTTCGGGTCGCGCGGCGGGTCAGGGTGCGATGCAGATTTCGCCGACGTTCGTCATGACCGATGATCAGGTCGCGGAGATGGCAGCAGGGATCCTCGCAGCCCTCGGCTGAAGTCAGCTGCGGCGCCGGAAGAATTTCTCGATTCGGCGCCGCACAGCGTTGGGTGCAGGTTCGAGTTCCAGAACCTCTTGTTCCGACTGCTTGGCGTAGGCCTGGGTGTACCGCTCGTGCAGTACCGAGCGAATTTCGTCCGGAGAGTAGGCCCGACGCTGGCGTTCGCCGCGCGCAACGAGAACCCCGGTGGCGGCAACGCCCATTGCACCGGCGAGGCCGACCAGTTTCCAAACGTGCGAGGCGCGCAGAGGAGTACGGAGTTTCATCCCTCTACGCTAGAGGCATGGACCGACGATTGCTTTCGCAGGTGAGTCTCGACGAGGCCGCTGCGGCGACCCGCACGGGCGACATCTGGATCTTCCGTGGAGAGTCGACGGCGGACCGGGCCATTCAGACACTGACCAACAGTCCCGTCAACCACGTCGGAATGTCGGTCGTGATCGACGACCTCCCGCCGCTGATGTGGCATGCGGAACTCGGTCACTCGCTGCAGGACATGTGGACCGGACGCTTCCAGCGTGGTGTCCAACTGCACGATCTGCGATCGGCCGTTCAGGTCTGGGGCGCCAAGTACGGGCAGCGTGGATGGTTGCGCCAGCTCGACCACGAAGTCACCCGGGAGCAGGAAGACGCTCTGCTCCAGACGATCGCGCGGCTGGACGGTACGCCTTTCCCGTCGACGGCCAAGCTTGCTTCGCGCTGGTTCGGAGGCCGAATCCCGAAGCTGCGCAAGAAGTCCGACGTATCGGCAGTGGCCGTCGAGAGCGCCTACTGCGCCGAAGTGGTTGCCAAGACCTATGAGGCGATGGGTCTGCTCGTCGGCAATCGTCGTGTCAACTGGTTCGACCCGGGCAAGTTCTGGAGTGGAGATCAGTTGCCCCTCGCGCCGGGAGTTGCGCTCGGTGACGAGATCTCGGTATCACTGAGTGCACGTGACCTCGAGGCCGGACGCAATCCCGCCGGGTACTCACAAGGTTCGTGACGGCTCGGCGACGACGCGGCCGCCGACTTCGAGCCAACCTTCCGGAGAGAAGGTGGTGTGAAGCACCGATCCGCGTCCCTGGGTGATGAGCAGTGATTTCCTCAATCGGTCCGTGATGCGCAGCGCTGCAGATCCGGTTGCCTCGTCCTCGGCGATTCCCATCACCGGTGCGAACATGCGTGCGCGGATGGCAGCTTCGAGCTTGTCCTGCCACGCCCACAGATACGAATGATCCGCCTCGTAGTCGGACGGATCTGCGTCGATGACGTCGTCCACCGTGTCCATCGGATAGATCGCGAATTCCGGTGCCCATTCGGCACGCGCGCGTACCCACGTCAAATCGCCGGATTGGCGGACGTCGACACTGCCGGCAGGAACGTCGAGGGCGCTCACGCGACGGCCCTGTTCGCCCAGCCACCACGTGGCACCGACGGTCGGGTGTCCGGCGAAGGGGAGTTCTGCTGCCGGAGTGAAGATCTGGACCCGCGCACGCGAGGCGCCGTCATCCGGAACGTCGATGAAGATGGTCTCGCTGTAGTCGAGTTCCTTCGCGACGGCTTGTCGATCCGATTCTGCAACCGTGGACGCGTCGACGATTCCCAGCGGATTCCCGTGCTTGCCGTTCTCGTCCGTGAAGACCCGGACCACACTCACCTCGATACCCATCGGTCCACCCTAGCGCGCGAAAAGCCCTCCCCACCTTCACGGTGGGGAGGGCTCGTCGAACTGCACTCAGGTCCGAGTGATCAGACCTGTGCGGCAGAGAGGATCTCGTTGGCTTCGACAGCCTGTGCGACACCCGCGACGATGGAACCGGCGCGGATCGCTTCGAAGATGACCTCGCGGTCGACACCTTCCTGGCGGAGGGTGTTCTCGTGAGCTTCGAGGCAGTGGTTGCAGCCGTTGATCGCGGACACTGCAAGCGACCACAATTCGAAGTCGGCCTTGTCGACGCCCGGGTTGCCGATGATGTTCATCCGCAGGCCGGCACGAAGATCGTCGTACTTACCGTCGAGGTAGCCCTTGGTGCGGTAGAAGACGTTGTTCATGCCCATGATCGACGCTGCGCCGAGAGCGGCGTTGTATGCCTCTGCCGACAGGTTGTCGGCAGCCTCGGAAGCAATCTCCTTGAGCGTGGACGCAGACTTGGTGGCTGCGGCCGTTGCGAGGAGCGTTCCCCACAACTGCTGCTCGTTCAGGACCGTCGTGCGCGCAATGGAACTCAGGTTGAGCTTGAGGTCCTTCGCGTACTCGGGAAGCGAGTTCTTGAGGTTCTCGACGCTCATACTCAGACGCTCGCAGTCAGGAGCTCGCCGGCATTGATGGTCGGGTCGCCCTTCTTCCAGTTGCATGCGCACAGCTCGTCGCTCTGGAGAGCGTCGAGGACGCGGAGAACCTCGTCGACGTTACGGCCGACGGAACCGGCTGTGACGGAGACGAACTGGATCTCGTTGTTGGGGTCGACGATGAACGTCGCGCGGTCTGCAACGCCGTCGGCGTTGAGGACGCCGGTGGCCTCGGCAAGCTCGCGCTTGAGGTCCGAGAGCATCGGGAAGGGGAGGGTCTTGAGCTCTTCGTGCTGTGCACGCCACTGGAAGTGCACGAACTCGTTGTCGACGGAAGCGCCGAGAACCTGAGCATCACGGTCTGCGAACTCTTCGTTGAGCTTGCCGAATGCAGCAATCTCGGTGGGGCACACGAAGGTGAAGTCCTTGGGCCAGAAGAACACGATGCGCCACTTGCCTGCGTAGTCGTCACTGGTGACGGTGGTGAAGTAGTCATCGGGCTGCTGGGCATCGACCTTGGACAGGTCGCCGCCGATGACAGCCGTGAGGTTGTAAGCGGGGAACTGGTCGCCGATTGTGAGCAGAGCCATGTGTCTCATTCTCCTACGTGTCTCGTGAACAGGAATTTCTTGCGCACACGATCCGGCTGTTCGGACTGTGACGGCCGAACGTGCTGGATCGAGAGGGTTTGTCACCGTCAGCGGGTCGGACGGTTTCGACTGGAGTGTCGAGGTTGTGACCGGCGCTTTTTGGTATGAGTCCATTCTGCATCAAACCGTTCAAAAGGTAAAGGTGATGGGTGGCGCTACACTGATAGGCATGTCTGATCAGACTTATCAACCTTCCTTGTCACAGCTGCGTGCCTTCGTGTCGGTCGCCGAGTATCGGCATTTCGGTACTGCCGCAGCGCGTTCCGGTGTGAGCCAACCCACACTGTCGCAGGCGCTGGCAGCTCTAGAGGCGGGGCTGGGAGTCAGACTGATCGAACGCAGTACCCGGCGTGTGCTCGTGACCGCGGACGGACAGCGCTTGCTCGGTCAGGCCAAGCAGATTCTCGAAGCTGCCGACGGTTTCGTCGCGAGCGCGGCCGGCTCCGGCGACTCTCTGACCGGACCGCTACGCATCGGGTTGATCCCGACCGTTGCGCCCTACATTCTTCCGGGGTTGTTGCCGGAGCTGCGCGAGAAGTTGCCGTCGTTGGCGCCGCAAATAGTCGAGGATCAAACGGCGCGCCTACTCGATGCACTGCGATCGGGAGCGCTCGACGTCGCGGTGTTGGCGCTTCCTGCCGGAACACCTGGCCTGGTGGAAGTTCCTGTGTACGAAGAGGATTTTGTGATGGTCGTGCCGAACGATCATTCCTTGGCCGGACGTGTCGATCTCACGGCGGACGTGCTCGACGCGCTGCCGTTGCTCTTGCTCGACGACGGCCACTGCCTGCGTGACCAGACGTTGGATCTGTGCCGTTCGGTAGACGCCCATCCGCTTGCCGGCGACACGCGGGCTACCTCTCTCGCGACAGTCGTGCAATGTGTGGCCGGGGGACTCGGGGTGACTTTGGTCCCGGAATCGGCTGTTGCAGTGGAGGTTCGACGCGGGGACTTGTCGACGGCGCGTTTCGCTTCGCCAGCTCCAGGTCGCACGATCGGCGTCGTGTTCCGCTCGTCGAGTGGCCGAGCAGAAGGATTCCGTCAGCTGGCCGAGCTGGTCCGTTCGGTCAGCCCGACGGTTCCTCGATGACGTAACTCGTTCGACGTCGACGTGAAAGCTAGTCGAGAGAGCCTTCTTTCACGGCAATGACCGCTCCGGGATTGAGAATTCCCAGCGGGTCGAGCGCATCCTTGACCTTGCGATTGAGGGCCATGACGTCTTCACCCAACTGTGACGGCAGCCAGTCGCGCTTGAGTCGACCCACCCCGTGTTCGCCGGTGATCGTGCCGCCGAGCGCGATGGCGAGATCCATCACCCGTCCGAATGCGATCTGTGCGCGTTCGGACATGTCCGGGTCTGCGGGGTCGAAGACGATGAGCGGGTGGGTGTTTCCGTCTCCGGCGTGCGCCACCGTGCAGATCAGGACGTCGAGGTCGTCTGCGATGGCTTCGACCCCGGTTACCAGCTGGGGGAGTGCGCGCATGGGAACGCCCACGTCTTCGAGAAGCAGACTTCCCATCGCGAGCACGGCCGGGAACACCGCTCGCCGTGCCGCCGCAAAAGCGTCACCTTCGGCCTGGTCATCGGTGGCGAATACTTCGGTGGCTCCGTTGTTTTCGCACGCCTGAACAATCGTCTCGATTTCCAGCACGCCTGCCGCGCCGGGTGCGTCGGACTGCGCGAGCAGTAGTGCGTGAGCCTTGCGGTTCAGACCCATGCGTACCGAATCCTCGACAGCATTGATACTGGCGTGATCCATGAACTCGAGCATCGCCGGACGCATGTTGCTGGTGATCGCCAAGACCGCGTCGGCAGCTTCTTGTACCGAGTCGAACGACGCGACGACGGTTGATGCGGGCGGCTGCGCGGGAATCAAACGCAACGTGATTTCCGTGATGATGCCGAGAGTGCCCTCGCTGCCCACGAACAGTTTGGTGAGTGAGAGTCCGGCGACGTCCTTGAGCAGGGGACCTCCGAGGCTGACAGCTGTACCGTCCGCCAGCACGACCCGGAGTCCGAGAACGTAGTCGGTGGTAACTCCGTACTTGACGCAGCAGAGTCCGCCGGCGTTGGTGGCTGCATTGCCGCCGATGGAACAGATCTCGAAGGACGACGGGTCAGGTGGGTACCAGAGTCCGTGCTCTGCGGCGGCTTTCTTGACCTCCGCATTCATCAAGCCGGGCTGAGTAACCGCCACACGGGCGACCGGGTCGATCGTGATCTGTCGCATTCGCTCGGTGCTGACCACGATGCAACCGTCGACGGCGCTGGATCCACCGGAAAGGCCCGAGCCGGCACCTCTGGGAACCACCGGAACGCGGTGGGCGGTTGCCCATCGCATCACGGTTTGGATGTCTTCGGTGCACGTAGCGCGAACCACGGCAGCTGGACGGCCGGCGGTCGGGTCGGCGGCCCAGTCCTGGCGGTAGCCCGCGGTCACGTCCGGATCCAGCAGGACGGCTCCCTCGGGGAGTGCCGCTACCAATTCGTCGAGGGCTGAAGAACTCGCGGGAGTCATACTCTCATCATGCTCGACGGAGTTCGACGATGCGCCAATTCGCGAGACCACAGCCCGAGTCTGTCGCGCCTGATCAGTTCAGCGTTGTCCGGCAGCGATCCTCCGAGTTGCCAGTTGAAGCCCTAGCGGCCCTTCTGCTTTCCGGAGAACCGGCCACCCGAACTCTTGGTCCCACCGGACTTCCCGCTGCCTGATTTGCCGCCCGCCTTGGCCTTACCGGAACCGGCGTTGCGTCCGGATATGTTCTTCGCGGTGCCGGCGCCCTTAGCTTTCTGCCCGTTCTTGGCAGCTTCTGCGCGACGCTCGCGGGCCGCGATCTTGGCCTTGACGGAGCCCTTGATCTTCTCGGCCGGCTCGCCGTTCCGTCCGCGGGAACTCTGTGCCGTTCGGCCCCGCACGATGCCGATCAGTTCCTCGACCAGATCTGTGGTCTTGGACTCCATCCATGCCAAAGCCACAGGAGCCTCGGGCGCACCGTCCACCGGACGGAAGGTCAGGTCCTTGCGATGGTGGAACCGCGCCAGCGAATGGGGAACCACGACAACTCCGACGCCGGCGGCCACCAACTCGATGGCGTCGGCGATGGTCGCTGGTCGCTCGGCGGCGGTCTTTCCGGGACGGGTCGGCCAGTCGAGTCTGTCGTCGAGAGGATCGAGCACTATCTCGTCGGCCAGATCGTCGACGGAAATCTGATCGACAGTAGTGAATACGTGATCTTTCGGTACCACCACCACCGGGGTTTCCGCGTACAGCGAGATGGCGCTGATGCCGGTCCGGTCGATCGGCAGTCGAACCAAACCTGCATCTGCTTCACCGGCGCGAAGTGCAGCTTCGAGTTCGAGAACCGGGAACTGAACAAGTTCCAGACGCACCTCGGGGAGCCGCTCGTGCCACACCCGGACCCACTTGGTGGGCGTCACCCCCGGGGCGTACGCGAGTCGAAAAATTGCCTGACTATCCGCGTCTGTCACCAGGCAAGGCTACCGCCTTGGTAAAAGCACCCGTATCGGCTGGTTACTCTTGTTGCATGACGTCGAACAAAACTCCCCAGACGATGAAGCCGACGACGGCTGCCAAGAAGCTGGGTGTGTACCTGGAAGCAACACCTGCGCAGTTCCAGGAAGGCGACGTGACTCGTGACGAGCTGACCGCTCTGCAGACCGATCCGCCGGAGTGGCTGCTGGAGCTGCGACGCACCGGACCGCACCCTCGCCCGGTCATCGCAGCCAAGCTGGGCGTATCGATCGCCGGCCTGGCCCGCGGCGGCGTCGAAGAAGCACTCACCACGGATCAGATCGCCGCACTCCTCGAAGAGAAGCCCGAATGGCTCGAAAAGGAACGCGCTGTTCAGGCCGAGGTGCGGGCCGAGAACGTTCGCATCAAGGAAAAGCGCGCTGCTCGCCGCAACCAGCCGCGGAAGGCTCGTAGGGGCTGACGCCCCCTGTGCGCCTTTTTGGTAGCGATGACTACCAAAAAGGCGCACAGGCGCTAGCCTTCTACGACGCTCAGCTCGTCGAACACGATTTCACCCGCGGCATCCGATTCCGGGATGTCGACGACGGCAAGCAGTGCCCATCCGTGATCGCCCTCCGGATCCTCGAGCACCTGCCGCACCCGCCAGAACTCACCCTCTTCGGTGACCTGGAAGAGCGCCGGCCCGCGCGCCGATGGCCCGGTTCCGATTGTTGCGTACTCCTCGAAGTACGGGAGTAGTTGCTCCTCCCACTCGGCGGCGTCGATACCGTCCTCGAGGTTTTCCAGCTCATTCCACTGCCGACGCGACGCGAGGTCGATGCGTCGGAACATCGCATTGCGCACCATGACGCGGAATGCGCGCGGGTTCGCCGAGATGGGACGGGGAATGTCGGCGCCGAACGCAACCTCTTCCGTGTCTGCCTCGGCTCCGGGGTCGGTGAGTGACTCCCATTCGTCGAGCAGGCTCGAGTCGACCTGACGGATCAGCTCACCCAACCACTCGATGATGTCTTCGAGTTCCTCGGTGCGCGCTTCCGTCGGGACGGTCTGTCGCAGCGCGCGGTAGGCGTCGGCGAGGTAGCGCAGGACGAGGCCCTCGGACCGGGTGAGTCCGTAATGGCTGATCAACTCGGCAAACGTCATGGCGCGTTCGATCATGTCGCGCACCACGGACTTGGGGGAGAGGGCGAACTCGGTGATCCACGGGTGGCCACCCCGGTACATTTCGAAAGCCGGGAACAGCAAGTCCGACAACGGTTTCGGCCACGTAACCTCTTCGAGGAGTTCCATGCGCTCCTCGTACTCGATGCCGTCGGCCTTCATCTGCGCAACCGCTTCGCCACGAGCGAAGTGCTGCTGCGCCATCAGAACCTGACGCGGATCGTCGAGCGTCGACTCGATGATCGAGACGACATCGAGTGCGTAACTGTCGGATTCGACGTCGAGAAGTTCGAATGCCGCCAAGGCGAACGGTGAGAGTGGCTGGTTCAAGGCGAAGTCGCGTTGCAGGTCCATCGTCAACCGAGCCATGCGGCCGTACTCGTCGGGTTCGTCGAGGCGTTCCACGATGCCGGCGCTGAGCAATCCGCGATACAGCGAGATCGCTTTGAGGATGTGCTTGCGCTGCGCCGGACGCGATTCGTGGTTGTCCTCCAACAGGTGCCGCATCGCGTCGAAGCAGTTACCCGGGCGGGCAATGACATTGAGCAGCATCGAGTTGCTGACCGAGAATCGCGACACCAACGGCTCGGGCGAGGCGGCGACCAAGCGATCGAACGTCGCTTCGCTCCAGGACACAAACCCCTCGGGAGCCTTCTTGCGTTGAATCTTCTTGATCTTCTTCGGATCGTCGCCGGCCTTGGCGACTGCCCGCAGATTCTCTACTTCGTGTTCCGGTGCCTGGACGACGACGGTGCCCATCGTGTCGTAGCCTGCACGACCCGCGCGGCCGGCGATCTGATGGAACTCGCGGGCTTTCAGATGCCGAGTGCGGACGCCGTCGTACTTGGCCAGACCCGTGAGCAGCACCGTGCGGATCGGGACGTTGATGCCGACGCCGAGGGTGTCGGTACCGCAGATCACCTTGAGAAGCCCGTCCTGTGCGAGAACTTCGATGAGCCGTCGGTACTTGGGCAGCATGCCCGCATGGTGAACGCCGATGCCGTGCCGGACCAGGCGGGAGAGTGTTTTTCCGAACCCGGTGGTGAAGCGGAAACCACCCAGCGCCTCGGCGATCGCTTCCTTCTCTTCTTTGGAACAGAAGTTGACGCTCGTCAATGCCTGGGCGCGTTCGAGCGCGGCGGCCTGCGTGAAATGCACGATGTAGACGGGGGACTGGTTGGTGGTCACCAGATCTTCGATGGTTTCGCCGACCGGCGTGGTCGCGTAGGAGAACATCAAAGGCACGGGGCGTTCTGTGCCGGAGACGACGGTGGTGGGTTTCCCGGTACGCCGCGTCAGATCTTCGGAGAAGAAGTCGACCTCACCGAGAGTTGCCGACATCAACAGGAACTGGGCGTGCGGCAACTCGATGAGCGGAACCTGCCACGCCCAACCTCGATCGGGTTCGGAGTAGAAGTGGAACTCGTCCATCACGACCTGGCCGATATCGGAGTTCGGGCCCTCGCGCAGTGCAAGATTCGCGACGATTTCGGCCGTCGCACAAATGATCGGCGCCGACGAGTTCACGGCGGCGTCGCCGGTCATCATGCCGACGTTCTCGGCACCGAAGACCTCACACAGTGCAAAGAACTTCTCGCTCACCAAGGCCTTGATCGGCGCTGTGTAGTACGTGCGCTTGCCGAGCGACATCGCATAGAAATGCGCGCCGATCGCCACCATCGATTTGCCTGACCCGGTCGGCGTCGCAAGGATCACGTTTGCACCCGAGACCAACTCCATGACGGCCTCTTCTTGGGCCGGGTAGAGCGTCAAACCTCGTTCGATGGTCCACGAAGAGAAGGCGTCGAAAACGGAATCAGGATCCGCGTTGTCGGGGAGAAGTTCCGTCAGCAGCACTCGTACAGGCTAGCCGCAACCGTGGATCAGGTTGCGCTTCGCTCGTCCGAGCCCATGGCGTCGAGCACCGCCATGCGGGTGGACGACGTTCCGGTGATGGTGTTCTCGCCGACCCCGGAGATCAGCATGTGGCGCCAGCGAGCCTCGTCGAAGACGAGTGGTGCGGTGCTGGAAAGAAAATCTTCGACGATCTGCAGGAAACGCATCGGATCGTCGCGGAACGGGAAGTGGCCCGAGCCGCGGAAGACTTCGAGGCGTGAGTTCGGCATCGCCGCGTGCGCGAGATGAGCGTGGGAGACGGGAATGACGGAGTCGTCGTCGCCCCAGATCAGTTGAACCGGCAGATTCTCGGTCAGATAACAGCGGTCGAGCATCGTGACGACCTGTCCGCGCCAGTCCACGACGGCCCGCAGCGTACGAAGGTAGGCCTCGTAGGCAGTGGGGTCGGGGAGATCAGCGAGCACGCGAATCAGGTCCGGTGTGTCATGCAACATGGTGCCGGGACGCAGATTTGAACCGTGAACTACGCCGGCAAGGTTCCCGGCCATCCGGACGAGCGGCATCGCACCAGGTATCCGGAGCAGCTTTACCACCTCGTTGACCACCGGAACGGACATGAGGCGCAGCAGCGGATGGACGTCCTTGGTGACGCCACCGGCCGAGACCAGCACGAGGCGATCCACCATGTGTGGGAATTGGTAGGAGAACTGCATCGCTACGCCGCCGCCGAGCGAGTGCCCGATGACGGTGACGTGCTCGATGCCGAGCGTCGACAGAAGATCCCGCATGCCGTTGGCGTACGCGGCTACCGAGTAATCCGCGCGTGGCTTGTCGGAACGGCCGTGACCCAACAGGTCAGGTGCGATGACCGTGTACTTCTTGGCGAGGTGGGGAATGATCTCGGTCCACGTCGACGAGTTGTCGCCGATTCCGTGCAGGAGCAGTACTGCCGGACCCTCGCCGGCTATCCGAAATGCGCGTCGGTAGCCGTGAATCGTCCGGAACATCATCCGCGGTTCCTCGTCGGGGACCGGTCGGAGCTGACGGTTCCGTGGTCTGCTCATGTCGCCTCCTGGCTCGGCGTGTGACCACGTTGACTGTCTGCTCCAGTTGTTGAGCCGTCAACGAAAATCACACAGAGTTTGAGGCTATCCGACGGATGTGTCCTGAACAACAGCCCAGGTAACGGAGGGGTTGCGGAATGCGCACAATGTCGAATTATGCGCCCCGCCCGTCACATTTTCGTCAGTTGTCGCCTCGATCGAGGTCTCCAGCTGAGCCGAAGTCGTCATTTCCTGCCTGTTCGGCCAGGAACTTTTCGAACTCTGCGCCGATCTCGTCACCGCTGGGAAGGTCGGCCTCGCCGGCCAGAAGGGACGACTGTTGTTCCTGAGCGGCGACAAAAGTGTCGTATTGACGCTCCAAAGCGTGGACTACAGTCTGAACTTCTTCGTTCCCGGCTATGTGCTCGTTAACCTGTTCCCGAACGCGCGCCGCGGCCTCACCCAGTGCCACCAAGGGCAACTCCAGATCCGAAACCTCGGAAACGTTTTCGAGCAAAGTTTCTGCGGCGCCCGGGTAGTCCGTTTGCGCGAGGTAGTGGGGGACATGCACCGAAAAGCCCATCGCCTCGTGCCCGTGCTGAGACATACGAAGCTCGAGCAGTGATGATGCGCTGCCGGGAACCTGCAGTTCACCTGACCAACGCTGATGGTCCTGGATCAGGTCCTTGTTGGTCGAATGTGCTGTCACACCGAGCGGTCGGGTGTGCGGGATTGCCATCGGAATCGCGTTGAGCCCGATGGTTCGACGCACTCCCAACTGTTCGGACAACAGTCGAACAGCTGTGGTGAACCGCTCCCACTTGAGGTCCGGTTCCATCCCGGCAAGCAGCAGGAACGGCGTGCCGGCCGTATCGCGCAGTGCGTACAGATTGAGCGCCGGAGCGTCGTAATCGGAGAAATGATCGGCCTTGAACGTCATCGTCGGTCGACGCGAGCGGTAGTCGATCAGCTCGTCGACAGCAAACGACGCGACAAGCTCGGTCTCGAGGCTTTCGCGCAGATGCGTCGTCGCCAATTTCACGGCGTGACCGGCGTCGGAGTAACCCTCGAGTCCGTGAATCAGGATCGGTCCCTGGCCGTCGGCAGCCGCCAACTGGGGCGCCGGAAATTCCAGCTCGTACATCCTCGACTGTTCGTCCATCGCAGTCCCCTTCGCTCTTCGGTCTTGATCTCAAGTGTCCACTATCGGCGCACGCGCGACAGCATCGGAGTCAGGTGCCCGACAGCACTGGATCAGACGTTCATCGATAAGAACACCGAGTCGGTGACCGATCATTCCCGATCCGACGAGACGGGCGTTCGCCGAGAGCGAAGCTGAGCGGTATCTTTCGACACTTGGCCTGGGCGTTCGCTAGATGTCGGGTGCGCGGCTTCGGACATGGCAGAGTGGAACACAAGGTCGGCACGGCCGATTTGTCCGAAATGGATTGGTCGATTGTCGGTATCGGTCGAGTGCGGAGGCTTACATGCGGGTGTGTCCACGATCGTCCAGGCGAGTGGCCGCATGCTCACTTGCTGCGGTGGCCGCCGTTGCACTACTCGCGGGCTGCTCCGGGTCGGTCCAAGGAGCACCCGTTCCGGACTCCGCGCCGGCGACTGCCGGTGCGACCGACAGCGGCACGGCGGCGCCGAGTACGACGGCTGCACCCAAATCCTCGACGCCGAAATCCACCTCTCCGAAAACGGCGGCACCGCTGTCCGAACTGCTGCTGACTCCCGAGGAATTCCCCGAGCCCTTCGGCGCTGTTGTGCTGCCCCCGCAAGCCGTTCCGATGGCAGCGCCGGATCTAGTCGGCGTCCCGCGCGGTGCCACCGTCGATCCGTCCGAATGTGAGCCACCGGAACAGGATTACGGTCCGAACGGGACCGTGATGGCGGTCGGGACCGACAATGCGACGAGGGCAACGATTTCGGTCGAACTCACGAAGGTCGATGCACCACTGGACGAGTTGGAAGCGCAGACTCGGCAGTGCCCGTCCATGACTGTCACTGCGAACGGCGTCACTACGACAGTGACGACGGAAATTCTTCCGCCGTCGCCGATCGATGCCGACAAGACGATGTCACTTCGCCGCACTGTCGTGTCCCCCAAGGCCACAGCCGGTGATCAGACGATGCTGACCTTGATCGCTCAGGTCGGCGACATACGGGTGGCGACAACACTGATGACGTTCGGTTCTGCGACGCCCTCGACGGCACCGCTGGATCAAGCGTTCACCGCAGCCGTACAGAAGGTCAAAGCAGGCAAGTGATTTCGCAGCACACAGGTCCGACAAGTAGCGGAACTGCTCGGTGCGGCGCGGTACTTGGTCCCCAACAAATGCGGTAATCCACAGACGACTTGGACGCAGCTGTTTTCCCTGGTCGAGCAGACGGCCGGGTCAGGGTGATCAGCGACGGTGTGTGCATGACGACATCACCTCTTCCGGGAGAATTCGAATTCTCCGACGACGACCTTGCCGCCCTTCTCGGATGCGTCGAACGCGTCTCCGATCCAGGCGAATTGATCGCGGCAATACCCGCACTCCTGGGCTTCCATCCGTCCAACTCTGTGGTTGCGCTGTCTCTGATGGGCGCCTCCGCCTCGACGCTCGGACCAGTGATGCGGCACGACTACTTTCCCAGTGTCAGGGGAAAGCCCGCGAGGCAGATGAGCGCGGCGCTGCGCCAGTTCGCCGCCGTCTGTGACGGGGAAGGCGCGCGTGCGGTCGTTCTCGTGGTGATCACCGATTGCTCGGCAGCTGAAACTCTGATCGATGAAACCATCGAGCTGGCCGAGGTATTCGAAGACATGCTCGGCGGAACCTGCGTCGAGCTGGCCGACGTATTGTGCACGGCCGCAATAGAATCTGGCCAGCCGTGGACGAGCGTCATGCGTTCGATTCACCGCGGCACCCTGCCAGACCCGGCATCTTCGTCGGTTGCAGCAGCACAGGTGTTGGGCGGGAGGGTCATTCGCCGTTCGCGTGAGGAACTGGTCCGGTGGGTACACGGCGCCGCTCGCAATCACGACACGATTGCCCGACTGATCGCGAGCCGACGAGAGTCGAGCGCGCACAGTGGGGGACCGAGCGGTGAAACCGCAGTTCAGTGCCGGATCGATCTGGTGTTGGAACACGTCCGCCGTGTCGAGGCAGGCGCTCACCGCCCTGACCCGCAGGAATGCGCCGATCTGGTGGTCGCATTGACGGACGTACGCGTGCGCGACGTGGTGCTGGGATTGGCGATCACGTCCGTTGCGGCACATGCTGAGCAATTGTGGCTCGTGCTCACCCATGAAGTCCCGTTTCCCGAACGAGCTTGGCCGGCAACACTTCTCGGCTTCTTTGCATACGTGCGTGGCGACGGACCTCTGGCAGGTGTTGCGCTGTCGGCCGCGCTGTCGGCCGATTCGGAACACACCTTGGCGGGATTGCTGGATCTATCGCTGCAATCCGGTATGCGCCCCGACGGAATCCGTGACCTCGCGGCCGTCGGATTGTCCATCGGGGAATCGCTCGGAATCACCGGCTTGCCGCCGGCACTGCCGAATGGAAGCTAGCGAGCAGCGTGTGAGCGGTCGCCCAGATCCTGGAGGAACTGCCATGCGTCGGCGACGATGACGTCGAGATCGGTACGCGTGGGCGTCCAACCGAGCTCGGCAATCGCCTTGTCGCTCGATGCGATCAGTACTGCCGGATCACCCAGCCGTCGTGACGCGTCCTCGACGTTGATCGGCAGGCCGGTGACCCGCGCACAGGCGGCGATCACCTCGCGCACGCTGAAGCCGGCACCGCTTCCGAGGTTGTAGATGCGGTGCTCGCCGGAAACCGAGGATTCGAGCGCCAGTAGATGTGCTTCGGCGAGGTCCAGCACGTGGATGTAGTCGCGTACCGCGGTTCCGTCCGGCGTGGGCCAGTCGGTTCCGAAGACCGAGATCTTGTCCCGCTGCTCGAGTGCGACCTGAAGGACGAGCGGAATCAGGTGGGTTTCGATCACCCGGTTCTCACCGGCGGACTTGTACGCGCCCGCGACGTTGAAGTAGCGCAAGCTCGTCGCACCGAGGCCGTGGGCGATCGAGTACGAGGTGATCGCATGATCGATCGCGAGCTTGGTCGCGCCGTACGGATTGGTGGGGCGGGTCGGAGCGGTCTCCACGATCGGGGACTGCTCCGGTTCGCCGTACGTTGCGGCGGTGGACGAGAACACGAGGCGCGGAGTACCGGAGACACGGATCGCCTCGAGCAATTCGATGGTCGTGACGACGTTTCCGCGCCAGTACTTTTCGGGGTGCAGCACCGATTCGCCGACCAGCGACTGCGCCGCGAAGTGAAGCACACCGTCGAAAACCGGTGAACCCGCACTGCCGAGGACGTCGGCAGCAAGCGCTCCCACGTCTCCTTCGATGAACTCGGCACCGGCAGGCACCGCGTCGGCATTTCCGGTGGAGAGGTCGTCGATGACGACAACCTCGTGTCCACGCTCGAGCAACACAGTGCTGCACACACTGCCGACGTAACCGGCGCCGCCGGTGACCAGGAGTTTCATCTACTTCCTCAGACCTGCTTGACCTGAACGGCGTGAGCCATTTCCTCGGACAGGTCGAACCCGCTGTGACCCGGCACGATGATCGTCACCGAGCCCGGACGGGTTTCGACCGTCACCCTGGCGTCGGGAACGACGCCGGCGTCACGCAGCTGCGCGATCACCTCGGGATCGGACTGCACGTGCTCGGCCAGTCGCCGAACGACCACAGCTGTCTGTGCGCCGTGCGGAATATCGGTCAGGCGCACCAATGTTTCGGTGGTGGCAACCGGGCCGTCGAGTCCCAACTGGTCCAAGCCCGGAATCGGGTTGCCGTAGGGCGACGTCGTGGGGTTGTTCAGAACGACGACGAGCCGACGCTCGACCTCCTCGCTCATCACGTGCTCCCAACGGCATGCCTCGGCATGTACGTCTTCCCATTTGAGACCGATGACGTCCACCAGCAGGCGCTCTGCCAACCGGTGCTTACGCATGACAGAGATCGCGAGATCGCGACCCTTGTCGGTGAGTTCCAGATGTCGATCGCCGGCGACCATCAGCAAGCCGTCACGCTCCATACGCGCAACAGTCTGGCTGACGGTGGGTCCGCTCTGTTCGAGCCGTTCGGCGATCCGCGCCCGGAGTGGGACTACGCCCTCTTCTTCCAAGTCGTAGATCGTCCGGAGATACATCTCCGTGGTGTCGACTAGATCCTTCACACTCAACCCCTTCGTCAGTTGATCATTCTACCGTTCAGTTCGTGGTTCCGGTGCCGCCTCCACCGCGGCGAGTCCAGCGCGTGTCCGAATTGGATTCGTGTCACTCGATCTCGGTCTCCGAAGCGGGCCACGAGTGTGGTGTGCAGCACGAAACGAGAAGGAAGTAGCGTGATCCCATGACCGCGTCGATCAGATCTGACGGGGACCCCGCGGCGTCTCGAGCGAATCGAGTCGTGGTGTGGAGTCCGGAGTACCTGAGCTATCGGTGGAGCGCCGATCACCCGATGAATCCCACTCGCCTCGATCTCACGATGGCACTCTCGCGAAGCCTCGGACTTCTCGAGGGCATCGAATTTCTCGAACCGAGTGCCGCGTCCGATGCCGACCTCCTCAGAATCCACACACCGGCATATCTTGCAGCGGTCAAAGACGCGGGTAACTCTGCGAACAACGGTGTGAGCGGCCAGGATGTTCCCCACGGGCTCGGTACCGAGGACAACCCGGTCTTCCCGCACATGCACGAAGCCAGTGCGATCCTCGCCGGCGGCTCGCTGGCCGCAGCGCAGGAAATCGCTTCGGGACGTACGAGGCGCGCGGTCAGCATCGGCGGCGGCATGCACCACGCGATGGCGGATTGGGCCTCTGGATTCTGCGTCTACAACGATGCGGCGGTTGCGATTTCGTGGCTGCTCGACAACGGCTACGACCGCATCGCCTACATCGACGTCGACGCTCACCACGGCGACGGAGTGCAACATGCGTTCCTCGGGGACCCGCGGGTGCTCACGGTCTCGCTGCATCAGCACCCGGCAACCTTGTGGCCGAACACCGGATGGTCGAGCGAGGTCGGCGACGGGGCCGCCGAAGGTACGGCGGTGAACATCCCGGTGCTGCCCGGAACCGTCGACGCGTTGTGGCTGCGTGCATTTCACGCCGTCGTCCCGGGAGCCATTGCAGCCTTCCGCCCGCAGATCATCATCAGCCAGTGCGGAGTCGACTCGCACCGCGAGGACCCGCTCGCGGATCTCGCCCTCACCGTCGACGGTCAGCGCGCCGCGTTCCTGGCGATGCGTGACCTCGCCGACCGCTACTCCGAGGGGCGGTGGCTGGCAGTCGGAGGCGGGGGATACGGACTGGTGCGCGTCGTGCCGAGGGCATGGACTCACTTGATCGCTGCAGCGCTCGATCGCGAGATCGACGTCGACACCGCTGTCCCGGAAGACTGGAAGGAATCGACGAAGCTGCGAGCGCCGAGCGTCGACCTCCCGCCGACCATGGGGGACGGCGGCGATGTCGCCTACACGCCGTGGGACGGCCCGGGTGGTACACCGGAGACAGGTGTCGCCTCGGTGGACCGTGCACTCACCCGTATCGACTCGGCGATCATCGCGACACGTCGCGCTTCGTTCCCGCTACTCGGACTCGACCCGGAGGATCCCCGTGACTGAACAGTCCGATACCGAAGCTGTCGGCGGCGAGGCGAGCGGCCAGGCGCCGAAGACCGACCCCGCTCACACCTATCCCCATTCCTGGGTAGTCGATGTTCTCGCCTCCGACGGCGGAGCGGTGGCGTTGCGACCCATCGTTCCCGAAGACGCGGACAAGCTCGTCGAATTCCACGGCAAACTCTCCGAGCGCACCCGGTATCTGCGCTACTTCGGCCCGTACCCCACGATGTCGGCGCGCGACGTCAAGAACTTCACGACGGTCGACCACCACAACCGTGTGGCGTTCGTGATGATGCTCGGCGACGAGATCATCGCGGTGGGTCGATACGAGCGACTGCTCGACGTCGGTGACGGAAAGTCTGCCGAGGTCGCCTTCGTCGTCGCCGACGCACACCAGGGGCGCGGCCTCGGCCCGATCCTGCTCGAGTACCTGGCAGCGGCAGCGGCCGAGAACGGTCTGACGATGTTCGTCGCCGAGGTCCTCTCCGAGAACCGCAACATGGTGACGGTGTTCCGTGAGGCGGGGTATCAGGTGAGCCGCTCTTTCGACGGTGGCGTGCTGAGACTCGAATTCGCGATCGACCCGACGGAAGCGCTTGTTTCAGTACGCAATTCGCGTGAGCGGGCAGCTGAGGCCCGCAGCATGGGAAACGTGCTCAGCCCGCGATCGGTGGCGGTGATCGGCGCATCAGCGGACCCGGCCAAAGTGGGTAACGCGGTGTTGACCAACCTGCTGCGCGGCGGATTCACCGGACCGGTCTATCCCGTCAACGCGGAGCATCGTTCGGTACACGGCGTTCGGGCATATCCGACGGTTCGTGACATCCCCGACGACGTCGATCTCGCCGTCGTGGCTGTACCTGCAGAATCGATCAATTCGGTACTCGACGACTGCCTCGACAAGGGCGTCAAAGCGCTGGTGGTCGTCTCGTCGGGCTTCAGTGAGAGTGGTCCGGACGGGCGCTCGTCCGAACGCAAACTGGTCCATGCAGCGCGCGCTCACGGTATGCGCCTCATCGGCCCGAATGCGCTGGGTGTCGCGAACAACGACCCGGCGATTTCGTTGAATGCGACGCTCGCGCCGGTCTTGCCGGTGGCAGGCAACGTCGGCTTCTTCTGTCAGTCCGGCGCGCTCGGTATCGCCATTCTCGACGAAGCCGCGCGCAGCCGAATCGGATTGTCCGCCTTCGTTTCCGCCGGTAACCGTGCGGACGTCTCGGGTAACGACCTTCTGCAGTACTGGGATTCCGACCAGTCCACCGAAGTGGTCCTTCTCTATCTGGAGAGCTTCGGCAACCCACGGAAGTTCTCTCGCATCGCGCGTCGAGTTGCGCGGAAGAAGCCGATCGTCGCAGTGAAGAGCGGTCGGCACGCGGTTCCGCCGGTGCTCGCCGCCACCGGAGTCGAGATCGACGATTCGATCGTCCGCGCCCTCTTCGAACAGGCGGGCGTCATTCAGGTCGGGTCCATTTCACAATTGTTCGACTGCGCCTTGCTCTTCGGATACCAACCGTTGCCCGCCGGCCCCCGGCTTGCGGTCATCGGCAACTCGACCGCGCTCGGTGTCCTTGCTGCGGACGCGGCCCGCAGTGAAGGTCTGCAGGTCAGCGACCCGGTCGACCTCGGCGCCCAGGCGAGTCCGGAACTGTTCGCCACTGCCGTGCGCGACGCTTTGGCGTCGTTCGACGTCGATGCCGTCATTGCCGTCTTCGTTCCTCCGGTCGCCATTCCGGTCGAGCCGTTCGCGAAAGCACTCAAGGACGCCGTCGCAGGCTCGGACAAGCCGATTCTCACCACGTTCCTCGCAGCTGAGGGTGTGCCGGACGTCCTGGCGGTTCGTGACGAAGTCGGTAACCCGACCCGCGGTTCGGTGCCGTCCTACCCGGGGCCGGAGCGTGCCGCCCTGGCGTTGGCGAGGGCTTGGCGATATGCGGAGTGGCGCAGCAAGCCTGCGTCGAAGGTGGTTCGCCCCGTGGGTATCGACTCCGAGCGAGCCCAGAAGATGGTGGCAGATTGGCTTGAAAACTCTCCTGGCCGTTGGCTTTCAGATGTGGAAGCGGCGGCGCTGCTCGAGTGTTACGGGGTCGCCGTCGTCGAATTCCGTTCGGTCCTGAGCGAAGACGAAGCAGTAGAGGCAGCGGATGCTGTCGGCTACCCGGTCGCGGTCAAGGCAACCGGCGAAATGTGGCGACACCGACCGGATCTGGGCGGCGTCAGGCTGGATCTGAGTGGACCGGAATCGGTGCGCCTCGCTTACCGAGATCTTGCGGCCGCGTCGGGTGAACCGCTGCTGCACGTGCAGAAAATGGCAACCAAGGGCATCGGATGTGTGGTTGGTGTCCAAGACGACCCGTCGTTCGGTTCGCTGATCTCGTTCGGGCTTGCCGGTGTGATCTCCGATCTCCTCGGTGACCGTGCCTATCGCGTACTGCCTCTCACCGAGGACGCTGCTACGGAATTGATCGACGCGCCCAAGGCCGCGCCGCTTCTCTCCGGATACCGCAACGCCGTTCCGGTCAACAAGGGTGCGTTGGTTGATCTGGTTCAGCGCATCTCGGCGCTGGCCGACGACATTCCCGAAGTCCGCGAACTGGCCTGTGAGCCGGTACTCGCTTCGGCTACCGGCGCGGAGATCACCGATTCACGTGTCCGAATCGGACCTGAGCCGAGCGCAATCGACCTGGGGCCCAGGCGGCTGCGGTAGACACAGTGAACAACACCGGCCACCGCACATTCCCGAGGGGGAGGGAAGTAGCGGTGGCCGGTGCTTTGTGCGGTGCGTCAGCGCGAGTGGTGTGGCGCGCTGACGCACGTGCTGTGTTGTTTGATCAGCTCGCGTAGGACCGCAATTTCTCGGCGCGATCGCCGACGCGGAGCTTGCCCATGACCTCACGCTCGATCTGACGAACCCGCTCACGCGAGAGGCCGAAGAGCTTGCCGATCTGATCGAGGGTGCGGGGCTGGCCGTCGTCGAGACCGTAGCGAAGTCGGATGACCTGCTGCTCCCGCTCGTCGAGCGTCCCGAGCACGCTGCGCACATCGCTGTGCAGCAGACCGGCGATGACGGCGTTCTCGGCCGAGGTCGCCTCGGAATCTTCGATGAAATCGCCCAAGGGCGCTTCTTCGTCGTTGCCCACAGGCATGTCCAGGCTTACCGGGTCGCGGCTGTGGTCGAGCAGGTCGGCAATCTTGTGCGCCGGGATGCCCGACTCTTCGGCCAACTCGTCGTCCGTGGCTTCTCGCCCGAGCTGCTGGTGCAGTTCGCGCTTGATGCGGGCGAGCTTGTTGACCTGCTCCACGAGGTGGACTGGGAGCCGGATGGTGCGGCTCTGATCAGCCATTCCGCGGGTGATTGCCTGACGGATCCACCAGGTGGCGTACGTCGAGAACTTGAAGCCCTTGGCGTAGTCGAACTTCTCCATTGCACGGATGAGTCCGAGGTTGCCTTCTTGAATCAGATCGAGGAGCGGCATGCCGCGGCCGGTGTAGCGCTTGGCCAGCGACACGACGAGTCGCAGGTTCGCTTCCAGGAGGTGGCTACGTGCCGACTGTCCCTCGCGAACGATCGTTGCGAGATCCCTCTTCTTGGCGACTGTCAGGCGCTTTCCCGTGGCAAGGACGTGGCTGGCGTACAGCCCCGCTTCGATTCGCTTCGCCAGTTCGACCTCGTCTGCTGCTGTCAGCAGTGCGGTACGACCGATCCCGTTCAGGTAGACGCGGACCAGGTCTGCGGCCGGGCTCTGGGCGTCCAGATCTGCGGCGCTCGGACGAATGCGAGTAGTGGTGCTGGGGCTTGTCATGACTTGCCTCCCTATCGGCGGTCTCTCACACAGTTCAACGTGTGAGAGTTCCGGGAAAGTTCCCGTGCCGATTTCCGCTAAATCGCCGTGACCTGCAGTTATTTCCCAGTCGTCCTGAGAAGTTGCTGAGAACACAAAAATCTGCAACTCACCGGGAACTCAGTTCGTGACGGGAAGCACCAACCCGTGTCGAACCAGCGAGACCATCATTGTGACGACGGCCTCACGTAGCTGGTCCGGGTCTTCGCCGTTCGCCGCGGCAAGAAGTTCGATCAATTCGTCGACCACCAGTCCATCCGCTCGGAGTCCGGCCAACAGCGCAGCACCGAGCTCGTCGATCTCGTGCTGCCAGTGCGGTCCGTTGCCGCGGTGCACACGCGTGACCACTTGTTGCCATCCCTCGTCACCGGGGAGGTAGACGCGTTCGAGAGCCGTGTCCGGATCGAGGACGAAGCGTTCCTCGAGGACGTCGTGTTCACGCAACCAGGCAAGACGGTCGAAGTAAGCGAGCGCCTCGGCCCCGAGCGGGTCCGAGAAGCCGTGCATGAGGTCCTCGGCCATCAGGTCGGTGGGGGAGTCGGTGCGGCGAAGGAACACGAAACCGAAGCCGACGCCCTCGACGTCGGATTCTTCGAGGTGATCCAGCCAGGCGTTTGCTCTCGATGCCGTTTCAGGATCTCGCGGATCCTGCCCGCCGTCCTTGAGCCACGTACCGACGTACAGAGCCGGATCCGCGACATCGCGCTGGACCACCCAGGCATCGACGCCGTGGGCCGGCAGCCATGACGCGATCCGCGACCGCCAGTCCTGCCCTTCGACGTGCACCCAGGACGCCAACAGAGCTGCCGTGCCGCCGGGGTTCAGGTAGTCGATCGATTGCGAGATCATCAATTCGCTCGCACCGTCGAGATCGAGGCCGGAATCGCGGTACGTGTGATGGACGCGTGCCTCGCCGACGACAAACGGCGGATTGGCGACCACCTGGTCGAAGGTTCGACCCTCGACGGGTTCGAACCAGGACCCTTGAAGGAGTTCGACGTCCAGTCCGTTGAGGGCCATGGTTGCTGCCGTGAGGTCGACAGCACGTTGATTGATGTCGGTTGCGGTGACCGAATCGGCGTACGTGTTCGCGTGCAGGGCTTGGATGCCGCATCCGGTACCGAGGTCGAGCACGCTGCCGACCCTCGCGGTGGGCGTGGCCTGCAGCAAGGACAGTGACGCATGCCCGACGCCCAGCACATGATCGGCCGTGGCCTTCTTGGGACGGATTCCGCCGTCGAGATCCGAGATCACCCAACGATCGCCGTCGCCGACGTCGATGGGGCGAAGATCCACCGCGGCCCGCACGAGCGGATTCTCACTGTCGAAGTTCTCACCTTCGAGCAGACCGGCGTCGACGCACTGCGCGATTGTCAGCGGAGCCAGCGCCGCGGCGACGTCGCCCGCCGGGCAGTCATCGGCGAGAAGGAACAGTCTGATGAGAACGCCCAGGTCCCCGAGTTCTCGGGTGGCGCGGCGCACGGGCACCGGCTCACTTCGACCGAGAGCAGCGTGAACTTCGGGACCCAACGCCTCGAGCATGGTTCCGGTGTCGAATCGATTGCGAAGCAGAGCCTCACGCAGCGCAGGGGTGATGGACAGGAGCGTTTCGCTTCTCACCCTGTCATTCTCGCAGGCGGAACTTGTCAGCCTTCGATGGTGTGGTGCGTCGCGGATTCGATCTCGCCTGCGGTCTTCTTTCGTCCCTCGTATCGACTCGGTTCGTCCTTGGTGCGCGGTGGTCGGTCGTTGGCGATCAGGACGGCGATCCAGGGAAGCGGAATGGATGCACCGATGATGAGCATCGAGATCCAGGCGTTGGCCCAGATGCCGTACGCGATCGCCGCGAGGATCAACGCCGGGAACCGGAAGGACATGATGATCATGTACTTGCGCACTCGGGCTTTGTGCTGTTCTTCGACGGACTGCTGCGCTTCGGTGATCAGTACGGGATTGTCGGGAGTCCCGGCCTCGTCGGACCTGCCGAACGCGCCATTTCGTGCCATGACTCCACTGTTCCACTCTCGGCCGACAATTGCACACGACCCGTGGGTCGCACCGCTGTGACGGAGACGGCATTATTGGAGGGGTGAGCACTCAAACCAAGGAACGTCCCGACGTCTCCACCGACGAAACGACCGACGACGACACCCCGAAGTTCTTCCACTACGTGAAGAAGAACAAGATCGCCGAGAGCGCCGTCATGGGAACCCATGTCGTCGCGCTGTGCGGTGAGGTGTTTCCCGTGACGAAGTCCGCCAAGCCGGGATCACCGGTGTGCCCGGACTGCAAGAAGATTTACGAAGGACTCCGTAAGGGCGACTGACCTCGGGTCACGCGAGCGGGAGTACTTCCGGAGCTCGGCGGATCGACAGCCTCGACGCAGTCGACCGCCGGGCTCTTCGCGTCTGCGTGCGGTTCATCGCAGGGATCTTGGTCGACGCACGAGTTCTGGCGCGACTCCGATTGTCTGCTCTCGGTTCGTCTGCTGCGGGGCCGCCCGTACGAGGGGACCGTGGCCGGGTCCGCTTTGTCGCCCGAGATGCGGATGGGGCTGGTGGCCAGGTGCCAGGTCAGGTTGGTGACCGGACCGGTCTTTTCGTCGGTGTTCTGAGCCGCAAGCCACTCTCGCATCTGCTCCATCCGAGTGGCACGAGCGGGCCAGAACTCCTGAACCGTCGCGTTGAACTCGGCGCCGAGGACGACGGCAAAACCGAGAAAGAACGTGAAGAGCAGAAACGCGATCGGCGTTGCCAACGCGCCGTACGTGTAGCCGGTGCTGGTGACGAATCCCAGGTACCAGCGCAATCCGGTGCTGGCGGCCATGAAGAACACACCGGCGACCAGGGCGCCCGCGAGCAGCCGATGCCACGGCAGCGACTTCGGCAGAGCGACCTTGTAGAGCGTCGTGAGGCCGATGATCACCAGCAGACCGACAGCGGGGTAGTAGAACGTGTCGACCAGATTCGATCCGACCACGTACCAGGAGGCCGGCAGTGCTCGCCCGACGAGCGTCGGCCCCAGAGCTACCAGCGGCAGGATGAACACCGCCATCACCAGGAACATCACGTAGAGCAGCAGGGCGAAGATGCGCTGCCAGATGGGATTGCGGGCATCCTGCTGCCCGTGTGCTTCCACGATCGAGTCGACGAACGTACTGATCGCCGATGATCCCGCCCACAGGGACAGCAGGAAGCCCACGGAGATGATCTCCGGGCGTCCGCGCTGAAGGACGTCCGTCACCGTCGGGCGGATGATCTGGTCGACGACGCTTTCGCTGAAGATCGTTCCGCTGAACGTGACGATCTTGGATTCGATGATCTCGACGGTGTTGGGTCCGAACCACCCACCGATGTAGCCGATCATTCCCAGAAGGCCGAGCAGCAGGGGAGCAAGCGACAGCGTTTGCCAGAACGCGGCCGTAGCCGCCTTTCCGAAGATGGAATCGTCCCAGGCCTTGCTCAGGGTTCGACCGATCAACTGCCCGGTGCGGCGTAGCGGATGCCATCTGCGGTGGTGCAGATCACTTCCGCTCGACTTCTCGCCTCGCGCTTCACTCATGATGTCTCCAGCATCCCTGACGACACACCCGGTTGCCCAACCATGGCGCCGACGTGTCGCACATTTCTGAGACAATTCGCGTGCAGGTCGGCAGGATGCGAGAGAAGCGAAACCTCGCCGGCCGGAGTGAGAACGGCCATGAGTACGCGCTTCGAGTGCGGCTTTCGTCGGTGGCGGCGGCTAGGCTCGTCGCCGGACATTGATGAAAATTCGAGGAGCGCGAGACAACAGTGCGATTCCAGTGGAGGCGCGGCCTATGACGTCTGAGACCGTGGCAGCCGAGTTCGGCAATTCGCCCGAACCCGCCGGAGCTCAATCCGCGGGAACCCAACCTGGCGCCCCTACCGGTTCCCTTCGTGCATGGCAGCGCCGTGCACTGACCAAGTACCTTTCCAGCAGTCCGCGTGACTTTCTGGCGGTCGCAACGCCGGGAGCAGGTAAGACCACCTTCGCTCTGCGGGTAGCTTCGGAATTGCTCCGTGACCGGACGGTCGACCAGATAACCGTCGTGGCGCCGACCGAGCACCTCAAACACCAGTGGGCGGAGTCCGCACAGCGCTCCGGCCTCGCATTGGACTCGCGGTTCTCCAACTCGACCGGCCAGACCTCGAGTGACTATCACGGCGTCGTGCTGACCTACGCCCAGGTTGCCTCGCACCCGTCGAAGCATCGTGTGCGCACCGAGGGCCGCAAGACGCTGGTCATCCTCGACGAGATCCACCACGGCGGCGACGCCAAGAGCTGGGGCGACGCCATTCGTGAGGCTTTCGGCGACGCGACCAGACGTCTCGCACTGACCGGAACCCCGTTCCGCAGTGACGACAGTGCCATTCCTTTTGTCGAGTACGAGCCGGACAAGGAAGGTCTGCTCCGCTCGAAAGCCGATCACTCCTACGGATATTCGGATGCCCTCAAGGACGGTGTGGTTCGCCCCGTCGTGTTTCTCGCCTACTCGGGCGAGGCACGGTGGCGAAACAACGCCGGCGAGGAATTCACCGCTCGACTCGGCGAGCCGCTGAGCGCCGAGCAGACGACTCGGGCATGGCGTACGGCCTTGGACCCTGCCGGCGACTGGATTCCTGCCGTGCTGCAAGCAGCAGACACCCGTTTGGCGCAGCTGCGCAGTACCGGTATGCCCGATGCCGGCGGACTCGTCATCGCGACGGACCAGACAGTGGCCCGCGAGTACGCGAAGGCCCTGACAGCGATCACCGGCGAACAGCCGGCCGTCGTGCTGTCCGACGACCCCACCGCGTCCAAGCGAATCGCCGAATTCGGTGCGAGCGACCAGAAATGGATGGTCGCGGTCCGCATGGTGTCCGAGGGTGTCGACGTTCCCCGTCTGGCGGTCGGTGTGTACGCGACCAGCGCGTCGACTCCGCTGTACTTCGCTCAGGCGATCGGGCGCTTCGTGCGCTCGCGTCGTAAGGGCGAAACTGCCAGCGTCTTCCTGCCGTCGGTGCCGGTGCTTCTCGACCTTGCCGCACAGCTCGAGGCCCAGCGTGATCACGTACTCGGCAAGCCGCATCGTGAGAAGGACGGCCTCGAAGACGACCTGCTCGCCGATGCGAACAAGCAGAAGGACGAGCTGGGCGAGGAGGAGAAGGCGTTCACGTCCCTGGGCGCCGATGCCGAACTCGACCAGGTGATCTACGACGGATCATCCTTCGGTACCGCGACATTCGCCGGAAGTGACGAGGAAGCCGACTACCTCGGTCTGCCAGGCCTACTCGACGCCGATCAGATGCGGGCATTGCTGCGTCAACGCCAGCAGACGCAGGTCGAGGCCAACTCGGCCAAGGCCGCCGCCC
Source organism: Rhodococcus sp. BH4 (assembly GCF_002079265.1). Classification (NCBI taxonomy): domain Bacteria; kingdom Bacillati; phylum Actinomycetota; class Actinomycetes; order Mycobacteriales; family Nocardiaceae; genus Rhodococcus; species Rhodococcus sp. BH4. The sequence continues at coordinate 2,876,352 of NZ_CP014941.1, forward strand.
CGCAACCCACGGCGGCAGTGGTATCCGATCGAGCGGCCACGGCAGATCAGCTCGGAGCGCTCCGCAAGGAGCTGAACGGGTTGGTGGCGATGAACGTTCACCGCACCGGCAAACCACACGGCATCATTCACGCGGAACTGCGCCGGGTGTGCGGCGGTCCGCCGACGGCCATCGCTACTGTCGATCAGCTGACCGAACGCATCGCGATTCTCCGCAGCTGGTAGCAGCCGATACCGGTCCCGCACGCTTCGCGTGCTTGCGGCCCCGGAACGGCAGAACGGGCGATCACAGTCACTGTGATCGCCCGTTCTGGCGTTCATGGCGCGCCTCGTGAAGAGGCCACCCCCGGCTGACAGGTCAGATTGCGGGTTCGCTTTCGGAGACGACGGCATTCATCTCGCGAAGTCGATCCGCGTGTTCGGTTGCGTGGTGTCCGCAGAAGAGAAGCTCGCCGCCGGTGGGAAGCACGGCGCGTACGCGTGCTCCGGCACCGCACCGGTCGCACCGGTCGGCAGCGGTCAACTGTGGGCTGGTCAGTGTTCCGGGCATGACTCCTCCGTACTGGCTTTGCGGCATTCGGGCCGCGTGCCTGGGGCCTGGTCCGCCGCGTCGGAATGGCGCGGTAGATCCACTCTTACAGACGTTTGGGGTTTACGGGTTGTTCCCGAAGGCGTTTCTTAGTGTTGTGTCTCACTGGAAATGCGCTGGGCAGGCATTCTCGGGTGAAGATTGTTCGCTGACAGCTGATTCGGGTCGCCGACCTCAGCCCGATATTCTGGGCGGATGAACCCGGGACGCGAACCACTTGTCGACGAGAGCGTCGAGTTGCTCCACATGTGCACGCGCGAGGAGTGGGCGCGGGCACAACAGCTCGGTGAACGTATCCCCGACGGATTCGAGGCGGAGGGATTTGTCCACATGTCGACTCCGGCGCAAGTTCATCTCCCGGCCAATCGGATCTTTGCCGGCCGTGACGACATAGTCCTTCTGGCTATCGATCCGGCCTTGCTCGTCGGTCAGGTCAAGTACGAACCGGGTGTCCCCTCGGACCCGGAATCGATGCGATTCCCGCATCTGTACGCCCCGATTCCCGTCGCAGCCGTCACCGCTGTCGTCGAGTATTTTCCGGGCGAGAACGGCGTGTTTTCGCCGGTTCGGTAGGTCGCCGGTTGGCCGGTCGTGAACTGTGCCCCGCGGATTACGGCCCTCCCGCGATGCAGGTCACCGATCGGCGCTACCGTTGGTATATGAACGTAGAAGTCACCCCACTACCGGGGATCGGGACGCGCAAGGATTTTGTTCTGTCTTCCGGTCGTCGCGTGGGTGTCGTCACCCATCGGGACGGTCATACCGACCTCATCGTTTCCAAGGCAGACGACCCTGACGCGTGTGCTGCCTCGCTGCCTCTGACCACCGAGGAAGCGGCAGCGCTCAGCAATCTCCTGGGGGCCCCCCAGCTCGTTGCTCAGCTCGAGGAAGAGCACCGTGACCTTCCGGGCATTCGAACCAAACAGCTCTACATCAAGGACGGTTCTCGCTACGACGGACAGACCCTCGGGGACACCGGCATGCGCACGCGTACCGGAGTGTCCATCGTCGCCGTCATGCGGGCAGGACAGGTGAGCCCGTCTCCGAACCCCGACTTCACGTTCACCGGGGGAGACCTTCTCGTGGCAGTCGGAACGCCGGACGGTTTGGCTGCAGCGGCAAAAATCTTGGCCAACGGCTGACTGGCGCGTGGACACAACCACCCTCGCACTGATCGAACTCGGCGCGGTCTTCTTCGCGCTCGGACTGCTCGGACGGCTCGCTGCTCGCGTCGGCATGTCGCCGATCCCGTTCTACCTGATCGGCGGCCTGTGCTTCGGACAGGGCGGTTTCATCCAGCTCGGCGACATCGGCGAGTTCTCCCATCTGGCAAGTGAGATCGGGATCGTCCTGCTCTTGCTGCTCTTGGGGCTCGAATACACTGCGGCCGAGCTCGTCACCGGTCTCAAACGCTCGCGGGTAGCCGGCATCGTCGACATCGTCCTCAACGCCACCCCTGGCGCGGTTGTCGGCTTGATGCTCGGCTGGGGCGTCGTGGGGGCGACGGTCATGGCCGGCGTCACCTACATCTCGTCTTCGGGAATCATCGCCAAGGTGCTCAGCGACCTGGGGCGCCTCGGTAACCGCGAGACACCGGTCGTGCTGTCGATTCTGGTGTTCGAAGACCTGGCGATGGCGCTGTACCTGCCGATTCTGACCGCGATGCTCGCGGGCGTGAGCTTCATGGGCGGGCTCGAAGCGGTCGGGATCTCGTTGTTGGTCATCACCGTGGTTCTTGTCGTGGCCCTCCGATACGGACGGTACGTCTCCGCCCTCCTCGACAGTCCCGATAGTGAGACGCTCCTGCTCAAGCTGCTCGGTGCCGCACTGTTGGTCGCCGGCATCAGTTCGGCGATGCAGGTGTCGGCGGCTGTGGGCGCATTCCTCCTCGGAATCGCGATCTCGGGGTCGACGGCGCACAATGCCAGTCGCGTGCTCGAGCCCCTTCGAGATCTGTTCGCCGCAATGTTCTTCGTGGTCTTCGGTCTCAACACCGATCCCAGTTCGATTCCGCCAGTCCTCGGATGGGCCGCGATCCTGGCAGTGGTCACGGCGATCACGAAGCTGGTAACCGGCGCTTGGGCGGCCAGACGTCAGGGTGTCGCGCGAATGGGTCAGGCGCGCGCCGGTGCCGCTCTGATCGCCCGCGGTGAGTTCTCCATCATCATCGCAGGCCTCGCGGTGTCCGCAGGCGCCGTCGACGCCGAACTTGCCGCATTGGCAACTGCTTACGTGCTCCTGATGGCGGTCATCGGCCCGGTGGCGGCAAGAGTTATCGAACCGGTCGCCTCGTTGTACATCAAGGTTCGTACGAAGTCCTGATTGCGGTCCTATTCTGTCCGGATGTCGAACAGAATCGCCCGTCCCGCCGCGACCGCTCTGTGTGCGCTGATCATCTCGTGTGCACCGGTCCCGGCGCTCGCCGGTGGAATTCCCGCTCTCGACCACGCCGGACCCACAGCTGCGCAGGTTGCCACGGATCGATCGCTACACCTCGAGGGTGCGTCGAACGCGCGTGACATCGGTGGCTACGTCGCCGCGGACGGGCAGACCGTTCGGTGGGGGAAGGTATTTCGCTCGAATGCCCTCGACAAGCTGACACCGTCGGATCTCGCGTCGTTGAGCGAACGCGGAGTGGAATCGGTCGACGACTTCCGTACGGTCGTCGAACGAACGCTCTCGCAGGATCGCCTTCCGAACGGGGCGCGAAGCAACTGGTTCGACGTCATCGGAACCAACCCCGCCAACCTCCCGGCGCTGGTGGACATGCCGACGATGTACGCGTTGATGGTGACCGATCCGGGGGCGAGCCGCGCATTCCACGACGCGCTGGTGAACGTCGCGAACACCGACGGTGCAGTCCTCTACCACTGCTCGGCGGGCAAGGACCGTACCGGTTGGATGACCGCAGTTCTCCTGACCGTCCTCGGCGTGAGTCGCACCGACGTGAACGCCGATTACATGCTCAGCAATCAGTACCTCACCGGACCCAGCACGGGGAGCGCGTTCATCGACGGCGTCGAACAGTCTTGGCTGGACACGTCTTTCGCCACGGTGGATCGGGTGTACGGCAACTTCGACAACTACGTCCGGGACGGCCTTCAGTTGAGCGAGGACGATGTCGCACAACTCCGGGACACACTCTTGGTCTGAGGCGGCAAACGCACAAGAGCCGCTCTCCGGCGATCCGGAGAGCGGCTCTTGTGTGCATAGCTGGTGTGACTAGTCGAGGTAGTCGCGCAGAACCTGCGAACGCGACGGGTGGCGCAGCTTCGACATCGTCTTCGATTCGATCTGGCGGATACGCTCACGCGTGACGCCGTAGACCTGTCCGATTTCGTCTAAAGTCCTCGGCTGACCGTCGGTGAGACCGAAGCGGAGGCGAACCACGCCGGCTTCGCGCTCGGACAGCGTCTCGAGTACCGACTGCAGCTGATCCTGCAGCAAGGTGAACGAGACGGCATCGACTGCGACAACAGCTTCGGAGTCCTCGATGAAGTCACCGAGCTGGCTGTCGCCCTCGTCGCCGATGGTCTGGTCGAGAGAGATCGGCTCACGCGCGTACTGCTGGATTTCCAGCACCTTCTCCGGCGTGATGTCCATTTCCTTGGCGAGCTCTTCCGGCGTGGGCTCACGGCCCAGGTCCTGGAGCAGCTCACGCTGGATACGGCCGAGCTTGTTGATGACCTCGACCATGTGCACCGGGATACGGATGGTGCGAGCCTGGTCGGCCATTGCGCGGGTGATGGCCTGACGGATCCACCACGTGGCGTAGGTCGAGAACTTGTAACCCTTGGTGTAGTCGAACTTCTCGACTGCACGGATCAGACCGAGGTTGCCTTCCTGGATGAGGTCCAGGAACGCCATGCCGCGGCCCGTGTAGCGCTTGGCCAGCGAGACGACCAGGCGGAGGTTGGCCTCGAGGAGGTGGTTCTTGGCGCGGTTGCCGTCGCGGCAGATCCAGCTCATGTCGCGTCGCTGAGCCGCAGGCAACTTCTCGCCCTTGTCAGCGAGGTCCTGCATGATCTGCACGGCGTAGAGGCCGGCCTCGATGCGCTTGGCCAGTTCGACTTCCTCTTCGGCGTTGAGGAGTGCGACCTTGCCGATCTGCTTGAGGTAGGCGCGAACCGAGTCGGCGGACGCCGTCAGTTCGGCATCCTTGCGTGCCTGACGGAGAGCCTCGGACTCTTCCTCGTCCCAGACGAAGTCGCCGGAAGCCTTGTCCTTCTCGGACGGCTCTGCAGCGGTCTCTTCGTCTTCGCCGACTGCTACGACCTCGACGACATCGGACTCGACCTCGGCAAGGTCGCCGTCCGTGATGTCGATGTCTTCCAACTCGACATCGCCGTCTTCGGCGTCAGGATCGCCGGCCTTCTTGGGGCTGGCCTTCTTAGCTGCTGCCTTCTTGGCCGGAGCTTTCTTGGCCGGAGCCTTCTTTGCTGCTGCCTTCTTGGCGGGGGCCTTTTTCGCCGGAGCCTTCTTGGCTGCCGGAGCGGTGACGGTGGCCGCCTCCACGGCTGGAGATTGTGGCTCTGACTCTGATGGAGAATCAGCAGTCTGACGTGTATCGGTGGCTGCCACGTACGCCCTTTCGTGACGGTGTCGTGCGGCGTCACGCCAGAGTGGTGATCCGGCGGAGAGGTCAATGGTTGTTGGCCGGCGCGCAGCCGGACTTCACCATTGTAACGACTCTCAGGAAACTCTTACGTCACGGCGGGCCGTAACAGGTAGATTTTCCGCTTTTCACGTGCGGGTATTCTCATCCGGCGACGGAGGCCGGCCTGGTCAGTCCGACCGATGCGAGCGCAGCTCCGGCAATTCCGGCGGTGTTGAGAAGGGTGGCGGGGACGACCTTGGTGCGGTTGGTCAGATGCGGAATCCACTTCTCGTGCTTGCGGCTGATACCGCCTCCGGCGATGAAGAGATCTGGCCAGAGCAGGTTCTCGAAGGTGGTCAGAACTCGCGAGACCTCGACGGCCCACTCCTTGTAGCTCCAGTCCTTCTTCTCCTTCACCGACGACGCCGCCCGGTGCTCGGCTTCCTTGCCGTCGACCTCGAGGTGACCGAACTCGGTGTTGGGCAACAGAACTCCGTTGTGCAGCACGGCAGATCCGATTCCGGTGCCGAAGGTCAACAAGATCACGACGCCGGAGGTGTCTTTGCCCGCTCCGAACGAGTCCTCGGCGATTCCGGCAGCGTCGGCGTCGTTGAGGACGGTGACCTCGCGCCCGCCCAGCGCCTTGCCGAACAGAGCGGCCGCGTCGGTGTCGATCCAGGACTTGTCGATGTTCGCGGCGCTTCGCGCGACGCCGCCGGTCACGACAGCGGGCAAGGTGATGCCGACCGGACCGGTCCACTTGGCCTGCTCGACGATCTCGGCGACAGTGCCCGCGATCGCATCGGGTGTGGACGGCTGCGGGGTCAGGATCTTGATGCGGTCACCGATCATTTCCCCGGTGCTCAGGTCGATCGTGCCGCCCTTGACGCCGCTGCCGCCGACGTCGATCCCGAAACCTGTGGTTGTCATCGTCCTGCGCTCCTGAGTGTCGAATTCGAGGTCACGATCTACCGTTGCAAACACTAACCCGAACAAGGACCCGGGCGCGTCCTCTCGAACCGCCCACCTCGAGACGTTCGAGTGGTGCCCCTCGGTAGAGATGTGTTGCGATGGTCCGGTGCGCCCTTCAGAAAGAACGATGCCCGACTTTTCCGCCGATTCTCTGGACCCCGCACAGTTGCGGGAAGTAGCCGTAGCCGTCGCCGAACGCGCAGCCGAACACGTCCGCTTGCGTCGGCCCGAGGTATTCGGCCTGGTGGGTTCCGGTGCCGCCGAGGGTGGTTCGGTTGCGGCGAAGAGCACGCCCACCGATCCCGTCACGGTGGTCGATACCGAAACCGAACAAGTGATTCGCGACCTTCTGGCGCAATTGCGCCCTGCAGATTCGATCCTGGGTGAGGAAGGTGGCGGAGACACCGACGATTCCGCGGGAGTTCGATGGGTTGTCGATCCCATCGACGGCACGGTGAATTTTCTCTACGGAATCCCCGCGTTCGCCATCTCGGTGGCCGTACAGATCGACGGGTTCTCGGTAGCCGGGGCTGTCGTCGACGTGTCGTTGGAAACCACGTACGCCGCGCATCGGGGCGGCGGTGCAACCATGACCACGGCCGACGGCGTCGTCAGCGACCTGCAAGCCAATGAGGTGACCGAGCTGTCAATGGCGCTGTTGGCCACCGGCTTCGGTTACGGAGCGGATCGCCGGAAGGTGCAGGGCACGTTGATCGGGCAGATCCTGCCGCAGGTCCGCGACATCCGACGCATCGGTTCGGCTGCGTTGGATCTGTGCATGGTTGCCACCGGCCGGGTCGACGCTCACTTCGAACACGGACTGAGTCCGTGGGACTGGGCAGCCGGCTCCTTGATCGCTTCCGAAGCGGGCGCCGTGATCAACGTCCCGGCGCCCAATTCCACGTCGGCCGACGGCGATGTCGTTTACGCAGTCGCTCCGGCGATCGCCGAGCAGTTCGCGCACATGCTCGGAGCTACCGGCGCAGATCAGCCGATTCCGAGCTGAGGCTTGTCAGCAGCGCGCCGTGCGCGCTGCTTTGAGCAGTGCGATGTCCATGGGGGCGACTTCGGCGTTTGCGGGCTGCTCGGCCAGAGCATGCAAGATCGCGGTGGCGTCGGTGTTGGGGGTCAGGGCGCCCTTGTTGTACGTGCCGAGAGCCAGGTCGACGGTGTCGTCGCCGCGGCCGTCCTGGACCAGTTCGGCGCAGGGGGCGACCAGCCAGACGGAACTGGCGGCGGCGAGGCCGTTCGCTCCGAATCGGATCTGACCCTGGCACTCCATGTTCTGGTCGACGTAGACGGGGTCGTTTCCGACCTGGACGTCCGGCGCGCTGGAGAAGCCGAACTCGCTCAGCTGCGCTGCCACCTGGGCCGCCTGACCGTGTTCACCGTTGGCGTTGAACACACGAACCTTGGTGGCGGCGAGGGGAGCGGGATCCACGTCGAGCAGCTTCGAGCGGTCGACGACGGTTCCCAGCGGTAGTGGCGCCGCTGCCGAAGGATCGGACGAAGGTTGCGGCAGGTTGCAGGCGACGGTGTCACTGACTTCCGCCTCGGCGCTCAGGATGCGGACCCACAAGACACTGCCGATCAATGCGAGTACCGCGAACACGGCGATCACCGGCCACGCGCGCCGACGGCGGAACGGACGTCCCTGGTCATCGGTAGAGCTGCCTTCGGTGATCAGAGAAACCACGGTATCCCTCGACTTTCTTGACGAAACTTCTACTTCGCCATCGGGCCGAGCGGCGCCGGCATGACGTTCGGTGCCTACCTTAGAGGGCCTGTGTGACGAGACAGCCGAAGCGAGGCTCGACGCGTCGAGTCCTTGTCGATTGCGAAACGGCAGTTGGCCGATTACCGGCCTGTTTCTACCCGGATTCGGCCCGAAAACATCGTGGAAAGGTCACAGCTTGCTCTTGCCTTGGTGACAATTCGCAGTCATTTTTCGGAAATTTCCGATTCGGTTACTACTTTCGTGCTCACGTCGGCTACTGTCTGGCGGCCCAGGTCGTTCAACTGGGCATCGGCCGGACGCCGAAATGACAACCAAATGAGGCGCAGATCACGTTCTCGGAAGGAACTTCCGGGCACTAATTCCAGTCCTGCAGCGTTATGCAGCGACAGGGAATGATCTGGATGCCACGGCGGTTTCCATGCGCATCAAGGATCTACCGGATTCTCGGCGCACACGGGACCGGGATACACGAAGAGGATGGGGTAGACGAGATGGCAACTGACTACGACGCACCGAGGCGTACAGAGTCCGACGAGGTTTCGGAGGACTCGCTCGAGGAGCTGAAGGCGCGACGCAACGAAGCGCAGTCAGCCGTCGTCGACATCGACGAGACGGACACCGCGGAGTCCTTCGAGCTGCCGGGTGCCGACCTTTCCGGCGAGGAACTCTCGGTTCGAGTTGTTCCGAAGCAGGCAGACGAGTTCACGTGTTCGAGCTGCTTCCTGGTTCATCACCGCAGCCGCCTGGCCAGTGATGCCAACGGACAGCTCGTATGCATGGACTGCGCTGCCTGATCTCCCTTCCCGGTGGTCGACCCGTCAGCGCGAGGGTCGACCAAGGGTCGGGAAGTACTGCTTTGCTGTGACCGCGCTGGTCAGAGATCCAGCGCAGCCAGCAGATCAGCGGGACGACGTGTGCTCACCAACCAGTACGGCGTGGGATCCTCCGGGTCGTCGAGCACGATCAACACCATTGTCTTTACCCATGGGCGATGCTGGACGAACGCCGACGGATCGAGTTGGCGCCCCATCGCAGCACTCTTCGCGGACGCCGGCACTGCTGCCGCCCGTGAAATCAATTCGACCGGCAGGTGGGCTCTACCCACATGCAATTCCTTCACCCCTGCTGTCTCCACCACCTCGACGCGCATCCGGCTGAGCCAGAATGCCGCCCAGATCGGGATCGGGAGTAGTACGACGTACGCCAGGTACGAGAGAAGCCCCGGGCGGCCCATGTGGACCTCGGCCGCGAGGAGTCCGGCTACGGCCAGCCCGGCGATCCACCACCAGATCGGCACCCACAGGCGCTCGGAGTACAGCGTCGTGGACGGGGGCGTTGTGGTGGCGACGTCAGGTCGAGATGTTTCGGGCACCTGTCAAGGATAGTCCGTCGCTACGAGTAGTCTTGGCCCACGTGAGCGACCATCTCTCCATCGCCTTGAAGCGACTGGATCCAGACCTGCCCGTTCCACAGCGTGCGCATCCCGGAGATGCGGGTGTGGATCTGTGCTCCACCAGCGACGTCACCATCGAGCCCGGCCACCGAACACTGGTCGGAACGGGGATCGCGATCGCTTTGCCGGTGGGCACCGTCGGGTTGATCCATCCGCGTTCCGGACTCGCCGCCAAATCGGGACTGTCGATCGTGAATGCGCCCGGAACCGTGGACGCGGGATACCGGGGCGAACTCAAGGTCTGCTTGATCAATCTCGATCCGGCCACAGCCATCGACATCCGCCGCGGTGACCGAATCGCTCAGCTCGTGGTTCAACGAGTCGAACTTCCGGTTTTCGAGGAAGTCGAATCGCTGGACGACACGACCAGAGGAACCGGAGGCTACGGTTCCAGCGGCGGGCACGCGATACTCGATACCGATGCGCCTGGCGCGGTAGTCGGAGAGGGAGTCTGAATCATGTTCGGACGCAAGAAGAAGACAGACGTCGACGAGGAAACCACCAGCTTCTTCGGTGACGAGAACGACGAGTCGGTGGAGATCGACGAGGTCGAAGACGATCTCGAAGTCACCGGCGACGAGTTCGGTGACGAATCGGAAGGCCCTTACGACATCTCGGAGATCGATTCCGACGATCCGACGGCAGGCCGTGACGGTCAGCGTCTTGATCTCGGTTCCGTTCTGGTGCCGATGCCGACCGGCGGGCAGTTGCAGGTCGAGATGGCGCCCAACGGTTCGCCGCAGGCCGTGCACCTGGTCACCGAGCACGGCCGCATCACGGTTGCTGCCTACGCCGCCCCGAAATCGCCCGGTCAGTGGCGTGAGGTCGTTGCCGAGCTCGCGCAGTCGCTTCGCGACGACAATTCCGCGGTGAGCGTCGAGAACGGCCCGTGGGGCCGTGAACTGGCTGCTGTGACGGCCAACATGGACCTGCGGTTCATCGGCGTCGACGGTCCCCGGTGGATGGTGCGCTGCGTGGTCGCGGGTCCGAGTGGATCCACCGCCGCGAACGCTCCTCTGGTGGCAATCGCACGGGACATCTTGCGTGACACCGTCGTCAACCGAGGATCAGAGCCGCATCCGGTGCGGACACCGCTGCCCGTGGTGCTCCCGCAGGTGCTCGCCGAGCAGTTGGCGGCCGCACACGAGCAGCAGTTGGCGGCAGCGCAGCAGCAACAGGTCGCCGCCCAGCAGCAACAGCAGTCAGCACCGCCCGCTCCGCCGGCACCTCCAGCACGGCCGACCCCGCCGCCTCGTAGCGGCGAATCCGGTTCTGCCATGCAGCAATTGGGTCAGTAACAGAATTTTCTTCAGGCGCTCGCGGTGGTATCGGATTCGATCGCCGCGAGCGCTTTGATGCAGGTGGACCCGAGAACCGCGGGGTCGCGCCCGATCATGTCGAGCGTCGTCGTGGCGACTGCGCCGCGGGGGAGTGAAGCCGCCCAGGCCTGCGCCACTGACGCGGGATGAACCGGATCGTCCACCGCCGACGCAATGCCGACCGGAACGCCCACCGCCCGTAGCGCGCTCTCGCCGAGTGAGTGGTACGACGCCGCCTCGTCGAGCGCAGCCGGGAGATCGGGCCACTGAGAGCGCCAGGAGCGCTCGAGTTCGGCTCCGAGCCACGCCGGACTCGACGCGAGCATCGCAGCGATCACCGACTCCAAGCCTTCGGAGCGCAGTTGCCCGGCGGTGAACCGCGCGCTCGCTGCTGCGGGGGCGTCGTCGGCCGAGCCCGTCCAGGCCGGAAGCGCTGCCAACACACTCACCGTTCGATCGGGATTGTCGGCGGCCCACTGGAGTGCAACGGCCGCTCCGATCGAGACCCCTCCGACGATGATTCGGCCGTGCGTGTCCGCGGCTCTGTCCATCGCGTCCAGATAGCCGTCCACGACACGCCGAGGGTCCGGTTCAATTGCGATGATGCGCACACCCAGAGCCTCCAGCGGCGCCCGGAATGCGCGGTCCGCGAAGTGGGCGTCAGAGCCTGTACCTGGGAGAACGACGGCAACGGTCGCCGATTCAGAGTTCTGCATCTCTTGATCTTGCCCGGTGCCCCCGAGACGCGGACTGACCGGTGTGGTTACACGCTCGTAATGGGTCTACAGTGGCGATCACACAGCCCTTCACGTGACGCGAAACCCTTGCGTCACACATGTTCGCAGGAGCGCGCAATGGCACCCGCCGCCGCAGGATATTTTCGTCGACTGACCCAGCGTCTGACCGAGGACGTCGACCAGTTGGACGCCCAGGAGATGGCCGAGTCCAACAAGGCTTCTGGAGGTCAGAAGGCATGCGATTGTCGTCGCGGTGAAGAAGTCACGATGGTGGGCCGACTCCGCAGCGTCGACGCGTGTCCCAAGTCGGGAAATGCCAGTATCGAGGCCGAGTTCTTCGATGGCACCGAGGTGATCAATCTCGTCTGGATCGGGCGTCGCCGGATCCCGGGAATCGAGACCGGTAAGACCCTGCTGATCCGCGGTCGTGTGGGCGAGCGTGACGGTCGCAAGGCGATCTTCAACCCTTACTACGAACTGCGCGGCGAATAGGCGCGTTTCCCGCATTTACCGTGCAACTCGGTGACTGTGGCACCCTCGACAGGTGACTGAAACACAACAGCGATCGGTAATCGACCAACTCGGCGGGCTGAGTGGTCTGATCTATTCGTCTTTGCCGATTCTGATTTTTGTCCCGGTCAACAGCATCTGGAATCTCACCGCGGCAATCTGGGCCGCATTGGGCGTCGCTGTCGCTATCGCGGCCTGGCGCCTCTTCCGCAAGGATTCCCTCCAACCCGCTATTTCCGGTTTTCTCGGAGTCGGAGTTTCCGCATTCATCGCCTACCGCACCGGCGACGCCAAAGGATATTTCCTCTTCGGTATCTACACGAGCCTCGCCTACGGTGCGGTCTTCCTGATTTCGATCCTCGTACGCTGGCCCCTCGTCGGAATCATCTGGGGCTATCTCAACGGGCACGGCAATCTCTGGCGCAAGCACAGCTCCGCCGTCCGGCTCTACGACGTCGCGACGGCAGCGTGGGCGTTGGTCTTCGGTGCGCGGTATCTCGTTCAGTCACAGCTCTACGACACCGACCACACCGGATGGCTCGCAGTCGCGCGTATCGGCATGGGTTGGCCGTTGACCGGTTTGGTGCTGCTCGTGACGGTCTGGGCTGTGCGTAAGGCCGATCGCATCGTCGAGCCTGAACCGGTTGTGGAGCCCGAAAGCAGCGAGCCCACCGCCACGGACGCAGGGTCCGAAGAGGTGGGCTCGGTGAATCTGACGAAGCCGCGCGAAGACCGAGATCTCAGCTGATCAGGTCCTGGTACTCGGGGTGCTTGTCGAGGAACTTCACGACGTACGGGCACACCGGATGAACCTTGAGGCCGCGTGCTCGTAGGTCGTCCAGAGCCTGGCGGACGAGAATCCCGGCCAATCCGAAACCTTCGAAGGCGGGGTAGATCTCGGTGTGGTTGAACGAGACGACGTCACCGGAGGTGGTGTAGTCCTCGATCCCGGCGAGGTCGCCGTCGGCATGGATCTCGTACCGGCTCTGGGCCGGATTGTCGGTGACTACGGTGTTTTCGGGCGCTTGTGCCATGTGATTCCCTTTCGTCGTCAGTGTGTTCGTCGGTCAATTCTCCAGGCGGAGTGCAACGCGCAACTGATCCTCGGCGTCGACGGCCGCAACGAAGAGCAGTTCGTCCCCGCCTTCGATGGGATCGTCCATCTGCGGGACGATCACGCGTCCGCCACGCAGGATGGTGACCAGTGCGCAGTCTCGCGGAAGTTCGAGTTTCTTGACGGCTTTTCCGGCAAGAGGTGTGTTGTCGGGCAACGTGATCTCGACGAGGTTGGCCTGTCCCTGCCGCAATGTCATCAGTTTGACCAGGTCACCGACCGAGACGGCCTCTTCGACGAGCGAAGCGAGCATCCGCGGTGTCGAGACGGCGACGTCCACGCCCCAGGACTCGTCGAAGAGCCACTCGTTGCGGGGATCGTTGACGCGGGCGACAACTCGGCGAACACCGAACTCGGTTTTCGCGAGCAGACTGAGGACCAGGTTTGCCTTGTCGTCTCCGGTCGCGGCAATCACGACCTCGTACGACTCCATCGACGCGTCCTCGAGTCTGCTGAGTTCGCAGGCGTCCGCGTGCACCCACTTCGCCTCGGGCACCGACTCCGGTTCGATGTGATCGAGTTTGCGTTCGATCAGCATGACGTCATGTGAGCTTCGAATCAGCTCTCGCGCAATGGAACGGCCTACGGCGCCGGCTCCGGCGATGGCGACCTTCATCGAGAACTTCCAATCACGTTGTAGTGCAACACAGTCGCAGTCTTGTTGTGGGGGGCGGCGTACGGATCAGTCATCTGCGGCCTCCCTCAGTCGTCGCTCGGCGGCGGGTTGCCGGCCAGTGCGACAGCTTCGGCGACGGTTCCCGACACGGCGGCGATGTAGACCTGATCGTCGGCCTGGATGACAGTCTTGCGGTCGGGGAGAATGCCGGTCCCGAAGCGGATGATGAAGGCGACTCTCGAACTGGTCGCGCCCTCGAGGAGCGCGATCGGCTTGCCCGCCCAATCCTCGTGCAGGGCAAGTTCGGTGATGGCGACAGTGCCCGAAGGATCGCGCCACTTCGCAGTCTGACTTTCCTTGGTCAACGTGTGCAGGAAACGATCCGTCGACCACGGCACGGTGGCGACCGTGGGAATGCCGAGTCGCTCGTAAACGGCGGCACGCTTGGCGTCGTAAATACGTGCGACGACGCGTTCGACGCCGAAAGTCTCGCGTGCGACTCGCGCTGCGATGATGTTGGAATTGTCTCCCGAGGACACCGCGGCAAAGGCGTCGGCCCGCTCGATTCCCGCCCGGACCAGCACGTCACGGTCGAACCCCATTCCCAGAACCTTGGTTCCCGGGAAGTCGAGATCGAGACGCAGAAACGCACTCTGATCGCGGTCGATGACGGCGACCTCATGTCCGATCCTGGTCAGAGACGCGGCGAGGGAAGAACCCACTCGACCGCACCCCATGATGACGACATACACGCCCTACTCCGTTCATGGACCCTCATGGCGCGATTGCACGCCGAATCGAACGGTACAGCCCCTCACGGGAAGAGCAAGTACAACGGTCGCTCGCGTGCCGGTTGTCACGACAAAAGGTGAAGTTGGGGCTCTGATGACTCCGAATCGGGCGAGACGGCTTACGCTTTGCACGTGTCTAAGCTCTCGACCGCTACCAAGCGGCTCCTGCTCGGTCGGCCGTTCCGAAGCGACAAACTCGGGCACACGCTGCTACCCAAGCGAATTGCACTACCGGTCTTCGCGTCCGACGCGATGTCGTCCGTCGCGTATGCCCCCGAAGAAATCTTCCTGGTTCTCTCCGTCGCGGGTATTTCCGCGTATGCGTACACACCCTGGATCGGATTGTCCGTCGCCATCGTCATGGCTGTGGTGGTGGCGAGCTACCGCCAGAACGTCCACGCATACCCCTCCGGTGGCGGCGACTACGAGGTCGCGACGGTCAACCTCGGCCCGACCGCCGGTCTGACCGTCGGTAGTGCGCTGATGGTCGACTACGTGCTGACGGTCGCCGTGTCGATCTCGTCGGCGGCGTCGAACATCGGCTCGGCTCTGCCGTTCGTCGCGCAGCACAAGGTGTTGTTCGCGGTTGCGGCGATCGTGTTGCTGACCGCGGTCAACCTTCGCGGTATCCGTGAATCGGGGACCGCGTTCGCAATTCCGACCTACGCATTCATCGTCGGCATGTTCCTGATGCTCGGGTGGGGATTCTTCCGGATCTACGTCCTCGGTGAGGATGTGCACGCGGAATCGTCGTCGTTCACGCTCAACGCCGAGGATTCGCATCTGTACGGAATTGCCTTCGCGTTCCTGATCGCCCGCGCATTCTCCTCGGGCTGTGCCGCACTGACCGGCGTCGAGGCCATCAGCAACGGCGTACCGGCGTTCCAGAAGCCGAAGTCGCGCAACGCTGCCACGACCTTGCTGCTGCTCGGGTCGATCGCCATCGTCCTGCTGATGGGCATCATCATCCTGGCTCAGAAGATCGGCATCGTCTACGCACACAATCCGCAGGAACAGCTGGTCGGAGCGCCGGAGGGCTACCATCAGAAGACCTTGATCGCGCAGATCGCCGAAGCCGTGTTCAGTGGTTTCCCGATCGGTTTCTTCTTCATGGCGATCGTCACGGCACTGATCCTGGTTCTGGCCGCGAACACCGCGTTCAACGGATTTCCGGTACTCGGATCGATCCTGGCGCAGGATCGGTACCTACCGCGTCAGCTGCACACGCGCGGCGACCGACTGGCATTCAGCAACGGAATCCTCTTCCTCTCCGGTGCTGCCATCGCATTCGTCGTGGTGTTCGGCGCCGAGGTCACCAAGCTCATCCAGTTGTACATCGTCGGCGTCTTCGTCTCGTTCGTGCTCAGCCAGACGGGCATGATCAAGCACTGGACTCGGCATCTGAAGTCCGAGACCGACAAGGCGCAACGGGCCCGTATGCAGCGCTCGCGAGTGATCAATTCGATCGGTCTGGCAATGACCGCCACCGTCTTGATCATCGTTCTGATCACCAAGTTCGCTGCCGGCGCATGGATCGCCATCGTCGCGATGGTCGCGATCTTCATCGTGATGAAGATGATCCGCAAGCACTACGACAGCGTCGCAGCCGAGCTCGAGGAGCAGGAGTGGGACGGCGTACTGCCCAGCCGCACGCACTCGATCGTGCTCGTCTCGAAGTTGCACATGCCGACGATGCGAGCTCTCGCCTACGCGCGAGCCACGCGACCGGACACCCTCGAAGCCATCACGGTCAACGTCGACGAGCCGGACACCCGTGCACTCGTGCGTGAGTGGGAGAAGAGCGACGTGACGGTTCCGCTCAAGGTGATCGAGTCGCCGTACCGCGAAATCACCAAGCCGGTTCTCGATTACGTCAAGCGTGTACGACGCGATGCTCCGCGTGACGTCGTCACCGTCTTCATTCCCGAGTACGTCGTCGGACACTGGTGGGAGCAGATCCTGCACAATCAGAGCGCGCTTCGTCTGAAGAGTCGTCTGCTTTTCCAGCCCGGCGTGATGGTGACCAGCGTTCCGTGGCAGCTGAGTTCGTCGGCAAAGGCGAAGCCGCTCGACATCGAGAAGACCGCAGGTGCCACGCGTCGCGGTTACGACACCGGCGAGAAATGATCACCGGCGAAAAATGATCGGCAACATCGAAATGGCAGGCGTAGTTCGTTGAGTGAGAATTGGACCGGACAGACCTTCGAGGTCGATCTGGGCAACCCCGGTCACGGCGGGTTCGTCGTCGCCCGGCACGAGGGGCGGGTCGTGTTCGTCCGTCACGGTTTGCCGGGGGAGCGTGCGCTGGTCCGGGTGACCGAGGACAAGGGCGGATCGTTTTGCCGCGCCGACGCGATCACCGTTCTCGACGCTTCTCCGCATCGGATCGATCCGACATGCCCGATCTCCGGCCCGGGCGGGGCGGGCTGCTGCGACTACTCGCATGCGGATCTGAGCGTCCAACGTGAGATGAAGACCTCGGTCGTGCGGGAGCAGCTTCTGCGACTGGCTCGTGTCGAATCGGACGTCGAGGTAGAGGAACTGCCCGGAACCGGAGGCGGAACGGGTTGGCGCACGCGAGTCCGGTTGGCGGTGGACGGGCACGGTGTCGCCGGATACCACGCGTACCGCAGCAACCGGATCGTCACAGACCTGCGGTGCACCCAGATCGATCAGAGCGCGTACGACGGTCTCGGCGGTGCGCAGTGGGCGCCAGGTAGCGAGCTGCAGGTCGTTCTCGACGCTGCGGGCGAGCGGCACGTCGTGGAAATCGCGGCACCCGCGGTGTCCAAGACGGGACGGCGGACGCCCGGGCGACGCGGCGCGATGGCACGCCGAGCGGCAAGCGGCGGCCCGCGAAAGACCCGAGTTGCCATCGGATCGGACACAGTGACCGAGCGCGTCGGCAGTCGAGAATGGGCGCTGGCCGCGACCGGTTTCTGGCAGGCCCATCGCGGCGCTGCGGCCGCGTACTCACAGGTGGTCGGGGAGTGGGCCGGAGCCGCTACCGCGGACACGGCCTGGGATCTCTACGGCGGTGTCGGCGTGTTCGCAGCTGTGCTCGCCGAGCTTGTCGGGCCGTCCGGCGTGGTGGAGTCCGTCGAATCTTCGGCGCGTGCAGTCGCGGACGGGCAGGCAGCGCTGTCCGATCTCGGTCAGGTGCGCTTCCACAGCGCCCGCGTCGAGAACATCATCGCGGATCTGGAGCGTTCGCCTGCTGTCGTCGTGCTCGACCCGCCACGTGCGGGGGCCGGCCGTCCGGTCGTGGAAGCTCTCGCCTCAACGGGCGCTGAGCGGATAGTCCACATCGGGTGCGACCCGGCGTCGTTCGGTCGCGATATCGGCCTCTACCTGGAGCAGGGCTTCAGAATCGGTGGCCTCCGGGCGTTCGACGCGTTCCCCCAGACTCACCACATGGAGTGCATCGCGCTCCTCGAACGCTGAGACGTCCCGAAATCTTTCCCTGAAACGGTGTGACGCTTCTCGCGTTCACAACAGTTGCTTGCATTACGCAACTAATCGTATAGTTTCGTTCTGCAAGTAGTTTTCCGTTTTCAAGTCACGGCTCGTTCGGGCCACTCGAATTCAGGGGTAGGCAATGTCGGTACAGCCGGAGACGGCCCAAGCGCTCGTCGACACGATCTTCATGTTCGGCAGATCGCTGCGAGCCGCGGTCACCACCGGTGCAGACAGCCTGCTGCCGCCTGCGCTGGTCAGTGTGTTGTTCATGCTGGCGGCGCGTGGGGAGTGCCGACAGAACGAATTGGCCGTCGATCTGTGTGTCAGTCAGTCGTCGCTCAGCCGACAAATGTCGGATCTGGTCGACGCTGGGTATGTCGAGAGAAATCCCGATCCGGCTGACAAGCGGGCGTTCCGCATCCGAGTATCGGAAGAGGGACACGACGTTTTACGGAGAACCACGCAGCGGCGTGCGGCGCGTTTGCGCAACATGCTCGAAGACTGGAGCCAGGAAGAGGCCATGGCCGCAGTGACATCGCTGCAACGTCTCAACGAGACGTTCGGCGCATCGAATCGGCAGGCCTCACCGGCAGTTCCGCACACGGGCGTAGAAAGTATTGGGAGATAAGGCACATGGCAGCAACAGTAGGAGAAACCCGGGCAAGTACCGGAGGTGACGGATCGGCTCGCGAAGCGGGCGCGATGACTCACCGCGAAATTCTCGAAGCACTCACCGGACTCATCGCAGCGCTGTTCACCGCGCTGCTCAGTAGCACCATCGTTTCCACAGCGCTTCCCACGATCATCGGTGAACTGCACGGAACTCAGACGCAGTACGCCTGGATCATCACGACAGCGTTGCTCGCCACCGCGGCGTCGACGCCGATCTGGGGCAAGCTTGCCGACCTCTACAACAAGAAGGTCCTGGTCCAGACCGCGATCGTCATCTTCGTGATCGGCTCGGTCATCGCCGGCGCGGCGCACAACGTTCCGTTGCTGCTCGGTGCGCGTGTCATCCAGGGCATCGGTATGGGCGGTCTGACCGCTCTCGTCGTAGCCATCATCGGCACGATCATCCCGCCGCGAGATCGCGGTCGCTACTCCGGATACATGGGTGCGGCCATGGCCGTCTCGATGTCCGGTGGACCGATCCTCGGCGGCGTCCTCGTGGACACTGCCGGCTGGCGCTGGTGCTTCTACGTATGTGTTCCGCTGGCAGTCATCGCATTGTTCCTGCTTCAGCGCACACTGCACGTCGAGACCGTGAAGAAGGACAACGTCTCCATCGACTGGATGGGCGCCACCTTGCTCACCGCCGGTGTCAGCGTCCTGCTGATCTGGGTTTCGTTTGCCGGTCAGGACGACTACTACGCCTGGTTCTCGAAGGAGTCGGCCTTCTTCGTCATCGGTGGTCTGGCCCTGCTCGGCCTGACGATGTTCGTCGAATCCAAGGTCAAGGATCCGATCCTGCCGATCAAGATCATCACCGAGCGCACAACGGCTCTCGCGATCATCGCCTCGATCGCAGTTGGTGTCGGCCTCTTCGGCGCGACGACGTTCCTGACGCAGTACTTCCAGACCGCACGCGGATTCGATCCCACCGAAGCCGGATTGCTCACCATTCCGATGGTCGCAGGCATGCTCGTCGCCTCGGTCGGCTCGGGCCAGCTGATCACCAAGTTCGGTCAGTGGAAGCCCTTCATCGTCGCCGGCGCAGTTCTGCTGCTGGTCGGTTTCGGGCTGCTGTCGACGATCGACCACGCAACCAGCCTGTGGACAATCGGAATCTTCATCGCCATCGTGGGTCTCGGTACCGGCATGCTGATGCAGAACATCGTTCTCGCCGTGCAGAACACGGTCAGCGTCGAGAACATCGGCGCGGCCAGCAGTATCGTGGCGTTCTTCCGCACCTTCGGCGGCGCGATCGGCGTGTCGGTGCTCGGTTCGATTCTTGCGACCCGCGTCAAGACACTGACAGTCGATTCGGTCTCCACCTTGCCGCCCGAGCAGCAGGCAGTAGCTGGAAAGAGCCTCCAGGACGGCCTCGACCTGAGCAATATGCCTGACTTCGTCTCGCAGATCGTTCGGTTCGCCTACGGCGACGCAACAGGACGGATCTTCCTGGTCGCAGCCGTCGTCGCCGTGGTCACGCTCGTGTCGGTCATCTTCATCCCGAACCGTCCGTTGCGCACCACCATCGACATGGCAACCCCCGACGCCGAGCAGAAGTTCGAAGAAGAACGCGAAGAGAAGAACGAGGAGAAGAACCTCACTCGCTGATCCGCAAGCCCGGCTGGTCTACTGCCGGCCGCGTCTTCTGAATTACTGTTGTCACGCCATAGCCCATCGAACGCGGACCGAGATCGATTCTTCGATCTCTCCGCGTTCGACGGCTATCGGGGCCGAATCCGCTTTCATCGCCGCGACACGTCCGCGCATCGGCACGATCTGGTCGAAGTCCTCGAGCACCTCGAGGACTTCGACCAGATCTTTGTCTGCCAGGTCTGCGAACTGTCTGGCCTTCGATTCGGCTGCCGTCCAGGCCAATTCGCGTGCTCTTGTCGCCAGATCGCTGCGGTCGTCGAGATCGAACTCCAGTCCGTCGAGCCGAATCGCGTCGCCACCCACCGATACACATGCCGCGATGACGGCAGCGGGGGAGTTCGCCGCTTCCGGCTCCAGCTCTCGCAGTACGACTCGGAAAGTTGTCGATGCCGTGAATCCTGTTGTCTCCTGGCGGCCTCCGTCGCTCCAGTGAGTCTGCGGATGGACGCTCAGCCCGGCGGTGGTGAGGTCCGCTCCGCGCACACCGCGCGCGTGCAGGGTCTCGGTCAGGGCAGTGGACAGACGCGCGACGGCGTCGAACGCGTCGGAAACGGCCGTCTGTGTCACCGATACTCCGATCGTCAATCGCACGATGTCGGGAACAGCTGTTGCAGTGGCGGTTCCGGTCACCGTGACAGTGGACGGCTCCGAGGTGAAGGCGGTGGTGGGCACGTGTGGTTCCTATCCGATTCGTCCGGCGGATATGACACTCCGCAACATCAGGTCCAATTGCTCGTAGGCGCCCGCCGCCAGTCGTTCGAGAAGCGCAAGTTTCAACTCGGGTGCCTGCGCGGTCAGTTCTGCATATCGCTCCGGAGTCAGGACGGCCACGGTGACCGTGGAATCGGCGCGGATGTCGTTGAGGAACGGAGTGTCGAGGAACATCGTCATCTCGCCGAACGTCATTCCGGCGGAGAGCGTCGTGATGCGGTGCTCGACCCCGTGCGCGTCGGTGAACATGGTGCTGACCTGGCCGCTGAGAATCAGATAGAACCCCGAGGCCGCTTCGCCTCGGCGGGCGATCTTCTCGCCGCGGGCATAGGTTCGCGTCTCCAGTTCTGCGGAGAATCCCTCGATCTGCGCCGCGGACAGAGCATCGAGAACTGGGTGGTCCTCGATCGAGATCGTCGACGCCTGCCGATCGGCCTCACAATGCACCGCAAGCAGCGTGTCTTCGCACCACTGCATGGCGGAATCGAGATCGGCAAAAACCCGACCACTTCGTCTGGCGGGGTCGATGCTCGAACTTCGTTGTCCCAGCAGTCCTTGCGGATCGACGACGGCCACAGCACAAGCCTGCTCGGCCAGTTGAACCTGCAGCGCGGTGATCATGCGTACTGCGACGTCGCTGGCGTCGTCGACGCGGCGGACGTCGATGACGACAACTTCGAGGCCCTCGTCCACCGAGCCGATTTCGCGGACCGCCGATTCGGCACCGGTGAAGAGGAGATCGCCGTGCAGTTCGTAGACCCGGCTGCGCTTGCCGACGTCGTCGAGCACGGCTTGTTCGGTCGGGGTGCGTCGTACTCGCGACGGTGCTTCGATGACGCTGTATCTGGCCCGGATCGACGAGCGTGACGCCCGCGTCACGTGGAGGAAGTGCAGTTCGAGTTCCTTCGACAGTGCCCGGGCAGACGCAACTCCGCGAACACTGTTGCCGTGAACGTCGAGCCTGGGGGAGTACACGGCGATCCCGATCTGGCCCGGCAGAACCGCCAGCACTCCGCCGCCGACACCGCTCTTGGCCGGCAATCCGACCTCTACCAGCCACTTGCCGGCGCCGTCGTACATCCCGCAGGTTGCCATGACACTGAGGACCTGTTCGACGCCTGCGGGTGCCAGCGCACGCTCGTGGGTGAGCGGATTGACGCCGTTGTTCGCCATCGTCGCAGCCATCAGACTCAGATCACGGCAGGTCACGTCGATCGAACACTGACGGAAGTACAGGTCGACGGCCTCGTCGGGATTGCCGGTGATGACGTCGAAGGATCGCAGCATGTGGCCGATCGCACGGTTGCGGTGACCGGTGCGGGCCTCGGAGGTGTAGACGGCTTCGTTGAAGGTCAGCTCGCGGCCTGCGTATCGCGAGTACGCCGAGCGGATGCGCTCGAAGCGGGCCTCGGGATTCGGTCCGGCAACCAGTGATGCAGCGGTGATCGCCCCGGCATTGATCATGGGGTTTCGTGGCCGTTCGGTGAGCGGGTCGAGGCTGATTTCGTTGAACGGCTCGCCGGATGGTTCGACGTCGATTTTCGCGGCAACCGCCTCGCTTCCTCGATCGGCGAGAGCCAAGGCGTAGGTGAAGGGCTTCGAGATCGACTGAATGGTGAACGGGATTCGCGAGTCACCGATCTCGTAGACGTAACCGTCTACGGTGGCGATGCAGATTCCGAACGAATCGGGGGCGACCGCCGCGAGTTCGGGGATGTAGTCGGCCAACTCGCCTTCGTCGAGTGATCGGACTTCGTCGAACACTCGCGTTATCAGGTCGTCGACCACAGTTCCCATGCGTCGACCTTAAGCTGACATGGCGGTCGTTTTGTGGAAGAAGAGTTGCCGAGTCGATCGCGACGGATCCCATTTGTCTGTGATTGCGATCACGAGCGATCCGCGGGATTTCGCTGTTACGCGAAGTCACACCGGAATCGGGCCGAGTCCGCGTGTCGGTTCGCCGGAACGCTCCGTAGACTGGCAGCACTGTCGCGAAGACAGCCGCGGCGCGCACCGGTGCAGCTGTGAAGCACGGAGGGAGCGATCTCGTTGGGTGTTCTTGCCCGCATTCAGGGTCCTGACGATCTACGTCAGTTGAGCCACGCCGAGATGACGGAGTTGGCCGACGAGATTCGTGAGTTCCTCGTGCTGAAGGTCGCTGCGACCGGTGGTCACCTCGGGCCCAACTTGGGCGTCGTGGAGTTGACCCTCGCACTGCACCGAATTTTCGACTCGCCGCAGGACGCGATCATCTTCGACACGGGCCATCAGGCCTACGTACACAAGATCCTCACCGGTCGTCAGGATCAGTTCGACACTCTGCGTAAGCAGGGCGGACTGTCCGGGTATCCGTGCCGCGCCGAGAGCGAACACGACTGGGTCGAGTCCTCTCACGCTTCCGCCGCGCTGTCCTATGCCGACGGCCTCGCGAAGGCCTTCGCGCTGACGGGTCAGAATCGCCACGTAGTTGCCGTCGTCGGTGACGGTGCGCTGACCGGCGGAATGTGTTGGGAAGCTCTCAACAACATCGCGGCAGGCAAGGACCGTTCGGTGGTGATCGTCGTCAACGACAACGGCCGCTCCTACGCACCGACCATCGGCGGACTCGCCGACCATCTTTCGGCACTGCGAACCGCACCGAGTTACGAGCGCGCCCTCGACAGTGGCCGACGCATGGTCAAGAGACTGCCCTGGGTGGGGCGCACCGCGTACTCCGTCCTGCACGGAATGAAGGCGGGTCTCAAAGACGCGGTCAGCCCTCAGGTCATGTTCACCGATCTCGGTATCAAATACCTCGGACCGGTGGACGGACACGACGAAGCCGCCATGGAATCGGCATTGCGCCGGGCGAAGGCCTACGGCGGACCGGTCATCGTGCATGCCGTCACTCGAAAGGGCAACGGTTACGCACACGCCGAGAACGACGTGGCCGACCAGATGCATGCCACCGGTGTCATCGATCCCGTCACCGGTCGCGGCACCAAGTCGTCCGCGCCGGACTGGACGTCGGTCTTCTCGGCCGCGTTGATCGAGCAGGCTTCGCGTCGTGAGGACATCGTCGCCATCACCGCGGCGATGGCCGGGCCCACCGGCCTCGCGGCCTTCGGTGAGAAGTTCCCCGATCGGATCTTCGACGTCGGTATCGCCGAGCAGCATGCGATGACCTCGGCCGCCGGTCTTGCACTTGGCGGACTTCACCCCGTCGTTGCTATCTACTCGACCTTCCTCAATCGGGCTTTCGACCAGTTGTTGATGGACGTCGCTCTGCTCAAGCAACCGGTGACAGTCGTGCTCGACCGCGCCGGGGTCACCGGAGTCGACGGCGCCAGCCACAACGGCGTCTGGGATCTTTCGCTGCTCGGAATCATCCCGGGGATCCGCGTCGCGGCACCGCGTGACGCCGACACGCTGCGGGAAGAACTGGACGAGGCGCTTCTCGTCGACGACGGCCCAACCGTCGTTCGTTTCCCGAAGGGCGCTGTACCCGAAGCGATTCCGGCCGTGAAGCGACTCGACGGAATGGTCGACGTTCTCAAGTCCAGCGAGGGTGAGCGCGGCGACGTGCTCCTCGTCGCGGTGGGCCCGTTTGCATCCCTGGCACTCGAGATTGCCGAGCGGCTCGACAAGCAGGGCATCTCGGTTGCCGTCGTCGATCCGCGGTGGGTTCTGCCGGTCGCGGATTCCCTGGTGAAGATGGCGGACAAGTACGCCCTCGTGGTCACCATCGAAGACGGTGGTCTGCACGGCGGCATCGGTTCGACGGTCTCGGCGGCGATGCGGGCAGCCGGAGTGCACACGTCGTGCCGCGACATGGGCGTTCCCCAGCAGTTCCTCGATCACGCCAGCCGCGAGGCCATCCACAAGGAACTCGGACTCACGGCTCAGGACCTCTCCCGCAAGATCACCGGCTGGGTGGCGGGCATGGGCAGCGTCGGTGTCCACGTCCAGGAAGACGCGTCCTCGGCGTCGGCTCAGGGCGAAGTCGCGCAAGGCTGACGGCTCGTCTCACGATAATCTCGAAAAGCGGTGGCCCTCGGATCAATCCGAGGGCCACCGCTTTTCGGTGTGACACCGTGAGATCTCGTTACTGGACGGATTCGAGTGTGCTGCCTCGCGTTTCCTTCACGAATCGCAGGACGACGAACAGCGACAACACTGCCATGACGGCGTAGCCGGCGTAGGTGTACGACAGATTCCAATCGGCCAGTGCCGGGAACGTCCAGGAGACCAGGAAGTTCGCGACCCAGTTGGTGGCGGTCGCAATTCCTACTGCTGCAGCACGCACGCGGTTGGGGAACATCTCGGAGATCAACACCCAGACCACCGGGCCCCAGGACAGAGCGAAGAAGAATACGAATGCGTTCGCACCGATAAGTGCGATAGTCGCGTTCGCTCCGGTCAGCGTGGCCACAGATTCGCCGATCTCGTTCTTGGTCACTGTTGCCGAATGGAAACAGAACGCCGCGGTGCCCAGTGAGATGGCCATACCGGCGGAACCGACCAACAACAGCGGCTTTCGACCGACCCGGTCGATGACGGCGATGGCGACAAATGTACCGACGATGTTGACCAAGGCGCTCACGACGCTGATCAGCAGGGATCGGTCGGCGCCGAATCCGACCGCCTGCCAGAGGGTGCTCGAGTAGTAGAAGATCACGTTGATACCGACGAACTGCTGCAATGCGGCGAGTGCAATACCGACCCACACCAGATGGGAGACCCCGAGCCGCTTCGAGAAGAGTTGGCGGACTGTGGTCTTGGCTTGCTTCTCCGTCAGAGATTCGCGGATCTCGTTCATGCGTTCGGTGACGGCGTCGTGATCTCCACCTTCGAGATCGGAGATGATCTTGCGAGCACGATCGTCCTTGCCCTGCGCCACGAGGAACCGTGGAGATTCGGGAATCGTGGTTGTCATGATCAGGTACAGGACTGCGGGAACCGCCTCGAGCATCAGCATCCACTGCCAGGCTTCGAGGCCTGCGATCTGATTGCGATCACCACCGGCCGCGGCCTGGAGGGCGTAATTGACCAACTGCGACACGGCGATTCCGAGAACGATCGCCAGTTGGTACATAGAGCCGAGACGTCCGCGAATCGCGGCGGGGGAGATCTCCGCGATGTAGGCCGGGGCGATGACTGACGCGAAACCCACTGCCAGGCCGCCGACCACGCGCCAGAACGTGAGGTCGTAGACGCTGAACGGAATTGCGGAGCCTACGGCGCCGATGATGAACAACACCGCGGCTATCTGCATGACGCGGATGCGGCCGAGTCGGTCGGCGAGTGTGCCTGCGATCCAGGCGCCGAGTGCTGCGCCGAGCAGAGTCAGTGAGACCGTGAGCCCGGTGCCCGAGGCGCCGATGTCGTACTTGTCTCGGATCGCACCGACCGCCCCGTTGATGACGGCGGTGTCGTATCCGAACAGAAAACCGCCGAGCGCGGCGGCGCCGGCGAAGAGCACTGCATGTCCGACGTCGGCGCGAGTAGCGCCTGATCCTCCGCCGGAGGCGGTTCCGCTGAATGCCATTCCTGCCCCCTCAAAGGCCCTACGGTCGACACCCCGATGCGCCGATCCATCCGCGAGCACTCTGCACGCTACGCCCACCGGGGCAGATTTGGCGGGGACTCACGCGCCGTTACCCAGCTGAGTCCATTCCCGCAGCGAATCAGCTTGACACAGTAATGTCGTATTGATTGCAGTTAGTATGCAAACAATATGGTAAGTGCAGGTGAGGGCGCTTTACTCGCCCGAGCGGCGCTCGGCTTTTGCTGCAATGTCTTCGAGATCCTTCGCCATGAATTTCCGGGTCACCCGCCTCTCCGGCGAGCCGTTCGATACGGATCACGCCGGAGAGGGTTGTCGGGAAAATCTCGTTTCTAGGCGGAGGCGCGCTTTGCGGCTTCGCTCAACGTCGGTGTGATCTGGCCGAGGACCCACGGCGTGCTCAGGACGTTGACGTTGCTCAGTCCGCCGATGACCCGGGTGTCGCTAAGGAATGCGGTGGATCCACGCTTGACCGCGCCGAGTCCACCGACTGCGGGTATGCCGGACGGATCACCGGAGCCGTCGGTGAAGCCGACGATCACATCGGCGTCGATGTCGGCGATGTTCTCGTAGGAGATCGTCTTGAAGAACGATCCACCTGCATTGTCCGCGGCTAGCTTCTCGACGCCCGGCGCGTTGACGAATCCGAGTTCGGTCAGCACCTGGACCCGCGGATCAGTGGGCAGATAGACGTTGATGTTGCTCGAATCGGTGTCGAAGTTGACCACTGCCAATGTCTTTCCGGCGAACTCCGGGTGGGCTGTGGCGGTATCGGCGAGAGTCGCGTCGAGGCCGTCGACGAGCTTGTCGGCCTCTTCGCTCTTGCCGACTGCCTTGCCGACGATGCGGGTCTGGTCCTGCCAGGATGTCTGCCAGGCCGCGCCGGGGTAGGCGGCCGTCGGTGCGATCTTGCTCAGTTGGTTGTAGACGGATTCCTCGAAGCCCTCGTACGGCGCGAGGATGACGTCGGGGGTCAACGACGCGATGGACTCGATCGGCGGTTCTCCGCTGGCCGGCATGTCGAAGAGCGTTGTCTTGTCCGCGTCGAAGTAGTCCTGCGCCCAGGGCATGACGCCGTTGTCGTCCGCGCCGTAGGTGTACTTGGGCTGTCCGACCGGAGTCAGATCGAGTGCGTACAGGATGTCCTGCGCGTTCCATCCGAGGGTGACGAGGCGCTCGGGCTTCGAGTCGATGGTCGTGGTGCCGAAGGTGTTCTCGATGCTGACGGGGAATCCGCCCGTACCTTGGGATGGCGTGGATGTGCCTGAATCCGAGGAGCACGAGACAAGTGCGGTGACCGCGATTGCGGCCGCACCGAGGGCAGTGAAGCCCCGAACAGAAGTTTTCATAAAGGGTAGCCTAACCTACTGAATTTCGGCAGCCAAACGAAACCGATTGTGCCGTTTATGCAGGTGGGAGTCGGATCTGGACCGCGTTTCTCAGTGCACCGTTTCAGTGGGCAATACTTTCCTCGTGCGATCACAGCAGAAGATTCTCGGCGCCGCCCTCGGACTGATCGAAGGTGGCGGATTCGAGGCTGTGAACATTGCCGCAGTTGCCACCGCGGCCGGTGTCTCGCGCCAGACGGTGTACTCGATTTTCGGCACACGTGAAGAGGTCGTCTCTCAGGCGATGGGCGGTCTCGCTGTCGAGGTCCTCGGGGAGATCACGGCACAGGTGGAGTCGGTCGATACGGTGTGTGACTACGTCGTCGAATTCATCGTTGCCGCGCGAACTGCCGTGCGTGCTCACCCGGTGCTCGCGACTCTGCTCCTCGCCGAGCGGGGAAACCCTGTCTTCGATCTCGAAATGATGAGTCGAGCAATACCTTTCGCTGGTCAGATGCTCACCCCTATGGTCGAACGTGGCCTCGCCACGGAGGCGGAGTTGGATGAGATAGTGGAAATCGCCGTGCGACTGGGGCTTTCGGTTGTTGCATTCGACAGTGACCTCGTACATTCCGACGACTCCATGCGGGCCTTTCTCTCGAGGTGGCTCGGGCCCGCAATCCGGTCGACCTCGTAGTTCCTTGCCTGCTCCGCCAAAACCTTGACACTCGAGCGTCAGAGTGTCTAGTTTTGGCGTGCCCGGAATTCTCTGGCGACATTCTTCGAGGGAGCACCAGTCATGTCCGGAGTGAAACGTAGATCGTTCTTGGCCGGTACGGCCGCCGTGGGAGTCGCGATGATGGCGCCACGCACGGCCAGGGCTGCAACAGGGATTCCGCTGACACGTGAAGTGCACCGTGTCGTGGTTATCGGATCGGGGTTCGGCGGCGGGGTGACGGCACTTCGCCTGGCCGAGGCGGGGGTTCCGGTCACTTTGCTGGAGAGAGGGATTCGGTGGCAGACCGGGCCGAATGCCGAAACTTTCCCGCACCCCGCCAGCCCGGACAAGCGCATCCTCTGGCATCAGTCCAACCCGACTCTGTTCGGCAGGCCGGCGATCTTCGAGCCATACGCGGGTTTGTTGGAGACGGTGACCGGTGAGAACATGACCGCGATCTGCGCAGCCGGTGTGGGCGGCGGATCGCTTGTGTACCAAGGGATGACGCTGCAACCGGAAGAAGCGGTCTTCAACACGCACTTTCCGGAGGAGCTCGATTACGCACGAATGGGCCGCGTCCATTACCCGCGGGTGGCGCGGATGCTGCAAGTGGAAACTGCACCAGACGAACTGATTTCCAGCCCGAACTACGAGGCGGCACGTGTATTCGCGCGTAACGCAGCGCGTTCCGGTCTACCCGTGTCGAAGATTCCGATGCCGATCGACTGGAACTTCGCGTTGGCCGAATTGAGGGGTGAGATGAAGCCGTCTTACACCAACGGTGACGGCGCGCTCGGTGTCAACAACGGTGGCAAGCATTCGGTGGATGTCACCTACATTGCGGCTGCGGAAGCGACCGGATTGGTGAATGTGGAGACTCTGCACCAGGTCACCGATGTCGAGCGGGCCGCCGACGGACGGTGGCGCGTGTACGTGGACCGGACCGACATTTCCGGCAAGATTCTCGAGAACAAGATCTTGACGACGGATGCGCTCGTGATGGCTGCAGGCAGCATGAACACCACCAAACTCCTGGTCCGCGCCGCGGCAACGGGGCGGATCAGGGATCTACCGGACGAGCTCGGCGCAGGGTGGGGGACCAATGCCGATCGGATCTACATCTGGTCGGATCTCGCCGAGAACTTCGGTGCGACGCAGGGCGGGCCGGTCGTCTACGGCAGCCGGAACTGGGACGACCCGCATAATGCGTTCACCGTCATTCAGGCGTCGTTCCCGCCCGTTGCGTTCGACGCTCACAGCACGGTGATGGTCGGATTCGGTGTGAGCGGCGACCGAGGTCGGTTCGTGTACGACTCGGCGCGGGGTGAGGCGGTGCTCCGTTGGCCGAAGGACGGGGATTCGGCGATCCAGCAAGGCCACATCGGGCCGGCCGCCCAGCGGATCGCGGCAGGAGGACTGCTCACCGACACGAACGCGATACTGCCCTCCACGTGGCATCCCCTCGGCGGTGCCTGCATGAACTCGGTGTGCGATCTTGATGGGCGGGTTCTGGGCCAGCGGGGGTTGTACGTGCTCGACGGCGCTCTGCTGCCGGGAAACTCCGCTGCGTGCAATCCGTCGATGACCATCGCCGCCGTCGCGGAGCGTGCGCTCGAGAACATCGTGAAAGACGATGTGGGAACACTATTCTGAACCTGCGCAAACGCCACGGACGGCGTACCCGAAGGCACGCCGTCCGTGACGGGTCGATCGACTGACTCAGACGCTGGCAACACCAGGCGCGAGGAAGCGCTTGCCGTTGACAGCCTCGGAGGTACCGGTGCGGTCCAGGTACGGCGTGATGCCGCCGTTCCAGAATCCGAATCCTCCGCCGAGCAGCAGGCAGAGGTCGATGTCCTCGGCTGCCGCTACGACGCCCTCGTCGAGCATGATCTGAATTTCCTCGGCAAATGCACGACGTGTGCGCTCGAGGACCTCTTCCGAGGTGGACACCTTGTCACCCTGCGGCCACAGTGCGGCGACCTCGGGGTCGACGGCCTGACCGTTCTCGCCCCAGGTCCACACGCCGGGCTTGCGGGCCTCGACGAGTGCTTCGAGTCCGGGTGAGCTCTTGAACCGGTCCGGGTACGACTCCTGCAGGGTCTCCCCGGTGTGCAGTGCCACTGCGGGTCCGACTAGGGCCAGCAAGGTGAACGGCGACATGGGCATGCCGAGTTCGGCGATGGCATTGTCTGCGACGTCGAAGGGGGTGCCTTCGTCGACGGCGGACATGACCTCACCCAAGGTGCGGGTGACGAGGCGGTTGAAGACGAAGCCGGCCTTGTCGCCGCAGAGGACGGCGGACTTCTTCAGCGACTTCGCGGTGGCGAAAGCCGTTGCCAGAGTGGCATCATCGGTTTTGCTGCCCTTGATGATCTCGAGGAGGGGAAGAACGGCCACCGGGTTGAAGAAGTGGAAGCCGACCACACGCTCGGGATGTTCGAGGCCGGACGCCATCTCCGTGATGGAGAGCGAAGACGTGTTGGTGGCGAGGATGGTTTCGGGGGCGATGAACTGCTCGAGTTCCGCGAAGACCTTCTTCTTGACGTCCATGTTCTCGAAGACGGCTTCGATGACGAAGTCGGTCTTGGCGAACGCGGCCTTGTCGAGGGAGCCGGAGACGAGCGCCTTGAGGCGGTTCGCAGCGTCGGGGGACAGGCGTCCCTTGCCCTGGAGCTTCTCGATCTCGGTGTGGACGTAGCCGACACCCTTGTCGATGCGTTCCTGGTCGATGTCGGTCAGGATGACCGGCACCTTGAGCTGGCGGACGAAGAGCAGCGCGAGCTGGCTGGCCATGAGGCCGGCGCCGACGATGCCGACGCCGCTGACCTTACGAGCGAGCGAGCGGTCGGGTGCTCCGGCGGGACGCTTGGCGCGCTTGTTCACCAGATCGAAGGCGTACAGACCCGCGCGGAGTTCGTCCGTCAGGAGGAGGTCGGCAAGAGCCTCGTCCTCGGCCGCGAAGCCCTTGTCGAGCGAGGCGGCATCGGTGATGTCGGTGCTGCGAGCCAGTTCGAGCAACTCGACGGCCTTGACGGCGCCGGGAGCGTTGCCCTTGGTCTTGCCGTCGACGATCGCCTTCGCACGAGCGATCGCGTCGTCCCAGCCCTGGCCACGATCGATCTCGGGGCGAGCGGGGGTCACTGTGCCGGCGAGGACCTGCGACGCCCAGGCGAGGGACTGCTCGATGAAGTCGGCGGAATCGAGAACGACGTCGACGACGCCGAGTTCGAGTGCCTTCTTGGGGGAGAGCACCTTGTTCTGGTTCAGCGAGTTCTCGATAACCACGGTGACGGCGTTCGACGGGCCGACGAGGTTGGGGAGCAACTGCGTTCCGCCCCAACCGGGGACCAGACCGAGGAATGCTTCCGGAAGACCCAGTGCGCCCGCATTGGCGGCAACCGTGCGGTAGTGGCTGTGCAGTCCGACCTCGAGGCCGCCGCCCAGAGCGACACCGTTGATGAAGGCGAACGTGGGAACGGACGACTCACGCAGGCGTCGGAACACCTTGTGACCCAAGCGGCCCAGCTCGAGTCCCTGCTCACGAGAGGTGATCGCGGGAACACCCTTGAGATCCGCGCCGGCGGCGAAGATGAACGGCTTGCCGGTGACGGCGATGGCAACCGGGTTGGCGGCAAAGGCTTCGTCGAGGGCGGCGTCGAATGCTGCGAGTCCGCCGGGACCGAAGGACGACGGCTTGGTGTGGTCGAAGCCGTTGTCGAGGGTGATCAGTGCAAAAGGGCCCTCGATGCCGGGGACCGAGATGATCTTCGTGTAGGCGTTCGTCACGACCTCGTCGGCGAATGCTGTTGCAATATCAGACATTTAGTTGACTCCTGCCTGGTAGTCAGCGTGGTTCGGGTTCTCCCAGATGACGGTGCCGCCCATGCCGAGGCCGATGCACATGGTGGTCAAGCCGTAGCGCACGTCGGGACGCGTCGCGAACTGGCGGGAGAGCTGCGTCATCAGGCGAACGCCCGAGGAAGCGAGGGGGTGGCCACACGCGATGGCGCCGCCCCACTGGTTGACGCGCGGGTCGTCGTCGGCGATTCCGTAGTGCTCGAGGAACGCGAGGACCTGAACGGCGAACGCCTCGTTGATCTCGAAGAGTCCGATGTCCTCGATCTTGAGGCCGGTGCGTGCCAGCAGCTTCTCAGTGGCGGGAACCGGGCCGATGCCCATGACGGCGGGGTCGACGCCCTGGTAGGCGAAGCCCACCATGCGCATGCCGACCGGCAGGCCGAGCTCGGCTGCGGTGTCCTCACCGGCGAGCAGTGCTGCGGTGGCACCGTCGTTGAGTCCGGCTGCGTTACCGGCGGTGATGCGTCCGGCCGGTCGGAACGGCGTCTTGAGCTTCGCGAGATCTTCGACGGTGGTTCCGGGGCGCGGCGGCTCGTCTTCGGTGGCCAGACCCCAGCCCGCGGAACTGCGGGTGGCGACGGGGACCAGGGTGTCGGCGATGAAGCCGGCCTTCTTGGCAGCGTCGTACTTGTTCTGGCTGTTGACGGCGTAGGCGTCCGTGCGGTCCTTGGTGATGGTCGGGAACCGGTCGTGCAGGTTCTCGGCGGTGTTACCCATCACGAGGGCGCTCGGGTCGACCAGGCGGTCGGCGAGGAAACGCGGGTTGGGGTCTGCGCCCTCACCCATCGGGTGGTGACCCATGTGCTCGACGCCACCGGCGATCACGACGTCGTACTGGCCGAAGCCGATGCCCGACGCGGTCGTGGTGACGGCGGTCATCGCGCCGGCACACATGCGGTCGATGGCGAATCCTGGAACGGTTTCGGGGAGACCGGCGAGGATCGCAGCGGTGCGGCCGATGGTCAGGCCCTGGTCACCGGTCTGCGTGGTGGCTGCGACAGCAACTTCGTCGATCCGTGCGGGATCGAGCTGCGGGTTACGGCGAAGCAGCTCACGAATCGCCTTGACGACGAGATCGTCTGCGCGCGTGTCGGCGTACATGCCTTTCGGGCCGGCCTTGCCGAACGGGGTGCGAATGCCGTCGACGAAGACGACGTTGCGTTGGTTGTTTGTGGATGGAGCCACGCGAATTCCTCCTGATGGAGCTGCCCACC
Source organism: Rhodococcus sp. BH4 (assembly GCF_002079265.1). Lineage (NCBI taxonomy): Bacteria > Bacillati > Actinomycetota > Actinomycetes > Mycobacteriales > Nocardiaceae > Rhodococcus > Rhodococcus sp. BH4. Next base: position 2,909,948 of record NZ_CP014941.1, read on the forward strand.
GCACCGAAGGGCGGTGAGACGTTGGTTCGGCGATCACGGCCAGGCGTCCGGCCTCGTGTCAAGCGTACTACTGCCCATTACTGACCGGTAACTTAACGTGCCGAATTGCTCCAACCTCACACCGGGGTCAGGTCAGGATTCCGGCTCTTCCACTTCGGGCTCGGCCGGGACCACGGAGTTCAGTGCCTCGGCGAGGACGGGAACGGTCAAAGTGCGTTGCCAGCCACGTGCGCCACCGGAAGTGAGCTTGGTCTCGATCGCACTCTCGACTTCGGCGATGTCCGAGTCGGGTTCCAGTTTCCAGTCCCAGCACAGGCGCCTGACCAGGTCGGGTTGGAGCAAATTCTCCACGGGCACCGAAACCTCTTTGCTCAGGTCCGACAGTGCTGCGCGCGCCGCGGTCAACCGATCAGCCGCCGCTGGATCCTGGCGGGCCCAGCGACCGGCAGCGGGCGGCCCGACGATGGGCGGGGTTTTCGGCGGAAGCTCGCTGTCGGGGAGCCTGCGCGCGGCTTCCAGTGCATCCATCCAAATACGCGAATACCGGCGTTGACGTGGTCCGCCGAAGACGGGAAGCGAGCGGAGCGCATCCAGCGACCGAGGATCTTTGAGAGCGGCATCGATGATCGCGGAGTCAGGAAGAACCCGACTCGGAGACACGTCGCGCTTGCGTGCGAGATCCTCGCGCGCCTGCCACAGCGCCCGTACCGCCGCCAACTGACGGGTGGTCTTGAGTGAGGTGATGTGCGACGTACGACGCCAGCGGTCCGGTTTGGGCTTGGGCGGGCCGGCCAGACGGATGTACTCGAACTCTTCCTTCGCCCACTCGAGCTTGCCTTGGGATTCGAGTTCGGCTTCCATTGCGTCGCGCAGTTCGAGAAGCACTTCGACGTCGAGGGCGGCGTAGTTCAACCAGGCGTCCGGCAGCGGACGTGTCGACCAGTCCGCAGCCCCGTGACCCTTGCGAAGTTCCACTCGCAGGGTTCGTTCCACGATCGCGGCGAGTCCGACTCGCTCGAACCCGGCCAGTCGTCCGGCCAGTTCGGTGTCGAACAGCTCGGCCGGCGTCAGGCCCAGTTCGGCGAGGCCGGGGAGATCCTGATCGGCAGAGTGCAGCACCCATTGCAACGGGTTGATCACCTCGGCCAACGGCTGCAGGTCTTGCGCTGTCGGAATCGGGTCGAGCAGGAACGATCCTGCTCCTTCGCGTCGAAGCTGGATCAGGTACGCCCGTGCCGAATAGCGGAATCCGGATGCGCGCTCGGCGTCCACGGCGAGCGGGCCGTGGCCGGAGGCCAGCGCGGCCGCGGCGTCGGTGACACCGGCGGCAGTGGTGATGACGTCCGGAACTCCGTCACGCGGAACGAGCAGCGGAACTACGTCGGAGGTGGGCTCGGTTGCATCATCGGTGACTTCGGACATGGTCACTGACTCTACGTCGCAGTCGGGGCCGGGGTTGTCACCTCAGCGTCGAACAGTTCGTCGAGTGCGGCTCCGAAACCTTGCGCGAGCTGGTCCAATTCGGGTGCCAGATCGGAGCAACTGACGATGCCGACGTCGAGTTTTCCGTCGAGAGACATCACCGTCACGTTGAGACCTGCTCCGTGAAAGATCGGGCCGAGCGGGAACATTCCCTTGATCTGGGCACCGAGGAAGTAGAGCGGGACCGGCGGTCCAGGCACATTCGACACGACCAGGTTGGACACGACGGGGTGACGCTCGGCGAGTTTGAGCGACGAGTACACGCGCATGGCGGCGCCGAACACCGCCGGCGAAGCGAACTGCGACCAGTCCTGGAGCATGTTCGCGCCCAGAGCCTCGTTGTGGTTCTTCGAGGTGGCGTTGTAATCGCTGATCGCGTGCAGGCGTTCGACCGGATCGGCGATCTGGGTGCCGAGTTGCGTGAACATGCCCGAGATCTGGTTCGTGCCCGGACGATCGGATTTGCCGTGGACCGACACCGGCACCATGGCGACGAGGGAGTCCTCCGGCAGCTCGTCCCGGTCCTCCAGATACTTACGCAGTGCCCCGGCGCAGAGCGCGAGAACCACGTCGTTGACCTTGACGCCGTGACGGTCCTTGACGGCTTTGACCTTCGCGAGATCGAGTTGGCTGAACGCGACGTTGCGGTGACCGGTGATCGCGCCGTTGAACGAGGTCCGCGGCGCGGTGAACGGAGCAGGCATCGCTTCACCCTTTCGCGCACGCGTCACCCACTTCGGGAGCATGGCGATTCCGCCGGGGACCAGACGGGCAATTCTTGCGGGTCGGGCGATGACGGCCATGAGTCCGCCGATGGCGATGTCCAGCGTTCCCGCGTCGCCCGCACCCTGTGCGGTGGGATCCACGAGCGCCGGTGAATCCGGTTCGAGACTGCACAGCTGAGCCAGGATGTTCGCGCCGGTGACACCGTCGGCAGCGCTGTGATGGATCTTCGACATGACGGCGATCTGTCCGTCGGCAAGTCCCTCGATCACCCACATCTCCCACAGCGGTCGGGAACGATCCAGCGGTTGGCTCGCGATGTGTCCGGCGAGCTCTGCCAGTTCCGCGTGTGTGCCGGGAGCAGGTACCGCGGTCCGGTGGCAGTGCCGCTCGATGTCGAAATCGTGATCGTCGACCCACACGGGGTAGTCGAGATTGAGACGGGAATCTTTGAGTTTGCGCCGGAACGTCGGCATGGTGGCCATTCGCGAGTCCAACTCGCGAAGCAGCTTCCGGTAGTCGTAGCCGCCCGGGATGGTCGTGGGGTCGAGCAGGACAAGTCCACAAACGTGCAATAGCTGGGTCGGTGTTTCCAAGTAGAGGAAGGTCGCGTCGAGTCCGCTGAGACGTTGCATGACTTATTCTAGAACAGGTTCTAGTATTTTTCCGGGGGAATGCTCAAACGAGTGACAGAGTTAGTCGTTCTGCCGCGACAGCGTGGTTATCCCGGCAGGCGGAAGCCCCGCCGCGTACGCGAGAACCTCGCAGAAAGCCTCGACGTGGTGAGCCAATTCGGACGAAGTTGCAGTCCAGGACGCTCGCAACTCCAGTTGATGGGCTCGCGGAGGTCCGGCGATGTCGCCGTACCGCACGGAAGTTGTAGCTGTGACCGTACCGCCCAGGGCCACAAAAGGTTCCGGTCCGGCCTCCAAAGCGTCCACCAGCCAACTCCAGGCTACTTCGGGAAGTAGTGGATCCGCGGCGACGGCTTCGTCGAGATCGGCCTGGATGTACGCCACCAACCGCATGGTGCCGTTCCACGCCTCGTCGCCGTCCGGATCGAACAACAGGATCAGGCGGCCGAAAGCGTCACCTTCGGACTGCTCGGCCACGACGTCGGAGTCCGGGTGGAGAACCTCGGCCCCCACCGCGTGGCTGTACGGAGCGAGGCGCTGCGGCGGGCGGATGGGACCGACCTCTATCTCGGGCCGAACCCGCGCAGCGGTCATCGCCTCCACGGCGGCACGGAACTCGGCCGGGTCGGCTGTCGATCCGGATGTCGTCACAGGTCAGGACGTTAGTCGGGGATGCGGGCGGGGAGGTGGAGGCGCGCCGACCGAGTGTGGCTCGGGTGTGTGGCCGCTCACGAACCGCTCGGGTGTCCGATCCCGAGTGTGGGACGTGGCAGCATTGAGTCGATCGAAGACACACGTTGGCGGAGAGCGCGAGGACTGATGAGCGGGTTGGACAACATGAATTCAGGCATTACCGGGTCGGCGGAATACAGCGCTCGGCGAGTCTTGCCCGACGCACCGTTGCTTGCCGCGGCGACCGGACGCACTCCGAGTCGACGGCCGGTGTGGTTCATGCGTCAGGCCGGGCGTTCGTTGCCGGAGTACCGCGAGATCCGCGCCGGGATCGGCATGTTGGAATCTTGTTTCGATCCGGCGCTGGTCTGTGAGATCACGATGCAGCCGGTGCGCCGTCACGACGTGGACGCGGCAATCCTGTTCTCGGACATCGTCGTTCCACTCAAAGCCGCGGGAATCGATCTCGACATCGTTGCCGGCGTCGGACCGGTGGTCGCCAATCCGATTCGCTCCATCGCCGACGTTGCAGCACTTCCGCGACTGGTCCCCGAAGAGGTAGGCGCAATCGCGCAGGCCGTTCGGCTTCTCACTACCGAGTTGGGCTCCACGCCGCTGATCGGCTTTGCCGGAGCGCCGTTCACTCTGGCGTCGTATCTGGTCGAGGGTGGTCCGAGCCGGAACCACGAGAAGACCAAAGCGCTCATGCACTCCGATTCGAAGACCTGGCACGCGTTGCTCGGAAGTTTGGCCGACACCACGATCTGCTTCCTGCAGGCGCAGCTCAAGGCGGGCGTCGACGCGGTCCAGCTGTTCGACTCGTGGGCCGGCGCGCTCTCGCTGGCCGATTACCGGGAATTTGTTCTCCCGCATTCCGAGCGAGTGTTCGCCGAGGTTGCCGCTGCCGGCGTCCCGCGTATCCACTTCGGTGTCGGCACCGGTGAACTTCTCGGCGCGATGGGGGAGGCAGGCGCCGACGTCGTGGGTGTCGACTGGCGGATTCCGCTCGACGTCGCGGCTGGTCGTGTCGGTCCGGGTAAGGCGCTGCAGGGCAATCTCGATCCCGCCGTACTGTTCGCGGGCCCCGAGGTGATCGATCGTGAGGTGCGCCGGATCGCCGCCGAAGGGGACCGCGCGATCGAGGCCGGTGCCATCGGCCACATCTTCAACCTCGGCCACGGAGTTCTTCCCGACACCGATCCCACGGCGATCACCTCGGCGGTGGAGCTGGTGCACTCGCTGTGACAACGACTCGGCCGTCGGTCGCGGTGATCGGAGGCGGAATCTCCGGTCTGGTTGCCGCGTACCGGCTTCGGCGCAGTCTGGGCTCCGAAGCGGACATCACGATCGTCGACGACTCACCGCGGCTGGGCGGGAAGCTGCGAACGATTGATCTGGGCGGTGGCCCGATCGACATCGGTGCCGAGGCTTTCATCGCCCGTCGGCCGGAAGTTCCTGCGCTTCTCGCCGAGCTGGGACTGACCGATCAGATCGTCTACCCCGCGGGCCTGAGTCCGTTGATCTGGTCTCAGGGCTCACTGAATCGGTTGCCGACCGGAACCCTGATGGGAATCCCGGCTTCGGCGGAGTCGGTTCGAGATCTTGTCGACGAGCAGACCCTGGCGCGCATAGCGGCCGAGGCCGGCGTCCCGCTGGAGTGGACCCGCGGTTCCGATTGCAGTGTTGCCGAACTGGTTTCGCAGCGATTCGGTGATCAGGTGGTCAGCCGATCGGTGGATCCGCTTCTCGGTGGGGTGTACTCGGGGCTGGCGGAGACCATCGGCGTGCGTGCAGCTTTGCCGACACTCGCTGCGGCCCTCGATGCGGGCTCTCGGAGCCTCACGGATGCAGTCGCAGCCGCATTGCCGACGCCTGCACCGGGGCCGGTGTTCGGAGCGCTCAGAGACGGGTACGGCATCCTGCTCGATGCGCTGCAGCAGGCCGCCGACGCGACCTTCGTCCGCGGCGAGGCTTCTGGGTTGCGCAGCGACGGGGCTGGTTGGAACGTCGATCCGCTCGGAAGCGTCGACGCGGTGATTCTGGCCGTCCCGGCGCCGCGCGCAGCGGCGCTGTTGGCCGGAGTCGATGCGGATGTTGCGAGTACCGTCGCTCGGATCGAACTGGCGTCGTCCGCGGTGGTGGCGCTCCGGTTGTCCGGGCAGGTCGAACTTCCGCAGAATTCAGGGATCCTGGTAGCCACCGACGCCGACCTGACCGCCAAGGCGTTCACGCTGTCGAGTCGAAAGTGGACACACCTCGCTGATCGCGGTGAGCACCTCGTTCGGGTGTCGTTCGGTCGATTCGGTGCATCGGAGATCGTCGACCGGTCGGATGGCGAGTTGATCGACTTCGCGCGCGCCGATCTCGAGACCGTGACCGGAATCACCGAGGAGCCAGGCGCGACCTTCGTACAGCGGTGGCACGGAGGTCTTCCCCAATACGCCCCAGGTCACACGGAAATCGTGGCTGAAATCGAGTCCGGGATGACGCAGTTCGACGGCCTCGCCCTGGCCGGGTCGTGGCTGCACGGCGTCGGGGTTCCGGCGTGTGTCGCAGTCGGCACGACGGCGGCTACACGGATATTCGAGCGAGTGGCACGATAGACCCATGGCACGCCTTGATTTCGACAAACTGAACTCTGAAATCCGTTACCTCATGTTCTCCGTGTTCCAGGTGGAACCCGGTGTGCTGGGCGATGATCGGGAAGCTGCGGTCAAGGACGCCCGCTTGTTCTTCGAGGGTCTCGAAGACAAGGGCGTCGTGGTTCGCGGGATCTACGACGTCGCCGGCCTGCGCGCCGACGCGGACTTCATGATCTGGACCCACGCGGCCACCATCGAGGAACTGCAGGCCGCGTACGCGGATTTCCGTCGCACCACCGTCCTCGGACAGGCCAGTGCTCCCATCTGGAGCAACTCGGCGGTGCACCGCCCCGCGGAGTTCAACAAGAGCCACGTGCCCTCGTTCATCGCGGGTGAGGATCCGGGCGACTACATCTGCGTCTACCCGTTCGTCCGCTCGTACGAGTGGTACCTGCTCCCCGACGAGGAGCGTCGCAAGATGCTCGCCGATCACGGTATGGCTGCTCGTTCGTACAAGGACGTTCGCGCCAACACGGTCCCGGCCTTCGCCCTGGGGGACTACGAGTGGATTCTCGCGTTCGAAGCACCCGAGCTCATTCGTATCGTCGATCTGATGCGCGATCTACGTGCCACCGAAGCTCGCTTGCACGTTCGCGAAGAGGTGCCGTTCTTCACCGGCCCGCGCGTGGACATCGAGAAGCTGGTCCTTTCCCTTCCCTGATCTGCTTCGAAAGTAGTTCCTGTGACAACTGCACCGAACCGGCGTCGTCAACACATGTCCCATTGGGGAATGTTCACCGCCGAATCGGTCGCCGGCGAGGTGACCGCCGTGCATCCGTACGAGGGTGATGCGAATCCTTCGCCGATGCTCGGGAACCTCGCCGGTTCGGTGCGCAGTCGGGCTCGTGTTTCGGGCCCGGCGGTGCGTCGGGGTTGGCTCGAGAACGGGCCGGGTCCCAGCGACCGACGTGGAGCCGACGAATTCGTCTCGGTCTCCTGGGACGAACTGACCGAACTCCTCTCGCGTGAACTACGTCGCGTGGTCGACGCGCACGGAAACAAGGCGATCTTCGGCGGCTCGTACGGCTGGGCCAGCGCCGGCCGATTCCATCACGCGCAGAGCCAAGTTCACCGATTTCTGAATCAGCTGGGTGGATACACCAAGTCAGTTCACAGCTACTCGCTCGGTGCCACCGGTGTCATCATGCCGCGTGTGGTCGGAACGCACTGGAAGTTGTTCGCGCGCTCCACGTCGTGGGACGTCATCGCGAAGCACTCCGAACTCCTCGTCTCGTTCGGAGGAGTGCCGATCAAGAACACCGGAGTCAATGCCGGTGGTACGAGCGATCATCCGACGCGCGGGGCGCTCGACGCGTTTCGTGCCCGCGGCGGAAAGATCGTCTCCTTCAGTCCGTTGCGTGACGACGTCGAGGGTGACTGTGAGTGGATCGCACCCGTTCCGGGAACCGACGTTGCAATCATGCTTGCCCTGGCCTTTGTCCTGGCGTCGGAGGACCTGCACGATCGCGATTTCCTGGGCCGTTTCTGCGTCGGTTACGAACGCTTCGAGGATTACCTGCTCGGACGTTCCGACGGTGTACCGAAGGATCCGCGCTGGGCGCAGAAGATCTCCGGTGTGTCGGCGGAGTTCATCACCGACCTGGCTCGGAGAATGGCGTCTGGCCGGACGCTGGTGACCGTCACGTGGTCGTTGCAACGCATCAAACACGGTGAACAGGCACCGTGGATGGGCGTGACACTCGCAGCGATGCTCGGCCAATTCGGGCTTCCGGGTGGAGGTTTCGGGCACGGCTACGGTTCGATGAACGAGCCGGGTCTGGCTCCGGTGCCGTATCCCTTGCCGACCTTCTCGCAAGGTGTGAATCCGGTGTCGGATTTCATTCCGGTAGCCGCGATTTCCGACCTGCTGCTTTCGCCCGGGGAGGAGTTCGATTACGACGGCCGACGCTTGACCTATCCCGACATCCGGTTGGTCTATTGGGCCGGTGGCAATCCGTTTCACCACCATCAGGATCTCCCGAGGCTGCGACGGGCATTTGCGCGTCCGGACACGATCGTCGTTCACGATCCGTACTGGACGCCGATGGCCCGCAACGCCGACATCGTTGTCCCGTCGACCACCTCGCTCGAACGAAATGACCTGAGCTGCACTCGAAACGACCCGCTTCTGGTCGCGATGCAGCAGGTCGTTCCACCTTTCGAGAACTCGCGTGACGACTACGACACGTTTGCCGCTCTCGCTTCTGCGCTCGGATTCGGGGAACAGTTCACCGAGGGGCGATCCTCACAGGAGTGGATCGAGCATCTCTACGGTCAATGGCGGCCGTTCGTCGATGCAGACGGCGGCAACACACCGACGTTCGAGGACTTCTGGGCAGAAGGGCACTACCGGATGCGAACCGAAGACAACCTCGTGCTCTTCGGTGACTTCCGTGAGAATCCCGAGAAATATCCGCTCTCGACTCCGAGTGGGAAGATCGAGATCTTCTCCGAGACCATCGAGTCCTTCGGCTACGACGACTGCGCCGGCCATCCGCGCTGGTACGAGCCCGACGAGTGGCTGGGTGGACCGCGAGCCTCGCAATTCCCGCTTCACTTGATCGCCAATCAGCCCAAGACGCGTCTGCACAGCCAACTCGATCACGGCGCTGCGAGCCAGGCGTCGAAGATTCAGGGACGCGAGCCGATTCGTATGCACCCCGATGCAGCGGCCGCGCGCGGCGTCTCGGCAGGAGACGTGGTGCGGGTGTTCAACGATCGCGGAGCGTGCCTTGCTGGTGTGATCGTCGACTCGGACTTGCGGAGCGACGTCGTCCAACTTTCCACCGGTGCCTGGTACGACCCGCTCGATCCTGCCGATCCCGACTCTCTGTGCGTGCACGGCAATCCCAACGTTCTGACACCGGACATCGGTACGTCGTCACTCTCGCACGGGTGCACCGGCCAGCACGTTCTGGTGCAGATCGAGAAATTCGACGGGGCCCTGCCGCCGGTCAAGGCGTTCGATCCGCCCGTGCTTCGTTCACGCTGACGGAACCGATCGGCCACCTCTCGCGTCGAACCTCGTGAGCGCCTGAATCAGGTGTCACGATCTATCGAAGGTGGGGGCCATCGTGAGTGCAGCGGATGTTGGTTCGATGCGGGGGCAAGTCGAAGTACTTCGGGCTCAGATCGATTCGATGCAGCACGTTCTGTTGGAGCGGACTCGATCGCTGGCGGACTTGCAGGAGAGGATCGCTCGAGCGACGGCGAGCGCGCGTTCGAGTGACGGCAGCGTGGAAATCGTCGTCGACGCCTCGGGGGCGGTGGTGGGAGTCGATCTCTCGGGGAGTTCTTACGCCAAGCATTCGCCGGCAGCGTTGGGGAATCTGATCCTGGCTACGGCCGCGTCTGCGGCAGAAGACATACGCCGACAGGTTGCCGAGATGACGAAGCCGCTCACGGAGGCGGCCGGAATCGACTTGCCGGACCTGGTTCCGGGCGTGCTCGGATTGCGCGAGATTCTCGAACCTCGTCCGAGCTCCACACCGGCTTCCTGCGACGAGAACTGGGACCGCACCGTTCTGAGGAGCTCCGGCAATGTCTGAGCTGGGCGTGAATGTGGCCGCGATGAAAAGTGCTGCACCAGCCTTCGCGGTGGTCGCTGCCGATCTCGACGAGGCGCGGAGCGCTCTCGACGCAGTGGTCGCCGCCGAAGAGGGTTGCTGGGGCACTGACCAGTTCGGATCCGCATTCTCAGGCGCATATGTTCCCGGTGCTGAGTCAGCAGTCGGTGGGATGACGCTGGTCGCGGGCGCGCTGCGCGAATTGACCGCCACGCTGATCGAGATCACCGATCGTTTCGAATCGATCGACACCTCGCTTGCCGACGACATGGCGGGTGGGCTCTGATGGGACTCGAGATTCCAGGCTGGTTACAGGCGGTTGCGTCGGTCGCGGTGGGCAGTGACTGGCCGCAAGGAGACGAAACGGCACTGTGGAGGTTGGGTGATGCCTGGTCAGGCGCGGCTGATCGGATCGAGGCTTCGGCCGCTGCCGGTGGTTACGGATTGCAGGCAGTACTGGCATCGATCGACGGTCGAGCCGGCGACTCGTTGTCTCGGTATTGGTCCGAGGCCGGGGGAGTTGCGGAGGTCTTCGAGCGGTTGTCCTCTGCCGCGGCCGAACTGGGTCAGTCATGCACCGATACCGGCACGGACATCGAGTACACCAAACTGTCGATCCTCGCGGCGCTGGGCGCACTGGCGCTCGAGATTGCCGCCATGGTGGCGGCTGCTGTCCCGACACTGGGTGTCAGTACCGCCGGGGTCGTGGCGGCTGAGGTCGCAACGACACTCACGGTCCGAATGTTGTTGCAGCAATTGTTGATACGAGTGATCGAGGCTGCGGCAGTGGAAGCTGCCGCTGCCGTCTTCTCCGGCCTCGCCATTCAACTCGGGCAGATGACGATGGATCATCGCCAGTCGATCGACGGTGGCAAGGTCGTGACCGAGGGGCGCGACGGTTTCATCAAGGGACTTGCGAACGGAGGGTTGAAGACGACGCCGGATCGTGTCGGCCCTGACCCGAACCCGCTCCCGACCGGTTCGAGAGTGCAGGAGATCGCGCGGGGCGCCTTCGACGACGCGGTGTCGGGAGCGTCCGCTGCGATCGTGACGAAGGAAGTCACGGGCGGCGACGCCTCGTTGACTGACATCACTTCCGGCGCGATCGGTGGCGGGATCGGTTCCGTCAAAGACGGACTTGTCGCTCGCAACGAGGACCTGAATGCGGCCGGTCTGAGCCCGACTGCGCTGAACTGGGACTTCTGAGTGGAAAGTCTCGAATCGTGGGCTACCAGTGACACGGGGTAGCCCACGACCTGGCTACTGAGCGGGCTTGAGAACCAGCGAGATCGAGTTGATGCAGTACCGCTGATCGGTCGGCGTCGGGTATCCCTCGCCCTCGAAGACGTGACCGAGGTGGCTGTGGCACTTCTTGCAGATGACCTCGACCCGGCGCATTCCGAGTGAGCTGTCTTCTTTCAGGATCACGGCATCCGAATCCGCCGGATCGAAGAAGGACGGCCACCCGCAGTGCGATTCGAACTTCTCGGTGCTGCGGAACAGTTCGGCTCCGCAGGCCCGGCAGGAGTAGACACCTTCCGTGGTGGTGTCGGTGTACTCGCCGACGAAGGGGCGTTCGGTGCCGGCTTGGCGCAGGACGGCGAACTCCTCCGGCGTCAGTTTTTCGCGCCACTCGCTCTCGGTGTACGTGACCTCAGGTGTGCTGTCGATGCCATCGTGTGAAGAACTCATGCCTCCACGCTAATGCTTTGTCGCCGTTTCGGCTTCGTGGGCAGGTGAGACGGTATCGAGTGGGGGATCGAGGAGGTACGCGGGATCGATTCCCCGATCCAAGCGGCCCTCTCGACGCGCGACCAGATACCGGTATCCGAGGACACAGAAGATCACGATCAGCAGAAGGCTCCAGCCGAGGGTGCTCTTGGTGTATTCGGCCGCCCGGCCGAAGGTCGGCCAGCGGTTCGACCACCAGCTGTCGAACGTCATGAAGCCGTAGACGGCGAGCCAGGCCGGCCAGTTCCGCATGACCGAGTTCTTGAGCACCACGGACATCAGGAGCGGGAGCAGCATCATCGAGTAGTACATCTGGCCGAGCGAGGGCAGCAGGAACGACGCGGTCATGATCACACCGGTCGCGGTGGTGAGGAAGAACAGTTCGTCGTTGCGGTAGTAGCGGTACAGAAGCCACAGCGAGACGACGACCATGGCGGCCAACACGACGCGCAAGAGCAGGATCAACCATTCGGGCAGACCGAAGTAAGCGCCATTTCCGACAATCGAACTGTTGAAGTAGTCACGAGATTCGAGCAGGTACGGCACGGTGCGGCGGACGAAGTCCATCGGATCCGACGCCAGCGGCCATGCCACGACCGTGAGAATGAACGGGATGCCCAGGGCGGTGACGAACACCTTCCACTGACCGCGAACGAGTGGCAGCAGGAGCAGCGGCGCGAGAGTGGGTTTCACTGCGATGGTGAGACCGATCGCGGCGCCGGCCCACAGATCCTTCTTGCGCATCAGCAACAGGAGGAAGGCAACTTCGCCCAGCAGGACGAGGCCGTTGATGTTGGTGAACACCAACGTGTTGGTGACCGTCTCCGACATGAACGCGCCGAGCACCAGAATCGGCGCCGCGATGGAACTGATCGTCAGGTCGAACAAGCGCAACAGCAGGTAGAGAGCCACGAGAATGGCGACGGCATTGACACCGATGAACAGCCACCGTGAGCGCTCGGGATCGAGGATCGCCAGGGGTGCCATCAACAAGGAACCCGATGGTGGGTACAGGTAATGGGGGTCTACGGAGTTGAAATCTGCGGTGTAGACGTCGCGCCCGTTCCAGAACGCCAGCGCGGCGTTGTAGACCGGTCGGAAGTCATCGGTGATGGCGCCGTTGACTGCTGTGACGATGACACGATTGAGCACTGTCATCACGGCGATCGGCCACAAAACGAAGTTGACGACTTGTTGGGTTGTCCGCCCGGTACGCGGCTCGAGCTGTCGAAGGAACACTTCGGCACGGTACACCGGAGCAGGGTGTGATCGGGGGATGCACCCCTTTTCGGTCGTGGTGGACGAGCGCCCGAGTCAGGCCGGGCACACGCTTCCGTTACTGGGAAGGGAGGCGTCGCTGAGGTAGAGGCGCATCGCCTGTTGAGCGCAGGTGGATTGTGCCGCGGGGTGACCCGCACCTTGCCAGTCCAGAGTTGCGAAGCGCGATCCTGCATTGGTCACGACGCCGGTGACGGTCGAGAGTCCGGAGTTCCCGACGGCCGGGTCACCCTGACCGCTCAGCACGAGGACTGGGGGCTTCAACTGATTCGGCAGGGGGGAGTTGGCGGTCGACGGCCAGCTGGCGCACGCCAGCAACCCGAGCGCGGCTTCTCGCCCGAACACCGGATAGTTGGTGCCCCAGGTGTCCGCAAGCTCGCGCGCACGCCCGATGCCCGGCCATTGCATGCCGTCGGTGCACCGTCCGATGAACTGGCCGTCGCCGTCCACCTCGTTCTCCGCCCGGGCGGCGCGCTCTCGAATCGGCGAAGCGTTGCCGGTACCGAGCGCGGACAGAGCGTCGGACAGTGAGCGGGTCTCCTGCTCACGGTTGGTTCCGGCAGTCCACAGGCTGGCCGAAATCGCGTTCGACACCGCAGCGGCGGACAGCGGCTGGAATTCATCGGCTCGAGCGCGCTCCATCAAGTCCGTGACCGATTTCTTCGGATCAGGTCCGAGCGAGCACCCCAGCGCCACACATCGCTGAGCGAATGCCGCCAATGCCGCTTCCTCGCCCTGCACGCGGCTTTCGGCCTCGGTCGCAGCGTCGGTGGCCACCGGAGCGGGAGAATCGAGGATCAATCTCGCGAGGTTGTTCGGGTGGGCTGCCGCATAGCTCAGCGCGATGTCCGAGCCGGACCCTGCAGACCACAGAGCGATGGTCTCGACGCCCCACCGTGTACGTAGAGCGTCGATGTCCTCGGCTGCGGAGTCGGCGCCGAACTTCAGTTCTTGAGGGTCGAGGTAGTCCGTGCAGGCAATGGTGGCGTCGTGACCGAGAGCCGCGACCGCATCGGCGGCGTCACCGGTGGAATCCGCGTCGAACTGGCCCAGATCGTGAAGGCCACGCCGAATTTCCGGCGTCATGCAGTCGATTGCGGTGGACCTGTCGATTCCGCGTCGATCGAGGGCAACCACGGGATGTTCGGTGAGAACCGTGTTCAAGCCGGATGCGGCGAGCATGGCCAGAGAGTTTCCCGACGAACGATCGGTGCCCGATGTGAACACGATCGGATACGCGTCGGCAGGCGTCGACGAGGTCCGAGCGCGGGTCAAGCCGGCAGTGAAGTTGCCGTCGATGGCGCCGGTCACGTCGATGGGGGCATTGAATTCCGCGCATTCGAGAATGACGCCGGCGCTCGACGCCGCGAGAGCCTGGTCGGCGAGTGACGTGCCGGTGCAGTCTCGCCACGGTATGTCATCGGTCGGGACGCCAGGGTCAACCGGCGGCGCATCGGGCGACGGTCCCTCGCTCTGGGCAGGGCTGCCGTCGGTGCGGCCTTCGACCGCGACGGCGGGCCGAAGCGACGGACCGGCGCCGCACGCACAACACGTCGCGAGGACGACGGCCATCAAAGCAACTCTGCGCATGCCGACCAGAGTGCCAGGTTCACCGACGTGGCTGCTGACGAACCCATCGAGTGAGGATCGTGCCGTCCGTATCACCGAGAATGTGCGCGGGACGCATGGCTGTGGGCATTGCGTTGGGGGAGAGTGAGATTCGGCCGACTTTGCTCCCCACCAGTTGAGGTGACGTGGTGATGCAGAGTTCGTCGACGGCATTGTCCTCGATCAACTGCCCGAAAAGTGACGGTCCGCCCTCGCACAGCACGCGACGGAGCTTGCGAGCCGACAAGGCCCTGTCGATGTCGCCGCTGGTGACGTTCGGTGAGTCCGTCACCTCCACCTGCGCTCCGGCAGATCTCAGCGCCGAAATTGCCGCGGAGTCCGCGTCGCGACCGACAACAAGGATCGGTGGAACTTCGGTATCGCGAAGGAGTCGGCTTTCGGGGTCGATCGACGCGTGCGCCGAGACGACGAGGATCGGTGGGACCGGAGCGAGGCCGTCGGCAGTGCGACGCGCCCGGGCTTCGTCCGAGACCTGCACACCCCCGTAGTTCTCGGCTCGCGCTGTGCCTGCGCCGACCACGACGACGTCACAAAGTTCGCGCAAGATCCCGAATACCGACTTGTCTGCCGGTGTGCCCAGTCCACCGCTCACTCCGTCGACGGCGACGCACCCGTCGATGCTGGAAACGAAGTTCACGCGCATCCAGGGTTGCGAGAGGTTCTCCGGATAGGCGTACAAGCCGCGGAGTTCGTCGTCGTGGCCTGGTGTGAAGTAGGTCGCAATATCCATACGGTGCACATGAGAGATCACATCACGTAGATACCCTTGACGGATGCATGAACGTCTTGTCGATCGAAGCCCGGTGGTACCCGCCGATCAACTGGTAGCTCAAATGGTGCCTCCCGCAATGTTCGACGAGGTGAGTTTTGCGTCCTACATTCCTGATCCGAAGGAACCGAGCCAGGCAGCTGCTGTCGCCAAGGCCGAGGAATTCTCCAAGCGCGTCACCAAGATCCGTAGTGGTGGACGCCGCGGACTGTTCGGCAAGAAGACCCAGGCGACCGGCGCCGGCCTGTACCTCGACGGCGGGTTCGGTGTCGGTAAGACTCACTTGCTGGCGTCGATCTTCCACAGCGTTCCGTCGCCGAAGGCTTTCGGAACCTTCGTCGAGCTGACACACGTCGTCGGCGCTCTCGGCTTCAACAAGGCGGTCGAAGCGCTCGCCGACCACAGCGTTCTCTGCATCGACGAGTTCGAGCTCGACGATCCGGGCGACACCATGCTCGTATCCCGCCTCCTTTCGGAGCTTTCCGCGCGCGGCGTGTCCATCGTCGCGACGTCGAACACGCTTCCCGGCCAGCTCGGGGAGGGTCGCTTCGCCGCCCAGGACTTCCTGCGCGAGATCAAGAAGCTCGGCTCGATCTTCGAGACGATTCGCGTCGACGGCCCCGACTACCGTCACCGCGATCTCCCGCCCGCACCCGAGCCCATCTCCTCGGAGGAGTTGGTCTCTCGGGCCGACGCCATCGACGGCGCCACGCTCGACAACTTCGACGAGCTGTGCAAGCACCTCAGCACCCTGCACCCGTCGCGGTACAACAAGCTGGTCGAGGGTGTGAAGGCCGTGTTCATCGACGGTGTCCACCCGGCAACGGATCAGTCCGTTGCACTGCGCATCGTGGTTCTCGCCGACCGCCTGTACGATGCGAGCATCCCGGTCACCGTTTCCGGCGCACGCCTCGACGAGATCTTCACCCCCGAGATGCTCGCCGGTGGGTACAAGAAGAAGTACTTGCGCGCGACCTCGCGCCTGCTCGCACTTTCTCGTTTCGAGGTCGCGGCCGGCTAGTCTGCACGCCTGTCAGCTGACGGGGCGCTCCATCACGAAATCGTGGTGGAGTTGTGCGCCCACGAGGAAAGTCTTCGTGCCGACCTGTGTGAAACCGTGCTTTGCGTAGAACTTCTGGGCGCGCAGGTTCTCCTGATTGACGCCCAGCCAGATCCCGGCACTTCCGCTGCGTCGTGCGTGGTCGACAACCGCGTCCATCAAGGATGCTGCCGCGCCGGTTCCGTGGTTACCCGGAAGCACGTACAACTTGCTGAGTTCTGTTGTCGGGCGAAGTGTCACAGCAGCTTTGACGTCCGGGTCGGCGGGCTCGTCGTCGACAAGCATCGCGTAGCCGACGATCGAACCGTCGCGAATGACCTTGAGAACGGTTCGCGTCGGATCGGTCAGGTACTCGGAGAACTTGTCGACGGAGAGAACGTTGTCGATGAAGGCACTGATGTCGTCGTCGGATGCGTCCGGCGGACACGCCAGTGGAAATGTCACCGCTGCCACGTCGGCGATTGCTTCGGAATCCCAGATCCCGGCCCGGTCAACGGTGATCGTCACGTCAGTTTCTGCCTCTCGCGCACACAATTCGGTCGATCAAGTACACCACTTTCCTCGGGCGCAATGCTCAAGCGGCGTTCTCGGCGACCGGAGTTGTGGCTCGTTTCGGTGCGAACGCGGGAGCAAGAGCTATCAAGATCGCGCAGAACGCCAGCGGAATCAGGAACCCGATTCGAAGGTCACTGAAGGCAGCGACCGCGCCGACGATGCCGCCGCCGACGACTGTGCCGACGTAGTTGAAGAGGTTGATGCGTGCGATCACCGCATCGACCTGATCCGGGGGAGCCATCCTGCCGGCAGCGCTGAAGCAGATCGGAGCGATCACCGGTACCCCGAGCCCGACGATGAGGAACCCGGCGATGGCAACGGCGGGAGATTGCGCGAGGACGACAACTGTCATACCGACTACGCCGATGAGAGAGCCGATCCGCACGACGGTGGTCTCACCGAATTTCCCGACCCAGTAGTCCCCGGTCAGTCGTGCGACAAGTGCCGCGATCTGATACGCCGCCACGGAAAGGGCAGCGGTCCCGGCGTCGGCGAGCAGTTCGTCCTTGACGTACAGAGTCGACCAGTTTCCGACGCTGAAGTCGACCGCGTAGAACAATGCCATCGCGACGCCGAGGAGGACGAAGGCGCGGGTGGGTACCGCGAATTTCGCGGTGCTCGTGATGTTTGCCTCGGCAACCGGAGACTCGGACCGATCGAGCAGTTGCGGGCCGAAGGCCAGAAGCATCAGTCCGACAACAACTCCCGCGATCACCTGCGTGACGCGGATCGAAATGTCGAGGCCTGCGGTAGCAGAGATGAACAGGGCGCCGACAATCGCTCCGACGCTCCAGGAAGCATGGAACGAGGAGAGGATGAAGCGGCCCTTGGCGTGTTGGATCGAGACTGCCTGCATGTTGGCGGCCGCGTCGACCATGCCGAGTCCGATGCCGTAGATCGCCAGGAAGACGAAGAACATCGCTGCGTTGGGCGCAATTCCGGTTGCCCCGCCGAAGACTGCGATGACGGCGAGCCCAGTTCGCAGGGTCATCTTGCTCGACGTTCTCACGGCCAGCATCTCGGCGAGCACGCTGCCGAGCCCGGCGATGACGGACACGGTGACAACCGCAACCACAACCAGTGTCTCGCTCAGCTCGAACAAGTCCTTGTACTGCGGCAGCTGCGTCAGAATGGCGGCGAGCAGAAATCCTTGAAGTCCGAAGGCCACCGAAGTGGCGATCCGAGCCCTCGTCAGGGTGCGGGTGTTATCCGTCATCAAGCAGGGCCTTTGTCTCGTTCGTTCGGTTAGGCCGAACGGTACTGGATCTTGATACTGGTCGAGTGTCCAACAAAGCTGCGTGTTTTGCACGGTTCTTTGATTAACTGACCGACATGACTCGGCAGCCGACACCAGAATTTCCGACTTCCTTCGTCTGGGGAACCGCCACTGCGGCCTATCAAATCGAAGGAGCTGTGGCCGAAGACGGTCGCGGACCGTCGATCTGGGACGAGTTCTGTGACCGTCCCGGTGTTGTCGTCGGGGGCGACACCGGGACGGTCGCTGCCGATCATTATCACCGCTGGGAGTCGGACATCGAGCTGATGAATCAGCTCGGGCTCGACGCTTATCGGCTGTCTCTGTCGTGGTCGCGCATTCTGCCCACCGGATCGGGGGCAGTGAATGCGAAGGGGCTCGACTTCTACGACCGCCTGATCGACCGACTGTGTTCGGTGGGAATTACTCCTGCCGTCACGCTCTTTCACTGGGATCTGCCCCTTGCCTTGCAGGAGCAGGGCGGCTGGATGAACCGCGACACCTCGTATCGGCTGGGGGAGTATGCGCAGGTCGTCGGCGAGCGACTGTCGGATCGGGTCGGAATGTGGATGCCGCTCAACGAACCAGTTGTGCACACGCTTTACGGGCATGCCCTCGGAGTTCACGCCCCCGGACTGGCCTTGGGGTTCGAGGCTTTCCAAGCCGCACATCACCAGCTGCTCGGGCATGGCCTCGCTGTCGAAGCGCTTCGGGCAACCGGATGCACGAACATCGGAATCGCCTCGAACCATGCTCCGGTGCGTGCCGCTTCGGATTCGCCGGAAGACGTGATGGCTGCCGACATCTACGACCACGTCGTCAATTGGATGTTCGCCGACCCGGTTCTGGTCGGGAAGTACCCGGCCGACGAATTCGCTCAGCTGCTCAGCGGTCCTGTCGACGAGGACTTGAAAATCATCGGGGCGCCGCTCGACTGGTACGGGATCAACTACTACGAGCCGACGATGATTGCTGCTCCGGTGGAAGGCCAGGGGACCGAAGGTGTGCTCGAAGTCGACCTGCCCCCGGGCCTGCCCTTTGCCCCTGTCGCGATTACCGGTTATCCCACAACCGATTTCGGTTGGCCGATCGTTCCCGAGGGGCTGGGCGAGATCTTGCGGACGTTCCACGCCCGCTTCGGTGACGCACTGCCGCCGATCTACATCACCGAAAGCGGATGTTCATTCCACGACGCCCCGGATGCCGCAGGCGTCGTCGACGACGAAGCACGAATCGACTACCACGATGCGCACCTTCGCGCCCTCCGATCGGCAATGGACGACGGTGTCGACGTCCGCGGTTATTTTGTGTGGTCACTTCTCGACAACTTCGAATGGGCTGCGGGATACAAGGAGCGTTTCGGCCTGGTGCACGTCGATTTCGACACCCAGAAGCGCACTCCGAAGACCTCGTTCGAGTGGTATCGCGCCCTCATCGCCGAGCACAAAGCGGCTCAGGTCTGACCTGTGCGGAGGCGGTCTGGGTTGCATTCTCGAACCGGGCCGCCTAGCCTCGTCTCTCATGAAGCGAATTCTCGTAGTAAGCCGCCGTAGCGGGGTCTGAATCGGACCGACCCCTCGCTGCGGGTCGTCTTGCTACCAGTTGGTCCTCCACTTCATTCCAGGAAGACCACGATCATGACTTACAACTTCGCTTTCGCTTCTGATTCTTCTTCTGCTGCTGATCCCTTCGCGGCGCGTCACGGCAAATCTCTGCCCGCCGGCTTGCGTGCCGAATGCTCAGCGATGTCGTGGACCGAGTTCGAGTCCACGTATGCGGCTATGAGTGGCCCGATCCGTCTGGGTGCGTGGTCCTCCGAGAAGATTGCGCCGGGTCGTTGGACCTTCGAAGCGACTCTCGGTCTGGGGGAGCGTATCCAGAAAGCGTCCGCCACCTCGACCGGCGCGATCTCGGCCATGACGTCGATGCTGCACGACGCGGGAATCTCGCTCGAGATCCTGTCTTTCCATCAGCACCAGATCGGCCACCGCACGGCGACGTTCATCTTCACCGAGTGCGACGGCCGTCGGAGCTGGGCGATGGGTATTGCGGAGTCGTCGACGGAGTCCTCGCTGCGCGCGATGACTTCGGCAGCGAACCGCTTCTCTCACTGAGCAGTTACAACAATCTGATCAGCTACATCAACCGCAGTACTGACGTGGATTCCCGAGGGGGCTTGCGTCAGTACTGCGGCCCGTGTGTTCGGCGCTCGAACGCAAAAAGCCGGAACCCTGAGGTTCCGGCTTCTTGCATTCTAAAATGGTGCGCGATACTGGGATTGAACCAGTGACCTCTTCCGTGTCAGGGAAGCGCTCTCCCGCTGAGCTAATCGCGCGGGTTCTGGAGAAAAATGGAGCGGACGACGGGATTCGAACCCGCGACCCCAACCTTGGCAAGGTTGTGCGCTACCAGCTGCGCCACGTCCGCATGAGCAATGAACTCCGTTACCGGAACTCAGTACTTTTCTAACTTATCAGACCTGCAAGCAGGTCTTGACCATCAGGCCCGAGGGCCTGACGTGGTGCGCGATACTGGGATTGAACCAGTGACCTCTTCCGTGTCAGGGAAGCGCTCTCCCGCTGAGCTAATCGCGCGAGGTGGAGACGGGAATCGAACCCGTGTGCACGGCTTTGCAGGCCGTTGCCTCACCACTCGGCCACTCCACCGTAAAAGGTTGAGTCACACCTCTCGAGCGGACGACGGGATTCGAACCCGCGACCCCAACCTTGGCAAGGTTGTGCGCTACCAGCTGCGCCACGTCCGCATCGCACCGTGTTGCTTGGGGAGCTGCTCGCTCTCCTCGGTGCGTTGGAAACATTAGCCGACCGTGTCGGATACACACAAATCACCAGCTCAGTGGCGTGTTCGGAGTCGAATCGGCCCGTTGCGCGCGTTGCAACTGTCCGTCTTGGCGATGAATACGGTCTGAAATCAGCTCGAATTCGTAGATTTCGGGGTCGCCTGGAGCAAAACGAATGCCAACCTGGTGATTCGTATTCATCGCGCAGCCGTGTTAATGTTCCAACTCGTTCGAGCGCATGCGTTCGGATGACTTACGGTCCCGTGGCTCAGTGGGAGAGCGTCCGCTTCACACGCGGAAGGTCGCTGGTTCGATCCCAGCCGGGACCACCCGAAGAACCCCCTGGCAACAGGGGGTTTTCTTCGTTTTGCGGAGGGTTAAGCGTGGGGCCGTGGGCCCTACGTGGGCCCTAGCAGTTTACTGCGCTGTCTGGTAGGCCCTGTGTCCCGTCGTGTCGTGGCAGGGGACTGCAATGGCGTGACATGTAGGCTGGGAGTCAGACAAGAGAAGCCTCGGGGTCGTCTGAGATACCCCCGATACCTAGCCGGGTAAGACGCCACAGTGCGCGGGAGCCGGACAGAAATACCTGTCCTGGAGTCCCCTTGTCTACTCAAACTTTTGCATCGGCACCCCCCGATCCGTACTCCGACTTACGGGCGTTCAGCGTGCCTGAGGTGGCCGAACGGCTACAGCTCAGCCAGCGTGCCATCTGGCGCTTGCTTGCCGACGGCCACCTCAAAACCCTTTTCGCCCGCAAGCCGGGCGTTCCGGTGCGTATTCCGGCCGAAAGCTTGCGTGCACTGCTGGCCAACGGTCACCGTGACGGTATTGGTGGCGATGCCTGATGCCGCACGCACAAAACCCGCCAGCAGCGCTGACGGGGCCTCAAAGAAGGCTGAGAGTCTTTGGGGCAACGATAAGGCCACGGCAGCCGCTTACAGCCGTCTCTGCCAGTCCATCGCGGACGCGGGCCATATCGACAGGCTCGCCGCATCCGTGTCGGCCGGCACGCTGAACTTCGTAGAGCGCGGAGATGTCGCTGCCACCAGCGACAAGGCTAGTGGTGCGTGATTAGGCAGCCCGGCTACAGCCCGATGTCGAGCCCATCGACATCGGGCTCACCAGGGTCTCCGACACTGCTGACCCACCGCTGGGTCCCTACCTGGACGGCCAGCTACTCAAGGTCGGCTGCGCGCTTCTTCCTAGCAGTGGGGGCGTGAGTAAGACCTGGGTGTGTCTGAGAGCGTGCCAGGAGGCGGCGAAGGCTTCCAGATGGCCACCAGTGCTGCTCCGGAGCTGGACCTGGACGCAGTGGTGTCGGCAAGCCGTATGCGCGCCTGCGGATGCTTGGGAGGCCCGACGCCGCCATCCGTCAGCGCGCAGTGAACATCAGGACCCGGACCCTGCTCGGTGGTGATCGACCACAAAGGTCACGAGAGCACGAGCCGGCCGTGTGGTGCGACGGCGAAGGCCGACACCCCGACACTGTCGTGATGCTGCATTCCTTGGGGCTGCCGACGCCTCGGTTGTGGCTGTCAAGGACCGACACCGCAGGCTCCGGCACCTCGCAGCCTCCGGTGACCTCATGGCCTCGAGGAGTCCCCGCTGCAGTAGCGCGAGGGTGGTGGTGCAGTTTCATACCAATCCGGCAAGGTCGCTCTGTGCAATGCCGCCTGTGCCGACTCTGCGATGCAGCGCTGGACTTCGGCCCGCCGCTGCGAGTTCGGGTCGGTACCGGTGGTGCGAGCTGCCGAGATGGCCGTCTCGGCAGCTTCTTTCGCAGCCTTCGCTGGCAGCAGATCGACCGTGTACGGCTCACCGCGCCTCGCTCGGATCACCCGACGCCTACGAGGGCGCGCTGGACTTATGCGACCGACTCGGTGAGGGCGACGTTACGCGGCTGGTGGCGCTGCACGCCAGGGTGGATTTTCCCCTTGTCGGCGGACTGCGGTCACCTCAGCACATGGCAGTGGTCCATGCACCTATGGTGCACCTGGCGCTGATCGGGCTACGACGCAGTGAGCTGGCCGGGCAGCGTTGGAGGACAATTGATTTGGACGACAGGCGCATCACGGTGGCCCCACGGACCAGGGTTCGCGTCACAGGCCTAACCATCGATCCGAGCAATATCAAGACCGCCAACGCGCGGCGATCACTGAAACTGCTGGCTTCGGTACTGACCGTTCCGCAGGGCACGCAGGAACGACAGTAGATCGCCCGGAAGCGAGCCGGTGAAGCAAGGGTCGGGGCCCGAGATCTCCACGTGCTCACACACTGAGACGGCCGCGCGGTAGCGCCGCGGACTCTGGACGACTGGTGGAAGGAGGTGCTGCGGTATGCGGTCGTGGACCATCGCAGGCTCCATGCCGCTCAGCACACTGCAGCGTCGCGGCTGATTGTCCCAGGAGCGACACTGTCTGCGGTCGCGGCGTGGCTTGGCCACGCAGACGGCGGGACGCTGGTGCTGTGGATCTACGCCCACACCGATGCGTCGGAAGTGAACGCGTTTGCAGCCTTGCTCGGGTAGCCGGGCCCTCTACCGCAGTCGACTTCGGATCAATTTCCGATTGTCGACGAAATACTCCAGCGCGGAAATCCGGTTATTCAACCGAGTTATCCAGCGCAGAGATCGGGTCATTCGACCGAGTTATTCGGTGGCGGTGATGACCTGTGTAAATGGGTGATCCTGAGTTTGTCGGGCGGGTTTGTCGTAGAGAAACTATCAGTCGATCGTAGAGAAACTAACAGTCAAAAAGGTCGTCTGATCTGCGCAAAGGATAAGCCTGCGCGGGCTTGAATGCCGTGCCGACTTGTGACACCTTGTATCGAGCAGGTCGGATTGCCGAAAGGATTCAGCTGATGGGAATGGCCAGTAAGGGAAATCGACGATTTCTCGGCGCACGCGTCCCGCAAGAGGTGTACGAGATCCTCGAAGACCAGCAACGAGAAGCGGGCGTTGGCTCCCTGAGTCAGTTCATTGCCGATTTGCTGGCGGGCTACACCGGCCGTCCCGACCTAATTCGAGAGCTCGATAAGAAGGCCTTGCCGCGGGAGGTATTGCCCGCGGCCTGTTGACCGCACCTCCAGCACAGGAATCGCATGTGCGTGATCCCGAAAAATGCATCTAGCAACACCATCTCAACTCGACAAAGAAAAACCCCCGAACCTGCGACAAACAGGGACGAGGGTTTTCGATTGAGTTTCGAGTGAGAAGCAAGCGACCAACTTGATTCTCTGTGTTGCTAATCCCCCCAGAAGGGATCACTCTTGACGGAGTGCTCTCAGGGTACCTCTTGCCCTGACCCAAATTCAAGATTTGACTACCTCGTCGGCGAGTCGACGCCTGAATCCGTGTGGAAACAGCTCGCCCCACTGATGGCCGCACGGTATTCGATGCGTTTGGCTGAGCCCAGTGCCGGCGGCAAATTCGCCATCTCGCGTGGTCTGACGGTGCGCCTGCCGGACTTCCCGGCCGCGGTCCCCCTCTACAAGCGCGGCCGCACTGAGTTGTTGGCGTTGGATTTCGATGCCAAACGTCACGGCTCAGCCCAGGTTGACGCTGATGTCGCGCGTGTCCTGTCGTGGCTGCATGAATGCGGCGGGCGGACTGTCACGGACCGTTCCGCCAGTGGTGGCCGGCATGTGCTGGTTCCGCTTGCCAGCGACACACCGCTCCGTGTCGAGGATCTGCGAATTCTGTTGGTATCACTCAAAACCCGGCTGCCAACCCTCGACACGGCGCCGATGCTCGGCGTCTCGCAGGGCTGCATCAGTGTCCCCGGGACACGGTGCCGCGAGGGTGGCCACCGGCAGCTCGACGGCACCCTCGCGGCAGCAATCGACGCATTCACCCTGCGATCTGAGCGCAATGTGGTCGCCCGCATGGTCGCCCTCCTCGGAGGTGTCGGTGCCGAGCATCGTCCCAGCCGCCGCACCGCTGTTGCCTCTGTCGCAGCTTCCCTGACTCTCGCCGACAGGATCGTCGGTTCCGGCGACGAACGACGCCTCCATCCTCGCTACCACTGGACCACTCCCGTCTCGGCCTCAGTGATGGTCTTCGCGCGCACCGGCAAGTTCGACCGCAAGCGCTGGCCGACATCCTCCGAGGCGCGACAGTCCGTGATCTCCAACGCAGTCCTCCGGGGCGCCAGTATTTCTGACATCGAGGCCCTCCTCGGCGCCGACGATCATGCGGGCCTGCGCCAGGCGTACGCCCGGTACGGCTCTCCGGCCGCCATCGGGACAGCCCTCCGACGTGATGTGGATAAAGCCCTGACCTGGGCAGCGAGCGTAGGCGAACAATTCCGCGATCTCACGCACAAGACAAGGCACACAGGGGGGTACGGGGATGAGGGTTTTCGAAACGATCTGATTCGTCGTCACTGGCTCGCCTCTGCACAGCTCTGGGTAAACCATGAATTCCTGGGATCCCGCCAACGGCCTGTTCTACTCGCAGTCGTCCAATCCCTGGCCTACAGCTCCGCTATCGCAGGAGAACTTGTCGAGGGTGTACCGGTGGTGGCTATCGGGGGGCGCAGCCTCTCACATGCCGCAGGGTTGATGTCCGAGTCCACGGTGTGGACGGCACTGCGTGTCCTGCGCGAGACCCCCGGTTCACCGGTGCTGCGCGTGGCTCGCGGCGCAGGTCAGCTTGCTGATCGGTATGCCCTGACCACACCGGCAGTTGGTAGTCGGCCTGGCGCAGTGGCGCTCGAGCGCGCGCACGTCGAACCTGTTCACCCGAGCTGGAGCGTGCTGGGCCTACGTGGCAGGGACGTGTACGAGTTGATTCTCCATGGCCAGGTCAGTGCCGTCCCGGAGGCTCTCGCTGCAGCGAGGTTGGGTACCTCCGCCGGATACGCGATCCTCGCGGATCTGCGTACGGCCGGACTGATCACCCTCCACCGAGGCGTCCTGACGGTAGGGGCCGGGACGCTCGACGATGTCGCAGCATCGGCTGGACTCGACACGGTGGTGGACGAGAGGATCACGCGACACCGTGCCGAGCGGGTGCTCTGGATGACCTGGCTCAACATCCGGTTCTCTACGCCGTCTGAAATTGATCTCGCAGGTCAGCGTCCTTTCGAGGTCTCTGGCTGGGAGGTGCCGGACCTCGACGTACGAGATTCTGAGCTGATGTGGGCTGCGACGATGGCCGCTGGCCCACCGCCGACAGATCCACTCCTCGAAGCGATCGAGAGGCGAGAGCACAGGTTGAATTTTTTGAGCGAGAGCCGACACCGGGGGCGGCAGGTGCAGGTCGTGGCGGGTGACCGCGGCGCCGAACTCGACGTGCCCGAATGAGGCGGCACCAGCCAACCTGCGGGTGTAGGCGATGGACTCCTTGCCGTGAGCCAGCTCGGAGAGGGCACGCGAGGTGGGGCGACGCAGGACAGCAACGCCCCACCCGGTGGTGGTGCGGCCGCGTTCGCGGGCCGAGATGATGTCGAAGACCAGCTCGGTTGCTTTGCGGTACAGGGTAATCGCGGCGGTCAACGGCAATCCCGGACTGTTGCACCAGTTCGGGTCGGTGCGGAACTTGCGCCGTTCACTCTCGAGGACCTCGTCGAGGTGCGGATCGAGGCGGGCGGTGATGGTGGCCGCTACGGCGTGTAGGACGCGGGCTTGACCGGCGGTGGCATGTCCCCCGTGGTCCTGGCGGACTGCGATGTTGCCGAGGTGGTCGAAGACCAGCTCGCTGGGCTGTGCGGCGAGGAATTCGTCGATCAGCTCTGTGCACCGCAACCCCGCGGATGTGGGGGACTGGCTGTCGGCGCTCGGACCTGATGCGGCGTTCATGCTGCACGACCAAGGATGGAGCCGCGACGGAGATCGTGTTCGTCGAGATCGAGATTGAACAGGGTTCGGCCACCGGCGGCGACGAACAGTGCCTTCTGGGTGATCCAGCATGCCGATTCGATTCGGGCGCCGGTGGTGGTCAAGGCTTCTTCGATGTCCGGCTCGAAGTCGCGGTCGGTGGTCGCGAGAATGACGGCGTCGACTGTGCCGCCGGTGCGAGGGGTGTGCACTGCGCGGGCGGTGGCGGAATCGACGCCCTTCTGCCGGGCCGTTCCGTCCGGGTGGTACGCCAAGGGGCGAGCGAACACGCTGACCCGGGGATCGCGTGCCCAGTCATGCTGTTGCGCGGTGGCGTAGGCGCGCATCGTGCCGTCCGAGCGCGAAGCGGCCATCGACTGTGCGATCTTGGCTGCCATCGCGTCGGTCAGATCGGGCGGCGTAGTACCGGCGACGCTGTTTTCCAAGGTGACAGGTACCGGTATTTCTCGCTGAGACGCCATAAGGCCACGGTATCGGCCCCACCGAAATTTTCGTCGAGCGAAAAGTGCGCTGAGGTGGCCTTTTCCCGGAGACGCTGCGAGAAAGGAAATTCTCGTCACTGATCGCGCATAAAGGGGGAGTGACAATGCGGGGAAGTAGTGAAGCCCGATTTCGGCGAGAACTAGGTGTCGAGATGCAGCGAAGATTGACAAGCCCGACCACACAGATTGACAACGACCATTCAGGCCGCCATCGCTCGTACCTGCACTTATGCGCAAGAAATGCAGTCGGCGTCACCTCCTTTCCGTCAAAGTAGGTTGTCAATCTGCCTCACGGTTGTGGACGCACCAGATCGAGATGGGTGCAGCCGCTGGGATCGTCGGCGCGGAGCCACAAGGTTGTCGGGTGGGCGTATCAAGATCAACGCCATGAACGCACAGGCGAGCCCGATCGAGCATCGCTATACGATGCCACCATGCCCCGGACTGCAAAGAAGCGAAAGCACGTCGGTGTCCTGTCGAGGTCGGACCTCAAGGAACTTGACGCTCTGCGCAAGGATCCCCAGCGCCTCGACATGTTGCTGCAGGAGTTGCGTTCGCGCGCAGAACTCGGCATCGCCGGCAAGTCCGAGATTGATCGGCTGTCGATGCTGGAAGCATTCTGCGAGCGGGTGAGGCTGGAGAAGGCGGACTTCAAGTCCAGGGCCAAGGACTACCAGAAGCTGCACGAGACACTCGAGCGCGATCGGACCCGTGATGCGAAGCGCCGGCGCTCCGACCGGTCGATTCCGGTCGACGGAGCCTTCCGGATCGTCAGCGGGGGCGCCCCTGGGCTCGGCCGCCGCAGCTGACCCCTGTGAATAGCGTTGCGACCGCGGATTGCGATCGTCGGCATACGCGCACGCAAATCAGCGGGCGCAGACGACTCGCCCGAGGTTGGGCAATCTAGCACGGCGTGCCCCTGTAATCTTCACTGCATCTCGACACTAGGTTTCACGATTCCGGGTCGGTTTCCAGTCTTTATGTCGGTAGCGGGGCGGTTTCCGCGTTTCATGTCGGTCGGCATCGCACCAGCCAGACACCGTCAAAATATCTCTGAACAGCAAGAATGATCCTGGACGGCTCGGGTTTGAGTCACGATCAGACCTGTTCGACCTGGAGGTCGGCTAGGTTGTCACGATGTCCGATGTGTGGTCCGGGGTCCGGTGGGCGCTGATGTGGTGGGGCGCGCTCGCTGGCATCGTTGTCTGTGCCGTGGGCTACTGGCCGCTGGTCTACGCGCTGCGCAGGGCGTGGGATGTGCCTGTATTTCCACCCGGTGGGGGACTGTACTGGCTCGCGTGGGGACTGCCCCTCATTACTGTCGCCACCATCGGTGCGACCATGTTCACGATCTGGCGTGGTGCACGCGCCGCCGTGGCAGGGTTCGCCGTAGCTTGTCTCCTTACGGGTCTGGCGATGTGTGCCTTCGGTTACTCGGTCGACAGTATGCCTTACTACATGTGACTGACGGTGCCGTCGAGGACGCCTAAGGATTCCGACGAGATTTGCGAGAATCCCTGACTGACATGAACTTGGAACGCCGCACGTCCGCGCGCTGCACCACTGACGAGTCCGGCGAGAACTTAAATGAATTAGTGTGCGAGATCCAGCGAGATGAACCGAGCCGATCAACTAGACGATCTGATGACTGCGAACGTCCTACCTGCGTTTTTACGCACCGGGATGATCAACTGCCGATCCCTCGATCATGGAAGAGGGCCCGAGTACATCCCTGGTCAGAGAGACTCAGCCGGGGGATATTTGAGTTGGTGCAAAGCTTCCGCCGAGCAAGATCATGCTGATCAAATCAGGATCGTCGGTCATCGGCACGTGTCCGATCCCGGGTAGCACCATCACCCGCGCCTGCGGGAATACGCGC
This sequence comes from Rhodococcus sp. BH4, assembly GCF_002079265.1. NCBI lineage: Bacteria > Bacillati > Actinomycetota > Actinomycetes > Mycobacteriales > Nocardiaceae > Rhodococcus > Rhodococcus sp. BH4. Next base: position 2,938,944 of record NZ_CP014941.1, read on the forward strand.
CGCACCCGGCGCGCCTGATACACCGGCAAAATCATGTCTCGCCGACCCCACGCAACTGTCACCGGCACCACCGGGACCGAGGCACAAGGACGGTCGAAAGTCGCCTCCATGACACGGTCCATCAGGGCATTCGTGGCAAGCGAATTGGCATTGATCACCGCATTCTCGTACGGCACCCGGCTGGGATGACCGTAGAACGCAGCAAGTGAGGGATAGCGCAGGCCTTTCAGACTCATCACCTTCGGCATCTGTGGACCCATCACCTGGACGAGGCCGCGAAACGTCCGAAACGTCAGGGCGGCGCGCCTTTTATCGGCGTGGTTGACGTAGAAGCCTGCTGGCGAGAGCGCAGTAGCCGAGGCCACCTCGCCGCGTGCCGCCATGGCCAGAGCAAGCCAACCCCCGAGAGAGTTCCCGGCGATGTGCGGGCGTTCACCTGCCGGCGTTACGGATCGGACGAAGCCGCTCAATTCCTCGAGGAGCTGACCAAGGACGTCATCGCCATCGGCAAGGCGGGCCGACTCCCCGTGACCTGGAAGATCCACCGTGACTACACGGCGAGAAGGAGTCAACTGCTCCAATACGGGCGTCCAGGTTTGCCGACGGTCCGTTACCCCGTGCACGAGCACCAGCGTCGGTCCGACACCAGCGACGTCATAGCGCAGGTCCATACAGAAAACGCTACCCCCGACACAGACTGAGATCAGCAGATTGAGCATCGCTGATCGTTTCCGACCGGCGCTCATGGTGCGAGACGGCCTGACCTACCGTGGGGCCATGTGCCTTCACCTCGACGCAACCGCTGCGCTGTCGATTGCAGGTTGGGTTCGCGAGGAACCTACTCGATCGGCTTCTGCCCGAGTTCCGCAACCGCTGGTCGGCGCTGGTGGTCAGCTCGTCGCATGGGTGAGTTCGTTCTCCGTGCTTGCCAGTTCCGATGACCAGGTGTGGTTTCTCTCGGCGGAGAACTATGCCGGTGGGGTCGGCATCAGCGATGAGGTGTTTCCCTGGGATGCGTTCCGGCACGAGAGTCTGGTGGTTGCTTCCGGGTCGGCTGAGCGCGCGGCGATCAATGCCTTCTGGTCCAGTCACCTGCCGGTTCTGCTGTCGGTACGCGATGGGTACGAGTACTTGGCGCTCGCGCCGGACGGCCAGGTTGTTCGTGGGGGAGAGCCGGAGTTCGAGGAGGTCACCATCGTCGCCGCTGATTTCGACGCTCTGCTTCGGGGTATAGCGGCAGGCGCGAGCACAGCAGACCCCATCACCGATGCACTGCTGGGAACAGTGGGTACTGCCCGGCGAGGGCAGTGACCGCACCTCCGAGGCAAGCTGACTTGAATAGCGACCCGTGACGACTCGTGCGCGGTAGGTTCGCCCAACGGCCTGTTCCCCGATGGCAACAGTCCAGGTCACAGGGTCGACGCCGTCGGGACGTGGGTAGTCACCGGGTACCTAGCCCGAGCCGGGTATCGGTGTTTGCTCCCGGGCGACCCGATGGAGCTCTTCGGCGAGGTTGTCCCACATTTCCCCGCGCTGCCCACTGGTGGCGATGACAACGACGACGGGTGCAGTAATGCCGCACCTCGCAGCAGCCTCATGGACAGCGGCGGTGTACGCGGCGGCGTAGGTGCGGCGATCCGACTCATAGAGGGCTTCGACGGCTTCTTGTTCGTCGACCAGCGCGGATCGTTGGTCGTGCGTCAGGTTCTTGGCCTGCAATTCACGGTCGATCGCCATGAACTCGTCGTCTTCCAGAGAGCCGAACCCTAACCAGCCATCCCACACTTTCGTTCAGATCGAGGACGATCGAACAAGTTCGGTGCGGGTTGTCAGCTCGGTCAGTGCCGCGTCGAAGACGATGTCGCTGCGTTTTAACCAGCCGATCTGGATGGGGGAGAGCCGCAGGCGGCAGGCCAGGGTGAGTAGCAGCGCGTCACGTCGACCGAAGAGACCTCCAGGCCAACCTGTGGCTGGAAGCCGCCGGATGATTCCCTCGGCAGTGGCGCGCAGGACTGGGCGAGGTCATGTTCGGCGAGTCAGGCGCTCCCGGAGGGCATGCGCGGTCCCTAGTTTCGGGCAGCCGACGCGGGTGTGGATGGTGTTGATCGCGGTGACTCGGCGCCGGTGGGTGCTGGTTGCGGCTTGGTTTCCGTCCAGGAACATCGCGACCGTGAGGGGTCGGCTGGCAGCACGGACGGGTCAACTGCCGCGCATCAGTCCTCGAACAGCTGCCAGTCGTGCCGATGCCTGGCACCGACCGCGACAGCCGGTGGGGTTGAGTGCACTCCGTCGAAGCTGGTCACTGGGTAATCGTCGCACCGTCCTTGACTGTGGACGAGCGAAGAGCCGCACTTCGCGAGGTCGCGACCGCATCCAACATTGTTCGACGGGCAACTCTCGCACACTCTGCGAGCACCTTTTCCTGCAGGTCATCGTCATTGAAATTGCTTAGATCCACGAGGTCGCGAGCTTCCGCCTTGATCCGACTCAGCTGATCCTGATTGCGTACGTCCCCCTCCATACACGCAGTTGCCCTTCAATCAGTTCGATGATGCTCAGTGCTTCATCCAATGCTGTTCTGAGCTCGGGAGTACGTATCGAAATACCTGCAATTTCGATCGCGGTGCGTAGATCTGCTTCCGTAACCCGCAGGGCTGCGAATTCCGTCCACCATGATCGCCAGAACATATCGTCTTCATCTGGTGGTGCTGTTGATCCGCTCATCGCTTCGGTCCAGGCATTCTGGTATCCCGCAATTGTCGTGGCGGATTTGTGCATCTCGCCGACGAGACTCGACATCTCGTCGAGCACCAATCGTGCAGTGACGATGTCGGCTCGCCAGACTTCGTGGGCAATTGCATCCTCTGCCCTCTCTGCCGCGTCTCGGCTCTGCCGCAGCGCGACCAAAACCGCTGCAAACGTTGCGGTGCCGGCAACCCAGGCACCAACTGCCGCCCAGCCGCCAGCGGTCCATTTGATCGGGTTGAGCTCATTCCACAGGACGGCGCCGCCCAAAACGGCCGCACAGAGGAAGACTGTGGTGACGATTGTCAGGATCACGATGTCACCTGTAGTCAGGGATCGCGCTGTGCTGCGGCGGGCGTTGTCGGTCATCTGACAAGGCTAGCCACGGTGAAAGACGCGTTGGTCCACCACCCGGAAAAGCTGGGCGGCGGGGCAATTCGCAGGGTGCGGGGCTGGTCAGGAAGCGCCGAGCAGCCCGATCGCGTGTGCGAGGGCGCCCATACCGGTATCCTCGGGGAGCTCTGGGTTGACGATAGTGACCGGCAGATCCTCTGAGAGGTACAGCGATCCGACTTCGGTTTCGACAAACATCCCGCGGTAGGTGGCTGATGGTTCGACGGAGCCTGTGACGCGGACGTGTTCGTCATGGTCTCCGACGATGATGATGATGCCGGCGATGTTGGCGAGTTCTCTGGGCGCAACTTCGATGTGTGCAGGGCTTGCTTTTGAAGTGGCCATCGTGTGCCTCCTGCTTCGGGTGTGATGAGCACGGTAGGGAAGATCGGCCGATGGTGTTTCACAGCGAAAGGCGTTATTCGTACTGGCTGTCGGTGTTCTCCACTACCTTCGGCTGATGGTTCAGTTCACGAGTGACCTGGCGCGGACTCAGCAGCGGATCTCTGATCTCGACTAGTAAATGACTCGATCGGTGTACGGCGCCGCCGGGTTTGTTTGTCGATCCGCTGCTGGTTGCAGCAGTGCTGCGGCGAAGCGGAATGCCGCTGTCTACGAGGGACAGCTCTCGCATGTGGGGCTGCACTACGACATGTTCGAGGACGGTAAGCCTCTGCGGGTGCTGGTTCTGGGTATGGAGATGGGTCGGCCGGACCGGCATATCTCGTTGGAAGGAGAAGGCCCCCGCGATGGATCGAGCGTGCCTGCCACACCTCGCCGCGACAGTCCGGATCCTCGAGCCCACGTTGGTGATCCTGCAGCAAGGACCTTCGATCTTTGATCAAGCCGCATCTCAAGCTCGTAGAACGAATCGATGAGGCGAACGAGCGTCTTGAGTATGCCGAGCTCGCGGGTGTGCAGCCACCCTGCAGCCCACTTCCCTCTCAACTGGGGCAGTTCGCACCGGAACTTGTATGCGATGGATGTCGTCGAGCCGACGTTGGAGCGCGCCCGCAGCTTCCTCTTCGCATAGCTGCAGTCAGTCCTCTTGATCTCGTCATTGGCTTTCATCACAAGACGGCACCCGTCGACACTGACCGCCGTCCTGGACAGCATCTCGCGGATCGCCTTGGCGAACGCGGAGGACGGATCGATCGCGACCACCTCGATCCGATCACGGCGCTGTACCACTTTCGTGTACCAGGTATTTCATGCCCGCACCTCGCTGACCTGCACTGATCGAGTCCAGTAAAAAAGGGGTACAGCTCGGCAGCGGAAACGGTACAACTGCGCAGGTCGCTGACCTGCAACTTCGCTCTCCCGCGAGGGTCCTGCACCGTTTTTCAACTTTTTCGGGTCCGAGAAACTCTATGTAGACGTATTTCGGTGCCCTGGGTCTGTGAATACTGCCGTGACACTTTTCTCAAGGGCTTTCCTGCAAATAAGTGGTACATCCGCTCATCGGGGGTGCATGGCCTGCATCAGTCCTGGTCAGACGGTTGCAGGTTGTACCCTTTTTCTTTTCAATTCTTATTGAAATTCGACAGGGTGGTCGTGAGGATTGTGCCGCTGACCTGCGGCGATGGTTTCAGGTTGGTGTACCAGTTTTGATCAGGGCAAAATCGGTACGCGGTGAAGAAGTGGTACAGCCTTTAGCAACCGAATGGTCGCAACACCTCTGCTGCCATCTCTGTCGATCTCCACAGGTTCGTAACACCGGGTCGAGCACTGCGGTGATCTACCGCTCCGAAACAGGCTGGCTCTGATTGGTTTCCTGCTCACTGGAGCGGACGAAACAGGGTGTTGATGAGTTTGTCCGTAATGCCTCGTAGCTCTTGCTTCCTGGCTTCATCCTTGTTGGTGGCCTTCTGGATCTTGTCGGCCGGCTCCGGCAGGCGTGTCTGCACGTCGTCGGCAATCTGATCTTCGTCCTGCGCATTGCCCCACCCCGCCTTCTCCGGTCGCCGCAGCAACAGCCTCAGTGCGGAACCAGGAGAAGAACCCGCACGAACACGTACTTTTGCCTTCCTCGGCAGGTGCGGGCTCTGTCTTGTTCTGTCTCGCCTCGAGCTGCGAAGGTCGCACGAAATTGGCGAAGCCAACCCCGGACGAGATGGGAACAACCCCGTCCCCACTCGTTGACAGGGTTGACCCAAACGCGGACAATTAGGTTGACGCGGTTGACCACTTAGGAGGATTTCTCATGAACACCCTCGCCGAGCAGGAGCGCAAGCTTCTCGACCTGCTCACAATCTCCGTCCACCGGACGTTCGCCGACGCCCGCGCCGCCGGCGCCTCCGCCGAGATCTTCGACGACGTCGAGTCGATCGCCCGCTCCATGACCGCAGCACTGCCCGCCATCCACGTCTACGACAAACTCGTCGGCCCGTTCTACGACACTCCCAGCCTCACCCAGTGGCGAGGCGTGAGCCGCCAAGCCATCAACAAGGCTGTCTCTACAGGGACCGTGATCGCCTGCCAGCTCGAAGGTGGCCAGTGGGTCTATCCCACCTGGCAGTTCACCGAGTCCCGAACGGTGCATCCGCACCTGATCGCCCTGTGGCAGACGCTTCGTGAGAGCGCCGACCCGTGGACCTGCGCAATCTGGCTGCGCAGCCCACAGGAAGAACTCGGCGACCGCAGCGCGGTCGACTGGATCACCGGCGGCCGCCCCGTCGACACAGCCCTGGAATTGGCCCGCGCTGACGCGCAGCGGTGGGCTGCGTGAGCCGAGACAGCGTTGTGCTCGGTCCTCCGTCCCGCCCGCTCCACAGATTCCCCGATTGCAAGCTCACCCCAGCGCAGCCGTTGCATCGGGGACACAGCACCGGGAACGGACCGTGGTGGTTCGCCTCCTCCGGCGGCGGCCGCTTCGACCTGACCCCGCCGCGCGGTACGTGCTACCTCGCATACGACGAACTCACCGCGATCCGGGAGACCGTCGGAGCGGCGCTCGCAATAGCTGGAGTCATCAGTGACGCGTTCGCCTCAGACCGCCAGCTGTCGACTCTGGCCGTACCGCACGACCACCGCCTCGCCGATACCTGCGCCGACACAGCCGCAGATTTCGGCCTGACCAGGGAACTTGTCTCCATGACTCCGTACGCGGTGCCTCAAGACTGGGCAGCAGCGTTCGAAGCTCTCTTCGCGGGCATTCGCTATCAGACCCGGTTCACCACCGGGCCGAACCCCAACGCGGTCGGCCTGTTTGGGCCGGCGGGGGAGGCCGTGACGTGGCCGATCGACCCGAGCCCCGAACCGTTCACCGTCGCAGCTCGTCGCAACGGCTTCACCGTCGCCAGCCCGCCGCGATCGGTGCGCATTGTCCCGCCGCCCGTGAGCTGATTCGGCCCGGACCACCAACCCGCGAAGCCCGCACTCTGCCTCAGGCAGAGTGCGGGCTTCCTTTTTTGCGATGCTGACACTTGCATCCAGGCGATCCCATGTTGACCGAGCGTGGCTTACAGCAGCTCGCTGACCTGCGAGGATGTCACCGAGACTGCACTGGATTGCCTGATCGACCTAGATGAGATGGAGTACGAAATTGACCGCTGACTGGATTCCGGACTACCAGCCACACAAGTGGGAGAAGGAGAAGGCGCAGTTCGCGAGCTGGTCGGACGGCAAGCGGGTCCTCGCACCGTGGAAGCGCGCCAGATTCTTCCGGTGGAGCCGTGAGCAGCATCTTTTCCACATCGATACGGCTCAAGCCGCCAAGCGCAAGCTCCGTAAAGACCAGCTAGCGAACCCGAGCCCCGAACTCATTGCTGCTTACCGGGAGTTGAGAGCAGCGGAAGACGAATTCGGCGGCCGACTCGGCTGCGCCCGTGGAACCGATATGAGCGACCCGCAACAGGTCCTTGCTCTCGCTCACCTCTTGCGCGAACTTCCGAATCCGAGCAAGGATCTCCCGGCGACTGCAGAACCACCCCTCTGAACAGGTGAAATCCCTGTTCACCCTTGATGTCGGCCAGCCCGCCGAGCTGGTAAACCAGCACCTCGGTCTGATCGACCAGCCTCGCTGGGTAGGGTGAAGCCGTCAGACTGCGCAATTCTGACCACAGAAGAACCCGCACTTTGCCTCCCCCGGGCAGGTGCGGGTTCTTGCTTTTTGTCGGCTGTATCAGACGGCCAGTTCCATCCGACATAACCGAGCAAGCGCTACCGAGAGGAAAACTGATGAAAAAGATCATTGCGGTGGTAGCCATCTCGGCAGCACTTGGGAGTGCCGGCTGTGCTGCCCCTGAGGCTGACGTTGCAACCTTTCTTCGGACTACGTCCGCAGTCCCATCGGTCTATGTCACCGTTCCGGAGGTGTACGGACGCAACGGCGGGATCGTCGTCGATGAACTCAAGAGCCTAGGTTTCACCGATATCGAGCTGGCCGCCAAGGACGTGTCGACGACGTCGATCAGCAGGCCTCAAGATTGGCGGGCATTCGCAATAGAGCCCTCAGCTGGAGAGATCGTCCGTAGCGATACACATGTCGTTGTCACATTTACGGAAGGTTTCCGGTACCGGTGACCTGCACTCCCACATTGCTGACAGTGGGGCGAAGGCTAATCGAAGCTCGCAACTCTAGAACCCGCACTTTGCCTCCCCGGGCAGGTGCGGGTTCTTCTTTTTTGCCGCTCGATCAGTCGGCGTTGTCCCGCTACGCCGTCACCACTATCGGTAATGGAGCACATGCCGCCTACATCTGTCACAAGGGGAAACTGTCAGACCCTGCGCCTACCGTCACCCTGGTAACAGCTCGAATCGGCTGTCAGGAGACCTGCGATGACGTTCGCCGAAGACGCTCCGCTGCTACTTCCCGGAATGCCCGATGCCACTGTTGCGCCGCCCGCGCTCCAGATGACGCTGATCGGGCAGCCGCAACCGGTCCGGATCCCCGAACACTTGTGGCGGTCCTGGCTCGACAATCCTGCTGTCGTCGCCCGGTTCGAAGCCAAACGCTTCATCCGGCCCGGAAATCTCTGCACCCCCTGGCTGGCCGGGGTGTCCTCGACCGGGCACGGGTCGTTCCGCGCCGCCAGTCTGCCTGGAACGACCCGCCGCGGTACCGTCCCGGCGCATCTGTTCGCCTACCAGCTCGAATACGGGGTGATCCCACGGTTGGGGTGGACCAACACCGACGATGCAGTGCTGTGTCACCAGTGCGATTTCGCCGGCTGCGTCAACCCTGCCCACATGGTGCTCGGGACGAATCGCACCAACCGCAACGAATACGACCTCCGGCGCCGCAACATTTCCAGCCCGCTGGCCGACGTCCGCGGCCAAGCTGGGCGCACCCGCGCCATTGCCGATGCCATCCGAACCGGCCTTGACCAGCACGAAGACCTCGACAGCATCGAACAGCGAATCCTCGCCGCCGAAGCGTCAGGGCGGCCGTTCACACTGTGGTGACGGTCGAGAAAGCAGATGGCGGAACCCGCACGCCGCCTCCCCGGTAGGCAGCCACTCCTATCGTCCGGGGCGGGTGAACCCGATGCCGCGGCGTACAGCACCAGCTGCATCGGGATGGTTCCACCTGTACGCATCGATCACGTCCTGGAGCTGGTGCTCTGGCCGATCCGGATCGCGCGGACGCTTGTCGTTCACCGATGCCCGAAACTGTTCGGCCTCGCGTCGGACCGACGCTCGACCGGCCTCAGAGTCCGAGATGTCGTTGCTCAAGTCGCGAGGGATGCCCTCGGCGGCATCGGTAAGCAACTCGCCCTCATAGATGAGGTCTTTCCAATACGACACGTTCATGAACTGGGACTCTAGTGGTTCCGAACGATCAGTCGGAGCTGCCCACAACGAAGGTCGCACTCGTCAAGAACTCCGGCGTCAGCAGCGCTCCGGTGTAGTTCGCCGCCAGCGCCAGCGATGCCTCGATCACCGGGAAGCCGCCGTCCGCCGTCATGGGCTCCTCGCCGTCAGGATTGACACCGGCCTCCACCAGTCGGGGCACCCACTGAGCAGGCATCGGGTCCACCCCGAAACCGCAACGCAGCAGCGGATCGAAATACACCGTGCGATCCCCGTCCTCCCAGACGTAGAAGCCGGAACCTCCGTTGACGTCGCGGAAGTGGGTCAGCACCTCGCGGCCGAGGGAGAGCGGGCGCATCAACTCCTCGGATGCGCCTGCGGTCGCTGCAGGCGCGAGCGCAATCGTCCAGTTACCCACTGATGCGGCCCCGATGATGCCGGGCTCCTCCCATCCGCGCTCGTTGAGACCGACCAGGCCGGTCTCCGACCCCAGGTCTTCGACAGTCATCGCGTCGATCACGGATGCGGGATCTGAACCCTGCACATACGTCACGAAAAGGCCGTTCGCGATCCACCGGTAGTCGCGGGTCACCCACTCGAAGTCCTGGTGGGTCTTCGCGCCGGCCACAGGTCCGTTCGGTGCATCATTCATGTCCGCACGCTATCGCTGAACCTGGTGCCAGGACCTCGGATCGGCCAGCTGCCCCGGCCTCCACCCGTCGAGCACCATGCCGGTCGACCCGTCGACTCGGCCAGATCCAGCGCGGTGAGAAGCCGGCCGAGTCGGCCCGAGCCGGCGCCCAGCACCGCCCCGACCGTGTTCGGGTTCGCGCTTTTCGCCGGCCCGCTGCGCTGCCGCCCAACTGCCTGCATAACTGTTCAATGGCCGCAGTAGTGACTGTTATACCGTCACTGACGTGCCAAACACCGCCGAGTGAGCGCTGCTATGTAGCCGCATATGTGGCTGAACTACGGCCATATAACAGCACTGAGACGGTTATATGGCTGTATAACAGTTCAACCGTCCCTAAAAGGTCATTTCATCTGCAATACACGCACCTGGAAGGCTGCAACACTGCACAACCGGCTACTGATGCACGGCTATACCGCCTTTGTAGTGGCTCTCATCTGTCAGTACGGCGGCGTAATTCTGACAGTACAAGTGGCTCTAACTTGGCTGACGATCCACGTGGGCGCGTAATGCACAGCACAATGGCCGCCGTGCAGCCAGTACAACAGCACCGTGACCCACCGGCGCACCGAAACACAGCGACCTGGACTTTTGCAGTCGTTGTAGCGGCCAGAAACCCACCCCGCGGCACCCTGAAGACACCCCGATGCGGCAATTTCCGTTTCTCCGCAAGCCACAAAAGGCGGTGCCGAGGTACCGAGACAATCCCTTTCCCCTCACAGCGCCGCTAATACGAATAGGCCGCACATAAATGCGCCGAAAACAATTCCTCGAACCACATAAATAGATTGTTTCGTGAATATCGAGACGCCCCGTTGATAACAACAATCCCGCGATCAATATTGTGCGCCGTCGGCGCCATTCTTTTCCGGTCGCGGCGATACTCCCGGTCGAGGTGAGCAGCCTCCTCCGGCGCACGTGGGCACCAGGTATTTCGATTCTTCGATAATGACCTGATGCCGGTCGCTTCGCGCCCGCGTCGACCGCAGAAAAGCGCTGCGGCCGCCACCCACGTGCGCCGAATGAGCCCGCCTGTATCCACCGCTGCCACCAAGGTCGGTAACAGCGCCGCGCAGCCCGGCGGCTGCGACGGTGGCTTCCGAAGCCCGCTTCGGAAGCCACGCGGCCGCCCCGCGCCAACCCCCACCGTGCCTCGTGGCCGGCCGAATAAAACTGGCTCGCCACGAGGATCTGCGGACCGGCCCTGAGGCCGTCCCAGACGGCGCTGGCGGCCCCGCCGCCGCACGTCTGCCCCGACACTGTGGCCGCCCGGCGGCCACCTCGCAGCCCTGAAGATCGGGCGGCTGCATCCGCGCCAGCAGAATGCCACTTCGTGACGTCACCGGACCCAGCGCGCTGTGCCGCACGCCCGTCTACGGCGCCTCTACCGAGGCAGCCTCGACGGCTGCAACTAGGCCAGCGGCCGAGACCGGCCCGGCTTGTTTCGCGCCCCTGCGGGACGCACGACGGAGCAGCCCGGCGGCTGCCACTGATTCCCAGCCGGTGACACCGGCTAGCTGCGCAGCTCGCCGCCGCCTCGCGGCGCACCGGCGACCCGCCGGCCGCTGACGCGGACCGGCCCTGAGCCACACCGGCGACACGAGAGAAACGACCTCGGCGACGAAGGTTGATGCGCCTTCGGCGCCCAGCCCGGCGTGCCGGGCCGCTGCGGTTGCGCGTTTTCGTGGGGCCCTCACCGATGCCAACAACTCTTATAGGCGCGCTGACGCGCGGGCATCGGACCCACGAAAACACTCCACCTACGCGGAGGTTGGTCGGGACTTCGTCCCTACTGAATCTGGAGACTCCCGGACCCAACGTGGTGGCCTGCGTCCGCCACCTGGAATCGACTCACAGACGGTCGCAGCGATGCTGCGAACACGGCTCCGCCTTGCCCCCGCAGGCCGCTGCGCGGCCCGTACGACCCTGACGCCACCATGGGTGCAGTCCCGCCATTCGCTGCGCTCCCAGGCGGCCCTGAGGCTGCCACAAACCCCAAAAACAGGGTTTGCGTCAACTGCGTCAGTGACTTGAAGCACAGGGGGCAAACCGAACCCGCCCTGAACTGGGGAAACCTAAAACGGAGGCCATCTTTGCGACCCCCCGTTTCAGGGTGATCTCACGTATTTGCGACCGGTCGCAAAGATGGCAAATCTCCCGTGTTTCCCCAGTACGCCACGGTCGCAACCTCCCTCCGCTAACGCTCCAGGTCGGCTGCTGTGGCTCAAAGCTGAAAGGGCATAAGGAGTCGTGACGCACGGCGGGTTTCGTTCGCTTCGCTCACTACACCCTCGTTTGCCCGGCAGAGCCGGGACGACCTCCTCGGCTGGCGCCTCGTCGCCCTCGCTGGCGCTCGGGTCCTTATCGCCGTCAGGGTTCTCTCGGGCGGCCGCGGGCGGCCTTCTCGTTCTCTCCTGTCGGCGCCCCCTTCGGGGTGCCCTGGTCCGCTGCGGCGGTGATCCGGAGCGGTGCTCGGCGCTGGCGCGCCTGCGGCCCGTTCCGGGTCGGTTACTCGCTCGCTCGCAACCTCTGATGCCGCTGCGTCCTGTCGGCCTGGTTCGCGCCCCTGGCGCGCTCTGCTGTGAGAGGTGGGGCCGCGATCAGCCGGCGTTCGCTCGGCTGCTGCGTCGTTGGTGCGGCCTTGCGGCCGTCTGCTGTATCCCCGGCTCGCTCGCTCGTCGGGGTGGGTCGGCCGCTCCCCGGCCGTGACGGAACGTCCGACACGGCGTCCGCTGTGTTCGCCGGAGGCATCCGCTGCTGTGCCCGTGGTCCTGGCGTGCCGGCCGGACTGGTTCACGTGGTGGGAGCTCTCTCTCCGCTCGGCTCGGTCTGATTGATGCGAGGCCTGCCGCCTGGACGGCAACGAGTGTCGTATCGACCCCGCAGCACGGCAGTCGATACGACTGGGTGGACCTCACCGGCTGGGCGGCGTGGTGGCGTCACTGCTGTTTCTCGGCCCCTGATTTTCAGCGGTCTGACGGGGTCCACTGTCGCATCTTCGGGAGGGTGGCGAGGGGGGCCAGCCCGACGAATTCGGGGATCAATGTCCGAGACGGTGAACGCTCTCGGCGAGCGCACCCGGAGGGTGCTGCGGGAGCGGACGTGTCACCGAATTCAGTGCTGACCAGTGGTGTCGTAGAACGGGCCGACGAGTTGGTCGTAGATTTGGATGGTAGGCGGCGCCGCGGTCATCGAGCGGACGATCGACTCGATATCGCCGAAGACCTCGGCGGGGGCGCCGGCAGCGCGGGCGTCGGCGAACGTCTGGTGGACGCGGCAGGTGATGAGGGCCATGAGCTTGCGTTCCTGCTCGACGAGGGCGTTCATGTTCGTGTCCATGCGGCGTCTCCGCAGGAAGTTGGTGCGGATGAACAGGGTACGGTTGCTTCTCGTAAGCCCCTAGTCAGCTAGCACCCAATGCCGAGTCACTAAGGGCAACTGCTTTATATGGGTATGTCTCCCGCTCCATCTTCCCTTGGGAAATGGCTGATGGAGAAACGAAGAAGGGGCCCGATCTGCATGCCGATCAAGATCGGCAGAGGCGGAACCGGACCCCTCACGCATGATGCGTTGAGCACCAGAGGCGGTCGTAGCGCAAAGGTAGCATCTGCGTTAGTTAAAGAGCGTTGCGCAGGTATCTACAGTCCGATTCGAGCCATTCCTATCGAGAGGCACACAGGGGCGCGGTGGTGCGAATCGACTCGCCGCACTTGCGAACTTTGCATGTCAATCTCTGTTTCTAACAAGTTATTAAGTTAACTGATGGGTTGTCAGAGAACAGAGAATCATGTGGTCGGCTTCCAGAACGGGCCTTTGAATCGTACTCAGTGGTCGGACAGGGGGCGGCCTGGAGAGAGTGCACGCTCCGCGTGCTTGCGGTGCATCGATCCCCTCAAAGTCATCTCCGCCGTTGTGACGTTCCGCCCGGCGCCGGATTTCTCCTGCAACGGCTTTCTCTACGAAGTGGGACCAGTTGCGGTCTGCTTCAGCGGTGCGTGTGGCGTTGAAGGCAAGACGGGCCTGGGTGTAGACCTCCGGCGCGAGGTAGACCGTCATCGCCTGGTTGCTCTGCTTTTTCTCGGCCGGTGGCGCCGGCTGCTCAGTCTGCAGTTGCGAGGGCGGCGCAACAGCCTTGTCGACGGCTTTGCGGCTCACACCCCACCACTGTGTCGGGCCGTTGGTGTCGTAGAATGGGCCGATGAGCCGGTCGTAGACGTCGTTGGTGGGCGGTGCTGCGGTCATGTAGCGGGCGATCGACTCGACCTCATCGAAGACTTCGGCGGGGACGCCGGCGGCGCGCGCGTCGGCGAACGTCGAGTGGACGTGGCGGGTGAGAAGGTCCATGAGCTTGCGTTCCTGCTCGACGAGGGCGTTCATGCGATCTCCTAGTTGGTCAACCAGGTCAACTGTAATGTCCTCGGCGGCGTCAACCAGCGATGAGCCGTCGTTCACTCGTGGTCTTGAGTGCCGCAAGTTTCTCGATCTCGGGCTTGGACGTTCTCTTCAGCTTCTTGTCGATGATCAACGTCGTCCGAGCTGCATTGATTCGCGCGTCAGTCACACGTAACGGTTTGAATGGTATCGAGTTCGTCAAGAATGATCCTCCTTTACGCAGTCAGTATCGCCTCTTGCGAGCACTCCGTCGTCATCAGTAGCAGCGCCGGAAAGAATTCGATGGACCGTACCTACCGAGACCCGCACGCCAGCCGCGATGCCGCCGAGCACTTTGACCCCGACACCGCGCTCGAACAGGTCCGTTAAGACCAGCAGTCCCTTGAGGAGGTTGCGGCCGAGACGGTCGACCTCCTGGACAGTGAGCAGATCATCGGGACGGAGGTAGTGGAGGGCAGCCTGTAGTCCGGGACGCTGCTGCACGCTCAGTGTGCCTGCTGCAATCTGCCGCTTGATCCAGTTGTTTATGATGCTGCGGTCGGACAAGGTGCCTCCTCGGGATGCTGCTGATTCGAGGTTGTCTCGTCACCGGCTGTGCCGGTGTCTGCGTTAGTCGCACCTTGATCGAGCCCAGGACGCCTGGAATTGTCACTGCTGTCTGGTACAACGGCGCGAGAGGGCGACAGGAGCCCAGCACGGACGGGGAGGTATCCATGGGATCGAAACCGGTGACCACGGCACTGCGAGCGGCGCTCAGTTTCGCGCGCGACCAGCCGGGGCAGTGCGACGAACGCACCATCGAGTCGTTGCTGTGGGGCGCTTTGGGGGAGTCGCCGGATTTGGCGGAGGCGCTGACCGGTCATCGTGACCTGGACTTCTACCTCGGGATGCACGATCACGCCGACGTCGTTGGCTTCGAGGCCGGGACCGCTGAGCGTGCGATCGCGGTGATCGAGGTGAAGCTGCGAGCGGCATTTCACTGGCGCAAGCCCTCGGATAAGTCGCAGCTCGATGCCTATGCGGAGAGGAGCCCCACCGCGTCCCTGATCCTGGTCGCCTCAGATAAGTCGATTGCGAATTTCCATGCGCGGGGAACCGGTAGGTATCATCTCGATGGACGTCGCGAGTTCGAGTCCTACGATCGGTGGAACGCCAACATCGTGCCGCTCGACAGGCTCTACGAGATGCTTGATGCTGCACTAGACGGCCTACCGCCCGACGCGTCGGCCGAGACAATCGGGCGCATAGTCGCGCGACAAGGTGTGTGAGCGCTCGGAGCGATCACCGTCAAGCCGCCCGGACGCAGGAGTACCCCGCCTCCGAGAGAGTTGACGTGCTCTCATTCGCTGATGATTGCCTTGAACTCTGCGCTCGTTCTCACTGGGATTTCGAACTGTGTGGCCTTGGCCTGAACAGCCCCGTCGTCGGAGACCACGACCCAAGTCGGCCAGAACAAGAGACCTTTGTTCGCGTCCCGGGCGTCGAGCGAGCAGGCCACGATGAGCGGATCAGCATTGCCTTCGTTCGCGTACAGGTCGACGAGCCGAGTGTCGTCGATCGGTACGGTCCCCATGACCTTAACCAGCTGGCGTAGAACGTCTGGGGTGGTGGGGTACTCGCGGGAGCTAAGCGCATCAATGTCGGGGAATCCGCGTGCCTCGTGCAGAACTTCGCTCGGCACATGACATTTCGTGCGGAAGAAGTCGCTTGCACGCTGATCCCTCGACAGTTTGGTCAGGACGTTGTTGTCGATGAGGTACTGGTAGTCGGTCATTGCACGGCCACGCGGAATTCATTGAGCTGTGAGGGCTTAAGCTTGTTCAGGCACACGGCTTGGCAGAACTGGCCGGGTGAGAGCTTACCCGTGTCGAGCACGTCGAACATCCGTGAGGATAGTTCCCGGCCAGCGTACTTCTTGACGGCGTTGACCGGTAGTGGGTTGCGTGCCGTGGACTTGGGTCTGTCGGCGTGCCGTCGGGCGAGCTCGTCGAGGTGGTGGTTCGCGGTCTCGATGTCAATGCGCTTGAGTCGCATTGCGCGGACCGTCATCGCACTCGGCGTCACCTTGAACTCTTCGGCTGCAGCCACAATTTCGTCGAGCGATGCCAGCGGCAGACGGCTAATCTCGCCTGTGGGCATTAGAATCTCTCCAACGATCTCGAACTCAGGGCCAGGACTGAGCGCCGTGCTCTTCGCGTCATAGGTGACCGGCGCGAAGATCTTTCGCGCGATGAGAACGGTGAGCAACGTCAGCGTGAAGACCTGCCGGCCGAAGGGCTCTTCTCGGTCAGATTCGCTCGCGAGGAAGATGTACGGGACCTTGTGGTCCTTGATTGTCATTCCGCTGAACTTCTTCTTCAACCGCTGGGGCATGAAGTTGTTGACACTGCGTGAGACCAGGATCTGGTTCGCCTCCAGTCGCTCGATGAGATGCTCCAGTGCGGTCTGCTTGTTTTTCGCCGTTCGCATCGCAGTGTGCGTTAACCCGATGGCTCGCATGAGCTTGGCAGCGTCCTCCTCCACTGGCCTCCCTGGCCGTCCCAACAGTCCTACGATCTCGTTCCGAGCCAGCGTGTCATCGTGCTTCTTGAGCAAAGCCTGTTTGCGCAGAAGGTCTTTGACGATCAGCTCGATGCTGCGCAGTTCAACCACGTCCCGCGAGTTCACCGAGAAGGTGGACTTGCCAACCCCCTCCAGCAATTTGGCGGTCTTAGTCTCAATCTGCGTTTCCACCAACGGCAATGGGGCGAAGAACAAGGAGTATGGGATCTCGCCTTTCGTGGCCAAAAAGACGAGGTTCTTGAACTTGATCGAGCCCTTGTCGACGGCGTTGTGATAAGCGACGTAGTCGCTTGCCGCCGAGTTCTCCAGGAGAGCCTCGAACACGGCTCGAACGATCGGGACACGTTCCCCATCCAGAACCACGTCTATGGTCACGCACTTTTCCCTTGAGAGGCCAAGTCGCTAGCACGCTCTACGGCGCGGTAGACGGTCGAGCGGGCTACGCCAAAGTCGGCGGCGAGCTCGGCGGTGGTGTGCTCACCGGTTCGCCAAAGTTCGACGAGGCGCTTCTCCTGGCTCGATGGGAGTTTGGGCTTCTTGCCACGCAGCTTGCCCTTGGCCTTGGCGACCTGCATACCCTCGCGGGTCCGACTCCGGATCAGGTCGCTCTCGAACTCGGCGATCATAGCCAGTGTGTTGAACATGAGCTTGCCGAACGGATCGGCTGGGTCATAGGCGCTGTTACCGATGGCCAGCACGACGTTCTTCGCAGCCAGCTCGTCGGCGATCTCGTGGGCGTCGCGGATGCTGCGAGCGAGACGGTCGAGTTTGGTGACCACGAGGATGTCGCCGGCCCGAACGGCACGGATCGCTGAGTCGAGCCCGGGGCGCTGGCGATTGCGGCCGGTGAGGCCGTGGTCGGTGTACACATTGTCGGACTCGACACCGAGCGCGCCGAGTCCGTCGATCTGTGCGGTCAGGTCCTGCTGCGCGGTGGATACACGCGCGTAGCCGATTCTCACGAGTCGAGTGTAGCGGTTTCCGGGCCTTCATCGGGCTTTTTGCGGGCGGGTTAAACGGCACGTTGCGGCCTGGGAGTTCGACGTCCGGACTGGTACATCGGGGCCGCCCGCTTGGCCACCGGCTTACGGACACCGAACAGGAAATAACAGTTCGGTCAGCACGACCGGGCCCTCCAGTAGGTTGTGGCCGAGCCTTCGACTTCCGCACGATCTGTAGGTCGTGAGGGCACAGGTAGTCCAGGGTCGTCTTCAGGAGCGCCGGGTCGTCAACGCTGCGCCTGCTAAGAACTTCTCCCCGAAGAGGTTGACCCAGATGCCGTCGAGCGCGTCGTGCATGCGGGCAATGTCCTGCTCGTAACGAGAGTCACCGGAGACCGATAGCGGTTCAGGAAACGTGTTCGGAAATTGTTATCGGCACCTGCTGTTATTGAACGGTTTATTGAACACGACCCGGCCGCGTCGCGCCCGAAATGCCTGACACGCTCAGATTATCTCGCTATACGACTGTTTGTTGAACAAGATCGCTCGTGCTGTCGAGCCCTGCGACGGGGGTGAATGCTTGTGACTCGCGGCGATAAGTGGCGGCGTTCTCACGCAGTCAGGTGGCGCCAACATTTCGGCGGCATCGGCGGTGATGATGTGGAGTTCGATGATCCACGTGCGTCTAGCGGGAATGCAAGCAAAGGCGCAATACATCCCCGAGATGAATAGCTGGGTTCTCGTCTCATGGGGAACCCAGCGCTTTATGCCTCGATCTGGTGATTAACGCGGTGAGGCCCGATCCACAACGTGGGTTGGGCCTCACCGCACCGCGACTACATCCCTACCACTTGGGCACCGATCATCACGGTCGGCGAGTTTCGCTGAGAAATAGGTGGTCCCGAGCGTGAGCATCGGCGCTACGATTTCCAAGATGAGCCTGACAACGGCAGTACTCATGGCGGTCCCGTTATGCCGGGCCGGTGAGCGCGCCGTTGCCCTCGACGAGCACGCTATACCCGAACTCTCCCAACGGGCCTGCTTCAACCCCCTTCGTCCAGGCGGTAACTACAACCGGTGCCTCACACGGTGAGCCGCCGAGCTTGAGCACGTACGTCGATCCTCGAAGGTTCTCGGCCAGGACTCGATACGTGCCAGTCCCGATCGTCTTGCCTTTGAGTTCTTCGAGATCGGTGACCTTCAGATACGAGACCGGCTGTCCGTTCAAAGGATTGGTCGCATCGACGGTGTAGGACCGGATCCCAGAACACGTACGAGGCAATATTTTTTGCTTGGCGATATGGAACTATCGAGGCCGATCACTGACATCGCGGATGTAGGTCACCCCAAATGCTTTGACCTGCCGATACTCCTGGAGTTTGGTGGCAAGGTCGAATACGTCACCGGTCACGTACTGGAAGATGTCGAGTCCGCGACCAAGCAGAATCTTCCAGCCGGTGTCGGTGACGATCGAGCGGTCATGGATCGCTCCGTCGAATGCGACATCGAAGTGGATGCCCCCGGCTAGGGCTCCCTGTTTAATCTTCACGAGGTACTCGAGTTGCTTGCGCAGCTTGTCGCCGTCGCCGTCGCGGTTTTCGGCGGTGACGAGTTTGATGTGTACCTCGTCGGCAGGATCTTTGACGTTCGCGATCCCTTCGATGAGTTCCATGAGGTTGCGGGCTTGGTGGAACTGACGAATGTAGGGATCGGTGATGGTGATCTTCCCGGCTCCGCGCAGGTATGGGACGAGGAGTGTGTCGAACGAGACGCCGCGTTGATTTTCCTGGAACTCACGGTATCCGGCGAACAGTGGAGCCTCCGCCGGCGGCTCGGCTTCAGGTGGTGTTTCGACCTTCGTTGCGGACGTTGGGGTACCTACTGTGAGTCCACGCGTGTCGTCAGTCGTCTCGGTAACGTCGTGGTGCTCACGGTGGTAGTAAGTCGGGTACTCGTCCTCTTCGAGAGTTGAGACAGGGTGCCATGCTCCGCTGGTGTCGGTATATCCGAACTTGACGTCAACCATCGTCGAGTCCATGCGCAGGATCTGGTCTTTCACGCGCTTGCGACCCTCGATCGCAAACCGAAGGATCTCCTCAATTTCCTCTGGATGTGCCTCCCCGTGTGGGTAGAGGATCTTCATAAGGCCGGAGAACGTCTTGTGGACGCCGTCGCTGTCGCGGGTGGAGATGTCGGATGAGAGTGTGAAGTGCGGCTGGTACCGGTCCGAGTAGTCTGCCGAACGCATTGATCTGAGCACCTCGGCGATGTAATCGACGACGAACCCGTACCCGTCGGAGAACATCTCACCGCGGATGGTGTCGACTTCCCAGCCTGGAATGTAGTGGTGGAGGCGGTCGAGGTAAGCGGAGTCGTGGTAGCTCTCAGGCAGCTCATCGAACAGGTCCGAGTGTTTGAGCATGTAGGGCACGGTGTGGGAAGTGTTGCCGACGAACACCATCGAGGCTTCGGCGCCGAGCGTCTCGATGCCACGCGAAAAGGACCTGTTCGCCATGTAGTTCTTCATGATGTCGACGAGGGCCTTGTCGGTGCGTTTCTTCTTACCCGCAAATTCGTCGAAGGCGACGACATCCCAGTACCCGACGAGACCAATACGCCCGTTGGCGTTGTTGACGAACAATTTCGGGACCGTGACTTCACCACCGGAGATGAGCATGCCGTGTGGTGAAAACTCCGAATAGATGTGCGACTTGCCGGTTCCCTTGGGGCCGAGTTCGACGAGGTTGTAATTGCGTTCGACGAACGGGATGAGTCGCACGAGCTGGATGAGCTTGGCTCGTCGTCCGAATAGCTCGGGGTTGAACCCGATGGACTGTACGAGCAGGTCGATCCATTCGTCGGTGGTGAATTCCCGCCGAGCCGCTAAATACCCTTCGAAGTCGAAGTTCGACAATTGGATGGGTTTGATCGATCCCAGGATCCATGGCACGACACGTGAGTCATCGCTATGGAAGTACTCGATATCGCAGATGCACCAGACCCCGCCGACAAGCAATTTGGGGTGCGCTTTGATGGTGGACGGATCGACGAGCACACCCTTGATGCCGAGGTTGGTGAACTCGGCTTCGTAGACGTCCGCCTTTTCGTTGAGTGTGGCGGTGACCTTGTCGATGATCCGGTGCCGACCGCGTTCGCGGATCGTGGACTTCACCAGCTCGGATTGGTTCCGGTGCACGTAGTGGTCGGCCAGGATCTTGCGTACCGTGTCGATGCCTGCCTGGATGGTGGCCTCGTCGTCGGAGGCCGCGTACTGGCCGAGTAGATACTCCAGAACATAGGAGGGCACGATGGCATTGCCCTTGACCGTCTTGACCAAGTCCTTACGGACGACGACACCAGGGAAGAGACGGTTGATCTTGCGATCCAGCTCGCTCTGCACCGGCCGACTGTCGACAGGAGCTTCGTAGGAGGTCTCACTCACTTCGGTCATGGTTTGCGTGGTCCTTAGAAGTCGAAGTCCGAGGCGAATGAACGTTTGAGCTTATACATCGCCTTTGCATAGACGCGCCACTGGTTCGTATTGGTGATCTGCTCTTCCAACCGGAACTCCGCCGTCCGATTGTTGTAGTCGTTCGCGTCCAGGCTCAGAAACATGACAGCGCTCTGATACCGGTCGCGTTTGTCGGTCGACTCCTGATCGAACACCAGAGGCACGTGTTCCGAGATGAGGGTTTCGCCGACGTAGAGGCCAGCGCGCACGGTTCGCGTCTGGATTTTTTCGGTGACCGGATCGGACTGGAAGAGTTTGACGACTAGCTGTCCGGTGGTGATCTTGTCCGACTCCGGCAAGATTTCGACGTTGACCAGCCGCGTATCGCTCTTCCGTTTTTTCTTGATGGCGAGCACTGGCACGACGATCTCCTGAAGGCTCGCCCCACCGTGGACGAAACGGGCGCCGGAACCCTTGAGTCGCAGTCGATGGATCGACTTCGGGATCTGCACTTCGTAGTCGCTGGTGAGCCCGAGTTGGGCGGAGGTGAACGTCGTGAACGCGGGATCGGGCTTGAGACCTGTGCCCAGTACGTACCGGCGCGCTTGGATCGCGATGTCGTCGCCTTGGGGTGCCACTGACAGGTAGCCGGTGTCGTCGAGCGCGGAGTCCTGGAAGAGGAAGCCGTGGTCGGCTGTCACGAGGATATTGGTGGCGTTGGCGTTGGTCAGGCGCTTGACCAGATCGACAAGCTCGTCCAAGGTCTTCTCTACGGCCTCGAATACCTGCCGCTCGGTGCCTTGCTTGTCGCCGGTAGCGTCGATTCGATTGTGGTAGATGTACAGCACCTGGTGCTGTTGGTAGAGCTCACGAATCTCGTCGCGGGTCATACTGAGCAGGTCTTCCGCGAGAATCGACGTTCCTTGCACGCCCGCGAGGATCTTGCTGCGGTTGGCAGTTCCGGAAGTAGGCTGACCGTCCACATCGGCGAGGTCGCCTTTACCTGAATGCCCGATCGTGCTGTGCGGCAAGAGCGCAGCCATCCCAAGCTGGGTGTAGCTCGGCAGTACACCCAGAACGGCGTCTAGGGTCGCGTCGAATCGATTCTCCTGACGAATACGCGAGCCAAGCTCGTCGGCAACCTCGTAACGCATGGCGTCGGAGATGATGACGACAGCTTTACGCCGGCCGTCCCGCGTGATGGGCTTGACGTGGTCGGTAAAAAACGACGTCTGCGAACAGAGGATGGAGGAGCGCCATCGGTCGACACTATCGACCTGCTGCTGCCATGCAGAACCGAGGGTATGCAGGAATTTGTTCGCATAAAAGTTCTCGACCTGCGCCCGCAGCGTTTCTAGCGGACCGGTGTGCTCTGCAGTACGGGCTGCATAGGTGAACTGCCGGTAGAGCTGGTCAATGCGGAACCAGTCCTTCCGATACCGATCCAACCCCTCGTCGAACGACTGCATCGACACATTGAGCGCGTCGAGTGCGGCTAGCAGATCGGAAGCGCTACCGATCGCCGTGTATAGCTTGCGGTACTCGTTGATCCAGACACTGCTCTGGCGGCTACGGATAGTTTCGGCGACCTCGCGGGCTGTGATGGTGCGGTCGGCGACGGCACGTGCAAGGTCGCTGATGATCTTCTGGTCGACGTCTTCGAAGAGGTCGTTGCTCAACAGATCTCGGAAGTCGAGGTCAACGATCGTGCTCGCGTAATCCAGGTCACGAGCTGCTCGTTTAGCGAGTGTGGTCATCGCTTTTTCGCTGCGGACGTCGTAACGCAGGCTGCTGAAGATGATTTGGATTTCCCGTAGTCCGCTGGGGCGTTCTGATATGAACCCGGAGATTGCTTGCCGGAAGATCCACAGTACGAAGTCGTCGATACTCGGGTTCGGCGACGTGTAGCCGTAGAAGGATGAAGCGCCTTGCCAGTAGAAGTTGGAGAGGTTGTAGTCGGTGAGGGCACGGAACTTGGTGTCCGTGCGATCGGCGTTCTCGATCAGCAGGGTGCGGGTGATCTCCTGCAGGCTGTGGTCCCGTTGCCCGAGCACGACAGCTGACATCTTGGCCTGCAGCAACAGAACGTCGTCGTCTGTAGCGAGGAGTGCCTTGAGGCTCTGCACTCGCTTGGCTGTCTGGAAGAATTTCTCGTGCGCCTGCACCACTTCGGTGATGCCTTCGCTGGTGAGGCCGAGTTCCTGTTGCACCAGTGACGTTCGGTCTGCGGTGAAGATCCCGTAGGCGAGCTCGAGGTCGAGCAACCAGTTGCCGATCCCAGTCGGTACGACGCCTGAACGGTAGACGAGGAACTTCGTATCAGGTTCCACATGCAGCAGCTGGTTCTTCACCGCGAATTC
Source organism: Rhodococcus sp. BH4 (assembly GCF_002079265.1). Lineage (NCBI taxonomy): Bacteria > Bacillati > Actinomycetota > Actinomycetes > Mycobacteriales > Nocardiaceae > Rhodococcus > Rhodococcus sp. BH4. The sequence goes on from NZ_CP014941.1 coordinate 2,962,233, forward strand.
GTTGTTCGTGACACGAATGATTTCGACCCCGTCTAGCCCGAGTGCGTCTAGATCGGCGGCGTACTCGTCTTCGGGATCGTGCCAGAACACCACCCGGTGTCTCTGGAACCGGCGCTCAAGGTGCTTCTGGATGGAGGAGGTCTCAGTCATCTTTGGCCTCGAGACCGGGAATCTTCTTTAGCGCGTTGCCGAACTTCGGATAGTTCGCCTTCACACCGTCGCTGAGGTCGATCTGTATTTGCTGGGTCGCCAGCGGATACAACACATCGTGCTCGTACTCGTCGAGTTCGAGAAGCACTTTCCGCAGACGATCGGCCTCCTTCTGCGAGGTAGCCTTCTCCCGCGCAGTGCAGGTGCCCGCGGCGAGGCGTTGGTGGTGCTGGCGGCTCGCCTCCAATTTCGCCTTAAACTCGCGCAGGTACTCGTTCAGTACGGTCGAGACCGTGGATGTCGTGTAGCGGTGCATATATATGAGGGCGCTGAACGATCCCTTCGGGCTCGAGAACAGCCAGTAGATCGGGCGTTTCTTGTACCGTTGTACGTGATCTTTGAAGAACGACTTCACGAAGTAGTCGCGCAAGTTCTTAACGCCGAGAGCCTCGGTGATGAACCGTAGGTTCTCCTCGAAGTGCTGGTTTCCGAACGCCACTCTTAGAAACTGGCGGAATAGTGCCACGATGTCGTCTTCGAACCAGTCGCTATCGATGATCGGAATCACGTTGTCCGCATCGGGCATGAACGATGGATCCGGTATTTTCGCCAGGTAATTCTGGAGGGTGTCACCATGATTCGCGAGAATCAGACCCGGCTCATCAATGCTGTAACGACCGAACATGCAGCCGATAGCATATGAAACTAGATCTCGAACGATCAAGTTCTTATTATTTGGACGAAGAGTCACTTCTTCGGGTGAGACGTATGGATTAATATCCTGGTCAAGCCCGTAGGCTTTTGCAACTTCATAGTTGATCAGCGTCTCAACTTCGGAAAGCCTTACGTGTTCTCCTTGGATGTTCTCGATTACTGAACTAACGCGATTACCGAGAGGAACCTGCGCGCTGTACGAGTGGACGAGCGGTGAGCACGTGAATTCCCAAGCGGTCTCTGCCGAATCCCAGTCTCTTCGGGAGATGTCAATTGCATTCTGGACCAAAGTCGTCAGGGTGGCAGCTCTGGAGGTAAGTGCAGATTCTGGGTAAGGTAGTCGCGCTATGTCGCCTGATTGAACATTTAGTGTCGGATTCTGGGCGCGGACGAAGAAGTCGCCTGTTTTTGATCCCAGAAAGGCAAGCGCAAGCATCGGATTACCATACGGAAACACTGCGGAACCGGCCACGTCGAAGATTGTGCCGGCGGGAGCATATCTTGCTGTGAAACGCCCAGATGTTATTTGTTGTAATTTATAGATGGACGGAAAAAGTACCCTCTATCCTTTACGACATAGTCGATATTTCCGTTTAGATATGGATATTTTTGTTTATCGAATCCTTGATTCTGGCACCAGAATCCTCCCAGTCTACAACGTACTCAAGATTTCCGTACCACTTCCTGAATTCACCGCCCTTAACCAATGGAAACCATCGCGCTCTTGATGATTGTGCTTCTCTGGACGACAGGGCTCTGTAGTTGAAACTGCATGTATCGACCTCATGCCAAAGACGCACAAATCTAGCGTTGTCGCTGGTTTGAAGTCCCGGTTGCCCGTAGGAATGGCTTCCGAAATTGTCAAATTCTCTGTATGCGCGAATTGCGTTTTTTGGCAGTGAGTATGCGATCGGTGTACCAGGGATATTTTCGTAATCCTGAGACTTTGCTCGATAGAACCAGTTTACATCTGGATTCTGTATGGCTTCCAGAGCTTTCGGTTTCTGTAATTCTGATCCAACAAAATCTGAAAGTTTTATGTAGCTTCCACTGTATCCAGGATGTGCTGAATTCTCGATTGTGAAAGTGCAGATTGGTACAGTGGCACCTTCGAATCCAGAATATTCTAGCTGAATTAGGCTTGTGATCGTGGCATGTTGAGTAAGTTTCTGCCTCAGTTTGTTGTACGATGAGATGAACATCCACACAAAAGGGGTCATGAATCCAAGTTGTCCCCGATCTAGACATAAATTGCAGCATCGCTCGATAAACATCGAAAATAGGTCAGTCTTGGTATCTGGATATTTTTGACCTGCAAACGCGGCGAGAATATTGTTCATGTTCTTGCGGCCCATGTACGGTGGATTTGCGACGGCTACATGATATCCAGACGATAAATATTCGGCTTGAGTCAATGCCTGAGTGGCGCGTGCGTAGATATCCCCCACTAATCGTCCTTTATAGGTCTCCTCCTGTGTGTTTATGTGCCGCTTGAGCGCCCCTATTAATTTCTCTTCTGGCTGGATGAGTGACCCTAAAATGTCTGCGTATTGGAACTGGTTCCAGAACGCCTCCTCATCAGCGGGGTCGCCACCGGGGATTGCAAGTGTGCCAAGTTCGGCCGGTGAGAAGGATATCGACTTTATTACACAAATGTTCGGCTTAACTTGCTTGGTGAAGAACGTGCGCTGGTACGAGCGGGCCTTCATGGTAAGTGCGAATGCGGCCAAGGCCCCCGCGCGCGGATCGATCTCAGTACCAAAAAGGTTGTTGGCGAGGATCAACCCGGGGATGTCGGCAGGATCAGTTCCTTCTTCGTCATAGATCGCGTAGAGAAGGTCGAATGCGTAAGTGAGCATGTGGCCGGAGCCACATGCGGGGTCAATGATCTTCAAGTCTTCAGGGCTGGAGATCTTCAGGAAGTCGATCTCTTCGTCGACAGGAGCGATGTAATACTTCATTTGGTCGGCGATCCGGGACGTAGGCCGGTTGAGCAACCAGAGGCGTCCGAGGGAGTTCTCGACGACGTAGCGGACAATCCAGTCAGGTGTGAAGAGTTGTGTGGCGGCAGGGATCTCGGCGGCGCCGGCCTTCTTGTTCTTCTTGAACCCCGCGAAAACTTCGTCCTTACGCTCGGAGATATAGAACTGGTATAACCAGCCGATCACCTCGACGTCCTTGCAGACCTCTTCGGTGAGTACCGTCACTGCGCTGGCCATCACCGAGTCGTCGGCGAGCAGATTCCCGGGCATCAGCAACTCAGTGAAATCACCGTCGCGTTCGAACATGAACGGCATAGAGCGATTCCAGAACCGACAGTAGTTCGCGAGCAGCAGTGAGAAGGCCTCACCCTGTGGGTCTTCGCTGCGGCGCGTGCCGTTGAGCAGGTTCGTCACAGTCTCTACGGTGTGCTGGTTGCTGACGACCGAGCTATCGATGTTCCCTCGCTTGGCTTCAGCAAGGATTTCCGGCTGACCGCTGTCGCGGCCTCGTTCAGGTGAGACGATACCGATACCGGTATAACTGTTGGCGTCCATGAATCGCAGCGCGATGATGCGGTTGAACCAGGTATATGCCACCATGTCTGCGACAGAGGCGCGACCCAGCTCGCCGCCGCCCGCAGATTGAATGACTTTTTCCAGTGTTGTGACTACGTTTGATCGCTCCACCCGCGCGGACGATCCAGGCGCGAGCACTACTGCGATGCGGGCCGTGACCTCAGAGATGAGTGTGGTGCGTGCCCAAGTGGCGAAGGACTTCAGCGGAGCGGTTTCCATCAGAGTGCGATTCGCTTTCCATCGTTGAGCGTGGACACCAGAGCGATACGGAGTGCGTCAAGATAATTGTCGATATCTGCAGAGGTCTCGAGAACGCCGTGAACGCCGAGTGCCGTGATCGTCTTGACCGAGACGGTCTGTTTGGCAGGTGCAGGCTCGGGATCATTTTCTCCGCCTGTTGGGCGTGTAGAGGATGCGAGTTGATCGAGTAGTGCGGGATAGGTCTTCTCTTCGAAGGTGTTTCCCACCTCACGGACTAGAGCGATCTGCGTTTCCTGCTGGACACGGTCGACGATTTGATCGATCTCATACACGGCCCGCTGGCGTGCGTCTTCTGAGGAATTCTCGTAATAGCTGCTGCCGAGAACCTTGGATTTCCGGCCACCGATACTCTCGATGACCGTCGCACGGTTCGCTGCGAGGGCTTCATCGATCTGTCGGCCGAGAGCTCCCGCGGCTTGCTTGAGCTGAGTCATACGATTACCACGGAAGCCGTTGGGGTCGTCGAGCAGACGTTTAACATCGCTGTCGCTGCCATCAGGTAGGTAACTGAGATTGTTCGCGTTCGCAGTGAGCAAGGCGACTGCGGTGTCGTAGATTTCATGCTGACCACCGCTGAGGAATGACTGAATCGGGTCGATCACGGATTCTTTGGCGTCGAGTAGCTCGTCACCAAGCGCGAATTCGGTTAGGTACCACTCATCCGGCTTGTTTACTGATTGTTCGAGTAGTGCGATCGGGGCCGACAACTGCTCCACGAACGGATACTTCGACCCATCCATTCGTGCATTCAGCTCGTAGAACTTTGCGCGCAACTTGTCGCTGCCGTGCCGGGCCAGCTCCAGCGGGTCTTTCGGTGCGATTGCCTCGTCGAAGAAGTCGGTACAGAACTTGCGGAAATCCGTGACCTTGCGCTCGTCGAAAATCTTCTGCGGGGCGACTACTGCATGCGAGCGTTTGTGTGTGTTACGCAGCACTGCAGCGACTTCGGCGCGTTTGAGGGCGTTGCCGTCGACGATGATGGTGACCTTCGAGGTGCCCACAAGCCAGGCAGTGACCACCTCGATCGAGGTGGCGTCCCAGCCGTAAGGCTTGGACTGGAACGCATCCACGATCGTTTTCACGGTCACCTGCTCACCGAGTCGGTCGCGCTGCAGCACGTACGACAGCACCTCGTCTCCGGGGGCAGAGAGCGTCGACAGGAATGGATCGTCGATCAGACTCTGCTGATCGGGATTCGCGAACGCGGCGACTTGCTGCTCGCTGTAAGTGGATCCGCCGAGCAGTTTGAGCTGGGTATAGGTTCGGCTGACGAGGTTCTGAAAACCGTCGGTCACACGGGCAACGGCGTCCTGCGACGTGGAGGTCACATCAGCGGCATTGATGACGAGTTCCGCCTTACCGATGGCACGGCGGATACGCTCGACCAGCTCTTTCTCGCGTTCGACGTTGTGCGTCGCTTTCGAGCGCAGAATCTGGTCCTCGATCGCCGAGAGCGACGTCGTCTGCTTGCGTTTGGTGTATTTTTCGGTCTTGATCAGCAACCGCACATCCGGTAAGACACGTTCGTCGGGCTCGAGGATAACCCGCAACTCGTCCTTGCCCGCGCTGTGCATCCGGATCTCTTCGGGCTCGAACGGGTACTCCGGAGTGATGAAGTGCACTGTCAGCTCGCGCTGCGGACCATGCACTTGGTCGTCGAGTTTGTAACCGAATGTAAAGTCCTGCCCGTTTTTGGCGTATCGCAGTTTGTAGGTGCGAATGACATCGCCCGACAGGATCTTGGACAGGCGACCGCTGACTTCGGAAGCGTCGATGTCGACGTTCTTGATCTCTTCTTCGATGACCTGTTCTTCATTGGTCAGGTACGAGTAGACGTTGCCGTTTCGCTGGACATACGTCTGCGTCTCCAACAACGTCAGGGCCTCCTGGACCTGCTTGGACAGAACAGGAAGATCGAGTCCGAACCTGTCGTAGACCAGGACAGTGAGGTTGCGTGGGGTGGCATGGAAGCCCTCGACGTACTTGACCAGGAACATCGCCTTGAGAAGGCGCACGGCAAGTTTCGTAATATCCGATTCAGGATCGGGGAGATCCCTCTGTGAACGGTCAATGGCGCGCTGCGCCGAAGATTTCAACGAGGCGCGGATGCCCGCGAACATATGGTCAAACGTCGCGAGGCGCCCCACCTCGACATTGCCGATATCCTTGGCGACCTGCTGGACGACCCCGAGCATAGAGCGCTCGCCAACCGAGCTGTTGCGGCCCTCGAACACGTTGTGGTCCGAGATACCTTCGATCGCCGCTTGGAAGAGCGGGAACTGGTAACTGACGAACGGGTATGTACCGACGAAGTGCATCTCGTCGGTGTAGTTACGGTAAGTTTTCGCACCGTCGACGAAGTCGAACAGAGTCTTGAAGTTGGCCGACTCGGCAGCGTAGATCGCCTGCAGGGCGGACTCGCCCACCTCATTCTTCTCCAACAGCCGCTTACGGATGACTTCCTCGACGTCTGCACTGGTGAGCTTGACGCGAGTGGCGAAGCGGGCCTGAATCTTGGAGAAGTCATTGCCCTGCTGTTTGGTGCGGTCACCGACGATTTTGTCCATGTCCTCCTGCGAGGTGACGAACACCCACGCCCGGCCCTGACACTTGGTATTCAACGACTCCGCGATCGTCTGAAGGTTCAGCATCAAGTGCGTATTCGAGCCTATGAACTGGCCGACTTCGTCGACGTAGAAATTCAACCGGAAGCCCGGCTCCTGACGATCGAGCCATGTCTTGATCTCGTCGGCGAAATTCTCGATCGACACCGAGTACTCATTGCGGTACTTGGTAAGGATGTTCGACGGAGTTCCCTCGGACTGACCGCTGATCTCGGCGTACGCCTTGGCGACATTGATCTCCTCGAGTACACCCTCCTCACGGCCCTGCAGCCAGTCGCGTCCCGCGATCCGCGCGTACGTGGATTTGAACGACTCGTACTGACCTCGGTTGTCCAAGTCCCGTTCGAATCGGGCGACGTGACCCTGGTTTCCGTAGTAGCCGCGGCTTTCGTCGAAAACCTTGACGAACACCTTTAACAAGGCATCGCTCTGATCCTTCGAAATCACGGTTGCCTTCTGATCGATATTGAACAGCAGGCTCTTGGCCGGGATGCGCTCCGCCTTGGTTAACGAGCCGGGCAGGAACCCGCCCTCCGCCTTGGAGCGGAAGCTCGCCGCTACCTGCTCACGCGAGAAGTCCTGACCCTCCACATCACCGAGCAAATGGGCGAGCATCTTGAGCAAGTGAGACTTACCAGACCCGAAGAAACCCGAGATCCACACGCCATTGGCGTTGGTGTAGTTCGTGTACGCCTCGAGCAGAAGTTCCAGGCCCTTGGCCGCCTCGTTGGTCAGGACGTACTCGTCGACCTCGATACCCAGATGTGCAGTGTCATCTGCTTTGATGACGCCTTCGATCGGGCGTTGGACGTCCTTGGCGAAGATCTCGTTCAGCTTCATCGAGTCAAGCCTCCTGTTCCAAGATGTTCTTGGCTCGGTAGTACTGGTCATCTTTGAGTCGCCCGAACAGCACGAGCGAAGACCCCAACGTGTCGGATTGTTCGTAACGTCCAGGGAAATACATAAGCATCGGCTTGCCCGTCACGACGCTCTGCAAGTTGTTGAGCACATTATGCGAGCGGATATACGGAAAGACCTCGCCAATACCGGTGAGAAAGAAAATGTCGAAGTCGCTTTCGGCCAGTTTGGCGCGGATCGCGGGCGCGAGGTGCAGCTGCGGATCGAGCATCCCCTGAAGCAGCTCACGGAAGTCGTCCTTGTCCTGCTCCGGTTCCAGCGCGAGCAGGCGGTCCCAGACCCCGCGCTCCTTGAGGACCTCCACCGACAGGTCATAGAGGTTGATCTCAAGTACCTCGACACCCTCGTTGCGTAGCCGATTCTGGATGCGGCGCGTGGACCCGGCGACCGCAAGGGCGTTCTCTGGGCTGTAGGGATAGATGAAGAACGGAACCTCGTTGCTCAGGCCCTCCATCTGGAGGAAACGTTTCCCTCTGAGCACGGCAAACACGTGCTCCTCTTGCCTTGAAAATTCGGTGGGAGTCACCGCTCGAATCCCCTCGTCGCGTCATCATGGGTAGGGAAGAACCGCAGGTCACTCGGACAACGGTCGGACAAGGCGCTGGCCACCTGCTGCGACAGCACTACCGGGAGTAGCTGACCGCCATCGGACAACAGGCCCGCCTCGTTCAACATCCGAAACACATTCGAGCGGAGTCTGTGCAGTGTTGAATCCTTGAGCTCAGCCAACTCGGGATGCCACAGCGACTTACCTCGCAGGAAGCTGTCGAAGTCCTCATACGTGAGCATGGATGCCAGCAGGAGGAACCGCTCGCGCACAACCTCCTCGGCAAACTCGCCGATCAGTTCGTAGCGTCGGCAGGCAGCCGCCCACAAGAGGTGTCCGCGCTCAGTAGCAGTCGCATTGACTAGCAATTCGATCTCAGCGTCGGTGAGCATGCCGAGTCGTTGGACTATTTCGCGCGCGAAACGTCGGCTCGACGCCGATGTGCGGGCTTGCAGGAGGTTGTCCCGCTCGATGATCGCGCGCACCATCGACCAATCGCGTTCGCGCACATACAAAGGCGCGACAATGACCGCTTCGCGGCCGAGGAGGGCACCGCTAGTGAATGAGAGCGCGTAACGCGTCGTCGGAGCAGACTTCTCACTCACGCGGCACCTCCCTTCCAGGTTCGAACAAGTGGATCAGACTAGGTCGCCCTACTGACATTTCTAGGTATCAGCCGATCTTTTCATCTTCACTCGACGTTGCCGCGCCACCACTTCGAACCCAGTTGTCGACCTCGCTCGCTTGGAACTTCCAGAGACGACCGAGTTTGTGGGCAGGCATAGCCTTCTCCGCGATCCATACGTAAACCGTGTCCTTCGTGATTCCAAGGTGGGCGGCGATGTCGTCGGCGGACAGCCAGGGCTCAGCCACGTTAGAACCTCCAATCAGCACTTGAGCGGCCACATCAACTGATCGATCGTAGCCGTTCCTGGCCGGTTCTCAGCCGATATGACCGGTTGAAGATGGGTTCGGCCCACTTGTGCTTGAAAACTGAAGTGTCGCCCTGGTTGTTTGCCGCTGCTAGAGAATTGGCCGTGCGGTACTCAGCGTCTTCGGAGACCGTGTTTAGGGCCTATTGCTACCGCTATTCGGCGGTAACGGAGTGCCTGTGGCCGGACCGCTTAGGTTTCGAAAATCGATCGGTCTACGACGCTCGAGCGACCACTGCATTTACGCAGGTCGATCATAGGTCGTCGATGACCCGAGTCGAAAATCTATGTCGGATTGCCTGTGCAGCATCGTGTTTTCGACGATTCATGACCGGTCATCTCGGCACGCTCCTCCTTTGCTTTTTGTCTTGAGAATCCCCTTGCGGGGTGGTGGCCGGTGTTACCGGCGTGAAGCGCGCCTGGCGAGTTCGTCGTCACGGGTGCCGGCATGCTGGTAGCGCATCGCGGCCTTGACGCTGCTGTGTCCCAGCCGCGCCATAGTTTCGGCCACCGTCGCGCCGGTCTGCGCGTAGCGAGTTCCTGCATAGTGGCGTAGCGAGTGAAACGCCAAGTCGGAGCGGCCTGCTGCTGCCCGAGCCTTTCTCCAGTGGTTATTCACTGTGCTTTGTGACACGTAACCACCGCTACGGTCTGTCCACAGCAGTGCGCCCGGTTTCACGGATTCGACGTGGGCGGCCACGATCCGGGCGTCGTGGCCGAAAATTGCGATGATTCGTCGCCCTGCGGCGCTCTTCGGAGGTCCGGCTACCTTGGCGATGCCGTTGCCTTCGACGATGCTGCGCACGACAGCGATACGCACCGCGTCCACCTCGTCGTCGTCGTCGCGCTCCACGGCCACGTCGTCGCTGGTCAGGCCGATTACCTCGCCGAATCGCAGGCCACCGGCGGCGGCGATGATCACGAATGGTTTGTACTTCGGCACGATCTTTTCGATGACGATGTCCAGCTCGACCTCGGTCGGCGGTGTTGTGGACTTCCCCGTGGTGGTAAGCGAGCCGCCCTTGATTTTGCATGGGTTTGCGCTTATCAGGCCGTCTTCTACGGCTGTTTTCAATATCGATTTCATTAAGTCGTAGGCCCTCGCGGTGGCCGTGGCCTTTCCAGTTGCGAGTAGTTCAGATCGCCACTCGCGGACTGCGTCGGGGCGTATTTCGTTGATGGGTGTTGCCGACCAATGGAATAGCGATCCGGTTGTGCCAAGCATCCGCTCGTATTCCTTGCGGGTGCGGGGGCGTAGCGGCTCGCCCTTGCTATTGGTCCTGGTGGCGACCCATTTCTCGGCGTACACACCGAACGCGACAGCTTTACGAGCCTTCTCGGCCTGAGTGGCCTGCTGTGTCACGGCAGCGTCATCTGGGTGTACCCAGGTGCCCCCGGCGATTGCGTCCTGCTGCGTGTTCAGCCAGGTCTGTGCCGCGCCTTTGGTGCTGAACGTGCTGGGTGCCGGGATGCGCTCCGCGCTCCCCGGAGTGGGGTCGGGGTGGCGGGCTCGGTGCCGGCCTGACGGCAACTTTTCAATGCGTCCGAAGACTTTTCTGGCCATGCAGCTGTTTTCCTTGATTTCGTGGGCCCTACGTGGGCCCTAGAGTGTCAGAAGTTGGCATATCTTGGCACGGTGTGGCACTCCTCGGTGCCTCTGACCATATAGTTAGCTTCTCCGAGCAGGTATATCACATCTGGTTCGATCCCAGCCGGGACCACAGAAAAACACTGAAGGCGTTCCCGATCATCGGGGACGCCTTTAGTCGTTTGAGAGCACAGCTGGTCGAGGGCACAGCTGTTCGAGGGCACGGTTATTTCGGGATGCAGACCGTCGTCGCAGGTCGCCGGGCGACGATTTCGGTAGCCTGGTCGAAGAGACATTTCGCGACCGAAAAGGTGACTGCTTTGAGTACCGAAAAGGTCGATTCTTCCGTCGACGATTCAGACCTGTCCGTCTTCCAGGACGCAGAGTCCCGCTGGGAGCGGTGGCGCGCGGGAATCGCCGCGCGGCCCACCCTCAATCTTGCGTACCGCATCGGTGTCGGAGTCGTGGGCACGATCGTGTTCGCCGCCGGCATCGTGGCTATTCCGTACCCCGGGCCCGGTTGGCTCATCGTTTTCGCCGGCCTCGGCATCCTGGCGTCGGAGTTCGCGTGGGCACATCGACTCCTTCATTTCGCGAAGGCTCGATACGACCGGTTCATGGAATGGTTCGGCAAGCAGTCGCTGTTCGTCAAAGGGTTGGGCGTTCTGTTCACCACAGTGATCGTCTTGGCGACTTTGTGGGTGCTCGGCACTTTCGGCCTGATCGGGACATGGGTGGGCCTGGACTACTCGTGGCTCGAGTCGCCGCTGTGAGTTGAACGCGGCCCGGTTTCCTTCACTCGGTTGTCTCACCATGTCGGTAGGGCCGATAACATGATCGTGCGCGTGCTCGCAGTGGGTACGACGCCTGTCTAACTTGTCGCAATACCTTTAGGAGCACATCGCCGTGACCAGTCCCGCGCCAGAGCACTCAGCCGCCCCACTTCGGGTGCCCGCGGGGACGACCGCCGGGACTGCAGTGCGCGAAGCCGGATACCCCACGAAGGGGCCCGACGTGATCGTCGTTGTCCGCGATGGCGAGGGAACGCTCAAGGATCTGTCGTGGACACCTGAGGTCGATGTCGACGTCGAGCCGGTGGCAGCATCCACCGAGGACGGCCGCAGCGTCATCCGGCACTCCGCGGCCCACGTCCTCGCGCAGGCGGTTCAGAAAGAATTCCCCGACGCGAAGCTCGGCATCGGTCCGCCGATCAAGGACGGCTTCTACTACGACTTCGCGGTGGACCGCCCGTTCACTCCGGAAGATCTGGCCAAGCTCGAAAAGCGTATGAAGCAGATCATCAAGGGATCACAGCGCTTTTCGCGTCGAGTGGTCGATTCGATCGAGGACGCTCGGGTCGAGTTGGCCGACGAGCCGTTCAAGCTCGAATTGATCGACGACAAGTCCGGTATCGACGATCCCGAGATCATGGAGGTGGGCGGCAACGAGCTGACCATCTACGACAATCTCGATCCTCGTACCGGCGACAAGATCTGGTCCGATCTGTGCCGCGGCCCGCACATTCCGACCACCAAGCACATCCCGGCCTTCAAGTTGACCCGAAGCTCCGCCGCCTACTGGCGTGGCAACCAGGACAACGCCGATCTTCAGCGTGTCTACGGCACCGCGTGGGAGTCCACCGAGGCTCAGGACGAATACCTCGAACTGCTCGCCGAGGCCGAGCGTCGTGATCACCGCAAGCTCGGTACCGAACTGGACCTCTTCAGCTTCCCCGACGAGCTCGGTTCGGGTCTGCCGGTGTTCCATCCCAAGGGCGGCATCATCCGCACCGAGATGGAGAACTACTCGCGCAGCCGCCACATCGAGGCGGGCTACGAGTTCGTCAACACTCCGCACATCACCAAGGGGCATCTGTACGAGGTTTCCGGTCACCTCGACTGGTACCGCGACGGCATGTTCCCGGCGATGCACGTCGACGAGGAACTGAACGAGGACGGCACCGTGCGCAAGCCGGGCCAGGACTACTACCTCAAGCCGATGAACTGCCCGATGCACAACCTGATCTTCCGTGCTCGCGGACGCTCGTACCGTGAATTGCCGTTGCGGCTCTTCGAATTCGGCTCGGTCTACCGCTACGAGAAGTCCGGCGTCATCCACGGCCTGACCCGCGTGCGCGGCATGACCCAGGACGACGCTCACATCTACTGCACCCGTGAGCAGATGCGCGACGAGCTGACCACCACGCTGCAGTTCGTGCTGAACCTGCTCAAGGACTACGGCCTCGACGACTTCTACCTCGAGCTGTCCACCAAGAACCCGGACAAATTCGTCGGTAGCGACGACGTCTGGGAAGAGGCAACTGCAACCCTCGCCGAGGTCGGCGAAGCTTCCGGCCTGACTCTGGTGCCGGATCCGGGCGGAGCCGCCTTCTACGGTCCCAAGATTTCCGTCCAGGTCAAGGACGCCCTCGGCCGCACCTGGCAGATGTCGACCATCCAGCTCGACTTCAACCTGCCCGAGCGGTTCGAGCTCGAATACACCGGCAACGACGGCGTCAAGACTCGTCCGGTCATGATCCACCGTGCGCTGTTCGGCTCGATCGAGCGGTTCTTCGGTGTCCTGACCGAGCACTACGCGGGCGCGTTCCCGGCGTGGCTGGCGCCGGTGCAGGTTGTCGGAATCCCGGTGGCCGAGGCGTTCGCCGATCACCTGTTCGACGTCACGAAGAAGCTCAAGGCTGCCGGTGTGCGCGCCGAGGTCGACTTCAGTGACGACCGTATGCAGAAGAAGATCCGTAACCACACCACGCAGAAGGTCCCGTTCATGCTCCTCGCGGGCGAGCGTGACGTGGAGGCCGGCGCGGTCAGCTTCCGTTTCCGTGACGGCACGCAGATCAACGGCATTCCCGTCGACGACGCCGTCCGGATCATCACCGAGTGGATCGGCCGCCGCGAGAACGCCTCGCCGACAGCCGAACTGGTGCAGCCAAGCGTGGCGCAGTGAGCGCCCCCGGTGACGACGGTCCGGGTTCGCTGATCGACCACGGCGTCGGTGACCCTGACCATTTGCAGCGCATTTGGTCGCCGCATCGGATGTCGTACATCACCGAGGCGCCCAACACCCCGGGCACGACAGGTGAACCGTTCATCGACATTCCGAAGATGTCGGACGAAGAAGGACTGATCGTTGCCCGCGGTGAGCATGTCTATGCGGTTCTGAACCTGTATCCGTACAACCCGGGGCACCTGATGGTGGTTCCGTACCGCAAGGTCGCGGCACTCGAAGACCTGACGCCGGAGGAGAGCGCCGAGTTGATGGCGTTCACCCAGCAGGCGTTGCGGGTGATCAAGAGCGTGTCGAATCCTCACGGATTCAACGTCGGCCTGAATCTCGGTGCCGCTGCGGGCGGTTCGCTGTCCGAGCACCTTCACCAACACGTAGTGCCACGTTGGGGCGGCGACGCCAACTTCATCACCGTGCTCGGTGGGGTCAAGGTGATGCCGCAATTGCTGCGGGAGACCAGGGGACTACTCGCCGGTGCCTGGCAACAATAGGTTGACGCATCCGGCTTCATGGCAGGATGCATTGCTGCAACGAGTTCCGAACCGGAACTCACGACGGGGAGGGTTCCTGCGGTGTTGAGCTTCTTCGGGCGCGCATCGGTGTCCAAGGTGACGGCACCTATGGGGAAGGCGCTGGTCAAGACCGGTCTGACGCCGGACTCGGTGACGGTGATCGGCACGGTGGCAAGCGTCGCCGGTGCGGTGACGCTGTTTCCGTCCGGACATCTGTTCTGGGGAACCATGTTCATCTGGTTCTTCGTCATGTTCGACATGCTCGACGGCGCAATGGCTCGTGCTCGCGGCGGCGGAACGCGGTACGGGGCGGTATTGGACGCGACCTGCGACCGCGTCGCCGACGGCGCGATTTTTGCCGGCCTGGCCTGGTGGGCGGTCTACCACGAGAACAGCAAGTGGCTGCTCGTCGCGACGCTCATCTGCCTCGTCACCTCGCAGGTCATCTCGTACGCGAAGGCGCGTGCGGAGGCGAGCGGGCTGACTGCGGACGGCGGGTGGATCGAGCGCCCGGACCGACTGATCATCGTGTTGGTCGGATCCGGCCTGACGGGTATGGGTCTTCCGTGGGCAATCCACATCGCGATGTGGGTACTTGCCGCCGGAAGCATCGTGACGGTCTTCCAGCGAGTGCTCGCGGTGCGCAATTCCCCTGGCGCTCGGGAACTTCTGCCGATCGCCCCGGCCGCATCGACGGTCGAAGGTGCGCGGGACACGGACGGCGAGGCAGAGAAATGAGCTTTGCCGAGCGTGCAACAGATCTGGGATACGCCGCGGGTTGGCGTCTGGTGCGAAGCCTGCCGGAATCGGTGGCGGTCAAGCTGTTCGACGCCGGAGCGGATTTCGCGGTACGCAAGGGCGGACCCGAACAACTCAGGAAGAACCTCGCGAGAGTTCTGGGCACGACGCCGGAGCAAGTTCCGGATCAGTTGATCAAGGATTCGATGCGCTCGTACGCCCGGTATTGGCGTGAGGCGTTTCGTCTTCCGTCGATGGACCTGGTCGCGACAGGTAAGGCGCTGCATGCGCTGGTCGAGGGCCAGGAGCATCTGGAAAAGGCAATGGCTGCAGGTCATGGCGCGGTATTGGCGCTGCCTCACAGCGGTAATTGGGACATGGCCGGCGTGTGGTGCGTTCAGCAGTGGGGCGGGTTGACCTCCGTTGCCGAGCGGCTCAAGCCCGAATCCCTGTACGAACGGTTCGTCGACTATCGCGAGAGTCTCGGCTTCGAGATCTTCCCGCTCAGCGGCGGGGAGCATCCACCGTTCGTCGAACTCTCCAAGCATCTGCGTGAGAACAAGATCGTGTGCCTGTTGGGGGAGCGCGATCTGGCGAAGAAGGGTGTGCCCGTCACCTTCTTCGGCGAACCTACTCGGATGCCCGCGGGCCCGGCGAAGCTCGCGATCGACACCGGCGCGCCGCTACTTCCGGTCCACTGCTGGTTCACACCCGACGGATGGGGTTTCAAGATCGACCCACCGATCGACGTATCCGGCGGAGTCGGCCCGGCCACGCAAGCACTTGCCGACCGTTTCGCGGTCAACATCGCAGCGCACCCCGCTGACTGGCACATGCTTCAACCGCTGTGGCGCTCGGACCTTTCCGAATCGCGGCTCGCCCGCATGGAGGGTGAATGAAAATCGGCATGATCTGCCCGTACTCCTTCGACGTCCCCGGCGGCGTCCAGGCGCACGTGGTGGATCTGGCCGAGGTGCTGATCGAACGTGGTCACAAAGTGAGTGTGCTTGCGCCGTCGTCCGATGACGACGAGTTGCCGGATTTTGTGGTTTCCGCAGGTAAAGCCGTCGCGATACCCTACAACGGTTCTGTTGCGCGGTTGTCTTTCGGCCCGACGGCGAACAACCGCCTCCGCAAGTTCATCGCGGAAGGTGACTTCGACGTTCTACATATCCACGAACCCAATGCGCCGAGTCTGTCCATGCTCGCGTTGCGTATCGCGGAAGGCCCGATCGTCGCCACCTTCCACACGTCGACCACGAAGTCGTTGGTGCTGAGCACTTTTCAGGGTGTCTTGGCTCCGTATCTCGAGAAGATCAGTGGCCGGATCGCAGTCTCGGAGTTGGCGCGTCGTTGGCAGGTCGAGTCCCTCGGATCCGACGCGGTCGAAATTCCCAACGGCGTCGATGTCGCAGCGTTTGCCGAGGCCGACATGTTGCCCGGCTATCCGCGCGAGGGTGGAACCATTCTGTTCCTCGGGCGCTACGACGAACCGCGCAAGGGGATGGCCGTCCTCCTCGGTGCACTGCCGGAGTTGGTCGAGCGTCACCCGGATCTCGAGGTGATCGTGGTCGGACGCGGCGACGAGGAAAAACTCCGCAAAGAGGCGGGCAAGTACTTCAAGCATCTCCGACTGCTCGGGCAGGTCAGTGACGAGGAGAAAGCGTCGGCGCTTCGCAGTGTGGACGTCTACTGCGCGCCCAATCTCGGCGGTGAGAGCTTCGGGATCGTGCTGGTCGAGGCCATGGCGGCCGGTACCGCCGTCGTCGCGAGTGAGTTGGACGCCTTCCGTCGTGTTCTTCGCGACGGCCAGGCCGGCTTGCTGGTCCCCATCGGGAACTCCGATGCCCTGGCCGAGGCAATCGATTCCGTCCTCGGCGACCCGGATCGACGACGCGCGCTGGTCAACACCGCGACAAGTGTTGTCGCCGAATACGACTGGCCGGTGGTGGCCGAACAGATCCTGCGTGTCTACGAGACCGTCACGGTTGGCGGCACCGGCGTACGCGTGGTGGGGTCATGACCTTCTCCGCTCTGACGATCTTCATTCTCGGGCTCGTCGCTGCCGTCGTCCTGGTCGTCGGACTGTGGGCGTACGGGACGGCGAACCGACTCGATCGACTGCATGTGCGTTCGGATCAGTCGTGGTTGGCGCTCGATGCGGCTCTGTCCCGTCGTGCCGCGGTTGTCCGCGCGGCGGCGGTGGACATGAACGCCGACGACGCGCGCAGATTCGTCACCTTGGCGGACGCTGCCGAACGTGCGGATCGTCAGGATCGCGAGCTTGCCGAGAACCGGCTGTCCAATGCTCTCGCTGCCTACGGCACGACGTCGCTGCGCCCTCAACTGGTGGCCGAGTTGGCCGATGCCGAAGCGCGCGTGCTGATCGCCCGGCGGTTCCACAACGACGCGGTGCGAGACACTCTCGCGTTGCGTACGCGTCGACTTGTTCGCTGGCTGCACCTCGGTGGAACGGCACCGCTGCCTCAGTATTTCGAGATCTCCGAGCGCACCACCGCGGCGGCGGTGCCCGAGGGCATCACCGTGGATACGTCACGGACCTCTGCCCGCGTGGTGATGCTGGACGAGGACGATCGGGTGCTGCTGTTGCGCGGCCACGATCCCAAGATCCCGAACACTTACTTCTGGTTCACCGTCGGCGGCGGGCTCGAACGGGGCGAACACCTGCGGGCGGCTGCCGTTCGTGAGATCGAGGAGGAGACCGGATTCGTCGTGGCTCCGGAGAATCTGCGAGGTCCACTCTGGCGTCGTGTGGCGATTTTCCCGTTCGACGGTGAGCTGATCCGTTCGGAAGAGCTGTTCTTCGCTACGCGCACTCACGGCTTCGAGCCGGTCTTCCAAGGCCACACGGAATTGGAGCAGCGTGCCATCACCGGCCATCGCTGGTGCAGCGCCGACGAGATCCGCCAATTGGCCAAGTCCGGTGAGCCGGTCTACCCGTTGGATCTGGCAAACCTCCTGGTGGAAGCGGCGACGATCGCGGACGGTACCGAGGATCCGGAAGTGCGTTCCATCCGCTGATCCTTCGGTCGTTCAGTTCTCGCGGGCAGTTTAAGGCCAGCAATGGCAAATTGGATACGGAATCGAAGGCCGGTTCGTCCTAGAGTTCTGGCCAGAGGCCTCCGCGCGAATGAACTCGTGTGTTCGCCGTGCCTTGTTTCTTTCGTCACGCCACTACTGCAGGAGTTTGCTGTGAGCACCCCCGACTCTGCCCCCACCACCGCCATCGGCACCGCCCGCGTCAAGCGCGGCATGGCTGAAATGCTCAAGGGCGGTGTGATCATGGACGTGGTCACCGCTGAGCAGGCCAAGATCGCCGAAGACGCCGGCGCCGTCGCCGTCATGGCACTCGAGCGGGTTCCCGCAGACATTCGCGCACAGGGCGGCGTCTCGCGCATGAGTGACCCGGACATGATCGACAGCATCATCTCCACCGTCAGCATCCCCGTCATGGCGAAGGCACGCATCGGTCACTTCGTCGAAGCGCAGATCCTGCAGAGCCTCGGCGTCGACTACATCGACGAGTCCGAGGTCCTGACCCCGGCCGACTACGCCAACCACATCGACAAGTGGAAGTTCACCGCTCCCTTCGTCTGTGGCGCCACCAACCTCGGCGAAGCGCTCCGTCGCATCAACGAAGGCGCGGCCATGATCCGCTCGAAGGGTGAAGCAGGCACCGGAGACGTCTCCAACGCCACCACCCACATGCGCACCATCCGCGGCGAGATCCGCCGGTTGACCTCGCTGAGCGAAGACGAACTGTACGTAGCCGCCAAGGAACTGCAGGCCCCGTACGAACTGGTCGTCGAGGTCGCCAAGGCCGGCAAGCTGCCGGTCACCATGTTCACCGCCGGCGGCATCGCCACGCCGGCAGACGCTGCGATGATGATGCAGCTCGGCGCCGAGGGCGTGTTCGTCGGATCGGGCATCTTCAAGTCCGGCAATCCGAAGCAGCGCGCCGAGGCAATCGTCAAGGCCACCACGTTCTACGACGACCCGGACGTGCTCGCCAAGGTCTCGCGCGGACTCGGCGAGGCAATGGTCGGCATCAACGTCGACGACCTGCCTGTCGGACACCGCCTCGCAGAGCGCGGTTGGTGACAGCAGGTTCGACGACCGGGCCCAGTGCCTGAAAGTCCTCACAGACGAAGGGGCGGCGGTTGCGTTGGCAACCGCCGCCCCTTCGGGGTGTGGCAGACCGATCAGATGCTGTCCGATACCTCGAACACGAACTCGACCTCGACGGCACTGTTTCGGGGTAGTTCGGCGACGCCGATCGCTGAGCGGGCGTGTTGTCCAGCCGAACCGAAGATCTCGGCCAGCAGGTCGGACGCACCGTTGATCACCTGGGGTTGCTGCGAAAATCCCGATCCGGAAGCAACAAATCCAACGACCTTGACGACCCGAACGATGCGATCGAGCCCGACTAAGGAATCGACTGCCGCGAGTCCGTTGAGAGTGCACAACCGCGCCGCCTGGGCGGCGTCTTCGACGGAGACGCCCTCGCCCAACTTACCGATGCACGTCGTAGTGCCGTCGACGAGCGGCAATTGCCCCGACGTGTAGACGTATGACCCCGTCTGAACGGCGGGGAGGTATGAGCCTGCGGGGGTGGCAACAGGCGGGAGGGTCAGGTCGAGTGCGGCGAGTCGTGCGGTCCAGGTACTTGCGTCGTTCATCGGTTCCTCAATGGGTTCTTTTGTCCGGGAATGGTGTTCGAGTCTGTCATCGGGAGTCTCGGCAAGTCCAAGTCGTATTTGCGCCCACCCCATCACTTTTGGTGATATTCGCCGTCGTCGGATTCAAAATGGTGTTCGAGTTGGCCACCTAAACTGTGTCGTATGTCGTCAATTCGTAACATCTCACTGGGGATACCTGTCCGTTCCGGTCACATACTCATACTCGACGGCACGGACTCTGTCACGGGGGAGAACTTTCATCGATTGATCGGTGGCGGTATCGAGTTCGGTGAGACGGCCGAGGCAGCGCTGCGGCGCGAGTTCGCGGAGGAACTCGGCGTCACGTTGGGAAGCGTCGAGTTGCTCGAGGTCGTAGAGAACATCTTCGAGTTCGAGGGGCGACCTGGGCATGAGATTGTCCATGTCTTTGGAGTCGACTCGGCTGACATCGATGCGTTTCCGCTCGACGTGCAACTCCGAGTCCTAGACGAAGGTAGTCCAGTCCACTGGGTATTGAGTGGTGGGTCCGACCGCCCTATCTACCCGGCCGAAGCTGCCCGCATTATCAACGCCCTGGTTCAGTAGGGGAATCCGTTGCCGGAACACGAGTGGCCGCAAAGGTTGCTCCGCAACAATTTTCGGTCAATCAGGATTGTTCGGACTGATTCCTGGAAATCATGGATATCGAACGTATATTCGAATAATGTTGAGGAATGTTCGATGACGGAGTAGGAAGTTCGGGTACCGCAGCGCAGCTGTCCGGTGCTGAATCCGACTGCGCCCTCATCGATCTCATCGCCGATCTGCATGCGCGCGAATCGATGCTCGTGGAACGGAAACTGGCTGCCATTGCCGAGTTTTTCGAGCGTCGCAGCGCTGACCACACTGATAACGGTGCTTGGTCGTCTACCGCTCACGAACTGGCTGAGGCCGAGCTCGGCGCGGCATTGACCATGGGCCGTGCCGCAGCGGGAAAGTTGATCGGTCTCGGCTTTTCTCTCAAGACTCGCCTCCATCGCACGCGTGCCGCCATGGCGCGCGGAGAACTGGATCTGTATCGAGTCGGATTGATCGACTCCGCTACGGCCAACGTAGCCGACGATTTGATCGACGAGGTGGAACGGCAACTCCTCGAGAAGATCTCGGCGCCCCCGATGCCTGGCGGTACCGGCTTGACGGGTCGCCGATTGACAGCGGCTATCGACCGGATCGTCGCCGTGGTGGATCCCGAGGGGATACGCGAACGTCGACGCCGCGCCCTGGCTGATCGGTTCGTGGGTGTGAGCGCTGCCGAGGACGGAATGGCGCGGATATTGGGGAGTATTCCGGCGGAGGAAGCACGGGCTTTCGACCGTCGGTTGCGGGAGTTGGCAATGTCGGTGTGTCGACACGATTCCCGTAAGTACGAGCAACGACGAGCTGACGCATTGGGAGCGTTGGTATCCGGATCGACGATTCTGCCGTGCGATTGCGGCCGGCACGAGTGCCCACAAGATCGAAGCGGGATTGTGGTGGTGCGTCGGCCGTTGGTTCACGTGGTCATGCTGGAATCAACGCTTCAGGGCGGTGACGCACCAGGTGCAGACGAACCCGCTCACCTCGACGGTTATGGAGTGATCAGTGCAGAGCATGCGCGTGACATCGCCGCGGGTGCGCTGATTCGGAAGGTGAAGGTACCAGCCGATGCCGCGCTCGAGTCTGCCGGTGAGGGCGAGCCAGTACCTTCGCCCGTCGTTCCTTCTGCGTTCGTGTACCGCCCCGGCGCTGTCCTCGACACCTGGGTGCGGGTGATCGCAGGAAGCTGCCAGTGGTTGCACTGCGATGTCGCTGCATGGAATTCAGATCTCGATCACACTGAACCCTTTGATCATCGCGATCCCACTCGTGGTGGAAAGACCGTGGCCTCGAACTTGAGTGCCTATTGTCGAAACCATCACCGCCTCAAGCACTCCGGTCAGTGGGTGCACACCTCGAACCCGGACCGCAGCGTCATGCTGACCTCGCCGACCGGACATTGCTACCGAACGAGGCCGTCAGGTCTGCTGGCGGGAATGCTCGAGCCTGTACTGCCCGAGGGTGGTAGGCGTCGGCGCACACGTCTGGAAAACAAGGCCGCTCGTGTGTGGGGGGAACGCCGGCGGCAGCGGATACGAATGCACCGGCGGATGAAGAAGGCACAGAGGAGGACCTTCGACGGCGGAGACGATCCACCGCCATTCTGAGTCGATGCGCCCCGTCGCTCAGTGTTTTCGGATGCCCACTTTGGTGGCCGGGGGTGCGTCAGGCATTGTGTGAAGGTCGGTAGACGTCGGTACACGGGAAGATGTGGAGCATCGATGGCGAGGATCGAAGAAATTCTGGAGTTGGAACGCCTCGAGCGGGACATCTTTCGAGGAATCATCGCGGAGACCACCCTGACCCGCACTTTCGGCGGCCAGGTCGCCGGACAGGCATTGGTGTCGGCGGTACGCACGGTCGATCCGGCCTACTCGGTTCATTCGTTGCACGGATATTTCCTGCGTCCGGGAAATCCGATGGAGCCGACGGTTTTTCTGGTTGATCGTGTTCGGGACGGTCGATCGTTCGCGACCCGCTTGGTCACCGGAATTCAAGACGGGCAAGCCATTTTCACGATGTCGGCGTCCTTCCACGTCCAAGACGAAGGCATCGAGCACCAGGACGAGATGCCACCCGTTCCTGACCCCGAGACCTTGGCCATCGCCCAGGATTCGGAGGATCCCGAGACTGCGTGGCTGGCGCGTGAGTGGTCCGATTGGGACCTTCGAATGGTGCCGAAGGCCGACATCGACAAACGTCCGGGCGCTGCCGCGCAGCAGCAAGTGTGGTTCCGTTCCCGCGAGGCACTCCCGGACGACCCGGTATTTCACGTGTGCACGCTTGCCTACATGAGCGACATGACGCTGCTCGGATCTTCTCGCGGCCCCCACATGGACGTCGCCATGCAAAGCGCTTCGCTCGATCACGCCATGTGGTTCCTGCGGCCGTTCCGCGCCGACGAGTGGCTGTTGTACGACCAGACGTCGCCGTCAGCGGGCTTCGGTCGCGCACTGACGCAGGGACGAATCTTCGACAGCCGAGGAAATATGGTTGCTGCAGTCGTCCAGGAGGGTCTGACCAGGCTGTATCGCCCGAAG
Source organism: Rhodococcus sp. BH4 (assembly GCF_002079265.1). Taxonomy (NCBI): domain Bacteria; kingdom Bacillati; phylum Actinomycetota; class Actinomycetes; order Mycobacteriales; family Nocardiaceae; genus Rhodococcus; species Rhodococcus sp. BH4. Next base: position 2,984,654 of record NZ_CP014941.1, read on the forward strand.
TGAGGTCGGCCGACGTGAGATCAATCGCAGTGAGACCTTCACTGGCGAGACCGCACCGCAGGCCGGGCCGGATGGTCGTATCTGACCTCGAAATCGACCTCCTCGGACACTTCTGATCGGTGTTCGAGGAGTGCCTCGACGGTCCACAGATCTGCCTCCGGTGTGTGCCGCCGCATGGCAGGTTCGCTCATGTCCAGGCGGACGCTGACGTCGAACTCCAGCCCGCGCCCGAGCAACATCGGACCGGCGATCACGATGACCGCGCGCTCATGGACGGGGATACGGGTCGACCGAGCCGATCGATCGGTGGGTTCGTCCCAGAGTTTCGGCAAGAACGCCCGTTTTGTGCGGGCTGCGGTGATCACTTCACGATCGAGTGCCGGATAGTCGAACCAGATAGTGCGGTAACTCAGCGTATCCTCGTGGCCGAACTCGTATCGCAGCGAAGCCGGCCGTACGTAGTCGTGCAGTGACACAACAGCACTCGGCCTGTTGCGCGACTCGACGGCGGTGCCGACCAGTTCCGCGAGCCGAGACGGCTGTGCACAATCAGGTCCGTCGATCGCTACTACCGCCACCGACGGAAACGATCCGCTCAGCGTTGCAATCTGCTCGGCCAAGGCGAGGGGACTGGACGGGATGAATGTACTCACGCCCACCATGGTGCCGTGCCCGCTCGCCGAGGCGATATTGTGAACCGTCATCGCGCCCATTGCGGCGGTCTATGTTTTCGGAGGACTCATGGTTGGTATCGAGGAGATCCTCGCGCTCGAACACCTGGAGAAGGACATCTTCCGTGGTGCGGTCCATCCCACCGCACTTCAACGGACGTTCGGCGGGCAGGTTGCCGGGCAGTCGTTGGTTTCTGCCGTGAGCACCGTTGACGAGAGCTACCACGTGCACTCGTTGCACGGATATTTCCTGCGCCCGGGCAATCCGAAGATTCCGACGGTCTACCTGGTGGACCGCATCCGCGACGGGCGCTCGTTCTGCACCCGCCGGGTGAATGCAGTTCAGGACGGCAAGACGATCTTCACGATGTCGGCCTCGTTCCACGTCGACGACGAAGGTATCGAGCACCAGGACCGGATGCCCTCCGTTCCGGCGCCGGAGGACTTGCCGGATGCGCAGACCGTTCCGAAGTTGGCTGAATCGCAGTTCTATCAGGAGTGGAAGAACTGGGACATCAGAATTGTGCCCGCTGAGCAGAGCGCGTCAGCGCCGGATCTCGCCGCGCAACAACGCGTGTGGATGCGCTACCGCGAGGCTCTGCCGGATCGTCCGCTGCTGCACATCTGCACCCTCGCGTACCTCAGTGACATGACCCTGCTCGGAACTTCCAAAGTCCCGCACCGCGGCGTGAAGACGCAGACTGCTTCGCTCGATCACGCGATGTGGTTCCTGCGTCCGTTCCGGGCCGACGAGTGGTTGCTCTACGACCAGACGTCGCCGTCGGCAGGTTTTGGTCGCGCGCTCACTCAGGGGCGTATCTACGATCGCGATGGCAACATGGTGGCAGCGGTGGTTCAGGAGGGTTTGACGCGTCTCGAACGCGAACCCGACAGCCATGAGAGCAAGAACAGCCGTGAGAACAAGACAGGAACTGTGTGATGACGCGTCCGTTGATCGGTGTACTCGCCCTCCAAGGTGATGTTCGCGAACACCTTGCCGCACTCGATGATTCGGGAGCGGATGCGGTGGGTATCCGGCGCCCGGAGGAACTCGACAAGGTCGACGGCATCGTGATCCCCGGTGGCGAATCCACCACGATGAGCCGGCTTCTGCAGGTATTCGAGCTGCTGGAACCGCTTCGTGAGCGACTCCGCGGCGGGCTGCCGGCTTACGGATCGTGTGCGGGCATGATTCTGCTCGCCAGCGAGGTACTAGACACCCGGCCGGACGCCGAGCATCTCGGCGCCATCGACATGACGGTGCGCCGCAACGCTTTCGGTCGGCAGGTCGATTCTTTCGAGTCCGACCTGGAGTTCGAGGGCATCATCGGTGATCCCATTCGCGCTGTCTTCATCCGCGCGCCGTGGGTGGAGCGAGTTGGGCCGGGCGTTGAGGTCCTTGCGCAGGTTCCCGCCGCCGCGGGGGAGGCCGCGGGCCGGATCGTCGCGGTTCGGCAGGGCTCGGTGATCGCCACTTCTTTCCATCCCGAGGTTACCGGGGACCGTCGAGTGCACGAGATGTTCGTCGATCTGGTTCGCGGATAACTGGAGTAGTCAGCCTCGGCCGAACCTACAGCTCCAGTTCGCGGGCAAGGATCGCCGCCTGGACGCGTGAGGTGAGGTGCAACTTCGACAGAACTCGCGACACGTGCGACTTCACCGTCGGAGCACCGACTCCGAGTTCACGCGACAGTTCGGCGTTGGACATACCCGTCCCCAACAGCGCGAGGACCTCGCGTTCACGGTCGGTGAGCTCGCTCAATCCCAGCGGTTCGGTGGGTTTGGGTGCGCGCTGCACGAACTCGCCGATCAGTGCACGCGCCGCACGAGGAGCGAGCACTGCATCTCCGGCTGCGACATTGCGGATAGCGCGGGTCAGTTCGTCCGCTGTCGCAGTCTTGAGCAGGAATCCCGACGCACCGGCGCGCAGGGCCGCGAAGACGTATTCGTCGAGGTCAAAGGTGGTCAACACCAGAACCCGGCTGCGGGTCGTCCCGATGATCTGACGCGTCGCCTCGATGCCGTCGGTGCCTGGCATCCGGACGTCCATGAGTACGACGTCGGGTTGATGCGTGCGGGTGACGGTGATCGCCGACGCTCCGTCACCGGCTTCTGCGACGACATCGATGTCGTCGTGCTGCCGCAGGATCATCGCGAGTCCCGACCGGATCGCGGCGTGGTCGTCGACCAGGGCGACGGTGATCACCGATCCGTTCCGTTCGGCGCGGGGACCGGTATCTGTGCGCATACCGTCCATTCTCCGTCGACCGGAAGTGCGTCGAGTGAACCGCCCAGCAGTTCGGCGCGGTGACGCATGTTTGCAAGTCCGTGCGTTCCCGCCCGAAAACTGGATGTGTCGCGACCGATGGGGTTTCGGATCTCGATCTGTAATGCATTGTGCTGGAGAGAGATCGACATCGAGATCGGTGCACCAGGCGCATGCTTGAGCGCATTGGTCAACGCCTCCTGGGTGATCCGGTACGCCGTGTGATCGACCACGCTCGGCAGGTCGGCAGTATCGATGTCGATCGCAACGTGCACGGCGGCGCCGGCTGCCCGAACTGCGTCCAGGACGACGGGCAACTCGGTCAGCCGCGGGGGAGAGGAACGCGGGTCCGGGGTCTCGTCGTCCCCGGCGTGGAGCAGTTCGATCATCGACCGCATCTCGGAAAGGCCCGCGAGACTGCTCGATCTGATCGCTCCGATCATCTCCCTCAATCCGTCGTCTGGTTGGCCCCGTTCACCGGAGAGAGCTGAGGTGGACAGTGCCGCCTCCGAATGGATTGCGATGGCGGAGAGGTGGCTTGCGATGACGTCGTGCAGATCGCGCGCCATGGTTGCTCGTTCGTGAGCGACTGCGGCCTCGCGGTCCAGAGTGGCGAGTGCTTCGTGGACTCTGGAACGCTCGCGTTCGGCCTCGGTCAGTTCGACTTGTCGACGGATGACCAGTGCCCACCACACCGGTGTACCGAAGAACAGAGCGGTCACCACGCCTGCCCCAGCCGCAGCGCGGACGTCCTGGGTGGACAGGTAGACGAGTGCGGTGAGCGCGGCAACCGTCACCGCGGTCAGAGAACACACCACTCGGCCCAGCCGCGCCGTCCCGTACAGAACTGCGGCGTAGGTGAGATCCGAGAGGACCAGCCACATCGGCAGAGTGGGTCCCAGGGCAGCGTCGACCGCGACGATGACGGCCCCCGCCGCCAAAGCTGTTGCCGGACGCACCCGCCGGAACGAGTCGATCGCACACAGCAGAGCCAGCATCCCGATCCGAACCCCGGCGGGAACGTCGGCGACACCTCCGACATCGGTCCACATTTGGTACAGGCCGACCAGGTAGAGGAGTACCCCGATCGCGAACAGGCCGAAGGCGATGAGCGGATCGTTCCACTTGCCGACACTCCGACTTCTGGTCACCACAGACTTATCAGAGCACATCGGGGCGCCTGACTTGTCATACCAAATGATGAGGTCGGCGTTGTTCCGATGGCTGATGTGCGGATTCGATAGAGAAGACAGGCTCGACGTATGAAAATTCGCTTCGAGTTGATGATCGGCATTCTCTTGGTCGTCGGTGGCGGCTGTCTGTGGCTGTTCGCGCGTGACGCCGAGTTCTTCTGGTTTCGCGGCGGACCACTCGGCGTGATCCTCGCGATCATCGGTGCCTTCGACATCGTGAATGCAGTCCGAACGAGGGAGACAGCGATACCCGAGCGCCGAAACGACTGACGTGGAACTCGTCCTGCTCACCACGCTGGGCGGGCTCGCCCTGCTGGACAGTACGAGCATCGGAACATTGGTCGTCCCGGTCTGGATGTTGTTGATGCCGGGACGACCGCAGGTTCGCAGGCTGCTGACATATCTGGTGGTCATCACGACGTTCTATTTTGTTGTCGGGGTGGTCGTCTGGACGACGGCACGGGTAGGCATGCCAGTCGTCGCCCCGCTACTCGACACCCCCGCCGCCCGCGTTGCGCAGTTGATTCTCGGTATCGCGTTGTTCGCGTGGAGCTTTCGATTCGATTCCGAGAAGAGACGCACATCCGGTCAGGCCGATCGAACCCATGTTTGGCGAGAGCGGGTGCTCGGCTCGGCCAGTTCCGCGAGAAGTGTTGTACTTCTGGCGATTGCTGCCGGAACCGCCGAATTGGTGACGATGTTGCCCTACTTGGCGGCGATCGCGATGATCACCGCTGCTGGGCTGCCCGCAGTCGCGTCTGCGTCGATACTTGCCGGATACTGCCTGATCATGGCCATGCCCGCAGTGCTTCTGTTGTGCGGGCGGGTCGTGGCCGGCAACCGCCTCGACAAGCCGCTGCGCCGAGTGGACTCGCTGATGTCTCGCTACGGCGACAGCGCAATGGGTTGGGTATTCGGCATTGCCGGTTTCTACCTCGCCGGCAATGCCGCTGCCGTGTTGTTCGTGAATTGACGTTGTTCGTGAATCAACCAGCCTGAACCAACGAATTGATCAGCTTCACACCGTCTTCCGGGTGATCGACGGTTACGGCGAACAGTCGTCCGCTCTCGAGAGTGACCACGATGGCCTCACCCGAGCGGAGAGTGACGGCTGTTCCGCGCGGTGTCATTCGGTAACCCCATCCGCCCCATTCGGCTGGACGTATCGCGTCGACTGATGCGGACTTCACCTTCGAGATGGGGATCTTCTTCCATCGAACGCCCCAGGAACTGATGCCGACACCGTGACGGTCGACGCGCACGGTGATCGACGCGAATGCTGTGACGGCGAGTGTGGACACACCCAGGATCACGGCAACCCACCAATCCGAGTACGCGGCAGTCGCGATCACGAGAACTACGAGGCCGGCGGTAACGATCCACGGCCAGACGCTGCGGACCTGCCCGACCCACACTGCACGTTCGGAGGCCGTCAGCGGAGTGTCGAGCGTCGGGGTCGGCAGTGCCGACTCCGGGCCGCTTCGTTGCTGGTCAGGCAGCGCGTATGCCAGAACTCCTACGAGTACCGCCGCGATCGGCGCAAGAATCCACCAGCCGATACGCGCGTCTTCCGGCGACCCGGCGTCGATCGTCAGGGCGACGCTCAGAATCCAGATCGTCGCCAGTGTCGCACTCGAGATCGAGGTGACGGCCAGAAACAGGGGCGCGTTGTCGCTCGAACGGGCCGCGACGACACAGGCGCAAACGACAGCCACCAGTGAAATCACCAGCGCGATGGCGAAAAACGTCGTCGTGGTGCTGAACCCGTCCGGGGTCGATCCGGACCAATGGCTCGCGACGGTTTCGGGCAGGCGTTCATCCCACGCGAAGCGCGCGAGAACCAGGATCAGGGTCGGGATCAACGTCAGTGAAGCTGCTGTCCAGAGTCGGATCTTGCTGGTCGTCATTGTGTGCTGGTCTCCTTGATGAGGTCGAGCATGTGCGCGGTGTCGAGTCCGAGATTTCGGGCCTGCCGCACGAACTCGCGCGCAGATTCGTTGAGAGCTGTTCTTCCCGAGTCGAACTCGGCGCGAATAACGGCGCCACGTCCGCGTCGGAGGTCGATCAGGCCTTCGTCGCGGAGTGTTGCGTACGCCCGAAGAACCGTGTGGAGATTGACGTCGATCGAGTCGGCGAGAGCGCGAGCGGACGGCAGACGGTCACCGGGACCGATCTCACCGCGGATGACCGAGCCACGAACCCCGGCCGCAATCTGCTCCGCGAGTGGAGTTGTGGAGGCGTGATCTATTCGCACCAACATGTTTGCATTCTATGCAAACAATGCGTGGTTTGACTAATTCGTGTCGGGGGATGCAGCGAGTTGTGACGTGGGACGGGTAACATCGGCAGAGCTGAAAGACGCGCATTCGGCGTGCGCAACGCAGCAGGAAAGGGGCTTGAATCGCATGAGCGGCCACTCAAAATGGGCCACCACCAAGCACAAGAAGGCTGTGATCGACGCACGTCGTGGCAAATCCTTCGCGAAGCTGATCAAGAACATCGAGGTGGCGGCACGAACCGGCGGTGGCGATCCCACGGGCAACCCCACCTTGTACGACGCCATCCAGAAGGCGAAGAAGACGTCTGTTCCCAATGACAACATCGAGCGTGCGCGCAAGCGCGGCGCCGGTGAAGAAGCGGGCGGCGCAGACTGGCAGACCATCATGTACGAGGGCTACGGACCCAACGGCGTCGCCGTTCTGATCGAGTGCCTCACCGACAACCGCAACCGCGCAGCCGGTGAAGTTCGCACCGCGATGACCCGTAACGGTGGCAACCTCGCTGACCCGGGTTCCGTCTCCTACCTGTTTGCTCGCAAGGGTGTCGTCACGCTCGAGAAGAACGGCCAGTCGGAGGACGACGTCCTGATGGCTGTGCTCGACGCCGGTGCCGAGGAAGTCACCGATCTCGGTGAAACCTTCGAAATCGTCAGTGAGCCACAGGATCTGGTTGCCGTACGGTCGGCACTTCAGGAAGCCGGCATCGACTACGACTCCGCTGAAGCCGATTTCCGCGCTTCCGTCGAGGTTCCCTTGGATGTCGACGGCGCACGCAAGATCTTCAAGCTCGTCGACGCGCTCGAAGATTCTGACGACGTGCAGAACGTCTACACCAACATCGATCTTTCCGACGAGGTTCTCGCGGCTCTCGAAGACTGATTGTTTTTCAACTCAACCCGGTCCTGACGTCCGCGTCCGGGCCGGGTTGCGTGTTGATGCGGGGTAGTAGTCCCGCGCACCGCTAAGCTATCGAACAGCTGTTCGGTATGGAGAGGTGTGACAAGTGCGCGTGCTCGGAGTGGACCCAGGCTTGACTCGCTGCGGGTTGGGAGTGGTCGACGGGAGCAACGGCAGGAAAGTGCGCCCCATTGCGGTCGACGTGGTGCGGACTCCGGCCGAGATGGACCTCGGTTCTCGGCTTCTGCGGATCTCCGATGCGGCTGAACTGTGGATCGAGCAGTACAAGCCGGAGGTGGTCGCGATCGAGCGCGTGTTCGCGCAGCACAACGTCAGTACCGCGATGGGGACGGCGCAAGCAGGCGGAGTTGTCGCGCTCGCTGCCGCCAGACGCGGCATTCCGGTGTGTTTCCACACGCCCAGCGAGGTGAAGGCCGCCGTCACCGGCAGCGGTAACGCCGACAAGGCGCAGGTCACTGCGATGGTGACGCGAATTCTGAATTTGAAGACGGCGCCGAAACCTGCTGACGCTGCCGACGCTCTGGCGCTGGCGATCTGTCACTGCTGGCGAGCACCGATGATCGAGCGGATGGCCCGCGCCGAGGCGATGGCCGCTGAACAAATGCGTAAGTATCAGGCAAAATTGGCCGAGACGAAGAAGGCAGGTTCACGATGATCGCGTCGGTACGCGGCGAGGTACTCGATATTGCGCTCGATCACGCGGTCATCGAAGCGTCAGGTGTCGGCTATCGGGTCAATGCCACCCCGGTGACTCTCGGTGCGCTGCACCGGGGAAGCGAAGCGCGACTGTTCACGACGATGATCGTTCGCGAAGACTCGATGACGTTGTACGGCTTTTCCGATACCGAGTCGAAGGATCTGTTCAGCCTTTTGCAAACGGTCTCGGGTGTCGGGCCGCGCCTGGCGATGGCAACTCTTGCAGTTCTCGAACCGGACGCGCTGCGGCGGGCGCTCTCGGAAGGCAACCTGACGGCGTTGACGAGGGTGCCCGGTATCGGAAAACGCGGCGCCGAGCGCATGGTTGTCGAACTGCGCGACAAGGTCGACGCCGTCGCGACGACGGCCGGCGCGGCGTCCGGTGTCGTCGTCGGCAGCTCGATCCGTGATCAGATCGTCGAGGCTCTCGAAGGTCTGGGCTTCCCGATCAAGCAGGCAGAGCAGGCCACGGATTCGGTTCTGGCGGAATCGCCCGAGGCCACCACGTCGGTCGCACTGCGTTCCGCTCTGTCGCTGCTCGGTAAGACTCGATGAACTTCGACCCGATCGACGATTTCGACGACGAGTCGCAGGTCTCTGCCGAATTGGTGGCGGGAGACGGTGATGTCGAAGCGAGTCTGCGCCCCAAGAGTCTCGACGACTTCATCGGTCAACCTCGTGTTCGCGAACAACTGCAGCTCGTGCTCACCGGAGCAAAACTTCGCGGCAGCACGCCTGATCACATCCTGATGTCCGGTCCCCCCGGGCTCGGCAAGACGTCGATGGCGATGATCATCGCGGGGGAGTTGGGCTCTTCTCTGCGGTTGACGTCCGGACCGGCGCTCGAACGCGCCGGAGACCTGGCTGCGATGCTGAGCAACCTCGTCGAGGGCGATGTGTTGTTCATCGACGAGATTCACCGAATCGCTCGTCCGGCCGAGGAGATGTTGTACCTGGCCATGGAAGACTTCCGTGTCGACGTCGTCGTCGGTAAGGGGCCGGGCGCCACGTCGATTCCTCTGGAGGTTGCACCGTTCACGCTGGTCGGTGCGACTACGCGGTCGGGTGCGCTGACCGGTCCGTTGCGCGACCGCTTCGGGTTCACCGCTCACATGGATTTCTACGAACCCGAAGAGCTGCAACAGATTCTGATGCGTTCGGCCGGAATTCTGGGCGTCGATCTCGAAGTCGATGCCGGTGCCGAAATCGCACGACGCTCGCGGGGGACACCGCGTATCGCGAACCGATTGCTGCGCCGGGTTCGCGACTTCGCCGAGGTGCGCGCCGACGGAATCGTCACCATGGACGTCGCTCAGGCGGCCTTGGCCGTCTACGACGTGGACCAGTTGGGCTTGGACCGTCTCGACCGTTCGGTACTGAGTGCTTTGGTGCGTTCGTTCGGCGGCGGGCCCGTCGGCGTGTCGACGCTTGCGGTGGCCGTCGGCGAGGAACCGTCGACGGTGGAAGAAGTGTGCGAGCCGTTCCTGGTCCGGGCCGGAATGATCGCCCGGACGCCGCGAGGACGTGTGGCTACCGCCGCTGCTTGGACTCAACTCGGAATGACACCGCCGCCGGATGCCGCAGCGGGCGGTATCGAGGTTCGTGTCAACGAACCGCAGGCCACGTTGTTCGATCCGAACGGCGAGTGAATTTCGACTGGAAAGGCCTACTTGAACGGCCGATCTGTCAGGAATCCTCAGCAACTAATGGCACACTGGTGTATTGCGTAGGTCCATCCGGGACCATCGCGGCGTAAAACGTGCAACACAACCGAGGTTGATCAACACATGTCGAGTTTGCTTTTCCCCCTCTTGATCCTCGCACTGCTGGTGCCCATGTTCCTGGGCATGCGCAAGCAGAAGAAGGCCTTGGCCGCGACTTCCGAGATGCAGGACTCGCTGCAGGTCGGCGATCGGGTGCAGACCACGGCCGGGCTCTACGCCACGATCGCTTCCCTGGACGACGACACCGTGGACCTCGAGATCGCGGACGGTGTCATCACCACCTGGTCGCGTCTGGTCATCCGTGAGCGCGTCGTCGAGACGACCGAGACCGACGAGTACGACGACGACTCGATTTCCGAGATCGAAGAGTCTGCTGCCGACACCGAAATCCGGCTCACCAAGGAGTCCTGACTTCGTCGAACTGGTACGTGTTCTAGAGTTGTGAACTCGGACACACGTCCAGATCGGTTTGTCCGCTCTTACACCAGCAGCTCAGTTCGCCCCGTTGATCAATCGTTGCAGTTCGAACGCCGCAGCTCGGGTGGTCGTCGACCACCCGAGCCGTGCACTTACTGAAGCTCTGCACCTACCGAGGAGACTTAAAGATCGTGGCACCTTCCACCGGAACGGTGCATCCGGTCCGCTACCTGGCCCTTTTCGGGGTCCTGGTAGTGGCACTGTATGCCCTGGTGTTCTTCACTGGAGACAAGTCGGCCACGCCGAAGCTCGGCATCGACCTGCAGGGTGGAACGCGCGTCACGTTGACCGCTCGTACCCCGGACGGCAGCGCTCCCAGTCAGGACAGTCTCAAGCAGGCTCAGGAAATCATCGAGACCCGCGTCAACGGTCTCGGCGTTTCCGGTTCCGAGGTCGTTGTCGACGGTGACAACCTCGTCATCACCGTTCCCGGCGACGACAGTGCGCAGGCTCGCTCGCTCGGCCAGACCGCTCGTCTGTACATCCGCCCGGTGACGGGTTCGATCGACGTCGCCACCCGTGACGCGAATCGGACAGCTACGCCTGAGGCGCCGGCGGCCGAAACTCCGGCCACTGATGCACCGGCCCCCGAAGCACCCGCTGACGGGACGCAGACGCCGCAGAACCGTCCGTTCCTGGCTCAGGACCCGACTACTCCCGAGGCAACGCCCGCGCCGCAGACAACGACTCCGGCCCCCACCGGGGACGCGCCGAGCGACGGCACCGACGAAGGCGACGCAGCAGCAGCGGAAATCGCCGCAGCGCGCGCCCTCCGGCAGAGCAGCGATCCGACAGTGCAGCAGCAAGCAGTGGCGAACCTCGACTGCTCCGTCGCGGATCCGCTCCGTGGAAACGACGACCCGACCCTGCCGCTGGTCGCGTGCTCGCAAGACGGACTGAACATCTATCTCCTCGGTCCTTCGATCATCGACGGCCAGGAGATTGCCGACGCGTCTTCGGTCTTCAACTCGCAGCAGTCGCGCCACGAGATCAGCCTCTCGTTCAAGACGACCGGCAGCAACACCTGGGCCGAGTTCACTTCAGCCAACATCGGCAAGCAGGCAGCGTTCACGCTCGACTCGAAGGTCGTCAGCGCTCCCACGATTCAAGGTGCAACGCCTGCGGGTAGCGCCACCTCGATCACGGGCAGCTTCACTGCCGAGAGTGCCAAAGAACTTGCCAACACACTGAAGTACGGTTCGCTTCCGCTCTCGTTCGCAGCCTCTGAGGCCGAGACGGTCTCGGCCACGCTCGGCCTGGCCTCACTGCAGGCGGCATTGATCGCCGGCGCGGTCGGTCTCGTTCTCGTTCTGCTGTACTGCCTCGTCTACTACCGCATGCTCGGCGTCCTGACGGCGTTGTCGCTGATTCTCTCCGGAGTCATGGTCTACGCGATCATGGTTCTGCTCGGCAGATACATCGGCTTCACGCTCGACTTGGCCGGCATGGCTGGTCTGATCATCGGTATCGGTATGACCGCCGACTCGTTCGTCGTGTTCTTCGAACGCATCAAGGACGAAATGCGTGAGGGCCGTAGCTTCCGCTCGGCGGTGCCACGCGGTTGGGCAAGAGCACGCCGAACAATTCTTTCCGGCAACGCGGTGAGCTTCATCGCCGCTGCAGTTCTGTACGTGCTGGCGGTCGGACAGGTGCGAGGCTTCGCCTTCACCTTGGGTCTGACGACCATTCTCGACGTGATTGTCGTGTTCCTCGTGACGTGGCCACTGGTCAGCATGGCGTCCCGTTCGGCGTTCTGGTCCAAGCCCAGCGTCAACGGTCTCGGCGCAGTGCAAGAGGTTGCCCGCGAACGTAAGGTTGCCGCCGCTGCGTCGGCTAAGGAGACACGAGCATGAGCGAGTCCAACAACTCCCCGGTGGGGTCCACCAACAGTTCCGCCGCCGAGTCCGCCGATGCGGCGGCCCGGTCGGAGATCACTGACTCAGGCGTCGATCAGGGCGCGATGCCCAAGCACAGCTGGCTCTCGCGGTTGTACACCGGAACGGGTGCGTTCGAGGTCGTCGGCAAGCGTCGCTTCTACTACGGACTGACCGGCGCTCTGGTCGCCATTGCGCTGCTGAGCATCATCCTGCGCGGCTTCACCTTCGGTATCGATTTCGAAGGCGGATCACGCATTCAGTTCCCGGCCGAGGGCGGAGTCGAGACGTCGGCGGTGGAAACCGTCTACTCCGACACACTCGGGTTCGAACCGGTCAGCGTGCAGACAGTCGGCTCGGGTGCCAGCGCAACCGTGCAGATCCGGTCGGAGACGTTGAACGCGACGCAGATCAACGATCTTCAGTCGGCTCTCTTCGACGAGTTCCAGCCCAAGGACAAGAACGGGAACCCGTCGGCGCAAGCCATCAGTTTTGCGGACGTGAGTGAAACCTGGGGCGGCCAGATCACCAAGAAGGCGCTGATCGCGCTGATTGTGTTCCTGGTGATCGTGAGTATCTACATCGCCATCCGCTTCGAGCGGGACATGGCGGTAGCTGCGATCGTTGCGTTGTTCTTCGACATCATCGTCACTGCCGGCGTCTACTCGCTCGTCGGTTTCGAGGTGACGCCCGCGACGGTGATCGGTTTGCTTACCATTCTCGGCTTCTCGCTGTACGACACCGTGGTGGTGTTCGACAAGGTCGAAGAGAACACCCGCGGTGTTCTGCATCTGACGCGCCGGACGTACGGCGAGCAGGCCAACCTCGCGGTGAATCAGACCTTGATGCGATCGATCAACACGACCGTCATCAGTGTGCTCCCGGTGATCGCTCTGATGGTCGTCGCGGTCTGGATGCTCGGCGTCGGCACACTCAAGGACCTTGCGCTCGTTCAGCTCGTCGGCATCATCGTGGGTGCGTACTCCTCGATCTTCTTCGCGACGCCGCTCCTGGTGTCGATGAAGGAACGCTGGGGACCCGTTGCCGCGCACACTCGTAAGGTGCTCTCGCGCCGGGCTACGCTGGCCGAGAAGGGTACGCAGACGGTTGCCGTCGGCGCACCAGTTGCACGCCGTGCTCCGGTTGCTCCGCAGCCGGGTGCGCGGCCGACCGGAAAGCGAAACAAGAAGGGGCACTGAACATGCTCCCAAGAACACGCACACTGGTTCGATCGATGACGTTCGTTGCGGCCACCGCTGTGGCTGCGGGTTCGTTGGCGGCCTGCTCGGAAAGCGCCGAGCAGGTTCCGTCCATCGGATATGCCATCGACAACTCCATCTCCACGTACAACGCCAACACGACAGCTGGATCGGTGTCCGGGGCGATGGCCGCGTTCGGCCGGGTGCTTCCCGGCTTCACGTTCACCGGCCCGGCCGGAGCACCTGTCTCCGACACCGACATCGGAACGGCGTCGGAGTTGCCCGGTGACGTGCTCACAGTCTCGTACAAGCTCAATCCGGCGTCCGTGTACTCCGACGGGATTCCGATGTCCTGTGACGATCTCGTCCTCACCTGGGCGGCGTCGAGTGGCAAGTTCACCGAAGACGTCGATGGTGCCGTGAAGCCCATGTTCGACACGGCGAACAATCTCGGATACGCGGACATCGACCGGATCGACTGCCAGAGCGGGGCGAAGGACGCGACGGTGTTCTTCAAACCCGGGCGATCGTTCACCGATTGGCGGTCGTTGTTCGGTGCGACTGCGTTGATGCCTTCACACGTCGTGACGCAGCGCACGGGTGTCAGCGACGTGGTGAGCGCGGTGAATGCCGGTGACACCGAAGCGTTGTCGAAGATCGCGGACTTCTGGAACACCGGGTGGAACCTGACTCCAGGTCAGGTGGACACCTCCGTACTGCCCTCCGCTGGTCCGTATCGAATCGACTCGTACAGTACCGACGACGGCCTGGTGCTGGTCGCGAACGAGCGGTGGTGGGGCAACAAGCCGGCGACCGATCGCATCGTCGTCTGGCCACGTGGTGTGAATCTGACCGAGGATCTCGACAAGTCTTCGATCGAGGTAGTCGACGTCGCTTCCGGCTCGGCTGGCGAACTCGGTACTCCGTCCGGGTTCGACGTCCAACAGATTCCGTCGCGGTCGATCGAGCAGTTCGTTCTCGCGACCTCTGGTTCGCTGGGCGACGAAGCCGCCCGTCGAGCGTTCGCGCATTGTGTTCCGCGTACGACTCTGTTCGAGAAGTTCGGGCAGACGGAGAATGCGCCGCAGGCGGGTTTGGGTTCCGGCGTGGTCGATTCGCGACTGATGGCGCCGGATTCACTCGTTTACAGCGACGCCGCTGCGGTCGACGGTGATCGGTACGCCAATGCCGACATCGAGGCTGCGAAGACGTCGTTGTCGGAAGCCGACCTCGACCAGTTGACCGTCCGGGTCGGGTACCTCGCACCGGACCCGGTGCGGGCGCAGATCGTCTCCGAAGCGAAAGCCGCGTGTGCTCCGGCGGGAATCACGGTCGAGGACGCGAGTACCGACAGCTTCGATCCCGCGAGTCTGCAGAGTGGGGGAGTCGACGCCGTGTTCTCCGGCATGGCAGGCAAAGTCGGCGCAGGCGGAACAGCGAGCATGATCGACGCGCGCGGAGCGCTGCGATCGGGCAACGGCGCAAACCTCGGTACGTACGGAAATGCCAGGATCGATCAGATCATCGATCAGTTGAACGTGGATGCGAGCACGAGTGCGCAATTGGGACTCTCGGTGGAGGCGGAGAACATCCTGTGGACCCAGGTGCCTACGATTCCACTGTTCAATCAACTACGAACTGTCGCTGTAGCTCCAGGCATGTCGGCAGTGTTGGTCAATCCGACTCGGGCCGCTACCGGCTGGAACATGGACAGATGGGTACTACGCAGATGAGCGTCTCGAATGGTGTTGCCTTGCACACGACTGAAGAATTGATCGCAATCCACCGGGCTGCCGGTGACGCCGTTGTTCGGCTGACCCGCTGGGCGGACAACTTTCCCGGTCCCGGTGTTCGGTTCGCCGATCTGACTCCGGTGTTCGCCGACGCCGAGGGGTTCGGGGCCGTGCTCGATGCCCTTGTCGCCTGTGCTCCGGACGCCGACACGATCGCCGCCGTCGATGCTCGTGGATTCCTGCTCGGTGCCGGTGCTGCCGCGAAGATGGGTGCGGGAGTCGTTGCCGTGCGGAAGGTCGGCAAACTGCCGCCGCCGGTGCTCTCTCGTTCGTACAGCCTCGAGTACGGATCCTCGACTCTCGAGATTCCCGCAAACGGCTTCGATCTCACGGGGCGGAATGTTCTGGTGATCGACGACGTTCTGGCTACCGGAGGGACACTCGAGGCGGCTGTACAGTTGGTCGAGTTGGGTGGAGCGAACGTCGTCGGCGTCGCAGTGGTGCTCGAGATCGAGGAACTGCGCGGTCGAGATCGCTTCTTGAAGTACCCACTGACATCACTGGTGAAGGTCTGAGTATTAAAGTTGTCTCCTGGGGGTCGAGTTAGACCTCCAGGGCAATTACCCGATGCAGGGCGGTTGCCTCAACCAACTCGGTGGTAGGAGGTGGCGACATGACGTCGAATCTTGATCGATCACAGAACTCGGGTGCAGTGTCGCAGGAGACGGGTGCAGTTCCGGCTCCGGAGACGACACCATCGAAGTCCGCGGTGCCCGACGATTCGGGATCTGCGCAAACTACCGGCAATCGGGGTGGGCAGAATCTGGCCGTGCCCGCTTCCGCCTCCCGTAGGGTGCGCGCTCGACTTGCTCGACGCATCACCGGTCAGCGCAACGCCACCATCCGCCCGGTGCTCGAGCCGTTGGTCAGCCTCCACCGTGAGCTGTATCCGAAGGCCGACCTCGCGCTGCTCCAGCGTGCGTACGACGTCGCCGAGGACAGACATTCGAGCCAGCGGCGCAAGTCCGGCGATCCGTACATCACGCATCCGTTGGCCGTCGCGAGCATTCTGGCCGAGCTGGGAATGGACACCACCACCCTCGTCGCAGCCCTTCTGCACGACACCGTCGAGGACACCGGTTACTCACTCGAAGAGTTGACCAAGGATTTCGGTGACGAGGTCGCTCACCTTGTCGACGGAGTCACCAAACTCGACAAGGTCGTTCTGGGCACCGCCGCCGAGGGCGAAACCATCCGCAAGATGATCATCGCGATGGCGCGGGACCCGCGCGTGCTCGTGATCAAGGTTGCGGATCGTCTGCACAACATGCGCACGATGCGATTCCTGCCGCCCGAAAAGCAGGCACGTAAGGCGCGTGAGACTCTCGAAGTCATTGCACCACTTGCGCATCGGCTCGGAATGGCGACCGTCAAGTGGGAACTCGAGGACCTTTCGTTCGCGATCCTGCACCCGAAGAAGTACGACGAGATCGTTCGACTGGTCGCCGATCGCGCGCCCTCTCGAGACACTTATCTGGCCAAGGTTCGCGCCGAGATCAACTCGACCCTGTCCGCCTCGCGGATCAACGCCATCGTCGAGGGCCGGCCCAAGCATTACTGGTCGATCTATCAGAAGATGATCGTCAAGGGCCGCGATTTCGACGACATCCACGATCTGGTCGGCGTCCGCATCCTGTGTGAAGAAGTGCGTGACTGTTACGCCGCGGTCGGCGTTGTCCACTCACTGTGGCAGCCGATGGCCGGACGCTTCAAGGACTACATCGCACAGCCGCGCTACGGCGTCTACCAGTCGCTGCACACCACCGTCGTGGGACCGGAAGGCAAGCCCCTGGAGGTCCAGATCCGGACCCAGGACATGCACCGGACCGCGGAGTTCGGTATCGCCGCGCACTGGCGGTACAAGGAGACCAAGGGCAAGCACGCGGGCGACATCGCCGAGGTCGACGACATGGCGTGGATGCGTCAGCTACTCGACTGGCAACGTGAAGCGGCCGATCCGGGGGAGTTCCTCGAATCGTTGCGTTACGACCTCGCGGTCAAGGAGATCTTCGTCTTCACGCCGAAGGGTGACGTGATCACGTTGCCTGCCGGATCGACTCCCGTCGATTTCGCGTATGCGGTGCACACCGAGGTCGGGCACCGATGCATCGGTGCCAGGGTCAACGGTCGGTTGGTCGCGCTGGAACGAACTCTCGAAAACGGCGAAGTGGTGGAGGTCTTCACGTCGAAGGCTGCCACCGCCGGGCCGAGCCGAGATTGGCAGACGTTTGTCGTCTCGCCGCGTGCCAAGGCGAAGATCCGGCAGTGGTTCGCGAAGGAACGCCGCGAAGAGGCGCTCGAGTCCGGCAAGGATCAGATCGCGAAGGAAGTCCGCCGTGTGGGACTTCCGTTGCAGCGGTTGATGAATGCCGAATCGATGAGCACGATCGCGCACGAACTTCGCTATCCCGACGTCTCGGCGTTGTACACGGCCGTAGGCGAGAGTCAGGTGTCGGCGCACCACGTCGTGCAGCGACTGGTTGCTCATCTGGGCGGCGTCGGCGCCGTCGAGGAGGAACTGGCCGAGCGTTCGACGCCGTCGACCATGCCGGTGCGCACCCGCAGTACGGGTGACTCCGGAATTCTGGTTCCCGGAGCACCGGGCACGGTGGCAAAACTCGCGAAGTGTTGCACGCCGGTACCGGGCGATTCGATTCTGGGCTTCGTCACGCGTGGCGGCGCGGTCAGCGTGCACCGTACCGACTGCACCAACGCGAACTCGCTCCACGATCAGTCGGAGCGAATCATCGACGTCGAATGGGCACCGTCAGCGACATCGGTGTTCCTGGTCGCGATCCAGATCGAGGCACTCGATCGTCATCGGTTGCTTTCCGACGTCACCAAGGCGTTGGCAGACGAGAAGGTGAACATCCTGTCGGCCTCGGTCACCACCTCAGGTGACCGAGTGGCGATCAGCAAGTTCACCTTCGAGATGGGTGACCCGAAGCACTTGGGTCATGTTCTCAACGTGGTTCGTAACGTGGAAGGCGTCTACGACGTCTACCGCGTGACCTCTGCCTCGTAAACTGCTGTGCGCCTTTATTAACCGCGGGCGGTTAATAAAGGCGCACAGGGGGTCAGGCGACTACTGCAGTCTCGATGGTGATCGGGGTGTTGGGTGCACCGCCGCCGGTTGCTCCCATGCCACCGTCGTCGCCGTCGGCCGCGATCTTCTCGATCGTCGCCAGGCCGGCGTCGTCGATCTTTCCGAAGACCGTGTAGTTGGGCGGCAAGACCGAATCCTCGTAGACGAGGAAGAACTGACTGCCGTTGCTGCCCGGTTTACCCGAGTTGGCCATTGCCAGCGTGCCGCGGGTGTAGACGGCAGGCAAGGAGAGTGCCGGATCGTTAGCCGGGTAGGCAGTGGTCGGGTACTCGTTGTCGAAGCCATAGCCTGGTCCGCCCGTGCCCTTGCCCGAGGGATCGCCGCACTGCAGGATCTGTAGACCGGGTGTGGTGACGAGTCGATGGCACGGGGTGTCGTCGAAGTACTTCTGCTCGGTCAAGCTCACGATGCTGTTGACCGTGCAGGGGGCTTCCGCCCGGTTCAGTTCCATCCCGATCGGGCCGGCCGTAGTCGTGAGCGCGACGTTGACGGTTCCCTCGGTGGACACACCCGTGGAGTTCGGCGGATTGACGGTTTTTGCTGCACCCGCCGCGCTCGGGTACGAGCAGTCGACGGTCGCCGAGGCCGGAGTCGGGACAGGCGGGAGTGCGTCGAACTGTGACATGTCGAGCGGCGGCATGGCAGCCGTTGTCGTCTTCGCCTTGGAGGTGCTGGACGGCGAGTCCGAGCTACCGGAATCACTGGAACAACCAGCCAGAAGCAGCGCCGCGGCGCTGGCGGCGGCAATAACTACAGGAAAGCGCATCACAGGATTACGTCGCATCAGTCGAGCCTTACTGTCTTGATGTCGGTGGTCAGATTCGGCTTGCCGTCACCCTCTGGCGTCGATCCGCCGGCCGCGACCTTGTCCAAAGTGGCGAGCCCGGTTTCGTCGATCGTGCCGAAAACCGTGTACTGCGGGGGGAGTTGTGAGTCGCCGTAGACGAGGAAGAACTGGCTGCCGTTGCTACCGGGTGCCCCGGTGTTGGCCATCGCAACCGTGCCGCGCGCGTAGGTGACGGGCTCCTGCGCTGCCGGGTCGGTGGTGGAATACGCCGTGGTGGGGAATTCGTTGTCGAAGCCGTAGCCCGGTCCGCCGGTGCCGGTGCCCGACGGGTCACCGCACTGCAGCACCTGGAGCGAGGGGCTCGTCGTCATGCGGTGGCAGGTGGTGTCGTTGAAGTAGTCCTGCTGCGCCAAGCTCACGAAGCTGTTGACGGTGCACGGAGACTTCGTTCCGTCGAGTGTGAGCCCGATGTTTCCCTGCGAGGTCTCGACGCTGATGCTCGGCGTCGCGTCCGGCGCGGTGGTGGGAATCCCGTCGGTACGAGGAGGGTTGTTGGCCTTGGACGCGGTAGCGCCGTCGGCTGGATACGAGCAGGAAACCGTGTCGGCCAGTGGCGTCGACAGACCGGCCGGCATTGCACCCGCGGTTTGTGGCGTGAGGCTCGAGTCGTCGGCAGCAGTGTTGGTGGTGTTCGCGTCGTCGTCACTGCGATTGCTCAGCCAGATGAGTCCACCGACGACGCCGACTACGACGACCACGCCGAGCGCAGTTCCGGCTATCGTCATCTGCTTGCGCTTGCGGGCACGTTCTGCGCGACGTTCGAGCTGACGCTCGAGCTTGCGTTTCGCCGCCTCGCGGCGTTGCTCGTTACTCGGCACTGCTGTAGTCCTCCGTATCGCGGGTGGATCGTGGTCGGCCGGCCGAGCGACACCCTGGGGGTCGGCTTCGGCAAGCGGCTCTACTCGTCGTCAGAGTCTCCCATTGCAACCTGAGAACTTACTGGCGGGGCAGCAGCTTAGGCTGTAACCGACAGCGTGTTGTTTGTTTCCACCCTTCGAAGAGGAGTTGCCCCCGTGCTCGTCACTGGTTTTCCGGCCGGGATGTTCCAAACCAACTGCTACATACTCGCTCAGGACGACGCGTGCGAGTGCGTAGTCGTAGATCCGGGTCAGGATGCAGCTGAGCCGCTCTTCGAATATCTGGACTCCAAGGACATGTCGGTCACGGCGGTCCTCCTGACGCACGGTCATCTCGATCACGTGTGGTCGGCCCGCGAGGTCTGTGAGCGGTATTCCGTACCCGCGTACATCCATCCCGAGGATCGCTACATGCTCAGCGATCCGGCACGGGGGATCGGCCCGACGATGAAGGAATTCATTCAAGGCATGACGTTCGTGGAGCCGGACGAGGTGATCGAACTGGCCGACGGAGACAAGATCACCGAGGCCGGAATGACGTTCGTCGTGGACCACACACCCGGGCACACGCAGGGATCGGTGGTGTTCCGCACCCAGGCGAACACCGAGAGCGGGCCCGTGGATTTGGCGTTCACCGGTGACACCCTGTTCCAGGGTTCCATCGGGCGCAGCGACCTGCCCGGCGGAAATCACGAGCAGTTGCTCGCTTCGATCGCCCGCAAGCTATTGGTACTCGGTGACGAGACAGTGGTCCTGCCCGGGCACGGCGGCAACAGTTCGATCGGCGCCGAGCGAAGCTCGAATCCGTTTCTCGTTGGACTCAGCGCACAAGAATAAGGAAAAGTACCTCTCGTGAGTAAAGCCAGCACCTTCTCTGCACCCAAGGGCATTCCGGACTACGTTCCGCCGCAGTCAGCCGAATTCGTCGCCGTTCGTGACGGTTTGACGCGCGCCGCGAGATTGGCCGGATACGGCCACATCGAATTGCCGATCTTCGAGGACACCGGCCTGTTCGCTCGCGGTGTCGGTGAGTCGACCGACGTCGTCAGCAAAGAGATGTACACATTCGCCGACCGCGGTGACCGTTCGGTGACGTTGCGTCCCGAGGGAACCGCCGGAGTCATGCGTGCGGTCATCGAGCACAGCCTCGATCGTGGACAGTTGCCGGTCAAGGTCAGCTACGCGGGCCCGTTCTTCCGCTACGAGCGCCCGCAGGCCGGTCGCTACCGCCAGTTGCAGCAGGTCGGCGTCGAAGCCATCGGGATCGACGACCCCGCGCTCGACGCTGAGGTCATCGCGATCGCCGACGCCGGATTCCGGTCGTTGGGGCTCGACGGCTTCCGCCTCGAAATCACCTCTCTCGGTGACGACACCTGCCGGCCGCAGTATCGCGAACTGCTGCAGGAGTTTCTCTTTGCACTCCCACTCGACGAAGACACGCGTCGACGCGCCGAGATCAACCCGCTCCGCGTGCTCGACGACAAGCGCCCAGATGTACGCGAGATGACGGCCGGCGCACCGCTCATGCTCGATCACCTGTCCGAGAGCTGCAAGGCGCACTTCGACGAGGTGCTAGCGCACCTGGACGCATTGGGCGTTCCGTACGTCGTCAACCCGCGCATGGTCCGCGGCCTCGACTACTACACCAAGACAACCTTCGAATTCGTGCACGACGGACTGGGTGCGCAGTCCGGAATCGGTGGTGGTGGTCGTTACGACGGTCTGATGGAACAGCTGGGTGGACAGCCGCTCTCGGGCATCGGGTTCGGAATCGGCGTCGACCGCACGGTTCTCGCGCTCGAGGCCGAGGGCAAGTCCGTTGCGCCACCGGCGCGTGTCGACGTCTTCTGTGTACCGATGGGTGCCGAGGCGAAGGCTGCACTGGTGAAGATCGCACATCAGTTGCGTGCCAATGGGATTCGCGTCGACCTGGCGTACGGAAACCGTGGCGTGAAGGGCTCGATGAAGGCAGCTGATCGTTCGGGTGCCGCGATCGCTTTGGTTCTCGGCGAGCGTGAACTCGAAGAGGGCGTTGTCGTTGTCAAACAGTTGGCAACAGGTGAGCAGGAGACAGTGGCGCTCGACCAGGTTGTCGACAAGCTCGGGGAACTCGTTGAGCACTGAGGCCGAACCGGTTTCGCTCGATCTGGTTCCCGTGGCGTTGATCGCGCCGCGGCTGAAGAAGTTCGCCGTTGTTGTCGTGGTGTTCGGCGTGGTCGTCGGGTTGATCGTCAGTGTGTTCTCGACGGCGACCGTTGGAGTGATCGTCGGCGCCGTCATCGCGGTGCCGACGTCACTGGCGATCCTGATGACGCTGCGCCGGCACATCACGTTGTACGGCAACAGAGTTCGTGCGCAAGCTGGTTTTCGAACCAACGTCGTCGACGTGGCCGAGATACTCACGGCGGCATTGACGGTGAGATCCGGCCGGATCAGCGAAGTCAGCTTGACGCTCGGCGACGGACGGTCCACCGTGCGGATCCCGCTCGCGCTGTATACCGCGGGGGGTGGGCGCGAGTTGGAGATCCTTGCACTCCGCAAGCTCGCGGACGCGCTGGCGGCCAGCGAGTTGGTACCGGCTGCCGCGTTGTCCTCGGTGCTGATCGAACAGTTGCGTGCCGAAGCCCGCGGCGCCGGACTCGCCGAGCGTCCGCTCTACCGCGCCGTCGAACTCGTGACGGCGGAGGGACGAGTGCCGAGAACCACACTGACAGACCACGAAGTGGCCGGTTTACTCGACTAGCGTGGAAACCGTTCTTACAGCGTTGTAGAACGGACAGTCGTGAAAACGGCAGGTGAGGAGTCGGCAATGAGTATTGCGCCCGTAACCGTCACGGTAACCGGAGCGTCGGGTCAGATCGCATACGGAATGCTTTTCCGCATAGCTGCGGGGGAGATGCTCGGCGCTGACGTCCCGATCAAACTTCGACTGCTCGAGATTCCTGCCGCCGTGTCCGCTGCCGAAGGCGTTGCGATGGAACTCGAAGACGGCGCATTTCCGTTGCTGAGCTCCATCGACATCACCGACGATCCCGATGTCGCCTTCTCCGGCGCGAACGTCGGGATGCTGGTCGGCGCACGTCCGCGGAGCAAGGGGATGGAGCGTGCCGACTTGCTGAGTGCGAACGGCGCGATTTTCACAGCGCACGGGAAGGCGATCAACAACAACGCAGCCTCGGACGTCAAGGTGCTGGTCGTGGGAAATCCGGCCAACACCAACGCGCTGATCGCGATGAACAATGCACCGGATGTACCCGATACTCGGTTCAGTGCACTGACGCGTCTCGACCACAACCGAGCGATCGCGCAGGTGGTGAAGAAGACCGGGGTTCGTGCGTCGTCGGTGCGCAAGGTGTCCGTCTGGGGAAACCATTCGGCGACGCAGTACCCGGACCTGTCCCACGCGACTGTCGCAGGTGAGCCTGCACTCGCGGTGATCGACGACCGCGACTGGGTGGAGAACGATTTCATCCCGACTGTGCAGGTGCGAGGCACCGCCATCATCGCTGCGCGTGGATCGTCCTCTGCGGCGAGTGCGGCCAGCGCGTCGATCGACCACGTCCGCGACTGGGTGATCGGTACCGCCGAGGACGACTGGGTATCCATGGCCGTCTGTTCGGACGGTTCCTACGGAGTGCCCGAAGGATTGATCTCTTCCTTCCCGGTGACCTGTGCCGATGGCGAGTTCGCTATCGTTCCCGACCTCGCGATCGACGACTTCTCACGCGAACGGATCGACCTGTCCGTCAGCGAACTGGAGCAGGAGCGTGCGGCGGTGCGGGAGTTGGGCTTCGTCTGAGGTTTGTCTTGATCAGAGATCTCGGAACAGGTACTGATCGGGATCGTCAGCCCCGAGCACGGGCGGCGACACCATCGGCAGATCGTCGACCATCGAATTCTCGTCGCCGGCAGTGACGAGATACCTCGGGGTAGTGCGTGGCGACTCGTCGTCCCGAGATCCGCGGGGTCCACCGCCCAGCATGCCGCCCGGCGACATGCCGCTACTGCCGACTGTCGACGATGGTGCACCCAGGCCGGGCGTTGCTACCGGAACCGGTTGAACTGCAGCAACTCCCGCTGCACCCCTCACCATTCCGCCGGTAGTGCCACCGCTTCCGCTCACCCATGCTCCGCCAGAGCTTGCCGTCGCACTGGGTGACGGCGACGCGCCGGCTGCGAGTGACGTCGACGGATTGCCTGCGCCCCACAGCTTGTCGACGCCGGTCGGAAGCCCGGCGCCGGCCTGTGCAGCCGAGGTTCGAACAGCCTCGGTGCCTGGCTGAGTGGAGTCCGGGTGGGTGGAGTACGGCGCATCACCGGCATCGGTTGAGGCAGAAAGAGGTTGGGCGATCTGACGGGCGGCGTTGTTGATTGCCTCCGCACTGACCAGGTTGGAGAGTGCCTCACTGGTCGGTGGGGTCGGCACGGGGATCGGTCCGGCAAGGGCGTTCATGGCTGCGGTGTGCCCGAGCATCTCCCCACGCGTCCGAGTCACCGCCGCGACGGCTGCCTGCATGTGTTCAGCTGCCGAGGCAAGCAACATCGCCTGTCCTGGTGGTGTCCACGCGATGGGCGCGGCAGCTGCAACCGTTGTGGCGAAGGACTGCGCGATTGCCGCGAGATTCGCGTTGCCTCGCTGCACCGATTCCGCGGCGGCGGCAGCAGTTTTCGATATCGCGGTTCCGCGTTCGCTCAATTCTGCGCCGCTGTTCTGGGCGGATCGCGACAGTTCGGTCGCGGCGTCACTGCCGGTGCTGTTCCAGGTCTGGCCCACGTCGGCGACCGCGCTTCGGGACAGTCCCATGGCGTGGTCGATGAGAGTGGACGCCTGATCGAAGATGCCGACGGGATCGATGCCCGCAAAAGTGCCTGTGCCGAGACTCTTCCCGAGTTCGATCAAGGGCGCGAACAGATCTTCGATTCCGGGGAGTGCCGGTACCGGTATGCCGGCGAGCATCGATTCGACCACATTGTTCGGCAGTACCGGGGCAGGAGCGCCACCGTGAAGGAATTCGATGACGGTCGTCGAGTCGTCTTCGGTGCTCACGCGGTCGCGCCCGTCGATCCGGCCGCAGCGGTCAGATCTGTTGCGATTGCATGATCTGTGGTGTCGTAGGCCTGCGCGGCTGCACCGGCCGTCGCGGCGTTGCCGGCGTAGAACCTGGCGAGTGCTGCAACATCTTTGGTGTGTGTGGCCTGAGCGCGCGCGAATGCTTCGAGAAATTCGATCCCGACGGGGCCCACGGCCGGTGCGACTGCTGCGATGTTTGCACCCAGATCGACGGCGGCGGCCTGCGCGATGGGTCCTGCCGCTTCGGTCGACGTCGAGCCGTACTTTCGGATGCCGTCAGTGGCGACCGTCAATTCGCTCATCATTACCCCCCAGTTGGTAAGCGTCGTGAGAACTTTAGCGGACCACTGTGGGCCCTTACAGGGAGACGACGCGACCTACTCAGTGGTTCCGGACAACCTGGACGAAGTGGCAGAGATTACATTCGGCTCCGGTGTTGGTATTGCGAGTGCGATCGATTTGGCACACTCGAACCATGCGAACCGCTTCGGACGTCATCCTCCGACTCACGTCCGATCCAGCTCGCTGTGGACTGGTGATGGATTTCGACGGCGTGCTTGCACCCATCGTCGACGATCCGTCGGCGAGTGCGCTACTGCCCGGCGCCGAAGACGTGCTTGCGACCCTGGCCGAGCATCTCGGTGTTGTCGGCTTGCTCTCGGGACGGCCTGTGTCGTTCTTGCGAGAGCGGCTCAGCTTGAATTCCGTTGTGCTCATGGGTTCCTACGGCGTCGAGACCTGGACGGACGACGGAATCCACGTGCTTCCGGCCGTCGCGGCGTTCAGTGATGCTGTCGCCGAAGCAGAAGCCGAATTGCGACGCTTGTTCGACTCTCCGGCAGTTCCTGGCATCCATGTCGAGAGCAAAGGCCTTGCGGTGGCCGTGCATTGGCGTCGGGCCGCGGATCGTGCGGTCGCGCAGCGCCTGGTGGAAGCAGCGACGACAGAAATCGCGAGCCGAACCGGGTTGCGGCGTGAGCCCGGCAAGTTGGTCGAGGAATTGCGCCCACCAGTTGAGGAGGACAAGGGGACAGGCCTCCTTCGCGCGATCGCGGCCGCAGGGGTCGACGTCGTCGCGTACGCGGGCGACGACCGGGGTGACCTACCGGCCTTTGCCGCTGTCCTTGCCTCGGGTGGAGAAGCGTTGGTGGTCAAGGGCGACGACATCGCACCGGAAGTGGCTGCTGTCGACGGCGTCCAGTTCGACGGCCCGCAGGCATTCCTCGATTGGATGAAAGAGCTTGCCGCGCAACTGGAACGCTGACGCGTAAGGTCAGTCCGCCAGGAACTCGACCAGGTCTTATTTCGAGGTGCCGCGTCCGCGGGGCAGAGTGACGCGAACCCGCGCGTGCCCTGTTCCTTGGCGTGATCGACAAGCGCTGCGGGTTCTGTCAACGCGAAACTGGCCGCACCGGAAGGGCTCCGGTGCGGCCAGTTTTGGTCTTGGTCGGTTTGCGACTCGGTCAGGCGTCGCGCTTGTTGACGACGGCGATGCTGATTCCGAATATCACCAGCACAAACGCTGCGAAGTAGAACAAGCTTCCCCAAGGGCCCCAATGGAAATTGGTGCTCGAACCCGAAGAGAGGAAGTGGTCGGCGTTGGCGAACGGGAGGAACGGTGTGACGTTTCTGCCGAAGGATCCGAACATGCCGAACAGGCTCTCGATGAGCAGTGGCCACAGCAGCAGTAGTGCAATGGCGCCGGCGGACTGACGAAGGAGTGCTCCGACGGCGATGGCAAGGGCGACGCAGAGGAACGCGAAGATCGGTACGCCGTAAACGGCACGCCAGGCATCGGCGTTGTCCAGTGCCAGATTGGTGGAACCTTCAGAGCCTGCCGCAGCTTTGGTGATGAATACCGCGCCGAGCATGAGAACGAAGGACAGTACCGCGCCGAAAGCCCCGATCAGGCCGGCTTTGGCGATCAGAACCGAAGCCCGACTCGGGATGGCCTGGAAGGTGGTACGGATGATGCCGAAGCGGTACTCGCTGGTGATCGCGAGCGCCGCCATGATCATCAGGACCATGACGCCGAATCCGGATACTCCTAGCCCCGCGTCGTTGAACGTGGGGAGGAATTTCTCGAAATCAGGAGTTCCTGATGCGGCTTCGTCGTTGTACGCCTGAATGCTCGAACTCGACGAACGCCCGATCATCCAGGCGACGCCCAACCCTAGGACGATGATTGTGATCGTGCACCACAGCGGCGACTTGGTCGTGGTGATCTTGATACGTTCAGCACTGAGAACAGCCATTACAGTGCACCTCCCATAGCGTGCTGTGTGTTTGCGTGGTGGGTTCCGGCGCCCGGATCGATACCGGATGCGTGGTACTGGACATCGTCCCCGGTCAACTTCATGAACGCATCCTCGAGCGATCCCTGCACAGAAGCTAACTCGTGCAACACGATTCCCTGCGAACCAGCCAAACCACCGATCACATCGGTGGTCGAATCCACGACCACCAACACCGGCTCCGATCCTGAATGTTCCTCGCGGACAGTCAGTCCCTGGGCAGTCAATGCGGCATGGAGAGCGTCCAATTGTGGGCTGCGCACGCGCACCGTCGACTCCGACGAACGATCCACGAACTCCGCGACCGTCGAATCCGAAATCAACCGACCCCGACCGATCACCACCAACTGCTCCGCCGTGAGCGCCATCTCCGACAGGAGGTGACTCGACACCAGCACCGTGCGGCCCTCGGCCGCCAACCGCTGCATGAACTTACGAATCCAGACGATGCCCTCCGGATCGAGACCGTTGACCGGCTCGTCGAACAACAACACCTTCGGATCCCCCAACAGCGCACCCGCCAACCCCAGACGCTGCGACATACCGAGCGAGAACCCGCCGGCCTTCTTGCCCGCCACCTCGGACAATCCGACCAACCCGAGCACCTCGTCGACGCGGGACTTCGGGATCCCGTTCGAAGCAGCCATCCACTGCAGATGTGCACGCGCACTGCGATTGGGGTGCACCCACTTCGCATCCAGCAACGCGCCGACAGTCCGCAACGGCGTCTTGAGCTCGCGGTACGGCTTGCCCTCGATCAACGCCGCACCCGACGTCGGCTGATCCAGACCCAGGATCATCCGCATCGTCGTCGACTTACCGGCACCGTTCGGGCCCAGGAAGCCCGTCACGATGCCCGGCTTGACCGTGAACGACAAATCGTCCACCGCTTTCGTCGGTCCGTAAACCTTGGTCAATCCCCTCAGTTCAATCATGAGGAGAACTGTGCCCTACCGGCACTGACCAGCACATCGGTCCCGAGGATGACATGAACCCTGAGATGTGAATACGGCAGTTCAGGGAAAACCCTGTGCTCGACCGGAAGGCGGAACTGGCGCGGCCTGCGGGTAGGGCGCATCGAAGTCGCCGTCGAACAATCGCCAGTAGAAGTCGTTCATCCTCGCAGCGGCGGGCGCGTGCCGTGTCACGATCGCGGCCACCTCTGGTGTCACATCACCTGGAATATGACCTGTGGCGCATCGTCGTACGTACTGGTTGCGGGCGACTGGTCCGCCGCTCGTCGGCCTCGGTACCCCGCAGACCTCGGTCACCAGCCAGTTGACCAGAAGCATGGCGGCGTAGTCGGCGTCATGAGTGGCGTGGCGCCGGACGAAGTCGTGCTCGGCAGTCGACAGGTCGAAGTGTGGGGATGTGGCCAGTCCGAAGTCGGTGAGATAGATCCGCTCCATGTCGGTGCGCATGTTGCCGAAATGTCCGTCCATGTGCAGCAACTGTCGATCGCGCAAGAATGCCACGATCTCCGAAAACTGTCGCTCGACTTCGGCAGCTTTGGCGGACGGGTTGTCTTCCAGCCAATTCGAGATCGGGTGTTCGATGTACTCGCAGAACAGTACGAGGCTGCACGGCGCAGCGGCAAGCGCTTCGAGACGGGTCCGCACTTCACGGCTGGCGCCGGCGGTGTGAACGGAATCGATGTCGGCGTGTTCGGCCGCAACGGGTGAACGTCCGGGAAGTATCCGCCAGTGGTAGAGCATTGGGAACGACTGTGTTTCGCCGGCCAGAACGGCATCGGTGACCACGATGTTCGCGGCCAGTTCTCGCCAGGCGTTGAAGCTTGGGCCACCAATGCCGTACTGGCAGAACGTCGGCAGATCGAAATGGTTGGAAGTAGAGCCCACCTCGGCGATTTCCCGCACGCTCAGTGGGATGCGTTTGGTGAATACCGGAACGCCGTTGAGCCTGTTGTCATAGACCCTGATCACTCCTGCGGCGCCACCTACGCCGACACTCGAGATTTGAACGGTGTCGACCAGTCGGGCCAGTTCGACATCGTTCTGGGAAGACAGGAACGCCGACAGCTTTCGGTGACGGTCAATCCTGACGTCTGTCATCCCACGACTGTGCCACAGGCTCGTCCGGCTTCGATTTCGCGGAGCCGCCTGTCGAAGTCACCGATTCTGGCGGTGTCCTCGTAGTAGTCCTCTTGCTCGATGATCTTTCCCACTTGGTCCGAACGAGAAGCACTGTTCGATTTCGATAGATGACGGCGCCGTCGGGGCCAAGGGCTCGGTCGTCGAAACGGGCGAGCAGGGTCATGCGCCAGAGTGGACCACCGAAATACGCTTCGGTGACCGCGCCTTGAAGCCCCGCATCGACAAATTGTTGGAGAAACGTCTCGATTCGGTCCCCATCGCTTCATCTTCGAAGCTTGTCGTGGCATCGAATGCCCTGTCAACGATGTGCCCGGGTCTGCTGATATCTGACAGAGAATTGGATATTGACAGTGACTGTCACAGTAGGTGAGACTCGCATTATCGAGAATGGCCGGATCTCGGCCGAGGCGGGAGGACGTTGCTGATGTCACTACGGGAGAGACAGCGGTTGCAGGTGCGAGCAGACATTCAACGTGCGGCATTCGATCTGTTCGCGCGTGACGGTTTCGAGGATGTGACCACCGAGCAGATTGCGGCGGCAGCGGGGGTATCGGCGAGTACGTACTTCCGGCACGTTCGTAACAAGGAGGATCTGCTGTTGGATCCGGTCAGGCAGGGCGGCGCCGGAATCGTGACGCTGCTCGAGGATCGCCCGGCATCCGAGTCGGCTGATCTTGCGATCTCGCGGGCAATCCTGGAACGCTCCAATGCTTTCGAGTCCTCGGAGATCGATCAGTGGCGAGCAGCGTTCCGCACCGCGCCGCACCTGATGGATCGAGTCGCCCTGATCGCGCCCGAGCATCGTGATCGGTTGGTCGAGTTGGTGGCACAACGGATGTACCTCGATCCGGAAAATGACAGCCGCCCAGGACTTCTCGTTCATTTGATGTTGGCAGCGGCGGAGTTCGGTTATCGGCAATGGATACGTAACCCTCACAAGCGCGGGGCATCACTTCCCGTGTGCGTCGAGGGGGCGCTCGACGCAGTTCGGGGATCCCGGTGGCACACGCAGGACGAAGATGACACGAAAGGTCGTGACCAGTGATGGACGAGAACTCTCAGGGCGCCGCGCCGCCCGTAGTGGATGTCGTTGTTGTCGGATCGGGGGCTGCCGGCATGTCCGCAGCCATCACCGCAGCCCGCAACGGACTCTCGACGATACTCGTGGAGAAGTCCGAATACTGGGGCGGTTCGTCGTCCCGGTCCGGGGGCGGCGTGTGGATTCCGGGAAACTCGATACTTCGCCGCGAGGCACCGAAAGATGATATCGACTCTGCGCGAACATATCTGAAGAGCATTGTCGGAGAGGATGCAGACAGCGACCGAATCGACACGTATCTCGATCGAGGTCCGGAAGCCCTCGATTTCCTGATTCGTCACTCTGCACTCGAGCTCGAATGGGTGAAGGGTTACTCCGACTACTTTCCCGAGGCACCTGGCGGACGTGCAAGCGGCCGCTCGTGCGAGCCGCGCCCGTTCGACGCGCGAGCTCTGGGCGACGATCTTGCGACACTTCATCCGCCGTACATGAAGGTTCCGCTCAACATGGTTGTCCAACAATCTGATTACCGTTGGCTGAGCACGGGGATCCGGCATTGGCGGGGTCCGGTGCGGATGCTTCGGGTAGGAATGAGATCCCTGGCCGCAAGAGCTCGGAAGAAGAAGCTGATCGGGCTCGGGCCGGCGCTCATGGCCGAACTGATGCTCGGAGTTCGGGACGCCGGAGTGACGGTGGAGCTCGGGACGAGGCTTGTGGATTTGGTGACCGACAGTGATCGTGTCGTGGGTGTGCGACTCGAGTCCGGGGGAGTGCAGACCACCATGCACGCTCGATGCGGTGTCATCCTCGCGTGTGGCGGGTTCGACAACAACGACGACATGCGAGGCGAGTACCAGCGACGGCCGAGTAGCGCGCAGTGGACTCTCGGGGCACCGACCAATACCGGGGATGGCATCCGTGCAGCTCTACGCGTCGACGCCGCAATTTCGTACATGGACGACGCGTGGTGGGCCCCGTCGATTCCACTGCCCAAAGGCCCGTGGTTCGCCTTGGCGGAACGCTCGTTGCCTCGCAGCCTCATGGTCAACGCCAGCGGTCAGCGCTTCATGAACGAGTCACTTCCCTATGTCGAAGCGGCACACGCCATGTTCGGCGGAAAGTACGGCCGAGGTGAAGGACCCGCTGAGAACATCCCGGCTTGGCTGATCTTCGATCAGACGTACCGTGACCGTTACCTGTTCGCGGGGGTTCCGGCGCGCAGGCCGATACCTCGGTCGTGGATCGAATCGGGTGCGATCGTGCGAGCTGGATCGATTGCCGAACTCGCTGCCGAGATCGGAGTGCCGGGCGATGCGCTGTCCGCGACCATCACACGATTCAACAGTCACGCGCGCGACGGAGTCGATCGCGACTTCGGCCGTGGGACAAGCAGATACGACCACTACTACGGCGACTGCACCAACAAGCCCAACCCCAGCCTCGGAGAACTCACGAAGGGTCCGTTCTATGCCGCGAAGATGGTGCCTGGAGACCTGGGGACCAAAGGCGGCATCAACACGGACGCTCGCGCGCGAGCGTTGCGCGCCGACGGTTCGGTCATCGACGGGCTCTATGCAGCAGGTAACACCAGCTCACCGGTGATGGGTCATACCTATGCCGGTCCAGGTGCAACTATCGGTCCCGCAATGGTTTTCGGATATCTGGCGGCGCTCGATGCGGTCGGACGATCCCGCGACGGTAGTGAGCTCGAGACCGAAGGCAGGAATAATGGTTTGGCAGATCGCCGTGGGTAGGGTTCTCTTGACAGCGTGACCCACCTCAACATCGCCGACGTCGACTACTTTCTCCCTGATGGTCGGCAACTGCTCAGCGGTGTCAGCTTTCGGGTCGGCAACGGTGCAAAAACTGCACTGATAGGCCCCAACGGGACTGGTAAGACGACGTTGCTCCGCATTGTCGCCGGAGACGTCGTCGCCGACGAGGGCGCTGTCACTCGATCCGGAACACTGGGCGTGATGCGGCAATTCGTCGGCCAGGTTCGCGACGAGTCCACCGTGCGCGATCTTCTGTTGTCCGTCTCGCCGGCACGGATCCGGGACGCAGCACTGGCGCTCGATACGGCAGAAAACGCGATGATCGAGCGCGACGAGGAATCAACTCAAATGAAGTATTCGCATGCGCTGGCCGATTGGGCCGACGTGGGCGGCTACGAGACCGAAGACTTCTGGGACAAGGTCACTACCGCGGCTCTCGGTGTTCCCTATGACCGTGCGAAGTGGCGCGCGGCCAACTCCCTCAGTGGTGGCGAGCAGAAACGGTTGGTTCTCGAAGCACTGTTCGCTGGGCCCGACGACGCACTCCTGCTGGACGAGCCGGACAACTACCTCGATGTTCCGGGCAAGCGATGGCTGGAAAAGACGATCTCGGAATCGTCGAAAGTGGTTTTGTTCGTCAGCCACGACCGCGAACTGATCGCCAACGCGGCCACCCACATCGTGACGCTCGAGCCCGGAATCAGCGGCGCAACGTCGTGGACGCACGGCGCTGGGCTGGCCAGCTACCACCAGGCCCGCGAGGATCGCAACGCTCGATTCGAAGAACTGCGTCGACGCTGGGACGAGGAGCACGCGAAATTACGTGCCCTGGTTCTGCGATTGCGTGAAAAGGCCAAGTTCAACGACGGCGTCGCTGCGCGGTATCACGCCTCGCAAACCAGGTTGGCGAAGTTCGAGGAGGCAGGGCCACCCGAAGCGATTCCACTTCAGCAGAAGGTGACGGTTCGGCTGGCGGGCGGGCGAACCGCCAAGCGCGCGTTGGTATGTCAAGATCTCGAGCTGACCGGATTGATGAAGCCTTTCGACACCGAGATCTGGTACGGAGATCGGGTTGCCGTGCTGGGCTCCAATGGATCCGGAAAGTCGCATTTCCTTCGGCTCTTGGCGGGTGGGGGGACCGATCCGGGGAGCGAGCATCTGCCCGTCGAGGCGCTCGACATCGCGCCGGTCGAGCACGGGGGTACTGCGACGCTGGGTGCCCGGGTACGTCCCGGATTGTTTGCGCAGACACACTCCAGGCCCGATCTGACCGGAAACACGCTGCTCGAGATCCTGCACATGGGCGACGAACACCGCAGCGGAATGGGACGCGAAGCGGCGAGCCGCGCGCTGGACCGTTACGGATTGTCCCAAGCTGCGGAACAGAAGTACGACGACCTGTCCGGCGGTCAGCAGGCACGATTGCAGATTCTGCTCCTCGAGCTCTCCGGCGCCACGATGTTGTTGCTCGACGAACCGACCGACAACCTCGACCTTCATTCGGCGGATGCGCTCGAGCAGGGCATTGCTCAGTTTGCCGGCACGGTCATCTCGGTCACGCACGATCGCTGGTTCGCGCGCGCGTTCGACAGGTTCCTGGTATTCGGATCGGACGGGAACGTGTACGAGAGCGAGTCTCCGGTGTGGGACGAGGCCAGGGTCGAACGAGCGCGCTGAGATCGAGCAGCCGCTACCTGGGGAGAGGCGGCAATTCGTCGATCACGGCGCGAAGAAGGCCCGGATCGCTGCGATCCGATCGAGGTGGGGGACAGCGCGAAAGATCGAGCTGTGTCGGAAAGCGCCACACAACGCGACCTGGATCTACCCTGTTCACCGCCGAGTACCAGTGGGTGAGGGGCTCGGCGAGCGCCGCGTGAAGCTCGAAATGCCGTCGGCGGCGGCTGGGGTCACCTTCGCGCTGAAGTAGAAGCTGCTCCGGTGACGGTATCGAGATGACGGTCAGATCCGCGAAACCCCGTTCGAGGTGCTCGAAAGCTGTCTCGACTGCCGCGAGCTCGCACTCGAATCGCTCCCGAGGTGCTGCGCCCACCGCAGCGAGACACCAGCTGTAGTGCAGTTTCAGCGGGTCGCTGTCGCAGAGCGCGATACCGGTTCTCGCTTCGAGATCTTCCGCTTGCGACCATCGCTTCGAATTGACCGTTGTCCAGTAACTTGCCTGAAGGTCGAGATCCGTACCGTCCGGCTCGAACCCGGTGGGCTGATACTCGGCGACGAATCTCTCCGCCGCGGATTCGCCACCGAGTTGGGTTCGGCACCAGGTGGTCTTGCCGGCGGCGCTGGGTCCTTCTACTGCGATGATCACCAGTCCATTCTCCATAATGATTGGGGCGGTTGGTTTTTCCCGTTGCCAGGAATCTCTTAACATCCCCAGGATCCTCGTTGGCGGTCCGACACGGCCTGTTTCGGTGTGGTGGGTCACAAAATCACCGTGACGGTTGCCACATAACGGACGGATAACGATCGGTATGGTTGAAGCTCGAATCAATTAGTTGACCTGTGGTTATTGCTCGAGTTTCGACTGAGTCTGGTACAGCAGTGCCGGAAAACTGCCCCGTGACCAATCCGTGACCATCACCTACGGTCGTTGACAGCCCGAAACTACCGGGCAAACACCGACCCGCAACTGCGTGCTTCTGCCCCGCGGGTCCGGTACTCCCGAAACCTTCGCGGGGCAGGAGTGAAACAGACGAGTCGATCGACGAGACGTGAAAGCGTCCGGGCCGACCTCGTCCGCGGTAGCGGAGAGGATTTACCCAATGACCAGCATCACCTTCAAGCGCGCCCTCGGCGCAGTTGCAACCGCAGGCGCAGTCGTCGCGATCCCGCTCGCCATGAGCACCGGCACCGCTTCGGCAGCCGGCCACGACTGGTCCGGAGTCGCAAACTGCGAGTCCTCCGGTAACTGGGCCGCCAACACCGGAAACGGCTTCTACGGTGGTCTGCAGTTCACGCAGAGCACCTGGAACGCATTCGGTGGATCGGGCAACGCTGCCAACGCCAGCCAGGCCGAGCAGATCCGTGTCGCCGAGAACGTTCTCGCAGGCCAGGGCGTCGGCGCATGGCCCGTCTGCGGTCAGTACCTGACCACCGGCACCACCGCAGGCAACTACGAGGCCGCAGCCGCCCCCGTCACCGCTGAGGCTTCCGTCGAGTCGGCTCCGGCAGCAAGCACCGGAAGCGGCAACTACGTGGTCAAGGCAGGCGACACCCTGTCGAAGATCGCTGCTGCACACGGCATCTCGCTCGAGAACCTCGCCAGCCAGGTTCCGAACATCAACCTGATCTTCCCGGGACAGTCCCTCTCGGTCTAGTCTCGTGGCCGTTTAGGTCCTCAATGCGTCGAAATTGTCCGGAGCTGATGCAGCCCCGGACAATTTCGGCGTTTCTGCGTTCGCAATGAGCGTTGCCGCTTCCGTATGGATGGGGTCAAGATCCTGGCGCCACCCAAGAATGTGCAGCGCCGACCCGGCGATGACGGCGGCGTCGGGAATCGGGGTGCCTTCGAGCGCGTCGGCTCGCGCGCTGATCACGCTTTCTACCAGGCGAAACGGAAGCTCGGCCAGGTGCGTTGATGATGGATCGTCAATCGCGTCGAGCACATCCTGGGCGAGTGCCCGGTATTGCTCGCGAAGCCGATCGCGATCGGCTCGGAACGACATGAACCTGTCACTTCTCAGTTCCGGTAAGAGATAAAGGACGCCGAGGTTCCACCGTCCGGTGATCAGTTGTGCCGCGTCGATGTACGAAAGTGCGTACAGCTTGACCTCGGGTGCGGTGTCGAGTGGCCTGAGATTCTCCGCGAAGTCGAGCGCCGGCGTCACGGTGTCGGCGAGAAGTGCAACCAGAATGTCGTCCTTGGTGGCGAAATGGTTGTACAGCGACGCCTGACGCATTCCGACTGCTTCGGCGATGTGGCGTGTGGACGTCGCGGCGAAGCCTCGGGTGG
This sequence comes from Rhodococcus sp. BH4, assembly GCF_002079265.1. NCBI lineage: Bacteria > Bacillati > Actinomycetota > Actinomycetes > Mycobacteriales > Nocardiaceae > Rhodococcus > Rhodococcus sp. BH4. The sequence continues at coordinate 3,020,814 of NZ_CP014941.1, forward strand.
TGAACAGTTCAGCGGCTGCATCCAAGATCTCCGCCCGGGCAGTGCCACCCGGGCGTCGGCGAGCGGTCAGGCGGGGTCGTCCGGGGCCGGCGTTGGTCACGCCTTCCATAGTGGCAGGCTGCGGCCTTACGTGCGGGATGGCCGCCGCTGTGAGCATTCGGTCACGTGCTCGAAACGTACTCAACGAGCCTGTTACAGAATCAGGCGAATCGTATACGCGGGCGTCACCTGCGGCGAGTGGATTTCGCGAAAACTATCAATCGACAGTTATTCGCCTCTGAATCGCTTCGCCGAAGGAGTACGCCGTTGAGTGCAACCACCCCGGCTGCGCAGCCCACCACCGCATCCGCACTCGCCTCTTCGCCTCACGACGACGGTGACCTCGCGGAGTTCGGCTACGAGCAGCAGCTGCATCGATCGCTGGGAAAGTTCGCGTCTTTCGCCGCGGGCTTCTCCTTCGTCTCCATCCTCACCACGATCTTCCAATTGTTCGGCCTCGGTTTCGGTTTCGCGGGTCCGGCATTCTTCTGGACGTGGCCGGTCGTCTTCATCGGTCAGTTCATGGTCGCTCTCAACTTCGCGGAACTTGCTGCCAGATATCCGATTTCGGGTGCCATCTACCAGTGGTCGCGGCGGATGGGTGGTGAGATCGTCGGCTGGTTCGCCGGTTGGTTCATGATTATCGCTCAGATCGTCACTGCATCGGCCGCCGCGATCGCCTTGCAGGTCGTGCTCCCCAATGTGTGGAGCGGGTTCCAGATCATCGGCGAGGACAGCGCACTCACCTCATCGAGTGGTGCCGCCAACGCCGTGCTGCTCGGATCGGTACTTCTGGTTCTGACCACCTTTATCAACTGCATCGGCGTCAACTGGATGTCGCGTATCAACAACATTGGCGTGACCTGCGAAATCGTCGGTGTCATCGCAGTGATTGGGATGTTCTTCACCCACGCTCAGCGCGGACCGGACGTCGTCTTCGGCACCGGCAGTGCCGGCGGTCAGCCCGGATACGCCTGGGCGTGGATCATGTCCGGACTGATGGCTGCTTACGTCATGGTCGGCTTCGGTTCGGCAGGCGAACTGGCCGAGGAGACCCGCAACCCCCGACGCGTCGCACCTCGTACGATCCGGCTTGCACTGTCCGCTTCTGCGCTCGGCGGCGGCTTGATGATCCTCGGCGCGTTGATGGCAGCGCCCTCACTCACCGACGGACGCCTGGCCACGGAAGGTTTGCCGTACGTACTGACATCGATTCTCAGTTCCCCGTGGGGCACGGTCTTGTTGATCGACGTCTCGATCGCAGTGTTCGTGTGCACCTTGGCCATTCAGACTGCTGCTTCACGGCTGATGTTCTCGATGGCCCGCGACGGGCGGCTTCCTGCCTCGCAGGTACTGGCAAAGGTCAACCCCCGCACCGGAACACCTATCGCGCCGTCCGTCCTCATCGGTCTGGTCTGCATTGCCGTCCTGGCCGTCAACGTGGGCAACTCGGCAATTTTTGCAACCCTGTCCAGCGTATGCATCATCTTGATCTACTTGGCCTACCTCATGGTGACCGTGCCGCTGCTGGTTCAGCGTCTCAAGGGATGGCCTCGCACGGCAGTCGGCCCCAAGTTCGACGCCGAAGGCAAAAAGCTTTTCTCCCTGGGCATCTGGGGAGTTCCGGTCAACATCGCCGCGGTTGTGTACGGCGCGCTGATGGTGATCAACCTGTCCTGGCCACGAGCCGAGATCTTCAACCCCACCGGGGAGTACCCCATTCTGCAGTGGGCCGCGCCCATCACGGTAGCGCTGGTCGTGGGGCTGGGAGTCGCTTGCTTCCCACGTGGCCGCGCCACCCCGAATCCCGTCACGATCGGAGCCTGACCATGAGTACTCAGACCACCGCCGGAGCGCGCGAGCATGCCCGGTCTCAAGCTGGAACGATCACCGATTCCATGCCCGTATTGCCGGCAACGCGTTGGCCGAACCCACCCGAAGGCGTCGCTCCCGAACGTCTGACCTGGGCTGAGACCGTGCCGGGTGGGCGGTACACGACCAAGGTTCTCGCACGTGGAACCCGATTGCGACTTCGCGACATCGCTGGCAGCGCCTGCGCAAACATCTTGCTCTATCGCGCCGACGCCCCCTGGGAGCGTCTCAACGTCGCCGATACCGTCAAGGTGCCATGGCAGGCCTATCTCGGCGTCGGGCACCCGTTGCTCTCTGATCAGGGGCGAGTACTTGCGACCGTGGTCGCAGACACGTCGGGTCACCACGACGCGTTCTGCGGAACGACGTCACGCGCCACCAACGAGGCGAAGTACGGGCAGGGTTCGCTGCACAGTGCCTCACCCGCCGGTCGTGAACTGTTCACCGTCGCTGCCGCGAAGAACGGGCTCGGGCCGCAGGACATCGCGCCTCCGTTGTCCTTCTTCCATGGTGTCCGCGTCGAGGCGGACGGCGCTCTCACCAGTACGGGTTCCGCCGGCGCCGGCGCGACGGTCGATCTTCTGATCCACCTGCCGGTCATCGTGATGATCGCCAACACCGCGCACCCACTCGATCCGGCGCCGCAGTTTCCCACCACGTCCCTCGAAGTGCTCGCGTGGAAGGCCGCCGACGAACTCGGCAGCCTTGACGATCTCGGGCCGGAATACCAACGCGCAGTGCTCAATACCGAAGATGCCTGGACGGCTTCGAACTTGGAGGAGATCGCATGACCACCACCTTGGATGTCCCCGCCCTCGTTCCCGGAACGGTGATCCTCGACGAGATTGCTGACGCATTCGGGCCGTGGTCCGCAGTTGTCCGTGCCGGTGACGTTCTGACCATCGTCGATCTACACGGAAATCAAGCCGTCGACACCCTCGTCTACGCCGGTGACGATCACAGCGTTCGGTACTCGGCAGCAGCGACGGTCACAGCCCAGAAGAACCTGTTTCTGTCCACAGGCTCCGTGCTCCGCAGTGACGACGGAACTCCACTCATGACCCTGGTCGCAGACGAGGTCGGAAACCACGACACCGTCGGCGGCGCGTGCTCACAGGAATCGAACACCCTGCGATACGGCCACCACACCAAGCATCAGCACGCGTGCGTCGAGAACTTCCTCGTCGAGGGCGCAAAATGGGGGCTCGGTAAGCGGGACCTGGTGTCCAACATCAACTTCTTCATGAACGTCCCGGTCGACCCCGACGGCACACTCGGAATCGTCGACGGACTGTCGGCACCAGGCAAGCGGCTCGCGTTGCGTGCCGAAGGTGACGTGCTCGTCCTCGTGTCCAACTGCCCGCAGATCAACAACCCGTGCAACGGCTTCGATCCCACGGCCGTCCGCATGATCGTCACACGGCCGGGAGCAGACGAATGAACGCAAAACTGACCATCGTGCGTCCCGGAATGCTGACGACGGTTCAGGACTATCCAGGACGCGTCGGATACTGGCAGATCGGAGTCCCACCATCGGGCCCGATGGACGACCTGTCGTTTCGGTTGGGAAACACCGCACTCGGAAACCCCGAAGGCGCCCCCGGCATCGAATGCGCGATGGCCGGACCTGCCATGACGTTCGACGAAGACACCACGGTCTGCATCACAGGTGCCCCGGTGTCGGTGACCGTCGACGGCGTCGTACACGGTCAGTGGCGACCAGTTTTCGTCCCCGCTGGATCGGTGCTCGACGTCGGAACGGTCAGCGGCCCGGGACTGCGCATCTACGTACTCGTACAGGGCGGAATCGAGACCGACGACTATCTCGGCAGTGCGTCGACCTTCACCCTGGGCAGGTTCGGGGGACACGAAGGTAGGACTCTGCGGGCAGGAGACGTTCTCAAACTCGGACAGGCGACCGGGGTCGCGGGAGCTGTTCCCGCCGAGCATGTTCCGGCGATACACACGTGCTGGGAACTTGCGGTGACCGAGGGCCCGCACGGGGCGCCGGAGTTCTTCACCCGCTCCGACATCGACACGCTGTACGCGACCGAGTACGAGGTCCACTTCAACTCCGACCGCACCGGTGTCCGGTTGATAGGTCCGAAACCAGACTGGGCCAGAACCACCGGCGGCGAAGCCGGACTTCACCCTTCGAACATCCACGACAACGCGTATTCGATCGGTGCACTCGACTTCACCGGCGACACGCCCATCCTCCTCGGACCCGACGGACCGAGCCTCGGCGGCTTCGTCTGCCCGATCACGGTGGTGTCCGCTGATCGCTGGAAGCTCGGACAGTTGGCTCCCGGGAACAAGATTCGCTTCGTGCCGGTCCGCGCCGAACGGGCAGCCTCCCGGCGTGACCTCGGAGTATCGCGTCGAGCCTCCAATTCGGTTGTTCATTCCTCCGGTGGTGACGGCGACGACGGCGTCATAGCCCGTCGTGACGGCGACACCGTGGTCACGTACCGGCGCTCAGGCGATGACAACGTGTTGGTCGAATACGGCGACATGAATCTCGACCTGGCGTTACGTGCGCGTGCTCATGCACTGCATCAGCGACTCGACGCCGAGAAGCCGGCCGGACTACTCGATCTCACCCCGGGAATCCGCAGCCTGCAGGTCCGCGTCGACCCGGACGTGCTGCCCGTCGGCAAACTGATGGGAATGCTCACCGAGGCGGAGGACACCTTGCCGGCGGCCAACGAACTCGTTGTGCCCAGTCGCACTGTGCGGATGCCACTGTCGTGGGACGACCCGGCAACGCGCGAAGCGATCCAGCGGTACATGCACGGGGTTCGCGCCGACGCGCCGTGGTGCCCGTGGAACATCGAGTTCATCCGCCGGATGAACGGTCTCGAATCCGTGAACGACGTGTTCGACACCGTCTTCGGCGCCGAATACATGGTGCTCGGACTCGGTGACGTCTACCTCGGAGCGCCGGTCGCGACGCCGCTCGATCCGCGTCATCGTCTGGTCACGACCAAGTACAACCCCGCCCGCACCTGGACCCCCGAAAACGCCGTCGGGATCGGTGGGGCGTACCTCTGCATCTACGGCATGGAAGGCCCAGGCGGGTACCAGTTCGTCGGACGTACGACGCAGGTGTGGAATCACCGCCACCCCGCGAAGTCCGGGCCGTTCGAGGAGGGCACTCCGTGGTTGCTGCGATTCTTCGACCGGATGTCCTGGTACCCCGTCGAGCCGGAAGAGTTGATGGATCTGCGCGCGGACACCGCCGCCGGCCGCGGCGGGGGCGTCGAGATCGAGGACGGCAGCTTCTCGCTGGCCGAGCATCAGGAGTTCCTCGCGTCGAACTCGCGCTCGATCGAGGAGTTCCGCGCGATGCAGTCCGTCGCGTTCGGGGCCGAGCGTCAGCGTTGGTCCGACGCAGGAGAGTTCGCGCTGCCCGGCTGATGGTCGAGTGAGCACAGTCGTCTTAGAGTGAGCACCGCTTCCAGAGTGTCGGAAGCGGTGCTCACTCAGCAGTTACGGTGTTCAGTCCGCCTGGAACGGTTGCAGATGTCTGCGTCAGCGAGTCAGCGCGCGATTGAACAGATCGGTGAACGGGCGAGGTGACGGGGTTCCGGTGGGCCGGAAAGGCGCAGAATCCCTCGACGCGGATACCCACTCGGTTCTGCTCACCCGCGACAAGTCGAGCTGATACCGGGTGTCGGCGGCGAGTCGGTGCAGGAAGAGGGTTCCGGTTCGCCCGTTTCCTTCCCGAAACGGGTGGGCATGATTGAGCGTCGAGTACACCGATGCGAGCGCGAACGACGCAGCGCCGTGATCGAGCGCTACCCAATCGACGGCGGCGATGATCTCTTCCACCTCGGACAGGTAGTTCCGAATCGCCGAGACCGGAGCAAACGTTGCCGCACCTTTCCTGATGTCGACGGTTCTGATATGGCCGGCCCACTGGTACAGATCTTGGAAAACGTGCTGGTGAAGTAGGAGAAGTTCGGCTGTGTCTCGCGTGTGCGGTACGAGGTCGCTGCCGAGATGCGCCTCACCCAGACGAAGCGCGGTCGCCGCGAACTCGAGTGATTGCAGTGCGGCGGGATCTCGCACGTCGAAATTGTTCTCGAGCACCGATGTACCGCGATAGACGTACGGCGCTGATCTTCGCCAGCGGATTCGCGGGGGAATTGCAGACGAGAGGCCGACTGCTCGCGCTAATTCCTGCTCGAAATACTCACGCCGAGAGAGCATCCCGATCATGACGGCCTCGAGTTCCGCGATCTGCTCGTTACTCGGATCCCAGCCTTCGAGGCGCTCCGCCGCTAGAACCTGTTCGAGCGCAGTGCGATTCACGGGTCGATGTCGGGTAGCGCCGACGCGGACGCGGCATATTCGAGTCGTCGTTGCACACCTGCGACCTCGCGCACTGCATTGCTCAGCAAGCTCCGCGAGAGCGGAGTGAGTTCGGAGATCACGACTTCGTCGGTCGGTGGCCGACCTGCCGCGAACTGATCGGTCTGGTGGCGGACACGAATCTGCTGCAACACCTCGAAAGATTCGATCAGTACCTGGGCGTCGTCGTCGAGTAGGAAACCGCTTCCCGCTGCAGCCTTGAGGCGTTCGAGTGTCGAACTCGTGCGGGCGCCCACGGAAATCCCCGCCCAACGAGCGATGTTCACGATCGGTTGGACGGCGCTGGCTTTGAGGTCGACGGTTCCGGTCCGACGCGTCATCACGTCCTTGAACGAATGGAGCTTTGCCTTGTCTCCGACGGCTTCGCGAAGGAGCAGTCGCATGACGGCCGGGTGCAGTCGCAGTTGATCCAACGCCGCAGGGCGAGGATCCAACGCCGGATCGCCCGCGACGACGCGGGCATCCGCCAGCATCGACAACATGACCAGGGCCTGGTCCTGGTACGGATTGGATACCCATTTCCGCAGCGCAGTGCGCCATTGTGGGAGCGTCCGAGCGAACCTGGCCTGGGTCGCGACGGCGTTCTTGGTGTCGCGAGGGAACCCGCAGAGATCGAGGATGTCGTGGATCGTCTTCGCGGCGTCGGCTCCCTCGTGATGAGATTCGCCGCCCCACACCAGCGCACTGTCGATATCCGAAGAGGGGAGCGCTTCACGTCTGGCGACGCTGCCGAGCGACAGCCACGCGAAATCCGGTCGCTCGTCTCCGCCCACCACCAATTCGATGGCGCGCCTGACCGTCACGTCGATCAGCACCGCCAGCGTCGCACCGATGTCGAGCGGTGAGACCCGTGACGCCACCAATTCCGTCACCAGAACAGGGACCGCGCGGGCTGTTTCGACGAGGTGGGCGTCATCCTGTGCTGTGGCGAGCGCTGCGCGCAGTTCGAAACCCTGATTGGTGGCCGAAGTCAGGAGGTCGCTGAGTTCGAGCACGCCCATCAGTGCGCCTGCCTCGGTCACGACCGGGAGATGGCGCAATCCGTACTCGAGCATGTCGGTCACGGCGTCGGCGCCCAATCGATCCGGATCGACTGTCACTGCTGACGGCGTCATCACCGTTGATACCGGCTGATTGCTGTCGATACCACCGACTACCACACGAGCACGTAGGTCACCTTCGGTGAAGATTCCGAAACCGTTTGTCTCCGTCGGGATCACAACAGCGCGGCGGCCCGCATCGGTCATCAACTTCGCGGCCTCGCGGATGGTTGCCCGGCCATCGCAGACAATTGCGGGCCCGCGCAACAGGTCTCGCACCCGGCGCATGGCGGGACTCTGCATGCCTTGCCCCGTCGAGTGCCCCGTCATGGGGTCATTGTCGCAGGTGTGTCCGGTTCAGGCAGCGGAGGGTGAGATGTCAGAGACCACCGAGTCGCGAGAGTACGTCGAGAGCGGAATCTGTAGTACGCCAGAGCGCGTCGATCTCCTGTTCTGCGCCGGGACGTGTCTGCGGATTCTGGAGGGCGAACCCGTTGGCCAGCGTGATGGTGTTGTATCCGCTGTCGGCGGCGCGGAGCAACAGTTCCGAGGGCTGCGAGTTTCCGGCCAATCGGTCGAGTCCTTCGCCGACGAAGTAGAACCGCCAGAGGGGCCCGAGATCGGCGTCGTACTCGGCCTTGGTGAGCGTCACGATCGAACCACCTTTGACGGCAATGGAATCGACGATCTTGTAGAAATCGGGGACATCCTCTGCTGTGGTTCCGGAAGCGGCGACGGCGTGAGCGAGGTCGACGGTGAGATGCGCGTTGTAGCCGGCCATGGCGACTCGTGCCGGACTGGCGTCGCACTGACGCGTCAGGGTGAAGTAGTTGTTCCACGCCGGATCTGTGGGAGTGCCGGTGAACTCCGCATGGACGTTCACCAGGTACCTTCGCAGCAATTCGTAGCTGACCGAATGGGCCCACTCGTCATTGTCGAAGGCCGCGGGGTCTCGCTGCAGCGGCATCACCGCCTCGTGCTCGACAGCGTCGAGGCCGACGGAGAACAGGCCTCGCCAATCGTGGTGGGAGACGAGGATCGACGTGATCTCACGATGACGTTCGACAGCGGTCTCGAGCCGAGGCACTCCGGCACCGTTCAGGGTCGTGACGTCGCTGAGTTCGGCAATCCGGCCCACCTCGGCATTGCTCAACTGGCTGCCGCAAGCCGTCGAAAGACTCTCGCCCGGTTCTGCGAGTGCAGAACCGGGCGAGAGGAAAGCGGCGGTGATGCCGAGCGCGAGCGTCAACGGATACAGCCGCATCGGTTTCATCGGCTCAGACTAGGCGCCCATTTCACAAATGTCCGGATTGGCGATCAGCTGAGAACCGCGTCGGCCTCGATCTCGATGAGCAGAGCGGGGTCGATCAGCGAGCTGACCTCGAGGATCGTCGTGGCGGGACGAATCTCGCCGAACACTTCACCGTGCGCGAGAGCGGCCTGCTCCCACTGCGTCATGTCGCGCAGGTACATGCGAGTGCGGATGACGTCGTCGAGCGAGGCGCCGGCCTCGGCAAGTGCTGCCTTGATAGTTTCGAGCGCCGCGCGGGTCTGATCTGTGAGGGTCTCACCAGGAGCGGTGGTGCCGGAGACTGCGATCTGGTTACCGATGCGCACGGCACGGGAGTAACCGATCTTGGGTTCCCATTCGGAACCGGACGAAATATTGATTCTGTTCGACATGCACCGAATTCTGCCAACAACTTCCCGGCCGTGGTGAGGCACGGTCGGGTATTCGCTCCATCTTGACATACCTTAGAACAAGTGTTCGACTTGGGGCCATGAGGTGGTCGGGTCAGGCATTGGATGCAGATGACGGAGCGCTACCCGGACTCGAACGAGCCGGGTTGGTTCGCTCCGTGCAGACTCCCGAGTTCGAGGGAATCACGTTTCACGAGGTGCTCTGCAAGAGCGCGCTCAACAAGATGCCCGAAGAGTCGACGTTGCCGTTCAGCTTCACCGTCAACGCTTTTCGTGGTTGCTCGCACGCATGCCGATATTGTTTCGCGAGACCGAGTCACGAGTATCTCGACCTCGACGCCGGCGCGGATTTCGATTCCCAAGTGGTCGTGAAGACGAACATTGCCGCGGTGCTCCGCAAAGAGTTGGCGCGAAAGTCCTGGAAGCGGGAGGCGGTGGCACTGGGTACCAACACCGATCCCTATCAGCGAGCGGAGGGCCGATACCGCTTGATGCCCGGCATTATTCGCGCGTTGACCGAATCCGGAACTCCCTTCTCGATCTTGACGAAGGGAACTTTGCTCCGACGGGACCTGCCGCTGTTGAAAATGGCGGCGGCGCAGGTCGACGTCGGAATCGGAGTGTCGTTGGCGATCAACGACGCTGCACTTCAGAAGCAGATCGAGCCTGGTACCCCGTCGCCGCGGGCGCGTCTCGAGATGATCCGCGCCATCACCGACGCGGGATTCTCGTGCAATGTCATGGTGGCGCCGGTCATTCCGTTCCTCACCGATTCCACCAGTCATCTCGACGGGCTGTTCGAGGCACTGTCCGAAGCCGGTGCGACGAGTGTGACGGTCTTCCCGATGCACCTGCGGGGGAGTACTCGGGGTTGGTTCATGAATTGGCTTGCTCAGGAACATCCGGCGCTCATCCGTCGCTACCGCGAGCTGTACGGGCGGGGCGCGTATGTCACTCCCGAATACAAGCGTTGGCTCGCAAGCCGTGTCGAGCCATTGGTCGAGCGCCATGGGTTGGGTGGTCGTTCGGAGCATCGAGACGTCAGTGCAGCTGGCAGTGAGCCGCGTGAGGCGCCCCGGGAACTGGTGGGTGCGGGAGCAGCTCTCACTTTGTTCTGACGGCCGCGGGCGCGTAAATCGGAGGCGCCCCGGACGTTTGCCGGGCTACATTCGCCTGGTGCTACTCACACTGACGTCCACCCCGACCCCGCAGACTCCTGATGCGACCGCGTTGAGCTACCTGCTGCACAAACATCCCGACCGCGTGCAAAGCTTCGACTTGGCGATCGGCACCGCCACGGTTCTGTACCCGGAGGCCTCAGCCGAAAAGACCACGGTGGCAGTGATTGTGGAGGTCGACCCCATCGAACTTGTGCAGAGTAGGTATCGACGCGGCAAGAGTGGCGACAACTTTTCGCTGGGTGAGTATGTCAATGATCGGCCGTATGCGGCGTCGTCCATACTCTCGGTTGCTCTGTCGAAGCTGTTTCGCACCGCGTTGACGGGAACGTGCAAGTCGCACCCGGAACTCGTCGGAACCGAACTCGCGTTGACCGTCTCGATTCCGGTGGTTCCGTGTGGCGGCGATGCGGAATTGCCTCGTCGGTTGTTCGAGCCGCTGGGCTGGGATGTGACCGCGATACCGGTGCAGCTTGATCCGCACCTGCCGACGTGGGGAAACTCCGACTTCGTGTCGTTGACGCTCACCGGGGAACACACGGTGCAGAGTGCCCTTCGGCACCTCTACGTGCTGTTGCCGGTCCTCGACGACGTGAAGCACTACTGGGTGGGACCCGACGAGGCAGACAAGTTGATCCGCGTCGCTGGAGAGTGGTTGGCGTCGCATCCGGATTCCGCGCTGATCATGTCCCGCTACCTGGCGCGTCGACGCGACCTGGTCGAATCGGTGGTCGATCGACTGATTCCCGACCAAGCAGAGGCGCAGATCGAAGTACCGCGACCGGATCCGCCGCTGGCACGGCTTCGCGTCGACGCAGTTTTGGCGACGCTTCAGCGACTGCACGTCAGAACGATTGTCGACATCGGTTGCGGCGAAGGCAAACTGATCGAGGTGCTGATGCCGCACGCTCAATTCGACAAACTTGTCGGCGTCGATGTGAGCGCGCGCGAACTGACACGGGCGCAACGCAGATTGAAGTTCTCCGAAATGTCCGACGCCCAACGTGAACGTGTGTCTTTGATGCAGTCGTCCGCGACGTACCGCGACGCACGCTTGAAAGGCTTCGACGCAGCCGTGCTGATGGAGGTGGTCGAGCACGTCGACACGGCGCGCCTGCCGGCGCTGGTCAGATCGGTCTTCGTGGACGCAGCACCGCAGTATGTGCTGCTGACTACTCCGAATGCCGACTACAACGTGCTGTATCCGGCATTGGCCGCGGGAGAGTTCAGGCACCCCGATCACAGGTTCGAGTTCTCCCGAACCCAATTCCGCGACTGGGCAACCGAAACGGCCCGAGTCCACGGCTATTGCGTGGAGTTCGAATTTGTCGGAGCAATTGATCCGGTCCTTGGCGGGCCGACACAGATGGCAATCTTCACGAAGGAGGCACGAACGTCATGACGGTGTACGAGATTCCAGATCTCGCCCTGGTAGTACTCATCGGCGTCAGTGGCTCGGGAAAGTCGACCTTCGCGGCGCGTCACTTCGGTGAGTTCGAAACTCTCTCGAGTGACACATTCAGAGGGTGGGTCAGTGATGATCCGAACTCACAGGAGTCGACGTCCGATGCTTTCGAAGTGCTGGAGTTCGTCGCGGCCAAGCGTTTGCGACGCGGACGCCTCACGGTGGTCGACGCGACCAACGTCCAGCCCGCCGCGCGCAAGCGACTCGTTGCGTTGGCTCGCGAGCACGACATACTGCCGGTGGCAGTCGTGCTCGATATTCCGGAATCGGTCTGTTCTGCGCGCAACGACGCACGCTCTGATCGGACGTTCGGACGCGACGTCATTCGCCGCCAGCACCAACAGCTGACTCGCTCGCTTCGCGGGTTGGGCAAGGAAGGTTTCCGTTCGGTTCACATACTCAGAGGTGAGGACGCGGTTTCCGAAGCCACATTCTTGCGCCACCCGCTCCGCAGCGATCTGCGTGTCGAGCGTGGTCCGTTCGACGTCATCGGTGACATCCACGGATGTCGAAGCGAGCTCGAGACGCTCCTCGTGAAACTCGGCTACACCGTCGACTACGGGACCGATGGCAGAGCTGTCGATGCGGTGCCGCCGGAAGGGCGAACTGCCGTCTTCCTCGGTGACTACGTGGATCGAGGACCGGATTCGGTCGGTGTGCTGCGTCTGGTCATGGGGATGGTCGCGGCGGGACATGCGATAGCGGTTCCGGGTAACCACGAGAACAAACTCGTCAAGGCCTTGCGCGGTAAGAAGGTCACGGCCAGTCACGGACTCGCCGAGACCCTCGAGCAGATGGCCACCGAGTCGGCGGAGTTCCGCGAAAGCGTCGTCGACTTCTGTGACGGCCTCGTCGCGCACCTCGTCCTGGACGACGGCAAACTCGTTGTCGCGCACGCCGGTCTCAAGGAGGACTACCACAACAGGGCATCCGGTCGAGTCCGGAGCTTTGCGCTCTACGGTGAAACTACCGGTGAGACGGACGAATTCGGCTTACCCGTTCGATACCCGTGGGCGCAGGACTACCGAGGATCAGCGACGGTCCTCTACGGTCACACGCCGGTGCACGAGGTGGAATGGATCAACAACACCGCGTGCCTCGACACCGGGTGCGTCTTCGGTGGATCCCTCACCGCCCTTCGATACCCGGAACGAGAGATCGTGTCGGTTCCGGCGGAGCAGGTTTGGTACGAGCCGGTGGTACCGCTGGCACCGCCGACTCGTGATCCGGATGTGCTCGATCTCGCCGACGTCCTCGAAACGACCGGCGTCGACACCGAACTGCGCGGTCGAGTGTCCGTTCGCACCGACAACGCTGCCGGCGCCTTGGAAGTGATGAGCCGATTCGCGGTCGCGCCGCAATGGCTGCGGTACCTACCGCCGACCATGGCGCCCTGCGCGAGCGCCCAATCCGATGACTATCTGGAACACCCGTCGACCGCGTTCGACGCATACCGGGCCGGCGGAATCGGAACAGTGATCTGCGAAGAGAAGCACATGGGTTCGCGGGCAGTGGTGCTCGTGTGCCGTGATCGATCGGTTGCTCAGTCCCGCTTCGACGCACCGGATGCGCTCACCGGGATGGTGCACACCCGCACCGGCCGCCAGTTCTTCGACGACGACCTGACTCAGCAGTTGATCGACGACATCGCCGCCGCAGTCACCTCCGCTGGGTTGTGGGAAGAGCTGGGCACCGACTGGCTGCTCCTCGACTGCGAACTGTTGCCGTGGAACGTCAAAGCGGAAGGTCTGCTGCGCTCGCAGTACGCGTCGGTCGCGGCGGCCGGGCGATCAGACCTCACAGCTCGCGAGGCCGTGTTGGCGCGGGCCGGGTCGCGGGGCCTGGACGTGGCGGAGATGTTCGAACAGACAACTGTTCGGGCCGCCAGTATCGAGCGCTTCGGCGAGGCGTACCGACGGTACGTGTGGCCGACGAACGGACTGGACGGCGTCACCATCGCGCCGTTCCAGATTCTGGCGGCCGAGGGCCAGTCGTACGGGGAACGGGATCACGAATGGCACCTCGGTATTTCGGACCGCCTGGCCGCGGCCGACCCGAGTCGATTTACCACTACACGTCGCCTGGTGGTCGATCTCGGTTCCGAGGACTCGGTGTTCGAAGCGACGAAGTGGTGGGAGTCGCTCACCGGCGACGGTGGTGAGGGGATGGTCGTCAAACCGCTGGCGAATCAGATTCACGGACCGCGGGGGTACAACGCGAAGGTTCAGCCGGGGATCAAGGTCCGCGGCCGGGAGTACCTGCGATTGATCTACGGTGCCGACTACCTCGAACCGTCGACGCTTGCGAGATTGCGTAACCGCAACCTCGGACACAAGCAGTCGATGGCGCTGCGCGAGTACGCGCTCGGCATGGAGGCGGTATCCAGGCTCGTCGACCGTGAACCTTTGTGGCGAGCGCACCAGGCCGTGTTCGCGGTGCTGGCTCTCGAATCGGAGCCGGTCGACCCGCGGTTGTGACGGCCGGTGCGCGGGCTCGGATTGATACCGTCGGGTATGGGTGTGATTGCTCGCTTGGACGGTTTCAATCGACGCCATCCGTGGAGTCACAACGATCACTACGGCCGGTGGGTTCTACGTAATCTGCGCGGGGTCAGGTCCGGTCGCGCTCTCGACGTGGGGAGCGGGACCGGCAATCTGATCGACCTCTTGCGTCGGCGGTTCGACGTGGTGGTCGGTGTGGAACCCGACCTGACAACCTCGGCCGCCGTGCGCGCAAGGTTTGTCGACGACGAGAACGTGATCATCGACGCGCAGCGGATCGAGGACTTTGCATCCGAGGCGAAGTACGACGCGATCACAGTCGTCGCAGCGTTGCATCATCTGCCACTCGAAGAGTCGATGAAGCAGCTGAGTAGCCTGCTCGAACCGGGCGGGCGGCTCGTCGTGGTCGGGTGTTATCGATCGACCACAGCCACCGACGCACTCCTGTCGGTGTTGGCGACCGTGTGCAATCCCGTCGTCGGCGTCGTCAAGCATCGACGGGTTGCCTCCGAGCCACTGAAGGCGATGACAGCTCCCACCGCGGAACCGGGTGAGTCGATGGCTGACGTCCGGCGCGCGGCCGCGTTGTGTCTGCCAGGTAGCCGGATCAGGAGACGACTGTTCTGGCGATACACCCTGATCTACGACGAGAGTCCGGCCGGCGCGTCGGTGGGGGAGTGAGTAGACCGTTCCGGTTCCTGGGGAAACGCGCGTCGGCCGAACCCGACTATCGCCAACGAAGCGATCATCAGAGCGACCCCGATGCCCGCCAGATGTGAGAGCCCGCCACTGTCGACGACGGCCGCACCGAGCAGAGCGCCCGTTGCAATCGCGATCTGGAACACGACAACGTAGATGGCCGAGGCACGGTCGGTCCCGATAGGGACGGCGCGCAGAACCGAGGACTGGAGGCAGATCGGAACGGTGGTGAACGCCGCACCCCACAAGATCGTGGCGACGACAGCGAACGCTCCCATCGACGGCGCCAAGAGCCAGAAGATGGCCAGCGCGCCTGCCACCGTCGCGATCGAGATGAGCGTGAAGAGGCGTGGTCGGCGGTCGTAGTACTTGCCGGCGACCCACACTCCGACGGCGCCGGCGGCGCCGTAGACCAGAAGCATCGCGGTACGGATGCCACCGGACGAGCCGAGGCTTTCCTCCACCAGAAGTGTGAAGAACGTGTACGAAGCGAATTGCCCAAGGGCGGCAAACAGCGTTGCCGCGCAGATGACGGCGAGTGCCCGTTTCATCGCCGGTGTCGGCTTCGGTTTGTCTCGCTTACTCCGATGGTGTTGATCGACCGGCATTTCTGGCAACGCACGATGCAGTGAGAAAGCAATGCCCACTGCCACCACACCGATTGCCGCCGACGCGGTCCGCCAACCCCAGGACTGGCCGATCGCCGAAGACAGGGGTCCTCCGAGAACAAAAGCGAGAGACGTACCGGCATACACCATCGCGATGGCCTTGCCCTGTTGTCCGCGCGGAACCAGGGTGGCAGCGACCGGTGCAACGACAGCCCAGAACACTCCGTGCGTCGCAGCGCAGAGCAATCGACCGATCACGAGCATCGGATAGTTGACGGCCAATGCTGCGACCAGTTGCGACACCGCGAGGGTGGCCACCGTCAGAACGACGACGCGTCGTCGCGGCCAGGTTTTGACCGCTCCGATCAGCGGAAGCGTCAAGACCGCGACACCGTATGCGTAGAAGGTCAGCAGTAGGCCGACACGCCCTTCGGTGACGTCGAGGTCCGTTGAGACTTCGCTGAGCAGTCCGACGGGGAGCATTTCGGCCGTCACGTAGGCGAAGGCTGCTCCGGCCAGTGTCATCAGCCGTAGCGTGGTTGCCTTCGGCAGTCGAGCACTCATGTTGTGTAACGATACGTGTATCGATACACGCCTGCGCAATGGATATTTTTCACTCGCTATGCTGATGCTCATGGCCATACGTGCGCAGCGTTCGAGTCGTCCGACGATGGCCGACGTCGCCAAGGCCGCAGGCGTGTCGGTGATGTCGGTGTCGTACTCCTTCGCGCAGCCCGAGCGCGTGTCTGAATCAACGCGGGCCAAGGTGTTCGCCGCCGCCGAAGAGCTCGAGTACGCGGGCCCGAACCGGGCGGCGCAGTCCTTGCGGAGCGGGAAATTCAACAACATCGCGGTCGTCTTCAGCGAGAAGCTGACATACGCCTTCGAAGACGCAGTAGCTCGGCGATTCCTCTCGGGAGTCGCCGAAGCGTGCCTGGATGCGAACGCCGGGCTGATGATGCTGCCGAACTCGGGGAAACCGGGAGACGTCGACAGAGTTCGCGACGCGGCAGTAGACGGTTTTGTCGTCTGGACCACCGTCTTCGACGATCCCATCCTCGACGCGATTGTCGGCACCGGAAAACCCGCATGCATCCAGGGTGGTCCGTTGCACGAGGGTGTGGATCTCGTCGGGATGGACGATGTTGCCGGCGCCGTCGCGATCGCGGCAGTCGGGTTGTCGGGGGCGCAGCGGCCCGCGGTGATCAGCCTTCCGTGGGATCGTGAGCGTCGGTCCGAGATTCGGATGGACGTGGATCCAGGTGAAGCGTTCTTTCCGGTGTCCCGCCATCGGCTCGAGGGCTACGAGCGTGCCGTCCGCGACGCGGGCCTCGATTGGCCCTCGGTGCGGGTAGGGGTCGTCACTGTCAACGAGCGGAGCGAGGGTGCGCGGATGGCTCGGTCCCTGCTCGACGTTCCCGAGAGCCGAAGGCCCGATGTCATCTTGGCGATGAGTGACGAACTGGCTCTGGGGGTTCTGGACGCGATCCGGGAACTCGGCCTCGCGCTGCCCGACGATGTCGCAGTCGTCGGATGGGACGACACAACAGCCGCATCGGACGCCGGCCTGACAACGGTTCGCCAGTCCCTGTTCGATCAAGGGCGCAATGCAGCTCGCGTGGTTCTCGGGCTGGACGATGCGGTCGAGCCGGTCGAATGGTCGGTGCGTCGGCGAACCTCGACACGATGATCACGCCGGTAGTCATCGACGGTCTGCGTTTTCGGTGGTTTGTTCCTCCAGAATTGGGGGAGACCGTCCGGTGGGGACTCTCCTGGAATGTCGACAACCCGCGCCGGTGGGCGGTTGCCGAAGTCGCGGGTGCATTGCACCTACTTGCCGGAACTCCTCGTGACGACCCAAACGCGCGTCAGGCGTGGATAGACTTCGGCGCAGATGCCGCCACGACCGGGGTAGTTCGGCGCCTGCGGCTCATGTCGATGGAGTCCGACATGCTGCCCGACCCGAAGTTTCCGCACGGCCCGAACTGGGGTTGGGCTACGAGGCAATTCGTGCCTGGCTCCGAGCGGTTCTACGAGTTGGCCCGTGCACCTCGTGCGTTGCGCTCGTATCAGCTGACCGATCGTGAATACGGGCCGCGGCGCGAGGACTTCCTCCTGGTCGACCTCGAGACGGCTGCTTGATCGTTGGGACCTGACACCGTTTTCATTCAGTGGACACAGACTCCAGCTGACCGGAACCAGTGTCTGCTCGACGAAACCGGTGCCAGGTGCTGCGACTAGCGCGCTCCACTGGCCACGTTCAGTGAGTATTTGCCGGGCGGCGCCCCGACATGCTTGACGAAGTGCCGCGACAGGTGGGATTGATCGTGGAATCCGACGTCGACGGCCACGTCCGCCAATTCGCGCCCGGCGAGGATTGCGCGTCGCGCCAGATCGATTCGACGTCCCGTCACGTACTTGTGAGGCGGAAGCCCGAAATGCTTCGCGAAGTTCTTGATCAGATACGTGGGCTTCCGCTGCAGGATGTTCGACGCTTCCCGCATCGTGATTCCCGTTGTGAGTCGCGCATCGAGCAGGTCCCGAAGTTGATCGGCAACGCGTTCGTCAACGGTCGGCGTGTGAAGGGATCGACCTGTGGCCGGTGTGAGGATCTCGTTCAATCTTTCAGCGAGGAACCCCAGGCGACTTTCGGCCTCGAGTGATTCGCCGTCCGGGCCGAGTGCAGAGTGCAGTTGATCGATGCGATGGCGCAGCAGAGGGTCTCGAATCTCGGGGCTGTCCACCGCCGGGCCTATGAGGACCTCGCCGAGAACTGACGTGTCGAGGTAGAGGATTCGTTGACGAAATCCGGCCTCGGTGACCGGAACTCCGTCGTGTGCAATGCCTGGCGGCAACAGAGTCACGATCTCTGGTGCTGCGCCATGAGCGCGATGATCGAGGTCGTATGCAATCGTGCCGCGGTCGACGAGCATCAGGGACCACTGATCGTGCGTGTGTTTGGGATAGGCGTGTCCGACGAAATCGGCATGGAAGACCTCGGTGATTCCCGCGAGGCTCGGTGCCCACGCGGTGATCTGTGCGCCGCGGGGGTCCATGTCAGAAACGTACAAGACGCAGCTGCCTCGGGTGACGAAGAGTGGCGGGGTCGTCATCGCAGTGGTGGCGCGCCCGAGGGAGGAACAACATGAACAGTTCGGCAACAGCGGTATCGCTCCGCGAGAAGTTCGGTCAGTTCACCGAGCACTGGTCGCCCAAGAAGATTGCGGGCCTCAATGACTACGAGATCAAGATCGTCAAGATCAAAGGTGAATTCGTCTGGCACTCCCACACCGACACCGACGAAATGTTTCTGGTGACAAAGGGGCAGATCCGAATCCAACTGCGCGACGGAGATGTTTCGCTGGGGCCCGGTGAATTGTTCGTTGTGCCTCGCGGAGTCGAGCATTGTCCCATCGCCGAAGAGGAAGCGGAGGTGATGTTGATCGAACCCGTGGGCGTGGTGAATACCGGGAACGTCGGAGGATCACGAACCGCGGTGCTCGAGGACTGGACGTAGCTAGCGGCTCTTCCAATCCAGGGGATTGGTTCGGAGCGGCAGTGCCATGCCCGATCTCCAGAGCGTCGCCGCGCGAGAGTGCGGACGGAGCTGGACCTCGCGCCTCATCGACTGCGTGAACTCGTCGGTGAACCCTGTTCGCGGGTACTCCGCGATTGCTGCATCAACAGTTGCTCGCGGAATTTCGGGCGCACGCCGACCGGCAACGTCGAAATGCGCTGCGGCATGCAGTAGATAGGCGTCAGCGCCCGCGCCGCGGTCGACGGTCAGATCCATGTGCAGACGGATCGCTTCGCCGATTCGCTGTACCGACCTCTCCGAAGTTCCCACTCGGGTCGCGAGTTCTTCTGCGTCTGCGGCACTGATGTAGGTGAAACACCCGTGCTCGGCCGATCCTTCTGCGCCCAGTCCGACATCGTGAAGGGCGCACGCAGTGAAGAGATCTTCGGGGTCGTACTCGATCGCATCGATCTGCGCGAAGGCGTCGGCCCAGATCCAGCAGCGCAGGCTGTGGTTCAAGACCGCGGGGGAGGGTTCCTCTGGCGTGATCGAGCGCTTCGCTGCACAGCTTGGTGTCGGGGAGTGGGCGTTTGCGCAGCTCGGGTGTGCGAGTGGGGTAGCGGCCGAGCCGGAGTCGGAGCATCGACGGAGCACTCATGGCCTGCGCAGCAGCCGCGCGGGCCATGAGTTGTATCTGCTCGAGAGTGGTGAGCTCACCAGGGCGCATCGAATTCCTGTTCTGGGTGGGGGACAGCTGGATACGAATCTAGTTGGCAGGGAAACTTCTTCACAGATGTCCAATATCTGTCAATGACGGAAACACGGAATTATCCGAATATTGGTTGAAAGCAAGTGCCATCCAACGGCAACCCCCAATCTGTAGCCTCACCTCTGCACATCGCAAGAACCATCAAGCAACGACGGTGGGGCTCGGGCTCAGATGACGCCGAACCCGACGATCCCCGGGACTTCCGACGGGACGATGCGATGGAGCATGACCTTGTTGTTCTCGTTGCCGCCGACGGTCGTCAGAGTGCCGGCGTCGTTGACCAGAACGACGTTGACGTGTTGGCCGAAGGGGCTCGAGTCGCCGTACAGGATCGTGTCGCCGACCTTGGGTTGGTAGTCCTGACCGTAGGGGACAAACGCGTCGACGGACTCGTAATACTCCTGCAGCGTGTACACCCCGGGGATGCGCCACGACCCTGAGTTGGGGTTCGAGAACGGCGTGCCGATCTGGTTCATCGACCAGCTCACGAAATCGGCACACCACGATTCTTCGACACCCTCGGCGTATTTGGTGCCGGGACTCCCTGACTCCCACTCCTGCTCGAGGACGCCCAGTAGCGCACTCTGCTGAGCGCTGAGAATGCTGTGGTCGACGGCCGGGAACGAATCGAGATTCTCGCCGGCAAGAGCGTCGTCGCCGCGCGCGAACCACCACAGTGCGCCGGCGACAACTACGACCACCACAACGCCGAATACGCCCAGAACAGCGAGAGTGCGTCTGGGCGTATTCGGTGCGTGCGACATCACGCCACGATAGTCAATTACTCGAGCGGGGGCGCCGAGCGATCGATCGTCGTCGCGAGGGGCTTCTCCTTGACGAAGAGCAACAGGACAACCGCCGCGATGACCAAGGGGACGAGGTACAGGAAGATCGGCGCCAGCGCGTCGTTGTATGCACCGACGATGATCTCGCGAACCTGGCTCGGCAACTTCCAGAGGATTCCCGGGGTCAAGGAGTTCTCGTCACCACCGACCGCGCCGCCATTCGCCGGGAGTCGCTCGGCCAGGAGATTGGTCAGACGCGAGGCGAACAGGCTGCCCACGATCGCGCTGCCCAACGACGCACCGATCTGGCGGAAGAAGTTGTTCGACGCGGTGGCCGTTCCCACTTCGGCCGCGGGGAAGGTGTTCTGCACGATCAAGATCAAGATCTGCATGACGAGGCCGAGTCCGATACCCATGAGTGCGATGTAGCAACCGAAGACCAGCAGTGAGGTCGACGGCGTCAGACGTGAGAGCAGGACCAGAGCAACAGCGACGATGGATGTTCCGACGATGGGGAAGATCTTGTAGCGGCCGGTCTTGCTGACCAGCTGGCCGGACCCGATGGAGGCGACGAGCAGGCCCGCCATCATGGGAATCATCATCAATCCAGCTTCGGTGGCGTTCTTGCCGGTCACCATTTGGATGTAGGTCGGCAGGTAGGCGAGCGCACCGAACATGGCGATTCCGATGATCAGGCCGGCGACGGTGGTCAACACGAAGTTGCGCTGAGCGAACAGGTGCATCGGAATCACCGGTTCGTCGGCACGCTTTTCGACGAAGACAAAAGCCACTGCCGTCACGACGCAGCCGACGATCAACCCGATGATGACGGCCGATCCCCAGGCGTAGGTGTTTCCGCCCCAGGTAGTGAACAGGATCAGACACGTCGCTGCCGTCGCGACGAGAACCATGCCCAGATAGTCGATGCGAGGCTTGCCGAGGTTCGGCTTCCGCAGGTGCAGAAATGCCATCGCGCTCGCGATGGCGAGTAGGCCTAGGGGGATGTTGATCCAGAAGGCCCAACGCCAACCGATGCCCTCGGTGAACCAGCCGCCGAGTAGGGGACCGGCAACCGAAGCCAGTGCGAACACCCCGCCCATCGCACCCATGTACCGGCCGCGTTGCCTGGCGGGGACGACGTCGGCGATGATCGCCTGGGAAAGCAGGATCAATCCGCCGCCGCCGAGTCCCTGCACGGCTCGACCAGCGATGAGTGTGGTCATGTCGTGGGACAGACCGCCGATCACCGAACCGACGATGAAAATGCTGATGGCGCCGATGAAGAGGCCCTTGCGGCCGATCAGGTCACCGAGTTTTCCGTACACCGGCATCATGACGGTCGAGGCGAGGATGTATGCCGTCGTCACCCAGACCATGTGGTTGACGCCGTTCAATTCGCCCACGATGGTGGGCAACGCGGTACTGAAGATCATCTGGTCGAGCGAAGCCAGAAGCATCGTGATCATCAGCCCGACAAAAACGAGGATGATCGACCGTTTGTCCGGCGAGGCCTCGGTGTCGGTATGCGTGCCGTCGGGCTCGACGGTCGCAGCTTCTCGAGTGGACATGTAGTTCCTTAGTTGAGTGACGGCGGGTGCGAGAGTGTGGATCAGCTCTCGGACCTCAGTATTCGAGCCATCAGGAGTAGTGCCGGATCGAGCAAATCTGTTCTGGGGCTTGCCCGTTCACTGTTCTGCCATTTTCGGAAGACGTAACGCATCGCGGCGCCTGCGGTGATGACCGTTGCTGTGGCTTCGTCGGCAGCGGCTGTGTCCGAGTGCAGGCGGCGATACTCGGTTCTGTTCGACAACTCCCGCGTGAGGATCCGGGTGAGCGTGTCTTCAAGATCGTGGAAGGTGGCCAGATGTTGTTGCAACAGCGTGGGATGACGCTCGAACAATTCGCGTCGATGCGCGAGCAGATCGGGTCGCTCGTCGACGATTTGCATCGCCGCCTCGAATACCGCGAGGGCGCCGCGCAGCGGATCGTCCGGGTGCTCGCCGATGAGCGTGAGCATGGTCGTCTCACTTGGCACGACGAGCATGAGCCCACCGATCGCTGCGTCCTTGGTGGGGAAGTAGTTGAAGAACGTGCGGGTCGACAGATTGCAGGCTTCGCAGATTTTCTCGACGGTCACTTCGTCATAGCCCAGGTCGAGAACGAGTTCGACGGCGGTGTGCTCGATCAGCTGCCTCGTCGCAATTCGTTTTCGTTCGCGCAATCCGAGAGTTTCGGTTCCCATTTCATCCATAATTGCACAGAGTGCAAAGTTTCATCGAATGCAATATTTCGCCCAAGAATGCCTCATGAAATGCAAAAATGGGGATCGGGTGCCTGGTGGATAGGATGAACCGCGTGGAAGACACCTTGCCCCCTTGCCCTGAATGCGCCGGCGAATACACCTACGAGATGGGCGCGTTGATGGTCTGCCCGTCCTGCACGCACGAGTGGGCGCCGACCGATAGTGCCGGCGAGGACCTGGGTGTGGTGAAAGATGCCGTAGGCAACATTCTTGCGGACGGCGACACGGTGACGGTCGTCAAGACGCTCAAGGTGAAGGGCAGTCCGACCGGCATCAAGTCAGGTACGAAAGTTCGCAACATCCGTCTTGTTCAGGGTGTTGGTGACCACGACATCGACTGCAAGGTCGACGGCATCGGACCGATGCAATTGAAGTCGAGCGTCGTCAAGAAGGTGTGACCGGACAGCGATAGTTGTCGGCTCGAAATCCTGTTCAGTTTCGACGGTTCGATAGCCACAATCGAGGTGATTCTCGACCGCTCGAACGAATGGACCGAACTGTGCCGAACTCGATCTGCCTGGCGCCCGCACTCGATAACACCGCACTCGATACAGAGGAGCAGTGGAAACGCATCGTCGATGCGCTGACGCGCAGGGGTTTCCTCGGCGCCGGGCTCGGTGCCGCGGCCGCGACCTTGCTGGCAGCGTGCAGCAGTGACGAAAATGGCTTGGAGTCAGGCGGTCTCGTCACGGTGCAGGACGAGACGGGCAGTGTTGAGATCCCTTCGGATCCGCAGCGAATGGTCATCGCCCATGTCAGCGCCATGGCGACGGTGCTCGACCTCGGTGTGCCGCCGGAGAAGATCGTCGGCGGCTTCTTCGGTCTCGAGGGTGTGAGCGGTGACGCGGTGTTGCGCACGATGCCGGAGGCTGCGAACATCCCGAACCTCGGCACGGCGGGAACGTGGAACAAGGAAGCAATCATCGGCGTGTCGCCGGATCTGATCGTCATGCTCCTGACGGCCGGAAATGCTTACGCAGCAAAGTCTTACGACGAACTCTCTGCCACAGGCGTGCCGGTGTTCGCCGGCTTCAACGGGTTCCTCACGTGGGACGAGATGAAGAAATTGGTCACCTCGATGGGCGTCGCGGTCCGACGCGAAGACGCGGCGGCCGAATTGAACGCGCGAACGGAAGACCGCCTCCTCACAATCAAGGATCGACTCTCCGCCCTCGGTTCGTTGCCGTCGGTGACCCTCCTCCGCACCGGCGAGAACGGTGTCGTCTACAACCAGGTCGACGCTCTTCTCGACGCCCTCGGTTTCCCCGGCGAACGAGCTACATCGGAGGAGTTCACGCGCACACTCACAGCGGAGCAACTCGATCAGGTGACCAGCGACGTGATCATCGTGGGCGCATTCCAGGACCAGCAGGACGTCCGCGCGCAGTTGGCGATGAACCCGCTCTGGGAGCGTCTTCCCGCTGTCCGCTCGGGGAACGTCCATTACGTCGACGACAGCCTGTGGGGCTCGGGCTATTCTCCCCGCGCGACCGAGCTGCGACTCGACGACATCGAGCGGATCTTCAGCTGACGCCGTCGTGTCACCTCGACTTATCGGTGCATTACCTCGAGAATCATGACCATGGACAAAATCAGGTTCTTCGAGCTGGTCACCGAATGGTTCGAGGTACTCGGTGTTGTCGCCATGGTTCTCGGGTTCGTGTTCGCATTCGTGATCGCGGTGCGCGCATGGAGTCGAACGCGGGACGGTAGTTCGGCGTTTCGTACTCTGCGCGAGACCATGGGCGCGGTCATCCTTCTCGGCCTCGAGATCCTTGTCGCCGCTGATCTGGTGAAGACGGTGACGTCGTCGCCGTCGCTGACAGACGCCGCAGTTCTGGGCATGATCGTTCTTATTCGGACCGTGCTGAGCCTGTCGATTCAGATCGAGATCGACGGGGTACTTCCGTGGCGCAAGGCGTTGGTGTCAAGTCCGGAACTCCTGGTACGCGCAGCGCGCGGATCAGGAGGCCGCACGACGCCCGACGCGTCGAGTTCGTAGCGATAGCCGTTGCGAGTGAAAGGTCGGGCAGATGACAGCAGTGCGTACCGAGCATCTCACGGTCGACGAAAGGCGGGCGCGCGGCCGTCAGGCGCGTAGAGATACGCCATTGGCCGCGCTCGCGGATCTGGCAGAGAGTGACCGTGATCCGATATCACTGCTCGAATTGCAGGCGAAGTCGCGGGTACAGGACCTGGTGCCCATCCGATACGGGCGGATGTCGGCATCGCGGTTCTCGTTCTTCCGCGGCGCTGCTCTGGTGATGGCCGACGATTTGTCACGCAGTCCGGATTCGGGTCTTGCCAGCCAACTCTGCGGCGACGCGCACCTGAGCAACTTCGGTATCTATGCGACGCCCGAGCGAAAGCTCGCGTTCGACATCAACGACTTCGACGAAACGTACCCGGGACCGTTCGAATGGGACGTGAAACGACTGGCCGCAAGTTTGGTGATCGCCGCAAAGGACAACGGATTTTCGGGCAAGGAGCGGAAGAAGATCGTTCGCGGATGCGCGGCCGAGTATCGGGAAACCATGATCACCCAGGCAGGATTGGGAAATCTTGCAGTCTGGTACTCGCACATCGCACCCGAGGACGGGCTCGAGGCTCTCCAGATCGACCTGAAGAAGCGCATGCTTGCTCGCACACAAGCGACGCTGGACAAGGCTCGTCGCCGCGACAGTGTGCAGGCGGCAGGCAAGTTCACCGAAATCGTCGACGGCCGGCGGCAATTCATCAGTGATCCGCCGCTGATCGTGCCCGCAAACGAGTTGTTCGCAGGGACCGATCTCACGCAGATCGAGGAGTTGCTACGTCAGCGCGTTCGGTCGTATCGGAGCACGCTGCAGTGGGACCGTCGGGTGTTGCTCGAAAGCTTCGAGATGACGCACATTGCGCGGAAGGTTGTCGGTGTCGGGAGCGTCGGAACACGCGCATGGATGATCCTCATGAAAGGCGTCGACGACGACGATCCGTTGATCCTGCAGGTCAAGGAAGCGCAACCCTCGGTATTGTCCGGCTACGTCGATGGTCCGACCTTCAAGAACGAAGGGGAACGCGTCGTCAACGGGCAACGCTTGATGCAAGCGACAAGCGACATCTTTCTCGGCTGGGAACGAGGGCCGGGGCTCGACGAGGGTGAGCACGATTTCTACATTCGTCAACTGCGTGACGGTAAAGGGTCGGCAGTCATCGAAGAGATGGTGCCGCAGGGGCTGGAACTCTACGGGCGCCTGTGCGCCAGGGTCCTTGCCTACGCACACGCTCGCTCGTCCGATCGGATAGCGATCGCCGAATATCTCGGTGACGGAACCGAATTCGATTTCGCGATCGGGGAGTTCGCGGCTGCCTACGCCAAGCGCAATGCTCGCGATCACGCCGCTCTGCTGACCGCGATCGACGACGGTCGCGTGTCAGCAGAGCGGGGAGTGTGACGACTCAGGCGAACGCGCCGTCGAGCCAGCCCTGCCACGCTGCCGTTGCTGATCCACCGTCAGCACCCTCTGCGAAGAGGTGATGGGCCGCGTCGACGGTGCCGCCGAAAGCATTTCGGCCGTAGAACCGCAGCAATGCGTCCTGGGTGCGCAAGCCGATGAACCAGTCGTTGATGTAGTCGACAATCGCGTCGACGGTTCCGATTCCGGGGACTTCCACCGACGCGGAGTCACCGACAGCGGCGCCCGAGGTGATTCCGAGGGCGCTGCGAAGCGTTCCCATCGCTTGCGGCGCGGAAGAGGATTCCGGGCCTTCAGCCGAGACATAGGTGGTGGGCCTGCCGGCGAAGTACCGCACGTACTGGCCGAGACTGTGCAGGTAGAAGTCCGTGTGCTTGCTCGCGCCGTCGTACTGGTTGTCCCAGTCATCGGCAAACACTCCGGCGTGGACGTAGCGGACAACGGCGGTGCTCTCGTCGCGGGCCTCGACGACGTATTCAAGGTTGTTGAACCAGCCGTCGGGGCCTTGCATGTGGATGGCGAGTTCGCGGGGTGGCTCCCACGTGGCGATGATCGGGCTGTCCGGGCGGCTGCCGTCGGCGGGGATCTCGAGAGGGGAGGGGAACATCCAGCCGGCCGTTTCGGCCGAGATGGCGGCCCAGATCTGCTCGGGGGTTCCTGGGACGACCACCTCGCGGCGGATTTCGAATTTCTCGGACATTGCTACTTCTCCGTTTCGGGCGCGTCGATCGCTTGGGTTGTGATGGTTTGGGGTGTGGTGAGGCTGGGATGCAGGGCGACAACGAGGCGGTGTTTGCGTCCGCCTTCGGAATTGCCGTCGTGATACTTGGCGACGAGTGAGTTGATCGACTCGCCGAGTTCGCCGGCGAAGGCGGCACGGTCGGCCGCCGTGGCAAAGGTGATGTCGCTGTCGATGGCAAAGGACGCCAACGGTTTTCCGGCTGCAGTTGCTCCGGCGATCAGTTCGCCGACCTCTCGGACGATCCGCGCTGCGAGACTGACGAGCCAGCGCGCCGAGAGTTGATCGGGGAACCGGCCCGGGTCCGGGGCGAGCGCCGACATGGCGGCAGGGGATATGACGTACGACGCGGCACTGGCCTGCATGATTCGCTCGGTCATGTTGCCTCGCTTGCGTTCCTCGACGAGCTCGACAAGTCCGTGGTCTTCGAGAGTGCGCAGGTGGTAGTTCACCTTCTGGCGTGTCAGCCCGATCCGGGGCGCCAGCGAGGATGCCGATCCCGGCACCGCCAATTCGGCCAGAATCCGTTGCCGAATCGGATCGAGCGACGCCTCGGCAGCTCCGGGGCGATCGATGACTGCTACGTCCAACATGAGAAAACCATCCCACCGACAACTAAATCTGTCAAGACAGAAAAAATTGTCGGTGGGATGGTTTCGGAGATTCGCTATCGCTTGAGGTCGGGCGGGTTGTTAAGATCCCGCGCCGAGTACGTGTCACACGACGAAATCTGGCCGGTCTGGTATCCGGTCATGAACCACGCCTGACGCTGTGCGGAGGAGCCGTGTGTCCAACCTTCAGGGTTGACCCGACCGGTCGTGGACTTTTGGATACGGTCGTCGCCCACCGACGAGGCGGCGGACAACGCGTCGCGAATGTCGTCTTTTGACAAGGGCTTCAGGAACGGTTGACCGGTCGCCTGATCGGGAATCGTGTCCGCAAAATGTGCCCAGACGCCTGCGTAGCAATCGGCCTGGAGTTCGGTGCGAACCGCACCCGACTGCTCACCCTGCGGGTCGGCCTGCGCGCGGCCGATGTCGCCGAGCTGATTCTGGATGTGATGTCCGAACTCGTGCGCGACCACGTACTCCTGTGCGAGCGGTCCGGCGCTGGAACCGAAACGGTCGACGAGTAGTTGGAAGAAACTCGTGTCGAAGTACGCAGTCTGGTCGGCCGGGCAGTAGAACGGACCGACGTCACTAGACGCCTGGCCGCAACCGGTGTTGACCGAACCGCTGAACAGAATGACTTCGGGTCGCACGTACGCCGTGCCGGTCTGCTTGACCAACTGCTGTTCCCAAACGTCGTCGAGGCTTCCGACGGTCAGTGTGACGCGGCAGTTCACATCGGCGTTTGCCTGAGCGCCGGTGCACTCGTCGACCGACGACAGTCCGGTCGACGAACTCGAAGTCTCGGTAGACGTACCCAGGAGTGAGCCGGGGTCACCGCCGAACAACAGCGCCAGGATCAGAACGATAATGCCGCCCGCGCCACCGCCGATCGCGATTTTGCCGCCGCGGCCACCGCCACCCCCGCCGCCTTGAACCTGAACGCGTCCCGCTTCGCCGCGGGCCCCCTCGTTGAAGGTCATCTATGTCCGCTTTCTGCTGTCGTGAACAAGTGCTTGCCGTCACTTCTGGAGATAGCTTCGCATGCGATGCGGGTCCGCGTTTCCGCTCTGTGCAGTTCGCTCCGTAGGATCGCAGGCAAAGTAGTCGGTCGTCGGTTATTGGAAGTAGTTCGAAAGGAATCCCGTGCTGCGCACACATCTCGCCGGTTCATTGCGACCCGAGCAGGCAGAGCAGACCGTAACGCTCACCGGTTGGGTAGCCAGGCGTCGTGATCACGGCGGAGTGATCTTCATTGATCTCCGTGATGCATCCGGAGTTGCGCAGGTAGTTTTCCGGGCAGGTGACGTGGCCGAGCAGGCGCACCGTCTGCGCGCGGAATACTGCGTTCGCGTGACCGGAACGGTCGAGGTTCGCCCAGAGGGCAACCAGAACTTCGAGATCCCCACCGGAGCGATCGAGGTCAACGCCACAGAACTCGAGGTTCTCAACGAAAGCGCACCGCTTCCGTTCCAGCTCGACGATCAGGTCGGCGAAGAAGCGCGCCTCAAGTACCGCTACCTCGACCTGCGTCGTGAAGGCCCCGGCTCCGCAATTCGCTTGCGCTCCAAGGTAAGTGCTGCAGCGCGCGGCGTTCTCGCGCATCACGAGTTCGTCGAGGTCGAGACTCCGACGCTCACGCGCTCGACGCCCGAGGGTGCCCGTGACTTCCTGGTGCCGTCGCGCCTTCAGCCCGGTAGCTTCTACGCACTGCCGCAGAGCCCGCAGCTGTTCAAGCAGCTCCTCATGGTCGGCGGCATCGAGCGCTACTACCAGATCGCACGTTGCTACCGCGACGAGGATTTCCGCGCCGATCGCCAGCCCGAGTTCACTCAGCTCGACATCGAGATGGCTTTCGTCAACCAGGACGACATCATCCTGCTCGCCGAGGAAATCCTGACGGCGCTCTGGAAGCTCGTCGGCCACGAGATCAAGACGCCGATCGACCGCATGACCTACACCGAGGCAATGCGTCGTTACGGCAGCGACAAGCCGGACCTGCGTTTCGACATCGAACTCGTCGAGTGCATGGACTTCTTCAAGGACACGACGTTCCGCGTGTTCCAGGCGGAGTACGTCGGCGCCGTCGTGATGCCCGGCGGTGCAAGCCAGCCGCGCAAGCAACTCGACGCCTGGCAGGAATGGGCCAAGCAGCGTGGGGCCAAGGGTCTGGCGTACGTGTTGGTCGGTGAAGACGGCACTCTCGGTGGTCCCGTTGCCAAGAACCTGACCGACGCCGAGCGCGAGGGCCTGGCGGCTCACGTCGGAGCCCAGCCGGGTGACTGCATCTTCTTCGGAGCGGGCGCGACGAAGTCGACGCGCGCTCTCCTCGGCGCTGCCCGTGGTGAGATCGCCCGCAAGAAGGACCTCATCGATCCTGACGCGTGGGCCTTCGTGTGGATCGTCGACGCTCCGATGTTCGAGCCGACCGCCGACGCCACTGCATCCGGTGACGTCGCTCTCGGCCACTCCGCGTGGACCGCCGTGCACCACGCGTTCACGTCGCCGAAGCCGGAGTTCTTCGACACGTTCGACACCGATCCGGATTCCGCTCTCGCCTACGCGTACGACATCGTCTGCAACGGCAACGAGATCGGCGGCGGCAGTATTCGTATCCACCGCAAGGACATTCAGGAACGAGTGTTCAAGGTGATGGGTATCTCCGAGGAAGAGGCGCAGGAGCAGTTCGGCTTCCTCCTCGACGCCTTCGCCTTCGGTGCGCCGCCGCACGGCGGAATCGCATTCGGCTGGGACCGCATCACCGCGCTCCTCGCCGGCATGGATTCCATCCGTGAGGTCATCGCGTTCCCGAAGTCCGGCGGCGGCGTCGACCCGCTGACGGATGCTCCGGCACCGATCTCGGCTCAGCAGCGCAAGGAATCGGGTATCGACGCGAAGCCCGAGAAGAAGTCAGAGGACAAGAAGTCCGAAGGCGACACCGGCGAAGCCAAGTAGAGCCGACACCGGATCGCCATGCTGCATTTGCGGGTGATCTGCCCGACCGAGCGCACCGAGCAAGTTCTCGGTGCGCTCGCGTCGCAGCGGGGCGCGACACACATCGTCGTGATGCGCGATGTCGCGGTTCATCCTGCCGGCGACATGGTGGAGGCCGACGTCGCCCGTGAGGCGGCAAACGACGTCGTCGATGCCCTGAACGAACTCGGCGTCGCCGAGGACGGCGGAATGACGCTCGTACCGGTCGAGACGGTGTTGTCGGCGGCGGCGCGCAAAGCCGAGCGTGACGTGCCTGGTGATCCCGCGGATTCCGTCGTGTGGGAGGAATTGCTGTCCCGCACTCGCGAAGAGTCGACTCTCAACGGATTGTTCGTCGCGTTCCTGACCATTGCGTGTCTGCTGGCCGCGATCGGCGTCGTGACCGACTCTCAGATCACGATCGTCGGCGCCATGGTCGTCGGTCCGGAGTTCGGTCCGCTGGCTGCTTTGGCAGTCGCACTCGTACGGCGGGATCGACGGTTGCGTCGGCGTTCGATTCTCGCGCTTGCCGTCGGATTCCCCATCGCGATGGGCGTGACGCTTGCCGCAACGTTCGTGGTGAAGTTCTTCGGATGGATGGACGTCGTCAGTCTCGAGTCACTCCACGAGGTCGATTTCGTATACAAGGTCGGGCCCATTTCGTTTGTCGTCGCGCTTCTTGCCGGTGCGGCTGGGATGCTGGCACTCGTCTCGTCGAAGTCCGCTGCCTTGGTCGGGGTGTTCATCTCTGTCACCACGGTTCCTGCCGCCGGTTTCGCGGTGGTTGCGGCAGCAAACGGAGAATGGCGGATCGCCGGGTTGTCGTCTCTGCAACTGGCTGTCAACCTGCTCGGGATCGTCACTGCCTGCGTGCTTGTTCTCTGGCTCAGAACCCGGGCCGACGAGGAATTCGAAGCAGCGTTGAAAGGCATTTCTCGATTTGTCGACGAGGACAAAACTCCATGACGTCGCAGGTTCGGAGTTCTGCTCACCGACAGCAAAATTCTCGAGAGAACTGTGTGCCGGTGTGGCGATTGGGGACTTTTGTCATCACCGCAGGTAGTCGGCAATTTCTGTTGCTGTGAGGCCTTGAATTCTCCGCTGCGAGCGGACGAGCTGGGCATGATCGGAGTCACTAACGGGTAAGTTGGTCGGTGATGACCGCATTACTGGCAGACCCCGTTTCCGAAGTCGTCGCAGCTGCTGAGCAGTTGCTGACACGCCGCACAGGGGCACCCGTAACCCTGGTGGATCCCGTAGATCTCGGGGGGAGTGGCCGCACCGTCGTGCTGCGCGTTCGCGTCGCCGAGAACCCGTTCTCCCTGCCCCGAACTTTGGTGATCAAGCAGGTCCGCGACAACTTCCAGGGAGCTACCAAAACAGCGATAGCGCTCCCGGCCGCGTCCGAAGGTGACTTCGACGTCGAGACCGCATTCCTTCGTGAAGCGGTGTCGTATCAGTTCGCCAACGCGCTTGCCAAGGACGCACGCCCCGGCGCCGAACTGTTGGCGTCCGACCTCGATGCTCGCCTCCTGATCCTGAGTGATCTCGGCGACGCCACCGCAATCAGCGTCCGACTCGAAGACTCCGACCCGGACACCGTCACTTACACGTTGATGGCCATGGCTCAGGCAATGGGACGCATGCACGCCGCGACCGTCGGCCGTGAGGACGACTTCACCGCACTGCTGCGTCGAGCCGAGGTTGCCCATTGCTCCGATGAAGTTGCGGATCAGGTGGGACGCGCAGTGACCGGTGTTCCCGCGATGTTGGTGGAAAGTCTCGGGATCGATGTGAGTTCGGACATTCTCGAGCAGGTTCAGCACGCGCAGACACTGTTCAGTGGCGGTCGGTTCCGTGCCTTCAGTCCGTCGGACTTGTGCCCCGACAACATCATCGTCAACGACGACGGCGTGCAGTTCCTCGACTACGAGTGGGGTGGCTACCGCGACGCCCTCCTCGACATCACCTACGCGTTGGTGTCTTTTCCCGGCTGCCTGTGCAACATCGACCTGACCGAAGAGCGGGCGTCGGCGATGGTCGATGCCTGGCGGGCCGAGGTCGTGGGGATGTGGCCCGCCCTGGCCGACGAGGCCGAATTGGGGCGCAGGATCGTCGAGGCCCAACTCATCTGGGTCTGGCTCAGTACCTATCTGTACCTGCCCGAGGATCATTCGCGTATCGCCGCCGTCCGCGAACATTATCTCTCGATTCCACGCGCCGACGCACTGGTCGGACGCTGGGCCAGGCTCGCACGCTCGGCTCAGCTCGCCGGCAACGACGCCGTCGAGGCACACGCCCGCGACGTCGTGGCGGCGCTGCGGACCGAGTTCAGCTGAGGCCCTGACCTATCACACACAGAAGGGCGCCCGTGCACGAAGCACGAGCGCCCTTTCTCGGTCGAGTCCGCTCAGTTGTCGGAGACCAGATCGTTCTCGGACAGGTCCGTCGCCGCGAGCGCCGTCGCCAGATCGGGATGCCGGAACGTCGACGTCACCTGGTCGGCCACGACTCGGAAAGCAGAGGCCAGGGTCGCTGACTTGTCCGGTTCGGCCGCCCACGTTGCGGTCTGTTCGACGACGACCACGCCGTGGTGGACGTACATCTTTCCGGGGACGAGCGTGATGCCGGCGTTGGTGGCCCACTCGCGCAGGGCAGCGAGTCCCTGGCTCGCGCCCTTGGGGCCGCCTACCTCGATGTCGTCACTCGACAACTGCAGCAGAGTGTCGACGTCTTGGGAGTTGAGTGCATCGTGCCACGCGAGGACGGTGGCGATCTCGGAGGTGCTCATGGCGACAACGCTATCCAATGCGGATTCACGACTGGGTGAGGGCTGGCGGAACAGCGGATTGTGTCGGGCGTCGGTGGTCTCTAGTAGCGTCGATTCGTGAGCGATTGGCAGGCGGAAGACAGTGTGGGGGCGAAAGACGGCGTGGTGGCGGAAGACGGCCTGTTCGAGGCAACTCCGGAGGAATCCGCGATCGTCGACGAACCAGATGTCGTGTCTGTAGCCGAGCGCGCCCTGTCCTCGGTGCCGCCCGGTGCTCCTCTGGCTGTCCGCATGCGTCCGCTCACTCTTGGTGAAGTGGTCGGTCAACAGCACTTACTCGGGCCCGGCGCGCCACTCCGCAGAATGGTCGAGGGGTCCGGCGCCGCATCGGTACTTCTGTACGGACCTCCCGGCACCGGCAAGACCACGCTCGCATCGTTGATCTCGGGTGCTACCGGCCGCCGGTTCGAGGCTCTGTCGGCTCTGTCCGCCGGAGTCAAAGAAGTCCGCGGTGTCATCGAACTCGCGCGCCGCCGCCTGCTGAACGGCGAACAAACCGTCTTGTTCATCGACGAAGTTCATCGCTTCTCCAAGACCCAGCAGGACGCCTTGCTCGCCGCGGTCGAGAACCGCATCGTGCTCTTGGTCGGCGCGACCACCGAGAACCCGTCGTTCTCGGTCGTCTCCGCTCTGTTGTCGCGCTCGTTGGTCCTGCAACTGCAATCGCTCACCGCTGCGGATGTCCAGGAACTGCTCGAGCGCGCTGTCGCCGACGAACGCGGGTTCGGCGGAGCGATCACGATCGACGACGACGCGATGGAACACCTCGTTCGTCTGGCGGCCGGCGACGCCCGCCGAGCCCTGACGGCACTCGAGGCTGCCGCCGGGGCTGCACTGGACACCGCAGGTGACGCTTCGGGCCCGGTGGTGCTCGACCTCGCGACCGTCGAGGCCAGTGTCGACAAGGCCGCGGTTCGGTACGACCGTGCCGGAGATCAGCACTACGACGTCATCAGTGCATTCATCAAGAGCATTCGTGGATCAGACGTCGACGCCGCCCTGCACTACCTCGCACGGATGCTGACCGCGGGCGAAGACCCTCGCTTCATCGCACGGCGTCTGGTGGTTCACGCCAGCGAAGACATCGGCATGGCTGATCCGATGGCGCTGCAGACTGCCACCGCGGCGGCGCAGGCAGTGCAGCTGATCGGTATGCCGGAGGCTCGTCTGGCGCTGGCACAGGCCACCATTCATCTGGCGACGGCTCCCAAATCGGGTGCGGTCATCGCCGCACTCGGCGCGGCCATGGCCGACGTGGCCGCCGGAAAATCCGGACTGGTACCGCCGCACCTGCGTGACGGGCACTACAAGGGCGCCGAGCAATTGGGCAACGCAGTCGGATACAAGTACCCGCACGACACACGTGATGGTGTTCTGCGGCAACAGTATCCACCGGACGATCTGGTGGGTGTCGACTATTACCAGCCCACCGCGCACGGCAATGAGCGGGAGATCGCCGATCGGGTGAGCAAACTTCGCCGAATAGTTCGTGGCTGACGCCTGCCAGGTTCCACCGGCCGACGCGTTAGTCTGGACACCCATAGCTCGACGCTCTTGAAGGTAAGGACCGGTTAGTGCAAACCCACGAGATCCGCAGGCGATTCCTCGACCACTTCGTCAAGGCCGGCCACACCGAGGTGCCCAGCGCCTCGCTGATTCTCGACGACCCGAACCTTCTGTTCGTCAACGCGGGCATGGTTCCGTTCGTGCCGTTCTTCCTCGGGCAGCAGACGCCGTCCTACTCACGGGCGACGTCCGTGCAGAAGTGCGTCCGCACCCTGGACATCGAAGAGGTCGGCATCACCACCCGCCACAACACCTTCTTCCAGATGGCGGGCAACTTCTCCTTCGGTGACTACTTCAAGAAGGAAGCCATCTCCCACGCCTGGCAGTTGCTGACAGGTTCGGTCGAGGACGGCGGATACGGCATCGATCCCACGCGCCTGTGGGCCACCGTCTACCTCGACGACGACGAAGCATTCTCGATCTGGCGCGACGAGGTAGGAGTGCCCGAAGAGCGCATCCAGCGCCGCGGCATGAAGGACAACTACTGGTCCATGGGCATTCCCGGGCCGTGCGGCCCCTGCTCGGAGATCTTCTACGATCGCGGCGCCGAATACGGCGTCGAGGGTGGCCCCGAAGCCGACGAGGATCGCTACATCGAGATCTGGAACCTCGTGTTCATGCAGAACGAGCGCGGCGAGGGCACCAACAAGGGCGACTACCCGATCCTCGGACCGTTGCCGAAGAAGAACATCGACACCGGCATGGGCGTCGAGCGCGTTGCGTTCCTCCTGCAGGGCGTCGAAAACGTCTACGAGACAGATCTTCTCCGCCCCGTCATCGACAAGGCCGCCGAACTGACCGGCAGTGTCTACGGGACCGACCACACTTCAGACGTCCGTTTCCGCGTTATCGCCGACCACGCACGCACCGCAGCGATGTTGATCGCCGACGGTGTGAACCCCGGCAACTACGGCCGCGGCTACGTCCTGCGCCGGTTGCTGCGTCGCATCGTGCGTTCGGCCAAACTGCTCGGCAGCGAGCAGCCCACCATGCGCGAGTTCATGATCGTCGTCCGCGACACGATGGCGCCGTCGTACCCGGTTCTGGAAACCGACTTCACGCGCATCGAGAACGTTGCCGTCGGCGAGGAGACCGCGTTCCTCAAGACGCTGGTTTCGGGTTCTGCTCTGTTCGAGAATGCTGCCGAGACGGTCAAGTCGTCCGGAAAGTCGGTCATCGCCGGCGATCAGGCATTTGCACTGCACGACACCTACGGCTTCCCGATCGACCTCACGCTCGAGATGGCGTCCGAGGCCGGTCTCACCGTGGACGAGGACGGCTTCCGCGCGCTCATGGCCGAGCAGCGCAAGCGCGCCAAGGACGACGCTCAAGCGCGCAAGCACGCCCATGCCGACCTCACGGTCTACAAGGAACTGCTCGACCGAGGTGCCACCGAGTTCACCGGTTTCGACGAGCTCGTCTCCGAGGCGCACGTCCTCGCACTGATCGTCGACGGTGTCCGCGTGCCGGTCGCGAAGGCCGGTCAGGACGTCGAGGTCATCCTCGACCGCAGCCCGCTTTACGCAGAGTCCGGTGGACAGATCGCCGACATCGGTTCGCTCACCGCTCCGGGCCTCGAAGCCAAGGTCAACGACGTACAGAAGATCGCCAAGAAGGTCTGGACGCACAAGGTGACGGTGCAGAAGGGCGAGATCACCGAGGGCGACGTCGTACTCGCGCACGTCGACGCCGAGTGGCGCAAGGGTGCAACCCAGGGGCACTCCGGCACCCACATGGTGCACGCGGCGCTGCGTCAGGTGCTCGGCCCCAACGCGGTGCAGGCAGGCTCGCTCAACAAGCCGGGTTACCTCCGCTTCGACTTCTCCTGGCAGGGCGCGCTGTCCGACTCCCAGAAGCAGGACATCGAGGCACTCACCAACGAAGCCGTGGCGTCGAACTACGCGGTCAACACATTTGTCACGGATCTCGACAAGGCCAAGGCGATGGGTGCGATGGCACTCTTCGGTGAGAACTACGGCGACGAGGTTCGCGTCGTCGAAATCGGCGGCCCGTTCTCGATGGAACTGTGCGGTGGCACTCACGTCGGAAGCTCCGCACAGATCGGTCAGGTAACGCTGCTCGGTGAACAGTCGGTCGGCTCCGGAATCCGACGCGTCGAGGCGTACGTCGGTTTGGACTCCTACCGCTACCTCGCCAAGGAACGCGCGCTCCTGGCCGGACTCTCCTCCTCGCTGAAGGTTCCTTCGGAAGAGGTGCCCGCCCGCGTCGAGGCGCTCGTCGAGCGACTCAAGGTGGCCGAGAAGGAACTCGAACAGACAAAGGCCAAGGCAGTGCTGGCGTCAGCAGGCGAGTACGTCGCCAAGGCCAAGCGCATCGGCAGTGTCCTCGTCATCGCCGAGCCTGCTCCCGCCGGAGTCGGCGGAAACGACCTGCGCAGCCTCGTCACGGACATCAAGGGTCGCCTCGGCTCCGAACCTGCCGTCGTAGCTCTGCTCGGTGACGTCGACGGCAAGGTTCCGTTCGTGGTCGCCTCGAGCAAGGCAGCTCAAGGTCTCGGTGTGAAGGCCGGTGAGCTGGTCGCGTCGTTCGGTCCCAAGATCGGCGGCCGCGGCGGCGGAAAGCCCGACATGGCCCAGGGTTCGGGTTCGGACTCCGCAGGAATCCCGGCGGCGCTCGATGCGATCCGGGACAGAGTCGGAGAGCTGGCGGGCGGCAGCTGACGGTGGTGGCTACGCAGCAGGGTCCCGATCGCCCCGGCATCGACGACCCTGGTCGCGGGCGGCGCATCGCCATCGACGTGGGCAGTGTTCGCATCGGCGTCGCGTCCAGCGACCCCGACGGCATCCTCGCGACACCGGTGGAAACGGTTCCACGCTCGAAGGAGCGTGGGCCCGACGCGCCGGATATCCGGCGCATTATCGCCATCGTGTCCGAATACGAGGCCGTTGAGGTTATCGTCGGACTGCCACAGACGCTGCGCGGTGAGCAAGGTAAAGCCGCCGGTATCGCGACTGCATTCGCCAAACGACTGCAGCGGGCCGTCGAACCGATCCCGGTGAGACTGTCCGACGAACGACTGACGACCGTCACGGCTGCGCGCAATCTCCGCGAAAGTGGAGTCAAGGCACGCGGCCAGCGACCGATGATCGATCAGGCTGCGGCGGTGGAAATCCTGCAAGGCTGGCTGGACGAGCGGAGTAGAGCTGTGAAACCAGGGGAGTCGTCGAAGGACGCTGCACTGGAGGGCGATCTGTGAACGCGCGGTGGGATGAGGGCGGCGGAAGCCGGCCCACCAGTTCGTTCGACTTCGACAACGACGAGACCATGGTCATGCGTGCACTGCCGCAGAACATCGATCCGCCGCATATGTCGCGAGCCGAGGCACGCAAGCAACGCGAAGCGCGCAACAAGCGCGCCAAGCGTGGCAAGAAGGTCGGCGTTCTCGCCCTGCTGGTGTTGGTGATCGCAGTCCTCGGTGTCGGTGCATACGGCGCTCTCTGGTACATGGATCGCAACAAGACCGCGGAGGATTTTGCCGGCCCCGGCGGCGCACCCGTGGTCATCCAGATCAACAGTGGAGAAACTGCATCGGAGATCGGTGCGACGCTCGAGGCGAAGAACGTCGTCGCGAGTTCCGCTGCTTTCTACAACGCGGCGATCGCCAATCCGTCTGAGATCCAGAAGGTGCAACCCGGCTTCTACCAGGTGCCGGTGCAGAGTAGCGCCGCGAGCGCACTCGACACCTTGGTTGCCCCGGACTCCCGAGTCGGCAGTGTTGTCATCGCCGAAGGGCGTCAGCTGCACGACAGTTCGGACGCGCAGACCGGCTCGCTCAAGAAGGGCATCTACAACCTCATTTCCGAGGCGAGTTGTGTCGGCCCGGTTTCCGCTCAGAAATGTGTCTCGACAGACGAATTGAACACTGCGGGAGCATCTTCCGATCTGGCTTCGCTCGGCGTGCCCGAATGGGCGATGTCGTCGGTCAAGAGCGTGCCGGACAAGGACCGTCAGCTCGAAGGCCTGATCGCCGCCAGCAGTTGGGATTTCGATCCCACTGCGACACCGACCGAGATCCTGCGGTCGTTGGTCGAGGGTAGCGCCGCCAAGTACGAGGCCACGGGAATTCTGACAGCCGGCAGCGGGGTCGGAATGTCTCCGTACCAGTTGTTGGTGGCAGCGTCGCTGGTTGAGCGTGAGGCGTTGCCCGCTGACATGGCCAAGGTCGCGCGGGTGATCGTCAACCGACTCGCAGTCGATCAGCCTCTGCAGTTCGACTCCACGGTCAACTATTCACTCGACACCACCGAGGTCGCAACCACGGATGCCGACCGTGAGCGCGTCACGCCGTGGAACACGTACGCAATGCCGGGTCTGCCTGCAACGCCCATCGCTTCGCCGAGCATCGACGCACTGAAGGCCGTGGAATCGCCGGCGGCCGGTGACTGGTTGTACTTCGTCACGATCAACAAGGAAGGCCAGACGCTCTTCACCAAGAGCTACGAGGAGCATTTGGCCAACATCGAACTGGCACAGCAAAGTGGGATTCTCGACAGTGGACGGTAGTACCGCGACTTCGCTCGCGACGCCACGTAAGGCGGCAGTTCTCGGAAGCCCGATCGCTCACTCGAAGTCCCCGTTGCTGCATCTTGCGGCGTACGCGGCTTTGGGGCTGAGCGATTGGACCTACGAGCGGATCGAATGCACCGGCGAGCAGTTGCCTGCCCTCGTCGACTCACTCGGCCCCGAATGGATCGGCCTCTCGGTGACGATGCCGGGCAAGATCGCAGCACTCGAATATGCCACCGAACGCACACCGCGAGCGGTGACCATCGGCTCGGCCAACACCCTGGTTCGCATCGACGGCGGTTGGCGTGCCGACTGCACGGACGTCGACGGAGTCAGCGGTGCGTTGATCGCCGGCGGTGTCGGCGATCTCAGCGGCACTTCGGCGGTAGTTGTCGGCGCGGGCGGCACCGCGCGGCCGGCATTGGTCGCGTTGGCCGACATGGGAGTTCGGACAGTCACCGTGGTCGCGCGTGATCCGGGGCGCGCATCCGGTGCCATCGAATGCGGCGGCGCGGTCGGGTTGGACATTGATCTGGTCGCCTTCGACGACGCACAGCTAGGCGGGATCTGTGCCGAATCCTCGGTTTTGGTCAGTACCGTTCCCGCGGAAGCGGCAGCGCCCTTTGCCCAGCAATTGGGGAAGGCGCGATTTGTCCTCGACGCGATCTACAACCCCTGGCCGACGCCACTTGCTTCGGTTGTCGAGGCGGCCGGTGGCACGGTGATCGGTGGCCTCGAGATGTTGCTCAATCAGGCCTTCGGGCAGGTAGAGCAGTTCACGGGCAAGCCCGCTCCGCGAGAGGCGATGGCAGCCGCTATCGCTTAGGTCTGTTCACAGTGTCGAGGTAGTCCACAAGACGATTCGTAGTCTGCCGCTGGCGAACGGCAGACGCCAAGCTCGAAACCATGTGGACATTGATGGTCTTGGCAGGCTCGGGGGTAGTCGCTGGCTTCGGAGCTCGGGCGATCGTCGACAATTGGTTGCGGCGACACGGTTATCGACCAGTCGTGACTTTCTGTTGTGTGCCGCAGTGCGCCGTCGCAACAGGCTGGGTTGTCGTCGGTGCGCTGAATACCTCGGTGGTGCAGTTATTTTCCGGTCTCGCCGTGGTGTGGTGGTGCGTCGCGATCTCGACTGTCGACCTGGCTGTGCGTCGGCTGCCCAACAGTTTCACGCTGCCGGGCTACGCCGTCGTGATGGTCTACGCGACGGTGTCGGGAACGGTGTGGGTGGCGGTGGTGGGGTCGGCACTGCTCGCCGGAATCCACCTCCTGGCGCACGTGATGTCGCCTGGTTCCATGGGCGTCGGCGATGTGAAGCTCTCGCTTCCTCTGGGCGCCGTGACCGGATTGGTGGGAGCGGACGCCTGGCTGTGGTCGTTGGTGTCTGCCTCGGTGCTCACCGCAACGCTGGGCACCGCGCTGGAACTGCGAAGACGAGGGCTGGTAGCCCACAATTCGCCCATTGCGCACGGACCCTCGATGTGCCTGGCAGCCTGCGGTTCGATTGCGTTTGCCTGGCTGACGTGACGAGTGCAACATCCGCGAGAAGTCTGGCGTTATTGACCGTTCAACGACGGACGGTGAACTGCAGGAAAGACGTAACCGTCGGTTTCATAAATGCGGGTATTGCCAGCGCGCGGTCCCAGTATGCGGCGAGTCGGACTTGCCGAATGTCCACATCCTGACGTTCACTGAGGTTTCGGAA
This sequence comes from Rhodococcus sp. BH4, assembly GCF_002079265.1. Taxonomy (NCBI): domain Bacteria; kingdom Bacillati; phylum Actinomycetota; class Actinomycetes; order Mycobacteriales; family Nocardiaceae; genus Rhodococcus; species Rhodococcus sp. BH4. The sequence goes on from NZ_CP014941.1 coordinate 3,062,073, forward strand.
ATGGGACAAAACGAATCTCGTTTCGCACTCGATTATCGGGGGAACCTATGCGCACAAGGCTTTTCGTCGCTGCGGCAGCCTGTTTGGCGGCTGTGGCTGCAGGAGCGGGCGTCGCCGGCGCCGCGCCTGCACCTTCATCGGTGGCACTGGGCGGGGGCTCAGGAATCCTGCTGCCGGACGTGGATCACTCCGATCCTGACCGAGTTGCAGCATGCACGTTGACTGCGGTCGGCTACGACAACGCCGGTTCTCTCGTGGCACTCACCGCCGGACACTGCGGAGTTGTCGGGGACCGGGTGTTCGCCGAGTACCTGCCCGAGGCCGGACCCATCGGTCGGTTCTCTTACTCGAGTCCGGTCTCGGACATCGCCGTGATCGATCTCGACGACGCCAAGGTAGCTCCGCTGCGTACCGTCGGCGGCACGACGATCAACGGAATCGGCGCCCCGCCGGCACCGGGCACGATCGTGTGCAAGGAAGGCCGTTCGACCGGCAACACGTGCGGTATCACCTGGGGTTACGACTCCGTCTACGGTGAGATCGTCGAGCACACGTGCTCGATTCCCGGTGATTCCGGTGGACCGCTCGTCGTCGGTGACCGCCTGGTGGGCTTGATCAGCAACGGCTACCCGCCGTACTGCTTCGAGCCGCTTCCGCCGCCGTTCCACGCTCCCGACAACTCGGCGGACATCAACATCGGTTTGGCTGACATCAACGCAAACGGTGGAGGATTCCGCCTGTTCTAGACCCACAGGTACCTCTGAGATGGCCCACACGCCTCGTGCGTGTGGGCCATCTGTGTTCACCGGGAGGACCACTGTGACAACTGAGGTCTGCGACGTGGAAAGATGGTCGGCGTGCTGCGTTGGATAACTGCCGGAGAATCCCATGGTCCCGCCCTCGTCGCGATGCTCGAGGGCATGGTCGCGGGGGTCGAAGTGACCTCTGAGGCCATCTCGTCCGAACTTGCCCGTCGTCGACTCGGTTACGGCCGTGGCGCACGGATGAAGTTCGAGGCCGACAAGGTCACCATCATCGGCGGTGTCCGCCACGGATTTACGCTCGGTGGCCCCGTGGCCATCGAGGTCGGCAACACCGAGTGGCCCAAGTGGGAAACCATCATGTCCGCCGACCCGGTCGACCCGGACCTGCTCGCCGATCAGGCTCGCAATGCCCCGTTGACGCGCCCGCGTCCCGGACACGCCGATTACAGCGGCATGCTCAAGTACGGCTTCAACGACGCGCGTCCCGTCCTCGAGCGCGCCAGCGCTCGCGAGACCGCAGCCCGCGTGGCCGCTGGAACCGTCGCACGGTCCTTCCTGCGTCAGGTATTCGGTGCCGAGGTCGTTTCACACGTTATTTCCATCGGTGCTTCCGAGCCGTACGTCGGACCCGTGCCGGAGGGCAAGGATCTCGACGCGATCGACGCGAGCCCGGTCCGCGCATTCGACAAGGCTGCAGAAGAGTCGATGATCGCCGAAATCGAATCGGCGAAGAAGGACGGCGACACCCTCGGTGGCGTCGTGGAGGTCGTCATCCACGGCCTGCCGGTCGGACTCGGCACTTTCGTCAGCGGCGCCGAGCGTCTCGATTCACGACTTGCTGCTGCTCTCATGGGAATTCAGGCCATCAAGGGTGTCGAGGTCGGCGACGGCTTCGAGACCGCGCGCCGTCGTGGCAGCGAAGCTCACGACGAGATCCGTCCGGGCCCGGACGGCATCGTGCGCTCCACGAACCGCGCAGGCGGAATCGAAGGTGGCATGACCAATGGTGAGGCTCTTCGAGTTCGCGCCGCGATGAAGCCGATCTCGACGGTTCCGCGCGCTCTGGCGACGGTCGACATGGAGAGCGGCGAGGAAGCGGTTGCCATCCACCAGCGCAGCGACGTGTGCGCGGTTCCGGCCGCCGGCGTCGTCGCCGAGTCGATGGTCGCGCTCGTGGTGGCTCAGGCCGCACTCGAAAAGTTCGGTGGTGATTCCATTGCTGAAACCACTGCCAACTACCGTCGTTACGCCGAGGGCATCGCAGCCCGACCGCCTCGATAGGACTCACGTATCGATGAAGCCGAAGGCTGTACTCATCGGTCCGCCCGGTGCCGGCAAATCGACCATCGGTCGACGTCTCGCGCAGGCACTCGAACTCGAGTTGGTCGATACCGACGCCGAGATCGAACGGACCACGGGTAGGACGATCCCGGAGATCTTCACCCATGACGGAGAGCCTCGGTTTCGTGAAATCGAGGAATCGGTGGTTCGCGAAGCATTGCAGTCCACCGACGGAATCGTCTCGCTCGGCGGTGGCGCGATCCTCTCCGATCGCACGCGCGAACTGCTCCAGGGGCACACGGTCATCTACCTCGAGATCAGTGTCGCCGAAGGGCTTCGCCGCACGGGGGCGAACAATCATCGCCCGCTGCTGGCCGGCGGAGATCCCAAGGTCAAGTACCAGGAGTTGATGAGGCGTCGTCGTCCGCTGTACCGGCGTTCGGCCACGATTCGGATTCGGACCGACGGCCGAAGTCCGGCGCGTGTCGTCGGGCAACTGGTGTCGAAACTTCAAGACAAATGAACAACCGGAGCGGAGTAGTGGAGCAGTGACCGAACCCGTACGTGTAGAGGTGAAGACCGCAAGTCCTTACCCGGTCGTGATCGGCCGCGGCCTGCTCGGTGATCTCGTTGCCGAGTTCGACGGCGCGCGCACTGTCGCGATCTTCCATCAGCCGCCGCTGGCAGAGACCGCGGAGGCCGTACGGGCTGCGTTGGCGGAGAAGGGAATCGACGCCCACCGTATCGAGATCCCCGATGCCGAGGACGGCAAGGATCTTGCTGTGGCGGGCTTCTGCTGGGACGTGCTCGGCCGGATCGGCCTGACTCGCAGCGACGCGATCATGAGCTTGGGCGGGGGAGCGGCGACCGACCTCACCGGCTTCGTCGCGGCTACGTGGATGCGCGGTGTCAAGGTAGTTCACGTCCCCACCACCTTGCTCGCGATGGTCGACGCAGCAGTGGGCGGCAAGACCGGTATCAACACCGAAGCGGGCAAGAACCTCGTCGGTTCGTTCCACGAGCCGGGAGCGGTGTTCATCGATCTCGCGACGCTCGAGACTGTGCCGCACAACGAGATCGTTGCCGGCATGGCCGAGGTCATCAAGACCGGATTCATCGCCGACCCGGTGATCCTGGATCTCATCGAAGCCGATCCCAAGGCAGCTCTCGATCCGTCGGGAACTGTTCTGCCCGAGTTGATTCGGCGCTCCGTAGAGGTCAAGGCCAAGGTCGTGGCCGCGGATCTGCGCGAGTCGGATCTGCGCGAAATCCTCAACTACGGCCACACCCTCGGCCACGCGATCGAACGTCGTGAGCGCTACAAGTGGCGCCACGGTGCCGCTGTCTCCGTCGGCCTGGTCTTCGCTGCCGAACTCGGACGGCTCGCGGGCCGACTCGACGACGCCACCGCGGATCGTCACAAGTCGATCCTCGATCTCGTCGGGCTGCCGACGTCGTACGACGGTGATGCGTTCGGCGATCTGATGAAGGGAATGCAGACCGACAAGAAGAACCGTGCCGGGCTGCTGCGTTTCGTGGTCCTCGACGGACTGGCCAAGCCGGGTCGCCTCGAGGGGCCGGATCCGAGTCTGCTGGTTGCGGCGTACTCCGCGATTGCCCGCGATGCGCGGCCGGCCGGCGGAACGGTCCTGCTGTGAGGATCAACGTCGTCAACGGACCCAATCTGGGGCGTCTGGGTAAGCGTCAGCCCGAGGTCTACGGCGCGACCACACACGACGATCTGATCGAATTGTGCGTCGCGGCAGGCAAGGAGCTCGGTGTCGAGGTGATCGTCCGTCAGAGCGATCACGAAGGCGATCTGCTCGGTTGGATCCACGACGCGGCGGACGCGGGGGAACCGGTGATCCTCAATGCCGGTGGCTTGACGCACACGTCGGTGGTCCTGCGAGATGCATGCGCCGAACTGACCGCAGGTCTCGTCGAGGTACACATCTCGAACGTTCATGCGCGAGAAGAGTTTCGGCACCACTCCTACCTGAGTCCGATTGCGACCGGAGTGATCGTCGGACTCGGCGTCGCCGCGTATCCGCTGGCGATCAGGTTCCTCGCCGAGCGAGGCTGAACGAGGCAAGTCGAAAAAACAGTCACACGAATGCGGCCCCGAGGAGAATATCCTCGGGGCCGCATTCGGTTGTGTGGACGGCGGGCGTTACTGCTCGCGCTTGCCCAGATCGATCGCCGGGAAGACCGCGGTATCGGCGTCGGATTCCTCGACGGACATGGCGGCTCCGCTGTATGCGTGCTGCTCGGTGGGGGAGTCGTAGCCCTCGCTGACGGGCACCGGTTCGTGGTGACGCTCGTGGGACGGGGTCTGCGGAGCTGTTCCGTTCTTGCGCTGTTCACGGCTGACGAAGAAGCGTCCGACAGTGATGGCGATCATGGCGGGGACGAAGATGAGAAGGATCGTGAACGCCGCACCGGAGGTCACCTCGAAGAACAAGCCCTGCTGGGTCAGTTCGAGGGAGGGGACCAGGCTGAGTGCCCAGCTGGCAGCGCCGGAGACGAACCCGCCGACCAATGCGGCCTTGAGCCACAGCATGGTCAGATCGGCGCCGTCCTCGGGTTCGGGGAAGTTCCGGCGGTCACGAATGCCGTCGATACCACCCCAGATCGCGGCGAAGACGATGACGATCAACAGGGACAGCCAGCGCAGGGTGGACCCCTGAAGTGGCCACTGTGCGATCGCTGCACCGAGCAACGCACGAAACACAACATGTATCAGGGCCATGCCGAGGCCACGTACCAACCACGCATTCATGGGTACAGCCTAACTAGAACCCATTACACCTTGTGGCCTAACCCACACTTATTGCTGTAACCGCGAGTTTCGAGTTGATCGGCAGGTCTGCGCGGGCGGTAGGTTCGAGGGATGCCGGTCGACTTCAGAACACGCCGTGAATCCCTCAGACGCCTCCTCTCGGAGCGCGAACTCGACGCGATTCTCGTCACAGATCTCCTCAACATCAGATACCTCACCGGTTTCACCGGTTCCAATGCGGCGCTCGTCGTCAGTGCATCGGATTCAGCGTCCGACGAGCGTGAGACGGTGATCTGCACCGACGGCCGCTACGTGACGCAGGTGTCAGAGCAGGTGCCGGACCTTCGGGCCGAAATCGCCCGTTCGAGTGCTGCGCACTTGATCGAGAAGTCCACGGCGCCCGTTCTCGCGTTCGAGTCACATGTGGCGACGTTCGCCGAACATCGGGCTTGGACCGAAGCAGCGCCGAAGATCCGGTTCGAACCGGTGAGCGGACTCGTCGAACAATTGCGCATGGTCAAGGACGAGTACGAGGTGGAGTTGTTGCGAGCCGCGTGCACCGCAGCCGATGTCGCGTTGGCGCAGTTGATCGCTCGCGGCGGTCTGCGACCTGGCCGAACGGAACGAGAGGTCGGCCGCGAGCTGGAAAATCTGATGCTCGACAACGGGGCGGACGGTATTTCCTTCGAGACGATCGTGGCGGCCGGCGCCAACTCGGCGATTCCGCATCACCGACCGACCGACGCGATCCTGGCGTCGGGTGACTTCGTCAAACTCGACTTCGGAGCCCAGGTCGGTGGGTACCACTCGGACATGACACGGACCTACGTGCTCGAGTCCGTTTCCGATTGGCAACGGGAGATCTACGAGCTCGTCGCGCGTTCGCAAGCTGCCGGTTGCGACGCGCTCGCGCCGGGTGTCGAATGTGCGGCAGTCGACGCCGTCGCCCGTGCGGTGATCGACGATGCAGGCTACGGCGAGTTGTTCCTGCACGGCCTCGGCCACGGTGTGGGGCTCGAAATCCACGAAGCACCGGGGATCGGCAAGCTCGGCACCGGTACACTTCTTTCCGGCGCGGCGGTGACCGTCGAGCCGGGCGTGTACTTCTCCGGGCGCGGAGGTGTACGGATCGAGGACACGCTCGTTGTTCGTGAGCAGGGGCCAGAGCTGCTCACACTGACCGCAAAAGACCTTACCGTCGTCTGAGACGGTTTCCCGACCCCTAGGAGACGCGAAGCAAGTGGCTTCCACCAGTGATTTCAAGAATGGTCTGGTTCTGCAGATCGAAGGCCAGCTGTGGACGATCATCGAGTTCCAGCACGTCAAGCCCGGCAAGGGCCCTGCCTTCGTGCGCACCAAGCTCAAGAACGTGCTCTCGGGCAAGGTAGTGGACAAGACGTTCAACGCCGGTGTGAAGGTCGAGACCGCCACGGTCGACCGTCGTGACATGACGTACCTGTACCACGACGGCAGCGACTACATCTTCATGGACGGCGACACCTACGACCAGGTGTCGATCAGCGAATCCACCGTCGGCGACCAGTCGCGTTTCCTGCTCGAGAACATGGCAGTCCAGGTCGCGACCCACGAAGACGTTCCCCTCTTCGTCGAGCTTCCGGTCACCGTCGAGCTCGTCGTCAAGCACACCGATCCGGGCCTGCAGGGCGACCGCTCCACCGGCGGCACCAAGCCTGCGACCCTCGAGACCGGTGCCGAGATCAACGTCCCGCTCTTCATCAACACCGGTGACAAGCTCAAGGTCGATTCTCGTGACGGCAACTACCTCGGGCGTGTGAATTCCTGAGTGTCCGGCACACATAAGAAACTCGGTGCACGCCACAAGGCGCGCAAGCGTGCCGTCGACTTCCTCTTCGAAGCCGAGGCACGTGACCTCGATCCGGTCGCACTGGCGTCGGAGCGTTCCGATCTGTCCGTCAAGGACGACGCGGTAGCGCCCGTCGCGGCCTACACCGTCACGTTGGTGTCCGGCGTTGCGGAGAATCTGGACCGGATCGATCAGGTCATCTCCTCGCATCTGCAGGACTGGACGCTCGAGCGTCTGCCCGCCGTCGACCGTGCGATTCTGCGGATCGCCGTGTGGGAGCTCTTCCACGCGACGGACGTTCCGCCGGTTGTCGCCGTGGACGAGGCCGTCGAACTCGCGAAGCAGCTCTCGACGGACGACTCTCCGGGATTCGTCAACGGAATCCTCGGCCAGGTCGTTCTCGTTGCGCCGCAGGTTCGATCGGCTGCGGCCGCGACCTCCCAGCGCGCGCAGGAATCGGATTCGGGTACCGAGTAGCAAGTTTTGTTCCACCACCGCCGTGCGAGTGTCACCGAGCGCGTTGTGTGTCTGCACACAACCGGTCGGAGTCGCTGCTCGCACGGCGGGATCAGGTCTGTCGGCTGATAGGGTGGGGACCGTCAGACATCCTTTAACGATCCGTCCAGTGAGGCGGAGAAGGAGGTCGCTGCATGAGCGTGCCCGAAGGGTCTCGCCCATCCGATCTTGCAGGTCCAGGTAACTCGAAGGCGCCGGTCGGTGCCGAGGCAGGCAGCGAAACCCGCGAATTGTTGTCCGCCCAGGATGTGGGCAGGACCATCGCGCGGATCGCTCACGAGATCATCGAGAAGACCGCACTCGACGGACCCGAGGGAACTGCCCCTCGTGTGGTCCTGATCGGTATCCCGACGCGTGGAACCACCCTAGCCACGCGACTGCGCGCCAAGGTCGAAGAATTCTCCGGTGTGCGTCTTCCCATCGGATCTCTCGACATCACCCTCTACCGCGACGATCTCCGGAACAAGCCGCACCGCCCGCTCGAGCGCACGTCCGTCCCCGAGGGTGGCGTCGACAATGCGCTGGTCGTTCTCGTGGACGACGTCCTCTTCTCCGGTCGCACCGTGCGCTCGGCACTTGACGCGTTGCGCGATCTGGGCCGCCCCCGCGCGGTCCAACTCGCAGTGCTCGTGGATCGTGGTCACCGCGAACTCCCGCTGCGCGCCGACTACGTCGGCAAGAACGTCCCGACCGCGAGGTCCGAGGACGTCAAGGTTCTCCTCCAGGAGCACGACGGCAGGGAAGCGGTAGTCATCTCCGGGGGTAAGAACGCGTGAAGCACCTACTTTCCATCGCGGACCTCGATCGTGAGTCCGCGGTAGAACTTCTCGACGAGGCAGAACGGTTCGAGCAGGCACTTCTGGGACGAGAGGTACGCAAGCTCCCGACGCTGCGCGGACGCACGGTCATGACGGTGTTCTTCGAGAACTCGACGCGCACCCGGGTGTCTTTCGAGGTGGCAGGCAAATGGATGAGTGCCGACGTCATCAATGTCAGCGCATCCAGTTCCTCGGTGTCCAAAGGTGAATCCCTGCGCGATACCGCGATGACCCTGCGCGCGGCCGGTGCCGACGCACTCATCGTGCGCCACCCGGCTTCGGGCGCCGCCCACCAGATCGCAAAGTGGACCGGAGCGGCCGACGACGGTGGCCCGGCAGTCATCAACGCAGGTGACGGCACGCACGAGCACCCCACTCAGGCGCTTCTCGACGCTTTGACCCTTCGCCAGCGTCTCGGCGACATCGAGGGCAAGCGGATCGCCATCGTCGGCGACATCCTGCACAGCCGTGTCGCCCGCTCCAACGCACTGCTGCTCTCGATGCTCGGTGCCGAGGTTGTTCTTGTTGCGCCGCCGACACTGCTGCCGGTCGGTGCGCACACGTGGCCGGTCACGGTTTCGCATTCGCTCGACGCGGAACTGCCCGGACTCGACGCGGTGCTGATGCTGCGGGTTCAGGCCGAACGCATGAACGGTGGCTTCTTCCCGTCGCAGCGCGAGTACTCGATCAACTACGGCCTGTCCGAGAAGCGGCTGGCGATGCTGGCCGATCACGCGGTGGTCCTGCACCCCGGCCCGATGCTGCGCGGCATGGAGATTGCATCCGCCGTTGCCGATTCCTCCAAAACTGCTGTACTGCAACAGGTTACCAACGGCGTACACATGCGCATGGCTGTCTTGTTCCGACTGCTGGTCGGGTCGGAGGACGGTGCGCTGTGACCAGAAACGAGAACGGAGAATCACCCGTGAGTGTCCTGCTCCGCGGAGTCCTGATCTACGGAGAAGGTGAGCCCACCGACGTACTCGTCGGCGACGGCACGATCCTCGAGATCGGCGTGGACCTCGATCCGGCCACGGCATCCGAGGTGATCGATGCCGGCGGGCAGATCCTGCTTCCCGGCTTCGTGGACCTGCACACACATCTGCGTGAGCCCGGCCGCGAAGACACCGAGACCATCGAAACCGGAAGCTCGGCAGCGGCTCTGGGTGGATACACCGCGGTCTTCGCGATGGCCAACACGAGTCCCGTCGCCGATTCGGTGGTCATCACCGATCACGTCTGGCGACGCGGGCAGGAAGTCGGCCTCGTCGACGTCCACCCCGTCGGCGCAGTCACAGCGGGCCTGGAAGGCAAGCAACTCGCCGAGATGGCGACCATGGCCGCAGGCGTCGGCAAGGTCAAGATGTTCTCCGACGACGGCCACTGCGTCTACGACCCACTGATCATGCGTCGCGCGCTCGAATACTCCAGCTCACTGGGCGTCCTGATCGCCCAGCACGCGGAAGAGCCGCGTTTGACCGTCGGTGCGGTCGCCCACGAGGGCCCCACGGCCGCGCGTCTCGGCCTGGCCGGGTGGCCGCGAGCAGCCGAAGAATCGATCGTGGCCCGCGACGCACTGCTCGCGCGTGACGCCGGCGCCCGCGTTCACATCTGCCACGCCTCCACCGCCGGAACCGTCGAACTCGTGAAGTGGGCTCGCAGCCAAGGGATTTCGATCACCGCCGAGGTCACCCCGCATCACCTGCTCCTCGACGATTCACGGCTCGAGACGTACGACGCGATCAACAAGGTCAACCCGCCCTTGCGTGAGGCCAGTGACGTTGCCGCGCTGCGCAAGGGTCTGGCCGAGGGAATCATCGACTGCGTCGCGACCGACCATGCTCCGCACGCCGAGCAGGACAAGTGCTGCGAGTTCGCAGCCGCTCGCCCTGGAATGCTCGGCCTCGAGACCGCACTCTCGATCATCGTGCAGACGATGGTCCAGCCCGGCCTGTTGGACTGGCGCGGTGTTGCCCGGGTCATGAGCGAGCGCCCCGCGGCAATCGTCGGCCTCGACGATCAGGGCCGTCCCATCGAGGTGGGGGAGCCCGCGAACCTGACATTGGTCGATCCGTCGGCCGAGTGGACGGTCCACGGTCCCGACCTGGCGAGTGTCGCGCATAACACTCCGTACGAGTCGATGACATTGCCCGCTCGGGTCACGACCACACTGTTACGTGGCCGCATCACCGCACACGACGGGAATGTGCGGCTGCGGAGTAGCGAGGAGTAGCGCGTCATGGACAGAGCACTGTGGATCATCGGTCTGGCGATCTTCTGGGTCGCGATGATCGGCCTGATGTACGTCGGCTGGCGTGGACGCGCTCGACGCCAGAAAGACAAGATCGGCGAACTGCCGACGGTACCGGCAACCCTGGGTGAACTGCTCGTCCTGCCGACCACCGGCCTGTACGTCGGCAGCACCATCGCACCCAGTTGGCAGGACCGGATCGCCGTCGGCGACCTCGGTTTCCGCGCCACCTGCGAGATCAGCCGCTACAGCGGCGGAATTCTGGTCGAGCGTGACGGCGCGTCGGCGATCTGGATTCCGGAGAAGTCGATCCGCGCGATCCGCACGGAGAACGGTCTTGCCGGCAAGGTCATGAGCAAGGACGGCGTCCTGGTGATTCGCTGGGAATTGCCGAGCGGAACCGAGATCGACACGGGCGTGCGCGGTGACGACAAGACGGTTTATCCGGACTGGGTCAAGCCGGTGACTGCTTCGAACAAGACCGCTTCGAACAAGACGAATGACAACGAAGACGCAAGCTCTGGCGACATCGAGCAGAACGGAAAGAACGCATGAGCGGCTTTGACAACAGCCCCGCAGTACTGGTCCTCGAAGACGGACGGGTGTTCCGCGGAACCACCTTCGGTGCGGTTGGACAGACCCTGGGCGAAGCGGTGTTCAGCACCGGAATGACCGGCTACCAGGAAACGCTCACCGATCCCAGCTACCACCGCCAGATCGTCGTCTCCACCGCACCGCAGATCGGCAACACCGGCTGGAACGACGAAGACGACGAGTCGGTCGGACCGACCGGCGAGCGTGCCGGCGCGAAGATCTGGGTTGCCGGGTACGTCGTTCGTGACCCCTCGCGCGTCACCTCGAGCTGGCGTGCAACTGGTTCGCTGCAGGCCAAGCTCGAAGAGCAGGGCATCGTCGGAATCGCCGGGATCGACACCCGCGCCCTGGTTCGCCACCTGCGTACTCGCGGCTCGATGAAGGCCGGAATTTTTTCCGGTGAAGCCATCGCCGCCGATGACGAACTGGTCCGACGGGTTCAGGATCAGCCGACCATGCTCGGCGCCGATCTTGCCGGTGAGGTCAGCACCACCAGCGGCTACGTCGTCGAGCCGAAGGGCGGGGAGGCGCTGTACACGGTTGCCGCCATCGACCTCGGTATCAAGACCAACACCCCGCGCATGTTCGCCGAGCGCGGTATCCGCGTCCACGTGTTGCCGTCCAACGCGAGTCTCGAACAGATCCTCGACCTGAAGGCCGACGGAGTGTTCCTCTCCAACGGTCCCGGTGACCCAGCCACCGCCGACGGCGCAGTCCACCTCACGAAAGAGGTCATCGGACAGGGCTTGCCGCTGTTCGGTATCTGCTTCGGCAACCAGATCCTGGGCCGCGCCCTGGGCCTGAGCACCTACAAGATGAAGTTCGGCCACCGCGGAATCAACATCCCGGTGATCGAGCATCAGACCGGTCGCATCGCGATCACCGCTCAGAACCACGGCTTCGCGCTCGAAGGCGAAGCCGGTCAGGAATTCGACACCCCGTTCGGCCGCGCGGTGGTCAGCCACACCTGCGCCAACGACGGAGCCGTCGAAGGTGTTCGCCTGCTGGACGATTCGGCCTTCTCGGTGCAGTACCACCCCGAGGCGGCAGCCGGCCCGCACGACGCCGCGTACCTCTTCGACCGCTTCACCAGCCTGCTCTCCGCACGGAAAGAAACCGGAGTCAAGAACTAATGCCACGCCGTACAGATCTCAAGCACATCCTGGTAATCGGCTCCGGTCCGATCGTCATCGGTCAGGCCTGCGAGTTCGACTACTCGGGCACCCAGGCCTGCCGCGTCCTCCAGGAGGAGGGCCTGCGCGTCAGCCTGGTCAACTCCAACCCGGCCACCATCATGACGGACCCCGAGTTCGCCGACGCCACGTACGTCGAGCCGATCACGGCCGAGTTCCTCGAGAAGGTCATCGCCAAGGAAGCCTTGCAGGGCAACAAGATCGACGCCGTCCTCGCGACGCTCGGCGGTCAGACTGCGCTCAACGCCGCAGTGGCGCTGCACGAGCAGGGCATCCTCGAGAAGTACGACGTCGAACTGATCGGCGCAGACTTCGACGCCATCCAGCGCGGCGAGGATCGCCAGAAGTTCAAGGACATCGTCGCCAAGGTCGGTGGCGAATCCGCGAAGTCCGCAGTTTGCTACACGATGGACGAAGTACACGCCACGGTCGCCGAACTCGGTTACCCGGTTGTCGTGCGTCCGTCCTTCACCATGGGCGGCCTCGGTTCCGGCATGGCGTACGACGTCGACGATCTCAACCGCATCGCCGGTGGCGGTCTGGCCGCGTCGCCGACGGCGAACGTCCTGATCGAGGAATCCATCCTCGGTTGGAAGGAATACGAACTCGAGCTCATGCGTGACAGTCGCGACAACGTCGTGATCGTCTGCTCCATCGAGAACGTCGACCCGGTCGGTGTCCACACCGGAGACTCGGTCACCGTCGCCCCGGCGATGACGCTGACCGACCGCGAGTACCAGGCGATGCGCGACCTTTCCATCGACATTCTGCGTGAGGTGGGCGTCGACACCGGCGGCTGCAACATCCAGTTCGCGATGGACCCGAAGGACGGCCGCCTGGTTGTCATCGAGATGAACCCGCGTGTCTCCCGCTCGTCGGCTCTGGCGTCGAAGGCGACCGGTTACCCGATCGCGAAGATGGCGGCCAAGCTTGCCATCGGCTACACGCTCGACGAGATCGTCAACGACATCACCAAGGAAACCCCGGCTTGCTTCGAGCCGACGCTCGACTACGTCGTCGTCAAGGCTCCGCGGTTCGCTTTCGAGAAGTTCCCCGGTGCCGACGGAACTCTGACCACCACGATGAAGTCGGTGGGCGAGGCCATGAGCATCGGCCGCAACTTCACCGAGGCTTTCGGCAAGGTCATGCGTTCGCTCGAGACCAAGCGTGCGGGTTACTGGACCGGCGCCGACATCGAGACGGAGAGCCTGGATGCACTACTCGCCGATCTGAGCGTTCCGCAGGACGGCCGCATGTACGGCATCGAGAAGGCATTCGCGCTCGGCGCAACTGTCGAGCAGCTCTTCGACGCCACCAAGATCGATCCGTGGTTCCTCGACCAGTTCCAGCAGATTCACGAGCTCGGTGAAAAGCTGCGCGCTGCAGAGTCTTTCGACGAGGCTTCCCTGCGTCAGGCCAAGTACCACGGCATCTCGGACCGCCAGATCGCGGCTCTGCGCCCCGAGCTCGGTGGTGACACTCACGCAGGTGAGGACGCCGTTCGCGCTCTGCGTGATCAGCTGGGCGTGCGCCCCGTCTACAAGACCGTCGACACCTGCGCCGCAGAGTTCGAGGCCAAGACGCCGTACCACTACTCGACCTACGAGCTCGATCCCGAGGCCGAGTCCGAAGTTGCTCCGCAGACCGAGCGACCCAAGGTTCTGATCCTCGGATCCGGCCCCAACCGCATCGGTCAGGGCATCGAGTTCGACTACTCGTGTGTCCACGCGGCGCAGACGCTGTCCGAGGCCGGGTACGAGACCGTCATGGTCAACTGCAACCCCGAGACCGTCTCCACGGACTACGACACCGCTGATCGCCTGTACTTCGAGCCGCTGACGTTCGAGGACGTCTTCGAGGTCTACCGCGCGGAGGCGCAGTCGGGCACCGTTGCCGGCGTCATCGTCCAGCTCGGCGGCCAGACCCCGCTCGGACTGGCGAAGCGTCTCGAAGCTGCCGGCGTCCCCATCGTGGGAACCAGCCCCGCAGCCATCGACCTGGCGGAGGACCGCGGCGAATTCGGCCGCGTACTGACCGAAGCCGGTCTGCCCGCACCGAAGTTCGGTACCGCCACCACGTTCGACGGCGCCCGCGAGATCGCGGCAGGTATCGGCTACCCGGTGCTGGTGCGTCCGTCGTACGTGCTCGGTGGTCGCGGCATGGAGATCGTCTACGACGAGGCTTCCCTCGCCGACTACATCTCGCGCGCCACGGAGATCTCCGACGATCGTCCGGTCCTGGTCGACCGCTTCCTCGAAGACGCGGTCGAGATCGACGTCGACGCTCTGTGCGACGGCACCGAGGTGTACCTCGGCGGCGTCATGGAGCACATCGAGGAAGCCGGCATTCACTCCGGTGACTCGGCGTGTGCGCTCCCGCCCATCACTCTGGGCCGGGCGGATCTCGAGAACGTCCGCCGCTCCACCGAGGCTCTCGCAAAGGGCATCGGCGTCAAGGGCCTGCTCAACGTCCAGTACGCCCTCAAGGACGACATCCTCTACGTGCTGGAAGCAAATCCCCGCGCCAGCCGCACGGTTCCGTTCGTGTCCAAGGCGACGGCCGTCCAGCTGGCCAAGGCATGCGCCCGCGTCATGCTCGGCGAATCCATCGCGGAACTGCGTGCGAGCGGCATTCTGCCGGCGAAGGGCGACGGCGGAAACACCCCGGCCGGTGCACCGATCGCGGTCAAGGAAGCTGTGTTGCCGTTCAACCGCTTCCGCCGCGCCGACGGTACCGGCGTGGATACCTTGCTCAGCCCGGAAATGAAGTCCACCGGTGAAGTCATGGGAATCGACTTCGACTTCGGTACGGCTTTTGCCAAGTCGCAGACTGCCGCCTACGGTTCGTTGCCCACCACGGGCGCGGTGTTCGTCTCGGTCGCCAACAAGGACAAGCGTTCGCTGATCTTCCCGGTCAAGCGCCTGGCAGACCTCGGATTCACCATTCTTGCCACCGAAGGAACCGCAGATGTTTTGCGGCGCAACGGTATCGAGTGCAAGCAGGTGTACAAGCAGTCGGGTGAAGATGTTCCGGCCGGTGCCGAGACCATCGTCGACCAGATCCGCAGCGGCGAGGTCGCCATGGTCATCAACACGCCGTACGGCAACAACGGCCCGCGTGTCGACGGCTACGAGATCCGAAGCGCAGCGGTTGCGTCGAACATCCCGTGCATCACGACGGTGCAGGGCGCCTCGGCTGCCGTGCAGGGCATCGAAGCAGCCATTCGCGGCGACATCGGAGTTCACTCCCTGCAGGAATTGCACGCAGGTCTTCGTCAGCCGGCACAGCAGTCGTGAGTCACAGTTGGGGGCAGCGTCTCCGGTCCGCGATCGCGGACCGGGGGCGGCTGTGCGTCGGTATCGACCCGCATCCCGCGCTTCTCGACGCGTGGGGACTGCCGCGTACGGCCGAAGGTCTCGAGACTTTCGCCGAGATCTGCGTCGAGGCGTTCACCGGTGAGGTCGGACTGGTCAAACCGCAGGTCGCGTTCTTCGAGGCTTACGGCAGCGCCGGCTTCGCCGTGTTGGAGCGGACCATCTCGGTTCTTCGCGATGCGGGAACGCTGGTCGTCGCGGATGCCAAGCGCGGTGACATCGGTTCGACGATGGACGCGTACGCGCAAGCCTGGTTGGGTGATTCGCCGTTGGCCTCCGACTCGGTCACCGTTTCGCCGTACCTGGGATTCGGGGCGCTGACTCCGACACTCGAACTGGCAAGGCAGAACGCCCGCGGGATCTTCGTCCTGGCACGAACCTCCAATCCGGAAGGCGGCGTACTTCAACAGTCGTCGGCTGACGGTGTGAGCGTGGCTCAGTCGATCGTCGACGCTGCGGTCGATGCGAACGGCGACGGCCGTGACACCGTCGGACTGGTGGTCGGTGCAACTCGGGACCACGGTCTGGACCTGTCGCAGTTCAACGGCCCGATTCTCGCTCCGGGACTCGGCGCGCAGGGTGCGACGGCAGCGGATCTCGCAGACATCTTCGCGGGATCGACCGAGCTCCTGCTGCCGAACACTTCCCGTGGGGTGCTCAAGCATGGTCCTTCGGTATCGGCACTTCGGGAGGCAGCAATGCGTGACCGAGACGAGATCGAAGCCGCATTGGCGAACTGATCCGTGAGTGACCTCGAGGCTCGTTCGAGCGGTGGAACCCGGTGGTACCGTCCGTCGGTGAATCGTTGGTGGCAGATCGGACTTCTCGTCGCGGCGTGCGCGCTGCTGGCCACCGGGTTCCAATCCGTCACCGGCGTACACGGCGACGATCTCGCCGTGTACCGGACGGCGGGTCAGGCCGTCCTCGACGGCTCGAACCTGTACGACGAGTCGTTCAACGCGAGACTGCCGTTCACGTATCCGCCCTTCGCTGCGCTCGTCGCCGTTCCAGTCGCCCTGGGTTCCTGGGGTGCGGTCCAGTGGGGATGGAGTTTCGTCAGCCTCCTGATGCTGGCCGCGATCATCGTGCTCAGCTATCGCGAAGTCCCGTTCACACGTAAGCGGCCAGTCGTCGTCTACGTGGGTTTCCTGGTCCTGTGGACGGCGGCATCGCCGATCTCCGATCACCTCGGGTACGGCCAGGTCGGGTTGCTTCTGACTCTCCTGTGCTTGATCGACGTGCTGGCTCGACCACGGTGGATTCCCGAGGGTGTGCTGGTGGGGATCGCCGGCGCGGTCAAACTGGTGCCACTCGTCTACATCGGTTACTACGTGATCACCGGGCGCTGGAAAGCAGTTGCGGGCGGCCTCGCCGGCTTCCTCGGCGCCACGGCTCTGGGCTTTGCGGTTCTCCCACGCCAGACGATCGACTACTTCGGCGACATCGCCTCACTCTCGGGGCGCGTCGCCGTCGGTGACCCGTCCGTGTTCGGTAACCAGTCCGTGCGTGGAATGGCCTTGCGGCTACTTCCCGAGGGCCTGGTGGGTCCGGCCTGGCTCGTCGCCTGTGCGGTGTTGGGTGTCCTCGGAATTGTCGCGACGCGGCGCGCTCAGCGCCTGCGGGGCGATCTCGCCGGTTTCACGGTGGTGGCTCTGCTGGCGGCAATCGTGACTCCCATTGCCTGGACGCACCACTTCGTGTGGTTGGTGCCGGCGGTGGGTGTACTCCTCGTTCCGATCAAGTCGGGCGTGGGGGAGGGCACTCGATCGGTCCCTGTGTGGTCCTGGATCGCGATCGGTCTCACCGCTGTCGTAGTGCTGTTTCGGCTTCCTCGAGTCGGCGCGGACATGGATATCCCGGTAGTCGGCTTCGTGCTGGAGAATTCATTGCTCTGGGCGAGCCTCGCGGTAGTGCTCGCTCTGGCCGCCCCCGGCGTGAGTCGCATCGAACCCGAGACGGTCGACGCCGGCGATCCGAAATCGTCGCTGCAGACCTGAAAACGGGCCGCGACACGCGCATAGGCGTCGAAAATGCTCGAAAATTTTGGATGTGTCGGCGACCACGTTCATTCCCGCAGGTAACGATTTCGCACACTCGCACGGGGGTGTCGCACGCTATGGGTCGAAATACATTGTGTTACAGTCTATTTCGGTACTGTACGCACGTTCGTGTGGCGTCGAATTCGTCTCGATCCAGCCGAAAACGGTGACGATCCGTGACATCGATTCGACGCGCATAACCCACCGCGATCTGCATCGGACCGCGGGGGGTGGGTTAGCAATTCGCGCCAGGCGTGAGTACGGTCGCTATCGCTGCTGGTTATCAGCGGAATAGACAAAATTTGCACACGACGAGACGGAGGAACCGTGGCCCTTCCCCAGTTGACTGATGAGCAGCGCGCTGCTGCTTTGGAGAAGGCAGCTGCTGCCCGCAAGGCCAGGGCTGAGCTCAAGGAGCGCCTGAAGCGTGGCGGCACCGACCTCAAGCAGGTCCTCAAGGACGCCGAAGACAACGAAATCTTGGGCAAGATGAAGGTTTCGGCACTGCTCGAGGCGCTGCCCAAGGTGGGCAAGGTCAAGGCTCAGGAGATCATGACCGAGCTGGAGATTGCACCGACCCGTCGCCTTCGTGGCCTCGGTGATCGGCAGCGCAAGGCTCTGCTCACCAAGTTCGACTTCGAGGCCTGAGCCGACAAGTGATGATTGCTGACGCGGCAGTGTCTGATGATTGCTGACGCAACAGTGTCAGAGAGCAAGACCGCAGTGCGGAGGGGTCGGCTGGTTGTACTGGCCGGCCCTTCGGCTGTCGGTAAGTCCAGCGTCGTTCGCGAGCTGAGAACTCGGTTGCCTGAACTCGTTTTCAGTGTTTCGGCGACCACTCGCGATCCCCGTCCAGGTGAAGTGGACGGCAAGGACTACCGATTCACCTCCCGTGAAGAATTTCAACGGATGATCGACTCCGGTGAACTTCTCGAATGGGCGGAAGTCCACGGCGGCCTGCAGCGCTCCGGCACCCCCGCAGCTCCGGTCGAAGAAGCGCTCGAAGCTGGAAAGCCCGTTCTCGTCGAGGTCGATCTCGCCGGAGCACGAGCTGTCCGCAAGGCGATGCCCGAGGCTCTGTTGGTGTTCATGGCTCCACCGAGCTGGGACGTTCTGGTGCAACGGCTGACCGGACGTGGAACCGAAACGGAAGACGTCGTGGCGCGCCGACTCGAGACGGCCCGAGTGGAATTGGCCGCACAGGACGAGTTCGACACGGTCATCGTGAATGAGGATGTAAGCCGTGCTTGCGATGAGTTGGTATCCTTGTTGGTTGGGAACTGATTCCGCACCCTTCGGGAACCGATTTCCACCCCGTTTCTCAGATATCCGGATCGATAAAACTAGTTCTTCAATGAAGATCTAATTCAGGAGACACAAGAGTGAGCAGCACTTCAGCCGCGTCCGCAGCAGGTCAGGGCGCTCTGCCTGCCTACGACACCCCGCTCGGCATCACCAACCCGCCGATCGACGAGTTGCTCGAACGCACCTCTTCCAAGTACGCCCTGGTCATCTACTCGGCCAAGCGCGCGCGCCAGATCAACGACTACTACAACCAGCTCGGTGACGGCATCCTCGAATACGTCGGACCTCTGGTCGAGCCCGGTCTGCAGGAAAAGCCGCTGTCCATCGCGTTGCGTGAAATCCACGCTGATCTCCTCGAGCACACCGAAGGCGAGTGAGCACCACATCTGCCGCACCCGAACCTCGTTCGGGTGTCGGGGGAGTGTCCGACGCGCCCACATCGATACGTAAGCGCATTGTCGTCGGTGTCGGTGGGGGTATCGCCGCGTACAAGGCGTGCTCGATCATCCGCAGCTTCACCGAGAGCGGTCATCACGTCCGCGTGATTCCGACCGAATCCGCTCTGGAGTTCGTCGGGCGCGCGACGTTCGAAGCACTCTCCGGCAACCCGGTTCACACCGGCGTCTTCAACGACGTCCCGCAGGTTCCGCATGTCCGTCTCGGACAGGAAGCCGATCTGGTCGTCATCGCGCCGGCAACCGCTGATCTGATGGCGCGAGCGGTCATGGGTCGCGCAGACGACCTGTTGACGGCCACTTTGTTGACCGCGCGCTGTCCGGTCGTCTTCGCCCCAGCAATGCACACCGAGATGTGGGAGCACCCCGCAACGGTCTCGAACGTGGCGACACTGCGTTCGCGCGGCGTCCACGTGATCGAACCTGCCTCCGGGCGTTTGACCGGGAAAGACACCGGAGCCGGTCGACTTCCCGAACCCGACGAGATCGTCGGGTTGGCATCGTTGCTCCTCGAGCGCTCGGACGCGTTGCCGCGCGACCTGGAGGGTCGCCGCATTCTGGTCACCGCCGGCGGTACTCGCGAGCCGCTCGATCCCGTGCGCTTTCTCGGTAATCGCAGCTCGGGCAAGCAGGGCTACGCGCTCGCCCGTCTTGCTGCGCAACGCGGCGCGCACGTGACACTGATCGCCGGGTACACGGCTGATCTCGCCGACCCCGCCGCTGTCGACGTCGTGCACATCAAGACGGCCGAAGATCTCCGGTTGGCAGTGGAAAAGCACGCACCGGGACACGACGGAGTCGTCATGGCTGCGGCTGTCGCGGACTTCCGCCCCACCACCGTCGAAGGTAGCAAGATCAAGAAGGGCGCAAACGAACCCGACTCGATCAGCCTCACCAGAAATGCCGACATCCTCGCCGGTCTCGTCGAAGCGCGTCGTGACGGCGACTTGGATGCTCGAACGGTGATCGTCGGATTCGCCGCTGAGACCGGTGACGCCCATGGTGACGTACTCACCTATGCCCGCTCCAAGCTTGCCCGCAAAGGTTGCGATCTCCTCGTGGTCAATGCGGTCGGCGAGGGCAAGGCGTTCGAGGTCGATCACAACGACGGTTGGCTGCTCGGTTCCGACGGCTCGGAGTCCGCTCTCGAACACGGATCCAAGGCTTTGATGGCCAGTCGAGTACTCGACGCCCTGGTCAAGCTCTTTCCCGAGTAGCGACACGCGCCCGGTGGTGAGAGTTACCCCACGATAATCGGGTGAGTACAAGGGTGTTGCGCAGGCGGTCCAACCGTTATCGTCGGCTCAGCCCCCAGCTAACAAAGCATGACAAAACGGTCACCGAACGGTGATTCGGATACTTCAATAAGCTGTAGTCAAGAACTCAGTCGTCGAGAGGGAGATCTGTGAGCAAGTCCGGCAGTCGGCTATTCACCAGCGAGTCCGTCACCGAGGGGCACCCGGACAAGATCTGTGACGCGATCAGCGACTCGATCCTCGACGCGCTGCTCACCCAGGACCCGCGCGCCCGCGTGGCCGTCGAGACACTGGTCACCACCGGCCAGGTTCACGTAGCCGGTGAGGTCACGACCACTGCGTACGCGGACATTCCGAAGATCGTGCGCGACACGGTCCTCGAAATCGGCTACGACAGCTCCGCAAAGGGCTTCGACGGTAACTCCTGCGGCGTCAACGTCGCGATCGGCGCCCAGTCGCCCGAGATCGCGCAGGGTGTCGATCACTCGCACGAGGCTCGCGTCGACGGAATCAGCGACGACGAGATCGACCGTCAGGGTGCGGGTGACCAAGGCCTGATGTTCGGCTACGCCACCACCGACACGCCGGAACTGATGCCGCTGCCCATCGCGCTGGCTCATCGTCTCTCTCGCCGGTTGACCGAGGTCCGTAAGTCCGGCGTGCTGCCGTACCTGCGCCCGGACGGCAAGACCCAGGTCACCATCGAGTACGACGGTGACAAGGCTGTCCGTCTCGACACCGTGGTCATCTCCACCCAGCATGCCGCTGACATCGACCTCGACAACCTGTTGACGCCCGATCTTCGCGAGAAGGTGCTTCACTCGGTGCTGACCGACGTCAACCTCACCGATCTCGACACCTCCGATGTTCGTCTGTTGGTGAACCCGACGGGCAAGTTCGTCCTCGGTGGCCCGATGGGTGACGCCGGTTTGACCGGCCGCAAGATCATCGTCGACACCTACGGCGGAATGGCTCGCCACGGTGGCGGCGCGTTCTCCGGCAAGGACCCGTCAAAGGTCGACCGCAGCGCTGCCTACGCCATGCGCTGGGTGGCCAAGAACGCTGTTGCCGCAGGTCTGGCCGACCGCATCGAGGTTCAGGTCGCCTACGCCATCGGCAAGGCAGCTCCGGTCGGACTCTTCGTCGAAACCTTCGGCACCGAGAAGACCGATCCGGCACGGATCCAGAAGGCGATCACCGAGATCTTCGACCTGCGTCCGGGAGCGATCATCCGCGACCTCGACCTGCTGCGCCCGATCTACGCGCAGACGGCGGCATACGGTCACTTCGGTCGCACCGATATCGACCTCCCGTGGGAGAGCACCGATCGCGCCGACAAGCTGCGTAGCGCAGCTGGTCTCTGATCACTGACGTACAGACGGGGCGCGGGTGGGCGCGGAAAGAGTAGCGGCAGAAGTCGATCCGGTCGCCCGGGTGCTGCCGATGCTCCCGCTCGCTCACCTCGACCGTGAATTCGACTACCTCGTTCCTCGTGAACTCGAAGCGGATGCGCAGCCCGGAGTCCGGGTGCGCATCCGCTTCGCTGGTCGTCTGGTGGACGGTTTCATCGTCTCGCGCGAGGCGACTAGTGACCATCAGGGGAAGTTCGGCTGGCTCGAACGCGTCATCTCGTCCGAGCGGGTCCTGACGGCCGAAATCGCGCAAGTCGTCGATCGTGTGGCGGAGCGTTATGCCGGAACCCGTGCCGATGTTCTCCGTTTGGCGGTACCGCCGCGGCACGCGAAGGTCGAGGCGGAACCGTGGGGGCCCGCCGAGCCGCCGTCCGCTCCTGAACCGATCGAAAATGGTTGGCATCTCTACAGATTCGGTGACGCCTTCCTGTCCGCGATTCGCGAGTCGAAAAGCCCACGTGCGGTCTGGCAGGCGTTGCCTGGTGAAAACTGGCCACTGCGCCTGGCCGAACTGGCCGGGGCCGTAGCGGCAAGTGGTAAATCCGCGATCCTGGTTGTGCCCGATCAACGCGACCTGGACCGCGTCGTCGCCGCTTGTACCGAACTCTCCGGAGCGGATGCGGTGGTAGGTCTGTCCGCGGGCCTGGGGCCGGCCATGCGATATCGGAGGTGGCTCGCTGCACTGCGCGGGACCGCCCGGATCGTCGTCGGCACACGGAGTGCTGTTTTTGCGCCGACGCCCGAGACCGGTCTTGTCGTCGTCTGGGACGACGGCGACGACAACTTGTCCGAGCCGCGGTCGCCGTATCCACATGCCCGCGAAGTTGCCGTCCTGCGTGGCTACGTCGCCGGGTGCGCCGTCGTGATCGGTGGGTTCTCCCGTACGGCAGAAGCGCAGGTACTCGTCGACTCGGGATGGGCGCACGATCTGGTCGCTACGCGGGACGTCGTTCGTGCCCACGCACCCAAGATCACCGCGCTTGCCGACAGCGATCAAGCCTTGGCCCGCGATCCGGGAGCCAGAGCGGCTCGTTTGCCCGCTATTGCATTCGCGGCCGCCCGGCGCGCTCTGGGTGAGGGCAACGGAGTCCTGGTACAGGTGCCTCGGCGGGGGTACGTACCGACCCTGGCCTGCGGAAA
This sequence comes from Rhodococcus sp. BH4, assembly GCF_002079265.1. NCBI lineage: Bacteria > Bacillati > Actinomycetota > Actinomycetes > Mycobacteriales > Nocardiaceae > Rhodococcus > Rhodococcus sp. BH4. Next base: position 3,085,075 of record NZ_CP014941.1, read on the forward strand.
GTGCCGTGCCCCGGCACGGTGCCGTCGGTGCAACGGCCCACTGGCTCTTCCCGCTGCGGCAGGTCCCGACGGCGCCGGGACACCGGCGTGCCGCTGGTGCGGGGTTGCCGATGCCGCCTACCGATGTCACGCGTGCGGGGCGAAAGCGTTGCGCGCGGTGGTGGTCGGTGCCGGCCGGACCGCCGAAGAACTCGGGCGGGCGTTTCCCGGTGTGAAAGTTGTTCTGTCCGGGGGCAGTGATGTGGTCAAGGAACTGCCACATGGGCCCGCGTTGGTGGTCTCGACAGTGGGTGCGGAGCCGGTGATGACCGGCGGCTACGGCGCCGCGCTCTTGCTCGACGGCTGGGCACTGCTCGGCCGGCCCGATCTTCGCGCCGCCGAGGAAACACTCAGACGCTGGATGTCGGCTGCTGCCATGGTGATTCCGCTGTCCGAAGGCGGTGAAGTTGTGGTTGTCGCAGACTCGGGTATCCCGACGGTGCAGGCGTTGGTCCGATGGGATCCGGTGGGGCACGCACAGTCTCAATTCGAGGAGCGGGACGAGGTCGGCTTTCCTCCGGCCGTTCACATGGCTGCGATCGACGGTGGATCCGCGGCAATTGCGGAGTTGGTGGATTCAGCTGATCTGCCGGCAAGTGCTGTGCTGCTCGGACCAGTGGAATTGCCTGCGGGGGAGAGGCTTCCGTATTCCGGTGAGGACGAGAGCGGTGTCGCGCCGGAGCGAATGCTGGTCCGCGTTCCACGCAAGGACGGTCGCGGCCTTGCGGACGCTCTGGCACATGCGAGGGCCGCGCGCAGTGCGCGGAAGTCTTCGGGTCCGGTCCGCATTCAGATCGACCCACGCCGCATCGGCTGAGTTTCGAGTTGTCGGAGGAATCCTTGCGCTACCCGATATGACGATATATCGTCGAACTATCAACGATAGTGATGGAGGTTCGACGATGGATGCAAGTTTCCCGAACGAGGGGATGTTCGGCCGGCGCGGTTTCTTCGGCGGTTTCGGCCGTGAGCAACGGCCACCATTTGTGATGTGGGTGCCGACGGACGACGGCGCGTCGGGCGATGGTCCCGGCGATCGAGACGGTGGTCGACGCGGTCGACCGCACGAGCGGCCGGGCTTCGGTGACATGCCACGCAGAGGCCATCGGCGGGGGCGTTTCGGTCCAGACGGCGGACCCGGCCCCGGCTTCGGTCCGGGCGCTCAGTTCGGTCGCGGGCGAGGACGTGGCGGACGAGGTCGTCGAGGAGATGTGCGCGCTGCGATTCTGCTGTTGATCGCGGAAGAGCCGATGCACGGCTACGAATTGATTCAGCAGATCGTCGAGCGCAGCGGCGGCGTCTGGAAGCCGAGTCCGGGCTCCATTTATCCCGCGCTGTCCCAACTCGAGGACGAAGGACTGGTGATCATCGAAAAGGTTGCCGGCCGCAAGACCGCCAAGCTGACAGAAGAAGGCGTCGCGTACGTCGAGGAACATCGCGCCGATCTCGGGGCGCCGTGGGATGACGTTCGTCTCAGCGTAGGGGAGCCGGAGCAGGACCTTCGAGAACTGATCGGCCAGCTGATGGGCGCGGCCGGTCAAGTGGCTGCTGTAGGCACACCAGCGCAGGTCAAGGCCGCAGCCGACGTGCTTGTCGAGGCGCGCAAATCGCTCTACCGAGTGCTTGCCGGTGATGACGCCGATGAAGGCGGCAATTGAGACGTCGGATACCTACTGTTCGGTAGGGTATGCGCCTCGAAGTTTCTGGTGTTACGGTCAGCTCCCTCGTAGGATCAGAGCAGGAGCAGGAACAATGTCTGGCGTCAAACGGTCTGTGGGACTGACATTTTCGGTAGCAGTGGCGCTGCTGATCGGAGCACCGCCGGCTATATCGGGTGCCGCACCGACGCTTCCGTCTGCGAGTGCCGACGCGATGGACGTTCCTCTCGACGTCGGTCCGGGTCAGGCGACCCGTTCCGTTGCTACGGCATATGCGCATGCTCATCCAGCATCCGCACCTGCCGGATCGAACGATTTCGGCTGTGAGCCTTCGGCCACGCATCCCCGACCGGTTGTACTCGCCCACGGAACCGACACCGAGGCGTACGCGGATTGGGCGGCCCTGTCGCCGGCACTGGCAGCTGACGGCTACTGCGTCTTCGCCCTCAATTACGGCGGTGCGATCAAAGAAGAAGACGGGGACGTCGCACACGAGACCTACGGCGTCGGCGACATAGTCGGTAGTGCCACCGCGTTCGGTTCTTTCGTCGATCAGGTGCTGACCGCGACCGGCGCGGACAAGGTCGACGTCATCGGCTATTCGCAAGGCGCGACGGTGACGCGGTACTACGTCAACAAGATGGGCGGCGACGCCTACGTCGATCATTGGGTCGGTTTGGCTTCGCCGACCTACGGCGGGGTGATGTTCGGGTTGGTTCCGATCGTCCGCGCGATCCCCGGCGGAGAGGACTTTGTCGAAGACGTCTTTTCGCGAGCTGTCCGTGAGCAGATGCAGGGGTCGGATATGTTGAACGCCCTCAACGACGGCGGCGACACCGTACCCGGAGTGCGCTACACGACCATCGGGTCCACTGTCGACGAGATGATCCAGCCGTCCTCGAACATCGCGCTCCGCGGTGCCGGTGCAGAAAACATCGTCCTCCAGGATCTGTGCCCGTCGAACCTGACCGGCCACTTCCGCATGCCGTACGACCCCTACGTGATCGACGTCATCCGGACGGTCCTCGACCCCGATGCCGAGCGGCACGCTTCGTGCAGCGCGGTGCCGCTCGGCACGGATATTCCGCAAGTGGTCATCGACGCAAATTCGTGAGCTGCAAATTCGTGCGCTGCTAACTCGTGAGCACCGAGATCACGTGGGTCGGGATGTTTACTCGGCGAGCTTGGCAGTGGCCTGCGCCCACAGGAAGAACTTGTTCGTTCCGAGGTCGCGGACGGTCTTGATGTTGAACGCTGCCTTCAAATGTTCTGCGTCCGAATCGCTTACGCCGTTGAGTGCCGCGACCGGGGCGTCCGCCAATTCTTCGACGGACTTTCCTGCGTAGGCCTTGTCGAACTTACTGTCGATGCCTGCCATCTAAGTTCCTCCGTGTGATCGGTGTATCCCGTATCAGCCTCCGCCGAGTGGCGACGACAGAAACAGTCAATACCGAGGACCGGTGAATGTGCAGGGTTCTGATCAAAGAAATTGCTGAGAAAGTGGTTCGGTGTGGCGCGAGGTAGGTCGTAGCTCTCGCAGTCCTTAGACTGACAGTTCCACCCACCGACACATCCGGGAGCATTTTCGTGAGTTGCAGTCCACCGCGTTCGACAGGCCGATCGGCTGATCAGAGTCCGAAGAGCCCAACGAAACGGGAGAGCTGACATGCGCGTCGTGTTCGCCGGAACACCCGAACCCGCGGTTCCTTCACTGCGTCGGCTCATCGAATCCGCCAACCACGAAGTGGTAGCCGTCGTCACGCGTCCGGACGCTGTGGCGGGCCGCGGTCGAAAAGTCGCCCGATCGCCGATCGGTCTGCTTGCCGACGAGCACGGCATCCCGGTGCTGACGCCGGCCAAGGCGTCCGATCCCGACTTCGCGGCCGAACTCGCCCGCCTCGAACCGGACTGTGCACCCGTCGTCGCCTACGGAAACCTGTTGCCACAGAACGTCCTCGACATTCCGAAATACGGTTGGGTCAATCTGCATTTCTCGTTGCTTCCCGCGTGGCGCGGCGCCGCGCCGGTGCAGGCCGCGATCAGTGCCGGTGACGAGGTGACGGGTGCGAGCGCGTTCCGTTTGGAAGCCGGGATGGATACCGGCCCCGTGTACGGAGTGATGACCGAGCGGATTCGCGACACCGATACGGCGGGCGACCTGCTCGGACGTCTCGCGGAAAACGGCGCTGCCCTCCTCGAATCGGTACTCGACGGACTCGAGGCCGGCGAGATCAACGCGGTTCCGCAGTCTGCCGACGGCGTCTCGTATGCCCCCAAGGTGACGGTGGACGCGGCCCGCGTGCGGTGGGAACTGCCCGCTCGCACAGTGGACCGGCATATCCGAGCCGTCACACCCGCACCCGGGGCATGGACGATGATCGGTGATCTTCGAGTCAAGGTCGGCCCGATCACCGTCACGGACGAGACCCTGGCAGTCGGTGAGATCTCGGTACGCAAGGATGGTCTGTACATCGGTACCGCGACCACCGCGGTGCGACTCGGGCAGATTCAGCCCCCGGGCAAGAAATTGATGTCGGCAGGGGACTGGGCACGCGGTGCCCGACTCGACGCGGAGGTACGAGCACAGTGACCGAATCACGACGACCGGCACGGCGGACACAGGGTCCCGGAGCCAAGACCGGCGGCGGCGGCAAGAACACCAAGCCGAAGCAGGCCAAGCGGCCTGATCCGGCAACCGCCGGGCTCGATCAACCGCGTCTGGCGGCGCGTGACGTCCTGCGCGCGGTCCGTGAGCGTGACGCGTACGCGAACCTGGTTCTGCCAGGGCTCCTGCGTGACCGCAAACTCGACGCACGCGATGCGGCGCTGGCAACCGAACTGGCGTACGGCGCGGCACGTGCTCAGGGACTGCTGGATGCGGTGATCGCCCATGCAGCGGGTCGGCCGATCGAAGAGATCGACGGAACTCTGCTCGATGTTCTCCGACTCGGCTCGTACCAATTGCTGCGCACTCGTGTCGCACCGCATGCTGCCGTCGCAACCTCGGTCGATCTGGTCCGCGCCGAAAACGACCAGGGCCGAGCAGGATTCGTCAATGCGGTCCTGCGCCGTGTTTCCGAACGCACCCAGGAGGAGTGGGTCGAGCTGCTGGCCCCGAAGGACCCGGTCGGCCGGCTCGCCTTCGAGCACGCTCACCCCCTGTGGATCGCGCAGGTATTTGCCGACTCGCTCGGCGCTGCTGCCGGTGAACTCGAAGACGTCCTGATCGCCGACGACGCCCGCCCTGCCGTACACCTCGTCGCCCGCCCCGGCGAGATCTCCGCCGAGGAGCTTGCACTGGTGACCGGCGGCGAGATCGGGCCGTACTCGCCATACGCCGTGCATCTCGACGGCGGTGACCCCGGACAGCTCGAGGCGGTCCGCCAAGGCTTGGCGGGCGTGCAGGACGAGGGCAGTCAGCTGGTGGCCCGCGCCCTCAGCATTGCTCCTCTCGAAGGTGAAGACTCCGGACGCTGGCTCGATCTCTGCGCAGGTCCGGGCGGTAAGGCAGCGCTTCTCGGCGCTCTCGCCGGTATCGAAGGCGGGCGACTCGACGCCGTCGAGCCCGTCGAACATCGCGCCGAACTGATCCGCAAGACCACTCGCGAGCTTCCCGTGGACGTACACGTGGCGGACGGCCGCGAATCCGGGCTCGAACCCGGATACGACCGCATCCTCGTCGACGCTCCCTGCACCGGGTTGGGTGCGCTGCGTCGGCGCCCGGAGGCACGTTGGCGTCGGCAGCCGTCCGATGTGGCCCCGCTCGTGAAGTTGCAGCGTGAATTGCTTGCTGCCGCAATCGAACTGGTTCGCCCCGGCGGAGTGGTGCTGTACTCCACGTGCTCGCCGCACTTGTCGGAAACGCTGGCTGTGGTCGCCGATGCGGTGCGGCGTCATGGCGTCGTGGAACTCGACACCAAGGCATTGGTGCCAGGTGTCCCGGACGTCGGAGACGGATCGTCGGTTCAGTTGTGGCCGCACCGACACGGGACCGATGCGATGTTCATGGCCGCTTTGCGCAAGCCGCTGGCCTGATCGGATGACTTCTGGGCATCGGTAGTCGTATGGTGCCTACATGGTTACGTGGGAACAGGTTGTAGTACTGGGTTCGGCTCTTCCCTCCGTGGAAGAGTCGACCTCGTACAACACCCCGGCACTCAAGGTGGCAGGTAAGACTTTTGCGCGGCTCCGCACCGAAGCGGAGGGCGCTTTGGTCGTGATGTGCGGTCTGGACGAGAAGGAGGCGCTACTCGCCAGTGGCGAGGCGGCTTTCTTCACCACCGATCACTATCACGGGCACGGCTCGATCCTCGTGCACCTCGAACTGATCGACGAGGTGCAGTTGGGTGAGATGCTCGAAGACGCGTGGCGGATCAAGGCACCGGCCAAGGTGCGAAAGCTCCACACCGTCGTCAAGAACTGATCTGATTGCACCGGCTCCGATGTGCATGCACGGTCGGCAATGAGACACAGCTAAACTCGGCGTCGTGGCTTCCCCGATGATTGCACCGTCCATTCTGTCCGCAGATTTTGCTCGACTCGCTGATGAAGCGACTGCCGTGTCCGGCTCCGACTGGCTTCACGTCGACGTGATGGACGCGCATTTCGTTCCCAATCTCACGCTGGGTCTGCCGGTGGTCGAGAGTCTGCTGAAGGCGACGGATATTCCGCTCGACTGCCATCTCATGATCGAGAATCCGGAGCGCTGGGCGCCGCCGTACGCCGAGGCCGGTGCGTACAACGTTACGTTTCACGCCGAGGCCACCGACGATCCGCGTTCGGTTGCCCGCGATATTCGTGCAGCTGGTGCCAAGGCGGGGCTGAGCATCAAGCCTGGAACCCCGATCGACGACTACCTGGAAATCCTCAAGGACTTCGACACCCTCTTGATCATGAGCGTCGAACCCGGATTCGGTGGTCAGTCCTTCATGCCTCAGGTGCTCGACAAGGCACGCGCAGTTCGAAAGCTCGTCGACTCGGGTGAGCTGACGCTCCTTGTCGAAATCGACGGCGGCATCAACGCTTCCACGATCGAGCAGGCCGCTGAAGCAGGGATCGACTGCTTCGTCGCCGGTTCGGCGGTGTACGGAGCGAGTGATCCCGGTGAGGCGGTGCGCAAGCTGCGCGCGCAGGCCGCCTCGGCGTCGCCGCACCTGACGCTGTCGGTCTGAGCCGCTCGATGGCAAAGGGTGGACAGGCGTCGACGGCTGATCTCGACGCCGCGATGCAGATCGCGCTGGCCGCAGCTGATTCCGCGCGCGGATTCACCAGCCCCAACCCACCGGTCGGCGCGGTCATCCTCGCTGCCGACGGAACCATCGCGGGCGTCGGTATGACGCAACCGCCCGGTGGACCGCACGCCGAGGTTGTAGCTCTCGACGAGGCCGGCGATGCGGCACGTGGCGGTACGGCAGTGGTGACACTGGAACCGTGCAATCACCAGGGACGAACCGGCCCTTGCTCGCAGGCATTGATCGACGCCGGAGTCTCGGCGGTTGTCTACGCCGTCGGTGATCCCAATCCCGAGGCTTCCGGCGGCGCAGCGACCCTCATGCGCGCTGGAATCAGCGTCACGGCCGGACTGCGAGCACCCGAGGTGGAAGCTGGTCCACTGCGGGCCTGGCTGCACAAACAGCGCACCGGTCGCCCGCACATCACGTGGAAGTACGCGGCCAGTCTGGACGGACGCAGCGCCGCCGAGGACGGAACGAGTCAGTGGATCACCGGTCCGCAGGCGAGGGCGCGCGTGCATGCGCAGCGAGCGCAGATCGATGCAATCGTGGTCGGTACCGGCACCGTGTTTGCCGACGATCCGTGGCTGACCGCACGTCAGCCCACCGGTGAGCTCGCGGCGCACCAGCCCGTTCGCGTCGTCGTCGGAAAGCGTGAAATACCCTCGACGGCAAGCATTCTCGACGACACCGCACCGACTCTGGTGCTCAACACCGACAACATCGACGAAGTAGTCGAGGCGTTGGGGGAGTACACGGACGTACTTCTCGAGGGTGGGCCCCGTCTGGCCGGAGCATTCCTTGCCGCCGGATATGTCGACGTCATAGAGGCATACATCGCTCCGATCCTGCTCGGCGCGGGCGCCTCCGCGCTCGTCGATGCCGGAGTGCACACCATCACCGACGCCCACCGATTCCGTTTGGAGTCCGCGGTAACGATCGGCCCCGATATTTTGTTGAGTCTGGTTCCGGAGAGTTCTGCTCCGGGGAACGAGGAGTAGGGCGCGTGTTCACAGGAATTGTGGAAGAACTCGGCGAAATTGTCGCCAAGGAAGAACTGGTCGATGCTGCACGTTTCACGGTGCGCGGGCCACTGGTCACCTCCGACGCCGGCCACGGTGATTCGATCGCGGTCAACGGAGTGTGCCTGACGGTGGTCGACGTGCTTGCCGACGGTTCGTTCACCGCAGATGTCATGCAGGAAACCCTGAACCGCTCGAGCCTGGCGAAATTGGATGTCGGCTCTCGCGTCAACCTCGAGCGTGCCGCGGCGCTGAACAGCCGACTCGGCGGCCACCTGGTTCAAGGGCATGTCGATGGAACAGGCCACGTCATTTCCCGCTCGCCGTCCGAGAACTGGGAGGTAGTGCGGATCGCACTGCCCGACTCCATTTCCCGTTACGTCGTGGAGAAGGGTTCGATCACCGTCGACGGAGTCTCGCTGACGGTCTCCGCGCTGGGCGGAGACCGCGGGTTCGAGTACTTCGAGATCTCGCTGATCCCGACAACGCTCGAGTTGACGACGCTCGGAACCGCTGTGGTCGGTACGCCGGTCAACCTCGAGGTGGACGTGATCGCCAAGTACGTCGAGCGGCTTCACTCTGCCGGTCGGTAGGACCAGGCTGATCGGACCCGTCCGATTGGTCGTAGGGTTGTCAGTGCATCCGTCGGATGCACTTGTTGTATTCGATGATGTGAAAAGTCAAGACTTTGGAGTGCGAGCACGTGACCAGGTTCGACAGTATCGAGCGCGCAGTAGCAGATATCGCTGCAGGTAAAGCTGTTGTCGTCGTGGACGACGAGGATCGCGAGAACGAGGGCGACCTCATCTTCGCCGCCGAGAAGGCCACCCCGGAACTGGTGGCGTTCATGGTCCGGTACACCTCCGGCTACCTGTGCGTGCCGCTCGACGGTGACGATTGCGATCGGCTGGGCCTGCCCCCGATGTACGCCACCAACCAGGACAAGCACGGCACGGCGTACACCGTCACCGTCGACGCCCGTGAGGGAATCGGTACCGGCATCTCGGCGTCGGACCGCGCTGCGACGATGCGTCTGCTCGCCAACCCCGAATCCGGTGCCAACGATTTCACTCGCCCCGGTCACGTCGTTCCGCTCCGCGCGAAGGAAGGCGGAGTACTGCGTCGTCCTGGCCACACGGAAGCTGCAGTCGACCTCGCCCGCATGGCGGACCTGCGTCCCGCCGGCGTCATCTGCGAAATCGTCAGCCAGAAGGACGAAGGCGCGATGGCTCAGACCGACGAGCTGCGAGTATTTGCCGACGAACACAACCTTGCTCTGATCTCGATCGCGGACCTCATCGCGTGGCGTCGCAAGCACGAGAAGCACGTGCTGCGTATCGCCGAGGCCCGCATCCCCACCCGCCACGGTGAGTTCACCGCTGTCGGCTACACCAGCATCTACGACGAGGTCGAGCACGTTGCGCTGGTGCGCGGCGACATCGCAGGCCCCGACGGCGACGGTAGCGACGTACTCGTCCGCGTTCACTCCGAGTGCCTCACCGGCGACGTCTTCGGTTCGCTGCGGTGCGATTGCGGCCCGCAGCTCGACGCCGCACTGGACATGGTCGCCCAGGAAGGCCGCGGCGTTGTTCTGTACATGCGCGGGCACGAGGGTCGTGGCATCGGTCTCATGCACAAGCTGCAGGCCTACCAGCTCCAGGACGCCGGTTCCGACACCGTCGACGCCAATCTCGAACTCGGCCTGCCGGCGGACGCCCGTGACTACGGCATCGGTGCCCAGATCCTGGTCGATCTGGGGATCTCGTCGATGCGTCTGCTGACCAACAACCCGGCCAAGCGTGTGGGTCTGGACGGCTACGGCCTGCAGATCACCGATCGTGTTCCGATGCCGCTGCGCGCGAATGCGGAGAACCTCACCTACCTGCGCACCAAGCGCGATCGGATGGGCCACGATCTGATCGGACTGGACGAGTACGAGGCGAACCAGAACACCGCACAGCCGGGAACCGCACTGTGAGCGGCGAAGGTCAGCCGCAGCTCGCGATCGCCGAGGCCAAGGATCTGAAGCTGGCGATCGTTGCCGGGCAGTGGCACGCGACGATCTCCGAGGCCCTGATCGCCGGCGCGCAGCGCGTCGCGCAGGAAGCACAGATCAAGGACGTGACACTGGTCCGTGTCGCCGGCGCGATCGAACTGCCGGTCGTTGCGCAGGCATTGGCGCGCACGCACGACGCCGTCGTCGCTCTCGGTGTTGTCATCCGCGGTGGCACGCCGCACTTCGAGTACGTGTGCGACGCGGTCACCGCGGGCCTCACACGCGTCTCGCTCGACGAAAGCACCCCCGTGGGGAACGGTGTCCTGACCACCGACACCGAGCAGCAGGCTCTTGACCGTTCGGGTCTGCCGGGTAGCGTCGAGGACAAGGGCGCACAGGCCTGCGCCGCCGCACTGGACACCGCAGTGACCCTGCGCCATCTCCGAGCACCATGGACCGAGGATTCGTTTCGATGAGTACACCCGGCGACAACGAGAACTGGGAACTGATTGCGTCACCGCGTAAGTCGACGCGATACGCGATCGGAGTTGCCGTCCTCCTGGTGATCGTTCACGTCACACTGGCACTCCTGCTTCGCCAGGGGTCCACCGGCGTGTACTTCCGTGCCGCGGACCAGATCGCGATGGCAGGCATCGGCACCATTCTGGCTCTCGGTGTGCTGATGTTGACGCGGCCCCGGGTCAAGGTGGGCAAGCAGGGTATTGCCGTACGAAACATCCTGGGCGAGAAGATCGTCGACTGGGATCTGTTCGAGGGACTCTCGTTCCCCGACGGTGCCGCCTGGGCACGCATCGAATTGCCCGACGACGAGTACATGGCAGTGATGGCGATCCAGTCCAACGACCGCGAGTACGCCGTCGACACGGTCGGTAAGTTCCGCGAACTGGCCGACCGCTACGCACCGGTCGCTCACAAGAGCAACTGACGTCTTCCGACCGGTTCGGTGCCCGCATCCTGCGCGTTTCCGAGTCGGTCGGTGGCGGCGACTAACCTGAAACCGTGCCGGATCCCTCGACTTACCGCCCCGCTACCGGAACCATTCCGGCTGCGCCGGGCGTCTACAAATTTCGCGATCCGCATGGTCGGGTCATTTACGTCGGAAAGGCGAAAAGCCTCCGTTCACGTTTGAACTCGTACTTCGCGGACGTCACGACACTTCATCCCCGTACTCGGCAGATGGTGACCACCGCCGGCAGCGTCGAGTGGACCGTCGTCAGTACCGAAGTCGAAGCGCTTCAGCTCGAGTACAACTGGATCAAGGAATTCGATCCGCGGTTCAACGTCCGGTACCGCGACGACAAGACGTATCCGGTTCTCGCGGTAACGCTCAACGAAGAGTTCCCGCGCTTGTTCGTCTACCGCGGTCCGCGGCGCAAGGGTGTCCGGTACTTCGGTCCCTACTCCCATGCCTGGGCCATCCGCGAAACACTCGATCTGCTGCTACGAGTGTTTCCCGCACGAACGTGCTCGTCCGGAGTCTTCAAACGACACAACCAGATCGGCCGGCCGTGTCTGCTCGGCTACATCGACAAGTGCTCGGCGCCCTGCGTCGGGCGAGTCAGCGCCGAGGAGCATCGTCAGATCGTCGAAGATTTCTGCGACTTCCTCGCCGGCCGCACGGACAAGTTGGTCAAAGATCTCGAAAAGCGCATGCAGCAGGCTTCCGAGGACCTCGACTTCGAGACCGCGGCCCGTCTGCGTGACGATATCGGGGCTTTGCGCAAGGCGCTCGAGAAGCAGGCCGTCGTACTCGGTGACGGCACCGACGCCGATCTCGTCGCTTTTGCCACCGATGATCTCGAAGCCGCCGTTCAGGTGTTCCACGTGCGGGGCGGACGCGTGCGGGGTCAGCGTGGATGGGTCGTGGAGAAGGCAGGCGACGCCATCGACTGGGCCGCACTCGACGCCGAGTCCGACCTGCCGATCCTGGTCGAGCAGTTCCTCACCCAGTTCTACGGGGAGCAGGCGGCCCTCGACCCGGGAGCGGGTTCCGAGGCCGGGATCAGCGCAGTTCCCAAGGAAGTTCTGGTGCCGGTTCTGCCGGCAAACGCGACCGAGATCCAGGCGTGGCTGAGCAAGCTTCGGGGATCGCAAGTGCAACTGCGGGTTCCGCAACGCGGCGACAAGAAAGACCTCGCCGAAACAGTCCAGCGAAACGCGAAAGAGGCTCTGACGCAGCACAAGCTCAAGCGCGCCGGCGATTTCACTTCGCGTTCTGCGGCGCTGCAGGGCATCCAGGAAGCACTGGACCTGGACTCGGCTCCGCTACGAATCGAATGCATCGACATCAGTCACGTCCAGGGAACCGACGTCGTGGCGTCACTGGTCGTGTTCGAGGACGGGCTCCCGCGTAAGTCGGACTACCGCCACTACGCGATCAAGGAAGCTGCCGGCGACGGTCATTCCGACGACGTCGCGAGTATCGCGGAGATCACGCGTCGGCGGTTCCTGCGCCACAACCGCGACCTGGGCGTCCTCGCGGCGTCGGCGTCGACCATGGACTCGGACGGTGGTGATCTGGCTCCCGAAGCGGCGATCGACCCGGCGACGGGCCGGCCTCGGCGGTTCGCGTATCCGCCCAATCTGTTTGTCGTGGACGGCGGCGCCCCTCAGGTCACGGCGGCAGCGGCGGTCCTCGACGAGCTGGGGGTGACCGACGTCGCGGTAGTCGGGTTGGCCAAAAGACTCGAAGAGGTATGGGTACCGGGGGAAGAAGATCCGGTCATCCTCCCTCGGACGAGCGAGTCGTTGTTCCTACTGCAGCGCATCCGAGACGAAGCCCACCGCTTCGCGATCACGTTCCATCGCAGCAAACGCTCGAGGCGGATGACGGCTTCGGCTCTGGATTCGGTCAAGGGGCTCGGTGAAACTCGTCGAACCGCTCTGGTGGCTCACTTCGGTTCCGTGGCGAAGCTGAAAACGGCGACGGTCGAGGAGATCATGCAGGTCCCCGGTATCGGTGAGACCACCGCCACAGCAGTTCTGGCCGCACTCGGCACGGATTCGGCTGCAGCCGACGCGGGTGCTGAAGCTCGAGCGCTGCCAGCCGCGGTAGGGGATGATGAGCTGGACACGGAATCCGAATCGTCTGTTACGTCTGCTGACGCGCCCAGCGCCGAATCCGGTAGCGGTGACGAAGGCTCCGAGTCGCGAGAATTGTCCATGCCGACGACGGGGCCGAGTGCACAGTGACTACCGACAGCGCCAAAGACAGTCGAACGATGGATTTCCTGCTGGTGACGGGATTGTCCGGAGCAGGTTTGAGTACCGCTGCCAAGGTGCTCGAAGACCTCGGCTGGTATGTCGCGGACAATTTGCCACCTGAGCTCATTTCCCGAATGGTCGGTCTGAGCCTGACCTCCGACCCGCCGGTCGATCGTCTCGCCGTCGTGATCGACGTGCGGAGTCGACTCTTCACCGGCGATCTCGGGTGGGTGCTCACCGAACTCGAGGCGGAACCGATCCATACTCGGGTGCTGTACCTCGAAGCGTCGGACGACGTGTTGATCCGACGGTTCGAACAGGTGCGCCGCAGTCATCCGTTGCAGAGCGACGGCATCGACGGCACATTGTCCGAAGGGATCGCAGCCGAGCGTCGGCAGTTGGCCGTGGTGAAGGCGGCCGCCGATCTGGTCATCGACACGTCGGCGCTGAAGGCGCATCAGCTGCGTCAGAAGATCGAAACGGCGTTCGGGAACGATGCCAACCGCACGATGAAGGTGACGGTCCAGTCGTTCGGATTCAAGTACGGCCTGCCGATGGACGCCGATCTCGTCTGTGACGTTCGTTTCCTGCCCAATCCCCACTGGATCCCTGAACTTCGCCCGCACACCGGTCAGGATGCCGACGTCCGCGACTACGTGTTGTCGCGCGAGGGCGCGGAAGACTATCTCGACACCTACCGACATCTGGTGGATTTGACGATCGCCGGATATCGACGAGAAGGAAAGCGCTACATGACAATTGCGGTCGGATGCACCGGCGGTAAGCACCGAAGCGTAGCCATGTCCGAAGCTCTCGCGAGGCGTTTGGGTTCCGAGGACGACATCTCGGTCAGCATCGTGCACCGGGATCTGGGGCGCGAATGAGTGAACCGACACATCGCTCGCGGGAGACACCCGAGGGGCCGGCCATCGTCGCGCTCGGCGGCGGGCACGGATTGTTCGCCACGCTCCAGGCCGTCAGACGCTTGACGGTCGACGTCACCGCCGTGGTCACGGTCGCCGACGACGGTGGTTCGTCGGGCCGGCTGCGCGCCGAACTCGGCGTCATCCCGCCTGGAGACCTCCGGATGGCGCTGGCAGCTCTCGCGTCGGACGAACCCGAGATAGTCGACTGGACTCGGACCATTCAGCATCGCTTCGGCGGTGTCGGCGCACTTGCCGGGCATTCGGTGGGCAATCTCATCCTGGCCGGACTGACCGAGGTGCTCGGCGATCCGGTCGTCGCGCTCGACGAGATGGCGCGACTGCTGCGAATCCGTGGCCGTGTGCTGCCGATGTCGCCGATCGCGCTCGAGATCGAAGCCGACGTTCAGGGACTCGAAGAGGACCCCCGCGTCAGCCGCTGCATTCGTGGACAGGTTGCCGTCGCGACCACCCCGGGCAAGGTTCGGCGTGTGAGACTGCTCCCGTCCAATCCGCCCGCGTGCCCCGATGCCGTGACTGCGATCGATCGTGCCGATCTCGTGGTTCTCGGCCCGGGATCGTGGTTCTCCAGCGTGATCCCACACGTCCTGGTACCCGAACTCGTCGAATCACTGTCGTCGACGAAGGCTCGAAAGGTACTGGTGCTCAATCTCGCACCCGAGCCGGGGGAGACCGCCGGATTCTCCGCGGAGCGTCACCTGCACGTACTCTCCCAACACGTGCCCGATTTCCGGGTCGACTACGTGGTGGTCGACTCGGCGTCGGTACCGGCCGGGCGTGAACGTGAACATCTGCAGCGTGCGGCGGATCAATTTTCAGCCGAAGTCAGGTACGCGGATGTCGCGGACACCTCACCGGGCGCAGCGCATGTACACGATCCGGCAAAACTGGCCGATGTACTGGCTGAACTGTCGAGCAGTGCGGCAGTAGGGGATTCGACACAGTCTTCCCTGCAAGAACAGCAATCCGAAGAACAGAGGGAGAACGCTTCGTGGCAATGACAGCGGAGGTCAAGGACGAACTGAGCCGGTTAGTGGTGACTCAGGTCAGCTGCCGCAAGGCAGAGGTCTCCGCGTTGCTGCGCTTTGCCGGTGGGCTCCACATCGTCGGCGGCCGGGTGGTCGTCGAAGCAGAGGTGGATCTGGGCTCCACGGCGCGACGTCTGCGCCGGGAGATATTCGACCTGTTCACCTACAGTGCCGACGTGCACGTACTCAGTGCGGGCGGGCTTCGAAAGTCCGCTCGCTACATCGTGCGTGTAGCGAAGGAGGGTGAGGCCCTCGCGCGCCAGACGGGACTGCTCGATCTTCGCGGGCGCCCGGTTCGCGGCTTGCCTGCGCAGGTCGTCGGCGGAAGTGTCGGCGACGCCGAAGCAGCGTGGCGCGGTGCGTTCCTCGCGCACGGTTCCCTGACCGAACCCGGCCGTTCGTCGGCGCTCGAAGTGAGCTGCCCGGGCCCGGAAGCCGCACTTGCTCTGGTTGGAGCTGCGCGGCGTCTGGGGATCTCGGCGAAGGCACGTGAGGTTCGCGGAACGGATCGTGTGGTGATCCGCGACGGTGAGGCCATCGGCGATCTCCTGACCCGAATGGGAGCCCAGGACACACGTCTGGTGTGGGAGGAGAGGCGGATGCGACGCGAGGTCCGCGCCACCGCCAATCGTCTCGCCAATTTCGACGACGCAAACCTGCGACGCTCTGCTCGCGCTGCCGTTGCGGCTGCTGCGCGGGTCGAGCGTGCGTTGGAGATCCTCGGTGAGGACGTGCCCGATCACCTCGCGGCGGCGGGTGCACTGCGCGTCGAGCATCGGCAGGCGTCCCTCGAAGAACTCGGCCAGTTGGCCGACCCGCCGATGACCAAGGACGCCGTTGCCGGACGTATCCGTCGCCTGCTGTCGATGGCTGATCGCAAGGCCAAGGAAACGGGCATACCCGACACCGAATCCGCAGTGAATGTGGAGCTACTCGAAGAGGGGTGACCTGCCCTCCGTCAGGGTGGGCTGCGCACGTTCGGGCCACGCGCATTAGGGTATGAGTCACATCGACCGATGAACCCCACGTCCGCGTCGTGCACACACGGATTCGGAGTATGCGTGGGTCAAGTTGCACACCAGAATCATGGTCAAAGGAGCGAATTGTGACTGTCCGGGTTGGCGTAAACGGTTTCGGCCGTATCGGACGTAACTTCTTCAGGGCGGTGGATGCGCAGAAGGCGCTCGGAACCACCGATATCGAGATCGTGGCAGTCAACGACCTGACTGACAACGCGACGCTCGCTCACCTGCTGAAGTACGACTCCATCCTCGGCCGTTTGCCGTACGACGTGTCGCTCGACGGTGACGACACGATCGTCGTCGGCGATCAGCGCATCAAGGCCCTCGCACACCGTGGCCCGTTGAACGAACTTCCCTGGGGCGAGCTGGGCGTCGACGTCGTCGTCGAGTCCACCGGCATCTTCACCGACGCCGCAAAGGCCAAGGGACACCTCGAAGCCGGCGCCAAGAAGGTCATCATCTCGGCTCCGGCCAAGGGTGAAGACATCACCATCGTGATGGGCGTCAACGACGACAAGTACGACGGCAGCCAGAACATCATCTCCAACGCGTCGTGCACCACCAACTGCCTCGGCCCCATCGCCAAGGTTCTCGACGACGAGTTCGGCATCGTCAAGGGTCTGATGACCACGATCCACGCGTACACCCAGGATCAGAACCTGCAGGACGCTCCGCACGCAGACCTCCGTCGCGCCCGCGCAGCTGCCCTCAACATCGTTCCCACCGGTACCGGTGCAGCCAAGGCAATCGGCCTGGTTCTCCCGCAGCTGCTAGGCAAGCTCGACGGCTACGCACTGCGCGTGCCGATCCCCACGGGCTCGGTCACCGACCTCACCGCGAACCTGAAGAAGTCGGCCACCGCCGACGAGATCAACGCCGCGATGAAGGCTGCTGCCGAAGGACCCCTCAAGGGCATCCTGAAGTACACCGACGCACCGATCGTCTCCTCGGACATCGTCACCGACCCGCACTCGTCGATCTTCGACTCGGGTCTGACGAAGGTCATCGACGACCAGGTCAAGATCGTCTCCTGGTACGACAACGAGTGGGGCTACTCCAACCGCCTCGCCGACCTCATCGGCCTCGTCGCCAAGTCTCTCTGAGCGGAGTTTCGATAACAGTGGCAGTTCAGACGCTGAAGGATCTGCTGGACGCTGGGGTCGAGGGGCGCACCGTACTGGTGCGTTCCGACCTCAACGTCCCGTTGGATGGCGGAGAAATCACGGACCCGGGTCGCATCGTCGCGTCCGCTCCCACCCTGCGGGCACTCGCCGAGGGTGGAGCGAAGGTCATCGTGACCGCGCACCTCGGGCGCCCCGACGGTCAGCCCGATCCCAAGTTCTCCCTCGCACCGGTTGCCGCGAAGTTGGCCGAAATCCTCGGTCGCAACGTGCAACTCGCCGGTGACGTCGTGGGACAGGACGCGCTGGCTCGTTCCGAAGGACTCACCGATGGTGACGTCCTGATGCTCGAGAACATCCGTTTCGACCCTCGCGAGACCAGCAAGGACGAAGCCGAGCGGGTCAAGCTCGCCAAGGCTCTCGTCGAGCTGGTCGGTGACGACGGCGCATTCGTCTCCGACGGATTCGGTGTTGTTCACCGTAAGCAGGCTTCGGTCTTCGACGTCGCGAAGCTGCTCCCGCATTACGCCGGATACCTGGTCGGCGCCGAGGTCGAGGTGCTCGCCAAGCTCACGCAGGACGCAGCGCGTCCGTACGCGGTGGTGCTCGGTGGCTCCAAGGTCTCGGACAAGCTGGCCGTCATCGAGGCACTGGCGCCGAAGGTCGACACTCTGGTGATCGGCGGCGGAATGTTCTACACGTTCCTCGCGGCTCAGGGTGTGTCCGTGGGCAATTCGCTGTGTGAAGAGTCCATGATCGAGACCTGCAAGGATCTCCTCGACCGGTACGCCGACGTCATCCACATCCCTCAGGATGTTGTCGTCGCGGACTCCTTCTCGGCCGATGCCGAGTCGAAGATCGTTCCGTTCGACAAGATTCCCGACGGCTGGATGGGTCTGGACATCGGGCCGGAGTCGGTCAAGCGCTTTGCCGCGATCCTGACCGGCGCCAAGACGGTGTTCTGGAACGGCCCGATGGGCGTGTTCGAGTTCCCGAAGTTCGAGGCAGGCACCCGCGGTGTCGCCGAGGCAATCGTGGAGGCAACCGAGAAGGGCGCCTTCAGCGTCGTCGGCGGCGGCGACTCCGCAGCAGCCGTTCGTCAGCTCGGTATCCCGGACGAGGGCTTCTCGCACATTTCCACCGGTGGTGGCGCTTCCCTCGAGTACCTCGAGGGCAAAGAGCTGCCTGGCATCGCAGTACTGGAAGGCTGATCCGACATGGCACGTAAGCCGTTGATCGCCGGCAACTGGAAGATGAATCTGAACCACCTCGAGGCTATCGCCCTGGTGCAGAAGATCGCTTTCTCCTTGCCTGCGAAGTACTTCGACAAAGTGGACGTCACGGTCATCCCGCCGTTCACCGACATCCGAAGCGTCCAGACGCTGATCGAGGGCGACAAGCTCCTCCTCACGTACGGCGCGCAAGATGTCTCGGCTCATGACTCGGGTGCGTTCACGGGCGAGATCAGCGGCTCCATGCTGGCCAAGCTCGGTTGCACCTTCGTCGTGGTCGGTCACTCCGAGCGTCGCACCCTTCACGGTGAGACCAACGAGACCGTCCTCGCGAAGACGAAGGCTGCTCTCAAGAACGGCCTCACGCCGATCGTGTGCATCGGCGAAGGCCTCGAGATCCGCGAAGCGGGCGAGCATGTCGCCTACAACGTCGACCAGCTCAAGGGTTCGTTGGCGGGCCTGAGTGCGGAGGAGATCTCCAAGATCGTCATCGCGTACGAACCTGTCTGGGCCATC
This sequence comes from Rhodococcus sp. BH4, assembly GCF_002079265.1. Taxonomy (NCBI): domain Bacteria; kingdom Bacillati; phylum Actinomycetota; class Actinomycetes; order Mycobacteriales; family Nocardiaceae; genus Rhodococcus; species Rhodococcus sp. BH4. The sequence continues at coordinate 3,104,109 of NZ_CP014941.1, forward strand.
GGCACCGGCCGTGTCGCTTCTGCCGCCGATGCACAGGAAGTGTGTGCTGCGGTACGAGCAACAGTGGCCGAACTTGCCGACGCCGAGGTCGCGGCCGGCGTTCGCGTTCTGTACGGCGGTAGCGTCAGCTCCAAGAACGTCGGAGAGATCGTCGGCCAGACCGACGTCGACGGCGCTCTTGTCGGAGGCGCGTCGCTCAAGGCTGACGAGTTCGCAACACTGTCTGCGATCGCTGCAGGCGGTCCGCTCCCGTGATGATCGGGTAGTGAGCTGAAACTGCTCGCGACTAAGACTGCGGGTGTGTGACCGAGTAGGTCACACACCCGCAGTTTTTTTGTTCGCGAGTCAGCTCACCAGTTTGGTTTCCAGAGCGCCGACGAGTTCGGGAGCAAGCTTTAACCCGGCGGTCAGATAGTTCTCAACGGTTCCGTAGTGGTGCTCGACCTGCTCGAAGGCAGCGCCCAGGTAACTCGCGTCGACGGAAAGCAGCAACCGGATCACCTCGCCCTTGTCTGCATCTGTGGCAGCGGCGATCTTCGCGACTGTTGCCTCGATGTACTCGGCCGAGTACGTGTTCGTGAGCAGGTAGTCCGCCGTGATCGTTTCGCGCGGTACACCAGCGAGTGTCTGCAGTAGTGCTGCCGCCCAACCTGTTCGGTCCTTGCCCGCCGTGCAGTGGAAGAGTTGCGGCCCCTCGGTGGTCGCCAGGGCGGCGAACAACTGCGAAAATCCGTTCCGAGTGACGGGGTCTGCGACAAAGCTGCGATTGATGTTCTGCATGAAAGCTGTTGCAGCGTCCGCTGTTCGGAGAGCCATCGCTTCGGCGTGGATGTTTCCGGACAGGATGGGAATGTGGGCGTACATCGCCGGCGCCGGCACGATGTCGGGAGTTTCGTTCGCCTCGGTTTCGGAGCGCACGTCATAGACGGCGGTCAGCCCCAGCGATTCCACGATTGCAAGATCCTCGGGCGAGGGCGTCAGTACGTTTGCACGGTAGAAGACTCCGCGGCTCATCGCCTGTCCGCTGGTCGTGACGTACCCGGGGCCGGCCACGTCGCGGAAGTTGTGAATCGAAGCCAGACGCGGTGTGTCGGGCAGGGCAGTGTTGGGCAGGGCAGTGTCGGAAAGCATGGAGCTGGCCTTTCGGAGGTAGAGTCGCGTCGACTGAAAAACTACTGAATCGGTATCTCGACAGTGTGATCGATGCCACTGACCAAGAATCGTGCCTGGCCGGGTGCAAAGTCATGTGCGAGGCGGGTATGTGGTCAGGCTATCTGCGCGCGCCTGTATGGTGTTATCGGTTGTAGTTGTCCCTATTGGATTGGTGGACGTAGACAGACATGAAACTGTTCCTGGATATCCTGCTGGTCATCACCAGCTTGCTCCTCATCGCCTTGGTGCTCCTGCATCGCGGTAAGGGCGGCGGTTTGTCGAGTCTGTTCGGTGGCGGTGTCCAGTCCAGCCTGTCCGGATCGACTGTTGTCGAGAAGAACCTCGACCGGTTGACGGTCTTCACCGCGTTGATCTGGCTCATTTCGATCGTCGGCATCGGCCTGGAGATCAAGTTCGCCTGATTCTCGGCTCATGACTTACAGCCGGTAGTTTTTCACACACGAATTTCAGACACGGAACCCCGCCTATCGAGCGGGGTTCTTTGTTTCGGTCGATAATTGTGTGATGACTGAAACCGCGTCGCATCGAGAAACACCGCGAGAGGCCACCGAGCCGCTGCGCGAAGACATCCGGCTTCTCGGCGGAATACTCGGACAAATAGTGCGAGAGCAAGCCGGCGACAATGTGTTCGATCTGGTCGAGCGAGCCCGTGTCGAGTCGTTCCGAGTCCGTCGTTCGGAGATCGATCGCGCCGAACTGGTGTCGCTGTTCGCCGAAATCAGTACGGACGACGCCATTCCCGTCATCCGGGCGTTCAGTCACTTCGCACTGCTCGCCAACCTGGCCGAGGACATCCATCGCGAGCGTCGACGGGCCATCCACGTCAACGCGGGGGAACCGCCCCGCGACAGCACTCTCGCGGCCACGTACACCAAACTTGATGCAGCCGATATCGATTCGGCCACCGTCGAAGAAGCGCTTCGGGGCGCCCTGGTCTCACCCGTCATCACCGCTCACCCGACGGAGACTCGACGCCGTACGGTGTTCGAGACGCAGAGTCGGATCACCGAGTTGATGCGATACCGCGAGCGCACGGCGCTGAGCGTCGCAGAAACCGCTGATGTAGATCTGCAATTGCGCCGTCAGATCCTGACCCTGTGGCAGACGGCTCTGATCCGGCTCAGCCGCCTCCGCATCCAGGATGAAATCGAGGTAGGCCTGCGCTACTACGACGCAGCGTTGTTCGAGGTGATTCCGAAGATCAATGCGGAGGTTCGCAAAGCTCTGCGCGCGCGTTGGCCGGAAGCTGGCCTGCTGCCGGAACCGATCCTGAGGCCGGGTTCGTGGATCGGCGGTGACCGAGACGGCAATCCGTACGTGACCGGCGAAATCGTCCAGCGCGCCACGTCGCGCGCTGCGGCGACTGCTCTCGAGCATCACCTCGAGGAACTCGAACATCTCGAGCGTGAACTGTCGATGTCGGCGCGGCTGGTTTCCGTCACGCCCGAACTCGATCTGCTGGCGTCTACCTCCGGCGACGACTCTGCCTTCCGGGCCGACGAGCCGTACCGTCGCGCGATTCGCGGTATCCGCGGGCGCTTGAGCGCCACAGCACTGACGGTACTGGGGGAGTTGCCCGCCCACGGCTCCGACGACGGACTCGAGGCGTACACCGACCCGGCACAGTTGCAGCGGGATCTCGGAATCATCGACACCTCGTTGCGTCGTTTCGGTGACGAGACCATCGCCGACGATCGACTCGATCGGCTCCGAGAAGCGGTGGAGGTGTTCGGCTTTCACCTGTCCGGTCTGGACATGCGGCAGAACTCCGAGGTACACGAAAGCGTCGTCGCAGAACTTCTGGCGTGGGCCGGAGTTCACCCGGACTACGCGTCCTCGCCGGAAGCCGTTCGAGTCGAATTGCTGTCGGCCGAGTTGACGACGCGGCGACCACTGACTTCGCCGGACGCCGAGTTCAGCGAATTGACCACCAAGGAACTGGCCATCATGGCGGCCGGTGCCAAGGCAGTGCGGGTTCTCGGAGCGGGTGCGGTACCCAACTACATCATCAGCATGTGTACCTCGGTCAGTGACATGCTCGAGGCCGCAGTGCTGCTCAAAGAGGTCGGGGTGCTCGATCCGGGCGTCGGTAGCGAGCCCTCGTGCCCGATCGGCATCGTGCCGTTGTTCGAGACGATCGAGGATCTGCAGGGCGGCGCCGACACATTGCTGGCGACGCTCGACATCCCGATCTATCGTGCGATCGTCCGTTCCCGTGGTGACAGTCAAGAAGTGATGCTCGGGTACTCCGACTCGAACAAGGACGGCGGGTACCTGGCAGCCAACTGGGCGCTGTACCGTGCCGAACTCGACCTCGTCGATGCCGCGCGTAAGAGCGGAATCAGGTTGAGGCTCTTCCACGGCCGCGGCGGAACCGTCGGACGTGGCGGCGGACCGAGTTACGAAGCGATTCTGGCTCAGCCTCCCGGTGCAGTCGCTGGTTCTCTGCGAATCACCGAGCAGGGTGAGGTGATTGCGGCCAAGTACGCCGAACCGCGTCTGGCACATCGCAACCTCGAAACACTCATCGCCGCGACTATCGAGTCGACGTTGCTCGACGTCGAAGGACTCGGCAGCGATGCCGACGCTGCCTACGCGGTACTGGACGAGCTCGCGGCCCTCGCCCGCACCGCGTACAGCGAATTGGTCCACGACACACCAGGATTCGTGCAGTACTTCGAAGCGTCGACACCGGTCGCCGAGATCGGGGCACTCAACATCGGCTCTCGTCCGGCCTCGCGCAAGCAGACCAAGGCGATCTCCGATCTGCGAGCGATTCCCTGGGTGCTCTCGTGGAGTCAGTCTCGCGTGATGCTTCCGGGTTGGTACGGAACCGGCGCCGCGTTCGAAAGATGGATAGACGGAGACGACACTCGGCTTGCCACGTTGACGGCCCTGTACGAGAAGTGGCCGTTCTTCCGAACCGTGCTCTCGAACATGGCCATGGTGATGTCGAAGTCGGATCTCGGTTTGGCGGCCCGGTACGCGGACCTCGTGCCCGACGCCGAACTGCGCGATCGAGTCTTCGGAATGATCACCGACGAGCACGAACGCACAATTCGCATGTACAAGGCAATCACGGGCAACGAGAACCTCTTTGCCGACAACTCGGGCCTCGAGCGTTCGGTCCACAACCGGTTCCCGTACCTCGAACCTCTCAACCATCTACAGGTCGAGCTGATCCGTCGGTACCGTTCCGGCGACGAGAGCGATCAGGTGCGTCGGGGTATCCAGCTGACGATGAACGGCCTGGCCACTGCGCTTCGTAACAGTGGCTAGGTAACAGCGGCTGGTTCTGCAGGTTTACCAGGGTGTGCGTGCGGCGACTCTAGAGCTGTCGCACGCACACCCAACGCTGCGCACCGGACCGAACGGGGACCGCAGTGGATCTGCAATTGGACGGACGAACTGCCGTCGTTACCGGCGCGGGAAAAGGTATCGGACTGGCTGTCACGCGGGCGTTGGTGGCCGAGGGAGTCCACGTCGTCGCGGGCTCGCGGACGCTCTCGCCGGAACTCGAATCGCTGCAGTCCGGCGGCGCCGTCACCTTTGTCGGCGTCGACCTCACGAGTGTCGAAGGATCAACCCGACTGCTCGAGGTTGCAGCAGCGAGGGGCGGCGTCGACATCCTGGTCAACAACGTCGGGGCCGTCACCCCGAGAACGAGCGGTTTCGCGGCCATCACAGACGAAGAGTGGGCGGCGTCGTTCAATCTGACGTTCTTGTCGGCTGTACGCACTGTTCGCGCTGCGCTGCCGGAGTTGATCCGCCGAGGAGGCGGGAGCATCGTGACGATCAGTTCGGTCAACGCATTCTTACCTGACCCCACGGTGATCGACTACAGCGCCGCCAAAGCGGCGTTGACCAACTTCTCGAAGTCGTTGTCGAAAGAACTGGGCGGGCAGGGGATCCGCGTCAATACCGTCAGCCCCGGCCCGGTACAAACGGAGTTGTGGCTCGGCAAGCACGGAGTGGCCTCGACGCTGGCGAAGGCGAGTGGATCAGCCGCCGACGACATCGTCGAAAGCGCCGCGGCCGGAGCCGAGACTGGGCGGTTCACCTTCCCCGAAGAGGTTGCCGACCTGGTGTTGTTCCTCGCCAGCGATCGTGCGGGGAACGTGACAGGCGCGGATTTCGTGATCGATGGCGGTCTGATCAAGACCTTGTGATCATTGCTGCCTGAAACCTGATCATGTGCGCGACGGTCGACGACGTGATGCACAGGATCACTGCGGACACGATGACCACCCACAGTCCCCACCCGATGGACGGTCCGGCAGTGTGCCCTGCGAACTCGGTACTACGTCGCACGATGGACGCGGCGTTTCCGACGGCAACGATCAAGACCGCGATTCCGACCAAAGGGCCGGTGCAGTGATTCTTGATCTCGGGCGTGACGTCTCGAACCATGAGGGTGATCAGCGCGGTCACCGCGCAGAGAGCGAGGACGAGAGTGATCACTCCGCATTCGTCGATACCACTGTGGTCCAGCGTGGAGGATGACGTCCACGGGCCGAGGCTTCCGGCGACGATCCCGGCGCACGCCCAGAGCGATCCGATTAGGCTAGGTCCGAAACGGTCGGGCATGAGGGAGGGAATTGCGCGGGTCGACGGCAGCTGAAACCCGAAGGCGCGTTGGTGATCCGGCTGATTGGGTGTGAACGTCACGGGACGGACCACCTTTCCTCCGCGGCGTCGAGCCGCCCAATCCAATGCTTTTCCGGAGTCTAAGGGCCGCCCAGTTCACTTTTGCCGAATCGAGCGAAATTGATCGAACCGGCGCTAGGGCTCGAGCAACTCGGCGCGAGAATATTCGTTGCAGCCCGCACCGACGAGGCGCTTACTGTTCAAACGGCGTCGTGAACGACACTGGTTTGCCGGCGGCGCGCGCGTACGCGATCTCTCGGCGCGTGGACTCACCGATGTATCCGCGAGGGTTGACGACCAGAACCCGATCGGCGAGGTCGATCTTGCGCAGATGGAGCGCGTCGAGCAGGTTCTTCTGCTCGACAGAGACCGCCTCGTCTGCTTCAACCGGCGCGACGACGATCACGCCCGCGAACGTCAGGTCGCGGTTCGCCTCCCGCATCTCTTCAGCGAATCGCGCAGAGCCGCAGATACAGACAATCTCAGGTCGATCGGGCACGGTTTAGTCTCTCACCGACGCGAGAGCCCGCGGCCACACCAGTCTCGTCAGATATCTTCGGCAACGCACCCCAGCTGTCAGTGAACGAAGTCCAGAGCTTCCTTGATCCACGCGTTGAATTCGACGTTCGAACTCGTCCCGGTTCGGTCGACGACGATCCATCCCTTGCTCATCGGCTTACCCCGCATCTCGGGCCAGCTTGCACCCTTGTGCGTCAGAAGCTCGTCGACTCGATCGGGGTCACACCGAACCATGATGTTGCCGTGTGAGTTCGCACTGGCGGCCAGCTTCCCGTTCACCATGAAGCTCAGCCCACCGAACATCTTTACTTCCTCGACGTCGTCCTCGCCCGAGAGCGCATCGCGGATACGCTCAGCCAGCGCTTTGTCGTATGCCATGGAGGCCTCCTGGGGTGGAGTTCCAGGTTAGATCAGATGGCGCAGGTACGTGTGCGGGTCGTGAAGGAACCGCTGCCAGTTCGACACCAGATCGAGGTCCTCCCAGCTCGAGGCTCGGATTCCCCATTCTCCGATCTCGAGCAGGTTGGCGTTCGGCAGCGCCGCGATGATCGGCGAGTGCGTCGCGATCACCGCCTGCGCGCCGGATTCCACCAGCTCGCCGAGCAGCGCGGCCAGTGTCAGGGTCCCCTGGAAGGAGAGTGCGGCATCGGGTTCGTCGATGAGATAGAAGCCGCCGTCGGAGGTCCTCGACGACAGGATCTCGAGCAGCGCCTCACCGTGGGAGAGGTGATGGTAAAGCGGTTCAGGTCGCTTGGGATTGGGGTTGTCCTCCAAGTACGTGTACAAACCGTGCAGGGTTTCGTCTCGGAGGTAGTACGCCCACTTCGATGCTCCGGGACTCCGTTCGAGCACAAGGTCGAGGCCGCCCGGTTCACTCGATCGAGTCTGATGCCGCGTATTGGTCGACCCGCCTTCGGCGTTGAGACCGAGAACGGCGGCAATAATTTCGATGACGGTCGACTTTCCCGCTCCGTTTTCGCCGACCAGAATGGTGACACCCGGTGGTAGCTCGAGACCGTGCTGAACGATCTGCGCGACTGCAGGCACCGTCATCGGCCAGCTGCATACGTCGGCGCCCGACGATGGCCCGGCCTTGATGCGGCGGATGGGTTGTCTCTGCACGGCCATACGTTCTCACAAGGCTCCGACGAGAACGGACGTTAGTGGCGCTGCGCGAGCAATTCGACGATCTGAGCCACGAGATCGAGAGGGATCGGTTTGTTCAGCGGGAACTTCACCGTTGATTTCGCAGCCCGGTAAGGGTCGACGGACTTCTCGAACTCGGCGTCACCCGCCGGGAGCGGGTACATCGAGATGTGGTTTTTCCAGCCTGCGAAGTGAATCAGGTTCTTTCCGTTCACCGTCATGGTCGGCATCTGATAGCTGATGGTCTCATCGAGGCCTGGAACCGTGTTGTGAATCGTCTCGCGGATACTCTCGAGGGCTGGTTGCACGTCGGTGGGAAACGAAGCGATGTATTCGTCGATCGTCGCGAATTTGGCCACGCGGATCATAATCGCAGCCGGATTCATTTGGTCCGCCAGAAATCGGGGCGGCTGCCGTCCGCGTCGGTGAACCCGTATTCCGTTCCGAGTTCGCCTGAACTGACCGATCGCTGATTCCATCGCTGTCGATTCGGATCGGCAGCGATGGCCGCGATCGCACGTCCGATGAATCTTGGTGACTCGGAGCGTGCGAAATCCGCGGGCGCAGTCGGGCCATCGCGCTCCGGCAACAGAGCGTCACGCCAATTCGATTCGCCGACACCAAAATTGTCGAGCATCATCTCCGATCGCAGGAACCCGGGAGTGATGGCGACGGCAGTACAGCCGAACGGGGCAAGTTCGTGGCCTTGCGAAAATGCGAGCCTGTTCACGGACACCTTGGCCAAGTCGTAGAACACCGAGATGCGATAGTTCGATGCGTTGTATTCGGTAGTGCCATCGGTTATTTCGGCGACCAGTCCGCCCGGCCGATCGATCATCAGCGGCAGGAGGTGGTGCGACGTAGTGATGTGGGTGTCGATCGCCAGGCGCAGAATGTGAAAGCCCTTGTCCAGATCGTGTTCCCATACCGGCGTGTTCCACTCCGCCGGCCCACCCTTGAGTAATTCCGCGCCCCAGATGTCGTTGACCAAGATGTCGATATGGTGATAGTCGATTCGCAAGCGTTCGGCGAGATCAGCCACTTGTTTGCTCTTGAGATGATCGACGGCAATCGGCACGCCGACGCCGCCCAGCTCGGTGACCAGCTCTGCCGTCTCTTCGATGGTCTCTCCGCGCGGATAGTCCGACTGAAGAATTCCGGCAGATGTGCTCCGACCAGTGCAGATGACGGTTGCACCGGCCTCGCCCAAGGCCGCGGCGATTCCGCGTCCGGCGCCCCTCGTCGCCCCGGCAACTACAGCCACTCGCCCGCGAAGTGCGTCCGGATTCGGTGTCCACGACATTGTTCGATTGTTCTCGCCTGGATTGCTTCGTTCAAGAGTGAACGCGATCTGCGGAACCGAACCTTACTTCGCGGCGTCCAAGGTAGTAATCACTCGGATGAAGGAGGTAGGGGAGAGATGGATCGTTGTGTGGGGCGCAGTGCTGGTTGGAGAAACGGGATCTCGGGATTGAGTTCCGTTCCGTCAAAAGGAAATTCGCATCGGATCCGGACTCGGCGAGTAGTCGAAAGTCGCCACGGTGAGGAAGTCGTCGACGTACCACCAAGCCGGGAATCGCCCGAAGACGATTCCCGACCGGTGTGAAATCAGATCTGTGAAATCAGATCAGGGAAGCTGCGAGGCAGCGTCCGAATCGAGGAACCAACGTGTCGCAACCAAACCGGTGGCGCCGGCGGACGGCCAGTCGTCGGCCGAAGCACCTCCGACGGCTTTGGCAACGGCCTCGGCCTTTGCAGCACCCGAGACGAGCAGCCAGACCTCTTTGGCTCGCCGAACAGCAGGCAACGTGAGGGTGATCCGCACCGGTGGCGGCTTGGGGGAGTCCGTCACCGCGACTACGAAACGCGCTTCTTCGCGAACAGCGTCGGTGTGCGGGAACAACGAGTTGACGTGTCCTTCGCCGCCCATACCGAGCAGGTGCACGTCGAACGTCGGAACCTGATTCCCGTGTGCCTGAGCGCCCAGCAGTTGTTCGTACGCCGTCGCCGCCCCGTGTGGATCACCGTCGTAGATACCGTCGGATGCGGCCATCGCATGTACCCTGTCGGGATCGACCGGCACATGATCGAGAAGCGCCTCACGTGCTTGCACTTCGTTCCGCTCGGGATCGCCGGACGGCAGGAACCGTTCGTCGCCCCAGTACAGATCGATCTGCGACCAGTCGATGTCGCCGGGAGCTTCACGCAACTTCTCGAGAAGTGCGATGCCGGTTCCACCGCCAGTCAGCACGATGGACGCAAACCCGCGAGCCTTCTGGGCATCGACGATGGTCGTGACCAGGCGTGCGGCGGCAGCGTCGACAAGTTGGCCGGCGTCGGAAAACTTCTCCACGACAACATCACTCATAGGTCACCTTCTCCAATCCGGCCAGAGCTTCTTCGTAGATCTCGTCCGGATCGAGCCGACGCAATTCCTCGGCGAGGCAATCGCGTGTCTCTCGACGACCCAGAGAAACCAGCGCGTCAGGCTGACCGGTGCGGATCAACGTAGCGGTCGTGCCCTCCTGCGGACGACTGATGGAGATACTGCGGGTCTCGAGCTTCAACTCGACCGTCAGCTCACCCGTACGTCGAATGACCGGACCGTCGATCTTGGCCGCCAACCAACCGGCGAGAATATCCAGTGCCGGTTCGGTTTTGAGACCGGAGACCACCGCTGAGGTGATCTTCTCGTGCGGCGGCTGATCGAGAGCCGACGCGAGGAGCGCGCGCCAGTAGGTGACGCGACTCCAGGCGAGATCGGTATCGCCGGCGGTGTACGACGCGAGTCGCCCCTTGATGGTGGCGGTCGGATCGGGGGCGCCGGTGGCATCGGTGATACGCCGTATCGCGAGCTTCCCGACGGGGTCCTTCGCCGGAATCTCGGGTGCCTCGAGGGGCCACCACGCGACTACCGGGGTGTCGGGGAGCAGGAACGGGATGACGACGCTGCTCTCGTGATCCGCAAGCGGACCGTAGAGACGCAACACGACAACCTCCGAGGCGCCGGCGTCCCCGCCGACACGGATCTGAGCATCGAGCCTGGGCTCACTCTGCTCGTCGCCACGCAGAAGCACGATGACGCGGCAAGGGTGCTCGCGGCTTGCTTCGTTGGCGGCCTCGATGGCTTCCTCGGCATTCCCGGTGTCCCTGGTGCAGACGACGAGCGTCAGCACTCGCCCCAAGGTGACAGCGCCGCCGGTCTTACGCACCTCGACCAGTTTCTTGCTGACCTGGACCGTGGTGGTGGAGGGCAAATCGAGAATCACTAGGGTCGCCTCCATTCGCGTCCGGTGCGTTGCATCATTTCGTCCGCAGACGGTGGTCCCCACGTTCCGGCCTCGTAGGGTTCCGGCTTGCCGCCGGCTGCCCAGTGTTCGAGGACGGGATCGAGGATTTCCCAAGACAATTCGACTTCGGCGTTGACCGGGAAGAGTGACGGCTCACCGAGCAACACGTCGAGAATGAGTCGCTCGTACGCCTCCGGTGACGACTCGGTGAAAGCCTGGCCGTACGAGAAGTCCATGTTGACGTCACGGACTTCCATGCTCGATCCGGGAACCTTCGAACCGAACCGCATGGTGACACCCTCGTCGGGCTGCACGCGGATGACCAGAGCGTTCTGGCCGAGGTCTTCGGTCATCGTCTTGTCGAACGGTAGGTGCGGTGCACGTTTGAACACCACCGCGATCTCGGTGACACGGCGTCCGAGTCGTTTGCCCGTGCGCAGGTAGAACGGCACACCCGCCCAGCGGCGGGTGTCGACCTCGAGGGTGATGGCGGCAAAGGTCTCCGTGATGGAGTCCGCTGCGAAGCCGTCTTCTTCGAGGAGCCCGACCACCGGCAGCCCACCCTGCCAGCCGCCCGCGTACTGGCCGCGGGCGGTGGTCTCGTCGAGGGGCTCGGCAAGGCGAGTGGCCGAGAGGACCTTGATCTTCTCCGCCTGCAGATTGAGCGGCTCGAAGCTGATGGGTTCTTCCATCGCCGTGAACGCGAGCAACTGCAGCAGGTGGTTCTGGATCACGTCACGGGCCGCGCCGATGCCGTCGTAGTACCCGGCGCGTCCACCGAGGCCGATGTCCTCGGCCATCGTGATCTGAACGTGGTCGACGTAGTGCGCGTTCCAGATCGGATCGAACAACTGGTTCGCGAAGCGCAGAGCCAGAATGTTCTGGACGGTTTCCTTACCGAGGTAGTGGTCGATACGGAAGACCGTGTCCTCGGGGAACACCTTGTTGACGACGGCGTTCAGTTCGCGAGCGCTCTCGAGGTCGTGGCCGAACGGCTTCTCGATGACGACTCGTCGCCACTGACCGTCCTCGGCCTGCGCGAGGCCCGACGCCGACAGTTGCTCGAGCACCTGAGGAAACGCGTTGGGCGGAATCGCAAGGTAGAAACCGTGATTGCCGCCGATACCACGTTCGTTGTCGAGCGTTGCCAACGTGTCGGACAGGTTCTGGAAGGCCTCGGCCTCGTCGAAACTGCCCTCCACGAACCGAATACCTTCAGCGAGCCTCTCCCAGACGTCCTGACGGAACTTGGTGCGAGCACCGTCCTTGACTGCTTCGAGGACGACGTTCGCGAAGTCCTCGTCCGTCCAGTCACGCCGGGCGAACCCGACCAGAGCGAATCCGGGCGGCAACAGTCCACGGTTGGCGAGGTCGTAGATGGCGGGCATGAGCTTGCGCCTGGCAAGGTCGCCGGTAACACCGAAAATCACCAGGGCGCAGGGCCCCGCAATGTGCGGAAGCCGTTTGTCGGTGCTGTCCCGAAGGGGATTCACCCAATCTGATGCCGCCGCGGAATCGCTCACAGGCTCAGCTCTTCTGGGTTGCTGCGCGGAGCTGCTCGCCGGTTGCGTCGAGCAACTCGTTCCAGGACACCTCGAACTTGTCGACGCCCTCTGTCTCGAGGACCTTGAACACGTCCGCAAGATCGATGCCGACTGCAGCGAGCTGATCGAAGACCGCCTGTGACTCCTGAGCGGTGCCCGAGATCGTGTCGCCGGTGATCTCGCCGTGGTCGGCGAGAGCGTCGAGCGTCTTCTCCGGCATGGTGTTGACCGTGTTCGGCGCAACCAACTCGGTGACGTAGAGAGTGTCAGGGTAATCCGGGTTCTTCACGCCGGTCGACGCCCACAGCGGACGCTGAGCCTTGGCGCCGTCGGCCAGAAGAGCCTGGAAGCGCGGCTGCACCTCGAAGATCTGCTGGTACGCGTTGTACGCCAGACGCGCGTTTGCGAGTGCAGCCTTGCCACGAAGCTCGAGGGCTTCCGGCGTGCCGATTGCCGTGAGGCGGTTGTCGATCTCGGAATCCACGCGGGAGACGAAGAACGAGGCGACCGACTCGATGGACGAGATGTCGCGGCCGGCAGCCTTGGCGGTGTCCAGACCTTCCAGGTATGCGCCCATGACTGCCTCGTAGCGCTCGACCGAGAAGATCAAGGTGACGTTGACGCTGATGCCCTCACCGATCACCTTGGCGATGGCGGGAATGCCTGCCAGCGTCGCGGGAATCTTGATCAGGACGTTCGGGCGATCGACGATCTTGTGCAGCTCGATCGCCTGCGCGACGGTGGCGTCGGTGTCGTGTGCCAGGCGAGGATCGACTTCGATGGACACGCGGCCGTCGACGCCGTTCGACGCCTCGAACTGCGGAGCCAGGATGTCGCACGCAGCACGCACGTCGTCGGTGGTCACCGCGGTGATGGTGGCGTCGACATCGGCGCCGCGCTGTGCGAGCTCACGGACCTGAGCGTCGTACGCCGATCCCTTGGACAGTGCCGCCTGGAAGATCGACGGGTTGGTCGTGACACCCACGATCGACTTCGTGTCGATGAGGTTCTGCAGGTTGCCGGACTGGATGCGATCCCGCGAGAGGTCGTCGAGCCAGATGGAAACGCCTGCAGCGGAGAGCTTTTCGGTATTCACGTTCTGTGTCATCGAGATCATCCCTTCACAGCTGCGAGGGAGCGCTGCGCGGCTTCGACAGTCGCGTCGGCAGTGATGCCGAACTCCCGGAACAAGGTCTTGTAATCGGCGGAAGCGCCGTAGTGCTCGAGCGAGACGGCCTGACCGGCGTCGCCGAGGATGCGCCACCACGGCATCGCGATGCCGGCTTCGACGGACACACGCGCGCGCACGGCGGGCGGAATGACCTCGTCGCGGTACGCCTGATCCTGCTCGAGGAACCAATCGAGGCACGGCACGGAAACGACGCGGGTTGCGACGCCCTGAGCTTCGAGGGTTTCGCGAGCCTCGGTGGCCAGATGCAGTTCGGAACCGGTCGCCAGCAAGATGACCTCGGGCGAACCGTTGGCTGCATCGACGAGGACGTAAGCGCCGCGCTTGACACCCTCGGCAGCCTTCTCCTTGGTGCCTTCGAGAACCGGGATGTCCTGGCGAGTGAGTGCCAGAGCCGTCGGGCCCGTCTTGTTCTCGAGTGCTGCCTGCCATGCGAACGAGGTCTCGTTGGCGTCACCCGGGCGGACGACGGCGAGGTTCGGGATCGCACGAAGAGCAGCGAGGTGCTCGACCGGCTGGTGGGTCGGGCCGTCTTCGCCGAGACCGATGGAGTCGTGGGTCCAGACGTAGGTGACGGCAGTCTTCATCAGTGCGGCCAGGCGAACCGCCGGACGCATGTAGTCGGAGAAGACCATGAAGGTTCCGCCGTACGGGCGGGTGGGTCCGTGAAGCGCGATGCCGTTGAGGATCGAGCCCATCGCGTGCTCGCGGATGCCGAAGTGGAGCGTGCGGCCGTAAGGCTGCGCATTCCAGTCGTTGGTGGAGATGGAGAACGGGCCGAACGAATCTGCGCCCTTGATGGTGGTGTTGTTGCTGCCGGCGAGGTCGGCGGAGCCGCCCCACAGCTCAGGCAGGATCGGTCCGAGCGAGTTGAGTGCCGAACCGGAGGCCTTGCGAGTCGCAACGCCCTTGGCGTCGGCCTCGTAGGTCGGGAGAGCGTCGGCCCAGCCGGCGGGGAACTCACCGGCGAACAGGCGGTCGAAGAGTTCCTTGCGCTCGGTCTCACGTGCAGCCCACGCGTCGAACTCGACCTGCCATGCCTTGCGTGCGTCGGCGCCGCGGGAGACGACCTCACGGGCGTGAGCCAGAGCGTCGGCGTCGACGTCGAAGGACTTGGCCGGATCGAAGCCGAGGGCTTCCTTGACCGCTGCAACTTCGTCGGCACCGAGAGCGGAGCCGTGGACGTCGCCGGTGTTCATCTTCTTCGGAGCCGGGAAACCGATGATGGTGCGGAGCAAGATGATGGAGGGACGATCGACGACGGCCTTGGCCGCGGCAACCGCGTCGAGGATGCCGGAGACGTTCTCGCCACCTTCGACGTGCTGAACGTGCCAGCCGTATGCCTCGTATCGCTTTCCGACGTCTTCGCCGAGAGCGATGGTGGTGTCGTGCTCGATGGAGATCTTGTTGTCGTCGTAGAAGACGATGAGGTTGCCCAGTTCCTGGACACCGGCGAGAGACGAGGCCTCGGACGTAACGCCTTCTTCGATGTCACCGTCGGACGCGATCACGTAGATGTGATGGTCGAAGGGGGAGGAGCCGACCGGGGTCTCCGGATCGAACAACCCACGCTCACGACGCGCAGCCATCGCCATACCGACTGCGGACGCAAGGCCCTGGCCCAGCGGACCGGTGGTCATCTCGACGCCGACGGTGTGGCCGACCTCGGGGTGGCCGGGGGTCAGTGCGCCCCACGTGCGGAGAGCTTCGAGGTCAGCGAGCTCGAGGCCGTAGCCCGACAGGTAGAGCTGGGTGTACAGCGTCAAGGATGAATGGCCACAGGAGAGAACGAAGCGGTCACGGCCGACCCATTCTGCATCCGAAGGATCGTGGCGCATGACGCGCTGGAAGAGGGTGTATGCCAACGGCGCCAAGCTCATTGCAGTTCCGGGATGGCCGTTGCCGACCTTCTGAACCGCGTCGGCGGCGAGCACGCGGGCGGTATCGACAGCCTTGGTGTCCAGGTCGGTCCAGTCCGAGGGGTGGACGGGTTGCGTGAGGACGTGGATCTCGTCTGTGATCGACACTGGCAGATGTCTCCTGACATGGTGTACGTGGATTGCGAGGGTGGGGTGTCCCTCCACTGCGTAACCCAGCCTAATGGTCCTGGCTGTCCGGGTCGATTCGGTTCCTCAATGGCTGCGGTCTACCATCGTTCGTAGTAGAGAACAGTGTCAGCAGTGTGTCGTGAAGAGTTAGTGCGGTAACGCGTGGTGCAAGGAGAGAACGTGCGGACAGGGCAACAGCCGAGCGGACATGGCTTCGGCAGCCCAGGTGCCGCCCCGCGGGCGACCAATACCGATACGGTGTGGGGTCGCGCAACGGGCAAGGTTCTGGCTTATATCGCGCTCACGAAGCCGCGAGTGATCGAATTGCTGTTGGTGGCAACCATTCCGGCAATGCTGCTGGCCGATCGCGGAACAGTCGACATCGTTCTGATCCTCAGCACCCTCTTCGGTGGCTGGATGGGCGCGGCGAGTGCGAACTCGCTCAACTGCGTCGTCGACGCCGACATCGACAAGGTCATGAAGCGCACGGCGAAGCGTCCGCTGGCCCGCGAGGCGGTGCCGACGCGCAACGCGCTCGTCTTCGGGCTCCTTCTCGGACTCGCGTCGTTCCTGTGGCTGTGGTGGCGAGCCAACCTCTTGGCCGGCATCCTCGTCGTGATCACGATCGCGTTCTACGTCCTCATCTACACGATGGTTCTCAAGCGTCGTACCTGGCAGAACGTCATCTGGGGTGGCGCAGCCGGATGTATGCCCGTCCTCGTGGGCTGGGCCGCTGTCACCGGTTCGCTGAGCTGGCAGCCCGTCGTGCTGTTCCTGATCATCTTCTTCTGGACGCCGCCGCATACCTGGGCGCTGGCGATGCGATACAAAGAGGACTACAAAGCTGCCGGTGTTCCCATGCTTCCGGTGATCGCCACCGAAGAGCACGTCACCAAGCAGATTCTGTTCTACAGCTGGGCAATGGTCGTCACGACGCTTGTCCTCGTGCCCGCATCGGGAGTCATCTACGCCGCCATCACCATCGTTGCCGGTGCGTGGTTCCTGCTCATGGCACATCAGCTGTACCGCAGCGTTCGCGGTGGTGCTCAGGTCAAACCGCTCCGCCTGTTCCTGCAGTCCAACAACTATCTTGCGATCGTGTTCGTCGGCCTCGCTGTCGACTCGGTTCTCGGACTGCAGACGATCAGCGACATGCTGAGCTGATTCTGCTGTGCGCCTTTATTAACCGCGGGCGGTTAATAAAGGCGCACAGCACTTCGCTAGGGAATCAGAACGATCGACCCGGTCGTTGCTCTACCTTCCAGATCCCGATGGGCTGTTGCCGCGTCGGCGAGGGGATACTCGGCGCCGACGCGAATATCGAGTTTCCCGGCTGCAATGGCGTCGAAGACATCGCCGGCACGCCAGGTCAGTTCCTCTCGAGTGCGAATGTGATGCGCGAGCGTCGGACGCGTCAGGAACAGTGAACCCGACGAATTGAGCCGCTGCGGGTCGACAGGCGGAACCGGTCCACTGGCCGCACCGAACAAAGCGACCGTGCCGCGGATGCGCACGGAAGCCAAGCTCGAATCAAAAGTTGTCGCACCGACGCCGTCGTATGCCGCCGCTACTCCTTCGCCGCCGGTCAACTCCCGGACTCGCGCTGCGATGTCCTCGTCGTACCGCAGGACCTCCGCGGCGCCCGCGCCACGCGAGAGTTCTTCCTTTGCATCCGATGACACAGTCGTGATGACCTTCGCCCCGAGGCTGACGGCCATCTGCGTCAGGATCAACCCGACGCCGCCCGCGCCTGCGTGCACGAGCACGGTGTCGCCGCTCTGGATCGGATACGTCGACTTCGCGAGGTAGTGCGCCGTCATCCCCTGCAGGAGCGCCGACGCTGCGGCCGATGCCGGGACACCGTCAGGCACTTTCACTGCGACTGCGGCGGGAACAGCCACCTTCTCGGCATAGCTGCCAGTGGCAGCGGCCCACGCGACCCGGTCGCCCACGGAGAATTCGGAGACGTCGGAGCCGACAGCTTCGACGACACCGCTGCCCTCGTCGCCGGGAATGTAGGGGAGCGGACGCTTGTACTGGCCCATTCGGAAGTACGTGTCGATGAAATTGATGCCGATCGCTTCGGTCTTGACGAGTAGATCGCCTGGGCCGGGTGTCGGTTCGGGTTGTTCGGTCAGAGTCAGAACGTCTGGTCCGCCGGTCTCGGTCACGTAGATGGCTCGCATGGTTTCTGTTCTACACCCGAGGCGGCCGACGCTCAGTCCATGCCTGGTGTCGCTTCCGGGCTACCGACCAGTATTGTCGAGTCATGAGCACCGATACCGAGAAGTCGGACGCCACCCCGTCCGCGCCGGAACTGCCGAAGTCCACGGTGAACGCCATCACCAAGTTCGTCGCCGAGCACGGCGGCTCCGCCAGCGCCGTCATCCAGCCGGTCGGCCTGGCCGGCGTTCGCATCACCCTCGTAGGTGCCGACGGCATCCTCGGTGATCAGGTCGTCGAGGACCTCGCCACGGCAAACGCGGTCGTCGCGTCCTTCGACAACGTCACCGTCGCCGAGTGGGAGCGCGAACTGACGAGCATCGTCACCCCGCAGGAAGGCCATTTCAAGAAGATGGCCGGTTGGGTCGCCAACCAGACTCGGTTCCCGAAAGCTCGCAACGAATCCTGAAATGACGTGTGGGGCGTAGGAACACCTTTTGGTGTTCCTACGCCCCACACGTGTCTTGAAGCGTCAGACAGCTGGTATCGGCGAATTGGTCGGCGTGTACTGGCGGGTTTTACCCGCAGCCCAAACTGCTGCGGTCGCAGCCGTGCACAGTCCTGCACCGGCGACGTGCATGATCACCAGAACTTCCGGCACATCGGTGAAGTACTGCACGACACCGATGAGCGACTGCGCGAGGATCAGTCCCAGCAGGACCTTCAGACGGATCTTCACGGCTGCGGATGTCCCGACCGCATACAGGCCGAAGGTCAGACCCACGACCAGCGCGAGATATCCGACCAGAAGCTGTGAGTGCAGATGGACGAGCGTCACGATCTCGATCTCCAGGCGAGGCACCGTCCGGTCCAGTCCCTTGTCGCCGGCGTGCGGGCCTGCGCCCGTTACGAGAGTTCCAGCGACCAAAACGCCGGCGAGCGCGACACCTGACAGCGCGGTAAGCCAGCGCAACGGCTTCGGCATCACGACCAGAGTTGTTGCTTCGTCGGGTTCCGCGATCTTCGCGTACATCACCGTGGCAACCCAGACCATCAGCATCGACGCAACCAGGTGAATGGCGACCGTCCACCACAGCAAGCCTGTGAGGACGGTGATACCGCCGATCACTGCCTGAACGACAGTGCCGAGCGGCATCATCCAGGCGTAGACAAGCACTTCTTTGCGTCGGCGAGCGCGAGTCACCGCAAGCACGATCGCAGCGGCGACGATGACGACCAGGAAGGTCAGCAGGCGGTTGCCGAACTCGACGGCTTGGTGAATCACCGCGACCTGTCCGTGGCCGACCGGGACGAAGCTACCGGGGAAGCACTGCGGCCACGTCGGGCAACCGAGTCCCGAGTCCGTCACGCGCACCACCGCGCCGGTGACAGCGATGCCGCCCTGCGTCAGGATCACGATGAACGCGATGATTTTCTGCGTTTTCAGCGAGGGGAGAGGTAGTCGATCCACCAAGCGTAAAAATCCGGCATACACACGATTCACCACGCCAACGATCGTAGTTCCCCATCAACTACACAGTGTCGTTGGGGCCGTGCCGGGTGACTGCTCCGATGTGAGGAGTGGAAGTGTCAACTACAACGATTCTCGACGTTGCCCAGCAGAACCTTGCCAACAAGCAGGTGAAGGCATCAACCGTCTACCACTATCTGAGCACTCTGCGATGCCCTCGAACTGTGTGAGGTACCGATCGAACAGGCAACCGTGGGCTTTCTGCACAACCGCCTGCAAACCGTGCTGAACCAATCCACACGCAACAAGCATGCGATTGCACTGCGTTCGATGCTCGGTGTGCAGCTCAAAGTATCCAAAGGTCAACCACGGATCTACACACTTGCTCCGCTGACGACCATTCACCAGGCGATCGAATCGTCACGATACAAAATGTACGGCTTCTCAATGCTCTACGCTGGACTTCGTTTGGGCGAATCTGTTGTGAAGCAACGTATTTCGGGAAATGTCTTGCTCGTAGATCGGCAAATGCTACCGAACGGAACACTTAGTTCAGCGAAGTCATCCGGTCCGGTCGTAGTTCCTGAATGGTTTGCAGCGGAGTACGCGCAGTGGAATCCGAAGGTCACCAGAAATACTGTGTACCTCGGTCTGCAACGAGTAGGACGTAACTCAAAAATCGAAGTCACTCCGCATGCACTACGGCACAAGTTCGCAACAGAACTGGTCAACAACGGCTGTTCACCGGAGATTCTGCGTAGACAGCTGCGACACCACAGTGTGCAGACTTCGTTGAAGTTCTACGTACAAACCACAACCGATGACGTAGAAGCGCAAGTCAAACGAGCATTCGGGTAGCTACTGCTTACGGCAGACGGAGAAGTCCGTCTGCCGTTGCTGCGTAGTCCTATTTTTTGGCATGTAATGCTTTCTCTGATTAACAAAATTGGCTGTCTGGTCAATCTGTACCCGCCAGTGAATCTGATTAATCTGAACTGCTCTCCTGCGACGTACTCCAAAATTGTAACGACTGGTCTGTTCCGGCGATATAAGGACAAACCTAACGAAACGGGAGAAGCATGGACAAGAAATTTCTCGGCCTACTTGGAGTTCTGGCCCTGATCACAGTCTTAGCGCTCGGCGTTGGTTGGCTGAACAGCAGCAGAGACGACGATCAGAACACTGTGTACATAATTCGTACAGTCGAACCAGCCAATGCAATCGAAGGAAACGCCAAGTTCGTCGAATGCGTGAAGGTCATAGCTGCTTTTTCTTCAGACGTATTTCGATCTGTAGTGATCTAATTAATTTCGCGTGACATTTTGTCAACTCATCTATATCTATTTCCGCATCTCTTTCATCTCCTATTATTCCTTCTGGGCTCCTGAGTCTGACGAATTCTCCGTCTTCGCCGGGATAAAAGAAACTACGCTGAAGCCTTTCAATGCATAGGGCACTGTTCGTGTGGAGTTCGATAATTTGATCGGCAGATCTTAGAATACTATTCTCTGCACAGATTTCGATCTTGTGGCGAGCCGCCATCATGTCTCTGAGCGCTTTTCTAGCCTCGTCAGGCACTGTGTAGGTTGGCGGGATTGTGAAACGGTCATAGAGTCCGCTAACTGTAGTTATATGATCGCGACGGGAAATCGAGGACGCTACTAGCGCTGAAACAGCTTCCAGCAGTGCCGTACGACGCCAGCCATCAAGGTCTCGTTTCTTGCTGAAGTAATGCACGGCTAACCAACCACCGATTGCGATCAATCCACCGATGACAGCAGCGATGTAGACGTGCCAAGGTGTGCCGCTGGAAAGGCTGATTTCGTGAACGATCACGTTCTGTCTGAGCATGGGAACCATTCGCTGATCGTAGGTTCTGTCATCTATGCAGGTCAGACACGACACGCTAAGTCAGTTCAACTGCACATGTTTGTGAGTATGCAAAGACGTCGAACACTCGTTCACACGCACTGCGAGGTGTGCATGCTCTGCATGCTCCGGGCATTTCAAGGCATTAAGTATGGTGGGCGACACGCCTACATGTCGAAGACCTCGGCGCGCTGAACCCGGTCAGCCTGCAAATTTCAACGATGTAATTCACTACATCTCGCGTTATGTGTTTCTGTCGGCCACTAGGTGTAGTGTTTCAATCACCGAAAGCCCCGGTACCAATCCGGGTGTCGGACTGGAACGAGGCTTCGCGGCTTGTGGAACTTTCGACGGTTCACCTGTCAACGTAGTCTTCTCCAACGATTTTGGCAAAAGATGTCAAGATCGTGTCTGCCACAGAGCTTTTGGTGGGAAGGCCATAGAAATGGCTGCCAAGAACAACCGAGTCGTCAGCCCCAACCCAAAGGGTGGATGGGATGTGAAGGGCGCTCCTGGAAGCAAGCGCGCCAGTGCTCACACCGACACTCAGAAGCAAGCGATTTCCAAGGCGAATCAGATCGTGGGCAACGCTGGCGGCGGTGAAGTTTCGATCCAGGGCAAGAACGGTCAGATTCGCGAGAAGAACACCATTGCTCCTGGTAATGACCCGAGCAACGTCAAGGGGTAATTTGTAGTCCCAAACACCCCGGTTCGGCCGAACCGGGGTGTTTGTCGTTGTGAGATCATCCGAATATTCGACTGCTATTGTGCAGTGGAACGTACAACTACATGCGGTTATCCGGCATACACACGATTCACCACGCCAACGATCGTAGTTCCCCATCAACTACACAGTGTCGTTGGGGGCAGTTCGCATCAGTTCGCGCGAACTCGCACGATTCCCGAGATCGTTCCCTGGAAGTACTCGCCCGACTCGGTGATGAGTGCCGACATCTGAAGGGTGTCGTTGAGGATCGTCGACGGCAACGGAGTCGAACCGATCTGAGACCCGTCCTTCGAGTCGATCACCGCGAAGGAGTAACCGTCCAGCGGAGAGGTGTTCGGAGCACCGTCCCGTGTCACCGTGTAAATCGAGCCGTCAGCCGTCGAGAGGTGAGGTACCGCGGAGCTGCGAATCGTGTTGTCCCACACGACATGGCAGCCGACCGGATCGATGTCGACGCGGGTCATTCCGCCGTTGAAGGGTGCCGTGGCGGGGACCGCTGGACCGGCACCTTCAGGAGTCGTGGGGTACGGGTATCCGTGAGTGCCGGCGACGTAGACGGAATGACCGATGCCGACGGGGGAGTTCTCGCTGCCGCTCGGTGAGCCGTCCTGGCTGGCAGCGGACAACACCGGCTGCGTGCACACCTCGGCGCCCGTGTCAGCGCGATAGACATGCAAGCTCACTGTCGGGTGGGCGTTGTCGACGATGGTCAAGAAATCGCTGCCCGTCGACGGGCCGAAGTATGTCGGCGTCGATCCGGTTCCCCAGCTGAGCTGACCCGGATTACGGGCCGGCCCGCGGTCGTACGGCTGACGCCAGTCGATGACGACCTCGTCGCCATTTCGCTTCAGTTGGTAGAGCGCGTGGGTAGTTGCGACAGCAGTGCCCGTCGGGGAGGTGGAGATGCTGTTCTGCACCTGTTCACCTTCGGGGAGCGCAATGCTGTGCGCGATTCGATCCGCGCCGACATACCCGACGGTGCCGTGCCCGGTGGCGAACCAGACATTGCCGTCCCAGTCCGGAGCGAGGCCGGTGACGTTGTCGTCGGCGGCAACCGCACCACTGAGATCGATGACCTCCGCGAGTTCCAGCCGCCAACTGCCGTCCGGATTCTGCGCATGGGAAATGCGGACCAGTTGACGGTTTCCGTCGACGGCTACGAGACGGTTCTCGTTGTCGAGGTAGGCGTAGACGCCGCCGAGCAGACTGCCCTTCGCGAGCGGCAGTTGTGCTACGGATCTACCCAACGGCGTGGCGTCGGCCTTCGGATCGATCAAATGGATGGTCGGGATCTGGCCGATCATCGTCGTGCAGAGCGAGACGATCATGCCGTCGGAACCCTGGAGGACTGTCGGGCAGGCGGCCATCATCGGGAAAGCTGTCACCTCGTGTGGGCCGGTTCCTGGACCAGGCAGCGGCGTGACGTCGGACGAGCCCGCGTCACCGTGCATGGTGGAAGTACCGACGGGACCGAGGTACGGATTAGCAGGTGCGAGTGGACCGGACACCGAAGGGGTCGCCGTTGCGGGTCCGGCACACAACATGACTGTTGCGGCCACACAGCCGACGATCTGAGCTGTCCGTCGTGTACTCACGTGAACTTGAACCACCTTGCTGCGCAGATTCCGGCCACTGCGGCCCAGATGAGAAGTACGAGAATCGAGAACCAGTCCATCGAGGTGTCGAGGGCCGCTTCGAGTGCGTGTGCGAGAGCGCCGGACGGAACAATGCGTACCAGCGTATGAACGGCGGTCGGGAGTTCACCACTAGCGAAGACCACACTGCCGATGCCCACCATGATGAACCACAGGATGTTGGCGAGAGCGAGAACGATCTCTGCTCGCAAAGTACCGCCGAGCAGTAGGCCAAGCGCTGCAAATGTGACAGTACCGATGGCAATGACCACTGCGCCGAGTACAAGTTCGACAAATGACGGACGCCATCCCAACGCCAAACCGATAGCGCCGAGCAAGAGTGACTGCAGCGCCACGACGATGATGACGGCAGCGCTCTTGCCTGCGATGATTCCCCACCGCGGTAGCGGCGTTGCACCGAGTCGCTTGAGCGCGCCGTATCGGCGGTCGAATCCGACGGCGATGGCCTGTCCGGTGAACGCCGTCGACATCACGGCAACCATCATGACACCAGGGAGCACGGTATCGACCCGAGAATCGCCCAAATCGCCGATCGGAAGTAGACACAGTCCGATGAGCAGGGTGATCGGGATGAACATGGTGAGCAGCAATTGCTCACCGTTGCGGAGCAGAAGAGTCAGCTCCAGTTTGGTCTGCGCCGCCAGCATCTTGGCCGCCGAATTGGGGCGGGGATCCGGCGAGAAGGTGCCTGGCTCGAAGCGGTTCTCGGCGAGCCGTCGGTCTCTGGCAACGCTGATGGGACTGCTCTGGCCGTTCGACGCTGTTTCGTTCATGACCTTGATCTCCGTCATCCCCTCAGTTCCCGGCCCGTCAATTCGAGGAAGACGTCTTCCAGACTCCGTTGATCGACGCGAATGTCGTTGATCAGCACGTCCTGATCGGCACACCACGTTGCGACAGTCGCCACGGTTGCCGGATCGATTGCACCTTCGACGACGTAGGTGCCGGGGTTGGATTCCTCGATGCGGAACCCGGCGAGTGAACCGGCCAGCGAATCGAGGCTCAAACCGGGAACCGTCGTCAGACGGAGTTGTCCTTCGGCGCCCTTGCTGGTGACCTCCGCCGGCGTTCCCGACGCGACGATCTTGCCGTGGTCGATGATGACCAGTTCGTCGGCGAGCGCTTCGGCCTCGTCCATGAGGTGTGTGGTGAGCAGGACGCTCACGCCGTCGCGTCGCAGAGCGTCGATGAGTTCCCACACGAGTAGACGTGCCTGAGCGTCGAGGCCGGCGGTGGGTTCGTCCAGAAATACCAATTCGGGACGGCCGACCAGCGCGCACGCCAGTGACAGTCGTTGCTGCTGGCCTCCGGAGAGGCGGCGGTACGGGGTCTTGCGCGCATCGGTGAGGCCGAGTTTGGAAAGGAGCCAGGCGGGATCGAGCGGGTCGGCCGAGTATGCGGCCACGAGGTCGAGCATTTCCCCGGCCTTGGACCCGGGGTACGCGCCGCCGCCCTGCAGCATGACGCCGATTCGCGAGCGGACTTCACCGGAGTCGGCGATGGGATCGAGACCGAGCACTCGAACCGTGCCGGCATCGGGGGTGACAAACCCTTCGCACATCTCGACGGTGGTTGTCTTACCGGCTCCGTTGGGGCCGAGCAGGGCAACTACCTGGGCCGTCTCGACAGTGAGATCGATACCGTCGACGGCTCGAACACCGTCGAAGGACTTGACGACACCCTGGATCTGTACCGCCGGCGTCGACGATCTGGAGGCTCTCGAGGTCACGGGGAATCAGCGTAAGCCCCCGCCGAGTTGTCTTCGTCTACCGGTCCGCCTTTCGTGATCTCCGCTACTGGCTTGTCGCTACGCCAGGGGAGTGAATTGCGGGTGAAGACGATGAGCGTTCCGGCGGTGAGGATGGTCGCGATGACGGCCTGCACGATCATGAACGGAAGGTATTCGGCGCCGTTGGACATCAACATGACGCTGACGATCGAGGTGAAGACGACGGCAGGGATGCGGAAAATCGGCGCGGTGGCCCACGCCGCCAACGGAAGGATCGCCCACAGCAGGTACCACGGCTGAACGACGGGGAACAGGAGAACGATCGCTCCGAGTGCGATGCCGAGTCCACCGACCGGGTGTATGCGGCCCATGTACACCGAGATCATCATCCGTGCGGTGACGAGCATGGCGACGAGAGTTGCGATGGGCCGCGTGATCGTGAGGATCGCCGTCGTGTGATCGCCGAGTCCGAGTAGTACACCGGCCAATCCCGTGCCGACGCCCAGGAGCGTCGGGATGGACATCCAACTCCGGACTGCGGTGGCGGTGTCGAGGGTGTTGATCCAACCCATACCGAGCCCACTGGCCACGCTGATGACAAACGTGACGACAGCGGCAACGATGCCCAGGAGAATCGCGGCTCCCGCCAAGGCTTTCCAGGTTCCACCCCAACGCCGGGCCAAAGCCATGCCGACAAATCCCAGTGCAAGCAAGGACGGAATTTTGACGGTCGACGACAAGGCGATCAAACCTGATCCCGCAACGAGATAGAACAGCGCTCGCCCACGGATGGGCCCGGACCCTTCGACTGCGCGAAGAGCGATCTCGATTCCGGCGAGCATCAACCCGAGCATGAGTGCTTCGTTGTGGATGCCGGCCACCAAGTGGAAGAGCAACAGTGGGTTCGCGGCACCGAGCCAGAGCGAACTGACGGCAGAGACACCGCATCGCTTGGCCAGTCGCGGTATCGCCCACACGATGAGCGCGACGCCGGCCAATGCGAGCAAGCGGTGCAAGAAGATTCCGGCCACGATGTTGTCGCCGGTCAGTGAGCTGATCCCGCGTCCCAGCCACAGGAAGAACGGTCCGTACGGAGCCGGGGTGTCGCGCCAGATCGTCGGAACCGTGCGGGTGAGAACGTGGTCGACGCCCAGTGCCGCCTTGGGGCCGATGGCGTACGGATCGAGTCCACGGGCCGCGATTTCGCTTTGAGCCAGATACGAGTAGACGTCGCGGCTGAACATCGGCGGTGCGACCGAGAGCGGCAGGATCCACAGCAGGAGTGTGCGGTCCAACTGGGAACGGGTCATGCGCCGCGGTGCGCCGGAACGGCTGCGTATGTCCCCGACTGCAAATCGGCCCATCATCAGCCAGGCCAGAACGACGAGCACGGTTCCGGTCATCGTCATGGTGAGTGAGACCGTCGGCATACGTCCGGGAAGGCTGAGGACTCGAAGTCCTGCGGTCGGATTCTGCAGGACAGGTTGTGCGCCGGCGCCGAGCGCTCCGACTGCCATCAAGACCGCGCCAGTTGCGCCGAATCGGCGAATCCCTCGCAGTTGTGCGGTTTCCTTCGCGTTCAGGCCCGGGCGCTCGTCCTCGTCGCCGTGCAGCACGGCGGCCATACTCTGCCGGGGAGCGGAACCGAAAGGCCGAACGCCGATCGTGGAAAGCGCGAGTGCCTTGGGTTTTTCCAGCAGGGTCGCGCGCGCCGATCGCGCGGTCGTCGTCTTCTCGGGGGTCTGCGGCACACCAGGCAGCGTAGCGGCTCGATCCAGCCGGACAGACAAGCACAAACAACGTGCGTTGTCCGGATATTCCCGAATGTAATGCAGGTTGCCCTTAGTAGACCTGTGAAAAGAATTCCGTCACACTTGTGTTGTGAAAAGAAATGCGTCAGACCCTCGAAGCAAGGAAGTTGCAGGTCAGCCCACTGTAGCGACCTCGCCTAGTGCTGCCGCAAATCCGGTGACGGTGAGCGTCGAAGGCCAGACCCGGGCCGCAGTGGTCAAGCTGCTACTCGAAGAAGGCCCCATTACCGCCTCCGAAATCGGCACGCGCCTCGGTTTGAGTGCCGCAGGTGTCCGACGTCACTTGGACGCTTTGATCGAGTCCGGGGAAGCCCGAACCGCTTCGGCGGCGTCGCTGCGTCAGCGTGGACGAGGTCGTCCCGCCAAGCAGTTCCAGATCACCGCGACCGGCCGAGGCCGCCTCGGCCACACCTACGACGATCTGGCGGGAGCCGCGATGCGGCAACTCCGTGAAATCGGCGGAGACGCGGCAATCGAGGAGTTCGCCAAGCGTCGGGTTCAGGCGATCGTCGGAGACGTCGAACCGGCTGATCCGACAGATGTCGACAACGTCGAGGCGACAGCGGACGCAATCGCCGAAGCCTTCAACGCGGTGGGGTTCGCGGCGTCGACCCGGCCGGTCGGCAACGGCGTGCAGATCTGCCAACACCATTGCCCGGTTTCCCATGTGGCAGAAGAGTTTCCGGAACTGTGCGAGGCAGAGCAGCAAGCATTCCGGCAATTGCTCGGGACTCATGTTCAGCGTCTGGCGACCATCGCCAACGGTGACTGCGCCTGCACGACGCACGTGCCCCTCGTGTCCACCGGGAGTAGATGACCGGACCAGAGTGTTCTACAGAGCGTTGCCACCGTGCAGCGTTCGAATAGAGATTTTTCAGCTAGTTCTTCAAAGTCAGAACTGCTCGACCACAGCGACCAGCCCTCGCTGAGCCCGAGCAGCCGTCAAGAAACAAGACTCCGGAAGGAGCTCGCATGACCGTCACATCAGACCAGGCGACTACCACTGCGGCAGCAGGCACCGAGCCGCTCACGCAGGAAGAGACCATCGCGTCCCTCGGTCATTACGGCTACGGCTGGTCCGATTCCGACGAAGCCGGAGCCAGCGCGCAGCGCGGGTTGTCCGAGGCTGTCGTGCGGGACATCTCCGCCAAGAAGAGCGAGCCCGAGTGGATGCTCGACATCCGCCTCAAGGCGCTGCGCACCTTCGACAAGAAGCCGATGCCGAACTGGGGCAGCGACCTCGAAGGTATTCACTTCGACAACATCAAGTACTTCGTCCGGTCCAGCGAGAAGCAGGCCGAGTCGTGGGAAGACCTGCCCGAGGACATCAAGAACACGTACGACAAGCTCGGCATCCCCGAGGCGGAGAAGCAGCGCCTCGTTGCCGGCGTCGCAGCTCAGTACGAGTCCGAGGTCGTCTACCACTCGATCCGTGAGGACCTCGAGGAGCAGGGCGTCATCTTCCTCGACACGGACACCGGTCTCAAGCAGCACCCGGAGCTGTTCAAGGAGTACTTCGGATCGGTCATCCCGGCCGGCGACAACAAGTTCTCCGCGCTGAACACCGCCGTGTGGTCCGGTGGCTCGTTCATCTACGTTCCGCCGGGAGTCCACGTGGACATCCCGTTGCAGGCGTACTTCCGCATCAACACCGAGAACATGGGTCAGTTCGAGCGCACCCTGATCATCGTCGACGAAGATGCCTCCGTGCACTACGTCGAGGGTTGCACCGCGCCGATCTACAAGTCCGATTCACTGCACTCGGCCGTCGTCGAGATCATCGTGAAGAAGGGCGGCCACTGCCGCTACACGACCATCCAGAACTGGTCCAACAACGTCTACAACCTGGTGACCAAGCGCACCAAGGTCGAGGCAGGCGGATCCATGGAGTGGGTCGACGGCAACATCGGCTCCAAGGTCACCATGAAGTACCCGGCCGTGTGGCTGATGGGCGAGTACGCCCGCGGTGAGGTTCTCTCCGTTGCGTTCTCCGGCGAGGGCCAGCACCAGGACACCGGCGCCAAGATGCTCCACCTCGCGCCGCACACGTCCTCGACCATCATCAGCAAGTCTGTCGCCCGTGGTGGTGGACGTGCGTCGTACCGCGGTCTGGTGCAGGTCAACAAGGGTGCCCACGGCTCCAAGTCGACCGTCAAGTGTGACGCTCTGCTGGTCGACCAGATCAGCCGAAGCGACACCTACCCGTACGTCGACATCCGCGAGGACGACGTCACCATGGGTCACGAGGCCACCGTTTCGAAGGTCAGTGACGATCAGCTCTTCTACCTGATGAGCCGCGGACTGACCGAGGACGAGGCGATGGCCACCATCGTGCGTGGATTCGTCGAGCCCATCGCGAAGGAACTCCCGATGGAGTACGCGCTCGAGCTCAACCGCCTTATCGAACTTCAGATGGAAGGGGCTGTGGGTTAGTGACCACGCCAGAGACCGGAGTCATCGGAGCTGTTGCCGGGGAGAACCCGACCGCTCCTGTAAAGGGTGCAGCCACCGGCTCACCCATCACGAACAAGGGTGAGCAGTTCTCCTCGTTCGACGTCAATGCTTTCGAGGTTCCCGGCGGACGTGACGAGATCTGGCGGTTCACCCCGCTGCGTCGCCTCCGGGGATTGCACGACGGCAGCGCCGTCGCCAACGGACAGGTCACCGTCGAGGTCGACGGCGGAAGCGACATCACCGTCGAGACCGTCGGGCGTGACGACGCACGTCTGGGCAAAGCCGGCGTTCCCGCTGATCGCGTTGCAGCGCAGGCGTATTCGAGCTTCGAGACGGCAACGGTCATCTCGGTTGGTGCCGAGGTCGAGGTCGAGAAGCCCGTTGTGGTCACCATGACCGGCCCCGGAGTCGACAACGTCGCCTACGGACACACCCAGATTCGGCTGGCGCAGTTCGCCAAGGCGACGTTCGTGATCGACCAGCGCGGCAGCGGAACCTTCGCGGAGAACATCGAATTCGTTCTCGGTGACAGTTCGCAGCTGACCGTGGTGGCCATCCAGGACTGGGCGGACGACGCGGTTCACGTGACGTCACACCACGCTCGCCTGAACCGCGACGCAGTGCTTCGATACACCTCGATCAGCCTGGGCGGCGATCTGGTTCGCCTGTCCGCCACCGTCAAGTACGACGGACCGGGCGGCGACGCCGAACTGCTCGGCCTGTACTTCGCCGACGCCGGCCAGCATCTGGAACAGCGTCTGCTGGTGGACCATTCGCAGCCCAACTGCAAGTCCAACGTGGTCTACAAGGGTGCGCTTCAGGGAGATCCCGGATCCGGCAAGCCCGACGCGCACACCGTGTGGATCGGCGACGTTCTCATCCGCGCCGCAGCGGAGGGCACCGACACGTTCGAGCTCAACCGCAACCTGGTGCTGACCGACGGCGCCCGCGCCGACTCGGTTCCGAACCTCGAAATCGAAACCGGTGAGATCGTCGGGGCCGGCCACGCAAGTGCAACGGGACGTTTCGACGACGAGCAGCTGTTCTACCTGCGTGCTCGTGGTATCCCGGAGGATCAGGCTCGTCGTCTGGTCGTACGTGGGTTCTTCCACGAAATCATCAACAAGATCGCTGTTCCCGAGGTGCGCGATCGCCTCGAAGCCGCAGTCGAAGCCGAACTCGCAGCCGTCGGCTCCTGACCGCCCCGCCTGCGACACCACCCCGTCGCTACGCTCGCCCGCCTCATCTTGAAGGAATTTCATGTCTACCAGTGACAACACCACCACCTCGGTCCTCGAGGTTCGTGACCTGCACGTCGAGGTCGCCAACTCCGATGCCAACGCCGAGCCCATCCAGATCCTCAAGGGCGTCGACCTGACGGTCCGCTCGGGGGAGACCCACGCGATCATGGGCCCCAACGGCTCCGGCAAGTCGACTCTGTCGTACGCCATCGCCGGTCACCCCAAGTACCAGGTCACGTCCGGCTCCATCACCCTCAACGGTGAAGACGTCCTCGCAATGAGCGTCGACGAGCGTGCACGTGCCGGGCTCTTCCTGGCCATGCAGTACCCCGTCGAGGTTCCCGGCGTTTCCATGTCCAACTTCCTGCGCACCGCCGCTACGGCCGTGCGAGGCGAGGCTCCCAAGCTGCGCCACTGGGTCAAGGAAGTCAAGGAAGCCCTCAGCGAGCTCGAGATCGATCCCTCGTTCATCGAGCGCTCGGTCAACGAAGGCTTCTCCGGTGGCGAGAAGAAGCGCCACGAGATCCTGCAGTTGGGCATGCTCAAGCCGAAGATCGCGATCCTCGACGAGACCGACTCCGGCCTCGACGTCGACGCTCTGCGCACCGTCTCGGAAGGCGTCAACCGCTACAAGGAGCGCGAGAACGGCGGCGTTCTGCTGATCACGCACTACACGCGCATTCTGCGCTACATCAACCCCGACTTCGTTCACGTGTTCGTCGGTGGCCGCATCGTCGAGTCCGGTGGACCGGAGCTGGCCGACGAGCTCGAGACCAACGGCTACGTTCGTTTCACCGCGGACACCGCAGCTACCCAGGGAGCGTAATCACGATGACCACCTCGGTGCGCGAGCTCGACGTCACAGCGGTTCGGGCCGACTTCCCGATCCTGGCGCGAACCGTGCGCGACGGAAAACCTTTGGTGTACTTGGATTCCGGCGCTACCTCGCAGCGTCCGGTCCAGGTACTCGATGCCGAACGGGACTTCCTGACCACGTGTAACGCGGCAGTACACCGGGGTGCTCATCAGCTCGCAGAAGAGGCGACGGACGCGTACGAGAATGCTCGCGCCACCATCGCTTCTTTCGTGGGTGCGGAATCGGACGAGTTGGTGTTCACCAAGAACGCCACCGAGGCTCTCAATCTGGTGACCTACGTTCTCGGTGACGATCGCTTCGACCGCCACGTCGGTCCTGGCGACGAAATCGTCATCACCGAACTCGAACACCACGCCAACCTCGTTCCCTGGCAGGAACTTGCGCGCCGAACCGGTGCGACGCTCAAGTGGTACGGCGTCACCGACGACGGCCGGATCGATCTCGATTCGCTGGAGCTGACGGACGCGGTGAAGGTCGTTTCGTTCACCCACCAGTCCAACGTGACCGGCGCGATCGCGCCCGTCGAGGAATTGGTGCGACGAGCACGCGCCGTCGGTGCACTCGTCGTGCTCGACGCGTGCCAGTCGGTGCCTCACATGGCGGTCGACTTCCACGAACTGGGAGTGGACTACGCGGCGTTCTCCGGTCACAAGATGCTCGGCCCTTCGGGGGTCGGAGTTCTCTACGGCCGTCGTGAACTGCTGGCAGCGATGCCTCCGTTCATCACCGGTGGCTCGA
The DNA here is from genome assembly GCF_002079265.1 of Rhodococcus sp. BH4. Classification (NCBI taxonomy): domain Bacteria; kingdom Bacillati; phylum Actinomycetota; class Actinomycetes; order Mycobacteriales; family Nocardiaceae; genus Rhodococcus; species Rhodococcus sp. BH4. The sequence goes on from NZ_CP014941.1 coordinate 3,136,400, forward strand.
TGATCGAGACGGTCACCATGGAGGTCAGCACTTACGCGCCACCGCCTCAGCGTTTCGAAGCCGGCGTACCGATGACCTCACAGGTGGTCGGACTGGGCGCTGCCGTGGATTACCTGAACACCTTCGGGATGGACGCCGTCGCTGCGCACGAGCACGTGTTGGTGGAGGCTGCTCTCGAAAAGTTGTCGGCGATCGAAGGTCTGCGCATCATCGGACCACAGACGTCCGAGAACCGCGGCGGAGCGATTTCCTTTGTCGTGGACGGTATTCACGCCCACGACCTCGGACAGATCCTCGACGACGAGGGCGTCGCGATTCGCGTCGGACACCATTGTGCGTGGCCGCTGCATCGTAAGTTCGGTGTCGCTGCGACGGCCCGTGCGTCGTTTGCGCTCTACAACACCACCGCGGAAATCGATGTTCTCGTTGCCGCGATCAAGCGTGCGCAGGAATTTTTCGGTGTCGCAGGGGAGTTGAACTGAATCATGCGCATGGAGCAGATGTATCAGGAAGTGATCCTCGATCACTACAAACATCCGCACGGCCGCGGACTCCGTGAGCCGTTCGGCGCCGAGGTGCACCACGTCAACCCGACGTGTGGCGACGAGGTGACGTTGCGCGTCCAGATCTCCGAGGACGGAACGGTCTCCGACGTCTCGTACGACGGTCAGGGTTGTTCGATCAGCCAGGCGTCGACGTCGGTGCTCAACGACCTCGTCATCGGGATGCAGGTCACCGACGCACTGAAGACGGTGACGGCGTTCAACGAGATGGTGAGCAGTCGGGGCACCGTCGAGGGGGACGAGGACGTTCTCGGCGACGGCATCGCGTTCGTCGGTGTCTCGAAGTATCCGGCACGCGTGAAGTGCGCCTTGCTCGGATGGATGGCATTCAAGGATGCTGTAGTCCAGATTGTCGACGGCAGTGCTGTGACGACGGCGGACAGCAGCAGTGAATTGGTCGACACTACTGAAGGACAGGGATCATGACCGAGACACAACCAGTGCAGGACGCCGAGGTCGGCGCTCCGGTGAATCCGAATCCCGATTCCACTGCGGAATTCGGTGGCGCACAGGGCAGTGGCACTGTCCCGTCGCCTGAGCGACTCGACGAACTCGAAGAAGCGATGCGCGACGTCGTCGACCCCGAACTGGGAATCAACGTCGTCGATCTCGGCTTGGTCTACGGACTCTTCGAAGACGACGGTGTCGTCACGATCGACATGACTTTGACGTCGGCGGCGTGCCCGTTGACCGACGTGATCGAGGACCAGGCACGCGGCGCACTTGTGCGTAGCGATCTGTGTACCGACATGAAGATCAACTGGGTGTGGTTGCCGCCGTGGGGACCGGACAAGATCACCGAAGACGGACGCGAGCAACTTCGCGCACTCGGCTTCACGGTCTGACAAGCAACCTCGGCACGATCAACTGAATACATTTCACCGGAGCGTCGGTGCCCGTTCGTCGGGTACCGGCGCTTCGGTTTGTTATATAGGGCCGTTTTAGCCATGATATTCAGGACAATAGTCCCAAATGGTTGTTTGATGAATATTTGCTGGAAGCTGACTGATCGGTAACATCGCAGCTGATTGTCACGATGTGATCTCCGGCGGGCGATTTGCCAGTTTCCACCCGAGCTTTCCAAAGTATTCGTCTCATTTTCGAAGTGCCCCGATCAGTTCGAAGCGTCCAGCGGACGCATATACCTGTTTGCATCATGATCAAGTTGTAAGAGGGAGATTCGTGTGGATGGCAGTCCCGACCGAGGAATCGTTTCCGCAGCTCGTCCGGACGACGAACTCACCTTCCCTCTTTCTGCCGCGCAACTTTCCCTGCTTGTCGCACAACAGCTTCGACCCGAGATTCCCGTCAGCATCGCTCAGTACGTGGACGTGGACGGCCCACTCGACATCGAGCTGCTGACCGCTGCCAGCAAACAGACCGGCCGTGAGATCGGCTCCGGATATCTGCGCCTGGTCGAGGTGGACGGGGTTGCGCGTCAGTGGCTCGATCTCGACATGGACGACTCCCTCGACGTGGTCGATCTTCGCGCCGAATCGGATCCGGAATCTGCAGCGCAGGAATGGATGCGCAGAGAGCACACTGCTGCCATCGATCCGTTCACCGATCGCCTGGTCAGGCTGGCAGTCCTGGTGCTTCGCGACGACCATTACTACTGGTACAGCCGTATTCATCATGTGGCGCTCGACGGTTTCGGCGCGATGTCGATGATGAACCGCACAGCCGAGATCTACACCGCTGTGGTGCGCGATCTGCCAGTTCCCCCAGCGGTAACTGCCCCCCTCCAATCGTTGGTGAAGGCAGAGGCCGACTATCTGGGCTCCACGCGGTGGGAGCGCGATCGCGACTACTGGAACACCAAGATGGCCGACAAACCGGGCGGAACCTCGCTCGCGTCCTCGACTGCTCCGTCGCAGGCATGGTCTCGCCTACGGTCGGCGACGGTACCTACGGAACTGCGGAGCTCCCTCGAACGGCTGGCCGCCGCCCACGATGTGACGACGTCGTCAGTGGTGATCGGTGCTCTGGCGGCTTACCTCGCCCGGGCCACCGGGACCCGCGACGTGGTCCTCAGCCTGCCGGTCTCGGGGCGGACGACAAAAGCTGCTCGCAGGTCCGGCGGAATGATGTCGAACGTCGTCCCGATACGTGCGAGCGTCGATCCGCATTTCGCGGTCGGGGACTTGCTGCACGAGGTGAAGATCGAACTCACCGGCGCACTGCGTCATCAGAAATACCGCCACGAGGACCTACGACGCGACCTCAACGCCGGTGATCACAGCATCGCCGACGGACGAGGCTTCCACGGGCCGTTGATCAACCTCATGCTGTTCCATTCCGGAATCACTCTCGGGGACGCGCACGGCGAACTGAACGTGATCTCGACCGGGCCGATCGAAGACCTCTCCGTCAACGTCTATCAGACTTCCGCAGCCGAAGAGATCCAGATCGACTTCGCCGCGAATCCAGACCTGTACACCAACGAGGACATCTCGCGTCACCACCGGCGTTTCCTCGAGTTCCTCGACTTGTTCTGCGCTGCGGAATCGGGAACTCGATTGATGGATATCGACCCCGACGCCGCGGGTAAATGGATCGCCGAAGTTCAACACGCCCGCAACGTCGAGTACTGGTCTGCGACCTTGTCGAACCCCGCCGAGGAACTGGGTTTGCCGGTCGTCGCCGGATCCGGTCGAACGTCCACGCCCCTCGAGATCGAGGCAGGCCTCTGCCGGAGCCTCGAGACGATGGCGACGACGATGAACACGAGTCTGTTCGTGCTGTTCCAGTCTGCGATGGCCGGACTGCTGCGCCGCGTCGGTTCGGCCGACGAGGTGTCGATCGGCGTCTCGGTCCGAGGGTACGGCGCCTCCAATCCGGACGATTTCGTCTCGATGTTCGCCAACCAGTTGGTGCTTCGCTCGACGGTGTCGAACACCATGACGCTCACCGACCTGGTCGGTGCGGTGGACACCGTCGCAATCGAAGCTCTCGAACACGCAGACATTCTTCTGTCTTCGGTGACCGCCGCACTCGGTGACGGCCGCTGGGTCGAGACGGGCCCGTTGTTCCGGGCGATGGTCTGTTTCGAGGAGCCGCTGGATGCTCACCCGAGATTTCCGGGGCTCATGGTCGGTGCGCCTATCGGATCGGATCTGGCCACCGTGCCGGAACTGTTTGTCTCCCTGGCGATTCCGACTGGTGAGCATGCCGATTTCGATCAGCCGATCTCCGGTGTTCTGGATTGGCTCGGCACGAAGAAGCAAGCCGAGGACCTCGCCGACCGTTATCTACGAATCTTGACCGCGATGGTCGGTACTCCGCACTCGGCGCTCGGCTCAGTGGATCTACTGCGCCCGGAGGCGCGCCAGGCGCTGGTGCCGCCCGTTCTGCCGATTACCCCGGTCCGAACGCTCTCCGAGATCCTTTCCGACCGCATTCGGGCGACCCCGGAAGCGATCGCCGTTGTCGCGGGCAGCGAGCGCGTGTCGTACCGCGAACTCGATCGACGATCGAATCAGTTGGCGCGCAAGCTCGTCGATCATGGCGTGCAATCCGAGTCGTTGGTCGGAATCATGCTGCCGAAATCCGTGGACATGATCGTTGCCGCTGTCGCGGTAGTGAAGGCCGGCGGCGGATACCTCCCACTCGATCGTGCACACCCCGCCGAGCGTTTGGCATACGTGGTCGAGGATGCGCAACCGGTGTGCGTCATCTCCGATTCCACTTTCCCGAACTCCGCCTTCCCGAACTCTGACGTGGTGGTCGTCGGCGTCGAATCCGACGAATACTCCGGTGAGAGTCTGGAAACCGATGAGCGCCCGCGCGGACACGGAGCCGACAATCTGGCGTACGTGATCTACACCTCGGGGTCGACGGGCCGACCCAAAGGTGTCTCCGTCACCCACGCCACTGTGGTGCGATTGTTCGAGAACACGCACGTCGAATTCGGATTCGACGGCAACGACGTGTGGACGATGTTCCACTCGTTCGCCTTCGACTTCTCGGTCTGGGAACTGTGGGGCGCGCTGCTCCACGGCGGAACGCTGGTCCTGGTCGATCACGAGGTATCACGCGACCCTGACGCCTTCCGGGCGCTGGTCGCCGCAGAAGGCGTCACCGTGCTCAATCAGACGCCCTCGGCCTTCTACCAGTACATCGAAGCCGACCTTCGGGCCGATTCGGAGACCCGGCTCCGGTACGTGATCTTCGGTGGCGAAGCCTTGGACCTGCGTCGACTCGGGCGCTGGTACGACAATCACCCGGGGTACGAAAGTCACACGGAATCCGCGCCTGCACTCGTCAACATGTACGGCATCACCGAGACGACGGTGCACGTCACCCATCTCGAACTCGACCGGGCGAGCGCGAGTGCGCTGACCGGCAGCCGGATCGGTGACGCGATCGACGGACTTCGTGTGTACCTGCTCGACGAGCATCTCTCCCCGGTCCCGGTGGGGATCGCGGGGGAGATCTATGTCGCGGGCGGTCAACTCGCCCGTGGCTATCTGGGCCGTCCAGACCTCACCGCGGGCCGGTTCGTCGCCGATCCGTTCAATGCCGGCGGACGACGGTTGTACCGGTCCGGCGACCGCGCACGATGGATTGCGCCCGGACAACTCGAGTACCTCGGACGCGGCGACGCGCAGGTCAAGATCCGCGGATTCCGGATCGAACTCGGCGAAATCGACTCCGTCATCCTCAGCGCGCCGGGAATCGACGATGCCGTGACCGTCGTGGCTCCGACGCCGGCGGGCGGCGCTCTCGTGACCTATGTGACCGCTTCCGACGTCGTGGACGCCGAAGCCCTCCGAGCTCACGCCGCCGAAGCCCTCCCGACCTACATGGTTCCCGATGCCTTCATGGTCCTCGATTCGATTCCGTTGACCACCAACGGAAAACTGGACCGGCGTGCGCTGCCTTCGCCTATCCTGGCCTCCACCAAGGTCTTCCGACCCCCGACGACCCCGACCGAGGGCAAGGTTGCGGCGGTTCTGGCTGACATCCTGAGTAGTGGACCGCTCGGACTCGACGATAATTTCTTCCATCTGGGCGGAAACTCGCTGGTAGCGACGACGGCGGTAGCGCGCTTGACCGAAGCCACCGGGGTTAAAATGCCGCTGCGTGCACTCTTCGACCATCCCACGGTGTCTGGGATCGCGGCGACGATCGAGCGTGCGGCACAGACCCCGGACGCCGACGGTATTCAGGTCGTGGCCCGGCCGGCTGTACTGCCTCTCGCTCCCGCGCAGCAGCGACTGTGGTTCCTGAACCGCGTGGCACCGGAATCAGGTGCGTACAACATTCCACTGGCGGTGTCGTTGCGCGGCGCCGTCGATCCCGACGCACTCAGTGCCGCGATCGTGGACGTCGTGACACGTCACGAGTCACTACGCACCGTGTTTCCTCAGGTCGGTGACAACGCGACGCAGAAGGTTCTGGGCCTGGGCGAGGGGATCGCAGGGCTCGAGTCGATCGACGTGGAACGCGGAAGCCTCGAGAGAGTGATCTTCGAATTCTCTTCGGCCGGTTTCGATCTGGTCCGCGAACGTCCGGTGCGCTACCTGCTGATCACTGTCGCCGCCGAGAAGGAAGGCGATGAGGAGGAAGCTGTCCTCGTAGTGGTTCTGCATCACATGGTGGCCGACGGTTGGTCACTCGCCCCGTTGGCTGCTGATCTCACCGGCGCTTACGCCGCTCGCGTCGGCGGCAACAGCCCGCAGTGGGCACCGCTTCCAGTGCAGTACGCCGACTACACGCTCTGGCACCGAGAACACCTCGGGGACACGGCATCCACCGAATCGCTTGCCCACTCACAGATCACGTTCTGGAAGCGGCAGCTGGCAGGAGCACCCGAGCAACTCCACCTGCCGACGGACCGTCCGCGCGCACTCGACCCGACCATGCGCGGAGCCGGAGTCGACATCAGAATCGGCGCTTCCACGCATCAGAAGCTCGTTGTACTTGCCGCCGATCACGACGCCACGCCGTTCATCGCCCTGCACGCGTGCTTCGCCCTGCTTCTGGCCAGGTACAGCGGCACGGACGACATCGTCATCGGAACACCGGTGGCCGGGCGAGGGGACAGATCTCTCGATCTGCTCGTCGGCATGTTCGTCAACACTCTTGCCCTGCGGACCGTCGTCGATCGGGACGTAACGTTTGCCGCACACCTGTCACAGGTCAGGGCCGTCGACGTGGATGCCTTCGACAATGCGGACGTGCCTTTCGACGTCGTCGTGGACGCGCTCGAACTGGACCGCTCGCCTGCGCACCACCCGGTCTTTCAAGCGGCCATCACCTCGCGGATAGCCACCACCCACACTGCCGAACTGGCCGGGGTGTCGATGACGGCGCGGGCAGTCGAGACGGGGCTGACCAAGTTCGACCTCGAGCTCACCGTCACCGAACGTCACGAGTCCGGGACCGCAGCTGGAATCGATGCCACGTTCACCTATTCCACCGACCTGTTCGACAACGCGACCGTCGAATCCTTGGCGCGAAACTTCGTGACCCTCGTGGAATCGGCAGTGTCGGAACCGACTGCACCGGTTGGTGATCTTCGTGTACTCGGATCCCGGGAGAGTGCCACGATATTGCCGCGGCGCGGCGTGGCTTCGGTGGGCGAATCGACGCTGGCGCAGATCCTCGGGGATACCGCGAGGACGTATCCCGACGCGATCGCCCTCGAAGACTCCGAGCGCTCACTCTCGTACGGGGAGCTGGAGCGTCGATCGAATCGGATCGCTCGATACCTCATGGACCTGGGAGTCGGCCCCGAGACACCGGTCGCACTGGCCGTCGCCCGATCGGTCGACTCCGTGCTCGCAGTCTGGTCGGTCACCAAAGCCGGTGGCGTTTTCGTCCCGGTCGATCCCCGTTATCCCGCAGATCGAGTTGCGCACATGCTCGAGGATTCGGGTGTGCGGATCGGAATTCGGTCCGCCGAGGTTGCGGCTGGTCCGGCAGTCGGTGGGAACGTCGCAGTCTGGATCGACCTCGGCGACGCGGACACGGTTGCAGAATGTGCCGCCTACTCCGACGCTGCCATCGACGACGCTGACAGAACAGCGTCGATCACTGCGGCGTCGGCTGCGTACGTCATCTACACGTCCGGCTCGACCGGAGTGCCGAAGGGCACCGTCGTCACTCACGCGGGTTTGGCCAATCTTGCTCGCGAACAACAGGATCGGTACCGGATCACCGCCGGGTCGCGAACTCTGCATTTTGCGTCACCGAGCTTCGACGGCGCCGTACTCGAGCTACTGCTCGCCGGTTCGACCGGCGCGACGATGGTGATCGCCCCTCCCGACATCTACGGAGGGGAGGCGTTGAGCGAGTTCCTCCGAAGCCGCGAGGTCACTCATGCCTTCATCACTCCGGCTGCGCTGGCGACCGTCGATCCGGCGGGCGTGACGTCACTGGAATGCGTAGTCGTCGGCGGCGACGTGTGCACGCCGGAATTGGTCTCGAGCTGGGGCAACGGGCGCAGACTGCACAACGGATACGGTCCGACCGAAACCACTGTCATGGTTGCCATCAGTGACCCACTCTCACCGGGGGAGCCGATCACCATCGGCGGTCCCATCCGCGGAATCGACGCCGTGGTGCTCGACTCTCGGCTGCAACCGGTCCCGATCGGCGGCGTCGGCGAGCTGTACATCGGTGGGCCGGGCCTTGCACGTGGTTACCACCTTCGTCCCGCGCTGACGTCGGATCGGTTTGTCGCGCATCCGTACTCGACGCCCGGTGCCCGGATGTACCGAACCGGTGACCTGGTCCGCTGGACCAAGGACCTGACCCTTCGCTACGTGGGCCGCAGCGATCATCAGCTCAAGATCCGCGGGTTCCGCATCGAACTCGGCGAGATCGACGCTGCTCTGATGGATTCCCCTCTCGTCCAGTTCGCCACGACGATTCCCGTCGAATCCGCCGCGGGTACCACTCTGGCGTCGTACGTGTTGCTGAGCGGCGACGCTGATATCGAGTCGCTGTTCGTGGGACTCGCCGACACGCTACCGCGGTACATGATTCCGTCGTCGATCACCCCGATCGACGCCATTCCGTTGACTCCGGTCGGCAAACTCGATCGCAGAGCGTTGCCGACGCCGATACCGCGCGAAATCCTCGGAACGGGCCGTGAACCCGAGGCCGGACTCGAACGAACCGTTGCCGACGTGTTCGCTTCACTGCTCGACGTGCCCGAGGTCCGGGCCGGAGACAGCTTCTTCGATCTCGGGGGCAACTCGCTCGTCGCGACGCAGGTGTCCGCGCGGTTGAGCGCAGCGACGGGACTCACGGTGGACGTTCGCTCGATCTTCGAATCACCGACCGTCGAAGCTCTCGCTGCGCGTCTGGCGGCGAGCGCCGAAGAGTCAGACGATCGACCTGCCCTGAGCGCCGGTGCTCGCCCTGACCGCCTACCGCTCTCCGCAGCGCAACAGCGCCTGTGGTTCGTCAATCGCTTCGATCCGCAGTCCTCGGTCTACAACATTCCGTTCGCGATCCGCATCACCGGCGACCTCCACGGCGATGCACTCGAGGAGGCGCTTGCGGACGTCATCGCACGCCACGAGGTACTTCGAACGATCTACGTCGACAGCGCGGACGGGCCGAGCCAGGTCATCCGAGCGCTTTCCGACATGCAGTTCTCCGTCGAGCGCTACTGCGGCTCCGAAGGTATCGACGCGGCGACGAGGGAGTTTGCGGCGCGGGGGTTCGATCTTGGTTCGGATCTGCCGATTCGGGCACTGCTCGTGCGCGTGGACGCCGACGCTCACGTACTGGTCGTCGTCATCCACCACATTGCCTTCGACGGCTGGTCGCTGACTCCTTTTGCCGCAGATTTCATCGCGGCGTACTCGGCGCGCTCTGTCGGAGATGCACCGGTTTTCACGCCGCTCGACGTGCAGTACGCCGATTACGCGCTGTGGCAGCAAGACTCGCTCGGACAGATCAACGATCCGGAGTCTCTGGTTGCCCGCGAGCTGACGTTCTGGACAGCTGCCATGGCTGGCGCCCCGGACGAGGTACTGCTACCGGTGGATCGCCCACGCGGATCTGTCACCACGACCGCCGTCGGATCGGTGCCGATCGTCATCGACGCGGCGACGGCGGAGCGACTCGGCGCCCTGGCGCGGCGCAGTGGCATGACGCAATTCATGGTCGTACACGCGATCTTGGCGGTTGTTCTCGCCCGTCTCGGTGCAACCGACGACGTGGTGATCGGGACTCCGGTAGCGGGCCGCGGGCGACCCGAACTGGATTCCCTGATCGGGATGTTCGTCAATTCGGTACCGCTTCGCACACCGGTCGATCACCGAGCGCCCTTCACCTCTTTGCTCGAGGTCGTCCGTGAACGCGACCTTGCCGCCTTCGCGCACCCCGAGCTGCCCTTCGAGGTGCTGGTCGACGCCCTCGACCTCGACCGGTCCACCACGCGCCACCCACTGTTTCAGGTCATGCTGTCGTTCCACCAGAATATGGTCTCGCCGCAGGTCACGGTCCACGACGCGCATCTCGAGGCGCAGCCACTCGAACCGTCCGTCGCGAAATTCGACCTCGAGTTCACCCTGCTGGCCGGCGATTCCGAGAACACGGAGATCACCGGGTCGCTCAGGTTTGCCGAGGCGCTCTTCGACATTTCCACCGCAGAATCGATCGCCGCTCGTGTGGAGTCGGTGGCCCGCGCCGTCGCCGCCGAACCGGACACGGCGATCGACGACATCGAATTCCTCAGCACCCTCGAGCGGGCGTCGCTGATGCCGGTTCGAGGTCCGGCGTGGACGGCCTCGCGTACCTTGGCCGAAATTTTGACGCGGACCGCCAACCTTTCAGGCGATTCGGTGGCCCTTCGATCCGGTGACACCACCGTGCTCTACCGAGATCTCTTCGCCCGTGCATCGGCGCTTGCCCGCCGTCTGACCACGGAAGGGATCGGTGCCGAAGACATTGTGGCGATCGCGATTCCGCGCTCGATCGACTCGATCGTCGCCTTGTGGGGCGTTTCCTTGACTGGCGCCGCGTTTGTTCCGGTCGATCCGCGATACCCCGCCGATCGCATTCTGCACATGCTCACCGACTCCGGAGCCACGCGCGGAGTGACCACAGAAGCGGTGATCGAATCACTGCCCCGCCCGGTTCCGTGGATGACGATGGACGACATCTACGGCGACGGTGTCGGGCAGCCGGTTCCGGCCGCGCCGATCCGAATCGACAACCTCGCCTACATCATCTACACCTCCGGATCGACGGGAAAGCCCAAGGGCGTCAGCGTCACTCATCGTGGCCTGAGCGCATTGGCGGCCGAGCAGACGGCGCGTTACGGCATCTCGGCGCAGTCGCGGACGCTGCACTTCTCCTCACCGAGCTTCGACGCGTCCATCCTCGAACTGCTGCTCGCAGTCGGTGAAGGCGCGACGATGGTGATCGCCTCTCCCGACGTCTACGGCGGCCAGGACCTAGCCGAATTGGTCACCGATCACCAGGTGACCCACGCGTTCATCACACCGGCAGCGCTGGCCTCGGTCGATCCCACCGGGCTGGACGTCCTGCAGTCGATCGTTGTCGGCGGCGAGGCATGCCCACCCGAACTGGTCCGCAAGTGGGCACCGGGTCGCCGATTGTTCAACGGCTACGGGCCGACGGAAACCACCGTCATGGTCTGCATCAGTGATGCCTTGAGCGTGGGGGAGACCGTGACCATCGGCGGGCCCGTCCGCGGCGTGTCCGCGGTAATTCTCGACGGCTCGGCTCAGCCGGTACCCGTCGGGGTCACCGGTGAGCTCTACATCGCCGGCCTGGGACTTGCCCGCGGCTACCTCGACCAACCCGCCTTGACGGCGACGCGATTCGTGGCAGCGCCGTTCGGCCCGGCCGGCACCCGCATGTACCGGACCGGTGACTTGGTTCGGTGGACGCCGCTCGAGACGATCGAATACGTTGGACGCTCCGATCACCAGGTGAAAGTGCGCGGATTCCGCATCGAACTGGGCGAGATCGACTCCGTCCTCAGCACTTACCCCGGCGTCGAGTTCGCGGTCACCGTGGGCGTCGACGCAGCTTCCGGTGAGACGATGTTGGCGTCGTACGTAGTGCTCGGCGCCGATGCGGTCGAGATGGACGAGTTGCTGAGCCATACGCGCCGCTCACTGCCCGCCTTCATGGTGCCGTCGGCGATCACCCCGATCGATCACGTACCGCTGACCCCCGTCGGGAAGCTCGACCGATCGGCGCTGCCGGCGCCGACACTGCGTTCGTCCGAGCGAAGTGTCGAGCCGCTGACGACCGCGACCGAACTCCAGGTTGCCGGCGTCGTGGCGGAACTGCTGGGTATCGAACAGATCAGTGCGTCGGACAGTTTCTTCGAACTCGGTGGCAACTCACTGCTCGCCACCAGACTGGCCCAGCGACTCGGCGAGTCGTTGGGCAGGCAGGTGCCTGTCCGAATGCTGTTCGAGCACCCCGAAATTTGGGAACTTGCCACCGCGCTCGACACATCCGCCGGGGCGAAGGCGCTTCCACGGATCACCGCCGTAGACCGCCCCGAGCGAATTCCGCTGTCCTACGCGCAAGCACGCATCTGGTTCCTCAACCAGATGGATCCCGGCTCACCCGCGTACAACGTCCCTGCTGCGATCTCCCTCGACGGTGCACTCGACGTGCCGGCCCTCGAAGCTGCGGTCCTCGACGTGATCGAAAGGCACGAAATCCTGCGCACGGTGTTCCCCGACTCCGGCACCGGTCCACACCAGGTGATCCAGGATGCATTCACCTCGCTCGAGTACGGAAATGCGGACACCCGTGAACCGGCAGAGCTCGCCAGAGAATTCGCGTCGCGTGGATTCGACATCACGACCCAAGCTCCCGTTCGCGCGCTCCTGCTCGAATCGACGCCGCAGCACCACACACTTGTCATCGTGATCCACCACATCGCGGCGGACGGATGGTCGATCGCGCCGTTGATGAAGGACGTGCTCACCGCCTACGTCGCGAGAAGTTCGGGACACGCTCCCGAGTTCACCGCGCTCGAGGTGCATTACGCGGACTTCGCGATCTGGCAGCGGGAAGCGCTGGGCGCGGTGAACGAATCCGCGAGCGTGCTCGGGGCACAGGCGTCGTATTGGCGGGAGACGTTGCGGGGCGCACCTGAATTGATCGACCTTCCGAGCGATCGAGCGCGTCCGCTCACCCAGTCGTTGAGCGGTGCCCACACCGCGGTCTCGCTTCCGGCGCACACCCGGATCGCGGTCGAGGCGGTTGCCGGAGCCAATGCGGCGACGCCGTTCATGGTGCTGCACGCTGCCTATGCCGTCCTGCTGTCCAGGCTGAGTCGAAGCACCGACATCGTGATCGGATCTCCGGTCGCCGGGCGAGGACACCGAGTTCTCGACGACCTCGTGGGAATGTTCGTGGGCACGGTGGGACTGCGCACGACGGTCGACCCCGGGTCGACGTTCGTCGACGTTCTGCGTACTGTCCGCTCCGTCGATCTCGACGCCTTCGCCCACGCGGACATTCCGTTCGAGCAGGTCGTGGACGTGGTGGCGCCGACCCGGAGTACCGACCGTCATCCGGTGTTCCAGACGATGATCTCGTTCCACGGCGCCCACCCGACGACGTGGGACCTGCCTGGACTTGCCGTTCGTGCCCACGAGATCACACCGGACATCGCCAAGTACGACCTGCAGTTCACCGTTGTCGAACAGACCGCGGAGGAAGGCGGCGGCTACGAGGCCTCCCTCACCTACGCGAAGGATCTCTTCGACACCGATACGGCGGAGTCGTTTGCAGTGATGCTGGAAACGATCGTCGAGACACTGACTGCCCAGCCCTCGGCCGTCGTCGGTGACGTGGATCTTGCGGGACGTGGCCTGCGTGCGTTGCCCGGACGTCCGGCCGGCGATGCTTTGACCCTGCCGGAGTTGCTGCTTCGCGGCGCTGCCGATCCGCACGCCCCGGCAATCGTCGACGTCGCCACATCCGTCACGCTCACGTACGGCGAACTCGACCGACGCTCCGACGCTATGGCGTTTGCGTTGATCGCTCGCGGAATAGCGCCGGAAATGATGGTGGCACTGGCGCTTCCGAGGTCGGCCGACTATGTGATCGCGCTCTGGGCCGTAGCGAAAGCCGGCGGAGTGTTTCTTCCCGTGGATCCGGCGTACCCCGCCGAGCGGATCGAGCACATGCTCACCGACAGTGGAGCGGTACTCGGTATCACCAGGGGCGAGTATGCGGCCGACCTTCCTGGCGTCACATCGTGGATCGAGTTGGATGCGATCGAATTCACCACCGAAATCGAGGCAGTCCATTCCGAGACACTGCCGGACGCGCCACTCGAGTTCGACAACCCGGCCTACTTGATCTACACCTCGGGCTCGACAGGAAAACCCAAGGGCGTGTTGGTCACTCACGCGGGACTGGCAGCGTTTGCCGACGAACAGCGGGAGCGTTTCGGCGTCACCGCGCACTCTCGCGCTCTGAGCTTCGCCTCGACGAGCTTCGACGCGTCGGTTCTCGAGCTCCTTCTGGCTTTCGGCGCCGGCGCAACGATGGTGATAGCGCCGCCGACAGTTCTCGGCGGTGTCGAATTGCACGAACTGCTCGACGAGCAGACGATCACCCATGCTTTCGTGACTCCAGCCGCCTTGGCGACTGTCGATCCCGCCGGGCTCGACCATCTCGAAGCCGTCGTCGTCGGCGGCGACGCCTGTTCCGCCGACCTCGTATCTCGGTGGGCACCGGGGCGCCGAATGTTCAACGCGTACGGCCCGACCGAGGCCACCGTCGCAGTCACCATCAGTGATTCGCTGGTCGCGGGGGAGCCTGTGACGATCGGCGGCCCGATCCGCGGCGTGGACGCGATGATTCTCGATTCCCGACTGCACTCGGTTCCCGGCCAGGTCGTCGGTGAGCTCTACGTCAGCGGCGACGGTCTCGCCCGCGGGTACCTCGGCAACCCCGCACTCACAGCCGCGCGCTTCGTCGCCGACCCGCATGGACCCGAAGGCGCTCGGATGTACCGCACCGGGGATCTTGTGCGCGAAGATCGCTCAGGGGCACTGATCTACCTCGGACGCGCAGACCACCAGGTCAAGATCCGAGGGTTCCGAATCGAACTCGGAGAAATCGACGCGGTGCTGGCAGCGGAAGCGTCCGTGCATTCGGCTGTCAGCGTCGTCGTCGGGGAGGGCGTCGACGCTCGGATCGTCGCGTACGTCGTCCCGGCACATGCGGACTTCGACGCCGCCGCGCTGCGCCGTCACGCAGGTATATCGCTGCCTGCGCACATGATCCCGTCCGCTGTTGTCGTGATCGGCGCAGTCCCGACCACACCGGCGGGCAAGCTCGATCGCAGCGCTCTGCCTGCTCCCAACTGGGAGTCGCCGAGTGGACGCAGTCCGGAAGGCAGCGACGAGATCGCGATCTGCGCTGCTTTCGCAGAGGTACTCGATCTGGCCGACGTAGACACGTACGCCGATTCGAGTTTCTTCGAACTCGGCGGCAACTCACTCATGGCAACGCGTTTGGTCGCTGCCATCAAAGAACGCACCAGCATGACCGTCCCCGTCGCGTGGATATTCTCCGACCCGACTCCGGAGGCATTGGCGCGCAGACTCTTCGAACTCGAGGCAACAGTTGTGACAAGTGACGCGGATACCTCCGCACTTGCGGTAGTCCTGCCACTACGTCCGGAAGGCCGCGCCGAGCCACTGTTCTGCATCCATCCGGCCATCGGATTGGCCTGGTGCTACGGAGCGCTCGATCGCTACGTCGACTCCAGCCGGCCGCTCTACGGCCTGCAGTCGCCGGTCCTGACGGACTCCGAATTTCGGGCGGAGCTGATCGAGGACTTCGCGGCGCGGTACGTCGAGGAAATTCGCGGAGTTCAGCCGCACGGTCCGTATCACCTGCTGGGGTGGTCGATCGGCGGATTGATCGCTCACGCGGCGGCGGTGCAGTTGCAAGCCGCGGGTGAGAGCGTCGCCGACCTGATTCTGCTCGACAGCTTCGTTCTCGAAGACCCGACGATGGCAGGCGCGCAGCCTTCTCTCGCCGAACTGATCGGCGGGTTGGGGATCTCGGTCCCGGACACCGGCGAGCGTGATCTGACACCCGAGGACGCCGAAGCACTCTTGCGTGAAACCATCGGCGATCACCCCTTGGTCTCGCGCGATCGGATCGAGCGACTGTTCGAGGAATACTCCGCCGGCGCCGAACTGGCTCACCGATACCGCCCGGGCAAGTTCGTGGGCGATCTGCTGTTCTTCTCGGCACACGCCGACACCTTCGACCCGCTGCGAACCGCGTCGGCGTGGCGACCGTTCGTCTCCGGGGTGATCATCGACCGTCCGGTGCCCACGTCACACGCCGAAATGTTCACCGAGGCAGGTCTGGAGGCGATCGGACCCGTGATCAACCTTGCGGTCGGAACGGGTCGTCACGCGGCCCCGGACGTCGACGCAGAGTTGGACGCTCTGATCGAGATCCAAGACGTGCGCGGCTGACTCAGGCTCGTTTCTTCCTCGGTGTAGTCGACTTCGACGAGCCGGCCTTGGAGGCGTTCGACTTCGCTTCGTCCACACTGCGCTGCAGTGCGGCAACCAGGTCGACCACCTCCGCATCGGTGCCCTCCTGGTCGACCTCGGCGGCGGGGATGACCTTCTTGCCGCCGTTCTCGATCATCTCGTCGAGCAACTGCCGCAGTTGGAGCTGGTAGTCGTCGGTGAACTCGGTCGGATCGAAATCGCCCGCCATGCTCTCGACCAGCGTCTGCGCCATCTTCAGTTCCTTCGCCTTCGGCTTCTCCACGTCGTCGAGGGAAGGGAACTCTGCTGCACGAACTTCGTCGGGCCACAGCAAGGTCTGGATCACCAGAACACCATCGCGAGCGCGCATCGCGGCCAGGCGCGTCTTCTGTCGCAGCGTGAAATGCACCAGTGCCGTTCGATCACTCTCGGTGAGCACAGTCGAAAGCAGGACGTACGCCTTCGGCGACGCCGAATCGGGCTCGAGGAAGTAACTCTTCTCGAACAAGATCGGATCGATCTGATCGTTCGGCACGAATTCCAGCACCGGAATCTCGTGCTTCTCCGCAGCCGGGAGTTTGTTGAAGTCCTCGTCGCTCAAGATGACGCGCGATCCGTCTTCCGAGTCGTACGCCTTGTCGATGTCCGCGAACTGAACCGTGTTTCCGCACTCGGAACACACACGGTTGTACTTGATGCGGCCACCGTCTTTTGCATGGACCTGGTGAAATCGGATGTCGTGGTCCTCGGTCGCCGAGTACACCTTGACCGGGACGTTGACCAGACCGAAGGCTATCGAGCCTTTCCAAATCGAGCGCATGCCTCCCATGATGGTCGCCGCCGGCCGTTTGCGCGAGGCAAACGATCACGGTTGATCCCGAACCGTTGCGTGTGGATGGGTCGGTTCGGGGCGTATCGAGCGGGTATCCGCTTCGAGAACCCGACTCGCACACCTGGGGAGACGCTCCGATGAGAATCCGAACCTACCGTCGACGCGTCACCGCGGCGCTGGCGATTTCACTGGTTCCACTGCTGTTTGCGCCTTTGCCCGCGAACGCAGATCCGGCACGCAACGTAACCATCAGCGTCCACTCCGATGCGATGGGCCGCGACATTCCACTCGAGGTGATCCTCCCCGCCGACACGAGCGCCCCACGGCCCACGTTGTATCTGCTCAACGGCGCCGGTGGTGGCGAGGACAGTGCAACGTGGGAAGGACGGACCGATGTCCTGGACTTCTTCGCCGACAAGAACGTCAACGTCGTGACGCCGCTGGAAGGAGCGTTCAGCTACTACACCGACTGGCAGAAAGACGATCCCGTACTCGGGCGCAACAAGTGGCAGACGTTCCTCACTCGCGAACTGCCGCCCGTCATCGATGCGCAGTTCGGTACCAACGGGGTCAACTCCATCGCGGCGATTTCGATGACGGCGACGTCGGTACTCAATCTCGCGATCTCGGCACCAGGGCTTTATCGGAGTGTCGGGGCCTACAGCGGGTGCGCGGAGACTTCCACCCAGCCGGGTCAGGACTATGTGCGGTTGGTGGTCGGCGCGCGGGGTGGCGCTGATCCGACAAACATGTGGGGACCGTTCGACGGTCCGGGGTGGCGCGAGAACGATCCGGTCGTGAACGCGGAGAAGTTGCGGGGGACCGCACTGTACGTCTCCACCGGATCCGGGCTGCCCGGTCCGCACGACAACCTTCAGGCACCAGATGTGAACGGAAATCCCGGTGCGCTCCTGAATCAGATCGTCGTCGGAGGCATCATCGAATCCGCGGTAAACGGGTGCACACATGGCTTGGCGGACCGACTCAATGCCCTGGGCATCCCCGCGACCTTCGACTTCAAGCCGACCGGAACCCACTCGTGGGGTTACTGGCAGGACGACCTTCACAATTCGTGGCCGATGATCGCCGGCTCGATGGGAGCGCAGTAGTCGGTCCAGAGTGCTCACCTCAGAAACGGCGCGCGCATCAACGTCTTTCGGACGTGCCACGGTGACGATCGGAACAGGGTTGCCATCACCTTCGCCGTCGCGGACGCGTCCCGCCGATCGGACAGGTAGGACCGCTGAGCCTCGACCGGTAGATCGAAGAACGTGTCGAAGAATGTCGCGACCTCTCCCGAGTCGAGGGTGAGAAGTGCGTTCAGGCCAACGCGGCGAAGGGCAGAGACCGCCTTGGCCGACCGCGGCCAGAGCGCCGCGTTGGGATCTCCACCGTCGGCGATTGCCTTCGCGACTGCGTCTGCCTCGGCGAGTGAGGAGGCAACGCTGTATCCGGTTCCCGGATGCATCAGACCGCCTCGCCCGCCGAACCGGAGGACACCGTCGGGGAACGACTTCTTCGGGCCTTCGACTGCAAAACGGACTCGCTCGACCAGTGCGTCGTCGGGGACTTCGCAGCCCCGATTGCGAAGCCGGGTGCGCAGACGCGCTTCGAGTTCGCGGAGCCCCAACGCCGGCCGGCCGACGAGGCAGGTCTCCTCGAGGAGAACTCGCTCGTCATCGAGTGGGACCGCATAGAGAAACGACGGAGTGTCGGCGTCGGAGGCGCCGTTGTCTGTTCGCCAGTCCATGAACCAGGCTTCGCCACCACCCAGAATCGGATCGGCCAGAGCGCGGTCGACGATCACTCCGAAGGCGGTCTGCTGGGCGGTTGTCACCGTCAGTTCGGTACCCCGGGCGTCGATGACGACGGAACCTGTCAGCTGCGATCCGTCCACGCACAGGACGGCGGTAGGTGACAGTGTTTGAGCACGTAAGGCTCTGAACTGTACGGATGTGCCCGAGAGAAATGATTGCAGTAAAGATGTATTCAATACGCAATATGTGCGATCAAGCGTTTTCTGTCTGCGGGTCCACACGCTCGGGCGTTCGATCCGGCTTGCGATCACATCGACCGGCAGCCACGACGGCAGCTCGTCAGCCCACGCCGAATAGGTCGGCGTCCGCACCCGATGGGGATGCGGATCGACAACGACGACGGTGAGTTGCCGGGCGATACAGCGGGTGGCGAGTGCCCGCCCGGCCGGGCCGCCACCGACGATCACCACGTCGGCGGAAGAGTTGTCTGTGCTCACGACCGGCGCACTACATCGATCCCGTTGCGAGCAGACCGCCGTCGACCCGGACCGTTTCGCCCGTGATCCACGCCGCCGCGTCGGAGACGAGGAAGCCGACCAGACCGGCAACGTCCTCGGGGGTGCCGAGCCGCTTCATCGGGTAGCCCGCCGACGCCTTGTCCTCGCCGGCAGCGACCAGGGCTGCCGCGAACTGCGTCTTGACGATCCCGGGAGCTACGGCGTTGACACGAATCTTCGGTCCCAGTTGCCAGGCCAGTTCTTCCGTCAGGCGGATGAGCGCAGCCTTCGACGCGCCGTACGCCGCGATGACGCCCGTCGACCGGATCCCGGCCACACTTGCCAGGTTCACGACGGCTCCACCGTGTTCGCCCATCCATGCCCGATGTGCTTGTTGGACGTAACCGAGGGCGGCAACCACATTCACGTCGAAGATCTTGCGCACGGCGTCGAGGTCCGCTTCCATGAGCGCACCGAAGACGGGGTTGATTCCGGTGTTGTTGACCAGAATGTCGAGTGAACCGAATTCGGACACGGCGCGGTCGACGGCACCGGAGCGGGCTTCGGCATCGGCTGCGTTGCCCGCGAATGCGACGACCTTTCCGCCGTGCCCCAGAGCGGACAGCTCGGATGCGGCGGCCTCGAGAGGCTCCGGCTTGCGGGCTGTGATCAAGACGTCGGCACCGCGAGCGAGGAGTTCGGCGGCGACAGCTTTGCCGATTCCGCGACTTGCGCCGGTGACGATGGCGGCACGGCCTTCGAGGTCGCGAGGACGAGTGCTGTTTTCGCTAGTCATGTCCCGAACGTTAGCGGACTCACACGCTGCTGGTCGGAACGACCGTCAGGTCACGGTAAAATCGATAGTTCTTGTGTCTGTAGTCAGGCATTGTTTACCCGTATTCGTCGTTTTTCCTGAGGAGTTTGCTTGATTACCGCCACTGACCTCGAAGTTCGTGCCGGTGTCCGCACCCTTCTCACGGCTCCCGGGCCTTCGTTGCGCATCCAGCCGGGCGACCGGATCGGACTCGTCGGACGTAACGGAGCCGGAAAGACGACCACACTGCGCATCCTCGCCGGCGAAGGTGAGGCATATGCGGGAAGCGTCGTACGTACCGGTGAACTCGGATACCTCCCGCAGGACCCCAAAGAGGGCGACCTGAGCGTCCTCGCCAAGGACCGGGTTCTCTCCGCACGTGGCCTCGACACGATGCTCCGCGAGATGGAGAAGCAGCAGATTCTGATGGGCGAGGTGCTCGATCAGGAATCGCAGGACCGCGCGGTCAAGAAGTACGGTCAGCTCGAGGATCGGTTCTCGGCCCTCGGCGGATACGAAGCCGAGAGTGAAGCTGCACGCATCACCAGCAGCCTCGGTCTCGAAGACCGCATTCTCGGGCAGCCGCTCAGCACGCTGTCCGGCGGTCAGCGTCGTCGCGTCGAATTGGCGCGCATCCTCTTCGCCGCCTCCGACGGCAGCGGTGCCCGCTCGGACACGACTCTGCTGCTCGACGAGCCCACCAACCACCTCGACGCCGACTCCATCACCTGGCTGCGTGGCTTCCTCCAGAACCACGAGGGTGGACTGGTGGTCATCAGCCACGACGTCGACCTGCTCAACGACGTCGTCAACCGCGTGTGGTTCCTCGATGCCGTCCGCGGTGAGGCCGACGTCTACAACATGAACTGGAAGAAGTACCTCGACGCTCGTGCCACGGACGAGCAGCGTCGTCGCCGCGAGCGCGCCAACGCCGAGAAGAAGGCCGGTGCGCTGAGGATTCAGGCCGCCAAGATGGGCGCAAAGGCAACCAAGGCCGTCGCGGCTCAGAACATGGCCAAGCGAGCCGACAAATTGATGGCGAACCTCGATGCCGAACGTGTCTCGGACAAGGTTGCGCGGATTCGTTTCCCCGAACCCGCCGCTTGTGGCAAGACTCCGCTGATGGGCAAGAACCTCACCAAGGTGTACGGCTCGCTCGAGATCTTCACCGGTGTCGATCTGGCGATCGATCGTGGGTCTCGTGTGGTGATCCTCGGACTCAACGGTGCAGGTAAGACCACGCTGCTCCGCATCCTCGCGGGCGCGGAGAAGGCGGACGCTGGTGAGCTGATCGCCGGTCACGGACTCAAGGTCGGCTACTTCGCTCAGGAGCACGACACCCTCGACGACGACGCGTCCGTGTGGGAGAACATCCGCCACGCCGCGCCGGACACAGGGGAGCAGGAACTGCGTTCGCTGCTCGGTGCCTTCATGTTCACCGGCCCGCAGCTCGAACAGCCGGCCGGAACGCTCTCGGGTGGTGAGAAGACGCGTCTGGCTCTGGCCGGTCTGGTGTCTTCGGCTGCCAACGTTCTGCTTCTCGACGAGCCCACCAACAACCTGGACCCGATCTCACGCGAGCAGGTGCTCGACGCGCTCCGCAGCTACACCGGTGCCGTCGTCCTGGTCACCCACGATCCGGGCGCTGCCGAGGCCCTCAACCCCGAGCGGGTCATCCTCCTGCCCGACGGCAACGAGGACCACTGGTCGCAGGAATACCTCGAGCTGATCCAGCTCGCCTAACCCCCTGTGCGCCTTTTTGGTAGTGGGAACTACCAAAAAGGCGCACAGGGGCGAAGCCCCTCAATCTCTCCGCCGCACCGATTCCTCGACCAGATCGAGAACCGCTGACAGGTTGTCGACGCCGTGGCCGGAGGCGATTCTCGCGACCAGGCCGTCCATCACCAGATCCAGATACCCGATCAGAATTTCGGTGGGAACGTCGTCACGGAGCCGACCGGCCGATTTCTGTCTGGCGAGGCGCGCACTGGTCGCTTCCGTCAGTTCTACGGAGCGCTGTGACCACTTCTCGCGGAAATCGGCGTCATTGCGCAGTCGACGCGCTATCTCCAGTCGCGTTCCCAGCCAATCGAATTGATCGGGCTGCGCGAGCATGTCCCGCATGACCTGGACGAGGCCCTCTTCGGCGACGACATCTGCCATCCGGCTCGCATCCTCGCTTGCGAGAGCGAGGAACAGGCCGTCCTTGTCCTTGAAGTGATGAAAGATCGCTCCGCGGGACAAACCGGTGACTTCTTCGAGACGGCGAACTGTGGCGCCGTCGTAGCCGTATTCCGCAAAGCAGCGGCGGGCGCCGTCAAGGATCTGACTGCGCCGTGCCGCGAGATGGTCTTCACTGACCTTGGGCACGGGCATCCCTCCTTTGTCGGGTTGCCTGTGAACACTTTCGGCCGTAGACGCTGAATGTCGACTCAGTGCACAAAGCGCTCACGACCACCGATGAAACCTGGTTCGCCTTCCGGCGAAAGTGGTCGTGAGCGCTTTGTGACCCGTCAGGGGCCGAAAGTGCTCACAGGCACGTAGTGCCTACTAGCCCCGGATCATGTTGCGAAGCACGTACTGCAGGATGCCACCGTTGCGGTAGTAATCCGCTTCGCCGGGGGTATCGATGCGTACGACTGCGTCGAACACGACCTTCTCGCCGTTCTCGCGCGTCGCCGTGACCTTCATGGTCTTCGGGGTGACGCCCTCGTTGAGCTTCTCGACACCTTCGATGTCGAAGGTCTCGGTGCCGTCGAGCTTGAGCGAACCTGCGGACTCGCCGACCGGGAACTGCAGCGGGACAACGCCCATGCCGATCAGGTTGGAGCGGTGGATGCGCTCGAACGACTCGGTGATGACGGCCTTGACGCCGAGCAGGCTCGTGCCCTTGGCTGCCCAGTCACGCGAGGATCCGGAGCCGTACTCCTTGCCGCCCAGGACGACCAGCGGGATGCCGGCTGCCTGGTAGTTCTGCGACGCGTCGTAGATGAATGCCTGCGGTGCGCCTTCCTGCGTGAAGTCGCGGGTGTAACCACCCGAGACGTCGTCGAGGAGCTGGTTGCGCAGACGGATGTTCGCGAACGTTCCGCGAATCATGACCTCGTGGTTACCGCGACGCGAGCCGAGCGAGTTGTAATCCGCACGCTCGACGCCATGGGAGTCGAGGTACTGCGCAGCGGGGGTGCCGACCTTGATCGGACCTGCCGGGCTGATGTGGTCGGTGGTGACCGAGTCGCCGAGCAGTGCGAGGACGCGAGCGCCCTTGATGTCCTTGACCGGAGCCGGATCCATCGTCATGCCGTCGAAGTAAGGTGGCTTCCGCACGTAGGTGGAGTTCTCGTCCCACTCGAAGGTGTCACCCTTCGGGGTTTCGAGGTTCTGCCAGCGGCTGTCGCCCGCAAAGATGGTTGCGTACGACTTGCGGAACATGTCCTGGTCGATCGAGGACTTGATCGTCTCTTCGATTTCCTGCGTGGACGGCCAGATGTCCTTGAGGTAGACGGGGTTTCCGTCGGTGTCGTTACCGAGCGAATCGGTCTCGAAGTCGAAGTCCATGGTTCCGGCGAGGCCGTAGGCAATCACGAGCGGCGGGGAAGCCAGGTAGTTCATCTTGACGTCGGGGGAGATACGTCCCTCGAAGTTACGGTTACCCGAGAGCACCGCGGTGACCGAGAGGTCGTTGTCGTTGATGGCCTTCGAGACTGCCTCGGGCAGCGGTCCGGTGTTACCGATGCACGTGGTGCAGCCGTAACCGCCGAGGTAGTAACCGAGCTTCTCGAGGTACGGCCACAGGCCGGCCTTCTCGTAGTAATCGGTGACGACCTGCGAACCGGGAGCCATGTTGGTCTTGACCCACGGCTTGGTGGCGAGGCCCTTCTCGACGGCGTTGCGTGCGAGCAGTGCAGCACCGAGCATGACCGACGGGTTGGACGTGTTGGTGCAGGAGGTGATACCTGCAACGACGACGGCGCCGTGGTCGAGAACGAACTCACCGGCGTCGGACTTGACGACGACCGGCTTGCTCGGACGGCCTTCTGCACCGTTTGCAGCAGAGAGAACGTCGACCGCTCCGTCGTCGGCAAACGACAGAACCGCGGGATCGGAAGCCGGGAAGGACTCTTCGACGGCCTCGTCGAGCTGGGTGTGCTCGGTCGGGTAGTTCTCTTCCACGTAGTTGTGGATGTCCTTGCGGAACGCAGTCTTGGACTCCGACAACAGGATTCGGTCCTGCGGGCGCTTCGGGCCGGCGATCGAGGGAACAACGGTTCCCAGATCCAGCTCGATGTACTCCGAGAAGACGGGTTCCTTGTCGGGGTTGTGCCACAGGCCCTGTTCCTTGGCGTACGCCTCGACGAGAGCGAGCTGCTCGTCGCTGCGGCCGGTGAGGCGCAGGTACTCGATGGTCTCGGCGTCGATCGGGAAGATCGCTGCGGTGGAACCGAATTCGGGGCTCATGTTGCCCAGCGTCGCGCGGTTCGCGAGCGGAACCTCGGCAACACCGTTGCCGTAGAACTCGACGAACTTGCCGACGACGCCGTGCTTACGGAGCATCTCGGTGGCGGTGAGCACGACGTCGGTTGCGGTGACGCCGGGCTTGATCTCACCGGAGAGCTTGAAGCCGACGACGCGGGGGATCAGCATGGAGACGGGCTGGCCGAGCATTGCTGCCTCGGCCTCGATGCCGCCGACGCCCCAGCCGAGCACGCCGAGGCCGTTGACCATCGTGGTGTGCGAGTCGGTGCCGACACAGGTGTCGGGGTATGCCTGTCCGTTACGCGACATGACGGTGGGTGCCAGGTACTCGATGTTGACCTGGTGAACGATGCCCATTCCCGGGGGGACGACCTTGAAGTCGTCGAATGCGCCCTGGCCCCAACGGAGGAACTGGTAACGCTCGCCGTTGCGCTCGTATTCGAGGTCGACGTTGCGCTCGAGTGCGTCGGCCTGGCCGAAGACGTCGAGGATGACCGAGTGGTCGATGACCATGTCGGCGGGGGAGAGCGGGTTGACCTTGTTCGGGTCGCCACCGAGGGTGGTGACGGCCTCACGCATGGTGGCGAGGTCGACGATGCAAGGAACGCCGGTGAAGTCCTGCATGATCACGCGGGCAGGCGTGAACTGGATTTCGATGCTCGGCTCGGCTGAGGGATCCCAGCTTGCGATTGCGCGGATGTGATCCGCGGTGATGTTGGCGCCGTCTTCGGTGCGGAGAAGGTTCTCGGCGAGAACCTTCAAGGAATAGGGCAATTTCTCGGTGCCGGGGACGGCCGAGAGGCGGAAGATCTCGTAAGAGTTCTCACCGACCTCGAGGGTTCCCTTGGCTCCGAATGAATCGATACTGGTGCTCACGTCTGCTCCACTCGTCTATGAGGGTCGCTACCGACGGGGCTGTGTCGGCAGCTGAAGCGAGGTACTTCGGCCGGGAAGATCCTCCGTAGCTCACGCCAATCGCACAGTTCGCGTGAGAACTGTCCGAACATCGGAGCTGCAGTAGAACCTGTCCTGACCGGTGGTACCTCTTGGTCCAAGTCTAACAGTACGCTTGTCCTGTGAGAATTCAGGGCAAGTTGACCGAAACAATCTTCATGCAGACTGCGGGCCTGCGCAACGCAGGCTTGGCTGGGTGACCGCACCCACAGCTACCGCTCGGGCGGCACGCGCGGCGGTTGTGTGTGACGCCTGGTGGCAGTCGACCTGAAGTAGGGTGCATGCAGGCCCGTCGCGGGTCGGCCGCCGAAAAACGACCTCGGAAGAACTCCCCGCATCTCAGCGGTGGACGGAATCCGAACAGCACCCGGATGAGAGATGTCTGCTCCTACAAATCACGCTTTTGCGCCTGTGCACGTGAAGTCCCCGTTGCACGTCGCTGTTCCGTCGGACGTCGATCTCGACGACGTGCTCGCGGACATTTCGACGGACGGCGTCTCCGCCCCCGCGGATGATGTTGCGGGGCTGACCGCGGTGGTGACCGACGCTCGTGAACGTGGTGTCGACTTGAGCGTCGTAGTAGTCGACGCAAATCCGGGCCGGCCGTCCGATCTTCGAGACCTGGCCACGACGGTCGGCAAAACAGAAGGCGGAACGGTTCTCGTTCTGAGCCCTGACTGGATGGGTAGCTATAGCGATTCGATCAGTCGAGTGCAGCTCGAAACTGCACAGGACCGATCTTTCGGCGAAAGCGCAAGCGTGACCGCGGACCGCTTCTCGCACGAGATCGTGGCGCCAGGTCCGCCGTGGACGCTTTACACGGTCCTTGTCATCGCAGTGGTGGCGGTTATTGCCGGAATTACCTTTGCCGTCAAGTGGCGGCGAGAGCCAGAAAACGCGCAAACCAGACATATCGCCTCGACTTCGGAAACACCAGCACCATCCGACCACCGGGCCGATTCCGTCTGACCTTGGTCCTTTTGCGAGATTTTCAGTAACTCGTCGAAAACAGGTACTCACTGCTGTTTGCGGTGAGTACCTGCCCTTTTTGGTGCCTGCA
Source organism: Rhodococcus sp. BH4 (assembly GCF_002079265.1). Taxonomy (NCBI): domain Bacteria; kingdom Bacillati; phylum Actinomycetota; class Actinomycetes; order Mycobacteriales; family Nocardiaceae; genus Rhodococcus; species Rhodococcus sp. BH4. The sequence goes on from NZ_CP014941.1 coordinate 3,162,844, forward strand.
TGCCATTCGACCAGCTCAAATACCGTTTGTGTTATTTGTGGCTAAAGTTTCCAAAGAACGCTTGAGTGTCGTACGGTACAACTGGCACTTTTTGGGGAAGAAGTGTCGCAGACAGGCTGATGTTGTTCGACGCGTACTTGTCGGTTGCCTCGTTCTCGAGGTGTCGACGGTGGCGTTCGTACGGCACGTCCAGGTCGACGAGCAGCTCTCGGGCTGTGGGCGACCGGTGCTTGGTCTGCGCATTCCCTCCCCGCACGGATCGGCGACCCAGCGGGCCGTGGCGTTACACGCGAGGGAGAGTTATTTGTGAGGCAAGTAACACGTGGCGGCGAGTCCCGTCGTGGTCCTTCCCGTAAATCGATGCGCCTGGCGCAACTGGTCATCGGATTCGGCGTCGTCGGATCCCTGATCGTCGGGACGCCGGCCATGTCCTCGGCCGTACCGCCACCGCCGCCGAATCCGAGTGACTCGGATATCGCCGCGGCAGATTCGCAGGTCTCGTCGAGCGTCGGCACCGTCAGCGCGCTCATCAATCAAGTCGCATCGGCAAACGAACAGTTGTCGGCACTCGACAACGAAGTTGCGATCAAGCGTGAAGACGTCAACAAGACTCTCGTGGATCTGCAGAACGCTCGCGGCGCCGCAGACTCCGCAGCGCAGGCCGTCGGAGTCACGAAACAAGCTCTGAAGGACGCGTCGGCGCAGATCGAGGTCGCTCAGACGGACTTCGACAAGTACGCACGCTCGAGCTACGTCAAGGGCACCAATACTGCGTCGATCTCGTCGTTCCTCGACGCCAAGGGTCCTGGCGACGTTCTCGACCGCGCGCAGGTCCTCAAGCTTCTCGCCAATACGCAGAGTGCAGTGCTCGACGGTCTCCAGCGAGCACGTACCGAGCAGGCGAACAAGGATTCCGCGACCCGCCAGGCCAAGCAGCAGGCCGATGCCGCCGCCGAGGTCGCCGCGCAGCTGAAGGATCTGGCGGAGCAAGCGATTCAGATCGCGCGCAACGCTCTCGATCAGCAGGTAGCCAAGAAGGCCGCGATCGAAGCCGAGCGCAACTCTGCCCAGGCTCAGCTCGACGCCGCCCGCAACGCCGTCGCCGGCTTGCAGGGTCAACGCCAGGCATACGCGACCTGGGACGAACAGCGCCGCGCCGAGGAAGCTCATCAGAAGGCTCTCGAAGCCGCTGCCAAGGAAGCGGCCGCTCAGGCCGCCGCCCGTGCCGCAGCCGACCAGGCAGCCAAGGATCGAGCTGCCGCACTGGCAGCAGCCCAGCGTCCGCACACCGCGGTCGAAGACCCGACTCCGACCGTCATACCGGACGACGACGACACCTGGACTGACGAAGAAACAGGGACCGACGAGGAAACAGGCACGGACGAAGAGACCGGCACCGACGAGGAAACGGTCACGACGCCCAAGCCCACCACCCCGAAGCCGACGACGCCGAAACCCACCACTCCGAAGCCTTCCGTTACCGGAAGCGCTGCAATCGAATCCGTCATCGACCGCGGAATGTCTCAGCTAGGCGTGCAGTATGCCTGGGGCGGCGGCGACGAGAACGGACCGACGCGAGGCATCCGTGACGGCGGCGTCGCTGACAGTTACGGCGACTTCAACAAGGTCGGGTTCGACTGCTCCGGCTTGATGATTTATGCCTTTGCCGGCATCGGGATCTCGCTGCCGCACTACACCGGCTACCAGTACACCGCAGGCACTCAGGTTCCGTCTTCGGAGATGAAGCGCGGCGACATGATCTTCTACGGCCCCAACGCCAGCCAACACGTGGCGCTCTACCTCGGTAACGGTCAGATGCTCGAGGCACCACAATCCGGTTCGAGTGTCATGGTCTCACCGGTTCGGTGGGGTGGAATGACGCCGTACGCCGTCCGACTGGTGTCCTGACCGTCAGAGGAAATGCCACTGACACCCGCATTGTCAGGGAAGTATCAAGTTCCCGACGTGGTGTTACGGCATCGAGCGCAACTACCTGGAATAGTTGACGGGGAACACGTTACTGTCGGTACTTTTCTAGGTGAAAGCGATGGATTCTTGGTGACCTCACGTGAAGATTCGGTCGGAACGGTCGACGTAAGCAAGGCGAGTGGAAGTGCGGACGGAGCAGCACCTTCCCTGGCAGCCGACGTTCAGACCTTGGAACGAGCGATTTACGAGGTCAAGCGAGTCATCGTCGGGCAGGACCGGCTTGTCGAGCGCATTCTCGTCGGACTTCTCGCCAAGGGGCACGTCCTCCTCGAAGGCGTCCCCGGTGTCGCCAAGACGCTGGCCGTCGAGACTTTCGCGAAGGTCGTCGGCGGTTCGTTCTCCCGCGTCCAGTTCACCCCGGACTTGGTGCCCACCGACCTGATCGGCACGCGCATCTACCGTCAGGGCCGCGAGGAGTTCGACACCGAACTCGGACCCGTCGTCGCCAACTTCGTGTTGGCCGACGAGATCAACCGTGCCCCGGCCAAGGTGCAGTCCGCGCTCCTCGAGGTGATGGCAGAACGCCACGTCTCGATCGGTGGCAAGCGGTACCACATGCCCGATCCGTTCCTGGTGATGGCGACGCAGAACCCCATCGAGAACGAGGGCGTCTACCCGCTCCCCGAAGCGCAGCGCGACCGCTTCCTGTTCAAGATCCTCGTCGATTACCCGACAGTGGAGGAAGAACGCGAAATCGTCTACCGGATGGGCGTCGCGGCTCCGGAGCCGCACCAGATCCTCGGTCCGGAGGAGTTGGTCAGGCTCCAACGCGTCGCCAGCAACGTCTTCGTTCACCACGCGCTCGTCGATTACGTTGTCCGGGTCATCGCCGCTACGCGTACGCCGCGTGAGGTCGGACTCGAGGACGTCGCCGGCTGGATCGCGTACGGCGCCTCACCCCGCGCGACGCTCGGCATCATCGCCGCGTCGCGGGCCCTCGCTCTCGTCCGCGGGCGCGACTACGTAGTGCCGCAGGACGTCATCGAGGTGATCCCGGACGTGTTGCGTCACCGTCTCGTTCTTTCCTACGACGCCATGGCCGACGAGGTGACTCCCGACGCCGTCATCGCCCGGGTGCTGCAGACCGTCGGACTGCCGCAGATCGCCGCGCGGCCGGTTCCTACCGTTCCCGGACCGCCCCAGCAGGGCGCACCGCAAGCACCGCAGTTCAACGCACCGGGCACAGCTAATCCGCAGGGCACAGCTAATCCGCAGGGCACAGCTAATCCGCAGGGCAACGGCGCGCCGATCGCGACCGCTGAGACGATGAGTCGCCCGCAGTGACCGAAGGCCGCGACGGTGGCCAGGCGACACCCGCCGGATCCACCGGTTCTCCGCCGTCGTTCCGATCCGGGGAGCTCAGCGACCCCAAACTCACCGCTGCGCTGCGCACCCTCGAGCTGACGGTTCGCCGTCGCCTCGACGGTGTGCTGCACGGCGATCATCTCGGCCTGATTCCCGGTCCGGGTTCGGAGCCGGGAGATGCCCGCGAGTATCAGCCGGGCGACGACGTGCGGCAGATGGACTGGTCCGTCACCGCACGGACGACGCACCCACACGTGCGTCAGTCGGTCGCAGATCGTGAGCTCGAGACGTGGCTCGTCATCGACTTGTCCGCAAGTCTCGACTTCGGGACCGCCGGATGCGAGAAGCGCGACCTGGTCGTCGCCGCAGCCGCGGCGATCACTCACCTGACCAGTTCGGGCGGTAACCGCGTCGGCGCCATCATCTCGACCGGCGCACAGACAACTCGAATTCCGGCCCGCGGTGGGCGAATTCACGCACAGGCGATGCTCCGCAAGATCGCGACGACTCCGCACGCGCCGGACGGGGTACGCGGTGATCTGGTCGGCGCGATCGAAGCGCTCAGACGCCCACAGCGTCGGCGCGGACTCGCGGTCGTCATCAGCGACTTCCTCGGACCGATCGACTGGGAACGCTCGCTGCGCGCCATTTCGGGACGGCACGACGTGCTCGGTGTGGAAGTGGTCGATCCGCGAGACCTCGAACTGCCCGACGTGGGCGACGTGGTGCTCCACGATCCCGAGTCCGGCCGGACCAGAGAATTCACCACGACGCCGCAATTGCGCGCCGACTTCGCCAGAGTCGCCGCCGAGCACCGCGTCGAGGTCAGGCAAGCTCTACGTCGTTGCGGCGCACCGCTCATGTCCCTGCACACCGATCGGGACTGGATCGCCGACGTCGTGAGATTCATCTCGGCACGCCGACACAGTTATGGTGCCGGCGCCGGAACTGGGGGCGTTCGTTCGTGAGTCTTTCTCAATTCACCGCACCGTGGTGGCTGCTGTTCCTCGCTGTCATCGCCGCGTTGGTGGTCGGTTACGTACTCGTGCAGAAGCAGCGAGCCAAGCACACACTTCGGTTCACGAACTTCGCACTGTTGGAGAAGGTCGCGCCTTCGCGGCCCGGGCGGTGGCGTCATATTCCGGCGATTCTGATGGTCATCGCATTGGTGTTCTTCACCGTCGCCCTTGCCGGTCCGACGGCAGACAAGAAGGTCCCGCGAAACCGTGCCACGGTGATCCTCGTGATCGACGTGTCGCTGTCGATGCAGGCCACCGACGTCGAGCCGACGCGATTGGCAGCAGCGCAGGAAGCTGCCAAGTCGTTCGCCGACGGTCTGACTCCCGGCATCAACCTCGGGTTGGTCGCATTTGCCGGGACCGCTTCGGTTCTGGTGTCGCCCACCACGAATCGTGACGCGACGAAGGTCGCCATCGACAACCTCAAGCTCAGTGAGCGAACGGCGACGGGCGAAGCGATCTTCACCTCGTTGCAGTCGATCGACACGCTGTCGGCTGTTCTCGGCGGCAGCGACCAGGCGCCACCGGCGCGCATCGTGTTGCTGTCCGACGGTAAGCAGACCGTTCCCGAAAACTCGGACGATCCGCGGGGCGGATTCACCGCTGCCCGTCAGGCCAAGGACAAGGGCGTTCCGATCTCGACCATTTCCTTCGGAACGACATACGGGCGAGTCGAGATCGAAGGAGACCGAATCCCCGTCCCGGTCGACGACGCGTCATTGAAGGAGATCGCCAACCTTTCCGGCGGAAGTTTCTTCACGGCATCGAGCCTCGAAGAACTGCGCCAGGTGTACGACACGCTCGAAGAGCAGATCGGTTTCGAGACGACACGAGGAGACGCGAGTCGACCGTGGTTGGTCCTCGGCGTCGTGTTCGCGACCGCTGGTCTGACGATTGCCCTGGTACGCAGGCAGCGTCTGCCCTGATCGAGAGCAGTTCCGAATTGTCCAAATACCGCTGGTACGCGGCCCGCAGAGAATTGATAGGTTGATCGCCATGTCTACCCCTCCCACGACAGTGGTTTCCGAACGGACCGTCACCACACCTCGCTCGGTGCTCGTCACCGGCGGTAACCGCGGAATCGGCTTGGCCGTCGCTCAGCGGCTCGCCGCAGACGGCCACAAGGTAGCCGTCACGCACCGCGGTTCCGGTGTCCCCGAAGGGTTGTTCGGCGTCGTGTGCGACGTCACCGACACCCAGTCGATCGACCGTGCGTTCAAAGAGGTCGAAGCGCACCAGGGGCCGGTCGAGGTCATCGTCGCCAATGCCGGCGTCACCGACGACACACTGATCATGCGAATGAGCGAAGAGCAGTTCACGAGCGTCGTCGACGCGAACCTCACCGGTACGTTCCGCCTCTCGAAGCGTGCGACCCGGTCGATGCTGCGCGCGCGTTTCGGACGGTTCATCTTCCTCGGCTCTGTGGTGGGTCTGGCAGGTCAAGCCGGCCAGGTCAACTACGCCGCGTCCAAAGCAGGCATCGTCGGTATCGCTCGTTCCCTGACAAGGGAACTCGGCTCACGTTCGATCACCGCCAACGTCGTCGCACCGGGTTTCATCGAGACCGACATGACGGCAGCACTGGGCGACGACGTCAAGGACAAGGCCACCGAGTTCATCCCGTTGCAGCGGACCGGAAAGCCGGAAGATGTTGCAGCAGTTGTCAGTTTCCTCGCCTCCGACGATTCGGCCTACGTCTCGGGTGCGGTGATCCCCGTCGACGGTGGACTCGGCATGGGGCACTGACCCGCTTTTCGCACACACACCTTTCTCGTACGTCTGAAATCAGGAGGACATCTCATGGGCGGCTTGCTCGAGGGTAAGACCATTCTTGTCACCGGCATCATCACCGATTCGTCGATCGCGTTCCACGTGGCCAAGGTCGCGCAGGAGCAGGGCGCGAAGGTACTGATCACCGGATTCGATCGTCTGCGCCTCATCGATCGCATCGCCCAGCGACTGCCGCAGCCCGTGCCGCCGGCAATCTCGCTCAACGTCCAGAGCTCGGAGGATCTCGCATCTCTCGCCGAGCGTGTGCGCGAGCTGGCTCCCGAGGGTATCGACGGCGTCGTCCACTCGATCGGCTTCGCTCCCCGCTCCTGCCTGGGAAGCCCGTTCATGGACGCGCCGTGGGAAGACGTGGCGGTCGCACTCGAGGTGTCCGCCTACTCGTACAGCGCACTGGCCAAGGCCTTGCTGCCAGTGCTCAACGACAACGCGTCCATCGTCGGTATGGACTTCGATCCGGCGCGCGCGATGCCGTTCTACAACTGGATGGGTGTCTCCAAGGCGACCCTCGAGGCCGTCAACCGTTACGTCGCCAAAGAGGTCGGCGTCCGCGGCATCCGCTCGAACCTGGTGTCCTCCGGCCCGATCAAGACCTTGGCCGCCAAGGCCATTGCCGGTGACAGCACCGGTCCGGGCGCGGAGTTGGACAAGCTGAACACCGCATGGGACGGTGCTGCGCCCATCGGCTGGGACGTCGACGACCGCGAACCGGTCGCCAAAACTGTCTGCACCGTACTCTCGGATTGGTTGCCCGGCACGACCGCGTCGATCATCTACGTCGACGGCGGCTTCCACGCGATGGTCGGCTAGTAGCACCCCTTCTACTACGCAGGTGAGTACCCGGGTGACTCCCGCCGAACGGCATCGCGCAAGATTGAACTCATGACCGTAAGTATGGACATGCAGTTCGATGCTCTTCTCGTTTTGTCGTTCGGCGGTCCCGAAAAACCCGAAGACGTACGGCCGTTCCTCGAAAACGTCACGCGCGGTAGGGGAGTGCCACCGGAGCGGCTCGACGCTGTCGTCGAGCACTACATGCATTTCGGTGGAGTTTCGCCCATCAACGCGCTCAACCGAGACCTGATCGAACGGGTCGAAGGTGAGCTGACAGCAGCCGGCGTGGATTTGCCCGTGTACTTCGGCAACCGCAACTGGCACCCGATGGTCGAAGACACCGTTGCCGAGATGCGCGAGGACGGTGTCCGCAACGCCGCCGTGTTCGCCACGTCGGCGTGGGGTGGTTACTCCGGATGTCGGCAGTACCACGAGGACATCGCCCGTGCCCGTGAGGCGGTCGGTGACGGCGCACCGACGCTGACAAAACTTCGCCAGTACTACGACCATCCGCTGGTCGTCGGCGCGTTCGCCGACGGTGTGCGCGCGGCCCGCGCAGAGTTGCCCGAAGCGACTCGCGATACTGCGCGCCTGGTGTTCACCGCGCATTCGGTACCGAGTGCCGCAGACCGCAATGCAGGGCCGCCGGCAGAGGGCGGAAACCTCTACAGTCGACAGGTCGCCGAGGCAGCGAAGTTGGTTGCCGAGGCCGTCGGCGTCGAGGATTTCGATCTGGTGTGGCAGTCGCGATCAGGCCCGCCGCAGGTTCCGTGGTTGGACCCCGACATCTGTGATCACCTGGATACGTTGTCCGCCAAAGATGTTCGCGCCGTGATCGTGTGCCCCGTCGGTTTCGTCTCCGATCACCTCGAAGTGGTGTGGGACCTGGACACCGAGGCCAAGGACAAGGCAGCCGAACTCGGGATGGATTTCGTTCGGGCAGCAACGCCCGGCCGCGATCAGCGTTTCGCGCAGCTGGTGCCCACGCTCATTCGGGAACTGGCCGAGGCCGAGCAGCCACTGCGACTGGGGGTCGAGCCGCTGCTCGGCTCGACCACCAACGGTCTCTCGTGTGCGCTCAATTGCTGCGCGGCCGTTCAGCGTCTCCGCTGACGGTCCGACGCTCAGGTGTTCGGATGCTTGAGCTTTCCGCAGGGCCCGGGAACGGTGGACGTGCTGCGCGAGGTGAGGAGCGTCTCGACGATCTGTCGATCCTCGGGGCTCAGTGACGGGTCGATGTAGTTGAGTTCGGGCGCGCCCAGTTCGCGGACTCGCCCGGCGAGGGTCGCGACAAACGAGACGCGTTCTTCGTCGTCGTCGTTGACGTCGTGGATCTGCAGCACCGACACCGGAAACTTGCGCAGCGTCACAGGCAGGAAGCGGGCGCCGAGCACATGGTCGACGTTGAATCCCGCCCACTGCCCCTGGTTGGCCTCCACGCATTCGGCGTCGGAGTGAATTGCGCTCTCGCCGATGTACTTACGTGCGGGCAGCATCTTCTTGGGTGCAAGTTCGGATGCGCCCTGCTGAAGGACGGGAAAGTCGCCGTCCGAGTACAACCAGGGCTGGTTGGCCATCTTGATCAACCGACCGGCGTCCAGATCCGGGAGATAGCGAGACTTGAGGAGAAACGCGACGCTGTCGACCGAGATGCCCAGCAGTTCTGCGGCCTTCTGTCGGCTCATCGCGAACGTCGGGGCATTCTTCGGGGCGATCTGGATCAAATTGACCATGCGAACTCCTGTAAGTGTTCAATTGTTGCGGGCTTGGTACAGCTGACATGACAATTCGCCGATTATCAACCTCTAGCTGATTTCCGACTTGTAGATGAGTCGGTTGTCACCATCCGAGTTCACGCAACCGGGGATCTCCGATCCCGAAGTGGTGGCCGATTTCGTGGATCACTGTTCGGCGAACTTGCTCGATCACCTCGTCTTCGGTGCTGCAGATCGCACAGATGGCCCTGCGGTAGATCGTGATGCGGTCGGGAAGGACGCCGGCGTACGTGGTGGTTCTCTTGGTCAGTGGGATGCCCTGATACAGCCCGAGTAGCCCCGGTCGTCCACCTTCGAGTTGAACGGTCACTGCGACATTGGCCATCTCCGCACCCAATTTCGGTGGCAGGCTGTCGAGCGCCCGCTTGACCATGTCCTCGAACTGGCTGTCGTCCACGTCGATCATCTGCCCATTGTGCGTGCGGGGGCGGGATCCGGGTGTGTCCATGTGGAAACAGTGCAGCTTACGGCTATGTTCATTGCGTGGCCGAAGACCTCTATCACCGTTACGAATTCACATTCATCGTTCAGATGCTGACAGTCTCGCAAGAGCAGGCGATCGAAGAGAGCTTGGGCGGAAGGGTCGAGGACCGACGCGGGCTGCAGCTGCTGACGCTCACCTCGGAAGGTATGCGAGCGGCGACAACGGCTATCACAGTGGTGGACCAGTTGGTGGCTGCAGGCGTGCGTCCCCAGCGGACACATCCCGATCTGGTGTCACGTCAGGACATTGCCGACCGTGCGGGGGTGACGCGGCAAGCTGTCGGGCAGTGGGTGCGAGGGGTCCGGCAGGCGGCTACGCCTTTCCCGATTCCGTACAACTCGGTTGCCGGGGGGATCTGGTTCTGGGGCGACGTCCTGGATTGGTTGCGCCGTCAGGGGTACAGCCAGGACACCGGTTTGCGCTACCCGACGCTGGATGAACATATTCGCATCGACCGCCATATCGCGATCAATCACAAGACTGTGGGTTGATCGATCAAACGGTTTGCTTGAAAATAGCTATTGAAACAAACCGACGGTAGGTATAAAGTCCCAAAATACCTCAATCAATCTATCGGTGCGTCGGTCCTGCTCTGGGGGGAGTCTGGTCTGCGCTGCAGATACCCGAGCATGCGAGCAGGAATTCATGGTTTCGACCCCCGAAGTACGACCGATGCCCAAATCGGCCGCGCTCACGACTTCTGTGGCTATTTCCAGCGATGCAGCAACGGCGAAGCTACGTGAAGGTGTATCGGGCAGGGGCCGTCTGCGAGCGGCGACGGCGGCGCTGTTCCGGCGCTCACGCCCACGTACGACTTCCGCGCCACCGTTGAGCGTGCTTCTTCTCGTCACCTCCGACAACGGTCTCTCGCAGCGGGCCGGTCTTGTTCTTCGCGAGGCGGGACACCAAGTCCGTACAGCCGTCGTCGCCGACGCGGACGCAGTGCTGGCCGCGACTTCTTCGGGAGATTTTGACCTCGTCATCTGCCCGTTCTTGAAAGCCTATGTCCCGGAATCTGTTTGGCAGCGGTGGACGACGATCATCATCCATCCCGGCCCGCCCGGAGATCGCGGGCCGTCGTCGCTGGACTGGGCGATAACGGATGGCGAACCGATCTGGGGTGTCACGGCATTGCAGGCCGCTGAGGAACTCGACGCCGGGCCGGTGTGGGCCTGGCGGACGTTCGAACTCCGGAACGGGGCAACCAAATCCTCGGTATACAACGAGGAAGTCACCGACGCGGCGATGGAGTGCATTACGCAGGTCGTCGAACATTTCCGTACTCCTGACTTCCAGGCGATCCCATCGGACCGAGTTGCGCGGCCCGTGGCTTCGACCCGATCGCGGCCGAGCATGAAACAGGCCGATCGCGTTTTCAGCTGGGAGGAAGACGCGTCGAGCATCGTCCGCGCCGTCAACGCCGCCGACGGGTTTCCCGGCGTCGCCGTTCAGTTGGGGCTCGACCGGGTCTACGTCTACGACGCTCACCTCGATACCCACGTCGATGCAGCGCCCGGCACCATCGTCGAGTACTTCCACCAGGCAATACGTGTTGCCACCGGTGCGGGCTCCGTATGGATCGGACACGCGCGGCTCGTCGGCACCGGCAATGTCAAACTTCCGTCGACCGCGGTCGTACGTCCGGACGTGTTCGTTCCACAGGTCTGGGAGAGTCGTTACCCCGAGACCGACTATCACCGCGACGGCGAAATCGGATATCTCTCGGTCCGCTTCTACAACGGTGCGATGAGTACGAAGCAATGCGCGCGACTGGCCTCCAGGCTCCGCTGGGCGATCGCGCAGGACACCAAGATCCTTGTCCTGACGGGTGACTACGACAGATTCAGCAACGGTATCCACCTCAACGTCATCGAGGCCGCGTCGGATCAAGCCGGAGAAGCGTGGGCCAACATCAAAGCCATCAACGAGATCGCGAAAGCGATCGTCACCTGTACGGAACAGGTTGTGGTGGCGGCATTCACAGGCAACGCCGGTGCCGGCGGGGTCATGCTCCCGCTTGGAGCCGACGTAGTCGTGGCCAGGGACGGTGTGGTTCTCAATCCTCATTACGCCACGATGGGCCTGTTCGGCTCGGAACTGCACACGTACACACTTCCGGCTCGGGTCGGCGAGGAGCAGGCCCGCAGTCTGCTGGCCGAGTGCAGTGCGATAGGCATCCGTCGAGCCTTGGACATCGGACTTGTCGACGCGATCGGCCCCAGGCGGCCGGATCTGTTCGAGGCGTGGTTGCGCGAGGTCGCCACCGACTTGCTCGAAGGAGATCGGCTGGAATCGATGCTGGAGCGCAAACGTCTTCGACTGGAACGTGATCCGGTGGAGCCCTACGAGGAGCGTGAGCTCGAAGAGATGAAGATCGACATGTTCGGTGACCGCAACGGGTTTGCCGAGAAACGCCGGAACTTCGTGCTCAAGCTCTGATCGACACGCTGTTCGCCGACGCGACACGGGCAGTGCGAACAACGTCCCACAGTCGTCGCAGCAGGTCGTCACGCCTCTGCGCAGTGGACACGCTCGGGGCCTGATTGGTCGATATCGACGCAGCCACGGTGAGAATGGCTGCCACGTTGTCGGCGGTGTCGATCACCTGTAAATGCCGAGGTGACAGTGTCGACGGCCAGCGGTGTCCGGCCTGGGCCTGCAGGGCTTCGGCGACCAGCGTACGAGCGTCGTTTCCAGGCATTCCGGTGGCTACGGCCGGAAGCCCGCCGAGCACCTCGGCTGCGTCCCGAACAGCTTGGCGCAGTTCGTATTCGGCTTCGCGGAGTCCGATCGATTCGGCGCTGCCCGCCACAGTGGGAATGGAGAAGACCGTCCATCGCAGGACGTCCGGGCCTTCCTTCGACGGCACGAGTCCGACTCCCGGCTTGCCGACGGCGCCGATCTGTATCCCTTCACCCGTTGCGATCGCAGCGCGCGCGAACTCGGTCCCGGTGGGCAGACCACGTACGTCACCGGCCGTGGGAAGGACCAGGCGGACCTCGGCAGCCTCCGAGCGCGCGATTCTGAGCAGGGTGGGCACGCCGGAAGCCGTGACTCCCGGCCATTCGAGATCGTGGCGGACCGCGGTTTCCGCATCGGCGGCGCCGATCAGGTGCATCGGTGCCCACGCGGCAAGGGCGTCGATGACGTCGTCCGGCGCAGCGTCGCCGGCGAGCCATGACGCTGCCCACACGGTGAGGGTTGCGCTGGGAGAACTCATGACCGTGAAGTTTAGTTCGGCGTGGCGACATGCGCGGCCCCGGCGTTGTGACCTAGCGTGATCCGGCGTGAGCGGTGGCAACGGATACGGTGACATTTTTGCGGGTCATACCCGCAAACAGAAGCGCGTGACGCCTGAAGTGGCGGCGGAGCGTGATCTTGTCGTCGAGGATGCGGCGACGGGATTCTGCGGTGCGGTAGTCGGTTTCGAGCGCACGTACGACGGCGATTTCGTGCGACTCGAGGACGGTCGTTCCCGGACGCGGTTGTTCGCGATGCGCGAGGCGGCCTTCCTCATCGACGGCTCACCGGTCACCCTCGTACGCCCGGCCCCCAAGCCCGTGTCCACCAAACCCGCACGGTCGGCTTCGGGTTCGACGCGAGTCGAAGGCTTACGCGCCCGCACGGCACTGCCCAGCCGGATCTGGGTGGAGGGAGTACACGATGCTGCCCTCGTCGAGCGGGTGTGGGGTCACGATCTTCGCGTCGAAGGTGTTGTCGTCGAACATCTCGAAGGACTCGACAATCTGGGGGAGCGGCTTGCCGAATTCGGGCCTGGTCCCGGCCGCCGCGTCGGGGTCCTGGTCGACCACCTGGTCACCGGTTCCAAGGAAACCCAACTGACTCAGGGCCTCGGCCCGGACGTGTTGGTGACCGGGCACCCGTACATCGACGTGTGGGAGGCCGTTCGTCCCAAATCTGTCGGAATCGCCTCCTGGCCGAAGATTCCACGCGGCGAGGATTGGAAGACGGGAATCTGCCGCGAACTGGGCTGGGGGACACCTCAGGAGGGCTGGCGGCGGGTCTACAACTCGGTCGAGAGCTTCCGCGATCTGGAAGCTCCTTTGATCGGTGCAGTCGAACAACTTGTCGATTTCGTTACCGAGCCGAACTGACGTAGCGGCGGCCTGGGTCACACATTCTGGTTAGATGGTGTTGTGGCTGCACTTATTTGGCTGATCGGAGCACTGGTGCTCGCCGGGGCCGAAGCACTGGTGGGGGATTTCTTCCTGCTGATGCTCGCCGGTGGGGCGCTCGCTACTGCCGGTGTCAGTGCTGTCACCGACTTCCCGGTGTGGGTCGACGCCGTCATGTTCGGAGTGTTCTCCGCCGCCCTCGTCCTGGGCGTGCGACCGATCATGTTGCGTCGCTTCGGTAGTCCGCCGCCGACCCCGACCGGAATACAGGCACTCGAAGGTAAGCACGCTCTGGTTCTGGAAGAAGTGGGCGAGCATTCCGGGCAGGTCAAGTTGGACGGCGAGGTGTGGACTGCCAGGCCGTACGACACCACCGAGGTGTACCCGCCGGGTACCAAGGTGACGGTGATGGAAATCAACGGCGCAACAGCAGTCGTCTGGAGGGGACCTTAATGGCAGCACTCATAGTGCTCGGTGTGTTGGTGCTATTCGTGATCTTGGTGGTCGCGAAGTCGGTAGCACTGGTACCGCAGGCAGAAGCCGCGGTGATCGAGCGGCTCGGTAGGTATTCGAAGACGGTGTCCGGGCAGCTCACGTTCTTGATCCCGTTCGCCGATCGTGTGCGCGCCAAGGTGGATCTTCGTGAGCGGGTGGTCTCCTTCCCACCGCAGCCGGTGATCACCCAGGACAACCTGACACTGTCCATCGACACGGTGGTGTACTTCCAGGTCACCAATCCGCAAGCTGCGGTGTACGAGATCAGCAACTACATCGCTGCCGTCGAGCAGTTGGCAACCACCACGCTGCGAAACGTCGTCGGCGGAATGACCCTCGAAGAGACGCTTACCTCGCGTGATTCCATCAACGGTCAGCTTCGTGGTGTCCTCGACGAGGCGACTGGTCGCTGGGGCCTGCGAGTGGCCCGCGTCGAGCTCAAGAGCATCGATCCGCCGCCCTCGATCCAGGAGTCGATGGAAAAGCAGATGAAGGCGGACCGCGAGAAGCGCGCGATGATTCTGACGGCTGAAGGTCACCGCGAATCCGCTATCAAGACCGCCGAGGGTGCCAAGCAGAGCCAGATTCTTTCTGCCGAGGGAAACAAGCAGGCCTCGATCCTGAACGCCGAGGGTGAGCGTCAGTCCCAGATCCTTCGCGCTCAAGGTGACCGCGCGGCCAAGTACTTGCAGGCTCAAGGCGAGGCCAAGGCCATCGAGAAGGTTTTCGCTGCAATCAAGTCCGGTAAGCCGACTCCGGAATTGCTTGCATACCAGTATCTTCAGACGTTGCCGCAGATGGCGCAAGGCGATGCGAACAAGGTGTGGCTCGTACCCAGCGACTTCGGTGACGCGCTGAAGGGATTTGCCAAAACGCTTGGCGCGCAAGGGCAGGATGGCGTTTTCCGGTACGAGCCGCCGGCCGCCGAAGAGAATCTTCCCAATCCTGAGGACGATTCAGCCGAGGTGGCGGAGTGGTTCGAGACCAAATCCGATCCGGCTATCGCGGAAGCAGTGCGCGCTGCTGAAGTTGCTGCACGCACACCGGTCGAAGACCCGGCAGCTGCGGTCAGGCACCGCCGTGAGAGTGCGCCCGAGCAGCCTGGATTCGTAGATCCCGCGTTGCCACAGCAGGGCGAAAATCCTTGGCCGGGTCAGTTGCCGCTGCCGCCCGAGCGTGAAGATTTCCAGCAGAAGTACCCGTACCAGGGGCAGCCGCCCGAGGGTGGCCAGCGCCAGTAGACGCCTCTCGTAGCGAACGTTGATCGGGACGGGCACTCATCACCTACGTGATGAGTGCCCGTCCCGTTCCGCATACGGCGATCGCCCAGAGGACACTGACGAAGGTTCCCATGATGAACTGCTCGGACGCATGAGGTTCGCGAAGTTCCGGGTACCGCGCGAGCCCCTTGACTGCCAAGACGATCGCGATGCCTTCCGGCCAGGTTGCGAGAATCGATGCCGCCACCGCGAGCCGTTCGAGGATGCCGATCACACGTCCGCCGCGAAGAGGTCCGGCGTCCGGTGCCGGGCTCCCGTCCGGTTGGCGACGAGCGATCTTGAAGGTGGCAAGTACCAACGGTGCACCGGCCGTGGCGGCGGCAAGTACGCACAGGACAAGCGTCGCCCCGAGAGCGAAACCGGTGACCGGGGTCGTTCGGGTCGATGCCAGTGCGGCAACACCCAGCGCCGGAAGAGCCACCACGGACGACGCCCATTCGGGGACTTCCAGTCGACCACGACTGAGCGGTCCCAGTGCCGCTGCAACTGCTGGTGCCGCGGCGGCGACGGCGAGCGCGATCAACGCCAGAACGACCATGTATTCGAGCCCCCTGCTGTGTCGACGAGTTTGTACCGGTGCGAGCGTGAGCAGTCTAGGGCTGGAGTCTGACCAAAAGTCGTTCTGCGAGTCTGCGCCCGGCGAGTTCTGCGTGCCACCCGGCTGTCAGGAGTCGCTTGGACATGGCCTGTTTGGTGATTCCGAGGTGGGCCGCTGCGCTGACCTGAGTGAGTCCGCTGTCCATCAGGGCGATGGCTTCGCGTCCGTCCTTCGTCTGTCTCGTGACGATCGTTCCGAGCAAGGTGAACGCGGCATCGACATCTGCGGCGAGTTCGTCGCGTGAGCTATCCGCCGGCGCCTGTTCGACGGCAATTCTGGCCGGAGCTCGCTTGGCTCGCTCGACGGCGATCCGAGCAGCTTCGAATGCCGGTCCGCGTCCGGCCCGGGTCTGCCGTGGGAGAGGCTGCTCGACGGGACCGATCCCGATCCCGACACTCCAGTGCTCGCGCCGAATCAGCTCGAGTGCGACGAGGACGAGTAGCGCCGGATCGTCGGTCACCGCTTGAATCTCGTCGCCCGCTGTGCGCTCGAACGGCCGCAGGAGCCTGCAATCGGCCATGTCGTCGATGATGTCCCCGACGCGGTCGACATCCCGTCGGCTACCTCGCTGATCCACCGTCAGTACAAACATTAGTCAATGCTAGATAGTTGACTTTCAATAGTCAATCGTTTTGGGTTGACTCAATCAAATCAACCTCTTGGGGTTGACCGTTGTCAACGATGGTTTCGCCCGGTGAAGACTGACGGCGAGCGTCGAACACCAGACCGGCGATGCCGATCGCAATGCAGATCCCGGACAGAATCAGGAGACGAGGATCGGCTTCGCCGGAGAGCGCATCGCCCAGAACGACAATCCCAACAGTGCCGGGCAAGATGCCGACGACGGTGGCAAGGATGTAGGGCACGATCCGGATCGACGAAATGCCGCAGCAGTAGTTCACCACCGAGAAGGGGACAAACGCGATCAAGCGCAGAGAGCCGACGGCCAGCCACCCCCGCTTTTCGATCCGCTCGTCCACCCGCCGGATCGTCGGACTCGAAATCCGTTGCCACACGACGTCGCGGCCGATGGCGCGGACCAGGTAGAGGGCCAGAACGGCGCTCACAGTCGTTGCCGCCACGGTAAGAGCGATGCCGGTCACCGAGCCGAAAAGAACCCCCGCGCTGAGCGTGAAGACGGTGCGCGGGAACGGCGCGACGGTGACTATCGAATGAACCAGGAAGAACACGAGGGGAAACGCCGGGCCAACCGAGTCCGCCCACTCTCGCACCTGGGACACCGTGGGATGTGGGGCGAGGAGGGCTGCGAGGAACAAAGCGAGCACTACCAGGACTATTGCGATCAATCTTCGGTCCAGCAGGCGTCCCATCACAGGTCACAAGGCTACCTGCGAACGGTGAACCGGGCCGACTGCCGACCCGCAATCGTGAGTCGAACATCGCCACGGGGGCGGGAAAGCGACGTGCTCCAGGCGACAATGAAACGGCGCTGTGACGAAAACCACTAGGCTTTCGGAGTGGCCTTCACCTGCAGTCCCGGCCAGTGAAACGAACTCGCGGGTAACCCGCAAACATGCTGAACAATCGCTAGGTAAGGGCCGGTTACACGTGCACGAACGACCGAATCCGCACGTCGCCCGGCCGGTCGGAAAGTGGCCACGAACAGCCCTGTGAAGAACATGACGTGATCCTCACGATATCTGGGCTCAACCGCGGGTTAGCATCACAGAACTAACGAACAAATCCGATTATCGGTAAAGCGCTCACGCAAAAAATGAGAGGGAGCGGACACAGTGTCATTAGCTTCAGAAGCCGAGGCTGTCGAGCAGGCGTACGCGGAGTGGCAGCGCTCCGTAGCCGGTGTGCTCGCCAAGTCCCGCAGAGTCGATGCGGCAGAACTGGGCCCCGAGCCACAGAAACTGCTCGAAACCGTCACCTACGACGGTGTCACTGTCGCACCGCTCTACAGCCCACGCGACGAGCGTCCCGAGCAGAGCTTGCCGGGCACGTTTCCGTACGTGCGTGGCGTCGACGCTCACCGTGATGTCAATGCCGGTTGGTTGGTTTCCGCTGCATTCGGAACCGCCTCGGCGGCCGAGACCAATCGCGCCATCCTGGACGCCCTCGAAAACGGAGTCAGCGCACTCTGGTTGAAGGTGGGCGCCGACGGCGTTCCGGTCACCGACCTCGCCGCTGCGCTCGAGGGCGTGCTTCTCGACCTCGCACCGCTCACGCTCGATGCAGGCGCAGCGACAAACGATGCAGCCCGAGCACTCTTCTCACTCCTCGATGCACGCAGCGAAGCCGGCGACGGTGTCAGCGATCGCAGCAGTATCCGAGTTCACCTCGGTGCAGCACCGCTGACCAGTTCGTTCTCCGGCGCAGCCGACGTCGAATTTGCAGGCGCAGTCGAGTTGGCCGCCCTCGCCGCCGCTCGTGCGGAAACCGTGCACGCGATCACCGTGGACGGCACGGCCTTTCACAACGCGGGTGCCGGCGACGCCGAAGAACTCGGAGCCGCAATCGCCGCCGGCCTCGAGTACCTCCGTGCACTCACCGCCCAGAGCGGCCTGACCATCGGTGCTGCGTTGTCGCAGTTGGCTTTCCGCTACGCGGCAACCGACGATCAGTTCCAGACCATCGCGAAGTTCCGCGCCGCACGTCTCGTATGGGCACGCATCGCCCAGGTCTGCGGAGCTTCCGATTTCGGTGGAGCGCCGCAGCACGCAGTCACCTCCGCCGCGATGATGGCTCAGCGTGATCCCTGGGTGAACATGCTGCGCACGACCCTCGCTGCATTCGGCGCCGGCGTCGGCGGAGCAGATGCAGTGACTGTTCTTCCGTTCGACGTCGCCCTGGCCGACGGCACCCTCGGTGTCAGCAAGTCCTTCTCCTCGCGCATCGCGCGCAACACACAGCTGCTCCTGCTCGAGGAGTCGCACCTGGGCCGTGTCCTCGATCCGTCGGCCGGGTCTTGGTACGTCGAGGACCTGACACAGCAGATCGCCGCCACCGCGTGGGAGTTCTTCCAGGAAATCGAAGCAGCCGGCGGATATCTGGCGGCACTCGAAGCGGGAATCGTCTCCGGTCGCATCGCCGCTACCAAGGCCAAGCGCGACTCCGACATCGCACACCGCAAGACCACGGTCACCGGTGTCAACGAGTTCCCGAACCTCGGCGAAACGCCGCTGTCCGCCGAAGCCGTCGAGCCCGGCCAGTCCGTCGCCCGCTACGCAGCTGCATTCGAAGCGCTTCGTGACCGTTCGGACGCGTTCCTCGCCGCCGGCGGCGCCCGTCCCACTGCGCTTCTCGCGCCGCTGGGCTCGGTTGCAGAACACAACGTGCGCACCACGTTTGCGTCCAACCTGCTCGCTTCGGGTGGTATCGACGCAGTCAACCCCGGCCCGCTCGAGGTGGGCGCCGAGGCCATCTCCGCTGCAGTCAAGGCTTCCGGTGCCACCGTCGCCGTGCTGTGCGGCACGGACAAGCGCTACGGCGAGAGCGCCGCAGCGGCCGTCGCCGAACTTCGCGCCGCCGGCATCACCAAGGTGCTGCTCGCAGGACCGGAGAAGGCAGTCGCCGACGCGACCGGCGATTCTCGCCCGGACGGATTCCTCACCGCCCGCATCGACGCAGTGTCGGCTCTGACCGAACTGCTCGACTTCATCGAGACGGGAAGCTCCAAGTGACGACACGAGAGGTCAAGCACGTGATCGGCAGTTTCGCCGAGGTCCCACTCGAGGACCCGCAGTCTCCGGCACCCACACCGCCGTCGGTCGAGCAGGCCCAGGCGCTCATCGAAGAGGGCGCCAACGCCAACAACTACGCCGCCGAGCAGGTTGTCTGGTCCACCCCCGAAGGCATCGACGTCAAGCCGGTGTACACCGGTGCGGACCGCACGGCCGCCGCCGAGTCGGGTTACCCGCTCGACAGCTTCCCGGGCGCAGCGCCGTTCCTGCGTGGTCCGTACCCGACCATGTACGTGAACCAGCCGTGGACCATTCGCCAGTACGCCGGATTCTCCACTGCCGCGGAGTCGAATGCGTTCTACCGTCGTAACCTCGCGGCCGGTCAGAAGGGTCTCTCGGTCGCCTTCGACCTCGCCACACACCGCGGCTACGACTCCGATCATCCTCGCGTTGCCGGTGACGTCGGAATGGCCGGTGTCGCAATCGATTCCATCCTCGACATGCGTCAGCTCTTCGACGGAATCGACCTCTCGCAGGTCTCGGTCTCGATGACGATGAACGGCGCCGTGCTGCCGATTCTCGCGCTGTACGTCGCTGCGGCAGGCGAGCAAGGTGTCACTCCGGACAAGCTGGCCGGAACGATCCAGAACGACATCCTCAAAGAGTTCATGGTTCGTAACACCTACATCTATCCGCCGAAGCCCTCGATGCGGATCATCTCGGACATCTTCGCGTATTCCAGCGCGGAAATGCCGAAGTACAACTCCATCTCCATCTCGGGCTACCACATCCAGGAAGCCGGAGCGACGGCCGATCTGGAACTGGCGTACACCCTCGCCGACGGCGTCGAGTACATCCGCGCCGGCCTCGACGCCGGTATGGACATCGACAAGTTCGCACCTCGCCTGTCCTTCTTCTGGGCCATCGGCATGAACTTCTTCATGGAGGTCGCCAAGCTCCGCGCCGGACGCCTCCTGTGGGCCGAGCTTGTCGCCAAGTTCGACCCCAAGAGCGCGAAGTCGCTCTCGCTGCGTACCCACTCGCAGACCTCCGGCTGGTCCCTGACCGCGCAGGACGTCTTCAACAACGTGCCGCGTACCTGCGTCGAAGCCATGGCTGCCACCCAGGGCCACACCCAGTCCTTGCACACCAACGCACTCGACGAAGCGATCGCATTGCCGACGGACTTCTCCGCCCGCATCGCCCGTAACACCCAGTTGCTGCTGCAGCAGGAATCCGGCACCGTGCGTCCCATCGACCCGTGGGGTGGCTCGTACTACGTCGAGTGGCTCACCAACGAACTCGCCAACCGGGCTCGTAAGCACATCGAAGAGGTCGAGGAAGCCGGCGGAATGGCTCAGGCCATCAACGAAGGCATCCCGAAGCTGCGCATCGAGGAAGCTGCCGCCCGCACCCAGGCACGCATCGACTCCGGTCGGCAGCCGCTCGTCGGCGTCAACAAGTACGTTCCCGACGAGGTCGACACCATCGAAGTTCTCAAGGTCGAGAACTCCAAGGTCCGCAAGGAACAGCTCGAGAAGTTGGTTCGCCTTCGCGCGGAACGTGATCCGGAAGCCGTCGAGGCCGCACTGGCGAACCTCACTCGCGCTGCCGCATCCACCGAAGGCGGCATGGAGAACAACCTCCTCGCCCTCGCTGTCGTCGCCGCCCGCGCGATGGCTACCGTCGGCGAGATTTCCGACGCCCTCGAAAAGGTGTACGGACGCCACCAGGCCGAGATCCGCACCATCAGTGGTGTGTACCGCGACGAGGCAGGAACGGTGAGCAACATCAGCAAGGCGATGGAACTGGTCGAGAAGTTCGCCGAGGACGAGGGACGTCGTCCCCGCATCCTCGTCGCGAAGATGGGCCAGGACGGTCACGACCGTGGCCAGAAGGTCATCTCCACCGCCTTCGCGGACATCGGATTCGACGTCGACGTCGGACCGCTGTTCCAGACCCCCGAAGAGGTCGCCAATCAGGCGGCCGACAACGACGTCCACGTAGTCGGTGTGTCGTCGTTGGCAGCCGGTCACCTCACCTTGGTGCCGGCGCTGCGGGAGGCTTTGGCTGCGGCCGGTCGTCCCGACATCATGATCGTCGTCGGCGGCGTCATTCCGCCTGGTGACTTCGACGAACTCTACGAGGCCGGCGCTGCTGCCATCTTCCCGCCCGGCACCGTCATCGCCGACGCTGCCAGCGGATTGTTGGAGAAGCTCTCCGCCCAACTGGGTCACGACAACAGCTGAGAAGGGGGTCACTGAAGATGGCACGTCAGCCCATCGACATTGATTCCCTCGCCGAGGCGGTGCGCGGAAATCAGCGTGCCGGCCTCGCTCGGGCGATCACCCTCGTCGAGTCCACTCGCGACGACCACCGGGCCCTCGCGCAGCAACTTCTACTGAAGTTGCTGCCGGAGGCCGGGGGAGCGCACCGGATCGGCATCACCGGAGTTCCCGGCGTCGGCAAGTCGACCTTCATCGACGCGCTCGGAATGTACTTGCTGAGCAAGGGACATCGGGTTGCGGTGTTGGCGGTCGATCCGTCGTCCACCCGCACCGGCGGCTCGATTCTCGGCGACAAGACACGCATGGCTCGGCTCACCGTCGAACCGAATGCGTACATCCGGCCGTCACCGACGTCCGGCACGCTCGGTGGTGTAGCCAAGGCAACCCGCGAGACCATCGTGCTTCTCGAAGCTGCCGGTTTCGACGTCATCCTGGTGGAAACGGTGGGTGTCGGCCAGTCCGAAGTCACTGTTGCCAACATGGTGGACTGCTTCACGTTCCTGACCCTCGCTCGTACCGGTGATCAGCTCCAGGGCATCAAGAAGGGTGTCCTCGAGCTCGCAGATCTGGTGGCGGTCAACAAGGCCGATGGCAAGCATGAGCGCGAGGCAAAGGGCGCTGCCCGCGAATTGGCGGGTGCGCTTCGCCTGATCTACCCGCACGACGCCATCTGGAAGCCGCCCGTCATCACGATGAGCGGTCTCGAAGGTGTCGGGCTGGACGAGTTCTGGGGAACTGTCACCAAACACCGTGAGGTGCTCACCGAAGCGGGACAGTTCGAGGAGAAGCGTCGCAAGCAACAGGTCGATTGGACCTGGACGATGGTCAACGATCAGCTGCTACGCAGGCTCTCGAGCAACGATCGGGTGCGTGCGATCCGGGCCGACGTCGAGCAGAGCGTGCGTGACGGTTCGCTGACGGCAGCGTTGGCGGCGGGGCGAATTCTCGACGCGTTCGACGGAAGCAACTAGCGCGGAAAGAACGAAATCCCGGGTATCCGAGCGCGGATACCCGGGATTTCTTCTGTGACGAGCTATCGTTCGCGTTTGACTGCAGGCTCGGTGAGTTCGGTCTCGACAGCGAGTTCGACTCCCGTGAAATCGCCTTCTGCCTCGGCCGGGGTGAGCGTGGACCGCTTCCACGCGTAGAACAGCAGCGCTGCCCACGCGCCGAGAATGGTCAGGTAACCGGCCACTGTGACCGCCCCGGTGATGTCGAAGGATTTGAACAGCTTCTGTGCGTTGGTCAACACGATGACGCCGCCCACCGCCGTTCCGAGCAAGGTTGCAGGTACGCGGCTGACCAGCCACGCCGCGAACGGAGCTGCGATGACACCGCCGAGCGCGAGACCGGCGACAACGAGGAGGTTTCCCGCCGACTCACGTCCCAATCCGACAAGGAATCCCAGCGACGCGGCTGACGCGACCAGAAACTCCGAGGCGCTGACCGAGCCGATCACGGTGCGCGGCGCGGTCTTTCCTCGTGAGAGCAGCGTGCTGGTGGTGATCGGACCCCAACCACCACCGCCGGATGCATCGATGAAACCACCGAACAGGCCGAGTGGGGACAGGAAACGTGCAGTGTGCGGGGTGGTACGAGCGTCCGCGACGGCCGGTGGGCGGACCGAAAAGCGTAGTGCCACATAGATACCGATGGCCAGCAGGATCGTCGCCGTGATGGGGACTGCCGCTTCGGTGGACAGACCCGAGAGCACAGTTGCGCCGATGAATGCACCGACTGCGCCGGGCACACCGAGCTTGGCGACGAGCTTCCAGTCGATGTTCTTGAACTTCCAATGCGACACACCCGAAGCGAGGGTGGTGCCGACCTCGGCCAGGTGAACAGCGGCGCTGGCCTGAGCCGGACCGAGGCCACCGATCATCAACAGAGTGGTTGCGGTGACACCGAAGGCCATACCGAGGGCGCCGTCGACGAGCTGGGCGCCGACGCCGACAAGGGTGAACAAAAGAAGGTTGAACATGAGAAGACAGACCCCGAGCGAAGAAGCGACAAAGTCAGGGGTGCAGGCAGCGAGAATCGCCGCTCAGCAACACGCCTGATCGAAGCATGCGCTACGACGAGTGGGCCAGAACGCCATCAATCCGAGCGCAAATGCCGGGGAGGCATCGTGGCTGGAAATCTGCACGTCAGGTCCTTTGTTCTCGTTCGTTGGTGTTCTGTCCATGCGAGCATAGCCGGTGACCGGCTCGGTCAACCCACGACGCGGGCGTAATTTCCCACTCGGTGGACAAGTCGATCGAAGAATTCCGCCGGATCGGTTCTGACCGCGATATCCGCGTTGGGCTCACGCTGCCAGTGCCCGACCCAGTCCGCGACCGTCGTTCCGATCAGCAGTGGACTCTCGGTTTCGACATCTACCGTTGCCGGTTTCAGCGTCGCCAGGCTCGGATCGAGCGCGACGGCAGCAGCGAAGGGATCATGCATGTGAGCAAGAAATCCCTGGTCGTATTCACGGTGGAATTCCATGTAGAACCGGATTGCGTCGGACATATGCCTGATCACGCTGTTGGACGCGGAACTGCGGACGTCGGGACCGTCGTCAGGCGAGATGATCTCTTCCGGGGTGCTCCCGGCAGCTTCGGCGAGCCGACGCACATGTTCGGGGAACATCTCGATGGATTCGGTGACGTTGAGGCCGCAGATGATCGGGCGCCGGTGCGCGGGTACGACGGAGAACGCGTCGAACACCTCCTTGGCGGCGTGCGGATCGACCGAGACGTTCCACTCCGCGGTCGGCGTCGTGTTGCCCGGATAGTTGAACGACCCACCCATCACTACCAGTCGCTTCAGCAGAGACGGCAGATCGGGTTCACGTCTGATCGCCAAGGCCAGGTTGGTGAGCGGCCCCGTCACCAGCCCGGTGAGTTGTCCGGGGTACTCCCGGACGAGATCCACCCAGAGGTCGGTGGCGGTTCGGACCGAGCGCTTGCGACCCGAATCGGGGAGGACCGCATGGCCGATTCCTTGCGGACCGTGAGTCTCCTCGGTGGTGCGCAACGGTATGACCAATGGCTCGCGGGCGCCGAGTGCAACCTCGATGTCCGGGGCGCCGCAGAGCGCAAGCCAGTTCAAGTTGTTGGCCGCGACCTGTTCCACCGGAACGTTGCCGGCGGTGCTCGCAATCCCCAGTATCTCGGCTTCGGGGCTGGCAAGGAGATAGAGAAGCGCCAACGAGTCGTCGATACCGGTGTCGACGTCGACGATGAGTTTGTGCATGTCACTCATCGGTGGCCACCAGGATCGTCGGGGAATGCAGGACGGGGAAGTTCACCGACCGAGCGATGAAGCACTTCGTGTGTGCGGGGCCGTGAAGCTCCTGGGCCTTCTCGACCATCGACGCCTCCGCGACCAACACCGTCGGATTCAACGTCACTTCGATGAACTGGCCGCCGCCATCGGATTCCTCGATCATGCTGCCGACCGGCTGATCGCTGTAGTCGAGAACGACGACCCCAGCGGCAGCTGCCAGCCCGAGGTACCAGAGCATGTGGCACTGGGCGAGGGAGGCAACGAGCAGTTCCTCGGGGTTCCATCGCTGCGCGTCACCGCGGAACGAGGGATCGGAGCTGCCGAGAAGTTCCGGCTTTCCGACCGCGGATATTGCATGATTGCGCGAATATCCCTGCGTGCTGGACGTTCCGGTTCCCAGATCGCCCGTCCACTGAAGGTCGAGTGTGTAGGTATGTGACTTCACAGGTCCATCTTGCCCTGAATGTGCCGGTCCCTCAGTGTGCCCACTCCGCGCGATCCGATCCCCACGGATGCGCCGGTTCGGGGTAGTCCTCGAACTCTGCCAGCGCGGGTCGTGCGGTGGTCACGTCGGCATGGTTGACAACAACATTCAGGCCGGGAGCCGTCGGCAGACCAGGATGGGCGGTTCGGCCGGGTGCGTCGAGAAGACGGGACCCGGTGCTGGCCAATGACACGTCGACATCGCGGCCACGGCCGTCCTGCGAGCGCAGCGTCAACGCGTCGAGGATCCCCGCTGCCAGGAAGTATCCGGTCGAGTGGTCGAGTGCCTGCGCCGGAAGTGCGCCAGGGTTCTCACCGCCCTCGAGGAACGAAATGCCGGACGCGGCCTGCACAATGCTGTCGAAGCCGCGGCGATTCGCCCACGGACCTTCCCATCCCCATGCGCTGACGCGCCCGTGAATCAGGTGGGCGGGAAGATCCTGCCCGATGAGCGCTTCGAGTGCACCCGGCCGGTAGCCGGTGACCAGTACGTCTGCGGTTTCGAGGAGTTCTCGGAACGCTGTCGCTCCCGCCGAGGACTTCAGGTCGAGAAGCGCCGACCGCTTGCCCTGTCCACTGTCGAGGTGCTGCCATCCGATCTCGGGGATCGCCGGAGGGTCGATCCGCAGAACGTCAGCGCCGACCAACGCCAGGGCACGCGTCGCGACCGGACCGGCGATGACGCGGGTCAGGTCGAGAACACGTGGGCGCGTCGGATGCGTGCGGGGTTTTCCCTCGTCGCGTACTCGGATGGATACCAGAGGCTCAGACCTCGCAGCTGCGCACTGCTCACTCAGGCGCCACTCGGTCTCGGTACGAACACGGACCGCGATGGCTCCGATCTCGGCGGCCTGCTGCTCGATCTCGATGGCGCTGAGTTCGGATATACGTTGCGCCACTGCATCTTTGGGTGATCCATGATCGAGCTCGAGGACGGCGAGCAGGCGGTCGCGATGGTGCGGATAGTTGCCGTGCGTGCGGACCCAACCGTCGCGGGCGGCAAAGAACCCCGAGTGCTCGGAGAACCCGTTGATCGGCTCGCCGCCGATCCGGAACAGTCGATCGCTCGAGAAGGACGCGGCGATGCGCTCGGGATCGAGGGTCCAGTATCCGTCGCCCGGGCCGGTTGACCGATGAATCGCCGAGGCGAACGCCGCTACCGAGCCCGCAGCGAGGTCGAACACCGGCAAGTGCGCCGCAAGGAAACCCGCCGAGTCCGGGCATTCGATGTGCCCGCGTCGGTCGTCGCTGTGCACCCCGACGTCACGCTGGTATTCGTCGAGATAGAACCCGTACCCGTGATCCATGCGACGCCTTTCGGCAGTTCAGTGGCCGAGAAGCTCCCGGCACTTCTCTGCCAGCGTATCGCGGAGCGGCGCAGCACGATCCGCCAACTGTTGTTGCTGACGCACGTATTCGGCGCGGCCCGCGGGAGTTTCGATACGAATGGGGGAGTACCCGTACTCGGCGAGGTCGTATGGGCTCGCGCGCATGTCGAGTTCACGGGCCAGGAGCGCGTGTTCGAAGCACCGCATCACCAGGTCGGAATCGACGAGTGGCAACAATTTGAAGCTCCACTTGTACAGGTCCATACCGGCGTGCAGGCAGCCCGGCTGTTCGTGATCGATCTGAGTTTCGCGTGCAAGCGGGAGCGAGTTCTTGGGGGCCGCGTCCGGTGTGAAGAACCGGAACGCGTCGTAGTGCGTGCATTTGAGTGGCAGGGATTCGACGACCGCGTCGGTACCGGCGAACCCGAGTCGCAGCGGCACCGACTGGTGACGGATTGCGTCCTCGCCCCCGCGATAGACCATCGCCCATTCGTGGAGGCCGAAGCAACCCAGCACAGCGGGCCGCGCAGACGTCTGATTCAACAGATTCCACACGAATTCGACTGTGTGACGCCGACGCTCCAGCACTGAGGCCTCGACCGTCGCGGTACCCGACTCGTCGACGCGGTAGCCGGAGAAGGCTGCGTATTCGGCGGCGTTCTCGAGCGCGACTCCGTACCCGGGGTGCCAGCGGCGCAGTTGGGCGGGTTTGAAGTTGTAGTACGTGAAGAGGAAGTCGTGCACCGGGTGAGAGATACCGGCGCTACGACGCGCTCGGTGCGGCTCGACGAGCTTCTCCACCTCCTCGAGGTGAAGTGCCCGCCGAGCCGTCCACTCGCTCTGCGCGAGTGCGAGTGAATGCACCGAACGTGTCATCGATCAGCTGTTTCTTTGTCCGGGAACAGCATCCGTGCCGCGATGCGTGCCATCGCGGACCGTTCCGACGTACTCCTCGAGGAGATCCTCGAGCGCGACGATACCGATCACCACTCCGTCAGCGTCCGTGACAGCGCCGAGGTGCGAGCTGGCCCGACGAAGGCCGGCCAACGCTTCGGCCAGCGGTGTGCTGAGCGGAACGATGGGCAGCGGCCGGATATCCGACGTCGGAACGACGGTGTCCGGTCCAGCGGCCTCGTCGAGCACCTCGTCGAGCACGTCCTTGAGGTGCACGTACCCAGCCAGCGATCCGTCGCTCGCTCGCACCGGGTAACGCGAGTATCCGGTCTCGATGACCGCACGCTCGATCTCACCCAGTGTTGTTCCCGACGGTGTGAGGGGAATGGTCCGCACCTTGTCGAGAGTGATCAGGACCTCGGAGACGGTCCGATCGGTCGATTCGAGTGCCTGCTTCAACCGCCGGTGTTCTTCGGCGTCGATCAGACCTTCGGATCGCGATTCACCGATCATCGCGGACAACTCCACCGCCGAGACCGTGACGTCGAGTTCGTCCTTGGGTTCGACGCGCAGGAGCTTGAGCACTCCGTTCGCGCACAGGTTGTAGAACGCGATGATCGGGCGAGCGATCTTGATGAACGCCAGATGCACGGGAACGAGCAGCATGGCCGTCTTCTCGGGGCCGGCCAACGCGATGTTCTTGGGCACCATCTCGCCGAGCAGGATGTGCAGCACGACGACGAGCGACAGCGCGATGGCAAACGAGATCGGGTGCAGCAATCCGTCGGGCAGGCCGACGGCTTCCATCGGCACCTCGAGGAGGTGCGCAATGGCGGGCTCGGCGACCTTACCGAGGAGGATCGAGCAGATCGTGATGCCCAGCTGAGCCGCCGCAAGCATGAGCGAGAGGTTCTCACCGGCCTTGATGACTGTGAGCGCCCGCTTCTTGCCTTGCGCGACCAGTGCTTCGAGGCGGTCACGTCGTGCGGAGATCAGTGCGAACTCCGCACCGACGAAGAATGCATTGCCGGCGAGCAGCACGACGGTGAGGAGTACACCGAAGAGGTTATTCATCGTCGGACTCCTTCTTGCTGTCGTCTGCGGATTCGGGTTCGACGTAAGCGGGGACCGGCGTGATGGTCACCCGGTCGATACGGCGGCCGTCCATGCCGGTCACTCGTGCAATCCACTTTCCGCGCGAATCACCGGACGAGTCGACGTCGGGCAATTCCACCTCGTCACCCTCGTCGGGGATGCGGCCCAGTTCGGTGAGCACCAAGCCGCCGAGCGTGTCGTAGTCGCCTTCGGGAGCGGTGTACCCGGTAGCCGAAGTGACCTCGTCGATGCGCAGGAGACCGGAGCACGACCATCCGTCGCCGACGCGCTGTACGTCGAGTTCGGGTTCGTCGTGTTCGTCGCGCACATCGCCGACGATTTCCTCGATGAGGTCTTCCATCGTGACGATGCCGGCAGTTCCGCCGTACTCGTCGACGACGAGCGCAACCTGCATGCCGTCGGAGCGGATCCGCTCCATGACGGTGTCTCCGTCCAGGCTCGACGGCACGACGGGAACACGTTGAGCCAGACTGTCGACGCGCGTCGTGCGCCTGCGCTCGGCCGGAACGGTGAACGCGTGCTTGATGTGTACGACGCCGACCGTGTCGTCGAGATCGCCGCGAACGACCGGGAAGCGCGAATAGCCGGTCCGCGACGCCGTCACGATCAGGTCTGCGACGGTGTCCGAGAGTTCCAGCGATTCGATCTTCACTCGCGGAGTCATCAGCTCTTCTGCCGTGCGGTCACCGAACTGCAGTGAACGGTCGACGAGCATCGCCGTGCCCTTGTCGATGGAGCCGCGCTGCGCGGACGTCCGCACGAGGGACCCGAGTTCCTGCGGTGATCGCGCGGAGCGCAATTCCTCCGCGGGTTCGATGCCCAGGCGTCGCACGATCCAGTTGGCGGTTCCGTTGAGGCCGTTGATGGCCCACCGGAAGATCAGCGAGAACCCTGCTTGCAGGCCCGCAGTCGCGCGGGCGGTGGGCATCGGCTTGGAGATTGCGAGGTTCTTCGGTACGAGCTCACCGAAGATCATGGAGAACGAGGTCGCGATCACGAGCGCCAGGATCAAAGACGTTGTCGAGGCAGCGGATTCACTGAGCCCGACGGCCTTCGTGACCGGTGTGATGAACCGTGCCAGGACCGGCTCGGCCAGGTAACCGGTGATCAGGGTTGTGATCGTGATGCCCAGCTGAGCGCCGGAGAGCTGGAACGAAAGAGTCTTGTGCGCGTGTTGAACCTGCCGCGAGCGTCGGTCGCCGCCACGAGCAGCTTCGTCGACGGTGCTGCGTTCGAGCGCGGTCAGTGAGAATTCGGCCGCCACGAAGAGGGCGGTGCCTGCAGTCAGCGCGATGAAGCCGACCAGGCTGAGAATGGTGAAAACGATGTCCATGTGTCATCGCCACCTGAGATGTGCACGGGGGCCGCCGGGTTTGTCTCCCGGCTCGCTAGAGGATCCCTCCGAACCGGCGGAATCAGAAGATTCCTCGGATAAAACGACGGGTGTAGCGCCGGGTAAGTGTGTGGGTGCCTCGGGCACCGGGTTCCTTTCGTCAGAGCCGAGTAGTTCTCGGCTGTAGCGGGCTCGGTCGGGTCGCCGAAGGGCACCCGACCGAGTTTTGTTTTCTGTTTACGGATCCAATGATACCGGCGGGTGCCCGGGAGTAGGGACCCGAGCACCCGCCGACAGTCACAGAACGTGGTTCACCAACCAGACGGAAGCGGCCGTCCTTCGGCAAATCCGGCGGCGGACTGCACGCCCAGAACGGCCTTCTCGTGCAGCTCCTCGAGAGAGCGCGCACCCGCGTACGTGCAGGTACTGCGCACGCCGGAACAGATCTGATCGATCAGGTCCTCGACTCCGGGGCGCTCGGGATCGAGACGCATCCGCGAACTGGAGATGCCTTCCTCGAACAATCCCTTACGAGCGCGATCGAAAGCCGTTTCGGTGGCCGTGCGAGCGGCAACAGCGCGCTTGGAGGCCATACCGAAGCTCTCCTTGTACGCGTTGCCCGCCTGATCGACTTTGAGATCGCCGGGGGACTCGTACGTGCCGGCGAACCACGAGCCGATCATGACGTTCGACGCGCCCGCCGCGAGGGCGAGTGCAACGTCGCGGGGGTGGCGAACGCCGCCGTCGGCCCAGACGTGCTTGCCGAGCTCACGTGCCGCTGCAGCACATTCCGCGACGGCCGAGAACTGCGGGCGTCCGACGCCGGTCATCATGCGAGTCGTGCACATGGCTCCGGGCCCGACGCCGACCTTGACGATGTCCGCGCCTGCGGCGATCAGATCACGGGTTCCCTGTGCGGAGACCACGTTGCCTGCAACCAACGGGACGCCGAGATCGAGCGCCTTGAGGGTGGTGAGCGCATCGATCATTCTCTGCTGGTGACCGTGAGCCGTGTCCACGACGATCACGTCGGCACCGGCGTCGACGAGAGCCTTGGCCTTGGCGCCCACGTCACCGTTCACACCGACCGCCGCAGCGACCCGGAGTGCGCCGCGCTCGTCGACTGCGGGGTCGTAGATGCCGGCACGAATCGCGCCGGTGCGGGTGAGGACGCCGGCAAGAGTCCCGTCTTCGTTGACGATGACCGCCAGCGGATCATGCTTGGTTTCGAGCAGTTCGAAGACCTCACGCGGTGTGGCGGTGACCGGGGCCGTGACGAAGTCGGTGATCGCGACGGTACGGAGGCGAGTGAACCGATCGACATCCGCGCAGGCAGCCTCGGTGACGACACCGAGAGGCTTACCGTCCTCGACCACCACGACCGCGCCGTGAGCGCGCTTGGGAAGCAGCGCCAGCGCATCGGAGACGGCGTCGTCCGGACTCAGCGTGACCGGCGTATCGGCGACGAGGTGGCGGCTCTTGACGAACGCCACGGTCTCGGCGACAGCTTCGGTGGGGACGTCCTGCGGAATGATGACCAGTCCGCCGCGGCGGGCGACAGTCTCCGCCATGCGGCGGCCGGCGACTGCGGTCATATTGGCGACCACGACGGGAATGGTCGTTCCGGATCCGTCGGAAGAATTGAGATCGACGTCGAACCGAGAGGTGACCTCGGTCCGGTTAGGGACGAGGAAGACGTCGTCGTAGGTCAGGTCGTATGGGGGGCGTTGCCCTTCGAGGAACTGCACGTTTCACGAGCCTACCGTCGATTCCGCCGTAGCGCCCTCGGTATCGCGCGCTTGTGAGCGGGAAAGGGCGATCGTGGTCATGATCATGACGGCGACGGCGCACCCGATGAGAGCAATTCCGGGACCGTCGACGCGGAGGCGTTCGTCGAGCACTGTCATCCCCAGGAAGATGGCCGCGATCGGCTCGCCGATCGTCAGGGCGGGTAGCGACGCCGACAGCGGCCCGACCTGGAACGCGCGCTGTTGCAGGTAGACCCCGATTGCGCCCGAGGCGATCAGCGCCCACGTCTGCCATGCCGAAATCACCCCGATGACGCCGTGGCCGAGTAGGTCGGTGACGTACTTGGTGAATGCGACGGCGACGCCGTAGAAGATTCCTGCCGCAGAGCCGAGAAGCAGTGCGCGCCAGCCGCCGTCGAGTTTGGACAAGCCGCCGACAGTTGCGGCCACGGCCACTGCGACCGTAATCGTCAGGGGCACAGCCCAATCCGACCACGGTGCGTTGCTGTCTCCCTCGGTGGGATCGCCGACGACGAGGAAGATCGCCAAGGAAATCGCGAGCATGATCGCCAGTGACCACGCGGAACGGGTGATGCGGATTCCCGAGAATTTGGCCGAGAGAGGCAGCGCGAACAGCAACGAGGTCACGATCAGCGGCTGCACCACCAACACCGAACCCAACGACAGTGCAACGGCCTGCATGACGTACCCGCCGCCGTCACCGATCAGCCCGGCCCACCACCGAGGACTGCGAATCAACGACGCCACCAACGCCTCGCCCTCGGGAACCGCGGACGCCGCCCGTTGCTGAGCGACCGAAGCGCACGCGAAGAGCAGTGCAGCGAGAAGTGCGCAGAGAACCGAGATCAGTGGAAGATCACCCATTCCATCAGTGTGCGCGCTTGCCCGCCCGATTTCCGGCAGACGGCTTTCCTGCGCCGGGTGCGCCGCGACGCGGGGTCAAGCCCTTGGACGCCAGACGCTCCGAACGGGTCGGGACCGGAGTGCCGTCCGCACGGATCTTCTTCACACTCTTCGGATCGGTGACGCGCCGCGAGGAGGCGGCGCGCTTGTCTCCGTCCTTCTTCATCCGGCCTCCGGCAGCGGTCCGGCCTGCAGTGTCGTGTTCCTGACGGCCACGCTTGGCGGTGTGCTTGACGGCAACCGTCGTATCGGGAGCCTCGACCGGAATTCCCGTCGGCTCCATCGCACCGGTGATGCGCGTGAGTTCAAGATCGTCAGGACGAACCCGCACACCGTGAACCTTGATGCCTGCCTGCTTGGTCAACTTCTCGACCGAATCACGTTCTTCGTCGGTGACGATGGTGACGACGACGCCCGATTCGCCGGCGCGTGCCGTCCGGCCGGCCCGGTGCAGGTAGTCCTTCGCCTCGGCCGGGGGATCGACGTGAACGACGAGCGTCACGTCGTCGACATGGATTCCGCGCGCGGCGACATCGGTGGCGACCAGGACCGGTGTTGTCCCGTCGGAGAACGACGCGAGGGTCTTGGTCCGATTGTTCTGCGTCTTGCCGCCGTGCAGAGCCCCGGCCGAGACGCCGATCAAATGCAGTTGCTGCGCAAGACGATCCACACCGTGCTTGGTCTTGACGAACATGATGGTCCGCCCCGCACGCGAAGCGATATGTGCGACAACGGATCTCTTGTCGTCGCGGTCGACGAAGAGCAGATGATGTTCCATGGTCGAGACGGTCGCAACCGGGGGAGCAGTCGAGTGCGACGCCGGATTGCGCAGGTAACCCGCGACCAGATCGTCGACCTTGCCGTCGAGTGTCGCCGAGAAGAGAAGACGCTGACCGTCTTTCGGAGTCGTGTCGAGAATCTTCGCAACCTCGTCGATGAAGCCCATGTCCGCCATGTGGTCGGCTTCGTCGATGGTCGTGATCACGACGTCGTCGAGAATCACCGACTTCTGCTCGAGTAGGTCGAGCAAGCGCCCGGGGGTCGCGATCAGCAGATCGACGCCGCGGGCAAGGATGTCGGCCTGACGCTTGATCGGAACGCCCCCGACCGCATTTGCCACACGCAAACCGATCTCGGTAGCGGCGTCGTCGAGTGCCTTGTGGATCTGGATCGCCAGCTCACGGGTGGGAGCGAGCACCAAACCGCGCGGACGATTCCGCTTGCTCGCCCCACCCTTGAGGCGCACCAGCATCGGAAGCCCGAAGGCCAGAGTCTTTCCGGAACCCGTCGCACCGCGCCCGAGTACATCCCGACCGGCAAGAACATCGGGGATGGTTGCCGACTGAATGGGGAAGGGGGCATCGATGCCGCTTCGGCGCAACGCGTGCACCATCACGGCGGGGATTCCGAGGTCGACGAACGAACGCCCTTCGGTCGAGGTGGGCGAGTCGATCGTCGATTCCTGCATTTGTCCAGGCTACCGGGTATCGGTAGACGCAGATGACCGCATCTACCGATACCCGCTGTGAATCAGGCCTCGATTTCGCTGCGGTCACCGCTCCACAGTGTGTGGAACTTGCCCGGCTTGTCGATGCGCTCGTAGGTGTGCGCGCCGAAGAAGTCGCGCTGACCCTGAGTCAGGGCGGCCGGCAGACGCTCCGCGCGGAGACCGTCGTAGTACGACAGCGAGGACGCGAACGCAGGTACCGGAATGCCGAGCATCGTCGCGGTGGCGACCACGCGGCGCCAGCTGTCGATGCCTGCCTCGATGGCCTCGCGGAAGTACGGCGCCAGAATCAAGCTCGGCAGGCTCGGATCGGCGTCGAACGCGTCCTTGATGCGGTTGAGGAACTGCGCACGGATGATGCAGCCACCGCGCCAGATCGTCGCCAGGTCGGCAGGCTTGAGGTTCCAGTCGTACTCGGCGCTGCCGGCAGCGATCTGATCGAAGCCCTGCGCGTACGCCACGATCTTCGACGCGTACAGCGCGGCCTGGATGTCGGCGGCGAACTGCTCGGCGTCAGCAGGCTTGTCGCCGAGAGAGCCGGCAGCCAGACCCTGCGCCTGAGCTGCAGCGCGCTGATTGCGGCTACCGGACAGTGCGCGAGCAAACACGGCTTCGGCGATACCGGTGACCGGCACGCCCAGATCCAGAGCGGACTTGACCGTCCAGCGGCCCGTGCCCTTCTGCTCGGCAGCGTCGACGATGACGTCGACCAAAGGCTTGCCGGTCTCGGCGTCGACCTGGCGGAGCACCTCGGCGGTGATCTCGATCAGGTAGGACTCGAGGGTGCCCTTGTTCCACTCGGTGAAGACGTCGGCAACCTGACCGGCGTCGTAGCCCAGAGCGTCGCGGAAGAGGTTGTACGCCTCGCCGATGAGCTGCATGTCGGCGTACTCGATGCCGTTGTGCACCATCTTGACGAAGTGACCGCTGCCGTCGGGGCCGATGTGCGTGCAGCACGGGGTGCCGTCGACGTGAGCGGAGATGGACTCGAGAAGCGGGCCGAGAGCCTCGTAGGACTCCTTCGGGCCGCCCGGCATGATCGACGGACCGTTGAGTGCGCCTTCTTCGCCACCGGAGATACCGGCGCCGACGAAGTGCAGTCCGCGGGCGCGGATCGCCGCTTCACGACGGATCGTGTCGGTGTAGAGCGAGTTGCCACCGTCGATGATGATGTCGCCGGGCTCCATGGCGTTTGCGAGCTCTTCGATGACAGCATCGGTCGGGGCGCCGGCCTTGACCATGATCAGGACGCGTCGCGGCTTCTGAAGTGCGGCAACAAACTCCTCGACGGTCTCGGTGCGCACGAAATCGCCCTCGGAACCATGCTCGGCGATCAGGGCATCGGTCTTCGCGATGCTGCGGTTGTGCAGGGCAACGGTGTGACCGTGGCGGGCGAAATTGCGGGCAATATTCGAACCCATGACGGCCAGGCCGGTGACGCCGATCTGAGCTCGGGGTGATTCGGTGCTAGTGGTTGACATGCTTACAGCTTTCCCTCTCGGTCCGCGGCTGTGAAATCCTGCGCTGTGCGCAGCCGAAAACGGTGCGGCCGCGACGCGCGTGAACATCAGACCGTGCATACAAAACACGGATGCAGATCACTTTAATTGCAGTGACCTGCATCCGTCTCGATACAGCTTCCGGCACAGCCGGAAGGTTCTCAGTGTTCAGTTGTCGAGCCGCAGCTCAGCGCAGGTATTACCGCTGATCGCGCTTCGGGCCGTCGAATCCGTCATAGCTACGACGGTCGGTGCGGCTGCGGAAGCCGCCACCGCTGGTCGAGGCTGCACGGTTGTCGCCGCCTTCGCGGTTTCCCTGGTATCCACCGGAGGAGCGGTTGCCCTGGTAGCCGGTCGAGGGGCGGCTGTCGCGATCGCCGTACGAGCGGTTGTTGTCGCGGTTGCCCTGGTATCCACCACCGGACGAGCGGTTGCCCTGGTATCCGCCGCGGCTCTCGCCGTCGCGGCTTCCCTGGTATCCGCCCGAAGAGCGGTTGCCCTGGTAACCCGTCGACGGGCGGCTGTCGCGGTCTCCGTAGGACGGACGGCTGTCACGGTTGCCCTGGTAACCACCGCTGGAGCGATCACCCTGGTATCCACCACCGGACGAGCGGTTGCCCTGGTATCCGCCGCGGCTCTCGCCGTCGCGGTTGCCCTGGTAGCCACCCGAGGAGCGGTTTCCTTGGTATCCGGTCGAGGGGCGGCTGTCGCGGTTGCCCTGGTAACCACCACTGGAGCGATCACCCTGGTATCCGCCGCGGCTCTCGCCGTCGCAGTTGCCCTGGTAGCCACCCGAAGAACGGTTGCCTTGGTATCCACCGGACGAGCGGTTGCCCTGGTATCCGCCACGGCTTCCACCACGATCACCGAAGGAACGCTCGCCACGAGAAGAGCTCTCGCGCAACGGTTCTCCGGTCGGCTTCTTGGCGCCGGTGATGCGAGCAAGTTCAGCAGAACCCGGGGTGACGGCAACGGCTGCGGCATTGACGCCGGCCATACCGGTCAGACGCTTGAACTGACGCTTCTGGTTGGGCAGCACGATGGCGACAACGGTGCCCTTCTCGCCGGCGCGAGCGGTACGACCAGCGCGGTGCAGGTAGTCCTTGTGGTCGGCCGGGGGATCGACGTGAACGACGAGGTCGATGCCGTCGACGTGGATGCCGCGTGCTGCGACGTCCGTTGCGACGAGGACCGGGGTGCGGCCGTTCTTGAAACGCTCGAGGACGCGGGTGCGCTGGTTCTGTGCCTTGCCGCCGTGAAGCGACTCGGCAGCGATGCCGACTGCGCGGAGGCGGTCGGTGATTCCCTCGCAACCGAGCTTGGTGCGGGCGAACATGATGGTGCGTCCGTCGCGGGCACCGATCTCGGCGAGAACGGAATCCTTCTGTCCACGATCGACGAGGAGAACGTAGTGCTCCATCGTGTCGACGCTTGCGCGGCCGTCTTCGGTGGAGTGGGTGACGTGGTTGGCCAGGAACTGACGAACCAGCGACTGGACCTCACGGTCGAGGGTTGCCGAGAACAGCAGACGCTGTCCGTCTGCGGGGGTCTCACCGAGGATCGAGCGAACCTCGGGCAGAAAGCCCATGTCCGCCATCTGATCGGCTTCGTCGAGTGCGGTGATTTCCACCGAGTCGAGGATGCAGGTGCCCTGACGCAGGTGGTCGCCGAGACGACCCGGCGTTGCGACGAGGACGTCTACGCCGCGGCGAAGCTGATCGACCTGCTTGGCGAACGGCGTTCCACCGACAGCGGGGCGAACCGTGAGTCCGAGTGCTCCGGCGTAGGAGTTGAGGGAGTCGACCACCTGGAAAGCAAGCTCACGGGTGGGGACGAGCACGAGTGCGCGGGGACGCTTGGCGGCCGGGCGATCTTCGTGGCGTGAGAGGCGGGTCAGCATCGGCAGGCCGAAGGCGAGGGTCTTGCCCGATCCGGTCTGTGCGCGGCCGAGAACGTTGGTTCCGGCGAGCGCGTCCGGGATGGACTGCGCCTGGATGGGGGACGGGACGGTGATGGAGTTGCGCGCCAATGCGGCAACAAGCTGCTCGGGCAGGCCGATCTCGGCGAAGGTGATACCCGGCTCGGTGGCGACTGCTTCTTCGGCAGCGGGGGTGTTGACGGTGGGGTCTTCGATGTTCTCGGAAGACGACATTTGGACAGCGTTGGTCACGCGGAAACCTCTCCGGACTACGGGCACGTCGCGGAGCGGAAGAAGCCATGCTGAAATACACGACACAGTTCGCAAAGGGACGAGCCAGGGCACATGTCACCTGGCAATCCGAACGCATACTGCGGGGAATTGGGCTGTGTGCCGTTATATGTTGACGGACCACGATGGTGGCCGTGATCCACTCTACGCCACCGGGGACACCGAAGTCAGGTAGCCCCGCCTGTGACCTGCACTACTACACGGGGTTACGCAGGTCAAGACTCAGTATGCGTTGAAAAGCAGTCGAAGTTCGGTGAGCCAGGGCACAGCCACCGCAACCGTGGGAACAACGAGAATCGCGACCGCCCCGAGATACGCAAAAACTGCGATGCGGGGATCTGCGTCGTCGGCCGAGAGGCGTTGCACTCGGATGAGCGTCGACGGCCCGCCCGCTGCCATTGCCCCGCGGGGTGCCGTCGATCCGGCACACGCGACAAGCGCCCGCGCGAGGGGAGTGGGACCGGTAGCCCGCACGGCTGAATCGTCGGCGAGCAACTCCACCAGTAGCTGCACCGATCCCAGGGCCGACTTGCTACGAACGAAACGGGGGAACGCGTGGTTGACGGCAGTGAAAGCCTCGAGGACCAGATCGTGACGAGCTCGCAGGTGGGAACGCTCGTGCGTCAGGATGGCTTTGACCTCGGCATGATCGAGGTTCTGCAGAGTGCCTTGACTGAGAACCACGCGTTGACGCAGACCTGGCAGGCAGTATGCGATCGGTTCGTCGACGTCCAGTACCCGCAGATCGGGTGTGCGTTCCACTGACGCAGGCATGGCGCAGTCGTCGAGAAGGTCCACCAACACACGGTGACGTGCACGGCGACGTCGGGTTCTCACAGCGACCTGGATGATCGAGAAGATCAGCTTCGCGCCGATCAGGAGCGTCAGGGCAAAAACAACCACGTACAGAATCCACAGCGGGAGCCCAAGTGCATCGATTTCGGCGGTCGGGGCCGTCGTCGGCCTACCGTCAGCGCCGGGAACGAGCAGCTGGCTGGCAATGGCCAGCCCCGAGCTGAATGCCGACAACACCGCAGCAATTGCGACGGCTTGCCACAGAACCAACGCCGCGCGTGGAGCGCGGTAAGGCCACGTGGAGCGGCTCAGGAGTGCGGGAACCGGACCGGCCAGCAACAAGGCAAGCAGTCCGAAAACCAGTGCAGTAGTGGCGTTCATGTCCTACACATCATGCACGACGAAATCAGTTCGGCCTAGAAATTCCGGGCTGCGCAGCCTTTTTCGCGGACTCGCGCACCTCGAGGGCAGCGAGCGCCTCGCGGAGAGCATCGGCTTCGTCAGCATTGACCTGTCCCACGAAGTGGACGAGCGCCGCAGCGCGACCGCCGGACTCCGGAGCCTGGGCCAGCGCGTCGACCATCAGACTCGCGACCAGTTCTTCGCGCTTGTTGACGGGAAGATAGCGATGTGCGCGATCGTCACGCTGCTGAATCACCAGATGCTTCTTCGCCAGGCGCTGCAGAACGGTCATCACCGTCGTGTACGCCAATTCGCGATGCGTCGCGAGTGCTTCATGCACCTGTCGCACAGTTTGCGGTTCCGATGTGGACCACAAATGATCCATCACCGCGCGTTCGAGTTCACCTAGACCTGCCATTCTTCGATTCTACGGACTTCCACGACGAAATACGTACTACTGGTAGTAGTAACCACCTCGGTGGGGGTGTGGTATTGGCCATAGTGATCTGCGTGACGGTTACGGTGGTGTGAGACGACGAAAGTCCCGACAATGACGATGCCCGATAATTGCAAGCCAACAGTCGATCCGCAGAAAGTAGCCGCACGTAGATGACGATCGACAGTTCGCCGGGCACCGAAGAATCGACATCACGGGCGCGGGTAGTCACGCAGAAAGCTGCCGGCATCATCCGTTTCGGCATTCGCGACGCACCGTTGACGGTCGTTCTACTTCTCACCATGTGGATCGTGGGTGCCGCAACCGGCAGCCTCGTTCACGGACCGTCCCGCGATCTCGAGCACACGATCGGTGCCGGAATGGGCTCGATCCAGCACGGCCGCATCTGGACTCCGCTCACGTCCGTGCTGTGGGCAGGAAACCTGCTCGGGTACCTCGGCGCGACCGTGCTCCTGATCGCAGTCGCCGCACCCCTCGAACGCCGAATGGGAACGATCAAGCTTGCGATCGCCGGCGCAAGCACTCAAATCTTGGGAGTCCTGCTCGGGCTCGGCTGGGCGTCGTTTGCGAAGGTGTTCGATTCCAGTTGGGGATTCCGCCTCCACGTGGGCTCCGCGGTCGGAGCCAGTGCATGGATCGTCGGCGCTGCGATGGCCGCCAGCTCGAACATGGGCACCCTGTGGCGCCGTCGCATTCGCGTCGGAACTTTGGCGTTGACGATCACTTTGGCCTTGTTCAGTGGTCAGCTGCAAGACGTCATCCGATTCTTTGCCGCTGTGGTGGGTTTGGTGATCGGTCAGTGGATCGTCGGACGATCGGCGCGCGGTGAGCGCATCGCCGGGACACAGCGAGAGGGTCGCGTCCTGGTCGCCATCGTCGTCGCGGCGAGTGCGATCGGCCCGATGATCGCCGCATTGTCCCCGCAGGCGGTCGGCCCACTCGCGGTCCTCCGTGACCTCTTCCGCGGAGTTCCCTGGACTGTCGCCGAGGTTCGAGAACTGTGCGAGGAGTCGTCGTCGGATCCGGACTGCCGACGAGGACTCCTCGAGCTCAGACTCTCCGGTATCGGCCCGACTCTGCTCTCGCTGATGCCGTCGATCTTCGTTCTCGTGTTGAGTGACGGGCTCCGTCGTGGCCGCAGATTCGCCTGGATTGCGACAGTGTGTGCTCAGGTAGTCCTACTCGTCCTCTCGATCGGGAACTTCGTCATCAGGTTCGTCGACGCCGTCGACAGTGACAGCTTGTTCTACGGAATCAGCGATCCGAACGTGTACCGAACTCTGGTGCCGTTCCTGACACCGCTCTTCGTACTGATCCTGCTGATCGCGACACGTCGATACTTCGACGTCGCGGCCCCGGCCAAGACATACCGACGTCTCGGTGCTGCGATCGTGACCTTGCTCGCGGTCCTCGCCGTGATCTACGTCGGCGGCGGAATGCTCGCCAGGCACGGGTTCGATCGCGAGCCCACCGTAACGATGTTGCTCGCGGACTTCCCTCAGCGCCTTGTACCGCCCGTGTACCTGCAGTTGATCGATCCGCGTCTGCTTCCCGTGGACATCGAGTCGACGTTGCTCTTCGAGTGGACCGGCGTCGTGTTCTGGGGCGTCGCCGCCGTGTTGGTGTTCGTGAGTTTCCTCAAGCCGGTCAAGACCGCCGATCCCAAAGCCGCCGAACGAGCGCGATCCATGTTGATCGCCGGTACCGGCAGCCCGTTGTCCTGGATGACGACGTGGAAGGGAAACACATACTGGTTCAGCGCGGACGGTTCGAGTTACGTCGCGTATCGCGTCATCGCCGGTGTTGCTCTCACAACCGGTGATCCGGTCGGTCCTCCAGATCGCATGCGCACGGCGATCGAGGAGTTTGCCGAGTTCGCGTCGTCGAACGGTTGGATTCCCTGCTTCTATTCAGTGACCGACGACGCCCGAAGCATCACTGATTCCATGGGCTGGAGCGGCCTGCAGGTCGCCGAGGAAACCGTGCTCGACCTCGGACAGGTCGCGTTCACAGGAAAGCGGTTCCAGGATGTGCGAACAGCACTGAACCGGGCGAAGAAGTCCGGGATCACGGCCGAGTGGATTTCCTTCCCTCATGCACCTCTCGCGATCAAGGATCAGATAGTTGCGATCTCGGAGGAATGGGTGGCGGACAAGGGGATGCCCGAGATGGGATTCACCCTCGGCGGACTCGACGAGGTCGACGACGAACAAGTGCGGTGCCTGATCGCCGTCGACGAGGATCGCACCGTGCACGGTGTCACGTCGTGGCTACCGGTGTACCGCGACGGCAAAGTCGTCGGGTGGACACTCGACTTCATGAGGCGACGCTCCGAAGGATTCCGTCCCGCGATGGAGTTCCTCATCGCCTCCGCTGCACTGAAATTGGAGGAGGAGGGCGTCGAGTTCCTCAGTCTGTCCGGTGCACCGTTGGCAACAATCGCCGGTGACTCCGAGAGGAATGCGAACGAACCGGAGGCCACGACTTTCTCGGCGATGATGGACAGCGTGCTCGACCTACTCGGTCGCACCCTGGAACCGGTGTACGGATTTCGTTCGCTGTTGGCCTTCAAATCGAAGTTCCAGCCTCGGTACGTGCCGATGCACATGAC
Source organism: Rhodococcus sp. BH4 (assembly GCF_002079265.1). Classification (NCBI taxonomy): domain Bacteria; kingdom Bacillati; phylum Actinomycetota; class Actinomycetes; order Mycobacteriales; family Nocardiaceae; genus Rhodococcus; species Rhodococcus sp. BH4. The sequence goes on from NZ_CP014941.1 coordinate 3,205,061, forward strand.
CTTCGCCGATCCAGCCGCGTTGCCGAGCATCGGGAACGCGGTCGGACGGGCGTACCTGCCGACCGTGACGATCGGTCAAGGATTCAAACTTGTTCGGACGATTCTGGGTCGCTGATTCGCGATCGTCACGCAGGCTTTGCCGGCCCGCCGACGGCGCCGAACACGTGCCGGGTTCCGATCGGAACGATCAGCGGCCGATCCGAGACGGGATCGTCGATGACCGCAGCTTCGAGACCGAACACCTCGAGCAGAAGTTCCGCGGAAATGATGTCCCTGGGGACACCAGAAGCGACGACGGCGCCGTCGCGCATCACGATCAGATGATCGCTGTATCTGACCGCGAGATTGAGGTCGTGCAGAACCATCACCACGGTGCGCCCCATTTCCTCGTGGAGTTGATCCACCAGGTCGAGGACTTCCATCGAGTGCGCGAGGTCCAGATAGGTAGTCGGTTCGTCGAGAAGCAGAATGTCGGTTCCCTGGGCGAGAGCCATCGAGATCCAGGCCCGCTGGCGCTGACCGCCGGACAATTGATCGACGGGTCGATCGGCGAGATCCGAGACACCGGTCAGCTCCAGCGCTTCGGCGACCTCGCCCTCGTCGTCCGCGGACCACTGCCTGATCCACGACTGGTGCGGGTGGCGCCCACGTGAGACCAGATCGGCGACCGTGAGTCCTTCGGGCGCAACCGGAGTCTGGGGGAGCATTCCGAGCACCCGTGCGACTTCCTTGGTCTTCATCGAACTGATCGCCTTGCCGTCCAGGACGACCGATCCGCCCTTGGGCTTGAGCAGACGACCGAGCGCACGCAGGAGCGTCGACTTGCCGCAGCCGTTGGGGCCGATGACCGTCGTGATCACGCCGGTAGGGATCTCGAGATCGAGTCCGTCGACGATGATGCGGTCCCCGTACCCGAGCGTCAGGTTCTTGGCGACGAGACGCGAAGGAGTATCGGTGGACTGGGCGATGGTGGTCATGCTGTGACCTTCCGATTGTTACGAACCAACAGGTAGAGCAGGAACGGACCACCAAGTGCGGAAGTCACGATTCCGACGGGGAGTTCCACAGGCAGAATTGTTCGAGCGATGACGTCGCTGCCGACCACCAGTACAGCACCGGTCAGCGCGGACGCCACGATGGGCGGGCCGGCAGAGCGCACCAGACGCATGGCGACCTGTGGCGCAGCCAGGGCGACAAAGCCGACCGGACCTGCTGCGGCGGTTGCGATGGCGGCCAGCGCCACGGCGGAGAGCAACAGTTTGGCCTGCGATGACTGCAAGCGAACACCGAGAGAGGTGGCGTTGTCGTCGCCCAACCGCAGCGCTCCCATGGTGAACGATGCGATCACCGCGTAGCCGCCGACTACCGCGACAGCGATGGCTACCGGCCACATCTGATTCCAGGTGGCACCGTTGAGCGAACCGTTGAGCCACACCTGTGCGCGGGAAGCATCGTTGATGTCCGCCGAGATGAGAAGCCATCCCGTCGCTGCCACGAGCATGGCGTTGATGCCGATGCCGATCAGGATGAGGCGGAACCCCTCGACGCCTTTTCGCCATGCGAGGGCGTAGATCACCACTGCTGTCAGTAGGCCGCCGCAGAGTGCAGCCAACGGAATCCCCAGTGTGGCAAGCAGTCCCACGAACGACCCGCCACCGCCGAGCACGATGAGAGCAACCGCGGCAGCACTCGATCCGGCCGTGATTCCGAGGATGTCGGGGCTGGCGAGGGCGTTGCGAGCGATCGTCTGGGTGACCGCACCGGCAATGCCGAGTGCCATGCCGATGAAGAGTGCGGTGAGCGATCGAGGAAGTCGGAGATCGAAGACGATCAGGTTCTGTGTCTTGCTTCCATTACCGAGCAGGACGGAAATGACATCGGGGATCGAGATCGGATAGTCGCCGCGTCCGATGTTGATGCAGAGCAGAAGGAAGAGTGCGACCGCGAGCGCAATGCACACCGACACCGCGAGTGGACGGTAGACCAGCGAGAATCCACCGATACGAATCGACTTACGTGAGGGGACGGTCCGGGGGAGTACCCGGAGTTCTTGCTTGAGCGTCACAGACTTGCCAACTTCCTGCGGCGTACGAGAGCGATGAAGAACGGGGCGCCGAACAGGGCCAGGATGATTCCGACCTGCAACTCGCCGGGACGCACGACTACGCGGCCGATGATGTCCGCGGTGATCAACATGACCGCGCCGAGCAAGCCCGCGTACGGGACCAGCCAGCGGTAGTCGGGTCCGGTGATGGCCCGGGCCACGTGGGGGACCACCAATCCGATGAACGCGATAGGTCCACACGCTGCGGTCGCGGCGCCGGTCAGCAGGGTGATCGCGATGATGCCGAGTGTGCGACTGAACGCGATGTTCGTTCCCAACGCTTTTGCGACGTCTTCACCCAGGCTGAGGACATTGAGACCAGGCGTACTCGCCAGGGCGATGACCAAACCGAGTATCAGGAAGGGGAGGACCTGCCAGAGAACGTCGAACCCGCGACCGGACACCGACCCGACTACCCAGAAACGGTAGGCGTCCAGGCTCGTCTGGTCGAGGATTATCACGGCGTTGGTCATGGCTTGCAGGAAGAACGCGACGGCCGCGCCCGCCAGAGCCAGACTCAGAGGACTTGCGCCGCCGTTTCCGATGGAGGACAAGCCGAAGACGACGATGCTGGCGACGAACGATCCTGAAAACGCGAACCAGAGGTACTGACTCGGGGCGGTGAAACCGAAGAGATAGATCGCCATGACTACGAAGAAAGCCGCGCCGGCGTTGAGGCCGAGTAATCCGGCATCTGCCAACGGGTTACGGGTGTGTCCCTGAATCAGGGCGCCGGCGATACCGAGTGCGATGCCGACGACAAGACCCAGGATGGTCCGCGGAGCGCGCAACGTTCGCACGATGATGTCCGTCTGGGTGCCGTCCGAACTGAAGATGGCGTGGAAGATCTCGGCAAACGTCAGCGGACGTGCGCCCACCGCGATGCTCGCGAGCATGACGAGCGCGAGAAGAACCGTGAGCACCGCGAGACCGATCAGCCGGCGTCGACGAGTTGCCCCGACGCTGTTGTCGCGCGCGAGTTCCTCGAACCCTTCTTCGCGCGCCGTGCTTTCACGGACCACCTCGATACTGGTTCGATCGAACGGCCTGCGCAGAGCTCGGCGAACACCGATGGGCTGCTTTGTCTTCGCGTCACGCGTGACCAGACCTACCCATCCCTTTCCCGAGGTCCGGCCTGTGGCACCTTCGCGGAATCCCAGGTTCCACACGAGGAGACCAACGGCAATGGCTATTGCCGTCCCACCGAATACTGCGCGGTCGGCTTCGCCGCCACCGTTCTCGTCTCGGAGCGACTGAACGACGTACCAGCCGACGAGCAACGGAAGCAGGAACACCCCCGCGTCGAAAATCCCAGCTAGAACACGCATTCGGACAGGAGCCGGGCCGCGCGGCACTATGCGCCGTCCGTACGTCTCGCTGGGTCCTCGGGGATGTCCGTTCCCGAGCGGTTTGATCATCGTCACTGGCGGTTCGAGCTCCTGGTCTTTGTGCGCAGGGAATTCGCATCTTAGGTTACGGAACCCTATGTGGGTGTGCTCCCTGCGGGGCAAGTTCCTGTGAATATGCGGTGCCCAGCGTCACAGTTCTTTACTCTTGAATTATGGTGAGGCTAACCTACATTAAGAACCACAAGACAACTTCGGCCGATTGGAGTGCACGGTGACAATCACCTTGACTACCCAGCATGCGGATGTTCGTGAATTCGAACTCCGGTCGAACGCATTGAGCCGCACCAGCGTTCGCCTACGAGCACTCAACCCTGACTACCCGCGCGTCTACGCGGTTGCCGCCATGTCAGGTGAAGGCAAACGGCGTTGGTGGCAGTTGAGTGAAGGCTTGTGCGGGGATCGGGTGCATCAGATGTTCGCCCGCTCGCTCCAGGATCTCGACAGTGCCGAAGCTGCGGCGATACAGGTCGCAACATCACTGATTCACGCTGTGGTCGGCAGGGTTGCCGCATCGATCGTCTCCGAAGGTGCCGCTTGGGATCCAGGCCTCGAGAACCTGTTCATCCACATGGACAGCGACGGCGGTATCGACTGGGCCGGGGTGATCGACGAAACTCTGCGAGTTGCGCCGAACGGACGGGAGTCCGGCAGTGACGGCGTCGTCGACATGCCGTGCGAAGAAGCGCTCCTCGTCTGGACCGCGCACCGTTGCCTGACCTCGCTACGGGCGATCTACGACGCCGTCTCCAGGTGTGCGCCCGTCGACCAGTTCAGATTCTGGGGCTTGGTAGGGGAGTCGATCCTGGGCGCAGCGGCATATGTCCCCATCTTGGCCGGCGGGGGCGAATCAGCCGCTCAGCGCCGCGGGCAGGGGCTGCTGGACGCTTTTGTCGCCGCAGGGCTGCCCGTGCGTGCACGCCGCAAGGTCTCGCTGCGTCCTCGTTGGAACCAGTTCGACGAAGGGCTTGCTAAATTAGGTCAGCCTTGCCTATGATTGTGGAACACCACGCGGAGAGTTACACCCCGCGAGAGTGACGAAACTGCCGGACCGCGCCGGAGTCCTGAGGGCTGCAGAGACTCCCGGTCCTTCCCACGGCGGGTTTCACATCGAATGATGTGAAACCCGCCGGTTCTTTTTCCAGACCTGATTCCAAGCTCGAGTTACCTCTCGTGTAATCAGGTAGGGAGTGGCAGCCACACCGGCGCCAGAGAATCACAGATGGAGATGGCATGGTCGACACTGCTGAGACCGCAGAGATGATGAAACGGCTCGGAACGGGCTTCGACGCCACCATCGGCCTGGAATACACCGAACTGAGCCCAGATCGCGTGCGGGCGCAATGGACCGTCAAGCCCACGCTGCACCAGCCCGCCGGGATACAGCACGGGGGTGTGTACTGCTCGGTGGTGGAGTCTCTCGCCAGCGTCGGTGGCACCGTGTGGCTGGGCGAGCGAGGACACGTGGTCGGAGTCAACAACAACACCGACTTCCTGCGCGCAACGCGGGAGGGCACTCTCACCGCTGAAGCCACCCCGATTCATCGCGGACGCACCCAGCAACTCTGGGAAGTTCGCATCACCGACGAGAACGACCGACTCGTTTCCAAGGGACAGGTTCGCCTCGCGAACATCACCGAGGTGGCGAAGATCGGAAACTGACCACGCGGCAGTCGATCGAATGACGGAGGGCAGCTGTGGAGTTGAACTCCACAGCCGCCCTCCGCCGGTCACTCAGGTGTTGATCAGCCGGCGGCCTTCTGCTGCTTGCCGGCAGCCTTCTTGGCTTCGCCATTCGAAGCGCTGCCGGACTCCGTCGCTTCCTTGTTTTTCTTCTCCAATTCGCCCATCGCGTTTCGCGCGAAGACCTGCTGCTCGGTGGACGCCATCTGAGCACGGCCACGCCCGAAGAACGTCACCGCCCATGACAACAGCGTCGAGGCACGGGAACGGAATCCGACGAGGTAGAGGAGGTGAATTGCCAGCCAGGCAACCCACCCGATGAAGCCGCTGATCTCGAGCTTGCCCACCTTGGCTACCGCGCTGAAGCGCGAGATCGTTGCCATACTGCCCTTGTCGAAGTACTTGAACGGAACTCGTTCCGACGGTGACTTGCCGTCCAGTGACGCTTTGATCTGCTTGGCCGCGTACTTGCCACCCTGCATGGCAACCTGAGCCAATCCGGGCAGCTTGTCGAGCGACATCATGTCGCCGATGACAAAGACGTTGGGGTGCCCGGGCAGAGACAAGTCGGGATTGACCATGACGCGGCCGGCGCGGTCGGTTTCTCCGCCGCTCTGTTCTGCGAGCTGCTTGCCGAGGGGGCTGGCCTGCACGCCGGCGGACCACACCTTGCACTGCGACTCGATACGGCGAAGCGTGCCGTCCTTCTCCTTGATGATCAGACCGTCGTTGTCCACGTCGGTGACCATCGCGTCGAGCTGGATCTCGACGCCGAGCTTCTCGAGCGTCTCGGCAGCCTTGCGGCTGAGCTTCCCGCCGTACACGGGCAACACGGCAGGGGCGCCGTCGAGGAGCACGACGCGCGCTTCACGAGGATCGATCTTGCGGAACGCGCCGTCCAGCGTTCGACGGGAAAGCTCGGCGATCTGCCCGGCCAACTCCACGCCGGTGGGGCCGGCGCCGACAACGACGAAGGTGAGCAAGCGCGCACGCTCGGCGGGATCGTCCGACAGTTCGGCCTGTTCGAAGGCCCCAAGGATTCGTCCGCGCAGTTCGAGGGCGTCGTCGATCGTTTTCATTCCGGGGGCGAACTCCGCGAACTGGTCGTTGCCGAAGTACGACTGACCGGCACCGGCTGCCACGATCAGACTGTCGAACGGCGTAACAGTGACGCGTTCGAGCAGGCGCGAGGTCACGGTCTGATTCTCGAGATCAATGGTCTCGACCTCACCGAGCAGTACCTGTGCGTTCTTCTGCTTGCGCAGCACCAGTCTCGTGGCGGGAGCGATGTCACCGACCGAGAGGATGCCGGTCGCAACCTGATAGAGGAGCGGCTGAAACAGATGGTGGGTTGTACGCGCGATCATCGTGATGTCGGCATCGGCTTTTTTGAGAGCCTGAGTGCCGAACAATCCTCCGAAGCCGGAACCGATCACCACTACGCGGTGGCGGTGCGGTTCAACCGACTGGATGCTCATTCCGTACTCCTCGAGTTCTAGGCGACAGTCCTACGGTAGTCCCACCGCGGCCGAGCTTCTCTGCGAGCAGTTCGACGCGCGCCGGTGTGTCCGAATCGATCAAGCGGCCTCGAGGGTGATCACTCCCGAGGTGATCGGCTTGGCCGGACCCCGGGGTGATCACCACTTTGTCGAGGTGTCGGCTACTGGCGGACGGACAAGATGAACAGTGCGATGCACCCGCCGACGAAAACCAGGATCGACAGGGCCACCGAGGCATACCCGACACCCACTCCAATTGCTGCCCAGTCCATGTGCCCAACCTCTCTTACGGTGTAATCCGGGATTCAGATCACATCTGCCTAGAGACATCACACCTCATCTGTCCCAACTTTCGAAACCCGGCACGCCCAACCGTTGACATGCAAGTAAATGCTTGCATATTGTGAAGTTGTGAACGACCGGATGAATGCAGCCTTCAAAGCACTGGCCGATCCCACACGAAGGCTTCTCCTGGACCGCTTGTTCGTAGCCAACGGTCAGTCGCTCGGCGAGCTGTGCGACAGCCTCGACATGAGTCGGCAAGCTGTCACTCAACACCTCACCATGCTCGAGGACGCCAATCTGATCAGCACGGTCCGACAGGGGAGGGCAAAGCTTCACTATCTCAATCCCGTTGCGCTCGAGGAGATTCGAGAGCGGTGGATCAACAAGTTCGAGGTACCGCGCCTTCGTGCGCTCAGTACCGTCAAAAAAATCGCGGAGGAAGCCATGACCGACAAGCCCAGTTTTGTGTACGTCACCTACATTGCGAGCACGGCGGACAACGTCTGGAAAGCGCTCACCGACGCACAGGCCACCGCAGAGTATTGGGGACACAGCAACGTCTCCGACTGGCAGCCGGGATCGACCTGGGAGCACCGCCGGATCGACGGTTCGAACATTGCCGATGTAGTCGGCACCGTAGTCGAGAGCAACCCTCCGTCGAGGTTGGTCACCACCTGGGCTGATCCGAACGGCGAACCGGGCGTCGACATCTCTCGGGTGAGTTTCGACATCGAAGCCTTCGGCGCGATCGTGCGACTGACCGTCAAGCACACCGATCTGGCGGACGAATCGGCTCGCGTGGAGGTGGCCGGCGGATGGTCGGCGGTGCTGTCGAATCTGAAGTCCTACCTCGAGACCGGAAATACTCTTCCGGTGGCGCCGTGGGAGATGCCGGTCGGTTGACGGTTGTCGACCGGGACAAACGAGTCCCCTGAACAGGAGGAGATCGCCGTACGTTTGTCCGAACAGTCGGCCCAGTCCGGACTCAAATTCGCATAACCGTCAAATATCGGCGCGTTCAGTCTGTAAAGTTGCCAGAAGGATGCTAGCGTTTTGCCCGACATCGAGTGAGGACGACCTCGTCTCGGACGCATGGGAGAAACGCTATGGGCGGCGACGCTTTTCAGAATGTTCCAGTTGATCGACGCAAGTTCGTCAAGACAGTTCTAGCGGCCTCGGCGGTAACTGTGCCAGTCGTGACGTCGATCAGCCTCGGTGGTGCGGCGCCGGCCTTCGCAGCCGGTGACACGCCGAATCTTTCCGGAGCGCCAAGTCGTGGCCAGCAGAATCCGAATCAACCAGGCGGTGAGCAACCAGGCGGGAATCAACCCGGTGGTAATACTCCGGGAGGGAATCAGCCGGGCGGAAACGAGCCGGGCAATCCCGGATCATCGGGAAGTTCGGGATCGTCAGGAAGTTCGGGTAGTTCCGGGAGTTCGGGACCGTCCGGAAGTTCCACAGGTTCCGGATCAACCGGTAGCTCGTCAGGTTCGGGTGGAACGACGACCGCCAAACCCACCGGGCCGACAGCGCCGACGGAGCCGACCGTCCCGACTGTGCCAACCGTACCGACGGTGCCGACCACTCGCACCGAGCCGACCTTCCCGACCCCTCCGACCCAGCCGACAAATCCCACGGAACCTACGTAGCCGACACGACGCGACTGGTTCCGAGGGGGAACACCGACGATGACAGAGTTCGACGTCGCGCTACACCGCGCTCTGAAGAAGTTTCAGAGCGCGGGGTCGGTTCAGGTGAAGGAGACTCCGCCACACGGAGAACCGGCCGATCTGACTGTCGCGATCGCGACCTACGACGATTTCGACGGCGCGTACTTCACGATCCACTCGATCTTGGTCCATCATCGCGAGGTTCTGGACAGAGTCGAATTCGTCTTGTTGGACAACAACCCCGAGGGGTTGCCGGCGCCGATGCTCGAATCGTTTGCCGGTTACATCGATCGGTTCCGCTACATCCCGTTCACCGACGTTCGATCGACTGCGGTGCGGGACGTCCTGTTCCGCAAGGCCACCGGAAAGTATGTCCTTGTCCTCGACTCTCACGTGATCTTGGCACCGGGATCGTTGTCGGCGTTGCTGGCGTATTTCGATGCGGACCCGGAAACCGACGATCTGATCCAGGGACCGATGCTCTCCCAGGATTCCTCGCACATCGCGGCCACCCACATGGACCCCAAGTGGCGCAACGGGATGTTCGGCTCGTGGGGAGTTGATTCGCGCGCGAAGCAACACCCTGACGTGCCTTTCGAGATCGTCATGCAGGGCCTCGGCTCATTTGCCTGCAGGCGTGAGGCATGGCCGGGATTGAACTCGCACTTCACCGGATTCGGCGGTGAAGAGGGATACATCCACGAGAAGTTCCGGATCAACGGCGGCAAGGTCGTCTGCCTTCCGGCCTTCGGTTGGCACCATCGGTTCGAGCGCCCGGCCGGCGTCCCGTATCGAATAAACTGGGAAGATCGTGTTCACAATTACCTGCTCGGTTGGAGTGAGGTCGGATGGGATCTCGACTCACTCCATCGTCAGTTCTCCAGGTACCTCGGTGATTCGTATCCCGAGATTCGTCGCCGCGCCGAGCTGAGCGTCCAGAGACCCGAGTTGGTCTTTGGTGGAGTGATCGTTCTCGGCGACGACCGCCGAGTCGCTCCGTGGCGTTCATGCCTGGCGGAGGCCGAGTCGATCGAACTGACCGTTCACCGTGCCATTCCGGCGGAGGACGACGGTCCGGATGGGTGGAGGACGGCCTCTGCGTTCGTCGCCGGACTCGACAAGGCAATTCTGCTGGGCTGGAAGTCGGTGGTTTTTCTGGACGAGGCGCGCGTGATCGAACCCGCCGTTATGTACAAGCTACGGAACATCGTCGACGACCTCCCGGCCGAGGCCGATACGGCTGTCATCCACGCACACGGCGAAGATCTGGTCGGAGCTGCACTGATTGTTCACGCGGCGACCTACGGAACTTTGCGAGACGAACTCTCACGAAGGATCAACGGACCCGTGCCGTCCGACTTCTCACTGGCGGCTTATCTGCTCGAGCGAGGCGCAGTCGACGTTGTGCTCGATCGCCCACTGTCGCCTGTCCGAGTAGGGGGAGAACCCAACCCCGTTGTCGAGGATTCTGAGTCGGACCTCGGTGTTGCCGTCGTGAATCTCGATCTCGACATCGACAGATGGAAAGCGTCCTGGCATAGATTCATTCGCTTACCGCGCGTAACAGCGGTGGAAAGAGTGTCGGCTTTCGAGGACGCGATGAATCAGGACGCGGCCTTTGCCGTCTCGTGGCGTCGTGCGCTCGCTCGGGCGACTGAGAAGGGCTGGGATTCGGTCCTCATCGCTGCTGATGACGTCAGTTTGCTGGATGCCGCCGCATCGATCCTTGGCCATGCCCGCGAAGAGTTGGATCACGGCGATTGGGATGTCGTCCACCTCGGACACGACCCGAAATCGAGGGACGGAGCTCTGCTCGACGGTTCGGCACTCTTGCGCACCAGTCCTGAGAACCGTGGAGTCCACGCCGTTCTCGTACATTCGCGCGCCTTCGAGCGAATTCTCGACGAGATTGCGGATCCGGAGTCAGATCCCGAAGCATTCGGACAATGGACGGGTCACTACCGAACTCTGGGCGACTACCTGGTGGATGCGAGTGCCGGGGGAGCGCTCACGTGCCTGACGCTGTCGCCCGGCATCGCCTCCACACGCAGCCTGATTCGTTCGGGCGCAATCGAATCCGAATACTCACGACGCTTCGCACTGTGAGACCACCACCGAAACGAAATCGGATTCGCTGAATCAAGGAGATATCTTGACCGAACTACTCGAAGGTGTGAGACCGCAACGCTCTCAGACGGTGGAAAGCAACGATCTCACCGACGGTGTTGTGCTGTACGACAGCTCCAGCGAGGTTGCCCATCACCTCAACCCGGTCGCGACGTTGGTGTGGGAACTGTGTGACGGCCGGACCGTCAGCGAAATTGTCCAGGCCGTGGCAGAAGTGCTCGAGATCCCTGACGACGAGGCGAAGTCGGTAGTCAACGAGACGTACGGACCGCTGAGCACCTCTCGTCTGCTGGTGTGAGAATTCCGTGACAGGCAACCACGTACCACAATTCCGGGCGCATTACCTTTGGGTTGACGCGATTGTGCGCGGTTTCCGCATACCCGAGGTCGGTGTCGTCGAGCATCGGATTGCCAGCCCGTGGCCTGCGGACAACAACGTCGAAGTTCGGATTCAGCGGAATCGAGCGACATTCGGTCGCTGGGACGTCACCATCGAATCGACCATCGGCGGCAGCCATGAAACGCTGATCGGTCTGGACGGTCTCCAGCTCGCGGAGAGCGTGTACCGCACGGTGCACCGGGATGTCATGACGGCCGCGCACGCCCGACAGTGGACACGCCTGCACGCCGCTCTGGTCGACTGCAACGGTGTGAGAGTGGCGATCGCCGGGCATTCAGGGGCGGGCAAGACCACCTTGGCGCTCGCCCTTGCCATGCGGGGTGCACAACTGCGTGCTGACGAAGGCGTCTTCATTCGTGGTACCGAAGCTGTGGGCTTACCGCGGCGGGTTCACCTCAAAGCCGGTACGTTCGACGTCCTCCCGGAGATCAAAGCGCACGATTCGCTGTATCTTCCGTACGCCCCGCCGGTGTGGGCGTTGGACCCGTCGACCTTGCCTGCTGAACGAAACGTCAGCTCGGCGGTTCGCGGAATCGACCTGGTGCTGATCCTCGATGGATGGGACGAGGCGCCGACTCGACTCGCTCCGATGCCCGTATCCCAAGCGATACAGTCGCTGGCCGGGCAATCCGCACTGTGGTCCGACAATCACGGAGTGACCCTGAGAAACATCGCTGCTCTACTCTCGAATGCCCCGTGCTACAGACTGATTCGACATCACGGCGATACCGGCGCCGACACGGTGGAGGAACTGGTGGCGTCATGCGTGACACCCGGTACCTGATTTCCATGTTGAAACCCGAGTGTGGGGCCGACGTCATCCGCTTGTGTTCGCAGCAGGATTGGCCCAGAGTCATCGACGCCGCTGTAAGGCACAAGGTATTGCCGCTGCTCGCCTCCCGATCGGTCGAGGCCGGCTTCGCATCGGTCCTACCTGCGAGCTTCGCGGAAATGCTGTCGGAATCCTCGGCCACCGCATCGAGTCCGGAACTGACGCTGAGCCTTGTCCATCACCGAAACACCATAAGGATCTCGGACCTCGACGCGCAGCGAGTGGAACTGCAAGAGTTGTTACACAGCAACGGATTTCCGACGGTTGCACTGAAGGGTGCCGCCCTTCTCGAGCGAAAAATCTGGCCGAACCCGGCAGCTCGACGGATGACGGACATCGACCTTTTGGTCGTCGACCCTGCACATGCCGTTCCGGCCAACGACGCGATCCTCGATTTCGGCTACCGAATGGTCCGCCCCGACGAAGTGGACTCCGACTCCATCGATCACGACGATCACCAGGAACCGGCACTCCTTCGCGACGACCGTCATGGCTCCGTCGAAATCCATTCGCACTTGCTTCCGCGGTTCGCACGTCACGCGCTGACCCGAGAGGCCGCGGTCCGAGAAATCAGCGCGGAGGCGGAAGGATCCCGCCTTGCGATGGCCGACGTGACGCTGCACGTCATCGCTCACGCGCGGCTTGCCGATCGGGCCTTGATTCGAGCCGATTTGTCGTTGAACAGTGTCTTCGACGTGGGGTACCTGCTCACTTCCGAACCGGAACTCGCTGTGACGCTCTCCAGACGCCAGTTGCCACGCGATGTCCGTCGGGCGGTGAACGTCCACTGGGCGGCGGTGGAATCGATCTTCGGCGTCAGTACCGGAATGACGACCATCTCGGCGCGTTGGTGGTGGCGATGGACGCTGTGGTTGGCGGATCGCCCACGCCTGCACTCGCTCTACCGCGATCTGGTCATGGTGCCGCTCTTTCTCGACCGTGATCGGCTTTCCATCCGGGACGGGCGTGACCTACGTGGATGGGACTTGGCCCGCTCACGCGTGTCCCACTTCGTCCGTCGTGCGAGGACTGCCGTCGAAGATGCCGGGGGAGCGGCGTGAAAGTACTGATCACGGGCGGAGCGGGATTCATCGGAAGCACCGTCGCGTCGAAGTGCGTCGACGCCGGGATCGATGTCGTGATTCTCGACAACCTGCTGACCGGCCGCGCCGAATTTGCGCACAGATTCCCGTTCTACTGCGGCGACATCGCGGACGAGAAACTGCTCGACAAAGTATTCGCAGATCATTCCGATATCGATGCGACAGTTCACTGTGCGGCCTTGATCGTGGTCGGAGATTCCGTGAGTAACCCGGCGCGGTACTACGAGAACAACGTATCCAAGTCGCTGACGCTGGTATCGAGTGTCCTTCGGAACGGGTGTGAGCGCTTCTTGTTCAGTTCCTCTGCGGCGGTGTATGCGCCGAGCGACGGTGGGTGTGTCGACGAACGTTGGGGGATCGCACCGCAGAGTCCCTATGCGCACAGCAAGGCTCAGTTCGAAACGATGCTCGACGACATTGCGGCGGCCACTGAATTATCGGCGATATCTCTACGCTACTTCAACCCGGTCGGGGCAGATCCGGATCTGCGAAGTGGTACACCATCGGCACGCCCGACCCACGCACTCGGAAAGCTGTTCGAATCATATTCGACAGGAACGCCTTTCAGGGTTACGGGAACGGATTGGCCGACGCGCGACGGATCCGGAGTGCGTGATTACGTTCATGTCTGGGACCTTGCAGACGCTCATGTTCGAGCACTGAAAAGGTTCGACCGGGTCACCGCTGAATCATCACGCATGACTGTGGTCAATCTGGGCAGCGGGCGGGGGACGACGGTGTGGGAGCTGGTACACACATTCGAGAACGTGTTCGGCGAAGATATCGACGTGGTCGCTGCCGGCCGACGCACCGGTGACACTGCCGGCGCTTACGCATCGAACGATCGTGCGTTGCGACTACTCGGGTGGGTTCCGACATTCACCCTGGAACAGGGGATCGAGGACACCGCGCGGTGGCTGGCAGTGCGGCCGCACCTGCTCAACTCGGTGTAGCCGAACGTCAGCCCGTCGGGTCGTCGTCAACGGTGATGTTGTTGCTACGTAGCCAGAAGGTGGCGTCCGGATTCCACCCGGCGAGCACAGTGGCCCCCGCGTTGGCCGACAACGGGATCGCGACACCTGGCGTGGTCAGATAAGCCATCATGGTCAGGTGCACGGCGTCGTAATCCGCGGACACCGAAACCCAGTCCGGAATGAACCAGTCACGGTATTCACCGGTCGTGTCGTACCACACGGAGCGACGTGAAGCGGGCACAGGCAGGGGATAGGTATCGACCAGATTCGCCCAGTCCTGCGGACCGGTGATCTCGTAGATCCGGGGCGCGCCGTAGATCCTTACCGGCTGCACCCGCGCCTCGTTCGAGGAGCTGTCTTCTTCGAGAAACACCCCGAGCGCCCCGATACCGTCGCGGGCCCTGGTTGTTTCGGTTGTACCGTTGGCAAACGGGATAGACCACCATTCGCCTCCGATGTGACGGTCCGGATCTTCGATCTGGTATTCCAGAAACTGACGTTCGTTGTCGAGTGCCTCAGCACGCCACTGTTCGAGGCCGTCCTCTGCACGGTAAATCCGCAAGGGTAGGTCCGACCAGCCGTAAATAGGGTTTCGCTTTTCAACCAGATTCTGGTTCAGAAGGTCAGCAGGCTCGGCCCACCAGGCAGTGTGTGGCGAGTCGAGTAGTGCTTGAGCGATCGGGCGCAATGCCGCTGCGACATCCGGCCGGACGAAGATCAGGTCTTCTTCGTCCGGCGGCTCCCAGTAGCGTGCGCAATCTACGGCATACGCAAGACAGTGCAGAATCTCGAGTTCGGACATCTCGCCGATTGCCCGGATATCAACAGCGCCGAGAACTTGGAGCGCATCTTCCGGCGATTGAGGCCAGTGTCCACCGGATGTGCGTGCGCCGGCGCGGCATGCGTAACCGACGTTCGCACAGAAGCGACGGCCACGTGGTGAACCGAGGACGAGTGCAACGGAATCCATGTGGGTAAAGCTAGCGGACAAGCTGACGGGGGACGTTCGAATATCCATTACTTGACATAATGTAGATTATCGGCAAATTCTCGACCTGGCGATATCCGGTTCACGCCTGGTTCGTGCAACCTTCTTTGTTTCCGCCCACCCATGTCTGTCTGCCGGTACATTTGCCGGCTTTCCTGCGTTTCCGTCCGAGATCTGCGACCGGCTTGCACGACTCGACTATTGCGACTCCGCGATCGCCGGCTGAATTACTACCGATCACCGCCTGGCCTCGCCGGCGACTGCGGCTACGCCGCGCGACCTGGACGTCAGGAACGACCAATAAGTGCTCTGATGTGGATTGATGCCGATAAACACGTCTCACCGACTTCCGGCTACCCCACCTCAATTCGTCACTGTGACGTATTATGGTCGACAGGCTGGAGGCGAGTTCAGTTTCATTGTCATCGCCACGGACTACTATCGCCGCATGTGTTGTATTCGACCGGCCGCTTCTCATGGTCAGTGGCCGCGATGAGTGACACACCCAAGGTCGTGCATCGCTGGCTCGCAGTGCCAGACCAGTTTGACCGATTCACGCGATTCTTGCGCGACAACGGAATTCTGATGCCGACTCGGATAGGCATCGGCGTATTGGTTTTCCTCCTGGGTATCACGATTCTGCTCAAGCGACTGGGCACTCATTCGGTACAGACCATCGGATTTCCGTTGGACGTCGTCGTCTCAGTGCTTGTGATGATCGGCGGAATTGCCCTGCCTGTCATGGCGACCACCCGTGAAAGGTCGTATTTCTTCGTCGTTGCCGGGGACTTCGCTGTTGCGGTGATCGTGCTGGCTGAGGCGAATCCGGATCAGAGATTGCTCGGATGTCTCGTCTTCGGGCTCGTCGGCTCGTACATAGCCTTCTTTCACAATCTTCGAACTCAGCTGTGGCACCTGCTGTTTTCCGGGGCGGTCATCGTTGTCGCCAGCATCGGCGTGTTCACCGATGTACCTTCTGGCCTTCCAGACGTCCTGGGGCGCATTGCCTTTGCCATTCCTGTCATCACTGTCATACCGGTGGTCACGCAGATTGCTCTGGCGCTCCTGAGCAACGACGCTCAAAGCTCAGAACTCGATCCGTTGACGGACCTGCTGAATCGGCGCGGACTCGCACGGCGGACTTCCGAACTACTGCAAGCGAAATCCAGCCTCGACCAGTCTTTGCTGGTGGTGGTGATCGACATCGACAATTTCAAACACTTCAACGACACCTACGGTCACGACGTCGGCGACCGAGTCATACTGCGCACGGCCTATCGACTACACGACTGGGCCAGATCGGACGCGGCGATAGCGCGCATCGGCGGTGACGAGTTCGTCGTCGTTCAGATGATGCCGTTGCCGTACGTCGGCGATCTACTGGCCCGGATCGCGCCCATCATGAACTCCCCTACAGGCGAACCAATCTCGACGACCAGCATCGGCATAGCCATCCACAACGGCGCCTGGCCGGACGTACACGCAGCAGAAAGTGGCGTTCACGATCTACATCGCCTCGCCGATTCGGCGATGTACGAAAGCAAGAGAATGGGTGGAAATCACGTCCACTCCATCGTTCTCACCGATCAACAGCTACAACAGCCACAACAGTCAGGCGGTCGTTCAGTCCTCTGAATCGTCGATCAGATGCATCGCGGCTTCCTCTGCCGACGCTGCGCCGCCGTCGATTCCGACGTCTCCGGCAATGAGTTCACTTTCCTCGTCCTCGTATCTGCCCTCGTCTTCGGCAACGAGACGGCCGACCCGACGGTTACCCACTTCGTCACCGTTCGGGAATTCTTCTTCCCGTTCGAATTCGTCGGCATCGGCGGGATCCTTCAAAGGATCTCCGAGCGACGCGTACGGATCGGGTTCTTCTTCGGCCAGGCGCTCGTCGAGGGTCTCCCCCGCTGATTCCTCGCTGCCGGTCAACCCGTGGGCATCAAGTCCCAGTGGGCGTTCCGGTGGTGAGATTCCCTCGTCGAGAATGTCGTCGACGCCTCGATCGATCAGAGTGTCTTCAGGTTGAAGCTGGTCGTCGGGATCGAGACTGTAATCGCCATTGCCGGCCGCGCCGGTGTCATCCGTGTCGCTCATACGATCAACGATGCCACGGGCACACCGAGTTGGCCATGTGCCGCGCCTGCTCGATACGTCACTCCGGAGACATTCAGCACGAACGCGGGGCCGGCACTCCGTCGAATCGGTCCTGTAGGTACTCGAATGCGGTGGGCAGACCGAGGACCGCAGTGGTGAGGTGGTCCGGGCTGGGGAACAGTTGGGATTGAATCGTGGCTCCGGCGGCGCAGTACCGCGAAATCGTGTTGACCACCGAATCGATGGGGATCAGAACGTCGTCGGGCGTGTGCCATTCGAACACCGGGGCAGTCGGCACACCGGGATAGAGTTCGACGCTGTTGTCGTCCATCACCTTTCGCACTTCAGGGCTGGACAGCAAGGATGTCGACGTCGACACCTGAGAGGCACTGCGCCCGGCACCGACCCTGAGGATGTCGTTGGTGCACGCGTTGGTGAGTTCGGCCCGCATCGACCGTCCGAGGTCGTTGAGTTGGTTGCTCAGCGGCAGTAGGTCGGGATACTCGCGTTCGAGGCCCATTGCTGCGGCGAAGGCGAGGCCGAATGCCGGGTGCGGATCCTGTCCGAGGCCGTTTGCCATCTTGGACAGATTCATCGGGACGCCGCCCTCGGCTACACCGACAAGGTTGACCTCGGGTGCGTAGCTCGGGGCCAGTGCGGCCGCCCACGCGGTGGCCATGCCGCCGCCGGAGTAGCCGGCAATACCTACAGGGCTGGCGCCACTACGCAATTCGGGGACTTTCTGAACGGCGCGGATACCGTCGAGCGTGATCTGTCCGCCCAGGCGCGCGGCGCCGTACGCACTGTTGGGTCCGAGATGGTCGGGAAGGGCAATGGTCCATCCACGTTGCAGCGCGACGTTGAGGATGGGCGCTTCACGGATGACGATGTTGGGATCCGATGCGTAAAGCGCGCGAGATGGCGCACATCCCGTACCGAGTGCATTGACGATGTGCTGATACGAGAGCAACGGGCCGTCTTGTGCTTGATTCGGCGGGACCAGGATCGTGCTGACCGCGGCAATAGGCTTGTTCTCTGAGTTCGTGGACCTGTAACTGACCTGCCAGATCGCGACGCCGGGAAAGGTCATCAGGTCAGGGGCCCGGCGCACGGAGATCGGCGTGCCGGCGGTCCCCTCGGCAGCTGCTTGCGAGTAGAACGGGTCCGGGTCCGGTGCCGGATATGCGGGATCGGCCTGTGCAGTCCCCCCGGAGAGCAGTGCGGCAGTCAGTGCAGCGGCAGTCAGCATCGATCCGGTAAACACGCGTGTGGTTCGCAGTTTCAACGTTTTCCCCTCGTCCGGACCCACCCGGGGTCCATCACCCTGTGTGTTTCACTCATACCCATGTCGAACCTGGTTCAGACACCCCACTGAGCGATAACTTCTCGCAATCGTACAGCTATGGTTGCCGCCGGACCCGGTTCGATCATCTGGTTGTGTTCGCAATCGACTTCGGTGACTCGGATGTCCCCTTCTACAAACCTTCGCCATTCGGCGACATCGTGTCCGTTCTCCGTAGATCTTCCGGCTACGAAGAACTCGATGGCTCCAACGTGGACAGGCGGTTGGTGCCGATTCGTCAATTCGACGGAGTGGGAGTAACCGCGACTGATCCGCGCCAGATGCTCCGCTTCGATTCCGATTCCGGCACCCAGGGTCTGCTCCAGCAATTCCGCCGCTTCTTCGAAGGTCTCGACCGTCTTGGATCCCGCCGGCATCGCGAGCCCGGCCAGTAGTTCGGAGACCGAGAGTTCTGCGGGCTGATCGGAATCCGACGACGGATAGCTGTCGAGTATCGACAGAGTCACGTCACGTCCGCTCCGAGTGAGGCTGTGTGCCACGGCGTGTGCGATCACGCCGCCGAGCGACCAGCCGGCCAGATGGATCGGGCCGGTCGATGCCACGGCTGCAATGCGATTCGCGTAGTCGTCGGCGAGTTCGGTCAGCGAGTCGAAGCTGGGCCCGCCGCTCAG
Source organism: Rhodococcus sp. BH4 (assembly GCF_002079265.1). Classification (NCBI taxonomy): domain Bacteria; kingdom Bacillati; phylum Actinomycetota; class Actinomycetes; order Mycobacteriales; family Nocardiaceae; genus Rhodococcus; species Rhodococcus sp. BH4. The sequence goes on from NZ_CP014941.1 coordinate 3,224,203, forward strand.
GGACGGTAGCTGAAGACCGTAGACGGGTTGATCCAGCTCGAGATGCTTGACGAATTCTGCGTAACCCCAGGACAATCCGATACCCGGATGGACGAAGAACAGTGGTGCACGATCGGATCCGGCGCGCAGCGTGATCATCGGGGCGAGAAGATCCGACGAATCGTCCGGCGAGTGTGCGTCCATTCCGTCGGCAGCCCGGGCGACTCCGGCAGGTGTCGGATCCAGGAAAAGCGATTGCAACGGCACTCGCATCCCGAGACGCTTCTCGAGTTCGATGGTGATGCGAGTGGCCACGATCGACGTTCCGCCCAGTTCGAAGAAGTCGTCGTCGACGCCGATGTGCTCGTGCCCGAGCACGGTCTCGAAGATGTCGACGACCGTTCGTTCGGTGTTGTTTGTCGGCGGTGCGTACGGGACCGTGCGTCGCTCGAAGCTCGGGGTCGGCAGTGCCTTGCGGTCCAGCTTGCCGACCGGTGTCACCGGAATGCGGTCGACGACGACGATCGCGCCGGGAACCATGTGCGCGGGCAGGCGAGAAGACAGATGGCGGCGAAGCTCCCAGTCGTCGACGGTCTGTCCTTCCACGGGCTGGATGTAGGAGGCGATCATCGTCTCCCCCGACGGCGCTTCGTGCCCGAGTGTGGCGGCGAAGTAGACGGATGGGTGTGCCATCAGGACAGAGTCGATTTCGCCGAGCTCGATGCGGAATCCGCGGACTTTGATCTGGAAGTCGCTGCGGCCCAGGTATTCGAGGGTGCTGTCGGAGCGCCAGCGCACCAGGTCGCCCGTGCGGTACATCCGCTGGCCTGGTTCGCCGAACGGATCGGCGACAAATCGGTCGGCGGTGAGGTCGGGACGATTGTGGTATCCCCGGGCGAGTCCGGGGCCGGTCACGTACAGCTCCCCGATGACTCCCACGGGCACGGGCTTGAGGTGCCCGTCGAGGACCAGTCCGGCAAAGCCGATGGCCGGTCGTCCGATGTTGATGTCCTTGCCCGGCCGCATGGGTTCACTGACGCTGGCCTGGATGGTGGATTCGGTGGGTCCGTATCCGTTGAACATGCGACGGTCGCGGCCCCAGATGTCCACGAGTTCGGGTGGGCAGGCCTCGCCACCGACTGCGAGTACGCGGAGTTCGGGTAGCGCGGAGCTTTCGATCGAGCTGAGCGCGGTCGGAGTGATGAACGCGTGTGAGACGTGTTCGTCGGCAAAGATTTCGGCCAACTCGGATCCGCCGAAGACCGTCGGTGGGATGACGACCAGGCACGCTCCGCTGCCGAACGCCATCATGAGTTCGAAGACCGAGGCGTCGAAGCTCGGTGATGCCAGGTGAGAGATCCGCGAATAGGGCTGGACGTTGAATCTCTGATGTTCCTCGGCGTTGAGGTTTGACAACCCGAGGTGGGTGACGATGACGCCCTTCGGCTTCCCGGTTGAACCCGAGGTGTAGATCAGGTACGCGGGATGCCCGTGATGCAAGGGGATCGTGCGGTCGCGATCGGTGATCGCGGCTGCGCTCTGGGCGTCGATCTCGTCGACGGTCTCGGCTTCATCGAGGACCATCCACTCGACCGTGTCGGGAAGTTGACTGCGGTGAGCGTCGTCGGTGATGCCGAGTACGGCCCGCGAATCGTCGAGCATGTGGTTGATGCGATCGTCGGGATAGTTCGGGTCGACCGGCAAGAATGCTGCACCGGTTTTCGTGACCGCCCAGATCGCGACGATCTCCGCGGTGGACCGCGGCAGACCCAGCGCCACAAAATCTTCGGGACCGACGCCGCGCCGACACAGCGCGCGCGCCAGCTTCGTCGATTCCTCGTCGAGCTCGCGGTAGGTCATCGACCTCTCGCGACTCGAGAGGGCTGGGGCATCCGGGTTCGAGGCGACTGCTTCGGCGAGGATCTCCGGCCACACCCGCGCTCGAGTCGCGGCGGCACCGGATGCCGGCACCAGGGCAGCTGTTTCATCGGCGCCGAGGATGCCGATGTCGGCGATACGTGTTGCGGGGTCGCGTCCGACAGCGTCCAGGATCAGGCGCAGTCGGTCGGCAAACCGACGAATGGTGGCGGGTTCGAAGAGATCGGTTGCGAAGTCGAAGGCTGCGGACATCCCAGCCGGGATGCCGAACTCGTCGAACTTCTCGTCGACGATCAGCTCCAGGTCCTCCTTCGCGAATTTGGTTTCCACGGTCAGTCCGTCGATGTCGAGGCCGGGTAGGTGGAAATGTGCGGGTTCATTGTTCTGAAGTTCGAGGGCGACCTGGAACAACGGTGAGTACGACGTGGATCTGGTTGGGTTGATGACGTCGACGAGCCGTTCGAATGGCAGGTCCGAGTTCTGGAATGCGGCCAGGTCGATTTCCCGGACGTGCTCCAACAGGTCGGCAAACGTGATGTCGGGATCGACGCTGGTTCGCAGGACCAGTGTGTTGACGAACATTCCGACGAGATGGTCGAGCGCTGCCTGACCTCGGCCGGCGATCGGTGTGCCGATGGTGACTTCGTCGGCGCCCGACAACTTGGACATCAGCACTGCGAGCGCGCCGTGCAGCGCCATGAACATCGTGACACCGTTTGCCCTGGTGAGGTCCGCGAGGGCGCGGTGGGTGTTCGCGTCGATGTCGAAGGTGAATCGGTCACCGTGGAAGGTCTGTTGCACGGGTCGCGGGTGGTCGGCGGGCAGTGCGATGACGTCGTCGAGTCCGGCGAGTTGCTCACTCCAGTAGTGCAATTGGCGACTGATGACGGATTCCGGGTCGTCTTCCGATCCGAGGACGCGATGCTGCCACAACGTGAAGTCTGCGTACTGCACCTCGAGCGGCGTCCACGTGGGCTCGGTCCCTGCCGTACGCGCCAGGTAGGCCGTCATCACGTCGCGTGCGAGCGGCGCCATCGACGATCCGTCGGCACAGATGTGATGGACCACGACAAACAGAATGTGAACGGGTTCAGCGGTGTCGAGTCGGAACAGTGCCACGCGCAGCGGCAGGTCCACCGACACGTCGAAGCCGGTCGTGGCGAGTCGTTGCATGCGCTCCGCGAGCTCGTCCTCCCCCAACGTCATTTCACGGACCTGCGGTACTGCCTCGTCGACGGTGAGCACTTGCTGAATCGGATCGCCGCCGACGGCGGGGAACACCGTCCGCAGTGTTTCGTGCCGCTCGACGACGTCGGCGATGGCCTGTTGCATGGCCGTGACGTCGAGGTCACCGGTAAGGCGAACAGCTAGTGGGATGTTGTACGCGGCTGAGCGTGTGTCGAATTGGTTCAGGAACCACATGCGCTTCTGCGCCAACGAGAGCGGGACGCTGCCACTGCGCTCCATGGGAGTGAGCGGCACAGTGCCGACGGCAGTGACAGCGCTGGAGAGCCGTTCGGCGAGCTGAGCCGTCGTCGGTGCCTCGAACAGCACGCGCACCCCGACGTCGATGTTCAGTGCGGAGTTGAGCCGCGAGACCACGCGAGTGGCGATCAGCGAGTTGCCGCCGAGCTCGAAGAAATTGTCGTCGACGCCGACCCGTTCGACGCCGAGTACGTCGATGAACGCATCGGCGATCCGACGTTCGAGGCTGGTGCCGGGCGCCCGGAATTCCACACCGGTTCCGGTGAACTCCGGCGTCGGCAACGCTTTTCGATCGAGCTTGCCGACCGCGGTGCGCGGTAGCTCGTCGACGATCATGATGCTGGCCGGAACCATGTGCGAGGGAACACGTCCGGCGAGGTGCGCGGTGATCTCTGCCCCGGTCAGCGTCGATCCTTCCTCGACGGTGAGGTAGGACGCGAGAACTGTGGCGCCGGCCGGTCCGTCGACGCCGAGTGTCACGCAATTCGTGACACTCGCCATTGCGGTGATCTGGGCGTCGACCTCGCCGAGCTCGATGCGGAATCCGCGAATCTTGACCTGGAAGTCGCTGCGCCCGACGTATTCGATGGTGTGATCGCTTCGCCAGGAGACGATGTCGCCCGTGCGGTACATCCGGTCGCCTGGCTTGCCGAAGGGGTCGGCGACAAATCGCTCGCTGGTCAGGCCGGGACGCCGGTGGTATCCGCGAGCCAGGCCGATGCCGGCGATGTACAGCTCACCGGGAGCTCCGACGGGTACAGGTTGCAGGCGCGAATCGAGGATCATCTCGTGCACGCCGCGGATCGGTCCACCGATCGTGATGGGTGCGCCCACTGTCATGGGTTCGCTGATGTCTGCCATGACGGTTGTCTCGGTCGGGCCGTAGGCGTTGACGAATTCTCGTCCGGGAGCCCAGAGGCCGACGAGATGCGGCGGTAGTGTCTCTCCCCCGACGACGACGTGCCGGAACTCGTCCAGGCCGGCCGGGTCGACGGTGGCGAGTGCTGCCGTGGTGACGAACGCGTGAGTGACGTGTTCGCGGCGGATGAGACTTGCCAGTTCGGCGCCGCCGTAGATGTCGGTCGGGACGATCACCATGGTTGCTCCGACACCGAATGCCTGCAGGTACTCGAAGACGGCTCCGTCGAAGCTGGGGGTGGCGAAGTGCAGGGTTCGAGAGTGGTGATCTGCGTGGAATCGACGCTGCTGGTCGAGTGCGAAGCTGTCGAGTCCGGTGTGGGTGACGACAACTCCCTTGGGTCGGCCGGTGGATCCCGAGGTGTAGACCACGTAGGCGGCGTTGTCCATGACCACCGGTGCACGCCGTTCGTCCTGGGTGATCGGCAGCGTGCAACTGGTGGCGACGTCGTCGTCGAATGCCTCTTCTCCGAGCACCAACCAGGACACGATGGGTGGAAGTGTGTCGATGGCGTCGACGACGGTCAACCCGAACAACACCTCGGAGTCGCTGAGCATGTGTTCGATTCGGTCAGCCGGATAGGTGGGGTCGACGGGGACGAACGCTGCGCCGGTCTTGGCCACCGCCCACACCGCGAGTACGGATTCGACGGACCTTTCGATGCCGATGGCAACCGACGTCTCGGGCCCGGCGCCGCGGCGAATCATGGCTCTGGCCAACTGGTTCGAGCGCCGGTCCAGTTCGGCGTAGGTCATGGAACGGCTGCCGGCCGAGAGCGCGATGCGGTCGGGATAGGTGGCAGAGACGTCGGCGAGAATCTCTGGGAGCGTTCGCGCGGAGCGCCCCGGGGAGCCGAAGACCGGCGCAAGATCACGGCTCTCGAACTCCGTGAGAACCTGCAGACGGGCCAGCGGCTGATCCGGTGCCGAGGCGAGTTGCCCGAGGACGATGCCCACGCGCTCGGTGATCTTGGCGACTTCGCGGGCGGAGAAGTGCGTCGGCAAGTACTCCATCTTCAGATTCAGCGTGTCACTTTCGGACGCCACCACGGCAATCGGATAGTGCGCCGAGTCGCGTCCGTCGATGCCGAGAACGTGCATTCCCGCGATGTCGGTTTCGGCGGTCAGGGCTGCCTCGTCGACGGGATACGACTCGAATACCGTCAGGGTGTCGAAGGAACCGGCGGCGCCGACTGCTCCGGCGATGTCCGACAGTCCGATGTGGTGGTGGTCGAGCAATGACGCTTGCTCGGATTGGACGCGAATGGCCAGTTCGGCGAGGGTTTCTCGGGCGTCGAGGCGGACTCGGACAGGCACCGTGTTGATGAACAGGCCGACTATCGATTCCACGCCGGGCACCTGTGGTGGGCGTCCTGAGACCGTTCCGCCGAAGACGACGTCGTCGCGTCCGAGAAGTTCGGCGAGCACGATTCCCCATGCCACCTGTACCAGGGTCGCCATTGTCAGGCCGCGGCTTCGCGCGAACGCTCGAAGAGTCTCGGTTCGTTCTGTCGGCAGCGAGTACGAGTGGATTTCACTTGCCACGGTTTCGGCGGCGGTGTCTGCCCTCGAGAGGTGGGTGGACGTGTCGACGCCCCGTAGCGCTTCGCGCCACGCCCGTAGCGAAGTCTCGGGTTCTTGCTTCGAGATCCAGGAGAGATAGTCGCGATACGACTGAACTCGGGGCAGAATCTCGGGGTCACCGTCGGTTGCGTAGAGAGTGAGCAGGTCTCGAAGCAACAGCGGGGTGGACCAGCCATCGAGCAGGATGTGGTGGTTCGTCACGACGAGGCGTGCTGTGTCCGGTCCGATTCGCACGAGCATGAAGCGGATCAACGGGGCTGTTTCCATGTAGAAACGATGAGCGCGATCGCGTTCGAGCAGCTGACCGAACGCGACTTCACTGTCTTCGGCCCCGGACAGGTCGATCTCGGCCCAGCCGATGTCGACACCGGAACGGATCACCTGCAGTGCCCGCCCTCCCGGTGCGGAGACAAATCCCGCGCGCAGGCTCGGATGACGATCAACCAAGGCCTGCGCGGCGCGGCGCAGGCGCGGCGCCTCCACCCGACCCCCGAGCTCGAGGGTCAGTTGCACCATGTACGGGTCGATTTCGGTTTCGTCGAACTGGGCGTGGAAGAGCATGCCCGACTGCAGAGGTGACAGTGACCAGATGTCGGTCAGGTCGGGGAATCTGCGCTCGAGCTGTTCGATGCTCTGTTGATCCGCGGTGACGAGATCGAGATCGGTGGGCGTGAGCTCGCGCTCGGAGTGTTCCTCCACGTATTCACTCAGTGCGCCCAGTGCTCGGGCCCAGAGCTCCGCCAGTTCGGTGACTTCGGCCTCGCTGAGAATGCCGCGGGGGAAGGACCACGTAGCGCGCAGAATCGGACCGTGTGCGGTATCGGTCGTGACGGCGTTGATGTCGAGCACCGACGCGGCGGCCAATTCGCCGCTGTGCGCTTCGTCGAGGGTCACTTCCGAGATCGGCAGCCACGGCACTTCGCCGTGCTCGGGATCCGAGCCGGCAAATCGTCCGAGGTAGTTGAACGAGATCTGCGGCGTGGGCAGCTCACGAAGTTCCTCGTTTCGATCGAGGTACTTCAGGATGCCGAACCCGATTCCGTTGTCGGGCAGGCCGAGCAGCGTTTCCTTGACGAGTTTCACGGCGGAGGCGGCGGTTGATCCCCCGGCCAGTGCATCGACGACATCGAGTCCGGTGAGATCGATCCGGACGGGGAACAAGGTGGTGAACCAACCGACCGTGCGCGAGAGGTCGGCGCCCGGTACGGCGTTCTCCTCCCGGCCGTGCCCTTCGAGGTTGACGAGCACGTCCCCGCTGCGCTGTCCGCGCGATCGACGCCAGGCGGTAACGGCAATCGCGAGAGCAGCGAGCAGCCCGTCGTTCACCGAGCCTCCGAAATGCTGAGGCACCGTCGAGATGACGTTCTCGGTCACGGAGGTCGGAACGTCGACGCTGACTCGGTCGACGGTGGCTCCGACATCGACGGCTGGGTCGAGCCCGCGTGCCCCGAGCAATGGCTCGTCGGTCCGCATTCTCGACCACAGGTCGATCTCGTCGCGTCGCAGCGCAGCGGTCTCGGCGAGCGCTGTCGCCCAGCGACGTATCGACGTTCCGCCCGGCTGAAGTATGGGTGTTTCTCCGTCGAACGCCGAGGCATAAGCAGTGACCAGGCCCGGGACGAGCATGCGCCAGGACACACCGTCGACCGCGAGGTGATGAAGGACCAGGAGCAACCGTCCGGCTTCGGCCCGGTTGCCGTTCGAGCTGACGGGATCCAACCAGACTGCGCTGATCATCTTCCCGTGTTCGGGATCGAGGCGGCCGGATGCGTCCTGCATCGCGGTTTCCGCAGCGGCGACGAATTCTTCGCCGCTGGTGGACACGATGGAGGTTCGGCGCAGGATGTCGGGGGCGGTGATGCTCCCTGGCTCGCGGATCTCGAGTTGGTGAGTCGCGGCGTCCAGGCGCGCCCGCAGCACGTCGTGACGATCGAGGATCGTTTGCAATGCTCGTTCCAGCGCGGGGCCGGAGACATCCGCGGGCAGTGCGATCAGCGCGCTCTGGCTGTAACTGCGGATCGTGCTCAGGTCACCGCGACTGCGTTCGACGAGCCACTCCATGATCGGCGTGAGCGGTAGCGGGCCGGCTCCCCCGCCGGGTAGCTCCGTGAGAACCGGTGCCGTTTCCGATGATTCGATGAGGAGCACTTTGGTGAGGCCGGCCACGGTCTTCGCTTCGAAGACGTCCCGCGGAGTGAAGACGAGGCCTGCGGACTTCGCCCGTGAGACGAGTTGGATCGACATGATCGAATCGCCGCCGAGACCGAAGAAGGAATCGTCTACTCCGATACTGCCCCGACCCAGCACCTCCGCGAAGAGGTCCGCGAGGACCGCTTCGGTAGCGGTGGCCGGCGCCCGCGTCGCCTCGGTTGTTCCCGTGACGGTGAAGTCCGGAGCCGGGAGGCTGCGTCGGTCGAGCTTTCCGTTGACCGTCAGTGGAAGCGATTCGAGGACGACGATCGCGGTGGGCACCATGTACTCCGCGAGTTCGGCGGCGACGAAGTCGGTCACCGTCGCTGAATCGACGGTACTGCCTGTTTCGGCGACCACGTACCCGACGATCCGCGGTGACGCTCCCTCTGTCCGAACAAGTGCTACCGAGGCCGCGACGCCGGGGCAGCGGAGCATTGCGGCTTCGATCTCTCCGAGTTCGATGCGGAAACCACGCACCTTCACCTGGAAATCACTGCGGCCCACGTACTCCAACTGCCCCGCGTCGTTCCACCTCGCCAGGTCCCCGCTCCGATACATTCGATCCCCCGAACTACCGAATGGATCGGGAAGGAACCGCACCGAAGTCAATGCGGGTTTCCCGAGGTATCCCCGAGTCACCTGATCACCGGCGACGTACATTTCGCCGACGACACCTGGTGGTACCAAGTTCAGTCGCCGATCGAGTACGTAGACGGACAATCCCGGTACTGCTCGCCCGATGATGCTCGCCGACGCGTGCTCGCTGTCGTTGCGGTCGAGTGCGATTCGACTGACGTGCACTGTCGTCTCGGTGATCCCGTACATGTTGACCAACGTCGGGGCCGTGTCGGGCCGCCTGTCGTACCACTTGCGCAACTGCCCGAGGTCGAGCGCTTCGCCACCGAAGACGACGTAACGCAGTGCAAGGTCGGGACCCGTGCCGTTCGGTGAGTACGCACGGTCGGCTTCGGCGAGTTGGTAGAAGGCGGTGGGCGTTTGGTTCAGGACCGTCACTCGCTCACGGCGGAGCAGTTCGTGGAACATGTCCGGTGATCTGGTCGTGTAGTAGTCGACGACGACCAGCCGGCCCCCGTGTAGCAGCGGCCCCCACAGCTCCCAGACGGAGAAGTCGAATGCGTACGAGTGGAACATGGTCCACACGTCCGTGTCGTCGAACCCGAACGTCGGGGCGGTGTTGTCCATCAGAGTCAGGACGTTGCGGTGGCTGACCTGGACACCTTTGGGGCGCCCTGTGGATCCGGAGGTGTAGATGATGTACGCGACCGCGTCGGGCAGAAGTGGTGTCGTCCGGTCCGCGTCGGTGATGCGATGGGGCGCGGAGTGATCGAGGCGTACCGCGATCTCCGGCGATCCGAGTTCGACGATGTCGATGCCGGATTCGATGATCTCCGAAGGTAGGTCCCTTCGGAAGTCTCCGGTCGTGACCAGGCATACCGGCCGCGCGTCGTCGAAGAGGAACCGCATGCGCTCGGCCGGGTAGGTGATGTCGACCGGCAGGTATGCCGCTCCGGTTTTGATGACGGCGACGAGGGCGAGCACGAGATCGGTGGTTCTGGGCATTGCAACGGCAACCACGGATTCCGGACCGATACCGCGGCCGATCAGGAGTCGGGCCAGGCGGTTAGCGCGCCCGTCCAGTTCGGCGTACGTCATGGCGCCGTCGCTGTCGTTGACCGCGGTCGACGACGGATGTGCTGCAACAGCCTCGAAGAATCGGTCCGCGATGTTGTCCGCTGGAGCCGGTTCGGCGTGAGTGTTCCACTCGGTCAGCATCTGTCGACGCTCGTCGGCGCTCACGACGTCGATGTCACCGGTAGGAGTCGACGGCTCTCGCGAGACCGCCTCGAGGATGGTGAGCAGTCTGCGTGAGAACGAATCGATCAAGTCACCGTCGAACAGGTCTGTGGCGTAGATGAATTCGGCGTCGATTCCATCCGTTCCGCCATCCGCGTCGTAACGCTCGGTGACCGAGAGTTGCAGATCGAACTTGGCGACGGGTAGGTCGAACTCGACGCCCGAGACCGACAGCCCCGGCAATTCGAGTTGTGGGAGTGCATTGTTGCGGAACTCGATGAGGATCTGGAACAACGGAGTGTGCGAAGTCGAGCGTTCCGGGTCGAGTGCGTCGACCAACCTTTCGAAGGGCAAATCGGTGTGCTGGAACGCGCCGAGGTCGCCTTCGCGAACCTGGGCGAGGACGTCCTCGAACGACGCGTCGGGCGTGATCTGTGTTCGCAGCACGAGAGTGTTGACGAACATACCGACCAGGTGATCGAGTTCGGCCTCGCCGCGGCCGGCGACGGGTGTCCCGATGGCGATGTCCTCGGTACCGGCCAGGCGCGCCGCAAGTACCGCCAGTGCTGCGTGCATGAGCATGAACATGGTGGTGCCGTGCTCACGTGCCAGGTCGGTCAGCGCCCGATGGGTCTGCGGCGATACCGCGAACCGGTGGACCGAGCCGACCATGGACGGCTTTGCCGGACGTGGGAACGACGTCGGCAACGCGATCGGCTCGCCCAGTCCCGCGAGTCGGTCCTTCCAGTAATCGAGCTGACGGGTCAGAGCCGAGTCCGGATCTTCCTCGGAGCCGAGCACTTCGTGCTGCCACACAGCGAAGTCGCCGTACTGCACGGCCAGTTCCGACCAGTTCGGCGCACTGCCGGCACTGCGGGCCGCGTAAGCCGCTGCCACGTCCGCTGCGAGGGGGTTCATCGAGAACCCGTCGGCGACGATGTGGTGGACGACGATCACGAGTACGTGCCTGCGCTCGTCCCCGTCGACGCGCAGGACCGCGCAGCGGATCGGAACTTCGGCCGAGGCGTCGAAGCCTGCCGAGGCCAGCTCGAGGATTCGATCGGACACTCTGGCAGCAGTGACGATTTCCGGCTCCAGGATCGGCATGACCTCGTCGCTGGACATCACCTGCTGAACCGGCTGTCCGTCGATCGAGGGGAACTTCGTCCGCAAGCTCTCGTGGCGCCCCAGTACGTCCGCTACCGCGGCCTGCAATGCGGCGAAGTCCAGATCGCCGTCGAGGCGCACTGCCAGGGGAACGTTGTAGGCGGGGGACGTCACGTCGAACTGGTTGAGGAACCACATCCGCTTCTGTGCCAGTGACACGGGCAGTGGGTCCGGGCGGGATCGCCGAGTCAACGGTGGTCTGGGGTTCTCGCCGCGGCCGACGCTCTCCGCCAGACGAGACAGCTGCCGAACTGTCGGAGACTCGAACAATCCTCGAACGCCGATGTCGGTGCCGAGAAGTGCGTTGACGCGGGCGATGACGCGGGTCGCGGTCAGTGAGTTTCCGCCGACGTCGAAGAAGTGAGTGTCGATACCGATCGGAGACACTCCGAGCACGTCCTCGAAAACGCCCACCACCAGCCGTTCCAACTCGGTGGCCGGTGCAGTGAGTGTCTCGGCATCGGTGTCGAAACGAGGCGCCGGAAGAGCAGCCCGATCGACCTTGCCGACGCCGGTCAGCGGTAGTTCGTCGAGCACGACGACGCTTGCGGGCACCATGTGTGCCGGCAGTAGCTCCCGTGCCGCCGCCCGGATGTCCTCGGCGCTCACCCGGCGTTCGTCGTCGCAGACGACATATGCCGCCAAGGCCTGCTCGTCGGAGGGTCCGCGCACCGCCAACGTGACCGCGTACTCCACGCCGGGCAGCTGACCCAACGCCGTGTCGACCTCGCCGAGTTCGATACGGAAGCCGCGGATCTTGACCTGGAAGTCGCTGCGTCCGAGGTACTCGATGGTGCGGTCGCTGCGCCAGCGCACCACGTCGCCCGTGCGGTACATCCGCTCCCCCGGCTCGCCGTACGGGTTGGCGACAAATCGTTCGCTCGTCAGTGGTGAGCGCCCGTGATAGCCGCGCGCGAGTCCGACTCCGGCGACATACAGTTCGCCGGGAACTCCGACGGACACCGGTTGAAGTCTGCGATCGAGGACGACCTCGCTGAATCCGCGGTTCGGCGGTCCGAGATAGACCTTCTCGCCGGCCGGGATGGGGTCGCTGAGGTTGCAGGAGATGGTGGTTTCGGTGGGTCCGTAGACGTTGACGAACGATCTTCCCGGCGCCCAGGTGCGCACCAGGTCCGCCGAGGGCGCCTCGCCGCCCACCGTGATGGTGGTCAGTTCGTCGATTCCCTCGGGATCCACCGACGTCAGCGCTGCAGGCGTGATGAACGCGTGGGTGACATGTCCCTCGCGGAGAACGTCGGCCAGTTCGGTTCCTCCGTAGACGGTGGTGGGAGCTACGACCAGTTCGCCGCCGACGGCGAAGGCGAGCAGGTACTCGAGAACGGAGGCGTCGAAGCTCGGAGAGGCGAAATGCAGTGCGCGTGAATTCTCGGTGAGACCGTAGCGATGACGCTGTTCGTCGGCGAAGTTCTCGAGACCGGTGTGCGTGACGACGACGCCCTTGGGTCGGCCGGTCGAGCCCGAGGTGTAGATGAGGTAGGCAGTGTTCTCCAACCGCGGGGTTCCTCGACGCTCGTCCTCGCGTAGCGGTGCCGCGGATACTCCGGAGAGCCGAGCGATGCTCGTCGGGTCGTCGAGTTCGAGCCACTTCGTCACACCGCCGTCGCCGGGTCTGTGGGCAGCCGTGGTCAATCCGAGCGAGGATGCCGAGTCCTCGAGCATGAACGAGATCCGGTCACTCGGGTAGCGAGGATCGATCGGCACGAAGGCGGCGCCGGTCTTGGTGATCGCCCAGACCGCTGCGACGGATTCGAAGGACCGTTCCACACAGATCGCCAACCGTGAGTCCGGGCCGGCGCCTTCCGAGATGAGCACGCGCGCCCACTGGTTCGACGCCTCGTCCAGCTCTCGATAGGTCATCTTTCTCTCACCACAGGACAGTGCGACCCGTTCGGGGAATCTGCTCGCGGTGTCCGAAAAGATGCGATCGAGTGTCCTGACCGAGCGGCCCTGCCGGCCGCGCGCGGGAACCAATTGCTGCACTTGCGAATCCGGCATCAGGCGCAGTTTCGCCAGCGGGAGATCCGGTTGCGCGGTGATCAGCTCGAGGGTGCGGAGCAGCCGGTCGGCGATCGCGTCGATGTCGTGATCGCCCAGGACTCCCGGGAAATACTCGAATTTGAGCCGCAGTCGCCCGTCTGCCGCAGAGGCGACGATCGCGAGTGGATAGTGCGCGGCATCCTCGGCGTCGTGGACGTCGAGAACGTGCATTCCGGCTATGTCGGTGCCGGAGGAGAGTTCGCCGCGGTCGACGGGATACGACTCGAACACAGTCAGCGTGTCGAACGATGCAGCGGACCCCACAGCCGAAGTGATGTGCGAAAGCCCGACATGATGGTGATCGGACAACCGCGCCTGTTCCGCTTGGACGCGAACGCACAGCGCCGCCAGGGACTCTCTTGGATCGAGGCGAACTCGGACGGGGACGGTGTTGATGAACAAACCCACCATCGACTCGACGCCGGACACCTGGGGTGGTCGGCCGGAGACGGTTCCACCGAAGACGACGTCGTCGCGGCCGAGGAGTTCGGCGAGCACGATTCCCCAGGCCACCTGGATCAAGGAGGCTGTCGTCAGGCCACGGGAGCGGACGAATCCACGCAGAAGTTCCGTCTCACGTTCTCCGAGCGCTGTGGTCGTCGAGCGTGAGGTAGCGCCGTCCTCGTCGACGGCGTGAGTTCCGGTGAGCAGCGTCGGGTCGTCGAGTCCGCGGAGTGCTTCGCCCCAGGCTTCGATCGACACGCTGTCGTCGCGAGTGCTGATCCAGCTCAGATAGTCCCGGTAGGGGTGTACGCGTGGGATGGCACTGTGATCACTGTCTGTCGCGTAGAGCGTCAGTAGGTCGCGGACCAGCAGCGGCATCGACCATCCGTCGAGGAGGATGTGGTGGTTGGTCAGGATCAACCGATAAGCGTCGTCACCGGTTCGCAGAAGCAGGAACCGCAGCAGGGGCGGAGTGGCCATGTCGAAGCCGCGGACCCGATCCGCATGGAGAAGCTCGCGTATCTCGGTCGCCTGTTCGGTGGGGGCCAACGGAGAGATGTCGATCTCGGTCCACGGCACGTCAACGTCTGCGTTGATCACCTGCACCGATCGTCCACCGGTGTCGGTCGTGAACGCCGCGCGTAGGTTCTCGTGTCTGTCGAGCAGTGCCTGTGCGGCGCGGTGCAACCGGGACGCGTCGACGCCGTCGAGTTCGAGTGCGAGTTGGACGGTGTACGCGTCGACTGTGTGTTCGGCGTAGCGGGCGTGGAAGAGCAGTCCGGATTGCAGCGGTGAGAGGGACCAGACGTCGGTCAGTGTCGGGAACTCGCGCTCGAGGTGGTCGATGGACTCCTGGTCCAGTTCGATCAGATCGATGTCGGACGGGGTGAGTCCCCCGCGTTCGCTGTGTTCGGCATAGGTGGCCAGCGCGCGCAACGCCTGCACCCAGAGGTCGGCGATGGCGCGAGCATCGCGCTCTGCCAGCACGCCGGTGGGATAGGCGATAGTGGCACCGATGTGCGGTGCGCCCGAGATCTCGGTGGTGACGACGTTGACGTCCAGGACCGAACCCACTGGCATCTCGGACCGCGCTGCCGCTTCCAGATCGACGTCCCGGGCCAGTGCCCAGTCCCCCAGTGACTCTCCTGCTTCGGTGCCGGAGAAACGGCCCAGATAGTTGAACGAGATCTGCGGTTGGCGGAGGTCTTCGAGTTCCGCTCGACCCACCTCGTCGAGGTAACGCAGAACTCCGTAGCCGATGCCGCTGTCCGGAACACCCAAGAGTTCTTCCTTGACACGCTTGAGCACCACCGCTGCCTCTGGGGCGCTGCTCATCACTTCCGCGATGTCGATGCCGGCGAGGTCGATCCGCATCGGGAAGACGCTGGTGAACCAGCCGACCGTGTGCAGGACGTCCGCACCGGGCACCACGTGAGCTTCGCGTCCGTGGCCCTCCATCGAGATGAGTACGTTGTCGGTTCGTATGCCCTGTGCCTGCCTCCACTGCGTCAGTGCCAGTGCGAGAGCAGCAACGAGACCGTCGTTGACTGATCCACCGAAAAGCGCCGGAAGCGTGGTCAGGACTGTGTCGGACAGTTCGACGGGTACGTCGGCGACAACTCGGCCGACCGAATCGAACGTGTCGAGCCGCGGGTCCAGCGGCCGGGTTCCGATCAGCGGGTCGGCACCTTCGAGTATCGAACGCCACCGGGGCAATTCGACTCTTCGATCGGGCGCGATGTCGCGGAGCGCATGCGACCAACGACGAACCGACGTGCCCGAGTACGACGGCTCCGGTTCCTCGCCTGCATCGATGCGGTGGAAAGCCGACGCAAGTTCCGGCACGAGGACGCGCCAGGAGACACCGTCGACGGCGAGGTGGTGGATCACCAGGAGCAGCCGGCCGGTGTTGCGCACGCCGGACAACCAGACGACCCGCACCATCACGCCCCGGCCGGGGTCGAGTTCTCGACGCGCACCGCCCAGTGCGTCGACGATCGCCGCGTCGAACACCGCGGTGCCCGGCTCGGCCTCTACCTCGATCACCCGGCAAATATTCTCGGCTGCAACAGATCCCGGCTCGCCGACAACAAGCCTGCGCTCGCCGTCGAGCTCGAGGCGTGCGCGAAGGATGTCGTGACGATCGAGAACAACTTGAAGAGCCGCGGTCAACTGGTCCACACTGTGAAGCCCGTGCGGCGCGTTGAGAAGAGTCGCTTGGGAGAACGAATCGAGACCTCGGAGATCGGAGCCGAGCCGGTCGAGCCACCACTGAGCCACCGGCATCAACGGCACGAGGCCCACGCCGTCTCCGGGAAGTTCCTCGAGCACCTCGGGTTCGTCGTCCTTGGTCGATGCCAGCAAAACCGCAAGACCGGCGACCGATTTCACCTCGAAGACGTCACGCGGGGTGAAGACGAGCCCGGCATCGCGGGCACGGGCGACGAGCTGAATCGACATGATCGAATCGCCGCCCATCGAGAAGAACGAGTCGTCGACGCCCACCGATTCGACACCGAGGACATCGACGAACAAGGCGGCCAGCGTGCGTTCGGTATCGGATTCGGCGGCCCGCGAGCGTGCCTGGGTTGCTCGCAAGTCGGGAACCGGCAGGGCTCGGCGGTCGAGCTTTCCGTTGGCAGTCATCGGCAGTTCGTCGAGAACGACCACGACCGCAGGAACCATGTACGGGGCCAGAGCCGAGCCCGCGAACGCGATGACGGCCTCGGGATCCACAGTCTGAGCGTCGTTGGCAGGCACGACGTATCCGACGATCCGTGCGGCGCCTCCGTCACGTTCGAGCGTGGTCACCACGGAATGTGCAACGCCGGGATAGCGAGCCAGAACTGCCTCGATCTCGCCGAGTTCGATGCGGAATCCGCGAATCTTGACCTGGAAATCGCCTCGACCCTGGTACTCGAGTTCGCCGTTCTTGTTCCACCTGGCGAGGTCACCGGTTCGGTACATCCGTGTGCCCGCACTGCCCGCAGGATTGGGCACGAATCGTTCGGCGGTCGTGCCGGCGCGGTTTCGGTAACCGCGGGCGAGTCCGTCGCCGCTGACGTACAGCTCTCCCGTCACTCCGACCGGGACGCGGTGCAGGCGATTGTCGAGGACCCACGCGCTGATGCCTGTCGACGGGCGACCGATCGTCACTCGATCGGTCGGGGACATCGGCTCGGTGATGCTGGCGACGACCGTCGATTCGGTTGGTCCGTAGGCATTGATCATGATCCGGTGATCGCTGACCCAGGCGGCGACGAGGTCGGGTGGGCAGACGTCGCCGCCGGTTCCGATGCACACCAGCTCGTTCAGTCCGCTCGGATCGACCGTGGCCAGTGCGGCTGGTGTGATGAAGGCGTGCGTGACGTGCTGGTCGGCGATCAGACTCGTCAGTTCGGTTCCGCCGATGATGCTCGGTGGGGCGATGACCATCGTGGCCCCGGCACCAACAGCCATCAGGAGTTCGAGAATCGAGGCGTCGAAGCTCGGTGAGCTGAAATGCAGCGTGCGCGAGGTCGACTCGACGCGGAAGCGACTGCGTTCCTGCTCGGCGAGTGCCGAAAGCCCACGGTGAGTGACCATGACGCCTTTGGGGACGCCGGTGGAACCGGAGGTGTAGATGACATAGGCCGGGTTGTCCAGGGACACCGCAGCCAGCAGCTCCGAGGCATCTATCCGCTGATCACCGATCTGTTCGAGGGTTGCGAGTGTCTTTGCCTGATCGAGCAGAACGGCGTCTGCCTCGTCGGGGACGACACCCACATGCTCGGCGGTGGTGAGAACGACGCCCGCTCCCGAGTCGTTGATCATGTGGTGCACGCGGTCGACGGGATACGCCGGGTCGACGGGTACGAATGCAGCGCCGGACCGGGCAACCGCCCAGATCGCGACCACGGATTCCAGTGAGCGTGGTAATGCCAGGGCGACAACGGATTCCGGACCGACCCCGCGGCTGATCAACAGTCGTGCAAGCCGGTTGGCGCGGCGGTCCAGATCGGAGTAGGTCAGATGGCGGTCGCCGAAAATCAGTGCAGTCCTCTGCGGTTCGTCGACGTACTTCCGCTCGAGCAACGTCGAGAAGTGAACCTGCTCGGGAAGTTCCGGTGCGACGGCGCGAATCGTGTCGAGATCACTCACGAGATCGATGTCGCCGACCGGCGTGTGCGGTGATTCGGTGACAGCACCGAGAATCCGAACCAGGTATCGAGCGAAACCTTCGACGGTCGACTCGTCGAACAGGGCGCTGGCGTAGGTGAACCCGGCCTCGATTCCCGCCGGCCGGCCGTCGTCGTCGAAGGTCTCGGCAAGCGTGAGTTGCAGATCGAAATTCGAGACGGCGGATTCGAGTTCGAGGACCTCGACGTCCAAATCCGTCAGACGAACTGCTGGCCGAGTGGTGTTCTTGAACTCCAGCATCACCTGGAACAACGGTGAATGCGACGTCGACCGCTCCGGAGCCAGCGCATCGACGACGCGCTCGAAGGGGACGTCTGCGTGAGCGAAGGCGTCGAGGTCGGTGCTGCGAACTCTGGCCAACAGATCGGTGAACGAGGCGGCGGGGTCGACGTCGGCGCGCAGGACCAACGTGCCGACGAACATACCGACCATCGGATCCAGCAGGGCATTTCCGCGCCCGGCGATCGGTGAGCCGATCGTGATGTCTTCCATGCCGGACAATCTCGCCACGAGCACTGCGTATGCGGCGTGTACCGCCATGAACATACTGCTTCGGTGTTCGATCGCGGTTTCGCTCAGACGGCGGTGGATGCCGGCATCGATGTCGAATCGAACGACGCCGCCCGAGAGAT
Source organism: Rhodococcus sp. BH4 (assembly GCF_002079265.1). Lineage (NCBI taxonomy): Bacteria > Bacillati > Actinomycetota > Actinomycetes > Mycobacteriales > Nocardiaceae > Rhodococcus > Rhodococcus sp. BH4. The sequence continues at coordinate 3,242,535 of NZ_CP014941.1, forward strand.
CCTGCACACGCGGACGCGGTCGATCTGCGGGGAGCGCAAGAAGTTCGGGAACACTCGCCAGTTGACGTGTCCAGTACTCGAGCTGACCTGCAAGAGTGCTGTCCGCTTCGTCGATCCGACCGAGAGCCCTTTCCTGCCAGATGGCGAAGTCCGCGTACTGGACCGGAAGAGGAGACCAGTCGGGCGCCTCACCTCGATGCCTTGCCGAGTACGCGCTCATCACGTCGAACGCCAACGGTGCCATCGAGAATCCGTCGGCGCAGATGTGATGGACGACCACGGTCAGGACGTGATCTTCTTCGTCGACCTCGATCAATTCCGCCCTGATCGGTGGAGCCTGCGTGACGTCGAAGCCCCTCGAGGTGAGACGTTCGATCTCCCCGAGTACCGCTTCGGCGTTTGCGGCGACAACCGGCAGCGCGCCCAACGCTTCACCGGGTTCGACGATCACCTGCGCCGGCACTCCCTCGATCATGGGAAACAGCGTGCGCAGCGATTCGTGGCGAGTAAGCACGTCGGTGATCGCGCCCTCCAACACGGCAACGTCCAACCGGCCTCTCAGCCTGATCGCTATGGCGACGTTGTACGCCGCGGACGTGACGTCGAATTGATTGACGAACCACATGCGCTTTTGTGCCAGCGACAGCGGGATCGTCTGTGGCCGCGGCAATGCCTCGAGCGGAAGGACTGCCGGTCCCCCTCGTGCCGTGGCGCACTCGACCGCCAACTGCGCAACGGTCGGCGCGTCGAACAACTCTCTGATCGACAAGTTCAACGACAGCGAATCGTTCACGCGCGCCACAGCGCGTGCAGCGACGAGGCTGTTTCCGCCGATCTCGAAGAAGTTGTCGTGAACACCGACTGCCCCGGATTCCAGAAGCTCCTCGAAGATCGCCGCCAACTGCGCTTCGAGCGGTGTTCGCGGCGCCAGATACGTCTGCGAACTGTCGAAGCTGGGCGCGGGCAGAGCCTTCCGATCAAGCTTGCCGGTCGAACCGAGAGGGAACACGTCGAGGGCGATGACCACAGCGGGAACCATGTAGGCCGGAAGGAGACCTCTCAACTCGGTGCGTAGGCCGTCCGTGTCGATCGAAGTGCCGGTGTCGGCGATGACGTAGCCGACCAAACTGTCACCGACCACGTCGTCGTGATGGACGAGAGCAGCAGCTTGCGCGACACCGGGCAGCCTGAGCAATGCTGCTTCGACCTCGGCGAGTTCGATGCGCTGGCCGCGGATCTTGACCTGGAAATCGCGTCGACCGACATAGTCGAGCAGCCCGTCGGCGCGCCACCGGACGACATCACCGGTTCGGTACATCCGGGTGCCAGACGGGCCGTACGGGTCGGCCACGAACCTGTCGGCGGTGAGATCGCTGCGCCCGAGGTATCCACGCGCCAGTTGCACTCCCGCCAGATACAGCTCGCCGTGAACGCCGACCGGAACCGGATGCAGCCGCCCGTCGAGGACATAGAGCTGGGTGTTCCACACGGGCGCACCGATGGGAACGGTGACGGTCATGTCGGGGGTGAATTCGGCGGCGCTGACGTCGACGGCAGCCTCTGTGGGTCCGTACAGGTTGAACAGTCCCGCAGAACTCAGACGGGTGAACGCCTCCGCAGTGGTAGGCGCGAGGGCTTCACCGCTGCAGAACACCTGACGCAGGCTCGCACACTGCCCGGCAGTCGCGGCAGCGACGAATTCCGCGAGCATCGACGGAACGAAGTGCGCCGTCGTGACGCCTCTGTCGGCAATCAACGCCGACAGGTACCCGGGATCACGGTGCCCGTCCGGTTCCGCGATCACCAACTGCGCGCCGGTCTGCAGGGGCCAGAACAGTTCCCACACCGAGACGTCGAAGGTCACCGGGGTCTTGTGCAGCACCACGTCCGACGCGTGAAGGGGGTACGTGTCCTGCATCCACAGCAGGCGATTGACGATCGAACGGTGTGATACTGCAACACCTTTCGGTCGACCCGTCGATCCGGACGTGAAGATCACGTAAGCAGCATTGTCCGGGCGCAGGGGTCCGAGCCGATCAGCGTCGGTGATCGGCGCCGTCGTGGACACCTGACGATCGAGATCGACGTCCACGATCGGGACTCGCGCGGGAAGAGCGCCGTGGTCCTGGGGCCGGCTCAGCACGCAGATCGGTTCCGCGATATAGAAGACGTACGCGATGCGCTCGGCGGGATGATCGGGATCCACCGGGACGTATGCCGCACCGGCACGGATCACGGCGTGGACCGCGACGAGTAGTTCCGGTGACCGTCGAATCGACACCGCGACGCGCATGTCCGGGCCGACCCCGCGGGCGATGAGGGTTCTGGCAAGTTCACCGACCCTCGCGTCGAACTCCGCATAGGTCAGTGTCCGCTCGCCGTAGACCAGCGCGGCCCCCTCGGGTGTCCGGGCTGCCTGCTCCGCCACCAGGTCCGAGAGGGTGGTGATCGGTACGGCGTGTTCGGTGGCATTCCAACGCTCGAGGACCAGTTCCGCCTCGCCCGGAGCTGTGAGATCGACGTCGCCGACGACGGATTCCGGGTAGGCAGCTACCGCGTCGAGGAGCATCGTGAAGCGATCAGCGAGGCCGGACATGGTGTCCGAGTCGAAAAGCTGGCTGGCGTAGTTCAACTGGCCGTCGAGATGGTCGCCGCGGTCGGTGAGAATGACCTGAAGGTCGAACTTTGCCGCGCCCGTCGACAGTTCGTCGACCGTGACCTCGAGCTCGGGCAAAGTGACCTCGGTGGGAGCGGCGCCCTGCATCACCAGCATCACCTGGAACAGCGGCGCCTGGTTGTCTGCGAGGGATTCGACGAGTACGTCGTACGGCACTTCGGTGTGCTGCAAGGCCGCCACGTCGACGTCGCGGACGCGGGTGAGAACTTCACCGAAGGTGAGTCCCCCCTCGAGAACCGTCCTCAGCACCACCGTGTTGACGAACATTCCGACGACGTCGTCGAGAGCGCGCTCGCTCCGCCCGGCCACCGGAGTGCCGATCGTGATGTCGTTCGCTCCGGATTCTCGGCTGAGCAGGACGGCCAGCGCGGCGTGGATCACCATGAACACGCTGACGTCGCTGCGCGCCGCGATCTCGCCGACCCGGCGGTACGTCGCGGAGTCGATCCGGAAATCGAGATCGTCACCGCGGAGCGAGACACCCGCAGGGCGCGGATGATCCATCGGCAGTTCCGCGAGCTCACCGCGTTCGGTGAGCGTGTGCGACCAGAACCGCAACTGCTCGGCAAGAATCGAATCCGGGTCGGACGCTTCACCGAGCGCTCCGCGTTGCCACTCGCTGAAATCGCCGTACTGCACTTCGAGTGGCAGCCACGCCGGCACGCGTCCGCTCGCCCGCGAGGCGTACGCCACCATCACGTCACGAGCCAGCGGCGCCATCGACAGGCCGTCTGCTGCAATGTGGTGCACGACGAGGACCAAGGTGTGCTCGCGTTCGTTCACCTCGAGCAGAGTCGCGCGGATCGGCACCGATTCGCTGACGTCGAATCCCTCTCGCGCGAGCTCACTCGCCCGCGCCGAGGTCGCTGCGGCAGGCACCGTTTCCACCTCGAGATGATCGAACATCTCGTCCACACCGAGAACGTGCTGGACGGGGCCACGCGCACTCTCGGGGAAAACGGTCCGCAAGATCTCGTGTCGAACGATCACGTCCCGCAGCGCGGTGAACAGTGCATCGACGTCGAGATCGCCGGTCATCGAAACCGCGATCGGAATGTTGTACGCCGGCGAACTCGGATCGAGTTGATTGGTCAGCCACATTCGTTGCTGCGCCAGAGATACCGGTATCCGGTCAGGGCGATCGATACGCGTCAGTGCTGGGGCACGTGTGTTCCGCGAGTCCGCGAGGTCGGCACGTGCTGCCAGAGCGGAGACGGTCGGCGCCTCGAAGAGGTCGAGAACGCTCAGCGTCGTTCCGAGAGCTCCGTTGACCCGCGACACGACGCGGGTCGCGATCAACGAGTCACCGCCGAGGTCGAAGAAACTGTCGTCTGCTCCCGCCCGGGTGATACCGAGCAGATCGCAGAACACCGCCGAAATTCGCTTCTCGGTCGAGGTCTCGGGGGCACGGTATTCAGCCGACCCGCCCACAGAATCGATGTCCGGTAACGCTTTCCTGTCGATCTTTCCTGCCGGAGTCAACGGAATGGAGTCGAGGACGACGATCCGCGCCGGAACCATGTGGGCTGCCAACGAAGATCTCGCGTGGGCGACCAGCTCGGAGTTGTCGATGTGTGTGCCCACAGCCGCCGTGACGTACGCCGCCAACAGTGTTTCCCCACTCGGGCCCGCAACTCCGGCGGTGACTGCCTGTGCGACGCTCGGGTGGCGGCGCAGCACGTCGTCGATCTCGCCGAGCTCGACGCGGAAACCGCGGATCTTGATCTGGAAGTCGCTCCGGCCGAGGTACTCCAGCTCACCCTCGCCGTTCCACCGCGCGAGGTCACCCGTGCGGTACATGCGCTCTCCCGCAACACCGTTGGGGTCGGCAACAAATCGTTCGGCCGTAATCGTGGCACGCGCGTGGTACCCGCGCGCCAAACCGACACCGCTCACATAGAGCTCGCCGGCGACACCGATCGGCACCGGTTGAAGCCGCGAGTCCAGGAGGACGGTTGCGGCTCCGCGCATCGGCTTCCCGATGGTGACGGGAACATCGCTGCTCAGCGGTCCGGTCAGAGTGGCGACGACGGTGGTTTCGGTCGGTCCGTACGCGTTGAACATCGAGCGTCCGTGTGACCACTGATCCACCAGCGCGGGTGAGCATGCGTCGCCGCCGGTCACGACCACTCGTAGATCCGGTAGGCCGGCGGGATCGACTGTTGCCAGCGCGGCCGGGGTGACGAAAGCGTGGGTGACCCGTCCGATACGCATCACCTGTGCCAGTTCGTCGCCGCCGTACACGGTGGGCGGCGCGATCACCATCGTTGCCGCGCCCCCGAAGGCAAGGAGGAGTTCGAGGACCGAAGCGTCGAAGCTCGGCGAAGAGAAATGCAGGGTGCGGTCTCCAGGTTCGACTCCGAACCTGACTCGTTCTTCGGCGGCGAAGCTGCTCAGCCCGCGGTGACTGACCACGACGCCTTTGGGGACACCAGTGGAGCCGGACGTGTAGATGAGGTATGCCGGATCGTCGTAGCTCAGGCGCGTACGCCGCTCGGCGTCGTCGACCGGTGCATCGGAATGGTGCGAGGTGTCCAGTTCGTCGAGGAGCAGCCAATCCACCGAATCGGCGAGCCCGCCGTGGTGCTCCCCCACACTGATTCCGACTACAGCTCCCGAATCGGTGAGCATGTGCCGAATACGATCCTCGGGGTAGTGCGGATCGATCGGGAGGAAGGCACCGCCGGTCTTGGCCACCGCCCACGTCGCGGTCACCGATTCGAGAGACCTCGACAGCGCAAGGGCGACATAGGTGCCGGGGCCGACTCCCCTGTTGATCAGTTCACGGGCGAGTGTGTTCGACTCGGCGTCGAGATCCCGGTAGCTCACCTCACGATCACCGAAAACGAGCGCTGGGGCATCGGGGTTCACAGCCGAAGCCCGGCGGAGAATATCGGGGAGGGTCAACGGGGAGGACGCGGTCGCTCCCCGCGCCGGTACCAGGGACTCACGCTCGAAGTCGTCGAGGAGATCGAGGTCTCCGACCGGCGTTCGCGGGGCTGCTGCTGCGCCTGCAAGGATCCGCACCAGTCGCGAGAGGAAGGCTCGGACCGTGGATTCGGCGTAGTGCTGCGTGGAGTACGCAACCTCGAGGGCGCCGGTATCTGCGTGGACGTCGATCGCCACGTCGAGGCCGGCAATCGTGGTCTCCTGCGAGCCGTCGTTGAGGTGGACGTGCAACTCGGGCAGTGCGGGGACACCTGCCGCCGATCGAATCGACAACGTATCGCGTTCTCGAGCAAGAGAACTCACGAACTCGTCGAACGGCGCCGCCGGATCGACCTCGCAGCGCAGGGGCAAAGTTCCCCACTCGGTCCTCGTTCCGATCAGCACGTCCCGGCGCTCGGTCGATCTCGACAGCAACGAAGCAAATGCGGCATGGACAACGGCAAAGAGGGAGACGCCTTCCGTGCGCGCAAGTTCGGCGACCGCGGGATCGAGTGGGACGCTCAGCCGATTCGTACCGGTGGGCTCCGATTCGGCGTCGATTCGCTCGAGGCCCAGTGTCTCGAGGTCCAGTGTGGAGCCCTCGTCGGAGTCCCCCAGGTATCTCGCCCAGAACCGCTCGAGTTCCCTGCGCTGTGCACTGCGCGCCCCTACCTCGGCACTTGCCGGATGAATCCGGTTCATCGGCGTACCGGCCGGTGCTGCTGTCAGTTCTGCGACCAACTCGGTGAACGCCCGGTGGTGCTCGGCCAGTTCGTCGTGTCCGTAGCGATTGGGGTTTCCGCGAAAGTCGATCAACGTCTGCGCCGGATCGCCGCTCTGGTACACGTTGACCAGCAGATCCTCGACCGGACCCGACGTGACGATGTGATACTCACCGGTCAGTGGCCCGAGGGTTATCTCCTGCCGGAAGAGCATCACATTCATCATCGGGCCGGACAGACGCGCGTCGCCGACGGTCAGACCGGCATCACGCCGGATGTCCTCGAGGCTGCATCGCTGATGACGAAGCGCACCGAGAAGTTCGAGTTGCACGCGCCCGACCAGATCGTCGACACTTTCGTCCGGGTTTACGTGGATGTGTAGCGGCGCGACGTTGACCAGCATTCCGCCGGACCGCTGCAGCGGTGCCGTCGTCCTCGCGGAAACCGGCAGGTTGATCAGCACGTCGTCGTAGCCGGTACTGCGGGACAGGTAGCACGCCAGTGCCGAAATCAACACTGCGGCCGGAGTTGCACCGGAACGTGAATTCCACTCGTCCAAGGCAGCAAGGCTGTTCGCCGACATCGCGGCACTGACGAGTTCACTGCGTGCAGTCGGGGGTCCCTCACGGGTGGCCAACGTCGAACCGTGTTCGACGCCCGACACACGCTGGGCCCAGTACTCGCGGTCGGCTTCGAATCGGCTCGATTCGCGGTACTTCTGGTCGAGCTCGGACAGCGTCGTGACGTCGAGCGCCTTGTTCACCGCAGGCTCTCGACCTTCGACGGCTGCGGTGTAGATCGCCGCAATCCGATTGACGATCGTCATACCGCTGTATCCGTCGAGAGCGACGTGATGAATCCTGGTGTACCACAGGTAATCCCGATCACCAGTTTGAAGAATTGTCATCTCGACGAGACGATCGCGAGTCAGATCGAGCGTCGTCGCGTAATCGTTGTCCATCCACTCCGAGGCAGCCTGCCGAGGGTTCTCACGCTCGCGGAAGTCGAAGTAGTCGATGCCCGGGTCGATCGTGAAGTCCACGATCTGGCAGGGCTCCCCATCCGGGTACATCAACCGTAGAAACGGTGATTCGAACTCGTGGGCAGCCTCCACCGCGGCGCGACTGAGCAGTTGCATGTCCAAATCGCCGTGGAACTCGATGTACTGCGCGATGAAGTACGGGACCGTCGGGTGAATTTGCTGCGCAAACCACATGCTGCGCTGCACCGCTGACAGGGGGAACGCTCCTGCCGGCAGGCTTCGCGATCCGGTGAGCGGGTCGATCCTCTTGTCGGTATCCATCACGACCACCTCCACACAGCGTTGTGACGATCAGCGTTGCCACGATCAGCGCCGGGAAGTGTGGCTCGGGGAAAGAAGAGAAACATCGCACCGCCTCGATATCGAGTGGAAACCATGTGGCGATCCTGCGAGAGCGCAGCCGAAGGTCATCGACCTCGACGAAGGGTCGCTTCGAAGTCCGAACCTCCCCGAAGGTCCGAACTCAGGATCAAAATTTGTCGTCGTCAGGCGTCAGGAGCACCGCAGTGTTGCAGTGCTCGACGCAAGGCTAGAAACCGGTTGCCCACACCTGCTCTACCGGAAACGTTCGGCTTCGCGGGCAAGCTCGGTCAACCGTTCACACAACTGTGTGAGCTCTGAACTCTCTGCGCCCTCGGCAACTGCTGTCGCCACATCTTCGGCAGCGCATCGGACCTCGAACATCCGATCCACGAGTTCGACCGCTTCGACTGCGGTCAAGATGACGGCGTCAGCCGGGATCGACGTGCCCTTGACGGCATTGCGCTGCTCGTACGCACGCTGTCGACAAGACTGGCTGCAGTACCGGCGTCGACGACCGACACCGGTCACCGCGACCTCTCGACCACACCACACACACGGGTTTCCCGAACGCGCAGACTGCGGTGATCCGACGCGTGTGCTCTCAGCCATGAATCGACACTGTACTCGAGATTCGGACGCCTTCGATGAACGCGCACGGTACCCGGTAAGATGGAGAGGTTGCGTCTTCTCGCCACACGGGAACCAATCGGGTGCTCGTGGCGTTGTAGATGAGTGTGAGCGTCTACTCCCCAAGTCAGGGCGCCCACCAGCGGTGACGAACGAAGAGAGGACACCACCATGGCAGATCGCGTACTTCGAGGTAGCCGACTCGGAGCTGTGAGCTACGAGACCGACCGTGACCATGACCTCGCGCCCCGTCGTATGGCCAAGTACAAGTGCGAGAACGGCGAGATCTTCGACATCCCGTTCGCGGACGAAGCCGAGATCCCCGGCACCTGGTTGTGCCGAAACGGCCTCGAAGGCACCCTCATGGAGGGGACTGCTCCCGAAGCCAAGAAGGTCAAGCCTCCCCGCACCCACTGGGACATGCTGCTCGAGCGTCGCTCGGTCGAGGAACTCGAAGAGCTCCTCAAAGAGCGTCTCGATTTGCTGAAGGCCAAGCGTCGCGGCGCATGAACTAGCACTTCGATCAAGACCGTCCGGTTCTACACCGGGCGGTCTTTCTCGTTCTACGGGGAGTGATCGTTCACAAGTCGACGTCATACTTCGGCCCTTCTTCGACGTGGCAACTTCAGGATGCTTCGCGGTCCTCAAAGACACTTCGGGACAACGTCATTCAGCATCCAGGCGCACTCGCGGGCCGACAGTGCGCAAATCCTGGACTTGCGCTCGAGAACCATCGGCACTGCTTCGTGCACCAGTGTGAGCTGTATCCCCCACCCCGCGACACACCAAACTTCGGTACACCAAACTTCGATACGGAGTGAACGGGTAGCCCAGTCACTCGGCCGGGTTGCTTGCCAAGTGACGATGGCAAGCAACCCGGCCGACTGGGGTGTGGGTGAATGATTTGCGGTGCTGAACGGTTCTTCCGCTACTTCCCGGTCACCGAGTGATGCTCTGTGCCGCGGTTCCTTGGCGGAGGCGGGTGATTTCGTTGCGTGATTCGACGACCTGGGGGCTGTCGTCGCCCTTGCTGACAGCTAGGTCGCTGCACAGATCCAGCGCGGCACGAACGATATGTCGTCGTTGGCGACGTTCGGTGCGAGTGGGTGCGGCTTTCGCGTAAGTACGTTGTTGTCGCCATCCGCCGGCGGCTGTCACCTCGGCGTCGGTCAGGACGCCGGACTCGATTTCCGGGGCGAGAATGTCACGGACGAAGTGGGATTCACGTGGGTGCGCCCAGACGAACGCGATCCACAAGGCAGTGAACGCGAAGACGATGTCGCCGATCATGATGACGAACACGAGCGAACTGCTGCCGCCGGCGATCGCGAGCATGGAATCCCACACGCCGTGGATCAGGATGGGTGCCACGATCAACGCCAATCCGCGTCCGATCCGCCGGGGCTGGGCCGGGGTGCCGATCAGATAGATCACGCCGGCGCAGAAAAGGGCGGTGAACAGGGGATGAGAGACGATGTCGGAGTAGGTGCGGGTGGCGATGGAACCGAGCAGGCCGTCGGTTTGGTGGGCGCCGAAGCCCTGTGTCGCGCCGGCAATCGAGTACAGAAAGTCTTCGCTGGTTTGAAATCCCAAGCCGATGAAAGCACCGAGGAGCAGGCCGTCGGTTGCGGTGCGCACCAGGCGTGGTGCAAGCGCGAGGAGGACTACGATGCCGATGCCTTTGGCGGTTTCCTCCACGAAGGGTGCAGAGAGGCCCGCATGCCAGTCCTGAGCCCATACCTGCCCGAAAATCTTCGAGTAGAGCGAACCGACTGCTCCGTTCGCGGGTACTGCGATAGTGAACGTTGCTGCGGTGGCGCCCCAGATGAAGCCGGTGACCACTAGTCCTACGGGTTGGCGTTCGTAGCGGTCGATGTGCCGGAACCACCATGTCCAGACCGCGGCGCTGATGACGCCGACGATGCCGGCCACGAGGAGTGCGCGCCCGAAGTATCCGGCGAAAGGGGCAAACATCTGCCAGCCTTTGACGAGGCCGAATCCGCACATCCACAGGTATATCCAGAACACGACGTTGCGTGGCTGGAAGAAGTGAAATTTCTCGCCCCAGGCCGTCGTATCGAATGCGCGGGAGCGGGTTTCGAGGAGATCGGTGCTCACTTGGTGTCTTCCTCGTGTGTGCCGATAGAGGCGATCATGTCGGTGATTTCTCGACTGCGGGCGGCGATCTGATCGGGTGGGCCGACTACCTGTACCCGAATTCCCTTGCCGTCGACGACGAATGTGGTCACCGATCCGGCGGACCGCGGAGTGTCAAAGCTGACCTGGACGCCGCTCAGACCCCCGTCGGTGCTGATCGGCTGGCGCGCACCGGAGACCGCAAGCACGGAACTGCCGTTCGTCGCAAGACTCACGGCATCTGTTTGGGAGAGGAGTTCGTCGGCAGTTCCACTGAATGTGTCGGCGTCGACGCTCACGGTGACGGTGCCATCGGTCAACGTCACACGTGGGAGCGAATCGGACGCGCCATGTTGGTCGGTTCGGAAACCACTGTCGACATTCCAGCCCGCAGGTGCGGCGAAGGAGACCGTTTCGGTCACGGCCATCCGGTCTCCGGCGCCGGTTGGATCTTCGGAGGAGACAGCGGAATCGATGGCGGGCACGATCACGGTCCAGAGCATCCACACCGCCAAGATCGCGAGGGCGTGTGGAAAGACTCGTGTGTCGAATCCGAGGAAGCGGTGATCCGCTGGTGGACGTCTTCCGTGTAGGGGCTCGTGCTTGTGTGCAGTACTCGAAATAACGCTCAATTTCCCTCGTTTCCATTGCACGGCAGGTGCACTGACTATCGCAGAAACGGACAAGTTCCGTGCATCAGCCGGCACCTGCCGGTCATCGAGACGATCGTGCACCAAGTTCCCGTAGGCGCGAGATCACCGAGAGCTCCTAGTCGACGGTGAACCGTCGCATCGCCAGATGTCCGAACACGCCGACCAGAATCAACGTGACGCCTGCGGTCACGGAAACGGAGTCGGTCACCAACCCCGCGATGCCGGTCACGGCTACGAACACCGGCAAAAAGTCGAACAGCCTGAAAATCGACTGCGGTGGTTCGGTTTCGAGGCCCCGAGCCTGAGCGGCCTTGTTCGGCGCATACTCGGGGTACCACTCGGTGAAGGAGATCGCGAAGAAGGTTCCGAGCAACTGCAGAATCCATCCGGTCCAGAAGTTGTCACCGTCGTGCAGCAGTGCGTCTCCGAACAGGCCCACTGCGGCCGACCAGGTGAAGGCGAGAGCCCACACCGCCGTAATGACGTAGTTGATGTGCAGAAACAGTGGCGTCGTCCAATACTCTTCGGGCGTCGACTCTTTCGCGTACTGCAAAGTGAAAGGATTGCGGAGCAGGATCGATCCGAAGGCAAAGACCACCAGCGCGATGTTGGTCAGTTCGCCTCCCCAGAGTTCGAACCATCGAATCGTGTTCGCCGACGCGAGGAGGCCGATGGCCGCCAGAACGCCGAAGAACACGACGTCGAAGACCTCCAACAGCTTCACGGTGCCGCCGCGCCGGTGACTGGCCGCCAAGATCAGCAGCGACAACCCGAGGGCTGCGGCCGCGGATTCCTCGAACCTTCCCGGCCCGGAGAGCAAGGACAGCAAGATCCACGGTGACAGGCCGGCGAGCGGTGACTGCAGAACCGCGTCGACGACACTGGTTTTGTGAACTGCATCCCGGGGCTCGGACTTGTCTGGCTCGGTTTTCTCAGGCTCGGTCACAAGAAGCCGCCTTACGCAGGAACGGGTGGCACAGCGAGTACCCGCGTAGGCGCTCCTCGGAACATCGGCAGCCCTAATATCCGATGCTCGGCTCAGATTGCCGCAGTCTCCTCGGGTGAGTGCTCAGCCTGATCTCGGCGCCGGGCCAGCACTGCCATGGCAATCGCGCCGACCGCGATGATGCTGAGCACGATCTCCGGCACCGGACCTACTCGGCTGGCAAGGGTGGAGCTGGTCGAGAGCGGCACCTTCGCCACCAGGGCCGCCGGCACGAACAGGTCGGTTTGCGAAGTCACCGCACCGTCGGGAGCGATGATGGCGCTGACACCACTGGTTGCGGCGACAACGACGGCGCGGCCGTGCTCGACTGCCCGCACACGCGACATTGCCAGCTGCTGATAGGTCATCTCGGTGTCCCCGAAAGTGGCGTTGTTGGTCGGTACCGCCAGCAACTGTGCACCGTTGCGCACCGATTCCTGGAACGCCCGGTCGAACGCCACCTCGTAACAAGTCGCGACACCGATGGGTACCCCCGCTGCATGGACAACGCCGTTGCCCTCGCCGGGAACGAAATTGCCCGCGCGATCGGCGTACGAGGAGAAGTTCCGGAAGAAGCTTCGGTAGGGCAGGTATTCGCCGAACGGCTGAATGATCTTCTTGTCGTGCTGTTCCTGAGGACCGTTGGCGCCGTCCCACACGATCACCGAATTGGTGGTCGTACGATCGGCGTTCACGAGTACGGTGCCGACAAGAATCGGCGCTCCGATCGCTTCGGAGGCCCGGGTGATGTCGGCAGCGGCATCGGCGTTTCGCAGGGGGTCGATGTCCGAGGCGTTCTCCGGCCAGATCACGACGTCAGGCTGATCGACGCGGCCCGCGTCCACCTCGGCAGCAAGTTTCACGGTTTCGGCGACATGGTTGTCGAGGACCTGCTTGCGTTGCGAGTTGAAGTCCAAGCCCAACCTCGGAACGCTTCCCTGAATGGCGGCGACGGTGATCGTTCGATCACCGGAATCCATGGTGGACAAGAACGGCGACACCACGAGAGCAATAATCACGGGCACGAGGGCAGCGGCAACAGCTCCGAAGAATCCTCGGTCCCATCGTTTGGCCGCGACAGCCACTGCAACTGCTGCCAAGCCGGTACCGGTCAGGGCCACCGCGAAGCTGAGCAGCGGCGCACCGCCGACACTCGCAAGAGGGAGGAGCCACCCTTCGGATTGACCGAATGCGAGCCTGCCCCAAGGAAATCCGCCGAAAGGAACGCTGGAACGAAGCCACTCGGTGAGCGTCCAGGTCGCAGCAATCCACAAGGGTGCCCATGGCAACCTCGCCACCAGAACCGCAAGCAGCCCGAACAGTCCGATGAACAACGACTCCACCGCGGCCAACGCGATCCACGGGACCGCACCTACGAACACACCGATCCACGGAAGCAACGGCACCAGAAATCCGAGACCGGCCAAGTATCCGTAACCGAAGCCGGCACGAAGGCGCAGTCCGCCGCGCCCGAAGTTCGTCAACACACACGTCAGAAGAGCGATCCCGACGGGCGCCAAGAACCACAGCGGGCGGGGTGGGAACCCTGCGAAGATCAGGAATCCACCTGCGGCCGCGTACAGCGAACGTAGCCATGCGGAACGGGTGAGCACAGCGCTCACACGGGAGCGATCACCGACAGACGCCTCTGCGCCGGCCTCACTCACTCGACGAGCCGCGCTGATAGACGACGCGTCCGCGATGCACCGACTTGATGCAGACCGGAATCGGCGCATCTTCCGCCAGCCTCGGCAGAGCGGGTACGCGCGAGCGCGGATCGGTAGACCATCGCTGAACCGAGTCGGCGGGTGCGCTCACTTCGAGTTCGCCTGCCTCCCACAACACGTAGGAGGCCGGTGCGCCCGGATTGAGGGTTCCCGCGGCGCCGTCCCGCACTCCGCCCGCGCGCCAGGCGCCGCGAGTTGCCGCGGAGAAGGCCGCACGCGGCGAGATTCCACTTCCGTCGGTGCGGTGCTGGACAGCGGCGCGCAGCATCGCCCACGGCTCGATGGGGGTGACCGGGGCGTCGGAGCTGAATGCGAGCGAGACACCCTTACCGGCAGCAGGTGCAAACGGATTCAACGCTGCTGCGCGCTCGACTCCCAGGCGCGTGGCGTAAAGACCGTCGGTGCCACCCCACAGTGCGTCGAACACCGGTTGGACGCTAGCGATGACACCCAAGGCGGCAAAGGTTTCCGCGTCGGCCATGGACATCATTTCCGCGTGCTCGAGGCGGTGACCCAACGCGGCGACCTTGGGGCCACCCAGTTCGTCGGCGACCCTGCGGAACGCGGCAGCTGCCGACGAGACGGCGCCGTCACCGATGGCATGGAACCCGGCCTGGACGCCCGCGAGGGTACAGGCCCGGATGTGTGCGGCGATCGCGTCGACGTCGAGGTAGGCATTGCCCGTCGAATCAGGTTGGTCTGCATAGGGTTCGAGCAACCACGCGGTATGCGAACCGAGCGAGCCGTCGATGAAGAGATCCCCGCCGAGTCCGTCTGCTCCGGTTTTGTCGAGGAGCGCGCGAGCATCCTCTTCGCTGTCGACACGCTCACCCCAGTAGCCCCGAACCTCCACGCCGTGATCGTGGGCCAACAGTTCCTGGAAATCGGTCAATCCCGAGATGTCCGGTCCCCCGCACTCGTGAACGGCCACGATTCCGCGTGAGGCGCAGAGATCGAGCGCAGCGGTACGAGCAGAAGCGCGCTGAGTTTCCGTCAGCAGATTCCGAGCGGCATTGCGCGCCAGGTGGTGTGCGTCGAACGTCAACGGGCCTTCGGCTGAGTATCCAGCGGTGTCGGTGAGGCCGGAGATCCCGTCGCGCAATGCGCTCGAGCACGCGGCCGAGTGAACGTCGATCCGCGAGAGATACACCTTGCGGCCAGGGGCGGCCGCATCGAGATCTGCGGTCGACGGCGGGGTCTGCTCGGCCCACTCGGTGTCGTCCCAACCGTGTCCCCAGATGACTGCGTCGGGATGGGCAGTTTCGGGGTTCGCGGCTGCGAATGTTCGTACTCGCGCGAGACATTCGTCCAGAGAGTTCGCGCCCACGAGATCGAGGCCGACGAGATTGAGTCCCAGTGCGGTGATGTGGACGTGGGTGTCGACGAACCCGGGAGTGACAAACGCACCACCCAGATCTTCGATCTCCGCGGCGGGGTGCAACGCCCGTCCGGCGCGCTCGTCGCCGACCCACACGACGGTGCCGTCGGTGATGGCGATCGAGGTCGCGTCAGGTGCAAATGAACTGTAGATCCGGCCGTTGACCAGCAGACGAGTAGTCACGAGCACCCAGTCTGCCTGTTAGTACTGCGGCCCCCGCGAACGGGTGGGTGCATCCGTGTCCAGAATCTCACCCTCGAGGACGAGTTCCTTGCCGTTGCTGGCGACGTACTCGGTGGTTTCGGGTGTCTCGACGATGATCTCGCCGTCGATCACCTCGCCGTTTCCGCGCATCCGCGCCGCGTAGCCGACGGTTCCGGCGAAGGCGTCACCACCGGCGGCAAATGCTGCTGCGCGCTTACCTGCCAGGAGCACTGCAAGCGGGCGCAGCGCCCAGCGGGTCGGCGGAATCAGAAGCAGCAGGCCCAGAACCGAAGTCACGAGTCCGGGTACGAACATCAACGCGGAGCCCGCCGCGACCAAGGCGCCGTCGGCGACCGCCAGTGACGGCGATCCCTCACCCCGCGTGGCCTTACGGAACCCGTCCATGACCCTTCGCCACTGCGAGCGCATGAGGATCAATCCGACAAGCGATCCGGCGAGAAACAGCAGCACTGTCCAGGCGACACCGATGGCGTTGCCCACGATGACCAAGGCTGCGATCTCGACGATCACGTAGAGGAGAAATACGGCGGCGATCATGACGTCCCCTTTCAGACGGTCTATTCGTTCAACGCTCGAGGGACCGGTTTTTCTCCCGACAACGACGCAGAGGTGCAAAACAGGTGGGTGCCGTGAGTCACACGGGCCTTCTCTCACGCACGTGCGACTTGCCTGGCGTTAACTAACGCTCCGCTAACGATTCTAAACCTCAAGTTGACGTTGAGACTCTGCGCATGGTCAAGTCACTTCGGGCCGCATTTCCCGGCCTCATGAAATGAAGGAGCCCGACATGAGCCGACTCCCCGGCAAGACACTCGCCCGACGCATTCCCGCTGCCATCGCCGGCACTGCCGCCGTCGTGGCACTCACCGCCGGCAGCGCGATGATCAGCGCGGGAACCGCGGCCGCAGAACCGGTGGTACCCGAAGGAATTGCCGCGCTGATCGCGCAGGCCGCAGCCATCTCCCCCGAAGCCTCTGCTGCTGTTCAGCAGTTGATCGGCACGGCAGGCGCTGATCAGATCACGACCGCTCTCGATCTCCCGGACATCGGCGTCACCAAGCCGCAGTCGTTCATGTACCCCGCACCGACGGTCGGGTGTGGCGTGGCCGGTGAACCCGTCACCGTCACCCTCAGCTCCGCACAGGCCGGTCCGAACTTCCCGTTGCCGCCGTGGGTCGAGGCCGACCATCTCCGTTTCCAGGCAATCCCGGGTTACGTCGGCATACCCAAGACCTCAGGGTTGAGTGTTGCCTGGATCAACGTCGGCACGTTCAAGGGCGGCATCGTCCCGTTGGACGAGAAGTTGCCCGTACTCGATACGCCGTTGCTCTCGAAGGTCGTCGACACCGGTGACGGCAAGGTGTTTGCCGCTCTGTTCGGCAATGTCGATTACGCAGACGGGAAGACCTGCATCGTGCTGCCAACAGTGGGCTCTTTTGATGCTTGAGCAGAGCGAAACGCTCGATCCCTGACAGGCGGCTGGCCTACGCGCCCGGAGTCACCAGTCCGGTCTCGTAGGCCAGCACCACAGCCTGCACACGATCACGCAGATCGAGTTTGGTGAGAATGCGTCCGACGTGCGACTTGATCGTCGATTCGGACAGGTACAGCTGCTGTGCGATCTCGATGTTCGACAGTCCCGTGGCCACGTGTCCGAGGACTTCGCGTTCGCGTTCGGTCAGGACGTCGAGAACTACCGGATCGCGCCGGGGCGCCGGACCGTCCACGATGAACCTCGACAGCAGACGACGTGTCACCTTCGGGGAAACAACCGCGTCACCGGCTGCCACGCTGCGGATTGCCGACACGAGATCCTCGGGCGGGGTGTCCTTGAGAAGGAAGCCGCTGGCTCCGGCGCGCAAGGCACCGAGAGCGTGTTCGTCCAGGTCGAAGGTCGTCATCACCAGGACCCTGGATTCGATCCCGGAGGCAAGAATCTGCTCGGTCGCTTTCACTCCGTCGACAATCGGCATCCGCACGTCCATCAACACGACGTCAGGCTTCAGCGCCACCGCCGCTGCGACCGCCGCGGCCCCGTCGCCGGCCTCACCGATGACGGAGATGTCTTCATGAGCTTCGAGCACCATGTTCAGGCCCATCCGCATGAGTTCCTGATCGTCGACTAGCAGCACGGTGATGGGCACGGCGTAAACCTATCGGGCCTGAGACGTCGGTGCCAATGCGATTGCGGCGAGCCGGTATCAATCGTGGATCTCGAGCGGCAACTCTGCGTACACACGCCAACTGCCGTCGGGGCGTCGTCCCGTCTCGAGTGTCCCGTGCAGTACCGCCACCCGCTCACGCATTCCGACCAGTCCATTCCCCGAACCGTGGGAGAAGGTCGAACTCGACGTTCCGTTGTCGACGACCTCGAGCAGCACCGCGGTGTCGGTGCGGCGCACGGTGACTCGTGCCTTCGGATTTGCGCCGGCGTGGCGGAGGACATTGGTCAGTGACTCTTGGACCAGGCGATGAATGCCCAGGCTGACTGAAGGACTGACGTCGTCGAGCTCGCCGGTCAGTTCTAGCCGCACCCCGAGACCGGCGGCACGCATCATCTCGACGACCTTGGCGATGCCGGCAGTTCCGTGTTGCGGCATCGCATCAGTACTGACCTCGGTGCGCAGCAGCGAGACGGTACGGCGAAGCTCGGCAAGGGCGTCGCGTCCGGTGCTGGAGATGTTGCCGAGCGCCTTCTTGGCCAACGCGGGATTGGAATCGACCGCATACGACGCGCCGTCGGCCTGGACGATCATCACGCTGACCGCGTGGGCGACGACATCGTGGAGTTCGCGGGCGATTCGGGTTCTTTCCGTGGCCACCGCATCCTCGGCACGCCGATCCCGTTCGTATTCGGCCACTTCGAGTCTGGCGGCCACTTCCTCGTCGTAGGCGCGGCGGGCGCTCAAGAACTCGGCGGTGATCCAGGCGAGTGCATAGAGCAGGGTCGCAATGATGATCGTGAGGATCACGTCTTCGCGGATGACGAGCAACGAGAGTGTCATGTCCAGGGCAAGGAAGCACGCAAAAATCGCCCCGGTGCGTCGATCGACATACGCAACGAGTGTGTAGAGCGAGACCCCGAGCGCCAACAGGCCTGGATGTTCCGCAGCCGGATCCCCTGTCGCCCACATCATCAAGGTCGCGAAGTACGACATCGACAAGATCGACGCGGCGGAGATACGCGGATATTTGCGACGCCACACGACGGGAAGGCAGATCAGAAATCCGACGACGAGCTGAGGCCACCGCTCCTCACGCGGCGAACTGACGAACGTGACTACCTCGAGCGCGAAGAACACGAGCGCCAGCGCGCTGTCCGCGATCATCGGCTTTCCTCGCAGCCACAGGCTGAACCTCCGCATGTGCTCAAGAGTGTCACAGCTGTGAAAGAGTCACCGCCGTGGATATTGCTGATTGGGGACTGCTGATGACGGCAGCGACGGCGGCGGGTTGGGTCGACGCCGTGGTCGGCGGCGGTGGATTGATTCTGTTGCCGGCGCTCTTTCTGGTCGCCCCGCAATTGACCCCACAGGCGGCACTGGCCACCAATAAATTGACGGCATTCACCGGGACGAGTGCTGCGGTGTACACGTTCTCCCGTCGAATCCCGATGGAGTGGCGGCAGATGGCGCCGGCAGCCGCGTTGGCTGCGGTGACGGCCGCGTGCGGGGCGGCGGCCGTTTCGCTGATCGACAAGAAGTACTTCATTCCGATCGTGATGGTCGTCCTCGTCGCCGTCGCCGTCTTCGTGACCATGCGTCCGACGCTGGGCACCACGATCGCGACCCATCGTCCGACGCAGCGCAAGACCGTCCTCGTCCTGCTGCTCTCCGCCGGACTCATCGGCCTCTACGACGGTCTGCTCGGACCCGGCACCGGCACCTTCCTCATCATCAGCTTCGCGACCTTCCTCGGAACCGAATTCGTTCGGAGCGCAGCGATGGCGAAGGTGATCAATCTCGGTTCCAATTTCGGCGCGCTCGCCTACTTCGCCGTCACCGGGCATGTCTGGTGGAGTTTGGGTTTGGCGATGGCGGTGTGCAACGTTCTCGGCGCGGTCATCGGTTCGCGGATGGCGCTGAGCAAGGGATCCGGATTCGTGCGGATCACGCTGTTGGTGGTCGTGATCGCCATGGTGATTCGCCTCGGATGGCAGCAGTTCGGCTGAGATCGGCGGTCGTCGGCTAGCGTCGTGTGCGTGACCGTCACCCGAGATGTCGATGCAGATTTCCTCGCCCTCCCGCTGCGAGCTGTCGCTGATGCGGCGCTGTCGGCAGCGAGAACGGCCGGCGCCCAGCACGCCGATGTTCGTGTCCACCGCGTGCTCACACAGTCGATCAGGTTGCGCGACGGCGTAGTTCAGGCGGTGTCCGACGGAGACGAGATCGGGGTCGCCGTCCGTGTGATCGTCGACGGCACGTGGGGATTCGCCTCGCACGCCGAGGTGTCCCCCGATGTCGCTGCTGCGCTGGCACGCCAAGCGGTCGAGGTCGCGAAGGCATTGCGCTCGCTCAATCGGGATCCGGTCACACTCGCCGACGAGCCCGTCTACGCCGACGCGACGTGGGTGTCGCCGTACCTCGAAGATCCCTTCGCGACACCGACGGCCGAGAAGGTAGGCCTGCTGGTCGACTACTCCGGACGGCTTCAAGCCGCCGACGGCGTGGATCACGTCACGGCGAGTGTCCTCCAGGTCAAGGAGCAGACCTTCTACGCGGATCTGGCCGGTTCGTCGATCACCCAGCAACGGGTGCGTCTGCACCCCGAGTTCGAGGCGACCGCCGTCGACAAGTCGGCCGGCAGCTTCGAATCGATGCGCACCTTGGCGCCGCCGGTAGGCCGCGGATGGGAGTACCTCGGGGCGGAGAGCACATGGAACTGGGGCGATGAGCTCGCGCAGATCCCGGAGTGGCTGGCCGAGAAGACCAAGGCACCGACCGTCGAAGCGGGTCCGACCGACCTCGTGATCGATCCGACCAATCTGTGGCTCACGATCCACGAATCCATCGGACACGCCACCGAATACGACCGCGCGATCGGCTACGAAGCGGCCTACGCCGGTACGTCGTTCGCGACGCCGGACGAGCTGGGAACGCTGAAATACGGAACGCCACTCATGCACGTGACCGCCGACCGAAACGAAGAGCACGGCCTGGCCAGCGTCGGATTCGACGACGACGGCGTCGCCTCTCAACGGTGGGATCTGGTGGCAGAGGGAACACTGGTCGGGTATCAACTAGACCGCGTGTTCGCGCCGAGGCTGGGGCTGACGCGTTCCAACGGTTGCTCGTACGCCGACTCCGCACATCACGTTCCCATCCAGCGAATGGCCAACGTCTCGCTCTCCCCCGACCCTTCTACGGACACCTCGACCGCAGACCTGATCTCGCGAGTCGAGAACGGCATCTACGTCGTCGGTGACAAGTCCTGGTCGATCGACATGCAGCGCTACAACTTTCAGTTCACCGGTCAGCGGTTCTTCAAGATCCGTGACGGAAAGCTCGACGGTCAGGTGCGCGACGTGGCGTATCAGGCGACGACGACGGATTTCTGGGGCTCGATGGAAGCCGTTGGCGGTGAGTCGACCTGGCGCCTGCAGGGCGCGTTCAACTGCGGCAAGGCGCAACCCGGTCAGGTTGCGGCGGTCAGCCACGGCTGCCCGTCCGCTCTGTTCCGCGGAGTCAACATCCTCAATACTCGTTCGGAGGCTCAGCAGTGATCGATCCGCAGCAGGTCGTCGAGCGTGCATTGGCCGCGAGGACGGTAGACGAATCGTTGGTGATCGTGACCGATGCGAGTGAGGCGTCGCTGCGGTGGGCCAACAATTCGATGACCACCAACGGAGTTTCGCTGTCCCGGACGTGGACGGTGATCTCGATCGTGCGCGAGGGTGACATCGCGAAGGTGGGCACTGTCAGTTCCAGCAGTGTCGATCCGGAGCAGATTTCCGCGCTCGTACAGGCAAGCGAAGAAGCTGCGCGCACAGCCACTCCGGCTGACGACGCGTCCGACCTGATCACGCAGTCGGCGGCAGAGACCGACTGGGACCTGCCGGCCGCCCTGACCGACATCGGTGTCTTTGCTCAGTTGGCTGCAGACCTGGCGAAGGGCTTCGACGGCGGCGACCAGTTGTTCGGCTTCGCTCACCACCAGTTGCACACCACCTGGCTCGGCACCTCGACGGGCGTGCGACGTAGAACGGCTCAGGCCACCGGCTCCGTGGAAATCAACGGCAAGCGCGGCGACGCCAGCGCCTGGGTCGGATCCGGAACTGTCGATTTCAGCGATATCTCGATACCGAAGCTCTTGTCGCAGTTGACCACTCGACTCGACTGGGCGGGTAACTCCGTCAGTCTGCCTGCCGGCCGCTACGAGACAATTCTTCCGCCGTCGGCTGTGGCGGACCTGATGATCTATCTGATGTGGACCATGGAGGGTCGCGGCGCCGAAGAGGGCCACACCGCACTGTCCACCACCGGTGGTACCCGGATCGGCGAGAAGCTCGGATTGCCACTGACACTCACCTCCGACCCCGGCGCCGAGGGCTTGCAATCCGCGCCGTTCGTGATCACGACGTCGTCGAGTGAATCCGTCTCACTGTTCGACAACGGTATGGAGATCGAACCCGTCGACTGGGTCCGAGACGGCGTCGTCAATGCGCTGGCGTACCCGCGCCACGCTGCACGAGAATTCGGTCGACCTGTCGCAGTTCCCGGCGACAATCTCATCCTGACCGGTGGTGACGACACCTCGATCGAGGACATGATCGCAGGTACCGAGAAGGGTCTACTGCTCACAACCCTCTGGTACATCCGTGAGGTGGATCCGACGACGCTGCTGTTGACCGGACTCACCCGTGACGGGGTGTATTTGATCGAGGACGGCAAGATCGTCGGCGCCGTCAACAACTTCCGTTTCAACGAGAGCCCTCTCGATCTCCTGCGGCGGGTCACCGAGGCTGGACGTACCGAGATCACGCTTCCCCGGGAGTGGAAAGACTGGTTCACCCGCACGGCCATGCCGCCCATGCGGGTTCCCGACTTCCACATGTCCTCGGTCAGCCAGGCGCAGTGATGACGAAGGTCGTGATCGCCGGCGGCACCGGCGCTCTCGGCCGCCGGATCAGCGACGATCTCGCCGACCGTGGGTATGACGTCGTGGTCCTGACTCGCTCACCGAAACCCGGCAGGCACAGGCAGGTTCAGTGGGACGGTGTCACGGTGGGTGACTGGGCAGGAGAACTCGACGGCGCCGCGGTGATCAATCTGGCCGGCGAGTTGGTCGATCGCCGACCCACCCCGGCAAACATCGCACTGCTCACCAGTTCCCGAGTCGATCCGACCCGCGCGCTGGTTGAAGCGTCGAAACTACTGGCGAACCCTGTTCCGGTGTGGATCCAGGCGAGCACGCTCGCGATCTACGGCGATGCGGGTGAGGCACGATTGGACGAGGATTCTCCCCTCGCTGACGGGCCACCTCAGATGACCGACGTCGCAAAGGACTGGGAGGCAGCGGTCGAGGGTGCAAACGCGTCACGAGTGGTGATCCTGCGAACCAGTGTCGTGTTGGAGAAGGGCACACCGGCGCTCGAGCGACTGCTGTTGCTCGTGCGTCTCGGTCTGGGCGGACGCGTCGCCTCGGGTAGGCAGTGGACCAGTTGGATTCACATCGAGGACTGGCTGTCGATCGTTCGTTGGGCACTCGAACCCGATTCGGCTGCCTCGGGCGTGGTCATCGCGACGGCTCCGGATCCCGTCCGCAATTCAGAACTGATGGCCGGGCTGCGCAAGCACCTTCACCGGCCACCTGCGCCGCCGACGCCCGCTTTCATGGTCAGAATCGGCGCGTTCCTTCTTCGCAGCGACGCTGCCCTGGGCCTGACGGGTCGTCAAGCCGTATCGAAAGTGTTGGCGGACAAAGGCTTCACATTCACCTATCCGCGCTTCGACTCAGCGTTGGACGATCTGCTCGGCAACTGACGCGCGGTCAGGCTGCAGTGACGGCAAGTCCGATCGTTCCGGTCTTGCCGCGGCGAAGGAGACTGCCCTTCATGGTGATCCAGCCGAGGATTCCGTACCGACGTGCTATCGCGTCGCGAGCATGATCGGTGCCCGGTCCGTCGAGGATCTCGGCGACGGCGGCCACCGGTTCACCCTTGGGATTTCCCCGAGCGTCACACGCAGCGACGGTGACCGACGGGTTTCGCCTGATCCGCTTGACCTTGTAGGAATCGGTGACGGTCCACATCAGGAGCTTGTCGCCGTCCGGCGCGGCCCAGAGCGGAGTCGCCACCGGCGTTCCGTCCTTGCGGAAGGTCGTGAGTAGGACGTACTTGGCCTCGGAGACGCGCTTGAAGTCGGAGTTCACTCCTCGAGGATAGGTGCGAGCGCCTCTCGCTGAACATCGACAGGTTTCCGCGACTATCTGGCGACCGATCAGTACCACCCAGGAAGTGCCACTTATGCACGTTTTATCCGGTTCTTCTTGACGTCGGACACGCCGTTTCGTCCCCGAACTCCATCTCGAGTTATTCTGAGGCAAACCGTCGAACTGGGGAGTCGAACTTACACATGCAGCGCCGTGACATGCAGCGTCGTGACTTTTTCAAAGCCGCCGGGGCGGGGGCAGCAGTTGCCGCCGCGACACCGCTCATCTCGACGTCGACCAGCCACGCCACCCCCGCACCACTGCGGGCGCTCCCGATGGGTGCTGATCACTACCGCGCGCTCGTCCCCGAGTTGTTCGCACCCTCTCCTACTCCCCCGGAGCATTCCGAAGCCATCGTCATCGGGTCCGGATTCGGCGCAAGCGCCACCGCCCTCAGACTGGCGCAGAGCGGCACCCAGATCACCATCCTCGAACGCGGACTTCGGTGGCCCCACGATCCGCAACGGGAGATTCACACCTCCGACATGCTGGCCGACGGCCGCGGAGTCTTCCGGCGAACATCGTTCACCAACCTCACCGGACTCCCCGTGGCGTGCGACTACTTCAGCGGCGTCCTCGATGCCACCGACTACGAACACATCTCGGTATGGCGCGGCGCTGCAGTCGGCGGTGGTTCCATCATCTTCACCGGCGTGATGATCGCGCCCGAGCGCCGATTCTTCGACGCAGTCTTCGGCAACTCCCTCGACTACGACGAGATGGCGTCCACCTGGTACCCCAAAGTGCGCCAGATGCTGCGTCTGAGCCCGTTGCCCGAAGACATTTACCAAACCCCGAACTTCGGTCACTCGCGTCGTTGGGATCAGGACGCTCGTCGTGCCGGATTCGATCCGCAGCGGATCGACGGGATCTGGAACTGGGACGTGGTGCGCTCAGAACTCGACGGCCGAACCCGAGCCTCGGCCACTGTCGGTGACAGCAACATGGGTAACTCCAACGGCGCGAAGTTCGACCTCACACAGAACTACATTCCTGCCGCCGAAGCCACCGGACGAGCCACCGTCTGTTACGGACATCAGGTGCTCGCGATCAGTCGCGAACGTGATGGACGCTACGTCGTCGACGTCGAATCGACGGATCCGACGGGTGGCGTTCTGGCCCGGAAGACTCTTACCTGTGACCGTCTGTTCCTCGGCGCCGGTTCGATCGGCACGTCCGAACTGTTGGTACGCGCCCAGGCGACGGGCGCGCTGCCCAACCTCAACGAACACGTCGGTAAGGGCTGGGGAACGAACGGCGACGCCGGGATGGTGCGCTCGTTCGGCTTCAGTGACGGCACCGCGCAAGCCGCACCGTCGGCATCACGCATCGTCGACGAGTCGGGAATGCCACTCTCCCTGGAAAATTGGTACGTCCCCGGCCTACCCGTCAACATCGGCATGCTCGGAACATTGGGGATGACCCTCGACTCGCAGCGCGCCGACTTCGCCTACGACGGCGGCTCCGATCGGGTGGTGCTGAACTGGCCGAAGAACGGCAACGACGCCACCGTCGAGGCACTACGCGCCGTCCAGAACAAGATGGCCTTCGCCGGCACCACGCTGCCGTCGGCATTGCCGTTCGCGAAGGACGTCAATTCCTCGTTCACCGCGCATCCCCTCGGCGGTGCGGTTCTGGGCAAGGCCACCGACGGTTACGGGCGAGTCAAGGGCTACGACGGCCTGTACGTGATGGACGGCGCTGCCATTCCGGGCAGCACCGGCACCGTCAATCCGTCACTGACCATCACTGCTCTGGCGGAGCGGAACATCGCTCAGATCATCAAGTCCGGACGCTGACACACTTCAGCGCCCGGACCTGCCGGTGATTCTCGAGGTTTACTCCCCCTCGAGTTCGCCTTCGGTTTCGAGGTACACCTGACGCAAGCCGTCGAGTGTCTTCTGCTCGGGGTGCTCCCACATGTTGCGCTCGGCGGCTTCGAGGAGCCGCTCGGCGATTCCGTGCAAGGCCCACGGGTTGGACTGCGTCATGAACTTCTGGTTCTGCTCGTCCAGAACGTAGGTCTCGGCGAGCTTTTCGTACATCCAGTCCGCGACCACGTTTGTGGTGGCGTCGTACCCGAAGAGGTAGTCGACCGTGGCCGCCATCTCGAACGCACCCTTGTACCCGTGACGGCGCATCGCGTCGAGCCAGCGGGGATTGACCACGCGCGCCCGGAAGACACGTGCGGTCTCTTCCGAAAGTGTGCGTGTGCGAACCGATTCCGGTCGAGTGCTGTCGCCGATATATGCCTCGGGCGACTTTCCGGTCAGCGCGCGCACGGTGGCAACCATGCCGCCGTGGTACTGGAAGTAGTCGTCCGAATCGGCGATGTCGTGCTCACGCGTGTCGGTGTTCTTGGCCGCCACGTTGATTCGACGGTATGCACTGCGCATGTCGTCGGCTGCCGGGATTCCGTCGAGCCCACGGCCGTACGCGAAGCCGCCCCAGTTGGTGTACACCTCGGCGAGGTCGTCGTCACCGCGCCAGGTCTTGGAGTCGATGAGTTGCAGCAGGCCGGCGCCGTAGGTTCCGGGCTTCGAACCGAAGATGCGAGTGGTCGCACGCCTGGCATCGCCGTGCTCGGCAAGGTCGGCCTGCGCGTGGGCGCGCACGTAGTTCTGCTCGTCCGTCTCGTCCAATGCGGCGACCAACTGAACAGCGTCGTCGAGCAGTGCGAGCACGTGCGGGAACGCATCACGGAAGAATCCGGAGATGCGGACGGTGACGTCGATGCGCGGGCGGCCGAGCTCTTCGAGATCGATGACCTCGAGGTTGACCACGCGTCGGCTTGCTTCGTCCCAGACAGGGCGAACACCGAGGAGCGCGAACACTTCGGCGATGTCGTCGCCGGAGGTACGCATGGCGGCGGTACCCCACACGGACAGACCCACCGAGCGCGGGTACTCGCCGTGATCGGCGAGATATCGAGCGGCGAGCGACTCGGCCATCGCCTGACCGGTCTCCCACGCCAGTCGTGAGGGAACTGCCTTGGGATCGACGGAGTAGAAGTTACGACCGGTGGGAAGCACGTTGATCAGGCCGCGCAGCGGTGACCCACTCGGTCCGGCGGCGATGAAGCCGCCGTCGAGCGCGTGCAGGACCTGCTTGATCTCGTTGTTCGTCTGTCGGAGGCGTGGAACCACTTCGGTGGCCGCGAACTGAAGGATCTTCACGACGGTCTCGTCGTCGCTGAGTTGTTCTGCCGCAGCGGGGTTCCAGTCGGCGTCGTACATGCCGCGAACCAGAGCGTGCGCCTTTTCCTCGACGTCGTCGACTCGGTTGCGGGACTCGTCGCCGTCTTCGCTGAGCCCGAGAGCTTCGCGCAGACCAGGGACGCTCTGTTCGCCGCCCCACATCTGACGGGCACGGAGCATGGCCAGGACCAGTTCGATTTCGGCGTCGCCCTCGGGTGCGCGGCCGAGAATGTGCAGGCCGTCGCGGATCTGGACGTCCTTGATCTCACACAGCCAACCGTCGACGTGCAGGAGCATGTCGTCGAACACGTCTTCTTCGGGACGCTCCGCGAGGCCGAGGTCGTGGTCCATCTTGGCTGCCCGCATCAGCGTCCAGATCTGCTGGCGAATGGCCGGCAGCTTGGACGGGTCGAGTGCGGAGATGTTGGAGTGCTCGTCGAGCAGTTGCTCGAGGCGGGAGATGTCGCCGTAGCTTTCGGCGCGGGCCATCGGTGGGATCAGGTGATCGACGAGTGTCGCGTGGGCGCGACGCTTTGCCTGTGTTCCTTCACCCGGGTCGTTGACGAGGAACGGGTAGATCAGCGGCAGGTCGCCCAGGGCTGCGTCGGTACCGCAGTTGCTGGACATGCCGAGTGTCTTGCCGGGCAACCATTCGAGGTTTCCGTGCTTGCCGAGGTGCACAACGGCGTCGGCGCCGAATCCGCCGTTGTCCGGTGTTGCAGCGATCCAGCGGTAGGCCGCGAGGTAGTGGTGGCTCGGCGGCAGATCCGGGTCGTGGTAGATCGCGACGGGCTTTTCACCGAATCCCCGCGGCGGCTGGACCATGAGGACGATGTTGTTGAATCGCAGTGCCGCGATGACAATTTCGCCGTCGGGATCCTGCGAGCGGTCGACGTACAGCTCTCCGGGCGCTGCGCCCCAGTGCTCTTCGACACCGCTGCGCAGTTCCTCGGGCAGGGTGGCGAACCATTCGCGGTACTTCGCTGCCGAGATGCGGATCGGATTGCCCTCGAGCTGCTCGGCAGTGAGCCAGTCGGGATCCTGGCCGCCGGCCGCGATCAGGGCATGGATCAGCGCGTCGCCGCCCTTCGCCGCCAGGCCGGGAACTGCGTCCGGACCGTCGACCGGACCGAGATCGTAACCGGCAGAACGCATTTCGGTGAGCAGGTCGATTGCGCTCGCCGGAGTATCGAGACCGACGGCGTTGCCGATGCGGGCGTGCTTGGTCGGGTACGCCGAGAGCATCAGAGCAACGCGACGCTCGGTGGTGGGAATGTGGCGCAGCTTGCCGTGACGGACCGCGATCCCGGCGACACGGGCAGCGCGCTCGACGTCGGGGACGTACGTGGACAGTCCGTCGGAGTCGATTTCCTTGAAGGAGAACGGGACGGTAATGATGCGGCCGTCGAATTCCGGCACCGCGACCTGGGTCGCGACGTCGAGAGGCGACAGTCCATCGTCGTTCTCGTCCCAGGTGGCGCGGCTACTGGTCAGGCACAGGCCCTGCAGGATGGGGACGTCGAGCGCAGCGAGTGCGGCGACATCCCAGGCTTCGTCGTCGCCACCGGCGGACGCGGTCGCGGGCTTCGTGCCACCGGCAGCAAGAACTGTCACGACCATGGCGTCGGCGCGGCGGAGCGTGCTCAGAAGTTCGGCTTCTGCGGTTCGCAGAGATGCGCAGTAGATCGGCAGCGCGGTGCCACCGGCCTCGGCGACCGCGTCGCACAACGCCTGGATGTACCGGGTGTTTCCGGCCAAATGCTGGGCGCGGTAGTACAGAACTGCGATGACCGGACCGCTCGCCGAGTCGAGATCGGGCGCGAAATCAGCGATGCCCCAGGAAGGCAGGTGGGCCGGCGGTTCGAACCCGTGGCCGGTGAGCAGGACGGTGTCAGACAGGAAGTGGTGCAGCTGTGCCAGATTCTGTGCGCCACCCTCGGCCAGGTAGTTGTGAGCCTCGGCAGCGACACCGGCGGAAACCGTCGAGCACTCCATGAGGTCGGCGTCCGGCGCGTGCTCGCCGCCGAGAACGACTACGGGGAGTCCGGAGGCGAGGACCATGTCCACGCCGTCTTCCCAGCTGCGACGGCTACCGAGGATACGAACGATCACGAGGTCGACGCCGTCGAGCAAGGGCGGCAAGTCCTCCGAGACCAGCAAGCGTGAGGGGTTGGCCCAGCGATAGGAGACGCCGTCGCCGGCTTCCTGGCTGGCGCGGGCGCTCAGCAGATCGGTGTCGGACGTGGAGAGCAGAAGAATCACGGGTGAAGCCTTCCTGGGGTTTCGCGCCCCGTGGCACAGATCTGTCATCGACGGCGGTTGAGGGTCTGACTCGTGTTTCCGAGCGGAAACACGTCCCGCTCGAGCAACACTCACAGTGGCGCGACCGCACCGGACTCTCACCGGTTTCCTCAACTGCCGTCACTGGTGGTGGTGATGCTACCGGTCCGCAGAAGGCACTCATGACAGGTCGTACCCTGGAGCCATGCCCACGGACCGTTCACAGCCAGACGCGTGCCCGGGTGCACTGCAAGTTCACCACGCCGCCGACGGCGCATTGGCACGCGTGCGCCTACCCGGCGGACTCCTCACCCCGGTCCAATTGCAGACGCTCGCCGACGCAGCGCGCGATCTCGGCAACGGGCAGATGGAACTCACCTCGAGGGGCAACGTACAACTGCGCTCGGTCTCGGACCCCGAAGCCTTCGCGGCGCGTATCGCTTCGGCCGGTCTGCTGCCGTCCGCGACGCACGAACGAGTGCGCAACATCCTCGCGTCCCCACTGTCCGGCCGTATCGGGGGCGTCGCCGACATTCGTGAACTGGTCCACCGTCTCGATTCGGCGATCCAAGCGGATCAAGCATTGGCAGATCTGCCAGGGCGAACCCTGTTCACCCTCGACGACGGGCGCGGAGACATCACCGGGCTACGGGGCGATTTCGGACTCCATGCGCGCAGCGCCACCGAGCATTCACTGGTGCTCGCCGGTCACCACACCACTCATCTCGTCCAGGCGGACGACGCCGTCGAATTGCTCCTCGAGGCGGCCCGATCATTCCTCGACGTCCGCGACAAGCACTGGCGCCTGGCCGAGGTTCCGGACGGAATCGAACGCACCCTCGAGCAGCTGGGTCTGAGCGCCGAGTCCACCGTTGCGGCGGACCTCACGCCGGATGCACGGCCCACTATCGGCTGGCTCGAGCAGCGCGACGGGACCGTAGCTCTGGGCGGCGGCCTGCGATTCGGGCTGCTCGACGCTCGGCTGGCCGAGTTCCTCGCCGCCGTCGACAAGCCCGTCGTCGTGACGCCGTGGCGATCGGTGCATATCTTCGACCTCGACGAATGGGCAGCCGAGCAGGTAGTCCGGGTGCTGGCACCCATGGGGTTGATCTTCGACGAGAACTCACCGTGGCTCGAGGTCACCGCCTGCACCGGAAGTCCGGGATGCGAGAAGTCGCTCGCCGACGTGCGCGCCGACGCGATCACCGCCGTCGAGCAGGCAGAACTTCCGGTTGTCGGGCGCCAGCACTGGGCCGGGTGCGACCGCAGCTGCGGACGTCCCCGCGGGGACGTAGCGGATGTGATCGCGACGGGTGACGGTTACCGGGTGAATCCGCCCGATCGGTGATGCCTCTATCGTGTGGCACATGATCGAGTACATCCGTGACGGCGCGGAAATCTATCGCCAGTCCTTTGCCACCATTCGGGCCGAAGCCGACCTGAGCCGTTTCCCGGCGGATGTCTCGCAAGCTGTAGTGCGCATGATTCATGCAAGTGGCCAGGTCGATCTCGTCGACGACGTCGCCTTCACACCCGGTGTCGTCTCGGCTGCGCGCGCAGCTCTGCGCGACGGCGCGCCGATTTTCTGCGACGCCCAGATGGTGGCTGCCGGCATCACGCGCAAGCGTCTGCCCGCCGGCAACGACGTCATCTGCACCCTCGGCGATCCGCGGGTTCCCGTGCTGGCGTCGACCATCGACAACACTCGCTCGGCGGCTGCTCTCGAACTGTGGGGAGCCAAGCTCGAGGGCGCTGTTGTCGCGATCGGAAACGCACCCACCGCACTGTTCCATCTCCTGAACCTCATCGAAGCCGGCGCACCCCGTCCGGCCGCCATCGTCGGAGGTCCGGTCGGCTTCATCGGCGCTGCCGAGTCGAAGGAAGCCCTCATCGAACACGCCAGCGGGATCGATCATCTCGTTCTCCGCGGCCGACGCGGCGGCAGCGCGATCACCGCCGCCGTCGTCAATGCGATTGCGAGCGAAGTCGAATGAGTGCAGGCAAGCTCTGGGGTGTCGGTATCGGCCCCGGCGATCCCGAATTGGTGACCGTCAAGGCTGCCCGCGTCATCGGCGAGGCCGATGTGGTTGCGTTCCACTCCGCGCGGCACGGCAAGAGCATCTCCCGCGGAGTTGCAGCGCCGTACATGCGCGAAGGACAGATCGAAGAACACCTCGTCTACCCCGTGACCACCGAGACCGTTGATCATCCCGGCGGATACCAGGGCGCGATGGACGAGTTCTACGAAGCAGCTGCCGAACGGCTGGCAGTTCACCTCGCGGCCGGTCGAACCGTCGCGTTGCTCGCCGCCGGCGATCCGCTCTTCTACAGCTCCTACATGCACATGCACAAGAGACTGGCCGATCGCTTCGACGCCGAAGTGATTCCCGGCGTCACCTCCGTCAGCGCGGCATCTGCTGCACTCGGAAAGCCGCTGGTCGAGGGTGAAGAGATCCTCACGATCCTGCCCGGAACGTTGCCGCAGGCCGAGCTGACCAGGCGGCTCAAGGAAACCGACGCCGCGGCCATCCTCAAGCTCGGACGTACCTTCCCACCGGTCCTCCAATCGCTCGAGGATTCCGGTCGCCTCGGCGAGGCCCACTACGTCGAGCGCGCGAGCACCACACGTCAACGCGTCGAATCCGCTGCGGAGGTCGACCCGGACGGAGTTCCGTACTTCTCGATCGCCATCGTTCCGAGCCCGTCGAACAACCCTCGACCTGCGACCGAGTCTCGCGGCGAGGTGGTCGTGGTCGGACTCGGGCCGGGCGACACCGCCTGGACCACACCCGAAGTGGCGCATGAGCTTTCGTTGGCAACCGACCTCGTCGGCTACGGCCCGTACGTCGATCGCGTGCCGACGCGTCCAGGCCAGCGGCGCCATTCCAGCGACAACCGCGTCGAAGCCGAACGCGCCGCGATGGCGTTGGACCTGGCGAAGAACGGCGCCCGTGTAGCTGTCGTCTCATCGGGAGATCCCGGTGTATTCGCCATGGCTGCAGCAGTTCTCGAAGTTGCCGCCGAAGACCAGTGGCGCGGGGTCCCGGTCCGCATCCTTCCCGGCATGACGGCGGCAAACGCTGTCGCCAGTCGCGTCGGCGCTCCCCTCGGGCACGACTATGCGGTGCTCTCGTTGTCTGATCGCCTCAAGCCGTGGGATGTCGTCGCGCGCCGTATTTCGGCAGTTGCAGCCGCAGACATGGCATTTGCGGTCTACAACCCGGCGTCCAAGTCTCGGACGTGGCAGGTCCAAGCCATGAAGGACCTCGTGCTCGAGCACCGCTCCCCCGAGACTCCTGTTGTCATCGGGCGCGATGTTGCCGGTGCCGAGGAATCAGTTCGCGTCGTGACCCTCGGCGAGCTCGAGCCTTCCGAGATCGACATGCGAACTCTGCTGATCGTCGGCTCCTCGATGACGACGGTCGTCGAAACCGGTTCGGGCCGTCAGGTGTTCACCCCGCGGCGCTACCCGGAGTGAACGCCGCACGGCGATAGCATGGCCTCATGCCCGTCAACCGGACCCGGAAAGCCAGATACGCGCGTAGGCGCAAACGCCGAATGGATCTGATGGAGCACGACCTGTCCGTCGAGCAGTGGTCCGCGCTCAAAGCGGCCTGGGGTGGCTGCGCGTACTGTGGCGAGCCGGACGAGTCGCCGCAGCGTGACTGTGTGCTGGCGATCTCCCGCGGTGGGCGCTACACGCTCGACAACATCGCACCGGCGTGCCGCTCGTGCAATGCAAGCAAATGCAACAGCGAGGTCACTCTCTGGTTGCGGCGCAAGGGGTATGACGAGAAGGCCTTCCTCCTGCGACACGCGGAGATAGGTATCGAGATGAGGGCGCAGTTCTCGGAGCAGTCGTGACGGCCCCGGACGAGTTGCGCCCGATCCTCGACGAGTTGATGGAGTTCGAACCTCTGTTTCACCGAACTCGAGTAGCGATGTCACAAGACGAGTTCGATGCGGTCGTCGACCCGGAGTTCCGGGAGATCGGAGCCTCGGGTGCGCGATACACCCGCGATTACGTGCAATCGGTAATCGCGAGCCGGCGACTCCGCGGCGAAGTGAACGACGCCGCCGAACTCGGGTGGACGGTTGACCGGCCAGCGCTGAGCCGGATCGCGCCTGACACGTATCTGGTGACGTACCGGCTGGCGCAGGCGCGTCGGGTTACCGAGCGATCATCCATCTGGCGGTTCGCCGAGAATCGATGGAGCGTGTTGTTTCATCAAGGCACAGTCATCGAAAGTGGTCTGGAAGCATGAACGAATCGACCCACAACCCCACCATTCCGCTTTGGATGGACATCACCTTCACCGTCTTCGTTCTTGCCTGGATCTTCATCACGATTAGCGCGCTCGTGGCGATCGTGCGCACCGACTTCGACCGCTCGGGCGGCAAATTCTGGTGGTCGGCACTGGTGATCGCGGTGCCTGTACTCGGTGCGCTCGTCTGGTTGCTTGCTGGACGACCCCCGCGTGACTCCAGGTCCCGAACCTGATCTACACCGACGGCCCGGCAGTAGTCTGAGTACGGTCCGGTGCTGTCACTCTGCGCGTATCAGGGGAGAACAACGAGATGAGACCACTTCGATACTCGATCAACGTCACACTCGACGGCTGCTGCCATCACGAGGCGGGGCTCCCACCCGACCAGGAGTCGATGCGCTACTGGACCGCTCAGATGGAACGAGCCGATGCCTTGCTGTTCGGCCGGGTGACCTACGAGATGATGGAGTCGGCGTGGCGGCGGCCCGCAACGGGCACATGGCCTGACTGGATGGACGAGTGGGAGATCCCGTTCGCCCAGGCCATGGACCGGGCGAAGAAGTACGTCGTGTCGAACACGCTGAGCGGGGTCGATTGGAATGCCGAACTCGTGCAAGGCGACTTGGGGCCAGTGATTCTACGGCTCAAGGAGCAGCCCGGCGAAGGCCTGTGGGTTGGCGGCGTAACACTCCCCCTGGCATTGGCAGACCTGGGACTGATCGACGAGTACGAGTTCGTTGTGCAACCGGTCCTCGCCGGACACGGACCGACGTTGCTCGCCGGTCTGCGCAAGCGCATCCAACTCGAACTCGTCGATCGCCACGAGTTCCAGTCGGGTGCAGTCGCCGTGCGATATCGGCCCACTCAAGTACCGCCCCCGGGTCAGGTATCGGACGGGTAGTCGACGCATGGCTGGACATGCGCGGTTGAAACACATGTCGTCGCCTCAGTTCGGACGAGAGAAGAGTTTCCAGTCTTGTTCGGTGTTAGGTATTGACCGGACACTCGGCACAGCACGAGCATTAGCCACCGAAGTTCTCCGGACAATCCTCGACGAGATCGAAGCATCGAACTGGATCACGAACAAGTTCGTTCCGCCCGGCGGACCGTAAGGACCACTTGTCGCTATCGAACACTCTGGCCCCTTATTCCACGGGCACTGCACCTCGAGCTGTAAGCACCCCCGGTCGAGGGCCATGCTTGCGCGCACCCTCGCGCGCCTCAGCAAAAGTGGCCAAGCTGGACGGCTACTAGCGAGCGAAGGATCGAGATCGTATCGGCGTCCGACACAGGCCGGACGCCGATACGTGTTCACGTCAGCTCACAGGAGCGCCACCGCTCCCGCCGAGGTGGCGGGCGAAGAACCGAGCCGAACTGTCTCGCTCGTAGTCGGGCACCGGATAGTGCCTGCCCGAGTAGGCGTGCAGCGTCTTCTCCTTCGAGCCGAAGGCATCGAACAACGCCACCCCTGACGTGCGGTCGTAATCCTTGTCGTCCCAAGGGATCCGGTACTCGACCGGGACCGTGAGCTTTCGCGCTACCTCGAGGAGGGAGCTGTCCACAAAAACTCCCCCGAAGCTCACGGCAGCGATCCTGGATTCGACCGGGGCCAACATCAGCCCGGTCACGACCCCTAGCGACACGCCGCCAAAGCCGATCGGAGCGTCGGCGTTGACGTCGGGCAGCGTTTGCAGAGCGTCGATGGTCGCCTGCCATTCCGGCACTGCACGCTCCGCCAGCGATCGGTTGTACTCGACGACGATCGGGGCGATCGGCTCGTGGGCCGCCCTAGCCTGGTGGATCGCCTCGACCCACTGTTCGTCCTGTGTGTTCCGCGGGCGGTCGCCGTGTCCGGGCGCGTCGATCGCGGCGACTGTGAACCCGTGGGAGCTCACGCTGTGGAGTGCGCTGGCAACCAGTCCCGGCGCCTTCTTGTGCATGCCGCCGGAGTGCCCGGACAGCAGAAGGGGTGATTCGACAGATCCGGACGCGGGTGACCAGAGCACACCGGTGATGTCGTCTACAACGAAATGGCGTTCGATGACACCGTTCGACGTTGTCTCGGAGGTGAATTCGATGGTCTGAGAATTGGATTGCATGGTGTTACCTTTCGGGATTGCCTACTCAAGGCGCTCCCGGCGACACCTACGTCAATCGCCGATCCGTGAACACGAGTGGGAGCACCCACATGGTTACAGCGTTCATGGGTCTCACCTCCTGGCGTGTTGTCACGGTCTCGCACAAGCTATCAACCCGAACCGAAGCTCGTCCAATCATTTTTCCAGCGCGCCCGGCAGCGGTCATACCCGCGATCGGGCGACGCTCTGGCGGACGGCACGGACGTAGCGGCGCGTGACAAACGCCTGTACTCGACGTCCGATCGGAGCGCCGAGACGCACCCACCACGTTCCGGGCTTGGAGAACGCAACGATCTCGATACGAACCGCTTGGCTGGCCTCGTCGAACTGGACGACAAACAATTCCTCCCCGCATTCGGGGTGGCCCGCGCGGGTTCCGTACGCGAAGCCCTTGCGATTGGGTTCGTCTACGACATAGACGATCCGAACGGGGATAGTCACCGGACCGAGTCCGAAGGTCGCATCTTGACCCGCCACGGCGGTCGGGGCTGCCGTCCGTACGGCCAGTCCGGCTCCGCGGTGCATTCCCCAATTCGCGACGGTTCGAGCGGCAACCTCGAAATCCTCCCGTCCGGATCCGACCGTCGCGCTCTCGTGAACGTGGTGATAGCCGGCGGGGAGAACGCCTGACGTTGCGCCCACCTCGAGGTACGTCAGCCCGCCCGGGCGGGACGCCATCATTGCTCGCGTCGGTGGCTGAGGATGTTGATCACGTGGCCGTCGGGGTCGGCAGCGAAGAACCTGCGGACCCCCCACGGCTCCTCGGTGACGGGATAGACGATGGTGTCGCCGCGCTGCACCGCGGCCTCGTACGCCGCGTCGAGATCATCCACCTCGACGGAGACGTCCGGTACTACGGGCGCA
Organism: Rhodococcus sp. BH4; assembly: GCF_002079265.1. Lineage (NCBI taxonomy): Bacteria > Bacillati > Actinomycetota > Actinomycetes > Mycobacteriales > Nocardiaceae > Rhodococcus > Rhodococcus sp. BH4. The sequence continues at coordinate 3,279,115 of NZ_CP014941.1, forward strand.
TGAGCGTCGTGCGTCATGACGCTGATCTGCAATGACGGATCCGTCGGCGAAGCCAACGTCACGATCCACCCGTGATCCATGACAACTTCGAGGCCCAGCACTTCGGTGTAGAAGCGCTGCGCGGCCTCGAGCGAACTACTCGACAGATCCGAAACTATCCGCGTGACGGCCATGTCCCGCAGGTTACGCCGCCGCCGGAGTCCACCGCGACTTGACGAGGCGCTCGATGTCACCGGAAAGTTCGTCGCTGACGATCCCCGGAAGCAGGATCTGCCACATCTCGTCGACACGATCCGGAAGATCCGAGCGTCGGGTGAGAACGTTCGAAACCAGCTGTACCCCCGTGAATGCCGAGGGCATGAACCTGCCGAACGATTCTGCGCTGACCGATTTTCGGATTTCACCTTCCGCCTGAGCCCTGGCGGTGAGATCGGTGATTGCCGAGATCCATTCGGCGTACGGTTCCACCGGCCCCTCGTACGTGCTCAGTTCCAGCGTGAGGCGAATGCCCGCGCGAACGATCGGCTCGTCGACAATCTGGCGTGCCATTTCGTGCGTGAGCATGATCATCTGTTCCAACGGGTCCTTGCCCGTCGCGGAAATCGCCTGCACCGACTCGATCGAGAGCCGATGCTGTTCGGCAATGATGAATTGCGCGAGCTCGTCCTTCGACGCGAAATGGAAATACAACGCGCCCTTGGTAGTACCGGCCCCCGAGACTATGTCGGCCATGCTGGTGCTGCCGTAACCAGTCTTCTCGAACTGCGCGGCCGCGCCGGCAACGATTTGCTGCCGAGTCAGCTCGGCGCGTGCTTGCTTGACCACTGAATCCCTCTCGTCCTCCAAAGGCCCCCGCCCAGCAAACCCCACGGTTCGCGCCACATTCCAGCTATACCCAAAAACTTCACAATTGCCCCACATTACCAGCGCTCCTTCCATTGCTTCAATTACGAATGCAACAAAGTCGCTGGTCAGACGTCCGATTTAGAGGGAATCTCCTCTCCCCAACGTGCTTTCGTCAACCCGCGCACGGTCCACCAACTCTCCGACGAGGAGCGTCAACTCCATCATCTGGTCGGTGATTTCCTCACGCAGCTGCGTTGCATCCGCCTCGGAAATCGCGCCGGACTTGGTATCGAAAGACATCAACAACTCGATATTGGTGCGAAGTGCAGTCAAAGGAGCCAGAAGGTCCTGGCCCGCTTCGGTGATCAGACTTCTCTGGCGTGCCCGCGATTCCGACAACGTCCCGAGCATCCGATTGAAACTGACTGTCAACGACGCCAACTCGTCGTCACCGGTCACCGGGATCGGCGCAAGATCATCCGTTTCGGCGACCCGCCGCGTCGCCGCAGTAAGTCGCGCAATTGGCCGTAATCCTGTGCGTGCCACAGCATCTCCGGCCGCGTAGGCTAGGGCGATTCCGGCCGCCCCGAGTGCCGCCAACACCACTGCCAGTCGCTTGAGTACCGAACGCGTCGGCCCCAGGGATTGCGCGACAACCAAAGTCTGGCCCGCAACCGAGGGCTCGACCAGAATTCGATACGCATCAACGGTCGCGATTGTCTGCGACGAATTGCCGTCTGCGATCGACCTGATGGCGTCTGCGCTCGTGCTGAACGGCGGCAGACCGGGAGTCGCCGTCACCAAGGCGCCGTCGGCAGTAAGAAGCCCCACCGCCTGGATGACCGCTGTATCCGCGCCGGCCGTCAATCCCAGAACCGGTGTGACACCGCCGAAATTGACGGTGTCGGTGATCGCGTCACTCGTGCGCTCGAGTTGCCGATCGACGTTGCCTTGCAAATACGCGTTGAACACTATGTACACCGCCGACGCCGACACGATCACCGCGATCGCCACCAGGCCTGCAGTCAGCAATTTCACGCGAGCATGGAGCGTCCGCACGTGAATTCCCGATGGTTTTCGACGGCTCATTCCGGGAACCGACACTCTCATGCGCGGTCCCGCAGTGCGGCGTCGAAAAATCCCAACATCCCTCCAGTATGGTCACGGAACCTTAGACGAACCTGAAGCGAACGCGATGTCGGCCTCACAGCGCCGTTCCACGACCGAAAGCCGTGAGCCAGTCCATCGCCTCGGCTTCGGTATCGAATGCCGGGACGGTCGCCGGGATCGGTGGTCGTTCGACGACGATCACCGGGATCGACAATTGCCTGGCTGCGGCGATCTTTGCGTACGTCTTCTCGCCGCCACTGTTCTTGGTGATCACGACGTCGATGCTGTGAGTTCGCATCAGATCCACTTCCGCTTCGATGGCGAATGGACCACGTGCGAGCAGCAATTGCGCGTGAGGCGGCAATGTCCCCGAAGGCGGATCGATCGAGCGGACGAGAAACGAGACGCTCTTCACGCGGTCGAACGCCGAAACTCCTTGCCTCCCGATCGTCAGAAAAGCGCGTGAGCCGACCGTCGGCACCAACTCTGCGGCGTGATCGAGATCGCGTGCCGGAAGCCAAGTGTCACCGGGTTGCTCGCGCCAGGGCGGGCGTCGGTACATGGCGTACGGCACGGAATTCGCAATGCACGCTTCGAACGCATTCTGGGTGATGCGAGCGGCAAACGGATGCGTGGCGTCGAGCACTGCACGAATATCATTGGCCGACAACCACTCCGACAGCCCTTCGGCTCCCCCGAACCCGCCGATACGCACTTCCCCCTCCGGCCATCGAGGATCACGAACCCGGCCGGCCAGCGATGTGACAACCTCGAGGTCGGCTGAACCGGCCAAGCGAGAAGCGATCACTCGACCTTCGCCTGTGCCGCCGAGCAGGAGTACGCGGCGACGAGTACCTGTCGAGGTCAGTGTGTGCTTCTCTCGCGCGCTGCCGAGTAGAGGTAGCTGTCCGGAAACCCCTCCGCAGTCAACACTCGGCCGACGATCACGACGGCCGTCTTCGTGATGCCGGCCGCATGAACAAGTTCGACGATCGTCTTCAAAGTGCCTCGAACAACGATCTCCTCGGGCCGTGAGGCGAAGGCGACCACCGCGACCGGGCAGTCCTCGCCGTAATTGTCGGCCAACTCGGATGCGATCTGTTCGATGCGATGAGCGCCGAGGTGAATCACCATCGTCGCGCCGCTGCGGCCGAGGGACCGCAGATCCTCGCCCTCCGGCATCGCCGTCGACAAGGTGGAGACTCGGGTGAGAACAATGGTCTGCGAGACGCCTGGGACAGTCAGCTCGCGCCCCAGCGCGGCTGCAGCCGCGGTAAATGCAGGAACACCGGGAATCATGTCGAAATCGACTCCTGCGGCGTCCAGGCGACGAGCTTGCTCTGCCACTGCACTGAAGATCGACGGATCACCGGAATGCAAACGCGCGACGTCCAGCCCAGCGGAATCCGCTTCGACAAGAATCGCGGTGATCTCGTCCAGGCTCAGCCGAGCAGTGTCCACGACCTGAGCTCCGACCGGGCACCACTCGAGCAACTCCGCTGGAACAAGGCTGCCTGCGTACAAGCACACAGGGCTCGCAGCGATGATCCGTTGCGCGCGGACAGTGATCAAATCTGCCGCACCGGGACCCGCACCGATGAAATGAACGGTCATTGTGTGGATTCCTCCGGCGTATCTGTGTCTGCGCCTGCAGACGGCTGACGTTTTGTGACGGACCATTGGACCACCGGAAGTTGCGGTCGCCAAACGTTGAACGTTCCCAACGGCTCGGCGCGCTGCACCTGAAAGCGTCGAAGCGTCCCACCATGGCGACTCATCCAGCCGAGCAGCAACGATTCGGACTCGGCGGTCACGGCGTTCGCGACCAGACGACCACCCACGCTCAACTGCTCCCAGCACGCTTCGAGCATTCCCGGTTGCGTGACGCCGCCGCCGACAAACACCGCATCGGGTCGTCGGACTTCGTCCGCAAACGCCTCCGGCGCGGCCCCTTTCACGTTCAACGCGGGCACGCCGAGATTGAGCGCGTTGACACCGATCTGCGACACGCGGCTCGCCACCTTCTCGAATGTTGTTGCAGTGCAACGTGGGTGAGTCCGCATCCACTCGATGGCGACGGTTCCCGACCCACCGCCCACGTCCCAGAGGTGTTCTCCCGGCGCCGGGGCAAGCGCGCACAACGTCAACGCACGGATCTCCTGCTTGGTCATCTGACCGTCGCCGACAAAAGCAGCATCCGGTAGCCCCGGGATTCGAGTCAGCCGCAAGAGAGGATCGGCCGCGATGCACTCGACGGCCAGAACGTTCAACGCGTCCACGTCATCGTCCGCGTGATCCCACTCGTCTGCGACCGTGACGGTCCGCGATTCCCCGGCCCCGCCCAGCTGGGCCAGCACGGTCACGATCGATCGACCGAAGCCCGCGCCGGACAACAGACGTGCCACCTCCCCCGGTGTCGAGCGCCCGTTGCTCAGAACCAACAGGCGCGCGCCATCGACCACTGCCGCCAAGACGGTCGCCGAGTCTCGGTTCACCAGGCTCACGACGTCGACCTCGGCCGATGCCCATCCCATTCGCGCGCTCGCCAACGCCACCGACGACGGGTGCGAGATCACTCGCACGTTGTCCGCGCCGAGCAGCCGGACCAACGTGACGCCTAGGCCGTGGAACATCGGGTCACCACTGGCGAGAACACATACTCTGCGGTCCGCGTTCTCGGCGAACATCGACGGCAACGCCGGAATCATCGGAGACGGCCAGGTGAGCCTGGTGGGCGCACGCCGTGCCCCGAGATGTGTCGCCGGGACCAAGTCCAATTGGCGCGGCGACCCCATCAGGACCTCCGCGCCCAGGATTGCGCCCTTTGCGCTCTCGGACAGCCCATCCCAGCCGTCGGCGCCGATGCCGACGATCACCACCGGGTGTGTGGTCATCGCGGCATCCGGCGCCAGATCGTCTGAGGCAGAAGCCGCATGACGAAGAACACCGGCTGCAGAATTCGCGGTACCCACACACGCGTCGCCCCGGAGTTCAGTCCCCGCACGACGGCGTCCGCGACCTGCGACGGAGTGCTCGACATAGGGGCAGGCGACATTCCCTCGGTCATTTTGCCGATGACGAACCCGGGCCGTACCAGCATCAATTGGACGCCCGAACCGTGCAGCGCGTCGCCGAGACCGCTGGCAAAACCGTCCAAGCCGGCCTTTGCGCTCCCGTAGACGTAGTTGGCGCGGCGAACCCGGACGCCGGCGACGGACGAGAACACCACGATCTTTCCGGTTCCCTGTCGGCGCATGATCTCTGCGAGGTGGGTGAGGATGCTGACCTGTGCCACGTAGTCGGTGTGCACCACCGCGACCGCGTGCGCCGAGTCGGTTTCGGCACGCGCCTGATCGCCGAGAATTCCGAAGGCCAGCACTGCAACCGAAATCCGACCGTGCTCGGCGACTACGGCGCCCAGGAGCTCTCCGTGCGTGTCCACGGCGTCGGCGTCGAACTCGACGGTGGAGACGTCGACAGCGCCGGCGTTTTTGAGCATCTGCTCCTGCTCCGACAGCTCTCCGCTGCGTCTGGCAGCCAGAACGATGTTGCGGCCTGGCGCGAGCCTGACCGCGATCTCGAGGCCGATCTCACTTCGTCCGCCGAGGAGCAGTACCGTCTCGATGTCATTCACGTTCGCACCCGCAGTCACCGCTCCAGTGTCCTGGATTACCGTCGTGGCATGACGCTCACCCCCTCCACCACGCCATCGTCACAGCAGACTCTCACCGAAGACGGGCTGAAGTTCGTCGGTGAATACCACCTCGCGACACTCACGACGTTGCGTCCGAACGGCACCCCACACGTCGTTGCCGTCGGGTTCACCTGGGACCAGGAAGCCGGAAAGGCGCGCGTGATCACCAGCGGTGGCTCACAGAAGGCGATCAACGCAGCGCGTGGCGGATACGCCGCCGTCAGTTCGGTCGACGGTGGCCGCTGGCTCACGCTCGAGGGGCCGGCACGCGTGCTCACCGACGCGGACTCCGTGGCCGACGCCGTTCGGCGCTATGCCGAGCGGTACCGCCAGCCACGGGTCAATCCCGCGCGCGTGGTCATCGAAATCGACGTCACACGCATACTCGGGTCCGCTGCATTCAAGGAAAGCTGATCAGTCGAGGACAGTCAGGCCGTGCGGACGGTTGTTGAACGACTCGCAACCGTCCGCGGTCACGACGACGATGTCCTCGATACGGGCACCCCAACTGCCGCGGAAGTAGATTCCCGGTTCGATGCTGAAGGCCATACCTTCGACGAGTTCGATGGTGTTGCCCTCGACGATGTACGGCTCCTCGTGTACGGACAGCCCGATACCGTGACCGGTGCGGTGAACGAATACCTCTGCAAGCCCTTGTGCGGCAAGCACTTCGCGAGCTGCAACGTCCACGGATTCTGCGGAGATTCCTGGCCGCACCGAATCGACCGCAGCCTGCTGCGCCGCCTCGAGTACCGCGAACTGTGCGGCAACCTCCGCGGACGGCTGCCCCATGCTGTACGTGCGAGTGGAGTCCGAGTTGTATCCGGGCTCGACCGGTCCGCCGATGTCGATGACCACGATATCGCCGCTCTCGATCACCCGGTCCGAAACCTCGTGATGCGGATCGGCGCCGTGCGGGCCCGAACCGACAATCACGAACGCGGCCTCGGTGTGCCCCTCTTCGAGAATCGCCGCCGAAATCGCTTCGCCTACTTCAGCTTCCGTACGTCCGACGACCAAGAACTCGGCCATGCGGGCGTGAACACGGTCGATGGCCGCACCGGCTCGCCGCAACGCCTCGATCTCGGCGCCGTCCTTGACCATCCGCAATTCGCGCAAGACGCCGGTGGCGAGAATCGGCAACGCGCCCAAGGTGTCTGCGAGCGGGATCAGATGCAGCGCAGGCATCGCATCCGTCACCGCCACCTTCGCGCCGGTCGGGAGTTGCGCCGCCACAATCGCATACGGGTCGACACCGTCGACCCAGTCGAGGACGGTCAACCCGAGATCGCCCACTGCCGATTCCTTCAGCGACGCCAACTCCAACCGAGGAAGTACGACGGATGCCTTCGCCGTGTCCGCGGCGATGACCAACGCGGTCAAGCGCTCGAACGAGTCAGCCCGAGAACCCGTCAGGTACCGCAGATCCGGACCGGGAGTCACCACCAGACCGTCGAGACCTGCTGATCGAGCCAACTCGGCGGCACGAGCGATACGTGCGCCGTACACGGCGCTGGAGAATCGGGAATCCTGTTCGGCTGGAGACGTCATGGCTTACAGGTTAGTGCCGACTGGCAGGATGGTGACCATGAGTGGGCCATTGCTTCTCCTCGACGGTGCCAGCCTGTGGTTTCGTGCGTTCTACGCACTGCCCGAGTCATTCGTCGACCCCGACGGCAGACCTGTCAACGCGGTGCGCGGATTCACCGACATGGTTGCTTCCCTGATCACCAAACACCAGCCGAGTCGTCTCGCCGTGTGCCTGGACTTGGACTGGCGACCGCAGTTCCGCGTCGATGCAGTCCCGACGTACAAAGCGCATCGCGTCGAGGAAGGCTCTGACGGTGCGTCCGAAGAAGTTCCGGACACGTTGACGCCTCAGGTCGACATGATCATGGACGTGCTCGCTGCAGCGGGTATCGCGACGGCGGGTGCAGTCGGACTCGAAGCCGACGACGTACTGGGAACGCTTGCCGCCACCGAGCGCGAAGATCTCACCGTCGTCGTCAGTGGTGACCGAGACCTACTGCAGGTCGTCACCGACGAGTACGTGCCCGTCCGTGTCCTGTACGTGGGCCGTGGCCTGTCCAAGGCGGAACTCTTCGGACCGGTCGAGGTTGCGGAGAAGTACGGAGTACCCGGTGACCGTGCGGGCGAGGCTTACGCCGAACTCGCGGTACTGCGCGGAGACGCCTCCGACGGTCTACCCGGCATCAAAGGTGTCGGTGAGAAGACTGCGTCGACACTGATGCTCCGTTACGGCTCGTTGGCCGGACTTCGGGCGGCCGCTGCTGATCCTGAATCGGATATGGCCAAGGGGATTCGCGCAAAACTGACCTCACCTGAGGCAATGGCTTACCTTGATGCTGCGTTGCCGGTCGTACGAGTGGTTCGCGACGCGGACGTTCAGTTCTCGAAGGACGACCGACTCCCGGCGACCCCCGTCGATCCCGCACGCCTCGAGGAAGTGGCGGCCTCGCTGAACATCGAGCGCTCGGCCGGCCGGCTTGCCGCCGCGCTCGAGGCTGCGGCGGCAGGCCGTTCCGACCAATAGGGCGTCAGCTCGGGCGGCTGACCTCGTACGTGCCGTTGTCGTCGACAAACGTCACGGTCACGTTCGACTTCACACCCGCGATCGAAAGCGTGCAGGTGAACTTGTTGCCTGACTTGACTTCCTGGTCCGCGGGGCACTGAACGTTGCTCACGTTCTTCGCCCCGTAGGACTCGGTGACGATCTTCTCGACGCCGGCCTGAGCCGCGCTCTGATCGAGTGTGTTCTTGCCGAAGACTCCGAACACCAGGGCCACCACGACAGCGGCAAGAACGACGAGAACGCCGATCGCACCGAAGATCAGGGGCTTCTTCGACTTACCCGACTGGTTTCCGGGCGCACCGGGACTCGGGAACGGCTGAGCCTGGTTCCACTGGTTCTGCTGTCCCGGAGTCTGCCCGGGGGCCGTGGCGCCCCACGCCTGCTGCGGTGCGGCAGCCGGAGGCTGACCCCACGCCTGGGTTGCGTCAGGTGACTGCTGTTGCCCGGGCTGACCCCACGGCTGTGCGGGAGGTTGTTGCTGGGGTTGTCCCCACGGCTGTTGCTGGCCGGGTTGTCCTTGTCCAGGTTGCTGCGGCTGACCGTACGCAGGCTGACCACCCGGCTGGCCGTAGGCAGGTTGTCCCCACGGCTGTTGCTGGCCGGGCTGCTGACCGGGCTGCGGTGTTTGACCAGGCTGACCCCACGGCTGTTGCTGGCCGGGCTGCTGACCAGGCTGCTGTTGTCCGCCCGGCTGCTGAGGATTCTGCCCCCACTGCTGCTCGTTCGGCTGCTGCTGATCACCAGGACCCCATTGCCGATTCGGATCGTTCGGTCCGTAAGGCCCGCTCATGTTCGCCTCCCACTCGAAATACCAGTCTGCGAATCAAACCACATAGTTGCGGTCATGCTGCGTCGACAGCAACTACCCCGCGACGAATTGCAGCTACCGCCCGCGCCGCAGTCTTCGCGACGTCGGCATCCGTCGAAGTCAGGCGGACCTGATCGAGGAGATCGATCACCTGACGACACCAACGTACAAAGTCACCCGCAGACAGCGCACGACCCTGCACTCCAGCCGCGATCAGTGCGTCGACAAGCGAGTTCTCGCTCGCCCAGTGATAAACGGCAGTGACGAATCCGAGATCCGGTTCCCGCGTCGGCGGCAGCTTGTGGCGAATCTCGTCCGACCGCAGTTCGCTCCACAATCGTTGAGTGTCGTTGAGGGCGTGACGAAGCGCCGCTGTCGGCACCCGATCCACGGTGTCCCCGTCCCGACGTGATTCGTAGACCACCGAGGACACGACGGCCGCCAGCTCGGCCGGGCTGAGACCTGTCCACGCCCCCGTCCGCAGGCATTCGGCGACCAGAAGGTCGCTTTCCGAGTAGATGCGGCTGAGTCGTCGTCCGGATTCGGTGACTTCGGGCGCTGCTTCGGCAGTCATGTACTCACGCTCTTTGAGTAGCGCAATGATGCGGTCGAACGTCCGCGCCAACGAGTTGGTGGTGGCCGCAGCCTTTTCCCTCATCGACTGCGTTTCCCTGGCCAGCCGGTTGTAGCGCTCACCGATCCGGCTCAGATGTTCACGATCGGGCCAGCTGTGGCACGGATGCGAGCGAATAGCACGTCGCAAAGTAGCGACCTCGGCATCTTCGGACGCGCCGGCCTTGTGGCGCTTCTTTCGCCGGGGGGCACTGATCCCGGTACTACGCAACGCCGAGGCCAGATCGCGCCGGATCCGGGCGGTGTGGTGATCGACATGCTTGGGCAGTCGCATCTTTCCGAGAACGTCGGCTGCTTCCGGGAAATCACCCGAGGAGAGTCGGCCGGCCCACTGATCGGCCGTCAGAACCAGCGGACGCGGGTCCTTCGGATCGTTGTCCGGGACGAGGACCACTGCCACCCCGGAATGACGACCGATGGGAATTGCGATCACGTCACCGCGGGCGAGTGCACGAAGGGACTCCACCGCATCTCCGCGTCGGTCTTCGCGGCCCTTACGTTCGAGCGCGCGCTCGCGCGCACTGAGCCGCTCACGCAACGACGCGTATTCGAAGTATTCGCCGTCCGCACCGCCGAGTTTCTCCTGCAAACCCTTCAGTGCTTCTTCGTTCCGCTCGATGCCACGCACCAGGCCGACCACCGAGCGATCCGCTTGGAACTGCGCGAAGGAACGTTCGAGCAGCTTCCGTGAATCCGCCGCGCCCATGCGCTCGACGAGATTGATCGACATGTTGTACGAGGGGCGGAACGAACTGCGGAGCGGGAACGTCCGTGTCGACGCCAAGCCGGCGACATCCGTCGGCTCGACCCCGGGCTGCCACAGGACCACAGCGTGGCCTTCGACGTCGATGCCGCGTCGGCCGGCCCGACCCGTCAGCTGCGTGTACTCCCCCGGCGTCAGTTCGGCGTGCGATTCACCGTTGTACTTGACCAGACGTTCGAGCACCACCGTGCGTGCCGGCATGTTGATGCCGAGGGCCAGCGTCTCGGTCGCGAAGACCGCCCGCACGAGCCCCTTGACGAACAGTTCCTCGACTGTCTGGCGGAATGCCGGCAGCATGCCGGCATGGTGAGATGCCAGTCCGCGTCGTAGTGCCTTGCACCAGTCCCGATATCCGAGAACTTCGAGATCCTCTTCGGGTAGTTCCCCGGTGTGTTTCTCGATGATGGTGTCGATCTCGCGGACCTGCTCCGGCGAAGTGAGATCCAGTCTGGACCGCAGGCACTGTGCAAGAGCCGCATCACAACCGGCGCGGCTGAAGATGAAAGTGATGGCCGGGAGCAGTCCGGACTGATCGAGCTGAGCGATGACGTCAGGTCGTGGCAAGGGCCGGAAATCGTTGGAACTCTGGTAGCTGCCGCGTCGTCCGCGGCCACGCGGCTGCCAGCTCTCGACGCGTTCGAGAGCCTGACGCTGCTTGACGTGGCGAACCAGATCCTGGTCGACGAGCACGGTCTTCGGCCCGGCAGCAGGATGACTACGACTGTCGAAGAGATCGAAGATTCGCCTACCGACCATGATGTGCTGCCACAGCGGGATCGGCCGCGTCTCGTCCACGACCACAGTGGTGTCGCCGCGGACGGTTTCCATCCAGGCACCGAATTCTTCGGCATTGCTCACGGTCGCCGACAAACTCACCAGGCGTACGTCCTCGGACAGGTGCAGGATCACTTCCTCCCACACCGCCCCACGGAACCGGTCGGCCAGGTAATGCACTTCGTCCATGACGACGTGCGAAAGCCCGCGCAGTGCCTCGGAGTTGGCGTAGAGCATGTTCCGCAGGACTTCGGTGGTCATGACGACCACCGGTGCGTCGGAGTTGATACTCGAATCACCCGTCAGCAGACCGACTTCGCCGGGGCCGTACCGCTCGACGAGTTCGGCGTACTTCTGATTGCTCAACGCTTTGATCGGCGTCGTGTAGAAACACTTGCGGCCCGCCGCGAGAGCCAGGTGGACAGCGAACTCGCCGACCACGGTCTTGCCTGCACCGGTCGGCGCGCAGACAAGGACGCCGTGGCCCGCTTCGAGCGCAACGCATGCCTTCACCTGGAATGGATCGAGTTCGAACTTCAGGCTGGACGCGAACGTGCTCAGTTCACTCTTGTTCATAACCACCTCGTCAGGGTTTCACACGCCGCCGACGTGGTGGCACGGCGCTCAGAGAGTGTCAGTGAAATCCTGGCCGGGTGCGTTGTCGCCGGCGGTGTCGGATTTCTCCGCGACCGGAGCCTTGGACTTGGACTTACGTCCGAACAATCCACTCGATTCGGCCTTGGGTTTGGTCGGATTGTCGAAAGCCTCGTTCAGATCGGACGGAGCCGAGATGGAGGAAGCTTCCTCGTCGGACAGTGCGCCCCAGTCTTCACCGGCTCGCTTGGCCTTACGTTTGTCGTTGAGGCGAGCGATCTGGACCGCGACCTCGAAGAGAAGCGTCAGAGCCAGCGCGAGCGCCAACATCGAGAACGGATCCGACCCTGGCGTGGCAACTGCAGCGAATACGAAGAGCCCGAAGATCAATCCTCGACGCCAGGCCTTCAAACGCTCGTACGTCAGAATGCCGGCAAAGTTCAACACGACGACGAGCAGTGGAATTTCGAAGCTGACGCCGAAGATGAGCAGCAGATTGATGATGAAGCCGAAGTACTCCGAACCACTGAGCGCGGTGATCTGGACGTTGTCACCGATGGTCAGGAGGAAGTGCAAAGCCTTCGCCACGACGAGGTACGCCAGGATTGCGCCGAGAATGAAGAGTGCGGCACCTGCGGTGACGAATCCGACCGCGTAGCGACGCTCTTTGGCATATAGGCCCGGGGTGATGAATGCCCACAATTGGTAAAGCCACACCGGGCAGGCAAGAACGATGCCGGCGGTGAGCGCCACTTTGAATCGCAGCATGAACTGCTCGAACGGCCCGGTCGCCAGCAATCGGCACGCGTCGTCGGTGCTGAGGTTGGCGCGACTCTCGGACGGAAGCTCACAGTACGGTCCGCGAAGCAGATCGCCCAGACTTTCGAGACCGAGTATCGAGTGTGAATACCAGAAGAAGCCGAACGCCGTGGTGATGATCACGCCGAGGAATGCGAACAACAAACGAGTCCGCAATTCGTACAGGTGGTCGACCAACGACATGGTGCCGTCTGGGTTGACCTTCCGCTTGCGGTTACGCGGGTCTAACGGAATACGCACTGTGCATCCTGGTCTTGGTCAGCAGACAACCGGGGTGAACGAATATTTCACCCCGGCTAGAACGCAGTGTGTACTAGAGCGGCTTGACTTCGGTCGGCTGCGCAACAGGTGCTGCTGCACCGTTTGCGACCACCGCGGTGTTGGCCGTCGGCAACTGTGCCGGAGCAGGCTGTGCGACCGGCGCGCTTGCGGGCGCCGCATCGTCGTTCTGCATTTCCTTGACTTCGCTCTTGAAGATGCGGAGGGAACGACCCAGACCGCGTGCTGCATCGGGAAGCTTCTTCGACCCGAACAGAATTACGACGACAACAGCGACAATCAGCCAATGCATCGGCTGCATTGCACCCATAACGACCTCCCATGATCAGATTCCTCGATGCTACCGGACACAACCGGCGCTCGGAGGTGCCAAAGCACTTACTTCAGCTACCTTTTACCTGTTTGTTTCCTGCGAACTCACTGAACGTGAAGTTTCCCGAAGTTTTACGAACCGATTACGTCATAGGCGTCGAGCGCCGCAACGGCTCGATCATGGACTTCGGAGACCAGTTCCGGCGGATGAAGGACCCGAACGCCCTCACCGAATCCCAACACCAGCCTTGCCATCCATTCAAGTGTTCCGAAACTCATCGTCGCCTCGACCGACCCGTCGTCGTTCACGTGCTCGACGTCCAACGGGTAGTAGTCGAGCATCCACACCCACTCTTTGGTGATGAACAACCGCGCTTCCGGAAGGGAACCGTCGCCGCTGAACAATTCGAGATTCGAATCCTCCTCGAGGGCCTGCGGCGGCGGGTCGGCGGGCTCGTCGAGTTGGACGGCGGCGTCGATCCGATCGAATCTGAACAACCGCACGCCCTCGGCTTGACGGCACCACGCCTGGAGGTAGCTGTAGTTGTCGACCAACACGATACGAACGGGGTCGACGATGCGCTCGGAGACCGCGTCACGCGAGGCCGAGTAATACGTCAATCGCAGGGCGGTCTTGTCTGCGAGCGCGGCTCTGACCGTCGCGGCTATCGGGTCTTCGGCGATATCCGGCGCAGGCGATGTGTCCCGGTCCTGACCGATGGCTCGTGCCGCGGCCGAGCCTGCTGCGTCCTCGATCTTCGCGATGGCACGCTGCGCCGAGGACGGATCGACCATGCCCGGCATTTCCACCAAGGACCGCAGGGCGATCAGCAACGCCGTCGCCTCCGTCGAGGTGAGGCGCAACGGGCGATCGATCCCGGCCGAGAACGTGACCTCGATACTTTCCTCGGAGAAGGACAGGTCGATGAGATCACCGGGACCGTAACCGGGCAGTCCGCACACCCACAGTTGATTGAGGTCGGTCATCAGTTGAGTGGTGCTGACACCGAGCTCCTCGGCGGCCTCGGCGGGACTGATGCCAGGATTCGCGATGAAGTACGGCACGAGGTTGAGCAGCCGTGCCAACCGCGACGACAGTCGATTGCTCATCTGTTTTCCCCCTGTCCATGGCCGGTGATCGGGCTCGCCGCGGCGGCGCGCAGCTTCGCGACGACCTCAGCACGCAAATCCGGTGGGTCCAGCACCAATGCGTCCAACCCGTGACCGGCGATCAACCGAGCGGTCCATTCCCAGGATCGAACGGGGATGGCCAGCACGCTGCCGTCGCGATCGGTCAACCGCCGTTCGGACGACGACGTCGCAAGCCGCCGAAGCTCATGGGCGCGGCCGTCTGCGACCCATACCGTAGCCGTCCCGGTCACGACGCCCGAACCGGTCACGCGATCGACGACCTCGCGAAGGTCGACACCTTCAGGTTTGTGAACCGAACCGGCCGGGCCGAACTCCCTGACGTCGTCACCGATCCGTGAGAGCCGGAAGGTCCTCACCGCATCACGGTCGACGTCGTGCCCGACCAGGTACCACTTGCCGTTGTGCGTGACGACGCCCCACGGCTCGACGGTGCGTTCGGTGAACGGTTCGTTCAATGCGCCGCGGTGCTGAAAATGAACTGCTCGGCCGGCGTCGACCGCTGCAAGAAGCTTGCCGAGCGCGGGCTCCGAACCGCGGGTGCGCGCGGGAATCGCGGTGACCGGGGCGGCACTGACTTCTGAGTCGACCTGGACGCCGGCCGCTCGGAGTTTGAGTAGTGCACTCTGGGCTGCCGAAATCAGTTCCGGCGACTCCCACAACTGCACTGCGACGGCGACAGCAGCAGATTCCTCGCTGGTGAGGTCCACGTCCGGAAGCTCGTAGGCATTGCGATTGATCCGATACCCCTCGACGGTCGAGAACCGTCCTGCCAGACCGGTTTCCAACGGGACACCCAGGTCACGAAGTTCGTTCTTGTCGCGCTCGAACATGCGACTGAACGCTTCGTAGTTCGCGGAATCGTTGTACCCGGCCACACTGTCACGGATTTTCTCCGCCGTGAGGAACTGTCTGGTGGACAGCAACGCGATCACCAGGTTCATCAACCGCTCGATTTTTGATGTCGCCACGCCGAAATCCTAGTGGCTATCCGATAACCGAACGCGCGCCGGACACTTTCGTGCCCGGCGCGTCGCCGCAAAACAGACCTGCCGTCTTGTACATCTCGAAATTGAGTGACCTACATCGAAGCGATCAAACGCTCGACACGCTCGTCGACGGAGCGGAACGGGTCCTTGCACAGCACCGTTCTCTGCGCCTGATCGTTGAGCTTGAGGTGAACCCAGTCGACTGTGAAGTCCCGGCCTGCTGCCTGGGCTGCGGTGATGAAGTCGCCCCGCAATTTGGCGCGCGTGGTCTGCGGCGGATTCTCGACGGCGTCGTCGATCGTTTCGTCCTCGGTGACCCGCTTGACCAAGCCCTTGCGCTGGAGAACGTCGAAGACACCCCGGCCGCGTTTGATGTCGTGGTACGCCAAGTCGAGCTGCGCGATCTTGGGATCGGACAGGTCGAAACCGTGACGGTCCTGGTAGCGCTGGAACAGCTTGCGCTTGATGACCCAGTCGATCTCCGTGTCGACCTTCGCAAAATCCTGAGCTTCGACGGCATCGAGGGTGCGACCCCACAGGTCGACTACCTGCTCCACCTGCGGGTCCGGTTCGCGGTTACGCAGATGTTCGACTGCCTTGGCGTGGTATTCGCGTTGAATATCGAGGGCACTGGCCTGACGTCCACCAGCAAGGCGAACCGGCTTTTTACCGGTCACGTCGTGACTGACCTCGCGGATGGCACGAATCGGGTTGTCCAGCGCGAAATCGCGGAACGACACCCCGGCTTCGATCATCTCGAGCACCAGTGCGGCAGAACCGACCTTGAGCATCGTCGTCGTTTCGGCCATGTTCGAATCGCCGACGATCACGTGCAGGCGGCGGTACTTCTCGGCGTCCGCGTGCGGTTCGTCGCGGGTGTTGATGATCGGACGGGAGCGAGTGGTAGCCGACGAGACGCCCTCCCAGATGTGTTCCGCGCGCTGCGAGAGGCAGAACGTCGCGGCCTTCGGAGTCTGCAGTACCTTTCCGGCGCCGCAGATCAACTGGCGCGTGACGAGGAACGGCAACAAGACATCCGAAATGCGGGAGAACTCACCGGCGCGCGCGACGAGAAAGTTCTCGTGGCAGCCGTACGAGTTTCCGGCCGAGTCGGTGTTGTTCTTGAAGAGATAGATGTCGCCACCAATACCCTCCTCGGCGAGTCTCGCCTCGGCGTCGATCAGCAGTTCTTCGAGCACACGCTCACCGGCACGGTCGTGATTGACCAGCTGGATGAGGCTGTCGCACTCGGCCGTCGCGTACTCCGGGTGCGAACCCACATCCAGGTACAAGCGGGCTCCGTTACGGAGGAAGACGTTGGAGCTGCGACCCCACGACACGACACGACGGAAGAGGTAACGAGCAACCTCGTCGGGGCTCAGTCTCCTGTGCCCGTGAAAGGTGCAGGTAACGCCGAATTCCGTCTCGATACCCATGATTCGTCTCTGCACACTTCGACAGTACAACCAGAATGCGAGGTTCACCCGTGTACTTCGATCGCGTCGTAAGTCACGACTCGACAACGTCGGGCGGCAGCATAGTGTGACGGTGTGAGCCTTATTCGCCGAAAAGTTGTCCGAAGCGACGTCAAAGTCATGGAAAGCACTGGAGCACTGCGCCCTTCCGTGCTCGACCCGACCATGCGGTTTCTCTCCAGAGCCGCCGATCACGGCGTTTTGTGGATGGTTGTCGCCGCCTTGCTCGCGATGATCGGCGGGCGGCCCCGTAGGGCAGCAGCACGCGGGCTGCTCGCACTGGCCGGTTCCAGCGCGCTGGCCAACGGCATACTCAAGCCCCTCTTTCCCCGCCGACGCCCACCGGCACGCGTCTGGCTGAGCCCGAAGCGAGGCGTCGACATTCCGACGTCGTCCTCGTTCCCCTCCGGACATTCGTCTTCGGCCGCGGCATTCACCGCGGCAGTGGCCATGGAGTCCCCGGTTGCTGGAGCTGCTCTGGCACCACTGGCCGCAGCAGTGGCGTACTCACGCGTTCACAACGGAGTCCACTGGCCGTCCGACGTCTTCGCAGGCCTCGCGGTCGGCGGTGCTATCGCTGCCGGCACGCGTCGTTGGTGGGCGGTGCGGGACGAAGAGCCCGCCGAACTCGGACCCGAGTGCGTGGTTCCCGCGCTCCCGCGCGGAGAAGGCTTGTTGGTCTTCACCAATCCTGGTTCAGGCTCCGAGGACGACGGGATCGTGGAATCGATTCGAGAACTACTACCGGAAGCGATCGTCTACGAGTTCGACGCGGACATCGACTTCGACATGCAGATCGATGCCAAGATCCCCGAGCTCTCACCGAAAGCGTTGGGTGTATGCGGCGGCGACGGAACAGTGGTCACGGTCGCGACCGCGGCGACAAAGCATGAGCTACCACTTGCGGTTTTTCCCGGCGGAACATTGAACCATTTCGCCCGCGACGTCGGGGCGGTGAATGTCGAGGAGACCGCACACGCAGTCGAGTCCGGTCAGGCGGCATTCGTCGACCACGCGGTGGTGCGCACGGATTCCGGAGTGACTGCACGGTTTCTCAACACAGCCAGCCTCGGTGGATACCCGGATGCTGTGCGCCTGAGGGAAAAATGGGAACCGCGTTTCGGTAAGTGGCCGGCCGCAGGAGCCGCGATGATCCGGGTTCTCGCAGCGGCGGAGCCGATGACGGTCACCATCGACGGGAAGCGGACCACAATCTGGATGCTGTTCGTCGGAAACGGGCGATACTCCCCCGCCGATCAGGTGCCGATGTCGCGTCCGGAGATGAACCGTGGACTACTCGACGTCCGCTATCTGCGCGCGGACAAGAAGTTCTCGCGCTCACGTCTGCTGTTTGCGGCTGCCACAGGAACATTGGGCAGCTCGCGGGTCTACGTTCGCGAACTCGTCTCGTCGATGTCGGTCCGAGTCGCCGATTCACCCGTAGCCATCGCCACCGACGGTGAAGTGGTGGCAGACGCGCGCCGGTTCGATTTCGACACCGAACCGGGCGCGGTGGCCGTCTACCGAGTCACTCAGTAACTCCAGACCTGCAGTAACTCCCAGACCTACGGAGTATCTACGAGGGTGCGTCGCCGTTTGCCGGCGGCGCATCCTCGACTGCTGCCGGAGCTGGAAGCATCTCTTCCAAAACCGTTCCAGCGATCCGTTTGAACGCACGGCGTGGACGATTGCTGTCGAGTACGGCAACCTCGAGTGCACTCACATCGAGAGTTCGTGGTTCCGCCTCAGTGGTTCCGGCCGGTGCCGGGCCGCCCTTTTGGAGCGCCCCGACTGCAATCCGCACTGCGGATTCGAGGTCGAGGTCTCGCTGGTACGACTCGCGCATCGCCGTCACGATCGGTTCGGTCGTGCCGCCCATGACCACGAATTCCTGCTCGTCCGCGATGGATCCGTCGTACGTGATCCGGTAGAGCTGAGCCGGCGTACTGCTTCCGAAGCGACCGATCTCGGCAACACAGATCTCGACCTCGTACGGCTTGGGCTGCTCGGTGAAGATCGTTCCCAGGGTTTGTGCGTACGCATTGGCGAGCGAACGCCCGGTGACGTCCCGACGGTCGTACGAGTACCCACGCATGTCTGCGTGGACGATGCCCGCGCGGCGCAGATTCTCGAACTCGTTGTACTTGCCCACTGCCGCGAATCCGAGACGGTCGTACAGTTCGCTGACCTTGTGCAGAGCACGCGACGGATTCTCGGCGACAAAGAGCACTCCGTCGCGGTAGGTGAGAACGACGACGCTGCGCCCGCGGGCAATTCCCTTGCGCGCCAATTCCGAACGATCGCGCATGATCTGTTCGGCTGATGCGTAATACGGCATCGTCATAGCGCAGACTCCCCTTCCGGACTCACGGTCGCCGTGCGAGCCGCGACGATCTCCCTGGCGATCTCGGCAGCCCTGGTGGGCAACAACTCCACAGCGCCGGCCGAGGTGATGGTGACCGCCGTCGGATAGATCCCTCGTGTCAGATCAGGGCCACCGGTAGCCGAATCGTCATCTGCCGCGTCGTAGAGCGCCTCGACGGCGAACCGAAGCGCGGTGTCCTCGTCGATTCCCGGTGAATACAGCTTCTTGAGCGCCGATTTCGCGAACAGGGAGCCGGATCCGACTGCGTGATAGCCCGCGCGCTCCTCGTATCGCCCACCGACGACGTCGTAGGAGACGATGCGACCGGCGGTGGACGGATCGACCGCGTCCAGGTCGTAACCCACGAGCAGTGGCACAACCGCCAAACCTTGCATCGCTGCTCCGAGATTTCCTCGAACCATCGACGAAAGTCGATTGGCCTTGCCGTCGAACGTGAGTGGGACGCCTTCGATCTTCTCGTAATGTTCGAGCTCGACCGCGAAGAGCCGGACCAGTTCGATTGCGATCCCGGCCGTACCGGCAATACCCGCAGCCGAGTAGTCGTCCGTGACGTACACCTTCTGCACGTCACGGCTGGCGATGAGATTGCCCATCGTCGCTCGGCGATCACCCGCGAGCAGAACACCACCCGCATAGCTGATCGCGACGATGGTGGTGCCGTGCGGAGCTACGTCTCCCCCGCCCATGACAACACCTCCTGTGTCGGCGAAGCGGTTCTGCGGAAGATGCTCCGGTGCATGCACCCGAAGGTATTCCGAGAATGACGACAGATTCGAGCCGAAGCTCAACCGTGTGTCCCCGTCTGTGATCCGGGGCGCGCGATCCACCGTCACTGGCCGCCCTTCTGGACGTAGGCACGGACGAAGTCCTCGGCGTTCTCTTCCAACACGTCGTCGATCTCGTCGAGCAGGTCGTCGGTTTCTGCAGCGAGCTTCTCGCGACGTTCCTGGCCGGCACTGCCGTCGCCACCAGTGGTTTCGTCGTCTTCGCCGCCACCGGCACGCTGCGTCTGTTCTTGAGCCATCGCCGTCGACCTCCTTGTGTGAAGGGAGCTCTCGCGAGCATCCTGTTCGGCCCAGCAGAGTCGGTAACTGATCCCGCTCGGACCTTCACCCTACCGAGCGGCACCGTCAGGTGTGGAGAGACGCGACGGCGAGCCGCATCGGCTGATTTCAGTGAGTGAGCTGATCAACCAGTTCCGCGGCGCTGTCCACGGAGTCGAGCAACGCTCCGACGTGCGCTTTGGTACCTCGAAGCGGCTCGAGGGTGGGGATACGGATCAACGATTCACCGCCGAGATCGAAGATGACCGAATCCCAGCTCGCGGCCGCGATATCGGCGCCGAATCGGCGTAGGCACTCGCCCCGGAAGTATGCGCGAGTGTCGGTGGGAGGGTTCGTGACCGCGTCGAGAACCTGCTGTTCGGTGACAAGCCGCTCCATGGAGCCGCGAGCAACCAGGCGGTTGTACAGGCCCTTGTCGAGTCGCACGTCGGAGTACTGCAGATCCACCAGATGCAATCGCGGCGCCGACCACGCGAGTCCCTCACGATTGCGGAACCCTTCGAGCAGACGCAGTTTGGCCGGCCAGTCGAGGATGTTCGCGCACTCCATGGGATCGCGCTCGAGGAGATCGAGAACCATCGCCCACTTGGCGACGATATCGTCCGCTCGCGGATCACGATCGGTCTCACGGTCGAGGAACTTCGAGACACGTTCGAGGTAAATGCGTTGCAGCGCAAGCCCTGTCAGTTCACGTCCGTCGGCCAGCGCAACGGTCTTGCGCAGAGTGGGGTCGTGACTGATGTGGTGGACGGCCGTGACCGGACGCGCCAGTTGCAGATCGGTGAGGTCGACACCTGCCTCGATCAGGTCGAGTACCAGCGCCGTTGTTCCAACCTTGAGGTACGTCGACATCTCCGCGAGGTTCGCGTCACCGATGATGACGTGCAGGCGGCGATACTTGTCCGCATCCGCGTGCGGTTCGTCGCGGGTGTTGATGATTCCGCGCTTGAGAGTGGTCTCGAGGCCTACTTCGACCTCGATGTAGTCGGATCGCTGCGAAAGCTGGAATCCGGCCTCGTCGCCGGACTGACCGAGACCCACACGACCGGAACCGCAGATCACCTGCCGGGACGCGAAAAACGGCGTCAATCCTGTCACGATCGAGGCGAACGGGGTCTCACGTGAGCAGAGGTAGTTCTCGTGCGTGCCGTACGAGGCACCCTTGCCGTCGACGTTGTTCTTGTACAGCTGGAGCCGAGGCGCACCCGGCACGCTGGATGCGTGCCGCGCAGCCGCTTCCATGACGCGTTCGCCGGCCTTGTCCCAGATCACGGCGTCGAGCGGGTCGGCGACCTCGGGCGCCGAATACTCCGGATGTGCGTGGTCGACGTACAACCGTGCCCCGTTGGTGAGAATCATGTTCGCGGCGCCGATCTCGTCCGCGTCGATCACCGGCGCGGGACCGCTCATTCGCCCCAGATCGAAGCCTCGGGCATCTCGCAGCGGAGATTCGACCTCGTAATCCCAGCGTGTGCGCTTGGCCCGTGGCACGCCCGCTGCGGCGGCGTAGGCAAGCACCGCCTGGGTTGAAGTGAGAATCGGATTCGCCGACGGCTCACTGGGTGAAGATATTCCGTATTCGACCTCGACACCGATGATCCGCTGCATGACACAAGAGCCTATGTGATTGCGGCGCGGCACCCACAGGCGTGGCACAGTTGGAGGAATGCACCAACCTCTCACCGCAGACCTGAATCCCGCGGACGAGGTAGTCGCCGTGTACGACCGGACGGGTAATCCGATCGGCCGAGCACCACGTTCCGTCGTCTACTCGGGTGGGCTCTGGCACGCGAGTGCGGGCGTCCTGGTTCGTACCGGGGACGGCTCCCGCATATACGTCCATCGCCGAACCGACACGAAAGCGGTGTTCGGGGGCTATCACGACTGTCTTGCCGGAGGTGTCGTCGATCCAGGTGAGACGCCGCAGGAAACTGCGATCCGTGAAGTCGGTGAAGAACTCGGAATCTTCGGAACGGCAGACCAGCCACTCCGACTGACGGAGATCGCTCGAAAATCCTGGGACGGCGAGTGGAACAACTCTCCGTTGCGCTGTCACCTGTTTGCGTTCGAACTCAGATACGACGGGCCGATGGCACATCAGCCCAGCGAGATCGCCGAAGGTTGGTGGTGGACGCCGAAAGAACTCGGCGCCCACCTGCAGGACCCGTCGTGGCCGTTCGTTCCGGACTCACGCGCGCTGCTGGCCGACTATTGCTGGAGCTGAACACCGCTGGGACTGAACACCGCTGGGACTGAACACTGGTGGGACCTGTGATCAGCCCGGGGTGATCGCCGAGAGCCACGCAGTGAACGCGCTGGGGTTGCGGGTCTGCGCGAGAACGCGTCCTGGGCCGGTGAAGTCGAAGACAAATCCTTCACCGGACTTCATCGACTGAATGGTGCGCCCCTGAACGGCGCGCCGCATGTTGAAATTCATGCCGAGGTCGTAGGCGACCACGTGACCGGTATCGATCGTGACTGTCTCGCCTGGCTGCAAGTCGATGACGTCGATCGCGCCGTAGACGGCCAGCACTACTTCACCGTCGCCACTTGCCCGCAGGCCGAAGCCTCCCTCACCGCCGAAGAGGTTGGACATGCCGCCCCACTTGGACTCGACCGTCACACCGTAGGAGTTGGCCAACCAGGTTCCACGGTTGAGGAAGAACGGGCGATCAGAGGTGATGGTCAGCGGGATCAGATCTCCGGGAAGCACACCAGTCACGTCGACCCAACCACCCTGCGGCGGAGCGGTATACGTCGTGACGAAGAATGATTCGCCGCTCAGCATCGACCGCTTGAGTCCCTGCAGGACGCCGCCCTGCGCCTTCGCTTCGAGAACTACGCCGGCAGAATGCGCGAGCATCGCCCCGCTCTCCACGCGCAGCGGTTCGCCGGGCGCGAGGTAGCAGCGAGCGACTGTGGACGACGGATTGTGTCGAAGATGTATCTGCACGGCGGGACTCTAAACCAGCGCGACCGACCGGTCCAATCGCAACGAAGTCAACGGCAGCGACGCAGAGATCGGGCCGACAACTCTCGAGGAGTGGCCGGCCCGATCGATGTTCGTTTCGCTACAGGTACTGGCCGGTGTTCGATTCCGTGTCGATCGCGCGGCTTGCACTGGCGTTCTTGCCCGTGACGAGAGTGCGGATGTAGACGATCCGCTCCCCCTTCTTACCCGAAATACGTGCCCAGTCATCAGGATTGGTGGTGTTGGGCAGATCCTCGTTCTCGGCGAACTCGTCGACGATGGAATCGAAGAGGTGCTGCACACGCAAGCCCGGAGCACCGGTGTCGAGTACCGACTTGATCGCGTACTTCTTGGCGCGGTCGACGATGTTCTGGATCATCGCACCCGAGTTGAAGTCCTTGAAGAACAGAACTTCCTTGTCGCCGTTGGCGTAGGTGACCTCGAGAAAACGATTCTCTTCGCTCTCCGCGTACATGCGATCGACGACGCGAACGATCATCGCCTTCAAGCAGGCGGTGCGATCGCCACCGAACTCGGCGAGGTCGTCCGCATTGATCGGCAGACCGTCCACCAGGTACTTCGAGAAGATGTCCTGAGCGGATTCCGCGTCGGGGCGCTCGATCTTGATCTTCACGTCCAGTCGGCCCGGACGCAGGATGGCCGGGTCGATCATGTCCTCACGGTTGGAAGCGCCGATGACGATGACGTTCTCGAGCCCTTCCACACCGTCGATCTCGCTGAGCAGCTGCGGAACAACCGTTGTCTCGACGTCGGAGGAGACTCCCGAACCACGGGTACGGAAGATCGAGTCCATCTCGTCGAAGAAGACGATCACCGGCGTGCCCTCGGACGCCTTCTCACGAGCACGCTGGAAGATCATCCGGATGTGACGCTCGGTTTCGCCGACGAACTTGTTCAGAAGTTCCGGGCCCTTGATGTTCAGGAAGTAGGACTTGGCGTCCTTGCTGTCCTGACCGCGAGCTTCGGCGATCTTCTTGGCCAACGAGTTGGCGACGGCCTTGGCGATGAGCGTCTTGCCGCAACCGGGCGGACCGTAGAGCAGTACACCCTTCGGCGGCCTCAGCGAGTACTCGTGGAACAGATCCTTGTGGAGGAACGGGAGTTCGACGGCATCACGGATCTGCTCGATCTGACGCCCGAGACCACCGATGTCGTCGTAGTGAACGTCCGGAACTTCTTCGAGAACCAGATCTTCGACCTCGGCCTTCGGGATGCGCTCGAAGGCGTACCCGGCCTTGGTGTCGACGAGCAACGAGTCACCCGGACGCAGTTTCCTGGTCGGAGAATCGGCGTCGTACGCGATGATGTCGGCTTCGGGGTCGGCGAAGACGGCCGCCAACGGTGCTGCGAGCCAGACGATGCGCTCTTCGTCGGCATGGCCGACCACCAGTGCGCGCAAGCCGTCGTCGAGTACCTCACGGAGCGTGCTGATCTCACCGACCTGCTCGTAGGTGCCGGCCTCGACGATGGTGAGTGCCTCGTTGAGGCGAACCGTCTGCCCGAGGGCGAGGGTGTCCGTGTCGATGTTCGGTGAGCACGTCAACCGCATCTTGCGACCCGACGTGAACACGTCGACGGTCTTGTCCTCGTGTACCGAGAGAAGGACTCCGTAACCGCTCGGCGGTTGACCGAGTCTGTCGACTTCTTCACGAAGCGCGATGAGCTGCTGACGGGCCTCTTTGAGGGTGTCCATCAACTTGCTGTTTCGGATGGACAACGAGTCCACCTTCGACTCCAGCTCACGCACCTGCTCCGGCGATTGTGCAAGTTGTCGGCGCAGTACTTGTGCTTCCACTCGTAGCGCGTGGAGTTCTTCTGCTGCCGCAACCGAATCCGGGTTCTCTGTCGAGCTCATGTGCGTCTCCTCCCAGTGCGATCCATCAACGCTACCGGCATAAGGCCCCAACTGTCGCCAGACACGGTGCGCGAGTGCGAATTCACACCTGCGCGCGGACCGTGCCGACTGGTCTCGAGCCAGAATTTGGTCATGTTAGCCTTGCCTACAAGATGGAGACAGCGCCTGTCTCTCTTTACAACGAAAGGTAACGCTGTGATCATCCGCAAGACTCTCATCAGCGCTTGTGCTGTCGCTGCCGTCCTGACCATGGGTGCATGCAGCTCGGACGACAACAAGGATTCGACGGCTGCAAGTTCGACTTCCGCCGCCGCCTCGAGCACCACGGCGAAGGCCTCGGCTTCCGCCACGACGTCAGCTGCCGCTGCCGCAGCGGCTCCGACGGCCGAGGAGCTCAACGCTTCGCTCGTCGCTCTGATCGATCCGGCCAAGCCGATCGAGGAGAAGACCGCTCTGGTGGTCGACGGAACCAAGCGTCAGGCCAACATCGAGACGATGAGTGCTGCGCTGGGCGGTAACCCTGCCTACGCGATCACGTTCAACGTGGACAACGTCAAGGTCGACGGTCAGACCGCAACCGCAGACGTCGCCGTCGTCAGCCCGCACGGCGCCGCCCCGGCCACCCCGTGGACCTGGGAGCTCGAAGACGGCTCCTGGAAGCTGTCCGACACCTCGGCTTGCGTGCTCCTGGAAATGGGCCGCGCTTCCTGCACCGCATAACTTCCAGCTACTACAAGAGCGGCGATCCGGATACCGGATCGCCGCTCTTGTTGTTTTCGTGTGACTACTTGGCCGCGGTGTTCGAGCCCTTGCCCGCACGCCGCTGCGGCTTCGGGGTGACAGTTCCTTCGGCGAGACGACGAGCGCTCACGAGGAACGCGGTGTGGCCTTGCATCCGATGTTCGGGGCGCACCGCCAATCCGACGACGTGCCAACCGCGCACGATCGATTCCCACGAGCGTGGCTCGGTCCAGCATTCCTGCTCGCGCATCGCCTCGACGACCTTCGAGAGCTGAGTAACGGTCGCGACGTAGACGATCAACACGCCGCCCGGCACGAGTGCCTTCGAGACGGCGGGCAGGACGTCCCACGGGGCCAGCATGTCGAGGACGACGCGATCGACCTTGCCTCCGTGCGCTTCCGGATCGAACTCGGCGAGATCGGCGATGGTCAGTTCCCAGTTCGGCGGACGTTCCCCGAAGAAGGTCTCGACGTTGCGAACCGCATGTTCGGCATGATCGTCGCGGACCTCGTAGGAGATGACCTTGCCCTCGGGTCCGACGGCACGCAGCAGCGAACATGTCAGTGCGCCGGAGCCGGCTCCGGCCTCGAGCACGCGTGCTCCTGGGAACACGTCGCCTTCGTGGACGATCTGAGCTGCGTCCTTCGGGTAGATGACCTGGGCACCGCGCGGCATGGACAGCACGTAGTCCACCAGCAGGGGGCGCAGTGCGAGATAGGGCGTGCCGTTGACCGACTTGACGACGCTGCCCTCGTCGGCACCGATCAGATCGTTGTGAACGATTCCGCCCTTGTGGGTGTGGTATTCGCGGTTCGCCTCGAGAACGATCGTGTAGTGGCGTCCCTTGCCGTCGGTCAGCTGTACTCGGTCGCCGACGCGGAACGGACCTGACGGCCGCTTGCCCGGCGCAGTGAGATCAGCTTCTGGAAGCTCTTGTTCGGGAATCTCGGCGACAGCGGACTGCGCAACCTCATCCACTTCGGTCGTGCCTTCTTCTGGTTGCAGCTCGTTCGCCATGCGCAGATGATCCCTGTTCGCTTGTTTCCGGTGTCCTCGCCACCGGCTCCGACGGAGTTGTCGGACCAACCGCATAGCCTGCCAGGTGTGAGCTCTGTCGAATTGCCAACCCCCACTCCAACGGGTGCAACATCACACGAGCGCCCGCGTAGTCGGCCGGCGCTCTCTCCGTCTCGGGCGGGTGACTACAAACAATGCCCCCTGCTCTATCGCTTCCGAGCAGTCGACAAAATTCCGGAAACGCCAACCAGAGCCCAGGTCAGAGGCACCGTCGTACACGCGGCACTGGAAGCACTGTTTGCACTCCCGACCGGTCACCGGGTTCCGGATCGCGCAGCCGAACTCGTCCGTCCCGCGTGGGAACGTGTCAGTGCCGAGTCTCCCGAGGCCGCTGACCTTGTTCCGGAGGGCGAGCTGGATTCGTTCCTCGACGAAGTCGGCAAGCTCGTCGCGACGTACTACACGCTCGAAGATCCCACTCGATTCGATGCCGAGGCGTGCGAGGTCTACGTCGAGACCGAATTGGAGAACGGCGTTCGACTCCGCGGCTTCGTCGACCGGATAGACGTTGCACCGACGGGTGAGGTGCGGGTGGTCGACTACAAGACCGGAAAAGCGCCTCGCGAGTTCACCGAATCCAAGGCGCTCTTCCAGATGAAGTTCTACGCGCTCGTACTGCTGCGCACTCGCGGAATCGTTCCCGCACAACTGCGCCTGATCTATCTGGCCTCCGGCTCGATTCTCACGTACGCCCCGGATCACGACGAGCTCATCCGATTCGAGCGAACCCTCTCCGCCATCTGGAGAGCGATCCTCGCAGCAGGTGCGACCGGAGACTTCAGACCCAAGCCTGGCAAACTGTGCGACTGGTGCGATCACAAGTCACTGTGCCCCTCGTTCGGCGGAACACCTCCGCCCTATCCAGGTTGGCCGGACCTGCTGAGCACCGAACCTGTTGCCGCAAAGGAGAATTCATAACATGACGGACAGTTCGTACTACCGCTACCTCGGAACGACGGAGGAAGGGCACGAGCGGTTCGCGAGCACGCAGGCAACTGTCAGCATCTGGGGCCCGACACTGCAGCACGGCGCTCCCCCGTCGGCGCTGTTGGTACGAGCCCTCGAGCGGTGCGGTGCGCGCGACGAAACCCGTCTGACGCGCGTCGTCGTCGAGATTCTCGGACCGATTCCGATTGCCGACCTCGAAGTCCGGTCCTGGATCGAACGACCCGGTCGCCGAATCGAATTGATCGTCGCCGAACTGTGGGCAACCACCGCCGACGGATCTGCACGCGCGGTTGCGCGCGGTACGGCGTGGCGGATGGAGACGGTGGATACCGGCGACGTCGTCCACGTAGTCGATCCCCCGCTCGAACCCCGCGACAGCGGCACCCCGGGCGTTCTCGAGGGTCTGTGGAGCGTCGGCTATCTCAAGACCCTCGACTGGTCCTGGATTGCTCCGATCGGGTGCGTGGGAACCGGGAAGGTATGGGCGCGCCCCAAGCCAGAGCTGGTCGAGGGTGAGAAGATGTCTGCTCTCGAGCGTTTGTTCGCGGTGGCCGACATCTCAAACGGGGTCGGCGCCAAGCTCGACCCGGAGCACTGGACGTTCCTCAACACAGATCTCACGGTGCATATCTTCCGTGTGCCCGAGGGAGAGTGGGTCGGTGTCGCCGCCGAAACCACAACGGGTCCGGACGGCGTCGGCATGTGCGCGGGCGTGCTCTACGACGAGCAGGGTGCCGTGGGCCGTATCGCCCAGACTTTGCAGATTCGCGCCCGTTCCTGATTTCCAGGAACGGGCGCGAATGCGCGTAAATCTATTTAGGCAGTGATCAGAAAGCGCGTACCGAGCGGATGTTCGACGCGAGGATGGCCTTGGCACCGAGTTCGGCCAAGGCATCCATCACCTGGTTGTGTCCCTTGATCGGGACCATCGCGCGAACCGCGACCCAGTCGGGATCGGCCAACGGCGAGAGGGTCGGCGATTCCATACCCGGAGTCATCTTGATGGCGTCGTCGAGGATGGTGCGCGGGCAGTCGTAGTCGATCATCAGATTCTGCTGCGCGAAGACAATTCCGCGTACGCGTTCGATGAGCTGGTTGCGGGCGGGATCGTCCTGCGGAGCGCCGGTGCGCTCGATCAGGACACCTTCGGAATCGCAGAGCGATTCACCGAAAGCCACGAGGTTGTGTTGGCGGAGAGTACGACCCGATCCGACCACGTCGGCGATCGCGTCGGCGACGCCGAGCTGAATCGAGATTTCCACTGCTCCGTCGAGACGGATGACGGTGGCGTCGAGTCCGCGATCTGTGAGGTCCTTACGGACCAGGTTCGGGTACGACGTTGCAATGCGCAGGCCGGACAGATCCTCGACGGCCCAGTCCTTGCCGGCCGGTGCTGCGTAACGGAACGACGAACGGCCGAAGCCCAGTGACAGACGCTCGGATACGGGAGCACCCGAGTCGCCGGCGAGATCACGACCGGTGATGCCGAGATCCAGCTCACCGGAGCCGACGTAGATCGCAATGTCCTTGGGGCGCAAGAAGAAGAACTCGACCTGATTGGCCGGATCGAGGACTGTCAGATCACGGGAATCGGTGCGTCGACGGTAGCCGGCCTCGCTGAGAATCTCGGCGGCGGACTCGGACAGTGAGCCTTTGTTGGGAACTGCTACGCGCAGCATGGTGGATGTCCTTTCGGAAGGTGTGGGTGACGTGAGACGACATGAATCGGAAGCCCTGGACGAGCGAGACGGAGTACATCTCGCTGGTCAGCTCCGATCACAGATGTCGGTACACGTCCTCGAGGGTCAGTCCGCGACCGACCATCAACACCTGCGTCCAATACAGCAGCTGGGAAATTTCCTCGGCTAGCTGCTCATCGCTCTGGTATTCCGCAGCGATCCACACTTCACCGGCTTCCTCGATGACCTTTTTGCCCTGAGCATGCACACCGGCGTCGAGGGCGGCGACAGTGCCGGACCCCTCGGGGCGAGTAGCAGCGCGCTCGGTCAATTCGGCGAACAAGGATTCGAAGGTCTTCACGGGTAGCTATTCTTTCACGAGGACGGAAGCGGTTTTCACACGCCCACGAACAGCGGTGTTCACAGGCCTGCGTCGAGGCTGCGCGAACTCACGAACCTGCGGGTCTGCCCGGTGATCGGATCCGGGTACTCCAACGCTCGCGCCAACAATCGCAACGGAGTCGAGAAGTCACCGGGCACTGCGGGCAGATACTCCGGATAGTAGTTGTCACCGACGATCGGGACGCCCAGCGAGTTGAGGTGCAGCCGAAGCTGATGGGTCCGGCCGGTCCGTGGGAGCAACCTGTATCGCCCGAGCGTCCGGCCGGCCGAGTCGGTGATCACCTCGATCAGTTCGATCGAGGTCTCACTATTCGGCTCGCCCGCGATTTCGGTAGCCGTCATCTCGCCGTGAACTTTGTTGATGCGGCTGCGCACCGTGCGAGGGAAAGTCAGTTCCGGATCGAAGCCCGCAATCGCCTCGTACTCCTTGACGATCCGCTGCTCGGCAAAAAGTTCCTGGTACGGCCGTCGTAGGTCCGGTGTCACGGTGAACACGATGACACCCGCCGTCATCCGGTCGAGGCGGTGAACTGGCGCAAGATCCGGAAGGTCCAGGTCACGGCGCAGGCGCACGACTGCGCTTTCGACGATGTGCGCTCCCCGTGGAATGGTCGCCAGGAAGTGCGGTTTGTCGATCACGAGAATCGAGTCGTCGCGGTACAAGATCTCGATCTCGTGCGGAACCGGAATCTCGGGGGCCGGCTCGCGGTAGAAGTACACGAACCGGGTCGGCTGATAGGGCGTTCGGCTCGTGATCTTCCGCCCGTGCTCGTCGACGACGTCCCCGGCGCTGACGAGGTCCGCCCACAGGTCCCGCTCCCCGGGATGCTCGCCGACCAGGTGCTCGAGGACGGTCCGCGCCGACGACTCCGCCGGCATCCGCAGCCGGTCAGGTCCGAGACCGTTTCGGATCGGCAACGGAGCCTTGGGCACAGCTCAGTCCTGCTCGAGGTCTGGTGAACAACTCTCGCAGAGCAATTCGAGGGTTCGGCCGTCGCCATCGATCCGGTTGCGGTACCGCGGGGTCGGAGTACCACAATCGACACACACGCCGAGTGTCTTGGCTTCGGATGAGAACTCGATGTTCATCCGCTTGTCGAACACGTACAGGGAACCGTCCCAGAGGCCGCGGTCGCCGAAAGTCTCGCCGTAACGGACGATTCCGCCGTCCAACTGATAGACCTCGTCGAAGCCACGTGAGCGCATCAGCGAAGACAACACCTCACAGCGCACTCCGCCGGTGCAGTACGTGACCACGGCTTTGCCCTTGAGATGGTCGTATTTGCCACTGTCGAGTTCGTTGACGAAATCCCGAGTGGTGGCGACGTCCGGAACTATCGCATCTCGGAAACGGCCGATCTCGGCTTCGAAGGCATTGCGCCCGTCGAAGAACACGACGTCGTCACCGCGAGTGTCGACGAGTTCGTGTAGTTCCTTGGGCACCAGGTGAACTCCTCCGCCGACCACACCGTTCTCGTCGACTTTCAGCTCGTCGGGGGCACCGAACGTCACGATCTCCGAGCGTGCCTTGACACTCAGACGAGGGAAATCGTTCCCGAGGCCGTCCGACCACTTGATGTCAGCGGTACGGAAGGGTTCGTAACCACGCGTACCACGGACATATCGCTTGACATCCTCGATGTCTCCGCCGACCGTCGCGTTGATCCCGTGCGGCGAGACGATGATCCGGCCCGTCAGGTTGTTGGACTCGGCCAGGCTGTGCTGCCACAGCTTGATCGCTTCCGGGTCCGCCAACGGCGTGAACTGGTAGAAGAGAACAATTTTCGGAATAGCCACAGCAAATCCAGCCTAACGTGCCGCGCTCGAGTGAACGTCGTGAAGATCGTGAATGGACAAGTCCAACAGGGACTCTCGAAACACGCGTCCAGGGCCGGCGGGGACGTCGACCTCACACGGAACGACGAGCACCGCGCAACCCGCAGCGCTGGCCGACGCCGTGCCGGTCGGCGAGTCCTCGATCGCGAGGCACTGCGCAGGCTCGAGTCCGAGCAGATGCGCGCCGCGCAGGTACGGATCCGCTGCCGGTTTCCCGTTGGGGACCTCGTCGCCACACACCGAATGGTCGAAGAACTCACGGCCGAGCATGCCGAGTGCCCGATCTACCAGAACTCGCTCGGTGTTGGTGACCAGTGCCGAACGCAAACCACCGTCACGCACGGTCGACAGTGCGTCGCGAGCACCTGGCCGCCAGGTCACGCCGTCCTCGAACAGATCGCCGACGCGGGTGTACATCCAGTCCTTCGCCTCGGCGATGGCATCGGGATGCTTCTCCAGGCCGAGCGCGTCGAACACCGTCGCAAGGGCGAAGGGACTCGACGCACCGATGACGGCAACGCGTGTCGCTTCCGTCATCGGTCCGCCCAGGCGTAGGGACAGCTCACGAAGCGCGATGTCCCACAGCTTCTCCGAATCGAGCAGGGTGCCGTCCATGTCCCACAGGACACCACCGAGCGTTGATTCGGATACTTCGGTCAACAACTCAGACATTGAAATACTTTGCTTCCGGGTGGTGCAGGACAAAAGCGTCCGTGGACTGCTCAGGATGCAGCTGCAGTTCCTCGGACAATTCGACGCCGATTCGTTCGGGTTCGAGCAACGCAACCAACTTGGCTCGATCCTCGAGATCCGGGCACGCGCCGTATCCGAACGAATAACGAGCGCCGCGGTACTCGAGATCGAAGTAGCCGGCAACCTCGGTGGGATCCTGCTCCGCGACGGTGTGACCCTCGGGAAGCACTAGCTCTTCACGGACGCGTCGATGCCAGTACTCGGCCAGAGACTCCGTGAGCTGGACACCGATTCCGTGAACCTCGAGGTAATCGCGGTACGAGTTCGACGCGAACAACTCGTTGGCGAAGTCCGCGATCGGCTGACCCATCGTCACCAACTGGAACGGGAGGACGTCGACCTGCCCGGTGGCCTCGGCGTCCTTGCGCGAGCGAACGAAGTCCGCGATGCACAGGAAGCGGTCGCGGTGCTGGCGCGGGTAGGTGAACCGGAACCTTTCGGGTGCATCCGGTTTCGGCTCGGTGAGCACGATGACGTCGTCGCCCTCCGAGATCGCCGGGAAGTACCCGTACACGACCGCGGCATGCGCGAGGATGCCCTCGGACGTCAGCCGATCGAGCCAGTACCGAAGTCGCGGACGGCCTTCCGACTCGACCAGTTCCTCGTACGTCGGACCGTCGCCCTTGCGCTGACCGCGAAGGCCCCACTGGCCGAGGAAAAGAGCGCGCTCGTCGAGCAGCCCCGAGTACTCGGACAGCGAGATTCCCTTGACGATGCGCGAGCCCCAGAAGGGAGGTGTCGGCACCGCGATGTCGGTTGCGACATCGGAACGCTCCGGCAGGACCACGGGAACCGCTGCAGCCTTACGCTTTTCGGCGATGCGCTTGGAACGCTCGTGACGTGCCTTACGCTCGGCAGCCTTCTCGCGAGCAGCGATGGCCTCCGGGCTGTCCGGCGCCGGGCCGCCACCACGCTTGGTCGTCATGATCTGGTCCATCAAGTTCAGACCCTCGAAGGCGTCGCGGGCATAGCTGACGTCGCCCTCGTACACCTCCTGCAGGTCGTTCTCGACGTAGGAGCGCGTGAGCGCCGCACCACCGAGCAGAACCGGGAACTTCTCGGCGACTCCGCGTGCGTTGAGTTCCTGGAGGTTTTCCTTCATCACGACAGTGGACTTCACGAGCAGTCCGGACATGCCGATCACGTCGGCTTTCTTGTCCAACGCGACGTCGAGGATGGTCGCGATCGGCTGCTTGATACCGATGTTGACGACCTCGTAGCCGTTGTTGCTCAAGATGATGTCGACCAGGTTCTTGCCGATGTCGTGAACGTCGCCCTTGACGGTCGCGATCACGATGCGACCCTTGCCGTCCTCGTCGCTCGCTTCCATGTGCGGTTCGAGGAATGCCACGGCAGCCTTCATGACCTCGGCCGACTGCAACACGAACGGCAACTGCATCTGTCCGGAGCCGAACAGCTCGCCGACGGTCTTCATGCCCGAGAGCAAGGTCTCGTTGATGATGGCCAGCGGAGGCTTGATCGTCATCGCCTCGGTGAGGTCGTCGTCGAGGCCGTTGCGCTCGCCGTCGACGATGCGGCGTTCGAGCCGGTCGAACAACGGAAGTCCCGCCAGTTCCTGCGCACGGGACTCGCGCGCCGACGCAGCCGAGACACCCTCGAACAGAGCCATCAGCTTCTGCAGCGGGTCGTACCCCTCGCTACGACGGTCGTAGACGAGGTCGAGTGCGGTTTCACGCTGCTCGTCAGGAATTCGGGCCATCGGCAGAATCTTGGACGCATGAACGATCGCCGTGTCCAGACCTGCCTCGGTGCACTCGTGCAGGAACACCGAGTTGAGGACCTGCCGTGCGGCCGGGTTCAAACCGAACGAGATGTTCGAGATACCCAGGGTGAAGTGGAGTTCCGGGTACGCAGCCTTGAGCTGACGGATGGCTTCGATGGTCTCGATGCCGTCGCGTCGCACCTCTTCCTGACCGGTGGAGATGGGGAAGGTCAAGGCGTCGACGATGATGTCGGACTCGGCGAGTCCCCAGTTTCCCTTGATGTCCTCGATCAGACGCTTGGCGATGGCGACCTTCGTCTCGGCGGTGCGAGCCTGGCCCTCTTCGTCGATGGTCAGGGCGACGACCGCCGCGCCGTGCTCCTTGACCAGAGTCATGATCTTGTGGAAACGCGATTCGGGGCCGGCGCCGTCTTCGTAGTTGACGGAGTTGACGGCGCAGCGGCCACCGAGGTGCTCGAGGCCGGCTTGCAGCACGGCAGGCTCGGTGGAGTCGAGCATGATCGGCAGCGTCGAGGACGTCGCCAGGCGGCTGGCAAGTTCCGACATGTCGGCGGCACCGTCGCGGCCCACGTAGTCGACGTTGAGGTCGAGCATGTGTGCGCCGTCGCGGGTCTGGTCCTTGGCGATGTCCAGGCACTTCTGGTAGTCCGCGGAGAGCATCGCCTCGCGGAAAGCCTTGGAGCCGTTGGAGTTCGTGCGTTCGCCGATCATCAGGATGCTGGCGTCCTGCTCGAACGGCACCGCCGAGTACAGCGAAGAGGTGCTCGGCTCGTGGATCGGCGTGCGCTGGGCCTTCTCGACCTGACGAACCGCGTCGGCGACCGCGCTGATGTGCTCGGGCGTCGTACCGCAGCAGCCACCGACGAGGCCGAGTCCGAACTCGGAGACGAAACCACTGAGGGCTTCGGCCAATTCGTCGGCAGTCAGCGGATACTCGGCACCCTTGGGGCCGAGCTGCGGCAGGCCGGCATTGGGCATGACCGACACCGGCAGCGTGGAGTACTTGGACAGATGACGGAGATGTTCACTCATCTCGGCCGGCCCGGTGGCACAGTTCAGACCGATCATGTCGATACCGAGTGGCTCGAGTGCCGTCAGCGCCGCACCGATCTCACTGCCCAGGAGCATCGTTCCGGTTGTCTCGACCGTCACGTGCGTGATGATCGGCAACCGCAGTCCGAGTTGCTCCATCGCACGCTGGCTGCCGAGGATTGCAGCTTTCACCTGAAGCAGGTCCTGGCAGGTTTCGACGAGGATGGCGTCGGCGCCACCGTCGATCATGCCGAGCGCAGCTTCGGTGTACGCGTCACGCAGGACTGCGTACGGTGCGTGTCCCAGGCTGGGGAGCTTGGTTCCCGGTCCCATCGAGCCGAGTACGAATCGGGCCATGCCGTCGCGGCCTGGTCCCATCTCGTCCGCTACTTCACGGGCGAGAGCAGTGCCTTTTTCCGCGAGTTCGCGGATCCGGTGAGAGATGTCGTAGTCGGCGAGGTTGGGCAGGTTGCAACCGAAGGTGTTGGTCTCGACGGCATCGGCACCAGCGGCGAAGTACGCACGGTGGATGTCTTTGAGCACGTCGGGACGGGTGTCGTTGAGGATCTCATTGCACCCCTCGAGGCCGAGGAAGTCGTCCAGGGTGAGGTCCGCGGCCTGCAACATGGTGCCCATCGCTCCGTCGCCGATGACAACGCGCTGTTTCAGCGCATCAAGCAGGGCAGAGTTAAATGGGGCAGACATGCCGTCCAGAGTAGTGGGCGCACCGACAAGCTCTGGCCGTAGGCTGGGTGGGTGAGTCCAAGTGAGTTCCCCGTCACTCCCGACGGCCCGGTCGATTTCGATGATTCCGCGGCCTTCGAGAGCCCTGACGGCTTTGCCGTCGACAGCAGCGACCGCCTCGAGGGCGACATCCCTGTCCTACGTGATCCCATCCTCGTTGCAGCTTTCGAGGGCTGGAACGACGCCGGTGACGCAGCCAGCGGTGCGGTCGAACATCTCGAGCTGATCTGGGATGCCCAGCCGCTCGCCGAACTCGATTCAGAGGACTACTACGACTATCAGGTCAACCGCCCCACAGTCCGGCAGGTCGACGGTGTCACTCGCGAAATCGTTTGGCCGGCAACACGTTTGTCGGTCTGTTCGCCTCCTGGCAGCGAGAGCGACATCGTCCTGCTTCGCGGGATCGAGCCCAACATGCGGTGGCGCAGTTTCTGCGAGGATCTGCTCGAGCTGATCGACCAACTGAACGTCAAGACGGTCGTCATCCTCGGCGCCCTGCTCGCCGATACTCCGCACACCCGACCGGTCCCGGTGACGGGCACGGCCTACAGCAGTGAATCCGCCGCCCGATTCAACCTGGAACAGACGCGGTACGAAGGCCCGACGGGCATCACCGGGGTTCTTCAGGACGAGTGCGTTCGTGCTGGTGTACCCGCTATTTCGTTCTGGGCGGCGATTCCGCACTACGTCTCGCAGCCACCCAACCCGAAGGCCACAGTGGCCCTCCTTCAACGAGTCGAGGATGTTCTCGACATCGAGGTCCCACTCGGGGAGCTCCCGGCTCAGTCGGAGGATTGGGAGGAAGCGGTCAACGAAATGACCGCGGACGATGAGGAAATCGGCGAATACGTGCGCACCCTGGAAGAACGGGGAGACGCCGAAACCGACATCAGCGAAGCAATCTCCAAGATCGACGGCGATGCCATCGCCGCGGAATTCGAGCGCTACCTCAGACGGCGAGGCCCCGGCAGCTTCGGACTGTGAGCAAGAACACTCCAGAAGAAGGCGGAAGTACACAGCGCCCACTGCGCCTCCGGCTTCAGCTGATCGCGCTGTACGCCGGCGGGTTCCTCGGCCCGTTCGGCGGCGGCGTGGTTGCTTCGATCCTTCCCGAGATCGGTGACGATCTAGGGGTCGGTCCGTCGGCGGCCGCCTCTTCCCTCACCGCGTACCTGCTCCCCTTCGCCGCTCTGATGTTGGTGTCGGGGACACTCGGGACGCGGTGGGGCAAGGTTCGGACGGTGCGCATCGCTTACGGCGTCTACGTCCTCGCGTCGTTGGCATGCTTCCTCGCCCCGACACTCGAGATCTTCCTTGCCGCCCGGGTACTGCAGGGCTCCGCGAACGCATTCACCACGCCGCTACTGCTTGCCTCGTTGGCGGCCGCAACACCGCAGGCACGGCTGGGTCGAGCCCTCGGAGCCTTCGGCGCTTTCCAGGCCGCAGGGCAGTCGTCGGCTCCGTTGATCGGCGGACTGGCGGCCGAATTCGACTGGCGTCTGGCCTTTCTCGTCATCGCAGTGGTCGCGGGCATTCTGGGAGCCGTCGGACTTCCGAAGTCCGAAGCACCGGCAGCGACCACTCCCGCCCGTCTCCGCGATGCATTACGCCCCGAAGTGCTCCGCATCGGTATCGCTGCATTGCTCGGCTGGGGCGCCCTCGGTGGACTGAGCTTCCTGCTCGCCTTCCGCTTCGAAGACGAGTTCGGGCTGTCCCCCACCGTCCGCGGCCTACTGCTCACCGTCTTCGGCGTGGCCGGCATCCTCTCGGCCCGGCGCATCGGAATCCTCATCGATCGCATCGGCGCACGCTCCTCCGTGATGATCGGCGCCCTGGGCGGAGCAGTTCTGGTCTCCGTCGTCGGCCTTGCCGGCTTGGTGCCGGTGATCGCGATCGCATGGTTTGTCGCAGGCGTCGCGAGCCAGTTCGTGCTGGTCGGCGTCAACGCGGCGGTCCTCGGATCCGCGGGGCCGAACCGTGGCGGCGCCGTGTCCGTCGTCCAAGCGATGCGCTTCGGCGGCGCCGCTCTTGCTCCCCTGGCCCTGACACCGATTTACGACTCTTCGCCTGCCGCGAGCTTCCTGATCCCCGCACTACTGCTCGCCGTCGTCGCTCCCCT
Source organism: Rhodococcus sp. BH4 (assembly GCF_002079265.1). Lineage (NCBI taxonomy): Bacteria > Bacillati > Actinomycetota > Actinomycetes > Mycobacteriales > Nocardiaceae > Rhodococcus > Rhodococcus sp. BH4. Next base: position 3,317,326 of record NZ_CP014941.1, read on the forward strand.
GATCATGCCGAAGCAACGCTGATCGGTCTCGGCAATTTCGAATTTGAAGTTGTGTAGGTAGTGAGTTTCTCGGCGAAAGCGACCACCGTTGTCGCGAGGCTGTCGGGTCGAACATTATTCGGAAAATCTTGTGTTTCCGTCGTCGACAGATATTGATACCATTGGAACATGAGCGATTCTGAGTCGGAACCGGAACGGCCGATCGACATTTTTCGGCGATCGGTTGCCGTCATCGAAGAAAATTTGCCTCCTACCTGGTCTTTGTCGACACAGCGCTCCCCCGACCTGTCCGAGGCACCACTCCGACTCGACCTCCGCTCCCCTGACGGCGCGGTGGCCAAATTCGGCGTCTACGCCGCTCACGGTGTCCTGAGCAGCGACGTTCCCGGTATCGCCGATCGCTTCCCCACCGGTCAACCCGGCTTCGTGTGCGCAAAATATCTGTCCGAGCCGGTTCGCCGGCAGCTCGATTCCCACGCGATTTCGTACGCAGACGCCACGGGCAACGTGTCGTTGACCGCTGATCGACCCGCCGTCTGGGTGCGTGGACGCGGAGCCGACGCCGATCCGTGGCGGGGGCCCGGACGTCCTTCCGGACAGCTGACGGGTGATCCGTCAGCTCGCGTCGTGCGTGCGCTTGCCGATTTCGCGGCGCCACTGGCGATCACTGCCTTGGTGCGCCTGGCCGGTGCATCGACGGGAGCAACCTACCGGGTGGTTCAGACACTGTCGGATCGCGAACTGGTCACCCGGCTCCCCCGCGGCGGAATCGGTGACGTCCGCTGGCCGAAGATGCTTCGTGAATGGGCGGCTGAGGCCGGGGCCAAAGCGCCGACGCCTCACGGCTTTCATGCGCCGGACGGGTTGGAAGCACTCTTCGATCAACTGCGTCAGCTCAGCGGTCACATCTACGCCGGTACCGCCTCGGTGGCCGCCGCACCCTTTGCTCGGTACGCGCCCACTCGACGTGCCCACTTCCATGCCGACAACGTCGATCAGTTCGCCGACGCTCTCGGACTACGGCGTGTGGAATCCGGCGGTGACGTGTGGATCACCGCTCCCCTCTCACCGTCTGCCTTCGACCGATTGCTCACCCGCGACGGCATCCGCATCGTCGCCCCCAGCCAAGCGTTCGCCGATCTGCTGGTCGGCCCGGACTCCGACGAGGCGGCGGCCGAGCACCTGCTCACATGGATGATCGAGAACGAATCGCAGTGGCGACGCGCCGCATCCCCTGCTACGGATCGCCCGTAGGAAAAAGAGGGGGCGTCTCTCGCCTACCCTGTCATGGTGGAAGAAACGAGTGCGCCCGATTACGCCGCGTACGCCGACACCAATCGACTGAAGCTGTTTTCGTTCACGATCGCGGAAAAACGGGCCGAGTACCTCTGGGTACTTCGTGCCTTCGACCATGCTCGCGCCAACTACACCGTCCTGCTGCATGCCGGAGCCGTCGCGCACATCCTCGAGAAGATCGGTGGATCGGATCCGGCGGCCGATCTGTCGGCAGCAGAGGTCACTCCCCTGTTGGATCAGCTCCACGTGTGGGAGATCCTCGAGCGCAGCTACGACGGCACCCGCGCGGCCACGCTGGCCGAGTACCGCAATCGCCACTTCGTCTACCAGTTCGGTCAGGCCGGATACCAGGTCTATCGATCAGTCGAAGACGTTCTCGCCGCACGCCTGGACTCGGCGTCGCTCTCGCGTCTCGCTCTGCCGGACCTGCTCGCAGACATGTCCGAACTCGCCGAGGCCAACCGAAGCTCCGACGGCGATCTGATCTTCCGCAAGCTCAAGCGCCTCGACTCAACACTCTCCGACATGGCTGATCGAGCCGCGCACTTCTATCTGACCCTCGGGGACCTCGTACGGACCACGGAGATCACTCCGCAGGCTTTCCTCACGCACAAGGACGCTCTGCTCACGCACATGCGGGAGTTCAGCTCTGATCTGGCGCGCTACGCCCCCAAGCTCAAGGAAGCGATCGAGCACGTCGAATCCACCGGGGTCGATCGCATGATCCGCCTCGCCGCCGCCAGTGACGAACGGGTGTTCGTCCCGATCTCCGAACGCGAAGACGACTGGGCTGCGCGTTGGCGAGGATTGACCGCCTGGTTCGTCTCCGCGGAATCGGGGATCAGCGAGTCCGAGCGTCTACGTGAGGGCACGATGAGCGCGATCGCCGCGGTTCTGGCGCTCCTTCGCCGCGTCACGGAAACCCGTCGCGGCGGCGTCAGCCGTGAGAGCCAGCTCCGGCACCTCGCCGGCTGGTTCGCCGCCACGCCGTCCGAAGACGCAGCTCATGCTCTGTTCCAGGCAGTGTTCGACCTCGGCCGTCCACGCCACCTCTCGATGGTGCATCCGGACGCCGACATCATTTCTCACTCACGCTCGTGGTGGGAGGCACCGCCGGTCGAGATCGCGCGAACACTCGCCGAAACCGGCCGCCCGCCCTCACCAGGATTGCCGAGCAAGGTCGCCCGCAACGACGGCAGCATCCGCCGTCTGCGCGAAGAGCAATTGGCGGCGCAACGTACGCGCAGCGCCGCGGCGCAATCACTCGCGTCGAACGGTGTTTATCAGCGCGAACTCAACGAGCAGGAGACCGAAGTTTTGCTGAGTCTGCTCAATGCAGCACTGACCGCGCGCGTTCCGGTGGTGGGACGCGTCAAGAGCTCCACCGGTAGCGAGAACGGGGTGAAGCTGACACTCAGTCCCTCGGACGGTTCGACCACCATCAAGACTGCTCGCGGACGAATGCATCTCGACGGCATCGAGGTCAGTGTTCGATGAGAGCTCGCGAGATCACGCCCCTAGCCCTCGACTCGTATCAACGCGCGGCGCGAGTGATCCTGTCCAACCACCTGATCACCTCGACGTACCCGGATCGAATTGCGTTGCCGCTCTTGCGCCGTTGGGCCACCGAACTGCGTGACGACCTACTCGAACTGTTCGGCTACCGCCTCGAGGTGACGGAGACCACCGCGCGCCTGTTCACGGTGTCGGATCGGCTCAACCCGTCAGCACCGGCCAGAACTGCCTCCGAGCGAACCTTCGATCGCACGCGCTACGCGTACCTGGCGTTGTGCCTGGCCGCATTGGGCCGCGCCGGAAACCAGATCACGTTGTCGGAGTTGGCCGATCACGTCGCGGCCGACGCCGCGCAGGTCGACGGCGTCGAACTCTCCACCGATCGTGCGTCCGACCGCGACGCCTTCGTCGACGCAGTGGGCTGGCTCGGAGTCAGAGGCGCCATCGCCCTCGCCGACGGTGACGCAAACGGCTGGGCGTCCAATCCCGAAGCGGGAGAAGCACTCTACGACATCGACCGTTCCGTCGTCGTAGCGCTGTTCCGTCCACCGCGCGCCCTGCAGCACCTTCACTCCATCCGCGGACTCCTGGCCGCCGAGACCTCGAGCGCCTCCGAGGACGACGGAATTCCCGTGGACGCGAAAGAGATCGGACGCCGAGTGCGTCGGGCTCTGGTCGAGCGGCCGGTCGTACTGGCCGGTGAACTCGATCAGCACGAATTGATCGCGTTGGCGCAGCCCAAGACCGCGTCGGAAGTCGAACTACTGACGGGGTTGGTGGCCGAGCGCCGCGCCGAGGGAATCGCGATGATCGATCCCACCGGCCGACTCTCCGACGTCCGCTTCCCGAGCACCGGAACGATCGCTCAGGTGGCACTTCTCCTGGCCGGCGAGATTGCCGACCGCGTACTCGACGTCGACGCTCCTGAACTGCCGAAACTTCCGATCCCGCACGTGTCGGACGATCACCTGATCGAACAACTCGATGCCGCCATCCCCGAGGCCGGGATCTTCGAGGACCTCGCCGACGAGGACGACGACTTCGTGCTGCCCGCCGGCGAACCGGCCGAGCCACCGCCACCCGTCACGTACCCGAAAATCGACGACGACTGGCTCGCCGACAAGGTCACCGAGTTGGTGGACCAGTTCGGGCGAACTTTCGCGGCGCAGTGGCAGGCCGATCACAACGGGCTGCGCAAGCAGGCGCTCGGGTTGCTGCAACGTCTGCGCCTGACGCATGCGGTCGACGGCGGCGTACTGGTGTTGCCCGTCCTTGCCCGGTACCGCGACGTCGTGGTCTCCGTGCGCGAACGCGATCCTCAGATCGACTTCGCGGTGGACAACTCCGCACCGGATCCGGTCGACGAATTCGGCCCCGAACCTTCCCCCAACGGCGAACTATCAGAGGTAGAGAACGTATGAGCAACGCCCGCTTCCGACCTACTCGGGCTGGAATCATCAACCTCTGGGATTACCGAGACCAAGAGTTCTCGTTCGCCGACGGTCGACTGGTTCTGCGGGGACCCAACGGATCCGGCAAGACCAAGGCCCTCGAGGTCCTGTTCCCGTTCGTCTTCGACGGCCGCATCGAACCGCGGCGCCTCAACCCGTTCGCCGGTGAAGAGCGCACGATGAAGTCCAACCTGCTCTACCGGGGCCAGGACAGCGCGCACTCCTACGTGTGGATGGAGTTCTGCCGCGGCTCCCTCGAAGATCCCGAGTCGGTGACCGTGGGAATCGGCATGCGCGCAACACGCACCAACGACAAGGTCACCCGCTGGTACTTCGTCGCCGACGGCCGCGTCGGGGTCGACTTCTCGCTGATCGGCAACGACGATCGCCCCCTGACCAAGAAGCAGCTTGCCGAACAACTCGGCAGCGATGCCATCACCGACCGTCCCCTCGACTACCGCACAGCCATCGACGCGCGGATGTTCGGTCTCGGTGTGCAGCGATACGACCAGCTGATCAACCTCATTCTCACGCTTCGCCGCCCCCAGCTCGCGAAGAACCTCGACCCGAAGGGCCTTTCGCAGGCACTCACCGACGGTCTCCGTCCACTCGACGATCAGTTGGTCCTCGAAGCTGCGCGTTCGTTCAGCGACATGGAGGAAGTCGGCCGCGCGCTCGAGGGGCTCGCGGCCGCCGATCAGGCAGCCCAGAGTTTCATCGGGGTCTACACCAAGTACCTGCGTCAGCAGTCTCGCGGAGAGATCGAACAGGTCAGCACCCGCCTCGCAGCAGTCACCAGAGGCGTTGCCGCCATGGACGAGTCGTCGCTTGCCCAGACCCGCAGCCGTGAGGCCCGGGCAGCAGCCGAGGAGCGCTTCAACCAGGCCGAGCAGGCACTCGAGAACGCGCGCGCCAATGTCGAAGCGTTGCAACGCTCGAGCGCCTACGAAGGCAAACAGCAACTCGACGATCTCGCCCAGGCCGTCTCGACGCTCAAGCTCTCGACCGAGCAGCAGGCAGACAAGTCCCGGAAAGCGCAGGCCGCACTCGCTCAACGCGGCGACGAAGCCGACAAGGCTGCATCGTCAGTCAAGCGTGCGGCCGAAGCACTCTCGCGCGCCGAGGACGAACTTCAGGCAGCAGCCGAGGACGCCGGCATCGTCTGGACTCCCCTGCCCGACGGCTCACGCAGTGACCAGATCACGGCAGCCGTCCGTGGCCATGCCGAGGAGCGTGACGGTGACGTACGCGTCGTCCGCACCGCACTGGCGACCGTCGAGAAGGCGGCGACCGAACGAACCCGGGCCGAAAACAGCTCTCGCCGTGGACAAGAGCTGCTCGAAGCGTCCAAGGCGGCTGTGCTCGAGGGCGAAGCTGCCGTGGAACTCGCACGAAGTCAGTGCGCCAGCGGGCTGCGCGCGTGGTGGACCGATCACTCCTCCCTGTTTTCGGCTGTCGGCGCCGACACGTCGCTGTTCGAAGCTCTCGACGCGGCGCTCGCCGAAGTCGGCGACGAAGACGCTCCGGCGCTGTCCGCAGTTCTCGCCGAGCACACCGAAGCCGGCACCGAGACGCTGCGCGAGCGTCGACGTGAGGCCGAAGCTGAAATATCTGCCTCACACGCCTCCATCGCGGCTCTCAAATCCGAGCGCAAGGCCGTCTCGGCGGAACACGACGACGCTCCGCCTGCCTTCCACGCACGCACCGACAACCGCAGTGAACTGGGTGGTGCACCGCTATGGCAGTTGGTGCGCTTCGCCGATTCCGTCGAACCAGACGTGGCCACGGGAATCGAATCCGCACTCCAAGCGGCAAATCTGCTCGACGGCTGGGTCTGCCCGGACGAGAAGATTCCCGAGCACGTCAGCGAGCAGTTCCTGACGGCTCTGACCGTCAAGCAGCGTCCGAAGGGACGAACGCTGGCCGACGTCCTCCAGGTCGAAGGCAATGCCGACGTACCCGACGCTCGGGTACAGGACATTCTCGCGTCGATCAGTCTCGTCGAGGCGCCGGGCGACTCCGACGCAAGCGTCGCGATCGGCGTCGACGGCCGCTTCTGGCAGGGCGTCGCGCGTGGTCGGCACGTCAAGGCCGATGCCGAGTACATCGGCACCACAGCACGGGCGCGTCGACGCGAAGCTCGGATCACCGAGATCGACGCGGCTCTGGAAGAACTTGCCGCGGCAGTCGATACGGCCAAGGCACTGGTGGCGCAGACCAACGAGCAACTGAGCCGAATCAACTCTGCAGCAAAGGAATTGCCGAAGACAGGTTCGATCCTGCGCGCACTCAAGACGGTCACCGAATCCGCCGGCGCACTCCGTACTCGCTCGGAGGCCACGGAAACGGCACAACGCGAACTCGATGCGGCGATCGCTGATCTCGCGGCGAAGGAAAAGCAACTCCGAGCGACGGCGTCGCAGCACCGGACCCCGCATATCGGCCGTGAACTCGACTCCCTCGCGGCGGCGATCCGTCATTTCGAGAAGCAGGGGGAACTGGCGCTGCGCTGCCGACGGGAGCATGCCAAGGAAGTCGAACTCGAACGCGAGTCTCGCGACCGTCTCGACGAATCACGCGCCAATGCGGAGGAATTCGCCGAGGAAGCCGCCATCGCCGAGGAGAGTCTGCTCCAGCAGGTGCAGCGTCTCGAGACGCTGCGCGACACCCTCGGTGCCAGCGCCGAGCAGATCGACCTGGACCTGGCAAAAGCCCGCGCGAAGATCGAAGAATGCAAGGTCGAACAGCGTGCGGCGCGAAAGGCGTACGACGCTGCCGTCCTCCAGATCGGCACGGCGGAGGGTGCGTACAACACCGCTGTCGAGACTCTTCGGCACACCCTGACCGAAACCCGCAGTGATGCAGAGCGACTCGCACCCTATGCTCGCCCCGACTTGCTGGAATTGTTGGGCGTCAAGGATCACCTGAGCTGGCCGGCCAGTTCAGCGGCGTGGATGAGCCCCGATCAGTTGGTCTACCGCATCCAGAACGAAGATCGCAGCGAGGACGCGGCCCACCCGCCTGTCCTCCCCGAAGACGTCGACAAGTTGTACCGAGCGCTCGAAGCTGCGACCTCGGCAGTCCGAGTCACCGACGGCGCCCGAAAGGCAACCCGCACGGCACTGACCTCGGCGCTGCAGGACTTCGACGCGCAACTCGCAGCAGCCGGACAGGACTACCGTCTGCAGTGGGATGCACCGGATGGGCTGACCGTCGTACGAGTCCAGGACGATCAGGGCTATTCGTCGATCGGCGAGTTCGCAACGCGGATCCACGACGCTCGCGGCGATCAGGAGCAGTTGCTCACCGAATCCGAGCGTCGCATTCTCGAAGATGCCCTGTTGACGGGATTGGCTCAGCAGATCCACGAGCGCACGGTCGACGCACGCGAGTTGATCGCACAGATGGGCACCGAGATGCGTGAGCGTCGGATGTCCTCAGGTAATACCATCGGCGTTCACTGGGTGCTCGCCGACAACCTCGACGACAGCTCGCGGGCGATCTCCAAGCTGCTGGATCGAGACGCGTCGGCCCTCGGCGTCGATGAACTGGCAACTCTGCGAGCACATTTCGCGACGCAGATCCGTACCGCCCGCGCGGCGCACCCCGAACGCTCGTACCCGGAGATTCTGTCCTCGGCGCTCGACTACCGTCAATGGCGCGTGTTCTCGTTCACCCTCATCAGCGGTGAGGGCAAGGAAGACCGTCTTACCGTCGCGCGGCACAGCGCGCTGTCCGGTGGCGAGCAGTCCGTCTCGCTGCACCTTCCTTTGTTCGCCGCGGCGCACGTCATGTTGGACTCGGCCGACCCGCACGCCCCGCGTCTGCTGGCACTCGACGAGGCCTTCGCCGGTGTCGACGACAACGGTCGCAGCGAGCTTCTCGGCTTGAGCGTTCAGTTCGACCTGGACCTCTTCATGACCGGCTACGACCTGTGGATCACGTACGCAGACGTCCCCGGCTGTGCGCACTACGACCTCGCGCACTCCACGGCCGAACAGGCTGTCAGCGCCGCGCTGCTGGTCTGGTCGAACGGTGAGCTGCTCGCCGAGCACGACGGAACGGATCTGGCGAGGGCATTGGGCTCGCCGCTACGGCGCCGGGTGCCGACACCCGCCGAAGGTGCGTTGGACTACGCCTAGAAACTGCTGTGCGCCTTTATTAACCGCGGGCGGTTAATAAAGGCGCACAGCAGGGGTTCAGCGAAGCGAAATACCCAGTAGGGCGTCGACGGCATCGGCGAACTCGCCGGGTGCCTGCGTGTCGGATCCGCCGCCCTCGATGGCGCGGCGGGCCCAACCGTCGAGCGCGTCGAGCGCCTTCGGGGTGTCGAGATCGTCGGCCAGGTGCTGACGCAAACGCGCAACAGTGTCAGTGGCAGACGGCGCAGAACCGAGAGCTGCTGCCTCGCGCCACACCTTCAGGCGCGACTGAGCATCCGCGAGGACCTGATCGGTCCACGCGCGATCCTGGCGGTAGTGGCCGGACAGAAGTCCGAGACGGATTGCCGCTGGGTCCACCCCCTCGCCGCGCAGCTTGGAGACGAAGACCAGGTTTCCGCGACTCTTCGACATCTTCTCGCCGTCGAGACCGATCATGCCGGTGTGCACATAGTGCCGCGCGAATCGGCGATCACCCGTTGCCGATTCGGCATGCGCAGCCGAGAACTCGTGGTGCGGGAAGATCAGATCGCTGCCACCGCCCTGGACGTCGAAGCCGGAGCCGATGCGGTTGAGTGCAATGGCCGCGCATTCGATGTGCCAGCCGGGGCGCCCCGGCCCGAAGGGTGAGGGCCACGAGGGCTCGCCCGGACGCTCCGCACGCCAGACAAGTGCGTCGAGAGGATTGCGCTTTCCGACGCGATCGGGATCTCCGCCGCGTTCGGCAAAGAACCTCTCCATCGTCGCGCGGTCGTAGCCCGACTCGTAGCCGAACTGCTCGGTCGCGTCGGCACGGAAGTAGACGTCGGGGAACTCCGCGTCGTCGACGATGTACGCGGCGCCGGACGCCACGAACTTCTCCACCAACTCCACTACTTCGTTCACCGATTCGACGGCGCCGATGTAGTCCTTCGGCGGAAGCACACGCAGCGCTTCCATGTCCTCGCGGAAGAGAGCCGTCTCACGCATGCCGAGGACGATCCAGTCCTCGCCGTCGCGATTGGCTCGCTCGAACAGCGGGTCGTCCACGTCGGTCACGTTCTGGACGTAGTGGACATCGTGTCCGGCGTCGCGCCAGATGCGGTTCACGAGGTCGAACGTGAGGTACGTGGCCGCGTGGCCGAGGTGGGTGGCGTCGTACGGGGTGATGCCGCAGACGTACATCGTCGCCTTCTCGCCCGGGGTGACGGGGCGAACCTGACGGTCGGCTGTGTCGTACAGCCGCAACGGCGGCCCCTGACCGGGAACGGACGGGAGTGCGGTATCGGACCAAGACTGCATGCTGCCGAGCCTAGTGGAGACTGCTCTGAGGCTGGGAAGGTGCTGGCTGATCCTGCTCCGGTTCGGGCGTCGACGCGAGCTTGCTCGGCCACCAGATCTTCTGACCGATGTCGTAGGTCAAGGCCGGGACCAGCAAGGATCGGACGATCAGAGCGTCGAGCAGGACACCGAACGCCACGATGAACGCGATCTGGGCGAGGAACAACAGAGGGATCACCGCCAACGCCGAGAAGGTTGCTGCCAGAACAACTCCGGCAGATGTGATCACCCCGCCGGTCACCGTGAGTCCCCGCAGAGCACCCGCCCTGGTGCCGATCTTCAGCGCTTCCTCACGCACCCTCGTCATGAGGAAGATGTTGTAGTCGATTCCCAGAGCCACGAGGAACACGAACGCAAAGAGCGGGACCACCGGATCCGCGCCGGGGAAACCGAAGACGTGGTCGAACACCAGCGACGAAATGCCCAGTGTCGCAGCAAACGAGAGCACAACGGTGCCCATGAGAAGCAGCGGTGCGAGAAGCGAACGCAGCAAGAGCGAGAGAATCACGAACACCACGATGATCACCACGGGAATGATGAGTGTCCGGTCCCGTGTCGAGGTGGTCTTCGTGTCGAGGTCGGTCGCAGTGACGCCACCGACCAATGCGTCGGCGCCCTCCACTGAGTGAACTGCATCACGCAGTCGCACGATGGTGTCTTCGGCCTCGAGCGAGTCGGCAGCGTCAGTCAACGTCGCCTGCAGGGAGACTCGCCCGTCGACAACCAGTGGGGCTCCCCCGTTCTGCACGACGCTTACGTCGCTGACACCCTCCACGCGACTGGCTGCCGCAACGGCATCCACTTGGTCTGCATTCGCGATGACCACGGCCGGTGAACCCGAACCCGCGTCGAAGTGCTCGCCGAGAATCTCCTGGCCTGCAACCGAATCGACATCGAGCAAGAAGATGTCGGACGACGAGACACCGCTGGCTTTGAACTGCGGCATCATCATCGCGAAGATCACCAGCACCAGCGTCGACGCCACCCAGAAGCGGCGCGGATGCCTACCGATTCGAGCAGCGAGCCCGGCCCAGAACCGGTGATCGTTCGCCTCGTCGTGGTGTTCGCGGTCGGCATCGAACTTCGGCTTGGTCGGCCAGTACGCCGTCCTCCCGAACAGAACCAGGACAGCAGGTAGGAAGGTCATCGATGCGAGGAAGGACGCGGCGATACCGATGGCGGCCACCGGACCGAGTCCGCGGTTCGAGTTCAGGTCGGAGAGCAACAGGCACAGAACGCCCGCGATGACCGTTCCTGCAGACGCTGCGACAGGTTCGAGCGTCGCGCGCCACGCAGTGCGCATTGCTGCGTACTTGTCCTTCTCGATCCGCAATTCTTCCCGGTAGCGAGAGACCAGCAGTAGCGCGTAGTCGGTGGCGGCACCGAACACGAGGATGAACAGGATGCCCTGGCTCTGACCGTTCAGTGCGATGACGTCCGCGTCCGCGAGCAGATACACGAGCAAGCTCGACAATCCGAGTGCGAAGATCGCCGAGAAGATCACCACGAACGGCAGGATCGGGCTTCGGTAAACGATGATCAGGATCACGATCACGACGGATCCGGCTACCAACAACAGCAATCCGTCGATACCGGCGAATGCTGCCGACAGATCCGCAACCTGCCCAGCGGGGCCCGTGACCTTGACTGTCAGTCCGTCAGGGCTCGACTCCAGCGCCGCGCGCAGCGCTTTCACGCTGTCCTTGACTTCGAGGGTGCTGTCGACCGGCAGGAACATCTGGAGTGCCTGGCCGTCGGCCGACGGGATCGGCGGCGATGAGGCGTCGCCGAATCCTTCGGTACCGACGAACGAATCGACGGTCTGGGAAAGGAAGGTCGAGTCGGCGGGCTCGAGGCCACCCGGTCGTTCCGCCACGATGATGGCCGGCACGAAGCGCGTGTCCGTGAAGCTCTCTTGAAGCTTTGCCACCTCGGTCGCTTCGGCCGACGCGGGCAGGAACGACGTGTTGTCGTTCTGCTGCACCGTGCTGAGCTTTCCGGCGAACGGACCGCCGAATCCTCCGATTGCCAGCCAGCCGATCACGAGGAGAGCTGGCACAATCCATCGAAGGCGACGAACAGGACGATTTTGTACTGGTGTGCTCACTGGGTCTCCAGGGATCGGCAGCAGAGGACTTGCCGACTATTTTGTTCAGCATGCTGAGTAATTGCAAACGGAAGGCAGAAAAATGAGCAGCGACGGCCTGGACGACTGGCCCACCGGCCGGCTGTTGTCCACCGCTGCACGCCTGGTGGAGCACTCGTGGGAGAAGGTCTTGCGGTCTCAGGACATGACGCACGCGGGCCTGATCGTGCTCCACTCGATCGCCGGTGGGGCGGCGTCTCAACGCGACATCGCGAAGAACGCCCGCGTCACCGATCAGACGATGAGCCGCACGATCGACCGTCTCGAACGAGCGGGTTACGTCACTCGTGACACCGATCCGAGGGACGAGCGTCGGCGCGTGATCGCGATAACCGACGCCGGAAGACTGACGTACGAGCGACTACTGACGCTCGAGAAGGAAGATGCGGCGTTGACCGTCGGCGTCGGGGATGTCGCCGCGCTGCGCGAACAACTACTGCGATTGGTTCGCTCACCCGGATTGACGGCAACTCGCGAACAGCAGGAAACGTCTCGCGACTAGAAGGCCGGCCAGGGAATCGTTCGATGGCCGTTCGGCTCAGGCATCACAGCGGACTCGGCGAACTGCATCGCCCGCACCGCCAAGGCCACGATTTCCTCTTCGGTGATCAGTTCGGACAACTCGTCGCCGAGATCCCCGTCGAGAGTTGTCGCGAATTCGGCGACGTCGGCGATCAAAGCACCGGGTACGGGCTGCCCGGCCCACCCCCACAACACGGTCCGCAGCTTGTTCTCCGAGTGAAGACAGATTCCGTGATCAACGCCGTACACCGAGCCGTCGACGCCTTCGAGAGCGTGACCACCTTTGCGGTCGGCGTTGTTGATGAGGACGTCCAGAACGGCCATTCGCTGCAGCCGTGGATCGTCCGCATGGATCAGGGAGACTGGTTCACCCTCCGAGTCGAAGGCCTGCAGGACCTCGAACCACCCCGGCGGAACGTTGCCGGGACTGCACAGGTCCACCATCTCGAGTCCGCCAGATCCATCCGCGCGGCGATCGACGGTGTCGATCCATCGCTGCACCATGCCTGGACCGAAGGGGCCGTCCCGCAACACTGTTCGCGGAATCACTCCCCAACCCAGCGCCTCGGACACGCGGTACGACGCGACCTCACGCCCCGCCAGAGTGCCGTCCGGGAAATCCCACAGTGGGCGTTCACCCCGCACCGGCTTGTAGACCACACGGGTGGACTGCTCCCCCAGAGTCGACTCACATACCAGCGTGGCGTTGCTCGCTGTGGTGATCTGACCGATCAGAGTCAGATCACCCTCGAGCAGAACGTCCGGCACACCAGGTTCGGACACGACGTCAGACCTCGTCGTCGTCTGCGTCGTCGATCGCGAAACCGAAGGACTCGCCGCGTCGGTACCCATTGGTGCGGATGCAGACGTGCCCCTCGGGCGCCAACGGTTCACCACACAGCGGGCACGGCGCGCGTCCCGCCGCGATGACGCGTTCGGACCGCAGCGAAAACTCGCGCGCTTGCTCCGGAGTCAGGAACACACGGACTGCGTCCGGACCGTCGTCGGCGTCGTCGAGGACAACCGATTCGTCGAACTCCGTCTCGCTGACGGCAAGCAGCTCCACGACGACCGCCCCGGCATCGGCGTCCCAACCGAGCCCCATCGTGCCGACCCGGAACTCCGCGTCGAGTGGTGTGACCAGCGGGCTGAGGTCGGAGACGTCGTCGGCTTGTGGCGGAACCTCGGTTCCGAAGCGTCGATGTACCTCTTCGAGGAGTAAGCCCATGCGATCGGCGAGGACCTGAACCTGCTGCTTCTCTAGCAGCACACTCACCACCCGTGATTCGTGCACGGCCTGGAGATAGAAAGACCTGTCACCGGGTTCGCCCACCGTTCCTGCGACAAATCGGTCAGGAGTGCGAAATACGTGAATCGCGCGCGACATTGCACCTCCTCGAGTTCGAGCAGAACATCACTGAATACCCATTATCCGTCACAGCTCACGCACCGACCTCTCCGCCGGGGACGGACTCCTGCGCGGGAGCCGAACCGTTGGTCGCGGCCTTAGCTGCACCGATCGCGGCGAGTACGTCTCCGGTGTCGTTGACGCGAAGAACGAACGGCAGTGTCGCCGTGTAGCGAATCACACTGACCGAGGCGGGCTCGGCGACGATGCGCTGGAACGAATCGAGATGCATCGCAAACGCGTCGGCGAGAACCGATTTGATGACGTCACCGTGCGTGCACGCGATCCAGACGACGTCCTTGCCGTGTTCTTCGGCCAGCCGTGCGTCGTGCTCTCGGATCGCGGCAACGGCTCGCGCCTGTACCTGGGCCAGCCCTTCACCGCCGGGAAACACTGCACCGGAAGCGTGGCGCTGCACCACTTTCCAGAGCGGTTCTTCCAAGAGTTCCTTGAGCGGGCGACCCGTCCAGTCGCCGTAATCGACCTCGATGAGGCGATCCTCGACCACCGGCGTCAGACCACGGTCGACGGCAATGGGGCCGACCGTCTGCTCACACCGCAACAGCGGCGAGCGGACGATCTCCGCGATGTCCAGACCGACCAGCCGATCGACGACGCCTTCGGCCTGTTTCCGGCCGTGGTCGTCGAGTTCCACACCCGGCGTTCGACCGGCCAGGGTATGGGCAGTGTTGGACGTCGACCGCCCGTGCCGCAGTAGGACAACTGTCATTCCACAACCCTAATGGGGCGGTGGCCGCACGGACGGGTGGTCGACGTCGAAACGGGCCCTATGTCGCGGACACGACCCCTGCGGCCAGCAACGCAAGGACGACTACGCCGAGAGCGATTCTGTATCCGACGAACCAGTACATGGAGTGATCGACAACAAATCGAAGCAGCCAGGCGATCGCTGCGTAACCGACCGCGAAGGCGATGACGGTTGCCACCAGCAACTGCGGACCGCTCGCGTTCAGACCCTCACCGGCCGGCTCGAAGGCATCCGGGAGGCTGAACAAACCGGAGGCGAGAACTGCCGGAATCGCCAACAGGAACGAGTAACGGGCTGCGGCCTCACGGGTGAGTCCGAGGAAAAGGCCGGCACTGATCGTGCCACCCGAACGTGAGACACCCGGGATGAGCGCGAGCGCCTGAGCCGAACCCATGATGATGCCGTCACGCGCTGTGAGCGATTCGATCGGGCGCGTCTTGCGTCCGTAGTACTCGGCAGCAGCGATGACGAGCGCGAACACGATCAGCATCGTGGCAATCAGCCACAGATTGCGTGCGCCGGTACGGATCTGGTCTTTGAAGAAGAACCCGAGGATGCCGACCGGGATGGTGCCGATGATGACGTACCAGCCCATCCGGTAATCGAGATCGCCCCGGTGCTCGGCATTGAACACACCTCGGAACCAGGCAGTGATGATCCTCACGATGTCGCGTGCGAAGTAGATCAGGACCGCCAACTCGGTGCCGAGCTGCGTCACCGCGGTGAACGATGCGCCGGCGTCACTGCCGAAGAATATCTCCGACACGATTCGCAAATGTCCGGAAGACGAGATGGGCAGGAACTCGGTCAAGCCCTGCACGAGGCCCAGGATCACGGCCTGGAGCCAGGTCATCGCTTCGCCCATCACTCACCGATCCCGGCTGATTCGAATGGGGTTACTGCACACAGGTTTCGTGTGTCGGGTTCACGTTTCACCGGCGCCACGCTACCGGGGCCCACGGCGCCGCGCCGCGCCCGGCACGTCCGTGTCCGAATACCCCGACTCGAGGCGACCGCCTACTAGTCTGCACGTGGTGAGATCTCTCGGGTGCCGCACTTGCGCACACGAGTCGGGCGCGAGATGCAGGCGGTTATGAAGCACAGATCTGTCGGAACGAGCGGACTTCGGGTCTCGCGACTTGGGCTCGGCACACTGACATGGGGACGCGACACGGACGGCGACGAGGCTGCTGCGCAGCTACTCGCGTTCGCCGAGGCCGGCGGAACCCTGGTCGACACCTCGCCCGCCTACGGCGCCGGTGCGGCGCAACGGATCCTCGCCGAGTTGCTCGACGACGTCGTTCCACGTGACGAACTCATCGTCAGCTCGAGCGCCGGCATCGACCCCACACCGATCGGCACCGACCGCGTCGACTGCTCGCGGCGCGGATTGCTCCGCCAGCTCGACGCGACTCTTCGTGAACTCGGAACCGACTTCCTCGACATGTGGCAGGTCGCAACCTGGGATCCGCTCACGCCCGTCGACGAGGTTGCAGCAACCCTCGACTACGCCGTCTCGAGCGGCAAGGTGCGGTACGTCGGAGTTCGCGGCTACCTCGGCTGGCAGCTCGCGACGGCCGTAGGAGCCGGTGGCGCAACAACACTCGCCGCGACGCAGGCCGAGTACTCGTTGCTCGCACGCGGCGTCGAGGAAGAATTGTTCGCAGCGGCGGCCCATCACGGCGTCGGAGTGTTCGCCGCAGTACCCCTCGCGGGCGGTGTGCTGACCGGCAAGTACCGCGACGGCATTCCCGTCGATTCCCGCGGCGCCGACGAAGCACATTCGCAGGATGTGCAGAGCTATCTGACCGATTCCTCGATCCGGGTGGTCGACGCAGTCGTTACCGCTGCCGACGGTCTGGGTACTTCCCCACTGGCGGTGGCACTGGCCTGGGCGCGCGATCGCGCCGGGGTGGCCAGCGCCGTCGTCGGCACGCGTGATCTCGCCCAGTTGACAGGAGTACTGGCAACCGAAGAATTGGAACTTCCGAAAGCGATTGCCGCGGCTCTCGACGATGTGAGCGCTTGATCTGTCCCGCTGATCGAAATACCGGAGGTATCGCGTTGGCGAGGGCAGGCTAACCTAGTAGGCAACGCTTGACTACAGCCTCAGGAGAATCAATGACCACGCTCGACGTAGACAGCCTTTCCGCAGACGCAGGCCCAGCCTTCTCCGAACGAATCAAGACCGAGACGGACGCAGCACACCGCGAGACGGAGCAGTCGCGATTCGTAGGCGCACTACTCGGCGGTGAGCTGACCACGGCTGGCTACGCCGCACTTCTGGGACAGACGTACCTCGTCTACACGAGCCTCGAAGAGGCCGGCCGCACACACGCCGACAACGAGTTGGTCGCCCCGTTCCTGTCCGAGGATCTGTTGCGCGTGGCTTCACTCGAGGCCGATCTCGAGTTCCTCGGCGGACCGAACTGGCGCGACGAACTCGTGGCACTGCCGGCAACCGAGCGCTACATCGCCCGCCTGAAGGAGGTGGCGTTCGACTGGCCTGCCGGCTTCGTCGCACATCACTACCTTCGGTACATGGGCGATCTCTCGGGCGGACAGATCATCCGCCGGATGCTCGAACGCGCCTACGGATTCGAGACCGACGGACTTCGCTTCTACATCTTCGAAGGCATCCCCAAGCCGAAGCCTTTCAAGGACGACTACCGCTCGAATCTGGATGCACTGCAGATTCCCGCCGAGGAACAGCAGCGTTTCATCGACGAGGTGAATCTGGCGTACCGCCTCAACGGCGACCTGTTCGCCGACCTCGAAGGCGACATCGAGAGCTACCTCGTCAAATGATGAAGCGCTTGGCCGCGGCGGCTCTGGTCGCAGCAGCCGGTTTCGGTCTGGTGGCTTGCGGGTCCAGCGACACTTCGACGACATCTCAGGGTGCCAGGACCGCGGTACTCGAAGATTCCAGCCCGGTTCCCGTGTCCGACAACCCGACCGCGACACTGCCCGTGACGGTGAAGAGCTTCGACGGCGTCGACGTGACCATCACCGACAACAGCCGGATTGTTGCGGCCGACCGCTACGGGACGCTCGCGACGACGACGGTGGCGCTCGGCCTCGGTGACAATCTCGTCGGCCGCGACACCGCCGCCAAGTTCCCCGCGGTCGCGGACGTGCCGGTTGTCACGGTCGGCGGCCAATCGCTCAACACCGAGGCAATTCTCGACCTCAATCCCACCGTTGTTCTCACCGACACCAGTATCGGGCCCAAGAGCGTCCAGGATCAGTTGCGCGCCGCCGGTGTTCCCGTCGTCTTCTTCGATCCGACCCGAACACTCGAGGGTGTGCCAGGACAACTCCAGGCCGTCGCCGACGCGCTCGGCGTCCCTGCCCAGGGCGCGGCGCTGGTCGACCGGACCGAATCGGAAATCGCTGGAGCTCGTGACCTGGTCCCCACCGAGGGCGATCCACTGAAAATCGCATTCCTCTACATGCGCGGATCGGCCATCACCATGATCGGCGGTGAAGGGTCCGGAGCAGATTCCTTGATCGAGGCACTCGGCGCCACCGATGCAGGAACCGCCTCGGGCATCACACAACAGTTCGTGCCCATCACCAGCGAAGCGCTCATCGCCGCAGCGCCTGACGCCCTGCTGATGATGACGGACGGATTGGCATCGATCGGCGGAATCGACGGCCTCGAAAAGGTCCCTGGCATCGCTCAGACGCCGGCTGGAAAGAACAAACGAGTAGTCGACATGGCGGACGGTGTACTGCTCAGCTTCGGGCCGAACACCGGACGCGTCATGGCGGCACTCGCCGAAGCGATCTACGAGCCCGGTGGATCGTGAGCAAAGATTCGTGAGTGCTGATTCGTGAGTACAGAGACAGGTAGTTCCGAAGCAGGTAAGACTGTGTCCGCAGCCGAGGATTCACACGACGTCGGGGGCGCCGACAAGTCGGCGTCTGGCCCCGCGTCGCGGTCGCGGGTGAGTGCGGTTCTGGTCAGCTTGACTCTCGCCCTGGTGATCGTCGCGGTACTGTCGGCGTGCATCGGCCAAGTTCCGACGTCGCCTCTCGAGGTTTTGGGCAGCATCCTGCATCGCATCGGGCTCGACCTCGGTCCGATGCCCGCCCATCCCAGCGGTGAAGTGACTTTGTGGGAGGTTCGTTTCCCCCGCGTCGTGCTCGCCATCTGTGTCGGCGCGGCGCTGGGATGTTCCGGTGCGCTCCTGCAGGGTGTGTTCTCCAATCCGCTCGCAGAACCCGGAGTGATCGGAGTGTCTGCGGGCGCGGCAGTTGGCGCGAGTGCTGTCATCGTCGTCGGGGGAACGTTCGTGGCCGGCTGGGCCGTTGCTGCGGCTGCGTTCGTCGCCGGGCTGGTCACCACCGCGGCGGTCTACCTTCTGGCTCGGCACGAAGGCCGAACCGAAGTAGTGACGTTGGTGCTGACGGGCGTCGCGATCAACGCGTTCGCCGGCGGGCTCATCGCGTTCTTCACCTTCGTCGCCAGCCCGTCCGCTCGCGATCAGATCGTGTTCTGGCAACTCGGCTCACTCAACGGCGCTTCCTGGAACGCAGTCCTGATCGTGGCGCCGATGACCGTCGTCGGGATCGCCGCGACCATGATGATCGCCCCACGTCTCGACCTGCTGGCGCTCGGTGAACACGCGGCCCGTCATCTGGGCGTCAACGTCGAACGGCTTCGCCAGTTCGCGGTACTGATCGTCGCTCTCTTGGTCTCGGCGAGTGTTGCCTTCACGGGAATCATCCTCTTCGTCGGCCTGGTCGTTCCGCACCTGATGCGCATTCTCGTCGGACCTGGCCACCGCGCGCTGATTCCGGCGAGCGCCCTCGCCGGCGCACTGGTTCTGCTTGTCGCAGATCTGGGCTCGCGGTCGCTGATCGACAACGCAGACCTGCCCCTCGGAATGCTGACCGCTCTGGTGGGCGGCCCCTTCTTCTTCTGGCTTCTCCGACGCACGCGCGCGCAACAGGGCGGGTGGGCATGAGCAGCCTCGTAAGAAACTGGCGCGAACTGTTCGGCCGCGTCACCCCCGAACCGAAGAGCCCAGCCGTCGGTGATGTCACCCTCGAGGCGCGCGACATCACAGTCGAACGCGGTGGTCGGCAGATTCTGGAAGGCGTGTCCATCGAAGTCCGGGCAGGCGAGCTAGTCGTTCTCGTCGGACCGAACGGCGCCGGTAAGTCGACTCTTCTTGCGGCGTTGGCCGGTGATCAGCCCGTCATCGCTGGGCGGGTGGACGTTGACGGCACCGACCTCACTCAGTGGTCGCCGATCGACATGGCGCGCCGACGCGCGGTGCTCCCCCAGAAACACACCATCGGATTTTCGTTCAGCGCTCGCCAGGTGGTTCGTATGGGACGTGCGCCATGGACCGGAACTCGCCGAGAAGACCGCGACGGCGCTGCTATCACCGCGGCGATGAAGACCTGCGATGTCGAGGGGTTCGCCAATCGGCCGTTCGCCGTGCTGTCCGGCGGCGAGCAAGCGCGGGTCGCGCTGGCCCGGGTACTGGCACAGGAAACGTCGACCATCCTGCTGGACGAGCCGACTGCAGCTCTCGACCTCGGACACCAGGAAGCGGTGATGTCCGTGGCGCGCGCTCGCGCTGCGGACGGCGATGCCGTCGTCGTCGTTTTGCACGACCTCGCGTTGGCAGCGGCGTACGCGGATCGGATCGTCGTGCTCGAAAACGGCCGCATCGCCGCTGACGGTCCCCCGGAATCGGTGTTGCACGAAGAGCTTCTGACCCGCGTCTACGGTTATCCGGTCGAGGTGTTCCCGCATCCGACAACCGGAGCAACCCTGGTCATCCCGCGCCGAGAATTCACCGAACAGAATCGATGATCGATCCCAGCCTGTTCAGGACGGCTCTCACCGTCGGCAGGCTGCGGCCGTCTCCCTCGCGAACTCCGTCACCGGGACCGGGCTGTGACCAATCAGCCTCCGTGGACAGAACTGCGTCGCGGACCACACCGGCGATGCTTCGCTCGTCGGTCAGATCGATGTCGGTCACCGATCGCTCCGCGGTGGCGACAACGTCTGCAGGGGTCGGCACACTGTGCTCGCAGTATTCGCCGTATACCTCGACGAACAGCATGCTCTTTCGTACGCGGAACGCGAAAGTTCGACCGTCGGACCTGCCGAAACCGTGTGCATGGGCGCCGACGGTGAGGTCCTCGATCTCGAAGCCCGGCCGCGCCGGTTCGGGCGACTGCGCGCCGGAATCGGTGGGTTCTGTGGGAATCACAATGATCTCCTCGGTGATTGCAGCGTCAACCGCAATCGCTGTTCGTACGGTATCGCGTCAAGGGTGTGAGCGGAATGGTCGGTAGTTCCTCGACGCGATGAACGGCGCCCGACTGCGATCAGGGATGATCGATGACAGTCGCACTGCGTGAAGAACAGATGACAAGAAAAAGAGGAACTACACATGGCTCGCCTAGGGATCCGCACCACTGCAGCAGCAATGGGGGCGGCGGTTCTGCTGGTCACAGGATGTTCTTCCGG
The DNA here is from genome assembly GCF_002079265.1 of Rhodococcus sp. BH4. Lineage (NCBI taxonomy): Bacteria > Bacillati > Actinomycetota > Actinomycetes > Mycobacteriales > Nocardiaceae > Rhodococcus > Rhodococcus sp. BH4. The sequence continues at coordinate 3,338,409 of NZ_CP014941.1, forward strand.
AGATGGCGGAGACGACCTCATCACGATCGATCCCGCAACGGCAGCGGTCTCACCGGCCACCACCAGCACCCCGGACGGCGTGGTTCACCCGTATTCAGGTCTGATCGATTCCATCACATTCGACCCGATCACGCGCAGCGCTGTTCTGGTTGCCAACGACCCACGATCGGTGCTGGTCGTTCCTTCGGACAGTTTGGCCGGCGCCGACCCCGCCTCTGCAGGTCGTCCGACAGCCCTGGATTCCGACGTACGCGACGTTTCGATCGGCTCTGACGGTAGCGCTCTTCTGTCGATGGATCGCCAGGTCGTGAAGCTGAATCTGACTTCGGGCGAACGGACGTCCATCCCGGTAGACGGGCAGGCGAATTCAGCGGTCGAACTCAACGACGGCCGCATCGCGATCGGCACGGACAATGGTTCAGTTCACATCGTCGACCCGAAGACCGATCAGTCACAGACGGTTTCGGGATTCGCATCCGTCGACGAACTCGCGGTCACCGGCGACAACCTGAGCGCCCTCGATCACCGTCAGACCTCGCTGACGGCGATCAATCTCGAAGACGGCAAACTCGGCGTCGCTCTTCGCGCCGGTGAGGGCGCAACTCATCTGGCCACCGATCGCTTCGGACGCATCCTTGTCACCGACACCACCGGGAACGAACTGCTCGTCTTCACTGCCGATCCGCTCCTGTTGCACCAGCGCTACCCCGTCGGCGAGTCGCCATACGCCGTCGCCTACGACGAGGCCGCGGATCGGGTGTGGGTGACACTGACCGCGACCAATGAAGTGGTCGGCTTCGATCTGTCGTCCGGCATCCCCGTGGAGACCGGACGGTTCAAGACGGTGCGACAGCCGAATTCGTTGGCCGTAGACTCTTCCAACGGCAATCTGATCGTCGGATCGGCAACCGGTGACGGGCTGCAGGTCATCCCGTCACGGGAGAACTGATGGAAAAGCGTACGCGCGGGATCCCCGCGCAGTGGGAGACGTCGGACGACAAGTTCGACTATGTGCCCCTTCGACTACCGCCGAATGTTTCGCGGGTCACGGCGTCGATGCGTCTGGCGATCTCCGCCGAGTTCGGCGGATGGGAACTCTCCCGAGTCCGTCTCTACCCCGACGGCAGTCGTCGCGTGCTCCTCAAGCGAAAGAAGACGCCGCTGCACGTGACCGATCCGGACGGCATTCAGCACTGATCGTCCAACAGACGACCAGGGCCCGCCGCTGTCGAAACCGCTGACAAAATCACACCATCGAAGAGCTGGAGAATCGTGTACCAACTGCTGCTGAGCCTGATGTTCCGGGTCCCACCGGAACGCATCCACCACATTGCCTTCACCGCGATGAAACTGGTGACACGGTTCGCTCCCCTTCGCTGGCTGGTCGCAAAAGTCCTTGTCGTCGACGACCCGGTTCTGCGGAGTCAGGCATTCGGTCTGACGTTCCCGGCACCTCTCGGCCTCGCCGCAGGATTCGACAAGGACGCCACCGGCGTCGACGCCTGGGGCCCGTTGGGATTCGGTTTCGCCGAGGTCGGAACAGTGACGGCCCAGGCTCAGCCCGGTAACCCCGCGCCGCGTCTCTTCCGTCTTCCGGCCGACCGCGCTTTGATCAACCGGATGGGCTTCAACAACCACGGCGCTGGTCACGCGGCGAATTTCCTGCGACAGCGCCGCGTCACGGTCCCGATCGGTGCCAACATCGGCAAGACCAAGATCGTCGAAGCCGCCGACGCCGCTGCCGACTACACCGCCAGCGCGCAGCTTCTGGGTCCGCTGGCCGACTTCATGGTCGTGAATGTCAGCTCGCCGAACACGCCCGGACTCCGTGATCTGCAGGCCGTCGAATCACTGCGCCCGATCCTGCAGGCCGTGCTCGACACCGTCAGCGTGCCGGTACTGGTGAAGATCGCGCCCGACCTCTCGGACGAGGACGTCGACGCGGTCGCCGATCTGGCAATCGAACTCGGGCTTGCCGGAATCGTCGCGACCAACACCACGATCCGTCGCGACGGTTTGAAGACCCCGGACGCCGAGGTAGCTGCACTCGGCGCAGGCGGGCTGTCCGGTGCACCGGTCGCCGAGCGCTCACTCGAAGTACTTCGGCGCCTGTACGTCCGAGTGGGCGACAAGATGACCATCATCTCGGTCGGCGGTATCGAGACGGCCGATCAGGCGTGGGAACGGATCCTCGCCGGCGCGACACTGGTGCAGGGATACACCGGCTTCATCTACGGCGGACCGTTCTGGGCTCGCAGCATCCACAAGGGGATAGCCAAGCGGGTCCGCGCAGCGGGTTTCTCGTCGATCGCCCAGGCTGTGGGAGCTGAGAACCCTCGCTAGAGAGTGCTGTGCGCCTTTATTAACCGCCCGCGGTTAATAAAGGCGCACAGCAAAGTGACTATTCGACCTCGAACGTCCCGGTCAAGGTTGCACGCGCAATCGCGTGATGGAACACGTTGAAACCGAGGAACGCCGGCGACGAGTCAGGGGTGACTCCGTCGAGTGTCTCCACGTCGAGGGCATGCACCGCGACGATGTAGCGATGCGGACCGTGCCCGGGAGGCGGGCCTGCACCGATGAAACCGAACCCACCACCATCGTGGCGGAGGGTGACGGTTCCGGCGGGCAGGACATCGCTGTCCGCCGCGCCGGCACCGGCGGGGAGCTCGGTGACGGAAGCGGGGATGTTCGCCACGGCCCAGTGCCAGAACCCCGACGCAGTCGGTGCGTCCGGATCGAACACCGTCACGACGAAGCTCTTCGTCTCGGCCGGAAAGCCGGACCACGAGAGCTGCGGTGAGATGTCTTCGCCACCGGGGACACCGAAGGCTCCACTGGCCTGAGCAAGCTTCAGCGGCTGGCCCGCAGTGATGTCGTCACTGGTCAGCTCGAAACTCGGCAACTTCGGCAATGGTTCGTACGGATCGTGCGCCATGCGAATCCTTTCTGTGACAAGAGAGCTCGATGTGCGTCGAGCTCACGGATCTATCTACGTGCTCGTCAGGAATTGAGCAGGAAATGTTCCAGAACACGTGTCCCGAACAGTAGTGCGTCCACCGGAACTCGCTCGTCGACGCCGTGGAACAGCGCGCTGAAATCCAGCTCGGGCGGCAACTGCAACGGCGCGAAGCCGAAGCAGCGAATGCCCAGTTTCGCGAATGCCTTCGCGTCGGTTCCGCCGGAGAGCATGTACGGAACTGTGCGAGCCTCCGGATCGTGGGCGAGGATCGCCTCGTTCATGGCGTCTACGAGATGGCCGTCGAACGTTGTTTCGTACGAATCCAGCTTGGTGATCCACTCGCGGGTCACGTCGGGACCGATCAGTTGGTCCACCGTTCGCTCGAATTCGGCCTGACGTCCCGGCAGCACGCGGCAGTCGAAGACCGCCTCGGCCGTCTGCGGAATGACGTTCGCCTTGTATCCGGCCTTGAGCATCGTCGGGTTCGCGGTGTCACGGAACGTCGCGCCGATGATGTTGGCGATCGTGCCCAGCTTCGCGAGGGTTCCGTCGATGTCGGGTGATCCCGGATCGAAGTCCAATCCGGTCTCCTCGCCGACGGCGGTCAGGAACTCCGCGACCGAATCCGAGATCACGATCGGGAACTGGTGGGCAGCAAGCCTCGAGACCGCGCCGGCGAGTGTCGCGACCGCGTTGTCGTCGTGGAGGAAGGAGCCGTGTCCGGCGCGTCCCTTGGCAGTCAGACGCATCCAACCGAGGCCCTTTTCCGCAGTCTCCACGAGGTAGAGACGGCGGTCGGTTCCGTCAGGCCGCGGAACCGTCAGCGAGAAACCGCCGACCTCACCCACGGCCTCGGTCACTCCCTCGAACAGATCCGGGCGGTGCTCGACCAGCCACTGGCATCCGTACTTTCCGCCCGCTTCCTCGTCCGCCACGAAAGCGAACACCAGATCACGCGGCGGTACGACGCCTTCCGCCTTGAACTGTCTGGCGAGGGCCAGGATCATCCCGACCATGTCCTTCATGTCCACGGCGCCGCGCCCCCAGACGTAACCGTCCTGGACGGTGCCGGCAAAGGGATGGACGCTCCAGTCGGCGGGCTCGGCCGGAACTACGTCGAGGTGACCGTGAAGCATCAACGCACCACGACCCGACTCGGCTCCCTTCAAGCGAGCAAAGACATTTCCTCGGCCGGGTGCTCCGGACTCGACGTATTCCGTCTCGTAACCGACTTCTTGAAGCTGCGCGGCAACCCACTCCGCGCACGCACGCTCGCCTTTGGTGGTTTCGAGTTCTCCCGTGTTCGAGGTGTCGAAGCGGATGAGGGAACTGACCAGTTCGACTACTTCTGCTTCGGCTCTGCTCGGATTCGGATTATTCGGGGTTGTGGTCATTCCACTTTCCTACCATCGAATCAAACGACGCGGGCGACCTGAATGCCCCGCAACCTGGCGATTTGGGGCAGCTCACCTAATCGGATACTCTTTCCCAGCACCGAGAAATCGGGGCCGAGTCCGAGTGGCGGAATGGCAGACGCGCTAGCTTGAGGTGCTAGTGTCCTATTAACGGACGTGGGGGTTCAAGTCCCCCCTCGGACACTCGAATACAGCAGAAAGACCCCAACCTGATCAGGTTGGGGTCTTTTTGCTGTGCGCCTTTATTAACCCCCGGCGGTTAATAAGGGCGCACAGCAGTGGGGCGATTTGGGACCTGGGGATGGCATCGGATACTCTTTCCCAGCACCGAGAAATCGGGGCCGAGTCCGAGTGGCGGAATGGCAGACGCGCTAGCTTGAGGTGCTAGTGTCCTATTAACGGACGTGGGGGTTCAAGTCCCCCCTCGGACACTCTGTGTTGAGACAGACAGGAAAAGCTCCGGTTCATCGAACCGGAGCTTTTCTCGTAATTGGCGAAGTTCCCGCACCAGGGAACAGTCCGCGCGAGCGGCGATCGAGATGGAACAGAAGTTCGAAGTGGATACAGACACCAAGAAGTCGGATGCACTGCAGGCAGATTCGCTGGAAACAGCCGATTCAGAATCTGCTCGAGCCGAACTCACCGGACTCGACCCCGCAGAACTCGAAATCTGCCTGAAGGTCCTTTCCGAAGCCGCCGAACTCGACGACGAGCATCCCGATTCGATCACCATGCAGCGCGCTGTCGGCCATCTGTTCAAGCGACTCAAGAAGAAGCGTCGCCTCGCCTCGCGCGCAGCCGTCAACGAAGCCGACCGCCAAGTGGTCGCTGCGACTGCCACCGGTTCACCCGATCGCATCGACGACGAGACCGCAGGCATTCCGATCAAGTCGAACACCGCGGGCGCTTCCGCCGGCACGCTCATCAAGGCGCGGCCGTGCTACATCTGCAAGCAGCGCTACACCGCAGTCGACGCCTTCTACCACCAACTGTGCCCCGATTGCGCTGCCACCAGCCGCAGCAAACGTGATGCCAGCACTGATCTCACCGGCCGACGCGCACTTCTGACCGGCGGCCGCGCGAAGATCGGCATGTACATCGCGTTGCGCCTGCTGCGTGACGGCGCACATCTGACCATCACGACGCGATTCCCCAACGACGCGATCCGCAGATTCAAAGCGATGGAAGACAGCAACGACTGGATTCACCGTCTGCGCATCGTCGGCATCGACCTCCGCGACCCCGCCCAGGTTGTTGCACTCGCGGATTCCGTTGCCGCACAGGGTCCACTCGACATCCTCATCAACAACGCCGCGCAAACCGTCCGACGCTCCCCCGGTGCCTACGGCGCTCTGGTCGACGCCGAGTCCAGTGCGCTTCCCGCCGGTGAACTCCCTGATGTCCTGACTTTCGGCAAGACGAGCGACGCCCACCCCGCGGCTCTGGCCGGATCGCTGTCGGACGTCGCAAGCATCACCTCCGGAAATCTGTCCGCCGACGCGGTCAGTTCACTCGCCCTCGTCGCCAAGTCGGCGTCACCCGATCGCATCGAGCAGGGCATCGCCATCGACGCGGGCGGGCTGCTGCCCGACCTCGCGCACACCAACAGCTGGGTTCAGACCGTCGAAGAGGTCGATCCAATCGAGCTTCTCGAAGTCCAGCTCTGCAACTCGGTCGCGCCCTTCATTCTCGTTTCGCGCTTGCGCCCGTCGATGGCCGCGGCCGCTGCACGACGCAAGTACGTCGTGAACGTTTCCGCCATGGAAGGCCAGTTCAGCCGCGCGTACAAGGGCCCTGGCCACCCGCACACCAACATGGCCAAGGCAGCACTGAACATGCTGACCCGCACCAGCTCCAAGGAAATGCTCGACGACGGCATCCTCATGACCGCCGTCGACACCGGCTGGATCACCGACGAACGCCCACACTTCACCAAGATGCGGTTGGCCGACGAAGGTTTTCACGCACCACTCGACCTCGTCGACGGTGCCGCCCGCGTCTACGACCCCATCGTTCAGGGTGAACTGGGCGTCGACCTGCACGGCTGCTTCCTCAAGGACTACAAACCCTCGCCGTGGTGATGGGCGGCACCGCCGCGGTGGTGATGGGCGGCACCGCCGCGGTGGTGACAGGCAGCACCTAGCCGCCCCGATGTGGCGATCTCGTCACCCCCAAACCCCCGTGTCGAGTAGCTCATTTCAGGTAGAGCACAGCATTGCAGGCGATAATGGAGTGCGTACCTGCTCACCGACTCGGAGGAACCATGACGATCGCCGTCGTACACAAGGACAGCCCGGAAGGCCGCGCCGCAATCGTGGCCGCCGCACGGGAATCCGTGGGTCGAAGCGAGGAACTGCTGGTTCTGCACGTCCTGGACGACGTCAACATCGGAGGCACGGTCAACCTCGGAGACACCGAGGACGATCGGGCCGCTCTTCGCGGCGAGATCCAGTCAGCGCTCGACGCCGGTGGATTCTCGGAGACGAAGTGGGATCTGCGCACCACCGAGCACGACGGCGATCCGGTTACCGCGCTCGTCGACCTGGTCCACGACGCGGGTGCCGATCTCCTGATCGTCGGAACACGCCGGATGTCCCCCATCGGCAAGTTCCTCCTCGAACGCCCGCTGCAGCGTCTCCTACTCGAAGTGGAGGCTCCGATCCTCGTCGTCAAGGAACCCCTCCCCGCCGAGTGACCTCGGTCACATCACTTTCGGGTGCTCGTTTGTAGGCTGGCTCCATGACTGGAACCTCGCCCGCCCGAGAACTCGACATCATCGTCTACGGAGCGAGCGGCTTCGTCGGTAAGCTACTCGCCGACTACCTCGTCAAACATGCTCCCGAAGGCACGAAGATCGGCCTCGGTGGCCGCTCCCTCGAAAAGTTGGCAGCCACTCGCGCCGATCTGGGTACTGCCGCTGCCGATCTCCCCTTGATCATCGCCGACGCCGACGACGCAACCGCACTGAAGGCACTCGCCCAGCGAACCCGGGTCGTCGCCACCACGGTCGGCCCGTATGCCAAGTACGGCCACGCCCTTGTTCACGAATGCGCCTCCGCCGGAACTCATTACGTCGACCTGACCGGTGAGGTGCTGTTCCACCGCGAGAGCATCGACGACAACCATGAGCTGGCGGTCTCGACCGGTGCCAAGATCGTCCATTCCTGCGGATTCGATTCCATCCCTTCCGATCTCGGAGTTCACGTCCTGCACGAGAAGGTCGCCGCCGACGGCGCCGGCGAGCTCACCGACACCACCCTGGTGGTCACGGCCCTGCGCGGCGGCGTGAGCGGTGGCACCATCGATTCGCTTCGCAACCAAATCGACGTGTCGAAAGACGATGCGCGCCTGCGGAAACTTGCTGCCTCGCCGTACTCGCTGAGCCCCGATCGTGATCGGGAGCCCGAACTCGGACGCCAGAGCGACGTGAGCGTAATCGACGGCAAGAAGATCGATCCGTCGTTGAAGGGGTGGAAAGCGCCGTTCGTGATGGCGTCGTACAACACACGAGTCGTCCGTCGCAGCAATGCGCTCCGAGAGTGGGCGTACGGCAAGAAGTTCAAGTACAGCGAGGTGATGAGCGTCGGCTCATCGGTGGTGTCACCGGTGATTGCGGGCGGCGTGGCGGTCGGCCTCGGCGCGCTGGTCGCCGGACTCGCTCTACCTCCGACACGTTTCCTTCTCGACAAGGTCTTGCCGGCTCCCGGTGAAGGTCCGAGCGAGAGCACCCAGAAGAAGGGCCACTTCACGCTCGACGTGTTCACCACGACCACGACCGGCGCCCGATACACATCACGAGTGAAGGCGAAGGGCGACCCGGGATACAGCGCGACGGCGGTAATGCTCGGCGAATCTGCGTTGTCGTTGGCGAAGGACCAAAAGGCTCTTCCCCCGGCCACCGGCGTTTTGACTCCAGCGACAGCGCTCGGCGACGTCCTGGTCGAGCGTCTACGCGCGGCTGGTTTCGAGATTTCCGCGCGCAAACTATAGACAGAACGAATTTCACTTGATCGTTTCAGCTCTTCGCGCCCGATTATCGCAGCTCAGGGCGCGGACAGCGGTGGGAATACTCCCAGGTAACATTGATGTTGGTTCATGGCATCCATATGTGATGCTCCGCTTTCGGAAAAGTGAGGCTATTCATGACTGAGCGCGTTCAGGTCGGCAGTCTTCAGGTTGCCAAGGTTCTCTACGACTTCGTGGTCGAGGAGGCTCTTCCCGGCACCGGTGTAGACGCCGAAACGTTCTGGGCCGGCGCCGACAAGGTCATCACCGAGCTCGCACCGAAGAACCGCGACTTGCTTGCCAAGCGTGACGATCTGCAGGCTCAGATCGATCAGTGGCATCGCGATCACGCCGGCGCTCCCATCGGCGCCGCTGCATACAAGGCGTTCCTGCAGGAAATCGGCTACCTCCTGCCGACGCCTGCCGAATTCTCGGTCACCACCGCGAACGTCGACACCGAGATCACCTCGACGGCCGGCCCGCAGTTGGTCGTGCCGATCCTCAACGCGCGCTTCGCACTCAACGCGTCCAACGCCCGCTGGGGTTCGTTGTACGACGCGCTGTACGGCACCAACGCCATCTCCGAGGAGAACGGCGCCGAGAAGGGTTCCGGCTACAACAAGGTCCGCGGCGACAAAGTCATCGCCTGGGCGCGTGAATTCCTCGATGCGGCAGCACCTCTCGCGTCGGGATCGCATGCAGATTCAACCAAGTACGTTGTCGACGGCAGTGAACTGAAGATCACGTTGGCAGACGGTACTGTCACCACGCTCGCCCAGCCGGAGAAGTTCGTCGGCTACCTCGGCGAGAAGGACGCACCGACGAGCATCCTGCTGCTCAACAACGGATTGCACGCCGAGATCCAGATCGACGCCTCGTCCCCGATCGGCAGCACCGACGCCGCCGGCGTCAAGGACGTCGTTCTCGAATCCGCCGTCACCACGATCATGGACTTCGAGGACTCGGTCGCCGCTGTCGACGCCGACGACAAGGTTGTCGGCTACCGAAACTGGTTGGGTCTCAACCGCGGTGACCTGTCCGAGGAGATCAAGAAGGGCGCCAAGTCCTTCACCCGCACGCTCAACGGCGACCGTAAGTACACCGCAGTCGACGGCAGCGAACTCAGCCTGCACGGTCGTTCGCTCCTGTTCGTCCGCAACGTCGGTCACCTCATGACCAACCCCGCGATCCTCGACGCCGACGGCAACGAGGTCCCCGAGGGCATCCTCGACGCCTTGATCACCAGTGCCTGTGCAGTGCACGGCCTCTCGATCAGTGACGCCAACGGACCGCTCGACAACAGCCGCACCGGCTCGATCTACATCGTCAAGCCCAAGCAGCACGGTCCCGAGGAAGTTGCCTTCACCACCGAACTGTTCGGCCGTGTCGAGCAGGTCCTCGGGCTTCCGGAGAACACGCTCAAGGTCGGCATCATGGACGAGGAGCGTCGTACGACGGTCAACCTCGCCGCCTGCATCAAGGAAGCCGTCGACCGCGTGGTGTTCATCAACACCGGCTTCCTCGACCGCACCGGCGACGAGATCCACACCTCCATGGAAGCCGGCGCGATGGTGCGCAAGGCCGAGATGAAGAAGCAGAAGTGGATCGGCGCCTACGAGGACTGGAACGTCGACACCGGTCTGGCCTGCGGTCTGCAGGGCAAGGCCCAGATCGGCAAGGGCATGTGGGCCATGACCGAGTTGATGGCAGACATGCTCGAGCAGAAGATCGGTCACCCCAAGGCCGGCGCCAACACTGCATGGGTACCTTCGCCGACCGGCGCAACGCTGCACGCGACGCACTACCACCGCGTCGACGTATTCGCAGTTCAGGACAGCCTGAAGGGCAAGCCTCGCGCGAGCGTCGACGACATCCTGACCATCCCGCTCGCTCCCAGCACCGACTGGACGGACGCGGAGAAGAAGGAAGAGCTCGACAACAACTGCCAGTCCATCCTCGGCTACGTGGTCCGTTGGATCGACGCGGGTGTCGGCTGCTCCAAGGTTCCCGACATCCACGATGTCGCGCTCATGGAGGACCGCGCCACCCTGCGCATCTCGAGCCAGCTGCTCGCCAACTGGCTGCGTCACGGCATCGTCAGCGAGAGCGACGTTGTCAGTGCACTCGAGCGCATGGCCCCGGTTGTCGACCGTCAGAACGAGGGCGACGCCGAGTACCGCAACATGGCACCTGATTTCGATTCCAACATCGCGTTCCAGGCTGCCAAGGAACTCATCCTCGAAGGCGCGAAGCAGCCCAGCGGATACACGGAGCCGATCCTGCATCGCCGCCGCCGCGAGTACAAGGCTGCCAACGCCTGATTTCACCTTCTTCGAACTCGAAGCTGAACCCGAACAGCCTCGGCACCGCTCCCGGTGTCGAGGCTGTTCGCGTAGGCCCCGAAGATTCGTCACTAGACTGGCCGAGGACACAGTCCGTTCAACAGACATTCTTCGAGTGACCAAGGTAGGGCAAGGTACGTGGGCGAACATCGCGGCGGGTCAGGCGCCAGAGGTATCAGTAAGGGGCCGATTCTCGTCGTCGTGCTGATCGTCTTGATCGTGGCAGGCTTCTTCGGATGGAAGGCCCTCAGCAACCGGATCGACGATCAGGGACAGCAGGCAGCCGGTACGTGCGTCGAGGGCAACAAGACACTCGACGTCACCGCGGATCCGTCCATAGCCCCACAGGTCGAGGAACTGGCGAAGCGGTACACCCAGACCTCGCCGGTGGTGCGTGATCACTGCATCGCCGTCGTGGTGCACGGTGCGCCGTCCGCGTCGGTCTCGACGGCACTCGAAGCCGGTCCGGCGGCCCCCTGGGACGACGCAGCATTGGGACCGCGTCCCTCCCTGTGGATCCCGACGAGTTCGTTCGAACTCGCGCCACTGTCGGGCAAGGCCGTGATCAACGGTGATCCTCGCTCGCTCTCGAGTTCCCCGATCGTTCTGGCAGCCGGTCCCGAGACCGCGGCAGCATTGGCCGGCGCAGCATCGAGTTGGAAGTCTTTGCCTTCCGATCTGACGGTCGCCCTGCCGGTCGGAAGTACCGAAACCTCGATGGCTGCACAGGCGATCGCTGCCGACGTCGCCGATGCGGGTGCCGGTCCGGTCACGACGGATCAGGCGAAGTCCGCTCAGGTCAACGCTGCGCTCAGTGCACGGGCGTTGCAGTTCCAATCCTTGCCGACTCCCCCCTCGTCCACCGCCGAAGCCCTCGGAGCACTGAGCGCCGGAACACCGGATTCGGTGAAAGCCGTTCCGGCCACGGAACAGTCGATAGCGCAGAGCGCGAACGCGGCGATGACGACGTACTCCCCCGCCGGCGCAACGCCAGTCGCGGACTATCCGGCGGTCATCGTCTCGGGCAGCGGGATCGACGAAACCGCGTCGCGCGCAGCGGCACAGTTTGCCGATTTCATGCGTGAGCCGAATCAGTCACAGTTGTTCGTCGGCGCCGGTTTCCGGGTCGAGGGCCAAGACCTTCCCGATCTCGGGGCGGTGTCCCCGGCCAAGATCTCGTCCACGTTGAAACCGGCTTCGGCGGAGACCGCCGCGGCGCTCGGTGACATAGTCGCCAACCCGGTCTCGCCGCGTAGTGCCACCATCCTGATGGACACGTCGGCGTCGATGGGTACCGACGACGGTGGCACTACCCGCTTGGCGAACGTTGCCTCGGCGGTGAATACCCAATTGGGTCGCAGCCCTGACGCTTCGGACATCGGCCTTCGCGAGTTCAGCACGGGCACCGACGGAAAACCGTCCGAGCGCATCCTGGTTCCGGGCGGTTCACTGTCCGAGCCGAATCGGCGTGCCACGATCACCGATTTCCTCAACGGGCTTCGGGCCGGCGGAAAGACCTCCAAATACCCGGCGCTTGCCAGCTCCTACAAAGCCGCCGTGGACGGTTTCGACGCGGGGCGAGTCAACTCGGTGCTGCTGATCACCTCGAGTACGCCTGACGAATCCACCACGACGCGAGCCGAACTGCTCAGCGCGATCGCCGCTGCGGGCAATCCGTCGCGTCCGGTACAGGTCGACGTGATCGTCGTCGGTGCGGGCGACGACGTCTCCACACTCCAAGACGTCTCGGATCGGACGGGCGGAACATTGGTTCGGGTCGATTCGACGTCCGACCCCGCTCTCGCGGCCGCAGTGACCAAGATGCTGTCCTGATGGGGCGCGTCGCGGTTCTTGCAGTCCTTCTCGCCCTTCTGACCTGGTTCCTGCATCGCCGACTCGTTCGCGCCACCGGCATCCCGAGGCGATGGGCTCGTCTCGCCGACACTGCGCTTGTCGTCTTGGCGGTCTCGACGCTCATCGGGGTCGGCAGCGGCGAAGTCTTTCCGACATCGTGGGCGCGACCGATCGGATTTGTCGGATGGGTCTGGCTGGCTTCGTGGCTGTATCTGATTCCCGGACTGCTCGTGATCGGCCTGTTCGCCGGGATCGGTCGACTACGTGCACGCCACACGGATACCACGACCGAAGTCGACCCAGCCAAGCGTCGTACGTTGCAGTTGGCTACGGCAGCAGTCACTCTCGCGGCGATCGGCACCGCCGGCTACGGCGTCTACGAGGCGTCGGGCCCCAAGATTTCCCGCGTCCGCGTGCCGCTCGCTCGCCTACCTGAGGGCTTCAACGGATACCGGATCGCCTTGATCACCGACCTGCACGTGGGACCGGCCCGCGGGGTCGACTTCACCCGCAAGGTGGTCGATATCGTGAACTCGCAGAATGTCGATCTGATCGCGGTCGGCGGCGACCTCGTGGACGGAACCGTCGCGAAAGTTGCTCCCGATCTTGCTCCGCTCGCCGATCTTCGGGCGCCCGACGGAATCTTCGGAGTCAGCGGAAACCACGAGTTCTACGCCGACGACGGCGGCAAATGGCTCGACGTGTGGGAGACATTGGGGATCACCACACTTCGCAACAGCCGCACCTCGATCCAGCATGGCGGCGATACCATCGACATCGTGGGCATCCACGACTACACGTCGCCGGCCCCGTACGAGCCGAACCTGACTGCCGCGCTCGCAGGTCGCGATCCGAATACTTTCGCCTTGCTTCTCGCGCACGAACCGCGTCAAGCGATCGAGGCATCCGAGATGGGTATCGATCTGCAACTGTCCGGGCACACTCACGGCGGTCAGATGTGGCCGCTGCGGTATCTCGTTCCGCTGCAGCAGCCTTCGGTGCAAGGCTTGGACAGGGTCGGAAACACAGTGCTGTACACGACGCGTGGCGCCGGGGCTTGGGGTCCGCCGGTACGCGTCGGCGCCCCGCCGGAGATCACTGTTCTCGAACTCGTACACGAGAGGTGATGATCTCCGGCGGGCACACGCCTTAGTTGCCTGCGAACGCTTCGATCGGCGGGCAGGAGCAGACCAGGTTGCGGTCGCCATGTGCACCGTCGATACGACGCACGGACGGCCACACCTTCGGGCGGGCCTTGCCACGCGGGAAGACGGCGATCTCACGCGAGTACGGGTGATCCCACTGCGCTGCAATGCTTCCGGCAGTGTGGGGAGCACCGCGTAGCGGGTTGTCCTCGACCGTCCACTCGCCCGCTCCGACGCGATCGATTTCGCCGCGAATGGCGATCATCGCCTCGCAGAACTCGTCGATCTCTTCGAGGTTCTCGCTCTCGGTGGGCTCGACCATCAGTGTGCCGACCACGGGGAAGCTCATGGTCGGAGCATGGAAACCGTAGTCGGCCAGACGCTTTGCCACGTCGTCGACGGTGACGCCGGTGTCCTTGGTCAACCCACGGAGGTCGAGGATGCACTCGTGCGCGACCATGCCGTTCTCGCCGGTGTAGAGAACCGGGAAGTACTCGTCGAGTCGACGCGCGATGTAGTTGGCCGACGCGATGGCGGTCAGGCTGGCGCGGCGCAGGCCCGCAGCACCCATCATCCGGATGTAGGTCCAGGTGATGGGCAGAATGGACGCACTGCCGTACGGCGCCGCCGAGATCGTTCCTCTACCACCGAGTTCGGGGGCCATCGGGTGTCCGGGCAAAAACGGCGTCAAGTGTGAGCGCACACCGATCGGGCCGACGCCAGGTCCGCCGCCGCCGTGCGGGATGCAGAAGGTCTTGTGCAGATTCAGGTGGCTGACGTCGCCGCCGAATCGGCCCGGACGGGCAAGGCCGACAAGCGCATTGAGGTTGGCGCCGTCGACGTACACCTGGCCACCGGCGTCGTGTACCGCTGCGCAGATGTCGGAGATCTCGTGCTCGTAGACACCGTGTGTTGAAGGGTAGGTGATCATGATCGCGGCGAGACGCTCGGCGTGATCGGCGATCTTCGCGCGCAGATCGTCGACGTCGACGTCACCGTTGGGACGGCAGGCGACAACCTCGACGCGCATCCCGGCCATGACGGCAGAAGCCGCGTTGGTGCCGTGAGCACTCGACGGAATGAGGCAGGTGTCGCGGTGGTCGTCGCCCCGGCTGAGGTGGTAGTTGCGGATCGCGAGCAGGCCCGCGTATTCCCCCTGGCTGCCGGCGTTGGGTTGCAGGCTGACGTTGTCGTAGCCGGTGACCGCGACCAGCCAGTCTTCGAGATCCTTGATGATCTTCAGCAGACCGGGCGCATCCGATGTCGGCGCGAACGGATGGATCGCGTTGAACGCGGGCCAGGTGATGGATTCCATCTCGGCGGTCGCATTGAGCTTCATGGTGCACGAACCCAGCGGGATCATGCTGCGATCGAGGGCGATGTCCTTGTCGGACAGCGCGCGCAGGTAGCGAAGCATTGCCGTTTCCGTACGGTAACGGGTGAAGGCTTCGTGCTGCAGGTAGTCGGAGGTGCGCTCCTGAGCAGCCGGAACCGAATTGCCCTCGGCTTCGATGGCGACAACAGCATCCTCGATCCCGAACGCGTCGAGCACGGCAAGGACGTGGTCGGCGGTCGTGGCCTCGTCGCAGGAGATACCGACATGATCGGCGTCGACCAGACGCAGGTTGATCCCGGATTCCTTGGCCGCAGCGACGATGTCGGCCGCCTTGCCCGGAACCTGAGCGAGCACGGTGTCGAAGAACGAATCGTGGACTACGGTCACGCCGCCTTCGCGCAGGCCGTTTGCCAACGCGTGTGCGCGGGCAGCGACGCGCAACGCAATCGCCTTGAGTCCCTCGGCGCCGTGGTAGCTCGCGTACATCGCAGCGAGGATGGCGAGGAGCACCTGAGCGGTACAGATGTTGGACGTCGCCTTCTCGCGGCGAATGTGCTGCTCACGTGTCTGCAGCGCCAGGCGGTACGCCTTGTCTCCGTCGGCGTCGATGGAGACGCCGACCAAGCGGCCGGGCAGCTGACGCGCATGCTTGGAGTGCACGGCCAGGTAACCGGCGTGCGGTCCGCCGTATCCCATGGGAACACCGAAACGCTGGGTGGTTCCGAAGCACGCATCCGCGCCGAGCTCACCGGGTGAGGTGATGAGCGTCATCGCGAGGAGGTCTGCGCCGACGGCAACCAGTGCGCCGCGCTCGTGAGCTTCCGCGATGATCGAGGTGTAATCGACGACTCGTCCCGAGGCACCTGGGATCTGGGCGATGACGCCGAAGAAGTCACCTTCCGGAAGACCAGCGGTGAGGTCCGCAGAGACGATCTCGATGCCGAGCGGCTCGGCGCGAGTCTCGATGACGGCGAGGGTCTGCGGGTAGAGATCGGCGTCGACGACAAATCGTGGGGACTTGCTGCGGTTCGCGCGGCGCAGGAGCGTCATGGCTTCGGCAGCGGCGGTGGCCTCGTCGAGCATCGACGAGTTTGCCAGTTCCATGCCGGAGAGATCGGCGACCATGGTCTGGAAGTTGAGGAGGGCTTCGAGACGGCCCTGGCTGATCTCCGGCTGATACGGGGTGTACGCGGTGTACCAGGCCGGGTTCTCGATGATGTTGCGCAACAACACCGGCGGCGTCAACGTGTCGAAGTAGCCGAGGCCGATCATCGACGTCGCGACGGTGTTCTGGGCTGCGAGTGCAGTCAGTTCGGCAAGTGCCTCGTGCTCTCCGACCGGAAGCGGCAGAGCGTCGAGTCCGGCAGCGATGCCGTTCGGGGCAGCGTCGAGGATGACGGAGGGAACGGCCTTGGTTGCCAGTTCGTCGAGTGAATCGACCCCGACGAGTTCGAGGATGCGCGCGAGTTCCGCGGCGTTCGGACCGACATGGCGGTCGGCAAATATACGGCTTGCAGCGTCGATCACGACAACTCCCAGACAGATCGGAGGATCAGGACACACACCGAACTGCGGTGTGTTCCTCCCCCTCTGTCGCATGCTCGATTCCCGAGCGCCTGAGAGATTCGGTAGTGATCCGCCGAAGGCGGAAGCCACAGCCTTTCCCCGTCGGCGGGTGGGTTGTCCCACCGCTTTCCAGAGGCGTCGGAGCCCGTACGGTCCTTGGTGCCTGAGAGATTGACGGGGAGGTATTGCTCCTTCGGCGCCCTGATCCCGCTCACGACTGACCTTTGAGACAAAGACTGAAACAAAGACAAGTTCGGTGAATCGGTATCCGAGGCTCTCCCGTACGCCGGCGACGCAGGCCCAGTCTAGTTGACCGAAACGCCGACCTGCACCGTGGCATCCTCCAAAGAGATGTGACGTACGTTATCCGGTTTTGCGGCTGGCGCGATTCTTGCGTCGCGAAGCCAACTCGTCTTCCGGGTTGGGATCACTTTCGCCGCCGTCGGCCCGTTCGGCGGGGAAGTCGGCGATCGTTCCGGTGAGTTCACGCATCGCGCCACTGACTGCGATGCCGAATACGCCCTGCCCACCCTGGAGGAGGTCGACGACCTCTTCGGGGGACGTGCATTCGTACACGGTGGTGCCGTCGGAGAACAGAGTGATGTTGGCAAGATCGCGGACGCCACGCTTACGGAGGTGATCGACGGCAACGCGGATGTTCTGCAGTGAGATGCCGGTATCGAGCAGACGCTTCACGATCTTCAGAACGAGAATGTCCTTGAAGGAGTACAGACGTTGGCTTCCGGATCCGGCAGCGCCACGGATCGACGGAACAACCAACGACGTCCGTGCCCAGTAGTCGAGTTGGCGGTACGTGATCCCGGCGATCTGGCACGCACTGGGTACTCGATATCCGACGAGGTCGTCGGGGATGGAATCGTCCGGGAACAAGCCCGGCTGCAGCTCTTCGGAAGACATTTCTGCAGTCGCGGCACTACCGGCTATGCCCGTCCCGCGCTCATTCGACTGTTCTTCCACTGCCGTCTCCCTCTCGCTTCGCCATCATGTAACCAACCTGTGCTATCAGCAGTCACGAGAATCCCGTGCCGACCGAACTTTCAGATGTGAATCCAAGGCAGGTAATTCCATGAGTGGACTTACCCAGAGTACGCCTCGATCGACAAGGCGAGAAGATCTCCACCGCACGCAACGGTAAGTCCAGGAGGGTGCATGGTCAACGCAACACGCCGACCGAGACTCAACCTCTACTTGAGAGTTGAAGACTAAAGTCCGCAACCAGTCAATTCAGGCTAACCATCAGTGGCTTTGAAATCGTCCGGCGAGATGGTGTCGAGGAATTCCTTGAACTTCTCGACCTCGTCTTCGCGCTCGTCGGGAATGACCAGACCGGCCTCGGCGAGAACAGCCTCCGACGCGAAGATCGGAACGCCGATGCGCAGGGCCAATGCAATCGAGTCCGACGGACGTGCCGAGACAGTGGTCTGCTCGTCGAAGACGAGATCCGCGTAGAAAGTGCCCTCTTGCAGGTCCACGATCCGAACTTCCTTGAGGCTCCGACCGAAAGATTCGATCAAGATCTTGATCAGGTCGTGAGTCAGCGGCCGCGCCGGCTCGACTCCCTGTTGTTCGAGAACAATCGCGGTAGCTTCGGTTTGCCCGATCCAGATCGGCAGGTACCGATCGCCGTCGGACTCTCGCAGCAACAGGACCGGCTGATTCTGAGGCTGCTCGACACGAACTCCGATCACACGCATTTCGCCCATCGAGCTTGCCTCCAACCTGACGTGATCCAGCCGACCGACTCCGATGCGGTCGTACTGAAATTCTATTCGAGTGTGCCCCGCTGATCGAGGAACTCAGCGATCGAGACTTCCCCGAACTGCCGATTTGACCAGACACGTGTGCAAAGTCAGTGACAGAGCTGCCAGCTCCCGCACCATTTCCTCGGCACGATCACGTGCTCCGGCGTCACGACCCTTGGCAACCGGTCCGGCGATCTGAGTCACCAGTCCCGCTTCGCGATCAGCAGCCAACTTGAACGCGCGCAGATGGCGAACCTCCAAGCCGTACTCGGACATCGCCTTAGCGGTGCGCGCCAACGTCACGGCATCCTCGTCGAAGAAGCCCGCCGCGCCGGGAACGACCAAACCGGTGCGGATCAGATCGGTCAGAAACCGATCGTCGATGTCAGCGCGCGCGAGAAGATCCTGACGACCGACTCGAACTTCGCGATCGACCCGGAACGCCTCGGGTGAGACATCGCCCGTAGCGATCGACAGGACGCGAGCACGACGAGGCGCAGGAACTTCTGCACTCACCGTCGCTGCGCCACTGTCGATCGCTTCGAGTTGTTCTTTGATCACTTTGAGCGGCAGGTACTGATCGCGTTGAGCGGTCAGCACGAAGCGAAGACGCTCGCAGTCCTCGACAGAGAATCTGCGGTATCCCGACGGTGTCCGTTGCGGGCTGATCAAGCCCTCGGACTCGAGGAAACGGATCTTCGAAATCGTCACGTCGGGAAAATCTGGACGCAACCGATCCAGCACGGAACCAATCGACATTCCGGGCTGGCTCTGCTGCCGCACTGCCGTCATTAGCTACCCGCACCTGCTGACGACTCGCCGACCTGCGAACCGCCGGCACGAGGGCCGGTGAGGAACACCAGACGGAACTTGCCGATCTGAACCTCGTCACCATTCGCGAGAACTGCCGAATCGACAGGCTCACGGTTGACGTAGGTGCCGTTGAGGCTTCCGACGTCGACGACGTGGAAATCTGCATCTTCCTGACGGAACTCGGCGTGACGACGGCTGACGGTCACGTCGTCCAGGAAGATGTCGCTGTCCGGGTGCCGACCTGCCGACGTCGTCGGCTGATCGAGCAAGAAGCGGGATCCTGCATTCGGTCCCCGCTTGACCACCAGAAGTGCGGCTCCGGCGGGAAGGCCTTCCACACCCGAAACCGGCTGCTCGGCGGCCGGTGCTGCAGAGGAGGTGTTGTCGAGCTCATTGAGGAAGTCCGCGCGGAAAACCGAAGTGGTCTCCGCCGGCGACTCCCCATAGCCCGCGTCGTTACCGTTCTCGCTCACTGTTTCTCCTCCTGGGTCAATCATCCAGATCATGAATCACTGGACTACGCAGTGCACTTTCTTCACGAGCATCTTTCACAGTCACGTTCGATACGGCCCTGCGCCCCGACTCGGCACATGCGTACCTAACGACCGTACCCTGCGCAGACCGCCGTGTGCAGCGAGACAGGCCGCGACACAACACGAGTTGGCCGGTCCACGCGCAGGTTTTCTACTCGGACGTGAGTCCCTTGTATGCCTCCGCGTCCAGAGTTGCCGCGAGTGCGGCGTCGAGTGTGGCCTCGTCGGCAACCTCGAGTTCGACCAACCAACCCGTGTCGTACGGGTCGGTGTTGACGAGGTCGGGCTGTCCGTCCAATTCACCGTTCGCTGCAAGAACTTTCGCAGTGAACGGAGCAAAGATGTCGGAGACGCTCTTGGTCGACTCGACCTCACCGAGCGATTCACCGGCGGTCACGTCTTCGTCGACAGCGGGAAGCTGGACGAACACGACGTCACCGAGCTGCGACTGAGCAAAGTCGGTGATACCGACTCGAACTGAGGTCGGGCCGGTTCGCTTCACCCACTCGTGCTCCGCGGTGTAGCGCAGATCGGTAGGTGTATCGAGCTCACTCACAGTGGCTTCCTTTCACAGGCCGTCCGAAAGTCGGACGCAAAAAGATCAATTTCCGGGTTGAGCGTATTGGCGCGGATTCAATTGTCGCAAGACGGAGATCGTGACCTGCTGCGATTGCTCGACGGACGACGTTCCGCCATTGCGTGCGACATTGTCGAAGACGCCTCCGGGAATGTTCAACGCTGCCGCCAATGTCGGCGGATCTCCGATCGCGGTCACAGTGTACGGCTGCTCGATCCGGGTTCCATCCAATTCGATCTCGCCGCCACGCCCACTCACCCACGAGTTCACGCCGATACGAATGGGTTCGCCGTTCGCACCTGCGATCGAGATGGCTTCGGCACCGGCAGCACGCAGTTCCTGGATGAGATCGAGAATCACTTCCGATCCGACGCCGCCCGCCGGATCTGTCAGGGTCATCGTCACACCCGGTCCAGTGGCCGGAGCGGTCCCCACTTGAATGGAGAGTGAGGTCAGCCGCGCCCGCGCCTCGTCCAGCGCTGCTCCCGTGTTGCCACCGGCTTCCAAAGTGGCAAGCGATTCCTGAAGATTCGCGACTTCCTGCCTCAGCGCGGCTTCGCGCCGATTCAAATTGTCGAGAACCACCAGGAGGTCGGCAGGGCGCGCGGCGTCGAGTGAATCTCCGGCCACTGTGCTGCGTACCTGTGTGGCAATCGCAACGCCGAGCACGCCCAACAGCACAGCAGCGAGGATTGCGAAGACGACGTTGGTGCGGTGTTTGGACGGTGAACGCAACTCGTGACGACCTTCACCCGCAGTGGTGACGGGAGGTTCTTCTTCCGGTTCGGTCGTGGAATGTTCCGCCATGACTCACGCTCCGAACAGTCGGCGTCGCAATGCCGCTGCGTTGCCGAAGATCCGGATACCCAACACGACGACGATCGCCGTCGAGAGTTGAGTACCGACACCCAACTGATCACCGAGCCAGACGATCAACGACGCGACGAGCACGTTGAAGACGAAGGAAACCACGAACACCTTCGCGTCGAAGATTTCGTCCAGATACGCGCGTAGTCCACCGAAGACGGCGTCGAGCGCCGCAACGACAGCGATCGGAAGATAGGGCTGGATCACGTCGGGCACCTGCGGGCTGAAAACTACGCCCAGGACGATGCCGACGACCAGTGCTGCGAGTCCGTACAGGGCGGAACCGGCCTTCATCGAACTCCTTCTGTCACTTGGGTTCTGTTGGTTCTGTTGCCACTCGGACGGCGCGAGGCGCCGCAGGCGGCAGAGTCAACGAATCGTCTTCGGCCACCGCGAAACCGACTCCGTACAGTTGCGAGACGCTAGACATTCTCACGTAGGCGTCGCTGACGACGAATTTCCGCTGCAGTGCTCGCGTGTCTCCGATCGCCTCGACGAGGTACGGGGAGAAAACAGGTTGGTTGTCGACGAGCATCGCGCCGCCCGCCTGACGAATGGTCACCGTCGGCCCGATTCGCACGCCGCCGACGGCGATCGCCTCCGCTCCCCCAGCCCACAGGGCGTTTACGACGGTCTGCAGATCGCGATCGAGGACAACTGTCTTACCGCCGACACTCCGTTGCGACGCATCCGAGAGGTTCGGGCGTCCGGCCGGGTCGGTCAACGTCACAACCAGTCCCTCCCCGTGAACAGCTTCGGCTCCTGCGCCGGATTCGACCGCTCGCAGTTGGTCGAGGACGGCGCTGCCGCGTGCATCGCCTTCGAGCGCCACGCCGCGCGCGGCGTCGACGGCTCCGCCGAGTGAATCGCGGGACGCGGCCAGCGAATCGATTCGATCCTCCGCATCACGGACCTTCGCCACCAACTCGCTTCGAACCTCTTCGGTGCCGGTCACCTGCTTCGTCGCCTGAACAGCCGAGACCGTGACGATGAACCCGATCAACAGTGCGCCGAGGGCCAGCCACGGCCCCGTCTTCGAGGATCTGTTCTTGGTGTGCTCGTGCTGGCGTTCGAATGCAGTTGCCTCGTAGCCCGGGTCGAGATGTTCGGTCATGAGTGACCGAAGCAGCGACGGTACCGGGTTACGACGGACGTCCTCCCCGGTCGACTTCATCGGGGCACGACCTCGTGGGTTCGCGCAACGTCAACGGCCTTGAGCACGTAGATCGCGGCAGTCCACACGTACAGGACGGTTCCCCAGATCAGGAAAGCGAAACCGAAGGCATGGGTGAACGGTCCGATGGCCCAGTCTCCGTGCCCGGCAAGAATCAACGGCAGAGCGAACATCAGTAGGAAGGTCGCAGCCTTGCCGAGATAAACCACCTCGGGCGGTGGCAGGCCACGCCTGCGGTAGATCGGCAGCGTCAACGCAAGCAGAAGATCACGGCCGATGAGTATCGCTGCGACCCACCAGGGAATGAAATCGCGGGCGACGAAGGTGACCAGTGTCGTCACGACGTACAGACGATCGACCAACGGGTCGAGAAGCGCTCCCAGACGCGAGGTCTGTCCGAGCACTCTGGCCAGCTTGCCGTCGAGCCAGTCGGTGAACCCGCTGAGCATCAGCAGCGCCAATGCCCAGCCGTCCGAGTGCGTGACGAGCAGCAGGTAGGCGAACAGCGGAAGGGCGAGTAGACGCACGATACTGAGCACGTTGGGAACAGTGAGAATCCGATCCGTGGGGATCGGTTCTTGTTCGCCAGAGTTCACTGCACACACCTCGCGTCGTTCGATTGCCGTGCGGCCAGCTTTCCACAGCACGACGGACTATTCGCCGAGGCGCCGTAGCCTGAACTGTCCCGAGCGTGTCGAGCTGCCCCTATCTCCAGGCGAACACCGGCTGCTCGAGCTTGTCGATGCGCGTGTGCCGTCCGTTCAGCACTTCGCGGAACTGATAGATGACGGCTCCGGTCGGCGCATGGATCAGGCTCGTTCGGAACGGCCATTGGATCACCGGGTTCGGTGACTCCTCGATGGTGACGAAGCGCGAGTCCACGTCGAGCTCCTCCGAAGTGACGGCATACACCTGGGCCACCTCGTCGGGATTGGGTACCAGTCCCCCGATGTCCTCGCCCGACCACATGACGAACGGCCGGATCACGAATCCCGAACGAGTGACGTAGTCGTCGAGCCGGCCGATGATCTTCGACTCGGGAACGTCGACACCCAGCTCCTCGGAAAGTTCCCGAACCGCTGCCTGTTCGGACGACTCGCCCGGGTCGACGCTTCCGCCCGGCAACGCGAATTGACCGGGGTGGGCGCGCATCTTGCTCGGCCGCTTCGTCACCGGGAACACTGGTGTTCCGTCCGCAGTCCGCATGACGACGATGACCACCGACGCCGAGCGCCTTCCGTCCAATTCGACCGACCGAGGTTCGAAAGCGGCAAGTGAGGCGACCACGTGGTCCCGATTCAGTAAATCTCCGTTCACCATGGCTCGACAGTAGCGCCACGAGACTGAGACCCTCAGCCAGTCTGGTCCATTTTGGCCGCTTCGCCTGATTATCGGTCTGTATTCCTGTCATGCTGAACAGGCAGAATCCACCGTGCGGCATGGCGAGAAGAGAACCTCGATGGCTGAGCAGTCCCAGACCCCCACCCCGCAGACCGACCAGAGCGCGCCGGGCGCGTCGAATCGGGCCTCCCGCTTCGCCTCCGACACGCTGAGCGTCCTGCGGCGTGTGCCGTTCACCGCGAGCGTCGTGCTCACCATCACCGTCGTCGGGATCGCGACCGGCGCCCTGTGGAATCACGTCCGTACCTACTCGTGGTTCGACGACATCGCCTACGGAGTTCCTGCCTTGCAGGAAGGCAAGTGGTGGACTCTCGTCACGGGGTGGTTCTTCGGATTGACGCCGGGTCAGTATGTTTCGATCATCGTCGTTTTTGCCTTGGCGGTCGGCTGGTGCGAATGGCGCCTGGGAACCAAGAACGCGGCCATCGTCACGATCAGCGGTCAGTTGGCGGGCGAACTCGGTGCATCGCTCCTCCTCTGGGCGGGCAGCCACACCGACTGGGATTGGGCTCGCAACCTCGCCACCCACCGCGACGTCGGCGTGACCACTGCAATCATCGCCGCTCTCGCCGCGACCACGGCAACACTCCGCTCGCCCTGGCGAATGCGAGTGCGCGCCATTCTGTGCGCGTACATTGCGATCGCGTTCCTCTTCGAAGGCCGCCTCGCCGACGTGCAGCACCTCATCGCGGTCGCGATATTCCTGCCGGTGGGCGAGAAGTTCTTCGGCGACGGAGAGCGCGGGTTCATCCCCCGAACGCGACGCGAGATCCGCCTGCTCGGATTCATCGGCCTGCTCCTGATCGGCGTGGTCGAGATCGCCGTCTGGCTGTTCCCCGGAAGCGGACCGTTCGGGCCGACGGAAGCCGAAACCGGTTCGGGCTGGACGGCATTGATCGACGTGGTCATCGTTGCCCTGATCGCGGACCAGTTGCGACGAGGTCGCCGCTGGGCCTGGTGGGTTGCCGTGGTGTTCGGTTCACTGACGGTTTTGGCCACCGCCCTCGTCCTCGTCTCGGTCATCTTCTTCGACTACGAGAGCGCCGGCGCCGTCACGGTCGGTACCGCGCTGCTCTGGCTTCTCGAACTCATCTTGTTGATCAAGGGCCGCCACGCTTTTCACGTACCGATGCGGCGCAAGATTCGAGGCGGGCCGTTGTCCGGGAACGATCCGCGCGCCGCCGCTCGGGAACTGCTCAAACGACACGGCGGCGGAACCATGTCGTGGATGACGACGTGGGACGGCAACAGTTACTACTTCGGCGAGTCGGGTGAGAGCGTCGTTGCATTCCAACGGCATGTCGGTGTCGTCGTGGTCCTGGCGGATCCGATAGCGAGCCCCGACCGACTTGCCGCAGCGGTCGACGAATTCACGACGATGTCCGAAGCCAATGGCCTCACTCCCTGCTTGTTCTCCGTGGGGAAGGAGACAGCCGATGCCGCCGCCCGGCGTGGCTGGCGCACCGTTCAGGTCGCCGAAGACACGATCGTCGACCTACCAGAACTGCAGTTCACCGGTAAATCCTGGCAGGACATCCGCTCGGCGCTCAACAAGGCCAAGAAGGACGACATCACCTTCCGGATGACAACATTGGCCGACGAGCCGTTCTCCGTATTGGCTCAGGTGCGCGCCATCTCCGAGGAATGGGTGGGCGACAAGGGGCTACCCGAGATGGGGTTCACCCTCGGAAGCGTCGAGGAGGCGCTCGACCGCGACGTCCGGGTCGGCTTGGCCGTCGACCCGACCGGAAGCATTCACGGCGTCACCTCGTGGTTGCCGGTGTACGGCGAAGGCGGCGTGGTTCAGGGTTGGACACTCGACGTCATGCGTCGACGTCCTGACGGGTTCCGTCCGGTGGTCGAGTTCCTCATCGCATCGTCGGCCCTCGAGTTCAAAGAACAAGGTGCCCAATTCGTCTCACTGTCCGGAGCACCGCTCGCACGCAGCGACGACGGCGCCGACGCCGCATCGATGGACCGCCTGCTCGACATGCTCGGAGCCGCGATGGAACCGCTCTACGGCTTCCGGTCTCTTCACGCGTTCAAGAAGAAGTTCAAGCCGAGGTACGAACCCGTTTTCCTGTGTTTCCGCGACGAGGCCGACCTGCCTCGGATCGGAATCGCACTGACGCGTGCCTACCTGCCCGACGCAACGGCTCCTCAGCTGATCAAGCTCGCCACCAGCAAGAGTTGACGCCGTGCGGTCCTGGTTCGAGCACACGGTCGTCGACACCGGCAGGCTCCCGCTGTTCTTCCTCCTACTCGCCTTTGTCCTGACGTTCCTGTTCATCCGCTTCAGCGTCCGGATGATCCGGGCCGAGGTCTCGTGGTGGCCAGGCAATGTCACGCCCGGTGGAATGCACATCCACCACATGGTTTTCGGTTTGATGATGATGCTCGTGTCCGGCTTCGCCTTCATCGCTCTGGCCGACTATCACACCCCGATCGCCAATTGTGTTCTCGCGTCGGTGTTCGGTATCGGCAGCGCGTTGGTCCTCGACGAGTACGCGCTCGTGTTGCATCTGCGCGATGTCTACTGGGCCGAGGAAGGTCGCTCGTCCATCGACGCGGTGTTCGTTGCCATCGCGATCTCGTTCCTTTTCCTTCTCGGGGTCCACCCGATCGGGTTCGCGGGAGAGTTCGACCCGTACGAGCAGGACCGGAGCCTGGCGACGTTGATCGGCGTTGTCGTCGCGATCGTGATCCAACTCGGACTAGCCGTGATCACGTTGATGAAGGGCAAACTCTGGACCGGCTTGATCGGGCTGTTCTTCACCCCACTTCTGTTGATCGGAGCAATTCGGTTGAGTCGCCCGGGTGCGCCGTGGGCGCGCTCGCGTTACCGCGACAAGCCGGCGAAGATGAGCCGGGCAGTGGCCCGTGAACAGCGTTATCGCGAGCCGATGATCCACGCGAAGATCTACGTGCAGGAAACGGTGTCGGGAAGTTTCGGTTCCGCTCCCCCGCCCCCACCACCGCTCCCCGTCGTCGACACCACAACCCCCACGTCGAAGGTCGGATTGTCGCGGCGGCTCTCGGACAGAATTCGCTGGCGTCGAACTCGCCGACGACTACGAACAGTCCCCGTCTGGCGTCTCCCCGTGATCCTCGTCGTCCTGTCCGTCGTCACCGCGAACATCCTCGTCGGGATCGACGGAGATCTCGTCAGCGACGGCGACGTCGGTACCATTTCCGAGGGCGTGGACGCCGGGGCCACCGCGACGCTGCTCAGCGTCATCGCCGGCGGGATGATCACTCTCACCGGTCTGGTGTTCACCGCCATCACCCTCGCAATGCAGTTCGGCGCATCGCAGATTTCGGTGCGGGTGGTCCCGATGCTTGCGCAACAGCGGGTGATGCGGTGGTCGATCGGCATGTTTCTGGCCACGTTCGTCTTCTCCTTGATCATTGCGCTCGATCTGGCGCTCGATTCGGAGAATTCCTCACCGACCATCTCCACGGCGATCGCACTGCTTCTGGCATTGGCCAGTGCGATCCTGTTCATCGCGTTGGTGGCGAAGGTCGGGTCGATTCTCAATTCCAGTCGGTTGCTGCGTTGGATAGCGGCCCAGGGCCGGAGCGCGACGATTCGTGCCTATCCGCTGTACGAGGACCTGCCCTCTGGCGCACCGAAACCCAGTCAGCCGCTCCCCCTACCCCAACCGCGCGAGTCCGAGAACTCCGAGAGCGCCGACGCACTGGTGATTCGCCTGCGCCACCTCTCACCCGACGGCCGGATTCTGCTGGCGATCGATCTCGCACGACTGCAGCGGTTGGCCGGCCGCTGGGACGTCTCGGTCGAAGTCGTCCCCAGCATCGGCGAGTTCGTCGCCCAGAACGCGCCCCTCTTCGAGGTACGCGGACCCTCGCTGAAGGTACGCCCGGACACCTTGATGTCGTGCTTGATCTTCGGTGACACGCACAGCCCGGTCGTCAGCCCCGGTGCAGCGCTTCAGTCGATCGTGGACATCGCGCTCAAGGCACTGTCACCCGCCATCAACGACCCGGGCCGAGCCGTCCAGGCTCTCGACCACATCGAAGATCTTCTGGTACTTCTCGCCCCGCGGGTCCGATTCGACACATCAACCTCGGATCTCACGCTGATCCGAGGGCAGCAACGCACCTGGACCGATTACGTGTCCGTCGCCACCGACGAGATCCGGCACTTCAGTACCAATTCCGCGCAGGTCCAGCGCCGTCTACGCGCGGTATTCGCGACCTTGCTCGAAGCCTGCCCGCCGGACCAGCACCCTCCGCTACTCGAGCGCGTCGACGCACTCGATGCGCAATTGAACCGAGAATGGACCGGCGCACTCGACCTTCGGCTCGCGAGTGTGGCGGATCCGCAGGGATTGGGCTCCGAAGCCGGGGCGACCGGAAGAATTCACCCGCTGATCATCGGGTCTTCGGAACTTCCGGACGATCGTTCATCCGGGCAGGCCGAGTCGCGTTCCCAGCCAACCTAATTGACTCGCCAATCCAGCCGACCACACTTGGAAGCTGTGTCCTCCGTCGACCTCGGCGTATTGGACGTCCATCCCTGCGGCTTTTGCGGCTTCGTAGAGCGTTTGAAGACCTGGGCGGTAGTCGTTGTCCTGTTTGCCGACCACGAACACCCCGGCGCTGTCGGGGAACTTCTTCTCCCGGAGCAGATCCTGCGGATTCACTGCCACGAACGCGGCTTCATTGCCGCCGAACGCTGCATCGACCGTCTGCTTGCGATCGCCGAGTGTGGGTTCGATCTGACCGGACAGATCCAGGAACGTCGGATAGACCGCGGGGAAGTTCGTCGCCATCTGGAACGCGCAGGTGCCGCCGTAGGAAAGTCCCCCGATCGCCCACTTCCTCGGGTCGGGATCCACCTGGAGGTTCCCGCGCACCCAGTCGGGAACATCGCGCGAAAGGTACGTCGCGACGTTCCCGAGTTGGGAATCGACGCAGAGCGGATTCGCCAGTTCCGACCCGGTCCCGTCAGCAACGACGACAACGGGAGCCAAGCCCGAATGCGCAGCGGCGTAGGTGTCCATGGTCTGGACGAGACGTCCGCCCTGTAGCCAGTCCTCGGGCGCGCCTGGTTGGCCGGCTAGCAGGACCAACACGGGCAACTCCGGTCGTGGGTTGGTGAAATACGCGGGCGGTAGGTAGATCTCGGCGTCGCGGGCGCTGAATCCGGAGACCGTCCCCGCAATCGTGACCGTGCTGACCTTGCCCGCCGACGGCATGTCCGTGGGAGCCTTCCATTGCGAAACCGGTACCGCGCCGTCCTTGCCGTCGTCCAGGTCTGCGAGTGAAACCTTCTCCGCGTCCGAGAGTCCCAGCGCTGTTCCCAACGTCGGATACGACTGGAACTGCAGATTCACGTGAGCCGCGCTCGACACGACCACCAGGAGCACGGAGACCACGGTGAGCACGCGGCCGTCGATCCGCGTCGCCGCAAATACCCGCGAAACGCCCAGCAGCACGCCGAGAATGCCCAACCCGATCCACACGTAGACCGGACGGGCAATCGGATCGGGGAACGGGTGCCACACCTTCTCGATCAGCCAGTACAGCACGAGAGTGATCGCGATTGCCGCGACGATGCAGACCGGAATCGAGATCAGGACGTGACGCCTCGATCTCGAGAAGATCAGCCACAGAAGTGCCAGAATTCCGAGCACCGTCACCACGGGCGGAACCGGGCCCGTGACCAGCGACAGATCCGTGATCGTGTGCACGTCGTCTCCCGTCGCAGCCCTGTTTAGACAATATCCAAGAACAGGACATTTCGGAGCTGATGGCGTCAGATCACTGCGTTCGACGCCTGGGCACGTAGGTCTCGGGCCAGGTGATCCCGACGCTCGAGAACAAGCCTCCGCAGCGACGCGGGCGCCTCCGCATTGGCCTGGATCCAGGAATCGACAGCAGAGGTGTCTTCAGCTGCCGGGAAGAGTCCGTTCACCAACCGTCGGGCGATCTCGATGCTGCGTTCGGACCACCACTTCCCCAGGGACGAGAAGTACTCTGCCGCATATCCCTCGATCAACGACGGGTCCGTGCCCGAACGGAATCCGGCGATCGTCGCATCCAGGCGGTCGTTCGAGAGTGAGCCGTCAGTGGTCGCCGACGCCCAGGCAGCCGCCTTGGTCTCGGCATCGGGAATCGACGCCGCGGCGCGGACGTACGCCGTTCGACCCGCTGACGTGCTGTCCTTGCTCAGCTCACCATCGAAGTCGCTCACACTCGCATGGCCGGTCGCCGACAGGGCGATCCACAATGCCCACCGCAGATCAGGATCGAGAGCCAGTCCGACCGGCCCCGGGCAGGTGCCGTCGAGTATCGACCGCACCTCGTCGGCGCGAGCATCGTTGACCGCTGCAGCGGCCGACAGAGCCCGTGCCCATGCCAGCTGCCTTCCGGACTCCGGTTCGGCTTCGAACACCGCCTTCCAGGTCGTTTCCAACCAGCCTGCACTTACATTGGGCCGCAAGCTTTTCGGAACGTAGTGAAGAACCGCGTATTGGGCATCGGTCAGGATCGAGCTGAGAATCGCAAGATCTGTCTCCGCGGGAGCGAATCGTTCCACCATGTCGAGGTACCGGAACACCGAGAGCTGCGCATCACGCACCGAGTTCCACAGCGACGACCAGATCACCCCGCGCGCAAGCGGATCGCTCACGCGGTCCAGGGATGCCTCGACAGTGGACAGAGATTCCGCGTCCAATCGCACCTTGGCGTAGGTGAGGTCTTCGTCGTTGAGCAGTGTGAGTGCTCCGGGCGGAAGGTCGACCGACGTGCGTGATTCGGTGATGTCGAGTTCGACGCGTTCGGTGCGAACAAGGTCTCCGGACTCGTTGTAGTCGTAGATTCCGACTGCGAGCCGATGCGGCCTCGGGTCCGTCTGGACCAGGTCTGTTCCGTCGAGCGACAGCGTGGACACTCCGGTGGTCTGCAACCAGATTCGGGCCCATTCGCGCACATCACGTCCGGAAGTCTCCGCGAGCACGTCGAGCAGATCAACCAGCGTGGTGTTCCCGAAGGCGTGGGCCTTGAAGTACCGTCGTGCCGCTTCGAAGAACGCGTCACGGCCGACGAACGCCACAAGTTGTTTGAGGACACTGGCGCCCTTGGCGTAGGTGATTCCGTCGAAGTTAAGCTTCGCAGCTTCGAGATCGACGATGTCGGCGACGATGGGATGAGTTGTCGGCAGCTGATCTTGGAGGTACGCCCACGCTTTTCGCTTGATGGCGAATGCCACCCAGGCATCGGTGAAGCGAGTGGCTTCGGCGCTGACCAGCGATCCCATGAAATCAGCAAAAGATTCTTTGAGCCACAGGTCGTCCCACCAGACCATGGTCACGAGATCGCCGAACCACATGTGCGCCATTTCGTGCAGGATCGTGTTGGCGCGGCGCTGATGCTGCTCGTCGGTTGCGGTGCCGCGGAACACGTATGCCTCGGTGAAGGTCACCAGTCCCGGGTTCTCCATGGCGCCGAGGTTGTACTCGGGGACAAAGATCTGGTCGTACTTGCCGAACGGATACGGATAGTCGAAGTACTCGGCGTAGAAGTCCAGCCCCTGACGGGTGATGTCGAAAACGTTGTCTGCATCAAGGTGTGGAGCCAACGACGCCCGGCACAGCGCACCCAACTCGACAGTGAGTTCGCCGCGACTCCACGACGACGCCACGCGGTGATACGGCCCGGCCGCGATCGCGGTGATGTAGGTCGAGATCGGCAGCGTCGGGGCGAAAGTGACGCGTTGTGCACCGTCC
Source organism: Rhodococcus sp. BH4 (assembly GCF_002079265.1). NCBI lineage: Bacteria > Bacillati > Actinomycetota > Actinomycetes > Mycobacteriales > Nocardiaceae > Rhodococcus > Rhodococcus sp. BH4. The sequence goes on from NZ_CP014941.1 coordinate 3,369,916, forward strand.
ACGGAGAGAGTCTGGGTCGCGGGCTGATTCGACAGGACTTCCCAGCCGTCAGGTGCTGTCACCTCGAATGTGAAGGGCGCCTTGAGGTCCGGCTGCTCGAAGCAGGCGAAAACACGCCTGGCATCGGCAGGCTCGTATTGCGTGTACAGATACGTCTGATCGTCAGCGTCGTCGACAAATCGGTGCAGCCCTTCGCCCGAACGGCTGTAGTGGCCGTGAGCTGCCACCCGAACGACGTTCGATCCGCCGAGTCCGCGCAGCCCGATCCGGGATCCGTCGTACTCCACCGGAATCGACGCACCGTCGACGTCCACGGAATCGACTGCAGCACCGATGAAATCGAGCCACGTGGACTCCACCGAGGACGTCAGATCAATTGTCGTGACCGTCGAAAAGGTCTTCACGGCGGAGTCGACCGCCGATCGCAGATCCAACTCCACCCGGTAACCGGCGACGGAGATGGCTCGAGATCGTTCGGCGACTTCGCTTCGATTCAGGTTCGCAGTACTCACGCACTCGATCCTGCCAGGCCGCGCGCGGCGATGTGAGCCGCCGTGCGCCTATCCCTTGAACGCGCCCTGCCAGACGGTGTCGAACGGCGTGTGTGCCGAGACGCGGCCTTCGATGCCCGCCGTGACGAACTTCTTGGCCAGAGCGACGGCTTCTCCCACGTCGGCGCCCTTTGCCAGTTCGGCGGTCACTGCGGCGGCCAGCGTGCAACCGGCACCCGAGACGCGCTCTTCGCCGACCTTGGGGGCGGAGAGAACCGTCACGTCGGTCCCGTCGAACAACACGTCGACGGCGTCGCCACCGGCGAGTTCGACACCGCCCTTTGCGAGCACGTACTTGGGTCCGAGGTCATGGATACGACGTGCGGCCTCGATGAGGTCGTCGACGCTTTCGATGCTGTCCATTCCGGCGAGGGTGCGTGCCTCGAACAGGTTGGGTGTGACGACGGTGGCGAGCGGGAGGATCGAATCACGAAGTGCTGTATCGGTATCGAGAGCCGCGCCGGGCTCCTGGCCCTTGCAGATCAGGACCGGGTCGAGGACGACGTGGCGCCAGGACTGCCGACGCAGACCCTCTGCCACAACCTCGATCGTGGCGGGAGTTCCCAACATTCCGATCTTGACGACGTCCAGATCGTGAGCTGCCGTGGCAGCCTCGATCTGATCAGCGATCACGTCAGGAGCGATCGGCACGAAGCGATGACCCCAATTGTTCTTGGGATCGAACGAGACGATACATGTGGTGGTCGCTACGCCGTAGACGTCCAATGCCTGGAACGTCTTCAGGTCGACCTGCAGGCCGGCACCGCCAGTCGCTTCGGACCCAGCGATGACATAGGCGAGGTCAACCACAGCACAATCTCCTTCTTCGGACTTTCGAAACGTGCGTGGATGGCCACGAACGCGGGACCCAGTTTATCAACCGTTCCGACGTCTGGTTTTCGGCTATGCGGGCACCGGAGTTCCCCACGCGACGTCGTTGTCCTCGTATCCGAACGGCGGACCGACGAACTCGCCGCCGCAGGTGATCAGCGCGAGGGTTTCGGGTCCGTCGAGGCTGTTCAATCGCTCGACCGGCAGCTCGCCGTCCTTGCCGTAGTGATCGACCGCATCGATACGGTAGTTCCAGGTCTGTCCCCCGGCGCCCGCCACGGTCACGACCGAGCCGATTTCCAGTGTCGAGAACTTCTTTCCGAAACCGTCACCCTGATAGATGTCGTTGACGTGTCCGGTGATCACCACAGTGCCCGCGCCGGAGCCGGGAAATGCCGAATCTGCCCACCATCCGATCTCACTGACATCCTCGGGCGGAATGAGCGAGCCGTCCGTCGTCGTCTTGATCGGCAGGATGTCAGCGGTGCTGTTGCCTGTGCGCAGCGTGGTCGGGACATCCGGACCGTCGACTGCGGCGCGAACTGCCGGCGGCAAATCTTGTTGGCCGGTCGCGAGGACGCGGGTCGGCGAGTCACCGTCGTCGGAACATCCGCCGATCAAGAGCATTGTCGCCACTACTGCAGCGGCCCACGTTCGGCTGGCCGTGGATCCAGGTGCCGCTGTCACGGACGAGAAGTCGGGCCGGACGGAATCTGGGCAATTGGTACTCGGTTTCCTACGTCACGACCGGGAAGTGCGTCACCGGAATCCCCACCGTTCCCACCGGAACCGTCACCACCGCTGCCGTTTCCGCCACCGCTTCCATTCCCCCCGCCGCCGGGGCCGGGGCCGGGGCACTCACCTCCCGGATCGGTGGTGTCGCCTGCCAAGACAATCTTGACTGCCGAGAGGTTGACCGTCTGGTTCTGCGCGACTTGTCCAGGAGTTGTGACGTCGAATGCGAGCTTGGCACGTACGGGGATGACCGAACCGTCGTCAGCGTCGGTGACCGTTGACCCTGACCGGCCGAGATCTTGGGTCAACGTCATTCTGGAGATCAAATCCTGATCTCCGGTCAAGCCGGCGCCGTCGATCCGAAGGGTCCCTCGGACGGGACTTCCGTGGGCTCTGATCGTCACCGATGCGCGAAACTCGAGGATGTCTCCCGGCACTGTCCGCCACGCCTCGATCGAGTTGATTTTCGTTCCAGGCGATCCAGTCGAGATGTCGTACCAACCGTCGATCACGGCCGGATCGAGTGACATCGAATTTTCGTTGATTTCCGAGTTGCACGCGCGGGTGAGCGAAACGGGGGCAGCCGATCCCACTGCGGGGAGTGCTGTCGACACAACGGTCGCCAAGACGAAGGCCGTCGCGGTGATGCCCGCGGTACGCCTGCCGAAGATCGTCATTCTCTCGCTACCTTTTTCCGCGGACCGTAGCTTCCGGTCAATTCAGTCAAAATACCAGTACAGCTGGACAAATAGGTCGAATTCCGTGCCGAATTCCTCTTGTTTTCTGTGAACTTCGGTTACGAGCAATTTCTCCGCACACACGTTCCGGCAAGGGGTACATCGGATCAACAGGGGTCAGAAGTTACATTTCGCCCGCACATCGGAGCAGATCGCACTGATTTCTCACCGCATTGGACAGGTATTTCCGTTTCATAGCGGTCAGCCGGTGGAACAACGATCACTACAACGAGCGTGCCGGGCACGTGTCCGGTCGCCCCCCACCGAATCAAGGGAAACCGTCATGTCGGATACAACATCAGTCAAGCAGGGTTTCGCGGTAGGAACATCGATCGGGGCAGCCGTCATCTTGGTGACGGTCGGCATCGTGCAGTTCTTCCAAGGACTCGCTGCCGTCGCCGAAAACGAAGTGTTCGTAGTCGGGATCGACTACGTCTATCAGTTCGACCTGACGACGTGGGGTTGGATCCATCTCGTGCTGGGCGCGCTCGTCGCTCTCGTCGGGCTTGCACTGTTCACCGGAGCGGCCTGGGCGCGGGTGTCGGCAGTGGTGATCTGCGCGATCTCGATCATCGCGAACTTCTTGTGGCTGCCGTACTACCCCTGGTGGTCGACTCTCATCATCGCGCTGAACATCGTCGTGATCTGGGCTGTGTCGACATGGAAGCCCACCCAGACGACGCACGCCGCTGCGCATGCACCGTCAACGCCGACTCGATCTGCTTGAGTTGAAAGTATGTGTAGGTGGATGGCGTATTCCGGAGAGCCGATACTGGCCCATGACTTGCTGTTCAGGCCACAGCACTCGCTGATCGACCAGAGCCTGCATTCTCAACTCGGGGCCACGACGACAAATGGCGACGGCTTCGGAATCGGCTGGTACGGGGAAGGCCCCCAACCGGCAGTTTTCAAGAGCATCGAACCCGCGTGGAACGACTCGAACCTGCGCGAAGTCACCTCCCAATTGCGCACCCCTCTGCTGTTCGCTCACATCCGCGCCTCGACGGGAACTGCAGTGCAGCGCAGCAACTGTCACCCGTTCCGGCACCGGCGATGGTTGTGGATGCACAACGGTTCACTACACGGATTCCACGACATGAAACGGGAATTGGTGACTGCCATTGATCCGTCGCTCTTTCCGGATCTCGAAGGATCGACGGACTCGGAAACCTTGTTCTTCCTCGCGCTGACGTTCGGCCTGACCGACGATCCGTTCGAAGGTGTCGCGAGGGCCGTCGGATTCGTCGAGCACACGGCCCGCTCGCAGGGAATCGACAATCCGGTTCAGATGACCGTCGCCACGTCGGATGGCATCTCCACCTGGATCTTTCGCTATTCCAGCGAGCACCAGTCGAGGTCGTTGTTCTTCTCCACCGAGATTTCCACGTTGCGCAAGCTCCATCCTGAGGTGGATGCCCTGCACCATCTGAGTGAGGAGACCCGAATCGTCGTCTCCGAGCCTCTACGTGACCTTCCCGGCGCCTGGAACGAGGTTCCCGAATCCGCCGCAGGCGTCATCCGGCCCGGACGGGACGAGATGCGGAGCTTTGTGCCGATCCCACCAGCCTGATTGGGTCATACAACCAGGCATAGCTATGAAATAGCTTGCATTCGAAGCGCTTTCACGAAAACTGAGAAAACGGAAACTCGGCACACTAGTCACGCGAGAGGATGAGCCGGAACGCCAAGCGAGCCTTCTCCGTATCCGGAGTGCCACCAGTGAGCAAATCGTTGTAGATGAACGACTCACCCACGCGAACCAGCAGATACGCCATGTCCTCGACGGGCAGGTCTGGCCGAATCTGCTCCGGTATTTCAGCTTCGATCAGCCTTCGCACGGATTCGACCATCGTGCCCTGAATCGGCCCCAGTCCAGTTGTGAGTATGCACAACGCCTTTTGCGGTTCCCGAGTCAAATACGTCCGGAAGAATTCGGTCTCGATTGTCGCCCGTGCATGGTAAGTGAGGACGTCGACAACCCTTGACGCTCCGCTTCCACCGCACTCCTCGAGGCCCATTCGCCACGTTCGGCGCGCCAGCGAATCGAGCACGTCACCGGTAATTGTGTCGCGATTCCCTGCACGCCGGAACAAGGTGGTCCGATCCACCCCCAACTCGGTGGCCAAAGCGTTCACATCGAGCGGTTTTCCGGCCGCGAACTGTCGTCGGGCGGCACTCAACGCTTCCGCGCGGATGTCACGTGTCTCGGCCATGGAGTGAATGTATCGCTGACGACGTGCTGGTCGGTAGCCGGAGGCGATCAGACGGCGCCATCGACGGCAATCGTTGCAACATTCATTGACTTTGTTGCAGGTGAGTGTTTATGGTTCCCCGGTACGTGATTCCAGTCACAACAGTTCAGTTGTTTACGGAGGAATGCGATGAACGATTACACGTGGACGACCCGACGATGAGCCCACTTCTGCAAGTACGAGACCTCACGGTTGACATTGGGACAGAATCGATTTCGAACAGACTCCTCGACCGCGTGAGCTTCGAGTTGGGGTCGGGCGAAATCACCGGTCTCGTAGGAGAGAGCGGGAGCGGAAAGACACTGACCGGACTCGCTCTGCTCGGTCTCTTGCCCCGTACGGCAACAACCAGCGGAAGCATCCGTTTGGAAGGACAGGAACTTGTGGGTCTGCCCGCCGCCGAGTTGAGGAAAATACGCGGTCGCGACGTCAGTATGGTCTTCCAGGACCCGAGTTCGGCTCTCAACCCCTCCGTCAGCATCGGTCGCCAGATCGTCGATGTGTTGAAGGCCCACCGCGACATCACGAAAGTCGATGCGGAGGACGTGGCTACAGATCTTCTCCACCAGGTCGGACTGGCCGACCCGAGCAGAACCTTGAAGTCGTACGGGTACGAGCTTTCCGGCGGGATGTGTCAGCGGGTGATTATCGCGATGGCCCTGGCATGCGGTCCGAAGTTGCTGATCGCGGACGAACCGACAACAGCGCTCGACGTCACCATCCAAGCTCAGATTGTCGATCTCCTTCGAGAACTGGCCGAACAGCGCGATCTTGCCGTGTTGTTGATCAGTCACGACCTCGCGGTTGTCGCCGAGGTCGCGGATCGAGTCATCACCATGTTTCGCGGCGAGATCGTCGACGTCGCGCCGCGGGACGCGCTGCTTCGGCGGCCCGCGCATCCCTACACGTTCAGCCTTCTCGAGGCGGCACGCTCGACATTCGAAGAAGTCTCCTCCCAATCACCCAAGGCGCGAGGCGATTTCACCAGCAAAGCCCCTGCTGACGGCGTGGGTTGCCGATACGTCGCCCGGTGCAACTACTCCGAGGAGCTCTGCATATCCGATCATCCACTTCTGATCGGATCACCGGAATCGGCAACAAGATGTCACCGCAGCGACGAACTCGAGTTGCTCGGACTGGTGAGCTGATGAGCAACACCGACGTCATCGTCGACGTTCGGAATCTGGCAGTCGAGTACGGACGCGGACGCAAAGCTCTTCGCGCGGTCGACGACGTCAGCTTCTCCGTACAGAGGGGCGAAACCCTTGCGATAATCGGTGAATCAGGATCGGGAAAATCCTCGACGGCTCACGCTCTCGCGGGTCTGGTGGCTACGGCCGCAGGCTCCATCACTATGAATCTCGACGACCCGGCGTTCGGCAAGGGTGGATCTTCCCATCTCATTTTTCAAAACCCTACGTCGGCCTTGAACAATCGGATGGCCTCATGGGCTTGCGTGGCCGAGCCGATGGCGCCAGGGCGTCTGCGCATCCCACAGTCCTTGCGGCCGAAAGCCGTCGAGCTGTTGCGTCGGGTCGGTCTCGGCGCTGAGCTTGCCGACCGCCTCCCGACCCAGCTCTCCGGTGGCCAACGCCAACGCGTGACCATCGCTCGTGCACTTGCCTCCAAGGCGCCACTGATTCTCTGCGACGAACCTGTTGCCTCCCTAGATGTTTCGCTTCAGGAAGAGGTGTTGCAACTTCTTGCCGATCTCCGAGAAGAACATGACCTCACGTACATCTTCATTTCGCACGATTTGGGTTCGGTGGCACGGATCGCCGATCGCGTCGCGGTGATGTACCTCGGCCGAATCGTCGAGATCGGACCGGTTGCCACGGTCCTGAGGACTCCATCGCACCCCTACACGCAGGCGCTTCTCGCCGCGGCCCCGCACATCGAACTCGAGCGGCGCAGTCGTCGGAAAGCATTGGTGCGGGGCGAGTTACCCGACCCACGGAATCCACCCTCGGGCTGTCGATTCCGCACCCGCTGCCCGTTTGCGATGGATCGCTGTGCGTCGGAAGCGCCGTCACTTCGCGCGGCCTCGAATTCCGCACACAGCTCCGCCTGCCATCTATCGTCCCCGGCCACATCGATCGGAATCTCCAACCCGCCGCAGTAAATGCGTGCCGCGTCAGTCTCCCCCTTCCGAGAAGACCAAAGCGAAAGTCCACCATATGAATCCGCGTCTGTCTTTGCGATCCCGATATCCGATCACACGCTTCCAGAATCATGGGAAAAGTGGCCCACGTGTGCTGGTAGCTGCGTTTGCACTTTCTGCTCTTGTGCTCAGCGGCTGTTCGAGCAGCGCCACCGGTACCGCCGGCGATACCGGACCTGCCGATCCGAACGCCGAACTCAAGGTCGCGACATCGCACGTGCCCGCCTCGCTCGACCCGTGTGCGGGAAACATCGGATACGACATCGACTACTTACAGTTGATGTATGCACCACTGATCGATGCGGAACCTGCCACCCAGAAGTTGCGGCCCGGAATCGCCAGCGAGTGGGGCTTCTCCGGACCGGACAACCTGACGTTCGAGATGACGTTGCAGAACGGCTTGACCTTCCACGACGGTACAGCTGTCGATGCAGCAGCCGTCAAGGCAAGCATGGAACACTGCTTGAGTCTCGGAATCGTTTCCGTCCCGACGATCAAGAGCATCGAAGCAACGTCCCCAGATCACGTCACGATCTCGTTGAGTTCACCTACCTCCGGTTTACCAGGCTGGCTCAACGGCAGATTGGGAATGGTGGTCTCCCCCACTGCGCTGGCAGCAGCAGGGGCAGACTTCGCCAACAAGCCTGTAGGCGCAGGGCCGTACACATTCACCAGCGCAGTCCCGAACAGTTCATACACATTCAGTCGATTCGACGATTACAAACCGGCAGGTCCACCCAGCCCCCAGCTCGCCAAGATCCAGATCCAGGTGATCTCCAATCCCACAGCGCTGACAAATGCCCTGACATCGAACGCTGCGGATTTTGCATACGGGCTCACACCGTCGAGTGCTCCGATCCTCGAACGGAATCCCAACCTGAACGTCAGTCACGACCCGAGACTCGGAGTTGCGCTCGTCGTGATCAACAACAAGAACCCTGTGGTTAACGACGTCCGGGTTCGTCTGGCGATGCAGTATGCGCTCGACCGCAAGGCAATTGCGCGAGCCGCGCTGGACAGCTCGGAAGGAACTGCGGCGTTCGGTCAATATCCTCCCGGTTCGCAGTTCTACGACGAGGAAACCGAAGATGCATGGCCGTACGACCCGGAGAAGGCCAAATCGGTACTAGCGGAGGCGGGGTATCCGAATGGGGTCACCGTGCGCGGACTAGCAGGCAACCTACCGCCGTACTCGACCAACGCGGTCCTTGTCGGAGAACAATGGGAGAAAGTCGGCATCAAGGTCGACTTCGTCGAAATGAGTGGACCTCAGGCGATTACGGAGTTCGTCGCACACAACAGCGCGGACGTCTTCAGCGTGGGATGGCCCACGCGAGCATCCGCACCGCTCAATTTCGAAGCCTCGCTGGGTTCGCGGTCGTACTTCCGGCAGAATTCCGTCCCCAACGAGGATTTGGAGAAGTTGATCGCACTGTTGAACAACACGTATGACGAAACCGCTCAGCTCGACATCGTCAAACAGATCAATCAAGTCGTGATCAAGTCCGCTGAGTACGTACCGTTGTACTTCACTCCCGACGTGGTCGCCTACACCAAGAACGTCCACGGGGCCGTTCCTGCACTGAACGGCTCCCCCAATCTGACGTACCTCTCGAAGTCATGACAGCGACCGTCGTATCACACGAGAATTCGGTGAGGCCCGAGCCTGAGAGCGTTCCGACTCGAAACTCTCACCGATCGCCCGTCAATCCACATATACGGATGATCGCCGTCCGGTTCGCGCAAATCATTCCGACCGCGGTTATCGCCAGTTTCATAACCTTTGCCCTTATCCGGATCATTCCAGGTGGACCAGCCGAGGCCCTTCTCGGTCCGAACGGCAGCGATGAATCGATCGCCGCACTCAACGAGCGCCTCGGATTGAATCAACCCTTCCTGGCCCAGTACTGGAACTGGGTGGTGTCGGCTCTGCACGGAGATCTAGGCACGTCGCTACAGAACAGCGCCCCCGTCGGCCCACAGATCCTTGCGCGCCTGCCGGCGAGCGCCGAGCTCGTTGTACTCGCACTGTTACTCTCCGCCGTCGTCGCCATACCGCTCGGAGTGTGGACCGCGACGCGGCAGGGACGACGCAGCGATGGCCTGACCCGCACGGTTTCAGGGATCGGACTCGCGGTGCCGGACTTCTTCCTCGCTATCGTGCTGGTCGATGTCTTTGCCCTCGGCTTGGGAGTTCTACCGGTGCTCGGCTGGGTTCCTCCGGGCGACGGTGTGATCGACAATCTGAGCCATCTCGTCCTACCTGCAACGGCACTCGCTGCCGGCGCAGCATCGATTGCGGTCCGGCAGACCAGGGCCGCGATGATCGAGACGCTGTCCGGTGACTACGTGCGAACCGCGCGTGCGATGGGTATCGACGAGCGGAAGATCGTGTGGCGCTATGCGTTACGAAACATCGTTCCCACCATTGTCACAGTCTATGGATTGCTCGCCGTGGCAATGCTGGGTGCGACGGTCATCCTCGAGCAGATCTTCGTGCTACCGGGCCTCGGCAGCGCTTTGGTCATCGCGATCGACACGCGAGATTATCCGATGCTTCAAGGCATCGTGTTGCTGTTCGTCGTGATCGTGCTTCTCGTGAACATCCTGGTCGACGTCGTCAACAACATGATCAGCCCGCAATTGAGAAAGGGAACGATCTCGTGAGCCAACTCGTAGTGACCACTGCAGGCGAATTTCGTTCCAAGCGGCCTCGTTACCGACTGGCGCCCGGATTATGGCTCAGCTACTGCTTTCTCGGAATACTGATCGCGGCGTCCGCCTTGGCCTCGTTCGTGGCTCCGTACAGTCCGACCGATCAGAACCTGACCAACACGTTCGCCGGGCCAAGTGCCCAGCACCTGCTGGGCACTGACGGATTCGGCCGCGACGTGCTCAGTCGGCTCATCTGGGGAGGACGCTCCGCCTTCTTCGGCGTTGCGATTGCGGTCGCTGTCAGCCTGCTGTTGGGAATTCCATGGGGACTGATCGCCGGATACTGGCCACGCTGGATCGGTGCGTCGCTCCTCCGGGTGGCAGACGCACTACTGGCATTCCCCGGTTTGGTTCTTGCAGTGGCAATTACGGGCGTTCTGGGGCCGAGCCTGATTACGTCGATGTCTGCCCTCGGAGTCGTCTACGCACCCACGATTGCAAGAATTCTGGCTGCCGGGGTCAGCGAGACGAGGAACCGAGACTTCGTCCTGAGCGCGCGACTCTCGGGATGTCCGCCGCACGTAGTGCTTTTGCGTCATCTCCTACCGCACGCGATCGGACCGGTTGTCGTTCAGGTGACTGTGCTCACCGGTCTGACCTTTCTCGCGCAGGCCGCCCTCTCGTTCCTCGGGTTGGGTATACAGCCGCCCACTCCGAGTTGGGGCGGTGACTTATCCGATGCGTACCTGCACATCTTGAGCGCCCCACAACAGATTCTCCCCTCCGGCATTCTGATTTCACTGGTCGTCCTGGCCGTCTACCGAGTGGGTGATGCCGTCCGAGACCGCATGTATGTCAAAGGGAGATAGCTTACGAAGATCCCGCACCCAGTCCGACTTCTCGACCACCACACCACCCGTATGAAGGAATACCGATGACCTTGATCGCACCAGAAACTGCGCGCCGCGTCTTCCGTGGAGCCGAACCGATACACGGCATGATCTACTTCACTCCATTCGGCGCGGAAGCCTATGCTGCACTGGGCTTTACGCATCCTCGAATGGGGTACTTCGCTTCGCGGTCCGCACCCATGGGTGCAGTAGCGGCAGAAGTCACCATCGCTACCTTCTTCAACTTCAACCCCGAACTGGTACACGCGGTCCTGCCGAATGCCTGGACGATCGCCACCCCCGAACAGATCTTGGCCGCTCGACTCGACGCTGTCGACCGTTCGCTGCGCAAGGCATGGGGAGAACATGTCGACGGCGCCGAGGTTCGAGAAGCCGCCGAACTCGCACGTCGAGCAGCGGAGCGCGCATGCAACAGACCGCAAGGTCGGCCGCTGTTCGGTGGACACGCATCCCTACCGTGGCCAGAAGAGCCCCATCTCGTGTTGTGGCATGCCCAATCCTTGCTCCGGGAATATCGCGGCGATTCTCATGTCGCCCTACTTCACACCGAAGGGCTCAACGGTGTCGAAGCGCTGGTAGTTCACGCCGCAACCGGTGATGTTCCTGCTGCTGCTCTGCAAATGAGCCGGGCATGGGACAACGATCAGTGGGCGGAAGGCGTCGAAAGTGTGCGGGCGCGTGGATGGCTCGAAGACGGCCCCGAGCTTCACCTGAACGAGGTGGGTCGCGATCGCCGGCAGAGGGTTGAGCATCAGACCGATGTGCTGGGGTCGTACCCGTACGAGGCGATCGGAGAGACCGGATGCAGTCGACTGATCGAAATCTCGGAACGTCTCTCCGGTGAAGTGATCGATGCAGATCTCGGATTTCCGGCAGCACTGGCAGCACGTCGCCGATTGCGTGCGTGACAGCAGGTCGTGAGTGTCGGACGTGGGCTGGTGGTGATACGACGAGGGTGTCACCACCAGCCCCTTCACATGATTGTCGCCGAAGTCGGCTGCGCCCCGAATCTACACAGTGAGAAGGCATCCGGATGAGACTGCCGTTGTGCCGAATTCCCGCTCCGTTTAGGTGATGATGGCTTGATGTGGAAACAGGCTCTCGGGTTTGCTTTGTTCGGGGCGGCCGTTGCCTTGGTCGCCGCGTCGCTGACACAGGGGACTTCACAGGCATCGGACACGATCACCCTCTTTTTTGGGTGGCATGACAATCTCGGGCTTCGCGGGTGAACCGCAATGGAACTGGCCGATAGAGGCTGCGGTGATCGGCGCCGTTCTGGGCGCGCTGACCGCGTTCGTGCTCCGCCTCGCGGGCGTGCGAATCTCCGGAGGCCAGGACAATCGAATGGTCCGAACTGTGGTGGCAGGCATCGCAGGCGTCACGCTTGGGCTGACGCCCCTGTTGGTCTTGATCGGCATGGCATTCACCGGGTCGGTTGATATGGGATGGTCCCCGCTCCTGGTCTACGCCGTCAGCGGTCTTCTGGCCTATGGCCTTTCGGTCGCCGCCGTGTTCGGAGTTCTTCGCGCTGCCGGGGATCGACTTACTGTTCGCACGACGCGAGCGGTCGCGGCGATGCTTCCGGTAGGGGCGTTGGCGGCGACTGCTGCGGGTGTCTGTACTGCGTGGAAGCTGGGCTTCTCCACCGCCGCTCCCACCTGGATTGCAGTCGTACTGCTGGTGGTGCTCGTATTGGCCGTGACGTTCGTTGCGGCCCGGGCGTGGGCACTACGGATGCAGGCTCGTGACTTTCCAGAAGTGGCATAGGCGGTGGAACGATTGATTCCGACGGGCGCATCGAGATGAGGGGCGAGCGAATCTTCGCGGGACTCGTCGTCGGCCTTCTGCTCGGGCTGTTCGGCTATCTGCCGTTGGTACTCCTGTGGCAACATTTCGCAGATGTCCCGCAGCCGCAGCTTTATCCGAACCGTTCGTTCACGTCGTTCGGCCCCAACCCGCCACCGCTCACCTACTGGATAAGTTGGGCGGCGCCTGCCGCCGTGTTCGTCATTCTCGGACTTATGACTATTCCCAGCCGCACCGGCAGGCAATTCGCGTTGCCATTGGTGCTCGCGTTCCTTTCTGTGGCAGCAATGGTGGCGTGGTTCTGGATCTCGATGGAACTGTTCTTCAGCCCCGACTGATCACTCACTCGGCTGCGTATCGCGAACCCCACTGCGCGCACGCGCAATGGCGCCCTTGTTGCGCAATGCGATCCCCTGATGCACCGCAGCAAGTACCAATGCCAGCACTGCAGCAGGGAGGCTCCCCACCATCGACAGCAGAGAAGGCATACCAGAGCTGAAAGCGGTAAAGAAACCCAGTACTGCAGCGCAAAGCATTGTCGCCGAGACGATCCAGGAAACTAATGGTCGTGGGATCACGGCTGGAATAACGCACAGAGCCACCGGCAACGCCAGCACCAAGAAGAGCTCCCGCCCGAAATAGTCGTGAATCGAGCGGTAACAATCGGCAGAACTGAGCGGGCCGAGGCCTATTTCGCAATCGGTGATCTCGTACAGCGGCCACTGTGCCGTCGCGGATCCCAGAATCCCGGTGGCGACCGCCAATACAACCCACGCGATCCGAATCCCAATCATACGAAGAGATCATGCCAGTAGGCGAAATTGCGCTCCGGAGAAGAAAGCAATTACGACTCGAACTGCGTGGAAGGTCGATACCGTCAACGCTAATCAAAGAATGGATCAAACTATGTTGAGCGCATGGGGAGCACTGGCGCTTGCCACTGGTGCCCATATCTATGGCGCTCGCCTCGCAACTCACGGCGACTACGGGCGGAGATTACCTCTCTCGGTAGGACCGACCTCCTCGCGAGCGGCACAACATGTCCGACGTGCTCAACTCACGGGCTGGGTATCGAGCTTGATCGGAGCATCTGCCATCGTCGACAACTATTGGGAGACAGCACCTCTCTTGAGTGCGGGTATCGCAGTCGCTGTACTCGGAGTAGTTAACGGCCTACCGAGTTTGATTGTCACCCTGATGCACAATCGACGGCCGCAACAGGGTTGAAGTTTTCGATTATGTTTTGTGGAAGGGTGCTTGCATGGCAACACAACCGCATGGCCAGTCCATAACCCCGGCGTGGAAAGTATTCACGGCCATCGGTTTTGCAGGTGTTGTGGGCGCTGCCGTGACGTACTTCCGAGACGGGTGCACTTTGGCGATCATTGGCGGGATGGTCATCCTCGCGATTGGTCTGCCGCTTACTGTCTGGTCCATCCTGCGAATGCTGCGTGAGAATCGAGGACATCGCCTTCATTGGTGGAGAACACCGCCGGTCAATCCGAGGAACGTCGACCTGTCTCGTGCTGTCGGCATTCCGACTACAATTTTCGGTGCACTGACCATCTGGCTGAATACAGCAGGTTCGGCGCCGTGGTGGTTGGCAGCAATCTTTACCGCCATTCTGATCGCGCTCTTCGGAGTAACCGTTGCCGTTCACAATATTCGCCTCAGTCAGCGAACCTGAGCTAGCCTTCCGCGCATGCCGGTTTCCGCGAGTGTCCGTGCGCGCCTTCGCTCCCACTTGCATCCAGACGACGAGATCCACTACGCGTTTCCAGCAGAAGTTCTGATGAGCGCGAAACCGACGAAGAATATGTTGCAGTCGTGAACGCTGCCGACGCGGAGATCACGTCACCGCAGGACTTTCCACGAGATCCGTTGCCGAACCTTTGAAGGCACAAACAAAAAGGCAGTTTCTCATCTCTGAGAAACTGCCTTTTTGATCTAACTTCGGTCGGGCTGACAGGATTTGAACCTGCGACCACTTGACCCCCAGTCAAGTGCGCTACCAAGCTGCGCCACAGCCCGTCCCACGCCCTTGTTTCGGGCGCTTGGAAAGATTACATCAGGGACGGGCCGAAGTACCAATCGGCTGGTCAGAGCCGTTTCAGTACCGAATTGGACGCAGAATCAGCGGCCCTTACGGTCACGCTTCTCGCGCACTCGGACGGATACGCGGATCGGACTGCCGTCGAAGTTGAACTCTTCACGCAGACGCCGCTCGATGAAGCGGCGGTAGCCGGCCTCGAGGAAGCCCGTGGTGAAGAGAACGAATGTCGGCGGGCGCGTGCTTGCCTGCGTCGCGAACATGATGCGCGGAAGGCGACCACCACGCATAGGAGGCGGCGTTGCTGCCACAACTTCCTTGAGCCAGGTGTTCAGGCGACCTGTGGGGATGCGCTTGTCCCAGGACTCCAGAGCCGTGTCGAGAGCCGGCACGAGCTTCGCCACGGCGCGACCGGTGTGGGCGGAGATGTTGACTCGCTGAGCCCACGGAACGCGGACCAGATCGCGGTCCACTTCCTTGTCCAGCATGAGTCGACGGTCCTCGTCCACGAGGTCCCACTTGTTGAATGCGATCACCAATGCACGACCCGTGTCGGCCACCATGCTCAGAACACGCAGGTCCTGCTCGGTGATCGGCTCGTGCGCGTCGATCAGCAGGATCGCAACCTCAGCGGCCTCGATCGCGCTCTTCGTACGCAGCGACGCATAGAACTCCGCGCCGCTGGCATGGCTGACGCGCTTGCGCAGACCAGCCGTGTCGACGAAACGCCAAGGGCGCCCGCCGAGTTCGACGATGGAGTCGACCGGGTCGACGGTGGTGCCGGCAACATTGTGCACGACGGACCGCTCGTCACCGGACAGCTTGTTGAGCAAGCTGGACTTTCCGACGTTCGGCTTTCCGACGAGAGCAACACGACGCGGACCGCCGCCGGGGATACCTTCACGCGGGGTTTCCGGCAGCTTCTCGAGAACCTCGTCGAGCAGGTCTCCGGTACCGCGGCCGTGCGTCGCACTCACGGAGTACGGCTGACCGAGGCCCAAGGACCACAGCGCTGCAACCTCGGACTCGGTGCGTCCGTCGTCCACCTTGTTGGCAACGAGGATGACCGGAGTCTTCGAGCGGCGAAGCACGCGAGCAACAGCTTCGTCCGTCGCGGTAGCGCCGACAACAGCGTCGACGACCAGGAGAATGGCGTCAGCCGTTCCCATGGCCAACTCCGCCTGACGTGCGACCGCCTGCTGAAGACCCTTTGCGTCGGGCTCCCATCCGCCGGTGTCCTGGACGAGGAAGCGTCGTCCGGCCCAGTTCGCCTCGTACGAGACGCGGTCACGGGTAACGCCGGGGATGTCTTCGACTACCGCTTCACGACGGCCGATGATGCGGTTGACGAGCGTCGACTTGCCGACGTTCGGTCGACCGACAACAGCCAAGGTCGGGACGGCAATGTGCGCTTCGCCTTCGCCGTCCGCTTCGAGATCGGCGTAATCCCACTCCGATTCCTCGGACCAAGTTCCGTCACCGGCATATTCGGTTACCAGATCGTCGCTCACTGCACTGCTCCAGTTCTGTCGCTGACCACCAACAGCAACTTGGCGATCACATCTTCAATTCCCAATTCGCTCGTATCCACCAGAATGGAGTCGTCGGCAGGGCGCAACGGCGACACTGCCCGAGTCGAATCGAGATGGTCACGGCGCTGCACATCAGCCAGCACCGCTTCGTAATTGTCTTCACGGCCTTGGCCGATGTTCTGCGTATTGCGCCGTGCCGCACGGGTTTCCGCCGATGCGGTCAAGAAGATCTTGACGTCTGCATCGGGGAGTACGACGGTTCCGATGTCGCGACCTTCCACGACGATCCGGTCTGCGCTTGCCGCCAACTCACGCTGAGTGGCGACCAGCAGGTCGCGAACCTCGGGTACGGCCGACACTGCGGAGACAGCCTTGGTGACCGCGTCGCCGCGGA
The DNA here is from genome assembly GCF_002079265.1 of Rhodococcus sp. BH4. Lineage (NCBI taxonomy): Bacteria > Bacillati > Actinomycetota > Actinomycetes > Mycobacteriales > Nocardiaceae > Rhodococcus > Rhodococcus sp. BH4. The sequence continues at coordinate 3,386,531 of NZ_CP014941.1, forward strand.
TCTCCTCGCTGACGTCCGCGCCGTCGAGATGCACCTGCTCGCTGCTCGGATCGGTACCGATGGACCACGGCAACGCCGCAACGGCGGCCGTGATCGCGGCGGAATCCGCCAGATCGATTCCCTGACGCAGCACGTGCAGGGTCGCGATCCGGTAGATGGCTCCGGTGTCGAGGTAGCGAGCACCCAAACGCTGCGCCAACGCGCGAGAGACGCTGGACTTGCCGGTTCCGGACGGTCCGTCCATAGCGACTACCAGCGGCATGGACGAATCGGTCACAGGCCGACCGCCTCGTACAGTCCACCGACCTCGCTACGTCCGAGGACGCGCTGCGTTCCCGGACGCTGATCGCCGAGGGCGACAACTCCGACGTTGGTGCGAACCAGACGGACAACGGGGTGACCGACGGCATCGAGGAGGCGACGCACGATGTGCTTACGACCCTCGTGCAGAACCAGCTTGACGAGCGTCTTGCCCTCGTTGATCTCGAGCACGGTGAACGCGTCCACCTTGGCCGGACCGTCGTCGAGGGTGACACCGTCGCGCAACTGCTTGCCGGTGCTGCGCTCGACAACGCCGTGAACCGTGGCGAGGTACGTCTTCGGAACCTCGAACGACGGGTGCATCAGGCGGTGAGCCAGATCGCCGTCGTTGGTGAAGAGGAGCAAGCCTTCGGTGTCGGCGTCGAGGCGGCCGACGTGGAAGAGTCGCTGACCCGACTGAACGCGCTCGGAGACGATGTCGCCGACGCACGGACGACCGAGATCGTCGGACATGGTGCACTGCCAGCCACGCGGCTTGTTCATCGCGAGGTAGACGAGGTCCTTCTGCACGACGACGCGGACGCCGTCGACACGAACCACTGCGTTCTCGGGGTCGACACGCAGACCCTGTTCGACCACGATGCGGCCGTCGACCTCGACGCGACCCTGGTCGATCAGCTCTTCAGCTGCACGGCGTGATGCGACGCCGGCCTGAGCCAGCACCTTCTGCAAGCGGACGCCGTCGCCCTTCGGCGGGCCGTCGTGCTTGGTGATCTCGGCATGCTGATGACGCGCCGGCTTGGCGTTGGAGACCAACGGGTTCTGAGAGACGACGCGCTGCGGCTTCTCGGTCTTCGGCTTGCCACGCTTGTTGGTCGCCGGCGGTGTCGGGGCTGCCGGGCGCTTGCGCGGAGGTCCGTCGAACTTGGACCCACGAGGTGCGTTCGACCATGCGCCGCCGCGAGGAGCATCGGGGCGTGCGCCGCGCTGATCGTCACTACGACGGTCAGCGCCGCCACGCGGTGCGCGACGGGCGTCGACGTGGGGGGTACGGCGGTCATCGCTGCGGGGTCCGCGGCGGTCGTCAGTGCGCGGTCCGCGACGGTCGTCGTTGTAGCCACCACGACGGTCGTCGGTACGTGCGGGGCGACGGTCATCGCTGCGCGGCGGGCGACGGTCATCGCTGCGCGGCGGGCGACGGTCATCATTGAATCCACCGCGACGGTCGTCCGTGCGGGGACGGTCGGATCCGGCGTTGCGGTCGTATCCGGAGGTACTGCGGGAAGTGTTGCTGCGTCCACCACGGGGCGCTTCGCTACGTGCGCCGCGGGGGGCGTCGCTGCGACCACCACGAGGTGCATCGCTGCGTGCGCCGCGGTTGTCGCGGGAGTTGTTACGGTCCGGTGTGCCATCTCGGCGAGCGGGATTGTTCACTTTTTTCCTGTCAGTTTTCTACTGTTTCCCGAGCGTGGTCGGGTCTTTCTCGGTGCTGACGACGGCCGGAATTCCGGTCAGTCGTCGACTTCGGTGTCCACTACGTCAGCGGGCACGTCTGCCTTGTTCATTCTCGCAAATCGCGGATCGGATTCCAGGCTTTCGCTGATGTCGTCGATGAGATCGACATCAGGCAAGAGCGGGGCCAACTCCGGGAGCTCGCTGAGCGAGGCCAGGCCGAGCCGTTCGAGGAACAGTTCGGTCGTGGAGTACCGTGTCGCGTTGGTGTCCGGGTCAGGCCCGGCTTCCGCGATCAGTCCGCGGGCAAGGAGGGTGCGTACCACCCCGTCCACGTTGACGCCTCGTACCGCACTGATCCGCGCACGAGTCAACGGTTGACGGTATGCGACTACGGCCAAAGTTTCCAATGCCGCCCTGGTCAATTTGGTGCGTGCGCCGTCCAATAGCAGCTTTTCCACGTACGGGGCAAACTCTTGTCGCGTGTACAGACGCCATCCGTCGCCCGCGTAGCGAAGGTCCATTCCGCTGCCGCGAGCGGTCAATGCGGCCGACATCGACGTCAGGCGTTCTTCGACTCGTTCCGGCGCGGTTCCGGTGACAGATGCGAGTTGGTTCACTTCGGCCGGCGAATCCACGACAAGCAGAAGCGACTCCAGCACTGCGTCGAGTTGATCGTCGTCGAGTTCGAAATCGGGGGCGGAATCTTCGGACTCCGAGGCGTGTTCGGTAGGCTCGATCATCTCGTCTAGCTGCGAAGACTCTGATTCCGTCGGCTCGGCGTTCATCCGTAGTCCTCCTCTGTGACCGGCGCGGCCGGGTCGTCTCCGGTCCAACTCACCATCAGCGGTCCGAGTGCTTCGGGTTGCTCGAACACAATGACCTGCCTGCGATACAACTCGAGCAACGCGAGAAATCTTGCGACTATCTCGACGGTGATCTCACACTCGGCAACGAGGTCCCCGAAGGGTGTCCACTCCCCTATGCCTCGCTCGCGCAGCAACTCGAGAATTCGCTCAGCCTGCTCGGGTATCGAGATATTGGACACATGGAGGTGATCGAGGCCCACCGTCGGCACCGGACGCGGTGTGAACACCGTCGCCGCGATCTCCGCAAAACGCTGAGGATCGACGCCCAACAACACCTCGGGCAGGAGTTCGGTGAACTGATCCTCGACGGCAACCGAGCGCGGATAGCACCACAGCGCTGCTTCCTCCAACTCACCGAACAGCGCCGCAACTTGTTTGTACGCCCGGTACTGCAGCAGTCGCGCGAAGAGAAGGTCGCGGGCTTCGAGAAGCGCCAGATCCTCCGCGTCCTCGACCTGCCCGGCGGGCAACAGCCTTGCCGCTTTCAGGTCCAGAAGAGTGGCTGCGACGACCAGAAACTCTGTTGTCTGATCGAGGCCCATCGCACTGCCGAGTTCCTTGGTGTATGCGATGAAATCGTCAGTGACGGTGTGCAGGGCGACTTCGGTGACATCGAGCTGTCGTTGATTGATCAGGTTCAACAGCAGATCGAACGGGCCTTCGAAGTTCCGGAGAGTGACTCGGAAACCGGCAGCCTTGGCTGCGGTCTGAGCGTCGGTCGGCACGTTCGGGTCGATCGAATCCGGCTCGACTTCGACCGAATCTTCTTGCGATGCAATCAGTTCCACTAACGACCAGACCGGTGAATGACCTCGCGGGCCAATGCTCGATATGCCTCGGCCCCAGCCGATTTCGGCGCCCACGTCGTGATCGGCTCACCGGCGACGCTGGTTTCGGGGAATCGGACGGTGCGGTTGATCACCGTGTCGTAGACGACGTCGCCGAACACCTCGACGACTCGCGCCATCACCTCACGAGCGTGCAGGGTCCGAGCGTCGAACATCGTGACGACGATGCCGGCCAACTCGAGCTTGGGATTGAGACGATCGTGCACCTTTTCGACGGTGTCGTTGAGCAGTGCCAGGCCGCGCAGGCTGAAGTACTCGCATTCCATCGGAATGATGACCGAATCGGCGCAGGCCAGTGCATTCACCGTGAGCAGGCCAAGCGACGGCTGGCAGTCGATGAGCACGTAGTCGTACCGATCGAGAACAGGGTGCAACACGCGTCCCAAGGTCTGCTCACGTCCGACCTCGGTGACCAATTGGATCTCGGCGGCCGAAAGGTCGATGTTGCTGGGCAGCAGGTCGAGGCCGTCGACTCGGGTTCTCATCAGCACATCGTCGATGGACACACGTGGTTCGACCAGGAGATTGTGGACGGTCAGTTCGAGGTCGTGATGCTGAACGCCCAGTCCGGCAGACAGTGCTCCTTGGGGATCGAGATCCACCAGGAGCACTCGGCGACCGTATTCGGCCAACGACGCACCCAGGTTGATGGTCGACGTCGTCTTGCCGACGCCGCCCTTCTGGTTGCACATCGCGATGATCATCGCGGGTCCGTGGTGCGCCAACGGTGTCGGTTGGGGTACCTCGCGGACCGGTCGACCTGTCGGGCCGAGTTCTTCCGCGGAAACGGTGAGGGTTTCCGCAGGTGGAGAGGCTACTGGCGTCGTATCTATTTCGAACATCGCCTCTGGTTCGGAGGGTACAGCTGGTGCTGATTCGTTCACGCGCTCGAAGAGTTGGGCATTGACATGCGGCGGCGCGGACTCCGCCGCTGGTGGCTGCGATGTCGACACGGTCCGATGCTCCCCTACTCTTTCGGCGGTTGCTCTCGGCGCCGGCAAACCCCCGAAACTGCGGTGGAGGCCGCTCGCGCTCCTTGAACGCTACCGCTTACATCACCGAATGGTCTCGCAGACACGCATGAGCCAACCAACCCCTAACGGGCACGCGGGTGTGCCTGAGCCCACACTTCGCGCAGCGCGGTGACGGTGACCAGCGTGTAGATCTGCGTCGTGGTTACCGAAGCGTGACCGAGAAGTTCCTGCACGACGCGTACGTCCGCGCCGCCGTCGAGCAGGTGTGTGGCAAACGAGTGCCTGAGCGTGTGGGGTGAGACGTCCGCCTTGATCCCGGCCGACGCCGCCGCATCCTGAAGTATCTGCCACGCACTTTGACGCGAGAGGCGTCCACCGCGCGCGTTGAGAAAGAGGGCAGGAACACCGCGCGTCGCCAGGCTGGGGCGCCCGCGGACGAGATACGCGTCGACGGCGGCGATCGCCGGCCTGCCGACGGGGACGATCCGCTGCTTGCCGCCCTTGCCCTTGAGCAGCACGGAACGAGTTTCGGTATCGATGTCGTCGACGTCCAGATCGATCGCCTCGGTGATTCGCGCTCCGGTCGAGTACAGGAGCTCGAGCAGAGCGCGATCCCGCAGGTCGCGGGGCCCGTCACCGGCCGCACCGCCACCCGAAGCGTCGAGCAGGGCGATCACGTCGTCGAGAGGCAGGGCCTTGGGCAGCTTGCGTCCGGGCGTCGGCGGCTTGACCGTTCGGGCCACGTCGACGCTGACCAGACCTTCGGCGGCGGAAAACTTGTGGAATCCGCGAACCGCGATCAGGGTGCGTGCTGCCGAACTGGCCGCCAATGGTACGACGCCGGAATCTTTGTCACCCAGGCGCAGATGTGTCACGAATTCGGTGACGTCGTTCTCCGTCACGCCCGCGACGTCGTCGATGCCGCGTCCGTGCAGGTACTCCGCGTACCGATTCAGGTCGCGGCGATAGGAAAGTAGAGTATTGCGCGCAGATCCTCGCTCGACCGCTAGATGATCGAGATACGAGTCCACCTGTCGGGCAAGCACTTCAGGCTCGCGACTTGCGTTCTCCGAATGCGCGAGGACGATCGGGCCACGGTGCGTCGGCGGGGCGTAGCGGCTTTCCCGTCGCGCGTGCGGTGGCGATCGCGAGAATGCCTGATACCGCTGTGGCATTGACGATGTCGCCGCGTAGCGCCATGTCGACGGCGTCGGCGAGCGGAACCCGCGAAATCTCGAGATCGGCTTCTTCGTGTTCGGGATCGTCGCGCTCCACCTCGCGCAACCCCTCGGCGAGGAAGACGCGAACCGCCTCGTCCGTGAACCCGGGTGAGAGAGCGACATCGACCAGCACCGACCACCGATCGGCGCCGAGTCCGGTTTCTTCGCCCAGCTCGCGCGCTGCCGCCTCGACCGGGCTCTCCCCCGCAGCGTCGAGCAGACCGGCAGGGATTTCCCACAACCGGTGCCCGAGCGGGTGACGGTACTGGTGAATCAGCACCAGGTTGTCGTGCTCGTCCAGTGCCACGACGGCAACGGCGCCGTGGTGTTCGACGACTTCCCGATCGGCACGCTGACCACCAGGCATCGCAACGGTGTCGACGCGCAATGCGATAATCGCGCCGGTGTAGACCGTCTTGGAGCCGAGGGTGTCGAATTCGTGCCGACCGGGATCGCTCATGTGTGGCTAGACCTTTTCCACGTTCTCGACTGCAGCGTCGAGCGCCGTCTCGGTGGCGGCGGTGTCGATCTTCTCGTCACCGTGGACGTCGACGGGCAGGCGCTCTTCGAGCTTGTACGTCAACGCTGCTTCGACGAAGGCCGCGAACAGCGGGTGCGGGCGCGTCGGGCGGCTCTTGAGCTCCGGGTGTGCCTGGGTGGCAACGAAGAACGGATGCTGCTCACGCGGGTACTCGACGAACTCGACCAGATGACCGTCCGGTGAGGTTCCGCTGAACTGCAAGCCGGACTTGGCAATCCGGTCGCGGTAGGTGTTGTTGACCTCGTAACGGTGACGGTGACGCTCGGAAACGTCCTCGGTTCCGTAGGCCTGAGCGACGACGGAACCCTTGGTCAGCACAGCCGGGTAAGCACCCAGACGCATGGTGCCACCGAGGTCGGCGTCACCGGCGATGACGTCTTCCTGATCAGCCATCGTGGAGATAACCGGATGCTTGGTGTCCGGCTCGAACTCGGCCGAGTTGGCATCGTCGAGGCCGACGCTACGAGCAGCTTCGATGACGACGCACTGCAGACCCAGGCACAGACCCAGCAGCGGCAGCTTGCGCGAACGTGCGAAACGGATCGCGCCGAGCTTGCCTTCGATGCCGCGGATGCCGAAGCCGCCGGGGATCAGAACACCGTCGACGTCACCGAGAGCGGCCTGCGCTCCGGCTTCGGTCTCACAGGCGTCCGACGGGACCCAGGAGATCTCGACCTTGGACCGGTTCGCGAATCCACCGGCGCGCAGTGCCTCGGTGACGGAGAGGTATGCGTCGGGCAGGTCGACGTACTTGCCGACCAACGCGACCCGCACGGTCTCACGCGGCTGGTGAACACGATCGAGGAGGTTGCCCCACACGGTCCAGTCGACGTCGCGGAACGGGAGACCGAGCTGGCGAACGACGTAGGCGTCGAGGCCCTCACGGTGCAGAACCTTCGGGATGTCGTAGATCGAGGGAGCGTCGGGCGTCGAGATGCAGGCGTCGACGTCCACGTCGCACATCAGGGCGATCTTGTTCTTGAGGCCCTGCGGAACGTCACGATCGCAACGAAGGATCAGCGCGTCGGGCTGAATGCCGATGCTGCGCAACGACGCAACCGAGTGCTGCGTGGGCTTGGTCTTGAGTTCTCCGGAGGGGCCGAGGTACGGCACGAGGGAGACGTGCAGGAAGAAGACGTTGTCGCGGCCGACGTCGTGGCGGACCTGGCGAGCGGCTTCGAGGAAGGGCTGCGATTCGATGTCGCCGACGGTGCCACCGATTTCGGTGATCACGACGTCCGGGCGGTGTCCCTGCAGATCCGGACCGCTCATCTCGAGGATGCGACGCTTGATCTCGTCGGTGATGTGCGGGATGACCTGAACGGTGTCGCCGAGGTACTCGCCGCGGCGTTCCTTGGCGATGACCGTCGAGTAGACCTGGCCGGTGGTGACGTTCGCCTGGCCGGAGAGGTCACGGTCGAGGAACCGCTCGTAGTGTCCGACGTCGAGGTCGGTCTCGGCACCGTCTTCGGTAACGAAGACCTCGCCGTGCTGGAAGGGGTTCATGGTGCCCGGATCCACATTGAGATAGGGATCGAGCTTCTGCATGGTCACGCGCATTCCCCGCGCGGTCAACAACTGTCCCAGGCTCGAGGCGGTCAAACCTTTGCCGAGCGAGGAAGCTACACCTCCGCTGACGAAGATGTGCTTGGTGGCGGTACGCGTGTTAGTGCGTGACTGTGGCAAAGGGGCTCCCGTGACGACTGTGCAGGGCTTGGTCTGATGAAGCATGCTGGGGCCTGCCGACCCACGGGATTTCACGGTAACACCTATCGGGGGTCGGTGCCTACAACGCGCCGACTTTCCGCCCCCGATGTGACCGGCGTATCAATACCGGGGTGTTCAGTTGGTGGGTGCGCCGACGGTGACCGCCGCCGCTCCCGGTCCCGTGCCGTAGCGGCCGGCGCCGCCGTTCAACTGTTCCTGCAGCGCCAACGGCGTGGTGATCTTGCCCGACTCCCGATCGATGTTGTCGATGGTCGTCAAGCCCGCTGAGAGCGCCGCGTCCGCACGAGCAACGGCAACCGGACCACTGCCCTCGGCCGAGCCAGGCCGGCCCGCGAGAATCGTTCCTGCGCCGCGTCCGTCGAGAGCACCGGCGAACCGGGCGATGACGGCGCCGCGGTTACCCGTGGCTGCGTCGGATTCACTCTTGTTGTCGCCGGTGAGAACCACCGCGAGTTGAGCCGGCTTGACCGCTCCGTCGTCGTAGCTGATGAAACCGGCGCTACGCAGCGAGTCGAGCGCGAGATTCATCTCGTCCGGAGTGCTCTGCGGCTCGCTGTTCTGCCCGTTGAGAAGCAGAACCGAACCGAGCAGATCACCCGCGAGACTGCCCTGATCGACCGCACCGGTCTTGAGTGTGATGCCCGCAGGGATGACATTGGTGACGACGGTCCGCAAGCGGTCACCGCCCGTGGCGTCGACAAACGAATCGGTGAGCGAGACGCGTCCGGTCACGGCGCCACCGGCGGCAGTGACGAGTCGGTTGACACCGTCGAGATCACCGGGATCGGCGTCCGGTGCCGTGATGACGACGACGGTGCGACCAGCGAGACTGTCACGCACGACGCGACCGCCGACAGCAGCATCGAAGCCGTCCGCGGAATTGAGTTGCTGCTGAAGCTGATTGGACTGTTGATTGAGGTCTTCGATCTCGTTCTGCAGGTCCGCCTTGTCGTCGCGCAGACCCGAAAGCAATCCACTGGACAGCATTCCGGAACCGAGCACCACGCCGATCGCGAGTGCCAGGAAGATTGCCGCTATGGAAATTGCATGTTGACGCATCGAAATCACTTGAAGAGCCCCTGAACCCACAGCGCGAAGCTGTTCCACGTTGCGATTGCCCAGTCGAGAACTTCACTACCGGCATTGGACACGACCAGGGCGACGATCACTGCCACCAGGGCGGCGAGCACCAGGAGCGCGATCGCGCCGCCGGACACTCGACTTCGATACAGCGTTGCCACAGCCTTGGCGTCGACCAGTTTCGGTCCCACCTTGAGCCGAGTCATGAACGCCGACGGATTGCTTTCACGACGCCCACGGTCGAAGAACTCGTCCAAGGACACCACGTTGCCGACCGTCACGATCAGTGAAGCTCCGTGGTGATCGGCGAGCAGCAACGCAAGGTCGGTCGGTGAGCAGGTCGCCGGGAACGTCATCGCCCCGATCCCGAGATCCTGGATTCGGGAAAGCCCCGCCGCATGACCGTCCTGGTCTGCGGGCAGAACAACTTCCGCGCCGGACTTGAGGGTGGAACTGGTGATCTCTTCCGGGTCGCCCACGATCAGATCGGGGCGGTATCCGGCCTTGCTCAACACGTCCGCACCTGCACCGACACCGATCAGGATCGGCGAATACTCCTTGATGAAGGGCTTGAGGTTCTTCAGATCGGCCTCGTGTTCGGGTCCGTCGGAGACGACCACGACGTGGCGATCCTTCAAGTCGATGTCGATGTCCGGAACACCGATTCCGTCGATCAGCAAAGGACTTTCGGTGCGGATGAACTCGATGGTGTTACCCGAGAACGCTTCCAGGTGATCGACCAGGCCGGTCTTGGCCTCGATCATCCGATCGGAGATCTCGGCCTCGGTCTGCTCTTCGCCCTTGACGAGGCTCTTCTCGCCGTTGAAGATCTCGCCCTCGTGCAGGCGGATCTTGCTGCCGTCCTTGACGTTCTTGAAGACGTCACCGTCTACGGCATCGATCAGAACGATGTCGTTGGCGACGATCACTTCCGGTCCGAGGTTGGGGTACCGCCCCGAAATCGACGGCGACGCGTTGACCACGGCCATGACTCCGGCTTTCACCAGAGCATCGGCGGTCCGGCGATCGATGTCGACTTCGTCGAGGATCACGATGTCTCCAGGACCGACGCGGCGTAGAAGCTTCGCCGTGTTCCGATCGGCCCTGGCGATGCCACTGATCCCAGGCAAGGATTCGGTGTTACGTGAGAGCAATCCGGGCATCTTCATGGCTTCGATGATGAACCTGAAACCGCGTTGACCGGTGGAGGCGCGCCGACAACTACCACATCAGTCACACCAACACCACAGAACCTTCAATCTGTGACGCGGGCCGCATTCGCGATCTCGAGCAGTTCTTCGGCGTGCGCACGACCGGTCTCGGTGTCGTCCAGCCCTGCCAACATACGGGCCAATTCGACCACCCGATCCGAATCCGACAAGGTCCGCACGCCACTGCTCACCACGCCGCCTTTGTCGTCGACCTTGTCCACCACGAGGTGGGTGTCGGCAAACGCAGCAACCTGCGGAAGGTGGGTGACGACGATAACCTGATGCGTACGAGCAAGTTTCGCCAATCGGCGGCCGATCTCGACAGCAGCGCGACCACCGACCCCCGCGTCCACTTCGTCGAAAACCATCGTCGCACCGGTGTCGCTACCAGCGAGAACAACCTCGAGCGCCAGCATGACGCGTGACAGCTCGCCACCGGAAGCGCTCTTACTGATCGGAAGTGACGGTGCCCCGCTGTGCGCAGACAGACGAAATTCCACCTCGTCGACGCCGGCAGACCCGGCATGAAGGTCTACTCCCCCGACGCTGAGCGGCGCCGAGTCCTGCGGGCCCGCAGGCTGAGAACGCACAGTCACCTCGAGACCCGCACGTCCCATCGCCAGACCGGCGAGTTCCGCGCTGACGGCTTTGGCGAGCTTTGCCGCTGCCTTGACTCTGGCGGCGCTCAGCTTTGTGGCGGCTTCCGCGGTGAGGCCAGCCGTCTCCTCGACCTGCTTGGCCAACAGCGACAACGCATCCGACGACACGTCGAGTTTGGACAGACGAGCGCGAGCGGTATCTGCCCATTCGAGAACACCGTCGACATCGGCGGCGTACTTGCGAGTCAGAGTCTTCAGTTCCGATTGCCGCGACAGCAAAGAGTCCAGCGCACCCGGGTCTGCGGGCAGCCCGGACAGATAGGTGTTCAGGTCACCGGCAACATCGGTGACGACGGCAATAGCGTCGGCCAACCGGGAACCGAGGCCGTCCAGATCTGCGTCGGTGACCGACTCGATACGCGCCCGCGCTTCGGACATCAGGTCTAGCGCCGGCATGACCCCGACGTCGCCGCTGGCCATGTCGTCACTACCGGCGAGCGCAGCGTGCGCCTCTTCCGCAGCCGAGCGGAGCGAATCGAGTTCACTGAGTCGACGAACTTCGGCAACGATTGCCGTGTCCTCGCCTGGCTCGGGTGCCACGCCGTCGATTTCGTTGAGCGCGAAGGTCAACTGATCTGCTTCTTGCGCCAGTTCACGAGCCTTCGACGTGCGTTCGATCAACTCCGAACGAGCATCTAGCCATTCACGACGGTGTTTGCGGTACCTCGTCAGCAGCGTTCCGATTGCCTTGTCCCCGAAGCGGTCCAGCGCATTGCGTTGCTGGTCGGGACGAAGCAATCGCAGCTGATCGTTCTGTCCGTGGACAGTCAGAAGTGGATCCGTGAATTCGGAGAGAACTCCCGCCGGCACGCTTCGTCCGCCGAGATGAGCCCGTGAGCGGCCGTCGCTGCCGACTGTCCGGACGGCGATGATGGTCCCGTCCTCGTCGCGCTCGGCGCCGGACGATTCCAGGATTCGGACGATCTCACGCTCGGTGGCCGGTGAGACGTCGTCGGCGATGAATCGTCCTTCGACGACGGCTCGCGACGCGCCCAACCGCACCCGCCCGGCATCGGCTCGCGCTCCGCTGAGGAGGTGCAAGCTGGTGACGACCATCGTTTTACCTGCGCCGGTTTCACCGGTCAGGACGGTCAGGCCCTCGTGGAACTGGGCGCTGGCCTCGGAGATCACACCAAGACTGTCGATACGGATCTCTGCGAGCACGATTAAGGCTTCCTTCCTCGCCATCCGGTAACCGGAAGCTCGAACTTGCGAACCATCCGATCAGCGAAGGGCGCAGAGTCCAACCGGACCCACTTGACGGGAGTGGCGCCGCGAACGATCTCGACGCGAGCGCCGGCAGGCAGTTCCAACGTACGACGACCGTCGCAGAAGACCAGGCCGTCGTGGCTACCGGCGACGGTCTCCACCGCGATGATCGAATTCGGGCTGGTGACCAACGGCCGCGCGAACAGCGCATGCGCGTTGCTGGGTACGACGAGCAAAGCTTCGAGTTCTGGCCACACGACAGGGCCGCCTGCGGAAAAGGCATAAGCGGTCGAGCCTGTAGGAGTGGACACGAGAACACCGTCGCAACCGAAGGCAGACACCGGTCGGCCGTCGACTTCGAGGACAACTTCGAGAACTCCCAAACGCGAACGATTCTCGATACTGGCCTCGTTGAGCGCCCACCCGCGATCGATGATCTCGTCGTCCACCCGAATCACAACGTCGAGTGTCATACGGGACTCGACGCGATATTCCTTGCGAACTACCTGTGCGAGAGCCTCGTCGAGATGCTCGGCCTCGGTCTCTGCCAGAAATCCGATCCGTCCGAGGTTGATGCCCAGTACCGGAATGGACGCTTCTTGAGCGAGTTCGGCGGCGCGCAGAAATGTGCCGTCACCACCGAGAACCAGAACCAACTCGCATCCGACGGCAGCATCAGGGCCGGGATGAACAACCGTGACGTCGAGACCCGGCGCAGAGAAGCCCGCGGGTTCCGTCATTGCTTCGATGCGCGAGCTGTCTGCTTCGTCGACGAGGACTCGCAGCCCGATTCCCGCCCGTTCGAAAATCTTCCCGACTCGTTTGGCGGTTTCCGTGATGTCACGTCGACCAGGGTGTGCGACAAGAAGGATCTCGCGCGACTCGCCGTTCGTGACCGCGTTCACTGGGGCCCTTCCTCTACAGCCTTGCGAATCATGTCCTCCACCGAAGGAATTCCCTCGGTGTCCGGCTCGTGATCACCGGGCGAACCTGTCTTTCGAAGCCACAGGAAATACTCGACATTTCCCGACGGACCGGGCAATGGGCTGGCCACAACACCTAACGTCCGCAGACCTACCTTTGCAGCAGCCTCCGACACGTCGAGCACAGCCGAGATTCGCAATTCCGGATCTCGTACGACGCCACCGGCACCGACGCGGTCCTTGCCCACCTCGAACTGAGGCTTGACCATCGGAACCAGGTCCGCGCCGTCAGCAGTACAGGCGACAAACGCCCCGAGTACAAGTTTGAGAGAAATGAACGACAAGTCCGCGACAACGAGATCGACAGTTCCGCCGATGGTCTCTGCATCAATTGCACGAACATTGGTTCGGTCGATGACGTGCACCCGGTCATCGGACTGCAGGCGCCACACCAGTTGTCCGTAGCCGACGTCGACTGCGACAACTTCCTTCGCACCACGCGTCAGCAGAACATCGGTGAACCCACCGGTGGATGCGCCGGCGTCGAGGCAACGGCGACCTTCGACCGTCAATCCTTCGGCACCGAAGGCGTCGAGTGCGCCGATCAGTTTGTGAGCACCTCGCGACGCCCACGAAACTTCCTGCTCCACCTCGACGACCCGAAGTGGCGTTCCGGCTTCGATCGCCGTCGCAGGCTTGGTCGCAACGGCTCCCGAGATGAGAACTCGCCCGGCGGAAATCAGTTCTTGCGCATGATCTCGTGACCGTGCGAGTCCGCGACGGACAAGTTCGGCGTCCACCCGTGCTCTACGTGCCACGTCAAGCCCTGTCCACAGAGGCGAGTGCCTGGACGAGCACCTCGTGTGCCTGTTCCAAAAATTGTGCCTTCTGCGGAATCACACCTGCTCCGTGCTGATCGTTCGGATCCTGTTCGATGCCGCCCAGGCGCGCCAGCAAACCGTCGACGTCAGAACGTATGCGTTCCGGATCGACGGAAGGGCGTGGCCCGGGCAACGGAGATCCGTTACTCGTGTTTCCGGGGTGCGGTGTCGGCGTGCTCATCGGGCACAACGTTAGTGCATGACTCTCGGTTACGCATACACCCGCACCCCCGCGAGTCGAACACATTTGCGAGAGATCAGACGAGCCAGGATGCAAACAGATCCGCCACGCCGGCATCCGACGCTTCCAGGGTCCGGAACGACGGATTAGCCCATGCGACAGGCGCAACCGCGCGTAGAAGCGACATCTCGTCCCCGACAACCGGGCCGTCGACAACCAGCGCCGACCCGTTCACGGAGACAGACCACTTGGAGTCCGCACCGACCAGCGATTCGACGGCCGGCTGATTGAGCGAATCCAGAGTTGCTGCAATGTAGGTGGGGCGCTGCTCAACCGGAGCCCGCAGTACGTCACCCGGCGTGCTCACACCGGTGAGAACCAACAACGAGTCGATCGAAACAGCTTGTGCGCCTTCGATATCGGTGTCCAAACGATCACCGACCACCAGTGGACGCGAGCACCCGCTGCGAGCGAGCGCGTCCTCCATCAGCGGTGCAGCAGGCTTACCTGCCACCAACGGTTCCTGCTTGGTCGCAGCGCGTAGAGCTGCCACCATCGAGCCGTTGCCCAGCACCAAACCCCGCTCCGACGGCAGTGTTGTGTCCAGGTTTGCCGCTACCCACAGCGCACCGGCCCGGATCGCCAAGCACGCCTCGGCAAGGATCGACCAGTTGGTCTCCGTCGAATGTCCTTGAACGACAGCAACCGGAGAATCCGCGAATTCGCGCACCGGAAGCAACCCGACGCGCGTCACCTCGTCGGCCAATGCGTCGGTACCGACGACGAGCACAGCGGCACCGGGTTCGAGACGCTCCGACAGCAGACGCACTGCCGTCTGAGAACTGGTGACGACACGATCGTCTTCGGAATCGAAACCGAGTTCGGTCAGATGCGCCGACACTGCCGAAGGCGAGCGACTCGCATTGTTGGTCACGTAGTACAAGGCCTGCGTGCCCTGACCGAGAGCGGCCTGGGTGCCGGGAATCGCATGAGCTCCGGCGTACAGAGTGCCATCGAGATCGAGCAAAAGTACGTCGTACTGAGTACGAAGCACGGTCACTGATCTTCTCCGGTCAACTCGGCCACCCGTTCTTCAGCATCCGTGTCACCCTCGAGGTCAGCAGCTGCAGCGTTGAGGAACCATTTCAGTCCGTCTTCGACACGACCAGCTGCAACGAGGGCATCGGCGTAGGCGTAGAACAGCCGAGCCGCAGCTTCACCGGTACGCGCTGCGTCCAGATCCTTGGTCTGCAGTGTGACAACTGCCTGGTCGAACTGACCGAGATCCATGCGGGCGCCCGCGACGACGATCCTCAACTCAGACGCCTCGTCGCCCGAAAGCAGGGCAGCCTCGTCGCTACGGCCGAGCTCGATCGCGCGTTCGGGTCGACCCAAACCGCGTTCGCAGTCGGCCATGACAGCGATCAGACCCGGTCCGCCAGCCATTCGACGGGCAGCACGAAGCTCGGAGAGAGCTTCAGCCCATTCACCGGCGTGGTACGCGGTGATTCCGGCAGCTTCACGAACGACCGCAATTCGGCCGGCGCGCTGACGGGCAGCGCGAGCGTGGAGCAGTGCGAGTTCCGGATCTTCGTCGACGAGCTTGCCCGCCATGACGAGGTGACGCGCAACCGTGTTGGCGTTGTCCTTGTCGAGGCTGAGCAGATCCCGACGAACGGCCGGGTCCAACTCCGTGGGCTCTACGTTGTCGGGCAAATCCGGTTCGTCAGGTCGTGCTTGCTGACGGTTGCGGTCGCCATCGCGTCCACGAGGGGTGAACCCACCCTCGCCGCCGCGACGCTGTCCGCCGTTGAATCCGCCGCCGCGGTTACTGTTTCCAGCACCGCCACGGTTGTTGTCTCCGGCACCACCGCGGCGGTCTCCGCCTGCAGCGCCGCGTGATCCACGCCCGTCGTTGTCACGACGGGGGCCACCTGATCGAGGCGCTCCTCCCCCACGGAAGGACCGACGCTCGTCGCCATTCTCCGACACAGTCATTCCTCTCATACAACGCACGAAAGGGGACCCAATATGTTGGGTCCCCTTTCGGTTAACGGGTGTTCGGCGGTGTCCTACTCTCCCACACCCTGTCGAGTGCAGTACCATCGGCGCTGAAGGGCTTAGCTTCCGGGTTCGGAATGGGACCGGGCGTTTCCCCTTCGCTATGACCGCCGTAACTCTATGAAACTGTCACAGTAACCTTCTTCTGATCACCTGGTTTCACCACCCGTCAACACCAGTTTCTGGTGTTGGGGGATGGAGAAAACAGGGTTTCTCATCAGTATCTGTGTGTTGTTTCAGATACCGCACAGTGGACGCGTAGCTTCTTTGTGGTAAGTCCTCGGCCTATTAGTACCAGTCACCTGCATGCATTACTGCACTTCCAGTTCTGGCCTATCAACCCGGTGGTCTGCCGGGGGCCTTACCCCCTCGAGGGGGTGAGAAACCTCATCTTGGAACAGGCTTCCCGCTTAGATGCTTTCAGCGGTTATCCCTTCCGAACGTAGCTAACCAGCGGTGCTCCTGGCGGAACAACTGGCACACCAGAGGTTCGTCCGTCCCGGTCCTCTCGTACTAGGGACAGCCTTCCTCAAGTTTCTAACGCGCGCGGCGGATAGAGACCGAACTGTCTCACGACGTTCTAAACCCAGCTCGCGTGCCGCTTTAATGGGCGAACAGCCCAACCCTTGGGACCTACTCCAGCCCCAGGATGCGACGAGCCGACATCGAGGTGCCAAACCATCCCGTCGATATGGACTCTTGGGGAAGATCAGCCTGTTATCCCCGGGGTACCTTTTATCCGTTGAGCGACACCGCTTCCACTTGCCGGTGCCGGATCACTAGTCCCGACTTTCGTCCCTGCTCGACCTGTCAGTCTCACAGTCAAGCTCCCTTGTGCACTTGCACTCGACACCTGATTGCCAACCAGGCTGAGGGAACCTTTGGGCGCCTCCGTTACATTTTGGGAGGCAACCGCCCCAGTTAAACTACCCACCAGGCACTGTCCCTGAACCAGATCATGGTCCGAGGTTAGAGGTCCAATTCGATCAGAGTGGTATTTCAACAACGACTCCACGATAACTGGCGTCACCGTTTCACAGTCTCCCACCTATCCTACACAAACCGAACCGAACACCAATACCAAGCTGTAGTGAAGGTCCCGGGGTCTTTTCGTCCTGCCGCGCGTAACGAGCATCTTTACTCGTAATGCAATTTCGCCGAGTCTACGGTTGAGACAGCTGAGAAGTCGTTACGCCATTCGTGCAGGTCGGAACTTACCCGACAAGGAATTTCGCTACCTTAGGATGGTTATAGTTACCACCGCCGTTTACTGGGGCTTAAATTCTCAGCTTCGCTCCGAAGAACTAACCGGTCCTCTTAACCTTCCAGCACCGGGCAGGCGTCAGTCCGTATACATCGTCTTACGACTTCGCACGGACCTGTGTTTTTAGTAAACAGTCGCTTCTCACTGGTCTCTGCGGCCCCACCCAGCTCAGACAGTAAATGTCGTCACCAGACAGGGCCCCCCTTCTCCCGAAGTTACGGGGGCATTTTGCCGAGTTCCTTAACCATAGTTATCTCGATCGCCTTAGTATTCTCTACCTGACCACCTGTGTCGGTTTGGGGTACGGGCCGTGTGAAAGCTCGCTAGAGGCTTTTCTCGGCAGCATAGGATCACTGAATTCGCCTCAATCGGCTACGCATCACGTCTCAGGCTATGTGCGACCCGGATTTGCCTAGGTCACGCCCTACACGCTTACACCAGTATTACCACTGACTGGCTCAGCTACCTTCCTGCGTCACCCCATCGCTTGGCTACTACCAGATCAGGTCCCATGCATCCACCAACTCGAGACCCGAAGGTCTTCTCGTGGCTTCAGGATGGTTAGTATCACTGATTCACCATGGGCGCGTTCACACGGGTACGGGAATATCAACCCGTTGTCCATCGGCTACGCCTGTCGGCCTCGTCTTAGGTCCCGACTCACCCTGGGCGGATTAACCTGGCCCAGGAACCCTTGGTCATTCGGCGGACGAGTTTCTCACTCGTCTTTCGCTACTCATGCCTGCATTCTCACTCGTGTGGCCTCCACGGCTAGGTCACCCTGCCGCTTCCATGGCCACACGACGCTCCCCTACCCATCCACACACCTGCCAGAAAATCCTTGGATCAACTGGGGGCTATTGCGTGAATGCCGCAGCTTCGGTGGTGTACTTGAGCCCCGCTACATTGTCGGCGCAGGATCACTTGACCAGTGAGCTATTACGCACTCTTTCAAGGGTGGCTGCTTCTAAGCCAACCTCCTGGTTGTCTTCGCGACCCCACATCCTTTTCCACTTAGTACACGCTTAGGGACCTTAGCTGGCGATCTGGGCTGTTTCCCTCTCGACTACGAACCTTATCGCCCGCAGTCTCACTGCCGCGCTCTCACTCACCGGCATTCGGAGTTTGGCTGATTTCGGTAAGCTTGTGGGCCCCCTAGACCATCCAGTAGCTCTACCTCCGGTGAGAAACACGCGACGCTGCACCTAAATGCATTTCGGGGAGAACCAGCTATCACGGAGTTTGATTGGCCTTTCACCCCTACCCACAACTCATCCCCTCAGTTTTCAACCTAAGTGGGTTCGGTCCTCCACGACGTCTTACCGTCGCTTCAACCTGGCCATGGGTAGATCACTCCGCTTCGGGTCTAGAGCATGCCACTACGATCGCCCTATTCGGACTCGCTTTCGCTACGGCTACCCCACACGGGTTAACCTCGCGACATGCCACTAACTCGCAGGCTCATTCTTCAAAAGGCACGCCATCACCCCCAGCAGTAAACTGCTCGAAGGCTCTGACGGATTGTAAGCGCACGGTTTCAGGTACTATTTCACTCCCCTCCCGGGGTACTTTTCACCTTTCCCTCACGGTACTAGTCCGCTATCGGTCACCAGGGAGTATTCAGGCTTATCGGGTGGTCCCGACAGATTCACACCAGATTTCACGGGCCCGGTGCTACTTGGGTTTCCATTACAACAGTCACAAAGTTTTCGTGTACGGGATTCTCACCCTCTACGACAGGCCGTTCCAGACCACTTCCACTAACCCTGTGATTTCTTACTGTTGGCCTGCTCGGCAGAACAGACAAAATGAACCCCACAACCCCACGAATGCAACACCTGCCGGCTATCACACACCCATGGTTTAGCCTCTTCCGCTTTCGCTCGCCACTACTCACGGAATCACGGTTGTTTTCTCTTCCTGTGGGTACTGAGATGTTTCACTTCCCCACGTTCCCTCCACACGCCCTATATATTCAGGCGCGGGTAACACGACATCACTCGTGCTGGGTTTCCCCATTCGGACATCCTCGGATCACAGCTCGGTTGACAGCTCCCCGAGGCTTATCGCAGCCTCCTACGTCCTTCATCGGCTCCTGGTGCCAAGGCATCCACCGTACGCTCTTCATTACTTACAACAAAGATGCTCGCGTCCACTGTGCAGTTCTCAAACAACACACAACACTCAGGCTCCAAGCAGACACCAACAAGAAAAAAATTCTTGCGGTATGACCGCGCCTGAACATTGTCGTTACTTCCTTCGAGGAAACACTCGCGTGTTCTCTCAGGACCCAACAGTATGCCGATATAATTTGTTCTCCCACCAGCACTGAGGCCGGCAGTAACGAAAACGAATGCTTGTCAGCGTCCACCCATGAGCAACCACCGTTCCACATACGGGAACGAAATGGCCTCTGCTTTCCTCAACCACACCTGTGTGCAGCGAGCGAAAGAGATGCTCCTTAGAAAGGAGGTGATCCAGCCGCACCTTCCGGTACGGCTACCTTGTTACGACTTCGTCCCAATCGCCGATCCCACCTTCGACGGCTCCCTCCCACAAGGGGTTAAGCCACCGGCTTCGGGTGTTACCGACTTTCATGACGTGACGGGCGGTGTGTACAAGGCCCGGGAACGTATTCACCGCAGCGTTGCTGATCTGCGATTACTAGCGACTCCGACTTCACGGGGTCGAGTTGCAGACCCCGATCCGAACTGAGACCAGCTTTAAGGGATTCGCTCCACCTCACGGTCTCGCAGCCCTCTGTACTGGCCATTGTAGCATGTGTGAAGCCCTGGACATAAGGGGCATGATGACTTGACGTCGTCCCCACCTTCCTCCGAGTTGACCCCGGCAGTCTCTTACGAGTCCCCACCATAACGTGCTGGCAACATAAGATAGGGGTTGCGCTCGTTGCGGGACTTAACCCAACATCTCACGACACGAGCTGACGACAGCCATGCACCACCTGTATACCGACCACAAGGGGGGCCACATCTCTGCAGCTTTCCGGTATATGTCAAACCCAGGTAAGGTTCTTCGCGTTGCATCGAATTAATCCACATGCTCCGCCGCTTGTGCGGGCCCCCGTCAATTCCTTTGAGTTTTAGCCTTGCGGCCGTACTCCCCAGGCGGGGCGCTTAATGCGTTAGCTACGGCACGGATTCCGTGGAAGGAACCCACACCTAGCGCCCACCGTTTACGGCGTGGACTACCAGGGTATCTAATCCTGTTCGCTACCCACGCTTTCGTTCCTCAGCGTCAGTTACTGCCCAGAGACCCGCCTTCGCCACCGGTGTTCCTCCTGATATCTGCGCATTTCACCGCTACACCAGGAATTCCAGTCTCCCCTGCAGTACTCAAGTCTGCCCGTATCGCCTGCAAGCCAGCAGTTGAGCTGCTGGTTTTCACAAACGACGCGACAAACCGCCTACGAACTCTTTACGCCCAGTAATTCCGGACAACGCTTGCACCCTACGTATTACCGCGGCTGCTGGCACGTAGTTAGCCGGTGCTTCTTCTGCAGGTACCGTCACTTGCGCTTCGTCCCTGCTGAAAGAGGTTTACAACCCGAAGGCCGTCATCCCTCACGCGGCGTCGCTGCATCAGGCTTTCGCCCATTGTGCAATATTCCCCACTGCTGCCTCCCGTAGGAGTCTGGGCCGTGTCTCAGTCCCAGTGTGGCCGGTCACCCTCTCAGGTCGGCTACCCGTCGTCGCCTTGGTAGGCCATTACCCCACCAACAAGCTGATAGGCCGCGGGCCCATCCTGCACCGATAAATCTTTCCACCACCCACCATGCGATAGGAGGTCATATCCGGTATTAGACCCAGTTTCCCAGGCTTATCCCGAAGTGCAGGGCAGATCACCCACGTGTTACTCACCCGTTCGCCGCTCGTGTACCCCGAAAGGCCTTACCGCTCGACTTGCATGTGTTAAGCACGCCGCCAGCGTTCGTCCTGAGCCAGGATCAAACTCTCCGTTGAAGACTCTAGATATCACCAACCCGAAGGCCGGCTAATCAGTCATAGACAAAAAGAGTCAAATCACTAGCAAAAAAACTCAACTAGCAAAAAATGTGTCGGCAACCATTCAGACGGAAGAATGAACAATCACCGACGAAAAATACTCACACCCCGAACATCAGAACCGAAACCCGAAGGCCCGGAACATCATCCGACATGCGAAGTACCAAAAAAATTTGGCACTGACATTCATCGACACACTGTTGAGTTCTCAAAGAACACGCACACACCATCACTTCAACCAGGTTGAAAGCTCCGGGGCAAGGGTTACAATCTTAGCTTGTTCGCTCCAGGGAAGCAAGTTCCCGCTGAGCGTGATTGTCTCCGACTTCGTCCAACCGCGTTTCCCCGGCCTGTCGGTCGGGGTTGGTGTCCGTGTCGCTCTGACTTGGACAAAGTTACGCGAATGAAAACTGAGCGTCAAACGTGCAGGTCGCAGATGTTCGACAGGTTAAATCCGCTGGTAGCCCGCCCGGAGGCGGGCCACCAGCGGCCACAGGAGCCCCGCAAGACAACTGTGACCCCACACACGTCAGTTTGGAAGGATTCTCACGCCGGCGAAGTTGCGCTTTCCGCGCCGGACGACCAACCAGCTGCCGTGAAGCAGATCGGATGCGGTGGGCTCCCAGTCGTCGGCCGACACCTTCTGGTTGTTCACCGAAGCACCGCCCTCTTTCACGGCGCGTCGAGCGGCCCCCTTGCTCTCGCACAAGCCGCTCGTCACGAGGAGATCGATGATCGTGCGCGGCTCCCCCGGCGCCAATTCGCTGACCGATGCTTCTTTCAGCGCCGCGGCTAGCGTCGACTCGTCGAGTTCCGCCAGCTCCGCCTTGCCGAACAACGCCTGACTGGCGAGCTCGACAGCACGGGTGTTGTGTTCCCCGTGAACCAAGGTCGTCATCTCCGCGGCAAGTCGCTTCTGCGCTTCTCGCGCATGCGGCCGCTCCGCTGTTGCAGTCTCCAGCTCCGCGAGTTCGTCCGCAGTCAGGAAGGTGAACCAGCGCAGGTACTTGATCACGTCGGCGTCGCCAGTGTTCACGAAGTACTGGTACCAGGCGTACGGGCTGGTCATCTCGGGGTCGAGCCACAAACTTCCGCCACCGGTCGACTTTCCGAACTTTTTGCCATCGGCCGAGGTCACCAGCGGAACCGTCATTGCATGAACGCTCTCACCGTCGACACGACGGTTGAGTTCGACGCCGGCAATGATGTTGCCCCACTGATCGGACCCGCCGACCTGCAGAGTGCAGCCGAGATCGCGTCGCAAGTGCAGGTAGTCGTTGGCCTGGAGCAGCATGTAGCTGAACTCGGTGTACGACATCCCGTCCGACTCGAGACGACGCTTCACGGTGTCACGCGCAAGCATGACGTTCACGGAGAAGTGTTTACCGACATCACGCAGGAAGTCGATGGCCGACATCTTGCCGGTCCAGTTCATGTTGTTCTCGATGACCGCGCTCGTCGGCGAATCGTCGAAATCCACGAATCTTTCGAGCTGACCACGGATGCGACCTGCCCAGTCCGCGACGGTATCGGCGGAGTTCATCGTCCGTTCCCCGACGTCACGGGGGTCTCCGATCAGGCCCGTTGCACCGCCGGCAAGAACGATCGGGCGGTTGCCGGCGCGCTGAAACCGCTTGAGCGCGAGGAGCGGAACCAGGTGACCTGCGTGCAGGCTCGGTCCTGTCGGGTCGAAGCCCGCATACAACGTGACCGGTCCGGCCTCGAGATCTTTACGCAAAGCGTCGAGATCGGTTGATTGGGCGATCAGCCCGCGCCAGGTCAGTTCGTCGAGAATATTCTCAGTCACGGACTCGATCATCCCATCTTCACGAAATGACCGGCGCTCGCGGGCTTCGGCGATACGCGGACACCGCCGGGGAGTCCGGAATCCAGAGGCGCCACGGGACCTCCGCCGCGGTGCTGACACCCACCCGCGGTCCGCTCACCCATTCCTTCGACTCCCCCAATTCGAGCCGAATCCGCGACGCCGGGTCGAACACGTCTGTTCCGTTGTCCCCCAGCGTGATTGCGGCGGAAGCGCCGAGATTACCCGGCCCTCTGGCCCATTGGTGAGACGGCCGGTCCGGCGATCTCCTTGCGGACACCACATCGTGGCCGGCTTCGATTTCGGCGGCTCGGAGCAGAACACCGCCCGCGACACCATCCGGGCCGTACGAGATGTTCATGCAAAAGTGCATTCCGTAGCTGCGGTAGACGTACAGACGCCCCGCCCGCCCGAACATCACGCTGTTTCGCGGCGTTTGCCCCCGATACGAATGCGCTGCCGGATCCGGCCAGGGCCCGTCCTTCTCCCCGCCGTAAGCCTCCACCTCGACAATTCTCAGAGCGACCTCGTCGACGATCAGGGTCGAGCCGAGAACCGCCAAGCCCGCTTCCAACGGGTTTTTCACATTTACCAAGGTCTCGATACTCACCCTTCGATTGTGCCCACACCGTTGACTCGCCGGTCGGCCGAGTCGCATAATTCAACAAGTGATGAATTATTGAAACGAGGCGAACCGTGACCACAACGCCGGCAATAGACATCCGCGGACTCCGAGTCATTCGCGGCAAACACGAAGTACTCCACTCGCTTGACCTGCAGGTTTCGGCGGGATCGATCACCGGACTGCTCGGACCCTCCGGTTGCGGCAAGACAACCCTCATGCGCGCGATAGTCGGAACGCAGATCGTCGAAAGTGGTGAGGTCAGAGTCCTGGGAGATCGCGCCGGTTCCGTTGCCCTTCGCCGTCGGATCGGGTACGTCACCCAATCCCCCAGTGTGTACGGCGACCTGACGGTCACGCGAAATGTTCAGTATTTTGGCGCTCTGTACGGAAAATCC
This sequence comes from Rhodococcus sp. BH4, assembly GCF_002079265.1. Taxonomy (NCBI): domain Bacteria; kingdom Bacillati; phylum Actinomycetota; class Actinomycetes; order Mycobacteriales; family Nocardiaceae; genus Rhodococcus; species Rhodococcus sp. BH4. The sequence goes on from NZ_CP014941.1 coordinate 3,410,763, forward strand.
GGCGCAGACGTCGCAGCAGCGGTCGACGCCGTCGGATTGAGCCGATACGCCGACCAGACCGCCGCCGATCTGTCTGGTGGTCAACGCGGGCGAGTCTCGCTGGCTTGCGCGTTGGTGGCGTCACCTGATGTGTTGATCCTCGACGAACCGACCGTCGGCCTCGATCCGGTGCTTCGTGTCGAACTGTGGGAACGATTTGCCGACCTTGCTCGCAGCGGAACCACCCTGGTGGTCTCCAGCCACGTCATGGATGAGGCCGACCACTGCGCTGAGCTGATCCTGATGCGAGACGGGCATCTCCTCGCTCAACTCACACCCGATGAATTGCGCGCCAAAACCAGATGTGAACGCCTAGAGGACGCCTTTCTCGAGCTGATTCGGACTTCACCCGTCGGAGGCGAAATATCATGAGCATCAGGATCTTCGGTGCTACGACCGTCCGCATTCTGCTTCAGCTCCGCCAGGACCATCGCACGGTGGCCATGATCTTGTTGGTCCCGTCGTTGTTGATGATTTTGCTGTATTTCCTCTACCAAGACGTACCCACGCCACCCGGCCAGGTTTCGCTCTTCCAACGAGTGGCGATCACGATGTTGGGAATCTTGCCGTTTGTGGTGATGTTCCTGGTCACGTCCATCGCCATGCAGCGCGAACGCAGTTCAGGAACCCTCGAACGCCTGCTCACCACACCGATGGGCAAACTCGACCTTCTCGCCGGATACGGGGCGGCATTTTCGCTCTCCGCCGCCGCCCAGGCAGCCCTCGCGTGCGCGGTTGCTTTCGGATTCCTCGGACTCACCATCGCCGGCAGTCTTGCCTGGGTCATCGTCATTGCAGTTCTCGGCGCAATACTGGGCGTTGCGCTAGGCCTGTTGGCCAGCGCATTCGCGAAGACCGAGTTCCAAGCGGTGCAATTCATGCCGGTAGTTGTGGTTCCACAGCTCTTCCTCTGCGGACTCCTGGTACCGCGCGACCAATTGCCGACCTGGCTCGAATGGATCAGCAACGTCCTCCCCTTGAGCTACGCCGTCGACGCACTTCAGCAAGTGTCAATGCATGCCGACGCGACGGGTCAGATGTGGCGTGATCTCGCCGTCATGGCGGGCTTCGCCGCCGCCGCGCTATCGCTGGCCGCGGCCACACTCGATCGCCGCACTCCATGACCGACAAGGACACGAGTCCGGTACCGATTCGTTCGGGGCGACGACCGGGCAAGTCGGAGACTCGCGCGCAGATCCTCGATTCGGCGCGACGGGCGTTCTCCCAGAACGGTTTTCGACGAACAACCGTTCGATCGATAGCTGCGGCCGCTGATGTCGATCCGGCTATGATTCATCACCATTTCGGGAGCAAGGAGCAGTTGTTCACCGCTGCGATCGCGCTACCGATCGATCCAGCAAAGGTACTGGGACCGGTTCACACCTCCCCGACCGAAAACCTCGGCGAAAGCCTTCTCCGGGCGGTGATCGGGCTATGGGATTCGGAACACCAGCCGGCGATTCTGGCGGCTTTTCGATCAGCCATTTCCGGCGACGGATCGCAGTTGATCCAGAGCTTTCTGCTCGATGTCGTATTGCGCGACATCATTCCGCGGGTGGACACACCACCTGGTACCGGCTTGATCAGAGCGGAATTGGTGGCCTCTCAGATGGCCGGACTGCTTGTCACGCGATATGTGCTCGGACTCGAACCACTCGCATCATTGAGCGTTGACGCGTTGGTACCGCTGGTGGCGCCGAACCTCCAGCGGTACCTGACCGGTGAATTACCGATCTAGCCTTCAGCCCGCGCGAGCAACTTCTCGTGTTCGTCGTCCGCTACATCGCGTGCCTCGTCGATCAACAGAACGGGAATGCCGTTCTCGATCGGGTAGGCACGCCGCAGGCGCGGGTTGTAGAGCAACTCGTCCCCGACCAGCAGCAGCGGGCCTTTGTCCTGGGGGCAGGCCAAAATGCTGAGCAACGTCGAATCAATAGCCACGTGTGTCCTCTCGAACCGATCAAACAGAATGTCCTCAGGCTACCGTGCTCCGGTGCTCACCCTCGTCGGCATCAACTGCGCGGCAATTGCCTTGGTCAGCCGCTTGTACGACTGCGACTCGGAATCGAGGAACCAGGTCCGTGGCCCCGGCGCCGGCAATCCGGCCGCAGCCAAAGCAGTGGAGCTCGGACGGTACGACGAACCCACCGGGATCTCGTCAACCACGTGCACGATATCCGGACGAGCGTCGAAAGCGATGCGCGAGAGGGCCTCTGCAAGCTCGGCAGAACGGAACTGCCGTCCCGGACGCCATGTCACGGCAGCGACCGCCAGCTGATGCGGCGCGTCACCGACTCCGTATGCAACGGCAAGATCCACCCGCGCCACACTCGACAACGCGTCGACGATTGGCTGGGTGAACACGGGACCGCGGAGCGTGGAAATGACCGTGTTCTTGTGGTCGATCAGCCAGTAGTCGCCGTCGGCGTCCCGGCGGAAGAGATTTTCGGTGGGAATCCACGAATCGCCGGCTTGGAAGAGACCTCGCATGGCTCCGCCCGAGAGATCGGCGGTGAATCCCGCGCGCCCGAGCAGCAATCCGACCTCGTCTTCGGCGCACTCACGGACAAATCCGTTTCCGTTCTCGAGGAGCCGACCACTCAGCGGGTCGTATGCCGCCAACCGCACCTGCGCGCTACCCGGCAGTGGGCGCCCCTTGGAACCAACTTTGGAGCCTGCAACATTGGCAAGAATCACGTCGCCTTCGGTCGACGCATAGAACTCGAGTACCTGCGCGGGGTCGAACGCCTCCGTTGTCCGCTTCCACAGACCATGGGGCATGCCCGAACCGATGAACAGGCGGACCGGATGACTACCGTCGATGAGAAGAAGATCCTCGTCGAGTATCTCGCGCATCATCGACCACGTGTAACTCACGACCGTCACGCCGTAGCGGTGGATTTCCTCGACGAACCTCGCGGGGTTCAGTCCACGTGAGAGCGCAATGCGTGAGCCACCGGCCATGGCACCACCGATGGTCGCGAGCAGACTCGACGAATGATGGAGTGGTGCAAGGCAGTACACGGTGTCACCGCGATCGAGATCTGCCGCCGTGGCCGTGCCGAAGGCCGACAGTGCCCACCGGTAGTTGGTGATCTGCTTGGCCTCGAGCACACCGCCGGATTCCGCAAAGATGATGAAGGCGAGTTCGCGGGCGACACCGGGATCCGGTCGGTACCACCCGGGCAGATTGACCTTCGTCGGATCGATTTGTTCGAGATCGATCACGTCGTGTGACGGATCCACCTCGAGGCCACGGGCATCGCCGCCGCCGAGCACCAGTACCGGCCGACCGGTAACCACTGCAGCATCGACGTTTTCCGGATCGGTGATGATCCGATCGACCGACCCCAGCTTGACCGCCGCCGTGATGTCGGAGCCTGGCGGAAGCATGACCGCGACGGCACCAAGTCGCGACAGGGCCGCGATGGCCGCGAGTGCGCTGGGGCGGGTCTCCATCAGGACACCGACATGCGCTGCCGGACGCACTCCCACGGAGATCAATCCACGCACGACATTGTCGATACGCGCGTTGACCGCTTCATAGGTGTGCACGCGATTGTCGAAGAGGAAGCACTCGCCGTTCGGCGCCTTTCGACGCTGCTCCGCCAGCAACTGGCTCAGCGAGATCTTGGTGTGCGGCTGAATCTGGTTGAGTCGAGCCAGACGTGGCAACGCTCGTGCCGCTTCTCCCGACAATTCGAAAGTGCCGCGCAACGCACCGGCGGCAAGGTCACTGATTCCCTTGGTGACTCCTGCACCTACTTCAGCGACCGAGGCGACGGTGTGGATGATCCGATTGCTGATCGACACACCGGTCTGGTCTTCGAGGTCGGCGCCGTAGACCATGTTCGCGATACGGTCCGGGAGGGGTCCACCCGTCTCGGTCCACTGCACGAATTCACCGGTGGTCGGCCAGGTGTGATTGGCCGCGGTGGAACCGACAACCAAACCGAAATGACCTGCACGCAAGGTAGATTCGTAGACCTTCGCCCGCGGAGCGGCTTGACTGATGCCTCGAACCGCTTGCGGCTGGCCGATGTCGTCGACCTCGCCGACGAATGCCAGGATGGGGCAGGTGATCTCGGCGAGCGAGACCAATTGATCCTTGATGACGAACCCACCGGTCATCATTCGGTTGTGCACGATGAACTGCTTGAGCAGTTCGGCTACCGCGGGCCCCGACCACGCGACCCAACCCTCGGTCGCGAGGAAGCGGCGTTGCTGCTCCCGCGGAAGCAACGCCTCACGGTCGTGCAGTTGAAGCAGAAAGTCGACGCGCATCTTCAGCGTCTTCACGGGATCGAGCAACTGGAACCCGGTACGGGCCATCCACCCGGTGACCGCCAGGCGATTGAAGACGTGATCGGCGAGGAAATCTGCACCCTTGGTTGCCAATCCCGCCGGGATGCCGAAGGGTAGCGCGGCGAGTGTGTCGACCGGACTGCCGAAGGTGATGACGCTGGCGATGTTTCGACTACGCCGATACGCGGCAGCCTGATAGGCGAACATGCCACCCTGCGAATAACCGGAGATGTGAACATCTTTTCCGGTGTGACGGTGGATGTGATCGACGATGTCGCTGAGAGCGATGATGTGATCGGCGAGGTTACGATCCCAACCGCCCTCTTCGGAGTCGGGCGAACCGAAATCGACGACCCAGGGATCAAGGCCCATCTCGTGCAGAATTCCCACAGCGCCCTGGTCACGGGTCACGTCGTACACGTTCGCCGACATCATCATCGGCGGGATCAGCAAGATCGGTGCGCCGACGGTTTCCGGGTCACTGTCCGGGAAGTAGCGCCGTAGCCGATACATCGCTGCGCGTTCGACGATCTCGAACGGCGACGTGGTCGCATCCGTTTCCAGCCCACCCAACCGGACGACCTCGAGGCCGTTTTGTGCTGTCGCAACCACCCGACGAATCGGGCCCAGCACAGACTTGGAATTCAATCCCACCATTTCACTCCCAAGTTACTCACCATGTGACGTCAGTCTCATTTTTCCCGCGCGCGACAAGCCTACTGACGACGAATACGCGTACGCGGTCAGGGAGCAAATTCTGCTACCTGACCGCGTACGACCGAAGGACTACTGCCGAAAAGAGAGCGACAACACTCGTGACCGCGAGGTCACAGGGTCCATTCCCGCAGTGACTGCGCCACTGCTTTGACTCCGTCCAGCTGCTCGGCAACCCGCACCCCCGCGGTGCCGCCTCGCGCGTTGCGCGAAGCGATGGAACCCTCGACTGTCAGCACCTCACGAACAGCGGGTGTCAGCGCGCTGTCGACGCCGGCCAGCTCCTCGTCAGTGAGATCTTCGAGTCCGACCCCTCGTGCTTCGGCGACACGCACGCACGCTCCGGCAGCCTCGTGGGCAACCCGGAACGGCACGCCCTGACGCACCATCCACTCCGCGATGTCGGTGGCCAACGTGAACCCTGCCGGAGCTAGTTCCGCCATGCGCTCGGTGTGGAACTCGAGCGTCTGCACCAGACCGGTGATGGCCGGGAGCAGCATCTCGAGCTGCGCAACCGAGTCGAAAACCGGTTCCTTGTCCTCTTGCAGATCGCGGTTGTACGCCAGCGGCTGAGCCTTGAGCGTCGCCAACAATCCGGTCAGGTTGCCGATCAAACGACCCGACTTACCGCGCGTCAGTTCCGAGACATCCGGATTCTTCTTCTGCGGCATGATCGACGATCCCGTCGACCACGCGTCGGCAAGCGTGATGTAGCCGAACTCCGGTGTGCTCCAGATGATGATCTCTTCCGCCATACGGGAGAGATCGACACCGATCATCGCAAGCACGAACGCTGCCTCGGCCGCAAAATCACGCGAAGCCGTTGCGTCGATCGAGTTCTCGGCCGAGCTGTCGAACTTCAATTCCGCTGCAATGGCTTCGGGGTCGAGACCGAGCGAGGAACCGGCCAGTGCACCGGAACCGTACGGGGACACCGCAGCTCGCACGTCGAAGTCGCGAAGGCGCTGCACGTCCCGCAACAGTGGATGTGCGTGAGCGAGCAGGTGATGCGCCAACAGGACCGGCTGAGCCGCCTGCAGGTGCGTCTTGCCCGGCATCACGGCATCCGGATGCGCCCCGGCCTGAGTCGCCAATGCGTCGGCCACGTCGAGAACTCCGGTGGAGATGCGGCGGACTGCATCGCGAAGCCACATGCGGAACAGCGTGGCCACCTGGTCGTTACGTGAACGACCGGCACGCAGGCGTCCACCGACCTCAGGCCCGACGCGCTCGATCAGACCACGCTCGAGTGCGCCGTGTACGTCCTCGTCCGAATCACTGGGCCCGAAGGCGCCACTGGCGACATCTGCCGCCAGACGGTCGAGACCGTCGAGCATCGTCGCGAGGTCGGCTTCGCTGAGCAGACCTGCCTTGTTCAGCACACGCGCATGCGCCTGCGACGCCCGCACGTCGTACGGAGCGAGGACCCAGTCGAAGTGAGTCGACTTGCTCAGCGCCGCCATGGCAGCGGCCGGTCCGGACTCGAACCGCCCGCCCCACAGCGCACCTTCGTTGGTGCCGTGTTTTTGAGCGTCTCCGTCACCGCGAGCCGTCATGGCTCAGAGTCCCAGATCGCGCTTCGCGGCGACCTTCGACGACAGACCGTGGATCTCGACGAAGCCCTTCGATGCGGACTGGTCGAAGCTGTCGCCCTCGTCGTACGTCGCGAGGTTGAAGTCGTAGAGCGACTCCGGGCTACGACGACCGTTGACGGTGATGGCTCCACCGTGCAGGAAGAGACGAATGTCGCCGGTGACGCGTTCCTGCGTCTTGTTGACGAACGTGTCCAGTGCGTCCTTGAGGGGCGAGAACCAGAGGCCGTCGTAGACCAGCTCGGACCAACGCTGCTCCATCTGACGCTTGTAGCGACCGAGTTCGCGTTCGAGGGTGACGTGTTCGAGTTCCTGGTGCGCGGTGATGAGAACCATGGCGCCGGGAGCTTCGTAGATCTCACGGCTCTTGATGCCCACGAGACGGTCCTCGACGACGTCGAGACGGCCGACGCCCTGAGCGCCTGCGCGCTTGTTCAGTTCCTGAATGGCTTCGAGAACCGACACCGGGCGGCCGTCGATGGCGACCGGGCGGCCCTTGTCGAAGCTGATGATGAGCTCGTCGGGTGCGTTCCAGTTGACCGTCGGGTCCTGGGTGTAGTCGTAGACGTCCTTCGTCGGCGCGTTCCACAGATCCTCGAGGAATCCGGTCTCGACGGCGCGGCCCCAGACGTTCTGGTCGATCGAGAACGGCGACTTCTTGGAGACGTTGATCGGGATGTTGTTCTCTTCGGCGAAGGCGATGGCCTTCTCGCGGGTCCAGGCGTAGTCGCGGACCGGTGCGATGACCTGAAGGTCGGGTGCGAGGGCGCCGAATCCGACCTCGAAGCGAACCTGGTCGTTGCCCTTACCGGTGCAACCGTGCGAGACGATGGTGCCGCCGTGCGAGCGTGCAGCTTCGACGATGTGCTTGACGATCAGCGGACGGCTGATGGCCGAGACCAGCGGGTAGCGGTCCATGTACAGGGCGTTAGCCGCGATGGTCGGCAGGCAGTATTCGTCCGCGAACTCGTCGCGGGCGTCGACGACAACGGATTCGACTGCGCCGCAGTCGATCGCGCGCTGACGCACGACCTCCATGTCCTCGCCACCCTGCCCCAGATCGATGGCGACGGCGACAACTTCAGCGCCCGTCTCCTTACCGATCCAACTGATGGCAACAGAAGTGTCCAGCCCGCCCGAGTAGGCGAGTACGACGCGATCGGCCATGGTTTTTGTGCTCCTTCGGTTGAAAATCTCTATCAAAGAATAAGGGGTCAGGCGAGCGATTCGATCATGGCCGCGAGTTCCGCTCCGGAAAGCGGTTCCCGGGCCACCACGAAGATGGTGTCATCTCCGGCGATCGTGCCCACGATGTCCGGCATCGAGGACCGATCCAGTGCGCTCGCGAGGTAGTGCGCGGCCCCCGGCGGTGTCCGGAGAATCGCCATGTTGCCGCTGAAATCGGTGGAGACCAACAGCTCACCCAACAGCCGTGAGAGACGGTCGGTACCGCCGGACACACCGCGTACCGGGTTCCCGTCCTCCGGCACCACGTAAACACCGGCGCCGCCGTCGGCGGCGCGCAGTTTCACCGCTCCCAACTCTTCGAGGTCACGAGAGAGAGTGGCCTGCGTCGCTTCGATGCCCTCGGCACCGAGCAACGCCGCCAGCTCCGTCTGACTTCGGACGGGGTGCGCCGCCAGCAGCGCGATGATGCGCGACTGGCGACCGGCCCGAGTGGGAGCGACGCTCACGCCTGGTCCAGTTGGGTTCGCTGTTCCAACAGCCACACGAGCAGCGCCTTCTGGGCGTGCAGACGGTTCTCCGCCTCGTCCCAGACGACGCTCTGGGGTCCGTCGAGAACCTCGTCGGTGACTTCTTCGCCGCGATGCGCGGGCAGGCAGTGCAGGACGACGGCCTTCGGATCTGCCTTTGCGAGCAGCTCCTTGTTGATCTGGAACGGACGGAAAGGTCCGACGCGATCGAGCCCGTCGTTCTCCTGACCCATCGAGGTCCAGGTGTCGGTGACCAACGCGTCGGCGCCGACGACGCCGGCCTGTGGGTCCTGCGTCAGGGTGATGGTCGCGCCGGTTTCCTCGGCGCGTTTGCGTGCTGCTGCCACGACCCAGTCCGCCGGTTCGAAGCCGGCGGGGCTTGCGATGGTGACGTCGATGCCTGCGGTCACTCCGCCGAGCATCAGCGAGTGAGCCATGTTGTTGGCGCCGTCGCCCAGGTAGGTCAGCTTCAGCCCCTTGAGCTCACCCTTCTGTTCGATCAGCGTTTGCAGATCGGCCAGAACCTGACAGGGATGAAATTCGTCGGACAATGCATTGACGATGGGAATCGTTGCGCCCGTAGCCATTTGCTCCAGGCGCTTCTGGCCGAACGTGCGCCACACGACGGCGTCGACGTAGCGGGAGAGAACGCGTCCGGTGTCCGCCAAGGTCTCTTCACGACCGAGTTGAGTGCTGCGCCCGTCTACGACGACAGCGTGGCCGCCCATCTGTGCGATGCCCATCTCGAACGAGAAACGTGTACGCGTCGAGTTCTTCTCGAAGATGACACCGACTCCGCGGGGACCCTCGAGCGGACGCCGAGCGAACGGGTCCTTCTTGAGAATCGCTGCGAGTTCGAGAACTTCGGCCTGCTGCGCAGGAGTCAGATCGTCGTCCCTGAGAAAGTGTTTCACCACGGTAGTCACTTCTCCCCCGGCTGGTCAGCCGATAGTGCGCTGTCGAAGATGGCAGGTAGTGCTGCCACGAAGGTTTCGGCCTGCTCGTCCGTGAGGATGAGCGGCGGCGCCAACCGGATCACTCCGGGTTGCGCTGCATTCACAAGGTACCCGGCTTCGCGCGCTGCGTTTTCCACCGCCGGCGCGACGTCCTCGGTCAGCACGACACCCAGCAACAGTCCTGATCCCCGTACGTAGTCGACCAACGGATGGCCTAGATCTTCGATGCCCGCCGAGATGGATTTACCCAAACTGTCGGCGCGTGAGATCAGGTCTTCCGCTGCAATGGTTTTCAGCACGGCAAGTGCCGCCGCAGCACACACCGGATTGCCACCGAACGTCGTACCGTGCTTACCCGGTCCGAACAACTCGGCCGTTGCCCCGGTCGCGATGCAGGCGCCGATCGGCATTCCGCCACCGAGTCCCTTCGCGAGGGTGATGACGTCCGGCACGATGCCGACTGCCTGATGGGCGTAGAACCAGCCGGTCCGGCCGATGCCGGTCTGCACTTCGTCGAGCACGAGAAGTGCACCGCGCTCGGCGGTGATCCGCCGAGCCTCGACGAGGTATCCCTCGGGTGGCACCACGACGCCGCCCTCACCCATGATCGGTTCGAGGAACACAGCGGCGGTGTCGGAATCGACGGCCTGCTCGAGTGCCTCGACGTCGCCGTACGGCACGAACTCGACACCGGCGGGCATCGGTTCGAACGGCGCCCGCTTGGCCGGCTGACCCGTCAGAGCGAGTGCGCCCATCGTGCGACCGTGGAAGGAGCCTTCGGCTGCGATGATCTTCTTCCGGCCGGTGGCGCGAGCGAGCTTGAAGGCAGCCTCGTTCGCCTCGGTACCGGAGTTGCAGAAGAACGCGCGCCCGGTGACGTTGCCGAGATGAGCGAGCAACTGCTCCGCCAACTCGACGACCGGCTCGCTGGCGTACAGGTTGGACACGTGGCCGAGTGTCGACAACTGAGTAGTGACGGCTTCGACGACGGCCGGATGTCCGTGTCCGAGGATGTTGACGGCGATTCCGGCCAGGAAGTCGACGTACTGCTTGCCGTCGGCGTCGGTGAGTACGGCGCCGTCACCGCGGACGAGAGCAACCCGGGGTACGCCGTAATTGTTCATCAGCGAAGCGGACCACCGCTGCTGCAGATCGATCGTGCTCATGAGCTAGCTCCCTGCTGGGGACCGGCGACGGAGGGACCCGGCACGACCATCGTGCCGATTCCTTCACCGGTGAAAAGTTCGAGTAGGACTGAATGTTCGAGCCGACCGTCGATCACGTGCGCCGACGGCACACCTCCGCGCACCGCGCGAAGGCAGGCCTCCATCTTGGGCACCATGCCGGCGTCGAGACTCGGCAACAACTGGGCCAGGTCGTCGGTGTCGATCTCGGTGGCCAGCGAGGCTCGGTCCGGCCAATCGGTGTACAGGCCCTCGACGTCGGTGAGGACAACGAGCTTCTCGGCACCGATCGCCTCGGCCAGTGCGGCAGCAGCGGTATCGGCGTTGATGTTGTGGACGACGCCGTCGGCGTCGGGCGCGATGGTCGAGACCACCGGAATACGTCCTGCCGCAATGAGATCGAGTACCGCGTCTGGGTTCACGGTGGTGACGTCCCCGACCAGCCCGATGTCGGTCTGCTCCCCCTCGACCGCAACAGTGCGTCGAGTAGCGGTGAACAGGTGCGCATCTTCACCGGAGATACCGACCGCGTACGGACCGTGCGCGTTGATCAAGCCGACGAGTTCACGGCCGACCTGACCGAAAAGCACCATCCGCACGACGTCCATCACCTCGGGCGTCGTGACCCGGAAACCACCGCGGAACTCACCCTTCATGCCAAGGCGCGCCAGCATCGCGTTGATCTGCGGGCCACCGCCGTGCACGACGACGGGATGGATGCCGACAGTCCGCAGGAACGCCATGTCGGCGGCAAATGCCGTTTTGAGCGTCTCGTCGATCATGGCGTTTCCGCCGTACTTGACCACGACCACCTTGTCTCGGAATCGCTGCAGCCACGGCAGCGCGTCGGCGAGGACATGCGCCTTCTGATGCTCGCTGATCACGGGATACGTCTCGGTCATGACGAATACGCCGAGTTCTCTTCGACGTAAGCATGCGAGAGGTCCGTGGTGCGAATGCTCACGGACTCGTTGCCGATTCCCAGATCGATGTCGAGTTCGATGTCGATCCCACTCAGGTCCACCTCACGCGCCCCCGGAGCACCGACGCCGTCGATGCAGACGGGACTCCCGTTGAAGGACACACTGATTCGATCGGGATCGAGCTCGATGGGAGCGATACCCACTGCGGCGAGAACGCGACCCCAATTGGGATCGGAACCGAAAAGCGCTGTCTTGACCAGGCTGTCGCGGGCGATGGTCCGGGCGCCGATCAACGCATCGGACTCGGACGCCGCGCCGCGAACCGTCACCTTGACCCGCTTAGTGACACCCTCGGCGTCTGCCATCAACTGATCCGCGAGATCATCACACACGGCCAGCACTGCGGCGTTCAGTTCGTCCTGCGTCGGCGTGACACCGCTGGCGCCGGAAGCCAACAGGAGCACTGTGTCGTTGGTGGACGTGGCGCCGTCGACGTCGAGGCGATCGAAGCTCAGGTGGGTGGCGGCGCGCAGAGCGGTATCGAGCTGATCCGCCGTTGCGACAGCATCGGTCGTGACGACGCACAGCATCGTGGCCAGCGCAGGCGCGAGCATGCCTGCGCCCTTGGCCATTCCGCCGACGTTCCATTTGTTCGCGTGGTGCAGCGACGCCTGCTTCGGCACGGTATCGGTGGTCATGATCGCGTATGCCGCGTCGGTGCCGCCGGAGATTCCGCCAGCGAGTTCGTGCACCACCTCGGTGACACCGGGGATCAGCTTGTCCATGGGCAAGCGGTCACCGATAAGTCCGGTCGAACAGACAGCGACCTCGATCGCGCCCGTCTCGGTGCCCCAATTACTCAGTGCCGAAGCAACTTCCTCGGCAGTCTTGTGTGCATCCTGGAATCCACCCGCGCCCGTGCAGGCGTTCGCGCCGCCCGAGTTGAGGACCACCGCGCGCAGCTTGCCCGTCGTCAGGACCTGCTGAGACCAGAGCACCGGAGCTGCCTTGACCTTGTTCAGGGTGAAGACGCCGGCAGCGGCCAGATCGGGTCCCTCGTTGAGCACCAATGCGAGGTCCGACTTGCCACTCTTCTTGATACCGGCAGCAATTCCGGCACCGCGGAATCCGGCAGGTGCGGTGACGCCCTGCGTGCGGAGCAGACGTCCCCCGGCGACGTGAACCACGTCTGCAACGGTCGCGTCAGGCTCGGTTGCGTTGTCGATCTGCTGCGGATTGTCGGTGCTCACGGAGCTACTCCCACGGTAGAGAGACCTGCGGTCTCGGGTAGGCCAAGGGCGAGATTCATCGATTGCACCGCGCCACCGGCGGTGCCCTTGGTGAGATTGTCGATTGCCGAGATGACAACGAGCTGACCGGCGTCGGCGTCAACGGTGACCCCGATCTGTACGGCATTGGATCCGATCACGGCACCGGTCTGCGGGAAGACTCCGGCAGGCAGTACGTGGATGAACGGCTCGTCGTTGTATGCCTTGTCGTAGATTTCGCGCGCTTGCTCTTCGGTGGCCGTGGTGGCTGCCGTGCAGGTCGCGAGGATGCCGCGCGGCATGGGCGCGAGGACTGGAGTGAAGGAAACACTGATGTCCTTGCCGCCTGCGGCCGAAAGATTCTGAATGATCTCAGGGGTGTGGCGATGGACACCTCCGACACCGTACGCACGGACGGAGCCCATGACCTCGGAACCCAGCAGATCAGCCTTCGGTGCCCGGCCGGCGCCCGAAGTGCCACTGACCGCAACCACGTTCACGTGTGAGTCCACGATCCCCGCGGCAACGGCGGGGGCCAGCGCGAGGCTCGCAGCCGTCGGGTAGCAGCCCGGAACGGCAATGCGGGTTGCGCCTACCAATTTCTCACGGGCACCGGGCAATTCAGGAAGACCGTAGGGCCAGGTACCGGCATGAGTACTCTTGTAGTACTTCTCCCAGGCTGCGGGATTCTGCAGCCGGAAGTCCGCGCCGCAGTCGATGATGACCGTCGATTCGGGTAGCAACTTGGCGTACTGAGCCGAATTTCCGTGCGGGAGACCGAGGAAGACAACGTCGTGACCCGAGAGGATTTCGACAGTGGTCTCTTCGAGTACCCGCGACGAGAGTGGGAGCAAGTGCGGATGATGCTCACCGAGCGTCGAACCGGCGTTGCCACCGGCGGTCAGCGAACCGATCACCAGACTGCCGTCGACATAGGAGGGGTGCCCGAGGAGCAGACGCAGAACCTCACCACCGGCGTACCCACTGGCGCCGGCAACGGCGACTCTGATCGGCTTGCGTGTGTTCTCGGTCGTACCACCTTCAGTCATGTCACACAGTATGCATCATTGTGCATCGGAATGCATAATTACTTACCCATGGATCGCCGGATCTCCTCGAGCTTGGCTTTTGCGGCCTTCTGGCGCTCGTCCCACTGCTCGTCCACGGACTTTCCGGCAGGACTCTCGTGTGCCAATTCGGCCGAACCTATGGAAGTACCGAAGCGCCCCTCTATCTTCTCCCGAACACGGTCGAAAGTGGGGACTCCCCCTTCGGTGTAGTCGGGTTCGGGAATTCTCGGGTCGGTCGCAAGTACCACCGGGACGTCGATGATCTCGTCGACCTCCACAACGGTGTCGGGCAGTTCGACTTCTTCGGCGTCGGTGATCGTGTTGTCGTCCTCTACACGGTGCGGCTCGAGGCTCGCGGCAGCGGTGTCCACCACGGAAAGAAGGACCGACAAACTCGGACGACGCTCGACCACTGCGCGGACGACCGCGAGGAAGTCCTTGTCGTCGAGTGCACTGGCGGCCTCGACTACCTGGTGCACGGACCCATCATGTTCGGACCCATCATTTCGTGACACTGTCAGTCCCTTCTCGAAAACGCCGACGGACAATTCCGATCCTTCCACGACCGTCCGTCGAAGGGGTCAGCGTGACGCGAGATACGCGGCAAACGCTTCCTCGCTCGAATATTCGGGGACGTATCCGAACTGTTCCTTGAGCCGCCGATTGTCGAGAACCGGTCGGTACTGGAGAAATCCGACGCGCTCCGGACCGTGTTCCGTTACGCCCAATCGCCGTCCGACGCGTAGAACGCCTCGCAACAACCATGCAGGAAGCGTCACCGTGCTCTTGCCCATCCGGGAAGCCAACTCGTCGACGGTCAGCACGCCGTCGCCCGCGACATTGAAGATGCCCACTTGGTTTCCGGTCACGGCCTCCGCAAAAGCGCCCGCGACATCGGTGTGCCAGACGAAGACGAAGGGGCTGTCGCTCCCGGCAACCTTGAGCAGCTTGCGGCGATCGAACAACGCGGTGATCTGATTGTCGACGCTCTCGCCCAAGATCGTGCCGATCCGGAAGACAACTTGTTCCAACTCCGGGTGTTCGACGCGATATTCGGCGAGCATCTCCTCGACCAGGCGTTTGTGGCGACTGTATGTGAATTCGTCGTTGCCTCGGACAGGTACGTCCTCGGTGATCCACGGTGGGTTGTCGGAGTGGTAGCCGTACGCCGCTCCGGACGAAGACACGACGACCCGTCCAACCCCGTGTTCGACGCAGGCCGCGAGCACGTTTCGTGTCCCGTCGACGTCGACGCGGTACTCCTGCTCTGCTGTCGTTTTCTTGCCGGGATTCACGATGGACGCAAGGTGGATCACGACGTTCGGTCGGTACTGACCGAACACCCGCCCCAATTCTGTGGGGTCGCAGACGTCCGCCCTGACGCGGCGGATGCGATCGTCCGGCGTGTCCTTGACCGTGAGGTCGACACAGACGACGGTGATGCCCTGCGCGATCAGTGCGTCGATGACAGCGGTACCCAGGAACCCGTTTCCGCCCGTGACGAGTGCGACGGTCATGCCGGTACCGCCTTTCGGGCGCGTCGCTTGGACCAGATCGTCGCCAGAGCCAACCCGGCGATGATGTCCCAGATCCCCCACCAGCCGGCCACGACGGCCATGCCACCGAGCCCGTCGAAGAACGTGAACACCAGGCCAAGCCCCAGCCCGGCATTGCGGATGCCGACCTCGAAAGAGACGGCGCGACGGCTGTATTCGTTCAACCCGGTGACGGCGCCGCAGAAGTATCCCAGTGCTAGGGCAACCGTGTCGTGCAGGAAGACCGCGAGCAGTACCACCCCGATGTAGTCGACGAAGTACGACGCGTTCCCCGACACCCCCGCGACGATGAAGATCAACAACGCCACCAACGAACCGTATTTCACCCAAGGCTGCGCTTTCGCGGCGATCTCCGGAAACCTTCGTGCCGCCCAGATGCCGAGAACGAACGGCACACCGATGATCAGGGCGATTTGCGCGACCATCTCGAGCGCATTCAGGTTCACGGACTGCAACAGAGCGTCGGTCTCCGGGCGTCGGCTCCCCCAGAACGCAAGATTGAGCGGCATGAGGAAGATCGCGAGGACGTTCGACACCGCCGTCATGGACACCGAGAGTGCGACGTCGCCGCCCGCCCGGTGAGTCAGGACGTTCGAGATGTTCCCTGGCGGGCAGCACGCCACCAGGATCATGCCGAGTGCTACCGACGGAGCCGGCGAGAGAATCAGCGTCAGGAGAAAAGTCACTGCCGGCAACAGCAGGAACTGCGCAGCAATACCCACCGCCATCGCCTTGGGTTTGGTGAGCGCACGACGAAAGTCGTCGACCGAGGTGTCGAGGGCGATCCCCAGCATGATCGCGGCCAGCACCGCGTTGAGGATCATCAACGATCCCGGGTTGAAGTTGAGCACCACGTCGTCGATCGGCATCACTGTCCTCCCTTCGTCAGAGCGGCATCAAGCAGTCCGATGTGCCGCTTGATCGCCGAGCGGTAGGCGTCCTTGTTCACGTAGTAGGCCATTCGTCCCAACTTCAGGTACTTGTATCCCCCGGACAGATCGGGAGGAGGACCGGCCGCCGCCGCCGAGAATTCCCGCGCCGCGGCGGGGGCTTCGGTACGTGCGGTGATCAATTTGGCCACCAACTCGGCCTGCTCGAAACGGCCCTGCCACCCGAGACCGGATGCTTCGACCATGCCGAGAACAAAGAGATTGTCGTGGCGGCGACTCGCGACGTTGAGGAACAGGTCCGGGGCAGCGCCCGACCAGTCCAAGTCCTCGCGCGCGATGAAGGGATAGTCGAGGTGATACCCCGTGGCGCAGAGAACGAGGTCGTAGTCGGCAGACGATCCGTCGACAAACCGCACCGTCTTCCCCTCGAACCGGTCGACGTCGGCGCGCACGTGCACATCACCGTGCCCGATGTGGTGCAGGATCAACGAGTTCACGACCGGATGCGATTCGTAGATCTTGTAGTCCGGTGCCGGAAATCCGAACCGCACCGGATCACCCGTGAACTGCTTGAGTACCAAGGTGTCGACGCGTTGTTTGATCCACGGCGGCAACGGCTTTCCCTGATTCAAGGTGTCCGAGGGTCGGCCGAACAGATACTTGGGGACGAAGTAGTAGCCTCGCCGAACGCTCAGGTCGACGCACTCGGCCTGGTGAACGGCATCGACGGCGATGTCGCATCCACTGTTGCCCGCTCCGATGACCAGTACCTTCTTCCCGCGGAAGATCTCGGCGCTGCGGTACTGGCTCGTGTGCATCAACGTGCCGGTGAAGTCGCCCCGGAAAGTCGGCATGTTCGGCTTCGACAGCGTTCCGTTCGCGATGATCACGCCTCGATACCGCGCGACTGTTGTCTCACCGCTGCGACTGCGCGTGGTGACCTGCCATAGCGAATCGACCGGCGAAACGTCGACGACGGTAATGCCGAAGGCAAAGTGCCTGCGAAGATCGTGAGTATCGGCGTAGTCGCGGAAATAATCGGCAAGTTCGACGTGGCTCGGGTAGTCGGCCACCGAATCAGCCATCGGGAACTCCGCGAATGCGGTGGTGCCCTTCGAAGAGATGAGGTGCGCCGACTCGTAGACGGTGCTGTGCGGGTTGTCGATGTCCCAGAGCCCACCGACGTCGTCGTGGCTCTCGAAGCCGTCGAACGCTATCCCGGCCCGATCGAGGTTTCGCGCGCCGGCCAATCCAGACGGGCCCGCTCCGATCAGCGCGTACTTCTCCTCTGTGATCATCCGTCGAGCGTCGCAGATAGTCCGAATCTTGCAGCAATATGCCGGATAATGACGTTATGAGTGCACCAGATGCCGGCAACGGCCGCAGGATAGATGAAATCGATCTGAGGATAATCAATGCGCTCCAGCTCGCACCGCGATCGAAGTGGCTTTCGTTGGCCGAACCACTCGAACTCGACGCCGCGACTCTCGCCCGTCGTTGGAATCGACTCTCCGAATCGTCGTTGGCCTGGGTCACGGTCACTCCAGGGCCACAGGTGCTGGGCAGCATCGTCACAGCGATCATCGAAATCGATTGCTCACCTGCTCTTCTCGACACCGTCGCGGCACGGCTGACTCGCTCGGCCCACGCCGTGACCATCGAAGCATCAACGGGCAGAGCAGATCTGCTCGTCACAGCCGGTACCGCGGATCTGGCGTCGATGTCGCGCTTCATCTCGGAAGACGTCGCAACGATCGACGGTGTACTGGCGACACGAACCTCGATCATCACACGCTGGTTCACCGAAGGTGGGCGATGGAGACTCAATGCGCTGGCACCGTCCGAGAAGGGTGTGCTGACCACCAGCGAAAACCGTCCTGCCGTGCGCGCTCGGCCGACCGGGATATCCGAACAGGATCGCAAGGTTCTGACGAAGCTCGCTTACGACGGGCGCACTCCCATGAAGGAGTTGGCCGACGCGATCGGTGTCAGTCCCGCTGCGTGCAAACGCCAGATCGACCGGCTCACGTCTTCGGGGTTGGTGGCGCTGCGGTGTGAATTCGCGCGGCCGCTGGCCGGCCTTCCCGTGCTCGCCACTTTGTGGTGCCGCGTCGAACCCGAGCTTCTCGATACGGCGGGACGAGTGCTGAGCCGAGCGCCGGAAGTCCGAAACTGTTTCGCGGTGGTGGGCGCCGACAACCTGGTGGTTCAGTTGTGGCTGCATTCTCCTGCAGAACTCGATGCATTCGAAACTCGTCTGCGCAAGGAGATTCCGGGTCTTTGCGTCACGGAACGATCCATCGTGCTGTATTTGCGCAAACTGCTCGGCCACGTGCTCGACCAGCAAGGGCGACGGACGGACACCGTTGCGCCAGATGTGTGGCTTTCCGATTCACCTCAGTCGAAAAGCCGATAACACGACAGAGCCCACGACCACCGGCAACGGTCGTGGGCTCTGTGATCAGTTGAGGAAATCAGCCGCGCATCTGCGCACCGACGGCCTTGGACGCCGCCTCCACTGCCGCATCACGCGCGGCACTGGCCTCGTCCTCGGTCAGCGTCCGGTCGACACCACGGAATCGCAACGCGAACGCGAGCGACTTGCGGCCTTCACCGACCTGCTCGCCCTCGAAGACGTCGAAGAGGCGAATGTCTTCGAGAAGTTCGCCGCCGCCGGAACGCAGAGCTTCCTGCACCTTGGCTGCCGGAATGTCGCGATCGACAACAACTGCCACGTCCTGGAGCACTGCGGGGAACGGCGAAATGCGCGGAGCGGGCAGATTCTCGACCAATGGCAAAGCGTCGAGATCGATTTCCAGTGCGCAGGTGCGCGCGGGCAGTCCCGCGCGCTCGAGAACAGCCGGATGCAGTTCGCCCGCATGACCGACTACGTTGCCGTCAACGACAACCTCGGCGCAACGGCCGGGATGCCACGGCAGGTACTGCGCCGCACGCAGTTCCACCTCGACGCCTGCTGCAGCTGCAATGACCCGCACGGCTGCAAAAGTGTCCGAAGCCTCGGCCTGACGGCCAGGACCCCAGGGGCCGCTCGGCTCACGCAAACCACTCAACACTGCAGCGATGTGCACGGGCTGAGCCGGCAACGACGCGATCAGGTTCGCGATCTGCTCGTCCGTCGGACGACGATCCACCGGCAATGCATCCACCGGCTTGGTGTCGGGGCCCGGCAGGACGACCTGCGCGATGCCGTACAGCGACAGATCACGCTGACCGCGAGAAGCGTTGCGAGCCAGGATCTCCAGCAGACCCGGGAGCAGCGTGGTCGCCAACTCCGGACGATCGGCTTCGAGCGGATTGAGGACCTTGCTGGTGTTGCGGCGCGGATCATCCGCGTCGAGGCCCCAGACGTCGAAGACGTTCGTCGGCAGGAAGACCGGAGGAAGGACCTCGACGTAACCGGCGTGAGCCACGGCCTTCGAGACCGTGCGCTTTCGCCGCTGCGACGGAGTCAACCCACGTCCGGCCGGAGCGGCGGGAAGCACAGACGGGATCTGCTCGAGACCTTCGAGGCGAAGAACTTCCTCGACGAGGTCCGCAGGCTGCACCAGGTCCGGACGCCACGACGGCGGCGTCGCGACCAACTGGCCGTGTCCTTCTTCGCTGACGCCGACCTCGACGTTGCAGCCAACCTGGGTGAGGCGGCGAGCTGCGGTGCCGTTGGGGTACGTGACTCCGGCGACACGGTCGGGCAGGTCGATATCCATGCGAATGGCAGCGCGAGGGGCAACATCGCCCACGTCGGTCAGGACCGGTTCGATCCGTCCGCCGGCAATCTCGACCAGCAGAGCGGCTGCGCGGTCGACGGCCGCGAGCGGAATTGCCGGATCGACGACGCGCTCGAAACGCTTGCTCGCCTCACTCGGCAGCTTGTGCCGGCGCGCCGTCTTGAAGACTGCGAGCGGATCCCAAGTAGCTCCTTCGAGGAGGATGTCCGTCGTTGCCGTTCCCACCTCGGTGGTTGCGCCGCCCATGACGGCAGCCAGCGAGATGACTCCGGAATCGTCGGCGATGACAACGTCTTCGGGATCGAGCGTGCGTTCGACGTCGTCGAGCGTCGTCAGCTTCTCCCCCGCCTTGGCGCGACGGACCACCAGGTCGCCCTGCACCGAGGTCGCATCGAACGCGTGCAGAGGCTGACCGAGTTCGAGCATCACGTAGTTGGTGACGTCGACGGCCGGCGAGATCGGGCGAACACCCGAGAGCAGAAGTCGACGCTGCAGCCACCACGGGCTCACTGCCTGCGGATCGATACCCGTGATCTTCCGCATCACGAAACGCGAAGCCTTGGACTCCGGTTCGAGGCGCACCGGCCAGGCTTCACCCTCAGCCGGGTGCGCGGGAACCGAAGCGGGATCGGCATATTCGAGATCGAAGCCGCACGCGAGCTCTCGCGTGAGACCGCGGACCGAGAAGCAGTAGCCACGGTCCGGGGTGATGTTCAGTTCGATGATCGTGTCACCGAGACCGAGCAACTCGTTGCCATCTGCGCCGGGTTCGGCGGTACCAGGCTCGAGCACCAAGATGCCCGAATGGTCTTTGCCGATACCGAGTTCCGAGACGGAGCAGATCATGCCGTCGGACACCTGGCCGTACGTCTTGCGAGTGGCGATTTCGAATCCGCCGGGCAGCACCGCGCCGGGCAACGCAACGACGACGAGGTCACCCTCGTTGAAATTGCGCGCGCCACAGACGATGCCACGGGGCTCGGGTTCGCCGACCTCGACCTGGCAGAAGCGGATCGGCTTCTTGAACTCGGTCAGTTCGGTGATGGAGACGACCTTACCGACGACCAACGGGCCGTCGATCGCCTCGAGTGTGTCGAGTTCCTCGACTTCGAGTCCCACCCGGACGAACCCGGCGTCCAGCTCTTCCGGGGTCACCTCCCAGTCCGGAGTTGCCCGCTGCAGGATCTCGGTCAGCCAGGATTGCGCTACTCGCACGTCTGCTCAGCTCTCTCGTTTGTCGATAAGTCTTTGTGAAGGTTCCGCGGACCGGATCGGTCAGCCTGCGACACCGAAGGGCAGCGTGAAACGCACGTCACCTTCGACGATGTCGCGCATGTCCGGGATACCGTTGCGGAACTGCAGGGTCCGCTCGAGGCCCATGCCGAATGCGAAACCCGAGTACTCGTCGGGATCGATACCGCTGGCGCGCAGAACGTTCGGGTTGACCATGCCGCAGCCGCCCCACTCGACCCAGCCTGCGCCGCCCTTCTTGTTCGCGAACCAGACGTCGACCTCGGCCGACGGTTCCGTGAACGGGAAGTAATTGGGGCGCATACGGGTACGCGTCTCGGGGCCGAAAAGGGCACGAGCGAACGCGTCGAGAGTCCCGCGCAGGTTGGCCATGGTCAGGCCCTTGTCGACGGCCAGGCCCTCGACCTGCGAGAAGACAGGCGTGTGCGTCGCATCGAGTTCGTCGGTGCGGAACGTGCGGCCCGGGCACACCACGTAGATCGGTACCTCACGCGAGAGCATCGTGCGGACCTGCACCGGCGAGGTGTGGGTACGAAGCACCTGGCGAGAGTTCTCGGGTGCCAGGTGGAAGGTGTCCTGCATCGTGCGGGCAGGGTGATCCGGCAAGAAGTTGAGCGCGTCGAAGTTGAAGTGCTCGGTCTCCACCTCCGGACCCTCGGCAACTTCCCAACCCATCGCGACGAATACGTCGGCGACCTGCTCGGAAATCAGGCTGATCGGGTGACGCGCCCCGACGGGGTGGCGATCGGAGGGCAGAGTGACGTCGATTGCCTCGGCAACCAACACCGCGGCGTCACGCTCGGCGAGGAGGACCTCACGACGAGCGTCGTACGCGTTGTTGATCCGAGTGCGGAAGATGTTGACGCGCTTACCGGCGTCCGCCTTTTCCTTGCCCGGAAGGCTGCCGAGACCCCGGCGCGCGAGGGCGATTGGGGACTTGTCCCCCAGGTGCTCCACCTTGACGTGCGCCAGCGCGTCCAGGTCAGCGGCGTCCGCCAGCGCCTTCTCGGCGTTCTCAGCCGCAGCGGTCAACGCCTCTTCGGTGAGTACACTCGCGTCGACCTCCGGCGGTGTCGCGCCCTCATTTTTGGCCACGGCTGTGACGCTCCTGTCGCTTCTCGGTTTACTTCTCGTACTGCGTGCTTCTTGTACTGCTTACTTCTTGTACTGCTTACTTCTTGTACTGCGAGCGAGCTTTCGAACTCGCTCGAGCATTGTCTCTGCTCTTGTATTGTCTCAGGCTTCCGCAAATGGGATTCCGTGAGGTCTTCGCGTGCGTTTTCAGCCGTGATCGGTGGCGCGATTTTGCACCCGCGCGCTTGCGTACAGGCAAATTGCCGCCGCTGTCGCGAGGTTCAAGCTTTCGGCGCGGCCATGGATCGGAATCCTGACCCGATGATCAGCCTGCGCGGCGATCGCCGGATCGAGACCGTGAGCTTCGTTACCGAACAGCCAGGCCGTCGGCTTGCTCAGCAACTCGTCGGCCTCGTCGAGATCGACCTCGCCGTCAGCTGCAGTCGCGAGAATCTGAATGCCTGCTGCGCGAATCTGCTCGATCACCGACACTGTGTCTCGATCGCGGACGACTGGCAGGTGAAACAGGCTGCCCGCCGACGAACGAACGACCTTGCCGTTGTGCGGATCGACGCTGTCGCCGGCGAGGATTGCCGCATCGGCACCCACTGCGTCGGCGATGCGAATGACGGTGCCCGCGTTACCTGGTTCGTTGACCTCGACCGGCACTGCGAGCAGGCGGGTCTCCTGATGGACGGCTGCGCTCAGCGGTACATCCAGTAGATCGCTGACGGCAACGAGACCGGGCGGCGTGACGGTATCGCTCAGAGCTTTGATTGCTCGATCGGTCACACGAGCAACACGAACTCCAGCGGTCAGCGCCCGATCGATGACGTGCTGATAGCGCTCGGCTGCGTCCTCGGTGTAGAAGAGGTCGTGTACCGGGCGGGCCTCGCCATTCGAGAGTGCACCGTTCAACAGTTCGGTGACCGAGTTCTCGCCCTCGACGAGGAAACGTCCTGCTTTGCGTCGTTCTGCTGTGCGCAGGAGCTTGACAGCAGAAACGACCCGCGGAGTCCGCTCGGTGAGCGGGTCCACGGGCCGTTGCTGTGATGCGTGAATCAGGCTGCTTCTCCGGCAGGAGCGTTCACGTCAGCCGGCAGAGCGGCCTTCGCGAGTGCGACCAGGCCGGCAAAGGCCTCGGCATCGGAGACAGCGAGCTCGGCCAGGATCTTGCGGTCGACGTCGACCTCTGCCAGACGCAGGCCCTGGATGAGGCGGTTGTACGTGATGTCGTTTGCACGAGCTGCAGCGTTGATACGCGTGATCCACAGCTTGCGGAACTCGCCCTTGCGCGCACGACGGTCGCGGTACGCGTAGGTGAGCGAGTGGAGCTGCTGCTCCTTGGCCTTGGTGTACAGACGCGAACGCTGTCCACGGTAGCCGCTGGATGCAGCAAGAATTGAACGACGCTTCTTCTGGGCGTTGACCGCCCTCTTTACGCGTGCCACTTGAAAAATCCTGTCAATCTAGGGGCTGAAAGTACGGCCCCGGGTGGTCAGTAAGGGGGCGACTCAGATGCCGAGCATGCGCTTGATGCGCGGAGCGTCGTCAGGGCTGACAACAGCGACACCGTCGAGACGACGGGTAACCCTGCTGGACTTGTGCTCGAGAAGGTGGCGACGGCCGGCCTTCTGGCGCATGAGCTTTCCGCTGCCGGACACCTTGAATCGCTTCGAGGCGCCGCTGTGGCTCTTCATCTTGGGCATGGAGTCCTCAGTTCTTGTTACGTGGTGGATCTTGGGAAATCGACTAGCTGGCCGGAGCCTCGGGAGCGGCATCGCCGGTCGTCGGTGCTTCCGGAGCTGCTTCACTGGAAGCCGGTGCGGCCGGAGCCGGACGCGGAGCAGCCTGAGCCACTGGCGCCTGAGCGCTCTCCTGCGCCTTGACACGAGTCTTGGCGCCCTTGTGCGGTGCCAGGACCATCGTCATGTTTCGGCCGTCCTGCTTTGCCGAGGTTTCGACGAATCCGAGATCTGCGACGTCTGCTCCCAGACGCTGCAGAAGGCGGTAGCCGAGTTCGGGGCGTGACTGCTCACGTCCGCGGAACATGATCGTGACCTTGACCTTGGAACCGGCTTCGAGGAAGCGAACGACGTTGCGCTTCTTGGTCTCGTAGTCGTGGTCGTCGATCTTGGGTCGGAGCTTCTGCTCCTTGATGACCGTCAGCTGCTGGTTCTTACGTGACTCACGTGCCTTCTGCGCAGCCTCGTACTTGAACTTGCCGTAGTCCATGATCTTGCAGACCGGTGGACGGGCGTCAGGAGCTACCTCGACCAGGTCGAGGTCGGCCTCAAGGGCCAAGCGGAGTGCATCTTCAACACGCACGATGCCTACCTGTTCGCCGCCAGGTCCGACCAAACGAACCTCGGGAACGCGGATACGATCGTTGATGCGGGTCTCAGTGCTGATGGGGCCTCCTAGGTTGAACGGTGCGGTCTTCATGACCGCACGCAGCCCGTACCGCCCGCACCCCAACAAAAAAGCCCCGCTGTGATGATTGCTCATCCGCGGGGCCCGATGTCGACCGATCACATAAGATCCAGCTCACGCCGAAACCTATCTCCTCGACTGAGCGAGGAACCTGACGAAGAATGATCTCCGATAACAGGTGACCGGAACCACTGAACTGCAGTTTCACCTGCCGCGCAGAGGTGGGAGTCGGACTCCACTTGCTGCCCCCGAACAAGTCGGAGGCGGTCGTTGCAACAAGAGTAACAGGTCGCCACAGATGAAAGAAATCGGTGCCGCTCCCAGTGCTGCCGGGAGAGGCCCGATTCAACACCGTCACGGCCTGATGGAATCCTTACATCCATGAGTGAGAACTTCGAGGCAGAACAGAACACCGACGGCGCGAACCCCGACGTCCGCGAACTCTCCGAAGTTCCCGCGGTCGAGGTCATCAGCCGTGCTGCAGTGATGCTGATGAGTTCAGCTGCCGAAAAACTCGGCCTCTCCGACGCCGATCCGTCTTCCAGCCCCTACCTGGACCTCGACGAAGCGCGTCGCGTCATCACGGCACTTGCCGGACTCGTGACTGCGTCGGTCGAATACCTCGGCCCTCATGCCGGACCCATCCGTGAAGGCCTCCAAGCCCTGCAGCGCGCATTCCGTGAGGCGTCCTCGCACCCGGACGAGCCAGGAAAGGGACCGGGCGAGAAGTTCACCGGTCCGGTCTACTGAGTTGGCAACCGCCAACAAGACTCAACCGACGCCCGAGGACGTCGACGCATTCATTTCACGCGTCGACGACCGCAAACGCGCCGACGCCGTGGAGCTGATCTCCCTGCTGTCGGCCGCAACCGGCGAGCCTGCTGTCATGTGGGGCTCGAGCATCATCGGATTCGGGGCACGGCACTACCGATATGCGAGTGGCCACGAAGGTGACACCCCACTGATCGGGTTCTCCCCCAGGGCCACCGCGCTCACGTTGTACTTGTCGCTGAACTTCGACGACTACACCGACACGCTCGCTCGCCTCGGCAAGCACAAAATCGGCAAGGGCTGCCTGTACGTCAAACGGCTGAGCGACGTCGATGTGACGGCCCTGACCGAACTGATCACGGATTCCGTTGCCGCAGCCCGCAACATGATCGACTGAGTCACTCACCTACGGGGAGAAACAGGCCGAGCGTCTTCGGGCGGTTGCCCGAAGACGGTCGAATCGCGTGGTGTGAAGTGATCGTTCGTCAGCGTGGCCCGACGCATTCGATCGAGTCGAAACCACCGCACCGCGTCGCGCTGGCGACACCAGCCGATAAGAAACCACTGCCCACGGTCCTGCGCCAGAATGTGCGGCTCAACTGCCCGCACCGTCTCCGCACCGTCCCCGTCCACGTAGTGCAACGACACGACGCGGCTCTGCTCGAGACCCTGCTCGACGGCTTGCCGGTTCGCGCGCGAATCCGTCAGAGCCCCGCCGTCACCGCGAATCCACACGCGGCCACCGAGCTCCGCGACCTTACGACGACTCTCCTCGTCCATCACATCGAGCAGTTTCGCCAGCGCTGCTCGCCCATCCGGCGCAAACGGAGCATCACCCATCGCCGTCAAGGCCAACGCGATCGAAACTGCTTGCGGAACAGTGAAATTCACCGGCGGTAGCGTGGCGCGACCCACGAGTCGGTAACCACCCCCGGGGCCTGAGCGCGCTTCGATCGCCGCACCCGACATCATCAGCGTCTCGATATCCCTCTTGATCGTCCGGGTGGTGACACCGAATTCCTCGGACAATCGGGAGCACGTAGTCCCTCGATCGCCCTGTCGCCGAAGTTCCTCGACGAGAGCATGCAATCTCGCAGCTCGATTCACGTTCACCAGTGTCTCAGATTCCGATACCAAACGGTGACATAATTGGTGACACTCTGTTGTCACCAACCCGGGTGCACTGTGAGTACATGAAAACTCACATCGTTCTTGTTCCCGGATTCTGGCTCGGTTCATGGGCTTGGGATGCAGTACTCCCCCACCTCGAGCGTTCCGACACCCGCGTGACCAGCCTGACACTGCCCGGGCTCGACGCCGTAGACACAGATCGATCAGCGGTCACCTTCGACGCTCACGTCCGTGCAGTCGTCGACGCCGTATCGGACTCCGACGAGCGCACGGTCTTGGTCGTACACAGCGGCGCCGGCCCGGTGGGGTACGCCGTCACCGATCGCATCCCGGATCGCGTCGCTCGGATCGTCTACGTCGACTCGGGCCCCATGCCCGACGGCGCAGCGCTGCGACCGGATCTGGCTTCCGATGTCATCGAGATTCCGCTCCCCACGTGGGCAGAGCTCGAAGCGGACGGCAGCAGCCTCGAAGGACTCGACGAGAAAGCTCTGGAGACGTTCCGCGCCAACGCGGTACCCGAACCGGCTGGGCCCGCGCGTGAGCCGATTGTCCTGATGAACGAAAAGCGCTACCAGGTGCCGTCAACCGTCGTTTGCAGCACGTTCCCCTCCGCGGTGATCGCCCAGATGGCCAACGGAGGTCATCCGATGGCCGCCGAACTGGCGAAACTCCCCGTGACGTACGTCGACCTCCCGACCGGCCATTGGCCGATGTGGTCGCGCCCCGAAGAGGTCGCCAACGTAATTCTCGAGGCCAGCACTTCCTGATCGACAAAGCAGTGATGCCGGGTCGATTCCGACCCGGCATCACTGACCGATTTCTACTTGCTCACGTTCTACTAGCTCACGGAAGCGGCTTTCTTCCGTGGCGCGGCCTTCTTTGCGGCAACTGCCTTCGTTGCACGCTTCTTGGTGATCGGCTTGGCCTTGACCGGCGCGTGCTGTGCGGTGAGAACCTCACTGAGGAACTTGCCCGTGTAGCTCTCGGGGACCGCGGCAACGTCTTCCGGAGTACCTTGCGCCACAACGGTTCCGCCGCCGGATCCACCCTCGGGCCCCATGTCGACGACCCAGTCCGACGTCTTGATCACGTCGAGATTGTGCTCGATCACGATCACGCTGTTGCCCTTGTCCACCAGACCGTTGATCACGATCAGGAGCTTGCGGATGTCCTCGAAATGCAGACCCGTGGTGGGCTCGTCGAGGATGTACACCGTGCGACCGGTGGACCGCTTCTGCAATTCGGCGGCGAGCTTGACGCGCTGCGCTTCACCACCGGACAGAGTCGGAGCCGGCTGACCCAGTCGGACATAGCCCAGGCCGACGTCGACCAGCGTCTTGAGGTACCGGTGAATTGAGGTGACCGGCTGGAAGAACTCGGCTGCTTCCTCGATAGGCATGTCGAGTACCTCGGCGATCGACTTGCCCTTGTAGTGGACCTCGAGCGTTTCGCGGTTGTACCGGGCGCCGTGGCATACCTCGCAGGGCACGTACACGTCCGGCAGGAAGTTCATCTCGATCTTCAGCGTTCCGTCGCCGGAGCACGCCTCGCAGCGTCCGCCCTTGACGTTGAACGAGAATCGGCCGGGCTGGTAACCGCGGACTTTCGCTTCCGTGGTGGCCGCGAACAGGGTTCGGATCTTGTCGAACACGCCGGTGTACGTCGCCGCGTTCGATCGTGGAGTCCGGCCGATCGGAGACTGATCGACCTGCACGAGCTTGTCCAGCTGATCGAGACCGTTGATTCGTGTGTGACGCCCAGGTACCTGGCGTGCACCGTTGAGTTTGTTCGCCATGACGGTCGCGAGGATGTCGTTGACCAACGTCGACTTGCCCGAACCGGAGACACCGGTGACAGCAGTGAGAACACCCAGCGGGAAACTCACGTCGATGCCGTCGAGATTGTGCTCGCGAGCTCCGACGACCGTGACCTGGCGTTTGCGGTCCACCGGTCGACGAATGGCCGGAACCTCGATGAAGCTACGACCTGACAGGTAGGCGCCGGTCAGAGATTCTTCACACGTCAGCAGTTCTTCGTATGGCCCGCTGTGGACGACCTTCCCGCCGTGCTCGCCGGCGTACGGTCCGATGTCGACTACCCAGTCGGACGTGCGGATCGTGTCTTCGTCGTGCTCGACGACGATCAGCGTGTTGCCGAGGTCGCGCAAGCGCGTCAGGGTTTCGATCAGTCGTCGATTGTCACGCTGATGCAGGCCGATGGACGGCTCGTCGAGTACATACAGCACGCCGACGAGTCCGGAACCGATCTGCGTTGCCAAGCGGATTCGCTGGGCCTCGCCACCGGACAACGTGCCAGCGGCACGCGAGAGGGAAAGGTATTCCAAGCCGACGTCGAGCAGGAACCCGAGTCGTGCCTGAACTTCCTTGAGGACCTGACCCGCAATCGCCTCTTCGCGCGAACCGAGAGTGAGGCTGTTCAAGAAGTCCGCGCAATCGGAGATCGACAGTTCACAGACCTCGGCGATGGACTTACTGCCGAAGTCTCCCGCCGCGATAGTTACCGACAGGATTTCCGGGCGCAGGCGAGCACCACCACACGCCGGGCACGGCGTGTCGCGCATGTACCCGTCGTACCGTTCCTTCATCTGATCCGATTCGGTCTGCTCGAGCCGGCGATGCAGGAACGGCATCACACCTTCGAACTCCGCGTAGTAAGAACGGGTACGGCCGTACCGATTCTTGTACCGGACGTGAACCTGCTCCTCGCTGCCTTCGAGGATTGCTTTACGGGCCTTCGCCGGCAACTTGTTCCACGGCGTCTTCATGTCGAAACCGAGGATGTCGCCGAGGCCGGAGAGCAACCGTCCGAAGTACTCCGAACTCTGGCCCATCGACCACGGCGCGATTGCTCCGTCTTCGAGACTCAGGTCGGGATCGGGAACCACCAGATCCGGGTCGACCTCCTTGCGGATACCGAGGCCGGTGCATTCCGGGCAGGCGCCGTAGGGCGAGTTGAAGGAGAACGAGCGCGGTTCGAGATCGTCGATCGCGAGTGCGTGGCCATTCGGGCAGGCCAGCTTCTCGGAGAAACGACGCTCACGATCAGGTGCATTTTCTTCACGGTCGACGAAGTCGAGGACCACGATGCCTTCAGCCAAGCGAAGTGCGGTCTCGACCGAGTCGGTCAGGCGCTGCTTCGAACTCGCCTTGACCTGCAATCGGTCGACCACTACTTCGATGTCGTGCTTTTCCTGCTTCTTGAGCTTCGGCGGATCCGCCAGCGAATGGACGACACCGTCGACGCGCACTCGCGAGTAGCCCTGGGTGTTGAGCTGATCGAAGAGATCGACGAACTCGCCCTTACGAGTACGGACCACTGGTGCGAGGACCTGGAACTTGATACCCTCCTCCATCTCGAGCACCTGGTCGACGATCTGCTGGGGCGTCTGACGTGCGATCTTCTCACCACACACCGGGCAGTGCGCCGAACCTGCGCGGGCATAGAGAAGTCGGAGGTAGTCGTAGACCTCGGTAATGGTGCCCACCGTCGAACGGGGGTTGCGGTTGGTCGACTTCTGGTCGATCGACACCGCAGGAGACAATCCCTCGATGAAGTCCACATCCGGCTTGTCCATCTGACCGAGGAACTGACGCGCGTATGCCGAGAGCGACTCGACGTAGCGGCGCTGACCTTCGGCGAAGATCGTGTCGAACGCGAGGCTGGACTTGCCGGAGCCGGACAACCCGGTGAAGACGATCAGGCTGTCTCGCGGGAGGTCGAGATCGACTCCTCGCAGATTGTGCTCACGCGCACCCCGCACGATCAGGCGATCCGCCACACCAATTCCCTTCATTGTCAATCGTCCGGGGCCGTCCCCCCGGAGAAGTCTCGAGTGGCCTCGCAAACGCGAGTCCTCGAGCGATCGTCATCGTAGGCCGAGCCACCGACACGTTTTTCTCACCAGGCGAGCCCATCGCTCTACCTGCCCCTATTCGAAGGTAGCCTGCGTTTCATGACGAATCAGCCCATCGTGATCGACGACTCCTACACCGGTCAGCTCTCCCCCGATTCTGCCCCTCAGCGGCGCACGGTCGAAGGCGCCGTCATCACGAAGATGTCGGTCGGCCCCATGGACAACAACACTTACCTCGTCGTCTGTTCCACGACCGGGAAATCTCTCCTGATCGATGCGGCCAACGAAGCCGAGAAGATCATCGCGCTCATCGCACAGGAAGCACCTGTTTTCGATTCCATCGTCACCACCCACCAGCACGGCGATCACTGGTTGGCCCTCGAAGACGTTCACGCCGCAACCAAGGTGCCGACCGCCGCGCACCCCCTCGACGCAGAGGTCCTTCCCGTCACCCCGGACGTACTCCTCGAAGACGGCGACAAGGTGACCGTTGGCAACTTGAGCCTCGACGTCATTCACCTGTCCGGCCACACGCCCGGCTCCATCGCGCTGGCTCTCACCGAACCGAGCGGACAGGTTCACCTCTTCACCGGCGACTCACTCTTCCCCGGCGGAGTAGGCAAGACCGCCGACCCCGAGAAGTTCACTTCTCTACTCGACGACGTGGAAAACAAGCTGTTCGGAAGGTACGACGACGCGACCGTCGTCTACCCCGGGCATGGCAAGGACACGACGCTCGGCGCCGAGCGCCCGCACCTGGCGGAGTGGCGCGAACGCGGTTGGTGACGTTTCACCTGTTCCGTACTGGACCCCGCTAACCGACTTGGCTGTCGACCTGTTCACCGTTGACTCGAAGTCGCGGAAGCCAGGTCGACAGAGTCCGGCCCAGTCCTTCGACCATCCGTTCCCCGAACACACACAGCGTGCGTTCCCACGGATGGCCGAAGGTCCCTTCCGTGAAGTCGTCCCGACTGAATATGTAGTAGTCACCGTTCGGATAGACCGGGACACGCCACTCCGCAAGCTCCTTCGCAGCAGCATGTGCCTCCGCGTCGAAGGTGTAGCCCGGATGCTGCCAATCCAGAACGACGAAGTTGGGATCGTCGTTCCAATCGGTGACAAAACAGCGCAACGCTTCGGCGTTGATCGCATCCACGCGAGCGGCCCACGCCCCGGGAGTCGCAGCTGGCGCCGCACCCAAATCGAAGACCACGGACGGGATGGGCTCGGCGATGGCGGGCCAAGATCGTGCGTCGATGCCGGGCGTGAACCCAAAGCGGTCACGAAAGACCGCCCAGTTTCTCTCGTTCTCCTCGTCCGACAGCTGTCCCCAGCCGGTGGGAAGGGTCGAGCCGAAATTCTGAGTCATCTTGGTGGTCACAACACCATCGTGCTCGAACGGTGAGCATACTGTGACACCTTCGAACACGCCGTATGCGGATACGCGGTAACGGATACTTCAGAACGGTGCGTCCGGATCAGTGGAGAAGTCATCGTCGCAGTACAGCGCGCTTCGGCGACCAGGAATCCGGCGACCGGGTCAGGCGTGCCGGGATCGCCGAACCGGACCAATTCCTTGTGAGATCGCTAGGGTGGAAAACGAACCTACATCGGGAGGCTTGAAACATGCTGGTACGTCGAATTGCTCGTCCACTGCTTTCCACGATCTTCATCGCCGGGGGAATCGATGCTTTGCGCAACCCCGCTCAGCGAGCAGCCAAAGCGTCACCGCTGATCGACAAATCCGTCGAGACGCTGCCAGGAGCAGTGACGCAGAAGGTGCCTGCTGATCCGGAAACACTCGTCAAGATCAACGCCGCCGTCCAGATCGGCGGCGGTGCCCTGCTGGCCACCGGCAAGGCGCCGCGGCTCGCGTCGTTGGTGCTCGCGGGGAGCCTGGTACCGACCACGCTTGCCGGTCACGACTTCTGGAACGAAACCGATCCGTCACTGCGAGCGATGCAGCGCACAAACTTCATCAAGAACGTCAGCTTGCTCGGCGGACTGATGATCGCCTCCGTCGACACCGAGGGCAAGCCGTCGCTCGGCTGGCGTGGCCGCCGCGCCGCGAAGAAGGCCCAGGCGTCTATCGCCGCAGCACTTCCATTGGTCGCATCGCAGACCGATCACACGAGCGATCGCGTCGAACACGCTCTGTCGGTGGCGTCCGAACGCGGTTCCGAACTTGCCGAAACCGCGAAGGCACACGGCACGGATTGGCTCGAACTTGCGAAGGAGCGCAGCTCCGAGTTCGCGGAGATCGCGAGCAAGCGAGCCGCGGAATTCGGAGAGGTCGCCAAAGAACGCGGCCCGGACATCCTGGAAGTCGCGCAGAAGCGCGGCTCCGAACTGGCCGAGACCGCACGCGAGCGCAGCGCCGAACTGGCAGAGCTGGCGAGCAAGCGCAGCTCCGAGTTCGCCGAACTCGCCCTCGAGAAGAGCAACGAGTGGGCCGAAACGGCGTCGGAGCAAACCGAGGTGCTGGGTAAGCGTGCTCGCAAGCGCGCCGAGAAGGCGCTCGAAAAGGCTCGCGCCAAGAAGGACGAATTGGCGCACTGAGTGCACCGAAAAACACGGTCAGGCCACCTTCGGGTGGCCTGACCTGTATCTATGCGGCAGTTCATCTGGGGGAACTAGACTGTCTTGGCGCTTTTGCAGCGCGTGAATTTCTCATCAAGCCTAGGAGATCCTTTGCCCGACGCGGACCCGTCACTGAACGAGCAAGAGCTCGAGCAGCAGTACGTGACGATGTTGTACTCCCGTCTCGACGATCTTCGAAAGTATGCCCAAACTCGCTTGAGCACGGTCCTCCTCGAGACCGGCGGAACCCCGCAAGCACGCAGCGAACGCGAATCCTTCAACGCCATGTACACCGAGGATCTCGCCAAGTACGACGCAGCCGAGAACGGAATGTGTTTCGGACGCATCGACTTCGACGACGAGCGACGCTACGTCGGCCGACTGGGAATCCTGGACACCGACAACGACTACGAAACGCTGCTCCTCGACTGGCGAGCTCCGATGGCACGCCCGTTCTATCTGGCGACGCCCGCGGCACCTGAGGGCGTGAAGCGGCGACGCCATATTCGCAGTCGGAGCCGCACAGTCACCGGCATCAACGACGAATACCTGGACCTCGACGCGGCCCGCGCCGCAGGCGTGGTGACCGAAGCCGGCGGCGTCGCCGGTGAGAGCGCTCTCCTGGACGCTCTGAACGCAGCGCGTACGGGTCAGATGAACGACATCGTCGAGACCATTCAGAGTGAGCAGGATGCCATCATCCGCTCCGAGCACAAGAGCGTTTTGGTCGTCCAGGGCGGTCCGGGTACCGGCAAAACCGCAGTCGCCCTTCACCGTGCCGCCTTCTTGCTCTACACCTACCGCCAGCAACTGGCCAAGGCCGGTGTTCTCATCATCGGGCCGAACGCGACGTTCCTCGACTACATCAGCCAGGTCCTTCCTTCACTCGGTGAGACCGGAGTTCTACTCTCGACGATCGGGGACCTGTACCCCGGAGTGCGTGCGACTCGTACGGATTCCCTCGCCGCCGGTGAGATCAAGGGTTCCCTCGCGATCCTCGACGTGCTCAAGAACGCCGTCCGGGATCGGCAGGAAGTTCCGTCGAAGCCGATTACCCTTCGATTCGACACGTACGACTTGAAGCTGGATCGAAAGACTGTCACGAAGGCGCGCGGGCGTGCTCGGTCGTCGCGTCGCCCACACAACCTGGCGCGCCCGATCTTCGTGGCAGCAGTCATCGAGGCGTTGGCACTGCAGATGGCCGAACTCATCGGCGGAAACCTCGTCGACGGTGGGTCACTCCTCAGTCGGGACGACATCGCCGACATTCGCGACGAGATGCGTGAGGACCCTGACATCATGTCCGCCATCGGAAAGCTGTGGCCCGAATTGTCGCCGCAGCAAATCCTCGCGGAACTGTGGACGTCGCCGGCGAGGTTGGCCAAGGCAGCGCCGCAACTCGACGACGCCCAACGCGACGAGCTTCTGCAGAGCGTCGGACCGGGTTTCAGTGCGGCCGATGCTCCCCTGCTCGACGAACTGGCCGAGATTCTCGGCGTCGACGACGCCGCCGAACGCGAACGCGCACAACGTGAATGGCGCGCGCAGATCGCCGACGCCCAGGGCGCCCTCGACATCCTCACCGGGTCTGCACCACAGGATCTCGAAGACGAGATGGATCCCGAGATCTTGATGGCGTACGACTTGATCGACGCCAGCCAACTCGCCCAACGCCACGATCAGGGCCAGCGCCAGACCACGGCAGAACGCGCTGCCGGCGACCGAACCTGGACCTACGGTCACGTGATCGTCGACGAAGCCCAAGAGCTCTCCGAAATGGCGTGGCGAATGCTGATGCGGCGCATACCGAATCGCTGGATGACGTTGGTCGGCGATACAGCTCAGACCGGTGATCCCGCGGGAACTTCGTCCTGGCAGAAGATTCTCGAGCCTTACGTCGCCAAGCGCTGGAAGCTCACCGAACTGACCGTCAACTACCGAACTCCCTCGGAGATCATGGATGTCGCGCACCGTGTGCTCGAAGAGATCGACCCGGAGCAATCCGTGCCCCGGTCGGTACGCGACAGCGGATTCGCGCCGTGGGCGCTCAAGACCACGGCCGAAGAATTGGAATCGACCGTGCGCCGTTGCATCGAGTCCGAGTCGCATCCCGGTATCACCGCAGTGATCGCCGGTTCCGAGGTCGTTGCCGATCTGGCGGGCATTGCGAGTGACACCGTAAGCGTCCTGTCCGTCAAGGACGTCAAGGGACTCGAGTTCGACACCGTGTTGATCGTCGAACCTGCCGACATTCTCGACGAGTCACCACGCGGAATGAACGACCTCTACGTCGCATTGACCCGCGCTACCCAGAGGCTCGGCATCATTCACGTCGAGTCGCTCCCCTCGGTTCTCGACGGCGTCGAAGCAGCAGAGTTGGCCTTCGATTCGTGAGCATCACGGAGTAGGTTCGTGCGTGACACCACGAATGGTGGTGTCACTCCAATTTGTGTCGACGACTGAAGGAATGACCCCTCGTGCTTGGCCTGCCCGCAAGTTCCGCCGCACCCATCCGCAAGATCGCTCGCGTGGTGATCGGCGTCGGGATGCTTGCGGCGGTGACAGCCGGTTGCTCAGAGGATGATTCGAGTTCGACGGCTGCTGCCGGCAGCGACGACATCGCTGCTGTTGCTGCCGCACCGACAGAAAAACCGGTAGACGAGGCAGATCGGCTGCGGGCGGCGCTTGCGTCTACCGGGGTCACGCCCGCCTTTTCCGACGACATGTTGCAGGCGCTCGGTGACGGCGTCTGCCAGCAGCTCGCGGCCGGAACGGATCGAGCGATGATCATCGCGAATCTGCGGGCGGTATCGCTGAACGGAGCAAGCGAACCAATGGTCACCTCCGGAAACGGCTCGGCCGCATCGACAACACCCCCCAGCGCCGATCAGCTGGCTGAAGTGTTCGTCGATGCGGCCGAGGCCGACTACTGCCGGTAGTTCAGCGAACGGTGTGCACGATCAGGACATCGGACGTCGCCTTGCGAGCGGCATCGGAAGGCACCGATCCGAGTAGACGCCCGGTCAACGTGTTCAATCCGCGATTTCCGACGACCAGCAAGTCGCCCTTCACCTCGTCGAGCAAAGCGAGAAGCGATTCGACGGGAGCGCCGACGACGGCGCGCTCGACAACATCCTTTGCCCCCTGGGCATGTGCGCGCTCACGAGCGGTGCGAAGGATCTCGTAGGTCGGAGCGGAACCGGTGACCTGGTAGGCCTCGTTACCCAACGCATCAGCGGCAGCGCTCACGTCCTTGGGATCAGCCGGGTAGTACGCACACGCGATGACGAGCTGAGCGTCCGAGCCACTGGCAATGGCGGCAGCTCTGTCGACTGCCTTCAGTGACGACTCGGAGCCATCGGTTCCTACGACAACGGTCCGGTAGGCACTCATTCATTCCTCCATGGTTACGGGACGGACGGTACGGCCGGCACCGGGCGCAACGCTGTTGCGCCCGCTCGACAACCGCTGCGCTGACATTAGCGGGATTGTGCCGCGGATAGTGTTATTTGCAGTACACGCCACAAGCCCACAGTGAATGTGATTCTTCGTCACAGACACATTTGTTCGGTGGTGACCACTCAGCGAAGTTTGCCAAAGCGGGGCCCGAACAGCGCCGCCGGAAATACTTCCTGCTCGACCAGGGCGGTACGCCACGGCGTCGCCAATTCCAGCAACCGCTTGGCACCCTCCTCACCCAGCGCATCCCACGGAGCCAAAGCGAGGTCGTCCGTCAGGTCTTCGACGACGTCACGCAAGTCCTGCCCGTCCTCGGTCAGCGCACCGGACGAACGATCCAGCAGTTCGCGGTCCTTCAAACTCTCGACGGCCTCGTCCCACTGTTCCTGCGACCATCCGCGACGAGTCTGCGCGAATTTGCGCTGAAACCCGATTCCCGTCGCGGTGTGCGTGATCAACGCGTCCAGGCCGTTCAATCCCGCGGTCTGAAGGGCCGCAATGTGGCCGTCACCGCGATACTCACGCAGCAGTGTCAGCGCGTGCCAGAAACGCAGGTGCGGCTCGGCCGGCCAGTCGAGCGACGCCCAACCCGCGTACAGAGGGCGGCCGTCCACTCCAGGAATGTTCTGGGCAGCGATCGACACGAGTTCGGCGGCCTCGGCCATGTCCGCCGATCCTGTCACGTCTGCACCGAACAGGCGGACGTACGCCGCGTCGATTGCCCGATACCGCGCGGCGACAACCTCTGTGGGCCTTGCCAATTCCCAGGCACGTGGGATGACACTGGCGATCAATTCAGGATTGAAGTTGAAGAAGGTGGCCGTGACGACAGTCGCGGGTGGAGCGCCGAGCGGAGCTGATCGCCCGGCAAAGTACACCATTCGGCCAGGCTCCAACCCGACGCCGACAAGTTCCTTCTCCGTCTCCGGGACGAAGTACGCCAAGGAATGGAGAAGTTCGAGAGTCCGCGCGGTCTTGCCTGCAGTCTGTGCATCCATACCTGAAACCGTAGCGGTCGAAAGCACGAACGCACGCGAGGCGACCTACTTGAGACCCGCGGCGTCCATTCCTCGAAGCTCCTTCTTCAAATCCGAGATTTCGTCTCGCAATCGCCCAGCCAACTCGAACTGAAGGTCGCGGGCAGCGTTCATCATCTGATCGGTGAGTTCCTTGACCAGATCTGCCAATTCGGCGCGAGGCATCGATTTGGTGTCGCGCCCCTCGTACACACCCGCACTGACCGCACGACCGGCCTCACCCTGCGCACGCCGACCACGCGTCGCATTGCGACCCGAACCACCGACGTCCACGGACGCCGCGGTGTCCTCTGCCTCCTCGTACACCTGATCGAGAATGTCCGCGATCTTCTTGCGTAGAGGTTGTGGGTCGACGCCCATCTTCTCGTTGTAGGCGACCTGCTTCTCGCGTCGTCGCTCGGTTTCCTCGATGGCCTGCGCCATGGAAGCGGTGATCTTGTCCGCATACATGTGCACTTGACCGGATACATTTCGAGCCGCTCGGCCGATCGTCTGAATGAGGCTGGTGGAGCTACGTAGGAAACCTTCTTTGTCGGCATCGAGAATCGCGACCAGCGACACCTCGGGAAGGTCGAGTCCCTCACGCAGGAGGTTGATGCCGACCAGCACGTCGTACTCCCCCAGGCGGAGCTGACGGAGCAACTCGACTCGCCGGAGCGTATCGATATCCGAGTGCAGGTAGCGGACGCGAATACCGAGTTCGAGCAGGTAATCGGTCAGATCTTCCGACATCTTCTTGGTCAACGTCGTGACCAGCACACGCTCGTCACGTTCCGCTCGCTCGCGGATTTCGTGAACGAGATCGTCGATCTGTCCCTTGGTGGGTTTGACGATGACCTCGGGATCGATCAATCCGGTCGGGCGGATCACCTGCTCGACGAACTCACCGCCGGACTGACCCAACTCGTACTTACCTGGTGTCGCCGACAAGTAGACGGTCTGACCGATCCGCTGACTGAATTCTTCCCAAGTCAGAGGGCGGTTGTCTGTTGCCGACGGTAGCCGGAATCCGAACTCGACCAGGTTTCGCTTGCGCGACATATCGCCCTCGTACATGGCGCCGATCTGAGGAACCGTCACGTGCGACTCGTCGATGACCAGAAGGAAATCTTCCGGGAAGTAGTCGATCAAGGTTGCGGGGGCAGTTCCAGGGCCACGGCCGTCGATGTGGCGCGAGTAGTTCTCGATGCCGGAGCAGAATCCGACCTGTTTGATCATCTCGAGGTCGTATTGCGTACGCATGCGCAGACGCTGAGCCTCGAGGAGCTTGCCCTTGCCTTCGAGCTCGGCGAGTCGCTCTTCGAGTTCCGCCTCGATGTCCTTGGCGGCACGCTCCATGCGTTCAGGGCCGGCGACGTAGTGCGTCGCCGGGAAGATACGAACCGTGTCGACCTGGCGAACGATGTCACCAGTCAGTGGATGGAGGTAGTACAGTGCCTCGATCTCGTCACCGAAGAATTCGATGCGGACCGCCAGCTCTTCGTACGACGGAATGATCTCGACCGTGTCGCCGCGCACGCGGAACGAACCTCGCGTGAACGCCATGTCGTTGCGGTTGTACTGAACGTCGACGAGCAGACGCAGGAACGCATCCCGCGGTACCTCCACACCGACGTCCAGCTGAATCGAGCGATCGAGGTACGACTGCGGTGTACCGAGGCCGTAGATGCACGACACCGATGCCACCACGACCACGTCCCGTCGTGACAGAAGGCTGGACGTCGCCGAGTGGCGCAGCCGCTCGACATCGTCGTTGACGGACGAATCCTTCTCGATGTAGGTGTCCGTCTGGGCGATGTACGCCTCGGGTTGGTAGTAGTCGTAGTACGAGACGAAGTACTCGACCGCGTTGTTGGGTAGCATTTCCCGAAGCTCGTTCGCGAGCTGAGCCGCCAAAGTCTTGTTCGGAGCCATCACCAGAGCCGGGCGCTGCAGCTTCTCGATCAACCACGCAGTCGTGGCCGACTTGCCGGTACCGGTCGCACCGAGGAGGACTACGTCCTTCTCCCCCTCGTTGATCCGTTTCTCCAGCTCGGCGATAGCTGCCGGCTGATCGCCTGCCGGTTCGTACGGGCTGACGACCTCGAAGCGCGCGTCTGAGCGCTCGATGTCACCAACCGGCCGAAACTCGGAATGCGCGACCACGGGATGTTCGGAAGCAAACGCCATGAAACCAGGGTAAGCGCACCTACCGACACAATGCCCGCTCGTCCGCGTTCAGCCGAAAATGCAGTTCGGCGGTAGGTTCTTCGACCATGAGCGAGGAACGTCCCCACATTCACCGGCCGAAGGTCGAAACCTTCGACATCGCAGCTCGCACCAACGTCGATCCCAAGGGCTTCGTTCGCCCGGTCGAGCACTACCGCGAAGAACCGTGGGGGTTGTACATGGCGCGCCACGCCGACCATCCCCGGTTTCACTACCTGGAGTCCTGGATCATTCCCGAACTCGGAATTCGGGCGTCGATCCTGCACTTCACCCCGGAACACATCCGAGACTGGGATTTCTATGTCGACATCGGCGACTTCATCCGCGGCGACCAGGTCTGGACGTCCGAGGACCACTACCTCGACCTGATCGTGCAGACCGGACGCAGCGTCGAATTGCTCGACGTCGACGAATTGCTCGAGGCGAACACCGCCGGGATTCTCGACCCGAAGACGTCAGAGCGTGCGATGCTGAACGCGGCCCGCGCTATCGACGGCATCGCCGCCCACGGTCACGATCTCGACGCCTGGCTCACCTCGGTGGGCATGCCGGTCACGTGGCGCTGAGTGGTTAGAGGGACCAGCCTGATTTCTCGGCCCACTCCCATGCCCGGTGGAAAGCGGCGTCGAACCACGGCGTCTTGACTCCCAGATAGGCGTCGATCGCAGCGGCGTAGTCGTCGATGCCTGCGGCACTCTCGGCTGCCTTGACCTTGAGTTCGGCATATTCGGCACGCGCCGACGCATCGGCGCGAAGCCAGTCACGGAAGAGGATCGCGAACTGCTGACCCGGCCAACCATCCACCCGAATGTGGATGTTCGCGCGGCGCCCTGGATCGGCGCTTCCGTGAATTCGCTTCGCCCACACCGCCGGATCGGTCTCACCACCGAGGTACGACGGTTTCGGGTCGTCGGCGACGATGTGCTCGATCCGGGGGAACCCGGCAGCGGCCAGATCTTCCGCGAGGTCGTCGGCAACGCCGAGGTGCTCGACAGTGATCTGAATGTCGATCACGTCCTTGGCATCGAGACCAGGCACTGCGGTCGATCCGATGTGATCGATACGGCGCGCGCGGTCACCGGACGCCAACGACAACCGGCCGATGATTCGTTCGGCCTGCACCGGCCACGACGGGTCGGCTGGAGTCAGCTCGGGCAGTGCGCGCACTACCGTGCCCTCGCGGAGGTTCTTCTCGAAGGGAACAAGTCGATTCGCCCACAAGTCGCGGACCACGTCGTCGAGTGAACCCGGCTCTCCGCTGTTGTCGAGCCACACGTCGGCAACAGCACGACGCTGATCGTCATTTGCCTGCGCTGCGATGCGCGCACGAGCGTCGGATTCAGGCATGCCGCGCGAGCCCACCAAGCGTCGAACTCGTTCCTCCTCGTCGACGTAAACGATGACGACCAGATTGAATGCCGGCGCCATCGAACCCTCGACCAACAGCGGAATATCTTGAACGAGCACTGCATCCGACGGCGCAGACGAAATCTGCTCCATCGTCCGCGCACCGATCAGTGGGTGGAGGATGCCGTTGAGAGTTCCGCGTGACGTGTCGTCGGCAAACGCCAACGACGCCAGCGCGGGTCGGTTGAGGCTGCCGTCCTCGGACAGAATCCCGTCGCCGAATGCATCGACCAGAGCGGCAAGTCCCGGAGTACCGGGCTCGACCACTTCTCGGGCGATCAGGTCGGCGTCGACGATGACGGCTCCCAGTTCGCTGAGGATTTTCGACACTGTCGACTTACCGGCTCCGATGCCTCCAGTGAGGCCAACTCTCAACACACTCGACAGTCTCTCATCTCCGCGCCCGAGAGATTCAGACACGCCTACTGATCGAACACGCCGGGGCGTTCGAGGCTCAAATACCACAATTTCGGTGACCGTGCGGTTATGTTCTAGCGAACGCACCTGTACCTGCACCTTCTCGAGAAAGTGGACGCCATGCGAGCAGATCGCGACCATCACGGTCAGCACCGCCTCGGAATGCCGAACGGCGTGCACTGCATAGAGTTTCCCGAAGTTGCTTTTGCCCTGGCAGAGCACCGTCGTACGTGGTTCACGATGCTCGTGAGCCAAGGCCGACACAGCTTCGCGTCGATGCGTAAGCGCACAGCCGAAGCGACCGCCACCTACTGGGTGCCTGCTCCCGCAAACTGAGTTCTCTTCACAAAGTACAAAATGACCGGCAACCCTTCGGTGCCGGTCATTTTTGTGTTCACTCACTGAATTGATTCTTCGCTCGCAAGTGACACCTGGCAGAGAGAAGAACCCCGCCCCTGCACGTGCAGGGGCGGGGTTCTTCACAGATCTCGCCTGATCAGATCAAGCGGTAATCCTTATGCGTTGCCCGACAGCTTCTCGCGAAGTGCGGCGAGCTGTGCATCGCTGGCAAGCGATCCGCCAGCGGACTCGGCCGGAGCGGAGCCGGCAGCAGCCGGAGCCTCGGCGTCGTCTGCAGCAGCCGTCTCCGAGGAGTAGCCGGCAGCAGCGGTGGCAGCCTCAGCGGCCTCGTCTGCAGCGGTCTTCTCCATCTGAGCGGTGTGCATCTTGTGGCGACGTTCAGCCTCGGCGTAGCGGTTCTCCCACTCTTCACGCTGCTTGTCGAAGCCCTCGAGCCATTCGTTGGTCTCGGGATCGAAGCCCTCGGGGAAGATGTAGTTGCCCTGCTCGTCGTACGAGTCGGCCATGCCGTACTTGGACGGATCGAACTCGGCGTTGTAATCCTCGTTGGCCTGCTTCAGCGACAGCGAGATACGACGACGCTCGAGGTCGATGTCGATGACCTTGACGAGTGCATCGTCGCCGACGCCGACAACCTGGTCCGGAACCTCGACGTGGCGCTCAGCGAGCTCCGAGATGTGAACGAGGCCTTCGATTCCCTCTTCGACGCGCACGAATGCACCGAACGGAACCAGCTTCGTGACCTTGCCGGGCACGATCTGGCCGATGGCGTGCGTGCGGGCGAACTGACGCCACGGATCTTCCTGCGTTGCCTTGAGCGACAGGGAGACGCGCTCGCGGTCCAGGTCGACGTCGAGAACCTCGACGGTGACCTCGGTGCCGACCTCGACAACCTCGGACGGGTGATCGATGTGCTTCCAAGACAGCTCGGAAACGTGAACCAGACCGTCTACGCCGCCCAGGTCCACGAATGCACCGAAGTTGACGATGGAGGACACGACGCCCTTGCGGACCTGGCCCTTCTGGAGCTGGTGCAGGAATTCGCTGCGAACCTCGGACTGAGTCTGCTCGAGCCATGCGCGGCGCGACAGGACCACGTTGTTGCGGTTCTTGTCGAGCTCGATGATCTTGGCCTCGATCTCCTTGCCGACGTACGGCTGGAGGTCGCGGACGCGACGCATTTCGACGAGCGAAGCGGGGAGGAAGCCACGAAGACCGATGTCAAGGATGAGGCCGCCCTTGACGACCTCGATGACGGTGCCCTTGACGGCCTCGTCCTTCTCCTTGAGCTCCTCGATGGTGCCCCAGGCACGCTCGTACTGAGCGCGCTTCTTCGACAGGATCAGTCGACCTTCTTTGTCCTCCTTGGTGAGGACGAGAGCCTCGACCGCATCTCCCACGGAGACGACCTCGTTGGGGTCGACGTCGTGCTTGATGGAGAGCTCACGAGAAGGGATGACGCCTTCGGTCTTGTAACCGATGTCGAGCAGAACCTCGTCGCGGTCGACCTTGACGATGGTTCCTTCGACGATGTCGCCATCGTTGAAGTACTTGATCGTGGCATCGATGGCGGCGAGGAAGTCCTCGGCGGAGCCAATGTCGTTAATGGCAACCTGCGGCGAGGTGACGGTTGTGGAGGGCATATGTTGAATTGCTCCGGACGAGTTGTGGTCGGTTGATGGATTTTGTCGGACGAGATGCGCAACTGTGGCGTACAAATGTTGGAAGTACTTTTGTGAAGTACTAGATCGAAGTACCCAGCTGCATCAATAACGAACAACC
The DNA here is from genome assembly GCF_002079265.1 of Rhodococcus sp. BH4. Taxonomy (NCBI): domain Bacteria; kingdom Bacillati; phylum Actinomycetota; class Actinomycetes; order Mycobacteriales; family Nocardiaceae; genus Rhodococcus; species Rhodococcus sp. BH4. Next base: position 3,454,508 of record NZ_CP014941.1, read on the forward strand.
GAATACCGGATCACATTCCACACCGCGGAAGCGCACCGCGAGCTCCCTCGGTCCGACTGATTCCGAGACCTTGGTAAAGATCTCGTATAGACAATCGATCGGATGACAGACACTCGCGTGAGTAAGACTACGCGTCGGCTATCTTGCCGGGCAAACCCGGGTACCCTGCGCCCGCATCACCCGTTCTACTGTGTTGTTCATGTCTGACGAGCGCCATGCCGCTGCCAATTCCATTCTCGGTACCAGCGGCGTCGGCCGAGTCCGTGTCGATTCGAGTGCCAGCGACCGCGCCAGCCGGGCGTGGTGGGACGCCGACGCCGACGATTACCACCGAACCCACGGCGAGTTTCTGGGCGTGAACAGCGCGGAAGGTGAATTCGTCTGGTGCCCCGAAGGGCTGCACGAGGGCGATCACCACTTGCTCGGCGACATAGTCGACAAAGACATATTGGAAGTGGGTTGCGGCTCCGCGCCGTGCGCCCGATGGCTCGCCGGACACGGTGCTCGGGCCGTCGGTCTCGACATCTCGATGGGGATGCTCGCCCGCGGGCAGGACGCGATGAATGCCGGCGGGCCGGCAGTCCCGTTGATTCAGGCAAGTGCGGAACTCCTGCCGTTTGCCGACGGGAGTTTCGACATCGTCTGTTCCGCGTTCGGCGCCGTCCCGTTCGTTGCCGATTCGCAGCGAGTGATGAACGAAGTCGCCCGGGTTCTCCGTCCCGGCGGATCGTGGGTCTTTGCCGTCAACCATCCGATTCGATGGATCTTCCCCGACGATCCCGGGCCGAAAGGCTTGACCGCGACCCTCCCCTACTTCGACCGCACCCCGTATGTCGAGGTCGATGACAACGGAGTCCCCACCTACGTCGAGCATCACCGCACCATCGGCGACCGGGTTCGTGAGATCGTCGCCGCCGGACTTCAGGTGCGCGACATCATCGAGCCCGAATGGCCGGAGTGGTTGGACCGCGAATGGGGACAGTGGAGTCCCCTGCGCGGCCAACTCTTTCCGGGCACTGCAATTTTCAGCGCCGTCAAACCCTGACGGCTACAGCAGCTTCGACAGGAAAGCCTTGGTCCGGTCGTGCTGAGGATTGGCCAGGAGTTCCCGCGGCTCGCCTGCCTCGACCACAACTCCCCCGTCCATGAACACCAACTGGTCGGCGACCTCGCGGGCGAAACCCATCTCGTGAGTGACGACCACCATCGTCATGCCTTCTTTGGCCAACTGCTTCATCACGGTGAGAACTTCACCGACCAGTTCGGGGTCGAGCGCGGACGTCGGCTCGTCGAACAGCATGAGCTTCGGGTCCATCGCGAGAGCGCGGGCGATGGCAACTCTTTGCTGCTGACCACCCGACAACTGGGCCGGGTAGGCGTTGGCTTTGGCGCTCAACCCGACCTGATCGAGGAGGTCCTTCGCTCGTTCGACAGCCTTCTTCTTACTGACGCGCTTCACCTGCGTCGGCGCTTCGATGATGTTCTCGAGAGCGGTGCGGTGCGGGAACAGATTGAAGTGCTGAAACACCATCCCGATGTCGCGGCGCTGTTTGGCCGCTGCTCGCGGGTGAAGTTCGTACAGTTTTCCGTTCTTCTCCGAGTAGCCCACCAGGTCGCCGTCGACGTACAGTCGGCCGGCGTTGACCTGCTCGAGGTGATTGATGCAGCGCAAGAACGTCGACTTGCCCGACCCGGACGGCCCGACGAGGCACAGAACTTGGCCGGGATCGATTTCGAGTGAGACCCCTTTGAGAACCTCGAGCGCGCCGAAGTTCTTACAGACCCGGTCTGCCTTGACCATCGGTGTCATCTGCGTTCTCCTCCTGGAATATCCGGGAGTGTCTCCACTACCGTTTCTTTGCCCTGTGCGTCGGCGAGTGCCTGAAGCTGGCGAGTGGTGAGCGTCCTCGTCGACCCTTTCGAATAGTGGCGTTCGACGTAGTACTGGCCGACCATGAGAACACTGGTCATTGCGAGGTACCACGTAACCGCGACCATCAAGAGTGGGATCGGCTCGAAATTTGCACCGGATATGTCTCTCGCTCGTCCGTAGAGTTCGGTACTCAACGGCACTGCGGTCACCAGCGAAGTCGTCTTGAGCAAGCTGATCAATTCGTTGCCGGTCGGTGGGATGATCACCCGCATCGCCTGGGGAAGGACCGTTCGCCGCATCGTCTGGCCCCACGTCATTCCCAAAGCCACTGACGCTTCGGTCTGACCTTCGTTGACCGAGGCGATACCTGCACGGACGATTTCGGCCATGTACGCCGCCTCGTTCAATGCGAGTCCGATGACTGCGAAGAGAAACGCCGCCTGGAGATCCTGCATGTCGAAATGCACGAACTGATGGACGAACGGAACGCCGAGATCGATGCTCTTGTATATGGAGGGGAAGAGACCCCAGAAGACGAGCTGGACGTAAACGGGCGTGCCGCGGAAGACCCACAAATACACCCAGGCAGCGGACTTCAGCACCGGGTTCGGCGACAGCCGCATTACCGCGAGGACGATGCCCAGAACGATCGCGGCTGCCATCGACAGAATTGTCAGTTGAATGGTGACCCAGGCGGCCTTCGAAATTCGAGCGTCGAAGAGGTACTGGCGGTAAGTCGCCCAGCCGAACTGTTCATTGGTCGCCGAACCGTAGATAAAGAGCCCCACCAGGACCACCACCACGACTGCTGCGACCCATCGGCCCGGTCTGCGCAGTGGGATCGCCTTGATCGGCGCCGGATCGCCAGTCTCAGTTGTTGTCATGTTCATCAGCTTTCCGCGCCGTTGATCTTGGATACTTCGATGACGCCGGCCTCGACACTCCAGGTCTGCGCGATCTGTTGATAGACGCCGTTGTCGATCAGGTACTGCATTGCCTGCTGCAGGGCGGGACCAAGGGCGGAACCCTTCACGATCGGCCAGCCGTACGGCGCGGAATCAAAGGGCTGACCCGCAGCTTCCATCCGCCCCTTACTCCGTTTGATCGCGTAGCCGGTCACCGGTGAATCCGCAGACAACGCGTCGACTCGACCCAGGATGAGTGCGTTGGCCGCATCGTCCTGACTGTCGTACTTGATCTTCTCGATGGGCGGCTTGCCCGCAGCAACGCATGCCTCGCTCTTGGCGGGTACTTCGTCGATGTCCTCGGTAGTTGTGGTCTGTACCGCCACTCGCAACCCACACGCATTGTTCGGGTCCACGGGATTGTCCGGCCGCTGAGCCCACTGGATACCTGCGCTGTAGTACGTGACGAAGTCGACCGACTTCTCCCGCTCCTTGGAGTCGGTGAACGAAGACATGCCGAGGTCGTAGCTTCCCGACTGGATAGCGGGGATGATCTTGTCGAAGTCGGCCTGGTTATAGACAGCTTCGACCCCGAGCACAGTCGCCACTGCGTTCATGATGTCGACGTCGAAGCCGACGATTTTGCCATTCTCATCTTTGAATTCGTTTGGTGCGTAAGGAATGTTGACCCCGACCTGCAGCTTGCCCGACTCCCTGACGTTCGGGGGCAACAGGGCGGCGATCTCGGGCACCTTCTGGATGTCAAGTGGCGGCCCCTCCGGAACGAGGCCCTCGTTGTTGGTCACACACCCGCCGCACAGTGCGACGATCAAGCCCACCAACAAGACTCGCACCACGTTGGTGCGGATACGCCCGCCACTGCTCGAGCCATAACTCACGCCACGTGGCCTTGGTGCCCGTGCGTTTTCATCGACCACGACTCTGCTCTCCACTCGTCGATCGCCGCACTTGCAACGTCCATCCGAAATTCAGTCGAACGGTAGGTTACGGCAGGAGTTCCACCGTCGCCGACTTCGCAAGATTCCGGCCTGTCGTACAAGAATCAGCGACGCAGAGTGTGTGCGTACACGACTTCGGAAAATTCGCTGGTCGATGCCAAACCGCCGAGGTCGGCGGTCGCGATGCCCGACGCGATGGTCGTGCGAACGGCATCTGAAATCCGGCGTGCTGCCGCAGACAACAACCGATCGCCACGCGCATCACCGAGCCAGTCGAGCATCATTGCACTCGAGAGGAACAGTGCCGTCGGGTTCGCCCGATTCTTCCCGGCGATGTCGGGTGCGGCACCGTGCGCAGCCTGAGCCATGACCTGCGTCTCGGAAGCGTTGATCGACGGCGCGGTTCCGAGTGAACCGGACAGCTCGCCCGCCAGATCCGATAAGATGTCGCCGAACATGTTTTCGGTCACCACGACATCGAAGTCGCCGCCGCGCCGAACCAGGTGCGCCGCCATCGCGTCGACGTGCTCGTCGTCGACAACGACGTGCGGGTACTCCGCAGCGACGGTTCGGCAGGCGTCACGGAACAGGCCGGTGGTCAGTGTGAGGACGTTGGCTTTGTGGACGATCGTGACGTGATTGCGCCGTCGCGACGCCAACGCGAAGGCAGTGCGTGCGATCCGTTCACACGCAGCGCGGGTGAACACACCGACGGCCAGCGCGATGTCGGGCGTCGGCATGAATTCACCGCTGCCGACTGCCATGTTCCGATCCGCGTACAACCCCTCGGTGTTCTCACGGACAATCACCAGATCGATGTCGGGGACCATCGCCTTGACACCGGGGAACGCTGCTGCCGGTCGGATGTTCGCGAACAACTCGAACTTTTTCCGGATGACGCCGCCGGGTGTGAGTTGTCCGCGAAACCTCTCCGGATAGGACGCACTGTCGTGGGGTCCGAGAATCCAACCCTGCAGCTGCCCCAACGCATCGATGGTTTCGTCGGGAATCGGCGTGCCGTGAGTGTCGATGGCCGTACTCCCGAGCGGAAGCTCGACCCACTCGACGGGCGGAGCATGAACCGATGACAGCGCCGCATCCACGATCTGCCGTGTCGCCGGGACGATTTCGTGGCCGATTCCGTCGCCGTGCATGAGTCCCAGCCGCATGGCCGAAGTACCGATTGCGCTCGCACCTGTCATCAGGCAATCATTGCTCACCATGGTCCAGTCGGTGGAATTGCTCCTCGATCCAGTGAGTGAGTCGGCAGTCCGAGCACAGTGGCAGCTTCTCGCCGACGCCGGTTTACCAAGTCAGGCCTCTCATCACAGCCCGTCCAACCGTCCGCACATCACACTGTTCGTCGCCCGTGAGATCCCCGCGGAGATCGACGGACTGTTGAAGCGGCGCTTCTCGGCCCCGGACTTCGAGGTCCGACTCGGTGGCTACATCGTGTTCGGCGGCAAGCAGATGGTCTTGGCGCGCTCGGTCATTCCTTCGCGCGCACTCCTTCACCTGCACCGAGAAATAGCCGAGGCAACCGTTGGCTCGACGGCACTTCCCGCCCACGTCGAGCCCGGCGCGTGGACTCCTCATGTGACGCTCGCCCGACGCGTCGAACCTGCACGTCTGGGTGAAGCCATCGCCCTGCTCGGTACCGACGTGATTCACGGGCGCAGCGGCGCGATCAGGCGCTGGGACGGCGAACAGAAGACGGAATGGTTACTGACACCGCCGCTGTGACAGAGCGGGTTGCACGTCGGGTCACCAGGATTCCCGCGATCACCACGAGTGCACCAACCGGCTGATTCCAGCCAACGCATTCGTCCAAGACTATTGCGCCGAGAGCGACGCCCACCACTGGACTGAGATAAGTGACGGTGGACGCCGCAGTCGGCCCCCACCCCTGAACGACATTGGTGTTCCAGATGAATGCGAGCCCGGTCCCCAGTGCGCCCAGAGCAATCATCGACAGGACAACTGCCGGCGTCAGGTGCATCGGCGTGTTTGCGACGACCGGAGAGGCCAGAACCATCACGAATGCACCGATACTGATCTGCAATAACGCGACCGTGCGGGTGTCGACGCCGAGAGGAAGCACGAAACGCCTGAGGTAGACAAACGAAATCCCGTACGACGCAGTCGCTCCCAGGCAAGCGAACTGAGCACTCACACTTCCGCCGACGCCGAGATTCCACGGCGCCAATACGATCAGCACCCCACCGAATCCGAGAAGCAACCCCAGCGACTTGTATCGCGTCAGCGTCTCCCCCGGCAGAAAGGCAAGGGAGACAGCCATAGTCATCAGTGGCGTGGTGGCGTTGTAGATGCTCGCGAGTCCCGAGGACATGTTTTGCTCGGCCCAACTGAACAGCAGCCACGGAACGATGCATTGCGTCGCTGCGAGAAAAGCCAGGTGCTTCCAGACACGAAATTCCCTCGGTAGGCCGATCCGGCTGACCGCTGACACGAGAACCAGCGCGAGCGCACCGAAGACCAAGCGCCACAGAACTACCTGCGTGAAGGACAGACCTTCGAGCCCGATCTTCATGAAGAGGAAACTGGCTCCCCACACCACCGCAGCTGCGGTGTATTGAAAGGCCAGACTTGCCCTCAAAGGGTGAAGTCTCCGTGCGGACTGACGTCGTGACGAGTGTCGGGCGTTCGGCCGGCAAGAGCTAGTACGTTCAGGACCAGTAGGACCAAGAGGCTGACGACGATGATTGCCATGTGTCCAGCCTGACGGAATGTCCCACGTGGCAGTAGTGGCAGAAAAGCCAGACTTGGACGATTTTCTGCCACTTTCCTGTTTTTCTGTCACACTCGAAAGATGCTCGCGAAAGTGGTGGTCCCACTGATGCCGATGACCGAGGCGTTCGAACTCGGCGTGGCATGTGAAGTCTTCGGCTTCGACCGATCCGACGACGGCCTCCCCACGTACGACTTCTCTCTGATCGCCGCAGTTCCGGGTCCGATCCGAACGCGGTTCGGGTACAACATCGATGTTCCGTACAACCTCGATTCTCTCGACGACGCCGACCTCATCGTCGTGTCCGCCGGCGGAACCTACGACGCCGGCGACGCGTACATGTGCTCACCGAGTCCCGACTCGAGTGTCGATCCCCTGTTGGTCAAACTCAACCAGGCCGTAGCCCGGGGCGCCAAGGTGGCGAGTCTGTGCACCGGAGCGTTCGTCCTCGGGGCGGCTGGACTACTGGACGGAAGGCGATGCACGACGCATTGGCGGCATGCAGAGAGGCTTGCCCAGACGTATCCGGAAGCCAAGGTCGATCCGGACGTGTTGTACGTGGACGAAGATCCGGTGTTCACCAGCGCAGGCACCGCGGCAGGAATCGACCTGTGCCTGCACATCGTCCGAAAAGAACAGGGTTCTCGCGTTGCCAATGGCATCGCGAGAAGGATGGTGGTGCCGCCCCATCGTGACGGTGGGCAAGCCCAGTACGTTGCCACTCCCCTCGCCTCGACGCCGAGTGCAACCCTTGCCCCGCTCCTCGACTGGATGACGGAGAACCTCGCCCTCGACCTCACTGTGGGCATGGTCGCAGCCCGCGCGAACATGTCCGCGCGCACGTTCGCGCGCCGTTTCCAAGCGGAAACGGGAACAACCCCCGCCCGCTGGCTCAGCGATCAGCGAGTACTGGCCGCCCAACACCTCCTCGAGAATTCCGACCTCTCCGTCGACGTCATCGCAGAACGCGTCGGATTCGGCGGCGGTGCCGTGCTTCGCCAGCACTTCATTCGTCTGCGTTGCACCACGCCGCAGGCCTACCGCCGGACGTTTCGGGCGACCGAGAACGCAAGCTGAAATCGGCTCAGGGAAGAATCAGCGGTTCCGGGGCGTTGCACACACCAACAGCCCGCACAATGGAAAGGACCCCTGTGGCCACCCAGACACTCACCCAGCAGAACTTCGACGAAACGATCAACGGCAGCGACGTCGTCCTCGTGGACTTCTGGGCCTCCTGGTGCGGCCCGTGCCGCCAGTTCGCACCGACGTTCGAAGCCTCTTCGGAGAAGCATGCCGACGTCGTTCACGCCAAGGTCGACACCGAGGCCGAGCAGGGAATCGCAGCGGCCGCCAACATCCGCTCCATCCCCACGATCATGGCCTTCCGCGAAGGCGTACTCGTGTTCAACCAGGCCGGCGCGCTTCCCGCCGCTCAGCTCGAAGAGCTCGTCACTCAGGTCAAGGCACTCGACATGGACGAGGTCCGCAAGCAGATCGCAGAGCAGACCGCATCTGCTGAATAGCGTGAAATGGCTGGGCCGGAATCGAAGTCGATTCCGGCCCAGCCTTTTTCGTTGTTGCCTAGTGAGCCGCGCTGTCCCAGCTTCGACCGGTTCCCACCGAAACATCCAGAGGTACCGACAGCTCGATGGCTGTGGCCATCTTGTCCTTGACCAGCGCGGTGACCTCCTCCAACTCGGAGGCAACCACTTCGAGCACCAATTCGTCGTGCACCTGCAACAGCATGCGCGACTTCAATCCGGCGTCGGCGAGAGCCTTCTGCACGTTGATCATCGCGACCTTGATGATGTCGGCCGCAGTGCCCTGGATCGGCGCATTGAGGGCAGCACGTTCGGCAACCTCACGACGCTGACGGTTGTCGCTGTTGAGGTCCGGCAGGTAGCGACGACGACCGTAGAGCGTCGAGGTGTAGCCGTCCTTACGTGCCTGCTCGACCACCGCGTGGAGGTAATCCCGCACGCCGCCGAAACGAGCGAAGTACGCATCCATCTGCTGCTTCGCTTCTTCGGTCGAAATCTTCAGCTGCGACGCCAATCCGTAGGCACTGAGCCCGTAGGCCAGACCGTACGACATCGCCTTGACCCGGCGCCGCAGTTCTGGAGTCACCTCTTCGATCGGTACACCGAATGCGCGCGAGCCGACAAAGCTGTGCAGGTCCTCACCGGTGTTGAATGCCTCGATCAGCCCCTCGTCGCCTGACACGTGCGCCATGATGCGCATTTCGATCTGGCTGTAGTCGGCAGTGAGCAGAACGTCGAACCCCTGCCCGACTACGAATCCGTCGCGAATCTCGCGCCCCGCGTCGTTTCGCACCGGGATGTTCTGCAAGTTCGGATCGGTCGACGACAGGCGTCCGGTCGCGGCAACCGTCTGATTGAACGTCGTGTGAATGCGTCCGTCTTCGGCTACGGCCTTGAGAAGACCGTCGACGGTCACCTTCATACGCGTCGCATCACGATGCGCGAGAAGGTGTTCGAGGAACGGGTGTCCTGTCTTGTCGAACAGACCCTGCAACGCCTCGGCGTCGGTGGTGTAGCCCGTCTTCGTCTTCTTCGTCTTGGGCATGTCGAGTTCTTCGAACAAGACCACCTGCAGTTGCTTCGGCGAACCCAGGTTGATCTGCTTGTCGATCACCTCGTAGGCGGAGTTTGCGGCGTCGGCGACCTGGGAGGCGAAACGGCTCTGAAGATCGTGCAGATGCGCGCTGTCGACGGCGATGCCGGTGGCCTCGATCTGAGCGAGCTCGATCGTCAACGGCAGTTCCATGTCGGAGAGGAGCGACTTGGATTCGATCGACTCCAACTCGGTGTCCAGTGCAGCTGCCAAGTCGAGAACGGCCTGAGCGCTGAGCATCGCGGTCTCGGCCGCTTCGGCATCGAGCTGCTCGGTGTCGTCGAGCAGTGAAAGCTGTTCCTGGCCGGATGTTTCGGCGCGCAGTTCACGCTTGAGGTAGCGGAGCGAGAGGTCGTCGAGATTGAAGCTGCGCTGGCCCGGCCGGACGAGGTACGCGGCCAGAGCAGTGTCGCTGGTCAGTCCACCGAGCGTCCAACCACGCCCACGCAGAGCATGGATCGCCCACTTGGCTTCGTGCAGCGCCTTCGGCTGCGATGCGTCGGCGAGCCAATCACCGAGAGCTGCTTCGTCTTCCGGTGTTGCCGTCGACGCCGCGATGTATGCACATTCACCGTCGGAGGCCGCGATCGCGAGTGCAGTGACGTCGCCGGCGAACGGAGTTCTGGTTCCGAGCACCGTCACGCCGTGACGCTCACCGGTTCGTGCGTGGGCGTCGAGCCACGCGGCAACCGCACCCGGGGCGAGTGCGTCGCCGCTGACCTCGAACCCTTCCTCTGCTTCGGGCTCGGACGACGACAGGGTCGCGAACAGTCGATCGCGGAGAACCTTGAACTCGAGATCGTCGAACAACGCATGAATCTTCTCGCGGTCCCACGGGGCCAACACCAACTGCTCGGGCGTGTACGGCAAGGGAACGTCGCGAACCATTTCGGTGAGCTGACGATTGAGCAGGACGTTCGCGAGGTTCTCCCGCAGTGAGTCGCCCACCTTGCCGCGGACCTTGTCCACGTTGTCGACCAGTCCCTGCAGGTCGCCGTACTCACGGATCCACTTGGTGGCGGTCTTCTCGCCGACGCCGGGGATGCCGGGGAGGTTGTCACTCGGGTCGCCGCGCAGGGCAGCAAAATCGGGATACTGCGCCGGGCTGAGGCTGTACTTCTCCTCTACGGCCGTCGGCGTGAATCGGGTGAGCTCCGAGACACCCTTCTTCGGGTAGAGCACAGTGACGTTGTCGGTCACCAGTTGCAGCGAGTCACGGTCACCGGTCACGACGAGAACCCGGTATCCGAGTGCCTCCGCCTGCGTGGTCAAGGTGGCGATCACGTCGTCGGCTTCGAAACCTTCCTCGGCCATGACCGGGATGCCCAGCGCGCCGAGAACGTCCTTGGTGATGTCGATCTGGCCCTTGAATTCGTCCGGAGCCTTCGCGCGCTGCGCCTTGTATTCGGGGAACAGGTCGGCGCGAAACGTCTGACGCGACACGTCGAAGGCCGCGGCCAGGTGGGTGGGCTGCTCGTCACGAAGAAGGTTGATCAACATCGACGTGAAGCCGTACACCGCGTTGGTGGCCTGCCCACTGTGTGTCTTGAAGTTCTCTGCAGGCAGCGCATAGAAGGCGCGAAATGCCAACGAATGCCCGTCGAGAAGCATCAGAAGAGGGCGATCGTCCGCCTTGCCGGTGGTGCCGGCTGAAGCGGTGGACGTGCTGGACCGAGTTGTGGTTGCGGGGCTCACGGTTCATCAGTCTAGGGATCGCGACCGACATCGACGCCTTCGCCGTTGTTTACGCAGGAACAGACACAAGAATCGGACAATTGATGCAGCCTTCGGCCTTCGATACGGAACCGAAACATCCCGGAAATCTCAGAACCCCATCTGAAGCGAACGGAGCCGTTAGAGTCCGGAAATCGCAGCAACGAAACAATCCCTGTGCTGCGCGGCACCTTTGTCCAGACGCGCTATTCCCGACCCGCTCGGAGGACGTACGTGGCCCCACCCGTAGTGAAACGGCAGACCCTCGCGACACTCAGCCGACTACTGGCCTTTGCATTACTGACGTTCTTCGCATTACTCAGCCTGGCCGGAATTGCTTCGGCTCAGGAACCGACCACTTCCCCTACACCGCCGACCCCGACAGCATCCGCAACACCGACAGCACCGGTTCCCGACAACGCTGTCCCCGTCAGCGGCAATCTCAACAACGGCGGCACACGCCTCGAGGGCGTCACCGTCCGTGCACTCGATTCTTCCGGCACGGAAGTCGCCACCGGAGAATCGGCATCGAACGGCCGTTGGGAACTGGCCGTGGCACCGGGCACCTACACCTTCGAGATCGTTGCCGACACACTTCCCGACGGGGTCAGTGTGCAAGCCGCTGTCGAACGCGAGGTGGTGGCCGGCCGCGCGAACACCGTGATCTTCTCGTTCGGCGAGGTACGTACCGCCTCGAATGTCAGCTTCGGCGAGAAGCTGATCCGCACGACGGTCGACGGTCTGCGGTTCGGCCTCGTGATCGCGATCGCCGGTGTGGGTTTGAGCCTGATCTACGGCACCACTGGCCTGACCAACTTCGCTCACGGCGAGATGGTGACGTTGGGAGCCGTTGCTGCCTGGGTGATCAACACGTCCTTCGGCGTTCCGCTGATTCCCGCCACGATCCTCGCGATCTTCGTCGGCATCGGCATCGGCCTGCTGACCAACGGAATCGTCTGGAAACCACTGCGTAAGCGCAAGACCGGGTTGATCGCGCAATTGGTGGTCTCGATCGGTCTCGCGATTTCATTGCGCTACTTGATCCTGATCTTCTTCTCCGACCGCGCCGAACCGTTCGACGACTACCAGGGCCAGGTCGAGAAGAACTGGGGCCCGATCGCACTGACCGACGCCAACGCGATAGTCATGATCGTCAGTCTGGTCGTCCTGGTCGGCGTCGCACTGCTTCTGCAGAAGACTCGCATCGGAAAGGCCATGCGTGCCGTCTCCGACAATCGTGACCTCGCCGCCTCGTCCGGTATCAACGTCGAGCGCGTGATCATGTTCGTCTGGGGTCTCGGCGGCGGATTGGCCGCCCTCGGCGGTGTGCTGTTCGGTATCTCCGAGCTCGGCGGACGCGTCCAGTGGGAAATGGGCTTCAAACTGTTGCTGCTCATGTTCGCCGGAATCACCCTCGGTGGTCTGGGAACCGCGTACGGGGCGCTACTCGGCTGCGTCATCGTGGGACTTCTGGTCCAACTCTCGACGCTCATCATCAACCCAGACCTCAAATACATCGGCGGACTTCTCGTCTTGATCGTGATCCTCGTGGTTCGCCCCCAGGGCATCCTCGGATCCAGACAAAGGATCGGGTGACGAACATGGACATCATGGGAGCTTTCCAGGTTTCCTTCGCCCAGCTGATCGGGCCGTCGGCAATCTTCTACGCACTGTTGGCAATCGGGTTGAACCTGCACTTCGGCTACGCCGGACTGCTCAATTTCGGTCAGATCGGTTTTGCCCTTCTCGGCGGCTACGGCGTCGGCATCATGACCGTGACCTACGACCAGCCGCTCTGGCTCGGCATCCTCGTCGGACTCACCGCAGCCGGCCTTCTCGCGCTCGTGCTCGGTATTCCGACGCTGCGTCTGCGCGCCGACTATCTCGCCATCGTCACCATCGCGGCCTCGGAGATCTTGCGTCTGATCTTCCGCTCGACCGCGTCGGATTCGGTGACCGGTTCCACCAACGGCCTCTTCGGTTTCGCAGATCCGTTCACCGCACTGAGCCCGTTCGACTCGGCCAAGCAATACTCGTTTCTCGGCGTGAAGTTCTACGGAGACGACCTCTGGTCGATGGTCGTGGGGTGGACCCTGGTCTTGATCTTGTGCGGATTTGTCTACCTGTTGACGCACAGCCCGTGGGGGCGCGTCCTCAAGGCGGTTCGCGAAGACGAGGACGCAGCGCGATCGTTGGGCAAGAACGTGTTCGTGTACAAGATGCAGGCGCTGGTTCTCGGCGGCGTGATCGGTGGTCTGGCCGGGGTGTTCAACGCTTTGCAGACCAAGTCCATCAACCCGGACTTCTACTCGACCGCGCAGACGTTCTTCGCGTTCGGCGCACTGATTCTGGGCGGGGCGGCAACGGTATTCGGCCCGGTGGTCGGCGCAATGTTGTTCTGGTTCCTCCTCGCCATCCCTGATGCCTTGCTGCGTCAGGCGATCTCCGGCGAGAATCCGCTGCTCTCGCTGACCGAACAACAGGTCGGGGCCACCAGGTATGTCCTGCTCGGATTGATGATTGCTCTCCTGATGGTCTTCAGACCGCAGGGAATACTGGGTAACAAGCGGGAGGTGCAACTCAATGCTTGACGCCGATACCAGAGCAAAGATCTTTGCCGACGTTCCTCACCTTCCCGGATCGGCGAAACCCGACCCGGTGTTGGTCGCTGACAACGTCTCGCGGACGTTCGGCGGTCTCAAGGCCGTCGACGTCGATCACCTCGAGATTCAACGAGGGTGCATCACGGGTCTGATCGGTCCAAACGGTGCCGGAAAAACGACGCTCTTCAACCTCCTTACCGGATTCGACCGGCCGGACACCGGTACGTGGTCGATGGACGGTCAATCGCTGGGCCGCATGTATCCCCACCAGGTAGCCAGGAAAGGAGTGGTACGGACGTTCCAGTTGACCAAGGCGCTCTCCAAACTCACCGTGCTGGACAACGTACGTCTCGGTGCCACCGGCCAACGTGGTGAACGCATTTTTGCATCTCTCGTCCCGTGGATCTGGAAAGGCCAGGAACGCGAGATCACCGAACGCGCCAACGAACTCCTCGCACGATTCAAACTCGACACCAAGGCCGACGACCTCGCCGGTTCACTCTCCGGTGGGCAGCGCAAACTGCTCGAAATGGCTCGCGCACTCATGACCTCGCCCTCGGTGGTGATGCTGGACGAACCGATGGCGGGGGTCAATCCTGCTCTGACGCAAAGCCTGCTCGGACACATCAAGTCATTGCGCGACGACGGAATGACCGTCGTGTTCGTCGAGCACGACATGGACGTGATCCGAGACATCAGCGATTGGGTGGTGGTCATGGCGCAGGGCAGCGTCATCGCCGAATCCACCCCGGACGAACTCTCGTCCAACACAGCCGTCGTCGACGCATATCTGGGCAGCCACCATGACCAGGCCCTCGAGTTCGACGACAACGGAAATCCGGTGGGCGAGACGGCCGTTCTGGCCGCCGCCCTGGCTGAAGCCGAGGTCGAAACCCTCGAGACGGGCGGGGACCTGTCGGAACCCGACATCGACAACCTTCCGGCCGATCTCGCCGCGACGCTGGAATCGAGTCCCGAGGAACCGCGCGGAAGGCACGAGAAGCCATGAGCGAGAACCACGCACGTTCACTCACGCCTGCAGAGTTCGCCGCGACGGCCGAGGAGCATCAGCGACTGTCGGCAGGTGCCCTGCTCCGCGCCGACAGCCTCGTCGCGGGCTACATTCCCGGCGTCAACATCCTGCGTGAATGCAACTTCTTCCTGAAGGAAGGGGAAATCGTCGGGATCATCGGACCGAACGGCGCAGGCAAATCGACACTCCTGAAATCACTGTTCGGACTGATACCGGTACGCGAAGGGTCGGTCACCCTACGCGAGGACAACATCACGTCTGCGCCCGCTCACGTCCTCGTTCAGAAGGGAGTCGGGTACGTCCCTCAGACACAGAACGTCTTTCAGACTCTGACCATCGAAGAAAACCTCGAAATGGGCATCTATCTGCGGCCCAAGGCATTCGCGGAACGATTCGCCTTCGTGAGTGAACTGTTCCCTCTTCTGAGTGAACGACGAAAGGTGAAGGCCGGCGCACTCTCCGGCGGCGAACGCCAGATGGTCGCGATGGGCCGGGCCCTGATGATGGATCCGTCGGTGCTGCTGCTCGACGAACCGTCCGCGGGCCTGTCCCCCATGTTCCAGGACGAGGTGTTCATCCGCTGCAAGAAGATCAATGCTGCGGGTGTCTCGGTCATCATGGTCGAGCAGAACGCGCGCCGCTGCCTTCAGATCTGCGACCGCGGTTACGTACTCGATCAGGGTAAGAACGCGTACACCGACACCGGCGCCAATCTGATGAACGACCCCAAGGTGATCGAGTTGTACTTGGGAACGCTCGCTGGAAGCAAAGAGAAGTAGTACAGACACGAGAATGGGCCAGGGTCGCGAGACCCTGGCCCATTCTCGTTGGCTGCTTACCTGCCCACGACTTACTTGCCCACCACCACGAATCCTTCTGTGGTCAGGGTGTTCTCAGGGCCGAACTTGAGCTTTCCGTACGAACCGATGGACGGCTCCCCCGAATCGTTGAAGTCCAACTCACCGGTGATGCCGTCGTAGTCGATGTCGGTTCCCGCCTTCACCAACGGCAGGCACTCGACGTAGGACGTGCACTTGGTGCCGCCTTCGGTGACGCTGTTGATGTTGGCCGCGATGTCGGTACCGGCCGTCGACTTCGCCTGCTCGGCAGCGAGCGCTGAGATCACCACCGCGTCGTATGACTCTCCGGCGTAGTTGAAGTCGATCAGAGAGGGGTTCACAGCCTTCAGACGATCCTGGAAGGCAGCTCCGACGTCCGTCAGGGGCGTCGTTCCCTGCATGGTGTCGAGCAACGGCTTCGCCACGGATTCGCCGAGAGCGTTGCCCATGTTGCCGTCGACGCCGTACATCGCCATTCCGTCCGACGGGCCGATGCCCACTTCGTGCATGCGCGTGATGATCTTCGCCGACTCTTCGAAGCCCACCAGTGCCACTGCATCCGGATTGAAGTTCTTGACTTGATCGACTTCGGAGTTGAACGACTGCGCGTTCGGGTCGTAGATGATCTTCTCGATCTGATCGGAGGGGACACCCGAATCGATCAGATTCTTTTCGATGTTGTCCGCCAGACCCGTCCCGTACGGGTCGTTGAGGGCCATGATCGCTACGCGCTGACCACCGTCGTCCGAAATGAGCTGTGCGACGGCCTGAGCCTGCAGTACGTCCGTCGGAGCGGTGCGGAAGTACATGCCCTTGTCTGGGTAGCAGACGAATTGGTCCGAGGTGTTGGCAGGCGAGAACATCACGACGCCTGCGCTGGCGATCTTGTCGATCACCTTGAGCGAGACCGAAGACGACGCGGCGCCGACGATGACCTGAGTGCCTGCAGCCAATTCGCGGTCGACGGTGGTATTGGCGGTGTCCGTTGTGGTGTCACCCGAATCGCCGGGAATCAGCTGGACCGGTTGGCCGAGAACGCCTCCGGCTGCATTGACGTCGTTGACTCCCAGCTGGGTGCCCGCGACCATCGGCGGCCCGAGGAACGACAAGCTGCCTGTATCGGGAAGAAGCGTGCCGATGCGCAGCGCTTCCGTGGACGGGGTGGCGCCGGCCTTGGCCTGCTCCGGGGTGCAATCAGTCGTGACGGATGTCGTCGCGGCAGAAGCGCCGGACGTAGAGCCACTCGAAGACGAGTCATCCGACTTGTCCGAGCTACAGCCTGCAAGTGCCAGTGATGCCGCGCCGAGAACTGCAGCAGTACGCACAAGTGTTCGTCTAGCCATCCCACGCTCCTAAGATCAGCCGGTGCTCGCGCCACCCGAACTGGCGCTCGCTGTGGGATCAGACGCTAGACCTTGGAACCGTTTCGCGATCCTTCAAGAAAGCCCTGTGACCTGACTGTTATCTGAAGGTGCACAGTGTTTACACGGCTGTAGCGCTGCGCGACGTTTCGACGGTCGACGCAGCAACCGGGTAACCCGGACACTTTGCTCAAGCGTCCGGTTCACCGCCCAGAGTTTCCAGTACGACCTGTGCGACCGCCTTCATCGTGGAGCGCCGATCCATCGCGGCGCGCTGAATCCACTTGAACGCCTCAGGTTCGGTGAGCGCTTGGCGAACCATTAGAACACTCTTGGCTCGCTCGATCAGCTTGCGTGCTTCGAGCCGGTCCGAAAGATCAGCGACCTCACGCTCGAGCGCCGTCACCTCGCGGAAACGACTGACCGCCAATTCGACAGCGGGAACGAGGTCACTGATCGAGAACGGCTTGACCAAGTAAGCCATGGCGCCGGCATCGCGTGCGCGCTCGACCAACTCGCGCTGACTGAACGCTGTGAGAATGACAACAGGAGCGATGCGTTTGGCGGCAATCTCCGAAGCGGCGTCGATGCCGTCTCTCCTGGGCATTTTCACGTCCATGATGACCAGATCAGGCTTGAGCGACTCGGCCAACTCCACCGCAACCTGCCCGTCACCGGCCTCACCGACGACGTCGTAGCCCTCTTCGCGGAGCATCTCGACCAGATCCATGCGGATCAACGCCTCGTCTTCAGCGACGACAACACGACGGGGTGCGAGCTGATTGCCTTGCGGCTGCGGCGAATTCATGGCCACCATCCTCCTCCATCGAACCGCCCCGACACGAGACGCGAACGATTAGAGGGTACCGGTGTTTGACATTGAAATCGCATCTTCTAATGTAGTCATCGCAACAAGCCCTCGTATCCCAATTGGCAGAGGAAACGGATTCAAAACCCGTCCAGTGTGAGTTCGAGTCTCACCGAGGGCACCACCTGCCGCAGCTGGCCGCACCGCAAGGTTTCGGCATTCGGCTGTACCCCAGATCGACCGCCGTTAGATTCGATCCATGAACGGTCGTCGCCTGATTGCTCTGCTCGGAGCCATATCTGTTTTCGCGCTGCTCCCCGGATGTCAGACTGACGACCAATCCGACACTGCCGGCGAATCTTCCACCCAGACCGTCCTCGATGCTGCAACACAGACAGGCGCCCTTCAGGTCGGCACTCCCCCGATCGATGCCCCACCAACCGAGATCTCCATGCCTCCCCCGTTCCCGAACGACACGGAGGTCCCTTCACCGACTCCGCGCGTCGATGTGACCGAGATCGACGTGATCGATCACGATGGTTTCACCCGCATCACCTATCGCTTCGACGGAAGCGGATCTGTGTTCTGGAAAACCGAATACGTCAGTGAAGCAATCCGAGCGGGTGACAGCACAGTCGTGGACGTCGGAAGTCGATCGATACTTCAAGTCGACCTGATGGGAGTCCAATCGGATTCGTCGCTCAACTCCGTATCTCACGAGGGCGAAAACATCACGCGCATAGACAGTGCAGCCAGGAACAGTGCGATCCTGCAGTCGTTTGTCGGCACGGTCGACATCCGTCCGGCATACACCGTATCGACATCCGATTCACCGTCCCAGTTGACGATCGACATCCCCAAGGCAGACAGCTGACTGTCGAATACCCAATTGCGCGCTCAGCTCAGCCATTCCAGCGCAGCGGTGCGCGACGCGGTAATTCGGTTATCGCGGGGCGGATGAATACTCCGTCTCGAAACCGAGGTCTCACAATCGATCCGAGGCGATTGCGGGGTCCGGTTCAACACGACTGTCATGATTCTCACTGCATGCCCGAACTTCCGCTGCTCGAACTGCTGCTGCCAGTGTTTGTTCCAGCAGGACTGCCACCGTCATGGGGCCGACGCCACCCGGCACCGGTGTGATCGCACCGGCATGTGGGAGCGCAGCGGCGTACTCCACATCTCCGACGTTGCCCTCGTTGTACCCCGCATCGATCACCACTGCCCCAGGCTTGATCCACGTCCCTTTGATCAGTTCCGGAACACCGACGGCCGCGATGACGACGTCTGCCGAGGCGACGTGTGCGGCCAGGTCGACGGTGCGCGAATGGCAGTATGTCACCGTTGCGCCTCGACGCAGGAGGAGCATTCCCATCGGCAATCCGAGTATCGGGCTTCGGCCGACCACGACGGCATGCTTTCCGGAGAGTTCGACGCCTGTGGCGTCGAGGAGGCGCAGGATGCCACTCGGTGTACATGATTCGAATCCCCCACCGGTCAACGCCATTGCCGCGAACGCTGCCGAGGTAACGCCGTCAACGTCTTTGTCGGCCGAGATGGCATCGAACGCGGCCCGTTCGTCGATGTGGCCTGGCACCGGGTGTTGCAGCAGTATGCCGTCGATCGAAGGGTCCGCCGACAACGCTCTCAGCACGTCGACCAGTTCTTCAGTGGTTGTACTCACCGGGAGTTCGACCGTCCGCAACGTCATTCCGACGGCGACAGATCGTTTGACCTTCATCTGTACATACGCCTTCGAGGCCGGGTCCGCTCCCACGATGACGGCGGCCAGGCAAGGAACGTGCCCCGCCTCATCACGAAACTGCCTGGTGCGCACTGACAGGTCCGCGAGCGCAGCATCGGCAATTGCGCGTCCGTCGATTATTCGAGCGGGCGCGGTCTGGGTCGACAGATTCTTGGTAGAGACGTTTTCGGTAGGCCGATTCTCGGTAGACATGGATCCCCTTCACACAAGATGTGTGAAGCACCCAGGCGGTCGATGCCTCGCGATGTGCACTCCCCGGTGGTAATTCCCACCCGCGCCAGTCGTGCGTGGTCAGCGTACCGCGCGTTTGTCTCACTGCCACGAAACGCATCCGGAACGCCGCTCTCAAAACGAGACAAATCGACATAACCTATCAATAGGTAACGATCTGACCTGCAGTTATTCCATCCTAAGCAATTAGATGGCACGATGGGGGCAACCGCACGGGCACCAAGCATTGGAGGCACCGATGGACAACGGCAAGATAAACCTGACCTATGACGGTCGGGTGTCACTGAGCTTCCAACTGGCAATTCCGCACGCACCGGACAAGGTCTGGAAAGTGATAACGGAACGCGAGTACCTCGACGCCTGGTTCCCGGCGGACGTCGATTTCGATCTCACTCCCGGCGCGGATCTGCTGTTCAAGGTGACCCCGGAACAAGTCGAGCGTTTCGGACTGCCAGCAGATCACGTGACGCGCGGGACGGTCATCAGCGTCCACCCGCACCGAATTCTCGAATTCCTCTGGGACGCAGATACTCTGCATTGGGAACTGGCACCGGACGGCACCGGCGGTTGCTGGCTGACCCTCACCCACACGATGGAAGACGAAGAGTCCGCGTACGCCCACGCTGCCGGCTGGCACGCGGGCTTGGAAGTTGTTGCGGCCCAACTCGATGGACGCAAAGTCGACTGGTCTCCGTGGGACCGCGCCGACGAACTCTCACCGCAATATCGCAAGTCTGCTTGATTCTGGGCCCGAGTTCAGTCTCGGGCCCGCATCTCATTCCCCTTTACGCGGGAAATGCCTGATCATTCCTTCTTGGACCACCGTCGCCAACAGCAGTCCTTCCACCGAGAAGTACCGTCCGGTTGCCAGACCGCGCGAACCTGCGGCGACCGGCGATTCGGTGGCGTACAGAACCCAGTCGGTGAACCGGAACGGGCGATGGAACCAGATCGAATGATTGACCGTCGCCGCGACGATACGATCATGACCCCAGGACAAACCATGAGTGGTCAGAATCGAATCGAGCACGGTGGTGTCGGACGAATATGCCAGCGTCGCAGCATGAATGAGCGAATCGTCCGGCAGATCACCGTCGGGGCGCATCCACACCCGATTGTGGTTGAGTTTCTCGCCGGTGCCCTTGAGGATCCACGCCGGATCGTTGGCGTACCGCATGTCGATCGGCTTGAGCGCCGCACTGAAATGCGGCAGTTTTTCCTCGTACCCCACCAGATGATCGCCGATGGGAGGCAACGACTCCGGAAGTGGAACATCCGGGATCTCGACAGCATGGTCGAGCCCCTTGCCGGAGTCCTGGAACGCCGCGAGCATCACGAACAATTCGTTCTCACCCTGATAGGCAGTCACCTGACGGTTGGCGAACGCCCGCCCGTCGCGATGACGATCCACCCGATACTCGATGGGCGCCTTGACATCTCCGCCGCGAATGAAATGGGCATTCACCGCATGGATGGGGCGATCACCGTCGACGGTCCGCCCGGCGGCCATCAGTGCCTGAGACACCAACTGACCGCCGAACGTCCGCGAACCTACCTGTTTCGGGTGGTATCCACGGAACGCGTCTTCACCGATCTGCTCCAGATCCAACAAACCGAGGAGAGTACCGAGGTCGGTGGACGCGTTCGCGTGGGTCACTCAGTGGTCCTCTTCGCCGATACGGTGGACGTGAATGAGGTTGGTGGAACCGACAGTTCCCGGAGGGGATCCGGCAACGATGACCACGAGGTCGCCCTTGACGTACCGCCCGAGGGAGAGCAACGCACTGTCCACCTGACGCACCATCTCGTCGGTTGTGGCCACCGCATCGACCAGGAACGTCTCGGTTCCCCACGTCAGCGTCAGCTGACTGCGCACCGCGGGCAGCGGTGTGAAGGCGAGCAACGGCAGCGGCGTGTGCAGACGAGCCAGTCGACGCACAGTGTCACCGGACTGAGTGAACGCAACCAAGGCCTTGGCGTCGAGACGTTCGCCGATGTCGCGTGCTGCGTACGAGATGACACCGCGCTTGGTGCGCGGGACGTGGGTCAACGGTGGGACACGGGTTGATTCGTTCTCGACGGCCTCGACGATGCGGGCCATGGTGCGAACGGTTTCCATGACGTACTTGCCCACCGAAGTCTCGCCCGAGAGCATGACTGCGTCGGCGCCGTCGAGAACGGCGTTGGCGACATCGGATGCCTCTGCGCGAGTGGGACGTGAGTTCTCGATCATCGACTCGAGCATCTGCGTCGCGACGATGACCGGCTTCGCGTTCTCACGAGCAATCTGGATTGCGCGCTTCTGAACGAGCGGGACCTGCTCGAGCGGCAACTCGACACCGAGGTCACCGCGGGCGACCATGACGGCGTCGAACGCGAGCACGATGGCTTCGAGATTGTCGATGGCCTCGGGCTTCTCGAGCTTCGCGATGACGGGAACGCGGCGCCCGACTCGATCCATGATGGCGTGAACCAATTCGACGTCCGCCGGTGAGCGAACGAAGGAGAGTGCAATGAAGTCGACACCCAGCTTGAGAGCGAACTCGAGGTCGGCGATGTCCTTGCCCGACAGGGCTGGAACGGAGACGTTCATACCGGGCAGTGAGAGGCCCTTGTTGTTGCTGACCGGACCGCCTTCGGTGACCCGACAGACGACGTCGTTGCCGTCGATGGACGTGACGACCAGGCCGACCTTTCCGTCGTCGACCAGCAGTCGATCGCCGGCCTTGGCGTCGCGCGCCAATTCCTTGTACGTGGTCCCGACGCGATCGTGCGTTCCCTCGACGTCGTCGACGGTGATACGAACCTCTTCACCGTTGGCCCAGGTGGTCCGCTCGTCCTTGAATCGGCCGAGGCGAATCTTGGGCCCCTGAAGGTCGGCGAGAACACCGACGGCCTTTCCGGTGGCGTCCGACGCGGCGCGGACGCGAATGTAGTTTTCTTCGTGATCGGCATGCTCGCCGTGGCTGAAGTTGAGGCGCGCCACGTCCATGCCGCTCTCCACGAGCTCACGGATGCGGTCGCCAGAAGCTGTCGCAGGTCCAAGTGTGCATACAATTTTTGTCCGTCGGTTCACGGCTCGAGCCTAGTCGCTACCCCACCGCACTTCTATCCGGCATTTGCGACCTGCACTTTCTGTACTTACTCGATTCAGTTGGTCAGCTCACGAACAGCGGAAATGCCTTTGGATGAACCGGAGCCGGAAGCGCCGACTCGCCTGTGAGAAACATGTCGACGGCACGTGCGGCCGACCTTCCCTCGGCAATCGCCCACACGACCAGCGACGCCCCGCGATGCGCGTCGCCGCAGACGAATACGCCGGGTGTCCGGGTCTGCCACCCGACATCACACTCGATTCTGCCGAGTGGATCGGTGCCGACATCAAGGTCGGTGAGCAGTGGAGCGGTTTCGACGCCGTCGAAACCCAGAGCGAGCAGGACCATCTCGCACACCAGATCCGTCGTGTCGCCGGTCTCCACCAGGGTCCGTTGTCCGTCCTTCGCTCGTGACACGGCTACCGGAACCATCCGGATTGCGCGGACCGCACCCCCACCGTCGTCGAGAAATTCCTGCGCCGCCCATCGGAATCGTTTGTCACTGCCCTCCTCGTCCGCCGGCGAGGTGCGCAGGACCCGCGGCCACAACGGCCATGGGTCGCGATCTCGATCGCGGCGTGCCGGAGGTGGGACGTGGTAGTCCAATTCCGTCACCGAGAGCGCACCCTGGCGATGCACCGTGCCGAGGCAGTCGGCGGCCGTGTCGCCGCCACCGATGATCACGACGTTTTTACCTCGCGCCGAGATGCTCGACGCACCATCACCCTCGCATTCGCGGTTGGCCGCCCGCAGGTACGTCATCGCAGGATGGATTCCGCGAAGACTACGACCCGGTACGTCGGTGTCTCTGACACGATCAGCCCCGACCGCCAGGATTACCGCCTCGAAATCCGTCAGGAGGTCGTGCGCGCTCACGTTCACTCCGACGGCGCAGTCAGTGACGAATCGGGTCCCCTCGGCGGTCAGTTGGTCCAGCCGCCGGTTGATGAGGGCCTTGGGCAACTTGAATTCAGGAATTCCGTAGCGAAGCAGTCCCCCGATCCGATCGCTCCGCTCGAACACCGTGACACTGTGTCCGGCTCGTGTCAGTTGTTGAGCCGCGGCCAGTCCCGCCGGTCCCGAACCGACAACCGCAACACGGTTTCCGCTGTGAACTACCGCAGCCTGCGGCCCCAACCAACCCGACTCCCAGGCGTTGTCGACAATCGCCTGTTCGATGCGCTTGATGGTGACACCCCCCGACGTGTGCTTGTCGTCGAGTGCGAGAACGCACGCCGTTTCGCACGGTGCGGGGCACAGATGTCCGGTGAACTCGGGGAAATTGTTGGTGGAATGCAAATTCTCCGAGGCTTCGGACCACCGTCCACGCCGAACCAGGTCGTTCCATTCCGGAATGAGATTGCCGAGCGGACACCCCACGTCGGCCGAATGGCAGTACGGCACAGCGCAGTCCATGCAACGCGAGGCCTGTGCAGATACGTCTCGATTTCGCACGACGGGATCCAGCGACTCGTATACCGACGCCCAGTCGCCGACACGCACATCGGTCGATCTGGTCGGTGAGCCGGATCGTTTCACGTTGAGGAACCCGCGTGCGTCAGGCATGAGCCGGCTCCACCAGTTCGTTCTCTTCCACGACCTTCCGGTAGTCGACAGGCAAAACTTTGGTGAATCTCGGACTCTGGCCAACCCAGTCGTCGAGAAGTTTTGCCGCCACCGGCGAGCCGGTCGCAGCCAAATGCTCGCCGAGAATTTCGACCAGCTGACTGCAGTCTTCCGCCGAAGGCCGCTCCAGAACGACCATGTCGCCGTTGACCTTCTCTGCCTTCACGTCGAGTACGAAGGCAATTCCGCCCGACATTCCCGCAGCAAGGTTCCTACCGGTTGGGCCGATGATGACGACGCGACCCCCGGTCATGTACTCGCACGCATGGTCTCCGACGCCTTCCACCACAGCGACCGCGCCCGAGTTGCGCACCGCGAATCGTTCCCCGACACGCCCCCTGGCATAGAGCGCACCGCTAGTAGCGCCGTACAGCAGCGTATTGCCGGCAATCACCTGATCCTCCGCCACGAAGGGCGCGTCCTCACTCGGCCGAAGCGCGATTCGTCCACCGGAGAGCCCCTTCCCCACGTAATCGTTTGCATCGCCGACGACGACCAGCGAGATGCCGGGCGGCAGGAACGCACCGAGTGACTGGCCTGCCGTTCCACGGAGCACGACGTCGATGGTGCCTTGAGGTAGCCCGACGGCGCCGTAGCGTCTGGTCACCTCTGCGCCCAGCCTCGTCCCCACCGCCCGATCCGTATTGTGTACTGGCAGTTCGATATGCACGGGTCGAGCGTCCTCGAGTGAGTTCGCGGCGCACTCGATCAGGGTGCGTTCGAGTTCGCTCGAAACAGGTACACACGGCGGGTAGGCCGCGCCGGTCGGCGCGGCCGGAACGTCGAAGAGTGGTGAGAGGTCCAACGTGCGGCTCTTCCAATGCGCCACCGCCGGAGACATTTCCAATACGTCTGCGTGCCCCAGCGCATCGTCGATACTTCGAAACCCCAGTTCTGCCAACAACCGTCGTACGTCGGCGGCGATGAAGCGAAAGAAGTTCTCGACGTACTCGGGCCGGCCGGTGAATCGCTCGCGCAGTTCGGGATTCTGCGTCGCTACTCCGACAGGGCAGGTGTCGAGGTGACATACCCGCATCATGACGCACCCGGCCGCGATGAGTGGCGCCGTGGAAAACCCGTACTCCTGCGCCCCCAGCAACGCGGCGACGACGACGTCCCGCGCCGTGCGCACACCCCCGTCACACTGGACGACGATCCGATCGCGTAACCCGTTGAGCACCAGGGTCTGCTGAGTTTCGGCCAGCCCGATCTCCCACGGCGTACCCGCGTGGTGGATGGACGAGAGTGCCGCAGCACCCGTCCCACCGTCGTGACCGGAGATCAGCACCACGTCGGCGTGCGCTTTGGCCACACCTGCCGCAACAGTCCCGACTCCGACTGCGCTGACCAACTTCACGTGTATCCGCGCACGATCGTTTGCGCATCTGAGGTCGTAGATCAATTGGGCGAGATCCTCGATCGAATAGATGTCGTGGTGCGGGGGCGGAGAAATGAGCCCGACCCCAGGCGTCGAGTACCGGGTTTCCGCGATCCACGGGTACACCTTGGACCCCGGAAGCTGCCCTCCTTCACCGGGCTTGGCACCTTGGGCCATCTTGATCTGAATGTCGGTGGCATTGACCAGGTAATCGCTGGTCACCCCGAAGCGCCCACTCGCGACCTGCTTGACTGCGCTTCGACGCTTGTCGTCACGCAACCGCTCCGGCGACTCTCCGCCCTCACCGGTGTTGGAACGCCCGCCGAGAGCATTCATCGCAACCGCCATCGTCTCGTGCGCCTCCGCAGAGAGGGAACCGTAGCTCATCGCACCGGTGTTGAATCGAGCGAGAATCATCTCGACGGGTTCGACCTGATCGAGCGGAATCGGCGGACGAACCTCACACCGAAATCGAAACAATCCCCGCGGTGTTCCGCCCTGCGCGCTCAGTCGATCGACTTCATCGCTGTAGCGGCGAAAGATTTCACTTCGCCCCGTCCGGGTCGCATGCTGAAGGAAGAACACGGACTCGGGTGTGAACACATGCAATTCACCACCGCGGCGATACCGGAACTCTCCACTGCTGCTCAACTGACGATGCTGCACTGCGGACGACGAGAACGCAGCCGTGTGGCGCATCAGAACTTCGCGCGCGACTTCGGTGATACCGATCCCGCCGATCCGGCTCCGTGTGTTGCAGAAGTATTCGTCGACCAACTCTCGACCCAAGCCCACGGCCTCGAATACCTGTGCGCCCGTGTAGGAGTGAACCGTAGCGATTCCCATCTTCGACATCACTTTGAGCACGCCGAAATTTGTTGCTCTCAGGTAGTTGTCCGACGCAGTCTTCGGATCTATCCCGGGAAGTTCGTCCTGCTCGCTGAGGGCTTGGACAGATTCGAGAGCAAGATACGGGTGGACAGCCGCCGCACCGTAGCCGATCAGCAGCGCGATGTGATGAACTTCGCGCGCGTCACCCGAGTCGACGACAAGGGAAACCTTGGTCCGCAGGCCATGACGAACCAGATCGTGGTGCACGGCTGATACTGCGAGCAATGACGGAATGGGAGCCTGCTCAGGGCCTGATCCACGGTCGGAGATCACCAGAATCTCGATTCCGGCTGCGGCGGCTGTTCGGGCGGACTCACGAAGCCTCTCGACGCCTTCGGTGAGACTGCCCCTCGGATCGAAACCTGCGCGAAGGACAGCGCTTCTCGGAGTTCTTGCGCCGTATAGTTCGGCGACCTTCGCCATCTTTCCCGGTCCGATCACCGGTTTGTCGAGAACAATCCTTCGGCACGACAGCGCCGACGCTTCGAACAAGTTCTGCTCAGCGCCGAGGGTGACACCAAGCGTAGTGACGACTTCCTCTCGAATCGCGTCCAAAGGCGGGTTGGTCACCTGAGCAAAGAGCTGAATAAAGTAGTCGTACAACAGCTTCGGCCGATCCGAGAGAACGGCGAGAGGCGTGTCGACACCCATCGACCCCAACGGCTCCGATCCTGAGCTTGCCATCGGGACAAGAATGTCCCGCAGGTCCTCGGCGTGGTATCCGAAGAGCAACTGCCGTTGCAACAGCGGAGCCGGATCGCCTCGGGCAGGCGCAGTCTCGGGGATGTCCTCGAGGTCGACCAATCCCCCGTCGAGCCAGTCCCGGTAGGGGGCTGTGCTCGCGAGTTCGGACTTGATCTCCGCATCGGAAACGATGCGATGGCGAGCGGTGTCCACGAGAAACATGCGTCCCGGTTCGAGGCGCCCCTTCTCCAACACCTCGGACGTGGGAGCGTCGAACACGCCGCTCTCACTGGCCAACACGATACGGTCGTTCTTCATCCGCCACCATCGCCCTGGGCGAAGACCGTTGCGATCCAACACGGCCCCGACAACAATGCCGTCGCTGAACGTCACGGACGCAGGACCGTCCCACGGTTCCATCAGACAACCGTGAAATTGGTAGAAGGCCTTTATCTCGTCGGGCATCGAAGAATCGTTCTCCCAGGCTCCGGGAATCATCATCGCGATGGCGTGTTGCACACTGCGGCCCCCGAGCGTCAAAAACTCCAGTACTTCGTCGAACGACGAAGAGTCGGATCCTCCCGGGGTGCAGATCGGAAACAGGCGATCGATGTCCCCACCTAAAAGTGTGCTCCGCAGCATCGGCTCGCGAGCGCGCATCCAATTCCTGTTTCCCACAATCGTATTGATCTCGCCGTTGTGGGCGATGCAGCGATACGGCTGAGCGAGTGGCCACGACGGAAATGTGTTCGTGGAGTATCGACTGTGCACGACTGCCAACGCAGTTCGCATTCGGTCGTCGCGTAGGTCGGTGAAGTAACCGGGTAACTGCGCCGGCGTCAGCATGCCCTTGTACACGATGGTTCGGGCGGACAACGAGGGGAAATACACCGCATCATCGGCCGAATGAATTCGCTCGACTTGTCTCCTGAGGGCAAAGACTCGTCGGTCCAAGGCAATTCCGCCCACACTACGATCTCGCGACTCGGCGCACGTCACAAAACACTGACTGATGTACGGAGCGCACTGCGCGGCAACGGTTCCGACGCAGTCTCGGTCGACCGGCACCTCTCGCCACCCGATAATCTGCAGTCCTTCTGCCGCTGCGTACCGGTGTATCCGAACTACCGCGCGCCAACGTGCTTCCTGATCCACCGGGAGAAAGCAGTTTCCGGCCGCGTAGGTGTTCTCACCCATCGCGTTGGGTGGTGGAAGCTCGAACTCGGTCACCGCGTCGAAGAACTCCGTCGGCAGCTGAATCAGAATGCCCGCGCCGTCTCCGCTGTTGGATTCGCGCCCAACTGCGCCGCGATGGGAGAGATTGCCCAGGACCGCCAGCGCATCGTCGACAACGGAATGCAGGTGGCGTCCAGAGGTGTCTGCTACCACGGCTACACCACACGAATCGGTTTCCTGATCGGGGTCGTACAGGCCCCGAGGTTCAGGTATTCGAGAAAACAGCACTCGGCGACCTCCACGCGGACATGCAGCCGACGTGCGCTAGTTTATCAGCCCATAACCGCAGGTCGCGAGAGCAAAACGGTGACCCCCTGATACCGAGGCATCAGGGGGTCACACTTGCCGAGGGTCGTTTCGATCAGCTACGCAAAGGGCGGTTGTACTGATCGCGCACACTGCCGGTCAACATCATGATTCCGTCGATGAGCGGCCAGATGCCACCGATTCCACACGTCAACCAAGTGACCGCGATCTGTGCGACAGCCATGCCGGGCTGGTTGAGATAAAAACGTCCTGCACCGAATCCGCCGAGCAGAATGCCCAGCAATCCGGCAGTCGTCTTCGACTTGTCCGAGTACGGTTCACCGGTCATCGGGTCACGTCCGTATGGTGCGGACGGGTCGACCAGGCCGTAGCCAGGCTGAGGATAACCCTGAGCTTGTGGGTACCCCTGAGGCTGACCGTAACCCGGCTGTGAGTATCCCGGCTGTGAGTATCCCGGCTGGGGGTAGCCCTGCGGCGGAGCCGCGTAGGGATTCGGAGTTTGATCTGCCGGTGCACCGTAGACGGGACCGTCCGTCGGGGTTTGGGTCGGGCTCGAGTAGTCAGGCGCCGGATAGTTCTGGGCGGCGTAGCTTTCCTGCGACGTGTACGGCGCTGTCGGCTGATTCGGGGTGGAATCAGAATCGGCAGCGGGAAACGCTGTGGTCGATGCGGTTCCGGTCGGCGGCGGGTAGATGGGGTGGTTTCCCCACCCCGGACCGTTTCCGACTCCCGAATACGTGTCCCAGCCTGGACCGGTGCCGGTGGTCTCCGTCGACGGCGTCTTTTCGGTGGGTGCCGAGGTTTCCGTCAACGACGCATCCGCCGTCGCGTCGTAGTCGAACGGCGACCCGAACTGCGGTGGAACCGGCGGCTGTGATCCAGACGAGTCCCCCGACTCGGAAGGTTCCGGATTCTTGTTCAAGTTAGGCAACGTACTTTCCTTCGATTCGACGACGGTACGTAATAGCTTTTGTTATCGGACTTCGAGAAGGTTCGACCTTCTCGAGGCCAGTCCCCCACACATGTTTCCTCGGTTCGCGCTCGCGACTCATCCTCGCAATGGCCGGCGAGCACCGTCCCGCGCATTGCCCGAAAGTATCACGATGCCGTCGACGAACGCCCAGATCCAGATTCCGATCGCAAATGGAATTCCGATGAGGAACGCCGACATGAACAGCGCGAAGAACATGCCGAGCAGTTGGCACAATCCGATGCCGACACTTCCGATATAGAGGCGCCCGACTCCACAGATTCCGAAGAAGCCCAGCAAGATCTGCAACAGTCCAGCGGTGGCCTTCGACTTGTCGGAATACGGTTCCCCGGTTACCGGGTGCCGACCGTACGGGGCGTAGGGATCTCCGAACCCGTACATCGATGGAGGCGGCAATGGCTGCTGATATCCGTACGGATTGGGCGCGCCGTAGACCGGTCCCTGATCCTCGGGGAATCCCCCCTGCGAATAGGGACCTGTCACGGCTTGTCTTTCTTCGACAGCTTCACCGCGTCCGACGACTCATCCGACGCTGCCGTGGAGGCGCTTGCCTCACTGGAAGCGGATTCAGCAGCATCGGATTCAGAATCTTCAGCGTCGGCGACTTTCGCGTCGGCCTTCGCCGAGTCAGTTTCGGTAACTGGCGCCGCGACTCCTGCTTCGCCGGCAGCTACCGCAGCGACGTAGTCCTTCGACTTCAAATCAGCCGGATCCTCACGACCCTTCTTCGCCAGGAAGAAGTAGGCCAGTGCGGCGAAGAACACGATCCCCGAAGTGAATGTGTTGACGCGAATGCCGGCGATCTCGTAGGCGAAATCGTCGCGCATCAGTTCGACGACGAACCGGCCCAGGCAATAGCCCGCGACGTACAGAGCAAACAGACGTCCGTGGCCGATCTTGAATCGGCGGTCGACGAGGACCAGCAGGATCACGATCAGGACGTTCCACACAGCTTCGTAGAGGAACGTCGGGTGAACGACCCGAATGACTTCTCCGTTGGAGACACCTGCCAGTTGATCGAGCTGGCCGGAAGAGTTCACACGCTCGAAGATCTCGAGGCCCCACGGGACGGTGGTCTCGCGACCGTACAACTCCTGGTTGAAGTAGTTGCCGATACGACCGATGGCCTGCGCGAGCAAGATTCCGGGCGCAATCGCATCACCGAGCGCGGACACCGGAATGCCGCGTCGACGGCAGCCGATCCACGCACCGATGCCGCCGAGGAACACTGCTCCCCAGATTCCGAGGCCCCCCTGCCACACCTTGAGTGCGTCGAGTGGCTGACCGTTCTCGCCGAAATAGGCGGGCCAGTCGGTCAAAACGTGGTAGAGCCTGCCACCGATCAGACCGAAGGGAACGGCCCAGATCGCGATGTCGAGAACGGTCCCCTTCTCGCCGCCGCGGGCGACCCAACGACGATCTCCCCACACGATCGCGACGATGATGCCGAGGATGATGAAGAGCGCGTAGGCGCGAAGCGCCACCGGTCCGACGTACCAGACGCCTTGGGGCGGGCTGGGGATATAGGCCAGCAGGTCCACAGTTGAGGTCACGACGCCACGGTAGCCGAGCGGACGCCCTCGGCGAGTTCTTCGGTGAGCGAGCGAACCGCTCCCAGGCCGTTCTCGACCGCGGAGACCAGAGCCGAGCCGACGATGACGGCATCGGCGTATGCCGCGATTTCGGCAGCCTGTGCGCCGGAGCGAACTCCCAATCCGACGCCGACGGGAATGTCGGAATGCGCGCGGATTCGTGCGGTCAGTTCCGGAGCCATCGAAGACACGGCGTCGCGAGCGCCGGTGACACCCATCGTCGAGGCCGCGTAGATGAATCCACTACTCGCATCGAGTGTCATCGCGAGTCGTTCTTCCGTCGAGGACGGAGCGACAAGGAAGATCCGGTCGAGGTGGTGCTCCTCGGATGCTTCCATCCAGGCGCCGGCTTCTTCCGGAATGAGGTTGGGGGTGATCAGTCCGAGCCCGCCGGCGGAAGCGAGGTCTCGTGCGAACTTGTCGACGCCGTACTGCAGTACCGGGTTCCAGTAGGTCATCACGACGGCCTTGCCGCCGACCGAACTGATCTGCTCGATCACGGTGAAGATGTCGCGAAGGCGAACGCCGTTGGTGAGTGCAGTTTCGGCTGCACGCTGGATGGTCGGACCGTCCATGACCGGATCGGAATACGCGACACCGACTTCGATGATGTCGCAGCCACCGTCGACCATCGCCTTGAACACGTCGATCGATTCGGGAACGGTCGGATAACCGGCAGGCAGGTAACCGACGAGGGCGGCACGCTTGTCAGCCTTGCAGGCGGCAAAGGTGGGTGCGAGGCGTGATGGTCGTTCGCTCACTTGTCCGAGCCTTCCGTGTTGTCGTTCTCGTCTGCTGCATCATCCGGAGCGGCTGCCTGACCTGAGGCGCCGTCGAAAAGACCGAACCAGCTTGCGGCGGTGTCCATGTCCTTGTCACCGCGACCGGAGAGATTGACGACGATGATCGCGCCCTCACCGAGTTCTTTGCCCAGTCGGAGTGCGCCGGCGACGGCGTGGGCCGATTCGATGGCCGGGATGATGCCCTCGCGGCGCGAGAGCAGCAGCAGCGCATCCATGGCTTCACTGTCGGTGACGGGTTCGTAGGTCGCACGCCCGATATCGCTCAGGTAAGCGTGCTCGGGTCCGACGCCCGGGTAGTCCAGACCAGCAGAGATCGAGTGCGATTCGATGGTCTGACCGTCTTCGTCCTGGAGGAGGTAGGAGTAGGCACCCTGGAATGCACCAGGGGTACCGCCGGCGAACGTTGCTGCATGCCTTCCCGTTTCGACACCGTCGCCGGCCGCTTCGTAGCCAACCAGCCGTACCGACAGATCGTCGATGAACGGGTGGAAGATTCCGATTGCGTTGGAGCCGCCTCCGACGCAGGCTGTGACTGCATCGGGCAGGCGGCCGGTCAGTGCCTGAACCTGGACGCGTGTTTCGAGGCCGACCACTCGCTGGAAGTCCCGAACGATGGTGGGGAACGGGTGCGGGCCTGCCGCGGTACCGAAGCAGTAATAGGTGTTGTCCGCGTGGGAAACCCAGTCGCGCAAGGCTTCGTTGATCGCGTCCTTGAGCGTGCGCGAACCGGTCTCGACCGAAACGACCTCCGCGCCGAGCAGGCGCATGCGTGCGACGTTCAGTGCTTGACGTTCGGTGTCGACAGCACCCATGTAGATGACGCACTCGAGACCGAGCAGTGCACAGGCGGTGGCCGATGCCACACCGTGCTGGCCCGCTCCGGTCTCGGCGATGATGCGGGTCTTGCCCATACGCTTTGCCAGCAGAACCTGACCGAGAACGTTGTTGATCTTGTGAGAACCGGTGTGGTTCAGATCTTCACGCTTGAGAAGGATGCGCGCACCGCCGGCGAACTCGCTCATTCGCGTTGCCTCGAAAATCGGCGACGGGCGCCCGGTGTAATCGCGCTGCAAGCGGTCGAGTTCGTTCAAGAACGTGTCGTCCGCTCGAGCCTTTTCGTACTCCGCAGTGACTTCGTCGATAACCGCCATGAGGGCTTCCGGCACATGCCGTCCGCCGTAGACGCCGAAATGGCCTCCGGCGTCGGGATCGTGGGAGCGCTCGGTGAGTCCCGCGCTGGCCGGCGGCAGATTGCCGCCCTTGAATATTGCACCGGAGCCTGGTTCCTGAGTACGTGAAGTCACCCCACCAGTCTGCCCCAACGGTGTCGCTGGTCACCGCCCGGGTGCATCAAAGCACGCCGGGCGGGTGAAGCGATTTATCGAGACGGTTTGGGGCAGGACGGGTGCGCACCTGCATTGACCAGATCTGCGACGGCCTTGCGAGGGTCGCCGCTGGTCACGAGGCCTTCACCGACGAGCACTGCGTCGGCGCCCGCCCCGGCGTACGCCAACAGATCGGCAGTTCCGCGAACACCGGACTCGGCAATCTTGATCGTCTCGGTCGGAAGACCGGGAGCGATGCGACCGAAGGTGTTCTTGTCCACCTCGAGAGTCTTGAGATTGCGGGCGTTCACACCGATCACCTTGGCGCCGGCTTCGAGCGCGCGGTTGGCTTCTTCCTCCGTGTGCACCTCGACGAGGGCAGTCATTCCCAGAGATTCGGTGCGATCGATCAACGAGGCGAGCGCCTGCTGCTCGAGTGCCGCGACGATCAGCAAGATGACGTCGGCGCCGTGAGCGCGAGCCTCGTGAATCTGGTACGGCCCCACGATGAAGTCCTTGCGGAGCACCGGAATGGTGACCGCTTTACGGACTGCGTCCAGGTCGGCCAACGAGCCGTGAAAACGGCGCTCTTCGGTGAGAACACTGATGATGCGTGCGCCACCGGCTTGGTACGCCGCGGCAAGCTCAGCGGGATCGGCAATGTCGGCCAACGCACCCTTTGACGGGCTCGCTCGCTTGACCTCGGCGATGACGCCGATGCTCGATTCCAGAAGTGCTGCTGCAGCATCGAGTGCAGGCGGTGCAGCGGCCGCAGCAGCCTTGACTGCAGCGAAGTCGAGTACGGCTTCGCGGGCGGCGACATCAGCGCGCACCCCGTCGAGAATCGAGTCGAGTACGGTCATCGTGGCCCGAATCCTTTCTGGGCAAGAGCCCGATGTGAGATACGTCATCAGGGTGGTCTCAGCCTAGTGGGACGAAATTTTGCTACTCCGTCGGGGTACCCACGCAGGTGAGGGTTCAGTCTTACTCAGTGGGACGACCCCGGTTTCGCGCCGTTGTCTCCCCCAACTCCGTCGTCCCCGTCAGTCGCTGTCGGGTCCTCTCCGGCGTCGAGCGCATCCCACAACATCCGTTGTGTCACAGGCTCGTCCGATGCAGGTTTGTCTCCCTGACCGAGCTTGGCCGCGGCCTCGCGGCGCGCGGCAGGGTTGTCGTATTTCGACGACAACCCGCCTCGCACTGGAGGTTTGCGCATCAGAAGTACTGCCGCGCCGAGCGCCGCCACCGCTCCGACCAACGCAAGCAAGGCAGGCAGTACCGAAACAGTCGTCGAGAGATCTTCCGGGTGACCGGACAACTCGGCCAACTCCACCGCTCGGTCCGCAGAGGCTCCGGACACCAACAACTGCACTGCCGGAACCGCTACCGCGACGGCGACGAGGGCAACCAACAGTCCGACTACCCGAAGTGCCCAACCTCGCACCGCAAACGACGCCGCGATCGCCGCCAGAAGCGCGAGCGCGAGCGGAGTCATCGCCGCCGCCCAGGTGCTGCCGTCGAGATCCGTCGTCCTCTCCAGCGTCTTGCCGTCGCTCGAGGTCAGATGAACCCACGTCATTCGTGAGCTGCCCCACAGAGCTGCTGCCGACAACGCCAGCAGAAGCGTTCTCGGCACGGCGGTGCCACGAGACGCGCTTGTAGGCTCCGCTGCACTCGACTCGTTCTCACTCACTGATCGTCACCTCCGATGGTGCGCAGGGTGTGCGCCGACGCAATCGCGCTCAGCACTGCCATCGCCTTGTTGCGGGCCTCGGTGTCCTCGTAGACCGGATCCGAGTCGGCGACGACGCCGGCGCCCGCCTGGACGTATCCGATCCCGTCCTTGATCAATGCCGTTCGGATCGCGATCGCGGTGTCGGCGTCGCCGGCGAAGTCGAGGTAGCCGACGATGCCGCCGTAGATACCGCGCCTGGTCGGTTCCAGTTCTTCGATCAGCTGCATCGCTCGGACCTTGGGTGCCCCCGAGAGGGTTCCAGCGGGGAAGCATGCGGTGACGGCGTCGAGAGCGTGCTTTCCCTCGGCCAGATGACCGGTGACGGTCGATACGAGATGCATCACGTGGCTGTACCGCTCGATGTGCCGGTAGTCGTGCACCTTCACCGTGCCCGGGCGACAGACACGACCCAGATCGTTTCGCCCCAGATCGACGAGCATGAGGTGCTCGGAGTTTTCCTTCTCGTCGGCGAGGAGGTCCTTCTCGAGCAGGATGTCGTCCTCCTCTGTGGCACCGCGCCATCTGGTTCCAGCGATCGGGTGTGTTGTCGCGACGCCCTCGGCGACGGTTACCAGTGCTTCCGGGCTCGAACCGACGATCGAAAACGCCGTCTCTCCATCACCGTTCGGCACGTTGAGCAGATACATGTACGGGCTGGGGTTCGACGCTCGCAGCATCCGGTACACGTCGATCGGTGCTGCAGTGCAATCGATCTCGAATCGCTGCGAGAGAACTACCTGGAATGCCTCGCCCGCTTCGATGTCGCCGATCAACTTGTCGACATCGACACCGAAGCTCTCGGTGGTGCGCTGACGACGGTAGTTCGGAGTCGCTTTCGAAAATGTCGACACCGTCGATTTCGCCGGCGCCGCGAGAGCACGAGTCATCGCGTCCAACCTGGCGACTGCGTCGTCGTACGCCGTGTCGACGCGCTCGTCCGTGCCGTCCCAGTTGACGGCATTGGCGATGAGGGTGATCGCCCCTTCGTGGTGATCGACTGCGGCGATGTCGGCGGCAAGCAGCATGACCATCTCGGGGATCTGCAGGTCGTCGACCGCGGAGTCACCCAATCTCTCGAGGCGCCGCACCGCGTCGTAGCCGAGGAATCCGACCATTCCGCCGGTCAGCGGTGGCAGGTCGGGCAGCCGCTCCGAACGAAGCAGCTCGAGGGTGGCGCCGAGCGCGTCGATCGGGTCGCCGCCGGCCGGAGCACCGGCCGGAACGTTGCCGTACCAGGCCGCCTCTCCGTCCACGACGGTCAGTGCAGCCGGACTTCCGACGCCGATGAACGACCACCGCGACCACGAACGACCGTTCTCGGCCGACTCGAGCAAGAAGGTGCCGGGACGATTGCCGGCCAACTTCTCGTATGCCGAGAGCGGAGTTTCGGAGTCCGCCAACACTTTCCGAGTGACCGGAACGACCCGGTGCTCAGCTGCGAGGGCACGGAACTGCTCCCGGGTGGTGGTGGAATCGGACGCGTCACCGACGATCGCGGTGTCGGACGACCGTGCGGACATGGAGGTGGGCTCGCCGTGCATGCCTCCATCATCCCAGGCTCCCCCACACGGTCGTCGTGCGCGGGTAACCTCGGCCGAATGAAACCAGGCCAACTCGCCCCCGATTTCTCGCTGCCCGACCAGGACGGAACTCCGCGCTCGCTGACGAGCCTGCTCGCGAACGGCCCCTTGGTCCTCTTCTTCTACCCGGCAGCCTCGACGCCGGTGTGCACCGCCGAGGCGTGCCACTTCCGTGACCTGGGCAGCGAATTCGCCGCGGCGGGCGCTTCGCGGGCGGGTATCAGCACCGATACGGTCGAAGCTCAGTCCACCTTTGCCACCGCACAATCCTTCGACTACCCCCTACTCGCCGACACCGAGGGCAAGGTAGCCGAACAGTTCGGCGTCAAGCGCGGACTCCTGGGCAAGTTAGCTCCGGTCAAACGCTCGACCTTCGTGATCGACACCGACCGCACCGTCCTCAAAGTCATCTCGAGTGAACTACGCGCCAACACCCACGGAGACCAGGCGCTCGAGTTCCTTCGCAATCGAAGCTGACGTGCCTGGGCACCTGATTCTCTGCGCGATTTAAACCCTCTATGCGACCTGAATCGAGCGCTTCGCAAGCCCCATCCAGAATCCGTCGATCACCTGGGTGGGCACCTGTTCCGGATCGGACGACGCACCGAGCGTGACGAACAACGGGGCGAAGTGCTCGATGGTCGGATGCGCGTACGGCATCCCGGGAGCTTGAGCGCGGAAGTCGATCAAGGAATCGACGTCACCGGCAGCGAACCTCTCCCCTGCCCACGCGTCGAATTCCGCCGACCATCCCGGGGCCTGCGCCTCCGGTGACGGATCGCGCAGGAACGGTAGCCCGTGCGTGGTGAATCCGGATCCCACGATCAGTACACCTTGCTCACGGAGTGGCCGTAGGCGCTGTCCGAGATGGAGCAAACGCTCGGGATCGAGGGTTGGCAGCGAAATTTGCAGTACCGGGATGTCTGCGTCCGGGTACATCACCGTGAGCGGCACGTAGGCACCGTGATCCAGGCCTCGATTCGGCTGCTGAACCACGCGTTCGTTGTCCGGCATCAACGCGGCAACCTGGGCGGCGAGTTCCGGAGCGCCGGGAGAGTTGTACTTCGCGCGGTAGAACCTCTCGGGAAAACCACCGAAGTCGTAGATGAGCGGGGTGCCCGTGGTCGTCGATCCGATCGTCAGCGGTGCTGATTCCCAGTGCGCCGATACGACGAGGATTGCCGTCGGCCGCGGAAGATCGCCGGCCCACGCCCCCAACTGGTCGACCCACAACGCGCTGTCCACCAGCGGCGGAGCACCGTGGCTGAGATACAGCGCAGGCATGGTTGTGGTGGACATACGGACTCCTCGGGATAGACATTCGTCGTAAGTTGAAGATTCAACCTAATATAGAACTCAACACTTGCGTCCCGCAACTATTCCCCGCAGGATTCTTCTGGACATGCGTCTGAGACGCTGTACACAAGCACGCTCCGTGCACGAAGAATGCTCGACCCGAAGGAGAAGTCACCGATGAGTGAACCGACCGCGCAGCCCGACGCGCAGTCTCAGACGAAGTGGCTCACAGCCGAGCAGCAGGAAGCATGGCTGACACTGATCGCTCTCGTGACACGGTTGCCTGCCGCACTCGACACTCAACTACAACGCGATTCGGCACTCACACACTTCGAATACTTCGTACTCGCGGCACTCTCGGACGCCCCCGACCACAAGCTCCAGTTGTCGGTACTGGCCCAGCGCGCGAACGCGTCCCTGTCCCGCCTCTCGCACGTGATCACGAAGATGGAGAAGGCCGGCTGGGTGAAACGGGAAGTCATTCGTGGCAGCCGCGGCTCCAACGCAGTGCTCACCGACGAGGGAATGGCAAAGGTGGTCGCGGCCGCGCCGCCGCACGTCGCCTCAGTTCAAGGTCTCCTCTTCGAGGGCCTCGACGATCGCCAGGTCGCCCAGCTTTCGTCGTTGGGTACAGCAATGCTCACCCAACTGGACAAGGGAATCGCCGCCGGACTCGGCAAGGCCTGACCACATCCCCGAGACGAGCGACTGATGATCAAGACGGCAGCTTCGCGAGGTCGAGTGCAGCCAAGTGACTGAACAGCATGCTCGCTCCGATCGGGTTTCCACCGCCGGGGTACGTAGTCCCGCTGGCCGCTGCCATCGTGTTCCCCGCCGCGTACAACCCGGCAATCGCCGTACCGTCGGCTTTGAGCACCCTCCCGGTCGCGTCGGTGCGTAGACCACCTTTGGTCCCGAGGTCGGAGATGCCGAACGCGGCAGCGTGAAACGGCCCTTGGTCGATCGGTACGAGCGGCGAAGCCCCCTCGGAGAAGGCGCGGTCGTACGCAGTGTCTCCTCGACCGAAGTCCGTGTCGACGCCAGTCGCCGCAAACGCGTTGAATCGCTTCACGGTCTCCACCAGTTCCGCTGCGGGAACATCGATCTGGGCAGCGAGGTCTTCGAGTGTCTGTGCACTCTTCCACAACCCCGCATCCACATACTGCTCCGTCTGTGCCATGGGTACGTTGGGTGCCTTCACCGGCGGCACTGCGCCTTCTCTGTTGTCGTAGATCATCCAGTACGGCGTGGTTACTTTCCCTGCCCGCATGTGTTCGATGACGGCGCGACCCAAGCGGTCGTACGGCGCTGATTCGTTGACGAATCGGCGACCGTCGTCGTCCACGAAGATTCCGCCGGTGAACCACAGCGCAAACGCGGAGCGCCCATCTGGATGGGTGAGTCCCGGCGACCACCAGGCCTCTCCCATGAGGTCGGTGTCGGCGCCCGCGGCGATGGCCGCCTGGTGCGCCTTCCCGAGGTTGCCGGGGCAGCCCATCGTGTCGAGAGCGGATCCGGGGACACCGAATTCGGCCCGCATGGTCTCGTTCTGCTCGAATCCACCGGCGGCGAGGATCACTCCTCTGCGTGCCTGAATGGTTCGACGCCGACCATCTCGGTCGACGACGGCTCCGACCACCACTCCGTCCTCGACAACCAGTTCCTCGAGAGTGGTCTTCAGGTGCATGGTGGCGTTCGGGAGTTCCGCAAGAGCCAACAGGAATCGACCGATCAACGACTGGCCGCCGACGAGGTACTTCGGCAACTCCTCCCCCAGCCGTTCCGTCGCCAGCGGCGGACGAAGCGAATCACGAAGCGCACCCAGCTTGTTCGCGTTCATCGGCTTGGGAACAATGTGCCGTCCGCTCGCTCGAGCCTTGGGCTCTTCACCGAAGTAGTCGGGCCACGGCAGTATCTGGAACTCGAAGTTCGAGTCCTCTTCGAGGTAGTCGATCAACCCGGCGCCACCTCGAACGTAGGCTTCCTGAACGTCGGCGGGTGTACGATCACCCACCACTGATCGGTAGTACTCCAGCGCATCCTCGATGGTGTCGACGTCCCCGCCCCGACGAAGAACGGCGTTGCACGGGAACCACATTCCGCCGCCGCCCGAGTACGCCGTTGTTCCGCCGTACTTGTCGGTTGCTTCGATCGCAATGACGTCGAGGCCTTCGCGGGCTGCCGTGTACGCGCCGGTGAGTCCACCACCTGATCCCACAGCGAGTACGTCGCACGTCTCGTCCCACTTCGTCATCGTCAGCCTCTCTGATTCTGGGCACAGTTTCCGAACATGTTCTAGAAATCGTTCTAACACATGGACTTAGCGATCGCGGGGGTTCGAAATTCTGTCCCACCGAGCGGGAGCGAGACATGACGCCGAGCGGGAGCGAGAACGAGCAGCGATAGCGCACACTTTGCTCGCACGGGCCTGATCCCGTAGTGTCTGGACACATGTCTGGTAAGACCAAGTTCGAGTCCACTCGTCGACGGCTCACACAGCAGCAAGCCGAAACCGTCGATCGATTGACCGCGGCAGCGATCACGGTCCTGCGCGACAAAGGGTTTGCCGATCTGACTGTGCGAATGGTGGCAGCGGAAGCCGGTGTCGCCGCAGCCACGGCATACACCTACTTTTCGTCCAAGAGTCACCTTGTGGCAGAACTGTTCTGGCGCCGACTCGACGCGGTACCGCACGAGCCCTCCCCCGAGGCGGAACGAGAAGCGCAGGTCTGCTCGGTCCTTCGAAGCGTCGCACTCCTCGTTTCCGACGAACCGGAGCTGGCCGCGGCCGTGACCACGGCGATGATGGGCAATGATCCCGACGTCGAACACCTTCGGGGACGTATCGGCAAGAACATCCGCGAGCGGCTCATCGAGGCGCTGGGGCCGTCATACGATCCCGACGTACTCGAAGCACTCGAAATCTCCTGGTCCGGAGCGCTTGTTCGAGCCGGCATGGGTTACGAGTCCTATTCGCAGATCGCAGACCGGCTCGAAGTCACTGCCAGGCTGATCATGGCGGGCCGCGACAACCTTCACTAGACGGGGGTCATGGCACTCACCAGCCATGTGCCGTCGACTCGATCGAGTGTCACCTCGACTCGGCTCGACGTCGACGCTGGTGCCGGCCGCGCGGTACTCGTCGTGATCTGATCGACGAACACGAGCACTTCCGCGCGGTCCGCGGCAACGGAGAGCACACCGACATCGACGACTCGGGCTTTCGTGCTGATTCCCTGCTCCTTCGACTGTGGGGCAACTGTTTTCGATCCGAATTCGGTGAAACTGTCCTGAAACGATCCGCCGGCGCCTTCGGCCGCTCGTGCGAGATCGTCGTCGACGGTATCGCTGTTGTAGCTCAGGAGCTTCTCGACGAGCGTGGGCGCCACACCGATCACCTCGGCACGTGCGGTTTCAGCGTCCCCCGAACGGTGGTGACTCCAGATCGCAGTGCCGCCGACTCCCATCAAGACCAACGCTGCAAGCGCTATGACCATGCGCTTCACGGCACGAACTCCACACTCGACATCAGTACCCGCCCGTCGACGTCCTCGACACCGACGCGCAGACGGTAGGTGCGCGCCGAAGACTCTCCCGCTGAATTGCCGACCTGAGCAGATGCCGCGATCAGCACCACCCCCGAGTTACCGGATTCCGATGCCAAGGCTGCGGTGTCGACACGCCCGTCGGAATCGACGGCAAAATCACGGATGGACGCGACGAACGCAGATTCGCCGGACTTCAGTTCGTCGGCAAAGGTTCCCGTACTCAGCGACTGCAGTGTCTCGAGGTCCTCGTCGACTGTGGCGGAGTGAACGTCGATCAGAGCGAGGGCTCCTGCGACCGCACCGTCGACGTACTCTTGACGCTGGGACTCTCGCGCGCGGTCCGATCGAACTGCCAGAGCACCGAAGACCACAACGACGCTCAGAGCCGCGAGTGCAATCCAGACCAGGGCAGTGAGTACACCGCGCTTCCCTCCGACCGGATCCAGCACCTCACCTCTCAGCGATTCGTCGGCGTCAGCAACTGTTGCCACGGCTCACCCTCCCCCGGGCCGGAGTCAGCCGGAGCCAACTCCGTGTGTTGATAGTCGACTCCGTCAGGCCCGGTGTACAACTCGCCGGGCGCATTGGTCCCCGACGGCACGTACGCTTCGGGGCTCCGACAGATCTCCGGGCTCGGTGCTCGTTTGCCCGGTACCTCCATGCAGGGAATGTTCCGGGATCCACGAACTGCGAAGACCGAGTTCTGCGGAACTTTGCAGTACAGATCAGCCGGGGTGTCCGGCACACTCATCTGGGTCGGGTCCCGTCGCTGATCGGCCGGAAGGTAACCGGTCGAGCACGCCGCGGGGTCCTGCGCTTGGAGGTGGAAGTTGACGTTCGCGGCGCCGTCCACCTGCCCGCGTTGGACAACGGTTTCCTGTGCCGCAACCAGTGGCGGCAAGATGACGAGCACCTGCTCCAACCCGGCGTTGTACGTCAAAGCCACCTGAGCGGTGCTGGTGAAATTGGCAAGCAGCACAGGCAAAGTGGGCTTGAGGCCTTGAAACAGCAGGTCGGCTTCAGTCGCGAAGCCCGGTCCGGTCTCGAGGATATTGCGCACGGACCCGTCGGCGACCGCCAACTGTCCACTGAGTTGAGCGACACTGGACGCCCACTGGCGAATCTGATCGCCCGTCACCACCTGTGTCTGCAGGAGCGGATCCAACTGCTGTACGAGCGTCGTAGCCGGCGTTGTGGCAGCGGACATCTGATCGACGAACGAAGTGGTCGAATCCAGCAGACGAGCCAGATCCTCGCCCCTGCCTCCGAAAGCTGCCGCGGACTCGTCGATCGCCGATCGCAACTTGTCCTGCGGTACGGATGCGAGCATCGCCTGCGCCTGATCGAGGACCGGTCCGATCTCGGTCGGGATCGTGACAGCGTCGGGGCCGATCACGTCTCCGTCGGTCAGAAAGGGTCCGTCCGCGGTGCTCGGTTGCATGTCGACGTATTGCTCGCCGATTGCCGACACGCTTCGCACCGCTACTGTGAGCCCGCTGGAGGGAACGGGAACCGCACTCTCCAAAGATAATTCGGCGCGTACCACTCCCGGAGACAGACGCACCGACCTGACCTGACCGATGGTGTCGCCGCGATAGGTCACGTTCGCGTTCCGATACAGGCCGCCGGCGTCCGGCAGTTCGACTGTCACCGAGTAGCGCCCGATGCCGAGCATGGTCGGAACTCTCAGGTACGAGATAGCCGCTGCGCTCATGCCTATCACCGCCAGGATCGCGAAGATCGTCAATTGCCTTCGCACCAACTTCGTGAGAATCATCGTCCACCTCCCTGGGCGGGTTGCGCTGTGCCAGGTGGGCCGGGCTGCCCTGTGCCGAGTGGGGCGGTCAAGGGATCGACCAGTACTCCGTTCTCCACGGGGGTTTGCGGCGCCCCGAACGGAGTGCCGAAGCCGAGCCCCGACTGGAGACGATTACTCGTGAGGTCGATCAGCGCCCACAAATTGGTGTAATCGCCGCGCATTCCGTCGTCAATGGTCGTCTGGGGGAAGGGGAAGGTACTCAGGTTGCCCAAATTGTTGATCAGGTCCGGTCCTGTTTCGACCACCTTCTGCAGCGTCAATTCCAAGGC
Source organism: Rhodococcus sp. BH4 (assembly GCF_002079265.1). NCBI lineage: Bacteria > Bacillati > Actinomycetota > Actinomycetes > Mycobacteriales > Nocardiaceae > Rhodococcus > Rhodococcus sp. BH4. The sequence continues at coordinate 3,498,116 of NZ_CP014941.1, forward strand.
GCTCAAATTGGCTTTCAAATCGTCGCGGGTCCGGTCGACCAGATCGGTCCCGACGTCCCCGAACCTGCCGACCGCATCGAGGGCGGTGGTCAGGTCGACGCGTTGGGCGCTGAGTTCCGCCAAGGCCGGATCAAGGGTCTCCAACGCCTCACCGAGAACGTCTCGCTGAGCCGTGATCTCGCCGGCGAAGACGTCGAGATTCTCCATGGTCGTGACCATCGCATCACGTTGGCGGTCGAGTGTTTCGGTCACGGTATCCATCTGACTCAGCAGGTCGCGCGCCGCATCCGTCCGTCCGCCGAGCGCCGTGTTCAGCTCCGTGGTGATGCTGTGAATCTGAGCGAGCCCGCCGCCGTTGAGGACCAATGACAGTGCCGTCAACGCTTCCTCGGTGGTGGGATAGACGCCGGCCGACGCGAGGGGGATCACCGATCCCTCCGACAACCGCCCTTCCGGCGCAACATCGGTAGGCGGCGCAAGCGCAACGTGTTTGGACCCGAGCAGGCTGGTTTGGCCGATCTTGGCAGTCGCATTGGCGGGCAGGGACACCGAACCGTCGAGTGCAACCGTCACCCGTGCGTGCCAGTTGTCGGTCTCGATCGCACTGATGCTTCCGACCGTCACGTCGTTGACCATGACCGGAGAGTTGGGACTTATCGACGTGACGTCCGGCATCTCGATCACGACTGCGAAACTCCCCTCACCGCGCCCAGCCGCGCCTGGCAGCGAAACCGAATTCAGCCCGCTCCATTGGCAACCCGCCAGAACCAGCACGGTGCTCGCCCCCACACAGACTGTCACCCACCTCCGGGTAGTCATCGGGGTTCCGTCGACGGCATGAGCAGTCCGGCCAGGTCAGGCGCCGGGGGCATGATCGGAAAGCTCAAGGCGCCAGTCGGTTCCAGATCAGGCTCGCTGTACACCAGTTGGTCCGGAAGAGCCCCGAGCGCCCGGGTCGGATTGATGCTCAGGTCCGGGTAGTTCGCCTTGATCGTGTTGAGCAACGGGCCGAGGTATTCGATGCACAAATCCGCGCCCTTCTTCGAGGTGTCGTTGGCCAGGCCGGCGATTCCGCCGCAGATCAAGTCGATCGGGTTGCCGACGTTCTGGAATGCGGGCACACCCACCATCGCTCCTTGGGCCGGCCGGTAGACGTTGTAGTAGTTCGACAACGCTGTCGGAGCCAGATGCAGTACCTTCTCGAGACCTGCGCGCTTGTCGACCAATACCTGGGACACGTCGGCCAACTTCGCGATCTGCTCCGTCAAGCCGGTTCGGTTCTGTTCGACGAACCGCTGTACGTCGACGACGGCGGCGTCCAGATCGGCGAGAGCCGGAGCCAATTGCGTCCGGCTCTCGGCGAGCACACTCGAGACATTTGCCAGTCGTCCTTGGAACTGAACGATCTGTTCGTCGCTTGCGGCGAGTGCGGTCGTGAAGGTCTGCAGGCCGCGGATGGTGCCGAACAGATCGGCTCCGCCTTCGTCGAGTGTGCTCATAGCCTCCGAGAGTTCGGTCACCGAGCGCCCCAGCGCTTCCCCGTTGCCAGCCAGTGCGGATCCGGCACCGTCGAGGAAGTTGGCGGCGGGACCGCGATCGTCCCCGACGGGGCCCAAAGCGTCGGCAGCCCGGCCCAGCTGTTCCTTGATCTGGTCCCACTCGACCGGGACGGCCGTTCTGTCGAGTGGGATCTCCGCACCGTCATTCAGTGCGTCGGCGCCGTCCGTCACCGCCGGCGTCAACTGCACGAAGCGGGCCGAGACCAGCGACTGGGCAACGATCACCGCTTTCGCGTCCTCGGCGACGGGAACCTCGCGCGCCAATTTCAGTTCGACGCGCATTCGATCTCCCTGTGGGGCGATCGCGGTGACGCGGCCGACGTCGACTCCCACGACACGAACGTCGTCACCGACATACAGACCGGTCGTCGAGGTGAAGTAGGCCGTCACGTTGTAGTAGCGCAGATGTTGCACCGCAAGGTATCCCGACACGACGACGATCGCCGCACCGATGACGCTTCCACCAACGACGGCGATTCGGCGCCAGTTCACCGGTTTGCGAACTCGTAAGGCACCCATCATCGAACCTCCGGAATCGGTAGCGGCGCAGGTGGTAGCCCGAACATCGCGTTGATCAACGGTTGGGTGTATTGCGCCGGCACCAGGTTCTGGACGTAGGCGTAGTAGAAGGGGCCGCTGGCCACGGTGTCACCGAGCGTGCCCACGTACGTACCGAGACCGTCGATTCCCTGAGAAAGGTTGTCCTTGTTGTTCTGCAGAATTCCGACAACCGTGTCGAGTTTGCCGAGGACCGGCTGCAATTGCGCCTCGTTGTCGTGGACGAGTCCGCTCAGCTGGGTCGACAACGCCGAGATGTTCGTGATCACTTCCCCCAGCGCCGCCTGTCGCCGATCCAGTTCTCCCAACAAGGCGTTGCCGTCGACGAGTAGCGCGTTGACCTGTGGTCCACGCTCGGCCAGCGTCCCGGCGACGTCGTTTGCATCGGACAGCAAGGTGCGCAACATGTCGTCGCGTCTATTGACGCTGTCGGAGATCCGTGCGACACCGTCCAGCGCCGGCCTCAGGTTCGGCGCACTGTCGGACATCACCTGCCCCACTGCGTCGAGCGATTCGGAGAGTTGGTCGAGATCGATGTCCTCGACCGTCGTGGTGAGGTCACCGAGCACGTCGGGCAGCGAGTACGCCGATCTTGTTCGCTCGACCGGGATCTCGCCGCCGACCGCGATCCTTCCCGGACCGTCCAGATCGAGCGATACCGCTCGCTTGCCGAGCAACGACATCGTGGTGACGGCCGCCGATGTGCTTTCTCCCAAACCGATCGAGCCTTCCAGTGTGAAATCCACGCGCGCGAGTCCGTGCTCGACCTCGATCCGATCCACCGTTCCGATCTTCACTCCGGCGGCGTTGACTTCGTCTCCCGGCGCGAGACCGCTGGCGTCGGCGAACACCGCGCTGTACCCGACACCCGATTTCAGGAACTGCAGATTCTGATACTGGAGCGATGCCAATACGACGGCGGCCGTGACGACCAATCCCACGACCCCCACGCGTACGGCCTGGCTCTGTGCCATCTCTCTCATCGTGGTGCGCACCTTCCGGTCGTCTGATCCACCAGGTCGACAGTGAGCGGCGTACCGTCGGCACCGTCGACCTTCAGTGCGATTCCGCACAGATAGAAGTTGAAGAACGACCCGTACGAGCCGACTCGGATCAGCTGCTTGTAGTTCGAGGGCATGGACGCGAGAATCCGATCGAGCTCACTTTGTTGCTCGATCAGCGGATTCAGGCTTGCGTCCAGCTTCGACAGGTTTCCCGCGATGTCCGGGCGAACTCCGGCGAGGAGATCGGCGAAGGCGCCTGATGCGGTGTTCACACTCTCGACGGCAGTCCCGATCATCTCCCGGTCCGCCGCGAGCCCGCTGACCAGCTGTTGTAGGTGATCGAGAGTGTCACTGAACTGACCACCGCGGCTGCGCAATTCGCTGAGCACACCGTCGAGGTTGCCGATCACTCGACCGATCAGTTGGTCGCGGTCTGCGAGAGTGTTCGTAATCGATCCGGTGTGCGCCAGCACCGATGCCACAGTTCCGGACTGGCCTTGAAACACCTCGAGCAAGGACATCGACAACGCGTTGACCTGCTCCGGGTCCAGGGCTTGAAACAGCGGCTTGAAACCACCGAGTAGCGCATCGAGGTCGAGTGCCGGTGCGGTGCGATCGACGAGGATGCTCTCGCCCTCCGGTTGCGGTTCCGCGATCCCCGGATCGTCGAGCAGTTCGAGGTATCGATTACCCACCAGATCCTGATATCGAACAGCGGCTCTGGTCGATACGGTCACGGTGTCACCCGTATCCACACTGAAACTCACGTGGGCACGGTGATTCCCACCGAATTCGACGGAGCCGACAGAACCGACCGGCACACCGGCGATGCGCACCTTGTCGCCGGCTCTGAGCCCGGAGGCGTTGACGAACTCCGCCGAGTACGACCTCGCGTCGCCACCTCGCATCTGGCCGAACACGAGGATCAGCCCGGCGTTGACGAGGATCATCACCAGAACAAAAATTCCGAACTTGACGGTGTACCCACGAACTTTCATCGGATCTCCGTCCCGAACAGGTAGCTCATCAGATCCGGGACCGTGTTCATCGGTTGCCCACCGTTCGGCTGACGCTCGGGCGCAAACGGATTCACCCCGGTGTCGGTCACCAGGTACGGCGCATTGACGTTCGGGTCGCGCAGTGGAAGGCCCATACACTGCGGGCCACCGGTTGCCGCGACCTTCGGGAGGTCGTCGGGATATCGGTACGGTTCGGTTCCGGCGATCAGACCGATCGACATCTTGATTCCTGGTTGTCCGTTGTAGGCGCCGTCGCCGATCTTCTTGCTCTCCTGCAGTCCGTGGAACATGCAGGGAATCACCGGGGAGTATTCCTCGAGCAGTGCGGTGGTCGGCCGCAGTAACGACAGAACGGTGTCGATACCGGCGGCGTTGGCTCCCAGTACATCTTCTCCGGTGCGGGCGACCCCGATCACGTTGAGCAAGAGGAGATCAAGATTCTGCTGCTCGTCGAGAACAGTGGTTCCCGTCGTCGTGAGCGAGTCGAGGGTGTCCATCAAGTCGAGAACAGCGTCGCGGTAGGTCTGTGTGACGGCTGGTAAATCCGTCAACACATGATCGAGAGCCTCACGTGCAGTGTTGAATTCGAGCAAGGAGGAATCTGCTTGTTCGAGTGCGACCCCGAGCCGTTCGCCGCGTCCTTGCAGAGCAGTCGAGAGGGCACCCAATGTCGAATCGAGTTTGCCCGGGTCCACCGTCCGGAGCACGGTGGTGAGTTTCTCGAACACCGTGTTCAGCTCGACGGTCACCCGGGATGCGTCGATCGTCGCTCCGGCGGCAAGTCGCGCACTACTCGGCTGCTCCGGCGAGGACAGGCTGACGAACTTCGCGCCGAAGGCCGTGTTCGACGTGATCGCCACATTCACGTTTGACGGAATCGATTCGAGCGCTTCGGGATCGATCGACAACGACAGTTGTGCGGTGGCGTCGTCAGTCGGCGTGATGGACTCCACCGAGCCCACGGTCACCCCGGCCATCTTCACCCGCGCGCCCGGATCCATCACGAGCCCCGCGCGCTCCGCGATCACCGTGATCGGGACGCGAGCGACAAACACCTGGTTGAAAGACGCGACCGACAACGCGATGACCCCGACGATCGCCGCAGCCAAGCCCAGAGCAGCCAACTTGTAGCCGTATCTGTGCACGCAGTCCCCCTAACCGGACAGATTGAAGTTGCCGGAACCGCCGTAGAGCGCGAGTGAGACGAGCAGGGTCACCGCCACGACGCAGATCAGCGAGAGCCGAACCCCGCGGCCCACTGCAGTTCCCACGCCCGACGGTCCCCCGGACGCGTTGTATCCGTAGTACGTGTGGATCAGCATCACCAGTAGTGCCATCACGAGCACTTGAACGAAGGACCATGCGACGTCGACCGGATCGAGGAACGTCGTGAAGTAGTGGTCGTAAAGACCCGAGGACTGACCGAACAGCACGACCGTGGTGAATCGTCCGGCCAGAAATGATCCTACGAGCGCCAGTGAGTACAGCGGCAAGATCGCGATCATCCCTGCGGTGACGCGGGTGCTGACGACGTACGGGACCGAACTGATCGCCATCGATTCGAGGGCGTCGATTTCCTCACTGATGCGCATGGCACCGATCTGCGCGGTCGAACCTGCTCCGATCGTGGCCGACAGGCCGATTCCCGCGATGACCGGCGCAGCGATACGAACGTTGATGAAGGCGGAGAAGAATCCGGTGAGCGCTTCGACTCCGATATTTCCCAGTGAGCTGAAACCTTGGATCGCAATGGTGCCACCCGAGGCGAGAGTCAAAAATCCTACGACCGCAACCGTGCCGCCGATCACTGCCAAAGCTCCGGTGCCCATGCTGATCTCGGCTACCAGCCTCAACACTTCTTTCGGGTGTTTGCGAATTGCCCACGGGATGTGAGCGATGGCGCGCGCGAAGAAGACAGCTTGTCGCCCGACGTCGTCGATCGAGCGTGACGTTCGAGCCACCCGAGCCCGCGTGCGTCCGAACTTGCCGATTTGTGCCAGCGAATCCGAAAGCGTCACCTCGATCACCCCGCCGTCAATCGGATGCCGACCGCGGTGACGATGGTGTTGACGACGAACAACGCCATGAATGCGTACACCACCGTTTCGTTGACGGCCTCCCCCACGCCTTTCGGCCCACCCCGTACCGACAGTCCGCGATAGCAGGCCACCAATCCCGCCAGCATCCCGAACAGTGCAGCTTTGACCATCGACAACGCCACCTCGGGCAGGCCGGTCAGCAACGTGATTCCCTCGACGAAGGCTCCAGGGTTCACGCCCTGGAGAAACACCGAGAAGGCGTAACCGCCGGCGATGCCGATGACGCAGACGAGTCCGTTGAGCAGCAAAGCCACCACGGTCGACGCGACCACCCGCGGAATCACCAGCCGAGTGATCGGATCGATCCCGAGCACCTCCATGGCGTCGATCTCTTCACGAATCGTTCTCGATCCCAGATCGGCGGCGATGGCTGTCGCGCCCGCACCTGCCACGATCAGCACCGTCACCACCGGACCGACCTGAGTCACGGCACCGAGCGCGGCCCCGGCGCCGCTGAGGTCGGCGGCACCGATTTCGCGGAGAAGGATGTTGAGGGTGAAACTCACCAGGACCGTGAACGGCACGGCTACCAACACTGTCGGCACGATCGACACCCGGGCGATCATCCAACTCTGCTCGAGAAACTCCTGCACCTGAAAGCGGGTGCGGAACAAGCCCACTGCGACATCGGCGCCCATCCGGTAGAACTGGCCGAGTTCGCGCATCGGGCCCGCAAGTGCAACTCTTCCGCTGTACACGTCAATGCCCCGAAGGGCATGACGTGGAGTTGCCGTAGTCGACCTTGAATTCCTTGATCCCGTTGAGCCAACCGGACGAGAGCCTGCTCGGATCGCCGAGCTTGCTGATGTCGGGCATGTGATCGGCGATCTTGCCGAAGATCAGATCGACCTCCATTCTGGCCAGGTTGGCGCCGACGCAGTAGTGCGGCCCGGTTCCTCCGAACGCGAGGTGCGGGTTCGGGTCTCGGGTGATGTCGAAGACGTCGGGGTTCCCGAAGACGGTTTCGTCGAAGTTCGCCGAGCCGTAGAGCAGTACGACGCGCTGCCCCTTCGCAATCGCAGTGCCGGCAATCTGTGTGTCCACCACTGCTGTTCGTTGCATCGACGTCAGTGGCGAAGCCCAGCGGATGATCTCGTCCGCGGCGGTGCGCGGACGCTCACGCTTGTACAGTTCCCACTGATCCGGATGCTCGAGAAATGCCATCATGCCGAGTGTCGTTGCGTTTCGCGTCGTTTCGTTGCCCGCGACAGCCAACATGATGACGAAGAAACCGAACTGTTCCGGGGTGAGTTTCTGCCCGTCGATGTCGGCATGCACCAAGCGTGAGATGATGTCGTCGAGCGGTTCCTCCCGTCTCGCCTCAGCCAGTTGATAGGCGTAGCCCAGGATCTGCGCCGACGCCATCCGAGACTCGCCGGCGAGCGACTCGTCGTCGTATCCCGTCATCTGATTCGACCATTCGTACAGCTGACGGCGCCCGTCCTGCGGTACACCGATCAGCTCCGAGATCGCCTGCATGGGTAACTCGCTGGCGACCTGGCTGACAAAATCACCGCTACCTTCCGCCACGGCAGCCGACGCTATGTCTTCTGCCCGCGCTTCCAACCCGGCCCGCATCGCTTCCACCGACCGCGGAGTGAACAAGCGCGCCACCAACTTGCGCAGCTGTGTGTGCTCAGGGGCGTCCTTGTTGATGAGGACGTGTTTTGTCGCCTCCAACTCCTCCGCCGAGATGTTGTCTTCATGCCGCGGAATGCAGCCGTTGACGTTGCTCGAGAACTCCTCGCTGCGCAACGAGACGTCGCGGACGTCTGCGTGGCGGGAGACAACCCAACAACCACCGTCGTGAAATCCGCCGGTACCCGGTTCCTGGGCGTTCCACCAGACCGGAGCGCATCGTCGTAGTTCGGCGAACTCGGCAAGCGGGACGCGCTCGCCGTACAGATGCGGGTCGGTCACGTCGAACCCGTCGGGAAGGTCGATCTCAGGCATTGCAGATGCTCCTTTACGGATGGGTGCCGGGTGCCGGGTGTTGCGTGTGAGCGCTAGTCGATCCGGTGGACCGGGTCGCTGTTCTGTGAGAACTCCTTGGCCCAGCGGTAGTCCGGCTTGCCGCTCGGCGCTCGAACGACCTCGTCGGCGATCCAGAAGGAACGCGGAATCTTGTAGCCGGCGAGGTGACTGCGGGCGTGCTTCTCGATGGATTCGAAATCCGGTTCCACACCGTCGCGGATGCGAAGCACTGCCGCCACCCGATTGCCCCACCGCTCGTCCGGAACACCGATCACTGTCGCGTCGTAGATGTCGGGATGGGCCTTCACCACGGCTTCGACTTCTTCCACGAAGACCTTCTCGCCGCCGGTGTTGACCACCATGTTTCCCCGTCCGAGGAGGGTGACCGAGCCGTCGTCCTCGATCCGCGCCCGGTCTCCGGTCACCACTGCCCGTGCGCCGTTCACCTCGCGGAATATCTCGGCCGACTTCACCGGATCCTTGTAGTAGCCGAGTGGAACGTTTCCGAGTTTCGCCAGCCATCCTTCGGCGCCCGAGCCCGGCTCCAACACACGGTTGTCGTCGTCGACGACGACCGTGAATCTGTTGGCACCCACTTTGGGTCCGCCACGCTGCTCGAGCCCTTTGGTTGCGAATCCGATTCCGCCGAAGCCTGTTTCGGACGATCCAACCGAATCGGAGATCATCAGATTCGGAAAGACGTCGAAGAACGCATCTTTGACCGATCCGGAGAAGAGCGCAGCGCCAGAGGCGAGCACAGCCAGGCTCGACCCATCCGGTTGCAATTCGTGATGGGCTTCGACCAGTGGACGGCCCATGGCGTCGCCGGTGATGACCATGACCTGCGGCCGATACTCGGCGACGACTTTCCAGACCTGTGCCGCATCGAACTTCGGTTCGAAGATGACGGTGTTTCCGGAGAACAGAGCGTTGAACGTCGGCATCAGTGCCGAGGTGTGGATCAGCGGTGGAAGCATGCACCACCGCATCGGTTCGGCTGCCGCGGCGCCACCGCGCGACTGCTGGTACTCGTCGGCGATCGGCTCACCCGAATAGAAGTCGTAACCGCCGGCCAATACGCGCCAGATGTCTTCCTGCCGCCAGACGACGCCTTTCGGTCGTCCGGTTGTTCCGCCGGTGTAGAGAACGTAGACGTCATCGCCGGAACGCTCGGGAAATGCATGTTCACCTGTGCGAAGCGAGGATTGGTTGCCGAGCGCATCCTCGTACGCCACTGCCCCTGGAATCGACGGTTCGTTCCCGAGAGCGAGTTCGTCCGCCGCCTCGATCACGTACTTGACCCGCGGCGTGGCCACCAAGGCCTCGGCGACCCGCTCAGCGAAACCACGATGGAAAACCAACGCCGTGAGATCCGCGTTCTCGTACAGATAAACCAATTCGTCGCTCGTGTAGCGGTAGTTCACCGTGATGGGAACGCCGCGGATCTTGAAGGCCGCGAGGACAGCAACCATCGCCTCGATCGAGTTGTGCAGCTGAATACCGATGTGCGAACCGACACCCAACCCGACGGACTGGAAGTAATGCGCCAATCGGTTGGCCCGCTCGTCGAGCTCACGGTATGTCACCTCCTCGCCGGAAACGATCAGCGCGAGGCGATCGGGCATCACATCGACGGAATGCTCGAACAGGTCTGCAAACGTGTACGCCATAGGTTGAGTCCTTCGGGTTCGGCCGGTCAGACGACGAAGAGAGGCAAGGGGATTCCGCGATCTTCGAATACGAATGCCGCGCCGGTACTGACCTTCGTGATGGCGACTTCGACGCATTCCGGAGCGGGAGCTTCGGTGATGTCGACGGCCAGAAGAAGCCCCGCGGCATCTTCGGCCACCACTCTCACGGTGAAGTGCGGATTCACGCCGCGGACCAAAGCTTGGAGAGGATCGAGGTGCTCGCTGCCGAGCAAGGTCGGCCAACCGCCGTCGCGGTCGACAAGAGCTTCTCGCGAGATCCGCAGCTCCAGAGCACCGCCGTCCTGTCGAATCTCGCTCTCCACATACTGCTTCGGATTCAGCAAGGGATGCACGGACAGGACCAATGCCAACGATTCCAGCGTCGAAGGAAGCCCGAGCGCATCTCGAATACGCTGTGCCGCAACTCCCGCGATTCCGGTCAATTGCTTTCGCGTGATCTCGCGAGCCTTGTCTTCGTCGGCACGGCGGCGAACCGCTGCCAGAAAGCCCAACGCCAACAGATGATGCTGCACGCAGATCTCCTCTGCGATACGAACCAAGGCTGATCGCGAGAAGTCGGAAAACCTCAGGTCGGACAACAACGGACCCGAGTAGTCCGCCCTACCGTCCCCACCGTGATCGATCGGGCTCAGCTCGACCGTCACCGCGGCGGTGCTTCCGATCTGCTCGGTGTGCGCGGTCATCACGGGAGGCGTGTGCGACGGGTCGATGGACACGGTCCAGGCGCAGTGCGGATGTCGGTCGGCGGGCCTGCGCGGTGGTCGGTGAATCGGCCGGATCTGGGCGCGCGGGTTGGTCGCGATAGCCGTTGCATCGAAAGTCGGATCCTCGATGTCGTGACACATCGAGGTCACGAACTCATCGCCCAACGGCTCGACGTCCATGAGTGCTCCGCAATGGTCGAGCCAGAATTCACCGTGCAGCGGATCGTCGACCCGGTATCGGAAGTCCATGAACTGTGGAGGAGCGCCGATGTCGAGTTGTAATCCTTTGAAGATCGTCACGACGTCGTCGCCCTCGTATCCGAGAGCCTTCTGCATGCGGCGGGTGTACCAGGGGCTGGCCGACTCCCACTCCTCGACGGCCACCTGTGCCATACCCTCGCGTCCGAATTCGACGATCAGATGCGCCATGCCCGAGCGATCGATCAGCTGCCCGCACAGGAGCAACTCGGGCACCAGCACGGCAAGGTCGCGCTGCGAGAGTGCCTCGAAGGAATCGCGCACCGACATCGGACTCACCACAGCGAAACCGGCGCGGTGCCCACCGGATACCAGCCCGGTAGCGGGTCGCCCGAGATCGATCGCTGGATCCGGCCCTGCATCCCCTTCGAGAGAGCGTTGTTGCCGATCATCTCCATGAACAGTGCCGACACGTTCCCGAAGTCGAAGAAGTCACGCTGCCACGACCATTGGAAATCCCCGCCGTAGCGGAACCAACTACCACCGATACCGTAGACGGAGTAGTTGCTACCGTCCTCACGCTTGGCATCGGAAATCTGCTTCCACAAGCCGATCACGTTTCCGCTACGGTCGTCGATCACAAAGTCTTGATACGGATACTCCCAGCCTTCGAGGCCCTTCATCTCGAGACCGAGCGCGACTTCGCGAATCTCCTCGCGCCCCACCGCCATGAAATCCTGCTTGGGGCCGTAGTTCCACCCGTACGTGGCGTCCTCGGTATACATGTCCGCCAACGGTTTCCAATCGCCGGCGGCTTCGGCCTTTTTGTTTGCCTCGATCCAGCGTTGGACCATCTCGTCGAGCTCTGCGCGGTCGAAACCCGTCATCTGAACTTCCTCCCTCGAGCACATGAATTCGCTGCAATCAATCGACAATTCTCAGGGCGCCGGTCGGGCAGTACCTGACCGCCATCTCGGCTTCACCGCGGAGCGACTCGGGTGGGTCCGAGTCCAGAAGACTGACCTTCCCCCGCTTCGGGACGACAAAGATCTCCGGTGCCTCCAGCTCGCATGCCGCATGGCCTTGGCACAGGTCGAGGTCGACTTCGACGTGCATGATCACCCCTCACGCCCGGGACGTGTTCGGCGCCGGTACCTCACCGCGCACGGCTGCTGCAACTGGACGACCATCTTGCTGTGGTCGTTTCGGTAGGATTCCGACGGCTGCGCCATCTCGAACTCGAAGTCCCGCAGCAGGATCGAGAAGATCGCTTTGAGCTGCATCTGGGCGAACGCAGCGCCGACGCAGCGATGCCGGCCGGCTCCGAACGGAATCCACGTCCAGCGGTTGACGATGTCCTCTTGATTCGGGTCGATGTACCTCCCGGGATCGAAGGTGTCCGGCCGGGGAAAGTCCTCGGCGATTCGATTGGAGATCGCGGGTGTCGCGGCGACAAGATGGCCCTCTCGGATCTCGAAGCCGCCCACTTCGAAATCTCCACGTGCCACCCGCAAAAGGATGATCAACGGCGGATGCAGTCGAAGGGTTTCCTTGACCACAGCCTCAAGAACCGGAATCTGGCGCAGGGCATGAAAACTGATATCGGCGCCGTCGGAGTACAGATTGTCGAGTTCGTCGACGACGTCCGTCATGGTGTCGGGATGCCGCAACATCTCGATCAGCGACCACGCTGCCGTGCCGGAAGTCGTGTGGTGGCCGGCGAACATCATCGAGATGAAGATTCCGGTGATCTCGTCGGCACTGAACCGGAGGTCGCCGTTCTCGTCCTTGACCGAGACCAACACGTCCAACATGTCGCGGTCATCCTTGCCCTGCGGAGGATTCGCGATGCGCCCGTTCATGATGTCCTGTACCAGAGCGACCAACGCCAACCGGGCCTCGTCGCGGCGGCGGAAACTCTCGATCGGCGCGTACGGATCCACGAAAGCCAATGCATCCGTTCCCTGTTCGAGCTCGTGATACAGCTTGGCGAAGCTATCGTCCAGTTCGTCGCGGAACTTCTTGCCGATCAGGCACGCCGACGAGGTGTAGATGGTCAGCTCGGCGAAGAAGTCGAGCAGATCGATCTCGCCTTCGTCTCCCCACTGCGCGACCATCGCCTCGACTTCGCGGCCGATCGTGGCGGCGTGCCCGCGCATCTGTTCGCCGCGCAGAGCCGAGTTGTGCAGCATCTCTTTACGCCGCTCCGGGCTGGCGTCGAAGACGACGCCTTCACCGAATATCGGCTTCATGAAGGGGTAAGCCGCTTGTTGGTCGAGATCCTCGTCGGTGGAGCGGAAGAAGAACTCGTTTGCCTCGGCTCCGGACAGCAAGATCACTGTGCGGTCGGCAAGTTGAAAGGCGCCGACGTCACCACATTCCTCACGCACCCGGCGCATGAGCGCTATCGGGTCGGTTCGCAGTTCCTCGAGATGCCCGTGCGGGAGGTCCCCGCCGGACACCCGCGGCGGCTCGGGCAGTGTTCGCGACGTCTCTTGCACTCCGTGCGTCATGTCGTCTCCTGTGAGTTCGCAGTGGGAAGTTTGTCCAGTGGCGCCTCGGGCTGAACTTCGACGAGCACGATGTGTGCTCCTCGCGGCGCCGACACAACGGCGACGATGGCATTGGCGATGTCCGAGGCGCGCAGAAAGTAACCATGGCGGGCGAACCCCCACTTGCTCCACGATTCCCCGACCGGTCCGATGATCTCCGGCGTCGTGTCCATCCCCATGCCGGTCAGTGTCGGCCCGGGTCGCACGATCGACGCGCGAATGCCTGTTCCCTCGAGCTCCATTCGCATCTGACGCCCCATTGCCTCGAGCCCGGCCTTCGCTGCGTCGTACGCACCCATGAGTGGACGCTGGCGCTCGGCACAATCCGAGCCGATCAGTACGAAGTCACCGCGCTGTCGTTGCCTCATACCGGGGAGTACGCGATGCGCCAATCGCTGCGCACCGACGAGGTGAACTTGGATCTGCCGTAGAAACGCCTCAGGATTCATCTCGTCCGCAGCCCCGAATTCGAGGTCTCCGGCACCGGAGACGACGATTTCCGCGGGGCCGTGGACTGCCTCTGCGGCCGAGACGAACCCGTCGACCGAATCACCGTCCGTGACGTCGAGGAAGTGGGCGAACGCTTCACCACCGTTGCTGCGGATCTTCTCGGCGATGGCTTCGCATTCGGCGACTCGACGCGCACCGAGTGCAACCGGATGCCCGAGTTCGGCCAGGGCATACGCGGTGGCTGTGCCGATTCCCGACGACGCACCACTGATCAGTGCCGGCCGGCGAACGGGATTGGGTTCGAAACGAGGCATCAGCGCACCTGCACTTTCACCGGCAGGGCCGCAAAGCCCCGGACATTTGTCGAATGAACACGCTCGATTCCGGACTCGACGACTTCGTAGTCGCTGACCCGACGCCCGAACTCCGCCAGGGCGATCTTGGCTTCGAGCTTGGCAAGGTGGGCACCGAGGCAGAAGTGCACGCCACCACCGAAACTCGCGAGTTTGCCCGACGAACTCCGGCCGATCTGGAAGCTGTCGGCATCGTCGAAGACGTCGGCGTCTCGGTTGGCCGATCCGATCAGGAGCAGGACCTTCTCCCCCGCCGGAATGGTGCGCCCGTGGTATTCGAGGTCGACAACCGAAGTCCGAGCCACGATCTGACTCGACGTGTCGTAGCGAAGAGTCTCTTCCACCCATTCCGAGGCTCGTTCGGGATCGTCGAGGACCGGTGCGATCTGCTCCCGGTGGTGCGAACCCCAGTACAGAGCGTTTCCGAGAAGCTTGGTCGTGGTCTCGTTTCCGGCCACGACCATCAGAAACATGAATCCGAGGATCTCCTGGTCCGAAAGCTTGTCTCCGTCGATCTCGGCGTCGAGCAAGGCCGAGGTCAGATCGTCCGTCCGCGATCGGCGACGCTGCGCGATCATCTCCTTGTAGTAGCCCATCAAACTGATCGAAGCCTCCACCGCAGGTTGCGGCACGTCGAGAACACCCGCCTCTCGATGCACCACCAGATCCGCCTTGCGCCGCAGTTCGGCTCGGTCGGGTTCGGGGACACCCATGAGTTCGGAGATGACGTCCATCGGCAGCTTTCCCGCCACCTCCGTAATCCAGTCGAACTCCCCCGCGCCCAGCGCGGGTATCAGATGTTGCTTCGTCAGTTCGAGTATCCGGCCGTCGAGCTCCGCAACACGCCGCGGTGTGAATCCGCGAGAAACCAACTGGCGCAACCGCATATGGCGGGGATCATCCATAGCGAGAAACGACATCACATAATGCGCGTGTGGACCGTATGCAGCGGGGTCGAGTGATACTCCGTTTGCGCTCGACAGACGCTTGTTGTCCTTGAATCCGTCGACCACGTCCGCATATCGCGACAATGCCCAAAAGCCCACGTCCGGATTGTGATACAGGGGTGATTCTTCGCGCAGACGCTTGTACGTCGGATACGGATCGTCGTGAAAGTGGTAGTCGTACGGATTGAAGACCACCGGATCGATCAAAGCTTCTGTCATGATTTCTCCAGGATCAGTAGAGCTGAGGCCTCGAGGCGTCCAGCGATTTGCGCGTAGGTTCCGTAGCCGATCCCTGCGCGCAGAAGCGCCCCGGCATAAAGCATTTCGAGCGCTTCCAACACTTCGGGTTCGCCATTCGGATCCAACGCCGAGGCGAGTCGTTGATGGATCTCGAGCCCGATCCGGCCGCGAAGATGTTCCACTTCAGGATCGGATCCGAGCAGTGCATTGGTCACGGCGGCCGATACCTCCGGTTCGTCCGCGAGAAGCAGCGCGATATTTCGAAGTACAGACAGCACGTGCGCGGTACGATCCAACCCTGAGCCATCAGGCGCCGACGAGTTCTGAAGTCTTCGCCAGAAAACCTCTGCGACGAGATGCTCCTTGGACGCGAAATACGTGTAGGCGGTCGCAGTTCCTACGCCCGCTTCGGCCGCAACCGAACGGACAGTCAGTCCGGAAAACTCTTGTTTGCGTAGAACTTTCACTGTTGCTTCGGCAAGCCTAGCCACAGTTTCCGCCTGTTTGCCCGTGAGGCGCCTGCGAGTGGATTCGTAGACAATCGATCCCCCGCCACTTGAATCGCCCCGTTTGCTGGACACGTGTCTGGACGTTACTACAGCGTCCTGTCCAGGGCAACGAAATGGGGAAACTTGGAAAATTCACCACGAACAGGCAGCAGCGACGCGAAAAGTTCTACTACAGACCGATCTTCATCCCGGCACCAGCGTCCACGCGCAGTTGCTGGCCGGTGACGAATCGCGACTCGTCCGAGGACAGGTACACGACTGCATGCGAGATGTCCGCGGGTTCGACCCACGGGGTCGGCATCGCCTGCATGAACGGGAACGTCACAGCCGCATCCTCGGCGGTCGGATTCTCGAGGTCGGGACGGAACGTCCGGTACATCGGCATGCTCTGCAACATGTCGGTGTTCACATTGGTCGGATGAATCGCGTTGACGCGAATGGAACTCGGCCCGAGGGTCAGCGCCAACGAACTGGTATAGGCCTGAATCAGCTTCTTGGCCAAGCCGTATCCGTCGCCACCCGGACCCTGGAGCGCCTGTTGCCCGTTGAATCCGGTCTGCGGCACCAGACCGGCAACAGATCCGATCGCGATGATCGAACCCCCTTCGCCGAGGTATTCCATCGACGCGTGCACTGTATTGACGACACCGAGAAAGTTCACATCGAAGGCGTCGACGAAACCGGCGGTCGACACGTGTTTGCCGAGCGGACAGATACCGGCGTTCGCCACGACGACATGCAATCCGCCCAACTGCCCTACCGCCTCGGCAAGTGCTGTTTCGAGTCCGGCGCGATCACGGACGTCGACACGCGCCGTCACCACCTGCTGCCCGGCCTCTTTCACCAGTCGAGCCGTTTCCTCCAGATCGGCTGGACTGGCGAGCGGGTATTCGTTGCTGGCGATGTCTGCGCACAGATCGAAGGCGATGATGTGCGCGCCCTCCTGCGCGAGACGGACGGCGTGACTGCGCCCCTGACCTCGAGCAGCGCCGGTCACCAACACCACTTTTCCGTCAACTCTGTTCATTTCGACCTCTCTCCTGTGGCTGTGAAGACGTGGTTGTGAATGTGCGGTGAACCGTAGCGGCGCCGCACCGGACACGAGGCGCTTTTCGTCGAAGCAGATCCGAGACCCTCTCGAGACTGCTGGGCTCTCGAAATCTCTTATGCCCCAAAAACCATTGCCTCAACCACAAGTGTGAACTAGAGTCCAGACACATGTCCAGAAAGAGAGGGTTTGCGCTATGACGCTTCGACCCGCAGACAGTTCTGCACTTCTCGTCGACGGAAAGCTGGTTCCCGGATCCGGCGGAACCTTCGAAGTTTTCAACCCGGCGACCGAGGAACTGATCGGCCGTGCGGCCGAAGGCACCGCCGCGGACATGGACGCGGCCATCGCCGCTGCGCGCCGTGCGTTCGACGACACCGAATGGGCACGCGATCACGGGTTTCGCGCTCGCTGCCTGCGCCAACTGTGCGATGCACTCCAGTCCCACATCGAGGAGTTGCGTGAGATCACCGTCGCCGAGGTCGGCGCACCGGTCATGCTGACGAGCGGTCCGCAACTCGAAGGCCCGATCGAAGATCTTCGCTACTGGGCCGATCTGATCGAAACCTATTCGTGGGAACAAGATCTCGGGCACGCGTCACCCATGGGGATTCCGACCCATCGCCGACTGCTCAAGGAAGCCGTCGGCGTCGTCGGCGCAATCACACCGTGGAACTTTCCGCACCAGATCAATTTCGCCAAGCTCGGTCCCGCCCTCGCAGCCGGCAACACCATCGTTCTCAAACCCGCGCCGGACACGCCCTGGTGCGCCGCGCTGGTCGCCAAGGTGATTGCAGAAGAAACCGAGATCCCGGCCGGCGTAGTCAACGTCGTGACGTCGACGGATCACTCCCTAGGCGCGCAGCTGTGCAGCGATCCGCGCGTCGATCTCGTGTCCTTCACCGGTTCCACCGCCACCGGACGCACAGTGATGGCCACGGCCGCGCAAACTCTCAAGAAGGTCTTCCTCGAACTCGGGGGTAAGTCCGCATTCATCGTCCTCGACGATGCGGACATCAAAGGTGCATGCTCGGTTGCCGCGTTCTCCGTCTGCGTTCATGCCGGTCAGGGATGCGCGCTCAGTACCAGACTTCTGGTGCCGCGCGCTCGGTACGACGATGCTCTGGCCGCGGCATCTGCCGCGATGGCGGGTATCCGAGCCGGCGACCCCAGCGCGCGCGGAACGGTGTGTGGCCCGGTCATCTCGGCGCGCCAGCGCGCCAGGGTGGAGAGCTACCTCACCCTCGCGGTCGAAGAGGGCGGCACGATCGTGACGGGTGGGGGCCGTCCCGACGATCGCGAGAGGGGTTTCTTCGTCGAACCCACTCTCATTGCCGGGCTGGACAACTCGTCTCGCGTAGCGCAGGAGGAGATTTTCGGGCCCGTCCTCGTGATCCTTCCGTACGACAACGACGACGACGCTATCCGGATTGCCAACGATTCCCCCTACGGCCTGTCCGGGTCGGTGTGGGGCACCGATCCCGATCGCGTCGCGCACGTCGTTGCCGGTGTCAGAACCGGAACGCTGAGCGTCAACGGCGGCGTCTGGTATTCGGCCGACGCACCGTTCGGCGGCTACAAACAATCCGGGATCGGCCGCGAAATGGGCCTCGCGGGTTTCGAGGAATACCTCGAAACCAAGCTCGTCGCTTCACCTTCCTGACATTCCACACCCTCACCACAGGATCATCACCACGAAAGTAGGTCGACATGGGACGTTTCGACGGTCGCACCGCGATAGTCACCGGAGCAGCGCAGGGTATCGGAGAGGCGTATGCCCGCGCTCTGGCCGCGGAGGGGGCCAACGTGGTCGTGGCGGACCTCAATCGCGAACTCGGTGAAGCTGTCGCCAAGCAGATCACGGCAGACGGTGGAAGTGCCGTGTTCAAGGACGTCGACGTCGCCGACGGGGAGTCGACTGCGGCACTCGCCGACTTCACGATCGAGCAGTTCGGCAGCATCGAGCACCTGGTGAACAACGCTGCCATCTACGGCGGAATGAAGATCGATTCCCTGTTGACGGTGGACTGGGACTACTACCGAAAGTTCATGAGCGTCAACATGGACGGCGCATTGCACGTGTGCAGGGCGGTAGTACCTCACATGCGAGCGAAGGGCGGTTCGATCGTCAACCAGTCCTCCACAGCAGCCTGGCTGTACTCGAACTACTACGGACTCGCGAAGGCCGGCGTCAACAGCCTGACACAACAACTCGCGACCGAACTCGGCTGGTCGAACATCCGGATCAACGCCATCGCTCCCGGCCCTATCGACACGGAGGCGACTCGAACCGTCACCCCCGGCAACATCGTCAAGGACATGGTGAAGCGAATCCCGTTGCAGCGCATGGGAACACCGGACGATCTCGTCGGCATGTGCCTGTTCCTTCTCTCCGACGACGCAGGCTGGGTGACCGGGCAGATCTTCAACGTCGACGGAGGCCAGGTGTACCGGTCATGACGCAATCGGCGCCGAAAGCCAGCGCTTCGAAAACCAGACTGGGATACATCGGCCTAGGCAACATGGGCGCGCCGATGGCGCAGCGCCTCCTGGACTGGCCGGGCGGACTGGTGGTGTGTGATGCCCGCGCAGAAGCGCTCGAACCGTTCACCACTGCGGGCGCGAGCGCAGCATCGACGCCCGCCGACGTTGCAGCGCAGGCGAGCATCATCTCCGTCACGGTGCTCGACGACGCGCAGGTACGCGAGGTTGTGTGCGGGCCGCACGGGATTCTGTCGACCGCACAGCCAGGCACTGTCGTCGCGATTCACTCCACTATCTCGGACACCACGGCGGTGGAACTCGCTGACATCTGTCAACAGCGTGGTGTTCTGCTGGTCGACGCGCCGATCAGTGGCGGTGCCGGCGGCGCAGCGCAGGGCAGGCTGGCAGTGATGATCGGCGGCTCCGACGAGGCGTTCGAAGCCGTCCGCGAGCCCTTCGGATCCTGGGCCGAGCTGGTGGTTCACGCCGGTGACGTCGGCGCGGGAACGCGAATGAAGCTCGCACGCAACCTTCTTCACTTCGTCTCGTTCACCGCCACGACCGAGGCCGCGCGACTCGCCGAAGCAGCAGGACTCGATCTCCGCACGCTCGGAAAGGTCGTCAGGCACACCGATGCGATCACCGGTGGCGCGGGCGCGATCATGCTCCGCGACACCACCGCACCGGTCTCGGAGGACGACCCGTGGTTCTCGATACTGCGGCATGTTCGCAATCTCGGGGAGAAGGACTTGGCCTTGGCCATCGACCTCGGTGATCGGCTGAATCTCGACCTGCCGCTCGCGCACCTTGCGCTCGCCGGACTCGGTGCCGGTCTGGGCGTCGGGAATGACAGCGAAGACAGGCCGGCCGAACCTTCAACGGCATCTACTACTCGGGAGCACGCATGACCGACACCACTCACATGACCGATGCCGGTGGAACCGACGAAAGCCGCATCTCCGAGGCCCGTGCTCGTGGCGTCGCGAAGATGAACGAGGTGTACGGCTGGGAGCTTCCCGCCGACGTTCCCGGCGACTTCTTCGCGGTCACCGCCGACCACCTCTTTGCCGACATCTGGACGCGACCGGGACTGTCGGTACGTGATCGACGACTACTCCTGATCGGTGCCATCACCGCCCAGGGGCAGAACGATGTGGCGAAGATCCAGATCAACGCTGCTCTCCACAACGAGGAGTTGACCGAGCAGCAGTTCGAAGAGGCCGCAATCTTCCTGTGCCACTACGTCGGCTGGCCGCTGGCCACCGGGCTCAACAATGCGCTGATCGCCGTGAAGGCCGACAGACGTAAAGCCGCGCGCGCCAAGGAGAAGGCCGCGGCCGATTCCGCGAAAACGGACACCGACTGACTTTCGGTCGAGATACTGCCATCAGGGCATCGATCACACCCACCGATTCCCCCACCAACCAACCAGAAGAACGAAGGATCCGAATCCATGGCCGAGGCCAGCTCAATCCGTCCGCAGTCCTCCGCAAACATCGAGCAGTGGCACTTCGAGGCTGACGTCGTCGTCGCCGGCTACGGCATTGCCGGAGTGAGTGCTTCGATCGAGGCCGCGCGAGCGGGCGCCGACGTGTTGGTGCTCGAGCGCACGAGCGGCTGGGGCGGCGCTGCGGCGCTGGCAGGCGGATTCATCTATCTGGGCGGCGGGACCCCGTTGCAGCAGGCACTCGGGTTCGAGGACTCCCCCGCCAACATGAAATCGTTCATGATGGCCGCACTCGGTCCCGGCGCCGACGAGGAGAAGATCACCGACTACTGCGAAGGCAGCGTCGAGCACTACAACTGGCTCGTCGACAACGGTGTGCCGTTCAAGGAGAGTTTCTACGGCCAACCCGGCTGGGAAACACCCTTCGACGACGGACTCATGTATTCCGGCGGCGAGAACTCGGCACCGTTCAACACGATCGCGACACCGGCCCCTCGCGGGCACGTTCCACAGATGAGCGGCAAGCGCACCGGGGAGAAGGGCGGTGGTTTCATGTTGATGAAGCCACTGATCGAGACGGCCGAAAGCCTCGGCGTACGAGCAGAATACGACATGCGAGTCCAGCGCCTGGTCGTCGACGGAGATCGAGTGGTCGGCATCATCGCCAAGCAGTACGGCAAGGAAGTGGCAGTTCGAGCACGCACGGGTGTCGTTCTGGCGACGGGAAGCTTCGCCTACAACGAAGCGATGATCCAGTCGTACGCCCCACGGCTGATCGGGCGCCCCGGTGCGGCTATCGAAGAGCACGACGGAAAGTCCATCCAGATGGCGCAGGCTCTCGGGGCCGACCTCGCGCACATGGACGCCACCGAGGTCGCATTCTTCGGCGACCCCCAGTTGATGATCCGCGGCATTCTCGTCAACGGACGCGGCCAGCGCTACGTCAACGAGGACACGTACCCGGGAAGAATCGGCCAGGAGACGCTGCTGCGCAACGAGAATCAGGCCTACCTGATCATCGACGAAGCTTCCTACGAAGAGGGCTGCGCCGCCGACAGTTCCACACCGTTCTTCAGATTCCAGCCCAAGTGGGTGGCCGAGACCGTCGAGGAACTCGAATCCGACATGGGTCTGCCGGAAGGCACCCTCCAGTCGACCGTCGAGGTCTACAACCGCCACGCCGCCCGTGGTGAGGACCCGGTATTGGGAAAGAAGAAGGAGTGGGTCAAGCCGATCGGCTCACCCGTCGCTGCGCTCGATCTTCGCAATTTCACCGCCGGATTCACGCTCGGCGGTCTGCGCACGTCGATCAACTCGGAGGTCATGCACGTCTCCGGCGAACCGATCCCGGGTCTGTTTGCCGCTGGACGATGCACCGCCGGTGTCTGCGCTGGCGGGTATGCCTCCGGAACGTCCCTCGGAGACGGCAGTTTCTACGGGCGACGCGCCGGAGTCAGCGCTGCCAAGGGCTGAGCGTCTCTTCTCAGATGTCAGCGTCCTCGCTGCGACGTTCGAGGAACAACGTGTCACGCCACCGCCCACCCAGTTGAGCGATACGCGAGCGAGTGCCGACGACTCGGAATCCGACGGCCTGGTGCAAGGCGACGCTTGCCCGGTTCTCCGGGAAAATCGACGACTGCACTGTCCAGATCTCACTGGCGTCGGCGGCTTGCACCTGTCGGCGAAGCAGCAGCTTGCCCACGCCGCGCCCGCGAGCGCCGCTACCGATGTAGATGGAGTTCTCGGCGACCCCGCGGTAGCAGTCTCGCGAGGACACCGGGCTGAGGCTCGCCCAGCCTTCGACGCGGCCGTCGATCTCGGCCACCCATCGATGATCGGGTAACCATTGCGCGTCGAGCTTCTCGGCGGATGGCACCGAGGTGGTGAACGTCGCGGTTCCGGTGTCGATTCCTTCGCGGTAGATCGAGCGGACGGCATCCCAGTCGCCGGATTCCATGCGGCGCACCACCACGTCATCGGGAAGAACTCCCAGTGTGTCTTCGACCGGACCGCGAGCAGCCACGACGGCGGCCGCTGCCATCAGATCGGAGTATGCCGTTCCGGCAACACTGACAACCGAAGTGCCTTCACGCACCGAAGCCTCGACAAAACCGACCTCGATCAAGGCCTCGAGGTGGGCACTCAACGCCGACGGCTCGAGTGATGCGGCGTGTGCAATCGTGTCGACGTCGATCGGACCGCCGGCAGCAAGTCGGAGCACTCGCAGCCGCGTCGGATCACCCAGGCACGCAAACCTGCGCGCAAGTACGTCGGTGTCGAGGGGAGCGAGTGTTTCTGAACTCATGAGGCGACTATAACGCCGCTGACCTGCAGTTCGGTCGGCTAGGTTCGGCAAGAGTGTCCCGGAGTGAGAAACAACTCAGCCACCGACCCCAGGGTTCGCCGGCTAACGCGCACCGATCGACGCGGCAATCATCGACCACGAGTTGTGAAGATCGTCCTGCCAGTAACCCCAAGAGTGAGTGCCAGTTGCCCGGAAATCATAGGTGGCCGGGATGCCCAAGGAGTCGAGCCGCTCGGCCAAACGCTGGGTGCACTGGTTCGTCCCGGCCTCGATGACTCCACCCACGATCACCTGGTTCGCCAGAACGCCGAGGTCGCCGTTGACCATCGGTCCGCCCAGATTCTCGTGTGGGCCGGGCAGGCCCGATCCATTGCTGATGTAGAGGTCGACCCCCCGCAATCTCTCGGCGTTGACCACAGGATCGTTGGCTACCCAGCCCGGACCGCCGGGAGGACCCCACATGTTGTCCACGTTGCCGCCGCGGAATCCGACCACGAATCTCACGTAGTCCTGACCGGGTTGAGTACTCGTCTCGGCACACCCGCTGAAAGCACCGACGGCACGGTAAACGGATGGCGCCGCCTCGGCCAGGCTCAGAACCGAGGTACCTGCCATCGACAATCCGGCAACGGCATTCGTACCCGTAGTCCCGAGCGTGGCATCGACGATCGGTGGCAACTCCTGGGTGAGAAATGTGGTCCACTTGTTCAGTCCGAGAACAGGATCGGGCTTCTCCCAGTCGGTGTAGTAGCTGTAGGCACCGCCGATCGGGTTGACGACGTTGACGTTCTTGTCGCCGAAGAAGTCGACGACGTCTGTCCGTGTCTGCCACGTCGCCGTGTCCTCGCCTCCGCCGGCGCCATTGAGTAGATAGAGGGTCGGCCGGGGCGCACTTGTGTCTGCCGGCCGAATCACCTCGAGCGGAATCACCTTGTCCATCGCAGCCGAGTAGACGTACATAGTCAGCTGACGGGCGTTGATCTCCTCGACGTGATCGAGAGCTGAACCGCCTGAAGGGGATGTCGGGGCCGGGTCAGCCGAGGCCAACGCTGCTTCGCCGAACAGTCCCGTCCACGCGACGAGGGCGACGACAAGCATTGCCCGAGTACGTCCGATTCTTCTCATTGCCGCTCCTCGTGCTCGATTGCGGTGCCCGGCAACAGCTCGGTGGCGCTCGCTTCGCGGGCGTGCGGCTTGGTGGCTTGAAGTTGTCATGCCCGTTCGGGGTATCCGGAAAACATCGAGAGCACCCGGGCGAGCTCCGGTCCGATGACCGCCATGGCCGGAGGTTCGATCATCTCGTTGTGTTCGCAGCGCACGGGCACCTCCACGATCCGGCCCGTCACGAGTGGGCTCCATTCCTGCGGCGACCTGTCGCGCGGAATTGTGTCGTCTTCTCCGGATGCCAGGAAGATCAGCAGATCTCCTTCGTAGACCTGGGGAACGAACTGGTGCGTGATTCTCTGTGAAGTCTCGTACCCTCGGGCAATCCGTTCGAGGTCCCGACCGTCGACTCCCGTCTCGGGCCCG
This sequence comes from Rhodococcus sp. BH4, assembly GCF_002079265.1. Taxonomy (NCBI): domain Bacteria; kingdom Bacillati; phylum Actinomycetota; class Actinomycetes; order Mycobacteriales; family Nocardiaceae; genus Rhodococcus; species Rhodococcus sp. BH4. The sequence continues at coordinate 3,522,808 of NZ_CP014941.1, forward strand.
AGCCTCCGGGCCAACACGGCCGCCGCCTCGTCGAAGGTCAGATCTCGGTCGGTCTGGGGTTCGAGGCCGAGTCCTCGCAGTATGTCTCGGACGTCGAGTTCGGCTGACGCAGGGGCATCGCCGTTGTCGGGGTAGCTGTCCATCATCGCCAGTGTGGCGACGTCGCGGCCGGACGATTGCAGTTCGACGGCCATGGCGTGCGCGATGACTCCGCCGAGGGACCATCCGAGTAAGTCGTACGGCCCGTCCGGCGAAACGGCCTCCACCTCTTCGACGTAGCGATGGGCTAACTGTTCGATCGACTGATAGTCACCGTCGTCGCTGAGAGCGGGGAGCTGAAGTCCGTACACGGGTCTGTCCTCGGGCAGATACCGCACCAAGCCGGCATACCCCCAGGACAGGCCGATACCGGGGTGCACACAGAACAGCGGTCGCCCAGTCCCTTTCGTCCGCAGTGGAACAACCACGGCGAGAAGCTCTTCCATACCGGCGTCGGCTGTCGGCATGTCGAGGCGTCGAGCGATTCCAGCGGGTGTCGGGTCGAGGAACATCCACTGAAGCGGGATTCTCCGTTGGAAACGAGAGTGCAGTGCGCTGACGATTCGGGTGGCCACCAGGGAGGACCCGCCCAGGTCGAAGAAGCTGTCGGTAGTGCTCACCCGGTCGACACCCAGAACCTCGACGAACGAGTCGACCACGGCGCGCTCGGTGCCGGTGACCGGCTCGCGGAACTCGGCTGCAGCCGAACCGAATTCGGGTTCCGGTAAGGCCTTTCGGTCGAGCTTGCCCACCGGTGTCATCGGAATCCGCTCGAGAAGCACCACTGCCGACGGAACCATGTGCGAGGGTAGTCGGTCGGCTGCGTACGCCCGTATCTCGTCGGTGCCGGTGGCGTCGGCAGCTGACGCACGCACGTACGACACCAGGACCGTTTCACCCGACGGTCCCGTGTGGCCGACAGTCGCGGCGAAGTCCACCGACGGATGGCGTGAGAGAACTGCATCGATTTCCCCGAGTTCGATCCGAAAACCACGGACCTTGACCTGGAAGTCGCTGCGCCCGATGTATTCGAGCGTGTGATGCACTCCATCGCCGGAGCCAACGATTTTGGCACTGTCACCGCCGGATTCACGCCAACGCACGACATCTCCGGTGCGGTACATCCGGCGCCCCGGCGACCCGTACGAGCACGCGACAAATCGTTCCGACGTGAGCGACGCCCGATTATGGTACCCACGTGCCATACCTGGACCGATGATGTACAACTCCCCCGGCACGCCCACCGGGACGGGCTGCAAACGCTCGTCCAGCACCAGGAAGCCGAAGCCCACTGCCGGCGAGCCGATGTTCACTCCCGCACCGGGTTTCATCGAATCGCTGACGCTCGCCTGCACGGTGGTTTCAGTCGGGCCATAGCCGTTGTGCAGCCTCCGACCCGGCGCCCATTGCGCGACGACCTCCGGCGGGCAGGCCTCGCCCACCAGATCGAGAACACGGAGCGCCTCGAAACCGTTGTCACCCAACGCCGCCAGCGCGGTCGGTGTAATGGTGGCATGAGTGACCTGCTCGCGCCGGAAAACATCGGCCAATTCGGCGCCACCGTACACAGCAGGCGGAACGATCACGACTTGCGCCGAGGCGCTGAATGCCATCGTCAACTCGAAGATGGAAGCGTCGAAACTCGGCGATGCCAACTGAGAGACATGAGAGTCGTGAGTGACCTCGAACCTCTCACGAGTTTCGGCCGTGAAGCTCGCCAAACCTCGATGAGTAATGTTCACTCCCTTGGGTTTCCCGGTAGATCCCGAGGTGTAGATCAGGTAGGCCGGATGATCGAGGTTCAGTTCACCGGTTCGATCGTCATCGGTGATCGGTTCCGGCGACAGCGCGGCTACCCGCCGGGTGAAGTGTGGGTCGTCGAGTTCCAGCCAGGGAACAACGTCGGGTAGGTGAGTTCGGCTGGTCTGAACAGTCAAACCGAGCGAGGCTCGGCAATCGGCGAGCATGTATTCGACGCGCTCGCGCGGATAGGCCGGATCGACAGGCACAAAAGCCGCTCCGGCTTTGGTCACCGACCAGATCGCCACCACCGATTCGATCGAGCGAGGCATTCCCAGTGCCACGAAGGTCTCCGGACCCACACCGCGACCGCACAACTCCCGGGCAACACGATTCGACCACTCGTCCAGGTCGCGATAACTGAGCTGCCGGTTCTCGAGCGACAGGGCCACCGAGTCAGGATCGATCGCCACGGCGTCCGCCAACAACTCAGGCCACAATTTCGGAGGTACTTCGGGGAGCCCATGCGCCGGCGTCAACTCGCGACGTTCGAGATCGCCGAGTAGGTCGATGTCACCGATCGGTACCTGCGGATTCCGGGTCACGGCCTCGAGCACACGAACGAACATGTCGGCAAAACCGCCGACCGTACCGGGGTCGAAGAGATCAGTGGCAAAGTCGACGGCTCCGCTCATCCCTCCCGGTTCACCGCGATCGTCGTACTCCTCGGCCAGAAGGAATTCCAGGTCTACCTTCACTACCTCGAGTTCAGGGTCGATCCCACGGACTTCCAGTCCCGGTAGCTTCAGAATCGGTCGTTTGTTGTTCTGGAATTCCAGCGACACCGAGGAAATCGGTGCATAAGCGCTCGACCGTTTCGGCCCGACCGCGTCCACTACCCGCTCGAAGGGCACGTCGGAATGAGCGAACGCGGCGAGGTCGACTTCGCGGCAATGCTCAACCAACTCGCGGAACGATCGAGCCGGATCCACCTGTGTGCGCAGTGCGAGCGTGCCGACGAACATGCCGACCAGATCATCGAGGGCACGATCTCCCCGGCCGGCGATCGGCGTGCCGATCACGATGTCGTCGGTGCTGCCCAAACGTGCCAGCAAGAGCGCGAGCGCTGCATGCACAGTCATGAATGCAGTGGACTCGTGCTGCCGCGACACGTTCAGAATACGGCGGTGAAGATCATTGCTGATCGAGAAGTGAATCCGCGAGCCGTGAAAACTCTGTTGCGTCGGCCGGTCTCGATCGAGCGGAAGTTCCAAGAGGTCGGGAGCACCTGACAGTGCACGTCGCCAGTAAGCCAACTGCTCGGCGATCACCGACCCGGGGTCGTCGACTGAGCCCAGAATCTCCCGTTGCCAGAGCGCAAAGTCGGCGTACTGGACTGGAAGCGGCGTCCACTGGGGATCCCCGCCGTACGCGTGGGCCTCGTATGCAATCATCACGTCTCGGGTCAACGGAGACATCGAGAAGCCGTCAGCCGAGATGTGGTGCACCACTACGGCAAGCACGTGTTCGCGCTCATCGATGGTGAACAACGCTGCCCGCAGGGGAATTCGTGCGGCGACGTCGAAACCGGCCGAGACCATCCGGGCAAGCTCGTCACGGAGATGATGTTCGTCGGTCACCGATGTCTCGGTCAGTTGCGGCAGCTCGGCGCTCTCGGTGGGCAGGATGTGCTGGACCGGTCCGTCACCGTGGACCGGGAACATCGTTCGCAGCGATTCGTGGCGGGCGATGACATCGGACATCGCTGATCTCCAGGCCGGTTTGTCGAGTTCACCGCTCAACCGCACCACGAGCGGAATGTTGTATGCAGGAGAACTGGTGTCGAGTTGATTGACGAACCACATCCGCTGCTGAGCAAACGACAAGGGGATGTTGTCGGGTCGGGGGCGCGGTCCCAGTCGCTCCGACCCTTCGGCAACCGACTGGCCGATCACCGTAGCCAACTCGGCGACCGTCGGCGTCTCGAACAGATCCCGCACGCCTACGGTAGCTCCGAGCACCGCCCGTAGCCTCGCCGCGACCGAAGTGGCGCTCAGAGAATTTCCACCGAGCTCGAAGAAACTGATGTCGGTACCGACTCGTTCGAGGCCGAGCACCTCGCCGAACACGTCCGACACTGCCTGTTCGACCGGGCCGACCGGGGGACGGAAATCCCCTGTGGTCGTCTCGATTTCGGGTCTTGGCAACGCCGAACGGTCGACTTTTCCGACAGCGGTCAACGGAATGTTCTCCAGCACCGTGAGAACGGCAGGCACCATGTGCGAAGGCAAGCGCCGGGCCACGGCGCGAATCAGGATCCTGGTGTCCAGTCGACCCGCCGTGGGCACGACGTACGACACGAGTCGGGTGTCTCCGGTGGGGCCGGAATCGGCAACCGTAACGGCAAAACCGACGTTGGGCTCCGACATCAGCACACTGTCGATCTCACCGAGTTCGACACGGAAGCCTCGAACCTTGACCTGGAAGTCGCTTCGCCCGACGTACTCGACACACATGTCCGCCGTCCATCGCACGATGTCGCCGGTGCGGTACATCCGCGTTCCTGGGTCAGCCGGGTTGGCAACAAAGCGTTCTGCCGTCAACCCCGCCCTTCGGTGATATCCCCGTGCCACGCCTGGTCCGGCCAGGTACAGCTCGCCGGGGACCCCGACGGGAACCGCTTGAAGTCGAGTGTCGAGCACCAGTTCGCTGACGCCCCTGACGGGTCCACCGATGGTGATTGGTTCTCCGGCGGTCATCGGTGGGCTGACGTTGGACATGATCGTTGCTTCGGTCGGTCCGTACGCGTTGTACAGGCGGCGGCCAGGTGCCCAGCGAGCGACGAGGTCGGGCGGGCACGCCTCGCCCCCGAATACGACTTCCGAAAGTTGTTCCAGCCCAGCCGGGTCCACCGATGCCAATGCCGCTGTGGTGACGAACGCGTGCGTGACGGCGTGCTCTGCCAGAAGTTGCGCCAGGTCCTCGCCCCCGTAGATCCCGGGTGGAGCGACAACCATCGTCGCCCCGGCTCCGAAAGCCTGCAGATATTCGAAGAGCGACCCGTCGAAACTCGGAGTGGAGAAGTGCAGCGTGCGTGATTGTGGAGTTGCGCCGTAGCGTTCGAGCTGGTCTCGGGCGAAGTTGTCGAGCCCTCGCTGCGTGACCACGACGCCCTTGGGCACGCCGGTCGACCCCGAGGTGTAGACCACGTAGGCAGCTGAATCCAACCCGATCGGACGGAGTCGGTCGTTGTCGGTCAACGGGCTCCCCGAGAATCCCTCGCACTTCTTAGTGAAATGCGGATCGTCGATAATCAGCCACTCCGCGATATCGGGCAATCGATCTCGGCCCGCGGTGGTGGTCAATCCGAAGCTGACCTTCGAATCGATCAGCATGTGATTGATCCGCTCGTCCGGATAGTCGGGATCGATCGGCACGAACGCAGCGCCTGTCTTGGCGACGGCAAGTATCGACACCACGGACGCGAGAGAACGTGGGACACCGACCGCTACATAGTCCTCGGTTCCCAGGCCGTGCGAGACGAGCATGCGAGCAATGCGATTGGAAAGGATGTCCAGCTCGCCGTAGGTCATGCTGCCGTCCGCCGATTCCACGGCCGGTGCGTTCGGATCACGCTGGGCTGCCTCGTCGAAGATCTCCGGGAAGACGCGCGACGACCCGCCGGCCGTGCCACGGACTGGCACCAATTCAGTATGTTCGGAGGCTGCGAGCACCGACACCACAGCCAAGGGACGATCCGGCTGGGTACACGCTTCGAGTACGCGCCGCAGTCGTCCGGCGATCTCTTCGATGTCGGCGGCACCGAAAACCTCGGGTATGTACTCGAATTTCAGGCGGAGCCTGGTGTCGACCGATGCTACGAGGCTGAGCGGGTAGTGGGCAGCGTCCTTGGCTTCGACATCGGTGATCCGGACCCCCGCAATATCGGCATCGGACGAAAGCCCCTGACGGTCAACGGGATACGATTCGAAGACAGTCAACGTGTCGAATCCGATCTCCGGCCCCGCGCCTACGTGGATCTCGGAAAGCCCGAGACAGTGGTGATCCGACAGCTCTGCTTGCTCGGCCTGGATCCGCGCGAGGAGTGTGCCGATACTTTCACTCGGGCGCAGCGTGATTCGGACCGGAATTGTGTTGATGAACAGCCCGACCATGGTTTCGATCCCGGTCAGCTCGGGAGGTCGACCCGACACCGTCGCTCCGAACACCACATCGTCTCTCCCGGTCAGTGCAGCAAGGACGATCCCCCACGATGCCTGAACAATCGTGTTGATCGTCAGCCCGAGTTCACGCGCCATTCCGCGAAGTGAGGTTGTGAATTCCTCGTCCAGATCGAACACCCACTCGGCCGCCATGGTGGAGAGTCGACGCGATCGAACCGCTGGAGCCAACAGCGTCGGTCCTTCGACTCCGCTCAGCGTCCTCGCCCACACAGCTCGGGAAGCTTGCTGATCGCGGCGGCTCATCCAGGTCAGATAGTCGCGATACGCGCGCGCGTGAGGCAAGGCCGCCACTTGACCGTCGGCGGCATAGAGCGTCGCCAATTCCCGGATCAGCAGGGGCATGGACCAGCCGTCCAGAAGGATGTGATGATTGGTGAGCACGAGCGTGAACTTCTCGGGGGCGAGAGCGATCAGGGTGAATCGGATCAACGGCGCCCGTGCCATGTCGAACGGGCGCGCTCGGTCCTCGGCCAGCGCTCGATCAATTTCCTGATCTGGTGCACCAGTGAGGTCGATTTCCTGCCACGGCGCTGCCACGTTGCTTCGGACCACCTGGACGGCACGGCCGTCGGCGCTGTGAAGGAAGGCGGTACGCAGGTTCTCATGCCGGCCGAGCAGCGCGTCGGCGGCGCGGCGCAGGCGCTCCGAATCGACTGCGCCGGCTAGATCGAGAGCCACTTGTACGAGGTATGCGTCGACCGATCGTTCGGCCAATTCGGCGTGGAACAACAACCCCGCTTGCAGTGGAGAGAGTGGCCAGACATCGCTCAGGTCGGGACACCGACTTTCGAGGTCGTCGATCGCCTCCTGTCTAAGATCGACCAGATCGAAGTCCGAGGGTGTGAATCCGCCGCCGCCCGCCGCGAACTCTCCGAGCCCGGCCAGTGCGTCGAGCCACCACTGCCCCAGTTGCCGAACGTCGTCCGCACCCAGAATGTCCGGTGGGAACGTCCAGCCGGCAACGAGCTGCGGACCGTTCTCGGTATCGCTGTCGACCGTCATCACGTTGACCTCGAGGACGCTGGCGAGTGGGAGATCGACGGCCGCAACCGTCCGCAGGTCCTCGTCACGGATCGGTACCCATCCCGCTGAAGCGTCGGCGTCGGTTCCACCGACGCGTCCGAGGTAGTTGAAGCTGATCTGAGGCACCGGAAGTTGCGAAAGAGTGTGTGCCGTTTCGCGGTTCAGATAGCGCAGCAACCCGAAGCCGATGCCGCGGTCCGGCACCGCCCGGAGTTGTTCCTTGACAGTCTTGGCAGCGACGCCGGCAGCCGGGCCGCCGGCGAAGGCGTCACCCGGATCCACTCCGCTCAGATCGATCCGCACCGGGAAGATCGTCGTGAACCATCCCACCGTGCGAGCAAGATCTGCCCCGGGAACCACCTGTTCCTCGCGTCCGTGCCCCTCGAGACTGATCAATGTCTCCGGATTGTCGATGCCGCGGTCCATGCGCCAGCGGACCATCGCAAGTGCCAAAGCCGTCAACAATCCGTCCTCGACGCTCCCGTGAATCGCCTGCGGAACTGTCGTCGACACGGCCTCGGTCAATCCCGTGGGAACTCGTACTTCGATGTCAATGGTGGCCGAGGCGGTGTCCCTCTTCGTCAGGGCGTGCACACCCAGAGTCGGATCGGGACCCTCGAGCACCTCTCGCCAATAGTCGATCTCAGCCACCCGATCGGGCTCGCACGCGGCGTCGACGAGGCCATGTGCCCATCGACGCATCGAGGTTCCGACCGGAGCAAGTGACGGGTCGACGCCTGACTGCACCTGCGCACAGGCAAGTGCAAGATCGGGGATCAGGATTCGCCAGGAAACACCGTCCGTCACCAGATGGTGCGCTACCAGTAGCAACCGTTTCCGGCTCTGCCGGTCCTTTTGAATCTGCCGGTCCTTTTGAATCTGCCCGTCGGTGTCGAGCAGGACTGCCTGCACCATCACACCTGCCTCCGGGTCGAGCCGCCCCAGAGCTGCGTCGAGTTCTGTCGAGACCGTCTCCGCGGCAGAACCCCCGAGGCTCCCGTGGCGTACGACGGTCTCCGCCCGCACCGTACCTACAGGCGCAACGTCCATCCGCCGAGCGGATTCAGGATGATGCGTCGCCCGGATGCCTGCGCGGAGGATGTCGTGGTGGTCCAGCACAGCCTGCATGGCCAGTGTCAGCGTGACCTCGTCGAGCGTGGCAGGAACCGAGAGCAGAACAGATTGGGAGTACCGGAGAAAATCTCCACCACGGTCAAGCATCCATTCGACGATCGGCGTCAATTCGATCTCACCGACGCCGCCGCCAGGCAATTCGTCGACGACGACACGGTTGCCAGCCGTTCCGGCCGTCTCGGACAGCGCCGCAACAGTTTTGCGTTCGAACACCTCGCGCGGTGTGATCAGAACTCCGGCAGACCTGGCGCGCGTCACCAACTGGATGGACATGATCGAGTCACCGCCTAGAGTGAAGAACGAATCGTCGACCCCCACCTCCTCGAGTCCCAGAACTTCGGCGAACAGACTCGCAAGGATGTTTTCCGTCGCGGACGCGGGGCCACGACTTACGGTTGCCTGTCGCCCGAAGTCAGGTTCAGGCAATGCATTCCGGTCGAGCTTTCCGTTCACCGTCAGCGGCAAACCCTCGAGAACCGTCACGACAGCGGGGACCATGTGGGGCGCCAACCTCTGTGAGACATACTCGAGCAACGCCGCCGGAGAGATAGTGGCACCGGACTCCGGCACCACGTAGCCCACCAACCGGTCTCTGCGGGCTACCACCGCCGACTGAGACACGCCCACTCCGGAGAGCAGTGCAGCCTCCACCTCGCCGAGTTCGATTCGGTACCCCTTCACCTGCACCTGCAGATCGTTTCGTCCGAGGTACTCCAGCTGCCCGCTGTCGTTCCAGCGCCCCAGGTCACCGGATCGATACATACGCGCACCACTGACCGCGAGGTCGGGAATGAACCGCGCGGACGTCAGACCGAACCGGCCGAGGTATCCGCGTGAAACCTGATCACCGGAGACATACAGTTCACCCACCACACCGGGCGGCACCGGGTGCAACCGCTGATCCAACACATACACACGCAATCCGGGTAACGCCCGACCAATCACCGAGGCCGATCGTTGACGCACCAGCACACGATCGAGCGGTAAATGGCTGACGTGCACAGTGGTCTCCGTGATGCCGTACATGTTGACCAGATCTGGTGACGAAGTCCCGCGACGGGCGTACCAGCGCGTCAACTGTCCGAAGTCGAGCGCTTCTCCGCCGAAGATCACGTAGCGCAATGACAGGGCCGCACCCCCGGTAAGCCGGTCGGCTTCCGCCAATTGATAGAAGGCGGTGGGAGTTTGATTGAGCACCGTGACACGTTCGTGCCGTAGCAATTCGAGGAATGCCTCTGGTGAACGGGCCGTGAAGTAGTCGACCAGTACCAGTCGGCCACCGTGTGCGAGTGCGCCCCACATTTCCCAGACCGAGAAGTCGAATGCCTCCGAATGGAACATCGTCCACACATCGCCGCTGCCGAAGCCGAAGAGCGCTCTGGTGTTTGCCAGCAACGTCACTACGCTGCGGTGAGAAACCTGCACCCCCTTCGGGCGCCCGGTGGACCCCGAGGTGTAGATCACGTAGGCCACCGATTCGGGTCGGAGCGGTAGCAGCCGATCTCGGTCGGTCACCGCAAGCGGAGAAAACCTGTGCAGTGCATCGAGAATCACCGGGTCGTCTACCGCAATCACTGGAATCTCGCTGTCTGCGATTGCGTCACTGTCTCGTATGTAGACGCCGTCGGCCCGGGTGGTCAACACACACTTCGGCCGGGCGTCACGCAGCACGAAGTCCACCCGGTTTACCGGAGAAGTCGAGTCCACCGGTACGTATCCGCCACCCGCCTTCACCACCGCCAGCAATGCCACCATCAGGTCGATCGAGCGGGCCATCGCGACTGCCACCAAGGTTTCCGGCCCCACCCCCTGCGCCACCAACAGTCGAGCAAGGCGGTTTGCTCGCTCGTCGAGTTCGCGGTACGTAACCGACAATCCGCCGCAGCGCACCGCCACGGCAGCACCGGACGTCCGCGCCGTGCGATCGAAGAGATCCGACAACGAATCCTCGTCTGTTCCGGCGCCAGAGGGCGTGGGCGCAACCAGCAACCCGCTGAGTTCGCCGGCCAGAATCATGTCGATATCACCGACGACCACCGACTGGTTCTCGGTCACGGCGCCGATCACTCTTTCGAAGCGCGCCGCGATGCGCGCCACCGACATTCGATCGAAAATATCTGTTGCATAACGGAAACCGGCGCTGATACCAGCGGGCTCACCGTGCTCGTCGACGTGCTCCATCACACTCAGTTGCAGATCGAATTTCGCAACCGCGAGATCGACGTCGAGCGAGCGAACCGTCAGTTCCGGCAAGTCGAAGCGCAGTCCCGTATCGGTCTGGAATTCGAGGAGTACCTGAAACAGAGGTGAATGCTCGGTGGAACGGTCGGGCGAGAGGTAATCCACCAACCTCTCGAAGGGGATGTCTGCATGGTCCAGAGCACCGAGATCCGTTGACCGCACCGCGGCCAACACCTCGGCAAAGGTTGCTCCGGATGAGACAGGTGTGCGAAGGACGAGCGTGTTGACGAACATCCCGACCACATCGTCGAACTCCGATGCACCGCGACCTGCGACCGGAGTCCCGATCACTACGTCGTCCGCTGTAGTGAGCCGTGCCAGCAATACCGCCAGAGCCGCATGCATCACCATGAACAGAGACGAACCGTTCTGGTGTGCGAGTTCGTTCAAAGCTCGATGGATCTCGGGCGAGAAGTCCATCGAAACCACCGCGCCCTCGGCAGACCGTTTCGAGGTTCGTGGTCTATCGAGAGGGAGCGGCAAGACGTCCGGAATACCCGACAGCTTCGCTGTCCAATAATCGAATTCGGCCGAGAGCGAAGTTTCCGGACCAACGTCTGCGTCGACGATCTCACGCTGCCAGAGGGTGTAGTCGGCGTACTGAACCGGCAGCGGCGCCCAGTCCGGGCTCCGACCTTGCGTGCGCGCGGTATATGCACTCATCAGGTCGCGTGCCAGTGGTGCCATCGAGAAGCCGTCTGCGGCGATGTGGTGAACAACGATCGCGAGTACATGCTGCTCCGGTCCGGTTCGGAGTAACCTCACGTGCAGCGGGAACCCTTCGGACACATCGAATCCGATGTCGAAGAACGCGTGCAAGTCCGTGAAAAGCCACTCGCTGGGAATCGGCACGGGGTGGATTCGAGGAGCAGCGACCGCGGGTTCGGCGATCACCTGGTAGGGCCCGTCTGCGGACGCAGGAAAGATCGTTCGAAGAGATTCGTGCCGTTCCACCACATCACCCAGCGCGGCTTGGAGCGCACCCGAATCCAGGAACCCGTCCAGTTGTAGTGCGACGGGGATGTTGTAGAGCGGAGACGACGTGTCGAACTGGTTGACGAACCACATCCGCGATTGCGCGAACGACAGCGGAATACGTTCTGGCCGTGCCCTACTCGTGAGGGGAACACGAGTAGCTTCCTCGGGTCCAGGCTCGCCCGGCGCGGAGTCGATTGGATCTATCGAGGCCGCCAGGTCCGCGACCACGGGGGCGTCGAACAGTGCATTGACCCCCATATTGGTGTGCAATGCGGCGTTGATGCGGGCGATGACTCGAGTGGCGCTGAGGGAATCCCCGCCGAGTTCGAAGAAACTGTCGTCGGCACCCACCTGGTCGAGACCGAGAACGTCGGCAACAGCACGGGCGATTCCGATTTCGGCAGGAGTGGCAGGAATCCGATATGCAGCGCTCGCAAAATCGGTGTCCGGGAGGGCTTTACGGTCCAACTTCCCATGCACCGTCACCGGAAACTCCCCCAACACCACCACCACCGACGGCACCATGAACCCCGGAAGAGACCTCCGCACCCCCTCCAACACCACCACCTCATCGACCACCACCCCCACCTCACCCACCACAAACCCCACCAAAAAATCCCCACCCACACCCGACCGCAACACCACCACCGCACCAGCCACCCCCACCTGAGCAGCCAACACCGCCTCCACCTCACCCAACTCCACCCGCTGCCCCCGCACCTTCACCTGAAAATCCGTGCGCCCCACAAACTCCAACACCCCACCACACCCCCACCGCACCACATCACCCGTCCGATACACCCGAGCACCCACCACCCCCGACACCGGATCCGCCACAAACCGACCCACCGTCAAATCCACACGACCCTCATACCCCCGAGCCACCTGCACCCCACCCACATACAACTCCCCCACCACACCCACCGGAACCGGCCGCAACCGCGAATCCAACACCAACACCCGCGTATTCCACACCGGCCGACCAATCGGAACACCCACCCCCACAACACCCTCCACCACATGAAACGACACATCCACCGACGCCTCCGTCGGCCCGTACAAATTCACCAACTCCGCACCACACACCCCCGCAAACCGCCCCGCCAACACCGACGACAACCCCTCACCCGACACAAACACCCGACGCAAACCCGAACACCCCACCCCCAACTCCCCCACGCTCAACTCCCCCACGAACACCTCCAACATCGACGGCACAAAATGCACCACCGACACCCCCCACCGCTCGATCACACCCACCAAATACACCGGATCACGATGCCCACCCGGATCCGCCACCACCAACCGCGCACCCACCATCAACGGCCAAAACAACTCCCACACCGACACATCGAACGACACCGGCGTCTTCTGCAACACCACATCCCCCACACCCAACGGAAACTCCCCCTGCATCCACAACAACCGATTCACCACCCCCGCATGCGACACCACCACCCCCTTCGGACGACCCGTCGACCCCGACGTGAACATCACATACACCGCATGCTCAGGCAACAACACCCCCAACCGATCCCCCACCCCCACCGGACCACCCGAAAACCCCGAAACATCAACACAACCCACATCAACAAACCCCACCCCCACCGGCAAACACCCACCATCACCAACCCGCGACAACACCACCACCGGATCCACCACACCCACCACAAACCCCACCCGCTCCACCGGCGCACCCACATCCACCGGAACAAACACCCCACCAGCCCGCACCACCGCAAACACCGCCACCAACAACTCCACCGACCGCGACAACGCCACACACACCCGCGACTCCGGACCCACCCCCAACGAAATCAAAAACCGCGCAAAACGATTCACCCGAACATCGAACTCACCCCACGACAACACCACCCCACCACACACCAACCCCCCACCACCCACACCAGCAAACCGCCCATCCAACACATCCACCAACGTCAAACCCCCCACCACAACCCCCACACCATCCCAACCACCCACCACCAACCCAAGCTCACCGGCGACAAACACGTCGACCTCACCGACCGGTGTATCCGCGTTCGCTGCGAAGGCGGCAAGAATCCGCGACATTCGCTGTGCAATGGTGTCGACCGCGGCGCGGTCAAATGCCGCCGGCTGGTACCGCAGGCTGACCTGCAGCGTCGGTTCCGCGACCGACAGCACGGTGAGCGGGTAATGCGTGGCGTCGCGGGCATTCACAGCGGTGACGCGCATACCGGCAATGTCGGTGTTCCCGCCCATCCCCGAGGTATCGATCGGATACGACTCGAAGACCGACAGTGTGTCGAACAAATTGCCTGTCCCTACGACAGATTGAATCGCGCCGAGTCCGACATAGTGATGATCGAGCAGAGCTGTCTGCTCGCTTTGCAGTCGAGCGAGCAGCTGCGTACACGTCTCGTCCGGATCCAGTTGCACTCGGACAGGCAACGTGTTGATCAGCAGCCCCATCATGTTTTCCACACCAGGCAACTCGGGTGAGCGGCCCGAAACCGTGACGCCGAAGACTACGTCGTCACGGGAAAGCATCCGAGACAGTAGGACACCCCACGCCGCCTGGATCACCGTGTTCATCGTGATCCCGCTCCGTTGGACCAGCGCACCGAGTCCGTCGCGCACCGAATCGGGTAGATCGACGGCAACCTCTTCGGGCACCAGCTGCTCCGCGATCGGCGTCGAAGGCGCCAACAACGTCGGCTCGTCGACGCCTTCCAAGGCGTCCTCCCACGCCGCGAGCGAGGTCTCCATATCGCGGTGCATCAACCATTCCAGATAGGTGCGGTACGACGGAGTCTCGGGAAGATCGGCCGGGGCCCTCTCGACCGAGAGACTGTCGTCCGCGTATCGCATCAACAGTTCGCGAACCAGCAACGGCATCGACCAACCGTCGAGAACGATGTGATGGTTCGTCACCACCAACACACACCTCGTCGGCGAGGTTCGCAGCAACGTCAGCCGAAGCAGTGGCGGCGAAGCGAGGTCGAAGGGTGCACTGCGATCCTCGTCGAGGCGGCGCTCCAAATCTGCGTCGGTTGCCGATCCGCGATCACTCAGGTCGACCTCGGTCCAGGGAATCACTGCATCGTCGACAATCAACTGCACCGGTAGGCCGTTCACGTCGTAGAGAAACGCTGCACACAGATTCGCGTGGTTTGCGAGTAGTCCGGCAGCAGCGCCGCGCAAACGCTCGGAATCAACCGCTCCTTCGAGCTCGACGCACAACTGCGCTGTGTAGACGTCCGTCGACGTGGCCGCCAGTGAGGCATGGAACATCAGCCCGGCCTGAAGGGGCGACACCGACCAGACATCGCGCAATCCGGGGAAATCGTTCTCCCAGCGTTCGATCTGTTGTTGGTCCACCGAGACCAGGGGAATGTCCGACGGCGTCAGACCGCCCGCATCAGGTCGCGACGCGTGCGCGGTGAGTCCGTCGAGCGCACGACGCCACAGTTCCGCGAACTCCGCGACGTCAGACCCGTCGAGCACTCCGCGGGGAAAGGTGAAAGATGCTGTCAGGCAGGGCCCGTCGACATGGTCCTCAACCGCCGCGTTGATGTCGATCACGGACGCCACAGGCATGGACGGGTTCTGGGTTCCGCCGAGCCTTCGATTGCCCTCCACCGGCAGCCAGTCCTGTGTTCCGTCAGAGGAGCTGATCCGGCCCAGATAGTTGAAACTGATCTGAGGAGAACGGAATCGGCCGAGTGGGTCGCTCTCGCCAGACAGGTACCGCAACATCCCGAATCCGATTCCATGATCGGGGATCGCACGCAAGTACTCTTTGACAGCTTTGAGGGCCAGCCCGGCGTCGGCGCCACCGGCCAGTGCGTCGTCGACGTCGATTGCGCCGAGGTCCACGCGCACCGGGCAGAGTGTGGTGAACCAACCAACGGTGCGAGCGAGGTCTGCGCCAGGAACCACCCCTTCCTCGCGCCCGTGTCCTTCGAGCGTGATCAGGGCGGCAGCGGTATCCATACCGCGGCGTCGTCGCCACCCGATCGAGGCCAACGCAACAGCGGTGACAAGTCCGTCGTTCACGCCGGCGTGGAATGCCGCAGGAACCGTGGTGAGAAGGTTCCTGGTCGCCGAAGGCGAGATGTCCACTGTAACGGTGTCGACCGTGTCGTCGACGTCGATCGTGGGATCGATTGGGCGCGAACCGATCAACGGGTCATCGCCGTCCAGGATCGTTATCCACATGTCCAGTTCGACGCTCCGGTCGCCCACGTGCTCGACAAGCCCATGCGCCCATCGCCGGAACGACGTTCCGATCTGTGGCAGTTCGGGCGTGACACCGGCCTGGAGTTGTGCGGTCACCGACGCCAGGTCGGTGACCAGAATGCGCCACGAGACGCCGTCGACAACCATGTGATGAATCACCACAAGTAGTCGGCCCCGCCCGGTCGACACGTCAGGTTTGTCGGCCAGGTCGAACCAGATCACGCGCACCATGTCAGCCGCGGCGGGATCCAAGCTGTCGGCCACGGCCTCGAGTTCTCCCGACGCCAAGGCCCTGAAACCTTCGTCGTCCACCGAATCGACAGCTACGCGGTGGATCAGTCCTTCGGCCGAGATCGAGCCGGGTGGTAAGACTTCCATGACCCGGTCACTCTCAACCAAGCGAGCTCGAAGCATTCCGTGGCGGTCCAGCAACACCTGGAGACCACGGACAAGGAGGTCCTGGGTGAGATCAGCGGGAGCTGTCAGCAAGAGCGCCTGGGAGAACCGTTTCACTCCGCCGCCACGCAGCCCGCCACTGCTGCGGTCGAGCATCCACTGCGCCACCGGGCTCAGTGGAACAGTTCCGACAGCGGATCCCGGTAGCTCCGCGAGTACATCAGGCCTGTCCTGCTCAAGGTGCGCCGACTCGGCAAGCGCGGCGACGGATTTGTGGTCGAAAACATCTCGGGGTGAGATGATCACACCCGCATCGCGAGCGCGGGCCACCAATTGGATGGACATGATGCTGTCGCCACCGAGCTCGAAGAACGAATCATGCACTCCTACCGCGTCGAGACCGAGAACCTGCGCGAACAGAGCGGCAAGAAGATTCTCGGTTTCCGTTCGCGGTGGCCGGTCGGGTGTGGCGGCGGACGAGAAATCGGGTGTGGGAAGCGCTGCGCGGTCGAGTTTTCCGTGAACCGTCAGCGGAACGGCGTCGAGCACCACCACCGCCGCCGGCACCATGTACGACGGCAGGCGCTTGCCTGCATGGGCGAGGACGTCTCGCGGATCGACACTCGCTCCGCGATCGGGAACCACGTAGCCGATCAACCGATCCCTGCCGTCGCCGTTCCAGACGGCCGTCACCGCCTGGGCCACGCGCGGGTGCGTCTGCAGTGCCACCTCGACTTCCCCGAGTTCGATGCGGAACCCACGGACTTTGACTTGGGCATCGGTGCGCCCGAGATACTCCAGCCGTCGGTCGGGCGTCCACCGCACGCGATCGCCCGTGCGATAGATCCGCGTTCCCGGCGCACCGAAGGGATCTGCGACAAACTGCGTGGCGGTCAACGGGTATCGCCGGTGATAGCCGCGAGCGAGAGCCGGCCCGGCAAGATACAACTCCCCCGCGACACCTACCGGTACCGCTCGCAGACGCGAGTCCAGCACTACCTCGCTGAATCCGCGAGTAGGTGTGCCGATAGTGACCGGGTCGTTCGGAGCCAGTGCCGCACTGATGCTCGACACGACAGTTGCCTCGGTAGGACCGTAGGCGTTGAACATCTTTCTGCCCGGCGCCCAGCGGGCCACCAATTCCGGCGGACACGCTTCCCCACCTGTCACGACACAACCGACAGTGGTGAGACCGTCTGGGTCGACGGACGTTAAGGCCGCCGGAGTCACAAAACAATGGGTGACGCGCTCGCGCTCCAGTAGCGCCGCCAGTTCCGACCCGCCGTAGACGGTCGGTGGCACGATCACCATCGTGGCTCCAGCACCAACGGCCATCACGAGCTCGAGAACCGACGCGTCGAAACTCGGCGAAGCGAAGTGCAGAGTTCTGGATCGGGTCGTGGCGGCGAAGGCCTCACGCTCCTGGAGCGCGAAGTCGCTCAACCCGCGATGTGTGACCGTCACGCCCTTGGGTGTTCCTGTCGACCCCGACGTGTAGATCAGATAGACCGGATTGTCGATGCGAATCGGTGCCTTCCGATCCGCGTCGGTGACTTTCGATGGCGAGTACGCCCGCAGCCGTTCCTCGAAACCGGCATCGTCGAGGACCAGCCACGGCACGAGGCCGGACAATGCCGCGTTGTGAGCTCGAGACGTTATCCCCCACCCTGCACCGGAGTCGCCCAGCATGTGCTCGATACGAGCAGCAGGATGTCCCGGGTCCACGGGAAGGAATGCCGCACCTGTCTTGGCAATGGACCACACCGCCAGAACGGACTCGATGGAGCGTGGGAGACACAACGCCACCACCGATTCGGGACCCACTCCGGATTCGATCAGCATGCGGGCCAATCGGTTCGACTGCGCGTCGAGTTCGAGATAGGTCACTTCACGTTCCTCGAACACCAGCGCAACGGCGCCGGGATCCTGGGCAGTCGCCATATCTGTTGCTGCAGTCAGCAAATCCGGAAGGGTCTGAACAGCGGCGGAAATCTCACCTCGCACGGGTACCAGTTCGGCTGACTCATAGGCGTCGAGGATCTCGATATCTCCGATCCGTGATTGCGGATCCGTGATAACGCGCTCGAGAATCCGTTGCAGGCGGTCGGCGAAGCCCGCTACCGTTTCCTCGTCGAAAATATCTGTGGCATATCCGAATTCGGCGCGAAGACCGTCCGATTCGCCGGCTGCGCCGGCATTCTGCGTCACCGTCAACTGAAGATCGAAGTTGATGGTGTCGATCTCGACGCCCACGTCGGTCACCTGCAGGTCGGGGAGTTCGAGTGCAGGCCGTTCGATGTCTTGGAACTCCAACATGACTTGAAACAGGGGCGAGTACGCCGTCGAACGTGAAGGATTCACGATCTCGACGACTCTTTCGAACGGCACGTCCGCGTGAATGAAGGCGCTCAGATCTACGTTTCGGACCTGGTCGAGGAAGTCTCCGAAAGTTGCGCCGCGGTCCACTGCAGTGCGCAAGACCAACGTGTTGACGAACATGCCCACCAGGTCGTCGAGTTCGCGCTCCCCACGCCCGGCGATGGGAGTTCCGACGGCTACGTCGTCCTCATCACTGAGCCTCGCCAGCAGCACTGCCAAGGCTGCGTGCACAACCATGAAGACCGTGGCGTTGTGTTTGCGCGACAGGGCAACCACACCCGCATGCACCTTCGGACCGAACTCGAACCTGATCCGTCCGCGTCGAAGCGAACGCACATCACCGCGCGGTCGATCGGTCGGAATGTCGAGAACCTCAGGTGCGCCCGCAAGATTCTCGGCCCAATAGCCGAGCTGTTTCGAGATCAGAGACCGAGAGTCCGATTCCGAGCCCAACCAACCACGTTGCCACAACGCGTAGTCGGCATACTGGATCCCGAGCGGCGCCCACTGCGGTGCCTTACCGTTCGCACGGGAGGAGTATGCGCTCATGAGATCTCGGGCCAGCGGTACCGTCGAGAATCCGTCGGCGGCGATGTGGTGAATCACGATCACCAGGACATGCGAGTGGACCTGGTCGTCTCGCCGCAACAAGGTGGCGCGCATCGGGACCTGCTGCGTGACGTCGAAACCATCCGAAGCGATCTGCCGGCTACGCTCGCGCAGCTCTTCCTCTCCCTGCACAAGTATCGGTGCAAGATCCGATACCACCTGTGAGGTGGACATGATCACTTGACGCGGGCCGTCGTCAGTGAGAGGAAAAACAGTGCGCAAGGACTCGTGCCGCTCGACGACGTCGACAAATGCAGCGTGAAGCGCACTCACGTTCACTGCACCTTCGAGCCTCAACGCGCACGCGACGTTGTAGGCGGCGGACTCGGGGGCGAACTGATTCGCAAACCACATTCGCTCCTGCGCCGGTGAAAGTGGGATATCTGTCGTCATAACCCGCGGCGTCAACGCCGGCTTGGCCCCCTCTCCTCCGCGACACTGCGCCAATTCGGCCAGCGCTGCAACGGTAGAAGCATCGAAGACGTCACGAATATTGATCCGTTCGCCGAGAACAGAATTCACTCGCGCAACCAACCTGGCCGCACTGAGAGAGTTCCCACCCAGGGCAAAAAAGTCGTCGTTCACGCCCACCGTCGACGTTCCCAGCAGATCATCGAAGATTGCGGCAACCGTCTCCTCGACCGGCGTTCGTGGCGCAACATACTGCAGCGCTTGAGGTTCGAAGTTGACGTCCGGGAGGGCTTTACGGTCCAACTTCCCATGCACCGTCACCGGAAACTCCCCCAACACCACCACCACCGACGGCACCATGAACCCCGGAAGAGACCTCCGCACCCCCTCCAACACCACCACCTCATCGACCACCACCCCCACCTCACCCACCACAAACCCCACCAAAAAATCCCCACCCACACCCGACCGCAACACCACCACCGCACCAGCCACCCCCACCTGAGCAGCCAACACCGCCTCCACCTCACCCAACTCCACCCGCTGCCCCCGCACCTTCACCTGAAAATCCGTGCGCCCCACAAACTCCAACACCCCACCACACCCCCACCGCACCACATCACCCGTCCGATACACCCGAGCACCCACCACCCCCGACACCGGATCCGCCACAAACCGACCCACCGTCAAATCCACACGACCCTCATACCCCCGAGCCACCTGCACCCCACCCACATACAACTCCCCCACCACACCCACCGGAACCGGCCGCAACCGCGAATCCAACACCAACACCCGCGTATTCCACACCGGCCGACCAATCGGAACACCCACCCCCACAACACCCTCCACCACATGAAACGACACATCCACCGACGCCTCCGTCGGCCCGTACAAATTCACCAACTCCGCACCACACACCCCCGCAAACCGCCCCGCCAACACCGACGACAACCCCTCACCCGACACAAACACCCGACGCAAACCCGAACACCCCACCCCCAACTCCCCCACGCTCAACTCCCCCACGAACACCTCCAACATCGACGGCACAAAATGCACCACCGACACCCCCCACCGCTCGATCACACCCACCAAATACACCGGATCACGATGCCCACCCGGATCCGCCACCACCAACCGCGCACCCACCATCAACGGCCAAAACAACTCCCACACCGACACATCGAACGACACCGGCGTCTTCTGCAACACCACATCCCCCACACCCAACGGAAACTCCCCCTGCATCCACAACAACCGATTCACCACCCCCGCATGCGACACCACCACCCCCTTCGGACGACCCGTCGACCCCGACGTGAACATCACATACACCGCATGCTCAGGCAACAACACCCCCAACCGATCCCCCACCCCCACCGGACCACCCGAAAACCCCGAAACATCAACACAACCCACATCAACAAACCCCACCCCCACCGGCAAACACCCACCATCACCAACCCGCGACAACACCACCACCGGATCCACCACACCCACCACAAACCCCACCCGCTCCACCGGCGCACCCACATCCACCGGAACAAACACCCCACCAGCCCGCACCACCGCAAACACCGCCACCAACAACTCCACCGACCGCGACAACGCCACACACACCCGCGACTCCGGACCCACCCCCAACGAAATCAAAAACCGCGCAAAACGATTCACCCGAACATCGAACTCACCCCACGACAACACCACCCCACCACACACCAACCCCCCACCACCCACACCAGCAAACCGCCCATCCAACACATCCACCAACGTCAAACCCCCCACCACAACCCCCACACCATCCCAACCACCCACCACCAACCCACGCTCGGGCGCGCCCAAAATTTCCGTATCCCCTACTGGCACTGTTGGATCCGACACGACCGACCGGAGGAGGCGGACGAAACGCTCGCCGAACTCGGCGACTGTGGTGCGCTCGAAGATATCGGAGGCATAGGTGAAGGCGGCATCGAAACCCATGGGGACGCCGTCTTTGCCACGCTGCTCGGAGAGCGACAGTTGCAAGTCGAATTTGGCGACACCGACGTCGACTGGAACAACATCGACACCCAGTCCGGGTAGTTCGAGGTGGGGATCTGCGGTGTTCTGGAATTCCAACAGAACCTGGAAGAGCGGTGAGCGAGATGACGAACGCTCCGGCGCAACTGCATCGACGACTCGCTCGAACGGCACCTCGGCTTGTCCGAACGCTGCCAGATCGACTTCGCGAGTTCGTGAAAGGATCTCCTCGAAAGTCGCGGCGGTGTCAACGGTGATTCGCAGGACGACCGTGTTGACGAACATCCCGACCAGATCGTCGAGGACTTGCTCGGCGCGCCCTCCTACCGGAGTCCCGATCGCTATGTCCGGCGAGGCGCTCAGCCGTGCCAACAGAACCGCCAGCACTGCGTGCATCACCATGAACGGTGTCGTGTTGTGATTCCGAGCGAGTTCGAGGAGTTCACTGTGCACGTCTGCGGGCACCGAGAATCGGACCGATTCACCGCGCATGGATCGTTCCGCCGGTCTCGGTCGATCCAGCGGAAGGTCGATCACGTCAGGTAGACCGGCCAGGGTGGACGTCCAGTAGTCCAACTGCTTCGCCTCGAGCGTGTCCGGATCGTCGTCACTGCCGAGCAGTTCGATCTGCCATTGGCTGTAGTCGGCGTACTGCACAGGCAAAGGCGACCAGTCCGGTGCCCGTTTCGCAGCCCGCGCCGCGTAGGCGCGGGTCAGGTCGCGGGCCAGCGGCTCGAGGGATGCTCCGTCCGCCGAAATATGGTGAACCACCAGCGCAAGGACATGATCGTCCGGCGTGACCCGAAAAAGGGAGCCGCGCAGGGGCACGTTCGCGCTCACGTCGAACCCCTCGCGAGCGAGATCGGCGATGCGCCTGTCCAAGGCTTCCTCGTCCACGGATACTTCCCACGCGATCTTCGACGTCACGCGTTCCGAAGGCACTACTACCTGATGGGGGCCGTCGACCGACGCCGGGTAGACGGTACGGAGCGATTCATGCCGATCGACAACATCTCCCACCGCGCGCTGCATCGCAGCGACATCCAAGGCACCTGACAGTCGGACCACCATCGGAATGTTGTAGGCCGGGGACGACGTGTCGAACTGATTGACGAACCACAGGCGTCGTTGTGCCACAGACACCGGAATCTTGTCCCTGTACGAATGTGCCTGCAGGATTGGACGCTTCGAACGCGTGCGATCAACGCGGGATGACTTCGCATCCCGCACGTGACGGGCCAATGATTCGATAGTCGGTGCTTCGAACAAAGTCCGCACCCCGAAATCGATTTCTTCAGCGGCATTTACGCGAGCGATCAGCTTCGTGGCAATCAGTGAGTTCCCGCCCAGATCGAAGAAGTCGTCACCCGCACCCACCGTCTCGAAGCCTAGAACATCGGCAAAAATCTCGGCGAGCACTAGTTCCTCAGCGCCCTCGGGCGGTCGAAAGTCGTCCGACCGAGCATCGAGCCGAGGTGCAGGTAAGGCAGCGCGATCGACCTTTCCCGCCGGAGTTACCGGCAACTCGTCGAGTAGAACAAATGCCGCAGGAACCATGTACGACGGAACACGGCTCGCGACGTACCGCGTCAGCTCGGCCGTCGAGAGCGCACTTCCGCCGGCAGGCACGACGTACGTGGTGATCGTCGCTGTCCCGGAGGGAGCCGCACGCGCCACGGTGACTGCATTCTCGACCTGCGGACACGACCGCACGACGCTGTCGATTTCCCCGAGTTCGATACGAAATCCGCGAACTTTCACCTGGAAGTCACTACGACCGACGTACTCGAGTCCACGGCCACGGCGCCACCGCACCAAATCCCCCGTTCGATACATCCGCTGCCCGGGGAGGCCGAAGGGGTCTGCCACGAATCGTTCTGCGGTCAACGCATACTTCCGGTGATATCCACGTGCGAGCGCGTCTCCCGAGATGTACAGCTCGCCCACAACACCGTCGGGGACGGGGTGCAATCGCTGATCGAGCACGATCTCCTCGAAGCCGCGGAGCGGACCGCCCACTGTGATGTCCTCCGACGACACCATCGGCTCGCCGATGTTCGACATGACGGTGGTCTCGGTCGGCCCGTACGCATTGCACAGCCGTCGGCCGGGAGCCCACCGCTGCACGAGATCCGGCGGACAGGCCTCACCACCGACCACCACTTCGCCGAAGTCCGAAAGGCCCTCGGGCGAAACTGTTCCGAGCGCCGCAGTAGTGACAAAACCATGCGTGACACGCTGGGATTCGAGGAAGTGAGACAACTCGTCACCGCCGTAGATCGTGCTCGGCGCAATCACCATGGTCGCTCCGGCACCGAAAGCCAGCAGGTACTCGAAAATCGAGGCGTCGAAACTCGGGGTCGAGAAGTGCAACGTTCGCGCATCCTGGGTCGCACCGAACCGCGAACGCTGTTCGGCAGCAAGCGCTTCCAGTCCACGATGCGAGACCGTCACCCCCTTGGGGAGTCCGGTGGACCCGGACGTGTAGATCACGTATGCGGGATTGTCGGGCCGGATCGGGCGCACCCGATCGACATCGGAGATGGAGCGCACGGACAACCGTGCAAGTCGGCCACGGAACTCAGCGTCGTCGATTGCTATCCAGGAAATCGAATCCGGCAAGCGATGAAGTTCCGCGACGACCGTGAGCCCCAGTACGGCGCCGGAATCGGTCAGCATGAAGCGAACACGTTCATCCGGATAGGTCGGATCCACCGGCAAGAATGCCGCGCCGGCTTTGGTCACCGCCAACATCGCGACAACCGATTCGATCGAACGCGTCAAACCCAGCGCCACACTGTTTTCCGGACCGATGCCGCGGTCGATCAATTCTCGGGCCAACTTCGACGAACGCTCGTCGAGTTCTCGATACGTCAACTCGGCATCGAGATACGACAGGGCCACGCCGTCGGGGTGTGTGCGCGCCGCACCGTCGAACAAATCGGCCAGGGTGCGATGCGAAGCGCGCGGGTCACCGCGGACAGGCCGTATCGCGGATCGCTCGTCGTCGGACAAGATATCGATGTCGCCGACCATGATTGCCGGATCCGCTGTGACGGATTCCAGGACGCACGCGAGCCGCAAACCGAGGCCGCGTACCGTCTCGGCGTCGAATAGATCGGTGGCAAACGCGAGCCTCACCGAGATTCCGGACGGCGTACCCACCTCGTCGAAAGTCTCGACTGCAGACACTCCGAGATCGAAGCGGCCGATGTCGCGAGGGTGCTCGTCAGCGCCGGCCACGGACTCGAACGTCACCTGTATCACCGGCGCATACGCAGGTATATCCTCCACCTCGAGCGACTCCGCCACCTGCTCGAGCCGTATCCCACTGTGCGGCAGCGCATTACTTCGGACCTCGACGACACTGCCCAAGAGCGCCGTGAACGGCGTCTCCAGATCGATGCGACTCCGGATGGCGACGATGCTCGCGTCGGATCCCGCGGGCGTACCGATCACAACATCCGAAGCCCCGGACAACCGGCTCACCAGGAGAGCAAAGCTCGCATGTAAGACCGCACGAGTGTCCGTCCCGAGATCACTCGCCATCGCCGTGATCCGCGCGTGGGTGTCGGTGGCGATCAGGACCTCAACCTGTGCACTGTCCAGCGATTGCGTTGCAGGTCTGGGCCGATCGAACGGAAGTTGCAATAGTTCGGGCGCCCCGGCGAGCTCATGTCTCCAATACTCGAGGTGCCGGACTTCGCGTTGTCGTCGCTCGCCCTCTCGGGCCGTCGGGCCGTGAATGTCTGCGAGTTCGGCACCGGAATCAGACGCGATCAACTCTTCCAGCAAGCCGACAAAGTTCCGGTGGTGCTCGCGTAAACCCGCCTCCTCGTATCGGATCGGGTTTGCCCGGAAGTCGACACGCAGCCTGTCGCCGCTCGGATACACGTTGACCAGAAGGTCTTCCACCGGCCCGGAGGTGACGATGTGATACTCCCCAACCACCTCGCCCAACTGCACCTCCTGGCGAAACAGCATGACGTTGACCATGGGCCCGGCATATGAGTCTTCGCCTTCCAGACCGCTCGTCACGCCTGCGTCCCGACGGATGTCGTCGAGGCTGCAGCGCTGGTGCCGCAATGCACCCATGAGCTCATGTTGGACCTGGGCGAACAGTTCACCGACGGTGTCGACCGCTGCGACACGGATGAGCAGTGGCGTGACGTTCACCATCATGCCGCCCGAGTCCCGCAGCACCGCCGTAGTCCGTCCGGACATCGGAACATGAATCTGGACAGTCTCTTTCGCCGTCATCCGCGCGAGGTACAACGCGAGCGCAGCGATGACCGGTGCAGCGTGGTTCTCGGATTCGTAGAGAAGGGCACAACTTCGGTCCGACATCAGTGTGCTTTCGAGTCGGCTCTCGGTTTGCGCGGGCCCAGAAGCCTCCGCCAGGCTGGATCCGGCGAGGGTGGTATTGCGCTCAGCCCAGTACTCCCGGTCGGCGGCAAATCGATCCGACATTCTGTACCGCTCGTCGATGTCGTACAGCGTGCGCAGCGTCGCGGCACGACTCAGCTGCGAGTCCTTTCTCGCCGCCGAGGCCGAGTACCGATGCGCAATGCGGTTCATCATGGTCATGGCACCGAAACCGTCGAGCGCAACATGATGGATGCGGCTGTACCACAAATAGTGCGCGTCCCCGACGCGCAGCACAGCGGTCGCGACGATTCCGTCGACTGCCAGGTCGAGCTGCGTCCGGCAATCTCGGCGCATCCACCCGAGGGCATCCTCGATCGGATCGGGGGACCCACGGAGGTCGACAAGACGGACGGTGATCTCAGATGTCTCGTCCACGTACTGCATCGGTTGACCGTCGATCTCGATCACTTTGAGCAAAGGAGATTGAAACTCGTATGCCACCGCTCGCGTTTCGCGATCCAGCAGTTCGACGTCGAGTTCGCCGCGCAGCTCCACGTAGTGCGCTATCAGAATCGGGACTTCGGGATCGAATTGCTGAGCGAACCAGGTTGCCCGTTGGGCGGCCGAGAGCGGAAAGAGCGTCTCATCAGAAGGGTCGGTCCGACTTACCTCGAAGGGTTTCACAGCGCCCCGCCCCGCATGATCTCCGCGGCCGCCGAGTGCGTAGCCGCGTCCGAATCAACAGCGCGAAAGCAAGAGGCTGATCGCGCCTCTCAAGCAGTCGTACCCAGAATCGGCACGCGCATGCACCGCCCCACCAGTCGATGTCACGTACGTATCGCTCATGTTTCGCGTGCCCGATATGTACTAAAAGTGTGAATGCGTCTCGTCACCTCGGTAATGTCCCACTCCGAGAAGACACATCCCCCGAGGGGAGCAGGCGCATGGACATCACCACCATTACCGACGTGATACGCCGACCACCGGATCGCCCAGGGGACGTGTGGCGTCCCGGCGACGCCTGGCTCGCGGGAGGAACGTGGCTGTTCTCAGCAGAACAACCCGACACGCGTCGACTGGTCGACCTCACCGCGCTCGGTTGGACACCACTGGAGGTCGGCCCGACTCATTTCGGTGTCGGAGCTACGTGCACCGTTGCCGAACTGTATGCGTTTGTCCCGCCGGACAATTGGCGTGCGAGTCCACTTATTCGCGTCAGCTGCGAGTACTTCCTCTCGTCTTTCAAGGTGTGGAATTCGGCCACCGTAGGCGGCAACATCTGTATGTCGCTTCCGGCCGGACCGATGATCACCCTGGCAGTTGCACTCGAGGCTTCGTTCACACTATGGGCTACCGACGGAACAGTGAGGACCGTCGACGCGTGCGACTTCGTGACCGGTGACCACCAGAATGTCCTGGAGCCGGGCGAAGTCCTTCGGAGCATCGAGTTCCCGGTGCACGCACTCACCAAACGGCACGCCCACCGCCGCTTCAGTCTCACGCACCTCGGCCGTTCGACGATCTTCATGATCGCGACGCAGACTCCTGGCGCCGACGACTTTCACCTCACCATCACCGCCGGCACCACCCATCCGATCCGGCTGACGTTCGACACCATGCCGGACGAGCACTCTCTGCGACGAGCCGTCGACTCCATTTCGGCCGACATTTGGTTCGACGATCCCAACGGAACCCCAGACCACCGCCTCCACCTCGCCCGCCACTACGCCGACGAGCTCCGAAACGAACTCACGGGGAGCCAGTCATGAGCTACACGGTGAACGACCGGCAGTTCCACGAGGAGCCGTTCCCGGGACAGTGTCTCCGGACGTTTCTTCGGCACCTCGGACACCACGGGGTGAAGAAGGGGTGCGACGGCGGGGACTGCGGGGCGTGCACAGTGTGGCTCGACGGAACACCGATACACAGCTGCATCACGCCCGCCTTTCGCGCCGACGGTCGCGCGGTAACCACGATCGAGGGACTCGGCACGCCCGAAGATCTCCATCCGATTCAGCAGCAGTTCCGGGATGCACCCGGCTTTCAGTGTGGGTTCTGCACCGCCGGGATGATCATGACCTCGGCGGCGCTCACCGACGCGCAGAAAGAAGACTTGCCGCGAGCGCTCAAGGGAAACCTGTGCCGCTGCACCGGTTACCGATCCATCGAAGACGCGGTCAACGGTGTCGGTGCTGTCGAAGTTGCCCTCCCGGGACAGGCCGTCGGAACCAGCGTCGGGGCGCCGGCGGCCACCGACGTGGTGACCGGCCGAGCCGAATACACTATGGACACCGCGATCGACGGCATGCTGCACCTGAAAGTGCTGCACTCGCCGCACGCACATGCCCGCATCACCTCCATCGACACCACCGAGGCGCTCGCCGTCCCCGGTGTCCATCGCGTCTACACCTGGAAAGACGTGCCGCGCAAGCTCTTCACCACGGCAATACATACCGACCACCTTGTCGATCCGGACGACACCTACATTCTCGACAACGTCGTGCGGTTCGTGGGTCAGCGTGTAGTGGCCGTCCTCGCCGACTCCGTCGTCGCTGCGGAAGAAGGCCGTCGGAAGGTGAAGGTCGATTACGAGATCCTGCCTTCCGTGTTCGATCCGGAAGAGGCCATGGCCGACGGCGCTCCAGCCCTGCACGGATCCGACGATCCCTTTGTTCGAGATCCCGAGCACAACATCCTGCTCGAACTTCACGGTCATGTGGGCGACGTCGAGGCAGGGTTCGCCGAGGCCGACGTCATCCACGAAGGCACCTACTTCTCGCCGCGGGTTCAGCACGCGCACCTCGAGACGCACGGTTCGATCTCCTGGATGGAAGACGGACGCCTTCACGTTCGCACAAGTTCGCAGTCCCCCTCCATCGCCAAGGTCAAACTCGCCCATCTCTTCGACCTCCGCCCGGATCAGCTACGCGTGTTCTGCAAACGCGTGGGCGGCGGGTTCGGAGGAAAACAGGAAGTGATCAGCGAGGATCTGGTGGCGCTCGCCACCCTCGACACCGGTCGTCCCGTCTGCCTCGAGTTCACCCGAGAAGAAGAGTTCACCACCGCGTCGCCGCGTCATCCGATGAAGCTCACGATCAAGCTCGGTGCCAAGTCGGACGGAACCCTCACAGCCTTTCAGTATCGCAACGTATCGAACACCGGTGCGTACGGAAACCACGGTGGAGAGACACTCTTTGCCGGCGGCGCGGCAGTATCGCTCTACCGCTGCGCCAACAAGAAGTTCGATGCGTATTCCGTGTACACCAATAACGTCCCGAGCGGCGCTCTGCGTGGGTACGGGATGACGCAACCGGCCTTTGCCGTGGAATCGGCCATGACCGAATTGGCCGTCGCGCTGAACATGGATCCGCTCGAACTGCGTCGACGCAATATCGTCCGACCGGGCGATTCGCTGATCGCACTCGAAGACGGCCCAGACGACGTGATCTTCACCGAAGACGGACTGGGGCAATGCATCGATCTGATCGACACCGCGTTGAAGCGGCAACAGGTTCCCTCGCTCGGAGACGATTGGCTGATCGGCACCGGTACCGCCAGTTCACTACATGAGACCGCGCCACCCACCGAGCACATTTCCGAGGCTTGGCTCACCCTCGGCGAAGACTGTGTATACGAACTTGCCATCGGCACAGTCGAATTCGGTGAGGGAACTTCTACGGCCCACGTGCAGATCGCCGCAAATCAGCTGGGCACAACTCCGTCGCGTGTACGAATCATTCAGTCGGACACCGACCGAACCGGTTTCGACACAGGCGCTTTCGCCAGCGCCGGCCTGTTTGTCGCTGGGAACGCGGTACTTCGCGCGTCGAATGCGCTCCGCGATCGCCTACTTGCCTTCGCCGCGCACCACACCGGCGTGTCGATTGACCAGTGCTCGATGGACGACGACAAGATCGTCTGCGGTAGTACTCGATTAACACTGCAAGAGATACTCGAGGCCGCGCGCCCGCGCGGGATCCGATTCACCGAGGCGCGGAAGGCATACGGATCTCCGCGCAGCGTGGTGTCCAACACACATGGCTTCCGGATTGCCGTCCATCGCATCACCGGCGAGATCCGCATTCTCTACAGCGTCCAAGCCACCGACGCTGGGGTGATCATCAATCCGGCGCAGGTGCGGGGACAGATCGAAGGTGGCGTCGCCCAGGGCATCGGCTTCGCACTCACCGAGAACTTCCACGTAGACGCAAACGGCGCGATGATGAACCCGAATCTACGTAACTACCGGATCCCGACATATGCAGATATCCCACGCACGGAGGTGATCCTCGTCGAGTCATCAGACTCCGTCGGTCCTCTCCGCTCCAAGGGCATGGCGGAGTGCTGCATCAATCCGGTTGCCCCTGCATTGGCGAACGCACTGCAGGATGCAACCGGGTCACGATTCCGGTCGCTACCGCTCACCCCGGAACGCATCTACACAGGCCTGAACCGATGACCGCGCACACGTCGGCGGACAGCGCCGCGACGGTCATCATCGGCCAGCGAGTGCGTGCCGGACTGGAGAAAGAATTCGAGGTATGGCAGAAAGATCTCAACCGGGCGGCCGCAGATTATGCAGGCTTCCTCGGGGCAGAAATCGCGGCTCCGACGCCCACCCAACCTGATTGGGTGATCGTGTACCGATTCGACTCCATCGCTCATGTTCAAGCGTGGATCAACAGCGCGACGAGGCAGGACTACCTCGACAGCGGTCGTCAGTTCTTCGACGGCCCGGCCACGCAGCAGGTAGTGAGCGGCGGGATCAGGCCTCCGGACCCACTGCTGACCGTCGTAGTGACGCACCGAGTCGGTGACGACAGCATCGACGAGTTCCTTGCCTGGCAGGATCGCCTTCGGGAGGTGGAGAGTGCTTTCGACGGATTCCGCGGCACCGAACTGTTTCGCCCCGTCGACGGTGTGCAGGATGAATGGACCCTGCTGTATCGCTTCGACAATGCTGCCCACCTCGATACGTGGCTGACTTCCCCTGAGCGACAACAACTCCTCGCCGAGGGCCGCAAGTTTCACGACTTCGAACTGCGAACCGTGGACAATTCGTTCGGCAGTTGGTTTGCCTTCGACGAGAACGGAAACGAGGCCCCTCCACCTTCGGAGACAAAAACCTCGATCGCGGTCTGGGTCGGTCTCTACCCGACTGTCGTCTTGCTTACTTTGGCGCTGTCACCGCTGAAGCTGCCACTCTGGCTCGGATTGTTGATCGGCAATCTGCTGTCGAGCTTCATCATGAGTTTCTTCACGATGCCGTACTACGTGAATCGACTCCTGCGCCGTTGGCTGCGTCCGCCTCCGGGGATTCCTGTCGCAAAAACCAACGCACAAGGGGTGGCAATCGTCGCCGCTGTGACCTTGTTCTGGGTTATCGTCTTCTACCTCGTGACTACTCAGTTCTGGTCGCTGCCCTGAACTCTCCGGAACACGAAAAGCCAGCGCATGTAACGGGGCATGATTCTTCCCCGGTGCATACGCTGGCATTTTCAGTTATGGCCGTTCACGCGGCCGTTGGTGGGCTGTTCCCGCCGATCGGCTGCTGGAACGGATCGATCGACATCGGTGGATAGAACACCGATTTCCGATCCGGACCGATCTCCACCCGCCACTCCGTGTGATGCAGCGTCCGATGATGATGACCACACAACAAGACCAGATTATCGAGATCCGTTGGGCCACCATCGTTCCAGTGAACAATATGATGAGCATCGCACCACCCCGACGGAGTCCCGCACCCCGGAAACGCACACCCACCATCACGAACCGCCAACGCCCGCCGCTGCGGAACCGTCGCCGTTCTCGCTTCCTTACCGCACTCGAGCGGAACACCATTCTCATCCAACAAAATCCGCGTCACGGTGCAGTCGCACGCCAACATCCGCGCGGTATCGATACTGATCGGACCGACCCAATCCGTCCACGCGAAACCCAACTCCTCAGTGGACGGCAAGAGGTCTTTCAACGCCTTGAGGTCCGTCATGTCTTTTGCGCTGGCGGTGACCGTGATGTGCGGTTTCACCCCGCCCTCGACCGGACCCAACCCCGCCCGCTCGTACCGGCGCAACAACTCGCAAAACCCGTCCGCCCGCCGCAGCGCCGGAGTACGCGTGTCCTTGACGCCGTCCTTCTCCGGCGTCGGCGCAGACAGGCTCGACAACAACGTGATCAGACGGGCCCCGTTCACCGCATCCAGATCACCCTTCACCGACACCCGCCCGTACAAACCCTTCGACGCGTAGAACTCGTTACGCTCCGAATCCTCACCCACCGGAACGCCGTCCTCACGCTTGCCGTACTGCTTCTCGATCCGCCGAATCGCTGCCCGCACCGCATCACAATCGGCGATGTTCTTCGACGCCAACCCCAACAGAATCCCGCGAGCCTTGTCCACATCCGCCGGCGTCATGTTCTTCGGCGGATGCTGACAAAACGACGCCACCTGCCGCGCCTTCAACGCATCCACGTCACCGCGATGAAACGCATCCGCCACCACGGGTTCGAGCATCAACAACCGCGCCAACCCGACCAGCAGACTGCACTCACCGATCTCCAGATTCGTCGACCCGTGCAACCACTGCGCGATCGCCCGAAAACCCTTCCCGACCACAGTCTCCCGGGAAAACATCTCCACGATCAGCAACACCAACCGCGACTGCAACTCGTGCCGGACACGCACCAGATCCAGAACCTCACCCTTGAGGCCCTCATCATCCAGCTGCCACGCTTCCCGACTGTCCATACCGAAAGTTTAATCGAACACACTTTCGATAACCAGAGACAAAACGGACAACTTCGAGAACAGGAAGGCTCGAGACCCGTTGACATGAAACTACTTTCAGTAAATCTCAAAACCGGATCATCGGCCACCGAGCGGCAAAACTCCCCCGCCGACGGGATAGGGCGGCAGCGTTCCCACAAGCGTCGGTGTCAATGTGGTCGCAGACGGATCGGAACGACCGAGAGTGAATTTCCGAACTTCGGCACCACTTCCGTCGCTGCCGCTGACGAGGAGATCCGCGCCGGTAGTCGTGCTCGTCGTGGCTACTCCGACACCCGTCCCTGGACCGGCGAACGGATCGAAGGATGCAACTTCCCGAAACACCACGTCCGTCGAATGATGATCTGGGCTCTCCAGGTACATCTCGGGCGCACCGTCGAGCCTCGATCCACTCGAGAAGACGCGGACGGATCCTTCGCCTCCGAGCATGCCTGCCACTATCGACTTTGCTCCGCCCTCGGCGCCGGCCACCCAACCCGTCGACAGAGACACCCCGTCGCGGTAGTCCTGATCGAATGCCAAGAACTGTGATGTCGTTGCCGGACCAGCCGTATGACCTGCGTGTTCATCGGAGCCGCCCTGCGCAGCCGCCGTCGGTTCGTACAGGTCGTAGCGGAACGTCTTGATCAACGGCTCCTCGCCCGCACCGGGTGCGGTCACGATGCTCGCTCGACCGGAGTGACTGTCAACCATTCCGGTTGCGAACGTGACTCCGCTACTCGATCCCGGGTACGGCGAGAACGAACCGAATTCTGTGGGTGCGGACCTCTTGTCCGCCGGAAGGTCGGTGGAGTAGATCTTGACCTGCGACTCCATCCCTGGGCCTGATGCAACGATGATGTTGTCTGCCAGTGCATTTCCGTCGATGTCGACACCGCCGACGTTCACTCCACCGCGGAAACCCACATCGAAGGGGGCGAATCTTGCCAACTCGTCGGTGAACGGCACGCCGCCGACTGCGTTGTACGCCACCACTTCCGGAGCCGAGCCTGCACCTGTTCCAGCGACCAGATCAAGCACCATGTCTCCGTTCACGTCCGCCATCGCAACACTCGGGGTGCCTTCGAACGACGGGAAGGGCGTCACAGCAGTGATCAGTTTGTCGCCGTTGGCATCGAATATCTGCACCTTGGCGGGCACGCCGGCCGAACCAGGTATCGCGACGGCATATGTCGATACCTCGGGAATCACGTTGACAGTCGCCATCAAACCGTTGTCCTCGTGATTGAGTCGGTGGCAGTGAATCACAAAGGTTCCGGTGTACTCGGTGAACTTCGTTCGCAACGTCACTGACGCAGGCTCGAGAGCATTCTCATTCTCGTCAGTCACCGGAGCGGGCACGTTCACGTTGTCGATTCCCCAGGGCTGAACGCCCGTCGTGGTACCTGCGACGGGATCCACAACTTCCGTTACCTGGAAGTCGTTGACGTGAATATGCATCGGGTGTTCGTCGTTGTTGAGGTTCGTGATCTTCCATTCCTCAACGGAATTCAGTCGCGGTTGAATCAGCGGAATGTTGGGGAACGTGTTGTCGGCGAATTCGTAGGTGAAGGCCTTCGGATCGCTGTTGCTGGCCTTCTCGTTTCCGAACCCACCGGACACTGTGAGATTGCGGGTCACGTCGGGCGTCATCGCTGCGGTATCCACGAACGAGGTGTAGGTATCGAGCTTCTGTCCGAACTCGAAGGGAGTCGTCTTTCCTTCACCCTCGTCTGGCGTCACACGGATCAACTGCTGAGTCGGGAACGTGAAGAATCCGTCCGCGTAACTGATCACCGACGGGTCGACGGTGACGGTTCCGAGTTCGGCGGGCGGATTGTCGGTACCGTTGTTGGTGTAGAGAATGCCTGGATTGCTCACCGGCTTTGCACCTTCGAGCGGTGGCATCTCCAGCACCAGATCGCCGGACTCCGGCATCGTCACTGCGATTGCGTATCGCGAGGCCGGCGGAATCACCAGCCTGGTTCCGTCCCCGTCCACGGGTGGCCTGACCTCGTCGAACGGGTTTCCGTCCTGCCCTACGATGGCGAACTTCGGATGGGCGCCGGTTGCGGTTTCCGTCAACGTGACCGGCATGTAGGCAAAGTCGCTGATGTTGGCAAGCACCCAGATCTCGGTCTGCCCCGGCTTCAGTTTCAGCGACGGCTGGAACTGACCGTTCACGGTGTACTGCACATCGCGTTGGTTGTCCGGCAGTGAAGGATCGGCCGGTACAGTCGTCGATTCACCCACGAAGCTCTGCAGATTGCCTGGAACGAATTGATTCTGTCCACGATGATTGGCCGGGGACAACGGTCCGGTGTACCAGTTGGTGAAATACTGCGCGCCCTCGGTGGTGTCCGAGAAATTCACCGGAGCAAGGCTCGGACGGTACGTCCCGTCGGCTAGTTCCGTACCGGCGGGTGGCGTCAACGTACTGACGAATTGGGGCCAGTTCGCGTCGTTGAGCTGTCGGCCCTTTCCTTTGCGGTCGAATACGAAGTTGTACTGCAGTGCCATATCGCGAATCGGAACGTCGTTTGCCGTCACGACAGGCAGATTGCCGTCCGGCCGGCCGATTTCCAGTAGCCCGGCCAGGCCCATGTACGTCTGCTGCGCAGTGAGGGTGTGCCGGTGACTGTGATACCAGTACAGACCGTTCGGCATCGTCGCCGGAATCGCGTAGTCGTACACGTTTCCCTGGCCGGCTGGAATGTTGAGCAACACGTTGTCCGCATTGCCGTCCGGACTCACGTGCACTCCGTGCGTGTGCAGATTCAGCGGAGCCGACGTCAGCGCCGGCGGATAGATCGGCACGCCCCCGCCCGCCGGTGTGAATGCCGGATCGTAGAAGTCCTGGATCGTGAGATCCTGCAAATCGTTGTCGTAATGAATGATCAATCGCTCTCCGGGATTGACGCGGAGAGTCGGCGCCGGATAGACGTCACTCGCCGAGGTCGATCCGTCCGACGCCGTACCGCGGATGACCTCGTACCCGAAGAGCAGAAAATTCGACACGGGCGCCGAAGCGGTATCGAGCGGAATCACTCCCTGATGAGCGGACAAGCGCACCTCGAGAACACCATCTCGGCTACTCAGTTTCACCGGCTCCCGATAGTCGACGGCGGTTCCGCCAGAGCCGTAATTGCCGCCCACCTCGGGCGCCGATTCACCGGAGGTACACGCGGCCAACGCCATCGTCATGGACACCACAACTGCTGCGGCTAACGACTTTCGTCGCAGTGCGATCACTGGTTTCCCCGTTCCATGGTGGCGTGAGGTACGTCCGATCAGCGCTCACCAGCCTATCGAGAAAACATCGGCTGAACAGGATATTCACGACAAATCGCCCACCTAAGGCCTGCGTGAGTGCTGCACCTTGCAAGCAGTCTCAGCAAACCGATCAGAAATCGAGAAGCACAGCCACGGGACCCGCAATTACGTTGAAACACATGAACACACCACAGAAGTCCACTTCCGACCACACGTCGCCAATCCACACATCAGCAGGGAGCGCCCAGATGACCACCGCGAAATCCGTGATACTCGACGTTCCCGACCTCGCGGCAGCCGAAGCCTTCTACAACGCTCTCGGCGTCGGAGATCGAATCCAGCTACGCGAATCGAACGAACCGACAACAGGGTTTCGTGGGTACACCCTTTCGCTCGTCGTCTCCCAACCGAACATCGTCGACGCCTTCGTCGGCGCAGCACTCGCAGCCGGTGCCACCGCCTTGAAGCCTGTGAAGAAATCCCTCTGGGGATACGGCGGAGTCGTCCAGGCTCCAGACGGTTCGATCTGGAAGATCGCCACGTCGTCGAAGAAGAACGACGGGCCGGCCACCCGCACGATCGACAGCCTCGTGCTGCTGCTCGGCGCCGAAGACGTCAAGGCCAGCAAGCAGTTCTACCTCGACCGCGGACTCGAGGTGTCCAAGAGCTTCGGTCGCAAGTACGTCGAATTCACCAGTGCAGCAAACAATGTGACACTCGCACTGTATGGTCGCCGCGCTTTGGCAAAGGATGCCGGGGTTGCTCCGGAAGGCACCGGATCACACCGTCTGACCGTTGCCGGCACGTCTGAAACCTTCACAGACCCAGACGGTTTCGCCTGGGAAGCCGCCTGCGCTTGACATCAAGCACAGATCACCGGGAAGGCGGCCGGTATCAGACTTCGGAGTTGGCCGCGTCATGCGCCGGGTACGCATGCACCAAGGCAGTAGCGAGTTTGGGCACCGCGTGAGTGAGCGAATGCTCGGCGCTGTGTGCAATCGCATGAGCTTCGGCAAGTGTTGCCCGGGGATCGATGTCGAGTTCTGCATCGGCATGCAGTCGGTGTCCGATCCACCGCATCTTCAGATCACGAACACCGAGGACTCCAGGTTCGTGCATCAATGCATGCTCTGCGTCGTCCACCAACTCAGGTTCGACGCCGTCCATCAACCTCCGGAAGACGTCTCGCGCTGCAGTCCTGAGCACCGCCACGATGGCAACGGTGATGACAAGGCCGATGATCGGATCTGCCAACGGGAAACCCAGCGCAACTCCCCCCGCCCCCAGAAGGACTGCGAGCGAAGTGAATCCGTCGGTCCGAGCATGCAATCCATCGGCCACCAGGGCCGCTGAACCGATTTGCCTGCCGACCCTGATCCGATACAACGCCACCAATTCGTTTCCGATGAAACCGATCAAACCTGCCGCCGCTACCCAACCGAGGTGCTCGATCTCGACCGGGTTGATCAATCGCCTCACCGCCTCGACACCGGCGATCACTGCCGACAGTGCGATCATGGCGAGCACGAACAGTCCGGCCAAATCCTCCGCACGCCCGAAACCATAGGTATAGCGCCTGGTCGCAGCGCGCCGACCGAGCGCGAAGGCAATCCAGAGTGGGACTGCCGTGAGCGCGTCGGAGAAGTTGTGAATGGTGTCCGCCAGCAGCGCCACCGAACCCGAGATCGCCACGATCGCGACCTGAGCAACTGCGGTGACTCCGAGCGCAACAAGACTGATCTTGACCGCCCGGATGCCGATTGCGCTCGATTCCAATGCGTCGTCGACACTGTCGGCAGCGTCGTGACTGTGCGGCGAGAACACTTCGCGGACTGCCGATCGAAATCCCTTCGGCCCGTGGCCATGGGTGTGGCCGTGGCCGTGGGACGTCTTGGGTTCGTGCGTCACGACGCACCTTCTTCTTGATCGGTCCGATCGACGTTCGCCGAGCGCTCCGGGTGTATCTCCCGAAGCTCACCTTCACTACGGTGATGCCCCGGCAATCCGGGTCCGGCATGCTCCGCATTGAAGACCGCGTCCGTAACCAGTTGGCGCACATGGTCGTTCTCCAGGCGATAGAACACCGTCGTACCATCGCGGCGGGTTCGTACCAACCTTGCCATGCGCAATTTCGCCAGGTGCTGCGACACCGAGGGCGCCGGCTTGCCGACGCGTTCCGCCAGTTCGTTCACCGAGCACTCGCGGTCGACCAATGCCCACAAGACCTGCACACGGGTTGCGTCGGCCAGCATGCGGAACACCTCGACGACGAGGTCGACTTGATCATCGGGAAGCTTGCGGCGACAAACACCACTATCTGCGTTCATACGTAGATAGTAGATCATGCTGGACGCCGAAGATGACCTCTCGTCGATTCACCAGTTGTGCAAAGCTTGGCGGCAGAGCCCTTCGCCACTCGCAGACCGGGAGACAACGATGAGTACCGACGATTGGAACGCAGGAATCATTGCGGAATTTCGGGAGAACGAGGGCAAGGTAGGTGGCCCCTTCGAAGGTGCGCCCATGGTGTTGGTCCACCACACAGGACGCAAATCCGGACGCGATTTCGTGAGTCCCATGATGTATCTGGCAGACGAGCAGGATCCGAAGACCATCTACGTTTTTGCATCCAAGGCCGGTGCCCCGACCAATCCCGACTGGTACTACAACCTCGTTGCCACCGACCAGGCAGAGGTCGAGATCGGCACCGAAACATACCCGGTCTCCGTCAGCGAAGTAACCGGCGAGAAGCGTGACCGCATCTACGACGAGCAGGCCAGTCGATACCCGGGATTTGCCGAATACGCGGAGAAGACCGCTGGGATCCGCACAATCCCGGTGGTAGCCCTGACTCGCGCGTAAATCCTGGTAGCACCTCCCAGTCGTTTCCATTCAGAAACGGCTGGGATCGTTTGTACGGAATCAGGTCGCTGAAGAGGCTTTGACCTCACCCTTCGCATGCCGTCCGAGCAGCACGTATCCGACCCAGGATCCGACAACCACTGTCGCCGCGAGCGCCTGTACAAGGCCTTCGATACTCGCCGGATAGAACACGCCGGTGATGTAGTGCGAGATGAATCCGGTGGACGGCAACTCCGCGATCCCGGCCATCCGGCGGGCCCAGTTCTCGAGATTGGTCAGCGGGCAGTCATATCCGACCGCTATCGAACCGGCTCCCCAGACGACTGCAAGTAGGTGGAAACCGATGGTACGACGCCACTTCCACGCCACGAACCCACCCAGCACCACATAGAGGACAAACCCGAAGTGAACGAACACCGTTACTACTTCGATGAGCCGATACACCATCGTCGTCTCCGCTCGTGGCGCGGAAGTCCCGCAACAACCAGACTAATCCGATGTTAGTCCTCGTAGAGGTGATCTACCCGGTGTATGCAGCGGTCGTGCGAGCAGCGGCGGCTGCAGCCGCATCCGGGTCGTCGCCCGATGCGATCGCAGCTTCGGCCCACAGTTCACTGCTTCCCGCGATGAATGCCTTGGCCTCGTCGCTCGCCGACCACTCGGGCGTCTCGAGTGGCGTCGCGATCCTCAGTTCCACGTGTCGAGCCAGCCCGAGCAGTCCCATGTCCCACCCGACGCCGACGGCACCTGGACCGTACTCGGCCCACCGATCCGGCTCCACGTCCGCGGCATGTTCGAAATCGAACAGAATTGCACGACGGCGCTCCTTGGTTCGGGAAAACTTCAGCTCAGTCGCTGCTGTAGATGTACCGCTACCTCTTCTCCAGCGGCGCTCTTGCCGATCGCCTTGCACAGCGCCACGCGCAGCGGAAGCCAGTGCGGTCCGTCACCGGAGGGCATCAGCGTCGCCTCGAAGGGATGCTCACCATCGAGGGTCCCGACCACCTTCACAGCGCGTCTGGTTCCCAGAATTTCCGCCGAGCCGGGCACGGTCAAGAACGTTGCGAACGCACCGTCTTTCTCGATGGGAGCGGTGAACGAGTAATCGAGCGGTTGTGGAGTCTTGTCAGTGGCCATCTCGCGTCACTGCTCAGCAGCGAGCAGGACGTCGGTGTCGAAACACGTGTGAGTGCCGGTGTGGCACGCGGCGCCCTCCTGATCGACGATCAGCAAGACGGAATCGCCGTCACAGTCGAGGCGCACCTCGTGCACGTACTGGGTGTGCCCGGAGGTCTCTCCCTTGACCCAGTACTGCTGCCGCGAGCGCGAATAGTACGTCCCCTTACGGGTTTCCAGTGTTCGCGCGAGCGCTTCGTCGTCCATCCACGCGACCATCAGCACATCACCGGTCGACTTCTCCTGCGCAACCGCGCTGAACAGTCCGGCGTCGTTTCGCTTCAGCTTCGCCGCGATTGCGGGATCAAGGCTCATATGACGTTTATACCTTCCACCTGTGACTTCCGTGGAATTCCCCTGCACGGCCGCCCTAGAATGGAAGTTCCTTCGCTTCTCGCTCTGGAAGAAGATCCGACATGAACCATCAACGTCATGACGGTCCGCACCCGGAGTACATCTGCCATCTCGCGAACCCGAGTACCGATCGCGTCCCGGCCCGCCACATCGTTGTCGGGATCGGCCCAGGTGCTACCAGCAAGAATGTCATCAGCTACGGATTGACGCTTGCCGCCAAGGAGGATTCAGCCCTCCACGTCGTTCACTGCATCACGTCCGAGGACCTACCTGTCGAAACCGACTCACCAGAATTCGAAACGCGTCTGCACGACGAGATGGTGTCGCAACGCGAGCAGACAACCTCGGCACTTGCCTCGCACGCCGACACCTGGACGTACGACTGCACCTATGGAGACCCGGCCGGTGTCATTCTCGCAACCGCGGACAAATACGACGCATTTACCATCGTGATCGGATCTCCGCGAAAAGGCGCTGCCTCCGCGGTGAGCCGACTGATGCACATCTCGGTCACTTCCCGACTGAACCGGCAGAACCGTTATCCCGTGATATCGGTTCCGACCGGAGTCAGCTCGGCAAGATAGCCGAACGCGGGACAAGCCCGCCTAGATGATCGAATAGTCCTCGAGCGGAAAGCGTTTCGCTTCGACGAACGCATTCCGTGTAGACGTGGGCCGCAGAATCGCAGCCTCGCCGTGCTGATTGAAGTAATAGCTTCGTGCAGTCTGGCAACTACCGCCGTAGAAGACGGAGTCCGCCAGGTTCTCGGTCATCCGGTCGAGAAACTCGGCGTTGGCAGTTTCGGTGACCTCGAATGTTTCCGCGCCGCGCCGTTTCACCTCGCCGAACAGTCGATCCATGTGCTGCATCTGGGATTCGATCGTCGTGAAGTAGGACAACCCGCTGTACGAGTACGGACTGGCGAGCGTGAGGAAATTGGGGAAATACGGAACCGCGACCCCTTCGTAGGCCTGGAAACGGTTGTCGCGCCACCACTTACCGAGGTTTCGTCCCTCTCGACCGATAACCTCGATGGCTGGAAAATTCACATCCCAGAGGTTGAATCCCGTTGCCAGCACCAAGGTGTCGATCTCGGTCTTGCGACCGTCGGCGGTGACGATTCCGTCGGCAGCGATGTGGTCGATCGGCGTCGTTTCGAGATGCACGTTGTCCTTGGTGAACGTACGGAAGTAGCTGTTGGAAAATGTGGGACGCTTGCACCCGAAGTCGTAGTCCGGTGTGAGTTGTTTGCGAAGGCTGGCGTCGCTGACCTGGGACCGCAGAAACGCACGTGATGCGGCCGCCGCACCCTTGTTCAACAGTTTGACCTGCTTGTAGTGCAGGACCGCGCTGACCATGATCATTTCTAGGATCGACGAACTGACAGCGCGCGAAATTCGCTGGGTGAGCGGAATACGCGAGAACAGCTTCTGCACTGCATTCGGAATGGGGACGTCGATCTTGGGAACCACCCAGATCGGGGTGCGTTGGTAGACGGTCAACTCTGCGGCCTGCCGCGCCACCTCGGGGATCAACTGCACAGCGGTGGCGC
Organism: Rhodococcus sp. BH4; assembly: GCF_002079265.1. Taxonomy (NCBI): domain Bacteria; kingdom Bacillati; phylum Actinomycetota; class Actinomycetes; order Mycobacteriales; family Nocardiaceae; genus Rhodococcus; species Rhodococcus sp. BH4. The sequence goes on from NZ_CP014941.1 coordinate 3,564,602, forward strand.
CGGTTCCGATGATTGCGGTCTTGGTGCCGGACAGATCGTAGGAATCGTCCCAGGCCGTGGTGTGGATGATCTTGCCGGCGAAGTCGTCGATACCGGAGATGTCGGGCCGATGCGGTTGCGAGAGGAAACCCGTCGCAGTCAGGAGGTACTTGGCAGTGATGTCCGGCGCGCCTTCGACGGATACGACCCAGTGCGAGGAATCCTCGTCCCAGCGGGCTCCGTTGACCACGGCACCGAACGTCATGTGCTTCCGCAGATCGTACTTGTCCGCGACGTGATCGGCGTACTTCTTCAGTTCCGCGCCCGGTGCGAAAAGCCTGGACCAGTTCGGATTGGGCTCGAACGAATACGAGTAGGTGACCGACGCGATGTCGACAGCCAGACCGGGATAGCGGTTGACGTGCCAGGTTCCACCCAGATCGTCCTCGCGCTCGAGGATCGCCAGGTTGTTCAGGCCCAGCCGCTTGAGTTGAATGGCCGCACCCATTCCGCCGAAGCCCGCCCCCACCACAACTGCGTCGTACTGCACTGCCATCGGAGAATCCCTCTCGTGAACTGCACATCAGAAAAACTGCACATCAGAAACTGACACGTCATTCCGTTATTGAGAACGGTATCATTCCTGATGTGACGAAGGCCATGACCAGAGCGGAACGAAAAAAGGCGGAATTGCGCCGCGAGATCATCGACGCATCATTCGAGTGCTTCGCCCAGCGCGGCTATCACGCAACCGGAATTGCCGACATCGCAACAACTCTCGGAATCGGCCACGGGACCTTCTACCGGTACTTCGAGAACAAGCGCGACATCATCGATCACGTCATCGACGACCTCGTCGCAAAGATCATCAGCGCACTGGCCACCGAGAATGCTCCCGACGCCGCCAGCACACTGGACGAGTACCGCGCCCAGGTGGGACGGATCGCCGAGGCGCTCCCCCGCATCTTCTTCGACGACCCCCGCATCCCGCGGGTTCTGCTGTTCGAGACGACGGGCGTCGACGCCGATCTGACGGGCCGGATGCTCGATCTACTCGACCAGTCGGCTTCGTTGACCGCGGCGTACCTGCACCACGGAGTCGAATGCGGCTATCTACGCGCCGACCTCGATGTCGACAACACTGCCCACGCCGTCAACGGCATGATGCTGGCAAGTGCGATTCAAGGATTGCGAGCCGGTTCGTCCGTCGACTGCACGGCGTTGAACCAAGCCATCAGCCGCCTCATGTTCGACGGAATCCGCGCCGAGAACGCCTAGCGAACGACGATTCCCTCGGCACGCATCGCATCCTTGACCTCCGGGATGCTCAGATCGCCGAAGTGGAAGACACTTGCTGCGAGAACTGCGTCCGCGCCCGCTCCGACAGCCGGGGCAAAGTGCTCGACCAGGCCGGCACCGCCACTGGCGATCACCGGTACGTGGACTGCCGCCCGGACAGCGCGGATCATCAGAAGGTCGAAGCCCGCTTTGGTGCCGTCGGCATCCATCGAGTTGAGCAGGATCTCCCCCACTCCCAACTCTGCACCACGCTCGGCCCACTCGACAGCGTCGATCCCGGTGCCGCGCTTGCCCCCGTGCGTCGTGACCTCCCACCCCGACGGTGTGTCCGGCTGCCCCTGGGGAACGGTGCGGGCATCGACCGAGAGGACGATGCACTGCGAGCCGAAACGCTCACTCAGTTCCTTCAGCAGATCCGGGCGCGCAATCGCCGCGGTGTTGACGCTGACCTTGTCGGCACCGGCACGCAGCAGACGATCGACATCCGCGACCGTGCGCACTCCACCGCCGACGGTCAGTGGAATGAAAACCTGCTCGGCAGTGCGACTTACGACGTCGAGCATCGTGCCGCGATCCGACGTGGAGGCGGTCACGTCCAGGAAGGTCAGTTCGTCGGCGCCCTGAGCGTCGTACGCTGCCGCGAGTTCCACCGGATCTCCGGCGTCGCGAAGATTCTCGAAATTGACACCCTTGACCACTCGCCCGGCGTCGACGTCGAGGCACGGAATCACACGAACTGCGAGGGTCATGACTGTGGTCCTCCTGAGGACGAAGCGCGCGGATCACCGAGCGCGTTGAGGATATCGAGAATCTCACCGTGGATGCCCGGAGCGGCAGCGAGCACCGACTCCGATTCTACGGTCCACGGGCGGCCGGCCAGGTCGGTGACCACCCCGCCCGCACCGCGAACGAGCGCGACCCCGGCCGCGTTGTCCCACGCGTTGCGGCCGTAGACGATCGCACCGCCCAGGATGCCGGCCGCGGTGAAGGCCAGATCGACTCCGGTTGAACCGTGTATCCGGATCCGCGAGGACACCTTGCTGATCTCGGCGAGGAGGTCGAGACGGAAACTGCCGGGGATCCGCCCTCGACTGTTGACGTTGAGCGCACCCAAGCCGACGATCGACGACGCCAGATCGGTTGGCTCCAGCGGCGGTACGGCGATTCCATTGACCAACAACGGACCGCCGGCGCGAGTCGCGTACGTGTGACCGATCAATGGAAGCCAGGTCAATCCGAGCACCGGAACACCGTCGTCGAGAAGCGCCAACAACGTTCCGGCAGTGGGCAATCCGGCCGAGTAGTTGAAAGTACCGTCAACGGGGTCGAGAACCCAGACGAGCCCGGAACCGACGTCGGGACCGCCGAATTCCTCGCCGTGCACCTCGATGCCGGTCTGCTCGAACAACTCCGCGGTCAACCGCTTCTCGAGCGCAAGATCGACCTCGGTGGCAAAATCACCCCAGCCCTTGCGGACCGCACTCGGGGCGCCGACACCGGAGACGAACTGATCGTGGACGCCGTCGAGAAGCCGACCCGCAATCGCGAGAAGTTCGTCGAGGTCACGCGTCGGAGTCATCTGGAAAATCTATCCGGAAACTGCTGCCAGTGCTTCGGGGAGAGTGAAGCGACCGGCATACAATGCCTTGCCCACGATCGCGCCCTCGACACCCTGATCAACCAGGCTGGAAATGGCGAGTAGATCCTCGATGGTCGACACACCACCGGAGGCGACGACGTGCGCGTCGGTGACCGCGCAGACCTGGCTGAGAAGTTCGAGATTGGGACCGGTCAGGGTGCCGTCCTTGGAGACGTCGGTGACGACGTAACGAGTGCAGCCGTCACGGTCCAGACGCGCGAGGGTCTCCCACAGATCGCCGCCGTCGGTGACCCAGCCGCGACCACGGGTGCGGTACTGACCGTCGACGAGACGAACATCGAGGCCGACAGCGATCTTGTCGCCGTACTTGGCCAATGCACGCGCGCACCACTCGGGATCCTCGATAGCGGCAGTACCGAGATTCACGCGAGCACAGCCGGTGGCCAGTGCGGCTTCCAGGGAAGCGTCGTCGCGGATTCCACCGGACAGTTCCACCTTGACCGTCAGGTCGCCGATGACGCCGGCCAACAGTTCACTGTTGGACCCACGCCCGAAAGCAGCGTCGAGGTCGACAAGATGCACCCATTCGGCACCGTCGTTCTGCCACGCAAGAGCAGCGTCGCGGGGCGACCCGTAACCGGTCTCACTTCCCGCCTCTCCTTGCACGAGGCGAACAGCTTCACCGTTGACGACATCTACAGCAGGCAAAAGGACCAGGCTCACGTGCGGTAACCCTAGTAGGTCAGGACCTCGAACCGTCTTCCGGGTCACCGAACGCTTTTCGGGTCATCCGCTTGGATACGACGCCCATTGCCGCAATCGCAGCGACGACCCCCACGAGACCGATCACGAGGCCGACGCCCGGCGATGGTTTGAGAACAACGATGACGACGGTTGCGACCGCCAGCGCAGCCACAGCGGCGCCGAGCGAGAACAACGCCAGACGGGCGAGGGAGAAATCGTCACCGCGGTTCGGTCCGGATCCCCCGGTCACAAACTCTGCACCCAGTTGCTCAGCAACTCGGCGCCTGCGTCACCGGATTTCTCGGGGTGGAACTGCGTTGCCGACAACGCACCGTTCTCGACGGCAGCGAGGAACTTTCCGCCGTGATCGGCCCATGTCAGCTTCGGGGGTGCAATGTGCTCGGACGGCGCGAGCTCCCAACTCTGCACACCGTAGGAGTGGACGAAGTAGAAGCGGGTATCGGCGTCTATGCCCTTGAACAGGGTGCTGGACTCCGGCGCCTCCACGGTGTTCCAGCCCATGTGCGGCAAAACCTCTGCTTGCAGCCTCTCGACGGTGCCGGGCCATTCGCCACAGCCCTCCGCCTCGACACCGAATTCGACTCCCCGGTCGAACAGAATCTGCATACCGACGCAGATGCCCAGCACCGGTCGGCCACCAGCCAGGCGTCTGCCGATGATTCGGTCACCCTGCACTGCACGCAGACCTTCCATGCAGGCCGCGAACGCGCCGACGCCGGGCACCACGAGACCGTCGGCCGCCAGTGCAACCTTCATGTCGTTGGTCACCTCCACCTGCGCCCCGGTGCGCGCCAGTGCGCGAGTAGCCGAATGCAGGTTGCCGGAGCCGTAATCGAGTACAGCAATCGTGGAAGCGCTCATGCCCCAACTCTATCGGGCAACCCTGCTGCCGATCACTTTGCCGCCCGCGGCCAGTACCGGGAGCAGAGCGACAACGACCGCAGAGACCGCGAAGACCCACGCATAGCCGGCAGTCGTGGCCACGAATCCCAACGCCAGTGCACCGATTCCGGTGCCGGCGTCGTAGCCGATGTTCCAGATCGCGCTGGCGGATCCGAGTTGCCTCGGGCCGGCAGCCTGAAACGCCATGACCAAGGACTCGTTCTGCACCGCCCCGAACCCCAGCCCGAAAAGGACCGCCGCGCAGAACAAGACCGGCGTCGACCCGCCGTCGACGTTGATCGCGAACAGCACCAATCCGATGGTCGACGACGCCAATGCCGGCGCGAGTGTCCGACCACTGCCGAGACGATCGGCGATCAGGCCCGCCGAGTACCGGCCGACCAACATCGACCCACTGGCGGTCGCCAACACCACTCCAGCAACGGCCGCACGCTCCGAGATTGCGATCGGCAGTAGAGACGACAATCCGCCGAACGAGGCGGACACACACGCCAGAGCGAGCACCGGAACCAAGACGGCGAACACACTCAGTCGAACGGATTCCCCGGTCGGCTGGGCGAAGATCTTCGGCAACCCGGCAATGGCCACCAGCGCGAGCGCCGGGATCAGCGCACCGAGGACGAACACCGGTGTCGCCGACCACCGTTCCATGATCGCAAGCCCCAGCGGAAGCCCCGCCATTTGTGACGCTGCGATCGCGATTCCCTGAGCACCGGTGGCACGGCCCAGAATTCGTTTGGGCGCCAACTCCGCCACCAGTGCACTGCCGGCCACCGTCAGCATGCCGAAACCGATGCCACGCACCGCGGAAACCGCCAGGACAGGGCCGGCGTCGGCCGAGATCAACAGCACCAACGACGGTGGGCCGAGGAGCAGACACCCGACCGCCAGCACGCGCCGGTAGCCCTGCGTCCGCAACAACCGAGGCACGAGCAGTTGCGTCAAGACCGTGGCCGCCATGAAGACACCGGTCACCGATCCGGCAAGCGCATCCGATCCGCCGGACTGCGCAACCAGCAACGGCACCACCGGCAACAGCAACGACCAGCCACCGAAAGCTGTTGCCGCCATGATCAGGACACCGATCATGCCCGGAGTGCGAAACAACCCCGGTGATGGAACAGGATCTTGCGTCTCAGACACAGTCACTTTTCGCGTCACAGACGCAGTGCGCCCGCTACCGCCGCCAGAACCGCCAACGCCAGAAGGATTCCCGACGCAAGCTTGTTGACCTTGAACATCGAGTAGGCGCCGCCCACGGCAATTCCCGCACCGATGAACAGCAGATAGGTGAAGAGGACGCTCACAGTGTGCCCTTCGTCGACGGCACGCCGCTCACGCGCGGATCCGGCTCGACCGCCTCACGCAGAGCGCGCGCAACGGCCTTGTACTCGGCTTCGGTGATGTGATGCTGATCGCGGCCGTACAGAACCCGAACGTGCAGTGCGATACGTGCATTCAATGCGATCGACTCGAACACGTGGCGGTTGATCACCGCGTGATACGGAACGCCCGGGTACCCGCCGATGACGGAATGCACCATGTAGTCGGGCTCCCCGGTGTGCACGCAGTACGGGCGACCGGAGACGTCGACCGACGCGTGCGCCAGCGTTTCGTCCATCGGGATGAAAGCGTCGCCGAAACGACGGATGCCCTTCTTGTCGCCGAGTGCCTGGCCGAGCGCCTGGCCGAAGACGATCGCGGTGTCCTCGACGGTGTGGTGAGCGTCGATCTCGACGTCGCCCTTCGCCTTGACGTCGAGATCGAAGCTGGCGTGAGTACCCAACGCGTTGAGCATGTGGTCGAAGAACGGAACGCCGGTGGAGACGTCGACGATGCCGGTCCCGTCCAGATTCAGTTCGACGACGATGCTTGATTCCCGAGTTGTTCGTTCGATCCGCGCGATGCGATCGCTCATGCCGTCTCTCCTGAATTCGTGTCGACCAGCTGGGTGCCTGCGATTTCGTCACTGGCCTTGATGAACGCGTCGTTCTCGGCTTCGAGTCCCACGGTGGCCCGCAGATATCCGGGGATGCCGATGTCGCGGATGAGAACCCCGCGGTCGAGGTATTCCTTCCACGCCTGTGCACTGTCGGTGAACTGACCGAACAAGATGAAGTTCGCGTCACTGGGAATCACTCGGAAACCGGTGTCCGCCAGCGCCTTCGACACGCGATCGCGCTCGGCGGACAAGGCGTGCACACTGCCGAGGGTCTCGTCGGCGTGACGCAGGGCGGCACGTGCCGCCGCCTGCGTGACCACCGAGAGGTGATAAGGCAAGCGCACCAATAACAGTGCGTCGATGAACGCGGGAGCGGCGGCGAGGTAGCCGAGTCGGCCACCGGCAAACGCGAAAGCCTTGCTCATGGTGCGGGTCACAACCAGCTTGGCCGGGAACTCGTCGATCAGCGTCATCGCGCTCGGGGCAGCGGAGAACTCCGCGTACGCCTCGTCCACGATCACGATGCCCGGCGCCACGTCGAGGATGCGTCGCAGTTCTGCAATGCCGACGCTGTGTCCGGTCGGGTTGTTGGGGCTGGTCACGAACACGACGTCGGGTCGACGTTCCGCGATCACGGTGACGGCAGCATCCACGTCGAGTGCGAAGTCGTCCCGACGGAAGACCTCGACCCACTCGGTATCGGTACCGTCGGCGATGATCGGGTGCATCGAGTACGAAGGCACAAAACCCATCGCGCTACGTCCCGGACCTGCGAACGCCTGAAGAAGTTGCTGCAGAATCTCGTTCGATCCGTTTGCCGCCCACAGATTGTCGACGGTGACCGGTACACCTGTCTGCTTCGCCAGGTACGCCGCCAGATCCGTCCGCAACGCCACAGCGTCACGGTCGGGGTAGCGGTGCAGTTCCTTCGCGGCTTCGCGCACGGATTCGGCCACATCGTCGATGAGCGCCTGGGTCGGCGGATGCGGGTTCTCGTTCGTGTTGAGCTGAACCGGAACCGTCAACTGCGGTGCGCCGTACGCCGACTTTCCACGCAGGTTCTCGCGAATCGGCAGGGCGTCGACCGAAATCGACTCTCCAGGAGCACTACTCATCGCAGAGCCTCGAATCGCAGACGCACAGCCTCGCCGTGAGCCGGCAGATCCTCCGCATTGGCCAGCGTGATGACATGTCCGGCAACGTCTTTCAGTGCAGACTCGGAGTAGTCGATCACGTGGATTCCACGAAGGAACGTCTGCACACTCAGACCGGAGGAGTGGCGTGCACACCCGGCCGTCGGCAGAACGTGGTTGGAGCCGGCGCAGTAGTCGCCGAGACTGACCGGCGCCCACGGGCCGACGAACACGGCACCAGCGCTGGTGACCTGAGCTGCCACCCCGGTTGCATCCTCGGTCTGGATCTCGAGGTGCTCTGCCGCATACGCATTGACGACGCGCAGACCAGCGGAAACATCAGAAACGAGCACCGTGCCCGACTGGCTACCGGTCAGTGCCGTGGTGACGCGCTCGCGATGCTTGGTGATCTCGAGCTGCGCAGCCAGAGCCTTGTCGACCGCGTCGGCCAAGTCGACGCTGGTCGTGACAAGAACGCTAGCGGCCATCACGTCGTGCTCGGCCTGACTGATGAGGTCGGCGGCAACGTGGACCGGGTCAGCGGTGTGGTCGGCGAGGATCGCGATCTCGGTGGGACCGGCTTCCGCGTCGATGCCGACCAGTCCGCGGCACAGACGCTTGGCGGCAGTGACATAGATGTTGCCGGGACCGGTGATGAGGTCGACCGGGACAAGCTCGGTTCCATCGGTGTCGGTTCCGCCGTAGGTAAGGAGGGCGACGCCCTGCCCGCCGCCGACGGCCCACACCTCGTCGACGCCGAGCATGGCTGCTGCGGCAAGGATGGTCGGGTGCGGCAATCCGCCGAAGTCGGCTTGGGGCGGCGAGGCGACAACAAGTGATCCGACGCCGGCGGTCTGAGCCGGCACGACGTTCATGACAACGCTGGACGGGTACACGGCATTGCCGCCGGGCACGTACAGCCCGACGCGCTCGACCGGAACCCAACGCTCGGTGACCGTGCCACCCGGAACGACCTCGGTGACGGTGTCCTTGCGACGCTGATCGGCGTGCACCGTGCGGGTGCGCTCGATCGCAACCTCGAGGGCTTCCTTGACTGCGGGGTCGAGTTCACGAAGTGCGCGCTCGAGCTCGGCCGCGGGTACACGAACCGAAGCCGGACGAACGCCGTCGAACTTCTCGCCGAATTCGAGGGCGGCTTCTGCCCCGCGATCACGGACGGCTTCGACCATCGGGCGAACCTGATGCAGTACCGCGTCCACATCCACTCCACCTCGGGGAAGCGCGGCGCGAAGTTCGGCCGTGGATGGGGTACGACCACGCAGGTCGGTGCGGGCAAGCATGAGAGTTCCTCTCGTACGCAAACGGGGTGCCTGTGCAAGCGGCAGCAAACCGGTCCGGCATCACAGGCCCTGAACAGCGCGCCTGAAACACAGAACTGATGTCAATTATCCAGGATAGGCGCACCCCGTTTTTCACCGGTCCACCTGCAACGCTCACTGCAGGTCCGGCGCCCGCCGCCGGGCGAGTTCGATCAGCTCGTCCCTTCGAGGTGTTGCCACCGAGATTTCACGGCCGTCATGCAGACGAAAGCGGACCCCGTCGCCGGGAGATGCGAGAATTACCCGCAAACCTGGGCCGGTCATTCGATAACCGATTCCGGAGCCCATCCCGATATGTACTGCAGTGGCAGACACAACTTCGTCCCACCGAAATACCTGACACAGCCCCGGAGACAGCGCGATCGACACTCGTTCGACGTCTGTGGTGATGATCACGCGCACCTTCCACATGTACGCGGCCAACCCGAAGGACAGGACCGCGGACAACACGGCGCCGACGTAGCCCGCCGAGTCGCGATCCACGATTGCCGCGAACCCGCAGACAATTACCAGGACAATTCCGAGGACGACGCACAATGCGACCGCCGACCGCCGCAGTAGTGGGCTCAGGGGAATGGACTCGTGAAATTCGCGCACAGCACCCCCGCCTCGATCGCCGACAACCCCACCCCGAGGAATGACACCGGGAACACGACCATCCCATTACTCGCGCTTTTATAACAAACACGTCACGCACAGCTAGGGTCCAAAGTCGTGACAGACAGTGACGTGGCCACGACCGCACCTCCGGCCTTGCCGACCCCTCAGCGATCCAGCGGACCGAACCGAGCACGGATCGTTGGGATTGTCGCATCGATCCTCGGCATAGTTTTGTGCGGATCAGTGCCGTTCCTGCCGATCGAGCAGGACACCGCCGCCGTCAACTGGCCGCAGGCCGGGTCGACGACAAGCGTCGAGGCGCCATTGGTCTCGTACACACCGTTGCGCATGGAGTCATCGATTCCGTGCGCGTCGATCAGTGAGTTGGCTGCCACCGGCGGAACGCTCGTCTCGACTGCTCCCCCGGGTGCCGCCGATGCGCGCCGCTACGGATTTGTTGCCACTGTCTCCCCCGAATCCGCCGACGCTCCCGCTCGGGTCGACGTTGTCCTACGCGATCGAGTGTTGCTCTCGACACCCGTCGCTGATCTGCCGAGTGGATGCGCACTCACGCTCGCCGCCGAGCCGACCCGAACCACCTTCAGTGCCACCGGTTCCGAACCGCGCGTCATCGAGGGCGACAGCCGGCCACAGGTAGTCGGCGTCTTCAGCGACCTCGATTCGGCGGCAGCCGGTTTGAACGTCTCGATCGAGGCGGACTCTCGCTTCACGTCGAGCCCGTCGGTGATCAAGACTCTCGCCATGATTCTCGGGGCACTCACGGCTCTCGTGTCCCTCTTCGCGCTGCACCGCCTCGACAACCGCGACGGCCGGGGCACACGCAAATTTCTGCCCGCCCGATGGTGGAAGTTCACCGTCCTCGACGGGGTCGTCGTCGGAACTCTGGTGCTGTGGCACTTCATCGGCGCTACCACCACCGACGACGGCTACCAGTTCACGATGGCAAGAGCCTCCGAGCAATCGGGCTACATGTCCAACTACTTCCGGTGGTTCGCGGTCCCCGAAACCCCGTTCGGAACGCCGTATTACAACATCCTCGGACTCCTGGCCCACGTCAGCACCGCAAGCCCCTGGGTCCGTCTGCCTGCTCTGTTGGCAGGCATCATCACCTGGCTCGTCATCAGCCGGGAGGTTGCGCCTCGGCTGGGCGCCGCCATTCGCGGAAATCGACTCGCCCTCTGGACCGGCGCGCTTGTCTTCCTCGCTTTCTGGCTTCCGTTCAACAACGGACTGCGCCCCGAACCGATCGTTGCCCTCGGCGTGCTGCTGACCTGGTGCTCGATCGAACGCGCCGTCGCGACGAGACGACTTCTGCCGGTCGCAGTCGCGATCCTGATCGCCGGATTCACCTTGACTGCCGGCCCTTCCGGCCTCATCTGCTTTGCCGCACTCATCGCCGGAATACGCCCGATCATGCGCATCATCATCGAACGTGCGCGCACCACCGGTTACGTCGCGGCTGTCGGGCCACTGCTAGCTGCCGGACTCTCGATTCTCATCCCCGCGTTCGGCGATCAAAGTCTGGCCGCCGTCATCGAGATGCAACGCGTCCACTCGATCTCACCGAATCAGCCCTGGTTCGACGAGTACCTCCGCTATCAGTACCTCTTCAACATCTCCGTCGACGGTTCCCTGACTCGCAGATTCGGTGTGTTCGTCATGGTTCTGTGCCTTGGCGTCTGCACCGCGATGATGCTGCGCAAGGGGGGCCGGATTCCCGGTTTGGCCGCCGGCCCGTCACGCCGCGTCGTGGGGCTGACGATCGGCGCACTGCCACTGCTGATGTTCTCGCCGACCAAGTGGACGCACCACTTCGGAATCTTTGCCGGACTCACCGCCGTTCTGGCGATGATGACGGCCGTCGCCGTGGGAACGAAACTCCTGCGCTCGCCGCGCAATCGGGCCCTCTTCGCGGCGGCCGTCCTGTTCCTCCTCGCGGTGGCATTCACCGGCAGCAACAGCTACTACTACGTGTCCAGCTACAGCGTTCCGTGGTGGGACAAGCCTGTGTCCATCAGCGGACTCGGCGCGAGCACCGTCCTCCTCGGGCTGACGGTGCTGATGCTCGGCGTCGCCGCGTGGTACTTCTTCCGTGAGCCGTACACCGCGGGGAAGGAACCGTCCGCGAAGCACGCTCGACTGCTTGCCATCTCGCCACTGACGGTTGCCGCAGGTGCCATGGTCCTCTTCGAGGTGCTGTCCATGGCCAAGGGCGCGGTCACCCAGTACCCGGCCTATTCGGTGGGCCGTGCAAACGTCGACGCCGTTCTCGGCCGACATTGCGGTCTCGCCAACGACGTTCTGCTCGAGACCGATCCGAACGCCTCGATGCTGACGCCCCTCTCGGGCAGCGTCGCCACAGGACTGTCCGCCGGTGGGGCTACGGGATTCGATCCGAATGGCGTCGCTTCCGACCTTCGAGCAGACAAGGAAGCCACGGCTACCGGCGGCGCGAACACCGTCGACACCTCCGAGGACACCGCCGGCAACTCGGCCGGAACCGGCGGTGGCGCCGGACAGACCGGAGTCAACGGCAGTTCGGTCGCGTTGCCGTTCGGTCTCGACCCGGCGACAACACCCGTCATGGGTAGTTACGGTCAGCCCTCCCCCGGCACTCTGACCAGTGACTGGTACCAACTCCCCGACGTGGGCGAGAACGCCACGCGTGGCGACATCATCTCGATTGCCGCGGCTGGTCGTGTTCGGTCCGTCGACAAGGACGGAATCGTCACCTACGGCCAGAACGTCGAGGTCGAGTACGGCACAGCGCGTGGCGTCGACGATGCCGAAACAGACGCTGTCGAAACACTCGGAAAGATCGCGCCCCTCGACATCGGCCCGGCGCCGTCATGGCGGAACCTGCGTGTGCCGTTGGATCAGATTCCCGTCGAAGCCAACAGCATTCGACTGGTCGTCAGCGACTACGACAGCAAGCCCGACCAATGGGTGGCCGTCACCCCGCCGCGGGTTCCGAAGACCCAGAAGCTCAACGACGTCGTCGGTTCACAGGCGCCCGTCATGCTGGATTGGGCTGTCGGACTGGCATTCCCATGCCAACGCCCCTTCGATCATCGGGTCGGTATCGCCGAGGTCCCCGAGTATCGGATCCTTCCCGACCATTCCGGTGCGCTCGTGACCAGTGCCTGGCAGGACCACTACGGTGGTGGACCGTTGGGGTGGATCGATCTGCTCCTGACCGCGCAGACCATTCCGTCGTATCTCGACAACGACTGGGCTCGCGACTGGGGTTCGATCGAGAAGTACACACCGATCGATCCGAGTGCAGTACCTGCCCAGGTCGACGAAACGACCGTTCAGCGCTCCGGGACGTGGAACCCGGGATCGATGACCATGGATTTCTGAGCGGAATTTCTGAGCGGCTGGGTCACTGAGTGACACGGTCCAGCCGCGGGCGGATCGGACGAAACGCCTGCGACTGGACACTTGTATGACTTAGTCTCCCAGGCATGGGAGCCCTGTCACGGTCTATCGCGCCTGCGCTGATGGCACTGACGTGCCTGTTCGGGGTGCTGGCCCTTCCCGCGCACGCCTCGGCTGAGGTACCGGATGACTTCCTCTGGGGCGTTGCCACCTCCGGGTTCCAATCGGAAGGTTCGTCGCCGGACAGCAACTGGTCTCGATACTCCGATTCCGAACGAACCCACGACAAGATCGGTGACTCGGTCGACTTCCGTCATCGCTACGCCGAGGACATCGACCGGGCGGCCGATCTGGGATCGAAGGTTTTCCGATTCGGCGTCGAGTGGGCGCGAGTTCAGCCCGCCGCCGGGAGCTGGAACGAGACCGAATTCGCCTACTACGACGACGTGGTAGCTCACATCCGCGCGCGGGGCATGACTCCGATGATCACACTCGACCACTGGGTGTATCCGGGATGGGTTGTCGATCAAGGCGGCTGGACAAATCCGAAGACGGAAGCCGATTGGCTGGTCAACGCAGAGAAGGTAGTCGAGCGGTACTCCGGAATCGGGGCACTCTGGATCACGATCAACGAGCCGACTGTGTACGTTCAGCGCGAATTGACCTACGGCGGAATCGCACTCACCCAGGCGCCGTCGATGTTCGACTCATTGGTCCGAGTCCACCGGGCGATCTACGACCGCATCCATGTTCTCGATCCCGGTGCCCGCGTAAGCAGTAATTTCTCCTTCATTCCCGGCGTGTCCGAGGCGATCGATTCGGTATTCACGGATCGAGTTCGCGACAAGCTCGACTTTCTCGGCATCGACTACTACTACGGTGTGGCCCTGAACAATCCGACTGCCGCGTACGCCGCACTCGACGAGTTCTACAACGTCACGCCGCAGCCCGAAGGCCTGTACGACGCATTGATGCAGTACTCGGGCAAGTATCCGGAACTCCCCCTCTACATCGTCGAGAACGGCATGCCCACCGACAACGGAGCGCCGCGCGCCGACGGATACACACGCGCGAATCACTTACGCGATCACATCTATTGGATGGAACGCGCCCGAGAGGACGGTGCCGACGTGATCGGCTACAACTACTGGTCCATCACCGACAACTACGAATGGGGTTCGTACCGACCTCGATTCGGCCTCTACACGGTCGATGTTCTCGGCGATCCCACTGCGGCCCGAATCCCGACCGACGGCGTCGCCGCCTACCGCCGAATCATCCACGACAACGGCGTCGGAGCCGACTACGTGCCCGTCATGGCCCCGGCTTTCTGCTCGCTCGTCGATCCTCCCCGCAGCTGTACGGCTACTCGATGAGGGCCGTTTTCCGAATTTCCTCCACTCCTCGTCGTTAGGATGTCCCATGCGAACACTGCGAAATATCGCCGGAACTGCCGCTGCCACCGCTGTCCTGATCCTGGTTGCCGGAGGCGCTGCGACGGCAGCCCCGAACCCGGCCGATTCACCCCGCGAGGCGCAAGCACGCGCCTACATCGACGCCCTCGTCTCCCATGACGTCTCCGATGTTCATTTCGCCCCGGATGCGACCCGCGTCGAAGCCGGACTCAAGACGGGGTTCTCCGGACCACAGATGTCCGCCGACCTCGAAAACGGCATCCAATACCGCGTTATCCAGGGCGTCCGAGACCTCGAGATGTCGGAGGCCGGGGACATCGTCTCGACCACCTACCTGCTGGACGCGGGAATCGGCGGCACTCGCCTCATGACCGTGGAGATTCGTGAAACCTTCGAAGTCCGTGACGGTCTCATCCACGACGTCGTCGCCGACATCATCCCTGTGTCTGTGTCGTGACGCGCGCCCGATAGCTACTGGGCGGTGCACCCGAGACTCGGGTGCACATCGCCGCGAAGGCAGCCGGCGTCGAGTATCCGAGTTCAGACGCAACGGCCGTCACACTGGCCCCGGCAGAAAGTTTCGGAAGCGCGTGAAGAATGCAGGCACGCTGCATCCACGACGACGCGCTCATCCCCGTTTCCGAGATCAGCAAGCGGTGCAGTGTCCGTTCACTGACGTGGAGTCGGTCAGCCCACCGCGTGGGCGAGTCATGGATCGACGGGGCTGCGAGATACTGCGCGCACAACGCCCGCAATCCCGAGTGCCGAGGCAGCGGGAGTTCCACAGGTAGGGGCGCAAGATCGCGAAGTTCGTGCAGGATCAGCTGAAATACCGCGGCGCTGCGTCCGTGTGCGGGGAAGTCGTCCTCCACATTCAGCTCGACATCCACGTCGACTGCAGCGACAAGTAACTCACGCAGGAGCGACGATACTGCGACGACTCGGCACCTGACCGGGAACCACGGCGCTGCGGACGGTTCGATGTAGAGGCTTCGCGTGCTGACGCCGTCCATTGTCACGGCATGAGCGACACCGGCGGGAATCATGACCGCATTGGACGGCAGAACAGTCCACTCACCGTCTTCGGTTTCGACGTTCATCGCACCGTTCACAGCGAAGAGAAACTGGGCTCGTCGATGTTCGTGGGCGGCCAGCACGTGACCGGGTGGGTAGTCGGTTCCGATTGCGAGAACACCGCGGGGTGAGTGATCGACGTCGTTGATCGAGATGTTGCGCACCGGAGGAACCTACCGAGTCCGTGTCTGATTGACAATGGAACCTGGCGAACCTTCGAATGTGCGCCAGCGGAGAAATCGCTACCGTTCATCGAGTGCTTCACTACGCCCTCATCCTTCTCGCTTTCGGCGCCTTGACCGGAGTCACCACCGTTCTGTTCGGATTCGGTGGCGGGTTTGTCACTGTCCCAGTCGTTTACGCTGCATCGACGCTGAGGCCGGACGTCATCGATCCGATGCATGTCGCCGTAGCATCCTCGGCGGCCGTGATGGTGGTCAATTCACTCGGTGCCACAGTCGCATTCAGGAAGTCAGGACGGCTTCGGACGGAGTACATCAGACCTCTGATCGGCCCCGTCGCACTCGGAGCCGGGCTCGGAGCGGTTGCGGCGGGCCACGTAGACGACGGCGTCGTCCGGATTCTGTTTGTGCTCTACCTGCTGGTGACAATCTTGGACAGTCTTCTGCGACAAGGGTTTCTGACACCATCTGAACCTCGCGAACATCTTGACCGTCACGGCGTCCGCGCTGTCGGGATAGGCATCGGTGCCGTCGCAAGTTTCCTCGGAGTCGGCGGGAGCGTCATGACGGTTCCGATGATGCGACGCCGCGGAGTTCCGATGGCCGACGCCGCCGCGAGCGCCAACCCGTTGAGCTTGCCTGTCGCCGTCGTCGCGACTGCGGTGTATGCGGTTTCATCAGGGCACAGTTCAGCCTCGGATCTGTCGGCGGGCAGAGTCGGCGCTGTCGACCTTCTGGCCGTCTGTGCACTACTCGCCGGTTCCCTACCGGCGATCGCGCTGAGCCGACGAATCGTCGGTGCCATACCGGACCGAGTCCATGCCGCCGCCTACATCGCTCTACTCGGCGTCGTCACGGCAGTGATGGTGATTGCTTAGCGAACGGCGTATCGCAGATAGATGACGCCGCCGTCGAAGGTTTTCTCCTCGAGCAGTTGCAGATCAAGCCGGCTTTCCGGGAGAGCTCGCAATCCGCCACCGATATTGACCGGACACAGGAACAGTCTGACTTCATCGACCAAACCCGCCGCGAAAGCACTAACCGCAACCGTCGGTCCACCGATCGAGATATCTTGTACCGCTTCACTCTCGAGCAAACGGATGAAGTCTTCATCGAAGCTCGGGACAATCCTGGTACGTGCGGTCGACACCTCGTTCAGCGTCGTGGAGTACACGATCTTGTCGATTCCACGCCAGATCTGAGCGAACTCGGCGGTCGCCGCCTCGATACCGGCAAACTCGCCCGGAGCCGAAGGTCCTCCTGCCACCGAAGAACGCTCGAGATCCTCGGACGCCATTGTTTCCCAGGGAATCATCGTCTCGTACATCCGGCGCCCGAGCAGGTACGTGCCGACTCCCCTCTCTAGCTCGTTGACGAACGCGTGGACCTGCGCGTCGGGAACCGCCCAGTCGAAGTTCCCCTGCTCATCGGCCACATACCCGTCGATCGAGCAGATCGCCGAGTAGATCAGGCTCACCATCGGTCCACGTGCAGCACGTTGTCGACCGGTTCACGGGCGGCGGGTTTGAACGTCTCGCCGGTGAAGTACGCCGTCGGGATGAGCGCAGCCTGATGGAATCCGGCCGGAATGCCCAGCAGCTCCGCAACTTCCGCTTCACGCTGCAAATGCAATGTCGTCCACGCCGTACCGAGCCCACGTGCCCGCGCGGCCAGCGCGTAACTCCACGCAGCCGGGAGTAGCGAACCCCACAGGCCGGCTTGGTTCCCCTCCGGCAGCGTCTTGCCCGCCTTGATACACGGAATGAGAAGGACCGGCACCTCACCCATGTGCTCACCGAGCCACGCGACGCTGGTGCCCACGCGTTGTTGAATCGGCGCGCGATCGGGATCATCGGCGAAGAGTTTTGCCGCCGAACCGTGAGAGGCAAGGTACTCGTCGGTGACTTCCTTGTAGATCTGCCCGACTGCTGCACGCAGTGCCGGATCGGTCACCACCATCCACTGCCAGCCCTGGCGATTCGAACCGGAGGGCGCTTGCAGGGCGATCTGGAGGCATTCCTTCACCAGGTCCAACGGCACGGGACGGGTCAGATCCAGACGCTTTCGAACGGTCCGCGTTGTGGTCAGCAATTCGTCGGGTGTCAGGTCGAGTACGGGATACGACGTCATCTCCCGATCATTGCACTGTCGCGAGCAGTGAGCAGGACTGTCCGTCTACACTTTTCTGATCCCGTGCGTGCTCGTTGTCGGGAGTATTTCCCGATCAAAGGACTTTCGACATGAGTTGGCACGTCTGGTTGGCGTTCTTCGGAGCAAGTTGGGTGATCAGCCTGTCGCCGGGGGCCGGCGCCATTGCGTCGATGTCGTCGGGACTTGCCTACGGCTTGCGACGCGGATACTGGAACATCTTCGGGCTGCAGTTGGGATTGTTGCTGCAGATCGGAATTGTCGCGGCGGGGGTCGGTGCAATTCTCGCCAGTTCGACCGTGGCCTTTTCCTTGATCAAGTGGTTCGGTGTCGCATACCTCGTCTACCTGGGGATCAGGCAGTGGCGATCGGCGCCCACCGAGGTGGAGACCGACGAGGCAGCCGCGAGCAGCTCCGGTCCGATGATGATGCTTCGCGGATTTCTCGTGAACGCGAGCAATCCGAAGGCCGTCGTTTTCATGCTCGCAGTGCTCCCGCAGTTCCTGGACCCGTCGGCGCCGCTGCTGCCGCAGTATCTGATCATCGCCGCCACGATGTGCGCAGTCGACGTGATCGTGATGACCGGATACACCGGCCTGGCCGCCCGGGTACTCACCTTGATGCGCTCCCCCAAACAGCAGCGAACCACCAATCGAGTGTTCGCCGGCCTGTTCTTCGGAGCCGCCGGCTTCCTCTCGAGCATCGGGCGTGCAGCGGCTTGATCGGTAACACGGCTCGAGAGATCACAGGCCCGCAATCAAGTTGACGACGGACGCCACGATCACCGAACCGAACAGGTACGACAGCAATGCGTGGCCGAGTGCCATCGCGCGCATGTCCGACGACTTCAAGTTGGTGTCGGAAATCGCGAAGCTCATCCCGACCGTGTACGCCACGTAGGCGAAATCGCTGTACCTCGGCGGTTCTTCCTGATTGAAATCGATTCCGCCGTCGGGGCCGGAGTAGTACAGCCGTGCATATCCGAGGGCGAAGAGCGTGTGGACCGCCAGCCACGAGATCACGACGCTGCCGACTGCAACCGATGCCGCCACTACTTGGTAGTGATGTCCGTCGGGTGCCGCCAGGAGCAGGAACGCGATACCGACCAGGCTAGCGACGGCGGCACCGAGAATCAGCAGGTGCGCGACGTTTCGGGCCGGCTCTTCGCGCGTTGCGTGACTTGCGGTGAGCGTCGCGTCGAAGGGCCAGACCAGAATCCACGTCCACACCGTGAACACCATCGCCGCCACATCCCAGCCGATCAGAAACGCGAATCGGGGGTAGCCGACCAACGCCGTGACGACACCGGCGGCCACACCGAGCAGCAGACCCGTCGACACTCTCAGCGCCGGCCCGGCACCCAGGGCGCTCCGTGGAACCGGGTTGATCGGAAGGTCGTGCGGTCGATCGTTCACGGGCTCAGTCAACCACTGTTCGAAGTGAGACGGTGGTTACGTGACACGGCGACTCAGGCGTTGCACGCACCGACTATCGGCTTGCCATTGAATCTGTCCAGCACGTACTGCAATCCGACGCCGAAATCCGCTACGGCCGGCGCGAGGTGGTTGTTGCCGCTCCCCGGATTCACCGCAGGCAAGGTGTCGGTGAACAACGTCGCCTCGGCCCCGCGCGCGCACCAGTCCTGAACCAGGCGCCGGGTTTGCTCGTACGGGATGAAATCGTCGTTGAGCGCTCCGTTGACCAGAATCGGCGAGGCCGGGGTTCGCCACCCGATGCGTTGTTCCTCGATCACCTGTTGGATCTCCGGTACCGATTCCACCACGTCGGCGAGTGGTCGTCCGTCTGTGGTCCACGACGCCGTCGACTGCTTCCCGTACTTGGTTCGGGAATCGATGAGGCATTGCCCGGCGACGTCGGCGAGCACGGACCGGCCGTAGTCGTTGAGTCGAGATTCGATTGGCTCTCGGGCGGCGGGATAGCGGTCGAGGACGCCGTTGATCGTGTAACCGATCGCGGCCATCAGGCCGGTACCGTCGATATGACGCAGAACGCTTGCCAGGTCTGCCGGGGGCGCGCTCGCGTAACTCCCGACCAGATTCAACTCAGGCGCGTATTCGGGTGCCAGTTCGGTTGCAGCGGCAGTGGCGCCGCCGCCCTGCGAGTGGCCCCACAGCGCTATCGGATCGTCCTCTCCTGCCCGCGCGAGGGCTCGGGCAGCGCGCGCACCGTCCAACATCGCATGGGCTTCCTCGGCGCGATTGACGTAGGTATGGACGCCGGGTGTTCCGAGTCCGATGTAGTCGGTGACGAATACACGAACGCCCTGGGTGAGGAAAGCGAAAGCAAAAGCTGACTCGTAGTTGACACCGACACTGTCCACACCGGCACCGTAGTTCGACGGATTCCCGGGTTCCGCCAGGCGGAGCTGACCGGCAGTGGGAAACATCCTCGACGGCGCGCACTGATCACCTTGGCCCTGCGTACCCGGACCGATCACCACCGTCGGGCGGGGGCCCGCTCCTGACCACGGGGCAGCCGGCTCCAGGTACGAGCCCGACACAGCAACCTTGGATCCGTGGGTGTCGGTACTCGAATACAGGATCCGGGTCCCCACACCAGGCACTCCGCCGACGGCACCGGCCAGAGCCAGCGGTTCCGTCCGAATCACCGAACCCGGATCACCGACGTCGCCCGGAATCGCATCGTAGAAATCGTTCACAGGTTCGGCGTTCGACATCGGTGTGAACAGCAGCGAGGTCGGCAACAGCGCCGATACCGCAACGGCCGAAACCTTCAGTGCCGCGAGGACAACCTTCCGGGTGCTCATGGAAATCCAACGTATAGGCCTCAGTCGACGCGCGGACCGGTTTCGATCTGCGGGACTTCAATCGATCGATACCAACTGTCACGCGAGCGGGCCATGCCGCTGGCCCCCCGATCCCCTGGTTTCACGGCCAGAACCTGATGAATCGTAAGCCTGTGCGGCTCCTCGAAACCCAGGGCACTGGCAGCGAGATACAGCAACCAGGTACGCACCCGGGGAGCACCGACCTGTAAGACCGATGCGTCCCAGTTCTCGCGAAGGTTCTGCACCCATGCGCGCAGTGTCAGTGCGTAATGCTCGCGCAACGCTTCGCTGTCACGCGTCTCGAAACCCGAAAGTTCCAGCGCATCAATGGTTTTACTCAACGGAAGGATCTCACCGTCCGGGAAGATGTACCTGTCGATGAAGCTGGGACCGTCATCGACGTTGTCCGACAACGACTTCACCGCGGCGATGGCATGATTGAGCAGACGACCCTGCGGCACGAGCAAGTCGTAGAGTTTTGCCGTGTACACCGGCAAATTGACCAGGCCCACGTGCTCGGACATGCCGATGCTCGAAATCGCGTCGTAAGGGCCGTCGTCGACGTCGCGGTAGTCCTGCACCCGAATCTCGATGCGATCGGTCAAACCCGCGTCGGCAACTCGCCCCTTGGCGTATTCGACCTGCTCGTTGCTCAGCGAGACTCCGACGACGTCGACGCCGTAGTTCTGGGCGGCGTGCACTGCCATCGATCCCCAACCGCAGCCGACGTCGAGCAGTCGCATTCCCGGCTTCAGATCGAGCTTGCGGCAAATCAAGTCCAGCTTCGCGTACTGAGCAGCTTCGAGGGATTCGACACCTTCCGGCCAGTATCCGCACGAATAAACCATGCTCGGCCCGAGGAACAGTTCGTAGAAGCGATTCCCGACGTCGTAGTGATGGGAGACAGTCGCCGAATCGCGTGATCTACTGTGCCGCTTGCCTCGCTTACTACGCATCTCGATCGCCGGGGGTGACGGTGGTGGACCGACCGCCCCCAAGCCGGCGAAAGTACCGGCGGCGCGAACAATCGAGCGCAGCGGCAACGTCGACAAACGATTCTCACCGAGCCGCGTGACCAGTTCCGGGACGTCGAGGAGCGCGAAGATGTCGCCGTCTACGTCCAGATCGCCGGAAACGTACGCCCTCGCCAGCCCTAATTCGTTGGGAGAGTAGAGGACCCGCCGTAGGGCACGCCGATTCCGGAAGTGAACCTGCGCAGCGGCGTCCGGTGGCCCTGCCTCCGAACCGTCCCAACATCGCACGCGAACCGGAAGCGGAACCCCGATCACTTCCTCGAACACCGTCAAAATCTTGGCCGCGGCACCAGTCACTGATCAACCCTCCGACAAAAGATGGTTAGCCGATGACAGAAAACTTACGCCCGATTCGCGAATCTTTCGCGCCATTTGTCCGAGTTTTGGACAGTGTTCATCGCGGTTTCGGTATTCATCGCCGAGTTCAGGGCTCCACCATTCCGGCGAGGAATTCCACCAGCAGTCTCTTCGTGACCTCACGTGGCAGCGATTCCACTGCCGCGAGGACGGCCGCCATGTCCAAGGGAGAATCGGAAGAGCCCCGAGGATCCAGCCCCGCCGACGTCAACGCTGCCGCGACGGCGTCACTGGGCAACGCAAGAACATCGGCGACGGTGACATCGCCACGTTCGAATGCTCCGGCCAACTCTGCCAGGGCCGGCGGCGCCTCGGCTGCCGCCGAGCCGCGAACGTCGTCGGCACCGAGGACGAGTGCGCTGGTCAACTCGCCGAGCACAGATTCCGTCACCGGGGTGACGGTGAGGTGGGTTGTTCGAGGCAACGTCGTCCCGTCAGGTTGCGTCGACGCCGGCTGCCCTTGAAGGACGAAGCCGCGAGCACCGACAGCGCTCACCCAGCGATGCGGATCCACTCGCCGTTCGAGCGGCACGGAATCGTCGGTAGCGACCGCGAACAGTGGTACCACCGGCGAGCCCACGACGCGAAGACCCTCGATTGCCTCGACCGTGCCGATCAGTGCACGAGTGGCCCGCTGCGCCCGGGACACCAATTCGGCGTACCCGGATTGCCCGAGGACTTGCGAAATCGCCCAAGCACCGGCAAGAGCAGCAACGGATTTGGAACCGAGAAGCGTGGGATTGACCACCGGGTACCCCGGCCAGTCCGTGAGTCCGAAATACTGCTTGCGATGCAGATCTCGCCCTCGGTGCAGCAGGACCGAAACGCCTTTGGGCGAGTATCCGTACTTGTGGAAGTCGACGGACATGCTGGTGACCCCGGGCACCCGGAAATCCCAGGGTGGCAGATCACCCCACCACGGCAACGCAAGCCCACCGATGCAGGCGTCGACATGCAGTGGAATCGAATGTGCACGAGCAACTTCCGCGACATCGGCGATCGGGTCGAGCGCCGCGAACGGGTAGCTGGGCGCGGAGACGACGATCAAGACCGTGTCTTTCCGAACTGCCGTCGCAATATCTTGTGCGCCGACGCGCCCCGACGTGGGATCTACTGGTACCAGGATCAGTTCCAGTCCGAGCAGGTGAGCTGCCTTGTGGAAAGCGGCATGCGCGGTGGTCGGAAGAACCAGCGAACCCTCACCCGGCGGGAGCCCACGGAAGTCGCGAGCTGCCTTGACGGCCAACACACAACTCTCCGTTCCGCCGCTGGTGACATTGCCGACGACTACGCCTCCGGCGTCTGTATCTGCGGCTGGGTCTGAAGCTCCATGGAGGAACTCGCGTGCGAACGCAACCAACTCACGCTCCATCACCGCGGTGGACGGGAACACCGTCGGGTCGAGACCGTTGACCGGCTGAACCAATCGAGCTGCGTCCGCTGCCAACTCGTCGAGCGCTGCGAGGCCGCTGTCGTACACGTACGACAGAACCCGGCCTCCGTGCGTCGGAGCGTCCTGCTCGCGAAGCGAACGCAACCGAGTCAAGATGTCGGCCGCCCTCTTCTCGAGGTTTGCGCTCTCGACGATCTTGCCCTGAAGTTCCTCGACCCGAGTGAAACTCATCGTTCACCTTTCGTTCTCGTGAGTGGATTCTTGTTCGGTGCGGTAATTCCGCAATACGACCAGGCTGATCGCAACCAGGATCGCCGGCACGACCGAGAAGCCGAGGGCAATTCCGGTCAGCGCCGATTCCGGTTGCACGACAGTCTCGCCCGCAGTTTTCGAGACGAAGCCGGTCACCGCGAGTACACCCAAGAACACCGCGGGTCCCAGGGCAAGGGCTGCGGTTTCCGCGGCGGTCCAGATACCACTGAGCGAACCACCGCGTTGGCGCCCACCGATTCGCGCGTCGTCCTCGATGACGTCCGGAAGCATCGCCAGCGGGAACACCTGCATGCCGGCGTAGCCGACGCCGGCAAGCGCGACGGCACCGTAGATCCACGAACCCGCGTCGACAGCCGCAAGCGTCAACAACGCCGTGGCGACAACGAACAGAACCGAAGACACCACGTAACCGCGAAGCTTTCCGTACCGATGCGAGAACCGGTACCACAGCGGCATGACGACGAGAGCTGGTCCGACGAGTGCAACGAAAAGACCGGTGAGCGCACCTTCGTTGCCCATCACATAGGTCGCCAGATATTGCGCACCCGCCAACATCACGGCGGTGGCAAGAGCTTGGAGCACGAAGACGCTGACCAGCAATCGGAACGCGCGGGTACGTCGTATCGCGTCGAACCCGTCCCGGTACTGCGAGAGCAACGAGCCGACCGGCGCGTCCGCGTGAGTCACCGTGTGGCGCGCGGCTCCGCGAACTGCCCAGATCATTGCCCCGCACATCAGCGCCGACACCCCGATCGCCATGACCAGATAACCGCGTGCTCCGCCTCCGGCAGCATCGCGGAGCTCGGGTCCGCCGGCGCCGATGACCAGAATTGTCAGGGCCAACACCGCAATTCGAACCGATACCAACCGAGTGCGCTCGTGGTAATCGCCGGTCAACTCGGTCGGCAACGCGATATATGGAACCTGAAAGAGGCTGTAGGCACTCGCCGCGAGCAGGAAGAAGACGAGCACCCACATCGCCCCGACTCCTGGGCCGGCCGACACCGGGGCCGAGAACGTGAGAATGAAGAGCAACGGCAGTCCCAGAGCGCCTGCGAGCATGAGTGGCACTCGCGTACCGGTTCGATGAGAGCTTCGGTCGCTGATCGACCCGATCAGCGGATCGATCAGGACGTCGGCGATTTTCGGGACAATGACCACAAGGGACGCGAGCGCCGCGGCAACGCCGAGCGTGTCGGTCAGGTAGTACGCCAGTACCAGACCTGGCAGAACACCGAATCCACCCGTACCGACACTTCCCGCTGCGTATCCGGCCACCACACCACGCGAAAGCCTGTCGGGCGATCTACCTTCACGAAGACGTACCGGTTTGTCTGTAGTCACCGTCCACACACTAATGTCACGACTTCGTACCGCGAGGGCAAAAGAATCCCGATGACCAGAAGTCGCTCACTCGGACGGGCCTGGCATGCCAGACTGTGACCCGATTCGCACACGAAACGAAGGTCTGAAGACGATGGTTGACCCACTGCGAGAGATCTGGCCTCCGTACGGAGTCACGATCACGTGTGGGCCCGTCACCTTGCTCCCTGTGCGCGACGATCATTTCCCCGAACTCACTGCGCTGGTCCGAGCCGGCATTCACCCTGCCGAACAGATGCCGTTTCTCGTCCCCTGGACGGTGGGCACTCCCGACGAAGTGTCGCGAAGATTCATCCAATACCACTGGTCGGTCCGCGGAGCGATGACCATGACCGACTGGAAATTCGAAACAGCCATTGTCGTCGACGGAGAAATCGTCGGCTGCCAGGCGTTCGCCGCGACGGACTTTCCTACCAGTCGTACCGGTGAAACCGGCTCGTGGATTGGACGCGGGTTCCAAGGCCGGGGTGTCGGCACTCTCGCCCGACAGGCAATCTGCGCATTCGCATTCGACTCTTTGGGTGCACGAAGCGTCGTGTCATCGGCATTCACGGACAACCCCGCCTCGATCACGGTGTCCACCAAAGTCGGGTACCGCGCAGACGGCACAGTAGAGGAGTTGGCTGCCGACGGTCGCATGACCGTGCGTCGTCTCTTCACCCTCAGCCGCGAAGATTTTGTCGCACCGCCGTATCCCGTCGAAGTGACCGGCGTGCGCGCGTTCAAGACGATGCTCGGCATCGACTGAGCGAGCTACCCGTGCACCGTGAGAACCGAGAGAGCAGCGACAACCGGAAGACCAGCGACAACCGGTAGAACAGACACATGGAACCCTCCGACATGATGGCCGCAGTCACCTCGTCCATGCGCGACCGTACCGGGCGCACCCTCGAAGAATGGGTTGAGGCCGTACGGACGTCCGGGGTCGACCCGCTCGATCAGAACGAAGTGCGCAAGTGGCTGAAAGCAGAGCCGGTGTGCCGCAGAATTCGCAGTGGGCAATTGCATTCGAGACTGCCGAACAGTCCGGATGGGTGGAGCCGACCGTCGAGCAATACATCGACCAGCAGTACAGCGGCCCGAAGGCGGCACTGCGGCCGATCTTCGATGCAGCCCGACGTCTGATCGAAGAACTCGGAACCGATGTTCGGGTCGAAGGCCGCGGAACCTACACGCCCTTCATTCGCGCTCGCCAATTCGCCGCCATCGCAGCGGCCACCACGGCCCGAGTCGACCTCGGACTACGTTTTGTCGAGGCCCCCGAATCCGAACTTCTTGTCACGGCCAAAGCTCCCGGGCAGTCGACCCACAAGATCGGGCTCACCAGCACCGCAGACGTGAACGACGAAGTCGGATCGCTGACAGCGATCGCGTATCAACAGAACGGCCGGTAGGTCACCCACTCACCGCCACGCAAACGCACCTGCAGGCTGCACGAAAGTCCCTGTCCTCCTTGTCGGAGAACAGGGACTTTCTTCACCGCGGGGGAAGGTCGCTGCGACGTGTCAGCTCAGGCCGAAGAGCGCGCCGATGATGGTCCGAGCAGCCTCGAAGAGCGCGTCGACGGACGGAACACCGATTTCAGAGCTGATGGAAAAAAGGGAACCCAACATACGATCCTCCGGAGATAGTTTCTGAATGGCTTACTGCCACAAGGGAAATGCTACCGATTCCACTTGCGGAACTGAAGCAAGGGGACCACGGGAGTGACAATTCCGGACCAAAGTCCCGGCCCGTTAGATCTACTGCACCCCAGTATGATTGCGATCCTTCGAATCCGAATCGACACCTTCGAGATAGCCGACGAGAACTTGGGCGACCTCCGCCAACACCTCAGTGCTCGACATTTCCGAGTGGGAGCAGTCGACCAGGTACGCCCGCAACGGCCCCACCAGTTCGGACCACCTTTCGACCAGGTGACGATGTTCAGGCAGATCATGCTGCGCCACAAACAGTTCCACTGACCCGAAATAGTGCCTCGGCGTGTGGTCCCGAACGATTCGCGACAGTTTTTCCACCCGACCCACTACGGATTCGAGTACCGTATCGGAAAGGAAATCCATACCGGTCTGCCTTCGGATCTCTGTCGCAACGTCTGTGAAAGTCAGTGCTGCAGTTTCAGTTTCAACCTCGGATAGCCCGATCTGCGCGAACAGTTCGGAAGGTTTCGGAGCCGCTTGTACCGATGGCATCATCTCCGGTAACAGCGCGTCGAGCATGACAACCGAACCGACCAGATCGCCGGCCTCTTCGAGCTGGCTCGCCATCTCGAGCGCGATCGTTCCGCCGGCAGACCAACCCAGTAGATGGTATTCACCCGACGGCTGCACCGTCCGTACGGCATCGACGTACCCCGACGCCAACTCCGCCACCGTGCCTGGCAATTCACCTGCTCCCGTTGCCTGGATGCCGTACACCCGTCGACCCCGCAGCTGACCGACGAGTCCGGCGTAGCACCAGGCAATTCCGCTGACCGGATGCACACAGAACAACGGCGGCCGTTGGTCATCGGGGTCGCCTCCGAGCATGACGACCGTGTCCAGCGGATCCGAACGAAGCGAATCACCCTCGAAGACATCGGCATGAACGAGATCCATCCGAGAGGCAAGCTCCGCCACAGTTCGGTCGGTGAAAATCCATTGAACCGGGAATTCCCTGTTCAGGCTCTCACGCAAGCGCGTAGCCACTCGAACTGCACCCATCGATGTCCCGCCGAGCTCGAAGAAGTCGTCGTAGCGGCCGACCGATATCGCGCCGGTCACGCCCTCGAATGCCTGTGCCACGTGACGTTCGGTATCCGAGATGGGTCGATCCACACTCGACCCTGGCTGCGGTGAAGGAGCAGGAAGTGCCGCTGCGTCTATCTTCCCCGAAGCGAGCAACGGTACCTCGCCCACTATCGTCACCGACGAAGGCAGCAGGTGCTTCGGCAGCAGGCCGGAGACGAACCCGCGAAGCTCCGATTCCGTCGCCGAACCGTTTTCCGCCAACGTCACATACGAACGGAGCTCAGCGGATCCGTGCCCGTCGTCACAGACAACGGTTACCGAGAAGGCCACTGCTCCATGGCTTGACAGAGCCGCGTCGACCTCCGCCGGTTCCACGCGGACACCCCGCACCTTCACCTGCGCGTCGTTGCGACCCAGGTACTCGAGCGCTCGGTCGTGACGCCTACGACGCACGAGGTCACCCGTGCGATACATCCGAGTCCCCACCGCATGAGGATTGGCAACAAAGCGCTCGGAAGTCAGAGCCGGGGAAGCGACGTACCCCCGTGCCACATTCTCACCGGCGAGGAACAGTTCTCCCGCAACGCCATCCGGAACCGGTCGGAGCCTCTGATCGAGAACAAATGCTGTCGTACCAGGGACTGGAGTGCCGACAGTGACGTCCGCGTCAGTGATCCGTGCGGAAATCGATGCCGCGATCGTTGATTCGGTCGGTCCGTATCCGTTGACGATGCGATGTCGGGGTGACCACGCCGACGCAAGGCGCGCAGAGAGCGGCTCCCCCATCGATTCGACGATCAACGGTTGCACTGCATCCGGATCGACTGTCGCCAGGACCGTCGGCGTCACGATCAGATGTGTTACGTCGGCGGCTATCAGCAGATTCGTGAGTTCTTCTCCCCCGTAGACGAAGTCGGGAGTCAGAATCAGCGTTCCACACCCTGCAGCCGCGAGAAGGATCTCGATCACCGACGCGTCGAAGGTCGACGACGCCAATTGCAGGACTCGGGGGCCACGCTCGAGCTCGGCGATCTCGGCGTGTGCGGTGCAGACGTTCATGATTCCGCGGTGTGAAACCTCCACGCCCTTGGGTCTTCCCGTGGAACCCGACGTGTAGATGACGTAGGCGAGGTTGTCGGGGTGAGCCGGCGTTGCCGATACCTCGGCAGCGCCACCAGCAGTGCGGGATTCGTCCATCGCCACCCACTCGACGCACTCGGGCAAACTCTCGGATGCACCTCCCGCTGTCAAACCGACAACCGAACCGCATTCCTCGACCATCGTCTGCCGGCGCGCTGTCGGCAGCGCCGGATCGAGCGACAGCCACGCTGCGCCTGCACGCGCTACTGCCCACAACGCAACGATCCACAGATGCCCGCGCCCGAGCGCAACGGCCACCACGTCGTCGGGTCCGATTCCTCGGACCACCAACTCGCGTGTCCAGTGCGACGACTCCTCGTGCAGGTCGCGGTAAGTCCAGCGTCTGCCGTTCTCTTCCAGCGCGACGCCGTCGGGCGCCTGACGCAGAGCGCGTTCGAAAATGTCGGCAATCGTCAGAGGTTCGACGTGGCGAGGATTCGCAGCAGTCAGCGCCGAGCGTTCGAGTCCGGACAGCAGTTCGATCTCCCCGATCACAATCTCGGGTTCCGCGGTCACTGATTCGGCGATACGTCTCACCCGCTGCATGAACAGTTCCGCGGTCGACTCGCGGAACTTGTCCGTCGCATACAGCAATCGAATAGTCAGACTGTCACCGGTGTCGACCAGGTCCCACGTCAAGTCGTAACCGGTCGACGCCCCTGAATTCTCGATGTCGAAGACGGTAATGCCGTCGATCTGCGGCAACTCCAGCGCTCGCCGGTACGCCAGCATGACCGTGAACAGCGGATGCTCGTTCATCCTGCGCGGCGGATCGACCTTCGCAACGACGTCGTCGAACGAGACGTCCGCGTTCGCCATTGCTTCCAGATCGACACGGCGAACCTCGTCCAGAACAGCAGCGAAGCGATCGGTGGAGTTGATCCTCGTGCGCAATGCGACAGTACCCACCATCATTCCGGCGACGCTCAGCAGCGCCGGATCGTTCCGCAGACTCACAGCTGCTCCCACCACGACGTCGTCCGTGACGCACTCGCGAGCGAGCAGCACGGCAATCACGCTGTGGACGACCATGAATACCGTGACACCATGCGAACGAGCCAACGCCGACAACGCGTCGTAGGTGGCGCCGTCGAGGACTTCCGTCACCATCTCCTCGGATCGTGAAGACACGGGACTCCGGGGGTTGTCGACGGGTAGAGCCAACACATCCTCGACGCCACAAAGTGCGTCCGACCAGTAGTCGAGTTGCCGGTGGGCCATGCTGAGAGAATCCTCGGGGTCACCCAAGCTCTCTCTCGCCCAGAAACTGTAGTCGCCGTAGCTGATCTCCCCCGACGAGCGATCCCAGGGAAGACCTGCCGACCTGGCCTCGAAGGCTGCCACGAAATCGGTCAGGATCGGGCCCATCGACGCTCCGTCGATCGCGATGTGGTGAACAACTATGACCAGGACCGTCAGTCCTGCAGAGTCGACTCCTGCCTTTTCGGTGAACACACGCACACGGAACGGAACATCTCGTTCGAGATCGAACGGCACAGTCGCGAATGCCGAAGCGCTCGCACGGATTTCGCCGACGTGTACCGCAGTGAGATCGAATGCAACAGAGTCCATTTCAAGTTGTTCCGGACCGAATTCACCCGGAACACAGACAGTTCGCAAAACGGCATGGTGATCGACGACGTCGCTGAGCGCGCTGCTCAAGACCGAACGATCGACGTCGTCTGCCAGGACCGCTGCAAACGTCAGGTTGTACGCAGTCGATTCCGGCTGAAGCTGATTGATCAGCCAGAGTCGTTGTTGCGAGGGCGCCAGCGGGGCCGGCTTGCCGGGATCACGTCGAGTCAGTTCGCGGCGTTTGCCATCGGACGCGCTCGCCGACAGCCACTGAGACATCGCTCGCGGCGACGGATTGTCGAAGACGGCGCGAACAGGCACATCCCGCGCGAAGATCGAGGCGAGTCGACCTGCCACCGCTGCCGCGGCCAACGAATCACCACCTGATTCGAACAGGTTGTGCAGAGCGCCGAAACTTCCGGACACGTGTTCCGACATGACAGCGGTGACGAGTTCCTCCGAAACCGTCACTGCTGCATCGGGCGCCTGGCTCTCGAACACATGGCGCCGCAACGCATCTGCGTCCAGTTTTCCGTTCGTCGTGAGCGGGATCGACTCCAATACGACCACGCGGCCGGGCATCAGATACGCAGGCAACATCGCGGCCAACTCGATTGTCAGCTGATCCGCCTCCACACCATCGCCGACCGCACATGCAACCGCAATGTCGTCGACGAGGACAACCGCCGCAGCCTCGACGCCCGTGCACCGACGCAGAGCTGATTCGATTTCGGCGGGCTCGACGCGGATTCCTCGCACGCTCATCTGACGGTCGGAGCGTCCGACGAATCCGAGCGTGTCATCCGTGCGGCGATGAACCAGATCACCGGTCCGATAACGGCGGTGCCCACCGGGTGCTGCGATGAACGACGTGGCGGTGCCGGCAGGATCTCCGGCATAGCCCATCGCAAGCCCGGGCCCGCTGACGTACAACTCACCGATCCCGGCCCACGGCACCGGACGCAGTCGCGTATCGAGCACCTCTGCACCGATTCCGGCGAGCGGGACTCCGATGGTGACCCGATGATCCACTTCGGCGACAGTGGTGACCACCGTGCATTCCGTCGGTCCGTACGCATTGAGCATTCGCGCGCGGCGACTCCACGCACGCGCGGTGGAAGGTGAGAGCACATCGCCACCGACTGCCACCACCTCGAGCGAATCGAACCGCTCCGGAGCCATCGTGTCGAGTACGGCTGGAGTGGACAACATGTGAGTGACGCCGCGTTCTGCGACGAATTCTTCGAGTGCCCTTCCGCCGAAAGCCTCCCGAGGAGCGACCGCCAAGGTAGCCCCGGCGCCGATCGCCAACATCATCTCGAGGATTGCTGCATCGAACGTCGGTTTGTAACCGTGCAGCACAACCGAGTCCGAAGTCACGCCGTACTTGCGGACAGCATCGTCGGTCAGCAGGCCCAGTCCTCGGTGTGTGACTGCAACGCCTTTCGGTTCACCGGTCGACCCGGACGTGTGAACAACGTACGCGACTGAATCCGGATACTGCCGACCGGGAACAGGGCTGCGATCGGAGAGGACTGTGCGCAGCTGCTTCAGACGTGCCGGTGGCAGGTCGGGGTCGATCGGCACGAATGCCGCGCCCGTTTTCGAGATCGCCAACATTCGGACCAGGTACGCGATAGTCCGTACCGCCGGAATCTCGTACACGGCACCCGGTCCTGCTCCCCGAGCCACCAGTTCCCAGGCTTGGGCATCCGAGGCAGAGTCGAGTTCGGCATACGTCACCGTGCGGTGTCCGTCGTCGAGAGCAATGTTGTTCGGGAATCGCGCCGCGGTGGCGGCGAAGATCTCGGTCAGTGTGCGGGACGAATCGACTTCGGCAGCAGTCCAACTGGGCGCCGCGCCCACCGCGAGATCCGAAACGAGTACTGGTACATCCTCGGCAATCGAGGTGAGCACTCTCGACAGCTGTCGGGTAACCGCGTCGGCGCTCGAAGGATCGAATGCGCTCGCGGCATAGATGAGCGCTCCGGTCAATGAACCGTCGTCAGCGGGTGCGAGCGAGACATGCATGGGGAACTTCGTTGTCGCGGTCTCGATTTCGCGAGCCTCAATCGTGAGGCCGGAAACCTCCACGGCAGGGATCGCGAAGTTCTGCAGACCCAGCGCAATCTGGGGAGTTCGTCCACCGAGCAGCTCACCAACCAACTCGGCAGGAACAGAGCTGTTTTCGAACGCTGCCACATCAGCATCGAAAGCTGCACCCAACAGAAGATCGATCGGCACGTCCCCGTCGATCCGAAGGCGAAGAGGCACCGTATCCACGAACATGCCGACCACGCCGTCGAGCTGAGGCGCCCGCCGTCCGTCGACAGCTGTCGCGATCACGACATCGGGATTTCCACTCAGCTTGGCAAGCACCACCGACAACGCCGCATGAACCACCGCGAACAGCGAAACCTTCAATCGGTCGGCTCGCGCCTGCAGTGCCGAGGTGATGACGGCTGGTATCACGAAGTTCACTCGCTGCGCTAAGGTATCCGGCCCGCCATCGGAGTGATCCACCGTCAGCGGAGACACAGATGTCACACCGTCGAGCGTTCGGCGCCAGAACTGCTCGACGACAGGGGAAACATCACGTGCTGCCTCCCACGCGGCAAAATCCCCGTACTGGATCGGCAACGGAGACCATTGCGAATCCAGTCCAGCTCGTCGCTTGCCGTACGCGGTCAGCAGGTCGCCGACCACCGTTCGCATCGACACCCCGTCGACTGCGATGTGATGAAAGCTCACTGCCAGAACGTGCCTGACCGGTGACACCTGGAGCAGCATCCAGCGCACCGGCAGGTCTGCCGCTACATCGAAACCACGCGAGCCGAACTCTCGCAGCAGCACCTCGACCTCGATGTCGGCGACCAGCCGCGTTTCCATTGTCACGGAGGTCGGAGGATCCACGACCTGAACCGGTGGAGTGCCCGGATACCGGGTTCTGAGGACATCATGACGACCGACAAGATCCGTTGCTGCCTGACGCAGCGCGGCCGCGTCGAGTTCACCGTCGATCTCGATGCAGATCGGCAGGTTGTACGCGCCGCTCGCCGTGTTCCGCTGATTCAGTACCCACATCGCACGCTGGTTTCGTGACAGGGGTGCGGGCGTGGGGTCGCGGCGCGGTTCCAGTCGGACAAGATCGGTCACCGAGTCGTTCTGCTCGAGCGAATCGAGCCGGGCTGCCAACGCCGCAACTGTTGGATGCTCGAATACGGTCCTGAGCGGAACAACCAGCCCCAGAGTACTACTCAAGAGCGAGGTAACCTCCGCGGCCGACAGCGAGTTGCCCCCGAGCGAGAAGAAGTCTGCGTCGCGGTCGTCCTCATTCCCACCGAGGACGGAACCAAAAGCTCCGGCTACAACACGTTCGGTGGCGGTGGCCGGCCCCTCTGCACGGGAAGCATCCAGTGTCGGAGACGGGAGACGGGCGAAGTCGACCTTTCCGTTCCGCATCGGAAGCTCGCCCTCGATGTCGACGATGGCATGCGGAACCATGTACGTCGGAAGGACTTCTGCGGCGGCAGCGCGAAGTTGACCAGTGTCAACTCTTTCGGCACCTGAGCTTCTCACGTAGGCGACCAACAGAGGACTTCCACCTTCGGCCGACCGAACCCCGACGACACAGAAGTCGACGTTCGCGACAGACTGAATGACTGCCTCGATCTCACCCGGTTCGATCCGGACACCGTTGACCTTCACCTGCACGTCGGTTCGCCCGAGATAATGCAGGCGATACGTATTTCCCTCGGATTTGGGGCTTTCCGGCTTCCACATCACCAGGTCGCCGGTCCGGTACATCCGGGCGCCTGAACCGGTTGCCACGAATCGTTCCGCAGTTCGGGCCGGTTGGCCGGCGTAACCGCGAGCGAGCATTCGACCTGAGAGATACAGTTCGCCGGCGACTCTCGGCGGCACCGGTTCGAGTCGATCATCGAGCACGACGGCGTCGACCCCGGCCAGTGGATACCCGATCGATCCGTCGTGAGTGTCAGCCGACAGTTGTTCGATCGACAGTGGTTCGGTAGCAAGCGAATACATGGTCGACTCGGCAGGTCCGTATCCGTTGATGACTCGGCGTCCGGCTTGCCAGCGCTTCGCCAACGCGCCGCCGAGTCGCTCGCCCCCGAACATCACCGTGGAAAGGTCCGGCAGCGAAGGGTCGCCGATCGAGGCGACGACAGTAGGTGTGGCGCACAGATGAGTAATTCGCTCGCGCCTCAGTGCTGATGCGAGTCCCGAGCCGAACAGTTCTTCGTTCTTCGCCAGAACGAGCGTGGCCCCGGACGCACTCGCGATGAGCACCTCGAGCAACGTCATGTCGAATCCTGGCGCTCCGCGATGGAATACGCGAGAACCTGGCCCAGCCGAGAATCGACCGGGCAGGTCTTCGGCGATCACACCGAGCCCGCCGTTGGTCACGACCACAGCCTTGGGGGTTCCGGTCGTTCCTGACGTGAAAACTACGTAGGCCGCCAGGTTCTCGGAATATTCGCGCACCGAGTCGGTGACCTTCTCACCACCAGCGTCTTCACCACCAGCGTCTTCACCACCAGCGTTGCGGCCGCCGATTGCTCCGGTGCCCAGTGTTTCGAGGACATCGCGTACTCGCGCCTGCGGCTGTTCCGGGTCCGTCAATGCCGGAGCTGCACCGACCTTCGCGATTGCCCACAGTTGCACGATCGACGCAATCGACCGATCTGCAGTCCAAGCAGCGACCTGGTCGACTCCAACTCCCCGGGAGCGCAACTCGTCGGCTGCGACATCCGACTGGGCATCGAGTTCCCGGTAAGTCAGTGTGTTGCCCTCACCCTCGACCGCCACAGCGTCCGGGGCGGATTCGACGCCGAAGCGCAGCATGGAGGCAAGTGTCGTACCGGAAAGTCGAGATCGATCAGGCCGGTCGACCGCGCCGTGTGCGGGGACGAGAAGAGCTCGTTCCGCACTGTCCAACAGGTCGATTTGCCCTACGGCGACATTCGGGTCGACAGACACTTGATTCAGGAAGCGCTCGAACCGGCCCGCAAAGCTCGATACCGTCAGATCATCGAATAGATCAGCGTTGTAGACGAATTCGAGACCGAGTTCGCCCCCGACCCCCTCGTCCGTGACGTTGACCTGCAGATCGAAATTTGCGTGCCTGACTTCAGGAGCAATCTGTGTGATGTCCAGCCATGGTATCGACCACGCGGCGGTCTCAGCAGTTCGGAACGAGAGCGCCACCTGGAACAACGGATGTCGCGAACGCGATCGCGGTGGGTCGATCAGATCGACCAGCGATTCGAAGGGCATCTCTGCGTGCGCGAACGCCGCTACGTCACGCTGACGAACCTGCTCGACCAACCGGCCGAACGAGTTCGACGGATCGACTTCGGTTCGAAGAACAATCGTGCCGGCAAACATGCCGACCAGCTCGTCGAGTTCAGGTGTGACGCGTCCGGACACAACAGTGCCGACAGCTACGTCATTGCTACCGTTGTACCTCGCCAACAGCGCCGCGAGAGCGGCGTGTACAACCATGAACATGGTCGCGTTGTTCGATCGTGCGAGTGTCTGAAGGCCCGTTCGTACCGAACCTGAGATCTCCACCCGACAGCTCGACGCACGGGCGAACGTCGAACGTGGACGATCGAGGGGAAGCGTCACCTGCTCGGGAAGTCCTTCGAGAGCCTGCATCCAGTAGCTGCGTACCGTCTCGGGAATCCCCGATTCCCTTTGCCATGCACTGTAATCGGAGTATTCGAGCGCGAGCGGCGACCACTGCGGAGCGTGCTGCGCCGAGCGGGCGATGTACGCCGCAGTGAAGTCGCGGACCAACAATTCGAGTGATCGAGCGTCGGCGGCAATGTGATGGACGACGACAGCCAGGATGTGCTCGACAGGTGAAACCTGGAGAAGTGCCGCACGTACGGGCGGATCAACGGTGACATCGAAGCCCGAACCCACCAGTTCTGCTACACAATTCTCGGCGTCACCGCCGTCGAGTGCCTCGAGCTGAAAGGCCGGAAGCGCATCCTCGGCGTCGAGCACCGTCTGAACCGGGCCGCCGCCGACAACCGGGTACACGGTCCGCAGAGTGCGATGGCGATTGATCACGTCACGAATTGCCAGTTCGGCCGCAACCACGTCCAGCTCGCCTGCCAAGCG
Source organism: Rhodococcus sp. BH4 (assembly GCF_002079265.1). Lineage (NCBI taxonomy): Bacteria > Bacillati > Actinomycetota > Actinomycetes > Mycobacteriales > Nocardiaceae > Rhodococcus > Rhodococcus sp. BH4. The sequence goes on from NZ_CP014941.1 coordinate 3,601,230, forward strand.
CAGCACGATCGGGATGTTGTATCCGGCGGAGTCTGTATCCAACTGATTCAGAATCCACATTCGATGCTGGGAAGCTGACAGGTGCACTTCCTTGTTGTCCGAACGAGGCCCCAAGGACACGTCAGACGCGTGCTCCGCGCCGGTTCGCCCTACACCTATCCGCGCAGCAGCGATGTCTGCGAGCTGATCGACGGATGGGTGCTCGAACACATCGCGGACGTCGAGGTTGCAGCCCAGGGCGGAGTTCAGACGCGACGAAAGACGAGTGGCGATCAAGGAATTGGCGCCTTGATCGAAGAGGTTCCGGACCGGATCGACATGCGGAACTTCCATCAAATCGCTCAGAATAGCTGCGACTGTCTGCTCGAAGAAGTCTCGCGACTGCCGAGTCGGCTGCGTGAGAGACACCGGGGTCGGCAACGATGCTCGGTCGATTTTGCCGTTGATCGTGACCGGTAATGACGCGAGCACCATCAAAGCCGACGGAACCATGTGCGCGGGCAGCAACGAACGAGCAGTCCGCAAGACGCCGTCGAGGTCGTGTCCGCTCCCCGGGGTGATGTAACCGACCAAAGTCGGCCCGCTGTCGAGTTCTCTCACCACTACCGCGGCCTGCTCCACCGACGTGTGAGCCAACAGCGCGGATTCGACCTCGCCCGGTTCGATGCGGTAACCGCGCAGTGCCATCTGACCGTCGGCGCGGCGAACATATTCGAGTCGGCCGGCTCGCCAACGGACCAGATCGCCGCTGCGGTACATCCGTGATCCATCGAATCCGGGTTCAGGCACGAATCGCGAAGACGTCATCGCGGGTCGACCCAAGTAGCCTTCGGCCACCTGCGGACCCGCAACATACAGTTCGCCGACAGATCCCGGAGGGACGGGCTTAAACGACGCGTCCAGTACGTAGCTGCGCAACCCTGGTAGTGGGGACCCGATCGGCGAGACAGTCTCGTCACCGGGGACAAGATCGAAACTGGTGACATGGACTGTGGTTTCGGTGATTCCGAACATGTTGACGCCCCGCACGTCCGGGTGCCGATCGAACCAAGCCTCCACGCGCCCGGCGTCGAGGCGATCACCGCCGAAAACAATCGTCCGGAGCGGAAGCAGCATTTCCTGCGTGACTTCCGCCAACGCATAGAAGGCGGCCGGGGTCTGATTGAGAACGGTCACTCGTTCCCGCACAATCAGATTCGCGAATCTTTCGGGTGAGCGCGCGACATCACCGTCCACGATCACGAGGGATCCGCCAGTGGTCAACGAACCCCACATCTCCCAGACCGAGAAGTCGAATGCGTACGAATGAAACATCGTCCACACATCTTCGGCGTTGAAGTCGAAGATCTCTCGGGTCGAGGCGAGCAGCGCCAACACGTTGTCCTGAGACACCACTACGCCTTTGGGAGCTCCGGTTGATCCGGAAGTGTAGATCACGTAGGCGGCGGACTCCGACTGTGCAACGGGCCAGTCGGCCGTAGCGTCAGTCGTCTCGTCCACGAAGATGACAGGTTGCTCGTACCCAACGAACCGCCCAGCTGATTCGTCCGTCGACAGAATCGCTTTCGGGCCTGCATCGGCAAGTACGTAGTGGATACGAGCGTCGGGATACTGCAAGTCGATCGGGACGTACGTCGCGCCCGCGCGAACGACAGCGATGATGGCTACGACGAGGTCGACCGATCGAGGCAGGGCGACCGCCACGCGATCACCGACTCGAATTCCTCGATCGATCAAGACAGCGGCAAGGCCCTCCGAACGAACTCGCACCTCTTCATAGGTGACGCGAGTATCGCCACTCGACACCGCGATTGCATTCGGATGCCGGGCTGCGACGGCCCCGAAGAGGTCAGGCAGCGACTGCGCGACAATCGAAGGCGTCGGCACCCGAGCCGACAATTCTTCGCGTTCCGCAACACTGAGAACATCGATGTCACGCAGCATGATTGACGAGTTCTCGGTAATCGAGTCACATACTCGACGAAGCCGCTCGACCCAGCTCTGCACGGTGCCTGCATCGAACAGATCGGCGGCATATCGGAAAGTGCCGCGAACACCGCTCGCGTCTCCGTCAATCGTACGATCCTCGCGCACCGTCACTTCGAGGTCGAAGCGAGGGTGGACCGGAGGTAGCGGAGTGCCGTGCGCCGTCAAAGTTCCCATCGCGATCTCGGAGTCGGGCGCTACCGGATCGACAGCGAAAACAACTCGGAGGAAGGAATTCTTCTCACCTACGCCCCCACCGACCGCACGGTCGACCACCCAGTCGAACGGAACGTCGGCATTGGACAGGGCCGCCACATCAACCTCGCGCACCCGAGTCAAGAACTCACCGAACGTGTCTCCGCCGCGAAGGAGCGTTCGCAGCGCGACGGTCCCGACGAACATACCGACGACACCGTCGAACGAAGGATGCGTTCGTCCGGAGGTCGGGGTCCCGATGACCACATCGGACGCACCGGTGATCTTGCTCAGTGCGATCGCAAGGCAGGCGTGCAACACCATGAAGGTTGTGCAGTCGTGCGCGCGAGCGATCTCGTTCAGCGCCGCATGGATAGGTGAGGGCAACTCGAACGCCACGTCCCGCGCCGACGACGGTTGGTCCGGCCGGCGGGATCTGTCCACGGGAAGCGCAAGAGTCGGATCAACACCGGCGAGTGTGTCGGACCAGAATTCCAGCTGGCGTCCTGCCAAGCTCTGTGGATCCGCGGGATCACCGAGAATGGTTCTGTGCCAAGCGGAATAGTCGCGGTAGTCGAGAGCGGGCGAAGGCCAGATCGGCGACCGTCCGTCGGCGCGAGCGTCGTACGCCGCGACGAGGTCCGAGACGATCGTCGCGAACGAAAGGCCGTCCAGGGCGACGTGATGGGCAACCACGGTCATGCGGTGGTCGGCGTCGCTGCCGGAGGCGAGGATCAAGCGAAGAGGCGCATCGGTCGCCAGGTCGAAACCCGCCGCAACCAAATCCGCTGACGCAGCCTCGTAATCCTCGGACGCAACCTCGATCAGAGTCACCGGAGTCGCGGTCGCAACCTGGATCGGCCACGCATCGTGATTCTGGTCGAACGAGAAAACAGTACGCAAGACGAGATGGCGATCGGTCAGGTCACCTACCGCCGCCCTCGTCGCCTCGATATCCAGAGCACCACTGAACGCGACCTCGAACGCAATGTTGTACGCCGACGACTGGGGATCCAGACGGTTGAGTAACCACAGGCGTTGTTGCGCCGGTGCGATTTCCACGACGAGGTCGTCCGAAATGCGCTGGGGTTCCTCCACCCACTCCGCGCGCCCCGCACGGATCACCCGGGCCAGGCGCGCCGGCGTCGGGGCACCGAACACGTCCCTCACGCCAACCCGTCTTCCGAGGGCGGAACTCACTCGCGCGGCAACATACACGGCGTCGAGTGAACTACCGCCCCAGGCGAACAAGTCGGAGTGCGGTCCGAGAACTCCGACGCCGAGGACCTCGGCCATCACCGAGGCAATCAATTCCTCGTCGTACTCGATCGGACGGTTGACCGCCGCGCGCTGCTCGGCCGGCGCGGACGACGCCGGTTCGGGGAGCGCTGAACGGTCGGTCTTTCCATGGCTCGTGACGGGCAATGCTGCCAAAATAGTCATCGAACTCGGCAGCATGGAACGAGGAAGTCGGGAAGCCAGATGATCGAGCACCATCGTCTGGCTCAACGGATGAGCTGCACCTTCGGCCACGGTCACATACGCCGCAAGCGACCCGGATCGCTCGACCACCGCTGCTTGCGCAACGCCGGGAGTCGACAGGAGCACAGCCTCGATCTCGCCCAGTTCGACGCGTACTCCACGGATCTTGACTTGTTGATCAGAGCGACCCAAGAACTCGAGTTGACCGGCATCGTTCCATCGCACGACATCCCCGGTGCGGTACATGCGCTCGCCGGCACCAGTGGCACCAAAGGGCGCCGCTACGAAACGCTCCGAGGTCAGCGTCGCGGAAAGATACCCGCGCGCCAGTCCTGGTCCCATCACGTACAGCTCCCCCACGGCGCCGACCGGAGTCGGACGCAACCACGAATCCAACACCACAGCGGCAACGCCGTCGATCGGACGCCCGATCGGAGTATCACCGCCAGGCTCGAGTGGCTCGCTCATGAATGCCGCGACGGTTGCTTCACTGGGGCCGTACGAATTCACGATGTCGACATGACTCGACCACACATCCACGAGCGCCACCGGCGGTCGCTCGCCACCGACGTTCAACACTCGAAGATCCGGCAGTTTCCGAGGATCCATCGTCAGCGGAACAGATGGTGTCGAGATCAGGTGCGTGACACCCTCAAGCCGCAGGTAGTCTTCAAGGTCCACTCCGCCGATCAATCCGGGAGGAACGATCACTGCGGTCGCGCCGCAGCCGTGTGCAAGCAGAATCTCGAGGATCGCCACGTCGAACGATGTGTTTGCAAGGAGCGCGACGCGGGAGGAACTATCGATGTTCAGACGCCGTGCGTGAGAACGCAGCAACGGCACAATGCCTCGGTGCGTGACCGCGACACCCTTCGGTCGCCCGGTAGAACCAGAGGTGTAGACCACGTAGGCGGTGTCGTCCAGAGACAGGTCGGCGATAGATGAACCCGCCCCCACGCGTCGATCCACCGGCCCTTCGACGGTCTCGTCGCCACTGGGATCAACGACGCACACCCAAGCCGGCACGTCCACGAGTTCGCCACCGACCACAACGGACACGTCGGCGTCGTCGAGAATGAAAGCGACACGCTCGGAGGGTGTTTGAGGATCCACGAAAAGAAGGACAGCACCAACCCGCACTACCGCGTGGAATGCAACTACGGAATCGGTCGAGCGCTCGGTGAGGATCCCGACGACGTCGCCTCGTCCGACTCCGTTCTCCACGAGCAAGGCGCAGAGTGCATCCGCGCGAGCGCCGAGCTGGTCGTAAGTGACGTCCACACCTTGCTCGCGGATCGCGACAGCACTCCCCTGCCCTGCGCCGCCTCTGATGACCGAATCGAGCGTCGCGAATCCGTCCGTCCGCGGACCCAGCGCGGGGACCAGATCCTTCACTTCATCCGTCGAGAGGATGGGGAGGTCACCGAGCGCACGGGTAGCCGAGTCGAGGAACCCCTCGAGTAGCCGAACGAACTGACGATGATGCATCGCCAAGTCACGTTCGCTGTAGAGGTGCGGATTGGCTTCGAAGGAAAGGCGAACGTTCTCCCCCGCGATCGACGGATAGATGCTGAAGAACAGGTCTTCGGTGGGGCCGGATGTGAGGACGTGAAACTCGCCGACGACGTCGCCGAGCCGAATGGCTTCGTGAAACATCATGACGTTCACGGCCGGGCCCGCCGCCTCACGGGATCCGCCCTGACCTTCCTGGAAGCCCATGTCCTCGTAGCGGAATCGCTGGTGGCGTAGTGCACCGGTCATCTGAACCGAGATCTGACGCACCAGTTCTCGTGGCGACAGATCCCGTTCGAGTTGCGCACGAACAGGCACGATGTTGGACAGCATCCCACCTGACCGTTTCGACGTCGCCGTGGTGCGGCCGGACACCGGCAAGCTGAGGACTACGTCATCGGAATCAGTCATGCGACCGAGATAGGACGCGAATGCACCGACGAGGACCGCCACCTCGGAGGTAGTCCACTCGGTCGCGACATCCGAAAGCTGTTTTGCAAGAGTTGGATTCAGCGTCCGAACCATCATGCGCTGCGGCATGGACGTCAGCCCGGCGCCGTCGGCGAGGCGAACCGGGCGGGGCAGGCCTTCGGACATCTCCGTCCAGTACTGCTCGTCCGATCGATACCGCGACGAGGATCGGTAGTCGACGTCGAGGTCATGCAGTGCACGTACCCCGAGACCACCGAAAGGAGTCAGCGTCTTGCCATGAACCAGATGCGAATAGCGCTCGGCCACCCGAGCGGTGAGTGTCATCGCCGCATGTCCGTCGAGCACGAGGTGATGGGCGTGCGAGTACCAGTAGTAGTGCTCATCTGCCAGGTGAAGCAAGGTTGCCGAGATCAGGCGGTCAGACATCACGTCAAGTGGCCGTGAGTATTCCGCTGTCATCCACTCGTTCGCGCGCCGAACCGGGTCGCGGTCGCTGCGTAAGTCGAGGTATGCGAGATCGTCGACGATCGAATGATCGACGACCTGTGCCGGCTCGGCATCGGTAGCGACGAGGCGAACGAACGGCGACTCCAATTCATGACATGCCGTATTCGTTGCCTCGATCAGCGCGTCGACGTCAACCGGTCCGCGTAGTTCCACGTACTGAGCCACCACGAACGGAGTTGACGGACTCAATTGCTGCGCGAACCACAGCGCGAGCTGAGCCCGAGACAACGGAAAAGCACTCAACCCGTCACCTCACATTTCACCAGCCTTGTTTTTCACGAACGTTCGGTGGCTGATCACGTGAATCCATGGGAGCGAACACCACGAACGGCCGAACCGAACCCTACTGTCTCGTCTAAGTTTTCACCACTGGGCCAACACTGCTAGACATGTCGACGCAGCTTTCACGCACTCAAACGTCAGGAGCTTCAGCGGATGAACAACGACACGGTGGGACCAAAGTCCGACGACGATTCCGGGGCTGAACCGAGCGGCTCCAACACCATCCCACCGAGGGGCCCGGAGCGCGAAACCAAGGGGGCGGCCGCTTTTCTCCGAAGCCGTAGAACGGCAGTCGCGATCACCGCAACGACGCTGGTAGTGGGCGGTTTCGTGGCATGGCTCGGGTACACGGCATACGAAGCGAAAGACAACCTGGAGGCGGCTCGCGACCACGCACAGTCGGCGAAGAGCGCTCTCCTGGCCGGAGATACGGGAGTCGCAGAGTCTGCCGCGGCGGAAGCCGATCGCGAAGCATCGGCCGCATACGACAACACCCATTCACTCCCCTGGAACATCACCGCCGCAATTCCCGTCATCGGGTCGCCGTTCGAGTCGACGCGCCAGATGACCGAGGTCGTTCAGGGGCTTACGCGTGACGTTCTCGGCCCTGCCGTGACTACCGGAACTTCACTCGCACCAACGGAATTGGTGCAGCCCGGTGGGCGCTTGGCACTCGCACCGTTACGCGAAGCGGAACCGAAACTGGCCGAAACAGCTATCGCCGCGGAATTGCTGTCGTCGCAGGCACAGGAAGTTCCCGAATCGAAGTACCTGGGCCGAGTTAACGATGCCAGAGCAGAATTACAGTCGCAGACAAGCGAACTGGCTACCCTCCTGACGAACACCGCCACCGCGGCGCGCATCGCACCGGCAATGCTCGGCACCGACGGACCGCGCAACTACTTCATCGGTTTCCAGACCAATGCGGAAGCGCGAGGAACCGGCGGCCTGTTGGGTGGATACGGCATCGTCCGAGTCGACGACGGCGCCGCTCGGGTGGACACACTCTCCCCCAACTCCGAACTAACACTGGACAATCAACCGATAGACCTTGGTCCTGACTTCAACCAGCTGTACGGAAACAGTCGCCCGACCACCGATTCTCGCAACAGCAACCTCAGCTCGCACTTTCCCTACGCAGCGCAGATCTGGCAGTCCCTGTGGTCACAGGAGTCCGGGGGTGAGATGGTCGACGGTGCGATAGCGACCGATCCGATCGCCCTGAGTTACATCCTCGAAGCGGTAGGACCGATCAAGATGCCCGACGGAGAGTCGGTCACCGCCGACAACGTCGTGGAACTGACCGAGTCGACTGCGTACGCTCGCTTCCCTTCCGACAACAAGGCACGAAAGCAGTATCTGCAGACAATCGCAGCTCGTGTCGTGGAGAAGATGACCGGGAACATCAAGTCGCCGAGCGCACTGCTGGAAGCTCTGGGCAGAGGTGTCAGCGAGGGCAGAATCGCCGTGTGGAGCTCTCACCCCGACGAACAATCGGTTCTCGCCGACACCGTCCTCGGGCACACCATTCCCGATGATGCGGCGCCGTACGCCGGTGTGGTGATCAACAACCAAGCCGGCAACAAGCTCGACTACTACCTCACACGAGAAATCGACTACACAGCCCAGACGTGCACCGGCGACACCCGAAAGACAACGGTCACTGTTCGACTGACAAACAACGCGCCCGACGCCGACCTGACCGAATATGTCAGCGGGATCGTCGACAACCCCGGACGACTACCCAAGGGCACCAACGTGGCTGCAGTCACACTACTGGCAACGACCGGCGCCAAACTCGACGCAGTCTCCGTGGGCGGGCAGATTTCGTTTGCCGTCAACGGAACCGAACAGGGCCACCCGGCATTCATGACCAGGGCCGTCATTCCGCGAGGCCAGACCGTTGAGCTGAAGTTCGATCTGACCGAGCCCACAGCCGAGGGTGAAGCACGCGTACCGGTCCAGCCGCTTGTCGACGACCCGAAGATTACCGTCGACGTTCCTAGCTGCTGAGCTTGACCGGCAAACGTCGACGAGGCCCCAGGCATGTCGCCGTTGTCGGGCTCGTGAACTTTCAGCAGATTTGAAACTTCGCCAAAGGCTAGCCTATGCTTCCTGACGCGCCTGGAACCGGCCGTCGGCTGCGATCCGTCGGAGTCTCACTCCTCGGCGCATCGACAACGGAAGGTTCCCCATGCGATACGCCCGTGTGCGCTCACTTCGCCGAACTGTGGCGCTGAGTGGATTGGTCATTGCCGCCCTGGTAATCGGCGGATGCAGTAACAACGACACCGCAACCGAATCGAGCAGCAGCGACTTCGAAACCGTCACCATCGAAAGTGCGCTCGGAAACGCCGTCATCACCGAAAAGCCCGAGCGAATCGTGACTCTCGGCATGGGGTCGGCGGAGACCGTAATCGCGCTCGGCACGATCCCCGTCGGCGTCGAAAAGTACGCATGGGGCAGCGACGACACCGGGTATCTGCCGTGGGTCCACGAAGCGGTCACGAAGCAAGGTGGCGAACTGCCAGAGCAGTTCACCGGCGGAACCGATCTCAACATCGAGGCGATCATCGCTCTCGAACCCGACCTGATCCTCGCCCCGTGGTCCGGCATCACACAGCAGCAGTTCGACTCACTCAACGCGTTCGCGCCGACCGTCGCCTACGCCGAGAGCCCCTGGACCATCACGTGGGAAGACCAGATCAACGTCATCGGCAAAGCCATGGGCGAATCCGAGAAGGCGACAGCCGAAATCGACAAGATCAAGTCGCAGTTCGCGGAATCGACTGCAGCACATCCGAACTACGCCGACGTCAGCTTCTCCTTCATCTACAACACGGGCCCAGGAACCCTCGGCGTCTTTTTCGCCGAAGAGCAGCGTGTGGCCATGGTCCGCGCACTTGGCCTGCAGGTGGATCCCGTCGTCTACACCTTGACGGAATCTGAAGGAACAGACTCCGCCGTCATCGGCCTCGAGAACGCAAACCTCCTCGACAAGTCCGACCTGCTCTTCACCTTCTACTCGGACCCGGCCAACCGGGCCGAGATCGAAGCGCAGCCCGCTTACCAGGCAATCCCCGCTGTGGCTCGGGGAACTGTCATCGCTCCGACCGAACAGCCCTTCGTCACCGGTTCCTCGATGATCAACCCTCTGACCGTGCCCTGGTCGCTCGAGCGCTACGTGCCGATGATCGACGAGGCAATCGCGAAGCTGAACAAGTGATGTAGATCAGCATCGTGCGATCGAGAAACCCGCGTCCTATTCGGACGCGGGTTTCTTGCCGTCGCGTTCAGCTTTGAATCGCATCCACTCACTGCTCAGCATGCGATTGTCGATGATCCACCCCATGTAATCGCGCATGTTGAGCACACGAATGTACGCGGGACCGTTGGGGTTTGCGTACTGCAGGGCCTCGGTCGCAAGCTTGCGTTGATTCTCGAGATATACGTGCTCTGTTTCGAGGAATCCGCCCCACACGTCGGAATCCATGACGTAGTAGTGAGTCCGATCCCGAGGCTTGCGCGTGAGCTTGACGAACCCCCGGTCGATCAACCGACGAATGTAGGTGGACACCGATCCGCGACTTGCTCCGAGTGCCTGCGCCAACTCTTCGGCGCTGACCCCTGGCGACTCGCTGATCAACAGATAGCCCGCAATACGTCCTTCGATGCGGGCCCCACCGCCGGACTGCCAGTACACGGAGAACTGATCGATGAACCAGGTGGAGAAATCGTCACCGCGAGCAGGGCTGGCATCGCCCATTCGTTGAGCCTCCGACGTCTCTGGGTACGAACAATTCGCCACTATTGTGCCAGCACCACCGTCACCGAGCCGAAATCACCAGCCCTGGAGTGGTTGCGATGAACTCGAGCTGTTCGATTGTCAAAGGCGACGCCGATGTGGAGCCAGCCGATGTCACGAACTGGGTCACCACTACTGTTTCGCCGGAGGGGTGAACAACCCGGACCGTGTCATCGCCCGAGCCATCGGGATCGACCAGGCGAGTCACGGTGGTGGAGCCTGGCAACGTCAGTGTGTCACCCGGTTCCGGCACAGCGGTACCAACTGATATTTCGACATCGCTGCTGCCGTCCGCTGTCGAGGCGACGATCCGCTCGCACACTCCTCCCTGTCCGTAATCATCTGGAACCAACGAACCGAGCGGGCGCTCCAAAGTGACGCCTGCCGCGCCGAGATCCTTCCAACGTGCATCGAGCAACTGATTCAGTCGGTCGATATCCATGCGCGACGCAGGTGGACCGGCATTCACAGAATCGGTGTAGCAGGATGCCATCGGCGGCGGCGTCGAGTCTGGAACCGGCGCAGTCACCGCAAGCCCCGGCGCGGTCGCTAACGCGATCAGTTCGTCCATCGTCAAGAGCGGGGAAGCATCCGACGAAGTTCCGGTCGACGTGTCGACGCTGGCAACAACCCGGGATCCATCACCGAGATACGCGACGACTCCGCGCTCGCCCCCGACTTCCGAACCGTCTTTGTCTTCGAAATCGGCTCTGTCCTCGAAATCGGCGATGTCGAGCACTGTTCCGTTTTCGAGATGCTCCCGCCGATCCACCAGACCCTCCAAGCACGGCGGCACCGGCTGATCCCATGCACGCACCTGAACCGAGATATCGGCAGTCCGCCCGACGCGAGTCAAGGTTCCCTTCGCCGACGTAGAACCGCTGAACTCGATCGGGTCGACCCCGTCAGGAAACGAGGCACCCCGGTAATTCTGGATCGGCGCAAACTCGAGCGATTTCGATGGACTCGCAAATGCAACGTCGACATCGGAAGGCAGCGATTCGAGTAGTGCGTCGCTCATGGCGGTGGCCTTCGGTCCCGAGAACCATGGATAGTCCGGGTCGTCATAGCCGGGCTCACCGGCAAAACCGTAGTTGATACGCACCGGCGGACCCGGCGATGCCACCGAATCGCAGCCGGGAATCGACGTGCCCGTGTCTTCGTACGTCACCGCCGCGACAACAGTTCCCAAGGCGACGATCGAGACGATCACCAGCCCGTCACGCCAGGTCCATTGCTCGCGGCGACGGTTCGACTCGTGTGCGGTGCGCCCAGACATTTCTCGATCATTGCCTGCCACAACAACTACGTCGCTATCCGACATACCCGCTGAGGTCGTAGATCGTGGAATTTCCCACCGTTGTCGACGTGAAATTCGTTTCGACCCATTCCTGAATAGCACTCGACGTACTGTCCCCGCCTTGGCCATCCTTCGGGCTTCCCCCCTGGCCACCGGCAATGTAGTAGTGAACTTTCCCGTCTGCCACGTACTGGATGAATTGATCCAATGTCGGTGCGGGATCGGAACTCCAACCGCCGATCGCCATGACCGCGGTGTTGCTGGCCAATTCGTAGGTTGCTGCGCTTTGCGAGCCGTTGGTCGCGGCCGACCACGTGGTGCCCGCATTGACCAGCATTGCCGTCAGCTCGGAAGCATTTTCGCTACCGCTACTCAGTTCTTGCCCGTTCGACGTCGGATTTACAGTCGCGTCAGAAGAATTCGGTGGAGCGTCACCGTTTTGCAGCTCTGGGCCCCCACCCATACCTCCTCCCCCGCCCATTCCGGAGTCGGACACGGCGCCGGTTGGTCCGGCCGTCGGGATGGACCCACCGTGCGCGGCTGCAGCAGTGGCAATCGCGTGAGACGCCGAACCTGCTATCCCTGCCAACGAGCCGATGATCAATCCAGCAACAGCAAGCCTTCGGAATCGATCCTTGGCTCCCACTAAAACCAGGATCGCGCCGACGACAGTGCCCGCCAACAGAATCCACTTCAGCATCGGCAGCCAGTCGGCATTGCGGTGCAACAACACCCAACTCCAGATTCCTGCGGCCAGCATCATCGCAGCCAACCCGCAACGTCCGATCCAACGGGCACGGACCAACCACAGAGCGTATCCACCGGTCCCGATCATCCCCGCGACGGCGGGCGCCAGCGCAACTGTGTAATAGGGGTGGATCGTGCCGGACATGTAGCTGAAGATCAGGCCGGTAACGAGAAACCAGCCACCCCAAAGGATCAACGACGCACGGACAAGATCTGTGCGCGGTGCGCGCCCACAGGCGAGTAAGCCGAACACCAACGCAATCAAAGCCGCAGGAATAAGCCAGGAAATCTGGATACCCATCTCGCTGCCGAACAGCCGTTCGAGTCCGGCACTTCCCCCGAAGCTCGAACCTGCACTGCCACCGGCCATTCCGCCACCGCCACCGGTGCTCCCGAAAAGTCGACCCAATCCGTTGTATCCCACTACCAAGTCCATGACGCTGTTGTTGGTCGATCCGCCGATGTACGGGCGAGAATCAGCGGGCCACAGCCACACTGCCAACACCCACCACCCAGCCGATATGACAACGGACGCAGCACCGATCACCAGGTGGACCAGGCGAGTCCGCAAGCGCACCTGTCCGGCGATCAAATACGCGGCACCAAATGCAGGCAACACCATCAGCCCTTGCAGCATCTTGGTGAGAAAGGCAAACCCCAGCGCTACTCCTGCGAGCGCCACCCACATAGCGGCTCGACGACCGATCGCCGTGCACATGGCGCGAATAACGAAGTAGCCGGCGAGAGTCATGAGCAGAACCAACAGTGCATCAGGATTGTCGAACTTGAACATCAGGGCGGCAGCGGGCGTAGCTGCCAAAACAGCTCCCGCCACCAAACCCGCAGCGGGCGACGCCACTCGTTTGACGGCCGCATACACGAGCGCAACTGATCCGACGCCCATCAACGCCTGCGGAACTAGAAGACTGGCACTCGAGAATCCGAAGATTCGCCCGGACACACCCATGACCCACAATGAAGCGGGCGGTTTGTCGACCGTGATGAAATTCGAGGTATCGAGGGACCCGAAGAACCACGCTTTCCAATTCTGGGAGCCGGCCTGCGCCGCTGCAGCGTAGAAGGTGTTGGCGTAGCCACTCGCGGTCAGATTCCACAAATACAGGACTGCCGTTGCTGCCAACAGGATCGTCAGCGCCAATCCTGTACTGCGCGTGCGGAACCACGACGGCGAGGGCTCCGCGCGATGGGCAGTTGGTGCCGGCCGCTGACGCGGGGCCGGATGCAGAACGGCGGTCATCAGGAAGTCCCTTCACGAGTTACTGTCCTGCCAACGATCGCGTCTCCAACCCTGGCGGCACTGGGAGCCGGCTGGAAAGTTGCTGTGAATGGCTCAGGTCAGGGAGCGCTCGAATAGCACGACGCTGAACCAACCGTTGTCGGCATCGTCTCCGAAGTCACGACGCCCTACCTCGGTAAAACCGGCGTCCAAGTAGTAGCGGCGCAACCGCACGTTGGTTTCTACACAATCGAGCCGCAGGTACTGCGCGTTCTCGTCCGCGGACCGTCGATGGGCCCAGACGAGTAAGCGTTCGCCCATCGAGGTTCCCGAGAATTCTCGATCGATAACCAATCCGTGCACGTAGCCGGCAGGCTCGTTCGAATCGGGCCAGACCACAGGGTCCGACCAGATCAACCGCAGGGCACCGACAATCCTCGACTGCTCCCGGCCTCGCGCAACAAAGAACTCCCCTCTCGAAATCTGCTGCTCGACCTGCTCGACAGACACTTCACGCGGGCGCCACTGGATGATTCCGCGTTCTGCCAACCAGTCTTCTGCCGCGTGCCGCAGCGCCAGAATCTCCGGCCCATCGGTCTCGACCGCTTGCACAACGTCCACAACCATATGACCTCCCCCATATCTGCAGCCGTTCACAACAACACGGCCTCCAGGCCCCAACCCGGGTGTATCTCCGAGTTGAAGCCTATCGGCGTGAAGTTGTGCGCCTGAACGGGTGTCACCACTCAGTCAGGTTTTGAATGTGGTGTTCGCCGGGCGCGGGTGCTGCTGCGGGTCGATCGAGGGCGGCGGAATGAACCAGGGCTTGTTGTCGACACCGATCCGAATCGCCCATTTCCCGACGAACCCTGATTTCCGGTGCATCAGCCGGTGGTGTGAACGGCACAGCAGGACCAGGTTGTTCATCTCCGTCGGCCCACCGTTCGCCCAGTGCCGGATATGGTGCGCATCCGTCCAGGCGGGTACGCACGTGCAGCCGGGGAACGCGCAGCCTTTGTCTCGGGCGATCAACGCCACTCGCTGTTCGGCGGTGACCAACCTCTTTCCTGGTTGCGCATCCAAGGGCGCGCCGTGATCGTCGAGCAGCACGGTGGACAGGAAACAATCACAGCCGAGGAGTCTGGTCTGCGACACGGACAGCGGTCCGAGCCAGGGCATGTGCCCGACATCAAGATCCGACACAGCCATTCCACCACCATCGGGCGAGGGTGTGGCGGCGCAGTCCCGATGCTCAGCGAGATCACGGGCGTTGATGTGCACGTTCACGTGCGGGCGCTGACCACCGTCGGTGCCGGTTGTGGCGCAGTCGAGATAGCGGCGGATCAGTTCGGTGAACCCGTCCGCGGTCCGTTTCGCCGCCGACCGAGAATCCGGGGTTCCATCCGGTGCCGGGGTCGGCATCGTCAGATTCGACAACGCCGACAACAACATTTCACCGGTGAGGGCATCGAAATCACCACGCACCACCACCCGACCGTTCAACGTCGACGCGATCCGCAACTCATTGAGATCGACATCCTCGGCGGGCGGGATCTCATCCGATTCGAACAACCGCTCCAAGGCCGCGATCACGTTCCGCACTTTCGTCGTCGTCGCCTCCACCCCCGACGCAGCAGCCAACAACAAATCGATGCACTTCGGTAGCGCCTCCTCCGGCATGCCTTTCGGTGGTGATTCACAGAACGCCACGATCAACACGGCATGCTCGAACGAGCAATCCCCGCCATCGAACCGAGCAGCCACCGCCGGAAACGGCCGCAAAGCCGCACCCAACGCGGCGATCTTCTTCCCGTCCCGAACCTGCAGCATCGTGTTAGCCGCCAACCAGGACCCCACTCCGCGGCTGGCAATCACCTGATCATCCGGGCGCAACGACAACTCGTCCACCACCGCCACACGAACCGCCTCGAGGCGCAGAATCTCAGCACTCGCCTCGACAGCAGCAGCACGCAACTCAGCAGCAGACAACTGCCACAACCGTCCGCGCAACCCCACCGCAGAACCCGACACCACATCCGACAACAAGACACTCATTGAATCCCCCGATCCCCTCCCCAAACAATACTCGAACACACGTTCGAGTCAAGAGTGGTAGACCTCGAGCGCCCGCGCTACCGATTCGTCACCCGCAGGTAGCAACGGCAGTCGCACATGGGGAGTCGGAATCTGTCCCAACGCATGCAATACGCCCTTGATCACAGTCGGGTTCGGTTCGGAAAACAGAGCTCCGGACAGCTTCGACAAACTCCGCCCGAGGTCACGGGCGCCGTCCACATCGCCACTGTCCCAAGCTTTTACCAAGCGGACGAACTCAGCGGTCGACACATGAGCGGACGCCAAGATGCCACCGGCCGCACCCAAGGCCAGAAGAGGCGCGAGAAATAGATCATCCCCCGCCAGTACGGCGAAGTCGCCTGGAAGATCCGCGAAGAGTTCGACGGCAGCTACGTCGATACCGCCCGCGGCATACTTCACACCAACAACCCCGGGCAAAGTACCCACCTCCTGCAAAGTGCCGCTGTCCAGATCGCACGCAGTCCGGTACGGCACGTGATAGACGATCAGCGGCACTGGGCTCGACGACTGCAGATGCGCGAAATGCGCCACCACACCGGCTTTCGACGGCCTCGTGAAGGAGGGAACCGGCACCAACGCCGCCGAGACCTCAGGCCACCGAGCCAGCCTCCCGAGCGCCTGCGCACTGCCCGCCGTGTCGTTACTGCCCGCGCCGACGATCAACGTCGTACCTCTCGCACGGCACACATTCGCACAGATATCCAGAACGGTCACTCTCTCCTGTTCGGTGAGTGTTGCGGCTTCCGCTGTAGTCCCCAGCGCAACGAGTCCGACCGCACCCTCGGAGAGGACCTGGTGCGCAAGCTGTTCGAGTGCATCGGTTGCAATACGACCGTCGCTCTCGAAGGGCGTGATCAGTGGAACATGGATTCCGGCCAGGTCAACTCGAGTCGTAGTCATAGAACTCAGCCTCACCGAACAAACCTTGTAGGTCTAGTTCGCATTTCCATCGTCGAGCGTAAGCTGAGCTGATGCTCGATGTTCGCCGACTGAAGCTCTTGCGCGAACTAGCGCTGCGCGGAACCATCGTTGCCGTTGCCGAGGCGCTGTCGTTCAGTCCCTCCGCGGTGTCGCAGCAGTTGGCCGTCCTCGAACGTGAAGCCGGCGTGCCGCTGCTGGAACGAACAGGCCGTCGCGTCCGACTCACACCCGCCGGTGAGAACCTCGCACGTCATGCCGAAGCCATCCTGCAACGCCTGGAGCAGGCGTCAGGTGAATTGGTCGACGCACGTCGTGGACTGGCGGGGCCGCTGCGCATCGGAACGTTCCCGACCGCGGCACGGGCGATCCTCCCGGCGGCATTGATCGCCCTGTCTCGCGAGCATCCCGGGTTGGAACCGATGGTTTCGGAGATCGACCCGGCGGACGTCGCCGACGACCTACGAGCTGGGACTCTGGACTTGGCATTGATTCACGACTACGACTTCGTCCCTCGCCCCACCGAACCGGGCCTGACGACATTGCCGCTGTGCAGCGAAGCCGTGTACCTCGCTTCGAGTGACATCGAGTCAGATTCCCACGACGCTGTCGCATCGCTGACCGACTGCGTAGAACGTCCCTGGATTACCGCAATTCCCGGAACTGCTTGTCATGCAATGACTATTCGCGCATGCCAGGCAGCTGGATTCACCCCGAAAGTGCGACACCACATCGACGAGTTCGCCACCGTTCTCGCCCTCGTCGCTGCGGGACAGGGTGTTTCGCTGGTTCCTGAACTCGGAGCAATCCATCCGCCGCTAGGTGTGCGCCTGACGCCGATGCCCATTCGACGAAGGACGAAGATTGCACACCGAGCGGGCTCCGACGCTCACCCGGCGGTCGCAACCGTGACAAACGCGCTTCGCTCGGCCGTCCCACAACTGCTGGACGCCGAGCAATAGCGGCATCTACATGTCGAGCCCGAGGTCGAGGACCGTCACCGAGTGTGTCAGGGCACCTACAGCGAGGTAGTCGACGCCGGTTCGAGCGTACTCTGCGGCAACGTCGATGGTGAGACCACCGGATGACTCGAGTTTGGTTTCTGGAGCAACAGCGTCTCGGCGCTGGACCGCGATCTGCGTCTGCCACAGCGGGAAGTTGTCCAGCAGAACAAGTTCCACGTTCTCCGCCAGCACCTGATCGAGCTGAGTGAGGTTGTCGACCTCAACTTCGCACTCGATGTCCGGGGCGAGCTCACGGACCGCACGAAGTGCTGCGACCACCGAACCGGCAGCAGCAACATGGTTGTCCTTGATCAACGCCGCGTCGCCCAATCCCATACGGTGGTTGACGCCTCCGCCCACGTGGACTGCATATTTCTGCAGAGAACGCAGTCCGGGCAGCGTCTTTCGGCTGTCCCGCACTTTGGCATGAGTGCCGGCGATGGCGTCGACCCACTGTGATGTCGCCGTGGCGATTCCCGAGAGATGGCAGACGAGGTTGAGCATCGTGCGCTCTGCCGTGAGAAGTCCGCGGGTGGGCGCGACAACGGTGAGCACCGATTGACCTGGCGCAACCCGAGTTCCGTCGGCCACCCGATCAACGACCTCGTAGTTACCCGCGCCGATCACCTCGTCGAGAACAAGCAGTCCGACGTCGATGCCGGCGACAGTACCCGAGGAGCGTGAGACGACCGACGCCTTCGCGACCGCATCGGCGGGAACCGTTGCGGTAGAAGTGATGTCGGGTCCATAGCGCAGATCCTCGTCCAGAGCGAGCCTGACCAATGTGAGCAGCTCGTCACGGTCGAGCGGCGCGGGCAGGATCTTCTGCTCGGTCATCAATGAACTCCTGTCAACAACATGTCGGGTATTTCGAGCGCTCCGTCGGCACCCATCTTGATCCGAGTGCTGCGACGCTGATTCGGATCTGTTTCAGGATAGTCGGTGCGGGTATGGCAGCCACGGCTCTCGGTTCGCGCGACGGCCACGTCGACCAATGCAGTCGCGGTCAACGTGAGCGCCGCGTCTTCGAGGTCCGGAGCAGCCACCGCCACTGTCTGTTCGGCGTCGGCAAGCGCGGCTCGCGCAATCTGGAGACCGCCTCCGTCGCGAACCACTGACGCGTGTGCCGTCATGACGGACTGCACGGTCTCTCGCGGCAGGATCGGCATCGGCTTGCGCACCACGTTGACCACTTCGGCATGAACCTCGCGACGCTCGGCAGCTGCGATTCCTGCACGCTCCCCGACTACCAAACCCTCGAGAAGGCTGTTGGACGCAAGACGATTCGCGCCGTGCAATCCCGTGCGAGCCACTTCGCCTGCTGCGTAGAGACCAGGCACTCCCGTTCGTCCATGGACGTCGGTGGCGACTCCGCCGCACGAATAGTGCGCGGCCGGGGCGACCGGAATTAATTGGGTGCGTGGATCGATGCCCGCTTCGAGGCAGGACGCCGTGATGGTCGGGAATCTCGAATCGAAACCGTCGAGCTTGCGAGCGTCGAGATAGACGTGATCAGTGCCGAGATCGCGTAGGCGTGCTGCGATTGCCCTCGAGACCACGTCACGCGGGGCGAGATCACCCAGCGGATGAACACCTGCGGTGACCGAATCACCGTTGGTGTCGACAAGAATCGCGCCCTCGCCGCGGACCGCCTCACTGATCAGGGGTCGGCGGCCTACCCCGCCCGGAGTGAAGAGCACCGTCGGATGGAACTGAACGAACTCCAGGTCCGCAATCGCCGCACCGGCTTCGAGTGCCAACGCGATTCCGTCGGCAGTCGCTCCGGGCGGATTTGTGCTGCAGGCATACAGCTGACCGAGTCCGCCGGTAGCGAGCAGCACCGCGGGCGCATGGATCACTCCGAGGCCTTCCGGCGAGGAGACGATGAGTCCGCACACCCCACGCCGGTTGGTCACCACCTGGACTGCCGCTGCACCGAACAGAACGGGGAGCCCGGCAGCATTGAGAGCCCGCTGCACTTCCGCGCCAGTGGCGTCGCCGCCGGCATGGATGATCCGACGCGTGCTGTGCCCACCCTCGCGGGTGCGCGACACCTCGCCGTCTCGCCCGCGATCGAAGACCGCTCCCAACGCGGCCAGCGCAGCAACAGCGTCGTGACCAGCTTCGACGATGGAATAGACGGCTTCCTCGTCGCACAAACCGACGCCGGCCTCACACGTATCCGAAACGTGCGACTCGACGGAATCGGTATTCAGATCGTCGACGACCGCGATGCCGCCCTGCGCGTACTGAGTCGCGGTGTCCGTCGGACCGCCCTTGCTGACCGTGAGTACTTTCAATCCCCGCAGAGAAGCGGTGCGCGCAGCGGTGAGGCCCGCGACACCGCCTCCCACGACGACCAGGTCGGCATGAGCCTCCCAGGCGAAACGCCCGGCAGGGCTGGTCACTCGCCGCCGCCCGGATTACCGATCTCGATCATGCGCTGCACCGACTTCTGTGCACGCTTGGCCATCTCGAGATCGACGTGGACCTCGTCCTTGCCCTCGAGAAGGCAGCGAAGCAACGCGGCAGGCGTGATCATCTTCATGTACGGGCACGACGCGCGGTCGTTGACGGCCTGGAAATCGACGTCGGGCGCTGCCTTGCGCAACTGGTGCAGCATCCCGATCTCGGTCGCGACCAGAACCTGCTTGCTCTTGGTGACGCGGGCAGCGTCGAGCATTCCGCCGGTGGAGAGAATCTTGACCTTGTCCGCGGGGACCGCGCCTTCACCTGCTAGGTACAGAGCCGAAGTAGCGCAACCACATTCAGGGTGCACGAACAGCTCGGCGTCCGGGTGCGACTTGGACTTGGCCGTCAGCTCGTCACCGTTGATGCCGGCGTGCACGTGGCACTCACCAGCCCAGATCTGCATGTTGGTACGGCCCGTCACGCGCTTGACGTGAGCTCCCAGGAACTGGTCCGGCAGGAACAGAACCTCGCGGTCGGGATCGATCGAGTTGACCACGTCGACCGCATTGGACGAGGTGCAGCAGATGTCGGTGAGACCCTTCACCTCTGCGGTTGTGTTCACGTACGACACCACCAGGGCGTTCGGGTTGTCGGCCTTCCACTCACGAAGCTGCTCGGCATTGATCGAGTCGGCCAGAGAGCAGCCGGCTCGCTCGTCCGGGATCAGCACAGTCTTGGACGGCGACAGGATCTTCGCGGTCTCGGCCATGAAGTGCACACCGCAGAAGACAATCGTGTCCTCGGGCGCCTCGGCAGCGATTCGCGACAGCGCCAGGGAGTCACCGACATGATCGGCGACGTCCTGAATCGCAGGCAGCTGGTAGTTGTGCGCAAGAATCGTCGCGCCGCGTTCGCGAGCCAGACGTTTGATCTCAGCGGCCCACTCGGGGGTCGCTTCGACTCCGTTGTATCCGCCGGGGCCGTCGTGAATCTGCGAGGCCGATCCCTCCCATAACGTCGTGGTCGTCATGGCGTTCTCCTTCACCGTGAACCCGGGCTCGTCACCCAGTTCAAATCCGGACGGGCTGGCCCGGATTTCCGTATTCGAGGTTTTCGACTTAGGATCGAAAACGTGCCCAATAGTAACACCACCCACGAAGTGCTTGCAGCGGTGTTCCAAGTTCGCACCTTCCCCGCAAGCATCGCCGCAGGTGACGGCGATCACTGCCCGCAAGGTCGTGAAGAGTTGGCCGTGCTGCTGTGGCAGCGTGCACTCAACCCACAGAAGGGCACGTGGTCCCTGCCCGGGGGCACTCTGCGCGACGACGAGGACCTGACGACCTCCGCTCGACGACTCCTCGCCGAGAAGGTCGACCTAAGAAAGGTCGCCCACCTCGAACAGCTCTCCGTCTTCAGTGATCCACAGCGCGTGCCGGGTCCGCGCCGCATCGCGTCGACCTTCCTCGGACTCGTTCCCCTCAGCGCCGACCCACAACTGCCACCGGACACGGCCTGGCACCCCGTTTCGAAGTTGCCGGAGATGTCGTTCGACCACGGAACCGTCGTACGGCACGCGCGCAATCGACTTGCCGCGAAACTCTCGTACACCAACATCGCATTCGGGCTGGCCCCGGAAGAGTTCGCGATGTCGACACTGCGCGAAATCTACTGCGCTGCCCTCGGTTACCAGGTCGATGCCACCAACTTGCAACGCGTGCTGGGGCGTCGAGGCGTTCTGACTCCCACCGGCAACACCGCACCGTCCGGCAAGTCGGGTGGACGTCCACCCGCCCTGTACCGTTTCACCGACTCCACCTTGCGGGTCACCGACGAATTCGCCGCACTACGGCCGCCAAGCTGACACCGATCGCACTGTCAGGCAACAGCTTCGAGACTTCCGCGCTGCAACCACACCGAGGTCACGGCGCCGGCCGGATCGATGACCCGGTTGATTACACCGAACCGAGTAGTCACCCGATCGAGAATCCGATCGGCCTGCCAACGATCCGTCGGATCGGCGACAATCGCAAAGAAGCGATGGGCAGGTCTTCCCGCCATGACGCGAACCAATTCGGTGACCGTCCGCGCCGTGACTGCCACGCTCCAACCAGCGTCGAGAAACTCGGCGGCCGTGCGCGCACCGTGCTCGAATCCGATGTCCGTGACAAGTACAACTCCCCTGTTGGGGGCGATCTCTGAATCACTCAT
The DNA here is from genome assembly GCF_002079265.1 of Rhodococcus sp. BH4. Taxonomy (NCBI): domain Bacteria; kingdom Bacillati; phylum Actinomycetota; class Actinomycetes; order Mycobacteriales; family Nocardiaceae; genus Rhodococcus; species Rhodococcus sp. BH4. The sequence continues at coordinate 3,623,354 of NZ_CP014941.1, forward strand.
TGCCGAACCTCCACTCGGAATCAAACTTCTTGACTCCTATGTAAGTCCGCAATCTTGTGCTTCCCTTGTGCTGGTTCTGTGAGAACTCTGGGGAATTGCGCGCCCCACCTCAGACAGCCCTGGAAAGGCCCGCCCAGAAGACCGTCGAGGCCGCGTTCACCACCTCGCCCACCGGCACGTCGCCCAACATTCCGCCCGCAGCAAGCGTCGCGACGCCGTGGAACGTCGCAAAGGCAACCAGCGCAATACTTTCCGGATCACCGGCGGCAATGTCACCTGCGGCCTGAGCTTCCGAAACGAGCCGGACGGTCAGGTCCATCGTCGCGTGCCCCGCGTTGACGACAGTTTCGGCGGCGCCCGGCGCATGCTTGTTGCTGTACATCAGAGAGAGCAGGCCCGGATGCTCCAGCGCAAAATCCACGTAGGCATTGGCGAGCGAGGAGAACCGGGCCCTCGCGGTCGGTGGAGCATCCGCGACTGCCCGCTCGAGCGCACCGGTCATCCGATGGAATCCACTTTCGGCCAAGGCATCGAGCAAAGCCTGGCGATCACGAAAGTGCTTGCCCGGAGCCGCGTGGCTAACGCCCGCCTCACGCGCGAGTTGCCTCAGCGACAACTTGTCGACGCCATCTCGTTCGAGTGTTGCTTCGGCCGACGCCAGGAGTTCCTGTCGCAGGCTGCCGTGATGATACGGCTGTTCGTGGGCGGGCATGGTGGCACCATATCAAAATGTTGTCATTGACAACTATGGTGTCAGTGCCTACATTTGGGATCACCCGAACCGAAGGAGCCACCATGGCCATCGACGTAGCCGGAACCACCGTCCTCATCACCGGAGCCAGCGCTGGGCTCGGAGTGGAATTCGCTCATCGCTTTGCCGCTCGCGGCAACAACCTGGTTCTGGTCGCCAGGCGGGCCGACCGCCTCGAGGCACTCGCCACCGAACTCCGTGGCGCCCACGGCATCATCGTGACAGTCCTGCCCGCCGACCTGGCCGCACCCGGCGTCGGTGCATCGCTGCACCAGGAGCTGACAAACCGTGGCATCACCGTCGACTCGCTGATCAACAACGCCGGATTCGGAACACACGGGGCATTCGTGGACGAAGATCTCGAGCGCGTCACGTCCGAGATTCAGCTCAACATCGCCACGCTGGTCGAGCTGACACACACATTCCTGCCCGACCTTCTCACCGGCCGCGGAGCACTGGTCAACATCGCCAGCACAGCGTCGTTCCAGCCAACACCGGGCATGGCCGTCTACGGCGCGTCCAAGGCGTTCGTACTCAACTTCACCGAAGCACTCTGGGCCGAAGCTCGCGGCAGCGGATTGACTGTATTGGCGGTGTGCCCCGGTCCGACGCGCACCGAGTTCTTCGACGTAGTCGGCTCCGAAGACGCGGCGGTCGGGCGAATGCAGACGGCAACTCAGGTGGTGGACACCGCTTTCAGAGCACTGGATCGACGCTACGCGCCGCCGACCGTCGTATCGGGACTGCCGAACTGGGTGTCCTCGATCAGCACTCGCTTCGCAACCCGCCGGTTGGGCGCGCTGATTTCCGGGCGACTGTTGGGTGACGTGCGAATGAAAGCCGAAACCAAGCGCTCGTCGACCTCTGCGGCGTAGCGACGCAACAGTTACGGAAGTTTCGGCTGGCTTTCGACTTCGGCCTGTTCGGTGTCGGTGGCCGGATCCCCAGATTCCGGATCCCCGGATTCCGGGTGGTCCCCCACCCCGAGGTCGTCGTACGGATTGAGCACTGCAAGAACCAATGTCACGACGCACGCCGCGAGCGGCTGAAACAGAAGCACGAGCAAAGTTCCGACGTTCGGGGCCCGCGCGATGATCTCCCCGACCGCCGGATTGTCGGCCGTAGGGAAACGCAGTTTTGTCACGCCCGAACCCACGAGTGCCATCAGTCCGGCACCTGCCACTGAACCGACTATCAACCCGCCCAGGGCAAAAGGACCTCGACTCAGGCGTGCCAACCAGGCCGCCACCGCCGACAGCACACCGACGATCAGTGCCAGCCAGATGAACACGGCGCTCGCGTCGAACTGATGAAGGCTCTCACCCGTCAACGCGACGCCGCGCCCCTCGGACACCACCAACAGGTGCTCGGCCGGAGCCAAGAACGCCCACAGCACACCGACGAGCACGCTCACGCCCGCAATGGTTGCGGCGATCACGATCGCGGTGCGCAGACGAATCTGCCGAAGAGAGATCACACAGAGTGACGCTACCTGCGGGCGACGTCGATCGAGTCGACGACACCGTGTCGGGAGCATTTCGCCCACCATCCGTCAGGGCTGACCTGAACGATCATGCGGCGCCCGCACTGCTCGCAGAAGCGAGGAGGCTCGAGCCCCATCGACGCCGCAGTCGGCGTCGGATCGTCGACGCCGTCGACGATCCGACGCCCGGTGAACGGGTTGTACCGCTCCTCGGTCACCGGAGTGCTCACAGAGTGTCGTTCAGTGCTTTGATCGGCATCTGCAGATCCACCAACAAATCCAGATCCTTCTCGGCGGGACGTCCGAGGGTCGTCAGATAGTTGCCGACGATCACGGCGTTGATTCCGCCGAGGATGCCCTGCTTGGCACCCAGGTCGCCGAGAGTGATCTCGCGTCCACCCGCGAAGCGCAAGATCGTGCGAGGCAGCGCGAGACGGAATGCCGCCACGGACTTGAGCGCCTCGCTGGCGGGCAACACGTCCAGATCACCGAACGGGGTACCCGGACGCGGGTTGAGGAAGTTGAGCGGGACCTCGTCCGGCTCCAGTTCAGCCAGGTTGGCCGCGAATTCTGCGCGCTGCTCCAGGGATTCGCCCATGCCGAGGATTCCGCCGCAGCACACTTCCATGCCCGCTTCACGAACCATCCGAAGCGTGTTCCACCGCTCTTCCCACGAGTGCGTGGTCACGACGTTCGGGAAATGCGACTTCGAAGTTTCCAAGTTGTGGTTGTACCGGTGCACACCCATGGCGGCCAGTTGGTCGACCTGCTCCTGGGTGAGCATGCCGAGCGAGCAGGCGATCTGGATGTCGACCTCGTTGCGGATCGCCTCGATGCCTGCGGCAACCTGAGCGAGCAACCGGGCATCGGGTCCGCGGACGGCGGCCACGATGCAGAACTCGGTAGCGCCCGACTTCGCAGTCTGCTTGGCAGCTTCCACCAAGCTCGGGATGTCCAACCACGCCGCGCGAACCGGCGACTGGAAGAGTCCGGACTGCGAGCAGAAATGGCAGTCCTCAGGGCAGCCGCCCGTCTTCAGGCTGATGATGCCCTCGACCTCGACCTCCGGTCCACACCACTTCATACGCACATCGTGGGCGAGAGCCAGCAGGTCTTCGAGCCTGTCGTCGTCGAGTCGGAGTACGTCGAGCACCTGGCTTTCGGTCAGGCCAACTCCTCTTTCGAGAACTTGCTCGCGCGCCTGGTCGAGGATGTCGACCGTCGCAGGGGCCGTGCTAATCGGGGGCGGGGTCACAGACGTCTCCTTCGAAACCAGCAAAATTGAACACCGTACAAGTTGAACGGTGTTCACGTTAGAGACGTGGTGGAATACTGTCAAAGGCGGGTCCGATCGACATCCGATCGCGAGCGGTCCACAGCGGGACGAAACGAGGGGAACGACAAGTGCAGTTGCGACGCGGCGACGTGCTGGACGGCGCCATGGCGATACTCGACGAGTTCGGACTTGCCGACCTCACGATGCGCAGGCTCGCAACCTCACTAGGCGTCCAACCCGGCGCCCTGTACTGGCACTTCCCGAACAAGCAGACCTTGCTCGGCGCGGTCGTCGACAAGATCCTCGAAGACCTCGACGCCCCCGTCGACGCAGACACGTGGCAAGAAGCGTATTCCGAACTGGCACACAGACTTCGGTCTGCCCTACTGGCGCACCGCGACGGCGCCGAGTTGGTCAGCGCCACCTTCGCTTCGCGGATGACAAGCAGCAAGGTGCGCGAGCATTTCGTACAAGCCGGGCAAGAATCCGGGCTATCACGCGAGCATGCCCAACTCGCGGCGTACGCCCTGCTGTACTACGTGCTCGGCCACACCGTCGACGAGCAGTCCCGAGCGCAGATGGAAGAAATGGGGGCACTTACCCGAGCACCCATTTCCCCCGACTCCCCCGAGGTGATCGGCGGCGGTTCCGACGAGGACCTCCTCGATGGCGATCCGACAGTGCGCTTCCAGTTCGGCCTGGACCTGTTCATCGACGGCATCCGCACTCGCCTGAATTCGACCACACATTCAACGCGCACCGAATCGGCTCTACGACACTCCTGACAGTCGGAGTACTGCAGTAGTGCCGGCCGCGACAATCACCACGACCACCAACGGCGCCTTGAACCAGGCGCAGATGCCTCCGGCCACCACGCCGAGCATCCGCGCCGGCCCCGCAACGTCATGCCCGGTGAAGACCGTCGATGTCGCAACCACTGCGAGCAGCAGCACTACGACAGCACGATCGAGGGTTTTCTCGGCAAAGCTCGAAAGCTTCACCCGAGCGCGGAGCAGAACGCCACTTGCCCGCAAAGCGTAAGAGCCGCAAGCGAACACGACAATACCGATCCAGACCGATGCGGTATTCATCGAACCTTCTCCCGGAACGGGATCGTCACCGCGATACTCAGCAGCGCTACGAGCGGAGCGGTACCGGGCGGCAGGAACGGCGACGTGGACACCGCGACTGCTGCACCGATCAGGGCGGCAAGCAGCGTCACCTTCTCCTTCAGCGCAGGCAGGACAAGGGCCAGAATGACAGCCGGAAACGCGGCATCCAATCCCAACGCGCCAGGGTCTCGGACGACGCTGCCGAGCAGCCCGCCCAGGAGAGCTCCGATCGGCCACGACACCGCGATCCCGATTCCACAGAACCAGAAAGCCGCACACTTGCGCTCCACGGAGTCCTGCGCCATGGCGACCGCGACGCTTTCGTCGTTGACCAGGTGCGCGCCGACCATACTGCGCCAGCCTGAATCTTTGTAGCGATCCCTGCCGAGAAATGATCCTGCCGACATCCCGTAGGCGAAGTTTCGGGAGTTGATCAACAAGCCCGCCACAACAGCAGCGGTGGCACTGCCTCCGGCTGCGATGATTCCGATGAACAGGAACTCCGAGGAGGCACCCAGAACGAGTACAGCCAACGCCAAAAGCTGCCACAACGAGAATCCAGCCGATCCTGCCGTCACACCGTAGGACACACCGACGATGGCCACGGAGAGACAGATCAGCACGCTCACCCGAACCGTGTCTCGATCAACTGTTCGCCATAAAGAACGCATGTATTCTATGTTGAACGAAGTGACACTGTTCATCAAGTAGAACGATCGATCGGAGAATCGAACGATGACCAGTAATGAAACGGATACAGCGGAGACTCCTCAGAAACTGGTCGCCGTCGCACTCAAACGCGAACGTGCCCGAGCAGGCTTGAGCCTTTCGGAGGTCGCCCGGCGCGCCGATATCGCCAAGTCCACACTCTCCCAACTCGAATCCGGACTCGGAAATCCGAGCCTCGAAACTCTGTGGGCACTCGGAAACGCATTGGGTGTGCCGTTCTCACAACTCGTCGACTCTCAGGCACAGACCGTTCAGTTGATTCGAGCCGGAGAAGGTCCCGCGATTGCGTCGGCAAACGCGTCGTACATCGCGACGCTCTTGGCGCCGAGCCCACCGAACGCACGACGCGATCTGTATCGGATAGTCGCCGAACCGGGCGAGCCGCGTATTTCCACTCCGCATGCACGCGGCACCACCGAACACGTCGTGATCGGCACCGGACGGGCGGAGGTCGGGCCCACTGCAAATCCGATCGAACTCGGACCGGGCGACTATCTTGCTTATCCCGGCGACGAGGAGCACATCTTTCGGGCGCTCGAACCAGGGACGACAGCGATCTTGGTGTCGGAACACACCTGAGCCGCGATGAGTTTCGCCGCTGCGGGAAGTCTGTATCTGGGAGGTGATGTGGCCAGAGCCTCGATTGCCGACGACAGTAACGACCGACAGCAGGAGGACCCATGTCCGGATCCAGCATCAGCAGCATTTTGCTCTCGAGCACCGACCCCGAACGCTTGCGCGACTGGTACGCCGAGGCGTTCGCCCCGAAGGTCGACCGGACTCCCGGCGAACCCGGCTACGACGTGCTCGACTTCAACGGTTTCTACGTGATGCTCGACAGACGCGACGACGTCGGCGAGACCAACCCCCAGCCGGGTCGCATGTTCCTCAACGTCGAGACCGACGACGCCCGGTCGATCGCGCAGCGCATCGATGCACTCGGCGGAAACTGGCACGCTCCACTCGAAGACCGCGGGGGCAGTTTGTTCGCCACCGCGATCGACCCCGACGGAAACTACGTTCAGATCATCGAGTTCAGCGAGGAAGCCAGGGCCGAGATGGAATCCGGGATGACGGATTCCCAAACCACCTAGTCCGGCAACCGCTGGGAACGGAGATAGTCATGCTTACAGACACGAAAGCATTCAGCGGATTTTCGGTGACAGACATCGACTCTGCAAAGAAGTTCTACGGCGAAACACTCGGGTTGAAGGTAACCGACGAAGACATGGGACTGATTCGCCTACATATTGCCGGCGGAACCGAGATCCTCGTTTATCCGAAGCCGAATCACGAAGCGGCGACCTACACGATTCTCAACTTCGTCGTCGACGACATCGACACAACCGTCGACCAACTGACCGCACGTGGCGTGGAATTTCTCAAATACGACGGATTCCCCCAGGATGCGCGAGGCATCATGCGTGGCAACGGCCCCGACATCGCCTGGTTCACCGATCCCGCCGGCAATGTTCTGTCGGTGATCAAGGAGTCCTGACGCGCTTAACCGCTGAACAGCTGCGACTGCCGCTGTTCAGCGGTGTCGGTGTTGGAGCGTTCTGCTGCCGCAGTTTCACGCTCGGCAGCCAGTTGCTCGGCGCTTTTTGCGTCGACAACGGGCTCCGACGCGCTGAGGTCGGAAAACAAGCCACTGCTCGATTCGTTCACATGCCACCCTTTTGCCTGGTCATCGTTGCCGCGCGCAGATAAACCTGCGTTAGAGATCGGTCGATGGCTACTCAATTACTGCCGCCCGTACGGCGCCGACAAGACGCCGATGACTCAGCAGTTCTTCACCCAGTGTTGCACGCCTGTGTTTTCCACGAGAAATTCGGTCCAGACGGGTTGTCATCGCCCGCACGGCGGAGCAATGTGAAAGATGAGCGCGGAGCAGGTCGGCAGCACTTTCGTCGGACACCTGGCCCCTCAATTCACCGCACAATTTTTGGAGGAATCATGTTGGGAATTGCTTTGGGCCTCGGCAGCGCCGCTGTCGGAATCGGCCTCGGACTGCTCGGCGCAGGAGCGGGAATTCTGCTGAGCGACAAGACCGTCAAAACCGCACGACGTGAACTCACCGCCTGACGAGGGCGAGGGCACTGAATTTTTGGGCACTCGGGTCGGTATTCGGGTGAACGCCGCGATGCGACACCCCGCGCAGTGGGTGTTCGCACGGGCCGCGCATCGACGTGGCGTGCATACCGGCGTAGATGTTCCGACGAGCGCGCAGGACGTGCTCGACCGGTTGACGGCACTCCGAATAAGTACGTGGAGTTACGGATTCGACCACAAGTCGGTCCGTCACCTGGGTCCGATGGCGCAAGACTTTGCGGCGATTTTCGGCTTGGGATCCAACGCCCGCCGGATCTCCGCCGTCGACGCGAACGGCGTCTGCATGGCGAGCATCCAAGCGTTGAACCGCAAAATCAGTGCCCTCGAGACAGAAGTCAGCGCGCTCGAGAAGGACGTGAACAGACTGAGACGGGAAACGGGAGACACGAGCACGACTCGGAATGCATTGGAAACAAACAACAATCACATATCCACACCGCTCGACGAATTCGGTGGATCCACCGGTCTGTAGTTTGTTCGGTGTGACCGCCCCTGATTCAGACTCCGACTCAGCGCCCAACGTGATTGCCGCGCTGTTCGACGTGACGTCCGATGCAGTCGGCGACGAACATGTCGAACAGGTACTTGCCGAATTCGGCGTTGGCGCAACGGAGGTCGCGGAGACCGCGGCCCGCATCCGGGCCAGTCGGTCGGAATTTCGGCGACTTCGCCGTCGCGAGAACGAATTGGCGGTTCTGTATTCGAGTGCGCGTGAGCTCGCGCAGGTTCGCGACGTGGACACACTGCTGCAGAGGCTGGTCAACCGCGCACACGACATCATGGGCACCGACGTCACGTACCTGTCCGAGTTCGACGTGATCACTCGTGACCTGAATGTTCGAAAGACGGCCGGCGCGGTCTCGCCGGAACTCCAGCATCTGCAAGTTCCTGCCGGCGCGGGACTGGTCAGCGCGATTGCCGAATCTCGAGCAGCCCAATGGGTTCAGAACTACAGCGACTACACGCAGTCGCGCCATGACGAAGTGGTCGATGCCGCGATCGTCGCCGAGGGTCTGGTGGCGATTCTCGGCGTGCCGATGCTCTCCGACGGCCAGATCCTCGGAGTCCTGTTTGCCGCCGACCGTCGGGAACGGCGTTTTACCGCAGATCAGATCGCCCTGCTCTCGGCGCTGGCTGATCACGCCTCGGTGGTCCTGCAAACCGCGCGGGCACTCGACCGCGCCGAGGAATCCGCTGCCGAGACCGGGAGAGCACTCGACGAGCTGCGCGAGCACGTGTCCGCGCGGGACAAATCGAACGTCGTCCACCAGGATCTGATCCACGCCGTTCTCCGCGGCGGCGGATACGCCCAGGTTGCACGAACTCTCAGCAGCTCTCTCGAGCGCAGCACCGTCGTCGTCGACAGTGAGCTACGCCCTCTCGTGAAATCCTCTGGCGAGCAGATCACGACGGTGCCGATGTCTCTTCCTCCCGCCGTGTCCGAGGCCATCGACCAGAGTCGCCGAAGCGGCCGATGCACGTTTGTCGCCGATGACAGTGAGACCGTGATCCAACTCGTCAGCGCCGTCACCGCCGGAGAATCGTTCCTCGGGGCCATCTTGCTGAATCGTTCGGACGCGCCGATCGGCCCCGTCGAACTCCGGACCGTGGAACGGGCAGCTCAGGTCACTGCCATCCTCGTGTTGCAACACTCGGCGGCGGCAGCAGCGGACCGGCGTGCACGTGACGAACTGGTCGCCGACTTGCTGAGCACTGCGCCCGAGCGCAGGCGCGATCTCGAACGTAGGACCCGAAACCTCGGCATCTCCCTCGGCGAACTGGACACCGTCCTCGTGGTGTCGGTCGCTCCGGAACTCCGCACCGCCGCGCTCCGCGCAATCGGGCAGTCACTGCCGGTAGCGGCATTGGCGGCGCAGCATGCCGGATTGATCGCGGTGGTCTCGCGCTCGGGAAACCCGGCAGCCGCGGCGACGGTCATTCACCGTCAGATCACCGGTTCGGTAGGACCCCACGCAGTAGTTATTGCGCCGACGACGGCGGAACGCCCCGAAGAGCTCCCGGCGCGCTTCACCTCTGCGCTGCGCACGGCCCGCCTACTCACGGCATTGGGCAAGACCGAAGGCGCGGTCACGACGGCGTCGTATCTGCCGTACACCGTTCTGTTCGGCGAAAATCCGGAATCACTTCATCAGTTCATCGACGAAGTAATCGGCCCGGTACTCGCGTACGACCGCGACAAGGACACCGATCTCACCGCGACCCTTCGTGCCCTGGTACGCAACGACGGAAGCCCGACCAAGGCTGCCCGCGCACTCAACTATCACCCCAACACCGTCGTTCAGCGTCTCGACCGCATCCGTACGCTCCTCGGTCAATCGTGGCGCGAAGACGAGAACTTCTTCCGGGTGTCCATGGCGACGAGGCTCGACGAACTTCGGGACGTGGGAACCGAAGAGGCCGGAAGCGACATCAACGACAGCGGCGATGGTGCATGACACTACAATTTCGACCGATCGATGTGTCGTGAGCACGTGGCCTGGCAAGCATCGACCTCCCTACTGTGAAGCGGAGCACAGAACCACTTCAGGAGGACGACCCCCCGTGTCATCAACCAGCAGCCGATCAACCAACAGCCGCATCGCCGATTTCCGGTCCTACGACGTCGCCGCACGGCGCGCCGAGATCGTTCGCCAGACCGACCTGACCGAAGCAGACATCGCGGTCTACGACGCTGCCGACGGCCTCACCATCGACCAGGCCGATCGCATGGTCGAGAACGTCCTCGGCGTCATCGGCATCCCGGTCGGCGTGGCCACCAACTTCACGATCAACGGCACGGACTACCTGATCCCCCTCGCCACCGAGGAGCCGTCGGTGGTCGCCGCCGCGAGTAACGCTGCTCGCATCGCACGCGGACTCGGGGGCTTTCACGTCTCGAGCACGCAGCCGATCATGCAAGCCCAGATTCAACTCGTCGACGTCGTGGATCCGGCAGCTGCCCGCATCCGACTCCTCGAGGCACGTGAAGAAATCATTGCACTCGCCAACGAGCAGGACCCGAAGCTGGTCAGCGTCGGGGGTGGCGTGAAGGACATTTCGGTTCGCATCGTGTCCTCGGACAAGGCCGCCTACGTCGTCCTCCACCTTCATGTCGACGTACGAGATGCGATGGGCGCCAACGCAGTCAACACGATGGCAGAAGCAATCGCGGATCGAGTAGCCGAGATCGGCGGCGGACACGTCGTCCTGCGCATCCTCACCAACAAGGCCGATCTGCGGCTGACGCGCGTTCGTGCCGTGTTCGACGCCGAATTGATCGGCGGCGCAGAGGTTGTGGACAACCTGATCCATGCCGCACGCTTGGCAGAGCTGGATCCCTACCGCGCCGCGACACACAACAAGGGCATCATGAACGGCATCAGCGCCGTGGTGTTGGCAACCGGAAACGACACGCGCGCAGTCGAAGCCGGGTGCCATTCCCATGCAGTCAACGCCGACGGAATCTACTCCTCACTCTCGCATTTCGAGAAGAATGCCGACGGCAACATCGTCGGCACCCTCGAGCTACCCATGCCGGTCGGCCTCGTCGGCGGCGCCACCAAGGTGCACCCGGTAGCGCAGGCCGCAATCAAGATGCTCGGCGTCGAGAGCGCCGAGGAACTCGCCGGCATCATTCTGGCAGTCGGCCTGGCGCAGAACCTGGCTGCGGTCCGCGTTCTGGCCAGTGAGGGTGTCCAGCGCGGACACATGGGGCTGCACGCCCGCAACATCGCTGCCACCGCCGGAGCGCAGAAGAGCGAGATCGACGCCGTGGTGGCACGCCTGATCGCGGACAAGAGCATTCGCGTCGAGCATGCCGAGAAGGTTCTCGCCGAGATCCGCGGCGGAAACTGACGACAATGACCGAAACAGTTGCAGGATCACCGGTGTGGAAGCCGGCGCCTCATCGAGTGCCGGCGCCGGGACTGCCGACCTCGGTCCGGATCTACGAAGTCGGGCCACGCGACGGACTTCAAGCGGAAACAGCGGTGATCCCGACCGAGACGAAAGCCCAGTTCATCGAACGCCTGGTCGCGGCCGGCTCCCGCACTGTCGAATTGACGAGTTTCGTCTCACCTCGATGGATCCCGCAACTTGCGGACGCGGAAGAATTGATGGGTCGGCTGCACCTGCCGGACTCGGTACGTACGGTCGTTCTTGTCCCGAACCGCAAGGGTCTCGAGCGGGCCGTCGCCGCCGGAGCGAGCGAGGTTGCAGTATTCGTCAGCGCCACAAAGGAATTCGCGAAACGCAACCTCAATTCCACGGTGGACGGCGCGATCGCCGCGGCTGCCGAGGTCACTACGGCCGCCCGAGCCCTGGGACTTCCCGTCCGCGGCTACATCTCCATGTGCTTCGGCGACCCCTGGGAAGGCTCCGTGCCCGTCGAGCGTGTCGCCGACATCGCAAAGACCCTGATCGACAGCGGTGTCACGTCACTCTCACTCGGCGACACCATCGGCGTCGGCACACCTGGCCATGTGCTCGCTTTGCTCGGCGCCCTCCGAGAACGTGGCATCCCCACATCGCAGATCGCCATGCACTTTCACGACACCTACGGCCAGGCGCTGTCGAACGTCTATGCGTCGTTGACCGCTGGGGTATCCGAATTCGACAGTTCCGCAGGTGGTCTCGGACGGTGCCCGTATGCCAAGGGCGCGACCGGAAATCTCGCCACCGAGGATCTGGTGTGGATGCTCCACGGCCTCGGGATCGACACCGGCATCGACCTGGATTCGCTCACCGATACAAGCATCTGGATGGCCGAACAGATCGGCCACTCGAGCCCGTCCCGAGTTGTCACCGCCCTCCGCGCAGCACGCACCTGACACCCGCAACGCAAGCCCCTCATCTCGCAAGCCCCTCCCTGTACGACCCCGCCATGCATGACACTGGAGAAGACTGATGTCACCACCGCAGCCGGCAACGACGCCGACCACCACAACCGAGCCGACCGAGCAGCAGACATACCTCGAAGTCTGGGGCGACACCGTCAACGGTCGACACCTCGCGATCTCCGTTGCAGTCGGCAGTGTCGTCGGCGCCTCGGCCCTTCTCGCGGCCCAGGCACTGTTCGAACGGGTCGTCAGCGAACCGTCGTTGGCCCAGGCTTACAGCCTTCTGGTCGGCATCGCGGCCTGCCTGCTCGCCGGCGTGGTCTGCGGAATCTTCATCAAGCCGAAGCGGATAGTCGCCTTGGCCGCCGCCGACGCGGAGTCGATCGACGGTGTCATCACGACGATGAGTGAACAGCGCCAGGGTCTGGGCACTCTCGCCGACATTCCGGAGCAGAGCCGACAGGAACTTCGCGAGCTGGGTCTGTACGACCACTTCGCCGCTGCCGAGGCCGAGCACGCACGGGTCTCGAACACACCGAAGGACGGTGGGCGCGCATGAGTTCGGTTCTGACCAACGAAATTCTGATTGCCGTTCTCTTCGGCATCATCGGCGCGGTCGCATTCACGTTCATCGGATTGATCTCCGGCACGGACGAGACCGCCACGATCGCACCGCTGACTCTGCTCGTGATTCTGCTCGGCGCTCCCCCGGCGGCGGTCTTCACGTTCTTCCTCTCCGGTGCGATCGCCAAACACATGACGCACGCGGTGCCGACGATGCTGCTGGGCATTCCCGGCGACACGATGGCGATTCCACTCTTGCCGGAAGCGCAGATGATGCGCTCACTCGGCATCCCGCACATCGCACTCCGCAAGGCGATCTCGGGAGCAGTGATCTCGGCGTTCGTCGCTGTGCCGGTTGCCGTTTTGTTCGCGACCATCCTCGCGCCGTTCGCGGACACCGTTCAGTCGATAGCACCGTGGCTGTTCCTGGTCGCCGCCATCGGCATCGCCTACGCCTCACCAGGCCGCTGGGCCGGGGTTGTCGCCCTCGTTCCCTTCGTCATCTTGATCCTCGGCGCCCGCGCGTTGACGTCGAATTACGATGTGTCGCTGAACATCAGCTACTTCCTTGCGATCGCAGTCGGGCCGCTGATCGCGGACCTCGCACTGACCTTGGGCCCGTCTAGCCGTAAGGACATGGAACGCAGTGAACCCAAAACCGTTGCATTGGCCCCGGACATCAAAGGATGGAAGGGATACTTCCCCAATCCTCTGAAGGTCCTCGATCGCAAGCAGATCGGTTACACCGCCGCCGCTTCCACGGTGTCGAGCGCAACCTTCGTCTTCAGCCCGGTCGCCATGACTGTTCTGATGGGTGAACTGGTAGGTGCGCGGATCAAGAACGGCTATCACCGACTGACCACAATGGTCTCGGCGAAGAACGGTACGACGGAATCCACCTACATCGCGGAAACCCTCATCCCACTCGTCGCTTTCGGCCTTCCGCTCAGCCCGCTCGCGGCAGGCCCCGCAGCCCCTCTGTTCAACGCTCCACCGGTGTTCGAGACCAATCAGGAAACCGGAGTGATCAACAATCTCTCCACGTACCTGACGCAGTGGGAGTTCCTGCTCTACGGCCTGCTCGCTGTGGTCACGGCGACGGTCATCGCATACCCGTTTGCCATGAACTACGCGTACCGCGCTGCGTCAGCGGTGGTCAAGCACATCAGTCACGAAGCTGTGATCGCGGTGTTCACGGGACTGGTCGTGGTCATCAGCATCTGGGAGGGCGGCATCCTCGGGCTTCTGATCACCGTGACGGTCGGCCTGGTCGGTGGTCTTCTCGGGCGCCTGTTCAAGATTCACGGCGGAGTTCTGTTCATGGGTTACTACGTAGCGCTGTTCAGTGTTCCTGCCCTGATCAATCTGTTCTGAATCGGTCGACTCCACCACCACGTGCGGACCCGCAACAAACTGCGGGTCCGCACGTATTTCTTCAGCTTCCGACCGTGAGCGCCACGGTTCGATTGCGGTCCAACTTCTTCGCTCGATACAACGCCTCGTCAGCGCAATCGACCAATTGCGTCAGGTCTGCGTCGCCGTGGGGTGAACACGCGACACCGATGCTGACCGTCGGCCCGAAGTCACCCAATACTGCCGACGAATTCTCCGCTTGCGCGCGTCGAATCATCTCGGCTGTTTCGGTCGCACCCTCGAGATCGACACCGGCCATCAGTACGACGAACTCCTCGCCGCCCAATCGGGCGAAGAGATGCTTGTCATCGAGGTGCCGCCGCACCTGATCGGCAAAACTCACCAACGCTGTATCGCCGGCACGATGACCGAGGTTGTCGTTCACCATCTTGAAGTGATCCAGATCCATCATCAGGACGCTGACCGGACGTCCAGAGTGGCGACGCGGATCGGTCGCACCCGTCACGCTGCCGCCTCGCCGCAAGAATTCGTCCCGGCGCAACGCACCGGTCAGATCGTCGTGGGTGACGGCCTGGGTGAGTGCCTCGAGCGCGCGGCGACGCTCGAGGATCACGCAGGCCACCGCGATCGGCGCTACCGCCAGCAGCGACAATCCGATCTGGACCGACGCGCTGACCGGCGAGACGCCCTCGCTGGACAATCCGAGATGGCCGTCGGCCGTCAGTACCAACGTCCAGGCAGTTGACACAGCTGTGAGCACCGACGTGACAAATACATTGGTGAGCAAGGCTGCAGTCACCAGCGCCGGCATGGCAAACGCGATCGCTCCGGCACCGCCTATCACCCACTCCAAGATGATGCAGACGGCCAGCAGCGCCGTCGGAACGACTGATCGACGCAGAAGCGTGGCAACAGCTTTCGGTTCCCGATCCACTCGTCGAAGCGAAGGGAATGTCAGCACCAAGGGGACGATGGTCATGTAGTTGACGAACTCACTCGAGAACCAGAGCAACCAGCCGTCCCACCACTGCCCGCCGAACAGCACGCGGTTCGCGATACCGCCCACGAGCGCCGCCATCGACGCGGCGGCGACAGTCATCGACACGAGATAGCCGACGGACTGAATACTGGTCAGTCGACGGTCCTCACTGTCGACCCAGCGAAAGGCGTAGAAGCCGCTCGCAACCCCGACGATGTTGGCCGCGTTGAGCCACACCGTGGACTCCCATGCCCCACCGGTGATCAGGTCGGCTCCGACATAACCGACTACGACGCAGATCCAGGTGAGCAATGTGGCGGAACGCGGCGACCGAAAGAGGATCCCGAGTAGCAGCGCGTTGGCCGGCCAGAAGACTGCAAGCGTGCCCGGCAGACGGCTCAGAATTCCGACCAGGCACGAGACGAAGACGACTACGCCGATAAGCAGTGCGCGACGTACGGCCGATGACGACAACGACTTTTCGACCGTGCTCACCACCTACATTCGACTGACCTACTCACAATTCGACAACCACTATCGGTGACCAAGGCGCCCCGGATGCAGGGTCGCCGCAAGACACCCGTCGAAATATACCGACCGGAATCGTACGCGAGGGACGTCGAAACCCAAGGCGCCCCACTGTGCTTTGGCTATCGATGAGGACAAATCGGATGTTACGTCGTCAGTTGGTCAAATGAAGTTCACCGAGCGTGATCGAAGCGGTGCGAGCAAACTCTCGGACACTCGCGCCTCCACTTCCGGCAGGCATTACCCCGAGAAGGGGAACACCGCTGACCGAGACCAGATCCTCGCGATTGCATCTCTCGGCGAGGTCCGGTTCCTGCGGCCACGAACCGATCACCAATCCGGCGCAGTCCACGCCGTATGCACGTAGGGCTTCCACGGTCAGTGCGGTGTGATTGAGCGTGCCCAGGCCGGACGCAACCACCAACACCACTGGCGCTGCCAGAGCCGCGGCAAGATCGCGAGCGGTGAACCCGTCGACGCCCAAGCGGACCAGCAAGCCGCCGGCGCCTTCGATCAGGGTCAGGTCGTGGGTGGTGTCAAGGTCGGAGGCGACCCGAACCACGTCGTCGAGCGCCAACAACGGGAGACCACTTCGACGTGCAGCAGTATCCGGCGCCAAAGGTTCGGGGTACCGCGCCAACTCGACCAGCGTCACGCCGCCGCCGGTCAGACGCTCGATCTCGGCCAGATCACCCGCACCGTCCACGTCGACGCCGGTCTGGGCCGGTTTGAGCACTGCAACCGACTTGCCCGACTGCAAGGCCACCGATGCCAATGCGGCTGTCACCACTGTTTTTCCGACGTCGGTCGACGTTCCGGTCACCAGGAAAATGCTCATGCTCGGGCTCCGGCCAATACTTCGCGCAGTACGAGAGCGATCTGCTCCATCTCGGATGCGGACAGCGTCGCTCGTGCGGTCAGACGCAGCCGTGACGTTCCTTCCGGAACCGACGGCGGGCGGAAGCAACCGACATGCAACCCCTGATCCCGGCACGCCGACGCGGCATCGAACGCCCGCTGCGGATCACCGAGAACGACTGAGACGACAGCAGATTCAGGCGACGGAGCACCGGTGACGTCCGCCAGCTCGGATGCCCGGGCCAGGACGTCGAGCGCTCGCGTCGGCTCACGCTGGAGTACGGCGAGTGCAGCCCTGGCCGCGCCTACGGCGGCCGGTGCGAGCCCGGTGTCGAAGATGAACGTTCTTGCCGCGTCGATGAGATGCGCGCGGATCTTGTTGTCACCGAGCACAACTCCGCCCTGGCTGGCGAGCGACTTGGACAGTGTTGCAGTCACGACGACGTCGGGTTCACCGGCCAGGCCCGACTCGTGGACGAGTCCACGTCCAGCGGCACCGCGCACACCGATGCCATGCGCCTCGTCGACCAACAGGATCGCCCCGTACTCGCGGCACACCTGATGCATCTGCCGCAGTGGCGCGAGGCCTCCGTCGGCACTGAAGACCGAATCGGTGACGACCAGCGCTCGCTCTTCCACTCTGCTGCGCAACGTGTCGGCGAGAAAGCCCACGTCCGAATGCGGAGCCACGGCGACCCGAGCACGTGACAGGCGGCAGGCATCCACCAGCGAGGCATGCGATCCCGCATCGGAGACGATCAACGCCCCTGGACCCGAGAGCGCCGTCACCGCGCCGAGATTGGCTGTGTAACCGGAGGAGAAGACAAGTCCGGAGTCCGCCCCGACGAACTCGGCCAGTTCGACTTCGAGCAGTTCGTGTTCGGTGGTGGTGCCGGTGACCAGACGCGAGCCCGTGGCGCCCGCGCCCCAACGGCGCAGAGCCGCCGTGGCACCCTCGATCACATCGGGGTGCCGCACGAGTCCGAGGTAATCGTTCGACGCCAGGTCGATCAACGGGGAGTCGACCGTGCGAGGACGGAGTTCGCGACGCAGTCCGGCGGCCCTGCGGTCCGCTTCGACGGCCGTCAGCCAATTCAGCGAGGTGTTCACTTTTCCGACCATACTTGAACACCGTTCAACTCAATGGTTAGGGTGCATCCGTGCTCACAACCGGACTTGATCCCCATGACGTCTCCGCCATCGATGCCGATGTCCTCTGGCATCCGTACGGATCGTTTCCCGCGTCGACTCGTCCGCTGATCGTCGACTCTGCGCAGGGGGCTACCCTGACGCTCTCCGACGGCCGCCGATTGGTCGACGGGATGAGCTCGTGGTGGGCCGCCATTCACGGCTACCGCAATCCCGTGCTCGACACCGCCGCCGCACGGCAGCTCGGCAAGATGAGCCATGTCATGTTCGGCGGACTGACGCACGAACCCGCCGCTCGCCTCGGGCGACTGCTCGTCGACATCACACCACCTCACCTCGACAAGGTGTTCCTCTCCGACTCCGGTTCGGTGGCCGTCGAAGTCGCAGTGAAGATGTGCCTGCAGTACTGGCGAAGCCTCGGAAAGCCGTCGAAGAATCGTTTGATGACCTGGCGCGGCGGATACCACGGTGACACCTTCACCCCCATGAGCGTCTGCGATCCCGACGGCGGCATGCATTCCCTCTGGACCGACGTCCTGCGCCCTCAGGTCTTCGCGCAGGCTCCCCCGGCGGGCTATCTCCCCGAATACGTGCAGGAGTTGGAATCGCTCTTGGCCGAGCATCACGAGGACCTCGCAGCGGTGATCGTGGAACCGGTGGTTCAAGGCGCCGGCGGAATGCGTTTCCACGATCCCGCGTACCTGATCGACCTGCGTAACCTCTGCGACAAGTACCAAGTCCTCCTGGTCTTCGACGAGATCGCGACCGGATTCGGACGCACCGGAGAATTGTTCGCCGCCGATCACGCCGGCGTCAGTCCCGACGTCATGTGCGTCGGCAAGGCACTGACCGGCGGGTACATGAGTCTGGCGGCAACGCTGTGCACCACGGAGATCGCGGAGACCATCACTGCCGGTGAGGGCGGCGGGCTGATGCACGGCCCTACCTTCATGGGCAATCCACTCGCGTGCGCCGTCGCGGTGGCGTCGACCGAACTTCTGCTTGCAATGGACTGGCGGCGTGACGTCGCAACCCTCGAACGTGGCCTCGCTCGAGGCCTCGCCGAAGCCGTCACAATTCCCGGGGTCGTCGACGTCCGCGTCAAAGGCGGAATCGGAGTGATCGAACTCGAACAGCCGGTCGACATGCAGAGCGCGACCGATGCAGCCGTCGACGCCGGCGTCTGGCTCCGGCCGTTCCGCAACCTCGTATACGCGATGCCTCCGTACCTGTGTTCGGAGGCAGAGGTGGAACAGATCACAGCCGGAATGCTTGCAACCGCCCGCAGCCAGGCGAAACGGTGATCGGCACCGTAGACAGTCGACGAGATTCGATCGGCTGCACCCGATAGGGTCTGATTCATGGATCAACCGCCGAGCGAGACCTCAGCCACTCCCATCCCGGTATGGCCTGGCAGTGCGTACCCACTCGGTGCCACCTACGACGGCGCGGGGACCAATTTCTCGCTCTTCTCCGAGGTCGCCGAGGCCGTCGAGCTGTGCCTGATCGCCAAGGACGGAACCGAAACCCGCATTCGGATGGACGAGGTCGACGGTTACGTCTGGCATGCGTACCTTCCGTCGGTATCCCCCGGCCAGCGATACGGCTACCGCGTACACGGGCCGTACGATCCGGCTGCAGGTCTGCGATGCGATCCGAGCAAGCTCCTGCTGGACCCGTACGGAAAAGCGTTCGACGGAGACTTCGACGGAGACCGTTCGCTGTTCTCGTACGACGTCGAATCGGCGGCGGACCCCGAACCTTCAGGAGACGACGAATCTCCCGCCGTGGAGCCGCAAGAGGCTACCGACGAAACGAGTTCGGAAGCCGAATCGGACGAGGTGGGCCTCGAAGACGACTCGCCCACGGGCGATCAGGAATCGGACGAGATCCTCGAGCCCGAACCCTTCGAGCCGGAACCACTCGTCGACGAACCCGCCACCATCCCTTTCCCCCAACATGATTCGCTCGGCCATACGATGTCGACCGTCGTCATCAACCCGTTCTTCGATTGGGCGTCCGACCACTCGCCGAAGCGTCCGTATCACGAGACGGTCATCTACGAAGCGCACGTCAAGGGTATGACCGCGACGCACCCCGGAGTTCCGGAGGAATTGCGCGGCACGTACGCGGGGCTCGCTCATCCGGTGATCATCGAGCACCTCACCGATCTGGGTGTCACGGCGATCGAACTGATGCCGGTCCACCAGTTCATGCACGATCAGGTGCTTCTCGACCAAGGTCTGCGAAACTACTGGGGTTACAACACCTTCGGCTTTCTCGCTCCGCACACCGACTACTCCTCGGCCACGAAACCCGATGCGGCCGTAGCGGAATTCAAAGCCATGGTGCGCAGCTTCCACCAGGCGGGTATCGAAGTGATCCTCGACGTGGTCTACAACCACACCGCCGAGGGCAATCACATGGGGCCGACCATCAGCTTCCGCGGAATCGACAATGCCGCCTACTACCGCCTGGTCGACGGCGACGAAGAGCACTACATGGACTACACCGGAACGGGCAACAGCCTCAACGCCCGTCATCCGCATACGCTGCAATTGATCATGGACTCTCTGCGGTACTGGGTCACGGAGATGCACGTCGACGGTTTCCGCTTCGACCTCGCCTCGACACTCGCCCGTGAACTGCACGACGTGGACCGCCTTTCGGCCTTCTTCGATCTCGTGCAACAGGATCCGATCGTCAGTCAGGTGAAGCTGATCGCCGAACCGTGGGACGTCGGCGAAGGCGGTTACCAGGTCGGCAACTTCCCCGGCCTGTGGACCGAATGGAACGGCAAATACCGCGACACCGTCCGCGACTACTGGCGTGGTGAGCCGGCAACGCTGGGGGAGTTCGCCTCCCGTCTCACCGGATCCTCTGATCTCTACGAGGCCACCGGACGTCGCCCAGGCGCGAGCATCAACTTCGTCATCGCTCACGACGGTTTCACCCTCCACGACCTCGTCTCGTACAACGAGAAGCACAACGAAGCCAACGGCGAGAACAACAACGACGGCGAATCGCACAACCGATCTTGGAACTGCGGGGTCGAAGGCCCCACCGACGACCCGGAAATCCTCGAACTGCGTGGCCGTCAGAGCCGGAACATACTGGCTACACTGATGCTCAGCCAGGGCACCCCGATGCTTGCTCACGGCGACGAGATGGGCCGAACTCAGCAGGGTAACAACAACGTTTACTGCCAGGATTCGGAACTGTCATGGATGGATTGGACTCTCGCGGAAACCAACGCCGACCTCGTCGAGTTCACCAAGCGCGCAATTGCCTTGCGCGCCAAGAACCCGGTCTTCCGGCGTCGTCGATTCTTCGAGGGGCGACCTATTCGAAGCGGCGATCAGAGTCGCGACATCGCCTGGCTCACGCCGTCTGGCGAAGAGATGACTCCGGCCGACTGGGACAGCGGTTTCGGCAAGTCGTTGGCTGTCTTTCTCAACGGTGACGCGATCCCGGAACCGAACTACCGTGGCGAGCGCGTCACCGGAGATTCGTTCCTTCTCTGCTTCAACGCCCACTACGAAGATCTCGAATTCTCCACCCCCAACGCGGACTACGCGTCGGAGTGGACCGTCGTACTCGACACCTCGGTCCCCACCGGTGAGAGCGATACCGTGATCAAAGCCGGAACAACATTGGATGTAAAAGCGCGAGCATTGACGGTACTTCGCAGAACCGCTTGAGGGAGACGTGCACATGGCCCCGATAACCAGCACCTACCGACTGCAGTTGCGACCGGATGCATTCACTCTTCGTGATGCGGCCGCACAGGTGGACTACTTCGAGGCATTGGGGGTCTCACATCTCTATCTCTCCCCCATCCTCACGGCAACGTCCGGATCGACGCACGGCTACGACGTCACCGATCCGACAACCGTGTCCGAAGGACTTGGTGGCCGCGAGGCCCTGGTGGAGCTCTCGCGCGCCGTTCGATCACGTGGGATGGGCCTGATCGTCGATCTGGTCCCCAACCATGTCGGTGTCGCCAAACCTCGCGAAAATGCTTGGTGGTGGGACGTTCTCACGCACGGGCAGTCGTCGGAGTACGCGCATTTCTTCGACATCGATTGGGCCGAGGACAACGGAGCCAACGGCGCCGACGGCAAACTCTCACTCCCAGTACTGGGCAGCCCGGACGATCTCGACGCACTGACTGTCGAGAAAGATGGCGAGGAAACACTTCTCGCGTTCTACGAGCACCGCTTCCCCATCGCTGCCGGTACTGAATTCGGATCTCCACAGGAGGTGCACTCCAGGCAGTCGTACCGACTCGTACCGTGGAACGCCGGGATCGTCAACTACCGACGGTTCTTTGCCGTCAACGAACTCGCTGCGCTGCGCCAGGAGGACCCCCAAGTCTTCGAACTCTGCCATCGGCAAGTGAAGTCGTGGGTCGACGAAGGACTGATCGACGGCGTTCGCATCGATCATCCGGACGGACTCGCGAATCCGGCGGAATATCTCGGGCGCCTGCGAGAACTGATCGGACCAGATCAGTGGCTCGTGATCGAAAAGATCCTCGGCCATACGGAACCACTCGATCCGATGCTCCCGATCGACGGCACCACCGGATACGACGCCCTCAATCAGCTGGGCGGCGTTTTCGTCGATCCCGCCGCCGAACTCGAATTGACCGAACTCTCGGCAGATCTGACCGGCGACGACGGGGACAGTACGTGGTTGCATCACACCGAACGTCAGTTCAAACGCGACACCGGGCGCGGTGACCTGGCACCGGAGGTTCGCAGGCTCGTACGTGGAATCCGACGCGAAACCGGAAGTCGTTGCAGTGAGACCGAACTGAACGACGCAGTTGTCGTCGCGATCGCTCGGATGCCGGTGTACCGATCCGACTACAGTCCCCTCGCCGGTTTGGCCGCTCGGATCGTCGGCGACATGCACGAATTGGCTCCCGGACATGAACCATCGTTCAACGTGTTGGCGCAATCCCTGGTGAACAGCGGTGAAGCCTCAGTTCGCTTCCAGCAGGTGTGTGGCGCTGTCATGGCCAAGTCCGTCGAAGATCGACTCTTCTATCGGACGGCGCGCCTGGTCTCACGTCAGGAAGTCGGCGGCAACCCGGCATCGCTTGCCGTCTCCGTCGCCGAATTCCATCTCCACAACGCGGACCGAGCGAAGCGGTGGCCGCGCGCGATGACGAGTCTGTCCACTCACGACACCAAACGCGGCGAGGACGTGCGGGCACGGATCGGTGTTGTGTCTCAGGTGCCGACGCTGTGGGCCCGGCTGATTCGCGAGTGGGAAGACGTGTGCCCCAGCCCTGATCCGCTTACCGGATTGTTCTTGTGGCAGAACATCATCGGTGTGTGGCCGGCGGACGGCCGCTCGGCAGCCTCGGTTCCAGAGCTGCGCGAGCGTTTGCACGCCTATGCGGAGAAAGCCGTCCGCGAGTCCGGCGCCAGAACTTCCTGGAACGATCCGGACGTCGACTTCGAGTCGGCAGTGCACCGCTGGATCGACCAGGTGATCGACGGCCCGGTCGGTGATTCGGTCAGCGAATTCGTCGGCAGGATCGCGCGTCACGGCTGGTCGGACTCTCTGGGCCAAAAGCTGCTCCAACTTCTCGGGCCCGGCGTTCCCGACGTCTACCAGGGCACTGAGCTGTGGGAGGACTCGTTGGTCGATCCGGACAACCGGCGGCTTGTCGACTACGGAACGAGGCGATCACTGCTCGATTCCGGCGCCGCGCCGATCGACGCAACAGGAACCGCAAAGTTGCACCTCGTTCGCACGGCACTGACACTGCGGCGGGAGAACCCCTCGTGGTTCGATCACGGTGAGTACCGGCCGGTCTTCGCTTCAGGTTCCGGATCCGGTCATCTGGTCGGCTTCTCGCGCGGCCCGGCAGGTGATCCGCCTATGGTCGTTGCTCTGGCGACGCGACATTCGCTCAGACTCTCGTCGCACGGTTGGAGAGATACGCGAGTGGACCTGCCAGATGGCGAATGGGTCGACGCACTGAGCGGACAACCCGTCTTGTCTTCGGATGCGCGGGACATCTTCGCTGCCGGGCCATGTGCCCTGTTGACCAGGGTGCGCTGAGCGGTTTCCGCTGACTGGGCATTCACCCCCGAAAAGAACTTCGTCGCGCTAACTTCCGAAGAGCAGATCATCACCACTAGTCGGAGGTTTGAGCATGGCCGCCAGTCGATTCACCGGAAAAGTTGCCTTCATCACCGGAGCCGCCCGTGGTCAGGGGCGCGCCGAAGCTGTCCGGCTGGCAGAAGAGGGCGCAGACATCATCGCCATCGACGCGTGTGTTCAATTCGAATCCACCTCGTATGCCGGCGCCACCGACGACGACCTGGCCGAGACAGTCGAACTGGTCAAGGCCCTGGACCGTCGAATTGTCGCTACCAAGACCGACGTTCGCGACTTCTCTGCGCTGTCCGCGGCGCTCGCGGCCGGCATCGACGAATTGGGGCGACTTGACGTCGTCGTCGCGAACGCCGGAATCTGTTCTGCCAACATGTCCTGGGAAATCACGCCCGAGCAGTGGCAGGAAACGCTCGACGTCAACCTGACCGGCGTCTTCCACACCGCCAAGGCAGCGATCCCGCACCTGATCAAGCAAGGCACCGGTGGCTCGATCATCTTCACCAGCTCCGTCGCCGGCCTGCGCGGCCTCCCCTTCCTCGGCCATTACGTCGCGAGCAAACACGGCATCACCGGTCTGGCCAAGACGATGGCCTCGGAGTTGGGGCAGTACAACATTCGGGTCAACACCATCCACCCACACGGCGTGGAAACCGGAATGCAGATGACGGACATGCGGCCGCTCATCGACGCCAACGCCCACACACTCGGTCCGATCTTCATGCAGACCTTGCCCGACCCGGTCAGCCAGCCGGAGGACATCGCCGCCGCCGTCGCGTTCCTCGGTTCCGACGAGGCCCATCACATCACCGGCATCGCGATGCCGCTCGATCTGGGCACCCTGATCCGCTGATCGAATCTTCTCGAGTTTTTCCCGTCCTCGGGGAATATCGCTTCCCCGAGGACGGTTGCGCGAGACATGACCAAAACTGTTGTAGCGCAGACGTACGGCACGCCCGAGGTCCTGAAGCTCGTGGACGTCGATTTACCGGCACCGAAATCAGGTGAAGTCCTGGTCGACGTGAAGGCGATCGGCGTCAATCCCTTCGACTTCAAGCTCTACAGCGGCGCTTTCGGCACCGACCCCGAGAAACTTCCCATCCGCCTCGGCGGCGAGGCAGCGGGCGTCGTCTCGGCTGTCGGCGACGGCGTCACAAATGTGAACGTCGGCGACGAAGTGATCGTCAGCCCCGGCAACGGCCTCTACTCCGAACAAGTAGTCGTGCCGGTCTCCTCTGTCACCGCGAAGCCCGCAGGCATCAGCTGGGAACAGGCAGCCGGCCTCCTTCTGGTCGGCGGAACTGCAGTCGACGCCCTCGACACCATCCGGGTCGGCTCCGGCGACACCGTTCTCATCCACGGCGCGTCCGGCGGCGTCGGCGCGATCGCTGTTCAGCTGGCAG
The DNA here is from genome assembly GCF_002079265.1 of Rhodococcus sp. BH4. Taxonomy (NCBI): domain Bacteria; kingdom Bacillati; phylum Actinomycetota; class Actinomycetes; order Mycobacteriales; family Nocardiaceae; genus Rhodococcus; species Rhodococcus sp. BH4. Next base: position 3,648,645 of record NZ_CP014941.1, read on the forward strand.
TTGGTCGCGGAGCTACGGTGATCGGCACTGCGGGAGCCTCGAATCAGGATTACGTGCGCTCGCTCGGCGCCACGCCTGTGCTCTACGGCCACGGCCTCGAAGCGCGTGTCCGTGAACTCGCGCCGAACGGCGTCGACGCCGCCTTCGACACCGCCGGAACGGATGAAGCCGTCGATACATCTCTGGCGTTGGTCACCGACAAGAGCCGTATCGTCACCATCGTCGCGTTCGGACGCGCCCAGACCGACGGCTTCGCTTCCGTCGGCGGAGGCAATCCGGCAAGTGCCGAAGCACGTTTGAAGGCTCGATCCGAACTTGTCGAACAAGCCGGTTCCGGACATCTCACCGTGAAGATCGCCAAGACTTTCCCACTAACGGACGTCGCGCTCGCTCACACCGAGTTGCAGAGCTCCCATCCCGCCGGGAAGTTCATCCTCATTCCCTGACGTTGCTTGCGGTTCCCTGTGTCTGAGGGGCGAGTGGAACCAACAGGGTGGTGCCGAACGCGACGAGCACGGATTCGCCTTCGCGTTCGGCATGTACCTCGGCAGTGACGAACACCTGCTTGCGCCCGGCCTTGACCGAGCGCGCCGTAGCGACAAATGCGGTTCCGACGCCCGGACTCACGAAATTGACCGCGCAGTTGGACGCCGCCACGACACCTACCTGGGTGAAAGCAGCAAATCCGCACGCGGTGTCGACGAGTCCCGCCACGAGCGCAGCGTGCAGGTGTCCCGAGTACTGGCCCAGATCCTCACGCCATTCGAGCCGCAGACAGACGCGACCCGGTTCGGCCTCCGTGACTTCGAATCCGGCCCACCGGTTGAAGGCCGCCGAGGCGTTGACCGCGCGCAACTGATCGAGCATTTCATCGTTGTCCATGTAGACCAGTCTACATAGGTTGTGATGGATCACTGGGGTGTTTAAGCTCCAACTCGTGGCGACTCCCCCGAAACACCGCGAAGCACTCGTACGAGCTGCGGCCGATCTGTTTCGCCGCCGGGGGTATGCGGCAACGGGCCTCAACGAGATCCTCAAGTCGAGCGGGGCGCCGAAAGGTTCGCTCTACCACTACTTTCCCGGCGGCAAAGAGCAGATCGGCGAAGAGGTCGTCCGCGTCGGCGGGCAGCTGGTCACCGACACCCTGACCGAACTCGCCGACAGCCAATCGGACGCCGGGTCGCTGCTGCGCGAGTACGCGCGGTTGCTCGCCGGATGGGTGAGCGATTCGGATTTCCACGAAGGCTCGCCGATCACGACGGTGTTGTTGGAACTTGCCCCCGATTCGGAGAGCGTGACAGCCGCCGGACAGGCGGTGTATCGACAGTGGACTTCGCTACTGCGCGACACACTGATCGCGTCCGGGGTCGGACGTGCGCGAGCGGAACGGCTTGCCGTCCTGGCAGTGTCCGCACTCGAGGGCTCGCTGGTGCGGGCTCGCGTCGAACGATCCGGTCAGCCGATTCTCGATTCCCTCGGCGAGGTCGCCGACGTGTTCGACGGAGCAATCGCCGCGGCGCACTCGCACTGAGCGAACGCGACCTGAGCGAACGGCACTCTCGGTCTCATGAAGGCGCCGAAAGGTACGTTCGCTCGGAATCGGAGGGTGACTCAGTCGGCTTCCGGGCGCCATCCCGAGCACCATCCCGAGCACCACCGCGGGCCGCGCCGATTCCTGCGACGACGACGCACGCGATACCTGCCACGGCCAGAACACTCGGAACCTGTTGCAGCACAACCAGACCGATAAGCTGCGCGAAAGCAGGCTCGAGACTCATCAGCGTGCCGAACGCCGCCGTGGACAGCCTTCGCAACGAGACCATCTCCAGAACGAACGGCACGACGGGCAGCAAGATCGCGAGTCCGAGGCCCACGAGAATCAGATGCGGAGTCAGCCGCCCGATAGCCGAGTGGCCTACGGCAATTGTCGCGGCCAACCCGGCTACCGCCATCGACACCGCCAGCCCGTTGATACCGGCAACCTCGTCGCCGACGCGCTGGGTGAGCACTATGTACATCGCCCAGCAGAGCGCCGCACCGAGTGCGTACGCCACACCGACCAGATCGACTGTCCCTGCCCATGGTTCGGTGAGAAGCACGACGCCCACGCCTGCCAGAACCGGCCACAGAACGCGGCCACGCCCCCGGAGCAATGCAACCGTCAGCGGACCCAAGAATTCCAATGCGCTTGCTGTTCCCAGCGGAAGGCGCTCCACCGCTGCCATGAACAGGAGCGTCATGCCTGCGGTGACCACACCCAGAACCACGCAAGCCAGAAACGCCTTGCGAGTGAACGCCGAAGGGCGGGGCCTGACGATGATCAGAAGAATGATGCCTGCCCAGGCGAGTCGTAGCCACGCCGCTCCGTCTGCGCCGAGCTGATCGATCAGGCCCACCGACACAGCGAGCCCGAGCTGCACGCACAACATCGCCAAAACAGCCAGGCCCACTCCGGCCCGCGCTTTCGTATCCATAGCTGAATTGAACGGGAGGCCAACCGTTCGTGTCCACGCGATTTTGACCTACATTATGTTCACGATTAGTGAATGATCGAAGGATGGAAACCCGTCGACTCCATCTCCTCCTCGAACTCTCCCGCTTGGGTTCGATGCGTGCGGTCGCCGAAGCGCACAACCTCACGACGTCGACAGTGTCCCAACAACTCGCGGCCTTGACCGCGGAGACCGGTACCGCACTGATCGAGCCCGACGGTCGCCGGGTGCGGCTGACGCCGGCCGGTCAACGACTGGCCGATCATGCCGTCACCATCCTGGCAGCCGTCGATGCAGCTCGCCTGGACCTCGATCCGGACGCGGAACCGGTGGGGACCCTGCGAGTCGGCGGATTCGCAACTGCGATCAGAACCGCGATGCTCCCCGTCGCTCGAAGCCTGCAACGCAGTCACCCGCAGGTGGACGTGATGATCTACGAATACGAACCCGTGGAGGCTTTTGCACTCCTCGAACGCGACGATCTAGACCTCGCACTGACGTACGACTACAACCTTGCCCCCGCGTCGCCGAGCCCACTACTCGAAGCAATTCCGCTCTGGTCGACGCCCTGGGGACTGTGTGTTCCCGACGACGCCAAAGCTCCCGACAAGTCCACAGAATCCGGAATCGATCTCCGCGCCTTCGCCGACACGTCATGGATAGTGAACTCACGCAACACGGCAGACGAGCGCGCTGTGCGAACCCTCGCGTCGCTGGCCGGGTTCACCCCTCGGATCACTCACCAGATCGACAGTCTCGACTTGGTCGAACTCTTGATCCTCAGTGATTACGGCGTGGGGCTGATGCCGCTCGAACGCAAGACTCGCGAAGGCGTGCGCGTCGAACCACTCGTCGATCCGCCCGTCATCCTCACTGCCTATGCGGTGACGCGTCGCGGCCGATCGTCGTGGCCGCCGCTTCGGCTCGTGTTGGACCGACTCACGGCCTACCGATAACTCACATCCGATCAGCGTCGCCGTCGCGGCGCTGCTGCTTGGCAATTCGACGCTGCTCTTCCGCCCGTTCGCGGCACTGACGCAAGAAGGCTTCGTCCGCCGCCGGATCCTGCGCAACGGCACGTCCCGGGCGCTCGTATTCGCCGTACCCGGTTGGGCCGACGTATCTGCGGGGCGCGTTCTGTCCGCGCCCGACCACCAGCCACAGAACCGATCCCAAAGTAGGAAGGAAGATGATGATCAGAATCCAGACGACCTTGGGTAGGTACTGGATGTAGGCGTCATCTCTCGTGATGGCGTCGACGATGCAGAAAATCCACAGCAACATCGTGATGAGGCCGAACAAGGCATAGGGCACGCTGGCGATTCCTCCCGAGAATAAAAAAACCCTCGCCATGCTAACGAAAACAGACCAATTAGTACATTAGATTCTGGCGAATGTTGAACTCGAGCCATCCTCGGTACGCATCGACGTCCCATCCACTGACCCGACGCAATTGCTGATGAAGCTGCGGCGAGACGAAAGCGGCAAGTATGCCCGCGGCTTTCTCGAGCGAAATCTCAGGCCTCAACAAGCCATGCTCGGAGAGACCCTCGGCTATCGACATCGCATTGACGGCCGACTGATCCGACGACTCCTCGGATAGTCGACGCATGTCGGCATCCGCACCCGAGGATTCGACCGCGACCATCATCAGAGCGCCGGCACGTTCGAGCAGTCCGATGCCCTGTGCCACGATCTGGGAGACGATCCGGCGAACGTCATCGGGGTCCGAGGCCAGGCTCGGCGCGCCGAGTGGAACCTCTTCGGCATCGAGCGCCGCAGCGAGGGCCGCTTCGAAGATCTCGAGTTTCCCGCCAGGGAAGGCTGTGAACACCGTCCGATCGGCGACGCCGGCCGAGGCGGCAATCTGCTTGACGGTGGCACTGACATACCCGTCTCGAATAAACAAGGCCGTCGCCGCATCACGAATGAGTTCACGCGTTCGCTGCGCGGAAGCTTCACGCACGCGGGAGTGGTACTGGCGTCTGCCCTCCATTGCGCACACTTTAGCCGCATTCGATGCAACGACCATGCATGGAAAGAATCGTGCAGCTCAGGAGCCTTTTCCGGGGTGATCTATCCAGCCGTCGCTACCGGGAAACACCAACGCCTCGTGGCCGTTGTCGTACCTGACCAGATAGGGAGGACCGCCGTCCTCGCCGTGCACCTCGAGAACCTCGGCAGTTACCTCCGCCTGCCCCACCACGCGCCCCTGGACGTGGAGACGGTCACCCACTTCGGCATGCATCACTCCTCCTCGCTGCCCGCTCGCGCAGGCGCAGACCAACCACTGACGTTGTTCCCGCCATGCCGACTCGGAAACCCTGGGGCGAGTTGCCGTCGTGAGAAATCGCATATTCACCGAAGGTGACAGCGACAGGTGAACAGTGGTTCACTCATGGGTGAATTCCCGTTCACCATCGCCGCGTGAAGGACCGTCTCTTGGCATTGCACTCGTCTCCGACCACTCGCCGTTCAAGTCGGCTCATTACCGCAATTCTCTGTCTTTCCGGCACCGTGGTCGCGCTGCAACAAACGATGGTCATTCCGTTGTTGCCCGATTTCCCGAAGATCCTCGGCGTCAGCGCTGACGACGCCTCCTGGCTCGTCACCGTCACGCTCCTCACGAGTGCCGTCGCCACTCCGATCGTCTCCCGCCTGGCAGACATGTTCGGAAAACGACGCATGATGCTGATCTCGATGACGATGATCGTGGTCGGATCACTGGTGGCGGCGATCGGCGGCAACTTTGTCGCCCTGCTGATCGGACGTGGTCTCCAGGGCTTCGCGATCTCGATGATCCCCGTCGGAATCAGCATCATGCGCGACGAACTGCCCAAGGAGAAGGTGGCGTCGGCAACAGCGTTGATGAGTGCCACTCTCGGAATCGGCAGCGCACTCGGGCTCCCGCTGTCCGGGTTGATCTTCGAGCATCTGGGCTGGCCCGCCATCTTCTGGCTCTCGGCGATCGTGGGCGTCCTGCTGATCATCGCGGTAGCCGTCGTCGTCCCGGAATCGAGTGTTCGTACCCGCGGCAAATTCGACTTCCTGGGCGCGGTCATGCTCTCGACAGCACTCACGGCGATCCTCCTCGCCATCTCCAAGGGCGCCCGTTGGGGATGGACGAGCGAACTGACATTGCTGATGTTCGTCATCGGAATCGTGACTCTCGCATTGTGGTTCCCTTACGAACTCCGCGTCACCCAGCCGATGGTCGATCTACGAACGTCGGCCAAGCGGCCTGTTCTGCTGACCAACGTCGCCTCGATCCTCGTCGGCTTCTCGATGTACGCGAACAACCTCTCCACCACCCAACAACTTCAGATGCCGAAGATCTCCGGCTACGGCTTCGAACTGGGCGTGATGGCGGCCGGACTGTGCATGATTCCGGCAGGCCTCGCGATGGTCTTCTTCGCGCCCGTCTCCGCGAACATCACGAAGCGATTCGGAGCCAAGATCACCCTGATCGTCGGCGGCACGGTGCTCGCGCTCGCCTACATCGCGCGAGTGTTCCTGACCGGTTCGATAGCACTGATCATCATCAGCGCGGCGGTGGTCAGCATCGGAACCGCAATTGCCTACTCCGCGATGCCGATGCTGATCATGCGATCGGTTCCGATTACCGAAACCGCGTCGGCAAACGGCCTCAATTCGCTGCTCCGCTCAGTCGGTACTTCCACGTCCAGCGCGGTGGTTGCCGCCATGCTCACGTCGATGGTCATCCCGTCCGGGCCGGGCGAGGGCCTTCCGTCGATCGACGCCTTCAAGAACATCTTCTGGCTGGCCGCCCTCGCCGCCGTGGCTGCTGCCGCTGCCGCTGCGTTCATTCCTCGCCGCGGCGCAAAACCGGAAGCGGCACTTCGCCCGGTGACCCCGGAAGGGTTCGAGCTTCCCGACGCCGCCGTGTCCGAAACGGAAATTGTGGTTGCCGGTCGTGTGATCCGGGCCGACAGCCGACCGATCCGGCAGGCCGTTGTCACCGTGATGGACATGGAGGGGCGACCGATCGACTGGAGTCGCGCCGACAACGAGGGCAACTTCTCCCTCGCCCTACCCCGGCCCGGCCGGTACCTGGTGGTCACGAGCGCCGACGGTTGGTCCCCGAGATCACAGGTAATCAGCTTCGACAGCGCGCAATCGACGCACACCGTCGAACTCGGTGACCGCCTCACCATCTCCGGCAAGGTCGGAGTCGGCGGCCGAACAACCTCGGGAACCGTCGTCACGCTCACGAAACCGACCGGCGAATTCGTCGCATCCACGGTCACCGACGGAACCGGGCACTACGGAATCGCACTTCCCACATCCGGCCGGTACATCCTGACCGCGCTGACCGAGAGCGGACACGGCACATTGGCTCGTCAGATAGCGGTCATCGCGCAGTCCACCGTCGTCGATTTCGACGTACCCGTCGATGCCGAGCCGTTGACGACAGTATGAACGCCAGTACGAGCAACCGAACGCATGGCGATCGGGTATCGAGGCGGAGGCGAGCGACATGAGCAGCGGCGAAGCCAGCATCCTCACAGCAGCGAAAGCCTTGTTCGCGGAACGAGGTTACGCATCGACGACCATCAAGGACATCGCGGTCGCAGCCGGCTACTCCCCTGCCCTGGTCATGAAGATCTACGGCAGCAAAGCTCGGCTGTACTCGGCTGCGATCCCGTCCGCACCTCCGATGGACGAGGATCCGAATGCCGACGCCACCGGAGACATCGGCTGTCAACTGGTCGAGAAACTTGTCGCTCGTAGAGAATCCGACGAAACCGATCCGTGGGCAATGCTCGCAGTACACGTTCACGAGGCGCCAGATCCGGCCGCCGCTCGGGCCGAGATCAAGCAACGATACGTTCACGGGATCGCGCGCCGCATCGGCGACACGGAGCCCGGTTTGGTACGCAGCCAGATCGTCGTCTCACTGCTGCTCGGACTGGCCACCGGCATGCGGACGCTCGAACTCCTCGGTGAGGATTCACTGTCGTCGGAGGATCTGATCCGGCGCTACGGAAGGCTGATTCAAATAGCCGTCGACGAAATCGAACCGGTATCCGAGCACGAATCGTTCATCAGTGACACGGTGGAGGAATGACTACTTACCGATACCTCGACGCCGACCGGAATCTCCTCGAAGAGAAAGATTTCGAAACCGAGCAGGACGCACAGGAATACCGACTCTCCGTCCTCGGTGCCGAACACATCGAGCCCGCGGGCGAATGATCCTGTCGAGTCCCCGATCGGTCAGGAAGACTTCGCGGCAGTGGTGAGTTCGTCGATCAGAGCTTGAACGCGCCGCTCGATTTCGTCACGGATCGGGCGAACTGCTTCAAGGCCCTGTCCGGCCGGGTCGTCGAGAACCCAGTCTCGGTAACTCTTGCCGGGGAAGATCGGGCACGTGTCGCCGCAGCCCATGGTGATGACGACATCCGAATCCTGGACGGCGTCGACAGTGAGGATCTTCGGAGACTGCGCTGAGATGTCGATACCGCGCTCTGCCATCGCCTCGACCGCTGCCGAATTGACGGTCTCGGCGGGTGCGGATCCGGCGGAACGGACCTCGATGGCGTCGCCTGCGAGATGGCTCAGGAATCCCGCGGCCATCTGAGATCGACCGGCATTGTGGACGCAGACGAACAACACCGATGGTTTGCTCATGACCTCGCTCTTTCTCGACTGGATGAAACCTCTTCGACTGCAAAGCGTTTGCGTAGAGCAAGGGAGACATAGACCAGCCCGACGAGCACCGGTACCTCGATCAGCGGGCCGACGACACCGGCAAGAGCTTGCCCCGAGGTGGCGCCGTAGGTGGCGATGGCTACCGCGATCGCGAGTTCGAAGTTGTTGCCCGCGGCGGTGAACGCCAGGGTCGTGGTGCGTTCATAGCCCAATCCGATTGCGGCGCCGAGGATGTAGCCTCCGCCCCACATGAGCGCGAAGTACGCGAGCAAGGGCAGCGCGATCCGGACGACATCCCAAGGCTGGGAGGTGATCTGTTCGCCCTGCATCGAGAAGAGCACGACGATGGTGAACAGCAGACCGTAGAGCGCCCAGGGGCTGATCTTGGGGATGAACTTGTTGTCGTACCAGTCGCGGCCTTTGGCGCGTTCGCCGAAGAAGCGGGACAGAAAACCTGCCAGCAGCGGGATACCGAGGAAGATCAGGACCGATTTCGCAATCTGCCAGGGCGAGGTGTCGATGGTGGTCTGTTCGAGGCCGAGCCACCCGGGCAGGACCGAGAGGTAGAACCAACCGAGCACGGCGAACATGATCACCTGGAACACCGAATTGATGGCGACCAGCACCGCGGCGGCTTCGCGGTCTCCGCAGGCCAGGTCGTTCCAGATGATCACCATCGCGATGCAGCGAGCGAGACCGACGATGATCAAACCGGTTCGGTATTCCGGCAGGTCAGGCAGAAACAGCCAGGCGAGGGCGAACATCAGCGCCGGGCCGAGAACCCAGTTCAGGAACAGGGAGCCGGCGAGGAGTTTCTTGTCCCCGGTGACTGTGTCGAGGCGGTCGTAGCGGACCTTCGCCAGGACCGGGTACATCATGATCAGCAGACCGAGGGCGATCGGTAGCGAGATGCCGTCGATCTGCACCTTGTCCAGGGCAGTGTTCACACCGGGGATCCAGCGTCCAACCAGCAGGCCGACGACCATGGCCACGCCGATCCAGACCGCCAGATAGCGGTCGAGGGTGGAGAGTTTTCCGACGACTTCGGGGTGTTCGGTGGTGGCAGCGGTGTTGCTCATGCGGTGACCTCAGCGCAAGTGTCCGCGGCACTCACGCTCGCACCTTCTACCAGCAGAACGGCGGAAAGCTGTTGCAGCGCAGCCGGAATAACCCAGTAGTACACCCAGGTCCCGCGTCGTTCACAATCGAGCAGCCCGGCCTGGCGCAACACCTTCAGGTGATGCGAGATAGTCGGCTGAGACAAGTCGAACGAGTCGGAGATGTCGCAGACGCAGGCTTCACCACCCTCGTGACTTGCCACCAAGCTGAGCAAGCGGAGACGAACCGGATCGCCGAGGGCCTTGAACATCCGAGACAAGTCGCCGGCCCAATCCTCGGTCAACGGTTCACGAACGAGCGGGCTGCAGCAACCCTCGGAGTCCGGCAGCTCTTGATTCGACATTCTTCGATATTGGCAGATATCGAATCAACGCGCAATCGGGCATCCGGTCAGCCGGATCCCGGACTCATCCCTCGGCGATCGCCGTTCGACGCTCGAGCAGAACAGTGTCGCGCCACACGCCGTCGAGTTCGGCGATCTTCTCACGAAGGCCGACCGTTCGAAACCCGGCCGAATGATGGAGCGAGATGGAGGCACGGTTCTCCGGGAACATCGACGTCTGCAGAGTCCAGAGTCCGTCGGCGTCGGCGGCCATGACTTGCTTGCGCAACAACGCCTTTCCGACGCCACGACCACGCATGCCGTCCGCAACGTACACGGAGTTCTCGGCAACCCCGCGGTAGCAGTCACGCTCGGAAACCGGACTCAACGCAGCCCATCCGACAACAACACCCCCGATAGTCGCCACCCATCGATGCTGCGGCAGCCACCGTTCGTGGAGATGCTCACGCGAGGGGACCTCAGCGGCAAAGGTGGCATTTCGGGTGTCGATACCCTCGCCGTAAATACGGCGAACCGCATCCCAGTCGTCGTCGATCATGGCCCGGACAGAGACATCGTCGGGCAGATCACTCGGGCAGCACGGACGCGGAGCAAGGACTCCCATCACCACATCCGCCGCCTGCGGCAAGGCAACGCAACACGTCGGACTCATCGCGACGACCGTGCTCGTCCCTTCCTTACGCATGGTCACAAAACCCACATCGGCGAGCTTGCGCAGGTGGTGCGACACCGTCGGTTGCCCGATCCCCAACGCCTCGGCGAGCGCTCCGACGGTAATACCACCGACCGCGCTCGCTACCCGGTGAAGCAATCGGACGCGCATCGGCTCGGCAAGGCAGGCGAACCACTGCGCGTAGGTATCGGCATCGCCCTGCGCGAGGACGGAAGAACGGATCTGATCCGGGTCCGAATCGCCGACTCGCACCGTCGGAGTCTGCAGCGAAGTCATCTCTCCACTATATCGACAGCTGTCGATGGTTGCCTACATTGATGATCGTCGATACAGTTTTCCGTAGATCGATAATCGTCGATGAAAGGCACGAAAATGAACCCCCTACCCGTTGTCGTGATCGGGGCCGGCCCGATCGGCCTGGCAGCCGCAGCAGAACTGCGCGAGCGCGGACTCACACCCCTTGTATTCGAGCGCGGAACCACAGCCGGTGCTGCGATCTCCGAGTGGAATCACGTTCGACTGTTCTCCCGGTGGTCCGAACTCGTCTCCCCCGCCGCGCGGCGACTCCTCGACCAGAATGGATGGAGCTCACCCGACGGGCAGACCTATCCGACCGGCCGGCAATGGCGCGAGCTCTACCTCGAACCACTCGCCTCGGCCCTCGCCGACCTGGTCCAGTTCGACACCGAGGTGATCGGCGTCGCTCGACGCGGACGTGACCTGGTCGTCGACGCCGGACGCGACAGCGAACCCCTCTCGATTCACCTGCGGCGCCGGGACGGAACCGAGGATCGGATGTTCGCCCAGGCCATTGTGGATGCGTCCGGCACCTGGGGCACCCCGAACCCGCTCGGTGGTGAAGGTCTTCCTGCACTCGGCGAAGGCGCTGTGGGTACTGCGATCCGGTACCGGGTTCCTGATCTCGACGATCCGGCAGTGCGGGCACAGTTCGCCGGAACGCACACCGTCATCGCAGGTAGTGGCCACTCCGCGCTGACGGCGATCGTTGCGCTGTCAGGGTTGGCAGAGCAGGCTCCGAGCACCCGCATCACCTGGGCGGTCCGCCGAGGAAACATCGGCTCTGCATTCGGAGGCGGCGACGCTGACGAACTGCCCGCGCGCGGCGCCCTGGGATTGCGCGCAAAGAAGGCCGTCGAGGATGGCCTGTTGAGCGTCGTCAGCGGCTTCCGCACCACAGAGGTGACAACTACCCCTTCGGGACAACTCATACTTGCCTCCGATGCGGGTGATCGCATCGAGAACGTGGACAACGTCATAACGCTGACCGGCTTCCGCCCCGATCTGTCCTGGCTCTCGGAAATTCGACTCGGCCTCGACCCGGTCTTACAAGCACCGGTCGAGCTTGCTCCGCTGATCGACCCGAACGTCCACTCGTGCGGCACCGTTTACCCGCATGGCGCGAAGGAGCTTCGCCATCCGGAGCCGGGGGTGTACTTGGCTGGAATGAAAAGCTACGGCCGAGCACCCACCTTCCTGGCGATGACCGGCTACGAGCAGGTTCGCAGCATCGCAGCCGAGCTCGCCGGCGATCACGAAGCAGCGGCCCGCGTCGAGTTGGTCCTTCCGGAGACCGGAGTCTGCGGCGGCGCAGGCATTTTCGACGAACCTGACACAGCAGAAACCGACACAGGGAAAGCCGAGGGCGGATGCTGCAGCGCCCCCGCTCCGAAACTGATCACGCTGTCTGCACCGTCCGGCAACACCTGCGGATAGAAACAGTCCTTGACGACGGAACCAGCCCGCCGGGCTGCCACATCCGGCCGAACAAGGCATGCTGATCGTGTGCATACATTCGAGGTCTGGGCGCCCACACCGGAATCGGTCCGGGTCGAAGTCGACGGCATCACGCACGAGATGGACCGGACCGACGACGGGTGGTGGCGCGCCGAGGTCGACTGCGACAACCGCGCTCGCTACGGCTTTGTCGTCGACGGTGAAACACTCCCGGATCCGCGTTCACCACGCCAGCCCGAAGGCGTGCATCTCCGCTCCCAGTTGCATCAGCTCGACGAGGCGTCCTGGACCGACTCTCAGTGGACCGGACGACAACTCCCAGGATCATCGGTCTACGAACTGCACATCGGAACGTTCACCCCCGAAGGAACATTCGACGCCGCGATCGAACGTCTCGATCACCTGGTAGACCTCGGCGTCGGCTTCGTGGAAATCATGCCGGTCAACAGCTTCAACGGAACTCACAACTGGGGCTACGACGGTGTGCTCTGGTACACGGTCCACGAGATCTACGGTGGCCCGGACGGATTGCAACGCTTGGTGAATGCGGCCCACGAACGCGGACTCGGCGTGATTCTTGACGTGGTCTACAACCACCTGGGCCCGTCGGGCAACTACCTCGAAAAGTTCGGCCCCTACATTGCCGATGGAGCGAACACCTGGGGCCGAACGATCAACATCGGCGGTCCGCAGTCGGGCGAGGTTCGCGAGTACATCATCGGGAATGCCCTGCGATGGATGCGCGATTTCCACATCGACGGTCTACGCCTCGACGCCGTCCACGCGTTGGTCGATCACACCGGAACGCACATCCTCGAGGAACTCGCCGTCCGAACGGAAACACTGTCGGCTCATCTGGGTCGACCGCTCACGTTGATCGCCGAAAGCGATCTCAACGACGCCACTCTGATCACGCCACGAGCGGCCGGCGGGTTCGGCTTGGACGCGCAGTGGGACGACGACATCCACCACACCATTCACACGGCCGTGTCCGGCGAACGCCAGGGTTATTACGCCGACTTCGGATCCTTGGAATCCCTTGCAAATACATTGCGGCGCGGTTTCTTCCACGCCGGAACGTATTCCTCGTTCCGTGGACGGGTTCACGGCCGGCCGATCGACATCACGCATCAGCCCGCCAGCGCCCTGCTCGCATACACGTGCACCCACGATCAGATCGGCAACCGCGCGATCGGGGACCGCCCGAGCGCCTATCTGACGCCAGGACAATTGGCGATCAAGGCGGCGCTGGTCCTGCTATCGCCGTACACGCCGATGCTGTTCATGGGCGAGGAATGGGGAGCGACCACTCCGTTCCAGTTCTTCACCTCGCATCCGGAACCGGAACTCGGCGAGGCCACTGCCAAAGGCCGCAAAGCGGAGTTCGCGGCGCACGGCTGGAACAGTGACGACATTCCGGATCCGCAAGACCCACAGACATTTCTGCGATCGAAACTGGACTGGGACGAGCGAGACGACGAGACACGCGCTCGCGTCCTGGCCTGCTATCGCGATCTACTTGCCCTGCGCAGGAAGCGAATCGAGATCACCGACCCTTGGCTGGGGCACCTGCACGTCGACTACGACGAGGACGACCAGTGGATCACCCTGCGCCGCGGCGCATTACAGATCGTGTGCAATCTGGGAACGGACGCGGCCTCGGTCCCGGCCGGCGGAACCCCCATCCTCTGGTGGGATCCGCCGACACAGGACGAGACCGCGTCCGCAACAGTGGTGCCGGGGCACTCGTTCGTCGTACTCGAAAGCTGACTAACTCTCGAGATTCCGGTATTAACGCTTCGCGTTCTCTGGTGTACTCCGCAGCATCCTCAACACCAATGCGGCACTGACGAACAGAACCAAAGCTGTTGCACCGGCAGCAACGTGCATACCGTCGACAAACGCCGACTTCGCGGAATCGGCAAGCACCGAACCGAGTTCACCAGGTAGGTACGTTGCTTCCTGCAGGGCACCGCCGAGTGTGCCCTGTGCAGCGTGCGCCTGATCTGCTTCGAGCATCGAGGTGTCGATTCCCTTGCGGAAGATCGCCATCACCACGCTGCCCAGGATCGCCACGCCGAGCGCGATGCCGAGTTCGTACGCGGTCTCCGACACAGCGGAAGCAGCGCCGGCGCGTTCGGGTTCCACCGAACTGACCACGAGATCCGATGTCAACGTCAACGCGACACCGACACCAGCACCGGCCAGACCGAAGCCGATCACGAACATCAACGGGCCGCTGTCGACGCCGAGCGCGAGCAGCATCGCAGCACCGATACCGGCAACCGCGAGGCCCGCGCTGAGCACGTGAGACACCGACCACCGGCGAATCAACCAGGCTGCCGCAACCGCGGTGAATGCGCTGAGCAACATACCCGGGAGCATCAGCAGGCCGGCGTCGAGCGCCGAGTTACCCAGCACCAACTGCAGGTACTGCGAGCCGAAGAACAGGACACCTGCCAGCGCGAAGATCGAGAGCAGGTTGGTGATGACGGCGGTGGAGAACGACGCGTTGGCAAACAGCTTCAGATCCAACATCGGATCCTTCAGCATCCGCTGACGACGCACGAACACGTAACCCGCCGCGAGACCAACGAGGCCGATCACCAGCAACGTGATGCTGACGCCGTGCACCACGGATTCCTTGACCGCGTACACCAGCGGCAACATGGTCGCCATCGACAGACCAGCGCTGATGAGGTCGAATCGACCCGGATTGGGGTCCTTCGACTCCGGGATCAGGATCGGGCCGAGTACAACCAGCGCGATCATGACCGGAATGTTGATCAAGAAGACCGAACCCCACCAGAAGTGCTCGAGCAACCAACCACCGACCAACGGGCCGGCCGCTGTACCGCCACCGGCCATCGCGCCCCAGACACCGATCGCCTCGGTGCGCTGACGCGGGTTGACGAAGATCGTGCGGATCAGACCGAGGGTGGCAGGCATCAGCGTTGCACCGGAAATACCCTGCAGCACGCGGGCGGCAATGAGCATCTCGGGACTGACAGCGAGAGCGGCGATGATCGAGGCGAGACCGAAGCCGACTGCGCCGATCAGGAGCAGTTTTCGCCTACCGATCCGGTCGCCGAGCGTACCCATGGTGATGAGCAGACCGGCGAGCACGAACGAATAGACGTCGATGATCCACAGCAACTGCGTGCTGCTCGGTTCGAGGTCGGCGCTGATGAACGGAAGCGCAAGATCGAGCACCGTGCCGTCGACTGCGATGAGCAACACAGCAAAGGCAAGGACTATCAAGCCCGCCCAGTCACGCTTTGTCGCCCGAACCTCGTCGGGATTGATTGCAGACGTATCTGCCGACACTGACATTGCTCCCCTGCGACTTTCTCTGAGTTCTTTCGAAAAGACTTCACTGCACCGTCCAGCCGGTACAGTAGGTCTACGGTAACAGTGAACCGTCCGAGCGGTAAAGTTATTTCCGGGTAGGGTCACATCACATGGCTGCCGACACTCGCGATCGAATTCCCGACGCACTGGAGAAGCTGCTGCTGGTCAGCGGCGTCGCCCAAGTCACGCTCGAAGGCGTTGCCGCCGAAGCCGGGGTTTCCAAGGGCGGACTTCTCTATCACTTCCCCAGCAAGGAAGCACTGCTCGCGGCGATGGTCCGCAGACTCGGAGAACGCTCGGATCAGCAACTCGAAGACGCCGTAGCAGGCGGTACGACGGTCACCGAGTTCTATCTGCAGATCCCCGATGCGAACGAAAGCGAAGAACTCTCACTCTTCCGGTCGATCATCGCGGCACTGAGAACAGTCGACGGACAACACGACGAAATCCAGAAAGCCGTCACACATGTGATGCGGAGCTGGGACAAGGGCCTTCAGACCGAGATCGCCGACCCTGTGCAGGCCGAGATCATCCGACTCGTCGGCGACGGCCTGTATTTGGCGGCGATGCTCGGGCTCCCCCAGCCGGATCCCGAACTGCATCGACAGGTGGTCGAGCGACTGCGGCCATGACCGGGGGCGTCTCTTACGTCAGATAGCGGTACGCCGGGCTTCCCGGCTCGAGCCTCTCGGACTGCATCGGCGCGCGCTCCATCCGCTCGAGTAACGCCGCCAACCCGTCGGCGGAACCGAGTTCGATACCCACCAACGCGGCACCCGTCTCGCGATTGTTTCGCTTGACGTACTCGAACAGCGCGATGTCGTCGTCCGGCCCGAGCACGTCCGAGAGGAAGCGACGGAGCGCTCCCGGTTCCTGCGGAAAGTCGACCAGGAAGTAGTGCTTGAGCCCGAGGTGAACGAGCGAACGCTCGAGGATTTCGCCGTAACGAGAGACGTCGTTGTTGCCACCGGAGATCAGGCACACGACGGTTGAACCCGGCTCGAACGTCAAATTCTGAAGTGCCGCAACGGAAAGCGCTCCCGCGGGTTCGGCGATGATGCCCTCGCTCTGATACAGCTCGAGCATCGCCGTGCAGATAGCGCCCTCGTCGATCTGATTGACGACAAACGATCCCGAACCGGACCGTGTCTGAAGTTGACGAGCCACGAGCGGCAACGACGCGTGCGACACCACGGCGGCACCCAGACGTGAGACGACCTCGTAGGGAACATCGCCGATCCTCTTGACCGCTGCTCCGTCGACAAATGGATCGACGTCGGGAAGAGTCACCGGGCCCCCGGCAACAAGAGCGGCCGTCATTGACGCCGCACCGGACGGCTCGATCCCGACGATCGACGTCTTCGGCGACCGTTCGTGCAGGTAGGTGGCGATGCCCGCAATGCAACCGCCGCCGCCGACCGGCACGACGATCGTGTCGAGAGGGGCGTCCAATTGCGTGAGAATCTCCGCTGCGATGGTTCCTTGCCCCGCAGCGGTGCGCACGTCGTCGAACGGGGGAACCATGGTTGCGCCGGTTTCGGCTACGTCCTCGGCGGCCGCAGCAGCGGCGGCGTCATAGGTCTCACCGATCATGAACAGTTCGACAAACGCTCCGCCGTGGGCGCGAATGCGATCACGCTTCTGCTTGGGGGTATTGGCCGGAACGTAGATCCGACCCTTGATCTGCATCGTTCGGCACGCGAAAGCAACACCCTGCGCATGGTTACCGGCACTGGCAGTCACTACGCCGGCACCGCGTTCGGCCTCGTTGAGCTGAGCGATCAGGTTGTACGCTCCACGAATCTTGTACGAACGAACGCCCTGGAGGTCCTCGCGCTTGAGGTACACGTGTGCCCCGGTCAACGCCGAAAGACGGTCGCTGTACTGCAGAGGTGTCGCCGCAATGACGTGCTGAATTCGCTCGATGGCCGCGTCGATCTCCTGCGCGTCGAGCGCGGGGACGGTGGACTTCGTTACTACGACATCGGGCGAGTTAGACACCCCGCCATTTTCGCACGTCGGAGATCAACCTTCCCACCACCCCGCCCCGCATGGTCTGCGAGGCAGGGTGGCGGTAGGTCAGCCGCGAGGATCCAACTGTGAGGGACGTGGCACGTTCCGCAGATTCGACTTGGCCATCTGCACTGCCTCGCCGACGCCGCCGTTCATCACCATCTTCGACATCGCCAAAGCGAAGCCCTTCATCTGACCACCGGTGATGGTGGGCGGCAACGACAATGCCAGCGGATCGGTCACCAGATCAACCAAGGCCGGACCGTCGTGATCGAGCGCGGCGCGTAGGCCCGCTTCGATATCCGCGGGATTCTCGATTCGGCGCGAAAAGATACCGAGCGCAGCAGCAACCGCCGCGTAGTCGACCGCGGGCACGTCGACCCCGAAATCCGGAAGGCCGTCGACCAGCATCTCGAGCTTGACCATTCCGAGCGTCGAGTTGTTGAACACCACGATCTTGACCGGCAACTTGTACATCGCGACGGTGACCAACTCACCGAGCAGCATCGACAATCCACCGTCGCCCGACACCGAGATGACCTGACGCCCCGGACTCGACCATGCAGCACCCATCGCGTGTGGGAGCGCATTGGACATCGATCCGTGCAGCGCCGAGGAGATGAAGCGTCTCGATCCGTTCGGATTAAGATAGCGCGCCGTCCACACGTTGCACATCCCGGTGTCGGCGGTGAAGATTGCGTCGTCGGCTGCCAGATCGTCCAAGATCGATGCCGCATACTCGGGGTGAATCGGCGTGCGCTGCTTGACCGGATCCGTGTATGCACCAACCACTTTGGTCATCAGAGTGTTGTGCTTGGCGAGCGTGTCCTCCAGGAACCCGCGGTCGGTCTTTCGATCGAGCTGCGGAATCAGTGCGCTCAAGGTGCTCGCGACGTCGCCGTGCACAGCCAGGTCCAGGCTGGTTCGACGCCCCAACCGCTCGGCCGCGATGTCGATCTGAGCAGTGCGAACGTCGTCGGGCAAGAACTGATCGTAGGGAAAGTCCGTACCGATCAGGAGCAGGAGATCGGCGCCGTGGATACCGTCGTGCGCCGCACCGTAACCGAGCAATCCGGTCATCCCGACGTCGTATGGATTGTCGTACTGGATCCATTCCTTGCCACGCAGTGAATGCCCGATGGGAGCGCCGACGGTTTCGGCCAACGCCAGAACCTCCGCGCGCGCATCTCGCACGCCCGCGCCGGCGAAGATCGCAACCTTACGCGAGCCGTTGATCACATCTGCCAACGCCTTGACGTCACCGGCATCCGGAACGACTGTCGGCCTTCGGGTTTCGACGAGCGTCGGCGGGGTGCCTTCTGCCGGACAATCGGCGATGTCCCCGGGAAGCACGATCACCGAGACGCCGTTTCGAGCCACCGAATGCTGAATCGCCGACTGCACCACGCGAGGTGATTGGACTGCCGTGCTGACGAGTTCGGTGTAACTCGAACATTCGATGAAGATCCGCTCGGGATGCGTTTCCTGGAAGTAACCCATACCGATCTGGGCACTCGGAATGTGCGAGGCGATCGCGAGGACCGGAGCGCCCGAACGATGAGCGTCGTACAGGCCGTTGATCAGGTGAAGGTTTCCGGGGCCGCAGGATCCGGCACACACTGCGAGTTTTCCGGTGATCTGGGCATCCGCTGCGGCCGCAAAGGCGGCTGCTTCCTCATGCCGGACGTGTATCCAATCGATTCCGCCCTTCTCGGAACCACCGGTGCGACGAACCGCATCGACGATGGGATTGAGACTGTCACCGACAATGCCGTAGATCCGACTGACACCCACGTCAACGAGCTGCTGAACCAATTGATCTGCAACGGTTTTCGGACTCATCAGACCTCCATGACACACTCACGGGAGTCGGGATCGCCGACCCCCGGGAGTGACGATTTACTTGTGATTGATGAAGCGCTTCTTGTGGAATGCGGGGTTACTTGGGTTCGAGCACGAACACCGGAATCTCACGATCGGTCTTCGTCTGATAATCGGCGTAGTCGGGGTACGCAGCGACAGCGCGCTCCCACCAGACCGCCTTCTCGTCGCCGGTGACTTCCCGAGCAACCAGGTCGAAGACCTGCGTCGCGTCACGCAGCGTGACGTGCGGGTCGGCTTTGACGTTGTAGTACCAGACCGGATTCTTCGGGGCGCCACCGAGCGAAGCCACAACGGCATACGAACCGTCGTGCTCGACCCGCATCAGCGGCGTCTTCCTGACCTTGCCGGACTTTGCCCCGATGGTCGTGAGAACGACGACGGGCATGCCGTTCATGTCGTTTCCCTCGGTGCCACCGGAGTTCTCGATGCGTGCGACCTGATCGGCGGCCCACGACGCTGGACTGGGTTCGTACTCACCTGTGATTGGCATGTATACCAGTGAACACCCACTCGAGCACCTTGGCCACCGAACCACGCCGACCAGGCCTGTCGCCCGCGCACTCCCCTGGTTGATCGATTAAGTGAGCTGCCGATCAATAAAGTTCGCTTGCCCGAACTCTCATCTCTGGCTACTCTGAAACCACAGCTTCGAACAGCCGTATCGGAAAGGGACGAGATGACCACCGCCGATATCTCCACTCGCGAATCACGCCCCTCCCCCGACTATTGCGTCGATCTGGCCGGAACTCGGTGGCCGCTGTACAAGATCGAAGCTCTCGTGGTCGGGTTCGTGCTGTTCGTCGTCGCCGGTGCCGTCACGCAGTCGATGCAGGTGGCCGTACTGACTGCCGCAACGGCCGCTGTAGTCACGTGGTGGGTACGGCGCGTGCACTACTCACGCACCACCTGATCACCGCACTCCCCCGAACTCCCGCGAACCACGAAGGGACCTTGCTGCATCAGCAGCAAGGTCCCTTCGTTCGGTTCAGGTCCGCTCGGCGGTCAGACCGTCAGGCAACTCGGTCCGAGCAATGCCTTCAGGTCGCCCATCAGTGCCGAGGACGGTTCGACCCGAAGGACGTCGTCGACCTTCCACAAGCTGATTTCGGTTCCGCCGATCAGTCGGACATGGACATCGGACGTCCCCGGATGCCTGGTCAACACCTGCTTGAGAGCACTGAGCTTGTCCTTGGTGCATTGCCGAAGCGGCAGCGAGACCGACAGCGGACGCGCAACCCCGATCGCCGAAATATCAGGTACCGCAAGGTCGTTGCCGATCAGTGACATCCGATCGTCTCGGATCGAAACGCGAGCCTTGACCAACACGATGGCATCCTCGGCGATGTCCATTCCGTACACGGCGTACGCCTGCGGGAAGAACAGCACCTCGATTCCACCCACGAGATCTTCGAGCTGCACGATGCACCAGGTCAGACCGTTCTTGTTGACCCGGCGGTCCACCGAGGCGATGATGCCGCCGAGAGTTACCTGGGCACCGTCCTGGACGCCGCCTTCCAAAATCGCGGCGATGGACGTGTCGGACTGCTGGCGAAGAATGTGCTCGACGCCGTTGAGCGGGTGACCGGAGACATACAGCCCCAGCATCTCTCGTTCGAGCGCCAGGCGATGCTTGGAATCCCACTCTTCGTCAGGAATCTTGACGTCGAACACCGAGGTGATCGACTCGTCCGCCTCGGCACCGCCGAAGAGGTCGAACTGTCCGATCGCCTCCGCCTTCTTGGTGCTCATCACGGAATCGATGGCGTCGGCATGGACCAACATCAGGCCCTTGCGCGGATGACCCAACGAGTCGAAAGCACCGGCCTTGATGAGCGATTCGGTGACCTTCTTGTTGCAAGCCATCGCGTCGATCTTGCCGAGATAGTCGGAGAAATCTGTGAACTTCGACTTCTCGGTGCGCGCCTTGATGATCGAGGCGACGACGTTGGCGCCGACGTTGCGCACCGACCCCATACCGAAACGGATGTCGTCGCCGACGGTCGCGAAGTCGACGCGTGACTCGTTGACGTCCGGCGGGAGAACGGTGATGCCCAACTTGCGGCAGTCGGCGAGGTAGATCGCGGACTTGTCCTTGTCGTCACCGACGGAGGTCAGCAGACCCGCCATGTACTCGGCCGGGTAGTTCGCCTTGAGGTACGCAGTCCAGTACGACACGAGTCCGTAGCCGGCGGAGTGCGACTTGTTGAACGCGTAGCCGGCGAAGGGAAGGACCGTGTCCCACAGCGCCTTGATGGCGGCTTCGCTGAAGTTGTTGTCCAACATGCCCTGCCGGAAGCCGGCGTAGGCCTTTTCCAGCTCGGACAGCTTCTTCTTACCCATGGCGCGACGCAGCAAGTCGGCCTGACCCAGGGTGTACCCGGCCACCTTCTGCGCCAGTTGCATGATCTGCTCCTGGTAGATGATCAGGCCGTAGGTCTCGGAGAGGATCTCCGCGAGCGGCTCCTCCAGTTCGGGGTGAATCGGCTTGACGTCTTCCAAGGCGTTCTTGCGCTTGGCGTACGAGATGTGGGCGTCCACACCCATCGGTCCCGGTCGATACAGCGCCAAGGCGGCGACGATGTCGCCGAATCCGGTGGGCTGCATCAATTTCAGCAACTCGCGCATACCGCCGCCGTCGAGCTGGAACACACCGAGAGTGTCACCGCGGGCGAGCAGTTCGTATGTTGCCGCATCGTCCATCGGCAAAGTGTCGAGGTCGAGGTCGATGCCGCGGTTGGCTTTGATGTTCTCGAGCGTGTCGCCGATGACCGTGAGGTTTCGCAGACCGAGGAAGTCCATCTTGAGCAGGCCGATGGCTTCACACGAGGGGTAGTCCCACCCGGTGATGATGGCGCCGTCCTGGGCGCGCTTCCAGACCGGGATTGCGTCGGTGAGCGGTTCGGACGACATGATGACCGCGCAGGCGTGCACACCGGCGTTACGGATCAGCCCTTCCAGACCCACCGCGGTCTTGTAGATCTTCGCGACGTCCGGGCTGGAGTCGATGAGTGCTCGAACCTCGACGGCCTCCTTGTACCGCTCGTGCTTCGGATCGGTGATACCGGAGACAGAGATGTCCTTGGCCATGATGGGCGGCGGGAGTGCCTTGGTGATCTGATCGGCGATGGCGAAGCCCGGCTTGCCGAACTGGACGCGAGCCGAGTCCTTGATGGCAGCCTTGGTCTTGATGGTGCCGAAGGTGATGACCTGGGCGACCTTGTCGTTGCCCCACTTGTCCGTCGCGTAGCGAACCATCTCGCCGCGACGGCGATCATCGAAGTCGATATCGATATCGGGCATGGACACACGCTCGGGGTTGAGGAATCGCTCGAACAGCAACCCGTACGGGATGGGGTCGATGTTGGTGATACCCATCGCGTAGGCCACCAACGAACCGGCAGCCGATCCACGGCCGGGCCCGACACGGATCCCGACGTCCTTGGCGTGGTTGATCAGGTCGCCGACCACGAGGAAGTAGGCCGGGAAGCCCATTTCGTTGATGACGCCGATCTCGTAGTCGGCGCGGGCGAGGTACTCCTGCGGCGGTCCGCTCGGGAAGCGGCGATCGAGTCCGCGCATCACCTCGGCGCGCAGGAAGGTCTGCTGCGTGTGTCCCTCCGGGACCGGGAAGATCGGCATGCGGTCGTGGAATGCCCAGACGTCCTCGTACGACTGCACACGCTCGCCGATGGCAACGGTGTTGTCGCATGCCCCCGGTACCTCGTTGTCCCAGATGGCGCGCATCTCGGCAGCGGACTTGAGGTAGTAGCCGTCGCCGTCGAACTTGAAGCGAGTGGGGTCGGAGAGCGTCTTGCCGGTCTGAATGCAGAGCAGCGCCTCGTGATTCTCGGCGGCGTCCTTGGTGACGTAATGGCAGTCGTTGGTGGCAAGTGGCGGAATACCGAGTTGCTTGCCGATGTCGAGCAGACCCTCTCGCACACGGCGCTCGATCGAGAGACCGTGATCCATCAGTTCGAGGAAGAAGTTGTCCGGCCCCCAGATCTCCTGCCACTTCGCGGCAGCTTCGAGAGCCTCGCGATCGTGGCCGAGACGAAGGCGCGTCTGGATCTCACCGGACGGGCAACCCGTGGTCGCGATGATGCCCTCGGCGTGCGCGGCGATGAGCTCCTCGTCCATCCGTGGCCATTTACCGAGCTGGCCCTCGATGGACGCGAGCGACGACAGCTTGAAGAGGTTGCGGAGTCCGGTCGCGTTCTCGGCCACCATCGTCATGTGGGTGTACGCACCGCTACCGGAGACGTCGTCGGACTTCTGGCTGCGATCGCCCCACAGAACTCGCTTGGTGTTGAAGCGAGACTCGGGTGCGATGTAGGCCTCGATGCCGATGATCGGCTTGATGCCGGCGCTCTTTGCCTCGTTGTAGAACTGGCTGGCGCCGTACATGTTTCCGTGGTCGGTCATGCCGACTGCGGTCATTTCGAGACGAGCGGCCTCCTCGAACATGGCGCCGACCTTGGCCGCACCGTCGAGCATCGAGTACTCGGTGTGATTGTGAAGATGTACGAACGAGTCAGCCACGTGCGCCTCTCTGAAGGTCTGGGAGCGAGATCGAGTGTATGCCGCGCTGCCGACACGACCGGCGACCGACGTAGCGGAGTCGCCGTGCGCCGCCTCCGGTCACGTGACCGGAACCTCGGGTTCGGCGCTCGACCTCACCGAACGCCGCGAACGTCGACTGGCGACGAAGGTGTCTGTCGTGAAGATCACCAGTGCAGCCCAGATCAGAACGAAGCCGATCCAGCGTGAGGCCGGCATGTCCTCGTGCATGACGGCCACACCCCACGCCATCTGGAGCGCCGGGGTGAGGTACTGCAGCATGCCCATCGTCGCCAACGGAACTCTCTGAGCGGCGACGCCGAACAGGAGCAGCGGCAGCGCGGTGACCGGGCCGGCGGCAAGCAGCAACAGGCTGTGCCCGGTACCGCTGCTGATGAATGCACCGGCCCCGGTCAGGCCGAGAAACACGAGGTAGCCGACCGCGAACGGTGCGGCAACGACTCCCTCGGCAGTCAAACTGGTTCGAGGATCGAGCGGAACCACCTTCTTGACCAACCCATAGGTGGCAAACGAGCCGGCGAGCAGCAAAGCGACGATCGGAGGTTTCCCGAAGTCGACCGTGATCACCACAACTGCCGTGGCAGCGAGAACGAGCGCGGCAATCTGGGCGGGACGCAGTCGTTCGCGGAAGATCACGACGCCGAGCAGAACGGTGACCAGCGGGTTGATGAAGTACCCGAGAGCCGCCTCCACGACGCGGCCTGACACCACGGCATAGATGTACGTCCCCCAGTTCACGGCGATCGCCGCTGACGCCGCGGTCACCAGCAGCCAGGTGCGTGCGCTGATTCCGCGAAGCGATCCGAGGCGGCCGGCAAAGGCCAACACGATCAGCATCAACAGAAGGGTCCACACCACCCGGTGCGCCAGGATCTCGACCGGATCGGCGAAGTCGAGTAGTCCGAAGAATGCCGGGAACATTCCCCACAACAGGAACGCAGCCACACCGTAGAGGATCCCCGAGGACGAACCGGACCTAGCGCGTTCGTCCTTGTTCACAGAACCGGAGTTCACGGGACCGGGCCGTCGTCGGGGCCGGGAGCAACGACGTCCACGTACTCCGGCAGCAAGGGGCGGACAGCTGCCAGCCACGGCGAGGCGTCGGACGGCAACGCTTCCACTGCACGGACGTTCGAGTCATGTTCGATCGCTTCGAGTCCTTCGGGAGTAGCTCGCACCAGCACGCCCACCGCGCAGGCGCACCCGGCGGACAATCGCTTCGCCGACGCGAGCGCCACCTGTTGCTGACGATCGGTGTCGCCGCCGAGCGAGACCAGTCGCGTGGCTGCAACCCCGGGCGATCTGCGCACTGCTTCGTCGTTGTCGGGCACGGGCACCGACATGAGCGGCGTCTGGACGCGTTCGATCGGAACTCGGAACATGACCCTGGACACGCGAACGCCCGAGACCTCAGCGCCCGGCACCTGAACACTGCTGGTCGACGTGATGACCTCGCCGACGGTGAGTGCCTTCGTGAACGAGACCAACGCCCACGCCGGCCCGTCGACCGACGCAACAGAATCTCGCGCTCGGTCGAGGTAGTCCGGGACAGCTTCCCCGCTGTCCGGACCCAGAGTGTCCGTCCGGATCGGCGGGGTCGGCACGGGATTCGCGAACCCCACGCCCACCACCGCCGCCACACCGACCACCACCGCGACGACGGCCGGCGCGGGGGTAAGCCCGCGCGGTGTCATGAGGACCGGAGAACTTCGAGTGCGTGTTCGAGATCCTTCGGGTACTTGCTCTTGATCTCGACCCAGCGACCGTCCGCCGGATGTGCGAATCCAAGAGACACGGCGTGCAACCACTGGCGCTCGAGGCCGAGCCTTTCGGCAAGTCGAGGGTCCGCGCCGTAAGTCAGGTCGCCGCAGCACGGATGGCGCAACGCCGAAAAGTGGACACGGATCTGGTGTGTGCGACCGGTTTCGAGGTGCACGTCCAGCAGACTCGCTGCCTGGAACGCCTCGATGGTGTCGTAGTGCGTGACGCTGGGCTTGCCGTCGGCCGTGACCGTGAATCGCCAGTCGTTCCCGTGATGGCGTCCGATGGGCGCGTCGATCGTTCCGCTGCTCGGGTCGGGATGTCCCTGCACGAGAGCGTGGTAGCGCTTGTCGATGGTCCGCTGCTTGAAAGCGCGCTTGAGCAACGTGTACGCGCGCTCGGATGTGGCAACCACCATGACACCCGACGTTCCGACGTCCAGGCGGTGGACGATGCCCTGACGCTCGTGGGCACCGGACGTCGAGATGCGGAAACCGGCCGCGGCAAGTCCGCCGATGACGGTCGGTCCCGTCCACCCGACGCTGGCGTGCGCGGCAACTCCGACGGGCTTGTCGACTGCCACGACGTCGTCGTCGGCGTAGAGGATCTCCATTCCCTCGACCGGTGTCGCTTCGATGGTCAGGGGCCGCGGCGGTTCGGGCAGGACTACCTCGAGCCACGACCCTGCGGTCAGACGATCGGACTTGCCGACGGCCACACCGTCGACGAGTACCGAGCCTTCTTCCGCGAGTGTCGCGACCACGGTGCGCGAGAGTCCGAGAAGGCGCGCGAGGCCGGCATCGACGCGCATGGCATCGAGACCGTCGGGCACGGGCATCGAACGGGATTCCCTCACTTGGTTTCTCCCTCGGCTGCAGCCTTCGATTCGGTGAGCTTCTTGTCGTCCGCCTTGTGATCACGCAGGCGTTCACCGTTGGGTTCGAAGCCGAACAGTGTCAGGACGACGAGCAGAATCGCGCCACAGACGATCGCGGAATCCGCGATGTTGAACACCGGCCACCAGCCGACGGAGACGAAATCCACCACATGTCCGCGCATGATTCCGGGAGAGCGGAAGAATCGGTCGACGAGGTTACCCAGCGCGCCGCCGAGAACGAGGCCGAGACCGAGCGCCCACCACGGTGATCGGAGCGTGCGACCGATCTTGATCACACCGATGACCACACCGATTGCGACGAGAGTGAGGATCCACGTCATCGACGTCGCCATCGAGAACGCTGCCCCCGGATTGCGCACCATCGTGAATGTGACCACGTCACCGATGATTTCGATCGGCTGCCCCGGTTTGACCGCGGCGACTGCCCACACCTTCGTGAGAATGTCCGAGAGCAGGATGACAGCGGCGATGGCAATGAGCATGGTCAGCCGGCGGGGCTTTTCGACCGGCGCAACCGCCAGGTCACCGTCTTCCGATTTCACGGCTTCCGGTTTCACGGTTTCGGGCTCGTCGGCCTTCGAGATTTCGGTAATCGGCTGATCCTCCGCGTTGACATCTCGGTCTGGGTGGTCTGTACTCACGCAACCATCATCCCTCATGTTCACCGCACCGGGTCACGCACTCTGCAACTGCGGCTAGCCTGGAGCGCGTGCCACTGCTGTCCACGACCGGCCGACGCGTTCCGTTCGCCCTCGCTGCCCTCGCTCTCACCACCGTTCTCACCGCTTGCGGCGGTTCGGATCAACCTCCGAACACCCCGACCTCCTCGCCGAGTGAGGTGACTGTTCCGGTGACCGCCGCGACGGTCGAAGTTCTCGAGGCGGGAAGCGAGCCGCGCGAGGTTTTGCGTACGAACTTGCCTGTCGGCACCACGCAGACGGCGACGCTCGTCACCCAGGCCGTCGTGAGTCAGCAGATCGATCAACAACCGGCGCAGGATTTCTCTTCGCCGGAGATCACGATCCCGCTCTCGGCAAACGTGACCGCTGACGATCCCACCGCAGTCGTTGACCTCACGCTGTCGTCGATGACCTCGCCCGATGCAACGCTGCAGGCTGCGCTGAGCGGGGCCGACGGGTCTGCGGCCGGATTGTCGGTCACGGATTCGGGCGCCATCACCGCCCTACGGTTGAAGCCCTCCGCCAACTCGGCCAATGCTGCCCGCGCTGCAATCGAACAAGCGCTGGGCCAAGCGGTCTACCGGACCGCCGCACTCCCCGACGCTCCGGTCGGTGTCGGCGCACGTTGGGTGGTTCGGCAGCAAGTCAGCAGCGAAATCCTGCTCGATCAGACAACCACCGTCACGCTCACCGCGCGCGAGGGCAATCGGCTTTCGCTCGCGGTGGACGTATCGCAGACCCCGCAGAGCCCGGTCTGGAACCTGGCTGGTGACGCCGGAACGCTGAACATCGATCAGTACGTCATGGCCGGCTCCGGAAACCTCACCGTCGACCTCTCACTCCCCTTGCCGATCGACGGACAGATGACCGTCGGCGGCGACCAGGCATACGGCGACCCGGACAGCTCCTCGGTGATCCGGCAGACCATCTCCAACAGCATTCGGTGGGAATCGTGACACGCCGGTCGCTTCTCGCACTTGGTCTGACAGCAACGGCGGCACTGTTCGTCGTGACCGGTTGCGGCTCGGACGACTCGCCTGGTGCCGACACGACTACGCAGGTTTCCGCCCCACAGGTCGGCTTGGCGCCGTTCACGGCTGCTCCGGCCGCACCGCTGAGCGGGGCGCCTCTCGACCGTGACGGCCTGCAACGAGCCGCGCTCACCCTGTCCGAGCTACCTGCCGACTTCGACGTAGTTCCCGACCCGGTCGACGACCTCGGCCTCGCACCGGCGCCGGAAAATTCGGAGGCGGACAAGTCGAGCACCGACCCCGCCGTCTGCGCCCAGGTTCTGGCGCCGATAGCCACCCAGGCTCCCGGATCGGTCGCCGACCTCTCCGACATGTTCACCGGCCCCGATTTCACGAGCATCGATCAAGACTCTGCTTCGTACGCCGACGGCACTGCAGCAGCAGCAGCTTTCGAGAAACTTCAGACCACGCTGGCTGGGTGTGCGGAGTATTCGGGAACCGATGCCGACGGAACGACAATCACCTATCGCGTCGGCGGAGCGTCGGACCCGAACGTCGGCGACGCGTCTTTCGCTTTCCGAATCATCACGGAGAGTGGCGGTTTCACCTTGGTTGCCGACGCGATCGTGGCCGCAGTCGGGACGACGTTGACTCAGGTGTCCGCGACGGCGCCGAGTCCGATCGCCCCCGATGTTCTCCACTCGATGGCATCGGCCGCCGCAGATCGCCTGCGCGCCCAGTCACCTTAAACAGTTCGGCCGGAAACACTCTCGCGAACCTCCGGACTATGTTCTTGTGAATGGAATTGCCTCGCTGACGCTTCTGTGGTCTGTCAGCGCTCGGAAGATCGCTGTCTTCGGCCTTGGAACACCAAAAGGACGGCGG
The DNA here is from genome assembly GCF_002079265.1 of Rhodococcus sp. BH4. Classification (NCBI taxonomy): domain Bacteria; kingdom Bacillati; phylum Actinomycetota; class Actinomycetes; order Mycobacteriales; family Nocardiaceae; genus Rhodococcus; species Rhodococcus sp. BH4. The sequence goes on from NZ_CP014941.1 coordinate 3,677,721, forward strand.
CGTTCGCAGAGCGCCGACAGCCCTCGATTCCGTTCCGTTCACTGGCACCCTGGCGAGCGTGCGAATGCATCTACGACCGCAGTGAACAGCACCGTCTCGAACATCTACGCCGAGCAGGGAATGTCAATTGGTGACGGCCACCGCGCCCGCGTCGACCGACTGGCCGTTAAGGCCCGCAAAATATCGGCTCGATGTCCGCACGCGCCGGCGTATCGAGATCAGGGTGCCTCATTCGGCAGGCGTCATTATGCACACGTGCTCACGCTCGGCGAATCCGCGGCCGGCGGCGTACAGCTCGCCAACCTGGGTACGGGCCCATGCCTCGGCCTGTTCCGTCTCCGGCTCGTGTACCCAGTAGATCGCAAGGTACGAACCGTCCGCGATCTCGGCCGCGACCGGTCCGCTCGCCGGGAAGCGCAGGTCCTTGAGTCGCATCGGCGCCACCCAACGGCGACCTGCGAACCAGCCTGGACCGATCATGCAGCCCGAGTAGATATGCTCAGTCGGGATGTAACCGGTCTCTTCCAGGTAAGGCAGGTAGACGTACGACTCGACGTCACAGCGCACACCCGGGTACCGATTCCAATACCAGGTGCCGCCGAAGTCCGTTGCGGCATCAAGAATCTTGAAGTTGGTGACACCGACTTTCTTCAGTTCGACGCCAGCACTGATGCCCACGAAGCCGGCGCCGACGATGAGCACGTCGAGATCGGCGGTCAACGGCGGTGCGGTGCGAGAATCGCTCGCATTCGGATCGCTGTCGAACGATGCGAAAGTACCTTCGAAATCAATCGCCTGAACGGTGTCGGCCCCGGTATTCGGCAGACGTTTGTCGCGCTCGGCCGCGTACTTCTCCCGAAACGATTCGAGATCTTCCACCTTCCGTTGTGATACCCAGAGGTGCGGATCTTCTCGCACAGGTTGCCTTCGACAGTCGCGGAACCGATACGGTCCGGCAGATTTCTACTACTGCCGGACCGCCTCGGCACTGGGTCCGGCTCGCATCATGGATCCGACTCAACTTGTACACCAACTCAATTCATACACAGACAGTCGATGAAAGAGTGGCCATTCGCGCCTACGAAGGCGGGGACCGGAACCCGAGGGTCATGCCCCCGCGCGCACCACCGGGGGCATCGGATAGGTGCCGTCGATCAGCTGCGCCAGGGGGCCGTAGAAGCGAGCCGCAATCTGGAAGCCATCCGTCGCGGAGACAGGAAGCCAATTCCTGGCAAGATCAGAATCAGAGGGTCGCTCAGCCTGGAGGTAGAACGTCAACTTCCCGTCCCGAACGGCGTATTCTCCGGCTCGCGCGAGGTAACTCGTTGCGCTGTAACGGTTCTCAGAGTTTTCGATAAAGTACCCCTGAGAGTCGTATACCGGGAGCTCCCAGAACTCGGTGACCGGCGGCAAATCCTCCACGTCGAATGTAATGGTGTAGCAGTTCGCACCATCGAGAGGGAAACCCTCGGCGTCGTCGAACAGGTAACCAATTGTGTGGGACTGAAAGGGCACTGGGGTGCCCCACGCCACGTCGTTAGCACCAGCTTTGGCACGGTAGTCGAGATCGTCGTAGAAAAGGCTGGATTGCAACTTCCACCCGCTCATATCCACCTGCGTCTTCTCGAATGCCTGCCTGGCATCGGTCCGCGCCCGCGCGAATCCGCGATCGATCACCTCGCGCTGTTCATCGGTGATCTGCGAGGGGTCGAAGCAAGTCCCCGGACGCAACCCGAGCCGAGCGAGATTCGCGAGGGCTTCCCGCTCCTTTACCGAATCCGACCGGCGAGTCATGGAAGGATCGTTGATTACCAAACTCAGGAGCTGTAGATAGTCGATCGCGGTCATCGACTTTCCGATGTCGGCAATCAGGTCCATCCGCGGAAACGTGGCGTAGTCGGACTTGACAATTGGCTGATCCACGAGGTCCGGAACGCGGCCACCGCCGGCGTGCCACAGCGAAAGTGGAGCCGCGCGGACGCCCGTCACCGCGGCCCGTGCACCGGCCAGGTCCTGCTCAGTTCGACTCGTCACTGCCACGCGAACAGTGAGCACGAATGCATCGGACGGTGATCGCACGACCTCAGTGCCAGCGAACCCGGCCGGTAGGAGGCCTCTCCACCTCGGACCAACGATCACGTATCGCTGCGGCCCATTTCCGGTGAATTGCGATCCGGCCATGAAGAACCAGTCAATGTTCGGGCCAAGTGCCTGAATACTCCAGTACCGACCGTCAGCTACGCCCGGAGCTTCGATGACGACCGGATCGTTCGACAAGTCGAACATCCCACCGGAATAGAGCGTCGAGGCATTTACTGTCGTGGCGATGCGAACCTTGGCGTCGAACAAATCGAGGATCGGCTGGAGACGATTGAGCCCGCGATATGCCGGCTGCCCCTCCAAACCCGTGTAGACGTGCCGCAATTCGTAAAACCCGGCAAGATGTATGCCCCAGTCGAAGGCATCGGCGATCAGATCGCTGACATCGTCGACACTCAAAGACTGGTCGATCATGGTGGTCATCAAGGAACTCCTCGGGAGTCGTTACGTGTCAGTGAGATTCGCTCGACGCAAAGCCCCACACATCGCCGAAGAGGCGTCGGCGACAGCCTCCTCGCACGGCCGCAGCCTTAGCGTCGATACGCCTCACACAAATTGCGTCCCAGAACTGAACGACCCGGGCAGTGCGGCGACCGGGAGCAATCGGACTCGGGCGCCGCAACTTCCATTGACGGTCTAAATATCGACCAGCACGGTCGGATATGGGAACGAATTGAGGTTACAAGCCAATTCCTGACCAGTCAACGGTCAATTTCCGCGGCCGGCAAAGGGATTGCGGCCACCGACGTCGGATGTCACCGCGTCGGCCACCTGTTTCAGTGCCAACGCTCGGTTGGCGATTTCAAGGTTGCTGATCTCGCCGCCGACGTAGACGGTCAAAACGAGAGACTGGTGACCGTCCGCGTCGAAGGTCGGGGCCGCTACCAGGCTGACTGGGTGTTTTCCAGCGGAAGCGCGAACCGCTTCCCCGAGGAATCTCCGCTCGCCCAGACTCGACACCAGGTCACCGACAAGCTCGAGTACGGCAGGCGGCACGTCGTGCGCAGCAACCCCGGCCATCAGCCGGTGCAACCGCTGAACGGTCGGCGAGAGGTTCTCAACCAGATATCCTTCCGCCCGGCACTCGGCGGCCATCAGCCGGATGTGTTCGAAGTCTGTCCCGACAGCCAGCGCGGACTCGCTCCGCAGCCAACGTTCCAGCTCCTCGTCCGGTTCCCACAGCATGAACATGAGCCCCAGCGGCGGCGCGAACGGATACACGTCGCCGACACTGGCCGGCGGCTCGACGCCCGGGGGCGCGACCATCTCGAGAACCATGACATTGTCGCCAACCACGGCCGATGCCATACAGATAGCGCTGAACTGCTCACTCAGGCCCTCGAGACGGTCGCGCACCATCGAGCCCAGCGCAAAATCGCGCTGGGCCGCCCGCCCGGCCGAGACCAATGCTGGCCCAAGCCCGTAAGACTTGGTCTGTGTGTCACGAATGAGATATCCGCACGCGGTCAGTTCGGTCACGATGCCGAGACAGGTCGGTTTGGTGATTTCGCATCGTCGCGCAAGCTCTGAAAGACCGAAACGCTTCCCCTGGTTACGCACCAAAAAGTCGATAACCTGCACTACGCGCGCAGTGGGCGGCGACACGACCTCCCTGCCTGCCGAGCGGTCCGCCACTTCGGAATCAACCATTGACCAATCCTTCCCAAGGCACCTACAGTAACGCGCATCACCTTACCGCATCGGTCGATATTTCGACCAATTGCGACACAACCTTGATACGCGCACTCCGTGCTCCCAAAGTCCCTCACGGCCGACATCGCCGAATGTTCCGGGTCCGCGGACTCATGGATCGACGTTCGAATCGCCACGAAACCACAACTCAAGGAAACGAGACTGTCGTGACTCGACCTACCCCCCTACCGCCGCAACAACGCCGAGCGCCTGAACGATCAACCAAATACTATGTGGGCCTGTTGATCTCGATCGTTCTACTGTTCGAAGTCGCCCCCCTCGAATACAGCATGGTGTACCCATCACTGCGATACATGGCGGCCGAATTCAACACTCCTGACATCGGCTGGGTGGTGACCATCCTCGGTCTTGTCGGGGTCGTCAGCTTGCCGATCATCGGCAAGCTCGGAGACATCTACGGCAAGAAGCGCATGCTGATGGTCGTCGCCGGCATATTCAGCATCGGAACGCTGACCTGCGCCCTCGCCCCGACCTTTCCGATTCTGCTGCTCGGGCGCGCCCTCGAGGCCGCGAGCGTCGGCATGACCCCGCTCGCTTACGGCCTCATCCGCGATGTCTTCCCACGACGCATGATCCCCGTGGCCCTGTCGGCAGTGTCCACCGGCATCGGATTCAACGGTATCGCCGGCCCGCTCATCGGCGGCTACCTCTCGACCGAGTTCGGTTACCGCGCAATCTTCTGGTTCCTCCTCGCCTATGTCGCCGTCATCGCCCCGGCGGTCTATTTCACCGCGCCGGAATCGCCGCTGCGCCTGTCCCACCAGCTCGACTGGGTAGGCGCGGGCCTGCTGGGCGGCGGATCATTGCTGCTGATGCTCTCCATCAACCAGGGTCGCTCTTGGGGATGGGACTCACCAAAGACGCTGATTGCGTTCGCGGTCTCTGCGGTCCTGATCGCGGTGTTCGTCCTCTACGAATTGCACACCACGAAACCTCTGATCGACATGCGGGTGCTGTGGGCGCGTGCCATGCGCAGCACGATGCTCGCAAGCTTACTCGGCTCATTCGCTATCGGTGGATACGCGTTCGCGTTGCCACTGATGCTCATGACGCCACGGGTTGACGGCATCTCTTACGGGTTCGGGCTCACTGCCTTCGCCTTCGCGCTGTGGACTCTCCCACATGGCATCCTCGCCATGGCGAGCGGCCCCCTGGCCGGACTGCTCGCGCGCAGCAGTGGCCCCCGGGCGAGCCTCATCGTCGCCATGACCGCGATCATGATCAGCCTGAGCCTGCTGGCCTTTGTGCACGACCAACAGTGGCAGATCATCACACTGGTCGCCATCTTCGGCGTCGGCCAGGGTTTCTTCTACGCAGCCAGCGCCAACCTTGTCGTCGAAGCGGTACCGCCATCTCAGACGGGGGCGAACGCCGGCGTACTCGGCTCCAGCAACAGCCTCGGCGCTGCATTCGGCGTCACCATCCTCAGCGCGATCCTCTCCGCGCACATTTGGTCCGTCGACCAAGGCACACGCCAGATCATTTACACGGATGCGGGATTCACCTACGTCTTCCTACTACTCGGTGCACTCGGCGCCATCGGTCTCATAGTGGCGTTCACGATGAGTCACGGACGCGCCCCCGCCTCCGGCGGAGCAACGATTGGCGCGAATACTGCACGTCCTGCCGCCGCGACAATACCGGTCAAGCAACAGTCCCCCACGGAGGCCACAAGTGACTATCACGCATGACAAGTTCTCCGGCGGCACCGCCGTCATCACCGGCGCGGCATCCGGAATCGGCGAGGGGCTCGCACGACACGCGGCCTCCATCGGAATGAACGTGGTGTTGGCGGACATCGACATGCCCCGGGCCGAACAACTCGCAGCCGAACTGTCAACGGCAGCCACCGAGGCCACTGCGGTCCAGACGGACGTCAGTGCCCCGTCGTCGGTGGAGGGGCTGGCCCGGGCCGCGTACGAGCGGTTCGGCTCTGTCCGATTGCTCGTCAACAACGCCGGGATCGAGGCCCCTGGCCTATTTTGGGAGGTTCCGATAGACCGCTGGCAGCGGTTGCTGTCGATAAATGTGGGCGGTGTGCTCAACGGGGTCCACGCATTCCTCCCACGAATGATCGCGTCTGGCGAGGAGGCATACGTGCTCAATCTCAGCTCTATCGGTGGCCTCAGCGCGGGCGCACTGCAATCGCCATATCTCACGAGTAAGCACGCGGTGCTAGCCCTGACCGAGACGCTCTACCTGGACGTGAAGACCGTCGGCGCTCCCATTCAGGTATCGGCAGTGCTCCCGGGCGCGGTACGGACCCAGATCTATTCAGGTGCTTCAGCCAGCGGCCTGGCCGGTGAAGCGCTTCGCGAGCAACTCGACCGGTACCTCGGCCAGGGCCTGACACCCGAGCAGGCTGCAGAGAGCATCTTCGCTCAGCTCGCGAAAGGCGCATTCTGGATCGGCACACAGCCGGAGGTCCTCGAGGCCTTCGCCGCATATCACGCGGATCATCTCACGAAGCTCACCCCGCCGGCCCCCTTCGTCGCCGTCGCCAAATGAGACCGTTCTGGTGCCCCGGTGCGTTCCGGGTCGGCGAAGACCCGGACCCTCGATTCACCCTGGCCAACGAACGCACATTCCTCGCCTGGATCCGGACCGCCCTGGCTTTGGTTGCCGCCGCCGTCGGCTTCGAGGCATTCGGCTCCGAGATGGTTGGCCCCACCGTTCACGCCACCCTGGTAGTTGGCGTGTTGACTGGGTCAACCATGCTGTCTGTCAGTGCATTTCATCGATGGATCGCGGTCGAACGCGCTTTGCGGTTGGGGCGAAGCCTCCCAGTCCCTACGTTCGCAGGCATCGCCGCGGGGCTTGTACTGGGATCCGCGCTGACGTTGTTGATGGTCGAGGTGACGCGGTGACACCCCTTCAACCCACACATGCCGACCGATGGCTACAGCCAGAACGGACCACGATGGCATGGGTTCGGACTGGTACCTCCTTGGCTACGGCGGCGCTGATCTACCTGCGCTATGTCCCCGGCCCAACAGTCGCAATCGGTATTCTCGGGGGAAGCACGCTGATCGGTGCAGTCGGCATTATTGCAATCAGTCACCGAGGGCACCGCCGCAGATCCGACGATTTCGGGATCGGCCGCAGCTTCCCGGGGCCAACACGAAATTCAGCGCTGGTGTTGCTGGTCGCCACCTTGGCCATCAGCGCCGGGATCTTGGTGCTCGCCAGCCTGTGAATCGATGATGCTCCACGACCAAGCACGACGCCCTGAACGCAATTTCACCAAAGGAGCCGAGCGCCGAGGCCAGGCGCCCCCGACACCCGAATCACCAAACCTCCAAAGTTCGACGGTTTTCGAAGATGTGGAATCCGCTGGCGGACAGGCTCACCGGCGATCAGGTCGCCGCGGGACAGACATGCGAACTCGCTCGCTGCACTGACGAGCGATGGGCAGGATCCTGTCGGCCGAAGGGTGTTTGCCGACATGATCCGGCCCGAAGCTTCACTCGCGCTGTCGCAACTCGCGTTCGATCGTGCCTGCGTTCCTCCAGCCACGAAATCTCCCGGGTGACGCTACTAAGACCGTCGGAGTCGCGGTGACTCTGCGAATTCATGTCAACCGGTGGATCGCTCCAGGAGGCAAGCCATCTGCGATCCGGCCCTTTCGTCGCAGTTGCGATCAGCGAAACAGAAGTCCGTCCTCGATTGCGGCGCGGCGGGCGCAGGGCCTCTGATTCTCGCCTGTCCTTACCTCGCATCGTAGGCCCACTCATGATTGTCACCACCGTGTGTTCTTTCGCCGCTTTCTACGATGTGTGCAGACTAGGACTTCAGACCGGATAATTGATTGATCATGGACCCTTTGACAACTGCCCGTCCACACTGAACGGTGAGAGTAGGTACGAAACAGACCAACGCGACACACTGATGTGAGGAGCCAGAGTTCATGCCGGAACCCAGAAGGTCAGATCACACCGATTACGTAGCCGTCAATCCGATCTTCTCGAGGCCTGGCGAGGATTCGGTTGCATCGAAGTACACACTCGAACCCGACGGCATGCTTCCCGAGACCGCGTATCAGATCGTCCACGACGAAACGATGCTCGACGGCAATGCGCGGCTCAATCTCGCGACGTTCGTCAGCACGTGGATGGACGATCACGCCACCAAACTGTATGCCGAGTCGTTCGACAAGAACATGATCGACAAGGACGAGTATCCGCAGACCGCCGCGATCGAAACCTATTGCTGGCGCATCCTTGCCGACCTCTGGCACTCACCCTCCCCCAAGGACGCAATCGGCACCTCGACGATCGGTTCGTCCGAAGCCTGCATGCTCGGCGGCCTGGCGATGAAACGACGCTGGCAGCACGCACGAAAAGCCGCGGGCAAGTCCACCGAAAAGCCAAATCTCATCATGAGTTCCGCGGTCCAGGTGTGCTGGGAGAAGTTCTGCAACTACTGGGACGTCGAAGCGCGTTACGTGCCGATCAGCGAGGAACACCGCACCCTCGACGGTCACGATCTGGACAAGTACGTCGACGAGAACACCATCGGCGTCGTCGCGATCATGGGCGTCACGTACACCGGGATGTACGAGCCGGTCCTGGAAATCTCGAAGGCACTCGATGCGATCCAGGCGAAGACGGGACTCGACGTCCCCATCCACGTCGACGGCGCTTCCGGTGCGATGATCGCACCGTTCCTTCAGCCCGAACTCGAATGGGATTTCCGGCTCCCGCGCGTCCACTCCATCAACACCTCGGCGCACAAGTACGGGCTCGTCTACCCCGGCCTCGGCTGGGTGGTCTGGCGATCGCAGGATCTACTTCCCGACGACCTCGTCTTCAAGGTGAGCTACCTCGGCGGCAGTATGCCGACCTTCGCACTGAACTTCTCGCGCCCCGGCGCTCAGGTGATCCTGCAGTTCTACTTGTTCCTGCGTCTCGGCCACGACGGCTATCGCGCGATCCAGCAGTCCTCCCAGGACGTGGCGAAATTTCTCGCCGAAGGGATCGGGAAACTCGACGCGTTCGAACTGTGGAACGACGGTTCCGACATCCCGGTCTTCGCGTGGCGCCTCGCCGAGGGGCACACGTCCAACTGGACGCTGTACGACCTCTCGGACCGGTTGCGAGGCAAGGGCTGGTTGGTGCCGGCCTACCCCATGCCGGACGATCTCGCGGATCTGACAGTGCAGCGCATCGTGGTTCGTAACGGACTGAGCATGGACCTGGCGGCCAATCTGCTGCGCATCATCGAAGAGGAAACCGCGTTCCTCGACGAACTGGACAGCCCGATGCCGCGGCCGCGCGTCACCGAGGGATTCCATCACTGACGTCGCTTACCACGTGAAGAGCGGCCGCCCACTCCCCTTCGGGAGTCGGCGGCCGCTCTGGTGTTTCAGGTGTTACCGAGAGATCAAGCAGCGCAAGCCGGCGAGGTCAGACCTGCAACGCCGACGATCTGGCAAGCGGTGGTCTTCGAGAGCTTCCAGACGCCGTCTTCGTAGACGAACGAAGCCTGCAGGCCCTGCTGCAGCGGCTGGCCGTTGACGACGATGTTCAGCGAAGCTGCTGCCGTCTCGCTGCCCGTGTCGGTGACCGGGTCGAGGATCTCGACCTGCGCGCCGGCAGCCTTGGCGGCAGCGGCGACCTGGTTGATCAGCTCGGGATCAGCCTCGGCGCCCTGGACGAGGTTGACCTTGTCTGCGGCCGGAACGCTCTCGTCGAGTGCCTGAGCGACCTTGGCGTTGAGCTCAGGGGCGGTCGGCAGAACAACCTCGGACGTGGGTGCCGCAGAGGTGGTGGTCGTGGGCTTCGCCGAAGTCGTCTTGTCGGAGTCTCCTCCGTCTGAACCACACGCGGTCATCGTCAGGGCTGCTGCGATCGCCACGGCTGCAACGGTCATCTTCTGAAGCTTCAACTTCTCAGTCCTATCCATTCGGGTGTTCACATTCGAGCGTCAGTCGAACATCGTGCTTGCTCGAGGATCGTCGACAACATTACCCAACGGTAAGCGGAAAAAGTCTAAGGACATCCTCAGAGAAGGCTGTCGACCGCATCTGCTACCTCGAGCACCTCATCGGATTCGGCAAAAGTTTTGGCGATTCCCGTTCCGCTGGAACGGGTTTCGAAGCGAACGGTGACCACACCGTGCCCGGCGCCCTGCACCCAACCGTGTCCGTATTCTGGATGCTTCACGTCCAAACCGGGGTGCCAGTAGCGCTGAGGGACACGTGCTGCCACCGGAACGTCGAGTTCGGCCTCATCGAGGGCGCCCGTGAGAGTCTCGACCGGATAGCCGGGAACATCCTGATCCAACTCGGGAAAAAGTGATCCTTGCCGAACGGTGGACAAACCGGCGAATCCCACACCGACCAGGCGAATCGGCCCCAATTCCTGTGGATCGATGACCTGTTTCTGCGCAGTCGCGATGAGGATTTGGCGGTCGATGGTGGCAAACGGCAGCGTCACGGATCGAGTCAAGATACTCATATCGGACTTCTTGAGCTTCAGTACGACGGTGCGAGCAGCTCTTCCGTCCTTCTCCAGCCTGGAAAATGCTGCACGACCACTACTTTCGACGGCGGCGCGCAGTTGCGCCATCGTGACGATGTCTGCGGCGAAAGTGGATTCCGCGCTGATCTGCTTGGATTCGGCACGCTCGGCGACCGGCCGATCGTCGATCCCCTGCGCAAGCCGATGCAACCCCGGACCGACAGTGGTTCCGAGTATCGACGCCACCTCCGCTATGGGAGTGCGGGCAAACCCACCGATGGTTTCGATGCCGAGACGCTTGAGCTTTTCCTCGGCGACGGGACCGATCCCCCAGAGCTTTCGCACCGGCAGTGGATCGAGCAACTCGTGCTGCATCCCGGGAGGAATCACTGCGACGCCGTCGGGCTTTGCCAGTCCCGACGCGATCTTGGCGACCTGCTTACCTGCGCCGGCCCCGATCGAAGCGACCAACCCGGTCTCGGCTTTGATCAACGCCCGCAGGTCCTCGCAAAACGCGCGGACCTCGTCAGCTCCGACACCGGCCAACTCCACCGGTTCCCCGAAAGCCTCGTCCACCGACAGTTGCTCGAGGATCGGCATACGAAGGCGCAACGCGTCGAAGGTGCGTTTACTCAGAACCGAATACAACGACATCCGCGGTGGCAATACCACCGCTCCACCACCGACCATCCGGCGTGCTTGATGCATCGGCATTGCCGAACGCGCACCGAAAACTCTCGCTTCGTAACTTGCCCCGGCCACCACCCCGCGCCCGCCCAAGCCGCCGACCAGCACCGGGCGACCTCGCAGAGTGGGACGCGTCAACTGCTCGGCGGAAGCGAAAAACGCATCCATGTCGAGATGCAGCACCCACCTACGACTTCGTGTGGGATCACCTTGATTCATCGGGCGTTACGGTTCTCTCAAAAGTAGGTGCAGAATTTACGTCCGCGCCTTCTTCTTCGGCGACTTCTTCTTCGGCAGGGGCAATACGTCGGCAGTCCGTTGAATGAAGGCGTGCAGGTGATCGAGGTCCTGCAACCGTTCCTCCGTCACCCGGTAATAATCCTTCGCTCCCGGGTACGGCGGAGCCAGATCGGCCTCTGATCCGAACTCCGTACTGACCTCGGTGGGTTTGACGAACAGGACGTCTCCGCAGATCAAGCCCACGATCTTCTCGTCGCAATACAGTCCGTACTCGCCGAACATCGCCCTTGCCCGCACGTCGAGCGGTTCCAACTGCTCGAGAATGCGCGCCACGGTTTCCTTGCTCGTGCTCATGAGAGCAAACTACTCCGGCACCCCGACATACAGACATTCATCGGGGAGCCGGAGTAGCTATGGCGGTATTAGACCTTCGTGATCGCGGCGCGGATACCGTCACCGAGATCGACGGCGTCGTCTCCCGCTTCACCCACCGAGAAGGAGGTGGCCAGAACCTCACCGGCGATCAATTCGCGATGACGCTCCGCCCACTCCTTGCAGTCCTGCGGAACCTCGAGCACGACGTTGATCCGGTCCGAGACGTCGAAACCGGCGGCGCGGCGCGCATCCTGCAACTGACGGATACGGTCCTTCGCCCATCCCTCGGCTTCGAGTTCCTCCGTCACCGCGGAATCGAGTACGACCAGTCCCGCACCGTCCGGCAGTGCAGCCGTCGAATCCGGCTCGGCCGCAACCAGTTTCTGCGTGTACTCCTCGGGCAGCAGTTCGATGCCCGCCGCAACCACGACGCCGTCCGCGTTCTCGGTCCAGTCGCCCGCCTTGACCGCCTTGATGACAGTCTGAACGGACTTGCCCAGACGCGGTCCTGCAGCACGCGCATTGACCGCGATCTCGAAGCGCCCGTGCACGTCGACGTCATCGGTCAGATCAACCTTCTTGACGTTGACCTCGTCGGCGATCAGTCCGAGGAACGGACGCAGACGCTCGGCATCCGGCGCCGCAACCGTGACCTCGGGCAGCGGAAGACGAACACGCAGATTCTGCGCCTTGCGCAGGCTCAGCACCGTGGAGCACACGGTCCGGACGTCGTCCATCGCCGCTACCAGCTCGGGGTTCGCGGGGAGCTCCGACGCCTCGGGCCAATCAGCCAGGTGAACCGAGCGCTCCCCGGTCAGCCCGCGCCAGATCACCTCGGACACCAGCGGCAACAGCGGCGCAGCGAGACGCGTCACGACCTCGAGCACGGTGTGCAGGGTGTCGATCGCGTCGCGATCCTCGTCCCAGAACCGCGAACGAGACCGTCGCACATACCAGTTGGTGAGCGCATCACAGAACAACCGAAGCTCGTCGCACGCGCCGGCGATGTCGTTGACCTCGAGGGCCTCGGTGATCACGTCGCGGGTGGTAGCGAGCTTGGCCAGGATGTACTGATCGAGGATGTTCTCCGAGTCGGTACGCCACACACCGGATTCCGGGGCGTACAACTGCAGGAAGCTCCAGGCGTTCCACAGCGGGAGCAATGCCTGACGCACACCTTCGCGGATGCCCTGCTCGGTCACGATGAGGTTTCCGCCGCGCAAGATCGGCGAAGACATCAGGAACCATCGCATCGCATCGCTGCCGTCGCGGTTGAACACCTCCTTCACGTCCGGGTAGTTGCCCTTGGACTTGCTCATCTTGAGTCCGTCGTCGCCGAGCACGATGCCGTGCGCAGCAACGGTTTTGAACGCCGGACGATCGAAGAGTGCGGTGGCCAGCACGTGCAGCGTGTAGAACCAGCCGCGAGTCTGCCCGTTGTACTCGACGATGAAATCGCCCGGGAAATGACCCTCGAACCATTCACGGTTCTCGAATGGGTAGTGCACCTGCGCGTACGGCATCGAACCGGATTCGAACCAGCAGTCGAGCACCTCGGGAACGCGGCGCATCATCGACTTCCCGGTCGGGTCGTCGGGGTTCGGGCGGACCAGGTCGTCGATCATCGGGCGATGCAGATCGGTCGGACGCACACCGAAGTCTGCCTCCAACTGATCGAGCGATCCGTAGACGTCCGTACGCGGGTACTGCGGATCGTCCGACACCCACACCGGGATCGGGCTGCCCCAGTAGCGGTTTCGGCTGATGTTCCAGTCGCGTGCACCTTCGAGCCACTTGCCGAACTGGCCGTCACGGATGTGCTCGGGCACCCACGTGATGTCCTTGTTCAGCTCGACCATGCGATCGCGGAACTTGGTGACCGCGACGAACCACGAGGGAACCGCCATGTAGATGAGCGGCTGCCCACTGCGCCAACTGTGCGGGTACGAGTGCTCGATCGTCTCGTGCCGCAGCAGCTTTCCAGCGGCCTTGAGGTCCTTGATGATGACCGGGTTGGCGTCGAAGACCATCAAGCCCTCGTACGGCGGAACCATCGAGGTGAACTTTCCACCCGGATCGAGCGGCTGCACGACCTCGATACCGTTGGCCGTGGCGACATCCATATCCTCCTCACCGAAAGCCGGTGCGAGGTGGACGATTCCGGTTCCGGAATCGGTTGTCACGTAGTCGGCCGAAAGCACGACGTGCGCGTTCGGATGTCCGAGGAAGAAGTCGAACGGCGGTGTGTACGACAGTCCGACCAGCTCGGCGCCCTTGTGACGGGAAACGACCTCGGGGTCCTCCCCCAGCTCACGTGCGTAATGAGCAACCCGTGCTTCCGCGAGCACGTACCGCTTTCCGTCCTCGCCGAGCACCTGGACGTAGTCGACCTCGGGATGAACCGCAGTGGCCAAGTTGGACGGCAGTGTCCACGGAGTCGTGGTCCAGATGATCGCGTTTGCGCCGTCCAATGGTGAACCCGGAGCGACCAGCGGCATGTCGACCGTGACTGCAGGATCCTGACGCATCTTGTACGCGTCGTCGAGACGAGTCTCTTGATTGGACAGCGGAGTCTGCTCGTACCAGCTGTAGGGCAGCACGCGGAAGCCCTGATAGATCAGGCCCTTGTCGTGCAGCTCCTTGAAGGCCCACATGACGGACTCCATGAAGTCGACGTCCAGGGTCTTGTAGTCGTTGTCGAAGTCGACCCAACGTGCCTGGCGGGTGACGTAGTCGCGCCACTCGTCGGTGTACTTGAGCACCGAGGCCTTGCAGTACTCGTTGAACTTGGCCAGACCCATGACTTCGATCTCGGCCTTGTCCTTGATGCCGAGTTGCTTCTCCGCTTCGAGTTCTGCGGGCAGGCCATGGCAGTCCCAGCCGAAGCGTCGCTCGACCTTGCGTCCACGCATGGTCTGGAAGCGCGGCACCAGGTCCTTGACGTACCCCGTCAGCAGGTGACCGTAATGCGGCAAGCCGTTTGCGAAAGGCGGTCCGTCGTAGAAAACGAACTCTTCGCTGCCGTCCCGATTGGAAACCGACGCACGGAAGGTGTCGTCGTCGTCCCACTGTTTCAGGACTTTCTGTTCCAGTTCGGGGAACTTGACTCCGGTGTCGGCGGGGACACCGTAGTCGACTTTGGGATACCCGTTACTCGCCATGGCGATCTCCTCGTGCCAGTCGGACTCGGCACGGGGACGACGTGGCGCTTGTGCGCCGACACCGCGGTACCACCCCGTTTGCACCCCGTAGATCCGCGCTTGGATCCCGAGGTGCCACTCGATCGAGCTGTGACGGGCTCACCCGTTCGGTTCTACTGAGTTCTGGGCGCCTGAAGCGACAAGAACCGTTCTTCCGAAAGCTCCCCGGTGATTGCCGGATCACAGCCTGGTATTCGTGTTGGACAGTCTAATACTCGTCCTGGACCTTGTCGGAACTCGCCCTAGGACTTGTCGGGGCCACCCGGCGACTCGCCATCATTTCTCTGATTGTCATCGTTGGCGGTGGCTGCATCGTCGATCGACGAATTCGAGGAACTCTCGACTCGACCGTAAGGCGACGACATTCCGCTGCCCGATGCCGGGTCATCCAACGAAGGAACCGCCTTCCTGCTGGTCAGCGCACTGACCAGCAGGAGGACGGCACCTGCTACACAAATCGCGATACATGCCCACGCCCAGATCAACGACCCTGTGGTCAGGGCGACGATCAGGAGAGCGAAACCAACTCCCGCGAGAACCAACGTCACGACCAGCACGTATCAACCTTTGTCCGGTCCGATAGCTGAGCCGACGGGGCGCTCTCGGTCAGCTGTTTCCCTTGGCGAAGGACGGGCTGTAGGAATCCTGTCCACCGTCGACCGGAACGGCCGAGCCGCGCTGTTCGAGCTCTTCGAGCTGCGATTCCAGGTAGGACTTCAGGCGCACCCGGTACTCGCGTTCGAACGTCTTGAGCTGCTCGATACGGCCCTCGAGGACCGAACGCTGCTGGTTGATGGTCGCCATGATTTCGGTGTGCTTCTTCTCGGCGTCCGCCTTGAGAGCGTCTGCCTTCTCCTGAGCCTGGCGAAGCTGGGTCTCGGAGCGAGTCTGAGCGTCGGTGAGCATCGCCTCCGACTTGTTGCGCGCATCCGCGATCATGCCGTCAGCCTTGCTGCGAGCCTCGCTCATGAGCTGCTCGGAGTTGGTGCGGGCACTGCCGAGCAGCTGCTCGGACTCGGTCTTGGCATCGTTGGTGAGGCGATCCGCCATCTCCTGAGCCAGTCCGAGGACCTTTGCGGCCTGCATGTGGGTGTCGCCGCTCTGCGGCGCTGCAACGGCAGCGGCGGCGGGAACCGGCGCTGCAACAGGTGCAGGCTTGGGCGGTTCGACGACCCGAGCGGGCTCCGGCTTGGGCTGCGCTGCGACGGGTGCTGCCTGCTGAGCAGGTGCCGGCGACTTCTTGGCAGCCGCGAGCTCCTGATCCAGCTCACCTACGCGCTGGCGCAGGTCCGCATTCTCTTCGATGAGCTGCGACAGCGCCTGCTCGACGAGGTCGAGGAATGCGTCGACCTCGTCCTCGTTGTAGCCACGCTTGCCGATAGGCGGCTTGCTGAACGCAACGTTGTGCACGTCAGCTGGAGTCAGTTGCGGCATGGAAGGATCCCTTCACGCGTCATTTGGCGGTCTAGCAAGCATTCAGTTGCAACACAGTCTACGTAGTGGCGAACCACTGGATGAGTTATGGCATCCATTCTGGCATACCACTCACTCGGACTGCGCTCAGCGAACAACCGACATCAGGATGATGACGATGAAAAGCAAGACCATGATGGATAGATCCAAGCGAACTCCACCGAGGTTGATCGGGGGGATCAACCTGCGGAGCAGTTTCACCGGAGGATCGGTGATCGTAAAAATGGTTTCGAGAATGACTGCGACCAATCCGGTCGGTCGCCAATCTCTGGCAAACGAACGAACGAACTCGACGATCACTCTGCCGATCAGCAACAGCCAGAAGACAACCAGCACCAGATAGATCACAGAGAGAAGCGCGTCCACACCCTCACTCTGCCTGACTTCTGCGGTGTGTCCAAAACAGACACACCGCAGCAATTCCGGAACCGGTCCGCATCGAGTCCGTCTTGTAACGGCCGGCGATGGGTCCGAATGCGGCGTCCGCCGAGGCGGGCCGCCGTTCGAATGTGCTCACGTCACCCCTGCTCAGGGGCCGGACTGCGGTCGAGACCATCATTTCTGGCTGTAGAAACCCGTCTCGGCGATCCGACGGCGCTCCTCGGCGGAAACGTCGATGTCCGCCGGTGAGAGAAGAAACACTTTGGTGGCTACCTTGTCGAAAGAACCACGCAATGCGAATGCCAGGCCGGCCGCGAAATCGACCAGACGCTTCGCGTCGGCGTTGCTCATGTCGACCAGATCCATGATGACGGGAGTGCCGTCCCGGAACCGCTCACCGATGGTGCGGGCCTCTGCGTAGCTCTGCGGACGCAGTGTCGTGATCTTGGCGAGCGGGCCGCCGTCGTCGACAACCGGCGCACGTCGCGCTTCGGGTCGCTCTGCGCGCGCGTCGACCGCGAGGTTGCCACGGCTTGCCGGGCGCGGCGCCATCGCCGGGCGGCTGCTGCGGCTGGGAACGGTGTCGACGCGGGGCCGGGAATCGTAGCGATCGAACTCCGCGTCCTCTTCGTCACGACGACTGGGCGCGTAGCTCGCCTTCGAGAAGGCAGGTTCGACGAACTCGCGGTCGTCGCGCTCGGCATAGCCGTCGTGACTACGACGGGGTGCGCGGCGAGCCTGATCGGGCTCCTCCACGTATTCGTCCTCGTAGTCATCGAGGGGAACCATGCCGAAGTAAGCCTTGAACTTATGCAGGTTGCTCATTGATCGACCTTCCTTGGCGCGGCGGAATCAATCCGACTGCGACCGGTCGCAGCGGTGTGGACGGGTTGGGCGATCACCTGAGCGATCACCTCGAGATTACTGGTCGTGAGCCGAGCAGTGCGGTTCCGACACGCACGCAGGTTGATCCGTGGCGCACTGCAGCCTCCAGATCGCCGGTCATACCGGCCGAGAGTTCGGTTGCCCGGGGATGCGATTCGAGGATCAAAAGATGTGCCCTGCGGAGGATTTCGAACTGCTCGTCCGGATCTGATCCAAGCGGCGGGACGGCCATCAGTCCCGCGAATTCGAGACCTTCGGCTGATTCGATCCGCTCGGCGAGAGGCGTTAGCTCGCCCGTCGGAACTCCGCCACGCGCGGGGTCTCCGTCGAGACTTACCTGGATGAGCGCCCGGAGCGGCTCCGTGCGCTCACCGTCCGACAAAGCACTCAGCGCAGCCCGATCGAGTGCATCGGCCAGTCGCGCACTGCCTACCGAGTGAATTGCATAGGCCCACTTCGCTACCGACCGAGCTTTGTTGCGCTGCAACTGTCCGATCATGTGCCAGCGAACCGGATCATCGATCGCGCCCGTCTGTGCAGCGCCGTCGAAGTCCGCGACCTTCTCCACTGCTTCCTGCTCACGAGACTCACCGAATTCACGGCAACCCAGTTCGTACAGGATTCGAGCGTCGGACGCCGGAAAGAATTTGGTCACCGGCAGCAGTGCTACGTCGGAAACCTCGCGACCGGCGGCAAGGCAGGCGGCCGCCAATCGCGCCCTCACCGAGTCGAGTGCCGTCGATATTTCTGTCAGCCGCATTTCCGTCTCGCGCATTTCTGCCTAGACGGTTTCCTGCGCTGCGGGCGCTTCCATCCAGATCACTGCAGCTTGACGCCCGGTCAGAGATTCTCGGCGATGACTGAACAACGCGCGATCCTCGATCGTGCACCGCGGGTCCTCGGCGACACCGGACACACCCGCGGCGAGCAACTGCTTACGCAGTCCCGCACGCAGATCGAGCCCCGGCGTGCCCTTCTCGGTGCGAGTTGCGCTGCCCGGCAAGTGCTTTTCCACGTCCGCGCGCATCGCAGCGGGAACCTCGTACTGGCGTCCGCTCGCAGCCGGACCGAGGAAGGCGCCGATACGCGAAACGTCCGCGCCCTGACGCACCATCTCCGCGAGGACGCGCGGGACGATACCGATGCGGGCACCGATCCGTCCGGCATGAACGGCCGCGATCACACCGGCCTCCTCGTCGGAGAGCAGAACGGGAACACAATCTGCACTGAGGGTGGCGAGCGCCAGGCCGGGAACAGTGGTGACCAGAGCATCCGTCGCCGGAATCACTTCGTCGGTCGGTTCCGTCACGACAGTGACGTTGCGCGAATGGATTTGTTCCATCCACACGAGATGGTCAGGCTCGACGCCTATTTCGCGTGCCAGACGTCGGCGATTCGCATCGACGGCTGCCGGATCGTCTCCGACGTGATCGCCCAGATTGAACGACTCGTACGGTGACGCGGAAACACCACCGGCTCGGCTGGTCACGACGCGGCGAATGCGGGTGCGGGTGGTCGACTTCTCGGTACTCAAGATAAGTGTGCTCACAAACGTCGAAAGTTGTCGTCCGGCTCAGACGTGACCGGACATCCAGTCAAGAACAGGGTACCCAGAAATTCCGGGCACCCTGTTCTCGAAACTGTTTGTAGCCCTACGTCAGCGACGCATGAAGACCGGCACGTCGACGTCGTCGTCGCCCTCGTCTTCCTGGACCGGCGCATGGCGGGGGCCACCGATCGGAGGCAAGCTGCCCGAACCGGTGGTCTCGCGCGCTGCGGAAATCGGCTGCTCGCCAGCAGGTTCGGCGGCCACCGGCGACCGGCCGACCTCACCCGCGCGCCCGGCGCCGATAGCTCCACGTCCCTGCGCGGTCGACTCCACGGGACGACGAGCCGGAGCTCCTCCGTCGAATCCCGCAGCGATGACCGTCACACGAACCTCGTCACCGAGTGAATCGTCGATGACCGTTCCGAAGATGATGTTGGCGTCGATGTGGGCAGCTTCCTGCACCAGCGAAGCCGCCTCGTTGATCTCGAACAGACCCAGATCGCTACCGCCGGCGATCGACAGGAGCACGCCGCGGGCGCCTTCCATCGAAGCTTCGAGGAGCGGGGAATTGATCGCGGATTCCGCCGCCTTGATCGCGCGTCCCTCACCCCGCGAGGAACCGATTCCCATCAACGCACTACCGGCACCGGACATGACACCCTTGACGTCCGCGAAGTCGACGTTGATCAGACCCGGAGTGGTGATGAGGTCGGTGATGCCCTGGACGCCGTTGAGGAGAACCTCGTCCGCGCTGCGGAACGCGTCCATCAGGCTGACGGCCGCGTCACCGAGCTGGAGCAGGCGATCGTTGGGAATGACGATGAGCGTGTCGCAGGACTCGCGGAGCGCCTGGATTCCGGTATCCGCCTGTCCCCCACGACGCTTGCCCTCGAAAGAGAACGGTCGCGTCACGACACCGACGGTGAGTGCGCCCAGCTTCCGGGCGATGCTTGCCACGACAGGGGCACCACCGGTTCCGGTGCCACCGCCCTCGCCTGCGGTCACGAACACCATGTCGGCGCCCTTGATGACCTCTTCGATCTCGTCCTTGTGATCTTCGGCTGCCTTGCGACCCACTTCCGGGTCGGCACCGGCGCCGAGGCCACGGGTCAATTCACGACCGACGTCGAGCTTGACGTCGGCGTCACTCATCAGAAGGGCTTGCGCGTCCGTGTTGACCGCGATGAACTCGACTCCCTTGAGTCCCTGTTCGATCATGCGGTTGACTGCGTTCACGCCGCCGCCGCCGATGCCGACGACCTTGATTACGGCGAGGTAGTTGTGCGGGGGCGTCATCGGCTCTCGCCTTCCGTGTCGTGTTTCACGCTGCTTGTCAGTGCTGCTGTCTTTGTTACTGCTGTTTTTGTAGCTTCATGCTTTTCGAGAACAACCCTAAACCTCAACCACAGGGTTAGAGTTATGTCAAGTATTCGATCTGAAACGAAACGCTATGCACCGTCGTCGCGTTCCGCCATTAGGCGCGCCGAGACACACCGAAGTATTTGCTGCGCACTGACGCACGGCTGCACCGGGCGCTATCGCACCGTCGGCAGATCAGGACTGGACACGTCGTACGTCTGCCCCGGTTGGGTCAACAGCGGAAGCGTCACAGCAGCCTTACGATCCGAGTGCTCGACACCGCCCCAGTTTACGACGCGACCGTCGAGCAGAGTCAGCGTGACACTCGAAATCGACCGAGCGGCAACCTCTCCCACCTGAAATCTCAGATCCGGCGGCAACACCGACAACACCTCGAGCGCGGCAAGCGTCGGCTCGTCGTTCCACCCGGGCGTCGGTGTCACCAGACGCGGAACCCCGGGCGGCGGGACGCCCATCTCGAAGTCGACGCCCTTCTCGTCCAGCAGGTGTGCACCCTCAGGTGAGTCGACGAAGACGACCGGTACCCGTTCGGTGACGGTGACGCGGATAGTCGACGGATACATCCGCTGCACACGAGCCGAGGCCACCTTCGGAATCGTCGCCACACGTGCGGCGGCGGCGCCGGTGTCTACCCGCATCAACGGCTGACCGGTCGGTACGGCCAGGAGCGAAAGGATCTGTTCCTCACTGACGGTCGTCGCACCGAGAATTTCGGTGCCCCGGACCGAGAGCACCGGAGACAACCAAGCCGTCAACGCAATTCCCACCACCAGCACGATTGCCAGCGGTGCCACGATCAGCGGTCGCTTGAACCACTTACGAGTCGGTGTGGGTTCGGGAGCCGGCTCCGTCGACCGCGTCGAGTATCGCGATTCGGTGCGAGTACTGCGCCGACGCGTACTGGTGGCTTGTCTGGCTCGAGGATCTCGACGCCCGCGCCGACTTCGTGCGTCGGGTGTCATCGCGGCGCGGGATGCGGCGCCGAACGCAAAGCATCGAGGATCTGTTTGCCGAGCATGGTCACGTCACCGGCACCCATCGTGATGACGATGTCGCCGGGGTGAGCCAACGCCGCCACCTGCTTCGGCGCCTGTGACAGATCCGGTTGATAGTGAACAGGTTTCGTTACCGACTGAGCGACCAGCGCACCACTGACGCCCGGCATCGGCTCTTCGCGAGCGCCGTAGACATCGAGAACGACAACCTCGTCGGCCAAGTCCAGCGCCTGCGCGAACTCCTCGGCAAACGCGGCGGTGCGTGAATAGAGATGAGGTTGGAAGACCACGATCACGCGTCCGGCTGCCGAATTGGTCGACGACGAATCGTCCTCCGGTCGAACCAGATCCGCCGCCGCGCCGAGAACCGCACGAACTTCGGTCGGATGGTGGGCGTAGTCGTCGAACACCCGGACACCACGCTCGCGGCCGGTGAACTGGAACCGGCGGTGTACGCCACCGAATCCGGCGAGCCCCTCGACGATCTCCTCCGTCTCGGCGCCGGCGTCACGGGCAGCCAGTAGAGCCGCAAGTGCGTTGAGCGCCATGTGACGACCCGGCACTGCCATCCGCACGGTTCGCGCGGCGCTCTCGCCCGCCAGGTGGAACTGCAGGACTCCCCCGACATCGTGCGCATGGAAGCCCAGTAGTCGGACTCCGACCTCGACACCGTCGACAGGCTCGAAGGCGGTGCCCGCCTCCACTTCCTGCGCGTCTGCCGATCCGTAACCGAGTACCCGGATGTCCGAACGGCCCGAGGCCACGATTCGCTTCGCGAGATCCGCCGATCCCGGGTCGTCGAGGCAAGCAATCAAGAGCCCACCCGGACGCAACTTGTCGACAAAATCGTCGAACACCTTCACATACGCTTCGACACTCCCGAAATAGTCGAGGTGATCGGCCTCGATGTTGGTCACGACGATCACGTTGGGGTCGTACTGCAACAGCGACCCGTCACTCTCGTCCGCCTCCGCGACAAAGACGTCACCGCTGCCGTGATGGGCATTCGTTCCCGCTTCGTTGAGTTCGCCGCCAACGGCGAACGAAGGGTCGAAACCACAGTGCTGCAGGGCGACCACGAGCATCGACGTTGTCGACGTCTTGCCGTGTGTACCCGAAACCAGGAACGTGCGATTGCCCTGCATCAGTGATGCAAGGACAGCCGGACGAAGAATCACCGGGATTCCGCGGCGAGCGGCCTCGACGAGTTCCGGGTTGTCCTTCGGGATAGCCGCGTGCGTCGTGACGACGACGGTCGGACCACCCGGCAGCAGGTCGAGAGCATCGGCGTCGTGGCCGATGCGGACCTGCGCCCCGCGTGCACGGAGCGCCAGGACTCCTCGGCTCTCCTTGGCGTCCGAACCCGAGACGAGGCCCCCGCGGGAAAGCAGAATTCGAGCGATGCCGGACATACCGGCACCGCCGATTCCGACCATGTGTACTCGCTCGAGGTGGGCGGGCAGCGCGGTCATCGGTTTCCCCTTGCGTTTTCCTGGACGGCGTTTTCCTTTGCCGCGATGTCGAGCACGATCCGTGCGATCTCGGTTGCCGCGGTGCGGTGCCCGACGTTGGCAGCGCCACTGCTCATCTTGTCGAGGCGCGCGCTGTCGCTCAGCATCGGGACGACGGTACCGGCGACGAACGTCGGCGTGAGCTCGTTGTCGGAGACGATGATCGCACCGCCCGCTGCGACAACGGGTTTCGCGTTGAGTTCCTGCTCACCATTGCCGTGCGGCAACGGAACGTAGACGGCCGGAAGCCCGACCGCCGAGACCTCGGCGACCGTCATCGCGCCCGAACGACAGATAGTCGCGTCGGCTGCGGCATACGCGAGATCCATCCGCGAAAGATAAGGAACAGCCACATACGGTGCCGTCTCCGAGTACTGCGTGACTTCGAGGGAGTTCTTGGGTCCGTGTGCGTGAAGGACCGAGATCCCGGCCTTCGCCAGTTCTTCCGCTGCTCCGGACACCGCGTCGTTGAGCGACTTCGCGCCTTGCGATCCGCCGAAGACGAGCAGAACGGGACCGTCCTGAGGTAGTCCGAAGTACTCGCGAGCTTGCGAGCGGAGTCCAGCTCGATCGAAATTGGCGATCGACGCGCGAACCGGGATGCCGACGATCTCGGCGTCCTGATCGCCGCGGTTCTTCACTCCGGAACCCGGAACAGCAGCAAGCACCCGCGTCGCCAGGCGAGCACCGATCTTGTTCGCGATGCCGGCACTGGCGTTCGCCTCGTGGATGACGATCGGAATCTTGCGGCGGCGCCGAAGAACACCGCCACGTGCGGCAAGATACGCCGGAAGCGCGACGTAACCACCGAAACCGACGATCACGTCGGCGTCGACGGAATCGAGTACCTCACGGGTCTTGCGCACCGAGGCGAGGATGCGTGTCGGCAGTTTGACGAGATCCATCGTGGGCTTACGAGGAAGCGGAACCGGGGGAATGAGCTCGAGCGTGTACCCGCGAGCCGGCACCAAGGTGGTTTCGAGACCACGCGCCGTCCCGAGCGCAGTGATTCTGGTGTCGGGCGCAGCGGCCTTGACCGCGTCCGCGACAGCAAGTGCGGGTTCGATGTGACCAGCCGTGCCTCCCCCTGCCACCACTACCGACAGAGCCGATTTGTTGCCGCTCACCTACGAATTCCTCGCTCTCGAACTTCTCGTGGATCTTGTGCCCTACGTGTCGGCGCCTGCCGACGCTGACCATTCTGCCCTCCCGCGGTGCGCTTCCGTGACCCAGCGGCCGCACCTCGGTTGGAATCCGAGGAAGGGCGAGCACCTTGATCTGCCCGCTTGCGTCGATCGCCCGTCTCGATCGCGCGCCGGCCGTCGCGTCCGCGTGCCGGTTCGATCTGCCGTGCGGGCTTCGGTCGACGGATCGGCCGGCCCCCTGACGGCGGGTGGTACAGCACGGGCTTCGGCAGTCTGAGCAACTTCGAGATCTTGCCGTCCTGCCCGGAGTTCAGAGCGGCAACTGCTTCGGGCTCGTGGCGCGCTGCATTGGCGATGACACCGAACATGAACAATGTGATCGCCAAGGACGAACCGCCGGCGGAGACCAGGGGCAACTGGAGTCCGGTCACCGGCAGCAGTCCGATGACGTAACCGATGTTGATCATTGCCTGGCCGACGATCCAGGTAGTTGCAGTGGCCGACAGGAGCCGCCAGAACGGATCGATGCTGCGGGCTGCGATCCGCAATCCCGTGTAGACGAATACAGCGAACAAACCGATCACCACTGCGCAGCCGACAAATCCCAACTCTTCGCCGATGATCGCGAAGATGAAGTCGTTGTGCGCGTTGGGTAGGTAGTTCCACTTGGCGACGCTCTGACCGAGTCCGCGTCCGAAAACGCCCCCGTCGGCGAGCGAATACAAAGCCTGCTTGGCCTGATAGTTGTTGCCCTGCAGGTCGTCGCTCTTGTTGAAGAAGGCTTGAACTCGATCGGAACGATAACCGGCCGTCATCGCCAGCACGCCCGCCACGACGACGCCCGTCACCGCGATCGAGCCGAAGAGCTTCAGTGGCAGCCCACCGAACCACAGCAGGGCCCCGACGATGATTCCCAATGCGATGGTCGTACTGAGGTTCGGCTGCGCGACGACCAAGGCGAAGACCAGCATTGCTGCGGGCACGAGCGGAATCAGGATCGACTTCACGGATCGGTCGTCCGGACGCCTCGAGGCCAACAGATGCGCGCCCCAGATCGCCAAGGCGACCTTCATGATTTCCGAGGGCTGCACCGAGAACCCGCCGACGTTGAACCAGCGACGCGCGCCCTGCGCTTCTGTGCCGATTCCCGGAATCAGGACGAGTACCAGCATGATCAGCACGACGACGAACAGCGGAAACGAATACTGCCGGAGCACTCTCGCCGGGATCCGGAGCGCGACGTAGAAGAGCACAGCTCCGAGAATCGCGAAGATCAACTGCTGGGTGAACAACGAATACGCCGAGCCACCGGACACGTACTGCTCGACGCTCGACGCCGACAGAACCATCACGAGCCCCAAGACAGTCAACATCGTGGCAATCGTCACCACCAGGTGGAACGACGCCAACGGCCGCGCCAACCAGGCACCGATTCGGGTCTTGGGACCCTTGGTCATCGCAAGTTCCCGGCTTGGCCAGGCGAATCCGTGAACGGATCGGGTAATGCGGCGACGGCGGCGGCGAAGCTGTCACCACGATGTCCGTAGCTGGCGAACATGTCCAAGGACGCGGCGGCCGGGGCGAGTACAACTGCATCACCGGGGGACGCCAACTCGGCAGCTTCGACTACCACTGCGGCCATGACGGCATCCGCGTCGGCACCCGACGGCAGCCGGATGGTGAGAGTCGAGTTGCTGCTGTTTTCGCTCACCACTGCATCGTCCCCCGACATCACGTGCACCACGGGAACATCGGGCGCGTGTCGCGCGAGCGCGTCCTCGATCACACCAGCGTCACGCCCGAGAAGGACAGCGCCGGAGAGTCGAGGGCCGACTTCGCTCACCAATTGGTCGACGCTGGCTCCCTTGAGCAGACCGCCTGCAACCCAGACGACGCGATCGTGCGCGAGTATCGACGGTCGGGCTGCGTGCGGATTGGTGGCCTTGGAATCGTCGATGTACACAACGGACCCGACACGGCCGACCAGCGCCCCTCGGTGTGGGCCGACCTTGTGTGCGGCCAGACCGCGTTCGACGACGTCTGCCTCGAATCCGAGTGCCCGCGCCAAGGCGGCGGCGGCCAGCGCGTCCATGACGCCTGCCGGGCCGGCGGGATCTATCGACGCTGCTTCGGCCAAGCGGACGTGATCGCCGAATGCGTTGTCCACGAGGTGTCCCGCTTCGACACCCAGTTCTCCTTCGCCCGGTTCACCCAATCTGAACCCGGTGACAATGTCTGCAGTTGCGCGAGTTCCCAGTTCGGAAGCGATCGCGTCATCGAGGCCGACCACCGCGACCTTTCCGCTCAGCGCCCGTGACTTGGCCTCGGCGTACGCGCTCATTCCGCCGTGCCAGTCGAGGTGATCCTCGGCGACGTTGAGGACCACGCCGGCATCCGGACGCACCGAAGGCGCCCAGTGCAATTGGAAGGACGACAGTTCGACAGCGAGGTACTCCACGCGCGGCGACGTCTCGGCGAGTGCGTCGAGTATCGGTAGCCCGATGTTTCCGCAGGCTCGGCCGACAACTCCAGCGGCGTCGAGAATCGAGGCCAGCATCGACGTCGTCGTGGTCTTTCCGTTCGTCCCCGTCACGACGAGCCATTTACGGGGTGTGCCGAAGTGCCCGCTGTGGTCGACGCGCCAGGAAAACTCGACGTCTCCCCAGATGGGAATCCCGTGACCGGCGGCGGCTGCAAGGATCGGTGCATCCGGCCGAAAGCCCGGACTGGTGACGACGAGCCCGTACTCGGTGATCGAATCCGGGGCATCCTCGATCGAGGTGGTGGTCACCATGTCCGCGCCGAGCTCCGCGCAGCGCTCCGCGAAGTCCAAGGTCGAATCGGCAACCGTCACGACAGCACCGAGGGCGACGAGAGGTTCGATGGTCGCTTGACCGGACACCCGCCCACCGGCGACCAGCACTCGCGTACCGCGGAGCCAGGACAGGTCGTTCTCGGAATCCGCTGAGCTGGTCATGGTTTTCAGCCTCCGAGCGCTGCGAGGTATTCGCTGTAGAAGAGTGCCAATCCGATAGCCGACGCAATAGCCGCCAACAACCAGAATCTGATGATCACCGTGGTTTCAGCCCACCCGGCGAGTTCGAAGTGGTGATGGAACGGCGCCATTCGGAACACCCGCCGTCGGCTGGACCGGAACACCGCTACCTGGATCACCACCGACGCGGCCTCCGCGACGAACAGTGCACCGATGACCACCATCAACAGTTCCGTGCTGGTGGTGATCGACAATCCGGCGAGCATGCCGCCGAGGGCAAGTGAACCGGTGTCGCCCATGAAGATCTTGGCGGGTGCGGCATTCCACCAGAGGAAACCGATGCACGCGCCGGCGCCTGCCGCGCAGAGCACCGCGAGGTCGAGCGGGTCTCGGACGTCGTAGCAACCCTTACCGGGATTCGTCTCGCACGAGTAGCGGAACTGCCAGAACGTGATGATGACGTAGGCGCCGAGAACGAAACTCATCGCTCCGGCGGCCAATCCGTCGAGGCCGTCGGTCAGGTTGACGGCATTGGACCAGGCGCTTACCAGTAGGTAGCAGAAGGCGATGAAGACCACGGAACCGAGTGAGACGGTGGCGATGTCGCGGACGTACGACAGATGAACACTGCCCGGAGTCAGCCCGTCGTCACCGCGGAACTGAAGGGCCAAAATTCCGAAGGCAATGGCAGCGACGAACTGGCCGACCAGCTTCGCTGTCTTGTTCAGTCCCAGATTGCGCTGCTTGCGGATCTTGATGAAGTCGTCGAGGAAACCGACTCCACCGAGCGCGGTGGTCAGACCGAGAACGAGTAGGCCGGACGCCGATGGCCCCTCCGCGTTGTCCATGCCGAGACCGATGAGGTGTGAGCCGAGATAGCCGGCCCAGATTCCGGTCAGGATCGCGACGCCGCCCATCGTGGGAGTGCCGCGCTTGGCCTGGTGACTGGCTGGACCTTCGGTTCGGATCTCCTGCCCGAAACCTTGTTTCGAGAACGCCTTGATCAGGATCGGCGTGAGCATGATGGAGACCGCCAGCGCGATGCCTGCGGCGAGAAGAATCTGGATCACTGCGAATCCCCGCCGTTCTCGCCGTCGGTGTTCTCGCTGTCGGTGTTGGGCGTTGCAGCCAGTATCGCTTCGGCGACCGTCCACAGTTCAACCGACTTGGACGCCTTCACCAGGACGAGATCGCCCGGTTCGAGTTCCGCTTCGAGAATGGCGATTGCCGCAGCTGCGTCGGGCACGACGACGGACTCGTCACCCCACGACCCCTCCATCACCGCACCTTGATGCATCGCACGCGAGGTGCGGCCCGTTCCGACGACGATCAACTTGCTGACATCGAGTCTGACGGCCAGGCGACCGATCGCGTCGTGCTCGACAACTGATTCCGGTCCGAGCTCACCCATCTCTCCGAGCACAGCCCAGCTACGGCGACCGAAGTGCCGATCCGATCGCGCCATGGACACCAACGCTTTGAGCGCAGCGCGCATGGAATCGGGATTGGCGTTGTAACTGTCGTTGACGACGGTGACGCCGTCGGCGCGCTCGGTGACTTCCATCCGCCTCGCGGACGCTGCCTTCGTGCCCTCGAGGACACGTGCGATGTCTGCAACCGCGAGGCCGTTCTCGAGTGCGACGGCCGCCGCGGCCAGGGCGTTGCTCACGTGGTGTTCGCCGTGAACGGCCAGGCGAATACGTGCAGAACCCTGTGAACAGTTCAGTGTGAAGGAAGCCCTGGCCTGGTCGTCGACAACCACGTCGGTCGCCCGAACGTCGCAGTCTTCCGACTGGCCGACGAATACGATCCGGGCCTTGGTTCGACTCGCCATTGCGGCGACCATGCGGTCGTCGGCGTTGAGGACCGCAACTCCACCGTCGGCTGCCGACGGGAGTGCTTCCACCAGTTCACCTTTGGCGACCGCGATCGCTTCACGCGAACCGAACTCACCGAGATGGGCAGTGCCCACATTGAGAACTACGCCGATCTTCGGCGGCGCGATCTTCGTCAGTTCGCCGACATGACCGACCCCACGGGCCGACATCTCGAGAACGAGGAAGCGGGTCTTCTCGTCGGCGCGGAGCACTGTCCACGGCAGACCCAATTCGTTGTTGAACGACCCGGGGGGCGCAACCACCTCGCCGCACTCGCGCAGCAGCGCTGCTATCAGATCCTTGGTCGAGGTCTTGCCGGCAGAACCGGTGACACCGACCAGCGTCAGTCCACCATCGGCCGGTGTGCCATCAGTTGCCAGTTCGTCGACGACTGCTCGGGCCAGAAGGCCGAGGGCATGCAGGACCGCGGCTCCGGACCCGTCGGTGTCGTGTTCGAGCAGCATCACTGCACTGGGACCGTCGTTCGGCACCGATGGAACGACGATTGCCGGAACTCCGACCGGCCGCGCCGCGAGCACCGCCACAGCGCCCGCTGCCACCGCCGCTTCCGCGTGATCATGACCGTCGACACGCGCTCCGGGTAGGGCGAGGAAGAGCCCACCTGGAGCTACTTTGCGCGAATCGAATTCGACGGTTCCAGTCACCTGCGTCGACGAATCGTCGACGTCGTGCAGGGTTCCTCCGACGATCTCGGCGATCCGAGAGAGCGTCATCGGGATCATTGCTTGCCTCCATGTGCTGTGTTGATCGCGAATCGGCCGATCATTTCGCCCAACACCTCGCGGTCGTCGAACGGGTGTTTGACCCCGTCGATTTCTTGACCTACTTCGTGGCCTTTGCCTGCCACCAGGACGACATCTCCTGGCTGTGCCCACCGGACTGCTTGCTCGATCGCGGCGGCCCGGTCCCCCACTTCGCGAACCTCGCCGCGTTCGGATTCGGGCACGTCCATGGCGCCTTGCATCACCGAAGCGCGAATCTTCGCCGGATCCTCGGTGCGTGGGTTGTCGTCGGTGACGATCAGCAGGTCTGCGCCTCGCGCACCCGCTTCACCCATGAGTGCCCGTTTGCCGGCGTCGCGGTCACCGCCCGCACCGACCACCACGGCCACTCGGCCGGGAACCTGGTTGCGCAGCGTGGCGATCACGGCTTCGAGCGCTGCCGGCTTGTGGGCGTAGTCGACCACGGCGAGAAAGCTCTGCCCCCGGTCGATCCGCTGAACTCGCCCCGGGACGTCCACGGTCCCGAGCGCTCGAACAGCCGCGTCCGGGTCGAGTCCCGCAGCAAAACTGACGGTCAACGCCAGCGCAGCGTTGGCCACGTTGTATCGCCCGGGGAGACGAAGTGAGACTGGCCACGACTGTCCGTCCGGCCCGACCAACTCGAAGGTCTGCGAGCCGTCCTCGGCAACCTCGACTGCGCCGACCGTCCACTCGGCCTCGGCCGTCGAGGTCGAGACCGTGGTCACCGCGTCGCTCTCGTCGGTCGCGGCCAACTCGGCCATCCGTCGACCCCACACGTCGTCGACGCAGACGACGGCATGCTCGGCTCGCACCGTCGACTCAGGATCGAACAACCGAGCCTTGGCCTGGAAGTACTCCTCGAAGTCCCGATGGAAATCCAGGTGGTCCTGCGAAAGATTGGTGAACGCGCCGATGTCGAAGCGGATGCCGTCGACGCGTCCGAGAGCAAGAGCGTGACTGGAGACCTCCATGACGACGGTATCGATCCCCTGCTCTGCCATCACGGCGAACAGAGCATGCAGTTGCGGAGCTTCCGGCGTGGTCAGAGCGCTGGGCACCCGGCGGCCGTCGATTCGAGTCTCGATGGTCCCGACCAGGCCGGGCTTGCGGCCGGCTCCGGCAATCGCAGCTTCGAGCAAGTACGACGTCGTGGTCTTGCCCGATGTACCGGTAATGCCGACGACCTGCATCTTCTCCGAGGGCCGGCCGTAGATTTCCGCGGAGATCTCACCGAGCACATCCCGCGGGTTCGGATGAACGAGAACTGGGACGGACCGGTCAGGCGCCTTGTCCGCGGCCTCGATCAGTTCGAGGCCGGCCTCGTCGGTCAAGATCGCGGTCGCACCGCGCCCCAGAGCGTCGACGGCGAACTGAGCGCCATGGGTCCGTGCACCGGGCAGAGCGGCGAAGAGGTCATCGGTCACTATTCCCTGCGCACGCAGGTCGACCCCCTTGACGACGACCTCAGAGGACTGTGATCCCGGTTGCCCCACCCATTCGAGGCGAGCCCCGGACAGTTCGGAGAGCGCCGTGATCGCGGTAGCAACCGGTTGTGTCGGACGCGTCCCGGGAGCGCCGTCCGAGTTCGACGATTGCAAACGATTCGGCACTGTCACTCGACTCCTGGCAATTGTCGTTGTTCTATCGCGGTCGTTGTCTATGGCGGTCGTTGTCTATGGCGGTCGCAACGCAAGCAAAGTTCGGCGCACTGCGATGAATGAGGTTACTGCGACGTTTGAGATTACCGTGTCCGGGATTCACCCGAAGACCGTGTCGAAACCGACACACCGCAATCAGTCCGCCTGCAACACCAACTTGCGACCGGGGTCCGGCGACATCGGGACACTGTCACGCTGGAGCATCCACGACGCGATGTTGTGGAACAACGGTGCCGCCGACTGACCGCCGCCGCCGTCCACGCCGCGAACCGGTGCGTCGAGCATGATTCCGATCACGAATCGAGGATTGTCCGCAGGCGCGATTCCCGCGAAGGTGATCCAGTAGTTGGAGTTGGAGTAGCACTTGCACGCGGGATCCACCTGCTGCGCGGTCCCGGTCTTTCCACTGACCTGGTATCCCTCGACGCCCGCGGCAACACCGGTTCCTCGTTGGTTGCCGGTGTCTTCCTGAGTGACCGACCGGAACATGTCCCGAACGGTCGCCGCTGTCTGGGCGCTGACCACCTCGACGCCCTCGGGCTGCGGCGTCTCGGTCCGCGTGCCGGAAGAGTCGACAGTCGACTTCACGATCCGCGGAGGAATTCGCACGCCGTCGTTGGCAATGGCCTGGTACATCCCGGTCATCTGCAGGGTTGTCATCGAGAGACCCTGCCCGATCGGCAGGTTCGCGAAGGTTCCGCCGGACCACTGGTCGCGACTCGGAACGCTGCCCGCGCTCTCGCCGGGAAGTCCGACGTCGGTGCGTTGTCCGAGGCCGAACCTGTTCAGCATGTCTGCGTAGCGATCCTCGCCCACTCGCTGAGCGAGCATCAAGGTGCCGACGTTCGAGGACTTTCCGAATACACCGGTAGAGGTGTACGGGGCCACACCGTGATCCCACGCGTCCTTGACTGTGGCACCGGACATCGTGATGCTGCCCGGGACCTGCAGAACTTCGTCCGGAGTTGTCTTACCGTCCTCGATGGCCGCTGCTGCGGTGACGATCTTGTTCACCGATCCGGGCTCGAACGGCGTACTGACCGACGGATTGCCCATTTCGGCTGTCGGCGCGTTCTTGTCGATGCCGATTGCGGGGTTGAAGGTGCTGTCGTTGGACATGGCCAACACCTGTCCCGTCTTGGAGTCCATGACCACAACCGAAGCGTTCTTTGCGCCCGACTTGTCCTTGGCGATCTGGACCTGCTGCTGAACGTAGAACTGGAGGTCCGAATCGATGGTCAGCTCGACACCCGAACCGTTGACTGCCGGTTGCTTGTCACGCCAGCTGCCGGGGATCACAGCGCCGTCGGAACCGCGGTCGTACGTTTCGGATCCATCGGTTCCGGCGAGCGTGGAGTCCATCGAATCTTCGAGACCGAGCAAACCGTGCCCGTCCCAGCCGGTCGCGCCGACGAGATTCGCGGCCAGAGAGCCACCGGGGTACTCGCGGATGTCCTGACGCTCGAGGCCGACCTCCCGGAACTTGTCCGAGATCTCGGCAGCAACCGCCGGATCCACGCTGCGCGCGAGGTACGTGAAAGTCTCGTTGCTGTTCATCTTCTGAAGCAGATCTTTTTCCGGAACGGTATCGCCGAGCTTGGCGTGGATTCCGGCGGCGATCTCGGCGAGGCGATCGCTCACTTCCGGCGCCTGCTTGTCACCCTCGGCGCCCTGCTCGATGCTCTTGGCGCGCGCTTCCTCGAGTTCCTTGCGTACCCGCACCGGCTGGAAAGTCAGCGCCTTGGCTTCCATGGTGAAGGCGAGGGGGTTTCCGTTGCGATCGGTTATCGAGCCACGTACAGCCGGATCGACCTGCGTCGTGGTTCGTTGATTGGCAGATTCCGCAGCCAGACTCGGCGCGTCGATTCCCTGAATCCACAAGAGCTGCAATGCCGCAACGGCGAGCGCACCACACATGGTGATACGACCGACTCGCTGACGAAACGGAAATGAGGCGGTGGCCGAGCGGCGCGGACGCCGACCGGGGTTGTTACGGGAGTTCTGACTCACCGACGTTCCTCAGGCGGAGCAGGCACCGCCGTCGTGGTGGCGGGTGCTGTCGTCGTGGGGATCACAGGAACCAATTGTTCACTCTGCGCGAGGTTTCGCGTGTTATTCGGAACGCTCGGCGTGGCTCCGGGAGCAACCGGCGTTGTGGTGCGCGGGGGTGTCGCAGTCGGTGCGGGCACCGATGTGGGCGCATCGAGCGGCGGCATAGCTCCGGCAGTCGCGGGAGTCGGCGTTCCGACGACCTCGACCGAACCGTCCGGATGAACTACCAGTCGTGCAGGGTCCTTGGCGGGGACCATGCCGAGAGCGCTTGCCTGATTTGCCAACTCCGGAGCCGAGTTACGCGACTGGAAGTCACGTTCGAGCGCTGCTTTCTGCTCGACCAAAGACTGGTTGTATGCACGTGCATCACTGAGTTGGTACGAATCCTCGGCAGCGCGAGTGGTCAGCAGCAGAGTCACCGCGAGACCGATGGACAGAAGTCCGATGACGGAGGCCACGAACGGCACTCTCCCCTTGAGCATCGCCCGAGGAGAGATAGACGGGCCGGCAGCAGCGACAGTTCCGGTCCGGCCTGCCGCCCGTGCGGTGCGCTTGTCGTATGCACGTTGCGCTGCACCGGATTTGCCCTGACGACTCATGCCCGCCTCCTGGAAATGCGTTCTGCGGCACGCAAACGCACCGGAGCTGATCGTGGGTTCTCTTCGATTTCCTGCTCTGACGCACGTTCTGCGCCACGGGTGAGAATGCGGAACTCCGGTCCCATACCCGGCAACTCGACCGGTAGTCCTTCAGGACTGGTGGACTTCGAGCGGGGAACCAACTCCGCCTTCACAACTCGATCCTCGAGCGACTGGTAGGACATGAACACCACTCGCCCACCGACTGCCAGTGCGTCGAGCCCGGCAGGAACGGCTGCACGAAGCGAATCCAACTCGGCATTGACTTCGATCCGCAGCGCTTGGAAGGTGCGCTTGGCCGGGTGTCCCCCCGTACGCCGCGTGGCTGCCGGGATTGTTCGGTACAGCAATTCGACCAGAGCTGCACTGGTGGTGAAGGGTTCACGCTCACGCTGCCGAAGGATCTCGGACGCAATCTTTCCCGCGAACCGTTCTTCGCCGTACGTGCTCAGAATGCGAGCAAGGTCGCCGTGACTGTAGGTGTTCAGGACCTCTGCCGCGGTCAGCCCGACCGTCTGATCCATCCGCATGTCGAGAGGAGCGTCGATCGAGTACGCAAAACCTCGGTCGGCTTCGTCCAACTGCATCGACGACACACCCAGATCGAAAAGGATCGCGTGAACCGACTCCGTCGACGGCAGACCTGCCTGTTCGAGCGCGTCCTCGATCCCGTCGTACGTGGTGTGCACGAACGTCGTTCGGTCCGCGAATGGCGCCAGACGCTCGGAAGCGATCCGGAGTGCGTTGGTGTCGCGATCGAGACCGATGAGGTGAAGGCCCGGGTACTTGCCCAGGAAGAATTCGGAGTGGCCACCGAGCCCCAACGTCGCATCGATCATGTATGCGCCCGCTCCACCGTCACCGACGGCGGTGATGGCAGGGCCGAGAAGATCGTCGGCGCGGTGCAGAAGTACAGGGACGTGCGCGAAGCCATCGGCATCCGAGGGTTCGTTCACCTCGTGATCCACCATGATTGCTCCGGCTCCTACTTTCATGATTTCCGATGACTTTTCGAAAAGGTGCTGACTTTCCGAGAAGGCGATGACTGTTCGAGAAGGCGAATGCTTCGAGGTCCCTGCCCGAAGGAGAACCTGGCGCTGGGGAAGTGCGTCAGGGTCTTTCCGGGCAGAGGCCTCGCGGCATTCGCCGGGGGCTCTTCGCCTAGACGATCTCGCTGAGAGATTCGCCTGTTGCCTGCGAATAGTCCTCTTCGTTGTCTCCGAGATACCTCTCCCAGGCTGCTAGATCCCAGATCTCGAGGTAATCGACGGAGCCGGTCACTACGCATTCCTTGGACAGGTTTGCGTAACGCCGATGATCAGCCGAGAGGGTGATTCGCCCCTGGGCATCGGCGTGCTGTTCATCTGTGCCGGCGGCCAGAGCACGGACATACGCCCGAGCTGCCGGATCATTGCGTGGAGCTGCCGCTGCCTTTCGAGCAAGCTTGACGAACTCGTCCCGGGGGTAGATGGCGAGGCTGTGATCCTGACTCTTGGTGATCATCAATCCTCCTGCCAGTTCGTCTCGGAACTTTGCCGGCAACGTGAGCCGACCTTTGTCGTCGAGCTTCGGCGTGAAGGTACCGAGGAACACTCGACACCTCCTGCGAGCTTGCGCTGAAACCCTCCCTATCGAGCGGATCGTGCTTCAGCTCTCCGCCCGAACCCACAGTACCCCACTTTCCCCCACAAACAAGGAGCACATGGTCCCTATTCAGCATCATTTGCTGATAAATAGCAGGTCAGCGCAGGTGGGGAGACGTGGGGGAAATTTGTAACCGTGTCCCGGCCCACACCGCCGTCAGATCGACCCTTTACGCCACGATCTGTTGCTCCCCCACACAAAATCGCAGTACAAGCGCGGTTTTCGAATAGACGTGAGCGGGACGAGGTCTGGTCGTGCGTTGCAGTTCGACCAGGGTGGAGGAAAGTGGAGGGCCGAGTGGAGCGAAGTGGAGGAAGCCCGCGGGCATGCCCTGAGGCAGCAGGAGTGGCGAGTGATTCGCTCGCACGTCACTGATTCACTCGATGGATTGCCGGCGCACACGTACAACACCCACAGCAACGGCGTGTGGCGGTCGGCAACCTTGGTTGCCGACCGCCACACGTGTGGTCGTCCGTGCCCTGCAGAGGGCGTCACGTCCGAACTGCATCACTCTCGAAGTACGCCCGAAGAAGGGCGGGAGAGCTAGTCCTGCTCGAACCTGCGTTTGAATCGATCTTCCATCCGCGACGAGAATCCGCCGCCGGACTTCCGGCCGCGTCCCCGCCCGGATCCGCCGGCACTACCCCTACCCGGCGGACCGGAGGGATGATTGCCACCTTCGGAAGCGGAGTCGGCGGCCGGCGCAGACTTACGTCCACCACCCCAGAGGAACAACACCCCTGCGCCGAACATGAACAAGAAACCGAACAGGCTGATGATCGGAAAACCGCCCGGCTTGAGCGGGAGTGCAACCCCCGCGATCAGCAGGACCAGACCCAGCACGAATAGAGCCGCTGCTTGGAACCGCCGTCTACTCGACGGCGCCCGCATACGGCCGCCCCTCACATTGGAGGCGAACTTGGGGTCTTCGGCATAGAGAGCGCTCTCGATCTGATCGAGCATGCGCTGCTCGTGCTCGGAGAGTGGCACGGTACCTCCCCCGGCACTGGAAGTTTGGCAACCACCCCACGGTGTGAGGCGGCGGGTAATCAAGTTGGACGATTACCTGTTTTCATAATACGAGCAGTTTAGGTCTCGGACCACCAACTCCGGGTACGAGTTCCGCCACAAGCGTACGTATTCGTGCCGAAGGGCCCCGATTCGGCTCCATTTGCCTGTGCGGACCAGGAAATTCCCCGGAAACAACTGCCGACACGGACCATTTGTTCACGACGCTCGCAAATGCTCGGACGCGTCCTGACCGATGAAATCTTCGACCGCCGTGAGAAAACGGCCGACCTCGGCGAAGAATGCGTCGGAATCGGAGTCCGTGATCACGATCGACACGCCGGTTTCCACGGCCGCACGCGTAGAGGACCACCCTGCGAAGAACTTCGACCACGCTCCGAACGCGGGCGCTGCGGCGTCCATCAGAACCCACGCGTTTCCGCTTCGCTTGCGCCTCGAGCCGGCACCGGCAGGAGCTGCGGCCAACACTGCCCCGGCACCACGTAGGGCCGCCAGGTAGGCACACCGGAACCGGTCGGCAGGATCGCCCGCCCCAATCGCTTCCTCGAGAAGCGCATCCGCCTTCCGGAGCAGCCCCCACGCCACACCGGACTTTCCCACTCGAGCAGTGCGGTCGCTGGCGTCCCTCGCGCCGAAGGACCGCCTCGCCGACATCGGCAATCGAGAAATTGCGGCATCCGACGGACTCGACAACTCGGCAGGAAGAGTTCGTTGGCACTTCACACGTTCAGGCTTCACACGCTCGGACATCGGGGCACCTCCTGCACCGTGAGGATCCAAGACCAGGTGGGCCGGAGATGCCCGCTTCCCTTCGGGCATCTCCGGATCACCCACATCGAACATCTGTTCGACCTATTCAATATAACTGCACCCACCGACACGCCGTCAAGAGAAGAGGTGAGACCGGTCGACCCGCAGATCGCCTGGACACCACATACGGTCGACCTCGATCGCGCAGAATTCGCGAGTCGACTCCACGAGGCACTGGCCGTGTACGTCACCGCGATGGACTATCCGCGAGGAACCGAGTTCCATCGCGCACCGATGTGGCAGGAGCACGCGAACCGGCCTGGCTGGAAGGCCGTCGGCGCATTGGCGGTTCCTCAGCAACCGTCACACGAAAATCTGCCGCTGGTGGGGATCGCTTACGGGTATCGCGGGAGCCCGGACCAGTGGTGGCATCAACAGGTACTGCACGGGCTTCGGCGCTCGGGTCGTCCCCAGAGCGAGATCGACGCGATTCTGAGCGACTACTTCGAACTCACCGAACTCCACGTGCATCCGAACGGACAAGGTCACCGGTTGGGCGAATCGCTCTTGCGTCACCTCCTCGTCGATCGACCCGAACGTAGTGTTCTGTTGTCGACACCCGAGGTGTACGACGAGGACAACCGAGCCTGGCGGCTGTACCGTCGCCTCGGCTTTCGTGACGTGCTCCGCAGATTTCGTTTTGCCGGCGACAACCGGCCGTTCGCAGTCCTCGGCCGTGGACTCCCGCTGTGAGCGCGCTTCTCGACGCCGTCGTCGTCGGCTCCGGACACAACGCGCTCGTATCGGCCGCCTACCTCGCACGCGAGGGTTGGTCGGTCGAGGTTCTGGAGAAGGACACGGTTCTCGGCGGCGCCGTCTCGACCGTCGAGCGATTTCCCGGATACAAGGTGGACCGGGGGTCGTCGGCACACCTCATGATCCGACACAGCGGCATCATCGAGGAACTCGGACTCGGCGCGCACGGACTGCGCTACATCGACTGTGACCCGTGGGCGTTCGCGCCGCCCGCCCCGGGCACCGACGGGCCGGGCATCGTGTTTCACCGCGACCTCGACGCAACCTGCTGGTCCATCGAACGAGCATGCGGGACAAAGGACGCCGACTCCTACCGGCGATTCGTCGCGGTCTGGTCGGAGCGCAGTCGACATGTCATGACAGCGTTTTCCGCACCGCCCACCGGATCGAACCTGATCGGTGCGTTCGGAGGTCTCGCCACCGCACGCGGCAACAGCGAACTGTCTCGGCAGTTCCTCGCGCCTGGCGACGCACTGCTCGACGAGTATTTCGACAGTGAGGCACTCAAAGCAGCGCTTGCGTGGTTCGGCGCCCAGTCCGGGCCTGCGATGTCGGAACCGGGAACCGCTCCGATGGTCGGCTTCGCGGCCCTCATGCACGTCTTGCCGCCAGGGCGAGCAGTCGGTGGAAGCGGCGCACTGAGTGCTGCGTTGGCCTCCCGGATGGCTGTCGACGGCGCCACGGTCGCGCTCGGTGACGGCGTGACGTCGATCCGTCGAAACTCGAGTCACTGGACCGCCACAACCGAGAGCGGTCGAGAAGTTCACGCTCGCAAGGTAATCGCCGGGTGCCACATCCTGACCACGCTCGACCTCCTGGGCCGAGGGGGCTTCGACCGAACCACGCTCGATCACTGGCGGCGGAAAATCAGGGTCGGCCCCGGCATCGGCGCGGTACTTCGACTGGCGACATCCGCGCTTCCGTCGTACCGCGGCGACGCCACGACACGGGAAAGTACCTCGGGATTGCAATTACTCGTCTCCGATCGCGCACACTTGCGCACGGCACACGGCGCAGCACTGGCGGGGGAACTTCCTCCTCGCCCTGCGGTTCTCGGAATGAGTTTCAGCGGAATCGATCCCACGATCGCCCCGGCCGGTCGGCATCAGGTGACACTGTGGTCGCAGTGGCAACCGTATCGCCTCAGCGGACATCGCGATTGGGCATCGGTCGCCGAGGCGGAGGCCGACCGGATCGTCGGCGAGATGGAGGCTTTCGCACCCGGGTTCGCCGATTCCGTCCTCGACCGGTTCATTCAGACCCCCCGGGACATCGAGTCGGAATTGGGGATGATCGGCGGAAATGTCATGCACGTCGAGATGTCACTCGATCAGATGATGTTGTGGCGACCGCTTCCGGAACTGTCCGGCCATCGCGTTCCGGGAGCAGACGGGTTGTATCTGACCGGAGCATCGACTCATCCCGGTGGCGGTGTGTCCGGAGCCAGTGGTCGCAGTGCGGCTCGAATCGCACTGTCGGACAGCCGCCGGGGCGCGACTCGTCGTTGGATGCGTCGTTCGAGCAGGTCGTGAAGGTCACCCGCCGAACTTCACCCGCCGACACGCCCCCGCCTCGATGACTGGCTACGCCACGGCTGGCACGATGACCACTGTGCAACAGTCCACCGATCCCGCCGCCAAGCCGACCAGTCGGAAACGTTTCCTGACGGTTGCCGCGCTCGCCCTCATGCTTGTTCCCTTGCTTGCCGGGTGCATCCGCGTGCAGGTGTCGATGGGAGTGTCCGCGAACGATCGTGTGACCGGACAGGTGGTAGCTGCCGCTATTCCGGCGAACGAGGCGGACAAGGGTCCGCAGCTGACCCCACCTTCGTCGCTGGAGGACAAGATACGGGTTCAGGAGTACAAGAAGGACGGGTACGTCGGCAGCCAGGCGTTCTTCAGCGACTTGTCCTTCGGTGACGTCGCCCAACTGGGCTCCATGTACGCCGAGGGGTCCGGGTCGTTCCAGATCACCCTCAAGCGATCCGGGGACACCGTCACGCTCGACGGCAAGGCAGACCTGAAGACGGTTCCAACTCAGGGCGCCGACGTCCAGGTCAGCATCGCCTTCCCGGCACGGGTCGGCACGACCAACGGAACACGAGACGGCGATTCCCGGGTGTCGTGGACCTTGCCCGCCGGCGAGGTGTCGACAATGCGCGCCGAGGTCAACTACGCGGACCCAAGCACCCGAAGCTTCGCCGGGTGGGCAGGAATCATGGCCGGGCTGGCGCTCGGTGTCGCGATTGTCGTCGGTGCGATGGCCTGGATGGCGCGCAATCGAGCACCGATCAAGCGCGCGCCCGCCGCGAAAGCACCGGTCATGAAGACGCCTGTCACGAAATCACCTGCCAGCAAGCAAGCTGACAACAGGAATCCGAAAAACACCACGAAGTAGCGCCTGGCGATTGCCCCACTCGATTGGTGTCGAGCGGGGCAACCGGGATCAGACGGCTTGCGCTGTCCCGACAGAGGTGTCGGGGGTGAGACCGAGTCGCTCGAGGACCTCACTGGTGGCGCGCGCAAAGTTCAAAGTGATGAAGTGCAGGCACGGAGCGCCTTCGGCGATCAACCGCTCACCCATCTCGGTGGCCAGATCGATGCCGAGTTCGCGGACCGCTGCACGGTTCTCGTCCGGACCGCTTCCGGCCGCGGCGTCGAATCGACGCTCGAGAGCGGGGGGCAACGACGAGCCCGAGAGCTCGAGCATGCGCCGCACCGAGCGCAGCGACGTCACCGGCATGATCTCCGGGATGATCGGCTTGGCGCCCTGTTCTGCGTCGTACGCACTCACCCGGTCACGAAGACGCAGGTAGTCCTCCACGTCGAAGAACATCTGCGTGATCGAGTACTCGGCGCCGGCACGCAACTTCGACACCAGGTACTTCGTGTCGTATGCCAAGTCCGGAGCGCGGTAGTGCCCCTCGGGGAACGACGCGACGCCGACGTGGAAGTCGCCCAGGTCACGGACCATCCGCACGAGTTCCTCGGCGTACTCGACGCCTTCGGGATGCTTCTTCCATTCGCCGAGCGGATCGCCGGGCGGATCGCCGCGCAATACGAGGATGTTGCTGATCCCACGATCGGCGTAGGCACCGACCATGGCGCGAAGCTCTTCGGTGCTGTGTGAGACAGCAGTCAGGTGAGCAACCGGCAGCAGGGTCGTCTCTTCGGCAAGTTCGCCGGTGACACGCACCGTACGATCGCGCGTCGAGCCACCTGCGCCGTAGGTCATCGAGACGAATGCCGGTCCGAGCCGCTCGAAGGTACGCACCGCACGCCACAGGCGCGCTTCGGCGTCCGCGTCACGCGGCGGCGAAAACTCGACCGAGAACGGAATACGGCTTCCTGTCGAGGAAGCGATCCGATCGACGATCGACGGTGTTCGGGTGGCCCATCCCTCGCTGGAGCGGCCCCTGACTGGATCGAATGTCACCGGTCAAGCATATGTTTTCCAGCTGCAAACAAGCTCATCGCCCAGTACTGCGTATCCCGAATGTCAGGATCGCGCAGTTCACGGCCCGACCCGCCGTTGATTCCAACCCCCACTAAGCTGGGCTCCAAGCTCGCTTCCGTGTAACCCTCCGGCGCGAGAACATACCGATCTTGGAGGCCACCCTGTCCGCAGGAACCGCGCGCGTTGGACAGAGTTCGACCAACACCGCACCGCATCCGACCTCACTCGAACTGCCGGGTCTGTTCGAAGCAGCGCTCCGCGACTTCTTCGATTCACGCCGCGAACTCGTCTCGAACATCGGCGGTGGATACGAGGAGGCCGTCAGCACCCTCGAGGCCTTCGTCCTGCGCGGAGGAAAGCGCGTCCGACCGTCGTTCGCCTGGACGGGATGGCTCGGCGCCGGAGGCGACCCGAACGGTAAGAACGCAGACGCGGTGATTCGTGCGTGCGCCGCCCTCGAACTGGTGCAGGCCTGCGCGCTCGTCCACGACGACATCATCGACGCATCCACGACCAGGCGCGGCTTCCCGACCGTTCACGTCGAATTCGAGAACCAGCACCGAGACGAGGAGTGGAGCGGCGATTCCGCGCACTTCGGCGAGGCCGTCGCCATTCTTCTCGGCGACCTGGCCTTGGCCTGGGCGGACGACATGATCCGAGAATCCGGGATCAGCCCCGAGGCGGCCGCACGTGTCAGCCCGGTCTGGTCGGCAATGCGCACCGAGGTGCTCGGTGGCCAATTCCTCGACATCAGCAACGAAGCCCGAGGCGACGAGACCGTCGAGGCAGCCATGCGGGTCAACCGCTACAAGACCGCCGCGTACACGATCGAACGCCCACTGCACCTCGGCGCCGCGCTGTTCGGTGCGGACGCCGAGTTGGTCGATGCCTACCGGACCTTCGGCACGGACATCGGTATCGCCTTCCAACTTCGCGACGACCTGCTCGGTGTCTTCGGAGATCCGTCCGTCACGGGCAAACCGTCGGGCGACGATCTCATCGCCGGTAAGCGAACTGTCCTGTTCGCGATGGCGCTTGCCCGCGCCGACGCCGCAGATCCGGCGGCAGCAGAACTGCTCCGCAACGGAATCGGCACCCAGCTGACCGACACCGAGGTCGACACTCTGCGCCAGGTGATCACCGATCTGGGCGCCGTCACCGACGTCGAAACTCAGATCGACACCCTCGTCGAGGCAGCTGCGAACGCCCTCGACTCGAGCACGGCAACGGCAGAGTCCAAGGCTCGCCTGACCGACATGGCGATCGCGGCCACGAAGCGAAGCTACTGACCGTGGCACACGTGGACCGCACTCGAACCGTCAGCTCGCCGACCGATCGAGTCGTGATCGTCGGCGCGGGACTTGCCGGACTGTCTGCGGGGTTGTATCTGCGTGGCGCCGGCCGCGACGTCACGATTCTCGAGAGCAACAGCTCGGTCGGTGGGCGAGTCGGTGTCTACCAGGGCAATGACTACAGCATCGACAACGGCGCAACGGTGCTCACGATGCCCGAACTCGTCGAAGACGCGCTTGCCGCCGTCGGTGCCGACCCAGCCTCGACAAACCCCAAATTCGTTGTGCACAAGCTCGATCCGACGTACCACGCGCGATT
This sequence comes from Rhodococcus sp. BH4, assembly GCF_002079265.1. NCBI lineage: Bacteria > Bacillati > Actinomycetota > Actinomycetes > Mycobacteriales > Nocardiaceae > Rhodococcus > Rhodococcus sp. BH4. The sequence continues at coordinate 3,721,106 of NZ_CP014941.1, forward strand.
CGCAGACGGCACCGCTCTCGATGTCCACGCCGATCCAGAAGACATGGCTGCCGAGGTCTCCCGTGTCTGCGGGCCGGAAGAAGCGCAGCGATACCGTGCGTTGCGGCGATGGCTGAACCGGATCTTCGACGCGGAATTCGACCGCTTCATGGACGCCGACTTCGATTCTCCCCTCGGACTGGTCAATTCGCGTGACGCAGTCAAAGATCTGAGCCGGCTCGTCGCACTCGGAGGATTCGGGAGACTGGGCGGGCAGGTGGATCGCAAGATCCGCGACCCTCGCCTCCGGCGGATCTTCACCTTCCAAGCGCTGTATGCGGGCGTTGCTCCGTCTCGGGCCCTCGCGGTGTACGGGGCGATCGCTCACATGGACACCTCACTCGGCGTCTACTTCCCCGAGGGCGGGATGCGCACGATCGCCGAGTCGATGGCCGACGCCTTCACCGAGGCCGGCGGAATTCTGCATCTCGGCCGCACTGTCGAACGCCTCGAGGTGAGCGGACGGCGCGTGCACACCGTTCACACACGCGACGGCGAGCGCTTCGACTGTGACGCCGCCGTCCTCACTCCCGACATGGCCGTCACGGACTCGCTCTTGCGCCCGCATACGCGATTGCGTCCGCGCCCGGTGCGTACATCGCCGTCCGCTGTCGTGATTCACGGCACTGTTTCCTCCGCGGTCGCCGACGAATGGCCCGCACAGCGACACCACATGATCGACTTCGGCGAGGCGTGGAAGCGTACCTTCGCCGAGATCACGGCACGCCGCGGCCGCGGGCGGCTGATGAGTGATCCGTCACTGCTCGTCACCCGACCGGCGCAGACCGACCCGAGCCTGGTCTTCTCGCGAGACGGCCGGATCCGTGAACCGCTGTCAGTCCTCGCGCCGTGCCCGAATCTGGACAGTGCAAGGCTCGACTGGTCGACTCTCGGCCCGGCCTACGTGCGTGAAATCATCCTCACGCTGCAAGAACGTGGCTACACGGGACTGGTGGAGGGGTTCGATATCGATCACATCGACACCCCGCAGACCTGGCTCGAAAAGGGCATGGCCGCGGGTAGCCCGTTCGCGGCGTCACACACCTTCACCCAGACGGGGCCGTTCCGACGCAAGAACCTCGCCCGCGGCTTCGACAACGTCGTTCTCGCCGGATCGGGAACCGTTCCGGGGGTGGGAGTACCGACCGTTCTGCTGTCCGGACGGCTCGCCGCCGAACGTATTACCGGTACACGCGAGCGAGCCAGCGCGGTGGGCACTCGTGCGAGCAACTAAACTGGCCCCTCGTAACCGACCATTCATCCACGATTCACCGACTCGGGCGCTGCATGCGCCGATCGACAACCGATCTCCTCGGGGGAGGAACCTGCACCGATGACGTCCTCTGCCGCAGCCACTGAAAGACCGTGGCACCTAAGGGCCGCCAATTTCCTTCGGACTCCCGAAGGTCACAGTGCACTGCTCGGTTTCTTCGGCGCAGTCATGATCACTTTCGGCGGATTCGGTGCCGGTAGCGTCCGGCGCCAAGATCCGCTGCTCGAGTCGATGCATCTGTCCTGGCTCCGTTTCGGCCACGGATCGATTCTGTCGGCGGCCATCGTCTGGATCGGTGTCCTGTGCATGATCGCCGCCTGGGTTCGACTGGGCCGCTCGACTCTGCGCGGTGACGTCTCGTTGCGCGGATTGCGCTACGTCGTCCCGGTCTGGACGTTTCCGCTGCTGTTCGCGGTGCCCATGTTCAGCCGTGACGCCTACTCCTACCTGGCGCAAGGCGCGTTGTTGCGCAACGGCTTCGACCCGTATGCCGTCGGCCCCGTCGTCAATCCGGGAATCCTGCTCGACAACGTCTCCAACGTGTGGACGACGACAACTACCCCGTACGGTCCGGTTCACCTTCTCCTTGCCGACGCCATCGTTCGGCTGACCGGTGAGAACGTCATCGCCGGCACGATGCTGTTGCGGATCACGATGCTCCCCGGACTCGCCCTGATGATGTGGGCCGTTCCCCATCTCGCGACGAAGCTCGGCGGAAACACCTCGATCGCCCTGTGGCTCGCAGTACTCAATCCCCTCGTCCTGATCCACCTGATCGGCGGCGTTCACAACGAGATGCTCATGGTCGGCCTCATGGCCGCAGGCATTGCGCTCGCTCTCGAACGCAAGCACCTCTTCGGGATCGGGCTGATCGCGCTTGCCGTCGCGATCAAGGCAACCGCAGGCGTCGCACTTCCCTTCATAGTCTGGATCTGGATGATCCATGAGCGGGAGGACGCCGCAGCCGCCGGGCGAGAACCGGCGTCACCGATCCGATCGTTCGTCAAAACGGCCGGCGCAGGTTTCGCGGTGTTCGTGGCGGTACTCGGATCCACCTCACTGATCGCCGGAGTCGGCCTCGGCTGGACGACGGCACTCTCCGGTTCGGCAAAGATCATCAACTGGCTCTCGCTGCCCACGATCGTGGCGCACATCGGAACCATGGCAACCTCCTGGTTCGCCGGCGACCATTTCAACGACATCCTCGAAGTCTCCCGGACCATCTCGGCGGTTGTGTTGATCGCGATCATCGCCGTCGTGTGGTGGCGCTACCGCAAGACCGAGCGCGACGCCGTCATGGGCATCGTGATCGTGATGGTCGCCATCGTCGTTCTGTCCCCCGCAGCACTCCCCTGGTACTACTCCTGGCCGCTGGCAGTAGCTGCCGGTTTCGCAATGTCGCCGACGACTCTCGCCGTACTGACCGGGCTGTCCACCTGGCTGATGCTGGTGTTCCAGCCAGACGGATCGATCGGCCTGTACACCTTCCCGCACGTGGCTCTGGCCATCGTCGCTGCCGTGATCGCGGCGATGTCCTTGCAGACGGAAGACCCACTGCGACTTCGTGGACGCAAACACGAGAAACCGATCGAAATGACGTCAGCCGCCTCGGCGCCCTCGACGTCAGGATCTGCGTGATCCGCGTGTCATGAACGCACTGCCTGCGTCCTATGAATTCTGCGAGGGCGTGACGAGGGAACACGGCCGAACGTACTTTCTGGCCACCCGGTTGTTGCCCGTACCTCGACGCCGCGCAGTTCACGCGCTCTACGCATTTGCTCGCGTCGTCGACGACATCGTGGACGAACCCTCGGGTCCGCATGAACGAGGCACGGTGCTCGCCGACGTCGAACGTGCAGCCGTCAACGCACTCGACAACCCCACTGCGACAGGTGGCTTCCCGTCGACGGTTCCCCTCGACCTGACACGCGTACTCCCGGCCTTCGCGGATGCTGTGAAGACGTTCGACATCCCGCGCGCATATTTCGACGCCTTCTTCGAGTCCATGCGGATGGACGCCCCCGACACGGCGAAGTTTCGACCCGTTTACAACACGATGGACGAACTCAGCGAGTACATGTACGGCTCTGCCGTCGTCATCGGTTTGCAGATGCTCCCGATTCTCGGAGTGAGCGTTCCGCAGCAGGAAGCGGTAGTGCCCGCGTCGAATCTCGGTGAGGCGTTTCAGCTGACCAACTTCATCCGCGACGTCGGTGAAGACCTCGACCGGGGACGTCTGTATCTACCGGCGGGCGAGTTCGCCGCATTCGGGGTCGACATCGAGATGCTCGAACATGGGCGAAGAACCGAAACGGTGGACGTTCGGGTGAAGCGCGCGCTGGCACACTTCATCGCCGTGACGCGGGGGCGGTATCGGACCGCCGAATCCGGCATCCCGATGCTCGACCGACGGGTCCAGCCGTCGATCCGCACGGCTTTCGTGTTGTACGGAGCAATTCTCGACCAGGTCGAGCGCGCCGACTTCCGGATACTGCATCGACGTGTGTCCGTTCCAGGACGCACGCGACTTCGAGTCGCTGCGCCGGGTCTGGTCCGGTCGGCAACCTACGCGGCGAAAAACCGCATGCGGTGAGTTGTCAGAAGGCCGGCAGCTCAGAAAGCCATGGCCTGTGCGCGGCGGATGACCTCACGCGCGAGATCACCATGCAGTGCGTCCACCGGGCGCCCCGGCAGGGAATCGTCGGCCAGGAACAACCAGCGGAGGATTTCGATGTCGGTGTAACCGCCGTCGTGCAGCACCGCCAGCAGACCGGGCAGCCACTTGACGATCTGGCCGTCCTCGCCGAAGAACACTTCGGGGACACCGAGAACGCCATGCCGCTTGACTGCGATGATCTTGTGATCGCGAAGCAACTGGTGAACCTTGCTCACCGGCAACCCGACGTTCTTCGCCACATCCACCAGCTGGAACAGGGAAACCGAAGAATCCAGGACATCATCACAATAAGGAATCGCGCTCACCGCGAGAAGTTTATCCGGTCCGGCGAGCCCGCTGTGTACCGCCCGGTGCAGTGCTCGAAACTGCCGCTCCGCTCAGGTCACAGCGCTCTGTGACGTTCTCGAGACTTCCGCGTCGGTATCGCTGGCTACGATGGACGGGATGCGGCGTATCAGTAACCGGGATTTCGCGGTGGATGTGAATCGGTGCCCTCACTGCGGGAACCGGTACGCGGTATACAACCACCCACATTGCTGACAGCTACCACCCAGACCGCAAGCAGACAGATCACAAGCACGCAGATCACAAGCACGCAGATCGCAAGCACGGAGGAACAGTCATTACGGAGGTCGAGGGTTGATCGGCGAAATGCTCGAGCGCCGCTATCGAGTGGACGCACCGATCGCGCGCGGCGGTATGTCGACCGTGTATCGAGGCCTCGATACACGGTTGGATCGACCTGTCGCGATCAAGGTGATGGACCCGCAATTCGCCGGCGATCCAGCGTTCCTGACTCGTTTCGAGTTCGAGGCCCGGGCCGTGGCCCGACTCAAGCATCCGGCCCTTGTGGCCGTCTACGACCAAGGCAGCGATCGCAATCACGTGTTCCTCGTGATGGAACTCGTCGACGGTGGAACCTTGCGTGAACTCCTTCGTGAGCGCGGACCGATGCCGCCACACGCAGTCGCTGCAGTCGTGGCACCTGTCCTGGACGCGTTGGCGGTGGCGCATCGAGCGGGACTGGTTCACCGTGACGTCAAACCCGAGAACATCTTGATCTCGGACACCGGCGAAGTGAAGATCGCCGACTTCGGATTGGTGCGTGCAGCTGCGGCAGCAACCACCACCTCCAACAGCGTGATCCTCGGCACCGCGGCCTATCTGTCGCCGGAACAGGTGACGTCAGGAATTGCCGACACTCGAAGCGACGTCTACTCGACCGGTGTGTTGATGTTCGAACTTCTCACCGGTACAACACCGTTCACCGGCGATACGTCACTCTCCATCGCCTACCAACGCATCCACGACGATGTCCCGCGCCCAGGTTCACGTATCCCCGGTGTACCGGCGCAGTTCGATCGTCTGGTTGCCGAAGCCACTCACCGCGAGCCCGCACATCGTTTCGCCGACGCCGGTGAGATGGCAGCTGCACTTCGCAGTGTGAGCGAGCAACTGGAACTTCCGTCATACCGCGTTCCCGCTCCGCGTCGAAGCGCCCAGCACCAGAGCGCGCAAGTTGCCCCGGCCCGGCCACAACCGGCGCCTGCGCCTCCCACGGAGGTACACCCGAACTCTGCTGCGCGCCCGAACCCCGCTGCCACGACGGTATTGGCGTCCGGCGTGGCCCCGGCTGTGGCAGCCACCACGGCGCTCGGCACGGGCTCTCCTCCCCCTGGCGGTATCCAGCACACTCGCGCGGTCACCACACAAACTGCTCGTCCGGCGACGGTCGACGGCCACTCGGATTTCGACGACGGTTCCGATTTCGGCGACGACCACCCGGGGCACGACGATCCGCATGCTCATTTTGTCGAGGCACGTCGTAAATCGCGACGAGCCACCCTGATCTGGCTGCTCGTCATCGCGGTCCTCGCGCTCGCGTTGGGCTTCGGCGGATGGTGGATGGGCTCGGGCCGCTATACAGCTGTTCCCTCGATCGACGGGCTGACCAAGGACACTGCGGTCACCGCTCTGCAGGACGCCGGGCTCTCCCCCGACGTCCAGGGTCAGTACTCCGACGCCCAACCCATCGACACGGTGATCGGGACGGACCCGGCCTCCGGCTCGAGGGTTACCAAAGGCTCGACCGTCGCGCTGCTGACTTCGCTCGGGCGTCCGACTGTCCCGCCCATTCCGGCCGGCGGCGACGTCTCGGCCCTGGGCGCACAACTCGCCGACCGCACTCTCGTCGCGGTCGACGGCGGGGACACATTCAGCTCCAAGATCCCGATCGGCGGCGTGGCCGCGCTCGACCCGGCACCGGGAACCGAAGTTGCCGTGGGCTCCTCGGTCAAGGTCATCACATCCAAAGGGTCACCGCCCGTGGACATTCCCGATGTGAAGGGCATGTCCGAGAACGCTGCGCGCGCCGCCCTCGACAAGGTAGGCATCTCAGTCAGCACCACCAGAACAACGTTCGACGACGCCGTCGAGGGCGGTAGCGTAATCGGCACCGATCCCGCAGTCGGGTCCTCCGTCAACGCCGGCACCTCCGTGGTTCTCCTCATCTCCGACTCCGTCAAGGTTCCCTCGCTGATCGGCCGCTCCGTCTCCTCAGCACGCGAAGAACTCGGCCGCCTCGGCCTCGAGATCACCGTGCGTCAGCTCACCCAGAACGACAGCTCGGTCATCATCAGCCAGAGCGTCAAGAACGACCTCGTTGCCAAGGGCACCGACATCAGCGTCGTCGCAATTCCCTGACAGTCCGCTTCGGCCTAATCTGAATTCATGGCCACGTGGGAACCCGAGAGCATTGGGATACTCGACTTGCCGTCGGGGAGATCGATTCGGGGTCGAGGACTCCGCAATCCACTTCCTTCCGGACCTCTCCCCACCTTCGGCGTCTATCTGACCGGCAAAGAACCTCCCGACACCGAGTGGGAGTCGGAGTGGGTCCGCTGGCGAGATTTCTGGTTGCCGAGCGATCCCGATGCGCTGCGCAGGGCCCTGCACGAAGTGTGGGTGCGCTCGGAAACCGAAAGAGTCGAGATCGCGTGCGGTGGTGGATACGGCCGCACCGGAACAGCGTTGGCCGCTCTTGCCGTCATGGACGGAGTGCCCAGTAAGGACGCCACCGCGTACGTTCGCGCACGTTACTCACCTCGCGCCGTCGAAATGCCCTGGCAGCGCCGATTCGTCACACGATTCACGCAATAGCGAACGCCCCCACCTGCGCGAGCGGGTGAGGGCGTTTGCCGGAAATCAATGCCGGGCGCGAATCAGCTTCGGCGAAGCAAGGTTTCAGCCTCGCAGCATCTCGGCCACGAGGAACGCGAGCTCCAACGACTGTTGGGTGTTCAATCGGGGGTCGCACGCCGTCTCGTAGCGACCGCCGAGATCGAGGTCGGAGATGTCCTGCGCGCCGCCGAGGCACTCGGTGACGTTCTCACCGGTCAGCTCGACGTGGATGCCACCCGGATGCGTGCCGAGACCGTTGTGGACCTCGAAGAATCCCTGAACCTCGTCGACGATGCGGTCGAAGTGGCGCGTCTTGTACCCGGTGGAGGCTTCGTGGGTGTTGCCGTGCATCGGATCGCACTGCCAGATGACCTGGTGACCGGTGGCTTGGACCTTCTCGATGATCGCCGGCAGCAGGTCGCGGACCTTGCCGTTGCCCATGCGCGAGATCAGAGTCAGACGACCTGGCTTGTTGGTGGGGTCGAGACGCTCGACGTATTCCACCGCCATTTCCGGCGTCGTGCTCGGGCCGATCTTGAGGCCGATCGGGTTGGACACCAACTCGGCGAAGGCGATGTGCGCGCCGTCGAGCTGACGAGTGCGGTCACCGATCCAGAGGAAGTGAGCCGACAGGTCGTAGAGCTTGGGGTGATCGCTGTCGTTGTCGAGACGCAGCATCGCGCGCTCGTAGTCGAGAACCAGGGCCTCGTGGCTGGCAAAGATCTGTGCCTGGTGCAGGCTCGGATCGGTGACGCCACACGCGTTCATGAACTGCAGGCCGCGGTCGATCTCGGCTGCCAGTTGCTCGTAGCGTGCGCCCGCGGGCGACGCTGCGACGAATTCGCGGTTCCAATCGTGCACCTTGTGCAGGTCGGCCATGCCGGCGCCGGTGAGTGCGCGAACCAGGTTCATCGCGGCGCTGGCGTTGGCGTATGCACGCACCAGTCGCGAAGGATCGTGGGCGCGGACTGCCTCGTCGGCGACGAGCGAGTTGATCATGTCGCCGCGGTAGGACTTCAGACCCAACGAGTCGATGTCGGCAGAGCGCGGTTTGGCGTACTGGCCGGCGATGCGAGCGACCTTGACGACCGGCATCGAGGAACCGTAGGTGAGCACGACGGCCATCTGCAGCAACGTGCGGATGTTTCCCTTGATGTGCGGCTCGGTGTTGTCCGCGAAGGTCTCGGCGCAGTCACCGCCCTGAAGCAGAAATGCCTCACCACGCGCGACCTGCGCGAGACGCTCTTGCAGCGCCTCGACTTCGCTGGCCACTGTGATGGGAGGCACGCTCTCGAGCACAGTCCGCATGGCGGCCGCCTGGTCAGCAGGCCACGAGGGCTGCTGAGCAGCGGGCTTCGCGAGCGCCTCGTCGAGCTGCTTACGCAGTCCGGCAGGCAGCGGCGGGAGTTCGGGCAAGCGGTCGATCGGCACGTCGACAGTCCAGTTCACCTCTACAGGATATTCGCTCGCTCGTCGGCGCGTCACACAGGCTCTCGATCGCAGCCCAATCGGAACACTTCCCGCGCACCGAAACCGGGGTCAGCGAAGTGACCGTGCAGCCGAAATGGCGTCGAACTTCACGAGGTTGTGCCTGGCGTCGGCAAGTGCGTCGTGTGCGTCGGCGGGCGCCGACGGGAGGGCAGGACTGCCGTTGTCTTCCCAGAACTGTCGGAGTTCGCGGGTGTACCGCGGCATCGACTGCGGTAGTTCGGTCATATCGCCCCACAACTGGCACAGCGCGACGTGGTCGTAGGCGGCGACCCACGCCCAGAGCTCCGGAACCACCATCGGCCGCGGAACGAAGAATTTCAGAAGATCGTCGCGGATCTTCTCGCGTGATTTCCACAGCGGCGACGAAGGCTGCGGCAACTTCGGCAGCACGTTCTTGCGCACCCAACTACCGGCACGGGCGGGATCGAACTCCGTCGAGACAGCGTAATACTCTCGGCCGTCCTCACAGACAACGCCGATGGACACGAGATCGATGGTTCGACCGTCTTCGATGAATTCACAGTCGTAGAAGTAGCGCACGTCCGAAAACTATGCCGCACGCGCAGGCTCTGGAGCCAATGCGCGTGCGGCCGGTGTGGGAAATCTCTAGCTGGCTTGTGCGTCCGGGAGCGAATCCTTGTCGGACTTCGCGGATTCCTTCGACTCGGCCGAGGCCACGAGATCGACAACCGACTCGCCGCCTTCCGCCGGAACGTCGACGGCAGCTTCGGGTTTCGTGGGCGCCTGGTTCTTGAGGCTCGCCGCGTAGATGTCCACGTACTCCTGGCCGGAGAGTTTCATCAGCTTGTACATCACCTCGTCGGTCACAGCGCGCTCGACGAAGCGGTTTCCGCCCATGCCTTCGAAGCGGGAGAAATCGATGGGTTCGCCGACGATCACGGTGACCTTGGCGGGACGCCACATCCGTGAGCCGATCGGATTCATCTTGTCGGTGCCGACCATCGCTACCGGGATCACCTTGACGCCCGATTCAAGTGCGAGGCGCGCCATTCCGGTCTTGCCCTTGTAGAGGCGACCGTCAGGCGAGCGCGTCCCCTCGGGGTAGATACCCAGCAGGCTGCCCGAACCGAGGACCTTGAGACCGGCGTTGAGTGCATCCTGCGCCGCGTCTGCACCGGTTCGGTCGATGGGGACCTGACCGACCGCGGTGAAGAACCACTTCTGGAAAGCGCCCTTCAGACCGGAACCGGTGAAGTACTCACTCTTGGCAAGGAACGTGATGCGGCGGTTGACGCGAAGCGGAAGGTAGAACGAGTCCAGAACCGCCTGGTGATTGCTGGCCAGAATGGCCGCCCCGTCAGTCGGAATGTTCTCGTGACCCTTGACCGTCGGACGCCCGAGCAGCCAGAGAATCGGCCCCAGCAACACATACTTGAAGAGCCAATACCACACGGCGTCCCTCCCATTCACAGCTGAATTTCGCTGAGTACGACCTTACTGCCGACCGGTAACCCCCGCTACACACGCCCCTGCAGGATCGACCCGATCACAGTCCGGCAGACGTGGTTCCAGCGCCGTCGACCCCACCGAGATCCTGAGGCACTACCGATCGGGCCAATGCGGCGGCGCCGACCATGCCCGCAGCTTCGCCCAGCTGAGCGGAACGGATGCGGGCCAGTGGGCGGTGCTTCGCCCCGGTCAACAATGTCGCGTATTGCTCGCGGGCGTCGTCGAGAAACAGTGGGGCAGAACTCGCGACGCCGCCGGCGATCACGACCAGATCGGGATCGTAGACGTCACCGACCATGGCCAGACCCACGGCCAGCCAACGGGTGAACTCGGCGATCGTTGCCAGCGCGAGTGGGTCACCGTCCTGCGCGGCGTTGGCGATCCGGCGACCGGTGAGCGAACCAGGATCCACCGCTACCTCACGCGCCAGGACCGTCGACGCGGCCGGGTCGGCGGCAAGCAGTTCGATTGCCGTGTCGACGAGCGCCGTTCCGCTGCAATAGCGCTCCCAACACCCACGTTTGCCACACGCGCACTGACGCCCGCCCGGAACGACCTGGATGTGGCCCAGTTCGGGAGCGACGCCGTGACTCCCCCGGTACAGCTCACCGTTGATCAGCAGCGCTCCACCGATTCCGGTCCCGATCGCCACCATCACGACATTGCGGCCACCTGCGGCCGCGCCGAATCGGTGCTCCGCGAACGCCGCTGCATTGGCGTCGTGTTCGAGAACGACCGGCAAGCCGAGCCGCTTGCTCAAGTCACTTCCGACCGGCGCGTCCACCCATGGCAAGTGCGGAGCGAACCGAACCGAGCTTCGATCGGAGGTGATGAAGCCGGCGACCGCCAACCCCACGGCCGATACCTCGTGCCTGGTGACCAATTCGCGCACGACGCGATCGAGACCGTCTTCGAGTGCCCTGGCCGACTGCGGGGTCGGGGCTTGAATCATCTCGAGCACTTGTCCGTCGACGTCCACGACGGAGGCCCTGATACTCGTCCCGCCGACGTCGATGCCGACCGTCAAGATGTCGTCCATGGTGGAGTCGGAGACCGCTTTCAAGCGGCGCGCGCTCATCGCGACGATTCCCGCGCGAGCGGCGTCCGCTGGAGTGCGCACCCTGAATCGGTGCCTCGTGCGTCGGTGACCATTGTGTCGATTGTGCTCATCTCGGGCCGTTCGCTCTACCCGGGGTACTGAGTCAGTCCTTGACCGTCACGTTGATCGGGACAAATGCCGCCGTGCGAGTTCGCTCCGCACCTGGCGTCGTCGGACCGCCTTCGGGTCCACGATCGGGGCCTGACGGCCCCCCGAGAAACTCGTCGAGAATCTCACGAAGCAACGCAAGGAATGCTGCTGCTTGACCCGCGAGGAATGCCAACAGTTCGTGGTGCTCACCGCGAACCAGTGCGGCGAGGGCGCACACCGGGCACCAGCTGCAGCCGGTGAACACCGGCTGCGTGTCCGTGGACGCCGAGTCACTCGCAACGTCTGCCGTCGCTGCTGCGGCCTTCTGCAGCACCGGTTCCAGGCGCGTCAGAACGGTTTCCGCCAGCGCGCGAAACTCCGCGACGAGGCGCTCGTGCTCTTCGCTCATACCGGCCACACCGCGGGATCCGGGCTGAACCGGATGATCAGGTAACTGCCGTCCAACTCCGCCCCGTTCACGACACAACGACGCAGCACCGACGCCAAACGAACTCTGCGTCGTACGCCGTCTGCTCCCACCAGCACATCGTCCTCCACCCGGCCCAACGACAACGACGACGGATCCACGAGCGGAAGGTACATCCGCATCACGTACACCGAATCGACTCCGGTCCCGGACTCCAACGACACCACGATGTTGTCCGCGGTACCGACGGTGCCCGAATCCGTGCCCGCTCCACCCTCGAACGTGGCCGCGATCTCGCCCAGAGCGGCCAACCCTACCGGTTCGGCGCAAGCGCGTTCGACCGTTGTGACGGACATTCCATCGGTTGATCCACGCAGTTCGTCCACGACGAGTGCCTGAGCCGCCCGGATCGACGCGAGCCACTGCGCCGCCGGTGAATCGTCGACACCCTTCCCGGCGGACGAGTTGAACTGCGGGACAAGGTTGTTGACCACAATCCCGTCAACTCGCAACCCGGCCAGAGCCAGCCCGGACAACGTCCGACGAGTCGCCGCGACCGACACGCCGTCGGCCGACGTCACCACACGCACGCCGGTGTTCTCCCGATCCGAGAGGTGAACCGCGATCCGATCCACCGACGCGAGCACGCGTTCGACGACGGACACGAGCAGGAGCAGCCGCATGTCCGTACCTGTCACAGCGACCATCCGCCTGTGCCGCGGCCACAATCGCTCGAGATACTCCGACACCATCGACGGCGAGCCGAGTATCCGCAGCGCTTCGGCTGCGGCCGGACAGTCCACGATCACGACGTCGTAGTCGCCGCTGTCCGAGAGGTCGACGATCTCGGCGAGCCCGAGCATGTCTTGGATGCCCAGGGATCCCGTCAACTCTTCCGGTTCCAAGCCCTCGAACGACGAACCGTGTTCGTGATCTCCCGCTCCGAAAGTTCCTGCAGCGTCGATCAACCCCGACAATCCTCGGAACTTGTCCTCGAGGAGCGCTGACGTGTCGAGTTGCCGGACGTCGAGACGCTCGGTGAGAGATGTGGTCGTTCGCGGATTCGGCACGCCCAGGACGTCTGCAAGAGAACCTGCCTGATCGATCGACACGAGCAGCACTCTCGCCCCATCGGTCGCAGCCGACACAGCAGTCGCTGCGGCAAGCGTCGTCGTGCCTACTCCGCCTTTACCGACGAACAGTTGGACGCGCGATCGTTGCTCCGGCACTCAGCCCTCGACTCGCTTCTTCAGTTCCTTCAGAGCTGTGTCGGTGATGATCTTCTCGGCCTTGCGCTTGAACAGTCCGATCATCGGAATCGTCAGGTCGACCGTCAACTCGTAGGTGACCGACGTGGTGCCGTTCGGGCCGGGCTCGAGTGTGTACGAACCGAATTGGGACTTCTGAATCTCGCCCGAGATCAGCTCCCAACTCACCGCCATACCGTCCGGTGCCCACGAATACTGCAGTTCGTAGGTGTCCTTCACCATCCCCGCGTCGAGGACGAAACGTACTCGGTCCGCGCGGCCGCCCTGTCCCGGCGCCGTCACCTCGACGGACTTCGCCGCGGCCACCCACTCGGGGTACCGCTCGAAATCGGCGATGACGTCCATCACGGCGTCGGCAGGAGCGTCGATGCTGATCAACCCCTTGGTCCTCTCGGCCATACGACTGCGCTACCTTCCTTCGTCAAAAGTCCAGAACCTGCACAACGTGCAGTGCTTCGATTATCAGTCCGGTGCTACTCCGGCGGCACGTCCCGCTTCGAGTTCGCGTTTGAGCTGGAACGACATGACCTTGCCGTCGACCCGACGCTTGCGGTTCATCCCGGCGAGGTCGAGGGTCGCCAGATCGGACGGCGATACGCCGACCGGCTCACAATGCAGGAAGTAGTGCGCGATCGTCCCGTCCATGACCGGTTCGAGCCACACCTCCATGGTGCCGACCAGCTGACCGGACACCCCCCAACGGAATCCTGCGGGACCGCGATCTTCCCGGACTTCGAGCTCGAGATCACTGAACCAGCGACGCCACTGCGCGCGCGAGGACAACAGTTCGGCGACCCGCTCGGGCGGGGCGGCGATGAAAGTCTGGTCTGCGACCTGAATGCTGCTCACCGAAGTAGCTTCACACATCGCGTCCGCGAAGCGTCGAGGGGTGTCGCAACACTACATACCGGACAGACTGTAAGCCTGGCCACAACTGTGTCGGACATGCGACTACAGTAGGAGACGAAAACCCTACTCGTCAGTATTTCGCAGTGTCGGAGGTATTTCGTGCCTGAGTTCAGCGCACCCCAGACGTTCACCATTCCCGAGGATGCCTCCGCGGTCGACTCGGTCTTCGCCTTCGCGAAGACGAAGCCGGCGGCGGTTGTCTACAAGCGCAAAGTCGGAAATGCATGGGTCGATGTCACTGCAGGCGATTTCGCCGCTCAGGTGACTGCCGTCGCCAAGGGCCTGATCGCGATCGGAGTCGAGCAGGGCGATCGCGTCGGCCTCATGTCGGCGACTCGCTTCGAATGGCCGCTCGTCGACTACGCCATCTGGGCGGCCGGCGGCGTGACGGTTCCGATCTACGAAACCTCCGCAGCCGAGCAGGTTCGCTGGATTCTCGAGGACTCCGAAGCAATCGACCTCATCGTCGAGAACGACGCACATGCCGCGACCGTGAAGGACGTCGCTGCAGCCGCCCCCGCGCTGCGCACGGTGTACCAGATCGATGCCGCGGCAGGCGGTAAAGGTGTTGTCGAGGAATTGACCGCACTGGGCGCCGACATCTCCGACGAGGACGTCCACGCCCGCGTCGCTGCACTGAAGGCATCCGATCCCGCGACCCTGATCTACACGTCGGGCACCACGGGCCGACCCAAGGGCTGCCAGCTGACGCACTCCAACCTGATTGCCGAGTCGAAGGGCATCCTCGACTCCAACCTCGGCACGCTGCTCAAGACTCCTGGCGTTCGCACTCTGATGTTCTTGCCGCTCGCGCACGTTCTCGCTCGCGCAGTCAGCATCGCGTCGTTCGATGCCGGTGCAGCGCTGGGGCACACGAGCGACATCCCGAACCTCGTTCCGACGTTCGGCGAGTTCAAGCCCGACTTCATCCTCTCGGTGCCGCGCGTGTTCGAGAAGGTCTACAACAGCGCACGCGCCAAGGCGCACGGCGACGGCAAGGGAAAGATCTTCGACGCGGCCGCAGACACCGCCGTCGCGTGGAGCGAGGCGCAGGACAAGGGCGGCGCCGGCATCGTTCTCAAGGCCAAGCACGCTCTCTTCGACAAGCTCGTGTACTCGAAGCTGCGCGCAGCGCTCGGCGGGCAGTGCCAGCTGGCCATTTCCGGTGGTGCACCTCTGGGCGCTCGACTCGGCCACTTCTTCCGCGGTATCGGTGTCACGATCTACGAGGGCTACGGACTGACCGAGACCACCGCAGCGTTCGCCGTCAACACCATCGGCGCACAGAAGGTCGGTTCTGTCGGAAAGCCGTTGGCCGGCAACTCCGTTCGTATCGCAGAAGACGGCGAAATCCTCCTCTCGGGACCGGTGGTCTTCACCGGCTACTGGCGCAACGAGAAGGCGACCGCCGAGTCGATCGAGAACGGCTGGTTCCACACCGGCGACCTCGGCACCGTCGACAAGGACGGCTACATCACCATCACCGGCCGCAAGAAGGAAATCATCGTCACGGCAGGCGGCAAGAACGTCTCCCCCGCTCAGCTCGAGGATTCCCTTCGCGCGCACCCGCTGATCAGCCAGGCCATCGTGGTCGGCGACCAGAAGCCTTTCATCGGCGCCCTCATCACCATCGACGCCGAAGCTCTCCCCGCCTGGAACGAGCGCAACAACAAGGCCGCAGGAACCACAGCGGCCGACCTGGTTTCGGACGGCGAACTGGTCGGCGAAATCCAGGACGCCATCGACGAGGCCAACAAGCTCGTCTCACACGCCGAGGCGATCAAGAAGTTCCGCATTCTTCCGGTCGACTTCTCCGAGGACACAGGCGAACTCACGCCCACGATGAAGCTCAAGCGCAACGTCGTGCACGAGAGCTTTGCCGCCGACATCGAAAAGATCTACGCCAAGTAGTCTTTCGCCGATCAGCCCTCTGCCGACACGAACGTGCCGACATGAACGGCCCGCACCGAATTCGGTGCGGGCCGTTCGCGTTCGAGTCCCGTTTGCTCAGCCGAGGAGATTACGCAG
This sequence comes from Rhodococcus sp. BH4, assembly GCF_002079265.1. Classification (NCBI taxonomy): domain Bacteria; kingdom Bacillati; phylum Actinomycetota; class Actinomycetes; order Mycobacteriales; family Nocardiaceae; genus Rhodococcus; species Rhodococcus sp. BH4. The sequence continues at coordinate 3,737,057 of NZ_CP014941.1, forward strand.
TTTCGAAGCGAGCGTGTCCCACTTCCAGTCTTCGGCAACCCATGCCCGGCCGGCTGCTCCCATCGCGGCCGCGCGATCACGATCGGACAGCACCTCGATCACGGATTCGGCGACGTCGCGAACAGAGGTGCCGTCGACCACGAGCCCGGTCTTGTTCTGCTGCACCGTTTCCGGAGCGCCACCACTGCGCCCGGCGATGACCGGCACACCGGTAGCCGAGGCCTCGAGGTAGACGATTCCCAGTCCTTCGACGTCCAATCCGGCGCCTCGGGTACGGCACGGCATGGCGAACACGTCGGCGATCGTGTGGTGCGCTGCCAACTCTGCGGCGGGCACCGTGCCCGTGAAGACGACGTGATCGTCCATCCCGGTCTTACGCGCCAATTGGCGGAGATGGTCCTCGTACGGCCCACCTCCGACGATCACCAGTACCGCCCCGTCAATGCTCTTGCGTACGGTCGGCAGCGCCTTGATGAGCATGTCCTGCCCCTTGCGTGGCACGAGCCGCGACAGGCACAGGATCGTGGGCCGCTCGCCCAGCCCGTATCGCTTACGCAGTTCCGCGCGGGCGACCGAGTCCGGGTGGAACACTGACGTGTCCACTCCGGAAGGAAGGTGCTCGAGCGCCGCTTGCGGGCCGAAGGCCGCCGAGAACCGCCCACGGGTGTATTTGCTGACGAACGTCACCGCATCGGTGTGGTCACCGATCACACGCAACGACTGCCGCGCACCGGGAATCATCGACCATCCGACCTCGTGGCCGTGAGTACTCGCGATCACTCGGCTCGCTCCGGCGCGTCGAACAACCGGTGCCAACAACGCCAACGGCGCTGCCGCACCGAACCAGACCGACTCGCAGTCGTGCTTCTTGACCAACTTCGCGGCTCGACGAGCGACAAAAGGCGACGGCAGCATCAGCGTCGTCGGGTGCCGAACGACCTCGAAAGGCTGTGCCGCATCGAACTTCTTGTGCGAGTCGCCCCGCCACCGCGGTGCGTACACCACCAACTTGTCCGGCGGCAGATGCCCGGCGAACGTGTGGAGATAGGACTGGATACCTCCGGGGCGAGGAGGAAAATCGTTGGTCACCAAGAGGGTCCGGCGCATCCGTCCACCGTAGGGCACTCGGTGCTTCAAACGTGCGAAGGGCACCTCGCCGCTGCAATCGACCCAGCCGCGAACTACTCAGCCCAGATGGCTGTTGGTCCAGTCGACCCATCCGGCTCGCAGTTCCTCGGTTCCGACGCCAACGACCGCTCGGATCCGCGAATCGAGGTCTTCGGCCGTCATCTTTCCGGAGGCGAGAGCGCGAAAGAGGTCGGTCAGCTTTGCTTCTCCGAATCGATCGGCGATATACGCGTTGATCGACCACGCCGATTCGTACGCCAGTGAACTCACGACCGGTACACCGCTGAACTGCGTGTCGTCCGGAAACTCGGTCGGAGTATCGCCGGAGCGTACCGCTGCCGCCAGAGTCGGCGCGATCTCACCCCAGGCCCGCGAGGATCCACGGTTTCCCGCGTATTCGGCAAACCCTTCCAATACCCACATCGGCGACCCGTCACGGGTTTTCGATCGGGCGGCTATGTGCATCAGTTCGTGGCGCAACACCGTTCGCCTGGTGATGTCGGTCAACCTCGAAGCCGCGGCAGGCGAGAAGACCACCCGCTGGCCACTCACGTCGGAAGACCCGTCCGCCGTCGCATCCGCGACCGACACTGCAGCAATCGAAGCGCCGTCGTGATGGGAGCCGACCAGTGCGGTGAATTCCTCAGCGGACCCCGCCACCATGAGCACCGCGCGCTCGGACCACCACGGCCCCCACAACTGCGTCGTGTTCTCGATGGCTGAGTCCACATCGGCAGCCAAAGCGTCGACGAACGCCTGCTGACCCGGGTGGCCGATCACCAGCGCGTTACCCGCAGAATTCTCGGCGACGGCAAGCGGGCCGAAGTCCCAGGGGCCGTTCCAGGATTCGCCCGCCGTTCGGGCGCCGTCCAGTCCGACGATCGACCCGTCCGCAAGAACCGACCACTGATCGCCGCGTTTCGCGAGCGTCATGGACACTGCCTTGCGCGTGGGCAATGCGTCGACGCCGTCGAGGGCGTACCGCAACAGAACTTGCGCATTCCATACTTCGACGTCTCCGCCCGGCGCACCGGTTCGCGGCGCCGGAGTCAGGCCGCCGCTGGGAATCTCGTATCCCCAGTCGGAGAATTCAAGCGCTCCCGCAGCAGTGGCTCGTCGAACTTCCGCCTCGAGCACACCGGGTGCGGCGGCACTGTCGACGAACTTCGCCAGCCCCGACGGATCGTCGGACATCTGAGCCGCGGCCCATGCATCGAGAAAGCTCTGGACTTGAGCGCTGCGTTCCGCGTCCTGTTCGGCGGCGGCATTTTCGTCGGAATCGGACCTGTTCGTCAGGAAGATCGTCAGGCCCAGAACGAGCACCACGGCTACACCGAGCGCCACGAGGGCCGGATACTCCCAACGGCGTGGTCGATCTGCGCCGACGTCGGGCGTCGTCATCGGTTCAGTCGGCACGGTGCCGAGTGTAGGAGAACTCGACTCGACGCTTCACGGCGGCTGGCCACACGCCGCTCGGGCGCAGCAAGCCGTCAGTAACGACGCGCAGTGGAGAACTCCATGCCTGCCATCGACTGGACCTTCACCGGTACGCCGAACGTCGACGCATGCAGAATGTTTCCGTCGCCGGCGTAGATGCCGACATGCGAGTTGTCGCTGTAGAAAGTCACGACGTCGCCGGGCTGTAGTTGGTCCCTCGACACCGGTACACCGCCCTGCGCCTGCGCTTGGCTCGATCGCGGCAGAGTCTTTCCGATCTGCTTGTAGGCCCACACCACCAGACCTGAGCAGTCGAACTCGTTCGGGCCGGTCGCGCCCCAGACGTACGGGTCACCGATCCGCGTGAGGCCTGCCTGCAGAGCAGCAGCACCCGAGCCAGGGGTCAAGTTAGCCAGAATTTTGCTGAGATCGACATCCGGCGGGAAAGGCGTACCGCTCAGTTGGTTACGTTCGTCGTCGGTGAGATTCTGGAAGGCTTTGGTCACGTCGGCGATCTGCGTCTGCAGTTCACTCTGCTTGCGCTGCAAATCGTCACTGAGTGCGCGGGCTTGATCGGCGGCGGTTCGCGCTTCTTCGGCCGATCGCTTCGATGCTTCCGAGGCGGCACGCGCATCGGCAGTGGCTTGGTTGAACTGAGAGACCTGTACTGCCGCGTCGTTGGAAATCACGTCGAGCGCAGACATCTGGTCGAGCAACTGCTGCGGCGAGTCGCTCACCATCAACGCAAAGAGGCGATTGGTTCGCGCACCCTGGTAATTCGCTGTGGCAATACGGTTTACCGCCGGAGCGAACTCGGCGACGCGCGCCGAAGCCGCGTCGAGAAGACCCTGATCGGCTGCCGATCGCACGTCCGCATCATTCGCGACTGCCAGCTTCGCGTCGAGGTCGATCTGCGCGTTGTGCAGCGCTTCGTTGGTCTGCTCGGAAACCCGGGAGAGTTCACCGAGCTTGTCGAGCGCCTCGGTGGGGTTGGTGATGACGGGGTCGGCACCGGCCTGCATCGAAGGCCCTGCAACGAGTCCGAACGCCAGCACTCCCACTGTCAATGCGGCCCGTACTCGACTGTTGTTTTTCGATGAAACCACGGAATGCAACTCTCCGTCTCGGTGAAGCGACGCCGACCGGGGCCGGTCGACGATCTGTTAGCTGGCTGTCAACTATCCACAGTACCTGTCTCGGCCGCGCAATGTCTCGATAAGGTTACGGAACGGCATACGTTTGTGTCTACTCGCCGGTAGGCGTGTCGGGGTGAAGTACCGGGCGAATTGTCGCGAAACGAAAATGTGGGCCCCGAATCGAAGATTCGAGGCCCACATTCGAAGATCCGGAGCTCCCCCGAGCTCCGCCGCATCACAGCGGCGGATCGTTCCGACTGCCTACCGGAGACAGCCGTCGAGCGTGTTCAGAAATCAGTAACGGCGAGCGCCGTCGTACGGCATCGAGGACACCGGAGCGAGCTTCACGGGCTGACCAGCGGTCGACGCGTGGATGACATTGCCGTTACCGGCGTAGATGCCCGAATGCGATCCGCCGTAGAAGGAGATCACGTCGCCGACCTGAAGATCGGACTGTGCGACGGCAACGCCGGCTGCAGCCTGGTCGTAGCTCGTGCGAGGCAGGTTGAGACCGGCCTGCTTGTATGCCCACTGAACGAGACCGGAGCAGTCGAATGCGTCCGGGCCGGCTGCGCCGTACACGTACGGGGAGCCCAGCTTGCTCTCTGCGGCGCGAACTGCCTGCTCACCAACACTGGAGATGGGAGCGGCCGGTGCAGCCGGTGCGATGTCGGTGATGCCCGGAATGACCGGCAACTGAGGAATAGAAACGCCCGGAACCTCGAACGTGCCGACGCCGGGGATGGTGATGGGGTCTGCCGAGGCAGGTGCAGCGGTTGCAGCGAATGCTCCGACTGCGAGCGCGCCGGCTACTGCCAACTGCGCTGAACGCTTGAAACTCTGTGACGCCACTTAAGGGGTGCTCCATTTCTTCCATTCATCCGCCGACCGAGTTAGCTGACGGGTTCGGGCTGGGAAGATCAGCCCTACCCGCGTGGTCTGCAGCGATCCTGCGTGCTGCACCCCAGGCGGGATTCACCCCAGTGGAAACTTGGGTTCCCGGTTCGGGTTCCTCGCGGAGATCCCGATTAGGCGGTTCCTGACGATGCCGGTCCTGTTTGGTCCGGCAAGACTTCGTTAGGTCTCAGGAAGGTTACGAAATGATCGCGACGATGTCGACCGCTTCGTGACAATCGCGCCCGATTCGCCGGAAATCGTGGTGCCGCGCCCGCGATACGCCCGGCGGGTCACGGGGAGATAACAACAGGTCGGTTCGGCGACCCACTCCAGGCCGTCAAACCCGCGCCCGCTACCCACTGCCAAGGCTCACCAAACCCGACAATCCGATCTTCCATGCAGTTCAACGATGATTACTTGAAACTAGAACTTGTTCCGGTCACGGACGCGGTTTCAGCCATCGACAGACGCACCGAAGACCCCTCGACTCGCCCTACTCACAAGTAGGCGCGCGTCCACATTCGCGAGTTCCCACCGCAAGTGTGATCCTCGTCTCTCCTACCTTTGTCGGGCGTTCATCCACCGATTTCGCAATGGAAGTCCGTGCGGGTCGGATTCCGTGTCTGCACTCTCGAATTCGTGTCGGGGGGTACTTCTACTGTCTGCGGTGTGAGTCCCGCCTCGGCCCGAGAATTTCCGTCTCCGCCCCCGTTCTCCGACGGGGAGAAGTTCGACGTCGGGCGGCAACTGAGCTTCGACGAACTGGACACACCGCTGAGCGAGACAACATTTGTCGTCGTCGACCTCGAGACCACAGGGGGCAGCGCCGACCAGGACTCCATCACCGAGATCGGCGCCGTCAAGATCCGCGGCGGCGAGGTACTGGGCGAAATGGCAACACTCGTCGACCCCGGCCGGTCGATTCCGCCCTACATAGTCGAACTGACCGGAATCACCACGGCCATGCTGATCGGCGCACCTCCCATCGAACGTGTCCTGCCTGCATTTCTCGAGTTCGCCGAGGGCGCGGTGCTGGTGGCACACAACGCGCCGTTCGACATCGGTTTCCTCAAAGCAGCGGCGTCACGCAGCGCGCGCCCGTGGCCCGCGTTCCGTGTCCTGTGCACCGTCAAACTCGCCCGGCGCGTACTCACACGCGACGAAGCACCTTCGGTGAAGCTCTCCGCACTCGCCCATCTCTTCCAAGTGACCACCCAGCCGACGCACCGGGCTCTCGACGACGCGCGTGCGACCGTCGACGTCCTCCACGGACTGATCGACAGGGTCGGAAACCAGGGTGTCCACAGTTACAGCGAACTAGTCGACTACCTGCCCAACATTTCCTCGCATCAACGGGCCAAACGGTCCTTCGCCGCAAACCTGCCGCGAAGCCCCGGTGTCTACCTTTTCCGCGGTCCTTCCGACGAAGCCCTCTACATAGGAACTGCTACCGACCTTCGACGCCGCGTCCGCAACTACTTCACCGGTTCGGAGACCCGCGGCCGGATGAAGGAAATGGTCGCGCTGGCCACCCGCGTGGACCATGTCGAGTGCGCGCACGCTCTCGAAGCCGGGGTGCGTGAACTACGACTGCTGAGCGCGCATGCGCCGCCGTACAACCGTCGCTCCAAGTTTCCCAAGCGAGGTTGGTGGATCACCCTCACCGACGAGGCGTTTCCGAGACTGTCCGTGGTTCGCACGCCCACGGCCGATTCGATCGGCCCGTTCACCTCTCGCGCCGACGCAGTCGACGTCGCCGACACCGTCGCAGAGTTCAGTCGTCTGCGCACGTGTACCAAGCGTCTCGGACGCGGCGCCGTTCACGGCCCTGACTGCCCCGCTCGCGAACTGGGGGCGTGTCCAGCCTCCTGGACCCCGGAAATCAACGCAGAGGACTACGCGGCCGCCCCTGAGACCGTGCGTGGATTCTTCCGAGGAACCAACGACGCTCCCCTCCAACAGATGCAGGCCCGGATCGACGAGCTGTCCGCACACGCGTTGTTCGAGAATGCTGCTCGTCTGCGTGACCGAACGGTCGCAGTCGCCACCGCAGTGCGGCGCACTCAGCGACTCGCCGCAGTCGCGGCGATCGAACAACTCGTTCTCGCCCGCCCCACCGGAGACGGCGGCTGGGAGCTGTCGGTGATCCGGTCCGGGCGTCTCGCGTCCGCCGGGCTCGCCAGACGTGGGACTCACCCGATGCCCGTCGTCGACGCCATCACCGCGGCGGCCGAAACCGTCCTACCGGACGACGCCCCGTTCCGCGGCGCGTCACCCGAAGAACTGGGACTGATCGCAAGGTGGCTCTCGTCGGACGGTGTCCGAATCGTGTCGGCGACATCCGGATACGTCGAACCTGTGAGCGGCGCCGGCAAGTGGGAAGCCTGGTGCCGACTCGCCCGAGCCGGAACCGAATCCGAACATCGATGACGTAACGGCGGGGCGGCACCCCTAAGCTCGATCGAAACCACCGGGTCATCACAACCCGCAGGGAAATCGAGGAGAGAAATGATCAACGCCATCGTCATGATTCACGCCGAGTCCGCTCGGATCCCGGAAACCGCGCAGGCCGTCGCCGACCTGTCCGGAGTGACCGAGGTCTACTCGTGCGCAGGTGACGTCGATTTGATCGCCATCGTGAAAGTGCGTGACCACGCCCAGATCGCCGACGTGGTCACCGGAGGAATCAACAAGGTGCCCGGCGTTCTCCGAACCGCCACACACATTGCGTTCCAGTCATTCTCCAGCGCAGACGTCGAGGCCGGTTTCTCGCTGGGTGAATAGCCCCTCGATCAGGCTTGGTCGGCCAGCTCGGCGGTGAGCGCCGCCCACTTGTGAAGCAGTTCAGCGCCCGCGCCGCTGTCGATCGCGGCAGCGGCTGCAGTCATCCCGGCAGAGATCGCACTCTCGAGATCGTCGCCGACACCGTTGAATGCCGCGATGGCCGCTCCCGCGTTCAGCAGGACCGCGTCCCGGACCGGCCCCTTCTGCCCGGAAAGCAGCGTTCTGGCGACGGTGGCGTTGATTTCGGCGTCGCCTCCACGCAACTCTTCGAGAGGAACGCGGTCGATTCCGAGGTCACGCGGATCCAGCGTGACAGTTCGCACACTTCCACCCCCGACGATGTGAACCGTCGACGTCGTCGATGTGGTCAGTTCGTCCAGTCCGTCGTCTCCCCGTACCACCAACGCCGAATTACCGCGCTGCGCAAGGACTCCCGCGACGACCGAGATCAGTTTCGGAAATGCGCACCCGATCAGCCCGGCACGCGGACGAGCCGGATTGGTCAGTGGACCGAGGACGTTGAATGCCGTCGGAATGCCGATCTCCTTGCGAGGCACCGCCGCAAAGCGCAGTGCGGGATGGAAGACCGGCGCGAAACAAAAGCCGATGCCGACCTCTTCGACGCACCTCGCAACCTGCTCCGGCCCGAGGTTGATGCGAACGCCGAGCGCCTCGAGCACGTCGGCGCCACCGCTCTTGGACGAAGCAGCGCGGTTGCCGTGCTTGACAACTCGCACACCGGACGCGGCAACCACGATCGAGGCCATCGTCGAGATGTTCACCGTGTTGGAGCGGTCACCACCCGTGCCGACGATGTCGACGACGTCGGAATCGACCGGCACGCGCCTGGAGTGTTCGAGCATCGCGGCGGCGAGCCCTTCCAACTCCGCGGGGGTTTCTCCCTTCATCTTCAGACCGACCCCGAAAGCAGCGATCTGAGCGGAGGTGGCGTTGTCCGACATGATCTCGCCCATAGCCCAGCGACTGTCGGCTTCCGACAAGTCACTGCCGTCCGTGAGCAAACCGAGAATCATCGGCCAGGACCGCACCACTGCACTCGAATCGACGTTCACGGCGTTGGATGCGTCGGTGCCGGCCATAGTGCCTTGGTCCCCTGTCGTTCAAGTGGGCTGGATTTCGAGCTGTCGTTTCGAGCTGTCGTTTCGCGCTGCCATTTTGTGCTGCCGATGACCCTCGCAGCCTAGTCAGTGAGGTAACGAGGAAACCGAATAGGGCCGCTCAGGACTTTCTGCGACCGCGTTTGGGCGGCGCCTCCGCAAGTATCGGGGGCTGGAGCGCGTCCCACCCGGCGACCGAACCACCGAGTCGCTGCGCCAGACCAGCCATTCGTGACCGCTCCTGGGAGCAATGCAGGGCGTCAAGCACCTGGACACGCTCGAAGACGACGCGAACCGAATTCTCGACCACCGGAGTCACGTCCTCGGGCCGACCCACGCCTCGCACATATCCGTCCTGGGCGACGATGCTCTCGGCATCGGCTACCGAGCCCTCCGGGAGGTCGAGATGATGCCGCAGAACCACTTCGGACTCCGCCCTGAACTCCGGCTCGGTGGAGGCGGCACGTTCGAGAGCCGTCGAGCTCGCCTCGGCGTCGTCGAAGCCTTCGGCAACGACGACCAGATCCGACCGCCCTGCATCGAGCGGTGTCGGAATCTTCGTGCCGAAAATTCTCAGGAACCACGGTCTACTCTTGTGTGTAGCTGCCATCGCGCCAGCATATTCCGACCACGCCACCAGCGCGTTCGCCGCCCGATCCCGCGAACTCGAGCCGAGCGACGCGCCGATGGTGGACCCGAGTGGTCGTCTCTTACGACGAAGCGTCATACTTCTGTCTGTGACGAGCGCAGTAGGGACTTCAGGATCGGCAATCACCCAACGCGTGCACTCGCTGAACCGGCCGAATATGGTCAGCGTTGGCACCATCGTGTGGTTGTCAAGTGAGCTCATGTTCTTCGCAGGGCTCTTTGCCATGTACTTCGTGGCACGAGCTCAGGCGAACGGAAATTGGCCGCCGGAGCCAACCGAATTGAACCTGTATCTGGCCGTGCCGGTGACCTTGGTGCTTATCGCATCTTCGTTCACCTGCCAGATGGGTGTCTTCGCGGCTGAGCGTGGCGACGTCTTCGGACTTCGTCGCTGGTACACCATCACCTTGGTCATGGGGGCGTTCTTCGTCGCCGGCCAGGGTTACGAGTACTACCACCTCGTGCACGAGGGCACCACGATTTCGAGCAGCGTGTACGGCTCGGTGTTCTACATGACCACCGGCTTCCACGGTCTGCACGTCATCGGCGGTCTCATCGCCTTCGTCTTCTTGATCGCACGTACCCGGGTCAGCAAGTTCACGCCCGCCCAGGCCACCGCCGCGATCGTTGTTTCGTACTACTGGCACTTTGTCGACATCGTGTGGATCGCGCTGTTTGCCACGATTTATTTCATCCGTTAATCAGCTGTACGCCCCAGGCAGCCCCTGACGTCCAGTTCCGTCCCGACATACCAAAGGGATACAGATGAGTTCATCCCCCCCTCCCGCATCCGATAACTCAGCGAATGCCGCGAAGTCGCGTCGCCAGCGGAAAATCCGCCGGCGCGTCACTGGCGCGCTCGTATTGATGATGGGATTGATCAGCGCAGGTTTCCTCGCTTCGGCGTTGACACCAGCTCCGCAGGTTGCGACCGCCAGTGACGATTCAGCAGCCCTGATTCGTGAAGGCAAGCAGCTGTACGACACGTCATGCATCACGTGCCACGGCGCGAACTTGCAGGGCGTGCAGGACCGCGGTCCCAGCCTCATCGGCGTCGGCGAAGCAGCCGTGTACTTCCAGGTCTCCTCTGGTCGTATGCCGGCAGCTCGCAACGAGGCCCAGGCTGCACGCAAGGACCCCAAGTTCGATGCTGCGCAGACCGACGCCCTCGGCGCTTTCATCCAGGCCAACGGCGGCGGCCCGACGCTCATCCGCGACGAGAACGGCGAAATCGCCCAGTCCTCGCTGCGCGGTGGCGACGTCGGACGCGGCAGTGAGCTCTTCCGGCTCAACTGCGCGTCGTGCCACAACTTCACCGGCCGCGGTGGCGCACTGTCCTCGGGCAAGTACGCCCCGGTCCTGGATCCGGCCAGCGAGCAGCAGATCTACGCTGCCATGGTTACCGGTCCCCAGAACATGCCGAAGTTCTCGGATCGTCAGCTGACGATCGAGGAGAAGAAGGACATCATCGCCTACGTCAAGTCGTCGGGCGAGTCGAAGGACCCCGGTGGGTACGGGCTCGGTGGCCTCGGTCCGGCCTCTGAGGGTCTCGCCATGTGGGCCGTCGGAATCATCGCTGTCGTCGGTGCAGCATTGTGGATCGGAGCAAGGTCATGAGCGACGCTGGCCAGCATGGCGGCGATACGCCTAAGAAGTACACAGATGAAGAGCTCGACGCGATGTCACGCGACGACCTGGTCAAGCTGGGTACCAATCTCGATGGCGTCGATGTCGTCTACCGCCGTGATCGTTGGTCGGTAAAGGGCACCAGGGCGGAAAAGCGCGCCGAGCGCAACGTCGCCTTCTGGTTCGGCCTCGCCGGCGTTTCGGCGATCGCGTTCATCGCGATCTACCTGTTCTGGCCCTGGGAGTACGCAGGCGCCGGTGACGAGAACTACGGCAAGTACAGCCTGTACACCCCGCTGATCGGCTTGACCATGGGTCTGGCGATTCTCGGCGTCGGCATCGGTGCCGTTCAGTTCACGAAGAAGTTCATCCCCGAAGAGGTCTCGATCCAGGACCGCCACGACGGTGGTTCCACCGAGGTCGATCGTCGCACGATCGTCGCCGAGCTCGGCGATACCCTCGAGACGTCCACCCTCCCCCGCCGCAAGGCCATCAAGCGCAGCTTGATGTTCGGCGGCGGCGCACTCGGCGTCATGATGGTCATGCCCCTCGGCGGACTCATCAAGAACCCGTGGGCCAAGGGCGACGACTCACCTCTGTGGGTGTCCGGCTGGACCCCGAACTACCCGGGCGAGACCATCTACCTGCGTCGTGACACCGGCCGTCCCGAGGACATCGTCCTCGTTCGCCCGGAAGATCTCGATGCCGGTTCGATGGAAACGGTCTTCCCGTTCCGCGAGTCCGACCGTGGCGACGAGCACGCTCTGCTCGCAGCACTGCGCGGCATTCGTAACTCGGTGATGCTCATCCGCCTCCGCACGGAAGACACCGCGCGTGTCACCAAGCGTAAGGGCCAGGAAAGCTTCAACTACGGCGATTACTTCGCCTACTCGAAGATCTGCACCCACCTGGGTTGCCCCACCTCGCTCTACGAACAGCAGAGCAACCGTATTCTGTGCCCCTGCCACCAGTCGCAGTTCGACGCACTGACCTACGGCAAGCCGATCTTCGGTCCCGCTGCTCGCGCACTTCCGCAGTTGCCTATTACAGTGAACGAAGAGGGCTTCCTGGTCGCCGACGGTGACTTCATCGAAGCACTCGGCCCGGCATTTTGGGAGCGTCGACCGTGACCACAACAACAACCAAACCGTCCAAGATCAGCGCGGCAGCGGCTGGACAAGCGGAGGCTATGGACTCCCGCTACCACCTCGCCGCAGGCATGCGCCGGCAGATCAACAAGGTCTTCCCGACGCACTGGTCCTTCATGCTCGGCGAGATCGCGCTCTACAGCTTCGTGATCCTGCTGATCTCCGGTGTGTTCCTGACGCTGTTCTTCGATCCGTCGATGGCACACGTCGTCTACCAGGGCGCATACCAGCCGCTTCGCGGTGTCACGATGTCTCGCGCCTACGAGACGACCCTGAACATCTCCTTCGAGGTGCGCGGCGGTCTCTTCGTTCGCCAGATTCACCACTGGGCTGCACTGATGTTCGCGGCGTCGATCATCGTTCACCTCGCTCGCATCTTCTTCACCGGCGCCTTCCGTCGCCCACGTGAAGCGAACTGGGTCATCGGCTGCCTGCTGCTCATCCTGGCGATGTTCGAAGGCTTCTTCGGTTACACCATCCCCGACGACCTGCTCTCGGGCACCGGCCTCCGCGCCGCCTTCGGTGGTATCACGATGAGTATCCCGATCGTCGGTACCTGGATGCACTGGCTGATCTTCGACGGCGACTTCCCCGGCGACCTCATCATCCCGCGTCTCTACGTCGCTCACGTGCTGCTGTTCCCGGGCATCATCCTGGCTCTGATCGCCGGCCACCTCGCGTTGGTCTGGTACCAGAAGCACACGCAGTTCCCCGGCCCCGGCCGTACGGAACAGAACGTCGTCGGCGTGCGCATCCTCCCGGTCTTCGCGATGAAGGGTGGCGCGTTCTTCGCCATGACCTTCGGCGTGCTCGCACTGCTCGGTGGTCTGTTCCAGATCAACCCCGTGTGGAACATCGGTCCGTACAACCCGTCACAGGTCTCGGCAGGTTCCCAGCCCGATATCTACATGATGTGGACGGACGGCCTTGCTCGACTGTGGCCGGCGTGGGAGATCTACCTGTTCAACCGGTACACGATCCCTGCAGTGTTCGCCGTCGCCCTGATCATGGGCCTCGTCTTCGCACTGTTGATCGCGTACCCGTGGATCGAGAAGCGTCTCACCGGAGACGACGCTCACCACAACATCCTGCAGCGCCCGCGCGACGTGCCGGTCCGTACCGCTATCGGTGCGATGTCCATCGCGTTCTACCTGGTGCTCACGATCTCCTGCATCAACGACATCATCGCGTACCACCTGCACATCTCGCTGAACGCAATGACGTGGATCGGCCGTATCGGCATGGTCATCCTTCCGCCCATCGCGTACTTCGTGACGTACCGGTTCTGCATCGGCCTGCAGCGCAGTGACCGTGCAGTCCTCGAACACGGCATCGAGACCGGCATCATCAAGCGGATGCCGAACGGCCAGTACATCGAGATCCACCAGCCGCTCGGCCCCGTCGACGAGCACGGACACCCGATCCCGCTCGAGTACCAGGGTGCTGCTGTCCCGAAGAAGATGAACAAGCTCGGCCTCGCCGGCAAGCCCGGTAGCGGTAGCCTGATCACCGCTGACCCAGTCGAGGAGAGCGAGGCTCTCGAAGCCGCTCATCACGAAGCTGAGCACGAGCAGCTTCAGATCCTTCTGGACTACCAGAACCGAACCAACGGCAAGTCCGATGGTTCCAGTGGAGAACTCCACTAAGAACGTCAGTTGACCAGTGAGGCCCCGAACCGGATTCCGGTTCGGGGCCTCACTCGTTCTCTGAGCGATTCAGTATGGACAACCTCCAAGTGGGCACCACTCCCCCGGTTCGTTGTCCGAGCGCCGACAACAGCGGGCACTACGCCTTACTAGTCCTCGAACAGAGTTGAATAGTGCTCCACCGTCGGGAACGGCTCGTAGAAGTGATGGAGAAGTTCTCGCCACTTCTCGTATCCCGTGGACTGACGGAAGCCGATGGTGTGTGACTCCACGTCTTCCCACTCGACCAGCAGGAGATATCGCTCCGGTGATTCCAGGCAGTGCGAGAGCCGCAGCCTGATGAATCCGGGAACCTCGGAGATGATGGTTCGGGCCACGTCGAATGCGGCCTCGAAACGCGCTGACTGCGACGGATCGACCTGCAGGACGGCATGTTCGAGAATCATCTACGGAGTGTTGCACGTTCTCGGGAGTCCCCTCGAGGCGTTGTCGCTCGGTGAGATACTCGGACCATGACATCCCATGCACGCGGCACCTTCGAGATCGATCTTCGCCCCGCCGATCCTGAGCTCTCCGGACGCGTCGGACGCTTCGAGTTCGACAAGACGTTCATCGGCGGCGTCGAAGGCACGTCGTCCGGCCTGATGCTGTCCGCGGGCGATCCGACAGCCGGTGCAGCGGGCTATGTCGCTTTGGAGTTTGTCACGGGGCAGGTCGACGAAGCTGTGGGATCGTTCGCCCTGCAGCAGTTCGGTCAGATGATCGACGGAACGCAGAAGCTTCTGTACGAGATCGTGCCGGGGTCCGGAACCGGCGAGTTGAAGGGCATCGCAGGCACTCTCGAGCTGGAGGTCGTCGACGGTCTGCACCGCTACGACCTCGAATACTCGCTCCACGATTGACAGAGAGCGGTTGTTGACAGGCACCCTCCTACCACCGAAACGTACATAAACGACAACAGAGGCGCCGTACCCGGGTGGGTGCGGCGCCTCTGTTCGAGTGCGGGTGAAACTAGTGCTTCTCGGGTCCGGTGTAGTACTCGAACACCAGGCCTGCGGCTGCGGCGAGCACACAGACAACTGCGACTGCGATGAGCCACGGCTGGAAGTACGCCAGCGACACTGCCGCGAGTGCAGCAGCAGCGGCAAGCAGGATCGGCCAGAAGCTACCCGGGCTGAAGAAGCCCAGTTCTCCTGCACCATCCGAGATTTCAGCGTCGTCGTAGTCCTCGGGACGGGTGTCCAGACGACGGGCGACGAAGCGGAAGTAGGTACCCACGATGAGCGTCAGACCTGCAGACAGGACGATGGCCGTCAGTCCGGCCCACTCGATACCTGTGCGTGACAGAGCGGTGAACACTCCGTAGATGATCGCGACGAGAATGAAGAACATCGTCAGGATCTCGAAGAGCTTGGCTTCGATCTTCATATCAGCACTTGTCCTTGTTCAGTGAAGAGGCTGGCCGGCTCAGTTGCCTGCAGTGGCGACGGTTGCCTGACGGTACTCGCGGTCGGTGTTGAACGGCGTGGTCGACGTAGCCACCGGCGACTGACCGATTGCCTGCAGAGCCTCGGCGGTCGTCAGACCACCCTTGCCCTCCGCGTCACCCTTGCGCAGTTCGATGTACTTGGCGAAGTCCTCGGGCGAAACCGCACGAACCTCGAAGTTCATCATCGCGTGGAACGTGCCACACATTTCTGCACAACGCCCGACGAACGCGCCTTCCTTCTCGATCTCACTGATCTGGAAGATGTTGTCCGAGTGGTTCTCCTTGGGGTTCGGGAGAACGTCGCGCTTGAACAGGAACTCAGGCACCCAGAAAGCGTGAATGACGTCCGAGGAAGCAAGTTCGAACTGGATCCGCTTGCCGGTGGGCAGAACGAGGATCGGGATCTCCTGGCTGGAGCCGACGGTCTCGATCTTGTCGTAGTGCAGGTAGCTCAGGTCCTCGGTGCTGTTGCCGTGGATCGGGCCGGGAACTTCTTCCCCGTGTTCGTTCACGGTCGAGCCCTCGGTCTTGGCAGCCTCTTCGGCCTCGACGTCGATTCCGTTGTACTTGGCGGAACCGTCACCGAACTCGATGGAGCGGTAGCCGAACTTCCAGTTCCACTGGAAGGCCGTGACGTCTACAACGACGTCAGGGTTGTCCGTCTTGTCCAGAACATGGTTCTGAACGATGACGGTGAAGTAGAAGAGAACCGCGATGATGACGAAGGGAACTGCCGTGTAACCGAGTTCGAGCGGCACGTTGTATGCCGTCTGACGCGGGAATTCCGGCGAGTCCTTCTTCTTACGGTGGAAGATGACGGCCCAGAAGACCAACCCCCACACCAGCACACCCATGACGAGGGCGGCTACAACCGACCACGTCCACAGCTCACGCATGCGCGTCGCCTCCGGGGTGATGCCCGAAGGCCACCCGAAACGAAGCACTTCGTTGTCGATGGAGCAACCCGACAGCAGCAAGGCAGCAATGCCCAGAGATACTGCCAGCCCCGCTCGCCGAAGGATCCGACCTTGCGCCACGTTCACGCCTTCCTGATCGCCACAAAATTCAACTAGGGCATGCCCGGAGGGAAGGCCCAATTACTACGCAGCGTAGACCAAAGCCGGGCGCTATCCATCCTCGGGTCCTCGCCCGTGTCGCGGCGGACGTCACACAGCTCTCTCAGGTGCTGCTCAGGAACGGCTCAGGTCGTTTCGGCGACGCACATCACGTCGATTCGTTCCGCCGCGATCGGCAGGGACGTCGATCTGCGGCATACTTTCGTCAAGAGTTCGTTGACCTCTCCCCGACACTCGTGTCCGGGAGCCTTCTGTACAAAAATTCTGAATCGAGGAACCGGACGCTGTGTGTGGACTGCTCGGGCTACTGACATCTGGCGGAACCAGCGAGGACGCCGTCTCGCGGGTCGACCAGGCGATGCATTGCCTTCGTCACCGCGGGCCGGACGAACACGGGACGTGGAACGACGATCACCTCGTCTTCGGGTTCAACCGCCTGGCGATCATCGACATCGCTCATTCCCACCAGCCGCTGCGTTGGGGCCCACCGGAGAACCCTGAGCGTTATGCGCTCACGTTCAACGGCGAGATCTACAACTACTTGGAGATCCGCGCCGAACTGGTCAAGGACCACGACGCCAAGTTCTTCACCGAGGGCGACTCCGAGGCCATCGTCGCTGCATTCCACTACTGGGGTGAGGACGCGGTCCGGCGCCTGCGCGGAATGTTCGCGTTCGCGATCTGGGACACCGACACACGCGAGCTGTTCATCGCGCGCGATCCGTTCGGGATCAAGCCGCTGTTCATCGCGACCGGCGCCGGCGGCACCGCGTTCGGCAGCGAGAAGAAGAGCCTGCTCGAACTCACCGATCTGATCGGCATCGGTACCGAGCTGGATCCGCGTGCCATCGAGCACTACACCGTTCTGCAGTACGTACCGGAGCCGGAAACACTGCACAAGCAGATCCGACGCCTGGAGTCGGGCAGCTTCGCCCGGGTGCGTCCGGGCGAGGAGCCCACGTTCACGCGGTATTTCACGCCGAAGTTCCCGGCCAAGCCTTTTGCACCTGGCACCGAGAAGGCGCGCTACCAGGAAATCGCCGAGGCACTCGAGGATTCGGTCGCCAAGCACATGCGCGCCGACGTCACCGTCGGTTCGTTCTTGTCCGGTGGTATCGACTCCACGGCGATCGCGGCGCTGGCGATGCGCCACAACCCCAACCTGATCACCTTCACGACCGGTTTCGAACGTGAGGGCTATTCCGAGGTCGACGTCGCTGCAGAATCTGCCGCAGCGATCGGCGCGAAGCACGTCGTCAAGGTGGTCTCCCCCGCCGAGTTCGCCGCTGCCATTCCCGAGATCGTCTGGTACCTCGACGACCCGGTAGCCGATCCGGCATTGATTCCGCTGTGGTTCATCGCGAAGGAAGCGCGCAAGCACGTCAAGGTCGTGCTGTCCGGCGAGGGTGCCGACGAGCTGTTCGGCGGCTACACGATCTACCGTGAGCCGTTGTCGCTCAAGCCTTTCGAGTACCTCCCCAAGGGACTGCGTCGGGCTGCCGGCAAGTTGTCCGAACGCATCCCGGACGGCACTCGTGGCAAGAGTCTGCTCAACCGCGGTTCCTTGACGCTCGAGGAGCGCTACTACGGAAATGCTCGTAGCTTCAACGACGCTCAGCTCCGCGCCGTCCTGCGCGATTTCCGCCCGGAGTGGACTCACCAGGACGTCACTGCGCCGATCTACGCGCAGTCACGGGACTGGGATCCGGTTGCGCGGATGCAGCATCTCGACCTGTTCACCTGGCTGCGCGGCGACATCCTCGTCAAGGCAGACAAGATGACGATGGCCAACTCGCTGGAACTGCGTGTGCCGTTCCTCGATCCCGAGGTCTTCGACGTCGCGTCACGCGTACCGCTCGATCAGAAGATCACGAAGGACACGACCAAGTACGCACTGCGCCAGGCCCTGGAAGGCATTGTGCCGCACCATGTTCTGCACCGCGCGAAGCTCGGATTCCCGGTTCCCCTGCGCCACTGGCTGCGCGGCACCGAACTCTTCGACTGGGCACATCTGCAGATCGAGGAGTCGGGAACCGACCACATCTTCGACAAGCAGGCCGTCGTGAAGATGCTCAACGATCACCGCGAGGGCGTGTCCGACCACAGCCGACGCCTCTGGACCGTCCTGACCTTCATGGTCTGGCACGGAATCTTCGTGGAGAAGCGCATCGTGCCGCAGATCCAGGAGCCGGTGTACCCGGTCAATATCTAGGCCTTCGGCCCCGTGAGCGGTTAGGGAGTCTCCGAACTCCTCAACCACTCACGGGGCGGAGCCCTACTTCGGCAGGATCGTCGCGATCTCGTCCGCTGCCGCGCTGCCGTATGCGTCGGTAAGGCGCTTGAGTGCCTCGTCGCGATTGAACACCCACTCCTGCGTTCCCACGGTCTCGAGAATCAACACAGCGACCAAAGATCCCAACTGTGCAGCACGCTCGAAGCTCAGACCGGCGCCGTGTGCGAGCAGGAACCCGGCGCGGAAGCCGTCGCCAACGCCCGTCGGATCCACCTTGCCGGTCTCGGGCACTACGTCGACGCGCACCCAATTACCTTCGGCGTCAACAATTTCCACACCCTTGGAGCCGAGGGTGGTGACACGGATGCCGACCTGCGCGCGGATCTCTTCCTCGCTCAGACCAGTCTTCTGCTGAAGCAGACCCCACTCGTACTCGTTGGTGAACAAGTACTTCGCGCCGTGAATGAGCGCCTTGGCCTCGTCACCGGACAGGCGGGCAAGCTGCTGCGACGGATCCGCTGCGAACGGAATCCCGAGCAGACGGCATTCGTCGGTATGGCGAACCATGGCCTCGGGGTCGTTGGCGCCGATCAGCACCAACTCGACTGCGCCTGCAGTCTTGGCCACTGCCGCGAGTTCGATCTCGCGAGCCTCGCTCATCGCACCGGGGTAGAACGACGCGATCTGCGCCATGTCCTCGTCGGTGGTGCACACGAAACGCGCCGTATGTGCCTTGTCCGAGATACGGACCGCGCTGCAGTCGACGCCGTTGTCCTCGAGCCACGTGCGGTACTCGGCGAAGTCGGCACCGACTGCGCCGACGAGTAGCGGGGACCCACCGAGCACGCCCATGGCGTAAGCGATGTTGCCGCCGACACCACCGCGGCGAATCACGAGATCGTCGACCAGGAAACTCAGCGAAACGTGGGCGAGCTGATCGGCGAGGAGCTGATCGGCGAAGCGGCCGGGGAAGCGCATCAAGTGGTCGGTGGCGATGGAACCGGTTACCGCAATAGTCACGGATCGTGGCCTTTCAGCGAAGTGAGTACAAGAATGAAAGAGGAGCAAAAGTTCACGTTACCGCCCGTAGCGCCGTCATCGGCGCCCGAGCTGTCGGATCGGAACGGTCTACGTACGAGTCACCACAAACAACTGACGCGAAACCGAATGTCGGTTCCGCGTCAGTTGTTCGTGAATTGAGTTGTGATCGACAGACTCAGTTGAACGAGTCACCGCAGGCGCAGGAGCCTGTTGCATTGGGGTTGTCGATCGAGAAGCCCTGCTGCTCGATGGTGTCGAGGAAGTCGATGGACGCACCTTCGACGTACGGCGCGCTCATCCGGTCGACAACCAGGTTGACGCCGTTGAAGTCGACAGTGAGGTCACCGTCGAGCGTGCGGTCGTCGAAGAACAGCTGGTACTTCAGTCCGGCACAGCCGCCGGGCTGCACTGCAATACGCAGCGCGAGGTCGTCGCGACCCTCCTGATCGAAGAGTGCCTTCGCCTTGGCGGACGCGGCCTCGGTCATCTTGACGCCGTGGGTGGCGGTCTCGTTCTGCACAGTCATGGGCTCTCCCTAATGTTCGTACCAACCCGTGAACGCTTCAACGGTACGCCGCTGCCGACTTATTCCCGCCAGTCCTTTACCGGGTGCGATTCGTCTTCATCCTATCCGGTCTTCCCGACACGGCAACGGCGCGTCGACGCTTGTGGATCCTCAGCTCCGGACGCCGCGCCAGAAGTTCCACTCGCGCGCCGTGTGTTCGGCGAGTCCCTCGAGACACGCCGACGCTTCCTCCATCGCACGTTCCACCGACCCGGCGAAATCCGTCACCGACTTCGCCGCGACTATCGAGGTCGACGCATAGTCCGCCTCGTCGAGCGTCACCTGGCCGGCAAAGACGAGCGTCGGAACGCCGTGCGCTGCCCCCGCCGAAGCGAGCGTTGTGACGAGTTTGCCGCGCAGAGATTGGTGGTCGAACTTGCCTTCGCCTGTGATCACCAGGTCAGCGGAAGCCAGTAGCGCGGCCTGTCCGGTGCGATCCGCGACGACGTCGGCCCCGGATCGCCGCTGTGCACCGAGCGCAAAGAGCGCGGCACCGATACCACCCGCGGCGCCGGCACCCGGAAAATCCGACACTCGTTTTCCGGTGGCGGACTCCAACTGTTCGGCCCATCTCGCGTTCCGCGCTTCGAGGACAGCGACGGCTTCGGCGTCGGCGCCCTTTTGCGGGCCGAACACCGCTGCCGCACCGTGCTCGCCGAGAAGTACGTGTTCTACGTCGGTGGCGGCGAACAACTGAGTGCCTGCCGTAGCCGCCGCTGCAACCTCCAGGCCGCCCAGCGCCTCCACCAGTCCACGTCCCCCGTCGGTGCAGCAACTCCCACCGAGTCCGACGACAACCGTCTTCACGCCTGCCTCGAGCGCGACAGCGATCAGCTCTCCCACACCGAGACTGTGCGCGGCGAGTGCAGTGTCCCGCGTCGGCGGACCTCCGAGCAGGCCGAGCCCGACGGCCTCGGCGGACTCGATGTACGCCGTGTCCGAATCGAACAGCCACGTGGCGTCGACGGCGGCGGTCAAAGGCCCGGACACCCGTGCAGTCCGGATGTCGCCCCCAGCCGTGGCCAAGACGTCGACGAAACCCGGCCCACCGTCGGATTGTGGCGCGGTGACAACGTCGTCTTCGGGTCGGCCACGTCGCCAACCGGCAGAAATGGACTCAGCCGCCTCGACGGCCGTCAACGTCTCACCAAACGAATCTGGAGCAACTATTACCCGCATAGCCGAAGTCTAAGAGTCCCGAATGACCCCGATGTTTCACGATCTCGCGCGTTTCAGTGCCTCGGGCGATCGGGTTTTTCAGAAAGACCGAGGTCGGTTTCCCAGACCGTGCACTTATCCAATAGCCTGGAGGTGTGAAATTGCTACGCCGCGGTGACTCAGACAACTCCGACAAACGTGACGTCGAGGGCACTGAGGCATCCTCGGCCTCCGAAGAGGCGCCCATCGAGCAGGTGGGCAAGGGCCGCCCCACACCCAAGCGTCGTGACGCCGAGGCGAAGAGGCGTGGCCCCGTTGCCCCTGCCCCGCTGACCGCGAAGGAAGCCCGCGCCCGCCGTAAGGCGACCCGCGGCTCCAAGGAGGACCGCAAGGCCGAAGCCGCCGAGCGTCGCGCATCGTCGGCAGACCGCCGCGCCCGCATGCTCGCCGGCGAGGACAAGTACCTGCTCCCCCGCGACAAGGGACCGGTTCGCGCCTACGTCCGTGACTTCATCGACGCTCGCCGCAACCTCGTCGGGCTGTTCATGCCGCTCGCGTTGATCCTCATCATGACCATGTTCGTCACGCCCGCGCTCCAGCAGATCGTCACACTGGCAATGCTCGTGATGATGCTCTTCATGGTCGGTGAAGGCATCTGGCTCGGTCGCATGATCAACAACCGCGTCGCCGAGCGCTTCCCCGACAGCACCGACGGCGGATTCAAGCTCGGCTGGTACGCGTTCGTTCGCGCGTCGCAGATCCGCAAGCTGCGCGCACCGAAGCCTCGTGTGGGGCCGGGCGACGCAATCTGAGCGTGACGAACACGTATAGAACTTTGGTCCTCGGCGGCGCGCGGTCTGGTAAGTCCGCGCACGCCGAGGATTTGGTTTGTGCAGGCCACTTACCCGAAAGTTCGGCACCGATCCGGTACCTGGCGACGGCCAGGCGCGATGTCTCCGACGCAGACTGGGAAAGCCGGATCGACCAGCACCGCAACAGGCGGCCTTCCCATTGGTCGACGGTCGAAACCGCAGATGCCGGTGACCTCGCGGCGCAGCTCGAAAGCGATTCACACACAGCGACGTTGGTCGACGATCTGGGAACGTGGCTGACCACGGAACTCGATCGGCAAGGCGCCTGGGACGCTCCGCGCGGCACCGTCACTCCCGCTGCGGACAGCCTGGTCGCCAGTGTCGAGAACTATCGCGGACACCTGGTGCTGGTCAGCCCCGAAGTGGGTTTGGCCGTCATCCCCGAGACGCGGTCCGGACGATTGTTCCGCGACGAGATCGGCACTCTCAACGCTCGTATCGCCGCGGTGTGCGATCGTGTCGTACTAGTGGTTGCAGGGTTACCGCTCATCTTGAAAGATACTGCTGCACAACCGGAAGGCACGATGTGAGTACCGAGGCCAATCCAGGGGCCATTTCAGGGGCGAATCCAGTTGCCAACCCAGAATCCAACCCTGACGTCGCGCCAGTCAGTAGCGCCGACTTCGAACCCGTCACCCCGCCCGACCGCGAGGTGCGAGCGCAGGCCGATGCGCGTCAGCGTGATCTGACCAAGCCGGCCGGTTCGCTGGGCCGACTGGAGGCTCTCGCCGGCTGGGCATCAGCCTGCCAAGGAGTTTGTCCCCCACACGCTTTCGCTCGGCCTCGCGTCGTCGTGTTCGCGGGCGATCACGGAATCGCCCGCAACGGCGTCTCCGCCTATCCGCCGGAAGTGACCGCACAGATGGTCGCCAACTTCCTCGGGGGCGGCGCGGCAGTCAACGTCCTCGCCGAGGTTGCCGGCGCCACGGTACGCGTCGTCGACATCGCAGTGGACGGCGATACCGATCCGTCCGTCTCGAACCACAAGGTGCGCAGGTCTTCCGGGTCCATCGACCGCGAAGACGCCATGTCGAACGAGGAAACCCTTCAGGCCATCGCCGCCGGCCGAGCGATCGCGGACGAGGAAATCGACGGGGGCGCAGATCTTCTCATCGCCGGCGACATGGGCATCGGCAATACGACGCCCGCAACCGTACTCATCGCCGCACTCACGGACAGTGAACCCGTCGCGGTCGTGGGTCGAGGTACCGGTATCGACGACGCCGGATGGATCCGCAAGACCGCAGCGATTCGCGACGCTCTCCGGCGTGCCCGTCCGCACGTTCGCGACACAGTCGCGCTGCTGCGCACGTCTTCGGGTGCCGACCTCGCCGCGATGGCCGGCTTTCTGGCCCAGGCAGCTTCGCGTCGCACGCCGGTGATCCTCGACGGCGTAGTGGTCACCGCAGCCGCCATGGTTGCCGACGAACTGGCTTTCGGCGCACGTGAATGGTGGGTCGCCGGACACCGCTCCACCGAACCCGCCCACACCATCGCATTGACCCGCATGGGTCTCGACCCGATCGTCGAGTTCGACATGCGTCTCGGTGAAGGTTCAGGCGCAGTCACAGCGCTCCCGATTCTTCAGGGCGCAGTGGCAATCCTGGGCAAGATGGCGACATTCTCCGAAGCCGGTGTCAGCACTCAGGGCAGCGCACCTGTCGACGAACCCGAGTCGATCGACCTGACCAAGACCGATACGGCGGAGTGAGCGTGGCGGGCCCGCTGTCCGGAGTGCCACTGGCCTTCTCGTGGCTGACGGTCCTTCCGGTTCGTGGTCCCTCCGACATCGACCGAACTGCCGGCCGTCGCGCCATCGCGGCAGCTCCGCTCACCGGGATCGCTCTCGGCATTGCCGCGACGTTTCTGCTCTGGGGCACAACCAGTGTCGGCCTGAATCCCTATCTCGCAGGCTTGCTGACGGTAGGTGCGCTCGCTCTCGGGACACGCGGGATGCACGTGGACGGACTGGCAGACTCCGTCGACGGACTGGGTTGTTACGGTCCACCGGAGCGCGCCCGCGAGGTCATGCACAGCGGCGGTGCCGGACCGTTCGGGGTCGCGGCGCTGTTCATCTTCCTTGGGCTGCAATCGGTCTCCTTCGGCGTCCTCGCTGTTGCCGACTCCCCCACGCAGTGGATCGCCGTTCTCGTATCTGTCGCTGCGGGTCGTGTGGCCGTCGTTTTTGCCTGCCGCCGAGGTATTCTCGCGTCTGGCCCGAGCGGATTCGGTGCGCTCGTCGCCGATTCACAACCGTTGTGGGCCGCAATCGTGTGGTCGGTTCCGCTGATCGCCGCTTCCGGCTTTGCCACCGACCGGTGGTGGCTCGGCCCTCTCGTGACCGCGTCGGCGCTGGTGATCAGTGTGCTGTGCGTGCGTCACTGCGTCCGTAGATTCGGCGGACTCAACGGAGACGTTCTCGGATTCGCACTCGAACTCACTGTGACGCTTACGGCCGTCGGCCTCACTCTCGGACTGTGATCCGACGTCGTGCGAGTAGGTGTCCTTGCGTACGAAGGTTGCCTCGCGGCCGAGATCTTCGTTTTCACCGACCTTCTCCTGATCGCCAATCGCGTCGCTGATGGAGCGCCCGCCGACCCCTTCGAGGTATCGGTCATCGCAGCGTCCGGCACGCCCGTCGTTGCGGCAGGTGGATTTTCGCTCGGCGTGCAGGAGGGGCATCACGACATCGATCACTTGGTTGTGCCGGGGTTCGAACTCGTGCCGTCCGAAGACCCTGCGACGCGTTTGTCGCTGTGGGACAGAGAAATCGAGTTCATCCGTGCGTGCGAGGCGCGCGGCGTTCGGGTGTCGTCGGTCTGCGTCGGCGCGTATCTGCTGGGCGAGGCGGGACTGCTCGACGGACGCCGATGTACGACGTCGTGGCTGTACGGTGCGGACCTCGCGAGTCGTTACCCCGGTGCGACGGTTCGAACCGACTCGTTGATCGTCCAGGACGACGGCGTCACCACCACTGCTGCGTTCACCGCCGCGCTCGACCTCGCAACAGCACTCGTGCGCGAGCATCTCGGCGACAAGATTGCGCGTACGACCGCAAGAATTACGCTGGCGCCCGAAAACCGAACCAGTCAAGCTCCGTACATCCTCGACTCGATGCTGCCCGCCAAACACACACAGTTTGCCGACGACGTCGGAAGGTGGCTGGTCGAACGGATGGCGGAACCTTACGACTTGGATCTGCTGTCGAGTGCTTTTCACCTCAGCACCCGAACCATGCTTCGGAAGTTCAAGGACGAGACCGGGGAATCGCCGCGCAGTTATCTGCAGCGTGCACGGATCCGAAAAGCGAAACGGTTGTTGGAATCGACCGACTGGCCTCTCGGAAAGATCCTGGGGCACATCGGCTATCAGGATCCTGGAACCTTCCGTCGCCTGTTCACCGACCGCGTCGGCATCAGCCCGGCCGACTACCGAAAGCGATTCCGCAACGGCGGCGCCGGATAGGTGCGAGGCGAGCCCGCCCGAAAACATGGCGAACCGCCCTCTTCTGTAGTCGATCCCGCGCCGAAAGACTGTGCAGAGGAATTGTTTCGACTACTGAGAGGGCTCACCGTGCCGAACCGGAGCATGACCGAAGACGATCCGCTCGAAGACTTCGACCGTCGAACGATCACCATCGACGCAGTGGCGAAGTCCGTGTACGTGGCCGGCACCGGTCCCGCAGTAATCGTCATGCCGGAGATGCCGGGCATCAGCCCGCATGTAGCGCGATTCGCCCGCTGGGTGCGCGACGCCGGTTTCACTGTCTTCGTTCCGTCACTGTTCGGGCACGACGGCGCGGTCCCCACAGTGAACGAGGGGCTGACGGTATTCAAGAGAGCCTGCGTCAGTGCAGAATTCCGCGCCCTCGCTGCCGATGAACCGAGTCCGGCGGTCCGTTGGCTGCGTTCACTCGCCGCTTCCGCCCATGAGGAGAGCGGCGGACCTGGCGTCGGCGTGATCGGAATGTGCTTCACCGGTAACTTCGCGTTGTCGATGATGCTCGAACCCTCGGTCATCGCGCCGGTTCTCGCCCAACCGTCGTTACCGCTCGATCGACCGGACGAAACCGACAGCGGGCCCGAAGAACTCGAAGCCGTGCGCTCGAGACTCGAGGCCGAAGACCTCACGGTGCTTGCATACCGCTTTCGAGGTGACTCGTTCTGCCGCGCACAACGATTCGCCGCCTATTCGAAGGCCTTGGGCGAGCGCTTCGTCGGGAAGGTACTACCCGACGAAGCGGCCAACGCGACAACGTCGCCGTTCTTCGAACACGTCATTGCCAATCCACACAGCGTGTTGACGGCTCATCTCGTCGACGAGGCGGGATCGCCCACCACCGTCGCACGAGACGAGATTCTGCAGTTCTTCCGGGAGCGATTGCTCGCGGAACGAACCAGCGATCAGTGAAGTTTCGTCATCCAGCCGTGGGTGTCGGCGAAGGTTCCGCGCTGGATACCCGTGAGGGTGTCGCGCAGTGCCATCGTCACCTCACCCGGCTCGCCGTCGGCGATGGTGAACTCGCCCTCGGCGGACTTGACGCGTCCGACGGGGGTGATGACTGCTGCTGTGCCGCAAGCGAAGACCTCGGTGATTTCACCGCTCTTGCACTTGGTGCGCCATTCGTCGGTGCTGATCTTGCGCTCCTCGACGGCGAAACCGGAATCGGCGGCAAGGGCGAGCAACGAGTTGCGCGTGATGCCTGGCAACAACGAACCGGACAGCGACGGCGTCACGAGGCGAGCGTCGGGGCCCGAGCCGAAGACGAAGAACAGGTTCATTCCACCCATTTCCTCGACGTACGTGCGCTCGATGGCGTCGAGCCAGACCACCTGGTCGCAACCCTCGTCGGCGGCTTGCGCCTGGGCGAGGAGTGAAGCGGCGTAGTTGCCGGCGAACTTGGCCGCGCCGGTACCACCGGGGGCCGCGCGAACGTATTCGGTGGACAGCCACACACTGACCGGCTTGACGCCGCGCGGGAAGTACGCACCGGCAGGCGAGGCGATCAGCAGGTAGCGGTACTCGTCGGCGGGACGGACACCGAGTCCGGCTTCGGTGGAGAACATGAACGGACGGAGGTAGAGCGCGTCCTCGCCACCGGCTGCGGGAACCCAGTCGAGATCGACGTCGATCAGTTCGGTGATGGAATCGATGAACATCTGCGACGGGAGCTCCGGCATGGCCAGACGGCGCGCAGATGCCGCGAAACGCTCGGCGTTGGCCTCGACGCGGAACGAGCTGATCTCGCCACCCGGCTGACGGTATGCCTTGAGGCCCTCGAAGATGGCCTGTCCGTAGTGCAAAACCATTGCGGCCGGATCGAGCTCGATGTTTCCGTACGGCAACACCTGGGCGTCGTGCCAGCCCTTGCCCGCGGTGTAGTCGATCGAGACCATGTGGTCGGTGAAGTGCCGCCCGAAGCCGGGCGCCGCCAAAATGTCACGGCGCTCGGCGTCGGACTTCGGGGACGAGCTCTGAACACGAACGAAATCGGCGGCACCTGTCATGGGCGCAATCCTATCGAACGTGAAAAAGCTCTCTACTTGGTGTTGGTCTCCACGAACGGAGGAGACACCACGACGCACCGAAGAGCACGACCACGGACGTCGACTTCGATCTCGTCGCCGGCCGAGACATTGGCACCGGAATCGAGGAGCGCCAACGCAATTCCCACTTTGAGCGAGGGCGAAAACGTCCCCGAGGTGGTCTCGCCGATTGCCTCGCCGTCACTCAGAACACCGAGGCCGGCACGAAGCACGCCGCGATCGAGAGCCTTGATCCCCCAGAGTTTGCGAGCCGGGCCGGCAGCCTTCTCGTCGGTCAAGGTCTCTTTGCCCCAGAATGTCGGCTTCTTCCAACCGATCGCCCATCCGCAGCGCGCTTCGAGCGGAGAAATCTCGAGCGAAAGCTCATGCCCGTGCAGCGGATACCCCATCTCGGTACGAAGAGTGTCACGGGCGCCGAGTCCGGCGGCCTGCCCACCCTCGGCGCGCACTGCCTCGAGAAGCGCGCGGAACAACGGCTCGCTGTCGTCCCACCGCGGCAGGAGTTCGTAGCCGACCTCACCGGTGTAACCGCTGCGGCACACACGAACAGGCACGCCGTTCCATTCCGCATCTTCGTACGCCATGTACTCGATCTCGGTGGGAAGTCCCAGAGCGGTCAGAACCGCCACCGATTTCGGACCCTGCACTGCCAGCACACCGTAGGCACGATGCTGATCCTCGACGGTGATTCCGTCCGGTGCCACAGCGACCAGAGCCGCAACGACGTCCGCGGTATTGGCTGCGTTCGGGACGAGGAAGATCTCGTCGTCGCTGACGTAGTACGCAATGAGGTCGTCGATGACACCACCGGACTCGTTGCAGCACAACGTGTACTGAGCCTTACCCGGCCCGATCTTCTTCAGGTCGTTGGTCAGTGCGGAGTTCACGAATTCCGCGGCGCCCGCGCCACGCACGACGGCCTTGCCGAGGTGACTGACGTCGAAGAGTCCGACATTCTCACGCACAGAGGTGTGTTCGGCCACGACGCCGGCGTACGAAACCGGCATCTGCCACCCCCCGAACGGCGCGAACGTCGCGCCGAGTTCGACGTGGACGGGGTGGATCGGGCCCTGCAACAGTTGTTCGTCGGTCATGGCCCACAACCTATCGGACTTCGCCGATCGAAACATGTCCGCAGCGAGAGCTCACCCGGCCGTGACGATCGCCCGTCCGCAAACTGCAAAGGGCCTAACATCGACTCAGGCATCCGCCAGAACCGGACGCATCGCACACTCACCTCACAGGAGACACCTTGAGCACTCGCACAGCCCGATCGTTGGGACCCGACCTCGTTCTCGCCGGCACAGTCGCCAAGCGCGCAGAGATACTGGTCGTCGGTCTGACGTCGGGTCCGGACGGCCCCGAAATCGCACTCAGCGAAGGCATCGTCGCCGAAGACGTACTCGCCGAGATCCTCGACAGCCTCATCGCCGTCGGCGCCACGGGCAAGCCCGAGCAGCTCACTCGTGTCCCGGCACCGAGCGAACTGTCGGTCACCAGCGTTCTCGCCGTCGGACTCGGCTCTGCCGACAAGCTCGGCAGCGAGCAGATCCGTAAGTCCGCCGGCGCCGCAGCTCGCTCGTTGTCCGGCATCGACACCGTCGCAACCACGCTCTCGATCCTCGACCTCGGTGCAGCCGCCGAGGGATTTGCGTTGGGCGCGTACAGCTTCACCGAATTCAAGTCGTCCATGACGGCTCCCGGTCCCGATTCGCAGCCACTGGCCCGCGTCGAACTTCTGGTGCCGTCGCCGCGCACGAAGGAGACCAAAGCGACGCTGGCACGGTCGGCCGCCATCGCCGAGGCCGTCGCCACCGCACGCGAGTTCGTCAACACTCCCCCGAGCCACCTCTACCCCGCCGAGTTCGCCGCGCGCGCGAAGGCACTGGGCGTCGAGGCCGGGCTCACCGTCCAGGTTCTCGACGAGAAGGCACTCGAGAAGGGTGGCTACGGCGGAATCATCGGCGTCGGCAAGGGCTCGTCACGCCAGCCGCGTCTCGTCCGCCTCGAATACGCGTCGAAGAAGCGTGGCGCCCGCAAGGTCGCACTGGTGGGTAAGGGCATCACCTTCGACACCGGCGGAATCTCCATCAAGCCCGCCGCCGGCATGGAGAACATGACCTCGGACATGGGCGGCGCCGCAGCCGTCATCTCCACCGTCGTGCTTGCCGCCAAGCTCGGCCTGCCCGTCAACGTCGTCGCATACGTACCGATGGCCGAGAACATGCCGTCCGCGACCGCCCAGCGTCCCGGCGACGTGCTGACCCAGTACGGCGGAATCACCATCGAGGTCGTCAACACCGACGCCGAGGGCCGTTTGATTCTTGCCGACGCGATGGTTCGCGCGGGTGAGGACAACCCCGACTACATGATCGACACCGCCACCCTCACCGGTGCGCAGATGGTCGCGCTCGGCAACCGCACCCCCGGAGTCATGGGCACCGACGAGTTCCGTGACCGCGTCGCCTCCATCTCGCAGAGCGTCGGCGAGAACGGCTGGGCCATGCCGCTGCCGGAGGAATTGCGCGGAGATCTCGACTCCAAGGTCGCCGACATGGCCAATGTCACCCCGCACCGCTGGGGCGGCATGCTGGTCGCAGCTCACTACCTCAAGGAATTCGTTCCCGAGGGTGTCCAGTGGGCGCACATCGACGTCGCGGGGCCGGCCTACAACACGTCAGGGCCGTGGGGTTACACCGGCAAGGGCGGTACCGGCGTTCCCGTTCGCACGATGATCTCGGTCCTGGAGGACATCGCGGTCAACGGCTGACCCCTTGCTGTGCGCCTTTATTAACCCCCCGCGGTTAATAAAGGCGCACAGCAGTTCAGGCGCCGTCGCGTAATTCCTGCTCTCGGGCCCGCTTGCGTTCGATTCGCTTACGTTCGTCGTGATCGCGCATACGCTGCGGATATCCCGTCTTGCGGACGTCGTAGACCGGGATCTTCAGGTCCTGTCCCAATTTGCGGGCACCACGTTCGCCGCCGACACGACGACGAGTCCACTCCCCGTCCTTCGCAACCAGGACGACGGTCACCTCGGTCACCGTCGTCTGCGGTTCCACATAGGCCTCGACGCCTTCGTGCGAGTGCGCCCAATTCGCCAGATGATCCGCATCACTTTGCGCTGCGGCCTGAGCCGCACTTGGCGGACGCTTGAAACGATCGAACAGTCCCACGGTCGTACCCTCCTCGGTACCGACGCCGCGGATGCACCCCGGCGATATGTCAAGTTTGCCAGGCGATGTCCGTTGTGCCTGCGCACGACATACCGTTTGGTCCGCTTACGACGTTACAGCCGGACCCCCGACGCATACCTACTCGCCAGTAGCCGACACACCCGAAACGGACGGCATCCCCCTCATCGGACACGCCCGGCGTATCAATGGAAAGATGAACGACGGTGACGCCGCGCCCGCGCGTCGACATCGGCAAAATAGCTACAAGTAGCCGCACGTCGCGCGCCACTCGAGCACAATGCATTACGACCACAAGTCGACAAAATTCAACAACCCGAACACAACTGTCGAGGAGTCAAAAGACATGGCCTTCTCCGTCCAGATGCCAGCCCTAGGTGAGAGCGTCACCGAGGGAACTGTCACACGGTGGCTCAAGCAGGAAGGAGACACGGTCGAAGTCGACGAACCCTTGCTCGAAGTCTCCACGGACAAGGTCGACACCGAGATTCCGTCTCCCGTCGCCGGCGTCCTGACCAAGATCGTCGCGCAGGAAGACGACACCGTGGAAATCGGTGGCGAGCTCGCCCAGATCGGTGAAGCCGGCGAAGCCGCAGCACCCGCGGCAGAGGCACCCGCCCCCGCCGCCGAGGAAGCTCCCGCCGAGGAAGCGCCGGCTGCCGAAGCTCCCGCTGAAGAAGCTCCCGCTGCCGAGGTACCCGCTGCTTCCGGCGGTTCCGCTGAAGGTACCGCCGTGACGATGCCCGCCCTCGGCGAGTCCGTCACCGAAGGCACCGTCACCCGTTGGCTCAAGGCTGTCGGCGACGAGGTTGCCGTCGACGAGGCGCTGCTCGAAGTCTCGACCGACAAGGTCGACACAGAGATCCCGTCCCCCGTCGCCGGAATCCTGCTCGAGATCAATGCGCAGGAAGACGACACCGTCGAGATCGGTGGCCAGCTGGCCGTCGTCGGCTCCGGCGCACCCGCCGCGGCTCCGGCACCCAAGGCCGCTCCCGCAGCACCGGCAGCACCCCCTGCCCCCAAGGCCGAAGCTCCGAAGGCCGAAGCACCCAAGGCTGAAGCTCCCAAGCCTGCCGCCGCACCGGCCGCACCCGCTCCGAAGCCTGCTGCGGCTCCCGCACCGGCGGCTGCCCCCGCAGCTTCCGGTGACAGCAGCCCGTACGTCACCCCGCTCGTGCGCAAGCTCGCCACGGACAACGGCGTCGACCTCGCGACCGTCACCGGCACCGGCGTCGGCGGCCGCATCCGCAAGCAGGATGTGCTCGCCGCTGCGGAGGCCAAGAAGGCTCCCGCCGCCGCTCCTGCTGCTGCAGCACCCGCGGCCGCACCGGCCGCCACCGCAGCCGCAGGCGTCCGACCCGAACTGGCACACCTGCGTGGAACCACGCAGAAGGCCAACCGTATTCGGCAGATCACGGCCACCAAGACACGTGAGTCGCTGCAGAACACCGCTCAGCTCACGCAGACCTTCGAGGTGGACGTCACCAAGATCGTCGCCCTGCGGGCCCGTGCCAAGGCCGGCTTCATCGAGCGCGAAGGCGTCAACCTGACGTTCCTTCCGTTCTTCGCCAAGGCAGTCGTCGAGGCGCTGAAGTCGCACCCGAACATCAACGCCAGCTACGACGAGGCTGCCAAGCAGATCACCTACTACGACGCTGAGCACCTCGGCATCGCAGTGGACACCGATCAGGGCTTGCTCTCCCCCGTCATCCACAACGCCGGCGATCTCGGCCTGGCCGGCTTGGCCCGCGCCATCGCCGACATCGCCAAGCGTGCACGCTCGGGTGGCCTGAAGCCGGACGAGCTCTCGGGTGGCACCTTCACCATCACCAACATCGGCAGCCAGGGCGCGCTGTTCGACACCCCGATCCTGGTACCGCCGCAGGCGGCCATGCTCGGAACCGGCGCGATCGTCAAGCGCCCGATGGTGGTCACCGACGAGAACGGCAACGAGTCCATCGGCGTTCGCTCGATGATCTACTTGCCGCTGACCTACGATCACCGTCTGGTCGACGGCGCCGACGCCGGCCGATTCCTCACCACTGTGAAGCAGCGGTTGGAAGAAGCCTCGTTCGAAGCTGATCTGGGCCTGTAAGCAACTGCTCGGCCGGCCGGGGCGTCATCTCCATCAGGAGGTGGCGCCCCGGCTTTTTCAGTACGGTCGGAGATATACGTTCGGATATCGAAGCACGCTGAATCGAAGGAGGCTTTCCGAATGCGAGTAGTCATCGCCGGCTCGTCCGGTTTGATCGGAACGGCCTTGGTGTCATCGTTGCGCTCCGACAACCACGACGTGGTGCGTCTGGTGCGACGCTCGACCGCCGGCCCCGACGAATCGCGTTGGGACCCGGACCACGACCGTCTGGACCTCTCCGTCCTGCAGGGCGCCGACGCCGTCGTGAACCTCTGCGGCGTCGGCATCGGCGACAAACGGTGGTCGGGTTCCTACAAGCAAGCGATCCGTGACAGCCGCATCGTCGCGACCGACGTCTTGGCCGAAGCGGTCGCGAGTCAGAAGGTTCCCGTCCTCGCCAACGCGAGCGCCGTCGGCTATTACGGCGACACCGGCGACAAGATCGTCGACGAGGATTCGCCGGCAGGCACAGACTTTCTCGCCACGACGTGTCGCGATTGGGAACTTGCCACCGAACCGGCGCGTGCGGCGGGTGCCCGCGTCGTCAATCTGCGGTCCGGCGTCGTGATTTCACCTCATGGGGGCATGCTCGGTCGGCTTCGGCGCCTCTATTCGTTCGGCCTCGGCGGGCGACTGGGCAACGGTCGCCAGTACTTTCCGTGGATCTCACTCGAGGACGAGTGCGACGCGATCAAGTTCGCGCTCACGAATTCCGAACTCTCCGGTCCCGTCAACCTGACCGGTCCGGCCCCTGTCACCAATGCCCAGTTCAATGACGCCATGTCCCGTGCGGTCCACCGCCCGGCTCCCTGGATCGTTCCCGGGTTCGCACTCGAAGCGTTGATCGGAGAATTCGCCAAGAGCGGCATCCTCGGTGGCCAGCGCGCCATTCCCGCAGCTTTGGAAAAGGCGGGATTCTCTTTCCGCCACAACACGATCGGCGAAGCGCTGGCGGCCGCACTCGGTTGATTCCGAAGTCGGGCGTAATCTCTACGTCCATGAGCAGCGCTGCCGTTTCCGCCCGGTTCTCGAAACTGCCGATCGCCGTCGAGCAACTCGGTTCGATCGACTACAACGCCGCGTGGGACCGCCAGCGTGAGCTCGCGGCTGCGCGGGCGGACGACATCGGACCGGACACGCTACTGCTCCTCGAACACCCGCCGGTGTACACGGCAGGACGACGCACGGAACCCGAAGATCGTCCCGTCGACGGCACGCCTGTCATCGACGTCGACCGCGGCGGGAAGATCACCTGGCACGGCCCCGGCCAGCTGGTGGGATATCCGATCGTGAAACTGGCCGAGCCCATCGACGTGGTGCGGTATGTCCGACGCATCGAGGAAGCACTGATCACGGTGTGCACGGACCTCGGCCTGAACTGCGGGCGCATCGACGGCCGCTCCGGCGTCTGGCTGCCCGCCGAACTCGCAAACGGGCAATGGAAGCCCGAGCGCAAGGTTTCTGCCATCGGCGTGCGCGTCCAACGGGGCGTGGCACTGCACGGCTTCTCCCTGAACTGCAATTCGGTCCTGACCGGATTCGACAACATCATTCCCTGCGGCATCCGTGACGCCGGGGTCACGACGCTGTCGCATGAACTCGGTCGCGACGTCACCGTGGACGAAGTCACTCCCGCTGTGACCGAGGCAGTGATCGCTGCTCTCGACGGAACCATGCCCGTCACCGAACGGAACGTCGAGCGCGTCACCTTCGAAAGCGCCTCGCCTACTCCGACTTTTACTACCGTTCAGTACAGCTGACGGGCTCGCCCGAACCCCGTTGCAGTAATCACCGGGCGTAGGATCACTGTCGTGACTATCGCCCCAGAAGGACGTAAGCTGCTCCGTCTCGAGATCCGAAACGCGGAGACGCCCATCGAACGCAAACCCAACTGGATCAAGACCCGAGCAAAGATGGGCCCCGAGTACACGGAGCTCAAGGGCCTGGTCAAGCGTGAAGGTTTGCACACCGTCTGCGAGGAAGCGGGCTGCCCCAACATCTACGAGTGCTGGGAAGACCGCGAAGCCACGTTCCTGATCGGCGGTGAGCAGTGCACACGCCGCTGCGACTTCTGCCAGATCGACACCGGCAAGCCCGAAGCCCTCGACCGCGACGAGCCCCGTCGCGTCGCGGAAAGCGTTCAGGCCATGGGCCTTCGGTACTCCACGATCACCGGCGTCGCCCGCGACGACCTCCCCGACGGCGGCGCCTGGCTCTACGCCGAGACCGTCCGCAAGATCCACGAACTCAACCCGGGCACCGGCGTCGAGAACCTGGTTCCGGACTTCAACGGCAAGCCCGAACTGCTCGACGAGGTCTTCGCCTCACGCCCCGAGGTACTCGCACACAACCTCGAGACCGTCCCCCGCATCTTCAAGCGGATCCGTCCGGCATTCCGGTACCAGCGCAGCCTCGACGTCATCACCGCAGCACGCGACTACGGACTGGTCACCAAGTCCAACCTGATCCTCGGCATGGGCGAAACCCCTGAAGAGGTCACCGAGGCGATGGCAGATCTCCACGCCGCCGGTTGCGACATCCTCACCATCACCCAGTACCTGCGCCCCTCGCCCCGGCACCACCCCGTCGAGCGGTGGGTCAAGCCCGAGGAGTTCGTCGCACACTCGAAGGCTGCAGAAGAGATGGGCTTCGCCGGCGTCATGGCCGGTCCGTTGGTTCGCTCGTCGTACCGCGCCGGCCGCCTGTATGCGCAGGCCATGGCACATCACGGCCGTGAACTTCCCGAGGCGCAGCGTCATCTGACCGAGGGCGGCGACGCTTCCCAGGAAGCCAGCTCACTCATGGCGCGCCTGAATCGCTGATCCACTTTTTGCTGTGCGCCTTTATTAACCGCGGGCGGTTAGTAAAGGCGCACAGCAATGGACGTATCCTGGGTACATGGCGAACGGCAGCAAATCCGGTAAGGGCAAACCCACCAAACAGGCAAAGGCTGCAGCGAAGGCTGCCCGCAAGCAGGCTTCCAAGGAACGTAGAACTCAGCTCTGGCAGGCATTCCAGATGCAGCGCAAGGACGACAAGCTCCTCCTGCCGCTGATGATCGGCACCCTCGTCGGTGCGGCTCTGGTCTTCTTCCTGGTCGGCCTCATCTGGGGCCTTCAGTGGTTCCTGCTGCCGATCGGCATCGTTCTCGGTCTCCTCGGCGCCTTCATCATCTTCGGTCGTCGCGTCCAGAAATCGGTGTACAAGAAGGCTGAAGGTCAGGCCGGTGCCGCTGCGTGGGCGCTCGACAACATGCAGGGTGCGTGGCGCGTTACGAATGCCGTCGCCGGCACTACCCAACTCGATGCCGTTCACCGCGTCGTCGGACGGCCGGGTGTCATCCTCGTCGCCGAAGGTTCGCCGCAACGCGTCAAGGGCCTCCTCGCGCAGGAGAAGAAGAAGACCGCCCGCCTCATCGGCGACACCCCGATCTACGACATCATCATCGGCAACGACGAGGGCCAGGTTCCGCTCTCGCAGCTCCAGCGCTACTTGAACAAGTTGCCCCGCAACATCGACACCAAGCGCATGGACAACATCGAAGGTCGCCTCGCTGCACTGAGCGCACGCGGCGGCGGAGCAGCGCTTCCCAAGGGCCCGATGCCCGGAGGCGCGAAGATGAAGGGAATGCAGCGAACCATTCGTCGTCGCTGACACTCCCCCACAGCAAAACGAAACACCCGGGCCCACACGGACCCGGGTCTTTCTTTACTTCGAGAAATTTGTGTCAGCGCGATTTCACGAGCAAAGT
The DNA here is from genome assembly GCF_002079265.1 of Rhodococcus sp. BH4. Taxonomy (NCBI): domain Bacteria; kingdom Bacillati; phylum Actinomycetota; class Actinomycetes; order Mycobacteriales; family Nocardiaceae; genus Rhodococcus; species Rhodococcus sp. BH4. Next base: position 3,773,684 of record NZ_CP014941.1, read on the forward strand.
GCCGGTCGCGCGGTCCTGCATACCGCGACCGTCGATGTCGGTGATGGTCGCGGGAATCACGAACACAAGCAGTGCCTGACGTCCGAGCGCGCGCACGAAGCCCACTCGGATCGGGCCTTCGATACGCGCAACCTGAAGGCCGAGGACGAACTGCCCCGGGGTGAAGTTGAACAGAGCCACGGTGACGACACCGACGGCGAACCACACCATCAGCGTGACAGTCGAGGTCATACCGTCGAAGAAGTCGCCGGTGATGAGCGAGGCCACTCCCACAGCCATCACCCAATCCACCAACAGTGCCGCGATACGACGGCCCGAACCGACCAGCGAACCCGGACCCTCCTGAGGGAAACCGAGGAGCTCGCCACGGTACGACTGCTCACGGCCGTCCGCGCTCTTCGGCAAAGCTGCTTGCGGCCCAGAGAGCCAAGTTCCGGTGATACGTGCCATGCTGTCCAGGATAGGCGTCGCAGCACCGTAGTCCAGATTTGCCGGGTTTTAACTGTGTGGCCGGTCACATGGACTTCGGAAATCCCCAGGATGCTGCGACGCGTAACACTGCCGAAACAAAGGGTTGACGAGCGGGCAACACCAGCTCCCTACCGTCTGCCTCGACGGATTCAACCGACATCACTTGGCTGAAGCGACTTAAGGAGCACAAGCGTGGCGTTCACCACGGCCGAAGAGGTCATCAAGTACATCGCGGACGAGAACATCGAGTACGTCGACATTCGGTTCAGCGACCTGCCCGGCGTCCAGCAGCACTTCTCGATCCCGGCGTCTGCTTTCAACCAGGACGTGTTCGAGGACGGCCTCGCATTCGACGGATCTTCGGTCCGCGGATTCCAGTCGATCCACGAGTCCGACATGATGTTGCTTCCCGACGTCACCACGGCGCAGATCGACCCCTTCCGCAAGGCGAAGACCCTCAACATCAACTTCTTCGTGCACGACCCGTTCACCCGTGAGTCCTACAGCCGCGACCCGCGCAACGTTGCCCGCAAGGCCGAGGAGTACTTGGTCAGCACCGGCATCGCGGACACCGCATTCTTCGGCGCCGAGGCCGAGTTCTACATCTTCGACTCGGTTCGCTACGACTCCGGCATGAACTCCGCTTTCTACGAATTGGATTCCATCTCCGGTTCCTGGAACACCGGCGCAGAGACCAACGCCGACGGCTCCCCGAACCTCGGCTACAAGGTTCGTGCCAAGGGTGGCTACTTCCCCGTCGCTCCGTACGACCACTACGTGGACCTGCGCGACGAAATCTCCACCAACCTGACCAACGCAGGCTTCGAGCTCGAGCGCGGCCACCACGAGGTCGGCACCGGCGGACAGCAGGAGATCAACTACAAGTTCAACACGCTGCTCGCAGCTGCTGACGACCTGCAGCTGTTCAAGTACATCGTCAAGAACACCTGCTGGCAGCACGGCAAGTCCGCAACCTTCATGCCGAAGCCGCTCTTCGGTGACAACGGCTCGGGCATGCACGTCCACCAGTCCCTGTGGAAGGACGGCAAGCCCCTCTTCCACGACGAGTCCGGCTACGCAGGCCTCTCGGACATGGCTCGCCACTACATCGGCGGCATCCTGCACCACGCTCCGTCGCTGTTGGCCTTCACCAACCCGACGATCAACTCGTACCACCGTCTGGTGCCGGGCTACGAAGCCCCCATCAACCTCGTGTACAGCCAGCGCAACCGCTCGGCAGCTGTCCGTATCCCGATCACGGGCAACAACCCGAAGGCAAAGCGTCTCGAGTTCCGCGCACCCGACTCCTCGGGTAACCCGTACCTCAACTTCGCTGCACAGATGATGGCCGGCCTGGACGGCATCAAGAACAAGATCGAGCCGATGGCTCCGGTCGACAAGGACCTCTACGAGCTTCCCCCGGAGGAGGCTCGCAACATCCCGCAGGCTCCGACCAGCCTCGAGACGGTCATCAACCGCCTCGAAGCCGATCACGAGTACCTGACCGAGGGTGGCGTCTTCACCACCGACCTGATCGAGACCTGGATCTCGCTCAAGCGTGAGCAGGAAATCGCTCCGGTCAACCTGCGTCCGCACCCGTACGAGTTCGAGCTCTACTACGACGTGTGATCCGCATCCTGACGTAAGTCAGACCTGCGAGTACCGAGTCCACCCGTCCCGCTTCTGCGGGGCGGGTGGACTTGTTTCGGTCCGAGGGAAACCCCTCGGACAGATGATGACCGGCCTTCATACCGGACGCGGTCGAATCGCGGATCAGCCGCGGGCACGTTGACCGATGGCCGCATTGTTGACGATATGGGCGATTCGACCTGCCCGTGTTGCGTCTCGAGCGGCACTGACGATCCACCACAGCATCTGTTTGCGGGCGCTGGGCGGAAAACTGTCCCAGTTACTTCGCGCTTGCGTGTCCAGGTCCAGCGCCGCCTGCAAGTCAGATGGTTCCTCGAGGTCTTCGACTTGGTCGAGAATCGTCCACCAACCAGTGGATTTCGCGGCAGCAATGGCACCACGACCAGCAGCGGTCATGAGGCCACGCGCCTCCATATCAGCTGCGCGTTCGCGGTTGAGTCGGGTCCAGGAACTCTTGCGTCTCCGCGGTGTGAACAGTTGCAAATTGCGCTCTTCGTCGAAGACGGTGTTGGTGGAATCGATCCACCCAAAGCAGATCGCTTCCTCAACGGCCTGAGGGTAGGGGCAGCGTGGTCGGCTGGTGGTGGTGCGCCAGGAGCACAACCACACTCCGCGGCCTGACGTGTGATTGTCCGTCAACCAAGTTCGCCACTGTTCGCGAGTCTCGGCGTGGATGATCGGGTAGTCGAACTTCCACGTCTGGGGGTGGACGGAAGCCGGCGGCGATGATTTCGAATCGGTCACTTACTCTCCAAGCCTAGAGGGAATCGGATACGTGTCTCGATAGACGAGGGGCCTGCGCAGGGAACACGTCCCCGCGGCAACTTGGACGTGAATGGTCTTGTCGCGCAATCCTCTTCTGACTGTCATGGTGGCGAGACCCTGAGGTGAAGGGCGAGCCGACTGACGGTGTCGGCAAGCTCGGTTGGTTCGATGACGACCACTGGGGCGGTGAGCGCAATGCGCGCAACCGTCATGGCGAGCCTGCCGAGATCTTCGCTGCGGATCTCGACAAGGCAGCGGTCCGCTGCCACCTCGATCGGTGTGTGGTCAATCCATCTGAGTACGCCCTCGAGGTCGGCGAACGTAGCTTCGATGGCGAGTTTTGCATCGTGGTGACGGGGTTGCGAGCCAACTGATCTCGCGACGAAGCCTGCCGCGTCACCGCCCGGGATCTCGCGTGGCGTGAAATGACTGCCTGCCAGCCAGGGCTCCGAGAGCCGGTCCAGTCGAAATGTTCGCCAATCCGAACGATGGTGGTCCCATGCTACGAGATACCAACGACGCCCCGCCGTGACAAGGCGGTGCGACTCGACGAGTCGTCTGCTGCTCTCGCCATCACCTCGCCGATAGTCGAAACGAACGTGCTCGTGGTCGCGACATGCCGCAGCGAGCACACTGAGTGCTTCGGGATCGACGATGTCGTCATTTGCCCGCCGCATGGAACTGACGCTCGAATGCAGTGCCGACACACGTCGGCGTAGTCGATGGGGCAGGAGTGTTTCGATCTTCGTCAGCGCGCGCAGCGCCGTTTCTTCGATGCCTCCGATGGCGGCCTCGGCGGCGTAGCGCAGTCCGACGGCTACCGCCACGGACTCGTCATCGTCGAGGATCAGGGGCGGCACGTGCGCCCCCGTTGCAAGTCGGTAGCCCCCGTATTTTCCGGACGTGGAATCGACCGGATAGCCGAGGTCGCGTAGGCGATCGATGTCGCGGCGCACCGTCCGCTGCGTGACATCGAGTCGTGCGGCAAGTTCGGCACAGTGCCAGAAGCGATGAGTCTGAAGGAGCGAGAGCAGTTGCAGTGCTCGGCCTGTGGGATCGTTCCGCATTTCTTCAGATTGCCAGCGATCTAGGACTTTATGTGTCCACGATGCTCCCTATCGTCGGAGCAACCGGTCGATCCAGACACGAGATCGGTACTCGACTCAAAGGAGCATCCGTGAATCCATCCGACTTCCCCAGGCCCGTCCTCATCCCAGTGAACGGCGTGGAACTCGAAGTCTTCGAAGCAGGGCGACACAATGCCGGGAAACCCATCGTGTTGTGTCACGGATGGCCAGAGCACGCCTATTCCTGGCGATACCAGGTGCCCGCCCTTGTCGAGGCGGGCTACCACGTCATCGTCCCGAACCAACGCGGCTACGGCAATTCGTCACGTCCGACCGAAGTGACGGACTATGACATCGAACATTTGGCGGGTGATCTCATCGCACTTCTCGATCGCTACGGCTACGACGATGCCACCTTTGTCGGTCACGATTGGGGTGCCTTTGTCGTGTGGGGCCTTACCCTGTTGCACCCGGACCGGGTAAACAAAGTGATCAACCTGAGCCTGCCCTACCAGGATCGCGGAGAGCAGCCGTGGATTGAGTTCATGGAAGCCGTGCTTGGCGGTGATTTCTACTTCGTCCATTTCAATCGACAGCCGGGCGTCGCGGACGCGGTGTTCGAAGACAACACCTTCCGGTTCCTCCGCAACCTGTACCGGAAGAACGAACCCCTCAGGGAACCTCAGCCGGGTATGGCGCTGATCGATCTCGCCAAAGCAGAGACACCACTCGGTGAGCCCCTGATGAGCGATAGAGAATTGGCCGTTTTCGTCTCCGCCTTCGAATCGACAGGATTCACGGGCAGTGTGAACTGGTACAGGAACCTTGACCGCAACTGGCATCTGCTGGCGGAGGTGGACCCGATCATCCAACAGCCCACACTCATGATCTACGGCGACCGTGACGCGATCGCGAGAGCTGAGAACCTGACAGAGTTCGTGCCCAATGTGGAAGTAGTCAATCTCGATTGCGGTCACTGGATCCAACAAGAAAGACCCGAAGAGACCAACCAAGCGATCTTGAAATGGCTGGAACGGCAGGATGCCACATAGTTTCAAGGCTAGGTGCGGTCTCAGTGAAAATGTCAGTCTCATTCAAGTCCAGTAGGGGGCTTGATCCGGACCGACCGTCTTCGAGATTTGGCGAGAGCGTCGGTAAACAAACCATGCACTCAACCCGACGATGGGCACAAGCCAAATCCCGACAGAGAAGGCGACAGCGCGCCACACACCGACTCGCCCGGACACAGAAACCACATCGGCCGTTCCGACAAGACACAGGGAAAGCCAAATCAAGGCGAGAATGAATCCGCCGCCGTACAGAAGAAAGAATGCTTCGAATCCGTCCATGCAGTCCATTCCACTGTCGGCGCAGTCCTGAAGCCCAGCCGCACCGAGTAGGGAAATGTTCACGGTGGCGATGCTATGGGCCAGGGCGTCCCGAACTGCCGAACAAGCGGGCGGATTCGGCGATGCGAACGCCGCTCAGCCCGAACAGAGTAGAAGCCCCACCCCCGTGGGGAGGGCGGGGCTTCCTCTGGTCCGGCGCTCACGCACAGTGGGAGGGTGGTGGACATGCCGGACCGACGACACGGCAGGGAGTCAAGCTGCGGCGCCCAAGCGCTGACCTGAAGGAATGCGCCTGAGATCGTGGTTACGAGAACCATCAAACCAGACAAACTGGACGCATGTTCAGGAATCGCGAGATTCGACCCCCGCACGTCAGAAAGATCTCACTGCACCCGATAGGTTTCGCTGCGGACAGGATCAACCAACTGCCGCATGATCTCGTACGCGCGGTCCGGATCCGTGTACGGCGGAATCATCATCAGAACGAGTTGACGACCATAGATGTCGTCGAGATACATCAAATCGTGGGGCTGGCCAGGGTACGGACCCCGCACTTCCAGTCCGTCGACCTCGTCGATACGACGCTGCGCGCTGCTGATCGTGTTCCAGTCGAACGCAACCCGCGCGATCGGCCCCAACCTCAGCGAAAGTGCGGATATCAGATCGTGAAGCTCCGCCGTGACGTTCGTGGTCCACGGGAACCACGCGCCGTCAACCGATGCCTTGACGGCACCTTGCCCACGAAGCAGGAATCGCGGAGTCCGCGTCGGCGACGGGAAAGGTTGCCCGACATGGCGCTGCGGCGCTTCCATTGCATAGTCGAGAGTGCTGATGTGCGCCATGACGAGGCTCCTTGACGGAGGATTCGTGGAACCGTCAGGCAGAGGTGCCCGGTCGTGGGTTCCATACCTTCAGACTACTCCGCTACGCAATCCCGACTACGCATCGACGGAAATGATCACGCCGGTGTCGCCGTACGGGAACGGACCATTACCGATGTGACCAAGGGTGTTGAAGAATTTCGAAATAGGCACCATCACACCGTATTTCGCTTTGACTTTGCTGCGGATCTCGTCGAATTCAGCTCCACCGCTCACCAACTGAGCGGTCCCGGTGACCGGCGACGCACCGTCGGCAACCTTTCCGCGGTTGTTGCACGGCACCACGGTGACGCGTGGGTTGTTCCGCAGACGCTTGGCCTTACCCGACTTCGAGGAAGTCCAGAAGCCGATACGTCCGTCAGGCAGAGGCACGACCCACGTCGGCGTGGCTACGCCGTCACCGCTCTTACGGAATGTGGTGACCGAGATCGTCGTCTCTTCGCCCAGGGACATGAAACGAGCGTATGCCTCCACAACCTCCACGACCATGCACGCGAATGAATTTTCTCTACCCCAGGAGTTTCAAAACGGACAATTATCCGGACGAAGGTGAACAACAGGTGCCGAGTGGTGGAAATGTCGCGGAACGACCACGTCTGAGGTCGATTTGAGGCCCGGAGGTGTTGGAACATGACTTCTCGTGAATGCGGAACTCATCGTTCTCCTCGTCGTCGTCGTAACCGCTCTGGGGTTCGACTTCACCAACGGTTTTCATGACACTGGCAACGCTATGGCCACGTCGATTGCAACCGGCGCCCTCAAGCCCAAGGTGGCAGTCGCTCTGTCTGCTTCCTTGAACCTGGTCGGAGCTTTCCTCTCGGTAGAGGTTGCTGCCACCGTGGCCAAGGGCGTGGTGAACCTCGGAAATGTGGGTGGCCAAGCGCTGCTCACCATCGTCTTCGCCGGCCTTGTCGGCGGCATCATCTGGAACCTGGCAACGTGGTTGCTCGGCATCCCCTCGAGTTCCTCACACGCACTGTTCGGCGGCCTGATCGGCGCCGCCATCGCGTCCCTCGGCATGAGCGGTGTCGCCTGGAGCGGCGTCCTCAGCAAGGTTGTCATCCCCGCAGTTCTCGCTCCCGTCGTGGCCGGCTTGGTTGCCGCGGCCGGCACCTGGCTCATCTACCGCATCACCTCCAACGTCGGAGAAGAAACCAAGGACAAAGGTTTCCGACTCGGCCAGATCGGTTCGGCTTCACTCGTTTCCCTCGCACACGGCACCAACGACGCTCAGAAGACCATGGGCGTCATCTTCCTTGCCCTGGTCGCCCACGGAACCATTTCCGCCGACGCGGACATGCCGTTCTGGGTCAAGCTCACCTGTGCGCTCGCGATCGCTGCCGGAACCTACCTCGGCGGTTGGCGAGTCATCCGCACTCTCGGCAAGGGACTTGTCGAGATTGCCGCACCACAAGGCATGGCAGCCGAAGCATCCTCTGCTGCAATCATTCTCACCTCCAGCCACCTCGGCCTTCCGCTCTCCACCACCCATGTGGCGACGGGTTCCATCATGGGAACCGGTCTGGGACGCAAGGGCGCCGAAGTTCGTTGGGGCGTAGCCGGACGTATGGCGGTCGCCTGGTTGATCACTCTTCCGTCCGCTGCAATCGTCGGCGCTCTGTGCTGGGGACTGGCCGACATCGTCGGCGGCCTGCCCGGTGTCCTGGTCGTCTTCGCCGTGCTCATCGCGTTGGCCGGCTGGATGTACCTGCGCTCCCGCAAGGAGCCCATCGATCCGAGCAACGTCAACGCCGAGTGGGACGGCGGCCTGGTACCCGCAGAGGTCCCCGGTCCGGACGCCCGCGTCACCACCGACGCCAAAGCCTGAAAGAGGGAATCGACATGGATATCTTGAAAAACACCGTCGACTCGCTCTGGCAGGTCGTACTGGTCGGCCTCCTGCTGGGCGCCGGACTACCGGCGATCTTCGCAATCGGCCTGAAGTCGCTCGACGCCGGACAACGTGGCAGTGGCGGCGGGAGCACTGCCGTCGCGGCTCGCAGTCCGTTGGCCGTGGCAGGCGCAGTGGTGTGCTTCGCGGTCGTGCTCATCGCGATCGTCACCGGAATCCTCTTCATCATGCAGGGCTTCCTCAGCCACACATTCGGCATCGAGATCTTCTGATCCCGTGCGCCCTCACGAGCGGAAAGACATCACCGTGACTGCACCGACTCCATCCCTTCCTCAATCCATTCTTGACTGGCTTCGCGCCGGCTACCCCGAAGGCATACCGCCCAAGGACCGCATTCCGCTGGTCGCATTGCTACGACGCAAACTCTCGGACGCGCAAATTCGAGACATTGCCATCGGCGCTGCACTCGCAGAACTGAGCGACGTCAACAGCGACCAGGTGATCTCGAGCGACGAGATCAGCGCTCAGATCGCCGATCTGACGAGCCAGACTCCCTCGGACGAGGACATCGCGCGCGTTGCCTCCGTCCTTGCTGCCGCCGGGTGGCCCCTCGCTGATCTCGACAACCACTGAAGCTCGATTCGTTGAGTCTTCCACCACTTCTGGCTTCGATACTCGGCTGGCTGCGTGCCGGGTATCCGAACGGTGTGCCGGAGCAGGACTACGTCCCTTTGATGGCCCTGCTCCGGCGACAACTGTCCGACGACGAGATCGCCGTTCTTGCTGACGATCTCGTCGCCGGCTTTCCGCTTCCGGTCGATCCGATCGACTTTCCCGGTTCGGTCGATCCGATCGACATCGGCGTCCTCATCACCAAGGTCACCGACGATATTCCGCACGAATCGGACGTCGCTCGGGTACGTGAACACCTGATTCGTGGAGGTTGGCAAATCGTGGCACAACCTCCGGTCGACGACGCCTGACGGCATTACGGTAAATCGGACCAGTTTGATAACGAACCGGTAACGGTGCCGTCGAGGTCAATACAGACCACTTAGTGTCATAAGGAATTCCGCGCCTCGGGGGGCTCGGTCGGATTTCGGTGTGCAAGCACCTTTGGGGCGGGAGTGATACATGCACGAGGCTCACACAGATTTGGCGAAGAACCCAGATATTTCGAACCCGGATCTTTCGAGAAACCGTATTTCGAAACGAATCAAGCGTCGGATCCTGGGCCTCGCAGCGACAGCACTCGCACTCCCCCTGACCGCAGGCCTGATCAGCGGATCGGTAGCGACCGCAGCGCCCGCGCGTACCGCCCCGGCCGGTGGCTACGAGGAAGTGTTCGTAGACTCGTCGATGGGACCGATCAAGGTTCAGATCCAGTGGGCTTCGCGCGGCGGCAACGCGGCGCTCTATCTTCTCGATGGCCTACGAGCACGCGACGACCGAAACGCATGGAGTTTCGAGACCAACGCTCTCGAGCAGTATCGCGGCGACAACGTCACGCTGGTCATGCCGGTCGGCGGGCAGTCCAGCTTTTACTCCGACTGGTATGCGAACAGCAATTTGAATCGCCAGCCGGTCACGTACAAATGGGAAACCTTCCTCACCCAGGAACTTCCCGCCTATCTGGAATCGCGCGGCGTCTCCCGAACCAACAACGGCGTGCTCGGACTGTCCATGGGTGGCAGCGCGGCACTGACGCTAGCCGCCTACCACCGCGATCAGTTCAAGTTCGCCGGTTCGCTCTCGGGATACCTCAACATCTCAGCTCCAGGCATGCGTGAGGCGATCCGGGTGGCCATGGTCAGCGCCGGGTCCTTCAATGTCGATGCAATGTGGGGACCGCCGTGGAACCCCGCTTGGCTCCGCAACGATCCCTTCGTGTTTGCACCCGAACTGGCTGGGCTCTCGCTGTACATCTCCGCTGCGAGCGGCCTGCCCGGGCAGTTCGATCAACCGCGTCGGCCCGTCGACTTCGTGAATACCGGTAGTGCCATCGGGCTCGAGGCCCTTGCCTTGATGAACTCACGGGCATTCCAACTGCGCATGAACTCCCTGGGAATTCCGGCAACGTACAGCTTCCCGGCCAACGGCACTCATTCGTGGCCGTACTGGGGTGCAGAACTGTGGAAGGCCCGAGGCCAGATCCTCGACACCCTGAACGCTTGGTGAACTGACAACGACTCGATCACCGACAACCGCAGGCCCCGACCGATATTCGTTCGGGGCCTGCGTCGTTGGAATTCAGAGCGCGGCAAAGAGATCCACGGTATTGCCGTCGGGATCGAGAAGAACGGCGTAACGCTGCCCCCATACGGCGTCGAAGGGCGCCTTGTGCCCGGGGAAGTCGGCTGTCATGCGCTGATACGCCTCGTCTACTGCGGCGGGAGTCCCGAAATCGAAGGCCAAAGCGACGGGGTGTCGACCTTCCCCGACAGCGAAGTCCGGATCGAAGCTCGCGATGGTGGACAGCGCGTCCCAGGCCAGCCGAAGCCCACGGTCGAAAGTGAACTCCACATGCGGAGCGTCAGCGGGTGTTTCCGGAATGTCGAGCCCGAGGGTTCGGTAGAACGCGAGGGAACGCGCGAGATCGTTGGTGACGATTCCGACGAGATCGAGTCTCGGAGAGACGGACACGGTATTTCTCCTGTTTCGGGTCGAGAAGTGATCGGCGAGTGTGTGACGATGATCTGATGACCGGCACTGACACCCTCGCTCTCGACGGTAGTCGGACGGTAGCGTCGAGTCTTGAACAAAACGGCCACACCTATGTCGAGACTCGGATCACCGGTTCGGCCGGCCTCTTCAGTTGCACGTGGAAAAGCACCAGCGAAGCCCATACGCCCACGGAAGCAAAGCGGATTCTTCCCGATCTCTGCGCCGACTTCATCGTCGACAGCACCGGAAAGTCGTGGCTCGTCGGACCTGCCACCGGTGCCGATCTGGTTTCGGTCGCCGCCGGTACAACCATGTGGGGCATCCGGATCAATCCACCGGCTCTGCGGAGCCTGCTCGGCACAGCTGCCGACGCGGTGCAGGATTCGAAGATCGCCTTCGACGACATCCTCACTTCCAGACAAGCGCGGGTACTTGCCGACGCCCTGAGCCACGAGGCAGTCGACGCTCACCTACTGGGCCAGTTGTGGCGCGGACTGGAACCCGACCACGGAATCGAGCGTGGTTACTCCGCGCTCATCTCCTCCCCTTCCACGCCGATACGAGAGATTGCTGCAGACCTCGGTGTTTCCGAACGTCATTTCAGACGATCGATCACATCGGCGGTCGGGCTGTCCCCCAAACTGATTCAGAAGGTGCAACGAATGCAGGACGTGTTGACTCTCAGCCGCGGCGCAAATCTCAGGCTGTCGTCGCTGGCCGGTCGCGCCGGCTACGCCGACCAAGCCCACCTCGCACGCGATACGCGTGCACTGGCAGGCCTGACACCGACTCAGCTACTGCGCGAGCACCGGTAACGATGAGTGAAGAACTGTTCGCCGCCCTCGATCACCTGGCTGCCACGTCAGCTGTCGTGATCGATCGCCCCCGAGGGTCGGCACACCCGCGGTACCCCGATGCGATCTATCCGCTCGACTACGGCTATCTCGACGGCACGGTCAGCGCGGACGGCGACGGGATCGATCTGTTCCGAGGCTCGGCCGTCGGCAACGGTGTTGTCGCCGTGGCCGTTGTTGCCGACATCGTCAAGAAGGACGTGGAAGTCAAGATCCTTCTCGAATGTACTGCGTCTGAAATCGACACTGCCACAGCATTTCTCCGCGACGTTCTAGGTCTGGGTGCCACTGTCTTGCGGCGCGCCGTCAGCTGAGTTCGTCGAATCGCGGAACAAGATGCTCCGCAACCCACTTCGCTTCCTCGATCAGAGGCCAACCTGCCAGGATCAGTGCAGTCAAACCGGTTCGGCTGCGAAGCGTGCGTACCGAGTCCGTGATCGAATCCGGATCGCCGACGTAGTACACGGCCGATGACCCGGTGCCGAAGATGTCGAGGGGTGACCACGCCGTGATACCCGCGTACAGCCCGTCACCGACGTACAACTCCTCCGGTTCCGGAAGTCGGCCGGAGGCAATCTTGTCCGCCCAACCCTGTCGCTGAGCGTCGCGGGCGGTGAAGGTCTTGAGGTCTTGCTTCCCCTGAGTACGACGACGCACTGCGTTGTCCAAGACATGAGCGATCTGCTCGACGCCCGTCTTCTCGAACAACGAACGGAACCGGTCGTGCGCCTGCGCCTTGGTGGGGCGAACGATCACACCGGTGAGCGCACCGAAGTCGGTGAACTCGCGCCCGGCTGCCTCCGCCGCCGCCCGTGCGGCAGAGAATTTGTCTTCGATGAACGAAGTCTCGCGCAGCATCGCCAAGTAGGTGTCGAGCACCTTGCCTGAATTCGCCAGGCCTGCAGGCGAATCACCGGTACCCCACAGCGGAACCTGATGCCCAGCGGGCGCATCGATACGCAGTGGTGTGTTGGAAAAGTTCGACTCCGTGCCTTCGGCGTAGATGCGGCGGAAGTCCGCCCAGTACTGTTCCCCCAACTCGTAACGCTCGTCGTGGGGCACGTTCATGTCGTACTTGGTCAGGATGTTCTCGCGTCCGTTGACCGAGTTGATCAACAGTCGGCCGCCGCTGAAGGCGTCGAAAGTCAATGCCTTCTCCGCCAGCAGTCGCGCCGGCGTCATGTTCGCGTAGACGGCGACGAGGAACTTCATGCGCGTGGTGTGCGCTGCCGCCCACGTCGCCGAGATGAACGGATCGTTCGGCCAGGTGGCAACAAGCGCACCTTCGAATCCGCCGTCGTCGATGGTCTTCGCGAGCTCGATCTGCCTGGCCCCGTCCACGGGGAACAGCCCACCGGGGCTCCACGGGTAGTCCCCGTCTGCCTGGGTGAGATACCAGAATGTCTTGATGCCCATCAGTTCTGCACTCCAGCCGGCAGGTCGAACGATTCGATTCGGGCACGCGAACGGATGGTGTCCGCATTCACGCTGTAGAGCGCGTCGAGGTATGCGACCGCGAAAGAACCGGGGCCCGAGGCATTTTCCTCGGCGATCTCCGATGCCACGGCAACATGCGTGTGCGCGGCAACCAATCCGTCCAGCGCGGTCGACGTGACGGCGAGGTATGCGGCGACAAGACCGCCCAGAGAGCAACCGGTACTGGTCACGCGCGGCAACAGCGCGCTGCCACCGGAGACTCGGATGCCCTGGGTGTCACCGCCCGCATCGCGGCCGACGATGTAGTCGACCGGTCCGGATGCCGACACGGCATCCGCATGCTTCAAGAGTGACAGAGCGGCGGGCACCGCGTCGGCGGAATCGGAGGCACTGTCGACGCCGCGGGTGTCACCGCCGAGTCCGGCCAGAGCGATGATCTCCGACGCGTTCCCTCGGATGGCGTTGGGGTGAAAGCACAACAAGTCCACAGCGATACCGCTCCGCCAGGGCAGTCCACCGACACCGACGGGATCCAAAACCCATGGCGTACCCGCAGTTCGCGCCGCTTCTGCTGCTACCAGGAAGGCTTCGGCAGTCCCGTCGTCCGGCGTCCCGAGGTTGACGAGCACTCCCCCGGCGACGGCAGCGAACCCACCGGCTTCGTGAACGTTGTCGATGTGAGCGTTGCTTGCGCCGGCAGCGAGCAGAACATTGGTCAAGAAGTTCGCAGAAACGATGTTGGTCAGCGACTGGACGAGCGGTACCTGATCGCGGAGTGCGTCGATCGCCGACGCGACGGTTTCGACAGAGACAGTGTCAGACATGAGAATTCCTTCAGAACGGGAGGTAATTTAGGACTGCGGCGATTCAGGACCGCGGACATCGAACATCCGCAAGCGCGCCGCCGGGCTCACCGCCGACAACCATCGGCAAAGTCGGATCTGCAGTCCATTCCTCCAACGAACCGTCGTAGACCTTGACGTCCTCATAGCCGCCGCGGATCAGTGCGAGTGCTGTCAGGCACGCCGAAACTCCACCGCCGCAATAGATCACGACAGGTTCAGCGACGGGTGGTAGAACGTCAGCAGATTTCGACCGAACATCGTCCGCCGGAAGCATCCGGGCATCGGCGTCGAGAAGACCCTTCGCAGACAGATTCACACTTGACGGAATATGTCCGCGTCGCGAATATCGCGTCTTCTCCGTTCCCTCGTACTGCTCAGGCGCCAGCGCGCACACCAGCGTTCCGGCTTCTTCTCCTGAGGACAGTGAGACAACGCGAGGTAGATCGACCCACAGGCCGAGGTCCGTCACACTCCAACGCTTCGACGCCGACGTGTGGGTGACGTCGTCGCCGCTCGCGAGGGCGAAGCCGCATCGAGTCCATTCGGCGAGGCCACCGTCGAGGACCCTTGCTTCGATGCCGGCGTTGCGAAACACCCACCAGAGCCGTGATGCCCAGGTGGTCGAACCCTGGTCGTAGATCACGATTGTCGCACCCGGTTCGATACCACTGGATTGGAGATCGGAAATCAACTGCTCCGTTGACGGGCGTGTGAAATGCAGCGCCGCTTCCCTTTCGGAAAAGACGTCCATGAGGTCGACGTGTCGGGAACCCGGGATGTGCGAGGAAACCCAGCCGTCGTACCCGGACTCCGGGCGATAGTCGCCGTCAAATCGCGCGGGAGGAAAATGAACCGTCGCGTCGAGCACAGCGACGCCTCCCTCGCGCAGCATCGCGTCGAGTTCAGCAGCACTCACCAGCGGCGACGCGGTCTCTCCAACCACTTCGGACCCTCTCCCTCGGAAACGAACAAGCACGAACCTAAATGAGTACTAGCGTATACGCAAGTACTCACTCGTCGCCGATGGCATAATCGAACGCGCTCTGCTTGCATGCACAGGAATGAGGACACATGGATCTCGACGCCGATACGAGCACCACCGATCTGCTGGTGCCAGAGGCTGCGCTGGGCCGGTCCGATCAGACCTCGCGGCAGTACCTACGCCTGCGAGCCGACATCCTGGCCGGCAAGTTCCCCCAGGGCTCTCCGCTGCACGAGACTCAATTGTGCGAATCGTACGGCGCATCGCGTACCCCGATCCGCGAGGCACTCAACTGGCTCGCGCACGACGGTCTACTCGAACGAGCCGCCCGCGGTTTTCGTGTCCGCTCCGGCACTCCCGAAGACGTCATCGAAATCTACGCAGCGCGGGTTGCCCTCGAATCGGAAGCCGCCGGCGCCGCCGCACTCCGCCACAGCGATCTCGACCTTGCCCGCCTGGACGGATTGCACGAGTTCTGCTGCACTGCAACAGAAGGCACCGAGGTTCGTGCCGGAAACTTCAAGTTTCACGAGGCCCTCTGGCAGGCCGCCCACAATTCCACGATCACCTCATTGCTGATCCGCCTCACCACCCAACTGCGAATCTACGACAGCGGCCCGCCGTCGAACTACGGCGAACCTGACCTGCTCAATTCGGAGCATCAAGAGATCCTGAACGCCATCCGCGCCCGGGACGAATCGTCCGCACGTGGTCACATGCGCAACCATCTCGAGCGCAGCCGCGACCAACGAATAAGGATGTTCGCCAGCCGCTGACTTCAGACAGCCCAGATTTCTGCACACTGACGCCTACGCCGCCGTCAGTCAGGCGGGGAGCGTGCCGATCTCGACGTCGTACACGCTCTCGGCCGGGCTCGACATCACTCGGTCCGCCATCTCCTGTTTGAGCACTGTCAGCCGTGACTCGTCTTCGACTGTCCGGTCAGTCTTGCGGGAGAGAGTGATCAACTCGTCGACGACAAATCCCTCCCGAACAGTCAGCGTGGCGCTCGCGCCGCGATAGCCGACCCGAAAGACATACAGTGCGAGCGTATTTCCTCGTTCTGGCCGGGCCAGGGAACTGTCAACGGTGTACCGCCCCTCGGCCACTGCGCGCGTGACCAGCTCGAACGCATCGCGCACTCCTGGTCCGCCGTGTGCAGTGGTGACGACCAACTCGCGACGCTCGACGGAGCCTTCCCCGCCGAGCACACCGAGAGCGCGCTCGAGAACCTTGTAGGCATGCGCCACGCCACCCGGGGCCTGCGGACCGTGATAGCGGAGGGCGTCCTCGTACGTGAAGTCGAGCGTCGTCCCGTGATCGGTCACGGTGAGCGTGGTGGTCATGATGGGCGTCCTTGCCGGTCAGTGCTGGCGGTCGATCGGATTGATCCGCGAGACGATGAGCGGATCGATCGGGGTGAAGGGAAAGTGCGGCAGCTCCCGTTCCGGAACACCGAACGAGGCCGAGAGAACGCCGCGTGAGAACGCGGAAGCCGTTGCACGGTAGCCTATGTCGCCCGGCGTCGGCTGGTCGAAGAAGATGAGGAAGTTGATGTCCTCGTCACCTAGAACCTCGATGTGATGGGGATAGGCACGCGGAACGAAATACACCTGACCAGGCTCCAGTAGGTAGGTGTCGAGCGAACCGTCCGGATCGAGGACCGTCATCCGCCCGTGACCACGATGCACGTATCCCATTTCGGCAGTGACGGGATGCCAGTGTGGCTCACGCATCCCACTCTCGCGAATAGTCAACGAGTACATCGAAAGATCCTCCAGCGCCGCCCAATACTGCTTGCGCGCCACTTTCGCCTGTCCGTACGGATATGCGAGAGGCGCGATCTGGCCTTCGAGATCGAAGAGATGCGCGTTGGGAAGGCCGGCGGTATCGGGAACGACGGCGGCGCCGTCCCGCCGAACTATCTGGGACGCATCGGCTCTACCGAAGACGTCGAAGGCCGATGCGGCGAGATCGTACGTGTTGCCGAGCACCGCGTTCGACATTGCGCTGACGCTACTCTGCAACGAAAAGTGCTGCGGGAGAGAAGTTCGCAGGGCGGCGATGATCTCCGCCTCCTCCTCTCCGACATTCTCGATGTGATAAATCGCGCCGGATTCGACGTGATACATCTGCCCCGCTCGCACCACGAAGCTGGCGAACTCGTCAGCATTGCCCAGCATCGAGACGAGCACGGTTCCGCTGGTGACGTAGGCGATCTGGTTCGCGTTGACGTTCCATTGTGGTTCACGGATCGCGCCGGGACCGAGAACAATTCGTTTGATCGACAGACCGGACAGGATCGGCAACGAACTCGTGTCGAGTTGCGAGATCGACCCAAGTTCGTTCTCGAAGACACTGGGGCCATTGCATAGTGAGGCAACGTGTGTAGACATGGCAATTTTATCCTTCCCACTCTGGTCCTTTCGACTCCGGTCCTTCCGCCTCGCTGACGTCAGTCCTCGATGAACGCGAGAATGTCCTGGTCCAGTGTCTTCTGATATGAGCCGTAGATGCCGTGAGGTGCGCCCGGATACACCTTCAGCGTGCCCTTCTTCACCAGCTTGATCGCCTTCTCGGCCGCTGCGCCGATCGGCACGATCTGATCGTCGTCGCCCTGAGCGATGAGGAACGGAACGTCGATGGCTTCGAGATCGGAGGTCTGGTCCGTCTCCGAGAATGCCTTGACGCAGTCGTAGGCCGCGGCGAGATTGACCAACATACCTTGCCGCCAGAAGTCGTCCTTCGCCCCTTGCGAGACGTCGGCACCTTCGCGGTTCGCGCCGTAAAAGCTCTCGCTGAGATCCTTGTAGAACTGCGATCGGTCTCGCAGAACTCCCTCACGGATGCCGTCGAAGACCTCGATCGGTGTGCCTTCGGGGTTGCCGTCCGACTTGACCATGATCGGCGGTACGGCGCCGGCGGTGATCACCTTGGCCACGCGCCCTTTGCCGTGCTGCGCCGCGTACCGGACCACTTCCCCGCCGCCGGTCGAATGGCCAACCAGGACCAGGTCTTTCAGGTCGAGTGTGTCGATCAGCTCAGCCAGGTCCTTGGCATATGTATCCATGTCGTTGCCGGTGTACGTCTTCGACGAGCGACCGTGTCCTCGACGATCGTGCGCGATGGTCCGGTATCCGGCGTCGGCGAACAACTTCATCTCGACCTGCCACGCGTCAGAACTCAGCGGCCACCCGTGGCTGAGGACGATCGGCCGACCGACGCCGTGCTCGGTGTAGTAGATCTCGGTTCCGTCGGAGGTGGTGATGTAGGGCATGCTCTGCTCTTCTCTGTCGAGTCGTGGACTGAGATCCGGACACGGTGCCCGGTTTCCTCACTCTGCGAGTGCCCACTACGGGGGCAGTCGACTCATCGATCGACAGAAATGTGCGTGGGGGCAGAAGACTCCGGCCCGACACCACGAAGCGTGGTGCCGGGCCGGAGCCTTCAGTCAAAGGGAAATGATCAGTAATCATCCTCCGTGTAGACGATCATCCCGCGCAGATTCTTTCCTTCGAGCATGTCGGCGTACCCCTCGTTGATCTCCTCGAGCTTGTAAGTCTTGGTCACCAACTCGTCGAGTTTGAGTGCGCCGCTTCGGTAGTGATCGAGCAACTTGGGAATCTGGGACCGTGGCCCTACCCCGCCGAAGATGGCTCCCTGCAAACGCTTCTGCAGAAGGGTCAGCTCGAAGAGGCTGAGCGTCACCTGCGAATCCGCGTAATGCCCCATTCCGACGACCACGACCTGGCCACCCTTGCCCGTCGCGCTGAGCGCGGGCTGAATGATGTCGCCGTGAATCTCGCCCACGGTGATCACGGTGACGTCGGCCATCTTGCCCCAGGTGATCTCGCCGATCACCGGTAGCGCTTCCTCGAGGGAGGCAAAAGTGTGTGTGGCGCCGAATTCCTTTGCCTTGTCGCGCTTGAACTCGACGGGATCGATCGCGATCACAAATCGTGCTCCGGCGGACGCCGCACCCTGCACCGAGTTGATTCCGACGCCGCCGACGCCGACGACCACCACCGTGTCGCCGACCTTGGCTCCACCGATCGCGGTGGCCGATCCCCAACCGGTGGCAACACCGCAGCCGAGCAAGGCCGCCTTGTCGAGCGGGATGTCCTTCTCGATCTTGATCACCGACGCCTCGTTGACGGTCACGTACGGCGAAAATGTTCCGAGCAGGCACATCTGGATGACCGGCTCGTCGTCGAGGGTGACGCGGTACGTCTTGTCGGAGATCGCCTGCCCGGTCAACAGGCCGGCTCCTTCGTCGCAGATGTTCTGCAGACCCTTCGCACAGGACGGACAACGTCCGCACGCCGGGATGAAGGCGAGAACCACGTGGTCGCCTTCTTCGACGCTCGCGACACCCGGTCCGACCTTCGTCACCACTCCGGCTCCTTCGTGCCCGCCCAGGGCCGGGTAGAAGGGCAGCGGGCTGGCGCCCGTACGCAAATGTTCGTCCGAATGGCACAGCCCCGATGCGGCGAGTCGGACCTGCACCTCACCCGAGACCGGGTCCCCCAGCTCGACCTCTTCGATCTCCCACGCCTGACCTGGCGCCTTGACTACCGCTGCCTTGACCTTCACCTGCACTCCTCGAAATTCTTCGTGATGCACGGACGACGAAAGAACGCGCCGGCATTTGTGTCGCCGATCACACTCCATGTACGAGTGTGCCTGAAGTAGCCCGAGAATACCGTCGGTCCGTGTGCCTTTTTGGTAGCCGCCTCTACCAGAAAGGCGCACGGCTAACATGGACACAGTGGCCAAGGGAACTCGCAAGACCAGAACTCGCAGCAGTACTCCCGAGCGAGGCGAGTCCGGTCCCGTCGCCGGCACTTTTCCGATCGATACCGGGACGTGCGAGCTTGTCCGCGATCAGTACTCCGATGACAGTTGGATCATCCAGATCAACGGAGTGCCCAGTTCCCACGTGAACGTCGCGGATCCCACGGTGCTCGATTTCGAGTACATGCGGTGGATCGCGCATCTGGTCGATTCCGAACGTGACAAGGCCGAGCGCCTGCGGGTGCTTCATCTCGGCGGTGGCGCCTGCTCCATGGCCAGATACTTCGCCGCCACGTACCCTGACGCGCGTCAAGTGGTGGTCGAAATCGACGGTGCTCTGGCGGAACTCGTACGCGATTGGTTCGACCTCCCGCGCGCGCCTCTTCTGCGCATCCGCGTCGGAGAAGCCCGCGCCGTCACCGAAACTCTCACCGAGTCCACCCGGGACATCGTGATTCGAGATGTCTTCGCCGGCAGCACAACTCCGACACCACTGACGACGGCGCAATTCACCACCCACGTACGACGCGTGCTCGCACCGGGCGGCATCTACATCGTCAACTGCGGCGACACCCCGGATCTCCAGGGCGCGCGCAGCGAGGCCGCAACCATCGGCGCACAGTTCGAACACATGGCGATCATCGCCGATCCCGCGATGCTCAAGGGCCGCCGCTACGGCAACATGATCATCGCCGGCAGCGACGTACCGATCGGCGGGCAACCTGCGCTCGCACGCGAGCTACTCGGCGGCGGCGTTCCCGCCCACGTGTGGCAGAACGCCGAAGTCCGCAAGTTCGCCGCGAATGCGGCGATTCGGCAGGACTGACCGAGAGCGCTACTCGCCGCCGAAGACCCTCTCCACCACAGCTTTTGCCCGACGCGTGATGCGCAGGTAGTTGTCGAGGAACTCCCCTGCGTCGTCGCCGTATCCAGCGACCTGCGCCACCGCCGCGAGGACACGGCCAGGGCCGGGAAGCTGATCTGTCGGCTTGCCCCGCACCAGAACGAGGCAGTTGCGTGCCTTCGTCGCGGTGATCCAGGCGTCACGCAGCAGTTCGACGTCACCTTCGCTGAGCAGTTCCGCGGCGCCGATGGCGTCGAGAGTCTCGAGCGTCGACGTGTTGTGCAGCGACTCGATCTTGTCCGCGTGGCGCAGCTGCAGCAATTGCACAGTCCACTCGATGTCGGCCAAGCCGCCGCGACCCAGTTTCGTGTGCGTCGCCGGATCGGCTCCGCGAGGAAGCCTTTCGGAATCGACTCGCGCCTTGATGCGCCGGATCTCGCGCACCGCCGCGTCACTGACGCCGCCTTCGGGGTAGCGCGTCTTGTCGATCATGTGCAGGAACCGCAGTCCCAGTTCAGGATCACCGGCAACCGGGTGCGCACGAAGCAGCGCTTGAATCTCCCACGCCTGAGCCCACTTCGCGTAGTACGCGTCGTACGACTCGAGCGTGCGAACCATCGGCCCGTTGCGGCCTTCCGGACGCAATCCGGTGTCGACTTCGAGCGGAGGATCCGTGCTCGGTGCCCCGAGAAGCTTGCGCACCTTGTCGGCAATGCTGTTGGCCCACTTGACCGCAACGGTCTCGTCGACGCCCTCGCGGGGTTCGCACACGAACAGCACGTCCGCATCGGATCCATAGCCGAGTTCGCCGCCGCCGAGTCGGCCCATGCCGATGACGGAGAAACTGGCCGGCGCCTCGGTCCCGAGTTCGGTGACGCTGGCCTTGATCACCGCGGAGAGCGATGCATTGAGCACCGCGGCCCACACCGAGGACAGCGCCTTGCAGACTGCAGGAACATCGAGCATGCCGAGGATGTCGGCCGAAGCGATGCGCGCAAGTTCGTGTCGCCGCAGCGAGCGGGCCGCGGCAACAGCACGATTGGGATCACTGTGTCGGCCGGAGGCGGTGAGTATTCCGCGAGCGACGTCCTCGGGCTTCGGCTCGACCAGGCGCGGTCCACTCGGCGAATCCGCGAACAAGCGAATCACGTCGGGAGCCTTGATGAGCAGGTCGGGTAGGTACGCCGACGAGCCCAGCACGGTCATCAGACGCTCGGCCACCGCAGCCTCGTCGCGGAGCAGGCGCAGGAACCACGTCTGGTCGACGAGCGCGTCCGAGAGCCTGCGGTAGGCGAGCAGACCGGCATCGGGATCCGGTGTGTCCGCGAGTGATTCGAGCAGAGTCGGCAACAGGAGCGCTTGAATGCGACCCTTGCGTGAAGCGCCACTCGTCAGTGCAGTCAGATGCCCGAGAGCATGCTCGGGTGCCGTGTAACCGAGAGCGGCCAACTGGCGAACCGCGGCTTCTGGCCCCAGGACCAGTGCTTCCTTGTCCATCCGCGCCACCGATTCGAGAAGCGGGCGGTAGAACAACTTGGCGTGCAGGCGGCGAATCCGATGCGAATTCCGCTTGATCTCGGCGCGCAGGACTCCCAGGGAATCCAGACGACCGTCGGGTCGCATGTGCGCGGCGCGGGCCAGCCAACGCAGCGCTTCCTCGTCGTCCGGCGGCGGCAGGGTGTGTGTGCGCTTGAGCTTCTGTAACTGCAGACGGTGCTCGAGCAGACGCAGGAATTCGTACGACGCAGTCAGGTTGGCGGCGTCGTCGCGGCCGACGTATCCACCCGCCGCCAATGCAGTCAGTGCATCGACGGTGCTCTGGACATGCAACGAACTGTCAGCGCGCCCGTGCACCAATTGCAGGAGTTGGACGGCGAATTCGACGTCGCGCAAACTTCCGCGGCCGAGTTTGAGTTCGCGCTCACGCAGTTCGGGGGGAACCATTTCCTCGACGCGTCGACGCATGGCTTGAACTTCGGGGACGAAGTCCTCGCGCTCGGAGGCGATCCACACCATCGGGCTCATCGCCTCGGAGTACTGGCGACCGAGCTCCATGTCGCCCGTCATCGGACGAGCCTTGAGCAGCGCCTGGAACTCCCAGGTCTTGGCCCAACGCTTGTAGTACGTGATGTGGGATTCGAGCGAGCGAACCAGTTCTCCGCGCTTACCTTCGGGACGCAGCGCAGCATCGACCTCGAAGAATGCGGAGGTTCCGATACGCATCATCTCACCGGCAACGCGACTGGCCGTCGCGTCGGCCGGTTCGGCGACGAACACGACGTCGACGTCGGAGACGTAGTTCAGTTCGCGCGCACCACATTTGCCCATGGCGATGACTGCGAGCCGGATCGGACAACTGCCCTCAGGGCACACCGTTGCGATGGCTACCGCGAGTGCAGCGGTCAGCGCAGCGTCAGCCAGGTCGGAAAGCTGATGCCCCACAGTCTGATACGGCACCACCGGTTCGTTCTCGACGGTCGCCGCAAGATCAGCCGCGGCCACAAGCATCAGCTGATCCTTGTAGCTCTTACGCAGAGCAACAACAGCTTCCGGTCCGGTCACGGTGGCGCGGTAGGTCAGTGAGCCTTCGGTGGCACCCTCGTCGAGCGTGGCACCCACGGCCTTGAGCAAGGCCGCAGTCGCCTCGTCTTTGGTCGGCAGAGCTGTGCCGTCGAGAAGTTTCCAGCCGATCGGATCCGCGGCCAGGTGATCGCCGAATGCCGACGATGCACCCACCAGCGCGAACAAACGGCCGCGCAGGCTCTTGTCCTTGCGCACTGCCTGATCGAGTTCACGCCACCCGTCGCCGAGCCCGTCCTTGATCCGCACAAGAGTGCGCAGAGCTAGATCGGCGTTCGCGGCACGCGAAAGCGACCACAAGAGTTCGATGCTCTCGGCGTCGACCCAACCGAGCTGACGCAACTCGTCGGCGGCGGTGGGCTCGACCAGCCCGAGACGACCCGGTCCTGGAACTGCTGATCTCGCAGCGGGCGGTTTCACCGTCACAGACCGAGGTAGGTCTTGAGCTCGAACGGCGTCACGTGGCTGCGGTATTCCTCCCACTCACGACGCTTGTTGCGCAGGAAGAAATCGAAGACGTGCTCGCCGAGTGCTTCGGCCACCAGTTCCGACTTCTCCATCTCGCGCAGAGCGCTGTCCAAGTTGCTCGGCAGTTCCTTGTAACCCATGGCGCGACGCTCGGCGGAGGTCAACGACCACACGTCGTCTTCTGCCTCGGGCGGCAGGGTGTAGCCCTTCTCGATGCCGCGAAGACCGGCAGCAAGCAGGACCGCGAAAGTCAGGTACGGGTTGCAAGCCGAGTCTGGGCTACGGATCTCGACGCGACGTGACGACGCCTTGTTGGGCGTGTACATCGGGACGCGGATGAGAGCCGATCGGTTGGACGGGCCCCACGACGCGGCAGTGGGTGCCTCTCCCCCGTGGACGAGTCGCTTGTACGAATTGACCCACTGGTTCGTGACCGCACTGATCTCGTTGGCGTGCTCGAGGATGCCGGCGATGAACGCCTTGCCGGTCTCGGAGAGCTGCATCGGATCGTCCGGATTGTGGAAGGCGTTGGTGTCGCCCTCGAACAGGCTCATGTGGGTGTGCATCGCGGAGCCGGCCTGATCGCTGAACGGCTTGGGCATGAAGCTCGCCCGGACGCCTTCACCGATCGCGACCTCCTTGACGACGTACCGGAACGTCATCACGTTGTCGGCCATCGAGAGTGCGTCGGCGTAGCGCAGATCGATCTCCTGCTGACCCGGCGCGGCCTCGTGGTGGCTGAACTCGACCGAGATGCCCATCGACTCGAGTGCGTCGATGGCGTGGCGGCGGAAATTCGGAGCCGAATCGTGCACGGCCTGGTCGAAGTATCCGCCCGAGTCGGCCGGGATCGGTGGAGTGCCGTCGATCGGGCCGTTCTCCAGAAGGAAGAACTCGATTTCCGGGTGGACGTAGCAGCTGAAGCCCAAGTCGCTGGCCTTGCTCAGCTGGCGACGCAGTACGTGGCGCGGATCGGCCCACGACGGCGAACCGTCGGGCATCGTGATGTCGCAGAACATGCGAGCGGAATGCTGCGCACCGTCCTTGTGCGCCCACGGCAGGATCTGGAATGTCGAGGCGTCGGGCCGAGCGACGGTGTCGGCTTCGGAGACTCGCGAGAATCCCTCGATGGCGGAACCGTCGAATCCGATTCCCTCCTCGAAGGCACCTTCGAGTTCGGCGGGGGCGATCGCCACCGATTTGAGGTACCCGAGAACATCGGTGAACCACAAGCGGACAAACCGAATGTCGCGCTCTTCCAGGGTACGAAGCACGAATTCTTTTTGGCGATCCATGCACGCGAGACTAAGCAAGCCACGTTAAATCTGTGTTACATCAGTGGTCCCGGTTAACAGAGTGATTGGTCACCATCGAATAGGCGCAGCGTACGGCGTCTCGCCGGCTAACATGTGAGACCTTCTTCCGGAGCCTTCAAGTAAACGAAGTAGTCGACGACGGCATCGTCGACGCAGGAGTTTCCGTCCAGAACCACCGTGTGCTGGGTTCCGTCGAACGTGATGAGGGCGGCGCCCAACTGCTTCGCGAGATCCACTCCGGCCTGATACGGGGTCGCCGGATCCTGCGTCGTGGATACGACGAGCAGCTGCGGCAGACCGGCGTCAGCGAGCGCCTGGGGGTCGAGCGCGTGGGGGCTGCCGGTTGCCGGAACGGGCCAGAACGCGCACAGGTCGAGCGGTGCTTGACCGGTCCCCCGTCCGTCGTCGAGGAACGGTGCCGCCTCGCGGTACCGAGTGTCGGATTCGCCGGCCTCGGCGCGGTCGGTGGTTGCCGGGTCGTCCACGCAGCGAATGGCGTTGAACGCGTCGTTGATGTTGGAGTAGCTGCCGTCGTCTTCACGGCCTTCGTACATGTCGGCGAGATTGAGCAGCGAGTCGCCGCGTCCGTCGGCCAGACTCGACAGACCCCCACGCAACGGCGTCCACAACTGTGGCGAATACAGAGCCTGCTGCACGCCCGTGATCGCGTCGGAATAACTCAGCCCTCGCGGATCGGTGGTCTGTGCCGGCTTCTCGATCAACGGATCGACGAGTGCCTGAAAGCGTGCCTGCGCCTGCGCCGGATCATCACCCAGCGGGCAATCCGTTCGCGAGACACAGTCGGCGACAAAGGCGTCGAACGCGCCTTGGAAGCCCTGCCCCTGCAAGACCACCTCGTCGACCGGATCCTGCTCGGGGTCGAGCGCGCCGTCGAGGACCATCGCTCGGACGTTCTGCGGAAAGGTTTCCGCGTACGTGGATCCGAGCCGGGTCCCGTACGAGAACCCGAGGTAGTTCATCTTCGGATCGCCGAGAACGCCCCGAATGACGTCCATATCTCGCACCACCTCGTAGGTACCGACATGAGCGAGGAACTCCGTACCGGTCCGCTCAGCGCACTTGGCGGCGTAGTCCTTGCTGTCCGCCTCGGCGAGAGCGATGCCGTCCGGCGTCATGTCGACGTTGACCTCCGCACGCTCCGCGTCGGTCTCCTCCGGCGTCAAACACCGAACCTGCGGGGTCGACGCCCCGATCCCCCGCGGATCGAAGCCGATCATGTCGAAACGTTCCTGCAATTCGGTGCCCGAACCCGAGGCCGCCATCGACAGCCCGGACCCACCCGGCCCGCCGGGGTTCAGCAACAGTGAGCCGATGCGGTCGCCGGTTGCCTTCGAACGCGAGATCACCACCTTCGCGGTGTCGCCGTTCGGATTCGCGTAGTCGACGGGAACGCTCACCTCGGCGCAGTCGATCCCACGCCCCAGCGGCGCAGTTCCTTCTTCGACAAATTGGTCGCACGAACCCCAGTCGAGCGTCTGCTCGTAGAATTTCTCGAGGCCGGACGGCACCGCGGACGCGGCAGAACCAGCAGGTTCCACTGATTCGGGCGTGCCTTCCGAACTGGTGCAACCGACAACCAACACGAGCACTGCTGCGCTTCCGGCGAGGGCACCGGAGAGGCGAACGAACTTCGACATGCCATCGATGGTGCCAGGAAACCGCGATAGCCAGCGGTTCGCCTCGTCTCGGCACCTACCTGATACGCGCGCGGTGATGTGACCCATTGCACCCCGTCAACTATTCGTGTCGGCGATGTCCGGTGGCAGACTGAACACGTCATCACCCACACCCGGGGACCCGAAGGCGATCAACGCTCAGGGCCTCGAGGCCAGAAAGGGACAACGATGTCCGAAACACCTCTCTACGGTTCTGTACCCAGTGCAGTTTCTGTACCCACTGCAAGCTCTACCGATGCACCGAAGCGTAAGACGCGCATTCACCACCTCGCCGAGATGAAGCAGAACGGCGAACGCTGGTCGATGCTCACCGCTTACGACTACTCCACGGCACGCATCTTCGAAGACGCAGGCATCCCGGTGCTGCTCGTCGGCGACTCTGCCGCCAACGTCGTCTACGGCTACGACACCACCGTGCCGATCACCGTCGACGAACTGCTCCCGCTCGTGCGTGGCGTGGTTCGCGGCGCGCCGCACGCACTCGTCGTCGCCGACCTCCCCTTCGGCACCTACGAGGGTTCCGCCGAGCAGGCCCTGGCGACTGCCACACGGTTCATGAAGGAAGGCCTCGCGCACGCCGTCAAACTCGAGGGCGGTGAGCGGATGAGCAAGCAGATCGCGGCTATCACCTCGGCCGGCATCCCCGTCATGGCTCACGTCGGATTCACCCCGCAGAGCGTGAACTCGCTCGGCGGATTCCGCGTCCAGGGTCGTGGCGACGCGGCCGAGCAACTTGTGGCGGACGCCATTGCAGTCCAGGAAGCCGGGGCGTTCTCCGTCGTCATGGAAATGGTTCCGGCCGAGATTGCGGGCCAGGTCAGCCGCAAACTCACCATCCCCACCGTCGGCATCGGGGCCGGTTCCGAATGCGACGCTCAGGTACTCGTCTGGCAGGACATGGCGGGTTACACGAGTGGTAAGACCGCCAAGTTCGTCAAGCGTTTCGGTAACGTCGGTGACGAACTGCGTTCCGCAGCCGCAGCCTACGCATCAGAAGTTCGCACTGGCGCTTTCCCGGCCGCAGAACACAGTTTCTGATCCGAGACCGGCGAACGCCGCCTGTCTCTCAACCAGCCAGGGGTGCGTTCAATGATCGGTAACCGTCGAAGTTCTACTGCCGCAGCTGCAGTCGGTGCGGCAGCTCTCGTCACGGTGCTGAGCGGATGCGCGGGAGGGTCCACCAACTCTCCCGCGCCCAGCAGCACTACGCCCGCGAGTTCCACCACGACGGCGCCGGCAACAACCGCGTCCGGTTCGACGTTCACCGACGCTCAGGTCCAGCAGTTGTGCTCGGATATGGAAGGGCAGCTGCAGAACTGGCGGACCGTCACCCCGACGCTCGGCAAGGGCGGACTGAACACGATCGTCATCACGTGGGCGACGCAGAACGGCATCAACCTGCTCGATCTCGCTCAGAACCGCGAAAGCATCGACGCGGCAACCTCAGCCGCGTGCCCCGACGTCCGGAGCGGCGCGATTTCCGCACTCGAGATCCCCGATCTCGCCTCCGGCCTGGTGGGCTTCTGATGACCGACACGTCAGCCACTTCAGGGCAGCCGTCGGCTCTCCGGAGTTTGTATCCCCCGATCGAGCCTTTCGTCACCGGCTTCCTCGATGTCGGTGACGGCCAGAGCATGTACTGGGAAGTCAGCGGAAATCCGGACGGCAAGCCGGTGGTGTTCCTGCACGGTGGCCCCGGCGGTGGTGCGCAACCGGCGGTACGCCAGTTCTTCGATCCGGCCGCATACCGCATCGTTCTACTCGACCAGCGCGGCTGCGGGCGGTCCACCCCTCACGTTGCCGACGGCGCCGACCTGTCGGTGAACACGACGGACACGCTGCTGGCCGACATCGAAGCCCTGCGTGAACATCTTTCGATCGACAAGTGGATGGTTTTCGGCGGGTCCTGGGGTTCCACGCTGTCCATCGCCTACGCCGAAACGTTTCCCACGCGCGTCACTGAGCTGGTCCTGCGCGGGATCTTCCTCCTGCGTCGCAGTGAGATCGACTGGTACTACAACGGCGGCGCGGGAAACATCTTCCCGGAGCGCTGGGACAAATTCCTCGAACCGGTACCCGAGGCGCAGCGCGGCGAAGACCTCGTCGCGGTCTATCACCAACTGCTCCATTCCGAAGACCCCGCCGTCGCAGCCCGGGCAGCGATCGCCTGGTCGGCCTGGGAAGGATCGACGAGCTACCTGTACCCACAGGCGGACAAGATCGAACAGAACTCCGAGACCAGGTTCGCCTTGGCCTTCGCTCGTATCGAGAACCACTACTTTGTCAACGGCGGATTCTTCGACGAGGGTCAACTCCTACGCGAAAGCTCCGCACTGCACGGCATTCCGGGGACGATCGTCCAGGGCCGCTACGACGTCGTCTGCCCCGCCACCAGCGCGTGGGCGCTGCACAAGGCGTGGCCCGAATCCAAGCTCGTGATCGTCGACGACGCCGGACACTCCGCGATGGAGCCCGGCATCGCACATCACTTGGTGGAAGCCACCGATTCTTACCGGTAGCTCGCTACGCCGGGAACGTGAACTCCACCGTCCGTTTGACGGTGTCGACGGCGGTGAGTCGCACCTTTGCGCGCTCACCGTCGTCGGGCGTTCCGACGCATTTCGCAATCACGGCGACCGACGGGACAAACACTTCCGCCGAGCGCTTTCCGTCCTTGGCGCGCATCACCACTGCGTCGAAGACCTCGCCGACCCGGCCGTCGAGCAGCGTGGACTCGGTCAGATCGATGCACGCACGGTCGACCTTGTTCGCCAGCGAGTCGGACCCACTCATGATGTCGGGCAGCTCGGGAAGTGCAGTGCGCGCCCATTCCGGTACCGGCGTACCAGCTGTGATCGCCAGACACACCTCGGTGCTGAAACGATCGGACAGCCGGCGCAGCGGAGCAGTCACGTGAGCGTAGGGCGCTCCGATCCCCGCATGCACCGTCAACTCCGGTAGTCGGCCGTCGAAGGCCGCGTAGTCTGCCCCGCGCAGCAACGACGGCGCAACCGACATCAGCGCCATAGTCGACGGCTCGTTGGAATCGAGTCCGGCAAGAATCTGCCCGACGCTTTGCCCCTCCGGCCACGTGATACCCAGCGCCACTGCAGTTCTCCGCAAGGTCCGAACCGCGGACTCCTCGGCCGGCGGCAGCGTGCGAAGCAACCCGATACCTGCGTCGATCATCATGCGGCCGGCACACATCCCGGTCAGCAGCGACACTTCTGCGTTCCAGTCGTCCGCTTCGGTGCGTGGCTCCAGTTCGATCCGCCAGCGAGCCGAGGACTCGTCCTCCGGCTGATCCCGAACCACTGACTGCTCGGGCAGTTTCAGCTCGATGGCGCCCCTGGCAACCGCCGAGGCACTGCGCAATCGTCCGAACTCCGGTAGTGCGGCGATGGACGGATGCAAGGTTCCCGCGTCGGCATCGCGCTGCACGGTCGAATAGTCCAGACGTGCCACGGATTTCACCAGAGCGCGTCTCACCTGCCACGACGTCGGCTCGGCCTGCGCGTCGAGTTCGATCCGCCACAGCGCGGCGGGACGAACCACGTCCGGCAGCAGACTCGCCGATCCCTCCGACAACGCTCGGGGATGCAGCGGGACGGAACCGTCCGGGAGATAGAAGGTTTGGCCCCGCTTGCGGGTTTCGATGTCGAGAGCGCCACCCGGCGTCACCACCGCCGCGACGTCGGCGATCGCGTAGTGCACGACGTACCCGGTCGAGATCTTCTCGATGTGCACTGCCTGGTCGAGGTCCATCGATCCGGGAGGGTCGATGGTCACGAAGGCGATACCCGTTTCGTCGACACGCCCGGCACCGAAACGATCCACGGCATTCTCGGCCTCGGCCTGCGCCGCAGCCGAGAATGCTCCTGGCAAGTCGAACTCCGCCCGAACCACTCCGAAGTCGATTCCCTGCACCATCATTCGACTTGCGGGCACGCATCCTCCATGATCGGTTCGGGCCGGTGTAGCAGCAGTACCGGTCCCAGTTGTTCGAGTCCCGACTGTTCCAAGGCTCAGTTATTCCAAGGCTCAGTTGTTCCAGTCTTCGTCTGCCCGATCGGCGGCTTTGTTGCGTTCGGCAGCGATCTTCAATGCATGCTCGGCAGAGTCCCGATCAGGGTACGGCCCCATCCTCGTCAGCGAGGACGCACCCTTTCCCTGCGTGACGGAACCGTCGGACACGTCGAAGTACCAGAGTCGATCTTCATCAGTCATATCCACAGTGTGACATCAGAGTGAGATAGAAGCTTGTAGATCGCTGTGAGACTGATATTCTTTCTACTTGGCCTGGCAGGTGAGAACCGGACATTCGAACGGTGAGTTCTGCTTGAATGCCCAACACAAGCTACGAACAGAAAATGGAGTGCGCATGTCCGCAATTCTTTACGATTACCTCCTCCCGCTCATGGGCCATGACGCGGCAACGTACTGGGCTACGCTGCTGGTCATCAAGCCTGTCTGACAGCTTTTCGAACAAAGAAGACCCCCACCGATCCGGTGGGGGTCTTCTTTTTCTCACTGTGCAGATCGCGGGCGGACGAGTCGGCGTGTAAGCCGGATCCTGTCCTGCGGCACCGAAGTGCCGAGTGGCGACCATCCATCTGGGCACACCGTCGCCGGGTGCCTCGAGCGGTTCACCCGCAGGCTCGGGCGAGCAGCCCTCGAACACCTGCGCAGCCGCACCGCGAGCGATGCGACCTTCAACCTTGCTCCGGGCGGGGTTTACCTAGCCACCCCGGTCACCCGAGGTGCTGGTGCGCTCTTACCGCACCGTTTCACCCTTACCTGCCTCGAAAGGCAGGCGGTCTGTTTTCTGTGGCACTGTCCCGCGAGTTGCCTCGGGTTGCCGTTAACAACCGCCCTGCTCTGTGGAGTCCGGACTTTCCTCGGCCCCAGGCCTGTGCGCGATACGCGCTGGTTCCAGAAGCCGCGGCCGCCCGGCCAACTCGTCCGCCCCCGTATGCTACCGGGCGCCTGTCGGTGGCCGGCACTATGGTCACCGTATGACTCGGTACGTGGCCCTGCTACGCGGTATCAACGTGGGCGGCATCAACATCAAGATGGCGGACCTGGCGAGAGTCTTCGGTGACCTCGGATTCCAAGGGGTGAAAACCGTGTTGGCCTCAGGCAACGTTCTGTTCGACAGTCCGAGCACCGACATCCCGACGCTGAAGAAACAGATCGAATCCGCCCTTGCCCGCGAGTTCGGCTACGAGGCTTGGGTGTTCGTCCTCGACCTTCCGACACTGCAGGCGATCGTGGACAACTACCCGTTCGAGCGCGAACGCGAGGGTTGGCATGCTTATGCGATGGTTGCCTCCGAGCCGGAAATCCTGGAGGAATTGAGCACTGCAGCAGCGCAACTCGATGCCTCGGTCGAGCGTGTGGCGGCAGGCGACGGAGTCCTGTACTGGGAGGTCGAGAAGGGGCAGACCGTCAAGAGCGCGTTCGGCAGGAACACCGGAAAACCGAAGTTCAAGGCGTTCACCACAACCCGAAACCTGAACACGCTCTACAAACTGCTCAAATGACGCTCGCCCCGACACGGAGCACCATCGCGTGACTCTTCTACCGATCCTGCTCGTCGCCCTCGTCCTCGTCTTCGCGATAGTGCGTCCACGCGGGCTTCCCGAGATCGTCATCGCCGGGCCGGCAGCTGTCGTCGTTCTCCTGACCGGCGTCGTAACTCTCGACGAAGCCCGCGACGAACTGGCGAGCATGGCACCCACCGTCGTCTTTCTGGTTGCCGTGCTGGTTCTCGCTCATGCCGCCGATGCTCTCGGCGTCTTTCGCTGGGTCAGCCAGATCCTGCAGCGAAAATCCCTCGCCGATCCACACCGGTTGCTGATCTATGTGTTCGGCGCCGCCGCCCTGACCACGGCGGTCCTGAGCCTCGACGCCACCGTCGTGCTGCTGACACCCGCGGTGATCGCGGCCGCACGATCCATCGGAGCAAGTCCCCGGCCGCATTCCTATGCCAGTGCGCACCTGTCGAATTCGGCGTCGACCCTGCTGCCGGTGTCCAACCTGACCAACCTCATCGCGTTTGCCGCAACAGGTTTGACGTTCTTGCACTTCACCGCATTGATGGCGTTGCCGTGGGTCGTGACGATCGCTGTCGAGTACCTGATTTTTCGACTGTTCTTCCGTTCGGAACTCGCGCGGGGCGACAGCGCCGAACCGCCGGTGGCAGCCAGATCTGCGCCTGCGCCGATTCTGCCGCTGACGGTGATCGGAATGACGCTGCTCGGTTTCGCGGTTTCGGGTTTCTTCGGGATCGAGCCCGCCTGGATCGCGGTGGTGGGTGCGAGTGTCCTGGGAGCGATCGCTCTGGCTCGGCACCGTACGACCGCCGCCAAGATGCTCTACGCTGCCGACCTCTGGTTCTGCGCGTTCGTCCTGGTTCTCGGAATCATCGTCGCCGGAGTCGCGAACGGGCCGGTGGGCGAATGGATTGCGCAGATCCTGCCAGGCGACACCAGCTACGGCTCACTGCTCTTTGTCGCCGCGGTAGCGGCGGTTGCGTCCAATCTCGTCAACAACCTGCCGGCAACCTTGCTGATGATCGCAGCGCTCGGAACGGCGGCACCTCCAGCGCTGGTGCTTGCGATGTTGATCGGCGTCAACCTCGGCCCCAACCTCACCTACGTGGGCTCACTGGCAACGATGCTCTGGCGACGAGTCGCCACCAGCGCGGGCGCACCGCCCACGCTGGCGACATTCACTCTGCTCGGGGTCATCACGACGCCGCTGACGCTGCTCGCCGCCGTGAGCGCCCTGTGGTTGGTGATCTGATCAGAGGCTGATCAGCCGTCGGGGCTCTTTCAGCGAAGGTGTGACGTGTCGTTGACCAACCGGACCGAGGCTCCCCCGTCGGGATAGAACTCGGTGATACTCAGCGACGCCAGATCCAGATGCAACCGGTACAGCAACGACGGCCCGGCATCGAGGGCCAGCTGCACCAAAGTCTTGATCGGGGTGACGTGAGAGACGACCAACAGCGTCGCGCCGCCGTAGGTCGAGATCAGGTCGTCACGCGCGGCGACGACTCGTTCGCGTACCTCGTCGAAACTCTCGCCGCCCGGTGGACGCACCGAAGTGTCCGAGAGCCATTCGCGATGCAGGTCCGGGTCACGCTCGGCTGCCTCGCGGAACGTGAGTCCGTCCCAGTCGCCGAAATCGGTTTCGATCAAACCCTTGTGCTCGACGACGGGTAAGCCGAGCACGCGGGCCGATGCCTCTGCCGTCTCACGGGTTCTGCCGAGGGGTGAGCAGACGATGGCGTCGATACCGCCTCGGTTCCCGAAGCGTCCGGCTGCGCCGGCAGCCTGCGCGCGGCCCAGTTCCGTGAGCTCCGGATTCCCACGTCCGGAGTACCGGCGATCGACCGACATCGCTGTCTGTCCGTGACGTAGCAACAACATTCGTGTCGGCTTGCCGGTGGTGGCGATCCATCCCGGAGAGCCGGCGATCTGCGGCTCCGACGTCTCTTCGGACGGCGCGGCAGGTGCAGCAGGTGCGGGGGCCGAAGGTGCGACTGGGCCGGTTTCGATGCCGGCAGCCGCGTCCATCGCCTCGTTGGCAAGGCGATCGGCATGAGAGTTCTCGCCGCGCGGAATCCACGTGTAGGTCACTCGCGAGAACTGCGTCGCCAGCTCGGCAGCGCGCCGCTGCAGCGGAATCATGTCCGGGTGCTTGACCTTCCAGCGCCCGGACATCTGCTCGACGACCAACTTGGAATCCATGCGGACGTCGACCGTCGACGCGCCGAGTTCACCGGCAGCGGTCAACCCGGCGATCAGTCCGCGGTACTCGGCGACGTTGTTGGTCGCGATACCGATGCTTTCCTTGCGTTCGGCCAACACCGAGCGCGAGGCGTCGAAGACCACGGCGCCGTAGCCGGCCGGGCCGGGGTTGCCGCGCGATCCACCGTCGGCCTCGACGATGACCTGCGTGGGATTCACAGACCGGACTCCTTGGTACGCACCATGATTGCATTGCACTCTGGGCAACGAACGACGACGTCGGCCGGTGTCGCGGCAATTCGGGAGATCTCGCCGCGGTCGATCTCGATCCGGCAAGCGCCGCATCGGCGTGCCTGCAGAAGCGCCGCGCCCGGTCCGCCCAGGGTGCGCTGCTTCTCGTAGACAGCAAGGAAATCGGCGGGGAATTCACCGACGAGTCGTTCACGATCGGCGGCGCAACGCTCCTGCGCCTTGTCCAGATCAGCGACGGCATCGTCGCGGCGACGCTTGGCGTCGATCAGCTTTTCTTCGGCCTGCGACAGCTGGGCACCGGCATGATCGTGATCGGCCTGCAACGCCTCACGCTGCTCCATCACTTCGAGCAACTCGTCTTCGAGGAGCCCCTGACGCCGGACCAGGCTGCCGAGTTCGTGTTCGAGTTCGGTGAGCTGCTTCGCCCCGACCGATCCGCTCTGCAGGAGTGTGCGGTCACGATCCTCGCGCTGACGAACCGCGTCGACCTCGCCTTCGAGCTTGCGAATGTCGCGATCGATGTCGTCGATCTGGATTTCGACGGCTACGGACGCGTCTTTACGGCTGATTCGCTCGGCCTCGAGACGTTCGACTTCCTGCTGCTCGGGAAGCGCTCCGCGTCGGTGGGTGATCCGAGTGAGCTCAGCATCCACCCCGGCGAGGTCGAGAAGCTTGGATTGCACCTGTGGTTCGACGTTCACGCTGTATAACTCCTGCTGTAAGTCCGATGTCGGCAGTGCTCGCGAAGGACGGCTCTCGAAGAACTGCTCTTGAATTGTTCGTGCAACCGTACCTTGCAGAGCGCTGCACTAATGCGCACTCAAACACCACGGATCGGTGCGAATTGTCGAAACCCGGCTTTCCCACTCCGGATTGTCGGCAAACGCGGCGTCGAGCACCGATTTCGCCTGTGCGCACCACGGGTATTCACTCGCCCAGTGCGCGACGTCGACCAGAGCCGGGCCACCGGCGCGTAGATGCTCGTCCGCGGGATGATGCCGCAGGTCCGCAGTGACGTAGACGTCGGCGCCCAGTGCCGCCACCACGTCGAGATACGAGTCGCCGGAACCGCCGCACACCGCCACGGTACGAACGGTCGCGTCTGGATCTCCGGCCGCGCGAACACCCCACTCGGTCGAGGGCAGTGAGCGCGCCACTCGCGCGGTGAATTCCCGCAAGGTTTCGGGGTGGTCGAGCTCACCCAACCGCCCCAGTCCGAGTGAACTGGGGAACGCTGCGAGTTCGAAGACATCGAAGGCCGGTTCCTCGTACGGATGGGAGGCACGCAATGCGCCCAGCACTGCGCTTCGCTTTCCGCGAGGGGCAATCACCTCCACACGATTCTCGCGAACCTGCTCCACAGCGCCGACGGTCCCGATCGTCGGATTCGCTCCGTCGGCGGGCAGGAACTGACCCGTACCGGTGACGGTCCAACTGCACTGGCTGTAGTCACCGATCCGCCCAGCCCCGGCCTCGAAAAGTGCATCCTGCACGGCCGATGCATTCTCCACCGGAACCATGACGACCCACTTGTCGAGCGGCTGCGTCGGCTTGGGTTCGATCGGGCGAAGCACGGTCAGGCCCAGAGCCTGCGCCAACGCGTCGGACACTCCGGGGTCGGCCGAGTCCGCATTGGTGTGCGCCGAGAACAGTGCGCATCCCGCCTTGATGAGCTTGTGAACCAACGCACCTTTGGGTGTGTGAGCACCGACGGTGTCCACCCCACGCAGCAGAAGTGGATGGTGAACGACCAGAAGGTCGGCACCGGAGGCGATGGCGTCGTCGACCACTGCCTCGGTCGGATCCACCGCGAAAACCACTCTCGTCACAGCGTCGGCCGGATCGCCGCAGACCAGACCGACCGAGTCCCACGATTCCGCCAGGGCCGGCGGATACGCGGATTCCAGCACGGCTATGACGTCCGCAAGGGTGGGGCCACTCACAAGATCTCCTTCATCGCTTCGATCAGTACCGCAACCTGCTCGGCTGGACGGACGGCCACGCGCAGCCGATCCGGGCCGAGTCCGGGAAAGGTGTCGCACCTGCGGACGGCGATTCCGCGGGCACGCAGGTGCTCTCGCATCGTGGCGCCGTCACGGACATCGATGAGCACGAACGGCCCCGCAGCGGGTTGGTGCACGGCAATCCCGATCTCGGTCAGTCGCCGCGACATGTCTCGGCGGTCCACGGCAATCGCGTCGGCTTTGATCCTCGACTGCTCGACGGCAAACGGTTCGCAGCACGCCGTGATGGCCTCGATCTGCAGACTGCCCAATGGCCAGTGGGCTCGGCCGTGACTGAGTCGAGCCAGAAGATCGGGAGAGCCGATCGCGTATCCACACCGCAATCCGGCGAGCGCCCACGTCTTGGTCAGGCTCCGAAGGACCAGTACATCCGCCGACTCGACACCGGCGATGCTCTCCGTTTCGCCGGGGACCGCGTCGCCGAAGGCCTCGTCCACCACCAGGATCCGGCCCGGCTGACGCAATGCCAACACATCGGCCTTGGGGTGAAGCACGGACGTCGGGTTGGTCGGATTGCCCAGAACGACAAGGTCCGCGGATTCGGGTATCTGCGCGGTCCGAAGCTCGAAAGGCGGCTCCAGAATCACTTGAGTCACCGGCACACCGGCCTCTCGCAGTGCCAGTTCCGGCTCGGTGAACGACGGATGGATCAGCGCTGCCGAACGAGCGCCCAGGCGCGGCAGCATCGCGAATCCCTCGGCACCGCCCGAGAGCAACAACACCTCTTCGGGCCGGCGCCCGTGCCGCTGCGCGACCGTTTCGCGTGCCTTCAGTTCCGCCGCGGCCGACGGGTACGAACCGAGCGTCGCCAGCCCTGCGGCCAGCCGATCCCGCAACCACTTCGGCGGGCCGGAGCCTTGAACGTTGACGGCAAAATCGAGTAACCCGGGCTCCGCTTCGACATCGCCATGATGTCGCAAGCTCTCCAGGTAAAACGTTCCGGTACTCACCCGGTCAGCCTACGGTCGAGCACCGTGCGCGGGCATCACCCCTGCCGTCCGGGACAATGAGTGCCGTGACGACACCACCGCTCGACCGCTT
The DNA here is from genome assembly GCF_002079265.1 of Rhodococcus sp. BH4. Classification (NCBI taxonomy): domain Bacteria; kingdom Bacillati; phylum Actinomycetota; class Actinomycetes; order Mycobacteriales; family Nocardiaceae; genus Rhodococcus; species Rhodococcus sp. BH4. Next base: position 3,811,274 of record NZ_CP014941.1, read on the forward strand.
TCCCGTAGTTCTGTTCGATCTGGACGGCACCATCACCGATTCCGCTCCCGGCATTCACGGCGGCTTCCGACACGCGTTGGCAACTGTCGGCCATCCGGAGCCGACGGAAGCGATGTTGGCATCGGTGATCGGCCCGCCGATGGTCGACACCTTCAGGTCACTCGGTATGGCCCCGGCGGACGTGGATCGGGCGATCGCCGCGTACATCGAGCGTTACGACGCGACCGGGTGGCAGGAGAACTCGGTGTACGAAGGCATGGGCGTCGTCCTGGGTAAGGCTCGCGCGAGCGGCACCCGACTGGCCGTCGCCACCTCCAAGTCGGAGCGATTCGCCATTCGAATCCTCGAGCATTTCGGCCTGGCCGAGCACTTCGAGTTCATCGGCGGCGCGAGTGACGACGGAACTCGTCGGGCGAAACCCGATGTGATCGCGCATTCGCTGACCTCACTCGGGATCACTCCCGTCCTCGCATCCGACGGCGGAACCCCCGACGTTCTCATGATCGGCGACCGTGATCACGACGTGCTCGGCGCCGCGAAGTACGGCATCCCCACCGTCGTCGTCGAATGGGGCTACGGTTCCGCCGAGGAAGCGCGGCAAGCGTTTCGCTCCGTATCGTCGGCATCCGAACTGGGAGGACTTCTCGATGGCCGCCACTGAACCACTCCACGTGACTGAACCACTTCATGTGACGTTTGTGTGCACCGGCAATATCTGCCGGTCACCGATGGCCGAAAAGATCTTGCTCGCGCATCTGGACCGTGAAGGCCTCGCCGACCGAGTCCGTGTCAGCAGTGCAGGTACCGAGGGGTTTCACACCGGTAGCGAGGCCGACGAGCGGACCAACGTCGTGCTCCGAGCGGCCGGATATCCGACGGGCCACAGTGCCGCGCAGGTCAATGCAGATCATCTCGCGGCCGATCTGGTCGTCGCCCTCGACACCGGCCATGAACGTGAGCTTGCTCATCTCGGCGTGCCCACCGAGCGTCGGCGCCTACTGCGATCGTTCGACCCCGAGGCTGACGGAGAATCGGTTCCGGACCCGTACTACGGGGATCAGGAGGACTTCGAACTGGTGCGAGACCAGATCGAAGCAGCCATTCCCGACATACTCGACTGGATCCGCGAGCGGGCCTGAACCCGGAGCAAAATTCACTCCCGTTCGGGCAACGGATACCGTGGACGTGTGCGAAGACTGAAATTCCTGTTGCGGCCCGGTTGGTTGGTACTGGCAGCTGTGGTCGGGCTCTTCGCCTACCTGTGCTTCACCGTGCTCGCCCCATGGCAACTCGGCAAGAACACAAAGACCGAGCACCGCAATGATCTGATCTCGAACTCGATCAACGCGGAGACCGTGCCGATCGGTGACGTCATCGCCGATTCGACGATCGCACCGGACGACGAATGGCGAAACATCACCGCGGCAGGCACCTATCTGCCCGACGCCGACATCCTCGTTCGACTGCAGTCCATCGAGGGCGCACCGTCGTACGAGATCCTGACGCCTTTCCTTCTCGACGACGGCCGCACGATCCTCGTCAATCGCGGATACGTTCGGCCGATCAACGGCGCCGAGGCACCGCCCATCGCTGCGCCGCCGACCGATCCGGTCACTCTCAACGGTCGCGTGCGTCTGTCGGAAGGCACCGCGCCCGGCCGAGTTCCGATGTTCGAGAACGGCGCGAAACAGGTCTACTCGATCGACGCACAACCTATCGGCGAGTTCATCGGAACGGACCTGATCGACGCGTACATCCAACTCGAACCCGACCAGCCCGGCGGCCTGGGGACGATCCCTCTCCCCCAACTCGATGCAGGCCCCTACCTCTCGTACGGGTTCCAGTGGCTGGCGTTCGGCATCATGGCGCCGCTCGGACTGGCCTACTTCATTCGCGCGGAGTGGCGCGAACGTCGCAAGGAGAAGGCAGCTCAAGCAGCTGTCGACGGCTTCGCAGCGGACGACGCCGCTACCGAGACGACCCCGGAAGCGCCGGTATCCGCGCCTGCCGCACCCCCCGCCGAACCGACTCGTACCTTCAGCCGTCGCAAGAAGCCGGAGCCGGAATCAGTGCCGCTGACGGCGCAGGAAGCCAAACTTGCCGATCGATACGGCAATACCCGCTGAAATACCCGCTGACACCACAACTGCACTGATCTGCACCGCCGACGAAAGCCTCGACGCGCGGCGCAGATCGTTCGGCGTCGGCACAGTCCCGCGGCCGAGGACGGGACGCATCTCCACCCCGTGCGCGTACTCGGTCCGACCACCCAACGAAATGCCCAACGCCCCTGCCGCCGACGCTTCCGCGACGCCCGCATTGGGGCTTGGATGAGCCGCTGCGTCGCGTTTCCACGCTGCCAGTGATTCCTGAACCGAGCCGCCTACCACCGGTGCACACGCAGCCGTCAGCGCACCTGTCAGCCGAGCGGGGACGATGTTGACCAGGTCGTCGAACCTCGCCGCAGCCCACCCGAATCTGCGGTATTTCTCGGAGCTGTAGCCGATCATCGCGTCGAGGGTGTTGGCGGCGCGGTAGACGAACAGACCCGGCACGCCCGCAATTGCACCCCAGAACATTGCACCGACGCTTGCATCCGAGGTGTTTTCGGCGACCGACTCCAGCGCTGCACGCGTGAGGCCCTCCTCGCTCAGTACCGATGGATCGCGTCCACACAGTGAAGGGAGAAGCTCGCGCGCTTTCGTCAGGTCACCATCGACCTGTGACGCCTCCAATCGAGCGGCCATGTCGATGCCGGTGCGTGCAAGCGACGTCCCGCCGAGCACGGCCCAAGTAGCCATCGCTGTCGTACCCGTGACGGCCACCCAACCGGCCCGGCGCGACGCTGTTTCGGCTGCGAGCCCAAGTCCTGCGGTGCCGGCCAAGAGCACGGCAACATGAAGTGTTCCGGCCGCGCGCGAGTCCCGGTAGGACATCTTCTGCAGCGCGATAGCCGCGGTTCCGAAGCCGGCGACCGGATGGAACCGCCCCGGATCGGCGAAGACCCGATCCGCGACGAATCCGAGGAGAAGCCCGGCAGCTCGCGCGTTGAATCGAGATCGGGACGAGCGAACCGAAATGTGCACGAGCGTAGTTTTAGCAGCCACGCTCGTTCTCTGGCCAACCGTCACGTGTCTGCCCGAGCTGAGCACTACCTGTCCCAGTCGATCGTCAGATAGATCAAGCGGTGCATTCGGTTGATTTCCCAGACACGGGCAATCCCGGTCGCCAGTGCGTCGCTCTGGGAACGAACCCGGATCGTCTGCCCCGCGAACAACGCAACACTGAGACTGGGCATCTCGGCGATGTGTATGTGCGGACGGGTGGGATGCACGCGCGTCGGGTCGACGGCTACTTCGATCACAGAACTGGACATACGTCCAGAATGGCGTATTGCGGACAATTCGTTGCCGAAAATGAAAAAACCCCGATCTGCGTCGACGCAGATCGGGGCTTGAATTCTTCGGTGGGCGCGGAGGGTTTCGAACCCCCGACCGCTGGTGTGTAAAACCAGAGCTCTACCACTGAGCTACACGCCCGAACTCCCGGTGAGACCCTCACCGGGAGTGCTCTAAGACTCTAGCGCGGCAAGCGCATTTGCCCAAAGTCCGTGGTCACGGGCTTCTCCGGGGCCGTTCATCTCGGCAAAACGAATGATTCCGTCTTTGTCGATGACAAAGGTGCCACGATTCGCGAAGCCCAACTTGTCGTTGAACACCTCGTACTTCTGAGCGACCTCACCGTGCGGCCAGAAGTCCGACAGCAAGGGAAATGTGTATCCCTGCTCGGCCGACCAGATCTTGTGAGTCGGCGAAGCACCGACAGAAATCGCGAGAATGGCGGTGTCGTCGTTCTCGAACTTCGGAAGCTCGTCACGGACCTTGCAGAGTTCCCCCTGACAAGTACCGGTGAAGGCCAACGGATAGAAGACCAGCAGAACGTTCTTCTTACCGCGGAAATCTGCGAGCGAAACTTCCTGGTTGTTCTGGTCCTTCAAGGTGAAATCCGGTGCCTGGGCACCAACTTCGAGAGGCATGTGCGATTCCTTGGGAAAGTGCGGAAAGGACCGGGTCAGCGCTTGTTGGCCGGACGAGCCTTCGGCTGAACCAGTCGACTTCCCGACCAGTCACCGAGGTTGGCTGCCGATGTCTGCGTCAGGCCGGCAGTCGGCGCCGATTCGGCGATCTCGCTGGGCTCGACGTGTCCGTCGAGACCGGTCTTGGGAGTGAGAACCCACACGAAGCCTTCGTCGGCGAGGGGCCCGATGGCATCCATGAGGGCGTCCACCAGGTCACCGTCCTCGTCGCGCCACCACAGCAGCACGACGTCGATGACCTCGTCGGAATCCTCGTCGAGCATTTCCCCGCCGATGGTTTCCTCAACCGCGGCACGAATGCCGTCGTCGGTATCCTCATCCCAGCCCAGTTCCTGCACCACCATGTCAGTGGTAATCCCGAGTTTCTGAGCGTAGTTCTGGGCATCCGCCGCGGCGACCACGGTGGGGTCCTCCTTTTGTTGATGGTGTGTGGCGACCCCGCACACCTACCGTTTGACGATCAATTAGGGAAAGCGAACATGGTCTGAGGCGTTAGCGCAAGCCGACCACGCCGAAAACTTTCACCAAAGATCGTCTTCTGACACACGGCGAACCTTACGCCTGCGGATTACCGCAGGTCACAGGGATCCACATTCATCGAAGATCGACTTGCGAATCGAATTGCTCGCATCGCTGATCGAATTGATTTCATCCGCCGAATGATCACTCTCGATCACGACAGCAGATGAACGTAGGTTCGCGGCCAATTCGTCGAACAGTCCGGAGAGTTGCGCCGGAAGTTCACTCGAGACCGAGTGGAACCACGAGGCGGTGTCCCTGGCCGACGAAGCAGCAGCGCTTGCTTCGGCTCTCAGGTCGGTCTCACCATGATTTCCGGCGTCGACATAGGCGTTGAACGCGACCACGTCGTTTTTCGATCGAGAGACCGCTTCCTCACAGATCGCGAAAGCTGCCTCTGCCGCATCTGCCGCCGCTTTCGACGAGGACGCGGCGGCCATCGAAATACTCACCTCGGATTGGTATGCAGCCACGTGCGCTTCATTGGGTACTGCCGATCCGGTCACCGCCGCCGAACATCCCACGATCACCGACAGTCCCACTGCGATCGATCCGACCGAGACCCACGCCCCGACCCTGCCGTAATTGATTTCTTTGTTTATTTTTTCCCACCCCTTCATACGTTCCGATCGATCCCCCAAGCCTGTGACTACGGGGAACCATCACACCCCTGCGTCACGCCGAAAAACGCTACCCGAGAGTAACCAGAGGCGAGGTGTGCCGGACCGACCGGGATGGTGAAAGATGAGGTACGCGCCATATTCACGATGGAAGTGCGTCGGACCTAACAAGGCCTCGATCACCTATGTAAGGACGCCCCACCACGCGTCCCCAAACCAATGAGGAGCACACGTTGTCTGACCTGATCCAGGGTCCCGCGTCCGGGCAGAACGCCGATTCCGGCGCCGCCGGCGAGTCGGGTTCGCCCGCGTCGAATACGCCGGGGGGAACCGACGGTCGCGTTCGCGTCATTCGCGAAGGTGTTGCGTCGTACCTGCCGGACATCGATCCGGACGAGACCACCGAATGGCTCGAATCATTCGACGGACTTCTGGATCGATCCGGACCCACGCGTGCCCGCTACCTCATGCTCCGCATGCTCGAACGCGCCGGCGAGAAGCACGTCGCACTCCCCGCGCTCACTTCGACCGACTACGTCAACACGATTCCGACCGAAAACGAGCCGTGGTTCCCCGGTGACGAAGAGGTCGAGCGCCGCTATCGCGCCTGGATCCGTTGGAACGCCGCGATCATGGTCCATCGCGCCCAGCGACCGGGCGTCGGCGTCGGCGGTCACATCTCCACCTACGCATCCTCGGCAGCGTTGTACGAGGTCGGCTTCAACCACTTCTTCCGCGGCAAGGACCACCCGGGCGGTGGCGACCACATCTTCATCCAGGGTCACGCCTCCCCCGGCATCTACGCACGCGCCTTCCTCGAGGGCCGCATCCCCGCGGAACAGCTCGACGGATTCCGCCAGGAGAAGTCCCACGCCGACTTCGGCGGCGCACTGCCGTCCTACCCGCACCCACGGCTGCTTCCCGACTTCTGGGAGTTCCCGACGGTCTCGATGGGCCTCGGCCCGATGAACGCCATCTACCAGGCCCGGTTCAACCACTACCTCAACGACCGCGGCATCAAGGACACCACCGATCAGCACGTGTGGGCGTTCCTCGGCGACGGCGAAATGGACGAGCCCGAGTCACGCGGCCTCGCTCACGTCGCGGCAACCGAAGGCCTCGACAACCTCACGTTCGTCGTGAACTGCAACCTCCAACGCCTCGACGGCCCGGTCCGCGGCAACGGAAAGATCATCCAGGAACTGGAATCGTTCTTCCGCGGTGCCGGCTGGAACGTCATCAAGGTCGTCTGGGGTCGCGAGTGGGATGCGCTGCTGCACGCCGATCGCGACGGCGCACTGGTCAACCTGATGAACGTGACGCCGGACGGTGACTACCAGACGTACAAGGCCAACGACGGCGCGTTCGTACGCGATCACTTCTTCGGACGTGACCCCCGCACCAAGGAACTGGTCAAGGACCTCACAGACCAGGAAATCTGGAACCTCAAGCGCGGTGGCCACGACTACCGCAAGGTCCACGCCGCCTACGCAGCGGCCATGGCACACAAGGGCCAGCCGACGGTCATCCTGGCGCACACCATCAAGGGCTACACCCTCGGTAAGCACTTCGAGGGCCGCAACGCCACACACCAGATGAAGAAGCTGACGCTGGACGATCTCAAGGCGTTCCGCGACATGCAGCACATCCCGATCTCGGACGCCGAGCTCGAGAAGGATCCGTACCTGCCTCCGTACTACCACCCGGGCGCGGACGCTCCCGAGATCAAGTACATGCTCGACCGTCGTAAAGCACTCGGCGGGTTCCTGCCTTCCCGCAACACCGACGCTGCTCCGCTCAAGCTCCCCGAGGACAAGACGTACGACGTCATCCGCAAGGGTTCGGGCAAGCAGGAAGTCGCCACCACCATGGCGATCGTGCGCATCCTCAAGGAACTGTTGCGCGACAAGGAAATCGGCAAGCGCATCGTGCCGATCATCCCGGACGAGGCTCGCACGTTCGGTATGGACTCGTGGTTCCCGTCGCTGAAGATCTACAACCGCAACGGGCAGCTCTACACCTCCGTCGACGCCGAACTCATGCTCGCCTACAAGGAGAGCCCGATCGGCCAGATCCTGCACGAGGGCATCAACGAGGCCGGCTCGACGGCATCGTTCACCGCAGTCGGCACGTCGTACGCCACCCACGGTGAACCGATGATTCCGCTGTACATCTTCTACTCGATGTTCGGTTTCCAGCGCACCGGCGACGGCCTGTGGGCGGCCGCCGACCAGATGGCTCGCGGATTCGTTCTCGGCGCCACCGCCGGTCGTACAACTCTGACCGGTGAAGGTCTCCAGCACGCCGACGGACACTCCCTGCTCCTGGCATCCACCAACCCCGCAGCTGTCACCTACGACGCCGCGTTCTCGTACGAGTTGGCGCACATCGTCAAGGACGGCTTGCGCCGCATGTACGGCGGCACCGAGGGCGTCGACGGTTTCGGTGGCGAGAACATCTTCTACTACCTGACCATCTACAACGAGCCGTACGTTCAGCCGGCCGAGCCCGAAGGTCTCGACGTCGAGGGCTTGCTCAAGGGCATCTACCTCTACAAGACGTCCGAAGCATCCGGCCCGAAGGCACAGATCCTCGTATCCGGTGTCGCGATGCCCGAGGGGCTGCGCGCGCAGAAGCTGCTCGCCGACGAATGGGGCGTCTCGGCCGACGTCTGGTCGGTCACGTCCTGGGGTGAGCTGCGCCGCGAAGGCGTCGAATGCGAACGTCAGGCGCTGCTCAATCCGTCCGAGGATGCTCCGGTTCCCTTCGTCACCACGGCGTTGTCGTCGGCCCAAGGCCCCGTAGTTGCGGCTTCGGACTGGATGCGGGCGGTCTCGGACCAGATCCGTCAGTGGGTTCCCGGCGACTACACCACGCTCGGCACGGACGGGTTCGGGTTCTCCGACACCCGCACTGCAGCGCGTCGCTACTTCAACGTCGATGCCGAGTCCATCGTCGTTGCCGTGCTGATCGGTTTGGCGAAGGAAGGATCGATCGAGCGGTCGAAGGCCGTCGAAGCAGCGAGCCGATACCGCATCGACGACGTGAATGCTGCTCCCGAGCAGACCGGGGACACCGGTAGCGCCTAAGTCGTAGGGCAACAGTCCCAGCGATCGAAAACAGACCTACGCCCATCGCCGCGGGTGTCATCTCGACATCCGCTGCGGCGATGGGCGTAGGTTTTTCTCATGCCCGAACCTGATCCCGAGAAACCCGAAGAGGGCGTACGCCGCACTCGACCACAGTCGTCCGGGTTGCAGGCTGTACTCGCCCGCCGTCGTCAGGTTCGCGATCCACTTCCAGAAGCCTTGCTCCGCCGCGTCAAACAGTTCTCCGGCCGGCTCTCCACCGAGGCCGTGACCGTGATGGAGGAGCAGCTTCCGTTCTTCGACAGTCTCGACGCTTCGCAACGCGCCGACGTTCAACTGTTGGTGCAGACGTCGGTGGTGAATTTCCTGGAATGGCTGCGGCAACTCGACTCGGAGATCAGCTTCGGATACGAGTCGTTTCCGGTCATCCCTCAGGATCTTGCTCGACAGCTCACGCTGCGCCAGACCGTCGACATGGTCCGGGTGGCGATGGAGTTCTTCGAGAAATGGCTGCCGGCTCTCGCCCGCAACGATCAGCAGCTGATCGCGCTGACAGAAGCCGTCCTGCGCTACGGGCGTGAACTCGGTTTCGCAGCAGCGACGGTGTACGCAAGCGCTGCCGAGTCGCGGGGTGCCCTGGACACGCGACTGGAAGCGCTCGTCGTCGACGCCGTCGTGCAGGGAGACACCGGCTCGGACATGCTCTCTCGCGCCGCCACCTTGAACTGGGATGCCACGGCTCCGGCCACCGTCATCGTCGGGTCTCCCCCGCCGGACGAGCGGGTCTCGGTTGCCGGCACCGTCCACGCGACTGCCGCCGCGCACGGGCGCGCTGTTCTCGCCGTGGTGCAGGGTCCGCGACTGGTGATGATCGTCAGCGGCGAGCTGAGCAGTAAGACGGAAGGCAGCCAATTCCTTCAAGACCTGCTCATGAGTTTCGCCGACGAGCCGGTGGTGATCGGCCCGACGACACCCTCGTTGAGCGCAGCGCACTTCAGTGCGTCCGAAGCTCTGGCGGGAATCAAGGCTGTTGCCGGGTGGCGCGGCGCACCTCGTCCCGTTTTCGCGACTGAACTGCTCCCGGAACGGGCACTACTGGGAGACGCCGCTGCCGTGAAGGCTCTTCGCGATTTCCTCGTCGCACCTTTAGCTGAATCCGGCACAGTCTTGACCGATACTTTAGACAGTTATCTCGACTGTGGAGGTGCGGTTGAGACTTGTGCACGTCTTCTGTTTGTTCATCCAAATACCGTTCGGTACCGCTTGAAGCGAATCGCCGAAGTTACCGGCCGGGATCCAACGAATCCACGCGACGCGTATGTACTACGGATCGCCGCTACCGTGGGCCGATTGACACAAATCGATCTCAAATCGAACAATTCGGTTACTTCAGTCACATCTTTAACATCCGGACAAACAAACCTGTAACCCCTGAGCGTCCAATTTCGATGGCCGAGCGCGACGTGGGATTTTGTGGGAACCCTACAAAACACTTCGCCAGAGTTCATCGCGACCGACATCTCGCAGGTCGCTCGCGGCGGTGTTCTCTTAATAAGTGATTTCGTTGCTCGCCCCGGGACAGGGCTCTCAGACACCCGGCATGCTCAGCCCCTGGCTGGCACTGCCCGGAGCACAAGACCGCCTCGAAGTGTGGTCGAAGGCAGCCGGCCTGGACCTCGTCCGACTCGGCACGACCGCGACCGCCGAAGAAATCACCGACACCTCGGTAACCCAGCCCCTCGTCGTTGCCGCTGCTCTGCTGGCATACGAGGAAATCGAATCACGTGGGCTCCTCGGCGCCGACGTCATCGCTGCCGGCCATTCGGTGGGTGAGCTTGCCGCTGCTGCGGTCGCCGGTGTTATCGCCGCTGACGACGCGGTCGCGCTTGCCGCCCTCCGTGGCGCCGAGATGGCCAAGGCTTGTTCGCTCGAGCCCACGGGCATGTCAGCCGTTCTCGGTGGAGACGAAGCCGAAGTGCTCGCACGAATCGAAGAACTCGGGCTGGAAGCAGCCAACCGCAATGCGGCCGGCCAGATCGTGGCGGCCGGACTGCTCACCGCGCTCGAAGAACTCGCAGCAAACGCACCCGAAAAGGCCCGAGTCCGCGCACTACCCGTCGCCGGAGCTTTCCACACCCGCTTCATGGCGCCGGCGCAGGACGCCGTCGCAGCTGCTGCCGCCAAGATCACCCCTTCCGATCCGACGCGCACGCTGCTTTCCAACTCGGATGGCGCACCCGTCTCCTCGGGCGCCGACGCCCTCACCAAGCTTGCCGCGCAGGTAACCCGCCCCGTTCGTTGGGACCTCTGCTCCGCGTCGTTGCGGACAGCAGAAGTCAGCGCGATCGTGGAACTCCCGCCGGCCGGAACCCTCGTCGGAATTGCCAAGCGTGAAATGCGTGGCACACCGACGGTGGCCCTCAAGAACCCGGAGGATATCTCCGCACTGTCCGAGCTGACCTAGCTCGGACGCCCACCCGGCCGATCAGCCCGAACGGCGGCCGGACGTTTCACCCCACCTCAATCGATCAAGAAGGGAGCCACACCAGTGGCCCACACTCAGGAAGAAATCATCGCGGAACTCGGCCAGATCGTGGAGGAGGTCACCGGTATCGAGCCTTCCGAGGTCACCGTTGACAAGTCCTTCGTGGACGACCTCGATATCGACTCCCTGTCCATGGTCGAGATCGCCGTTCAGACCGAAGACAAGTACGGCGTGAAGGTCCCCGACGAGGATCTCGCAGGCCTGCGCACCGTCGGCGACATCGTCGCGTACATCCAGAAGCTCGAAGCCGAAGGCGCCGAAGCCAAGAACGCAGAGTGAGCCGACCGTGACTTCCGCTTCTACCCGCAAAGGGAAATTCCCCGACATCGTCGTCACGAGCCTCGCGACGTCGACCTCGGTGGCTGGTGATGTGGATGGCACGTGGAAGGCGCTCCTCGCCGGCGAAAGCGGCATCGGAATCCTCGATGACCCGTTCATCGACGAGTTCGACCTTCCCATTCGCATCGGCGGGCACCTGAAGGTTTCACCGGACGAGGGCTTGTCCCGCGTCGAAATTCGACGGATGAGCTGGGTGGAACGCCTTGCCCTCACGTTGAGTCGCACGGTCTGGAGCAACGCCGGCAGCCCTGAAGTCGATCAGGACCGCCTGGCCGTTGTCATCGGCACCGGACTCGGCGGCGGCGACACGCTCATCGACGCCGTCGACAAGCTCCGTGGCGGCGGATACCGCAAGGTGTCCCCGTTCTCGGTACAGATGGTCATGCCCAACGGACCGGCCGCAACGGTCGGACTCGAACTCGGGGCCCGCGGTGGCGTCATCACTCCGGTGTCGGCATGTTCATCAGGTTCCGAGGCAATTGCTCACGCTCACCGCATGCTTGTCATGGGTGACGCGGACATGGTTGTGGCTGGTGGAGTCGAGAGCTTCATCGACGCCGTTCCGATCGCGAGCTTCGCCATGATGCGTGCGATGAGCACCAACAACGACAATCCGGCCGCAGCTTCACGTCCTTTCGACAAGGACCGCGACGGATTTGTCTTCGGCGAAGCCGGCGCCTTGATGATCCTCGAAACCGAGGAGCACGCAAAGGCACGCGGGGCAACGATTCACGCCCGCCTGCTTGGTTCCGGAATCACTTCGGACGGGTACCACATCGTGGCACCGCATCCGGAAGGCCTGGGCGCGGCGCGAGCCATGACCCGAGCAATCGAGATGGCCGGACTGACGAAGTCCGACATCAAGCACATCAACGCCCACGCCACTGCGACGCCGATCGGTGACATCGCAGAGGCAAAGGCAATCAACGCAGCGGTCGGCAATCACGCTGCGGTGTACGGCCCGAAATCCGCGCTGGGACACTCGATCGGCGCTGTCGGCGCCCTCGAATCAGTCCTCACGGTTCTGGCAGTGCGTGACGGGATCATCCCGCCCACGCTCAATGTTGACAGCCAGGATCCAGAAATCGATCTCGATGTCGTCAAGGGTGAACCCCGAACCGGCTCTTTCGATTTCGCACTGAACAACTCGTTCGGTTTCGGTGGGCACAATGTCGCGCTCGCCTTCGGTCGGGCCTAGCCCGAACCGCGGTTTGCACCTGTCCGCGGGTGTCGTTGCAACACAACGTCACCCGCGGACAACACCGACCTTTCGTTCCACCCAAGGCTCGTACTGAAGGAGGACGCGATGACCATCCTGGCCCCCGTGACAAAGTCCGAATCATCGACAGACCCGCGCGATCCTCTTGCGCGCCTGGAAAATCTGTTCGACCCCGGCACAACAGTGCCGCTCCACGCCCGTGACAAGTCCGGTGTGCTCGCCGCGTCCGGAAACATCGACGGCGTCCGCACCATCGCATACTGCTCCGACGCCACTGTCATGGGTGGCGCCATGGGCGTCGACGGTTGCAAACACCTCGTCAAAGCCATCGATACCGCCATCGAGGAAGAGTCCCCGATCGTGGGCCTCTGGCACTCCGGTGGCGCGCGTCTGGCTGAAGGCGTCGAGGCGCTCCACGCCGTCGGACTGGTCTTCGAGGCCATGGTCCGCGCGTCGGGTCTCATACCTCAAATTTCCGTCGTGCTCGGCTTTGCCGCTGGCGGAGCCGCGTATGGTCCAGCCCTCACCGATGTCGTGATCATGGCGCCGGAAGGCCGAGTGTTCGTCACCGGGCCAGACGTAGTTCGTAGTGTCACCGGCGAACAGGTCGACATGGTGTCACTCGGCGGTCCGGACACACACACCAAGAAGTCGGGTGTCGCGCACATCGCCGCACACGACGAGGCCGACGCATTGCACCGCGCGCGCCGCCTGGTCTCGATGATGTGCGAGCAGGGCGAATTCGATCAGCGGGCAGCGGAACTCGGCGACAGCGATCTGCGCGCCATGATGCCTGCCTCCGCGAAACGCGCGTACGACGTTCGTCCGATCGTTCACGAAATGCTCGACAACGTCGAAGGCGAGTCGAGTTTCGAAGAACTGCAAGGCAATTACGCTCGGAGCATCGTCACCGGTTTCGGCCGGATGGCCGGACGCACCGTTGGCGTCATTGCGAACAACCCACTGCGACTCGGGGGGTGCCTGAACTCCGAAAGTGCAGAGAAGGCCGCTCGATTCGTGCGACTGTGCAACGCATTTGGCGTGCCGCTCGTGGTCGTCGTCGATGTTCCCGGGTATTTGCCGGGCGTCTCGATGGAGTGGGAAGGCGTTGTCCGACGCGGAGCGAAGTTACTTCACGCCTTCGCCGAGGCAACGGTCCCCCGCGTCACCGTCGTCACTCGAAAGATCTACGGCGGCGCCTACATCGCGATGAACTCGCGAGCACTGGGAGCCACGGCCGTATTCGCTTGGCCCAACTCCGAAGTAGCCGTGATGGGTGCGAAGGCTGCTGTCGGCATCCTGCACAAGCGGGCCCTCGCAGCTGCACCGGACGACGAGCGTGAAGCATTGCACGACCGACTCGCTGCCGAGCACGAGGCAATCGCGGGCGGCGTCGACCGCGCGGTCGAAATCGGCGTCGTCGACGAGGAAATCGACCCGGCGAAGACTCGCAGCATCGTGACCGCTGCCCTCGCGTCTGCACCATCTGTCCGCGCGCGGCACAAGAACATTCCGCTCTGACAACCCTGGACAGCAAGGTGGGCCTCGCCGATACGGCGGGGCCCACCTTTGTCATTCAAGTCTTTGTCGTTCAAGCCGCGAGAGCACTCCGGGTTCAGGATGGACCTCGGTCAGCTGACACGCCTTCGCAGCCATGTCACTTCGGCACCTTCGCCTGAACTCCGGAAGGGTTCGAGTTCCTCGTCCCACGGTGTACCTATCGCCCGATCGATTTCCGCGGCGATGTCTCCACCGGAATTCATGATGGACCGCAGTTTCATCTCCCCTACGACGACATCACCGTTCGCACTGGTGGATCCGCGCCACAGGCCCAGACCGGGCACATGGCTGTACCGTTCGCCGTCGACGCCATGACTCGGGTCCTCGGTGACCTCGAACCGCAACATCGGCCACGCGCGTAGCGAGTCGACCAGGCGGGCACAGGTTCCGACGGGACCCGTCCAGTCCGTCGTCGCACGCAGAAGCCCGTCGTAGGCAGGCTGTGAGGTCCATCTGAGCTTGGCAGGGCTGTCCAACGTGGCGGACAAAGCCCAATCCACGTGCGGGCACAGCGCCGCGGGCGACGAGTGGATGTAAACCACACCAGTCGTCACGTCCGCGAATTGATTCATTTCGCGCACTCGAGCCTCCTGCTTCGACGAGGGACGTCTTCCCCAACGACCTCTGTCGAGTTCGTGCAGCACGCTCGATTGAACAGTGTGCCTTGTGTTACCCGTGTTGCGCCAGTGGAAGGAGAGAAATTTGTGCTCTACCGCGAAACTTCACCGACCACGCCATCCGACAATTCGGTCCACAAAGGCTTGGCCCAATCACCGAAATCGCGATCGGTAAGCACGACGCACGCAGTATCGATCGTGGGATCGACCCACAGGAACGTCCCGGACTGGCCGAAATGACCGAAGGTAGCGGCCGAGTTCTCGAGACCCGTCCAATGCGGACGCTTGTCGCCCCGAATTTCGAATCCGAGCCCCCAGTCGTTGGGGCGCTGAGAGCCGTAACCCGGAAGAATTCCGTTGAGCCCCGGGAACTGCACAGTTGTCGCCTCTGCGAACGTCTGCGCCGAGACCAGAGTCGGCGAGAGCAGTTCAGCCGCGAACTTGGCCAAGTCGTCTGCCGATGCCTGCGCACCGTGACCGGCCGGACCGACAAGAGCCGCGCTGGTCATCGCCAACGGCGCGAACACCGCCTCGGCCAGATAGTCGGCAAATTCGATCTCGGTCTCCCGGGAAACCAACTCGGCAAGCACCTCGAACCCCGCACTCGAGTAAATCCGCTTCGACGCCACCGGCGCCTGAACAACACGTTCGGCGAATGCCAATCCCGAAGCATGTGCGAGGAGATGACGAACGGTCGACCCCTCAGGCCCGGCCGGCCCATCCAACTCGACCGCCCCCTCCTCCACTGCCACGAGAATCGCGTAGGCGCACAACAATTTTGTCACCGAAGCCAGGGGGAAAACATGCGCCTGGTCGCCACTGAAACCACGAATGCGGTCGCCCTCACCGGGATTCTTTCCGGAGAGGACGACCGCTGCCGCATTGTCGACCGGCCACTGCTGGATTACGTCGAGACTGTGAGTACTGGGCACCCGATCAGACTACTGGCACAAGGGTTGCGCTTCCGATCACCAGTCAGCTTCGGTGTAGCGGATGACGCCGCGGATGTTCTTGCCATCCAACATGTCCTGGTAGCCGTCGTTCACGCCTTCGAGCGTGTAGGTCCGAGTCACCATGTCGTCGAGGTTCAGCTTGCCTGCCTTGTACATCGCGAGGAGGTTCGGCACGTCCTGGCGAGCGTTGCCACCGCCGAAAATGTTGCCCTGAAGGTCCTTCTGAAGCATCGCCATCAGGAACAGGTTCAGCTTCACATCCATGTCCGTCAGGTGCCCCATTGCGGTGACGACACAACGGCCGGCCTTTGCCGTCAGAATCATCGCTTCTTCGACGTACTCACCCCTCATTTCGCCGACGGTGATGATCGTCTTCTGTGCCATGCGGCCATACGTAGCGTCGATGATCGGCTGAATGGCAGCGGCAGCGCTTTCGAAAGCGTGCGTTGCGCCGAACTTCAGAGCCTGCTCACGCTTCCACGGCACGGGGTCGATGGCAAAGATGTACCGGGCGCCCGATGCAACTGCACCCTGTAGCGCACTGATACCGACGCCGCCGACACCCATGATCACAACGTCTTCGCCGGGCTTCACATCGGCGATGTGGGTTGCCGATCCCCAACCGGTCGGGACGCCGCAACCGACGAGTGCGGCAACCTCGAACGGAATATCCTTGTCGATCTTCACCACTGACGACTGGTTCACGACCATGTAGGGCGAGAACGTCCCTAGCAGGCACATCGGGATCACGTTTTCGCCGCGAGCCTGGATCCGGTAAGTGCCGTCACTGATGGCCTGGCCGCTGAGGAGGCCCATCCCGAGGTCACACAGGTTCTGATGACCGGCCGAACACGCCGGACAGGTTCCACAAGCCGGAATGAAGGACAGAACGACGTGGTCGCCGACCTCCAGACCCTTGACCTCCGGGCCGAGCTTGGTGATGACGCCCGAACCCTCGTGCCCACCCATGACGGGGAACGACGGCATCGGGGTCGCGCCGGTGACGATGTGGTGATCGGAGTGGCACATTCCGGCCGCTTCCATGCGAATCTGAACTTCGCCGGCTACCGGCTCACCGATCTCGATCTCCTCGACGGACCACTTTTCATTGAGGCCCCACAGGATTGCACCCTTGGTCTTCACGTCACTTCACCCTTTCATTCGCACACCCGCATCTATCTCTGTGACCATAGCCACAAATCTGCGAAATTGGAACGTGTTCTAACGAAAGATTTTGCACTGCAGGTCAGACGTCCAAATGACCTGGCACAACCGGCGCGGCAACAACGGAATAATGACCCACTGAGTGGGACAGGCCACACGGGCACCCGAAAGTAGAGCCGCCCCGAAAGCACGCAACCATTCGACTCCACCCCCACCAATCGGTCGGACACAGAGCAGCGGGTCTGAAACAGACCTGGGCATGTTCTGGTGCATCTGAGGTTCGTCCTCAGGTTTTGAAGGTGGTGTTCGCCGGCCGCGGTTGCTGGCCGGGGTCGATCGAGGGTGGTGGGATGAACCAGGGTTTGTTGTCGACACCGATCCGAATCGCCCACTTCCCGACGAACCCTGATTTCCGGTGCATCAACCGGTGGTGCGAACGGCACAGCAGGACAAGGTTGTTCATCACCGTCGGGCCACCGTTGGCCCAGTGCCGGATATGGTGCGCATCCGTCCAGGCAGGCACACATGAACACCCCGGGAACGCGCAGCCCCTGTCTCGGGCGATCAACGCCACTCGCTGTTCGGGGGTGACCAATCGTTTTCCGGGTTTCGCATCGAGCGGTGCGCCGTGATCGTCGAGCAGAACCGTGGACAGGAAACAATCACACCCGAGAAGCCTGGTCTGCGACACCGACAGCGGTCCGAGCCAGGGCATGTGCCCGACATCGAGATCCGATACAGCCATTCCGTCATCAGCAGTGGAGGGTGTCGCGGCGCAGTCCCGATGCTCAGCGAGATCCCGAGCGTTGATGTGCACGTTCACGTGCGGGCGTTGACCACCGTCTGTGCCTGTTTTGGCGCAGTCCAGGTAACGGCGGATCAGTTCGGTGAACCCGTCCGCAGTGCGTTTCGCCGCCGACCGAGAATCCGGGGTTCCATCCGGAGCGGGGGTCGGCATCGTCAGATTCGACAACGCCGACAACAACATTTCACCGGTCAGGGCGTCGAAATCCCCACGCACCACCACCCGACCATTGAGCGTCGACGCGATCCGCAACTCGTTGAGATCGACATCCTCGGCGGGCGGAATCTCATCCGACTCGAACAACCGCTCCAACGTCGCGATCACGTTCCGCACCTTCGTCGTCGTCGCCTCCACACCCGACGCAGCAGCGAGCAACAAATCGATGCACTTCGGGAGCGCCTCCTCCGGCATCCCCTTCGGTGGTGATTCACAGAACGCCACGATCAACACGGCATGATCGAAGGAGCAATCCCCACAACCGAACCGAGCCGCCACACCCGGAAGCGGCCGCAAAGCCGCGCCCAACGCGGCGATCTTCTTCCCGTCCCGAACCTGCAACATCGTGTTCGCCGCCAACCAGGACCCCACACCGCGGCTCGCAATCACCTGATCATCCGGGCGCAACGAGAGTTCGTCGACCACCGCAACACGAACGGCTTCCAGGCGCAGAATCTCCGCACTCGCCTCGACAGCAGCAGCGCGCAACTCCGCAGCAGTCAACCGCCACAGACGTCCACGTAACCCCACCGCAGAACCAGACACCACATCCGACAACAAGACACTCATTGAATCCCCCGATCCCCTCCCCATATCATACTCGAACACCCGTTCGAGTCAAGAGTTTTTCGAGTCAATCCACCGAGCGTCCCGGAATCACCACACCGCATTGATATGCGAGAACCACCAGTTGCGCGCGGTCGCGGACATCCAGTTTCGTCATCGCCCGATTCACATGGGTTTTTGCCGTGACCGCGCTGATCACCAATTCCGCGGCGATTTCGTCGTTGGACATCCCGAGGGCAACGAGGGTTACCACTTCGAGTTCGCGTGGTGTCAATTGACCGAAAATCCCAGAAGTCGAGTCGGCCCGCGACGGAGTGGAAAGGAACCGAGAAATCAACGCGCTGGTCGCAATCGGCGACAGCAAAGAGTTCCCACCTGCGACCGTCCGAACAGCATCGAGTAGATCCTCCGCTCGGATTCCTTTGCCGATGAAGCCGCTGGCTCCAGCCCGGATCGCCTGTGCCACATGCTCATCCACTTCGAAGGTGGTAAGGATCAACACGCGCACGTCGGTCAAATCCGGATGATCGGCAATCATGGCGGTCGCTTCGACTCCGCTGGTGCCTGGCATTCGAATGTCCATCAATACAACGTCGGGTCGGTGCTCGATCGCCGCCTGGAATGCCTGCTCTCCGTCTGCCGCCTCGGCGACCACCTCCATGTCCTCTTCCGAACCGATCAGCAGCGCAAGCGTTTGACGGAAGAGCGCCTGATCGTCTGCCACTACCACCCGAATACTCACGACTCCCCACTCTCCGAACCCCTGGACACCGAGACAAGCGGCAGTTGGGCGTCCACACGAAATCCCCCGTCCGCGCGGAATCCTGCTGAGACCTCGCCTCCCATTGCCTGTGCCCTCTCCTTCATTCCCAGCAGTCCGTACCCGGGCGGTGACGTCGAAGGCACTGCCGTTCCGGAGTTTTCGACCGACAGCACCAGAACCTCGGCTTCGTACGACAACGACACGGTGACGGCCCCTGGCAACGCATGCTTGCTCGCATTCACGAGTGCTTCCTGGATAATTCGGTACGCCGTGAGGTCTACTGCTGGCCCGAGAGGGCGCAGCGAACCCACAGCGCGCACTTCGATTTCCATTCCCGCACTGACGAATTGATCCACCAGTGCCGGTAGATCCGAAAGCCCCGGAGCCGGCTTCATCGAGCGATCACCGTCCTGAGCATCACGGAGAACTCCGACCGTGGCCCGAATTTCATCGAGTGCCGCCTTGGACGTTTCCTCCACTCCGCGTAGTGCAGTCGTCGCCTTCTCCGGGTCTTTCCCGATCAAGTGCGACGCGACCCCGACTTGCAGGTTGACCAAGGCAATGTGGTGCGCGACAACGTCGTGCAGGTCTCGCGCAATCCGCATCCTTTCTTCGACGACGCGGTGTCGGGCCTCGTCCTCGCGCATTCTTTCCGCTTGCACCGCGCGCGCCTCGACGGACTCCAGATAGGCTCGGCGAGAACGGACCTCGGCGCCGGCAAAACTTGCCATCAGCAACCAAGCCAACAACCCCAGTGCCTCCTGCAGGAGATTGTTCCCCACTCCCAGGAAGATCGTGACGAGCATCAGCGAGCTGACTGTGCTCGCCGCTGCGAAGAAGGTCCTCCGGCGGTCACTCGTGCTGGCAACGTAGTAGAGGCACACCATCGCTGCGGACCCTGTGCCGGCATTCGGCGGCGCTGACAGTGCAATCATCAATACGCCGAGGAGTACTGCCACCGCCAGTGCCGAGAACGGATAGCGCCTTCGGAACACGATGGTTGCCGCTGCGATCGCTGTTACAAGCACTCCCACAACCGTGACCTCGCGGGTGTCATTGCCGTCGAGCGCGATGCGGTGCGCCGTCCACGTGGCAAGGAGCACGAGAATCGCCAGTGCCAGGTCGATGGTGCGCGGGTGTTCCGCACACCATCGACCCCACGTCGATGTCGAAGTCATCGATCTACCGTATCCGGGTCACACCGACAACTTGTCGCTCGTGGGTTCACTGGATTCCTTCGAATCTGCGAGCAGCGCAGTCAACTGCTCCCCCTCGACATCGACGTTCGGGACCAGCCGGTCCAGCCATGAGGGGAACCACCATGCCCTCGAGCCCAACAGGGACATGACGGCCGGTACGACGGTCATACGAATCACGAAGGCGTCGAACAGAACCGCGAACGAGAGTCCGAGTCCGATCTGCATGATGAAGGCGTCGCCGCCGAAGATGAAGCCCGCGAAAACGGCGATCATGATCAGCGCCGCGGCCGTGACCACTCGCGCGCCCTGGTCGAAGCCCTTCACGACTGCTTCATCCGGTCCGTCACCGTGGACGAACGCTTCACGCATTCTGGTCACCAGGAACACCTGGTAGTCCATCGCCAACCCGAAGACGATGCCAATCATGAAGATGGGCAACATCGCCACAACTGATCCGGTTTGACCTTCGATTCCGAGAATGCCGGCGAACCAACCCCACTGGAAGATCGCGACCAGCACACCGAACGTCGCACCGATCGAGAGCAGAAATCCGAGAGTTGCCTTGAGTGGTACCAAGATCGAGCGGAACACCAACATCAGGAGGATGAAGGCGAGGCCGACGACCAATGCGAGGTAGGGAACCAGGGCGTCGGCCAGGCGATCCGAAACGTCGATCGTCAACGCTGTCTGACCGGTGACCGACATCGTGGCTCCGGTCTCGTCGGTCAGTGATCCGGCGACCTCACGTATATCTGCGACGAGCGCCTTTGTTGCCTCGGTTTCCGGGCCACTCGAGGGAACCACCGTGATGACTGCTGTATCGCCGGCCTGATTGAGTGCTGGCGGCGTCACTGCCGCTACGTCGGGCAGAGCGCCGAGCTTTTCCTGGGCGCCGCTCAATGCCGCTGCCGGATCTGCGGCGTCGGCAACGTCGACGACCACCATGAGCGGGCCGCTGAACCCGGCACCGAACCCCTCGGATAGTCGGTCGGTAGCCCTGGCGGCAGTTGTGTCGGGCACTGGTGGGCTCGCCAAACTCAGGTTGATTCCGAAGGTGGGGATCGCCAGCAATCCCAGCCCGAGGACTGACGCGAGCAAAACCGGAACTCGACGCCGGATCACGAACTTGGCCCATCGCGAGCCCGCCCCCTCCGACTGTTTCCGGTGTGTCAGTTCACCGCCGGACGCCAGCAGTCGACGATCAGACCGACTCATGACGCGCGACCCTGCAAATCCGAGTGTGGCGGGCAGCAGCGTCAGTGAAATCACCACTGCAACAGCAACTGCGAATGCTGCAGCCAGACCCATGCTCGTCAGGAACGGGATGTTCACGACGAACAGTCCTGCCAATGCGATGAGCACCGTTAACCCCGCGAACACTACGGCCGAACCCGCAGTCCCCGCTGCGCGGCCCGCAGCAATTTCTGGATCATGTCCGTCACGTAGTTCGGAGCGGTAGCGCGAGACGATGAAGAGCGAATAGTCGATCGCCACGGCGAGCCCCAGCATCATTGCCAGGACGGTTGTGCTCGAACCTAATTCGATGAAACCAGTTGCGATTGTGATCGTGCAGATCGCGATGCCGATGCCGATCAACGCGCTGATCAAGGGAAGCCCCGCCGCAACCAAGGAACCGAAGGTGACGGTCAGCACCACCGCGGCGATCGCGACTCCGATCACCTCTCCCATCGATTCGGCGCTGCTTTCCATCAGCACGTTGCCGGCAACATCGACTGCCAGCCCTGAATCCGCGGCGTCGTGGACGGCGGACTCGAGCAGTTCTTTCGAACTGTCCGGTAAGTCCATCGAGTCGGCGGTATAGGAGACCTGCATGTATCCGATCGTCCCAGTCGGCGACACTCCGCCGGAGGCATACGGATCCGATACCGCTGCAATCTCAGGATCCTTCCCGAGCGCAGAGACCAAGTCACTGACGGATTGTCGAATCGCCGGATCGGTGAGCGTCGTGCCCGCCGGAGATTCGAAGACGATGCGAGCACTGGCTCCGTCGGTGGACGATTGCGGAAATCTTTCAGCCAGAAGATCTTGCGCCGCTTGTGATTCGGTGCCCGGAATCGACAACGTATTGACGGTCGGACCGGACAGCGTTGCTGCGCCTACTCCGCCCGCCACCAGCAGGACGACCCAGAAGCCCACCATTGCCCAACGGCGCCGAAACGCGAGTCGCGAGAGTTTGTACAGGAATATCGACATGCGTGTCACTGTGCCGATACACGACCCCGTCGCACATCGTGCACAGGTAGGCAGTTCGACGTACTGCGCTCGCAGTAGGGCGGTGGTCCCCAGTGCTAGACGGGCAAACCCAACTCCCTTGACCACGGCGGATCCGCCCCGGGACGTGACACGGTGACGGCTGCCGCGCGTGCGGCAAAGGTCAACGCGGCCGACCAATCTGCCTCGGTGAACGCACGCACAACAGCGACGTCGAGTGCGTCGTGACGATCAAGGTAGGCCAACAGGGCTCCGTGAACGGTATCGCCCGCACCGATCGTGTCCGCGACGTCGACCGCGGGCGCCGGCACCGAAACATCGAGTTCCTCGGTGATCAACCGCAACCCGTCACCACCACGGGTGAGCAGGACGGCGCCGACGCCTTCGTGGAGCCACTCGGCGCCGTCGACCGAACCCAACCACTTCGCGTCGTCGTCGCTCACTTTGAGAATATCGATGGCGGGCAACCACGAACGAAACCGTCGTCGATACGCGTCCGGGTCGGAGATCACCGCCGGACGAATGTTGGGGTCCACCATGGTGAGTCGACCGCGGGCGTGTGCTTCGTGCAGCAAAGCTTCGTAGGCAGAGGCCCCGGGCTCGAGCACCAGCGACAGCGTTCCGAACGAGAATGCCCGGGCAGAGGGAAGTTTCGGCAGCACGAACTGTCGATCCGCCGTTCCCTCGAGGTAGAAGGAATACCGCGCACCTCCGTCCGCTGCAAGGTTCACGACGGCCAGAGTTGTCGGCTCGGGCCCACGTTCGACCCCAGTTGTGTCGACATTGGACGCGGCCAGCGAGTCGATCATCCGATCTCCGAAAGCGTCTGTGGACAAGCGAGAGACGAATCCCACGTCGGATCCGAGTCGACCCAGTGCAATCGCAACGTTGAACGGTCCACCGCCCAACTTGGGTGAGAAGTTCTCCCCCACCGGAACCAGATCAACCAGTCCCTCACCACACACCACGACGGATCGTTCGCGTGTATCACTCATCGGTAGACCCTAACCTTCTCACCAGTCGAAGATGGATGTGACCTGCTCGGCACGAACGAGTTCGGGTGCCGAGCAGGTCACGATTGTGATGGGATTCAGCTACCCACACGCTCGCCCGTAGCCGGGTCGAAGAGGTGAACGAGGCCGTCCACCCGCTCGAAGCCCAGCGTCTGGCCGTACTGCAGCTTCGATCGCCCGCCGGTGCGTGCAACGAGCGAGATCGGGTCGGCTTCGGTACCAGGCACGTGTGCGTAGATGTACGACTCGTTGCCCAGTTCCTCTACCAGGTCGATCTGAGCTGCGATTCCGTCTCCGGCAGCGACCACCTGGAATTGCTCGGGCCGAATTCCTACTGTGACCGAAGCCAGACCGGCCGCGGCGATTGCCGCCATCTGCTCGCGGTCCAGCGGAACCTCGACGTCGCCGAAACGCACCCCACCCGAACTGACCGGCGCCGTTACCAAGTTCATACCTGGAGATCCGATGAAGCCTGCAACAAACGCATTGGCCGGCCGATCGTAAAGTTCGGTCGGAGAAGCGAATTGTTGCAACTTGCCGCCCTTGAGCACTGCCACGCGATCACCCATCGTCATCGCTTCCACCTGATCGTGCGTGACGTAGACGGTGGTGGTTCCGAGACGACGCTGCAACGCCGCGATCTGCGTGCGGGTCTGGACGCGTAGCTTTGCGTCGAGGTTGGAGAGCGGCTCGTCCATGCAGAACACTTGCGGTTCACGAACGATAGCTCGGCCCATGGCAACTCGCTGCCGTTGACCACCGGAAAGCTTGGCCGGCTTGCGGTCGAGATAGTCAGTCAGGTCAAGCAGTTTGGCCGCTTCGGCCACTTTCTTCTTACGCTCCTCAACGGGCACACCGCGCATCTTCAACGCGAACCCCATATTTTCCCCGACGGTTTTGTTGGGGTACAGCGCGTAATTCTGGAAGACCATTGCGATGTCGCGATCCTTGGACGGGACATCGGTCATGTCCTTGCCGTTGATGGTGATCGCGCCGGAATCGATGTCCTCGAGCCCTGCCAACATGCGCAGGGCCGTGGACTTTCCGGAACCTGACGGACCGACGAGCACGATGAACTCCCCGTCGTTGATGTCGAGATCGAGTGAATCGACAGCGAGGGTCCCGGCACCTTCGTAGATGCAAGACGCTTTCTGGTACGAGATTTCAGCCATGACGAACTCCTGAGAGGGTGAGGAGAATTATTTGATTGCACCGAAGGACAGGCCGCGCACCAGTTTGTTCTGGGCGAACCAACCGGCCAGGATGACGGGCAATGCCGCCATGGTCGCTGCCGCGGAGAGCCGAGCCCAGTACAGTCCCTCGCCGGTGATGAACCCGACCAGGAAGACCGGAATCGTCTGCGCTTGAACAGCTGTCAGGTTGACTGCGAAGAAGAATTCGTTCCACGAGAAGATCACGCAGATCAGCGCAGTCGCAGCAATTCCGGGCGAGATCAGCGGGAGGATCACCTCGCGAACCGAGGTCCACAAACTCGCGCCGTCCATGCTGGCAGCTTCGAGAAGTTCGCCGGGGACTTCGAGAAAGAACGAACGCATCATCCACACTGCGATCGGCAGATTCATCGATGTGTACAAGATGACCAGCGCCCAGATGTTGTCGAGCAATCCGATGTCGTTGACGATCACGTACAGCGGCACGATTGCAGCGACGACTGGGAGCATCTTGGTACTGATGAAAAAGAACAGAACGTCCTGAGTCTTGGCTACCGGGCGAAGCGACAATGCAAACGCAGCCGGAACACCCAGTAGCAGAACAAGAATCGTCGACATGGCCGTCGCAAATGCGGAGTTTGCCAGCGTCGTGCCGAGACCGGAGTCGAGGACGGCACGGAACTGTTCGAGGGTGGGAGTGAAGAACAGCTTCGGCGGATCCGTGTAGGCGTCTGCCTCGGTCTTGAACGCGGTGAGGACCATCCAGAAGACCGGGAAGAAAAACCCGAGAGCGGCGATCCACGCCACAACCGACCACGGACTGAACTTGCTGCTCTTCCTTTTCTTGACGACGGGCTTGTCGGCCGTCGCGCTTGTCGTCTCTACGGCAGTCATCACGCCGCCTCCTCGTTGCCGGTGAAGCTCTTGAAGATCAATCGGAGCGCAAGTGTCGACACGATGATCGTCGCGATCACTGTTACGACACCCATCGCCGCAGCTTGACCTACGTCGAAGCCGAGGAACGCGCGCTGGTAGATGTAGAACGGCAGGTTCGAGCTGGCCACGCCGGGCCCGCCCGACGTCATCATGTACACCGCGTCAAAGGTGTTCACGAGGTAGATCGCACCCAGAACTGCACCGAGTTCGATGAAGCGGCGCAGGTGCGGCAACGTCAGTTCGCGGAACATCGCAAACGGCTTGGCTCCGTCCACTCGTGCGGCTTCGAGAATGTCTCGGGGCATGGACTGCAAACCGGCCAGAATGAGCAGCATCATGAAGGGCGTCCACTGCCAGATCAGATTGATCATGACGGCGGCGAGCGGAAACTTGCTGACCCAGTCGACCTGGCCGACGCCGAAAGGCTGGAGTACGAAGTTCACGATACCGAACACCGGGTCGAACATTGTTGTCTTCCAAAGCAATGCGCCGGCGACGGGAGTGATGAGAAACGGCGTGATCAGCAGTGTCCGGACGATGCCCCGACCAAGGAATGCGCGGTCGAGCAGCAGCGCCAGCGCGAGTCCGAGGATCACCGAAACGATGACCGTACCCACGATCATGATGACCGTGTTGACCGCGACTTCCCGAAACTGACTGTCCTTGAAAACCTCTATGTAGTTATCGAACCCGTTGAAGTGCCGCGATCCCGGCCGGACAAGGTTCCACGACTGCGTCGAGTAGTAGAGGGTGAACAGAAACGGAATCTGAGTGACGACGATCGAGAAGATCAACGCCGGCAACAGGGGACCTCTACGACGCCAACCCTCGGCGCGGGAGATCTTCTTTTCGACACGGACCGGTGGCGCGTCGTCCACCGTAGTTCTGGGCTCGGCAACCGTAGTCATCGGTTCTCCTGATAGGTCTTGCCGACCACCTCGGCATACTGCTGGGATTGTTCGAGTGCTTCTTTCACGCTCTTCTGACCCGCGATGGCCGCACTGATCTGCTGGCTGACGCGAGTGCCCAGGTCCTGAAACTCAGGGATGGTGAGGAACTGGACGCCGGTGTACGGAACCGGTTGCACTGTCGGGTTTTTCGGATCTGCATTATTGATCGATTCGAGGGTGATCGGACCGAATGCCTGTGCGGCCTCTTGATATTCCGGAATCTCGTAGGTCGATAGGCGACTTCCCGGAGGAACTCTCGACCAGCCGAGTTCGGTTCCGACCTTCTGGATGTAGTCCTTGTTCGTCATCCAGGAAATGAACTTCCAGGCGTCATATTTGTTCTGTGCCGACTCCGGGATTCCGAGCGCCCACGTGTAGAGCCAACCAGGATCGGACTTCTCGACCTTCGGGGCCTTCGCATATCCGATGTTGCCGACTACCTTCGACGACGCAGGGTCCTCGAGAACCGACACAGCCGACGTCGCGTCGTACCACATCGCCGTGTTGCCTTGCGCGAATTGTGTTGCACATTCACCGAATCCGCTTGTGGCAGGACCCGGCTGACCGTGCTCCTTGACCGTGTCCACGTAGAACTGAACCGCATCCTCGACCTGCGGACTGGTCAGCTGCGCATTCCAATTCTCGTCGTACCAGCGTCCACCGAAGGTGTTGATCACGGTGTTCAGCGGTGCGAGTACCTCACCCCAGCCAGGCTTTCCGCGCAAGCAGATTCCCGCCATCTTGGCGTCCGGGTTGTCGAACTGTGCTGCCCAACCTGCAACTTCTTGCCACGTCGGGTCTTCGGGAACTGTAATCCCCGCCTGATCGAACAGATCCTTGCGGTACATCAGGAACGACGACTCCCCGTAGAAGGGGACCGCGTACATACTGTCCTCGTACGACAGAGAAGTCTTGATCGACGGTACGAAGTCGTCCTCGTCGTAACCGGGCGTCGTGTCTGCATAGTCGGACAGGTTCGTGAGCCAACCGTTGGCGGCCCACTGAGGTGTCTCGTAGTTGCTGATCATCACGACGTCGAACTCACCGCCGCCGGTTGCCGTCGACGCCGTGATCTTGGCGCGCGCCTGGTTCTCGGAAAGGCTGACGAATTTGAGGTCGATGCCAGGGTTCTCGGCTTCGAAAGCCGGCGCCAGTTTGATGGCGTCCTGCATCTGCGAGTTCGACACCATCGCGATGGTGACTGTTCGTTCGCCGGAACCACCGAGCGCACCAGCGCCCGCACATCCCGACACCAGGAGGCAGAGCGCCGCCGCGGCAGCGCCCCACACTCGTCTTCCTGTTTTCACGGATTACCTTCCTTCACACTTGCGTGTCAGTCGCGCGCTCGGACCGCGAAACTCGTGAGATCGCTAGCCTTCGAGCAGCCACTGGGCGCACTCGACGTCGGTGACGAGTACGTTTGCCAAACCTCCGCGCAATGCGCCCAGAACGGCCTGGCGTTTGTGTGTTCCTCCCGAAATCAGAATCGTCTGATCGCAGGATTTCACTGCGTCGAGCGAGACGGAGACCGTTCGCTCAGGTAGTGGCCCCTCCACTGGATTGCCGTCGACCGAGTAGAAACGGCCGCCGATTTCACCGACAGCGCCTCGACTTTCCAACTCGTCCAGCATGGTCGAGTCGACGAAGCTACCGGCAAACAAGGTCGTCGCGGTCGAGACGGCACCGACTCCGAAAACCATGATGTCGGAATCAGTTCCGGCTTGCAGCGCCTTCGAGATCACCGAGTCGTTTCGCATCGACTCCACGGTCGCCGGGTCGGCATACAGCGGAGCGTTGAGACGAATAGGATTGGCCTGCAACTGTTGTGCACATCGGCCGATGGTGAAGTCGACACCGGTTTGGTAGTCGGTCACCGTCATGGAGCCGTCAAGTTGTACCACAGCCGAGCACTTCGCGGCCTTGTCCGGCAAAGATCCTGCTACCGCAACGGTTTCCGGACCCCAGGTAAACCCGAGAACGCTCGAAGGCTGCAGACGACGAACCAGAACTTCCGCTGCTCGTCGACCGAGTGCGTCGAAGTCCGGGTCGTCCGCATCCGAAATCGCTTCGGGGACGATCAACACTTCGGCCAACCCGAAGTGCTTCTCCAGCTTCGATTCCAACTCCGTGTTCACCGAACCTTCGAGCTCCGGCGGTACCAAAATCTCGACCCTGACCAAACCTTGCGTCCGCGCCCTGGCCAACAGTCGCCCGGCTGTCGGCCGCGAGACGCCCAATTTCGCTGCAATCTCCGCCTGAGTGGCGCCTTCGAGGTGATACATCGTCGCCGCCCGCAAGGCGAGCCGCACATCCTCGGAAGCGGGCAACTTCGACGACTTGAGTCCTGTGGGCTGAGCCGACTGGTTCACACGGTCTCCTTGTGTATCAGGTTCAAAGTTTCTCGATCGTGAGCAAATGCTCACTAGATGTTCTTATGCTCATTAAGCTAACATCTACGTTGTGACCCACACAACAGTTTCCGGAGAATCCGTCGATCTACCTGCGACAATTCGGGCAAATGTCCTCGTCGAGACCGGAAAGATGCAGATGGTCGAGAGACCACGACCGTCCCCGAAGGCGGGTGAAGTCCTCGTTCGCATCCATGCCGTGGGCGTGTGCGGGTCGGACGCGCACTACTTTCACGAAGGTCGCATCGGCCCTTACGTAGTCAACTCACCGCTCGTTCTCGGACACGAAGCATCGGGACGCATCGC
Source organism: Rhodococcus sp. BH4 (assembly GCF_002079265.1). Taxonomy (NCBI): domain Bacteria; kingdom Bacillati; phylum Actinomycetota; class Actinomycetes; order Mycobacteriales; family Nocardiaceae; genus Rhodococcus; species Rhodococcus sp. BH4. Next base: position 3,840,562 of record NZ_CP014941.1, read on the forward strand.
TGCGGTCGGTGACGGCGTCGACCCAAGACGCATCGGGCAGCGTGTCTCCATCGAGCCTCAGAAGCCCGATCCGACAAGTCCCGAATCCAAGGCAGGCAGATACAACCTCTGCCCTCATATGGAGTTCTTCGCGACGCCGCCGATCGACGGTGCGCTGACCGACTACGTCACGATCGGTGCCGACTTCGCCCATCCCATCGCAGATTCCGTGTCCTACGAGGCAGCTGCGCTGTTCGAGCCACTTTCCGTAGGGATCGCCTCAGCCCAGAAGGCGGGGATCACTGCCGGCTCTCGGGTGTTGATCGCCGGCGCCGGCCCGGTAGGAATCGTGACGACGCAGGTGGCCAAGGCATTCGGCGCGACGGAAGTCATCGTCTCGGACATCGACGCGGCCCGGCGTGATGTGGCACTGAAATTCGGCGCAACAACCGTCGTTGATCCACGTGAGAGCGACGTACGCTCGCTGGCCGTCGACGCATTCATCGACGCGTCGGGTGCCACGGCCGCAGTGATCGACGGGATTCACGCAGTTCGGCCCGCTGGAACCGTCGTTCTGGTCGGAATGGGTGCCGACGAGATACCGTTGCCGGTCCCGATCATTCAGAATCGCGAACTGATGCTGACCGGAGTGTTCCGGTACGCCAACACGTGGCCGATCGCCGCCGCATTGGTCGCTGCCGGGCGCGTCGATCTGGACTCGATGGTCACAGCACGCTTTTCACTCGAACAGTCGCAAGAGGCCCTGGTGGCCGATCGCATTCTCGGCAGCATCAAAGCCGTAGTCATCGTCGCCGAAGGAGACTAGTACTTTCATGGAACTCAATACGAAGACCCTGTTCGACTTCGATGCTGCACTCGAAGTGCCGAACTACGACCGGAGCAAAGTCACTACTGGCATAGTGCATTTCGGTGTCGGAGGCTTTCACCGTGCACACCAGGCCATGTACATCGATGATCTCCTGCGACGCGGTGAGGGCTTCGACTGGGGAATCTGCGGAGTGGGAGTGATGCCGTCGGACAAGCGGATGAAAGACGCTCTCCGCGCGCAGGACTGCCTCTACACGCTGGCGCTCAAGCATTCTGACGGAACCCTCGAGGCCCGGGTCATCGGGTCGATCGTCGAGTACCTGTTCGCTCCGGAGGATCCGGAGGCGGTGATCGAAAAGATGGCATCCGAATCGACGAAAATCGTATCTCTCACCATCACCGAGGGCGGATACAACATCTCGCACACTACGGGTGAGTTCGACGCGTCCGATCCCGATGTAATGCACGATCTCGAGCCGGGAACACTCCCCCACACCACCTTCGGTCTGATTTGTGCGGCACTCGCACTCCGTCGCGACCGGGGCCTCGCCCCGTTCACGATCATGAGTTGCGACAACATCGAAGGCAACGGATCGGTCGCCAGGACGGCAGTCGGAGCGTTCGCCGCCCTGAAGGATCCCGAACTTGCGGAGTGGATCGACGAGAACGGCGCCTTCCCCAACTCCATGGTCGACCGGATCACACCCGTCACGACAGCCGAGGTGACCACCGAGATCGCCGAGACGTTTGGCGTGGAAGATCAGTGGCCGGTCGCGGCTGAGCCGTTCACCGCGTGGTTCCTCGAGGACGAGTTCACCTCAGGCAGGCCACCTCTGGAGAATGTCGGCGTCAATCTCGTGCCGGATGTTCGCCCGTACGAACTGATGAAACTGCGCCTTCTCAATGCCGGCCATCAAGGCATCGCGTACTTCGGCTACCTTGCCGGATACCGCCTGGTCCACGAGGCATGCCAGGACGAACTCTTGTCGGGGTTCCTGCTCGACTACATGAATCTCGAAGCGACGCCGACCCTTGACCCGGTACCCGGCGTCGACCTCGATCAGTACAAGAAGACCCTCATCGAAAGATTCTCGAACCCCCAGATCCGCGACACGATTGCACGTCTGTGTGCCGAGTCGTCCGATCGAATTCCCAAGTGGCTGTTGCCCGTCATCCGGAACCAACTCGACACCGGTGGGTCGATCAACCTGTCCACCGCAATTGTCGCTAGCTGGGCCCGCTACGCCGAGGGCACAGACGAGAACGGAGATCCCATCACCGTCGTCGATCAGCTGTCGGACACTCTGGTGCCGCTCGCCCAGAAACAGTCGAGCGACCCGTTGGCCTTCATCGGGTACCGCCAAGTGTTCGGCGATCTCGTGGACGATCGCCGATTTGTCGCTAGCTTCCGAAAGACCCTCGACTCATTGCACTCCGTCGGAGCCAGAAGAACCCTCGAGGAGGTGCGCGGGCTCTGACTACACCGAGACGTCGTGCAGGTGATGGATCGGATCGTGAATGAAGTAGGCCGCCAACGATTCGACGGTGAACGCCGATCCGTCACTGCGGAGACCCCGTCGTTGGCGGCTACCCTCTGGCACGGTTTCGAAGGCATTCGCGACCTCCGCCGCGGCGTCGGACAATTCCGATGCCACCTTTGCCGGATCTTGGTCGTTGTACCGCTCGGCCTCAGCTGTTGCGTCTTGATCCCAGTTCTCGAATAGCGGATCGTCGAATTCGAGCATCTGTTCCAACCTCACCTTGAAGATCCTGAACACGTCGCGTACGTGGGCGGAATACTCCAGCGCTGACCATGTTTCGCTGTCCGGTCGCTCCGTCACATTCTCGCCCTCCAGTACCTCGGCCCACGAGACGGCATTGCTACGCACAAGATCTGGAACATCCGCGAACGCAACAGCGGACGAATCAAACCCGCACTCGCCGCATGGGCGTTCGAGGACCCAGGTCCAGTTCTTTGTATCCGGGGTGATCGGCATGCATCGAGAATAGTCCGCGGGAGCGGAGTCGGTCTGCTTCGATTGGCCGATGAAGCGCATCATGGTCGGTATTGCGATTCCATTCGTGCTGATGCTTACTTCGTGTGGCGGGGACGGGGGCGACGCCGAACCACACGAACTCGCCTTCACATGCGACGACGCACATGCGTACCTCGAAGTTTTCGGGACGGTCGAGGCGGCGTTGGCCCGGCTACAGAGCCCTGGATGGAACGATGTCCCTGAACTCGCGGGTTCCGCCAGCGCCTGGGCAGCGTTCACACCACAACAGCAGACTGCGATAGTCAATTCACTTCATTCGGCTTCCCGAGGTGAATGTTGATCCGTATTTCGGTGCCGGTATCCGGCATCTGACTCCGTCGACAAGATTTGCCGGTCGATACTCGGATCGGCCGAAGAACTGGACATACTCCGACTGATTCCACGTCGCCGATCGATCAAGTCCGCGATGACATGAGCGGGCCGCACGACGACTGGAGAGGATTCGACGCTGAGGCGCGTGAGCGCACCAAGAAGCCTTCGAAGCAGCGGAATCGGGATCGTGCGACTGAGCAACGCCGGAGGCCTGATTCGCCGGTCGCACAACAGAATTACAAACGACGACGTAACTACGTCATTCCGATCGTGACAAAATACTCGTTCGTCGGCGACGGACCGATCACTTCGATTTCCTCGACGGGTCTCGTCGCCCCTCAAGTGAAGGGCGTCGAGTCGACATGTACCCCTTCCGAACGCAGTAAATGCTCGGCCGCACAAATCAACAGGGAAAGGGATTCGTACGAGAGTCCCTCGATCGCATGCATCAGCCTGTCAGGCGCCGGAATCGACCGGTCGACCGGCGAACCCTCGGATCTCCGCACAGAAAGCACGGTCGAGAGTTCTCGTTGATTCACCACCTGACCTGCGCTGTTCGCTCGCTCGAACATGGCATTCAGCCGCTGGACCAGTTCCTCACCTTCAGCTGATCGAATAGTGTTGCCAAACAGCCTGTTTCCATGATCGGCTTCGACACCAGGCCCGATCGAGTTCTTGATTGTCACAGTATGTTCTCCGTTACGTTGGTCTGTCAGGTTGATCAGGGGTGCGACCCGGCGCAATTCACAGAGCCTTTATCCGTGCCGCCCAACGGCGTCGCGTCCATCGACAGCAGACGAATCTCCCCCGGCGCCCATCGGCTTCCGGTAGCGAGACCTTGAAGTTGCTGTTCACTTGCAGTTCGTCGTTACACTTTAACAATATTTGTAACGCATCGACAAGTGTTTTGTTCCGATTGCCCGGTTTTGCACCCGATCGAGGCAACTACTGAGCTCTCACGGGCTGCGGATTCTGCAATTCACGAAGCTCGGCAAAATGGATCCGACGCAGACAAGGACGGCGAGACAGCCCTCGTTGGCTCTCATTTCCAGTGATCGAGCACGAAGTCCTCAATGGTGATGACCCAAGTCCGACAGCGCTTTTCAGACAGGGAAAGGGCCCCGCAGTTGCGGGGCCCACTATCGTTGCCGTTCCTTGCGTAGAGTCGTTTCCGACAGTCGGCTGCCGGTCAGCGCGTCAACATTTGGGTGCAGCCGAGCCGCGGGGGGGACGGCTCGACTGCCTTGTACCTACACCGGTAGGCACGTCTAAAGCGTGACACTTCTGTACGTCGAGCACATACGCTGAAATACCCGGATAGGTACCTACTTTTCCTTCACGTCCGGCACGTCGCTCGCTCGGTTGCGCCCAATTGCACTGCGCTCCCGATACTTGTCGAGGATTGGGTATCCGGATCCGAGACTTTCACCTCGTCCGAGATCGACGATCGCGGTACGACATTTACTTGTGTAGCCACGAAGGATCAACTCAGCCGTACCCGCATGCGCGTTGCGTGCGATTCAATACCAACTACGTGTGGGCAACTGCACCAACTACCTGTGGGCAACTGCCCTGTTGATTGCACTCTGCGCACTTGTCGCCGTTGCGATCGTCGGCAGCATGACTTTCGACAAACGTCATTGGGTCTGACCTGCGGGCTCACGGCAACTGAATGTGGGGCGGGCGGGGCTCGAACCCGCGACCAATGGATTATGAGTCCACGGCTCTAACCGACTGAGCTACCGCCCCATCCGGATGCGATGCATCGCGGCGAATCCGAATGTTACCGGCACATCCGACGCGGATCACAATCGGGCAGGCGGTGACGCGTTGCACTCTTTCGAGTCGAGTCTTCCAAGGTTGGTCGGCACAGGCGCGATGAGCCGATACCGTGGGAGTGCACACCCCACGGAACAGGATCACCACATGAAGCTTGCACTGACCGAATTCAAGAACTCGAAGGCCACGATCCGGATCATCATGTCCGACGGCGCGAAACTGAACGGCACCGTCACCGATTTCACCGAAGACACTCTCGTTCTCAATTCTCCGAATGGTGTCTACTACATCAACCCCAGCCACATCGTCCGACTGTTCGAGCCTTCGGATCGCGCAGCGAAGTAAGCGCACCGGACGAACAGTTCGACGGTTCCGCCGAAAGCCCGACGCAGAGTATTGCGTCGGGCTTTTCGCATCTCCGCCGCCATCATCTTCGCTTCGCGTTCACTGATGCTGATGCCGCCTATCCTCTGCGACATGGCGAACGACAGCGGACCACCTGAACTCGTGTTGTTCGACTTGGGTGGCGTGCTGTGTCGATTCGAGCCTGACCGTCGCGCCGCAGAACTGGCTGCGGCCATCGGCGTCACGGAAGACGAGATTCATGCCCTCGTGTTCGCGTCCGGGTTCGACCAGGAATGCGATCTCGGCATTCACTCCGAAACAGCGATCCTGGAACGCTTTCGACGACTCGGGTTTCCTGGTGACCGCGACGAGCTACGCCGAGCCTGGGCCAAGGCCTTCATCCCGGACCGCGCGGTCATCGATCTCGCAATCGCGCTTCGAAGCGAGGGGGTCGTGGTCGCCACACTCTCCGACAACGGACCTGTTCTCTTGGCCGCCATCGAAAGTGTTGTAACTCCAGTGGCAATCGACGAGCATGTTTTCTCCTGCATGCTCGGAGCTACCAAACCCGACCCTGCGGCCTTCCTGGCTGCGCTGGAGTTTCTCGATGCGCGTCCACAGCAGACTTTCTTCGTCGACGACAACCCGGTGAACGTCCTCAGCGCTCGACGGCTGGGAATTCTCGCAGAACAAGCAAACAAAGCGGCAGACGTCGGATCGGCACTTCGATCGGTGGGTCTGCTGCAAACGCACTAGCGGCGACGAATACAAGAAAGCCCCCCACCCGATTTCTCAGGTGAGGGGCTTTGCTGCTCCCCCGGCTGGACTCGAACCAGCAACCGTCCGATTAACAGTCGGAAGCTCTGCCAATTGAGCTACAGGGGATTGTCTTGCTCGCTTCGCCCGTTCCGGCGTTGCCTGAGAAACTGTAGCGAATCCTTCACCGAAGTACCAAATCGCCTGCCCAGCGAGTCATCAGGCAGGATGGAGTCAGGACGATCGGTGCTGGAGGGAAGCAGGAATGATGCGTTTGTTGATCGGTGTTGCAGCTGGGTACGTCCTGGGAACCAAAGCGGGCCGCGCACGATACGAGCAGATCAGCCGGGCCGCGAAGGCGGTGGCCACCAGTCCGGCCACCAAGAAGGTGTTGGACGCGTCACGGCAGAAGCTGGCCGACTCACTGAGTACTCAGCCCAAGCTCGAGCCGATGAAGCCGATCAACGAGGAGACTACGATTCTGGTCCCCCACGACCAGTTGAAGAAAAACCGTTAGGTCAGACGCTTTGGTCGCCGACAGCCTGCTCACGCAGCTGTCGGCGATACTGCTCCAGCGCCACGAGGTCGCCGAACAGTGAGTTGTACTCCTCGGGGGCTGCAGCAGGTGAAACGCGCTGAAGCTTGGATTTGAGGTCGGCAACCTGCTCGCCCACCCACGCTTCCTGCAGTCGTGCGAGCACTCCGTTGATGTAGCGCGGAACCGTGTCTTCGTCACACGGCATCGGTTCGACGGCCAGCTCAGATACAACCGAGGCCACCGTCATGTCTTCGACGCCCTTGGTGACGACTTCGATCCACTCGGCGCCGCCGAGTCCCTTGCTCGTTCCACCGGCGTCAGCCATTGCCTGTCTGATGACAACGTAGGCGGGGTGGGTGAACGTCTCGGGCGGCAACGAGTCGAAGACACTGCCGGCGATGCCAGGGTGCTGCAATGCGGCCTTGAGGACAGCTCGCTGCGTCGAGAGCGCGGGATCGTTGGGCCGGGGCCTGGAGATTCCGATCGGCAGCGCAAGCGCATCGGCAGCAGGTTGGTCGACAACCTGACGACGCTTGGGCGCCGGTGACGATCCGCGCGTCGACGCCCGTTTGCGAGCTTCGTCACGCACGCGTCGTCGAACCGACGGAAGATCGTCCCAACCGACCCATCCGCACAACAGATTCGCGTAGCTGTCGCGCAGAGTTGATTCCTTGATCTGCGCAACGACGGGCACGGTACGACGCAGTGCCTCGACACGACCTTCAGCGGTCTCCAGATCGTGTTCGGTGAGGATGGACTTCACCACGAACTCGAACATCGGAGTGCGCCGTGCCACGAGGTCGCGAACGGCGGCGTCACCAGACTTCAGTCGCAGATCGCACGGGTCCATTCCGTCGGGCGCGACGGCAACGAACGTCTGCCCGGCCATCTTTTGATCACCCTCGAACGCCTTCATCGCAGCGGCCTGCCCCGCGGCATCGCCGTCGAAGGTGTAGATGATTTCACCGCGAAAGTAGCTGTCGTCCATCAGGAGTCGACGGAGCATCGCAAGGTGCTCCTCACCGAAGGCGGTCCCGCACGAAGCGACGGCGGTCTTGACGCCGGCCAAATGCATCGCCATGACGTCGGTGTAGCCCTCGACGACTACCGCCTGGTGTCCCTTGGCGATGTCGCGCTTGGCGAGGTCCAAGCCGAACAAGACCTGAGACTTCTTGTAGAGAATCGTTTCCGGCGTGTTGACGTACTTACCCGGCATGGTGTCGTCGTCGAAGAGCTTGCGGGCACCGAAGCCGATGACGTCACCGGCGACGCTGCGGATCGGCCACAGAAGTCGGCGATGGAACCGGTCGATCGGACCTCGTCGGCCTTCTTTGGACAGCCCGGCTGCTTCGAGTTCCTTGAACTCGAAACCTTTGGACATCAAGTGTTTTGTGAGAGTGTCCCAACCTTCTGGCGCGTATCCACACCCGAACTGCAAGGCCGCTGCACCGTCGAAGTTTCGCTCGGTGAGGTAGTCGCGAGCCGCCTGGGCATCGGGTTCGCGCAGACGAGCGGCGTAGAACTCCTGAGCCGCCGCGTTTGCTGCGATCAAGCGTGCACGGGTGCCGCGATCGCGCTGAACGGACGGTCCGCCGCCCTCGTACGAAATCGTGTAGCTGAGTCGATCCGCCAACTGCTCGACGGCCTCGACGAAGCTGATGTGATCCATCTTCTGCAGGAACGAGTACACGTCACCACCCTCACCGCAGCCGAAGCAGTGGTAGAGGCCGTGGTTGGGTCGCACGTGGAACGACGGCGACTTCTCGTCGTGAAAGGGACACAGACCTTTGATCGAATCGCCACCGGCACGCTTGAGTGAAACGTATTCACCGACGATGTCCTCGATGCGAGTGCGTTCGCGAATGGCCGCGATGTCTCTGTCAGAAATTCGGCCCGCCACGTACATCAGTCTAGGCGGTCCCCCGGCACCTCCTGACAACGATATGTTGATGGCCGACTCTGCACCGCAGCGATGGGACCGACGATGACTGAAAACGCCTCGAGCTCGCACGAAGGGCGATCAGGAACCCGATTCGGCGTGTACGAGTTGCGTAGCCTCCTCGGCCGAGGCGGAATGGGTGAAGTGTACGAGGCGTACGACACCTCGAAGGATCGCCTGGTCGCTCTCAAGTTGCTCCATCGAGAGCTTGCGGCCGACCCGTCATTCCAAGCTCGTTTCCGCCGAGAATCTCGCGCCACCGCCGCCCTGAACGAACCGCACGTGATCCCGGTGCACGACTGGGGCGAGATCGACGGAGTTCTCTTCATCGACATGCGATTGGTCGAAGGTCATACGTTGCGAGCCGAGTTGACCGAATTCGGCCGACTCACGCCTGTACGAGCCGTCGACATCGTCTCGCAAATCGCGTCGGCGTTGGACGCCGCCCATGCCCGCGGGCTCATCCATCGTGACGTCAAACCAGACAACATCATTCTCACGAACAACGGCTTCGCCTACCTCGTCGACTTCGGAATCGCATACTCACAGACGGACACGAAGATCACCACCGAGGGAAGCGCAGTCGGTTCGTATGCATACATGGCGCCGGAGCGGTTCGGAATCGAAACGCCGACGGCCGCAGCGGATGTCTATTCCCTGGCTTGCGTCCTCTACCAATCACTCACCGGAACAACACCTTTCAACACCACAAGCATCGAGCATCTGGTCAATTCGCACCTGAACGCTCCGCCGCCACGCCCCACACTGGCGGTTCCGTCGCTCCCGCAAGGCCTTGACGCCATCGTGGCTCGCGGCATGGCAAAGGATCCCGCACACCGCTATCCGACTACGGGAGCGCTCGCACTCCAAGCGCGGCAGGCCCTCTCGACGACCCACACCCCCGGTGCCGCCGGCGGATTGCAACCCACGATCGTCGGGCAGCCCACCTACACCACGGCGAATCCCGCTCACGGGAACTACACGCACATCGTGACAAAGACCAAGCGAAACCGAGCACCGATCGCGATCGGTGCGGCTGGAATTGCACTCGTTCTGGCCGCAGGAGGCACGGCGGCCTGGGTGACGCTGGGGAATTCGGGCCCCGAATCACCAACCGCTGTAGCAGCTTCCACCGCCACGTCGGCACCGGCACCCATTCAGGATCCAGTCAGAACGCCGAAGCTCGAGCCGCTACCCACCGCCGGACTGCAGGCGACCACGACCACCCGGGCGTCGAACCCGTCCGCGAGAAATGGCGACCTCGGGGTGAGCAAGCCGATCACCGTCCCCTCATGCAAAGGAACCGGAATCGTGGTGTTGGCCAATGCCACCGATCCGGCAACGTACGCCAGCGAGATTCAGAACTACCTCGACGCGTTCCCCGGCTCGAAATACCTACGCACAGACCAGTCCTGCCCGTCACTGCGTCAAGTCTCCGATTCGGGGACGGCGATCTACACGGTGTATCGCGAATCCGGGAACACCGAGTCGAAGATCTGCAAGGACGTTCGCGCAGCAGGTGGCGACGCTTACGGCAAGTGGCTCGATACCACTACCGACCCGTCGACGCGGATGACTTGCTGAGGGCGTAAGTGGCTCAGCCCCAGCTGGCCTGCGCGCCCAGGCTCGCTTTGTCCACCCGTTCGAGCCGACTCTCCGTGTACGACGCGATCTGATCCACCACTACCCGGACCCGAGCACCGTCGTCCGCGGCGCGTTCCCACGCGGGCAGCAGGATCGGATCGAGCCCGGCCGGCGCAGTTGCCAGCAGCCATTCCGCGACGCGATGAACACGATCACGCTGCCGATCCTGACGCGCTTTGTGTCCGGCGTCGGACATCACGTAGTACAGCGCCACGGTCTTGAGCAACGCCACCTCGGATGCGACGGCCTCGGGTATGTCGAGGTCGGCTTGATAGCGCGAGAGGGGTCGGTCACCGTGTGTCAGCCGGGTGCTGGCGATCGCCGCGGTGGCGAAGCGTCCCACCAATTCACTCGTCAGATTCTTCAATGCGACGGAACTCCCTAGCGTTCCGTCGAAACTTCCGACCCCGCGTACGACGGGGAGTTCGGACAGCCGTTGGGCGGCTTCGATCAGATCGTCGACTACCAATCCGCGAAACTCGGAGGCCCCGAGTTCTGCCAGTGCGCGCTGCTCGGACGGATCGGCAAGCGAGCAAAGGTCGATGCGGCCTGCGATCACCCCGTCCTCCACGTCGTGCACGGAATAGGCGATGTCATCGGCCCAGTCCATGACCTGAGCTTCCAGGCATTGCCGTCGCTCGGGCGCTCCCTCGCGAACCCAGGCGAGCACCTCTGCGTCGTCGTCGTATGCCCCGAACTTCGCGCCGGGCTCAGGGCGGGTCCAGGGATACTTGATGGCTGCGTCGAGTGACGCCCTGGTGAGATTGAGGCCTGCGCTCAGACCGTCGGGGCGCAGGATCTTGGGTTCGAGGCTGGTCAAGATCCGCAGATTCTGCGCATTGCCCTCGAAACCTCCGCAGTCCTTGGCGACTTCGTCGAGGGCCTTCTCGCCGTTGTGACCGTACGGTGGGTGCCCGATGTCGTGCGCGAGACCGGCGAGGTCCACCAGGTCCGGATCGCAACCGAGTCCGTCGGCAATCCCTCGCCCGATCTGTGCGACCTCCATCGAGTGTGTCAACCGCGTACGAGGCGTGTCACCGTCGCGCGGGCCGACAACCTGGGTCTTGTCGGCCAGCCGCCGCAAAGCCGCGGAGTGTTGGACGCGGGCCCGATCTCGCGAGAAGTCCGAACGATGCTGCGCCGCTGCGATCTGCGAACCCGGCAACCCCGCTCGCTTCGGCGCCTCGACGACACGACGTTCGAGGTCGTGTTCGGAGTAGGTACCGCCTCCGTAGGTGGTGTGAGCTGTCATGGTCTCTATTGCCCTGCCGTGTAGGGGAAGTCTGCCGAGAAGTGCGTGAGCTGATACCAGAGCAGCGCGCCGGTTTCGCGAGCGATTCCGTGCAACTGGGATTCGCGGGTGAAGACAGCCGGGCCCTGACGAGTAGGTGCGGTCCACGCCTGGAGTCCTGTGTCGCGGGCCATCGTCCGCGTTCGCAAGGAGTGCCACGGGTCACTGACCAGGACAGCGGAATTGATTCCCTGCGAGGACATCTCGGCACTGACTGCGTCGATGCTGAGCAGTGTGTCCGAACCGGTCTCCACCGCGGTGATCGCACTCGAAGGAATTCCGCGATCGGTCAGATACATCCTTCCCGACGCCGCTTCGGTGTACTCGTCGCCTTCTTGTTTACCGCCGACAGTGATGATCTGCGGAGCCACTCCGCGCTTGTACAGCTTGTACGCCTGCTCGAGTCGGGCCTCGAAGACGGATGACGGAGTGCCGGAATACTGAGCCGCGCCCAGAACGACTATCGCGTCGGCCGGCCGCGTGTCGTCGATGCGCGCCACCTGCCACACCCGGAACGCAGTACCCCCGACCAGAACCACGGCCATCAACACGGCACCGGCGATCAGTCGGCGCGTCCAGCGAGCCAATCCTGCCCCGAAGCCGCCCGCCCGTGAGGGTGATGGGTCGTGGGGGCGGTTACCGAAAGCAGGTTTCACTCCCGCAATTCTGCCAGTTCGCGGCGATCACCTCCGATGCCGACGCGCCACAACGGATAGATTTGCGTCATGGCCCTCGCACCACACTTCGCGCAGTTGTCCTCGGTAGAGCAGAGTCGGACAATCACCCGACCCGTTCGCCGTCGGGGAAGCGCCGCCGCCGTCGCTGCGATTTTCGCTTTGCTGGCGCTCGTCTTCAGTCCTGCGCTCGCCTTGGCGGACGCCCCGATGGTGTTGCCGAATCACATCACCGACACCTCCGGGGTCCTCGATTCCGGGCAACGCAGCGACATACAAGCCGCGATCGATCAACTCGGCGAGGACCACCAGATCGATCTGTGGGTCGCGTTCGTCCCCGATTTCAACAACCTGGGTGGCCAGGCGTGGGCACAGCAGACAGCCACGAAGTCGACGCTGAGTACCAAGTCCGTCCTGCTTGCAGTTGCCACGGCGGAGCGTGCTTACTACCTCGATGTGCCCGCTGAGCTGAGCAACATCACGGATTCCGACATCGAATCGATCAATACCGACGCGGTGGAACCGGCTCTCGCCGAGGATGATTGGACCGGCGCGGCAATTGCCGCAGCTGGAGCACTCGGCGACGCGAACAACACGAGCGGCGGAATGGGAGTCGGAACACTCCTCATCGCGGGCGGCGCTGTGGTGGTCGGGACGGGCGGCGTGGTCCTGTACTCACGTAAGCGCAAGAACGACAAGAACAAGGCAAGCGTCGAAGCCGCGAAGAACATCTCCCCCGACGACATCGCCAGCCTCAACGCACTCCCGCTGCCGACGCTCGACGAACGCGCGAAGGAGATCCTCGTCGAGACGGACAACGCGATCGCCGGCAGCCAGGAGGAACTCGATCTGGCCCGCAGCGAGTTCGGAGATTCCGCCGTCGCACCCTTCTCGGCAGCATTCGACAAGGCCAAGGCCACCCTCGCCGAAGCCTTCGCGATCAGGCAGCGACTCGACGACGCCATCCCGGAAACTCCCGATCAACGCCGACAGATGCTGATCGACATCATTTCCTCGTGCGGTCGAGCCGACCAAGAACTCGAAGCTCGCGTCGAGGAGTTCGACGGGCTTCGCGACCTTCTCATCAACGCCCCCGCACGTCTCGATGCGTTGACGCAGAGTGTTGTTTCTCTCAGCGTGCGCTTGCCCGAATCCGAGGCGATTCTGACCAAATTGAAGGATCAATTCCCCGCGCCGACGCTGGCATCGGTCGTGAACAACGTCACGATGGCGAGTGAACGCCTGACGCTCGCCGAGAAGTCGATCGAGGAAGGCCGCGATGCCACCGCGCTGCCGGCCGGTAAGCAAGGCGCTGCCGTCACTGCGATTCGCACGGCCGAAGCCGCCCTCGATCAGGCACGCAAGCTACTCGACGGCGTCGATCACGCCGCCGACGACATCCGAAACGCCATCGCGACACTTCCGTCCGCGATGGACGACGTCCAACAGGGCATCACCGCTGCGGACGCTTACCTGGCGCAAGGCGGGCAGAAGTTGGCGGACGCGAAGGCCGCAGCCCAGGCAGCGTTGGCGAATGCTCAGACGTCGAAGGACAGCGATCCGCTGACAGCCTTCAACCAGATCGTCGCAGCCGACGCCCAACTCGACGCGCTTCTTGCCGACGCTCAGGAGCAGAAGCAGCAGCTCGAACGTGCACAGCAGCGCCTCGCCCAGGACATTCTGGCCGCACAGGCTCAGGTGACCGCTGCAGGCGACTTCCTCGGAACCAGGCGCGGCGCGATCGGGGCGGAGGCGCGCACTCGCTACGCCGAGGCTCAGCGGCACCTGCAGGCGGCCCAGCAATTGCAGGCCTTGGATCCGTCGAAGGCGCTGCAACACGCCCAGGCCGCGACCACCTTGGCGACGCACTCACTTCGCGCCGCGCAGAACGACGTCAACACCTGGGAAGCAAACCAACGACCCCGTGGCGGCGGTGGCGATGCGACAGGAGCGATCCTCGGCGGCATCCTGATCAACAGCATTCTGCGAGGTGGCGGAGGGCCCCGTTCGTACGGCGGACCGAGCAGCAGCGGACGCTCCGGTCGCGGTGGCGGCGGCGGTGGTTTCGGCGGCGGGGGCGGCGGCCGAACCAGTCGAGGCGGCGGCGGCCGGTTCTGACGGATCCCGTCGAGGTAGTAAAATCCCTACTTTGTTCACGACCGCACTCGTCGTACGCTTCATCCGGCAAGTCGGGATCACAGATCATACGAAGGTGTTATGGAAAGCGTCGCCCCGCAGATAACCGTCGTTGTACCCACATACAACGAGCGTGAGAACCTGCCAAAGCTCGTCGATCGCCTCGCCGCGTTGAAGATCCCGAACCTGCACGTCCTCGTGGTGGATGACAACTCCCCCGACGGAACGGGCGAGGTTGCGGACAAGTTGGGTATCGATGGTCCCATCCCGGTCGGAGTGCTTCACCGCACGGTCAAGGACGGTCTCGGCCGTGCTTACGTCGCGGGCATGAGCCGGGCTCTGGCGGAGAACGCAGACATCGTCATTCAGATGGACGCAGATCTCTCGCACCCGTCCGAAGCGATCCCCGCCATGATCGAGATCCTCACCACTACCGATGCGGCAGTCGTTCTCGGCTCCCGCTACGTCGAAGGCGGCGCAGTCGCCGGCGACTGGCCGTGGCACCGCAAGGCCTTGTCCGCCTGGGCGAACTTCTACGTCAACGCCATTCTGCGACTGCACGTCAAGGATGCGACCGCCGGCTTCAAGGCGTGGCATGCAAAGACCTTGCGCGACATCGACGTCGAATCGGTGCAGAGCAACGGCTACGCGTTCCAGGTCGAGATGAACTACCGAGTTGTTCAGCGCGGCATGAAGATCGCCGAAACGCCCATCCGCTTCGAGGAGCGCACCGAAGGCGTCTCCAAGATGAGTCTCTCGGTTCAGTTGGAGTCTGCTCTGGTGCCGTGGAAGCTCAAGTTCGGCAAGAAGTCCCTGTGACCTCGGCGGCCGATCGAAAGTAGTCGGCCGTCTGCGTGTCCGACGGGTAGAACGATTCGATCGCAATCTCTGCGAGCGTGACGTCGCGCGGCGTACCGAACACGGTGGTGGTGCTGAACATCGCCAGTTCGGTATCGCCGACGCGTACACGCAACGGAACCAGCAGGGAATTCGCGCGGTCGTCGTGCCAGTCTCCGCCGCTCGGATAGGCGCGCAGCTCGTCGAGCAACGACGACAGCTGCACATCCGCACTGACCTCCACTTCCCGAGCCAGCCTTGTGAGCAGGTGGGCCCGCCACTGCGCGAGGTTCACGATCCGCGGCGCCATGCCCTCGGGATGCAAGCTCAGACGCAATACGTTCACCGGTGGTTCCAGGAGGAAATCAGCGGCGCCCGCGGTCAAAATTCCCACGGCCTGGTTCCCGGCGACCATCTCCCACTGCTGATCGACCACCACGGCCGGATACGGGTCATGCGCGTCGATGATGCGATCGATGGCCTCACTCACCGCTGACATCGGCGCTTCTGCCAACGACTTCTGCGAGTACTCCGGCGCGTGGCCACTTGCCAGCAGAAGCGTGTTCTGTTGTCGTAGAGGAACATCCAGACATTCGGACAGGTGAAGAATCATGTCCCGGCTCGGCTTGGAGCGGCCGGTTTCGATGAAGCTCAGATGCCTGGTCGACACTCCTGCCGCCGCCGAGAGTCCCAACTGAGTGAGCCTTCGCCGCTCCCGCCACCGCTTGAGTTCGGAGCCCACGTCCATCGTCTCGAAGGTCATTCTTTCAAGTTAGCGACCCGAGGTAGCCGAGGCCATGACCTCAGAGGTAATCGACCCGACGCAGTTTCGGAGGAACAGTGGTCTCAGCCGGCGAGGCCGCCGGACATTCACCACCGGAAACTGATCAAGGGAGCGACCATGAGCGACTTCGACGCAATCGCCGACGCCTACATCGACATGTGGAACGAAACCGATACCACCGCCCGTAAAGCACGGGTCGAGCAATTGTTCGCACCCGGCGGTCGCTACACCGATCCGCTCGCGGACGTCACCGGACACGATCAGATCGACGCGATGATCAACGCTGTGCAGCAACAATTTCCGGGCATGCACTTCACCCTCGTCGGACCTGTGGACGCGCATCACCGACAGGCCCGATTCGGTTGGGCTCTCGGCCCGTCGGGGGCCGAGTCACTGATCGACGGATTCGACGTACTCGAACGCGACGACGACGGCCGGGTGACGCTTGTCCTCGGGTTTCTCGACAAGGTGCCTTCGGCCTGAATCGGGACTACCACCGACAGCGTTCGTCACGAAGGTTGTCGGTGGTTCGTGGCATCATCGGTGCCGATGAACGCCGACGGATTTACCTGGTCCACACCGATTCCCGAGTCCGAGGGTGCTGAGTACGACGCTCACACGCTGACCGTCAACGGCCTTCCCACCGTCTATCGAACCGCCAAGACGACGCCGACCAAGCTCGGTCAGTTCGTCACACTGTGGCGCCGTTCCGAGGCCGGGCCCATCCGCCCCTTCGACGCCAGCGACCGCGTGATGCTGTTCGTGGTGAAGGTATACGACGAAGAGCATTCGGGGCACTTCGTCTTTCCCGTCGAAACCCTCGTCGAACACGACATCGTCTCGACGAACTTCTCCGGCGGTAAGCGCGCTGTCCGGGTCTATGCACCCTGGGTTACGCCGACCAGCGCGCAAGCAGTCAGAACTCAGCGCTGGCAGATCCGGCATTTCGGCGAGTTCCCTGATGTACTCAGCTCGACTGTGTTCAGCTCAACTGTGTTCAGCTCAACTGATACGTCGCGATGATGACGCCTGTTGTCGTGGGGACGCTGTCGGTGAGGGTGAACTGAGCGAGCGCAGCTCCGTCGGGGAACAATCTGCGCCCGGCTCCGAGAACCAGCGGATGTATCAGCAGAGTGTAGGTGTCGACGAGACGTCGCTCGGCCAAGGACGTGATCAAGTCGCCGCTGCCCAGAATCACCAGATCCGGGCCCTCACTTTCCTTGAGCGTGGCGACCGCTTCGGCGGCATCACCTTTCAACAAGGTCGAGTTCTTCCACGGCAGCGGTTCACCCAAAGTCCTTGACGCTACGTACTTCTGCGTGTTGTCGAGCACCTCGGTAAACGGATTGTCGGTCTGAAACGGCCAGTACGAGGCGAAGTTTTCGTAAGTTCTGCGACCGAACAGCAACGCCGATTTCTTCGCCATCCCCTCCCCCATCTTCTGCGCCATGACGGAATCGTTGAAGGGTGCTGCCCACCCACCGTGCTCGAATCCGCCACGACGGTCCTCGTCCGGCCCACCGGGCGCCTGCATGACACCGTCGAGAGTCACGCTGTTGGTCACGCTGAGTTTTCTCATAACTTCGATCCTGCGCCTGAAGGACCATCGGGGAAAGAGAAAACGGGCGGTCCTTCTCGATTGAGAAGGACCGCCCGTCAGCTTCGAACGAGAATCAGGAGCCGATCAGCCGTGCGGCCAGGTAGCTTTCCACCTGATCGAGGGCGACGCGTTCCTGCGCCATGGAGTCACGCTCACGCACCGTCACAGCCTGGTCTTCGAGAGTGTCGAAGTCGACCGTGATGCAGAACGGTGTGCCGATCTCGTCCTGGCGACGGTAACGACGACCGATGGCGCCGGCGTCGTCGAACTCGACGTTCCAATTCTGACGCAGCTGCGCTGCAAGATCTTTGGCCTTCGGCGTCAGGTCCGCGTTACGCGAGAGCGGCAGAACGGCAGCCTTGACGGGAGCGAGTCGGCGATCCAGGCGGAGCACTGTGCGCTTGTCGACGCCGCCCTTGGAGTTGGGCGCCTCGTCCTCGGTGTAGGCGTCGACCAGGAAGGCCATCAGCGAACGCGTGAGACCGGCCGCCGGCTCGATGACGTACGGCGTGTACCGCTCGCCCGTCGTCTGGTCGTAGTAGTTCAGCTCGGTGCCCGAGTGCTTGGAGTGCGTCGAGAGATCGAAGTCGGTACGGTTCGCGATACCTTCGAGCTCGCCCCATTCGCTGCCCTGGAAGTGGAAGCGGTACTCGATGTCGGTCGTGCCCTTCGAGTAGTGCGAAAGCTTTTCCGGCGCATGCTCGTACAGACGCAGGTTGTCCTTGTTGATACCGAGGCCGGTGTACCAGTCAAGGCGGTAGTCGATCCAGTACTGATGCCACTGCTCGTCCTCGCCCGGCTTGACGAAGAATTCCATCTCCATCTGCTCGAACTCACGGGTGCGGAAGATGAAGTTGCCGGGGGTGATCTCGTTGCGGAAGCTCTTGCCGATCTGGCCGATGCCGAACGGCGGCTTCTTACGCGAGGTGGTCAGCACGTTGGCGAAGTTCACGAAGATGCCCTGTGCGGTCTCGGGGCGAAGGTAGTGCATGCCCTCTTCGCTCTCGACGGGGCCGAGGTACGTCTTGAGCATCATGTTGAAGTCGCGCGGCTCGGTCCACTGGCCGACGGTGCCGCAATCGGGGCAACCGATGACATCCATCGAGACGTCGTCCGGGTTGTCGAGCTTCTTCTTCTCCGCGTACGCCTCCTGCAGGTGATCCTGACGGTGACGCTTGTGACAGTTGAGGCACTCGACGAGCGGGTCGTTGAAGACACCGACGTGACCGGACGCGACCCACACCTCGCGGGGCAGAATCACCGACGAGTCGAGGCCGACGACGTCCTCGCGGCTGGTGACCATGTTGCGCCACCACTGGCGCTTGATGTTCTCCTTGAGCTCGACACCCAATGGGCCGTAGTCCCATGCGGACTTGGTACCGCCGTAGATCTCACCGCACGGGTAGACCAGGCCTCGCCGCTTGGCGAGATTGACAACGGCTTCGATCTTGGACTTGGGTGCCACTCGATTGCTCTCCATCTGGGTAATAGATGCATGATTTTCGTGCGCTTTTCGCACCATCAGCCTATCTGGCGGCTGCCACGCACTTCCGTCCAAGGTTGACATGCATACTTGTGCATATCAAAATGAAAGTGATTTGCAATAATGTGGTGAGATGGCTATGCCCGGACATCATGATCTACCCCTCGAAGGAGCCTCGCTGTGAGCATTGCGGATACCGGCGATCTCCACAAAAGCCATGATCATTCCGACCTCGGACACACGCACGACCCGTTCGAAGCCGCACCGCCCGCGCCCGTGCCGCCCAAGGAAACCCTGGCGGCCGCCGGCGAAATTCTGCGGGCGCTCGCTGCACCCGTTCGGATCGCGATCGTGCTTCAGTTGCACGAGTCGGAGCGTTGCGTTCACGAACTCGTCGGAGCTCTCGGTGTCACTCAGCCACTCATCAGCCAGCATCTGCGCGTACTCAAAGCAGCGGGCGTCGTCCGCGGCGAGCGCAACGGACGAGAAGTTCTCTATCGACTCGTCGACGATCACCTTGCACACATCGTCGTCGACGCTGTCGCCCACGCCGAAGAAGGATGAGATTCCACCGCATGAACACCCCGGGCAGTACGACCTCGAAACGTGGACCGGCCACAGTCGGCGTTCGTTCCACGAAACAGCGCAGCGCCATCTCCGCCCTGCTCGACGACATCGACGAATTCAAGTCGGCACAGGAATTGCACGACGAACTGCGCAAGCGAGGTGAAGGCATCGGCCTGACCACCGTCTACCGCACGCTGCAGGCACTCTCCGACGCCGGAACCATCGACGTCCTACGCACCGACACAGGTGAGTCCGTCTACCGACGCTGCTCCTCCGGGCACCACCATCACCTGGTGTGCCGCAACTGCGGATTCACCGTCGAGGTCGAGGGCCCGACGGTCGAGCAGTGGTCACAGACCATCGCCGAGGACAACGGTTTCACCGAAGTGAGTCACACCGTCGAGATCTTCGGCACCTGCCGCGACTGCGCCGCCGCCTGAGAGCGTCAGGGAATCAAACCCTGCCGGGCGGTATCGGCACCGGTGAGCGCCAGTAGCAACATCGTGGTCAGTGCCTCGTCGTCCAGTCCGGCGGCAGGGAACGTGTAACGCAGGATGACGTCCGCCAGACTGCCGTGGCCGAACACCGCGATGGAGCCGAATTGGATGGTGCGATTTCGCTCGGCCACCTTGCGATGCAGTGCCGCGCTGACCGGTCGGTCCCATGCGAGAACGCACGTCATGGACAGCACGTCCAGACCCTCGGACAGATTCATCGCCTGGATGGAACACAGCGCGCCGGAGTACTGGAAACCCAGTGATCCGTCGGCAGCCACATCGACCGTCACGAAATGCGCCAGCGAGGCGGCCGCGCGTTCTTGTAGGCGGGCTGCTTCGTCGGTGGTGTCGGTCATGTTCTCCCCTGTCATTTGACGCCACCGAATCTACGGTCGCGTGAGGCGTACTCGACGCAGGCGGCCCAAAGGTCGCGGCGGTCGAAATCGGGAAACAGCTTCTCCTGGTACACCATTTCGGCGTAGGCGGATTGCCAGATCAAGAAATTGGACGTCCGCTGTTCCCCCGACGGACGCAGGAAGAGGTCGACGTCGGGCATGTCGGGTTCGTCGAGGTACTTGGCAACCGTCGCCTCGGTGATCTTGTCCGGATTGATCTCACCGGCCGCGACACGCTTCGCGATTTCCTTTACCGCATCGGCAATTTCGGCCCGGCCGCCGTAGTTCACACACATGGTCAAGTTCATGACGGTGTTGTTCTTGGTCAGTTCTTCGGCGATCTCGAGTTCCTTGATCACGCTGGCCCACAGGCGCGGCTTACGACCGGCCCAGCGAACACGCACACCCATTTCGTTCATCTCGTCGCGTCGGCGGCGGATGACATCACGGTTGAAGCCCATCAGGAATCGAACCTCGTCGGGACTGCGCTTCCAGTTCTCGGTGGAGAAGGCGTAAGCGGAGAGCCACTCGACACCCATCTCGATGCACCCGCAGACGGTGTCCATCAGGACAGCTTCGCCGCGTTCGTGCCCGGCGGTTCGGGGCAGACCGCGCTCCTGCGCCCATCGTCCGTTGCCGTCCATCACCAAAGCGACGTGGCGCGGGATCAGTTCGGTTTGCAGAATCGGCGGGGTCGCCCCGGACGGATGTGGGTCCGGTGGTCGGATCACCCGGTCAGCAGCAGAATCAAGCGGAGTTCGCGGTTCGCGTCGTCGAATCACGTGTTCCATCCTGCCTCACGGGCAAGTCGACCTCGACGGCTGCATGCGGCCTCGAACGCTCGATCAGCGGCAACGTCCGCAATTGGCGCTCGAGATGCCACTGCAGGTGTGCCGCGACCAGTCCGCTGGCTTGCGTCCGCAGCGTCGCGGGCGCCGAATCGGTACCCTCCCACTCCCCTCGGAGCAGGGCTTCCATCAAGTCGAGCACTCCGGGCGATGGCGTCGCAGCACCCGCCGGGCGGCAATAGGTACACACGGCTCCGCCTGCGGCGACATGAAAGGCCCGGTGCGGTCCAGGAGCACTGCAGCGGGCGCACTCTTCGAGGGCAGGCGCCCAACCCGCATAGCCCATGGCTCTCAACAAGAACGCGTCGAGCACGAACTCGACCGGTCGTGCCTGCTCGGCGATCGCACGCAGTGCTCCCACCGTCAATCGCTGAAGCTGCGGGGCCGGCGCGCGTTCCTCGCCGGCCAACCGCTCGGCAGTTTCGAGTACGGCGCAGGCCGTGGTGTACCGGCTGTAGTCGTCGACGATGTCGGTGGCGAATGCGTCGACCGTCTGCACCTGAGTGATGATGTCGAGATTCTTGCCCGGAAGTAGTTGCACGTCGATGTGAGCAAACGGTTCGAGTCTGGCACCGAATTTGGAGGTGGTTCGGCGGACACCTTTGGCCACGGCACGTACCAACCCGAACTGACGGGTGAGCAACGTGACGATGTGGTCGGCTTCGCCCAGTTTGTGCAGGCGCAGCACCACCGCCGTGTCTCGATACAACCTCACTCGACCAGTGTCCCACGTTGTACCGACGACCGATCCCGATGCCGCGCCCGATGACAAGTCGGAAACACGGCAGGTCCGTCCGGATAGACTGGCGCGATGCCGAGCGACGCAATTGTGCAACCTGTCACTGCAGAGTTGACCGGTCGCGAAGCGCGGTGGGAGCGACACAACTCCGAGCGTCAGAAACGGATACTCACCTCGGCGGTCGAACTGATCGAAGAGCGTGCGGCAGGTGCCGAGGTGTCCGTCCAGCAGATCGCCGATCGTGCCGGCCTCGCCAAGTCGGTGGTGTACCGCCAATTCAGCGGCCGAGACGACCTCGATCGACGAGTGCGAGCGTTTGTGCTCGGCCAATTTGCGGCGGCCCTGGATGCTTCGATGAGCATTTCGGTAGGCACTCTCGACCAGATCCTGACCCGAACCATCAGCGCCGTCGCCGAGTGGATCACCGAGCATCCGCGGATTCACGAGTTCATGGGTACCGGCCCCACCGACTACGACGACGAGAGCATCGACGCGATCAGCAGTCTGAAGGCCACAATCGCCGACTCCGCCCGCACCACTATCACCGAAGTCGGTCGATCCGTGGGGATCGACTCCTCACCCTTCGATTCACTACCGTTCGCAGTGGTGACAATGGTCGAGGGCACGCTCACCCACTGGGTCCGAAGCACCGATCCGAAACCGAGCCGCGAAGAGATCGTCGCCGACCTCGCGAAATACACCTGGTACATGTTCGACGGCGTTGCCCGCTCGAGCGGACTACAGATCGATCCCCATGTCGAATTGTCCACGCTCATAGCCGAGCTGGTGTCCTCCGACGGAGGAACTTCGCGGCCGGACTAGATCCGGGTCTTGTCGGAACGCTTCGGCTCGCCGCGGTAGCGGGCGTAGTCGCCGTCGATGCGCAGCTTTCGCCACGCACGCTTCGACACCGGATTCATCAATCCGAGTTCGTCTGCCAGGGCTCGCATTTCGCCGAAGTAGTTACCCAGGATGCGGCGTGAATGCGGGCTCCCCCAGAAGGCGCTCTTCATCACCTCGTCCGGGATTCCGAATTCTTCGGCGAATTCCTTTGGCGGTGACATGATTTCACCCGCAAGCCAACGCATCGCGCCGGGGAAGGCGACCGATGTGATGGCTCGACTCGTACGACTGAGTCTGGGGACGTGATTGCGCAGGAACTCGTGAGCAAACGAGATGTGTCTCGCTTCTTCGGCGATGTGGATCTCCATGGTGCGGAGCATCGCCGGCGGCGTGTCCTTACCCTCACGGATGAGATCCTTCTGGAAGTGGTCGATCGGTTCTTCACCAGCCAGAATGCCGATGAAGAAGATGACCGGGAACTTTGCTCCCAGCACTCCGATGATCGGCGACAGTCGCCGGAACATCGGACGCATACCCGGCACGTCGATGTCCATGCGATTGACGAGTTCCTGGAACATCTGGATGTGATTGCACTCTTCGGTCATCTCGTGCAGGCAGTACCGGAACTCAGGCGACTGGTTGGGTAGCGCCATGATGTATTGCAGCATTCCCCGGATCAAGATGCTCTCGAAGGCCGAACCCACCTTGGTCACGTTCGCCTGACGCCACATTCCCATGGCGATTCGACGCTCCAACGACTGATCCTGGTACCACTGCGTCGCCCCGAGGGGGTCCGACACGGACGAGAGCACCCATCTCGGATCATGCGGATCGATCGCGAACTCTGGTGAATCCCAGTCGATGTCGAGATAGGGATCGAAACTGCGGGCAACTGAGCCCTCGGACAAAGTCTGCAGTACCTGGTGGTACGGCTTTTCCACTTCGATCGACGCTGACCGAGCCATCGGTGTCTCCTCACGGCCAGTCCGTCGATTGCAGTCGACGGACTTGAATGAGGTCAAACATAATGGGACACCGCGTCCCACGCAACCCCCTCGGGGGCCTATTTCAGGCCCGACGCAGCGGGATGATCTCGCGAACCTTCTCGTCCCGGAGATACAGTCCCGCCCACATGACGATTCCGGTGTAAACGGCAAACAGGGTCGTGCTCAGCAGAGGCTGTTCAGCTCGAAGGTTGGTCAACACCGCTCCCCCCAGGTAACCGGTGAGCAGAATCGCGCCGAGTATCGACGTTCGCGGAATCACGTACAGCGCAAGGCAGATCAGTTGCACCACCCCAGCCGTCAATGCCAGCGAGTCCGGCAACCCAAGTTCAGCCGACGCATCCTTGACTGTCTGAAGGTTGAGAATGTGGATGATGCCGTCGAAGAGCATGAAAACGACGAACAGCCCACTCAGGACGTATCCGAGCTTGCGAGCCGTGGCCGAAGGTGTCGTCGTCGTGGCGTTACCGGAAACAGTTTCGTTGTGGACGGGCTGGGTGGTCATCGGAATCTCCTGGGGCGAAGGCGAGCGGCCGGTTGCCACTTCGCTTGCAATTACGACTCCCGCGCGATCGAAAACTCATCGCGCCGGCCGTTACAACGCACCCGGCGTTCAGGACGATTCACCTCACGTGGTCTGATGGACGGTGACACGGGGTGCCGAAAAAGTCGGCTGAGATCAGACCCGATGAACCTGACCAGTTAGCACTGGCGGAGGGATGTCGACGTGACCGAACAGCAATTTCAGCGCGCATTGAACCTCGACGAGCAGATCGTTCTGATCACCGGTGGCGCCCGCGGGCTAGGCGCCGCACTGAGCCGAGCATTCTCCCGCTCGGGCGCCCGCGTAATCGTGAACTACAACAAGAGCCGCGATGCCGCCGAGGCCCTGGTCGCCGAACTGGGTGAGGATCGCACCTTCGCAGTCCAGGCGGACGTGACGGACCGCAGTTCCGTCGACCAGTTGTTCTCCGCTGCACGCGAGAGATTCGACGCACCGATCTCGACCGTGGTCGACAATGCACTGGTCGACTTCTCGTTCAACGGCGATGCACGGCCGAACGCGGACACGATCACCTGGGCCGACTTCGAGTCTCAACTACGCGGAGCTGTTGCCGGAACACTCAATACCACCCAGGCAGCGCTACCAGGCATGCGCGAACTCGGCTTCGGCCGAATCATCACTGTCGGAACCAATCTGGTCCAGAATCCGGTAGTTCCGTACCACGACTACACCGCTGCCAAGGCCGCACTGTTGGCACTGACACGGACGCTGTCCGCCGACCTCGGTCCGGACGGGATCACAGTCAACATGGTCTCCGGCGGCTTGCTCCGCACCACCGATGCGAGTGCCGCGACACCGGAAGCCGTGTTCGACATGATCGCGGCAAGCACTCCCCTGCGCCGAGTCACGACGCCGGACGAATTTGCCGACGCTGCACTCTTTTTCGCCTCACCATGGTCACGGGCCGTGACCGGCCAGAACCTGGTTGTCGACGGCGGACTCGTCAAGAACTGATGGGCGCACAGCTGCGGATAGGTGCGTTCCTGCTCGGTTGCGGACATCACAGTGCGGCATGGCGTCATCGCGACTCACCGGTCGAAAGTCTCGGCGACATCACGTATTACGAGTCGCTCGCCCAGATCGCCGAACGCGGCAAGCTGGACGCCGTCTTCTTCGCTGACGGTCACAGTGTTCGCGAACCCGAGTCGGGTGCGTCGTGGTTTCTCGAGCCGATCACCGCATTGACTGCCATGGCACGAGCGACAGCGGACATCGGCCTGGTGACCACCATTTCCACCACTTTCTACACGCCGTTTCACGCGGCGCGACTGTTGGCCTCGCTCGACCACATCAGCGGCGGACGGGCCGGCTGGAACGTCGTGACCTCGATGTTCGACCAGGAGGCGCGCAACCACGGACTCGAGGCGATGCCCGATCACGCATCCCGATACGAACGAGCCGACGAATTTGTCGAAGTGGCCCTCGCATTGTGGGATTCATGGTCGGAAGACGCGCTGATTCTCGACCGGTCGGGGCGTTTTGCCGACGCAAACAGGATTTCTCGAATCGATCACGACGGCAAACATTTTCGGGTGGACGGGCCGTTGACGGTTCCGCGCTCCCCGCAAGGCCGGCCGGTGTTGTTCCAGGCCGGGGCGTCCGAGCAGGGCCGCGATCTGGCGGCGCGTCGCGCCGAGGCAATCTATTCGGTTGCCTACGACTTACCCAGCGCACAGGCCTACTACGCGGACGTGAAATCGAGAATCGAGCGAGCCGGCCGGGATTCGAACTCTGTCGCCGTGATGCCGGGACTGGTCACCTACGTCGGCAGCACCGTCGCCGAGGCCAGGGCGAAGAAGGCCGAACTCGATCTCCTGCTGCCCACCGAACAGTCGATACGCCAACTCTCGTTGTTCACCGGACAGGATTGCGAGAACTGGGATCTCGACGGGCCCGTGCCCCCGTTGCCTCCACTCGAAGCGTTCACCGGGCCGCAGGGACGCTACGCCACTATTTTGCGGATCGTCGAGAAGGACGCACCGACTGTGCGGGAGCTCCTCGGGACGCTCGCTGCGGGTGGTGGTCACGCAACGATGATCGGAACACCGGAGTCGATTGCCGACGAGATGGGATCCTGGTTGAACGGCCGCGGTGCCGACGGTTTCAATCTGATGCCGCCGACCTATCCGCAGGGTCTGGAAGATTTTGTCGATCACGTGATTCCGGTGCTGCAGGCGCGTGGGTTGTTCCGTCGCGAATACGAGGGAGCGACTCTGCGAGAAAACCTCACCTAGTCCGGCAGTAGCGGCACCGACAGGTCCGGATCGCGTCCCAGGAGCACTCCCCTCGTGAGGGCCGCGGAGCCGAACTTCTTCCGGACACTGTCCATTGCCGAGTCGAGGGCGGCAGTGTCCGGACCCGCGAATCCTCGACCGTCGAAGGGCAATTCGAGTTGTTCGGCGCCGTCCCGATCCAGGTTGGAGACAGCGACACCGATCAACGTGATGCCCTTGTCCGCGATCATCGGTATCGCTTCGTCCAGCAGCACCATCGAGGCGCTCAGCAATTCCGCTGTGTCGGCGGTGGACCGGCGCAGCGTGTGAGATCGAGTTGCCCGCGTGAAATCCGCGAAGCGGAGCCGGAGCGTGACCGTGCGCCCCGTCCGCTGCGCCGAACGCATGCGTCGACTGACACGGTCGACAAGGGACATCAACGACGCATCGAGTTCTGCGCGGGGATGGGATCCGCGACCCAGCGCATGCTGAGCACCCATCGAACTGCGGCCACGATAGGCGCGGACGGGGCGCGGATCTCGATTGTGTGAGAGTGCGTAGAGATGGCGACCGGCGCCGCCCCCGAGAATCGAGACGATCGAGGATTCGTCGTGCCGAGCGATGTCACCCACCGTCACGATGTCGAAGTTTCGCAGCTTCTGGGCCGTGATCTTGCCGACGCCCCACAGCTTCTCGACCGGCAAGGGATGCAGGAACTCGGTCTCGCCCTCCGGCGGCACTCGCAGCAATCCGTCGGGTTTCGCGAATGCACTGGCGACCTTGGCCAGGAACTTGGTGCGTGCGATTCCGACCGTGATCGGTAGTCCGACCTGCTCGGCCACATCGCGTCTGAGGTTGGCTCCGATCTGCAGCGGGTTTCCCACGATCTTGGCGAGCCCGCCGACCTCGAGAAAGGCCTCGTCTATGGAGATTCCTTCGACCAGCGGCGACGTGTCGTGAAAGACGTCGAACACGTCTTTGCTCGCCTGCGAGTACGCCGACATTCGCGGAGGGACAACTATCGCCTGAGGACACAGTGATCGAGCCTGACCACCGCTCATGGCTGTGCGAACCCCGAACGCCTTGGCCTCGTAGCTTGCCGCCAAAACCACCCCACCGCCGACGATGACCGGCCTGCCGGCCAGAGTCGGGTCGTCGCGTTGCTCGACTGATGCGTAGAACGAATCGAGGTCCGCATGCAGGATCGTTGCGTCACCCGTGGGCCGACTACTGCCAGAACAGTTCCCGCCAGAACGAGTATCGCCGGGGTGCTCACCTGGCGTTTCTTGGTCCAGCGGTTCATATGACACGAACATATGTTCCCATGCCCCACCGACACTGCGTAAGGTTCGGAAATAGATTCCATGGAATTAATCACGAATCGGGCGTACGGTGAGAAAATGATTCCACGGAATGCATATCGGTTCGGAGTCTGCTCGTGACCAGATCAGCCCTGAGCAGGCACTTCGACAACCTCATCCGCTTCGAAACCGAACTGTGGACGGCCGTCGACCAGCGACTCCGAATCGAGCACGACCTGCCACTGAGTCGATTCGAGCCGATGCAGATCATCGACAGGCTCGGCTCCTGCCGGGTCTTCGACATCGCCGAGGCCCTCGCGATCACCGTCGGTGGCACGAGCAAGCTGGTGGATCGAATCGAAGCGGCTGGGCACTGCCGTCGAAAATCCAATCCCACCGACAAACGATCCTCACTCATCGAGTTGACACCCGAGGGCAATGAGCTGTTGCGGCGGGCGAAGGCAACGTTCGACGACGAATTGGAGCGCCGTCTCGGTTCCGTGCTGACGCCCGACGCTCTCGATCGGTTCGGCGCCACACTGGCCACGCTGCGTGAAGCCAACCGAATCCTGACACCGACCACGAAGGAAAAAGCATGACCGACACAATGCGCGCAATCGTGCTCGACGCCCCCGGCCCGCCAGAAGCATTGACTATCAGAGTGATTCCGATACCCGTGCCGATTGCGGGCTGGGTACTGGTCCGGGTGAAGGCTTTCGGCCTCAATCGATCCGAACTTCACACCCGCCTCGGCCTCGCCGAAGGCGTGAGATTCCCGAGGGTGCTGGGCATCGAGGCCGTCGGCGAAGTGGTGAACTGCCCCGGCGGGGAGCTCACCGAAGGCCGGCAAGTCGCCGCCATGATGGGTGGGATGGGGAGGACGTTCGACGGCGGTTATGCCGAGTACACGTGCGTTCCCGTCAGTCAGGTCGTTCCCTTCTCGAGCGAACTGGACTGGTCGACAGTGGGAGCTGTTCCCGAGATGCTGCAGACGTCCTACGGCTCGCTGACGGTAGGACTGGACGCGAAATCCGGTCAATCCCTGTTGATCCGGGGAGGAACCTCCTCGGTCGGCATGGCAACCGCAGTCCTGGCGAAGCAGTGGGGACTCACTGTCCTTGCGACCACCCGAGATGCGAGCAAAGCGTCGTCGTTGACCGCGATCGGGGTTGACCACGTTATCGTCGACGACGGTGCTGTGGCCGGCAAGGTTCGAGACATCCTCCCGGGCGGTGTTGATCTGGCCCTCGAATTGGTCGGAACACCAACACTTCCCGACACGTTGCGCGCGACCCGCGTTCACGGCACCGTGTGTTTCACGGGAATGCTGTCCAACGAGTGGACAGTCAAAGACTTTTATCCGATCGACTACATTCCACGCGGAGTGCGATTGACCTCGTACGGTGGGGACGCGTCCGACCTGCCTGCCGACGTACTGCAAGACTTCCTCTCCGCTGTGGCGTCAGGCGAGGCGGTGGTACCGATCGACGAGGTGTTCGCGTTCGAGGACATCGCGCGAGCACATGCCAAGATGGAAGCCGGTACGGCACGTGGCAAATTGGTAGTTGTGCTCTGACCTGGCTTCTCACACCACGAATCGATAACCCATTCCTGCCTCGGTGATCAAATGCTTGGGGTTCGCCGGGTCATCCTCGAGCTTCCGACGAAGTTGAGCCAGGTAGACACGTAGATAGTGGGTCTCGGTGTCGTACGCCGGTCCCCACACGTCCCGAAGCAACTCCTTCTGCCCGACGAGCTTTCCGCGGTTGCGCACAAGCATCTCGAGCATGCCCCACTCGGTCGGAGTCAGGTGCACCTGTTCACCGCGCCGACTCACTGTTTTCGCAGCCAAGTCCACCGTGAAGGACGCGGTCTCGACCGACGGTTCCGAAGTGTCCGCCGCGGAGGTTCCCCGCCTCGCCGCAGCGCGCACGCGGGCCAGAAACTCGTCCATCCCGAAGGGCTTGGTGACGTAGTCGTCCGCACCGGCGTCGAGAGCCTCGACCTTGTCCGCGGAATCCGTGCGCGCCGACAGCACGATGACCGGCGCCGTGCACCAGCCACGCAGGCCGGCAAGCACTTCGGTGCCGTCCATGTCGGGCAGTCCGAGATCGAGTACCACGACGTCCGGTGGACGCTCGGCAGCAGCCCGCAAGGCACCGGCGCCCGTCGACGCGGTCACCACCTCGTACCCGCGCACCGAAAGATTGATACGCAGAGCTCGCAGAATCTGCGGTTCGTCGTCCACTACCAGGATTCGACTCATGATCCATTCCCATTCGTACCGGCCGCAGCCAACTCCACGATCATCGTCAATCCCCCACCAGGTGTGTCTGTGGCGCTGACCGTTCCGCCCATCGCATCGACAAATCCGCGCACCACGGAAAGTCCGAGGCCCACTCCGCCGGTGTTGTCGCGATCTCCCATCCGTTGGAACGGCTGGAACATCGTTTCGGCCTCACCTCGCGGAACACCTGGGCCCGTATCGGCAACACTGATCACCACACGATCACCGAGTTGCGCCGCCCTGACGCGCACCGGGGTTTCTCCCCCGTAGCGCAGAGCGTTGTCGACGATGTTCGCAATCACCCGCTCGAGCAGACCTTGATCTGCTTGCACTGCAACGGTACCCACGTCGACGACTACACTTCGAGCCCGCGAATCCGAGCGTCCACCGATGCCGAGGCCCAGCAACGCGCGGTGAACCACCTCGTCCAGATACACCGGCCGCAGCGTGGGTTTCACCACCCCGGCGGCAAGTCGGGACGAGTCGAGCAAGTTCCCGACCAGCGCCGTCAACTGATCCGCCGACTCCTCGATGGTTGCCAACAATTCAGCGGTGTCTTCGGGCGAGAACTCGATGTCGTCGCTGCGCAGACTCGACACCGCCGCCTTCACTCCGGCGAGAGGAGTTCGCAGGTCATGGCTTACCGCTGACAGCAGGGCTCGACGCAGTTGATCAGCCTCGGTGAGCGCGGCAGCCTTGCTCGCCTCGACTGTCAGTTTCTCCTGGCGGATCATCCCAACTGCTTGGTGAGCCACCACCGTCAGCACTCGTCGATCCCGCGCACTCAGGTCGGGCCCAGCCAACAACAGCGCGTATTCCCCGTCGTTGACCTCACAGACCGTATCCGCTTCGTCGTCCGTGGTCGGCGGCTGCGTACCCACGGCGGCGATGACTCCGTCGTCGTGATGAATGACGGAAACCCCTCGCTGGCGATAGATTTCGAGTGCCTTCGCCAGAAGTGTCGACAGATCCGCTCCGCGGAGAACTGATCCCGCGAACAGTGTGAGCAGTTCGGCTTCCTCGGATGCGCGCTTCGCCTCGCGGGCGCGCTTTGCTGCGGCGTCGACCAGAACGGCAACTGCCACAGCCACGATCAACAGCACGACAGTGGTGATGAAGTTGTCAGGTTCGGCGATGGTGAAGCTGTACCGCGGATCGGTGAAGAAGTAATTGAGCAGCAGTCCCGAGATCAGGGCCGACAATATCGCCGGGCCGACGCCGCCGAGGAGGGCGACCAGAACGACCACGACGAAGA
The DNA here is from genome assembly GCF_002079265.1 of Rhodococcus sp. BH4. Classification (NCBI taxonomy): domain Bacteria; kingdom Bacillati; phylum Actinomycetota; class Actinomycetes; order Mycobacteriales; family Nocardiaceae; genus Rhodococcus; species Rhodococcus sp. BH4. The sequence continues at coordinate 3,872,058 of NZ_CP014941.1, forward strand.
ACAGCGCGTTCTCGCCGTTGACCCCGGAGATTCGGTCGACGAGACCCATGATCGCGGCCGCGAGCGAAGGCACGACGATCGCCGCAATCCACGACAGGACCCGGCGCTCCGAGCGCCCCAGCACCGAAATGCGTCGTCGCGCCGTCGCTTCCTCGTGCGTGACCATGTGAACGTCGATACCACCGGACTGCTGAACCACCGCAGCGCCGATCCCCTCGTCGAGGATGCGAGCCAGGCGGGAACGCCGCGACGTTCCCAGCACCAACTGTGTGGCGTTCTCCTCACGCGCGAACTCGAGGAGCGTCGACGGTACGTCGTCACCGACAACAGTGTGAAGCGTGGCGCCGACTCCGACAGCCAACGCGCGCACCTTGCCCATCTCGGGGGCCGAGACGCCGGTGAGTCCGTCACCGCGTACGACGTGGACCACCATCAGCTCGGCGCTCGACTTCGACGCGATTCGCGATGCGCGTCGTACCAGGGTTTCCGACTCCGGTCCCCCGGTCACGGCAACGACGACACGCTCGCGCGCTTCCCAGGTATCGGTGATCTTGTTCTCGGCCCGGTATTTCGCCAGTGCGGCGTCCACCTGATCGGCCACCCACAGCAGAGCCAGTTCGCGTAGCGCCGTGAGGTTTCCGCGTCTGAAGTAATTGCCCAAGGCCGCATCGACCCGTTCTGGTGAATACACGTTTCCGTGAGAAAGTCTGCGGCGCAGCGCCTCCGGGGTGATGTCGACCAGCTCGACCTGCGCCGCACTACGCACTACCGCGTCCGGAACCGTCTCCTGCTGAACCACGCCGGTGATGTGCGCGACAACGTCGTTGAGGCTTTCGAGGTGTTGCACGTTGACCGTGGACAGAACGTCGATCCCGGCTTCGAGCAGTTCCTGTACGTCCTGCCAGCGCTTGTGATTCTTGCTCCCTGGCGTGTTGGTATGTGCCAACTCGTCCACCAGGACAAGGGCCGGACGCCGAGCCAACACGGCCTCGACGTCCAGTTCCGGCATCCGTGTTCCGCGATAATCCACCAGCTTGGGCGGCACTATTTCGAGGTCTCCGATCTGCGCCGCGGTGCGGGCGCGGCCGTGTGTCTCCACGACGGCCGCGACCACGTCACAGCCACGATCTCGACGCCGATGAGCCTCACCGAGCATCGCGAAGGTCTTTCCGACGCCGGGCGCAGCGCCGAGGTAGATACGCAATTCACCACGTTTGCGTGCCCTACCGAAAGATTGACCGACCTTCTCCGAAGAACTCACGTGACAATCATCCACCAGTCGTCGGCGCAGCACACGTAGGTGCCGTCAATCCGAGTGCCAGGTTCAATTCCAGTACGTTGACTCGCTCGGCTCCGAGAAATCCGAGTTGCCGACCGTCGGTGTGCTCGGCCACCAAGTCCCGCACCTGGTCTTCCGAGATGCCGTTGTTGGCCGCCACCCTCGCGACCTGCAGTTCGGCGTACGCCGGACTGATGTGGGGATCGATACCCGAGCCCGAACCGGTGACTGCGTCGACGGGAACCGATGCCGGGTCGACGCCCTCACGTGCCGCGATGGCTGCCCGGCGCTCGATGACGAATCCGGCCAGAATCTCGCTGCTCGGCCCCTGGTTGGACGGCAGTGCCGCCGCGGGATCACCGGTGGCAAACGGATCCTCGTCCGAAACGGATCCGACAACACGATTGTGGAAGAACGGGTCCTGCTGCCCTTCGGCGACCTGCGGATCGACACCCACCCAGGCACTGCCGACCACGCAACCGGCGGCATCGGTGACCGGTGAGCCTTCGGCAGATCCGGAACTGATCCGGCTGACACCCCACACCGCGGCGGGATAGACCACACCGAGAACGACGGTGAGCGCGAGCAATACGAGCAAACCCGCCCACACCTGTTTGGCAAAACCGATAGTGAAACGCATGTCAGGTCACCCAATTCCAGGAATCAAACGTACGACGAGATCGATCAACCAGATACCGACGAACGGTGTGATCACACCGCCGAGACCGTAGACGAGCAGGTTGCGTCCGAGCAACTGCGATGCCGTCGACGGTCGGTATCGAACACCCTTGAGTGCCAACGGAATCAAACCGATGATCACCAAGGCGTTGAAGATCACGGCCGAGACGATCGCCGATTCGGGGGTGGCGAGACGCATGATGTTCAACGCGTCCAGCTGCGGGTAGATGCCGCTGAACAAGGCCGGCAGGATTGCGAAATACTTCGCCAGGTCGTTCGCCAACGAGAATGTGGTCAACGCGCCGCGGGTGATCAGCAATTGCTTGCCGATTTCCACCACCTCGATCAGCTTGGTGGGATCGGAATCGAGATCGACCATGTTGCCGGCCTCTTTGGCTGCCGAGGTTCCCGTGTTCATCGCGACCCCGACATCCGCCTGGGCAAGGGCGGGAGCATCATTGGTCCCGTCACCTGTCATCGCGACGAGACGTCCGCCTTCCTGTTCCTTCCGGATCAGGGCCAGTTTGTCTTCCGGGGTGGCCTCCGCCATGAAGTCGTCGACGCCCGCCTCGTCGGCAATCGCCTTCGCGGTCAACGGATTGTCGCCGGTGATCATGATCGTGCGAATACCCATCGCCCGGAGTTCGGCGAACCTGTCAGCCATTCCCGGCTTGACGACGTCGGACAACGCGATCACGCCGAGGATCGAGGTACTCTCACCTTGCTTGACGGCAACTACCAGCGGCGTTCCGCCGGCTTGGGCGATGTCGCCCACGGTGTCGGTTACCGCGGTCTCCGCGTGTCCACCACCACTGACGACCCAGTTCATCACCGCATCCGCTGCACCCTTTCGGATTTGGCGTCCGGAGTGGTCGAGTCCGCTCATCCGGGTTTGTGCCGTGAACGGAACGAACTCGGCGCGTTCTTCGTCGAACGTCGGCTCGGCAGCGAGACCGAAATCCGCTGCGCACAGCTCGACGATGCTCCGTCCCTCGGGAGTTCCGTCGGCCAGGCTCGACAAGCGAGCTGCCGCAGCAAGATCGTCGGCGGATACACCGGGCGCCGGATGGAGTGCGGTGGCCCGGCGGTTACCGAAAGTGATGGTTCCGGTCTTGTCCATCAACAGGGTGTCGATGTCGCCCGCAGCTTCCACCGCGCGTCCCGACATCGCGAGAACGTTGCGCTGGACGAGGCGGTCCATGCCCGCGATACCGATCGCCGAGAGCAGCGCTCCGATGGTCGTCGGGATCAGGCAGACGAGAAGTGCGATCAGCTTGATCGGATCCTGCTCGTGCCCCGCGTACAAGCCCATCGGGCCGATGGCTACGACGGCGAGGAGGAAGATGACGGTCAACGACGCGAGCAGGATGTTGAGCGCAATCTCGTTGGGTGTCTTCTGACGTGAAGCACCCTCGACGAGTGCGATCATCCGGTCCACGAACGAACTGCCCGGTGCTGCGGTGATTTCCACGACGATGCGGTCCGAGAGAACCGTCGTACCACCGGTGACGGCGCACCGGTCACCACCGGATTCACGGACCACCGGCGCGGATTCACCGGTGATCGCCGATTCGTCTACGGAGGCAATACCTTCGACCACGTCGCCGTCGCCGGGGATGACCTCGCCGGCAACCACTATCACCCGATCGCCGACCACCAGTTCGGTGCCGGAAACCGATTCGATCGCACCGCTCATCGTGATCCGATGTGCTGTGGTGTCCTGCTTCACCTTTCGCAGGCTCGCCGCCTGCGCCTTGCCGCGCCCTTCGGCCACGGATTCAGCGAGGTTCGCGAAGATCACCGTGAACCAGAGCCACAGGGTGATCACCCAGGAGAACACCGAGGGATCGGCGATCGCCATGACAGTGGTGATGACGGAACCGACGAACACCACGAACATGACCGGGTTGCGGGCGAGGTGGCGTGGGTCGAGTTTGCGCACGGCCCCCGGCAACGCGGTGATCATCTGCCGCGGGTTGAAAACGCCTGCGTGTACTTGACGGGACTGCCCTGGATCAACCTTGTCGGCAGCGTCTTGCGCTACCACGGGTTTCTCACTGATACGCACGGTCATTGAAGAGCCTCCGCTAGCGGGCCCAGCGCGAGGGCCGGGAAGAATGTAAGTGCAGCAACAAGAACGACGGTGCCGGTCAACAAACCGGTGAACATCGGTCCGGACGTCGGGAGGGTGCCGGCCGTCGGCGCCACCTTCTTCTGCGAGGCAAGAGCACCGGCCAAAGCGAGAACGAAGATGATCGGCAGGAATCGGCCGAGAAGCATGCAGATTCCGAGAGACGACTGGAACCAGTCGCTGGTGACCGTCAGACCGCCGAAGGCGCTGCCGTTGTTGTTGGAGGCGGAGGCGAAGGCGTAAAGCACCTCACTGAACCCGTGGATCGATCCCGGCGTGCCCGGATCTCCCCCATTGCCTTGATAACCGGTGGTCGAACCGAGGATGACGGTGATGGCGGTACCGATCAAGACCAGCGCGGGCATGACCAGAATCGACAGCGCCGCAAGGGTGATCTCGCGTCGACCCAACTTCTTGCCGAGATATTCGGGCGTGCGACCGACCAGCAGTCCGCCGACGAACACTGCGATCAATGCCAGCACAAGAATCCCGTAGAGGCCGGTTCCGACTCCACCTGGCGCAATTTCGCCGAGCAACATGTTGAGCAGGACCGCGCCGCCGCCGAGGGGTGACATGCTGTCGTGGGCCGAGTTCACCGCGCCCGTCGACGTTCCCGTGGTCGCCACCGCGAACAACGCCGATCCGGGGATTCCGAAGCGAACTTCCTTGCCCTCCATCATCGAACCAGCTGCTGTGGCGGCAACACCGCGTGCGCCGGATTCGGCAGCGAGCGTGACTGCGAGCAGCCCGCTCCACAGGATTCCCATCACTGCCAGCAGGGTGAGGCCTTGCCTACGATCCCCGACGAGAGTTCCGAACGTTCGGGTGAGGCAGACCGGAATCAACAGGATCGCCAGGATCTCGACGACATTGCTCAACGGGGTGGGGTTCTCGAACGGGTGCGCCGAGTTGGCAGCCAAGATCCCGCCACCGTTGGTGCCGAGTTCCTTGATCGCTTCCTGGGACGCGACGGGGGCCAGTGCATTGGTCACCGCATTGCCGTCGAGGCCGGTGGAGGCGAAACCGCTGTGGAACGACTGGATCACTCCCTGGCTCAACAGGATCAGGGCGATCACGAAGGAGAACGGGAGGAGGATGCGCAGAGAACCACGCGTCAGATCGACCCAGAAGTTGCCGATCTCGCCGCCCCTGGCCACCCGAATGAAGCCGCGAACCAATGCGATGGCCACCGCCATGCCGACCGCTGCCGAGACGAAGTTCTGCACCGCCAGACCGACGGGCTGAACGAAGTTGCTCATCGTCGTTTCCGGCGTGTACGACTGCCAGTTGGTGTTCGCCACAAACGAAATCGCGGTGTTGAACGCTACGGCAGGACTGACCCCGGACAGACCGTCACTGAGCGGCAGTACTCCCTGAATCCGTTGCAGGAAGTACAGGAACAATGCGCTGGCCAGCGAGAGTCCGAGAACGCTTGCGGCGTAGCCGTACCACGTCTGCTCGGCCCTGGAGTCGATCCGACCGACGCGGTAGATCACACTCTCGACCCGAAGATCTCGCGTCGACGAGTAAACACGCGCCATGTAGTCGCCCACCGGAACGTAGGCGATTGCCAGAACGACGAGGACAAAAGCGATCTGCAGGCCGGCTGCAAGAGCGGGCGACATCAGAACCTCTCAGGATCTACGAGTGCAACGAGCAGGTAAATGACCAATGCCGCGGCGACGGCGATCAGAACCACGCTGACCACACCGGCAACCGTCATTTGGGAGCGCTCGCCTGTAGGGCGCGCAGTACCAGCGCGCACACGAGAAAACCGCCGAGAATCAGAGCAACGTAGGCCAGATCGGCCATGAGCTTCCCTCTTCGAAATCTTTTGCCGTGCTGCTGTGCATCGCAGCCATGACGCGCGGTCGCCCTCGACCGGATGCGCTCTCTCAGCTTCGACCTCCGGAAAGGCCGATTCCGCGTCTCTGACGATCCGCTTACGCACTGACCTGGCGTCTTGACGCGATCTTGACGCGAAACCGAAGTTCACTAATACTGAAACAAGTTACTGTTCGTTCGAACGAACAGTTTTGCGAAGGGAACCTGATGACTTCTCGAACCGACCACGATCTCGCCCCCGGTCTTGTCGACCAGGTTGCGAGTCTGGCCTCGGGCGCCACCTCGTCCGTCGCGGCCACGGAGGCAACGCTGAGCCGGATCGAGGCCACTCAGCCTCACCTCAATGCGTTCAAGATCGTGCGGCGCGAGAAGGCACTCGAGGAAGCTGCCGAGGCCGACAGGCGTCTCGCACTCGGCGAGCGCCTACCTCTTCTCGGCGTGCCGATCGCAGTGAAGGACGACGTCGACATCACCGGCGAACCCACCGCCTTCGGTTGCCCTGGCGATTTCCCGGCCAAGACCGAGGACTCGGAGATGGTTCGACGCCTCCGCGACGCCGGCGCAGTGATCGTGGGCAAGACCAACAGCCCGGAATTGGGCCAGTGGCCCCTTACGAGCGGTTCAGCCTTCGGTTACACGCGCAATCCGTGGTCGCGTCACCACACTCCAGGCGGATCGTCGGGCGGCACCGCCGCGGCCGTCGCCGCCGGATTGGTCAGCGCCGGAATCGGTTCCGACGGTGCCGGTTCCATCCGAATCCCTGCGGCCTGGACCAACCTCGTCGGAATCAAACCGCAGCGCGGGCGCATCTCCACCTGGCCCGACGCCGAAGCGTTCTACGGCCTGACGGTCAACGGCCCGCTCGCTCGCACCGTCGCCGACGCGGCACTGCTGCTCGACGTCGCTGCCGGCAACCATGACGGCGACCTCCACAAGCCGACACCGGTCACCGTCAGCGACGCGGTGGGACGCGACCCCGGAAAACTGAAAATCGCGCTTTCCCTTCGCAATCCGTTCACCGCCACTCCCGTGAAGCTGGACCCGGAAGTGCGCCTGGCCGTGCATTCGATCGCCGACACGCTGCGGGAACTCGGACACCACGTCGTCGTCGACGATCCCGCATACGGCCTGATCTTCGGCCTGAACTTTCTGCCCCGCTCACTCGTCGGGGTCCACGACTGGCTCGGACGCGTTCCCGACCCGACACTCGTCGATGCCAGAACACGTGGAAATGCCCAGAACGGCAAGCTACTTCGCGGCGCACCTCTGCGCGCGGCCCGCGCAGCCGAGCCGCGGATGCGAAAGCGGATCGGAGCGATCTTCGACACCTACGACGTCGTCCTGGCACCCACGACGGCAACTCCACCGATCATGGCGACCGCGATCGACGGCATCGGTGGCTGGGACACCGACAAGGTCATGACCGGCGCCTGCCCCTACGCGTGGCCGTGGAATGTCCTCGGCTGGCCCTCGGTCAACGTGCCGGCCGGATTCAGCAAGGCCGGCCTGCCCATCGGTGCGCAGTTGATGGGCAACGAGAACACCGAACCTCTGTTGGTCTCCCTCGCTTCACAATTGGAATCGGTCCTACGTTGGGATCAGATCCGCCCCGAGCCGTGGTGGTGACCCGATGAGTAACCGGGACGTTCGCGAGCAAATACTCGACGCCGTTCTGCACGTCGTCGGTACCGACGGCATCCCGGGTGTGAGCAACCGGCGCATCGCCGCGCAGGCCGGCGTCTCACTCGGATCGATCACGTATCACTTCGCCAGCCAGTCGGACATGCTCCGCGCTGCTCTGTCTCGTTTCGTGACAGACGAGACGACGCGCCTGCGCGCCTTGGCCGAGGAGTACCGCGACAAAGGTCTGAGCGTCGAGGACGCCGCGGCAATAGCCGAAAAGGTGACGCGAGATCTTTCGTTCTCGGCCGAGCGGATCGCGCCGTTCGAGATGTACATCGCCGCCGGGCGCGACCACGAACTCCACGAAGTCGCCGTCGAATGCTTCGCCGCCTACGACGATTTGACCGTCACGATTCTGACGGCACTCGGTGTACCTGATCCGGAGTCGATTGCATCGACGCTCGTCGCCGTCATCACCGGCCTCCAACTCCGACGCCTGGCCACCGGCGTCGACGAGCAGGACATCGGCGCGGCGATCCTCAGGGTCCTCCGGCCCTAGAAGCCCAGCCGGCCGAGCTGCTTCGGGTCGCGCTGCCAGTCCTTGGCGACCTTGACGTGCAGCTCCAGGAAGATCCGCACACCGAGCAGCTTCTCGATCTGCAGGCGCGCACTGGTACCGACTTCCCGCAGACGCGCCCCGCCCTTACCGATGACGATGCCCTTCTGACTGGGCCGCTCGACGTAGAGCAACGCATGCACGTCGAGCATCTCGCCCTGCTTCTCGGTGCGACCCTCACGCGGGATGACCTCCTCGATCACCACAGCCAAAGAGTGCGGCAATTCTTCGCCGAGCCCCTCGAGCGCAGCCTCACGGATCAGTTCGGCCATGAGCACCTCTTCGGGCTCGTCCGTCAATTCGCCGTCCGGGTAGAAGGCCGGGCCCTCGTCCATCAGACCGGCGAGGACGTCGACCAGGATCTCGACCTGTTCACCCGACTTCGCGGACACCGGAACGACCTCGGATTCGGGGCCGAGCAGGGTGGACAGCGCGAGCAACTGCTTTCCGACGGCGTCGCGGCTGACCTTGTCGATCTTGGTCACGATGCCGACAAGCTTGGTCTTGGGCGCCATCTGACGGACCTGCTGCACGATCCAGCGGTCTCCGGGCCCGATGGCCTCGTCGGCCGGGATGCACAGGCAGATGACGTCGACCTCGGAGTACGTGTCGCGAACCAGGTCATTGAGGCGCTGCCCGAGCAAAGTGCGGGGCTTGTGCAGTCCAGGGGTGTCCACCAGGATCAGCTGCGCATGCTCGCGGTGAACGATGCCGCGAATCGTGTGGCGCGTCGTCTGCGGGCGCGAGGACGTGATCGCGATCTTGCTGCCGACCAACGCGTTGGTCAGCGTGGACTTGCCCGTATTGGGTCGACCCACGAAACACACGAAGCCTGACCGGAATTCGTTCTTGCTCATAACTGCTCCTCGCTGAACTCTCGCTCAGTCATCGGTGTCTTCTGTCTCTTCGTCTTCGGACGGCGGGATGCGCTGCACGAACACCGTGCTGATGCGTACCCGGCCTCGGCCCGTATTGGTTCCCTCGCCGCGCAGGATCAAACCGTCGTACTCCACTTCGGAACCGGGAAGTGGCACTCGGCCGAGTACGTATCCGATCAGCCCGCCGACGGTCTCCACCTCGTCGAGTTCGAGTTCGAGATCGAACAATTCACCGAGGTCTTCGATGGGAAGTCTCGCGGATACGCGGAACATTCCGTCACCGAGATCCTCGATGGGCGGCGTCTCGTCCTCGTCGTACTCGTCGGCGATCTCACCGACGATCTCTTCGATGACGTCCTCGATCGTGACGAGCCCGGCGATTCCGCCGTACTCGTCGACGAGTATCGCCATGTGGTTGCGGTCGCGCTGCATCTCGGCCAGCAAGCTGTCGAGCGGCTTCGAGTCGGGAACGAAGACGGCGGGCCGCATGACGTCGCAGACGTTGACGTTCCGGCCGCCGTCGGGCAGGTGGTAGGTCTGCTTGACCAGATCCTTGAGGTAGACGACACCGAGCACGTCGTCGACGTTCTCCCCGATGACCGGCAGGCGCGAGTGACCACTGCGGACGGCCAACGACGTCGCCTGCCCGGCATTTTTGTCGTTCTCGATCCACACCATGTCGGTGCGCGGCACCATCACCTCGCGTGCCGACGTGTCTCCAAGCTCGAAGACGGACTGGATCATTCGGCGTTCTTCGTCGGCCACGACGCCACGTTCCTGCGCCATGTCCACGAGTTCACGCAACTCGATTTCCGACGCGAACGGGCCGTTGCGGAAGCCCTTACCCGGGGTCAATGCGTTACCCACGAGGATCAGGACGCGACTGATCGGCCCGAGCAGAACCCCGATCCACAGCAGTGGCAGCGACGCGGCCATCGCGATGGAGTACGCATGTTGGCGCCCAAGCGTTCTCGGTCCGACGCCGATGACCACGTACGAGACGAGAACCATGATCACCGCGGTGACGGTCAGTGCCCAGCCCAGCGAGAGGACGTCGATCAGGCCGCCCACGAGTACGACGGTGGCCGTGATCTCGCACAAAATGCGAAGCAGGACCATCAGATTCACGTATCGCGGGCGATCGGTCAGGATGCGTTGCACTCGCGCGGCGCCGGCTCGCTCTTCCTTTGCCATCTCGTCGATCCGCGCCGACGAAATGGTGTTGAGCGCCGAGTCGACGGCCGCGAACACACCACCGACCGGGACAAGAGCAATCGCCAGAACAAAGAGCGCTATGGCGCTACTCACTACAGAACCCCCGGATAACTGTTATCGGTCCACTCCGTCGACGAAACCGGTCTTACCGAGCAGCTTCTGATCGCGTTCGGCCAGTGCTGCTTCGCGGTCGATACGGCGAAGGTCTTCGTACCACTCTTCGAGGAGGCTGTTCTGCAAGCCGAACATCTCCTTCTCCTCCTCCGGCTCCGCATGGTCGTAGCCGAGAAGGTGCAACACACCGTGGACGGTCAGGAGGGCAAGTTCGTGAGCCAGTGAATGCCCGGCCTTGTCAGCCTGATCCGCGGCGAAAGACGGACACAGCACGATGTCGCCGAGCATCGACGGCCCCGGCTCGGGGGAATCGGGACGGCCACCCGGCTCGAGTTCGTCCATCGGGAACGACATGACGTCGGTCGGACCCGGCAGGTCCATCCAGCGAACGTGCAGATCCGCCATCGTCGCGGAGTCGACGAGAACCATCGACAGCTCGGCCGCCGGATGGACATCCATCCGAGCGATCACGAAACGGGCAACGCTGATCAACTCCGGTTCGGAGATGTCCATGCCCGATTCGTTCGAGACCTCGATGCTCATGTGCGACGCTCTTTCCTGGGAAAAGTAGGGGTTGATGCGTCGCTCAGCCTACCGTCGCGGTGAATGAGCATGTGCAGCGCGGCGCTGCGCCCGGTTTCCGACCGCCAACTCGCCGGACCGATCCGATTCGTGACGCGCGTAAGCGTCGACGATGTGAGAGACCAGCCGATGACGTACGACGTCGCTGCTGTCGAGAGTGGCGAAATGAATATCGTCGATCCCGGTGAGGATTTCGGATGCCGCGCGCAGACCCGAACGGGCCCCGCCCGGCAGATCGACCTGGGTCACGTCTCCGGTGACCACGATCTTGGAACCGAACCCGAGGCGGGTCAGGAACATCTTCATCTGCTCGGCCGTGGTGTTCTGCGCTTCGTCCAAGATGATGAAGGCGTCGTTGAGCGTCCGGCCACGCATGTAGGCGAGCGGAGCGACCTCGATGACTCCGGCCTGCATCAACTTCGGAATCGCCTCGGGATCCATCATGTCGTGCAATGCGTCGTGCAGCGGGCGGAGATACGGATCGATCTTCTCGTGCAGCGTGCCGGGCAGAAAGCCCAGTCGCTCGCCGGCCTCGACTGCCGGCCTGGTCAAGATGATCCGAGAGACCTGCTTGGCCTGCAACGCCTGAACGGCCTTGGCCATGGCGAGGTAGGTCTTGCCGGTACCGGCCGGGCCGACTCCGAACACGATGGTGTTCTCGTCGATGGCGTCGACGTAGCGTTTCTGGTTGAGGGTCTTCGGCCGAATCGTCTTGCCCCGACGCGAAAGAATGTCGAGGGAGAGCACCTCGGCCGGAGACTCGCCGACCTCGTTGGTGAGCATGCCGATGGTTCGTCGAACAGCGTCCGGGGCAATGGGCTGCCCTCGACCGGCCAGCGACGCCAATTCACTGAACACACGTTCTGCCAGCGCCACGTCTGCAGCCGTCCCCGACAAGGAGATGGTTCCGCCACGTACATGAATGTCGGCACGAAGCTCACGTTCGATCGCGGTGAGATTCTCGTCCGTCGCCCCCAGGATTTGACGCACGGTCTCCGGCGCCAGATCCATACTCGAACGGACGGTGCGCTCTGCGGGCAGAGCGCGCTCGGTGATGGTGGTTACACGGTTCCCGTCGAGTTCACTGTGTTCACTCACGTGGTGAATATGGCCTGCTTTCTGGTCCGATCAGCCCACTCGACTCGTGAGCCTCGATACTTCGAAGTCTAGCGCCAGAGTCGGACACGGCCCACTTGTTAATCGTCCCGGCCTAATCCTCGCGGCGACCGGACGGCAGCGATTCGCGGATCCACTCCGACGCTTCGGCGACGATCTCGGAGCTTCTGTCCGGACCGATACCCGCGATGACCAGGCACACGGCGGCAAAGGATTCGCCCGAGTCCGTGATGAGCCCACTGTTGGCCTGATCGAACAAAGTGATCGTGATCGCCTCGGTCATCGCTACCAGAGTCTCGGCCGGCAGGTATTTCGAGAAGGTTCCGTCACGCTGACCGCGCTCGACGACGCTGATACTCACGGCGCGCGCGGGCTCCATCAGATCGAGAATCCGCTGCTCCCCCAACTCTTTGCGAGCAAAGCTGAGCAGCATCCGGAAGCGATCACCGACCGGCCATGACAGCAATGCCAGTACGGCAGTCGCCAGATCCGGGCGCTCGGGCGGCTCGCCGGCTTGGCTCAGCGCAGCTACGAGATCGGTCGACGCCTCGTCCACGATGCCGTTGATCAGCGCCTCTCGGCTGTCGAAATGCGCGTACACGGTTCGCCTGACCACACCGGCGGCCTTTGCGACGTCGTCCATGCTCGCATCCGGATCAGCAGCGAACGCCGTGATCGCCGCCTCGATGATGCGATTGCGATTGGCCGCGGCCTGACTACGACGCTGCCGTCCGCCCGATTCGGCAGTTCCCGAAACGACTGTGCCCGAATGCGTCAACGCGCGTTCCACCTCTTTCGACTGCCCAACTGTGATCTAGGTCAATCATAGTTGCACATCGGTGTGCAAGTTATTAACTTACACATCAGTGTGCAAATAGATCGAGGAGTGTCTTCGATCATCAGGAACGGAGTCGCGTCATGACGACACTCATGAGCAAACCTGTCTCGGAGATGGACCAGCCGTACTCACGGCGGTGGGCCGCGCTCGGGGTGTTGTGCCTGAGTCTGCTGATCGTCGTGATGGCGAATACCGCGCTGATCGTCGCGGCGCCGGACATGACCAGAGACCTCGGCCTCACCAGCACGCAACTTCAATGGGTCATCGACGGCTACACCGTCCCCTACGCCGCATTGATGCTGCTGTTCGGCGTGATCGGTGACAAGTACAGTCGCCGCGGCGCACTTCTCGCCGGACTCGCCGTGTTCGCCGGCGGCGCCGTCTTCGGCAGCATCGCGGACACCACCAACGCCGTCATCGCGGCACGAATGATCATGGGCGTCGGCGCCGCGATCATCATGCCCGCGACGCTTTCGCTTCTGGTCGCTACCTTTCCCAAAGCGGAGCGATCACGCGCCATCGCGGCGTGGGCGGCGACGTCGGGTCTCGCGATTGCACTCGGTCCGCTGTTGGCCGGATGGATTCTCGACAGTCATTCCTGGAGCATCACTTTCCTGATCAACGTCCCGATCGCCGCAGTCGCTGCCGTCGCCGCCGTAATTCTGGTGCCGCCGAGCAAGGCCGAGCACCTGGGCCGGATCGACTGGATCGGCGGCGCACTCTCGGTGGTCACCATCGGCTCGCTCGTGTACTCGATCATCAACGGATTCCACTTCGGGTGGACCGGCGGACCCATCGGTGCCGCGGTACTCGCTGCGATCGGCCTCGTCTCGTTCGTCGTCTGGGAACTGCGTCACCCGCAGCCACTGCTCGACGTCCGTAAGCTCGGCCAGCGCATGGTCGGCGGCGCGACGCTCGCCGTACTTCTGCTGTTCCTGGCCGCCTTCGGCGCCATCTACTTCATCTCACAGCAGTTCCAGTTCATCCTCGGCTACGGCGCACTCGAAACCGGTGTTCGTTTGCTGCCCTTGGCAATTGCCGTTTCGATCGGCGCCGTTGTCAGTGGGCGGATCACTCCGCTGATCGGCGTCCGGGCGTCCATCGTCGGCGGCATGGTGGTCGCCGCGATCGGCGTTCTGATTCTCACGCAGGTCGACGGCGATTCGGGCTACTGGATGTTCGCAGTCCCACTGATCCTGCTCGGCCTGGGCATCGGTCTCAGCGAACCGCCGGCCACCGACGCCATCATGGACAACTTCTCCGAGGACGATCTCGGTGCTGCGGGTGGCCTCAACGACACCGCCATCGAACTCGGCGGCTCGCTGGGTATCGCGATCCTCGGCTCGATCCTCGCTGCGAGCTACAAGGATTCGATTGCCGGATTCATCGATGGAATGCAGGTTCCGCAGTTGACGGGCGAACTTGCACAACAGGCCGCGTACGCGATGGAGGTGTCGGGCGAATCCGTCGGCGGCGCTTCGTTGGTCGCCGAAGAGATGGCAGGCAACCCGTTGGCTGCAGCTCAGGCAGGGCCGTTGCTCGACGCCGCAGGCAGTGCCTACGCCGACGCGATTTCGGCGGCCAGTTGGGCGGGCGGTCTTGCACTGTTCGTGGGGGCAGTTGTCGTGGCGTTCATCCTGCCGGGCAAGAAGGCCCCTGTGGAAGTGGACCCCGCGTCAGTCTGACGTGCTCGGAGCCAGCGGGTCTTCGGCGAGAACCAACTCGCGGGAGACCCGCCACGACTCGGTCGAGGGTGAGAGAAATGCGTCGTGTCCTTCGCCCTCGATCACACGCAGTGCCACGGGATCACCAGCCGCTTCCGCGGCTTTCGCGTACCGGGAGCTCACCTTGGCCGGCACCTGCAGGTCCTCCGCACCCGTGACGCACACAACGGGGACGCCGATCGGCAATCGATGCTGCGGCGACGCACTGCGATACAGATCCGGGTCCGCGTCGAACGGAACGCCGAACAGATCCTCGATGAAGCTGATCCGTCGTCCACGCTCGCCTGCCGACGCCACATCGAGTGCGGCCGCCTGTGCGATGACCCGTTCAGGCCGGGTGAACGTGTCCTTCTCCCCCGCCAGCCACACTGCAAGATGTCCTCCGGCCGAATGCCCGAGCAAGCGAATCTGATTCAGATCCAATTCGGCCGAGGACTTCCCGGCAACCAGTCCGGGGATTTCGTCGTACGCCGTTTTCACGTCGGCGGACATCTCCGGCCAACCACCGCCCGCCCCGAGACGGCGGTATTCGATGTTCCACACCGCGACGCCGTGCCGCGCGAGTTCGACGGCAAATGCGGTGCCCAGAGTCAATCCGTACTGCCCGCTCCAGAAGCCGCCGTGGATCTGCATGACGACCGGGATCGGGCCGTCAGCGACTCCGTCGGGAACGTAGAGATGCCCGAACTGCTGCTCGTGTCGGCCGTACGGAATCTTGAATCGAGGCACCGAGGAAATCTATCTCAGGCGAGGGCGCTGCCTGCGGCCCAGTCTGCCCAGGAAAGGGTCCAGTCGCCGTTCTGCCACACCTCCAGCGGAGCGCCGCCGGTGTTCTTGATTTCGACGACATCTCCCGGCTGCGAGAAATCGAAGAACCATTTGGCATTGGCCGCACTGAGATTGAGGCAACCGTGCGAGGTGTCGGTGTTTCCCTGCGCCCAGACGGTGCTCTCCAACTCGTGAAGATAGATACCGTCGGTGCTGATGCGGGTGGCCCAGTTGATGGATTCCTTGTAGCCGAGGCGCGAGTTGATCGGCAGACCGTAGGTCGACGAATCCATGATGACGGGATTTGCCTTGTCCATCACGGTGTACGTGCCGGGCTGGGTCCAGAACGAGAGCGTCGTGCCGCCGATCGTCTCGGTGCCGCCCATTCCCATCGAGGTCGGCATTTCCTTGATCACCTGACCGTTTTCGTAGACGGTCACCATCTTGGTGTTGTCGTCGGCGACCGAGACGTGGGAGTCGCCGATCTTGAAGGACACGGTGTCGTCCTGCTGGCCGTACAGTCCGTTGCCGAGCTGCTTGCCGTAGATGTTCGCGTTCACCGAGACCGTCGTGCCTGGTGCGTAGTAGTTCTGCGGTCGCCAGTGAACGTTCTGACCGTCGACCCAGTACCACGATCCCTGTACGGGCGGATTGGTTGTGACCAGCAGAGACTTCTCGGCCGCGGCCTTGTCACCGATCAACTCGTCGAAATGAACGGCGACGACGGTGCCGACACCGTACGTGCCACCGTCCGATATCGAGGCGCCACCGGTGGTATTGATGTACGCCCGGGTCTGGTTACTCGGCGCGACGGTGGTCAGCGTCGTGTTCTTGGTCGTGGCAACACCATTCGCGTCGACGGCGTCGACGACCAGCTTGTAGGTCTTGCCGTATCCGAGTGGTTCGCTCGGTTTCCAGGACGTCTTGTCCGGCGTGGTGATACCGGCGACTTCCTTACCCTCGGGGTTGGTCAGCGCGACGGTCGTCAGTGTTCCCTTCGCGACCTGGACCTCGATGGGGTCGAGTGGACTCACCGGAGTTCCGCCGTCCGCCGGGGTGACGGTGACGAGAGCCTCGCTGGTCGGGGTAGTGGTGACGGCGCTGCTGGAGGAACCCGTGTTGTCTCCGGTGGAGACCGTGCACCCCGCGACGAGCATCAACGCCGCCGCGGCACACACCGCTCCAACGATTCGCATATGCGCACGTGACAACATCTGGCCTCCTGAAATCCCCGAACCAACTCACGCCGAAGGCGACCCCCGACGTCCTTACGATAGTGCGCAAATCTGACACTTCGCTGAGCGCCGGATCCGATTCAGCTCGGGATCACAACAAGATCAGTGCAGTGGCCGTGGTCCCCAGCGATCGGTCAGCACTCCGATCGCGCCCAGAGCAACAGCCCCGGCGGTCGACGTGCGCAGGACCGTCGGGCCGAGAAGCACCGGAGTGGCCCCGGCCTCCGACAACGCGCTGATCTCCGAATCGTCGAGCCCACCTTCGGGACCGACAACCAGAAATACCTCGTCCGCGCTCGCCAGCGGCAAACCGGCCAACGGCGTCGTCGCCGATTCGTGAAGCACCGCAACCACAGCGCCACGGGCAACGGCGTCACGAACCAACGCGATCACCGCCGGCGTCTTGTGCAGTTCCGCAATTTCCGGGACGAACGCGCGTCTGGACTGCTTTGCCGCAGACACTGCCGCACTTCGCCAGCGTGCGACGCCCTTGGCGAGCTTGGGGCCCTCCCACTTGGCGACACAACGCAAGGACTGCCACGGGATCACCGCGTCGATCCCCGCCTCGGTCGCCAGTTCGACGGCCAACTCGGAACGCTCGGCCTTGGGAAGTGCCTGAACGAGGGTCACCAACGGCTTGGGCTGCTCGAGAACCTGAACGTCACTGACCAACAGTTCCAGGCGGTCCTTGCCGACGCTCGTCACCTCGGCGTCGGCTACCCGGCCTCGGCCGTCGGCCAACACCAATCGCTCACCGACGCCGATCCGGCGGACAGTGGCCGCGTGGCGACCCTCCTGTCCGTCCAGAACTGCGATTTCACCGACGCCGGGAACCGGGTCGAGAAAGAAGACCGTTGCGGCCACCGTCAGCGGCCGCTGAATGCTTCGCGAAGACGCGAGAACAATCCACCGCTGTTCTGCGAGGCCGTCGAGACAACCTCGGCCTCGTCACGATCGCGGAGCAGCTTGAATTCCTTGAGCAGCTTGGACTGCTTGTGATCGAGACGGCTCGGGATGACCACCTCGAGGTGAGCGTGCACGTCGCCGCGCACTCCCGACCGCAGTTTCGGCATGCCATGACCGCGAAGAACAGCAACGTGTCCGGGCTGGGTGCCTGGCTCGATGGTGATTTCCTTGGGGCCGTCGATGATGGTGTCGACGGTGACAGTCGTACCGAGCGCTGCGTCGACCATCGGAACGCGGATCGTGCAGTGCAGGTCTTCACCGTCTCGAACGAAGACATCGTGCTGCTGCTCGACGATCTCGACGTAGAGGTCGCCGGGGTGTCCGCCGCCCGGGCCCACTTCACCCTGCGCGGTCAAACGGATGCGCATGCCACCGGCGACGCCCGCGGGAACCTTCACGGTGATGTCACGCTTGGCCCGAACTCGGCCGTCGCCGCCACACTTGTGGCAGGGATCCGGGATGGTCTCACCGGCACCGCGGCACGTCGGGCACGGACGCGAGGTCATGACCTGACCGAGGAACGAGCGCTGGATGGACTGAACTTCGCCGGCACCGTTGCAGGTCTCACAGCGGACAGGCTTGGAGTCGCCGTTGGTTCCGGCTCCGGTGCAGCTGTCGCACAGAATGGCCGTCTCGACGGTCACGTGCTTGCTGACTCCCGTCGCACATTCTGCGAGGGTCAGCTTGGTGCGAAGCAACGAGTCGGCTCCGGGCTGAACGCGACCGCGCGGCCCACGACCTGCGCCGCCACCGCCGCCGAAGAATGCTTCGAAGACGTCGCCGAGGCCGCCGCCACCGAATCCGCCGCCGAAGCCACCACCGCCGCCACCACCGGACTCGAGCGGGTCTCCGCCGAGATCGACGATGCGACGCTTCTCCGGGTCGGTCAGGACCTCGTAGGCCGTCGAGATCTCCTTGAACTTGGCCTGCGCCGCCTCGTCAGGGTTGACGTCCGGGTGCAGTTCGCGTGCCAGCTTGCGGTAAGCGCGCTTGAGCTCCTGGTCTGTCGCGTTCTTGTCGACGCCGAGCAATCCGTAGTAATCCCGTGCCACGTTGAGTCTCTCGTCCTTCTCTTACTTCTAGGTTTTCCTCAGTCCTCGCGAGGAGGCGTGCCGACGAATGTCGACGTCCGTCATCGCTCGGAGAGAACTTCGCCGATGTATCTGGCAACGGCGGCAACC
The DNA here is from genome assembly GCF_002079265.1 of Rhodococcus sp. BH4. Taxonomy (NCBI): domain Bacteria; kingdom Bacillati; phylum Actinomycetota; class Actinomycetes; order Mycobacteriales; family Nocardiaceae; genus Rhodococcus; species Rhodococcus sp. BH4. The sequence goes on from NZ_CP014941.1 coordinate 3,890,847, forward strand.
GATGCAATTGTTCCCGGATAGTCCATCCGAGTGGGTCCGAGCACACCGACACCACCGAAAACGGTACCGGCCGCGCCGTAGCCAGTCGAAATCACGGAGGTTCCGCGCATCTGTTCGACCTGCGTCTCTTCACCGATCTGAACGGTGACCGTGCCGGAGTTCTGCGTCGCAGCGAGCAGTTTGAGGACCACTACCTGCTCTTCCAGTGCTTCGAGCACTGCGCGCAGCGAACCGGGGAAGCCGGCCAGACCGGAGAAATCGGCGGCGTTGCGCGTGAGATTCGAGGTTCCGCCCAGAACGAGACGATCTTCCGGATGTTCGACCAGGGTCTCGACCAGAACCGTTGCCGAGCGGATCACGGCGTCGCGAAGGTCGGCCGGAGACTCGTCGGCCAGTTCCGCCACGGCAATCGACGCGGCGGCCAGGCGCTTGCCTTCCAGTGCTCCGCCGAGAAGCGTGCGCAACCGGGAAAGGTCTTCGTCTTCGAGGACGTCTCCGAGTTCGACGATTCGCTGATCGACGCGGCCGGAATCGGTGATGAGAACGAGAAGCAGGCGCGCCGGCGTCAACGCGACCACCTCGAGGTGGCGAACCGACGACGCGGACAGCGACGGGTACTGGACAACCGCGACCTGACGGGTCAGTTGCGCGAGCAGTCGTACACCGCGGCGCAGAACGTCGTCGAGATCGACACCCGACTCCAAGAACTCGAGGATCGCTCGACGCTCGGGCCCGGACATGGGCTTGACGTCGGCGATGCGATCGACGAATTCGCGGTATCCCTTGTCGGTGGGGACGCGGCCGGAACTGGTGTGCGGTTGGGCGATGTAGCCCTCGGCCTCGAGGAATGCCATGTCGTTGCGCACAGTGGCGCTCGACACTCCGAGGTTGTGACGCTCGACCAGTGCCTTGGATCCCACCGGGTCCTGGGTGGAGACGTAATCGGCCACGATTGCACGTAAGACCTCGAAACGCCTGTCGTCGGTACTCGACATCGTTGCCACCTCCGTTTCCTGAAAAGAACGAACACCGACATTTACACATCGGTTTCCACTGGCAGTCTAATCGCCCGAGCGCCAGAGACGGCTGTTGCCCTTACTGTGGAGTGAGATCGGCGAAAGGTCGATCGCACAACCATGGACAAGGCGGCACATGATCTTCAAAGGCGTGATGGACGGCAAACCGTATCCCGATCACGGACTGTCTCTACGCGACTGGTCGAAGTTCCCCCCACGTCAGGTTCGACTCGACGAGATCGTGACCACCACGAAGGTCCTCGAACTCGATCGCCTGCTGTCGGAGGACTCGACCTTCTACGGCGATCTGTTCCCGCACGCAGTGCAGTGGCGCGGCACTCTCTACCTCGAGGACGGTCTGCACCGAGCGGTTCGTTCGGCCCTGCGAAACCGCGTCGTGCTGCACGCGCGCGTCTTCGACTTCGACGCGATGCCCGGTGTCATCGAGGGAGTCCGCTGACGCTCAGGCGATAGTCACGAGCAACGCAGGTGTCGTTTGCCCCGGCCAGGTTCCGGTGAGCGTCTCCGAGTCCGAGACTCGATCTGCGTCGATCACTCTCGCCACAGTCAGTTCCAGGCTTCCCGCGCGGATGATCGTGTCGGTGCCGACTGTCGAGCAGGTCACCGATTCGACTGCCGGTACGGAAGAGTGGGCCGTACCGCTGCCTACTACGTGAGCCGTCACGGGGATGTGATCGGCGGTGTCCGCGAAGACCAGTTCGACTCCGGCCCCACCGGTCAGAATCGCGGTCGCCACCGCGCTGACGTAGACCGGATCACAGCATGCGTCGTAAACCCACCGTTCGCCGAGTACCGAATGATCCATAGTTGCGATCAGTGCGGTCTCCGCCCCGTCCAGCGGAGCACCACGATAAGTGAGCGGGACCTGAAGAATTCGACCGTCGGCAGAGCGCATCAGGTGCGTCTCGATTCCGACCTCGCCGTCCGGGTCGTCGAAACGATAGGCGTCGACGCGTTCGAGCGTCGAACAGTCGACCGACCCGAGCCACGGCTGCTTGGGCACCCACGCTCGGAGCAGGTCGTTCTTGGACGGATTCAGCTGCGCACGATGAATGATGGCCACCACGGCCACATTACGCGGCGAAGGATGGTGGCGCGTCAGGTCAGGATCGTGCGAATCACCGCATCGGCGAGCAGGCGACCACGGTCGGTGAGAACCACGTGATCGTTCTCGATCACGGCCAACCCGTCGACTACCACCTGTTCGGCCGAAAGACGTTCGGATGCAGACAGTTCCGACAACGGAAGTCCCGTACGCAACCGTGCGGTCAGCATGACTCGCTCCATGTGTTCGTCCTCGGCGGTCAGTTCTTCGCTGCCGCCGACGGGAAGTTCGCCGAGCGCCAACTGTTCCGCGTACCGCGCCGGGTGCTTGACGTTCCACCACCGCACTCCGCCGACGTGGCTGTGCGCGCCCGGACCGGCACCCCACCAGTCACCGCCGTCCCAGTAGCCGAGGTTGTGACGGCACCGGGTGTCACCGGAGTCCGCGGTTTCCGCCTTTGCCCAGTTGGAGACCTCGTACCACCGCAAGCCTGCCTCGGACAGGCGTGAATCGATTCGTTCGTACCGCGAGGCCAGCACGTCGTCGTCCGGGGCGGGCAGCTCGCCGCGCCTGACCTTGCGAGCCATGGCGGTGCCGTCCTCGACGATCAACGCGTAGGCCGAGACGTGATCGACATCGGCGGAGAGGACCGCATCGAGTGAGGCGTCCAGGTCTTGATCGCGCTCCCCCGGGGTTCCATAGATCAAATCGAGATTCACGTGCGAAAAACCAGCTGCGCGAGCCTCTTTCGCGGCAGCGACGGCGCGGCCCGGAGTGTGCGTGCGGTCGAGAATCTTCAGCACGTGCTGGGCGGCCGACTGCATGCCGAGGGAAATCCGGGTGAATCCGGCACTGCGGAGAGCACCGAAGAACTCCGGCGACGTCGATTCGGGGTTCGATTCCGTGGTCACTTCGGCGCCGGACGCCAAGCCGAAGCTGCTCCGCACCGCCGACAGCACGTCGGACAATCCGTCGCCACCGAGCAGCGACGGCGTTCCACCGCCCACGAACACCGTCTCCGCCGCCGGGGCGCCCGTCATCTCGGCCGCGAGATCGAGTTCGCGCCGCAGACCCTCCAGCCACGACTGCGGCGACGCCGAGGTTCCGAGCTCACCGGCCGTGTAGGTGTTGAAATCGCAGTACCCACACCTGGTGGCACAGAACGGGACGTGGATGTAGATCCCGAACGGCCGTTTCCCGACACCCTCGAGCGATCGCGCGGGCAAGGCGAAGGGCGTCGCCTCGCTCTGTCGAGTGGGAGTCGTGCTGGTGGCATTCACACCTCCAGTGTCCCAGCATCCGGAACGCACACCTATTCAGCCTGCGATGCAGGTCGGCGCACGGCTTGAACTCGATATTTCCCCCGTTTTTCGTGGAAATATGCGCCCGAGTCGGAATTATCGAGTTGACGTGGCACAATGGTCCGCATGACCGGACTCGGAGTGCGACTTGTGGCGCGTCGCCATGTCGACTTCAAGCGTGTGTGCAGCTCGTCGTGTCTGCACCTGTGTAGCTGTTGATCTTTCACTGATCTTCCAGCCTTTCCCGCTCATCTCCATCTGCTTCACCGAAACACTCTCTGCAGAGACATGCCTTTTCAGGGACGCAGCTTCTCCAGCTGTTCGTTTTCGTGAGCACACCTGCCGGCCGCGAGCTTTCCGAGACCGAGGACAGCCCCCTCGATTTCCGACACGGACCGGTGCGTCCCGATCAGACACCGCCACAGTTCATCGATAGTGCGTGCCGCGTGCCGATCAACCGCCCAGATCCAGGAGTTCATCGATGACGTCGACCACCGACGCCGCCACACCCGCCGATTCGGCAGCTGCCGAAGCCCGGCCTGCACGCGCTGCGCGTCCCGCCAAGCGTCGCGCCGAAGGTCAGTGGGCCCTCGGTTACCGCGAGCCTCTCAACGCCAACGAGCAGGCCAAGAAGGACGACAACCCGCTCAACGTTCGGGCCCGCATCGAGAACATCTACTCCAAGCAGGGCTTCGACAGCATCGACAAGGGCGACCTTCGCGGCCGCTTCCGCTGGTGGGGTCTCTACACCCAGCGCGAAGAAGGCTACGACGGCACCTTCACCGGCGACGAGAACATCGACCTGCTCGAGGCCAAGTACTTCATGATGCGCGTGCGTTGCGACGCCGGCGCTCTGAACGTCGAGCAGCTGCGCACCATCGCCGGTATCTCGAAGGAATTCGGCCGGAACACCGCCGACCTGTCGGACCGTGAGAACGTTCAGTTCCACTGGATCGAAGTCGAGAACGTCCCGGAGATCTGGAAGCGCCTCGAAGCCGTCGGGCTCAAGACCACCGAAGCGTGCGGTGACTGCCCTCGCGTCGTCCTCGGTTCTCCCCTGGCCGGCGAATCGCTCGACGAGGTCCTCGATCCCACCCCGGCGATCGACGAGATCGTGCGCCGCTACATCGGCGACCCCAAGTACTCCAACCTGCCGCGCAAGTTCAAGACCGCTATCTCCGGTCAGCAGGACGTCGTTCACGAGATCAACGACATCGCCTTCATCGGCGTGAACCACCCCGAGCACGGCCCGGGCCTCGACCTCTGGGTCGGCGGCGGACTGTCCACCAACCCGATGCTGGCGCAGCGCGTCGGCGCGTGGATTCCGCTCGACGAGGTCCCCGATGTCTGGGAGGGCGTCGTCTCGATCTTCCGTGACTACGGCTACCGCCGTCTGCGCGCGAAGGCCAGGCTCAAGTTCCTCGTCAAGGACTGGGGTATCGAGAAGTTCCGCGAGGTTCTCGAGACCGAGTACCTGAAGCGTCCGCTCATCGACGGCCCCGCGCCCGAGAAGCCCAAGCGCCCGATCGATCACGTCGGTATCCAGAAGACCCGCAACGGCCACAACGCAGTCGGTTTCGCTCCGATCGCCGGCCGCGTCTCGGGAGACATCCTGGCTCAGGTCGCCGACGCCGCCGAGAAGGCCGGCAGCGACCGGATCCGCTTCACTCCGTACCAGAAGCTGATCATCCTCGACGTCGCCGACGAGACGCTCGAGCCGCTCATCGCCGATCTCGACGCGCTGGGTCTTCCCGCCCGTCCGTCGCACTGGCGCAAGAACCTGATGGCCTGCTCCGGCATCGAGTTCTGCAAGCTCTCGTTCGCCGAGACCCGCAAGCGTTCGCAGGTGCTCGTGCCCGAACTCGAACAGCGTCTTGCCGACATCAACAGCCAGCTCGACGTGCCGATCACCATCAACATCAACGGTTGCCCCAACTCCTGCGCTCGCTCGCAGATCGCCGACATCGGCTTCAAGGGCCAGCTCGTCGACGACGGTGAGGGGAATCAAGTCGAGGGTTTCCAGGTTCACCTGGGAGGCAGCCTCGGATTCGACAGCGCCTTCGGACGCAAGCTGCGCCAGCACAAGGTCACCAGCGTCGAGATGGGTGACTACATCGACCGCGTCGTACGTCAGTTCGTCAAGAACCGCAACGAAGGTGAACGGTTCGCCGAATGGGCAGTGCGCGCAGACGAAGGAGATTTGCGATGACAGTGGACATTTCGCGAGCAACTGCCGACGAGCTTCGGTCCATCGCCGAGCGCGGTGCAATAGAACTCGACGGAGCCAGCGCACAGGAACTGTTGCAGTGGACCGAGGACACGTTCGGTGACTCGTACATCGTGGCGTCGAACATGCAGGACGGGGTGTTGGTTCACCTTGCCGCACAGGTGCATCCGGGCGTCGACGTACTCTTCCTCGACACCGGCTACCACTTCCCCGAAACCATCGGCACGCGTGACGCGGTCGAGCAGGTGTACGGCGTCAACGTCATCAACGCTCGTGCGCTGGCAAGCGTCGCCGAGCAGGATGTCGCCGAGGGCAAGGATCTGTTCGCCCGTGATCCCAACCGCTGCTGCGCACTACGCAAAGTCGCGCCGCTCAAGCAGACACTGTCCGGGTACAGCGCGTGGGTGACCGGCATCCGCCGCGTCGAAGCGCCCACCCGCGCCAACGCTCCCCTGATCTCCTTCGACGAAGCCTTCGGACTCGTGAAGATCAACCCGATCGCTCCCTGGTCGGACGAGGAGATGCAGAACTACATCGATACCAATTCCATCCTCGTCAATCCCCTTGTCGACGAGGGATATCCGTCCATCGGCTGCGCACCCTGCACCAGCAAGCCAGCCCCCGGCAGCGATCCGCGTAGCGGTCGTTGGGCCGGTGCCTCCAAGACAGAATGCGGGTTGCACGCATCATGACAGTTGACTTGACACCTTCGCGGCCTCAGCTCGACGGCACACAGTTCGATACTCTCGATGCCCTCGAGTCCGAAGCGATCCACATCTTCCGAGAGGTGGCCGGCGAGTTCGAACGCCCGGTCATTCTCTTCTCGGGCGGTAAGGACTCCACCGTGCTGCTGCACCTGGCGATCAAGGCATTCTGGCCTGCGCCGTTGCCGTTCACCCTGCTGCATGTCGACACCGGCCACAACCTGCAGGAAGTCCTCGACTTCCGCGACCACGTGGTGGCCAAGTACAACCTGCGCCTGCACGTGGCCAGCGTCGAGGAGTACATCGCGGACGGCCGCCTCACCGAGCGTCCCGACGGTATCCGCAATCCTCTGCAGACCGTGCCGTTGCTGGACGCGATCTCCGAGAACCGCTTCGACGCCGTCTTCGGTGGCGCTCGCCGCGACGAGGAGCGGGCCCGCGCCAAGGAGCGGATCTTCTCGCTGCGCAACGCTTTCGGTCAGTGGGACCCCAAGAAGCAGCGCCCGGAACTGTGGAACCTGTACAACGGTCGCCACTCCCCCGGCGAGCAAGTGCGCGTCTTCCCGCTCAGCAACTTCACCGAGCTGGACATCTGGCGTTACATCGCCCGCGACAACGTCGAACTCGCCAGCATCTACTACGCCCACCAGCGTCCGGTGTACCAGCGCGACGGCATGTGGATGACGCCCGGCGTCTGGGGTGGACCGGCTGACGGCGAAGAGCTGCAGACCCTTTCGGTGCGTTACCGCACCGTCGGCGACGGTTCGACCACCGGTGCTGTTCTCTCCGATGCCGCTGACAACGAGGCCATCCTGGCCGAGGTTGCGGCATCACGTTTGACCGAGCGCGGCGCGACCCGTGGCGACGACCGAGTTTCCGAAGCGGCCATGGAAGACCGCAAGCGAGAGGGCTACTTCTGATGAGCGATCTGCTCAGACTGGCAACTGCCGGCAGCGTCGACGACGGAAAGTCCACCCTCGTGGGCCGCCTGTTGTACGACACGAAATCCGTTCTCGCCGACCAGATCGACGCCGTGACCCGTGCGTCGGTGGACCGCGGTCTCGACACCCCTGACCTCTCGCTCCTGGTGGACGGACTGCGCGCCGAGCGTGAGCAGGGCATCACGATCGACGTGGCGTACCGCTACTTCGCGACCCCCAAGCGCACCTTCGTGCTCGCCGATACACCGGGCCACGTGCAGTACACCCGCAACACTGTCTCCGGTGCCTCGACGGCTCAGCTCGTGATCCTGCTGGTCGATGCTCGCAAGGGCGTCATCGCGCAGACTCGCAGGCACGCAGCGGTTCTCGCGTTGCTCGGTGTCCCGAAGCTCGTTCTCGCCGTGAACAAGATCGACCTCGTCGAGAACCCCGAAGAGGTCTTCACCTCGATCTCCGCCGAGTTCAACGAACTCACCAGCTCACTTGGCTGGGCAAGCGAAGACGTCGTCGAGATCCCGGTGTCGGCACTGCACGGTGACAACGTCGCCATCCGCTCCGACAAGACCCCGTACTACACCGGCCCCACACTGATCGAGCACCTCGAGTCAATTCCGGTCGACGCCGAGCCACATCGCGTCGGTCTGCGTTTCCCGGTGCAGTACGTGATCCGCCCCCGCACCGCAGAGTTCCTCGACTACCGCGGCTACGCCGGTCAGGTCGCTGCAGGTTCCGTCGTGCCCGGCGACGAAGTGGTGATCCTGCCCTCGGGTACGCGCACCACCGTCACACGTATCGACACGGCCGACGGCGAACTGGACGTCGCCCACGCCGGACGCAGCGTCACGCTGATCCTGGCCGACGACGTCGACGTCTCTCGCGGCGACACCATCGCATCGCCGTCCGACGCACCCGAGCCGATCGGCGAATTCGACGCCACTGTCTGCTGGCTGGCCGAGAAGTCGCTGCGCCCCGGTGCACGTCTGCTGCTCAAGCACGGCACGCGAACGACGCAGGCCATCGTGGGCAGTTTGGTGGAACGCTTCAACGAGCAGGACCTCACCACGGATCAGGGCCCGGACACTCTCGAGCTCAACGAGATCGGCAAGATCTCCATCCGGGTGGCCGAGCCGATCGTGGCTGACGACTACGCCGTCAACCGCCACACCGGCAGCTTCCTGCTGATCGATCCCGCTGGTGGAAACACTCTCGCAGCCGGCCTGGTGGGCGACGTCATTTCCGCTGTCGAATTGGGCGAGCGCGTCTAAGTCGATGGTTCCGCTCATCGCTGTTGCGCACGGTAGCCGTGATCCCCGTTCTGCTCGGGTGATCGCGGCTGCTGTGGCAGCTCTTCGTGAAGTCCGGCCAGACCTCGATGTCCGGCTGGCGTTTCTCGACCTCAATGCACCGTCCATCGATCAGGTCCTGGACGGGGTTGCACACGACGGCCACACTCACGCCGTTGTTGTTCCGATGCTGCTGGGCAATGCCTTCCACGCCCGGGTAGATCTGCCCGGACTCTTGGCCGCTGCCGCGACACGCCACCCCCAGTTGACCGTGTTCCAAGCAGACGTACTGGGTCGCGATGCTCGGCTGATCGAGGCAGTACGCGAGCGAATTCTCGAAGCGGGTGCCCGGCCGGACGATCCGTCGGTCGGTGTCGCTCTTGCGGCAGTCGGCTCGTCCGATGCGCGCGCCAATGCCGCGACCGCAGAATTGGCGTCCACTCTCCTCGGCGGAACCAACTGGTCGGGCGTTCGAATCTGTTTCGCGACATCCGCGGAACCGACAGTTGCCCAGGCGATCTCCGCACTCGAGCAGGACGGCGCCGAACGTGTTGTCGTCGCGCCGTGGTTCTTGGCTCCCGGCCTACTGACCGATCGACTCAGCGCTGCCGCAGCAACTGCATGTCCGCGCGCGCGTTTCGCCGACACGATCGGTGGGCACTCTCTACTGATCGAAACGATGATCGACCGTTACCGACAAGTCGCTGATGCACTACCCGGCCGTCTGGTCCGCTCCGCCTGATTCGGTTTCACAGGCCGTTATCAGATTGTTACCGTAGTGTTGGATCTGTCCAGCTCGCGAAGGTACCTCCTTCGCCTGCGAAACAGATCTTTGGGTGCAATCCCCTCAGAGCGCCGCGAGAGGGAACACCATCACTCACAATCTTCGCCTCGGCACAGCCGGCATCGCATGGGTCCTGTCGGTGCTCTACCTGCTTGTCGAAATCTTCACAGCCGGAGCATGGAAGACGCCGTACAGCTTCGCGCGCGACTCCATCAGTTCGCTGGGCGTGACGACATGCAGCGTGGATTCATGTTCGCCGATGCACGACGTGATGAACGCGGCCTTCATGATCCTCGGTGCGCTCACCATCCTCGGTGCGGCCTTGCTGCACAAGTACATTCCGGACGGTCGTGCGAAGAAGTGGATTCTCGGTCTTGCCGTCGTCGTTGCATTGAGCACCGCGGCCACCGGCCTCTTCCCGGCGAACGACGGGACCTTCGTTCATTGGACCGCCGTACTTCCCGGCTTCGTCGCACGTCATGCCGTTCTCGTCCTCATGGCAATTCAATTCTGGAAGCACAGCAAATGGATCGCAGTGTGGTCAGGGCTGTGCGCGGCTACCGGAATCGTCGGTGCCGTACTGCTTCTCGGACGAACCCTCACTTTCGGCCTTGGTGAACGCCTGACGCTGTACCCGCTGCCTATGTGGATGGCCGTCACCGGCGTCGCGGCCCTGCTCGCGTTGATGCGCCGAACCGTGTTGAAGAACGTGGAACTGACACTGTCCGGTAACGGATTCATCACCGCTCTGTTGTCGTTGCGCCCGCGTCGATCTCGCGCGGCAGTGCCCACCGACGTTCTCGCACCACGGGAGCTGACCGGTTTGTAGCGAACCGGGGGTGAGCAGGGACACACTGGTAAGGAGGCGACGCGAGGAGACTTCCATGACCAGTGCATCTGTTCGACACGGAATCGTGGCCGGTATCGACGGCTCGGCAAGCGCGGTCAACGCCGCGAGGTGGGCAGCTTCGGCTGCAAAGAGATTCGACGAACCACTTCGCCTGACCCACGTGCTGCCAGGACAACCCGAGTCCGGTGGCGGTACCAACGTCACCGACGAAGAGATGTTCGACCACCACCTTCGCGTCGAGGGTGCAAAACTGCTCGACGAGGCCGAGGACGCCATCCGCGATGATCACACCGACGTCACCGTCGAACGTGGCCTCGTGACCGGTACTCCCGCAACCACACTCGTCGAACTCTCGAAGTCGGCTCGCATCGTTGCACTGGGTCAGGCCGGTACCAGCGAAATGCAGTCCGTGTTTCTCGGATCCGACACCATTCGGGTGGTCAACCGTGCGCACTGTCCCGTGGCCGTATTCCGCGGTACGGGTGATCACGCGATGGCCGACACCAGGCCCGTCGTCGTCGGCGTCGACGGGAGCAAGCTCAGCGAACTCGCCGTCGCGCATGCCTTCGAATTTGCCGCGTTCCTCGGCGCACCTTTGGTTGCGGTCCACACGTGGAACGAGCACGCCTCGCTGGGCGGGTACTCCGAAGCCAGGCGCTTCGTCGACTGGGGACCGTACGAACAGCATGAGCATGCACTGCTGTCCGAGTGCCTCGCCGGCTGGACGGAGAAGTACCCCGATGTCGAAGTCACCCGCAGTGTCCAGCGCAGCGGACCGATGAAGGCACTGCTCGAGCACTCGGCGGAAGCGCAACTCGTAGTCGTCGGTAGCCACGGCCGCAGCCCGTTCATGGCGTCGATAGTCGGATCGACCAGTCAGAGCCTCATCCACCACGCCCAGTGCCCGGTCCTCGTCTGCCGAGAGGGCTGAACTCGTCTCGCTGTTGCCCGACCACCTGCTCTGAGCGAACGGCACTTTCGGCGCCATCAGGAGGCCGAAAGTGCCGTTCGCTCAAACAGGAGTGGGGGTACAACAGGTCAAACAGGGCGAGCGGGTCATACCTGGCCGACCACGCTCACCGTGACCGGCTCCTGCACCGGCGTCGACACCGGGTTCTCCGGCAGATCCGGCACCCGGGTAGCACGCGCGTACACCGTCTCCCCCGCCTCGAGGTGCAGCGCTGCACTGTCACCGCGCGTGACCTGAGCCGAGAAGAGCTCGCCGGTTGCCTCGTTGCGCAGGTCCACTCGAACCTCGAAGCCGAGATACACGACGCGCTCGACTGTTGCGCGTGTGACGCCGAGCGACTCGGCCGTTCCGGATTCCTGCGCGAGAGCCATGCTCGGATCCCGGCCGAGACGGATGTCATGCGGACGGACCAACTGCCCGTTGAGCTTCGCGACGGATCCGAGGAAGGACATCACGAAGTCGTTGGACGGGCGGTCGTACAAGTCGGCAGGTTCACCGATCTGCTCGATCCGCCCCTTGTTCAGCACCGCGATGCGGTCGGCGACGTCGAGAGCCTCTTCCTGGTCGTGGGTGACCAGGACGGTGGTGACGTGCACCTCGTCGTGCAGGCGACGCAACCACGTGCGCAGGTCGGCACGCACCTTCGCGTCGAGCGCGCCGAAGGGCTCGTCGAGCAGGAGCACCTGCGGATCCACAGCCAGAGCGCGTGCCAACGCCATGCGCTGACGCTGACCGCCGGAGAGCTGCGCGGGGTACCGATGCTGAAAGCCGTCGAGACCGACGATCCCCAGTAGTTCGTTGACCTTCTTCTCGATCTCCGGCTTCGGGCGCTTGCGGATCTTGAGCCCGAACGCCACGTTGTCCCGCACCGTCATGTGCTTGAACGCCGCGTAGTGCTGGAACACGAAACCGATGTCACGCTTCTGCGGCGACACGCCGGTGACGTCCTTGCCTGCGATGGTGATGGTTCCCGAATCGAGTTCTTCGAGCCCTGCGATCGAACGCAGCAACGTCGACTTTCCCGAGCCACTGGGCCCGAGCAATGCCGTCAACGAACCCGAGGGAATGTTGACCGTCACGTCGTCGAGCGCCGCGAAATCACCGTAGTTCTTGCGGGCCCCGGTCACTGTGATCATGTGGTGCTCCTCTTACGGTCCAGCAGCGTCATCAGCAACAGGACAATGATGGCGATGCCCATCAGCAGCGTTGCCGCCGAATACGCACCAAAGGTGTTGTGGTCGTCGATGTATCGCGAGTGCACCAGCAACGTCAGTGTCTGGGATACCCCCGGGAAGCCGGAAGAGACCATGATGACTGCGCCGAATTCACCGAGCGAACGCGCCACCGTCAACACGATTCCGTATGTCAGGCCCCAACGGATCGCGGGCAAGGTGATCCGCCAGAACGTCTGCCAGCCCGAGGCACCGAGCGTCGCGGCTGCTTGTTCCTGCTCGTCGCCGATCTCGTGAAGTACGGGTTCGACTTCCCGGACGACGAAGGGCAGCGTCACGAAAATCGTCGCGATCACCATGCCTGGCAACCCGAAGATGACCTTGAACCCCAACGATTCGATGCCTCCGAACCAACCGTTGGCACCCCACAGAAGAATCAAGGACACACCGACGACGACGGGCGAGACTGCGAAGGGCAGGTCGACCACCGACTGCAGAACTCCGCGGCCCGGGAACCGACCACGCACGAGTGCCAGAGCGGTGACCACACCGAACACGACGTTGATCGGGACCACGATCGCCACGATGATCAGCGAAAGATTCAACGCGGAGATCGCTGCCGGTGTCGTGATCGATTCGAGAAACGGGCCGATTCCGTTCTCGAACGTTCGCGTCAGGATCACACCGATCGGCACGACCAGCAACACGAACAGGTAGACGAGAGCGATGGTCCGCAGACCGATCTTCGATCCTCTGGACACGTTCATCGGGAACTCTCCTCACGTCGCTGTCCCCGCGAGGCGAAGATTCGCAGGACGAACAGCGTCACGAATGCGATGGCCAGCAACGCTACCGAGACGGCAGCGGCGTTGGTCGGACGATCGATCTCGATCTGCTGCTGAATGTACTGCGACGTCATCTGTGTCACGCGTGGGATGTTGCCGCCGATCAGAACGACCGAGCCGTATTCACCGATCGCTCTGGCGAACGCGAGGCCCGCACCGGAGATGACGGCAGGCGCCAACGTCGGGAGAACAACCGAGCGAAAGATCGTCCAGTTGGAAGCTCCCAACGACGCAGCGGCTTCCTCGACTTCGCGGTCGACCTCCATCAGCACCGGCTGCACGGAACGGACGACGAACGGCAAGGTTACGAAGGCCAATGCCACGATCAGTCCGGGCTGGGTCGCATTGAGATGGATGTCGATCGGTGACTGCGGGCCGTAGAGGGACAGCAGCACGATCGATGCCACGATGGTCGGTAGCGCGAACGGCAGATCGATCATCGAGTTGACGATGCGCTTGCCCGGGAAGTCGTCCCGGACCAGCACCCACGCGATGATCGTGCCCATCACGACGTTGATCAATGCCACGATCACCGAGACCAACAACGTCACGCGCAACGACGCCAAGGCGACGGGTGCGGTGACGGCGTCCCAGAATCCGGAGATCCCCTCGTCGAACGCGGTGGCGGTCAACGCGGCGAGCGGAAGCAGAACGATGACGGAGAGCCACAGGGTGGCCACTCCGATTCCGAGCGGCCCCACACTCCCCGTGACCCGCGCGAGTTTTCGCCGACGAGCCACGGGGGTGGGGTCAATAGTGTCAGTCACGTCAGTCTTACTTGGTCGCGTTGTCGTAGATCACTGCGATCGAACCGGTGTCCTTGGTGAACAGAGCACTGTCCACGGCCTTCCAGCCGCCGAGGTCTGCAATGGTCCACAGCTTGGTCGGCTCGGGGAACTTGTCGGTGAACTTGGCAGCGACGGCGGGATCCACGGGACGGAATCCTGCTTCGGCCCAGAGCGTCTGACCCTCGGTCGTGTACAGGTAGTCCTTGAACGCGGTCGCCTTGTCGAGGACCTTGCTGTTCGAGATCACCGCAACCGGGTTCTCGATCTTGAAGGTCGTGGGCGGGGTGACGTGCTCGACCGGGTCGCCGTTGCCTTCGATGAACAGTGCCTCGTTCTCGTAACTGATCAGAACGTCACCGCTGCCCTGCAGGAAGGCTTCCGAAGCCTCGCGTCCCGACTTGGGCTGGATCTTGACGTGGTCGTTGACCAAGGCGGTGACGTAGTCGAGCCCCGCCTGCGGGTTTTTGCCACCGTCGCTCTTGGCGGCGTACGGCGCCAAGAGGTTCCACTTGGCCGAGCCGGAGCTGAACGGGTTCGGCGTGACGACCTCGAGGCCGGGCTGAAGCAGGTCGTCCCAGTCCTTGATGCCCTTCGGGTTCCCCGGACGCGTCACGATGGTGACTACCGATCCGAACGGAATTCCGTTGTAGGCGTCCTGGTTCCAGTTCTGATCGACCAGACCGGCATCGACCAGGCGGGTGATGTCGGGCTCGACGGAGAAGTTGACGAAGTCTGCCTCGGCGCCGTCCTTCACCTTGCGCGACTGGTCGCCCGAGGCGCCGTAGGAAGGATTGAAGTTGACGTTCTTGCCCTCGTCGGTCGCCTGGAAGGCTGCGGTGAGCTTGTCGAAGCCAGGCTTCGGCACGGCGTAGGCGAACAGGTTGATCGTGCCGGCGCTACCGTCGCTGGCGGCGCTGTCACCACCCACGGTGTCGCTCGAGCCACCACTGCACGCTGTGAGTACCACGGCCCCCATGGTCGCGATAGCAGTGAGAAGTGTGCGGGAACGGCGTTTCATTGCAGATACCTTCCTGAAAGGACTGACAAACGAGGGTTGGTCAAACGACAAGTCCGAGACCTCTGGGGCTGATTCCATCGGGATGTTCAGACATGGAGAGCCGACGGGCGATGAGCCCTGAATCGGGGGCGCGAGTTACGCGCAGAGAAGTTCGAGTGGGGTGCGCAGCACCACCGGAGAGGTCGAACTCAGGAAATCAACAACAGGCGACGTCAGCGACGTCGAGCATGCCGACAGCAATCAACGCCAACTGGTGGCGGATTACGGGAGCTGTTGCTTCGGACACGCGGTGGACTTTAGCAGAGCACCGGCGCCCGCTCTAATCGGGAGAACTAACGGGTGAGAAGCCACGCGACGATCACGAGGAGAATCAGGGCTATCAGGGCGAGAGTGACCCGTGAGCGGGGCATCAGCTTTCCTCTACTTCTCGAGAATTCCTACGCAACCAGCCGAAGAGCGGCAGAGCGAGAACGGCGGCCAACGCGCGATCCAGACCGATGGCCACCAGGCGGCACAGCGGAACGACGACGATCAGGACCAACGCGACCTGCGGGATGAACGGGAGCCCCGCCATCCACAGCTCGAAGCTGTCCCACCAATCCGCAATCCGATCCACGCCAACACCCTATCCTTCGGACGATACGGTCCCGACAGCGTGTGGATTGGACGTGTGCCGATTCTGGCCGGATGATGGCCGAATGAGTGCTGACGACGAAGTGGTGCAGACGATTCCTCCCGCCTCCACGGGTCACCATCGAAGCAACTTTCCCCCGATCGACGACTATGCGTTTCTTTCCGATTGCGAAACCTCGTGCCTGATTGCCCGTAACGGATCTGTCGAGTGGATGTGCGTTCCCCGCCCGGACTCCCCCAGCGTGTTCGGTGCCATCCTCGACCGCAGCGCAGGCCATTTCCGTATCGGCCCCTACGGCCAGAACGTGCCGGCCGCTCGGCGCTATCTGCCGGGTGGACTCATTCTCGAGACCACCTGGCAGACCGAGACCGGCTGGCTCGTCGTCCGCGACGCCCTGGTTCTCGGTCCCTGGCACAACGTCGACAAGCGATCGAACACGCACAAGCGCACACCGACCGACTGGGATGCCGAACACACCCTTCTCCGTACGGTCAAATGCGTCAGCGGCACCGTCGAACTCGAGATGAGCTGTGAGCCCGCGTTCGACTATCACCGTGGCACGGCGAATTGGGAGTACACCGGAAAGGTCTACGAGGAAGCAACGGCAACGTGTCGCTCCGCCAAGCCCGGAGACCATCCCACTCTGCGCTTGACCACCGACCTACGACTGGGTCTGGAAGGTCGTGAAGCACGAGCGCGGACGCGACTGGTCGAAGGCGACAACGTGTACGTCGCGCTCTCGTGGTCGGATCTTCCCGCGCCGCAGACGTTCGACGAGGCCGCCGACAAGATGTGGCAGACGTCCAAGTCCTGGCGTGAGTGGGTGACGATCGGCAAGTTCCCCGATCACCCGTGGCGCGGATACCTACAGCGCAGTGCGCTCACACTCAAGGGGCTCACCTACGCACCGACCGGAGCCCTACTCGCGGCTTCGACGACCTCGCTACCGGAAACACCAGGCGGAGAACGCAACTGGGACTATCGCTACGCGTGGGTTCGCGATTCCACCTTCGCGCTGTGGGGCCTCTACACGCTCGGGTTGGACCGTGAGGCCAACGACTTCTTCAACTTCATCTACGACGTGTCGAGTTCGGACAACGGTCAGCCGCATCCCTTGCAGGTGATGTACGGCATCGGCGGCGAGCGCACGCTCGAGGAATCCGAACTCAACCATCTGTCCGGCTACGACGGCGCCCGTCCGGTGCGTATCGGCAACGGGGCGTTCGATCAACAGCAGCACGACATCTGGGGCACCATGCTCGACTCGGTGTACCTCCACATCCGTACCCGCGAGCGCGTCCCCGAGGCGTTGTGGCCGCTGCTCAAGAAGCAGGTCGAGGAAGCGATCAAGCATTGGCGCCAGCCCGACCGCGGGATCTGGGAGGTGCGCGGTGAACCGCAGCACTTCACGTCGTCGAAGATCATGTGCTGGGTCGCTCTCGATCGCGGCGCCAAGCTGGCAGAGATGCAGGGCGAGAAGAGCTTTGCACAGCAATGGACAGCCATCGCGGACGAGATCAAGGCCGACATCCTCGCGCACGGTGTCGACTCGCGCGGAGTTCTGACGCAGCGGTACGGCCACGATTCACTCGACGCGTCGCTCTTGTTGGCACCGCTGCTGCGCTTCCTGCCGGCCGACGATCCGCGCATCCGGGCGACGGTGCTGGCGATCGCCGACGAGCTCACCGAAGAGGGGTTGGTCCTGCGCTATCGCGTCGACACCACCGACGACGGATTGAGCGGAGAGGAGGGCACGTTCACCATCTGTTCCTTCTGGTTGGTGTCCGCCCTCGTCGAGATCGGCGAACTGGATCGCGCAAAGCATCTCTGTGAGCGCCTGCTCGGGTTCGCGAGCCCGCTCAAGCTGTACGCGGAGGAGATCGACGCGCACACCGGTCGCCATCTGGGTAACTTCCCGCAGGCGTTCACACACCTGGCGCTGATCAACGCCGTGGTCCATGTGATCCGCGCCGAGGAAGCTGCCGAAGCCGGAGCTTTCCAGCCCGCGCACAACGCGACCTAGACCCCCTGCTGTGCGCCTTTATTAACCGCCCGCGGTTAATAAAGGCGCACAGCAGGTCTAGCCGGCCACCGCTTCGAGCTGCGGCGTGATCGATTCGAGCGAGTACTTCAGCGACAGCGACGACGGAGTGTTCAGGCCGGCAACAGTCGGATAGTCGACGATGGCCAATCCGCCACCCTTGACTGCAGGCAGGTCGGCAAACCCCGGCAGCTTCATCATGTCGTCGAGCGACCCGCCGTTGGGCAGCAGCACCACGACGTCGGCGCTGAGAGCGTCGACCCGTTCCGGGCTGAGTATCAGCCGGCCACCGGTCACACCGGCCTCGTCGACCAGCGTGGGCGGCAACGACATTCCCAGGCGCGTGAACAGTCCCGAAGCACCGTCCTTGGGATCAGCGACGATCACCAACTGCGACGTCGGGAAGACGTACTGCGACAAAAGAGCGGTCTTACCCTTCAGCCCCGGCAACCGCTGTGCGAGCGCATCGATCTGCCCGTTTGTCGCCTCGACGATCTCGTCGGCTCGCGACTCCTTGTCGAGAACCCGGCCGAGAATCTCCACCTGGTCCTGCCACGGATCGACCTGGACGTCGGACAGACCGGCAATGGTCGGAGCGATCTTGCTCAACTGGTCGAAATCGTCCTGATCGGCGACGGAGAACCCGCCGAGAATCAGATCGGGATCCAAGGCTGCAATTTCTTCAGCTTTGAGCGGGACACCGAACTGCTGGATCGCCGAGCGATCGAGTTCCTTCGCCGACGCGTCCACGCCACTCTCCCACGGGAACAGACCACGCTCGTCGCCCATCGGGCCGGCAGCCAGGTACCCCACCGGCTGGATTCCGAGTTCGAGCAGAGCGTCGAGCCACTGGGTGTCGGCCGCGACGATGCGCGTCGGCGTCCCGGTGATCGTGGTGGCGCCGAACTTGTGGTCGATCGTGGTGACCCGACCGCCCGCGATCTCGTCGGCGTCCGAGGACGAACATCCGCTGATACCTACGACCAGCGCTCCCAAGAGAGCCACCGCCGAAAACTTCATCGCACGCACGAAAATACTCCTCCACTAGTTAGCAGAGGCTTACCTTCTCATATGGGACCCGGCTGTGTCCGACCTTGCTTTCAGGCGAAACGAGAGAGCAGACGCTCCGCATCGGCGCCGATGCGTCGAACCACGTCGCCGGCCGGATGGGTTCCGTGTACGAGTCCGACAGCTTCTCCGGCGTAGACGACTCCGCTGTGGGGATCCGACGGGTCGTACGCCTTTGCCAGCATTTCCTTATCGGCGTCGACTCCGTGCCAGGCGGCGGTGAACTCGTTGGCCACCGCGCGGCCACCCCACCGCTGCGGCCACGGTTGACTGCGCGCTCGGTCGAACACCGAGGTGTAAATCGTGTCGGCACTTCCGGCTTCCACGACGCGCTCGCGGGCATAGTCCGGCCCGACCGTCTCCGGGCTGGCGAGCAGCGCCGTTCCGATCATCACGCCTTCCCCGCCGGCCGCCAGGACTGCGGCCAAACCGCGGCCGGTCCCGATTCCGCCGGCCGCCAGTACCGGAAGTGATGTCGTTTCGAGGATCTCCTGCAGCAGCGGCAAGGTTCCGATTCGGCCCGTGTGACCGCCTGCCTCACCGCCTTGCGCGATCACGCCGTCGACACCCGCGGCCTCGACAATGCGAAGGTCTTCGAGCGTATTGATCTGTGACACAACGGGAATGCCCGCATCGTGGATTCGTCCGACATACGAGGCGGGATCACCGAACGACAAGGTGATCATGGTCGGCTCGACGGCAATCGCGGCGTCGAGCATCAACTCGTTCTCGGGCAGCGACCACGTCATCAGGCCGACGCCGAACTTTCCGCCGATCGAGCGGGCCACCTCGGCTTCGGCCTCGATCCACTCCGGTGTGTTGTACCGAGCCGCGCCGAGCAGCCCCAACCCGCCGGCCGCCGAAACAGCTCCGGCGAGCGCGCCGCCCGCGCGACCACCCATGGGCGCCCCGAGAACCGGGATTTCGATTCCGAACTCTCGGGACAACCAGGTGGTGACCATGCGCTCCTACTTCTTGGGCTTCTCGCCGACCGATTCCGACGTCAAGGCCGCCACGAATGCTTCCTGCGGCACCTCGACGCGACCGATGGTCTTCATGCGCTTCTTGCCTTCCTTCTGCTTCTCGAGCAGCTTGCGCTTACGGCTGATGTCGCCGCCGTAGCACTTGGCGAGAACGTCCTTGCGGATTGCGCGAATGTTCTCGCGCGAGATGATCTTCGCGCCGATCGCGGCCTGGATCGGAACCTCGAACTGCTGGCGAGGAATCAGCTCACGAAGCTTCGACGTCATGCGTCCGCCGTAAGCGCCGGCGTTGGAACGGTGCACGATCGAGGAGAACGCGTCGACCGCCTCGCCCTGCAGCAGGATGTCGACCTTCACCAGGTCGGCCTGCTGCTCACCGGCCTCCTCGTAATCGAGGCTGGCATAACCCTTGGTGCGGGACTTGAGGGCGTCGAAGAAGTCGAACATGATCTCGCCCATGGGCAGTTCGTATCGCAGCTCGACACGAGTCTCGGAGAGGTAGTCCATGCCGCCGAGCTCACCGCGACGGGACTGGCACAGCTCCATGATGGCGCCGACGTACTCACTCGGGGCGATGACGGTGCACTTGGCGACAGGCTCGTAGACCTCGCGAACCTTGCCTTCCGGCCAGTACGACGGGTTGGTGACGATGACCTCGGCCCCGTCCTCCATCACGACGCGGTAGACGACGTTGGGCGCGGTGGAAATCAGTTCGAGGCCGAACTCACGCTCGAGGCGGTCGCGGGTGATCTCCATGTGGAGCAGGCCGAGGAAGCCGCAGCGGAAGCCGAATCCGAGGGCAACCGACGTCTCGGGTTCATACGCCAGGGCCGCGTCGTTGAGACGGAGCTTGTCGAGGGCATCGCGCAGCACGGGGTAGTCCGAGCCGTCCATCGGGTAGAGGCCCGAGTAGACCATCGGCTTGGGATCGCGGTAGCCGACCAGCGGTTCGGTCGCGCCGTTGCGGGTGGTGGTGACGGTGTCACCGACGCGCGACTGACGGACGTCCTTCACACCGGTGATGAGGTAGCCCACCTCGCCGACGCCCAGACCGATACTGGCCTTCGGCTCGGGGGAAATGATGCCGACCTCGAGCAGTTCGTGTGTAGTGCCCGTGGACATCATCGTGATCTTCTCGCGGGGACGGATCCGACCGTCGACCACACGCACGTAAGTGACCACGCCGCGGTAGGCGTCGTAGACGGAGTCGAAGATCATCGCGCGGGCGGGACCGTCAGCATCGCCGACAGGCGCAGGTACCTGCTTGATCACCTCGTCGAGCAGTTCCTTGACGCCCATACCGGTCTTACCCGAGACGCGCAGGACATCACCGGGCTCGCAGCCCGTGATGTGCGCGATCTCTTCGGCATAGCGGTCGGGATCCGCGGCCGGGAGGTCGATCTTGTTGAGGACGGGAATGATCTTGAGATCCTTCTCCATCGCCAGGTAGAGGTTCGCCAGCGTCTGAGCTTCGATGCCCTGAGCAGCGTCGACCAGCAGAATTGCGCCCTCGCATGCTTCGAGCGCACGGGAGACCTCGTACGTGAAGTCGACGTGGCCGGGAGTGTCGATGAGGTGGAGGACGAACTCTTCGCCGTCGACGGTCCAGGGCAGACGAACGTTCTGAGCCTTGATGGTGATGCCGCGTTCACGCTCGATGTCCATGCGGTCCAGGTACTGCGCACGCATCGCCCGCTCTTCGACCACACCGGTGAGCTGAAGCATGCGATCTGCCAGCGTCGACTTACCGTGGTCGATGTGCGCGATGATGCAGAAGTTCCGGATCTGCGCAGGATCCGTGAACGTCTTGTCGGCGAAGCTGCTGATGGGAGACCCCTTAGTCGGACCGGCACCGGCCCGGATCCGGGCCACTGTCAACCCTCAGGATATCCAAGTCTCGGCGCCGCCGTACCAGGGGTTCCCACGGGTGGGTGATTATGCTCGAACGCTATGGCAAGCATGTGGAAGCAGATCGGCAGAACCCTCGGCGCCCTCGCGGTGGAGAAGGGCCCTGCGTTGCTGCGCCAGCTGCAGTCGTCCACGTCCCAGTCGTCTGCCTCGAAGCCGGGTCCGTCCGGCCGCCCGATCGCCGCGCGGACGTCTCCGACCGCACATCGCGCCCGCAAGGTCGAGTACTCCCCCGACCTCGACGGCAAGGCCGATCCGGGCGAAATCGTCTGGACCTGGGTTGCCTACGAGGAGGATCCGACCCAAGGCAAAGACCGCCCGGTGCTGGTTGTCGGCCGCGACGGCAACACGCTGCTCGGTTTGATGCTGTCCTCGCAGAGCAAACGCGAAGGCGAGCGTGATTGGCTCGCAATCGGTTCGGGTCCATGGGACGGCGAGGGAAGGCCCAGCTGGGTCCGGCTCGACCGGGTGCTCGACGTTCCCGAGAGCGGGATCCGGCGCGAGGGCGCCGTCATGGATCACAAAAAGTTCGACGCGGTCGCGGCAAAACTTCGGGCCGACTTCAGCTGGAGCTGAAGCCGACCCGGACGATGGAAACAGTGTCGATCAGCTGTCCAGACGGTTGAACCGTCCGAAGAGTGCTCGATAGATGAGTGCACCGAGCGCACCGCCGATGAGCGGGAACACGATGAACAACCACACTTGACCTAATGCACCGTCCTGGAACGGTGCGACAGCGAGGCTTCGAGCGGGGTTGACGGAGGTGTTGTCGATCGGGATCGAGATCAGGTGAATGACGGCCAGCGTGAAGCCGATGGACACCCCGGCGAGCGGCACGTCGGAGATCTGGTCGGTCGACGCGAGAACGACGAATACCAGCAGTGCTGTCAGCAGGATCTCGATGATCATGGCGGCACCGATGCCGTAGCCGTCGGAAACCACATTTCCGAGAAGATTCTTCTCGGCAGACGGACTGTGTGCGCCCCAACCGTTTGCACCCAAACCGTCAGCAGCACGGTTGTACGCCGGGAGACTGTTGGCCACCGTGTAGATCACGACGCCTGCGACCAAGCCGCCGATCACTTGCGCGACAACGTAAATCGCCGCATTGACGGCTGAGATTCGCCCGATCACGAATTGGCCGAGAGTCACGGCTGGGTTGACGTGGCAACCGGAAATCGGGCCGATCGCATATACGAGGAACAGCAGGGTCAGGCCGAATGCGAAGGCAACTCCGAGGTTGCCGACTTTCGCACCTGCAAAGACGGCAGTTCCGACTGCGGAGAACACGAGCACAAATGTTCCCACCGCTTCGGCCGCATACTTCTTCACATCCGAGATCGGTTCGATCTCAGTCAATTCCTGTGCAGTTGGAGACATATTCCCACCTTCTTCTCATCGAACGGTAGTAATGCTCACGCGCCTAGATTTGCCGGACTTTACGCAAGCCTGGTGATCTCCACAACAACTTCGAGATCTGTGGAGCGTCCACCGGAAAAGATTCCCTTCAAAGGCGGCACATCCGAATAGTCCCTTCCTATTCCGACCGAGACATGCTGTTCATTCACAGCTATCGCATTGGTCGGGTCGTATCCCCACCACGCGCCGGTCCACGCTTCGATCCACGCGTGGGATTCCCCGACCACCGTGTCCCCGACTGCCGCATCACGTTTGGGGTGGAGATAGCCGGAAACGTATCGACACGGTATCCCCATCGTTCGAAGCAACACCAAGGTCAGATGCGCATAGTCCTGGCAGACACCTTTCCTGGCCGACCACGCCTCGACCGCCGACGTATGCACTCCGGTCGTACCCGGCACATATGACATTTCACCGTAAACCCATTGCGACGCAGCCACTACTGCATCTTCAGGTGATTTATCTTTGCGCAATTCCTTGGCAATTGTCGCCAGCTTACGATCACGCGGAACATATCTCGTGAAACTCAGTTGTTCGTTGAATCGATCTTTAATCGCGTTTCCCGACAATTCATCCCAGTCGACGGTTTCCTCGGGCTGAACGAACGGTTCCGTCTCCACCACCGACAGTCCGGTCACTTCGAGTTCCGTATGCGGGGCGTGCAAGTCGAAGGCGGTCACCGCGGTGCCCCAGTAATCGGTGTATCGGTAGGAACGCGTTGCCGGCTGGGTTTCGACGCGCGTGAGTATCACCGTCTGCCTGGTGTCGCCGCGAGGTGTCAATCGCGCTTCGTTGTACGACGACGTCACCGGGGCGTCGTACGCATATCCCGTGGTGTGCACGACCCTCATCCGCCAGCTCACAGCTCTCCCTCCACCGTCGACTCCGCATACGCGGCGCCGGCATCCGTCCACGCGACCCACGGCGCAGCGTGGAAGTACTGCAATGCAATTGCCTCACCCAGTTCGCGGCAGGTCTCCTGCCAACCGAGCAACCGTCCCTGCAGATCCTCGAGCAACACGCCCTGCGGCAGGAACTCGAGTTCGCTGCGTGCGCGGCCCAGAAGCCTCGGCGCCTCCGCCCGGATTCCGACGCGACTGCCCGGCTGCGGGTCGAGCTCCTGCAGGCACTTCTCGGCCTGCCTGATCGAGTGGAACACCGAGCGCGGAAAGAGCCTGTCCAACAAGATGAACTCGACGACGCGATTGGCGTCGAGCGCTCCGCGATACGTACGCAGATACGTGTCATGTGCGCCCGCCGAGCGAAGAACACTGACCCATGCCGGCGACGACGGGCGGTCACCGGCGCGCGCCAGAAGCATCCGCACGATCATGTCGACACGTTCGATCGACCTGCCCAGCAGAAGGAACCGATAGCCGTCGTCGCGACTGAGCGTGGAATCCGCCAGGCCCGCGAACATCGCTGCGCGTTCCTCCACATAGCGGAAGAACTCGTGTGGCCCCAGCCTGCGTGAGGCACGTTCACGCTCGGCCAGTCCGTTGTACGTGGTGTTCAGGCACTCCCACATCTCACTCGACGTGACCTCACGCGCCCCGCGAGCATTCTCACGAGCACTTGCCAGCGAGTCCACGATCGAACCAACCTGGTTGCGGCTGAACGCAACCAGATCGGTGAGCGAGCGCACGTCGAGCTTGCCCTCCGGCGCCTCGATGCCGAGGACACGCAGGAGCAGACGCGACGTGCGGTCCGGGTCGACGGTGGCGTCGTCGAGCAATTGATGGACGGCGACGTCGAGGATCCGAGCAGTGTCGTCGGCGCGCTCGACGTAGCGGCCGATCCAGTAGAGGGACTCTGCGTTGCGAGCAAGCATCGGTCACCACGCTCCGTTCACTGATAGTTCTTGGTAGCTGGGCACTTCCGAGGTGTTCACTGTTGCTGCTGCTGTTGTTGCTGCGAGGTGCTCAGTTCGGGACCCTGCACCGGCTCCGCGGATTCCGGGGGCTCGGACACCAACTCCTCGCCGGACAGCTCCGGGTCCTCGTGAGAGGTGCGGCTCGCAAGCACCCACGTGTCCTTGCTTCCGCCGCCCTGGCTGGAGTTGACCACCAGCGAACCTTCCGGAAGTGCCACCCGGGTCAGGCCGCCGGGCAACACCCACACGTCCTCACCGTCGTTGACGGCAAAGGGCCGCAAGTCCACGTGGCGCGGCGAGAGAACATCGTCGATCTTGGTCGGCACCGTGGACAACTGCAGGAGTGGCTGCGCAATCCACCCGCGCGGGTCTGCCTTGATCTTGCGGGTTATCGCGGCCAGTTCCTTGGGGCTCGCGTCGGGTCCGAAGACGATTCCGTAGCCGCCGGACCCTTCCACCGGCTTGATGACCAGTTCGGCGACGCGGTCGAGGACTTGCTCGCACTCCTCGTCCAACCAACAGCGGAACGTGTCGACGTTCTGCAAGAGCGGCTTCTCACCGAGGTAGTAGTCGATGATCTGCGGAACGTAGGTATAGACGAGTTTGTCGTCACCGACTCCGTTGCCGACGGCGCTCGAGATCACCACGTTGCCCGCCCGCGCCGCATTCAGTAGGCCTGCGACGCCGAGAATCGAATCCGGACGGAAGTGCATCGGGTCGAGATACTCGTCGTCGATGCGGCGATAGATGACATCGACCTGGCGCTCGCCTTCCGTAGTGCGCATGTACACCATGTTGTCGCGGCAGAACAGGTCGCGACCTTCGACGAGTTCCACACCCATCTGACGAGCGAGCAACGAATGCTCGAAATAGGCGGAATTGGCGATACCCGGTGTGAGAACAACCACTGTGGGGTCCGCTTCGTTGAGTGCAGCACCCGCACGCAGCGCCCTCAGCAGGTGTGTTGCGTAATCACCGACCGCCCGCACCTTGTGGGACATGAACAGATCCGGGAACACCCGAGTCATGGTGCGACGGTTTTCCATCACATAGGAGACACCGGACGGAGATCGCAGATTGTCCTCGAGGACTCGGAACTCTCCCGCCTCGTCTCGGACCAGGTCGATACCCGCGACGTGAATTCGCACACCGTTGGGCGGGACGATGCCTGCCGCTTCACGGTGGAAGTGCTCGCACGAGGTGACCAGGCGGCGCGGCAACACGTGATCGCGCAGGATTCGCTGCTCTCCGTAAATGTCCGCGAGGAACAACTCGAGCGCCTTCACCCGCTGTTTGATGCCCTTTTCCAGCCGCGACCACTCCTGGGCGGCGATGACGCGTGGCACCAGATCCAACGGGAAGGGTCGTTCCTGCCCGGACAGCGAAAACGTCACACCTTGGTCGATGAATGCGCGTCCAAGTGCGTCGGCACGCGCGGCGAGGTCGGCGCTGCTCGTCGGCGCCAGGGCTTTGTACACACCCTTGTACGGACCACGCACCGAGCCGTCGGGCTCGAACATCTCGTCGAAAGCCAACTCGTAGCGACCGATGTCTGAATATCCGTCGAACACTGCGGCAGGACGCGCTCGGGTGGTGGTCGAACCTGTTTTACTCGAACTTTTCGAAGGCGACGGCGTCATAGGGCAACATGCTGCTACAAGTGGGGCTATTCGGCAGCGCGGCGAGCAATCGGGCGCTCGGTGTACCCTTCTGGACAGACGCAACGTGCGACGGTTTGGGTTCTTGGGCCCTCGGCTGGTAATCTTGCCAGTCGGTGCATCAGTGCGCCCACAGCTTTCTCGACCGTAACCAGCTAAAGACGACAAGGATTTTACGCGTGGCCAACATCAAGTCCCAGGTGAAGCGAATCCGTACCAACGAGGCGGCCCGACTCCGTAACCAGTCGGTGAAGTCCTCGCTGCGTACCGCGATCCGTTCATTCCGCGAGGCTGCGGCAGCCGGTGACAAGGACAAGGCCAACGAGCTCCTCGTCTCCACCAGCCGCAAGCTCGACAAGGCAGCCAGCAAGGGCGTCATTCACGCCAACCAGGCTGCCAACAAGAAGTCTGCACTCTCGCAGGCTGCCAACAAGCTCTGACGTTTCCACTGTGACGGTTCGCCGTCACACTGGTTCGTCTCGATAGCCGCCAGGTCGAAAGACCAGGCGGCTATTTTGCGTATTCAATCGGGTCAGTGCGAAGACCCGCCATCCATGTCTTGCAGCGAATATGTGGAGCGGGCTGCAACCATCTGATGATGGCGATCAACGGGCACGGGAAGCGCCCTCGCAGCTGGTTGTTCACGACTGTCTTCTGGGCGGTCGTCGCTTTCGGCGTAGTGGCCGCCCTGGGAATCCCTCGTTGGTGGGAATCATTGACGGTTGCAGTCGTCGGAGGTGCCGCAAGCTACGGATGGTGTAGGCGCAGGCAACGTAGCGAATTCCGGATCTTCTTCGGCGTGATGTGTTCACTCGTTGCGATTCTGGCGTTTCTCGCCGTTGGACGAGCGGTACTCACCACCGTGAAGGTGCCGGTGGACAGCATCGGCCAAGAAACCATTGCCTGCGGCAGTGTGGTGAATCCGGTGTCGCACGACTCACTACGGGTGACCGACATCAGAACAGGTGAACCAACGACACGGCCTCAGGCCATTCCGCATACTCAGTTGGAGCAAGCCTGCGTGAAACGCCTCGACTACCGGGCGGGCGAGGCCACGGCCGCCACTGTCGTCGGACTACTTCTGGCCGGACGCGCAGTAGGCCACGTTGTACTCAGTTCTTCCGCAACGCGCACACTTTCCGCACTGCCATCTCCAGGGCGAAGGACGAGTCGACTGCGGCACCCTTCACGTCGGCGTTGAGGGCAGCGACGATCTGCATCGCAGCGCCGATCGACGTGGGATCCCAGCCGCCGACCTCCTTGATCGCCTTCTTGACCTTCCACGGCGGCATTCCGAGATCCGACGCCAACCGGAACGGGTCACCGCCCCGTGCAAACGGGCCGACCTTCGCGATGGTGTGGACTGCGTCGGCGAGGGCATCCGCGAGCAGAACATGGGCTGTTCCGATCTGATCTGCCCATCGGAGCGCCTCGAGCGCACCCCGGGTATCGCCGACGATGACTTTGTCGGCCACGTCGAATCCGGAAACCTCGGCCTTGCCCGAGTAATACTTGTGGACTGCATCCACGTCGATCTTGCCGCCCGTATCTGCCGCCAATTGCGAGCAGGCCGACGCGAGTTCGCGGAGGTTGGAGCCGACGCTTTCGATCATCGCGGCGATCGCATCTGGCGCAACCCTGACGTCTGCGGTCCGAAACTCACCCCGGACGAAGTCGACAAGCTGACTCTTGTTCAGTTTTCCGCAGTTGTGAACCGTCGCCCCGAGCTTCTCGAGGGCCGGCGCCAACGCTTTCGCGCGACCGCCGCCCGAGTGCACGACGATCAGAACCACACCTTCTGCCGGCTCGCGTGCAGCCTCCAGGACAAGCGCTACGGCATCTTTGCCTGCTTCTGCAGCCGATTCCAAGACGATCACACGGTCTTCGGCAAAAAGAGAAGGGCTGAGCAACTCGGCCAACTCGGGAGCATTGGTGTCGCCCGCGCGCATCTTGGTCACCGGGAGATCCGAAATACCCTGGCCGCGGTCACCGCGGACAGCTCTGATGAGCTGCGATACCGTGCGGTCGATCAGGAACTCGTCGTCCCCGAGAACAAGATGCAGCGGATCGACTCCAGACGGATTACTCACCCGAAGATGGTCCCACGAGGAACCGACACGATCGACACAGACCCGCCGCCCCCGCCGTACACAGCGACGGTGCCGTCGACGTCGGTCCGAACCACCGCCCCGCCCAATGAATCCAGTTCATCGAGAACCTCCGCATTCGGGTGCCCGAAACTGTTGCCGACGCCGACGCTGATCATCGTCAACCTCGGACGCACCGCTTCCAGAAATGCCGACGACGTGGTCCGAGAACCGTGATGGGGCAGCTTCAACACATCGGCCTTCACGTCCGCTCCCGATCGGAGGATCGCCTCCTCCCCCGCAACTTCGGCGTCGCCCGTCAACAGAATTCGACCCGCGCCCGTGTGCGCCATCACCACCAGCGACTGATCGTTCGCGGCGTCCGCGCCGTCCCCCGCATCGCGGGGAGCCGGAACCAACGGACCGAGAACCTCCACGTTCACCGATCCCAACGTCAACTCCATACCTGCGCGCAACGAGACAACCGGAACGGCCTGCGAGTCTGCGGTATCCTTCACCGCCCGAAAACCTGACTCCGGCAACAACATCGACCCGACTCCGATCGCAGCGACCGAACGCCCACTCAGGACTGCTTCCAATCCACCGATGTGATCGGCATGAAAATGACTGATCATCAGCAACGCGATGTCGTTGACGTCCAACATGTTCAGGCAACGATCCATCGACGTGGGATCAGGACCGACATCGATCACGATCACCCTGCCGTCTCCAGTCGAGAGCACAAGACCGTCCCCCTGACCGACGTCGCACATCACCAGCGCCCACCCCGGAGCAAAACGGCCACCCCCGAACACGTGTTGAAAGATCAGGGCCAGAACAACTCCCAGAACAAGAACGCCGAGCACCCATCTCGAAATCCGATTCCACAGCGTCAGGGCCGCGGCCAGTAGGACTCCCACGACGACGAGGGCACCGATGAGTCCTGACGGCACTACCACTGACGCTCCGGGAAGCGCCGCCGCCCGCTCGGACACGCACAGCAGCCACCCCATCGGCGGCCGCACCAATGGCGCGACGAACACCGCGATCGGTGGACAGATCAGCGCACACAAGGCAATCACCGCACCGAACACCGTGATGATTCCGATCACGGGCGCCACCGCCATGTTCGCGGCAATCGTGACTACGCTGAAGGTTCCCGCCATGGCGCCCACCAACGGTGCAGTCACGACAAACGCAGCACCCGAGACAGCTGTCATCTCCGAAAACCAACGGGGCCAGCCTCTTCGGCGAAGCACGTCCACCCACACCGGCGCAATGATCACCAGCGCGCCCGTGGCAGTAGTCGACAGCGCAAACCCCCAGTCGACGGCCAGCTCGGGCATCACGACTACCAGAACGATGACGGCGGCGGCAAGAGCAGGCAGCGCCTGTTTGCGCCGACCAGTGACCAGACTGAGCAGGCCTACCAAGCCCATCACCGAGGCGCGCAGAACACTCGGCGACGGCCTCGCGACGACAACAAAGGCAACGAGGGCTACCACCGCCAAAGCGGCGCCGACCCGTGGACTGAGCGCCGCGGCTCTGACCAACAGCAGAACGGCCCCGAGCAGAATGCTGATGTTGGCGCCGGACACCGCGGTGAGATGGGAAAGTCCGGCAACGGTGAAGTTGTCCTTCACCACCGGCAACAGCGCCGACGTGTCTCCGACGACGAGGCCAGGCAGCAGACCCGCCTGATCCGGCGGGAGTGCAGCCGAGCACGCAGCGGCGAAACGAATGCGCACCACACTTGCCCATCGCTGATACCAGGGCACTTCTCCCACCGCGACGGGAGGCCCTTCGGACGTGATCACGGCGAGCGTGGAATCGCTACGCCATGGCTGACTCGCCCGGCCACGAACCGTGAGGCTCTGCCCTGGAACAACTTCGAGCCACGACGAACTGGGCGCCCGGATGGTGACCAAGCCGCCTCCGGAGTACCTGCGGTTCTGGGCAGTCACCGAATTGACGGTTGCCCTGAAGACGACCTGACCTTGACCCACCGCGCCGGAGACCGCGTGCGGATCCTCCGAGGGTTCCACTTCGACACTCACCCAAGCTCCCTCGAGAGAAGCTCGGGTCAGTGGGTGCCTCTCCGCCTCGGACGCCCGCCACCCGCCGACGGCACTACACCCGGCACCGAACAGCAATGCAACCAACATGATTCGTACCCACCCCGCTGATGTCCGGCGCACAACCACGTAAGTGAGGAGTGCCGCTGGAACCGCACACGCCACCGCCAGTACCCACGCGGCGACCGGGCCGAACAGGATCCCCACCGCACTGCTCCCCCACACCGCGACCGCCGAAAGAAGCAGTCGAGCGTCGAGGACCGGCGAGGCTTCCGGTTCGTTCACACCGACACCAGCACTCGCAATTTGGCCAACCTTGCCGGGCCGATCCCGTCGACTTCCCCCAATTGTTCTATGTCCGTGAATTTTCCGTTGGAGGTGCGCCAGGAGATGATCTCCGCAGCCGTTACCGGCCCTACCCCGGGAAGCTCGTCCAGTTCGGCCTCGGTGGCGGTATTGAGGTTCACCAGCCCAGCCCCGCCGGATTCCCCCGTAGCTGCGGGGCTGGTCCCTCCTGCAGTGGTACTCGAAGAAACACCACCGGACTGATCGGCCGCACCAACCACGATCTGATCGCCGTCGACAAGTTTCTGAGCCAGATTCAGGCCCACCGTCTCCGCTCCGTCGAGCACGCCACCTGCCGCAGCAAGCGCGTCGGCGATGCGCGAGCCCGAATGAAGATTGACAAGCCCAGGCGTGCGCACGAGCCCGACGACACTGACCACCACAGCCTCGGGCGGCTGCTCTGCCACGACGCCGGTCGGTACAGGACTGGCTGATTCACCATCGCCGGCAGTCACATCCTTCTCCGTGACATTCTGGGGCGAAGGCAACGGTGGGACCGCCTGCATGCTCGGAGAATCCCACCACACGGCGAACAAGCCGATTCCCGTGGCCAGAACTGCAACGATCGCCAACACCCAGGTCGCCGACCGACTCGGGCGCCAACGTGTACCGCGCCAGTGTTCGGGCAATCGGTCGAACCGTGACGAGTCGGGCTGAGCGTCGTAGTCGTCCTCGTCGAAGTCCCGAAGCCACTCGGGGGACCTCTCGAAAGACCCTGAATCCTCGAATTCGTCGACGTCCTCGTGTCGCCGCCGGTAGTTGCCGTCCATCGCCGCGAGGCGATCACGCGCCCGCTCGCGCTCCTCGCTGATCCTCATGACTGGACGCTAACGAGAGACCTCGCCGCCAACGACGAACAATTTGTATCTGTGGAGAACTCGCGGATTGTGGAGAAACGATCAGGCGCTCGTGTCGATCTCCGGCAACGGGCACACCACAACACCGATCGCGCCGACACCGACGTGCGCTCCGATGACCGCGCTGAAGTCAGTGACCACGGATTCCGCTACATCGGGGATGCGCTCGGCCAACTGTTCCGCGATCCCGTCCGCACGCTCTCGCGCTCGCATGTGATGCACGGCTATCGCCACACGACCGAGACCAGCGCGCTCGACGGCCGAATCCACCAAGCGTGCAAGCGCTTTGGTGGTGGTACGTGTTTTCTCGCCGAGCACCAGCTTGCCGTCCACCAGATGCAGGATCGGCTTCATCGCCAATGCAGTGCCCAGCAACGCTGCTGCGGTTCCGATTCGTCCGCCCCGGCGCAATTGATCAAGTTTGTCGACGACGATGTAGCAGCGCCCACGACTTGCAACGTCGACCGCCCGGCCATATGCCTCTTCGAGTGAAGCGCCCTTCTCGGCCAAGCGCGCAGCTTCGAGAGCGGGATATCCCAAACCCATTCCGGCGGACTGTGAATCGACGATCCGAACAGCGCCACCGAACTCCTGGGCCGCGACTCGTCCGGCTTCCCACGTTCCCGACAGTTGCCGTGAAATGTGCACGGCGAGAACGCCGTCACCGTCGCTCATGTCCAGGGCGCGTGCATACGCTTCGGACAACTCGGCGGGCGACGCTCCGGCCGTTGTCACTCCCGACAGGTCGCTCGGCATTGCGTCGACACCCTCACGCAAGTCGCAGCCGTCACGGAGCACGTGGAGCGGAACAACCTGAATGCCACATGCGTCGGCCGACTCCTGCGGGATGCAGGCGGAGGAATCCGTGACGACGACGACCGGCATTCTGCTACCCGACTTCGCTCGGCGGTGATACCAGTTGCGGCGAAACCACTTTCTGCGCCTCGACCCCGCGAATCGCAGCGATCATCGCGCGGGCTACACCGACATGACCGTCCCAACCCCAGTGAATACCGTCGGGGTTGCCGTTCTCGGAAAAGACGTTGTCACGCACTGCATCCGCGAGATCGACTACGGGAACGTCTTTCTCCGTAGCCCACTCGGTGATCGCGGACACCGCGGCAGGTCGTCCGGCGTGCACGCTCGCGTAGGCATCGCTGCGGTGCACCGACGGCAGGGTCGCGATCATCGGCAGTTCCGGCCGCATGTACTCCAACGCATTTCGCGAGCTTTCCAAATACTCGACGCTCAGCTTGGGCGGAAGTGCGACCGGGCGGCCCAGAGGTGCAAGCCGCGGCTGCAGCCACTGATAACCCTCGCGCACCACGCGTCGAAGCGCGGGTGGCCGAACGTAGCGAATGGTCTCGCGGAGCGCGGTAGGCAATGGGGACGGTAGCGAGTCCATACCGCCGACCGCGAACACGACGGCGCCTGCCCGCGGCACCGCCGCCCACACACGAGGATCCTGAGTCAGTGCCCACCACGCATCGCGGCACGTCCAGCCGATACGGGCGACCAACTCGACGTCCCAGCCGAGTTCGTCGGCCACGATGTTGGGCCAGATCCGTGGATGATCTGCCGCGAGGCCGCCTTTGGGGCCGAAATACGACAGCGAATCCGCGAGCACGAGGAGGACGGGGCGCTGCCCGTCGGCACTTTCAGAGGACGTCATTTGCGACACTCGCAGAAGCATTCCATACGTCGAGTCGCCACTCGATCGACTTGACGTCACCATGTCCACTGAGTTGCACCCAACTGGTGTTTCCCAATCCGCCGAGGACGGCCCAGCGATCGACGGGTAAGTCGAGCAATGCCGCTGTCAGTGCCGCGATCAAGCCTCCGTGCGCCACCAGAACTACGGGCCGCTCGGCCCAGTCCGGGTGCGTGTCGAGCAATTCGTGAACTACGGGGAGGCTGCGATTCGCGACGTCGATTCGGCTTTCGCCGCCGGGCGGCGCCAACGTGGCATCCGCTCGCCAGGCAGATCGCACACCGGGAGTGCGCTCGTCGACGTCATGATGAGTCAGGCCCTGCCATTCCCCCAGGTGTGTCTCACGCAGACGCATGTCGGTGAGGACCGGAAGTCCGGCGGCATCACCGACAGCGACGGCCGTGAAATACGCGCGCCGCAGATCCGAGGACACGATCGTCAACGGCCTGCGATCGGCGATCACCGGACCTGCACTCTTGGCCTGCGTGCGTCCCAACTCCGACAGGTCGGTGTCGAGTTGCCCCTGCATCCGAGAGTCGGCGTTGTATTCGGTCTGTCCGTGACGCAGCAGGATGAGCCGGCGGACAGGGTTCGACGCCGCACTGGGCGCCGACGAAGTCACAGCGAGGGATCCTGCGCGTCCGGCTCGGAAACCGTGTCGGTCTCGAACACCGTGTTGGCGTCGGCGGGGCCGGGACGGTTCTGTCCGAGGCCTTCGACCTCGACCGTCGGGCAGTCCTTCCACAGACGATCGAGAGCGTAGAAGTTGCGCTCCTCGTCATGCTGGACGTGGACGACGATGTCGGCGTAGTCGAGCAGTGCCCAGCGGCCCTCGCGGGTGCCTTCACGGCGGACCGGCTTGTGTCCCGCTTCGCGGAGACGGTCTTCGATGTTCTCGACAATCGAGTTGACCTGACGCTCGTTCGTCGCAGATGCGATCACGAAGCAGTCCGTGATGACCAGCTGTTCGGACACATCGAGCACCACCACTTCGGTGGCCAGCTTCTCGTCGGCTGCCAAGGCCGCGATGCGTGCCATGTCGATGGCTTCGGTGTTTGCGCTCACTCGATGTTCTCCAGTTTCGTCTTCAGAAAGTACTTGTTGTGCTCGGCTAGCTCGATTCGGCGCCCGGGACGGCTTCCGACTTCCCCGGTGCGGGCTCCGACATCGTTGTAGCTCCGTCGCGGCGCTCCGCGTCGACAGGTCGATACAGGTTCCGCTTCGAGATGTACTGCACCACTCCGTCCGGCACCAGGTACCAGACGGGGCGGTCTTCACTTGCCCGACGCCGACATTCGGTCGACGAAATGGCAAGTGCCGGAATCTCTATCAACGTGACCGCGTCGGCGGGCATGGTGTCGAGGTGACCGGCCAGGTGCTCTGCATTGAGATCGAAACCCGGTCGCGATACCCCGACGAACTTCGCCAATGCGAACAACTCTTCCCAATCTTGCCAGGAAAGGATGCTGGCCAGCGCATCGGCACCGGTGATGAAGAAGAGTTCGGCGTCAGGGTGGTAGGCCCGGAGGTCTCGCAGCGTGTCCACGGTGTACGTCACTTTTTCACGGTCGACGTCGACCCGAGAGACGGAAAACCGCGGGTTGGAGGCGGTGGCGATGACCGTCATGAGGTACCGGTCCTCGGCAGGACTGACGCCCTTCCCCTGCTTCTGCCAGGGCCGCCCGGTGGGGACGAAGATCACTTCGTCGAGTCCGAACCGGTCGGCGACCTCACTGGCCGCAACGAGGTGGCCATGGTGAATGGGGTCGAAGGTGCCACCCATCACTCCTAGGCGTCGAGCACGTTCCACCGATAGTCCCTTCTGCACGAGTGTCGAGCTTACGGGTCAGACCGGCAGCAGACGGGACACGACGTCGGCAAGCTGCTGGGCCGAGCGGCACTCGTGCATGCTGATGACCTCGTTGTAGACCTTCGCCGCGGAGTCACCCGTTCCCCATTGCCCCTTCGGCTCGGGGTTGAGCCAGTGCGCGTGCTTGGCTACTGCCACCATCTGCGACAGCGACTGAAGGTTGGGATCGCGGTAGTTGTTGCGACCGTCGCCGAGTACCAGTAGCGACGTGCGACTGGTGATCGACTGCGCGAACTTCTCCTGGAACACTCCGAAGGCGTGTCCGTAGTCTGAGTGGCCGTCGTAGGTGATCAGTTCGGCCTCACGCACCATCCGTGACATCGCTGATCCGAGGTCTGCGTTCGAGTCGAAGAACCGCGTGACCTCGTCGGTCGTGTCGATGAACGCGAACACCCGCACGCGCGAGAACTGCTCACGCAAAGCGTTCACGAGCAGCAGAGTGAAATGGCTGAACCCCGCCACCGAGCCGGACACGTCGCACATCACCACAAGTTCGGGCCGCGCCCGCTTCGGCTTGCGCTGCACCAGATCGATCGGCACTCCGCCCGTCGACATGGACTTGCGCAACGTACGACGTAGGTCGATCGAACCCGCGCGAGAGCGGCTACGACGCACGGCGAGACGACTGGCCAACAAGCGAGCCAGGGGTGCGACGTTCTTCTTCAGCGTGGTGAGTTCGGCATCGGACGCTCGCAAGAAGTCGACTTCCTCGGCGAGTTTCGGAACGCCGTACGTGGCGACCCGCTCCTTGCCCAAATTCTCGGCTGTGCGTCGACGCGTTTCCTTCTCGACCATCTTGCGGAAGTCCGCGATGCGCTGCGCTGCCGTGCGCTTGGCGACCTCGGATTGATAGTCGGAGTTGTCCTTGCCCTCTGACCCGGAACCCTCCTGGTTGCCGAGCAGGCCCTGCAGGATCTTGTTGAGCAACGTCTCCGGGGCGACGTCGCGCAGCGCCTGGTAGGCGGAGAACGACGGGCCGTTACTCGACTGGTACTGCCCGAGTTCCTCGACCATCGCGGCGGTCAGGAGTTCGGTCATCTCCATCGCCTCGTCACTGCCGTCTGTCAGCAGTTCGGCAATGAGCTCACGCAATGCCTGCAGGTCGATCGAGCCGTCTGGCTTGCGCGGCAGTGTGACGTCGACGTCGCCGACCGCACGGTCACCGATCGCCTTGGGGAACCACAGGTCGAAGACGGCGTCGAACGTCGCCCGGTGGGTCGGCCTGCGCAGGAGCGAGCACGCCAGCCCTTCACGAAGCGCTTCACGATCGAGCAGATCGAGAACCGACATGACCTGACCGGCGTCGACGGTCTCGGACGGGCCGACCATGATTCCGCGTCGCCGCAGCGCCTCGACAAAATCGACGAGGTGACCGGGAATCCCGTGCGGCGCTGCCAGGCCGCCAGGTGAGAGCGGCGACGTCGATCCTGCGGGAGCCATGTCAGACCTCAGTTCAGCCGAAGTTCAGCGGCGGCACGCACCTGGTCCGACTGGTGCTTGAGGATCACGCCGAGCGTGGCGCGAACGGCATCGTCGTCGAGAGTGTCCATGCCCAAAGCAAGAAGGGTGCGTCCCCAGTCGATGGTCTCGGATACCGAAGGGACCTTCTTGAGCTGCATTCCGCGAAGAACACGAATGGTGTTGACCAGCTGCTCGGCAATCGCTTCAGGAAGCTCCGGCACACGGCTTGCGAGGATGCGACGCTCGAGGTCGGCGTCCGGGAAATCGAGATGCAGGAAGAGGCAACGACGCTTCAGAGCCTCCGAGAGTTCACGAGTGGCATTCGAGGTCAACACCGTGAACGGCTTGCGGGTGGCGGTGATCGTTCCGAGCTCGGGGATCGTGACCGCGAAGTCGCTGAGCACTTCGAGGAGCAGACCTTCGATCTCGACGTCTGCCTTGTCCGTCTCGTCGATCAACAGCACCGTCGGGTCCTCGCGGCGAATGGCCTTGAGCAGTGGACGTGCGAGCAGGAACTCCTCCGAGAACACATCCGCCTTCGTCGAATCCCAGCTGTGGTCGACCGCGACATCACCCCTCGCTCCGCTCGCCCCGCCCGACTGAATCCGAAGTATCTGCTTCGCGTGGTTCCACTCGTAGAGCGCACGAGCCTCGTCGACGCCCTCGTAGCACTGCAGACGCACCAGTTCTGCGCCCGTGGTCTGGGCGACTGCGCGGGCGAGTTCCGTCTTTCCGACACCGGCCGGGCCCTCGATGAGCAGCGGCTTGCCCAGACGATCGGCCAGGAAGACTGCCGTCGCGGTGGCCTTGTCGGACAGATAGCCGGTTTCGGCCAGCCGTTCGATCACGTCGTCGACGGTCGAGAAGAACGGCGTCGTGTCGGGAAGTGCTCGGTCCACGGTTAACTCCTTGAGAGGTGGGGCAAGTCTGGTGAACTTTTCAGGCGGGTCGGGTATGCCCGTCGCCCCAGACGATCCACTTGGTGGACGTCAGTTCCGGTAGCCCCATGGGGCCACGCGCGTGCAGTTTCTGGGTAGAGATGCCGATCTCGGCGCCGAACCCGAACTGCTCACCGTCGGTGAAGGCAGTCGACGCATTGACCATCACTGCCGCAGCGTCGACTCGAGCGGTGAACTCGCGGGCAGCCGAGAGATCGGATGTCACGATGGCTTCGGTGTGGCCGGTCCCGTACTGGTCGATGTGCTCGACGGCAGCGTCCAGGTCCTTGACGACCTTGAGGGCGACGTCGAGGGTGAGGTATTCCTTCGACCAGTCGTCCTCGGTCGCGGGAACCAGTCCCGGCAGATCACCGTGCACGACGACGTCGTGCATCTGAAGCGCTTGGAGCAGCTTCGGCACGGCCGTCTCGGCAATAGCGGCGTCGACCAGCACCGTCTCTGCCGTGTTGCACACACTGGGCCGACGGGTTTTGGAGTTGAGAAGAATCTTCTCGGCCATCAGTAGATCGGCGGCCGAGTGAACATAGACGTGGCAGTTACCGACACCGGTCTCGATGGTGGGCACGGTGGCATCACGCACGACGGCACTGATCAAGCCGGCACCGCCGCGCGGGATGACGACGTCGACGAGGCCGCGGGCCTGGATCAGGTGCGTGACCGTCGACCGATCCGCACTCGGCAGAAGTTGAACGGAATCCTCGGGCAGTCCCTGGTCAATCAACGACGCGCGCAGAGCCGCCACTAACGCTTCGTTGGACTTGACCGCCGAGGACGAACCACGAAGCAGCGCAGCATTTCCCGACTTGAGAGTGAGCCCGAAAGCGTCGACGGTAACGTTGGGGCGAGCCTCGTACACCATGCCGACGACACCGAGCGGAACGCGCTGCTGGCGTAGCT
Organism: Rhodococcus sp. BH4; assembly: GCF_002079265.1. Lineage (NCBI taxonomy): Bacteria > Bacillati > Actinomycetota > Actinomycetes > Mycobacteriales > Nocardiaceae > Rhodococcus > Rhodococcus sp. BH4. Next base: position 3,929,658 of record NZ_CP014941.1, read on the forward strand.
CCAAACCGTTCGGCAAAGTAGATCCACGAAGCACTTCACCGATCGGATCGGGTAGTCCGGCAACCTGACGCAAACCCGACGCGATGCCCTCGATCCGCTCAGCGGTCAGACGAAGACGGTCGAGCAGCGATTCCTCGGTGCCGCCCGCCTTCGCGGTGTCGATATCGAGAGCGTTGGCCGCGAGAATCCGATCACTTGCCGCGAGTACCGCGTCGGCTGCGGCGTTGAGCGCAGCATCCTTCTGCGCGGTGGTCAGCAGAGCCAGGACGCGCGAAGCCTTACGGGCTCGGCGTGCGGCGTCGTGCACGACGGACTTGGTGTCGGACGCGTTCGAGTCGACGGTTTCTGCGTTGGAAGTCACAGCGGTCATGAATACACATTAACCACCCACCGTGACGGCCTGCTCGGCGGAACGAGGCTGTGACCACCCGGGACCATTCCGGCGGACCGCCGGGGAACAATTCCGATGCGGGGCGCTGTTGCACCCACCGACCTTCTTCTTCGAGTCAGGAGCCATCCGTGAGTGTGTTGTTCGAGCCTTTGACCCTGCGCGGCGTCACCATCCCGAACCGCGTCTGGATGGCACCGATGTGCCAGTACTCCGCTGACGTCATCGGCGACCAGGTCGGAGTGCCCAACGAGTGGCATCGCACGCATCTGGTGAGCCGTGCAATCGGCGGCACCGGCCTGATTCTCACCGAGGCGACGGCCGTCAATCCCGAAGGCCGCATATCGGCAGCTGATCTGGGGATCTGGAACGACACGCAGGCGCAAGCCTTCGCCGAGATCAACGCGCAACTCGCGTACTTCGGCGCAGTGCCCGGAATTCAGCTGGCCCACGCCGGACGCAAAGCGTCGACGCAGGTTCCGTGGCGCGGCGGCAAGAGTCTGCCCGCCGACGACCGACTCTCGTGGCAGACGGTTGCCCCGAGCGCGGTTCCGTTCGGTCACCTTGCCGATCCGGTCGAGCTCACCACGGAGGGCATCGAGAAGGTCGTCGCGGACTTCGCAGCGGCGGCTACCCGCGCATTGAAGGCCGAATTCAAGGTCGTGGAAATTCACGCGGCCCACGGATACCTGATCCATCAGTTCCTCTCCCCCGAGAGCAACAAGCGAACGGACCGCTACGGAGGCAGCTTCGAGAACCGCATCCGATTGCTCCTCGAAATCCTGAGCGCAGTCCGCGAGGTGTGGCCGGCCGAGCTACCGCTCTTCGTCCGGGTCTCGGCGACCGATTGGCTGACGGAAGAGCGTGGGCTCGAGGTCGACAGCTGGACCGCGGATCAGACCGTTGCCCTCGCCAACATCCTCTCCGACTACGGCGTCGATCTCGTCGACGTGTCCACCGGCGGTAATTCACCGGCGGCTAAGATTCCGGTGGAGCCGGGATACCAGGTTCCGTTCGCCCGTCGCCTGCAGAACGAGAGCCTGCTACCGGCCGCCGCCGTCGGCCTCATCACCGAACCCGAACAGGCCGAGAAGATCGTCGAAGACGGAAGCGCAGTGGCGGTGCTCCTCGGCCGCGAACTGTTGCGTGATCCCTACTGGGCGCGCCGGGCGGCCCGTGAACTGAACGCCGAGGTAGGACCGCATATCCCGTCGCAGTACGCCCGCGCCTTCTAGCCCGAAAATCGGCTCCCGCGCACAACTTTGATAGCGTAAGCGTCTTACTTGCCGGTAGTCCGGAGCCCTGTGGGCTCCGGACACTGCCGCGGGCCAGAGCCGTGCGACGGGGGTCGCAACGAGCCACAGGGCACGCGGACGCTCGATTTCCCGACCGGCTCATCGGCGAGTGGGCAACGAAAAGATGCGTGCATCAGGTACGTGCCCCGCTCGGTTCGATGATTGCGCTGGGGAGCGCATGTCATGACTACACCAGAGAACTCGATCAGCGCTCTCGAAGTGGCCGAATCACCCGATGTCTGCGTCACCGACAATGCGTCCGTCAAGCGCGCTGTCAAGGCAACGATGCTCGGAAATGCCATGGAGTGGTTCGATTTCGGCGTTTACGCATATCTAGCTACCACTATAGGAAAAGTGTTCTTCCCGGACGCGAGCGGCAGCGCTCAACTCCTCTCGACGTTTGCAATTTTTGCGGCTGCCTTCATCGTCCGCCCTCTCGGCGGATTGTTCTTCGGTCCACTCGGTGACCGCATCGGACGCAAGAAAGTCCTGGCCACCACCATCATTCTGATGGCGGGCAGCACCTTCGCCATCGGCCTCATCCCGAGCTACGAATCCATCGGTATCGCCGCCCCGATCCTGCTGGTACTCCTACGCCTGTTGCAGGGCTTTTCCACGGGCGGCGAATACGGCGGGGCCAGTACGTTCGTCGCCGAATACGCACCGGACAAGCGCCGCGGTTTCTTCGCCAGCTTCCTCGAATTCGGGACTCTGGCAGGATATGTGGCGGCAGCGGGCATCGTGACGATCATCCAGACCGTCGTCAGTGCCGAGGACCTACTCCAGTGGGGCTGGCGCATCCCCTTCCTCATTGCCGGACCTCTGGGTCTCATCGGCCTGTACCTCCGTCTGCGTTTGGAGGAAACCCCCGCATTCCAGATGATGGAGCAGGCCGAAGAGCGCTCCCTCGCAGATGAATCCACAGGCAAGAAACTACGCGAAACTCTCGTCGACAACTGGCGTCCGCTTGTTCTGTGCATCGTCCTGGTGGCCACGTACAACATCGCTCACTACGGCCTGCTCAGCTACATGCCGACGTATCTGACCAACACGTTGGGTTACGACGAATCCCACGGACTCGTTCTGATGATCATCGTCATGATCGTGATGATGATGGGAATCAGCTACGTCGGAAAGTTCTCGGACCGAGTCGGGCGTAAACCCTTGCTGCTCAGCGGTTTCATCGGATTCTTCGTCCTGTCCCTACCTGCCTACCTTCTGATCGGCGTCGGCAACTACGTGACGGTCTTCCTGGGACTCGCAATTCTCGGCGGTTTGCTCCTGCTGTTCGTCGGAGTGTTCCCGTCCGTGCTTCCCGCACTCTTTCCGACCGGAATCAGGTACGGCGGCTTGGCAATCGGATACAACCTCGCGGTCTCCATCTTCGGCGGGACCACTCCCCTGGTGCTCACCGCCCTCGAAAGTGCAACGGGCAGCAACTTGGTCGCACCGATGTACATGATGATCGCCGCAGTGATCGGCGGTATCGCAGTCCTGATGATCCCCGAGACCGCACGCAAGCCACTCGACGGCTCTCCGCCCTCTGTCGCCACCGACGAGGAAGCACGTCGGATCATCCGCAAGGTTCGTCGAAAGAGAATGAAGGCCGATAACCTCGAGGTATGAGCACGCCTCGAATCGTCGTCGTCGGCAGTATCAACATGGATCTGACCACGTCAGTGTCCAGATTCCCCGCTCCGGGAGAAACGCTACTCGGCACTGCCTTTGCCACCGCGGCGGGAGGCAAAGGCAGCAACCAGGCCATCGCCGCCGCGAAAGCCGGTGGGGACGTGTCGTTCGTCGGCGCGGTCGGCGACGACGGTTTCGGCACCCAATTGCGCGAGACCCTGCAAGACGCCGGGGTCGACACCGCGTTGCTTCGTAGTGTCGACGGCCCGAGTGGCGTTGCCGCCATCACCGTGAGCGAGGACGCGGAGAACAACATCATCGTCGTCCCGGGCGCCAATTCCTCGGTCACCTCGTTGTCAGAAGCAGACCTCGACGCGATCGCACACGCCGACGTTCTACTGTGCCAACTCGAAATCCCGGTCGAGACAGTTACAGCAGCAGCCGAGCACGCACATGCCAACGGGACGACGGTCATCCTCAATCCGTCTCCTGTGCAAGAACTTCCGGATCCACTGATCGATGCAGTCGACATCTTGATCGTCAACCAGACCGAGTCGGAGCAGTTGGCCGCGGTCACCGGTCGCGTCCGATACCTCGTCACGACGCTCGGGGCCGGCGGCGCGGATCTCCGGTCGGGCGAGGAGACAATCCACGCCGACTCCCCGGCCGTGACACCCGTGGACACAACTGGCGCAGGCGATGCTTTCACCGGCGCCTTCGCCGTGGAGTGGGTGCAGGGCCAGGACCGCGCCCTGCAGTTTGCTGCCACGGCGGGAAGTCTGGCGACGACGGTCCGCGGCGCGTCGGTGTCGTCACCCACTCGCGCTGCGATCGAAAAAGTCCTGAACCGACAGCTTGACCCTGACACCGTGTGAGGTCGTAAACCTGTAGGTATCGGGTTCGTGAGAGAGAAACGGGGCGAGCAATAATGTTGAGCATCGGAGACTTTGCGAGAGCAGGTCGTGTGTCGGTGCGCATGCTCCGCCACTACGACGCCATCGGCCTGCTCACACCCGCGAGGGTCGACGCATCCACCGGGTATCGCTCGTACACCGCGGGCCAGTTGGCGCTGCTCAACCGCATCGTCGCTCTCAAGGAGTTGGGCCTGACTCTGGCCCAGGTCCAGCAAGTGGTGGAGTCGGCGGTCACCGTCGACGAGATCCGCGGGATGCTCACGCTTCGCCGAGCAGAACTCGAAACCCGAATCCAGGAAGACACCGCGCGACTGGCGCATGTACAGGCGCGCCTCCGCATCATCGAAAGTGAGGGACAGATGTCCGCATACGAGGTTGTGATCAAGTCCGTTCCGGCGCTGCGGGTCGCGGAGTTGACCGGTACCGCCAAGACGATGGATCCGTCGTCGATCGGCCCGGTGGTTCGCGGGTTGTACGAGCGGCTTTGTACCGGTTTGGATCGCGCCGGTATCGCCGCGATCGGACCCGCCGTCGCGTATTACGAGGATGCCGGTGACGACGAGAACGTCGTCGTGCATGCCGCGCTGCCGGTAGACGCGGATCCCGAGGGCGACTACGAGTTCGCTGTGGTGGACCTGCGGGCCGAAGAGCACGTGGCCTCGCTGATGCACAAGGGTTCGATGGACAACTGTCTGCCCGCCTATCAGGCACTGGCTCAATGGATCGACGCAGCGGGATACCGCAATGCCGGCCCCAGCCGTGAGGTGACGCTGGCGTGCCCGGAGGATGTCGACGGCTGGGTCACCGAGCTACAGGAACCTGTTGCCAAGGCCTGAAGCCCGCACGTGTCGGCAGGGTCGTGCACCATGGGGTCCATGACCACCGCCACTGCCCCAGCCATGCGCGACGAAGCCGAGCGGCTGCTCCGCGAACTCGCGGGGCCGGATGCCCGGCTACGCGAGGACCAGTGGACGGCCATCGAGGCGCTGGTGGTGCAGCGCAAACGCGCGCTCGTCGTACAGCGGACCGGCTGGGGCAAATCTGCGGTCTACTTCATCTCGGCGAAGCTGCTCCGGGCAACGGGCCACGGCCCCACCGTCATCGTCTCTCCGTTGTTGGCCCTGATGCGAAACCAGGTCAGTTCTGCCGAACGTGCCGGAGTGCGCGCCGCAACCATCAATTCGGGCAACGTCACCGAATGGGACGACATCCATGCCCGCGTCGCAGCCAATGATCTCGACGTCCTTCTGGTCAGCCCCGAGCGCCTGAACAACCCTGACTTCCGCGATCAGGTGCTCCCGGCCCTGGCAGCTGATGCCGGCCTGGTCGTAGTCGACGAGGCTCACTGCGTTTCCGACTGGGGCCACGACTTCCGTCCCGACTACCGCCGCATCAGGACCTTGATCGCCGAACTCGGCGAGGGCATTCCCGTCCTCGCAACCACGGCGACGGCCAACAACCGCGTCGTCGAGGACGTGTCCGCCCAACTCGGCGTCGGCGGTGAGGAAACCCTCGTCCTTCGCGGCGGGCTCGAACGCGAGTCGCTTCACCTCTCTGTAGTCCACATTCCGGAGGCGACGGCGCGCGCTGCCTGGCTTGCCGACATGCTCGAGACGCTGCCGGGTTCGGGCATCATCTACACGCTGACGGTTTCGGCCGCGCGCGACCTCGCAAGCCTGCTCTCCGAGCGCGGCCATACCGTCGCCGCCTACACGGGCCAGACCGATCCCACTGAACGTGAATCTCTCGAGCAGGACTTGTTGGGTAATCGCGTCAAGGCTCTGGTGGCCACCTCGGCACTCGGGATGGGCTTCGACAAGCCTGATCTCGGGTTCGTCGTCCACCTCGGCGCACCGTCGTCGCCGATCTCGTACTACCAGCAGGTGGGCCGCGCCGGTCGTTCCACCGACAGGGCAGACGTGATCCTCCTGCCTGGCGCCGAGGACAAGCAGATCTGGAGTTACTTCGCCTCGGTCGCCTTCCCCCGCGAGCACCTGGTCCGCAGCGTCATCGAACACCTCGACACCGAAAAGGCCACGTCGACACCGGCACTCGAACCTCTGGTGGAGCTCAATCGCACGCGTCTCGAGATGGTCCTCAAAGTCCTCGACGTCGACGGCGCGGTCAAACGCGTCAAGGGCGGGTGGATCAGCACCGGCGAACCCTGGGTGTACGACGCCGAGCGCTACGGCCGACTCGACGACGCTCGCCAGGCCGAGCAGGCCGCAATGGTCGAGTACCAGAGCATCACGACGTGTCGAATGACCTTCCTGCGTGAACAACTCGACGATCCTGGTCTGACCTCGGAGAACTCACAGTGCGGTCGCTGTGACAACTGCACAGGCAATCGCTACGACACCACTGTCGACACCGCCGCCCTCGACGAGACTCGGGCGCGCTTGCAGCGCCCCGGATTCGACCTGGAGCCGCGCAAGATGTGGCCGACCGGCCTGAGCAAGCTGGGCGTCAAGCTGTCCGGGAAGATCACCGAGGGGCCCGAAACCGGGCGCATTCTCGGACGGATGTCGGACCTGGGCTGGGGTCAACGTCTCCGCGCGCTTTTCGACGGTCCCGACGCCGAGGTACCCGATGCGGTGGTCAGCGCGTGTATCAGCGTTCTGGCCGCCTGGAATTGGGCCGAGCGACCCACCGGTGTCATGGCCCTCGAATCCACAACGCATCCTTTGTTGGTGTCGAGCCTGGCTGCCAAGTTGGCCGAGGTCGGGCGATTGACCGACCTGGGCACTCTTCGCTTGCGCCCCGACCACCCTCCGGTGTCGGCAGCAAACTCCGCCTACCGCGTGTCCGGACTGGTCGATGTTTGGGAAGTCCCGGACATGAGCATCCACCAGGGACCGATACTTCTTGTCGACGCAATCGCCGATACCGGTTGGACTTTCACGATGGCCGCGCGCGCACTTCGACAGGCTGGTGCTCACTCTGTACTTCCGTTGGCGCTCGCAAGCCCGAAATAGCGAGTTTTTGCCCGAAATAGTCGCTCCGACAACGGCAAAAGTTACATAATGTGAGCACCATCACATTCATGTCCTCACCTGGGGCGCAACGGGTTCCACACGGCCCGAAACGGACATCTGCATGACTTCGACAGCAATGATTGTTACGTTCAGATGACCGATGAAGCCTGTTGATACGAGAGCTATCCCGACCACCGCGCCGGACGCGGTGTTGTTCAGAAGCCCACAGATCGATGACGGAGTCCGGCTCTGGGAGATCGCACGTGATTCGAAGGTGCTCGACCTCAATTCGAGTTATGCATACCTGTTGTGGTGCAGGGATTTCAGCGCGACGTCCATCGTCGCGGAGGTAGACGGCCGCGTAGTCGGATTCGTTTCCGGTTATACCCGTCCCAGCGCTCAGGAAACCCTGTTCGTGTGGCAAGTTGCGGTCGACGAAGACCAGCGCGGCAAGGCAATTGCTGCCCGCATGCTGTCCGACTTGATGGATCGCACTGCCCCACTGGGTGTTACACATCTGGAGACCACGATCAGCCCCGACAACGAGGCTTCGATCGCACTCTTCACCGCGCTCGCACGTCGGCGCGAAGTACCGATAACCAGGCAGACCTTGTTCTCGCCCAACGATTTTCCCGATGGACACGAAGCCGAAGATCTTTACACGATCGGCGCCTAGCGCACTTCGCGCTCGGCATACAGCATGCCCCGGAGGAACAAAGAAGATATGAATATCAACGAAGCAAGCATTTTTGAAACCCTCGAGTCCGAGGTTCGCAGCTACTGCCGTGACTGGCCCGCAGTGTTCACCAGCGCATCCGGATCCTGGATTCGTGACGAGAACGGGCGCGACTACCTCGATTTCTTCGCCGGTGCCGGCGCCCTCAACTACGGCCACAACAACCCGGTGCTCAAGTCCGCACTGGTCGACTACATCATGAGCGACGGCATCACGCACGGTCTCGACATGTCGACAGTCGCCAAGCGTGAGTTCCTCGAGACCTTTCAGCGCAACATCCTCGAGCCGCGCGGCCTGGACTACAAGGTCCAGTTCCCCGGCCCGACCGGATCGAACACCGTCGAGGCTGCACTGAAGCTGGCCCGCAAGGTCACCGGACGTTCGGCAGTCATCAACTTCACCAACGCATTTCACGGAATGACACTTGGTGCACTCTCCGTGACCGGCAACTCGATGAAGCGCGCGGGCGCCGGTGTCCCCCTCGTGCACACGACACCGATGCCCTTCGACAACTACTTCGACGGCGTCACCGAGGACTTCCAGTGGTTCTCCCGCGTTCTCGATGATTCCGGCAGTGGAATCAACCGCCCCGCGGCAGTGATCGTCGAAACCGTGCAGGGTGAAGGTGGCGTCAATGTCGCTCGCCCCGAATGGCTTCGGGCGCTGGCAACACTGTGCTCGGATCGCGGAATCCTGTTGATCGTCGACGACGTCCAGATGGGTTGCGGCCGTACCGGCCCGTTCTTCTCCTTCGAAGAGGCCGGAATCGTTCCCGACATCGTCACGTTGTCCAAGTCGATCAGCGGCTACGGAATGCCGATGGCGCTCACGCTGTTCAAGCGTGAACTCGACGTCTGGGGACCGGGCGAGCACAACGGCACCTTCCGCGGCAACAACCCGGCGTTCGTCACCTCCAAGGTGGCACTCGACCACTACTGGTCCGACGACGCACTCACCAAGACGACGTTGAAGAAGGGCGCACGCATCAGCGAATGCTTCGCCAACCTCTCCGATCAGTTCCCCGGCGAGGTCTCGCACCGCGGGCGTGGCTTGGTTCAGGGCCTCGTCTTCGAACAGCCCGAGCGCGCCGGCAAGGTCTGCCAGTTGGCATTCGACGAGGGATTGCTCGCCGAGACCTCCGGACCCTCCGACCAGGTTGTGAAACTGCTTCCCGCACTGACGATTACCGACGACGAGCTCGAGCACGGCCTCTCCATTCTGGCCGAGGCGACACTCAAGGTCTGCAGCTAGAGGAAGGACTCTCCCATGATCGTTCGCACCACCACCGAGATCACCGACACCGACCGCGACATCACGAGTGAGGACGGAAACTGGCGCAGCAAGCGCATCGTCCTCGGCGGCGACCGCGTCGGGTTCTCGTTCCACGAGACCACCATCAAGGCGGGTTCGGTCAACGAGTTCCATTACGCCAACCACGTCGAGGCTGTCTGGCTCGTCGAGGGCACCGGCAAGCTGATCGACCTCGACAACAACAAGGAATACGATCTCGCACCGGGGTCGATGTACCTGCTCAACGGCCACGAGCGTCACCGCGTCGAGCCGGACACGCAGATGCGCATGCTGTGCGTGTTCAATCCGCCGGTCACCGGGCGTGAGGTGCACGACGAGAACGGTGTCTACCCACTGGTGGAGGTCCCCGCGTAGCGTCTAGTCATGGCGACTGACACCTCTCCACGCGTAGCGATCGGCCCCGTCCCCGATGCACTGCTCGACAGCGCGGTGCTTCGGGGCGGTGGTCTGATCAGTCCGATCGACACTGCGGACGCCCTGATCTGGGCGGGCTCACCCGAGACCTTTCCGTCGGAGTTACCGGCGTCGGTCAGGTGGGTGCAGCTTCCGTCGGCGGGAATCGAGGATTGGTTCGACTCCGGTGTGATTCCGAAGGACACAGAAATCACGTGGACCTCGGCGGCCGGTGCGTTTTCGGCGTCGGTGGCCGAGCATGCACTCATGCTTCTCTTGGCCGGAGTTCGTCACTTGCCTGCACACATCGAGGCTCGAACGTGGCGTCAGTTCGAGTTCTTTCCCAAGATCGGCACCCTTCGTGGCTCGACGGTTGCGATCATCGGCGCGGGCGGTATCGGCCGCGCGCTGATTCCGATGCTGGCCGCGCAGGGGGCGGACAGCATCGCAGTCAATCGTTCCGGTAGCCCGGTCCCCGGGGCGATCTCCACGTACCCCGCATCCAGAATGGATGAAATCTATTCTCGCGCAGATCACTTCGTGATTGCTGCGCCCGCCACCCCGGCCACCCGTCACCTCGTGGGCCGTGCGCAGTTGGCGGCGATGCAACCCCATTCCTGGGTGATCAATGTCGCGCGCGGATCACTGGTCGACACCGACGCACTGGTCGAGGCCATCGAGTCGGAACAGATCGGCGGCGCCGGTCTCGACGTCACCGATCCCGAACCCCTCCCGGACGGTCACCCACTGTGGGATCTGACGAATGCGATCATCACACCCCACGATTCCAATCCGCCAGGCGTTCGCCCCGCCGCCTTCGCGGATCACGTCTCCAAGAACGTGACCCGCTTCGCGAAGGGTGAGGCGCTGGCTGCCCTCGTGGACCCAGTAGCCGGATACTGAGCACGCCGCCGAAGCTCGAATGCTCGGACCACGGTTGCCACAAATTACTGTGGCGACTGCGTCTCCGGAAAGAAGAGCGCCCGCGCCCGGCGAGCGACCTCTTCGGCAGGTACATCCTCGACCTTCGTGCATACTGCCCACCTGTGGCCGAACGGATCGAGAAACACTCCATGCCGGTCGCCCGAAAATGTATCGGCCACAGCCGTGACCAGCGTGCCTCCCTCGGTGACTGCCCGAGCGACAAACTCGTCCGTGTCCTCGGTGTAGACGACGATTGACGAATGCACCCAGCCGTCCTGCGGTGATTTGAGACCGAAGTCCGGAATCTCCTGCGAAAGCTGCAGCATCGAATCGCCGATCCGGATCTCCGCATGCATGAGGGAGCCGTCAGGTGCGTTCATCGCATCGACTATCTCAGCTCCAAGTGCTCGTTTGTAGTAGTCGAGTGCGGCATGGCCGTCCGGCACCGCAAGGTAGGGAGTGATCGTGCGGTAACCAGCAGGGATCGGGTTCACTGTGTTCATGTGTACGAGTATTGGCGATCGCACAGGTGTTCTATTGAACATTTCGGACTTCCTCCGCGCCTCCGTCTCGCACACGCGCCTATCCTGGAACGGTGCCTACCGACAACAGCCGCCTCGACGCCCTCCCCGAGCTCCTGGCCGGCCGTCGCCTGGCAGTTCTGACAGGCGCCGGCATCTCCACCGACTCCGGAATCCCGGACTACCGCGGACCTGATTCACCCCCGCGCAATCCGATGACGTTCCAGCAGTTCATCGGCGATCCGGCGTTTCGGCGGCACTACTGGGCGCGCAACCACATCGGCTGGCGATACATGGACAGCTCCCGCCCCAACCAGGGCCACCGGGCCGTCGCGGCACTGGAACGAACAGGGCGAGCCGTCGGCGTGATCACCCAGAACGTCGACCTCCTGCACACCAAGGCCGGCGCGCGAAACGTCATCGACCTCCACGGCACCTACGCGCAGGTTCGATGCCTGAGCTGCCAGCGGCTGATCTCCCGCACCACTCTCGCGGAGAGGCTGGAAGAAGCCAATCCCGGATTCGCCGAAACAGTCGCTGCTGCAACAGGAGTCGAAATCGCACCCGACGCAGATGCCGTGATCGAATCCACCGCACACTTTCGCGTCGTGGATTGCGCCGTGTGCGGTGGCTTACTCAAACCGGACATCGTCTACTTCGGCGAATCCGTCCCCAAGGAACGCGTCGCCCGTGCATACAGCCTTGTCGACCAATCCGACGCTCTGTTGGTAGCCGGGTCGTCGTTGACCGTGATGTCCGGCCTACGTTTCGTCCGGTATGCCGCCAAGACCGGGAAGCCGATCGCCATCGTCAATCGAGGCACGACTCGCGGCGACGAATTCGCCGACCTCAAGCTCGAAGTCGGTTGCGCTGAAGCACTTTCCGCCCTCGTCGAGCACGAAAGCTACAGCGCCACCAAGTCGTCCGCGTGAACCACGGGACGCTGCATGTCGGCCGGTAGATCGGTGGTGGAGCGCCCCAGGATCTCCTCGATCTCCGCAGCGTCGAACGCAACGACACCCCGGGCGACGGGCTTCTCCCCCGGCCCCATCAGGGACACTACGTCGCCGGCGTGGAAGTCACCGGATACACCGACGATGCCAGCGGACAGAAGGCTTCGACGCTTGGACACGACCGCGCGGACGGCGCCTTCGTCGAGGTGGAGGTCACCCGATGTGTCAGCGGCGTGACGAACCCAGAATCGGCGGGCCGACAATCGCGTCGGCCGGGGCGCAAATGCCGTTCCGACATCGGCACCACTGAGTGCCTGCGCAGCGTCCGATGCTGCCGCGAGCAGAACCGGCACGCCGGAATCAGCGGCCAGGCGTGCTGCTGAGAGCTTCGACGCCATGCCTCCGGTACCGAGGGCGCCACCCGAACCGGCAACCACACCGTCGAGATCCTCGGGACTGTTGACCTCGGGAATCAGTGTGGCATCGCCCTTTCGGGGATCCCCGTCGTACAGTCCGTCCACATCCGACAACAGGATCAACGCGTCGGCGCCAACCAGATGAGCAACCAGTGCAGCCAGCCGATCGTTGTCACCGAATCGAAGTTCGGTGGTGGCAACGGTGTCGTTCTCGTTCACGATCGCCACCGCGTGCAATGCCCGTAGACGATCGAGTGTCCGTTGGGCGTTGCGGTGCTGCGTCCGTCGAGCGATGTCGTCAGCCGTGAGTAGAACCTGCCCGACGGTACGCCCGTAACGGGCGAACGACGTACCCCAGGCGTGAGCCAGAGCCAACTGACCGACGCTGGCCGCAGCCTGCTTGGTCGCGAGATCCCGCGGTCGCTTGGTCAGTCCCAGCGGCGCCAGTCCGGCGCCGACGGCACCGGACGAGACGACGACGACATCGGAACCCGCACGCATGCGAGCCTCGATGGCATCGGCCAACAGATCGAGTCGGTGAGTATCGAGTCCCGCCACCAGACTGGTGAGCGCAGACGACCCGATCTTCACGACGATACTGTGAGCCGACGCTATCGACTCCCTGGTGGACCCGAGCACAGTCCCGTTCCCTCTCTTCGGTTTTCGTCCTGAAATCGCGTGGGTCAGGCGTCTTCGTCGAGCAAGCCACGGCGGACACGACGCGCGTGCTTGCGCTCGTCCGCGCCGATGCGCTCCACCTGATCGAGACGCGGGTCGGTTCCACGGCCCGTGCGGGTCAGATCGATACCGGCCGGCGTCATCGGCTCCCACTCGAAGCTGACGTCACCGATGGTGACGGAAGCTCCTGGCTGAGCGCCCTTCTTGACCAATGCGTCCTCGACGCCCAATCGAGCAAGACGGTCGGCGAGGTAACCAACGGCCTCGTCGTTGTCGAAGGCGGTCTGACGAATCCACCGCTCCGGGCGGGTGCCTCGGACGACGAACTCACCGGGAATATCGGGATCCTTCTCGATGGTGAAGCTGGAATCCTTGACCTTGACCGGGCGAATGACCTGGCGCTTCGGCTCGGGCTTCGGATGAGCTTCGCGGTAGTCGCGGACCATCTTCGCCAGCGCGAATGTCAACGGTCGCAATCCTTCTCGGCTCACCGCCGAGATGGTGAAGACCGGCCATCCGCGAGCTTCGATCTCAGGCGTGACCATTTCGGCCAATTCGGCGGCCTCGGGAACGTCGGTCTTGTTGAGGATGACGACGCGCGGGCGCTTGTCGAGGTCACCGAGTCCCGAATCGCCGGAGAGCGCAGGCGTGTACGCAGCCAGCTCTGCTTCCAAGGCGTCGATGTCGGAGATCGGGTCACGTCCCGGATCGAGGGTGGCGCAGTCGATCACGTGCGCCAATACGGCGCAGCGTTCGATGTGGCGCAGGAAGTCCAGGCCCAAACCGCGGCCTTCGCTGGCACCGGGGATCAGCCCGGGCACGTCGGCGACGGTGAAGGTGGTGTCACCGCTCGAGACGACGCCGAGGTTGGGGACCAGAGTGGTGAAGGGGTAGTCGGCGATCTTCGGCTTGGCCGCAGAGAGAACGGACACAAGCGAAGACTTACCGGCGGAGGGGAATCCGAGCAGACCGACGTCGGCTACCGACTTGAGTTCGAGAACCAGGTCACGCTCGACACCGTCCTCACCGAGGAGTGCGAAACCGGGAGCTTTGCGAGCCTTCGAGGCCAGTGCTGCGTTGCCGAGTCCGCCGCGACCGCCCTGAGCGGCGTCGAAGCGTGAACCGACACCCACGAGGTCGGCAAGCACGTTGCCGTCGGTATCGAGAACCACAGTTCCATCCGGAACCTTGAGGATGAGGTCTTCACCGTTTGCACCCTCGCGGTTGCTGCCGGCGCCCTGCTTGCCGTTGGTCGCCTTCGCGTTGGGATGGAAGTGAAAGTCGAGGAGGGTGTGGATGTTCTCGTCGACCACAAGGATGACGTCGCCACCGCGACCTCCGTTGGCACCGTCCGGACCGCCGAGCGGTTTGAACTTCTCGCGGTGTACGGAGGCGCAACCATTGCCGCCTTTTCCAGCGCTGACGTGCAGCACAACACGGTCAATGAATCGGGACATGACTGCCGGATCCTTCCTCAGTCAATTGCGGGTCTCACGCGATGAGCTGAACTTCTGGTGAGCAGGGTTGCTCGGGGCAAAACGGGTACTGCTTAAACAAACGATAGGGGCGGACCGGGTTATTTCAACCCTGGTCCGCCCCTATCGGGAGCTTGGAACGCGTCACTCTCTTACCGAAAGCAGAACCGGCTTACCGAAGTAGAACCGATGACGCACAACTAGCGAGAAAGACTAGACCTCAGCCGCAACGACGGCCGGAACGATGTTCACGGTCTTGCGTCCACGCTTCTGGCCGAACTCGACTGCACCGGCAGCGAGAGCGAACAGGGTGTCGTCGCCGCCACGGCCGACGTTGACGCCGGGGTGGAAGTGCGTGCCGCGCTGGCGAACCAGGATTTCGCCTGCGCTGACCGACTGGCCGCCGAAGCGCTTCACGCCGAGGCGCTGGGCGTTTGAATCGCGACCGTTACGGGAGCTGGATGCACCCTTCTTATGTGCCATGCTATTGACCCTCCTCGGGTGAAATTAGCTAGAAAGAACTGGTTACTTGATGCCCGTGACCTTGAGCACCGTGATCGGCTGCCTGTGGCCCTGACGCTTGTGGTAACCGGTCTTGTTCTTGAACTTGTGGATGCGGATCTTCGGGCCCTTGGTGTGCTCGACGATCTCACTGGTGACTGCGACCTTGGCCAGCTTGGCCGCGTCGGTGGTCAGGTCGGATCCGTCGACCACGAGAACGGGAGCAAGCGAGACAGCAGTGCCGGGCTCACCCTCGATCTTCTCGACCTTGACGAGGTCACCAACAGCGACCTTGTACTGCTTTCCGCCGGTCTTGACGATCGCGTACGTTGCCATCGGAGGGCTACCCCTTGCTTCTTCGAACTTGCTCGCGCTGCTGCCTGAGGCTTCAAATGCATCGCGACTGGTCTGGTTTATGTCACCTCGGCTCGGCACTGACGTACCGGGACATTCACGCACACTCTAGGCACACGGAATCTCTACCGCCGGGTGGCGACCCTCCAAGGTTACGGGAAAGCAACCGTCAGGGTCAAACCGCCCCGCCGAGGGGTGGTGCTCACTACTCTGTACTGCTTCTACCAGCTGAAACTTCGGATAGCGGTTGGATGTCCTCGCTCATCGCGAAGTCATCCAACCGACCGAAAGCCAGTAGTTCTTACTCTCCGTCTACCGGAGGACCTGCGGGACGTGCTGCTGCACGCCTGCGACGGGGTCTCTTGACGACGACAACTTCTTCCTCAGCCTGAACTTCGGTGGCCGGAGCCGGAACGTTTTCCGCGACCGCGTCCACCACGGGTTCCGGAGTCGGAATCACGAAGACCGTGCCCACCTCGGGAGCTGCCTCGGCAACCGGCGCCGACGCTGCCCGCGACGCCCGGCGACTACGCCGACGACCGCGCGGAGCTGCTTCGGTCGAAGCTGCGGCCGACTCGTTGTCCACTGCGGATACTTCTTCCGCAGCAGAGTCCACAACAGGAACGTCATGGTGCTCAGCAGCAGCAGGAGTATCGATCGGCCGATCTTGTTGCCGATCGGCACTTTTGGATGCATCGTCCCCCGAAGACACACCGGCGGAATCAGACTCGGTCGAGTCAGCCGCGACGGTCTCGTCGTCGTCGTGGTGATGCGAGGCCATCGCCAATGCCACCGGATGAGCCCGCTTGACCGTCGCGTCGACGGCCGGAACCTCCGGCGCCGGAGCTTCCTGTCCGTTGGACTCGGTCGAAGCCGACTTGTCTCCGCGGCCACGCTTGTTCTTGCGCGAGGTACCGGAATCACTGCGCTGCGAGCCCGAACGCGATCCTCCGTCGTCCGAGGACTTCACCTCGACGGGCTCGGAATGGACGATGATGCCGCGGCCGTGGCAGTGCTCACAGGTGGTCGAGAAGGCCTCGACCAATCCGGTGCCCAACTTCTTGCGCGTCATCTGCACGAGCCCGAGTGACGTGACCTCCGACACCTGATGGCGCGTGCGATCGCGACCCAGGCATTCGGTGAGCCGACGCAGGACCAGGTCCCGGTTCGATTCGAGAACCATGTCGATGAAGTCGACGACGATCATTCCGCCGATGTCCCGCAGGCGCATCTGGCGAACGATCTCCTCGGCCGCTTCGAGGTTGTTACGGGTGACGGTCTCTTCGAGGTTTCCGCCGGCTCCGGTGAACTTGCCGGTGTTGACGTCGACGACGGTCATGGCCTCGGTGCGGTCGATCACCAGGGTGCCGCCGGACGGCAGCCACACCTTGCGATCGAGTGCCTTGGCCAACTGCTCGTCGATACGGCGAGCCGCGAAGACGTCGATACCGTTGTTCGGCGTGTACTTCTCGAGCCGCGGAAGCAGGTCGGGCGCAACGGAGTTGATGTAGTTCTCGACCGTCGTGTGCGCCTTCTCGCCCTCGATGACCAGCTTGGAGAAGTCCTCGTTGAACAGATCACGAATGACCTTGACCAGCATGTCAGGCTCTTCGTACAGCGCCTGCGGGTTGCCGGACTTACCGGTGTCCGCAGCCGCAGCCTGCTCCTCGATGCCGGCCCACTGAGCCTGCAGACGAGTCACGTCGCGCGCCAACTCTTCTTCGCTGACGCCCTCGGACGCCGTGCGAATGATCACGCCCGCGTCGGCGGGCACGATGTCGCGCAAGATTTCCTTGAGACGCTTGCGCTCGGTGTCCGGAAGCTTGCGGCTGATACCCGTGGACGTACCACCGGGCACGTAGACGAGGAAACGACCGGCAAGCGAAATCTGTGTGGTCAGTCGAGCACCCTTGTGACCGACCGGATCCTTGCTGACCTGAACGAGCACCTGATCGCCCGGCTTGAGGGCCTGCTCGATCTTGCGCGAGTTGCCACCGAGACCGGCGGCCTCCCAGTTCACCTCACCGGCGTAGAGAACACCGTTGCGGCCACGCCCGATGTCGATGAACGCAGCTTCCATGCTGGGGAGCACGTTCTGGACACGTCCGAGGTACACGTTGCCGACCATCGACGCGGACGCCGAGTTGGTGACGAAGTGCTCGACCAGCACTCCGTCTTCGAGGACTGCTACCTGTGTAGTCGCATGCGGCTGACCGCTGTCTGCCCGATCGCGCACGACCATGACGCGATCGACGGCCTCACGACGCGCGAGGAACTCCGACTCGGTCAGGATCGGTGGGCGACGTCGGCCGGCGTCACGACCGTCGCGGCGACGCTGACGCTTCGCTTCCAGACGTGTCGAACCACTGATGCCCTGGACCTCGTCCTTGACGCGGGTCTTGTTGCGCGGCTCGCGCTCGTGAACGACGGTGTTCGGCGGATCGTCCTCGGACGTCGCAGTCGCGTCGGTGGCGCCGTCGGTGCCGGTCTTGCGACGACGACGACGACGGCGACGGCGGCTCGATCCGTCGGCATCGAGATCGGAATCGTCGGCATTCTCGGAATCCGCATCAGCGGTGGACTCGGACTTATCACCGGATTCTTCGCCGGCAGCGTCGTCGGTTTGCTTCTCGACTGCCGCAGGGGCAGATTCCTGCTCCGATTCGGTAGCGGTATCCGACTCTTCGTCCGAACCCTGCTCGCCACCCTGTTCACCGCGACCACGTCCACGTCCACGGCGTCCACGACGACGGCGACGCGGCTGATCGTCGTCCTCGTCCTCGGACTCGGCGCTCTCGCCCTCGGTTTGCGGTGCGGTCACAGCCGGCTCTTCGACGGCAGGAACTGCAACCGGCGCTGCCTCGGGAACGACGGTTTCGGCTTCCGCGGTTGTCTGCTTCTCTTCGACGACCGCCGGTGCAGCAGGCTCGCGGCGTGCGCGACGGCGACGCGGAGCTACCTCGGCGGCTTCGAGATCCGGCTGCAGGAACAGCGGGACCTGCGGCGCGGCGGGAGCCACCTCGGGCTGATGGGTCTGCGGTGCCTCGAAGGAAGTGAACAGATCGGACTGCTCGGCTTCCTTGCTCTGCAGCGCAGCTGCGGCGTCGAGTCCAGCGCTGATCTCGGCGACAGCCGGATCCACTGTTTCTTCTGCTGCAGGTTCTTCGACGACGACCTTTTTGCGAGTGCGACGAGCCCTGACAGGCTTCTCGGCCGGAGCCTCTGCAACAGGAGCAGCCTCCACGGGAGCTTCTGCAACCGGCGCCTCGACAACCGGGTCGATGAGGGTGTCGAGCTCGGCGACGACGGGCTCGATGGCCTCGGCTGCGGAAGTCAACGAGGCATGAATCCGCTGAGCGACGTCACGGTGGAGACTCGACTGCGCGCTGCGCAATTCGGTACCGAGCGCTGCGGCTTCGGCAAGGACCTGCTTGCTGGTGACGCCGAGCAACTTCGCCAGCGCGTGTACGCGCATCTTGTCGGGAAATTCCGGGGTGGTGCTGGAATCTGATTCGGTTGGGGATTGATCGGCCACGTAAGTCTCCTCAGCCCCCGGGCGCGTCCAACCCAGAAGTCGAGTTGTCACGCGGCCACGCGGGAGCGTGCTGTGTGTACTCGCACTCAGAAGTGAGTACGAGATTGTAAGGTCTCGCTCCGCATGGTCCGCAATGCCCGTTATTCACTGCGGGCACATGAAGTGCCTGGCTGGATGGCCGTTGTCCTGTGCGCGAGCGCCTGATCATCCAGCGTGCAGAGGTCCAGGGATTTCCTGTTGACCTGGAGCAGCGATGAAAGGGCATCGAACCTAGGTGTCATCCGGTTGAACGTGCGTAAAACAAATTGCGGTTCAACTGAAAGCAGTATCCCACACCAACGCGCCTGCAACTGCAAAGGGCGCACCGATGTGGGATACGTGCCGAGAATTCGCTGTGGAGATGTGGGCCGAAGGCCCGTTCATGTGGGCCAGAGGCCCGATCGGAGATTCAGATGGACGACAGCGCGGGGAACCACAGAGCGATTTCACGCTCTGCCGACTCCACGGAGTCGCTGCCGTGAACGAGGTTCTGCTGCGCTTCGAGTCCGAAGTCGCCGCGGATCGTACCCGGAAGAGCCTTGTCGACCGGGTCGGTTCCGCCGGCCAACTGACGGAAAGCAGCGATGGCTCGGGGGCCTTCGAGCACTGCGGCCACCAGCGGACCGGAGGTGATGAACTCCAACAAGCTCGGGTAGAACGGACGCTCGGCGTGTTCTGCGTAGTGGCTACCAGCCACCTCTTCGGAAGCTACGCGGAGGTCGAGTGCTGCAATTGTCAGGCCTTTGCGCTCGATACGGCTGAGGATTTCTCCTACGTATCCACGGGCAACGGCGTCGGGCTTGATCAGTACGAGGGTGCGCTCAGTCACAGCGGACAGCCTAAATGGTCAGTCCCGCTGACCGGGAAGCAGGCCCTTGTCCATCCGGCGCTTGATGTCTCTCTGCAGGTAGACGAGGTATCCCCAGACGATCCCGAAGGTGATCGCCACACCGGCGATCGACGGGTGGACGAAGAAACCGAACAGAAGAATCACCTGCAGCGCGACGTTGAACCCCATCGCCCACGGCTTGCCCTGGATGCCCGCACCCAGAATCATCAGTACCGCCAACCCGATGATGAATCCCGCGGAGGCCGCGGTGAGGCCTCCGCCGACGACCGCGACAACCGGCAAAGCCAGCAGCACGACGATCGCCTCGAGGATCAGGGTTCCGGCCATCACTCCGCGGAAGCTTTTCCACGGGTCCTTGGTCGGCGGCCCGAACTCGCCGGCAGTGTCTCCGGGCTCGTGGTCTCCGGACTCGGGATTGGCATCTGACGGGGTACTCACGCGGGGTCCTTTCCGAACAGCGTGCGGGCGGCGCCTGCGGTCACGACGGATCCCGTCACCACCACACCCGCCCCTGATACGGCCTCACCGGGTTCGGCGACCTGCTCGGCGATTTCGATCGCGACTTCCAAGGCGTCGGCAAGCACCGGCGCAACGACGACGCGCTCGTCGCCGAACTTCGCGACGGCAATGTTCGCCAGTTCTTCCACGTCCATCGCCCGGGGTGACCCGTTGTGGGTGACGACGATCTCGTCGAAGACGGATTCGAATGCAGTCAAGATGGCGTCGACGTCCTTGTCCGCCATGACGCTGACCACTCCCACGAGCTTGCGGAAGTCGAACTCGGCGGCCAGTGCGGCCGCGAGAGCGCGAGCACCGTCTGGATTGTGGGCGGCGTCGAGAAAGACCGTCGGCGCACTCCGAACACGTTCGAGGCGACCGGGATTGACGACCGAGGCGAACCCGTTGCGGATTGCATCCTGATCCAGTTGTCGATCCGGACCGGCACCGAAGAACGCTTCTACGGCAGCGAGCGCGAGCGCGGCGTTGCGCGCCTGATGCTCACCGTGAAGGGGGAGGAAGATGTCGGTGTACACACCGCTCAAGCCTTGAAGTTCGAGCTGCTGTCCGCCCACCGCGATCTGGCGAGCAAGCACCTTGAACTCCGAGCCTTCACGAGCGACCGCGGCCTCCACCTCGACAGCACGCCGCAGCAATACCTCCATGACTTCGGGAGTCTGCTCGGCGATGATCGCGACGGTGTCCACCGGAACCAGGTCCTCGCGGCCCTTCTTGATGATCCCGGCCTTCTCCTCCGCGATCCCGGCCAGGTCGGTGCCCAGGTACTCGGCGTGATCGAGGCTGATCGGGGTGATCACCGCAACCTGCCCGTCGATCACGTTGGTGGCGTCCCAGCGTCCGCCGAGGCCGACCTCGACCACGGCGACGTCGACCGGCGCCTCCGCGAAGGCCGCATAGGCCATGGCGGTGAGCACTTCGAACTTGCTCATCGCCGGTCCCCCGGCTTCCTCCGACTGTGCGTCGATCATCTGCACGTACGGCTCGATCTCGCGGAACGTGTCCACGTAGAGCCGCGGCGAGATCGGATGACCGTCGATGCTGATCCGCTCGGTCGCGATCTGCAGATGAGGGCTGGTGGTTCGCCCGGTGCGACGATGCAGAGCCGTCATCAACGAATCGATCATGCGCGTCACCGACGTCTTACCGTTGGTTCCCGTGACGTGCACCGACGGATAGTTGTGCTGAGGCGAGCCCAGGACATCCATGAGCGCCTCGATACGAGTCAGTGACGGCTCGATCTTGGTCTCGGGCCAACGCTTGTCGAGTTCTGCTTCCACCAGCGCCAGTTCGGCGATGTCGACCGGAGTCGGAACCGAACTCTGAGCGTCGAATTGGGACGGTTCGTACGAACTCACTTGTCGGCCAACTCCTTCAGACGTCCCGTGATGCGCTCGATCTCTTCGACGGCGATCTGGCGACGTGTCTTGATCTTGTCGACGACGGCGTCGGGCGCCTTCGCCAGGAAGGCCTCGTTCGCCAGCTTGTTGTCAGCGGTGACGAGCTCCTTCTGCGCTGCCGCGAGGTCCTTTTCGAGCCGCTTCTTCTCCGCGCCGAGGTCGATGGTGCCCGAGGTGTCGATGTCGACAGTGACGGTGCCCTGGCTCAGGCGCACCTCGACGGAGATCGACGCGGTGAATCCCTCTTCGGGTTCGGTCAGCTTGGCCAGCGCCGCCACGTAGGCGAACTGGCCGTCCATGCCGGCCTCCGAGAGCCCGGACGCACGAGCCGGGACCTTCTGGGAAGGCTTGAGTCCCTGATCGTTTCGGAATCGTCGCACCTCGGTGATCAGCTTCTGCGTGTCTTCGATCCTGGTTGCGGCCTGGGCGTCGACTGCCTCACCGGACAACACGGGCCATTCGGCGACGACCACGGACTCGCCGCCGGTGAGCACCTTCCACAGGGTTTCGGTCACGAACGGAATGACCGGGTGCAGGAGGCGGAGCAGTGCATCGAGAACGTTGCCGAGCACGGCGCGGGTGTTCGCGGCGACGGCCTCGTCGGCGGCGAACTGCACCTTGGCGAGTTCGAGGTACCAGTCACAGACCTCGTCCCACGCGAAGTGGAACAGGCCTTCGCACGCCTTGCTGAACTCGTAGCGATCGAATGCGGCGTCCGCCTCGGCCTGGACCGTGTCGAGACGGTCGAGGATCCAACGATCGGCGTCGGTCAGTTCGCTTCGAGCGGGCAGCGGCGCGGGAGCAGCGCCGTTCATCAGAGCGAACTTGGTCGCGTTGAACAACTTGGTCGCGAAGTTGCGCGAGGACTGCGCCGAATCTTCACCGACGGACAGGTCGCTGCCCGGGTTGGCGCCGCGTGCAAGTGTGAATCGCAGGGCGTCGGCGCCGAAACGATCGACCCAGTCGAGTGGGTCGATACCGTTGCCGCGAGACTTCGACATCTTCTTGCCGTACTGATCGCGGACCAGTCCGTGCAGGAACACGTCCTTGAACGGCATCTGCGCGCCGGACTTACCCGGACCGGCGGTGATCGACTCGTCCTCGGACACGTAAGTGCCGAACATCATCATGCGGGCGACCCAGAAGAACAGGATGTCGTAGCCGGTGACGAGAACACTGGTGGGATAGAACTTTTCGAGTTCGGGCGTGTTGTCCGGCCAGCCCATCGTCGAGAAGGGCCACAGTCCGGAGGAGAACCAGGTATCGAGGACGTCGGGATCCTGGACCCAGCCTTCCGGCGCCGTTTCGTCAGGACCGAAGCACGCAACTTCACCCTCGGGGCCGTACCAGACCGGAATGCGGTGACCCCACCAGAGTTGACGGGAAATGCACCAGTCATGCATGTTGTCGACCCAGTCGAACCAGCGTGGCTCCTGGCTCGCCGGGTGAATGACGGTGTCCCCGTTGCGAACCGCGTCACCCGCAGCCTTGGCGAGCGTCTCGACCTTGACCCACCACTGCAACGAGAGACGAGGCTCGATGGCCTCGCCACTGCGCTCGGAGTGCCCGACGCTGTGCAGGTACGGGCGCTTCTCGGCGACGACGCGTCCCTGCTCGGCGAGAGCTTCGCGAACCTTGACGCGAGCCTCGAAGCGGTCCATTCCGTCGAATTCGGTTCCGGTGTCGGCAATCTTGCCGGTCTTGTCCATGATGGTGGGCATCGGCAGGTTGTGCCGCAGGCCCATCTCGAAGTCGTTGGGATCGTGAGCCGGCGTGATCTTCACAGCGCCGGTTCCGAACTCGGGGTCGACGTAGTCGTCGGCGATGATCGGGATCTGACGCCCGGTGAACGGATGATCGAGAGTGGTGCCGATGAGGTGCTTGTAGCGCTCGTCCTCGGGATGGACCGCTACTGCGGTGTCACCGAGCATTGTCTCGACGCGAGTGGTCGCGACGATGACGTGCGGCTCGTTGTCGTCGAGCGAGCCGTAGCGCAGGGAAACCAGCTCACCCTCGACGTCCTCGAACTTCACCTCGATGTCGGAGATCGCGGTCTGCAGCACCGGCGACCAGTTCACGAGACGCTCGGCGCGGTAGATCAGGCCCTCGTCGAACATGCGCTTGAAGACGGTCTGGACGGCGCGGGAGAGGCCCTCGTCCATCGTGAAACGATCACGACTCCAGTCGACGCCGTCACCGATGCGCCGCATCTGGCCACCGATGGTTCCACCGGATTCGCGCTTCCAGTCCCAGACCTTGTCGATGAACAGCTCGCGGCCGAAATCTTCCTTGGTCTTTCCGTCGGCAGCGAGTTGCTTCTCGACGACGGACTGCGTGGCGATACCGGCGTGGTCCATGCCTGGCAGCCACAGCACCTCGTAGCCCTGCATCCGCTTGCGACGGCTGAGCACGTCCATGAGGGTGTGATCCAGGGCATGGCCCATGTGCAGGCTGCCGGTGACGTTCGGGGGCGGCAGCACGATGGAGTAGCCGGGCTTGTCGCTGGTCGCGTCGGCCTGGAAGTACCCGGCGTCTACCCAGCCTTGATACAGATCGGCCTCTACCGCGCTGGGGTCCCAGCTCTTGGGTAGGGCGTCGGCGGGGGTCTGGGGGTTCTCTGGAGCTGCACTGGTCACCACTTGATCCTAATGACTCCCCCGTCGTGAACGAATTCGCCCGTCGGCCGCCGCGGCGCACACGAACGACTGCCCCGCGGTCCGGGGTCAGCCGAACAAACGATATTCACCGATCCGCTCCGCTGACAGGATCGCTCTGAAGGACGACCGACCAACTACCCGTGGAGCAAATATGTTGAACAACTGGAGTTCTCGCCGTCCCGGCGTTCGAACCTTGGCGGCGGCCGCGACGATCGGAGCGGCGGTTGCCCTCGTGCTTCCGGCGACTGCGTCCGCTGCCCCCGGCATCGAAGAAAGTGTGCAAGGAAGCATCGACAGTGGCAGCGCCACGATCAACGGAAGCGTCGGCGATATCGGGAACGACATCGCAAACGGCATCGCCAGCGGCAGCGTGGGTGACATCGTCGGCGGGATCGCCACCGGGAACCTCAACGACGTCCTCGGCGGCCTGAACGCCGGCTCGACCAGCGCGATGGACATCGTCAACGGCCTGGCCAGTGGCAACGTCAGGGACATTCTCAGTGGCCTGGCCAGCGGCAGCGGCGGCGGCGGATCATTTGCGCCCACGCAGCGCTGCGACGCCTCGACCGTCTCGGGCGGCGCAGGAATCACCAGCACCAAGCACGAACTCGGCCGCGGTGGCCCGACCTCGTTCGTGCTCGGCTACGAGACCGAAAACGTCCCGGACCTGATCGAGGTGTACTACGAAGGTCGGTTGATCCACAGCACCGGATACATCGGCGACAACATCAACGAGGGAACTGGTTCAGCTGTCGTCAACGTGCCCGCCGGTGGGGCGTCGTCCGTTCTGGTTCGCGTCACGGGCCCTGACCACACCGAGTGGTCGTACACCGTTCGTTGCCCCGGCGCCTGATTCCGGTCCGGATCCACGCGAAGACGCTCGTGCCTCGTTCGGTGTTTCATCCGAACGAGGCACGCGCGGGTTCAGCCCAGAATCTCCGGTAGCGCGACATCTTCGCCGAGAACGTGCTCGGAGAGGAACGCGGTGACCACCTCGTACCAGATCTTGGTGTGCTGCGGCTTGAGCACCCAATGATTCTCGTCGGGGAAGTAGAGGAAGCGATGGTCCGTTTTCCCGTCGTCGTCGGCGGGCAGACCTGACTCGGCAAGCAGTTCGTACCAGAGTCGCAAGCCCTCACCGATCGGAACCCGGTAGTCCTTGTCGCCATGGATGACCAGCATCGGAGTCGTGATGTCCGCGACGTACAGATGCGGCGAATTCTCGACGGCCATCTCAGGCGACATCTCGCGCTGCCAGTACCAGGCAGCGTCCGTCGTCGGGCCGAATTGATCGAGTGCCCACAGACTCGCGTGGGTGACGATGGCGTCGAAACGGTTGGTATGTCCGGCAATCCAGTTGGCCATGTAACCACCGAACGAACCACCCATCGCGCCTGTTCGCTTGGGGTCGATCTCGGGCTGGGCGACAGCAGCATCGGTGATCGCCATCAGATCGGTGAAGGGCGCCTTGCCCCACTGACCCCACCCCCGCTGGACGAAGTCCTGGCCGTATCCGGTCGAGAGCGCGGGATCTGGTAGCAGTACTGCATAGCCCTTGGCGACGAGCAGCCACGGATTCCACCGCCAGGACCAGGTGTTCCACGAACCGAGTGGGCCGCCGTGGACCCAGAGAAGCAATGGCACCGGTGCATGCGGCGCGGCGCCCGTCGGCAGCGCCAACCAGCTACGCACCGTCGAACCGTCCTCGGCACGCGCGGTGATCTCGGTCAGTGTTCCCGGCAGCTCCGGCAAAGTGTCGGGCCCACGAAGTGCGGTGATCTCACCTGATCGCAGATCGACCCGCACCACGTGCGGGGGCGCTTCGTACGAGGCTCGCAACGCGTAGATCGACTCACCGTCCGGCGCCACTCGAACGTCGGTGTACGCCGCGTCGTCGGCTGTCAGGCGCACTGGTTGGCCCCACAGGTCGATGGTGAAGATCGGACCGCGGCCGCCGTCGTCAGCGGTGACGACCAGCCCGGATCCGTCGGGTAGCCAGGCAAGTGAGGTAGGCCAGCGATCCCAGCCGTCGGCGACGCCGGTCACGGCACCGGATCCGAAGTCGTAGAGCTGCAGAGTCATTCGTGGTGCGGACTCCGGTGTGGTGAGTGTCTCCCGGATGAACGCGAGCTTGGTTCCGTCCGGCGAGAGCACCGGGTTGTAGACGTCCGCGTCGGCCTCGTCGACAAGCGTGACTCGGTCACCGGTCACCGTGTCGATCCGAACCAACGTCGATCGGCGGGCGGCACTCGCATCGCCGACAGTCCACGTGGTCACGACGAAGAGACCGTCGTCGGAAATCGTGGTCGACGTCTCCCGCAGCGCTGCGCCCGCCGTCGGTGTGATGTCCCGCAACTCGACGGATTCCTTCGAATCCGTCTCGGCCACAACCAGATGCGGATGATCGGGGCCCAGGTCGTGGTCCCAGTGGCGCACCGGATAACCGGTGTGCAGCATCGCCGTGACTTTCTTGTCCTTGCGCGCCGATCGCACCTGATCGTCCTGGTCGAGGCTGATCGCCGAAGCCATGACCGACGTCTGGGCCACGAACGTCGGCGCCGCCTTCGCCGCTGATACCGACGAGACACCACCGGGACGCGAGATCAGCAGCTGAGCTTCTCCGCCCGCCGCTGGTAGGCGCCAGAGTGCTGGTTGCGGATCACTCTCGCCCGGCACGGCTCGCGTGGCAGTGAAGAGCACGTCGCCGTCGAACGCGAAGGCAGCACCGGACTCGCTGGTCGAACCCCAGGTCAACCGACGCGCAGGACGCCGGCCTTCCGGGTCGATCTCCCACAAAGAGGACACGTATTCGGCGCTCTTGTCGTCGAGAACGGCGCGCGCGCAGATCAGCAGCGAGCCGTCAGGTGACAACACCAGGCCGGACAACCTGGCCAGAGCGATGTAGTCGTCGAGTTCGTCGAACGGTGTGCCTGCGTGGAGCTCGGGAATCTGGGTCACCACTAGTTCGTATCACGCGCCCCGCGGTTGACGCATCATTGCGTAGATCGTCGGCCCGCCGCCTGGCATGACGATGTCACGGGTCACTTCGAAACCGAAGCGGTTGTAGTACGGGATGTTCGATTCCTTGCTGCTCTCGAGGTAAGCGTCGACATGTTGACGGTCACAACGCTCCAACCGAGAGTTCAGCAGCGCTTTGCCGTATCCCCCACCGCGCGCCGCGCTGCCGGTCCCGACGGTCGCGAGATACCAGTGCGGCGAATTCGGGTGTGCTCCTTCGAGAACGGAGCTGACCTCGGCCGCGTGTCGAAGCCCCCTGCCGAAGACACGCACCATTGCGGGCAGGCTCACGAGCCCGGAAATCCACGACTGCTTCCACCGCCCCGGCGGATCCCACAGAGTTGCCCCGCCGATCAGGCCGTTGTCGTCGGTGGCCACCTCGACGCCGCCCCCGGCGAGGTGGTGGTAACGAGCTTCTGCGGCAAACAGTTTCGTCAGGCGATCAGCCCTGGTGGCCTCGTCCGGCAACATCCACGCCATCAAGGGATCATCTTCGAACGCCTCGGCCAACACTGCCGACAGTGCCGGAATATCGGATCGGACAGCCGACCGTACGTGTACACCCATGAGGCGAGAGTACCGCCGACTGTCCGAATCACTGGACTTTGAACAGCGCTGTCCTTGAACCGATCAGACGAGCAAGCCCGCAATCCGCGGCGGAATCTGTTCGAGCGCGTACGGCAAGCTCAGTACGGTGCTCCACGTCATGGCTTCGGCAGCAGCGTCTTCCAGAATGATCGCGCGGCCGTCCTTCACGACGTCGAGTTCCTGGTAGATCGGGGTCTTGTCCAGCTCCGCGCGAAGCTTGTCGCCGTAGCCGCCACCGGCGTACCAGACGAGTACGTCGACGTCCGCGAGCGAGAGTTGCTCGGTGCTGATCTCGGCGAAGTTACCCGTGATCTGATCGGTGACAGGCGGATTCACGAATCCGAGTTCGGTGAAGAACCGCACCTTCGGGTCTTCCGGTCCGTAGACCCCGAACTGCCCCGGCCCCTTCAACGCGCCGACCAGAACGGTCTTGCCGGCAAACGCCGGATTGGCCGTCTTCACGTCGGCGAACTTCTGGTCGACGCCGGCGATCAGCTCGGTGGCCTTACCCTGCTGCCCCAACGCTTCGCCGATGATGGTCGTCTGGTTCTGCCAGGGGATTCCGTAATCCGCGAACTCCTTGGGCTGCGCCACCGTCGGCGCAATGGCACTGAGTTTGTCGTATTGCGCCTGAGTGAGCCCGGAGTAGGTGCCGACAATGAGGTCGGGTGTCGTGGCAGCGACCTTCTCCATCTGAATGGTGGTGCCCGCAGTTCCGATGATCTCGGGAGTCGCCCCGTTCAGCAGCGGCTGCGCCCAGGGCCACACTCCGTAGGGGTAATCGCCGTACCAGTCGAAGGTTCCGACCAAGGTCCCACCGAGCGCCAGGATCGCATCTTGATCGTTGTATCCGACACTGACGATCCGCTGCGGATCCTTGGGCAACTCCGTAGCCCCGAACTTGTGGGTGATCGATTCCGCAGAGTCACCGCTGGGAGGTGTGTCCTCGTCGTTCGAACTGGAGCAGGCTGCGGCGAATGCCAGCAACGCTCCCGACGTGCCGATCAGAAATCCGCGCCGGGTCAGCCGACCTGCGTCCGTTCGATCCATGTTCCTACCCCTTAAAGTCTGCTGGTTCGGTAGGTAAGGCTAGCCGATGAAAGCTTCATTCCGGCTAGTTCGACCGGCCCATTCGATGGCAGTACCGCGCCGTTCGGGCCACTATGGAGACATGACGCGCCAGGGCCCCTCGAAGGACATCGACGAATCGGATCTCGAAGTCACGCACCCCAAGGACTACGCCGCCGGAGTTCCGGCCGTTCTGGTGTCGCTGCAACGAGGAATCGAGCAGATGGGAGCCTTGCGGACCGCCCGAACGCTCACCAGACTCAACCAGCGACACGGCTTCGACTGCCCGGGGTGTGCGTGGCCGGAGACTCCCGGACATCGCAAGCCCGCCGAATTCTGCGAGAACGGAGCGAAGGCTGTTGCCGAGGAAGCAACGCTTCGCACCGTCACACCCGAATTCTTCGCGGAGCACTCGATCGCCGATCTCGAAGGCAAGACCGACTACTGGCTCGGACAGCAGGGGCGACTGACGCACCCGATGGTCCTGACGCCGGGAGCAACCCATTACCGGCCGATCGACTGGGACGGCGCGTACGCACTGATCGCCGAACATCTGAACGGCCTCGCATCGCCGGACGAAGCGGTGTTCTACACCTCCGGTCGCACGTCCAACGAAGCCGCGTTTCTCTACCAGTTGATGATTCGCAGCTACGGCACCAACAACATGCCCGACTGTTCCAACATGTGTCACGAGTCGTCCGGAAGCGCACTGACCGAATCCATCGGCATCGGCAAAGGCTCGGTGACAGTTCCCGACCTCGAGAACGCCGATCTCATCCTCATCGCCGGACAGAACCCCGGCACCAACCACCCTCGAATGCTCTCGACGCTGGAGAAGGCAAAGAGCAACGGCGCCAAGATCATTGCCATCAATCCTCTGCCCGAGGCGGGATTGCGCAGGTTCAAGGATCCACAGAAGGTGTCCGGCGTGATCGGGCACGGAGTCGACATCGCGGACGAGTTCCTGCAGATCCGGCTGGGCGGCGACATGGCGCTGTTCCAAGGCCTGGGGAAGCTGCTGCTCGAGCAGGAAGATCGCGCTCCCGGGACGGTCGTCGACCGTGCCTTCGTCGACCGGTACTGCGCCGGTTGGGACGAATACGAGAAGCACATCCGCGCGGTCGATCTCGACACGGTACTCGAGGCAACGGGTCTGTCGATGGCACAGCTCGAGGAAACGGCGGCCGCACTTGCCCGATCCGAGCGAACCGTCACCTGCTGGGCCATGGGGATCACTCAGCACACACACGGAGTCGCCACCATCGAAGAAGCAGTCAACCTGCTGCTCATGCGTGGAATGATGGGCAAACCCGGTGCCGGCGTTTGTCCGGTGCGAGGACACTCCAATGTCCAGGGTGACCGCACGATGGGCATCTGGGAAAAGATGCCGGAAGAGTTCCTGGCCGCGCTCGATACCGAGTTCTCGATCTCGAGTCCCCGCAAGCACGGATGGGACACCGTCGACGCGATCCGCGCCATGAACGCAGGCAAGGCAAGCTTCTTCATGGCGATGGGCGGCAACTTCATCCAGGCAAGCCCGGACACCGCAGCGACTGAAACAGCGTTGCGTCAATGCGAACTCACCGTGCAGGTGTCCACCAAGCTGAACCGCAGTCACGTGGTCCACGGGCAGACCGCGATCATCCTCCCCACCCTCGGACGCACCGACCTCGACGTCCAAGCCGGCGGAAAGCAGCTTGTCTCCGTGGAGGATTCGATGTCCATGGTGCACCTGTCGCGCGGACGCCTCACACCGGTCAGCCCCTACCTGCGTAGCGAAGTCGCCATCATCTGCCAACTCGCCCGCGAACTACTCGGCAACGATCACTCCGTCCGCTGGTCGGCCTTCGAGGGCAACTACGATCTGATCCGCGATTCCATCTCACGGGTAGTGCCAGGCTGCGAAAACTACAACTCCCGCGTTCGAGAGCCAGACGGATTCCAACTCCCCCACCCGCCGCGTGACTCGCGTGAGTTCCGCACGCACACCGGCAAAGCCAACTTCGGCGTGAACGACCTGCACTGGATACCCACTCCGAGTGGGCGCCTGATTCTGCAGACGATGCGCAGCCACGACCAGTACAACACCACGATCTACGGCCTCGACGACAGATACCGCGGCATCAAGGGCGGACGCAAAGTCATCCTCGTCAACGCCGAAGACATCACCGCGCTCGGATTCCGTGACGGCGATCTCGTCGACATCGTGTCCGAGTGGACAACACCCGACGGCACACTCGAAGAGCGTCGGGTCACGGAATTCCGCATCGTCTCCTACGACACCCCGCGCGGCAATGCTGCGGCGTACTACCCCGAGACAAATCCGCTCGTTCCCCTCGAACACGTTGCAGCCAAGTCGAACACGCCGGTGTCGAAGGCCGTCACCGTTCGACTCGAAGCATCGGGCGCCTGAGATGGGACGAGTCACCGCACGAACACCGGTCGTTCGAATCTCGGGTGATCGGGTCGTCACGCGCCCCGACACGCTGGCCGTCGAGGAACCACTCGAAATGAGAGTGGGCGGTCAGGTGCTGGCAGTGACGATGCGGACCCCCGGCAACGACGTCGATCTCGTGCACGGATTCCTTCTCAGCGAAGGTGTCATCGCCACCCGCGACGACGTGAGCGTCGTCCGCTACTGCGACGGCGTCGACGAATCCGGTGCGAACACGTACAACGTCCTCGACATCGCTCTCGCTCCCGGAGTGCCGTTGCCCGACCACACCACCGATCGGAACACCGTCGTCAGTTCCGCGTGCGGCGTGTGCGGCAAGACCTCGCTCGACGCCGTCCGAACCACGACGCGACATCCGCTGGTCGGTGACACGACTTCCGTCACCTCGACCATCCTGTCGGCCATGCCGGTCACACTGCGGGAGAGCCAACGGATCTTCGAGCGCACCGGTGGCCTGCACGCGGCCGGATTGTTCACCGACACCGGCGAACTCCTGGCACTGCGCGAGGATGTCGGCCGTCACAACGCCGTCGACAAGGTGATCGGTTGGGCCATCACCGACGGCCGAGTGCCCCTCTACGACACGATCTTGATCGTCAGCGGTCGGGCGTCGTTCGAACTCGTCCAGAAGGCGGTCATGGCCGGCATTCCGATCCTCGGTGCTGTCTCCGCGCCGTCGTCGCTGGCCGTGGAACTAGCGCAGGAGTCCGGGCTGACTCTCGCCGGTTTCATCCGCGGCGATTCGATGAACGTCTACTCGCACCCGCACCGAGTCGAGGTCACGTCGAACTCGCACGCAACTGAGCCGACAGTCGCACAGCGGAGTTGACTTCCCCGTAGCCCTCGTATCCACCCACCCGCTGCACGACCTCGAAGAACAGGTCTCCCCCGACGGTCGGGGTGAACAGGTGGAAGAACTCGCCGTGAGCGTCCGCGTCGTAAAGAATTCCGGTGCTGCGCATCCGGTCGAGCAGTTCCGGATTCAGTCCGAAACGCGCGTCCAGATCGTCGTAGTAGTTCGGGGAAATGGGTAGCGGAGCAAATCCCCAGTCCTGCATGGACGCAGCGGCACCGAAGATGTTCTCACACGCGAAGGCGACGTGGCTGACGCCGCCGCGACGGACCGTCGGCAGCCCACTTCGACTTCCCTCCACCATGTTCAGCGAGATGCGCAGGGTATGTCCGTCACCGTCCTGAACGAGCGTGAGCGCCTGGCTTCGCATGAGGCCGACAGAATCGGTGACGTCCTGCCCCTCGTGTGGTTGCATCTCGAACACGGACCGCAGGAGCAGCATGATGCCGTCCCAACTCTCGGCCGGAACCGCCAGTGCCACGTGGTCGATCCCGGTGAACACTGCGCCCTGTTCACGATTGCGCTCGGCGGGCAGCGGGTAGATCTCGAATGCCGATTCCCACGCTGCAGCGCTGCCGGGGCCACGAAGGTCGATCGATGTCGCATCGGTGACCTTCAGGCGTACGACGTCCGGTACCTCGGAGTTCTCGTCGCTCGACCCCGGCAACTGCACGCGCGTCGCCGGCACTTCGAGAGCCAGAGCGCGCTCTCCCCACACCTCGGGTTCGGTTGCCCGGATGCCGATCTGAGTGAGAACCGGTAGATCCGCAGGCAGCCCGGGCGCCGTCCACACCGTGCCCGCAGTCGCATCCACGGCAACGGTGAGCGGTCCGTGCCGCCACAACTGCAAATCGTGATCGTGGTGCCGTCCGACAAGATGAAAACCGACGCGGGAGAGCATCGAGTGCACCTGGTCCTGTTTCGCCGGACCCGCCGCGATTCGCAGAGACACGATTCCTTCGAGCGGGGTGCGCTCCGGGGCGGTGAACAGCGTGGGTCCACCGGCGGCAGGGTTCGCGGCGGCGACCTGTTCTTCCAGATGCAGGAGCGACCGATGAGCGTCGATTGCCGTCCGCTGGGTGTCGGCGCGGCGGAATACGTCGTTGAAGATCTCGAGCGACCACGGTCCGTCGTAACCGGTGGCGTAGACATGCTGAGCGAACGCATTGAGATCGAAGCTGCCCTGCCCCGGGAAGTTTCGGTGATGCCGGCTCCACTGGAGGATGTCCATCGCCAAGAACGGAGCGTCCGCCAACTGGAGGAAGAAGATCTTCTCGCCGGGAATCTCGCGAATTCCGGCGGGATCGTCACCGCGCGAGAGGATGTGAAAGCTGTCCAGACAGGTACCGAGCGAAGGATGGTCGACGCCCTCGACGATCTGCCACGCATGGCCGTACGTGTTGACGTGGGCACCCCACGCGAGCGCCTCATAGGCAACCTTCTTGCCGTGCTCGGACGCCAGTTCGGCGAGAGCTCCGAATTGCTCTGTCAACTGACCGTCATCGTGACTCGCGGTCGGCAGGGGCGAGGAGCACACCAGGAGCGTCTCGCACCCCAGTTGATCCATGAGCTCGAATTTGCGTTGCACTCGAACAAGATTCCGAGCAAATTGGGCCTCGTCCACCGTGTCGAAGTCACGGAACGGCTGATACAGATCGAGGGTCAAGCCCAGATCCGCAGCCCTCGTTCGTAATTCCTTCGGGGACCACGGCGAAGCAACAAAATCCGGCTCGAACACCTCGAAGCCGTCGAAGCCGGCAGCAGCGATGGCGTCGAGCTTCTCCTCGAGAGTGCCACTGAGCGATACCGTCGCGATCGACGTCCGGACCGGGGCACTCACAGCGCTGCCGCAGTCTGTTCGCCGTGTACAAGTTCCGTCATGTGCGTGAGCATCCGCTTACTGTCGGGCTCGATGCCCGTGAAGATCCGGAACGCGTCGACGGCCTGGAAGACAGTCATTCCGCCTCCGCTGAGCGTCGGGGCTCCGATCAACCTTGCCTGACGCAACAGTTCGGTTTCGAGTGGACGGTAGACGATTTCGGCCACCCACAGATCAGGGCGAAGCAGATCCGGCGAGAATGCCATTCCGGGATGAGCCGCCATTCCCATCGGCGTCGCGTGGATCAATCCGTTTGCCTTGCCGAGCACTTCGGCGAGGTCGCTCGTGTGCCGCGCCTCGACAACCTGCGCCGGAAACTGCTGCGCGAAGGTTTGTGCAAGTTCCTGCGCGCGAGGCAGGCTCGAATCGACCAACGTCAGCGTCCCGACGCCACGGTTGAGCGCGGCATAGGCAACCGCCGCACCAGCTCCGCCGGCACCGAGCTGCACGACACGATCGAGCTGTGCTCCGGGAAGTCCGTCGTCGAAATTTCGGCCGAAGCCCGACCAATCGGTGTTGTGTCCGATCGCCTTGCCGGAGTCGAAGAGGACCGTGTTCACCGCTCCGAGCCGGCTCGCATCCGGCGAGAGCTCGTCGAGGTGCTCGATCACCAACTGCTTGCACGGGTGAGTGATGTTGAGGCCGCGGAACCCGAAACGTCGTGCATAGGTGAGAAGTTCACCGATGTCCGACGGCGCCATCCCCATCGCATCGAGATCGAGGATGCGGTAAACGTACGGCAGGCCCTGTCTGCGCCCTTCCTCCTCGTGCATGATCGGAGTCAAGGAGGCTCCGATGCCGGTGCCGATCAGACCGCAGAGGATCGAATCACTCATCAGTTCTTCCCTTCTCGGACGCAGACGAATTCGACTGCGGCGCTGTAACCGTCGATTCCCAATCCGCAGATGACAGCGTCGGCGATCCCGGACACGTAGGAGTGGTGACGGAATTCTTCGCGGCCATGGATGTTGCTGATGTGCACCTCCACGACAGGGGCATCGAGTGTGACCAGAGCGTCACGCAACGCAATGGAGGTGTGCGAGTACCCACCGGGATTGATGACGATGCCCGCAACGTTTCCCCTGGCCTCGTGGATCCAATCGATCAGTTGGCCCTCGTGGTTCGACTGCTTTGCCTCGACCATCGCCCCGAACTTCTCGGCCGCCGCTACACAGCGGGAAACCACGTCGTCCAGCGTGTCTCTCCCGTAGAACTCCGGTTGGCGCTGGCCCAACAAATTCAAGTTGGGCCCGTTGAGGACCAGAACCGGTAGAGATGAAGTCATCAGGGGCACCTCGGGGTTGACGCTCGAAACTAATGTACGAACTAGTGAGTTAGTTCACTGGACGTTACTCCCCCGACGCGGACTCGACAAGCAAAGTCGACAAACTGCTGACAGATAGAGTGAGCACATGGTTTCCGAGCAGTCAGTGAACTCCGTGGTGTCGAAGCCGGAGAAACGACGCCGAAACAGCGATCTGACCAGGGTGAACATCATCGCCGTCGCCACCGAGGAGTTTGCCGACAAAGGCTTTGCCGGCGCCCGAGTGGACGAGATCGCAACCAAGACTCACACCACCAAGCGCATGATCTACTACTACTTCACCGACAAGGAAGGGCTGTACAAGTCCGTCCTCGAGCATGCGTACAGCGTCATTCGCGCACAGGAACGCGAACTCGACCTCGAGGG
Organism: Rhodococcus sp. BH4; assembly: GCF_002079265.1. Lineage (NCBI taxonomy): Bacteria > Bacillati > Actinomycetota > Actinomycetes > Mycobacteriales > Nocardiaceae > Rhodococcus > Rhodococcus sp. BH4. The sequence goes on from NZ_CP014941.1 coordinate 3,965,669, forward strand.
GTTGAACCCCACCGCAGCGGTCCGCGCCTTGGCCGAACTCACCTTCGACCACCACGAACAACACCCGAACTTCATTCGGCTGGTAGCCAACGAGAACATGCTCCGCGGTGAGCACATCGAGAAATCCGAGCTACTCAGCGGTCTCGGCGCCCCCGCCGCCGACCTGGTCTCGCAGATCCTCCACGACGGACAGCAGTCGGGAGCATTCCGCTCCGACGTAGATGCTCTCGATATTCACATGTTGATCAGCAGTTACTGCGTCTTTCGTATCGCCAATCGTTACACCTTCAAAGCGCTCTTCGACCGCGATCTGACCGACTCGACGCATCGTGAGCATCTTCGAACAATGCTCGGCGACATGGTTGTTGCGTTCTTGACCTCGAAGGCGCCGTCCTGACCCACCCCGAAGTCCGAAAAATCCCCCTACGGTGGTGAGTGGAACTCACAGCTGCCACCGGGAGGAATGACGTGACCGAGAATTACGTAGACGGGCTTTCACTCGAGGAGAAGGCGTCGTTGACGTCGGGCTCGGATTTCTGGCACAGCCAGTCCGTTCCCGGAATCGAATCGATACTCCTGACCGACGGTCCGCACGGAGTCCGGAAACAACCCGAGGGCGGCGATGCACTCGGACTCGGCCACAGCGTTCCAGCGACATGTTTCCCACCGGCGGTCGGGTTGGGCTCGTCGTGGAACCTCGACCTCATCCGCCAGGTCGGTGAGGCTCTGGGCGACGAAGCCAAAGCCGAACAGGTCTCGGTCCTCCTCGGCCCAGGCATCAACATCAAACGATCACCCTTGTGTGGCAGGAATTTCGAATACGTCTCCGAGGACCCATTCCTCTCCGGCCGCGTCGCGGCAGCGCTGATCACCGGCATCCAGTCTCGCGGCGTCGGAACCTCGCTCAAGCACTTCGCTGCCAACAACCAAGAACACGACCGGATGAGAGTCAGTGCCGACGTCGACGAACGGACGCTGCGCGAGATCTATCTGGCCGGCTTCGAATACGCCGTCAAGACTGCGGCCCCGACGACGGTCATGTGCTCGTACAACAAGATCAACGGTGTGTACGCGAGCCAGAACCATTGGCTGCTCACCGAGGTACTCCGCGAACAGTGGGGCTTCGACGGCCTCGTCGTTTCGGACTGGGGAGCGGTCAACGACCGCGTGGCGGCACTCGCCGCGGGCCTCGACCTGGAAATGCCGCCGACCGGAACCGATACCCAGATCGTCGACGCCGTGCGCGGCGGCGACCTTGACGAATCCGTGCTCACCACTGCCGCCGAACGACTGTCGACGCTGGTGAAACGCACCGCCGCCGCGCGCACCGAGGGCCACACGTACGACGTCGAGCGTCACCACGCACTGGCACGGACCGCTGCAGCGGAGTCCGCTGTCTTGCTGGCCAACGACGGAGAACTACTGCCGCTGACCCCCGGCGGGCAAACTGTCGCGGTGATCGGCGAATTCGCGTGCAGCCCGCGGTACCAGGGGGCCGGCAGTTCACAGGTGGTTCCAACCAAGCTCGACAATGCCTTGGACGCGATCCTCGACCTCGAAGGCGCCGACCGCGTCACCTTCGCACCGGGCTTCACCTTCGACGGCACTCCGGACGACGACATGGTCACCGAGGCTGTCGACGCCGCACGCCGCGCTGACGTCGCCGTGCTGTTCCTCGGACTACCGTCCGCCACCGAATCCGAAGGATTCGACCGGACCGACATCGATCTACCCGCCGATCAGATTGCCCTACTGGAAGCGGTGCACGGAGCGAATCCGAACACTGTTGTCGTGCTCGCCAACGGCGGGGTGGTTTCGATCGAGCCTTGGAAAGATCATGCCGCCGCAATCCTCGAGGGCTGGCTACTCGGCCAGGCCGGCGGCTCTGCGATTGCCGATCTTCTGTTCGGCATCACGAATCCGTCCGGGCGCCTGACGGAGACCATTCCGCTTCGCCTCCACGACAATCCGTCGTATCTGTATTTCCCGGGATCACAGCAGCACGTCCGCTACGGCGAAGGCCTGTACGTGGGATACCGCTACTACGACTCCGCGCTGCGCGAAGTGGCGTACCCGTTCGGGTTCGGGCTGAGCTACACCACCTTCGACATCACCGATACCTCCGTCGAGGCCGGTGAGAACTCCGCCGAAGTGACCGTCACCGTGCGCAACAGCGGCGACCGATCGGGCAGCAGCGTCGTTCAGGTCTACGTCCACGACGCCTCGGCAAGCATCGATCGACCCGCGCAGGAATTGAAAGGCTTTGCCAAGGTCCACCTCGACCCCGACGAATCCGCGACTGTGACCATCACGCTCGACAGCAGGGCATTTGCCTATTGGTCCGTCGCGGCGCAGGACTGGGCGATCGAGGCCGGCGACTACGAGATCCGCGTCGGCTTCTCGTCTCGGGACATCGCAACCACCGACACGATCACCCTGGCCGGGAACGTCGGCGTCGGCACGCTCGACGCCATGTCGACCATCGGCGAATGGCTCGCCCATCCCGTCGGCAGCGCAGTTCTCGGCACCGCCATGGCTGCCGCAGCGGGCGACGGCGCACAGGCGGTCAGCCCAGAGATGATGGCACTCGCAGGCTCGATGCCGCTCGGAAAACTCGCCACCTTCGGCCTTGGCATCACCGAGGAACAGGTGGAGCAGTTGGTGGCGGCCGCAGCACAGCCGGCCCCCTAACTCCCTGAACTGCGGTTTCGACGAGCAGCGTGACCGCCAGTAGATTTTTATGAACTATTTGGTTAATAATCTTGTGTAGTTGCTGTGGCGTCGGTTACATTCCTTGTATCGCTCTCCGCACAGACGTTCTCGATACGAACACTCTCGACGAACACCATCGGCGGATGTAGAGCCTCCACGACGCTTCCACCCAGGAGATGAGCATGTCAGCTAGCACGGTTACACCGTCCGGCCCCGAGGCAGGATCCTTGGCCAGGCCGGATACGACCAAGGTCAAGCGCGCCGCAACATCGTCGTTTCTCGGCAGCATGCTCGAGTACTACGACTTCTACATCTACGCCTCCGCCGCTGCGCTCATCTTCCCCACGGTGTTCTTCCCGGACAGCGGACATGCGGCTCTGCTTTCGCTGGCCACCTTCGGTGTCGCGTACGTCGCGCGTCCCCTCGGCGCTGTAGTCCTCGGCCATTTCGGTGACCGCGTCGGCCGCAAGAAGATCATGCTGCTCACGCTCATTCTGATGGGCGCAGCCACCTTCCTCATCGGATGTATTCCCAGCGCCGATTCGATCGGAGTTCTTGCACCGATCCTTCTTGTCCTGATGAGAATCGCTCAGGGCATCTCCGCCGCGGGTGAACAGAGCGGTGCCAGCTCACTGACGCTCGAACACGCCCCCGAAGGCCGACGCGCGTTCTTCTGCAGTTGGACCCTCAACGGCACCCAGGCCGGCTTCATCCTCGCCAGCCTCGTATTCCTGCCCATCGCCGCGCTCCCCGACGACATCCTCTACACGTGGGGCTGGCGAATCCCGTTCTGGGGCAGCCTGATCGTTCTGGTCGCGGCATACATCATGCGTCTCAAGCTCGAAGAGCCCGAAGAGTTCACCGAGCAGCAGGAATCCAAGACCGTCGCCAAATTGCCTGTTGCCGATCTTCTTCGCACCCACAGCGCAAATCTGATTCGCGTGATCTGCTGCGCTTTCATCGCCGTCGTCTCGACCATCTTCTCCGTCTTCGGTCTCGCTTTCGCCACCACCGAAGAAGTGGGGATTCCGAAGTCGACCATGCTCTGGGTTGCCATCGCAGCCAACGCCGTAGCCCTGCTCAGTCAGCCCGCCTGGGCGATGCTCTCCGACCGGATCGGTCGCAGGCCGCTGTTCATCGGTGGCGCCCTCGGTAGCGCGGTGTTCATCTACGTGTACTTCGGCGCAATCGCCAGCGGCAACGTTCCCCTGATCTTCCTCGCCGCAATCGGATTGATGTCCGTCTTCTACGCTGCCCCGAATGCCATCTGGCCGTCGTTCTACTCCGAGATGTTCAACACCAAGGTCCGCTACTCGGGCATTGCGATCGGCACCCAGGTCGGCTTCGCCCTCGCAGGCTTTGCCCCCGCCATCGGCAACGCCCTCATGGGCGGCGACAAGACACACTGGATGCCCGTTGCCATTCTGACTTCGGTGGCCTGCGTCATCTGCGCGCTCTCGGCGTTCACCGCCAAGGAGACGTTCCGCACTCCCCTCAAGGAACTCGGCAACCCGATCTAGCCGAATACCCGACAGACATCCTGCACGAACCACTGTGTTGCACGAACCACTGTGTTGCACGAACCACTGTGTTGCACGAACCACTGTGGCCCGGCATCTCGCGAGAGATACCGGGCCACAGTCGTTTTGAAGTTCTACGCCGTCTTGTCGCGACGCTCGCCACGTTCCGGCTTACGCGGAACGATGGTCGGAAGTACGTTGTCGTTGACGGTCTCCGCGGTGACGACCACCTTTTCGACGTCGTCACGGCTGGGAATGTCGTACATCACGGGAAGAAGAACCTCTTCCATGATGGCGCGCAGGCCACGAGCGCCGGTTCCACGCAAGATCGCCTGATCGGCGATAGCGTCGAGCGCTTCTTCGGTGAACTCGAGCTCGACGCCGTCCATGTCGAACAGGCGACGGTACTGCTTGACGAGAGCGTTCTTGGGCTCCGACAAGATCTGAACGAGCGATTCCTTGTCGAGGTTGGTCACCGACGCGATCATCGGCAAACGGCCGATGAACTCTGGAATCAGACCGAACTTGATCAAATCCTCCGGCATGACCTCGGCGAAACGATCGACCGTATCCAGTTCCGCCTTCGACCGAACCTCGGCACCGAATCCGATACCGCGCTTGCCGACACGATCGGAGACGATCCGCTCGAGACCTGCGAAAGCGCCCGCGACGATGAACAGCACGTTCGTGGTGTCGATCTGAATGAATTCCTGGTGCGGATGCTTACGGCCACCCTGCGGCGGGACGCTTGCCTGCGTACCTTCGAGGATCTTCAGCAACGCCTGCTGAACGCCTTCGCCGGAGACGTCACGCGTGATCGACGGGTTCTCGCTCTTACGGGCGATCTTGTCGACCTCGTCGATGTAGATGATTCCGGTCTCGGCGCGCTTGACGTCGTAGTCGGCAGCCTGAATCAGTTTGAGCAGAATGTTCTCGACGTCCTCACCGACGTAACCGGCCTCGGTCAACGCCGTCGCGTCAGCGATGGCGAACGGGACGTTGAGCATCTTCGCGAGAGTCTGAGCGAGATACGTCTTGCCACAGCCGGTGGGGCCGAGCATCAAGATGTTGGATTTCGCGAGCTCAACCGTCTCACCCCGCGCGTCACGGCCCTTGTCGCCGGCCTGAATGCGCTTGTAGTGGTTGTAGACGGCCACGGCCAACGTCCGCTTGGCGGAGTCCTGACCGATGACGTAGTTCTCGAGGAATTCTCGGATCTCCGCAGGCTTGGGAAGCTCGTCGAGCTTGACCTCGCTCGATTCGGCCAATTCCTCTTCGATGATCTCGTTGCAGAGGTCGATGCACTCGTCGCAGATGTACACCCCGGGTCCTGCAATGAGCTTTTTGACCTGCTTCTGACTCTTACCGCAGAAAGAGCACTTGAGCAGATCCCCGCCGTCGCCGATGCGTGCCATCTCGTGAGGTCCCTACTTTCCATCATGTACGTGCACTCGCCGCCACTCGATCGGTCGAGACGCTCCGCAGTACTTCGGTAGTTGTCAGATCAGACAAACTGATCGAACAAATCTGGTCGAACAATCGCAGAACGCCGGTCGAGAACCAGCCCGTGAAGTGACGGTACCCGCAGATCCCGAACGGGGTCGACCTGTTCTCGGCGTTTCGTCTGCGGATAAAAAAGAAAAGAGTCGAGATTTCAGCCTGGCAAGCGCTCCACCAGGCACTTCTCGACGTGTCCGCCTCGTGTCGGGAATCGGGTAACAGATCCTCGGCACGAGGCGGAAATCGACTACTTCTGTGCGCTGAGCTTCCGGTAAGCCAGCACGTCGTCGATGATGCCGTACTCCTTGGCCTGCTCGGCCGTGAGGATCTTGTCGCGATCGGTGTCGACGCGGATGGTCTCCGGATCCTTACCCGTGTGCAGCGACAGCGTGCTCTCCATGAGCCGACGCATACGCTCGATCTCCGCAGCCTGGATCTCCAGATCGGAAACCTGACCCTGGATGCCGCCCGTAGCCGGCTGGTGGATCAGAATGCGCGAGTTGGGGAGCGCGAAGCGCTTGCCCGGCGTACCGCCGGCCAGAAGCACGGCAGCTGCCGAAGCAGCCTGACCGAGGCAGACGGTGGAAATGTCGGCACGGACGTACTGCATCGTGTCGTAGATCGCCATCAGCGCGGTGAAAGAACCACCGGGCGAGTTGATGTACATCGTGATGTCGCGGTCCGGATCCTGCGATTCGAGAACCAGCAACTGCGCCATGAGGTCGTTGGCGGACACGTCGTCGACCTGCGAGCCGAGGAAGATGATGCGCTCCTCGAACAGCTTGTTGTACGGGTCGGACGTCTTGACGCCGTAGCTGGTCTGCTCCGTGAACTGGGGCAGGATGTAACGCGATTGGGGGCCCGACGGCGCCTGGCCGCCCAGCGAGTTAGCTCCGAAAAGATTGGTCATCAGTTCTCCAAAGTATGAATTGGGCAGCGAAAGGACGGGCGAACCGGCTCAGTTGCCGGTGCCGCCGGCCTGATTCGCACGGGAGACGACGTGGTCGACGAAGCCGTACTCGAGAGCTTCCTTCGCCGTGAACCAACGGTCACGATCGGAGTCCGCGGTGATCTGCTCGACCGTCTGGCCGGTGTGCTGAGCAATCAGCTCGGCCATTTCGCGCTTGGTGTGCTTGAACTGCTCGGCCATGATCGCGATGTCACTGGCGGAACCACCGATGCCGGCGGACGGCTGGTGCATCATGATGCGGGCGTGAGGCAGTGCGTAGCGCTTGCCCTTGGTGCCTGCCGAGAGCAGGAACTGACCCATCGACGCCGCAAGGCCCATGCCGAAGGTGGCGATGTCGCACTCGGCGAACTGCATCGTGTCGAAGATCGCCATACCTGCGGTCACGGATCCACCGGGCGAGTTGATGTAGAGCGAGATGTCTCGCGTCGGGTCCTCGGCCGAGAGCAGCAGGATCTGTGCGCACAGCTTGTTGGCGATGTCGTCGTCGACCTGGGTACCGAGGAAAATGATGCGCTCTCGCAGCAAGCGCTCGTACACCGAGTCGCTGAGGTTCAACCCAGCGGTCGCTGAAGTCATGGCGGGACTCTGCAAAGTCTCCAGGTGATTGGAAGTCACGGTACCTGCCTTCTATGTGGATCTACTTGTGCGGTGGATCGTCTATGCGAAACACTTCTACTGACACAGACAGTAACGAAGTAGGGCGGCACCGGAGTCCCGGTGCCGCCCTACTTCGCTCAAAGCGGAAAACTCAGTGCAGTCGATCGTGGTGAAAACACCCGTCCGCCTGCGTTTTTACTTGTCTTCGCTCTCGGCGGAATCAGACTCGTCCGCTTCGGTTTCGGCCTCACTGCTGCCGAACAGCTCTGCGGTGTCGACAACTGCGCCGGAGGTGTCCTTGACACCGGCCGACTCGACGACGGACGCGAGAGCCTTGCCACGACGGACGTCTGCGAAGACGGCGCCGAGCTGGTTGGCCTGCTGGATCTGCTGGATGAACTGCTCAGGAGCCATGCCGTAACGCTGCGCCTGGAACAGGATGCGCTCGGTGAGCTCGTCCTGACCGACGGTGACGTTGCCCGCATCGGCAATCGAGTCGAGCAAGAGCTGCGTCTTGACGGAGCGCTCAGCGGCTTCCTGTGCATCCTTGTCGAACTCTTCGCGGCTGCTGCCCTGCTCTTCGAGGAGCTTGTTCAGTGCCTCTTCGTCGTGATCGAGACCGTGAACGGCGTCGTGCAGTGCAGCGTCGACCTCAGCCTTGACGACGGCCTCCGGCAACGGAACCTCGACGGTCTCGAGCAGCTGCTCGAGAACCTTGTCGCGGATCTGACCGGCCTGCTCGACCTTGCGGACGCGTGCGACGCGCTCACGGAGGTCAGCCTTCAGTTCTTCCAGGGTGTCGAACTCGCTGGCGAGCTGAGCGAACTCGTCGTCCTCAGCCGGAAGCTCGCGCTCCTTGACCGTCTGCACGGTCACGGTGACAACAGCTTCCTTGCCTGCGTACTCGCCGGCGACCAGCGTCGACGTGAAGTCCTTGGACTCCCCCGCCTTGAGGCCGATGATGGCTTCGTCGAGGCCCTCGATGAGCTGGCCCGAACCGACCTCGTGCGACAGTCCGCTCGCGGTTGCCTCGGCAACGTTCTCGCCGTCGACGGTGGCCGACAGGTCGATGGAGACGAAGTCGCCGTCCTCGACTGCGCGGTCGACGCCGGTGAGGGTGCCGAAACGCTGACGCAGCGAAAGCAGCTGCTCTTCGATGGCTTCGTCGGTGATCTCGATCGGATCGACCTCGACGTTGATGGAGCTGAAGTCAGGGAGCTCGATCTCCGGGCGCACGTCGACCTCGGCGGTGAACTCGAGGAGTTCGCCGTCTTCGATCTTGGTGACCTCGATCTCGGGCTGGCCGATGGCCTTCACGCCGGCGCTGGTGACAGCCTCGGAGTAACGCGACGGCAGAGCGTCGTTGACGACCTGCTCGAGCACAGCGCCGCGACCGACACGCGCTTCGAGGAGGCGGGCCGGAGCCTTGCCGGGACGGAAGCCGGGGAGACGAATCTGCTGCGCGAGGGCCTTGTAGGCCTTGTCGAAATCAGACTTGAGTTCCGCGAAGGGCACCTCAACGTTGATACGGACTCGCGTCGGGCTGAGCTGCTCGACGGTGCTCTTCACGAAACTTCGCTCCTTCGTCTGGTCTTGCTCACAACTTGTGTTGAATCGGTACTGCTGTGTGTTCGGTAGTGCTGTGTGTTCGGTACTGCTGTCTGGCGCGGCACTTCACTCCCGGACTTACTGGAGGTGAAGTGCCATGTACGTACTTGTCGGGATGACAGGATTTGAACCTGCGACCCTCCGCTCCCAAAGCGGATGCGCTACCAAGCTGCGCTACATCCCGTTTCCGATCACATGAAACACACGATACGGCCATCCGAGGCCACTAAGACAGCGGGCCACAAAGGCAGCCACCATCGGTGACCGCGCACAACCCTATCGCGCTCACTACTCTCTCACGAACCCGACCGCCATTTGTACACGGCCCGGCTGTCGACCCCGTCAGTATGTCATCCGACGGCAGCCACATACGGCAGCCACATACAGCCTTGCCTCAACTGCCATTCAGAGCCGGAATCAGAAGTCGCGCCTGCGGCCGAGACACCCCGACTCGCCGAGCAATTCGCCAATTCCCCAGGTGAACGACGGTCTCGAACTTCTCCGACCCCCCGATTATGAAATCCGGTGGGGCATTGGGTACAGTTTCGTATCGCAGACGACGAACACGGCGATCCCGAGTTGTCGTATGCACGGGGATGTAGCTCAATGGTAGAGCCTCAGTCTTCCAAACTGATCACGCGGGTTCGATTCCCGTCATCCCCTCCATCAGGAGGGAAACTCCACAAAAGATCCGCATCGGCCCAGCCGGTGCGGATTTTCTGTATTCCGACTTTGTCCACTCAGACCACTCCCCTGCGGTCCGTATCCTGGAGTTGTCCGGATCGATTCTGCTCGGGAGGCCACTCGTGACCACGATTCTTCTCATACTCGTCGTTCTGGCCGTAGTCGTATTTCTGGTCATGAAAAGCCAGCAACGCGGTTCCGGCCACAGCGCAACACAACTCGACGATGCGAAAGCCGATGCCCGGCAGGCGATCGAACGCCTCGGCGGTCAGGTCTACAACCTGACCGGCAGTGACGACGCGTCGCGCCAAGCCCTCGCCGACGCGGCCGAACGGTACAACGCCGCAGGCTCGCAGATCGATCAGGCCGCAACGCCGGTCCAAGCACGTCTCGCGAAACAGACTGCACTGGAAGGGCTTTACTACATCCGCGCGGCACGGGTGGCGATGGGCATGGATCCGGGACCGGAAGTTCCTTCCATCGACGGACAGAAGGCTGCCGGTTCGGTCACCGAAGACCGTGAGGTCGAATTCGAGGGCCGCAAGGTCGCCGCATCACCCAATCCGTCGTCGCACACACCCAACTACTACCCCGGTGGCCGAGTCGCCGGACGCCCGGTCCCGGCCGGCTGGTACTCCGAACCCTGGTGGAAGCCTGCACTCGTCGCCGGCGCCTGGGGTCTGGGTTCGATGATGCTGTTCTCGACCATGTTCTCCGGCATGGCCGGGGTTCCTTACGGCGCAGAGGCTTTCGCCCAGGGTGGCGATCCCGGCGCCGACACAGGCTCCGGTGACTCGGGAGATCAGGGTATGGACGCCGGTGATCCCGGCGCCGACCAAGGAAGTATCGACAACACGGACTACACCGCTGACGGCGGAAGCGACTGGTCTGGTGGCGACGGAGGCGGAATGGATTTCGGGGGCGGCGGGGACTTCGGCGGCTTCGACTTCTAAGCCGACTGACAGACCGGGCACCAGAACAGGTTTCGTGCCTTCATGACGGAATGCAGGATCGGTGTGCCGCACACGCGGCACGGCGATCCTGCTCTTCTGTAGACATAGGTACGCGGACGATCCTTCGCGTACGCCGGATCTCCGTTGTCGTGCTCGGCGCGAACGACGTGCATCTTCCCGCGTCTGACGCCGACTTTCATCAATTCGACTAGGTCTGCCCACATGGCGGTCCACTCGCCGTGAGAGACGAGATTCCCCGGTCGTTCAGGGTTGATTCCGTGACGAAAGAGAAGTTCGGCGCGATAGACGTTGCCGACACCCGCCAGGACCGCCTGGTCCATCAGCAGGGCGCCGATTGCCGTCTTGGACTTGGAGATTCGCAACCAGGCCTTCTCTGGATCCGCGTCGCGGCGCAGTGGGTCCGGCCCGAGTCTGGCCTCGATCGCGGCGACCTGAGGAGGTAGCAGGACTTCGCAGGCGGTGGGACCACGAAGGTCGGTGCCGAAATCGGCACCGACCATACGCATCCGGACCTGACCTACCGGTTCTTCCATCGGCAGGGCGGCGTCGGTGAACTTTCCGTACAACCCGAGGTGTACGTGAACTGTCAGACCGTTGTCGTACGTGTGCCAGAGGTGCTTTCCCCAGGCATCCGAGGACGTGAGTACGTGTCCGTCCACCAGGCGCGCGTCCTCGGCGAATCTGCCTTGCGGACTGAGGACGCGGACCGGTGAACCGACGAACTTGCGGGCATGCAACCGTGCCAGCCGGTGCAGGGTATGACCTTCAGGCACGGAACAACTTTCGGATCAGGCTTGCGGCAGAGCCGGTGCGACGCCGGTCTTCTCGTACTCGGACAGGATGTCGATACGACGCTGGTGGCGCTCTTCACCCGACCATGCGGTGGCGAGGAAAGCGTCGACGATGGCAAGCGATTCCTCGAGGGAATGCATACGCCCGCCGATGCCGATCAGCTGAGCGTTGTTGTGCTCACGTGCCAGCTTCGCCGTTTCGACGCTCCAAGCGAGGGCGCACCGTGCGCCGGGAACCTTGTTCGCTGCGATCTGCTCGCCGTTGCCACTGCCACCCAGGACGATTCCCAGGCTGCCTTCGTCGGCGACGACGCGCTTTGCGGCTTCGATGCAGAAAGCCGGGTAGTCGTCCACGGCGTCGTACTCGTGAGCACCACAGTCGATGGCCTCGTGGCCGTTCGCTTTCAGGTGTTCGATGATCTCGTTCTTACGTTCGAATCCGGCATGGTCGGCACCCAGGTATACGCGCATGGCGACAATTCTCTCAGGCCCGACCAGCCGGGCGCACCCGGGTCGACGTCACACTTTCAGGAACACGCATCGCCGCGCGAGCACACCTATCGTGGTGCCCATGTACCCCGTCAACGGCCAGGCCGCTGCACCCGCCGTTCGTGTGTCACCGGGCAGTGACGCCGTTCGCCACCCGTGGGAAATCCCGCTACTCGTGCTCGCGGTGCTGACGACGGTCGTCACTTATGTGGTGGCGATCGTTCTGATCGCTGCGGGTGATCTGTCGACGTGGATCCTCGTGGTGCTCGCGGCTCCGATCCTGCTGTTCCTCGCGCGAGGTCAGCTGTACGGATCGCAACAGGTCAACGGAATCAAGATGACGCCTTCACAGTTTCCGGAGGGGTATCAGCTCGTTGCCGAGGCTGCGGCACGGTTCGGCATGAAAACTCCGCCGGATGCCTACGTCGTGCTGGGGAACGGACGGATCAACGCGTTCGCGTCGGGGCACGGATTTCGCCGTTTCGTCGTCGTCTACAGCGACCTGTTCGAAGTCGGTGGGCAGGCACGCGAGCCCGATGCGCTCGCATTCATCATCGGCCACGAGGTCGGCCACATCGCTGCCGGGCATGCGTCGTACTGGCGCCAGTGGGGACAGTTCGCGTCGAACTACATTCCGGTGATCGGGTCTTCGCTGTCGCGTTCCATGGAGTACACGGCGGACAACTTCGGCTTTCACATGCGTCCGCAGGGTGCACCGGGCGCGATGGGCGTCCTAGGCGCGGGAAAGTATCTGGTGGGTCTGGTCGGGTTCGACGAACTGGCCGATCGGGCGACACTCGAATCCGGGTTCTTCCCGTGGTTCGTCAACATCTTGTCGTCGCATCCGGTGCTGACCTGGCGTGCGGCTGCGCTTCGCAACCGCACGCACTCAGGGCATCTGTTCTTCCGGCCGGGTCAGCTCTACCGAAATCCGGCGCTCACTGCCGCTCAGTCGAACTGAGGATCCTCGTTGCGGGTCCGCTTGAGCTCGAAGAAGTGGGGGTAGCCGGCCAGCGCGACTGCGCCGTCCCACACCTTGCCTGCGTCCTCGCCGCGCGGGATGCGTGAGAGCACGGGGCCGAAGAACGCCACACCGTTGACATGGATCGTCGGGGTTCCGACGTCGGGTCCGACGGCGTCCATGCCCTTGTGGTGGCTCTCGCGCAGAGCCTCGTCGTACTTGTCGGTGTCGGCGGCCTCGGCCAGTTCAGGTGGCAGGCCGACCTCGGCGAGGGACGACTTGATGACGTCGGCGAAGTCCTTGTTGCCCTCGTTGTGAATCTTCGTCCCCATAGCCGTGTACAGCGGCAGCAGGATCTCGTCACCCTTCAGCTGCGCTGCAGCGATGGCGACACGGACCGGGCCCCAGGCCTTGGTCATCATCTCCCGGTACTCGTCGGGAAGGTCACGGCCCTCGTTGAGAACCGCAAGGCTCATCACGTGGAACTTGGCCTCGATGTCGCGTACCTGCTGGGCCTCGAGAATCCAGCGTGAGGTGATCCAGCACCACGGGCAGAGCGGATCGAACCAGAAGTCAGCAGTGTCCGTGGTCTTGCTCGAGGTTGCGCTCACGAAGAAACTCCCTATCAGTTCATGTCGGTCAGGTCATATCAGTTCGGGGACATACTCCCGTTCTGGCAACAATCATGAACCCGCAATCCTTCCCGCGCTTTCCCCCGAACCACCTCCCGATCGCAGTAGTGTCGAAAAGAAACGAGTACGAAGGAGTGGTTCAGTAATGAGCACCAACCGGAGATTCGTGATCGTCGGCGGCGGGCTCGCGGGCGCAAAGATCGCAGAAGCCCTGCGTGACAGAGATTTCGACGGTGAGATCACCGTATTGAGTGAAGAAGACCACCTCCCGTACGAGCGTCCGCCGCTGTCGAAAGAGTTCTTCGCAGGCAAGAAGACACTCCCCGAATTCACCGTCCACGACGGCGAGTGGTTTCGGGACCATCATGTCGATCTTCGCCCGGGAACGACGGCAACGGCCATCGACCCCGCTGCGCACACCGTGTCACTTCCGGACGGTTCCACGATCAGCTACGACAAGCTCGCCTTGGCCACCGGTTCGCGGTCGCGGCGCCTCGACATCCCGGGATCCGACGCCGAGGGCGTTCACTACGTGCGAACAGTCGATCAGGCCGCCGCGCTGCTGCGCACCCTGGCCGCCGACAAGAAGCTCGTCGTGATCGGTGCCGGCTGGATCGGCCTCGAAATTGCCGCGTCAGCTCGCGGTTTCGACGTCGACGTCACCGTGCTCGAGCATGCCGGACTTCCGCTCGAATCGACCCTCGGCCCGGAAATGGGTGAGGTCTTCGCCGCACTGCACCGCCAGAACGGGGTGGACTTACGCACCGGCACGGACGTCACCGCAATCTCTGTCGACGGCGGTCACGCCTCGGGCGTCACTTTGAGCGATGGAACCGTGATTCCGGCCGACGCCGTGTTGATCGCTGTCGGCGCATTGCCGAACACCGAGTTGGCATCGGAGGCGGGTATCGACGTCGACAACGGGGTTCTCGTCGACGCCGGTCTGCAGAGCAGCGACCCCGACGTGGTCGCAGTGGGTGACATCGCGGCCGCACAGCATCCGATTCTGAATGCACGAATTCGGGTGGAGCACTGGGCAAACGCACTCAACCAACCCGAGACGGCCGCAGAGACCATGTTGGGACGGCCCGCCGAGTACGTCCGCATGCCGTATTTCTTCACCGATCAGTACGACCTCGGAATGGAATACGTAGGTCACGCACCGCACGGCGGCTACTCGAGTGTCGTCACTCGCGGCGACGTTGACAAGCGCGAGTTCCTGGCATTCTGGCTCGATTCCGCGAACAAGGTGCTCGCCGGCATGAACGTGAACATCTGGGATGCCGGTGACGCCATCAAGGAATTGGTCGCGTCTTCGCGTCCCGTCGATCCGGAGCGGTTGGCCGATCCGGAGATTCCGCTGGCAGAAGTGTCCGCTTGAGTGAAGTCGTTCTCTTCGTGATGGGATGGACGTAATAGATCCGCACCATCTACGAGGAGATCTTTGTGGTCGCACCGAACCTGACACGCGAAACCGCAGCGCAACGGTCAGCAATCCTGACCGTCGAGAACTACCTGATCGAACTCGATCTCACCGACGGCAAAGACGCACCCGGCGAGGAGACGTTCTCCTCGAAGACCACCGTCACGTTCACCGCCACGGCCGGAGCAAGCAGCTTCATCGACATCGTCGCGGCCAGAGTCCATTCCGCGGTCCTCAACGGCACCGCGCTCGACGTCTCCGGCTACGACGAGTCGACGGGCATCAGCCTGCCTGATCTCGCTGCCGACAACGAGTTGGTCATCGAGGCCGATTGCATCTACTCCCACACCGGCGAGGGACTGCACCGATTCGTCGACCCGACCGATGACTCCGTCTACCTCTATTCACAGTTCGAGACGGCCGACGCCAAGCGCATGTTCGCGTGCTTCGATCAGCCTGATCTCAAGGCCACGTTCGACGTCCGCGTCACCGCTCCCACGTCGTGGAAGGTCATCTCCAACTCCGCGGTCGTCGAGACCCTTGCCGCCGATCCCGGCAAGCACGTCTTCAGGACCACCCCGAAGATGAGCACGTACCTGGTAGCGCTCATCGCAGGTCCCTACGCGCAGTGGACCGACAACTACTCCGACGAGCACGGCGACATCCCGCTCGGAATCTTCTGCCGCGCTTCGCTGGCCGAGTTCATGGACGAGGAGCGACTGTTCACCGAGACCAAGCAGGGATTCGACTTCTATCACCGCAACTTCGGTGTTCCCTATGCTTTCGGCAAGTACGACCAGCTCTTCGTCCCCGAATTCAATGCCGGCGCGATGGAGAATGCCGGCGCCGTGACATTCCTCGAGGACTACGTCTTCCGCTCCAAGGTGACCCGCTACTCGTACGAACGTCGTGCCGAAACGGTCCTGCACGAAATGGCGCACATGTGGTTCGGCGACCTCGTCACGATGGCGTGGTGGGACGACCTGTGGCTCAACGAGTCGTTCGCGACCTTCGCTTCGGTCCTGTGCCAGACCGAGGCCACGGAGTACACGAACGCCTGGACGACGTTCGCCAACGTCGAGAAGTCGTGGGCGTACCGCCAGGACCAGTTGCCGTCGACGCACCCGATTGCCGCGGACATTCCGGACCTGGCCGCCGTCGAGGTGAACTTCGACGGCATCACGTACGCGAAGGGCGCCAGCGTCCTCAAGCAGTTGGTGGCATACGTCGGACTCGAGCCGTTCCTCGCCGGACTGCGTGAGTACTTCCGTGAGCACGCATTCGGAAACGCAACCTTCGACGATCTGCTGGGCTCACTCGAAAAGTCCTCGGGCCGTGACCTTTCCGACTGGGGTCGGCAGTGGCTCAAGACCACCGGTTTGAACATCCTGCGCCCCGACTTCGATGTCGACGCAGACGGAAAGTTCACCCGCTTCGCCGTCCTGCAGGACGGTGCTGCACCAGGCGCCGGCGAGCGGCGAATCCACCGGATCGCCATCGGCATCTACGACGACCTCGACGGCAAGTTGGTACGAAGCCATCGCGTCGAACTCGACCTCGATGCCGCGGAAAGCACGGATGTCCCCGAACTTGTCGGCGTCGCCCGCGGTGCACTCGTGTTGGTCAACGACGACGATCTCACCTACGGCTCCGTGCGACTCGATCCCGAATCGTTGGCGACGGCGATCGAGCGGGTCGGCGACATCACCGACTCACTCCCCCGCACCCTGGTCTGGTCGGCGGCGTGGGAAATGACCCGTCAAGCCGAACTGAAGGCACGCGACTTCGTCGCGCTGGTCGAGCGCGGCATCAGTTCGGAGACCGAAGTCGGTGTGGTGCAACGTCTCTTGCTCCAAGCCCAAACCGCCATCGGCTCCTACGCAGATCCGGCCTGGGCCGAGGCCGAAGGCGCGGCGAGCTTCGCCAATCGGTTGCTCGAACTCGCACGTGAGGCAGAGGCCGGGTCCGACCACCAGCTGGCATTCGTCAACGCACTCACCGGCGCAGCACTCTCCCCGTGGCACACCGAGGTACTGCGCGAATTGCTCGACGCCGATCCCTCCACCGTTGGGCTCGACGGCCTGATCGTCGACACGGACCTGCGCTGGCGCATCGTCGGGGCACTCGCGGCCGCCGGTGAGATCGACGCCGAAGGAACCACAACTCCGTTCATCGACGCCGAAGCTCAGCGTGACCCGACCGCTGCGGGCGCTCGTCAAGCCGCGGCGGCCGCGGCCGGACGTCCGCAGGCCGCTGTCAAGGAAGAGGTCTGGGCGAAGGTCGTCGGCGACGACTCCGTGCCCAACATCACCGCGCGATCGATCATCGGCGGGTTCGCTCGCGAAGGCCAGGACGAATTGCTCGAGCCCTTCGTCTCCCGCTACTTCGCCGATATCGCGGCGGTGTGGGAACGACGCTCGAGCGAAGTGGCACAGACCGTCGTCATCGGGCTCTACCCGTCGTGGTCGATCTCGGACGAATCCGTAGCGGCAGCAGACCGGTTCCTCGAAGGCGACATCCCTCCCGCGTTGCGTCGCCTGGTCGTCGAAGGCCAGGCCGGCGTGGTTCGTTCACTCGCAGCACGAAAGTTCGACGCGAGCTGACATGCGAAAGGCCGGTGCCCGCGTCGATTCTCACGAATCGACGCGGGCACCGGCCTGTGTCTGACAAACAGTTACGGCGCTGAAATCGCGGCTGCCATAACGCGGATAGCGCTGATCAGTCCGTCGATCAGGTTGCCTTCACTGAAGGATGCAACAGCTGCCGTTGCTCCGAGCTGGGTAACACGATCGGTGACCCGATCGGCGATTGCCCGACCGCTGCGAACCTCGACGGTGCGCTGGTTGGGCGAAACGGCGATCAGGACGGAACGCTCGGCTTCGGGCGTGGTCGGGAACAATGCGTCGGCACCCGCTGCCGGATCAGAACCGAGATCACCGACGTACGCGTTGAACCGCACCTTGGTGGCCCGCGTCGCTTCGGTCATCGCGACGTCGAGCGCGACCAGATCCATGGTCTCGAACGGAAGATCGTCGGTGAACGGCTCGCCGATGCGATGCACACCGGATACGCGTCCACTGGACGTGACGACGCTGCCGACGGGCAGGTCCTCGGGCGCTACTGCGAGCGCGGTCGAATGATCACCACTTGCCACTTGCGGACCCTCCGATCAGATCAGCCGAACCGGCTTCGATTGCGTGTGCACTGCCGTGATGGCCACCGCGAACGGTGACCTCGTCGACAGCACTCCACAGCACGGGAGCGTGATCCCACGACTCACCGAGATGGAACGCCGGCGGAACCGGTCCCGGCGTCTTCTTCCCGAGGAAGGACGCAGCCGCGAAGAACGCGGTGATCAAGGCCGGAATCCCAACGTATATCAGTACTACCTCGAGAATGCTCACACCAGATAACGTAGCCCAGAACGCCAGGAAGGAAAGCGTCAGGGCCACAAATTCTCGGGCAATTTCGTTTCGGTGACGCTAGAACTCAATTCAGGCTGCGCCCACGCCGACACATTGCTCAGGCTGCGCCCACGCCGAGATACGGCATCCACGCCGGATGCAATTCCTTGGTCGCCGCGAGCAGACGCCAGTGAGGTCCGGACGGCGGGACCAATTCCGCACGGAGGGTCCATCCGAGTTCGCTGAGCATCTTGTCTGCCTTGCGGTGATTGCAGGGGGCACAGCACGCGACGCAGTTCTCCCACGAATGCCCGCCACCTCTGCTGCGAGGAACGACGTGGTCGATGGTTTCGGCTTTGGCTCCGCAGTACGCACATCGGAAGTGGTCACGATGCATCAGCGCGGCACGAGTCATGGGGATGCGGGCGCGATATGGAACGCGCACGTAGGTGCGCAATCGAATGACCGAGGGAACCTGCACCGACCAGTCCGCGGAATGGACTACCGGGCCCTGTTCGTCCTCGTGGACGGTATCGGCCTTGCCGCAGGCCATCAGTACGACCGCGCGCCTGGCAGGAAGGGCGGTCAGCGGTTCGTACGTGACGTTGAGCAGTAGCACCCGACGTTTCACCCACTCGGGGACGACGCGATCGGGAGGGAACATCTCGAGGTGAGAATGCTCGTCGGAAAAGAGTGGGTCGGTAGTGTGCGCGAACCCGTCAGGAACAACTTCCAGAACAGCCCCTAACGCGTGGTCGTTCCGCGCGCTAGTGGGCTGGAGTTGTCGGTGATTGCGTGCAGCATGTCGGTTCTTCATACGACCTCCGGGAGACTGCCCCCAAGTTGACCACGGATGATCGCGTTACGCACTCCCATTTCGAACAAAATTGCCAGGACGGCCGGTGAATTTCCGGTGAATGGGTACGCACTCCGACTCGATACAACCGTCGTCGACCCGGAAACCGACCACTACGGCCGTCAGGCACAATGGAACTTGCCATGAATGACGTACAGCACGACGTGCAGCAGACCTTCTACGACGCCGTCGGCGGAGCCGAGACGTTTCACAAGCTCACCGCGCGATTTTACGAAGAGGTCGCGAAGGACGAGGTTGTGCGCCCGCTCTACCCCGAGGCCGATCTCGGCCCGGCCGAGCGGCGGATGCGGATGTTCCTCGAGCAGTACTGGGGCGGACCGCACACGTACTCGGAGGAGCGTGGACACCCGCGTCTGCGGATGCGCCACAATCCATTCGTGATCGGCCCGATCGAGCGTGATGCGTGGCTGCGGTGCATGCACGTCGCCATCGCGTCCATCGACGAGAAGACTCTGAGCCCGGTGCACCGCAAGCAGTTGATCGACTACATGGAGATGGCTGCCGCGTCCATGGTGAACTCCGCTATCTGACCGTCTACTTAGCCTTCGGCCTGAACACGCGCGCGACCCGGCGGGCAGCGCGTACCCCGAACGACACCGTGGGATGCAGGGGCGAACTCAAGATTGCATGCTTGCGCACGTACTCTTCGACCTCCCACTCCGACCAACTGCCCGCACGGAAGAGTGCGGCATCGCCGACACTCAGGGTTCGCTCGGCGATTCCGTCGGCCTGAACGGTGACCGACCCTTCGATGATGTGCACGATTTCGTCCGCGTGGAAGTACCAGCGGAAGCGCCCCTTCGTGCAATCCCAGACGTGTGTAGTCGTGGTCCCGTCTTTACTCGCCGACCATTGCGCCGACCGTGCAACCGGTGTGCCGAAGATTATCCAGTCGCGGTTGATCGGATCATCTTCGAGCAGTACATGATCCAAACTGACCGCTTCGATTGCCGACAAAGTCAAGGCCAAGCCCCCTTGGTTGAATTCCCGAATACTTCTCCCCCAGCAGTAACACCAAAGTTGCCACATGGTGTCACCGCGTGAATGCAAAGTACACCAAGGCTAGGTAAAGAGTCACGCTTTTGCCGTGTCCAAGTCGTGAGAGTGCCAGACGTTTGGCACTATGAACTGCTGTGAGCACCCCCGCGGATTCGTCCTCTGTAAGCCGGCCCGAAGCCCCGTGGTGGAACGAGGCGGTCTTCTATCAGATCTATCCGCGTTCTTTTGCCGATTCGGGCAGCGACGGTATCGGCGACCTCGGCGGAGTCGAGGAGAAACTCGGCTACCTCGAACTGCTCGGCATCGATGCAATCTGGTTGAGCCCGGTGATGAAGTCACCGATGGCAGACCACGGCTACGACGTCTCGGATCCTCGCGACATCGATCCCCTGTTCGGCGATCTGGCGACGATGGATTCGCTGATCACGTCAGCCCACGAACGCGGAATCAAGGTCACGATGGACCTGGTCCCGAACCACACGAGTGATCAGCACGAGTGGTTCAAGGCAGCCCTGGCGTCGGCGCCCGATTCGGCGGAGCGATCCCGTTACATCTTCCGAGACGGCAAAGGTGAGAACGGCAACGAACCGCCGAACAACTGGCCGAGCATCTTCGGCGGCCCGGCGTGGACCCGCGTCACCAAAGCCGACGGAACACCCGGCCAGTGGTACCTGCACATCTTCGCCAAGGAACAGCCCGACCTGAACTGGGACAACCCCGAGGTCTTCGACGACCTCGCCAAGACTCTGCGCTTCTGGCTCGAGCGCGGAATCGACGGATTCCGCATCGACGTGGCCCACGGAATGGCCAAGCCCGACGGTTTGCCGGACCACGACTGGGAGCTCAACGAGCTCATGCGCAATTCCGACGACGACCCGCGGTTCAACAACCCGGCAGTTCACGAAATCCACCGCGGCATCCGCAAGGTCATGGACGAGTTCCCGGAGGCGATGACCGTCGGCGAGATCTGGGTGAAGGACAACCAGAAGTTCGGCGAATACATCCGGCCAGACGAACTGCATCTCGGATTCAACTTCCGACTTGCAGAAACCGAATTCTCCGCCGAGTCCGTCCGGGAGGCCGTGGAGAACTCTCTTGCGGCCGTCGCCGAGGTCGGGGGTGTGCCCACGTGGACGCTGTCGAATCACGACGTCGAACGTGAAGTCACGCGCTACGGCGGGGGTGAGATCGGAACCCAACGCGCACGGGCGATGATCCTCGTCGAACTGGCGCTTCCGGGCGCGAGCTTCATCTACAACGGAGCCGAACTCGGCCTGCCGAACGTCGACCTGCCCGACGAGGCACTACAGGACCCGGTCTGGGAACGATCCGGACATGCCGAGCGAGGACGCGACGGCTGCCGAGTGCCCCTTCCGTGGGAAGGAAGCGAACCCCCGTTCGGATTCACCACCAGCGCGAGCACCTGGTTGCCGATGCCACGCGAGTGGTCGACGCTCACGGTGGAGGCGCAGATCGAGGACGTCGACTCGATGCTCTCGCTTTATCGCGCCGCCCTCGAACTTCGTAGCGCCAGGCCGGAGTTCTCCGGCGCCGACATCGATTGGTACGGCAGCCCCCCGGGCTGCCTCGCTTTCCGTCGACGCGGTGGTCTGATCTGTGCTCTCAACACCACAGAGGCGCCGATCGCACTGCCGAACGGGCAGCTGCTGTTGAGCAGCGCGCCACTCGTCGACGGTCAACTACCCGTCAACGCTGCGGCGTGGCTGATCTGAGAGAACACCGCACCCGCCACCCGAACTCCTATCGTGCAACCATCAGCGGTATCGAACCACCGCGGTGACGGTAGATCGAACCGAACCGTGCATCGAGCCGCACCCAGGATTTGCTCGCCCGCACCCGAACCAGTTCCGAGGCGTCGATCTGCTCGAGGTCGATGTCGGCGGTCATCGCCTCGGACCCGGCGTGCGGAACGAATCCCATTGCGGTCAAGGCAAAAATAACCCGCATCGAGATCCCGACCGTGCCGGACGGACCACTGACCTCGAGCACGTCCTGATCGAGCAACGACGCCGGCGGACCGTGACTACTTCCATGCTCCAGTGCCAAGGCGTTGCCCCGCTGCGCCAGTTCGATCAGCACCCGGGCGGGTACGTCGTCCAGGTGCTCGAAGCCGTCCATCGGCGGCAACGCCCCACGCCACGCCGAATCCATGGCGAACCCCGGATCGATCAGCTCACTTGTCGCCTGCTCCACCGCCGAGAGCAACTGATCGCCGGCAGCCGAGGTGTCGTCAGGGTTGATGGTGCCCGCCACGGTTCGCGTAGCGAGAGCGTCGAAACCCGTTGACGCCCAAACGCTCAGGTGAGCATCTCCGCGTCGACGCATCCGGATGACCGTGGACTCGTCCAAACGCAAGGCATGACCGATGAAGCCGGCCAAGTTCTTTCGCTCGGCCTCCTCGGGCACGGTCAGTACACGTTCATGCACGTTGCCAGCTCTCCAAGTACTCCCGCTCGGGCCCGCTGAGGCGACGCAGACGTTGAGTGTCGATATCGAAGGCCGCGATCTGAGTCGATGCCACGATGGACGGCGGAACGCTGAGATCGGCGCCGCGGGGGCGAACCTCGTACGCGATGGTGAAGTCCACCGCGCGAACCTTTTCCACCCACATGAAGACGTCGAGCGGCGAATCGTCGTGCCGCAGTTGGCCGCGGTACCGCACATGGAGATCGGCAATCACGGCCCCGTCACGCAGGGTGACCGTCGGGCGCGAGTCTTCGAACAACCAAGGAATCCGCGCCTCTTCGAGCAACGTCACCATCCGTGCGTGGTTGATGTGCTGGAAGGCATCCATGTCGGACCACCGAACCACAACTTCGGCGTGGAATCCTTCGCTCAACGTCCTACCTCCGATCGGGTGCCCATGCTGCGCACCATGCTACGAACCTGACGCGCCGCCACCGAGAGCGTCGCGAGGTCAAGCGTCCCAGACTCGAAGATCTCGACGAGAGCTGCCCTCGCCCGACTCAGCCGCGAGGCGTTGGTCGATTCCCATTCGTCGATCTTCTCCTGCGGCGACTCCCCCGGCTCGCCGCCGGCCAGAACCTCCATCGTCAACTGCCGAAGCGAACTGTAGAGGTCGTCTCGCAACGCGAGCCTCGCGAGCGAGTGCCAGCGATCGCCGCGCTCGAGTCCCGAGACGGCGCTCAGCAACCAGTCGATTCCCAGATGCGCGTCCAAGGCGTAGTACAGCTCCGCGACTTCGGTGATGTCGTGATCTGCGATGTCGGCGATATCCGCGATGTCGAGCAGGCAGTAGACGTCAAGCAGTCGGAACACGTCCAGCGCCAACGCTTCCGGAGCCCCGCGATCGATCACCGATTGAGCCCGCACCAGCAGATCGTCGAGTTGATGGCCCGCAAGCAGCCCCGGAACCAGAGGTGCCGTCGCCCGATACGCCGCCGAGTAACGCGCTACCTCGGCGCCGACGGCGATCGGCTGGGGCCGATTGGCCAGGAACCACCGCGACGCGCGGTCGAGCAAGCGGCACGACTCCACGATCAGCTCGTTTTCGATCTCTGCACTGACGCCCGCCGAGCGGATTCGCGACCACACCTCGTCGAGCGCAAACACCTCTCGCACAGCGGCGTAGGCACGGATCGAGTCGGTACTGCTCGCTCCGGTCTCCTCGGCCAATCGGTAGGCGTACGTGATTCCGCCGTTGTCGATCACTTCGTTCACGAGCATCGTCGCGACGATCTGCCGCCGCAACGGGTGTGCCTTGATCTCCGTTTCGAACCGATCGCGAACAGCGGTCGGGAAGTACTGCGGGATCTGCTGGGCGAAGAAATCGTTGTCCGGCAACTCGGTTGCGAGCAGATCGTCCTTGAGTGAAAGCTTGACGTGCGCCGTCAGCGTCGCCAATTCCGGCGACGTCAGACCCACACCGGCCTCGAGTCGACGCTCTATCTCCTTGTCGGTCGGCAACGCCTCCAGCTTGCGGTCAAGGCCACGTGCCTTGGTCAGATCCGTCAACTGACGGCGGTGAACACCGAGCATCTGCGGCGCCGTCACGCGGGAGATTCCGAGCAGCGCATTCTGGGCGATGTTGTCCGCCAACACCAGCGCAGCCACGTCGTCGGTCATCGACGCCAGCAACGGATTCCGTTCCGGTGACGGCAGTAACTGCGAGCGCACGAGCGAATCGAGAAGAATCTTGATGTTCACTTCGTGATCGGAGCAGTCGACGCCGGCCGAGTTGTCGATGGCGTCGGTGTTGATGTGACCGCCGTTGGCGCTGAACTCGATTCGTCCCAGAGCTGTCACGCCGAGGTTGCCGCCCTCCCCGATCACCTTGACCCGCAGGTCTTGACCGTCGACACGCACCGCGTCGTTACTCTTGTCGCCAACCTGCGCATTGGTCTCGGTCGACGCTTTGACGTACGTACCGATTCCGCCGTTCCAGAGTAGGTCCACCGGTGCCGACAGAATCGCCTGCATCAATTCCGGCGGCGAGAGCTTCGTGACCCCCTCTGCCAGACCCAGTGCGATCCGGACGCTTTCGGCGATCGGAACCGACTTGACCGTGCGGTCCCAGACGCCGCCACCTTCACTGATCAGGCTCTTGTCGTAGTCGGCCCATGACGACCGTGGCAACTCGAAAAGTCGTTGACGTTCGACGAACGAGCTCGCTGCATCCGGGTTCGGATCGAGGAAGATGTGTCGATGGTCGAACGCGCCCACCAGACGGATGTGCCGACTGAGGAGCATTCCGTTGCCGAACACGTCTCCGCTCATGTCGCCGACGCCTACCGTCGTGAAATCCTGCGTCTGCGTGTCGACCCCGAGTTCGCGGAAGTGCCGCTTGACGCTTTCCCAGGCGCCGCGAGCGGTGATACCCATGCCCTTGTGGTCGTATCCCACGGAGCCACCGGAGGCAAACGCGTCGCCGAGCCAGAAGTCGTACTTGGCGGCAACCGAATTGGCGAGATCCGAGAACGTCGCCGTGCCCTTGTCCGCGGCGACCACCAGGTAGCGATCCTGATCGTCCTTGCGCACCACTCGATCCGGCGTCACAACTTCGCCGGTAGCCGCGTGCACGTTGTCGGTGATGTCGAGCAATCCGGAGATGAACGTGGTGTAGCAGGCCTTGCCGGTTTCCAGCGTCGCCATTCGATCAACGGCCGGATCACCCGTCGGCAGAGGCGGATTCTTCACGACGAAGCCGCCCTTGGCGCCGACCGGCACGATCACCGCGTTCTTGACGGCCTGAGCCTTCACCAAGCCGAGCACCTCGGTGCGGAAATCCTCGCGCCGGTCGGACCAGCGGAGCCCGCCGCGCGCGACTGCGCCGAATCGCAAGTGGACGCCTTCGACCTCGGGTGAGTACACGTAGATCTCGAAAGCCGGCCGCGGCTTGGGCAACTCGCTGATCCGTGAGGGATCGAGCTTGACCGACAGGTAGTCGCGAGAGCGGCCATCGGCGTCGACGACGTAGAAATTGGTACGCAAGGTCGCCTTCACCAAGGAGAACATTCCGCGCAGAATGCGATCGGCATCCAAGCTGAGTACCTCGTCGATGGACGCACGCAACTGCTCGTCCAATTCGGCGACGCGAATGTCGTCCTGCTTCTCGGGGTCGAACATCGCCTCGAACAACTGCACCAATGCAAACGCGGTCTGCGGGTGTGTAAGCGCGATTCCTTCGATGTGGAACTGACTGTATGGAAATGTGGCCTGGCGCAGATACTTTGCGTAAGCACGCAGCACCACGGCTTGCCGCCAGGACATTCCGGCCCGCAGCACCAACTCGTTGAATCGGTCAGCTTCTGCCCGGCCGAACCAGACTGCACCGAATGCAGCCGTGAATCGCTTCTGGACCTCGGTCAGCGGGGCGGTACTGGTCTCGAGCGGCACCTGCGCATCGAGGTCGATCTCGACCGACGCCCGAAGATCCGCCGGTACCGACAATCCGAAATCGTAGATCCAGCACTGAACGCCGTCGAGTCGCTGCACGACGTGCGGCCGCTCGTCGAGAACTTCGACGCCGAGTGACTGCAGCACCGGTAGCACCTGGCTCAACGAGATACCGTCGCCGCCGACGAAGAGCGTGAAGCGCCAGGCACCGGGCGCGGAGTCCACAGCACGATAGAGCAGTACGTCGATCGCGCCTGGCGCCAACGCCTCGAGTCGGGCGATGTCGGCCAACGCGCGTGACGGTTCGAAGTCCTCCTTGTATCCATCGGGAAGCACCCGCGAATACCGCTGCACCAGTTCCGGATCCACACCCGGACTTTCACGAACAAGGTCGTTGATGCGGTCGTCCCAGCTACGACTGACTTCGGTCAACAGAGCCTGAACTCGCTCGCGGTTGGCCTCGGAGACATCCAGATGAACCGGCTCACTGTCCGGATCGCGCCGGATCGTCACGTGCAACAGCGCAAGATCATTCTCGGTAACCCGGGCGGTGTAATCGACTGTGCCTGGTCCGAATTCGCGCCACAGCAGGTTTTGCATCGCCAGTCGCACCCGCGTCGTGTACCGGTCGCGGGGTAGGTACACCAAGCAGGACACGAAGCGTCCGAACGTGTCCTCGCGGACAAAGAGTCGCACCTGTCGACGCAGCCCGATGCTGTGCACGGCGTGGACGGTCTCGAACAAGGTCTCGGCGTCGCTCGAGAACAACTCGGTGCGTGGGAACGACTGGATGACCTCGAGCATCGCCTGACCGGAGTACGAATGCAGGTCGACACCGGCACGCGCGATGACCTCGCGGACGCGGCGCTCGATCAGAGGAATCGCGAGGACGTTCTCGTGGAGTGCGACCACGGTGAACACACCCAGGAATCTGTGCTCCCCCACGATGTTTCCCTCGTCGTCGAGGATCGAGACACCCACGAAGTACGGGTAGACAGCGCGGTGCACCGTGGCGGGGAACGATCCCTGCGTCAGGACCAGAAGCGGTCGATCCGGGAGATCTGCGACGGGAGGCAAACTCATCGGGCCTTCGGTGACCGCGTCGGAGCGCAGCACGCCGAGTCCACTGTCGGCTACCGTGCGTGAACCGTCCTTCGTGCCCTCGAACCGCCGGTATCCGAGCACGGCATAGTTTCCGTCCGCCATCCACCGCAGCAGCCGGGCGGTGTCGGAGAATTCTTCGGGGGTGATCCTCCCGGAGGCAG
This sequence comes from Rhodococcus sp. BH4, assembly GCF_002079265.1. Lineage (NCBI taxonomy): Bacteria > Bacillati > Actinomycetota > Actinomycetes > Mycobacteriales > Nocardiaceae > Rhodococcus > Rhodococcus sp. BH4. Next base: position 3,992,952 of record NZ_CP014941.1, read on the forward strand.
TTTCTGCGGCACTCTCCAACTCGTCGGCAACGCGCAGTTGCAATGCCTTCATGTCCGGGGTGTCACCAACCACCTGGCGGACGTCCGCGAGCACCTTGCCGAGGTGTGCTTCGATCGCGTCGAGAGCGGAATCCTCGACTTCGGAGTCCAACTGGACGTGCATCCAGGATTCTTGGATACCGCTGTCGCCCAAGGACATCAGATTGCCCGAGTCATCGCGTTCAACCGTCAGGATCGGATGGGCGAATTGACTGATTCCCACACCTTGTCGGTTGAGCATCGCGGTAACGGACTCGACGAGCAACGACATGTCGTCGGTGACGATCTGGACGGCAGCGCCGAGACCCTCGGATCCTGACGGGCGGTACACACGCCATACGGCCGTGCCCGGGGTCCGCTGCCTCCCGAGCGCAAGATGCGCGAGCAGGACTCGATCCGATCGACCGTTGATGACGTCGTCGCTGTCACCCTCGTCGATATGCGTGAAAAAGGCCTCGCGAAGACGCGTCAACAACGTCGCTTCGTCGAGGCCTGTGCCCTGCTGCCGTACACGGTCTGTCATTCCTGGCTCACATCCTTGTGGGTTCTGATCGCCGCGACCAATCTCTGACTCGAGACTAGCCGCGGCAACCAGTACCTAGGGTGAACTGAGAAACGAAATCTACGATGTCGTCATCTGAACAAGCGATGCTTCGAGCACCGCGCGTTCGCTGTCCGCCAGCGGTCTGGACTTTTCGGACACCGTGTCGAATCCGACCATCAACGCGTCGCCGAAAGCGCATTCGACACCCGCGTTGTCACGGATGACGTGCCGAACCGTGAACGAGGAAGTCCCGACGTGAGTCGTGAAGATCTCCACATTCAAGGGACCGGACCGATCGGTGACCGGCTTGAGGAACTCGACGGTCATCTTTCGAACCACGAGGTATCCCGGCCGGCCGCCGAGCGGCGCCAGTTTCGCTTCCAGGAACTGGATGCGCGCTTCCTGCATGTACTCGACGTAACGCGTGTTGTTGACGTGACCCAACCGGTCGGAATCGCCCCACCGGACCTGGATCTGCGCCGTGTATACGTCGGACACCGGATCAGTCCCTGGTGAGCTTGCGGTGAGTGACGCGGTGCGGGCGTGCGGCGTCGGGGCCGAGTCGCTCGACCTTGTTCGCCTCGTAGCCCTCGAAGTTGCCCTCGTACCAGTACCAGGCTGCCTCGTTGTCGCCGAAGCCACCTTCCCACGCAAGGATGTGGGTACAGGTCCGGTCCAGGAACCAGCGATCGTGCGAGATCACGACGGCGCAGCCGGGGAACTCTTCGAGAGCGTTCTCCAGCGAGCCGAGGGTTTCGACGTCGAGGTCGTTGGTGGGCTCATCGAGCAGGATCAGGTTGCCGCCCTGCTTGAGCGTCATCGCCAGGTTCAGGCGGTTGCGCTCACCACCGGAGAGGACGCCGGCCGGCTTCTGCTGATCGTGACCCTTGAAACCGAACGAGCTGATGTACGCACGCGAGGGAAACTCGGTCTGGCCGACGACGATGAAATCGAGCCCGTCCGACACGGTCTCCCAGACCGTCTTCTTGGGGTCGATTCCGGAACGGTTCTGGTCGACGTAGCTCAGCTTGACCGTCTGACCGATCTTGACCTCACCGGCGTCAGGCTCCTCGAGACCGACGATGGTCTTGAACAGCGTCGTCTTACCGACGCCGTTGGGGCCGATGACGCCGACAATTCCGTTGCGCGGCAACGTGAACGAGAGATCCTTGATCAGAACGCGACCGTCGAAGCCCTTGTCGAGGTTCGAGACCTCCACGACCACGTCACCCAGGCGCGGCGGTGCCGGGATCTGGATCTCGTCGAAGTCGAGCTTGCGCGTCTTCTCGGCTTCGTTCGCCATTTCCTCGTAGCGATCGAGACGAGCCTTGTTCTTGGCCTGGCGGGCCTTGGCGCCGGAACGAACCCATGCGAGCTCGTCCTTGAGGCGCTTCTGCAGCTTCTGATCCTTCTTGCCGGCAACTTCGAGGCGTGCAGCCTTCTGCTCCAGGTAGGTGGAGTAGTTGCCCTCGTACGGGTACAGGCGTCCGCGGTCGACTTCACAGATCCACTGCGCGACGTGATCGAGGAAGTAGCGATCGTGAGTCACGGCGAGGATTGCGCCGGGGTAAGCAGCGAGATGCTGCTCGAGCCACAGGACAGATTCGGCGTCGAGGTGGTTGGTGGGCTCATCGAGGAGCAGGAGGTCGGGCTTGCTCAGCAGCAGCTTGCAGAGCGCAACGCGTCGCTTCTCACCACCGGAGAGGTGGGTGACCATCTCTTCCGGCGGGGGGCAGCGCAGGGCGTCCATAGCCTGCTCGAGCTGCGAGTCGATCTCCCACGCATCTGCGTGATCGAGCTTCTCCTGCAGCTCGCCCATCTCTTCCATGAGCTCGTCGGAGTAATCCGTAGCCATCAGCTCGGCGATCTCGTTGTACCGCTTGAGCTGGACCATCGTCTCTCCGAGACCGTCCTCGACGTTCTCGCGAACAGTCTTGGTCTCGTCGAGCTCCGGCTCCTGCATGAGGATGCCGACGGTCGCGCCCGGGGCCAGGAATGCCTCGCCGTTGCCCGGCTGGTCCAGTCCGGCCATGATCTTGAGGATGCTGGATTTACCAGCGCCGTTCGGTCCGACGACACCGATCTTCGCGCCGGGGTAAAAGCTCATCGTGACGTCATCGAGGATGACCTTGTCACCGTGCGCCTTGCGCACCTTCTTCATCGTGTAAATGAACTCAGCCATGACCGCCAGCCTATCGGTGTTTGCCCTATAACCCACATTGCGCGTTGGCCGTCACTCCGATGCGGGTTCTGCGGACAGTCCGAGGTCATCGACCAGATTCACCGACATGCTCATCGACCCCCACGAAAACCGCGATGGGGACACCTCCGGGTGCCCCCAGGACGGCTCAGATCATTGCCCTGTGGATGCCCTTCGGCTCGCCACCGAGCTGCGAGAGCGTCGACGCATGGAAAATGGAACCGGGTACATGGATCGCGTGCGCGAGACCGGCATGCGCATCACGCCAGAACCGCTGCATCGGCGTGCTCAACTGCAAAGCCCCACCACCGGAACGAGCAAAGATCTCGTCCACCGCACGCACCGCCCGCCACGCCGCAGCAGTCTGCGTACGGCGACCGATCGCACGAAGCTCGAACGAAACTTCCTGCCCCTTCTCCGTCATGTCCCAGAAACGATCCACCGTCTCCAAGATCGCAGCCCGAGAAGCAGCGATCTCGGCCGCCGCCTCACCGATCGCGAACAGCACGTACGGATCTTCCTTGATCGGAACACCACTGACCGTCACACGCTCACGCTGCGCCGCCATGTTGCACGCCAACGCACCCTCGGCGATACCGATCAACGACGAAGTGATCCCCAACGGGAAAATGCACGAGAACGGGAACTTGTACAACGTCTCCGTACGACCCGCTTCCTTCCACGCCGTCCCGTCGAAAACCTTTCCCGCATCAAGAGTCCGATACGTCGGCAAGAACGCATCCTTGACGATCAGATCCTTCGACCCCGTACCGCGCAGACCCACGACATTCCAGCTGTCCTGGTCGATGTCGTAATCCGAACGCGGCAACAACACGTGCAGAATCTTCGGCGGCATCAACGGCTTACCGGACTCGTCACCGACCATCGCACCGATCATGATCCAGTCACAATGATCGGTACCGGACGAGAACGACCAACGACCGTTGAGGATGTACCCACCCTCGACCGGCCTCGCCACACCCATCGGCGCATACGGCGACGCCATCCACGTATCAGGATCGGTTCCCCACACCTCTTCCTGAGCCTTGCGGTCGAAGAACGCAAGCTCCCACGGATGAACACCGACGATGCCGCTGACCCAGCCCGTGGCACCATCCATCGCACCGATAGCCATTGCCGTCTCGGCGAATTCACGCGGATGCGCCTCGAGGCCACCGAACTCCTTCGGCTGCAACATCCGGATGACGCCGGCGTCGCGCAAACGCTTCGCGCTGCCGTCCGTCAAGCGCATCAGCTTGTCGCCCTCGACCCCGTCGGCGCGGATCTCGTCGGCGAACTGTGAGATGTTGTCCAGAACCTGACCCATGATCTTCCGCCTCCATTGATAGTCGACCAACGACCATTAAAGTAGAACACGTTCTAGAAACTTGCGGAAGTGAAATGGCCGACATTTCTTACACTCACACGGTCTGCAGTTCCGACGGGAGTTCGACGGCGTCGCTACCCGAGGCCGCAAGCAACTGTGCGTATCGCCCACCTTGTTGCACAAGTTCGTCGTGGGTGCCCTTTTCCACAACCACGCCCTGGTCGAGGACCGCGATGAGATCCGCATCTCGAACCGTGGAGAGTCGGTGCGCCACAACAAGAGTGGTGCGTCCGACCATCAGCTCGTCGAGCGCGTCCTGCAACGCACGTTCAGTGCGATTGTCCAAGGCGCTCGTCGCCTCGTCGAGGACAAGGATCGGCGGATTCCGCAGGACTGTGCGCGCGATCGCTATGCGCTGTTTCTCACCGCCGGAGAATCGGTAGCCGCGCTCGCCGACCATGGTGTCGTACCCGTCGTCGAGACCGGAAATGAACTCGTGGATCTGCGCGATGCGCGCTGCCTGCTCGATCTCGGCGTCCGTGGCGTCGGGTTTCGCGAACCGAAGGTTCTCACGAATCGTCGTGTGGAAGAGATACGTCTCCTGCGACACCACACCTACCAGGTCGGAGACCGTCGCCAGATCGAGGTCCCGCAGATCGACGTCGTCGATTCTCACCGATCCCGCAGTCGGGTCGTACAGACGTGCGGCCAAGTATCCGAGAGTGGTCTTGCCCGAACCCGTGGAGCCGACAAGCGCCAAGGTTCCGCCGGCCGGGACCGTGAGGTCGATGTTGTCGAGGGTCTTGCTGTCGGTTCCTGGATACGAGAAGTCGACGTGGTCGAACCGAAGTTCGCCGGACATCTTGGTGCGGTCGAAGCTCTTCGACTCTTCCGGATCCGCGATGTCGATCGGCAGATCCAGGTACTCGAACACGCGACTGAACAGTGCCATCGAGCTCTGCACCTCGACGCCCGTGTTGAGCAGCATCATGGTGGGGCGGAACAATTGTGTTTGCAGCGTGGTGAATGCGACGAGGGTGCCGACGGTGATGGTGTTGCCGTGATCGAGAGTGAAACCGGCAAACCAGTAGACCAGTGCAGGCATGGCTGCGAAGGTGATCGACATGGTCGCCATGCGCCACTTGCCGGCCATCATGGCTCGGAGTTCGACGTCTGCGACTTCCGCTGAACGCTCGGTGAATCGATCCGTCAGAGCCGACTTCGCGCCGGTCGTCTTGCCGAGGAGAATGCCACTGACGGAGAGAGATTCCTCCACCTGGACCGACAGATCACTGAGTAGCTTCTGCCGCTTACCAGAGATCTTGCGGCGCTCGTCACCGATCTTGCGTGCGATACGGATGAACACCGGCAAGATCGCCAGCGAGAAGATGGCAAGCCGCCAATCCAGAAGGAACAGAGCAACAATGGTGGCTGCCACGGTCGTTGCATTCTGCGCGATGGACGTTGCCGTGTTGGTGACCACCGACTGCATACCGCCGATGTCGTTGGCAATACGCGACTGAACTTCTCCGGTTCGGGTTCGAGCGAAGAATCCGAGCGACTGATTCTGCAGATGCGAGTAGACCCGCACGCGCAGTTGGTGCATCAGTTTCTGGCCGATGCTGTTGGACATCCAGGTCTGGGCCACGCCGAGACAGCTCGTGATCACGGCAATGGCGATCATGCCGATGGCCAGAACGCTGACGAGTCCGAGGTTCTTGTCCGGGATCGCCTTGTCGAGCATTTCGCGTAGGAGCAGCGGGCTGCCCAGCGCCACGATCGCGCTGAGTGTGATGACCGCGGTGACGATGGCGATCTGAGTTCGATACGGCGCGAACAGTCCGAGTACGCGCTTTGCCGGTACGGATTCCGCCGGAGTGATCTCGACAGCGGATCGTTCGATGTTTCGCATGTGATCTGGTTTCACGTTCTACCTCCTGGAGGCTTTCTCACCCTAGTTTCATATTGATGAGGTTACCTCACTATGAGGCTGACACCAACAACGCTAGACTGGCGCCATGCATTCCCGAGAGCGCGAACTCACCGACGTCGTGATGTCGGTGGCACGGCTCATCCGCCGACGCCAAGTGGCAGCGCTGGAACCATTCGGCCTCTCGCCGTCGCAAAGCCGAGCGCTGCGAGTGCTGACCCGAGTGGGCGAACCGGTTCGACTCGGGTTTCTTGCCGAGCGCTTGCGCATAGTTCCGCGGTCGGCGACCGACGTCGTGGATTCCCTCGAAGACGCCGGATGGGTGCGCCGCACTCCCGACCCGAACGATCGGCGAGCAGTGCTGCTCGAGTTGACCGACGCCGGCGCTACCCTCGCTGCCGACGTCGCGAAAGCTCAACGACGCGAATCCTCGGATGTGTTCGACGACCTCGACGAATCGGAGCGAGCAACTCTCACCGAACTTCTCGAGCGAGTGGACGCGGGGCACGACTCGCGGCCCCGCGACTGCCCGAAACCTTCGGTCTGAGTCCTCACGCAGCGACGGTGTCGACTGCGTCCTCGACATTCTCCGCCGACGTCGGCTTGCTCTGACGCTCGATCTTCGAGATGCAACGAGCAAGGTCCGCGCCTACCGCAGTCGCCCGTAGCTCGAGATCGGAACGAGGCACACCCTCTTTGGTCGTGTACTCGTTGGTGCGCAACTCCCCCGCCACCATGACCGGATCACCCTTCATGATGGATGCGCCGACGCCGGTGACCAACCGCCGCCAGCAGCTGACCGTGAGATAGAGGGTCGCTCCGTCCGTCCACTCTCCGGTCACCGCGTCTTTGCGACGCGTGTTGCTCGCCATCCGAAAGCTCAGCACCTCTTCGCCATTGGTGGTCTGCCGCTTCACCGGATTGGTGATGACGGTTCCGACAACCGTTGCATGCGTTTCGTACATGTCCGATCCCCCTTCGAACTCCAGAACCCGCCAACTGCCGCGGGGCCGATCATTGCGTCGGCAGGTTCGATTGTGGAACGACAAACGCGTGGCTCGGGATCTTCGATTTCCACCTGTGCATCGGTGGAACAGCTGTGGAGAAACAGCACTGCCCGAGCCAAACGGCCCGGGCAGTGTCGGAGCTAAGTGCTAGTGGAGGATTCGTCGGATTTCTTCTCGCTGGGTGTCTCGTCCGCAGAGTCCTCGCTTGCAGTCTCCGCGTCAGCAGCCTCACGCGGTTTCCACCCTTCGCGGTCCCGCCTGGCCAATTCGGCGAACATGGCGTTGTGAGCAGCGAGGTCGGCGTCGTGGTCACGCTCGGCCGCACGGTCGGTTCGGCGCGCTGTCCTGCCATCGCTGCGCGACCACTGAACCAGTAGCGCGAGCATGACCACCATGAGCGGGATCTCGCCGGTCGCCCACGCGATGCTGCCGCCCAGCTGCTGATCGCCGATCAGGTCGTTGTTCCAGCCGAGGCCGAGCGAACGGAAGTACGCGCCGCCCATGACGGCGGTAGTGCTCATCAGTGCCACGCCGAAGAAGGCGTGGAACGGAAGTGAGCCGAAGACCATTGCCAGCTTGGTCACTGGCTGCAATTGACGTGGTGACGGGTCGATTCCGATCGCCACCCAGTAGAAGAGATAGCCGCTGAGGATGAAGTGCAGGTTCATCAGCAGGTGAGCGCTGTGCGAGTCGACCGTCGCACCGTAGATTCCGCCGAGATACAGCGCGTAGAAACCGCCGACAAAGAGAACTGCCGCCACGATCGGGTGGGTGATGAATCGCGAGAACGGGCTGTGCAGAGCGGTCAGAATCCACTCGCGAATGCCGGGCACGCCGTCCTTGCCTGCCGGATCCAGGGCCCGCAGAGCCAAAGTGATCGGCGCACCCAGAACCAGCAGGACTGGTCCCAACATCGACAGCGCCATGTGCGCACCCATGTGAACGCTGAAGACTGCCGGTGCGTATTTGCCGACGCCCGACGACGTGGCGATCAGGAGCACCGCACAACCGCTCATCCAGGCGATGGTTCGGCCGACAGGCCAGGAATCCCCACGCTTGGCCAGCTTGCGAAGGCCGATGCCGTACAGAATCGCCGCAGCAACGGCGGCGGTGCCGAACATAAGGTCGAATCGCCAGTCCGTCACGAAGGCCATGAACGACGGCGGGTCCGGAAGGTTGTAACCGAGTTCGACCTCGGGGATCGAGGGAATCGACAGCGGCGGGGGCGGCGGGGTACGACCGAGGCCGATCGCGAGACCGATGGTTGCCGCCATCACGATGCCTTCAGCGCCGGCAAATCGAATCAGGGCAGAGCGACTCTTGGGGTTCTCCGCCAGCGCCGGTAGCGCCCGACTCCGCTGAGCCCAACCGAAGAACCCGAGGATGATCAGTGCAACTGTTTTCGCGACGATCAATCGTCCATACGTCGTGGTGAATACGTCGTCGAGAGGCAGACGGACAATCGCATTGATGACGCCGCTGAATCCCATGACGACGAAGCAGATGGATGCGACCGTCGAAAAGCGTCGAGCCGCTACGTCGGTGTAATCGCCGCCGCGCCGCGCGTGTGCCAGTAGCGCGAACAAGCCGCCGGCCCAGAGCGAAGCCGCCACGAGGTGCAGGATCAGGCTGTTGGTAGCGATGTCATGCGACCCGCCCGAAGACGAGTGACCGGTGAGAGCGAGCGGCATCAGTCCGAGAAGACCGACCAGCAGCAGTAGCGGAGTCCACCACCAGCGCAGTGTCAGTCGGGCCAGGATCGCCAGAACAACCGCAATAATTGCCGTCCAGCGCCAGGCGCCGGCGATCTCGACCTGATCGAGTCCCGACCAGAGGTTCGCCGGTTTGATCGCTTCGGCGAACGGCTGACCCGATGTGTCGGAGAGCGTCAGGGGCACCATCATGAACGAACAGATCGCCCACACGATCGCGGCGTGCGATGCAGTTCGGACTGCCCGATAGCCGTCGACGTCGAGGACGCCCGACTTCTGCGGCGGCACGAAGAACGCGGCCAGCAGCAGTGACCCGATCGCAATGACCGCGGCGATCTCCCCCAGTGCCCGCATCGCGGGCAGGCCGTACGTGGTGATCGGGCCTGGATCCGGGATACCCAGAAGAGTCAGTGCCTGCGACGCGGAGAATCCCACCACGATGGCTGCGGTGAGCCCTGCGATGAGTCCACTGACCACGAATATCGCGGTCGAAGAAGCGGGTGCACCGCTGTGCTGTGTGGACTCCGGTGGGGAATCTGTCGGCGCGAGGTCGGGTGTAGCCATACCTCAAGGGTAGGACCTTCGCGAACCGACTACGACAACGCGTCGGAGTTGGGCGGCGCGCGTCACATCCCGAACCCTCGAGTATGATGTTCCACGCGCCTCCGTAGCTCAGGGGATAGAGCAAGAGCCTTCTAATCTCTTGGTCGCAGGTTCGAATCCTGCCGGGGGCACCACAAGATTTGATTCACGGATAGTCACACTGCGTGGACGAGCGGCCACTGGGCAGAGCAGTCCGATACGGACCGAAACCTAGCCCACAAATTACGTGCCGTCCGCAGTAATCTGCCTCGCATGAAGAAGGCACTTCCGAAGACCCTGAAGTCACTCGCCCGGACCGTTGGAATCCTGGCACTCGCGATCGTCGTTGTATCCGTCGTCGAGCGGTTCACCGGCGCACACCAACCGACTACCGGTCCCGCCTCGTTGACCGGACCCGACCAATCGTTGTAGCCCTTCCCTTGTGACAGGGTCGACACATGACGTTCGAGGAACAGGACGAGTCGACATGTGAAAGCCGTCCGATCGCAGATGATGGGCCATTCACGCTGGAAGTCGATGGAGAAATCTTCACGGTGACGGTCCGCCCCGGGGAGCCGGGCGCGTCCGACTACGACTGGAAATCGGGGCCGAACGCGGGGTACGGGTTTTCCAGTTTTCACCGTGTTTCCTACTACAGTGTCCTCGACCGAGCGAACAGCCCATCGAACGAAATTCAGCCCGAAACTATCGATGAACACCGTGCGTCGATCCGCGACTTCCTCAGCAAGGTCAACCCGGAGACCGGATATATCGGAGACTGATCGTCAGAGTTGCCAGTAGCGTTGCCGTCATGATTACGGACCCGACGAGGCCGTGGTGGGAGACTTACAACAACAACGTCCTCTCCGCCCGCGAAAATGGCTGGAGCGAAGACGATTCCAGGCTCTCTCGCGAACTATGCGACCTACTCGATGACGTCGCTGCCGCGTTCGCCATCACGGGCGCGCAGACACCAGGGTGGCTGAGCCCATACAGCGGCGACGTCCAACCCCGCAAGGACTCGTACGAGCGTTGTACCGATCCGGAGAAGTTCCTGATCGTGGTGGCAAGAGCTCGAGCGTGGACAAAGGTCCTCGTCGATCGCGGCTGGGCACGAGAAGTACCGCCTGTGCGATGGGCGCTCCGTCCCTTGGAGTCCGGCGGGGCCGACACCGTTTTGGAGCCTTCGAGTGACGGTGCGGTTCCGCTCGTGCTGACCACGCACACTCCGGTCGACAGCGCCCACCCGTTCAATGTCACGATCGCCGCGGGCAACCCGGCTGTGGCGATGGCGTCCATTCCTGACTGTGCCTGCGACGGATGCGACAGGGGGTCCGCTGTACTGCTCGAAGAATTCGACACCTGGGTGTTGTCAGTGGTCGACGGTTCCCTCGAAGTCGACGTCACAGCCGCCTGTTATTCGATTCAAACTTCTTTTCACGGCGGAAGGCACGGGGTCCAGTACCTCGACGAACCCACAGCTTTCACTGCGGCACCGTGGCCCCCGAATTGGACGGCACGCTCGTTCGCGTCTACAAGATGAGCAGGCGCTGAGCCCTGATCCCGCCGCTACAGAACCTTCGTGAAGATCTGCGCCGGCGCTGCCGTCTCGAGCTTGTCCAGCGCCTCAACCAACCTGACGAAGTGCTCGGTATGAGTGTGGGCGTCGAGGTGCTCCTGCGATTCCCATTCCTCCGCCAACACGAGCTCGCAGGGATTGTCGGTGCGCTGCAGTAACTCGTAATTGATGCAGCCGACCTCTTTTCGGGTCTCGGTGACAAGTTCTTCGTACAACCGAAGCACTTCCGCGAGATCGCCCTGCTCCACCGTTGTTGGCACCAAAACCCTGATCACAAAGACTCTCCGATTCGTCTGACCCGCGTTGACCCCTCCGCTCGAATTCTGCCGTAGACCTCCGACAGATCGACATTTCCGTTGTGACTCGAAGTTTGCGGACAGGCGCAATATCTACGAAACACCCCCGATACCGGAGGTTCGTAGGGTTTGCCGAAGTCGGGCTCGCAATCAGCAGCGCAGCCCTGGGCCCGGGCGAGGGGTAAGCACATGAGTGGAAATGCAGTTCGCTTGCAAGCGATCAAGGACGTCGAGGCCTACACACCTCCGGTGGTCAGTTTCACGACCGACGAGACACCCGGAGAGGTGTTCGGAGCCAACGTCTTCAACAAGGTGGTCATGCAGAAGCGACTGCCCAAGCTCGTCTACAAATCGGTGATGGCGACGATCGAGCAAGGCAAACCGCTCGATCCCATGGTCGCCGACGCGGTCGCATCCGCGATGAAGGACTGGGCGTTGGAGAAAGGCGCAACCCACTACGCCCACGTCTTCTATCCGCTTACCGGGTTGACCGCCGAGAAGCACGACAGCTTCCTCGAGCCGGTCGGCGACGGCAGTGCACTGGCGGAGTTCGCCGGCAAGACCTTGATCCAAGGTGAACCCGACGCTTCGAGTTTCCCGAACGGCGGGCTGCGCAACACATTCGAGGCTCGCGGATACACCGGCTGGGATGTCACGAGCCCGGCCTACGTTCTCGAAAACCCCAACGGCAACACACTGTGTATCCCGACCGTGTTCGTTTCGATGACCGGCGAAGCGCTCGACCACAAGACTCCCCTGCTGCGTTCACAACAGGCAATGGGTTTCCACGCCGAAAGAATCCTGAAGTTGTTCGGCCACGACGACCCCGAGCACATCGTGTCGTTCTGCGGACCCGAGCAGGAGTACTTCCTGATCGATCGACACTTCTTCCTCGCCCGCCCCGACCTCCTCAACGCCGGCCGAACACTCTTCGGCGCAAAGCCGCCCAAGGGCCAGGAGTTCGACGACCACTACTTCGGGGCGATCCCGGAACGTGTGCTCGGATTCATGATGGACACGGAGCGGGAACTTTTCAAACTCGGTATCCCCGCCAAGACGCGGCACAACGAGGTTGCGCCCGGCCAGTTCGAAATCGCCCCGATGTTCGAGCGAGGCAACATCGCCGCGGACCACCAGCAGTTGCTGATGACCACTTTCAAGACAATCGCCAAGAAGCACGGCATGGAATGTCTGTTCCACGAGAAGCCGTTCGACGGTGTCAACGGCTCCGGCAAGCACGTCAACTTCTCGCTGGGCAACTCCGAACTCGGCAGTTTGCTTGTCCCCGGCGACAATCCGCATGACAACGCCCAGTTCCTCGTATTCTGCGCCGCCGTCATCCGGGCCGTCCACAAATACGCCGGCCTCCTGCGCGCGTCGGTCGCATCGGCAACCAACGATCACCGCCTCGGCGCCAACGAGGCTCCCCCGGCCATCATTTCGATCTTCCTCGGCGATCAACTGGCCGACGTCTTCGAGCAGATCGCCAAGGGCGCGGCGACATCGTCGAAGGACAAGGGCACCATGATGATCGGAGCCGACACCCTTCCCGTCCTGCCGACCGATCCGGGCGACCGCAACCGCACGAGCCCATTTGCCTTCACCGGCAACCGTTTCGAGTTCCGCGCGCCAGGATCGCTGCAAACAGTCAACGGCCCGATGGTCACCATCAACACGATCATGGCCGAGGCCTTGGACTACATGGCCACCGAACTGGAGGCCGCGGTCGCCGACGGCGCGGATTTCGACACCGCCGTCCAGAATCTGCTCACCGAGATCATCACCAACCACGGTGCGGTTGTCTTCAACGGCGACGGTTACTCGGAGAACTGGCAGATCGAGGCCGAGTCTCGCGGTCTGCCGAACCTTCGCACGACGCTGGACGCCCTTCCTGAACTGATCACCGAGTCCTCGATGGAACTCTTCGAGAAGTACAAGGTCTTCAACCACCGAGAGATGCACAGTCGCTACGAGGTCGGCCTCGAACAGTACGCACTGAGCATCGGCGTCGAGGCACGCCTGGCCGCTGAAATCGGTACGACGCTGATCCTTCCGGCCGCAGTGCGCCACCAGACGGAAGTTGCGCAGAACTTCGTCGCGCTGAAGTCCGCCGGCCTCGAACCGGATTCTGCTCCGCTCGAAGAAGTGTCGGCGCCCGTTGCGGTTCTGCGCACAGCGCTCGCGTCCCTGCGCGCAGCGATCGACACCAATGCCGGCGAGTCGCCATTCGATCAGGCCAAGCACGCACAGGACGCACTCCTGCCCGCCATGGCAGAGGTACGTGCAGCGGCCGACTTCCTCGAAACCATCGTCGCCGACGATCACTGGCCACTCCCGACGTATCAGGAAATGCTCTTCATTCTCTGAGCATCACCCGAATATCACTACCCACAGAACTATGGCCTGCAACTCGATCGAGTTGCAGGCCATAGTTGTCGAATCTTGCTCGGCTAGCGGTCTTCCGGCATCGTGACTTCGAGGACGCGAGCCTCACCGGTGGTCGCGGGGTCAGGACGATCGCGCGAATCCGACGACGCCATCTGGAGTCCGTTCAAATCGGTCCGCATGTAGATGACGTTGTAACGGTCCCACGTGGTGGCGACGAATTCGAGGAACTGTCCGCTCGCCCACGGGTGCATAAATCCGCCGTACAACGCGGGCAACGTGATTCCACTCAACAGGGTCTGCGTACCACTCCACGGGCCTTGCGGTTGGTCGGCCTGACGGATCACCAGGTTGCCCTCGGCACTGGTGTACATGGCAACGTACTTGTTCAGGTAGTCGTTCCACTGCACTGCGAGTTCACTGACCGGTGCCTTGATGACCTGAACGGCATCGGTATCTCGCGGACTCCAACCGGAGCCGTCCCAGTATTCGTAGGCGCCGAGATTTCTGATGTCGGCGCCGGCCACTCGCGCCAGGATCGCCTTACCGAAACGACCTGAGGGAGTTCCGTATTCGTAGATGTAGCCGTCCCGACCGTCGAGGAAGGCGCTCTGCTGGAAGTTGGAATTGATCGGCGATACTGCCGGAATCCCCGGAATGCCAAGTCCTTCGGTATTGGCGCGAACTGTCGCCGGATCGAGTTCCCAGTTCTCACCGTTGTCCGTGGAGAAAGCCAGAGCCGAGTAGTTGGTGGTCCAGGCTCCAGGTTCGTCCCACGACCGAACGGACATGAATCTGATGTACTGCACACCACCGTAAGAGATTCCAGCGGTCGGGATGGTGGTGAACTCACCCGGAATGCCGAATCCCGGAATGATCTCCTTGGAATGATTGGGGCCGTCCAAAGGAGAACTGTCGATCTTCATCCCGTCGGCAATGGCGGTGTCGTTGCTGCGGAACAATACGTTGCTGCGCCAGTCGTCACCCGGGGTGTCGCAGTCGCCCACCGTGTCGCCGAATGCCATCAGCACGTCGTGATCCGGCCCCGAAAGACCGTTGTCCCACATGATTCCGAGGTCGGTACCCGACACGTTGAACCGCTCGATGGTGTTGTTGGGACTGCCTGGGCCAGTGACCATTTCGATCGCCTTGGTCCGGCCGGTCAGCACCGGCAGAGCACCGTTGGGGGCGCCGGTGATCCAAGGCAGCGCGTTGGCGAGGGAGCCGGTACCGGCGGAACCACTGCCAAGTGATCCGGTCAGCGAGCCGAGCGAACCCGTCATCGATCCGGCGGAACCACTTCCTCCCGACCCACACGGTCCGCCGATCGCCGACGCAGACGGTGCTGCGGCAATCGTCGCGGCAATCGTGACGACGCCTATCGACAACATCGCCGACATGGAGTGTTTTTTACGCACGTGCAGCCCCTCTGATCATTTCGACTCCCGTTCGGACCACAGGCACAGTGATCCCCGACCGCAGAAGCAAACCATTTGGACTGTGTTAAGAGAGTGAAAGCTGAGCAAATTGTTATAAATCGCCCGTTCAACTGACACAAGTGACAGCTGTGTCCGATTTCACCTTCACAGGACAGTTGTCCGATACAGCAATAAAGGCGCCTAGTATGTAACGGAAATGTAAAAGAGTTCTCACAACGAGGTAGGTGAGCGGTGTCCGTACGTGACCGCGTAGCGCAGATTTACGATCAGGTTTTGGTTCGCAATGCAGGAGAGCCCGAGTTCCATCAGGCCGCCGCAGAGGTCTTCGAGTCTCTTCACGTAGTGCTCGAACGCCACCCCCGCTACGCCGACGCCGGACTCATCGAGCGGCTCTGCGAGCCGGAACGCCAGATCATCTTCCGCGTGCCGTGGACCGACGACCAGGGCAACGTTCACGTCAACCGTGGCTTCCGCGTGCAGTACAACAGTGCACTCGGCCCCTACAAGGGCGGCCTGCGCTTCCACCCCAGCGTCAACCTGGGCATCGTGAAGTTCCTCGGCTTCGAGCAGATCTTCAAGAACTCACTCACCGGCCTGCCCATCGGCGGCGGCAAGGGTGGCTCGGACTTCGATCCCAAGGGCCGCTCCGACGCAGAGGTCATGCGCTTCTGTCAGTCCTTCATGACCGAACTGCAGCGTCACATCGGTGAATACACCGACGTTCCGGCCGGCGACATCGGCGTCGGCGGTCGCGAGATCGGCTACCTGTTCGGTCAGTACAAGCGGCTGACCAACACGTACGAGTCGGGCGTCCTCACCGGCAAGGGCATCACCTGGGGCGGATCGCAGGTTCGCACCGAGGCCACCGGCTACGGCGTCGCGTACTTCGTCGCCGAAATGCTCAAGGCAAAGGGTGAAGGCCTCGAAGGCAAGAACGTCGTGATCTCCGGATCCGGCAATGTCGCCATCTACGCAATCCAGAAGATCCACCAGCTCGGCGGCGTCGCGATCGCCTGCTCGGATTCCTCGGGATACATCGTGGACAAGAAGGGCATCGATCTCGACCTCCTCAAGGAGATCAAGGAAGTTCGCCGCGGCCGCATCAGCGAGTACGCCGACGCAGTTCCGCATGCCGAGTTCATCGCCGACGGTTCCATCTGGGACGTGCCGTGCGACGTCGCACTCCCCTGCGCGACTCAGAACGAGCTCGACGAAGATGCCGCAAAGACCTTGATCGCCAACGGAGTTCAGGCCGTTGCCGAAGGCGCGAACATGCCCACCACCCCCGGTGGCATCCAGCTCTTCCGTGACGCGAACGTAGCCTTCGCGCCCGGCAAGGCGGCCAACGCCGGTGGCGTTGCAACCTCCGCCCTCGAAATGCAGCAGAATGCTTCGCGTGATTCCTGGAGCTTCGAGTACACCGACGAGCGTCTCGCCGGAATCATGCGCGGCATTCACAAGCGCACCATCAACACCGCTGCCGAGTACGGAAAGCCGGGCGACTACGTGCACGGCGCGAACATTGCCGGCTTCGTGAAGGTGGCCGACGCCATGATTTCGCTGGGCGTCATCTAGAGATTTCCGCAATACAGACAGCAGTACAAAAAGGGGTGATTTCACCCTGAACCGGTTCCCGTACATCGGACTGGTCGAATCAATACCTAGGCCTCGAGGGCCCTGGGTCCGCGAGGACCCAGGGCCCTCGAGCTTGATCTGAGCAAATCGCCCGCGACGAGCACCGTAGGCGCCGGCAATGATCCCAGACGGAACTCGTGGTGTCCTCCGAATCCGTTTTCCGCTCTGACGTCGAAAAACACCGTAAGTGGACGATTGTTTAGGTCCGCAGCGCGTGGGGCATATGGACTTATCTTCACATTTGTCCATTTCACAGTTGGACGATCGTTCATGTGGTAGAAATCACAACGCCTGGCGCAATTCGATCCGCAAATTTCAGCGGCGAGTATGCCCCCGAACAAGGCCTCAGCGTGTACCCCGCTTCGTAACGCGCCGAGCCTCCGGGTGCCTGTGCCAGGCGACGCACCTGTCTAGAGGAGGCCACCCATGTCCCCAGCGCTGCTGAACAACCCGGGACCGCTCATGTTGGGAGGCAAGCCCGCCTCCACAGCGGTCAACGACGTCATCCCACTGGCAAGCGATCTCGTAGATCACCTGTCCCGTGCCAACCCGACGTTGACTTCCCTCCAAACGGAGGCAGTTCGTCGGGAACTGATTGCGGTGATCGTGCAGGGGCTCCAAGTGGGGATCCAGCTGCTGGATCACCGCAAACTTCCCACCGACCAAGAGTTGGACGGCATTCACACGATGACCGTCCAACAAGCATTGAAAGGCGTGCCACTCAGCGCGATCCTCAACTTGACCAACGAGGGCATCAGCACTTTTCGCACCCTCATCCTCAGCCGGGCCGACGCCGAGGACTCCGCCAATCTCGGGGATCTCAACGAGTTCTTGTTCGCACTTGCGCAGCGGCTTCACTCGTTCATCTCGATCAGCTATCTCTCGGCTCTTCCAGCCGGTTCCCAACTCGGGGAATACTCCGCCGGCGCCCTCGTGAAGGCCATGCTGGACGGCGACGATCCCACCCAGCTTGCGTTGCAGATGGGCGTTGAACTCGCACCCCGCTATCTCTTCCTGCGGCTCCTGGTGAACCTGCCGCCCATCCGCCCGGGAGCACGCAACGGCAACCACCAGCGCATACAGGCCTACCGTGACCTCTCCGTCGCTCAATCGAAAATCGCGGCACACTTCGGGTCGGCACTGCTCGAAGCTCCTGCACCGCAACGTGGTCTGGTGCTGATCGAGGGCACGCCCGACTGGGGAACAGTGTGCGAGGTCATCCAACGTGCACGCGCGACGGTCGGGGTGGAGATCACAGCAATCGCCGAGAACGCAGCGGTACGAGATATCGCCGCCGCCCAAGCAACCACTCACGAATTGGCGCAACTCGTGCGGCGCCTGAGACTGCCGGCGCGGTCCTACCGAATGGAAGACCTCGCGCTCGAGTATCAACTCACTCGGGGTGGCGCAGGCCGCGACAGCTTGATCAATCTTCTCAAGCCACTCGACGGCAATCCGGAACTGCTGCAGACATTGTCCATACATCTCGCCAACGGCCAGCATCGTCAGCGCACCGCGTCGGCGCTCGGCCTGCACACCAACACCATCGACAATCGAATCAAGCGCATCGCAACCCTGACCGGATTGGATCCGGCCCTGCCCTCTGAACTGCTCAAACTGCGCGCTGCCATGATCTCGCTGACTTTCGCAAGCACTGATGTGGACAATCGTCCAGCGAAAATGTGAACACTCACATCCTCGCTATTAGCTGTCCACGTGTGGCGCCTGGACCCCACTTTTCCGCTCCGAACCGGGCTATAAAAGTGTGGTGCGAATCACCGCGCAAACCAGTAACAATTAAGGGGAAACACATGATCAACGGCCAGGATAACGCTCTCCTCGGTGCCTTCTTCGACACCATCCTGCAGCTCTTCAACGCGGGCAGCACCGGCACGGGCTCGACGGATGGCGGCGGCGTCTCCTAGGACGAATCTCGGGCCCTGTGCGAGAGAATCTCTCGCACAGGGCCCGCTCCAAGCCGCCTGACACTGTGATGGCGGTGACCACGGTGACCACCACGTCGCCACCGCTGAAACCAGGAGCAAGCACATGATCGCCGCACCAACCACAGGCGCTTTGGCCGTCGTTTTGAACACCGTCCTACAGATGTTCAACGCCGGCAGCAGTTTCCTCTACACCGACAACTCTCCGATTGGCGGCGGCGGCGAAACTCCCACGACGCCTGCTCCCTGATCGACTTACCCGCTCGCATCACACAGTCGCGGCACAGACAGGAACCACCGTGATAAACCAGCACACCCTGGGCAGCCTGGTCATCGACTTCGGCTCACTCTCCCGAGCACTCGGCTTCGGCAACGGCTCCATCGTGTCGCTCGGCAGCACCGGAAGTGGCTGAAACAGCCCGCCTGACCACGTCGACGATCCCGTCGCCGCTCACCTTCTCACCACATCTCGAAACAGAAAGCAGGTCCCCCTGTGCCTACAATTCCGCTCACCGGCGACCCCATCGTCATCAACATCATCGTCCAGCTACTGAGCGCGGGCAGCAGCAATGCACTCGCACTGGGCGGAGTCGGTAGCAGCGGTCTCGGTAGCACCGGGCTCGGCAGCTTCGACTCGGCGAGCCTCGGCAGCGCTGCTTAGGACCTCACTTGTGATCGGCGTTCGATCCGCGTCTTCGGCCGCCGAGGCAGTCCACGAAACCCGCGTTGCCCTCCGTCATCTGTGACGGAGGGCAACGCGGTCGTTCAGGCGAGACGGCTCGCGGTTACGCGATCAGGCCGTCCGCCGCGGTGAATCAACGCCAGTCTTCAGGTGGATCGCTGTCGTCGTGCTCGATGGTCACGGACTCCGAACGATCGTCAGCTGCAGCCTTTTTCGCTGCTTCACGCATCTCGATTCCGTCGGACACCCAGTCGCCGATCTCGCGCGTCACGTCTCGAACGGCCCCGGCGATGATCATCGCGATCGAGCCCACGTGGTTGGCTGCACTTTCGGTCAGTTCCTGGACCGTGTCCTTGCGGCGTTCGAATTTCCCGACCATCAGTGTGTGCCTCTCAGGCTGCAGTTCGCTGGCGCTCGACGATAACACCGGGAGGGGTCGTCGACTTGACCAAACCGGGCGGAAGAGCGAGCTTGAAGATCTTGCCCCATACCGAACCGATCTGCTTGAAGAACCCACCGGTGTTGTACGGCAAACCGTACTTCCCGCACAATTCTTTCACCTGGGGAGCGAGTTCCGGATAACGATGCGCAGGCAGGTCCGGGAACAGGTGGTGCTCGATCTGGTGCGAGAGGTTGCCGGACATGATGTGGAAGAGCGGGCTTCCCTCGATGTTGGCGCTGCCGAGCATCTGACGCACGTACCACTGCCCGCGAGTCTCGTCGGCCGTCTCGTCCTCGGTGAAACTCTGGACACCGGTGGGGAAATGGCCACAGAAGATGATCGAGTACGTCCACACGTTCCGGACCAGGTTGGCGGTGACATTCCCCGCGAGAGTGGTCACGAACAGCGGCCCCGTGAGAACCGGGAAGATGACGTAGTCCTTGAGGACTTGCTTGCCCGCCTTGTTCCACCAGCCCTTCAGGAGCGGCTTGACGTCGTGCCACTTGCGTTTGCCCTGGATGACGTTCTCGATCTCGAGATCGTGCATCATCACGCCCCACTCGAAGAGCACCATCAAGGCGAAGGCCCAGACCGGATTACCGAGGTAATAGGGGTTCCACTTCTGCGCGTCGTCGATACGCAGGATGCCGTATCCGATGTCACGGTCTTTGCCGAGAATATTGGTGTACGTGTGATGCATGTAGTTGTGCGAGTGACGCCACTGGTCGGCCGGGCACACCGTATCCCATTCGAAGACTTCGGAATTGAGCCCTGGTTCACGCATCCAGTCGTACTGACCGTGCATGACGTTGTGGCCGATCTCCATGTTGTCGAGGATCTTGGACACGCTCAATGCACCGACTGCCGCGAGCCACACCGGAGGCAGGAAGCCGAGGTACATCAAGCCGCGACCTGCGACCTCGAACCCGCGCTGAGCCTTGATGATCTTGTAGATGTACTCCCGATCCTCCGCCCCGAGCGAGGCGACGGTGCGATCGCGCAATGCGTCCAACTCGCGGCCGATCTCCTCGACCTGCTCGTACGTCAGGACGACGGGAGCGTCGTCCTTCGCATCGGAACCGTTGCCGAGGAACGGGAGGGTGGGAAGTGAAAGTCCAAACATGTCGGTCTCCAGACAGTCGTGTGGAAAATGGGACTTCAGATGTCGACGGTGACGTCGCCGACGGGAGCACTGACGCACAGCTGGATCTTCTTGTCCGGCTCGTCGTCTGTCTCACCGGTGCGCACGTTTCGGGTACGGCCCGCCTTCTTGACGGAGGTGCAGGAGAAGCAGATTCCCATCCGGCATCCGTACTCGGGATTGAGGCCCGCAGCTTCTGCTTGTTCGAGAAGTGTTTCGCCGGAGTTCTCGGCCGCCACCCCACTTTTGGTGAATGACACCTCGCCGCCGGCCTCCCCCGGCTCGGCCACCGCCGGCGCGAACTCCTCGGTGTTGAGCAAGTGCTCGACGTCGACCTCACGGAACACCTCACGCACTCCCCGCATCAGTCCGGGAGGTCCGCAGAGATAAGCCTGAGCGTCGATCGTGTCCGGATCGGCGATCCAAGGAGCCACCGCGTCGAGGTGCCCGCGATCGAAGAAACCTTCGAGGTCACCTCCACCGCTTTCGGTGTACACGAGTACCAGTTTCACGTTCGGGTTCTGCTCGGCGATGGTCTTCAGCGCGCGCGTGTACGCCACGTCGGCATCGGTGTTCGCGTAATGCACGAACACGATCTCGCCCGAGTGCTGCTCCTCCACCAGCGTCCGAAGCATCGACATGACCGGGGTGATTCCACTGCCGCCACTGATCAACAACACCCGACGCGGGCGGTCGACGGGAAGGGAGAACACCCCGTCTGCCTGCGAGAGGCTGACAACGAGCCCGGGCGCTGCGTTGGCGTACAGATACTGCGACACCAAGCCACCCGGATGGGCTTTGACGGTGAGCTCGATCAGCCCGCTGCGCGTAGACGCGCCCCCGGCCGGCGAGTAGCAGCGAGTGTGACGAACACCGTCGATCACCACGCCCAACTGCACGAACTGGCCCGCCTGAAAACCGCGCCACTGGCGCGTCGGGCGCAGCGTGAGAGTGACGGAGTCAGCCGTCGGATGGTCGACAGCGACAACCTGCGCGCGAATGTCACGAACGGTCGCCATCGGGTTGACCAACTCGAGGTATCGGTCGATCTGATGTGGAGCAGCCATGGCTTCGATCAGTCCCACCAAGGACAGTCCGCGCCGAGGTGTGGACTTCGGTGTCGTGTTCTCAGGAGCAGATGCGATTGTCATGACCCTCCTCGTACTTCGATTGCCGGGTATCTCGATTGCTGCGCTAGCTTCCCCCGACTGCGTGAATTCAGTGTACAAATGTTCACCGAAGATAGTGTGACAGGTGCACACAAGTACATGTCAACAAGAATGTGATCCGAGTTACACGAGTTGCCGAAAGGAGCCGGAATGCCTGTACCTACACTCGACGTCGTGACGAAGGCCGGACCGGTGAACCCAGAGCGCAGGGAACCCGACAACAGGGAGCCGGAAAGTCGTGCCGCAAAGAAGGAACGCACACGCCAAGCGCTCCTGGACACTGCCATGGACCTCTCGGCCGATCGGGGCTTCGCCGGAATCAGCTTGCGAGAGGTAGCCAGGGAAGCCGGGATCGTTCCGACTGCGTTCTACCGCCACTTCGCTTCACTGGAGGACGTCGGTGTCGTCCTCGTCGAAGAGAGCATGCGCATGTTGCGCCAGATGCTGCGCGACGCAAGGCGTAATCCCAGCACCAAGGACGCCGCTCCGTCACTGGGCATCCTTGTGCGACAAGTGCATACACACGAGCGACAGTTTCGGTTCCTCTGCCGCGAACGCTACAGCGGCGTCAGTGAGGTACGACGTGCGATAGCCACTGAAATGCGGTTGTTCGTCAGCGAACTGACCATCGACCTCTCCAGAATTGCCGGACTGGAAAGCTGGTCGTCGGACGATCTGGAAATGGCTGCCGACCTGATCGTCTCGACGATGTTCAGCGCTGTCGTCGAACTGCTGGACGCCGGGACGGCCGGGTATCGCGACGAAGCCGCCGTCATCACACGAGCCGAGAAGCAACTGCGAGTCATCATGCTCGGAATGGCCACCTGGAATCCACCTCGAAACTGACCTCGGGTTCACCTTTTCGACGTACGGTGAGAGTCATGTCTTCCACGAGTACATACGAAATCCCCGTTGGCGACCTCACCTTCGACGTACTGATCTCGGGCCCGGACGACGGCATTCCGCTGGTAGCGCTGCACGGCTTCCCGGAGAGCGCCGCATCCTGGGGCAAGGTCACACCACTGCTCACCGCAGCGGGCTACCGCGTTATCGCACCGAATCAGCGCGGTTACTCCGCCGGCGCGCGCCCCGAAGGGGTGGATGCCTACAAGATCGAGCATCTGGTAGCCGACGTCGTCGGATTGCTCGACGCACTCGGCCTGTCCGACGCGCATCTGGTCGGCCACGACTGGGGTTCGGCGGTCGCCTGGCAGGTCGCCGGTCGCCATCCGAACCGGATCCGCAGTCTGACCGCGATCTCGGTCCCCCACCCCACCGCCTTCGGCTGGGCACTCCGCGAGGACGAGGACCAAAAACAACGCTCGTCGTACATCGGACTTCTCCGACAGGAGGGCAAAGCCGAGGAAGTGTTGTCGGAGGACAACTTTCGCCGGCTGCGCGCTATGTTCGACGGCCAGATCGATCCTGAATTCGCCGACGAGCACATTCGTGTCCTGAGCGGGGAGGGCGCGCTGACCGGCGCCTTGAACTGGTACCGCGCGATGACCCGCGACTTCGGCGACATCGATCGCACCACCGTGCCGACCACGTATGTCTGGAGCACCGGCGACACAGCGCTCGGCCGCGCAGGCGCAGAACGCTGTGGTGAATTCGTGGACGCCCCCTACGAGTTCGTCGTGCTCGACGGCGGAAGTCACTGGATTCCGGAAGAGCGAGCCGAAGAGTTGGCCGAGGCGATCCTCGCACGTGCAGGATCCTGATCGCCGCGACGAATTCGGCTCTATGTATGTTGTCATACATAGAGCCGAATTGATTCCATCACCAGGAGTTCTGCGATGACCGAGACCGTTGCACCACCCCATCCTTTCGACGCTGCTGTCGGATTGACGCCACTCACCGCCGGCTTGTCGACCGGCGAGACCAATCCGGCGTACAACAACATGGTCGGGCCGTTCGGCGGCGTCACCGCTGCCACGTTGCTCGAATCTGTACTGAAGCACCCCGAACGCCTCGGCGATCCGCTGTCGTTGACCGTCAACTTTGCCGGTCCGATCACCGAGGGCGCCTTCGAGATCTCCGCGCGGCCGGTGCGCACCAACCGCTCGACGCAACACTGGTCCATCGAACTTTCTCAGGACGGAACCGTCGCCACTACCGCGACGGCAGTGTTCGGTACCAGGCGTGAAACCTGGTCGTCTACCGAGATCACGATGCCGGAAGTTCCGTCGGCCGAAGACGTTACGCTGCTGCCGTTCCCCGAGTTCATCGCCTGGGCACAGAACTACGAAATGCGCTTTGTCGAGGGTGCGATCCCCGACCTGGAGTCGGGCGAGCATCCCGACTCGACAACGACGCTCTGGGTGCGCGATCAACCGGCACGCGCTCTCGACTTCACGTCGCTGACCGCACTGTGCGATGTCTTCTTCCCACGAGTTTTCTTGCGCCGAGGCAAGATGGCACCGGCTGGGACGGTCTCGATGACCATCTACTTCCACGCCGACGCTCAGACGCTGACCGAACAGGCAGACAATTCCGTGCTGGGAACCGCGCGGACCCAACGGTTCGGCAACGGGTACTTCGATCAGTCGGCCGAAATTTGGGGCAGTGACGGCGCATTGCTCGCTACGACACACCAGTTGGTCTACTTCAAGGATTGACGGGCAGCGCACTGTCCCCTTCCGGCGCCTTCACCATCGACAATGCGGCAAGGCCGACGCCGAGAACCACCAGCAGTCCGATGATGCCGGCACGGTCTGCACCGAAGAGCCATGCGAACAGGCCGAACAGTGTCGGTGCCAAAAACGACACTGCTCGGCCTGTGGTCGCATACAGGCCGAACATCTGACCTTCACGCCCAGGCGGGGTGATGCGCGCCAGGAAGGTTCGTGCCGAAGACTGAGCGGGCCCGACGAAGAGGCAGAGCGCGAGACCGAAGATCCAGAACATCACCGGCCCGGACACCGCGATCAGGATCGCGCCGACCACGATCATCGACGCCAGCGAGACGGTGATGACCTGTTTCGGTCCGATCCGATCGTCGAAACGTCCGGCCACCAATGCACCGATTGCGGAAATCACGTTGGCCGCAACACCGAACAACAGCACGTCGGCCGCACTGATTCCGTAGACGTTGACAGCCAGCACGGCTCCGAAGGTGAACACGCCCGCGAGACCGTCACGAAAGAGCGCGCTCGCGATCAGGTACCAGATCGTGCGCCTGTCGACGTTCCAGAGTTCGCGCAGATCGCGCCACAACACCCGATAGGAGTCGAGGAACCCGGCCTTGGACGCTCCCGGATCGACCGCGGGGCTGGGCAACTCGGGAACCTTGAAGAACACCGGAATCGCGAAGACCGCGAACCACACTGCAGCCAGCAGTGCCACCATCCGGATGTTCATGCCGCCGTCGGTGGTCAATCCGAGGAATCCCCGAGTGTCGCCGTCGCCGACGATGAACCCGAAGTAGCACAGCAACAGCAGCACGATTCCGCCGAAATATCCCATGGCCCAGCCGAAGCCGGAGACTCTACCCAGATTCTCCGGTGTCGACACCTGCCGCATCATGGCGTTGTAGGGAACGCCGGCAAGCTCGAAGATCACCGAACCGATTGCGAGCAGAACCAATCCGAGCCACAGATAGCGGTAGTTGTCCTCGACGAAGTAGAGGCCCGCCATCGAGAGCACGGTGATGCCGGTCAGTATCGCGAGCGAGAGTTTACGTTTACCCGACGCATCGAAACGTTGTCCGGTGATCGGAGCGAGAATCGCAATGAAGAAGCCGGCGATTCCGAGTGCCCAGCTGAGCCACGTAGTTGCCGAAATCGTGCCGGGAAGGTCGTCACCGACCGCGTCGGTGAGATAGACCGAGAAGACGAACGTGAGGATCACTGCGTTGAATGCGGCCGATCCCCAATCCCACAGCCCCCATGCGAACACTTGACTCTTCGTGGCCGCACCGCCGATGCCTGCGGGTGGCTCTGCCTGCGTGCTCGTGGACTCGGCGCTCATACGGCGAAGCCTAACTGCGCGCGGGCGACTCGGCGCCTCTCTCCGAAGTCGACATACAAGACGCTCTATGCACCCGAGTTAGTACGCACTTAGTTGCATACGCACCTGAGTGCATAGATACTTTTTCCATGGCACTCGAACATGCGTTGCTCGTCTCCCTGTCCAAACAGGATGCGTCGGGATACGACCTCACACGCCGGTTCGACAAGTCGATCGGCTTCTTCCACAGCGCGACGCACCAGCAGATCTACCGAGTCCTCAAGCGAATGGACGAGGCAGGCTGGGTGGAGGTGGAGGCCATCGCGCAGGACGGCCGACCGGACAAGAAAATGTACCGCGTCAGCGATGCCGGCCGCGCCGAACTGACCCGATGGATCGCAGAGCCGTCCGAACCGAACCACCTGCGCAACGAGTTGGCCATCAAGATCAGGGCCGCTGCGCACGCCGATCTCCCCGCTCTACGACGCGAAGTCGCTCGCCACCGCGACGGCCACGCCGCCCGCCTCGACGTCTACCGACTCATCGAAAAGCGTGACTTCCCCAATCCAGCAGCGCTTTCCGGCTCTTCACTGCACCAGTACCTCGTACTTCGCGGCGGCATCCGCGTCGAAGAAGGATTCACCGACTGGTGCCAGGAAGTTCTGGACGCATTGCCCACTGGCGAGTACGCCACCGAAGACACTGGCGAGCCCGCCACCGAAGACACTGGCGAGTACGCCACGGAAGGACATCTTCAGTCATGACGGATACACAGTTCCCCCGCCTGCTCGAACCGCTCGACCTCGGATTCACGACGCTGAAGAACCGCGTCGTCATGGGATCGATCCACACCGGCCTCGAAGATCGCGCGAAGGACACCGACCGCCTGGCCGAGTACTTCGCCGAACGTGCCCGTGGCGGAGTCGGCTTGATCATCACCGGCGGCTACGCGCCCAACCGCACCGGTTGGCTCTTACCCTTCGGCGCCAAGCTGACCAACCGCATCGAAGCGCGCCGTCACCGCCGGATCACCAAGGCGGTTCACGACGCGGGTGGAAAGATCGCCATGCAGATCCTGCACGCCGGCCGCTACAGCTACCAGCCGTTCAGTGTCTCCGCGTCGTCGATCAAGGCCCCCATCAATCCGTTCCGTCCGCGCAAGCTGACCGGCCGTGGGGTGCGTTGGCAGATCCGCAACTACGTTCGCTGCGCGCGTCTGGCCAAGTCCGCGGGTTACGACGGCGTCGAAATCATGGGCGGTGAGGGCTACTTCATCAACCAGTTCCTCTGCGAGCGCACGAACAAGCGCACCGACCAGTGGGGCGGCAGTTCCGAGAACCGTCGACGCATGGCAGTCGAAATCGTGCGACGCACACGCAAGGCCGTCGGCCCGAACTTCATCATCGTGTTCCGGTTGTCGATGGCAGACCTGGTCGAGGGCGGTCAGACCTGGGATGAAATCGTCTCGTTGGCAAAGGAAGTCGAAGCTGCCGGCGCCACGATCATCAACACCGACATCGGATGGCACGAGTCACGGGTGCCCACCATCGTCACCTCGGTTCCCCGAGCAGCCTTCGTGGACATCACGGGCAAGCTCGAGAAGCACGTCGGCATTCCGGTAGCCGCCTCGAATCGGATCAACATGCCCGAGACTGCCGAAGAGATCCTCAACCGCGGTGACGCGCAGTTGATTTCGATGGCCAGGCCGATGCTCGCCGATCCCGACTGGGTGAACAAGGCAGAACGCGGAGCGTCCGACGAGATCAACACGTGCATTGCCTGCAACCAAGCCTGCCTCGACCACGCCTTCGTTCACAAGCAGGTCTCCTGCCTGCTCAATCCGCGCGCGGGCCGTGAGACCACGCTGATCCTCTCCCCCACTCGGCGGACCAAGAATCTCGCCGTCGTCGGCGCCGGTCCTGCCGGACTTTCCGCAGCACTCAATCTTGCTCAGCGTGGTCATTCGGTCACGTTGTTCGAGGCCTCGGACAAGATCGGCGGGCAATTCGGGATCGCACAGCTCATTCCGGGTAAGGAAGAGTTCGCCGAGACCATTCGCTACTACACCCGCATGCTGGACGTGGCCGGAGTGACGGTCAAGCTCGAAACCCGCGTCGCACCGGCAGATCTCATCGGCTCCTTCGACGAAGTCGTGGTTGCCACCGGCGTGACGCCGCGGGTTCCCAAGATCCCCGGCATCGAGAACCCGAAGGTGCTGACCTACGCCGAGGTCGTCCGAGAGGGCAAGCCCGTCGGCAAGTCCGTCGCCGTCATCGGTGCCGGCGGCATCGGCGTCGACGTGAGCGAATTCCTCACGCACCCCACTTCCCCCACTCTTCATCTCAAGGAGTGGAAGCAGGAATGGGGCGTCACCGAACCCGAAATGGCCCCGGGCGCTCTCACCACTCCGGTACCGGAGCTCTCCGAGCGGGAGGTCTATCTCCTCCAACGCAAGCCAGGACGCATCGGCGCCGGCCTCGCGAAGACCACCGGCTGGGTCCACCGGGCGGCCCTCAAGAACAAGGGCGTCCACGAGCTCTCGGGCGTCAACTACGAGCGCATCGACGACGCCGGCCTGCATATCACCTTCGGTGAGAAGCACGAGAAGCCCCGACTTCTCGAGGTCGACACCATCGTCATCTGCGCCGGGCAGGAGTCGGTTCGCGATCTCGTGGACGAACTGACCGTCGCGGGTGTGGTGACCCACATCATCGGCGGCGCGGATGTCGCTGGCGAACTCGACGCCAAGCGTGCCATCGAACAGGGCACACGACTGGCCGCGAAGATCTGACCGGCTACGCTGACTGATCGTGAGCCTGCCGACACCCACAACCACAGCCCGCGCCGTCGTGACCGGCGCCTCCTCCGGCATCGGAGAGGCACTGGCCGCTGATCTGGCATCACGCGGACACTCCCTGATCCTCGTTGCCCGTCGTGGCGAGGTCATGGAGGCCCTCGCCGAGAAGCTTCGCGCCGCGCACGGCGTCGAGGTGGAGGTCCGTGCATCGGACCTCTCCGACAGCGCGGCGCGTGCCGTTCTGGTCGAGGAACTCGGTGGCCGCGACATCAGCATCCTGTGCAACAACGCCGGTATCGCCACCTTCGGGCCGATCGCCGAGCTGGACCCGGCCTACGAGCGCGACCAGGTCGAGCTCAACGCCGTTGCAGTGCACGATCTCACGCTGGCCGTGCTGCCCGGCATGCTCGCGCGCAAGTCCGGAGCCATCCTGATGGTCGGGTCCGCGGCCGGAAACATGCCGATCCCCAACAACGCGACGTACGCCGCCACCAAGGCGTTCGTGAACACCTTCGCGGAATCGTTGCGAGGTGAACTCAAGGGCACCGGAGTGAACGTCACCCTGCTCGCCCCAGGCCCCGTACGCACCGAAACCCCGGACCCGGCCGAAGCGTCGATCGTCGACAAGCTCGTCCCGGACTTCTTCTGGATCTCGAGCGAGTACACCGCCAAGGTCTCGCTCGACGGCCTGGCCGAGAACAAGATGCGCGTCGTACCGGGCATCTTGAGCAAGGCGATGTCCGTCGCGGGCGGTTACAGCCCGCGTGCCGTCGTTGCGCCGATCGTGGGCACGTTCTACAAGAAGCTCGGCGGCTGATTCACTCAAACTTCTCAGAGCAGGCCATAGCAGACCATATAGTCGGTTAATGGTGATGCGAAGAACACTGGCAGTCGGGGCAATCCTTCTTTTGAACGGAGGGTTGCCCTTACTGCTGCCCACGGCAGCGAATGCATGTTCGTGCGCATCATCGGCTACCCCGGAAGAAGCCGTGAGCGTCTCCAGCACCGTTTTCCTCGGGACTCCGACGGAGAAAACTTCGGACGGGTTCGAGGACACCTACCTGTTCGACGTCAGCCGGGTCTACAAAGGCGATCTGGCATCGGTGACGTCGGTGGGGACACTCGCGAACGGGAACGGTTGTGGCACAAGCTACGTGCTCGGCACCGAGCAGCTGATGTTCGTTTCTGCGCCGTACGACGTCGACGCCGAGCACGAGGGGCACAGCTGCGGGCCGGCTACCGAAACCGGGTTCGACATCCAAGCGGCGGTCGAGTCCGTGTACGGCGCCGGTTACGCCCCGAGTGCCGGCGGAACTCCGTCCGTTGGTGTGTCCGCCGACCGATCGACGGTCATCGGCGGAGGCGCCGCGGTGGCATTGCTCGCGGTGCTCGGTTGGTTCGGATGGAGGCGGCGGCGAGCACAGTGAGTCGACAGGCACAGTAAGCCGAGGCCGTCAGAGCCGCGTCAACCTCGTTCGGCGGCGCGTCAAGTAAGCGTCAAGATCCGCTCCACCGGTGATCTTCGGGAGTAGATCTGAAAGTAGCCCGCAACACGGCGGGTCACCTTCAGGAGATCGACGTGACGCTACTCGAAATCTTCCCCTCCCTACGCGGCGCAATGACACCGCGTATGGATCCTGCGTTGCGGCCCATCAGTACTCGCCACGACCACAGCGGGCGTGTCTGCATCGGCGACGTCTCCCTCGAAGAGATCGCGGACCAGTACGGCACACCGACGTACGTCGTCGACGAGGCGGACGTGCGGCACCGCTGCCGCACGTATCGAGAGATCTTCCCCGACTCGGAGATCGTGTACGCCGGCAAGGCATTGATGATTCGAGCGATGGCTACCTGGGTCTCCGACGAGGGACTCGGGGTGGATGTCTGTTCCGCCGGTGAACTCGCCGTCGCGCTTGCCGCGGGCGTGGACCCCCACCGAATCATCCTGCACGGCAATGCCAAATCGGTTTCCGAACTGAGGGCGGCGGTCAACGCGGGTGTCGGCCGGATCGTCCTCGACTCCCCCAGCGAAGCGGTACGGCTCGCGTCGGTGTGCACCCACCGACAGAAGGTGTTGGTCAGAGTCACACCCGGCATCGACATACACGGACACAAGGCAGTGTCCACGGGCATCGTGGACCAAAAGTTCGGCCTACCAGCGTTTTCCGAAGAACTGGAACATACGGTATCCGTCGTCGCCAACGCGACGCACCTGCAGCTCATCGGCCTGCATTGCCATCTCGGCTCCCAGATCACCGATCCCGAACTCTTCCGCCCCGCGATCGAGACGATGATCGCACAGATGGACGACATACGACGCTCGCATCGAATCATCCTCACCGAACTCGATCTCGGCGGTGGCCATGGGATCGCCTACGTGCCGGGAGATGCCCAATTGGATTTGACCCGCCTCGCTCACGTCATCGACGAAACTCTCGACGACGCGTGCACCCGAAACCGCTTCCCTCGCCCCGAAATCGTGCTCGAGCCTGGCCGAGCGATCGCTGCGCGGGCCGGAGTCACGCTCTATCGCGTACAGAACATCAAGTCGATCAGCGGGGGACGAACCTTCGTCTCCGTCGACGGCGGGATGAGCGACAACCCTCGGGTGTCGTTGTACGACAGCCACTACGACGTCGAACTGGTGAACCGACATTCGCGCGCACCGCTCCAGGAAGTCACCGTCGCCGGGCGACACTGCGAATCGGGCGACGAAATTGCCGTCGGAGCAAGGCTTCCCGCCGACCTACATGAAGGTGACCTGTTGGCAGTGCCGTGTACGGGCGCATACCACCACAGCATGGCCTCCACCTACAACAGCGTCGGCCGGCCGCCGGTCGTCGCCGTGCTGGGCGGGATTGCGCGGCCGTTGATCAGGCGCGAATCGATCAACGACCTGCTGGCCCGCGAGGTCGGCATCTGACCTCGCGGGCGCCTGAGCCTCAGCGCCTGCGGCGACTACCGGTGCCGAAGATGTTTCGCGAAATCTCGCGTCCCGCAGCCGAAGCCGCCGAGCGCAGGAAACTCTTGACAGCCGAGTTGCCCAAGATCTGCTCGGCGATGTTGGGGCCCTCCGGCTCGGCCGGCGACGGTGGCGGCAGATCGGGCAGCGACGGAAGATCCAGGGACTGATCCGCTGTCGGAGCACCGGCCACCTTGGCCGTCAGCTTCTCGTACGCCGACTCGCGGTCGATGGTCTGGCCGTACTTCTGATTCAGGGGACTCGACAACGCGGCCGCCTTGATCGCGTCGTTGCCGATGGTGTCCATCAGCGACCTCGGAGGACGAATCTTGGTCCAGGCCACCGGCGTCGGCGCACCCTTTTCCGAGAGTACGGTCACGATGGCTTCACCGATGCCGAGTGAAGTCAGTGCCTTTTCCAGGTCGTAGTGCTCGGTCTTCGGGTACGTGCGGACGGTCTTGTTGAGGGCTTTCTGATCGTCGGGCGTGAATGCACGCAGGGCGTGCTGAACCCGCGCACCCAACTGTGACAGCACCGAATTCGGAATGTCGGTCGGAAGTTGTGTGCAGAAGAACACGCCGACGCCCTTGGAACGAATGAGCTTGACCGTCTGTTCGACCTGCTGCAGGAAGGCCTTCGACGCGTCCGCGAACAGAAGGTGCGCCTCGTCGAAGATGAACACGAGCTTCGGCTTGTCCAGATCTCCCTCTTCGGGCAGCGTCTGGAACAGGTCCGCGAGCACCCACATCAGGAAGGTGGAGAACATTGCCGGGCGCGCCGCCTGGGCACCGAGTTCGAACAGCGTGATCACACCGGCACCGCCGACGACACGCAGCAGATCCTCGGTTTCGAGTTCTGGTTCACCGAAGAAGGTGTCACCACCATCTGCTTCGAGGTTGACCAACGCGCGCAGAATCACTCCCGCCGTCGCCGAGGAAACTCCGCCGATACCCTTCAGATCGGCCTTGCCCTCAGCGCTCGTCAGGTGGGCGATGACCGAACGCAGATCCTTGAGGTCCAGCAGGGCGAGGCCCTGAGTGTCGGCCCAGTGGAAGATCAGCCCGAGTGTCGATTCCTGGGTCTCGTTGAGGCCCAACACTTTACTGAGCAGGATCGGCCCGAAACTGGTGATGGTCGCGCGCACCGGGATACCGATTCCGTCCGTTCCCAACGACAAGAACTCGACTGGCATCCCAGCGGGAGTCCACGAATCGTCGCCCGTCTCGACTGCGCGAGACTTCATCTTCTCGCTCGGATCCCCCGCCTTCGACAGACCCGAGAGATCGCCCTTGACGTCGGCCATCACAACCGGCACACCCGCGGCGGACAGCTGCTCGGCGATGCCCTGCAACGTCTTGGTCTTGCCGGTACCCGTCGCACCGGCGATCAGACCGTGACGGTTGATCGTCGCCAACGGAATCCGCACCCGCGCGGTGGGATCTGCCACACCGTCGATCACCACCGAGCCGAGCTCGAGTGCCCGCCCCTCAGATGAATAGCCCGCCGCGATTTCAGCGGCAGCACCCGAGGGCGCCTGAGCAGCGGGGGTGGCTCCGGCCGATGCTTCGGCCTCAGCGGCAGCCGCTTCCTTCTCTGCTTCCTCAGCTGCTGCCGCGGCTTCAGCTGCAATCCGAGCGGCTTCGGCAGCGGCAGCCTTGGCAGCTTTCGCCTTCTCCGCCGGCGTCAGCGGCGCTGCTCCGTCCTTCGGATCCACGGTCATCGAAAAGCCCTCCTCGTTGCAATGCGGCGAAGTTCTTGTCATCACCCGAACGCCGTCTCACACACGTCGAGTTTCCACCGCAGACCTTATCCCGCGCCCGCGCGCACTACTGTGTTCCTGGTGCAGGACAAATTGGTATGGATCGATTGTGAAATGACCGGGCTGCGACTCGAGTCGGACAAACTCATCGAGATTGCGGCTCTGGTGACCGACAGCGACTTGAACATCTTGGGCGAAGGTGTGGACATCGTCATCCACGCCGACGACGACGCGTTGGCTGCAATGCCCGACGTCGTGAAGAAGATGCACGCAAAGTCGGGACTGACCGAAGAGGTTCGTAAGTCGACGGTCACCCTCGCCGAGGCGGAGAAAGAGGTGCTCGCGTACATCCGCAAGCACGTTCCCGTCGCCGGTACGGCACCCTTGGCAGGTAATTCCATCGCCACCGACCGCGGATTCATCTCACGCGACATGACGGCACTGGACACATACCTGCACTACCGGATGATCGACGTCAGCTCCATCAAGGAACTCTCCCGCCGCTGGTACCCGCGAATCTACTTCGGCCAGCCCGAAAAAGGTCTCGCCCACCGGGCACTCGCCGACATCAAGGAATCCATCCGCGAACTCAAGTACTACCGCGGCACTGCATTCGTCGCGGCGCCCGGACCGTCGAGCGCGGAGATTGCAGCCGTCGTAGAGGGCTTGGGTCCCGCCTGACCTGCCGATTGGCTTCCTGACCGACTTTCGCGCTAGTATCTCTTTCGTCAAAGCAGCCGGGTCAAACCGGTGGCCGAGGCAATGGTGGGCGTAGTTCAGTTGGTAGAGCACCAGGTTGTGATCCTGGCTGTCGCGGGTTCGAGTCCCGTCGCTCACCCAAGCGGAACCCCCGAAGGTGTCGAAAGACATTTTCGGGGGTTCTTTTGGTTTGTGCGCCAGCCCCAATCTCCCCTTCCACAGCCGGGTGAACGTATCGCTCCCATTCTCTGGCAGGGGCAGCGATACGTTCACCCGAAGTGGGTGGGGTGGCGACCGCGACAAATCGCGCGCTCCCGAGCAACCCGTGCCCGAGCCGAGCGAACGTACCTCTGGTCGCTTCAGATAGACCGAAAGCCACTTTCGCTCACATCGGGGTAGCTGGAATTCGCCGCAAATAGCCCCAGCCGTCGATCACTCGGGCGACGGTTGCGGCTCCCAGACACCTGCGACGGTCCCCTCGCGAACGTGTCGCTCATATGCCGAAACCTTGTCGTGGATGACGGTCAGGTTGTCCTGCATCGCAGCGATCCTGGATCGAATCAACTCCTCATGCGACTGCAAAAGTGAAAGCCGCTCCTTCTCGTTTCCTGGCCCTGACCTGACGAGCGCGGCGAATTCGCGGATAGTGGCGATCGGCATACCCGAATCTCGGAAGCGATTGCACAGCTTCAACCAAGAGACATCGCTTTCGGAGTACACCCGACGCCCACCTGCCGAGCGCGCAACCTCGTGAACGAGCAATTCCTCACGTTCGAAGTATCGAAGGGAATCGATACTGATTCCGGTCTGGACAGCGACGTCACCGATTGACAGTTCGCGCATTGCCTGGCGACCTTTCCTTGACCTGGAGTGCACTCCAGATTTTACGGTCGCAGCCATGAATTCCATCCAGCGCAAAATCAACACCGGATACTCCCGAGTCTCCACTGCCAACGACGTACTTGCCGGACAAGATTTAACAGGCACTACGGTTTTGGTCACCGGCGGGTACTCCGGACTCGGATATGAGATTTCGCAGTCACTTTCTTCGGTCGGCGCGCGAGTTGTAGTTCTTGCCCGCCGACCAGAACAGGCACGGAGGGCGGTGGCCGACCTTCCGGGTATCGAAGTGCGAGCGTGCGACCTGTCGGACCCGAGCAGTGTCAGATCGTGTGCGCGAGAAATTCTCGAATCCCGGATCACTCCGGACATCATCATCTGCAATGCGGGGGTCATGGCCTGCCCGGAACTCCGTGTCGGCTCCGGATGGGAATCACAATTCGCGATCAATCACCTCGGGCACTTTGTACTGGTGAACCTGCTTGTGCCAGCCATGCCCGCAAACGGTTCTCGCGTAGTCGCTGTCTCGTCGGCGGGACATTTTCTGTCGGGAGTGCGTTGGAATGACATACATTTCCGCAACGGTTACGACCGCTGGCTTGCGTACGGTCAAGCCAAGACTGCAAATGCTCTATTCGCTGTACAGCTGGCGAGCTCCGGTGCTTCACGCGGTATCAGTGCGTTCTCCGTCCATCCCGGGAGCATCCTCACTCCCCTTCAACGTCACTTCTCTGCATCGGAGAAACACGATCTCGGATGGACGACGTCGAATGGCGACGCCGTGCCGGGGTTCAAGACTCCCTCCCAGGGCGCCGCTACAACGGTGTGGGCAGCGACGGCACCGATACTCGCCGATCACTCCGGCGCGTACCTCCAGGACTGCAACGTCGCGGACGTCGCGCAGACTGATGACATGGGCGTCGGCGGAGTGAAACCTTGGGCTACCGATCCTGCCGACGCACGCAGATTGTGGGCACTGTCCGCTGAGATGACCGGAGTGGACGCGTTCGGTCGACGCTGACACCGAGCGAACGTACCTCCCGTCGCCTCAGATAGACCGAGAGGCACTTTCGCTCACAACAGGTGACAGATGCAGAATGCCCCCAACCGGACGGTCGGGGGCATTCTGGCGTTCAGCGCTTCAGGGACGCACTCAGACGTCCGCGTTGCCGGTCTTCCAGACGCTCCAGGGAATGTTCCAGTCACCGAGGCCGTCGGTGCCGGAGAGAGTGCCGCCGACGGTGTTCTTGACGACGACGATGTCCCCACGCTTGGTGTTGTCGTAGACCCACTTGGCGTTGGACGGGCTCAGGTTGAGGCAGCCGTGACTGGTGTTGGAGTAGCCCTGCTGCCCGACCGACCACGGCGCCGAGTGGAAGAAGATACCGCTGTAGGACATTCGGGTCGCCCAGTCGACGGGGGTCTTGTAACCCTGCGCCGAGGTGACCGGGACGCCGTACGTGGACGAGTCCATGATCATGTTCGCGAAGCGGTCACCGATGATGTAGACGCCGTTGTCGGTGGGAGTGCTGTCCTTGCCCATGGAGGTGGGCATGGTCATGACGGTCTCACCGTTGACCTGGAAAGTGACCTGCTTGGTGTTGTCGTCCGCCGTGGCGATGACGGCATCACCGATGGTGAAGGAACTCTTCGCGTCTTCCTGCCCGAAGACTCCCTTGCCGAGATTGCGCCCGTACACGTTGACGCTCACGTCGACCTTGGTGCCCGGTGCCCAGTAGTTCTCCGGACGCCAACGGACCTCACGATTGTTGACCCAGTAGAACGCACCTTCGACGGCCGGAGTCGTGGTGACGGTGATCGCGGCTTCGGCAGCCTTGCGATCTGGGATGATCTCGTCGAACTGCACCGCGATGGGCTGACCGATGCCGACCACGTCACCCTCGTTGGGCAAGACGTACGGCTTGGTGACGTTGCCGGGTGCGCTGGTGGTGAAGGACGTGACCGTCGTACTGGCGCCACCCAATCCGAATGCGCGGGCCTCGATTTTGTACTTGCGGTTGTAGCCGAGTGGCTCGGTGGTGGTCCACGACGCACCGTCGGCAGCAATCGCGCCGGCAACTGCCTTGCCGTCCTGATTGACCATCGTCACGTCGGACAGAGCGCCGTCATCGACGTTGATCTTGACCGGGTCGCCCGGCGAGAAGCCGACAGCGCCGTCGGCAGCGGTCGAGGTGAGTTTCGGCTTGATGAGTTCGGTGAGCGGATTGGAATCGATCGGCGCCGACCCTTCGGTACTGACGTCCTTGCCGCCCGACGTGCACGCGGTCATCAGAACGAGAGCACCGAGAGACGCCGCGATCATCGCCGCGCCCTTCGACGCTCGACCGTTCCCCCCGCGCACGGACAGACCCCACCTTTGACGACTCATCGTTCGACTCCGCTTCACAATTTCTCCGACTAACTTCCGCGTCACATGCGAATCCCACTTACCGGAAGGCAAGTGGGACTTGCGGTATGACTGCGCTGCCCCAATGATGCCAGGCGCGCTCGTTACCAACGGTCATGAAAGGCCACGCCGTCAGTAACGTTCAAGTATCAATCGCTCCGAACCGTCCGTTTTGTTACCGCTTTCAGCGGATTTCCTCCGATCGGACTACAGCGGTGACGCCTCCACCTGGCGATTTGCTCCCGAACCGGCGATTCGGCTAATGTTCTGTCTCGCAAGAGCGAGCGCCTATAGCTCAGTTGGTAGAGCAAGTGACTCTTAATCACTGGGTCCGGGGTTCGAGTCCCTGTGGGCGCACTTGCAAAGGTCCCCACCTTCTTCGGAAGGTGGGGATTTTTCTTTGTGTCGTGGTGAACAGGTTGTGGTGAATAGACTTCACAGTTATCGGAACCACGGCCTGGAGGATTGATGACCGAGCGCGAAACCACACCGGGCAGTGAGCTGGCATTTGCCGGGGTTGCGGGTCAGGCCGCTCTGATCCGGTCCGGAGAAATATCGGCCCGCGAGCTCACCGAGAACACACTTCGCCGTATCGAACGCCTCGATTCGACGCTCAATGCTTTTGTGCGAGTTCTCGCAGACGAAGCGCTCGACGAAGCGACACGTCTCGATCAGCGCCAGGCCGACGGCCACAGCCTGGGCCCACTGCACGGAGTTCCGATCGCGATCAAAGACGAGAACGACGTCGCCGGAACGCCGACGACGTACGGCGGTGCGGCGGCAACCCGCATCGCCTCCGCTGACTCGGAGGTCGTCCGGCGGTTGCGCGACGCCGGCGCGGTGATCGTCGGCAAGACGACGATGCCCGAGTTCGGCATCTGGCCCTTCACGGAGACTGCTGCAAACGGCTACACCAGAAACCCTTGGGACACCGGCGTATCCACGGGCGGATCGAGCGGAGGATCTGCGTCGGCCGTCGCGTCAGGCATGGTCGCAGCGGCAATCGGCGGCGACGGCGGCGGTTCCATCCGACTGCCTTCGGCGTTCTGCGGGTTGTTCGGACTCAAACCGCAGCGCGGTCGGGTGAGCACCGCGCCGAACCGCAACCTCTGGCGCGGACTCGGCACGGTAGGCCCTCTCACTCGTTCCGTCGAGGACAGCGCGCTCGTGTACGACGTGATAACCGGTACCACCGGGATCGACGACTACACAGCCGAAACGCTCCGCACCAGCTTTGCCGAGTCAGCCGCGTCGGCGCCCGGGCCGCTTCGCATTGCAGTGTCCACCCGGAGTCCGGTCCGGGGCGTCCGCCCGTCCCCGGAGGTCGTTGCCGCGGTGCATTCGATCGCAGAGATGTTGAGCGCGTTGGGACATCACGTCGAAGAGCACGATCCCGAGTACCCGGACGCAACTGCAGCATTTCTCCCCCAGGTGCTCGGCGGCGTCCGCGACGAAGCACTGCGCGTCGATCATCCAGCGTTACTCGAGAAGCGCACACGAGCACTCGCGTCGATCGGCCGGATAGCCGCTCCCGCGCGCGTCGGGAAATTCGCTTACCGCAAAGGTGAGCGAATCGCAGCGACGGTCAACCAGGTCTTCGACACCTTCGACCTGGTCCTGATGCCGACCACGCCCGCGCTGCCACGCCCGATCGGACAACTCGAAGGAACCGGCCTTCTGTCAGCAGTCCGCAAGGCGTTGCCGATCGCCGCCTACTGTTCGATCTGGAATGTCTGCGGCAACCCGGCGGCCGCTGTGCCCGCCGGGTTCTCCGAACGCGGACTCCCCCTGAGCGTCCAACTGGTCGGGCGCAGCGGTGGTGAACCGACCATTCTCGCCGTCGCACAGCAGTTGGAAAGCACCGTCCGCTGGCCGGATTCGCACCCTCCACACTCGTGAATTCCGGAAGCGATGTAACCATCGTCACCACGATGAACACGCGTTTTGCAAACTCCTGAGCCTGTCGGCTAATGTTCTGTCTCGCAAGAGCGAGCGCCTATAGCTCAGTTGGTAGAGCAAGTGACTCTTAATCACTGGGTCCGGGGTTCGAGTCCCTGTGGGCGCACTTGCAAGAAGGCCCCCACCTCACCAGGTGGGGGCCTTCTTCATGTTCTGCCTTCGACAACTCGGGTCAGCGAATGATCTTCCGGACCACGAGTAGCCCCACCACTGAACCGACTGCGATCAGCGCGTACTTCACTGCCGGCTCGTTGAGCTTGGCGAGCACCGTCTTCTTGGTGTTCTCGACCAGCCGCTTCGGGTTGGTGCGGACCGTCAGTTCGTCGAGTGTGCTCGCGAGCTGGTTACGCGCCTTCTCGATCTCGCGTTCGATGCTCTCGGTGTCCCTGGGCACGTGTCCTCCAACTTGTCTGTGTTCTGCTGCTCTGTGTGCGGGTCTGCTGTGCGGACGCAGCGCGCCGACACTTCGCTCTACCGTAGAGGAGCAGAATGCCCTCGCGCCCACCTGCCGCGCAATTTCTCGACTAACCTCGATTCCCGTGACCGAGAACAGTAGATTGTCCGCCGGCGACGTCGCGCCGGATTTCACGCTCCCAGACGCCGATGGCAACGAGGTTTCCCTTCACGATTACCGTGGCCGCAAGGTCATCGTGTACTTCTACCCGGCGGCCAGCACCCCGGGGTGCACCAAGCAGGCCTGCGACTTCCGTGACAGCCTCGCCGAGCTGAACGGCGCCGGCCTCGAAGTCATCGGAATCTCGCCGGACAAGCCCGCAAAACTCGCGAAGTTCCGCGATACCGAAGAGTTGACCTTCCCGCTGCTCTCCGATCCCGAGAAGGCGACGCTCGAAGCCTGGGGCGCGTTCGGTGAGAAGAAGATGTACGGCAAGACCGTCCAGGGCGTCATCCGCTCGACGTTCCTCGTCGACGAGGAAGGCAAGATCGAGGTGGCCCAGTACAACGTCCGGGCCACCGGCCACGTCGCCAAGCTACGACGCGATCTGTCGGTCTAACTCCCGTACCGGCTCAAGAACAGAGCCTCCGCGAAAGCGAGATTCTCGATCTCCGACGGGTCGACGCTTTCGTCGGGCGCATGAATGCGGCATTGCGGTTCCTCGACGCCGATCAACGCGATCTCCGCGTCGGGGAACTGCTCGGCCAGTGCACTGCACAGCGGTATCGATCCCCCTTGGCCGGCAAATCCGACTTCGCGGCCGTAGGCATCGGTGAGCGCGGACTTCAGCTGCGCGAAACCTGCACCCTCCGTCGAGGACGAGAACGGCGATCCCGTCGATTCCGGAACGACCTCGATGTGGACGCCCCACGGCGCCGCCGCGCGGAGGTGGTCCGTCAACAACTTCTGTGCCTGCGCCGGATCCGTGCCAGGCGGGACACGAAGATTCAGGCGCGCCGACGCGCGGGGCGTGATCGCCGCCGCCGAACCCACGACCGGCGGGCAGTCGATACCCAGGATGGTCAGCGCCGGACGAGCCCACACCTGCTCGGCGACCGAACCGGAACCAGTCAGCTGCACCCCTTCGAGCACCCCGGCGTCGGAGCGGAACTGATCGCCGTCATAACTGACACCCGCCCATTCCTGGTCGTTGGTCAAGCCTTCGACAGTGGTGTTTCCGGCGCTGTCGTGCAGCGTCGAGAGTATGTGCACCAGCGCGGTGATCGCATCGGGCGCCGGTCCACCGAAGACACCGGAGTGAATCTCACCCTCGAGCGTCGACACGTGGACCACAACGTTCGCGATCCCGCGCAATGACGTCGTGATCGTCGGCTCCCCGACTTCGGTGTTGCCGGTATCGGCGATCAGGATCATGTCGGCTGCAAAAAGTTCGGGCCGCTCTCGCACCAGATCCTCGAGACCGCCAGTGCCCATCTCCTCGGATCCTTCGGCGACGAGCGTCAGGTGGACGCTCGGGTCCACACCGGCTGCGGCGAGCGCTCGCAGAGCTGTCAGATGCATGACGACGTTGCCCTTGCAGTCGGAAGCGCCCCGTCCGTACCACCGTCCGTCGCGCTCGGTGAGCGTGAAAGGCGGGGAGCCCCAGAGCTCTTCGTTTCCGGGCGGCTGAACGTCGTAGTGGCAGTACAGCAGAACGGTCGGAGCACCGCCCGGGCCTGGTCGACGCCCGACAACCGCGGCCGAACCGTCGGAGGTCTCGATCGCCTCGATATCGGCGAAACCCTGAGCCCGGAATGCCTCCAGGACCCAATGCGCAGCGGCCGCGCATTCTTCCGGCGGGTACTGCCGTGCATCGGCGACGGACTTCATCGCCACAAGTGCACTCAGATCCTCACGGGCACGCGGCATGAGTTCACCTACCGCGGTTCGCAGTTCTTCCGTCATCGTCTCCCTCTCCTCGGCATCGAATCTCGGTGTGCCCGAAGAATCTCAGTCTGCCCGAATCGGACGTAGGCAGGCGCCAGGATCGCCGTTGCGCCACACCGCGCAGCAACCTCTTCGGCTACTGGACAGTTGGTCACCTAGTATCGAGGTGTGGCAACAGCATCGGGACTCGTGTGCGCGCACCTGCGCGGTGCGTTTCGACCGATCACGACCGCCGAAGTAGGTGGCCGATGACACCGGATAATGCACAAGTCCCAAATTCGACAGAAAACACCGATAGCCTGGAAGACGTGCAGCCCACGACTCGTCACCGCGCGCGGCGACGAGTCGACCCAGCACTGGAGAATCCCCAGAGCCTCGAAGAACCGCAGGAACTGCTGCCGCGCAAGCGTCCGACGCAAGAGCGCAGCCAGCGTAAATTCGACGCACTCCTGGCTGCGTCACGGGAACTCCTCACCGATGTCGGTTTCGAATCGTTCACCTGTGAAGAAGTCGCGGCACGTGCTGACGTCCCGATTGGGACGCTTTACCAGTTCTTCGCGAACAAGTACGTCATCGTGTGCGAATTGAACCGCCAGGACCTCGTCGGGGTCCAGCACGAGCTTGCTCAGTTCGGCGGCGAAGTACCCTCGCTCGACTGGTTGCGGTTCCTGAACAGTTTCGTCGATCACATGGCCGGGCTGTGGACGTCTGATCCGTCGCGCCGCGAGGTCTGGCTGGCGATGCAGTCGACGCCGTCCACGCGGGCAACCGGAGTCATTCACGAAAAGCAGTTCGCCGAGACCGTAGCGAAAATGCTCGGCCCGTTGACGCCTCGTACGCGGCGAGATCGTCGCCTGATGATGGCGGAAGTTCTTGTCCACGTGGTGTATTCGATGCTCAATTTCTCGGTTCAGGACGGTCAGTCGCATGCCGACGCCGTCGCCGAACTGAAAAGGTTGATGATCGCGTATCTCCTCGTCGCCGAGAAGGAATCCCGCACGAAGGACTAGTCGAACGACAAAGAGCCGGTCTCCCCTTGGGAGACCGGCTCTTTCGTGTGCGGCAGTGCTACTCCGGGTCGGATTCGATGACCGCGAAAGCGCCCGCCATGTCCCCGTCGTGCGTGAGCGAAATATGAATCTTCACTCCGGTCAGGTGTTTGGCCACGTCACCGCGAAGCCGGATGCCGGGGCGCCCCCAGGCGTCCGAGACGACCTCGATCTGATTGTGGATCATTTCCCCCAGCACCGGTGGGCCGGCGAAGAGAGCAGTTGACCATGCCTTGATCACTGCTTCCTTCGCAGCCCACCGGGCGGCGAAATGTCGTGCCGGTTCGGAGCTCCGGGTAGCGGCGTCTCGACGCTCGCCCGGTGTGAAGTTGTCGAGCATTGCCGTTCCCGGCCTGTTCAATTGCTCGGCGAACTCCGACACCGTCACGAGGTCGAAACCGATACCCAGAACTCCCATACCGTGACTACTACTTGCAGCCGGGCAGATTCGAGCGGTACACCTGGTCTGCGCCGAGTCGTGCGTCCTCGCTCAGCAGCATGTCCGCTTCGAGCTGACGCGACGCCTTGGCCGGCGTTCCGTCGGCACCGAGGCGACGATCCGCCGGGCGCTCGTAGAGGCTGTCGCCACCGCACATCGCCTTCGCGAGGCGACGCTGACCGTCGATCGTCCGCTGCTGGGCCGCAGCAACATAGGCGTCACGCTTGTCGGCCGGAACCGACTCGACGAATGCCTGCGGGTGCACGACTGCGATCAGTCCGGAGACGTGACCGAAGCCGAGGCTGGTCAGCAGGCCCGCGCGCAGCGGAAGATGCTCACCGAACTTGAGCGGCTGACGTGCCCACACGAGGTGCTCGAATTCGGCCATCTTGTCGTCGACGCAGTCGAGACTGCGGTTCGGCGGGACGATGCCCTGGCTCAGTACCTGGCAGAGCCCGATCAGCTGGAAGGCTGCGGCACCACCCTTGGCGTGACCGGTCAGGCTCTTCTGCGAGACCACGAACATCGGCGCGCCTTCACTGCGTCCCAATGCCCCGGCGAGCCGCTCGTGCAGCTCTGCCTCGTTGGGATCATTGGCGGCAGTGGAGGTGTCGTGCTTGGAGATCACGGCGATGTCGTCGGCGCTCACGCCGAGTGCGTTGAGCGAGAGTGCGAGCTGCGAATCCGCTCCCCCACGTCCGGCGCCCAGTGCTCCGAGTCCCGGTGCCGGGATCGAGGTGTGGACACCGTCGGCGAACGATCCGGCCCAGGCGACCACACCGAGGACGGGAAGACCCATCTCGAGTGCCAGGTCACCGCGAGCGAGGAGAATCGTTCCGCCACCGGCCGACTCGACGAATCCGCCGCGGCGACGATCGTTGGCCCGCGAGAAGCGGCGATCCTCGATGCCCTTGGCATGCATGTCCTCGGTCTTGGCAGTGGCCGACATGTCGCCGAAGCCGATGATGCCTTCCGTGCTCAGATCGTCGAACCCGCCGGCAACAACCAACTGCG
Organism: Rhodococcus sp. BH4; assembly: GCF_002079265.1. Taxonomy (NCBI): domain Bacteria; kingdom Bacillati; phylum Actinomycetota; class Actinomycetes; order Mycobacteriales; family Nocardiaceae; genus Rhodococcus; species Rhodococcus sp. BH4. The sequence continues at coordinate 4,037,218 of NZ_CP014941.1, forward strand.
CCTTGCCGAGTCGGATCTTGTCGACGCCTTCTTCGACGGATACCGCTGCCGTGGCGCAGGCGGCGACGGGGTGAACCATCGCACCGTAACCGCCGACGTACGACTGAACGACGTGCGCTGCAATGACGTTCGGCAGCGCTTCCTGCAGGATGTCGTTCGGACGGTTCTCGCCGAGCAGCGTGTCGATGTACAGGCTCCTCATGGAGGTCATGCCGCCCATGCCGGTGCCCTGCGTGTTGGCGACCAGGCTCGGGTGTACCCAGCGGAGCAGTTCGCTCGGAGTGAAGCCGCCGGTGAGGAAGGCGTCCACCGTTGCGACGATGTTCCAGAGGCCGACGCGGTCGACCGAATCTGCCATGTCGGCGGGGATGCCCCACTTGGTGACGTCGAAGTTGGTCGGAATCTGGCCGCCGACACTGCGAGTCAGCTTCATCTTGCGCGGGACGCGGATCTCGGTGCCTGCGCGGCGGGTGACCGTCCAGTCTCCGGACTCGGCGGAAACCGTCGCCGTCGTGTTCTCCGGATCGGATTCGACGAAGGCCTGAGCCTCTGCCTCACTGCCGACCACGAAGCTCAGATCCTTGTCCAGGAACACGGAGGTGAGCAGCGGAGCGGTGTTGTCGATCATCGCGCCCTCGTCGACGTAGCGACGGATGCCGCAACGCTCGACGACTGCGTCGTGGTACTTGTCGGCGATTTCCGCCTCGGGTACCAGGTCACCGGATTCGACGTCGTACCAGCCCGGCTTGGGGTCGTTCTCCCAGACGATGAGTCCGGTGTTCCACGCCAATTCGAGAACGCCTGCGGCAGAGAGCTGCTCGTCGACCTCCATCTCGAAGCGGGTACGCGAGGAACCGTAGGGTCCGAGCTCTCCGGCACCCACGATGACCACGAGGTCCGCGGGGGTGACGTCCAGTTCGGGCCAGCTCGGAGCCTTGACCGAGTCGTCGATGCGAGCCGGCGCGGGCAGCGCCAGGATGCTGGACTCGTCCACTGCTTCGTCGACAGCTTCGGCGATCTCGGCAACCTCGGCAGCTTCCTTGGCCAAAGCACCCAGATCCAGGTTGGCCTCGGACAGTCCGCCGGTCAGGTCGACCTCGAGCGGGGCCTCTGCTGCAGCGCGCCGCGACTCGCGGGTTGCCGTCTTCAGCAGTTCGGTCGCCATCTCCTGGGTGGACCAGGTGCGGACGCCCGCAGCTTCGACCGCGTCGACGATCGGATCGTTGTGACCCATGAGTCCGGTTCCGCGAACCCAACCGATGACCGCGTGTGCCAACGTGACCCGCTCGGCCCAGTTGCGCTCGGCCTTCCAGCGGTTGACCACGGCGATCAGCGAAGCCTTGGCCTCGCCGTAAGCACCGTCGCCGCCGAACGTTCCGCGGTTCGGCGAACCGGGCAGCACCACGTGCAGGTGCGTGTCGACGTCGCTGTCGTAACCGATCTTCGACAGACCGCCGATGAGGCGCTCCACCGACCAGAGCAGCACGCGCATTTCCATTTCGGCGCGAGCGCCGGCGTCGGAGAGTTCGCCGCCGACACGGGGAGCTGCGAACGGGAAGAGCATCGTCGGCGTCATGGCCGGCTTGATGAGCTTCTTTGCGCCGCCTGCGTTCTCGGTGGCTTCGTTGCCGATCCAGTCGATCAGTGCGTCGACGTCGGTGTACGACGCCATGTTCGCGGGAACCACCCAGAGGGCGGCACCGGCGCGAGCATTCTCGCGGTACAGGTCGCGGTAGAAGCCGAGACGCTGACCGTCGAGTCGCGAGGTGGTCACGAATACCGTTGCGCCACCGGCAAGGAGCTTGCCTGTGACCGCTGCCGCGATGGAGCCCTTGCTGGCGCCCGTCACTACTGCGACCGCGCCTGCCCACTCGGGTGCGTCGGATTCTGCCGCAGCAGCCGCATCAGCGATGCGGGTGTAGACCTCGGCGAGTGCGGTGCGGCCTTCGTCGGTCGCACGGGTGGCCCACCACTTCGCCTGTGCGGCGACGGTGGAGCCGGCACCGATGAAGTTCTCGACCGACAACGCGGTGTCACCGAGCCAAATGCGAGCGAGATCCTCACGCGCACTTGCCCAGCGGTCGTCGAGCAGAACGGCCTTCTGCGCGTCGAATGCCGGAGCAACCAGACGCGGCCAGTCGGAGCCGAGTTCAGCCGAGACCAGGTCGACCAGTTCGGTGTCCTCGACCGTCGCGACTGCCGTTTCTTCGTTCAGTCCGAGCTGCTCGAGTACCAGGCGTGCGGCCGAGGCCAGAACGCCGTTGCGACCGGTGATGTTCTCGGTGAACTCACCCAGCGCGGCTGCGTCGACGGTTCCGCCGCTTCCGCCGCCGGTAGCGGGCAACGAGACGCTGACTCCGCGAGCAGACCCGACCGAGGCAACTGCGCTGTCGATGACTGCGTCCACTGCTGCAGCGTCGGCCAGTGCGCCGGAGCTCAGGCCACCGAGGTCGCCGCCGCGGATGCTGGCGCCGTCACGGGTACCGAGAGCCACTGCTGCGGTGACGTGATGTGCCCAGCCGTCGCCCAGCTCCCAGACCTTCTTGACGCGGTCGGCGATGTAGCCGGGACGCTTGCCCGAGGGGCCGAAGACCTTGCGTAGGTGATCGTTGATCGAATCGGAGAGCACCGGTCCGAACGGCTTGTACGTACGGGCGAGCTTGTCGACGGTTGCCCCCAGGGAGCCCATGTCGGCGTCTGCGGCCCCGTCGATGGCACCGAGGGAGAGCTCGGAGCCGAGGTCGACCAGAAGCTGGTTGCGACGCGAGGAAACGCCGTCGCACAGTGCCTCGATCGTGTCCGCGGGGCCGACCTGATCGGGACGGAGCTTGGTCCACAGGCTGATCAGGACCTTCGTGGCGTCGGGCGCCTTGAAGGTGAGGTCGTCCGGACGCGGTCCACCCGAAGGTGCAGCCGGCGCGGCAGCGGCAACCGGAGCAGCGGCCGCGGCGGCCGGAGCAGCCTGCGCGGCAGGCGCTTCGATCTCGTCGTCGTCATCGACAGCGGGGTCGACGTCGGTGCCGTAGACGATCGCGGCTTCGCGCTCGACGTTGAGAACCTCGACCGGGTAGCCGAAGCGGCCCGGCAGCTTGAGGGTCTGCGACGCGAGGTTTGCAACGGTCGGGGCAGCGCCGAGACCGATCTCGACGAAGCGTTCGACCCCGAGTCCACCTTCGGACTCGTCACCGAAGAGCAGGTCCTGCGTCTCGATCCAACGGACCGGGCTGGCGAACTGCCAAGCCAGCAGCTCGATCAGGATGATGCGGGACAACTCGTGAGTGCGCGTTGCGTAGCTGTCGAAGTCTGCGAGGACTTCCTGCAGCGGCTCGGACGGCACCAGGTCGGCGATTTCCTGAACGAAGTCACGACGCAGCGAGAACGGCTTCGGAACCAGGTTCGGGATGTAGCGGCCGATCAGGATGTCCGGATCGATGTCGTGCGGGAGCAAGTCCTGCAGGCACACGCGGAAGTCCGCCACGCCACCGCGAAGGACGGTGGAGTGGAACGGCACGTCGATGCCGGGAACCTGGATGTATGCCCGCTTGCCACCGAATTCTGCTCGGCGACGATCGATTTCGACCTCGAGTGCGTCGAGACCGGCTACCGAACCGGCAATGGCGTACTGGCTGCCGCGCAGGTTCAGGTTGACGATTTCGAGGAACTCACCGGAGGTCTCGGCGACACCGGCGACGAAGCCCTGCACGTCGTCGTCGGAAACACCGATCTGCGACGGGCGAATAGCGGCCATGCGGTAGTCGGAGCGTCCGGCTTCGTCACGGGAAACGAGCTGGTGCATGGCGGAGCCACGCTGGAAGACGACCTCGAGAAGTGCTTCGAGCGGGAAAACCTCGGCGACAGCAGCGAGTGCGTTGTACTCACCGACCGAGTGACCGGCCAGAAGGGAATCCTCGATGAAGGTTCCGGATTCGCGCAGCTCGGCAACCTGGGCAACACCGAGAACGGCCATGGCCACCTGGGTGAACTGGGTCAGGTGCAGGACACCGTCGGGATGCCTGTGCTCGACACCACGGGCCTTGACGGTCACCGGGTTGTCTCGCACGACAGCGAGAATCGAGAATCCGAGCGCCTTACGAGTGTGCTTGTCCGCGCGCTCCCAGACGTCGCGGGCGGCCTTGGAGCGTGCGCGAGCGTCGAGGCCCATGCCCGGGCGCTGAATGCCCTGGCCGGGGAAGGCGTAGACGGTCTTCGGTGCGGCAGTGCGGCCGGTGGCGACCATGACCAGTTCGCCGTCGATGCGGCAGCCGACCTCGACGATTTCCGCGCCCTGGTCGATACCGACACGATCGACACGGACGTCGATCTCGGCGCCGGGTCGAACCATCCCGAGGAAGCGAGCTGTCCAGGCGGTCAGGCGGCGCGGCGGGACGCGGGTCTCGGCCGGGTCGACTGCGGTGACTACCTGCTGCGCTGCGGCGGAGAGCCACATGCCGTGCACGATCGGGGTTCCGAGGCCGGCCAGCAGAGCGGCGTTGTCGGAGGTGTGAATCGGGTTGTGGTCACCGGAAACCTGAGCGAAGGCGCCCATGCTGACCGGCGCGAGGATCTTCGCGTCACGGCGACGACGCCGCGAGGTGTCGACAGCCGCATCGCTGATCGATCCACCGGCGCGAGCCGGGTCGGCGAGTTCGCCTGCACCGGTGCGTCCGCGGATCGCGAAACGCTCGGTCATGGTGACGACTGCGGGGGCGTCGAGGCCCTCGCCGAGCATGGCACCGACCTCGACCTTGACCTCGACGACACGACCGAGGTCGGTGTCGAGAACCGAGGCGACCTCGGCATTGACCACGAGAATGCTTGTCTCGGAGGGAAGTTCACCGACGAAGTCGACGGTGTGGTCGAGGTGGACCAGGTCGAGCATGCCTTCGATAACGGAAATACTATCGAGCTTGGCTGCGCCGAGGACTGCGAACACTGCAGGCCAGCATGCTCCGACGACGACGTCCGGAACAGCCTTGCCGCTGACACTGAGCGTGGCGGGCAGACCCGAACCGGTGACACCGGCGTGATCGGCGATGCGATCGGGAACCCACGCGACGTTGAGGCGAGCCTTGCCGTTCTTGACTGTCGGAAGTTCCTGTCCGGCAGCAACTGCCAGGAGCGCGGACATCGCACCTTCGGCATCGGCTTCGGTGACAACCGGAGCGCCGCCGTCGACGACGGACTCGGGGATCGTGATCGCGATGTCGACGGACTTGCCTGCCACCAACGGAACCGAAAGCAGCACGTGCGAGGAATCGACGACGGTCAGACTGGAACCGGTGGTGCCGTGAACTGCCTTGTCGGCAGACTCTGCACTCCACTCGTCGAGGTCGCCGAGACGACGGACGGGGTTCTGGGTCAGGCGGCCGGCCCACTGGAGGTCAGGAGCCGAGAGAACGGCGTCGAGAAGTCCGGGTGCGGAATCCTGGTGGCGACGGCTCGCGAGTGCCACCGGAGTGGTTCCGGCAGCAACCAATTCGTCGTAGGTCGCCTTCTCGAAGCGATCGAGCAGGTCACCGACCGGCTCGTCGACACGGGTGATGCCGGCGACGGCAACGGTGCCGGGGATGACGCAAACCTGATCGGCGGTGTAGCGGGGGTCGTGTGCCTGCCACAGGGAGTCGCTGCGCCACCAACGACGCACGTCACCGTCGACGACGGGAACGAAGTTGACCGGCTTGCCCGGCGTCTTGCACAACGAGATGAAGAACGAGACGTCTGCGGGATGCAGAACGGTGGTCGAGTAGTCCGGGTACGACGCCTGCAGTGCGCAGATTGCAGCCTCGGGGCGCTCGAGGGTCTCGGCGTCAGCGAACAGCGTGGGGATCGGGCCGCGGTCGACCGGGTGCAGACGCGCCTCGGTGCGCTGGAGCATCTCGCCGAAGCGAGCACGCCAGGTGATGTCGAGCCACGGGCTCGACGTCGCCTCGACGATGGCGTCCTGAAGATCGGCGCCGCAGTCGAATTCCTTCGCCGCGTCGATGCCGACGGTCAGCTCGAGGTAGCGGCGCAGCCACTGTGCGTACGTCATGGTCTCGACGTCGCCGAAGTACGGCTTGGCGGTGACGTCGAGGGCGGCGATGATCTCGTCGCGGCGCTCGGCCACTGCCTCGGAATCGCCGGCAACCTCGTCGAGGAGGCGCCCGGTACGCGAAGCCGCGTTGTCGATCTCGTGGATGTCGGCACCGAGCTGGCTACGGCCGGAGGCCATTCCGCCTTCAGCGGTACCTGCACCGACCCAGTCCGGCGTACCGGGTGTGTCGACGAGGAGCTGCTTGACCTCGGGAGAGGTGGTGGCCTCGAGAGTCGCCATGGCTGCGGTGCCGACCAGGATGCCGTCGACGGGCATGGCCGGGAAACCGGCTGCGGCAGACCAGCGACCGGTCAGGTAATCGGCTGCGCGCTCGGGTGTTCCGATGCCGCCACCGACGCAGATGACCAGGTTCGGGCGTGTACGCAGCTCGGCGTACGTGTCGAGGAGCAGGTCGTCGAGGTCTTCCCACGAGTGGTGTCCGCCGGCGCGGCCGCCTTCGATGTGGACGATGACCGGGAAATTCGGAACCTCGTTGGCGATGCGGATCACGGAGCGGATCTGCGCCACGGTGCCGGGCTTGAATGCAATGTTGGTGATGCCGATCTCGGACAACTCGTCGATGAGGGCAACGGCCTCTTCGAGTTCCGGGATACCGGCGGTGACGATGACGCCGTCGATGGGAGCACCGGCGGTACGGGCACGCTGCACGAGGCGCTTGCCACCGAGTTGCAGCTTCCACAGATACGGGTCGAGGAACAGGGAGTTGAACTGGACCGCGCGGCCCGGCTCGAGCAGCATCTTCAGCTCTGCGACACGGTCTTCGAAGATTTCTTCGGTGACCTGCCCGCCACCGGCAAGCTCGGCCCAGTGACCGGCATTGGCTGCCGCGGCAACGATCTTGGCGTCGACCGTCGTCGGCGTCATACCTGCGAGCAGGATGGGTGAACGACCGGTCAGCTTCGTGAACGCGGTCTCGACGCCGATACGGCCGCCGGGAAGCGCAACGGGCTTCGGAGCGAACTCGGACCACGAACGTGAGACCTCAGGTGCTGCACCGGGGGTGAGCAGATTGCGGTGTCCGCCGCGGGTGGCTGCGGCGATGATGCCGATGCCCTGTCCACGCAGCGAAGAGGACGTCATACGGGTCAGCTGATCGCTGGGTCCGAGATCGAGAATCCACTTGGCGCCGGCGGAGATTGCGCCGTCGACAGCCTCGACCCAGTCAACCGGATCGACGAGGACACCCTGCGCAAGTTCGCGCGCACGGTCCGCGTCGAGACCGCAACGGGTCGCCCAGCTGCCGACGAGTTCGACGGCCTCGGTCAATGCGGGGTGATGGAAGCCGATTTCGGTGTCGAGCGGATCGAAGGACGGCGCGAAGACGGAACCGCCACGCTTCTTACCCTCGCGCTCGCGGGCTTCCTCGGCTTCGATCTGCTCGCAACGCTCTTGCACGCGTGCCAGCTGAGCGGGCGGCCCGGCGAGAACGACGCGGCGACGGCCGTTGCGGATGGCGAGGACAGCCGCGCGCTCAGGCGCCACACCCTCGGCAAGCTCGGCGACGATGGACGCGAGACGCTCGGGATCGACGCCCGAGACCGCAACCATCGGCTTCGCGGAGGCGCCGGCGATGACGCCGCGGCGACGGCCGACCAAGCTGGCAGCAGCACCGACGAGCTGTGCGACGGCGAGGAGTTCACCGTCGTCGTTGCCCTGCGCGGCTACGGCAGCCGTGGCCAGAAGGCCCTGCGAGTGGCCGATGACGGCAGCCGGCGGGTTACCGGCTACATCCAGACCCTGAGCGGAGAGTGCACGCAACGCCGCAAGCTGCGTGAGGAAGACGCCGGGGAGTGACACCGGAGCTGCGGTGAGCGCGGCAGCGGAAGGCCCGGCCGACTTCTCACCTTCTTCTTCGTCGACGATCTCGGCTTCGAGCATCCACGCGATCGGATCGAATCCGACCGGGCGAACCACGAGGAGATCCTGCGCGACGGGCGCGAGGCGTGCTGCTGCGTCGTTGACCAGATCGGTCAGAACGGGCTCCAGGCCGTTGTCACGGCTGAGCTCCTCGAGCGAGGTGAGCCAGGGAGCGCCCTGTCCACCGAAAGCGATTGCGTAGGAAACGCCGTTGTTCAGCGAATCGACGAGGGCACCTTTGCTGGTCGTGCGGGACTGTCCCCCATCGACGCCGAAACGGCGTCCACCCTTCGAGTCGCGTCCGTTTCCTGTAGGTGTCGTGTCATCGATCGTCACGCGTACGTCCTCTCCTGGTCACCTCTGCGGCGAGGTGGGATTTGCGGTGTGCTGCCCGGCTGAAGTGCTCGCGAATTCGTCGAGAGAATCGACGGAGTCAGGGCGTTCGTGCAAGACAAGGTTTACACAGAATCATGAGGATTTCCTCACGTTTGTCGGCACCCTGGAAATCTGGACTTTCGGGGCCGTGATCTTCCTCACGAGACTTCGAGAAAGTGACTCGCGAGTAGGTCGCGAACGCCCTGCCTGGGACTGTTACCGGGATTTTCAGAAACCTGAGGAAGCCCTCATATTTATTGTTACCAATTCGTGACCTCCTTGACGGACGGTCGATCCCGTGCGTTCCGGGCCACAATCTGTCGGACCCCCTCGCTACGTTCAGCGCGTCCACACCGGACAACTTCTCGGGGGGAGAAATCATGAAAGACACAGACGTAGTCAGAGCGGCCGAATTCATCGGCGCCGAGCTTCCGCGCGAGGCGTGGCCGCATTGGAATCAGGGATGGCCGCGCGAGTCCGAAGCCGCCCTTCTCGATGCGATCTTCTCGTCGCGCGCCGCCTATGGAACACCGAAGACCGGAGTCCGCGCCGTCGTCGACCGTTGGCGCACACACCGCTCGGTAGCCGCCGACGATCGCCTCGACAGCTTGCCCGCTCTCGCCGCCTTCACCGACCGTGGCGACGAGCTCGCAACGATTCTCGGCAATCGCCAGCGCGTGCCGGGCAACTACTTCACCAAAGCCGAAGGCGCGGCTCGTGCGGCCAAAGCGCTCGCCGACGCCGGTTGCCGGTGCGGTGCCGACGTCGAGGACACCGAAGGCCTCCGTTCGGCAGTCGTCTCCGTTCCAGGCCTCGGCCCCAGGACCTTCGAGACACTGATGTTCCTGTCCGGGAGGTTGACGGTAACTTCGATCGACCTGCTTGCACGGTTCGCCACCGAAGCAAGCAGTAGCGAGAAATTGTTGTCGAGCACCGACGCAGCCGAGTTGCTCGTTGCGGTTGCCGAACATCTCGATGTCGATGTTCGGACACTCACCCACGCTGCGTGGCGGTATCAACGCACGGCCGAGCAACCTCGCCGATCGAAGAAATCCACCATGCCGCCCGCAGCGGATCCACTCGCCGAAACGGCCTGAGAGCGGGCGGGCGCATCCCGACCAGGGTGGTGTGCCCGCGAGCGATTCCACTCGCGTATCCTTTGAATTCCGCGCGCGAGTGGCGGAATTGGCAGACGCGCTGGATTTAGGTTCCAGTGTCTCAGGACGTGGGGGTTCAAGTCCCCCCTCGCGCACAACGAAGAGCCCCGCCGGATCTGATCCGGCGGGGCTTTTTCGGTTCTCGTGAGCAAGGTCAGCGCTTTCGATCCTTGACCGGTGGAGTCATGTACGTCGTCCGACTCGGTGTCAGCCCCAGACGGACCGAGCTCTCCAACCATGTGATCGCCGCTGCCGTCGGGTCCACAACCGGAACATGAATCCCTTTGCCATGCAGCCTGTCTCGGACTGCGGCGGTCACACCGAGCATGCCGGTGCAACCGAGAACGACGGAGTCGGCGTCACCGTTCTCCACTGCCGTAGACGCCTGTGCGGCCAGTCGATCGATCAGTTCCTCCCGATCGGTGAGGCCCAGCACCGGCATGTCCACGACTCGAATACTGCCCAGCCGACTATCGAGTCCATACCGCCGAGTGAGCGATCGGAGCATCGGCACGACATTCGGCAGGATGGTCACGACACCGACGCGATCGCCCAGACTCATCGCTGTCAGAAATGACGGCTCGAAGCCGCCGACCACCGGAGCGTCGATGACCTCTCGGGCGGCATGCACTCCGGGATCGGCGAAACACGTGATGAACACACCGTCGACGCCGTCGGCTGCCGCCTCCTCGACCCGCTGCACGATCCCGGGGCCGGCAAGTGCCTCGTCGTACTCGGACTCGATGCTCGCCGTGCCAGAGAGCAGTGACACGACGTCGACCGTCGTACCGGGCGCCGCCCAGTGCTCCACCTCGGCTGTCACCGCCGGAGTCAGTGTGGTGTCGATGACCGGGCGAATCACTCTGATGTGCATGAAACACTCCCCTGCTTTCGGATACGCGCCGAGGTTATCGATGCAGCACAGCCGGGAGAATGTGTTCAGTGCCCTGGCGTTGCGGGTGAGGATGGGCATAGCGCACAGGTGCTGCGGGACGGCCTCTACGACACGCCGTGGCACGGCTCCTACGACACGCCGTGGCACGGCTCCTACGACACGCCGTGGCACGGCTCCTACGACACGCCGTGGCGCGGCTCCTACGACACCGTGTCGGAGATCGCAGGGCGAGGCACTATAGCTCTCAGGTACCGTCTTAGTGTGTCCAAGAACGCTACTAAACGCCGACCTGCGCTGATTCTGCTGGTCATCGTGTCAGCTGCCGGCTGCCTCGCGCTCGGCTGGTGGCAGTGGGAGCGCTTCGAAGCCGTCGGAGGCTCGGGACAGAATCTCGGGTACGCGTTCCAGTGGCCGCTGTTCGCGGCGTTTGTCGTGTACGCGTACCGCAAGTTCGTTCAGCTCGAAGACGTGGACCCCGAAGAGGCCGAAGCCGAGGAAGCCGCCGCGGAGCCGCGTGAGATTCCCGCCGACCTCTTGCCGCAACGCCCGCAGGCCGAGTTCGACGATGTGAACCTCGACGTCGACGACCCTGAAGCCCGCCAAATGCTGGAATACAACGACTACCTTGCGCAGCTCGCCGCTCGCGAGTCCGATAGGAGCACGACGTGAGTACCGGTTCGGAAGCGAGCATCGCTACCCCCGCAGTCAACGCAGAAAAGCAGAAGAAGGTTGCGTCGGCGCTGGTCCGATACCGCGTTCTCGCCTGGATCACCGGCCTCTGGCTGCTGTTCCTGACCGGTGAGATGGTCTACAAGTACCTGATTCTCGACAATTCGGCGGACGCACCGTCGTGGTTGTTCTACATCGGCCAGATCCACGGCCTGTTCTACATGCTCTATCTCGTATTCACGATCGACTTGGCGATCAAGGCCCGGTGGAAGCCCGGTACGACGGTTGCCACCGCGCTCGCCGGCACGATCCCGTTCCTGTCGTTCGTGTTCGAGCACAAGCGAACCGCCCAGGTGAAGCAGGCTTACCAGCTCTGAGTGTTCCGAAAAGTAGAGCCCTGAACGCAGACGCGTTCAGGGCTCTACTTTTCGGATTCGGTTCAGCCGGCCAGTGTCGCCAGAGCCGGAACGAGCTGTACGAGCGCGCGCCCTCGATGTGACGCCGCATCCTTCTCGGCCGGGGTGAGTTCTGCGGCCGAGCGGGTGTCGCCGTCCGGACGGAAGATGGGGTCGTATCCAAAGCCGCCGTCGCCGGCTGGTTCGCGGCCGATCACCCCGCGCCATTCGCCGCGCACGACGGTCTCGTCGCCGCCGGGGATCACCAGTGCACAGGCGGAGACGAACGCCGCGCCTCGACGCTCGTCCGGCACGTCTCCCAGCTGAGCCAGGACCAGAGCCGTGTTGGCGCCGTCGTTTCCGTGATTGCCCGACCATCGCGCGGACAGCACGCCGGGCATACCGTTGAGTGCGTCGATCTCGACACCGGAATCGTCTGCGATGCAGGGCATTCCGGTTGCAGCTGCTCCGTCACGCGCTTTGGCGAGCGCATTCTCCTCGAACGTCGCTCCGGTCTCGGGGGCTTCGGGGAACGGCGGGACCTCGTCGAGCCCGACCAGTTCGATTCCGCTTACTCCAGCGGCGTCGAGCACCCGGTGAAGTTCCTTCAGCTTCTTGGCATTTCGGCTGGCAACCAGTACTCGTACGCTCACAGCTCAGGCACCGAACTTCTTCTTGGGTTCCGGATTCTTCGGTTCGGGTAGCACCCCGGGATACGGCTCGGCCAACGCTTGACGCTGGATCTCGAAAAGTTGCTCACAACCAGCCAGAGCGGAGTCGAGCAGCTTGTCCAGCGTCGAGCGTGGGAACGTGGCGCCCTCACCGGTTCCCTGGATTTCCACCAGCGTGCCGGTATCGGTGGCCACGACATTCATATCGACCTCGGCGCGCGAATCCTCTTCGTACGGAAGATCGAGGCGCACTCGTCCGTCCACGACGCCGACGCTGACGGCCGCTATGCCACACGAGATGGGCTGTGGGTCGGAGAGCAGGTCGGCTGCGCGCAGGTACGTCACGGCGTCGACCAGGGCCACGTATGCCCCCGTCACTGCCGCGGTGCGAGTGCCACCGTCGGCTTGGAGGACATCACAGTCGAGGGCGATGGTGTTCTCACCGATTGCCGCGAGATCGATGCACGCTCGAAGTGATCGGCCGATGAGTCGACTGATCTCCTGCGTGCGGCCGCCGACCTTGCCCTTGACCGATTCGCGGCCACTGCGTGTGTGCGTGGCGGCGGGAAGCATCGCGTATTCGGCTGTCAGCCAACCCAAGCCGGAGCCCTTGCGCCAGCGGGGTACACCCTCTTCGACGCTGGCCGTGCACATGACGCGAGTGTTCCCGAACTCGACCAGAACGGATCCGGCCGGGTGACTGGTGAACCCGCGGGTGATCTTGACCGTGCGGAGCTCGTCGTCCGCCCTACCGTCTTCTCGTGTAGTCACCTTCGTGAGCCTAGCGGTCGCCCGGTGAGCGCTGCACCGAATGTGAGGGGAATCAGATGTCGTAGACACTTCCGGCGGAGACGGCATGGACCGGTCCGGAGAATTCGGATTTCGCTTCGGCGATCACGTCTTCACGCGATGTCCACGGCGGGATGTGCGTGAGGAGAAGTTCCTTGACGCCGGCGAGGGCAGCCACACGGCCGGCTTCCTTACCGGAGAGGTGAACTCCCTCGGGGCGATCCGGACTGTCGGTCCACGACGCTTCAGAGAGCAACACGTCTGCACCACGCGCGAGTTCGACGACGTTGTCGCACATACCGGTGTCGCCTGTATAGACGAGGACGCGGCCGTCGGCGCCGGTGATCCGGAAACCGTAAGCCTCGGGTGGATGATTCATCCGGCGGGCGACGACGCTCAGTTCACCGAACGTCACCGGCTCGTTCTCGGCCCAGAGCCGGACGTCGATGGTGTCGGAGATGTCGTCCATCTCGCCGGCGCACTCGGCGGAGGACACTCCGATGCGGCACGCGGTGTCGGTGGGGCCGTAAACCAGAGCCCGGCCGACCGGCGGGTTGGGGTGATAGCGACGCCAGACGAGCAGGCCGGGCATGTCGAGACAGTGGTCCGCATGAAGGTGCGAAAGCAGGATCGTCACCTCGCCCGGATCGGCGTATCGCTGCAACGCCCCAAGAACTCCCGGGCCGAAGTCGATCACGAGCGGCGGAGTTCCCGGTGCCGTGAGCAGGTATCCCGAAGCCGGTGAATCCGGACCCGTGACGCTGCCGGAACACCCCAGGACGGTCATGCGCATACCGGTCATGCTGCCACGTCTACCCGTCTGGGAAAAAGCTCTTGGTGGTTTTGGCGCGTCGAAGTCACACCGCAGTGAGGGTGTGACCCACGTCCGTTCAGAAACTCGGTGGTCGAACGGCCGGCGCCGACCCGGCACGCTTAGCCCTCTCCCCCGACGTGAGCGCCCAGGCCGCCACCACGCCGCCGATCGCTCCGAACAGATGCCCCTGCCAGGAAACCCGTGGATCGCTCGGCAGAACGCCCCACAGCACTCCGCCGTACACGACGAAGACGGCAACGCCGATCAGGATCTGTGTGAAGCTCCGCGTGAAGAACCCGCGGACCAGCAGGTAGGTGACCCAGCCGAAGATCAGCACGGACGCACCGACGTGATTCGAGTTCGAGCCGGCGAACAACCAGGTCCCGACGCCGCCGATCACCCAGATGATGCCGGTCGCCGCGAGTCCTCGCGCAATTCCCGACACCAGCACGAGGTATCCGAGGATCAGCACCGGAATGGTGTTGGCGATCAGATGACCCCAGTCGTCGTGCAGCACCGGGGCGAACAGGATTCCCCACAGGCCGTCGAGCGTGCGCGGGGTGACGCCGGCGTTCTGGACATTCTGACCGGAGATGACATCCACGATCTCGATCACGTAGAGCAGGATCGCGAAGCCGCCCACCAACACGGCCGACTGCTTCCACACCGAGGGCGGACCGGATTTCGGTGCCGGCGTCCGGGTGCCGAAGTCCGGACTGTTGAAATCCATCGTCATCGTGTGCGTCCTCCACCGTCGATCCGGTCTTCTGATCCGGTCACTCGCGACCAGGCTCAATTCGAGATTACCGCCGATTCCAGGAGTGCTGCCTAGAGAAATGCGGACGGGAAGAGTTCGCGGTAGCTCGGGATTCCGGCTACCGACGTGGCGTCGAGAATCGCTGTGACGATCGCACGTTCGACCACCCGGGCCGAAGCCGCGCACACCGCGTCGAGTATCGGCAGTTCGTTCGGGAAAGCGTCCGGAACCGTGATCTCCGAATTCGGAGTGTGATCACCGGTGGCGAGCGCAAAGATCGTGTCGCCGTCGAGCGGCGAATGTGCGGGCCGAATCGCTCGGGCCAGGCCGTCATGACCTGCGACGGCGACGCGTCGGCACCCGGCTTTCGTCAAGGCGGCGTCAGTGGCGACCACACCGATCGTGGTGTTGAGGACGGTTCCCTTGGCTGCAACGGCGTTGGCCGCCGCGAGTTCGGACGCGTCGGGGAGCCTGAGGCCGAACGACTCCGCGCCGTCCGAGCCGACGCCCCACGGCAGGCCTGTTCTGGGGTCGAAGACCGAACCCACCGGATTCGCCACGATCAAGGCGGAGACCGTCGCCCCCTCGGCGGGGCCGTCGACGATCACGACGCTGGCCGTTCCCACCCCACCCTTGAGCGCCCCGGCTCTGGCACCTACCCCCGCGCCGACCGTGCCGGTGGCGAATTCGCGCGAAGCAGTGTCGGCAGCGAGGAATCCGAAATCGCCGGTCGGACGAACGGTCCAGTCCCCCACCGGCAGATCGAAGATCACGGCGCCGGGCACGATCGGTACCACCTGGCCGGGAGCGCCCATCGCGATCCCGTGATCGTGTTCCTCGAGCCAGCGCATCACTCCGTCGGCCGCGGCAAGTCCGTAGGCACTACCGCCGGTCAACAGCACGGCATTGACCTGCTGGACCGAATGGCTCGGGTCGAGCAGATCGGTCTCGCGGGTACCCGGACCGCCGCCCCGGACGTCGACTCCGGCGACCACACCGGCCGACGCGAGCACGACCGTGCAGCCGGTGGCTGCGCCGCTTCCGAGAGTGGCTCCCTCGTCGAGCTTGTGGTGATGACCGACGGCGAGGCCGGCGACATCTGTCAGTGAATCAGTGGGCCCGGTCCGCGTTGTGGTCATGGCATGAGCGCCTGGACGAGGGAGTCCTGCATCCACGTCAACCAGTGATAGACGTCGAGATGCGGGGCTCGCGGGTCGTCGGGTTCGAGGCTCTCCGGGGTGTCGGCGTCGATGCCGAGATTGGTTCCGAGCGCGAGACGGACGTCGTTGAGCGAGGACAGCCAGGCGTCGGCCTGTTCCTGCGTGAGAACGACCTTGCCGCCGGCCTCCGGAAGCGAAGCCAACAACATGCGAGCGGACTCACGCTTGGCGTCGATGATCTCGGGTTCGTGCAAACTGCGCAGCGCGCCGTTGACATTGGCGCCGGCGTCGTCGAGATCGTCACTGTCCGGAGCGACCTTGTCCGGATCGGTGCGCTGGAAGTCGGGAAGCAAACGCGCCAACACCGGATTGTCGGGCGGCTCCGAATTTCCGGTACGAAGACCCGTCAGCGCGGCGAGCTCGTCTTGCGGCGCCGAAGACGCGCGCTCGTCGAGAAGCCCGGTCACCGACTCCACGAGCGAGCGCAGAACCGCCGCCTCGTGGCCGTCCATCTCGGATTTGAACTTCACTCCGCCGAGTGAACTCTTCCTACTCCACGTCCGCACGCGTCGGACTCCCGTCTACGAGTTAGGCGAACAAATCGGTCGAAAAAGTGCTTTTCTCAGGTGTCGTCGCGTTGCATCGTGGCCCAGAGACCGGCAGCGTGGAGGCGACGAACATCGGCCTCCATCTTGTCGCGCGAACCGCTCGAGACCACGGCCTTGCCCTCCGAATGGACCTGCATCATCAGGTCGGTGGCCTTGGCTTTGCTGTAGCCGAACAACTTCTGGAACACGTAAGTCACGTAATGCATGAGATTGACCGGGTCGTCCCAGACGATGGTCACCCAGGGCCGATCTGCGGCTTCGATGGTCGCAACAGCCTCCGACTGCTCGGGCGTGGCTTGAGGAGAAGAAGCCGTAGCGCCTCTCATCGTTACGTTCGCCGAGTAAGTGCCGGACACGGTCGCGCCGCCGAAAACCATGTATCCAGGGTACGGCGCGACGAGAGGCGACAACACCCACCCACGTCGTCTCGCGCATAGAGTTGTGTGCGTGCCTACGCAAATTTCCGACATCCGCGACGCCGGTGCCAGCACCGCACTGCTCACCGATCAGTACGAACTGACCATGCTCTCGGCGGCTCTCGCCGACGGATCTGCCTTCCGCAACTGCAGTTTCGAGGTATTTGCACGGCGGCTGCCAGACGGTCGTCGCTACGGCGTCGTCGCCGGTACCGAGCGCCTTCTCGACGCACTCGAGCAGTTCCGGTTCGGTGAACCGGAACTGGCGATCGTTGCAAAATTTCTCGACGACACGACCGTCGAGTGGCTGCGCAACTATCGATTCTCCGGTGACATCGACGGCTACCGCGAGGGAGATTTCTACTTCCCCGGATCACCGATCCTCTCGGTCCGCGGAACGTTCGCCGAGTGCGTCATCCTCGAAACCTTGATTCTCTCGATCCTCAACCACGACAGCGCGATCGCTTCGGCCGCAGCCCGCATGGTGAGCGCAGCGGGCGGTCGACGGATGATCGAGATGGGCTCGCGTCGTACACACGAACAGGCCGCCGTCGCCGCTTCACGTGCCGCGTATCTCGCCGGCTTCGACGCCACCTCCAACCTCGAAGCCGCGCGGCGTCACGACGTACCCAGTGCAGGTACCAGCGCGCACGCCTTCACTCTCCTGCACACCACCGAAGACGGTCCGGACGAGGCAGCGGCATTCCGCGGTCAGGTCGCGGCACTCGGCGTATCCACCACGTTGCTCGTCGATACCTACGACATCACCGAGGGTGTGAAAACGGCTGTCGCCGTTGCCGGTCCCGAGCTGGGCGGGGTTCGCATCGACTCCGGCGATCTCGGCGTTCTTGCTCGTCAGGTACGCCAACAACTCGACGATCTCGGTGCTACCAAAACACGCATCGTCGTCTCCGGCGACCTGGACGAGTACGCGATCGCGGCTCTGCGCGCCGAACCCGTCGACTCGTACGGCGTCGGCACTTCCCTGGTCACCGGATCAGGCGCCCCCACCGCCGGCATGGTCTACAAACTTGTCGAGGTCGACGGAATCGCGGTCGAGAAGAGAAGCACCAACAAGGCATCTCGCGGCGGCGCAAAGAAGGCACTGCGCGTAGTGCGTCCGACCGGAACGATCGTCGAAGAAGTCATCTACCCCGCCGGATCACCGTCACCTGTCTCCGAGGCGGACGGAGCGACCGAACTGCTGATCCCGCTGGTTCGCGAAGGCAAGGTCGTCGACAGCGCGCCGACGCTCGAAGAGAGCAGAGCGGTTCTGAAGGCAGGGCTCGTGAGCCTGCCGTGGGAAGGCCTCAAACTCTCGCGCGGAGACTCGGCTGTGCCCGTTCGATTCACCGTAGGTGAGCACCAGTGAGCGCAAAAGCACTGATAATTGTCGACGTTCAGAACGATTTCTGCGAAGGTGGCGCTCTTGCAGTCGAAGGCGGTGCTGCGGTTGCGGGAGCCGTCAACGATTTCGTCAACTCCCACGAGTACGACGCCGTAGTCGCGACTCGCGATTTCCACATCGACCCTGGGGCGCACTTCTCCGAGAATCCCGACTTCATCGACAGCTGGCCGGTTCACTGCGTCGTCGGGACAGCCGGCGCCGAGTTCCATCCGGCGTTCGACGCTTCCGTCGCCGGGTCGGCGATCTTCTCCAAGGGCGCCTACAGCGCGGCCTACTCCGGTTTCGAAGGAGCAGCCGAGGACGGCACGACGCTCGAGGACTGGCTCCGCGCCCACGAGATCACCGACGTCGACGTGATCGGAATTGCCACGGATCACTGTGTCAAGGCCACGGCCGTCGATGCCGCGCGCGCGGGGTTCGCCACGACTGTCCTTCTCCCCTTCACCGCTGGTGTGTCGACCGCCACGATCGAGTCGGCATTGGTGCAGATGCGGGAGGCGGGAGTGCAGCTGATCGGGCGAGACGAGGCGTCGCCGGAAGAAGACTCGAATGCCGGTGATCTACCCCGGAAATCATCCGTGGACGTTTCTGACGTAGGGATCCATTAACCTTCGTGGGTGGCCGATCAACTCCCGAACGTTCCCGAACTGCTCCAGACAGCGGTGCGGTCGCTCGGCGGTGCCGAACGAACCAGTCAGCTGACGATGGCGTCCGCCGTGGCGCACTCGATCGACACCGGCGAGCATCTGGCCGTCCAGGCCGGCACCGGTACCGGTAAGTCGCTCGCCTACCTCGTTCCGAGCCTGCGCCACGCGGTCGAATCGGGACGCACCGTGGTCGTGTCCACCGCCACCATCGCGCTGCAGCGTCAGCTCGTCGACCGAGATCTGCCTCGACTCGCCGATGCCCTGAAGAAGCCACTCGGCCGACGCGCAGAGTTCGCAATCCTCAAGGGCCGCAACAACTATCTGTGCATGAACAAGATCCATACCGGCGCGTCCGAGCAGCCACCCGAGGACGAGTTGTTCGATCCGTTCACGGTCTCGCGTCTCGGCCGGGAGGTCGTCCGCCTCACCGAATGGTCCTCCGACACCGAAACCGGTGATCGGGACGAATTGGTGCCGGGCGTATCCGATCAGGCGTGGCGGCAGGTCAGTGTCACCTCCCGCGAATGCATCGGTAAGAACCAGTGCCCGGTCGGTGAGGACTGCTTCGCCGAGCGCGCCCGAGTCGAGGCGTCGAAGGCCGACGTAGTGGTCACCAACCACGCACTGCTCGCGATCGACGCCATCACCGGCATCCAGATCCTGCCTGACCACGACGTCGTGGTGATCGACGAGGCCCACGAGTTGGTCGACCGCGTCACCGGCGTCGCCACGGCCGATCTCACTGCCGCGTCGATCAGTGCCGCGGCCCGGCGTTGCGGCAAGATCGCCGAAGAGCAGGATGCCGATCGCCTCGAAGCTGCCGGCGAGGGGTGGGCTGGACTCCTCGAGGAATTGCGCCCAGGTCGCTGGGAAGGCCTCCCGGACGGGGCGGCACCCGCACTGGCTGCGATCCGCGACGCGGCCTGGTCGCTGCGCACCGCTATCGGTCCGGCCAAACCGGGTATGGCTGCTGCAGATCCCGAAGCCGCTGCGGCCCGCAACGCCGCACTCTCGTCCGTCGACGACGTCCACGACAGTGCCGTGCGTATTCTCACCGCTTTCGACGAACCCGACCCGGCCAAGCGCAAGGACGTCGTCTGGCTGTCCTCGGACGAGTTCCGCGGATCGGTGCGGCGCTCCGTCCGGATGGCTCCGCTCTCGGTCGGCGGATTGCTGCGCTCGCGACTGTTCGCCGAATCCACCGTCGTTCTCACTTCCGCGACGCTGACCGTCGGCGGATCGTTCGACGGTCTCGCCGTCAACTGGGGTCTTCCTGCGGAATCGTCCGCGCGCCCCGACTCGGGTACCGCCATCGGCACCGAAGCACCTTCTGACGCTTCGGCTTTCCGCTGGAACTCACTCGACGTCGGGTCGCCCTTCGACCATGCCAAGGCCGGCATCATCTACATTGCCCGCCACCTGCCCACGCCCGGCCGCGACGGCCTCTCCCCGGTCTATCTCGACGAGATCGCCGAACTCGTCGAGGCTGCGGGCGGACGCACCCTCGGCTTGTTCTCCTCGATGCGCGCCGCCAAAGCCGCCTCGGAGGCGATGCGTGAACGCCTCGACACCCCCATCCTGTGCCAGGGCGACGACGCCACCGGCACCCTCGTCAAGGCCTTCGCCAAGGACGAACCCACGTCACTGTTCGGCACGTTGTCCCTGTGGCAGGGCGTCGATGTCCCTGGCCCATCGCTGAGCCTCGTCATCTTGGACCGGATTCCGTTCCCGCGCCCGGACGATCCACTGTTGATGGCTCGCCAACAAGCCATCGAATCCCATGGCGGTAACGGCTTTCTCAGCGTCTCGGCCAATCACGCGGCGCTGCTCCTGGCACAGGGCGTCGGCCGTCTGCTTCGTAGCACCGACGACAAGGGCGTGGTGGCCGTGCTCGATCCGCGTCTGGCCACGGCGAGATACGCGGGTTACCTTCGCGCATCGCTGCCTCCGTTCTGGGAGACGACCAACCCCGAAGTCGTCCGCAAGGCGCTCACCCGCATCCGCGACTCACGTCCCTGACCCAGTTCTCACGCGGGCACAATTCTGCCCCGGTACCGACCGAACGGACCGGGGCAGAATGCAATACGTCAGACGCTCGGAGTGGTCACCAACCCGAGTTCGGACGCATCGACCAACAACCGGTGATGCGGCAGCACCCGCACGGTGTATCCCACGGAGCCGGAGACCGGAAGCGCAACCTCGGCTTCGAAGATCTCGGTTCCGTCCTCGGCGCCGAAGTGCGTCATCGGGAACGTCACCACGTCGGTGAGTTCCTCGCCTGGGCTGACGCGTCCCAGGACTGCCTGAACCTCCACATCCGAGACCGACAAGCCGCCGAGGCGGACCTTGGCTTTCAAAGAGATGGTCGCACCGATCTCCGGGGTGTCCGGCAGGCCGGAACCATCCACCTGCTCGACGGCGACCGACGGCCACTGCGACTCGATACGGCGACGGAACTCGGCCACCTCACGCGCGCCGGCAAAATCGTCCGCCACTACCGCTCGAGCTGATTCCGCCGAAGGGGCGTAGTAGTCGACGGCGTAGTCACGAACCATGCGTGATGCCAACACCTTCGGGCCCAGATTCTCGAGGGTGTGGCGAACCCTCTCGACCCAGCGCGTCGGCAGATCGGCTGCATCACGGTCGTAGAACGTCGGCAGTACCGCGTGCTCGAGAAGTTCGTAGAGGGCGCTGGCTTCCAGATCGTCACGCCGCACGTCGTCGAGAACACCGTCGGCCGTCGGAATGGCCCACCCGTTCTCGCCGTCGTACATCTCGTCCCACCATCCGTCGCGAATGGAGAGGTTGAGGCCGCCGTTGAGCGCGGATTTCATGCCGGAAGTACCGCACGCCTCGAGGGGGCGAAGCGGGTTGTTGAGCCACACGTCGCAGCCCCAGTACAAGTAGCGGGCCATCGACATGTCGTAATCAGGCAGGAAGACGATGCGGTGACGCACATCCGCTTCGTCGGCGAACCGCACGACCTGCTGGATGAGTGCCTTACCGCCGTCGTCGGCGGGGTGCGACTTGCCGGCCACCACCAACTGCACCGGACGTTTCTCGTCGAGCAACATCGCACGCAGACGCTCGGGATCACGCAGCATCAGCGTCAACCGCTTGTACGTCGGAACGCGCCTCGCGAATCCGACTGTCAAGACGTTGGGATCGAATACTCCAGTGGTCCAGCCGAGTTCGGCCTCGGTCGCGCCGCGTTCGAGCCAGGACGCTCGGACGCGACGACGAACTTCGTCGACCAACTTGCCGCGCAACGCATTACGTGTTTCCCACAGTTCGGTTGCCGACAACTCGTGCAGGCGCTCCCACCCGCGCGCTTCTTCGAGTTGCTCCTGACCGACGATCCGCCTGGCCACGTCCATCCACTCCGGCGCCGCCCACGTCGGCGCGTGAACACCGTTGGTGACCGAACCGATCGGCACCTCGTCGGCGTCGAAGCCCGGCCAGAGACCGTTGAACATGTCGCGGCTGACGATGCCGTGCAACTTCGAGACGCCGTTGGCTCGCTGGCCCAGGCGAAGACCCATGTGCGCCATGTTGAAGATCGACGGATCGGCTTCACGCCCCATCCCGACGATGCGGTCGACGGTCAGGCCGGGAAGCAAACTCGATTCGTTCTCGCCGTTCGCTCCGCCGAAGTAGTGACGGACCAGATCCGCCGGGAAGCGGTCGATTCCGGCGGGAACCGGAGTGTGCGTCGTGAAGACCGTTCCGGCACGGACCGCGGCCAGAGCCGAATCGAAGTCCAGACCGCTGGTGGTGACAAGTTCCCGAATCCGTTCGATGCCGAGGAATCCGGCATGCCCCTCGTTCATGTGGAACACCTCGGGATCGGGCAATCCGTACGCCGCGGTGTAGGCGCGCACCGCGCGGACGCCGCCGATACCCGCGAGGATCTCCTGCTTGATGCGGTGATCCTGGTCCCCGCCGTAGAGACGGTCCGTGACGCCGCGCAGATCCGCGTCGTTCTCGGCGATGTCGGAATCGAGCAGCAGCAACGGCACTCGTCCGACCTGAGCGATCCACACTCGCGCACGCAGCACCCGGCCACCGGGCATGGCGACGTGAATGACGACCGGCGATCCGTCTTCGGAAGCCGGGCCTGCGTCCGTCAGCAAACGAAGAGGCAACCCTTGAGGGTCGTGCGGCGGGTAGTGCTCGGCCTGCCAACCGTCGGCGGTCAGCGACTGGCGGAAGTAGCCGGATCGGTAGAGCAGTCCGACGCCGATGAGCGGCAACCCGAGGTCGGACGCGGCCTTGAGGTGATCGCCCGCCAGGATGCCCAATCCACCGGAGTAGTTGGGCAGAACTTCGCTGACTCCGAACTCCATGGAGAAGTACGCAATTCCGCCGGCTGACGATGTGCCCTTGGCCTGCTGGGATTGGTACCAGCGCGGGGTGCTCAGATAAGCATCGAGATCGGCTGCTGCAGTGTCGAGGTCACCGAGAAATGCCTCGTCACTGCTGAGTTCGTCGAGACGGGTGGGGTCGACTTCCCCGAGCATGCGGACCGGATCGAACTGGACTGCTTGCCAGAGTTCGGGGTCGAGTCGCGAGAACAGATCCTGTGTCTCGGGATGCCACGACCACCGAAGGTTGGTGGACAGGGGGCCGAGCGCGGCGAGGCGCTCCGGAAGGTGGGCTCGGACAGTGAACCGACGCAAGGCTTTCACCCCGCGAACCCTAGTCGAGTTCCTTGCACTCTGTCCGGTGGAACCGAACGCCCGAGCCGACCTGACCACCGACAGACCCGAATTCGTCGTTATCAGCACTCCGGCGCCGCACCCACTACGGTTGAACCCGGCGAAAGAAAGTTTTACCGCGATCCATCACCAGAAATGGAGCTTCCCGTGTCAGGACGCCTCGGTATCGACGACGTGGTACCCGAGATCTCGGGTAACTATCCGGCAAAGGCCGTGGTCGGTGAAGTCTTCCCAGTGCACGCAACCGTGTGGCGAGAAGGCCACGACGCCATTTCCGCCACTTTGGTCGTGCGTGGTCCGCGCGGTACCAAGCCGCTGCGCATTCCGATGGACCCCGGCACCGAACCGGACACCGTCGACGCGGTGTTCACACCGTCCGCCGAAGGAATGTGGTCATTTCGGATCGAGGCGTGGAGCGATCCCATCGCCACCTGGAAGCACGCCGTGGAAGCAAAGCTCGCCGTCGGGCAGGGGGCGGCCGAGTTGGCCAACGACCTGGAAATCGGTGCGCGCCTGTTCGAACAGGCCGCGCACGAGGTACCGCGGGGCAACAGGTCCAGGCTCGAGGCCGTCACGGCGTCGCTGCGCAGCGATCAGGCGCTGACTGCTCGCGTCGCGCCGGCCTTCGCCTCCGACGTCGCCGAACTGCTCCGCGCCACTCCGCTCCGTGAACTGGTCACCAAGGGCGAGTCCCACCCCGTCGTCGTCGATCGCAACCGTGCACTGTTCGGATCGTGGTACGAGTTCTTCCCCCGCTCGACGGGCGGTTGGGACGAGAACGGGGTGCCGCAACACGGTACTTTCCGAACCTCGGCCGAAGACCTACCCCGCATCGCCGCAATGGGTTTCGACGTCGTCTACCTTCCGCCGATCCATCCCATCGGCGAGATCAACCGCAAGGGACGCAACAACACTCTCACTCCCGAACCCGGTGACGTCGGCTCGCCGTGGGCCATCGGCTCGGTCGACGGCGGGCACGACGCTGTTCACCCGCAACTCGGCACGCTCAAGGACTTCAAGGCCTTCGTCGCGGCGGCCCGCAAGCTCGATCTCGAAGTGGCACTGGATCTCGCGCTGCAGTGCGCCCCGGATCATCCATGGGCCAAGAAGCATCCGGAGTGGTTCAACGTCCTTCCCGACGGCACCATCGCCTACGCCGAGAACCCGCCCAAGAAGTATCAGGACATCTACCCGATCAACTTCGACACCGATCCTCGCGGTCTGGACAAGGAAATCCTGCGAGTCGTCCGACACTGGATCAGTGCCGGAGTCAAGATCTTCCGGGTCGACAACCCACACACCAAGCCGCCGAACTTCTGGGAGACGCTCATCTCTGAGGTCAAGAAGACCGACCCCGACGTCCTGTTCCTCGCCGAGGCATTCACTCGTCCGGCGCGCATGTACGGCCTTGCCCGGCGCGGGTTCACGCAGTCGTACACGTACTTCACCTGGCGAGTTGCGAAGTGGGAACTCACCGAATTCGGTAACGAGCTGGCGGCGAAGGCCGACGAAGCCCGACCGAACCTCTTCGTGAACACGCCGGACATCCTGCACGAGTCCCTCCAGCACGGTGGGCCCGGAATGTTCGCTCTACGAGCAGCTCTCGCCGCCACCCTGGCGCCGACGTGGGGCGTCTACTCCGGTTACGAACTCTACGAACACCAAGCCGTTCGCCCCGGCAGCGAGGAATACCTCGACTCCGAGAAGTACGAACTTCGGCCGCGCCGTTTCGCCGAAGCAGCAGCGCGAGGCGAATCTCTCGAGCCGTGGATCACCGCACTCAATCGCATCCGGCGTGCACACCCGGCCCTGCAGCAGTTGCGGAACCTGCACTTTCACCACATCGACAACGACGCGTTGATCGCCTACTCGAAGTTCGACGCCTCGACCGGTGACGCCGTCCTGACGGTGATCAACCTCAACCCGTTCGCTGCAGAAGAGGGCACCGTCTGGTTGGACATGCCGGCGCTCGGACGCGAATGGCACGACCACATGACCGTGCTCGACGAGGTAACCGGTGAGCAGTTCAATTGGGGCCAAGCCAATTTCGTCCGCCTCGAGCCCTGGCGTTCGGTGGCGCACATCCTCGCGCTCCCACCCGTTCCGTATCCGGCCCGGATCTCTCTGGCCTACCAAGCACGCAATGCGCACCGCGCAGGTGGAGGCAAGTGATGTCAACCGAGAAGTTCCCTTCGGGTATCGCACCGGACAATCACGATCTGGAGCTGTTGGCGCGCGGTGAACATCACGATCCGCACAGTGTCCTCGGCGCCCATCCCCACGCCGACGGCACCGTTCTGCGAGCGTTGCGTCCCAACGCCGAGTCCGTCAGCGCCGTCATCGGCGGCAAAAACTTTCCTCTCGAACATGTTTCGAACGGAATCTTCGCGGCTCTGGTCCCCTACCCCGACCTGATCGACTATCGCTATTCCGTGACGTACCCGGGTGGACACACGGTTCTCGCAGCCGACCCTTACCGGTTCCTGCCTACTCTCGGTGAACTCGACCTACACCTGTTCGGCGAAGGTCGGCACGAACGACTGTGGGACATCCTCGGTGCACATCCGCGTTCTTACGAGACACCGGACGGACCCGTCGACGGCACCTCGTTCGCCGTCTGGGCTCCGGCCGCCCGCGGCGTGACCGTCGTCGGCGACTTCGACGGGTGGAGTGGGCAATTCGCCCCCATGCGAGTCCTCGGATCCACTGGGGTCTGGGAACTCTTCCTGCCCGACATCGCAGTCGGTTCGCTGTACAAGTTCCGGGTCCACGGCCACGACGGCTCCGTTCGCGACAAGGCCGATCCCATGGCATTCGGTACCGAGGTCCCGCCGGCGACTGCATCGCGAGTGACCACCAGTTCGCATGAGTGGAACGACGCGGCCTGGCTCGAAACCCGCGCCGGTGTCGATCCTTCGCAGTCCCCGATGAGCGTGTACGAGGTGCACCTCGGATCGTGGCGTCCCGGGCTCGACTACCGGCAGATGGCCGAGCAACTCGCCGTCTACGTCACCGAAACCGGATTCACCCACGTCGAACTGCTGCCCGTCTCCGAGCATCCGTTCGGTGGATCGTGGGGATACCAGGTCACCTCGTACTACGCACCGACCTCCCGCTTCGGCACCCCGGACGACTTCCGCTGGTTCGTCGACCACCTGCACGCCGCAGGGATAGGTGTCATCGTCGACTGGGTGCCTGCACACTTCCCCAAAGACGAGTGGGCCCTGGCTCGTTTCGACGGAACTCCCCTGTACGAGCACGCCGATCCGCGTCGCGGCGAGCAGTTGGACTGGGGCACATACGTATTCGACTTCGGTCGCCGCGAGGTCCGAAACTTCCTCGTCGCCAACGCGCTCTTCTGGCTCGAGGAGTTCCACATCGACGGACTGCGCGTCGACGCCGTCGCATCGATGCTGTACCTGGATTACTCACGCCCGGAAGGTGGATGGACTCCCAACATTCACGGCGGCCGCGAGAATCTCGAAGCCGTTGCGTTCCTGCAGGAGATGAACGCCACCGTCCACAAGAACCATCGAGGAGTCGTCACCGTCGCCGAGGAGTCGACGGCGTGGCCCGGAGTCACTCGGGCGACCAATGTCGGCGGCCTCGGATTCAACATGAAGTGGAACATGGGGTGGATGCACGACACCCTCGGGTTCCTCGGTCACGACCCGGTACACCGGACCTACCACCATCACGAGATCACGTTCTCACTGATGTACGCGTGGAGTGAGAACTACCTGCTACCGATCAGCCATGACGAAGTGGTGCACGGCAAAGGAACTCTGTGGACCCGGATGCCCGGGAACGACTTCGCCAAGGCGTCCGGCCTGCGCTCACTGCTTGCATACATGTGGGCGCATCCAGGCAAGCAACTGCTGTTCATGGGACAGGAATTCGGTCAGAGTGCGGAATGGTCGGAAGAACGCGGCCTCGACTGGTGGCAGCTCGACGATCAGTACACCGGCACTCTCCATCGCGGCGTCCAGCGACTGGTCGGCGATCTCAACTCCGCGTACCGACGTCATCCGGCCATGTGGACCCTCGACACCTCGCCCGGTGGATACTCCTGGATCGACGCCAACGACACCGAGAACAACGTCCTCAGTTTTCTGCGTTACGGTACTGACGGTTCGATTGTCGCCTGCCTGTTCAACTTCTCGGGCAGTGAGCACTCGAGCTACCGCGTCGGGCTACCAGAGCCCGGCCGATGGGTGGAAATTCTCAACACCGATGCCGAGGTGTACGGCGGCTCCGGAGTCGGGAACCTCGGAGCGGTCACAGCAACGTCGCATTCGTGGCACGGTCGGCCAGCCTCCGCACAGGTGGCGCTGCCAGCTGCTGGAGCGATTTGGATAAGTCTGGAGCGTTGATGGTCGGCCGGCGAGTAGTCATTGTCACGTCGTCACTGTTGGCAGTGGCAGCACTGCTCGCCGGTTGTGCCCAGGGAACGAGTGGCCACGCCGTCTCGATTTATCACGATCCCTTCCGCGTCGCCGGACTCGACGCAACGGCAGGACCAAGTGGGTTGCGTCCGGGAGCCCCCAACGCCGACCGAGCAATCACCGGCACCGACGGCGGGGACATCGACGCGCTGGCAGCCAACGCCATCACAGACATCGAAACCTACTGGGCCGCCGAGTACCCGGCTCTGTTCGACAAGCCCTTCGAACCGGTCGACGAGCTGATCTCGTGGGACCCCACCGAATCGAACGGCCCGGACTTCTGTGAGGAGACCACCGAAGAACTCATCAACGCCGGGTACTGCAGCATCGATCACACCATCGGTTGGGATCGTGAATTGCTGCTGCCCGAGGTGCGGGAGAAGTTCGGTGAAGTGGCCGTCGCGTTCATCTTTGCGCACGAGTACGGCCATGCCGTTCAACGCAAGGCCGGGATCGTCGGCGGTAAACGAGACGCAGCCCTGGTGCGCGAACAGCAAGCCGACTGTTTCGGTGGCGCCTTCTTGCGGCACGTCGCCGAGGACAAGGCCGCGCACTTCACGATGAACACCTCCGACGGACTCAACAAGGTGTTGGCGTCGGCGGTCGCCATCCGCGACGAAGACCCTAATGATCCTGAGAGCCACCATGGTTCGGCGTTCGAGCGCGTCACCGCCACTCAGATCGGCTTCACCGACGGCGCCGGTGCGTGCGCGAAGATGGACGCCGACGAAATCGAGTCACGGCGTGCAGACCTCCCGCAGCAGTTCGCCGAGGGCAACGATTCCGGAGAACTGCCCGTCACCGAGGCAACTCTCGACGAGTTCGTGAAGACCTTCCAAGCGATCTTCGATCTACCGCAGCCACCGAAGGTCGTGTTCACCGGCGCAGACACCGGGTGCAGCGATGCCGTTGCGACCGAACCCATCTCGTACTGCCCGTCGACGAACACCATCGGAATCAGCGTCGACGACCTTGCCGAGCGCGGCACGCCGGGTCGCGTCGGGCGACGCGAGTTGATCCAGACCAACATCACCGGTGACTACAACGCCTATGTCCTGCTCGCGTCGAGGTACACCCTCGCGATGCAGAAGGAGAACGGCCAATCGCTCGACACTCCGCAGACTGCCCTGCGCGCGGCCTGCTTGTCCGGCGTCATCACCGCAGCACTCAGTCCCACCAACGCCGCGGCGTCCGGAGCACAGGTCACACTCTCCCCCGGCGACCTCGACGAAGCCGTATCGGGGCTGCTGACCGACGGCCTGGCTGCCAGTGACGTCAACGGTGAGACGGTTCCGAGCGGGTTCGCACGTGTCGACGCGTTCCGGACCGGCGTTCTCGGTGGCCGGGAAGTGTGCGACAGCCGCTACACGGAGTAGCGACTGCCGGTCCACACGTCAGTAGAGAGCGGAAGCCAACTTACGACGGGCCGCGATGACGATCGGTTCTGCCGGGTCGAACAGTTCGAACAGTTCGAGCAGGCGCGTCCGAGCGGCAGCCTTGTCGTCGCCGGCAGTTCGCGAGACCACCGAGATCAAGCGCGCGAACGACGCCTCGGGTTGCTGGGCGAACATTTCCAGGTCGGCCGCAGCGAACTGCAGTTCGAGATCGGACGGATCAGCATCCGCGGCCGCAATCGACTCGGGATCGACACCCTGAACCCGAGCCATGAACTTCACCTGGCGGACAGCGCTCTTGGCCTCCGCATTGTTGGGTTCGGCGTCGAGAATTTCCTGGTACGCAGCGATGGCGGCGTCGAGATCGCCCTCGTCCAGCGCGGTTTCAGCGGCCACGAAGCGAGGATCCTCGACCTCCTCCACCGGTTCGTCCGCGTCGGAGACCGGCCCACTCAACTTGCCCTCGACAGCTTGGAGGACTGCGTCGAACCACTGGCTGAGCTGCGCCTCCGGCTGAGCGCCCTGGAAATCGGCCAACGGCTGACCGGCCGCGACGGCAACAACCGTCGGCACCGACTGGACGCCGAAAGCCTGCGCGATGCGAGGACTCACGTCGACGTCGACGTTGGCAAGAATCCACTTGCCGCCGGCTCGCGCTGCAAATGATTCGAGAACTTCGGTGAATACGACCGAGGGCTCGTATGCGCGGCCACCGATGTTGACGATCACCGGCACCTGGCTCGACTTCAGCAGGACTTCGCTTTCGAAGTTCTCCTCGGTCACCTCGATCACTGCCCCGGAGACAGCAGAAACGGCCCCGTCGCCGCTGGTGTTACGCGGCGGTGGTGGGGCCGTGGCCCGCTCTTTGAAGGCGGACAAGTCGACTGCGCCGCTCATGGCGGCAGCAACTGCGGACGAACGCGCGGGGGGCCTGGAACCTGGTCGAGTCACGGCTCCCAGTTTGTCACGAGTTGCGAGAAGCTACGTAGAGGGATGCAGCACTCAGACGAGCGCCGCGTTGCCCTTGGACGCCTCGAACTCCGTGGACAGCTCACCGAGCTTGCCGTTTCGCACTGCCCAGCGTTCGAAGATGACGGTGCCGAAGGGCGGAACGCTCGAGATCAGCGCAAGGATCGTGGTCTTGACGTCCCACTTGAGCGACCACGCGGTCAGGAGTGCAACAACGATGAACACCAGGAAGCCGGCGGTTCCGTGGACCATTCCGGGGATGCGAATCGCTTCTTCGTGTCCGAGGACCCACTTGAAGAACATGGCAACCAGCAAGGCCGCCCAGGTCACAGCTTCCCACCACGCCACCAGACGGAAGCGTTTCGCGGGAGTGGATACGTCAAAGATGTTCGCCATGAGGCCATTGTGCCCGAACAACTACGACGCCCCGTAGTTGTGTGAGCAAAACCACGGGGCGTCGCAGAGCGAGAGCGCTCGTTCAGGTGTATTTAGACACTCACGCCTTGGGGACGCGGACGATGAGTGCGTCGCCTTGTCCGCCGCCGCCGCAGAGTGCGGCTGCGCCGATGCCGCCGCCGCGGCGTTGCAGTTCGAGGGCGAGGTGCAGGGCGATGCGGGCGCCGGACATGCCGAGGGGGTGGCCGACGGCGATGGCGCCGCCGTTGACGTTGACCTTGGCGGGGTCGAGGCCGAGTTCGCGGGTGGAGGCGATCCCGACGGCGGCGAATGCTTCGTTGATTTCGACGAGGTCGAGGTCGGTGGGGTCGATGCCTTCCTTCGCGCAGGCTTTGGCGATGGCCCGGGCGGGTTGGGACTGGAGGGTGGAGTCGGGTCCGGCGACGACGCCGTGGGCGCCGATTTCCGCGATCCAGGTCAGGCCGAGTTCTTCGGCTTTGGTTTTGCTCATCACGATCACGGCGGCGGCGCCGTCGGAGATCGGGGAGGCGGAGCCGGCGGTGATGGTGCCGTCCTTGCTGAACGCGGGACGCAGTTTGCCGAGGGATTCGGTGGTGGTGTCGGCGCGGATGCCTTCGTCCTGGGCGAAGACGATGGGCTCGCCCTTGCGTTGGGGGATGGAGACGGGGACGACTTCGTTGTCGAAGAGGCCGTCTTTCCAGGCGCGGGCCGCGTTCTGGTGTGAGGCGGCGGCGAAGGCGTCCTGCTCGGCGCGGGTGATGTGGGCGGTTTCTTGTTGGTTGACTTGTTCGGTGAGCAGGCCCATGGCCTGGTCGGTGAAGATGTCGTGGAGGCCGTCGTAGGCCATGTGGTCGCGGAGGGTGACGTCGCCGTATTTGAAGCCTTCGCGGCTTTTTTCGAGCATGTGGGGTGCGCGGGACATCGATTCCTGCCCGCCGGCGACGACGATGTCGAATTCGCCGGCGCGGATGAGTTGGTCGGCGAGGGCGATGGCGTCGATGCCGGAGAGGCACACTTTGTTGATGCTCAGGGCGGGGACGTTCATGGGGATGCCGGCGGCGACGGCGGCTTGGCGGGCGGGCATCTGGCCGGCGCCGGCGGTGAGGACCTGTCCCATGATGACGTAGTCGACCTGTTCGGGTGCGACTCCGGACTTGTCGAGGGCGCCTTTGATGGCGATGCCGCCGAGGTCGGACCCGGAGAGGTCTTTCAACGATCCGAGGAGTCGACCCATCGGGGTACGAGCTCCCGCAACAATCACAGAACTGGTCACGATTTCCTCCGGCTGCAAAAGAGAGATAGTCGTCGGTTCCGTGCGGCCTAAGAGCCAAGTCACATCCCGACGTGTACTCCTCAAACGGTAGCGCTACCGTGAAAGGTATGACACAGACCTCCCCCAGTTCTGCACTCGCACCTTTGTCGTCCGACCTCGTCGTCGCGATCGATCACGTCGGAATCGCGGTGCCCGATCTCGACGTGGCAATCGAGTGGTACACGCAGCACCTGGGCATGGTGTCGACCCACGAGGAAATCAACGAATCGCAGGGCGTGCGTGAGGCCATGCTCTCCGTCGTCGGCTCCCCCGCCGGATCCACTGCCGTTCAGCTGCTCGCGCCTCTGGACGAGAACTCGACCATCGCCAAGTTCATCGACCGAAGCGGCCCCGGCCTCCAGCAGCTCGCCTACCGGGTCACCGACATCGACGCCATCTCCGCCGAACTTCGCGACCGCGGGGTTCGGTTGCTGTACGACGCTCCCCGACGCGGTACGGCCAACTCGCGCATCAACTTCATTCACCCGAAGGACGCCGGCGGCGTCCTGGTGGAACTGGTCGAACCCGACGCGAGCCACTAGCAGACCCGACTCCAGCTCGTATGCCAGGTAGATTGTCGCCATGGCATACGAGCAGGACCGCGGTTCGATCCAACTTCCGTTCCAGATCGCACGGAAGGGATACGACCGCGACGAGGTACGCAACTACTTCGAGCGATTCGACGCGGAGCTGCGAGTTACCGCGGCTGATCGTGATGCTGCCGCTGCGCAGGCCCGTGACCTCGCCAAGCAGCTCGACGATGCACGCGACGACATCGACGACCTCCGCAAGGACGTCGACCGCCTCTCGGTACCGCCCACCACTGCGGAGGGCATGAGCGATCGCATCAGCCGCATGCTGCGCCTTGCCTCCGACGAGGCCTCGGAGGTGCGCGCGAAGGCCGAGGCCGACGCAGCCGAGATGACCTCCATCGCCGAACAGGACGGCGCCCGCCTTCGTGGGCACTACGAGTCGCTGATCGCCGAACTCGAGGACCGTCGCAACGCGATGGAAACCATGCACGAGCAGACCATGGCGCAGGCCCGTACCGAAGCCGCCCGGATCGTCGAAGCCGCGCAGGCCGAGCGGGATCGACTGGCTGCCGAGTCCGAGGCCAAGCGCACTCAGATCCGCGAAGACTTCGACATCTCGATGTCGGAGCGCCGCGCCAAGGTCGTCGCCGCCGTCAACGAGCTGGAGTCGTCGAGCAAAGCAGAGGCCGAGCGTCGACTCGCCGATGCGTCGCACGAGGCCCAGCGCAGGCTGCAGGCCGCCACTGATCAGTCAGAGCGCAAGATCGCTCACGCGAAGGAACTCACCGAAGAACTGCGCGTTCTCCGAGGCCGAATCCTGGCTCAGCTCTTGGGTATTCGCGGACAACTCGATTCGGTTCCGGCTATGCTCGCATCGGTCAACCGGGAGAGCGAACTCCTCGATGCACCGCCCGCTCCGGTCATCGTCGAAGCCGAGGAAGATCTCGAGATCGAAGACAAGAAGGCCGACGCAGATCCGGTCGACTCAGATAAGGTCAAATCAGAACCGAGTATCGACGAAGACGACGTTCTCGAGGACTCGGACGAGACGAACACCGCCGAGATCGACACCCGCGCCGTCGAGCAGCGAGCCCAGTCCAGGAACTGATCGACGCTCAGGACCACCGTCTGGTCAGGCTGCGCGTACCGCGGCCTGACCAGCATCCGGTGTGCCAGTGTCGACGCTCGTTCGCGCCGCCCGGTTCCGAAGGCCACGTCACCACGTGAGCGACGCCGGGTCTGATGTCGTGATCACAACCGGGGCATCGATAGAACTTCGTCGCGTTGGAGCCGGGTATCGGCCTGACCATGTACATTTCACCGCCCGGCCCGGGTTCCTCCCGGACCAGCGCTCCGCCGAACAACACGCCGCTTGGTGACGCCGACTCCGCGCTCGAATCCCGAGCACGCCGAGTATCCGTTCGACGGGTTTGCTTCGGCGAAGGTTTGCGGCGCGGCATGGTTCGAGTCTAAACAGCGTCAGAAGAGGCGGAACTCGGTGCTTTCGGTGCCCCGCAAGGCCTCGTAGTCAAGGACCAGGCAACGGATCCCACGGTCGTTGGCCAAAGTCTTTGCCTGCGGCTTGATCTGTTGCGCTGCAAAAACTCCCGTGACCGGCGCGAGCAGCGGATCGCGGTTGAGCAATTCGAGGTAGCGCGTCAACTGCTCGACGCCGTCGATCTCACCGCGACGCTTGATCTCCACCGCCACCGATGCACCGTCCGCGTCTCGGACCAGAAGATCGACCGGCCCGATGGCCGTCATGTACTCACGCCGCACCAACGTGTAGCCGGGGCCGAGTGTCTCGACATGCTCCGCCAGAAGTTCTTGAAGGTGTGCCTCGACACCGTCCTTGATCAATCCCGGATCGAGACCGAGTTCATACGACGAATCGTGCTCGACCTCTTCGAGAGTGATCCGCAGTTCCTCGCCCGCCTTGTTGGTGACGACCCACAGGATGTCGTCGCCGTCCCCGGTGGTCTCGACCAACCAGCACGGCGGACTCATCCAGTTGAGCGGCTTGTACGCCCGATCGTCGGCATGGATACTGACCGAGCCGTCGGCTTTGACCAACAGCAGTCGTCTTGCGGTAGGGAGGTGGGAGGTCAGGCGTCCCACATAGTCGACACGGCAACGAGCAATAACTAGGCGCACCGGACCACCCTAAGCGATCATTACGACTACTCTCGACACACTATGCAGCGAAGCCGTGTCCCGAGTGCGCCCCTGGGGTCGTGGCTGCTCGGATCCACCGACGAAAGCCCCAGGCGCCGCCGAATCCGCGTCCAGGCACTACTCACCGCGCCCCTCCTGGTCACAAACCTGATCGGAGCGGTACTGGCGATCGTGCTCATCGGATTCGTGGTTCCCGGACCCGCGATCATCCACCCCGAATTCGCATGGATCAACTTCATTGCCGTGCCCGTCTTCATCGGGTGTGTCTTTCTCATCGGACTGCTGTGGGGCACCAAACGGCTGATGCGGGATCTTCGATGGGCCACCGAGGATCACCCACCGACAGAGCAGAATCAACGCGCGGCGCTGCGCGGGCCGTGGCGACTGACCCGAGTGCAAGCCGTCCTGTGGACGGCCGCGCTCATCACCTTCACGACCATGTACGGAATCGTCGACCCCGACACCATTCCGAAAGTTCTGTTCACCGTAGCTTTCAGCGGTATCACCACGTGCGCTTTCTGCTACCTGCTCAGCGAGTTCGCACTCCGCCCGATTGCCGCGCGTGCACTCGAATCCGGAGCACCCCGCAAGGCTGCCGTTCTCGGACTGACCGGCCGGACAATCCTCGTCTGGCTGCTCGGAAGCGGAGTTCCCGTCACCGGCCTGATGCTCGTAGCGGTCTTCAGCTTCATCCGGCCTGCTTCGTGGCAAGCCCTCGCGACCGCGATCCTCGTCATCGGCGGGATCACTCTGTGCGTCGGACTCGGGCTGACATACATCAACATTCGGTCCGCCGCGGCCCCCATTCGGTCCGTGCGACGAGGAATGGAACAAGTCACCCGTGGCGACCTCACCGCGTCCGTCGTCGTGTACGACGGAACGGAACTGGGACTACTGCAGGCCGGCTTCAATCGCATGGCTGAGGGTCTGCGCGAGCGAGAGCGAATACGCGACCTCTTCGGGCGCCACGTCGGACACGAGGTTGCCGCAAACGCGGTTCGCCGAAACCCGGAACTCGGCGGTGAAGAACGTGACGTTGCCGTACTCTTCGTCGACGTCATCGGATCGACCACCATCGCGGCCACCAACTCCCCTACGGCGGTGGTCGCTCTACTCAACCGTTTCTTCGACGTCATAGTCGACGAGGTCGACGCACACGGCGGATTCGTCAACAAGTTCGAGGGCGACGCAGCGCTGGCGATCTTCGGAGCGCCGACGACACTCGACGATCACGCCGGCAGCGCACTCGCCGCTGCCCGCAAGATTCAGCAGCGCCTGCGTGCCGAGGTTCCGGAAGTGAGCGCGGGAATCGGCGTCGCCGCAGGTGTTGCCGTAGCCGGGAACGTCGGTGCGCGAGAAAGATTCGAGTACACCGTCATCGGTGATCCCGTCAACGAAGCGGCGCGACTGTCCGAAGTTGCCAAGACGGTTCCGGGTAACGTCGCCGCATCCGGACGGGCTGTGGCTGCCGCTGACAGCGCCGAGGCTGCACAGTGGTCGATCACCGAGAACATCACCCTTCGCGGCCGGCTCGAACAGACCGAGCTCGCGATTCCGTGCGACGCTCTGGAGTCCGAGACCAGCCCGTCAGACTCCGTGCCCGTGCAGCCCTGACCCCACCTCCCCCCTGAGCGAACGGCACGTTCGGTCGATCCAAGGCGATCAACGCCACGTTCGCTCGATGACTTTCCCGCTTCTCGACGGTCTATATCGGCACAGCGGAGATCCGACGACACCTGGGAGATGGGTACGACTATGAAACTGACGACCTTTACCATCGTCACTCTCGACGGGGTGATGCAAGGACTCGGTGGGCCGGACGAAGATCGGCGAGGTGGATTCGAGCGGGGCGGCTGGTCCGCGCCATTGGTGGACACCGAAGCCATGGATTATCTCGTCCAGGTCTACCAGCGCGCTGACGCGTTCCTGTTCGGGCGACACACGTACGAGATCTTCGCCGGCTATTGGGGCGCGTTCGAGAATCCCGACGTCAACCCCATTGCAAGCGCACTGAATTCGCGGCCCAAGTACCTTGCGTCGACGACGCTCACCGATCCGCAATGGAAGAACACGACAGCCCTTTCAGGTGACACCGCCATCGCTCTCGGCGAACTGACAGCCAGACCCGGCGGTGAGCTTCAGGTGCACGGCAGTGGCAACCTGTGCCGCTGGCTTTTCGCGAACGATCTTGTCGACGAGATGATCCTGCTGATCGTTCCGGTGGTGGTAGGCCAGGGCACGCGACTGTTTCCCGACACCGGACCGGACATCGCACTCGAGCTGGCCGAATCGCGAGCCACATCAAAGGGCGTGACGATTCAGAGGTATCTGCCGGCTGGCCGGCCGAAGTATGCGACTGCCACCGCCGACGGCATCGACTGATCCGGGCAAAGCGCCTGTCGTCCTCAGTCGTGTTCCGCCCCTAATGGTGTGAACGTACCGTTCCCCTCGCCTAAGAGGGTGAGCGTGTCGTTCACTCGATCCCGGACGGGGTGGTGAGTCGGCGGCGTGCCCGCCCTTGATGGTGTGAACGGTACGTTGGGTCGATCTGAGGCGACGAAAGTGCTGTTCGCTCGAAGTCGGGGGTGTTTTGGGTACGAGAAAGCCCCCCAACCAGTACTGGTTGGGGGGCTTCTCTAATGTGTGTTCGGCGGTGTCCTACTCTCCCACACCCTGTCGAGTGCAGTACCATCGGCGCTGAAGGGCTTAGCTTCCGGGTTCGGAATGGGACCGGGCGTTTCCCCTTCGCTATGACCGCCGTAACTCTATGAAACTGTCACAGTAACCTTCTTCTGATCACCTGGTTTCACCACCCGTCAACACCAGTTTCTGGTGTTGGGGGATGGAGAAAACAGGGTTTCTCATCAGTATCTGTGTGTTGTTTCAGATACCGCACAGTGGACGCGTAGCTTCTTTGTGGTAAGTCCTCGGCCTATTAGTACCAGTCACCTGCATGCATTACTGCACTTCCAGTTCTGGCCTATCAACCCGGTGGTCTGCCGGGGGCCTTACCCCCTCGAGGGGGTGAGAAACCTCATCTTGGAACAGGCTTCCCGCTTAGATGCTTTCAGCGGTTATCCCTTCCGAACGTAGCTAACCAGCGGTGCTCCTGGCGGAACAACTGGCACACCAGAGGTTCGTCCGTCCCGGTCCTCTCGTACTAGGGACAGCCTTCCTCAAGTTTCTAACGCGCGCGGCGGATAGAGACCGAACTGTCTCACGACGTTCTAAACCCAGCTCGCGTGCCGCTTTAATGGGCGAACAGCCCAACCCTTGGGACCTACTCCAGCCCCAGGATGCGACGAGCCGACATCGAGGTGCCAAACCATCCCGTCGATATGGACTCTTGGGGAAGATCAGCCTGTTATCCCCGGGGTACCTTTTATCCGTTGAGCGACACCGCTTCCACTTGCCGGTGCCGGATCACTAGTCCCGACTTTCGTCCCTGCTCGACCTGTCAGTCTCACAGTCAAGCTCCCTTGTGCACTTGCACTCGACACCTGATTGCCAACCAGGCTGAGGGAACCTTTGGGCGCCTCCGTTACATTTTGGGAGGCAACCGCCCCAGTTAAACTACCCACCAGGCACTGTCCCTGAACCAGATCATGGTCCGAGGTTAGAGGTCCAATTCGATCAGAGTGGTATTTCAACAACGACTCCACGATAACTGGCGTCACCGTTTCACAGTCTCCCACCTATCCTACACAAACCGAACCGAACACCAATACCAAGCTGTAGTGAAGGTCCCGGGGTCTTTTCGTCCTGCCGCGCGTAACGAGCATCTTTACTCGTAATGCAATTTCGCCGAGTCTACGGTTGAGACAGCTGAGAAGTCGTTACGCCATTCGTGCAGGTCGGAACTTACCCGACAAGGAATTTCGCTACCTTAGGATGGTTATAGTTACCACCGCCGTTTACTGGGGCTTAAATTCTCAGCTTCGCTCCTAAAAGGAACTAACCGGTCCTCTTAACCTTCCAGCACCGGGCAGGCGTCAGTCCGTATACATCGTCTTACGACTTCGCACGGACCTGTGTTTTTAGTAAACAGTCGCTTCTCACTGGTCTCTGCGGCCCCACCCAGCTCAGACAGTAAATGTCGTCACCAGACAGGGCCCCCCTTCTCCCGAAGTTACGGGGGCATTTTGCCGAGTTCCTTAACCATAGTTATCTCGATCGCCTTAGTATTCTCTACCTGACCACCTGTGTCGGTTTGGGGTACGGGCCGTGTGAAAGCTCGCTAGAGGCTTTTCTCGGCAGCATAGGATCACTGAATTCGCCTCAATCGGCTACGCATCACGTCTCAGGCTATGTGCGACCCGGATTTGCCTAGGTCACGCCCTACACGCTTACACCAGTATTACCACTGACTGGCTCAGCTACCTTCCTGCGTCACCCCATCGCTTGGCTACTACCAGATCAGGTCCCATGCATCCACCAACTCGAGACCCGAAGGTCTTCTCGTGGCTTCAGGATGGTTAGTATCACTGATTCACCATGGGCGCGTTCACACGGGTACGGGAATATCAACCCGTTGTCCATCGGCTACGCCTGTCGGCCTCGTCTTAGGTCCCGACTCACCCTGGGCGGATTAACCTGGCCCAGGAACCCTTGGTCATTCGGCGGACGAGTTTCTCACTCGTCTTTCGCTACTCATGCCTGCATTCTCACTCGTGTGGCCTCCACGGCTAGGTCACCCTGCCGCTTCCATGGCCACACGACGCTCCCCTACCCATCCACACACCTGCCCAACACTCCGCAGAGTGAAGGGGGGCTATTGCGTGAATGCCGCAGCTTCGGTGGTGTACTTGAGCCCCGCTACATTGTCGGCGCAGGATCACTTGACCAGTGAGCTATTACGCACTCTTTCAAGGGTGGCTGCTTCTAAGCCAACCTCCTGGTTGTCTTCGCGACCCCACATCCTTTTCCACTTAGTACACGCTTAGGGACCTTAGCTGGCGATCTGGGCTGTTTCCCTCTCGACTACGAACCTTATCGCCCGCAGTCTCACTGCCGCGCTCTCACTCACCGGCATTCGGAGTTTGGCTGATTTCGGTAAGCTTGTGGGCCCCCTAGACCATCCAGTAGCTCTACCTCCGGTGAGAAACACGCGACGCTGCACCTAAATGCATTTCGGGGAGAACCAGCTATCACGGAGTTTGATTGGCCTTTCACCCCTACCCACAACTCATCCCCTCAGTTTTCAACCTAAGTGGGTTCGGTCCTCCACGACGTCTTACCGTCGCTTCAACCTGGCCATGGGTAGATCACTCCGCTTCGGGTCTAGAGCATGCCACTACGATCGCCCTATTCGGACTCGCTTTCGCTACGGCTACCCCACACGGGTTAACCTCGCGACATGCCACTAACTCGCAGGCTCATTCTTCAAAAGGCACGCCATCACCCCCAGCAGTAAACTGCTCGAAGGCTCTGACGGATTGTAAGCGCACGGTTTCAGGTACTATTTCACTCCCCTCCCGGGGTACTTTTCACCTTTCCCTCACGGTACTAGTCCGCTATCGGTCACCAGGGAGTATTCAGGCTTATCGGGTGGTCCCGACAGATTCACACCAGATTTCACGGGCCCGGTGCTACTTGGGTTTCCATTACA
>NZ_CP014941.1:4080000-4282500 GCF_002079265.1 Rhodococcus sp. BH4
GATGTGAAGTACCAAAAAAATTTTGGCACTGACATTCATCGACACACTGTTGAGTTCTCAAAGAACACGCACACACCATCACCACGACCCTATGGCCGCCGCTCCGGGGCAACTTTTCCAGCCTATCCCATCGTGATCATCGGCGCAAACCGCTGAACATTCGGGGAAGAACTGGAGGTGAAGCACAACCATACATGATGGAAACTACTTCAGATTTTGGTCAGGCACTTCGTACAACCTCGTGTCACTCGCCGTAAAGGCGGGAGTCGGTGTCCGTGTCGCTCTGACTTGGAATAAGTTACGCGAACCTTCAATCAATTCACAAATCGCCTGGTCACTACAGCGATTGGCCGGCTAAGGCCAGGTCAGACTGTTGCGCCTATCTGTCAATCGCGAATAGACCCGAGTGTGACGCCGAGCACCGATACCTAGTCGGAGCCCACCCGCTCGATCACTCCCCCGAGTCCACGGAGATTCTCGACGAATCGCGGGTACCCACGGTCGATGTGGAAGATGTCGTGAACTTCGGTGGTTCCGTCCGCAACCAACCCCGCAAGCACGAGCCCGGCGCCGGCCCGAATATCCGAAGACCACACCGGTGCACTCGACAACACCGGAACTCCGCGGATCACCGCATGGTGACCGTCAGTTCGGGCGTCGGCGCCGAGTCGGATCATTTCCTCGACAAATCGGAAACGCGATTCGAATACGTTCTCGGTGATCATCGACGTGCCCTCGGCAACCGCCGCCAAACCGATTGCCATCGGCTGCAGGTCGGTGGGGAATCCGGGGTAAGGCAAGGTTGCGAAATTGACCGCCTTAGGCCGTTCGCGCTGGATGACACGGAAGCCGTCGACCTCGGGAGTCACCTCCGCGCCGGCTGTCCGAAGCTTGTCGAGGACCAACCCGAGATGCTTGTGGTTCACCCCGCGAACTCGGACGTCACCCCTGGTCATGGATGCCGCGACACCCCACGTTGCAGCGACGATCCGATCGCCGATGACACGGTGCGTAGTCGGTTCCAACTTGCGGACGCCTTGAATGGTGAGCGTCGAACTTCCGCCGCCAGATACCTTGGCGCCCATCTCGTTGAGCATGTTGCACAGATCCACGATCTCGGGCTCACGTGCAGCGTTGTCGATCACTGTCTCACCACGGGCGAGGACCGCTGCCATCAAGATGTTCTCGGTTGCACCCACAGACGGGAAGACCAGGCGGATGTTCGCTCCATGCAGGTCGTCTGCCTCGGCAACTACACATCCGTGTTCGATCTCGCTGCGCGCACCCAACAGGCGGAGCCCGGATTGGTGCATGTCGAGGGGCCGAGAACCGATGGCGTCACCTCCAGGCAAGGCAACAACAGCGCGTCGACAACGCGCGACCAGCGGACCGAGAACACACACTGACGCTCGGAACTGTTTCACCGCATCGAAGTCAGCGTGATACTTCGGCTCGGCCGGCGTCGTGATCCGCACTTCGGAATCTTCGAGTTCGACTTCGCAGCCCAGACCTCGCAGAACGTCCGCCATCAGCGGTACGTCGAGAATGTCCGGGCAGTTGGTCACGACAGTGGTGCCTTCGGCCAACAGCGCCGCGGCCATCAGCTTCAGCACACTGTTCTTGGCCCCTCCCACCAGTACTTCACCTTCGAGGCGGTTACCCCCGGTCACAAGAAAGTGCTCACTCACGGTTCACAGCCTAGAGCCACAACCTCGTCGGCACCGCGCCGGTACCGTAGCCCTATGTCTGTTCACCTGACGAAGATCTACACCCGGACCGGCGACGACGGGACCACGGGCCTCAGTGATTTTTCCCGCGTGTCCAAGAACGATCCGCGTCTGATCGCCTACGCGGATTGCGACGAAACCAATGCAGCGATCGGCGTGGCCGTTGCTCTCGGCACTCCCCCGGAGCATCTCCTCGCAATGCTGCGCCAGATCCAGAACGACCTTTTCGACGCAGGGGCCGACTTGTCCACCCCCGTGGTCGAGAACCCGAAGTACCCGCCGCTACGAGTGACTCAGTCCTACATCGATCGACTCGAAGGATGGTGCGATGAACTCAATGAGCAACTGGCACCGTTGAATTCGTTCATTCTGCCGGGCGGTACCGCCTTGGGAGCCCTGCTTCACGTAGCAAGAACCGTCTCGCGGCGTGCTGAGCGTGCGGCTTGGTCCGCCATCGATACGAACCCGGAGGACACGAGCGTGCTCCCCGCGAAATACCTCAACAGATTGTCGGATCTGCTCTTCATCATGGGAAGAGTGGCAAATCCTGAAGGCGATGTGCTCTGGAAGCCCGGCGCCGGGGCTTGAGCGGGACCGGTCAGGCGGTGCGTCGCCTACGGGCGCGCCCGTCCGGCCGCGATTCCACCCAGGACAGGAACGCTGTCAATGCTCCACTGTCCAAAGCGATTTCGTAGGCCGACGAGCCGTCATTGACCTTGACCACGACGATGTCGTCGCTCATGATGTCGAATTCGGTACCCGAGGGAGAACGACGGCTCTCGACCTCGATACCTTGACGATCGATCCTGGAGTCCGGGCCCGGCCGCAGACTCGACAGTTTGAAAAAGACAAAGGTGCTTTCGCCGTAGCGAATGATTCCGTGACGCCACCCGCTGTCCCCCGGAGATGGCAGAACACGAAGCAGTGCAGCGGTACCGCCGCGACGCAGAACCAGCAGACGATACAGAAAAGCCGCGACGAGAACCGCGAGCAGCACAACCAGAATGATCAACACAGTCATTCCGAATGTCACTGTTCGTCGGCTCCCGTCGCGGCTTTACTCGAGTAACTTACGCGCGCTCGACGGCCCGGAGCTGACCCTTGGCGACCGCAATCGCTTCGAGGTCGCCCAAGTTCTCGGCCAAGACAGCCTTGGCTGCCTCGACGTCGATGTCCTGTGCCATGTCCGCGGACTCGGCAAGGATCGTCACCGTCGTCGCAGTGACGGAGAGAAATCCTCCGTGTACCGCAGCAACGATACGCTCGCCGTCGACCGAGGTGATCGACACGGTTCCG
This sequence comes from Rhodococcus sp. BH4, assembly GCF_002079265.1. Taxonomy (NCBI): domain Bacteria; kingdom Bacillati; phylum Actinomycetota; class Actinomycetes; order Mycobacteriales; family Nocardiaceae; genus Rhodococcus; species Rhodococcus sp. BH4. Next base: position 4,083,024 of record NZ_CP014941.1, read on the forward strand.
CCCTCGATCAGCTGGCCGAGGACCGGCTCATGCCCAGGCATGATTCCGATTTCACCCTCGGTGGTCTGAGCGCTGACCAGCGTCGCCGAACCAGACCACAAGCGCTGCTCGACGGCAACGAGTTCTACGGTCATCTCAGCCATCGTGGACTACTTCCCGGCCATCTTCTTGGCTGCAGCCTCGACGTCGTCGAGTCCACCGCAGCTGTTGAATGCCTGCTCGGGCAGGTGATCGAACTCGCCCTTGCAGACGCGGTCGAAGGCTTCGATCGTGTCGCGGAGCGGCACGACGGAGCCGGGCTCACCGGTGAACTTCTCGGCAACGATGAAGTTCTGGCCGAGGAACTTCTGGATACGACGGGCGCGGCCGACGAGGACCTTGTCCTCTTCCTGAAGCTCGTCCATACCGAGGATGGCGATGATGTCCTGCAGTTCCTTGTACTTCTGCAGGATGCGCTTGACCTCGTTGGCAACGCGGAAGTGCTCGGCACCGACGATGCCGGGCTCCAGGATGCGGGAGGTCGAGCTCAGCGGATCCACAGCGGGGTAGATACCCATCTGCGAAATCGGGCGCGAAAGCTCGGTGGTGGCATCGAGGTGCGCGAACGTCGTAGCCGGCGCGGGGTCGGTGTAGTCGTCGGCGGGCACGTAAATAGCCTGCAGCGAGGTGATCGAGCGACCGCGAGTCGAGGTGATGCGCTCCTGGAGCTCACCCATCTCGTCCGCCAGCGTGGGCTGGTAGCCCACTGCCGAAGGCATACGGCCGAGGAGGGTGGAAACCTCGGAGCCTGCCTGCGTGAAGCGGAAGATGTTGTCGATGAACAGCAGAACGTCCTGGCCCTGAACGTCGCGGAAGTACTCCGCCATCGTCAGTGCGGACAGGGCGACGCGCATACGCGTTCCGGGCGGCTCGTCCATCTGGCCGAAGACAAGGGCGGTGTCCTGGAGGACGCCCATCTCTTCCATTTCCAGGTGGAGGTCGGTGCCCTCACGGGTACGCTCACCGACTCCTGCGAACACCGAGGTGCCCGAGAACTCGCGAGCGATACGCGTGATCATTTCCTGGATCAGAACGGTCTTGCCGACGCCGGCGCCACCGAACAGGCCGATCTTTCCACCCTTGACGTACGGGGTGAGAAGGTCGATGACCTTGATGCCGGTCTCGAGGATCTCGGTCTTACCTTCGAGCTGATCGAAGGCTGGTGGCTTGCGGTGGATGCCCCACTGCTCGCCGTCGCGGCCGAGGCCGGGGGTGTCGAGGCAATCGCCCAGTGCGTTGAACACGTGGCCCTTGACGACGTCACCGACGGGAACCGAGATCGGCTTGCCCGAGTCGGTCACTGCAGTGCCGCGGACGAGTCCGTCGGTGGGCTGCATGGAGACGGTGCGGACCAGGTTGTCACCGAGGTGCTGTGCAACCTCGAGCGTCAGCGTCTTGGCGACCGAGGGAAGCGTGATCTCGGCGTTCAGGGCGTTGAACAGTTCAGGAACAGCGCCACGCGGGAATTCAACGTCCACGACGGGACCGATGACCCGCACGACGCGGCCGGCTACGGCCGAAGCCGAACCTGCCCCGTTGTTTTCGGTTACTGCTGCGGTCATGTGCTAGTCACTTCCTGCGCTCGAGGCGAGCGCGTTGGCGCCGCCGACGATCTCGCTGATTTCCTGGGTGATCTGGGCCTGGCGAGCCTGGTTGGCCTGACGGCTCAACGTGTTCACCAGTTCGTTTGCGTTGTCCGTCGCGGCCTTCATGGCAGTACGACGGGCTGCCGACTCCGATGCCGCAGCATCGAGAAGCGACGAGAAGATACGAGTGCTGACGTACTTCGGGAGAAGAGCGCCGAGAAGCTTCTCGGGCTCGGGCTCGAAGCTGAAGTCCGCGACGGGGCCATTGTCATGGTCGTCGTCGTGGCCGTTGGTCAGCATGTCGTCACCGAGTTCGATGCGCTCTTCCGACACGAAGACCTCGAGAGGGGCCATACGGCGAACCTCGGGAGTCTGCGTCAGCATCGACACGAAGCGGGTGTAGACGATATGGAGTTCGTCGACGCCCTCGATCGTGCCTTCACCGTTCGGAGCGGCAACCTGGTTACCCGAACCAGCCATGAACAGCTCCACCAGGTGGCGGCTGGCCTTCGCGGCATCCGAGTAACCCGGATCCTGCGAGAAGCCCGTCCACGCAGCACCGATGTCGCGGCCGCGGAACGTGTAGTAGCCGAGCCCCTTGGAACCGAGCACGTACACGACCGGCTCCTTGCCCTCGCTGCGGAGGAGAGCCATGAGCTCTTCTGCCTGCTTGAGGACGTTGGAGTTGTAGCCACCACACATGCCGCGGTCACTGGTGACAACGAGGACCGCTGCCCGCTTGGGCTCCGGACGCTCGTTGAGCAACGGGTGATCGAGCGAAGCAGACGCACTCGCCAATTCGGTGAGTACCTTCGTGATCTCCTCGGCATACGGCTTGGACGCGGCGACGCGAATCTGAGCCTTGGTGATACGCGAAGTCGCGATCAGTTCCTGTGCCTTGGTGATCTTCTTGGTCGAGTTGACCGACTTGATACGAGACCGCAATTCGAGAATGCTCGCCATCGATCAATCACTCTCCCTTCGGAATTCGCAGTGTCATGGGCGCGTACGTCACTTGCTGACGGTCTTGCGCTTGACGTTGATCTGCTCGTTCGCGACCTCGTCGGCGCCCAAAGCGTCAGCCTCGGCTTCGTTCACGACCCGGCTTCCGTCGGATGCGATGAAGCCTTCCTTGAACTTGTTCGTCGCGGCGATCAGCTCAGCAGCGTTGTCGGCATCGAGTGCCTTACCGCCGTTGATGCTGGAGTAGACGCCAGCAGCCGAGTGCTTGAGGTCTTCGAGCAGTTCCTTCTCGAAGCGACGGACATCGCCGATCGGAACGCTGTCGAAGATGCCTTCGCCGGCCAGGTAGATCGAGACGATCTGGTCCTCGACGGGGATCGGGCTGTACTGATCCTGCTTGAGCAGCTCGACCAGACGGGCGCCGCGCTCGAGCTGAGCCTTGGAGGCAGCGTCGAGGTCGGAAGCGAAGGCGGAGAACGCTTCGAGCTCACGGAACTGAGCCAGTTCCAGACGCAGCGAACCGGAAACCTTCTTCATGCCCTTGGTCTGTGCAGCGCCACCGACGCGGGAGACCGAGATACCGACGTTGATCGCGGGGCGAACGCCCTTGTTGAACAGGTCGGACTCGAGGAACACCTGACCGTCGGTGATGGAGATGACGTTGGTCGGGATGTAAGCCGAGACGTCGTTCGCCTTGGTCTCGATGATCGGCAGAGCCGTCAGCGAGCCACCGCCGAGTGCGTCGGACAGCTTCGCCGAACGCTCCAGCAGACGGGAGTGCAAGTAGAAGACGTCACCGGGGTAAGCCTCGCGTCCCGGCGGGCGACGCAGCAGCAGCGAGATGGCGCGGTACGCCTCTGCCTGCTTGGTCAGGTCGTCGAACACGACCAGAACGTGCTTGCCCTGGTACATCCAGTGCTGGCCGATGGCCGAGCCGGTGTACGGTGCGAGCCACTTGAAGCCTGCGGAATCAGATGCCGGAGCAGCAACGATGGTGGTGTATTCCATCGCGCCCTTCTCCTCGAGGGCAGCCTTGACGCCCGCGATGGTGGAACCCTTCTGACCGATGGCAACGTAGATGCAGCGCACCTGCTTGTTGACATCGCCGGAATCCCAGTTGGCCTTCTGGTTCAGGATGGCGTCGATGCAGACCGCGGTCTTGCCGGTCTTGCGGTCGCCGATGATGAGCTGGCGCTGGCCGCGGCCGATCGGGGTCATGGCGTCGATAGCCTTGATACCGGTCTGGAGCGGCTCTTCGACCGGCTGGCGCTCGAGCACCGAAGCGGCCTGGAGCTCGAGTGCACGGTTCTCGGTGCTCTCGATCTCGCCGAGGCCGTCGATGGGCGCACCCAGCGGGTCGATGACGCGGCCGAGGAAAGCATCGCCGACGGGAACCGACAGAACGTCGCCCGTGCGCTTTACTTCCTGGCCTTCTTGAATGTTCTGGTAATCGCCAAGGATGACGGCACCGATTTCGGTGGCATCCAGGTTGAGCGCGACGCCGACGATTCCACCGGGGAACTCCAACAGCTCGTTGGACATAGCCGAAGGCAGGCCAGAGACGTGCGCAATGCCGTCACTGGTGTCGGTCACTGTGCCGACCTCCTCACGGGAGGCCTCCGGGGAGTAGCTCGCGGTGTAGTTGTCGATCGCGCTACGGATCTCGTCGGAGGAGATCGTCAGCTCCGCCATGTTTTTCCTGCTCTCGGTGTCTGGTCTTCGAAAAGATCTGGAGTATGTGTTCGGCTGAAGGACTACTTGAGGTTCTTCCGCAGTGCTGCGAGTCGACCCGCTGCGCTGCCGTCGATAACCTCGTCGCCCACCCGGACGACCAAGCCGCTGAGGAGTTCTGGATCGACCTCGACGTGCACTGCTACCGGCTTCCCGTAGGTGCGGGTAAGCGTGCTCGCCAAGCGATCCGACTGCTCCGAGCTCAACGCCGAGGCGCTGCGAACGTGAGCAACGGTGGTATCGCGCTGCGCTGCGGCAAGATTCGACAGCTGATCGAAAGTGTCTGCGGGTGCAGACTTCAACCGGCCGACAGCCTGTCCGGCGAGTGCCTCGGTGACCGCGGTGACCTTGCCGTAGAGCAAGCGGGAGAGGAACTCACGCTTGCGGGCTGCGGGAACCGACAGATCCGAGAGCGTCTGCTCCAGGCTGGGATCCCCTGCCACGATGCGACCGAGACGGAAGAGCTCGTCCTCAACGGTGTCCAACTGGCTCTGATCGGCTGCGGCGCGGAGCAGAGCTTCGCGTCCGAGCAGTTCGAGCGAGTTGACCAAGTCGCGGGCCGCAGACCAGTCCTGGCCTGCAGCTGCCTTCACGGTGGCGAGCGCCTCGGCGCCGACCTTTCCGGAGAACAACTGCTCTGCCAAAGCCTGGCGACCAGCGGCCGGTGCCGAAGCGTCAGCCAGCGCGCTGCGAAGAGCGCGCTGGCCGTCGAGTACCTCGACCACCGAGAAGAGCTCGGACCCAGCCTGAGCAGAAGCAGCAGTTGCGGCTCCTGCAGAGACGGCGCCCAGGGCACTGCTCAGCGCAGAACGAGTCTGCGCCAAGGCTTCACGGCTCGCTGCGTACATGTTGCTCACTTCCTGGCTGAATCAGCGCTGACGGTGTCGAGCTCGTTGAGGAAACGATCAACCGTTCCGGCGCGCTTCACGTCGTCGGCGAGGGACTCCCCGATGACCTTCTCGGCCAGGTCTACAGCGGTCTTGCCGAGATCCGAGCGGAGCTCAGCGACAATCTGCTGACGCTGGGCGACGAGCTGGCTGTGGCCTGCGGCCACGATGCGGTCGCTCTCGTCCTGCGCCTGAACCTTCATGTCAGCGATGATCTGCTGACCCTGGGTACGCGCTTCCTCACGGATCTGCGCTGCCTCGGTACGAGCTTCGGCGAGCTGCGCGCGGTACTGCTCGAGCGCGGCCGCTGCCTCTGCCTGTGCGTCTTCGGCCTTCTTGATGCCGCCCTCGATCTGCTCGGTGCGTTCGGCCAAGACCTTCTGGAACTTCGGAAGAACGAGCTTCCAGAAGACAAAACCGACTACGACGAGCGCAACCGCGGACCACACGATGTCGTATGTCTCGGGCAAGAGAGGATTGTGTGTCTCCTCTGTTGCCGCGAGCACTGCGAAGGTGGCTCCCATGTCTGTCTTAGAAAATGAAACCGGCGACAAGGCCGATCAATGCGAGGGCCTCGGTGAATGCAATACCGAGGAACATGGTGGTACGAACCTGGCCGGCCATCTCGGGCTGGCGGACCATGCCTTCGATTGCCTTGCCCACAACGATGCCCACGCCGATGCCGGGGCCGATTGCTGCGAGGCCGTAGCCGATGGCTCCGTAGCCGCGCGACTTGGTCTCGACAACTTCCTGAGCGAGGTAAGCGATGCTCATGGTGTTCCATTCCCTTTCTGTTGACCTCTGCCGGATTCGGCAAGAGGCTCAGTTCTTGGTGTAGCTGGTGAGGAGGTAAAGGTCAGTGCTCGTCGGCGTGGAGCGCCAGTTCGATGTACACCGCGGTCAGCAACGCGAACACGTAAGCCTGCAGGAAGATGACCAGCAGCTCGAAGAACGTGAATGCGATACCGGCGATGATCGACGGAACGCCGAAGATCGCCTGGAATCCGCCGGACACGAAGAAGAAGTAGTTCGTCGCGCTGAAGAACAGCACCAGCAGGATGTGGCCGGCCAACATGTTGGCCATGAGACGAACCATCAGCGTGAACGGGCGCAGGATGAAGGTCGAGATGAACTCGATGGGCACCAACAAGAAGTGCAGGGGCAGCGGGACGCCGGGAACGACGATGCTGCTCTTGACGTACTTGAAGAAGCCGTACTTCTTGATTCCGACGTAGTTGAACACGATGTAGGCGAGCGCCGCGAGTACCAGGGGCATACCGATTCGTGCGTTCGGCGAGATGTTCAGGAAAGGAATGATGCTGGCCAGGTTGCTGGCGACCACGATGAAGAAGATCGTCGTGATGACCGGCAGGAAGCGCTTGCCCTGTTCCTTGCCCAGGATCTCCTCGGCGATGTTGATACGAACGAAGTCGAGCGCAAGCTCGGCGGCGTTCTGCATCCCACGGGGAACCAATCGAGGACTGCGCATCGCGATCACGAAGAAGGCTGCGACCAGCACCGACATCAGCAGACGAATCAGCATCAGACGGTCGAGCTCGAAGGGGCCCGCGTGGATCAACACGGAGGGCGGGAAAAAATCGTCTAGTGACGGCGCATGGAATTCATCCGCGGCCAGGGTGGTGACGCTCAGCGTTCTCTCCCGTAGTCGGTCCGCAGCCATCATTGACTGCGGTTCGATCGGACATTGACGATCTACAAGTCGACAAGTTCGACTCGCGCATTCGTCAGCAGCTGGAGAACCCTAGAGGGGCCTGGCGTCTGTCGGTGTCGGCGACTCTCGTCGACTCAGTGGTCAGAATTTCGACCACCTGCGAGCACATGGCATCGTCGGCTGAGTGTTACTCGGCCCACCATTGCTCTCGCTTGAACCGAACCTTATCAAGTCATCTACGACATTGTGTAGATGGGGTACCTTGAAGTCCGATTAGTTACCTCTTGTAGTACTACTCGTCGTCGTCGACGTTGCTGCTGGGAGTGGGATCGACGTACGGAGTTTTGGTTCCCAGGACGCCGTAAGTCTCCGCACCGAGCACCACGACCAGCGACATGATGATGACCAGGACGAGGGCGGTCTTGTTGTAGAAATCCATGTCCGAGAGGACAAAGAGAACCACCATCGCGAGAATCATCTTCAGCAGCCAGGTACCGAGCAGAACGGCACCGGCCGTGAGCGCAGGCAGCTTCGCTGTGAGCAGCACGCCCAACGCCGTGAACAAGATGAACCCGCCGCCGACGGCTGCGCCGATCAAAGCGCCGTAGACGCCTTCCTTACCGGCGAAGAGCCCGCCCAGGAGCGCGCCGACCACGGCCAGCGCGATCAGCCCCATCACACCCCACTTCACGGCCGACTTCATGGCGGCGGTCGAATCAGGGATGGGTTGCGAGGCAGGTACAGGCTGCGGCGTGTTCGTCACGATGCCCAAGGGTAATGGATCGGAAAACTTGGCTAGCGACGCTGCTGCTTGCGATCGATCAGGGAAGGCACCGCAGTGAAGAACAACGCAAGAACCAAACCGGCCGCGACGAGTACAACAACCAGCTGACGATTGAGCAGCGAGGATCCGACGGCACCGAACGCCAGGACGCTGACCCACAGGTAGATGACCAGCACAACTCGTCGGTGCGTGTGTCCGATCTGCAAGAGGCGATGATGCAGGTGCATCTTGTCCGGACTGAACGGACTGACGCCCGCTTTCGTCCGGCGGATCACGGCCAGGAGCATGTCCAGCATCGGGATGAACATCACAGCCCCGACCAGCAACAACGGCGCGAGGAGGCCGACGAGGTCGCGGGTTCCGTAGGCAGTGAGCGGAATACGACCGGATGCACTGGTGGAGATCGCGGCCAGCATGAGACCGATCAACATCGACCCGGAATCGCCCATGAAAATGCGCGCTGGATTGAAGTTGTGTGGAAGAAAACCGAGACAAGCGCCTGCCAAAGCCGCCGCGATCATCGCCGGCGGGTAGACACTCGCGTCGCCGCCCTGATCGTGGAGAAGACCGATCGAGAAGATGAGGATGGCGAGCGCCGCGATCAGACCCAACCCGGCGGCCAATCCGTCGAGACCGTCGACAAAATTCATGGCGTTGATGGTCGCGACGGCAACAGCAACGGTGAACAGTCCGGATTGAATCTGATCGAGGATGATGGTGGACCCACCGTCACCGCCGAACGGGTTGTAGATGATGAACCAGCTGACGCCCATCACCACGAGAACGCCGGCAGCAGTCACCTGACCGACAAATTTGGTGAGGGCGTCGAGGCCCCACCTGTCGTCGATCACACCCACGAGGACGATGACGGCGCCAGCTACGAGCGCAGCGTGTACGTCAGGACTGCCGAAGCCGAAACCTCTTGTGAGCGCGGGTAATTGCTGCGCGAACAGCAGACCGACAGCCATGCCGACATACATTCCGACGCCACCGAGGCGCGGAATCGGCTCGACGTGAACGTCCCGATCACGAGGAATCGCGACAGCGCCGAACCTCAGCGCCAACAACCGGACTGCGCCAGTCGCCAGGTAGGTCACCACCGCCGCCGTACACAGCACGAGCAAAAGTTCACGGATGGGAACACCCGCTCCCCCGCCACCCTGTGCCAGATACGTGGTCGCCTCGTAGGAAGTGATCACTGCTCGAGATCACCCGTCTGGCGGGCATAGGCAGGCTTTGCCCGGACCAGTTCGCGAACGCCGTCGGCAACTGCTGCCAACTCGGCCTCTCCTGACGTGGTGGCGGGGTCCGCGACAACTGCGCGCGCGATCAACTCCCCCACCACGCTCATGTCGGAGCGGTTGAAACCCTGGGTCGTGACGGCCGCGGATCCGACGCGGATTCCGGACGTGACGGCGGGCGACTGCGGATCGAACGGAATCGCGTTCTTGTTGAGCGTGATCGAAGCCAGTCCGCACCTACGCTCGGCGTCGACTCCGGTGACACCGCTTGCGCGCAGGTCGAGAAGCGCCAGATGTGTGTCGGTTCCACCGGACACGGTGCGCAGGCCGCGAGCTTCCAACGACTGCGCGAGTGCCGATGCGTTGGCAACCACTTCCTGTGCATACCAACGATATTCCGGCGTCGACGCTTCCTTGAAGGCAACCGCCTTCGCAGCGATCGCATGCATCATCGGGCCGCCTTGAATGAAGGGGAACACCGCGCGATCTACAGCCGAGGCATGCTCGCTGCGGCACAGGATCATTCCGCCGCGCGGGCCTCTGAGGACTTTGTGCGTCGTCGCGGAGACGACGTCGGCGTACGGAACGCACGAAGGTATCGCCCGGCCTGCCACCAGTCCGATGAAGTGGGCGGCGTCGACCCACAGGATCGCACCGACCTCGTCTGCGATCGAGCGGAAGGCTGCGAAGTCGATGGTGCGGGAGTACGCGGTCGCGCCGGCGACGATGATTTTCGGCTTGTGCGCCAGAGCCAGGGTGCGAACCTCGTCGTAGTCGATCAATTCGGTGGCCGAATCGACGTGATAGGGAACGGTGGTGAACCACTGCCCAGAAAAGCTGACGCGAGACCCGTGAGTCAGATGCCCACCGTGCGGCAGACTCATCGCCAATACGGTGTCGCCGGGCTTGGCGAATGCGGCGTACACCGCGAGATTCGCAGTGGCCCCCGAATGCGGTTGGACGTTGACGTGCTCGGCGCCGAACAGCGCCTTTGCCCGATCGATCGCCAGATTCTCGGCTACGTCGACGTACTCGCACCCGCCGTAGTAACGCCGACCCGGATAGCCCTCGGCGTACTTGTTGCTCAGGGTCGAACCCAAGGCAGCCAGTACGGCAGGGCTGGTGAAGTTCTCGCTCGCGATGAGTTGAAGTCCGTCGCGCTGACGCTCGAGTTCGGCCAGCGCAACAGCCGCGATCTCGGGGTCTGCCGTGGCAAGCTCACCGAAATCCGGTCCCCAATACGTGGATTCCCCCGCGCGCTCGCCGCCGGCGCCGACCATCGTTACGAAACTCCCTCTACGAGACTTTCCGGACTGGTGCCCAATACCTCGGCGATGGATTCTGCCGAGACGGCACCCACTCGCAAGATACGCGGTGAATTGCCGGTCAGGTCGACGATCGTGGAAGCAACGGCGTGTTCGGCCTTGCCCCCGTCGAGATACACGCTGGCAGATCCGCCGAGCTGATCTCGGGCTTCCTCGACGGTAGTTGCCGGCGGACGCCCCGAAATGTTGGCGCTCGAGACGGCAAGCGGTCCGACATCGCGCAACAGTTCGAGGGCAACCGGATGCAAGGGCATGCGGAGCATGACGGTTCCGCGGGTATCACCGAGGTCCCAGGCAAGTGAAGGCGCCTGCTCGACGACCAGGCTCAGTCCGCCGGGCCAGAATGCGCGGATCAGATCCCGTGCCTGCGGGCGCACGCTGTAGACGAGCCCGTCGATGGTGTTCCACGATCCGACCAGAACCGGGACGGGCATGTCTCGCCCGCGTCCCTTGGCGCGCAAAAGACTCGTGACAGCTTCGCTGTCGAACGCGTCGGCGGCGAGTCCGTAAAGGGTGTCGGTAGGGAGAACTACGAGTCGGCCGGCCTTGAGCGCGTTCTTCGCGGCGGCCAAGCCTGCGGTTCGGGAATCTGTCTGACTGCAGTCGTACACGGTGCTCACTCAGCCATCCTTTCACTCTGCGCTTCGGGCGTTCGATTCCGCTGTGCTTCGACGTCGGTGGCGACACGTCTGGCGACGACGAATCGCGGACGACCGGCAAGATCTGGATGCTGCGCGACCTCGCCGAATACCCGGCGCGCCGAGAACAGCGCAGCGACGCCGTCCCCGTTGGTGTCGTCGTGCTCGATGCCTGCCGCGCCGCCGATTCGAAGCCACCGTGCGATGTTGCTGATCATGGGTTTGATGACGGACAGACCGTCGGTACCGCCGAACAGTGCGGTGTGTGGGTCGTAATCCATGACCTCAGGCTGCAATTGCGCGCCTTCGGGGATGTACGGCGGATTGGACACGACCAGATCGACGCCGCCCTCGAGCCCTGGCAACAGGTTCCGATCGGTGACATCACCCTGATGCAGATGGATCGGTGTATCACCGGCGGCCTCGCGGTCGGCAGCATTACGACGCGCCCACGCCAACGCGGCGGGCTCCTTCTCCACGGCGTGAACGACGGCGTCCGGACGGGCCTCGGCGATGGACAGCGCGAGTACACCCGATCCCGTGCACAGGTCCAGAACTACCGGCGGCTTGCTTCCGCAACCTTCGAGGAACGAGAGTGCCCAACCCATGAGCAGTTCGGTTTCCGGCCGCGGAATGAAGACACCCGGCCCGACAGCGACGTCGATGTTGCCCATCGACGCGACTCCGATGATGTGCTGCAACGGAATCCGCTTCACCCGTTGGGCAACCAACTCGTCGAACGCCGCGATGACCTCGGGATCGACCAACGGAATCAGTCCGAGACGCGTGCGTTCGACCCCGAGCAGGTGGGATGCCAACAACTCGGCGTCGGTGCGTGGGCTGGGCACACCTGCGGCGTCGAGCTGTTTTGCAGCTTCGATCAGCGCCAAACGAAGTGGAAGTCGACTCACGGGTACAGCCTGCCACGCTCGACCGACACGCGGTTCACCGAGTTCCCGGCGGGATGGAGGTCAGTCATGGTCTGCATCTACTCGGCCGCGAGACGCGCCTCTCGGTCCGCCTTGCCCAATGCATCGAGAAGTGCGTCGAGCTCACCGTCGAGCACCGCGTCGAGGTTGTGCGACTTGAATCCGATGCGGTGATCGGTGATGCGGTTCTCGGGGAAGTTGTAGGTGCGGATGCGCTCCGAACGGTCCACCGTCCGAACCTGACTCTGGCGACCTGCCGACGCTTCAGCGTCCGCGGCTTCCTCGGCGACTACCTGCAAACGGGCTGCAAGGACCTGCATGGCGCGCGCCTTGTTCTGGAGCTGCGAACGCTCGTTCTGGCAGGTGACGACGATGCCGGTCGGAAGGTGCGTGATTCGGACAGCAGAGTCGGTCGTGTTGACGCCCTGACCGCCCTTGCCGGACGAACGGTAGACGTCGATACGCAGGTCACTTTCGTCGATCTGGACCTGCTCGACCTCTTCGGGCTCCGGGTAGACCAGAACGCCGGCAGCCGAAGTGTGAACGCGTCCCTGGGATTCGGTGACAGGCACTCGCTGGACGCGGTGAACGCCGCCCTCGAACTTCAGCCGCGCCCACACTCCGTCCGGGGTGTCCGACTTGCTCTTGATCGACAGCGTGGCTTCCTTGTATCCGCCGAGATCGGAGACCGTCGCGTCGAGAATCTCGACGCGCCAGCCATGCCGTTCCGCGTAGCGGACGTACATGCGGGCCAGGTCCGAGGCGAAGAGCGCGGATTCTTCGCCGCCCTCACCGGACTTCACTTCGAGGACGATGTCGTCGCCGTCATGCGGATCGCGCGGCGCCAACTGATCGGTAAGCGTCTGCTCGAGCTGCGCGACCTCGGCTTCGAGATCGGGGATCTCGGCGGCGAAGCTGGAATCGTCGGCGGCTAGTTCGCGCGCGGCTTCCAGATCGTCCTGCGCAGCGGTGAGCTTGTTGTACGTCGACATGATCGGCGAGAGCTCGGAGAACCGCTTACCGACGCGCCTGGCAGCGGCAGGGTCGTTGTGCAGCGCCGGATCGGACATCTGTGCTTCGAGACCGGCGTGCTCCGCCAAGATGTCGTCGATGGCCGAGGGCTGGGTTGCGCCTGCCATGGTTCGCTCCGCTCTGAGTTTCGATTCCTACGGTGCGCGCTTGAAGGTATTTCGACGCCGGGACCCGGGAAACGCGCAAACCGAGTGCAGGCACAAAAAAGCCGACGCCCGATCTGCGCATGGCAGATCGGGCGTCGGCGGAACAGCTAGGACTCGGTGGCCGGGACCTTGCTGTCTGCGCGCTTGCCGTAGCGAGCCTCGAAGCGAGCGACGCGTCCACCGGTGTCGAGAATCTTCTGCTTGCCCGTGTAGAACGGGTGGCACTGCGAGCAAACCTCGACGTTGATGCGTCCGGACTCCTTGGTGCTGTGGGTCTCGAACGTGTTACCGCAACCGCAGACGACGGTGGTCGCTACGTAGGTTGGGTGGATTCCTGCCTTCATGGTGTCCCTTTCAATGGTCGCCGGGTCGACGTCGCCAATCGACATCGTGAACCGGAACCGGACTCGGCCGTTCAGTATGCCAGATGCGGTACCTCACCGGATAATCCGCGTCTCGCACGCCTCGGGGTGGCTGTACGAAGTTGTCAACGCACTGTCGCTCGGTTTTGTTCCGCCCACGCAAAAGGCCCACAACCAGCTGGTTGTGGGCCTTTTGACGTCGAATCGATCAGTCGTCGATCGCACCCGGTGCGGTCTTGGAGACCTGCATCAGGAACTCGAGGTTGTTCTTGCTCTTCTTCAGTCGATCGATCAGCAGATCGATGGCCTGATGCGAGTCCAGACCGGACAGGACGCGACGGAGCTTGTGCAGCACCGCAGCTTCGTCCGGGCTCAGGAGCAACTCGTCCTTACGCGTGCTGGACGGGTTGACGTCCACGGCCGGGAACACGCGGCGTTCGGCGATCTTGCGATCGAGCTTGAGCTCGGCGTTGCCGGTGCCCTTGAACTCTTCGAAGATCACGGTGTCGCCGGTGGATCCGGTCTCGACCATTGCGGTAGCGATGATGGTGAGCGATCCACCGTTCTCGATGTTGCGGGCAGCACCGAGGAAACGCTTCGGCGGGTAGAGCGCCGTCGAGTCGACACCACCGGAGAGGATGCGTCCCGACGCCGGCGAGGAGTTGTTGTACGCACGACCCAGACGCGTGATGGAGTCGAGCAGTACGACGACGTCCTTACCCATCTCGACCAGGCGCTTCGCACGCTCGATTGCCAGCTCGGCAACTGCGGTGTGATCTCCCGGCGGGCGGTCGAAGGTGGAGGAAATGACCTCACCCTTCACGCTGCGCTGCATGTCGGTCACTTCCTCGGGACGCTCGTCCACGAGGATGACCATCAGGTAGCACTCAGGATTGTTGGTGGCGACGGCATTCGCGATCGCCTGCAACACGCTGGTCTTACCGGCCTTGGGCGGGCTCACGATGAGGGCGCGCTGGCCCTTACCGATGGGCATCACCAGGTCGATGACACGCGTGGTGAGAATGTGCTGCTCGGTCTCGAGGCGCAGACGCTGGTTCGGGTACAGCGGCGTGAGCTTGTTGAACTCGGGGCGCTTCTTCGCGGCCTCGACGTCGCCGCCGTTGACCGTGTCGATACGGACCAGCGGGTTGAACTTCTGACGCTGGCTACCCTGCTCACCGTCACGCGAGACGCGGACGGCACCGGTGATGGCGTCGCCACGGCGAAGGCCGTTCTTGCGGATCAGGTTCATGGAGACGTAGACGTCGTTGGGGCCGGCGAGGTACCCGGACGTACGCACGAAGGCGTAATTGTCGAGGACGTCGAGGATGCCGGCGACCGGCTGCAGGACGTCGTCCTCACGAATCTCGGTCTCGCGTGAATCGTTGGGTGCGCCACCCTCACCGCGATCGCGACCACGGCCACGGCGCTCGCGGAAACGGCGTCCGCGGCGTCCGCGTCCACCCTCTTCGTCGTCGTCCGGCCCGTTGTTGCGGTTGTCCGTGCGAGGACCGGCGTTGTTCTGGCCGGCGTTGTTCTGATTGCCGCGATCCTGACGGTCCTGGCGATCCTGGTTACCCCGGTTGCCCTGGTTCTCGCGCTGGCCCTGGTTGTCCCGCTGGCCCTGGTTGTCCCGGTTTCGCTCGCGGCGGGGACGCTCGTTGCCCTGCTCGGCAGGAGCCTGATCAGCGTCGGACTTGCCCTCGGTGCGCGCAGGACGCTCGGCCGGAGCCTCGGCCTTGGCGGTCTCGGCGACCTTCGAAGAATCGGCGGCCTTCGCGGTGTCCGCGTCGGACTTCGCCGAAGGAGCTTCCTGCTCGATGCTCAGTTCGCCCTGGTCGGGTGAACCTGCACGACGAGCGGCGCCACGACGCTGACGTCCGCGACGGGGTGCGCTCTGATCGGAATCCTCGGCGGATTCCGTACGCGCAGGCGCGGCCTCGGCAGGAGCCGACTCGGCTGCCGGAGCTGTTTCGGCTGCGGGGGTTTCGGTGCGTGTGGCGCGAGTGCTCTTGGCACGAGTGCGCGCAACGGGTGCGTCGTCGAGAGTGAGTTCACTCTGTGCGGGTGCAGCCTTCGCGCTGCCGCCCTGGCGCTCCTTGATGGCTGCGATCAGGTCACCCTTGCGCATGCCGGAAGTGCCTTTGATGCCCAGTTCACCCGCAAGAGTGCGGAGTTCGGTGAGCACCATGCCGGAGAGTCCGGCACCACGGCGCGTTTCGGCACGCTTCGTGGAGGTCGCCACCGCACCGTTCGATGCTGAAGATGACGCCTGAGAATTGTCGCCTGATTCCGACCCGGCGGGTGCAGAAGTGGCGATGAGGTCCGTATCGGTCACGGAGGTCCTTTCCTTCCCTCACTCGCACTGCGCAAAGTCGAGGGTTCGTCCCGCAGTTCGACTGAATACCGAACTCGGTGGTGCCGTACGTGGTTGCTGTCCAGAACTGCCGGCTTGTCCGCCGTCACATGATTGTCGGAAACTCTCGCCTCAAACTTTTCATGCGCTCGCAAACCTGCCCAACGCGCCTTCGTCGACGATTCACTCCCCCGTGTGTTGAACCCCAGAGTGATGGAACCTCTGAGTGTTCGATCCGCGGAGGATTCAAACCTTCGGAGAAGGTACAAGCGTGAGGATCATGCCTGCGAGAATCATGCCAAGGACTGTGGACCCCGATTGGGAAGGAGTTTTGCCCCCTGGTGATGTACCGGCGACTGACGCGCACGATGTACGGACATAGCCCAGGATAGCGCCCAAACCTGAGTCCGGCAAGAATTTGGACGACTGGGTGTGTCAGTTCACTACCGATCGGTAGTGGGCGATCACCAGGACCAAGGCAGGGATCAGACCGTCGTCGTGGATACTTCGACGCCGTCGGCGATGTCCAATTCGAGCACACGTAGTCCGTCTGCCCGCGCCGCTTCCGCGAGTTCGACGGGGAAAGGTTCTGTGCTGAGCGCCAACACGGTGGGGCCGGCTCCGGAAACGGTCGCAGCAATACCCGCCTCGCGCAGGATCCCGATCCATCGCGTCGTGAGCGGAAGCGCGGGTGCGCGCTGTGCCTGATGCAGGCGATCCTCGGTGGCCGCCATCAACAGATCGGGCCGAGCAGTGAGCGCAACGACGGCGAGCGCGCTGCGGCTCGCGTTGAACGAGGCATCCTGGTGCGGAACCAATTCGGGCAGGAGCCCGCGAGTGTGTGCGGTGGACGACCGCTCCTCGGGAACCAGTGCCACAGCACGGATGTCGGGATGGACGTCGAGTTTGGCCGCGGAGTAGATCGGCTCGTCGCCTTCGACGGCCGGTGGGCAACTCCACGAGACGACTGCGCCACCGAGAACACTGGCAGACGCGTTGTCCGGGTGACCTTCGAACTCGGACGAGAGTTGAACCAACTGCTCTTCCGTCAAGCCGATCTCGGCATCGAGAGCGCGCGCCAGACCGTTGGCTGCTGCCAATCCACCGACAGCCGCGGAAGCCGAGGATCCCAACCCGCGCGAATGTGGAATCGCGTTGCGGCACAACACGTCCAGGCCACTGGCCCACACTCCGGCCGCCTCGAGACCACGCTCGATGGCGCGGACCACGAGATGCGAAGGACCCCAGGGCACGTCGGCAGCGCCTTCACCTTCGACGCGAATCTGAAGGCCTGAATCCGTTGTGGTGACTACGATTTCGTCGTACAACCCCAACGCCAGACCGAGGGTGTCGAACCCCGGCCCCAAGTTTGCACTCGAGGCCGGGACGCGAGCAGTCACCGAAAGGCCGATAGGCAGGGTTATAGTCATGTCAGACACCGGATTCCGCGGAGTGGTCGATGAATCCACGGACACTATGCAAGCTCGAGGGCAGCCGCGACGGCAACGGGATCGACACCGATCGGCTCGACGTTCGGCATACCCTTCAAAGCCGTGTCAGGATCCTTGAGACCGTTACCGGTCACCGTGCACACGACGGTCAGGCCCGGCTCGAGCCAGCCCTCTGCACGTGCGGCGAGTAGGCCGGCGACGCTGGCTGCCGACGCCGGTTCGACGAAGACGCCCTCGGTGGCGGCGATCAGACGGTAAGCCTCGAGGATCTTCTCGTCGGTGGCGGCACGGAATGCACCGTTCGACTCTTCCTTCGCGGCGACAGCGCCGTTCCAGGAAGCGGGAGAACCGATTCGGATTGCGGTGGCGATGGTTTCGGGATCCTTGACGGGTGCACCGTTGACCAGCGGAGCCGCTCCGGCTGCCTGGACACCGAGCATGCGGGGCTTGACCGTGGTCAGACCGTCCGCGTAGTACTCGGAGTATCCGCGCCAGTACGCGGTGATGTTCCCGGCGTTTCCGACCGGGAGTGCGTGCACGTCGGGAGCCTTGCCGAGGACGTCCATGATCTCGAATGCCGCGGTCTTCTGGCCTTCGATGCGCACCGGGTTGACCGAGTTGACGAGACCGATGGTGGGGAATTCGGCCGTGGTCTTGCGTGCCAGCTCGAGGCAGTCGTCGAAGTTGCCCTGGACCTGAATGATCTTGGCACCGTGCATGACTGCCTGCGCAAGCTTGCCCATGGCGATCTTGCCCTGCGGGATGAGCACGGCGCAGGTCATGCCGGCCTTGGCTGCATACGCAGCGGCCGAGGCGGAGGTGTTGCCGGTGGACGCGCACAGAACTGCACGCTGGCCACGGGCCAAGGCGTCGGTGACGGCCATCGTCATGCCGCGGTCCTTGAAGGAACCGGTGGGGTTGAGACCCTCGACCTTGAGGTAGACGTCGCAGCCGGTGATCTCGGAGAGGTGGCCGGCCGGCAGGAGCGGGGTGCCGCCTTCGCGCAGGGTGACGGTCTTCCAGTTGTCACCGATCGCGAGACGGTCCCGGTATGCCTCGATGAGACCCGGCCATGCCTTGTGGACGGGGTTGACGATGCCGGTCATTGTTCAGTGCCTTCCAGTCGCAGCACGCTGGTCACAGCGGTGACGAATTCGAGTTCGTTGAGAGCCGCCACGGTCTCGGAGAGAGCCGCGTCGGTTGCTACATGAGTGACGACCACCAGACGCGCGCCGGCGCCGGCGCCCTCCTGGCGGACGACGGAGATGCTCACGCCGTGCTTGGCGAACTCGGCGGCGACTGCGGACAGCACACCTTCCTTGTCCGCGACCTCCATGTTCACGTAGTAGCGGGTGAGGATGTCGCCCATCGGGGCGACCTTGAGCTTGGCGTACTTGGACTCGCGGGGGCCGCGGCCGCCGTGAACCTTGTTGCGCGCAGCCATCACCAGGTCACCCATCACCGCGGAAGCGGTGGGGGCGCCGCCTGCGCCCTGGCCGTAGAACATGAGCCGGCCGGCGTTCTCTGCTTCCACGACAACGGCGTTGAACGCGCCGTTGACCGAGGCCAGCGGATGGCTGAGCGGAACCAGCGCCGGGTACACGCGAGCGGAAATCCGCTCCTTGCCCTTGGGCGTGACGATGCGCTCGCAGATCGAGAGCAACTTGATCGTGCAGTCGAGTGCCTTCGCCGAAGCCAGGTCGGCGGAGGTGATCGTGGAGATTCCTTCGCGGTACACGTCCGCGGCAGTGACGCGGGTGTGGAACGCGATCGACGCGAGGATCGCTGCCTTCGCCGCGGCGTCGTAGCCTTCGACGTCCGCGGTCGGGTCGGCTTCCGCGTATCCGAGGCGTCCGGCTTCGGCCAAGGTCTCTTCGTAGTCGGCGCCGGTCTCGTCCATCGCCGAAAGGATGAAATTGGTGGTGCCGTTCACGATTCCGGCGACCTTGTTGACACGGTCTCCGGCCAACGACTGTGTGAGCGGGCGGATCACGGGGATCGCGCCGGCAACAGCGGCCTCGAAGTACAGGTCGACAGAGTTGGCCTCTGCAGCCTCCGCCAATTCACCGGTGTGGTCCGCGAGCAGCGCCTTGTTGGCGGTCACGACCGACTTGCCGGAGTTGAGCGAAGAGAGAATCAGCTTGCGAGGGAGCTCGATTCCGCCGATCACCTCGACCACGATGTCGACGTCGTCACGACCGACCAGGGACTCGGCGTCCGTCGTCTGCAGTTCCTCGGGAATTCCGCGGTCCGAGCCGATACGGCGGACGGCAACCCCCCGCAGTTCCAACGGGGCGCCGACGCGAGCTTCGAGTTCCTCGGCCTGCTCACGAATGATCCGGACGACCTCGCTCCCGACGTTGCCGAGGCCGAGAACGGCCACACCGATAGCGCGATGCGCCGATTCGCTCGTCACTGCGATACCTCCAAGCTGAGCAGATCTTCCACTGTTTCCCTCCGCAGAATCACGCGTGAGACTCCGTCACGCACCGCCACCACGGCTGGGCGGGTGAGCAGGTTGTACCTGCTCGACATCGAATAGCAGTATGCACCGGTCGCTGCTACCGCTAGTAAATCACCGGGCCCGACGTCCTCGGGCATCCAGGTGTCCCGAATGACCACGTCACCGGACTCGCAGTGCTTACCGACGATACGTGCAACGACGGGATCAGCCTCGGAAGTTCGCGAAACCAACTTGGCTTCGTACTCCGCACCGTAGAGGGACGTGCGGATGTTGTCGCTCATCCCGCCGTCGACGCTGATGTAGCGGCGTGTCAGCGAGCTACCCACCGTGACGTCCTTGATGGTGCCGACCTCGTAGAGCGTCACCGTGCCAGGTCCGGCGATGGCGCGGCCGGGTTCGACGGCAAGCGTCGGCTCCGGCAATCCGGCCAGTGCGGACTCGTTGCGCACGATGTGGCCGAGCTTTGCTGCCAGTTCGTCGACGGGCGGCGGGTCGTCGGAGGGGATATACGAGATCCCCATGCCGCCGCCGAGGTCGATGATCGAAATCTGCTTGGTCTTCTCGACTCCGAACTCGGTGACGACGTCGCGGAGCAAACCGATCACGCGGTGCGCTGCCACCTCGAAACCGTCGACGTCGAAGATCTGCGAACCGATGTGGCTGTGCAGGCCGACCAGGCGCAAGTTGTCGGCAGCGAAGACGCGACGGACCGCGTCGATCGCCGCTCCCCCGGCCAGCGAGAAACCGAACTTCTGGTCCTCGTGTGCGGTGGAGATGAATTCGTGGGTATGCGCTTCGACGCCGACGGTCAGTCGGATCAACACGTCCTGAACGACACCGGCCTCACCGGCGACACGATCGAGTCGGTCGATCTCGATCGACGAGTCGAGCACGACGTGTCCGACGCCCGCGGCGACACCAGCGGCCAGTTCGGCGACTGACTTGTTGTTGCCGTGCATGGCAATTCGCTCGGCCGGGAAGTCCGCGTGCAACGCGATCGCCAGTTCGCCGCCGGAGCAGACGTCGAGCGAGAGGCCTTCGTCGGCGACCCAGCGTGCGATCTCGCCACAGAGGAATGCCTTGGATGCGTAGTGCACCTTGGCATCCGGGCCGAAGGCGCGGGCCATGTCACGGCAGCGTGAACGGAAGTCGTCCTCGTCGATGACGAACAACGGAGTGCCGTACTTCTCGGCAAGTTCACCGACCTTGACACCCGCGAGGGTCACTTCACCGTCGTCGCCGCGAGAAGCGTTGCGCGGCCACACCTGCGGTGAGAGTTCGCCGAAGGCTTCGGGGCTGGTCGGACGGTCGGGCAAGCCGGGGGCCTGCAACTGCTCGGCATGCTTGGGGCCGGCGGGGTGCGCGTTCACATTTGCTCCGGTGCGGTGACGCCGAGCAGTTCGAGACCGTTGGCCAGGACCTGTCGGGTGGCGGCGCAGAGAGCCAGACGCGCGCGGTGCACGTCGGTGGCGTCTTCGTCGCCTTGCGGAAGGATGCGGCACGCGCCGTAGAAGCGGTGGTACGCACCCGCGAGTTCTTCGAGGTAGCGGGCAATACGGTGCGGCTCACGCAGATTCGCAGCGCTCGACACGACGCGTGGGTACTCGCCGATCGTGCGGATGAGGTCACCCTCCTGCTCGACGGTGAGCAGGGCGAGGTTGCTCGCGTCGGCGGACAGACCGAGGTCTGCGGCGCTGCGAGCGATCGCCGAGAGGCGTGCGTGCGCGTACTGCACGTAGTAGACGGGGTTCTCGCTGCTGGTCTTGGTCCACAGGTCGAGGTCGATGTCGATGCTCGAGTCGACCGACGAGCGGATCATGACGTAACGCGAGGCGTCGACGCCGATTGCCTCGACCAGGTCGTCGAGGGTGATGACGGTGCCTGCACGCTTGCTCATCTTGACGGCAGTGCCGTCCTTGACGAGGTTGACCATCTGGCCGATCAGCACCTCGACGGTGTCCGGATCGTCGCCGAATGCGGCAGCGGCAGCCTTGAGACGGCCGATATAACCGTGATGGTCGGCGCCGAGCATGTAGATACAGAGGTCGAACCCACGTGCGCGCTTGTTCTGGAAGTAGGCGATGTCACCGGCGATGTAGGCGGCGTTGCCATCGCTCTTGATGACGACGCGGTCCTTGTCGTCGCCGTAGTCGGTGCTCTTGAGCCACCACGCACCGTCTTCGTGGAAGAGGTTGCCCGAACCCTTGAGGGATTCGACGGCCTTCTCGACCGCACCGGATTCGAAGAGCGAGTTCTCGTGGAAGTAGACGTCGAAGTCGACGCCGAAGTCGTGCAGGGTCTGCTTGATGTGCGTGAACATCAATTCGACGCCGATGGCGCGGAAGGTTTCCTGCTGCTCGTCGGCAGGCAGATCCATGACGTCGGGACGCTGCTTCAGAACCGAGGCGGCGATGTCGGCGATGTATGCACCGGCGTAACCGTCTTCGGGAGCAGGTTCACCCTTCGCTGCAGCGATCAGCGAACGCGAGAAGCGGTCGATCTGGGCACCGTGATCGTTGAAGTAGTACTCACGTGTTACCAAACCACCCTGCGCGGACAGAATGCGTCCGAGCGCGTCTCCGACTGCGGCCCAACGGGTTCCACCGAGGTGAATCGGTCCGGTGGGGTTGGCGGAGACGAATTCGAGGTTGATCTTCTTGCCGGCGAGGGAGTCACCCGAGCCGTACGACGCACCGGCTTCGAGAACCGACACGACGATCGCGCCCTGGGCGTCCTTGTCCAACCGAATGTTGAGGAAGCCGGGCCCGGCGATCTCGGCGGATTCGATTCCGTCGGCAGCGGTGAGGGCTTCGGCGATCCAGCCCGCCAGCTCGCGGGGATTCGTGCCGACCTTCTTGGCTACCTGCATGGCAATGTTGGTGGCGTAATCGCCGTGCTCGGGGTTGCGTGGTCGCTCGACGGTGAGTGTTTCGGGTAGCACGGATACGTCGAGGCCACGATCGGCAAGGACGCTCGCTGCGGTTCCGCGGAGCAGTTCGGCAAGGTCAGCTGGAGTCACAGGTATTCATCCTATTGCCTGCACACCGGAAGTGGAGACTCGCCTCACGCCTCGCTCTCCGTGAACGTGCGCGGGGCCGCTGTGGCGTGTCGCACGCCACTCTCAAAGTTTGCCCTCAGACTCGGAAAGTACAGTGGTAATGCCCGAGCTACCACC
Source organism: Rhodococcus sp. BH4 (assembly GCF_002079265.1). Lineage (NCBI taxonomy): Bacteria > Bacillati > Actinomycetota > Actinomycetes > Mycobacteriales > Nocardiaceae > Rhodococcus > Rhodococcus sp. BH4. The sequence continues at coordinate 4,105,805 of NZ_CP014941.1, forward strand.
GCGTACCTTCATGCGCGGGCGCGCCACACCTCAAGCCCACACACCGAAAGAGCCCAATCGATGCCAAGCGGTTCCGATAGTCGCGGTCCCAACAAGAACTCCGGGGCCAAATCAGCCAAGGCCATCAAGGCCGCCAACAAGAACAGTCGGCCGGCCAAGAAGGGCAAGGGCGGCGTCCCCGCTCCCCGCCAGATCCCCTGGCTGTCGATCGGCGCCGGTGTGGCTGTGCTCGCACTCATCGCCGTGCTCGGTATCAATCTGTGGCCCAAGGTCGAGGAGCGGCAGGCCCTCGAGCCGTACAAGTACAGCTCCGAGAACAAGGATCCGTCCGACAAGATCGACGGCGTCCTCAAGATCGAGTACCCGGCCGGCCAGCACGTCGATTCCACTCAGCGCGTGGCGTACGACCAGACCCCGCCGTTCGGTGGCCCGCACGACGCCACCTGGGCTAACTGCACCGGAACCGTGTACGCCGACCCGATTCGCACCGAGAACGCCGTCCACTCGCTCGAGCACGGCGCCATCTGGATCACGTACAACCCCGATCTCGTCGACCAGGACCAGATCGACAGTCTCGCCGGACGCGTGAACGGCAAGTCCTACATGCTGATGTCGCCGTACCCCGGTCAGAGCAGCCCCATTTCTCTGCAGTCGTGGGGCCATCGCCTCGAGATCGACAAGGCCGACGACGATCGCATCGATCAGTTCATCACTGCGCTGAACCAGAACCCGAACGTCTACCCCGAGGTCGGCGCGAGCTGCACCAACCCGCTGTTCACTCCGTCGACGTCGCCGTTCGATCCGACACCTCCGGGCGCCGACGCCATCCAGATGGACGGCACGGGCGCTACCCCGGCCACCGACGAACAGATTCCCGCCGGTGGATAGTTCGACGAACACCGATCAGTCTTCGAAGCCGAGTCAGCGCACCGCACTGCTGATCATCGGTCTGATCGGCGCGATCGCCGTCGGTTTTGCGCTCGGCGCACTGACCAACCTCCTCGGACCCGATGCGAAGTCGTCACTGACCGTTCCGGCTTCGGATTCGGTGGACGTGGGCTTCGCGCAGGACATGAGCGTGCATCACAGCCAGGCCGTCGACATGGCGTCCATCGCCCTGACGAAGTCCACGGACAACGACGTACGCACGCTGGCGTTCGACATCTTGACCACGCAGCAGAACCAGCTCGGTCAGATGCAGGCGTGGCTGACCATGTGGGATCAGCCGCTGTCCAAGGTGGGCCCGTACATGGAGTGGATGTCGTCGGATTCGGGCTCCGGCCATGGATCGCACGGGACTTCGGCCACGATGGACATGAGTCATTCCGGGCCGGTCGACACCATGCCCGGCATGGCGTCCCCCGAGGACCTTGCGGCTCTCCGCGCAGCGGAAGGTCTGCAACTCGACACCTTGTTCCTGCAGCTGATGCTTCGTCACCACGAAGGTGGGCTTCCGATGATGGAGTACGCAGCAGCCGACGCCACCGAGGGGCCGGTGCGCAGCCTGGCGCAGACGATGGTCAACACGCAGCAGAGCGAGTCCAAGCTGATGACCGACATGTTGGCAGCTCGCGGCGCAATGCCACTGCCCATGAACTGAGCAGAACTGAACTGAGCCGAGAATGTTCAGACCCAACTGGGCCTGGTCCTGAATTTCAGGACCAGGTCCAGTTTTCTACTTCCGGCATGTCTTCGAGGTGCTCGACGATGTAACGCGAGTGCTTTTCGAGTTGTGTGCGGCAGAACTCCGCCAACTCGGACGCCCCGGCCGGCCGACGCTTGGAGCGTCGTAGCGCCTCGATCACCAGGTGGTAGCGGCTCATCTTGTTGAGGACGACCATGTCGAACGGTGTTGTGGTTGTTCCCTGTTCACTGAATCCGCGAACGTGGAAGCGCTCGGGACTCGGACGCCCGTGAATCAGTTCGTGCACGGCACGCGAGTATCCGTGGAATGCGAACACGACGTCGGTCTGCGCGGAGAACAGATCGAGAAAGACCCGCTCCCCGAATCCGTGGGGATGCTCGATGGGCGTCAGCAAGGCCATCAGATCGACGACGTTGACGACGCGGGTGATCAGTTCGGGTGTGTGATCGCGCAGCAACTGTGCAGCAGCCAGGATCTCCTGCGTCGGCACATCTCCCGCGGCGGCCAGGACCACGTCCGGTTCCTGTCCGCGAGCCTCAGTTCCGGCCCATTCCCAGACCGAAGCGCCCGTCGCGCAGTGCTCGTGCGCTTGCTCGAGCGTGAGGTACTGCAGGTGCGGTTGCTTGTCCACGACTATCAGGTTGACGTGGTCGGTACTACGCAGGCAGTGGTCCGAGATCGAGAGCAAGGTGTTGGAATCCGGTGGCAGCCACACGCGGATCACACTGGGTGCCAAGGGAATAACGGCGTCGATCATGCCGGGGCCCTGATGACTGAATCCGTTGTGGTCGTTGCGCCAGCACGTACTGGTCAACAGCACGTTGAGCGAAGCGACGGACGCCCGCCACGGCAGGTCGACGGCATGTTGGAGCCACTTGGCGTGCTGGATGAGCATCGACACGCTCACCATCGCAAATGCTTCGTAGCTCGCGAACATCCCGTGTCGGCCCGACAGCAGATAGCCCTCGAGCCATCCCTCGCAGAGGTGCTCGCTGAGGACCTCCATGACACGACCGTCCGCGGACAGCCCGTCGTCGTAGTCGGTGATCGGCAGTTGCCAGCAGCGATCGGTTGTCTCGAATACGGCGCCGAGGCGATTGCTCGACGTCTCGTCCGGACAGAAGAGTCGGAAGTTCCCGCCGCTGTCCTCGGTTTCCGTGGCGGCGTAGATGTCGCGCAGAAGCTCGCCGAGAACTCGCGTCGTCTCGTGGAAGGTCGAACCCGGGGATTGGATGGGAAGCGCGTACTTTTCGAGCGGCGGCATCGGGAGATCGACGCGAAGTCGTCCACCGTTCGCGTAGGGAGTGCTCCCCATGCGCTTGTCCCCCGTCGGCGAGAGCGCCGCCAGTTCCGCGGCCAGTGATCCGTTGGCGTCAAACAACTCGTCCGGACGGTACGACCGCATCCACTCTTCGAGTTGCCGCAGATGTGATTCGTTGCTTCGCACGCCGGACAACGGCACCTGGTGCGCACGATGTGTGCCCTCGACCAAGATTCCGTCGACGGTGTGTGGACCGGTCCATCCTTTCGGCGTCCGCAACACGATTGCCGGCCACGAACCCGTCCACTCCTCTCCGCGGCGTGCGGCACCCTGCATCTCGCGGATCTTCTCGTACGCCTGCGAGATCGCTTGATACAGCTGAGGAAACACCGCGTCGGGGTCGTCACCGGAGACGACGATCGGCGCCCACCCCTGTCCACCAAGATAGGCCTGGATGTCTTCGTCGCTGCTGCGTCCGTAGACCGTCGGCCCGGCGATCTTGGCACCGTTCACGTGCAGGATCGGCAGCACCGCGCCGTCGCGTCGTGGATTCAGGAACGCCGGGAGCTTCCACGAACCGGACAACGGCCCGGTCTCCGCTTCGCCGTCGCCGATCACACAGGCCACCACGAGGTTCGGATGATCGAAGGCAGCGCCGGCCGCATGGGCAAGGGCGTAGCCGAGCTCGCCGCCTTCGTGGATGCTTCCGGGTGTCTGCACACTCACATGGCTGGGCACTCCGCCGGGAGCGGAGAATCGCCGACACATCCGGTGGATGCCCTCGGCGTCGTCCGAGACTTCAGGATAGATCTCCGAGTACGTTCCCTCGAGATACGTCGACGCGACCAGCGCCGGACCGCCGTGCCCGGGACCGGTCACGTACAGCCAGTCTGCGCCGGTGGCGACGATGTGCCGATTGAGGAGCGTGTAGATCATCGACAAGCCGGGGCTGGTCCCCCAGTGCCCGAGCAGTCGGGGCTTGATGTGCTCGGCACGCAACGGTTCCCGCAGAAGCGTGTTGTCCTTCAGATAGATCTGCGCGACGGTCAGATAGTTGGCCGCTGCCCACCACTTCAGGTCGAGCGCGAGCTGGTCTTCGGAATAGTGGTGATCGGTCATCAACGACTCCCGTACCTCACGAGGGTGCCCGAGCAGTCCGCCCGAGCCTGTGCTCAGAGCCGAGCCTAGGCGTAAAAAGCATCCGAGTCAGTCGGTACAGATGATTCGACGACCATGGTCCCCGGCCGCATCCTCGACTACCTCCCGCGACGACGCCATGCCGAGGCGGGTGCCGGTTTGGTCTTGTCCCCCCGTGATGCGCTACGCTAACGCAGCCCAATCGGCACACCGAGTATTCGGTGCGCCCCCGTAGCTCAGGGGATAGAGCGTTCGCCTCCGGAGCGAAAGGTCGCAGGTTCGAATCCTGCCGGGGGCACCACGAAGACGCAGGTCAGCGATTGATCGTCGACCTCTTCACGGTGCCACACCAAAATATTCAGGGCAATCTACCCGACTACTGTCGATCTCATGCCTCGCATCGATCCTGCTCCCACGTACACGATGCGTCAGCTGGCCGCGTTTGTCGCGGTAGCCGAGACCGGAACGATCAGTGCCGCGGCCGAGCGCCTGCACCTCTCTCCTTCCGCCCTGTCCGCGGCGCTCACCGAACTCGAACGCGCGCTCAAAGTTCAACTGTGCGTTCGCCGTCGCTCATTCGGCATTCAACTCACCCGCACCGGTGAAGCGGTTCTGGTGCGCGCCCGGGCGCTACTTCAGCAAGCCGGGGAACTCGAATCCGATGCGCTCGGAACCGGCGGAAGCGTGTCGGGGCCCATAGCGATCGGCTGTTATCCCGCTCTGGGGCCGACGGTGTTGCCGTCGATGATCGCCGGGTTCACCCGTGAGAATCCTGACGCGCAGGTGGAGTTCCGCGAGGACACTCAGAATCGGCTCCAGACACATCTCGAGAACGGCGAGTTGGACCTCGCGATCGCTTACGACCTGGACCTGTCTCCACAATTGCGCACAGTTCCGTTGGCCATCCGCGAACCCTTGATCGTCCTGGGTGCAGAACACCCACTCGCGCGGTCCGAGCGACCGATCCATCTTCCGGACCTCGCGGAACACCCGATGGTTCTCCTCGACGCGCCGCCGAGCACCAAACACGCGCTCGACGTCTGTCGCGCAGGCGGATTCGCCCCGAAGGTTGCCTACAGAACTGCGAACTTCGAGACGGCGAGGGCATTTGTCGGCCGTGGCCTCGGCTGGACGCTGCTACTCCAGCGGCCCAAGATCGACGTCACGTACGAGGGGCTCGAGGTGGTCGTCAAGACCATCGCTTCCCCCGCAGTGCCGTCGGTGCACGTAGTTCTCGCTTGGCACCAGAACACTCGCCTCAGCCGCGTCGCACGCGCTTTCATAGAATTCGTTTCACCCTCAGAACCTGCCCAATAGTCCCGCTACCAGGCAGCGGAGCTGGTTCCACGTATTTTCCGTGCAAGAACCTCCAATTCTTTCGCTTTTCAATTGTTGTGGCGCACGTCATTGTTTCTTCAAGCCACATTCATCTCGAAAGGCACTTCATGACCTCCATCGCCTCACCGACCGCAACGCGCGCCGCCGCGACGGTCAAGGCGCGTAAGGCCGCCCTCGGCAGCTTTGTCGGCACCGCCATCGAGTGGTACGACTTCTTCATCTACGGCACCGCCGCCGCACTCGTGCTCGGCAAGCAGTTCTTCCCCGGCACGTCCGATCTGGCCGGCACCCTCGCCGCCTTCGCCACCCTCGCCGTCGGATTCGTCGCGCGTCCCATCGGCGGAATCGTGATGGGCCACTTCGGCGACCGCATCGGACGCAAATCCATGTTGGTCACCTCGTTGATGCTGATGGGCTGCGCCACCGTTGCCATCGGGCTGCTACCCAACTACGCCGCTATCGGCGTCTTTGCCCCCATACTCCTGGTGACCTTGCGATTCGTTCAGGGACTCGGTGTCGGCGGCGAGTGGGGCGGCGCAGTTCTGGTCGCCACCGAAAACGCACCCGAGGGCAGGAAGGGGCTGTACGGCAGCGCACCACAAATCGGTGTTCCCGCAGGCGTACTGGTGGCCAATCTCGTCTATCTCCCCCTCGCCGCCTTCATGGACGACGATGCATTCAACTCCTGGGGATGGCGAATCCCGTTCCTGCTCAGCGCAGTTCTGGTGGGCGTTGCGATGTGGATCCGTCTCGGCCTCGAGGAAAGTGACGAGTTCACCGCGTCGAAGTCCGAGGCACCGGCGGAGTCCATGCCGATTCTCGAGGTTCTCACCAGACACTGGAAGACTGTGCTCCTCGCCGGTGGAACCTTCATCGCCACCAACGGAATCGCGTACGCGTACATGGTTTACGTCCTCAAGTACGGCGAGACCGAACTCGGCTTCAGCAAGACCACGATGCTCTTTCTTCTCATCGCATCCTGCCCGTTCTGGATGGCGGGAATGGCTTTCAGCGCTCACAAGTCGGACACTCTCGGACGCCGGACCGTCTACATCCGCAGTTCGATCACCCTGGTAGTGGCGGCAGCGGTGTTCTTTCCGCTGATCGACACAGCGATCGTTCCGGTGATGCTCGTATCGATGATCGCCCTCGGCTTCACGCTCGGCTGCTGCGCCGGCCCACAAGCGGCACTGTTCGCCGAATTGTTTCCCGCACACATCCGCTACAGCGGAGCGTCACTCGGCTACCAGATCGGCGCAATCCTCGGCGGCGGTCTGGCCCCGATGATCGCCACCGCGCTCTACGCCGCCTTCGACACCTCGTTCGCCATCACCGCCTACTTCGTGATCATTGCCGTGATCAGCCTGGTTTCCATCCTGCTGCTCCCGGAACCTCAATTGATCCCGAAAAACACTGCCGCACAGAAAGCCTCGTGACCATGTCGACCTACTTTCATCCGAAGAAGTACGCACCCGAGGACTTCGCCTCCCTGGCGCCTTCGGCCGACGCACTTCCCGTCGTGATCGTCGGAGCCGGCCCCGTCGGCATGGGCGTAGCCATGGGCTTGGCGCAGCGCGGCATTGCCGTCACGATTCTCGAAGCGGCCGATCAGGTCTCGTTCGGCAGTCGCGCGATCTGCGTGTCACGCCACAGCCTCGAAGTTGCCGAACGCCTCGGCTTCGGTGCCGAGCTCGAAGACCTCGTTCTGCCGTGGGTGGGTGGTCGGAGTTACTACCGCGATCAGGAAGTACTGCAGTTCCGCATGGCATCCGCCGAGCACGACGCGCGTGGACCCATGGTCAACGTCTCGCAATCCGAGTTCGAGCAGATCATGACCGACAAGCTGCTCGCTCACCCACTGGTGAACTTCCACTGGTCGTCGTCGATCGCCGGCATCTCCGTCGGTGACAACGAGGTGACTCTGACCGTCGACACCGCGTTCGGAACCCGCGAACTGCGCGCGGCGTGGGTCGTTGCCGCCGATGGTGGACGCAGCAAGATGCGCGAACTCAGCGGAATCCGCTTGCAGGGCAACAGCTACGAGGGCAACTACGTCATTGCCGACATTCATTGGGAATCGGAACTCCCGGCCGAGCGTCTGGTGTGGTTCGACGCACCCAGCAACCCGGGGTCCACGATCATCATGCATCGCCAACCACGGGACATCTGGCGCATCGACTACCAGCTCGACGCCTCGGACGATCCGGAAGCGGAGACGCAAGAAGATCGCATCCGTGACCGCATCACGCGTCACCTCGAATGGCTCCAGAGCGACATCCCCTGGACCCTGGAATGGTTCGGCTTCTACCGCGCCCACGCACTCGCTCTGGAAGATTTCACTCACGGCCGTGTGCTTTTTGCCGGCGACGCCGCGCATCTCGTTCCGATCTTCGGTGTTCGCGGCCTGAACTCGGGCATGGAAGACGCCGAGACCTTGGTGTGGCAACTAGCCGCCGTCATCAACGGAGCTGCCGATTCCACCATCCTCGACGCGTATTCGAAGGAACGTCGCAGCGCGTGGCAGCAGAACGTCGACAACGCAGGCAAGTCGACGCTCATCATGTCGCCGGGAAGTCACGGCTACCGGACCACCCGCGATGCCGTACTCGAACTCGCCACCAAGCGAAGCGAATTCGCGCACCTCATCAACCCGCGCCAGTCGAGTGCGACGCACGCCCGGCTCTCCCCGCTGACGTGGCCGACAGCTGCGGGCGCCGAGGGCGTACTACCCGGCGATCCGTTGGAAGACAGGGTCGTCCAGGTCTCGGCGGACGGTTCATCTACCTCCTTGAACAGTCTGCGCGGTACTGGATTCGGCCTGCTGGCTTTCGGACTGTCAGCTGAGCTGGTATCCGAACTCGACACGCAAGCCGAAATCCTTGCTCAGGCCCTTGCACCGGAAACCGTACGCGTGATCACCGTGGGAACTACCGACTCCACGGTTCCCGATGCCGAAGGCAATCTCGCATCTGCCCTCGGCGCTCGTGTCGGCGAGATCTTCGTGATTCGGCCCGACGGATTGGTGCTGTGCCGCATCAGCGATCCCACGCAATTGAACGACTTGGCCAAACACCTCACCGCCGGCACTGCGCCGACGCACTTCGAAACGGCACAGTCGGCGACAACTGCGGTGGTCGACGACGAGGGCCACCGCGAACACGTCTGGTTGGCACTGTCGAACGCACTGGATCAGGCTGATCCGTCCGACCGCGAAGCCATGTTGGTGCGCCTTGCCTTGATTCTCGGTTCGCAAGCTACGTCGACGACCTTCGACGTAGCACTGAAAGACGCTGCCCTGAAATCTGCCACGCGATAGTTCAGACACAGCAACTCGGCCGCGCAGGATTGTCCCCTACGCGGCCGAGCGCATTCGCGGATAAAGCGAGTATTTAGTTGACCTCGGCCAATTCCTTTTCTTCCTCAGCGCGCATTTCACGCACGGATCTTTCCCGCTGCGACCTTCCACGTACCAGCGGCGAGACGGTGATCGCCAAGCCCACCAGCGCGACCCCGGTGACCAGGATCAGTCCGGGATGGAACTGCTCGAATCCGGCGGTACCGGCGCCGGACGCGGTGTGCGATCCAGCGGTCACGAGGGCAGTGGTCAGAGCGAGCACGAGCGCCGCACCGACCTGAGCGGAGGTGTTCACCAGCCCGGACGCCAAACCCTGCTCCGAGTCGTCGACACCCGAGGTGGCCTGGGCCATGATCGAGGTGTACCCCAGCGCGAATCCGAGTCCGAGCAGGATGACGCTCGGCAGAATCGCCACGACGTACGACGGTGAATCGCTGCCCGCGAAGAGGAACCAGAGGTACCCGACGCTGAGCGAGGTCAGTGCCGCGATGATGAGCTTGGCACTGCCGTACAGGTCGACCAGCCGTCCGACGAACGGTGATCCGAAGGCGACGATGATGCCCGCGGGGAGCAGTGCCATCGCCATCTTCAGGGGCGACCAGCCGAGGGCCGACTGCAGGAAGATCGTCATCATGAACTGGAAGCTCAGGTAGGAACCGAAGAGCGCGATGATGGCCAGATTCGCACGAACGATAGTGCCGACGCGCAGAAGCCCAAGTCGCACAAGCGGATGCGCCACCTTCTTCTCCACGAAGAGGAACGTCGCCAGAAGCACGGCTGCGACGGCGAACGAACCCAGCGTCATCGGGTGTGCCCATCCACGGGTCGGAGCCGAAACCATCGTGTACACCGTGAGAAGCATTCCCGTCACCAGGGTGACGGCGCCGACGAGATCGTGTCCCCCGGTATCTGCGGGACGGTCCCGCGGAATGAGGAAGTACCCACCGATCAGCGCGATGACGGCAAACGGAACCGGCATCAGGAACGTGAATCGCCAACCGGCACTGGTCAACAGCCCACCGAGGATCAGACCGGACGAGTAACCACTGGCGCCGAACACGGAGAACACCGACAGCGCACGGTTACGGGCCGGACCTTCCTTGAACGTCGTGGTGAGAATGGACATTGCGGTCGGAGCGGTGAAGGCCGCAGCCAATCCCTTCACGAATCGTGATGCGATCAGCAGTGTTCCGTTGTCGACAAGGCCACCGACCAGCGAGGCGATTGCGAACACGGTCAGTGCGATCAGGAAGACCTTCCTGCGCCCGAGAAGATCGGCGGTACGTCCACCGAGTAGCAACAGGCCGCCGAATCCGAGGACGTAGCCGTTGATGATCCACTGCAGCGAGGTAGTGGACAGGCCCAGTTCATTGCCGATGGACGGAAGCGCGACGCCCACCATCGACACATCGAGACCGTCGAGGAACAACACGAGGCAGAGAACCGCGAGGATGCCCCACAGCTTGAGGGACCAGCCCTCCCCTGTGGCCGGATCCGAGGATTCCGTAGAAACCGGGGCGTCCGGCGAATCGAATGGTTTGAGTGTCGAGTCTGTGCAAGTCACGTCAGCGAGAATAGATGCACATGCACATAATGCACAAGCATTTAATGCAATTGCACGTAATCGAGTCTTCAACTAGAATGCGGTCGTGACGTCGGAATCCGAATTGCGCAACACCTGGCGCTCGCTGTCGACCAGCTACAACGACATCGCGTGCGAACTCGATCGCCAGATGCAGTCGGCGCATGGGCTGAGCATGAGCGACTTCGAGGCTCTCGACCGACTCATGGACGCCACGTGCGAACGTCCACGCATGCAGGAGCTTGCCTCGGAGATGTACCTGAGTCCCAGCGCGCTCTCCCGTAGCGTGGCCCGTCTCGAGAAGGCCGGACTGGTTCAGCGAGCACTGTGCGAGGCCGACCGGCGCGGAGTCTTCGTCGACGTCACCGACAAAGGACGTCAGGTACACGCGGACGCCAGCAAAATCCAACTGGCCGTACTGGATTCACGCCTGCGCGAGCAGTAGCCACACGTCAGCGGAGCACAACACAGCGCCCGGCCACCGGGCGAGGGCCGTTCCGGACTAGACTGAGCACATACCGACGCGCCTTTCTGTTGCCGTCGGCGATCGACAGCAGCGCAGCCAGCACGCTTTCACGCGGTCCTGGCCGAGGCAATCTGCCAGCGTTCCTGCGGCTTCTGCTAGTCCCTCAGGCTCCTGCCTGACATCTCTACCTGCTCCTATCGAGAGATACACAATTGAACAACGCACGCACCCTTGGAGTCATCGGACAGTCGAGCAAACCGGCAGAACGCCGGTTGCCGATCCATCCTGCGCATTTCGATCGCATCGATGCCGAACTACGTTCTCGGATCTACCTCGAAGAAGGCTACGGCCACCCCTTCGGCTACTCCGACGACTACCTCTCGCGCCTCGTTGCCGGAATCCGCACGCGCAAGCAGATTTTGGCGGAAACCGATGTGGTTCTGCTACCGAAGCCGTTGGTGCGTGACCTCGCCGAACTACGATCAGGTCAGGTTCTCTGGGGCTGGCCGCACTGTGTCCAGGACACCGAACTGACACAGATCGCGATCGACAAGAAACTGACTCTCATCGCCTTCGAGGCCATGAACTTCTGGCACAGCGACGGATCGTTCAATCTGCATGTGTTCCACAAGAACAACGAGCTCGCCGGTTATTGCTCGGTACTGCACGCCCTGCAGTTGATCGGTTCCACCGGTGATTACGGCCGGCGTCTCACCGCTGCCGTGATCGGTTTCGGAGCCACTGCACGCGGCGCGGTCACAGCACTCAAGGCGCACGGTATCCACGAAGTGGACGTCCTCACCCAGCGTGGAGTCACCGCGGTCAGCTCCCCCATCCACTCGGCGCGCATGGTCTCGTTCGACAACAACAACGGTGACGTCCGTGGCAGCCACGTCATGCTCGACAACCACAGCGTGCCGGTGCCCGGCTTCTTGGCCGAGCACGACATCGTCGTCAACTGCGTACTGCAGAACACGGACGCCCCACTGACGTTCCTGACCGAGGAAGATCTCATGGACTTCCAACCGGGAAGCCTCATCGTCGACGTCTCGTGCGACGAAGGCATGGGGTTCAGCTGGGCTCGTCCCACCTCGTTCGCGGATCCGACCTTCATCGTCGGTGACAACATCACTTACTACGGCGTCGATCACAGCCCGTCGTACCTGTGGAACTCCGCGTCGTGGGAGATCAGCGAATCACTTCTTCCCTACCTGCCCACTGTGATGGCAGGAGAGACGGCCTGGAAGGCAGACGAGACCGTCGATCGGGCCATCGAAATCCGGGACGGCGTCATCGTGAATCCCGCCATCACACGTTTCCAGCACCGCTCGTCGGACTACCCGCACGCTGTCATCGCGGAGTAGGCGCCCCGATCAGGCCTGGCCGGCTGCCGCATTGATCGGTGCCATGTCGAAATAGTCGCGCCAGGCTTTGATCTTTCCGTCCTCGACTTCGAACACCCCCATGACCGGGAGCGCTACCTCGGCGCCGTTGACGGTGAAGACGTCGACGCGCTCGTTCATGACGGTGTTGCCGTCCGCGACCTGACGCTTGATCTGAAAGTCGATGTTGCCGAAGGCACCGACAAACTGCTCGATGAACGCCCGGACGGCCTCGCGACCGACCACGGGCTCCATCGGGATGTTGTGATAAACGACGTCATCGGTGAAGTACTCGACAATTTTCGCGACATCGGCATTTGCCCACAGTGCGCAGAATTCGGTGACCAGCTTGTCCGGTGTCATTGTGTGCCAGCCTCTTTCGAATCGTCTCCGTGGGGTTCGATGATTGCCATGATGCTTTCGATCTCACCTGCCGGTATCCCGAAGTACTCGGTCACGAAAACCGTGACGGCCGGTGCCTGGCCAGGTGTTCCGAGGTCGAGCAGATACCGGGCTACGACGCTCTCGCCCCACTCACGCAGCGCGAGTTCACGTATCGCCACGATTCCGCGATATTGCTGGCCTTGTTCGAGCTCGTTGCTGATGAATGCGCCGCTGTCACCGGTTCGCTGACCGTTCTCGACCCGCCAGGCGTCGGCGGCGAAGCGGACCTTCGTTGCGTCATGAGTGAGCAATGCGTTCACGTATTCACGCGCCATGGCGACGCGTCCGCTTACCGCAGACTCCGTGGAGTGCTTGGCAATTGCGCCCAGGATCGACTCCGACAACTCCGGTCGGCAGATCACGAGATCCGGCAGGTACGGATGCGATTCGTTGTAGAGCAGCGGCGAACCGTCGATGCGGCTGCAATACAGTCCCGCCGCCTGTGCGACGCCGACGGGTGCAGCCGAATCCCATTCCCACTGCCCACCGGCGTGCAGGTACGCGTCGACCTCGCCGCGCACCACCGCCATCGCCTTGGCGCCGGCCGATCCCATGTGCACCACGTCGGCGCCGAGTTCGGCTGCCACCGCTTCGGTGAATGCGGGTGGTCGCGATCCGCTGACTACTACGCGGAGCGGCGAGTTGGCGGCAACCGACGCTGCCTCGTCGCCACTGGAGTACACCGCTCCGAGCGCCGGCTGAGCAACCGCGGCTGCGGTAATTCCGCGACCGCGCTCCCAAAGCGCCACGTGCACTGCCCAATCCGCATGATTCGGCAAGCCGTATTCCTTGGAGCCGTCCAGCGGATCGATGATCCAGACCCGAGCTGCATCCAGACGACTGCGATCGTCGGCAGATTCCTCAGAGAGCACGGCATCGCCCGGCCGCTCGGCAGCCAACCGGTCGAGGATGTAGGAATCGGCGGCCTTGTCGCCCCGGCGGCCCAGTTCACGACCGTCGTCAACACCCAGCCCCTCGGCTCGGATCCCCAGGAGGATCGCACCGGCGGCCTGCGCCAATTCCGCCGCGAGTGCCTCGTCGGCGATTCTGCTGTGTGTGGATTCGCTCACCGGTCCAACACTTCCATAATTCGCAGCGCAAGTTCGGTAGGCGTTCCGTCTTCGGGTCTGATCACCAGCTCGGGACTTGTCGGAGCTTCGTAGGGATCGTCGACTCCGGTGAATCCCGTGATTTCCCCGGCCCTGGCCTTGGCGTACATGCCCTTGGGGTCTCGGGCTTCACATTGCTCGATCGGGGTGTCGACGTAGACCTCGACGAACTTCAGCCCGGCGGCCTCGTGCGCCGCCCGCACTCGATCACGATCTTCGCGGTACGGGCTGATCAGGCAGGCCACTGCCACTGCACCTGAATCAGCGAACAACTGCGCCACCGAGCCGACTCGGCGGACGTTCTCGGCGCGGTCATCGGCACTGAATCCCAGATCCGCGTTCAATCCGTGCCGGAGGTTGTCGCCGTCGAGGCGGTACGCCGGGATACCCGCGGCCACCAACCGCCGCTCGAGTTCCACCGCGATCGTCGACTTACCCGAGGCCGAGAGACCGGTGAGCCAGACGGTGGCGCCGGCAGTCGCACGTTCCTCGCGAGAAACCTCCGAACTGTGCCAGACGACGCGCGATTCCTTGAGTGTCGGACCATTGATCATTCCGGCGGCGACGGTATTGCCCGTGGTCTCGTCCACGAGAATGAAGCTGCCCGTCACGCGGTTGCGGCGGTAGGGATCGAACATCAACGGCTGCTGCGTCTTGATCGAGATGCGGCCGATCTCGTTGAGGGACAGAGATTCTGCCTTCTCGTCGCGGTGCAGAGAATTGACGTCCAGCCGGTAGTCGAGCTTGACGATCTGCGCTTTCGTGGAGCGCGTGGTGTGCAGCAACGAGTAGCGATTGTTCTCCGACAGAGTTGTCTGTTCGGTCAACCAACAGACCATCGCATCGATTTCCTGCCCGACCTGCGGCCGGTTGTTGAGCCGACACAATTGGTCCCCGCGGCTGACGTCGAGGTCGTCGGTCAGCTCGATGCATACGGCCGAGGGCGCAAACGCTTCGTCGATCACGTCACCGCCCGGCCCGTGGACTGCCTTCACCGTCGAGGTGAATCCTGAAGGCAAAGCCACGATTTCGTCGCCGGGCTTGAAGACGCCACTGGCCACCGTTCCGGCGTATCCACGGAAATCGTGGAGGTCGGCGTCGGTCTGCTTCTGCGGACGGATCACGTACTGCACCGGGAAACGCGCGTCGATCAAATTGCGATCCGACGCGATGTGCACCTGCTCGAGATGGTGCAGCAGAGAAGGCCCGTCGTACCAGGACATGTTCTCGGTCCGGGCAACGATGTTGTCCCCCAACAGCGCCGAGACCGGAATGAACGTCAGGTCGTGGACGTCCAGTTTGATCGCGAACTGTCGGAATTCTTCCTTGATCTCCTCGAACCGTTCCTGAGACCAGCCCACCAGGTCCATTTTGTTCACACACAGCACGAGGTGGGGTATCCCCAGGAGAGTGGACAAGAAGGCGTGCCGCCGCGTCTGTTCGAGCACCCCTTTGCGAGCATCCACCAGGATCAGGGCAAGATCGGCCGTCGACGCGCCGGTCACCATGTTGCGGGTGTACTGCTCGTGCCCGGGAGTGTCCGCGATGATGAACTTCCGTTGAGGGGTCGCGAAATACCGGTGGGCCACGTCGATCGTGATGCCCTGTTCACGCTCGGCGCGCAATCCGTCGGTCAGTAGCGCGAGGTTGGCGTACTCGTCGCCGCGTTCTCGGCTGCTCCGTTCCACGGCCTCGAGTTGGTCCTCGAAGATCGACTTGGAGTCGTAGAGCAAGCGGCCGATGAGTGTCGATTTTCCGTCGTCGACACTGCCCGCTGTAGCGACTCTCAGCAGTTGCGGCATCAGAAGTACCCCTCTTTCTTACGATCTTCCATGCCAGCTTCGGAAATCCGGTCATCAGCTCTGGTTGCGCCACGCTCCGTGATACGGCTCGCCGCAACTTCTTCCACGACAGCGCCCGGTGTTTCGGCCGACGATTCGACACATCCGGTACACGTTGCGTCGCCGACCGTACGGAAGCGCACCAACGCCTCGTAGGACTCTTCGCCGGCGCGAAGCTCGAGGAAACGGGTGCGTGCCAACAACATTCCGTCGCGTGGAACCACCTCGCGACGATGGGCGTAGTAGATGCCGGGGAGGTCGATCTGCTCGCTCTCGATGTACTGCCAGATGTCGAGCTCTGTCCAGTTCGAGAGCGGGAAGATCCGAATATGTTCGCCCTTACGGTGTTTGCCGTTGTACAGGTTCCACAGTTCAGGTCGCTGCACCTTCGGATCCCACTGCCCGAATTCGTCCCGGAAGCTGAACACCCTCTCTTTGGCGCGCGCCTTCTCCTCGTCTCGGCGAGCACCACCGAATACGGCGTCGAACTTGTTGTCGCGAATTCCGCGCAGCAACGCGTGCGTCTGCAGGCGATTGCGACTGGAACCGACTCCGGTGTCCTCGATGACGCGTCCGGCGTCGATGTCGTCCTGCACGCTGGAGACGACAAGACGCAGGTTGAAGCGATCGACCGTCTGGTCGCGGAATTCGATCACCTCGTCGAAATTGTGACCGGTGTCGACGTGCATCACAGCGAACGGCAGTGGGGCAGGCCAGAATGCCTTGGCCGCTACGTGCAGCATCACGACGGAATCCTTACCTCCGGAGAACAGGAGGACCGGCTTTTCGAAAGTCGCTGCGACTTCGCGGAAAATATGGACCGCCTCCGCTTCGAGTGCTCGCAGATGCGACAACTCGTAGGCGAGCGGGGTCTGGAGTGTTGCCATGTCTTTCGCTCCTGAGCATCACGTACTCCGTGCGGAACACCATTTCCGCATCGGTACATTTATGTACCGGACTGGTTCTAAATTGAACGCAATCACAGAATAGAACTCGTTCTACCCAAAGGTCAATGACCGGCAATAAGACGTCACAGACCGCGAACCGGACTCCTGCCACCAACTTCCGCCGTCACCGCATCCGCCGCCGCAACCAGCACCGCGGCGCGGCGCTCGATCTCGGCGCCCGTGATCGCCCCACCCACATAAAGTGTCAGCACAAGGGCCTGATGCCCCTCGGCGTCGTAGGTCGGGGCCGCGATGAGACTGACGGGATGCTCGTCGTCAGAGCTGATGTCGCGCCCGAGATACACCCTCTCGCCCAGGCTCGACACCATCTCACCGAGCAGTTCACGCACCTCCGGCGGAAGATCGTGCGTCGCAACGCCCGCCATCAGCGTGTGCAGTCGCTGCCCGACGGGATCCAGACTCTCGACCAGATACCCCGCAGCCCGACACTCGCGGACCACGTTCCACAGACGCTCGCGATCCAAGCGCACCGGCAGGCTCGGCTCTTTGCTCAGCCAACTGTCCATGTCGTGATCCGAACCCCAGAGGACGTACATCAGCCCGACCGGCGGAGCGAACGGGTACACCTGACCGACCTTGGCAGCGCGACGCGCGCCGATCGGTCCGGTCACTTCGAGAACGCTGATCTGATCACCGATCACACCGGACGCCGTGCACGTCGTCCCGAACTCCGTGCTCACTTTCTCCAGATGGGTGCGGGCAATGGGTCCGACGGCAAATCCTCGCTGAGCTGCACGTCCGGCCGCGATCAAGGCCGGACCGAGCCCATAGGTCTTCGACACCTCGTCCCGAGTCAGGTATCCACGATCAGCCAGCGCCGTGAGGATTCCCAAGCAGGTGGGCTTGCTGATCTCGAGCGCGCGGGCCAGTTCCGACAGCCCGAACCGCTGATCAGGGCGGCCGACGAGGTAGTCGAGCACCTGAACCACCCGTTCGGTGGGAGGCGATTGTCTCCCCCTCGGGCGTCCCTCTTCAGGCGTCTTCTCCGGTCCACCCATTGACCACTCCCTAGAACGCGTTCTATTGTCGAAATACCCAACATCTACCAAATAGGTACATATTTGTACCACGACGCTCTGGACCGGCGACATAGTCGGAACTGTGAGGAGCCAGCGTGCTGACGGACCCGTTTGCCGAGGCGATCGCCGAAGCCGAGAAATTGATCGAGACTGCGCCGCACATCAGATCCGAACAGGATCTACTGGAGGGATACCAATATCTGGCCGGCGGAATCATCGCGACGACGCATGCCGCCTGGGCCGGCGAAAAGACCCATCCGAGTTTCATCCAGGGCACCGGACCATTCACCAAGATGGGCCTCGACAACCCCGACACTCTGTACTTCGGCGCCCGAATCAACGACGACAAGGAATACAAGGTCACCGGAAAGCGCGGCACCACAGCCGATCTCAGCTTCCAAGTGTTGAGTGGGAACTACACCAACTCGAACGTTCCCGGCAGCGAAATCGCCTTCGACGACCGCGAGCTGGAGATAGACGACGACGGTAACTTCGTCGCTTGGTTCGGCCCCGGCCCTGCCGACGGCCGAGCCAACTACTACACCCTGGCGCCCGGATCCTCGCAGCTGGTCGTTCGCGAGGTCTACAGCGACTGGAGTCAGCAGCGCGGTGTGATCCGCATCGAGCGCACCGATTCGATCGGGATCGCGCCGCCACCTCTCACCGCCGAAGAGACCGAGAAGCGTTACGCCCGGGCTGGGAAGGCACTGGTCACGCGGGTCAAGACGTGGCTCCAGTTCCCGGAGTGGTTCTACCTCAAGCTCACGGTCAACACCATGACCGAACCACGCCTGACACCGGGCGGGCTGGCAACGCAGTACTCGTCGGTGGGACATTACGAACTCACCGACGAGCAGGCGATGATCATCACCGTTCCCGCCTCCGACGCACCGTATCTCGGCTTCCAACTGGGGAGCCTCTGGTACATCTCACTGGACTACGTCAATCATCAGACCTCCCTCAACAACGGCCAGGCACAGGTCGATCCGGACGGGATGGTTCGAATGGTGGTCAGCGAGAAGAACCCCGGTGTCACCAACTGGATCGAAACCGTCGGACATCCGCGCGGCATTCTGCAGTTCCGTTGGCAGCGCGTGTCCCGCGAGCTGACGCCGCAGGACGGTCCCACCGTCGAAATCGTCGCCGTCGCAGATATTGCGAAGCACCTGCCGCATTTCGACACCAACGCCATCACCGCCGAGGACTGGGCAGCACGAATTGCCCAGCGCCAGGCCGCCATCGACAACCGAATGCTGGGGTAATCATGACCGCCTTGCTCGAAGACCGTGTAGTAGTCATCTCCGGAGTCGGCCCGGCACTCGGCCGCGCTCTGGCCCTTCGATGTGCGTCGGCCGGCGCGAGTCTTGTTCTCGCAGCACGTACGCAATCGCGACTCGACGACGTTGCGAAGGAAATAGTCGATGCCGGTGGGCGCGCCGTCACCGTTGCCACCGACATCACCGACCAGGCTTCCGCCGAGAATCTGGTGGCCGAGTCCATTGCCGCCTACGGCAAAGTGGACACTCTGATCAACAATGCATTCTCGATTCCGTCGATGAAACCGTTGGCTCGCACCGATTACCAGCACATCCGCGACAGCATCGAACTGACCGTACTGGGTGCGTTGCGCCTGACTCAGCTGTTCACGCCGGCACTTGCCGAGTCGGACGGCTCCGTGGTGAACATCAATTCGATGGTGTTGCGGCATTCGCAAGAGCGTTACGGCAGCTACAAGATGGCGAAGTCGGCCCTGCTCGCCATGTCGCAGTCCCTGGCCACCGAACTCGGCCCGCAGGGAATTCGTGTCAATTCGATTGCACCCGGCTATATCTGGGGTGACACCCTCAAGGGATACTTCGCGCACCAGGCGGAGAAGTTCGGCATGACTGTCGAGCAGATCTACGAGCACACTGCGTCGAACACCGACCTCAAGCGCCTGCCGACGACGGATGAAGTATCCGATGCGGCGATCTTCCTGGCGTCCCCGATGGCCAGCGCGATCACCGGCCAATGCATCGACGTCAACTGCGGCGAATTCCATCACTAGGAGCACCATGACTGAACGCACTCACGTCGGCACCGTCGAGGATCTCCACGCCTCGGCGACGCGGATGACCGGCCTGACGGACTTCGGCGTCGACGATTACACCGAAGCTCTGTCGGTCCTGCTCGAGTCCTACGACCGTGACGAGGATCTGACGCCCTTCGGCAGCAAGATCTCTCGGGTATTCCTTCGCGGCGCCCTGGTGGCACGTCTGCTCAGTGAATCCGCATGGAAGGAGCATCCGGAGCACGCCGACGTCAAGATCGAGCGGCCGATCTTCGTCACCGGATTGCCGCGCACCGGCACCACTGCCCTGCACCGCCTCCTCACGGTCGACCCGGCTCACCAGGGCCTGGAGATGTGGCTGACCGAGTTCCCCCAGCCTCGCCCGCCTCGCGATACTTGGGAGTCGAACCCGGTCTTCGCCAAGATCGAGCAGACGTTCGGCCAACACCACGTCGAGCATCCCGAATTCATGGGCGTGCACTACATGTCCGCCAGTGAAGTCGAAGAATGTTGGCAACTCTTGCGCCAGACGTTCAAGTCCGTGTCGTACGAGTGCCTGGCGAATCTACCCACGTACTCCGCATGGCTGAAGGACCAGGAGTGGTCGAACGCCTATGCACGACACAAGAAGAACCTGCAGTTGATCGGTCTGCCCGATCAGGATCGACGGTGGGTCCTAAAGAACCCGAGCCACCTGTTCGCGCTCGACGAATTGATGGAGGCGTACCCCGACGCTCTCGTCATCCAGACTCACCGCTCCCCTACGACGATCATTCCGTCGGTATGCAGCCTGGCCGCCCAGGCGACAGAGGGTTGGTCGAACACGTTCACCGACAAGGTGATCGGCGAAAGTCAGCTCGAATTGTGGGCCAGGGGGCTCGAGCAGTTCGACAGTGCACGCGTACACCACAATCCCGCACAGTTCATCGACGTCGACTATCAGGACTTCGTCACCGATCCGCTGGGAACCGTCGAGAATATCTACACGCACTTCGACATTCCGTTGACATCTACTGCGCAGCAGTCGATGGAGGCAATGCACGAGGAAAGCCGCTCCGGTGCTCGCAAACCTTCGCACAAGTACACGCTCGAGGAGTTCGGCCTGACGAAGGAGCAGGTGGAAGAGCGATTCGGAGCTCGCTGACCACGGTTGGTCGACGACCTTGCTGACAACTGAAGCCCCGCCGAACGGCGGGGGCTTCAGTACGAAACTCGGTCAGCTGCTGAAATGCTCACCGAGCAACCGATCCAACTCCGTCGGCGCCTCGTCGGGGATCCAGTGGCTCACACCCCGGAGAACTTCGAACCGGTACGGACCGTCGACAAACGCGGGGGTGAGCGCAGACCCCTCGGGTCCGATGGCGGCGTCGCCGTCACTCCAGACGTGCAGGGTCGGCACGGTGACCCTGGCAGTTGCGGGGTTCGGCTTGGTCATCCACATCGCGCGGTACCAGTTCAGACCGCCGCGTAGCCGACCGGGAGCCAGCATGGCGTTCAGATCGCGCCGCGCGTTCTCCGGCGTCTGCCCGCTCGAAATCAGGAACTTTTCACCCGCCGACGTGGAGGACAGAATCTTCTCGGGGACGAAGGGCAATTGGAACGCCCCCATGTACCACGACTTCAGTCCCTGTGTGCTGGTCACCATCGCCTTGATGAACGCCAGTGGGTGCGGAACCGACACCGCGGTCACGGTATCGAGCAAGTCCGGCCGTTCGGCGGCCACCTGCCATGCGACTGCGGCACCCCAGTCGTGGCCGACCAGGTGCACTTTGCCCACCCCGAGTGCGTCGATCAGTGCGACAGTGTCAGCGGCGAGTTCGGACCCGCGGTACGCCCAGCGCGCTTTCGGCCGCGCGCCGGGTGAGTACCCTCGCTGATCCGGTGCGACGGTCCGGAAGCCGCGGTCGTGCAGTAGCGGTGCGAGCTGATCCCACGAGCTCGAATCCTGCGGAAATCCGTGCAGGAGAACCACCACCGGACCGTCTGCCGGACCTTCGTCGCGTACGTCGAAGGTCAGCCCGGTCCGGGAGTACGAGGTGAGGCGATCCGCCGGTGTAGTCATAGCGCCACGCTAGTCTTCGCGGCCCTGGTAACCGGAGCCTTTTCACCGGCACGCAGGAACTGACCTGTCTTTTCGATTCCGAATCCGGGGGCGAATTCACCGTCGCGGTAGACGAGTCGGCCGTTGATCACCGTAGCGACCGCTGCGTCGTCGCTGCGGTTGACCATCCGGCTGATCCCGCCGTACTCGGGCACGTTTGCCTCGAACAACCCGTCGACCGACTCGTCGAGGCCGGCCGGGTCGATGACAACGAAGTCCGCGCGGTCACCCTGGCGCAGATGTCCGGCGTCGATGCCGTACCAGTCCGCCAGTTCGCCGGTCAGTCGATGGATTGCGCGCTCGATGGTGAGGAACGGCTTGCGGTCACTCTGAGCGTCCTTGACGCGCTTGAGGAGCCGCACGGGGTAGTTGTAGAACGCCATGTTGCGCAGATGTGCGCCGGCATCGCCGAAGCCCATCTGCACACCGGAACTCGCGGCGAGTTTCTTCGCGAACTTGGGCCGGTGATTGGCAATGGTGGTGCGCCAGCGAAGATCTCGCCCGTACTTCACCACCAGGTCGAGGTACGCGTCCACCGGGTGCACTCCGCGGATGTCACCGACCTGACCGAAGTTCTTGCCGATCAACGTCTCGTCCGGGCATCCCACGATGACCGCATCGTAGAAATTGCGATGCCAGATGCGGGGTGAGAACTTGTTGTCGTAGTCCTTACGAAATGCGCGACGGTACGACTCGTCCTGGAGCAGTTCGTTGCGCTCCACCTGGTCCTTGAGGTGCAAAGCGGCGGCGCCGGCACCGAACTCCTCGAACACGACGAGGTCGATTCCATCCGCGTAGACGGTGAAGGGAACCGGAAGGTGCTGCCACTTGAAATCGGTCTTGGCGAAGCGATTGAGCAGTGGGGCCGCAGCGAGCATGAAGTACACGATCACCGGGTAGGCCTTCGAATCCGCGCCGGAGAGCAGCGACGTCTTGAGCGGCTTCTTGCGTCCGATCGCGGAGCTTTCGGCGAAGAACGCCGCGACGTTCGGATGCAGGTTGATGGTCGGAGCGCTCTGCAAGATCTTTCCGCGATCGCGAAGGATGCGGTTGAGGAATCGGAACTCTTTCCACCGTGCATACGTCGACGGCAAAGAGCGAGAACGATATTCGTCGCCGTCGATCTTGTCGAGGGCATTGGTCATCGACGACAGGCCCAGCATCCCAGCGTCGATGGCATCCTCGAGCATCGAGCCCATCCGGCCGAGTTCCGAGCGAGTCGGCTTGACCTTCTTGTCGGTACCGCGCCCCAGTCCGAGTACGTGCGTGCGGATGTCGGAATGACCGATGAAGGCCGCGACATTGGGTCCGAGGGGAAGGGCTTCGAGGGCGGCGGTGTAAGCCGCGGGACCGGTCCAGGTCTTGTTCGCTTCGAGGATGCGCAGCACCGCGTCGTGGGGAACTGCTTCGACCCGGCTGAACAGATCCGCAATCTCGCGCGGGGTCGAATACACCGTCGACAGCGAGCAATTGCCGAGCACGACCGTCGTGACGCCGTGGCGAACCGATTCCGGAAGCCCTGGACTGACCAAGGCTTCGGCGTCGTAGTGCGTGTGGACGTCGACAAAACCGGGGAGAACCCACTTGCCGGCCGCGTCGATCACTTCTGTGTCCGGCCCGATCTCGAGGCGCGTCGTGGACACCTCCGCGACCACGCCGTCTCGAATTCCGAGATTACGACGCAGACCTGGAGCCTCCGTCCCGTCGAACCACAACCCGTCGTTGACCACGATGTCGAAAGCAGACACTGTCGGACTCCTCGCCTCACGTATGTGTTACCTCACGTTATAGACAGCGTTGAGTAAAAGTCAATGAACCTTCCGAACCAATACATAAGATGACGGAATGGCTGCAGTCCCCCGCTCCCCCGAAGACCGTCAGAGGCAAATCCTCGAGGTGGCAGTACAGATGCTGCGGACCGAGCCTTTCGACCAACTGTCGATGGATCGCGTCGCAGCCGAGGCCGGTGTCTCGCCGCCACTGCTGTTCCACTACTTCAAGAACAAGAAGGGTTTCCAGAACGCCATCCTCGAGGCCGCCTCGGCCGATCTCGAAGATCGAATGCGACCGGATCCCGAGCTACCCATCACGTCCCAGCTGCACTCAGGTATCGAGACATTCGTCGACGCCGTTATCGAGCACCCCACCATTTACCTCGCCGTGATGCGTATGGCCGGCAGTGGTGACGTCCGAATGCGCACGATCTACCGAGGCATGCGCCGCACTTTCACCACGTGGATTGTCGCTGCGCTGACGAATCTAGGCATCGAATCGAATGCGACCGTGGAGGCGACAATCGCCGGGTGGCAGGCATTCATGGAGGAAATCGTCGTCAACTGGATCGACGAGCCGACGCTCGAGCGAGGCGAAATGGTCGACCTCTGCGAACGAATTTTCTACCACTGCCTACCGGCAGCGGGCATCAGCGTGGAGCAAATAGTGGCAGCCACCGTTGTCGCGACGGCCAGTGAGTCCGGCGCAACACAACTGTGATCTTCGTGCCGGGGTTTCACAGGTGGTCACGATTGGGTATCTTGCTTGCAGTGGCACTGGACCACGACCCCAACACATGAAGGATCCAACATGGAGTCTGTCGAAAACGTATTGCCCGAGGGTGTCAAGCTCGAAGACGTCTTGAGTGTCCTCAAGGTCGCAGTTGCGGGCATCGGCCTCATCAGCGCACTTTCGGCATTCAGCTGATCGCAAAGCGTCATCGACAGGCCGGACTTCGGGGAGTCCGGCCTGTTTTTTGTTTACATTCCTGAACAATCCGTGAACTTTTCAGCAACTTCAGCGCAAAGCGGTCATTTCGACCCAAACAAGCGTCCAGTTTGCTAATTTGTGTCTGCGACACAAGGTCGTACAGAAACACCACGCAGACACAACCTTGTACATACACACCTGTACATACGACACGGAGGACCGAAACATGGGTTCCATCAACACCCTCAGCGCCGTCATCGACATCATCAAGGTCGTCCAGCCGTTGATCGCCAAGCTCAACCTCAGCTGATTCGCTTGCACCACACCCCTGCCAGGGCGTAACTCGAAATGGGGCCGACATCGTCGGCCCCATTTTCCGTCGGTGCTCCATCTCAGCCGAGTGCCTTCTTGATCTCTCCTGCCAGTACCGACGCCAGCTGCGGTGGCACCGCATTGCCGATCATCGTGCGCACCGCTCCCCACTTACCCTCGAAGACGTAGTCGTCGGGAAAGGTCTGGAGGCGAGCAGCTTCTCGAACGGTCAACGATCGCGTGTGTTTCGGATGCACGTTGCGTGAAGCCGAGATCATCCCGAAAGTGGTTCCGACCGTGGACGCCGGCTCGTCCCACCGGAGGCGCTTGTACGTCGTGTTGTACCCGGACGACGGTCGCATGGCCGGATCTTCGTTGTCGTGAGCCGACATTCCTTCCGGCACATCACGCAGCCACCGCAAGACGTGCTCGGGATGTTCGACGGCCCAGTGCAGCGGGTCCGTCTCGCAGGCCTGCCCGGATTCCAGCGGGGCCAGGTCGACGGTGGCGTCGCGGAAAGTCCTCAGCGGTGCAACATCATTCACGCCGTGAGTCTTCGGCGGGAAACGCAGCGGCCCGATACCACTGTCGCGGCGGGTCGCCACGATGAACACTCGTTCCCGGAACTGCGGCACTCCGTAATCCTGCGCATTCACCGTGTTGACCGAGGCGTCATAACCGCATGCAGCCATCTCGCCGAGAATCCGGTCGACGACCATCCCACCGTCCGGGTCCTTCATGCTGAGCAGCAGTCGCACGTTTTCCATCACCACGACCTTCGGCTTCACCAGTTCGGCGAGCTGCAGCAGGTTCCGGAAGAGATGGTTGCGCGGATCGTCGCGGTCTCGCCGGCCGGCAAGGCTGAACCCCTGACACGGCGGTCCCCCAGCCAACACATCGATGTCCACTTGTGCCAGAAGATCTTTCACCCGGGCTTCGTCGATCGCCCGAATGTCCTCGCCGAGGCACTTCGCGCCGGGGAAGTTCCGATCGAAGGTCGCACGCGCCTCCGGCACGACTTCGATGTATCCCTCCACCGAAAACCCCGCCATCCGAAAGCCTTCGGCCATACCGCCACAACCCGAGAACGCTGCCAATACGGTGGGGCCGCCGCTTCCTGCCCCCGCGACGGCACGCCGGGCCACCGAGGCGGGGTCGTTGACCGGTGTCGCTCGACGCGCACGGGTACTACCGCTCGATCGCTTCCGGGGGGCCGCGTACGTGCCCTCACGCTTGGCCGCTTCCAACGCGGAGAGGGCCGTGAGGACTGCTCGCTCAACCAGCGGCTTCGGATATGCCTTGTCGAGTTCCCACGCGGAGACGACTGCTGACGAGACTCCCGCTTGGCGGGCGAACTGGAACTGACTGATCCCCACGTGCAAGCGCCGCGATCGCAGGTCCTGTCCCGAAATCAATTCAGTGCCTCACTCATGTGGTCCGCTCGCTCCGGCAGCCCAGACTATCGCAGCCGACCCCGCGAACCAGGACCACACAAGAGAGACCGGCAGGCGATATGCCTGCCGGTCTCCGACACGAGCGGATGACGGGACTCGAACCCGTGTGAACGGCTTTGCAGGCCGGTGCCTAGCCACTCAGCCACACCCGCGTCAGTGAGTAACTCTGCCCTGAGTGACGATCTCGAACCACAGTTCCGCTCAGCATGATTCGAGTGCATTCTCACCAAGCGTTCCAGTCTCTGGGAAAAGTGCGGGCCTTTCGGGAACAAATCGGTCAGTCTCGATGCTGACTCCCTCGGTGGGCGCAGGTCATTCGATTGCGGCCCGACTTTCGACCGAACGACCGAGCAATTCGCCAGACCCAGACACCCCAGAAGGTTTCATGAGTGCCGAGAACACCGCCATCGCCCCGCCTGTGAAGGCAGCTCCGCTCTTGGAGACGGCCCCGCTGGATACGAGCAGTGTCGACCGCAAGCCGAGCGTCGGGAAGATTCTTGCCCTCGGTTCCATGACCGCGCTCGGGCCCTTCACCATCGACATGTACCTGCCCGCGCTGCCGGATATCGGCGCCGATCTCGGAGTCTCGTCGTCAACGGTTCAGCTGACGATCACCGGAACTCTCATCGGCCTCGCACTCGGACAGCTGTTGGTCGGGCCGCTCTCGGACACTCTCGGCCGCAAGAAGCCGCTGCTCGCCGGGATCGGTGTGCACATCCTGGCTTCGCTGCTGGCGGTCTTCGCACCGAGCATCGCTGTCCTCGGCATCCTGCGGGTTTTCCAGGGCATGGGCGCGGCGGCCGCGGCAGTGGTCACCATGGCGATCGTGCGCGACCTCTACAGCGGTAACACCGTTGCCGTCGTGATGAGCCGGCTGATGCTCGTGCTCGGCGTTGCGCCGATCCTGGCGCCCAGCATCGGTGGCGCCCTCCTCGTCGCCCTCGACTGGCGCGGGATCTTCGTCGTCCTGGCACTGATCGGCGTCGGCACGGCGATGATCGGTGCGTTCGGACTGTCCGAAACATTGCCGAAGGAAAAGCGTCGCCCGAGCGGATTGACGTCGGTTCTCCGTACCTACGGTTCGCTGCTCGGCGACCGCACGTTCATGGTCCTCACGCTCGTCTCCAGCGTCGGCATGGCGTCGTTGTTCGCGTATGTCTCGGGCGCGTCGTTTGTCTATCAGGATCAGTACGGCCTCAACCAGCAGGAGTTCGCGCTGCTCTTCAGCGCAGGCGCTATCGCGTTGATCGGCGCTTCCCAGGTCAACGTCCGACTGCTCGACCGGTGGACTCCTCAGCAGATCACCAAGTGGGCCCTCGTGGCTGCCGTTGTCTCCGGGGCCGTCGTCATTGCTGTCGCGGTCCTGGAACTGGGCGGGCTCGCTGGATTCGTGATCGCACTGTGGGTCATGGCCGGCGCCATCGGGTTCGTTCTGCCCAACGCCCCGGCACTGGCGCTCGCTCGTCACGGCGAAGCGGCCGGTACTGCCGCCGCAATGCTCGGTGCATTCCAGTTCGGCGTCGGTGCGGCCATCGCGCCGGCCGTCGGCCTACTGGGAAACACGAGCACAGCCCTGGCCGTCACGATGACGGCGTGTGTGTCGCTCGGTCTGATCGCTCTTCTGGCTACGACCCGAAAGAGTGAATCGGTCTAACCGGCAGCGGAGAACCACTCGCTGTAGAAGGTGGCAAGTCCCAGGACGCACGAGATCGCGACGAAGATCCAGAATCTTGCGATCACGACGGTTTCCGGCCAACCGAGTAACTCGAAGTGATGATGGATCGGGGCCATCTTGAATACGCGTCGACCGGACGATCGGAAGACCAGAACCTGGATGATCACCGACAGGATCTCAGCGACGAACAGGGCGCCGATGATGACCATCAGCAGCTCGGTGTGCGTCGTGACGGACAGGCCGACAACCAGGCCGCCGAGTGCCAAGGAGCCGGTGTCGCCCATGAAGATCTGAGCCGGGGCGGCATTCCACCAGAGGAAGCCGAGGCACGCCCCGCCTGCGGCGGCAGCGACGATCGCTAGATCGAGAGGGTCACGAACGTCGTAGCAACCGGCGGCAGGCTCGAGGACACACGAGTTCCGGTACTGCCAACCGGCGATGACGACGTAGGTCCCCAGGATCATGCCCATCGAACCGGCCGCGAGACCGTCGAGGCCGTCGGTGAAATTGACGGCGTTGGACCAGGCGAACACCAGAATGCAGAAGAAGACCACAAAGCCGATGGCACCCATGGAGAACACCGAGATGTCACGAACATGGGACAGGTACTGGCTTCCGGGAGTGACTCCGTTGTTGTTGGAGAACTGCAGGAACAAAATGCCGAAGATGATGGCACTCGCCAGCTGACCGACGGTCTTCGCTGTCTTGTTGAGCCCGAGATTGCGCTTCTTACGGATCTTGATGAAGTCGTCGAGAAAGCCGACGATTCCCAGTGACGTGGCGAGCGCGAGAACCAGCCAACCGGATGCAGACAGCCGCGGTAGCCGCGAGCCGAATCCGATGATGTGTGCCGCCAGGTAGCCCGCCCACATACCGGCGATGATCGCGATCCCGCCCATCGACGGGGTGCCACGCTTGCCCTGATGACTCTGCGGACCCTCGATCCGAATCTCGTGCCCGAGCCCCTGCCGCGAAAGCACACGAATGAGAAACGGAGTCAGGAAGAGCGCGACGAACAACGAGACGCCACCCGCTACGAGGATTGAAATCACCCGTGGGACTCTACAGACGTAAGCGGCTGCGACACACAATCAGACAAGGCACCCGACCGCTTGCCAGCATGGGATGATCGAACTTATGTCTCCCCCCGCGCCGCTCCCCCTCGACCCCATCGAAGAGGCGCATCGTCAGTGGACGAAGCACGGTTGGAGCGATGTCGCCGACGGTATGGCTGCGGTCACGTCGGTGATGCGTGCGCAGCAGATCATGATGGCGCGGGTCGAAGAGGTACTCAAGCCTCTCGGGCTGACCTTCGCCCGCTACGAACTGCTGACGCTTCTCACCTTCACCAGGTCGGGCGCACTCCCGATGGCCAAGGCAAGTGCCCGACTCCAGGTTCACCCCACCAGCGTCACCAATGCCGTCGACCGTTTGGAGAAAGCGGAGTTGGTCAGGCGGGTCCCGCATCCCAGCGATCGCCGTGCAACGCTCATCGAGATCTCGGACGCCGGTCGCGCACTGGCCCTCGAAGCCACCGAAATGCTCAACAGCAAGGTGTTCGCTCACCCCGGACTCCAGCAGGACAAGCTCGAGCAATTGGTGACGATCCTCACTGAACTTCGCAAGACTGCGGGTGACTTCGACACCGGCGGCGCACCGACCAAGTGGTGAACCGACCACCCGTACACACAAAGAAACTGCCCTCACACTCTCGACGAGTGTGAGGGCAGTTTCAGCGCTGTTGAAATTCGGCGCTGTTGAAATTCAGCGATGCTTGAATTCTGCCGACCGCTTCTCCACGAACGCGGTCATGCCTTCCTTCTGATCCTCCGTCGCGAAGGTCGAGTGGAACACCCGACGCTCGAAGCGGACGCCCTCGGCGAGGGTGGTCTCGAAGGAGCGGTTGACTGCTTCCTTGGCCATCATCGCAATCGGCAGCGACATCTCGGCGATGGTGGTTGCGGTCTTCAGGGCATCGTCGAGCAGATCGGCGGCCGGAACGATCCGGGCAACCAGGCCTGCACGTTCGGCTTCTTCTGCGTCCATGTTGCGGCCGGTGAGGCACAGCTCCATGGCCTTGGCCTTGCCCACGGCGCGCGTAAGGCGCTGCGAGCCACCGATACCCGGAATGACACCGAGCTTGATCTCGGGCTGGCCGAACTTCGCGGTATCCGAAGCGATGATGAAATCGCAGAGCATCGCAAGCTCGCAGCCACCACCGAGCGCGTATCCGGAGACGGCGGCGATCAGCGGCTTACGAGCTGCTGCGACGCGATCCCACGGGGTGAAGAAATCCTCGACGTATGCGTCCATGTACGTCTTGGACTGCATTTCCTTGATGTCGGCACCGGCGGCGAAGGCGCGCTCGGAACCGGTGATCAGGATGGCTCCGATGCCGTTGTCCGCCTCGAGGTCGGCAACCGCGGCGACGACCTCGTTCATCAGCTCGGAGTTCAGCGCGTTGAGAGCCTTCGGGCGGTTGAGCGTGATGACGCCGACGCGACCCTTACGCTCGAGGATGATGGTGTTGAAGTCGGCCACTACTGTCCTTCGGTCGAACGGTCACGGATGTCGTTGATGATGGCAGAGAAGTCCTGACCGCCACCGCCCGCGGCATGGAAGCGACTGTAGAGTTCCGCGGCCTTGAGTCCGATCTCCGCATCGACGCCGTTGTTGCGCAGCGCATTTGCTGCCAGACCCAGGTCCTTGTCCATCAGTGCAACAGCAAAGCCAGGCTGGTAGTCGTTGTTGGCCGGGCTGGTGGGCACAGGTCCCGGAACCGGGCAGTTGGTAGTCAGTGCCCAGCACTGCCCCGAGGCGTTGGACGCCACGTCGAAGAGCGCCTGGTTGCTCAGGCCGAGCTTTTCGCCCAACACGAACGCCTCGCTGATCGCGATCATCGAAATGCCGAGGATCATGTTGTTGCAGATCTTGGCTGCCTGGCCGACACCGGCGTCGCCGCAGTGAACGACCTTGCGGCCCATCACGTCCAGCAACGGTGACGCGGCTTGGAAGTCAGCCTCGGAACCGCCGACCATGAATGCCAGCGTGCCTGCGGTAGCCCCGACGACTCCACCGGAGACCGGTGCGTCGACGCTGCGGTGACCGGCCGCTTCGGCCTTGTCGTGTGCCTCGCGGGCGTCGGCGACGTCGATGGTGGAACAGTCGATGAACAGCGTGCCCGGTGTTGCCACCGGCAGCAGCTCTTCGTACAGACCCAGAACGTGCTTACCGCTCGGCAGCATCGTGATCACGACGTCGGCACCGCGAACGGCGTCGACCGCCGAATCCGCCACCGATGCACCGTCTTTGACTGCCTGCTCCAGCGCCGCAGGTGCCAGGTCGAAACCGACGACCTTGTGTCCGGCCTTGACGAGATTGGCCGCCATCGGGCCACCCATGTGACCGAGTCCGATAAATCCAATGGTGCTCATTAGTGATGCTCCTTCGGCGGTGATCAGTTGCCTTGCGGTTGAGGGGCGAGTCCGAGCTCGTTGTCGCCCAGCGGGGCGAAGTAGGCGTCGACGGATTCTGCCGTGACGTCGTCGAGAGTTGCCGGCAACCACTTCGGGTTTCGGTCCTTCTCCACGACCTGGGCGCGAATGCCCTCGACCAGATCGTGTGAGGCGAGCGCAGCGGTCGAGACCCGGAACTCCTCGTTGAGGACTTCTTCCAAGCTTGCTGCTTCCTTGGCATGCCGCAGGGATCGCAGGGTCACCGACAATGCAATCGGGGACTTGCCGAGAATCTGCTCCGCTGCCTTCTCCGCTTCGGGGATTCCACTTGCGCGAAGACGCTCGACGATGGTGGATACGTCGTCGGCGGAGTACGCGGCGTCGATCCAGCTCTGCTGGGCCAACAGTTCCGACACCGGAGCCGGCTCCGCGTACTGCGCCACGGCGTCGGCAACCGAAGACGACGCGAGTGCGGCGATGAACGTCTCGATGTTCTCCGACGGGATGAAGTGGTCAGCGAAACCTGCTGCGATGGCATCGCCGGCGCTCAGTCGCGCCGTGGTGAGCGCGATGTGCGTCCCGAGTTCACCGGGAGCACGCGAGAGCAGGTAAGTTCCGCCCACGTCTGGAATGAAACCGATTCCGGTCTCGGGCATTCCGATCATCGAGCGCTCGGTCACGATGCGAATGTCGCCGTGTGCGGACACTCCGACGCCACCGCCCATGACGATCCCGTCCATGATCGCGACGTACGGCTTCGGGTAGTTCGCGATCTCGGAGTTGAGGATGTACTCCTCACGCCAGAAGTCGAGCGAACCGGTCTTGCCGTCCTTGGCGTCATGGTAGATCGAGACGATGTCGCCGCCGGCGCACAGACCACGCTCGCCGGCGCCCGTGAGTACGACTGCCTTGACGTCGTCGTCGGACTTCCATTCCTCGAGGGCCTTGGCCATCGCCTTGACCATCGAGTGGTTGAGGGCATTGATCGCCTTGGGACGGTTGAGAGTGATGAGCCCCAGTCCGTCACGCTTTTCGATCAATACCTCGAGCTCGTCGCTCATGCTGCTCCTTGCTTTCCCTGACCTGATGCGACCACGCTGCGCGCGATGACCACCCTCATGATCTCGTTGCTGCCTTCGAGGATCTGATGAACCCGAAGATCGCGGACGATCTTCTCGATCCCGTACTCAGCAAGATAGCCGTACCCGCCGTGAAGCTGGAGAGCCTTGTTGGCTACGTCGAACCCGGTGTCGGTGGCAAAGCGCTTGGCCATCGCACACAACTCCACGACGTCGGACGCTCCGTCTTCGAGTGCGGCAGCGGCGCGCCACAGCAACGTCCTGGCCGCTTCGAGTTCGGTACGCATGTCGGCGAGCTGGAACTGCAGGGCCTGCGACTCGATCAGTGCCGAACCGAAAGCTTTGCGGTCCACCAGATATGCGACTGCCTTCTCCAGCGCTGCCTGGGCCCCACCGACCGAACAGGCGGCGATGTTCAGCCGGCCGCCGTTGAGACCTTTCATGGCGATGCGGAATCCGCTGCCCTCTTCACCGAGCATGTTGGCGGCAGGAACTCGCACGTCTTCGAAGATCACCTGACGGGTGGGCTGCGCGTTCCAGCCCATCTTGACCTCGTTGGCACCGAAGGACAGTCCGGGCGAATCCTTGGGCACGATGAACGCCGAGATCCCCTTGGCGCCGGCAGATCCGGTGCGCGCCATCACGACGTACACGTCGG
This sequence comes from Rhodococcus sp. BH4, assembly GCF_002079265.1. Lineage (NCBI taxonomy): Bacteria > Bacillati > Actinomycetota > Actinomycetes > Mycobacteriales > Nocardiaceae > Rhodococcus > Rhodococcus sp. BH4. The sequence goes on from NZ_CP014941.1 coordinate 4,138,839, forward strand.
AAGTGCCTGCGCCGGAGATGAACTGCTTGACGCCGTTGAGGATGTAGTCGTCACCGTCGCGAACGGCCTTGGTGCTCAGGCCCGCAGCATCGGAGCCAGCGCCGGGTTCGGTGAGGCAGTAGCTGCCCAGTTGATCCATCGAGCAGAGTCCGGGAACCCACTTGTGGCGCTGTTCGTCGTTGCCGAACTGGTCGATCATCCACGTGACCATGTTGTGGATGGAGATGTACGCGGCGATCGACGGATCGCCCTTGGCCAGCTCTTCGAAGATCCGGGCAGCGTCGACGCGACTCAGCTCACTGCCACCCACGTCTTCACGAATGTAGATACCGCCCATTCCCAGGGACGCCGCCTTACGGAGGACGTCCACCGGGAAATGCTTGGTCTGATCCCACTCCACTGCGTTGGGCGCCAGATGCTCGGCCGCGAAGTCGCGGGCAGTGTCACGAATCGCCCGCTCGTCATCGGTCAGAGTAAACATGGAAAGTGTTCCGATCAGTTCATCGTGGGGATGACGAAGTGGTTGGTCTCTTCCTTCTTGCCGGAAGGCCAGCGCTGCGTCACGGTCTTGGTCTTGGTGTAGAAGCGGAAGGAGTCGGGACCGTGCTGGTTCAGGTCACCGAATCCGGAGCGCTTCCAGCCACCGAAGGTGTGGTACGCGATCGGGACCGGGATCGGCACGTTCACGCCGACCATGCCGACGTTGACGCGAGCGGTGAAGTCACGCGCGGTGTCGCCGTCGCGGGTGAAGATGGAGACGCCGTTGCCGTACTCGTGTTCGGTCGGAAGACGCAGTGCCTCTTCGTAATCGGCAGCGCGGACCACCTGAAGGACGGGTCCGAAGATCTCTTCCTTGTAGATGCGCATGTCCGAGGTGACGTTGTCGAACAGGGTTGCGCCGGCGAAGAATCCACCTTCGTGGCCTTCGAGGGTGAAGCCGCGGCCGTCGACGACTGCCGTTGCGCCCTCGTCGATGCCGATCTGCACGTAGTTGTTGACGCGGTCGAGGGCATCCTGGCAAACGAGCGGTCCGAAATCGACGCCTTCGTCGTCACTGCGACCGATCTTGAGCTTCGCGACGCGCTCCTTCAGCTTCGCGACAAGAGCGTCCGCGGTCTCCTCGCCGACGGGAACGGCAACCGAGATGGCCATGCAACGCTCGCCGGCGCTGCCGTAGCCCGCACCGATCAGGGCGTCGGCAACCTCGTCGAGGTCGGCGTCCGGCATGACGATCGCGTGGTTCTTGGCGCCACCGAAGCACTGTGCGCGCTTGCCGTGAGCTGCGGCCGTCTCGTAGATGTACTGAGCGATCGGCGTGGAGCCGACGAAGCCGACGGCCTTGATGCGATCGTCGGTGAGCAGAACGTCGACAACTTCCTTGTCACCGTTGACCACGTTGAACACACCCGCGGGCAGTCCCGCTTCGAGGAACAACTCGGCCAGGCGCAGCGGCACGGAGGGGTCGCGCTCGGAGGGCTTGAGGATGAAGGCGTTACCGGCGGCGAGGGCGGGGCCGGCCTTCCACAGCGGGATCATCGCGGGGAAGTTGAAGGGCGTGATACCGGCGACGACGCCGAGCGGCTGACGCATGGAGTACACGTCGATGCCGGTGCCGGCACTCTCGGTGAATTCACCCTTGAGCAGGTGCGGAGCGCCGACGGCGAACTCGATGACCTCGAGGCCACGCTGGATGTCGCCCTTGGCGTCGGCGACGGTCTTGCCGTGCTCGGACGAGAGGAGGCGGGCCAGAGAATCCATCTCGGCCTGGGCGAGCTGCAGGAACTTCATCAGCACGCGGGCACGCTTCTGCGGGTTGAACGCTGCCCACACCTGCTGCGCCTCTTCGGCATTGGCGATGATGGCTTCGGTCTCGGCCTTGCTCGCGAGGGGAACGCGGGCCTGCACCTTGCCGGTGTTGGGATCGAACACGTCCGCAAATCGATCAGATGTCCCGGGAACACGCTTGCCACCGACGAAGTGCGTCAACTCGTGAACCGTCGCATTTTCAACCATTGTGCTAACCCGTTCCTTGCTCGTATGGACCGCCCAGGAGGCAGCAGTGAATATGTCTACCATCCTATAGTTGGATGTCCATGTATGTCTAGAGCCCAAGGGCTGTGCGCCTTTATTAACCGCGGGGGGTTAATAAAGGCGCACAGCGCGGAGCGCGGCTGCCGCTTCCTGCGCGACTACTGCATCGGTGACGTCGTATCCGTCCGATCCCCCACCAGGTCCGCCGGAAACTGCGACAACCTTGCGCGCCGAGAGATGCACCGCATCGACGCCGACGGCGGCGATTGCCGGGATGTCGTCGACGGTTATTCCGCCACCGGCCATGATCTGGATCCGGCCCGCGGCATGTTCGACCATTCGACCGATCTCGTCGAGTCCCTCATTGCAAGTGTCCGCACCCCCGGACGTCAGCACGCGGGTCACGCCCAGGTCGATCAGTTCGTCCAGCGCGGTCAGACGGTCGGTCACCACGTCCATCGCACGATGTACTGTCACCTCGACTCTCGCCCGGTCCACGCATCCGATGATGCGGCGCAGCACGACGGTGTCGATCGAATTGTCTTCTGTCAGCGCGCCGATCACGATGCCGGAAGCTCCACCGGCCACAGCAGCATGTACGTCGTGCTCCATCACCCACACTTCGTCGGGTGAGAACACAAAACCTCCGGCGCGCGGACGGATCAGCGGGTGAACCGCGATCCCCACTTCCGACACAGCCTCGATCACTCCGATGCTGGGCGTCAATCCCCCCGTCGGGCCGAGTGCCGCACACAACTCGACTCGAGTCGCTCCCACCGAACGCGCGATCCTCGCCCCCCGCACGTCCTGCACAGCCAGCTCCAGAACCGTCATGTCAGAAGGACTGCCACGACGGCTTGTGTTCGAGCGCATACCGGTAGTAGTCGGCAAGTTTGAGTGAACTGGCCGCAGCTTCGTCGATGACGACGGTGACATGGCGATGCAATTGCATCACCGAAGCCGGGCAGAAGGCAGACAACGGACCTTCGACGGCAGCGGCGATCGCGTCAGCCTTGCCTTCTCCGGTCGCGATCATCACCAGATGCCTTGCATCGCTGATGGTTCCGAGCCCCTGGGTGAGCACGTGATGTGGGACGTCGTCCACACCGTCGAAGAAGCGTGCGTTGTCGATCCGGGTCTGCTCGGTCAGCGTCTTCACGCGGGTTCTCGAGGTCAACGACGATCCGGGCTCGTTGAAGCCGATGTGGCCGTCGGTACCGATGCCGAGCAACTGCACGTCCACTCCCCCGGCCGCCGCGATGCTCTGGTCGTACCGGGCGATCTCCTGCTCCGGGCACGGCGCTTCACCGTTGGGACTGGACACCATCGCGGGATCCAGGTTGACGTGATCGACGAACTCCGACCGAATCACCGAGTAGTACGACTGCGGATGGCGTTTCGGCAATCCCAGGTACTCGTCGAGCAGGAATGCCCGAGCCAGCGAGAAGTCGAGTTCGGCGTCGCGATGCCTCGCTGCCAGTTCACGATAGGTTCCGATCGGCGACGACCCCGTTGCGAGACCGAGCGTCGTCGCCCCGGCTCTGACGTAGCCTTCGACGATGTCCGCGACGGTCGAGTCGACCTCCGCGGGTGTCGGCTGAATTACGATTTCCATGATTTTTCCTTTCCGGCGACTTTTCCGCCGAGTAGTACACGCCCCAGGCGCAAGTGACGATCGGTGATCAGGATGTCGGCTCGGCAGCCCACGGCTAGCGATCCGATCAGGTCGCCAAGTCCCAGCAGACGCGCTGGGCTCCGAGTTGCCGCTGCCACAGCGTCTTCCAGCGCGACGCCGCCGTCGAAGACAGTGCTGCGAAGCACGTCGAGCAATCTTGCAGTCCCTCCGGCGATGGCACCGGAACTGCCGTCGGTGGTCGCGAGTCTTGCCACTCCGTCGGCAACCGTGACGTCGAGCGCACCGAGTTGGTAGTCGCCGTCGTCCATTCCCGCCGCGGCCATCGAATCACTGACCAAGGCGATCTGGTCCGGTCCGACAGCGTCGAAGACCATCGACACGGTCTCGGGCGCAAGATGCACACCGTCTGCGATCAGTTCCACCACCATCTCGCCTCTCGCGGCACCCGCCAGGCACGCCGCGACGGGACCCGGAGATCGATGGTGCAGGGGCGGCATCCCGTTGAAGAGGTGGGTCGCGCTGATCTGTCCGGCCCAATCCCCCTGCACCGCAGCATCGATCCGCGCCGACGTCGTTGCCGCGTCGGCATCGGTGTGACCGAAACTCGGCACGATGTTGCGATGACGCATGATCGCGAGCAACTCTTCGAAATTCTCGGTCTCGGGCGCCAAGGTCATGGACCGCACGGTCCCACGCGCGGCGTCACACACGGCTTCGAGCAGATCCGGATCACCGGGAATGATCGCCGCCGGATCCTGGGCACCGCAGCGGACGCCGTTGATGAACGGCCCCTCGAGGTGGATACCCAGAAGTTCTCCGCGTTCGACCAGATCGGCGAGCATCGTTGCTTGTCGCACCAGATCTGCGCGCGGTGCGGAGACCAGGCTGGCCAGCATTCCGGTCGTGCCGTGCTCACAATGATGCGCCGCCGCGCGGCTCGCTCCATCGGCGTCGGTGTTCGGGAAACCAGCACCCGCGGCGCCGTGGCTGTGGACATCGATCAGGCCGGGCATGATCACCGCGTCGGTGCGTTCCGGAATGACGACGACGGGTGTGGACGCCACATAGTCCGCAGCCGAGCCGACCCAACTGATCTTTTCGCCGTCCACTACGACGACTCCGTCGTGAATCTTCCCGGCCGGAGATCCGATCACAGTTCCCCGCAATACGATCGGATCGCCGACAGTAGCCGAGCCTGATGTACTCATGCCGACTCGCGAATCCGCGCGACGGCCGCTCTACCCTCGATCGGGTTTCGCGCGCCCCGCGCCGCCGCGGCCATGTCCTTGCACACCGCCAGATCGAGAGAGACCAGTTGCGCGCGAACTGCGCCCAATGCCGGGACCGACATCGACAGACTCGTCACGCCCAAACCGACCAGAACCGGAGCCAACAGCGGGTCCGACGCGGATTCTCCGCACACACCAACAGGTTTTCCGGCATCGGCGCCCGCCTGACCGACCATCGCGATCAGATCGAGGACCGCCGGCTGCCACGGATCGAGCAGTTGCGCCAGGCCTCCGGCCATACGATCCACGGCGCAGGTGTACTGGCTCAGATCATTGGTACCGATACTGACAAAATCGAGGTGCTCGAGGATATCCTTCGCCCGCAACGCTGCAGCTGGAACCTCGATCATTGCTCCGACCTTGCCGATCCCCCGCGAACGCGCAAGTTCTGCAAAGTCTTTCGCCTCGTCGGCCGTAGCTACCATCGGCGCCATGACCCACAGATCGGCGCCCGTCGCATCGCCTGCCGCCGCGAGGGCGTCGAGCTGGCTGATGAGCGTGTCGGGATAAACCGTGCCGACACGGAGCCCGCGGATACCAAGGGCCGGATTCTCCTCGACCCCGAGATCGAGAAACGGCAACGGCTTGTCCGAACCCGAATCGAGAGTGCGGACCACCACCTTCTGTCCGGCGAAGTGCCCGAGCACCGACGCGTACGTCTGTGCTTGCTCCTCCACCGACGGTGCGTCGTGACGCCCGAGATACGAGAATTCGGTACGAAACAGTCCGACGCCCTCGCAATCCGCCGCTCCGGCCCGCGCGGCGTCCTCGAGGGTTCCGATGTTGGCCGACAACCTCACCGCGAACCCGTCACGCGTGCGTCCTGGACCCTGTGCCGAAGCCGACTGCTCTGCCACGAACGATGCTTCGAGGACAGCGCGCTCGCGCGTTTCTGCCGAGGGATCGATGGTGACCGTCCCGGTGGTGCCGTCGAGGATGAGAAGTTTCCCCTCCGCCAGCAGATCGGTTCCCGAACAGTTGACCACGGCCGGGATTCCGAGCGACTTCGCCAAGATAGCCGTATGGCTGGTCGGACCTCCTTCGGCAGTCAACAATCCGACCACGTCACTGGTGCCCAGCGTCGCTGTATCCGCCGGAGCGAGGTCGCGCGCCACCAGTATGTACGGGTAACCGGGAGTGGGGATTCCGGGCATCGGCTCCCCGCGAAGAACGGCCACGGCTCGCTGCCCGAGATCGCGCAGATCGGTTGCCCGTTCGGCCATGTACCCGCCGAGCGCCGTGAGCTTTTCACAGAAGGCGTCGAAGGCAACTGCGACGGCGTGTGCGGTCGGCAGCCCCGATTCCAGGTTCGCCTTGGCCGCCTTCACGATGCCCGCGTCGCGCGCCATCGCAGCCGACGTCGTCAGGATCTCCGCGGAGACGCCCTCGACTGTCTTTGCACGCGAGAGCAATTCCTCCGCGACGGCGTCCAGTGCCTCACGGATCCTGATCAGCTCCGCCTCGGGACTGCCTGTGATCGGGTCCGACGCCGAGGTCGGCTCAGGCGTGGAGAATCGCAACCACGGCGCGCAGACCGAACCCGCGCTCACTCCGATACCCGCGATGCGGTTGTCCACACTCGCCGTCATCAGGCGTCGTCCAGTTCGGATGCGAGAAGCTCTGCGAGCGAACCGACCGCAGCGTCGGCGCCGTCACCGTCAGCACGCAAGGTCACCGAATCCCCGAATGCTGCACCGAGAGTCATGACAGACAACATGCTGGAGGCATCGACGGGTTCGCCGTCGCCGAGCGCGATGGTGACGTCTACCGGTAGATCGGCTGCGGCGCGCGCGAAGAGCGCTGCGGGTCGTGCGTGGAGTCCGACGCGGGATCCGATTGTCGTGGTTGCGATCGCCATGTTCAGCGTCCTTCCAGTTCCTTGTCGAGCTTGTTTTCCAGTTCGGCGACGAGCGGGGCGTCGGTGCGGCTGTCACCTTCGGCAGCCAGTGCCAGTTCGGCTTCGAGCAGCGCTGGGTCGGGCTCACCTGCAGCCACCTCGACCTCTTCTTCTCGTCCTGGCGTGCGCAGATTCCACTTCTTGATGACGAAGCTGAAAAGGAAGTAGTAGATCACGGCGTAGCCGAGTCCGATCGGGATCAACATCCATGCGTTGGTTGCCTTGCCGAAGTTCAACACGTAGTCGAAGAAGCCTGCGGAGAACGTGAATCCGTCGTGAATCCCGAGCGCATTGACCAAGGCCATCGACGTTCCGGTCAGGAGCGAGTGGATGACGTACAGGGGCCACGCGACGAACATGAAGGAGAATTCGAGCGGCTCGGTGATACCGGTGAGGAATGCGGTCAGGCCGGTGGAGAGCATGATGCCGCCGACGAGCTTCTTCTGAGAAGGCTTGGCGTTACGCCAGATTGCGAAGGCTGCAGCGGGGAGGGCGAACATCATGATCGGAAAGAAGCCGGTCATGAACGTACCGGCGGAGGGGTCGCCGGCGAAGAACCGGTTGAGGTCACCGCGAACGATCTGACCGCTCGCGTCCTGGTAGTCGCCGATCAGGAACCACACGGCGGAGTTCAAGATGTGGTGCAGGCCCGTGGGGATCAGGAGGCGGTTCGCTGCGCCGTAAATGCCGCCGCCCACAACGGTATTGGAAGCAACTGCTTCACCGACCCAGTTGAGGCCGGAGTTGAACAAGGGGTACACGAATGCCATCAGGACACCGACCACAAGACCGGTGATCGCTGTCAGGATGGGAACGAGCCTGCGCCCGTTGAAGAACCCGAGATAATCGGGAAGCTTCGTTCGATAGAACCGCTGCCACAAGATCGCCGACAGCAAGCCCATCACGATACCGGCGAGCACCCCGTAGTTGATCAGGGATTGATCCCCGTTCGGGTCCGTCTTCCCTTCGAGGACGATCGGCGACATCGCCTTGAACACGCCGTCGATCACCATGTAGCCGACGACGGCTGCCAAGGCAGTCGATCCGTCGGCCTTCTTGGCCCAGCCGATCGCGATACCGACGGCGAAGATCAGCGGCAGCCACGTGAAGACTGCTTGTCCTGCCGCAGAGATCACTGCAGCAGCACTGTGCATCGAACTGAATCGCCCGAGCAGGTCGTCCTGGCCGAGGCGGAGCAAGATTCCCGCAGCCGGCAGAACGGCGATCGGAAGCATCAAGCTTCGGCCGAGGCGTTGAACCCCGGCGAACACTTTCGATTCCTTCTTCGGGGTGTCTTCGAGAGTCATCAAGGACCTTCTTCGTTCGCCGGGCCGCGTCGCGATCGGCCGCTGGTTCTGGAAATTCGGGTGTCGTACACGTGCAGGTTTCGTGAAAATGCAGGTCACGGTTCTTGCTCGGAAGTGAGGCCGAAACCGTTTTGTCGAAACTGTTGTGGAGCCGGACTTCCAACGGGTACTGTCCGGTCATAACCAGTTGTAGTTTTACCTGGTGGAGGCGAGTTGTCAACACCCAAATGTGACATACGTAACCGGGATAGCCTTGACCAGCAACTAGTCAGCCCACCTGTACGACCGTTCAACGATCACGACCAACCCGACAATCAGGAGCAGCAAATGTCGAAAGCGGAAGCAATCATCAAAGGCCTCGGCGGCGCAGAGAACATCGTCGAGATCGAGGCTTGCATCACCCGCCTGCGTACCGAGGTCAAGGACGGAGCGAAGGTGAACGAGTCCGCTCTCAAGGCTGCCGGCGCACACGGCGTACTCAAGGCCGGAACGGTTGTCCAGGTCATCGTCGGGCCCGAGGCCGACACCCTTGCCGAGGACATCGAGGACATCCTGTGACGGTCGTCCTCGCCCCGCTCCCCGGTCGGGTCGTCGCACTCGCTGACGTACCGGACCCGGTGTTCGCTCAGCAGATGGTCGGCTCGGGCGTCGCGATCGAACCCGCTCGCGGTCAGGGCCCACTCACGGTCGTGGCGCCGATCAGCGGAAAGATCCTGAAACTTCACCCCCACGCGTTCGTGATCTTCGGCGAGAAAGCCACCGGCGTGCTGGTCCATATCGGCATCGACACGGTCAAGCTCGAAGGCGACGGATTCACCCTCATCGCCGCCGAGGGTGACACCGTCAATGCCGGTGATCCCATCGTCAGCTTCGATCCAGCGCACATCGACACGACCGGTTACTCGGCGATCTGCCCGGTAGTCGTGATGGATTCCAAACCGGACACCGTCGAATCCCCTTCCGTCGGTGGGGACGTCGCCACTGGCGACACTCTGTTCGACTGGTCGGCGTAACGCAAAGGGCGAGCACACCGGAAGGTGTGCTCGCCCTTTCGCTTCGAACGATGACTATTGGTCGCCGCGCGTTTTGGGCCGCGCTTGGCCCTGGACTTCCATCTGCAACTGGTAGCGGTCGGATCGGTACCAACTGCGAGTGTGCTCGACCGGTGCGATCTCGCTGAACGACACTCGATCGAAGTACAGAACCGGAGCGCCCTTACGAGTGCCCAGGAGAGTCGCGATCTCCGTACTGGCACCATCGGCACTGACTGTCTGCTCTGCCCGATCGATCGGCTTGTCGTACTTGTCGGCGGTTGCCCGATAGATCGAACCCGTCAAGTCCATGTCGAGTAAACCCGGCAACAGTTCGGGATTGAACCAGCCGTCGTCCACGCTCACCGGCTCGCCGTCGGCAAGGCGCAAGCGCTTGACGTGGTAACCGTCGGAACCCGGTCGCATATTCAGTGCGGCAGCAGTATTTTCGGGGACCGGCCCCTGTTCGCTGACCAGGACCACCGTCGTGGGGTGATGCCCCTGGGCGCGCATTTCCTCGGTGAAGGATGCAAGGTGCAGCTTGGATTGGACAGCACGGTGCGCAACGAAGGTTCCCTTGCCACGCACGCGAACGAGGTGTCCGTCATTGACCAGTTGCCCGATTGCCTCGCGAACGGTGATCCGACTGACGCCGTAGTCCTGCATCAGGTTTCGCTCGCTGGTCATCAAGTCGCCAGGCTGGAGTTCTTGGGTGCACTTGCGCAGGAGAATGGTGCGCAACTGTTCGTGTTTGGGTATTGCGCTGTCGCGCAAATGAACGGGCATCACAGCGACTGTCCCTCCGAGAAATGAATAGTCGTCTATTCGCCGACGACAACGACCTGAAATCGCAGGCAGGTCCCGACCGGACCGGTCCAATTAACGATACTGGAATTTACGACAGGAAACTAGCACCAGTCCGGAGTTGTCCGATTTCAACCGTCCAACCGTCGGTAGATGGACCGTATTTCGTCCAAGGCGACGTTCTGCTGAGCCATGTCCAATCCCAATGCCGCAACCGCCTCGCGCAACCGCCTGATATCCAGATCGTCGATCGCCGCGCGAAAAGGCACCTTCGGTAGCGCAGGGAGGGCAGCCGCGATTCCGAACCAATTCTCGACGTCCACCGAAACAGTCGACTCGTCTTCTACTCCCCCGATCAACTGCTCCAGGTCGACCCCGCGAAGTCTCAGCAACCTGAGCGGATCGGTGTCGATTCGCTCCGCGGTCAAGAACGCCACGGCCGCAGCGTGTTTGCACGGCCAGCCGACATCGGGGCAGGTGCAGTCGAATCGGAAAGCCGACGGGCCGTCCGGTATCAGTTGGGCAGCAAGCATGTCCGGGACAGTGCCGGACACCAGCGCGGCAAGGCTTCCCGGCACTCGGCGGATCTTGGTGATGATGTCGTCGATATCCGATTGATCAAGAGTGTCGATCGACAGCGTGGAAACGAACGGTTGAAGTTGGCTGCCCTGAACCTCGGCCGTCACCACTCCCGGTTCGATGTCGAGCGCCAAAACCTGACCCGAACGCGCATACGTTCGCCCACGCGTGACACGAGGTTTGTCGCCGATCTCTTCGACGACGCGGACAAAAGCCTTGCCCCAGAATGTTCTCCCGAACGCTGGACGAGGTTTGACCGGCGCGGGTGCTCGCCGTCGGGACCCGGTGTACTCGCTGAAATCGGGGCCCTTGCCGCGCGGACTCATTCGCCCACCGCGTCGTCGCCGAGTCGCAACAACTCGTCCAATTGCTCGACGCTCATCTCCGTCACCCAGTTCTCACCGGTCCCGACTGCAAGTTCGGCGAGTTCACTTTTACTCGCGATCATCGTGTCGATTCGCTCTTCCAAGGTTCCGACGCACACCATCTTGCGTACCTGAACGTTCTTTCTCTGACCGATGCGGAAGACACGGTCCGTCGCCTGGTTCTCTACCGCCGGGTTCCACCATCTGTCGAGGTGAACCACATGGTTGGCCGCCGTGAGATTCAGACCCGTGCCGCCGGCCTTGAGCGAGAGCACCATGATGGGCGGGCCGCCTTCACCTTGGAATGCCTCGACCATGGCGTCGCGCCCGGCTTTCGACACTCCGCCGTGGAGAAACGGAACTTCGGTGGTGAACCGGTCGGCCAGGTACGGCACCACCAATTCGCCGAACTCACGAAACTGTGTGAACAACAGAACCTTCTCGTCGTCGCCGATGACCGACTCGACGATGTCCTCGACCAGTCCGAGCTTTCCCGAACGGTGTTGCCCGCGGCGCATCACCGGCGAACCGTCGCGCAGGAAGTGCGCGGGATGATTGCACACCTGTTTGAGTTTGGTCAGCGCAGACAGGACGGCGCCCTTGCGCTTCATCCCTTCCGTCCCCTTGATCTGCGCCATCATCTCGTCCACCACGGCGCGGTACAACGCGGCCTGCTCTTCGCTGAGATTCGCTCGAACCGTCATCTCCAACTTCTCCGGGAGATCCGCGATCACGGCGGGATCGGTCTTCACGCGCCGCAGCACAAAGGGGGACGTGACGGCTCGCAGTCGCGAGACGGCAAGCTGATCTTTTTCCCGCTCGATCGGTACGACAAACCTTTTGCGGAACATCTGCTCCGAGCCGAGTACACCGCGATTGGCAAAATCGAGGATTGACCGCAGCTCGTCCAGTCGGTTCTCCACCGGCGTTCCGGTCAGAGCAACGCGATGATCCGCGGGGATGCTGCGAGCAGCGCGGGCCTGAGATGTCTTGGCGTTCTTGATGTGTTGAGCCTCGTCGAGCACTACGCGCCGCCAGTCGAGATCCTTGAGGGCCGCGACGTCGCGGGTCATGAGCGCGTAGGTGGTGATCACGAGGTCACTCTCACGAACTGCCTGTTCCAACTCCGCCCCGGTAGCGCGATCCGAACCGTGATGAACGTAGACGCGCAAGCTCGGCACGAATCGCGCCGATTCACGCTGCCAGTTACCCACAACCGACATCGGGCACACCAAAAGGGTTGCTGTCTTGGACTTCTCGTGCGCAAGTAACGCCAACAGTTGCAGCGTCTTACCCAGACCCATGTCGTCGGCCAGAACAGCGCCGAGCCCGAGAGCACTCATGTACGCCAACCAGTCGAGACCGCGTCGTTGATACGGACGCAAAGTCGCGTTGACCGTCGACGGTACCGCGACCTGCCGCGGAGCCACCGACTGGTCGAGCAGTGCAGAGGCCCATCCGGTTGCCTTCACTTCCTCGACCGGCAGGTCTTTGAGGTCGTCGGCGATCAAGTCCTTGATCAGATCGACGATCGCTCGGTCCCCGCTCGAATGCCGCTGACTGACAAAACGAGCCGCGCGGGCCAGGACGTCTTTGTCCGCCTGAACCCACTCGCCGCGCAACTGGACCAGATCGGACTTCGCATCGACCAGTCGGGTCATTTCCTCGGCGGTGAGTACCTTGTCTCCGAGCGCCAATTCCCAATCGTATTCCAGCAATTGGTCCATACCGACCGTACGATTCTCCGCAACGATCGGAGACGCCGCCGAGGTCACCCGCACACGCAGGGATGGAGACACCACGTTCCAGGCACGCGGAAGCAGCAGCGTGATCCCTCGCTCTCGCAGGACTATCGCGCCGTGTCCGACCAGGTCCATCACTACAGGAGTGGGCAGCAACAGGTCGAGACTGTCCTCGTCGCGCGGCACGTCGCGAAAACGTGGGTAAGCCTTGATTGCCTCTTCGAGTTTGCGGCTGCCGAGCTGGATACGTTTGGGATCGGCCCGGTGCAGTCGAACACGTTCGGGCGCTTCACCTTCAGGACGCAAACACACGTGCAGACGCCACAGCGCATCGTCGTCGGGATCGGAATTGTCGTCGAGTTCAGGCTCGATCAGCCGCAGAACCAGGTCCGGCTCTCCGGCGGTGAACGTCGACCCCCATTCGGCGAGTCCCTCGGCCGCTCGTACCGACACGTCGTCGAAAGCATCCCCGGACAACACGGCCTGCCACAGCGGGGTCTGCACCACCGGATGCGAGTCCCCGAGAGCACGACGGACGATCGGGTCCGTGAGTTCGTTCGTGATGTCTTCGATCGTCGCCCTCGGCGAACCGACCGCCCGCTGCACCGGCGGCATCGCCACTACCAGTTCGCCGATCCAGGCGCGCTGGCGTTCCCCCACCGACAACTGCCAGCGTGGCCACCAACTTCCTTCAGCCCGCGTCAGTGCGGGGACCACCCGTCCGGCGCGCACCCACCGGTCTATTCCTCGCGCCACATGTACGAGAAAGTGCAGGTCTCCCGCAATTCGCTGATCGTCGGCCTTGAACCGCAGCAGGAGATCGACTGCGTCCGGCGGCGCTAACGCAACAGCTGCGTACTCACTCTGCAAAGGCCCGCCAGGTACGGGCGGCATAGCGACATTCACACGATGACGGAACTTGCGATGCAGGACAGCACTGACCGGATCACGGGGATCGTCGGTCCCGGCACCGTCGTGCCCGTCGACCCACAGTTTGAGCCCCGATCCCGGTGACCAGAGTCCATGCAGCATCCGACCATCCAATCAGGTGCCACCGACACCACTTCCCGCCTACCGGGCAATAGGCTGGCAGGCATGACGACGGCATACGGCTTCACCGAGTACGGCGGACCCGACACACAGTCCTACTTCGACGTCACCTTGCCCCCGCCCGGTGCCGGCCAACTGCTGGTGTCGGTCCGAGCGGCGGGCGTCAACCCCGCTGACTGGAAAGTTCGCGCGGGTACTCGAAAAGATACTGTCCCGGTGACGCTGCCTGCGGTTCTGGGCCGCGAAGTGTCCGGTGTTGTCATCGGAGTAGGTCCGCGGGTCACCGAGTTCGAGGTCGGCGACGAAGTGTTCGGCGCTACCGCTACCGGCTTCGGCGGCTACGCCGCGTCGACATTGCTCAACGTCTCCTCGACAGCACACAAGCCGCCGACCGTGTCCTGGGCCGATGCCTCGGTGCTGACGGTTGCGGCGGGAACGGCTTACGACGCTCTCCACGGTCTGGATCTGAAACCCGGGGCAACACTCCTGCTCCTCGGTGCCGGCGGCGGCGTTGGTCGAAGCACGACCGCGCTTGCGGTGTCTCGCGGCATCGACGTCATCGGCGTCGCGAGTGAGTCCAAGCGAACCGCGATCGAGGGAGCGGGAGCACGGTGGGTTGCGTCGGGAGACGCCTTTGCAGGCGAAGTGTCCGCGTTGTCCCCAGGCGGAGTGGACGCGGTTTTCGACCTGGTCGGCGGGGACACTCTCACTCGCGGCGCTGAGCTCGCCCGACCGGACGCGCCGATCCTGAGCATCGCCGATCCTCTGGCGGCGAGCCGACTCGGCGGCGGCGGTGTCGAACGCCGAAGAACTACAGCAGTATTCACGGAGGTCGCGGCGCTCGTGGCCGACGGGACCCTCGACCCGTCCGTGTCCGGCCGTTACCCATTCTCCCGCGCTGGGGAAGCGCTCGCTGCAGTCGAAGACGGCCATGCCGCCGGCAAAGTGGTGATCGAGTTCGGCTGATTCCTGTCGGCCCACGATGGTTCAATCACCGTCTACGACGGACGGCGTTGAATCACCGTCTACGACGGGCGGCGTTGAATCACCGTCTACGACGGACGGGGGCACAGGTGGTTGCACGGTTATCTGCGATCCTGTCGACGCTCGTGCTCGTATGTCTCGTCGCGTCCTGCGGATGGTTCGGGGACGAGCGTCTCGAGTCGGCCCCGGGCAGCCCGACACGATCGGAGCTCGAATCGCTGCTGTCCCGGACAGCGATTGTCGACACCCGCCCACATCCGGGTGGATACGAGCGCGGCTGCGGTAACGGCGAGGCTTGCGTCTTCGGCCCCGCTTGGTCCGACGACCAGGACGCTCCAGGTGGCCACGACGGGTGCGATACCCGCAACAACGTTCTGGCCCAAGATCTCTCGGACGTGGTGTTCAAACCGGGAACACGTGACTGCGTCGTACTGTCGGGCGCGATGACCGACCCGTACTCCGGTGATCGCATCGAATTCGAACGCAGCCAGGCCAAGTCCGTCCAGATCGACCACGTCTTCCCACTCGCCGCCGCCTGGGACTTCGGCGCGAACTCCTGGACGCCCGCGCTTCGGATGAGGTTCGCGAACGACATGTCTCTGAACCTGTTGGCCGTCAACGGCCCCGACAACCAGTCGAAAGGCGACAGCACGCCCAGTGAGTGGTTGCCGCCCGATCCTGCGTACCGATGCTTTTACGCCGGCAAGTACTTGACCGTCGCGATTTCCTATGGCTTACCAGTCAGCCGAGCTGATCATTCGGCCCTGACGGACCTCGCCACTCGCTGTTGAGCTACCGGCCGTCCTTCACCACTCGCCCACTCTGGATGACGAGTGCGATCCGCTCACGATCGGCAAAGATCGAGGGATCCGTCAACGGATTGCCGCGGAAGGCAACGAGGTCGGCGAACTTGCCGACTTCGATGGTGCCGACCTCGTCGGCGATACCGAGAATGTCGGCGTTGATCCGGGTAGCGGAAACCAATGCGTCCATCGGGGTTTCGACCTTGGCGCGCAGGACTAGCTCCATTCCCCGGCCCGTTTGATCGGTACCGATGAGGTCCGATCCCAGCCCCACTCTGACGCCGGCATTTCGAGCAGCAAGAAGCCCGTCGATCTGACCCTGCATCATCTGGCCGATCCGAGCCGAAATCGATTCGGGTAGACCTGCTGACGCCGCGCTGTCCGAGAGTGCCTGCACCACAGCCAACGTCGGCACCAACGCGACGTCGTGCTCGGCCATCAACTTGGCAGTCTCGTCGTCGATACCTGAGCCGTGCTCGACGCATTTCGCGCCGGCAGTGACAGCGTTTCGGATTCCCTCGTTGTTGTGGGCATGCACCGTGACATAGGTACCGCGCGCATTGGCTTCCTCGACGGCAACTTCGATCTCGTCGACCGTGAACTGGGTATCGGTGAGCTTGTCATGAGTGGATACCACTCCCCCGGTAACACACAGTTTGAGGAAGTCCGCACCCCTGCGGAACGTCTCGCGAACGTTCTTTCGCATTTCGTGCGGACCGTCGGAAAGCAGAGACATACACCGTAATCCGGGGATGTCATGATCGGACCAGTCCGAAGTCGGCTCCCATTCGGCCGCCAGGTGTCCGTGTCCACCGGTCTGGCACTGGATCGGGCCGCACTGAATGATCCGCGGACCCGGAATCTTGCCCGAGGCGACAACTCCGGCGAGTCCACCGTCGATTCCGCCGCAGTCACGAACAGTGGTGAATCCCCCGTCGAGGGTCGATGCGCAGGTCGCGAACATGTCTGCAGCGAGCTCGGCTACCGAGATCTGACGCCGCAGGCTCGGTGCGAGATCGCTCGATCCACCGAGATGAACGTGTGCGTCGATGAGGCCGGGCGTGATTGTCAGCCCAGCGCAGTCCAGCACCTCCGCCCCCGTGGGTGGCGTGCCACCGAGTGCACTGATGCGCCCGTTTTCCACAGCAACAGCGCAGTTCTCGATCGGGTCGGCGCCCGTCCCGTCGATGATCGTTGCACCGGTCAGCCATACGACAGACATATTGAATGTTCCTCCGACGTGTACCGATCGCCGGAAGATTCCGCCGACATACCGAATAGGGTTCGGTTAGTATGATGCATATCGGCTCCCGAAATCAAGGAGTTGTCATCACTCGATGAAGTCCGAGATTGCTGACGAATCCCTCACCAGGAGAATCGATGCCGCGTCCCACCCAGCCGATACTGTCCACGCGAAACATCACCGACGCGGCTCTGGATGCTGTCGACGCGACCGGCGACTTCACCATGCCCGGGATCGCCAAGCAATTGAACGTGACTCCGTCTTCGCTCTACACACATATTTCGGGTCGATCCGAGATCGTCGAACTCATGCGCATCCGCGTGATGTCGTCGATCTCTGTCCCCCACCCACCGGCAGGATGGAGCGAACGGATCAGCGCGTGGGGGTGGGCCTATCGCCGAGCTGCGGTCGAGCACTGGCGCCTCATCCCGCTACTCATGACCCGCAGCGTCCGCACCGAGGTAACTTTTGATATCGATACTGCACTGGTTCAGGCTTTTTCGGACGGGGGTTTCGATTCGGCCGACACTCGTCACGCAATCTCCACGCTGGACAGTCTGGTTCTCGGATCAGTCGTGAAACTCTCGACGCCGGATGTCGCATGGACCCAATCCTCCAACCCGAGCGAGATCACGCGCGAGGCTACGACCCCACTGCGAACCGACGACACGTTCGACTTCGGCCTGCGAACCCTGATCGCCGGATGGATGGCTCAGCGCGTTGTTCGTCTGTATACCGAACCTCATTCGGATTCCGACGTCACTTCACGGTGAACGACCTGGTGTGCCATCCCGTGGCGCCACCGGGAATCGGCGGAGTGCGCTCTTCCACCTGAACGTTCCCGTCCAGATCCGTCGCTCTGACCTGCACCGTGTGCAAACCCGAGCCTGCATCCCACATCCACGACCATTGACGCCAGGTGTCGATCGAGTACTCCTGCGCCAGTGTCGCCGGTTGCCATTCACCGTTGTCGACGCGAACCTCGACCTTCTCGATCCCGCGATGCTGCGCCCAGGCCGTTCCCGCCACCAGCACCTGGCCCGGCTCGATGGGAGCCAGAGCTGCCGGCACCTCAATACGCGAGGACGTCTTGATCGGTGCCTGCGCACCCCAACCGCGCTGGGTCCAATAGGCCTCGACCTTGTCGAAACGCGTGAGTTCCCACTCCGTCACCCACTTGGTGGCGGAGACGAAACCGTACAGACCGGGAACGACCTGCCGAACGGGATAGCCGTGCTCGAACGGCAACGGCTCACCGTTCATCGCCACGGCGAGAATCGCGTCACGGCCGTCGGTGACTATCTCGACCGGGGTGCCGACTGTGAAGCCGTCGACGCTGGTCGAGAGGAGCATGTCGGCGTCGGGATGGACACCGACTTCGTCGAGCAGGTCCTTCATGGGATAACCGATCCACTTCGCGTTCCCGGCCAGAACGCCGCCCACCTCGTTCGAGACACACGTCAGCGTGATGACTCGCTCGATGGGCGTTCGCGCTACCAGATCGTCGAACGACAACGTCATCTCGCGGTCCACCATTCCGTGAATCCGCAGTTCCCACGAATCCGTCGTCAATTGCGGAACGAGGAGTGCAGTGTCGATTCGGTAGAAGTCGTCGTTGGGCGTGATGTATGTCGACGCACCCGCAATCGCGATGTCCGCACCCGCCGGAATCGGCGGCGCCGGGTCAGCGGCGGTGGGCACGACAAAATCTTCACGATTCGCTACTGCTCCGGCGATTCTCTGCCCCACGAACTTCCCGGCCGCACCCGCTGCCGCAGCCACTGCCAACGCCGCACCCGCAAGCAGGAGGAACTGACGACGAGGCAACCACGAGTCGGCGACGCCCGGCGAGAGCGGCACTTCGAGTTGTGTGATCAGCAACCGCAAGGTTGCGACGCCCGCCACCACACCGACCAGTGTCGGGAACACGTACATCGCGTCGGCAGTCGGGCGCTGCATCGCCGCATACACACCAACCGCGCCCAGAAGAACAAGGATGACACTGCCGATCGGGCGGCGTCGCCGTTCCAGGAGCCCGGCCACCGCACCGAGCAGAACGATCAAGATCGACATTCCGATGAACAGCGCCGGCTTGTCATTGGTACCGAAAGTGTCGATCGCGAACTCGCGAGCCCACGCCGGCGTTCGGTCGACGGTAGTCGCACCTACCGCGTAGAAGGGCGACGCGTCCGGGTTGATCGGCAACGCAACCAGTTCACCGACGCCCAGGACGACAGCCGCGGCCAAGACCCCGGAGATCGCGTGAGCAGCCCATCTACGACGCGGTGGACGAGATTCGGTGCTCGGGTGCTCGTCGATGTTCTGTGTGACCATGTCGTCTCGGCTCTGTCGGTGCGAGTGGTGCTTCGATCGGATACCCGACATTCGGCGCTGCGGGCCATCCGGATGGGTGCACTCCTCCATCAAGAACTACTCCGAACTCGCGATTAGAGTGGGAACGATGACCGTCGACCTCAACAAGGACACGCTCCTGTGCATGTCGCTCTCCGGGCGACCGAGCAACATCGGCACCAGATTTCACAATTACCTCTACGAGGAATTGGGCCTGAACTTCGTCTACAAAGCCTTCACCACCGAAGACGTGCCAGCCGCGATCGGCGGCATCCGAGCACTCGGGATTCGAGGCTGCGGGGTGTCGATGCCGTTCAAGGAACAGGTCATCGAGCACATCGACGTCATGCATGATTCGGCCAGCGCCATCGACTCCGTCAACACGATCGTCAACGAGTCCGGAGTGCTGCACGCCTACAACACCGACTATCAGGCGGTGGCCGATCTACTGCGTGACAACAACGTCGACACGAGCCTGTCCGTCGCTGTCGCCGGCAGCGGTGGCATGGCAAAAGCAGTCGTCGCCGCGGTGCGCGACACCGGATTCACCGACGTCACCGTGATCGCCCGCAACCAGCAAGTGGGGTCATCGCTTGCGAAGCAGTACGGCTTCGACTGGCAGGCCGAACTCGGTGAGCTTCGTCCAGGTGTGCTGATCAACGCCACCCCGATCGGTATGTCCGGCGGCGCAGAAGCAGATGCACTGTCGTTCCCCGAGCACGCAGTGCGCGCAGCCGATGTCGTCTTCGACGTCGTCGCGATGCCTGCGAAGACGCCACTGATCGCGTTGGCGACCGAACTCGGCAAAACGGCGATCACAGGAGCGTCAGTCATTGCCCTTCAGGCCGCCGAGCAGTTCGTGCTCTACACCGGTGTGCGTCCGAGCGCGGAGCAGATCCAGCGAGCGTCGGAATACTCACGGGCGTAGGAACCACGTCGCCGTGAACGAGACCGGGGAGACTCCACCTCAACAACTCGCGCGGAACTTCAACGAGTTGTTGCAAGAGCTGCGCGTCGCGCTCTCTGGTGTGCAGATCCTGTTTGCCTTCCTGCTAGCCGTGGCATTCACCGAACGCTACGAGGAAGCGTCGGCGTACATCCGCGGCATCCACTTGGTGACGGTGATCCTTGTTGCCATCTCGTTCGGGTTCCTGATGGCACCCGCGGTCTGGCATCGCATGCTTTTCCGCCGTGGGCACCGCGAGAACATATTGCCCGTGGCCAACCGATTCGCCCTGTGCGGCATAGCCTTTCTGGCCGCCTCCATGACCGGCACGGTCCTGTTGATCGCCGAGGTCGCCGTCGGCGGAGTTGCCGCAAAGGTTTTGGCAGCGTGCGCCGCGATCATGTTCACGGCACTGTGGTTTCTCGTGCCGTCATTCATCGATCGCACCAAGAGCTGACTCAGGCTCCGGTGTCGACGGCGCGAGTGCTGTCGTTGGACCACTGTGACCACGAGCCCGGGAACAGCGTCGCGTCGTAACCAGCGATCGCGAGCGCCGCGATCTCGTGCGCGGCAGTCACTCCGGATCCGCAGTACACCGCCACCTTGTCTCCGACGCCCAGTCCGGCGAATCGCTCACGCAGGTGGGTCGTATCCAGGAATCGCCCGTCGCCGGTGATGTTCTCGGCGGTCGGCGCGTTCACCGCACCGGGGATGTGCCCTGCGACGGGATCCATCGGCTCGACCTCGCCGCGGTACCGCTCCCCGGCTCGGGCGTCGAGAAGGACACCGCCCTCGCTCGTCCAGTTGCCGACACCGTCGATGTCGACAGTCGGCATGTTGCCGCCGGTGAAAGTCACGTCGCCCGGGCTGACGGACTCGCCGATACCGGCCGCCAACGGCAGTCCTGCGGACTCCCAGGCCTGCAGCCCGCCGTCGAGCAGTCGGACATCCGAGAGTCCGGCCCACCGCAGCAGCCACCAACCACGAGCAGAGGCCGTGTTGCCGGTGGCGTCGTAAAGCACCACCGAATCACCGTCGTCGATTCCCCAACGACGCGCCGCGGCCTGCAGGTCTTCGAGACTCGGCAGCGGATGCCTTCCCTTGCCCGGCGACGGCGGCGAGGCAAGTTCCTCGTCGAGGTTCACGAATACCGCACCGGGAATATGGCCGTCGCGAAAATGCTGCTCGCCGTTCGAATCACCCAGCGCCCATCGGACATCGAGCAATCGCGGCGCAGCGCCGGCCTCGATGAGAGCGGACAGTTCTTCGACGTCGATCAGCACGGGACGTGTCATGAACCCATCCTGACACGACCACTCATGCAACCCCGAAGAAGGCACCGAGACCCACCAACAACACTCCCGTCACCACGTCGATTCGCTTGCCGACGCCAGGACGACGCAGCTTCTTGCCGGCTCCGGCCGCCAACACCACCACGATCGCCCACCACAGTGCCGCGGCGACCACCGTCGCGCCCGCCAACATCAACGTCCGCAGCCCTGCGCCTTCACCCGGCTCGATGAATTGCGGGAGTAGCCCGAGAAAGAACAACAGCGCCTTCGGATTCAGCAGGTTCGAGAGGAAGCCGTAGCGAAATGCCGTGGTGACCGCGATCGGTTCTTTCGCTGCCGGAATTCCCTCGTCCGAGGCTCGGGCTTTGAAAGCACTTCGAATCGCGGAGATGCCGAGCCAGGTCAGATATGCCGCCCCGGCGTATGTGAGCGCAGAGAGCAACTGCGGCCGTGTTGCCACAAGGGCGGAGAGACCCAGTGACGCGGCAGCGGTGTGAACGAAGAGCCCGGAAATCACACCGGCGGCCACCACCGCGCCGGTCCGACGATCTGCTAGAGAATGACGCAGGATCAGGACAAAATCCGGTCCCGGCGTGAACAGGACGATGGATAGCAGGGAGCCGAAAGCGAGCCATTGACCGACACTCATCCGAAATACCTCACACCCGAGCTGATTCGAGGCACATGTTCATGCCAGGAGTGTGCAACTGGATCCGGGAAGTTCAAAACGACTCCGGATATAGTTCGGCAGATGACGAAGAATGAGCCTCTGGATCCGGTGGACTGGAAGATTTTGGCCGAATTGCAGAACGACGCGTCGATCACCAACAAGGTGTTGGCCGATCGAGTCGGTTTGGCGACGTCCTCGTGCCACGAGCGCGTACGACGCCTACGCGCCAACGGCACGATCAGCGGCATCCATGCGGTTGTCGATCCGGCAGCCGTTGGCCGGTCGATGCAGGCGATCATCGCCGTTCAATTGCGACCACACCGCCGCGACCTCGTCGACCGGTTCACCGCCGACGCGCTAGCGCTGCCGGAAACGCTTGCGCTCTTCAACGTCTCGGGGCCCGAGGACTTCTTCCTCCACGTCGCGGTCCGTGACAGCGCTCATCTACAACGGGTATTGATCGACCACCTCGCCGCACATCCCGAGGTCTGGCACGCCCAAACGCACCTCATCTACGGCAAAGCGGTCACCTCACCCATCCGACCGGACAGGTAAATCGGGTCTGGGGCGGGTCGGGCAGAATCACTGACCATGTCGGACTCCACAGATACCACCGAACCGGAAGCCGTTCGCAGCAACTCGCAACCGATGAGCGCAGGCATCGTCACGGCCCTCGTCGGCTTCACCAGTTCGTTCGCGGTGGTGCTCACCGGCCTCGCGGCTGTCGGTGCGGACGCAACCGAGGCGGCGTCCGGACTGCTGGTTCTGTGTGTGACCCAAGCGTTGGGAATGCTCTGGCTCTCACGCCGGTATCGGATGCCGATCACCCTGGCCTGGTCGACGCCCGGTGCCGCTCTGCTCGCCGGCGCGGGAGCCGTCGAGGGTGGGTGGCCGGCGGCGGTCGGAGCATTCATCGTCGTCGGAATCGCGATTGTTCTGACCGGACTGTGGCCGACGCTCGGAAGGATCATCTCGGCAATCCCGACGCCCCTCGCGCAGGCGATGCTCGCCGGGGTTCTGATGCCGTTGTGCCTGGCGCCGATCATCGCCGTCCGGGACGCCCCCGCAGCGGTCGCGCCCGTCATCCTGGTTTGGCTTGCCGCGCAGCGCTTCTCCAAGCGATGGGCGGTTCCGCTCGCGTTCCTCACCGCCGCGGTCGTGATCGGGATCAGCCTCGTCACGTCGGATCGAGTGCTCGACGCCGGCGCCATGATTCCCCGCATCGATCTCACCGCGCCGTCGTGGACCTGGCAGGCAATGATCGGCATTGCGATTCCCCTCTACATCGTCACGATGGCTTCGCAGAACATTCCCGGTGTGGCCGTGATGAATTCGTTCGGATACACCGTTCCCTGGCGACCGTCGATGATCGTGACGGGTATCGGCACCATCGTCGGCGCACCGGCCGGTGGCCATGCGATCAACCTCGCGGCGATCAGCGCAGCCCTGGCCGCCGCCCCCACCGCACATCCGGATCCCAAACGTCGATGGATCGCTGCCTTCACCGCAGGCTGGGCGTATCTCGTTCTCGCTGCCGGCGCGGCCGCGGTGGCCGCTCTGGTAGCCGCCGCACCGGCCGGAGTCGTGGAAACTGTTGCCGGACTGGCGCTCCTGGCAACGCTTGCCGGCGCCCTCACGTCGGCGCTGAGCGAGGCGAGTGAACGTGAAGGCGCCGTGGTCACGTTTCTGATCGCCGCATCCGGGGTCAGTATCCTGGGAATCGGTTCGGCATTCTGGGCACTGTTGGTGGGGCTGATCGTGCGTGCAGTCCTACAGGGCACCACCCTGCCCTCACTCTCGCGAAAGTCCTCACTACAGTCGAAGCCGTGAGCACAGCGCAGACGCCCCCGTCGATCAGCGAGTTTCCCGTTCTCTGGCCCGTCCCGACGCGGTGGGACGACAACGATCACTACGGCCACGTCAACAACGTGACCTACTACTCGTACTTCGACACCGCGGTCAACGCCTGGCTGATGTCTTCCACTGGAACCGACATCCGCACCCTGCCTGCCATCGGCGTCGTCGCCGAGACGTCGTGCCGGTACCTGAGCGAGCTGTCGTTCCCCGAGCAGTTGCAGGTGGGTATCTCCGTCGAGAAGCTCGGCACCAAGAGCATCGTCTACGCGCTGGCGATATTCCACGAGGTCGAAAGCGGCCATTGGGAACCTGCCGCGACCGGGCGCTTCGTGCACGTCTACGTCGACGCCGACACCCGTAAGCCGGTGGAGATCCCGGCGGCCATCAGATCGGCAGCCGGGACCTTGACCGAAAACTAGCTCAGGCCGAGCTGATCTGCCGTCAAGACGGCGCGTGCAACGATTCCGTCGATCAGCGCGACGGTCGGGCCGCCGTGCTCGGCCTTGTTGCGCGGATCGTCGAGGATGCGTCGCAGCACGCCCTCCGCGATGATCGAGAGCTTCCACAGAGCGAGTACGTGCCAGTATCCGACCGCTGACACGTCGCGGCCAGTCGCCTCGACGTAGGCAGCGACCAGCTCGTCACGGTTCGGGAAGCCTTCCAGCGTGGACGCCATGAACGGACCGGCAACCTTGTCACCGGCTTCCGGCCAGTACGCGAGTAGCGCACCGAGGTCCGCGAGCGGCTCCCCCAACGTGCACAGCTCCCAGTCGACGACGGCAACGATGCGCCCCTCGGCCGGATCGGTGATGACGTTGTTGAGGTGGAAGTCGCCGTGAACCAACGTCACTTCGTTCTGTTCCGGAATGTTTCGGTGCAGAATCTCGGCCAATCGGTCGACATCCGGAACATCGCGGGTCTTCGACTTCTCCCACTGCGCCGACCACCGCTTGAGCTGACGCTCGGCAAAGGGCTTGCGGCTGGCCAGGTCGTCCAGCCCGGTCTCTTCCAGGTCAACTCCGTGGATGCTGGCGAGGGTTTTGGGCATCGCCAAGCCGACCGCGCGACGCTCGTCCTCGGTCAACTTCTGAGCCACCGGAACGCCGTCGATCACAACGCCGTCGATGTAGCTCATGAGGACCAGCGGAGCGTCCGTGATCTCCGTATCTTCCGTGATGCCGAGGATCTTCGGAACCGGCACTTTGGTTCCCTGGAGCGAGGACAGGATGCGGTGCTCGCGAACGACGTCGTGCGCGGAAGCCAACAACGTGCCGAGTGGAGGTCTGCGCAGTACCCACCGTCCTCCGCCCGCATCCGTCACGGAGTAGGTCAGGTTCGATTGCCCGTTACCGATCCTCTCGAAAGTCAGTGGTGTCGTGGCGCCGACCCCCAGTTCGGCGATCCACGCGGAAACAGCTTCTTCGTTCAAACCGACTGCAGTCACCGCACCGATGCTAGCGGTTGAAGTCCGATCGGTTGGCCGTACCGACACGTTTGTTACTCGCCAGTTCGCAGTTCAGGTCTTGATACGGCAGTGAAAATACTTGCGGATTTCCCAATCAGGGGGATCCTGATGGTAGAGCGACAACTGCATACAACACATCGGGATTGTGCGGCGTACTCACGAGGCGCGCCGGGCATGAGCAGAAACCGAGGTGAGCGAAGATGATCGACAACCTCGATTATCCGGTCCAACTCATCCAACCGAACGGCGCACGAGTGTGCCGTCCCGAATTCGACCGCCTGATAACAGACATCGGGCCTGACGAACTGCTGTCGTTGTATCGCGATCTCGTCGTGAGTCGCCGAATCGACACCGAAGCTGTTGCCCTGCAGCGTCAAGGCGAAATCGGTTTGTGGGCTCCGATGCTAGGCCAAGAAGCCGCCCAGGTCGGTTCCGCGAGAGCGCTCGCCCCAGACGACTTCGCGTTCACCAGCTACCGCGAACATGCCGTCGCGTACTGCCGGGGTGTTCCCCCCGAATTGCTGACCACCATGTGGCGAGGAATCTCCCATTCCGGTTGGGATCCAGAACAATTCAACGTCACCAATCCGGCGATCGTCGTCGGCTCCCAAGGGCTGCACGCCACCGGATACGCACTCGGCGCACACCTGGACGGCGCCGAGATCGCAACGATCGCGTACTTCGGCGACGGCGCCACAAGTCAGGGCGACATCGCCGAGGCGATGGGATTTGCCGCCAGTTTCCGTGTCGGCGTTGTCTTCTTCTGCCAGAACAACCAGTGGGCAATCAGTGAACCGGTATCCCTCCAGTCACGCACGCCCATCTCACATCGGGCAATCGGTTACGGCATCCCCGCGATCCGCGTCGACGGTAACGACGTCCTTGCCGTGCTCGCCGTGACGCGCTCGGCGCTCAATCGCGCACGCGAAGGCAGCGGCCCGACGTTCATCGAGGCGATCACCTGCAGAATGGGCCCGCACACGACCTCCGACGATCCGAGCAGGTACCGCACCGATACGGATATGTCGGAGTGGAGAAGCCGCGATCCGCTCGAGCGAATGCGTCTGCTCCTCGGCCGTCGCGATCTTCTCGGAGAAAACGAACTCAGCACCATCGCGGCAGCCGCCGACGACGTCGCCGCTGGACTGCGACGCGCAACCATCGCGCTCGCCGATCCGCCCCCGTCAGCGCTCTTCGATCACGTCTACGCCGAGGCACACCCACTGATCGACGCTGAACGCGAAGAGCATCGCGCGTATCTCCGTAGCCTGGAAGGGGCTTCGTCATGACCGTCATGAATCTGGTGACCGCGCTCAACACCGGCCTTCGACGCGCACTCGAAGACGATCGTCGCGTTGTCATCATGGGCGAGGACGTCGGCCGTCTCGGCGGCGTATTCCGGGTTACCGACGCCCTGCAGAAGGACTTCGGCGACACTCGGGTGATCGACATGCCCCTCGCCGAATCAGGGATCGTGGGAACAGCTTTCGGGCTTGCCTTGCGCGGGTATCGGCCTGTCTGCGAAATTCAATTCGACGGGTTTGTCTACCCGGCTTTCGATCAGATCGTCTCGCAGGTGGCCAAGATCCAGTACCGCACCCGAGGCGCTGCCTCTGCGCCACTGACGATTCGGATTCCCAGTGGCGGCGGAATCGGTGCGGTGGAACATCATTCGGAGTCGCCCGAAGCGTACTTCGCTCACACCGCGGGACTGCGGGTGGTGTACCCGAGCAATCCGATCGACGGTTTTCACATGATCCGCCAATCCATTGCGGCCGACGACCCGGTGATATTCCTCGAACCCAAACGGCGCTACTGGGATACCGCCGACGTGAATACCGATGCCGCGCCCGAGCTTCCGCTCCACCGTGCCCGCGTCGCCCGCTCGGGGAACGACGCGACAGTGGTTGCGTACGGATCCATGGTCGCCACCGCGCTCGACGCCGCGCGGATTGCCGAAGAAGAAGGTCACGATCTGGAGGTCGTGGATCTGCGTTCACTCTCCCCCATCGACTTCGACACGATCGAGGCTTCGGTGAACAAGACAGGCCGGCTTGTCGTCGTTCATGAGGCGCAGAAGTTTCTCGGTGTCGGCGCCGAAATCGCAGCACACGTCGCGGAACACTGCTTCTATCAGCTGGAGTCACCGATCCTGCGGGTCACCGGATTCGACATCCCCTACCCGCCCGCCAAGCTCGAGCGATTTCACCTTCCGGACGCCGACCGGATCCTCGCGGCGCTCGATCGAACGCTGGCAGCATGAGCACGGCGCACGAATTCCGGTTACCGGATCTCGGCGAGGGCCTGACGTCCGCCGATCTGGTCGAGTGGACGGTCGGCGTCGGTGACACGGTGGAACTCAATCAAGTTCTCGCCCAGGTAGAGACAGCCAAAGCTCTTGTCGAACTGCCGTCGCCCTACGTCGGCGTTGTCAGAGAACTCCTCGTCGAACCTGGCACTACCGTTCCGGTGGGTACTCCGATCATCCGTATCGAGGAGTCTTCAGATTCACCGTCTCCAAGTGATTCGCAGTCTCCGAGTGTGCTGGTCGGGTACGGACCCGCGGCCGAGAGACCGAGCCGACGACGGAGCAGGATCACGCCGGACTCGCAATCCGCGGCGAGTACCGAGCGACGGCCCGCAACCCCCGCGGCGCGGCGCGCGGCCCGCGAAGCCGGCATCGATCTGAGCGAAATCACCGGCAGCGGATTCGACGGTGCCGTCACCGCGGCTGACGTCGCAGACGCGCTTACCGTGCAGGCGCCTTCGGATAACGCGACACGCCTGGCCCCGTCCGGCATACGAAAACAGATGGCGTCGGCGATGGTTGCCAGCACCCGCGCTCCGCAGGCCAGCGTCTTCCTCACCGCTGATGTCACGCCTTCGATGGAACTGCTCGGCAGGCTCCGTTCCTCGGAGGCGTTCACCGGACTGTCCCTCACTCCGCTGACTCTCGCTGCCAAGGCAATGGTGGCCGCCATCGCCTCGCACCCGATGGTGAACGCGCATTGGGACGAGGCCCGCGGCGACGCCGTCATCGACGATCACGTGAATCTCGGCATCGCCGTCGCCTCCGAACGTGGACTGTCCGTGCCCAACATCAAGAGCGCCCAGACCCTGAGCCTGGTCCAGCTCGCACGCGCGGTGACCGAACTGACCGTCGCTGCCCGTGAGGGAAAGACGGACGTCCATCACCTGACCGGTGGCACCGTCACGATCACCAATGTCGGAGTCTTCGGCGTCGACGGCGGCATTCCGCTTCTCAATCCGGGAGAAGCCGCCATTCTCTGTCTGGGCTCGGTGAGCGAGCGTCCGTGGGTGATCGAGCGCAAGATCGAAGTGCGGAGCGTCGTGACACTGACGTTGACGTTCGACCACCGCGTGCTGACCGGTGAGCAGGCCGCGAGATTCCTCTCATTTGTCGCAGAGATGCTCGCGAACCCGGACCTGTTGCTGACTCACCTGTAGAAAGGAACGAGTGAGCGTCAACCCCACCGACCGCGCAGTCCCCACCTCCGCCCTGGTGCGCGCCCGCGCCGGCATCTTCGGCATTTTCGGCATCAACGGATTTCTCCTCGCGATGTGGGTCGTCCACATCCCGTCCATCGAACACCGAGTGGGGATCAGTCACTCGACGCTCGGCTCACTGCTTCTCCTTCTTGCTGTCGGAGCCATTGCCGGTATGCAATTGAGCGGTCCGCTCGCAGATCGATACGGCAGCAGACGCATGGTCGTCCTGGCGGGTAGCGGGCTGGCATTCGCCACTCTCGGCCCGGGGTTTGCCACGAACACCTGGCAACTGGGCGCTGCACTTGTCGTATTCGGGTTTGCGAATGGTGCATTGGACGTGTCGATGAACTCGCAGGCCGTCGAGGCCGAACAGCTGTACCGGCGCCCGATCATGGCGGCCTTTCACGGCATGTTCTCGGTCGGTGGCGTATTGGGCTCTGTCATCGGATTCGGCACTCTCGCACTGGATCTTCCGCCGTACGTCACGCTCAGCATCGCGTCGGCAATCGGCTTGCTGGCAGTCTGGTTGTGCTCGCGACCCCTTCTCCCTCACGTCGACGTGCATGCCGAAACCGGGTCGACTACCGGAAAGACACACGGCAGATTCTCGGCTCGCGTACTTGCCCTCGGAACCCTCGCCTTTGTTCTGATGCTGGCCGAGGGAGTGGCAAACGACTGGAGCGCGCTGCAGGTCAAGGAAGATCTCGGTGTTTCGAATGCCGTTGCCGCACTGTCGTTCGGCGCATTCTCCGCCATGATGACCGTCGGCCGGTTCACCGCGGATCGGATCAGCGCGGCGGTAGGCCCGGTGGCAGTGGTTCGCTACGGTGCGTTGCTTTCGTCCATCGGAATGCTGACCGTCGTGGTATCCGGCTGGCTACCACTGACGTTGCTCGGTTGGGCCCTGTTCGGCGCCGGCCTGTCGGGATGCATTCCGCAGATCTTCACCACGGCCGGAAATCTGGGCTCAGGTTCGGCCGGCACCAACATGTCTCGCGTCGTCGGCATGGGATACATCGGATTCCTCGCCGGTCCGGCAACCATCGGCTGGGTCACCAAGCTTGTGCCTCTCACCACAGCAATGTTGATCCCGTTTGCATGCGTCCTGGTCGCAGCGGGTTGTGCGGGTGTCGTTCGGCGCGATTCTCCGACCGCCTACAGACCTCACAGCTGATCCTCACGATCGGCACAGACTCAACAGGGATGCTGGTACTCGTGACCGTCTCGACCTCCACCCAGCACCCCGCTCCCTCCACAACCACTCGCTTCCTCGTCCTTGCCGCGATCGCCGTCGTAGCGCTGGGCGTCTTGTACTTCGTGCGACCCACCTCGCCCGGTTTGAGCGTCCCGGAACAGGTGCGCGCACTTGCCGAGTGGACGGTAGGCCGATTCGACGTCACCGCTGTACTCGCAGCCACTACCGCTCTGGCCGTCGTCTCGATGGTCCGCGGACTGCCATACGGCATCGGCGCGATCCTGCTCCTCGGAATGGGCGCCAATCTCACCAACGCGGCATTCGGTTCCTGGCTCCCCGATGTTCCCCAGGACCTATTGCCCAGCGGTCACGTCGCAGCGGCGACCGCGCTGTACTGCTCGGCGATCTTGATCTCCGCCCCGCAGTGGCGTCCGGTGGTCGCCGGGCTCGGATTCGTCGGAGTTGCTGCGATCGGTGCCAGCGCGCTCGCCGCCGAGCTGAGCGGCCTTTTCGGAGTGATAGCTGGCATTCTGATCACCCTGGTATGGGCCTGTGCCGCAGCCATTTTGATGGCACGATCGCCCATCGCCGCGAAACGTGAAGAGCTGCGCCCAGATACGGCAGCCATCGCGTTCTCCAGGCACCGGAGCATCCGACTTTAGTCCTAAATCTTTGGGATTCAGAGATTTTCGCCGATAGCTCTCCCGCCACGGTTGGACATGACGTATGTTCTGAAATGTCCGAATCAAGTAGTTCCACAGCGAAGGAGTCTTTACCGTGAGCCTCGAAGATCTGAACCCGCTCGAACTGATCCAGAAGTTGATCGAACTACTTTCCGGCTTCTCTTCCGACCCCGAAACCCCCGAGGTTCCGTAAAACGTCGCCAGAGGCGCCTGTTCCGAGTTTCGTCTCGGACCAGGCGCCTTTGTCGTTTCAGCACAAGAAGTCGTTGCAACACACGACATCTTTGCAACACACGGCCACGAAAAAAGGCGTCCACTCGCAGCTGCGAGTGGACGCCCCTTCCGAGTACCAGCGCTAGAGCGCCTTGAGCTCCTCGGTTACTTCGGAGACCGACTTCTTGGCGTCACCGAAGAGCATCGAAGTGCCCTCGGCGAAGAAGAGCGGGTTCTCGATACCGGCGAAACCGGAGTTCATCGAACGCTTGAGCACGATGACCGACTTCGACTGGTCGACGTTGAGGATCGGCATTCCGTGGATCGGTGAGCTCGGATCGTTGCGCGCCGCCGGGTTGGTGACGTCGTTCGCACCGATCACCAAGGTGACATCGGTACGAGAGAACTCGTCGTTGATATCGTCCATCTCCTTCATCGCGTCGTACGAGACATCCGCCTCTGCGAGAAGAACGTTCATGTGACCAGGCATACGGCCGGCGACCGGGTGAATGGCGTACTTGACCTCGACACCCTTCGACTCGAGCAATTTCGCCATGTCCTTGACGGCATGCTGAGCCTGCGCGACGGCAAGTCCGTATCCGGGTACGACGATGACCTGGTTGGCGTAGGCCATCTGGATGGCCGCGTCGGCGGCCGAGGTCGCCTTTGCCGTGCGCACGACACCGTCGGAGGATGCGGCTTCACCGCCACCACCACCGAAGCCGCCGGCAACGATGGCCGGGATGGACCGGTTCATGGCCTTGGCCATGAGGTTGGTCAAGATGGTGCCCGAAGCACCCACGATCATGCCGGCGACGATCATCGCCTGGTTGTTGAGCGCCAAACCTGCAGCAGCAGCTGACAAACCGGTCAGAGCGTTGAGCAGCGAGATGACGACGGGCATGTCCGCGCCGCCGATGGGCAGCACGACCATCAGTCCGAGGATGCCCGAGAGCACGAGCACGCCGACGATCCACAGTGAGCTGGTCGGGCCTTCCGGTGAGATCGCCTTGATACCGATGATCACCGAGAACGCGACGGCGGCAATGAGCAGCAGAGCATTGAGCGGCTGCTGGAGCTTACCGATTCCGATCGGACGACCAGGCAGAGTTTCCTGCAGCTTCAGGAACGCGATCACGCTGCCCCAGAAGGAGATCGATCCGATCACCGCGGCAAAGAGCGACGCGATGACGATGTGTACCGTCGGAGACTCGCCGTGCTGGAATGCGGTGAAACCGTCCGAGTCCAGGAACTCCGCGTACGCGATCAACGCGACCGTGCCGCCGCCGACACCGTTGAACAGTGCCACCAACTGCGGCATGGCCGTCATCTTCGTCCGGAGCGCCGGCGGAACGCCGAGCACGACACCGATGACAAGGCCGGCAGCGATGAGGATCCAGTTCCCCATCTCCGCATCACGAATGGAGATCAGAGTTGCAACGACGGCGATGAGCATGCCGACCGCGGCGATCTGGTTGCCGCGGACTGCGGTCTTCGGGCCGGTAAGACCCATGAGGCCGTAGATGAACATCGAGAACGCGACAATGTAGAGCGCATTGACCAGGTATTCCATTACTGGTCACCATCCTTCGACACAGACTTGGCGGCCGGCTTGGCCTTGAACATCGCCAGCATGCGGTCCGTGACCACAAAACCACCGACAACGTTCACGGTTCCGAAGACGAGCGCTACGAACAAGATGATCTGCAACCCGATCGAGGGATCGTGCACCTTGCCAAGGACAACCAACGCACCCAGGACGACGATGCCGTGGATGGCGTTCGTACCGGACATCAACGGGGTGTGCAGGGTGTTCGGAACTTTGGAGATCACAGCGAAACCGACGAACCCGGACAACACCAGGATCGCGATGTTCGCCAGCAGTGATGTGTACATCAGGCGCCCTTCTCTTCACGGGTGACGCACGCACCGGCCAGAACCTCGTCGGAGAAATCAGGCGCCAAGGCGCCTTCCACCAACATGAGTTCGATCAGCGCGGAAATGTTCTTCGAGTACAACTCGGACGCATGCTCCGGCATGGACGCCGGCAAATTCAACGGAGAGCAGATGGTCACGCCGTGCTTGACGACGGTTTGACCCGGCTCGGTCAGCTCGCAGTTACCACCGGTTTCACCCGCGAGGTCGACCACCACACTGCCCGGCTTCATGCCTTCGACCGCGGCAGCGGTCACCAGGCGCGGCGCGGGACGACCCGGAACCAGAGCTGTGGTGATCACAACGTCGAAGCCCTTGATCGCATCTTCGAGTGCCTGCTGCTGCTTCGCTCGCTCGTCGTCGGTCAACTCGCGGGCGTATCCACCCTCGCCCGCCGCATCGATTCCCAGGTCGAGCCACTGTGCACCCACCGAACGCACCTGGTCGGCGACCTCAGGACGCACGTCGTACCCGGTAGCGCGGCCACCGAGACGCTTGGCTGTCGCCAGCGCCTGCAGACCTGCCACACCCACTCCGAGGACCAGAACCGTCGCAGGCTTCACCGTGCCCGCAGCGGTGGTGAGCATCGGGAAGAACCGCGTCGACTCCGATGCTGCCAACAGAACAGCCTTGTACCCGGACACGTTCGCCTGCGAGGACAACGCGTCCATCACCTGCGCGCGGGAGATACGAGGAATCGCCTCCACGGCGTATCCCTCGATGCCGGCGGCCTTCAACTCGGCGATGCGGTTGTCCGCATTACGCGGATTCAGGAAACCGATGAGCTTCGCGCCGGTACTGATCCGGGCGATCTCTTCTGTCGACGGAGGCGCAACCTTGACCACCACGTCAGCAGTCCACGGATCGCCGATCTTCGCGCCGGCAGCGGTGTACAACTCGTCGGGAATCAACGCCCCGAGACCGGCCCCGGACTCGACGACCACGTCGACACCCTTGCCGATCAAAGCGGACACAATTTTCGGCACCAATGCGACCCGACGCTCACCATCACTCGATTCTCGAGGGACGCCGACCGACGGACGCACTTGTGCGCTCTTCGATGTTTCCATTTTCCATTACCTTCTGCGGTTGGTGGTTCGCCTGCTGCGACGAGCGGCAACCAGCATGTGATGAGCGGAAGATGACCCGCTTTTGGGTGAATGGTGACTGATAGTAGCCAGAGTTAACGCGGCGTAGGGAAACCGACGACGCACTTTCTCCATCTGAATCGAGTCCGAACAGTATGTTTGGACATACCTGAAGAAGCCTACTGTGAGGCCGATCACACCGGAATGGCGGACTATTCCACTATTTGAAACGGCCGAAAGACGTAAAGGCATCAGAATGACGCGCCGAATAATCACCGTCGAGCGAGTTTACGAACCGGCTTCCGAATGTAACGCCGTCCGACTCCGCGTAGACCGACTCCGGCCACGCGGCCTCAAACGCGAAAACCTGCAGTACGCCTCGCACCGTCCTCGGATGCTCGACCCGTTGTTCTACTGACAGCAAGCAAGGACCTGCCGTACGGTCACGCGCAGGTCCTTGCCGACTATCTCGCAGAATTACTCTGATGTCCTAGTATTTCACTAGAGCATCAATTGCTCACATATTGAGACCGCAACTTGTGCTTGACGAGCTTTCCTGTAGCGGTCCTAGGCAATTCGTCGGCAAAGTCAATGCTTCTCGGAGCTTTGAAATGTGCGACCTGACTGCGAACGTATTCCAGCAATTCCTCGGCGACATGGGCACCAGGCTCGATTCCCTCCGCTAGTTGGACAACCGCCTTGACCTGCTCACCCATTTCCTCGTCGGGAACACCGATGACCGCCACGTCGAACACCTTCGGGTGCAAAGTAAGGATGTTCTCGGACTCCTGTGGGTAGATATTCACACCACCGGAGATAATCGTGAACGCGGCGCGGTCGGTCAGATAAAGGAAACGCTCGGAGTCGATATAGCCGATATCTCCACTCGTCGTCCACGTCGGATGATCCGGATGCTGCGCGGCAGCCGTTTTCTCGGGATCATTGTGATACCGGAACGGCAAAGTCTCCCGCTCCCAGAACACGGTACCGATCTCGCCGACCGGAAGATCGCGCCCGGCGTCGTCACAGATGTGCACGATCCCCATCACTCCGTCACGCCCGACGGAACCCGGATGCGACAAGGCCTGCTCACTGTTGATGAAGGTAGCGCCCGAACCCTCGGTCGAGGCGTAGTACTCGTAGATCACCGGCCCCCACCAGTCGATCATTGCCGTCTTCACTTCGGGCGGGCAGGGAGCAGCAGCGTGAATGGCGA
Source organism: Rhodococcus sp. BH4 (assembly GCF_002079265.1). Taxonomy (NCBI): domain Bacteria; kingdom Bacillati; phylum Actinomycetota; class Actinomycetes; order Mycobacteriales; family Nocardiaceae; genus Rhodococcus; species Rhodococcus sp. BH4. The sequence continues at coordinate 4,174,022 of NZ_CP014941.1, forward strand.
CCTTCACCGTCGAGACGTCGTAACGATCACGGGTCTCCTTCGGAAGTTTCAACATTCGAACGAACATCGTCGGTACCCACTGACTGTGCGTCACAGCGTATTTACCGATCAACTCCAGCGCGGTTTCGGCTTCGAATGCATCCATCAAGATCACGGTTCCGCCGACCGAATTGATCACGCCGCAAAAACGCAGGGGCGCCGCGTGATAGACCGGAGCCGGGCACAAATAGACTGTGTCGGAATCGAACCCGTACATCGGTGCGAACACCGCGGTGTACGGATCCATGGTGGTGTTCACCTCACCCTCCGGGAGATCTCCTTTGATCCCCTTCGGCCTGCCGGTCGTTCCCGACGAATACAGCATGTCAGCCCCACGCGGCTGCGAGTCGAGTGGAGCAGTGGACTGCGCATCGACCGCGTCTTCGTAGTCGTCGAAGCCCTCGAGGGCGCCGCCGTACACCAATCGGTGCCGCACGCGTGGAATCAGCTTCTCGTCCAACGGAACTGCTGCGGACGCCTGCCCCGACGCCACCAGAATTGTCGCCTCGCAGTCGTCGACGATGTAGGCAGCCTCCGCAGCCGTGAGATACCAGTTCACCGCGGTGATGTAGAGGCCGGATCTCAACGCTGCCCAGTACACCTCGAACGCCCGGAGATCGTTGTTCGAGATGAGAGCGACGTGGTCCCCAGGCTTGGCACCGACACTTCGGAAGTATCGCGCCAACTGCGTCGACCGTTCGTCGAGTTCCCGATAGGTGATGGACTCACCCGTCGCAGGGCGAATGACGGCGGGCTTGTCCGGTGTGGACTGGACAAAATTTCCTGGAAACACGAAGACTCCTCTGTCGGTGACGACAACGCCGCGTGAGCCTGATTCGGCGTCGACAATCCTGGTCTACCACAGGAACTCTGCCACCCTCGGAGGTTTGGCGACACCGACTCGAAGCATGGGAATGCCCGCTCACTTATCCGCCGGGACATACAGTGAGGAGAACCGCACCGTCCGAAACAGGAGATGTCCACATGAGTGGTTGGCCCCAGGACTCAGTAGTCGACGCATTGACCGAGGAATGGAGAGTCATCGACGCACTGCTGGCCGAACTCGACGGCGATCAGTGGTTGGCACCGTCGAACCTTCCGGGGTGGACGGTTCACGACATCGTGTCCCATCTGATCGGTACGGAATCACTGCTCTCGGGCATCAATCCGCCGTCGATCAATCTGGACGTGCACGCATTGCCCCACGTCCACAACGAGATTGCGGCGTTCAACGAGCGCTGGGTCGAAGGCCTGCGGCGGACACCGCACTCGGACCTGCTGACCCGATATCGCGAGATCACCGCCGAACGAACCGAAGCGCTGCGCTCGATGACCAGCGCGGACTGGGACGCCGAGACACAAACACCGGTCGGTCTTGCGCCCTATGGCCGGTTCATGCGTATTCGGACCTTCGACTGTTGGATGCACGAACTCGACATCAGAGATGCAGTTGGCATTCCGGGTGAGGAAGGCGGATTGCGCGCGGAGACTGCATTCGGCGAAATCACCAGCGCGCTTGGATTCGTCGTCGGAAAACGAGGAAAGGCGCCAGAGGGAGCACGGATCACTTTCGAACTCGAAGGGCCACTTGCCCGTTCACTTCACGTCTCGGTCGACGCGCGAGCAACACTCGTCCCGGAGCTGGACGGTCCGGCGACCACGACCATCTCGATGAGCTCACCGCTCTTCACCCGAATTGCCGGTGGCCGCGTCCACGCGTCGGATCACCGAACCGACATCTCGCTTCGCGGTGACACCACGGTGGGCACACGCGTCGTCGACAATCTGGCGTTCACGATTTGAGGGCTGGGTGGGTAGGTCGCGAAGGTACTGAGAAGTGAAACTGTTTCTCTCGTCCTACCGATTCGGCGATCACCGCGAGGCTTTTGTCGATCTCGTAGGCCGCGGCGCTCGCATCGCGGTCATCGCCGCGGCTGCAGATTCGTGGCCCGCCAATGCCCGCAGTTCAGCAGTCACCAGCGAATTGACTCCGCTACGGGCAGCGGGCTTTACCGCCGAGGAAGTGGATGTCCGAGACTTCCTGGGTGCATCGGAAGCACTGGAACTCCGGCTCCGCGAATTCGACTGCCTGTGGGTTCGCGGCGGAAACACGTTCGTCCTGCGAGCTCAGCTAGCTCGAAGTGGCGCTGACAGGGTCATCGAGATGCTGGTTCGTTCAGGCGTCGTGGCCTATGCGGGATACAGCGCCGGAGCGTGCCTGGCGACTCCGACTCTGATCGGGCTGGACGCGTCGGACGACCCCGCTGAAGTCATGCCAACGTGTGGTATCGACCCGATCTGGTCCGGGCTCGCGCTGATCGACTTCGCGATAGTGCCGCACGGCGGCGATTCGCTACTCGAAGATCCACAGGTGACTGCGCGGACGGTTGCGGCCCTGACCACGGCGGGCGCGCAATTCACCGTGCTCACCGATTACGAGGTGATACTCGTCGACCGTTGATGTAACGCAGACGGTTGATCTTGACGCAGACTGAGCAGTCGACTCGGCCCGACCGGATCAGCCGTGCTCTGCCACCGCGGTTCCGGCTGCCGGCGACTGACGCTCGAGCCTCGTCCACGCGATCTCCCAGCGCTTGACAGAGACCTCGTCAGCGTCCTCGAGAAGGGCGTCGAGGAGCAGGCGTGGATTTTCGCGCCATGCCAGTTCAGCGGCATGGACTTCCGCAGCCGAGAACAACCCGGAAGCCTCGAGATCACGAATCCATTCGCAGATCTCGCCTCGGTGAATCCGTGCGATGGTCTCGTATCCCAGACCTTCGTCAAGGAAGTCGTACGAAAAAATTGCGGCAAAGTAACTGTTCGACTCACGCTGCCCGAAAATCATGTGCGTTCCTTCCTCGAAGTTGTCCGACGAAGACTCGAAATCGAACCGTTGAGCAGCGACGCCAAAGTTTTTTGGCGAAGTTGTAACGCTTCTTCTATCCCCGACGATTCAAACGCTAACCCCCCGAGCGGGTCTTTGGGATCACGTCCGAGAAACGATCTGATGACCAACGCAATACCCCTGGGGTTTCCGGCCACTCGCACCCATCATCGACACGCAACCAGCGCGCCGCTGACCTGCAATTTGCCCGTTTCAGGCCCTCCACTTAATCCATCCGAACAGACGACAAAAAACTTTGTGACCGATCCCACATATTGGGATAGTTACGATCGTGATGCATATGTATCACCCGTTGTGGGCACAAAAGTACGGGCAAATCGGCACGTACAGACCAGTTTTGTTCGTTCTCCATGGCGACGAAGGTCCCTTGAACGGTCGTCCAGTTGTAGTTGCGCTAAGTAACGGATCCCACGTCGGCAACCGATATTGCGGACGGCCTGCCAGGTAGCGTGCTCCAGAGAACGTAGACGCGGCGCGGCGCAACCGGCCGCCCTTTCGAAACGGAGCCCGAAGATGACCGAGACAGTGGCGCACAATCCCGCGGAAACGCGTTTCGAGATCCGAGTCGACGGCGAACTCGCCGGTTTCGCCGAGTACTCGGACCATTCCGGCGTCCGTGATTTCCACCACACGGTGACCTATCCGCAGTTTCGTGGGCGCGGGCTTGCCGCCATCGTGGTGCGTGAAGCGCTCGATCAGACCCGGAACGAGGGATTGAAGATCCTTCCGACGTGCTCGTACGTCGAGAAGTTTGTTGCGGAGAACCCCGTCTACCAGGCATAACCGAACGAGAACGGCCGGCGAAAAACCAGTCGCGAACCTGCAGACCCCGCTGCTAGCGTCGATGGTGCCGTCGTCGAAATCCTGGGCGGCACCATCTCGGGGAAGGAAAGAACGTGGTCGCCTCAGCAGATCGGCGTCCACCTGCGTCCACGGACGTAGTTATCCCCAGCTATCTCCCTCTCGTACTGGTCAATCTCGCGACGCTGTTCTCGGCGATCGGCAACGGTATCGCCATCGTCGTGCTCCCCTGGCTGGTTCTCGAACGAACCGGTAAGGCTACCGACGCGGCGATAGTTGCCGGCGCAGCAGCCATTCCGCTACTCGTGTCGAGCCTGTTCTCGGGGACATTCGTCGACAAGTTCGGACGCCGTCGAACGTCGATGATTTCCGACGCTCTCTCCGCGATGTCCGTTGCAGCGATTCCGATCATCGCGGCCACCGCGGGCTTGACGATCCCGGTGATCGCGGCGTTGGCCGCACTCGGCGCCGTGTTCGACCCCGCCGGAATGGCGGCGAGGGAGTCCATGCTGCCTGCAGCGACTCGGACCGCCAAGTGGAAGCTCGATCGAACCAACAGTGTGTACGAGGCCAACTTCAACGTCGCGTATCTGATCGGCCCTGGCATCGGCGGTGTCCTCATCGCAACGATCGGAGCGGTGAACACGCTCTGGGTCACGGCGGCAGGTTTTGTGTTCTCGATAGTCGTGGTCGCCTTCATCCGGCTTCCCGGCGCCGGAGTGCCCGAACACGAACACCGTCCGAAATCGATCTGGCACGGCACACTCGACGGTCTTCGGTTCGTCTGGAACAACAAACTGCTGCGCACCCTGGCGCTGATCGACATGGCAGTCGTCGCGCTCTACATGCCTGTGGAGAGTGTCGTGTTCCCGGTGTACTTCACAGAGTTGGATCAACCGGCCCAACTCGGATCGGTGTTGATGGCCTTGGCGATCGGCGGCATCATCGGCTCTCTCGCCTACGCCCCACTGGCGCCGATCATGTCCCGGCGGCTGATCATGATTTTTGCCGTCGCCGTTCTCGGCATAGCGATGCTGGCCATGGCGCTCCTACCTCCACTGTGGGTGATCCTCGTACTTGCCGGACTGCAGGGCCTCGTCTACGGACCAGTCGGCCCGATCGCCAACTACGCCATGCAGACGCACAGCCCGGAGCACATGCGTGGACGCGTCGTCGGTGTCATGACGTCGACGGCCTACGCCGCAGGCCCACTCGGCTACCTCGCGGTCGGCCCGCTGCTCGATCAACTCGGAATCGCGTCGACCTTTGTGGCCCTGTCGATTCCGATCATCCTGATCGCCGCAGTCTGTGCCTCTCTGCCGGTGCTTCGCGAACTGGATCGTCCGCGGCACTCGACCGACGTCAGTTGAACCCCATCACGTCGTTGCCCCAGGCGACGCGCAATCCGTGATCGGGGTCGCTGACGAGGGTGTCGGCGGAGTCGATCAACAGCGTCGACCGCTTCTCTTCCTCGTACGGCGCCCAGTGCTTCGAGCCGTCGAGGGCCGCCGGCACGGCATGCCTGGCGAAGGCCAACCATCGCCGTTGGATACGGCCGGCCACCTCCATCGCGGCCTTCCGACCGCCGAGCCAGAACGTGGGGTCGACGTTCAGGGTTCCGAAATTGCCGAATACATAAGGTAATTCGGTCGCGTGGCCCGCGCCGATCCGCGCCGCCTTGAGCATCGGCGTCGCGTGATCGAAGCGGTAGACCCATGTAGGGGAATGCCTGCAGTGCGCGTCGGCGATCCAGAGGGTCGGCATGCGAAACGCAGCGTCCCGTGACAGTGCCAGCGCGCCACTCGGTTTCGCATGGTCAGGGTAAGCCGACATGATCTCGGCAAGTTTGGTCGCGGAGATGTCGGGGTGATCGTCGGCCAGTAATTGGAGCATTGCCTCGACGGACTGCGCACTCACCGGCATCAACGGAGACTTCATGAACTTGAAGATCGACGCCTCGTCCTTGTTGGAACCGATGATCAGTGGGATTCGGTGCGCGTAACCCTTCTGGAAAGCCGCAACCGGGTAGTGCGGCACCAGATCGCGATCGACAACGGGTGCCATCGCCAAAGTTCCCGGAATCCGGGTCGGAATTTCGTTGACCAAATCATCGCTTGCCTTGACGAGCAGTTCCAGATCCGTGGTCAGCAGATCGCCTGCGTCTTCGGGGTCGATCGAGAGCAGTTCGAGAAACCGCTCCGCCACGGTCTTGGCGCGCTCGGCCCCGTAGACGGAGGTCGCGGGCGGACTCTGGGCAATCGCACGATGGAACAGACCTTCGGCGCTCGGACAGGTCATGAGCGTCGTGATGGATCCTGCGCCGGAGGACTCACCGAACACGGTCACCGCACTCGGGTCACCACCGAAGGCGTCGATGTTGTCTCGAACCCATTCGAGTGCCGCAATCTGGTCTCGCAGACCACAGTTCGATTCGAAAACAGTATCCGCGGTGGAGAATGCAGACAGGTCCAGGAATCCGAGTGCGCCGACGCGATAGTTGAAGGAGACGAGAACGACGTCACCGGTTTCAGCCAGATGACGGCCGTCGTAGATCGTTTGGGCGGCGGACCCGAGGCAGTAGGCGCCGCCGTGAATCCACACCATCACCGGTCGCGGCGTGCCGTCGGGTCGCGGGGCCCAGACGTTGATCGACAGGCAGTCCTCGTCGATTTTGAAGGCCCGATCGATCGGAACCGCCGGACTCTGGCCTTGCGGCGCTATCGGCCCGAACTCACGACAGTCGCGCACCCCGTCCCACGGCTGTGCGGGTTGCGGCGCTCGGAACCTCCGCTCACCCACCGGCGCCCCTGCGTAGGGCATGCCCTTCCACGCGAATACACCGCCATCCGGATACCCGCGGGCTTCTCCGCCGCGCGCCCGGATCACCAGAGTTCCGTCCTCGCCGAGATTTGGTCGAACGTCGGTCTCCATGTCTGAATCCCCTCCCGACCCGCGCGTGTGGCAATCAAGACCAAACCTACCAATCTCGGACGGGTGTGCGCCGAGTACGCAACCCCTCGGTGTTAAGGTCGCCTAGTTCTGACACGGGGTGCTCCGCATGGGCGGGGCTGAGAACACACCCGGGAACCTGATCAGGTAATGCTGACGAAGGGATGTCATGGCTACTACGCAGCCTGCATACAATTCTGCCGAAAACTCGGTGGCCACAGCGCCGTCGACGGATCGGTTCACAGATCGACTCTGGGCCGAGACGAAGGCCCTCCGCGAGTCGATCGACTCACTGGAGTTCCTCCGCCGCCTAGGCGACGGAACATTGCCTCTCGACGCGTTCCGCACGTACATCGAGCAGGACAAGCTTTATCTCGAGGGGTATTCGAAAGCGTTGTCCCTGGTCGCGGCCCATGCCCCGGATCCGCAGTCCGCGGGCTTCTGGTCGAATTCCGCGTCCACGGCAGCGACAGTGGAATCTGCGCTTCACGACGGACTTCTCACCGGTGGAATTCTTCCAGCGGGATCGGGAAGGCTCGAGCATTCGCAGGCCTGCCTGGGATACGTCTCGTATCTGACGGCGACTGCAGCAACTGCGCCTTACCCGGTCTCCGCAGCGGCAGTACTCCCCTGCTTCTGGATCTACGCCGAGGTGGGCCGCGATCTTGCCGCTTCAGCGCGCGAGGTACTCGACGCCGATCCGTCGCATCCGTACGCACAGTGGGTCACGACCTACGACGCACCCGAATTCCACGAGTCGGTGGCGCAGGCCCGCGTACTGGTCGATGCTGCGGCCGAAGCTGCCACCGAGACAGAGCGTGAGGCGATGAGTGAAGCATTCCGCATCGCCAGCCGCTATGAGCTGATGTTCTGGGATTCCGCACTCCACCAGCAGCCTTGGCCGGCGTCGTGATGTCGTTTGCGGCGCTGCGCCGCACGCTTGCCACGTCTGCCGCGATCGCAGCCGCGTTCACAGTTCTGACCGGATGCGCCTCTGACACCGGCTCTTCCGACGGGACCATTCGGTTCGCACTCGACTGGACACCGAACACGAACCACACCGGTTTGTACGTAGCACTCCAAGAGGGCTACTTCGAGGACGCCGGCCTGGACGTCTCGATCCTGCCGTACAACAACACCTCGCCCGACACCCTGGTCGATGCCGGCAATGCCGAGTTCGGCATCAGCACACAGAGTCAGGCCACGTTCGCCCGTGCAGCCGGCGCCGCCACGACATCCGTCATCGCGCCACTTCAGCACCGCGCCACCGGCATCGGCGTGAAGGCGGATCGTGCGGACATCACGCGCCCACGTGATCTCGACGGGAAGACGTACGCCGGGTTCGGCGATCCCGGCGAAGTCGAAACGCTGCAGCAGATCATCCGCAACGACGGCGGGACCGGGAACTTCACGACGGTCACGCTCGGAACGTCCGCGTACGAAGCCGTGTACTCGGGCCAGGCAGACTTCACCGTCTCCTACTTTGCTTGGGAAGGCCTCGAAGCGGAGCGAAACGGAACTCCGATGCGGTACTTCCAGTACACCGATTACGGCTTCCCCGATGCATATTCGATCGTGATCAACGGCAACCAGCAGTGGTTGAAGGACCATCCCGACGAGGCACGCAAGTTCGTCAAAGCCGTTCAGCGCGGATATCAGACTGCTGCCGACAACCCGGACCAGGCCGCGCAGGATCTCATCGACGCGAACCCCGGAGCATTCACCGACGAAGACCTCGTGCGTGAGAGTCAGCGGATGCTCGCCGCCGACTACATGAAAGACGCCAACGGCGTCGTGGGCGCCCAGAATCTCGAAACCTGGTCGGGCTACTCGGGATTCCTCTTCGAGAACGGATTGCTCGCCGGACCCGACGGGAAGCCGTTGACCCAGAAGCCGGACTGGTCGGAGTACTTCACCAATGAGTATCTCGACGCGTCCTGACGTGAGCGGACGGTTGGTCTCGACCATGCGGCGGGCGCTTCCCGCGCTCGCCGTGGTGGTGCTCCTCGTGGCGGCGTGGCAGATCTACGTCGAGATCAGTGGGATTCGGCCGCAAGTACTTCCGTCTCCGGGGCGCGTTCTGTCCCAGGGGTGGGACAACCGCGAGATCATCTCCGGCCACGCCTGGTCGACATTGCAGGTCACGTTGGTCGGCTTCACTGTTTCATTGGTGTTGGCCTGGATTCTTGCTGTGGTCGTGGACTTTTCGCCGTGGTTGTCACGCGCGCTGGTACCACTTTTTGTCGTCTCGCAGACGCTGCCGATCATCGCCATCGCGCCGCTGATGATCATCTGGTTCGGCTTCGGGCTGTTGCCGAAGGTGTTGGTGATCGCCCTTGCGACGTTCTTCCCCATGACCATCGGACTCATCGAGGGATTTGCCGCGGCCGATCGGGAAGCGGGCGCTCTCCTGCGCAGCATGGGCAGCACTCGCTGGCAGGAGTTCCGATACGTTCGCCTTCCTTCGGCAATTCCGCGATTCTTCACTGCCCTGCGCATCGGCATCACGTATGCGGTCGTGGGTGCGGTGTTCTCCGAATACGTCGGCGCTACTTCCGGTTTGGGTATCTACATGAGCACCCAGAAGAACTCCTTCCGCACCGACCTGGTGTTGGCGGCCGTACTGGTGACCGCGTTGATCAGTGTCACGCTGTACTTGCTGACGTTCGCCATCGAGCGCATCGTTGCACCATGGGCGATGAACGAAAGGTCGCGGACATGACTGACCCGATGGTCGAGGATGCAATGGTCGAAATCCAGGACCTGACCAAGAGGTTCGACACGGCCGGAGAATCGCGTCTCGTGCTCGATTCGGTGTCCTTTGGCGCCGACGCGGGCGAATTCGTGTCGGTGATCGGGCCGAGCGGCTGCGGCAAGAGCACGATCTTCAACGTCCTGGCCGGGCTCGAATCCCCGACCGCGGGTTCGGTCCGTGTGGGCACGCGCGCAACGGAATCCGAAGCAGCCGCCGAGGTGCACACCGCGTACATGCCGCAGAAGGATCTTCTGTTCCCTTGGCGCTCGGTACTGGACAACACGGCCCTCGGTTTGGAAGTGCAGGGAGTCGGCAAGAAGGAAGCACGCGAGCGCGCTCGCGAGTTGTACCCGGCGTTCGGACTGTCCGGATTCGAGGACGCCCGGCCGTCACAGCTGTCCGGCGGCATGCGCCAGCGAGCGGCGATGCTGCGCACCGTTGTTCAGGGCAAACCTGTCCTGCTGCTCGACGAGCCGTTCGGCGCACTGGACTCGTTGACCCGCACCGAGATGCAGGCCTGGCTGCAAGACGTGTGGCAGCAGTACCGGTGGACCGTGCTGATGATCACCCACGATATTCGTGAAGCGATCTATCTGTCCGATCGCGTGGTCGTTCTGTCGGCGAGGCCGGCAACGGTCAGGTGCGTCGTCGACGTTCCCTTGCCGAGGCCACGCGAACTGGACATGATCACCTCGCCCGAGTTCGCCGACGTCGAGCGTGAACTGCTTGCCGTTCTCCACGACGAGACGCGCAAGTCGCTACACCCCTAGCGGTTACTGACAATGCGCTGAGAGCGCGCCGATTTCACCTGCCGTTCAAGAGAAAGTGCATCGCAACGGTGCAACTTCGCGTAGGATGTCGCGGCGCTTTCGCCCAAAACGCCTTAATATCAGCAAGATCCGAACGCTCGACACGCAATCCGTCAACGCTGCACAATTCTCTGCACTCTTCGGTAACGTACACTCGGTCGCCTACGAGACCAACGGCCAGAAGGTAACTGGACGGTAAAGCGGAATCGTGGAGGCACAGCCATCGCAACAGATTTGGAAAGGGACAGCGTGAGCACACTGCAGTCAGGTCAGAGCCTCGGAGTCGGCCAGGAACTCAAGTCCGACAACGGCGCATACACCCTCACCTTGCAGGACGACGGCAACCTGGTTCTGTCCGAGGGCGGACAGGCTGTTTGGGCCGCAGGCACCAACGGATCCGGCGCCAACCGCGCCGAGGTGCAGGCTGACGGAAACTTCGTCATCTACAAGGACTCCGACGCCGTGTGGGCATCGCAGACCGCAGGCAACGACGGTGCCTCCCTCTCGGTTCAGGACGATCGCAACGTCGTTCTGTCCGTCGGCGGAAATGCTCTGTGGTCTTCGGACACTGCAATCGCAGCGCCGGCCGCCGAGGCTGCCCCGGAGCCCGCTCCGGCACCCGAGCCCGAGCCTGCCCCCGCCGCTCCGGCAGCGCAGAGCTACACCGTCGAAAGCGGCGACACCCTGTGGGCGATCGCAGAGCGTTTCTACGGTGACGGCAACCAGTACCAGCGCATCGCGGATGCAAACGGCATCCCGAACCCGGATCTCATCAACGCCGGTCAGGTACTGACGATCCCCGCCTGATTCACTGCTTGACCTGGCCCTGGGTGCCGACGTCCGCGTCGGCACCCAGGGCCTTTTGTGTTCTACGCCACACAGATTCGCGTCCCGCCCAGCAGACCCTGATACTCCATTGCGGCATCTTTTCGCCTACAGTACTTCCGTACTGCTCCCGAAGGACAGGTGTGCATGAAAGACAGAACAGTCATGATCGGCGCTGTCGCAGTGGCCGCTCTTTCTCTGACATCAGGCCTCGTTTTCGGCGGAGCAGCCGGCGCATTCGGTGCCGGCGGCCCTGTGGTGAAGCCTCCCACTCTGGTCTCGTCGGTTTCCGTGGAGTCCGTCGCCGGGATCGAACCGGCCGCGTTCTACAGCTCGGTTGCAGTCCCCACGGTTGTCATCCCGCCGACGCCGACCTGGCGAATCGCCGACGAGACGACTGCTCCTCGTAATCAGCCGCTTGTGGTGACCGCGACAAGCACGAGCTCCGCCACCTCGACTACGACGGCCACCAGTACGACAACACCCGTCTCATCCACGACAACTGCGTCGGCTACCGCGACCTCGTCACCGACCGCGACGGCCGCAACCACCAAGACCAGCACCACCCCCGTTGTCACGACCGGGTCCACGCCGCCCGTCGTCGAGGTCTCGCCCGTTCTCGCCGGATAACCCTCGCTCTTTCGCCCGCACACCGCCTGGCGTGACGGCGGTTACAGGCACACTTCAGTCGCCGCTCTCGAATAACCGATCTACCTGCAACTACCTTCCTCGTCGTCACGGTTCGTGGTCCGCTGCAATCCGGTCGACCGGAAAAGGACAGCAGCATTGTCGGAGCCTCGCGATACCGTATAGGTCTGAGCTTTTGCGGAAGGAGGTGGCTGATGAGCGCAATGGGCTTCGATCTCGATGTCAGTGTCGACCGGGCGTGGGCAGAATTTCAACGTCGCCTCGGCGATCACATTTCCATCATGGTCGACGGCGACGTTCTTGCCGTGGAATCGTCCACCGGCGACTTCGATCCAGCTGACGGCGCAGCGCCATGCGTTCAGTTCCTCGTGTGGGACGAGAACACAGTCCGCTGCGAGGTTCCTTCCAACGACTTCCTTCATCCGCGCTATCGACTCGAAGATGCCGACGAACAAAAGTTGATCGCACTCGGCTGGAATCCGCCTTCCGAGAATCTCGAGGATCCGAACAACTCCCCCGCCTTCTGCGTCGACAAGGCGCAGAACTGGGCCGATCAGCTCGCAGCGATGACTGTCGCTGCATTCCGTGATGTGTTCGGTGTGCACCACCCGGCTTTTCTATCCAGCGATCTCACCGGCAACGAGCAGACTCCGGATTTCGATCCGTCGGTCGTCGAGTCGACAGAACTTCCGACACTCGACCCCACCGCGGCCTACATGCCCAACGACATCGACCACCTCAAGGAGTTGGTCACTCTCGCTTTGCTTCCCATGCTCGGCACTCTTCCCGAGCGAGACAGCGACGGCGACATACCCATTCGTGTCGGTTCGACTGTCATGTTCGTCGGTCCGCTTTCCGAGTCCATGGACGTGCAGTTGTTCTCCCCACTCGTTCAGGACATCAGCAACCGCACCCGTGCAGCCGAGGTCATCGCCGATCTCAACCGCAAGTGGTCGCGCATCAAGTTCGTCTTGATCGACGACCGTCTGTCGGTGTTCCTCGAGGTGGCGGGTTCGCCATTCGTTCCCAAGCAACTCACCGATACGTGCGCCGCCCTGACGTCGTTCCTGCGTACCGTGGACGACGAGTTCGCCGCACGCGTCGGCGGAGACCTCTTCTTCGCGAACAAGAGCGGTGACTCCTCCTCGCTGCAGCCCGATCTGACGGCCGAGGACCTGCCTCCCGAACTCGAGACCCTGCTGCACCTCGATCTGGACGTGGCCGAGGATCTCGACGCGGTAGCCGATGTCTGTGGTCGTGATCGCGATCTGATTCTTCAGCTCCTCCACATCAGCAACGAATGGCAGATTCAGCTGCGTAGTCAGGCGGTGGACGCCCACAGTCGCGGAGACGCCGAAGAGGCTGCGGGATACGAGGATCAGGTCGGCGGGTGGGAACTCATGGTCGACCGTCTGCGAGGGGCCTTGCGACTGGTGGTCCTACCCAATTCTCGAACCGAGACGCCGGCAAAGCCGCAACCTGAGCAAATGGGCTTGTTTGCCGATCCCTTGCAACAGAGCCTCTTCGACGATCCGTCCTGATAACACGGATCGCCTTTCCCGCTATTCGAAGTGAGATTTGACGATCTGCCCGTGGACGCCCACGGTTCGATCGACTACCTGCGAGACCGTGAAATCGGCTGCGGCAGAAAGATAGGCGTAGGCCGTCGCTCGATCCATTCCGCGATCATGCTCGAGGAAGTCGAGCGCGTTGACCACCGCGCGCCGCATGGCGCCGTTGAGGTCACTGTTCTGCCCATCGACCGAACCGTTGGGGTCGGACAGGCCGATCGGAATCCAGGCCTCCTCGGTCTCAGCGAACGGGTATCCGAAAGCCACCGATGGAGCGTCACCGGAATCCTTCTTACACACGCTGAGTCGGAACGTGCCGCGCAGCGATCCTTCCATCGCGGTCAACGCTGCCTCACCGTCTCCCATCGCCATGTGGGGGTCACCGACGTAGAACAGGGCGCCTTCGGCAAAGACCGGCAGATAGAAGGTTGATCCGACACCGAGATGCCTGATGTCGATGTTTCCGCCGCCCAGCGTCGGAGGAATGGAGTTCGACGACGGGGATGTCGGGTCGGCATCCGAGGAATAGGCAACTCCCATCATTCCCATGAAGGGCCGCAGGGGAAACCGCACCTTCGACTGTCCGAAAGGCATCACGCCCTTGCCGTCTTCGATCGCCGTGAAAGTGGAAACACCGCCGTACTTCAACGGGTCCTTTGTTGCGCGCCCGTCTGTGGCGACCGGCGGCATGACTTCGTCCAGAGTGATTCCCGCTGGAGCGGTTCCGTCTGCTGTGACGGCGAGAGCGCCCTTGCCGTGTCTGCTCGACACAACGCCGTACGGCACGCGGAGAATGGCTTCGAGAGTCTCGATCTTGAGTACGTCTCCAGGCTGGGCGCCTTCGACGAAGACCGGGCCGGTGACGACGTGCGGTCCGTCCTTGTCGAAGTTTCGTTCGGTTCGGTTGTATTCGGCCGCAACGGCAATCGCATCCTCGAGCACGTCCTTCTCGGAAACGCCTTTGCTACCGAAGTATTCGAGAGGATTGCGCCCTTGATCCTCGAGAATTCCCTCGTGCGAGAGGGCGTCGATCGTGACGGTCTGGCCCGACTTCATCCGCATCACCTCGCGGGTGTGGATGTTGGGCACATAACCCCACATGACGTCCGACGGATCCGAACTCAGATAGTGATCGCCACTGACGTTTCCGCTGCCCGGTTGCAGAATCGGAATGCCATCGGCGAACGGTAGTGCAGAGGAGGACGATCCAGCCGGTGACGCGTTCGAGTGCGCGCATCCCGAAGCCACACCGGCAACTCCTACGCCCGCACCGAGGGCAGCGACTGCCCTCATGAATCCGCGTCGGCCAAGACCTTTCGTCAGGTCTTCGGCTGCGTTGCGGGCAAGAGTGTATTCCATCGAGATTCCTCCGGAGTGCGTGACGATGTGCGACTGCGAAGAAAGCTAGACCCGATTTGTTACTCGTTCATTACCATTTCATGGCAAGGAAATACCGCTGACTGAGAATGAATTCAGCGACGGCGAAGCCGCCAGAGCGAGGTCGTCTCTCGTGCCCGGGCAGCGTGAAGCGCATCGGTTCGGTCACTGACCTTTGCGTGCGTCGGTTTGACGTCCATGCGATCGACAACAGTGAGCCCACCGGCCGCAATCAGATCGTGCAGTTCGGATCGCGTTCGGAGACCGAGGTGTTCGGCAATGTCCGAGAGGATCAGCCACGCTTCTCCCCCGTCGTCCAGATGCGCTGCGACACCAGTCAGGAAGCCCTTCAGCATCGCTCCAGCGGGGTCGTAGACGGCGTATTCGATGGGCGAGGTGGCCTTGGCCGGAATCCAGGGAGGATTGCAGACCACCAACGGAGCGGTGCCTTCGGGAAAGAGGTCTGCTTCCACCACGTTCACCTGATCGCCGTAGCCAAGCCGCGAGAGGTTGCTACGAGCGCATTGCAGTGCCCGGGGGTCCTGGTCGGTGGCCGTCACCGTCTGAACTCCACGCCGCGCCAGGACGGCAGCAAGAACGCCGGTGCCAGTGCCGATGTCGAAAGCCGATTCCGTCGACGGCAGTGGCGCAGACGCGACAAGATCGACATACTCCCCGCGGACGGGTGAGAACACTCCGAAGGCGGGATGCACTCGTGCGTCGAGAGCCTCGATCAAAACACCTTTGCGGTGCCACTCGTGAGCGCCGATCGCGCCGAGGATGTCACGCAACGAGCGAACCGAAGGCTCACCGGTAATCCCGAAAGCTTCGGTCAACGCGACTTGCGCGTCCGGGGCTCGCCGGAGTGGAATCGACAGATCTGCATCCAAGGGAATGAGCAGCATGCCGAGGATCTGCGCGCGGCGTCCTTGGGTCTGCCGGTGGAGATGGAAGGCTTTGGCTGGGTCGTCGGACGCTCGGCGCGGCTTGCGGTCGATGCGCGACGCGACGGCCTTCGACAGTTGGCGAGCGTTCTGAAAATCTCCGCGCCACAACAACGCCGTGCCTTCGCATGCCAAGCGATAGGCGTCGTCGGCCTTCATCGTGTCGTCGGCGACAACGATGCGCTTGGGCACCGGGGCGTTGCTCGTCGAACCCCAACGGGCCGATTGCTCGACGTCGTTCTCGGTCCACACTGCGAATTGTTCAGTCATGTAAGCCCTTCCGGCGTCCGACGCATAGCGGCCGGTCTACCGGCTGATGTGGTCCAGATCTGCAAAATCTGCTCGTCTGGTGTCCACACTAGTCGGGACCGGCCGCGCTACATGACTGCGAGAGGGATGTCAGCCCTTGGCTACGCGAGCTGCCTCGGCGATCCGAGCCTCGGCGACCGCGTCAGCAGCCTCGCCCGCGAGGATTCCGTCGTTCTTCGACTTCGCGAAGATCTCGGTGACCGTGTCGAAGATCTTCTCGACCTTGAGCTTGACCTCTTCGGCCGAGTTGCCCTTCAGCTCGCCGGCAACCTGGATGAGGCCGCCGCCGTTGGCGACGTAATCGGGGGTCCAGGTGATGCCGCGGTCGCGGAGGATGTTCTCGACCTCGGGCACGGTGAGCTGGTTGTTGGCAGCGCCGCAGACAACCTCGGCCTTGATCGAGCGTGCGGTCGTGTCGGTGAGTGTTGCGCCCATCGCACACGGTGCGTAAACGTCGAGATCAGCGTCGATGATGCTGTCGACGATGCTCACCTGCGGGAAGTCCGCCTTGACGCGATCGAGCGCTCCGGCGTTGACGTCAGTCGCCAACACGGTTGCGCCGTCTGCGAGGAGAAGCTTGATCAGCTCGTAGCCGACCTTGCCTGTGCCCTCGACACCAACAGTCTTGCCTGCGAGCGACGGAGTGCCCCAATGCGACTGTGCCGCGGCGCGCATCGACTGGAATACGCCGAGGGCCGTCATCGGAGCGCTGTCGCCGGAACCGCCGACCGTAGCGTTGCGGCCGACGACGTAGTCGGTGTTACGACCGATGATGTCGAGATCGTTGGAGTTGGTTCCGACATCACCAGCGGTGATGTAGCGACCGCCGAGGGTCTGGACGAATTTTGCGTAGGCGCCGAGCAATTCGTCGGTCTTGGCCGTTGCGGGGTCGCCGATGATGACAGCCTTGCCGCCGCCGAGGTCGACGCCGGCAACCGCAGCCTTGTAGGTCATGCCGCGCGAGAGGCGCAAAACGTCTGTGACTGCGGCGGATTCGTCGGAGTACGGGTAGAAGCGCGTTCCGCCGAGCGCGGGACCGAGCGTCGTGGAGTGGATGGCGACGATGGCCTTGAGGCCGCTCGCGGGATCCTGGAAGAAGCTCACCTGCTCGTGGGGGTAATCGCGCAGGTAGTCGGCGCGATCGAACACGCCCGCAGTGTCGTCATGGGAAACAACAGAGTTCACGGGCTCGGCGGTGAGAGTCATTGTGGGATAGACCTTTCCGAAGGATAAACGGGGTGCAGTCGAAACATTGGGACGAAATGGCCGTTGGGTACTATTGGGGACAAATAACCCAAAGAGAATCCCGCTGAGCAATTCGTGGAACCAATGCTCTGCCTGAGCTACGATTTGGTCAATGCAAATCTCTTGAACTAGTCAATTCGATCATCCAGTGACCCATATCACTGAGGAGAGGTTCACAAAGTGCTCAGCATCGACAAGCTCGACGTCCAGTTGCTCGGTCTGCTCAGCAAGGACTCGAGGATGAGTGTGGCCGAGTTGGCCAACTCGTTGGGCGTCGCCCGCAACACCGTCCAGTCGCGAATGAAGCGCATGGAATCCAACGGACTTCTCACCGGGTTTCGGCCGAATCTCAATCTCCCCGAGGTCGGTATCCCGATTCAGGCATTTGTCGGTCTGGAACTCGAGCAGGGCAAGATCAGCGCAGTCGCTCGGAGTCTGACCGAGTTGCCCGAGGTGATCGAAATTCACGCCACGACCGGTCGCGAGGATTTGCTCGTTCGCGTCGCCACCTCGACGCACGCGGCCCTGCAGAAGTTGGCCGAGCAGATCGTGTCACTTCCAGGCGTCACGCATTCGACCACGACCATCGCTCTGACCAATCCCCTTCCGTATCGAATTCAGCCTCTCCTCGAGCACCTCACCAATGACGCCGGCTGGGGTCGTTCGACCGCCTTCCCCCGTCAGCAGGACTAGGACGGGTGGTCGCGTCGATGCTTCCCAGTGCGCTAGTTTCATGGTTATGAGTGAGATCCAGGGACAGCGCATCGCGTTCATTCAGGCGACGTGGCATCGCAACATCGTCGACCGTGCACGCGACGGATTCACCGACGCGATCGTCGAGCTCGGCTACCCCAAGGACACGGTTGATTTCTTCGAGGTACCGGGAGCTTTCGAGATCCCGCTGCACG
The DNA here is from genome assembly GCF_002079265.1 of Rhodococcus sp. BH4. Classification (NCBI taxonomy): domain Bacteria; kingdom Bacillati; phylum Actinomycetota; class Actinomycetes; order Mycobacteriales; family Nocardiaceae; genus Rhodococcus; species Rhodococcus sp. BH4. The sequence goes on from NZ_CP014941.1 coordinate 4,192,107, forward strand.
CCCGGCGGTTGGCCAAGACCGGCCGCTACCAGGCGATCGTTGCCGCAGGCCTGGTCGTCGACGGCGGTATCTACCGGCATGACTTCGTGGCAACGGCTGTCATCGACGGTCTGATGCGCGTGCAGCTCGACACCGACGTTCCGGTCTTCTCGGTGGTCTTGACGCCGCATCACTTCCACGAGCACGCCGAGCACGTCGACTACTTCAGCACGCATTTCGTGAAGAAGGGCGCCGAGGCTGCGCGCGCGGTCGACGCCACCGTCAAGTCGTTGAAGGCCCTGCCCACCAACTAGTCGTTACCCAAGTCTCGCTGAGTCGAATGCCATCGGCTCAGCGAGATTTTTTGTGTCTATCGAGGGGTGTCGACGCTTGCCAGTGCGGAGGCATTCGAGCCCTCGACTTCGCCATAGCGGTCGACGCATTGCTGGAAGAAGTCCCGCATCTCGGTGACCACCTGAATGTGGCTGGTCAACGACTTCTCCAACGAATCTTCACCATCCTTAGCTTTCTTGGAGAACTTCTCGGCCAGGTTGATTCCAGATTGGAGCGTTCCCATTCCAGAAACATTCGCAATCACGAACAGATTTCTGCGCATCTGATCGAGTTCGCCAAGAAACCCTTCGCATGCCGCAACCACATCACGTGCGATGTCTGGCTCAACTTCCAGTCGCGAGTCGTCAGACCCATTGCTTCGATCAGACCCACTCACCGAGACCTCATTTCGGTAGCGTCGGTTCAAGATTGACCGACAGACGCTGCACAACAACACAACTGGACTCTTGCCGAGCCTCAGACAGCTTTCGTTCTACGTTGAACCAGATTGAGCCGTGTTCGACCGAGAAAGCAAGGTAGCAACCATTGTTGTCCTCGTCGTCGACGCGCTGATACTCGATACCACGCCGCCCACCGACAGTGAGTTCCTCGAACCCTCGGAAATCAGGATTCCGTCGAACATCGTCGACGGTGTACGACGATGAATACACGGTCAAGAAATACCAGGACCCGCTCCACCCACAGATCTTCCATCCTGGCTGCTCCACGCCCGCCGCACCAGCTTCCTCGGTAGCCGGATCAAGCCCCACTTCTTCCAACACCGAGTCCGGAATGTCCTTGCACGGATCGAACAGACCCTCTTCGCCGGATGCAGGCTCAGCCGCCCCCTCCACGACTGAGCTGCATCCTGCCGCAGCCCACACCAACACCCCAGCCATGAGCAGTCGCCCAACCCCCACCGACCCCCGCATGACACCCCCTGTTGATGTGGACCCACTGTATTGGATGCACCGGAGGCTCGATCGGTTCCCGCAATCACGAAATTCCCAGTTCAGGTTCGCCGGTTCACTCAGAGCGCATCTTCAGCGATTGACGCTCAGCTCAGCAGTCGCATACTGGAGAGGTTGACTACGACTTCGGGAAGGCACCGTGTGAGCGCACCGAAAGCCCCGGCCAAACCAGCGATCCTCAGCGTCGACGACGATCCTGGTGTTTCGCGTGCCGTCGTTCGAGACCTTCGCAAACGGTACGGAGAGAAGTACCGAATCATTCGTGCGGAGTCCGGCGACCAGGCTCTCGAAACCTTGCGTGAAATGAAACTTCGCGGCGATGCAGTCGCTGTGATCGTCGCCGATTACCGCATGCCCGGTTTGAGTGGAATCGAGTTCCTCGAACAGGCAATGGACCTGTATCCCGTAGCTCGTCGCGTTCTCCTCACCGCGTACGCCGACACCGATGCTGCGATCGACGCCATCAACGTCGTCGACCTCGACCACTACCTCCTCAAGCCTTGGGATCCGCCGGAAGAGAAGCTGTACCCCGTCATCGATGCGCTGCTCGATGCCTGGGCAAGTTCGAGTCATCACCCCGCCGAGGAAACCAAGGTGATCGGCCATCGTTGGTCCGAGCGATCATCCGACGTCCGAGAGTTCTTGGCACGCAACCAACTTGCCTATCGCTGGTACATGTCGGACGAACCCGAAGGACAACGGCTGCTCTCCGCTGCCGGTACCGACGACCTGCGACTTCCCGTCGTCATCGCATCCAATGGGGATGTACTCGTCGAGCCCACTGACGCCGAACTCGCCGACAAACTCGGGTTGAGTACCACCCTCTCCGAAGACTTTTACGATCTCGTTGTCATCGGCGGCGGCCCTGCGGGTCTGGGGGCTGCTCTGTACGGCGCTTCGGAGGGGCTTCGGACGGTTCTCATCGAACGGCGGGCGACTGGCGGTCAGGCCGGCCAGAGTTCACGAATCGAGAACTACCTCGGCTTCCCCGACGGAGTTTCCGGCGCACAGTTGGCCGATCGCGCAAGACGCCAGGCAACCAAGTTCGGCGCCGAGGTCATCACCGCGCGAGACGTCACCGGTTTGGAAATCAACGGCTCGGCCCGCACCGTGCGTTTCGACGACGGTTCGTCGGTCGACGCCCATTCGGTCATCTTGGCGACCGGTGTTTCCTATCGCCAACTGTCGGCGCCGGGGCTCGATACCTACACCGGCCGAGGGGTTTACTACGGATCGGCCGTCACCGAAGCTGCACGGTGCAGCGAGCAGGATGTGTACATAGTCGGCGGCGCCAATTCGGCAGGGCAAGCTGCGGTCTATCTCTCCCGCGGAGCTAGGTCCGTCACCATTCTCATTCGCGGCAACTCGCTCGAAGCCTCGATGTCCTACTACCTGATTCAGCAGATCGAAAAGAATCCGAAGATCACCGTGCGCACGTGCACGGAGGTAGTCGGCGCTGAGGGTGACGATCACCTCGAACGAATCACACTGCGTAACAGAGCCACCGGAGAAGAAGACACTGTCAATGCTCAGTGGTTGTTCATCTTCATCGGTGCCGCTCCCCTGACCGACTGGCTCGGAGACGTGGTGGTCCGCGACGGAAATGGCTTCGTTCTTGCCGGCCCGGACCTTCCGTCCGAAGGCGTCACCCCGGACGGGTGGCCGCTCGACCGCGCACCACATCATCTCGAAACCAGTGTCCCCGGAGTGTTTGTCGCCGGGGACGTACACGCCGAATCGGCCAAGCGCGTCGCGTCGGCCGTCGGAGAGGGCGCGATGGCCGTGATGTTCGTCCACCGCTATCTCGCTCAACAATAGGGAGATTCGATGTCCATTCCTGAATGCAGCCCAGACTTGCTTCGCACCCTGTTCCTGTTCGAGAAGCTCACCGACGATCAGCTCGAATCACTCTGCCAGGCAGGCCATATCACCGAGATCGATCGAGGTCAGGTCTACCTCGAAGGTGAGCCTGCCACCTGCTTCTACGTCCTCATCGAGGGCGAGGTGGTGCTGTCCAAGCTGTCGGGCGGCGAAGACATCGAGATCAACAGGACCACCCAGCGCGGCGTCTACTCGGGAGGCTGGACGGCGTATCTCGGCGATCGTGTACCGCAGGTCTACGCGGGGTCGATGCGAGTGACGACTCCTTCGACGTTTTTCGTCCTGGACGCCGACAAGTTCGGCAACGCGATGCGCGAGTGGTTTCCAATGGCGGTTCATCTACTCGAAGGTGTTTTCTTCGGCAAGAAGAACACTCAGCAGATCATCGATCAGCGAGAGCGACTCCTTGCACTCGGATCACTGTCGGCCGGGTTGACTCACGAGCTCAATAACCCTGCAGCCGCAGCGGTTCGAGCGACAGCCTCTTTGCGCGAGCGTGTTGCAGGCATGCGTCACAAACTGGGGATGGTTGCATCGGGCACCTACGACCGCGATGCCCTCGTCACTCTCATGCGACTTCAAGAGGAAGTTGCAGAGGTTGTCGCCAAGGCGCCGACGCTCACTCCCCTCGAAGCCTCCGATCGGGAGGATTCGTTGGGTGAATGGTTCGAGGATCATTCGATTCGAGAAGGTTGGGACCTGGCTCCGACCTTCGTGCAGGCTGGACTCGACACCGCTTGGCTCGAGAACGTTGCTGCAGCCGTTGACGAGTCCGTACTCGAAGGCGCAATTCGCTGGCTGAATTACACCATCGAATCCGAACTCCTGATGAACGAGATCGCCGACTCCACAACGAGGATCTCGACGCTCGTCGGTGCGGCGAAACAGTATTCTCAGATGGACCGCGCTCCCTTCCAGACCATCGATGTCCACGAATTGCTCGACAGCACGTTGATCATGTTGGGGCAAAAGATCGGAAGCGGAATCGAAGTCGTCAAGGAGTACGACCTTGCGCTGCCACCGATCGACGCCTACGCCGCCGAACTCAATCAGGTGTGGACCAACCTCATCGACAATGCGGTGTCTGCCATGGACGGATCGGGAACACTCACCGTTCGGACAAGCCGCGACGGTGACCGCGTGTGCATCGAGATCTGCGACACCGGCGCCGGGATTCCCGATGACGTCATCGACAGGATCTTCGAACCCTTCTTCACGACTAAGCCTGTCGGTGAGGGAACCGGTCTCGGCCTTGATATTTCATGGCGAATTGTGGTCGGCAAGCATCGTGGTGAGCTGCGGGTCACGTCGGAGCCCGGTAACACCCGGTTCAGAGTTTTGTTGCCAATCGCGGGCCCACCGCGGGATACGCGCGACGACTAGTCGCCCTTGCACGGCCGGTAGGCAAAGCGCACGATGAAATGACCGACTTCAGTCAGCGAGAGGGTGGACCATGACCGACGGACTTCCAGCGGGGATCGATCCGAGCGTGCCGCCTAGTGGCGCGGGATGCGTTGAATGCGATGCGAGCGGCGGTTGGTGGGTGCACCTGCGTCGATGCGCGCAGTGCGGGCACGTCGGTTGTTGCGACTCGTCACCGTCGCAGCACGCGAGCAAGCATGCGGCCTCGACAAAGCATCCGTTCATGCAGAGCTACGAACCCGGTGAGGATTGGTTCTGGAGCTTCGAAACCAACGAGGCGTACGACGGACCTGAATTGGCGGCGCCCACTTCACATCCCGTAGGTCAGCCGACCCCAGGGCCTAAGGGTCGTGTCCCGGCCGATTGGCAGCAACACATCCACTGACTCAGTTCGGTTGGTCGATCGACCTCAAAGTCGATACGTTCGACGACTCCTGTTCCAATGCGTTGTCGATGCAGGCTTGAAACTGAGCTTGCATCGACTTGACAGCTTCGACGTGGCTTTTGAGTACGTCGAGTAGGGCGTCCGGCCCACCCACAGCCTTCTGCTCGAATTTGGTCTGGAGCGCTTGTCCAGACACGAGCGTGCCGAAGGCGTCGATCGTCCCCAACTCGATCGCTTTGACAATCATCGCTTGCAGTTCCGCACGCAGCACGTCACACGCATCATGCAGACGGGCAGCGATTCCAGCGTCAAGGAAAACACATCGCTAATGTCGCTCATCGAACCTTCTCGGTCGTCGATTCAATGCCAGTTTCAGTTCGGTAAGTGCGGACGAAGCACAACTGCTTGACGAGTCGCCAATTCGCATAGTTCTTCCTTGTGAGTCTCACCAAAGAGAGCATCAATCCGAACGAATATCGCACCCTGCTGAACGGGGATCGCGACCATGCACAGATTCCCGTCCACATCTCTGCGCTCGCGAAATGTTATTGCTCCCGCCCCGACAGCTGGCGCATCCCGAATATCTGTGTCGTTGGGATTTCGACGAACATCGTCGAGCGTGTGGAATGTCGACCACACTCCGAGCTGATACCAATCAGACATCCAGGTGCATATCTCAAATTCCCCCTGACGGACGCCGAGGATTCCGGTCTCTTCACTCGCGACGTCTGCGCCGAGACCTGAGATCACTTCGTCCGGGATCGCCGAACATGGATCGAAGAGTCCGTCAGCTCCATCTGGGCGAACCGCATGCCCCTCAACCGTCAAGGAACAACCCCCAACCAACAGCGCGGTCGCGACCAGGACCACTGCACCCCTCACTCCCACAGCACTCCCCCTCGTTCGCGGCCCGCTCACAGTGTTGGACGCTCACCAGCACCGATCGGTTCCACCCCATTGCATTCCGTTGCAACCCTTCACCCACGCCGATAATCGGCCTAGCGTCGATCTACCAGGGGATTCACAACGAAGTGAGGTGCGGATCAATGAAGGCAGCACGGTTCCACGGGCAGAAAGACATCCGGATCGAAGAGATCCCTGAGCCCGAATTGCGGCCAGGAACAGTCAAGCTGAAGGTCGCATGGTGCGGAATCTGCGGCACCGATCTCCACGAGTACCTTGAGGGACCGATCTTCATCTCCGCACCGGGCCACCCGCATCCACTCTCACACGAGAATGCGCCGGTCACGATGGGCCACGAGTTCTCCGGCACCGTCGAAGAGGTCGGCGAAGGTGTCACGGACGTCGAGGTCGGTGAAAATGTTGTCGTCGAGCCGTACTTCGTCTGCAACGAGTGCGCCCCGTGCAAGGCGGGCAACTACCACCTGTGTACGAAGATGGGGTTCATCGGCTTGGCCGGCGGCGGTGGCGGACTCAGCGAGAAGGTCGTCGTCGACCGTCGCTGGATCCACAAGATCGGCAACATCCCGCTCGACGAGGCAGCTCTCATCGAACCGTTGAGCGTCGCCCATCACGCCGTCGTACGCAGTGGAGCCGAAAGCGGCAACGTCGCCATCGTGGGCGGAGCCGGACCGATCGGACTCCTCGTTGCGGCAGTCCTCAAGGGTCTGGGTGTCACGACGATCGTCACCGAACTCAGCGAGGCCCGCAAAGCCAAGGCCCTCTCCAGTGGAGTCGCCGACTACGTCATCGATCCCACCACCGAAGACGTCAAAGCGCGCGTCCTCGAACTCAGCGGAGGCATCGGCGCAGACATCGGATTCGAGTGCGCAGGCGTCAACGCAGTACTCGACACCATGCTCGACACCGTCAGGCCCGCCGGAGTTGTTGTCAACGTGTCGATTTGGGGCAAGCCCGCGACCATCGACATGCAGAAGCTGGTCCTCAAGGAGATCGACCTACGCGGAACCATCGCGTACGTCCGTGACCATGAAGCGGTCATCAAGATGGTCCAGGACGGTGTCGTCGATCTGGCGCCATTCATCACCGGTCGTATTCAGCTCGAAGAGTTGATCTCCGAAGGATTCACCACTCTGATCGAGCACAACGACACTGCGGTCAAGATTCTCGTCAGGTCGTGACCGGACGGGGCACCTCGGGACCCACCGCGGTCAGCGACCCAGGTGCCCGCCCCTTGCCCCATCCGATCTTCTCTCGGTAGCGGCCGATGTGATCGTCCTCGATCACATCGGCCGTTTCCAATGGTGTGGATTGCGGATGCACATACAGCGCATCCGTCGGGCAATATGCCTCACACATGAAGCAGGTCTGGCAATCCGATTGGCGCGCAATCACCGGGACGCCCGAGGGCGTCCGGTCGAAAACATCTGTAGGACAAACGTCTACGCACTTGTCGCAACCGATGCAGTCAGGCGCGGACACCAGCTCGATCATGACGCCACCAATGCAGACCCGACAGGTTCCGACGTTCGGGTCCACACCGAATCCAAACCTCCGGTGAGAACGTGATGATGCTGCGTTCCATCGAGTTCGGGATAATCGTCACGCTTGCTCATTCCCCGAGTCTCGGTCCGCGCCAACGTCGAGTGGTACATCCAGCGACCGACGGCCGTGATCGCGGCAGCCTGCCGCGCCGCCATCCGACCTGCTGGATCCGCGCCCAGATCCGCACTCACTGCACCCCACAGCGATTCGAGCTCACCGAGCGCTGCGGATACTCGATCACCGCTGCGGAGATAGTTCTTGTCGAAGGGAATCAGCTGCGCCTGAGCAGCTTTCACCACATCGTCGGCAGCAAACCCGGTTCGTACCGGATTACACAATCCGACGGTTCCGGCTCCGCGAAGACCACTGGTAGACCCACGTCCGACCGACAGCGCATAGCGCGCAGCACCGGTTCCCGCCCACGAACCAGAAGACATCGCCCACGCGGCGTTGTGACTTCCCCCGCCGGTAAACCCTCCGCAGATTCGCTCGCGGGTCGCAGCGTCCCCGGCGGCAAACAGTCCTGGAACGGATGACGCGCAATCGTCATCGACGACGTTGATTCCCCCAGTGCCGCGCACCGTGCCTTCAGCGAGCATGCCGACCTCGAATTTGTCGGTGAAGGGATCGATTCCGCGGCGATCGAATTGCAGGAAGAAGTTGGGTTGCCCCAGCCTCATTCGACGCTGTACATCAGCGTCGGCCCGATCGATCTGCGCGAAGACCGGCTCGTTCCGCAACGTGCTGGCGATGACGGACCTCCCCTTCGCCGAACCGGCCCCTTCGAGCACGCTTCCGTCTGCGTGAAAGAACGTCGCGTACGCGTAGTAAGCCGTCTTGGTGATCGTCGATCCGGCCGCTGCGATTCCGTACGCGTTGGAGAACTCCATCCCAGAGAACTCCGCTCCGACTTCGGCTGCCATCAATGCACCGTCACCGGTATCGACGTTGGTACCCAACGCACCGGACAGAAACGCACAACCTCCGCTGGCGACAACTACCGCGCCTGCCGAGACTCGGTAATCCTGTTGCTCGTGGCGTTGGTAGCCCGCAGCTCCGCGAACTCGTCCTTCGCCGTCCACCAACAGCTCCAGCGCCGGCGAATGATCGAGGATCCGCACACCGGCTCGACGAATCCAGGTGCGCATCCGTCGCATGTACTCAGGTCCCTGCAAGCCGGTACGGATCTGCTTGCCCGTGCTGGGGTCGACGGGGAACGGATATCTGCCCTCCACCGCGAGGAGATCCATGTTGGAGTAGGTCTGCTCGAGGACGCGGTCCATCCAATGGTGGTCGGCAAGATATCCGCCGAGCGCCTCACGACCGGCCTTCGCCCGCTCACGGGCAGTCGTATCCGGTTCGACGTACCAAACACCTGTTCCGGAGGGGGCCGTTGCGCCGCTCGTTCCGCAGTAGCCCTTGTCGACCAGGACGACGTCTGCACCGGCCTTGGCCGCGCGCAACGCTGCCCATGCGCCGGCGGGGCCACCACCGATCACCAATACATCGGTGGAGAGTTCGAGGACGTCCGTCACTGGCCAGCTCCTGTCAGAGGTCTACGCAACACTTCTGTTGCCGCAATATTCCTCGAACGAACTACGCAGCGCCACAGTCAGAATCACTGTGAACTCAACCGGTCGCTACGACGCTTCCCGCTCCTCGTCGGTGCACAACGCGGAATACTTGGCGAAGGCTTCCTGCAAGGTCAGCGATTTTCGTCGCTCGGTGATGTCGCGGGGCTTTCCCTGCGCGACACATCGACGCGCATGTTCGATCACAGCTTCACGTATGACGCTGGAAATGTCCGCGCCCGTGAGCTCTTGGAGGGTCTCTAGGGCCCTCAGTTCCTCTACGTCGAATCTCACCGTTACCGATCGTCTAGCCACGCTCAGGATGTTACTTGCGGGTACACCAAATTTGGTGAGTTACATATGCGTCGAGTCGAATATCTTTGGGCGCCAAAACCTTCGAATTCCGATCTACGTGGGTAAATAGTTTTCCACTCACGGCCCTCATGTAATGCAACGCACACGGCGCTAGCCAGCGTGCCGACGGACACTGTCGCTGTCTATGCTTGCGAAACACTGCCTTCGATCGGAGATATACCGCGTGAGCATCGACCACATCGTTTCCGCTGTCGACGGCGATGCTGCCGAGCGAATCAAAACGGCCCTGGCCGAGAGAGCCGCAACCTCGACGGACACGACCACGCTGGTGTTCGACGGCGTCCGGATCGAGATTCCACCGTCGGTCGGCGACGCCGTCGTGCAGCTCCTGACCTACCTCGCTGCCGGGGACAGCGTCGCCCTCGGGCCAGTCGCAGAGCTCCTCACCACCTCGCAGGCAGCAGAGATCCTCGGCGTTTCGGACACGTATGTGCGCAAACTCGCCGACGCCGGGAAACTCCCGATCGAACTACGCGGCACCCACCGCAGGTTCCGCCTCGACGACGTGATGGCTTACCGCGAGCAGTTCCCCAAACGCGCCTAGCTCTTCGCGTACATTCCTTCGATCTCTTTCGAGAACCGATCGACGACGACATTGCGCTTGATCTTGAGCGTCGCTGTCATCTCACCGTCTTCCTCGGTCAGATCGCGATCGAGAATGATGAACTTCTTGATCGACTCTGCATGTGAGACAGCGGCATTGGCGTCGTCGACGGCCTTCTGCAGCTCCGCTCGAAGGTCCTTGTCGTCGCGTAGTTCGGCGACGGTGGCACCAGAAGGCTTGCCGTTCTCCGACTTCCACTTCTCGAACACCTCGGGGTCGACGGTCAGCAGCGCCGTGATGTAGGTCTTCCCGTCACCGACGACGACTGCCTGCGAGACGATGGAATGTGAACGGATACGGTCTTCCATCGGGCCGGGCGAGACGTTCTTGCCACCCGCCGTCACCAGTAGATCCTTCTTGCGTCCCGTGATGGAAAGGTAACCGTCGCTGTCGAGTTCACCGAGATCCCCGGTGCGCATCCAGCCGTTGACAAACGACTCTTCGGTGGCCTTGTCGTTCTTCCAGTAGCCCTTGAAGACAACCCCGCCGTTGAGTTCGATCTCGCCGTCCTCGGCGATGCGAACCCCGTTGCCGCCCATCGGCTGTCCGACGGTTCCGATCTTCTGAGCATCCGGGACGTTGACGCAGTGCGCCGCAGTGGTTTCGGTGAGACCGTAACCCTCGTAGATCGGAACTCCGAGCCCACGGAATAAGTGCCCCAGCTCAGGAGTCAGGGCGCCGCCGCCGGAGATCGCGAACCAGCACTCGCCGCCGAGAGCCTCACGAAGCTTCGAATACACGAGCTTGTCTGCCACTGCGTGCTTCGCCTTCAAGATCAGCGAGGGACCGCCCTTGTCGAGGGCTTGGCTGTACTCCTTAGCGGTGGCTTCGGCGAAGGCGAAGATCGCGCTGGGGATCTTTCCACCGGATTCCGCCTTGCGTGCTGCGCCGTCACGAACTTTTTCGAAGACACGCGGAACACCGAGGATGGTGTTGGGCTTGTACCGCTCGAATTGAGTTGTAATGGTGGCAAAGTCGGACCAGTGCGCCTGCGAAGCACCAGCTTCGAACGTCGCAAGGGACACCGCGCGAGCCAGCACGTGAGCGAGCGGTAGGAAGGTCAGGACTCGGTTTCCCGGAACCGCCACCTTGCCGATCGATGCCGTCAGAATCCCGCGCACCTCGGACAGGAAGTTGCGATGTGTGAGGATGCATCCCTTGGGACGGCCTGTCGTGCCAGAGGTGTAGACGAGCGACGCCAGATCGTCGGCCTTGATGCCCGCGAGCCGTTTCTTCAGCTCGGTGTCGTCAACGTCGGCACCCTGTGCGGTCAGCTTCTCCACAGCGCCGTCGTCGATCTGCATGACGGCCTTGAGAGAGCTTGGCGCGTCCTGGAACAGCTGCTCGTGCGCGCCGGTTTCGACGATCGCGATGACGGCCTCGGAGTCTTCGAGGATCCAGCTGACCTGCCCCTGAGACGACGAGTCGTAGATCGGAACGGTAGCCGCGCCGGCAGCCCAGATGGCGAAGTCGAAGAGCGTCCACTCGTATCGGGTCGCAGAGAGGAGTGCGACGCGATCGCCTGCCTGCACGCCAGCAGCGATGAGACCGTTTGCGACGCCGGTGACCTGCTCGGCGAACTCTTTAGCCGTTACATCTACCCAACCCTCTCCCTTGGGGCGGGAGAACACCGTCAGTTCGGGCGTGCGCTCGGCGTGAGTGAAGACGGAGTGCACCACAGACTCATTGTCGGAGATGGTGAACTGGGCTTTGGCGCTGTACTCACTCACAGGGTGTCATCTCCGTTGGTCTGCGATTCGATGCTGATTCTGAAGCGGTGGAGTGCGCGGGCGAAGTCTGCGACCTCGGACTCGGTCCAATCGTGCAGCCTGCCGGCGACTTGGTCGAGCCGACGCGCGTCAGCGGCGTCGAGGTATTTGCGGCCAGCCTCCGTGAGGTGCAGCGGATTGCCCTGACGAACGGATCCCGGATCGGCATATACCCAGCCTGCCTCGATGCACCCGCGCACTTGGCGCGAGATGGTCGAGCGGTTGACGCCGAAGACTTCGGAGATCTCCGTGGCCTTGCATCCGTCATTGCGGCCGATGAAGGAGAGGAACGAATGCTGGGCGATCGACGGGTGGTCATCGGAATGCCGATCCCCCGTCATCAACTGCCGCGTCAGGTGCACCAGCTCGTCATGAACGGCTGGTGGACCGGTGAGCGCCATTGCTCCGTCGTGTTGCACTGGGCAACTATAACGCTGCCCCCAGTCCCGATTGCAATATGACCGCCGCCACCGACAAGAAGTCCGTCGGTGGCGGCGTGAAAAGTTAGACCAGATCCTCACCGTTGCGGCGAGCAGTTGCCCAATCCTTGAAGAATCCCTTGCTGATGACTCCCAGCACGACCAAGACCAACGCCGGCCAGATCAGAACATAAATGGTCAGTAGAGCTGTACTCATTCGTATTCCTTCCACTTGTCTCGACGGTTACTTTCCGGACGCTCCCACGGCAGGAAGCTCGTCATCGTCGAAGTCTCCCGTCCGCTGCTTGATCAGTTCGAAATCGAACGTCTCACGCTGATTGACGGACATCGCAAAGCACACGACGGTACTGACGGCATAGGCCACCAAAGATCCGCTGAGCGTTGGGTAGTCGTGGAGGAAGCCGATTGCGAACGGCGCGGACAGCACGATCGCCAGGCCACCGACGATCTGCGCAACCTTCAGGCCGAAGAATCCAAATGCCATGAGCCCCAGCACCACTCCGATACCGACAACGGCAACGATGTCGGAGAAGATCCCGAACATCCCATCCATCGGCACCCAACTGAATCGGACGGGCAAGAAGGCTGCAAGCGCCACCAGCACCGACACAGTGAAGGCCTTGTTGGTGACCTTTCCCCAATAGAAGCTCGCGATAACCGGGAACACCAGCGCGCCCCACAGCGCGCCGACGAACACCAACAGATCAAGAATGCTCAGTTGCAGACTTGCCAAGGAGATAGCCGCCGCCGTGGCAACTATCATCGTTACTCGGCCGATGAGCAGCATCCGTCGAGGGTTCGCATTGGCCTTGCCTGCGACGGCTTGGCCGTAAACGTCGGTCATCACGATGGATGAGAGCGCAGCAAGGTCCGAGTCTGCCGTCGATGACAGCGCGCCGATGATCATGACAAAGAAGACGGCCAGCAAAATTCCGGGCAGGTACGACGCGGCCATCTGCGGAATCAGGTTGTTGACGTCACCAGCCATCGGCTCGATTCCGAGGTACAGAGCGAGAACACCCAGCATTCCGACACCGATGACCGTTGCGCCATATCCCACGGTTGCGGTGATGAAGGTGGGCTTGATCAGGTCTTCGCGGACCGCGAACAGACGTTGGGCAATGGTCTGGTTGCCGATTGCGTAGGCAAGAACTGCCGCGATGTACGGCGCGCCCTGCTCGAAGAAGGCAACGCTCGAGAAGAAGTTGCCCTGCTCAGCAGTAAGGTTGCCTGCCCCGGATTCGAAGGCTGCCGGGAACCCCGCCGCAAAGAAGATGAACGGCACCAAAACCGCTACCGCACCGAGCATTCCGATCAGCTGAACGAAGTCGGTCAAGACCGAAGCGCGGAAGCCCGACCACAGCGTGTACAGCAAAACGCCCAGCGCAACGATGAACACACCCTGGATGAAGTTGAACGGCGAAAGCAATGCGATCAGCAGACCACCGGCGAGGAAGTTCGACATCAAACTGATGAGACTGCCGACGATATTGGAGCCCGCGAGCATCAGCTGACTCGAGCGTCCGTGCCGCGCGTACATGACCTCAGCCAGTGTGTGGGCTTTCGGCGCTACTTTGCGAATTCGCTGGCCAAACGGATAAATGAAGAGAATCATCAACGCGCCCCATAAACCGTAGTGAATGGGGCCGGAGATTCCGTAGGTGTAGCCAGAAGTGGCGGATGCATACATCGACGACGCCCAAATCCAGGTGGCCGTCATACTCGCGGCCGAAACACCAAATCCTAATTTGTTTCCAGCGGTCATAAAACCGTCGGCATTTTCCTGTTTCTTACCAATACGAAGAGAAATCAGAAATGTTCCACCATAAAAAGCAACAAGCAGTGAAACAATTACCAAGGTACTGAACTGGACCATGTCGGACCCCGTCACATGCCACACCCTTCGCACATAATCGGCAGAGCAAAGCACAAAACCCCTGTTCAGGAGCTTTGCGCTTCGTTTCTGCACGCCCTAGGAGCGACCGCCATACCAACACCGGTCACATATTCAATTGACTAGCAACACGCACTTCGTCTTTTCGGAAACCCAACCTCCACAAAATAAATCTTCTGCGCAAGCTTTTGGCTCGACCACGCAATTCAACAACTGAGAATCGACCATAGCATGATGGCAATTTCGAACAAAAACTCCGATATTTTCCCACCCGAAAATATTCACGTTTCCGCCGCAGTAAAATCGTGCGCTTCCAGCGCATATAACAACTCCGCATCGATTGAAATCGATGCTCGATTCGATCGCATACCTACATCGACAGGACCATCCTGGCAAACCGTCGGCTCCACTCTGGATCGGCGGAAACATGCTGGTCCAGCGGATTGGAGACAATCGCCCCGATCATTCGCAAGTACACGAGAGTGTCTCGCACCATCCACGTCCAATCGTCGTCCCCGAGTCGTGTTCCGTCTGTTGTCGACCAACCCAATGCCGTGAGGCCTTCGATCATCACTTCACTACGTTCGGACTCCGACAAGCCGGCAGCCAACGTAAGGAACAGAATTCGGCCGGCTTCCTGCGCCAACTCACCCTTTCCCAACGGCATGGCCGACACGATGTGACGCCACAGCTCGCCTTCATATGCAAGCACGGACGCGCCGAGTCGAGTCAGAAGCAATGTGCCTCGGAGTTTCCGGACAAATCTCAGTGTCTTTGCGACTTCAACGAGTACTGCTAATTGCGAGTCACTCCCTGCCGTGACACCGATCCAGTCGCTGCCCCAATCGAGTTCGTCTCGGGCGGCCGCAACATGGTCCGAAGGAAGTGCCCCGGACGCCGTCAAAACAATCCCACCACCTCGCGCGGAGTTCAGCAGCCACAGCAGTTGGCGGGTTGCTCCCTCACGCATCACCTCGAAATAGTTGTCATATCCGCCACGAAGCTCCGCTTCGGCAACTGCGGCAAATAGTTTCGGCGCGGAATGAACAGACAAGCGGCGCAAGAACTTCTCGAACAGCGAGCTTCCCACAGGCGGCGATTTATGCAGTGCCACTGCAATGGTGACTGCTGCATTGGACTCTGCGGGAACAAAACGTTCGGGATCGAACAGTCCGGTACTCGCCTGCACATTCAGGAACTCGCGATACCCGATCGGACCGCCAGAATCCTCCGGCGGGCACGCTCTCTCGCCGTCGAGACAGGATGGCTCAGGAATCGGCTGGTCTTCGACAATCTGCTCGAGAACCAGCGTGTGACTCCACCTTGCGCGGGCGTTGTACTCATAACGGACGTACTCCCCTACCGCGGTAACTGCCTCGTCGATCCGGACTTCGTCCTCACCAAACTCGTCTTCCTGGTATCCGTCGCGCTCGATCACATCTGGCGCGATATACCGATCTGGGCCATTGTCCGTTGAATGATGGACACTCACCCACTGATGAGCGTGTTGATCTCCCCACCCCATCACCGCCTGCACAATCGAATGAAGTTGGTCCAGTTCGATATTCGACGGAACCGAAAACCGTCTCCAAATAGGCGGCGTGATGCAATCGAGTTCGATCCGCATGACAAAGTTCGCCGCCTCCGGCCGTCGACGCTGATTCCGCATCTGCCTCGGCGTAAGGACCTTCATCTGGCTTTGCGCCGCTTGATATGCAGCTACCAAACGCAGATGTGAAGCTCGCCGAACTCTCTGACCCGTCATGCATGGAGGCTAGATCTACCTACCGACAGCCGAGATACTCACTGCCACAAGGCTGTCCGATTTGTCGGGGCCCGCATCACGTCGCTGGTCGGCTGTTAAAGTCCTGATCCGCGGACCTGCCCAGGCATTTTCAATCATCCACTGCGCGGACAATAGTGTGCGCCGATTACCGTAGACCTGACAGCTACCGCACGAAAACAGTGCCCAGCGCCTGCTCGGACTGGCACAGAACATGAGGATCCATGAGCGACCAAGACACGACCGCCGACCAGCCCCTCCACATCAACGGCGCAATTGCCTTGGTGACGGACGAGCGCGACGAATTGGTTCGCCTGTGCGTTCAAACTCTCGCCGAACTACTGGGCAGTGAGCCTGCCACCGATGACGACGGCGACATTGTCGTGCCGGTTCACGGGTTTGTCGTCTACGTAACTGTTGCGGATGACGGCCCTCAGATCAACGTCTGGTCCTCGGTCCTGACGGGCCTCGGCAATCCCTCGCACGCTGCGACTCGACTGATCGAACTCGCGCAGGAATGGCCACGCCTGCGCTTCGCCTTCAGCGGCGACCACCTACTGGTCTCCACGATGCTCGACGCCGATCCCTTCGCTCCGCAGCATCTGCTGAACCTGATCGACGAGGTTCACGACTTCACTCACGAACTCGACGACGATTTTGCTGAATCCTTCGGAGGGTCCCTCGACTGCGACGCGGATGACGACAGCTACGCCGGCGAATGCACCACCGGTGGCTGCGGCGGAGACTGTGACTGTGCGTGCGGCGATGATGCAGACGGCGAGCTCAGCATCAGGGCGGTCACCTCGACGCCCAGCGAGTAAGCAATAACCCACGGCTAGTATTGCGCGCGTGCATCTCTGCGATTGCAGAGATGCACGCGCGCTGACGTTTGTTGCCACTTTCCAGTACCGCCGGAAGCGACAACATCCAGCCTTCGGCGGCGAACGCTATTCCGGTCGATACCGTGAAATGCAAGCGCGGCTATCTCGTTACGGTCCGCCAGCCGGCCGCGTTCGCTGGTACCAGGCGCGAACCTACGATCTGCGCATCCTCGACCGTGACACCCGGCGTTGCAGTTTCGCTCCTCGCAGCATTCATCTGGCTAGCCGAGGTATCGGAGTCAGGTAGCTGTGCCTTGTGGATCGAATATTTCAGGGTCTAGACCCTATTTCTCAAGAGGCGCAGGCAGGGCGAATGCGCAACGCCCAGCCTGTTCTGAAATTCGCAATCCCTCGTTCATCAGTCACAGACAATAAGAGATCTCACATGAAAAGTATGCGAAACGATAGTGGGAATGTGCCGCAAAACGCCTAGACACTGCAGACCAGTCAGTGCCATGCCCTAACGTAATTAATTTGATCGTACGGAGTTGGAATCTTCGTCCGGGTAAATTGTGGAATACGATTCGGAGGAAAAGTGAACGAGCGTGAATCAGCACGGGACCGATGCCGTACGGAAGTTGATGGCATCTCCATCGAACTTCATACACACCCCGCCGTGAACCTGGCTCTGGTCCACAACGGAGTACCGCTGGTACGGGGGCTCTCGATCACTAACAACTCCGATTCGCCCGTCGTCGATACGAAAGCAACCGTACAACTGCACGGTGCCGGCCAGGAACTCTCACCGGCTCGAACTGACATCGTCGACGGTTCTCTCGCTCCCGGTCACGAGGCGTTCTGGGACGACTACGCGGCCGTCGTGCCAACTGTTCCGCACCTTCGAGAACTGAACGAGAGCTACCCTGCCACCATCGCGGTCACCGTCTCACGCCTTTGGGGCGATGACATCGCGTTGAATGTGCCGATTAGAGTTCTAGCCCACAACGAGTGGTTCAATGCCCCCGAGTTCTTCGATTCACTGGCAGCCTTTGTTCAGCCAAACACCCGAGCTGTGAGCAATGTTCTCGACGCCGCGTCCGAGCTTCTTGGCAACCTCACCGGTTCCACCTCACTCGAGGGGTATCAGCGCGGACCACAACGTGCTGCAGAGATCGCGGCAGCAACCTACGAAGCCCTACGCCTCCGTCAGATTCGCTATATCGATCCGCCTGCCTCGTTCGAAGGAACGGGCCAGAAGATCCGAACGACGGCACAGGTACTCGATGAACGTTTCGGAACGTGCATCGATCTAGCAGTCACCTATGCAGCATGTTTGGAAGCGGCCGGACTGCGACCGGTCATCTGGCTTGTCAAGGGACATGCATTCGCTGGATTCATGCAAGAAGAAGCTCACCTCTCACACAGCGTCATTCTCGAGTCGAACGCGATAGCCAATCTCTTCGATTCCGGAAAAGTCGTAGCCGTCGAAGCTGCATACTACGACAGCAGCCCCGAAGGATCCTTCAAAAATGCTGTGGCACATGCTAGACGCCACTTCTCCCAGCCGGACGACCTCCATGGACTTGTCGCGATCGCATCCGCCCGCAAGGACGGTGTGCGGCCGCTTCCAACCTTCGACGAATTCGCATCGCCAATATCCGAGCGCACCGCCGCCGGCAAAATTCAGCCGGACCTCAGCCTGCCCGATAACCTTCTCACTAAACAGAATTCGGTTGACACGGTCTTCGATGCAACTGACGCTTCTCCCCCACGAGTTCAGAAATGGAAGCGATCCCTGCTTGACCTCAGTACACGGAACCGTCTGCTCAATTTGAAAGAGTCGCGGGAAGTTATCGATCTCCATGTCCCCATCGGCGGACTCGCATTACTCGATGATTTGGTGCATGCAGACGTTCCCATTGAGCTCACTCCCCACGACGAACTGAGTTCGATCCACGAACTCCAAGGCGCACGCCAAGCCCAAGACATCGATGATGCAACGGTTCTCGACTATTTACGCGACCGAAAGCGAATCTATGCAGTCGTCAAGCACGACGTATATACAGCCCGACTCAAGCACCTGCAACGCACCGCGCACACCATGTTCGAGGAGACCGGCAACGCCAATCTCTATCTGACATTCGGCGGATTGATGCATGCCACCAGCACCGGACGGCCAGCGCGAGCTCCCCTATTTTTGTTGCCCGTCAAGGTTACTGGCGGCTCTGGGCGCAGCCCCTTCAGGATTGTGGTCGACACGTCCGGCACATCAACACCAAACTACTGCCTCGTCGAGTGGCTACGGCTCAAGCACAGTGTCTCGATTCCTTCTTTGGAGACGCCACCTCTCGATGAGAGCGGCATAGACATCGACGCAGCTCTCAAGGGCATTCGCTCGGCGATGATCGAGCACAACTTGGATTTCCGCATCGATGAAACTGCGTCACTGGCCATTTGCCAGTTCGGAACTTTCGGCATGTGGAAAGACCTCGACGATCACTGGGACCTTCTCGAGCAGAGCCCCATCGTTCGTCATCTGACTCATCATGCTGGTGAGTCGTTCCGAGATTCACGTCGCCCGGACGGTACCGAGATTGAAGCTGTACCGGTCAAAGAACTCGACGTGCCCGTCCCAATCCCTGCCGATGGCTCACAGCTCCGTGCAGTGGCATTGGCAGCGGATGGTCACTCCTTCGTCCTGGAGGGCCCTCCCGGTACCGGCAAGTCACAAACCATCACCAACCTCATTGCGCACACTCTGGCTCAGGGCAAGACCGTGTTGTTCGTAGCCGAGAAGCAAGCCGCCCTCGAGGTGGTGAAAAAGCGGCTGACAAAGGTCGGCCTGGCCGAATTCACGCTGGACCTACATGGAAAGAGTCAGAGCGCTAACGCTATTCGCGCTCAGCTGAAGACCGCGATCGATCATTCTGTTCACTACAATCAGCGCGCCTGGTCAGCAAAGCTCGCTGAGTTGCGGGCCAAGCACGTCCCGCTCGACGACTATCCGTCCAAGATTCACACCGAGAACGGCGTCGAGCACACACTGTGGACTGCCTACGACACAGTCCTCAGCCTTGGCGACGGCCCGACGGCCACAATTCCTGCGCCTTATGTTGCGTCCCCTAAGGTCAGCGTTCGAGCAGTCACCAACGCATTGCAGCAATTCGAACGTGCTGCCCGGTCGGTCACGATAAATCGCGTCAATCCGTGGACCATCGTCGGAGCGATCGATCCGGCAGCATCGGAAGACTCGTTCCGCTCCGCTTCGGCGCAGATGAACTCCGCACTTGCGCTCGTACAGCAGACCCCGCCTGCTTTGCGGATCATCGAGCGGATGCGCACTCCCGCCGAGATCGAGGTCTTGTTGCCGCAGGCCCGCCGGCAGTCGAACTGGATGATCGCCGACCCGACCGTAGTCGAGCGCATGCAGGGCACCCAATGGACAACGTCCCGCACTTCACTACTCAGTGAGCTGACCCTGCTCCAACAGCAATGTGCGCCACTCACTGCAGTTTTCATGCCGAACTTCATCGGATCTGGTTCCGTCGAACCATTAATCGTAGCGGCCGAGGAGGTCAGCAAGGGCATATTCGGCAAAAAGAAGCGAACCGAGCAATTCATCCGCGATGTTGCACCGGCACTATTGCCTGGCGTGGCGATCGATCCGGACACCGCATTGCCGTTGTTGCGATCGATTTCCAGCGCACGCGAATTGACTCGACAAACTGTCGAACACATGCGCACCCTGCTCGGGCCATTTGCTCCCCCGGTCTGGAACCCTTTCAACGCTGACGCAGCACAGCAACTTCAGCCGGCGTTCGACTTCATCGATATGTCAGGTGACTACATCCGCGCACACCCGGGCATGTGGCGGATCCTGGTCGAGTCCGGTCTTGTGTCCCAACAGAACATCGATGCGCTCGCAGCGGTGTCACAAGCGTGGCTCACCTGGAAGAAACTCCTCGGGTTCAGCGACGCCGAGTTCGACCGTTGGTGTGATGAGTCCCATTGGCTGTCCGCGTGGGGTCGCGACTCAGAAGCCTGGAGATTTTCGATCGATGCAGACGCGGGAGCGTCCGTTCGCAAGTGGTCGACAATGTTGACATTCCTCGAGCCACTGCAAACTGCCGAGCTGAATGTCTTTGCCCATGAACTTCTCACGGGCGCTATCAACTCTTCGGACGCTGAAGTCGCTTTCATCCGTGGCCTGGCAGTTGCTTCGCTGAACGAACACAGAAGAACGCAGGGACTCACCAATTTCAACAAGGCCCTCAAGGATGGCGAGACTCTCGACTACGCCCGAGCCTCGGCGGCTCAACGCGAGGAACAGATCGCAGCCCTGCCCGCTGCATTGCTCGACCGACGCCTATTCAAGGCCGGTGCGCTGTCTGGCGAAATCGGGCAGCTTCGACGCCAACTCGATGCCAAGCGCGGTGGAACCACCTTCCGTCAGTTGATGACTCGCTACTCAGACCACATTTTGGCAGCAACGCCGTGCTTCTTCGTCAGCCCCACGTCCTTGGCTCAGTTCGTGCCGCCGGGATCAGCCACATTCGACGTCGTTGTATTCGATGAGGCCTCGCAGGTCACTGTCCCTCAAGCCATCGGCGCGCTGGGCCGCGCCCGCTCGGCCGTGATCGTCGGCGATTCGCAGCAAATGCCGCCGACTGCAATCGGCCAGGTGACCGCAAGCGATGGCGACGATGTCACTGAAGATGACGAGGTCATACCGGAGGATCTCGAGAGCATTCTGACGGAGTCCGTTGAATCTGGGGTTCCACGGCTGTGGCTATCCTGGCATTACCGGAGTCAAGACGAATCTCTGATCGCCTTCTCCAACCGCAAGTACTACGAGGGACGCCTCGCGAGTTTGCCTTCACCTGGCGGCGATGCCACAGCTGGCGTCGAATGGCGAAGAGTGCCGGGACATTTCAATCGCGAGACTAAACAACTGCACCGAACCAACATTGTCGAGGCGGAAGCGATTGTGGCCGAGATTCGCCAGCGCCTGTCGAATGCCAATCTGGCGTCTCAAAGCATCGGCGTCGTCACGTTCAACGCACAGCAACAGACCCTGGTGCTCGATTTGCTCGAGAAGACCGGAGACCCATTGGTCCTCGACCAACTGCGCACCGACAAGGAAGACGGAATCTTCGTCAAGAATCTCGAGAACGTGCAGGGCGACGAGCGAGATGTCATTCTCTTCACAACGGCATTCTCGAAGAAGCAGGACGATTCGAAGATGCCACTCAACTTCGGTCCACTGACTCGTACTGGTGGCGAGAAACGATTGAACGTCGCCATTACCCGTGCCCGCCGAAAGGTTGTCATCTTCACCTCGTTCGAGCCTTCGGACATCGATCTTTCACGCACCAAGTCGGTTGGAATGGCGCATCTTCGCGGATATCTGGAACTCGCTGCACAACCTGATCGCTCCGGCAACGCCTCGTCCCAACCACGCCCCCAGAACACGTCCGATCAGATCCAGGAGTCGATCTGTGAAGCCTTGCGCCAACAGGGATACGAAGTCGAAGCAAATTACGGTCTGTCAGACTTTGTTCTGGACATTGTTCTTCGTGAACCAGAATCCGAATGTTGGCAGGTCGCAATCCTGCTCGACGGGCCGGCGTGGGCTGAGCGTCCGACGGTCGCTGACCGCGATCTGACACCACAGCTTCTCGAGTCGATGATGCATTGGGGAGCTTCAGTTCGCGTGTGGCTTCCCAATTGGATCGACAACCCCGAATCCGTTGTCCAACAAGTCAAGGAAGCGCTGACCAGATCGAAGCTCCGCATGGCCGAACGGCAAGCCCAGATCGACGCCGCAGCACTGGCTCAGGCCGAAGCTATCGCTGCCGCTGCGCTGGCTGAACTCGAAGTGTCGATATCGGTCGACTTCTCAGCCGACAACACCCGCTGGCTGAAATCGGATGAGCCCGACCACCCCGCTGAAGTGTCCGACGAACCCGTCCTGATCGGTCGGATGGCTGCAGCTGATACGCCCCCTGCCAGTCCTGTTGCCCGGGATTGGGATGGACGCGGAACCACGTATCTGGAGGCGCCCACAACAACGCTCGGACCACGCGGTGATCTCGATCGCGTGGATTCACCCTCGGTTCAGCAAACGATCCTGAGTGCAGTGCGGGAAACAGTAAACATCGAAGGCCCGATCTCGATGGACCGTTTGGCCCGTGACGTCGGCCGGCGCTTCGGTCTCGACCGTGTCTCGGCCGGGAAACGGGAGACGATCGTTCGTTGCATTCCGGCCGAGTTGATCAAAAAATCAGGACTCGGCGACTTTGTCTGGCCGAAGGAACTCAACCCGATTGGCTGGCGTGGCTACCGCACCACCCCGGCCGAGATCACGCGAAGTTTGATGGACATTGCGCCCGAGGAGATCGTGAATGCCATGATGGCGGTCTGTGGTAGCAAGTCGGATGTAGACTCCCTGCATCGTCGAACTTTGGCAGTCTTCAATCAGAAGCGACTGACCACTCCAACCCGGGAACGACTCGACGCTTGCATTCACCTCGGGCTTCAATCCGGTCAGCTGATCAAGATCGATGAGCACTACCGCGCAGGATCGTAGCGCGGCACGAGTCGCTCAATCCGTCAGGCCGCGCTTCCGCTAATGTACTGAGCGCGGCCCGACGGACTTCCGCTGTGATTCACAGCCACGGACATGCCCCCACCCGCACGACTCGATTCGTGCTGCCTGGGGGACCTCACTGTGACCTTGCTTCGTACTTCTGCCAACAGGATTGGCGCGATGGCGAATCCTGATTCCTTGGTGGAACAGCTGTTGGAACAAATGCTGTTTCGTACCGGCCGGCGCGCAAGTGAATCGGAGCAGAAGTCGTGGAGCCGCAGCCTTCCCGTTCTAGCCAATGATTTGATCGAAGCCGGTTTGGGCGGCGTCGAGATGTTGGTCGAGTACCACTTACCTCTCACGTCTCAGCGCGCTGATGTCGTACTGGCCGGACTACATCCGACTACCGGCCGACCGTCATATGTCGTGGTGGAACTCAAGCAATGGTCGGCCGCCCAACGATATGAAGGCAGCATTGACCTCGTCGATGTGCCGGGGATGCCCGGTGGCCCCAAACTGCACCCTGTCGCACAAGTCAAGGGCTATTGCGAGTATCTGTCAGATTTCGCGAAGGCTCTTGCAGATCAGCCCGATGCGGTTGCCGGCGTGGCCTACCTCCACAACGCCACGGATCCCGCAGCCGTCGCAGAACTACGGTCGTATCCCGTCTCCCTCAGCGGCCGGTTGTTTACCGGAGCCGACCGCGGAGATATGCAAACCTTCCTCAAATCTCGGCTCTCGACTGAGTCCTCCGGACACACTGCCGGTGATACTTTGATCCGTTCCGCAGTGGCACCCTCTCAACCATTGCTCAAGGTAGCTGCCGCCGAGGTCCGCGATCGACCGCAGTTCCATCTCCTTGGTGAGCAGCAACTAGCTGTCGACCTCGTACTCCACGCAGTGGATCAAGCTCACCAACTCGATCACAAGCGAATCATCATCGTCACCGGAGGGCCTGGCAGTGGAAAAAGTGTCGTGGCACTGTCCTTAGTCGGTGAACTCGCGCGGCGCGGTCGAACGGTATTGCACGCCACAGGTTCCCGATCCTTCACTCAGACACTTCGCAAGGTCGCCGGCGCCCGCGCTCCACGGGTGCAGAAGATGTTCAAGTATTTCAACCAATTCATGACCGCTGACCGCAACGGACTCGACGTACTAGTTCTCGACGAAGCTCACCGTATCCGTGAGACCTCAGTCGACCGCTACACCAAGGCAGAGCTTCGAACGGAGCGTCCTCAGCTCGACGAATTGATGGCAGCAGCACGCGTCCCCGTTTTCCTGCTCGACGAGTACCAGGTCGTGCGACCCGGCGAGATGGGATCACTGGAGCAGATCGAGCGACATGCAAAGTCTCTCGGATTGGAAACGCAACACGTTCACCTCGGTGAGCAATTCCGTTGCGGTGGTAGCGAAGAGTACGTTCTCTGGGTCAAACAGCTTCTCGGACTGGCAGAAGGTGAGCCCGTAGCCTGGGCTGGCGATCCGCAGTTCTCAGTTCGTATCGCCGACACACCGCAGGAGATGGAACATCTGCTGTCACAACAGATCGAACGTGGATATTCGGCTCGCATGACGGCCGGGTACTGCTGGCCATGGAGCAACGCCGAGAAAGATGGCACTCTCGTGCCGGACGTAGAGATCGACAACTGGTCCCGTCCCTGGAACAGCAAGAGTGACAGACGAATCGGAGACGCACCTCCGGCCCCGCTTTGGGCTACGGAAGACGGCGGTTTCGGGCAAGTTGGATGCGTCTACACCGCACAGGGTTTCGAATACGACTGGAACGGTGTCATTCTTGGACCTGACATTGTCTGGCGCAACGGCGCATTCACCACGGTACGCACCGCCAACCGCGACCCGGATCTCAAAAACACCAAGAAGATCGGCGACGTCCGGTTCAACCGCTTGATCCGCAACATCTACAAAGTTCTGCTCACCCGAGGCATGGTTGGAACTGTCATCTACTCGACAGACGAAGAAACTCGAAAAGCTTTGCGTTCGTTGGTGAGCGAACACCTCTGACCTTCCGTTCGAAACACACTTCTAGCAGAAAACGAGCTCGGCCCGACAGGCTTCCGCCACAGGACATGCCTCCACCCGGTGCGATACCGGATAGGTGCATGACTAAATGTCCGCTTGGATAGTTCCGATAGACGGCGATAAGCTTGAGAACTGGGAGATCGCCCAAGCCAATAGCTTCTGGGACATGCCCAAGCGTTTCAATATCCAACAAGGCGACGACGTTTTCTTCTGGCTTTCCGGCGAGAAGCCCGAGGTCGCGCATGCAGGCATGGCCGGCTGGGGAATTGTGTCCTCGGGAGTGGAAGTCGTGGATCCAAGCACGCTTCCTTGGACCGATCCGAACTACGGCTACAAGTACAGGTTCCACTTCCAGCTGGTCAACACACAGAGAACCGTCGACCCCCGCTGGGGCGAGGCGCAGAAGCTGCTCGGGACCGCATTCACGGCGCAAGCTCCCCGCGAATTCCAAACCACACAGCAAGTCGATTACTTGCGATCACTATTCGCCTCCCAAACTGACCGCACCATCGGGCCGTATGCGACGACTATCACCGTCGACTCGTCTGTTGTTCCCTCACGAATCGACGACCCGTACGTCCAAGGCGAGGACATGCGCAAGCGAGCCGAGCGCTTGATCGTGATTCGCCAAGGCCAGGGTGCGTTTCGGAAATCTCTCATGGACAACTACCACGGTGCCTGCGCTATGACCGCAACCTCAGTGCCATCAGTGCTCGAAGCCGCTCATATCGACCGCTACTTTGGTGAGAACACGCATCACGTAACCAACGGGCTTCTGCTGCGTGCCGATCTCCACACGTTGTTCGATCTCCGACGCATCACGGTGGACGAGAATTTCCTTATCCGAGTCGATCCCAAGCTGACGGGCACGGAGTACGAGTCTCTCGATGGCATGCCACTTCGGTTGCCCGCCAACCTAGCTCACCACCCAGATCGGGGTGCTCTCCACCGGCACCGCGAAAGCTGCTCCTGGATGCCCAATTCATCGGCCACAACCTAAACTTCAGGATGCGACGTAAATCTGCGTACGATGCCAGTCCAGGTAGGCGATGTCTGGCCGGTCGGCAGCATCGGGCAGTATCAAACGGTCTGTGAGGGGTGGCTTTCCGAGCGCCGCGCGCAGCGGGCCTTCGGTCAGCATCTCGTTCTCGACACCAGGTGCGTAGTGAAGGTTGAGTTCCTTGTCGACGGTGATCAGTCCTGTGTCAAAGGCGACGTCGTGGGTCGGGCAGGCGGTGAAACCATTCCGGTGGTCGAGGCGTTCCCTACCGGTGCTGTCACGCCAAGGTTTTATGTGACTCGCGGTGAGAAGTCGTGGACGGCGGCGTCCGCCGATATTCGCGCTGAGTCCGCAAAACACGCATCGGTGCTGGTGATTACGAAGCACGCCTTCTGCGAAACGGTGCTGCCCCACACGCACGGTGGAAGTTAGCAACCGCTGCGTGGTTTCTATCGGAATATCGTCACGCACTTTAGACCACTTTTCGAGAGTCAGTTCCAATGACTTTTCGATCTCGCTCTCCACCAGCTCTTCTTGACCCGCGAGCCACAGTATTTCGCCGTGCTCGAGGCCCAGGAAGTCCGGCAAAGTAACTTCGTCGATTCCGTGTTGCCTGGCCGACCGCAGGATTCGCAGGTAGACGTCTTGAAGAAGCTCGCTGTCTGAGAGCATCCGCGCCGCAACTTCAACTTCGTGCCGACCCCCGTTGCTGCGACTCCCGTCGAGGTTTGCCATCTTCGCGATGAAGCTGGTCGGTGGACGCTTGAATAATCGCGCTAGGTGTTGCACAGGCATGCCTGCACGATGAGCGGACCCGCTACCGAACCTGCTGTGGTCGACCAACAAGGAAGCGCATAGCGACAGCACCACTTCGGATGGCACAAAGTTCACTTGGTTCGTTTTTGGCGGAGGAATTTGGCGTGCCAATACCGACGTCCACTGCTCTGACAAAGCCGCTGGTGTCGGGTCGAGAAACTCAGAAATCGCCAACGGCGCCAAGATCCACTTCCCTCATCGAGGTTGACTGCAACATTCACACAGTAGCCGGCGCCCGAAATGACACACCCGCACCTTGCCGTAACGATCTCTCCCAAATCCGTGGCATCATGCGCCTCCGGACGCCACCACGCATCCAAAGCCGAGGCAGCCGGCATAACCCCCTATTCGGCAATACTCGAAGAATCACTCGCGGGCGCGTGTCGATTGCATGAGCGGTCCAGCTCGTCCACGCCGGATTCGACGTGTGAACAGAGTTAGTTCACAGCCCACGGACCGATGCTGAGCACGCGATGTGACGCCCGTTCGCCTGACGTGTCAACATCGACCACCAACCAGCGATGATGATCCGGCAGTCGGTGACTCTCTGCTTGCCGAAGCGTGCTTGTCATAGCTATGCCTCTGGCAGGTAGCAGTGAAAACAGTTGATGCTCAATTGCAAACTAGGCCCGCGAACCCGTGCGCCTTTCTGGTGGCGCCCACTACCATAAAGGCGCACAGGGGCCGCAGGCCCCTACCGGAACGCACTGCCCTTCGAGGTCAGTGCCTTCACCCGCTCGACGGTCCAGACCGCCAGCACATCGACCTTCCGTTTACGGCCGGTCTCCTTGTGCGTGTCGATCTCCTGCTCCGCGATGATGTCCTTGATCCCGTCTGCATCGAGGGCTGAAAGACGCTCCAGCAGCGCTGCTTCCCCATCGACCTTGAAGACGTCGAACGGGTCGAAAGCCCCCGGCTCCCGCTTCACCTTCGGTACAGCAGCACGACGACGCGGCGCCGGCGCAGAAGCAGGTACCACAACGGCGGATCCATCCGACGGAACTGCGAAAGCGCTTTCGATTGCCTTCGCGAAGCGCGGGGTACGGGCAGCTTCCTCTGCAACTACCTGAACCAGTTTGGCCAGCAACACCGAGGCCGAGGCATTGGTTGCTCCCAACTTGAGGAGCGCTGCACCGGTTTCCTGCACCTGCACGCGACGACGCGCCTCATCGATACCCGCACTCATAGCTTCGCCTGCGCTTCCGTGAGAATGTTCTGCGTAATTGCACGCATCTGATCGAACTGACCTGCATTGCCGTACTTCACCTTCAAAGTGCTGTACGGGTGAAACTCCGCCGACGCGGCAATCTGATTCGACTCCGCGAGATATTCCGGCAATACGTGAGGGACGTTGGGATCGCGTCGAAGGTTTCGCACAGTCGTGCGGTGCACCGCCGAGTTGGACTTGTACTTGGTGATCACGAGCCCAAGTTCGAACAGTTCACGACCAAGCTCCTTGCCGAACTTCGCGATGTGCGTCTGGATCTGCGGAATGCCGTACGTGGAGAGCACATCCGGGATCGTGGGAATCACGTAGCCGTCAGCCATTGCCAACCCGTTGAGTGTGATCGGCCCGAGATTCGGCGGGCAATCGATCAGGACGTAGTCGTAGTACGGCATCACCGGTGCGACGGCATCCCTCAATAATTCAACCAGCTTGGTGGAGTTCCGATCAGCCACCCGAAGGGCACTGATCTCCTCCTGCAACTCGATCAAATCGAGAGATGAAGAAAGCAGATCCACACCCGTCACTCGCTTGACCGGAGAAACTCCGCGCTGAATCGAGGCTTCAAGATCGAAGTTCGACGTGCCATCGACGGCGTCGCGGAAAATGGTTGCGCTGGTCAGACCTTGCTTGTTGAGTTCGAGCCAGTGACCCTCACTGATCATCATCGTCGTCAGATTGATCTGCGCATCGAGGTCGATCAGCAGCACGCGCTGACCGAATTCGAGCGACATGAACTCGGCCAACCCCGCGGTGATCGTCGTCTTACCGACGCCGCCCTTGAGGTTGATCGTCGCAATCGTCTTAGCCATCAGAACCCATTCCTGTCTCCCACCACAACACACCTAGTTCGCATCGACGATCGCCCCTGTACCTGACTGCCTCACCCGAAAACCGATTCGCCCCAACGGCTCCGCCGCGTGCGGAAGCGCATACGAGAACAACGTCGCAAAATCGCGCGAGTCCACCGGACCAGCCTGTGCCCGTTTCAACTGACGAGGAGACGGATCGTTCGCAAATACGAGAATCAATGCACCGCGAGTCTTCCGATGAAGAGCACCCGCAAGCGGTCCCCCGTTCTTCTTCGGACTGCCTGCAATGTGCTCGATCGCATCGCGCTCACGAACGGCCGTACCGGTGAAACCTGTTCGGTACTCGCGTTCCTGACGCTTACGATTGACGATCGGAAGTTTCTCGGGCCAACCCTTGATCTCGATCGGCTCCCGGGTCTTGGGATACGGCAACAGAACTGCGAAGTCTTCGAGCAATCCGGATTCGATTGCGGTCGAGAGCGCTTCGCGGTGGGGACCGAAATCCCACCCGTTCGCCCACTCGAATCGGTCCACGGCGGCCAGCACCACATGTGCCGGGACGATGCCGTATCGCGCAGAGAACGATCGCGAAACATCATCCTTGTCAACGAAATTAAAGGACCCTGTTTCGCCCAACGACTTCAATAATGGTGCAACCGCGTCGAAGTGCCGGGCGTTGATCGAACCGTCGCCTCGCGGGGGCTGCATCGTGAAACTAAAACTTTCACCGCCCATACCGCGATAAACCAGATCGGCGTTGAACATCTTGTTTCGAGCCGTTGGCCTCAGCCACGGTAACTGCTGAAACACCATCGGCGGCACATCGCGTGGAGTGACCCACGGTTCGCCCTTCTCGTTCACGCCGCTGAACCTGGTGAGCTCGTTCCGGAACTCCTGCTCGTCCCGAACGATCGCCTCGAATGCCTTGTACATGTCGTAGTCCGCGCCGGCAGGTCCGCCAACCGTGCGGCCGATGAACAGGCGCACCAGGTCTCGGTACCCGGGGCGAAATCCGAACCAGCGTCCCATCTGCATCAACGTGTCAGCTTGGCCCGTTCGACGCGTGTAATAAGTGATGGTCAGGCCCTCGACTGTGAAGCCGCGACTCAGCTTCGTTCCGCCGACAAGGATCTTCCACACTCCCCGTTCTTGGAAATCGAGGGAATCCTGTTTGTAGTCCTTCTCGGCTGCCCCGTTGACCACGATGACGGGGCTGGTTCCCTCCGAGATCCTGTCGTAGGCGGCGCCGATGAACTCCTCCAAGTCGCCAAACGAGCTGGGATTAGCCAACTCGCTACCACGCGCAGCACTCACCACTGCAAAGTCCTCGGCCCAGAGCTTTTCCAGCCTCGAGAGACTCTTTGCCTGGCTGTACCCCGCCGACTTCCACAAGGCCTTGAAATCGTTGGCCACGGCGTCATGCTCAGCTTGCTTGACCGATTCGTGCACCAGCATCGTGTGGTGCCGATACGGTTTGGCGCCCTTCGATTCTCGGAAAAGCTTGATCGCCCCGGTCAGGACAAACGAGTCGAGAGCCCGCAATTGCTCGGCAGAACGATCCGCGTCGCATTCGGCCCGGAGATCCCGTACGTACGCTTTCTCGTTCGAATTGGCCGGAGTCTTGTCGTCGTCCTCGACGTCATCGAGATCGTGGAAGTCCGCACCACCCATGTACGGGCCGGGCCGCTCGAGACTGACGATGAAGTCCGAAGGAAAGACGTTGACGCTGTCTTCCGGATCGACAAACACATTGGCAAAAGGTGTTGCGGTGTAACCGATGTACTGGGCACGCTCGAGTAGACCGAGGATCTCGGCAATCTGACCGTTGATCGCCGTCCGCTCGACCTGCTCGGTTTTCATCTTCTTCGGATCGATCGTGTTCACCGATGCCTGATCGGCTTCGTCGTCGATGATCAGGGCAGGAATCTGATCGAGTTCGGTCGGCACTTTCTTCAGATCGGCCACCAGCTTCTTGAGGCTGGAGACATTCTTCTTCACGACCGCGATGCGAATATTGCTGGGGTACAGATTCTTCGGATCATTCAGCGGAAGGGAGTGATCCACGGTTTCGAAGTGCAGTGCGCTCAGGCCCGCGAGCAGGCTCTTGTAGTCAAAGGTCGAGGTGGTGAGTCGACGGATAGCCGGGATTTCATTGGTCTTGTTCGGATCGATTTCGTGTTCGAGAAAGTTCCCGTCCCGCCAGTCCTCGTCGTTGGCGTAGTCGTCGTCCACACCGGCACTGATGTTTTGACGACCGACCAATTCCATGTCGAGGCGTCGCTGAGTCTGGCTCCGGAGAATCTCGATCGTGCCGGTCAACACGATGACCAAGCGGTACCCAGCGTCGATCGCCTTGGCCACGACGCCACTGAAATTCGCCGTCTTCCCGCTCTGGACGTAGCCGACCACCAAACCTTTGGACTGATACGGCTCGGGCCGCGTCGGATCCGCAAGCCGGTGCACAACTTCAGTCGTTGCAATGTCCAGCTTTCCGATTGTCGCCTCGTCCCAGTTCTTGTCGGCTAGAACTCGCTTGTAAGCGCGCCAATAGAAGTCGTGCTCGCGCCGGCGCTCGGAGGTGTACCAGGGGTCCCACGGCTGCTGAGCAGCAATGACAACCGGCCCACCTTCGCGAGGGAAGTGCGCATCCATCTCGGCGTGGGCGTCGACCGGCAATCCCAACAAGTCGTAGATCCGAGCTCGCCGTTCCGGGC
This sequence comes from Rhodococcus sp. BH4, assembly GCF_002079265.1. NCBI lineage: Bacteria > Bacillati > Actinomycetota > Actinomycetes > Mycobacteriales > Nocardiaceae > Rhodococcus > Rhodococcus sp. BH4. Next base: position 4,223,997 of record NZ_CP014941.1, read on the forward strand.
TCTGCGGAACAGTCGAGCCCACCCACGTCTCGACACTTTCCGCATCCCACTGCCGGAGACGCGAGGTGAGCGCCGTTCGTACACCGACAGCACTGTCGTCGAGGAACACATCGATGATGTCCGCGATGGTCAGGCCGTCCGGATAGCTCGCTCGCAGGCGCGCGTTGACCGGGTACAGCACGTTCTCGGGCGGAAACCCGTCACCGAGTTCACGTGCAACCGCACGGAATACTTCATCACTCACTGCACTACCTGCTCCCGGTGCGCTGCCACTGCGGAAATCAACACTTCCTGCCACGCCTGCATCTTTTCCCTCTGACGCGCGCCGATTCTCGTTCCTTCGAACATCTCACTCACCAACAGGAAGACGAGAGTCTTGAGCACCGGAGCATCAGCCGGGTCGAGACTGCGACGTCCGAGCAGATCACGCCGAAAACGCGCATTGATCCACAAAGTTCGAGTTTTGAGGTCGACTTCGAAGAACTGATCGCGCGCCAAGGCTCGCCAACCCACCGCAACAGGATCATCACCGACGCTGAATTCGAAGGCGTCGCTGAAGGAATCGAGCACGTCTTCCGGAAAGCCGGACGCCGGCTCGATGACGCTGATCGGCCGAGGTGCAGAACTTCGGGCTGCCCGCACGACGCGCTCGGCATCGGTCAGATACGAACGGAATCCACCGTTGCCATCCGTGAAGACGGCCCCGTCGACGGCAGCCGACGCAGTGGCGTCGAGCGTCACCCCCGATTTCTCGGGATTGATGGTGATGTGCTGCAGCAGAGATTCGTTCAGGTCGACAGCAATTCGTGCCAATCCGTAGTCCGGTCGGCCCCGCACTATCGCGTTCCAGCCGCCGATCTGCAGGAGTCGATCGTGCCGATAGAAGTAGAGCCCCTGCTGGTCGCGGCCGGGGGCGCCGTGGATGCGAAATTCCGGTGCATTGCTCCGGGCGGGCCACAGGTGAGCTTCGGCGGTTACTGTGGCACCGGCGATCGACACGGTAAGTGTCCGAGGGTAGTTGGGGTCGCCTGTGCGCGGATACCGGAACGGGTCGATGGCACTGACTGTGCGCAGCGCGCCGGCGCGTCCCGCTTCGACGTCGAAGACATCCACAGTCAGAGCGATCCGGCCGGATTCGATGAGACGGTGAAATACGACGCCGAGGTGACTGCGCACGTCGTTGATGGTCTGTTCGAGCCAGCTGGTCTGCTCGTCCGCGTGCGCGGACATGAGAAATGTTGTGATGCCGCGCCATTCGACAACAGTTCCGGTGTTGAAGGGAAAGCGGGGCGTGACTGCGTCGAAGAATTCTTCGGCTTGCCGGTCCTCGATCACCGAAACTGACTGACGCCCCTGCACTGAGGCGGAGTCGATCTCGCGGCCCTGCGTCGGGTGCCCGGACTTTCGAGACCACACTCGGAGCAACCGAGCCTGACTCAACGACGCCGCCTTCATCCCTACACCGAAATGACCGAGGTCCTCGGCGGCATAGTCGCGTCGGCGGCCGTAGGTCATCGCGGAATCAATGGTGTCACTGTCCATGCCGGAGCCGTTGTCGATCACCATCATCGACACGATCCGTGTGCCGTCCTGAACGAACCTGATCAGCACGTGGGAGGCCGCGGCGTCGAGGCTGTTGTCGATCAGATCGGCGAGCGCTGTCGCGATGGTGTGGTGCAAGCCGATGGCGCCGGCGAGGGACTCGTCCGCAGCAAGGATCTTGGTGCCCACTATGCGGGTGTCCGCGACGTCAGTCATGGGATGCATCCTTACCGTCTACCTCGTCGATTTCGGATGCTTCGCCGCGCCGCCATGCCGCCTCCAGGAAGTCCAGAACCACGTCTTCACCACGATCTTCGTACGCGCGCAGTATCTTTCGTGGACGGTCTTCGCCGTCCAGACACACTGCTTCGGCGAGAATCCGCACCACATGTCTCTCGGCAGTTCGCAATGGCTCGCGATTGCCAACCTCTGCGAGTGCCTGACGTAGTGGGTCGATGTCAGAGTGGACAATCGCCGGTCGGACCACGCGGAAGGTTCCGTCTTGCCACAGCTCGAGCAACACGTCTTCGCCCTCGACAGCGGAGAGTTCACGCAGGAATCGGCGGATAGTGCCGAACGTCGGCTGCGCTCCGGTCCACCGAACTGCTTGAACGCCGAGGTGACTCTCCAACTCGATGTTCGCGCCGCGCGCACAGCCGGCAGCGACCGCGACACCGGCGGGTACAGCAAACCCGGAGCCCCGCAGATGATCAGAGGTCACGGTCAGTCGATACCGCCACGTACTACCTGACCGGTACAGGCGGCGAGTCAACTCTGGCGTCTTCGCAGTGTTGCGTGTCCGCTTGCGCCGGACTATCCCGTCACCACCAATGTTGAACTCACTGGCTTCTTCAGCCTCTCCCGAAGAAACCGATTCCTCCCCAACGGAATCCGCGCTTCCCCAGGCGTGCAGCCGCCACACTGCGCCGTCGAGCGCCACGCGATCGTCGGCCTCGAGCGCGCGCTCGATCGACCGGTCACTGCGATCGGACTTCAGCAACTCCACAAGCTCCACGACGGACTTCGGCGATCCGACGGCTTCGAGCGCGCCGACTGCCAGATCGGAGATCCGACGCGCACGCGTCAGCGCAGAATCCGCCACTACGACAACGCCGCACCACGCAAGCCACTTCTCCAGTTCGCCGCGTGACATCGACACAACTTCGGCGACGTCGTCGAGTGCAACTACACCGTTGGGGGACTCAAAGTCTTCCAGCAAGGTCTGAGTGCGTTTCTTGGCCGCCGCGACGCCCGGAGCGGCTGCCCAACCGTCAGTCACCTCGAAGTAGTCGTCGAGACGGTCCAGAACCAACCACAGCGGAACTCCGTAACCAGGCACCTCCGCCGCGATGCTCGGATGCACGTCGAGGAGGCGATCAAGCGAAGCTACCGGCTGAATCTCGACGCGCAGGCTGGCAAGCAGATTCCCCACGGCTGTCCCGAATCCGCACGCCGCGTTGAGTTTGGCTTTCACGTCGGCCTCGATCTGCCCGACTCGCCCCGAGCCCACTCCGAGCTTGGCTCCGATCGCTCCCCTGCGCTGCGGCACTCGCGCTACGATCCGCTCACGCAATACCAACGACTCCCGCTCATCCAGCTGCGAGAAGAGATTGTCGATTTCGTCAATCGCGTCGGTACGGTCGGTGTCGGGCAAGTCATTCGGCGTCAGAGCCGAGATCCGGGCGGCGACTTCCTGAATCGAGGCCGGAGATTCGTCGTCGATCTCGACGGTGACGAGTGGTCTGCTGTCCTGACCTCGGACCCGTCGCCACATAGCAAGCTGAGCGAGATCGTCGAGCAGCGCTGTGATCGCGGGTGGGGCACCTGCTTCCTCAGCGGCCTCGACGCGGGCGAGCGGAGTCGTCATGACCGCACAGACCAACAGGTTGAGCACTATGTCGTGCACCGTCTGTTCGCTCGTTCCGCGCACGCCGAAGATCTCAGCGGTCGTGTGCATCAGCAGTCCGCCGATTGCTTTGTCGGTGGTGAGCCGAGACAGTGCAGTCACTGCGCGAGTATCCAGACTCAACGCCTCCAGCGGGAGATCTTCACCAAGTAGCGGAAAGCTCGCTCTTAATACCGCTGCCGCGTGGTGAGCGATGTAGAGGGACGCCAGCTCAGAGAGAACCTTCTCGAGATCGACCTCGAGAACAGTGAACGACGGCGCTTCGCTGAACCACCAATCAGGCGACGGTGCCAGCGGCTCGAGCAGCGCAGCGCGATCGGATACGTAGTCGTCCAGCCAAGGAAACAGATCGACCCACAGCGTCTGACTCAGCTCGTTCGCGGGAAGCGAGTTCACACCCAACGTCAACGCACTACTCCCACTCACGGATACCTTCATTGCGGTCAAAACCGACCGCGATGTCGGTAACAAGTTACTGCAGCTTGTAAGCGGTCGCAGCGCCGGACCTGCTTACCCGACAGTCAGGCTTCTCCGCTCAGTCGACGGCGGTGAAACCCTTCGCCCGATCTTTGTCGGCCGAGGTCCACAGCGTCGTCGACAGTTCGGCCTTCACCAGCGGGATGACCTCTTCCGCAAAGCGGCGCAAAGTGTCCTTCTGCTGCTCGAAGTCGAGCACGTGATTGACCGACACCGATTGGAAATCGTGGCCGTAACTCTCGTGATAATCGAGGATCTTCTCGGCGACTCGCTCCGACGACCCGACCAGCGCCGGCCCACGGTCGACGGCCTCCTCGATGGTCCGGAAGCTCGTCGACTTTCCGACCGCTTTGGGATCGTGCTTGCGTTTGTCGGCCTGCGCAACGGCGCCTTCGTAGATCGGACGGAACTCTTCGATGGCCTGCTCGGTCGTGTCGGCGAGGAACAATCCGCCCGAACCCGATCCGACGTACGCCTTGGACGGGTCGTGCCCGTACGCCAGGTACTGCTCGCGGTAGTGGTCGATCAGCACTTTGTAGTTCTCACGAGGCTGGAAGGCGTTGGCGGTGACGATGGGGTCGCCCCACTTCGCCGCGAGTTCGACGGCCTCGAACGAGGTAGCCGATCCGTGCCAGATACGGAACGGGCCGTCGAAAGGACGCGGTAGCGTCGTCGCGTCCTCGAGCGAAGGCCGGTGCGTTCCCACCCACTTGACGTTTTCCTCGCTGATCAGCAGTTTGAGGAGTTCGTAGTTCTCGGTGAGGTACTCGTACTGCTTGGCGATGTCCAGACCGAGGAGCGGGTATTGAAGAACCTCGTTGCCCTTGCCGATCACGATCTCGAGGCGTCCCCGGCTGAGTTGATCGATGGTTCCGAAATCTTCGGCGACTCGGATCGGATCGAGTAGCGACAGGACAGTGACACCCGTCGAGAGCAGGATTCTGTCCGTGGCCTGCGCAATCGCGCCCAAAACGACGGTTGGCGCCGACGAAAGAACCGGCCCGGCATGGCGCTCACCCACCGAGAACGAATCGATACCCAGTTCTTCGGCGAGAACCGCCAGTTCGACGACACGGTTGAGCCGGTCGGACGGGGCAACTTCCTCGCCGGTCACTGGATGGGGTGGGTTGAAAATGATGTCCAGAACCTGAAAACGCATGACCCGTCTTTCTCGATAACCGCACAGCGCGCCTGTCCCTCGGAGGCTAGTGCGCGGCTCGTCGACGGATCCGCCATCCGAGGACGCCCCTGACACGACGAGATCACGAAAAATCCTATTCAACAACTACTTTCGAATCAATGGCACTATTCGGTCGATAAAACTCTCCCCGATCCGAAGTCGCCCGAAAACATGCCGAACTCCCGCCAGGCAGGACCTGTGTCACCAACCAAACGAGCGCACGGTAAACATGAAGTACTAAGAGTGCGTTCCCTTATCGTTAAGAGGTACTTGTTATGAACGGTGCGGCGGCCATCGGTGATGGCATATTCCAGATTCCTGTCCCGATCACGGACAACCCGCTCGGGCACACGCTCGTCTACGCCATGGAATCCCCCGGCGGACTGATCTTGGTCGACGCTGGTTGGGGTGACGACAACGGCTGGCAGGGCCTCAACGCGGGGCTCGCCGAGATCGGACATTCGGTGACCGACATCGAAGGCGTTGTGGTTACGCACTTCCATCCGGACCACACCGGACTGTGCGGACGGGTCCGCGAGGCATCCGGCGCCTGGATTGCCATGCACGAGGACGACCACTACCTGTTCGATCAGATGGCCACTGCGCGTAACGAGGAGTGGATGGCGTACCAGCTCGACAACATGGAACGTGCCGGAGCGCCCGCAGCTGACCGTGATGCCTTCCGACTGGCTGCCGCGGGTGAGTCTCCCGTGGGCCCCGAGTCCGCTCCCGACCGCCTTCTCGTCGACGACGAGATCATCGCACTCACCGGCCGCGGCCTCCGCGTTGTCTACACCCCCGGCCACACGCCTGGTCACGTCTGCTTCTACCTCGACGACGCCGACATCATGTTCACCGGCGACCACGTCCTGCAGAAGACAACACCGCACGTCGGCAACTTCGTGTACCCCCTCGACGAGCGTGACGCCCTCGCCGATTTCCTCGACTCGCTCGCACGGGTGCAGAACATGAACATCACCCGCGGTCTCGGCGCTCACGGCATTCCGATCGACGACGTCGGAGGTCGCGCCGGTGAGCTGATCGAGCATCACCAGGAGCGACTCGATCACCTGCTCCAGGAGTTCGCCGACGACAAGCTCACCGTGTGGGACGTCGCGGCAAAGATGAAGTGGTACAAGCCGTGGGCCGAGATCTCCCCGATGGGAAAGACGATGGCGTTGTCCGAGGGCGCAGCTCACCTTCGCCATCTGGTTGCCCGAGAGCAGGTCTCTCAGGTTCCCGGCTCCGAGCCCGCGCTCTTCGCTCGCTCCGTCTGAAAGATCAGGGCCGACAAGCACTCGGCTCGTCGGCCCTGATCTCTATTCCGCTTCGGCCTGATCGACTATTCGGGTCGACGCCGATCGCGGCACCACCACCACCGGAACCGGTGAGTACCGCACGATCTTCGCCGCCCGACTGCCGAGGAAGACCCGGGCCAGTGGACCTGCCTTGCTCGAGCCGACAGTCAGAACGTCACCTCGATCCCACTCGACGCCCTCGAGCGCCTCGGCCCAGTTACGACCATGGCTGATAACCGATTCCATGACGTCGGGAATTTCGGGCAGTGCACGCACGCGCTCGAAGGCAGCATTGGTCTCGCGCTCGACCACCTCGGCCCACTCGGAGATGACCGGTGAATCCCCCTCGGTCCCGAGCGTGGTCGTGTACTGCGCGTTCGCACGAACTGCAAACGCCGCCAATCTGAGTCCGGCATCGACACGCGCAGCCACGGTCGCGGCGGCGAGCACCAGATCGTCTTGATCGGGTGTGCCCGAGTATGCGGCGGTGACGCGGCGAACCACCTCACCGGGCTTGGTTCGAAATCCCCTCGGCGCCAGGGCGACCGGAACGTCGGAGCTGTGCAGCAAGCGTGAGGTGACGCTGCCGAGAGCCACGTGACCGAACACCCCGGCGGTCGACGAATCCAGGACGATCATCTTGGCTTCGTGCTCGTGAACGAGATCAAGTAGGCCACTCGACGTCGACTGAGCCTCATGCACGACATAGGTCACGTCGACTTCCGAGGGCATGTCAGCCCGCGCTTTCGCCAGCGCCGCTTCGGCTTCGGCTCGCAACTGCTGGTGGTATTCGGCGTCGACCCGCGCCATTCCGGGCGGTGGCGGCGAGGGAATCACCGCGCAGATCACCAACGGTTCACCGGACGAGCGCGCCAACAGCGTTGCCAGATGGACGGTTCCGGAGCTGTCACCGTCGGGTGCGTATCCCGCGAGCAGCGTCATAACTCGGACTCCGATCCCAATTCGGCGCGGTTCTTCGCACCGAGGCGCGAGTGCTTCATACCGTAGGCGAAGTACCAGATGATCGCGACGGTCACCCAGACGAGGAATACGTAGATCGTGACGGTTCGGAGGTCCTTGATGATCCACAGGCAGCCCAGGATCGAGAGGATCGGCGTCACCGGATAGCCGGGAACTTTGAAGCTGCGCGGCAGGTCCGGGTCACTGCGCCGCAGGATGATGACCCCGACCGAGACCACGAGGAAGGCCACCAGGGTTCCGATGCTGGTCATTTCGGCGAGGAAGTTGATCGGAATGAAACCGGCCAGAATGCTGATGACGACGCAGACGATAATGGTGTTGGGCACCGGCGTCAGAGTCCGCGGGTTCACCTTGTGGAAGATCGACGGAATCATGCCGTCGCGTGACATCGCGAACAGAATGCGGGTCTGACCGTAGATGACCACGAGCGTGACGCTGCAGATCGAGATCACCGCACCGGCGGCCAGAAGTGTTCCCGGCCAGGTAGATCCGGTCACCTGTTCGAGGATGGCGGACAGCCCGGCTTCCTGACCTTCGAACGATGCGGAATCCTGTGCACCGATCGCCACGGCGACAACGGCGATGTAGATCGCGGTGACAGACACGAGCGCAATGAGGATCGCGAGAGGGAGATTGCGACGAGGGTTCTTCACTTCTTCGCCGGCGGTGGACACAGCGTCGAGGCCGATGTACGAGAAGAAGATGATTCCGGCGGCGGACATGACGCCACTGAATCCGAACGGTGCGAAGTCGGCGAAGTGATTGCTGTTCCATCCGGCGATGCCGACCACGATGAAGAGCAGCAGAATTGCGAGTTTGATCGAGACCATGATGGCGTTGGCCTTGGCCGATTCACTGGCGCCGCGAATGAGCAGAACACCGCACAGGCACACCAGGATCACTGCGGGCAGATTGATGATGCCGCCCTGCTCCGGCGCTTGTGACAGCGCGTCGGGGATCTGGAACCCGAAGAGGTTGCCAAGTAGCTGGTTCAAGTATTGCGACCATCCGACGGACACCGCCGCGGCCGAGACTCCGTACTCGAGAAGCAGACACGCGCCGACGGCCATGGCCGGAAGCTCTCCGAGCGTCGCGTAAGCGTAGGAATACGACGAGCCCGACGCCGGGACAGCTCCGGCCAACTCCGCGTAACAAATCGCCGTGAGTCCCGCGACGACACCGGCAACAACGAAGGAGATGATCACTGCCGGACCCGCAACCGGGACTGCCTGCGAGAGGACGAAGAAGATGCCGGTGCCGATCGTGGCGCCGATGCCGAACATGGACAACTGCGCCAAACCGATACTTCGGGTCAGCTCGCCGCCGTTGGTATCTGCGCCGGTCTCCTGGTCTATCTGCAAAGCCGGCTTGCGCCGAAGTACGTGTTTGACGAGAGTAGCCATCGACGCTCCTCTAGAGTGCCTGGTAGGAAACTGTTGTATCCTCATACTGCACGTAAGTGTCCTGCGACACAACAGTTGGAGCAAAGTTGCCCAGCTCACGCCAACCGTCCGGTCTGGAATGCCCGGATCGTGAACCGCCTCCGGAGAAAACAGGGAGATCATGACCGGACCGACCATCACCGTCGACCTGCGTCGTATCGAACAGAATGCGCGCGTCCTCGTCGAAGCGTCCAATGCCAAGGGTATTGAGGTGGCGGGCGTCAGCAAGTCTACATGTGGCTCCCCCAAGGTGGCGCGAGCAATGGTCCGCGGCGGCGTCGCACAGATCGCCGACTCCCGCCTGGACAACCTGGCCCGCATTCGCCGCGACGGCATCACCGTTCCCCTGATGCTGATCCGCGCACCGTCGCTCAACGAGATCGACGACACGATCCGCTACGCGGACATCAGCCTCAATTCCGAGTTGACGACGATTGTTGCTCTGGGCAGAGCAGCACGGACGCGAGGAGTCGTCCACGACATCGTGCTGATGATCGACCTCGGAGATCTCCGCGAAGGAATCCTGCCGGCGGAGGCGTTGGACGTAGTCGCTGAAATCCTTCCCATCGAGGGCATCAGACTGATCGGAATCGGCGCGAACCTCGCGTGCGTCGGTGGCATCCAGCCGACCGTCGACAACCTGTCGAATCTGGTCTACCTTGCCGACGAAATCACGAAGCGGTTCTCGATCGAACTGCCGATCGTTTCCGGCGGCAATACGTTTTCGCTGCCACTACTCGAGACGGGCACGATGCCCGAGGGGATCAACCATCTGCGTTTGGGCGCCAGCATTGTTCTGGCCGAATCACCTACTCCCCCCGGACTGTACGAACTGCTGAACAGTGATGCTTTCACCCTCACCGCGGACATCATCGAGGCCAAGGTCAAGCCGTCGCGGCCGTATGGAGTCTCAGGCGAAGACGCATTCGGCCGACGCCCCGTCTTCGACAACGAGGACAAGCCGAGCCGACGCCTGATCTTGTCCATCGGCCGCGAGGACATCTCGCCGGAAGGCTTGACCCCGATCGATCCGCGATTGAAGGTGATCAGTGCCAGCAGCGATCACCTCCTCGTCGACGCCGGAGAAACAGGTGACGAATACCGACTGGGTGGCACCGTCGACTTCACGATCGATTACGGCGCGCTCTTGATGGCGATGACATCGCCCTACGTCGAAAAGCGCTACGTCCTGGGCACCGAACCGATCGATGCCAATGCGACCGTCGAATTGATCGATCTCGAAACTACCGGGCTGGCAAGCCATCTCCTCGATCACGGTCTACGCGAGGACATGTCCGGAATCGGTTTCAACTGCATTCAAGCCGAGAACGCCGCCGCGGATCTCACAACGCTGCCGCTGTGGCTCACTACCGAGGCCTGGCAGAACACCAGAATTCCGATTGCCACCGAACCCGGAACCGATTTGGGTGCAATCATTTTCGCCTCCCACGGCGATATCGAACAACTGCTGTCGTCGGCGGCGGATCTGCACGGCCCCAGTTTGGAGAACACCGTCCTGGTGGGCGTCAAGAACGCCACGGTCGATCACAAGCGCGCACTCGACGAGTACGGGGTATTGCTGGTGACGATCGACGAGATCGATCGCCATGGCATGGCGGCCTTGATGCCTCGCGTCCTCGCCGCGGCGGGCCAGGGTGTGAACGGCGTCCACGTCCATTTCGACATGGACATCATCGACGGACGTGTTCTCGGAGTCGACGACACGACACATCTGGGCGGCCTCACATTCCGAGAAGCGCACCTCGCCGCCGAATTCATCAGCGAGACCGGCCTGACGAGATCGATTTCGATCGGCAGCGTCGCGGCAGCGGATTCCGATCCCCTCGGACGGCAAGCGACCTTCGTCGACGGACTGGTTGCATCGCTGCTCGGGCGCAAGGTGGTCAAAGCCTGACGCTGTCGGCAGCCCTTGCGAGAATCGTCCGATGATCACGCGGAGCTCCGGTCAGCACGTATTCATCGCACTCGGCACGCCATGGATCGATGCCGTGGTCGCGTTTCTCGAACCCCGAGCCCGTGTCGATCCCTGGATCATGCACGGAAAGATGGCCATCGGTGACCTGCTGGTCACGGTTCTCGACACCACTCCTCGCACGCTGCTCTGCATCGAGACCGTGGCTGCGCCCTTCGACGGCACGTCGCCGATGGAAGTCGATGAACGCCCGTACGAACTCCACGGTTTGCCCACCGTTCCAGAACTCGAACAACGATGGTCCATCACGTTTCCCACGGATCCAGGGCCGGTCGACGACGCACTGGCCGACCGGATTCTCACGGCCGGCCAGTCACACTATGCGCACTACTTCGGCGACATCGACACGCTGGATCCGACGTCCACAGCTGCCCACGCCCGAACGTTGATGAACGAGCGGGGCAACTGCACAGGTTGCAGCTCACCGCTACCGTTGCGAAAGTTCAACAGCAGCGATCGCCTTCACTTTCATTCCGCATCACGGATCTTCAGGCAGGCTGAACCTGGTGACGACTACCCAGCCGTCCTGTGCCGCAAGTGCACCGGAAGGATGGCCACGTCCGGGCACACCAACTTCATCGACTACATGCTGGCGAAGAATCCGTCGTGCCCACTCTGCGGTGCACACAGAACCGCTCAGTGTGCACCGGGGATGCCGGTCCATCCATTCGATCACCTACCGTGGCTCGCCGGATCAGGCTGCGTCGTGGGACCGGACACCCCGGAATGGACGTGCCGAGCATGCAATCACTCATGGGGACAGATGTTCCCGCCGGATCACCCGCAGCACGACTGATCAGTTCGCGACAAAGCCGGGAAGCCGATCGATGTCTGCAATGATCGAGAACTCGGATGCATCGCCCTTGATGATGCGGCTCTGCTCACCGTGGACGTCGACGGGAACGTCACCGGCCAACGTCACGCGATGCACGCTGCGCGCCTGTGTCCCGTAATCGGAAATCCCGTAGTGCTGGGTTGCCTGGTTGTCCCAGATCGCCAGATCACCGGGAGCCCATGACCACCGAACGGTGTTTTCCAACTTGATGATTCGTGCCTGCAGAAGCTGGTAGAGAGCAACCGACTCCGACGGCTTCAGTCCGACGAACTCCTTGACGAAGTGACCGAGAAGCAGAGTCTTCTCCCCTGTCGCAGGATGGACCCGAACCACCGGATGCTCCGTCTCGTAGATTTCGCGGGTAAATTCGGAGTAGTTCGTCACGCGCTGAGCGTCGCCTTGCTTCACCTTGTCGATAATCTCGGCGTAGTCGTATGCATTGGTGTGGACAGCGCGCAGATTCTCGACCAATACCTTGAGTGAATGCGGCAGTTGGTTGTACGCAGCCGTGGTAGACGCCCACGTGGTGGCTCCGCCGTACTCGGGAATTGTGTTCGCGCGCAGGATCGATGCCTTCGGGATGCGATCGATGAAAGTGACGTCGGTGTGCCAGCTGCTGGCAGCGCCGTCGAGCACCAACAGCTTGTTGTCCTTGGACTTGAGAGTGGGATGCGTGGTGGTCTGGCTGCCGAGGGTTCCGGCGAATTCGTACTGCGACGTGTCGTCGAGATGCTGCTGCCCACGGAAGAACACAACCTTGTGCGCTGCCAGCGCATAGTTGATCGCGTAGGCGGTCTCTTCGGACAGATCCCCAGAGAGGTGTACGCCGTCGATGCGGGCGCCGATCAGCTCACCGACCTTGTGGACAGTGATTCCGCCGGCAGCGTAGATCTGCTCCGGGGTCTGAGTGACGCGTTCGAGTTCGGTGATGGACATGTCAAGCTCCTATGAGTCTGCAAAAGGTTGAGTGGTGGTAATGCTGTTCGATGTCGAGACGGGTCAAACGGCAACAGTCAGGTCGGGAACCAGTGATTCCCGTTCCCGCCCGGCGCGCTGACGACGCGGATCTGGAACAGGCACCGCGGCAACCAACTGTTGTGTGTAGTCCTGCCGTGGCGAGCTGAATACCTCTGCAGCGGGGCCCTCTTCGACCAACTCCCCGCTGCGAAGTACCGCTACCCGGTCGGCTACCTGATTGACGACTGCAAGATCGTGGCTGATGAACAGACATGCGAAGTTGTATTCCTCCCTGAGATCGGCAAAGAGTGAAAGAACATCGGCTTGGACGGAAACATCCAGAGCGCTGGTCGGCTCATCGGCCACCAGCAGTCTCGGTCCGAGGGCAAGTGCTCGGGCCAGCGCAACACGCTGGCGTTGACCACCGGAAAGTTCTCCTGGTGCCCGGTGAGCAAAAGACTTCGGTAGGCGAACTGATTCGAGTAACTCCCCCACCCGGTTTCGCAGCAGTGCTCCGGTGGCAAAGCGATGGACTTCGAGTGGCTCGCCGACGCTTTGTCCGACCGTCCGACGCGGATCGAGAGATGCCGCAGGGTCCTGATGAATCAAGGCCATTCCCTTGCGGAGGCCCCGAAGATTCGCGGCGGAGATCTTTCCGAGATCGGTTCCGTCGAAAGCAACGATGCCACTACTGGCCCTGATAACACCGAGCGCGGCCCGGCCGAGAGTTGTCTTCCCTGATCCCGATTCACCGACCAGTCCGACAACCTCGCCGGCCTGAACCGTCAGGCTCACCTGATCGACCGCACGAAACTCTCTGTTGCCCAGCCTCGCCGGGTACACAATGGAGGCCGCGTCGAACCGCAGGATCGGCGGGACTAGCGCGTCGCCTTCGCTATCGATCAGAGCAACCACAGGCTTCGGCTGGTCGGCCTCCGGCAGACGTGGCACGGCCGCAAGCAAAGCCTTTGTGTACGACTCACGCGGCGTTGCAAAGAGATCGAAGACGGACTGCTGCTCGACGACCCTGCCCGATCGCATCACCAGCACGCGATCTGCGATGTCCGCAACGACACCCATGTTGTGTGTGATGAGCAGTATTGCAGTGCCCGAACGATCACGCAGATTACGCAGGAGTTGCAGAATCTCGGCCTGCACGGTGACGTCGAGCGCAGTAGTCGGTTCGTCGGCGATGAGTAAATCAGGAGAACCCGACAACGCCAGCGCGATGACAACCCGCTGCTTCTGTCCACCCGAGAGTTGATGCGGATACCAGTCGACCCGACGCTCCGGTTCCGGAATCTCCACCATCCGTAGAAGATCGATTGCGCGAACTCTGGCGTCGGCACGCGAGACCTTACCGTGTGCCCGCAGCGCCTGCGCGATCTGCCAACCCACCTTCTGCACTGGATTCAGTGCAGTCTGAGGCTCCTGGAAAACCATCGCGGCCCGAGTCCCCCGCAATTGATTGAGCGTCGCCTCGTCGGCACCGAGCACCTGCTTGCCACCGAGTTGGATCAACCCGCGGGCCTGCGCGCCGTCCGGTAACAACCCGAGAACAGCGCGTGCGGTCAACGACTTACCGGATCCGGACTCGCCGACCAACGCCAATATCTCACCGAAACCCAATTCGAGGTTGACGTGGTCGACCACAGTTGTCGACGAGCCAACGGAACCGTCGGCATCGAACTCGATCACCAGATCCCGGATGGCGAGAACTGCCTGTGCGGGTGTTGCATTCATGACTACGTCCTTGAAGTGGTGGTGGCGGTGGCGATTTCAGATTCGGTGGGCCTTGCCCAGTCCCTGGGCGATCAGCAGGAAGCTCAGGACCAGCGCCGAGACGATCACCAACGGTCCGATCGCGTAGGCCGGATTGGCATCGAGGTTCGGAATGGCGCCCGCGATGATCGAACCGAGAGACGGATCCGGCGGGCGCACGCCGATTCCGAGAAAGCTCATCGCACTTTCGGCGAACACCGCAACCGACATGGAGAGCGCAATCTGCACACCCAGCGGTTCTACGGCGTTGGGCAGCACATGCTTACGCAGTACCCACCACCGCCCCGCACCGATTACCTCGGCCGACTCCATGAACGGGAGTTCGCGCACCTTCAACACCGTCGTTCGCACCAGGCGCCCGAACAAGGGTATTTCAGCAGCCACGATCACCGCGATCACCGGCGCTACTCCTGGCCCCGTGATCGCGACCAACGTGATCGCCAGAATCAGCAGCGGGAAGGCAAGAATCACATCGAAGATCCGCTGTGCGATGACATCTGCCACCGAATTGATACTCGACACCAGGCCTGCGAGTGAACCGATGATCGCACCCACTGGCACCGCGACGAGCACGATTACGAGGTTGATCCGGATTCCGTGGAGCGAACGAGCGAAGACGTCGCGGTTGACCTGATCTGTTCCGAACCAGTGCTGTGCACTGGCCCCCAGCAGATTTGCACCCTCGATCTGCTCGTTGGGCCCGTAGTGGGTCAACAGTGGAGCAGCAATTCCCGCTACTGCGATGACCAACAGGATCAACACACCCGCCAGCCCCTGACCGTGCGTCAGAGCAGCGCCCACAGGACGAGATCGCCAAACCCTTTCGTCAACAGACTGATCGGCCACCGTCATTGCTGCCCTCCGATTCGGATGCGTGGGTCGAGGTAGGCATGCACGATGTCGGTCAGAAGTTGGATCAGAACGAAGATCGTGACCGACAGCAGGAGCAGCACCTGCACCACCGGGTAATCCCGCCGACCGATTCCCTGCTCGATCAATTGGCCGATGCCAGGCCAGGCAAAGATCGCCTCAACCAGTACGGCTCCGCCGAGAAGGTGCCCGGTCTGAATTCCGAGCACGGTGAGCATGGTTGGCAGTGCATTGCGTAATGCACTGCGTGTAACCAAGTTCCACCGTGGCACACCGGCTGCGCGAGCGGTGATCACGTACTGCTGCGCCATCTCGGTGCGCAGCGCTTCGGACAGGAACCTGGTGAGAGCGGCCGCGACAGGAAGTGCGAGGCACAGTGACGGCAGCAACAGGTACTGGAACGTGATGTCGGGACGAGCGAGATACCCACCTGGTGGAACACCACCGGATGGCAGAACCGGAATCAGCACCGCGAAGACGAGAACCAGAAGGACACCGGTCACGAAGTTGGGCAGAGCAATCGAGAGAGTGTTCAGAAGGTTCACCACCGAGGTCAGCCATTTCTTCGGCCACACCACCACCGCAACACTGAGCACCAGACTCAACACGACGGCCAGCAGCAACGCACTTCCCGCCAGAACTGCGGTGTTCCCCAACCCCGCCAGCACCAGATCGGAAATCTGGCCGCCGAGAACGAACGAACGCCCGAGATCCAATATCAGTACGTCGCCGATCCAGGTCAGGTACTGCGCGGGAATCGACTTGTCGAGACCGAGCGAATGACGAATGGCTGCAATCGCTTCCGGAGTTGCATCGGGGCCGGCGAGAGCCAACGCGGGGTCGCCAGGCACCAGACGCATCACCGAGAAGATCAATATCGACGCGAGGAAGAGAACCACCACCGCCGACGGTAGTCGCCCCGCAATGTAACGAATCATCGAATCCCCTACGCCAGGAATGTGTTGGCGAATTGTGGCTGGCGACCCTTTGTCCAGGCCAGACCACGAACGGTCTCGGCCGCCGATACCTGCGGCACGACAACACCGATCTCGATCAAGAACAACTCGTTCAACAGTTGCGTGCCCAATTCGGCATACAGTTTCTTTGCCTCATCGCTCGAACCGTCGGGAACCTGCCACGCACCCTCCGCTGCGGCGGAATACGCCGGCGAACTGAACTTCGAGGCATTGTGTGCAGCGTTGAACGGGTAGGCGCTGACCGTCAGGGTTGACGGAACATATTGCGCAAAAGTGTGATTGGTCAGCCAAAGTCCTTTGAACTCAGCGCCGATCAACTGCTTGACGAAGATGGATGCCTCGACAGGGTCCAACTCGACGCGGATCCCTGCCTCGGCGAGATTGGCCTGCACGATCTGCGCGGCGGCTTCGAAATCCGGGCTCGCTCCTGTGTAGGTCAACGGAATGGTCGGCAGTGCGCCCAGATCGCCGACCAGGGCGCGCGCCTTGCCGACATCGCGGGTGTAGGTCGCGTTCTTGGCAGCGTCGTAGGCGGGCGACGACTTCGGCCACGGCAGATTGGCCGCATACCCGGTATCGCGATACACCTCACTCATGATGCGATCACGATCGATCGCGTAGGCCAACGCCTTTCGTGCCCGCACATCGGTCAGACCGTCGGCGGTGACGTTTGCGCCCAGGTATATCTGTAATTCCGCACCCTCGATCGAGGTTGTCGCGAACCCGCTGGTCTTGGCCAAGTTCTGTGAGTCACGGAAGGGCAACGACGCCGGAGCAACAAGAGAGACCTGTCCGGACTTCAGCGATGTCAGGCGCGCTTGGGCGTCCGGAACGATCCGCGCTTCCACGTGATCGAGGTACGGCCGCTCGGCGACCCAGTAGTCCGGGTTCCGATCGAAGGAGATGGAACTGTTCGGGGTGCGTGAGGTGAATACGAAAGGGCCCGTTCCAACGAAGGATTCACCGGTCACCGCCTTGTCGAACGTTTCGGGGTCGAAAATCGGCGCTAGATCGAGAAGATCGAAGATGTTCCCGGTTCGGTGTGCAAGGGTGAGAACCAGCGTATTGGGATTCGAAGAGTCGAAGCCGGTGATGGCGGCCGCAGTACTCCTGAGCTGGGCCGAGAATTTCGGGTCCGCATAGGTGCGTAGCGAGAACTCCGCATCAGCGGAGGTGAAGCGCCGGCCGGAGTGGAAGGTGACGTCATCGCGCAGATCGAGCGTGAGCGTCAACCCGTCGTCGGACAGCTTCCAGGCCTTGGCCAGAACTGGCTGTGGCACTACCGAATCGAGTGGATAGCGGGTCAGGGTCTCGTACACGAGCCCGGATATCGTGACACCGGCAACGGTGGTGCTGGTCAAAAGTGCCGCAGGGCTGACGTCGTCCGGTATCGCCAGTGCGAGCGTCCCACCTCGAACCGGCTCGACTGATTCAACTGCGTCCGAGCGTTGTTCGCCGACTGCAGAGGAGCACGCGGCCAGTGAGCCGCTACCGAAGACGGCGAATGCGGCGATCGCACTGCCACGGAAGAAGGCACGGCGGTCGAGACCGGCCGTCGAAAGAGACGAGTTCACGGAGGTGTTGTCCTTCGTAATAGGTGCGCAGCTATGCACTCTCAGGGCACACGCTTGCGAGAATGGGAAAGAGTGTCGTTCCGACATGCTCACTCCCGGGAATTCAGAAAGGCGAGCTGCTACGACAGTCGTTGTGGCGCTGAAGAAGTCAGAGCCGACATCGAGGAGCGACGGACACGGTGTGAAACCTCCCGGTCGGAATTAAGGCTTTTGCCTTCAGGGGATACTCAACCATTTCCCCTGATATCGGGGAAATAGTTGGACTCACGGTGATCTGAATTTCTCTTAACTGCTGCCACTGACTGGAACGCCTCGGTGTTCGGTCGGTCCACGGGCAATATCCTGCGATCCACCACAGCACCCACACGTACGGAGAACAGCATGCAACCCGAGGGCCCTGCCGAACAGATTCGTTCAACGCTCGCTCGCATCGCACATCTTGCCGATACCGGCTCGGTCGAGGATTACGTGGAGCAGTTCACCCGCGGGGCCGAATGGAACATGCCGGCCAATTCCGATCGCGGTATCCCCGCACAGGTACGACGTGGCCGTGAAGAAATTGCTGCTGGAGTAGTCGAGCGCAGGGCGGCCGGAATTCAAGGGCCTGGCACGTTCACGCGTCACGTCACCACGGCGATCGCCGTGGACGTGACCTCGGAAACTACAGCCCGCGCGGATGCGGTGTGGACGTTCTACGTCGACACGACCACAACTCCCAAGCTCAGTGGCGTCGGGAGCTACGCCGACGAGTTCGAACTCGAAGATGGGCGGTGGCGACTGTCGCGACGAGTGATCTCGCGCGGCTGAAGAACACACCGGCCCGCCGCCGAAGAAGCAACAAACCAGCGTTGCCGTAGCGGGCTTCCTTCTCGGCGGTACGCATTGCGTGATCGACGACGGAGGTCAGTCCTTCCCAATCGATCTGGCGCAGTGGAACTTCCACCGAATCGAACTGTGGAAGTTCTGGTAGTCGCGGTAGCTCTGGGAGGGCCACTGCACCAAAATTTCCGTCGAGCCAGTTGAACTCGGGGCCTTGCACAACCTGTTCCGCGAGGAACGTCGAATCGAGCCCCGTCATCGCCGTCGCAATGTCGCCCAATTCCGGAACTTCGACAAATCTAACTGCCGGCGGATCGAAGGCGTACACGATATCGGTCGACTGCTCAGTCGTACCGTGACCATTCGAAGCTACGAGACGAAACTGACCGGATTGCTTCAACGTCAGCCGGTGCCGCGACGCACCAATTCCGAGCGCATGCACTTCACCCCAAGGCGATTCGAGACTCAGCCGTCGATGCCCCCTAACGCGCCAAGTGACTTCGATGGACTGATAGCGCAACCCGTGTTCGGGAAGCACCTCGAACATCTCGATCACCGGAGGGGCAGAATGTGAGACAGTTTGGGAATACAGATACGAGTACCATTCGAAAGCCGACGGTCGAGCGTGAGGGTCTGTCCCGAGTCCTCGGTCGAACATACCGATTCCCTCATTGTCGATCCGGGCGCCCAGCGAGAACAAAGGCGCCGGACTCTCTTCGGCCTCACCGAGAATGCGGCGGAACAACGCGGCAAGTTTGAATCGATCAGTGCCAACGTCGTGCACAGTCTGCCCGCGGGCACATTCAGTCGGGCACATGCCCACTGAATGCACCCTCTGTTGCTCTCCAGAGAATCCCCCGACACGCATGAACTCTGTTCCGACCAGCATCACGTCGATGGGTGAATCACTTGTAACCACCTGTAAGGGACCGAGGTCGCCGAACACTACCCCGCGAGAATGCACGAAATGAATCGCTCGCGCTATCTGTGCGCAATAGGCCACTCGCAGAATAATGTCGTGTGATTCGACCACAACTGAGGCACCCACAGCGCGTGCATGATCAGGATTGTTCAGCCAGTCCAGTGTCCGGGGAACTGTGACCTCTCCCGAATGCGGAGTGCGTACGCGCTCTTCGAAACGTGGTTTGACGACCGCGGTGAGGTATCCGACGGAGTGACCTTCTGATTCGACCAACGCCAGCGGCCACAGAAATAGCGCATCGAGCGTCGCTCGCTCGGCTTGCGGCAACTTCTGTCGAAAATCGATCAGAGATTGAACATTGGCGACGGCACCACCGTGTGCATTGTCGAATTCGCGGAAAAGACAGCGAAATCCTCGTCCAACCCCTTTCGGGGCCTTAACCTCACTGGACGGATTCCCGTCCGGCGCAACAAAACTACGGAGAACGCTCAGTTCAGCGATATCGACCTTCATACCCTGACTCTCCACAGATCTCTCCAATCACGACACTGCATAACCGACACCCCGCATCTGAGCACTCAGCGAAGCGCTTTCTACCAACGAGCCACACGAAGAATCGTGATGGGAGGGAACACCGCGTATCAGCCCTCGAACCAACTGATGAACCAATGTTTGACAGGTACTCATGAACATGAGTGGGGATGTTGACTCGTCCGCCACAGTTCGACGGGTCATGGCATCAAACCGTTCATGCACCGTGAGCAACGCATCCGTCGAGCCGTCCCCGACAACCCAAACCAGCAAAGGTGTCAACGTGTCGATCCCACTATCGCCTGCGCGAGCAAGAATCGAGTCAGCCGGACCGACAACGACTGACAGCACGGTTCTGAAGTCCTTATCTCGGCGCCTTGGCCCTGGATGGCCGTAAACACAGTCCACGAGACTGTCGAAGGATGCACCTCCACCGGAGCGAGAAACGCTGAGCACAAGCAGGTCCGACAAAATTGGCCGACGGGCGCACTCGTCACTGAACCAGTCAGTCAGTTGTGCAATGTATTCGAAAGTCTGTGACATGCCATCATCCGCAAGGGACCGAACGTCGATGTGGGATCGGATCATCGTCTCGATCTCGAAATCTTCGATCATTGTTGCATCGACTCCGGTGGCTGCAGATGCGCTGCTGGGCCATTAGCCCACGTCGTGTCGGACATCCAGTGCGGCAACGGACCGGCGGACACACCGCCTGGCGCGGGACTTTGCGGGTAGCTTCCGCCCACTCGACTGGCAGTGCCGATGGATGAAGAAGCATGCGGCTTGTCGAGCACTACTGGTCCTGTCGCAGCCAACGGCCACATCGTGGCAGTCTGCTCGGCGGCAGGCTGGGACGTTTCAATCCGAGAATTCGACTGGTCACTTTCGGCGCCGGAGTGGCCATCAGGCCGGACTGGTGGTCCACCCACCAGCTCTCTCTCCCATTCCCTCAGTCGCTCGGCAGATACCCGCTTCGCGTGACGGCTCCACTGCTCGAGAGCGTCGTCGACAACTTCCGTTTGATGCGCGACTACGGTCTCGTTGACTTTCAGAACAGTCTCTTGCTGCTTGTTTATGCGATCTTGTTCAGCCTCGAATTCGGCGTCCCTGCGGAACTCTGCCACTCGCTTGCGGGTATCGATGTCCTCGGTCGCATCACGCTTTTCCTCCTCTTCGAAGGCTTCTACCAATTCGTCGTAGGGCGTGCGGGTTCCCGCATTCGACATCACCTTGAATAAAACCGGAAGAAGTTCGACAAGCATGAAGAGGATAGACACTGCCAAGTGCGCCATGCTCGCCGTTCCGTCGCTACCAGACAGGTCGTTGAGTGCCTTGAGTCGGGCGATAATTCCCTTGTTCGCCTGTTCAAGTGCGTAGGAACCGTTCTGTGCGCTGTCGACCTGAGAACGTAACGTCTCGACACTCTGCTCCGCAGTCGGCAAATCCTTCTCCGCGTCGGCTACGGCCTTCGTACTTTCCTCCAACAGAGTCGTTTTCAGCCGCTCGATGATGCTGGCTTTCTCGCCCTCCTTGACCTTCATTTGTTCGAGAGTGTCTTGCCACAATCGCTCGGCGTCTTCGGCGAGTCGTTTCTTCTCGAGACACAACGCCGCACATCCTGGCACGCCGGTACCCGCTGAACCTTCTTCTTCCGCGAGCGCTCGTGTGCGCGCACTGTCGGCATCTGCCTTCTGCTTTGAGGCGGTCGCCCCGAGCTGGTCTATCTCCGCCTGCACCAATCCGACCTCCGGGTTTGCCGCCGGATCGGCGGTAGGCCCCGCATTGATTAGTGCGCGCATTCGAGCCAGTTGCGCCTCCGCGTCCGCGAGGTCGGAACTCAACGTCGAATCCTTGAGATCCGTCCGCAATTCTTCCTGCGAGGCGAGTATATTGCGGTTGAGCTGCGTCTCGATCTCACTCTCGAATACCTTGAGCATCAACGGAGTTGAGATGACGAAACCGATGACGATCGCCAACACGACCCGAGGAATTGCGAGCATCAAACTACGGCCGATTCGCTTCTCGTGCGATAACCCGATCACCAAGAGTCGGTCGAGATTGAGAATCGCAAGTCCCCACACCACACCACCCGCGATGGCCGCCCATCCAGCTGCGATACCGGTGATAGACAACGCGTACGCAGCCGAGATCGCCGCAAAACCCGCGGTCGTCAACAACACCGACCCCATCGCTGTCTGCTTGGCAACCGATCCTGGAAGCTTCGCCAAGACATCGACACGTGAGCCCGCTAGGCGCGCAAGATAATACTTCTTAGTCATACCGATCCATTTCAATGCCTGCGAGTAAATCCTCGGGTCAATGCCTGCGAGTAAATCCTCGGGCTACTTGTTGCGATGACCGAATCTGGCCAGAGCGAGAGGGAAAAGAACGTAGATCATGCTGAGAGAGAACAACATCGGCACCGCGGTAGGCATCTGCCACAATCGCAAATACCCTACAGTCGAGTAGCAGGAACTGGCCGCGGTCGGGCCAGTCCAGGACTGGATGAACTGGCAAGGTGCGTACGACGGCCACGTCGGCGTGGCGCCGTAGACTGCGTGTGGCGTCTGATCATCTCTCCATTTGTCGGTCATCTCTGCCACGACCGATGGAGCAGACATCGCTCCGAGATCGCCACGGAAGAACACTTGCACCACAGGAATGGACAGTGCTCCGGCCAGAACCACAAGGACTGCATAGGTGAGCACCCGACGAGTCGTGCCGCCGCCTGTTCTCGAACCGAGCCTCTGCAGCCCGGATTTGATCCAGCGGTGCAGGTTTCGCACGTAGATGGGTGTGAACAAAGCAAATATGTATCCAAGAGGACGCCAAACGAGGGATCCGAGTGCGATCACCGACAACACTGGCATCATCGTGACCACCAAGACAGACGCCGAATTGGGGTTGGCCAGGTATCCACCTATCGCGGTCAGACGGCGGACAGCTGTCTCGATCACCCGTGGCCGTCCACGACGACGCCGTATGATGTTGCCAATTCGGCAAGTCCTCCGTCGAAGCCCTGCCATACCGAACGCACACGCCAGCGGCCGGCTCGGGTGTAGAACTCGCCGACGATCATCGCTTGCTCAGTGGTACCGTGCGCACAGAACGAGTCTGCAATCGGGACCTCGTTGTCCGTCAGAATCATTCGCAAAGGGTTCAAGGAACTGAACGACCCTTCACCGGTGATGACGATTCCCAGCGCCACTCGGTGATACCGCGAGGCCAACACGCCGAGATCGAGATCCACACGCTGCATGTCAGGGCGCAGCACCGACAGTTTCACGGCCCCGTTCCCACCTACCGGAGCGTTGTAGAAGATAAAATCCTCGTCATTGCTGACCTTGCGGTTCTCGTCCAGGAGGAACACGACGACGTCGACCTCGAGCGAGTTCACCGCCGGCTGCGTCCACGACACCGAACAACCCCATCGAAGGGCGTCCGGCGAAAGGTCCATGACCTCACCCATCACCAGACTGCGGAGTTTCGATTGGCTGGCAACAGAATCCGTAGCCTCACTGCCGCTTACGCCGCCGGAGGAAGTGACCGCCGTACTCGCCACTACCGGCTCAGGAATGGCCGGGGCGACCATTTGGTCGCGCCACATGGCTGCACTTTCGCGGCCGTACACATTTGCCACAGCTCCGACTGCGATGTTGAACAATTCGGACTCGCCACACAGTGACTTTGGCGAATGCGCGCGTATGACATTCGCCGCACTGGACATGGAATCGTGCATCTCCGGTGTGGATGCCACCGTCATCGCCAATGGCCACAATCGATAAACACTTTCGTCTGCGAACTTCTTATCGATCTTCTCCTGAAGAGCGAGCGCTGCAAGCGCAGTTTCATGGTCGACGATCAGAGCCTCGGCCAGCAGGGACCACTGGGTGACGGTCACGGACATCCCGCGTTCAGTCTGGTGGCCGTCGACCGACAACTCCCCGAGACTGCAATTGTCCTCCTCGCCGATCACCACCCCGGTGCTCGCTTCTGCCCATCCAGTGAGCTCTGTGAGCGCGACCGTAACGAGGTGCACTTCCTCGCCCACTGATCCACGGCCCTCCGCGTGCTGCCATCGGAACTGTTCGGCCGAACTCGGAGCGAGAAACATCGACACCGCTCCACGCCACAGCCCGGCTACGGTGTCGTCACGTACACCGAGAACGACAACGGAACCACCGTCCATTGCCGCGCCGACGGCGTCGAGCAGCAGACTTAGTAGGCCTGTTCGCCAAGTACCCGCTTCGAGGAGGAAATCGAGAATCTGGGAGCTCGTAGGTGCACTCGCCCCAGGAACCGATTGAGTCATGAGGTCACTGCCAGTGCCACACGCCGCGGGTTGCGAGCACCCAGCGAACCGGATCGAGACATCTGAAAGGCGTAATTCCGCTGGCATGCAAACGGTCACCGACCGGAGACTCCCCCAATGCAGAGACCGCGAAATATCGATTGGCCAATGGACGACCTGTGTGAGGTTGGTCCACCGACATCACCATTGGCGTTGCGTCGAGCTTCTTGAGCAGACTGCGAACCTCCTGGTTGAGAAGCTGGCCGTCACCGTCGTGGTAGGGGGCCGGACGGAGACTGAAATCACGTGAGAACGCGGCACCCGGATTCGACATGATTCGACTCCACTCGCTGCCTTCTACGTACTGAAGGGCTTGCAGTGCATCAAATTTCGACAAGATAATAGCCAAATTGGGAGTGCCCAGCCCAACAATCCCGAGGACAGTGCGAAGTACCGTCCTGGGATCTCCGCCGACACGCTCTTGTGAAGGCAAGAGATCGTGGAGTTGGTTGGTGACCGCCTCCACCTTGAGTGGATCGAACATGAAAAGTACGCCGTCGGCATGTGTGAAGAACTGGAGCCATGGGGCCCGCGCATTCTCAGGGTTCTCGAGATCCTCTCCCGCAACGTCACGGATTACCAGGATCTGGGACACGTTGTTCCAATGCCCGAGGCTGAAGATCAACGGGTCACGCTGGTAGGGATTTCCGGTGTGGGCGGCTGGGGTGGCTTCCAGGATTCCACGAGCCTCATACAGCGGCGCTTCGTAATGATCTCGATACGTGGCTTCCGTTGTGCTGTCGAATGGTTCGACTACGGCGTTGAAAGATTCTCCCAGCAACTGCAATTGCTTGATCAGTACTGCAATGTAGACCGTCTTGCCCGTCGCTCGCGCACCGGCCATCGCGATACACGTGACTTGTGCATTTCGCCACCCGTCGACGAGGACATAGTGACATGTTGGACATACTTCGCGGGCGGGTCCACCGAGTTCGAGTTCGGCATATTGCGGCGGGGGCGCCCAGCCCGCGTGGGCGTCGGCCGGTCGACGCAGTTTGACGATCTTGCGTGAAAGAACTTGACCACCATGAAATGCCCCGGCAATCGGGTCCGCCTCGGTAGCTGTACCAGACACCAGCGTCCAGGCAAAGTGATCAGGCGTCAGGCTGACGAAGCAGCGTGGGCATTTACTCACGAGAAACCACCCGGATTCGAACCAGTCATGACTGGTGACAGTAATTGTGTTACAACCCGGGATAATTCACTCGGGTCCGAGGCGAGTGTCGATACGACCCGCGGAGAGATTACAACCATAGAAGCGCCAGTAGGAACAACCTCCGGAACTGCTTCCGTAAGGAGCACCAGGACACGGGTGATCAGCGGATCAGCCTCGGCGATACCGAGATCCGCAGGCACACCGTCGGTAATCGTGTAGACCATGCGCCTCACCGTTGCTGCCTGCGCAGAAAGTACGGATCGGAATCCAACTCCCAGGGGTACGGAATCCAAAACCTCCTGTACGACCGAACGAAGCTCACGCAGGTCACATTCGGGAACTGTATTCAACCGCACGCCCAGAATCGAAACCATCGGCGCGGTGTCACCCAGCACGGTGGACACACCTGCCAGAAGATCGACGATCGCCGCCGCACTGAAATCATCGAATCTCGGTAGCATCGACATAGAACTGTCAATATCAATGCTCACCGCGTATCCATCGGCATCACGAAGTCGATCGGTGCGCAGTACGCCACGGGCACTCGATCGCGCGACTGCCGCCAACTCACCCAAGGCCACATCGATTTCCGTTCGCCTCGAGGCGATTTCAAGCGAGGATACTCCCACCGAGATAATTGCCAGATCGGCACGATGCAGACCCGAAACATCCATTGGACGAAGTTCCGCACGATCGGGATCCGGGTCGTTCTGACTGTCGACGCTTATCGCCACACGCAGAATCGTTCCCTGAGGAAACGCGATGAGTCCATTTCCTGGTCGAGCGGACACGGTTGTCACGTCGGCAATACGGGGAAGAATCATCAGCCCCGCCCGCGGATGCACGGCACCCGCCGATCCGCCGGATTGCGCCGTCGCCGAAAGCTCTATACTAACTGCTCCTGCGTCGGCAGTGACAGCCAACGGCCGGCGTGGGAGATCTACTCTCCCAGCCCCATCAAGCACATATGCAGGCATCAGGTTTTGTCCTTTCCGAGACGACCCAGTGGGCCTTGCGAATGTTCCCATTCAGATGTGGGCATAACCAAGTGCTCGAACCATTGCCAGACAAAAGGTCGGTACTTTGCGATTGCGGCTTGCGAATCCACATTCGGCCTGCGGCGCACTTCTTGACGAAACATATCTGCGATCGGGGACAACACTTCATCGCCGAACCCCCGTAGATCCGAGAGCGATTCCCGCGCCAAGGATTCCAACAACCCGGCCCCGTTCTCGCTACCCAACCCCAGACTGGTCAATAGGTCGGGACGACGGCGTGCCTGCCCTGGGGCGCCGTCCGTCAGAAACATCACGGTCACCAGGAGCCACTCACGATCGATAATTCCTGACCTGATCAGCTCGGCGATGTTCGATCTCGCGTAGTCGCTCGGCCCCAGAATCGAGTGTCTCAAGCCGCTGATCTGTGCGTCACCCACAAATGGAACATGTGGCGCAGCACATCGATCGCGCGCCCAGCGTGAAGCGAAAAGCAACACCACCAACCGATCCAGAACGTCTCTCGACAATTCAGCGATCTCCGCGGCGTTCATCCGGCAGAAGCTGATCAGCGCCGGGCGCATGAGGTCCACCACCCGCTCCAACTCCGCGAATCCCGAGGATGCCCATCGATCAACCAGTCGTACGTGCGCCCAGGACAGCGCCGTCGCGTCGCCGTGGACATCACGCAGACCAATCGTCAACGCCAATCGTCCGACCTCCGCTTCTCGCACCAAATTCGCACAGACGAAACCGATTTCAGGCGGTTGCCGCGATGAGATAATCGTCGACTGTAGGTATCGTGGAGGAACAACATCGGGGAATCGTTGAGCAAGAGTCAACAAATCTTCGTGCAGCAGGTACTCCGGCAAGAACAAACTCGTCGCATCACCTACAAAGTACGACTGGGCCGCTTCAGCGTCATTCTTCGTTCGGCTCTCCCACAGCACCCGCCACAGCGCTAGAGGCACAAACGGAGACCACTCGCCTAGGTGACAGCGAGGTGAATCCGCGACCGTACGAAGTACCAGGTCCGCCACCAACGCGACTGTCGGCTCCTCAACCGCCGTCGCGTTACCGCGAATCCCACCGTCAATTTGCACATCTTCGGTAGGCAGCATCCATACGATCGCTGCACGAGGTACCCGAAAGCCCAGTGGCCGAACAGTAAATGACCCATTCACTCGCTCGTCGACAACGCACCCACGGATCAGCTGTCGTAGCGGAACGCTGATCGCACCAACTGAAGCGGTGAATGTCTGCACTGTCGACTCATCGAGAAGCAAAGGAACGACCGCACGGACAATCAGTGCCCGGACGGGAGCTTCGATCCCTTCGTCGAACAACCCCGCGTTCATGATCAAGTCAGCGAAACGAACGATTTCGATCTCCACCGACTGCGAATTAGCCGACCGCGCAGGCATTGCCTTGATACTCAGCTGATCGAGGAAACCATGGGCGACCGATTGCACCGTTCGTAGCAGCTCGGGAGTCGGCCGAGCGTCCAGCCTTCCAAAGATGTTCCGGAAATCGAAGCCTCTCGTCGACCATCCCGGGGTTTCGCGAACGATTCCGAGAAATCGAAACCATCGCGCTTCGGATTGCTCCGGCGTGAGATTCGGCATCGCGAGGATGCCAAGATACCCCTCCGAAACGCGTTGTTCCTGTTGAATCGCGCCGGATGGCACGACTGACGGAGCATCTCCGCCGCTACCGTCGAATGGGTCCTGCCGAGATCCGTGATATGCGGTTCCGGTTTGCGCAATCGACAGAGCCACCGGTTGCTCGGATCCGATACGGCGAACTGGTGCCTGAACGCGATCGATCACACGGCGTGCCTCGCTCTGAGCGTCACTGAAGATGTCGTTGCGCATGACGAGCTCGGCCAATGGCCACGCGGTTTCAGCGATGGAAACAGGGCCGGCTTCAGCGATGTCATCCAACTGCGTCAACGCCTCGACTGCGGTATCCGGGTCCAGAAATACCGTCTGCGCTAAGACCGACCATTCCGTCACCTCGACTTCTGCATCACGTTCGGTGCGGTGAGATTCGTGGTTGGCTCCGTCCGAGCTATCCAACTCGCCCAACGAGGGTGTCTCGAGCTCGCTCAGTACGACAACACTTCCCGGGAGCTCGAGCTCCGCAAGATCTTCAATCGGCACACACACCAGATGCGCGTTCAATGCTTCGAGGTCTTCCCGACTTGGGTGACGTTCGTAGGTCGAGAAGTAGAATCGCGCAGCAGCTGACGACGCCATCAAGGCACTCACCGCGCCAACCCACAACGCGCCACGATCCGGATCCTCGACGCCGAGAATGACAGTGCCCCGCTTGACGATCGCTTCGTGAACGGCATCGAGCAACACAGAGAGCACGCCGATCCGCCACACACCCGGATCAAGCACGAAGTTCACGATCCTCGACAGCTCGAGGACCTCCCCCTCCGGAAAAGGCTCTGTCTCGACGAGTTCGGATCGAGCCACGAGCTCTGCTCCGAACGGTGTCAACCACCCCGACGAGCGCCACAGCGAAATCGGCCTGCGAAGCGCTGAAAGCAGTGGGGCTCGATCGACGAGCACGTGCACAAAGACGTTGCCTGGTCGACCCGATGCGTCGGAACCCGCCTGCACAGAATGCCAATATGCGACGCTGTCGCCGATCAGTGGGCCGTAGTGCAAACGCCGTGGCCGACCTTCGATTTCTTCTTGCGTCGGAAACGTCGGTAGCGCAACCACAGTCTCGAACCGGGTGTTGATACCGACGCGCACCGCATCTTGCTCGAACTCGTCGAGCCCGCCTGCAACAGCCTTGACCTGCCAGCCGCCGAGTACCTGACCCCGTCCAGCCGTCGGTCGATCGAACGACGTATATGTCAACTGACCGAAACGAGGGACTGCTCTCTGATCGCCCGCCAGGGCTCCGGTCGTGAAGTCGGTTTCCGAGAAGCCGCCAGTGGTCATCCTGTTTGCCCGCCCGCTATTTCGCGTCCGTCAACCCAGAGCTTCTCGACAGCTGGGTCGATCAGTGCAAAAGTGCTTCGATGCGTCGGCAGTAGATCGGCAAAGAGACGGACGTAACCGTAGAGTCCTCGAACGTCGGCACTCCACGTCACTCCCCGGTCCGCTCGATTGAGCTGTACCGGCTGGAACTGCTTCGCACGCCCACCTCCGTCCGTGCCCGCTGCCCACACATCGACCGCGGTTCCGTCCATCGAACTCAGCGGCAGTCGATTTGCGTTGTAGACCAGGATGAATGGTGGCGAACCATGCGTGTCGCGCTCCGGAGCCAATGCAATGTCGAGCACCAAACCTGCGCTGCGCGCGATGATGTCGTATTGCACGCGAAGGAGTCCTGGATAGTCGACTCCGCTCGGGGCACCCAACACCTTGTTACCCGCCGTGTACGAGACGGGCACTACGTGCACCGAGCAACCGTTGGCGGGCAATTGAGATGGGAAATGCAAACCCCCGTCCCGCTCGTATCTGCTCCTTGAGATTTCATGGCCGGCCGGCTGTGCCAGCGCACTTGCCGAATCCATGCCGCGACTGCTGACGTGAACCTCGATGGCTGCTGCACCCTCCGGCCAGGCAAAGGTCAGCAGTTGCTCGGCACAGCGTTCTACGAGACGCAAATGCCGGACGGCGCCCAACGGTCTTGTGGCAGTTACTGTCTTACCAACCTGGACCGCGTTGTCGAGCGTCGTGACTGGTGTGAAGTAAGCGCGCGTCCACCCACGCGGCCACGACACCTCGGCCATCACGCAGTTTCCGGTTTGTGCACCCTTGATCGGATGAATCAGGCGAGCATCACTCGGCAACCCGCCGGACGCCTCCAACGCCCCCTCCGCCAAAACCGATTCCTCGACACCCGGCTTCGGGCCTGTTTCGGTTCGGTAGATGACAACCTTGCCAACTGGAGGGCTGCTCCATTGCAGATCGAAGCGTGGTTCGTCGGCGTCGCCGTAGGTATCGACCGAAAGATCGAGTACCGGTGACAGAATCACCGAGACCTGCACAACCTCCTCGACTGGCGGAGACAGCTCGGTACCGCTCCCAACCGGGACTTCACAGATCGCCCGATATAGATAGCGCTGACCACGCTCGGCGGTAGAGTCCACGAACCCGCCGAGATTGTCGTCGTCGGGGTGAAGTCGAACCTGACCGGCAGACCCGAGGGCGCCCGAAAGAGAAGTCCTCATCACGCGAACGACTGTCACGCCCGGCCAAGTGTCCCAGCGACCAATGATGGTGCCTTCGTCCTCTGAGATCGCCAAATCCACTACTGGACTGATGATCTGAGCGGTGCCCAACAACGTCGGCTGCTCGGAGGCGGCATCGGCGACAGTTCGCCCGACGTGACACCAGACCTGAACAAAGCGCACCGCAGAACTCGGTGGCCGCAAATCAGTCAGCGAAGTTTCCGTGGTCGACCCGAGTAATTCCCCAACTTCTGGCTTGTATGCGGCGTGCTCTTCGCTGGAGACGACGCGATAGACGACTACTTGATCTCCGGCGACCTGAAACGGTTCCCACGCGATGCGGTACCCACCCCGGGACCTCTTCGCCTGTAACTTGGCATCGCTTGTCCCGTCGGTCGAGTAGTCGAATTCGCAAAAATCGTCGGACGTCAGATCCAACGTGTTGCCGATGATCGGCGACGCCGGCGCCGAAACTGCCTCCGCAGGTTGCGAAACCTGCGCCGGGTTCGCTGCGTCGCGGTCCGAACCGCTCTCTTGAACCCCCGCGATTACGTTCGCGATGTGGCCGGCCATTGGTTTGGCCGTGCGTGGGAGCATCGATTCGATCTCCGAGGTGGTTCGCCTGTTGGAGCGCGCAATCTGAGTGAGATGCGCATCCTTGATCACCCCGATTTGAAGTTGATCTTCGGCAATTGCACCCGTCCTCCACTGGAGGAGCGCTTCAAGCACCTGACCGCTCATCGCTCGACTCCTCAGAAGTTCATGCCGTCAATTGACGGCGCCCGGAAGGGATCGGAAACAGGTGATTCAATGGACGAACGTCCGAATCCGCCGAGTGCTTCAGAATCAGGAGACACGGGAATCTCGTACGAATAGTCATCGTCTACGGTTGTGGACGGCTCACCGAATTCGAGTTCCTCGCGCGACAGACCCTCACTGAACTGAGTGGTGACCGCGATCAATCCCAGTCCGAGGCGCACCTGATTCGCTCGCCCACCACATACCGCCGCGCGTCCACTTGTCGAGGCGAGATCCGTGAGCATCGTCCGATCGAAGTATCCGCCTTCCGCGAATTCACCCGAAACTCCAACACCGGCCATGAAACCGTCGATCGACTGCATCGTCGACTGCCCCTCGTCATGCACCTCGACCGACGCCACCAGGTCGCGAATCAAAGACGCCTTGGGTCCGGCGAGTTCTTCTAATGCTCGTTCCCAGACAACATCCGCACCGTCCAGCACAACGTCACCGGCCGCCAACTTGTCAGACCACACGTCAAGAGCTGAACCAGAACCGGTGCCCTGCTTGGTATAAAGCAGTTCCGGATTCTGTCGAACATCCAGACCCAGCGCCCCCACATGATCGCCGGCGGAGCGAGTCAATCCGTCCCACGGTGACGTCATCCACCCAACTGTGAATAGTTCACTTCGTAGTCGTTCGGCGACCTCGGCAATTCGACCCGGCGCCGGTCGCGCTGATCCGATCCCAGCAGAACGTGGCAGCCCCCAGTCGATTTGACGCGTCGACCCCGACCTTGCCGGCGCCCGTCCGAGAGGCTCGGACAAGAAGGAGCCGAGTGCTGCACTCCAGGACACGTGCTGGCGATAGGCAGCGGAGAGTCGATCCAAGTCGCGCAGTGCGGTGCGAAGGTTCACCTGATCCGCTTCCAATTCACCCGCAGCTCTTCGTTGTCTGTTGATCATCTGGAACAGTTCTTGCTGGCTTCGGTTGAACAGAATGAACAAGCTGGAAAACCAAACGAGCACAGTCACCAACACGATCAGCGTTAGATGCCACCAAAGCAACGCTTCACGGTAGGTCGCGTACCCTGCAGTGCCGAGAATGAGCACGGTGACGAAGGTGATGACCTGTGCCCATCGAGCGAGACTGCGCTGACGCATCCTTATGCCCTCGGACTGGTCCTCGAATCCGGTGTGCGCCCGCAACCTCGAAAGTAAGCCACTGACTTCTGTACGTGCCGCGTGTATTCCGCCTGCCAGAATCTGGCCGAAAGCGAATCCGTACGAACGTCGAATGGTCTGCCCCCAAGCATCGACTGCGCTGGCTGTTCGACGAGCTTCCAAGCCCAGAACTTGATCTTGCTCGAGTTCACGCAACTGCGAACGGAATTCGGAGATAGCCAGCACGTCGTGAGCGTCCAAGCTCGAGACGCCGGTACTAGCCGCGATGATTCCTGGTACCTCGGTGAATCGTTGAGCCCTGCCCGGAACAATATCGCTGGCAGTGCGAATGACGGCGCGATTTGCACCGACTTGAATGGGTGTCAACCCCTGTGACCGCTCACCCGCATCCGCCAAAGTCAAGGCGCCAGCGCAATAGTCGTTCCACAGCCTCGAGAGGTCTGTGGCTGCGGAGTGGTGACGACTCTCGGTTCCTGGATCCAATGCCGTCATCATCTGATGGGACGCTTCACTGAAATCGTTCCACTTCACCGAACGCCCATCGGGTCCCACACCGTTGACGACAATCGTGTACGCAGATGAATCGGAACCGAATACCGCTGAGTTGACCGTTGACGCGACAGCTCCCGAAATGCCCTTCGACACTCGGTTGTAGAAAGCCATCGGAGCGTTGCGCAGAGCTGAACCCATGAAACTGAAGAACATGACCAACGCTCGCCACAGCCCGATCGCCTGCGACCCCACGTCTGTTGGTTTCGGCACACGAACCCCGACGAGCATGCCGCGATGCTTTGTCCACAGGTTCTGGGCCATCGTCCCGGTAGCCAAGGGAACGTCCTCGACATAGACCACGCTGCCGCCCGCATCCAAAGGCAGCGGCAGTGGCCCACCTATATCGAGTACTCGCTCCCGCAGATCGTGCTCGGCACCCGACGTCTCCAACCTCCGATAGAACGAACGCACCAGGCGAATCGCATCGCCCGGAACGATATGGATGTCGTCAAACGGGGCATGATGAACGTGAGCCCACAAACCGGCGATTCCGGCGACAACCGGAGCCGCGCTTCGTCCGATCTCGATCGGGTCCGTAGTCGGGAAAAGGGATACGTGACCCATGCCTGGACCATTCGAATCCTCGGGAGCAATCAACAGATTGTGCCAACCCGCGAGGGCCGGAGCCGCCGAGTCCGGCACCCGTAAACCACCGCGAGTAAGTATCATCCTCATTCGAACCAGCTGCGCGCTACCCGAGTTGGACACCAGCATATCCGCCACCGCACGTTCGGAATCGACTCGAACCGTCCGAGCACCCTCGATGAAGGGCACCAGGACACAGAGCCTGACCCGCGCAACCCTCGTCGACGCCAATACGTCCTGTAATGCGACCTTGGCTGTCTCACCGCCTTCGACCGACAGGGCACGCACACCCGGGACACCGGAGAGTCCTTCATCTTCGTCGATCCACAAGAAGGGGTCGAGCAGCCCCGCTGCCGACAGGTCCGTGAGGACGTCACGTACGCCGTCGGACGGCCCGTTCGACGCGAGAAAAACCGTCAACACACTCATGTCAGAACTGTCCTAAGTCGGGAATCACGATGTCGTTGTCTCCGTAACCGGCCGAAGGCATTGCGGGAATGCCGGTTTGAACCGGCCGGAGCGCTGCCTCTTCGCATTCCTTGACCATCGACGACAACTCGGCCGTGGCCCAGAAGACGTCTGGTGCGAGGTCTCGAAAAATCGGGGTCTTGGCAGCTTGACCCCTAGATGTAATCAGGGAAAAGGTGCCACCCCCGGCCGCTCCGCCTTCTCCTGGAGCCATGTAGTGATGGCCGGCAAATGCGTTCAGGCGATCGAGCCACTCGATAGTCTTCGCGCTGCGTTCCTCAATCGTGGAAGCGTGGCCGGACTCAGGTACCGCTGATGGCCACCCTGTTTGTGTGTCGCCTGTGCGCAGCCAGTCCGTCATCGCGGCCTTTGCTGAGATTTCGTTGATCCCGCGCGCCGGATCCTCCAGCGTCGCATCATAAATCGATCTCAGCGCCCGATACGGATACAGCGAGGACATCACCGGCTGCTGATGCGACTGAGCCATCGCCAGCAGCACCGACTCGAGGACGGCCGGCAACCAGTCGTTGTTAGCGCCGAAACGAGATGGAGGTGTAAGCAACGGATTGGGGAAGTCCAGCCATGCACTGTCGGACGCTGACCACACGCGGACAGGTTCAATAAAAGGCGGCGCTGGAATTCGGATCCGACCGAGCACCAAGCCGAGGAACCAGCCTGCCGTCATCGCACGGCGCTCGTTCTCGTGCATCGGCAACGAGGCTGCCAATGGCCTGGACCGGCGCATAGACCAGAACGCCTCCTGCTGCGAGGGCGTCGAGTCAGCCCATTGTTTCGCGGCCGGCTTGAGTACCGAGTCGTAAGCAAGCGGTGAGTAGTTCGGGTACGAACCAAAAATGTCGAGCCTTTTGAGCCCGCCCTCGTCAGTCAGAACACGACCGAAGCCGTCCGCGGTCTCACGGTCGATCTTCGGATTATGACTGATCACCTGCTCCAGCAAGTCCGAGACGGGCAAGTTGAGAAACGGCACAGCGGAGAACTTGTATCGGTAGGCGATCTGCTGACCCGGATGGAGCGCTTCCATTGCCTGCTGGTTGACGCTGGCCAAAGGACGAGCCAGTGAAAGCGCTTCACCGAACTTCGAAATCAGAAGCGAAGTTCGTTGCGACAGTTCGTATTCTGGCACGCCGGCCGCCACGATGTAGTCCCGCAATGTGACTTTGCAGAACCGGTCGAAAGATTCGCCTGTCCGTGAAACATATGACCTGGCACGTCCTAGCAACTCACCGCTACGCAAGTGAATGTCGTAGCGAGCAGCCGAGGGAATGAGCGCTTCGTTGGTTGACGGATTGACTGGAAACGCTTTGGATCGCCAGGTCGCGGTCCGTTCGATCAACGGCACGACCTGGCCCGGCGCTCGCGAGCCGTCAGTCGTGGGCCAGAGTCCCGTGACGACGCGCCTCGCTGCGATCTGGACGGCAGATTCGAATGGAGGTGGCACGGCTGAGTCGTCCGCAACCGCCATCGGAAGGTCACTTCGGTACTGCGACAAGAACTCCGATGACGGCGTCAGCATGACCTCGTTGTTGGCCTCGGCAAATCGCTGCGGAACACGTTCCGCGGCATCGGACGGCCACGCTGCGTACTGATCTGTCTCCAATCGTGCCAGCCCGACATCGATAGCCGGCGACTTACTCGCGATTCGCAACACGGTCTGAGACTCGTTGAGCGCAGTCAACAGCGGCGTCATGATCTCGGGGACCAGCGCTGCCGCAACGTCGCGGACCTTGCCTGAGAGGGTCGAATATATCTGCCGATTGACATTCTGTTGATATTCGACGACCACAGAATCGATGACTGCTCGGCTCATCGGGATCGTACCGTTGAGGCTTGCGAGGGTTCCCGTTACGCCGGGCGTCGGAGCTGCGATGTCTGCAGGTGACAACTTCGACAGATCTTCGGCGGCTGGACGGATAACGTCGCGCAGATAGACCGCAATACGATTGACAATGGCTGTGGCGTATGGCAATCCGAGAGTGGCCACGGCTTCGGCGACCGTAGACTCAATGTTGTGGACGATACGATCTTGCCACCCGAAAGCGTACAGAAGTGCGGCGTTGTCAGACGCTGTCCGCAAGGCCGTAGAACGCCCACGAACAGCATGGTGGACATCGGGAACCCACTGCTTGGCGTTCATGCCCTCCCCGGACGGAATGAACGGGCGAAGTTGCGTTTCGACGATCTGGCGAGACATCCGACCAACCTCATCCCAAGGCAACACAGTCCCGGTAATCCATCCACCGACATTCGCAGGTGAAGCACCACCTCCTGCATTCCGATCGGACAGTCCGACACGTGCCAGGATCGACGGCCACTGACTGTCGAGGATGGAGTTGACCTGCTCTTCATCGGACGCCGGGTTACCCCGCTGAAGGTGACCGTCCAGCAGTCGATCGACACTACTGCGAGCGAGCCGCTGGGCGGCGTACTCGGCGTACCGGTCGCGGCCCATACTCAAACTCGAGAACCCGAAAGTGCCCCACGGCAGGCTGTCCCATGCCCCGGCGCCCCATCCGATGTGCTCGCGCAACCCCGCCAACCCACCACCGTTGGTCAAGTCGTACTGGATAAACTGCCGAGTAGCGGCACCACTCATCATCAGACCCGAGAGACCTCGCCCCAGACCGCGATAGATCGCGTTCTGCGAACCGTCACCGAACGGTGCGCCTTCGGTTCCGACTCGGCGGCCGACTGGGAAAACCCGAGCGAAGGGCACTTCGGCTCCGTCACCGTTCTGCTGGCCCAAAGCTTTCAGGATCGCAACGTCGTGCTCACGCGCGGAACCCATTTGGCTCGCGACGATTTCCCCGAGCATTGCGAGGGCGTTGGCGCTCACCCCGGTAGTGGCGCTTTTGCCCAACCCGTCGAAAATGTCGGGGGCAACCATGAACACACCCATCATCCGAGGATCCAGACGGGGTACGAGGGTGAGAAGTCGGCAGACGTCCAAAGCCATCGACGCTCCCGCACCGCCGGCCATTGAAGAGACCACAAGTACGATCGGGGACTCGCCCGGGTCGAACGAACCACCACCAGGGACATCGAGCGCGCGCATTTCGGTCTCGGTCGCCACCGTGAACAGTGTGTCCCAAGCTCGCTGCAACACTTCGCTGATCCCGGTTGTCTTACTCAACGTGATCATGCGGCCGAGAGCCCGGAACTGACCTGCGCCAGAACCGATCGGCACAGGCACATTCCGCGGATCGCGAGGCGCCCACGTGGCGATCGAGCTCAACTGTTGACGCGCGACCAGCTGGTTCGAGAGTGCGTTGTCCAGGACCGCATATGAATCTCCTTGCGGCCCGCTTCCGAAATATGTGCCGCCCTGATCGCGCACGTTGTTGAGACCGTCGGGCCCAGTCTCTGGAGCAGTCGGCACATCGAGGCTCACGAATTGCCAGCCGGCAGGGATCTTTTCGATACCAGCGGCGGCGAGATCAGAGCGCAGCTGATCCATCATGTAGGACAGCGTGACTGCTCCCGAACCACCGCAACCTACTACCAGGAAACGCCTCATACCGATCCTCTCGAAATGATGATGCTGAACGTCATTACCTGACACGCCCATCCGGTGGCGCGAAAGGGTCGAACCCGCTCGGTGGCGCGAAAGGATCGGGAGCATCCGTGATCCTCGTGGCCGTATCGCCGCTTGTTCCACCGCCTTGTGCTCCGGAAGGCCCACCGAATGGGTCGCCCCGTCGGGAATATTGCTGCTCGGATGCAGCACCCGGCGATTCTCCGTCGGAGCCCGATCCTTCACCGAACTGAGTCCGCAAGTGTGTGACCGCCGCTGGAACACTCCGCCTGGCGTCCTCGATCAAGGCGTCCACACGAGCCGAATCGGAATCAGTGCCTACAAGCAAGAGGAGCACCGCCGCCTCAGCGGGACCTGAAGGATCGTGGAAGACAACCCAAGTGTTGTGAACCGCCAAGGGAAGTCGTCCGTCTCCTTGTCGATCGGTGGCGGGCAGAACGCTCGACGCGCCACGCATTCCCGGCACGGACGCACTCACGTACCCGGCACCTATTGGCGACCATCCAATCCGCGTCCGCAACTGAACCCCGTCGGCGTCCAGAACCCGTGCGGACTTGTGCATTCCACGCACCGATTCCACCAAATCGCGTTCATCCAACTCGAAAGGACGCCCCGCGCGAAGGATGGACCCTTCGCGGACTTCGATCGGAATCTGACGGGCCTTGAGTCCCACTGCCGGAATCTTTGCGGTCATCCACTTCGCCCCGTACAAAAACACCAACGGGATACCCGGCCCGAGCAGCAACGCTAAAACAAGAGTCACCCAGAAGCGTGCGGAATCGACAGGCTTCTGTACGTCCGCGCTGAATTGAACCGGAACCGTGATCTCGCGGTCGCTCTCGCCCTCAGGTGAAACCATCAGCGAAAGTGTTCCACTGACAGTGCCGTTAACCGCGTTCTCGATCGACAGGGAGACCGGCAGTCCCGCGTCGGATTCGGCGCAATCCGATCGCACATCACCGTTCGCACCAACCACAGTGAATGTTCCGATACCGTCTGGCACGCCGGTGAGCGCCACAGGGGTACCTGGATCGAAACGAACGCAGCCTGGCCCTGTCACACTGATCGTGCGATCGAAGCTCCCGGCACCCTCCAGCGTGCCGAAATCGATACGCGCTGGCACCGACGGATATCCTATAGGTGGAGCGATCTGAAGCGGAATGTCGACTGACTGAGGCGTCAGCTCAGTGCCGGGCTCGACACCGCCGTCAGCCCGCGTCGCGTCTGCCGTAGTCACATTCAATGTGAGCCGCAAGATCGAACTACCGGCAGGCACCTCTGAAAGGTCCAGCTCTACCGAGTCTCCAATTCGATCTTTGAGGAGCGGCTCAGCGACTTCATGCGTCTGACCTGCTGAATCAATAATCGCGACAGACAAGAGCGCTTTGCCGAGGAGAGTCGCGGGGTCAATCGGCTTGCGATCGGCCCCCACGACACCAAGTTCGACAGCACTCGTCTTCTCCCCTGAATGAACTGCCGTCGTTTTTTGCCCGAGCCAAGCGGGATACAGGTTTCCGGAGATGTGGATGTTCGACTTCGAACGAGCTTGCAACGCTTCTCCGGTCGGATCCACGAACGCCAGAGCCCACACTCCCTGCCACTGAACCGAATCGGCGTCAGACATCGCAAAGGAGATCGAGTTAGGAGATTCCCATCGGTATTCGACCTCGACCCCGCCGAGACGACCACGGCCGTCCTCCCCAATGGCCGTCAGAGGCAGCGGCAACTTCTCACTATTCGGCGCTACCAGGGTCGGAACCAGTCCAACCGCGTCAGTGAAACCTAGAACGTTAACCGCGCTGATCGATCGGTCGAGAACAAACCTGTGCTTGCCTTCCTCGCAAACTTCACGCGAACAGACACCGCTTTCCTGTGAAAGCGGTGCTTGGCCCGGTGTACTCAAGGTGTCGAAGGCAAAAAGAAGATCGTCGATGTTCTCCGCGAGAAAGAACTCTCCAGGCGATGGAGCCTGAACCCTGCCGCACGTTGCGCTATCCGGAGCCAAACCTGCGGTGATCGATCGCATGAGGTCGAAATCCTGGGCTACGGAAGTTCCCGCGGCAAGGCCGATTCCGAATACCTTGACACCAACACTACGAAGCTGGTCGGCTATACCAGCGGGGCGACAAATCGACTCAGTCGCCGCCGCGATCACTTGGTTCACTCCGATACCCGAATTCAGAGACGCCCCCGGTGCATACGGCTTGCTCTCGTCGCGCTCCGAAAAATCGAGCTTTCCGTCAGAGAACCACGCCACGGCTTGGCAACGGTTGGAACCATCCGAGGTACGCGGGCGGTCGGCGAGCGTTCCTCGCGCGCCCTCCAAGGCGTTCCAGTAGTCCGTGTCGATGCCCTGGTTTCGATTCCGAAACGAATCCACGGACTTTTGCAATTCAGGGAGCGAACCGGCGTTCAGTGGCGTCCATGACGATTGGAGGTTGTACTCACTGGAAAATCCTGCGATTGCGACATTGAGATCGACTGCTGCGGTGGAACCGAATGCGGTCAGCCGATCCAGGAGAAAGTTAGCGGCACTTACTCGCGCAGCTTCGGGATCGGAAGCCTGCAAACTCGACGATTCGTCGATCAGGAGGAGCAGGTCGCCGGTTTGCTGGGATGCAAGGCAGGAACCGAAGTCCCCCACCGCCGAATCTGAACCGTCGGACGGCAGCGCCGATGCAGCACCAGTCCCGGTCACGAAATTGAGGGCGAGTAACCCGAAAACCAACAGCGCACCGGTGCGCACTTTACTCACAGCCGTCCAATCCAATCTGCGATATTCCATGCACTGATCAAAACGCCGGCACAGGAAATGACGAGTACAGCGCGGACCACCCATGGGATCCACACCGGTTGTGAGTAGAACGCACTCGCTCGTGCACGGGTATCACGCACTGTGAATGCTGCGAGAACGCCTATCGCGACAATGCCGCTGAGAGTCCAGGCAACGACGGCCAAAGTCCCCGATGCGAAGGAGCAGAGCGCAATGACAACGCCGACCACCGCCACAAAGCCCGCAGCGCTCAACCAAACGACCGGCGGGGTCACGGCACGAACGGTTGCCGGTCCGACGTCAGAACCGAAAGGTCCCGGACCACTACTCGAATATTGTGGACTCAAGCCTGACTGCGCAAACTCCGAGGGCGCCAACTCCGAGGGCGCGAAGCCTCGGTGATTGCCCGGATCTTGATCGAACGCCCCCGAAAATCTGGTGAAATCGGCCGAATCAGGCTCTCGCCGAGTCCCCGAATCTGTTTCCGGGCGCGAATAGTCACTGAAGTCGAACGGGTCGGGTGAACTCGCCAACGAAGCACTCCTTGCAATGAATGATTGAAACGGGTCTTCCAAAACTGGAGGGCTTTCGAAACAACAGGTCGTCCAGACCGCCTACGGCACTCGGTCTCCCACATAGTCTCACTACGTGCGTCAGAAAGTGATCACCGCTGGACGACCGATGGCAGTTGCACGAGGACATATCACCACATGTGTCGGACATATTTCGCGCCGACCCGCAAAAGGGAGGAAGTTCGCGTCGACAATCATCGCAACAAGTAGTACTAAAGTATGATTCTCGATCGATTCAGTAACAGTAGAGGATAAGCACAACACTCATCCGCCGATTCCTTTCACCTATTTTCATGCGATTCTCGCCCCGACGAGTTGGTGTCAGTCTTCTTCGCCGGTGATCGCCTCACACCAGTCTTCGACCTGATCGATCCCCTCTTCCGTCCATTCCGGGCTCATGTCTTCCAGTGCATCGAAGACCACCTCGCAGGTCAGCATCTCTGGTGAACCCTCCGACCCCGCCGTCTCGGCGCCTTCAGCAGAAGCTGTGGCAACTGGGCCGGCGGCCAGCGCAACAGCCATCGCGCCTGTTCCGACCATCGCTTTCACACGCATCGGTTCTCCTCCTTCACTCTCGCTTCGGTCCTCGGGGTACCCGACTCGCCCCGCCCTACCCATCGCCGTCACTCATGTCCGACTTTCGGCGCCGACGGCATAGACTGAGCTCGTCGCCACCACGCTCTCGCAGCGTCGGGGGCGACAGATACACAGCTGGATCAGAATCGGAAGGCATCCCATTACAGAATCTCCCGCTCCGCACGACATCTACTTCGTACCCCCGGAGCAGGACAGCCCCAATCCCGTGGAACCGGCGTCGGCCGCGTCACGCGCACGGATGGGCGAGCTACCCGAGACCGTCCGATTCAAGAATCGTTTTGCCCTCGCGATCACGACCACCACGCCGCTCGAAGCGATGGTCGAAGATCTCCTCTTCATCCGCGACATCCTCGACGCCGCAGGAATCGAGTATCTGCTCGTCCGCGGAAACGACGAGCGCCCGGTCATCGCGATCAGCTGGACGGAACGCAAGAACCTGCGGCAGGCACTTGTCGAGGGATGCGCCAACGCACCCTTCTATTCCAAAACCGTCGACGCGAAGAAGAGTCCAGCGCTCCTTGTCGCGGACGGCGCCCTGTCGAAAACCAACAAGTCACGGATCTTCCGCTTGTTCCGTCCGAGGGTTCACGTCGCAAGCGGTATGAACTACGGCGCGAACATCGGCGTTCAAATCGAATTGTGGTCGATTTCCGACGAAGAAATCGTCCTACCCGTCGAGAACTCACTGACACGACGAACCGTCCTCCCTGAAGAAGCGGTCCGAGGAACCGTCGAGCGATTCGGCCGGATCTGGCCGACCATCGAGAACATGTTCGCCGATCATGCCTCCGATATCAGCTTCGATATCGATCTTGTCTTTTCCTGGGTCGACGGTTCTTCCAAAGAGTTTCAGGCTCAGCGCGCCAAGCGCATGCAGAACTACATCGTCGGCGAGGGCGACGAATCAGAAGCGCGCTTCCGTCAGATCGACGAGCTCAAATACGCGCTTCGATCCATCCACATGTACGCGCCGTGGATCCGGCGGATCTTCGTCGCAACCGATTCCGATCGTCCGGACTGGCTTGCCGACGATCCGCGAGTCACGTTCATGCCCAGCGAAAAATTCTTCGCCGATCCAAGTGTGTTGCCCACCCACAATTCTCAAGCTGTCGAGTGCCAGCTGCACCATATTCCGGGTCTGGCAGAGCATTTCCTCTACTCCAATGACGACATGTTCTTCGGTCGCCCCGTCGGCCCGGACATGTTCTTCTCCCCCGGTGGGATCAGCATGTTCATCGAGGCCGATACCAGAATCGGATTGGGACACAACGACAACGACCGCAGCGGGTTCGAGAATGCGGCCCGCGTCAACCGCCGGCTACTCCAGGACCGCTTCGGTCTGATGACCACCAGGCATCTCGAGCACGCAGCGACGCCACTACGCAAAAGCGTGATGGCCGAGATGGAACGCGAGTTCGCCGAAGACTTCGCGGCCACTGCAGCAAGCACCTTCCGCGCGAGTTCCAATATCTCGGTGACCAATTCGCTGTACCACTACTACACGCTCATGAGCGGACGGTCGGTGGTACAGAAGTCCGCAGCCGTCAAATACGTCGATACGACGGTCAAAGCCGGGTTGCGCGACATGGACTCACTGCTCGCCAAGCGCTCCATGGATTTCTTCTGCCTCAACGACGGCAGCGCTCCGGAGATCGATCTGGAACTTCGCACACGCAAGATCACGGAGTTTCTGGAGAGCTACTACCCCATCCCGGCGCCCTGGGAAGCCTAGACAAAACAAGGGCCCAGCCGATTTCGGCTGGGCCCTTGCTACTTCGGTCGATCAGCGTGCTGTCACATGCTCCCGCTGCACCGGAATGGGCAGACCGAGATTGTCACGCAACGTCGTTCCTTCGTAGTCACTGCGGAGAACACCTCGATCCTGCAGCAGCGGCACCACGTCGTCGACGAACTCGTCGAGGCCGGTCGGCACAA
The DNA here is from genome assembly GCF_002079265.1 of Rhodococcus sp. BH4. Classification (NCBI taxonomy): domain Bacteria; kingdom Bacillati; phylum Actinomycetota; class Actinomycetes; order Mycobacteriales; family Nocardiaceae; genus Rhodococcus; species Rhodococcus sp. BH4. The sequence continues at coordinate 4,267,740 of NZ_CP014941.1, forward strand.
GGTGCGACCCGAGGATGAACCCATCCGAACCGTCGTTGCTGACAAACGAATCTATTTTCTCGGCAACCTGCTGCGGTGTACCGACGATCGGTCCACGCTCGAACTGATCGATCACCACTTCGCGCAGATTCAACTTCTTGCTCTCGGCTACCGCGCGCAGTTTTGCGACGGTCGCGAAACGATCTTGGTGAATGAAGGCGCGGCCCTGGATGATCGGCGGAGCCTCGGGATCCGGAGCGATATCGGGTAGTGGTCCTTCGGGGTCGTACTTCGACAGATCGAGATTCCAGATCTGTTCGAGCAGAACCAAAGCGGTCTGGCCGGTGACCTGCTGGTCGCGAATCTCTCGGTACTTCTCGATCGCATCTGCCTCCGAGGTGCCGAGAACAAAACTCGCCGACGGCAGGATCTTGATGTCACCCGGGTCACGTCCGGCCGCGACGGCACGTGCTTTGATATCGCGATAGAAATCGGCCGCCTCGGGCAACTGACCGTACGGTGAGAAGATCGCGTCGGCATTGCCGGCAGCAAAATCGCGCCCCTGCGGCGACACCCCGGCCTGCAGAATAACCGGGCGCCCTTGCGGGCTACGCGGCACTGTGAATCGGCCGTTCACGTCGAAATGCGATCCATGAAAAGCGAATTCACCGGCATCCGGTCGCGCGAGAAAGCGCCCTGATGCCTTGTCGGCCACGATGTCGTCGCTTCGCCACGAATCCCACAGTTCACGCACCAGCGCTACGGTCTCCTCCGCACGCTCGTATCGTTGCGCGCGGTCGAGGTATCCGCCGCGGCGAAAGTTCTGGCCGGTGAATGCGTCGAACGAGGTGACGACGTTCCAGGCGGCACGCCCTCCGGACAACTGATCGAGCGTCGCGAATTGGCGGGCCAGTTCGTACGGCTCGTTGAACGTGGCATTGATGGTGCCGGCCAATCCGAGGTGTTCGGTTACCGCCGCCAACGATGCAAGGACCGTGAAGGTGTCCGGCCTACCGATGATGTCTTGGTCGAAAATCTGTCCCGCACGCTCACGAAGGGCGAGGCCTTCGGCGAGGAAGAAGAAGTCGAACTTCCCACGCTCGGCGGTTCGAGCGGTGTGCTCGAAAGAATCGAACTCTATCTGGCTGCCCGCCTGCGGATCCCACCACGCAGTGTGATGGTTGACGCCGCCGAGGTAGGCACCCAGGATGACCTGCTTACGCTTCTGAGAACTCATGAGAATCTATTCCTCGTCTGTCAGGCGGCCGGAGTACCGGCGGCGTAGCGGTTGGGAACGTCGATGGGTAGACCAAGGAGTCCGCGAAGATTCGTCTGCGGATATTCGGTGCGGAATACGCTGCGTCGCTGCAGTTCAGGCACCAGCTCACCGGCGATGGCGTCGAGGTCGTCTACGAGGACGCCCGGCCGCAACCGGAAGCCGTCGATTCCCAACTGCTGCCACCGGAGCAGGAGATCCGCCAACTCCGCAGCAGAGCCGGTGAAGGTCAGCGCGTCCGAACGGTATTCGGCGCCGGCCTGCGCGTCGAGACGAGCGAGCCGTTCCTTTCCGGTTTCTTCCGGCGTATCGAAGAAGACGACGATGTCGGTGAAGACCCGAAGAGGTTCGCCGGTGCGCTGCACGTGTTCTTCGGCTGCTCGCACTTCACCCAGGATTGCCGTGACCTGCTCGTCGTCGAACGGCGTCACGAACACCAGATCGGCCGTCCGCGCCGCCAGTTCGTACGCGACCCGCTGATGTGCCAACGCGGTAACGACGGGATGCCCCTGCGGCGGGCGCGGAGTCACCGACGGTCCACGGACCGAGAGGTACTTTCCCTCGAAGTCGATGTAGTGCAACTTGTCTCGGTCGATGAACCGGCGCTGCTCCACGTCGCGGATCTCGGCGCCGTCCTCCCAGCTGTCCCAGAGTCGCCGGATTACGTCAGCCGCCTCCGCAGCTTCGTCGAACAGGTCGCGCACGAAGTCCGGGAGGACGCCTGAAACGATCGACTGACGGTCGGCATCGGTGAGCGCGGGGATGTCGCGACGCCCGAACTGTGCTGCCTCGGATTCCGACACCGAAACCTTCACCTGCCATCCGGCGCGACCGCGCGAGGTGTAATCCAGCGTGGCAACGGCTTTGGACACGTGGAACGGCTCGGTGTGAATGGTGGTGATGGTCGGGATCAATCCGATGTTGCTCGTGATCGGTGCCAGTCGGGCGGCCACGAGATGTGCGTCGAGCCGAGCGCGCACCCTGTCAACCGCGTCGTCGACGGGCGCGAGTGGGTCCGCAGGAACCGAGAGACTGTCCTCGATGGTGACGAAATCGAGCAGACCACGCTCGGCGGTCGTCACCACGTCAGTCCAATACGACGCGCTGAACAGCTCACTCGGGCGCGAGTGCGGCTCTCGCCAGGCTGCAGGGTGCCAACCGGCACCGTCCAGCGCTACGGCGAGATGCAACGGAGCAAGATGAGAGGAGGGGGTGGAGGTCATCGGCGCATACTCCTGTTCGAGAACTACTCGGGAGCGCACAGTGCCGACCGCAGAAACCGTCAGCACCCGACTGACGGTTCTCGTGGCGACTGCCGCTTGCGACACGCACCGCGCGTATCGCCAGGTGTGATTCCGGGGCACCCCATCGGCATGAAGGGTTGCCGTCCAGCTAGCCGGTCCTTGTTGCTGGAGCTCTGCACCTACCTCGACGGTAGTGAGTACGCGACCGCCCGGCAATCACCCAGAACTGCGCGTGGGTGTCGGAAACCGCCTGCCACCTCAGATGATCGAGCGTGCCGCCTTTTCGCTCTCGAGGATTCGAATGCCGGCAGCACTGAGCCTCCGGGCACCCTCGGCCGCGTCGACGGGCTCACCGACCGTCACGTGCGCACCGAGTGGAACGACCGAATGAACAATTGTCTCGTCGTACACGTGCACCAGGTTGCACCCCTGAGCCCCGTCACGACCACGCTGACCACCGACTTCCACGTTCAAGTCCTGGGTGTAACACGTCGACGACGCCACGGAAACCGGAATGCCGGCGAACGTCGCCGTCGTCGAATAGTGCAGATGCCCAGCAAGAATCGCCCGGACGTCGCTGCCACGCAAGACGTCTGCCAACCGGGACTGATCGCGCAACTCCACCAGAACCGCGAGATCCTGAATGCACGGAACCGGCGGATGATGCAGCGCCAGAATTGTTCCGTCGGGCGCGGGCACCGCCAATTCTGCGCGTAGCCAATCCAATTGACGATCCGAGATCTCACCGTAGTGATGACCGGGAACCGACGAATCCAGGGTGATCACCCGCAGTCCGTCAAGGTCGTAGACGTTGTCGACGGGATGATCGGTGGCGTCCTCGCCCAACAGCAGAGATCTGAAAGTAGAGCGGTCGTCGTGGTTGCCCATCGCCCAGATGACCTGCGCATCGATCTCGGCCGCCACGGGTTCCACGATGGCTTTCAATTCCGCGTATGCGTCGGGGTGTCCCTGGTCGGTCAGGTCGCCGGTGAATATCAGTGCATCCGGGCGTGCGCCCGAGGCCACGATCCCGCTGAGCACTTCCCGCAATCTCGTCGACGCATCCACGGCGTCGTACAACTCCCCCTGAGCCACCAGATGCGTGTCACTGAGGTGCACCAGGAAATGCTTCGGACGCGGGTACTCGGCATTCCGAACGCTCATCGGTCTCTCGCTTCCGCTTGCCGACGCTTAGGCGCCGGTGCGGCACCTACTGATCGTCGAGACTAGTCAACCGACCAACAGTGACTGATCGGGGCACGCCCGACGAACACGAAGCGAACTCCCGCGGCGACCCTCGGGATCGAGTAGTTGAAGCTGCGAGTAGTGTGTGGACAGTGTTGTTCCTGACCAGTCGGCGTTACGTCGACCTTCGCCTGCAGGCGAGCGCAATGTGTACGCGCTCGCTCTGACCTGACGCGTACCAGGAAACATTTCTTCGAATCTGCCCGGCCTCTGGTGCCGCGCTGCGTTTCGCTCCCTTGATTTTCGAAAGGCATAGTCATGCCCAGCTCCACCTCCACCGGCGTGCCGGAAAAGTCCACGTCCCGTTTTCCGTCCTGGGCGACGGCATTCGGACCGCAGATCGTCGCCGGTCTCGTACTCGGTGTCATCATCGGTCTCGTCGCCCGGGCAATGCCTGATGCGGCCGACGGCAATGTCAACTGGTTGGTCGGCACCGTGCAGACCATCGGTTCGAGTTACGTCAAGCTGCTCACCGTTGCGGTGATCCCGCTGGTGTTCACCGCCATTGTCAGCTCCATCGCCAATCTGCGCCAGGTCGCCAACGCCGCTCGTCTGGCCGTGCAGACCTTGCTCTGGTTCGCGATCACCGCTTTCATCGCTGTGATCATCGGCATCATCGTCGGCCTGATCACCGATCCCGGTTCACGGACCGACGTCGCCGCCGAAGCCGCGAAGGAACCCAAGAGTTCCGGCTCGTGGTGGGCGTTCATCACCGGACTGGTTCCGAACAACTTCCTGGGGTTGGGTGCAAAGACTTCCGTCGCCGAAGGCGTGGCGACTACATCGCTGAGCTTCAACGTCCTGCAACTGCTCGTCATCGCCGGCGCAATCGGCATTGCTGCACTCAAGATCGGTCCCAAGGCTGCTCCGTTCCTCGAGTTCAACGCATCGCTTCTCGCGATCGTCCAGAAGGTCCTGTGGTGGATCATCCGACTCGCCCCGATCGGCACCGCTGCGCTGATCGCCAACGCTGTCGCCACCTACGGCTGGGATGCAATCGGCTCGCTGGGCGTCTTCACCGCCGCCATCTACATCGGTCTGGCCATTGTCTTCTTCGTGGTCTACCCCATCCTGATTGCCGCACACGGTCTCTCGGTTCGAAGCTTCTTCTCCGGTGTCTGGCCCGCAACTCAGCTCGGGTTCGTCTCGCGCTCGTCGATCGGCACCCTGCCGCTGACCGAACGCGTCACCGAACGCAACCTCGGTGTTCCGCGTGAGTACGCCTCGTTCGCCGTTCCGCTCGGTGCCACCACGAAGATGGACGGTTGCGCCGCAATCTATCCCGCGATCGCGGCAATCTTCGTCGCCGGCTTCTACGACGTTCCGCTGACCTTCACCGATTACCTGCTGATCGTCGTCGTTTCGGTCATCGGCTCGGCAGCAACGGCCGGAACTACGGGTGCGACAGTCATGCTCACACTCACACTCTCCACCCTGGGTCTTCCCTTGGCCGGCGTCGGACTGCTCCTCGCAGTCGAACCGATCGTCGACATGGGCCGCACCGCAGTCAACGTCACTGGCCAGGCACTGGTCCCGGTCATCGTCGCAAAGCGTGAGGGAATCCTCGACAAGGAGCGCTTCGACGCTCCCCGCAACGGTGATCCCTTCGCCGAGGAACTTGTCGACGCGTAATCCTCGATGACAACAGCAGCTTCCCCGCACCTGAGCAATACGGTGCGGGGACGCTGCTTTTCACCCCAGATTTCACCCTTACCGAAATAAACCATTTGGTCGTTATGACCAGTATGCTCAGCCGGCACAGCCCTCAGAAGTGGAAGGGCTGCCCAGTTGAACACGAGGTCACATGAAGCTCCGCCGTCTGGCATTCAGCGTCGCAGGTTGCGCCGCAATCACTCTGGTTGCCGCACCCGCCGCTCAGGCATCCACGGTTTTCGATTTCCTACCGATCGAGATCGCACGCATGATTCCGACTGGCTCTGCCGACGCAGTCCAGCCGTTCCTTCCCCCGGTCTTCGCACCGCCGGCGCCGCCCGCTCCGCAAGCGCCCCAGAACCAGCCGGCGCCGCAGAACACTCCCGCACCAGCGCGGTACTACCAGAACTGCACAGCCGTTCGTAATGCCGGCGCAGCTCCGTTGTACCGGGGCCAGAACGGATACGCCCCGCATCTCGACCGGGACAACGACGGCATCGCCTGCGAGTGATCCAACGCTCGGGTTGTGGTGCATCCACAACCCGAGCACTGTTGTCGAACCGTCAGACGCCCAATGCCCGGGACAGAGTCGGCCACGCCTTCGGCAGTCGTTCACGCCAATACGCCCACGCGTGCGTGCCGTTCGGCTCGTAATCCACCTGCGCCGGAATCTTCAGCTCCTGCAACCGAGCGTCGAACATCTTGGTGCAGGCGTGGGCGGCAACCTCGATGCCGCCGCCGATCACCAGACGCTCGAGCAGTTCAGGAGTCTGCAGCGTCTCGTCAGATCCGGGACGACCGTTTGCAGTCGACACGTAGATTTCCTTGCCACGCAACTTCTCTGCGTTGATCAACGAATCGTGTGCCTCCCACTCCGGTCCCCCTGGCACACCCCAGATGTTGGCCGGATCTCCGCTTCGAGACGATATCGTGGCCTGGACGGCAGTTCGGCCGAGCGGATCCATCGTGGAATAGCAGCCGCTGAATACGGCAACGCCGCGGTACATGTCCGGAAAGCGTTGGGCGAGCATCATTGCGCCCATCGCGCCCATGGAATTGCCGGCAATCGCGTTGATTCCGTTGGTCTCGAGTCGCGCGTCGATCAGCGGTGGCAACTCCTCGGTGATGAAGGTTTCCCACTTGTGCAGTCCCAGCCGCGGATCCGGATTCTCCCAGTCCGAGTACAGGCTCGCGATTCCGCCATTGAGCATCACGACGTTGACGTTCTTGTCGGCGAAGAACGCCGGGGCGCCGCCGATCGTCATCCATCCGCTGCTTTTCTCTCCGGCGTCGACACCCTCGAGCATGTACAGCGCTGGGCGCGGAACCGAATTGTCAGCGGGTAGCAAGATCTCGACGCCGACCTCGCGTCGAAGTGCAGGCGACGCCACCATCAGCCTGACAGCCTGCGGTGCGGTCACCTTCTCGCCGACGATGGCCGGGACGACGATGTCGTCGCGCAGCTCCGGCTTGGGGCCCGGATCCTCCTGAAGCGGTCCTGGGATCGTCGACCCCGAACTCACGCTGCCCTCGACGCTGCCCAGACTTCCCGAGCTTCCCGAGCTCCCGGAACTCGGCGCTGCCGTCGACAGTCCGCCCAACTGCAAAGAAAGTGCACAGACGGCCAAACACACCGCACCTGTGCGCGCAGATCGGATCCACGCACGCCGCTCAGTCCTCATGAAACTCCCAAACCAGTCAAAGATGTTTCCGTGAACATACCGTGCAGTTCGGACTTTCTTGGACAAACGACCACGACAAGATCTGTCGGTCACCGCTACTAGGCTGGCCCCGTGCAACCGGATTCAGTCAGGGCCCTCGACCTCGACCGAATTCGCGCTGTCGTGGGCACAACCACCTACGAACGCGGACTTACCTACCTGCGGCAGAATGCAGTCGAATCCATCGCATGGAACGACACCGCTGACACCTTGACCGGCGCTGTATCGGGAACTGCGCGAGAGCCGTACACCTGCACGATTTCGGTAAGTCGCAGCGCGGCCGGTAAAGCAACGTTCACGCGTGGCCTCTGCACGTGTCCCGTGCGGATGAACTGCAAGCACGTAGTCGCGTTGGTGCTCGCAGCGGTGGCCGAGGCGAACAAGACTCCACAACACCTCGGATGGGACAGCGCGCTCGAGGAGTTGCTCCGACCAGACCCCGACGGCCGCACAACTCCCGGACTCGGCATTCAATTCATCGCGCGAACCAAAGGCGCATCGACACGGCTCCTCGTCAAACCAGTGCAACCAGGAGCGAGAGGGTGGATCTCCGGCGGACTCGCCTGGAACAAACTCGGAAGCACTTTTCAGTTCCCTGCCGACCACATCCGGGTTCTACGCGACATTCATCTCCTCCACAGCGCCGGCAACCATTACCGAAATCAGAATGCAGCGGAGATCGATCTTGCCGGGTTTCCGAGCCCGCAACTCTGGTCGCTTCTTGATGAGGCGATCAGCGTCGGCGTTTCACTCGTTCACTCGAAGGCCGGCCTCGGCAACATCTCCCTACTCGACGACGCCAACATCTGCCTCGACGTCCACGGAGCGGAAGACAACAACCTCCGTCTCACTCCCCGAATTCAGACCGATGGGCACATCATCACCCATTCCGACTGGGGACTTGTCGGTACACCGGCACATGGTGTCTTCGCGCTCGACGCCGCCAACGCGATCACGCTCGCACCGCTGCACACGCCGGTCACCCACCAATTGAGGCAGTTGATCGACTCCGGAAAGTCAGTCGACATACCCGCCGAGCATCGAGATGCGTTCACTTCGCGGTTCGTGTTCAAACTCGGAAGCCTCGCTCCCGTCCTATCTTCCGACGGTGCTTACAACCCACCGACTGTGTCCGGTCCTCGGCTACAACTGATGGCCACTTACGAAGGCGACCACCGCATCGACATCGAGTCGGCATGGAAGTACACCGTCGATGCCGACGAACTGATCATTTCTACCGCCGATGCAACCACCGACGAGTCCGAGGTCCGCAATCACGCTGCCGAAGATGCCATCACCAACAGCCTCGGCGCGGCCGCGGCGAAGGCCACTCTCGCGGGAACTTTGACCGGCCTCGATTCCATGCAGTTCACACTCGACCTCCTGCCCCAACTCGAAGCGCACGACGCCATCGACCTCAAGGTTGCAGGAACCCCTGCCGACTACCGGCCTGCAGACGACGCTGTCGTGATCGGCCTCAGCACATCAGCCCCCGACGGGGACAGCGGATCCGACTGGTTCGACCTCGATGTCACCGTCGATGTTGCGGGACAAAGCGTTCCGTTCACAACACTGTTCTCTGCTCTGAGCAAGGGCGAGATTCACATACTGCTACCGGACGGCGCCTACTTTCGGCTCGACGCACCTGAACTACTCGGCCTGCACCGTCTCATCACCGAAGCGCGGTCGCTACTCGATCGGCCTACCGGCAAACTCGGGATCAGCAAATTTCAGGCCGGACTGTGGGAAGAATTGACGGCGCTCGGAAGAGTCGAACATCAAGCAGCAGCATGGAAGAAGCAGATCGCAGGATTGCTCGGCAGTTCGGGCATCGATCCGGTCGAAGTCCCGGACACGTTGACGGCAACGCTACGTCCCTATCAGGTCGACGGATTCCGTTGGCTCAATTTCTTGCGCCAGCACAGCCTGGGCGGCATACTCGCCGACGACATGGGCCTGGGCAAGACACTGCAGACCCTCGCAATGATCTGCGCTGCAAGGCAATCGAATCCAGCCGCGCCTCCCTTTCTGATCGTCGCTCCCACCAGCGTGGTCTCCAACTGGAAGTCCGAAGTGGCGAAGTTCGCACCGACCCTCCACACCGCTGTCATCACGGATACTCTGCGGCGCAGAAGAACCGACCTGGCAACACTCGTCGACGGGGCGGATATCGTCGTGACGTCGTACGCTCTCTTTCGCCTCGACACCGATGCGTATTCCGCCGGCCGCTGGTCCGGACTGGTGCTCGACGAAGCCCAATTCGCCAAGAACCACAAGTCCAAGGTCCACCAGTGCGCGAGGGCGGTGAACGCACCGTTCAAACTCGCGATCACCGGTACACCCATGGAAAACAATCTCATGGAGTTGTGGTCGCTCCTCGCAATCACTGCACCAGGACTGTTTCCCAGCCCCACGACCTTCACCGACGTCTACCGCACTCCCATCGAAAAAGACGGTAATGCAGAACGATTGGCGCAACTGCGACGACGCGTCAAACCGCTGATGGTGCGGCGCACCAAGGAACAGGTGGCTGCAGACTTGCCGCCCAAGCAGGAGCAGGTACTCGAGATCGAGTTGCATCCGAGCCATCGCGCGATCTACGACACCCACCTGCAACGCGAACGGCAGAAGATTCTCGGACTGCTCGACGACGTCGACAAGAACCGATTCACGATCCTGCAATCGCTGACGCTGCTACGCCAACTCAGTCTCGACGTCTCGCTGGTCGACGAGGAAAGCGGACCCGTCCCATCGGCCAAGGTCGACGCTCTCGTCGAGCAATTGGACGACGTCATTGCCGGCGGACACCGTGCGTTGATCTTCAGCCAATTCACCGGGTTCCTCGGTTCTGTCCGCAACCGACTCGACGAGGAAAGAATTCCGTACAGCTATCTCGACGGTTCGACGCGCAATCGCGGTGAAGTGTTGGAGGAGTTCAAGTCTGGTGCAGTCCCCGTCTTCCTGATCAGCCTCAAGGCTGGTGGCTTCGGCCTCAATCTCACCGAGGCCGACTACTGCTTCATTCTCGACCCCTGGTGGAACCCGGCCGCCGAGGCACAAGCGGTCGACCGTACTCACCGCATCGGGCAGACACGAAACGTCATGGTCTACCGCCTCATTGCCAAAGACACCATCGAAGAGAAGGTCATGGCGCTCAAAGCCAAGAAGTCGGCATTGTTCTCGAATGTCATGGACGCCGAAGGCACACTGGGCACCGGACTCGACGCCGAGGATCTTCGCGCGCTGTTCGAGTGAGGTGCCTATTCGGTCGAACCGCACCTACCCGCTCACGGTAATGTGAGTCGCGAACGGACAACACAGAACTCCCGAACGAAGAAATCCACTTCGTTCGAACGAGAGGAACCTGAATGGGCGTCACACTTGCCAAGGGCGGCAACGTATCTCTGTCGAAGGCCGCACCCAATCTGACCAAGGTCGCAGTCGGTCTCGGCTGGGATGCACGCAGCACCAGTGGTGCCGACTTCGACCTCGACGCCAGCGCGTTGGTCACCGGCCCGGAACGCAAGGTCCTTTCCGACCTTCACTTCGTCTTCTACAACAACCTTCGCTCGCCCGACGGATCCATCGAGCACACCGGCGACAACCTCACCGGTGAAGGTGACGGCGACGACGAGGTCATCAACGTCGACCTCCCGGCTGTACCGCCCAACGTCACCAACATCTTCTTCCCCGTCTCGATTCACGACGCCGATGCGCGACTCCAGTCCTTCGGACAGGTCACCAACGCCTACATCCGCGTCGTAGATCTGTCGAACGGCTCCGAACTGGCACGCTACGACCTCTCCGAAGATGCATCCACCGAGACAGCCATGCTTTTCGGTGAGCTCTACCGCCACAATGGCGAATGGAAGTTCCGTGCAGTCGGACAGGGATACGCATCGGGACTGGCCGGAATCGCCCGCGACTACGGCGTGAACATCTGATCTCTATCGGTACACGAAACGGGGTTCGATTCGGCATTGCCGGATCGAACCCCGTTTCGGTTGTCTGCGTCGACGCGCGAGTTAACGCCGCAGGATCGCCCTCGCGAGGTGAACAGCCCAGGGCGAGTCCGCTTTGCTGCCGAACTTCCCCAGCTCGTACCCCGTAGCGCCGATCAATCCGAGCACCTCTACGGTGCTCCCGGACGTGTCACGTCTGGAAGTCTGAGCTCCAGCCATCAGGATGCTCGACGACCGAATCGACTCCAGCGCTCCCGCGACGAAACGATGACGATCCGCCGGGGACATGCCGGCGGCTACGGCAAGGAGGACGAGGAGTTCCACCGCTCTCTGCGAGCCGCCGGGCGCAACCGGAACTCCCTCGACGATCACCGACCACGTCATTGACGCGTCCCGCTCTGCCGACTGTCCCCGCTTCGTCAGAACAATCTGCCCTTTGTGCTTTCGCACCAGGCCGAACTTCTTGAGCACTGCGAAGAGTGATCGCCCTTGTGGAAGGTTTACAGGTCCCAGTTCAGGTTCGTCGAGCATCGCGTCGACCGTCGTGAAGAAATCATCGGCACCGATCCCTTCGACACCGATCAGAGCCAGAACCGCTTGAATGCGTTGGCCCGCCTCGACGTGGACCAACTCCCCGATTGCCGACTGATCGTCAATGCCTGCTCGGGCGAGGACCGCATGCAGTTCCGGGACTCGCGAGGGTCCCAGGCATTCGACGAGCTTCGCAATGTCGTACGACGCAGCGATCTCGTCCGGTCTAGGACTATGCAGTCGATTATTGACCTCAGCGATCTCGAATCGTGTCGGCTCGAAATCAGTTTGTGGCCATTCGAGGGTCCATTCATGGGAGCGCAGCTTCTCCGAAGCGAGAACACCGAGGAGCTGCTCGTACTCGTCAGGTCCGACGCATTCCTCCGGCGGACAAGCACCGCGACCCGCGGCACACACAACTTGGAACCCTTCGGGCAGTACTTCGGAAGATTCAAGTGTCAGCGTGTGGCGCCAGTTCCCGAAGCGTCCGTAGCGATAACTGATTTCATCGCCAGGCGAGACCATGACCTCGTCCAGGCGTACCGCAGACTCTACGATCGCCGCTCGGCCGGCCCGACGCTGCTCTGCGTTGCTCCCGGAAGCTACGTACTCTTCGACCTCGCCGGGAAATCGGCTGCCGGACTTGGACCACGCGTGCGATTGACGGTCACTCCACCCCATTGCCCGTTGAACCACCGAATGCAGGTCATCCAGATTCAGATCCGACGCGACGAGGATTCGTCGCCAGATCTGAGTGGAAACATTGTCGACACTGATACGTATCGCGTATTGCGCCGGTACCGCGCGCCTCTTCGAACGCAACGATCGCGCAATCTGAATGCCCCCACGCCCTCCGCCAGCTTCTAGTACAAACCTTTGCAGTTCTTCAGGTTCCGTCGGAACGAGTCGCAAATGCGACACCCTCGAGCTGCTCAACCCCACCATGAGACTCAGCCTAGGCCAAAGTGCTAGGGACGAAGGCACAAAATCGGAGAGTACTTCGGACTTATGAGACGGTTCACAATCTATACCTTGGCTAACAAGTCGCTACGTGCATCGGCGGCGGCATCTTCCTCGCCCAATTCCTGCCCTGATAGTGAACGTACCGTTCCCCTCGTCTAAGAGGGTGAGCGTGTCGTTCACTCGATCCCGGATGGGGTGGTGAGTCGGCGGCGTGCCCGCCCCTGATGGTGCGAACGGTACGTTCGGTCGATCTGAGGCGACGAACGTACCGTTCACTCGAAGTCGGGGGTGCCGGCGGCGGTGCTTTCGGGTGATGGTGGTGGTGGTGGGGTGTTTTGGGTACGAGAAAGCCCCCCAACCAGTACTGGTTGGGGGGCTTCTCTAATGTGTGTTCGGCGGTGTCCTACTCTCCCACACCCTGTCGAGTGCAGTACCATCGGCGCTGAAGGGCTTAGCTTCCGGGTTCGGAATGGGACCGGGCGTTTCCCCTTCGCTATGACCGCCGTAACTCTATGAAACTGTCACAGTAACCTTCTTCTGATCACCTGGTTTCACCACCCGTCAACACCAGTTTCTGGTGTTGGGGGATGGAGAAAACAGGGTTTCTCATCAGTATCTGTGTGTTGTTTCAGATACCGCACAGTGGACGCGTAGCTTCTTTGTGGTAAGTCCTCGGCCTATTAGTACCAGTCACCTGCATGCATTACTGCACTTCCAGTTCTGGCCTATCAACCCGGTGGTCTGCCGGGGGCCTTACCCCCTCGAGGGGGTGAGAAACCTCATCTTGGAACAGGCTTCCCGCTTAGATGCTTTCAGCGGTTATCCCTTCCGAACGTAGCTAACCAGCGGTGCTCCTGGCGGAACAACTGGCACACCAGAGGTTCGTCCGTCCCGGTCCTCTCGTACTAGGGACAGCCTTCCTCAAGTTTCTAACGCGCGCGGCGGATAGAGACCGAACTGTCTCACGACGTTCTAAACCCAGCTCGCGTGCCGCTTTAATGGGCGAACAGCCCAACCCTTGGGACCTACTCCAGCCCCAGGATGCGACGAGCCGACATCGAGGTGCCAAACCATCCCGTCGATATGGACTCTTGGGGAAGATCAGCCTGTTATCCCCGGGGTACCTTTTATCCGTTGAGCGACACCGCTTCCACTTGCCGGTGCCGGATCACTAGTCCCGACTTTCGTCCCTGCTCGACCTGTCAGTCTCACAGTCAAGCTCCCTTGTGCACTTGCACTCGACACCTGATTGCCAACCAGGCTGAGGGAACCTTTGGGCGCCTCCGTTACATTTTGGGAGGCAACCGCCCCAGTTAAACTACCCACCAGGCACTGTCCCTGAACCAGATCATGGTCCGAGGTTAGAGGTCCAATTCGATCAGAGTGGTATTTCAACAACGACTCCACGATAACTGGCGTCACCGTTTCACAGTCTCCCACCTATCCTACACAAACCGAACCGAACACCAATACCAAGCTGTAGTGAAGGTCCCGGGGTCTTTTCGTCCTGCCGCGCGTAACGAGCATCTTTACTCGTAATGCAATTTCGCCGAGTCTACGGTTGAGACAGCTGAGAAGTCGTTACGCCATTCGTGCAGGTCGGAACTTACCCGACAAGGAATTTCGCTACCTTAGGATGGTTATAGTTACCACCGCCGTTTACTGGGGCTTAAATTCTCAGCTTCGCTCCTAAAAGGAACTAACCGGTCCTCTTAACCTTCCAGCACCGGGCAGGCGTCAGTCCGTATACATCGTCTTACGACTTCGCACGGACCTGTGTTTTTAGTAAACAGTCGCTTCTCACTGGTCTCTGCGGCCCCACCCAGCTCAGACAGTAAATGTCGTCACCAGACAGGGCCCCCCTTCTCCCGAAGTTACGGGGGCATTTTGCCGAGTTCCTTAACCATAGTTATCTCGATCGCCTTAGTATTCTCTACCTGACCACCTGTGTCGGTTTGGGGTACGGGCCGTGTGAAAGCTCGCTAGAGGCTTTTCTCGGCAGCATAGGATCACTGAATTCGCCTCAATCGGCTACGCATCACGTCTCAGGCTATGTGCGACCCGGATTTGCCTAGGTCACGCCCTACACGCTTACACCAGTATTACCACTGACTGGCTCAGCTACCTTCCTGCGTCACCCCATCGCTTGGCTACTACCAGATCAGGTCCCATGCATCCACCAACTCG
>NZ_CP014941.1:4287500-6314891 GCF_002079265.1 Rhodococcus sp. BH4
CCACGAGATCGTCCTCGGTGGGTCCGATGTGATTGATCTGCGCGCGAGCCCGCTGCAGCAGGCTGTTTACCGCAGTGGTTGTGGTGTCCAGCGCCTCCGCAACTTCCGACGCCTTCCACTGGAGAACGTCACGTAGAACCAGAACCGCACGTTGGCGCGCGGACAAGTGCTGCAAAGCGGCAACAAGGGCGAGCCTGACCGAATCGCGATTGACGACCATGACGGCCGGATCATTGACGTCGCCCAACGCAGAATCGGCAATCGGTTCCAACCAGGCAATCTCGTTGCGCTCGATCAAATCGTCGGCCGGGTCCGAACTAGGTGCGCCGAGGCCGGTCGGGAGGGGACGCCTCGATCTCCCCTCCAGCGCGGTCAGGCAGGTATTCGTCGCGATGCGGTAGAGCCAGGTCCTGAGAGATGACTGGCCCTTGTAACCGTCGAACCCGCGCCAAGCCCGGATGAACGTCTCCTGGACCTGGTCTTCGGCGTCGTGAATCGACCCCATCATGCGATAGCAGTGCGCCAGCAACTCGCGGCGGTACGGATCGGCAAGAGTGAGGAAATCACTGTCCAACGCCTGATCGACTGTCATTTGTTCAGACTAGTGGCCGAGCGCCCGAAACACAGGCGTCGGCGAGAATTCGATCAGGCAGGCGCCTGCACCGCAGTCAACCTGGATCTCTTCCGGAGAACGAACCCCAGTGATTCGTAGAGTCTGATCGCATTCGTATTCGATTGCACTGCATGGAGAAATGGCAGCTCGCCGCGCTCGCGAATCCCGGTAGCGACGGCACGGATCAGCGTCGTACCCAGGCCTCGCCCCCGAAAGTCGCTGTCAGTGCACACCGCACTGATTTCCGTCCATCCCGGAGGGTGCAACCGCTCCCCCGCCATGGCAACAAGTCTTCCGTCGACGCGAATGCCGTAGTAACTGCCCATCTCGACGGTACGAGGAAGAAACGGTCCTGGCTTGGTGCGCTCGATCAATGCCAGAATTTCGGGAACGTCGCCCGTTCCGAGAAGTTCGACCGACGGATCAACGGAGACTTCGAGTGCGGATCCGTCCATCTGCACCGAGCCGAACTGATCCACAACGCGCCACCCTTCCGGCGGGCGATGATCAAATCCTCGTAAACCTACTGTGCCGCCAGGACCTACGAGTGTGAGTAGGTTCTCCCAGTCCTCGGCGTCCAACTCGGGCGGATGACCGACAAACGGCGCGACCGTCGGGTCGTATCGCGCAACTCTCCCTGCCCAGCGAGCGAATTGCGCATGATGTCCGCGAAGTCCTTGTCGCACAGGATCGTCCAGCGGATGGGTGTCGACATCCGTGTCAACTGTCTCGACAAACGACGCCAGGGTCGCCTCCGTGGTCATCGAACCTCTTCCTGCCCTATTTGCCTGTGTTGGAGGCGAACGAACCTCCCCGCCCACCTCGATGACAACGCTAGGAACACTTGCTGTCGTAGTCGCCGGATAGAATCAAGATGATTCTGACCTCGACCTGTATTTCCGGCGTCAATCAGGGCTCGATTGCAGATCTGCACCAGGACATTCGTCGCGACGCCTCACCAACCGGAAGGCTATTTGGCATGAGCAACTCCGACCCGATCAGGTCTGCATTCGACCAGTTGCCCCTGAAGGAGATGGACGCTGCAACGCTGGTCTTCGCCATCGAGAGCGCCGTCGATGAGCTGGCGATCTCGGGTGAAACCCTACGGCTCGCCATGGAGGTCGCTACCCTTGCGCACCTCGATCAGTTCAGAAAGAACGGGATCAAGTCCGACGAGGATCCCTACATCGTTCATCCCCTACGAAATGTATTGCGGCTGCTTCGGTACGGGTGCTCCGATGTCGAGATCCTGAGCGCAACCGCGCTTCACGACACGGTCGAAGACCGACCACACGCCGTCATCGCGCTCCTCGGTGGCCAGACTGCAGACGACATGTCCGCATCCGAAGCGCAGGAACGTGCGTCAACACTCATCGCCTCGCGCTTCGGCCACAGAATCTCCGAACTTGTTGAGGCAGTGACCAATCCAATCGACTACCCATGCGACAACACCACCGCCGGATATCAGGATCACGTCATCCGCGCGATAGCGGATCCCGCAGTGTTCCTCGTGAAGTTCAGTGACTTCGTCGACAACGCGGGAAGCGTGAAGTACCTGAGCGAGACCGACAGGCTGAGACTGGTCACGAAATACGAACCACTCGTGGAGCACTTCAAGCGGACTTCACTTGCTCTCGGCAACGGATTGCACCTCCCTCCCTCAGGACTCGACGCGATCGCAAAGCACATCGCAACCATCGAAGGCGATTTCTCGAATACGGTCCGACCGGACATAAAAAATACTCGCCAGTAGTACCGATCAGTAATAATCGAGCAACCCAGAGAATTCTCCCAATATGCGATTTTGTTACCAGTGAGTATTCACTTTCTTGCCGATTTCATTACCATCGTGATCCGTGTCACAAGTCCGAATTCGATTGCACCGCAATGATTTAACGCCATATGTGTAACCGTGGTTCACGTTGACTAATATTCTTCAATTCGCCCAGGTGACATGAGCGTCGACATACTGCATTCTTAGATAAACCAGGGATTCCCTGGAAGCAGACACAATATGTTGCTGATTCGTGATTGGAGCGGTTCTGAGTCCACGCCTGCAGGGTGGCGCACAAGGCACACAGTGCCTCAGCGCACACAGCGCTTCGGTGCACACAGTGCTTCAGCGCAGGGGACTCGACGAACCGGAAGGGCAATCACTTGCCGACGCGCAACCGGGGGAAACACAGCGCATCGCGGCGTAGTTCACGAACCGGGGAATCCGGGTACGTGGGACACGGTCGGCTCATATCGCAACGTACGTGACGAAGAATCTCATCAAGGACGGTGGCAGTGACAATGTTCAAACGAATCGCAGTGGTCAATCGAGGTGAGGCCGCGGTCCGGCTGATCAGGGCTGTACGCGAACTGAACGCCGAACACGACTACGGCATTCGCGTCATTGCGCTGCACACCGAGGCCGAGCGCCGCGCCATGTTCGTCCGCCAGGCCGATGAGGGCGTGACCCTGCGCAGCACCGGCACCGGTAGCCCGTACCTCGACTACGCCGAACTCGAGCGAGCACTCCTCGCAGCGAAGGCCGACGCAGTCTGGGTCGGCTGGGGCTTCGTGGCCGAGGATCCCGCCTTCGCGGAGATCGTCGCAAAACTGGGCATCACGTTCATCGGCCCGAGCGCCGACGCGATGCGCCTGCTCGGCGACAAGGTTGCCGCCAAGATCCTGGCCGAGAAGGTCGGCGTACCGGTCGCCCCGTGGAGCGGCGGACCGGTCGAAACGCGCGCCGACGCTCGTCGTCATGCTCAGTCCATCGGATATCCCCTGATCATCAAGGCCCGAAGCGGCGGCGGCGGACGCGGTATCCGCAAGGTCTGGGCCGAAGACGAACTCGAAGTTGCACTCGAGCGCACGCAGGGCGAAGCAGAGCGGTCCTTCGGCGACCCCGTCGTCTTCCTCGAACGCCTTGTCACCGATGCACGCCACGTCGAGGTACAGGTCATCGCCGACAACCACGGCAATGTCTGGGCTCCGGGCGTTCGCGACTGCTCGATTCAGCGTCGCAACCAGAAGGTCATCGAAGAATCCGCCTCCCCCGTCCTGACCGAAGAACAGTCGGACCACCTCAAGAAGGTGTCCGCCGAACTGGTCAAGGCAGCCGGATACCAGGGCGCAGGCACGGTCGAATACCTCTACCAGCCCGAGAACAAGCTCTTCACGTTCCTCGAGGTCAACACCCGCCTGCAGGTCGAGCACCCGATCACCGAGGTCACCACCGGAATCGACCTCGTCAAACTGCAGATCCTGGTCGCCAGTGGTGACGAATTGGTCGGTGACTGCCCGCCCGCATTCGGCCACGCCGTCGAAGCCCGCCTCAACGCCGAAGACGCCGACAACGATTTCGCGCCGGCACCCGGCACCGTTCAGCTCCTCAAGTTCCCGCTCGGCTCCGGCATCCGGGTCGACACCGGCATCGCTGCCGGGGACGTCATTCCGCCCGACTACGACTCGATGGTCGCGAAGGTCATCGCGTGGGGCCGCAACCGCTCCGAGGCACTTGCGCGTCTGCGCACTGCCCTTCGTGAAACCACTGTCGTACTCGACGGCGGCACTACCACCAAGTCGTTCCTCCTCGATCTACTCGATCGCGACGAGGTCATCTCGGCATCCGCGGATACCGGCTGGCTCGACCGCACGGGCGCCCTCACCGGCACCACTCGCCGCGCGGACGTCGCGCTGATCGCCACCGCCATCGATGCTTACGACGCCGAGGAGTCCCTCGAGCGTGCGGCCTTCCTCGCCTCGGCACGTGGCGGCCGCCCACGCGCCAATCACGCGATCGGCCGTACCGTCGAGCTCAACTACCAAGGTCAGGCATACAAACTGACTGTCGGGCGTATCGGCCCGCACCGCTACCGCGTCGACGGAGACGCCGGAGACATCGAGGTCGACGTCGATCGTCTCGGTGACTTCGAGTCACGGCTGGTGATCGGTGATCGCCGCTTCCACGTCGTTTCTGTCGTGAGCCCGGCTCGCTATCTCGTCGAGGTCGACGGCATCAGCCACCAGATCAGCCAGGACGACGCCGGCGTAGTCCGCGCGCCGGCTCCCGCCGTAGTGGTAGCAGTACCGGTCGCGGTCGGCGACGACGTCGAAGCCGGATCCACTCTGGTCGTGCTCGAATCCATGAAGATGGAGACCGCGGTTCGCGCTCCGTACGCGGGCAAAGTGCGTGAGGTTCTCGCTACCGTCAACTCCCAGGTCGATGCCGGCGCACCGCTCCTGCGCGTCGACCAGGTCAGTGAGGAAGCTGTCACGGAGAAGGCTCCGCGAGTCCAATTCGATCTTCCCGCAGCAACTTCCGGGTCCGATACCCGCGCAGATGCATTGGCACAGCTGGAAGCACTGACCGCGATGATCAGTGGCTACGACGTCAGCGGCAAGCACGCAAACGCTGTTCTGGCCGAATACGACGCACTTCGCAGCGCACTCGAATCCGAGGACCGCGAACTGGTCCAGGCAGAACTGGCTGTGCTGACCACCTTCGCCGACATCTGCGAACTCTCGCGCAACAAGCCCACCTCGGGCGAGTCCGCGAAGGACGAGTCCGTCCACAGCCCCCGCGAGCACTTCCACACCTTCCTGCACTCACTCGACTCCGAGCGCGAAGGTTTGCCGGCGTCGTTCCGCACGAGACTCGAACGGGCACTTCGCCACTACGACGTCACCGATCTGGAAGATCGCCAGGCCGTCGAGGAAGCGGTGTACCGACTCTTCCTGGCTCTGCAGCGCATGGAAGCCCAGATCCCGGTCATTGCAGCACTTCTCGAAGGCTGGCTCGTCGGCGACAAGGCTCCCGGTTGCTCGGCGCAGGAGCTCAACGAGGTTCTCGATCGACTCATCGTCGCGACGCAGGTCCGCTACCCCGTCATCGGCGACGTCGCCCGCAACCTTCGCTTCCGGTTCTTCGACGAGCCGCGCATCCGCAAGGTTCGCGAAGACGTCTACGACGGAGTACGCGGCAACCTCGCCTACCTCGAAGAGCAGCCGGACGCTGCAGATTTCGACGAGCGAATCGCCAATCTCGTCGCCACTCCCGAACCGCTCCTGGACCTGTTGGGTCGAAAGATCGGCCTTGGCAACCGCGATGGCGGCCCTCTGCTCGAGGTCATCACGCGTCGCTACTACAAGATTCACTCCTTCGAAGACGTCCGCGTTTTCGAGCACGTCGACCGCCGTTTCGTGACCGGTAACTTCGACCTCAAGGGCGACGGGCTACATCTGGTCTCGACTGTGGCCGAATTCGACGCTCTCGGAACGGCTCTCGACGATGTCGCAACAATCGCGCAGGATGCTCCATCCGGTCGCGGCCTGGTAGTCGACATCTACCTCGACTGGCCGAATCAGCCCGCCGACGGCGACACGCTCGTCGAGACGCTGCGCACCGAACTCTCGCGCAACGAGACGATCACCCGGTCCCGCCGCGCGACTGTGATCATCTGCAATCCGAATGGGGAGCCGGTCCGCTGGGTCACCTTCCGCCCGATCGACGGTGAACTGGTCGAGGACAACATCATCCGCGACATGCATCCGCTCACGGGTCAGCGTCTGGACATGTGGCGTCTGAAGAACTTCAACGGCAAGCGTCTGCCGGCTCCGGAGAACACCTACCTGTTCCACCTCTCCGCCAAGGAGAACCCGAAGGACGAGCGCCTGATCGCTCTCGCGGAAATCCGTGACGTGACACCGCAGCTCGACGACGAAGGCCAGATGGTTGCGCTTCCGGCCATCGAGCGCACACTTGCCGCGTGCCTCGACGGCATCCGCCGTGCGCAGTCCCAGCGCGGAGACAAGCGTCGACTGGCAGCCAACCGCGTCGTGCTGTACGTGTGGCCGGTCGCCGACGTTCCCAGCGAACGCTTCTCCGTGATCGCTCAGAACGCAGCCCGACTGACCGTCGGCGCCGGGCTAGAAGAGATCACACTCATCACCCGCCTGAAGGACCGAAAGGGCGGCGCGCCCAAGGAAGTTGCGCTGCGATTCTCCTACCGCGCAGGTGCCGGTGTGGTCATCAACAAGACCACGCCTCCCACTGAACCGCTGCTCCCCCTCGACGCGTACGCCCAGAAGGTCCAGAGTTCGCGGGCACGCGGCACGGTGTACCCGTACGAGCTGATTCCACTCCTGACCGGCACCAAGGGCACCTTCGTCGAGCACGACTTCGACGAAGCGGGCGTCCTCTCACCTGTCGAGCGTCCGTACGGGCTCAACAAGGCCGGCATCGTCGTCGGCCTCGTGAACACTCCGACGCCGCGCTATCCCGAGGGAATGACCCGTGTCGCGCTCTTCGGTGACCCCACCAAGGCGCTCGGTACCGTGGCCGAGGCCGAATGCTCACGCGTGGTCGCTGCCATCGACCTGGCCGAGAAGTTGAACGCCCCGGTCGAGTGGTTTGCACTGTCCTCGGGTGCCACCATCTCGATGGAGAGCGGCACCGAGAACATGGACTGGGTCTCCCGTGGCCTGCGCCGGATCATCACCTTCACCCAGAACGGCGGTGAAATCAATATCGTCGTCACGGGAATCAACGTCGGCGCTCAGCCCTACTGGAACGCCGAAGCCACCATGTTGATGCACACCAAGGGCATTCTGGTGATGACCCCGGACAGCGCGATGGTGCTGACCGGCAAGCAGTCTCTCGACTACTCCGGTGGTGTGTCGGCCGAGGACAACTTCGGTATCGGTGGTTACGACCGCGTCATGGGCCCCAACGGCCAGGCGCAGTACTGGGCCCCCGACCTCACTGCGGCGTGCGAGATCCTGTTCCGTCACTACGCACACTCGTACCTCGCTCCCGGCGAACGGTTCCCGCGCCGCGCAGCGACGACGGACCCCGTCGATCGCGACGTGCGTAGCTTCCCGCACACCCACCCGTCGAGCGACTTCGAGACGGTCGGCGACATCTTCTCCTCGGCGAAGAACCCGGATCGCAAGAAGCCCTTCGACATTCGCACCGTGATGCGTTCGGTGGTCGACCAGGACCACTCTGTTCTCGAGCGTTGGGCCGACATGGCCGGCGCCGACACGTCGGTCGTTCTGGACGCGCACCTCGCCGGACATCCGGTCACAGTGGTGGGCATCGAATCCCGCGCGATCCCACGTAAGGGGCACTTCCCCGCCGACGGTCCCGACACCTGGACGTCGGGAACGCTGTTCCCGAACTCGTCGAAGAAGACTGCTCGCGCGATCAATGCTGCGAGCGGCAACCGTCCGATCGTGGTGCTGGCCAACCTGTCCGGCTTCGACGGTTCCCCGGAGTCGCTGCGCAACATCCAGCTCGAGTACGGCGCCGAGATCGGCCGCGCCATCGTCAACTTCGACGGACCGATCGTGTTCTGCGTCGTCTCCCGCTACCACGGCGGCGCGTTCGTCGTGTTCTCCGGTGCGCTCAACGACAACATGGAAGTTCTTGCTGTCGAAGGCTCGTTCGCGTCGGTACTCGGCGGCGCCCCCGCCGCCGCAGTGGTCTTCACCCGTGAGGTGAACACCCGCACCAACAACGACCCGAAGGTGCAGCAACTGGAGGCAGACTTGGCAGCAGCCAAGGATGACACGGAGAAAGCACATCTGCGCGTAGAACTGAACGCTCAGCGCATCGCCGTCCGCTCCGACAAGCTCGGCGAAGTGGCATCCGAATTCGAAGCGATCCACAACATCCAGCGGGCCCGAGAGGTCGGCTCGGTGGATGAGATCGTCCCTGCCGCAGAACTGCGTCCGCAGATCATCGCAGCAGTCGAACGCGGCATGAAGCGCGCACTCGCGCAGTAAGTTTCTCCGCACGTCGAGCGGTCCCGCGAAATGCGGGGCCGCTCGATTTGTGTCCAGGCAGCGCCTGCGTCAGACGCCCTCGAGCGCCTCTCCGATCTCTTCGAGGACGTGATTGTGCTGCTCTGTTGCGAGCAGATGCCCCGCTGCAATGGTGACTGCCACGGGCCACTCGATGATCTCGAAGGCGACCATCAGTCCCATCACCGCAAAGTAGGCGATCTGCTCGGGTCTCGGAACAGGGATGGCACCGACGATCGGTAGCTCCAACTCGAAGCTCCGTGCCGAACGGACGGATTCGACTACCGCGCGGTGATCGACGGGGTTCGTGTGGTCGACGGTGTTCTGGGACATGTCACGATTCCTCAGGATTCATCTCGGGTCGCCCGGGAGTTCGGCGACGTGTCACTTCCAGCAGCGACGCTCACAAGCGTGTCCGATTCACCGGTTTCCGCTTCTTTGATTTCCACGTCGCTGATTTCCACGCTGTCGCGGGCGCTGACTCCCCCGGTTCGGGAGGTGTACGCAGTGCTCGTTCGCGTCGGGATCTTGCGAATCGTCGATTGACTGTTCGCGTTCTCCTCAGTTGCGGCAATCCGCTCCAACACCCGCGGAGCCAGCGCCGCGAGCAGCGTCGCCGCCGACGCGCAGCCCACCGCTTGGCCCCAGGCGATGGGACCAAGCGGCGTGCAACCGAGAAATTGGCTCACCACGGGTGTGCTGACGAGCGTCGCCAGCGCCGCAGCGGATCCGGCAACGGTTGCGACCACCAGCGGACTGCGTGATTCGAGCAGCGTCTGCCCCAGTTGGGTGCCCACCAGGGCAACCAACGCCACCGTCGACGCTCGCCGCCTCCTACCGCTCGCCCGGGCCAGAAGCCACGCTGCCAGCGCACCGATTGCCGTGGCACCGCCGCGGACAGCGATCGTCTGCCACAACGCATGAGCGTCCATCTGTTCGGACTTCTCGGATCCGTTCTCGGACGGGGTGCTCACCGCAAGCGCAGCAGCGGGCAAGGCGTCCGTCATCAGATTGACCAGTAGCAACTGCCTTGCGTTGAGCGGTGATTCGCCGGACAACGCAGAACCGATCAGCGCGAATGCGACTTCACCCGCGTTGCCTCCGAGCAAAACCCCTACCGCTGATCTGACCCGCCGCCACAATTGACTGCCCTCGTCCAATGCGTCGGTCAGTCCGCCGACACGGCCGTCGAGGAGCACGATGTCTGCGGCGCCGCGCGCCGGATCACTGTCGGTCGACGCCACCCCGATTCCCACGCTGGAAACTCGGATCGCCGCAGCATCGTTCGCGCCGTCACCGACCATGGCGCACACCCGCCCGTCGGTCTCCAACGCTTGCACGATTTCGACCTTCTGCTCGGGTGTCACGCGCGCAAAGACGCTGCTGCCGCGGACCGCATCCCGTCTTTCGGCGCGAGAGAAGTTCTCCCAGTCAGGACCGGTGACAACATCCTCGCGTGCGACGTCCAACCCCAGTTCGGTGGCGACCGCGGCCGCTGTTGTCGGATGATCCCCGGTCAGCACGCGCACTTGCCGTCCGTCGCCTCGAAGTTCTCGAACAAGTTGCGTTGCTTCGGGTCTGAGCGTGTCCGAGAGTCCGAGAAGGCCGACCGCTTCCAACCCCTCGGAGCAACACTGTTCGAGAAATTGCGAGTCTTCGCCTGCGCGTCGCGCGTCGTGTTCCGACAACTCGCGCTGGGCGACGGCAACCACCCGCAGTCCGCGTCCGGCCATGCTTTGAACGTGCTTCGCCGACACAGCATTCGGATCTCGTCCTGCTTCGGTCACGAATTCCGGCGAACCTTTGACTGCGATCCGCCTGCCGAGCAAAGCTGCCGAGTACGGCCGCCCCGACCTGAACGGAACGAGGTTGTTCGCCTCGACGTCACCGAAAACCGAAGCATCGTCCAGAGCTTGCTGGGCTGCATCGACGACGGCGGCATCCGTCGAATGAAACACGCGATCGTCGCGACTTCCCAGGGCACTGCGCGCCGCAACTTCCAGAATCTCGCTTTCGTCCCAGCCGTCGACGCGTTCGACCGCGGCCACCCGTAGCTTGTTCTCGCTGAGGGTTCCGGTCTTGTCGAAGCAGACCACGTCGACACGACCGAGCGCTTCTATCGATCGTGGCGCACGAACCAACACTCCTGCTGCAGTGAGCCTTCGCGCTGCGGCCTGCTGAGCTAGAGTGGCAACCAGAGGCAGCCCCTCCGGCACGGCAGCCACAGCTACGGCCACACCTCCGGTGACGGCGCGGCGCAGACCGGTACCACGAAGCAGACCCGCGACTGTCACCAACGCCCCACCGCCGATACTGGCCGGCAGGGTCGCCCTCGTGAGTTCGCGAAGTCTGTTGGTCAGGCCCACAGCAGGTCCGGATCGGGACACACCGACATCGGCACGCCTGGTCACCGTTCGGGCTCCGAGGGCCGTGACCACGCCACGACCGGATCCGGCAAGCACTGTTGTCCCTGCGTAGGCCATGCACCGTCGCTCGGCCAGTGGCATCCCAGGGGTCGGGTCGGTCTGCTTGTCGACGGGCAGGGACTCTCCCGTCAACGACGACTCGTCGACTTCCAGCGATTCGACGCTCAACAGGCGACAATCTGCGGGCACGATGTCCCCGGACTCGATTGCCACGACGTCACCGAGTTCGAGCGCGTCGGCCGCTGTCTCGACCGTGCCGTCGTTGGTTACTCGCCGAGCTACCGGTTCCTGAGTCCGCAAGAGCCGCTGCACCGCCCGCTCCGAATGAAGCCGTTGAACAGCGGACATCGCAGCATTGCCGACCAAGACCGAGCCGACCAGGACGGCGTCTACCGGTGAACCGAGGACTGCACTGGCAGCGGAGCCGGTCGCCAACACAGGCGTCAGTGGATCCGCCAATTCTGTTCGCAACGCCGACAATCCGTCACGGATCAACCTGAACCGTGCGGGCGCTCGCACACGAGCTTCCGCACGGTGCGGTGTATGTCGGATGGATTCGGATAGTTCGCGAACGACAGCATCACCGTCCATTTCATGCCAGGTATCGCTCGGAGTACCGACAGGGACGGGCGCTTGAATCACAGATCGGGACAAGGTGTATCCGGTCCACAGTCCCGCGGCCGAACCAGCTGTGATCGGCCCCGGCCCAGCCCCTCGAACTCCCGGAAGCATGATCAAGGCACCCAATGCCGAAGAACCTGAGGAGAGTTCGACACCGCGCCTCGTCGCTGTTCGAGCAGCCGGGAGCGCATGGACAACCCGCCACGCCCCGGCCAAGTCGGTGTGGATGTCGGCACTCACGTGCTCGCCACTCGGTGGTGAAATCCCGATGCGTAGCACTGCCTGTCCCGATATCGCCCTACTCGACACGATCGCAACTGTCCGACCCTCGGCCACCAACGCCGAGAGAGCCTCGCGCAGGCCGGCTTCGGCAGTCGATTGCGCCGGATAGAGCTCGTCGAATCCACTTCGCAGTGATCCGAGCCCGTCGTCGTCGATCGTGACGGCTGCGACCCCGCTCGCGCGTATTTCGCCTATCAGTGATTCCGCCAACCCTTTTCGCACCGGTCTTACGACAACTTCGGCGCCGTCGATGCGGTGTCTTCCGACCGGGAGCGAGCCGGCGTCAAGCGCTTCCCTGGCATGTGCCCACACCACGACGCGGTCCGACTCGGACACCTCTCGTATGTCGGAAACCCGGAGCGCGTCGTCGAAAAGGACACTCGGATCGACGAGGACGGTATCGACACGATCGAGCATGCGTAGAGCCGCGGGGTCCGAAACGGCGACGTGGTGCGTCCGCCACAGACCGTATGACAAACCAGCAGCGAATGATTCGCGCGACATCCGAAGCGGTCGCGGCGCCGAAACCTTGATACTCGTCGCGACGGTGTCACCGCCGGCAGAGACGGTAGCCAGTGCAGCTCCGGCCGCCAGCTGAACCCCAGCGATCCTGTCTGCGTAACGCTCACCTGAGCCACTCGGTTCAGGCCTCGTGGAAGCACCGCGACCGCCAGGTTCGAATGACCACACCCGCCGAGAGTGTCGCGCCGCCAGAGTTTCGCGTAGCAGCATCGTCCGCAGCCCGAAATCCACGCCCAATGACGCAGGCGCATAGGTCAGAACGTCCGCGAACGACGTCGCCGACTCCAATGCGAAGTCGGTGAGCGAACGGCCAAGGCGCTGTTCGATTCGCCGACGCACCCGGGGTTGATAATTGATCGCCGACGCGGCCGCCGAGACATAGGCGGAACCTGGGATTCGCGGGGCACCGAATATCGATCCCGCTGCTGCAGGAATCATCCCCACACCCGCCAACGCGAGGGTGCCGGTCCGCAACGCCACGTCACTGACAGCGGTTCGCGGAATCGTCGAACCGCCCACCAACGCGAGTCCCGACAACGCCAGGCGCGGCGGCAAAGTTGCCACCGACACCGCACGCCGGGCCATCGCTGAGAACATCAGTGAGTGGATCGAGTGTGCGAAGAACTGTGAGTTCGATCCTGTGACCGGCCGGCCGCCTTGTGGGAGTTTCCGCTCGATTCCTTCTTTACCTGTTCTGGCTTGCTCGTGCGGCCAACCGCCTTGACCTCGCGATCCGTCCGACCGCTCTTGCGATCCCATTCGTGGAGTACCAGGGCCGTGCCGCCGACTGCCAAGATCACCGGCCATTCCACCAATCCCGCCGCACCCACGGCCGCCATCGTGAGAACCGCCGTCGGCGTCGAGGAACTACCCGCACGAATTCCGTCTCGGACACCCTCCGCCGATCCGCGTATCCCGCCCGTCACTCCACCGATCACTCCACCACCGACGGCTCCGGCCACCGTCGTCGTTGCGTCTGCCACCCCACGAACGACGCGGGTGGCTTCGTCCACAATCATCATCGGACGCTCCTATCAGCAGTCCATCGAAGAATTCAGTATTTGAGGCCATACCCAACGCTGACGGCGGCAATCACGATCCGATACATTTTTCGGCGAACCTGGCGAGGGCGCGCCATCGCCAGCGCCGTGAGAGGGTACGGTGCGGGATGCAGCGACCACCTTCATCGACGGGAGTTCCACACAGTGGCGATCATCGGAAATTCGGACCTCGACATCTTCCGACTTAGCTTGGGCGGCAACCCTTTCGGATGGACAGCAGACGAGAAGACGTCCTTCGAGATCCTCGATTCGTTCGCCGAAGCCGGTGCAAACTTCATCGACACCTCCGACTCGTACACGGCGTCGGCTCCCGGCAATTCCGGCGGGGAATCCGAAACGATCATCGGGAAATGGATCACCGATCGGGGACTGCAGAACGACATCGTCGTCGCCACCAAGGTGGGTAGCCATCCCGATTTCAAGGGCCTGAAGGCCGACAACATCGCGGCCGCAGCTGAGGCGTCGCTGCAGCGCCTGCAGACGGACTGCATCGATCTGTACTACGCGCATTTCGACGACCCGCAGACTCCGCTCGAGGAAACTCTCGAAGCCTTCAATGCGTTGGTCGTCGCGGGCAAGGTTCGCTATCTCGGAATCTCCAACTACAGCCCCGACCGCGTCCGGGAGTGGCTGCGGATCACCGAGGAGAACGGTTACGCCGCGCCCATCGCGCTGCAACCGCACTACAACCTGGTTCACCGCAAGTCGTACGAACCCGAACTTGCCCAGATCGCCACCGACAACAACATCAGCGTCTTCCCGTACTTCGCTCTCGCTTCCGGCTTCCTGACCGGAAAATACAAGACCCGCGCGGACATCGAAGGCAGCTCCCGCGAACGACTGACCGCCGGATACTTCAGCGACGCCGGACTCGACGTCGTCGCGGAACTTGCGACAATCGCGCAGGCACACGACAGCGAGATCTCGACCGTCGCGCTGGCCTGGCTGCTGACTCGACCGGGCATCACCGCACCGATCGCGAGCGTCAGCCGGCCCGAGCAGCTCCCGGCGCTACTGGACGCCCCGAATCTGGTGCTCTCGTCGAACGAACTGGACACTCTCGAACGGGTGTCGGCGGCAGTCGGAGCCTGAGATCAGGCAGTTTTGAGATGAGCGCCGAGGGCCGTGTTGTTGATCGTCCAGAACGACCAACCGTCATGGCTCTCGGTGTCGCCTGAGATGTGACCGGTGACGGCATTTGCGGCCGCGGTCGGATCTGGGAATCGGCGGCCTTCCATCGGTCCGCGCATGATCTCGACGACCTCGGTGGTTTCGTCGAAGCGCCCGACCCAGCGATATCCGTGGCAATCGGCTGTCATCTCGAGGCGATTGTCGACGACTTCGATCTCCTCGACACCGCTGGCGCGACGCTTCTTCGCGGCGACCGGCGACGTCTTACGCTTGGTCGCAACCGGGGTCTCGACGTAAATGCTCGGATCCTTGACCGCGGCCAAGCCCAGCGCATCCCAACGATCGTGACCGTGCACGACGCGCCCACGCGGAATCGCGTGATGGCCGGTGCGATTACGTCCGGGGCTGTCCATGATCCACAGGTCGACCTCGGCGCGGATGTCGTCGGCGACCTCGTTGGAGGGCAACATGTAGAACTCGTGCGGATCTGCTGCCAGGTCGACGAACACCCAGAACTCGGAGCGGGTGTCGTCACTCTCGAGCGACTCGTCCTGACGCCTGGCCTGCCAGTCACCGTCGAGCTTGGACCGCACGCGGACGATTCGGCTGACACCGTCAGCGCCCGTCACCTCGACGGGGTTACGACGTGAGTGCGTGAGACGGACAGCCTTGCCCCCACGCTGCGTAGCTTCGGAAATGAACGCATTGATGCCGCGGCTTGCGGTGTCTTCCATGATCGACCTGTCTCGAGCGGGTACGCCCGCATCACCGGATCGGCATCGGGGTCGAGCATTGAGCGAAATCCCGGCCTTTACTTCGATCGTGTGGCCGGTCAGTACCCCCGACCTTACAGCTCCGGCGACGGCCTGACTACGGCGCCCGACGCTCGTTCCCAGAGGTCAACAGTGCAATGTCCCCGTAAAGCGCCGCCCGGTGAGCGAACATCAGCTCTTCCACACCGTCGAATTGATCCCCGACGTAGTGCGTGTTTGCAGCCGAAAGTTCACGTGAGCCCGAGCGCGCGAGTAGGTCGTCGATCCGGCTGTCGAGGCTCGCTGCATGCGCAACCGCGCGCTGCGAACTCAACTGATCCTCGGCCCGTGCGACCAGGTCACCGATCCGCGCGAGGGCCGCGACGCGCTCGACCAGCTGGTCCCAGACCGCGCCGAGCGCTTCCCTGCGCGAAGCGATTCCGGCTCGGGTTCCCTCGTCGCGTGCCAGTGCAGCCGCGTCGTCCAACTCCGCAAGAATCGAACGCAGCGCGACGGTGTCGACCGCGATCTGGGTGATCTCGTCGGCCAGGTCGAGTTGGTTGCGTTGAATGACGAAGTGGTCGGAATGCCACGCGCTGGAGCTTTCGATCCGGTCGAACAGATTCCCGGCGAGGTAAAGCAAGGCGTCGTACTCACCGGCGCGTCCCTCGGGTTCTGAATCGACCAGTCCGTCGAGGACTTCCGCGATGCGCCTTCCGGCATCGGCGATGACACCGGTTCCCTGGACCTTCCCGAACTGGGCGGCAAGTTTGTCGAGTGCTGCGTTTCCACTGCTGGCCACGACACCGAGCCCCACCGGCAGCTTGGCTGGAACCGGTGTACGGGTGAGCCCGGCAAAGAGAGCCTCGCGTTGCTCGACGTCGAGATGCAGGCCGTCGCGCCGGTCCTTGCGGATGGCACGGACACTGCTCGCGAAGTGACGATTGGAATGCACGATCGCCGATCGCATCGACTGAACGCGCTTCTCGAGCGCCTGCACCCGTCGTTCGAGGACAACCTGAACAGGGCCGATGCGAGTCGCGAGCAGTCGACGTCTGGTGCGGGCCAGCTCGTCGGTGAGATACCGCAACTCCGAGAAGCCGCCGATCTCCGGGAACGAACGTCCGACACTGCGCCGGTTCGCCAGGATCGATCGCGTCGACTCGTCCCCATACCCCCCGGCAATCAGCAGCGCGACATCATCGGACAACTCCGGCCGGTTCGACTCGACGGTTCCCGCCGCACACCACTCCCTCACTCGGGTGGAGATGAGCGTTCGCCGTTCGGTCACCGATGCCACGACAAAGACGTCGTCAGTTCCGTCTCTCATCTCACGGCCATCCGTCATCTCACGCCTCCTGCTGGGTGCCGGTTACCACTGTTCCAGAATCTGCCGACACGCGCCCGACCCCTGCGACCCAGCTCGACGCACCCCTGCCATACCGTAGGCGGGTGACCTCCCTGCGATCAGACGCGCACGCAGGTCACTCGCGCGCATCGAAGACTGATCCAGCAGTTCAACCGCTGCTTCCCGACCTCGCGATCGAACAACTTCAGTCCTTGTTGCAAGTACGTTCCTGGACTCTCGCGGAATGGTTCGCGATGGCCGACCAACGCGGATTCCTCGCGCCCGCGGCCAGTGTCCCGCTCTTCATGGAAGCCGCGCTGAAGTATCCCGAGCACCGCGAGGCGCTACTTCGCCTCGCCGGTCGACGCGGGCAGTACCTGGCGGAGCAGAACCCGGATTGGGCCCAGCTACGACGAATCGGATCACGCCGGGACGAGCTGTGGCTTTCGCCCGATCCGGACGACCGTACGGCCTGGTTCGATTACATACGTACGGTCGACCCGGAACTGGCGAGCGAAGAGCTCGAGATCGCTTGGGACGACGAGGCCACGGCAAGCCGGCTGCACTTCCTCGATCATCTCGACGTCGGGCTGGGTGAACACGACTACGCGCTCCTCGAGCGTGCACTCGACGATCCAGCCGTGCGGGTCCGTGAGCGTGCAATTCAACTACTACGGCAACTCCCCCGATCTCCGTTTGCCTCTCGCATGGTCACTCGGGCTTGGTCCTGGGTGCGGCTCGAGACGAAGCCCTTGCGGCCGCGCCTTGCCGTCCGATTGCCCGGCTCGCTCGACGACCTCGCATTTCGTGACGGCATCGAAGACGTCCACTACAAGAACAAGGGCATCCGGCGCTGGTGGTTACGGCAAGTCGTGACCGCCACTCCGCTGACGCTGTGGGAATCGATGGCCGGTTCGCCACGCGAGGCCCTCACCATCCCCATCGAGAAGCAATGGCGCGCGGTGATGATCGAATCATGGACTGCTGCAACCGTTCTCCAGAAGAACACCGCGTGGGCGTCGGCATTTCTGGAGCGGGACGGGCGCACGACGGACCGGAGAATCGTCGCCATCGCGGACCCACGCGAGCGTGTCGAGTACATCGTCGCCGGACACGCAGACGAATACCTTCTGGGCGTCGACGGCAGCGCACTGCTCGACGGCATCGACCGCCCATGGCCCCTGGCCGTCGCCGAAAAGTTGTTGAATGCCTTGGAGAACGAAGCTCTGGATCATGCTGCGACGGGTGAGGACTTGGGCATCCACTCGCGTCACAGTCACTTTTCCACCCTGCGAAGCGTGCAGGCGCGCTTCCCTTTCGACGCCGTACCGCTTCTGCAGGACGCGGCGGCACGAACGAGCGACCCCGGGTGGCAACAAGCGTTCACCGACAGCGCCGTCAACATCGAGCAGCGCCGACTCCGCTTGGACGTCCTGCGCAATCACCGCTGAACGACGAAGGGGCCGCATCCTTGGAACGGAATGCGGCCCCTTCGTCGTTCGTGAAAGATCAGACCACGCTGACCATCTCGTGATCAGCCACACCGGCGGCCAACACCCGAAGGTGATCTTCGGTGCTGCCGAGGGTGTGCTCGATGGCGACGAGACGGCTCACGTAGTGCCCCACCGGGTACTCGGCGGTCATACCGATACCACCATGCATCTGGATCGCCTCCTGGCCGATGAGCCGAGCCGAACGCCCGATTTGCAACTTCACCCGCGAAGCGATCACTGGATCGACGACGCCGTCGGCAAGGGACATCGTTGCGTACAGGCTCATGCTGCGTGCCAACTCGAGCGAGACGTACAGGTCGGCGGCGCGGTGTGTCAGTGTCTGGAACTTTGCGAGGGGAACCCCGAATTGCTTACGCGTCTTGAGGTATTCGGTGGTCAGGCGTAGCGCCTCTTCCATCGCTCCGACAGCCTCGGCGCACAGCGCGGCCTGCTCACGGATCTGCGCGGTCTGGATCAGAGCAGTAGCGTCACCGCCCTCACCGAGTGCTTCGGCCGGCGTATCGGTGAACTCGATCTGCGCCCCGCGCAACCCGTCGTGAGTGGCGTAGGACTTGCGTACCAAACCGGAGGCATCGCTCTTGACGAGGAACAGTCCGACGCCACCGCTGGGGAGCGCAGCGCTCACGACCAAGATGTCCGCCGTCGCGCCGTGGCCGACGGGATTCTTGATACCGGTGATGGTCCAGCCGCCGTCGACCTGGGCCGCCGCGGTGGCCCGTTCGGTTGCCGGCCAACGGATTCCGGGTTCCTGGTCGGCGAACGCGAGGAACGTGGTGCCCTCGGCCACTCCGGGAAGAATCGACGAGCGCTGCTCTGCGCTGCCCCCTTCGGAGATGAGCCCGCCCGGCGTCACGACCGCGTCGAGTAGCGGCTCGGGTGCCAAGCGTCGACCGATCTCGGTCATGACCGCGCCGATTTCCACTGGGCCGGCGTCCATGCCGCCGTCGTCCTCCGAGAATGTCAGGCCGAGCAAGCCGACCTCGGCCAACTGCTTCCAGACCTGCGGGCTCCACCCGGGATCGGAGTCGATGATCGCGTTGCGCTTCTCGGCGTCGTAGCTACGCGCGAGGAGATCCTTGGTGGTGTCGCGGAGAAGTTTTTGTTCGTCGTTGAGTTCGAAGTCCATGCCACGCCTCACAATCCGAGGATCGAGGAGGCGATGATGCTGCGCTGCACTTCGCTCGATCCGCTGTAGATGGATACCTTGCGGTAGTTCAGGTACGTCGGGGCAGTGTGCTGCGCCCAGCTCGCGGAGGCGATGTCGCTGCCCGCGTCGTACGGCAGTGAGTCAGGGCCGGCCACGTCCATCAGCAGTTCGACGCTCGCCTGCTGCAATTCGGAGCCACGAAGCTTGAGCAGCGACGACGCCGGGTTCGGCTGGCCGTCAGCGGAACTGGCTACCACCCGGAGCTGAGTGAGCTCGAGGGCAAGCAATTCGTTTTCGAGTTCGGCGAGGCGAGCAGCGAAGAGCGGATCTTCGAGCAGTGTTCCGTTGCCGACCTTGACCTCGGCAGCGCGGGCCTTGGCCTGGGCCAGACGAACCTTCGAGAAACCGACGCGGGTGACACCGGTTCGCTCGTTGCCGAGCAGGAACTTGGCGTAGCCCCAGCCCTGGTTCTCTTCACCGACCAGGTTCTCTCCCGGAACGCGGACGTCCTCGAAGAACACTTCGTTGACCTCGTAGCCGCCGTCGATCAGCTTGATCGGGCGGACCGTGACGCCGGGCGTCTTCAGATCGACAAGGATGAACGAGATGCCGGCCTGACGCTTGGGCGCATCGGGATTGGTGCGCACCAGGCAGAAGATCCAGTCGGCGTACTGTCCCAGCGTCGTCCAGGTCTTCTGACCATTGATGACCCAGTCGTCGCCGTCGCGGACCGCACGGGTCTTGAGCGAAGCGAGATCGGAACCGGCCTCGGGTTCGGAGAATCCCTGGCACCACCAGATGTCGAGGTTCGCAGTCGCCGGAAGGAACTTCTCCTTCTGCTCCTGCGAGCCGAAGGCCGCGATGACCGGACCGACCATGTTGGCGTTGAACGCCAAAGGTTCGGGAACCGACGCAAGCTGCAGTTCGTCGAGCCAGATGTTGTGCTGGACCGGGGTCCAGTCCTTGCCGCCCCACTCGACCGGCCAGTGCGGTACCGCCAGACCGTGAGCGTTGAGGATCTGCTGCGCCTCGACCATACGGTCGCGCCCCAACTCCTCGCCGTGGGCGTACGCCTCCCTGATGTCCGCGGGGATTTGCGTACGGAAGAACGTCCGCATCTCGTCGCGGAACGCTAGTTCCTCGTCGGTCAATGCCAGGTTCATCGGGATTCCTTCGCACTCGAAACCGGATTCATGTTCGGTTCGACCGTACCCCGACAGCTATGGAGGCGGAACAGGTACCGCAAAAGACGGCACTCAGGGCCGACCCCCTACACGGTTTTCAGGACCAACAGGTAACCCCCGCCCGCGGCGTCGATACTTGTTTCGACATTCAACGCGGGAGCCAGACGCGACAACCGATCGATCAACCAATCCGACGCTTCCTGGGCGTCGTCCTTGCCGGGGCAGCGAGCGACGGCGACGCGGCCACCCTTTCGCGCGAGCTGCTCCACGACCCCGATGATCGGGGCGGGATCCACGACGAACAGCCGATCCGGCCATTCCACAACAGGTTTGACCGCACCCTTCTTGGTGTTGCATGCGCGGTGCGCCAAGCGTTCGACGCCACCTTTGGTCTTGCCACCCTTTTTTGCGGTGTTGATGCTGTCGATACTCGGGCCGCGCGGATCATTGACGGACATATCGGGATCGACCGGTTCGTCACACAGCCAGCAGCGCCAGGATTCACGTTCGCCGACTTCTTGAAGGGTGCTCATGTGGCAACGGTACCGTGCGCACTTTCGGCTGTTACCGCTACCAAAAGTGCGCACGGGGGCCGAAGGCCCTACATGTCTGCAATCGCCTCCAGCGGCTTTGTCTTGGCCGCTCGGTTGGCCGGCCACAGCGCCGCCAAGACACCCACCACACCCGAGCCGATCAGCATTCCGACCACCTGACCCCACGGGATCGTGATCTTGTCGAGGCCCTGATCCGCGAGAGTGCTCACGAAGGCCCAACCGAACGCGATGCCGAGAACAACTCCGACCGCCGCGCCGTACACCGCGATGAGCACCGACTCGAGGTAGATCGTGCGTCGCATCTGTCCGCGCTGCATGCCGACAGCTCGCAGCATTCCGATTTCTCGTCGCCGCTCGACCACCGAGAGTGCCAGGGTGTTGATGATGCCCAGGATTGCGATCACGACCGCGAGTGCAAGCAGTCCGTAGAGGATCGCCAACAACGTGTTGATCTGCTGGCCCTGAGTTCCCTTGAACTCCTCACGATCCTGCACCTGGACGACGACGTACTTCTCCGTGGCCGTTTCGAGCTCGGATCGCAGCGTTGTCAGATCCGCGCCAGGCTTCGCCTTCACCAGAACCACGAAGTCCGGCAGACTCTCGGCCGGCATCAGCTTCCGATACGCCTCGTCCGAGACGATCCACGAGCCGATCAGCTGGTTGTCCTCGAACACTCCCGCGACAACCGTCTGGTACTCGACGCCGCCGGGACCGGTCAACGTCTGGGTCGAACCCACAGTCCAGCCCTTGTCGTCCGCAGTCGACTTCGAGACGAGCATGTTGTTGCCGGTCAGATCGACCGTGCCCTCGAGGATCTTGTATTCGAGCACGCCTTCGATCGGGCCGTCGAACGAAGCGCCCTGCTCGTCCTCACCGTCGACCTTCGCACGCACTCCGTGCAACGACGTCGCGCTCTGCACGTCGGGCACTTGTCGGACCGCGTCGGCCGCACCTCGCGGCACGCCGATCGCGTTGGGACCGGTCAGGATGTAGTCGGCCGAAACACCCACGTCGACAAGAGCATTGATGCTCGCCTTGGCCGAGGAACCGAACACTCCGATGACCGTCACCAGCATCAGACCGAGAGTCAACGCGAATGCCGTTGCGGCCGTGCGACGGGGATTGCGCACCGCATTGGTACGAGCCAATCGCCCGATGGCACCGAACGGCTTGGCGAACACGGCACCGAGCGCGCCGACGATCGGCCGCGACAGCGCGGGAGCCCCGAGAAGCACCGCGATGATCAACGAGAACGCACCGAGGCCTACGATCAGCGCCGCGCCGCCGCCAGTACCGCGAGAGCCGAACACGAGCAGTGCCACACCGATCACGCCGAGA
Source organism: Rhodococcus sp. BH4 (assembly GCF_002079265.1). Classification (NCBI taxonomy): domain Bacteria; kingdom Bacillati; phylum Actinomycetota; class Actinomycetes; order Mycobacteriales; family Nocardiaceae; genus Rhodococcus; species Rhodococcus sp. BH4. Next base: position 4,309,791 of record NZ_CP014941.1, read on the forward strand.
ATCGCACCGATCAACGTCCGCACTCGCAGTGAGTCGCCGGTGGAGGCGAACTCCTCACGCATGGCCGCCACCGGCGGGATCTTCGACGCACGACGAGCCGGGGCGTAAGCGCTGAGCGTCGTGACGACGACGCCGACCACCAACGCGACGATGATCGTGCGGGCACCCACCTGGAGCGGGCCTTCCGGCAGACCGACGTCGAATGTGTTGAGGAGACTGCGCAATCCGTAGGCGAGACCGATACCGCCGAGCAGACCGATGATGCTGCCGATGAGTCCGACCACGAGCGCCTCGGTGACCACCGAACGGCCGACCTGCGCTCGGCTCGCACCGATCGCACGCAGCAGCGCCAGCTCACGAAGACGCTGCGCCACGATCATCGAGAAGGTGTTGTAGATGATGAACGTTCCGACGAGCAGAGCAATCGCGCCGAACGCCAACAGGAAGTAGTTGATGAAGCTCAGCGCCGAGTCGACCTCGGCCTTGGTCTCCTCACGAACCTGGTCGCCGGTCTGCACCTTGAGATCGGGGAAAACCTGCTCGACGCGTTGCTGCAGTTCCGTCTGCGACACCCCGTCGCCCGCGACGTCGATGTACTCGACGTGTTGGCCGTCGGTGAAGAGTCCACGGGCCTGCTCGTCGGTGAAGAGCGCGCCGATGAACCCGCCGGTGTCACTGCCCGCCCCCTCGTAGATACCGGACAACGTCACGTCCACGATTCCGCGGGCCGGTGCCAGAACCTTGGCGGAGTCCCCCACCTTCAGTCCGGCTCGCTCGGCGGCGCTGGTGTTCAGCGCGACCTGACCGGTCTGCGTCGGAGGCGCGCCCTCGACGAAGGTGTCGGGTTCGGCAATCGCCTGGCCCGGCGGTAGGTAGGACTGACCGATACTCGGCGCGCCGCCGGTCTGAACAGCGCCGCCGTCTGCGTTGATCAGGACGATCTGTCCACTGACGGCCGGGGCTACCGCTCGAACGCCGTCGACTGCGGCAAGTTTGTCGACATCCTCGACCGGGACGCCACTGGTGTTGCGCTCTTCCATCGATACCCGGACGTCGACGCCCTGGGCGGTGTTCTCGAAGATCGAATCGAAAGTCTTCTGGAGGGTGTCGGTGAAAACGAACGACCCCGCGACAAAAGCCGTGCCAAGCACCACGGAGAGAACCGTCAGCGCAAGTCGCACCTTGTGTGCCGCCAAGTTGCGCAGGGAAACCTTGCGCATCGGCGAGTTGCTTACCGAAGCCATGTGCTCAAGCCCCGGCTTCCACGTTCACGACCGCCTGCGGAGCGTCCAGACGCTTCATCCGGTCGAGGACCGAATCCGCCGTAGGCTCGCGCAATTCGTCGACGATCTTGCCGTCCGCGAGGAACACCACCCGGTCGGCATACGCCGCTGCCCGCGGATCGTGCGTCACGATCACCACCGTCTGGTTGAACTCGTCGACGGCCGCCCGCAGGATCGAGAGCACCTCACCGGAGGACTTCGAATCGAGGTTTCCGGTCGGCTCGTCGCCGAAGATGATCTCCGGCTGACCCGCCAGCGCACGCGCACACGCCACACGCTGCTGCTGACCACCCGAGAGCTCTCCCGGCCGATGATCGAGGCGATCCCCGAGACCCAGCTTGGTCAGGACGCTGTTCAGCCAGGTCGGGTCCGCTTTGCGTCCCGCGATGTCGAGCGGCAACGTGATGTTCTCGAGCGCCGTCAGCGTCGGCACCAGGTTGAACGCCTGGAAAACGAAACCGATGCGATCGCGTCGTAATTGGGTCATCTGTTTGTCGGAAAGCGTCGTGAGTTCCGTCTCGCCGATGAGAACGGAACCCGAACTTGCGGAATCCAGACCGGCGAGGCAATGCATCAGCGTCGACTTACCGGAACCGGACGGCCCCATGATCGCCGTGAACTCACCGCGGGCGAAATCTGCGGACACAGAACTGAGTGCGTGCACCTGGGTATCTCCGGTGCCGTAGGTCTTGGACAGGCCGACTGCGCGGGCCGCGACATCCTGGGCGTGCGAACTCATGATCGCCTTTCCTGTTCACTTCGGTGCTACTTTGCGGGCGTGACGGGCGCCCGTGAAAACACGGACGCCCGCAATGGTTGGTTCCATCCTGTCGGGTGGCGGGCGCGCCCGCCATCGGGGACCACCCTGATATCTGCGGCCGAGCCGGTCAGGGTGGAGGGAATGCGACCCCTCCTGCTTGTGCGCATTGACTGGAAACAGCGATACGAAGACCGGGCGCACATTAACCTTGTGACACCAATCACACGAGAGAGGCGGCCGAATGTCCGACGCCACCGCTGGAATCATTTTCGATCGGCTAGAGCACTGGGCGACGGTCAAGCCTGATCAAGCAGCGATGACCTTCCAAGGGACCGAATTCACGTGGGCCCAGTGGCGGGACCGCATCTTGCGTATCGCCGCCGCCCTCGCCGAATCAGGCATCGGTGCCGGCGACACTGTCGCGTTCGTCGACAAGAATCATCTGTCCTGTCTCGAAGTCACCTACGCCGCCTCACTGCTCGGCGCCGCGAATGTCGTTCCCAACTGGCGACTTTCGAGCGAAGAGCTGGATTACGTTCTCGCGGACTGTGGCGCTCGCATTCTGTTCGTCGGCAGCGAACTACTCCCCCAGGTCGTCGCCATGCGAGACCGCTTGACGGCCGTCGAATCGATCTTCGCCGTCGGCGGTGAACACGACGAATTCGAGCCGTGGATCGACGAGGTCACACCGCTGCACTCCCGCCCCGAGGTGAGCCCCGATGCCACCGCTCTGGTTCTCTACAGTTCCGGGACGACCGGTCGCCCCAAAGGTGTCCAGCTCACGCATCGAAACCTGTTCGCGCACAGCAACAATGTCCTCGAAATCCTGCCGGCCCACGAGGATCACCGATTCTTGATCGCGATGCCGATGTTCCACGTCGGCGGAACGTGCTACGCCATCATGGCAATTCACACCGGTGGCCGCTGTTACTTCACGAGAGAAGCCGACGGACCGTCGATCTTCGCCGGTCTCGCCGCCGGAGCCAACATCGCCTTTCTCGTCCCACCGGTCATTGCCGGAGTCCTGGCCGCAGGCGAGCAGGCGGTCGCCGCCTTCAAAGCATTCAAACGCATCACCTACGGCGCCGCCCCCATGCCGCTCCCACTGTTGCGCGCGGCACTCGCAGCGTGGCCGGACACCGAATTCGTGCAGGTCTACGGCATGACCGAAATGGCAGGCGTCATTACCGCGTTGATGCCGGACGTTCACCGCGACGAGTCGCAGGTCGAGCGCATGGCATCAGCAGGTACGGCGATCCCCGGCGTCGAGATGCGCGTGGTGGACCCCGTCACGCTCGAGGACGTGCCCACCGGAACGACCGGTGAGCTGTGGTGGCGATCCGAACAGTGCACACCCGGATACCTGGGTAAGCCCGAGGCGACGGCCGAAACGATTACCGCAGACGGGTGGCTGCGTAGCGGCGACATGGGCCGCGCCGACTCCGGCGGGTTCGTCTTCATCGAGGACCGCCTCAAGGACATGATCATCACCGGCGGCGAGAACGTCTACTCCCCCGAGATCGAACGAGTACTGGTGGAGCATCCGGCAATCGCCGAGGTCGCGGTCATCGGCGTTCCCGACGACCGTTGGGGTGAAACCGTCAAGGCTGTCGTGGTTCTCACTCCCGAAGCGCAGATCGACGAAGCCGATCTGATCACGTACACCCAGGAACGTCTCGCAAAGTTCAAGTGCCCGACCAGTATCGACGTCGTCGAGATCCTTCCCCGCAATCCCACCGGAAAGATCCTCAAACGCGACCTCCGCAAACCGTACTGGGACAACCGCGAACACAAACTGGTCTGAGTTCGCGTGCTGTAATGGGGCGGTGACTTCGCGCCGCCCCACCACACCCAATCCGACCGATCCGTGCCCGTGCGGCAGCGGCAACGCGTTGGCCGAATGCTGCAGAAAGTACATCAGCGGTGAAGCGCACGCACCGACCGCCGAAACCCTGATGCGTTCGCGTTACACGGCTTTCACTGCGATGGACGACGAATATCTCACGCGGACTTGGCATCCCGACCATCGCCCAGCCCAACTCGATCTCGACCCCGACCAGAAATGGCTCCGGTTGGAGATCCTGGACACCGAACGGGGCGGGCTGTTCGATTCCGACGGCGTCGTGGAATTTCGCGCTTACTACACATTCGGACGCGAGCGGGGAATGCTCCACGAACGCAGTCGATTTGCGCGAACAGAGGGTAAGTGGCTCTATGTCGACGGCGATATCGGTTAGGTAACTCCGGGCACCGCCGCCGCGGATCCCGATAACGCGAGCCCTACGATCGAGTCATGACAACGAACCGGACGAGATCATTTGCCGCTGTCGCTGCCATCGCAGTGGGCGTGAGCCTGACTGCCTGTTCGCAGGACGCGGAGACCACTCCCACGGCAGCCACCTCGGCCGTCACCTCGACCTCGAGTGCAGCAGCGTCGACCACAGAACCAGTCCCGACGGACAGCTCCGACAAGACGTCGGCTGCGGGCACCGAATCCAAGCTCACCGTCGTCGACATCCGAGTGGGCGAGCACGACGGATTCGATCGTGTCGTCTACGAAATGGGCGGAACCGGCACACCCGGTTGGCGCGTCAAGTACGTCGACGCGGCGACGCAGGAAGGCAGCGGTAAGCCCGTGGACATCAAGGGTGCCGCAGTGATCCAGGTCCTGATCGACGGTTCCGCATATCCCTTCGACAGCGGAGTCGAGCAGTACTCCGGCCCCAACCCGGTCCCCGGCGTCGGCGGAGTCGTGACCGAGGTCAACGGGTCCAACGTCTTCGAGGGAGTCACGCAGTCGTTCATCGGCGTGACCGAGAAGCAGCCGTTCACGGTCACGACGCTCAGCGACCCTCCTCGCGTGGTGGTCGACGTGGCCCGCTGAGGCCGCACTTGACCTGAAGTTTGGTTGAGGTTCTACCTTCGTGTCGTACCGGCCACGTAATCTTCGTGGCCGGCGACCGGAGGGGCGAAGTCATGAGTATGGAAGTCACCGCGTGGAACGCGATGTACAACGCGATGCACGCGCAAGAAGATCGGCGCCCGTTCTCGAAGGCGACACTGAAGCGGATCGCGACGTTCGCAGTTCCACAGAAACGCAACCTCAGCTGGTACCTCGTACTGAGTGTCGTCACTGCTGCGCTTGCCGTGGCAACACCTGTCCTGGCCGGGCGCGTGGTCAACGCGATAGTCGGCGGCGACGCCGTCGACGTGGTCGTCAAACTTGCCGCCCTGATCGCACTGGTTGCACTTCTCGAAGCCGCTCTGGGCCTGTTGACCCGGTGGCTCTCGGCCAGCATCGGCGAAGACCTGATCCTGCATCTGCGCACCACCGTCTTCGATCACGTCCAGAAGATGCCCATCGCGTTCTTCACCAGAACTCGAACCGGAGCACTGGTCAGCCGTCTCAACAACGACGTCATCGGCGCTCAGCGCGCCTTCAGCGACACCTTGTCCGGAGTGGTCAGCAATCTGGTCACCCTGGTGATCACGCTGATCGTCATGCTCGGGATCTCCTGGCAGATCACCGTCCTCGCGCTGCTACTTCTCCCGATCTTCGTCATCCCCGCACGGCGCATGGGCGCAAAACTTGCAGCACTCAATCGTGAAGCAGCCAACCATAATTCACTCATGAGCACCCAGATGACGGAGCGGTTCTCCGCTCCCGGCGCGACTCTGGTCAAGCTGTTCGGCCGCCCGTCGCAAGAGTCGGCGGAGTTCGCGGTTCGCGCCCGGCGTGTGCGCAACATCGGAGTCCGGACCGCAATGCTGCAGTCCGTCTTCGTCACAGCGCTGACACTGGTCTCGGCCCTTGCTCTTGCCCTCGTCTACGGACTCGGCGGCTTCTACGCGCTGCGCGGACAATTGGACGCAGGCGCCGTCGTGGCGATGGCACTGTTGTTGACGCGGCTGTACTCACCGTTGACCGCACTGGCCAGCGCCCGGGTCGATGTCATGAGCGCCCTGGTCAGCTTCGAGCGGGTATTCGAGATTCTCGATCTGGCACCGCTCATCACCGAGAAGCCCGATGCACGCACGGTGCCGCAGGGACCGGTGTCCGTCGAGTTCAAGAACGTCACTTTTGCATACCCATCCGCGGACAAGGTGTCTCTCGCGTCCCTGGAGGAAGTCGCGATCCTCGACACCCGCGGCGGCGAGGACGTGTTGCACGACCTGTCGTTCCGCACCGAAGCAGGACAGATGGTCGCCCTGGTCGGCACGTCCGGTGCCGGAAAGTCGACCGTGGCGCAGATGATTCCGCGCCTCTACGACATCGACTCCGGATCGGTCGAACTGGGCGGTGTCGACGTCCGAGACCTCAGTACCGATTCCATCCGGGAGACCGTCGGCATGGTCACGCAGGACGGGCACCTGTTCCACGAGAGCCTTCGATCCAACCTGCTCCTTGCGCGACCGGATGCCACCGAAGAAGATCTGCGTGAGGTTCTGGAGCGAGCACGGCTCACCGACCTGGTTGCGTCGCTACCCGACGGATTGGAGACAGTGGTGGGTGAACGCGGATACCGCCTCTCGGGCGGCGAGCGTCAACGCCTGACCATCGCACGACTGCTCCTGGCCCAGCCTCGCGTCGTCATCTTGGACGAGGCCACCGCGCATCTCGACTCGACGTCGGAAGCTGCGGTTCAGGAAGCACTCGGCGAAGCACTCGCCGGGCGGACTGCGGTGGTGATCGCTCACCGATTGTCGACGATCCGTTCCGCGGACCTGATCCTTGTCGTCGAGGCAGGCCAGATCGTCGAGCGCGGCAACCATGAGGAACTGCTCGCGCGCGGTGGCCGCTACGCCGAGTTGTACCGCACGCAGTTCGACACCAACGCCCGGAAGAACGGCGCCCTCGCACCGACGCCGATCTGATACCGCGCAGCGCCTTGCCCCCCACACAGAAAACAGGCGCTGTCCTCCTCGCGGAGGGCAGCGCCTGTTTCAGTCTTCATGACAGTCGTTGAAGCTGTATGTCAGTCGTTGTAGCGATCGCGTCCGCCACCGCGGCGGTCGTCACGTCCACCACGATCGTCCCGGCCACCACGGTCGCCACGGCCACTCGGACGACCCTGCGGCGGCCCGAAATCAGGCTGCAGCTGGATCAGGACGCCGGAGATGCGTGTGCGACGCAAAGCTTCGAGAGTCTCGTTGGAGAGGTCGGCCGGCAGCTCGACGATGCTGTGATCCGGGCGAATGCTGATGTGCCCGAAGTCGCTTCGACGAAGCCCACCCTCGTTGGCGATGGCACCGACGATGGCACCCGGAACGACGCGGTGACGCTTGCCGACTGCAATGCGGTACGCGGCCAGCTCCTGGCCCTCGGGCCCACGCGAGCGCGGGGCCGGGCCATCGTCGAAACGACGGGGAGGACGTGGTTCACGAGGCTCGCGCTCACGACGCGGCGGTGCCGGCGGCTCGGGAGAAAGCAAGAATGCTTCGCCGTCGCGCGACTGCAACGCCAGAGCGGCAGCGATGTCGATGAGCGGAACGTCGTGTTCCTGGTCGTAGTCCTCGATCATCTTGCGGAACATCGCGAGATTCTCCGAGGCCAGGCTCTCGGTGATGGAGTCACCGAACTTGGCCACGCGCTGGGCGTTGACGTCGTCGACACTGGGAAGCTGCATCTCCGCAAGCGGCTGACGGGTCGCCTTCTCGATGGACTTGAGCAGATGACGCTCACGCGGGGCGACGAACAGCAACGCGTCACCCTGACGACCGGCGCGGCCGGTACGACCGATGCGGTGGACGTACGACTCCGTGTCATGAGGGATGTCGTAGTTGACGACGTGGGAGATTCGATCCACGTCGAGGCCTCGAGCAGCAACGTCGGTCGCGACGAGGATGTCGAGGGCGCCGTTCTTGAGCTGACCGATGGTCCGCTCACGCTGGGCCTGGACGATGTCACCGTTGATCGCGGCAGCCGAGTGCCCGCGGGCGCGCAGCTTCTCCGCCAGGTCTTCGGTGGCCTGCTTGGTACGGACGAAGATGATCATCGCCTCGAATGCCTCGACCTCGAGGACTCGGGTCAGTGCATCGAGCTTGCGCTGATGAGCAACCTGAATGTAGCGCTGCGTGATGTTCGAGGCGGTCGACGTCTTGGACTTGACGGTGATCTCGACCGGATTGTTCAGGTACTGCTTCGAGATCCGGCGAATCGAGCCGGGCATCGTTGCGGAGAACAGGGCGACCTGCTTGTCGCCGGGGGTGTCGCGGAGGATGCGCTCGACGTCCTCCTGGAACCCCATCTTGAGCATCTCGTCGGCCTCGTCGAGAACGAGGTACTTGAGATTGGTCAGATCCAGGGTGCCCTTTTCGAGATGGTCGATGACACGACCCGGGGTACCGACGACGACGTGTGCGCCGCGGCGCAGGCCCGACAGCTGGACGCCGTAGCTCTGGCCACCGTAGATCGGCAGGACGTTGAGTCCGGGGATGTGCGCGGAGTACTTGCCGAAGGCCTCGGCAACCTGAAGCGCCAGCTCACGCGTGGGAGCAAGCACCAGCGCCTGGGTCTGCTTGATCGACGTGTCGATCCGCGACAGAACGGGAACTGCGAAGGCTGCGGTCTTGCCGGTACCGGTCTGTGCGAGACCGACGACGTCCTTGCCTTCGAGCAGTGGCGGAATGGTGGCAGCCTGAATGGGCGAGGGCGACTCGTAGCCCACGTCTGACAGTGCCTTCAATACCCGATCATCGATGTCGAGGTCGGCAAATGTTGGGGGTTCGGGGTCACGCTCAATATCACTCATTTGACCAGCAGTTTAGCGGATAGAGTATAGACGCGACGACATACCGGGGGTGCTTTTACGACAGATCCACCCTCCCAGCGGGTTTCGCCTAGCGTAGGAAGCATGACCGAAGCCACCGCAGCCACCCCCTCCCAGACCGTTGTCGCGATTGCCCAATTCGCCCCGGGGACGGACAAGAAAGCCAACCTCGAATCACTGCGATCACTGGCTTCCGATGCAGCAGCACGCGGCGCGAAAGTTGTCGTGGCGCCGGAATACTCGATGTTCACCGCACCGAAGACGGATGAGCGTTTGATCGAGTCCGCGGAGGACCTGGACGGCGAATTCGGTTCGGCGCTGGCGTCGGCCGCCGCGGAGTTCGGAATCTTCCTCGTGGCAGGAATGAACGAGCGGATCGACGACGTGAGCAGAATCTCCAACACCCTCGTCGCGATGGACCCGAACGGCGAACTGGTGGCGACCTACCGGAAACTGCATCTTTACGACGCTTTCGGTTACCAGGAGTCGGCCGTGATCCGCGCGGGCGAGATCACCGAACCGCAGACTTTCGGGTGCGACGGCCTGACCTTCGGCCTCCAGACCTGCTACGACCTGCGCTTCCCGGAAGTCACCCGGCGCATCGTCGACGTCGGCGCAGACATCTTGCTCCTGCCCGCCCAGTGGGTGCCGGGGCCGCTCAAGGAAGACCACTGGACCACTCTCGTGCGCGCCCGGGCCATCGAGAACACGATGTATATCGCAGCGGCAGATCAGAGCGCGCGCGGCGGCGCGGGTACCAGCATGATCGTCGACCCGATGGGCGTCGTGATGTGTTCACTTGGCGAGCAGGTCGGGGTCGCCACCGCACTCGTTTCGGCTGCTCGCATCGCCGAGGTACGCGAGAAGAATCCCGCTCTCGCGCTGCGGAGGTTCACAGTCTCGTCGCGGTGACCTGCAGCGAGTAGCGTCGAACTGGTCGGGGTTCGAGCTTCTCGAGGACAACGCAGTGACCCAGTATCGGGATCGATCTTCCGCCGGCAAATTTCTGGCCGGGCGGCTCGAGACCTTGCGTATCGACAAGCCCGTCGTTCTCGGACTCCCGCGCGGCGGAGTTCCGGTCGCAGCCGAGGTGGCTGCGGCACTGAACGCTCCGCTCGACATCGTGGTGGTGCGCAAGCTCGGCAGTCCGTACAACCCGGAACTGGCGATGGGCGCCATCGGTGAGGGCGGCGTGCGGGTCCTCAACCACGACGTCATCGCAGCGGTTCGCGTCTCGAAAAGAGAACTCGTCGCCGTCGAACGCGACGAGCGAACCGAATTGGAACGGCGGGCGCATCTCCTGCGCGAGGGGCGGACCCCGGTTTCCCTCCACGGACGCACTGCGGTGATCGTCGACGACGGAATGGCTACGGGCGCGAGTGCCGCCGTTGCCTGCCGATGCGCGCGCACCGCGGGTGCCGCCTCCGTGATCGTCGCGGTCCCAGTAGCCTCCCCCGAAGCCATGAGAGTGATCGCGTGCTCCGCCGATCGGGTCGTCTGCCCCTTCGTTCCTGCCCTGTTAGGCGGCGTCGGTGCTGCATTCGAGGACTTTCATCAACTCAGCGACGACGAAGTGCTGTCCTTCCTCGCCTGAGTGCACACCTCTCCAGCCTGAGCACAGTCCAAGAGATCTCTGAGAATTTGTGATGTGTGCAACATTTCGCTCCTCGGTGCCGATAGCCCAAATGGAACAAAAAGAATTCGGCTTTCTGGAGGAACCGTGACCATCTCGACCGATACCGTCGACGCCGTCGCAGCTGCGTGCCGTGACCGCCTGGGCGACCCTTCCGCCTGGGTTGCGTCAGACGCTTATCGACAGAGCCTCGCCCTGTGCATCATCGAATCCGTTCAGTCCACGTCGGGTCACAGCGAAGTGACCGTCGTCGATCGCTACCTGGCGTACCGGAAAGCCCGCGAGGACAAACCCGTCACGGATGGCGCACGTGAACTACTCCGCACCTTCGAGGAAGCCGGCAGTTCGGACCAGTGGGCAGGCAAGATCGGCTCGTACAAGCGCCGCTACACGGCGACGGGTGTCCCGATCGAGGCACGGCACATCCAACAGGTCGCCGAGAAACTCCATCACTTGCGGATCAACAGCGTCGAGGACCTGCTGTCGGCCGCCGATTCCGACAACGCTCTCGAAGCCGTTCACCATGCCTGGGTGGACGCGTGCGGAGACGGTTCCGAAGTGACCTGGGCCCACCTGTTGATGTTGGCCGGAATTCCGCACACCGATCTGGGGACCGCTGCCGACACCTTCATCAGCGCGACACTCGGCACCACCGAGTTGCCGGGAGACACCTCGGAGATCCTTGCAGCTACTGCAGAGCAACTCGGAGTGGATCCGGACCGATTGGACTACGCAATTCGGCGGTGGCTGTCCGTGCACGGTCGCACGCTCCAACACGTCGCCTGAGTACCTGTAAACAGGCGGTCACACTAAACTGCAGGTCAGCGCCCGACCAGTTCTACCGAATAGTAACGACAGTGCAAAATGACGACTAATGTGATGCAATGCACATCAGAAATGTCAGTAGTCACTGGAGGGGTCAATAGTGCGCGAGTTCTCAGTTCCACAGTCGTTCTCAATTCCGGAGAACGTATCCATGGCCGACTCCGTGTTCCGTCACGCCGAAGAAGACCCCACATTCGTGCCGTTCAAGAGGCCGTCGAACGGTGGATGGGTCGACGTCACTGCAGCTGAATTCGCGAAGCAGGTCTCCTCAGTTGCCAAGGGCCTGATCGCTTCGGGCGTCGAGCTCGGCGACCGCGTCGCTATCCTGTCCGCGACTCGCTACGAGTGGGTCGTTCTCGACTACGCCATCTGGACTGCAGGCGGATGCACCGTCGCGATCTACGAGACCTCCTCCCCTGATCAGGCGCAGTGGATCCTCGAGGATTCAGCGACAACACTTCTGGTCGTCGAAACGGCCAAACACGCGGAGACTCACAAGGAAGTCACCGACGGCGCAGAAGCCCTCCGCGAGGTTCTTGTCATCGAGTCGGGTGCGATCGACGAGCTGTCCAGTCGCGGTTCGGCAATCACCGACGAAGAACTGCACACTCGTCGTCACCAGGTCACCGCTGCCTCGCCCGCGACCCTGATCTACACCTCCGGAACCACCGGACGCCCCAAGGGTGTCCAGCTGACGCACTCCAACTTCTACGCCGAGTCCAACGCCTGCCGCCTGGCGATGCCGGAGTCCATGGTCCCCGGCAAGAAGACTCTGATGTTCCTGCCGCTTGCCCACGTATTCGCGCGGGCGATCTCCTTCGGCGCTTTCGACGCCAAGGTCACCGTCGCCCACACGTCGGACCTGACGACGCTGCTCGAGCAGTTCGCCGGCTTCAAGCCCAACTTCATCCTCTCGGTGCCCCGCGTGTTCGAGAAGGTGTACAACTCGGCTCGCCAGAAGGCAGTCGACGGCGGTAAGGGCAGCATCTTCGACAAGGCTGCTGCCACCGCCATCGAATACAGCGAATCCCTCGAAAAGGGTGGCCCCGGACTGGCACTCAAGCTCAAGCACGCGGTATTCGACAAGCTCGTCTACTCGAAGTTGCGCGCAGCTCTGGGTGGCGAGTGCGAGCGTGCAGTCTCCGGTGGCGCAGCCCTCGGCGCGCGCCTCGGCCACTACTTCCGCGGCGTCGGCATCCCGATCTACGAGGGCTACGGACTCACGGAGACCAGCGCCGCAATCACCGTCAACACCTCGAGCGCGCAGCGCGTCGGCACCGTCGGCAAGCCGATCAACGGCCATGCAGCACGGATCGCCGAGGACGGCGAACTCCTCCTGCAGGGCCCGGTCGTGTTCGCCGGCTACTGGCACAACGAGAAGGCCACTGCCGAATCCATCGTCGACGGCTGGTTCCACACCGGCGACCTCGGCTCGATCGACAACGAGGGCTACGTCTCCATCACCGGACGCAAGAAGGAAATCATCGTCACCGCGGGCGGCAAGAACGTCGCACCGGCAGGCCTCGAAGATTCCCTGCGCGCGCACGCTCTGATCAGCCAGTGCCTCGTCGTCGGCGACGGTCAGCCGTTCATCGGTGCACTGATCACCCTCGATCCGGAGACTCTGCCCGGTTGGGTCGAGCGCAACGGCCTGCCCGCCGGCACCCCGATTGCCGATCTGGTGAAGAACGCCGACCTGATCGCCGAGATCGACTCGGCCGTTGCCGACGCGAACAAGAAGGTCTCCAACCCCGAGCAGATCAAGAAGTACACGATCCTCGAGGTCGACTTCACCCAGGAGACCGGTGAATTGACGCCGACGCTCAAGCTCAAGCGCAACATCATTCACGAAGCTCACAAGACCAAGATCAGCGACCTGTACGCCTGATCGATCGTCTTTCACGAGTCTGGCCCGGTTCGAATGCGAACCGGGCCAGACCCGTTTCACTGTCCGGCGGAGAGTAGTTCCTTTTCGATCTCGGATGGAAGGCCGTGCACCGCACGATCCTCCCGCTGAGTCGGCAGAGTTTCCCGCTGCATCCACTCCCAGGTATCGCGCACGGTGTCTTCGACGGGCCGGCACCGCAGCCCTGCTTGCCCCGCCTTGGCGGTGTCGGCTTCGAGGAAGCCCGCGAACTCACCCTCCTGCGGCACCCAACACGGAAGTTGTGTCCACGGCTGCGCTCCAGCGGCCGCCAGCCTGTCCTCGTCGATCCACACGAGTTCAGCGTCCGAACCGGTGGCAACCACGCACGCCTGGAGGAGTCCGGAGGTAGTGGTGTGGCCGGACGGGCTGATGACGTCGTATGCCCCGCTGATCCCGGCGGCCAGTCCGGACAGGACAAAGGTTGCGATGTCGCGGGCATCGACGTACTGCAACGGTCTGGTCGGCACTCCGGGAGCAACGACACGTCCGCCCGCCGCGATACGCTGCAGCCACCACGGCAACCGCCCGATGTCCTCGCGCGGGCCGAGGATCAACCCTGCCCTCGCGAGCAACGCGTCCGGGAAGGATTCCAGGACAGCGAGTTCGGCCCCACGTTTGGCGGATGAGTAGTCGCTGTAGTCATCGGAGGTCGCAGATGCGGCAACCACCGGCGAGCTCTCGTCTACGTGCAATCCCCATTGGTAGACGGATCCACTGGAGATGTATGCGTACCGGTCGACGTGACCGCGCAAAACGCGTGCATTCTCACCGACCACCCGGGGGCTACCCGACCAGGTGTCGACGACAAGATCCCATCGACGATCACCGAGCGCATCAACCATCGCACGCTGATCGGTGCGATCCGCGAACAGGACCTCCGCTGTAGGTGGTGGCGCTCCGGTGAGCCCACGATGGAGCACTGTCACCTCCCAGCCCCGGACCAAAGCGTCATCGACGAGAGCGTGGCCGAGGAACCGTGTTCCTCCGAGCATCAACAGCTTCATGAGGGCCATCGTCACTTGAAAAGCGTCGTGCGGCAACACGTTCGTCTGGTAGCGCAATTTCCGGCGACTGAGGCACGGACGAACCGCTCAGATACCTCGTCCGGGATTGAGAATGTTCTTCGGATCGAATGCGGCCTTGACTGCAAGCATCATTTCGCGTTCGGTCTGGCCGACCATGTCCGCCATGTACGGCGCTTTGAGAACCCCGATACCGTGTTCACCGCTGATCGTTCCGCCCAACGCCAGTGCGCCGGCAACGATGTCGTCGAAAGCTCCGCGCGCACGATCCTGCGCACCCGATTCGGCAGCGTCGAACACGATGGTCGGGTGGAGATTGCCGTCGGCGGCGTGACCGAAGGTTCCGATCGTGACGCCGTGGCGATCGGCCGCTTCACGAATGCATTCCAACATGGACGGCAATGCCGGCACCGGCACCGCGACGTCGTCGAGAAGTACCGTGCCCAACGCCTCGAGAGCCGGCAAGGCCATCCGGCGCGCGGCGGTGAACTCTTCACCTTCCACCGGATCGTCGGTGTGGAAAACCTCTCGGGCCCCAGCACTTTCGCACGCCGCGGCGCAGTCCGCTGCCTCGGCGGCCGCCGACCTACCGTCGCACTGGATGAGCAGCATCGCCCCGGCCGATTCGTCCAGCCCCATCTTGGTCAGCCGATTGACGGCGCCGATGGTGACGTCGTCCATCAACTCCATCTGACACGGTTCGGCCACTGCCGACACGGCGAGGACGGCATCGATCGCGGACTCCGCGGAATCGAAGAAGGCGACCACAGTGGTCGCGGCAGTGGGCGCCGTACGCAACCGCATCGTGGCTTCGACGATGACCGCGAGAGTGCCCTCCGACCCGACGAGCAGATGTGTCAGGTCCAGCCCCGCAACGTTTTTGCGCGTCCGTGCACCGGTACGGATCACACGCCCGTCGGCGAGTACCGCCGTCAGGGCCGCAACGTGATCACCGGTGACGCCGTACTTGGCGCAACAGATGCCGCCTGCATTTGTCGCCAGATTGCCGCCGATACTCGAGATGGACCGGCTTCCCGGATCCGGTACGTACCAAAGGCCCTGCTGTGCAGCAGCTTCCGCCAGGTCACCGTTGATCACTCCGGGCTCCACCGTGGCGGTGCGCGCGGCAGGATCGATCTCGAGAATGCGATCCATGCCCGCGACGCTCAAGACGATGCATCCGTCAAGTGCGTTGGCGGCGCCGGCCAACCCGGTACCTGCCCCTCGTGTCACCACGGGAACGGAGAGTTCGTGGGCCACCGTCATGACCGCAACGACGTCGTCAACCGTCTTCGCCTTGACCAGCGCGGCGGGCGTTCCGGCTGTGGTGAGCAGTGATTGATCCCGGACGTACGCGCCCATTCGGTCGGGATCGGTTGTCGCCCTGTCCCCCACCGCTTTCTGCAAGCGTTCACCCAACAGATCGATACTCGTGGTCATTGTGTTCGTCCTTCGTAGAATCCGCGCACATGGCGCTCGACCAAAACGGCAGCCTCGTCAACTGCACCGCGCTCGATCGCGTCGGCGATACCCTCGTGCTCGGCCAACAGTGCGCCGAGCGTGGCCGCCGAGTTCTCGCGCGAGTCGAGTTCGCTCAGCAGGTAGCCGGCGATGCTGTCGCGGAGAACCGTCATGACCAACCCGAACGCCTTGTTCCCGCCGGCTCCGGCCAGCGCAACGTGAAAGTCGACATCGGCGTCGTGGAATGCGACCGAGTCGTCGGCAAGGGTTGCGACGCGCATCCGCTCGATCGCATCCCGGGCGCCGTTCGGCACCGCGACGACAGTGCGCAGCGCAGCAGCTTCGAGCAGCACTCGCAATTCGACAAGATCGCCCAATGGAACTGCACCCACCTGCAACGCCGTGCTGAGAGCTGTGGCCGCGGAATCGGCCGTATGCTCGTGCGTCACCCGAGGCCTGGCAGTAGAAGTGGTGTCCGCGCCGGTCAACAATCCCTGCGCTTGCAGGACACGAAGCGCCTCACGGACCGTCGATCGCCCCACCGAGAACGTCTGCGCGAGTTCCTGTTCGGTCGGCAATGCCTCGCCGACGGGAAGCGAGCCGTCGAGTATGGCAGCACGGATTCTTCCCGACACGGCAAGGCTGAGCGGCATGCGCGACAACGGAGTCGTATCCATGCCGCGACGCTACCACCCCTTGCCTGCTTGTCTGACAAACTGTTTAATTGAGGAGATTCGTGACCCGGACCACAACAGAGAAGGTGCCGACCATGACCGACAAGCTCGAATTGGATCCCGCGACCACCGCCGTCGTGCTCATCGAGTACCAGAACGACTTCACCACCGAGGGCGGTGTTCTTCACGAGGCCGTCGCACCGGTCATGGAATCGAACGGACTCCTCGCGAACACCGCCGCGCTGGTCGATGCGGCCCGTGCGGCGGGTGTCACCGTGATGCACGCACCGATCACCTTCGCCGAGGGGTACAACGAAATCACCTCGCATCCGTACGGAATCCTCAAGGGCGTCGTCGACGGAAAGGCCTTCGTGAAGGGTTCGTGGGGCGCCGCTATCGTCGACGACCTCACTCCGAAAGACGGCGACATCGTCATCGAGGGCAAGCGTGGACTCGACACTTTTGCCAGCACCAACCTCGATTTCATTCTGCGCAGCAAAGGAATTCGCACGATCCTTCTCGGCGGTTTCCTGACCAACTGCTGCGTCGAATCGACCATGCGCACCGGATACGAGAACGGTTACCGGGTCATCACACTCACCGATTGCGTGGCAGGCACTTCGGTCGCCGAACACGAGAACGCGATCACCTACGACTACCCGATGTTCTCGCACCCCGTCACGTCGAAAGAGGTGCTCGGCGCGCTCTCCTGAGAGGACTACCTGGAATGCGCGAGAAGGAATTCACGGCTGACGTTGGTGACACTGGCGTGAACCTTCTCGTGCAGCAGGTCGTGACCGGCGTCCTCGAACTCACGCATCTCGACGTTGCGCAGCGTCCGCGCCCAGTCCCGGACGGGATCGACCGGGGCGATCCGGTCGTCGGTACCGTGAACGACCAGGACTGGGATGCCCGCGTCGGAGAGTTCCGCCCACCCGTGTTGCTCGACCGCACTGCGCGGGATGCCGCACAACACCGCGGACGCGAATTCGTGATCGCGATGAGCCAGCACCGTCAGCGCAGTCACAGCACCTAACGAATGACCCATCACCGCCTGCGGAACGTCAGGCAGTTCCGCCAAGGCGATGTCAGCCAGCGCGGCTGCATCGGCAGCAAGATCGGAGAGCGGAGCCCCGACTCCCGGATCACCCTCCGACAAACCGTGCCCGGTGTGATCGATCGCCCACACGTCAATCCCCGACGCCGTCATTGCGCTCGCGAAACGGTGATACTGCCCGCTGTGCTGACCGAGGCCGTGCAGAAAGACCAAAGACACAGTGGGCACTGCGCCCCCTGCCGCCGGCCAATGCCGAAAGTGCACCTGACCGGTTCGTCCGTCGAAGAAGGGCATGCTCGTCATTCTGCACTCTCCTACGGGTATCCGCGGCTCGTGAGCGATTACTGGTGGGTTGCCTTGTCGGTGAGCGATGGCACAATCTCCGTGTGTTCCTACTCGATGATCAGATCGTCTACAGCGCCAGCGACCTCTCGGCCGCGGCCTCGTGCGAGTTCGCACTGTTGCGGCAACTCGACGCCCGAACCGGTCTGATCTCAGCCGAGGCGGCCGAGGCGGATCCGATGCTCGAGCGGACGTCGAGCCTCGGCGACTCGCACGAGCGCGAACAGCTTCAGAAGTTCATCGATCAACACGGAGACGGCGTCGTCGTCATGCCGCGACCGGAACACTCACGCGCAGGCCTGACCGCTGCCACGTTGGCCACCGTCGAGGCAGCACGATCGGGCGCGCCAGTCATTTATCAGGGAACCTTTTTCGACGGCCGATTCCTCGGGTTCTGCGATTTCCTCGTCCGCGAAGGCGACACCTACGCGGTCTACGACAGCAAGCTCTCCCGGCACGCCAAGGTGTCGGCACTTCTACAACTCGCCGCATACGCGGATGCGTTGGAGCGCAATGCAATTGCCGCCTCCGATCAAGTTCATCTACTGCTCGGCGACGGCAGCATGTCGTCGCACGACATCGGAGACATCGCGCCGGTATTCGCGGCACGTAGAGCTGAACTCGAACGAGTCCTCGACGAGCACCGCGCCGAGGGGAAACCGACACAGTGGCTCGACGATCGGTACCTGCGTTGTGGTCGATGCGACACCTGCAGCGTCGAGGTCGAAAGCCATCGAGACCTGCTGCTGGTTGCGGGTGTCCGCGGCAATCAGCGTGAACAGCTGATCGTCTCGGGGATCACGACAATCGACGAACTCGCCGCGAGCACCGGCCCAGTCGAGGGAATCCGCCGGGAAACACTCGACAAGCTCCGTGCACAGGCAGCGGTTCAACTACGCCAGGAAGTGTCCGGCGACGCCGAATTCGAGGTCTACGAACCCTCGGCGCTCGGCGGACTCCCCATCCCCGACGACGGCGACATCTTCTTCGACTTCGAGGGCGATCCGCTCTGGGCCGAGGACGGGTCCACCGATTGGGGGTTGGAGTATCTGTTCGGTGTGGTCGAAGGGCCTGCGGACGACTACGTGTTCAAGCCGTTCTGGGCACACGATCGCGAGGGTGAGCGCCAGGCGCTCCTCGACTTCCTCGATTACGTCACCGCGCGTCGAGAAGCTCATCCAGGCATGCACATCTACCACTACGCCGCGTACGAGAAATCGGCGCTGTTGCGCTTGGCCGCACGTCACGGTGTCGGCGAGCAAACGGTGGACACCCTGCTCAGCGAGAACGTGCTCGTGGACCTGTACCCGATCGTCCGTGCCTGCCTGCGGATCGGACAACGCTCGTACAGCATCAAGAAACTCGAGCCGCTCTACATGGGTGAGCACGGCCGCGACGGCGACGTGACCAATGCCGCCGCTTCGGTTGTCGCTTATGCCGACTACTGCCAATTGCGCGACGGCGGACAAGCCGACCAGGCCAGGGAACTTCTTCAGGGCATCTCCGACTACAACGAATACGACTGCGAATCCACTCTGCGCCTGCGCGATTGGCTTGCCGAGCGCGCCGCAGAACACGGCGTCGAACTTCGTGAGCCGACCGGGCAGATCAAGATTCCACTCGAGGAGCTCACCGAATCGGAGATCGCGCTCCGCGAATTCGCAGGACACAAGGCAGGTTCGGCGCGTACCCCCGATCAGCAGGCAGCTGCTCTACTGGCTGCTGCGGTGGGGTACCACAATCGTGAGCGGAAGCCGTACTGGTGGGCCCACTTCGACCGATTGGTCACACCGATCGAAGACCTGGTGGACATCCGCGACGTCATGGTGGTCGAACAGTCCGAAATCGAGGCGGACTGGCACAAGAGCACTCCACGTCAGAAGAAGTTCCGTCGACACATTCAGCTGACCGGAAGTTTCGGCACCGGAACGTCTTTGAGCCCGGGCAGTGATCTGTTCGCTCTCTACGCAACCCCCTCCCCCGATGCCGTTGCAAGCGAGAACCCCACCCAGCGCGGCACCAGCAGCGTCAAGGTCACCGCCGTCGTCAAGTCCGAAGGGCTCGACGTGGTCACCGTGGAAGAACTGCTCAGCGGTGACGAATACATCGATTCCCCGGTCGCGTTGGCACCTGGTCGTCCGATTCCCACCGGACGCATGGAGAAGTCCATCGCCGCTGCCGCGTCCGACGCCAGCGAGAGCCTGCCCGAACTGCCACACATCGCGGCAGTCGACATTCTCAGGCGCAGCACCCCGAGAACCCGCTCGGGTTCACCGCTGCCACCTGTCGGCACCGACAACAACTACGCCGACGCCATCACCGCCGCACTTCTCGACCTCGACGATTCCTACGTGGCGGTGCAAGGTCCTCCCGGTACCGGCAAAACCTACACGGGCGCTCGTGTCGTCAAGACACTGATCGAACAACACCATTGGCGAATCGGCGTGGTGGCACAATCACATTCGGTGGTCGAGAACATGCTTGGCGGCATTCTGAAGGCCGGCGTGGACCCCGCACTGGTCGCAAAGAAGGGCAGCCGCAGCAAGACCGCGGAATGGCAGGACATCGCGTCCGAGGAATACGCCGGATTCATCGCCGAAGCGGAAGGCGTCGGCTGCGTCATCGGCGGCACTGCATGGGACTTCGCGAATACCGATCGTGTTCCCGCCGGCAGTTTGGACTTGCTCGTGGTCGACGAGGCAGGTCAATTCGCGCTGGCGAACACCATTGCCGTCGCGATTTCCGCGCGAAACCTGTTGCTGCTGGGCGACCCGCAGCAGTTGCCGCAGGTGAGCCAAGGTACTCACCCCGAACCTGTCGACGAATCGGCACTCGGTTGGCTCGCCGAGGGACACGGCGCACTGCCACCCGAACTCGGCTACTTCCTCGAGAAAACGTGGCGGATGCACCCGGATCTGTGTGCGCCCGTGTCCGCATTGTCGTACGAGGGCAAGCTGCGTTCCCAGGAAACCGTCAGTGCGGCAAGGAAGCTCGACGGACTCGCTGCCGGAGTACACACGGTGTTCGTCGATCACCGCGGCAATTCCACCTACTCCCCGGAAGAGTCCCAGGAAATCGTTCGCCAGATCCAGGGCCTTCTCGGCACGCCTTGGACCGACCCGAGCGAGTTCGAGGGAACCAGGCCGCTGGAGCAGTCGGACATTCTCGTGGTCGCGGCGTACAACGCCCAGGTGGGCACCGTCGAGCGCGATCTCACCGAGGCCGGTCTCACGGAGGTCGAGGTCGGGACCGTCGACAAGTTCCAGGGCCGCGAGGCTGCGGTGGCAATCGTGTCGATGGCCGCATCTGCCGTCGAGGACGTCCCGCGAGGGATGTCGTTCCTGCTGTCGCGAAACCGTCTCAATGTTGCTGTCTCACGCGGCAAGTGGTGCGCGATCATCGTTCGATCGCACGCGTTGACGCAGTACATGCCCAGTACGCCTGCGGGATTGGTCGAACTGGGCGCGTTCATGAGGCTGACGAGCTAGCCGAAGCCTGTCTTACCCGAAACACTGCCCTACCCGAAGCACTGCCCTTCGCCGCGATAGGTGGGAACCGAGGTTCGGGTGCCGTCGGCTTCGACCACGTACACGCGGTCGAAGCGCTCGCACAGCTCGCCGGCTTTGGCGTGACGGAACCACACACGGTCGCCGATCGCGATGTTGCCGGCTTCCTTCCCGGTGACCGGCGTCTGGACTTCGCCGGCACCTTCGTTACGGAGCAGTTTGAGACCGGCGGGCCAGACCGGCGACGGAACGCGGGTGGCTCCGGCAGGTCCCGACGCGATGTATCCGCCGCCGAACAGTGTCGTGACGGACGGCGTCGGCTTGCGCACGGCCGACAGTGCGAAGAACAGCGCCGGATCGGGACGGAAGGCACGGTAGCGGTCGAACAGGGTCGGTACGTACAGTCCGGAGCCTGCTGTTACCTCGGTCACCACAGGATCGGCCGAGCTGACCTCCAGCGACCCCGTACCGCCGCTGTTGACGATCTCGAGTGCACCCACGGCATCGGTGACGGCCGCGACCACAGCGCCCCTTCTGGACGCCAATTCGCGGGCAGAGGCTTTCTTGACCCAACCGATCGGAGCACTGGTGTCAGGAAGGCCGGCAATCTGGGCTTCGTAGAACATCACTCCGACGACGGAGAATCCGCGTTGGCGCGCACGCGCCGCGAGTGCGGCGACCGCGCCAGGTTCGCGCAGTGGCGAGCGTCGTACGCCCAGATGGATCGGGCCGATCCGCAGTGACGCGTCGACGTCGAGACACACGCGGACAGGCGCATCCCCCGTCGACGCCGAACGAATGAGGTCCAACTGCGCATCGTCGTCGACCATCAAGGTGATCGATGCGAGAGCGGTGTCGTCGGCAGCGAGATCCGCGATGGCGCCACGATCGGCGGTCGGGTACCCCATCAGGATGTCCCGTGCGCCGAGCCCGACCAGCCACAGAGCCTCGCGCAGTGAGTACGCCATGATTCCGCGGAATCCGCCGGACGCGGTCAGTGTGTCGCCGAGAGTTTCAGCCAGAACCGTCCGACAACGAACCGATTTGCTCGCCACTCGCACCGGGGTTCCACCGGCGCGGCGCACCAGGTCGGCTGCATTACTGCGCAGTGTGGTCAGATCCAGAGCAGCCAGAGGCGGGTCGAGTTCTCGCGTGGCAGCAGTGAGTCGATCAAGGGTCCTGGTCACAGATGATCCAATCGTCGCGGCGTGCGACCAGTCAATCACCAATCCTGGACGTATGTCCAGGATGGCGGTTCTACTGAGGCGCGACCACGGCTTTGTTGGCGATTACCTGAACCATTTCTCCGAACTCGGCAATAGTCGCGTCGGAGTCACGATCGACCAGCCATCGCAGAACAAGGCCGTCGATCATTGCAAGACTCAGTCGCGCAATCGAACTCAACGGCTCCGTCCACACCGTGCCCGATATCTTGGCGCACTCTTCGAGAAACGACACCGCGAGCTCATCCATGATTCGGTACTGCTCAAATGCAACCGCCCCAGCACGTTCGGCTCCGAGATTGCGACTACGCAGTGCCTGCGCAGTAATTTCGTAGGTCAACAACTGGCGATCCGGGGTTGCCTCGATGGTCGGCCACATTCCGGTCAGGCCGATGTGCAGCAATTCCCTGAGCCCCTGCACGCCACTGAGATCCGGCGCATGGCGGACCTGCGCGAACGCATACTGCATCGACGCACTGAGCTGCAGAATGAGCGTTTCACCCATTGCCGCGATCAGCGCTTCCTTGCTCTCGAAGCAGTAATGAACGACGCCGAGCGATACCCCGGCCTCCTCTGCCACCGCCCTTACCGTCACAGAACTGACACCGCGCTGTTCCGCAATAGACAAGGCGGACTCGACCAATTGTGTGCGGCGTTCGTCCGCCGGGAGCCTGTTCAGCATCCAATGATCGTAGAACGCAAATGACAAAATCTTCGCGCAATACTTGCCTGGACGACCGTCCAAGTACATTATTGCGTAATGGCTTCGGACACTTGGCAGAACTGGGCGGGCACTCAAAGCGCCGCGCCGCGTCGCTTTGCGACGCCGACAAATACCCGTGAACTTTCGTCGTTGGTCGCCGAGGCCGCTTCGCGTGGCCAACGTGTGAAGGCCGTCGGCGCCGGCCACTCGTTCACCGGTGTCGCGGTCACTGACGGTGTCCTCGTCAGCCTGGACAACTTGAGCGGAATCGACTCGATCACACCGACCGACGACGGTGCGCTGGTCACTGTTTTTGCAGGCACTCGCCTTCATGCTCTCAACGACGCCTTGTGGCAACGCGGATATGCGATGGCCAATCTCGGTGACATCGACGTCCAGTCACTGGCCGGCGCGACGTCCACCGGCACACACGGCACCGGCGCACGATTCGGCGGTATCGCCACGCAGATTCGCGGAATCGAGATCGTTCTCGCCGACGGATCCGTCGTTACCGCAAGCGCCGACGAAAACGTCGAATTGTTCGAAGCAGGCCGCCTCGGATTGGGCGCAATCGGCATCATTTCGAAGATCACTCTCGCCTGCGTCCCGCGATTCACACTTCGCGCAATCGAGGAACCCGACACGCTGTCTCACATACTGGACACCCTCGAGAGCGATCGTCTGGGCTTGGACCACTTCGAGTTCTACTGGTTTCCGCACACCGACCGTGTCCTGACGAAGAGCAATACGCGACTGCCCGGAGATACCGAACCCGATCCAGTGGGCAAGGTCCGCGCGTTCGTCGACGACGAACTCCTCTCGAACACACTCTTCGAAGGCGTCAACCGCGTTGCCACCCTGGCGCCGGCCGCGATCCCGAGAATCAACAACGTGTCGTCTCGATTGCTCGGCGCCCGGGAGTTCACCGATCGCAGCTACCGAGTATTCGCGTCTTCGCGCCGGGTGAAGTTCAAGGAGATGGAATACGCGATCCCCCGCGAACACGTCACCGAGACACTCCACGAAATCGATCGCTGGATGAAGAAGTCCGGAACCAACGTCGCTTTCCCCGTCGAAGTACGTTTTGCTGCCGCCGACGACCTCTGGCTCTCCACTGCTCACGGACGCGACACCGCATACATCGCCGTACACCAGTACCACCGACGACCCGAAACCGAATACTTCGCCGCAGTGGAGGCAATCGCGCGCGCCGTCGACGGCCGGCCGCATTGGGGAAAAATGCACAACCGGACCGTCGACGACCTGCGTCCTACGTACGACCGACTCGACGACTTTGTCGCCGTTCGAGACAAGTACGACGCGAATCGTGTGTTCGACAACGAATACTTGCGTCAGGTACTCGGCGACTGAGGGTCAGTGCCGCAGTAGTTCCGCTTTTCGCGCATCGCTCGCAAACGAGGCTTTGATCGAGTTCCGGGCGAGGGTGTCTCGCTCGGCCTCCGTCAGACCCAGGGCTCGGCCCAGTTCGGTGAAATTGTCGTCGACATATCCCCCGAAGTAGGCCGGGTCGTCGGAGTTGACCGTGACGATCAAACCCATCTCGAGCATCGATCGAAGCGGATGATCCGACAGCGAATCGAACACCCGCAGACGAACGTTCGACAACGGGCAGACCGTCAGTGGAATCTCCTCGTCGACCAGACGCTCGATCAGGGCAGGATCCTCGAGTGCCCGGACTCCGTGGTCGATCCGCTCGGCGCCGAGAATGTCGAGCGCCTGCCAGATGTACTCGGGCGGTCCCTCTTCACCGGCGTGAGCCACAACGTGCAAACCCTCGGCACGCGCGCGGGCGAACACGTCCTCGAACAGTGACGGCGGGTTGCCGACCTCCGCGGAGTCGAGTCCGAGCCCGACGATCGGAGCCTGCAGGCGAATTATCTCGGAGAAGATCTCCTCGGCGTCTTTGACGGGCTGATCTCGGAGGATGGCGGCGATTGCCGCGCTGCTGAGCCCGAACTCGCGCTCACTCGATGCCACCGCATCCATGATCCCGTCCAGGACCTCGGTCAGCGGAACACCACGGACCACGTGCGCCTGTGGATTGAAGAAGAACTCGGCGTGCGCGACGCCGGCGGCAGCCGCGCGGCGGAAGTACGCTCGCGTCAGGTCGGCAAAATCCTCCGCGGTGCGCAGGACGGCCATGTTGGCGAAGTAGAGATCGAGGAACGACTGCAGATCGGTGAACTCGTACCTCGACTTCAGATCGTCGATGTCCTTGTACGGCAAGTCCATTCGATTGCGCTCGGCAAGTCGGTAAATCTGTTCGGGTTCCAGAGAACCCTCGATGTGCATGTGCAGCTCTGCGACAGGTGTAGCCATGTCGGTGTTACCGCCCCTTCCAGACCGGGGCGCGCTTCTCGGCGAACGCCGTCGCGCCCTCGCGTGCATCTTCGGACGCGAACACCGGCGCCATGACCTGCAACTGCTTCGCGAAAGCTTCGTCGTCGGACCAACCGCCGGCCTTGACGATGATCTCCTTGGTGACCGCAACCGCGAGCGGTCCGTTGCGGGTGATGCGATCAGCCAGCTCCAGCGCGCCTTCGAGCGCCTTACCTGGCTCGGTCAACGTGTTCACGAAGCCGTAGCGGTAGGCCTCCTCGGCTGTGAAACTGTCACCGGTCAGGGCCAGTTCCAATGCCTTCTGGTACGGAATCCGCTTGGGCAGGCGCAACAATCCGCCTCCACCTGCGACCAGCCCTCGCTTGACCTCCGGGATACCGAACTTCGCTTCGGACGACGCGACCACCAGGTCGGTGGCAAGCACGAGTTCCGTGCCGCCTGCCAACGCGAAGCCCTCGACCGCCGAAATGATCGGCTTACGCGGCGGCCCTTCCGTGAATCCGAGACCGCGTCCCGGCACGAGTACGTTCTCGCCGGCCACGAATGCCTTCAGATCCATACCGGCACAGAAGTTTCCGCCGGCTCCTGTCAGCACCGCCAAGGACAGATCGTCGTCCGCATCGAGCTCTTCGACCGCAGCGGCCAATGCGTGACTGACCGCCGAGTTGATGGCGTTACGCGCCTCGGGCCGGTTGATGGTGATGATCAGTGTCCGCCCGCGCCGCTCGGTGAGAACCTCGTCCGCCATGATGTCCCTCTCGTTTGTCGACCACGCTCGCGTGACTACGCGACGTTGCGTTCGACAATACGGACGAAGCCATCGGGGTCGATCTGCGCGGTGTCGTGAGTGCAGAACCACCCCTGGGTGAACCTCGTCGAGGTCGCTTGCGGCGAGTTCCAATACCGACGCGTGACACTCGGTCCACGGCACAACAACTCGCCGAAACCACCTGGCGCATCCGGGCCGTACAACGCCACTTCCATTCCACCGAAAGCGATTCCGACGCTTCCGAGGTGGGTGGGTGCCGACTCGGTTGGCAGAATGAGACCAGCCCCACAGGTCTCGGTTTTGCCCCACCCGATCACATGCCGAGCGGCCGGGAACAGGGTCAGCAGCTTGGATTCCTGTTCGGCCGTGATCGGCGACCCGCTGCAATCGATCCACTGCACCGACCTCGAACCGGCACGCGCCGCCGGTCCAAGGGTGAGCAACCGCGGCTCGAGCAGGTCCTCGGGCCGCCCGGTCACGATGTCGACGGTATGCACACTCTCACGCCAGAAGTCGCCGGCGAGGACCACCGTTCCACCGACCACCAACGTCGCGAGCACGTGCACGAATTGCCGTACCGACTTGAAGTCATTGTCCACCAACAGATTGCGCACACCTTCGACGCCGTAATCGCGCGAGTGCAGAATGCCGACGATGGCGGAGAGCACGTTCTCGTTGCTCAACTCGACGCCCAGCATTTCACCCGAAGAATCGGCGGTGTACGCGAGGATCGCCATCTCCTCCGGGGCGGCACCGTCGTCGATGAACGGAACACCGTGTGGGAGTTCCCCGTCGAGCACCAACACCGAGCCACTGTCCGCGATGACGAAGTCCGCCGCGTCGTCGCTCAGATGAACACCCACGGAGACCGGAACACCGCCGGCGAGAATGACGCCGAGGCACGCCTCCATCCACCTCACCCCGGCGGCGACGCGAATGGCCACACGGTCACCGATCTCGACGCCTCGCGACTTCAGCCCGCCTGCGACCCGCGACGCCTCGGCCCACAACTCCGCGAAGGTGACCTGCTCGCCGTCGACCTCCTCCACCGCGATGCGTGAGGAGAATCGATGAACGGCGATATCGAGGAGTTCGGACAGCGACGGGTCGAGTTGGCTGTACCGAAGCACCCCGTCACCCGCACGGGTGACACGGGCGTCGGCGAGGAGCTGAGTCGAACACGGGTATTCCACAAGCGTCGACCGCATCGATACCTCCACGTCACTGACAACCCACCGGCCATTCGACTATATGACGTGGATCACAGTTCGTGGAGGTCTCTGGCGATAATCGTCGCAAACTTACTTTCCGGAGTAGACCGCTTTGCCCGGTCCGACCTCGAGGAAACTGCGGACAGCGCCGCGTAGGTCATCGGTGGCGAACAGCGCACCGGACACCCCGGGAGTCACCGAATCCGCGTGGGCGATCCCGCCGGAACGCCAGGCCGCCACGATCTGCTTGGTGGCGTCGTGGGCTCGCGTGGGCCCGTCCGCCAACCGGGCCGCCAGGGCACGCGCCGCAGCATCGACATCGTCGTGAACGGCATTGACGACGCCCCACGAGTGCAGAGTTGCGGCGTCGTAGAGATCGCCGGTCATGACCAACTCCCGAGCCCGTCCAGAACCGGCGCGCTCGGCCAAACGCTGCGGTCCACCCATGGACGGCGTCAGACCGACCACTGTCTCGACCAGTCCGAACTTCGCCTTCGGCGCCGCGAGGATGATGTCGCAGGCCAAGGAGATCTCGAAGGCAGCAGTCAGCGTCAGCCCGTGCGCCGCGTAGATGACCGGGCACGGCAACGCCTCGAGCGGATGGCAGATCTGGGCGAACAGTTCGCGCCACAATTCCGCTCCCTGCTCCGGGTTCAGTCCGTCGAACACATGGACGTCGACGCCGGCCGAGTTGACCTTGCCCTCGGCGCGCAGAAGCACAGCGCGCGGTGGGTTTTCGGTCAGCGCTGCAACATCGGCGATGACGGCGTCGAACATGGCCTGATCGAACAGATTGAGTGGTCCGTGCGCGAACGTCAGGACAGCCACCTCGGCACCACCATCGGTGGTGAAGCGCTCGAGGCGGGTGGGATGCGATTCGGGAGCAGTCATGCCGCCACACTGCCACATCGAACCGGCCTACGATCGTCGGGTGGAGGGTCTGAGAAATGCGCTCGCGGACGTTGTGGGACACCGGTTCGTCGTCGACGACGCCGACGTGTTGGCGACCCGTTCCACCGACCAGACAGGGCGCTACAGCGGGCACGCCAGCGCTCTGGTCCGACCCGGAAATACCGCCGAAGTCTCGGCAGTGCTGAACGTGTGCCGCTCGCGCGGCGTACCGGTCACCGTTCAGGGCGGGCGAACCGGTCTGGTCGCCGGGACGGTGCCCGAGCACGACGACGTCCTGCTCTCCACCGAACGCCTCCAGGCCATCGGCGAAGTCGATGTTGCCGCCGGTCGGATCACCGTCGGTGCGGGAGTGGCACTCGCGCAGGTACATTCCGCGGCGGCCGCCGCCGGTTTGAAGTTCGGTGTCGACATAGCCTCGCGGGACACTGCGACGATCGGCGGCATGGTGTCCACCAATGCCGGTGGCCTGCACACGGTTCGATACGGGAACATGGCCGAACAGGTGCTCGGCCTCGAGGTGGTGCTCCCCGACGGGACCACGGTGCGTCGGTCACCGAAAGTGTTGTCCGACAATTCCGGATACAACCTGCCCGCACTGTGGGTGGGCAGCGAGGGAACTCTTGGTGTGGTCACGGCAGTCGATCTGAAACTACGACGGGTACCGAGTCACCGGGTCACGACGCTGACCGGTTTCGACCGACTGCAAGACGTCGTCGACGCGGGGCGCACGTTGCGCACTCTCGACGGCGTCGACGCACTGGAGTTGGTGGACGGCCGTGGACTCGAATTGGC
Source organism: Rhodococcus sp. BH4 (assembly GCF_002079265.1). Classification (NCBI taxonomy): domain Bacteria; kingdom Bacillati; phylum Actinomycetota; class Actinomycetes; order Mycobacteriales; family Nocardiaceae; genus Rhodococcus; species Rhodococcus sp. BH4. Next base: position 4,339,022 of record NZ_CP014941.1, read on the forward strand.
CGCACGCCATTTGAACGCCGCGGTGCCGACGGGGCGACCGTGGTACCTGCTCGCCGAGGTGTCCGCGGCCCACGATCCGCTGGAAGACCTGGCCGAGCTGCTCGAACGCATCGGCCCACCGCAGACCCCGGCAGTGGCGGTCGACGATCCCGGCTCGACGCGTTTGTGGGCGGCGCGGGAGTGTTTCGCCGAGGTGGTCGGATTGTTCGGTCCCCCACTGAAATTCGACGCGGCGCTGCCGCTGGACTCGCTTGCCACCTTCGCCGAGGACGCCGCGGCGGTGATCGCGAGTCGTGCCCCCGAGGCAATTCCGATCCTCTTCGGACATGTCGCCGAGGGAAACATCCACCTCAACGTCCTGAACTGCCCGAACGCCGACACCGTGTACCGCAGCGTCCTCGAACTGGTTCGCGATCACGGCGGAAACGTCAGTTCCGAGCACGGGGTGGGCTCGCTCAAACGCAACTATCTGGACCTGGCCCTCTCTGCGGAGGACATAGCCACGATGTGGGCGATCAAGCGAGCCCTGGACCCGAGCGACTATCTCAATCGTGCAGTGATGTTTCCCGACGCGCTTCGGCACTGACGGCCATCGCGTCGTCGTGTGCGTCGCCGCGCAGAGGCCGAGCGAAGCACACCGAAGCGACGAAGCCGATGAGCAGCACGCCTGCGGGCAGCCAGATCGACTCCGACATCGCCGTGCTGAACGGTTCACGGACGAACTCGGGTAGGTGACCCACTCCGGCTTCGGAACTGCCGCCGGTCAGACCCTGAGCCGCCAATCGTGCGGTGATCAGTGCTCCGATCGCGGCACTGCCGAGAACCGCACCCACCTGCCGGGTGGTGTTGTAGACGCCGGCGCCGGCGCCGGCCTGCATCGGAGGCAGGTTGTGTGTGGCGGTGGCCGCGAGCGGTGACCAGATGCATGCGTTGGCGAAGCCGATCAGGCCGATCGGCAGGAGCAGTTCCCAGATCGCGACGTCGGGGGACATCACCAGTGCGAGCCAGCCCAGGGCGATCGCGAACAGCAGGAAGCCGGTGCCCGCGATGTAGCGCGGATGCGTCTTGTCGACGAGCTTGCCGATGATCGGCGCAAAAATGCCGGTCAGCACGGCCATCGGAACGAGGAGGAGCGCCGACTGCGTCGGGGAGAGTCCGCGAACTGCCTGGGTGTAGAACATCAGCGGAAGGACCATCGACGTGATCGCGAAGCCCATCGCGGTGATGGCGACGTTGGCGAGCGAGAAGTTGCGGTCCTTGAAGAGTTCGAGTGGGAGCAAGGGCTCGTTCTTGTTGCGCGACTGGTAGAACACGAACACCGCGAGCAACACCACACCGGCACCGATCAGGCTCCAGACGAATCCGTTCCAGTCGTACGAACTGCCTTCCTGGATTCCGAACACGAGCAGGAACATGCCTGCGGCGCTGAGAATCACGCCGGGGATGTCGAACTTGTGCTCGCTGGTCGGCAACGACGGAACAAGCTTCCACGCGAGGAGGAAGGCGATGACACCGACCGGGACGTTGACGATGAAGATCCATTCCCAGCCGAGATTGTCGACCAACACACCACCGGCAAGCGGACCGACCAGCGTCGCAACACCGGCAACCGCGCCCCACAGGCCCATTGCGGCGCCACGCTTGTTCGGCGCGAACGTGCGTGTGATGACGGCCATCGTCTGAGGCGTCATCATTGCGGCGCCCAGACCCTGGAAAGCCCTTGCCACGATGAGCATCTCGACGCTGCCGGACAGACCACACCACAGTGAAGCGCCGGTGAACAGTACGAGGCCGATCATGTACAGGTTCTTCGGTCCGAACCTGTCACCGAGCCGGCCGGTGACGAGCAGCGGCACCGCGTACGCCAGCAGGTACGCGCTGGTGACCCAGACGACCTTGTTGATGTCGGTGCCGAGGTCCTCCATGATCGCAGGGTTGGCGACAGCGACGATGGTGCTGTCCACCAGAATCATGAAGAACCCGATACACAGCGCCCACAGCGCGTGCCAGGGATTGACCTGCTTTTCCATCTTCAGTCCTTAGGTAGTGCGGACGAGCCTGCGGAGCCGGCCAGCCGGTCGAGAAGTTCTTGTGAGAGCCAGGGCATTTCGCCGCTCTCGATGTCTGTCACCAACGCGCCGATCCACTCTCTTTCGGCGACGGTCAGTGCGTGGGCGTAGTCCGCGCCCACCGTGAAGATTCGTGGTTTTTCCGCCGCCTTCAGCGCTTCGTAGTCGGCCTCGAATTTCGCGATCGTCTTGTCGAGGTGCGCGAGACGAATTCGAAGCATCTGACACGCGGTGGACGCGGAGAGGTTGTGCATTTCGGCGAGCGCGAGCGGCAACCGCGGATACTCCCGCACCGGAACCGCCAACATCTCACGTAGTTGATGCTCGAGGGCCTCGCGGCCCCGGGCGGTGATCTCGTACGTCGTCCGTTCGGGCCGGTTGCCCTCACGATCGGTCCCGATCGAAGCCAGAAGTTCCTGCTTCTCCAACCGGGAAACCGTGTGATAGAGCGATCCCGGCTTGATCTTCACCAACTGATCGCCCCTGCGAACCGAGGCCAGTTGATACATCTCGTACGGATGCATCGAACGCTCGGACAGCAGGCCCAGAACGGTGATTCCCAGAGGCGTCAGAGACACGTCACCCATGAGTCCCCCTCCCTGACAAGCCGCAATTGACTATTTCTTGACTATTCCACCTGAAATAGTCCACATGGAATATACGACCTCTGTCCATCTCGATCAACCCGTTCGAATCGGACTAGCCTGTAGCGAGTGGACGAACATCACCTCGACATCATCCGACTCGCTTGGGCACGTGAACTGGGCCTCGGCGACTCGGCACTTCGACCGGCACACACGGCCCGCGTCGTCGGCGACGACATCCACGTTCTCGATCTGGCAGGCTCAGGTGCAATCGTCGGGCCGCAGTGGTTCATCGAGCGCACCGAGGACATCTCCGTCGACGCCCTGCTGCAACCGGCGCGTCTGCTCGAGATCGCCGGCGATCACGGCGGCAGAATCACCGGCCCCGTCGATCTCGCTTTCCTCGGCGACTACACGGACGCGCCGCCCGACGAGCAACTACTGATTTCCCACGACATCGACGACGCCCTCGCCGTCGCTGCGCTGTGCCCACCCGACGACAGCACCACAGCCGACCTCGGGAACCGGACGCGGTGGTTCACCGCCCTCACCGATTCCGCCGAGGTGCTCGGATGCGCGGCATACTCCGAATTTCAGGGATTCGTGGCAGATCTCACGACCCTGACTGCTCCAGCGCATCGCCGTCACGGAATCGGCTGCGCAGTAACGCTTCTCGCTGCGGAGGACGCTCTCGATTCCGGATTGATCCCGCAGCTACGCACAAGTCGCGGCAGTGCGATCGGAGCGACGCTTCCACGTAAAGCCAAATTCGACGTTCTGGGGGCATACGCTCGGGTACACGTGCACCTGCCCAGTTGACACTCGAACGAGAGGGACCGCAGATGAGTACGAAAGACGGCGCGAGCGAACCGACATTCGTCGAAGAGGGTCGTGAATTCAAACGCGACACCAACTACATCCCGACCCGGATCACCGAGGACGGCCGCGACGGGTACCCCGTCGAACCCGGGCGATACCGGTTGATCGTGGCACGTGCCTGCCCGTGGGCAAACCGCGCCATCATCGTCCGCCGCCTGCTCGGCCTCGAAGACGTACTGTCGATGGGCATCTGCGGTCCGGTTCACGACAAGCGAAGCTGGACTTTCGATCTCGACCCGGGCGGCGTCGATCCCGTACTGAAGATCCCGCGACTGCAGGACGCATACTTCGCCCGAGATCCCCACTACCCCAGGGGAATCACGGTGCCCGCCATGGTGGAGATCGCCACGGGCAAGGTGATCACGAACGACTACCCACAGATCACCCTCGACTTCTCGACGCAATGGAAGAAGTACCACCGCGAAGGCGCACCGGATCTGTACCCGGAGCCTCTGCGAAACGAAATCGACGAAGTGGCCGAGTACGTTTTTCGCCACGTCAACAACGGCGTCTACCGCTGCGGTTTCGCCGGTTCACAGCAGGCGTACGACGAGGCATACGACACGCTGTTCGCTCGCCTCGACTGGCTCACCGAACGTCTTGCCCGGCAACGTTTCCTGGTGGGCGACACCATCACCGAAGCCGATGTGCGCCTGTTCACCACGCTGGCGCGGTTCGATCCCGTCTATCACGGCCACTTCAAGTGCAACAGAAGCAAACTCAGCGAGATGCCGGTGCTGTGGGACTACGCGCGCGATCTGTTCCAAACCCCCGGATTCGGTGACACCATCGACTTCACACAGATCAAAGCGCACTACTACATCGTGCATTCCGAGATCAATCCCTCCGGAATCGTGCCCAAGGGACCGGAATTGACACACTGGCTCGAACCGCACGGACGCGAACAGTTGGGTGGCCGACCGTTCGGGGACGGCACACCACCTCATCCGCCCATCCCGTCGGAAGTGGTTCCGGCAGAGCACTGGGCCACCAGGTAGGTCGCGGGGGGCTACTCCCCTGCGTACGTGCCGAAACTCCAGTACACACCTTCGGGATCACGGCAGGTGAACCCCCGCGAACCGTAGTCCTCGTCGCGCAATCCCTGCGTGATCGTGGCGCCCGCCGCGACAGCGCGTTCGTGGAGTGCATCGGCGGCGTCCGCGTCGTCCACGACGATGTACACCGAACCGATTCCAGGCGGCAGGCCGGCGATCGCAGAATCGGTGCGCGGCGAACCCAACATGATGCCGCCACCGCCCGGCCAGTCGAGTTGGGCGTGGTCCACCACGTCTCCCTCTCCGTAGACGGCCTTCTCCACGAAACCGAAGGTGCTCACCAGAAAGTGGATTGCCGCACGGGCGTCGAGGTAGCGCAGCGTCGGCCAGATGGTCGTCGAACGAGATTCCGAAGTGGCGGTCATAACACTCGAACTCCTGCCTGGGAAAACTCACGAAGAAAACCGAGTCTCGTACGAGCCTATGGCCCCGGTGATCACCGCCGCCAGCGAAAACTTCACCTATTCTCGAGATACGGTCCACCTCGCTTCAGAGGAGGACAACTGTGGAGGGGCAGCAATGAGCAAGTCGACGAACAACGACAGCGGGCGTATCGAGAAGGTCCTCGTTTCCGTTCTCGACAACGGAAGCCGCCTGCAAGCGCCCGCAGTGGCCAAATACGTCAACCATGTCCGTAAGGCGCACCCCGACGAGTCACCTGCTCAGATCGTCGAGCGGATGGAGAAGATGTTCATTCTCGCCGTGACCGGAAGCGGCAGTGCCGTCGGCGCCACCGCCGCGGTGCCGGGCGTCGGAACGGTCGCGTCGATCGCTGCAGTCGGTGCGGAATCGGCTTTCTTCCTCGAAGCGTCGGCGCTGCTCACATTGGCAATCGCGTCTGTGCACGGAATCTCCGTGCAGGATCATCAGCAACGACGCGCCCTGGTCCTGGCAGTCGCACTCGGCGAATCCGGCATGGAGATCGTCCAGAAGGCCACCGGGATCACGGCCAAGAACTGGGGAACGGCAATCACGAGCAAGATTCCCGGACCCACGATGAGGGGAATGAACAGCACCCTCGTGCGGAAATTCGTGACCAAGTACGCCGCGAAGCGCAGCGCACTGATCCTCGGCAAGCTCGTTCCGGCCGGAATCGGTGCGGTCATCGGCGGTGCGGGTAACCGTGCAATCGGCAAGGGCGTCGTCAAGAATGCGCGCGAAGCCTTCGGACCGGCACCGGCCAGGTGGACCGATCACCTGATCGTGATGCCTGCCGACGATGCCGCAGTGCTTCCTCAGACGGAGACACGCCGGGCCATCCGCAGATAGCCGTCCGGGCCGTAGGCTCGCATCACGTATTCGCCGCCGACCCGGGAGCAGCATTGACGAACACCGCAATGGGATCCTTCTCTGCCCCCATCGAGATTCGTGGGTTGACGAAGACGTTCAAGGCGGCGCGCGCGGTCAACGACCTGAGCTTCGACGTTCAGGCGGGCTCGATCACCGGGTTTCTCGGCCCGAACGGTTCGGGCAAGACGACCACGTTGCGGATGCTCCTCGGACTGGTGTCACCGACGTCGGGATCGGCCACGATCAACGGCACCCCGATGCGTTTGCTGCCCAACCCGGCTCGGACCGTCGGCGCAGTACTCGACGTCGGCAGTCTCCATCCGAAACGAACGGCGCTCGGACACCTCGAGATCTACGCGGCCGCTATCGGCATGCCGACTCAGCGCGCGGCGCAGGTGCTGGACATGGTCGGTCTGAGATCGGTCGGAGTCCACAAGACCGGCACCTTCTCGCTCGGAATGCGCCAACGCCTGATCCTTGCCACCGCGATGCTCGGTGATCCCGAGATCCTCGTGCTCGACGAACCCGCGAACGGACTCGACCCCGAGGGCATGGCGTGGCTTCGTCAGTTCCTGCAGACCTTCGCCGGTTCCGGCCGAACGGTTCTGATCTCGAGTCACGCGCTTCGTGAAGTGGAAGCGACCGTCGACAGCGTGGTCATCGTCAGCGCCGGCTCACTCGTCTACCAAGGGACCATGGACGAACTTCGCCGCTCGCAGCGCAGTCGACTGCTCGTCTCGTGTTCCAACCCAGCGCTCCTCGCCACGGCATTGGCCGCTCGCGGAATCATCGACGCCCAGATCACGCAGGACGGACGGCTCGCCGTGGGCGGCACCGACACGTCGGTGCTCCCACCGGTGGCATCCGCCGCCGGTGTCACGATCTTCGGCGTCGCAACCGAAGGCGCAGATCTCGAGCAACTGTTCCTCGCGATGACAACACCGCAGTACGCGGTTCCCCAGGTCGGATACCACCGCCCACCCGGTCCCGGTTCCGGACCGGGCTATTACGGCCCTGCCGCATACGGACCTACCGGAGGACACCGATGACCACGCTCGTGCGCGCGGAGACACTCAAAGTTCTCACCCTGCGCTACTGGTGGGCACTGGCCATCGCACCGGTCGTCGTGGCCGTGCTGATTGCTGCCTCCACCAGGACGTTCGTCGAAGCCGTGGCCGATTCGGCAGACACCACCTTCGACGTCGATGTCGTGTCCACCGGCGTCAGCCTCGGTGTCTCCAACACGCTTGTCCTGGTGTTCGCGGCTGTCTTCGGAGCACTCACCGCCGGATCCGAATTCGGCTACAAAACTCTCACCACGACGTTCCTCACAGCTCGCGGCCGCGACGGAGTCCTTGGCGCAAAACTTGCCGTCGTCGCGGTATTCGCCGTCGGCTACGCGTTGGCGGTCGAAGTAGTCAGCATCGGCGCGATGTTGCTCTTCGGCCGGGACTTCAGCTTCACCACCGATCTCTTCGCGATCTGCGCCGCAGGCATTCTGGCGTGCGCTCTGTGGGCACTGCTCGGCGCCGGGGTGGCACTGCTCACCGGTTCGTCGATGGCCGGTGCCCTCTCGGTCATCCTGTGGTTCGTCTTCGGTGAATGGATCGTCCGCGCAGTACTGCTCGCGATGGATCTCGGCGGGGTCGGGGCCGCGCTTCCGGTGTCGGCCACGATCGGCACGATCGTCAATGCGGCCCCGTCGATCGACGTCGACGCGTTCGCGTCCTGGCCGAGCGGCCCGATGATGCTGGCCGCTTGGGTAGTTCTGTTCTGCGGGCTCGGTTGGCTACGGACCAGGACCCGCGACATCACCTGAAAAAGCTGTCTGGGGCCGGGTCTACCGTGGATCTCGATGAACACGATCAACACGGACAGTCCGGTAGCTGGAGAGGTCGATCGAGCTCCGGGCTGGATCCGCCGCTTGGCCCACGCATGCTGGTTGCACCGAAGAGTTGCGATCGGCGCGCTTCTGGTGACCGTCATCGCTTCGGCGATCGACATCTCGTTTCCTCTTCTGACCCGCTATGCGCTCGACGCCGCAAGCCAGGAGAACCCAGGCAAGGTGATCGGGTTCGTCGCGCTGGCGATCGCGCTGCTCGCGGTCGTCCGCTTCGCGTGCCAGTACGGCCGACGGATGCTTGCCGGCCGACTCTCGCTCGATGTTCAACACGACTTGCGGCTCGCCCTGCTCGGCTCGCTGCAACGCCTCGACGGACGCGGGCAGGATCAGATCCGCACAGGCCAGGTGGTATCCCGGTCCATCACCGATTTACAACTCGTCCAGGGTTTGCTCGCGATGGTGCCGATGTCCGCGGGTGCGCTCCTGCAATTCGTGCTCGCGATCGGCATCATGGCGTGGCTCTCGCCGCTGTTGACTCTCGTCGCTGTCGCCGTCATCCCCGCAGTAGGGCTGGTGGTGTTCCTGATGCGACCGATGCTCTTCGCCGCAACATGGTCCGCGCAGCAGCGGGCCGCCGACCTCGCCCAACATGTCGAGGAAACCGTCACGGGCGTGCGCGTCGTCAAGGGATTCGGGCAGGAACAACGAGCCGTCGACCAACTCGAAAAGCACAGCCGCACGTTGTATTCGGAGCGTCTTCGCGCCGCGTGGTTGAACGCGAAATTCGCGCCGACCATGGCCGCTTTGCCCCAGCTCGGGCAGGTGGGAGTGATCGCTCTCGGCGGGTATCTCGCACTGCACGACAAGATCACCGTGGGAACGTTTCTCGCGTTCGCCACCTACATCGTGACGATGACCGGAGTCACCCGAACTCTGTCGTCGGTCATCGTCATGGCGCAGCTGGCGCGCGCCGCTGTCGAGCGTGTCTACGACGTCATCAACGCTCAGCCGGACATCGCCGATCCAGACCATCCGGTGGACCTGCCCGACGGTCCTCTCGGCGTCACCTTCGACGACGTGGCATTCGGATTCGACACCGAACGCGACGTCCTGACCGGGCTGAACCTCCGCATAGAACCGGGCGAGACCGTCGCCGTCGTGGGGCCGGCCGCGTCGGGCAAGACCGCGTTGTCCTTGCTTCTCCCCCGGTTCTACGCACCGACTTCGGGTGCGGTGACAGTCGATACCGCCGGCGAGACGTTCCCCATCGGCGAACTGCGCACAGAACAGCTTCGTGCCGCCGTCAGCCTGGTCTTCGACGAACCTTTCCTGTTCTCGGACACCATTGCCGCCAACATCGCACTGGGTCGCGAGGACGCCTCCGACGAGGACATCCGCGACGCAGCAGCACTGGCACAGGCAGATTCGTTCATCGAGGCACTCCCGGACGGATACGACACCGTTGTCGGTGAACGAGGTCTGACGCTGTCGGGCGGCCAGCGTCAGCGCATCGCACTTGCCAGGGCACTGCTCGTCGACCCACGGATCCTGGTCCTCGACGACGCGACCTCCGCAGTCGATGCGGCTACCGAAGCCGCGATCTTCGACGCGTTCCGGGCCAGACGGCGCCAGACCACGCTCATCCTCGCTCACCGGCGGTCCACCCTGACGCTCGCAGACCGGGTCGCGGTTCTCGACGGCGGACGGATCATCGACTCCGGAACCGTGGACGAACTGGAAGCGCGATGTCCGCTCTTTCGTGCCCTGTTCTCCTCGCCGCCGGAACTACCGGCCGAACTCGACGACGTCGACTCCGATGCTTTCGGACGTGACCGCAGCGAGCCGACAACCGAGCAGTTGTGGCCGCAGGCGCCGGAATCCGAAGCCGCCAGCACAGCCGCTACGACGCAGGGTGCGGGCGGACCGATGGCCGGAGCGCTCAGCGGAATCGCGGTGACGCCGTCCCTGCGGGCAGCAGTCGACGCTCTCCCACCCGCACGCGAAGACCCCGGAATTGCTCCTGAGAGCCTGCGCGAATCGAATCCACAGTTCTCACTCCGACAGATCTTGAGGCCGGTCCGCTGGGTTCTACTGGCGGTTGTCGTGTGCCTTGCCCTGGACTCCGCAGCGGCGATCGCATTTCCCTCCCTCGTCAGATACGCGATCGACCACGGAGTCGTGACCGCGGACAGCAGCACGCTCTGGATAGCGACGGCATTCGGCGCGCTCCTGGTCGCAGCGGACTGGGTCGTCGTCGCGGTCATGACGGTGCTCACCGCCCGGGCCGGCGAACGCGTGTTGTTCGGGCTCCGCGTACGCAGCTATGCACACCTGCAGCGCCTGGGTCTGGACTACTACGAACGGGAATTGTCCGGCCGCATCATGACGCGTATGACCACCGACGTCGACGCGCTCTCGTCGTTCATCCAAACCGGTATGTCGACGGCGATCGTGAGCGTCCTGACCGTCGGCGGAATTTCGATCGCCCTCCTGGCGACCGACGTGACGCTCGGCCTGGTGGCGCTGGCCGTCATCCCACCGCTCGTGGTTGCGACCGTGATCTTCCGCAAGATCTCCTCGGTTGCCTACAGCCAGTCCCGCGAACGGATCTCGCTCGTCAATGCCGACTTCCAGGAGAACATCGCCGGTCTGCGAGCAGCTCAGGCCTACCGCCGCGAAGAAGGTGCGGCGCGTAGGTTCGCAGAACGCTCCGAGAGCTACCGCCGATCGCGGATGCGGTCGCAGCGAGCCATTTCGATCTACTTCCCTTTCATTTCGTTCCTGTCCGACCTCGCGTTGGCCGCGGTCGTGTTCGTCGGTGCGCACCAGATCGCCAACGGATCGACTTCGCCCGGCGTACTGATCGCTTTCGTGCTCTACCTCGGTCTGCTGTTCGGACCGATTCAGCAACTCTCACAAGTGTTCGATGGTTACCAACAGGCAAACGTCGGATTGCAACGAATCGGCGACCTGCTGCGCACTCGCAGTTCGATCGAGACTGCCGACAGCGAGGATTTGATCGCGATCTCCGGACGACTCGACGGCGCCGTCCATCTCGACGGGGTCGGGTTCCGGTACTCGGGTGCGGACGTCGACGCCCTCTCCGATTTCGATCTGCAAATCCCGCCGGGCACGACCGTCGCTCTGGTCGGCCGAACCGGTGCCGGGAAGTCGACGGTCGTGAAGTTGCTCGCCCGCTTCTACGACCCGACGTCCGGATCGGTCGACGTGGACGGAACCGACATCCGGAACTTCCACCTCTCGCAGTACCGACGTCGCCTCGGCGTGGTCCCACAAGAAGCCCATCTGTTCACCGGCACGGTCGCCGACAACATCGCGTACGGCAGGCCGTCGGCGTCGCACGCGGAGATCGAGGAAGCGGCACGTTCCGTCGGCGCACTGAATTCGATAGCCGACATGCGTGGAGGCATGAATCATCCCGTCGGCGAGCGCGGCCAGGGGCTCTCGGCGGGCCAACGCCAACTGATCGCATTGGCCCGTGCCGAACTCGTCGACCCGGACCTTCTGCTCCTCGACGAGGCGACCGCGACGCTCGATCCCGCGACCGAACGAATGGTGCTCGAAGCAAGTCGGTCGGTCACCCGGAAACGGACTTCCGTCGTCGTAGCTCACCGCCTCGCGACAGCTGCCCGAGCGGACCTCGTTGTCGTAGTTGACCGGGGACGTATCGTTGAATACGGCCCGCACGATGTTCTGCGGTATGCCGGTGGTCACTACTCGGGACTCTGGGATGCATCGCAGGCGCGTGAGGGGAATAATCTGACGTCGAGAACTGTCATCGAAGGCAACCCCGTCGCGTGACAGTCGGCACGGATTTGTACCGCCGAGAGGTAGTGCACGATCGCAAGATCACGGACTTCCGTGAGACAGCTCACAAATTGTGTGCCGCACAATTGCTCGTCACACGCTCGGGCTAATCTCATGTATATAGGCGCTCTGATCGGGTACCGAAATAGAAACGAGGCGAACACCTGCCGTGAGCAGCAGTTCTACATCCCAATTCGGACAGAACCAGTGGCTGGTTGACGAGATGTACCAACGCTTCCAGGACGATCCGTCGTCCGTGGATCCCAGTTGGCACGAATTCTTGACCGATTACTCGCCGGACTCGGCGAACACGGGAGGTGGAAACGGGACTGCCTCGAACGGCAACGCGGCTGCACCCGCCGCTGTTGTAGCTCCGCCTGCTGCTCCCAAGGCCACGCCTCCCGCCCCCAAGACCGCACCTCCTGCGCCGGCTGCCAAGGCTGCCGCTCCGGCCCCCGCGAAGACGGCAGCGCCCGCCGCCAAGGCCGCCCCGGCCCAGCCCGCAGCAGCCAAGCCCGCGGCCGCTACTGCGAAGCCCGCCCCTGCCGGCGGAGCCGAGGAAACCAAGGTTCTCCGCGGCGCCGCAGCCGCAGTCGTCAAGAACATGTCGCTCTCGCTCGAGATCCCGACTGCAACCAGCGTGCGTGCCATCCCCGCGAAGCTGATGTTCGACAACCGCATCGTCATCAACAACCACCTCGCGCGTACCCGCGGCGGCAAGATCTCGTTCACCCACCTCTTGGGTTACGCGATCGTCCAGGCAGTCAACGCGTTCCCCAACATGAACCGGCACTTCGCCGAAATCGACGGCAAGCCGAACGCGGTCACGCCCGAGCACACCAATCTCGGACTCGCGATCGACCTTCCCGGAAAGGACGGCAACCGCTCACTGGTAGTTGCCGCCATCCGGAACACCGAGTCGATGAACTTCGTCCAGTTCCACGCGGCATACGAGGACATCGTCCGACGCGCCCGTGAAGGCAAGCTCACCGGCGAAGACTTCACCGGCGTCACCATTTCGCTGACCAACCCGGGCGGTATCGGCACGGTTCACTCCGTTCCTCGCCTGATGAAGGGCCAGGGCGCCATCATCGGCGCCGGCGCGATGGAATACCCCGCCGAGTTCCAGGGCGCCAGCGACGAGAAGCTGGCCGAGATGGGCGTCGGCAAGTTGATGACTCTCACCTCGACCTACGATCACCGCATCATCCAGGGTGCCGAGTCGGGCGATTTCCTGCGCACGATCCACAACCTGCTGATCAGCGACGAGTTCTACGACGAGATCTTCCACGCGCTCGGCAACCCGTACGAGCCGGTGCGGTGGCGCAAGGACGTGCCGGAAGGCGCTGTCGACAAGAACACCCGCGTTCTCGAACTGATCGCTGCATACCGTGACCGCGGCCACCTCATGGCCGACACGGACCCGTTGCAGTTCGTCAAGGACAAGTTCCACAGCCACCCCGACCTCGACGTCATCAGCCACGGCCTGACGCTGTGGGATCTGGACCGTGAGTTCAAGGTCGGCGGCTTCCACGGCCAAGAGAAGATGAAGCTGCGCGACGTGTTGAGCGTGCTGCGCGACGCGTACTGCCGCCACGTCGGCGTCGAGTACACGCACATCCTCGAGACAGATCAGCGTCAGTGGATCCAGGACCGCGTCGAGGGCCATCACGCCAAGCCTTCGGTCGCTCAGCAGAAGTACATCCTGAGCAAGCTCAACGCCGCCGAGGCCTTCGAGACGTTCCTGCAGACCAAGTACGTCGGCCAGAAGCGCTTCTCGCTCGAAGGCGCCGAAGCCGTCATCCCGATGATGGACGCCGTGATCGACCAGGCCGCCGAGCACCAGCTCGACGAGGTCGTCATCGGCATGCCGCACCGTGGCCGTCTCAACGTGCTTGCCAACATCGTCGGCAAGCCGTACTCCAAGATCTTCACGGAGTTCGAGGGCAACATGAACCCGGCAGCCGCTCACGGCTCCGGCGACGTGAAGTACCACTTGGGTGCCAGCGGAACGTACATCCAGATGTTCGGTGACAACGACATCGCTGTCTCCTTGACCGCAAACCCGTCGCACCTCGAGGCCGTCGACCCGGTTCTCGAAGGCCTGGTCCGCGCCAAGCAGGACATCCTCGACAAGGGCGAAGAAGGCTTCACCGTCCTGCCGCTCATGCTGCACGGTGACGCTGCATTCGCCGGTCAGGGCGTTGTCGCCGAGACGCTCAACCTCTCGCTGCTTCGCGGTTACCGCACCGGTGGCACCGTGCACATCGTCGTGAACAACCAGGTCGGCTTCACCACCGCTCCGGAACATTCACGCTCGTCCGAGTACTGCACCGACGTCGCGAAGATGATCGCCGCACCGGTCTTCCACGTCAACGGCGACGACCCCGAGGCTTGCGTCTGGGTTGCTCAGCTGGCCGTCGACTTCCGTGAGAAGTTCGGCAAGGACGTTGTCATCGACCTCATCTGCTACCGCCGTCGCGGTCACAACGAGGGCGACGACCCGTCGATGACCCAGCCGGCCATGTACGACGTCATCGACACCAAGCGCAGCGTTCGTAAGAGCTACACCGAGTCCCTCATCGGCCGCGGTGACATCTCGCTCAAGGAAGCCGAAGACGCACTTCGCGACTACCAGGGCCAGCTCGAACGGGTCTTCAACGAGGTCCGTGAACTCGAGAAGTTCCAGCCCGAACCGTCCGAGTCCGTCGAACTCGACCAGACTCCCCCGGCTCGCCTGACCACGGCTGTCGCTCCCGAGGTCCTCGAGCGCATCGGTGATGCGTTCGTCAACGTCCCCGACGGCTTCACCGTTCACCCGCGCGTCAAGCCGGTTGCCGAGAAGCGCCGCGAGATGGCCCGTGAGGGACATGTCGACTGGGCGTTCGCAGAATTGCTCGCGTTCGGCTCGTTGGCCGAGCAGGGTGCCTTGATCCGCCTCGCGGGTCAGGACTCCAAGCGAGGAACGTTCACGCAGCGTCACTCGGTCCTCATCGACCGCAAGACCGGCAACGAGTACAGCCCGATCGCCAAGATCGCTGCCGACGCCGAAAACGGCGGCAAGTTCATGGTCTACGACTCCGCACTCACCGAGTACGCAGGTCTGGGCTTCGAGTACGGCTACTCGGTCGGTAACCCCGACGCTCTGGTCCTGTGGGAAGCGCAGTTCGGTGACTTCGTCAACGGCGCGCAGACCATCATCGACGAGTTCATCTCTTCGGGTGAGGCCAAGTGGGGTCAGCTCTCCGACGTCGTGCTGCTCCTGCCGCACGGTCACGAGGGTCAGGGTCCGGACCACACCTCCGGTCGCATCGAGCGTTTCCTTCAGCTGTGTGCAGAAGGCTCGATGACCGTTGCGGTTCCGTCGACTCCGGCCAGCTACTTCCACCTGCTGCGTCGCCATCACCTCGACGGCATCCGCCGTCCGCTGGTGGTTTTCACGCCCAAGTCGATGCTGCGTAACAAGGCTGCCGTCAGCAACGTCGAGGACTTCACGACGGGCAAGTTCCGTTCGGTCTTCGAGGAGCCGGCATACGAGAGCGGCGAAAGCGCACGCGAATCGGTCAAGCGGGTTCTGCTGGTCAGCGGCAAGCTGTACTGGGAACTCCTGGCGAAGAAGCACAAGGACGAGCGTGACGACATCGCCATCGTGCGCATGGAGCAGCTCTACCCCGTGCCGAAGCGTCGCCTCAAGGAGACCCTGGACCGTTACCCGAATGCGGATCAGTTCCGTTGGGTCCAGGAAGAGCCCGCAAACCAGGGTGCGTGGCCGTTCCTCGGGCTGGCTCTGCCGGACCTTCTGCCGGAGACCTTGACCGGTATCAAGCGCATCTCGCGTCGTCCGATGTCCGCTCCCTCTTCGGGATCGAGCAAGGTCCACGCGGTGGAGCAGCAGGAGATCTTGGACGAGGCGTTCCTGCCGACCAACTGATCTCTGTAATTTGACAAGGGCCGGGCCCCACATTCCGCAAGGAGTGTGGGGCCCGGCCTTTCTGCGTTCACGTCAATTCGATTGCAGCAGACCCAGATCCGGCCCGGCATCGAAGCCGACGGCGGCCAGTGCCAACGCAGGTAACGACTGAACCGTCAGGTCGATCAGTTCCTCGCGGGTGATGGCGGGCGCTCGGAGCCAACTGATGGTGGCTTCCTCGACAAACGCGATCCAACCGCGAACGGCCAACTCCACCTGAGGTGTTCGAGTCAGGCCGATCTTCGGGAGCTGATCGAGGGTTCTCTTGGCCATGATGTCGCGAGTCTGCTCGAACACCTCACGCATCTGCGGATCCCCGCTGGCGGTCCCCCGGAGCAGCGAGACGTAGGTATTGCGGTTCTCGGTCACGTAGTCGACGTACGACGCCAGCACCGAGCGGAGGGTGAGCATCGGATCGTCCGACTCGCTCGGCTCGGTGCGCTGGAGCATCTGTTCACTGCTGTGTCGGACGATCGCCAGATGGAACTCGCTTTTCGACGCGAAGTAGTGGAACAGAAGCCCCCGCGAGACACCAGCCTGATCGGCGATGTCCTCGACGGAAATCTGTTCGAGCGGCCGTTCGGCCAGCATCCGCGCCCCGAGGTCGATGAGTTGCGCTCGGCGTTGCGCAGGGTCGAGCCGCGTTCGCTTTACTGCGTCCATGCCCAATAGACTACTGAATATTCGTCAATAAGCTATTGACCGTGACTCAATAAAGGCATATCGTTCCCTACATGAGTCTTCCAGTTACAGATACCTCAGCACCTGCCGCGGATACTCGCCACGTCGGCACACTGATCATCGGCAGTGGTTTCGCCGGTCTCGGTGCGGCGATCAAACTGGCACAGGCCGGCATCACGGACTACGTCGTTCTCGAGCGCGGCAACGACGTCGGCGGAACCTGGCGTGACAACAGCTACCCGGGCGCCGCGTGTGACGTGCCGTCGCATTTGTACTCGTACTCTTTTGCACTCAATCCGGAGTGGACGCGCTCCTTCTCCACTCAGCCCGAGATCTACAAGTACATCCAGTCGGTGGCCAACCGCCACAAGGTGCTCGACAAGCACATCTTCGACTGCGATGTTCTCTCCGCACGCTGGGACGAGGCGTCTGCTCGGTGGCACGTCAGCACCAACAAGGGCGAATTCGTCGCAAAGATCGTCGTCTCGGCCGTCGGCGCATTGTGTGAGCCTTCACTTCCGGACATCAAGGGCATCGACGGCTTCAAGGGCGAGATCTTCCACTCCTCGCGTTGGAACCACGACGCCGATCTGACCGGCAAGCGTGTGGCCGTCATCGGAACCGGCGCCTCGGCCATCCAGATCGTGCCGGCCATCGGCAAGAAGGTCTCGCATCTCGACGTGTACCAGCGCACGGCGCCGTGGATCCTGCCCCGCGCAGACCGCGAGTACACCAAGATCGAGCACCTCGCGTTCAAGTACCTCCCCGGCTTCCAGAAGTTGTGCCGCACCGGTATCTACTGGATGCGAGAGACGCAGGTCGTCGGCCTGGCCAAGGCGCCGGTCTTCATGAAGCCGTTGCAGTTCGCCGCCGAGCGTCACCTGAAGGCCCAGATCAAGGACGAGGATCTTCGCAAGAAGGTCATGCCCAACTTCCAGATCGGCTGCAAGCGCATGCTGATCTCGAACAACTACTTCCCCACCCTCGCCCAGGACAATGTCGACCTGGTGACCGAAGGCATCGAGGAGGTCACCGCCAACGGGATCGTTTCGAAGACCGGCACCACGCGTGAGATCGATGCCATCGTCGTGGCGACCGGATTCCACGTCACCGACTCCCCCACCTTCGCGGGAATCTTCGGCAAGGACGGACGCTCGCTCGCCGAGGTCTTCGAAGAGACCGGCATGCAGGGATACAAGGGCGCGGCAGTTGCCAACTTCCCCAACATGTTCTTCCTCGTCGGACCCAACACCGGCCTCGGACATTCATCGATGGTCTTCATGATCGAGTCGCAGATCAACTACCTGGTCGACGCGATCGCCACCATCGACAAGTACGACATCGGCACCATCGAGGTGCGCAAGGACAAGCAGGACAAGTACAACAAGGACCTGCAGGCAGCTATGTCCAAGAGCGTGTGGAACAACGGCGGTTGCGCCAGCTGGTACATGGACAAGCACGGAAACAACACCACCCTGTGGCCTGGCTTCACCTTCCAGTTCCGCAATGCCACCAAGCATTTCGACCTCGCGGCATACCGCAGCGTCGCCACCTCGGATCTTGGCGCCGTCGGTACCGCGACCACTTCACAGATCGACCTCGACGACGAGAAGGCAGTAGCACAATGAGTGATTTTGCAGGCAAGGTCGTAGTCATCACCGGAGCGGGATCGGGCATCGGTCGCGCACTAGCACTGAACCTGGCCGGCCAGGGCGCCAAGTTGGCAATCTCCGACGTGGACACCATCGGGCTCGCCGAGACAACGCGTCTGGTGGAAGCCATCGGCGCCGAGGTGAAGTCGGACCATCTCGACGTCACCCAGCGCGAAGCGGTTCTCGAGTACGCCGACGCGGTTGTCGCCCATTTCGGCAAGGTCAACCAGATCTACAACAACGCCGGAATCGCCTACCACGGCACCTTCGAGAAGTCCGAGTTCAAGGACTTCGAACGTGTCATGGACGTAGACTTCTGGGGAGTTGTCAACGGCACCAAGGCATTCCTTCCCCACGTCATCGCCTCCGGTGACGGGCACATCGTGAACGTGTCGAGCCTCTTCGGTCTGCTGTCGATGCCGGGTCAGAGCGCATACAACTCGGCCAAGTTCGCCGTTCGCGGTTTCACCGAGTCGCTTCGCCAGGAAATGCTGATCGCCAAGCACCCGGTGAAGGTGACCTGTGTGCACCCGGGCGGAATCAAGACGGCCATCGCACGCAACGCCACCGCAGGCCCGGGTGAAGATCTTGCGGTCTTCTCCGAGTTCTTCGACCGCAAGCTCGCACGCACCACACCGGAGGACGCCGCCAAGACGATCGTCAACGGTGTTCGCAAGAGCAAGCCGCGAGTTCTCATCGGGATGGACGCAATCGCACTCGACGCCTGGGTTCGCCTCGTAGGATCGGGCTACCAGCGCATCGTCGCGATCGTCGCCGGCCGAATGATGCCCAAGTCCAGCTGAGTTCGTTTCACAGCGCAGTTCGTTTCACAGCGCAGTTCGCATAAAGAGTCAGGAGCCCTGCCGGTGAGCACGTTCACCCTTCCGCTGCCCGTGGTCGCATTCTTGTTGAAGCCGTACTTCCGTCTGGCTTTCAACTCGCGGCTGCCGTATCGGATTCAACGTCTGTTGCTCGAGGCCGGGGCACCGCTACAGCAGGTTCCAGCGGGCGCCGTCGTGCGCCCGTTGGAGCTGGCTTGCCGACCGGCAGAGAAGATCACCGTCGGCGCAACCGAGCGCCCCACCGCAGTTCTCTACCTGCATGGCGGGGCGTACACGCTGGGTTCGCTGTCCACACACCGTTCTCTCGCAGCTCATCTCGCCCGTGAGTCGTCCAGTGCGGTCTTCACCTTGGACTACCGTCTCGCGCCGGAGAATCCGTATCCCGCCGCTCTCGACGACGCGGTCTCAGCCTTCATGCAGTTGGTCACCGAGTTCGACTATTCGGAAGACCGCGTTGCCATCGCCGGCGATTCGGCCGGTGGCGGCCTGGCCGCGGCGACCGCTATCCGTCTGATCGAGCGTCACGGCGTGACCCCCGGCGCGCTTGCACTGATCTCACCGTGGGTCGATCCCGGCGATCGGGGTGCCACCAAAAAGGCCGACCTGGTGGTCAACACAGCGTGGTCCTTCGACGCCGCTGACGCCTACCTTGCCGGAGGCGACCGTACTGATCCTGGCTACGCGCCGATGCACGGCAAGCTCGACGGGTTGCCGCCCACCAGGATTCACGTCGGTTCCGAGGAAGTCCTCTACCCGCAGATCATGACGTTCACCGACAAGCTCTCCGCTGCCGGCGTCGACGTGTCCCTGGTGGAGTACGCGCGACTGTGGCACGTGGCTCACGCACAGGCGTCACTGGTGAAGGAAGCCGCAGACGCCGTTTCCGACCTCGGCCAGTTCATCGCATCGAAACTGATTCGTGCCAAGGATGATTCGAGTTCAGCAGTGGGCTCGAACAGTCACTGACGGGTGGCCCACTCCGTCCATGTCACTGACGGGTGGGACACCCGTCCATGTCACTGACGGGTGTCCCACCAGGTGCGGGCGACTTCCGAGGCTGACGCCTTGCCGGTCCGCACCTGCTCGATCATTGCGGCGAGATCGGTGGTGGACAGTTCACCGGCAACGACGCTGAGCGCCTTGACAGCCGAATCTCCCAGTGCGCCCGCTCGAAAGAGCGGAACGACATTCTGCGCAGCCAGAACGTGATTCGAATCAGCGAGCACTGTGACGGCATCGGATTGTGCCAACGCCGACAGCGTCGTGGTTCCGAATACTTGTGCACCGGGTACGTCTGCCGGCGTTGCCTGATCGACACCGGCGAAGACACACTCGGCGCCCTCGGCCAACTGTTCCACTGCCCCGTCCTCGACGAATCTCGCGGAGACGAGCGGCCTCGCCGCGGCACACGAAGGAGCAAAGGCTTCTATCGTCTTCGCTCCCAACGACTGTGCGTATCCGGTGTCGAGTGCGAGGACCGCACGATCTTCGGCCATCGCATAGTCGGAGACCGAAAGACCCTCCGGCAGAGAGCGACTCAAGGCTTCGAAGACGTCGTCGGCCTTGCGGGCCGGGGATGACGGGTCGTAGTGATCGAGCAGCGCGCCGGTGAACTCGGGCACCAAAGTGACTCGCGCTGCGTCCAGAGCCTCGAGTGATTGGTTTCGGCCACCACCCACCGATTCGACGCGAGCCGACAGGCCGGAGGAGGAGAGCACCGTCGAATACACCTCGGCCAACACCGAACTCTCCACCGATGCGTCAGCAGCCACCACGATCTGGTCACGAGACTCCGCTTCGGCACCCTCTACCACCGAATCACCGTTTGCGCATCCGCTGAGAATCGGCAGGACCATCAGTGCTGCAACAACAGTCGAATACTTCGTGCGTGTGCTCTTCACCGAAATCCTCACATCCAATCCCATGGATCGAAAACCGTGCCATGTCGGTACCTATCGTTACACTTGTCGGGCGATGCGCGGTAACCAGTCCTGACGCAGCCACTCGGTGGCGGCGCCGTCGAAGTCACTCGGGTGGCTTCGCCACAAGGGAATGGTTTCCGACGCCCGAAACACGGGACGCCCGAAAAACCGGAAGGACGCTCATGCGCACCTCACGATTTCGTTCCAACCGTTGGCTCGTAGCCGCGGCAACCGTTGTCTCTCTGACTGCACTGACAGCGTGCGGTAGCAGCGACGGTGACTCCAACAGCGATCCCAACGCGATCGTCGTCGGCTCCGCCAACTTCACCGAATCCGAGACGATCGCCAACATCTACGCCGAAGCACTGCGTGTCAACGGGTTCGATGTGTCCACGTCGTTCAACGTCGGCAGCCGCGAGGCGTACATTCCGGCACTCAAGGACGGGTCCATCAGTGTCATTCCGGATTACACGGGAAATCTCCTGCAGTACTTGGATCCCGACAGCACGGCCACCAGCTCCGCTGACGTCCTCGCTGCTCTTCCCGCAGCTCTCGGGTCGGAATTGGCAATTGCGACGCCTGCATCCGCCGAGGACAAGGACGCCGTCGTCGTCACGAAGGAAACCGCTGACAAGTGGAACCTGAAGACGATCGCCGATCTGGCTCCGCATTCCGCCGAGGTCAAGTTCGGTGCTCCGGCCGAGTTCCAGGAACGTCCAGCCGGATTGCCCGGTTTGAAGTCCAATTACGGCCTCGACATCTCGGCAGCCAACTTCGTTCCGATCGCCGACGGCGGCGGACCGGCAACCGTGAAGGCTCTCTCCTCCGGCGACATCACCGCGGCAAACATCTTCACGACGTCGGCCTCCATCCCGGAGAACAACTTCGTGGTTCTCGAAGACCCGAAGAACAATTTCCCGGCTCAGAACGTGGTGCCGGTGCTGCGCGCGTCGAAGTCTTCCGACAAGTTGAAGACAGTCCTCGATGCGGTGTCCGCCAAGCTCACCACCGAAGAGTTGTTGGCACTCAACGTCCAGGTGTCCGGCGACACCAAGACGGAGCCGGCAGCGGCGGCCAAGGCGTGGGTGACGGCGCAGGGCCTCGACAAGCCGGTCTCGTAGTCACGTGATCACCTTCGAGGGCGTCACCAAGCAGTATCCGGACGGCACAACCGCCGTCGACCGTCTCGATCTCACCATCGAGGCCGAGTCGTTCACGGTGTTCGTGGGGCCGTCCGGGTGCGGCAAGACGACGTCGATGCGCATGATCAACCGGATGATCACACCGACGTCGGGCAAGATCTTCGTCGACGGTCGTGACATCGCCCAGACCGACGCGGTGAAGCTGCGTCTCGGCATCGGGTACGTCATCCAGAACGCCGGCTTGCTTCCGCATCGCACCGTGATCGACAACGTCGCAACAGTTCCGGTACTGCGCGGTGAGTCCCGCCGCGCAGCGCGCAAAGCCGCGTTGGGGGTACTCGAACGAGTCGGTCTGGACATCTCCCTTGCCACCCGCTATCCCGGGCAACTCTCGGGTGGGCAGCAACAACGTGTGGGAGTTGCGCGAGCATTGGCTGCCGATCCGCCGATCCTGTTGATGGACGAGCCCTTCAGCGCCGTCGACCCGGTGGTGCGTGAGGATCTGCAGACCGAAATGCTCCGTCTTCAAAGCGAACTGAAGAAGACGATCGTCTTTGTCACCCACGACATCGACGAGGCAGTCAAACTCGGTGATCACATTGCCGTCTTCGGTCCCGGCGGGCGGCTTCAGCAGGTTGCGGCACCTCGCGACGTGTTGGCCGCACCGGCAACGGATTTTGTCGCCGGATTCGTCGGACGCGATCGCGGCTATCGGGGATTGTCGTTCCGCGCTGCCGACGAGGTTCCGTTGCACCCTGTACGCACGGCCGTCGAGAACGAATTGAAGGCTCTGCGTCTCGAATTGGGCGAATGGGTTCTCGTGGTCACGGACAACGGAACTCCGCAGGGATGGATCGACGTGACCGGCGTCGAAGGCCTGCGCTCGGGACGAACCCTTGCTCAGTCGACGTCTGCCGGTGGTTCGCTGTTCTCCCCCGGCGGCGATCTCCGCCAAGCACTCGATGCGGCAATCTCGTCGCCTTCCGGTATCGGCGTTGCCGTCGACGGCGAGGGCGCGGTCATCGGCGGGATCCTCGGTTCCGAAGTCGTGGCGAAATTGGCAGATCAGCGTCGACGCGAGGACGAGGAACGCAACCGCGTCGCCTTTACCGAGGGATTCGGGGCGTAGCGGCATGCGCTGGCTCATCGACAATTTCTCGACGGTCGTGGATTACTCGAAGACCCATCTGTATCTGGCACTGCTTCCTTTGCTGATCGGTCTCCTGATTGCCGTTCCGGTCGGAACAGCGATCCGCAACGTCAGATGGCTGCGCCGAATCACGTTGACCCTGGCGAGCATTGCGTTCACGATTCCGTCGCTCGCGCTGTTCGTCACCATCCCCCAGTTGTTCGGACTCAAGACCCTTGATCCTCTCAACGTCGTGATCGCACTCAGCGTGTATGCGACGGCACTGCTCATCCGGGCAGTACCCGAAGCACTCGACTCGGTGCCGGACAACGTCATCGACGCCTCCACCGCCGTCGGTTTCACACCACTACGACGCGCTCTGACGGTCGAGTTGCCATTGGCGCTGCCGGTGATGATCGCGAACATCAGAGTTATTGCCGTTACCAATATTTCGCTGGTGTCAGTCGGATCTCTGATAGGAATCGGCGGGCTTGGAGTCCTGTTCAAACAAGGCTACGACCGCGACTATCCC
Source organism: Rhodococcus sp. BH4 (assembly GCF_002079265.1). Taxonomy (NCBI): domain Bacteria; kingdom Bacillati; phylum Actinomycetota; class Actinomycetes; order Mycobacteriales; family Nocardiaceae; genus Rhodococcus; species Rhodococcus sp. BH4. Next base: position 4,362,440 of record NZ_CP014941.1, read on the forward strand.
GACCAGATCGTTGCGGGCATCATCGCGATCGTCGTGCTGGCACTGGCGCTCGATCTGATCCTGTATCTGATCGGCCGATTCCTGACCCCGTGGACCAGAACGTCGACCTCGTCGAAGGTTCCCGCCGTCCTGTCAGCCGAGGGGGAACCCGTATGAGCATCTTCACCGGGGCCTGGGACTTCATCGTCGATCCCGGAAATTGGAGCGGCGACACCGGAATCGGCACCCGCATCCTCCAGCACCTCTGGTACAGCGTTCTGGCCGTGGCACTTTCGGCTGTGATCGCGGTGCCCATCGGATTACTCATCGGCCATCTGCGTCGCGGTGAGATCGTGGTCGTCAGTCTGGTCAACGCACTGCGGTCACTGCCCACTCTCGGCCTGCTGACCTTCCTCGTTCTTCTCATGGGTCTGGGAGTGATGCCGCCGATTCTCGCCCTCGTCATTCTTGGTATTCCCCCACTACTCGCCGGCACGTACGCCGGAATCGCCAGCGTCGACCGCGGCGTCGTCGAGGCCGCACGGGCAATGGGTATGACCGAACTCCAAGTGCTCTTCCGCGTCGAGATACCCAATGCGCTGCCATTGATTCTCGGCGGACTGCGTAACGCGACACTGCAGGTGATTGCCACGGCAACGGTCGCCGCCTACGTCAACCTCGGCGGCCTCGGCCGGTACATCTTCGACGGTCTCGCGCTCTACAAGTACGACCGAGTGGTCGTCGGCGCAATCCTGGTCGCGGTTGTGGCTCTCGTCGTGGACGGCTTACTGGCGCTGGTGGTCTGGGCATCGGTTCCCGGGACCGGCAGGCTACGCCGAACACCCGACCTCACTCGTCTGTAGCTCTCGGTACACACGAAAAAGCCCCGATCGGAACCTTGTGTGCGGGTTCCGATCGGGGCTTTCGTAGTCCCTCTTAGCTGGTCACGCCCTCAGCATGCGCTGCGGCCGCGACGGCTTCCGCTACTGCGGGTGCCACGCGAGGGTCGAGTGGGCTGGGGACGATTTTGTCCGCCGCCAACTCGTCGCCGACCACCGACAGGATTGCCTCGGCGGCAGCGAGCTTCATACCTTCGGTGATGCGACGGGCGCCGGCGTCGAGCGCGCCCTTGAAGACACCGGGGAAGGCAAGAACGTTGTTGATCTGGTTCGGGAAATCACTACGGCCCGTCGCCACGATCGCCGCGTACTTCGACGCGGTTTCGGGGTGAATCTCCGGGTCCGGGTTGGAAAGTGCGAACACGATCGACTCGGGAGCCATCGAAGCGATGAGCTCCTCGGGGATCTTGCCCGCCGAGACACCGAGGAACACGTCAGCACCTTCGAGAGCCTCGATGGCACCACCATGCAGGTCACGGGGATTTGTGCGGGCCGCGAGTTCTGCCTTCACGTCGTTGAGGTCGCTGCGCTCACCCGAGATGATGCCCTTCGAGTCCAGCACGATGACGTCGCTGATTCCGGCGGCGAGCAGGATGTTCGCGCAGGCAACACCCGCAGCGCCGGCGCCGGAGATGACGACCTTGAGTGTGGTGATGTCGCGGCTCTGGACCTTCACGGCGCCCTTGAGTGCCGCGAGGACCACGATGGCGGTTCCGTGCTGATCGTCGTGCATGACGGGGCAGTCGAGAGCTTCGATGACGCGCTTCTCGATCTCGAAGCAACGCGGCGCCGAGATGTCCTCGAGGTTGACCGCGCCGAAGCTCGGACGCAGTCGGATGAGTGTCTCGACGATCTCGTCGGGATCCTTGGTGTCGAGAACCAGCGGAATGGAGTTCAGTCCGGCAAAGTTCTTGAACAGCGCCGACTTGCCCTCCATGACGGGCAGCGACGCGCGGGGGCCGATGTCGCCGAGTCCGAGAACCGCGGTGCCGTCGCTGACCACGACGACGAGTCGGTTGGTCCACGTGTATCGATCGGCGAGGGTTTCGTCTGCAGCGATGGCGCGGCTCACCTGAGCAACACCCGGCGTGTAGGCGATCGAGAGGGCCCGCTGCGTATCGAGCGGTGCTGTGGTCTCGACCGAGAGCTTGCCACCGACGTGAGCGGCAAAGATTTCTTCGTCGGTCAACTCGACCTTGGGTACGTTGATGGCTTCAGTCACGAGGGACACGATGACACTCCTGATTAGTCCAGCCTCAAGCGGGGCTGGGTTACTGGGAAGTAATCCTTCGGACCGCTGCGAAACTACGTTCACAACGGTCAGAGATCATTTCTTCCGCGAACGACTACTGAGAAGAAGAGCATTCGGCGTGCGCGAGAAAGTGGGCCGCAATACATCCGAAGCGTCATGGTGTGGGGCGGGTGAGCCCTGGCGTATCCATGCAATCTAGGTTTCGGGAGAAATTCTGACGAAACCTGCACTTCGGGGCCGGGCTGTGGCGCCGCCTCGAAGTAACTCCAGTTTGCCACCAGAGTCGGATCACAATCAAATCCTCCAAGCGGTCGGATTCCTCACCACACTCGAACCCGAGCCGTCATCCCCACCGTGTCATCCCCACCCAGTCATCCCCACCGTGTCATCCCCACCCAGTCATCCCCACCACTGCGTCACCAACAACAGCCCTGCCACCACGAGCACGACCACCGATCCGGCAACCGCCGCGATACCCCGCCTGCGGTCGCACCAGATCTGCGCGGCGAGAGCAACCACCGAGGCCGCAATGTGCGCGGTGATCGACGTTGTTCCCGGACCCGGGAATCCGCGGTTGCCGCCCAGATATGCCGAACCGATGATCACGAGTGTCAAGACCACGATTCCGGCCGCCACGGTGCCACTCAGGGCGCGTAGAGCGCGGACCAGCAGCCATTGTCGTTTGTCGGCGGGATAGTCGTAATCGTCTTCGTACTGATAGTCCTGATATTCCTGGTACTGGTAGTCGTCCTCGTACCTGTCGTTCCGGTCGTACCTGTCGTCGTATGTCATCTCTTACGCTCCCGCGACGAATCCGCGGACTGATTCCGCAATGAGTTGAACCGCGATGGCGGCGAGCAGAAGACCGGCGATGCGTGCCAGCAGACTGATGCCACCCTCGCCCAGTATCCGGATCAGTGCGGTCGAGAAGCGCAGGACCACGAACAGCACGAGGTGGATGGACAGAATCGCCAACGCGATCGCCAGATACGACGCCGCTTCACCGTCGGCCTGGGCGACAAAGACGATGACGGCCGCTATCGCACCGGGACCGGCCATCATCGGCGTTCCCAGAGGAACGAGTGCGACGTTGACGTCGTCGGCTCCCTGCGGACGGTTGGAGGCCTTTCCGGTCAGCAGTTCGAGTGCGATGAGAAGCAGCAGCAATCCGCCGGCGCCCTGCAACGCCGGAATGCCGATGTGGAGGTAGTTGAGGATCGCCTGACCGCCGATGGCAAAGACCGAGATGACCGCCAGGGAGACGGCGGGGGCCTGCCATGCCGCTCGGTTGCGATCTTCACGGCTTTTGCGGCCGACCAGTGACAAGAACACCGGGATGACTCCGGGCGGGTCCATGATCACGAACAGCGTGATGAACACGGTGAGGTAGAGCGTGGTGTCGAGCATCAGCGCCCCAGTACCTCCACGCCGGTGGCAGCCGAGACGAGTTTGTCGAACTCGGCCTCGTCCGTGAGCTCGTCGCCGAGTCCGATCGTCTTGTTCTCGCCGTGGTAGTCAGAGGATCCGGTGACTGCCAAACCGAGGTCGACAGCCAGGCGGCGCAGGACGTCACGATCGTCGCTGCGATGGTCCGGGTGATCGACTTCGAGACCCCCGAGACCCAGCTCGGCCAGATCACGGATGTGGTCGAGCGCAAGCAATCCGCCGCGCGAACGCGCCCGTCCATGCGCAAGGACAGTTACTCCCCCGGCCGCTGCCACCAGTTCGACGGCGTACTCGAGCGGAGTGTCGTACTTGGGAACGTCGTATCGCCCTCGACTGGACAACAGGTCGGAGAAAGCCTCACTGATGCTCGACACCACTCCCGCTCGCATCAGGGCCGCTGCGACGTGCGGGCGTCCGACTGACGGACCGGCGTCGGCGAGGATCTGATCGGGATCGACGGGCAGACCGTCACGCGCCATCATGGTCGTCATCACCCGGATACGTTCGACGCGTTCGGCGCGCAGTCGCTCACGTTCTTTTGCGAATTCGGGGTGCGTCGGATCGAACAGGTACGCAAGCAGATGTACAGCGACCGGCCAACCACGCTCACCTCGACCTTCGCACGACATCTCCATCCCACGAACCAGGCTGACGCCGGCCGGCAAGGCCTGCGCCGCCTCGGCCCAGCCCGAAGTCGTGTCGTGATCGGTGATGGCGACGACGTCGAGTCCGGCGTCGGCTGCGGCGCGCATGAGGGCAGCCGGGGTATCGGTGCCGTCCGATGCGTTGGAGTGGGTGTGAAGGTCTATTCGCACTGTTCCAGTGTGTCAGCAATCGGCAACTTCATCGCGCTCCGGTGGGCGAGCCGGAAGCTGACGTACGATTACGCCGCAGCGGCAGCGCAATTCGATCAGGTGTCGCTGTAGTGCCGTTCCCCTGCCGTTCCACTGCATTACAGACCGAGAAGGAGCGAGCGTGCCAACCATGCCGTCACTGCCGAATTGGTCGAACGGCAAATCGACGCAAGCCGATGCGCCCAAGATCCCCGTTCCGGCAGCCCGCGCGATCGTCGACTGCGCGGTCTACGTGGACGGCGTGCGGTTGCCGGGCAAGTACACGCACCGCGCTGCGTTGGCCGAGGTTCGTAGTCGCGACAACGCGTTCGTCTGGGTGGGCATGCACGCTCCCGACGAAGGTCAGATGCAAGATGTAGCAGCAACTTTCGGACTCCACGAGCTGATGGTCGAGGATGCCGTCCATGCACACGAGCGCCCGAAACTCGAACGCTACGACGACGTCATGTTCCTGGTGCTGCGCACGGTCGTCTACGTGCCGCACGAGTCCGTCGCGACGGCGAGCGAGATCGTCGAAACCGGCGAGATCATGGTGTTCGTCGGCCCCGACTTCGTGGTGACCGTCCGGCACGGGGATCACTCCGAACTGGCAAGCGTGCGCAAGTCACTCGAGCAGAACCCCGAGCGCCTCACCATGGGCCCGTTCGCGGTGTTGCACGCGATCACCGACCACGTCGTAGACAGCTATCTCTCCGTCATCCAACTCGTCGAACAGGACGTCGACAGCATGGAAGAGTTGGTGTTCAACCCGCGGAACACCGTTGCCGTCGAGCACATCTACCTGCTCAAACGTGAAATCGTCGAACTACGACGCTCGGTCACTCCACTCGGATTGCCACTGCTCCAGCTGACCCAGCCCGCGGGCGGCCTCGTCCCGAAGGAGATCCGGCGATACTTCCGTGACGTACGAGATCACCACACGATCGTGGCCGAACGTATCTCGGAATACGACGAGGTGTTGAGTTCGCTGGTCGACGCCGCACTCGCGAAGATCGCGGTGCAGCAAAACACCGACATGCGCAAGATCTCCGCGTGGGTCGCTATCGCCGCCGTGCCGACCGGCGTTGCCGGTATCTACGGGATGAACTTCGAGAACATGCCGGAACTCGGTTACAAGTACGGCTATCAGTCCATCCTGTTCCTCATCGCGTCGGTGTGTGTCGGCTTGTTCTTTCTCTTCCGTCGCAACAACTGGCTGTGAACCTTGCACGCTGACTCCCTGTACTTGCCACCGTCGCAGGCGGACAATGGATATGGGTACGCATTTTCATTCCGTTCCCGAAATCCATTTTGCGACAAGCAAATTCAGATCCAAGGAGAAGTGGAGGAGCAACCATGCCTACAGTCGAGCAATCCGTGGAGATCGCGTTGCCACCCAAGGACGTCTGGGAGTACATCGCCGTCGCCGAGAACTGGCCCAACTGGGAGAATTCGATGGTCGAGTGCAAACAGATCACCGACGGCCCGATGGGCGTGGGAAGCCGCTGGCACGGTGTCTCGCGAATCCTGGGCAAGCGTCTCGAGTGGACATCCGAATTCACCGAGTACGACCCACCGAGATCGTCGAAATCGACGTCCGTCGAAAGTCCGGTCAGCTTCTCGCAGACCACGACCTGCGAAGAAGTCGGTGACGGCACTCGGGTCACCTACCGACTCGACAGCGAAAGCGGCCTGGGAGGAGTATTCGGCAAGATGGCCGACCCGATCGTCACGAAAGCATTTTCACGGACGGTTCGGGTAAGTCTCGAGAACTTGGCGGACATCCTCGTGCACGCCGAATGATCTGACGGACAAAGCGCCAGCGCAGCTAGAGCGAGGCAGCGGAACGGTGCGGATCGCGGATGTCGATCCCCGCCTCGGTCCACGCTTCCCTCAGTGCCTCCGCGCCGCGCAGACGCACCCAGGCGGCTTCGGTACCGGTCAGGGGGACCACACCAAGGAAGCGCACCGGGTCGAACGGCTCCGGCAGCGTCAGGTCTTCGATCCCGCTGTCACCGAGAAGCACCGCCGTGAACGCAGTGTCCTTCCACAGCGGCTCGCCCAGGTCCAACAGTGCGTCCTCGAGCAGCACGACGCCTTCGACGGACGGCGCCGCGGCCAGCACCGCGAGCGTCCTGGCCACACCTGACGCCACACCGGTGCCACCGCGCAGCGTGAGTACCAACTCGGCGCGGGGTCCGCGTGTGGGGTCTGCGACCAGTTCGTTGGGGTCGCCCATCGGATGACGCGAGCACCCCAGTGTGACGTAGCGGACCAGGCCGTCGGGTGATTCGAAACGCAGCACGTCCAGCGGTTCGACACCGAGGAACGTCACCGAGGCCGCGGTGGGGTCCGGCCCCTCGATGCTGCTGACGAGATGGGCCCGGACGGAAGATACGACGCTGTCTGACACTCGTCCATCTAAACACCGTGCCCGCGAGGTTCGCAGCGCAGATACCTCGCGGTGGCGGTAGCGTCATCGAAATGGTCTCCGTTCTCGCTGTCAGCGACGAGACTGTCGAATTCCTGTGGAGCAGTCAGGTTCGTTCACTCCGAGTCGACGTGATCCTCGGCGCAGGCGATCTGCCGTTTGCGTATCTGGAGTACCTGTCCGATCAGCTGAATGCGCCGTGCGTGTTCGTTCCCGGCAACCACGACGCCGATCTGTCCGGATATTCGAACAAGAGATCCGGTTGGATGCGGGCAGGGATGCCGGCGCAGTGGCCAGGGCCGACCGGCGCAGTCAACGCCGACGGACGCATCGTGACCGTCGCCGGTCTGCGGATCGCCGGCCTCGGCGGTTCCATCCGATACAACACGGGTCCCAATCAGTGGTCCGAGCGCCAGCAGAGCCGACGCGCTCGCTCGCTCACCTGGCGAAACGCCTGGCAATCGCGGCTTCCCGGCGGCCGGGCGGGCGTGGATGTGCTGCTCACCCACAGTCCCGCCCGCGGTGTCGGCGACGCCGAGGATCGGCCACATCGAGGGTTCGAATGTTTCACGCCTTTGATTCGCAACCTCGATCCGACGGTGATGGTCCACGGACACATCCACCCGCACGGGCGAACCCCTCTCGATCTGGAGGTAGGCCGGACTATCGTGCTCAATACCGTCGGCTTCACGCTGATGGAGATTTCCCCAGGTACTCCGCCGACGATCGTGAGGCGCCGACATGGCTCGTGACACCGGATTTCCCACAGCCGACGCGGAGAACGACTTCGCTCGTCAGCGTCGACGTGCCGACGTGGCACGTCTGGTCAGTTGGCTACGACGCGAACCCGACGACGTCAACGCGATCCTGCCGTTCGACGAGGTTGTCGCAGCTCTGGGCAAGGTCGGCGAGAAGTCTCTGGGGCTGCAGGTCGTCACCATCGAATCGATCGTCGGAAGTGTCGACCGCACAGGTGATTTCGACAGGTACTTCCGTCCGACGTCCACTCACTCGCGCGCTCGTTGGGAGCGACTTGCGGTGGCGCAACGACGCGGCGAATCGGTACCACCTGTTCAGTTGTATCGCGTCGGCTCCATGCATTTCGTGATCGACGGGCACCACCGAGTGTCCATTGCGTGTGCGATGCACCAGAAGACAATCGACGCGTACGTCACCGAGATCATCACGCGTATCTCGCCGGAAGGCATCACTCAGCGCGCTGATCTGCTCATCAAGGATCATCGTCGACTCTTCCTCACCCGCGTTCCGCTGCAGGGTTCACAACGCGAAGCCGTCCAGGTCACCGACCCGTGGGAGTACGCCGAACTCAGTGAGTGTGTGGAGGCGTGGGGTTTTCGGCTCATGCAGGAGAAGGGTGAGTTCCTCGGCCGAGACACCGTCGCCCGCCGCTGGTTCGGCGAGGAGTTTCTGCCCGTCGTGCGAATGCTGCGGGGTGCTGACATGTTGCCCGAGCACACCGACGCCGAGGCCTACTTGTGGATCGCCCGGGAGCGGTACCGACTGGTGCGGCGTCACATGTGGAACGACGAGATCGTGGCCGAACTACGCGATCGAGCACCGCGAAAGCACAAGCCCGCTACGTAGCGACAGCGAACCGCACCTCTCGGTTCGGGATCTTCGGGTGCATGAATTTCAGCAACGCACGCGCTTCCTTCTCGATGGATGCGAGCGCCGTCTTCGGTTGCTGCGCAAACAGAGTCGCGCCCAATTCGACCGTCTCCTTGTCCGGCGTCACCGTCGCGAATCCCACCACCTTTCCGCGCACCAGGATGGCGGGCTTGACGATGCCGTTGACGGTGAAGACGCGAGTTCGGTACTGCTCGTCCATGATTCGCGAGCGGTCGGCGTGCGAGAGCAGGATGTTGTCGAACGGAGCAAGGATTCTGACCGGCGGTGTTCCGGAGGTCGGTCGTGGCGCGTCCGGCAGGTCGAACACCTCGGCCCCTTTCGCGTTGACAAAGGTGATCAAGCCGGGACGTAGCCTCTCGAAGACTTCGGCGAGTCTCGTGAGCCCTGACCACGCTTGCGCATCTTTCACACTGGCGGGCCCGAAGGCCGCCAGATAACGAAGCACCATCGCATCCGGATCCGGCGATGAACTCACTTCCGTGCCAAGCCAATTCTCCAAGGTCGTCAGTGCCGGTACTCCGGATCGTCCCCACAGGCCTCGCGGTGGGACCTGCACCATCGGCAGAAGTCCTCGAACTCCGTGCGCCAGTCCCTCGGCCGCGTGACCGGGAAAGCGCTCTGCCAGTATCGGTCTCATCTGCATCTGGGTGAGCGGCCCGTCCGCTACGAGGTCCCGTCCCGCCCGCGCCAGAGCGTCGAGATCCAACCCGGTGAGCGCCGCACGCTGTGTGCTGTTGGTGTGGAGATCGCGTTCCATGATCGTCTGAACCGTGGCCCGGAAGGGGCCCGCATCCGCGGCCGAGAGAGCAAAAACCGTGCCCCGCATGGCAACCAGCCGCACCACCTGGCGCTTCTCCACAAGGGTGGAGAGGTCTTCTGCTGCAAAGTTCTTCAGCCGCGCCCACAGTGCCAGATAGGGAGGCGTCGGCGCCTGGGCTTGCAGACCCGCCAGGTGCTCGATCGCATCCAACGCGCTGACCTCGGCCCTCCGCAGCAGGAACTGCCTCGCCAGTGTCGCCAGGTTGAGCTCGCGATCGGTGATCAGTGTCATCGACAACTCCTCAGCGCTCGTGGTCGGATTCGGTGACGATCTGGAACGGTATCTCGACTCGCGCGAGGGTTCCGGACTCTTCACCCGGCCCGACCGAGAACGAGCCACCCGCAGCAACCACCCGCAACTCGTGCGAGAGCAGCCCTATGTGGCCGGCGGCCCGTCGTTCGGCAATCCGATCGGCGCTGATCCCCCGGCCGTCGTCCGAGACCACCAGCACCGCACGGTGGTCCAGTCGTGCGAGCTCGATCCGAACATTGTGCGCACCGGCATGTTTGACGACGTTGGCCAGCAGCTCTCGTGCGGCGCCGAACAGGACGTCGTCCGCGGACGTGCGCAGATCGTCGTTCCAGCCCGAAGTGTCGACGTCGACCACCACTCCGCCGCGTCCCTGCGCCGATCGCGCGAGGTCCCCGATTGCGCGGGCAAGACCCACGTGAACAAGGACAGTGGGATGCAACTCCGAGACGGAGGATCTCAACAGCGTTGTCGCTTCACCGAGCGCTTTCCCAGCTCGCGCCAGGGCGACAGGCTCCGCGCTGTCTGCCAATTCGTCGAGATCCATCCGCGCCGCGAGGACGTACTGCAGCGCCCCGTCGTGTAATTGCTCCGACAGTTCCGTGCGCTCACGCTGCTCGAGCCCCATGAGCTCGGCAAGAAGGCTCGTGCGATGCCCGACGAGGTGCCCGATGGTCAGCACGCGTGATCTTTGAATCCGAGTCAGTCCGATTGCGCCCGCGCCCACTCCGGCCAAGGCCATGGTGCTCAGCAGGATCGACGGCCACGGCTCGGAGTTCGAAGTCATCGTTGCCCAACTGGAAACGAAGAATACCCCGATCGTGCAGGCAACGACGCCGACACACACGTCCGTCCGCAGTTGCGTACACGCCAGAACCGGAATGACGAAGAGCCCGTTGCTCAAGATGTCGGCGGTCCAACTCTGCTCGGCCGCGAGACCGGTCAGCAATGTCAGAGTTGCGAGCACGGCAAGGTCGACGAACAAGCCGAGCCAGATCATCGTCACCGGGCCGGTGCCGCCCTTGCGGATCCACAGCGCCACGGCTGCCGACCAGAGGGCATAGGCGCCCAGAATCGCGAAACACCATCCCGCGTCGTTCATCGGCGGGACGAAGATCAGTGTCAGGGCGATGAACAGCACCAGAGCGCCGCGCACCGTCAGTTGGAGGTACGCACCGCGGTAGGCGTGTTCGCGCAAGATCCGCTCGAGGTCCGGGCCGCCGGGCAGGTGCTCGGTTCGTACCGAGGATTCGTTCATCTGTCCTCCTGTGCCGCCCATCCCAGTTCCCTGTGAATGAGCTTCGCACACGAGATTTCACAATCAACCCGCAATACCGTGAATGGCACAGCATTCACCGAACCTCGAAACCACGCAGGAGTGCTCATGATCTCGACCCGAGCAAGCAAGCGCCGCATCGCCACTCGATTTGCCGTCGCCGGCGCCCTGGCAGCGGCGCCGATCGCCGTGGTCGCCGGGACAGCGCAAGCCGCCCCGGCCTCCACCCACCACGAACAATTCGGCCGCCTGGTCCCCCTACCCGAGCCGGCCGACGCAGCGCCCGGCCCCGAACAGGTACCGCTCCCCCTGGACGCGACGTATTCGGTCACCTTGCCCGGGTAAAGGTCACAGCAGCAGATTGGCTCCCGTACCGCCGTCGAACACTGCGATCTTGGCGGGATCGAACCACAGATCGACAGACCTGCCCTGGGCCACCGTGGACTCGGACGAGAGCCTGGCAACCAGTTGACCGCCACCAGCGACGGCCGTTCCCGAATCGGCGGCGAGTTCCTCGAGTTCACGAGAATTGACGGCGGGGCCACCAGCGAGGAAATACGCGTACTTGTCCGAACCCATCGATTCCAGCACGTCGACGTCGACGGTGAACGTCCCACCGTGCGGCTTCTGCGCTGCATCGACCAGCGCCACGTCCTCGAAATGTTCCGGCCTGATACCGACCACGACGTCCTTGCCCGAGCCGCTGCCCGAGATCTTCGACTGCGCCGCCGCGGGCAGGCGAACATCGCCGATCGGCGTGCTCACACCGTCGGCCGTCAACTGTCCGGGGAAGAAGTTCATGGACGGGGACCCGATGAACCCCGCCACGAACAGATTGTTCGGACGATCGTAGAGTTCCTGCGGCGCACCGATCTGTTGCACGATTCCGCCGCGCAGCACGACTACCCGATCGCCGAGCGTCATCGCCTCGGTCTGGTCGTGGGTCACGTAAATCGTTGTCGTACCGAGCCGCTGCTGCAGACGGGCGATCTCCGTCCTCATCTGCACGCGCAGTTTGGCGTCCAGGTTGGAAAGCGGCTCGTCCATGAGAAACGCCTTCGGGCTGCGCACGATTGCGCGTCCCATCGCCACACGCTGACGCTGACCGCCCGACAGGTTCGCCGGTTTGCGATCGAGATGCTGGGTGAGGTCGAGGACCCGCGCCGCGTCGTCGACCTTGGTGTTGATCTCGTCCTTGGACATCTTCGCCAAGGTCAACGGGAACGCGATGTTCTGGCGCACCGTCATGTGCGGATACAGCGCATACGACTGGAAGACCATCGCGATGTCGCGGTCCTTGGGGGCGCGTTCGTTGACGCGTTCACCCGCGATCCGCAACTCACCGGTCGAAATGTCTTCCAGCCCGGCAATCATGTTGAGAGTCGTGGATTTTCCACAACCGGACGGGCCCACGAGAATGATGAATTCTCCGTCGGCGATGGTGATGTCGACATCACTGACCGCCTTGGCTCCGTCCGGGTACAGCTTGGTCACCTTGTCCAGCACGATCTCGGCCACAGGCTTATCCCTTCACTGCGCCGGAAGTAAGCCCGGCCACGATACGACGTTGGAAGAACAGAACAAAGATGATGATCGGAATGGTGATGACCATGGCGGCCGCGGCGATCGACCCGGTGGGCTCCTCGAATTGTGAAGCGCCGGTGAAGTTTGCGATGGCCGCAGGGGCGGTGATGGAGCGTTCGGTCGACGTCAGCGAGATCGCGAACAACAGATCGTTCCAGCAGAAGATGAACACCAGAATGCCCGCCGTGACGATGCCGGGCGCGGCGAGCGGAGCTACCACCTTCCGGAACGCCTGCCCCGGCGTCGCGCCGTCCATCTGCGCCGCCTTCTCGAGTTCCCAAGGAATCTCTTTGAAGAATGCCGAGAGCGTGTAGATCGCCAACGGCAACGCAAAGGTGATGTACGGCAGGATGAGTCCGGCCCAGGTGTCGAAGAGTCCGAGCCGTCGTTCGATGTCGAACAGCGGGCTCACCAATGAAATCTGCGGGAACATCGCGATCAGCAGGGCAACAGCCACCAGCAGCTTCTTGCCCGGAAAATCCAGGCGCGCAATCGCGTAAGCAGCCATGGTTCCGATCACCACGGCGATGACCGTCGAGATGAGTCCGATGCCGATGGAGTTGATCAGAGCACTGGTGAAGGCGCTGGTGTCGAAGATTCCTCGGTAGTTGTCCAGGGTCCACTTCTCCGGAATGAACTTGCCGTCCTTGATGGTTCCGGCGGGCTTGAAGGACAGGCTCGCAATCCACAGGACGGGAACCAACGCGTACAGCAAGACCAGAAGGTTGACGACGGACCAGCTGATCTTGAGTCTGGGAGTCACGGTCATGTCAGCGTCCTTCCGTATCGGATCCGGGAGCCGAAGCACCGAAAAGTTTGATGAAGATGAACGCGATCACGGCCACACACACGAAGATCAACACGCTGATCGCGGATCCGATGCCCAAGTTGAATGCCTTGAACAGATTGTCGTAACCCAGAATCGACACCGACCCGGTGTCGTTCGCTCCCTTCGTGAGCACGTAGATGTTGTCGAAGATGCGGAATGCGTCGAGTGTGCGGAACAGCAGAGCGACGAGGATGGCGGGCTTCATCAGCGGAAGGATGATGCGTACCAACCGGGTCCACGCGCCGGCGCCGTCCACCTGAGCCGCCTTGAGAAGGTCGTCGGGCACGAGCGCCAAGCCGGCGAGCAGGAGCAGCGCCATGAACGGCGTCGTCTTCCAGACCTCGGCAAGGACGATGATCGCGAGCGACGGGATCTGGTCGGTGAGCGGCGCACTGCCGTCGGGCAGGAGATTGGCGAGGTAGCCGGTCCCCGGCGTCCACGCGTAGTACCAGCTGTATGCCGCCGCGACGGTGACGATGCCGTACGGGATGAGCACAACGGTGCGGACGAGCCCCTTACCCACGATCGTTCGGTGCATCACCAGTGCGATGGTCAGTCCGAGAACGAACTCGATGACGACCGAGACAACCGTGATCGACGTCGTCACCGCGAACGCTTGCCACCAGTAACCGTCGGTCAGCACCGACACGTAGTTGTCGAACCACACGAACTTTCGTTGATCCGGGAAGCGCAGGTCGTAGCGCTGCAAACTCAGCCAGACGGCGTAGACCACCGGATACGCGGTCACCGCGATCATGAGAATCGCGGCCGGGGCCACCAGCCAGAGACCGAGGCGACGCTCGGCCGCCTTTCCGTCGGATATCTTCGTTTTCGCGGAGTGCTTCGGCTCCGGCGATGGCGTCGCGACTGTTGGTGCAGCTCCCGAATTTTCGCTGTCGATCGTCACGGAATCAGTCCCTCGGAATTGACTGCCTTGCGTACCTGCTCGGCAAGATCGTTCACGGTCGATTCCGGATCGATGTTTCCCACAGGGTTCAGCGTGGCAGTGATGAGCGTCGAAATACTCTGATAGGCAGGAGAAACCGGCCGAACCGAAGCGGTGTCCAGGCTGTCGCGAACCTCACGCCACGCCGGGTACGCCTCCTGGAACGCCGGGTCGTCGTACAGGCTCTCGAGAGTCGGCGGAACGCCACCGGCTACCGCGTTGTTGCGCTGATTCTCCTCGTTACGCAGACAGGTGAGCGCCTCGAAAGCGAGGTCCGGATGCTGACTGGTCTTGGCCACCGCCACGTTGAAGCCGCCGATCGTGACCTCGGCCGGCTTACCCTCGATCACCGAGGGATACGGAGCGGCAAGGAAATTCCGTTCTCCGTTCACCGTGAGCACCGTGTTTCCGGTGTTCTCACTGGTGACGTTGCCCTTGTCGTCGATGTACGGCAGATCGCCCTTCTCGGCGTTCTCCATGATGCCGGGCAGCACGAACGGCCAGTTGACCTGGAAGGCAGATTTGCCGCTCTCCATACCCAGTCGCGACGACGCTTCATCCCCCTGCGAGATCGAGGGATCCGCACCCTTGGCGGTAGCGACGCGCTTCATGACGGTCAGCGCCTGCTGGGCAGCATCACCGTCGGCCACCGTCACGGTTGTTCCGTCCGGCCCCACCACCGATCCGCCGGCACTGGCGAGAAGGGTGTTGAACCAGACCAGCAATCCTTCGTACTGCTTGCCCTGCACACCGATCCAGCTGGGGCGCCCCTCCGCGGCCAGGCCTTCGGAGATGTCGATCATCTGATCCCAGGTCTGGGGTGGTTGCCCGTCCGGCATCAAATCCTTTCGATACCAGAGCAATTGGGTGTTGGTGTTCAATGGCGCCGCATAGAGTTGGTCCTGCCACTTCGCCGACTCCAGCGGACCCTCGAGCGTCCCGTTGCTGACCTCGGCCGCCACGTCGTCAGGAAGCGGCAATGCCCATCCCGCTTCGGCGAATTCGGCAGTCCACACCACGTCGAGCGTCATCAGATCGAGTGACTTGTCGTTGCCGGTCAGACGCCGGGCCAACTGAAGTCGCTGGTCGTCGGCACCCTTGGGCAGAGTTTTCTGCTCGACCCGGTACGCGCCGTTCGACGCCGCCGAACAATTGGCGGCGGCCTCCGCATACTGCTCGGCGCCGTCGGCAGCGGTGTAGAAGGACAGCACCACGCCGTCGTCATTGTCCGATCCGCACGCACTGAGCAAGGGCGCCAACAACAATGTTGCCGCGCCGAGCAGCCCCGCCCGCAATTTCTTCTTCTGTCCCGCCCGCGATCTCTCGTTCTGCCCCGCCCGCGATCTCTTGTTCTGCACAGCCGTCCTCCTCGGGCGGCGAGACGGCGCAGTCGTTACGGCTGGCCGACGCACCACACATCGGCACTTTTGCCGGAGAAGGGACCTATTTCCTTGTCCGGCAAACGGTCACGGGAAGCGAGTACTACCTCGCCCGCGTGTACATAAAGTAACCGAGATCACACAAGTTGGCAGCCCGAGCGAGAATGTCAGATGGCGAGCTTGGCGAGCAGGTCGCGCGCCGACTCCGCCGTCTTGGGCTCACACAGTACGTCGTAACGTCCGGCGACCAACTGCATCGTCGAGGCGAAGTCCCGCTGCCCACGCGTCGCGGCGTACGGAATCGTCGTGGAGATGACACCGAAGATGATGCCGCCCACGATGCCCGCGATCAGCGGAGCGAGGAAACCACCGGTGACGATTCCGAGCACCAGGCCGAAGAAGACACCGAGCCAAGCACCGGAGACGATGCCGCCACCGATCACCTTGGCCCACGTCAAACGACCGAGAACTCGCTCGACCTGCATCAGGTTCACGCCGACGATCGTGACGTCCTGAACCGGGAATTCTTGATCGGAGAGGTAATCGACTGCGCGCTGCGCCTCGGCGTAGGTGGGGTACGACCCGATGGGCCATCCCGAAGGCGGTGTCGGCAACGCTCCACGGCGCGACCCATTCGACGATTGACCGAGCGGATTGGACATGGCTGGCTGCGCTCCTCTTTTCGGGCACGTCATCCACGCGGATGACGCAAGTACATCTACCCCCTATTGTGCCCTTTACAGACCTGATTCGTTCGGCTATGCGAGCGTCAGGCGTGTTCGGGCGGCGTGAATTCCGAGGTGCGCGTCATCCCCGCGGCGCGACCCTTGGCCGAAATCACCAGTGCCATCTTGCGACTCGCCTCGTCGATCATCTCGTCGCCGAGCATGACGGCGCCCCGCCCTCCCCCGGCAGCCGAGGTGTGGAACGCGTACGCGTCCAAGATGAGTTCCGCACGGTCGTAGTCGGATTGGCGCGGACTGAACACCTCGTTGGCCGCCTCGATCTGCGTGGGGTGCAGAACCCACTTGCCGTCGAAACCGAGCGCTGCCGTTCGCGCAGCCGACCGAGTGAAAGCCTCGACGTCGCGGATCTGCAGGTACGGCCCGTCGATGGCCTGGACGCCGTGCGCCCGCGCGGCCATCAAGATGGTCATCAGGATGTGGTGATACGCGTCACCGCGGTCGTAGCCGTCCGGTTGCTCACCGACGACCAGAGTTCTCATGTTCAAGCTCGCCATGAAGTCGGCCGGGCCGAACACGAGCGCCTCGACGCGGGGACTCGCGGTGGCGATCGCGTCGATGTTGGTCAAGCCGATCGCGTTCTCGATCTGCGGTTCGATCCCGATCCTGCCGACCTCGAGACCGTTGGCCTTCTCGACCTGCGTCAACAACAAATCGAGCGCCTGGACGTGACTCGCATCGGGAACCTTGGGCAGCAAAATGGCGTCCAGATGCGCTCCGGCGCGGCCCACCACCTCCACGACGTCGGCATACGTCCATTCGGTGGTCCAGTCGTTGACCCGGACGACCTTGACCTGTTTGCCCCACCCGTCCTCGGCCAACGCGTCGCCGATCGACTCCCTGGCCGCCTGCTTCGCCAGCGGCGCCACCGCATCTTCGAGGTCGAGAAAGATCTCGTCGGCGGGCAATCCCTTCGCCTTGTCGATCATCTTCCGACTGCTGCCGGGAACTGCCAATACCGATCGACGGGAACGGTTGCGTGAAGTCATTGCGGACTGCCCTTCTCGATTTTCGGTGGCGCCGTTGCAGATTTTGGCGCTGGACGAATTAGCCTTGCAATCATGGCAGCAGCAGGCAAGGTATTTGCAGCCAGGCTTGCCGGCCTGGTTGTACTCGGCCCGGACGGCGAATCGATCGGTCGTGTGCGCGACGTCGTCATCACGGTCCGCATCGGACGCCAGCAACCCCGCGTTCTCGGTCTGGTGATCGAAATGTTCACGCGCAAACGCATTTTCGTTCCGATGTTGCGTGTGACAGCAATCGAACCGAGTGCAGTCACCCTCACCACCGGCAACGTCAGTCTGCGGCGCTTCAACCAGCGCCCGGGCGAAGTGCTCGCTCTGGCGCAGGTACTCGATTCGCATGTGCGCGTGGACGACCCGGAACTCGAGGAGCTTCACGGCGTCGACACGATAGTCGTCGATCTCGGAATCGAATCGACGCGGACGCGAGACTGGGTGGTCTCCAAGGTCGCGGTTCGCGGCCATCGCGGACGCCTCGGTCGACGCGCGGCGATACACATCGTCGACTGGCAGCACGTCGCCGGCCTCACCCAGAGCGATCTCTCACTCCCCGGCCAGGGCGTAGCTCACCTGCTTCTCCAGTACGAAGGCATGCGACCCGCCGATGTGGCCAACGCCATGCGCGAACTGCCGGAGAAGCGCCGCCACGAACTGGCCGTGGCGCTCGACGACGAACGCCTCGCCGACGTCGTGCAGGAACTGCCGGCGGACGACCAGACCGATCTGCTGATGCACCTGGAAGTCGAACGCGCCGCCGATCTACTCGAAGCGATGGATCCCGACGACGCCGCCGACCTGTTGGGCGAGCTGCCCGAAACCGAGGCCGAGTCACTGCTTCAGTTGATGGACCCGCAGGATTCCGAACCTGTTCGACGCCTGCTCGAGCATTCCCCGGACACTGCCGGTGGTCTGATGACGCCCGAACCGGTGGTACTGACGGCCTCGACGACGGTCGCGGAGGCCCTTGCCCGCGCCCGCAACTACGACGTGACCCCGGCGCTGTCGAGCATGGTCTTCGTCGTACGTCCGCCGACGGCGACTCCGACCGGGCGGTATCTCGGCTGCGTCCACTTGCAGAAGCTTCTCCGCGAGCCTCCCGCCAGCCTGGTAGGCGGACTACTCGACACCGACATGCCCCGGTTGGCCCCGGACGACTCGTTGGCGTCGGTCACCCGATATTTCGCGACGTACAACTTGGTATGCGGGCCGGTCGTGGACGACGAGAACCACCTGATCGGGGCCGTGACGGTCGACGACGTGCTCGATCACCTCCTGCCGGAAGACTGGCGTGAGGATTACTCCGACGACGAGGAACTACTCCGATGAGCGAACGGGCGTCGAGCACGACCGCACGGCAACGACTGGAAACGCCCCGCGGAAGCCGCCGGTTCAATCTCGATTTCGACGTCGAAGCTGTCGGGCGCGTCAGTGAACGCATCGCCCGCTTCCTCGGCACCGGGCGTTATCTCGCAATCCAGACGATCATCGTGATCGTCTGGATCCTGATCAACGTGTTCGCGGTGGCCCTGCAGTGGGACCCGTACCCGTTCATCCTGCTCAACCTGGCCTTCTCCACCCAGGCCGCCTACGCGGCGCCGCTGATCCTCCTGGCCCAGAACCGTCAGGAGAACCGCGACCGGGTCTCGCTCGAGGAGGACCGCTCACGCGCCGAGCAAACCAAGGCGGATACCGAATTCCTCGCCCGAGAACTCGCAGCTCTGCGTATCGCCGTCGGCGAGGTTGCCACCCGCGACTACCTGCGACGGGAGCTCGAGGAGATCAAGTCGATCCTTGCTGCCGACGGCGAACCGACCCCGAAGAAGAAGCACCGTGACTCGAATACTGCGAAACAAAGTCACAACTAGCTGAGCGTTCGCTGAGTTTTGCTGCACGCACCGTGACCGATATGTAACGTAAGTCACAGCAATATGGATATCACGGTGGGTACTCCGGAGCGGGAGCGCCAGCAAAGGGGAATCGTGCGAGTACGCGGAATGATTGCAGCATCCACACTGGTGGGGGGACTGCTCGTCGTCACAGGTCCAGCGGCCCTCACTGCCGGAAGCGCACCGACCGGAGGGTCACAGGTTCCGATCGCACTGGCGGGCTCCGCCTCGATTGCGCAGCCGGACTCTGTCGACTTCCTCCCGACGCCCCGCACGGTCCGAACGCAAAGATCGGCCCCGCCCAGCGATACGGTCGCCGGCGCCCCGGCAGCGCCCAACGCTGCGGCCGTCGTCCTCACCTCTCTGGGCATCCCCGAGATCGTCCTGAACGCGTACCGCTCCGCGGAGCTGGTGATGATGACCGAGGCACCGGGATGCGGAATCCCCTGGCATCTTCTGGCCGGCATCGGACGCATCGAATCCGGTCACGCCAACGGCGGCAAGACGACCTCGGTGGGTACGACGGTCACCCCGATCCTCGGCCCCGTCCTCGACGGACGGCTGGCAGGCAACGAAGTCATTCGGGACACCGACAAGGGCGCAATCGACGGCGACCCCACTCACGACCGCGCCGTCGGGCCGATGCAGTTCATTCCGGCCACCTGGGCCGGATATGCCAGCGACGGCAACGGGGACGGAATCAAGGACCCCAACAACGTCTTCGATGCGGCGCTCTCGGCAGCGAAGTACCTCTGCAGCGGCGGACTCAACCTGCGCGATGTCGCCCAGGAGACCAAAGCTGTTCTGCGATACAACAACTCGGCCGCTTACGCAGCAAACGTGATCATGTGGTCGACGGCATACAAGAACGGTGTCATTCCTTCCGGTCAGCTGCCGTACACCTCGGGCATCAACACCGGCAGCTCCGCGATCAACGCCGCCGCCTCGGCAGACTCCGCCGCTTCGGCCGTACTCGCCGCGGCTGCGGCTACCGATCCGGCGGCCGGCGACAAGGAATCAGCATCGACGACGCCGACCCCGACCACCGCTCCCCTCTTCCCGGGTCTGCCGGACATGCCTGCACTCTCACCCGAGATCCAGGCACTGATCCCGCCGGGCGTCATGCCAACCAGCCCCGCTCCGGGACCCAACGCCGCCCGGAACGCAGCTCCCGGTCCGATCATCCCGCTCCCCGTCCTCACCTCACGGGGTCTCGTGTGGCCGATTCTGACGGCCGAGGGATGGCGCTGGCCCGACGACATGTGTGTGATCCTTCCGGACCCCGCAGCCCTCGACGCCTTGCAGGACGGCATCCTTCTGCCGTGCACGATCCCGGGCATGGCAGTGGCCGCCACGGCACCCGCCACCACCGACGCGGCTCCCGCGGAATCCTCTCCACCCGCCGCCCCCTCTCCGGAGCCCGCACCGGCACCGGCACCCGCACCGGAGCCCGCTCCGGCCCCGGCTCCGGCATTCGTGCCGTTCTTCCCGGGCCTGCCCGGCATGCCCGCTCTGTAACCGAAAAATCACGAAAGAACAGTGCATATGCCCCAAACTGCCCTTCTAGATCACGGTTGAATAACGGAAACGCAACAAATCAGGTAGCCTCGACTCCGTCAGTTGAACGGAAAACCTCCTCGCGGAGGTTCAGGAGGCATACACAGTGGGTCGGCACAGCAAGAAGACAGATTCGCACATCCGTCGAAATTCGGTCATCGCGCTCACCGGACTCATCCCTATCGGACTCGTCACCGCAGCCAACACGGCCGGCGCCGCTCCCAAGGTCCCGTTCTTCAACACCAGCTCCGCCGAAACGGTGGACACCGCCGCACAAGCCACGCAGGAGCCGCAGGCGCAGATTCTGCCCGCCGTCGAAGCAATCGCCGAGCCGGCTCCCGCCCCCGCGCCGGAACCCGCGCCGCTGGCTCCCGTGCAGGCCACTCCCCCGCTCCCCGCGTCCATGGCCGAGGGAGCACTCGGAATCCCGAGCGTGAGCGTCGCCGCCTACCAGAACGCCGAGCGGATCCTCGCCGTCGAGAAGCCCAACTGCAACATGCACTGGACGCTCCTCGCCGGTATCGGCCGCGTCGAATCCGGCCACGCCAACGACGGCAAGGACGCCGACGCGAACGGCAACCTCTACAAGCCCGTGATCGGCCTGCCACTCAACGGCAGCCTCCCCGGCCAGGCCGTCATCATGGACACCGACGGCGGCGCCCTCGACGGCGACACCGTCTACGACCGCGCAGTCGGCCCGATGCAGTTCATCCCTTCCACGTGGAACCAATACGCCGGTGACGGCAACGGTGACGGAATCGCCGACCCGCAGAACCTTTTCGACTCCGCACTGACCACCGGCAAGTACCTGTGCGACGGCGGACTCAACATGCAGGACGTCACGCAGGTTGCCTCCGCGATCCACCGCTACAACAACTCGGCCGCCTACGTCGCCAACGTTCTGGCCTGGTCGCTCGGGTACTCCACCGGCATCGTGCCCGCCGCATCGGACCTGCCGCGCATCCACTGACCTACCTGGACTTACCATGGAGTCATGTCTGTACTGACCGAGTCCGACGTTCGCTCCGCGCTCGCGCGAGTTCTGGACCCAGAGATCCGCAAACCCATCACCGAACTGGGGATGGTCAAGGGGATCTCCCTCTCCAGTGACAACAGCGTCGACATCGGCATCTATCTCACGACCGCCGGCTGCCCGATGCGCACCGAGATCACCGAACGCGTCACCAAGGCCGTCGCCGACGTCGCCGGGGTCGGCGCGATTCGCGTCGAACTCGACGTCATGGACGACGCCCAGCGGACCGAGCTCCGCAAGTCGCTTCGCGGCGATTCCGCCGAACCCGTCATCCCGTTCGCCCAGCCGGGTTCACTCACCCGCGTCTACGCCGTAGCCTCCGGCAAGGGTGGCGTCGGAAAGTCCAGTGTGACAGTCAATCTCGCGGCAGCAATGGCCGCGCGCGGACTGTCCGTCGGCGTGCTCGACGCGGATATCTACGGCCACTCGATCCCCCGCATGCTCGGCACCGACGCCAAGCCCACTCAGGTCGAGCGCATGATCATGCCGCCCGTCGCCCACGACGTGAAGATGATCTCCATCGCGCAGTTCACCCAGGGCAACACACCTGTCGTCTGGCGCGGACCGATGCTGCACCGCGCGCTCCAGCAGTTCCTCGCCGACGTGTTCTGGGGCGATCTGGACGTGCTGCTGCTCGATCTGCCGCCCGGCACCGGTGACATCGCCATCTCTGTGGCTCAGCTCATCCCGAGCGCCGAGATCCTGGTCGTCACCACACCGCAGCAGGCTGCTGCCGAGGTCGCAGAGCGCGCGGGCGCGATCGCCCTGCAGACCCGCCAGCGCGTCGCCGGCGTCGTCGAGAACATGTCCTGGCTCGAACTTCCCGACGGCACCCGCATGGACGTCTTCGGCGAAGGCGGCGGGCAGACCGTCTCCGATCGCCTCACGAAGGCCGTCGGCGCCAAGGTTCCGCTTCTCGGACAGATCCCGCTGGATCCGTCCGTCCGCGAGGCAGGCGACGCCGGGACGCCGATCGTCCTCAGCGCTCCCGATTCACCCGCAGCCATCGCACTCAAGGACATCGCCGACAAGTTGGCCGTCCGTCAGCGCGGGCTGGCCGGAATGTCGCTCGGTATCAACACGGTTCGCAACCTGTAGAACCCCCTCATACGGAAGGGCACCTGTCACCGATCGGTGACAGGCGCCCTTGCGTATGTCGAATCTAGGTGGCGTCGAAGTCCACAGGAGGACGTTCGCCGGCGGTGAGTGGCTTGTCCTTCGACAGCGTCTTCGGCTCCTGTACTCCGCTCTGCGGCTTCTTGTCGAAGTTGCCCGTGAAGATGGAGTCGTCGCCGTCGAGGAGGTGCTGGGTGATCACAGCGCGCGGCGTCATTCCGCGCAGCTTGTTCAGATCTGCGAGCGGTTTACGCAGATCCTCGAAATCGGTGCCCAATTCTTCCTTGAGCTGATTGGAAGCGCCCGAAGCATATTCGCGCACCTGCCTCAGGGATTTCGTGACCCAGGAGACCGCACCAGGAAGCCGCTCAGGTCCCAAGATGACCAGAGCCGCTACGAGGAGGATCATGAACTCGCCCCAACCGATGTTGCCAAACACAGGGTCAGCCTACTGTGTGCTCGCTCGGTGCGCGCATGTCCGGATCAACCTCACAGGAAGATCGCAGGGGCCGATCAGTCCGACACCGGCGTGACCGAAATGTCGACCTGCCGTCCGTCGCGGATCAACTGAACGTTGACGGGTTGGTCGACGGTCGTCGCGTTGACCGCAACCACCAATTCGTCGGCGCTTGTCACCGGTCGGTCACCGACCTTGACGATGACGTCCCCCTCGACGATCCCCGCACGTTGAGCGGGGCTGCCGTCGCGGACATTGGCCACTGCCGCACCACTGGTCGCGTCGTTGACCGCGGTGCGGGCATTCACGCCGATGTCGGGGTGATGAACCTTGCCGTCGCGGATGATGGTCTGCGCCACCTCGGTCACCGTGTCGATCGGAATCGCGAAGCCGAGCCCGACCGAACCGCCGGACTCACTGAGCATTGCGGTGTTGATGCCGATGACGCGGGCTTCGTCGTCGACGAGCGCACCACCGGAGTTGCCGTGGTTGATCGCCGCGTCGGTCTGGACGGCGTCGATGACGGCGTTGGTGTCGGTGCCTTCACCCGACAACCGCAGAGGCCGGTTCAGTGCACTGACGATTCCGCGGGTGACGGTCTTGCTCAATCCGAGCGGTGAGCCGACGGCGACGACGTCGTCGCCCACCTGAACATCCTCGGATTTTCCGAGCTGAGCGACCGTCAGATTGTTCGCCGACACCTTGAGCACTGCGAGGTCTGTCTTGACGTCACGTCCGACGATCTGGGCGTCGGTCTTGGTTCCGTCGGAGAAGATCACCTGGATCTTCGCGTCCTGAGCGGGCGGAACGGCCGAGGAGATCACGTGGTTGTTGGTGACGATGTATCCGGCGCCGTCGATGACCACACCGGAACCCGTGCTGCCCTGGTCGCCGACGGCGACCTGAATCGACACCACTGATGGCAGTACCGCGTCGGCGACCTTCGCCACCTGAGACTCCGGCTGTTCCCCACCGCCGGATTGAACGAGCGTGACACGTGAGCTGGTGAGTGAACTGCGATCGGCAGTGATGACAGTGGCAAGCAACCCACCGACGAGAGCGATGACAAGCGCCATGCCCGCAAGCGCGGCCAGTGCCGAGGGGGCGACCTTGCGACCGAACAACAGCTCACGCACGTCGAGTTTCTGGGCGGGAGGCAACTGCACCGGCGCCTCGGACTCTGCGGGCTTGCCCAGCGAGACGGCGGATTCAGGATCACGCCACGGATCACGCGGCGGTTCTTCGTCGGGCGTGTTGTTCGCCGTCGCATCGGGATCGCGACCGATCGACTCGGTGGCGTCTGCGGGTCGACCGAACGCTTCGGCCAGAACCGGGTCCGGAGTCCCGATCACGACATCGGAGGACGGAGTCGATCGCGCGGCCACCGGAGTGAACGAGCCCTCGACTCCACTCGGCCGACCGAACACCTGGCGCGAGGCCGGATCGATCTGGGGTCGATAGACCGGACGGGGGTCGAGAACCGGCGCATCTGCCGGTCTGTCCACCGAACCGTTTGCCGAAGAATCCGAACTCACTCCGGAGTGCCCCCTTTTTCCGTCAGTCACATGGTCCAGTATCACTGATCCGCGCCGGGAAGCTGGCGCGCGGCGTCATTTGCGCCAGCGACGGGACAACCTCTTGCTGATGGTGGAGAAGCCGGCGGGTTGATTACCGACGGAACTGTCGGCGTTTTCCGAATTCGGCCCGGCAGTCGGACTGTTGCACGAAGGAATCTGGCTGAGAAGTCCCACCAGGGACAACGGCATCGTCATCTCGCCGCTTCGACGCAGCGCACCACGTGCCTGCTGCTGAGCATCGACGGCCGCAGCGCACTCGGCGCAGATCGAGATGTGATGCGAGGCCCGCAAGTAGGCCTGCATTCGGAGTTCTCCGTCGACGTAGGCAGCGATTGCCTCGCTGGCCAGATGTTCGGTCGAACCGAACTGGCGATGTGCCCGCGCCTCCGTCATTCGTCCCTCCAGGTGATTGACCACGTCCCGCTCTGTAGCTCGAACCCGACCGTCAGAAACCGACGAGTTCGGATTCGGCTGCGCGCTGCGCTGCCAGATGATCACGAATCGCCTGTCGCCCACGATGGATACGGCTACGAACCGTTCCGAGCTTCACTCCCAGTGTGGCACCGATTTCCTCGTACGACAGACCTTCGATGTCACAGAGCACGACAGCGGCACGAAATTCAGGTGCGAGTGAGTCCAGTGCGGCCTGCAGACCTGCGTCGAGGCGCGCGTCGTGGTAGATCTGCTCGGGGTCCGGACCGGGCGAGGGAACGCGGTCGTAGTCCTCGGGCAGCGCTTCCATACGGATGCGATTGCGTCGGCGAACCATGTCGAGGAACAGGTTTGTGGTGATGCGGTGCAACCAGCCCTCGAAAGTTCCGGGCTGATAATCGGAGAGCGAGCGGAACACCCGGATGAAGGTGTCCTGCGTCAAGTCCTCGGCGTCCTGGGCATCGCCTGACAACCGGTAGGCCAGGCGGTACACCCGGTCACCGTGCTGACGCACGAGTTCGTCCCAAGACGGCATGGAGGACTTCTCACCAGTTGCATCGAACACAGCAGTGCCGATCAATTCGGAATCCACAGCCGATTCCGTCGTCAAAACTTCCGACTCTCGAGGGCGAGGCTCGTCGTTGACCTGGTAAATAAGTTGATCCTCCTGCTCGGGATCGCGTAGTTCGATCACCGCGTTGTCCGAATCACGTGATGCGCGATATTCGGGAGAACCAGCCGTTGCTGTGATTTGTTCCCGATCACCGAGCTGCGAAAGACCAACTTGGTAGAAATCGATACCGCCGTGCGATCTTCGATCCGGCGATGTATACACCTTTTCTCATCGCGGTGTGCACGCCATATGAGGAGCCTGAGGGATTCCTGAGAATCCTGGTGACTGCGCGCCTTGCAGCGACAATCCGAACCGCCCGATAACCTCATGAGCGTGACCCACGCCGAACAGATACTCCGCCACGTCGAGGACGTAGTTTCCGAGGACGAGATTTTGACCGCGGCGCGAGATCGAGCGCTGGATCTCGGAGCCCATCCGGTGACGCCCGCCGTCGGTGCGACGCTCGCGATGTTCGCGAGGATGCTCGACGCGAAGACGGCCGTCGAGGTGGGTACCGGAGCCGGCGTGAGCAGCCTGTGGCTTCTGCACGGAATGCGCGACGACGGCGTCCTGACCACGATCGACAGCGAACCCGAACATCAGCGGGCCGCCAAGCTGACCTTCCGCGAAAGCGGAATCGCTCCGGCACGCACTCGCCTGATCAACGGACGGGCTCTCGACGTGCTTCCCCGGCTCGCCGACGGCGGCTACGACCTGGTATTCGTCGACTGCGCCGCGATCGACCACCCGCACTACGTCCGCGAAGGTGTCCGCCTGCTGCGCTCCGGCGGTGTCATCGTTCTGCACAACGCCCTGGCCAACGGCCGCGTTGCCGACAGCTCCGCACGCGACGCGACAACGGTTGCGGTCCGAGAAGCGGCAAAGGCCGTGACCGAGGACGAGCGACTCATTCGAGTCCTCCTCCCCCTCGGTGACGGCCTCCTCTGCGCGAGCAAGCTCTAGATCCAGACGCCCTTACCGATGGCGACGACGCCACCCTGACTGACGGCAAATCGTTCGCGGTCACGTTCGAGATCGACGCCGATGATTTCGCCGTCACCGACGACGACGTTCTTGTCGAGGATCGCTCGCCGTACGACGGCACCCTTGCCGATGCGCACACCCGGCATCAGCACGCTGCCCTCGACGGTCGCACCGTCCTCGATCATCACGTTGGAACTGAGTACCGAATTGCGCACGGTCGCCGCGGACAGGATCGACCCCGCACCGACGACCGATTCCTGCGCGAGTCCGCCCTTCACGAACTTTGCGGGCGCGAGATTCTCGGTGGCGCCGCGGATGGGCCAGCGACGGTTGTAGAGATTGAAGATCGGGTGCACCGACACCAGGTCCATGTGAGCGTCGTAGAAGGCGTCGAGGGTACCGACGTCACGCCAGTAGCCGCGGTCTCGATCGGTGGCACCGGGAACGACGTTGTCCTTGAAGTCGTAGACCGACGCCTCACCCGCGGCGACCAAGGCGGGAATGATGTCGCCGCCCATGTCGTGATCGGAATCGGAATTCTCTGAATCAGCGCGGATGGCGTCCACGAGTACCTTGGTGGTGAACACATAGTTACCCATGGACGCGAACGTCGAATTGGGGTCGTCCGGTGTCCCGGGAGGATGGGCGGGCTTTTCCAGGAACTGGGTGATGCGTCCGGACTCGTCACTGTCGATGCAGCCGAAAGCAAAAGCCTCACTTCGCGGTACACGAATACCCGCGACCGTCACGCCTGCCCCGGATTCGATGTGGTGCTGAACCATCTGTTCCGGATCCATCCGGTACACGTGGTCGGCACCGAAAACCACGATGTACTCGGGGTCCTCGTCGTAAACGAGATTGAGCGACTGCAGGATTGCGTCGGCACTGCCGGTGTACCAGCGCGGCCCGAGCCGCTGCTGGGCCGGGACCGGGGTGATGTACTCACCCGCGAACCCGGACAATCGCCACGTCTGCGAAATGTGGCGGTCGAGTGAATGTGACTTGTATTGCGTCAACACACAAATACGCAGATATCCCGCGTTGACAAGGTTGCTCAACACGAAGTCGATAAGTCGATATGCACCTCCGAAGGGCACTGCGGGCTTCGCTCTGTCCGCGGTCAGCGGATACAAGCGTTTGCCCTCGCCCCCGGCGAGCACGATTCCAAGCACATGCGGCTGGCTTCTCACACCGCTAACCTATCCGCACTGGTGAACTCCCGCTAGCGAAGCAGTCCGAGAGGTCCGATCGTGTCCCCCTCCGAACGGCCGGGGATAACGTGATCGGTAGCCGGATCGACCACGGCCGGTTAGGTTTAGCGCGTGCGAGTCGCGATGATGACCAAGGAATACCCGCCGGAGATCTACGGCGGCGCAGGAGTACACGTAACCGAGCTCGTCGCTCAGATGAAACGGCTGTGCGAGGTCGACGTGCACTGCATGGGCGCCCCGCGCGAAGGCGCGATCGTCCACTCTCCCGACCCCGCTCTCGCCGGATCCAACCCGGCCCTGACGACGCTCTCCACCGAACTGCGCATGGCGGACGCCGCGGCCGGTGTCGACATCGTCCACTCCCACACCTGGTACACCGGACTGGCCGGGCATCTCGCGTCGGCTCTCTACAACGTGCCGCACATCCTCACCGCGCACTCACTCGAGCCCAGACGCCCGTGGAAGGCCGAACAGCTAGGCGGCGGCTATCGGATCTCGTCGTGGTCCGAACGCAACGCCGTCGAGCACGCAGACGCGATCATCGCCGTCAGTTCCGGTATGCGACTCGACGTCCTCGACGCGTATCCCGCTGTCGATCCGAGTCGCGTTCACGTAGTGCGCAACGGAATCGACACCGAGGTATGGCATCCCGGGGGATCTGCGCCGGGAGCACAGTCCGCACTCGCGTCGATCGGCGTCGACCCGGCAAAACCCATCGTGGCCTTTGTCGGACGCATCACGAGGCAGAAGGGCGTCGGGCACCTCGTCGCGGCAGCCCACCACTTCGACCCGGAGATTCAGCTCGTGCTGTGCGCCGGCGCTCCCGATACGCCGGAGATCGCCGCCGAGACGGAGAAGGCGGTGGCCGAACTCGCCCGGCACCGGGGCAATGTCTACTGGGTGCGCGAGATGCTCCCGACCGAGCAGATCAGGGAAATACTTTCGGCAGCAACGGTATTCGTCTGCCCTTCGGTGTACGAACCCCTCGGGATCGTCAATCTCGAAGCCATGGCGTGTGAGACCGCCGTGGTCGCTTCCGACGTCGGCGGCATCCCCGAGGTGGTCGCCGACGGCGTCACCGGTCGACTCGTGCACTACAACGCCTACGAGCCGAACGCGTTCGAGGAATCGCTCGCGGCCACCGTCAATGCCGTTGTCGCCGACCGAGAAGGCGCCGACGCGATGGGTCGTGCGGGCAGGATCCGTGCGATCGACGAGTTCTCCTGGGCCGAAATCGCCAAGCAGACGCTCGAGGTCTACGCGGACGCCGTCACGAGACGCTGATCCGCGTCAGATCTTGCGATAGGTCGAGACCGTCGCCGACGCGGTGACGGTACTCGGCTGCGGCAGCTTCTCCACGGCGGCAGCCAGATCGGCGGGCGTCAGGTGTCTCGCCGACGGTCCCATCCCCACCAAGTCGAGGACGTCCTGGTGTGAGAGTGACATCGTGAACTCGACCTCGTCGCTACTCACACGCTCGAAGTATCCGGCCATCGACGATTCGAGACGTTCCACTTTGCGGTCGTCGACCCGGACCATCGCGAGAATGTCGATCAGCTCGCGCAGATGCCTGTCGGTGGGCGTCAGGACCACCAGAACGCCGTCTTCGGCGAGAACTCGATGGGACTGCGGACCGTTACGAGGAGCGAACACACAGAGCACGTGAGAGAGCGCTCCGTCGCGAATGGGTAGTGGTTGCCAGACGTCTGCGACGATCGAACCGATTCTTTCGTGGACCTTCGCGGCACGCCGGGCCGCGAACTTGGACACGTCCAACGCTATCGCCCGAGAATCAGGCAGCGAATCCACGACGTGTGCGAGGTATTGTCCTGTGCCTGCGCCGATTTCGACGATCCGCGCGGGATCCGACCTCGCCGTCGTCGCGCAGGCCCGGGTGACGGCATCCATCAGCGGGCCGAAGTGGCCGGCGCCGAGCAATCGTGCACGCGCGGCAATCATCTCGGCACTGTCGCCGGTGAACTTCGTGGCACCGCCACTGATCAGGCTCACGTAACCCTGGCGAGCGACGTCGAATCGATGTCCGCGGTCGCACTCGGCGGCGCCGTCCACCAATTCCAGATCAGCAGCACACTGCGGGCAGGACAGAAGATCGATCACGGCGGCAAGCATTGATCCGTCCTTTCGGCTACCGGCGGTGCGCACACACTTCAGGCCCCGTACCGAAACGGATACGGAGCCTGCGTGCAATCACGTGCTGTTGTTCGTACTGCTACAACCTGGACCCGACTAGCTGGTGACGTTCGTGAGTTCCACACCGAGCGCTGCAGCTTCATCCGGGGTCAGCTCGACGACGAGGCGTCCGCCACCCTCGAGTGGAACCCGCATGACGATTCCTCGTCCCTCTTTGGTTGCTTCGAGGGGACCGTCCCCGGTCCGGGGCTTCATGGCCGCCATCCTCTGCTCCCTCCAGATCTGCGCTGCATTGCTCTGCGCCTCGACTAACGGTGCGCCCCGCCAACAATCAGCGAGGCTCGTACCCTCCATTGTTCCCTATGGATGCGGGAACCGGGAATCTGAGTCACATTTAGGGGTGTTCAGTCGACCGTCACACCTGCACCGGAACCCAGCAATCAGCCACGTGATCATCGACCATTCCGGTAGCCTGCATGAGCGCATAAGCCGTGGTAGGACCCACAAACTTGAACCCGCGCCGCTTGAGTTCCTTAGCCATGGCAGTCGACTCGGGAGTGACCGCGGGAACCTCTGCAATTGATGTCAGTCTTCTGGTGCGTCGAGGCGGCGAGAACGACCAGAGTAACGAATCGAGGTCCAGATCGGGCGAATTCACGAGCACTCGGGCGTTGGAAATCGTCGCCTCGATCTTCGCGCGATTGCGGACGATCGCGGCATCGGAGAGCAATCTCTCGACATCCGCAACTCCGTACGCTGCGACCTTGTCCGGATCGAACCCGTCGAAGGCTTCGCGGAACGCCTCGCGTTTGCGCAGAATCGTGATCCACGAAAGTCCCGATTGGAATGCTTCGAGGGCGAGTCGTTCGAACAGTTCGTCGCGCCCGTGCAGCGGACGCCCCCACTCCTCGTCGTGATAGTCGCGGTAGAGCGTGTCGCCGGGCGTCTCGACCACCCAGCCGCACCGAACGAGTCCGTCGGCCATCAGCCCTGGGAATCCTTCGATTCGGATACGGTCTCAGGCTCCTCCTGCGATGCTTCGGCCTTGGCCGGAGCATCCGCTTTCACCAGGACCTCAGACCGCTCGTCACGGCCCAGTTGTGCACGCAGAGAATCGATTTCCAACCCGAGGCGATGCAGGGCCCAATCCACTTCACTCGCCTTGTAGCCACGCAGCACCTGCTGAAAACGCAGCGCGTCGACATCCGCCCCGGTGACGTCCTCTGCCGGGAGTACGGTCGCCGTCGTGCCAGGAGGCAGCGGCGGCAGCTCTTCCGAGCGCCCGAACACAGCGCTGGCGGCGAGGAAGATCATCGCGCCGACCAGTGCCATGACAATCAGGTACAGGAGGATCGTCATCATGGACCGATACTCCCATACCCGAGTGTGAGCGGTCAGACCCCCGCGGTGCGCACTATCGAATTCATCGGGGGTCGATCGAGTAGCGAAACCTCGGTGGTCTCGGGCACGAAAGAATCGCCGTCGACCAGGAATTGGGTCAACCCGGCACCCGAATCCTCGATCCCGCACCGCCGGAGCATCGTTCCGATGATCTGCCGGCTCATCACACCGAGGTCGGCGAGCGGCCGGTTGCGATGCTTGCGCACACCGAGATTGACCTGACCGATCGCCGCCAGCCCCAACGTGTCGTACGTGTCGAGCAGAAGGCCGATCTCGACGCCGTAGCCGGGCGCGAACGGGACAGCGGACAGCAGCTCACGGGTGCCCGCGTATTCACCGCCAAGCGGTTGCAGTACCGACGTGAGTTCCGGCCGCAGCGCGGCCAACATGGGCCGCGCAACCAATTCCGTGACTCGCCCGCCGCCGTTGGCATCCTCCGTGCCGCTCACGCGCAGCGGACGGCGGTAGTAGCCCTTCACCAGATGGATGCCGTCAACCGTGAGCAGCGGCCCCAGCAGTTTGGGCACGAACGCCGGATCGGGATTGATGAGATCGGAGTCGACGAATGCGATCAGATCGCCGGTCGTTGCGGCGACCGAACGCCACAGCACCTCACCCTTGCCCGCGGTCGGCGGGATGGACGGGACTGCGCTCTCACGACTGATCACCGTCGCCCCCGCCGCGCGAGCACGCTCGGCGGTACGGTCGGTCGAACCGGAATCGAGAACGATCAACTCGTCGACCAAACCACCGAGCAACGGATGAATGGTGTCGACCACCGCAGCAACGGTGTCCTCTTCGTTGAGCGCGGGCAACACCACCGAGACGGTTCGGCCGCCCTTCGCCCGTTCGAGCTCGGCGACCGTCCAACTCGGATGGTCCCAACTGTTGGCGTCTGCCCATACGCGGGTCGGGCCCGCACCGGTGATGCTCATGCCAGACCTCGAACCGTACGTACCGGGGCACGGCGTCCCTGGATCGCGGCCACCATGTCGACGACTCGACGGGTGGACGCCACCTCGTGAACACGGAACACCCGGGCGCCGCCCGCCGCGGCCATTGCTGTCGCTGCCAATGTTCCCTCCAACCTCTCGGAAAGCTCCACACCAAGAGTCTCCCCGATGAAGTCCTTATTACTCAGCGCCATCAGCACTGGCCACCCGGTGTTTACAAGAACGTCCACTTTCCGCAACAACTCGAGCCCGTGAAAGGTGTTCTTACCGAAATCGTGGGTGGGATCGATCAGGATCGCGTCACGCGGAACCCCGAGTGCCAGGGCGCGCTCTGCCGCCGACACGACCTCGGTGACCACATCTGCGACGACGTCGTCGTAGCGGACACGATGCGGGCGGGTGCGCGGAACCGCGCCACCCGTGTGCGAGCAGACGATCCCGGCACCAGTCTCGGCAGCAACCAGGACGAGGTCGGGATCCGCACCCGCCCACGTGTCGTTGATCAGGTCGGCGCCTTCGACGCGTGCCAACCGCGCGACGCCGCTCCGCCAGGTGTCGACGCTGATGATCAGCTCGGGGTACTTGGCTCTGATCGCGGCGACGAACGGAACGACTCGCCTGACCTCTTCGTCGGCGTCGACGAGGTCACCGGGCCCAGCTTTCACTCCCCCGATGTCCACCAGATCGGCGCCCTCGTCGACGGCCCTGTCGACGGCAGCCATCGCTGCCGAATCCGAGAACGTCGCGCCTTGGTCGTAGAAGGAATCGGGAGTGCGGTTGACGATGGCCATCACCAGTGCACGGTCGACCGCGACCGGACGCCCACACAGGGTGGGCGCCGGACCTGGCTGCGCGGTGGAACCGGGGAGTGAAGACATGCCACTCATACTGGCATGACGGAACTCGGTCTAGCCCTTGGGTACCGAGCCCGCCGCGACCTTTCCGACGTATTCGTCGTACGAGTCCACGTAACCACCCTCGCGGCCTTCGAGAACGTGCAGAGTGTCGGCGCCGACGTCGTAGCCCTCGTTGCGCAATTCCACCTTGCGCGACTTGAAAGTGCTGGTGTGTTCGAGTGAGTCGACGATGCGGATGAACAGCGGGACCGCGTAGTTGGGGAGCTTGCCGTATAGGTGTGCCGCGACTTCACTTCCCTCCAAGCTTTGACCGTCCCGCAGCTTGACCGCCGCCATGCCCGCGCGACCGTCGGTGCCCGGAATCTCGACGCCGTAGACAACTGCTTCCTCGACGGCCGGGTGCGAACTCAGTGCGCCCTCGACCTCCGTGGTGGCAACGTTCTCGCCCTTCCAACGGAAGGTGTCGCCGAGGCGGTCGACGAAGGCGACGTGGCCCCATCCCTGCTTGCGCACCAGGTCTCCGGTGTCGAACCAGGTGTCGTCGTCCTTGAATCCGCCGCGTACCAGTTTGCTGTTGCTCGCCGCTTCGTCGGTGTAACCGTCGAAAGGCGCCCGGTCGGTGACCTTCGACAGCAGGAGTCCGACCTGACCCGTGGAAACCTTGCGGAGTCGACCGTCGGCTCCACGCAACGCTTTTCCGGTGTCCTCGTCGAACTCCACGACGGCGTGCGGCAACGGGCAGATGCCTGCTGTCTTGTCGACGTTGAGTGCGTTGACGAACGCGATGTTGCATTCGCTCGCACCGTAGAACTCGGCGACGCGGGGTATGCCGAACCGCTGGGTGAATTCGGCCCAGATCTCAGGGCGCAGACCGTTACCCACCATCAGCCGAACAGCATTGTCGCTGTCGGTCGGCTTGACCGGCTGGTTGAGCAGATAGCGGCACAGTTCGCCGATGTAGGTGAACGCGGTCGCCTTGTTGAGTGCGATGTCGTCCCAGAACCGCGAGGCCGAGAACTGACGTCCGATCGCGATTGTCGCACCGGACGCGAGCACCGAGGACAGCGAGACCGTCAACGCGTTGTTGTGGTAGAGCGGCAGGCAGCAGTACAGGGTGTCCGAGCCGCGCAAGCGCACGCCCATCAACCCGAGCCCCGACATCGACTTCAACCAACGGAAGTGAGTCATCAAGCTGGCCTTGGGCATTCCGGTGGTGCCCGAGGTGAAGATGTAGAACGCCTTCTCCTTTGCCAGCACCTCGGCGGTGACCGCGGGGTTGGACGGATCAGCCGTCTTCGCCAGATCCGCGAGTTCGCTGACGAGAAGTTGGTTCGGTCCGCTAAATCCGGCGGGCAACGATTCGAGGGCTTCTTCGCACTCGTCGGCGACCACCAGGACCCGCGCGTCGAGGAGCGTAAGGCTGTGTGCCAGAACGTCGTCGCGCTGGTTGTAGTTCAGCATGCCCGCTGCCGCGCCGAGTTTTACCGCGGCCAAGGCGATCAACAGCGCTTCGGGAGTGTTCTTTGCCAGCACTCCGACGACGTCTCCGCGGTCGACTCCTCGACCACGGAGAACGTCCGCGTAGCGGTTCACCAGTTCGTTGGCTTCCGCGTAACTGGTCGCGTGGCCCTCGAACCGGATGAACGGGCGCGACGGGTGCGCGTGCGCGGCCTTCTGGAAGATCAACCCGATCGATTCCTTGGCCGAAGGCTTACGGGTGAGCCCGGCGGCCCCCCGCGCCAGGATCGGCACCTCGGTGATCATCGACGGCAGTTTTGCCGCCAGATCGAGCAGGCCGACGGTCGAACGGGCTTCCGAACTCATGGCTCCCCTAACACGTATCCGGCGCCCATTCGGCCGCCCAGTCTGCGGCCACCTTACTGCACGGTAATAAAGCCCGCCATGCCCCAGGTCAGGGTTTCACGCACGCGTCTGATCAGGATTTGACGCACGCGTCGAGCGCGGCCTCGACGTCCGTCCTCACCAGCAGAGTGTCCAGCGCCTGACGCCCGACGAAGCCCGTCCCGTCGAGCTTGTTCAACCACTCGAGCAGGCCAGTGAAGTGGCCGACGGGATCGAGCATCACGACAGGTTTCTCGTGCATTCCCAGGTAGCCGGCGGTCCACGTCTCGAACAACTCTTCCAGCGTCCCGATTCCGCCGGGCAGCGTGATGAACGCGTCGGCGTGGTCTTCCATCAGCTTCTTGCGTTCGCGCATGGTGTCCGTGACGATCAGTTCGTCGGCATCGACGTCGGCAACTTCCTTGTGCACCAAGGCTTTCGGGATGACGCCGACGGTCCAGGCACCCGCCGCGCGAGCGGACTCGGCGACAGCGCCCATCATCGACACGTTGCCGCCACCCGAGACCAACTGCCATCCGCGTCGACCGATCGCGGTTCCCACCTCGGCAGCCAATGCCAGGAACGATTCGTCCACCGGACCCGACGCGCAGTAGACGCAGATCGAGTACTTCTTGTCGGAATCGGTCACCATTCTTCTTCTTTCCCCAGATCTGCGGCCTCGTCGACGCCCTTGTCGGCGTTGAGGACGATTCGTACTGCTTCTTCCACACTGTCGGTGACGTGCAGCAAGTTCACGTCACCTTCGGAAATCTTGCCGTCACGCTCGAGGGTGCCGCGGATCCAATCGACGAGTCCGGACCAGTACTCGGTACCGAACAGGACGATCGGGAAGCGCGTGACCTTGTGGGTCTGCACCAGGGTGAGTGCCTCGAACAGCTCGTCGAGTGTTCCGAAGCCACCCGGCAGGCAGATGAATGCCTGGGAGTACTTCACGAACATCGTCTTGCGTGCGAAGAAGTACCGGAAGTTGATTCCGAGATCCACCCACTCGTTGAGTCCCTGCTCGAACGGCAACTCGATGCCGAGGCCGATCGAGTACCCGCCGGCCTCACTGCAACCGCGGTTGGCAGCTTCCATCACTCCTGGCCCACCACCGGTGATGACGGCGTACCCGGCCTCGGCCAACGCCGTTCCCAGCTCGCGCCCGGATTGGTACTCGGGATGATCGACCGTGGTGCGGGCCGAACCGAACACCGTCACCGCACGCGGGACCTCGGCGAGTGCGCCGAAACCTTCGATGAATTCGCTCTGGATACGCAGCACACGCCACGGATCGGTGTGTACCCAATCCGTGGGTCCGCGCTTGTCGAGCAAGCGCTGATCCGTCGTGGTCTTCTCGTCCTTGCGCTTGCGTCGAAGCTGAACCGGCCCGCGGTGCTTGATCGACGAGCTCTGCTTCTTCGAAGCCGAATTCTTCTCTGGTGCCATGCGGCAAGGCTAACGGTCAGGCCGACAGATACTTCCTCAGCACGGCCGCGACGTCGGTGATCTGCTGCACCGGAACGTGCTCGTCGCGCTTGTGCGCGAGGTTCGGATCACCCGGTCCGTAGTTCACGGCAGGAATGCCGAGCGCCGAGAACCTGGACACGTCGGTCCACCCGTACTTCGCACGGAACTGACCACCGGCCGCCTCGATCAGGGCGGCAGCGGACGGGTTCGCCAAGCCGGGCAGCGCGCCGGGCGAGGAGTCGGTGACCTCGAATCCGAGGCCCAGACCGTCGAACACTTCGCGCACGTGCGCCTCGGCTTGTACCTCGCTGCGATCGGGCGCGAATCGGAAATTGACGTCCATCTCGGCTTCGTCCGGGACGACGTTTCCGGCGACACCGCCGGAGATCTGCACCGCCGACAAGCCCTCGCGGTAGCCGCAACCGTCGATGTCGACCGAGCGCGGCTGGTACGCCGACAACCGCTCCAACGCTCCGCCGAACTTGTGAATGGCATTGTCCCCCAGCCAAGACCTGGCCGAATGGGCGCGAGTTCCCGAAGCCGTCAACCGCACCCGCATCGTGCCCTGACACCCGGCCTCGATGAAACCGGCCGTCGGCTCACCGAGAATTGCGACGTCCGCCGCGAGCCATTGCGGGATCTCGCGTTCGATCCGTCCCAGGCCGTTGTACGTTGCGGCGATCTCTTCGCAGTCGTAGAAGACGAGGGTCAGATCGTGGGCCAGGTTCTCGATGGTGGCCGCAAGGTGCAGGAAGACCGCGTCGCCCGACTTCATGTCCACGGTCCCGCAGCCGTGCAGGATGTCGCCGTCACGCCGCGAAGGAACGTTGTCCGCGATCGGCACCGTATCCAGATGTCCGGCGAGCATGACCCGACTGGGCAAACCACGCGACGTACGCGCCAACACGGCATTGCCGTTGCGGATGATCTCGAAGCCCGAAGTCTGCTCACGCAGCGCATCCTCGACAGCCTGCGCGATGACGGATTCGTCGTGCGAGACGCTGGGGATGTCGACCAGGGCGGCCGTCAAGTCGATGGGGTCCGAAGCAAGATCGAGGATGCTCACACGCACCAGCCTAGGCCGGTGCACCCACCACCCAGTAATCTCTAGTCCCGTGAGCGCACAGGGAGCAACAGCAGTAGGTATCGCCAACGTGACCGCGGACGGAACCGTCCTCGACACCTGGTTCCCGGCACCGGAGCTGGGAACATTCGACAAGACCGGTACCGAGAACGTCGAGGGAACAGATATTCCTTCCGATCTTGCACTGCTGGCAGGCACTGACGACGCTCGCGAGGTATCGCAGGTCGTCGTGCGCACCACCATCGCCGATCTCTCCAAGGCGCCGGTCGACGCACATGACGTCTACCTGCGCCTCCATCTCCTCTCGCACCGTCTAGTCGCACCCCACGGTGTCAACCTCGACGGCCAGTTCGGCCTGCTCAGCAACGTCGTGTGGACCAACTTCGGCCCGTGCGCCGTCGAAGGTTTCGAGCAGGTTCGCTCGCGTCTGCGCATCCGCGGTGTCGTGACCGTGTTCAGCGTCGACAAGTTCCCCCGCATGGTCGACTACGTCGTGCCGTCCGGAGTTCGCATCGGTGACGCGGACCGTGTCCGACTCGGTGCACACCTCGCCAGCGGAACGACCGTCATGCACGAGGGCTTCGTCAACTTCAACGCCGGCACCCTCGGCAACTCGATGGTCGAAGGCCGCATCTCCGCGGGCGTCGTCGTCGACGACGGATCCGATGTGGGCGGCGGCGCCTCGATCATGGGCACCCTCTCCGGTGGAGGCAAGGAAACGATCTCCCTCGGCAAGCGCTGCCTCCTCGGCGCAAACGCCGGCCTCGGCATTTCGCTCGGCGACGACTGCGTCCTCGAAGCGGGCCTCTACGTCACCGCCGGCACCAAGGTCACCGGCCCGGACGGAACCGTCGTCAAGGCCAAGGAACTGAGCGGCAAGTCGAACCTTCTCTTCCGTCGTAACTCGGTCTCGGGTGCCGTCGAGGTCGTGCCGTGGAAGGGCACCGGCGTCGAACTGAACGCTGCTTTGCACGCCAACGACTGATGAGTAGCACCGACGTCTCCGACGGAACAACCACTGCTCTCGGCCACGGTCTCAAGGTCCGCCATCTGACGATGATGGGCCTGGGCTCGGCCATCGGCGCCGGCCTGTTCCTCGGAACCGGCGTCGGTATCGCCAAGGCCGGGCCGGCCGTCCTGATCTCCTACATCCTTGCGGGCGCCGTCGTGGTGTTCGTGATGCGCATGCTCGGCGAGATGGGCGCCGCGATCCCGGCCAGCGGTTCCTTCTCTCACTACGCGCGCCTGGGGATCGGCGAGTGGGCCGGCTTCGTGATGGGCTGGCTCTACTGGTTCATGCTGATCATGGTGCTGGGCGCCGAGATCACCGGAGCCTCGGCGATCGTGAACGACTGGGTGCCGTCGATCCCGCAATGGGTTGTCGCCCTGGTTTTCGTGGTGTTCTTCGCCGTGGTGAACCTGGCGAAAGTCAGCAACTTCGGTGAGTTCGAGTTCTGGTTCGCCGCAATCAAAGTCACCGTCATCATCGGCTTCCTGATCATCGGTGTCCTGCTGGTGTTCGGCCTCCTGCCCGATACCGACCCGGTCGGTACGAGCAATCTGTTCGGCCAGGGCGGCTTCATGCCCAACGGGCTGTCCGGCATTGCCGCAGGACTTCTCGTCGTGGCATTCGCCTTCGGTGGGATCGAGATCGTCACCATCGCCGCAGCCGAATCCGAGAATCCGGAACGCTCCATCGCCGTCGCTGTCCGGAGCGTCGTGTGGCGCATCAGCGTCTTCTACATCGGCGCCATCTCGATCATGGTTCTGGTGCTGCCCTGGAACGACCCCGAACTCGAGAGCGGCCCGTTTGTGGCCGTCCTGAACAAGGCGAACATTCCAGGCGTTGCCGGGTTCATGGAACTCGTCGTAGTGGTGGCGTTGCTTTCCGCCTTCAACGCCAACATCTACGGCACCTCTCGCATGGCGTTCTCACTTTCGCGCCGCGGCGACGGACCCGCCTTCATGGCGAAACTGTCGAGCACCGGAGTTCCGACCAATGCCGTTCTGCTGTCGGTGTTCTTCGGCTTCGTCAGCGTCCTGCTCAACTGGCTGCTCCCCGACGACCTGCTCGGCATCCTGCTCAACGCAGTCGGCGCTGCGCTGCTGGTCATCTGGATCTTCATCGTCGTCTCGCATCTGCGACTGCGAAAACAACTCGAAGCGTCGGGCAAGCTGACGGTTCGGATGTGGCTGTTCCCGTATCTGAGCTACGCGACACTCGCGATGCTTGGCGTCTTCGTCGTCCTCATGCTCTTCGACGCCGATGCCCGTGCACAGTTGATCTCGACCACCGTGTTGTTCCTCGTGATCGCGGCATTGGGTTTCCTGAACGCCCGTTGGCGTAAGCAGAATCAGCCCGTCTGATCCGTGTGCCTATGCATCCCGCCTGTTCACGACGACGATGCTGAGACCGAATACGACGAGCACGAAGAGGGCGAAGTAGATCAGGCTGCCCCATGGTCCCCAGTGGAAATCGACGCCACCGCTGGAACCGAGAAAATTGTTGGCGTTCATGAACGGCAGGAACGGCATGATCTTCTCGCCGATACTTCCGAACAGGTTGAAAAGATTCTCGATCAGCAAGGGCCACAACAGCAGAAGCGCGATCGCACCTGCAGACTGCCGGAGCAACGCGCCCACTCCTACGGCTAGAACTACGCAGAAGAACGCGTAGATCGGTGTTCCGTAGACGACCCGCCAGTTCTCGTCGCCGGACAGAGTCAAGAATCTTCCGGCGTCACCTGCCGTGGCCTTCGTGAGGGCGAAGGCGCCGAACGACAACACGAGAGTCAGCACCGCTCCGAACCCACCGATGAGGCCCGCTTTGGCGATGAGCACCGAGGCGCGGTTCGGAACTGCCTGGAATGTGGTTCGGATTGTCCCGAAACGATATTCGCTGGTGATCGCGAGGGCCGCCATGATCATCAGAACCAACACACCGAAGCCGGTCACTCCACTGAGTGCCCCCGACACTGTCGGCATCATTGCACCGTTGGGGTTGCTGAGCGACGACTTGGCGCTCAGTCCGAAAACGGTAGCGAGTCCCAACCCGAGCACGATGATGATGACCGAGCACCACAGCGGCGACTTGGTCGTGGTGATCTTGATACGTTCAGCACTGAGAACAGCCATTACAGTGCACCTCCCATAGCCTGCTGCGTGTTTGCCTGCTGTGTATTTGCGTGGTGGGCTCCGGCACCCGGATCGATACCGGATGCGTGGTACTGGACATCGTCCCCGGTCAACTTCATGAACGCATCCTCGAGCGACCCCTGCTGAGAAGCCAACTCGTACAACACGATCCCCTGCGAACCAGCCAAACCACCGATCACATCGGTGGTCGAATCCACGACCACCAATGCCGGGGCAACGCCGGAACCGTCTTCACGCACCGTCAGCCCCTGCGAGAGCAACACACTGCGCAACGCATCGAGCTGTGGGCTGCGCACGCGCACCGTCGACTCCGACGAACGATCCACGAACTCCGCCACCGTCGAATCCGAAATCAACCGACCCCGACGGATCACCACCAACTGCTCCGCCGTGAGCGCCATCTCCGACAGGAGGTGACTCGACACCAACACCGTGCGGCCCTCGGCCGCCAACCGCTGCATGAACTTACGAATCCAGACGATGCCCTCCGGATCGAGACCGTTGACCGGCTCGTCGAACAACAACACCTTCGGATCCCCCAACAACGCACCCGCCAACCCCAGACGCTGCGACATACCCAACGAGAACCCGCCGGCCTTCTTACCCGCCACCTCGGACAACCCGACCAACCCGAGCACCTCGTCGACGCGGGACTTCGGGATCCCGTTCGAAGCAGCCATCCACTGCAGATGCGCACGCGCACTGCGATTGGGGTGCACCCACTTCGCATCCAACAACGCACCCACCGTCCGCAACGGCGTCTTGAGCTCGCGGTACGGCTTGCCCTCGATCAACGCCACACCCGACGTCGGCTGATCCAAACCCAGGATCATCCGCATCGTCGTCGACTTACCAGCACCGTTCGGGCCCAGGAAGCCCGTCACGATGCCCGGCTTGACCGTGAACGACAAATCGTCCACCGCTTTCGTCGGTCCGTAAACCTTGGTCAATCCCCTCAGCTCGATCATGAGGACCAGTCAACCACGAAAACCGAACTGTCGGAACTTTCAGACGCCAACGGAGAAAGGCGTTGCGTCCGTTCGCTATCGAGGCTAGTATCGAATGTATGTTCGACACTACCGGGGGGTAAAAGTGACGACGCAAGTATCTGAACAGGCGATATCCAAACAGGCGATATCCGCAGAGACCATCGGACAATTCCGGGCATCACTCGCCAGCATGGACCGATCCATCGACAACGCAGCACGCGTGGATCTTCTGCGCGCATTGGAAGAGTTGAAGGCCAGTTGCGCTGGTGCCCAGGCATTGCTGGCTGCCGATCTCGACGCGTTCACCCGCAACGACCGCGGCGAACGGGGAGTGCCGCGCGCATACCAAGGCCGTGGAATCAACGCGCAGATTGCCCTCGCACGGCGAGAGTCGGCTTGGTTCGGAACTCAGCATCTGAACCTGGCCCGCGCACTGAACGACGAGATGCCTCACACACTTCGACTACTCGTCGACGGCTCCATCAGTGAGCATCAAGCGACGATCCTCATGCGCGAGACTTCATGTCTCACCGCCCAGGATCGCGCTACATTGGATCGCGAGTTCTGCTGCGACGCTGCAATCTTGGACGGATGCGGCAACCATCAACTGACACAAAGAATCCGCGCACGCACTGCCGAAATAGACTCCGATAGTATTGCCAGACGAGCACGCAAAGCCGTGGGAGACAGACGAGTGACGTCACGGCCTGCGCCCGACACGATGTGCTGGCTCAATGTGTTTCTTCCCGTGGCCGAAGGTATCGCCGTGCACGCCACGCTCAGGCGCGACGCAGATTCCGTACTTGCCGGCGGGGACAAGCGCACCCGAGCGCAAATCATGGCTGATCTCCTGGTCGAGCGAGTTACCGGAATCGGCCGCGCCACACCGACACCCGTCACCGTGAATCTGGTTGTCTCCGACCAGTCATTGTTGGGCGAAAATTCCGACCCGGCGTACGTCCACGGGTACGGACCTGTACCAGCCGCTATTGCACGCGAATGGATCACCAAGGCCAGCGAAGACTCCGAAACGGTGGCAACGCTCCGAAAGCTCTACGCACGCCCCGATACGGGCGCACTGACCGCAATGGAATCCACGGCGAGAACCTTCCCGAAGGGGTTGGCGCGATTGATCGAACTCCGTGATCGAAGCTGCCGTACTCCGTGGTGCGACGCGCCGGTTCGCCACCGCGACCACATTCGCGATCACTCGAGGGGTGGCCTCACCAGCGCAGCCAACGGTGCCGGGTTGTGTGCGGCATGCAATTACGCGAAACAGGGCTCGGACTGGACTGCCGAACCTGTACCAGGTAACCGGCACACCTTCACCACAACGACACCTACCGGGCACCGGTATTCGTCTGAGGCTCCGCCACTTCCGGCACCCTGGACCAGTCCGGATGCGGCCTAAGTTCCTCGGTGAGCCAATGCGTTCACGAACACCTCGGAAATCTCCGAGGGGTCACGAGCGATGTACGTCGAACCGCCCGTCACGCGGGAGATATCGGCGAG
Organism: Rhodococcus sp. BH4; assembly: GCF_002079265.1. Taxonomy (NCBI): domain Bacteria; kingdom Bacillati; phylum Actinomycetota; class Actinomycetes; order Mycobacteriales; family Nocardiaceae; genus Rhodococcus; species Rhodococcus sp. BH4. The sequence goes on from NZ_CP014941.1 coordinate 4,406,059, forward strand.
CGCCGCCGCATCTGCGTCATCGGTGATGCCGATGGTGACGATGATGACCGGACGCGCCGGATCCTGCTCGCGTGCAAGTACATCGAGCAACTGTTCACGGCTGATGCTGTCAGGATCTTCGTTTGCGCCGTCGGTCAAGATGATGACGCTGTTGACTGCTCGCGGATCGTACGATTCCTGAACCTTACGGAATGCGGCCAGCGTCGTGTCGTACAAACCTGTGGCGCCACGTTTGAGTTCGGTGAGCCGGTTCGCCTGATCTGCCATCAACTTTCGTTGAGTCACACCGTCGACGATCGTGTCGTAGCGCCTGATCGGCACCAATTCTTGGAAGTCCTGGGTTCCGTTCATACCTTGGGAAAACGCCCAGAGACCGGCAGCGACGCTGTCTGGGAAGACCTGATTGCCGGCCAGAGCAGCAGCAGTGGTCAACTGCATGCGCGTCTTGCCGCCTGCCGCCGGGTAGTCCATCGACGCAGACACGTCGATCGCAACGAGTGTCCGGATCGGCTTGGCCATCAGAGCCCAAGCGCCCAGTGTCTGATCGGCCACCGACTGTTCGGACACGGTCAGTGCCGTGACGTCACCGACTCCACCTTCGACGGCTCCACCGCCGGAAGTACGGAACCCGCTGCGCGTCAGCACTTCCTGAGCAGATTCACTGTGCAACAGCTCGGCGATGGCGTCACTCTTCTTGGCTGCGGCGTAGTGCCGGTCCGGTGCCGAAGCACTGACCACCAGGGGGTAATCCATGATCATGGTTCCCGTCGCCGGTACTGTCGCGGAAATCTTCGACTCGGCCTTCGTGAACTCGACGACCTGTTGCTCGGTCGAAACACCGACCTTTCCGGAGCTGACCAATTCGGTGAGCATCTTCTGTCCTACCGGCTGATCTTCGGTACGAACACTCTCCGCTTGCGCATGGGGTACGAGTGCCGCTCGAACGGATTCGGAGGTGGCCCCGGTTTCCGCGAGAGCTCCGAGAATGGGCGCCGACGCAACCCCTGTGAACAACGGATTGCCCAACGCCAGATCGGGAACCTGTAGCGCCGCGAGCCAACTGGCAAACTGTTCGCCACCGCCGGAGGCGAGAACGACAGGCGAGGTGGCGATCGAACCGCCGGCGGCAGCGACCGGCCCCTTGGCCGTCAATGCAGCTTTGCCCACCCACGCTGTCGAATCCGGTATCCACATGTCCGGCGCGTCCACGCCCTTACCCAGGGTTCCCGCAACGTCCCCGGGCAGCGCAGAGGTAACCGTGATCCGCGAACAGCCTGTCTGCTCCGGCGACGATTCTGCGAGGATCTCTGTGACTGCCGGCGCGATCGCAGGATCCGCTGCCAGCGAGTACTCGTCGACGCTCTCGCAGGAATCGGACTGTGTTGCCTTGAAGACCACCACCCCGGTGGCGATTACCGCGACGGCAACCAACCCACCCACTGCGTAGAACCCGATCGACCGCCCGCTGTCAGGACTCGAATGCCGTCCGCCCGCCATGAAATCTGCCCTTCCGAGGCCACTCGCACTCAGGCATACCGACGGTATGCGCGCGACTGGAACTGTCCCTACCGGGCGGTAGTGTAGCCAAGAACACAGAAATTCCAACTAGCGCTGAATCGTCGGAGAACCGGCGAGCCCACATTTCGGGACAGGCCGGCCGAATTCACGAACCTTCGAGCGTCGCAGCGACTTTTCAGCAAACTGACCTACCTAGAGCAGCTCACGCTTCTGAACCTTGCCCATCGCGTTACGTGGCAGAGTCTCGGCAAATCGAACCTCACGGGGACGCTTGTGCGCCGACAACTCCGCCCCGACCAACTCGACCAATTCGGCTTCGGTGACCTCGGGAGTCCCGGGCTTACGGACTACGACGGCGATGATCCGTTGCCCCAGATCGGCGTCGGGGACACCGATCACCGCAACTTCGGACACCGAAGGGTGCCCGAGGATGGCGGTCTCGATCTCGCCGGCGCCGACTCTGAATCCACCGGATTTGATCAAGTCGATGGATTCGCGGCCGACGATTCGGTGGAACCCACCCTCGTCGATGACGGCGACGTCACCGGTCTTGAAGTAGCCGTCCTCCGTCCAGGACTCGGCGGTTGCGTCCGGACGGTTCAAGTAGCCGTCGAAAAGCATCGGCCCACGTACCTGTAGGCCGCCGATACTCTCGCCGTCGTGCGGCACATCGTTGCCCTTCTCGTCACGAAGACGAGTCTCGACTCCGCGCAGCGGCACGCCGACCCACCCCGGGCGTCGCTCGCCGTCGAAACGCGTGCTCAGGGTCAGCATCGTCTCACTCATGCCGTAACGCTCGATGGGCGTCAATCCTGTTCGCTCCCGCAGCTTTTCGAAGACCGGCACGGGAAGCGGCGCACTACCGGAGACCAGAAGTCGGGCACCGGACAACGCGCGGGCAGCTTCTTCGTCTTCGGCGATACGCGACCAGACGGTGGGGACACCGAAGTAGAGGGAGCCTTTGGCCCTTGCGTAGTTTTCCGGCGTCGGCTTGACGGTGTGGATCACCCGGCTGCCGATCCGGAGGGGGCCGAGGATTCCGAGAATCAGTCCGTGCACGTGGAAGAGCGGAAGCCCGTGTACGAGGGTGTCTCGCCGCGTCCAGTCCCAGGCCTCGGCGAGCGCGTCGAGCCCGGCTGCGATAGCCGAGCGACTGAGCAGAACGCCCTTCGGTGGGCCGGTAGTTCCGGACGTGTACAGGACGAATGCTGTGGACTGCGGTGCCGGTTCGGGATAGCTGTGCCACGAGCGAGCGTGCAATCGGACGGGAACCACGGGCAGGCCTTCGCAGTGGTCGTCCGTTTCGCCGAGCCACGCCTGGGCACCGGAGTCACGCAGAATGTGCTCTCGCTCAGCCTTCCCCGAGTCCGGCGGGACCGGCACAACGGTGACGCCGGCAATCAACGCCCCGACGACGGCGAGAATCGTTTTTGCTGTGGGAGTTGCCAATACGGCAACCCGATCGGCTTGCGCCACTCGCTCCGCGACCGAGGTCGCGGCACCGAGAATGGCACTCCGCGAGAGAACCGTGTCACCGATCGTCACGGCGTCATCGAGGTCGTCACCGCGGGCAACAGCAAGGGGGTTCAAGGATCTCAGCAGCACCACGACAGCATCTCACAGCGCGGATGGTCGCAAACTTTCTCCTGCCCGACGCGCGTCCATCGAGTGCGGAGGGAACAGCGTCACCAGCGCAGCCCCCAAGAGCGCCCCGGAAAGTACCGCGAATCCGTGTGCGTCGTCGACCGTCACCAATGTTGCGCCGCCGACGACAATCAGGACCGTCAGAACAATCTCAGGCATTCGCGGGCGCACCAGAACGCCGATGCCCGCGGCCGCCGCTGCCAGAGCAAGCGTGGCACCGGAGTTGCCTGCGCCGGTCGACGGGAAGACTGCGGTGGTGAGCAAACCGAACAACAGTTGACCGAGCAGGAAGAGAGCCCAGCCACGTGCGGCGCCCCAGAGCCGAAACGCAAGCGGTGCAACCACGGCCAGCGTCGCGAGATTGGTGACAGTTCCTGCGGCCCCTCCGTCCTGAACGAGCACGGAGGTCAGAATGCGCCACCATTGCCCGTCACGAATCAACGCGGGATCACGACGAAACATCTCGAGCAGTCCCGGCATCGCCGCCTGCAAGATGGAAGGCACTGCAACCATCAGCCAGAGGAGAGCTGCCGAGAGTGGGAATTCTCCGAAAACTCGACGACTTTTCAACCACACGAGCATCAGTGCAACCGAGGCAGCAACGACAGCAAAAATCAGTACCGCGTCCAAGCCGCCGGTCCCTGAGGTGGTCACAGCGCGACCTTACATCGGACCGATACCGACATCAGGGAACCTGACACCTGGGAAAGCACACGATTCAGGCGGAGAGGCGCTTTGCTGCCGCGGCGATTCGTTCGTCTGTTGCAGTGAGCGCGATCCGCACGTGCTTGCTCCCGCTCGGTCCGTAGAACTCACCGGGGGCAACGAGGATCCCACGATCGGCGAACCAACTGACCGTCGCTCGACATTCCTCGCCGCGCGTCGCCCAGAGGTACAGACCTGCCTCGGAATTGTCGACGGTGAATCCGGCGCCTCGAACAGCTTCGATCAACACACTACGACGCTCGCGGTACCGCTCGCGCTGGATGTTCTCGTGTTGGTCGTCGCCCAAGGCTGCGGTCATCGCCGCCTGGATCGGTAGCGGCAGGATCATGCCCGCATGCTTGCGCACCTCGAGCAGTTCCGACACCAGAGCCGGATCACCGGTGACGAACCCGGCGCGATAGCTCGCGAGATTGGACGTCTTCGAAAGTGAGTGGACCGCAAGCAAACCGGTCAGATCACCGTCGTTGACACGAGGATCGAGAATGGAGAGCGCATCGGCTTCCCACGTCAATCCGAGGTAGCACTCGTCGGAGACGACGATGGCGCCGCGCTCGCGCGCCCAGGCCACGACCTTCTGCAAGTGCTCGAGGCCGAGCACCTTGCCGGTGGGATTCGAGGGCGAGTTCACGAAGATCATCGCCGCCGACTCGGGACCGAGCTTGTTCAAGCCGTCGGCGCGCAGGACACGAGCACCTGCCAGTTTCGCTGCGACCTCGTACGTCGGGTACGCCAACTCCGGAATGACCACCAGATCGCCGGCTCCGAGACCGAGCAATTTCGGCAGCCACGCGATCATTTCCTTGGTACCGATGGCCGGCAGCACCGCTGCCGGATCGACGTCGGGAATGTTGTAGCGGCGATCCAGTGACTCCGCCACGGCCTCGCGAAGCGCGAGCGTGCCATGAGTCGTCGGGTATCCGGGCACCTCGGCAACAGAGGCCAGAGCCTCCTGAATCACCGGGTCCACCGGATCCACCGGCGTCCCCACGGACAGGTTCACGATGCCGTCGGGATGAGAGTGCGCCTTCGCCGTGACATCGGCGAGCGAATCCCACGGAAAATCAGGAAGCCCAGCGGCCACCGGAGTACGAGACAAGATCTCTATTCCTCACCCATGGGAGGCAGCGCTTTGATAAACGGCGTGTCGTAGTCGACCTTGCCGAGCTTGGCCGCTCCACCCGGCGAGCCGAGATCGTCGAAGAAATCGACGTTGGTGCTGATGTACGCGTTCCACTGGTCCGGGACGTCGTCTTCGTAGAAGATGGCTTCGACGGGACAGACAGGCTCACACGCGCCGCAGTCGACACACTCGTCGGGGTGGATGTAAAGCATGCGTCCACCCTCGTAGATGCAGTCGACAGGGCATTCTTCGATGCACGCCTTGTCCATCACATCTACACACGGTTCAGCAATCGTGTAGGTCACTGCCGATCTCCCTGCCTTCCTGTCGTGCATCGCCGCCGCAACACGCAGTTGCAAGGGGCCGAAAATCCGATACGACTCTCACGTACCGCGGGAACAGCCTATTATCCCCCTGCCGACCGACTCTGAGCAGGCGGGGGTAACACATTTCAGCCTACTGCGGTGATGTTCCTCGACCGAATCGCGATCCACTTCTCCCCCAGAGCGGCCGCGCGTACCAGTGCGCCCCGCTCACCGAGGTAATCCGCCACGACGCCGACCACCGGAATCTTGCCGATGATCTCGTACGGTTTTGTCCGAGACGGCCGCTTGTGCAACTCGTCCGTGATGGCACGAAAAGTCTTGGACGTGCGCCACAACATTCCGATGAGCGCGAACGGGCGCCAGGTCTCGTCGGCGCCGCCGGCTGATTTCTCGGCGAAGTCCTCTCCGGTGAGAAGCTCTCGAGACTTCGTCTCACGCCGGCACAGCACCGACGCCAGGAGGTCCACCTGCTGATCCCGTTCGGTCACTCCGTGTTCACGGGCAACCGCAACGAGCACAACGGCCTGATTCGCGAAGGCCAGCAGGTCCTGGATCGGCAACCGATTGAGGAGGACGCCGAAGATGCCGGGGAACGCCACGGCAACGGTGTTGAGTGCACCCAACCGGGTCGTCCACCACTTCGAGCGCTGCTCGTCGGTCATCACCGACCACGCCGCCGTCCCGGGGAACTTGACGACGTCGAGGACCCAAGCGGCCGCGTCCAACACCATCGCAGCAGCGTTTCGCTCGGGATCGGTCGGCTCGAACGTCCGACGCTTGATACCGAGCGGATCGCTGTAGGCGAGGTCGAGAACCGGGTTGATCCCCCACACCGCTCGATCGAGAACCTCGACGACCTTGCGGTCCCCCAGTACGTCAGCCATCAGGCAATCGCTCCTTCGCGTCGTGCATGTGTGGTGGTTCGTTCGCGTGCCGGACGTCCGATTCCCTCGGCGATGGCGCGCAGTTCTGCGACGGTCTTCTCGGAACCGTGTTCGGAGCCGGCCATCCGCGAGATCGTCTCTTCCATCAGCGTTCCGCCGAGGTCGTTGGCGCCGCCGTTGAGCATCATCTGCGTTCCGGTGATGCCAAGTTTGACCCAGCTGGTCTGGATATTGGGTATGCGGCCGTGCAGCATGATGCGTGCCAACGCGTGTGCAGCGCGGTTGTCCCGATTGGTCGGCCCTGGCCGGGAAGCGCCCGCCAGGTACAGGGGCGCGCTCTGGTGAACGAACGGCAGCAGCACGAACTCCGTGAATCCGCCTGTACGGTCCTGGATTCCGCGAAGAACGTTCAGGTGCCCGACCCAATGGTGCGGCTGATCGACATGCCCGTACATCATCGTCGAACTCGACCGCAGCCCCACCTCGTGGGCCGTGGTGACCACTTCGATCCATTCCGCCGTCGGCAGTTTGCCCTTGGTGAGGATCCAGCGCACCTCGTCGTCGAGGATCTCCGCTGCCGTACCGGGAATGGTGTCCAGGCCCGCCTCACGAAGGGCTGTCAGCCAATCCCTGATGCTCTCACCACTGCGCGATGCACCGTTCACGATCTCCATCGGAGAGAACGCGTGGACGTGCATCGACGGCACGCGCTTCTTGACGGCCCGGACCAGGTCGGCGTAACCGGTGACGGGAAGTTCCGGATCGATACCGCCCTGCATGCACACCTCGGTTGCGCCGGCGACGTGCGCTTCCCACGCACGGTCGGCGACCTGCTCTGCCGACAGCGTGAACGCGTCGGCGTCACCCTTGCGCTGCGCGAACGCACAGAATCGGCAGCCCGTGTAGCAGATGTTGGTGAAGTTGATGTTCCGGTTCACCACGTAGGTGACGTCCTCGCCGACGGCATCCTTGCGCAGCGCATCCGCCAGTGCCACAACGGCTTCCAGGCCCGGGCCCTCCGCCGTGGCGAGGGCCAGGTACTCGTCGTCGGAACATCCGGCCGGGTCGCGTTCGGCACTGCGGAGCGCAGCCAGCAGATCGGTGTCGACGCGAATCGGAGCACTGAGTTCGAGGACCTGTTCGCGCACGGTCTCCCAGTCGCCGAACGCACTGCCCAGGTCACTGCGGGTCTCGGTGTTGCGCCCGTCCGTGTCGATCTCGGTATTGAGATCGACGCGTCCGCTCGATTCCCACGACTCGTCCGGTTCCTGCCACGGCCGGCCCACCGGCTTGGTGTCGGGCAGGGCGAGGCCGGTCTTGGGATCCGCCAGCGCTTGCACGTGACCCGCAATACGCGGATCGATCCACGGAGCCCCGGCCAGGACATATGCCGGCTGAGCCGCAGTGCGTTCGGTCAGCGTGAAGCCGCCCTCGGCGCTGATCTCGGCCAAGGTCTCGAGATTCGGCCAGGGACGCTCGGGGTTGACGTGATCGGGGGTCAACGGTGATACCCCGCCCCAGTCGTCGACGCCTGCGCCGAGCAGCGCGAGGCACTCGCTGTTCGAGACGAGATTCGGCGGACTCTGAATCCGCATCGTCGGCCCGAGCAACAGGCGTGCGACGGCGATGGCCGCGAGAAACTCGTCGAGTCCCGCATCAGGCGTATTGCGCATCGCGGTATCAGGCTTGGCCAGGAAGTTCTGAATGATCACTTCCTGGATGTGGCCGAACGCCTTCTGCGACTTGCGTATCGCCATGATCGACTCGGCACGTTCGAGGAAGTTCTCCCCGATGCCCACAAGAATTCCCGTGGTGAAGGGGATGTTCAGTCGGCCTGCGTCGGTCAGGGTGCGTAGCCGAACCGCCGGGTCCTTGTCCGGGCTGCCGTAGTGGCACTCACCCTTGTCGGTGAACAGCCGGGTAGCGGTCGTCTCGAGCATCATGCCCATCGACGGCGCAACGGGCTTGAGCCGCGAGAGTTCCTGCCAGCTCATCACACCGGGATTGAGGTGTGGGAGCAGGCCTGTCTCCTCGAGTACCCGGATCGACATCGCTCGCACGTAGTCGAGGGTGGAGTCGTAGCCGCGTTCGTCCAGCCACTGCTTTGCTTCCGGCCAGCGAGCCTCGGGGCGATCCCCCAGCGTGAACAACGCTTCCTTGCAGCCCAATTCGGCGCCTGCCCGGGCAATGTCCAAAACCTCGTCCGGTTCCAGGAACATGCCGTGCCCAGCGGCACGCAGCTTCCCCGGCACCGTGACGAATGTGCAGTAGTGGCACTTGTCCTGGCACAGACGGGTCAGCGGAATGAAAACTTTTCGCGAATACGTCACGGTGTTCGGCCGACCCGCTGCCAGCAGACCGGCATCGCGAACCTTGGCCGCCGAAGAACACAGATCGGTCAGATCGGTTCCCCGTGCCTGCAGCAGCGTTGCCGCCTCGTCGACGTTCAGGGTCGCTCCGTCGCGTGCACGACGGAGAACTCGCCGCATCGCCGACGCTGACGGGCCGGGCGACGGACTGGACGAGGCGGACGCGGAAATACCTGGCATCGGAAGCATGGTGGGTTTGCCGGAGTCATCACCAGTTCGGTTCACCTAGCGATCATGCGCCATGTGGGACGACTAGTGCCACCCGGTGCCAGAAGTAGGAGGCCTCACCGCCCCCACACCGCCTCGATCACGACGGCCGGTAGTCGTCGTCGACCGCAACCTCGACTCGTTGATCCACCACGTCAGCCACTGGCGCGTCGAGCGGAATGTCGGTCAGATCGGGTTCTTCAGGGGCGTTCGGATCTACGGGTGTCGATTGTTCGAGCGCATCTGATTCCGGAGCCTCCGGGTCGAATGTCGCATCTTGTTCGGTCATCACGTGCTCCCTTCGCGGTCGCCACACTCCACGATAGGGCCGATGTCGACAGATCGCCCCTCACTCGACCAAAGTAGTGCCCATGACTGCGCCGCAACCGCTGACCATGGCCGACCCGTTATGGCGACCCAGCACCAAAGCCCCGAGGCTGTGGGCAATCACTGCCTCACTGTTCTGGGTACCCGTCATCGTCGCCGAAATCGTCTGTGCCGTCTTGGTACCCGGAATCCCGTCCTGGGTGGTCGGCACCGTATTCGCAGTCACCGTACTCTTCGCTGCCACCTACATTCTGATGGTCCCGGCGTGGCGGTATCGGGTCCACCGATGGGAGATCAGTGACACCGCGGTATACACCCGCACCGGCTGGTTCACCCAGGAGCGACGCATCGCACCGATCTCGCGCGTGCAGACCGTGGACACCGAGCGCGGACCGATCGACCGCATGTTGGGTCTGGCAACCGTCACGGTCACGACAGCGTCGTCGGCCGGGGCCGTGAAGATCTCCGCACTCGACCAGGAAGTCGCCGACCGCACGGTGGCTCAACTGACGGAGATCGCGGGTACCAACGTGGGAGACGCGACGTGAACGAGAAACAGTTGGGCGACCCGACCGCGATCGAGATCCCGGTAGAGGCGGAAACGGCAGCTGCCGAGGCCGCGGAAGAGGAACAGCCCTGGCTCCGCCTCGACCGACGCATGCTTCTGGTCCACCCCGTCAACGAAGTCGTCAAACTGCTCCCGGTCCTACTCGTCTCCGTAGTTCTCGGCAGCCACTCCGGAAACCACTGGTGGGGACTCGGCGTCGTCACTCTGCTCGTCATCTTCGGTTTGTTGCGGTATTTCACCACCACGTACCGAATCGGACCCGTCCACGTTCAACTGCGCACCGGGGTCTTCCAGAAAAAGCTGCTCTCCGTCCCGCGTAGCCGCATCCGATCCGTCGACGTCGAGGCCGGGGTCATGCACCGGTTGCTCGGACTGTCGATCGTGCGCATCGGTACCGGCCAGCGCGCCGGGAGCGGCCACGATTCGAACAAGTTCGAGCTCAACGCCCTGTCGACCGCCCTGGTTCCGGACCTACGCGCCGCACTGTTGGCCGGCGCCCAGCAAGCACGGCGACTGGAAACCCCGGGCACGCCGGTCGAAAGCATCACCGAACCGGTCGACACCGAAATCGGTCACTGGGAACCGAGTTGGGTTCGCTACGCCCCCTTTTCGTTCACCGGAATCGCCATCATCGCAGCCATCATCGGCATCTCGTTCCAATACGGCATCGGCACTGCCGTCGCGAAATCCTCGGCAGTGAGCGACAGCTTCGACTCACTCGAGAGCCTCGGCATCGCACTGATGGTCGTCATCGCACTCGTCGTGCTGCTGGTGCTGTCGAGTGCACTCGCCTGCGTCCAGTACCTGATCGCGTTCGGCAACATGAAACTCACCGACAACGGCCGCATCCTGCATGTCAGTCACGGCCTGTTGAAGACTCGGCAAACCACACTCGACCGCGCCCGCCTCCGCGGCACGACGCTCAAGGAACCGCTCCTGCTGCGATTGGCCCGCGGCGCGCGGCTCGACGCCATCATGACCGGGGTCAGCGCCGAGAAGAAGGAATCTTCGCTGCTGCTCCCGCAGGGACCGCGCAGGGAAGCCGAGCGAGTGATGGCCACCGTGATCGGTGACTCACGCCAGGCGTCCGCCCCGCTGATCCCGCACGGCCCGGCCGCGCGGCGTCGCCGGTACACCCGAGCACTGTTCCTCGCCGCGGTGGCGTTCCTGGTCTGTGTGGCATGCGCGGCTTCTGGACTCGATGTACCGATCTACGCGTGGTTCGGGGTCGCCGTACTCGCCATCGGTGGCACCGCCCTCGCCTACGACCGATACAACGGCCTCGGCCACGCAGTACTACCCGGATGGTTGATCACCCGAAACGGCTCGCTCGATCGCCAGCGTCACAGTCTCGAATCCGAAGGTGTCATCGGATGGACGGTGCGCGAGACGTTCTTCCAGAGGCGCGCGGGAGTGGCAACCGTCGTCGCCGCGACGCCCGCCGGCACCGGAAGCTACGAGGTGATCGATCTCCCCGCCGAGAACGCGTGGGAATTGATCGAAGCCGTCACTCCGGGCGGTGGCGACGTGTGGGCAGGTCGTCGATGATGAGCCTCGCCAGCGAACCGAGACGCGATCGCTCGGGCTGGATGGTCGGAACACCGAGGAGTTCCAGCGGAGCGGCCGTGACCGGTCCGACGCAGTAGGTCGGTACCGGTCCGCGCATCGCTGCGACGAACCGCTCCAGCTCGCCCATTTCTTTTGCCGTGCTGAGCATCGAGGAGACCGCGGGGGCACTGGTGAAGGTCAGCGCGTCGATCGCACCGGAACGAACTGCAGCGACCAACGCGCGGACCGGCGACTGATCCGGCGGCCGGATCCACCGATAGACCGATACCGGAGTGACAACCGCGCCGATGTCGGCGAGGGAGGCGCTCAGGTCCGTCAACGGCTCCCATTCGGTGATGGTGCCGTGCAACTGGACTGCGATGCGCAAGCCTGCCACTCCCTCGCTTCCGAGATGTGCCAGAACTTCCTCGGACGACTCACCCGAAGGCGACCATTCCTCGCGCAGTCCGGCGCCTCGGATGGCGCCCGTCGCCTTGGGGCCGCGGGCGATGATGCGCGTGTGGGCGAGCGCCCCGAGGAACTCCTCGGTCAAACCCCACGAGGCGACGGCCTCAAGCCAACCCCTGAAGCCGATCCCGGTACTGATCACGACCAATTCCGGAGGATCGGCAATCAAAGCGGACGTCTGAGTCCTCAGGTCTCGATCGTCCACCAAGGGCAGCACATGGATCACCGGTGTCCGCACGATCTCCGCGCCTCGACGTTCGAGGAGCGTCGCAAATTCTTCGACACGCCGTTCTGCGGTCAAGGCGATAGTCGCACCCGCCAAATCATGTTCAGCCACAGGCTGAGTGTCCCTTATGCACGGGTCAGTTTCCTACGCGCGCGCCGAGAACTATTGCGAGCTGAGGGTGGCAAGTCTGTTGATCGCCACTTTGAAGAGGAAAACGGCGGCCGGAGCGATCGCACCGACCAGCAGCAGGAAGGTCAGAGGGGACGAAAGCACGAGTACGTCGCCGCCGGGGCCGCCCACCATGCACACCAAGAACCCGACGATCCAACCGGCGAGCGGCAATGCGGCCCTACCCGGCGTCGTAACCGTGCGGGCGGCGATCACCAATACGAGGTTCGCGGTCGCGGCTACGAGAATGCTGATGGGAAATGCCGTCGTACCGAGATGAGTCGGCAAGAACAGGACGGACAACACCGCGCACAGAAATCCGTCGAAAATCAGGACGCCGAGGATGACAGGGTCGAGCCACGACAGCGACGTTCCTGTCGAGGCGTCCGTGTTGTTCTCGACGGTCGTCATGGTTTTGATAGTGGTCTATCGGTCGTCATCGCGCGAGCGCGGGGTCCCTCCCGACAAGCACCCCGGCTCGCGCCCGAAAAGCACGAAGCTGATCAGGGAACCGGCGGGAACCCGAGCAGAGTCAGCAAATGACTCTGCTGATCTGCGAATGCGTAGAGCGACCCGTAATACAAGTCGTGGTAATAACCAGCCATCGGACGCAACGAATCGACGAAGGCGACGATCTGGTTCTGCAGGTCCCAGTTGTACATTTCTTCAGCCCCCAGGCTTTGCTGTTACCGAAAGGACCACCCATCCGGTGACACGCATCACACACCACTACGGCGTCGATCGCAATGCCTGTGAGCCGACGCCCAGGTCAGCTGTGCAGCCCGCCGAACAGATCGCGCTCGCGGCCGTCCTCACCCACCGGACCGAGCGCGCCGGCGGCCAATACGAAATGCTCGACCGTCAGGATCGGTTGGACCACGTTGTTCGACAATGCGAACTCGGCTCGGCTCGGGGCTACCGTCACCTGAGTGGCGTGGGCGCTCAATGCCCTCGCCTTCGCATCGATGACGCCTCGAACGTCGATTGCCGTCGTCACGTCTGCGTCCTCGATACTCGGCAATTCCCCGGGCTCGGGCAGGCGCCAGTTCTCCGGGAACTCGGAAATCGCCGCGATGCCGCGTTCGAGTCCGCTGCGCTCGGCTACGGTCCAGTAGAACTTCGGAGTCGACCACGGCTCGCCGGTCTCGGGATACGCGGTCGTTCCTGCAGCTTCGACCGCCGCTGTCGTGATCGCGTGCGCCTGGATGTGATCCGGGTGCCCGTAGCCGCCGTTGGGGTCGTACGTGATCACGACGTGCGGCCGAATCTCACGAATGACGGCGACCACCGCGCCAACTGCTTCGTCGAGTCGAGCATTGACAAAAGCACGGGGATTGGCGGCCGAAGGTGTGCCGATCATTCCGGAGTCGCGATACCGACCGGCACCGGCGAGGAAGCGAGGAGCGGCACTGCCCAAAGCCGACAAAGCAGCGCTCAGTTCCGCGATCCGGTAGCCACCGAGTTGATCGGCCTCGGAAGCCACGAGCCCGGCCCACGCATCACCGATCACTTCGCCTTCCTCCCCCAACGTGCAGGTGAGGACTGTGACCTCAACGCCTTCGGACGCGTATCGCGCGATGGTGCCACCGGTGGTGATCGTTTCGTCGTCCGGATGTGCGTGTACCAACAGAAGTCGCTTCGCCGACGCGGTCACTTTTCCACCCTCACCCAGTCCGTAGCGTTTCCGAATATCCCCACCTGCACCGGCCCGTCGAGGACCACGCCCTCGACTCCGGTCCCGACCGCGACCAGCGCTCGGCTCTGCACGATCGGCAAAACCGCCGCAAGATCCCACAGCTTGGGTTCCGCATCGGCGATCAACGACCCCAGATCCCCGATGCCACTGAGCGCTTCGTCGATCCGACCTTGCAACGCCGGATCACACAGCCCGGACAGGTTGCTCGGAGCCTCGACGCTTGTCGTTCGGATGGGCTCCGGTGTCTGCGACGGCGTCGGTGCGGGCACTGCCGAACTTGTTGCCGGAGTGGAAGGTGCGCTCGGGCAACTGAACCGCGAGGCCAGCGAAGTGGCCGTGTCGGCGCCTGCCCGGCTCCAACCGACGATCATGTCGACGCGTCCTGTCGTCAGGTCCTCGCCGTAGAGTTCCTCCGGCGCCACCGATTCGACGGTCGCCAGGATTCCCACGTCACGCAATTCGTCGGCAGCGGTGTTTGCCACGGCGATCGCGATGTCGTCGTTTTCGGGAGCGCCGATCAGCAGTGTCAACTGGGCGCCGTCACGGACGATCGATCCGACCGTTCCAGTGCCCGTGACGATTCCGGTGGGCGGTGCCGTCAGGTAGCCGGCTGCAGTCAGCTCGCCCAGCGCCTGCTCCCTGGTCGGTTTCGGCGGCGCGGTGGGCGCATATCCCGGATCCGACGGAGCGAGGATCTGAGCTTTCACCGGGGCGGACGCCGATTCACTCCCTGCCGCCACCACGGCGAGCAGGTCCGGATCGAGCAGTCCCAGAACACCTTTACGCACCCGAACATCTGCGAAGTTCTTGCTTCGCCCGTTCACGTTGATGTCGAGAGTGCGCGGAACGTAGGAGAATGCCGTCCTGACACCCGGGATTGCAGACAGCTGAATATCCGTGGCACTACCCGAATGAACCTGCGCCACTTGGGCATCGTCGGTACGCAGCGCATCCGCCAACTGTGCAGCCGTTCCTCCGCGTCGCAGAACTATCTGATCCGGGTCTGAAGGCTTGCCCCAGAATCGGTCGTTGCGTTCGAGCACGATTTCGTCCCGGCCGCGGTCGACCGAGCGCACGTGAAAGTGGGCTCCCGACACCGGAATCCCCTCACTCAGGCCGGTGCTGAAACCGCCGGGAGTGTCCTTGATCAGGTGGGACGGAAGAATATCGGTGAACAACTCTCGCCATGCCGGATACGGCGCACGCATCACGACGTTGACCGTTTTGCCGCCGCCGGACGAGTTCACGTCGTCGATCATCTGATAGCCCGCGGGATTGACCACACCGGGAACCGAGATCATCTGCTGCCACAGGTAGCGAAAGTCTTCTGCCGCAATGGGAGCGCCGTCCGACCATTGGGCTTCGTTGCGCAGTTGGTAGCGAATCGTGAACGGGGCCTCCGACGTCACTTCAGCGGAAACGAGGAAAGAATCGTCGATCGCCCACTCCGTCGCGCCAGGTTGTGTGGGCGAATTGATCGGGCGAAACGCACTGGGCAGTACGAGGTTGCCGACTGCGGAGTTGACCGGCGACTGATCCGCGAGCAGGTGCGGGTTGAATCCGCCTCCCACCTCGTCGATTGCCACAGTGACCTGCTTCATCGCCGGAACGACCGGAGTCGGTGTGGGCTTGACGGTTTCGGTGCTCTCGACCGGAGGCGGCGGATCGGCTGTACATGCAGTCAGTGACAACGCCGTCACTGCCACTGCCAACGCCAGGTAGCGACGTCCTGAGGCCACAGACAATTCCTTCCGTACGGGGCCGCGTCGCCCCTTTGCAACTCGATTCCCTGGCAGATCTTTCGCCTGGAAACCATGAAGGCGAATGTACCTTTCCGCCGAAAACTCGGCTGAAAGGCACATCCGCCTGTCAGGTTGTAACCGACGAAAGACTACAGAGCAGCCTTGTCGCGTGCCTTGCTACGTGAACGCTCGCGAGCGCGCTCGGTTGCGTTGAGGTGCACCTTGCGGACGCGAACGTCCTCCGGGGTGACCTCGACGCACTCGTCGCTGGAGCAGAACTCCATCGCTGCTTCGAGTTCGAGCTTGATCGGCTTTGCGAGGGTCTCCATCACGTCTGCGGACGACTGACGCATGTTGGTCAGCTTCTTCTCGCGAGTGACGTTGATGTCGAGGTCTTCCTGACGCGGGTTGATACCGACGACGTGTCCCTCGTAGGTGTCTGCGCCGGGCTCGACGAAGAAGGTTCCGCGGTCGGCCAACTGGATCATGGCGAACGGCGTCACCGTGCCGGAGCGGTCCGAGACGAGCGAGCCGGTGTGGCGCGCACGGATCTCGCCGGCCCACGGGCCGTATCCGTCGAACACGGCGTTGGCGATACCGGTTCCGCGGGTTTCCGTGAGGAAGTCCGTGCGGAAGCCGATGAGGCCACGCGAAGGAACGATGAACTCCATGCGAACCCAGCCTGCGCCGTGGTTCGACATCTGGACCATCTTGCCCTTGCGGTTGGCCAGGAGCTGCGTGATGGCGCCGAGGTACTCCTCGGGGCTGTCGATGGTCAGCTCTTCGAAAGGCTCGTGAACCTTGCCGTCGACGAGCTGCGTGACAACCTGCGGCTTACCGACGGTGAGTTCGAAGCCCTCACGACGCATCTGTTCGACGAGGATGGCGAGTGCGAGCTCTCCACGACCCTGGACCTCCCACGCATCGGGGCGACCGATGTCGAGGACCTTGAGCGAGACGTTACCGACGAGCTCCTGGTCCAGGCGGGACTTGACCATGCGTGCAGTCAGCTTGTGACCCTTGACGCGACCGACGAGCGGTGACGTGTTGGTGCCGATCGTGACCGAGATTGCCGGCTGGTCGACGGTGATGCGGGGCAGTGCGACCGGGTTCTCCAGATCAGCGAGGGTGTCGCCGATCATGATGTCCGGGAATCCTGCGACGGCGCAGATGTCACCGGCGACGGCGACCTCACCGGGAACGCGCTCGACACCGATGGTCGTGAGGAGTTCGGTGATCTTGGTCTTCGTGACGACGGGCTCGCCGTCGACCTCGCGGCACCAGGACACGGTCTGGCCCTTGCGCAGCTCGCCGTTGTGGATGCGAACGAGTGCGAGGCGACCGAGGAATGCGGATGCGTCGAGGTTGGTGACGTGAGCCTGCAGCGGTGCGTCGACCGAGCCCTTCGGCGCGGGGACGTACTCCATCAGCACCTGGAAGAGTGCGGTGAGGTCCTCGGCGTCGGGAGCCTTGCCGTTCTCGGGCTGCACGGTCGATGCCTTGCCTTCGCGACCGGACGCGTAGAGGACGGGAAGTTCGAGTGCGAGCTCAGCGGCTTCGGCGGCCTCGTCGGACAGGTCCGATGCGAGGTCGAGGAGCAGGTCCTGAGCCTCGGTGACAACCTCTTCGATGCGGGCGTCGGGGCGGTCCGTCTTGTTGACGACCAGGATGACGGGCAGCGAAGCGGCGAGTGCCTTGCGCAGCACGAAACGCGTCTGCGGCAGGGGTCCCTCGGAAGCATCGACGAGCAGGACGACGCCGTCGACCATGGACAGGCCGCGCTCGACCTCGCCACCGAAGTCGGCGTGGCCGGGGGTGTCGATGACGTTGATGACGGTGATGGAACCGTCTTCGTTGACCTTATGTACTGCGGTGTTCTTCGCGAGAATGGTGATGCCCTTCTCGCGTTCGAGGTCGCCGGAGTCCATAACGCGATCGACCAGCTCGGCGCGCTCCTCGAACGCGCCGGACTGACGAAGCATGGCGTCGACGAGGGTGGTCTTGCCGTGGTCGACGTGTGCGACGATGGCAACGTTACGGAAGCTGGTGATGGTCACGCGATGGCTCTCCTGGCTGAGTTGATTCGGCCACGCGAAAGTCAAGTCGCACGGCTCTTCTGGTGGCCGCTGCACGAGTGTGTGATCCGAATCAGGGCACGAATCGCCTGAGAAGGCACCGCGGCCTAGTAAATACTACTCGCTCCGGGCTGATACTCCTGCATTGTGCGGCCTCTATCACCGCCCCCACCAGCGAATAGTGATCTGCACCACGCCGATGCGCGTAGGATTACGACCTGGAGAAACAGGTCATTTGAGGGTACGCTAACCTCGTTCCAAGAGCGGGCTCTCCGCCGTAGTGAAACAGGAAAGCCGCAGCGTCACATGGGAAAAGTCAAGGCAAGCAAGGTCTCGCAGCTCAAGCCGAAGAAGAAGTGCTGCCGCAAGAAGACGCGGTGCATCAAGTGTCCCGTCGTCATCATGCGGATGAAGAAGCTCGAGAACGAGGGCGCATCCAAGAAGGAACTGAAAGCGGGTCTCAAGAAGGCTCGTGCGGCGTAAGCGCGCTCAATTCCGCGAGTAACTCGGGGATCCAGGCTCGATCGTTGTCCACCAGATCCATCGACAACAGTTCTTCGGCGTCGACCCATGTCAATTGAGCATGGTCGAGCGCGACCGGTTCTCCCGACACCAACTCCGCCCGGTAGGCCCGCAGGACCAACCCCGGCGACAGTGGCACGTCGACACCGATTCTGGCGCCGCATCTCACCTCGACCGCCAGTTCCTCGAGCAGCTCCCGCGCCAACGCGTTCTGTGGCGATTCGAATTCTTCGACCTTCCCGCCCGGCAGCTCCCAACGACCGGCCAAAGCCGGCGGACTCGTCCGCTGCGCGAGGAGCAGCCTTCCCTCGCGGAAGATCGCACCGGCGACAACTTCCCGATCCCTTGCAGGTGCATCACTCATCGCACCATGATGGAGTATGGCCACTTTGTTGTCCGACTCCGCGATCCAAAACGCTCTCGACGAACTGCCCGCCTGGCAACTGTCGCCAGGGTCGATCACTCGCACGGTCGACTCCGCGACATTCCCGGACGCCATCGCGCTTCTTCAACGCATCGCGGCAGTCGCCGAGGCCGCGGATCATCATCCCGACATCGACGTTCGCTGGCGAAAGGTCACGTACACGCTTTCGACACACTCGGCGGGCGGTCTCACGGAACTGGACTTCGACCTTGCCCGTCGAATTGACGTACTCGTCGACGATTCGGTCCGTTTCGACTGATCTTCGAGTGAACAAACCTCGCAATCTGACGTAACAGTTGCATCAACTTTCACATAGATCACTTCAGTCACAGGTATGGTCGCCGTAAATCACGATCGAGGCCGGTCATGCCATAGACTCCCCCCGGTGCGTAGCTGCTCAGCAACTGAACAGCTGTACAACCCGGGGGCTCTGTACATAGAGTGACCCCTCGAGCCGTCAAACGCGGAGCTCGCCTAGGCGCCCGCGCGGTATGACTAAGGATGGGGAAACAGTGCTTCGAACCCGAGGTATGCGAAAGGCGTTCACCGCCGTCGCTATTGCCGCAGTAGCAGGACTGGCATTGCCGGCACAGGCAATGGCCGATCCGGCAGCACCGCCCGCACCCGAAAGTGTGCCGATCGAGTTCCTCGCATCGTTTGCGCCCGCCATCATCGGCGCCGCCGCAGGTCCGGCCGATGTTGCAGGCGGACCGCAGCAAGCGTTGCTCGACCAGGCTCGCGCGATCCTGAACTCCCCAGGCATTCCGCCCGAGATCAAGGCCACCCTCGAGAAGGTCATCACCTTCCTCGACGGCAGCGGCGGCGGCGGACCGGCGATCCCGGACGAGAACGCCCCCGTCATCGCGCAGTTCCTCTACCCGACGCTTGGCAAGGGCTGCATCTCGGCCACCGCCGATTCGGTCGGAACCGCACTTGCCGTTCCCGGCCCGGCTCACCTGCCTCCTCCCGGTCCCGCTGCCGGTCAGGCTGGATTCGTCTTCACCGCTCTCGGTACGGCTCCCGCCGTCGACGACCAGCCGGTGCCGATGACCGTCACCTGGGTCAACATCGACAACCAGCGCAGCGCCACCCAGAACTTGACCAACGCCGCACGCATCAACCCGGACGGCCCAGCCACTCTGTCGGCTATCGCCGATACCGGCCCCGGACGCGTTCTCTCGGTGATCAGCGGTTCGCTGACCACCCAGCCGGAAGGCGCAGATCGCATCACCTGCAGCTTCCTTCCGACCGTGGGCATGTTCGCGGTAGCTTGATCGAAGTCTTGTGAAAGGGACCCACCGAATTTCGGTGGGTCCCTTTTGCATCTCCGATCACCGTGATAGACCCGATAGATGGGACATCTACGAGTGGACATCACGCACGGTCGTCCAGAGAAGAAATCCGGCCCAGACCAGTCGATACGGTCACACAAGTCGACGCGATCGATACTGTCCATCCGATCCGAGGGGTCCATTCTCTCGATCGGATCGGCGTACTCGATCCTGTCGATCGGTAGCGTCGGCTCTTTTCTTTCGATCGGAAGCATCGGGTCTACGGCGTCGGTCCTGAGTTCGGGCTCGTTCGCCAGTCTCGGGTCCGCGCTGTCCGGTCTCTCACGTTGGTCACTGCTCTCCTGGCGTGGAAATCATGCAGCCCCCGAAGAACACCCGAAACTTGTTGTCATTGCGCCGGAATCGGATTCGAGCGATCCGGACCGCTCACTACGATCCGTCTCGCACTCTCAGACCTGATTCGGTCGCGGCCATTCGCGGCCTTCCAGCGCTTCGACCGAGGTATTGAATTGCCGCAGTAGGTCACCGAGCGCGAGACGCTGCTCCGGCGTCCACTCGCGGAGGACCTTTTCGACACCGGCTGTCGAATGTTCGCGATCAGCACGAAGTTTCGACAGCCCCTGCGCCGTCGGCCGGACCTTTCGCGCGAGCCCTCCGTCCGGATCCTCCACTCGCTCCACCAAGCCCTGACGCCTCAGCGCGCCGATCTGCCGGTTGATGGTGGAGATGTCGAGCGAGAAAGCGCAGGAGAGCTCCTTGAGGCTCATGGGATGTTGCAATTCCAGTCGACCGAGCAGTAGATACGCCGACCGGTCCAGATGAAGTTCGGCCCGTTGTGCGAGCGCGTGGTAACGCGAGAGCAGAGTCAACTCGTACTCGATATTCACCAGATCAGGGTCCCGGTCCATCCTCATATTGTGCAGACTACACACGATGTGTAGCGTGCACACTGGGGCGAACGCACCAATCAGAACACGCCATGGCGGGAGCCGCATGTCCGTTCACGCAGGGTCGTCCAATGTCGACGAGAAAATCCCCGACACGAACTACGCATCCTCGGGTCCAGTGCTCACCGTTCTAGGACTGTGCGGAATCGTCGTCGCCTTGATGCAGACGCTGGTAGTCCCCATCATTCCGCAATTGCCGCACCTGTTGAACTCCACTCCCGCCGACACCTCGTGGGCGGTCACCGCAACACTCCTCGCCGCCGCGGTGATCACGCCGATCAGCGGGCGCCTCGGCGACATGTTCGGCAAGAAACGAATGCTGCTGGTCAGTCTCGGGATGGTCGTTCTGGGCTCGGCCATCTGCGCGATCGCACCTTCACTGATCATGCTCGTTGTCGGCCGAGCACTTCAAGGAGCATCGGTCGGGGCAATTCCATTGGGCATAGCCATCATTCGTGACGTTCTTCCACCGAAGAAAGTGGCCGGCGCCATGGCGGTCATGAGCGCCACCCTCGGCGTCGGCGGTGCGATCGGACTGCCGATCGCCGCCGTGATCGCCCAGAATGCCAACTGGCACTTCCTCTTCGTCACATCGGCAGCGTTCGGGCTGATCTGCATCGCACTGGTTGCGTTCGTCATTCCCGAATCGACCGTACGACGCCCGGGACGTTTCGACTTCGTCGGTGCGCTCGGCCTCACCGTTGGTCTGATCACCCTGTTACTCCCCATCACCAAGGGCGGAACCTGGGGATGGGGCGACGCGAAAACCCTGGGGCTCCTTGCGGTTTCCGCGCTCAGCTTCCTGGTGTGGGGATGGTGGGAACTTCGACGCAACGCACCGCTGGTGGACCTCCGCGTATCGGCCCGGCCGCAAGTTCTCTTCACCAACTTCGCGTCGATCGCCGTCGGTTTTGCCATGTACGGCAATTCCCTGACGCTCCCCCAACTGCTCATGGCACCGACGTCCACCGGTTACGGACTCGGACTGTCCATGGTTGCAGCGGGACTCGCACTGGCCCCCGGCGGACTCGTCATGATGGCGCTCTCGCCCGTCTCCGCTCGAATTTCGGCTTGGCGCGGCCCGCGAATCACGTTGATGCTCGGCGCCCTCGTCATCGGATTGGGTTACGCCTTCGCATATTTCACGGTGTCGAGCGTCTGGCAGGTCGCTGTGGCCGGAATGTTCATCGGAGCGGGCGTCGGGCTCTCGTACTCGGCCATGCCGGCCTTGATCATGGGCGCAGTCCCCATCACGGAATCTGCAGCCGCGAACGGACTGAACTCACTGATGCGATCGATCGGCACGTCGACGTCTGCCGCGATCGTGAGCGTCGTTCTGGCCGGAATGACCATCACCGTCGGCACCGCAGTGATCCCCTCGTTCGAGGCGTTTCGTGCCACGTTCCTGATCTCCATCGCCGCCGCCGTCGTGACGATGGTGTTCGCCGGGTTGATTCCCAAACAGAAAGTCTCGTAGGGGAATCAACCCGGCGGAGGACTCACTTCTCCGAAGAGCCTTCGATGCTGCCCGTCTGCAACTTCGACAGAAGTGTGTAGATGAAATTGATGATGATATCCACGTGGTGCCCTCTCGCATAACGGGTCCCCGACCCGCCAACGACGGTACCGCAGAACCCTCCTGCATCGAATCGCCGACAATCAATTCTGCAACGTGTTCTAATTTGAGGCGACGACTACCCGAGGAGCCTTTCATGACCTGGACACGCACCGAACTCGAAGACGCCTTCGCGGGTTACCAGAACACCGTTGTCGAGTGCACTCGTTCCGGCGATTGGAACGCCTTCGCGGACATGTTCACCGAGGACGTCGTCTACGTGGAACACGCTTTCGGCACCCTCAATGGCCGAGAGGCCGTACGCAAGTGGGTCACTCGCACGATGACGGAGTTCCCGGGGCACCGCATGACCGAATTCCCGGCCAACTGGTTCGTGATCGACGAGCAGCGCGGATGGATCGTGTGCGAGATCGACAACCCGATGGAGGATCCGGGTGACGGATCCAAGCACGGAGCCGCCAACATCACGATCCTGCACTACGCCGGCAACGGACTGTGGTCTCGCGAAGAAGACGCCTACAACCCGATGAACTTCCTGTCGATGGCAAAAGCATGGTGCCTCGCCGCGGAAGCGGCGGGCACCCTCCCCGATGACGCCAAGGCCTGGCTCGCCAAATTCGGCGCTATGGTGCGATAGATCCTGTCGGCAACGAGGATCCGACCGGCTGGGCCGGACCGACCGCACCGGCCAACGACCACTGCCCGTAGTCCCGAGTGAGGATCGAGTTCAGATCCACGCCGACGCCGTCGACCTTGCGCTTGTCGATCTCGAACTGATGCAGGTTTGCCCGCGGGTGCACATACCCTGCGGGTGAGCCCCAGTTGTGCTGCCAGAACCAGGTTCCGACGCCGGCACTGATCATTGCGTCGATCACGCGAGTGTTTCCGTAGACGCCGAGCGCTCCGTTGCCGACAACCGAGGCCCACCCCTCGAGGTACGGCGTGATCAGCGTAGTGATTTCAGTAGTGGTCGGGTTGTCGTCGATCGACGCGTAGATCGGCCGACCGGACGGCCCACCAGCCGCCGCATGTAGTTCGAGGCCACGGGCAGCATGACGCTTGCCCGCTTCGCGGGCCCCGCGCCAGTCCGCCGTTCCGCCCTTGCCGAATTGATAGCAAGAAACGACTTGAAGTCCGGCCGCGGTCAACGCGTCGGTTTCCCGAGCCAGTACGGGCTTGCCGACCATCCAATCGGCGCCCGGGCGCCTGTCCGAGACGTATCGAATGGCGCCCGCATACCCGGCGGCCTTGATTGCCTGAGCGGACGGCACACCGGCGGCGTAATCGAGCAGGGTCCCGAGCGAACCGGCATTGGCCACCGACGTCGTACCGCTCAATGCAGCGAGTCCGGCAGCCGCCGATCCAGCCGCTGCGTACTTGAAGAGGTTTCTTCGCGAGACGTGCACAAAGCTCCGATCATCGGCGTGTCCCGCTCGAAGTGGCGGGCAGGCAAGCTATCTTCTTTCGCTCGCATTCCACCACAGTCACATCAACCCCGCCATGCACTTGGTCAACAATGCTCACATTGTCACCAAATTGGACGCCTGACAGACAACAGTGGCCCCCGAAGGCATCGCCTTCGGGGGCCACTGAGTCGGCCTAGCGGCCGGAAGCTATCAGCTGAGCGAGGTGAAGAAGCTCAGAGCGCTGAAGAGATCAGACGCGTTGCTGAAGAAGTCGTTGAGGAAGGTGAAGGCATCCGAGAATTCTGCGCTGCTCATGCGATGTGCTCCTGTCGAAGATACGGTCCAGAGGATTGCCGCCACGTGAGTGGCTGCTGGCGATAAGAGTAGAGGCCTTCCGTTACTTCCGCGACACCAAATGTGTCCGGGACGTTACATTTCGACCCCTTCGGGGCGCGGACATACACACAGGTAACACCCACCGGCAGTGATCAAACTGTCACCTAAGGACGATTTATTGACGTATTCCGAACATCGTTCCCGATAGCAGCAACCGCACAGCATCAAACCTGTAGGGCGACCACAAGATTGGCAAGCCTTACTTAACAGGATGGGTGTTGCTCCCGATAGAGGGCGTACCAGCAGATTGGCCAAATCCCCCGCGGCAATGTAGCCACGCGAGCTTAGTGCGGGCGCAAACATTCAGCCACAGTTCGAGTTAGCGAGATCTTTACGCCGAAAACGACCGGCCCGACGGCCCGCGGGACCGTACCTATCGGTCATCATGGTGACGCTATTCACACTGATTTGAGGAACTCCCGGCACCGATAACAACCGGATCTCGACACCGATTGGACGTTCGAGGGCACAGTGGAGTTCATGAACCTCACAAAGAAGAAGTCCTGGAGTGAGCTGTCACCCGCGCAACGCCGCGTCGTCGCCGTGCTCGCCACGATTCAGTCCCTGTTGGCGATCGCCGCGTGGACAGACCTGGCGCGACGCCCTGCCAATACGGTCAACGGCAGCAAGAAGAAGTGGGCGGCGATCATCTTCGTCAACTTCTTCGGGCCACTCACCTACTTCCGCCGAGGCCGGATTCAGTCGAAGTAGTCCCAGAACTGCAGCCACTTCACCGACGCAAAGAGCGTCAGAGTCACTGCGTACACCGCAATTACCGCTGCGACGCCGCGCCAGTTGGTGCGGGGAACGGCGCCGTCGACCGGGTCCAGCCAATGACGGAACCATCTCGTGACCGTCGGCATCAGGAACCACGTCATGGCGCCGACGCTGACTATCTGGCTCAACCACATCGACAGCCACGGCGGCGCTCCGATCCCGTCGAGCAGCGGCCCGAGAAACCTCGACAGCGTCATCACCGTGGGATAGAGGACGAGCAGGATGATCATCGCCGTCTTCCAATTCGGCGTCGCGCGAGTCTGCCCGTTCTCCGTGCGCAGAATGGTGCCGAACGGTGTCGACCGCGTGGTCTCGGTGAAGTCCTCGGCCAACTCGGCCCGCAGTTTCGGTAGTGCTGCGGCCCTCTGGGGCGACGCCATCCACACCGCCAACTGCTGCTCTGTCCGAAACCGAAGGACGGACTTCCACTGGGTGGAGTCGGTGACCGACCGCAACAACATCACCGACTCGTAGCCGGAGAATCGCGAACTGAGATCGATGAGGTGTCGTTGCGTTCGCAGAAACTCGTTCTCCTTACCCACGACGACGGCGTGGTCGTACACACCGATACCGGGCGGCGGCAGCACGCCGTCGATCAGAACGAGATCACTCGTCTGCGCCAGAATTCCCGTTGCAGCAGCTGATCTTTCGAGATCGCGGCGATCAGTCGACTCCAGCCAACGATGAAGATCGTCGGCACTGTCGAAAGTGACGGACACGCCGTGCGACACCGGTTCCGGTTGATCACTGATGCCACAGCTCAGGTAGCCGTCGAATCGACCGGCGGTCTCGGCCGCACGCTCGACCCACGCCCGGAATCCCGAACTCGTTCGGTGGTACCCGGTGATGGCAGTTGCGGACACGTCAGCCCGATATCCGGCGCCCTTGCACGTACACGTGCGCAATCGCGGGCTCGCGCATCGCCATCAGGAGCCCGAAGAGCGTCTGGTCGCGGGCGAGTATCGGATCATCCGAACGCGTTCCGTAGTTGACGAGCCCGGCGAGCGGCGGCCACCCGGACGGATCGATCACCAGGAAGTCGGCCTCTTTGCCCTCGTCGAAGTTGCCGATCCGGTTCTCCATGTCCAGCGCGCGAGCACCGGCGAGTGTTCCGGTGAACAGCAGTTCGGCAGGGTGCATCGACACTCCGTCGTCTCCGGCTTCGGAGATGTGAACCTTGAAGGCGTCGCCGAGGACTCGGGTGAGCAGGCACTCGTCGCCGCCACCGAAGTCCGATCCGATCGCGATGTTGACCCCTGACGCAACGGTTCGTTTCCACGGCATGGTGCCGGAGCCGAGAAACTGCTGGGACGTAGGGCAATGTGCGATCGAGGTTCCGGTCTCGGCCATTCGTGCGAGTTCGGAGTCCTGGCAGTGCACCGAGTGCGCGAGTATCGCGCGTGGACCCAGGAAGCTCTTTCCGCCGACCTGTGAGCCGGGGAGGAACTTGCCGTCGTACGTGTCGAGATAGGTCTCGACCTCGTACTCGGCGAGTGTGGTCGCCACCTCGCCGGTTCCGGGCCGATTGTTCTCGTTGAGATGACTGTGGAAGTAGACGCCCCGGTCACGGACGGAGTCGTACAACTCCCCCAAATCCTTCAGCGTCCGTGTTGTCACCGCGAGAGAGAAGCGGGGAACCACTGCGACGTGAACGAGCGCAGTGTTCACGTCGCCGGTGTCGGCCGCGTGCCACTTGTCGATCTCCTCGCGGGTGAGTCTGATCGCGTCCTCTTCCGAGGTGATCAGCGCGGCGGCGGAGGCCGGGCCGGTGGTCTGAACCCCACGTCCGCTGACCACCCGAAGGCCGCGTTTCAGAGTTTCCGAGAACAGGGCGTCCTGCGCGTGCGGGAAGGCCGATCCGAACACCATCGCGGCCGTGGTTCCCGTGGCGATTCGGCGAGCGCAGAAGGCCTCGGCAGCGTGCTGGGCGAATTCCGGATCAGCGAATCTCGATTCGGAGGGAAAGACGCACAGGTCGAGCCACTCGAGGAGTTGGCCGCCGCCGTACGCGTCGCCGGCGTAGGTCTGCGGGAAATGAATGTGTGCATCGACGAATCCGGGCAGCAGGAAACCCGGTCGGTGGTCGTGAATTTCGCCGCCCGCGAGGTCTCCGGGGAGCGATTCGAATTCTCCGCAGTAGACGATCGTTCCGGCATCGTCGATCGCCAAGACGCCGTCGGGGATCGAGACGAGCGACTGCGCCGCATCCTCAACCGTCGGACGACCGGAAATGTGGAAGACATGGCCTCGATGAAGGTGCGTCACTTACTGAGCAAAGCACAAAACTACCCGGCGTCGCGCGGCGAATGCTGTCCTTTTTGTCAGATATTGGGATCAAGCAAGAGTTGCATGCCAAACAAGAGCCGCAGCCAGCGCACCGGCACCGTTCAACGACCAATGCAGAGCAATCGGCGCAATGAGGCTGCCGCTGCGATGACGAAGCCAGGTGAATACGAGACCGGCCGCAGCGGTGGCGAGAACGGCTCCGAGGATGCCGGCGACCTGGCCGACGACTCCGGTACCGAGAAAGCCGGACAGCCCTTCGTTACCGCTGGTCAAACCCATCGACGACGCGATGTGCCACAGTCCGAACATCAGAGAACCGGCAGCGGCGACGCCGCGGAATCCACTGACCCGGTTCAACGTGCCGTGCAGGACGCCACGGAAAGCCAACTCTTCGGGAATGACGGTCTGCAGCGGGATCACGATCATCGACGCGATGATCGCGCCGGAAATAGTGGCGTAGCGATCCGCCATGAAGAAAGGACGTGTGAGCGGAAGCAGGGCGCCGACGGCGACAACGGTCAGCACCAGGCCGACGGCAGCAAGCGCGTACTTCGAACCTCGCCGCAGGTCACGAGGGGACAGCCCCAATTCCGCCCACCCCATTCCCCGGCGCTTGGTGAGCGCCAACAGGACGAGAGCAGAGATGGGTACCGTCGCGATGCTTGCCCAGGCGGTGGTGAAATGCGCGATCAGATTGGTTCCCACCAGCACCACGATCACAACAGCGATATCCACGTATGCATGCATCCGCGGAAAACGAGGAGCGGTCGCTTCGATCTCCACTGGACCGATCTCCACTGGGCCGCCGCTCGTTAGCTGAAAGTTCACTTTTTCCAGTGTACTGACGCACGAGAACTGCCCGCCACTGTTTGCGAACACGCTCACAGTGACGGGCAGGTCCCGAAGCACCTCTGATCAGGCGCCGAGCGTGCTCGCAAACTTCGGAACGGCGTTGTCGATTGCGTAGGTCAACCCCGGTACCGAGCCACTCGAGAACGCATTGACGAGTGCCGGGTCATCGAGGATCAACAGATGTCCCTCCTGGGCCGACGGGATTGCGCGCAGTAGCGGATCGTTCGCAAACGCACTGCTGTCGAGGAAGATCGGGAACAGCACGGTCAGGTCGGCGTCGAACAGATTCAGGTTCTCGTTGGCAACCGGGATGTAGAAGTTTCCGGTGGCTTTTTCGGTGATCGCCGTCGGGATCGTGAAGCCGAGACGGGTCATGAAGTCTGCGCGTGCGTCGCCGGGTACGTACGCGCCGTAACCGTCGGTACTGTAGGCGCCGACGGCCGCTGTCTTACCCGCAAAACTCGGATTGGCGGCAATTGCAGCGTCGAACTTGGCGTCGAGGCCGGACAGTAGCGCCTTTCCTTCTGCTTCCTTGCCGAGAGCCTTCGCGACGAGTTCGGTCTGCTGCTCGACCGTCGTCCCGTACGCAGTGGACAGACCCGGCGGCGGCCCGACCGTCGGCGCGATGGCGCTGAGCTTGTCGTAGGTGGCCTGCGTGTTGTCGCTTCTCGTCCACAAAATCAGGTCCGGGTCGAGAGCAATGACGTCCTCGATGCTCAGGTCCATGGTTCCGAGGATCTTCGGGTCCGTGGTGAACTCGTCCGCAATCCAGGGTCCGACGCCCTTGCCACCGAACGCCATCCAGTCCGCGACGCCCACTGGTTGAGTGCCCAGAGCGAGTGCCGTCTCGGCGTCCGACCAACCGAGCGCGACGACGCGCTCCGGGTTGGCCGGGACCTCGACGTCACCGAACATGGTCGAGACGGTTGCTCCCGCCTCCGCGGGTGCGTCAGCGCTGTCGCTGCTGCAGCCGGCAAGTCCGGCGACGGCGAGCGAGGCCGCCAAGGCGGTGACTGCAATCTTCATTCGAGAGACTTTGATTCGCATGGTTACCAGCACTCCTCCAACGCTCCAGCGAGAATTAGGGAAGGCTAGCATCAGTAACGAAGGCTGTCGCCCATCGGCCAGATCGTGTTCAGGACGCGTCTGCGGCCCGTTCGAGCTCCGCGATGTCGATCTTCTTCATCTTCATCATCGCGTCCGTGGCGCGTTGCGCCTTGGCCCGATCCGGATCCTTCATCAGTTCGAGAAGGCGATTCGGGACTACCTGCCAGGACAATCCGAACTTGTCCTTGGCCCATCCGCACGGGCCCTCTTCCCCACCCTCGGTCAGCCTGGACCAGTAATGATCGACCTCAGCCTGATCGACGCACGGAATCTCGAAAGACACTGCTTCCGAGAACGTGAACATCGGTCCGCCGTTCAATCCGGTGAATCGCTGACCGCCGAGTTCGAAGCTGACGGTCATCACCGAGCCTGCCGGCATTCCGGAGGGCGATCCCTCGACGTACCTTTCGATTCCGAGTATCTGCCCGGAACCGAACACCGAGATGTAGAAGTTGGCTGCTTCTTCTGCTTGGTTGTCGAACCACAAACAGGGAGTGATGGAAGGCATGTTCTGTCCTTGTCGGAGAGGTTACGAAACAGGTGTACAGGGTTATAGACCCGACCCGAAACGAAAACTCATCGCCAGGAACTGCTCAAGCGGACAACGCAGATTCGAGCATCGGCCAGGAACGAACGAGTTCGTCGCGCCAGTACGGCCAACCGTGCGTCCCCACCGGCTGAGCGCTGCGGGTGACATCGACTCCGCGATCACGCAACACCTGAGTGATCTGGTCGGTGCACAGGTTCGATCCCAGTTCCATGACCCCGCCAACGACCAATACCCGGCCCAGGGCAGGAGTATCGAGAGTTTCGTGCGGACCTGGTAGTCCCGATCCCGAGGCGAGATACACCTTGGTGCCGCGCAGCTTGTCGGCATTGGCGAAGATGTCGTGCTCTTGCCAAGCCTCACTGCCGGCCGGACCCCACATCTGCTCCGAACGGGCATTTCCGTTGATCACCACAAGATCGGTCAACGCCTTGCCGAATCCCCCGACAGTTGTGTAGCAGCCGCTGTAGCCGGCGACCGCGTCGTACAACCTGGCTGAGCGCTGGGCCAGAATCAGCGCGGCTTCTGCGCCCATCGAAATCCCGCCGATTGCGTTGTGCCCGTTGGTGGCGAACCTCGTGTCGATCAGTGGGGGAAGCTCTTTCGTCAGGAACGTCTCCCACTTCAGACGACCGAATTTCGGGTGGTCTTCCTGCCAATCGGTGTACATGGTGCCGGTTCCACCGATGGGGAGTACGACGTTCACGTTTTTGTCGGCAAAGAACGGGACGATATCGCCGTTAGCCGGAGCCAGCCAGTTGTTCTCTTCGATCTGCCCGGAATTGCCGTCCAGGAGATACAGCGTCCCGCGCGGTTCCGAGCGGTCGGCAGGAAGCAGCACTTTCACCTGCATGGTGCGCCCCATGGCGGGACTCGCGACGTCGAGAAGAACCAAGCGCGAAGACAGTTCGGTGACACTCGTTATCTTCGGGGTCTCGTCGGCGAGCGCGGTCGAGGGCAACGCAAGTAGTGAAATCAAGGCGAGCGCGCCGACGAGAACGACGCTTCGAAGGCTTGCTCGATGGGGCCTCACACGCCGAGCGACGCGGCGATCATCGGCCACGAGTCGTGTAAGTCGTCTTCCCAGTATCCCCATGAATGCGTTCCTGCCGGCTTGAAGTTGTAGCGAATGTTGTTCATACCCAATGCGTTCGTCCTGTCCGCAAGCTGGGTGGTGCAGTAGTGAGTTGCCGCCTCGATTCCGCCACCGAGAACAAGTTGCAACGCCAAATCTGTGACGTCGTTGTCGATCCGCGGATCGGCAAGTGTGTCGTACGGACCCGGAATTCCGGTTGCTGTTGTGATGTACATAGGGACTCGAGGTAGCTTGTCCGCGTTGACAACCGGATCGTGAGCCGGCCAACCCGGACCATGGTACGGACCCCACATGTTTTCCGCGTCACCCCCACCCACGGCGACCACGAGTTTCACGAAGTTCTGCCCGATGCCCGGACTCGTCATCGCGCACCCGCTGAAGGACCCGACACTGTTGTACAGCGCGGGCGCCGCCATAGCCAGATCCAGTACCGACGTGCCCGCCATCGACAGGCCTGCCAGTGCGTTCTCGCCGGTCGTCGCGAACATTGAATCAATGACTGGCGGTAGTTCTTCCGTCAGGAACGTGGTCCACATGTTGACCCCGTTGTTGTTGCCGGATTTCGCGAGGCCGGGGTCCGGCCGCTCCCAATCGGTGTAATAGCTGAATGCTCCACCGAGAGGCGTGACCACGTTGACGTGCTTGTCCGCGAAGAACTTCGGTGCGTCGGTCCGCACCGACCACGTCGCGTCGTCTTTTCCTCCGTCTACTCCGTTGAGTAGGTAGAGCGTCGGAGCAGGCGTCGAAGTATCAGCCGGCCGCAAGACCTGCAACGGAATGTCGCGCCCCATCGACTGTGAGTACACCGAGATGTCGACCAGCCTGCTGTCCGCCGACTGAGCGTGACCCGGTGCGGTGAGGAGCTGGAGCCCACACACTGCCGTGGCCAACGCCACGAAGACACGGAAAACCGTTCGTAACGCACGAGTCTCGATCATCCGGGTCACTCTCTTCGGCAGCGGAACCTTTCGAACGGTACCGCCTGAAACAGGCAAACCCGACGTGATCGGAAATACTCGATCCGGTCGACACGGAAAGGCTCACGCACCGAGTGCGTGAGCCTTTCTCGTCAGACGACGCTTACTTGGGCGTAACCGTGCCGCCGCTGAGCGTGGTCAGTGCGTCGACGAGACGCTGACCGAGGTTGTTGACGCTTCCGATGGCTTCACCGAGAGATCCCATGAGTTTCCTCCTGCAGTTTGTCGAAATTGAAGTAACTACACCCGGAGCGGGCGTGGCAATGTCGCGCTGAATTAGGGGGTGGGGTCCTTGGAGATGGTCTCTACCGATCCCATGAAGGTCTTGAGCAGACCGTCAGCGCTGAACAGTGATCCCAGGCCCTGAACAACAGCGCCGAGAATTCCTTCCATTGAACCCATGTGAATCTCCTTGAGAGGTCAGAGGTCAGCTGCCAAAAGCACCCGACAGTGCTGTGACAGCTGCGTCACATCTGTAATGTATCCGTGACGTGGGTAACAGTAATCATACGAACGACCAGTTGGCAAAGGATTCCGACAATGGGGTCATTATTTCGACTAATAAGGTCTGCTACTGAAAAAATTCCGGCCAATCGGTCGAATTTGACCAATTCTGTCGCCGCATTGATCAACCGCCCCAAATCCTGCGGTTACCCACCAGTAAACTGAAATCATGTCTAGCGCAACCTCACTCACGCAGGTAGCTAATTTCCGGTGGCACCGCCATCAACTCGACCGCGCGGTTGTCGGTGACGCCGATCACAGCGATTGCAGCATTCTTGATCTCGGGATTCAGAACACCGGACCTGACGGAGCCGCCTGGGCCCTGCGGATCCGCGGCGTCCGCGTCGACGCCACTGAGCTCGCTCTTGCCTGGACGTTGCGCGGAGCCCCCCACTATTACCGTCGGGGCGACCTGCCTGCCGTCGCCGCCGCCACGTCGCCGTTCAGCGAAGCCGATGCAGCCAAGCGCATTTACGACGCGAATCGGCCCCTGAAGGCCGCCGGCATCCCGACGCTGACTGCCCTGCAAACAGTTGCTGCTGCGATGCGGGACATCGTCTCGAAACCAACCGTCAAGGGCGAGATGTCCGCGCAATTGACCACGCGGGTCACCGAGCCCTATCTGAGATTCTGCCGCCCGTGCAATGCCACTCATCTGTACGAGATGCCGTTCCGGCTCGCGGCACTCCAGGCAGGCCTCGAGCTACAGCCGGACACATCTCCCCCAGTGCTCGAACGCATTCCGGGTTGGCGCCGACGCCCATTCAGCGCCACGGGCGCAGACGCAGATTCCCGCTTCGACGTGATCCGGGGTTATCTGCGGTTCTACGGCCCCGCGACTCCTGCTCACGTCGCGTCGTTTCTCGATGCTCCGGTCAGGGACGTCAAAGCCCACTGGCCAGTCGATGCCGAGGAGATCGAGGTGAACGGCGAGAAGCGGTGGATTCTCGAACAGGACCGCGAAGACTTGTTCGGCTCCCCCAGCGATTCGAGTACGCGCTTGCTCGGGCCTTTCGATCCGTATGTACAGCTCAAGGATCGGGAGACCCTGGTTCCCGATCCGACCGCCCAGAAGACGGTGTGGCCGACCCTCGGGCGACCGGGCACGGTGGTGGTCGGTGGCACGATCACCGGATTGTGGCGACCACGAGCATCCGGAAAGAAGCTGAAGGTCGCGATCACCCCGTGGGGAACGTTGTCACGATCGGCCCGCGCAGCAGTGGCCGAGCAGGCCGAAATACTTGCCGAATTTCGCGGCGTCGAGCTCTCCGAACTGGTCGAAGTATCTTGATCGAGCCAGTGGCATCCGGATAATTCCAGCTCACACCCGCCCCGATTCGGAGAAGGAAACCCCCAACGATAACCTGAATGCGACCTTCGCACGCACCCTTGTTCAGGAGAGATGATGGCCGACTTCCTCTATGAGGACCTGTTGCCGATCGGTGATGACACCACCGAGTACCGATTGCTCACCACCGAAGGGGTGTCGACAGTCGAGGGACCGGACGGCCGCACCTTCCTGCAGGTCGAGCCGGAAGCGATGCGCTTGCTGACTGAAACGGCGCTGCACGACATCTCTCATTACCTGCGCACGGATCACCTGACGCAACTCGCGAGCATCCTCGACGATCCCGAAGCGTCGAACAACGACAAGTTCGTCGCGCTCGATCTGCTCAAGAACGCCAATATCGCCGCTGCCGGCGTTCTGCCGATGTGCCAGGACACCGGAACCGCCATCGTCATGGGCAAGCGTGGACAGCATGTGCTCACCCCCGGCGACGACGAGAAGTCCATTGCCCGCGGTGTCTACGACGCCTACACGCGTCTGAACCTGCGCTACTCGCAGAACGCCCCCATCACGATGTGGGACGAGAAGAACACTGGCAACAACTTGCCCGCGCAGATCGAGCTGTACGCCGATACTGCTGCCGGACATGAGAACTCGTACAAGTTCCTCTTCATGGCCAAGGGCGGCGGAAGCGCCAACAAGTCCTACCTGTACCAGGAAACCAAAGCGATCCTGAACCCCGACTCGATGATGCAGTTCCTCGAGGCGAAGATCCGCTCACTCGGCACCGCGGCCTGCCCGCCGTACCACCTCGCGATCGTCGTCGGCGGTACCTCGGCCGAGTTCGCGATGAAGACGGCCAAGTACGCGTCCGCGCACTACCTCGACGAATTGCCCACCGAAGGCGCCATCACGGGCCGCGGCTTCCGCGATCACGAACTCGAGAAGAAGGTCTTCGAGCTCACGCAGAAGATCGGCATCGGCGCACAGTTCGGCGGTAAGTACTTCTGCCACGACGTCCGCGTCGTCCGACTCCCCCGCCACGGCGCTTCGTTGCCCGTCGCCATTGCGGTGTCCTGCTCGGCAGATCGACAGGCGAAGGCCAAGATCACCCCGGAGGGCGTGTTCCTGGAACAGCTCGAATTCAACCCGGGCCGTTTCCTGCCCGAGGTCACGGACGCTCAGCTCGACGAAGAGACGGATGGCATTTCGGGTACCGGCAAGGGCGCTGCGGTCAAGATCGATCTGACCAAGCCGATGTCGGAGATCCTGGCCGAGCTCTCCAAGCACCCGGTGAAGACTCGTCTCTCCTTGACCGGTCCGCTCGTCGTGGCACGCGACATCGCGCACGCCAAGATCAAGGAACGCCTCGACGCAGGCGAAGAGATGCCGCAGTATCTCAAGGATCACCCGGTGTACTACGCCGGCCCCGCCAAGACGCCCGACGGCATGGCGTCCGGCTCGTTCGGCCCGACCACGGCCGGCCGTATGGACTCGTACGTCGAGCAGTTCCAGGCCGCCGGTGGCTCGATGATCATGCTGGCCAAGGGAAACCGCTCCAAGCAGGTCACCGACGCCTGCAACTCGCACGGCGGTTTCTACCTCGGGTCGATCGGTGGACCGGCCGCTCGCCTGGCGCTCGACTGCATCAAGAAGGTCGACATCCTCGAGTACGCCGAACTGGGAATGGAAGCCGTCTGGAAGATCGACGTCGAGGACTTCCCCGCCTTCATCGTCGTCGACGACAAGGGCAACGACTTCTTTGCGCACACCGGTGAAGTGACCCTGACGATCGGCAAGCGTCCGGGTCTGTAGACACGTCAACAGCAAAGAGCCCCGGCGAGTTTCGATCGCCGGGGCTCTTTTGTGTCTTTGTCAGGTCCAGAGCGCGGCCACGAATACGGTCACGATCGACAACCCGCCGACGACGTGCACCAGATTCGGATTGGGCTGGTCCTTCTTCTGCTTCGCCCGGGTGATCTCGGCAAGCGCCACGATGACCAGCGAAAGCACCAACTTCACAGCGATTTTCGCGTGAATGTAGTTCTTGTCCAGGGCGCCTTCGCCCAACCCGACGATGATCAGGCCGGACACGAACTGCATCCTGGCACCCCACACCATGACCTCGGTGATCGAAGGAGCCTTGAGGACGGTGAAGTAGCTACCGACCAGGGCAGCCATGCCGAGTAGGTGAATCACTACAAAGACGTTGTATAGAACAGACATACAAGCACTTTAACTTGTACCTTGTTCTGGCCGAACGGAACTGCGACTTCTCTCAGAGAATTCCGGCTTCGGATGCGGCGGAACGATATTTCGCTGCCAAGGTGTCCACCGTCTCGTGTGCGTTGAGACCACTGGGATTGGGCACGATCCACAGTTTTGCCCCCTCGAAATCACGGTCCTGACGCCCGGCCTTCGCCTTCTTGTCACCGAAAGCTGTTCGATAGGCGGTGATCCCGGCGAAGGCAACGACTACTGGATTGGTTGCGCGCACGATGTTTCGGACCCGAACTCCGCCAGTTGCGAGTTCCTCCGACGTCAATTCATCGGCGCGCGCAGTTGCCCGCACCGCCAAATTGGTGATGCCCACTCCCCGATCGATCAGATACTGTGTGTCAGCGTCCGACATACCCGCGGAAGGATCGATCGCATGCTCGATGATGCCTGCCCGCAGCAGTGCCGGATAGAACCGATTACCCGGCCTGGCGAAATGCGCGCCGGTCGCCGCCGTCCACAGTCCCGGATTGATACCGACGAACAACAGCCGACAATCCGGCCCGATCAGATCCTCGATCTCGGCGTCTCGGAACGATTCCAGTTCGGCGCGCGTGAATCCCATGCAGCCAGTACATCAGGCCGTCACGACAGCGCTTCGCGCACCTCGTCGATCGCGTCGTGCATCATCTGCTCGTACACATCGATGTCCGGAATCGAGGCCGGACTGCTGGTGATGCTGATCGTCACAGTGTCCCCGATCCCGTGTACGCCGTGGGTCAACGACATGACCGGCGACAAACTCGGGAAGCCTGCTGTGAACCGAACGACGCCGCCTCCGAGCACCAGATCCGCGTCACCGCGCGCGACACTCGACACCACGGTGTTTCCAGTGACCTCGTCGGGTACTGCCGTGAAATCGTATTGCTGCACGCCCCAACGGACCAGCGGGCCGGGAACAGCGTTCAGCGCGAGATCCGACGCTGCGCTGGATGGATGGGACGCACGTGCGCGACGCTCGTCCATCGACTCCCTGATCAATTGGGCTCGCTCACGAAGATCATCGACTTCCGGGAACAGCCCGACACCTGCATTGCGGAAGTGATTGCGCGCCGTGGGTGTACCTGCCTTGGCGATGGTCACCTCAGCTCCCAATTCGGGCGGTACCGAGCCGTCTCGCTCGGTGAGGTAGTTCGCCATCGCTACCGAGATGGCTGTCATCGCTCCGACTGTGACGGATACGCCGTCGCCACGGAAATCTGCGCTGTCCCGCACGACCATGCGCACCAGTCGGTGCGGTCCGGGAGGGATGTTCGAGCGCACCTTCGCACGGCTCGCCGCCTGCGGCGCAACAACTCCCGATTCGGTGTCCGCCTGCAGCTGTAACTGCGCGCGGTGCCCCGCCCGGCCGTCGCGGAACAGCGAAACAAGTTGGCCCGGAAGGCGCAGGGCGGCGCGGCCCAGAATCTCGGCTGATCCGCTACGCCGCACGTCCGTCTTCTGCTTCGCGGGCGGTTGCGGCGAGAACAGCTGGCGAGCAATCGCCGACGCGCGTTTGCCGTCCGCCAGAGAATGAGCGACCTGCAGAACTGCGATCAGCGCCGGGCCACTGCAGCGCGGCACGCCGGTGACGCCGTGAAACAGGTGCAGCGTCCACGGGGACTCGCGCGGGTCGACGTGGTTCTCGAGTAGTTTCTCGATTCCGTGAATGCACGAGAGCCACGAGCTTTCGGGCAGCTCATGCACTCTCACCAAGGAGGCGTCGACCGGCATGGGCTCCCACACCGGATAGTCGAGGTGCCACGGTGATTCACGAATCCGAACATTGAGATCCGGAATGAGCGACGCTCTTTCGACCACCGAGCGTCGTAGCTCGTCCATGTGCTGGCTCTGCCCGTCGAAACAATAGAGCAGCAGCTGATCGTTCGGGATCTTCTCCGAAATCCAGAAGGTTTGGGCATCGGTGGGCGTCATCCGTAACACCGGGAGACGGTACCACCGGCTTGTCAGCTCTTTTCTGCAGCAGCTTTCAGCTGGGACAGGCCCTTCTCGAAATCCTTTCCGACAAGCTTGTCCATGCTGAAGATGAAACCGAAGATCTTGAAGAACAGATTCTTCTTTCCGGTCATCTTCCACGTCACCTGAACTTCACCGGAATTCGGCGAGATGAGAAACGTGGTGACGTTCTGCGCCTTGAACGGCTTGAGGAAGGCCAGGTCCAAAACTACTCGTTCATTCGGGACGGATTCGGTGATCACCATCGAACCGGAGCCCGCCTTCTTGTTTCCCGCCCAGGCGTACGAAGCCCCGACGCCCGCGTCAGGCCCCGCGTACGTACGCTGCATCGCCGGGTCGAGACCTTCCCACGGCGACCACTGAGTCCACTGATGGAAATCGTTGATCAACGCGAAGACGACCGGTGCTTCTGCCTTGACGATCTTCGTACGTTCTACCAGGAATTCGTTGGAATTCTGCGAAGCCATCGTCGATCTCCAATTCTCGGGCGTGACAAGTGTTCGGAATTATCCACGGTCGACGAGATCGGAGCGAGTCGACACTCAGTCCCGCAGGCACAGGCAGAAATAGTGACCGACCGGGTCGCGGTACACGCGGAAAGTCTGATGCTCCGGAATGTCGGTCACCCGCTGCGCTCCAAGGTTCGTCACCCAAGCCTCGGCGGGGTCGAGAGAATCCACGAACAGATCCAGATGGATCCCGACACCGGAGGTCGGCCAGTCCACCGGAACAAAATCCGGAGCGAGCTGAAACGCGAGCCGCTCCCCGCCGGGTCCTTCGATCACGTGCCAATCATCCTCGTCGCGAACACTTTTCCACTCGAGGACCTGGACGTAGAAGCTGGCCAATGCGGCCGGATCCGGGCAGTCCAGGACTGTGTAGTCCATACCGATGTTCGGGCGCGTCACTGTGCCTTCTTCTCCTGAACTTTTTTACGCACGAACAACAACGGAAGAACCAGCGTCGCAACGGCGGTTACCAGCCACACGACGACGGTTCCCAGAATCCACGTCGAGACACCGGAGATCGACAGATTGGAGAAGAGCGACGCCACCAACAGCGCGACAAATGTCGACACCAATCCGATTCCGCCGAGAAATGCCGGTGCATGGCGCTTTGCCACCGTGGCGATGAACGGCGCCAGGACCGACTGCGCAATCGCAAAGATCACGACCGCAACGATGAATCCGGATGTGGGCGCCGAGAAGCCCGAAAGAATCAACGACGCAACTAGAAGCCCGACAGCGGCAGAACCCAGGAAGATCGCGGCGCGAATCAGGAAGCTGATCATTTGTTGATCCTATATGTCGGATATCAAGGAGAACAGATATTCACAATCCCAGAGATTCCTGCACCTCTCGCAATGTCCGGGCAGAAGATCGGAGCCCCGAAGCCTCCATTTTCGATAGCGGCACTTCGAGGACTCGGCCGGCACCAGCACGACCAACCATCGTGGGAAGGGACAGGCAAACGTGCTCGAGTCCGTGGACGCCGCTCTGCAAAGTCGACACCGGCAGAACCCGTTGTTCGTCCCGCAACACGACTTCCGCGATGAATGCGCTCGACAATCCGATGGCGAGGTTGGTCGCACCCTTACCCTCGATGATCTCGTAAGCACTCTCGACTACAGACTTCGCTACTTTCGCGCGTAGGTCGGGGCCGAGGACGCCACCCGACGGTCCCACGAACGAGGTTGCCGGCACTCCGCCGATGGTTGCGCTCGACCAGAGCGGAATCTCGGAATCCCCGTGCTCGCCCACGATGAAGGCATGAACGTTCTCCACCGCGACTCCGAGTTCGGTAGCCAGCAGGAATCGCAATCGGGCCGTGTCCAGCACGGTCCCAGATCCGAAAATTCGGCCGCGGTACGACGGTCCCGCAGCCTGGATCGCTGCGTAGGTCGCCACGTCGACCGGGTTGGTGACGAAGAGAAGGACCGCGTCCGGTGACACCGCCAACAGTTGTTCGGTCAGTGTCTGCGCGATCTTGACGTTCACCGCGGCAAGTTCGAGCCGCGACTGACCGGGATGCTGTTTGGCGCCCGCGGTGACGACGACCAAGTCGGATCCCGCGGTGACCGAGATGTCATCGCCTCCGTCGACAGTGCACGGCGGTGTGAACTGGGTGCCGTGGTTGAGATCGAGAACTTCGGCCCGGACCTTTGCCCTGTTGGTGTCGTAGAGGGCGAGCGCGTCGGCCGATCCGCGTATCAGGCACGCATACGCAATTGCGGTGCCGACACTTCCCGCACCGACAACGGACACTTTTCGTCTGGATGAACGATTCGGCGTCGTCATGGGTAAATGGTGCTCGCTCGATAACGATTTCGCAGTACAACGGATTGCCAGTCTCTTCTCAGGGTTTGGATGCAGACCTCTCAGAATCGACGTGGATGATCGCTGACATGGCTGAGGTAACCGTTCTTGCAGTTGGCGGCACCGGCGAATCCCACGTCGGCGACCACGGCGCCCGTGTGCGCGGACTCCTCAGTGCCGTCACCGACGAACTCGACAGTCGATTCGATTCTCGCTGGGTCGCTTATCCCGCATCGTACGGTCCGGTCGCCGACGGTGGCCTGAGCTTTCGGCACAGCACCGCGATGGGTGTGAAGGCCCTCACCGCCGAAATCGCACAGACAGACGGCCCGGTCATGCTGATCGGATACTCACAGGGATGCACCGTGATCCGCTCGGCTCTTCCGACGCTGAACCGCGCCAACATCATCGGAGTCGGACTGATCTCCGATCCTCAACAACCGGCAGGCGTGATCGAAGGTTGTGAGGGACACGGAGTTGCCGGCGACGGACCCGAGATCCAGCCGTGGATTCCGGTCAAGTGGATCGGGCACCCGCAGGACATGATCTGTAATGCCAGCGACGACAGCTACATTCGCGACATCGCAGACTTGACGCGCTGGATGTCCTTCTCGCAGGCACGCGTGTGGGCAGGAAAGGTTTGGGAACTACTTCGTAGCAATGCTTTCCAGAATGCGCAGAAGACTCGTTTCAGTCCGAAACAGTGGCGTACCGATCTACGACGTATTCGCACCGCGTTCCTCGAAGTACTTGGTTACCTGCCGACGAAGTTGAACCTGAACCGATTTCAGCTCAAGAACCCTCGCGGCGGTAGACACATCAGCTACGCGATCGAACCTCTCGACGAGAGCGGACTGACCGGGTGTGAGCTTCTGGCGTCGTGGATGAAGGTCCACGCGAGCGGCGTCGGGCAGCGCATTCACGCGGCCTGACCTTTACCGTTAGTTTACCTAACGAACCCCGGCGAGCCATTCGACGCCTCTACGTTCCTTTCATGCAACTGAGCAGAATATTGTCGTGTGCCGCCGTGACCGTCGCACTCCCCCTCACCGCCCTGGCGGCCCCGGCCGGCGCATCGCCAACCGGCAGTCTCGACTGGTCCGGTTCGTTCGGTAGTTCAGCGCCCCAGCCGGTTTCGACGTTCGACGTCCAAGCCCACCGCGGCGGGCTCGGCCTGTACACGGAAAGCAGCCTGGCCGCGTTCGCGAATGCCCTCGAAATGGGCGTCAGCACACTGGAGCTCGATACACAGATCACCGAGGACGGGATCGCTGTCGTCACGCACGATCGCAAGATCTCGAACAAGAAATGCCTCGACACCGAGCCCGCAACTGCGGGTGACCCGGAGTTCCCGTACGTCGGCAAATTCGTCAACACGCTGAGCCTGCAGCAGATCAAGACCATGGACTGCGGCACTCTCCCCCTTGCCGGATACCCTGAGCAGCAGAATGTTCCGGGAGCGAAAATGCAGACGCTCGAAGAAGTGCTTGCCCTGGTGAAGTCGTACAACGCACCCGGAATCAAGCTCAATATCGAGACCAAGGTGGAAGCGGGAGCGCCTCACGAGACCGCCCCGCGTGAGCAGTTCGTCTCTGTTGTCCTCGATACGATCCGGGCAGCCGGATTGTTGGACAGCGTCACCATTCAGAGCTTCGACTGGGGCTCGCTCATGCTCACCCGTCAACTCGCGCCGAGTGTGCCTGTCGTCGCGCTCACCAATGGCGACTTTCTCCAGGTAGGCAAGGACGGAGTATCACCGTGGCTCGGCGGTCTGGACATCGATGATTTCGGTGGCGACGGCATCGCGGCGGTAGCAACCTTTGGTGCCTCCGCCTACTCCCCCGTCCAAGGAACTCCGCAGGGCGGAAAGGTCGGGGATCCCGGTTTCACCCTCTATCCGACAGCCGACATGATCGCGAGCGCACATGCGCGTGGCATGAAGGTCATCCCGTGGACCGTCGATGATCCCGCCACCATGCACGCCCTGATCGACCTCGGTGTCGACGGGATCATCACCGACTACCCCAATCGTCTCCGAGCCGTTCTGGCCGAGCGAGGCATGCCACTACCTGCACCTGCGGTCAAGAAGTAGCCTCCACCGCGCACCGAAGCAGGTACCTGAACAGGTACTACGGCCGATGTCCCCGGGGTCCCGTCGGCCGCATCCTGGACAGGTACTTGCTCGGGTGATCGGAGGTGAATTCTGATGATGTCTTTGAAGGATCAGTTGGACAACTGCGAATACCTACTTGCCGACGCGGAAATGGCCGGCGACTGGAATGCTGTCCGGCGATTCAGGGAATACCGGCTCAGACTCGTTCGACAACTGTGCAGGCAAAGGGCCGCCGGCCTCTGCGCCTAGAGGCCCGACCTCAACCGTATCTGAGCTGGTCCCTCTGGGCGGTTACGATCCGCCGTCGCCCGAGTCACAGTCGGGTGCTCTCACCAATTGAGCTACAGAAGGTATGGCCCGCAGTGCTTTTCGACTGCGATCTTTCTCTGCCGAACCATACGGGCCCGCATCTCGTCCGCGCTACTGATTTTCGAGTAGACGATCTACACCGACCACCGCTGTGAGTTCGGTTTCCGCGTCCCCGCGGGGACGTCCCCGTCGAGGCCACACCGAATCACCGCTGACCAGTAGTCGATGGGATGATGACCTGCGTGTCCATGTCCCCACCGCTGCCCGTCAAGAACGGGGTTGGCCCGACGCGCCTACGCATCCCGCTCTCTGGGCCGTGGGCGACGATCGCCGAGTACGTCGTGGCCAAGTTCGACCATCTGGACGCCGAGAACCTGTATCGGCGGTTCGACGACGGCGAGTTCGTGGGTATCGACGGCCAGTCGCTCTGCCGGAGCACAGAACTCAGTGCGCACCGGTTCGTCTGGTACTACCGCGAGTTGCCGGCGGAGGACCCGGTGCCGTTCCACGAAGAGATCCTGCACATCGACGACGATCTCGTCGTCATCGACAAGCCACATTTTCTCCCGACCACCCCCAGCGGGCGCTACCTGCGCGAGTCGGCACTAGTCCGACTGCGCGTCCGCCTCGACAACCCAGATCTGACTCCGATCCATAGACTCGACCGCGGCACCGCAGGCGTGGTGATGTTCTCGGCCCGCCCCGCGACGCGCGGCGCGTATCAGTCACTGTTCGAGAAGCGTCAGGTCACGAAGGTCTACGAGGCGGTGTCGGCGCGACCCACCCGGCGGGGCCAGGATTCACCAGCGCTCGACGTCCCTCTCGTTTACCGCAACCACATCGAAGCTCGACGCGGCGAGTTGCGAGTCGTCGTCGACGACAGCCGTGAACCCAACTCCGAGACCATGATCGAGGCACGAGGGACGGGCGTGAGCGCCTCCGGACGTGCTGTGCTGCACACGGTTCTACGTCCGCGCTCCGGACGGATGCACCAGTTGCGGGTGCATCTGGCGGCTCTCGGCGCCGGGATCCTGGGCGACCGGCGATACCCCGACCTGCTTCCCGACGCCCCGGACGATCATTCTCTCCCACTCCAATTGCTCGCGAGGGAACTCGAATTCACCGACCCGCTGTCGGGGAAAGCGCGGCGGTTCGTCACCCGTCGGACGCTCAGCGAGATGCCCGTGGGGTGACGACCAGAAGCCGCGGATTTAGACGTTGAAGCGGAACTCCACCACATCGCCGTCGGCCATGACGTATTCCTTGCCCTCCATGCGGACCTTGCCGGCAGCCTTGGCTGCGGCCATGGAACCCGCCTCGACGAGATCGTCGAAGGACACGATTTCAGCCTTGATGAAGCCACGCTCGAAGTCGGTGTGAATGACGCCGGCAGCCTGGGGAGCGGTGTCACCCTTGTGGATGGTCCAGGCGCGAGCTTCCTTCGGACCAGCCGTCAGGTAGGTCTGCAGCCCGAGAGTGTGGAAGCCGGTGCGAGCGAGAGCGTGCAGGCCCGGCTCGGTCTGACCGATCGAGTCGAGCATTTCCTGGCGATCTTCCTCGTCCAGCTCGAGCAGTTCCTGCTCGACCTTCGCATCGAGGAACACGGCATCGGCCGGAGCGACGGAAGCGCGCAGTTCCGCGACCTTCGCCTCGTCGGTGAGCACCGACTCGTCAGCGTTGAAGACGTAGAGGAAAGGCTTGGTGGTGAGCAGGCTCAGCTCACGCAGCAACGAGAAGTCGAGCTTGTCCTTGACGCTGAAAAGCGTCGTGCCCTCGTTGAGGAATGCCTGAGCCTTGAGCGCCTCGTCGTGGGCCGGCTTGAGCTCCTTGTTCTTGCGAGCTTCCTTGTCCAGACGCGGGAGAGCCTTCTCGAGAGTCTGCATGTCGGCGATCACGAGCTCGGTCTCGATGACCTCGATGTCCGAGGCCGGGTCGACCTTGCCGTCGACGTGGATGACGTCGTCGTCGGCGAAGACGCGAACTACCTGGCAGATGGCGTCCGCTTCACGGATGTTGGCCAGGAACTTATTACCCAGGCCTGCGCCCTCGGACGCTCCCTTG
Source organism: Rhodococcus sp. BH4 (assembly GCF_002079265.1). NCBI lineage: Bacteria > Bacillati > Actinomycetota > Actinomycetes > Mycobacteriales > Nocardiaceae > Rhodococcus > Rhodococcus sp. BH4. Next base: position 4,450,699 of record NZ_CP014941.1, read on the forward strand.
ACGATGCCGGCAATGTCGACGAACGACACGGTCGCGGGGAGGATGCGCTCGGAGCCGAAGATCTCGGCGAGCTTCTGCAGCCGCGGATCGGGCAGCTCGACCAGACCGACGTTGGGTTCGATGGTCGCGAACGGGTAGTTCGCTGCCAACACGTCGTTGTTGGTCAGTGCATTGAAAAGGGTGGACTTGCCGACGTTGGGCAGTCCGACGATTCCGAGGGTAAGGCTCACGGTCTGTGGATTCTACGGCCTCGCAGCGACGTGACGGGTACTCGCCCCACCGTCACGTCGCGGCAGGTGATCAGTTGTAGGTATACGAATCGACGGACGACACGATCGCAACCAGGAAGATGACGTAGAACGCGATGAACAGCACCCAGCAGATCACGGCTATGAGGAGCGAGATCTGACCGAGCTTCTTCACCCGCTCGGACGCGTACTGCGCGCCCTGGTGATCGCCCATCGCCCACTTCGGGTAGATGTCGTGGAGATGATTGAACGCGGCGAACGCGATAGGCCAGAAGAACAGGATCGACGCGACGGCCCATCCCGCGTTGGACTTCGGCGGACCGTACTGAGGCGCCGCGTACGTGGGAGCGGCCCTGTACTGCTGGGTCGCGCTGTACTGCTGACCGGTCGGATACTGCTGTCCGGCTGAGTACTGCGGGTCGGTCGGGTACTGCTGGCCCGTCGGATACTCCTGGCCTGCTGAATATTGCTGACCGGCTGAATACTGCTGGCCCGCCGGATACTGCTGTTCCTTCGGATACTGCTGCTCCTTCGGGTCCTGCGGGTCGGTCGGATATTGCGGTTCGGTCATCATTCCCCCAGAGAGTCGGATTCGGTTCTCTATCGCAGAACCTAGTGGAGACTTACCGCTGCCGTGTCACAGTGAGCGCCTACGCTCTCGAGGTGACTCGGATGCTGATCGTGCTCTTGATATGGATAGTGGGTCTCGGCACCGCCGCGCTCGCAATTGTCGCCTCGCCCGGATGGTGGGTGATCGCTGTCGTCACACTCGCGCTGGCGGCGATGGGCACCTACGACCTCACTCAGAAGTCCCACAGCATCCTCCGTAACTATCCGGTCCTGGGGCACGCGCGATTCCTCCTCGAGAAGATTCGACCCGAGATCCAGCAGTACTTCGTCGAATCATCCACCGATGGAATGCCATTCGATCGCGAAACGCGAGATCTGGTTTACGAGCGGGCAAAGGGAACACTGGCGGAAGAGCCCTTCGGGACCGAGCGCGACGTCAATGCGATCGGCTACGAGTTCATGACGCATTCGATTCGCGCACGGACCGCCCCCGACACCGTTCCCCGAGTTCGCCTCGGCGGACGCGATTGCACGAAGCCGTACGACATCGCTCTCTTGAACGTCTCCGCGATGAGCTTCGGGTCGTTGTCCGCCAACGCAATCGAGGCCCTCAACGCCGGCGCAGCCAAAGGCGGTTTCGCTCACGACACCGGTGAAGGCGCGATCAGTCCGTATCACCGCAAACACGGCGGCGATCTGATCTGGGAAATCGCTTCGGGATACTTCGGATGCCGGACCGAGGACGGCCGATTCGATCCTGACCGTTTTGCCGAGCGTGCCGGCCTCGATCAGGTGAAGGCCATTTCGATCAAGCTCTCGCAAGGTGCGAAACCCGGTTTGGGGGGCGTGCTTCCCGGAGTCAAGGTCTCCCCCGAGATCGCCGAAACCCGCGGGGTACCCGTCGGCCAGACCGTGATTTCGCCACCCGCGCACACCGCGTTCAGCACCCCGGTCGAACTGGTCGATTTCATCGCGGCCCTGCGAAAACTGTCGGGAGGCAAGCCGGTCGGGATGAAACTGTGTGTCGGCTCGCGTCGTGAATTCCTCGGAATCTGCAAGGCGATGATCGAACGCGGTATCACGCCCGACTTCATCATCGTGGACGGTTCCGAAGGCGGCACCGGCGCAGGTCCGGTGGAGTTCGAGGACCACATGGGCATGCCGTTGACCGAGGGCCTGATGCTGGTGCACAACGCTCTGGTGGGAACTGGTTTGCGCCCTCTCGTGAAAGTCGGCGCTTCCGGAAAGGTGGCAAGCGGTTCCGACATCGTCAAACGCATCATCCAGGGCGCAGACTTCACGATGGCGGCCCGCGCAATGATGTTCGCAGTGGGCTGTATTCAGGCCCAGATGTGCCACACCAACCGCTGCCCGGTCGGCGTTGCCACTCAGGATCCGGCACGCACCCGCGCACTCGACATCCCCGACAAGAGCGAGCGCGTCTACCGCTTCCAGAAGGCAACCGTCGCCAGCGCACAACAGATGATCGCGTCGATGGGCATCGATTCCTTCGACCAACTGCAACCGGGAATGCTCAACCGCCGCGTCGACGGTCTCACCACTCGCACCTATGCCGACCTGTTCGACTGGCTGATGCCGGGCGAACTGCTCGACTCCCCGCCGCAGAGCTGGCTCACCGATTGGATCGACGCCGACGCTCACCGATTCTGACGTCGGTCGACTCCCGCGTTTCAGATCGCGCGGATTCACCCTTCTGGTCCTACAGTGACAGATGGCCCGCTGTGACGGCGGCCACACGTGCACTAGTGGACGGAGTTCGACGATGAGCTTGACGACTGCGCCGGAACCAAATGTCGAGTACCTGAAAACCGATCCTGACCTGCCACCTGTCGGCGTCATCGACAAAACACCCATCTCCACGACTGCGCGCGTCGTCTTCCTTGTTCTCGGACTGGTCGGCGCGGGCGCCTGGTACATGATTGCGATCGTCCGCGGTGAACACATCAGCGCTGTGTGGTTCGTGTTGGCCGCAATCTGTACCTATCTGATCGCCTACCGCTTCTATGCGCGGTTGATCGAACGCAAGATCGTCAAGCCCCGCGACGACGTCGCAACTCCCGCCGAAATCATGGAGAACGGCGCCGACTACATGCCGACCGACCGTCGGGTGCTGTTCGGTCACCACTTCGCGGCAATCGCCGGTGCCGGTCCCCTGGTCGGACCCGTGTTGGCCGCGCAGATGGGATATCTTCCGGGAACGATCTGGATCATCGTCGGCGTCGTGTTCGCCGGGGCGGTGCAGGACTTCATGGTCCTGTGGATCTCGTCGAAGCGCCGCGGGCGCAGCCTCGGTCAGATGGCCCGCGAAGAACTCGGCCTTGTCGGCGGCGTCGCCGCACTGATCGGCGTGTTCGTCATCATGATCATCCTCATCGCGGTGCTCGGACTTGTGGTCGTCAATGCGCTCGCCGAGTCCCCGTGGGGAGTGTTCTCGATCGCGATGACCATCCCCATCGCGCTGTTCATGGGCGTGTACCTGCGGTATCTGCGGCCGGGCAAGGTTTCCGAGGTCTCCCTGATCGGCGTCGTCCTGCTTCTCCTGGCCATCGTCTCCGGCGGATGGGTTGCCGATACCGGTTGGGGCGCAGACTGGTTCACACTCTCGAAGGTCACCATCGCGTGGCTGATGATCGCGTACGGATTCGCCGCATCGGTGCTGCCGGTCTGGCTGCTCCTGGCACCGCGCGACTACCTGTCGACGTTCATGAAGGTCGGCACCATCGCGCTGCTGGCCATCGGAATTCTGGTCGCACGACCCGCGCTGAACATGCCGGCAGTGACGCCGTTCGCCTCCAACGGAGAAGGCCCGGCCTTTGCCGGTTCACTGTTCCCGTTCCTGTTCATCACCATTGCCTGTGGCGCACTCTCGGGCTTCCACGCACTGATCGCGTCCGGTACGACGCCGAAGCTGCTCGAGAAGGAAAGCCAGACCAAGATGATCGGGTACGGCGGCATGCTGACCGAATCGTTTGTCGCGATCATGGCTCTGGTCACCGCCTGCATCCTCGATCAGCACCTGTACTTCGCACTCAACGCTCCCGCGGCACTGACCGGTGGAACACCGGAAACCGCAGCCGAATACGTCAACAATCTGCCCCTCGGCACTGCCCCCATCACACCGGACGTGCTGACTCAGGCAGCCGAGGCCGTCGGCGAAGAATCGATCATCTCGCGAACCGGCGGCGCCCCGACGCTCGCGTTCGGAATGTCCGAAGTGCTCAGCGACGTCTTCGGCGGCGACTCGCTGAAATCGTTCTGGTACCACTTCGCGATCATGTTCGAGGCGCTCTTCATCCTCACCACGATCGATGCCGGCACCCGCGTCGCTCGATTCATGCTCTCCGACTCGCTCGGCAACTTCGGCGGTCCGGCGAAGAAGTTCAAGGACCCGTCGTGGCGCATCGGCGCGTGGCTGTGCTCGCTGATCGTCGTCGCTGCCTGGGGCGCGATTCTGCTCATGGGTGTCACCGATCCGCTGGGCGGAATCAACACACTCTTCCCGCTCTTCGGCATCGCCAACCAGCTACTCGCCGCGATCGCACTGACGGTGGTCATGACGATCGTCATGAAAAAGGGCCTGTTCAAATGGGCCTGGATTCCCGGCGTGCCGCTGGTGTGGGACCTGGTCGTAACCATGACCGCGTCGTACCAGAAGATCTTCTCCGACAACCCCGCGATCGGGTACTGGGCTCAGCACAACGTGTTCAAGGACGCGAAGGCTGCCGGCGAGACGGCGCACGGTTCCGCGAAGACTCCGGAGGCCATCGATGCCGTCATTCGCAACACCTTCATCCAGGGCACGTTGTCGATCATCTTCGCGTCACTGGTGATCGTCGTGGTCATCGCCGGGATCATCGTATGTGCCAAGGCAATCCGAGCGGGCGGGCTGCCGACCACCGAGTCCCCGGAAGAACCGTCGAAAATCTTCGGACCCGCCAGCTTCATTCCGACGCCCGCGGAGAAGGAAATCCAGAAAGAATGGGACGAGCTGATCAAAGCCGGGAAAGTCCGGGCGCCCGGCGCCGCACACGGAGGTGGGCACTGACCATGACGACGGCGACCATGACGGCAAAACTCACCACAGCGTTCCGCGGAACGCTGTGGTGGGTTCGCTCGGTGATGGGTGATCTCGACTATCAGCGCTACGTCGAGCACACCCGACGCCACCACGCCGACTCACCGGTGATCAGCGAACGAGAGTTCTGGCGCCGCCGACACGCAGCAGCCGACGCCAACCCAGGCGCCCGCTGCTGCTGAATCCGGTCAGGGGCAGGTGGCCTTCGCGAGTTCGTAAATGTGGCCGGCCTGCTCGTCGGTGGGCTTGTTGCCGTTGTTCTCGGCCAGGTCGGTGATCTTGGTCTTGACCTCCGCCTCGTCCGTGCCGTTGGCGACCTCGGTACACGTGGTCGTCAAGATCTCCTCGATGTCTGCGTCGTCGCGGTTCTCCGCCAACGGTGCGTAAGCCCCACGGAACGTGGCGACGAACAGCGCCGTCTTGCCCTGATCGATGGCGTTGCCCGCTGACTGTTTCGCCGTCTCGAGCGCCTGTTGCCCGCTCGTGACTGCCTCGCTGATCTTGTTCTGCGCGTTGTCCTGATCCTCGGTGCTACACGCGGTGAGCCCGAGAACGACGATTGCTGCTGCCCCGACTGCTGCTGCGATTCTCATGACGGAAATGTTAGTCCGATCAGCATGCTTCAAAACACAGTATTGCAGCGCAACACACGAGTTATCGCATGCAGTCGTTACGATCAGCTCAGCTAGATCACCGGATTCGCACATCGGCGAGGAGATCCCTGCGCCGACGGAAAGGACGATCAGTGAGCGAGCAAGACAAGGGGACGTCCGCAGGGGTGCGCAAGCGCGACCGCGGCGAGATCATCGGGCAAGGGGGTATGTGGCTCGCAAAATGGTCGTTGGTGTTGGCGTCGATTTCGCTGGGCGCCTGGATTTTCGGCTGGCTGATCGAAAAGCTCTGGGTCATCATCCTGCCGGTGGCTCTGGCTATCGTTGTTGCGACAGTCATGTGGCCGCCGACCCGCGGCATGATCAAGCGCGGTATGCCACCGGCCGCGGCAGCCGGCATCACCCTGGTGCTCTCGATCGGAATCCTGGCCGGTGTGATCGCAGGCATCGTTCCGTCAGTGGTCAGCCAGGCCCCCGAGCTCGCGAACAAGACCACCGAGGGCATCAACCAGGTTCAGGACTGGCTCCAGGGTCCGCCGCTGAACCTGAAGGACGACCAGATCGACAACGCCGTCCATGCCGTCATCACCAAGGTGCAGGAAAGTGGAACCGCCATCGCTTCAGGCGTTTTCAGCGGCGTGAGCACAGCGAGCTCGTTGTTGGTCACGCTCGGTTTGGTCCTGATTCTCGCTTTCTTCTTCATCAAGGACGGACCGAGGTTCATCCCCTGGCTCCACGCTGTCGGCGGCGGCCGTGCCGGTCGGCATCTCGAAGAGGTCCTCACCCGCATGTGGGACACGCTCGGCGGATTCATCAGGACACAAGCACTGGTGAGTCTGATCGACGCGGTCTTCATCGGCGCCGGATTGCTGATACTCGGGGTCCCGCTGGCACCGGTGCTGGCAATTCTCACGTTCATCGGTGGCTTCATCCCGATCGTCGGTGCCTTTGTCGCCGGCGCCCTGGCCGTGTTGGTTGCGCTGGTGGCCAACGGTCTCACCACCGCCATCATCGTGTTGATCATCATCCTGGCCGTTCAGCAGATCGAAGGAAACGTCCTTCAGCCTGTGCTGCAGAGCAAGTCGATGAAACTCCACGCCGTCATCGTGCTGCTTGCCGTGGCCGCCGGTAGCTCGCTGTACGGCATCGTCGGCGCCTTCCTCGCAGTGCCCGTCGCCGCTGTGGCAGCAGTTGTCATCCGGTACATCGGCGAGCAGATCGACGAACGCGCAAGCGACAACGAGCCGATGCCCGCCGGCGATGCGTCGGACATCCTCGAGGATCAAGACGACGACGCCGAGTCAGAGGTAGAGAACGAAAAGGCCTGATCAGCCCGCGATCACCTTCACCGAGGAGCCTGCACGTCCGCGAATGACGTGCAGGCGACTCGGGATTCGCTGCCTCATCTCGTCCACGTGACTGACGATGCCCACCACTCGTCCACCGTCGCGAAGCTCGTCCAACACAGCCATCACCGAGTCGAGGGTGTCGGCGTCGAGAGTGCCGAATCCTTCGTCGATGAACATCGTGTCGAGAACGATTCCGCCGGACTCCGCCGCAACCACATCGGCAAGTCCGAGGGCCAAAGACAATGACGCCAAGAATGATTCACCGCCCGAGAGCGTCTTCGCCGAGCGAACGACACCCGTGAAGTCGTCCCGGATGTCGAGCCCCAGACCGCCGCGGCGACCCCGAGAACCTGCCTCGTCACTGTGCACGAACTCGTATCTGCCCCCGGACATCCGCTGCAGCCGAACCGATGCCGACACCGCGATCTCTTCCAACCGCGACGCGAGTACATAAGCCCTCAGCGACATCTTGCGACTGTTCTGCCCTTTACCGGCGATCACGTCGGCGAGGCCAGCGAGTTCGTCGTGCAGTTCCCGCTCAGGTGCAACCGCTTCGTATGCTTTCTCGAGTTGTCCGCTGAACCGTTCGAGATCCGACACACGGTTCTCGGCCAGGGAAGCAGCTGCAACAGCCGAGTTCACCACCTCGGCGCACTGAAGAGCACGCTCGCGAGGACCGTCGACGTCGACTGTCTCGACTTCGCTCACCGCAACGACCTCGGGGTCGTCGAGGACCGTCCGAGCGGCCACCTCGAGGTCGCGTGCCTTGGCGAGTTCCGTTTCGATCGCCGCGATTCGGGCCGGCGATCTCACCCCTTCGATCGCAGCCTCGACCGAATCGAATCCAGCAGCGGCCGCCGCAGCGGCCAGTTTGGTCGACAGTTCCGCCGATCGCGCCTGCGCACGAACGGCGTCGTCACGCATCTCAGACGCCGCCGAGGCAGCGGAGGCAAGCCTTTCGAACCGCGAGCGCTGAGCAGCGATGGTCGAATCTTCTCCCACCGCAGCGACGATCGCCGCTCGAATCTGCTCGACCGCGGCCGACAGAGTCGTCGTACGCTCGGTCAGTGCCGCCAATTCGGCCGTCAGAGAAGCGGATTCCTGTTGCAGCTCGCCGTCACGCTCGTTGAGATGCCCGAGCTTGTCGGCCAACCCTCCAACCTGACCGGCAGAGTGGGTCGCCTCGTCAACGGCGTTCCGAGCCGCGGCGCGGAGCCTGTCGAGTTCTGCGACGTCGCCGTCCCCGCCGCGGGCGATCACCCGGTCGATGTCACGGTCGACGGTTACCTGGCGGTCGACTACCTTGCTCAGGGCTTTCTCAGCCGCACGCTCGGCTGCGGACGCGACTTCCAGATCGGGCTCGGTGACCGTCACGACATCAGACTGCGCCGGCGCAGGGTGTTCACGCGAACCACACACCTGGCATGGGTCACCGGGCGCGAGTGAACTCGCCAACTCCGCAGCCATGCCCTCGATACGCTTCTGCACGAGGTCGAGCCAGCGCCCGCGAGCACTCTGATGGGCGTCGCGCGCATCCAACACCTGCACACGAATCTTCTCGGCTTGCGTACGCAGAGAGACGAATTCATGACCCGCTGCCGCAGCATCCGATGCTTTGGCCAGTGCAGCTTCGAGGCCGGGCAGAGCCGCGTGCGCGCGTTGCGCATCCTCCAGCCGTTGGCCGGCCGAGCGCACCATTTCTGGCAGTTGAGTGCGTTCAACCGCGATGGCATCGATGCGCTCGGACAGAGCGTCTCGCCGAACTCCGAGTTTCTCGATCTCGGCTTCTGCCGCATCGGCTCTGCGAGCATCCTCCGCCATTGCGTCCAGGCGAACGATCTCGTCACGCCAGGTCCGGATCCGAGCTACGACGCGTTGACGCTCGTCGTCGGTGGGTGGCCACACCTCCGGCACGAAAATCTCCGGACCGCCCGTTGCGGAGTAGGTCGACATCGCTGCGGTCATCGATTCGAGTGCGGCAGCGAGGTGCAAGCCGGCAGCGTCCACATCGCCGGCGACAGCGGCCACCGGCAGTGCGCGCTTGGCGGTCTCGAGTTCAGCGCCGATCACAGCTCTTTGGGCGGTGCCCGTATTGAATGCTGCGAGTTCAGCGGTCGCACGATTACGGCGAGCGACCAGATCTGCGGTTCGCTGCGCAACGGTGAGCACCCGATTAGCCTCGGCTGCTGCATCTTTCGCGGTCACCAGCTCCGCAAGACTTGTATCGCGGGTGTCCTGAGCCTCGGCGAGGAGTTTGCGCGACCATTCCAGTGGGTGTGCCTCGGCGCCTACCTCGAGTCCCGCAGCTGTCTCGACCTTCGCGAGCAGCAGCCGCACGGATTGCTCCCTTGCCGCGAGCGCGGTCGCACTTGCCTTTCGCTTGGCGTCGAACCATGCCTCGACGGAGACAAAACGCTTGGTGTCGAACAGACGCTCGAGCAGTTTGCCTCGCTCGTCACTCTCGGCACGCAGGAATTTGGCGAACTCACCCTGCGGCAAGAGCACCACCTGGAAGAACTGATCAGCGCTCATGCCCATGAGGCGGTTGATCTCGTCACCGATGTCAGGGATGCGCGAAAGATTCTCGCCGCGGCCGTCCAACCACGTCAGTGTGGCCTTTGCATTCTCTGTGATCGAACCGGTCCCGCGCTTCTTCGGACGCGAATACTCTGGACTACGAACAAGTTTGATTCTGCGACCACTGATGGTCGCTTCGAGTTCCACGCGCGGCACCGAACCGGCGGGCGCGTGATCGGACAACAATCGCTTGCCCTCGTTGCGCGCACCCGGCACCCGCCCGTACAGGGCGAACGCAACCGCGTCGAGGATCGTGGTCTTGCCTGCCCCGGTGTCACCGTGCAGAAGGAACAGCCCGTCTGCACCCAAACGGTCGAAGTCGACCTCGACCGTGTCGGCGAAGGGCCCGAAAGAGCTGACTTCGAGTTTGTGCAGCCTCACGCGGTTTCACTCAGTTCTACCGTGGACTCCTCGGCGCGCGCGGCAGCGCTGAGCGCTTCGGCCATCAACGTGACCTCCCGCTCGGACGGGTCACTACGCACGGCCGAGACAAAGCCACGGGCGATCTCCATGTCGGTTCGACCCCGTACCGCGTCGCGATACTTGAGATCCGATTGTCCTTCCGGCCTTTGCCATTCGAGGTGAACGGCAAAGGGGAAACGTGCCTGGAGCTGCCTCATGGCATCGACGGGACGAACCGGGTCGGTGAGCAAAGCGGAGACGTAGCACTGCTCGGAATCGGCGTACTTCGACTCGGTGAGAAGTTCCTCGAGAGTTCCCGTCACCTGGCTCAGCCCTCGAATCACCGGAAGATCGAGGCGCTGCACCGACGACAGACCGGCTGCGTCGAGTTCGATCAAAAGCGCAGCCTTGCGGTGGCTGCGCTCACCGAACGAATACGGCAACGGTGAACCTGAGTACCGCACACTCTCCGAGAGCATCTGCGGAGAATGCAGGTGTCCGAGGGCGACGTAGTCGACGCCGTCGAATTCGCCCACTGCGACGGTCTCCACTCCGCCGACCGAGATGGAGCGTTCCGATTCAGAGGCCTCACCGCCCACGACGAAGGCATGGGCGAGCAATACCGATCGAGTCGCGGGGTCGGCAGCCGTTCGTTCGGCGAGATCTCGCCGAACACGCGACATGGCCGCTCCGAGGATGTCGGAATGAGTACGAGCCCGGGGCACGCCCAACTCGACGCGCGTGATCTCCGGCTCGAGGTACGGAATCCCGTAAAAGGCGACAGGACCGAACTGATCGCTCAGCATCACCGGAGTACCGATCTGGCCGACGCGAGTGATCAAGTGCAAGCCGCCGGCAGCGGCAAAGGATGCCCCGGCTCCGAGCCGCACCGCGGAATCGTGATTGCCGGACGTCGCGACGATGACCGCCCCCGCCGCCCGGATTGCCTCGAAGCCTCGATTGCACACGGTGACCGCGTCGGAACTGGGAATCGAGCGGTCGTAGATGTCACCGGGCACGACCACGACGTCGACGCCGTGTTCGCGGACGGAATCTGCGATGGAACCGAGCACACTCGCCTGATCGGCCAACAGATCGACGCCGTGAAAGGTGCGACCTATATGCCAATCGGAGGTGTGCAGAATCTTCATGAATCCGACGGTAGAGCAGCCCACCGACACCGCCGATCTCCCACGCTGACGGCTTCGTCGGTGTGCCCCAACCCACGAGCGTCCGGTGACCCTGCACACAATCCGTCCGGTTCGTTTGACGAAGAACCCGAAACCATCGCGCCATCGCGTCGATAAATGCGCCAGCCACGACCCGCACAAACACGGCCGACAACGCAAGAACCGCTAATGTCGTTATGTGTCTGCAACCCAACGTGCTCGCTCCGGGGTACCGCTGGACAAGCGATCGCTCATCGTGACCGTCCCCGGCCTGCCCTGGTGGGGAGTGATCCTGCTTGCTGCCGGTGTGACCGCCGTCGGCGTACTGATCGATGCCACCGGAGGCGGCGGAGAGCTCACCGCGGTGTTCTCGACGTTCTACTTCCTGGGCTGTCTCTTCGCTGTGGTTGCCGCTTCGAACAAGGCCCTCTTCACCGCGATGGCCCAACCGCCGTTGCTGCTCTTCGCTGCGGTGCCGATCGGGCACACGCTCATCGGCAAGGACAACAGCACCGCGCTGCGCGATATCGCGATCAACATCGCGTATCCGTTGGTCAACCGCTTTCCGATCATGTTGGCCGCAACCGTGGTCGTGCTGATCATCGGTGGCTTCCGATACTTCCTGCTCAATCAGCGCCCCACCGGACCCGCGCGCTCGACCCGCTCCCGCCGCTCGGCGGCCACCACTCGTGACTCCTCTGCAGCTGCCACGCGAGAACAACCCGCACCCGAGACCGGGCGTCGACGCAGAGTGTCGGACGCGCCCGTCCCCGGGCCCCCGCGTCGCCGCGCCCCCGAGGTGGACGAGCAGCCCGCCTACCGAAGCACCCCCAGGCGCGAGCCGATCCAGGACGAGCGTCCGCTGCCGCCTCGGAGAAGCCCTCAGCCACCCAGGGTCGATCGCACGCACCAACCGCCTACGCGTCGCCCCCAGCCCGACAGTCGGCCCGTGGCAGACGACGACTACCCGTCGTACGGTCGCCGCCGGGCGCCCGAGCCCACTCCGTCGCCCAGACGTGAGGAGCGGATGGAGCCCTTCTTCGCTTCGGGGGACGACGTATCGCCGCCGCTGCCCCCTCGCCGCCGCCCACCCGGAGTCGATCTTCCGGCGTATCCGCCGCCGCGAGTTCGGTACCGCGATCGCGAAGAGCCCTGACAGACGCGCCCGGTAGTACAAAAAAATGCGGGGCACCTTCCAGATGGAAGGTACCCCGCATTTTCGTGTTTCAGGACGTGCGCGCTGCTCGCAATTCACGGGGAAGGGCGAACACCAGAGTCTCGTTGGCAGTGGTGACGGGTTGAACGTCGTTGTATCCGTGCTCGGCAAGGAGTTCGATCACGCCGCGCACGAGCACCTCGGGTACCGATGCGCCTGACGTGATGCCGACTGTCTGGACACCCTCGAGCCACGCGAGATCGACCTCACGGGCGTAGTCGACCAGGTACGACGCGGCAGCGCCCGCCCCGAGCGCGACCTCGACCAGGCGAACCGAGTTGGACGAGTTCCGCGAACCCACCACGATCACGAGATCGCACTCGGGAGCCATCGCCTTGACCGCGACCTGACGGTTCTGCGTGGCGTAGCAGATGTCGTCGGACGGCGGGTCCTGCAGATTGGGGAAGCGCTCACGCAGGCGCGCGACGGTCTGCATCGTCTCGTCGACGCTCAGTGTGGTCTGGGAAAGCCAGATGACCTTCGACTCGTCACGAACCGTGACCGCGTCGACCGAATCCGGGCCGTCGACGATGGTGACGTGATCGGGAGCCTCACCTGCGGTGCCCTCGACCTCCTCGTGGCCTTCGTGGCCGATGAGCAGAATGTCGTAATCGTCGCGGGCGAATCGCTTTGCTTCCTGGTGCACCTTCGTGACCAGGGGGCACGTCGCGTCGATCGTGCGCAGGTTCCGCTCGGCAGCCGAGTCGTGGACGGCCGGCGACACACCGTGCGCCGAGAACACGAGCAACGATCCCTCGGGAACCTCGTCGGTTTCGTCGACGAAGATCACGCCTTGATCTTCGAGCGTCTCGACGACGTGGCGATTGTGGACGATCTCCTTACGCACGTAGATGGGTGCGCCGTGCTTCTCGAGGGCCTTCTCGACGGTCTCGACCGCGCGGTCGACGCCGGCGCAGTAGCCGCGAGGCTCGGCGAGGAGCACGCGCTTGGCGCTGCCCTTGCGGGTGGACGGCGAATCAGCCGAGTGCGCGATACCGAGATTGAGAGGAACAGCCGAAGACATGTGACCAGCCTACTGGCACCTCGAACGTGAGACACTCCGGCAAACGTGAACACCTCGGTTTCGGGCTCCGATCGAAGGTTCCGAAGTAAACGAGTACGGCCGTCACAGGCAAGTCGGCTACCGATTGTCGGAGCTTTGCGGCAAGCTGTGGGAATGATCCGACCACCGTTCGTGGCGCGCGTTGCCGCGGGACTCGCCGTCACCGCGATGGAAGAGGCAAAGAAGTTGCCCACCACCGCCGTCGCCCTGCCGATGACCGCCGTGAGCCAGATGCTGCAGACAAGCATGCGCGTGCAGCAGTCGATCACCTCGTTGGCCATCAAGGGCGATCAGGCATTTGCACTGATCAACTGGTCTTCCGAGGACGAACAGCCCGAGTGGGCGGTCTTCGACGAAGACGTCGACGCGCCTGCTGACCCGACGTCTTCCACCGGATCGACCACCGCTGACACCCCGACCAACGCCGGTCGCTTCGCGCTCTACTCGCTCGAGCCGACTGCCCCCATCGAGGAACCCGCACCCGTCGCCGAGTCGGAATCCACGGCAGCTACGACGGACGGACCTGCCGAAGAGCCCGAGATCGTCACCGAACTCGACTACCCCAACCTCACACTCGCACAGCTCCGTGCGCGCATCCGGACGCTCAGCATCGACGAGCTGACCGCAGTCCTGGACTACGAGAATGCGACGCTCGCCCGGGCACCGTTCCAGACCATGCTCACCAACCGCATCACCACAGCCAAGGCAAAGTGACTTCCGCAACGCCCCCCGCTTCATCGCAGCGATCGTCCGGCGCCAGCAGCGCTGAGCAGCCGTGGCCGGTCCGCACGGTTTCCGCCAAGGTCGCCGGCTGGATCGATCGGCTCGGCAGCATCTGGGTCGAAGGTCAGATCACCCAGATCAATGCACGCCCCGGCACCCGAACGGCCTTTCTCGTCCTGCGTGATCCGTCGGCAGACATGTCGCTGTCGATCACATGCTCACCGCAGTTGTTGCACAACTCCCCGGTGCCGTTGACCGAGGGCTCGCGTGTCGTGATGTTCGGCAAGCTCTCGTTCTACACCGGACGCGGAACGGTGTCGTTGCGTGTCACCGAGATTCGCGCCGTCGGTATCGGTGAGCTGCTTGCCCGCATCGAGAGACTGCGCGCCTTGCTCGCCGCCGAGGGCTTGTTCGATCCGCGGCTCAAACGGCCGCTTCCGTTTCTGCCCGGCACGATCGGCCTGATCACGGGCCGAGCCAGTGCGGCCGAGAAGGATGTCGTCTCAGTCGCCCATCGTCGTTGGCCAGCAGTTGCCATCGCAGTGCGTAACACCGCGGTTCAGGGCCCGACTGCTGTTCCCCAGATCATCGAAGCGCTGAAGGAACTCGACGCCAACCCGGTAGTCGACGTCATCATCCTCGCTCGCGGCGGCGGTAGCGTCGAGGATCTCCTGCCGTTCTCCGACGAAGCGCTGTGCCGCGCCATCGTGGCCTGCACGACGCCCATCGTCAGTGCCATCGGACACGAGCCGGACAGCCCGCTCAGTGACCACGTCGCCGACCTGCGCGCAGCCACACCCACGGACGCGGCCAAGCGCGTCGTACCCGACGCGGTTGCGGAAGCTGCCCTGGTTGCGGATCTGCGTGACCGCAGCGCTGCGGCACTGCGCAGCTGGGTCAAGCGTGAGTCTCATCTGATCGAACAGTTGCGCACTCGACCGGTCATGGCATCGCCGCTGCTCGCGGTGGACCGTCGCGCCGAGGAGGTCGAAAGGCTCCAAGCCGACGGGCGACGCGATGTGACTCGGTTGATCGACACCGAGTCCCGAACGATCGAGCATCTGCGCGCCCGACTCACCACGCTGGGCCCCGCCGCGACGCTGGCCCGCGGGTACGCAGTCGTGCAACGTGTTGTCGCCGATGGCGATCCGGAGGTTCTGCGCTCGGTCGAGGACGCGCCACCCGGAACCCAGATTCGAGTTCGACTTGCAGACGGCGCCGTTCGCGCCGCAGTGATGGGAAGAGAAAAATGAGCAACGCCACCGACACCGACATCAACGAACTCGGCTACGAAGCAGCCCGCGACGAACTGGTGAGCGTCGTGAAGATTCTCGAACAGGGCGGTCTGGACCTCGACGCGTCACTCTCACTGTGGGAGCGAGGCGAAGCGTTGGCCAAGCGCTGTGAAGAGCACTTGGCCGGCGCGAGGGCCCGCGTCGAAAAGGCTCTGGCCGAAGCGGACGAGTAGCGTCCGCTCCGACCGCAAATCCTATGGCGTGATCGGCTGCGCTGCGCCGACCTTCTCGGCAAGAATCCGGAACTCTTCCGGCGTCGCCGCGCCCGTGAGCAACAGGCGAACATCCCCGACGTCCGTGACCCAGATCGACTCGACACCTTCGCCGCCGAAGACGTTCCACGTATCGGCACCGACGGTCTCGACTCCGGTCGCGAATCGCTGTCCACCGGCAACATGTGACACCAACGGGAATTCCTCGGCGTTGCTCTGTGTCAGCTGGATGTAGCGACCACTGGTCGTGATGAATCCCACAGTGCTCGAATCTCCGCCGCCGTCGCCGGAGATGATCTTGCGACTGCCGGAGTTCGGAGTCCACCCGTCCGGAACACCGGGATTACGGATGGGAAATCCGAGTTCCTTCGCGTCGTAGTTCAGAGCTGCGTCCACGTCGACGCTCGGGATAGGCCCCTGTGTCGGGCCGCCAGGACTGAACGTGCACTGGCTGGCGATGCCCGCAATGATGATGCAGAACAGCACCAACGGTACGAGAGACCAGACCATGTCTTTGTTGTCTTCGAGAATGCGGGGTTTCTTCGATGCCACACCCCCAGTATCCAGGTACTCCGCAGTAGATACGATTCCCGGTCCCCCTCGAGCGAGACAAAACGTCTCTGCGGCGACCCGACAGCGCACGTAGCCGCTCCCATCTGGGACAATGACGCCTGAAGAAACCACTGCGTCGACACACCCCGTCGACCGCGACCGCGCCAGGAGGCACCGCACATGACGGCCAGCAGCACTCATCGTGAGACCCCGGACCGTAACCTCGCACTCGAATTGGTCCGAGTCACCGAAGCCGGTGCTATGGCTGCCGGCCGCTGGGTAGGCCGCGGTGACAAGGAAGGCGGCGACGGAGCAGCCGTCGACGCCATGCGTCAGCTCGTCTCCTCAGTCTCGATGCGCGGCATCGTCGTCATCGGTGAAGGCGAGAAGGACGAAGCGCCGATGCTGTTCAACGGCGAAGAGGTCGGAAACGGCGACGGCCCCGACTGTGACTTCGCCGTCGACCCGGTCGACGGCACCACCTTGATGTCCAAGGGCATGCCCAACGCAATCTCTGTTCTGGCTGTTGCCGAGCGCGGCGCGATGTTCGATCCGTCGGCCGTGTTCTACATGGAGAAGATCGCTGTCGGGCCGGATGCCGCAGATGTCATCGACATCAGCGCACCGATCGCCGAGAACATCAAGCGCGTGGCCAAGGTCAAGAAGGCGTCGGTCTCCGACATCACGATCTGCATCCTGGACCGCCCGCGTCACAACCAGCTGATCCAGGACGTTCGCGACACCGGCGCCCGTATCCGTCTGATCTCCGACGGTGACGTTGCCGGCGCGATCGCCGCAGCGCGTCCGGAGTCCGGCACCGACATGCTCGTGGGCATCGGCGGAACGCCAGAGGGCATCATCGCCGCAGCAGCCATGCGCTGCATGGGTGGATCGCTACAGGGCAAGCTGGCCCCCACCGACGACGAAGAGCGTCAGAAGGCCATCGACGCCGGTCACGATCTCGATCGGATCCTGTCCACCGAAGATCTCGTCTCGGGCGAGAACGTCTTCTTCTGCGCCACCGGCGTCACCGACGGTGACCTCCTGCGCGGCGTCCGCTACTACGGCGGCGGCGCCAGCACGCAGTCCATCGTGATGCGTAGCAAGTCCGGCACCGTTCGCATGATCGACGCGTACCACCGTCTCGAGAAGCTGCGCGAGTACAGCTCCGTCGACTTCGACGGCGAAGAGGGCGCGGTTCCCCCGACGTTCTGATGGGCTCCGCCCCGTGAGTGGTTAGGGAGTCCCTGCATTCCTTAACCGCTCACGGGGGACGTAGTCCCCTACCCGCTCTCGAAAAGTGGCAATGTGGAGTCATGACGGAGAGCAACGATCAACAGTTCCGAATCGAACACGACACCATGGGCGAAGTTCGGGTGCCCATCGACGCACTGTGGCGAGCACAGACCCAGCGTGCAGTCGAGAACTTCCCGATCAGCGGGCGCCCGCTCGAGCGCACCCAGATCCGCGCAATGGGCTTGCTGAAAGCAGCGTGTGCGCAGGTCAACAAGGACCTCGGACTCCTCGACGCGGACAAGGCCGACGCAATCATCGCCGCCGCGAACGAGATCGCCGAAGGCAAGCACGACGATCAGTTCCCCATCGACGTCTTCCAGACCGGCTCGGGAACCAGTTCGAACATGAACGCCAACGAGGTCATCGCGTCCATCGCGAAGGCCGCCGGTGTGGACGTACATCCCAATGATCACGTCAACATGTCGCAGTCCTCCAACGACACCTTCCCCACCGCCACGCATGTCGCAGCTACCGAAGCAGCGGTCACCGATCTTGTTCCGGCACTGGAACGTCTGCATGCTGCGCTTGCCACGAAGGCGACCGAGTGGAAGACCGTCGTCAAATCCGGACGCACCCATCTGATGGACGCTGTGCCGGTCACGCTCGGTCAGGAGTTCGGCGGCTACGCACGTCAGATCGAGGCCGGCATCGAGCGCGTCAACGCAACACTCCCCCGCCTCGGCGAGCTGCCGATCGGCGGAACAGCAGTCGGCACCGGTCTCAATGCTCCGGATGGATTCGGCCCCAAAGTTGTTGCCGAACTGGTCAAGTCGACCGGCGTCGACGCGCTGACTCCGGCGAAGAACAGCTTCGAAGCGCAGGCCGCGCGTGACGGACTGGTCGAGGCATCGGGCGCGCTGCGGACCATCGCCGTCTCACTGACGAAGATTGCCAACGACATTCGGTGGATGGGATCGGGTCCACTGACCGGGCTCGGCGAGATCGCACTCCCTGATCTGCAGCCGGGTAGCTCGATCATGCCCGGAAAGGTGAACCCGGTCCTGCCCGAGGCAACTACTCAGGTTGCGGCTCAGGTGATCGGAAACGACGCCGCCATCGCGTGGGGTGGCGCAGCCGGAGCTTTCGAACTCAACGTCTACATTCCGGTCATGGCCCGCAACCTGCTGGAGTCGTTCACTTTGCTGGCCAATGTCTCTCGTCTGTTCGCCGACAAGTGTGTCAGCGGACTGGTCGCGCACGAGGAGCACCTCAAGACACTCGCCGAATCTTCGCCGTCGATCGTGACGCCGCTCAACTCGGCGATCGGTTACGAGGAAGCCGCAGCCGTCGCGAAGCAGGCACTCAAAGAGAAGAAGACGATCCGTCAGGTCGTCATCGAACGCGGACTCGTCCCGGACAAGCTGAGCGAGGAAGAACTCGACAAGCGTCTCGACGTTCTGGCGATGGCGAAGGTCAAGGACTGAACAAACAAAAGTGTGGCGGTTTCCACTTCGGAAACCGCCACTCTTTTCCCTACACCGTAGTGGTTGCCCGCCACTCGTCGGTGCGATCGGGGCTCGCCTCGGCCAATGCTTTCAGCGTCGCTTCGCGATCGAAATCCTTGCCGTACACGGGAGTTCCCGGCTGCTGACGCCAGGAATCGTCGATCGTTCCCGCATCGACGGGATCGAAGCCCAACTGATTGATCAGATCGAAGACGACCTGCTTGTTCGCGTCGTCGTCGCCGGCGATGGGTAGCGCAATGCGCCCCTCTGCACCTTCGGGAAGCCCCTTCTCGAGGAGATGCTTCCACCAGATTCCGTTGAACGCCTTGAACACCGGTACTCCCAGGTGTTCCTGCACCCATCCGCTTTCGGTCTGTCCGTCCTCGATGGCGGCGATCAGACCGTCACGCTGTTGCGGGTAGTAGTTGTTGGTCTCGATGACCGGGGCACCTGCGACCGCACCGCTGAGAATCCCCGCCGGTAGATCAACCACGTTCTTCTGCGGAATGCTCACGATGACCAGCTCGGCACCCTCGGCGGCCTCGGTGCTGCGGACTGCCTTCGCACCCGTCTCGGCTTCCAGTTCTGCAAGCGTGTCCGGTGTCCGCGAGTTCGAGACGCGCACGTCGTGACCGAGCGCAGCGAGCCTACGTGTGAGCGTGCCACCGATCTGACCGGCTCCGATGATTCCGATGCGCATGATCCTGCTCCTTCGTCGTGTGGAGTGGCGATCGCGCCACCGCTGCATTCGTCAACGACGAGAACGCACCGGGTCATTCCGCACCGGCCATTTCAACTCCCGTTGATTCAATCGGTTGACGAATCGAGTGCGAGTTTGATGCGAACACTGACCGGGTCGGTCTGCAATCCGCGAAAGGCAGAGGCCGTCAGCGCCGATCTGATCTTCCCCGACGCAAATGTCTTCACCCGCGCCGGCACGTCGTCGTCCGACATGATCTGGGCCTGTCCGTCCACCCACTCGCCGCGGCGACGGATCCGAACCTTCGGCATCGCAGAGATATTGGCACCCCACCCCGTGCCGGTGCCATGCTGCGCAATGACCCACGCCTCGTCACCGTCGTAGGTGATCGCAACGGGCACTCGGCGGGTCAGACCGGTTCGGCGTCCAACCGTCTCGATCTCGGTCATCAACGACGGCATCAAACCGATCCGATTCAATCCGGTGACCAGCGGATTGGCGAAATACTTCCCGACTGCGACTTCGATTCTTCGTTTTCGTGCAACTGACGTCGGTACCGGCATGTCGTTTCCTCTCCTCCGAAGCTGGTGCTCGAAGCAACAGCTCTATACCGCACGATATAACCACTGTTCGAGGAGTTTTGCCACCAAGAATCTCCGTCGATACCCACCACCTGCACACAACACTTGACTGTGTCTGTCGGTTACATCTAGTCTCAGATTCGTTCCTATACCGATCGACATACCGGGAGGCAGTGATGAACACACCTCGAGACGCCTCGGTGCCATGACCGGCCCGCAGACGCGTTGTCCGATCGCCGCAGCGCGTCGCAAGTGGGGAGTACCAAGAGAATCAGCGGCACCAGATGATTCGAACAGCACTGCGATTGCAT
The DNA here is from genome assembly GCF_002079265.1 of Rhodococcus sp. BH4. Taxonomy (NCBI): domain Bacteria; kingdom Bacillati; phylum Actinomycetota; class Actinomycetes; order Mycobacteriales; family Nocardiaceae; genus Rhodococcus; species Rhodococcus sp. BH4. Next base: position 4,471,115 of record NZ_CP014941.1, read on the forward strand.
ACGATGGCGGGATGGCCGACTCCGATTCCCGCACTCTGATGCTGGTCGGCGCCATCAATGCCTTCCGTGAACACGGGATCGCGACGACCTCGCTCACCGAGATCGTCGAACGCTCGGGAGCTCCCCGCGGGTCGGTGTACCACTACTTTCCCGAGGGCAAAGGACAGCTGGCCGGCGAAGCAGTTGCCTACTTCGGCCGGGGCGTCAGTGCCGCCATCAGTTCGATGATCGCTCAGTCTTCCCCACCGGAGATCATCGACGCGGTTGTCACGATATTTCGAAACAGCTTGGTAGAGAGCGATTTCACCTCCTCCTGTCCGGTCGCAGCCGCGGCAGTGGAGGGCGCGTCGACGCCGGCGGCATTAACTGCTGCGGGCGAATCCTTCACCTCGTGGGAATCGCTTCTCACATCGTTCTTCTGGCAGCAGGGACAGCCGTCCGAGACTGCAGCACAGTGGGCAACCGTCGTGATCGCGTCAATCGAAGGCGCGACGCTGATGGCAAAAGCTCAGCACACCACGGCGCCTCTCGATCGCATCGGCGCTCACCTCAAGGCTCTGGTCTCGGCCCCGAGCTGACCAACCCTCTTTCTTCCAACCGCTGCTGCCGTCCGCGCAGGAGCAGAGATGGCGTACAAACATGTCTCACACACTTGCACCGGCGCCCTCGGCGCCCATGATGACCAAGTCCCGTCGATTCACTGCGCTGATCTTCATCTGCCTCGCCGAACTCCTTGTCGTGCTGGACAACACAGTGGTCAACGTCGCACTGCCGACGATGAGCGTCGACTTGTTCGCCAGCGTCAGCGACCTGCAGTGGATCGTCGACGCGTACACGTTGACCTTCGCCGGGTTCCTACTCACTTTCGGCCACCTGGGTGACCGCTTCGGACGCCGCCGAGTGATGATCATCGGCTTGATCGGCGTCGGTGCGATGTCGCTCGTCGGCGCCTTGGCTTCCAACCTCGAACAGGTGATCATGGCGCGAGCCGCCATGGGTGTCTTTGCCGCAGCTGTCTTTCCGGCTACGTTGGCCATGATCACCAACATCTTCACCGACGCCAGAGAACGAGCCATCGCCATCGCGGCCTGGACCGCAATGGCCGGCTTCGCGATTGCCATCGGCCCGACTGCGGGCGGCTGGCTTCTCGAGCACTTCTCCTGGCACTCGGTGTTCTGGATGAACGTTCCGGCAGCATTGTTGGTCATCGTGGGTGTGCTGCTGGTTGTTCCGGAATCGAAGGCGCTCCACGTCGGCCGATTCGATTTCGTCGGAACAATCTTGTCGCTACTGGGCATCGTCATTCTGGTGTGGACCATCATCGACGCACCACATCGCGGATGGGTTTCGACATTCAGCATCACGGGATACCTCTCTGCGACAGTGTTGTTGGCCGCATTCGTCGCATGGGAACTGCGCACCGACGCGCCGATCCTGAACATGAATCTCTTCCGAATCCGGCGGTTTTCTTTCCCCGCCTTGGCTATTGCTGTCAGCTACTTCAGCATGTTCGGATTCTTGTTCCTGATCACGCAGTACTTCCAGGGCGTTCGGGAGTACTCGCCGCTCGAATTCGGCATCCACTCTTTGCCTTTCGCTGCCGCTGTCGCCGTGGGCGCCCCAGTCGCCACCTTGGCGGCACAGAGACTCGGCACGACTGCAGTGATGGTGTTCGGCCTCCTGGTACTCAGCGGCGGGATGTTCCTGGCCGGCCAGACGACCGTCGAGACGCCCTACCTCGGACCCGTCGTGATCTCGATGGTTCTCATGGGTCTGGGCCTCGCAATTGTCCAGGGACCGGCGACCGACTCCATCATGTCCTCGGTGCCCCTCGACGAAGCGGGCGCAGGTTCGGCAGTCAACGACACGACGCGTGAGCTCGGCGGGACCCTGGGCGTCGCCGTCATCGGTTCGATCGTCGCCTCGTACTACACGTCCAAGGTGGCTCCGATCGTCGACGCCATTCCCGACGCCGTGATGTCGGCGCAGGAGAAAGGCTTCGCTCGTGAGTCCGTGCTCAGCGTCATCGAAATCCGCTCCCGCGACATCAGTCCGCTCTTCGAGCAGCAGAAGGACAGTCTGATCTACACGATGAAGACCGCATGCCTGGAAGGCTTCGCCATCGCGTCGTACTTCACGGTCGGAGCAGCATTGATCACCGCTCTGCTGGTCGCGTTGTTGCTCCCTTGGAAGCCGGTCACGGAAGGCTCCATTCTCGGCAGTCTGACAACCAAGACCCCGAAGTAGCTACAAGGTTTCCCGATTTGTCCCAATATCAGCCCGCCGTTCCCCGATACTGGATTGACCGAGTGGTACCGACGACAACCCTGCTAGGGAGAATCTCGTGTCCATCACCAGTAGAAACAGCTCGCGACTGTCGGCAGCGGCGGTTCCGGTAGTACTGACGGTCGCCCTGCTCGCCGGATGCTCGTCCGATTCAGACACCACCTCGGCGCCCGGGCCGGTCGTCAGCGACGCCAGCCCGGGTCTCGACGCCGGGGTGCCGATCCCGGACGGGCAAATCGACGACGCGGTCGGGAAGCTCGACGACCTCGCGAACGATCTCATGGCAAGTTCCGGTGTTCCCGGCATGGCGGTGGCCGTGGTGCACGGAGGTAAGACTGTGTACGCAAAGGGATTCGGGGTTCGCGAGTTGGGTAAGAGCGCCACCGTCGATGCCGATACCGTGTTCCAACTGGCATCGGTGTCGAAATCGGTCGGGGCCACGGTGGTCGCCCACGAAGTCGGAATCGGGACCGTCGACTGGGACACTCCGGTGATCTCGAAACTGCCGGGGTTTGCGCTTGCCGATCCGTGGGTGACCGACCACCTCACGATCTCCGATCTCTACACGCATCGGTCGGGGTTACCGGACCACGCCGGCGACGGGCTGGAGGACCTGGGCTACAACCGGGCCCAGGTGCTCGAAAAACTTCGCCAACTACCGCTCAATCCCTTCCGAATCACATACGAGTACACGAACTTCGGCGTCACTGCCGGTGCGGAGGCCGTTGCAGCCGCGGCGGGCACCGATTGGGAAACGCTGTCGCAGAACACGATCTACGGTCCGCTCGGTATGACATCGACGTCTTCGCGGTTCGCCGATTACCAAGCCCGAGAAAATCGAACAGTCGGCCACATCCTCGAAGACGGAAAGTACAAGGTCGGGCCGGTTCGGGACGCCGACGCCCAATCCCCCGCCGGTGGAGTCAGCTCCTCGGTGAACGACATGGCCAAGTGGTTGGACATGGTGCTGTCGGGCGGTCGGTATCAGGGGCAGCAGGTCGTTCAGACGGAGGCGCTCGTGCCCGCAGTCAACCCGGAAATCGTCTCGCGCCATGCGCGGGAAATCGGGGAACGCTCCGGCTTCTACGGCTACGGGTTCAACGTTTCCGACAGCGCGGCAGGCCGTGTGACCGCCAGCCACTCCGGCGCCTTCCTGCTCGGTGCCGGGACCAATTTCGTCACGATTCCCTCCGCTGACGTCGGCATAGTCGTTCTGACCAACGGCACGCCCACCGGCGTCGCAGAGACCTTGACCGCCGAATTCGCCGATCTGGTGCAGTTCGGGAAGATCACCCGCGAGTGGCGCCCGCTGTACGAAGCGTCCTTTGCCTCACAAGCCGACCCTGAGGGCGAACTTGCCGGGAAGACGCCGCCGGCCTCCCCCGCTCCCGCGCCACCGACAGACCAATTGACCGGCGACTACGGCAATCCGTACTGGGGTCCCGCGCTCGTGACGCAGCAGAACGGTGCGCTGACCTTGACCATGGGTCCCGCGGCCGCGACGTACCCTCTGACCCACTGGGACGGAAACACCTTCACGTTCCCGCTCAGCGGCGAGAACGCACCGGCCGGGACGGTCTCGAAGGCCACCTTCGACGGAAACTCGCTAACCTTGGAGTACTTCGATCACGATCATCTCGGTACCTTCATCCGGGCAACACCGGCCGAATAATCAGCCAAGGACACCCCATGAGTAGTTCGACAGCCACGGTGAACGCAATGTTCGCGGCCCTCACCGATTTCGACGTGGACGCCGCAGCCGAATTGATGACAGACGACATCGTCTGGCAGAACGTCTCGCTCCCCACCCTGCGAGGCAAGAAGACCGTCGTGCGAGCGCTTCGTCTGGTCACCAAGCCTTCACTGAAATTCGAGGCGGAGATGCACCACATCGTCGGCGACGAGTCCACGGTGCTCACCGAACGCACCGACATCCTCACCGTCGGACCGCTGCGCATCGAGTTCTGGGTATGCGGAACTTTCGAACTGCGCGACGGCAAGGTCTGCGTCTGGCGGGACTACTTCAGTCTGCGAGACGTCGCGTGGGGCGTGGTGACCGCGGTCGGCCGCGCAGTCGTCGGGACCGGGACACGAAGTAGGCTTGCTCCGGCCTGAAATCACCTGCCGAAAGCGAGCGAACCTGCCATGTCCGAAAACACCACGCCTGACTCCTTCGACGCCGGATTGGCTGTGCGCACCGAAGTCATGGGGGCCGATTTCGTCGACGCCGCCTTCGAGCGCACCCGGGGAACGGACAGCGAAGAACTGCAGAACTTCGTGACGGCCAACGTCTGGGGTTCGGTATGGACGCGTCCCGGACTCGATCGCCGCAGTCGCAGTCTGATCAATCTGGGGATGCTGATCGCGCTGCGCGCCGAGAACGAACTCAAAGGCCACGTACGTGGGGCATTGCGAAACGGCTTGACGCGCACCGAGATCGTCGAAACCGTGATCCACGCGAGCGCGTATTGCGGCGCTCCGGCCGGACTGGCGGCGATGCGTGTGGTGCAGGAAGTTCTCGACAACGAACTGGGACCGCTGCAAAACTGAACAACTTCAAACCCAGGCATCTCCCCGTGCAGACCGAAGTCCGCACGGGGAGATCACTTCTCAGGAAGTGGGGCCGAACTCCTCGAGCATGTCGGTCACCAACTCGGCGATCGGCGAACGCTCACTGCGCGTGAGTGTGATGTGCGCAAAAAGCGGGTGCCCCTTGAGCTTTTCGATGACGGCCGCAACTCCGTCGTGCCTGCCCACTCGCAGGTTGTCACGCTGCGCGACGTCGTGCGTGAGGACCACTCGCGAGCCGGTTCCCAGACGAGAAAGCACTGTCAGCAGAACATTTCGTTCGAGCGACTGCGCTTCGTCGACGATCACGAACGAATCGTGCAGCGACCGACCGCGAATGTGCGTCAGCGGCAACACTTCCAGCATTCCGCGGGCGAGAACCTCTTCGAGAACCTCTGGCGAGGCCAACCCGTCGAGAGTGTCGAAAACGGCCTGAGCCCACGGGCCCATCTTCTCGCTCTCACTACCGGGAAGGTAGCCGAGTTCTTGTCCGCCAACGGCATACAACGGACGGAAGACGACAACCTTGCGCTGAGTGCGGCGCTCGAGAACGGCTTCCAAACCTGCTGTCAGAGCCAAGGCCGACTTACCGGTGCCCGCCTTACCACCGAGAGAGATGATGCCGATGCTCTCGTCCATGAGGAGATCGAGCGCAATGCGCTGCTCGGCGGAGCGGCCGTGCAACCCGAACGCCTCGCGCTCACCGCGCACCAACTGGATGCGCTTGTCGGGAGTCACCCGACCGAGGGCGCTCGACGAACCACCGAGCAGGCGAAGACCCGTGTGACACGGCAGATCTCGCGCTTCGTCGAGGTCCAGGAAACCCTCGTTGAACAGCTCGTCGATGTCCGTCGAGGCGACGTCCAGCTCAGTCATGCCCGTCCATCCGGAGGGCACGACGTCGTGAGCGTGGTACTCGTCGGCAGGTAGTCCCACCGCGCCTGCCTTCACACGAAGCGGAATGTCCTTACTGACGAGGACTACGTCCTTGCCCTCCGCCGCAAGGTTCAGCGCGCACGCCAGAATCCTCGAATCGTTACTGTCCGTGCGGAATCCGACGGGTAAGACCGCAGGGTCGGTGTGATTGAGTTCGACCTGCAGTGTCCCGTTCTCGGTGCCGATCGGCACCGGACGGTCGAGGCGGCTGTATTCGATCCGTAGATCGTCGAGCATGCGGAGCGATTCTCGGGCGAACCATCCCAGTTCGTGGTGGTGCCGTTTGCCTTCGAGTTCACTGATCACGACCAGTGGGAGTACCACGTGGTGTTCGGCGAATCGAGTGACAGCCCATGGATCGGACAGTAGTACCGAGGTATCCAAGACGTACGTGCGAAGTGCATCTCCCGAATGATTCCCGGCTGATTGATCAGCCCGGGCCGAGTGGGCAGAGACGGAGCGTGATGCAGTCACGTTGGGCTCCTAGGTCTGCGCGGCACCCGCGCAAACTCAGCTCGCTGGGCCGGACGGCTCTGGTGTCAGGTGACGCTGTGTCAGCTGAAACAAGGGCCGGGCGCCGGCCCTCTCGTACTGAGTGTTTCAGTCACGATCAGAACCTCCCGCACAAGTAACTTCTGGTTACTCGTTACTGCCGACGGTACTGCGGATCGGACACTCGCGCCACGGAACGAGCCGCACATCTGGTGAACGCCAGGTAACAAAATGCCACTCGTGTGATTCGGCGTCACTCAGGACTCGATCAGACCCCACTTGGCGGCGCGCACCGCTGCCTGAACCCGCGAATTGGTTCCGGTCTTGACGAAGATGTTCTCGAGATGGGTGGCGACGGTGCGACGGCTGACGAACAACTCCTCGGCGATCTCGACATTGCCCGCGCCCCTGGCCACCAATTGCAGTACTTGAATCTCCCGTGGGCTCAGATGGACACGATCGAGCGCCACCTGGTCCCCCACGACGCGCGAGCAGGCTGCGCTGGACGCCGCCACCACCTCCCGTACGCGATCGACGACGCCGGAATCCGCGAAGCTCATGTGCAGCAATCCGGTCACCTCACGGCCGGAGAACCCCAATGCGACCGAGGCACCCTCGGCGTACCCGGACGGCCGCAGAACATCGGTGACCATCTCGACCTGCTCGAATCGTGGCACGTCCTGCCAGAACACGGGCACGCCCGAAGCCTCGCGAATGATGCCGAAGAGATTGCGATCGGCGACGAAGTCGTCGAGCAGGAACTCGAGCACCCTGTCGTCGTATCCGGAACTCGCCAGAGCCCGATGCCTTCCGCTCGACGGGTCTCGGTACGTGACAGCCGCAGCCGAGTACGCGAGTCCACGTGCGCGGAGTTCTTCGGCGCACAGGCCGAGAATGCCGTACGCCCCGGCCGCCGGCGATCGCGGCGCGAACATGTCAGGTCCAGCGCCGCGATCAGGCAGTACAGACGTCATCACACCAATCTAACCAATCGTGTGAGCTAGGCCACGACCAGTGAATCGGCCGGCTTCTTGTCCGCCCACGGACGTGCCGCTTCGAAGTTCGCGGCAGCCCGCAGGACCAGTGCGTCCTGGCGGTGACGTGTGGCGATCTGCAGCCCCACCGGTCGACCGTCGGCGGTGAATCCGGCGGGCACGGTGATCGCCGGATTGTTGAGCATGTTGTACGGGTAGGTGAAGAGCCAATCGAGCAACTGCTCACGCAGCGACGCACCCTCGAGCCACGACGGCGCGAACTGACTGAGCGGGAACGTGGCCGAAGCCAAGGTCGGCGAGACCAACACGTCGTAGTCGTTCATGAACGCGGTCCACGTGTCCCACATGACGCCGCGGAATGCGTCGGCCCGCCCGACGTCGACACCGGTGAGCCGCTCGGCCTCGTGCATGATCTCGATCAGGTTGTCGTCGACCTCGCCGCGCTGGTTCTCCCAGTCGAGCAAGTCGTATTCGGAAGCGAAACCGGGAACCCAGATGCCGTTCCACATCGACTCCGACGGATTTCCCCACTGCGGGGTCGCCTCGGTGATCCGGGCACCCAATTCCTCGAATGCCGACAACGCGTCGAGACACACCGCCAGCACCTCCGGATCAACATGGCCGAGACCGAGATTCGTCGACCACGCGACGCGAAGCCCCTTCACGTCACCCTTCGCCGCTTCGACGTACGAGGTCTCCGCACGCTCGATCGAGAGCGGATCCGCATTGTCCGGCCCGGCCATGATGTCGAGCATGAGCGCGTTGTCGGCGACGGTCCTGGTGATCGGACCGTGGTACGCCCAGTTGTAGAACCGCCCGGCCAGAATGGTCTGCGGAATGACGCCGGTGGTCGGTTTGAGCCCGACGACCCCGCAGAGTGCCGACGGGATACGCACCGATCCGGCGCCGTCACTGCCCTCGGCAAGTGGCCCGAGGCCTGCAGCCACGGCAGCCGACGCACCGCCGCTGGACCCGCCCGCGCTGTTGCCGAGCTTCCACGGGTTGTGCGTCGGCCCGTACAGGTGGTTGTCCGTGCCTCCGTAGTAACCACTTTCGGGAGTGTTCGTCTTTCCCAGGAACAGTCCGCCGGCGCCTCGCAGCCTGTCCACGACGACGGCATTTCCCGTCGCGATGTTGTCGGCCATCGGCTTCATCCCGAACGTGGTCGGCAGCCCGTCGACTGCCGTCAGATCTTTGATCGTGAACGGAACGCCGTGCAGCGGGCCGAGCTTCTCGCCCGCTTCCTGTTGCCGTGAGAGTTCGGCCGCATCGCGCGTCACCTGCTCGCGATCGAACTGCACTATCGCGTTGATCGACGGATTGACGGCGTCGACGCGCTGGATCATCGCTTCGGCAATCTCGTTGGGCGAGAGACTGTTCGACGCGACCGACGCCGCCATCTCGGTAGCGGAGAGCCAATGCAGATTCTGTTCGGTCATGGGGTTTCCTTCGCCGGAGGGGTGATGCTCTCAGGCTAGGAAGCGCCGAACTCGGCCACCATCGGTCATGTGACCGATGCCACAATCCGCGACTGGCAAAAAACCAGCGGCCCGGCCCCTCGAAAGGGACCGGGCCGTCGGTGAAGGAATACCTAGACGTTCTTGCTGAGCAGGCCCCAGTTCTCGAGACCGTCGTACAGCGGAAGGTCGAGGGCGAGCTTGGCGACGCGCGCACGCAGCGCCGGCAGATCCGCGTTGCCGGCCAGAGCGGTACCGATGATGTCGGCGACCTCGGTGAACTCGGCATCGCCGAATCCGCGAGTGGCCAACGCTGCGGTACCGATACGCAGACCGGAGGTGGTCATCGGCGGGCGGGGATCGAACGGAACAGCGTTGCGGTTGACCGTGATGCCGATTTCGTGCAGAAGGTCCTCACCCTGCTGGCCGTCGAGCTGCGAGTTACGCAGGTCCACGAGCACGAGGTGGACGTCTGTGCCGCCGGTCAGGACGCTGATGCCCTGGTCTGCGACGTCCTTGTTGCCCAGACGCTCGGCAAGGATGCGCGCACCGGAAAGGGTGCGTGCCTGACGATCCTTGAACTCTTCACCGGCAGCGATCTTGAAGGTGACTGCCTTGGCCGCGATGGCGTGCATGAGCGGTCCACCCTGCTGACCGGGGAAGACAGCAGAGTTGAGCTTCTTGGCCCACTCTTTCTTCGCCAGGATCAGGCCCGAACGCGGACCACCGAGGGTCTTGTGGACGGTCGAGGAGACGACGTCTGCGTACGGGACGGGCGACGGGTGCAGGCCTGCCGCAACCAGTCCGGCGAAGTGAGCCATGTCCACCCACAGGTACGCCCCGACCTCGTCGGCGATCGCACGGAACGCCGCGAAGTCCTGCTGACGCGGGTACGCGGACCAGCCGGCAACGATGACCTTCGGCTTCTCGGCGAGGGCGATCGAGCGCACCTCGTCCATGTCGATGCGGTGATCTTCCTTGCTGACGCCGTAGGACGCGACGTCGTACAACTTGCCGGAGAAGTTGAGCTTCATGCCGTGCGTGAGGTGACCGCCGTGTGCAAGGTCGAGGCCGAGCAGCTTCTCACCCGGGTTCATCAGTGCCATCAGAACAGCAGCGTTGGCCTGTGCGCCCGAGTGCGGCTGAACGTTCGCGAACTCTGCACCGAAGAGTTCCTTCGCACGGTTGCGCGCCAGATCCTCGATGACGTCGACGTGCTCGCAACCGCCGTAGTAACGACGTCCCGGGTAGCCCTCGGCGTACTTGTTGGTCAGGACGCTGCCCTGAGCCTGCAGAACCGAGCGGGGAACGAAGTTCTCCGACGCGATCATCTCGAGCGTGTCGCGCTGACGAGCCAATTCACCAGCCATCGCCTCGGCGACTTCGGGGTCGAGTTCGGCGAGTGATGCAGAGTTGACGTCGGAGCCGGGCACAGCGGTCATCGAGGAATCTCCAAGCTGGATGCGGAAACGAATGCGTCCAGTCTACGAAGTTCGCTCCCGCCGTCTCCACCCGGCACTAGGCAGCACGCAGAGAGCTGGGGACCAGCGGCTCGTCGAGCAGCCTGCGGAAGCGTTCGGTGCGCTCCGCGCCCACCGGCACCTCGTCCAGCCAGCCCCCGAGCAGCCGGTATCCCTCGACATACGTGCTGGTGTATGCCCGCCACAGCGGCGAAGACAGGAACTTGAGCGATTGGCGAGCGCGTTCCGGCGTCGACAGCGACCACCGTTCGAGGAACAGCGCCACGTCGTCGAGGCTGCGCCCCTCGTCGTGCAACATCAGCGCCGCATCCTGCCGGACACTCAGCAGTTGCCCCGACGCGGCGGAGAGCCGTTGCGCCTTTTCCCCGTCGAAAGACAAGCCGAGGTCGGCGTAGATGTCCTGCGCCCACAAACCCCAGTCCGGGCCGACAATCGCTTCCAGCGCCAAATCCGCGAGGCCTTCGGCCATGATGCACTGCGGCGTGTTGACCAGGAACAGTGTCTGCTCGAGCTGGCCCGAACCGACCAGACCGGCTTCCTTACGGCAATGCTCGGTGTGATGGCCGGGGTAGGACTCGTGCGCGATCAGCCGCGGCAGGTTGGCCATGAACTGCGGCAGATCCGAATTGATCGCAACCTTGGAGCGGTAGTCACCGAGGTAGTAGTTGAAGCCGGACCACGGCTTGTCCCCCACCACTTCGTATTCGACGGTTTCCGACGCGGGAAGCCCGAACGTGCCGCGGACCAGATCGCGCAGCGCACTCGACATTGCCTCGACGCATTCGTTCAGTTTCGCCGCGGGGATCTCGTCGGACTTGCGATGCGCCTGCACCCGCTGCGCCAGCGGTCCCGGACCGGGCAGAACTTCACCCATCAACCGGTGAGCGTCGCTGTAGGCGTCCTCGTTTCCCTTCTCGATTCGGACGTCGAAGTACGCCTCGACCTCGTCCACGAAGCCGATGTCCTCACCCGCGAACTTGCGCCCGGAGCATTCCAGGGCGCGAAGGTGTACGTCGACGAAGTGGGCGCGTTCGGCATTCAGACCACTTCCGGCCAACTCGCCCCGCAATTCACGTGCCGTGCGGGCAAGTTCACGCGGATCGGGCTTCGGGGCGCTCTCGATCTGCTTACGCAGCGCCGGGTCACCGGTGAACGCGTCGACGAACCCGTCTTCGAGACGGTCGAAACCCAGTCCGAGCAGCAGGTATTGGCGAACAAGTGTGTCTGGATCCATAACCACCGAGCCTAGTCGCTCGCTCCGGAATGCCACCCGGCGAAAGTCCCGGACGTGGCACCGAGCACAATCCGACTATGCACTCGGATCGTGCGCACACGCGCCTGGCTTGCTCGCATAGCTGTTTCGTCCGCCGGGCCCCGGGTTCACTACGTGCCGGTGAGCTGGGCTGATGGCGCGCACCAACGAATCGAGTCCCTACGTCGAGTTCGACCGCAAGCAGTGGCGGACACTGCGTAAGTCGACGCCACTGGTGTTGACCGAGGACGAGTTGTACGGCCTGCGTGGTCTCGGCGAGCAGATCGATCTCGAAGAAGTTGCCGAGGTTTATCTCCCCCTCGCACGTCTGATCCACCTGCAGGTGGCGGCACGCCAACGACTGTTCGCGGCCACCGCGACCTTCCTCGGCGAGAAGCATCCCGACCGTCAGGTGCCCTTCGTCATCGGTGTCGCCGGTTCGGTCGCGGTCGGAAAATCCACGACTGCTCGTGTGCTGCAAGCTCTCCTGGCCCGCTGGGATCACCATCCGCGCGTCGACCTCGTCACCACGGACGGATTCCTCTATCCGACCAGGGAACTCCAGCGTCGGGGCATCATGCACCGCAAGGGTTTTCCCGAAAGCTACGATCGCCGCAAGCTGTTGCGCTTCGTCACCGAAGTCAAGTCCGGGGCGGAAGAGGTAGCGGCGCCGGTCTATTCGCACACGTCGTACGACATCATCCCGGGCCAGTACCACCTGATCCGCCAGCCCGACATCCTCATCATCGAGGGCCTCAACGTCCTGCAGACCGGCCCGCGTCTGATGGTCTCCGATCTGTTCGACTTCTCGATCTACGTCGACGCCCGCATCGAGGACATCGAAGCCTGGTACATCCAGCGGTTCCTCGCGCTACGCAACACGTCGTTCGCCGATCCGAACGCCCACTTTCACCACTACTCCGGCCTCTCCGACCGTGACGCGACCATCGCGGCGAAGGAGATCTGGAACTCGATCAATCACCCGAACCTGGTGGAGAACATTCTCCCCACCCGTCCCCGCGCAACCCTGGTGCTGCGCAAGGACGCCGACCACACGATCAACCGGCTGCGGCTGCGCAAGCTCTGAGACGGCTCAGGCGCCGAACCGGCGGTGGCGCGCCGCGTAATCGCGCAAGGCTCGAAGAAAGTCGACTCGACGGAACTCGGGCCAGTACGCCTCGGTGAACCAGATCTCCGAATAGGCGCTCTGCCACAACAGGAATCCGGAGAGCCGCTGCTCGCCGGAGGTGCGGATCACCAGATCCGGATCGGGCTGTCCCGACGTGTACAGATGCCCGTCGATGCCGTCGACCGTGACGGCCTGGATCAGTTCGTCTCCGCTCAGGCCCGCACCGATCTTGTCGCGCAGGAGCGATTGGACGGCGTCGGCGATCTCCTGACGCCCGCCGTATCCGATCGCGACGTTGACATGTGTCCCGGTTCGGCCGCTCGTCCCCGCCGCCGCTTCCCGCAAGCGCCTGGACTGCTCGGGAGGCAGAAGATCGAGAGCACCGACGATCTGCACACTCCAGTTCTTGCCGGGCCCGGAGATCTCTTCGACGACGTCGGTGATGATTTCGAGGAGGGTGTCGAGCTCTTCCGGCTCGCGGCGCAGGTTCTCGGTCGAGAGCAGGTAGATGGTTGCCATCTCGATTCCGGCGGCGTCGCACCACTCGAGCAATTCGGCAATTTTGAGCGCGCCCATGCGGTGCCCGTGACTGACATCGGTGAAGCCGTTCTCGCGAGCCCATCGCCGATTTCCGTCACACATCACGGCTACGTGCCGTGGGTGCGCGAGACCGTCGAGATGACTGAGGAGTCGTCGCTCGTAGATGCTGTACAGCAGTCCGCGCAGATTCACCGTGACATCACCATGGTGTCAAAGACTACGCCCGGCAGTGACAGCCACATGCGAGCGCCGTCACGCTTTTTGTACGCGTCGAAAACCCGCAGCTAGGTTATGCTACTGATGCGTAACCTACGGTACCGTAGGTTACGCGGTTTGCAACAGTACGGAACGAGAGGGGTTGCACATGACGGCATTCGGGCTCGACGAGCTTCCGGTCAAACCACGCATGCGCGGTTGGATCCATCTGTGGGCGCTCGGTGTCTCCGTCGTCGCGGGCATCGTTCTCGTCTCCGTAGCCGGCGCTCAGGTCGGCGCCAAAGCGGCTTGGGCAACCGCGATCTACAGCGTCACGATCTGCGGCCTCTTCGGCATCAGTGCGACGTATCACCGCATCCAGTGGCAGACGGTCAAGGGCCGTACGTGGATGAAGCGTGCGGACCATTCGATGATCTTTCTCTTCATCGCCGGCAGCTACACACCGTTCGCCATGCTCGGCCTCCCGACTCACACCGGCAAGATCATCCTCGCGATCGTGTGGGCAGGCGCGCTCGCCGGCGTCGCACTCAAGATGCTCTGGCCCACCGCCCCGAAATGGGTGGGAGTCCCGCTCTACCTGCTCCTCGGTTGGGCGATCGTTCCCGTGGTCGGTGAACTGACGCACCAGGTCGGTGTGGCGCCTATGGTGCTGCTGCTCGTCGGCGGAATCTTCTACAGCGTCGGCGCAATTCTGTACGCGACGAAATGGCCAAACCCGTGGCCCACGACGTTCGGGCATCACGAGTTCTTCCACGCCGCGACGGTCGTCGCAGCGATCTGCCACTACATCGCGGTATGGCTCGTCGTGTTCAACTGACTCGCCAGTTCCACCACCGTCGTCACCGGCCGATCACACACGAATCCCCGACAGATGTACGCGGCTTCACCACCGTCGACGAGGGGTCGATCTGCAAGCAGCGGTGAAGAATCCGGGGCACCCCCGACAACCACTGCACCACCCGGCGCAAGCCGGCGGGCATCGGCCAACAGCGAACCTTCCCCGACGACGGCCACCTGTATCGGACCACGCAACGACGCTTCCGCCACCGCGAGCCAGTGCCCCGCCGACCGCGGCGCACGCTCGAGCGGCAGCGTGGCCCTCGCCAGCGCGTCCGCCGCGGCCTGGGCGTAACGAGAAGAGCGCTCGGCATCGGTCAACGCCGCTGCGGTCAACAGAGCCTCCGCGACGCTCGACGCACCGGACGGCGTCGCGCCGTCCAACGGGTCTCGGGGCCGAGTCACGAGCGACTCCGCGAAATCGGCCGTGTCGAACCAGCTTCCCGGCTCGGCCGGATCAGCGAAGTGGTCGACAGTGACGTCGAGCAACTGCTGCGCCGCATCGAGCCACCGCGCCAATCCCGTTGCCTGGTATAGAGCCAGGAGGCCGGTGGCCAACATTGCGTAATCCTCGAGCACACCCGTCGGGGCGCCGACAGCCCCGCCGAGGGAAGCGCGACGCAAGTGACCGTCCACCAGGTGAAGGTCGAGAAGAGCGCCTGCGCACTCGGCCGCCGCGGTGATCCAGTCGGGTCGGTCCAGGGCAAGTCCGGCTTCCGTCAAGGCCGTGACGGTCAACCCGTTCCAGGCCGTCACCACCTTGTCGTCGCGGCCAGGCTGTGGACGCTGAGCCCGGGCGGCACGGAGAGCGTCGGAGACCGTCTGCCAACGCGACCAGTCGTCGGGGTCACAGAGCAACTGCAGTACCGACGCACCCTCTTCGAAGGTTCCGGTATCGGTGACCCGGAACAACTCCGACGCCCACTGCCCGTCCTCCGCGCCGAGAATCTCGACCAGCTGCGTCGGCGTCCATACGTACGTGAGGCCTTCGACGCCGTCGGTGTCGGCATCGAGAGCCGAAGCGAAGCAACCGTTCTCGGTCAGCAGATCGGAGAGCAGGAACCTTGCGGTCTCCTCGGTGACGCGAGTGGCGAGGTCCGATCCGGTGCGCCGCGCCCAGTGCGCGTAGAACCGCAGGAGCAGCGCATTGTCGTAGAGCATCTTCTCGAAGTGCGGAACCACCCACTCGGCATCGACCGAGTACCGCGAGAAACCGCCACCCAACTGGTCGTAGATCCCGCCACGTGCCATTGCTTCGGCGGTGCGCTCGATGCCGCCGAGGATCTCGCCCGAACCCGTTCGCTCGTACTGTCGGAGCAGCCCCTCCAGTAGTACCGACGGTGGAAACTTCGGTGCCCCACCGAATCCCCCGCGCGGGACGTCCTCGTCGCCGAGGATCGACCGACCCGCCGCGTTCAGCAGCTCGGCGTCGATGGGTGCTCCGCCGTACGGAATCCCGCCCGACGCGCGCTGAAGTTCCGTGACGATCGCCTGTGCCGCGTTGTCGACCTCGTCGCGCCGATTCGTGAAGGTGTCGGCTATCGCTTCGAGAAGCTGTGTGAACGACGGCATTCCGCCGCGAGGCGTCGGCGGGTAGTACGTGCCGCAGTAGAACGGTGAACCGTCGGGAGTCAGGAAACAGGTCATGGGCCAGCCGCCCTGGCCGGTCATCGCAACCGTCGCATTCATGTAGACGGCGTCGATGTCGGGACGTTCTTCTCGGTCCACCTTCACACAGACGAAGTTCGCGTTCATGACGGCCGCGATCTCGTCGTTCTCGAACGACTCGTGCGCCATGACGTGGCACCAGTGGCACGCCGAGTATCCGATCGAGAGGAGAATCGGCACGTTGCGCTCGCGCGCCCACTCCATCGCTTCTTCGCCCCACTGTTGCCAGTGGACCGGATTGTCGGCGTGCTGACGCAGGTAAGGGCTCGAGGACCCACCCAGGTTGTTCCGCATCCGTGGGTCCATCGCCGCTACCTCGTTCGTCTCAGGATTCTTGCTTGGGCTTCTTCTCGGTAGAGACGTTGGGTTCCGCCGGGCTCGGAGCAGTGATAGCTCCCCGGTCGGTGCCTTCGTCTGCCTGCTGATCGAGTTCGGGATGATCCGGTTCGAACGTCTCCGGCAGCTTCTTGAGCTGGCGGTTCATCGACCGAACCAGGAGGATCACACCGATGAGCAGCGCAAGAATCACCAGCAGGCCGACCGGAGACGACTTTCCGAACTCCGGGCCGGATGGGTTACTCGGGGTCTGAGCAAGAAATTGTGTGGTGCCGAGAACTACCTCGGCGGACAGAGCATTCACTTCTGAGCGTCCTCTTCGAGACCTGCGAACAGGTCGGTTTCCGGAATGGACGTGGTGACCCGCGTCTTGGCGAGCTCGAATTCCTCGGTGGGCCAGATCTTCTGCTGAATGTCGAGCGGCACAGCGAAGAACGAACCGTTGGGATCGATCTGCGTCGCGTGTGCGCGCAGAGCATCGTCACGCTGGGGAAAGTAGTCGCCGCACGTGACCTGAGTGGTCACCCGGACCATCATGTCGCCGCGTTCGGTCTTCCACTTCTTGAGCCAGTCCGCCATCGGGAACGGCTCACCGCGACGCTCGTACTCCTCCTGGAAAAGTTCGAGGCGCTTACGGATGAATCCGTGCGAGTAGTAGACCTTCTTGATTTCCCACGGCTGACCGTCCTCGGGGAAGTACTCGGGATCGGCGGCGGCTTCGTAGGCTGCCATCGTCACCTCGTGGCACCGGATGTGATCCGGGTGCGGGTATCCGCCGTTCTCGTCGTACGTCGTGACGACGTGGGGACGGAACTCGCGAATCACCTTGACCAGAGCGCGCGTCGACTCTTCGAGCGGAACGAGGGCGAAGCACCCTTCGGGCAGCGGCGGAAGAGGGTCGCCCTCGGGAAGCCCGGAATCGACGAAACCGAGCCAGCGCTGCTTCACGCCCAGGATGCGAGCGGCCTCGGCCATCTCCTCCTGGCGAACTTCGCTGATTCGATCGCGGACACCGGGAACGTCCATGGCCGGGTTGAGAATGTCGCCACGCTCACCCCCGGTGAGCGTCAGGACCATCACTTCGTGGCCTTCGGCTGCATAACGGGCGGTGGTGGCCGCACCCTTGCTCGACTCGTCGTCGGGATGGGCATGGACGGCCATGAGCCGGAATCCGCTCACGTGTTCGTTCACCTCAACTTCACCTGTAGCCGTTGCCGGCAGTTCACCTGTAGCCGTTGCCGGCAGTTCACCTGTAGCCGTCACCGGCAGTCTTCGAATCACACGCTGTGCACCGCTCGGATTACTCCGGGCCGTTGCCGTCAAACGTACCGACTGCCGACAAACCTACCGACGGCGCGACGGGATACGTCCTCTATAGTTCCACCCGAGAGTTCCTGGCGCAGCCGTGACCCCTTCGGTAATCCGGCGGGACACAGTCAGTTGCTGCACGACACGCGAACTCGAGTCTTCGAGAGCAGAGTGATGAGCAAACCGCTTCCCCAAGATCGGTACCCGAGCACAACTCGCACGGGCAGTCCCCGCAAGTGGATGGTGTGGGCTCTGACCGCTCTCGTCATCGTCGTAGGCGGCGGAATCGCGTACTACGCGTACGGAAAATTTGCGGTCAAGGAAATCGAGACCGAGACCATCTCGTTCGACATCGCCAACGACTCCACGGTGAAGATCCGTTTCACCGTCACACGCGACGACTCGTCGCGTGAAGCGATGTGCATCGTGCGCGCACGCTCGAAGGACGGCTCCGAAACCGGTCGACGTGAGGTCTACGTCCCGTCGTCGGAACATCAGACCCTCGAGTTCAACACCGAGGTCAAGACGTCCCAGCCGCCAGGCATGGCCGACGTCTACGGCTGCAGCTTCGACGTTCCGGAGTACCTGACCAAGAGCTGACCTCGGGACGCACCCACCCTGCCGGACGTTTGACACCGGACAGGGCGGGTAGTCATGCGTGATAGAATTGCCCGATACACGGTTCCGGGTGGAACCGTGTATTGCTGCATTGACGCAAGGTTTGACGGCAAGGTTGCATCCCTGGTGGTGCTTCTGCGTCGTTGTTCGCTGCTGTTGCAGCGATCGTCGAGGGAGCCCCCGGCTCCGACTACTAGGGAGTGATCGAGATGACCGAGACCCAGGTGACCTGGCTTACCCAGGAATCACATGACAGGCTCAAGAACGAACTCGACCAGCTCATCGCCAATCGCCCGGTCATCGCCGCCGAGATCAACGAGCGTCGCGAAGAGGGCGACCTGAAGGAGAACGGCGGCTACCACGCTGCCCGCGAAGAGCAGGGTCAGCAGGAAGCCCGCATTCGCCAGCTCCAGGAGCTGCTGAACAGCGCAAAGGTCGGCGAGGCCCCCACTCAGTCCGGTGTCGCACTGCCCGGATCCGTAGTCAAGGTCTACTACGACGGCGACGAGAGTGACACCGAGACGTTCCTGATCGCTACCCGCGAAGAAGGCGCACGTGACGCCAAGCTCGAGGTCTACTCGCCGAACTCACCGCTGGGCGGCGCGCTGCTCGAAGCCAAGGTCGGCGACACGCGTGAATACAACCTGCCCAACGGCAGCACCATGAAGGTCACGCTGCTGAGCGCGGAGCCTTACCACAGCTGATCGGCTGTACCAGCTCTGAAAAGAAGCGCCACCCGACTCGGTCGGGTGGCGCTTCTTGCTCTGTCGGCGCTCGCTGTTTCCTGCCCACTCACACCACGCGGCGAGCCTTCATGCCTGCGAAGATCGGGCCGACCTTCACCACGTCGCCGAACGTGGGTGCGTGAAGCATCTGACCGTTGCCGACGTAGATCGCCACGTGGCCGGGGCCGCCTGCCTGCCAGTTGCCGAACAACAGGTCACCGGGCTGCGCCTGATCCAGCGGGATCTCGACGCCGACACCCCACTGCGTCTCCGAGGTCCGGGGCAAAGTCACCCCGGTGGCCGCGTGGATCGCGTACGACGTCAGCCCCGAGCAGTCGAACCCGCCCATCGACGGCCCGTTGATGTTTCCGCCACCCCACACGTACGGCAATCCGAGAAACTTCAGACCGGCCTCGACGACGCCGCCCACCGCTGCGGCGAGGTTGTTGTAGTCGAAGGGCGCAAGCATCAGGGCGAACGAGTCCTGCAACGATTTGATCTGGGCGACGAACGGAGCGGCGACCGCCTGCTCCGCAGGAACCTCGCCCGACTTGTCTGCCGGAACGCCGCCCGCTTCGCGAACTGCGTCCGGCCCGACGTCGTAGGCAGCGAGCGCGAGGTCGACGGTATCGCCCTCGACCTCACCGGACTTCTGCCAGGACTGCGCTTGCTTCACGAGATCGCACAACCGGTATCCGGTTGTCATCACCGGATCGGCAACGCCCAGGATGTCCATCTTTCCGTCGCCGTCACCGTCCTTGCCGTATGCCGTCCACGCTGCGGTGGTGAAGCGGCCAGGCCCGCGCCCACCTTCCGGTGAGATGTCGGTATCGGGTCCGTACTTGAATCCGTTCTCGACCGAGTACAGCGAGGCGATCACCGCGGGCGTGATCTCCGAGCACAGAGCACCGGCCTTTTTGATCCACGGCGCGAACACTGCCACCGCTCCCACGGGCGCCAATGTCGCTCCCGGAAAGTTGGAGGGTACGGAAGGCACGATTCCCTCAGGTGTGTCCTGAGTTCGTGCCGGTCCGTTCCAGGCTGCAAGTGAGACTGCAGCATTCGAAGACTCGTTCTTCTCGACTTGTGCGGGCGCTCCGAGAGTTCCACTCATCACGCCCAGTGCGGTGCCGATCGACACAGCGATCGCCAGGACACCGACTGCCATCCGAACCTCCGATAAACCTCTGAAAATCCATGTACGTGGTCGTACCCGAAACTTGTCGGTGCGAACATCTACTCTTTCGAACATGCATTCGACACGGCTCAGTCTCGCGACTCCTGTAACCAATGTCTCATTTATCTCGGCGGGCGTTACGCAAATGACTACAGACGCCAAGGCTTTTCTCAGGTTCGGCGTGCAAGCTGAGTCCATGAGCGACGATCGGCCACGACCCGCCCGGGGACGCACTACGGTGTATCGACCCGTTCGCCTCGCCCTCGCAGCCACGGCTGTGGCGGGAGCACTCGCAAGCGGCGGACTTTCACTCGTTTCTTCTCCCACTGCCACGGCACTCGCGCCGGACACGTCGGCTTCTCACACCAAGAATCCCGTAGCGAAGCGGCCCGTCGTGGTCGCCGGATTCGGAACCCCGGACGCCGTCTCCAACGGTTCGTGAGTACTCCGCGCTCGGCCTCCGAGTGGCTCACGTGGGGGGTTCAGGCCCGGGTCGTCGTCACCGACCCTGAAGTCCTTCCCTCCGCGGCCAGCCTGGTTCGCGGGTACCTCACCGCTGCCGACGCCGCTACCAATCGAGATCGTGCCGACTCCGAGATTCGTACCTATGTCAGCGCCGCGAGCAACGTCGACGGCGTCGCCGTGACCCCGATGTTCGCGCACTTCCTCGAAGACGCGTTGGCTGTCGCACGACTGACCGACGGCAAACTCACGCCGACGGCCGGGTCGGCAGACCCTCACTCCTGGTGGAAGATTCGCGTCGAGAACAACCGCGTGTACAGCCCGGACGACGTCGTTCTCGATCTGTCCGCGACGGCCCGCGCCAGTTCAGCGGACCACTGTGCCGCGTCCACTGCGACTCTTCTCGGGTGTGGCGTGCTGGTCGGCCTCGGCGGGGACATCGCGGTTGCCGGCCCGGCGCCGGAAGACGGCTGGCAGATTCAGGTGCAAGACCTGCCCGGCGACCCGACCTGCCAGGTAGCACTTCCGTCCGACTGCGGGATCGCCACGGCCAGCACCGTCAAGCCACTGCACCGTGAATCGACGGCGACGCCGATGTGGCGCACGGTGTCGGTGATTGCATCCTCCTGCGCCCAGGCCGCCGCATTCAGTCGGGTTGCGGTCGGCATGGGCGGTTCGGCCATCGACTGGCTACATCAACTCGACGTACCCGCCAGGCTGGTCGACCAGGAGTACCGCGTGACGGTTCTGGGCGGCTGGCCTGACGAGTAACTCGCCTCAGTTCTGCAGTCGTACTGCGTAACCGGCGCGGTCGAAGGCCGTCAGAAGTTCCGCCTTGTTGTCCGGACCACGCGTCTCGACGGTGAGGAAGACTTCCACTTCGTCGAGTGCAAGTTCGCCACCGGTACGGGAATGGATGACATCGACCACGCTGGCGCCGTTCGCTCGAACCACTTCGAGCAACGAGACCAGTGCGCCCGGCCGATCGTCGATGGTGATGTGAACGCCGAGGAACCGTCCGGCCGCTCGCAGACCGTGCGAGATGACGTGCGTGAGAAGTAGCGGATCGATGTTGCCGCCGGAAAGCACGGCGCACACCGGCCCTGTCAGTCCCAGCTCCTCCGGAGTACAGGTCATCAAGGCCGCGACGGCCGCGACGCCGGCCGGTTCGACGATGAGCTTGGCGCGTTCGAGGCACAGCAGGAGCGCTTTGGACAGCGCTTCCTCGCTGACCGTCACCACGGCGTCGACATGGGCGGCAACTTCGGCGAACG
Source organism: Rhodococcus sp. BH4 (assembly GCF_002079265.1). Taxonomy (NCBI): domain Bacteria; kingdom Bacillati; phylum Actinomycetota; class Actinomycetes; order Mycobacteriales; family Nocardiaceae; genus Rhodococcus; species Rhodococcus sp. BH4. Next base: position 4,492,872 of record NZ_CP014941.1, read on the forward strand.
GAACCTCGCCCGGGCAGCCAACGGCGATACCGTCTGCCATCGTGGACATCGACGCCAAGGCGGTCGGCTTCCCGGCTGCCAACGACGCCGGCCAGGCAGCCGCGGTCTCGGCTTGCACTCCGACGATGCGGACCTGCGGGCGCACAGCTTTGACGGCTGCGGCCACTCCGGCGATCAACCCGCCGCCGCCGGTGGGGACGAGGATCGTGCCGACCTCAGGCAGTTGCTCGAGGATTTCGAGCCCCACAGTCCCCTGCCCCGCCACGACGTCCTCGTGGTCGAAGGGGTGGACCAGAACTGCTCCGGTTCGGTCCGCGAATTCGCGAGCGGCCACGAGCGCTTCGTCGACAGTCGAACCGTGCAGGTGGACCTGAGCTCCATATGCCTTGGTGGCCACCAACTTCGGCAGCGGCGCACCCGTCGGCATGAAGACGGTCGACTTGATTCCCAATTCTGTTGCAGACCAGGCAACTCCCTGCGCATGGTTACCGGCACTGGCCGCCACCACGCCCGCTGCCCGTTCCTCTGCGGAAAGATTGGCAATGCGGTTGTACGCACCGCGCGGTTTGAAAGAGCCGGTGCGCTGCAGATTTTCACATTTCAAACTCACGGCGAAGCCGGTGGTTTCGGACAACACTCGCGAGGCCACGACCGGGGTGCGTCGCATGACCGGGGCGAGCAGTTGCTGTGCAGCCTTTATCTGTTCGAGATTCACGCATGCCTCCAGAAAGTGCGCCTCCACACCCTCGTGAGGTGTGAAGGCGCACTGCAGATTCGAAGTCGAATTACTGTAGAGCGAAGATCAGGACAGCGCTTGCTCGATGTCGCCGACCAGATCGGAGGCGTCTTCGATGCCGACCGACAGGCGAACCAGATCGTCGGGAACCTCGAGAGCGGAACCGGCCGTCGAGGCGTGGGTCATCGCACCGGGGAATTCGATGAGGGATTCGACTCCGCCGAGAGATTCTGCCAGCGTGAAGATCTCGGTGCGCGAGCACAGGTCGAGAGCTGCCGCCTTGCCGCCCTTGAGGCGGACGGAGATCATGCCGCCGAAGCGTCGCATCTGCTTGGCCGCGACCTTGTGCGACGGATGCGAAGCCAGTCCGGGGTAGATGACGCTGGCAACCGCGGGGTGGCCGTCGAGCAATTCGACGACCTTCTCCGCGTTGTCACTGTGACGCTCCATGCGCAGCGCCAGTGTCTTGATTCCGCGCAACGTCAGGAACGCGTCGAAGGGGCCGGGAACGCCGCCGGATCCGTTCTGCAGGAAGGCAAACGCGGTGTCCAGTTCTTCGTCGTTGCAGACGAGAGCGCCACCGACCACGTCGGAGTGTCCGCCGATGTACTTGGTCGTGGAGTGCAGCGCGATGTCGGCACCGAGCTGCAGCGGCTGCTGCAGGTACGGCGAGGCGAAGGTGTTGTCCACCACGATCTTTGCGTTGCCCTCGTGGGCGACCTCGGCAAGGAGCTCGATGTCACCGATATTGAGCAGCGGGTTCGTGGGCGTCTCGACCCAGACCAGCTTGGTGTTGGACTTCATCGCCGCGCGCACCGCATCGACGTCGGACACCGGAGCCGGGGTGTACTCGATCCCCCACTGCGTGAACACCTTGTCGATGAGACGGAAGGTTCCGCCGTACGCGTCGTCGGGGATGACCAGGTGATCGCCGGGTCGAAGTACCGAACGGAGCAGGCAGTCGGTGGCCGCCATTCCCGAACTGAACGCTCGGCCGTAGGTTCCGGATTCGAGCGCGGCGAGGTTCGCCTCGAGTGGGCGACGGGTGGGGTTACCCGTTCGCGCGTACTCGAAGCCACTGCGCATTCCACCGACGCCGTCCTGGGCGAAGGTGGAACTCGCGTAGATCGGCACGTTGACCGCACCGGTCAGCGGATCGGGTTCGTAACCCGCATGCACCGCTTTCGTGGAGAAACCCTGCCAGCTGATGTTGTCGGCCTTGCTGCGTTGCTCACTCATGGTCCCCAGCCTAATGGCGCCGGTGCCGGCGCAGGAATCCGAACTCAGGAATCCGAACTCAGGAAACCCAGGAGATCGTGGCGCGTGATGACACCGACCGGCTTGCCGTCGTCGACGACCATGAGTGCGTCAGTGTCCCCGAGCGCCTTCGTGGCAGCCGAGACCGGCTCGCCGGAACCGATGAGCGGGAACGGCTTGCTCATGTGCTTCTCGACGGAATCCGCAAGGTGCGCACGGCCTTCGAAGACCGCGCTCAGCAGATCTCGCTCGGACACACTTCCGGCGACCTCGCCTGCCATGACCGGCGGTTCCGCACCGACGACAGGCATCTGGGACACGCCGTACTCGCGCAGGATCTCGATCGCGTCGCGCAGGGTCTCCGACGGGTGGGTGTGAACGAGGTCCGGCAGCTCGCCCGACTTGCCACGCAGAACGTCGCCGACGGTGGGGACGTTGGTCTTGCCGTCGAGTGGGGTGCGCAGGAATCCGTACGACGCCATCCACTGATCGTTGAAGATCTTGGACAGGTAGCCGCGGCCACCGTCCGGGAGGAGGACGACGATCAGGGCGTCAGGACCCTCACGCTTGGCTACTTCGAGGGCAGCGACGACGGCCATACCGCAGGAACCGCCGACCAGCAGTCCCTCCTCGCGGGCGAGGCGACGCGTCATCTCGAAGGAATCGGCATCCGAGACGGCGATGATCTCGTCCGGGATGGACGGGTCGTATGCCGACGGCCAGAAGTCTTCGCCGACGCCTTCGACCAGATACGGACGACCGGTGCCGCCGGAGTAGACGGAGCCCTCGGGGTCTGCGCCGATGACCTTGACCTTGCCGCCCGAAACTTCCTTGAGGTAGCGGCCGGTGCCGGTGATGGTGCCGCCGGTGCCGACGCCCGCGACGAAGTGCGTGATCTTGCCGTCGGTGTCGGCCCAGATCTCGGGGCCGGTGGTCTCGTAGTGGCTCTCCGGTCCGCCCGGGTTGGAGTACTGGTTGGGCTTCCAGGCGCCGGGGATCTCACGGGTGAGGCGGTCGGAGACGCTGTAGTAGCTGTTCGGGTTGTCCGGCGCGACGGCCGTGGGGCACACGACCACCTCGGCGCCGTAGGCGCGCAGGACGTTGCGCTTGTCTTCGCTGACCTTGTCTGGGCAGACGAAAACGCACTTGTATCCCCGCTTTTGCGCCACGAGCGCCAAGCCGATTCCGGTGTTGCCCGAAGTCGGCTCGACGATGGTGCCGCCCGGCTTCAGTTCACCCGAAGCCTCGGCTGCGTCGATCATCTTGACGGCGATGCGGTCCTTGGAGCTACCGCCAGGGTTGAGGTATTCGACCTTGGCTGCCACCGTGCCGAAGTTTTCGCCCGTGACGGACGTGAGCTTGACGAGTGGGGTGTTGCCGATGAGGTCGACGACGTGTTCCGCGATGCGCATTCGTCCATGTTCCCAGATGAAAGAAAACGGTGCGCGCGGACGTCGGGCGAAGGTGGTGCAATCCGGCTAGATTGGCAAGTGTGAGTCGAACCGGACTGAAAGCGTCGGTGGCCACGGTGGTGGCCGGATCGAGTGCAGGCACGCTCTCCTGGTTGGGCTACAACTATCTGATGTCGCAGGCGGGGGCGGCCCGCGGGGTGATCGGTCGCAATATCGCCAAGCCACCCGAGGCGGACGGGGTGTACGCACCCGGCGCCGACAACCCGGAACTCTGGTGGCGGGCCGTGCCCTTCGATCTCCACTTGATGATCTTCGGCGATTCGTCTGCGGCCGGCGTCGGCGCGCTGACGGCCTCGGAAGTACCGGGTGTTCAGGTCGCGAAGCTGCTTGCGAGTGAAACCGGGAAGCGAATCCGTTTGAGCACCAAGGCCATCGGGGGCGCCACCTCCCGCGGGTTGAGTGGGCAGGTCGACGCCATGTTCGTCGCCGGTCCTCCCCCGGACGCTGCGGTGATCCTGATCGGCGCCAACGACGTCACCGCCAAGAACGCGATTCACGCGTCGGCTAAACGCCTCGGCGACGCGGTTCGACGCTTACGCGAGAGCGGCGCCGTCGTTGTTGTCGGCACCTGCCCGGATCTGGGGGTGGTCACGGCGATCCCGCAACCTCTGCGCTCCGTGGTGCGCGAATGGGGCCATCGCCTCGCACTCGCCCAGGCGGCCGCGACCAGAAACGCCGGGGGTCATCCCGTTCCACTGGCCGACCTGCTGGCCAAGGAATTCCTGGCCTCGCCCGACACGATGTTCTCGGCCGACCGTTTCCATCCGTCCGCGGCCGGATACGAACTCGCGGCGAAGCAGATCGTCCCGGTTCTCGCGTCGGCTCTGGGTGAATGGCAGGGTGGCCCGCTACCCGAGCTCCCCCACGTCTCGGAGGCGGCGCAAGCCCGCACCGTCGCGGCCCGACTGACGGCGGCGGCAACCCAGTGGAAAGCCTTCGCGAGACGCACCAAACCTGCAGGTCAGCGCCCCGACGTCAACTGAGTGAGACTGCGTGACCACCATCTGGGAGCGGCAACGTAAATTGTAAGTCGAAGCTGCATTCAACTTGCCCTGCTCGACGGCGTTTCAAGCCGCCCTCGAGCAGTACACAAAAGGAGTTTTCATGCCCGAGGCAGTAATCGTCTCAGCAGTACGGTCGCCCATCGGCCGCGCAATGAAGGGTTCGCTCAAGGACATCCGCCCGGATGACCTCGCAACTCAGATGGTTGCCGCCGCGTTGGCAAAGATCCCCGAGCTCGACCCCACCGAGATCGACGACCTCATGCTCGGTTGCGGCCAGCCCGCCGGTCAGTCGGGCTTCAACATCGCCCGCGTCGTCGCCGTCCAGCTCGGCTACGACTTCCTCCCCGGTGTCACGGTCAACCGTTACTGTTCCTCCTCGCTGCAGACCACCCGCATGGCGCTGCACGCCATCCGCGCAGGCGAGGGCGACGTCTTCATCTCCGCCGGCGTCGAGTCCGTCTCCAGCTTCATCACCGGCAACGCCGACGGCCTCCCCAACACCAAGAACCCGCTCTTCGACGCAGCGCAGGCCCGTAGCGCCAAGCTCGCCGAAGGTGGAGTCGCCTGGACCGATCCTCGCGAAGAGGGCCTGATCCCCGACGTGTACCTGGGTATGGGCCAGACCGCGGAGAACGTCGCTTCCGCCACCGGCATCACCCGCGAAGACCAGGACCGCTGGGCAGTTCGCAGCCAGAACCGCGCCGAGGAAGCCATCGCTCGCGGCTTCTTCGAGCGTGAGATCACGCCCGTCACGCTCGCGGACGGCACCGTCGTCTCCAAGGACGACGGCCCCCGCGCCGGCACCACCTACGAGGGCATCAGCGGCCTCAAGCCCGTCTTCCGCCCCGACGGCACCGTCACCGCCGGCAATGCCTGCCCGCTCAACGACGGCGCAGCCGCACTGGTGATCATGTCCGACACCAAGGCAAAGGCACTCGGCCTGACCCCGCTCGCTCGCATCGTCTCCACCGGCGTCTCGGGCCTGTCCCCCGAGATCATGGGCCTCGGCCCGATCCAGGCCGTCAAGAACGCCCTGAAGATCGCCGGCAAGTCGATCTCCGACATCGACCTGTTCGAGATCAACGAGGCATTCGCAGTGCAGGTCCTCGGATCCGCTCGCGAACTGGGCATCGAAGAGGACAAGCTCAACATCTCCGGTGGCGCGATCGCGCTGGGTCACCCCTTCGGTATGACCGGTGCCCGTATCACCAACACCCTGATCAACAACCTGCAGGAGCAGGACAAGACCTTCGGCGTCGAGACCATGTGTGTCGGCGGCGGACAGGGCATGGCAATGGTGATCGAGCGCCTCAGCTGATCCCCTGAGCACGTCGAAAGCGGCCGCCCGGCTTCTGCCGGGCGGCCGCTTTCGTGTGGTCGGGTTTCAGGTAGTCGTGAACTTCCGAGCAAAACTCCCCAACTCGCGAATCAACTCTCGCGCAGCGTCGTCCTCACGCTGCACGGCAGCGCGAGCTTCGTCCGCCCATCCGTGACGGAGCAGTCGTTTGGCGGCAAGGACTGCCGGTCCGACGTTGGCGGCAATCTGCTCGGCGCTCTCGCGGGCGCGTGCCTGTACCTGGTCGGCCGGCACGGCGGCTGTCGCCAGTCCGTAGGCGGCAGCTTCGACGCCGCTGAGCCACCGGGCCGACAGGATCAGCTCGGCGGCTCGCTGCGTTCCGATCACCTTGGGCAGCAACCAACTACTGGCAGCTTCGGGAGCTGTACCCAGCGAAGTGAACGGTGCCCGCAGACGTGCGTCCTCGGCAACGTAGACGACGTCGCAGTAAAGCAGCATGGTCAGGCCGATGCCGACGGCAGCGCCGTGTACCGCGGCGATCAATGGCTTCGGGAACTCCACCAGCGCGACGATCAGCGGTGCGAATGCGTGGCCGAAGTCGGCGTTGTCTGCGCCTGGTTCGGCGAGTGCGCGTAGGTCGACGCCACTGGAAAATGCCTTGCCTGCGCCCTCGACGATCACCACGGCCACGGCTTCGTCCGACGCCGCGTCGTCGAGCGCTTTGGTGAACGCTCGAAAACCGGCTGCATCAAATGCGTTCAGGCGACTCGGATTATTGAAGGTCAGCGTTCGCACTGCTCCGGCATCCGCGACCAGGATGGGTTCAGAGGTGTTTGTCGACATTCGCTCCCCTTCGTTCCAAACCAAGCAGTTGCTAGGTATCCAAGCACCGTAACCGTCCACAGACGACAAAAGAAGGGCCCCTCGCGGGGCCCTTCTTCGTGTTACGGATCGACTCGAGAACTAGTCGTTGTTGAAGTAGCTCAGCAGACGCAGGATCTCGACGTACAGCCAGACCAAGGTGACGGTGAGGCCGAATGCGACGCCCCAGGCTGCCTTCTCGGGCGCCTGTGCACGGATCAGCTGATCAGCGGCGTCGAAGTCGAGCAGGAAGCTGAAGGCTGCGATGCCGATGCAGACGAGGCTGAAGATGATGGCGAGCGTTCCGCCGTCACGCAATCCCAGCCCGCCGTCGACGAAGAAGCTCGCGACGAGGTTACCGAGGGCCAGAACGACAACGCCGATCAATGCGCCGATGATCATTCGCGTCAGACGCGGTGTCACCCGGATCGCACCGGTCTTGTAGACGACCAGCATGCCGAAGAACACGCCGAACGTTCCGAGGACTGCTTGCGCGATCAGTGCGGATCCGCCGACGCCACCGAATTGAATATCAGTGAACATGAACGACAGCGCACCGAGGAACAGACCCTCGGCGACGGCGTACGCCAACACGATTGCCGGGTTGTCCATCTTGCGGCCGAACGTAGCGACCAGAACCAGAACGAGGCCGACGAGACCGCCGCCGATGACCAGCGGGGCTGCGAGGTCGGCGTTGTTGTTGACCAGGAAGTACGACACCAGTGCCGAGATCGTCAGCATACCGAGCGTGATGCCCGTCTTGGTGACGACGTCGTCGATCGTCATGGCCCGCGAGGTGGGACCGGTCTGGTACGGCTCGGCCGGAGCGTACTGCGGCTGACCGAACTGCTGGGTTGCCTGCGAGGCGCCCGCCGTCGCAGATCCGAACGAGGCGTATCCGTTGCCCTCTTGCTTGGGCAGATTGCGGAACACCGGGTTGCTGGTGGTGCGCACCGTGATCATCCCTTCATCGTGGTGGCCTACGACGGGTGCGTCGCGGGTTCGCCGGACGGATCCGAGTTTCCGACACGGTCCGTGTACCTGACTAAAAGTAAAGCACTCGTAATTTACAACGTCGAAGCTTCGGTTGTAGTTCCCGGCGCATTTCCGGAAGATCAACACTCGTCGACACTCGTCCCTTTTCGATACTAGGACGGTTTGACCGACTTCATCACGATGAACTTCGCGTTCTTCGCCATCGCCTCGCTCGGACCCACCGCGGCTTTCAACGGTTCGCGGTACCCCAGATGCGCGTTGTGAACAGTCCACAACTCGCCACCGGGACGCAGGACACGGCCGGCAGCTTCGAACATCTTGAGTGCTCCGCCGGTGTGGACCGCCGCGCCGACGTGGAACGGCGGGTTCAACAGAACCAGATCCGCGCTCGCACTGGGCAACGAACTCACGGCGTCGTCGCGCAGGCCGCTCACTCGATCGCCGACGCCATTTGCGGACGCGGTCGCCAGGGCCGAAGCGACGGCTGCCGAGGACTGATCCGTTGCGATCACGTGCACGTCCGGGAACTTCCGCGCAATCGCCGCCGCGAGAATGCCGCTGCCACAACCCAGATCGATCACGTCACTCAGCGGATCGACCGCAATCTTTCCGAGGTTCTCGAGGAGCAACCGGGTGCCGATGTCCAGGCTCGCACCGGCAAACACTGCGCCGTGAGCAACGACGTCGAGGTCGAATTCGTCGAGGCGTTCGGTCACCGGGAACGTGATAGCAACATCGGGCTTCGGTTCCGAAGCCTTGAGTACGCGGGACTTCTGACGCCCACGCGAGGCGCTGACGTCGGAAAACGATTCGCCGAGAACCTTGTTCATCGCCGGGGTGATGTGCTTGTCACGCCCACCGGCGAAGACACGAACCGCCGGGTCGGCGTGAAGCGCGATCAGCTGGGCGATCTCGGCAAGTTCGGCGAGGCTACGCGGCAATTGCATAAGCACGACGCGGGCGCCGCTGAGCAACTCCTCGTCCAGTCCGTGCGAGGTGAAGGCGTCACTGAATCCGAGTTCGCGCGCATTGTTCGCGAGGGCCAGCTCTCCGGTGAGCGGATCCTGGTGAACGCGCACGGCGGCGATTCCGTGCACGAGCGCAACACCGGCAGTCAGCGCACCGTAGTGATCGCCGATCACGACGACGGTGCCCGCCGGTGCCGCGGCAAGAGCGTCGGCGGCCTCGTCGAGGATCAGACGATCAGCCGCATCGACGGCAAAGAGATTGGGTGCCTCGACATCGGGGAATCGGCGCAGACGATCGAACAGTTCGGGTGTGTCGGACATGCCACCAGTCTTTCAGGTGGAACTACGCAACACTCAATCCCCCGACCAGCAGGTGATCAGTTCGACATCCCTGTCAGTTCGACATCCCTGTCAGTTCGACATCCACTGCACGACGTTGTCGACGGTTTCGCGTTCGGTGCGGAATCCGTTCACCGGGTGGTCGGCGTCGGGGTATCCGAACGAGATCGCGCAGACAACCTTGCGAGTGTCGTCGATACCGAAATACTCGTGAATGAACTTGGAGCTGCCCGCGAGCGCCGCCTGCGGAATGGTGGCGACCCCCAGACTCTGGGCCGCGAGCAGGAAGCTGTTCACGTACAACCCGCAGTCGACTGCGCCGTAGGTGCCCAATGCCTCGTCGGTGGTGATGATCGCGACGTGGGGAGCGCCGAAGAGCTCGAAATTCTTCATCGTCTGTGCCGCGGATCCGGCGCGGTCACCGTGCTCGATTCCGACGCTCGAATACAGCGCCATCGCGCAGTCGAACCGACGCGACTTGTAGATGCCCTGGTACGCGCGCGGGAACTCGAAGTCCGACTCCTGGGCGTTGGCCATCACGTACTCACCGAGGCCGGCGCGGAATCGCTCGGTGCCCTCCCCTTCGGTGATCGCGACCTGCCACGGTTGCGTGTTGCACCACGACGGCGTCTTCTGCGCCAGCCGAAGGATCTCCTCGATCACCTCACGTGGCACCTGACGGTCCTCGTAGGCGCGGCAGCTGATCCGGGCGTCGAGCAACGCTTCCAGGCTCGTATCCACGACGATGCTCTCGGTCATGTGTTCTCTCCTCGATCAGGCTGCACTACAACACTTCGCACGATAGAACTACCGCCTCGACGCAATCGTCAGCGGGTCACCTTTGCGAAGGCCGCCACCAGCTCGCCGAACTCTGCCATCGCCGCATCCGGATCCGGATCTACTGCCGCCAGCGCGACCAGCACATCGGTGGCACCGGATTCGAGCAGCTGCTCGGCGCCGATCATCGTCGCCGGGAGGTCGATCGAACCGTCGGACCCGCGTACGACGGTCAGTCGCCCACGGACCTGCAATTCCGCTGGATCGCGTCCGAGATCCGCCATCGCTTTGCCGATGACGTCGATCCCTTCACGTAGGTCCTCGTCCGCGGCACCCATGATCGGAATCCACCCGTCACCCCAGGTTGCGACGCGTCGTACAACGGCCTTGGAGAGCGAACCGGACACCCAGATCGGGATTCCAGCGGCCGGACGGGGCGCGCAGTACACGTCGTCGAACTTCAGACGAGGGGTGTCGATGCTCGCCGGCGCCGAACTCCACAGGGCCCGGCACACTGCGAGAGCGTCGTCGAGCAGTGGTCCCCTTTTACCGAAGTCCATACCTGCCGCCTCGTATTCACGTTCCTGCCAACCTGTTCCGACGCCAAGGTCGAGTCGGCCCCCGGAGAGCAGATCGAGTGTCGCGGCCGTCTTGGCCAGTACCGCTCCCCCGCGCAGCGTCGCGATGACGATTCCGGTCCCCAAGCGAATTGTCTTCGTCTGTCCGGCAACAAAAGCCAGGACGGTCAGCGGCTCGAGCCAGTTGGCGTCGGGCTCGGTGGGGAACGCCGACCACGTGTACGCCGAGTTGTCCGAGCCCATCACCACGTGATCGGTGACGAGGACCCGGTCGAAGCCGGCAGCTTCCGCGTTCTGACAGACCTGCACGAGTTTCGCGTAGGAGTCCTCCGCGAGAGTGGTGCCGAAGTTGGGAACGTTCAGACTGAAAGTTGTCATGTGTCAAGCCTTTCGGGGCCGGTTGGTCCAGCCACCCTCTTCTGTGGGGAACCAGCCTCCGGCAGCGTGCGAGCCGCCGTCGACGTGGATCACGGTTCCGGTGATGTATCTCGCCAGGTCGGAAGCCAGGAACAGTGCGGGGCCGGCAATGTCGACCGGCTGGCCCGGTCCGCCCAACGGTGCCCACCCCGGCCACTTGTCCCAGTCGTCGGCAGGAACGATCGTGCGATACGGCACCTGTACCGACTCGATCAGATCCGGGGCAATGGCGTTGACGCGCACTCCGGTTCGACCGATCTCCACACCAAGGCTTCTGGTGAACTGTGTCAGCGCGGCCTTGTATGCCGAGTACATCGTGTGGCCCGGGATCGCTCGATGCGCCTCCACCGTCGTCAGGTTCACGATCGATCCACCCAAACCGCGGTCGATCATGCCGGGAAGCAGGGCATGGGTCAGACGCACGACGTGATCGAAATTGATGCTGCCGGCCTCGGACCAGAAACCTGGATCCGTACCGGTGAACTCTGTCGGCGGGTTCAGGAAATGACCCACGTTGTTCACCAGGACGTCCGGCGCGAACTCGGTCAACGCTACGGGGACTTCCCGCGTCCGCACGTCGTACTCGAGATAGTTGATCGAACCACCTGCAGCCGAGTCGAATTCGACGTCGCCAAGAGGAGCCACGTCGACAACCAGAACTGACGCGCCATGCGATGCAAATGCTCGAACAATCGCTGCGCCGATTCCCTGGGAACCGCCTGTGACCACTGCCTTCTTACCCACCAACATCGGCCCTGGGGAGTACGCCGATCCGACCACCACGAAGACACCCTTCTGCAGTTCGATGTGAAGCACTTCGGCGTACCGTCACACATCGATCGGCAAAACGGGCGCAAAGTTCTCACTCAGTGGTAGCCGCGACACCCCACCTGCTCGAACCGCCGAGTCGCCCATTCAAATAGTGCGGAATCTCGGCTGCCCGTATCGGCATTCCCTCGAGGTACCCCTGGATCACGTCACATCCGCACTCGGTCACTATCGCGCGCTGCCTCTCCGTCTCCACGCCCTCGGCGACGGTGTCCAGCCCCAGAGACTTGGCAATCGCGATGACGGCTCGCAAGACAGCGAACCTCGAATTCGAGGGATCCGCGTCCAGCGGTGCGACGAACGCCCGATCGATCTTCAACCGATCGAGCGGCAGCCGGGCCAAGCTGGCAACCGAGGAGAACCCTGTGCCGAAGTCGTCCATCGCAATGGCGATGCCGAGCGCCGAGAGCTGTACCAACACATCTCGGTCGGCGTCGTCGATGACCAACGATTCGGTCACCTCGATCTCGAGTCGGCTGGGGTGGAGGTTCACCTCGATCAGTGTCCGGCGTACCGAGTCGACGTATCGACTCGAACGCAGTTGCACCTGAGAAACGTTGACGGCAACCCGAATGTCCTCCGGCCACGTTGTCGCCGCCGTGCAGGCAGCCCTCAGAACACCTGCACCGATCGGCACGATCAAGCCGGTTTCCTCGGCGACCGAAATGAAGTCTCCCGGCGAGACGAGACCTGAAGTCGGATGGTTCCACCGCAGCAGAGCCTCGAACCCGACGACAACTCCCGTCGCGGCCGAGACCTGTGGCTGATAAACCAACTCGAACTCTTCGTCGATCAACGCACGACGAAGATCCAACAATGCCCTGGCCCTACCCGTCGCACGATCCCGCAAAGTCGCATCGAAGGCGCGAATCTGGTTCCGACCGCTCTCCTTTGCGTGGTAAAGCGCGAGGTCCGCGACAATCACCAGGTCTTCGAGGCTGTCGGCGTCGTCGGGCATCGAGCCGTACCCCAGACTGGCACGAATGCGAATCTGGTTGCCGACCAGTGAAAATGGTCGTTCGAATGAGTCGAGAATCGTTTGGAATCTCTTCTCCACCTCATCTGCACTCCCGATGTCGTCGAAGGCTACGTCGTCGAAGGCGATGGCGAACTCGTCACCCCCCAGTCGGCCACAGATCTCGTTCGATCGCAGAACGCTGTGCAGTCTGCCGGCAACATCGCGAAGCACGTCGTCTCCGATGTGGTGTCCCAACCGGTCGTTGATCGACTTGAAGTTGTCCAGATCCAGAATTGCCAGCCACACCCTGTGTCCGTCCCGAATCCGCGAAGACAGTTGAGCGTTGAAGCTGTACCGATTTCTGAGACCGGTCAACGAATCGATCTCTGCCAATCGCAAGATGTTCTGGCGCTGGTGATACGAGTGCGTGATATCGGATCCGACACCGCGCCACCCGTAGGTCGCCCCATCGCCACTGCCCGGGTGACCTGACATCGACCACCAGCGAGTATCGCCCCGAACGACGACCTGCATGGTGAGGTCCCGAAACGCCGTCCCGGCTTGAAAATTCGCGGCGAGGAGATCAAGGGACTTCCTGCCCACATCTGTTCGGGACGCGCCGATCCCGATCAGGATCTCGTGCATTGTGCGGCCCCGAATCTGTGCTGCCGGCAAACCGACCTGCTCGGCGAATCGATACGACACGGTACTGGCGATACCGCGCGAATCGGTCTCCCAGAGCCAATCCTGTGCTCCGTCTTCGAGATCGTTGAGCAACAACTCGACGAGATCTCGTTCGTCCTCGGCTATGAGTTCGGCGCGTAGCCGTCTCTCGAAAAGTTTGGCCAACAGCAAAGTTCCGCTGTAGAGCGAACCTACAAAGACGACCAGCACCCCGATCAGCACGAAACGCGATGTGCCCGGTTCCGTCCAGAACGCCCCGGCCAACCCGACTCCCACCAGGCTGATCCAGACCACAGTGATTCCGCGAAACATCATGGTGGGAAACACGCCGACCGCGATCCCACCGATCAAGGTCGAGCTCAGTACCAACTCGTCACGAGGATCGAGCATCGGAAAGAGAACGAGAGCCAAGCACGCCAGGAGCACTCCCCAGACAATGATTTCGACTGTGAGTACCACCAGTTCGGTGGTCTGGGACTCGGAGACGCCGAGACGCGAGCGCCGGAGCCAATACACACTGAATCCAGCGCTCGACAACAGCATGACGCTCGACCAGGCGAAGGTGAACCATCCGGAATCCACCGGTAGAAGCACCACGATCGCTGACAACGCAACCGCTGCGGTCAGAAACGACCACGGCAGTACGCGCGCGGTGAACCGCAGTCGTCGATCGAGTAGGCGACGGCGATCGTAATCCGAGAGGTGTTGTTCCGTGCCGCTGCGACCGAGTTTGCGCACCGACGTCTCGACACGACGCCTACGGAGTACTGCCGGGTCATCCACGTCGGCCTGCTACCGCCGCTGCGACCGCGTCGACCGACATGGCTCCGCCGGCGATGTATCCCTGAACAGTCCTCACCCTTGCAGCGGCCACGGACTTCAAGTCTTCCTCACCGTCGACTCCCGAGACGACGACCTCCATTCCCAACGCGTCGACCAGATCCACGACAGCTTCGAGGATCGACCGTCCACCAGGCACTGCACCCGAAATGGAGCGCTCTATCCGGACTCGGGTGAACGGAAGGCCGGACAGTGATGCGAGCGAGGAGAATCCGGCGCCGAACTCGTCCACGGTCAGCGCGATTCCCATGTCCGCGATGGCGTGCAACGCAAACTTGGACTCGTCGGTGATCGCCGATGATTCGTTGAGTTGGAGCTCGAGCTGATGTGCACTGACACCTGATCGTCGAAGCGAATCCCCTATCGCGACGACAAAGGAATCCGATTCGAGCTGACGCGTCGATACCGCGACGGCTACCCGCAGGTGATCAGGAAGGCGGGACGCCGCCTCGCAGGCCAACTCGAAGACGGTAGTCCCCAGTGAGTACGCCAAACCGGTGTCGTCTGCGACGCTCATGAATTCGGCGGACGTAACGGCACCGAGGCGGGCGTTGTGCCAGATCACGCGGACTTCCACGGCCACGATCTCGCGGGAAACCACGTCGATCCTGGGCAACAGCTCGAGTTCGAGGTCCTTCTCCGCGACAGTGTTTCCCAGATCTTCGAGCAGGCGGGCCCGCCGATCGGCCACGGACTTCATCGAGTCTCGATATTCACGTACGGCCCCGCGCCCGGATTCCTTTGCCGCGAACAAGGCCAGGTCCGCAGCGCCCATCATCTCGTCGGCGGAGGACGGCAGCTCGTCGGGGAGGTAGTACCCGATGCTGCATCCGATCTCCAACCGCGTACCGGCCACTGTGATCGGCTCGTGCAGAGTTTCGATGTAGCGGCCGAGCAGAGTACGAACTTGTGAGCTGTCACCCACATCGGTGAAAAGAACCGCGAACTCGTCTCCCCCCAGACGTGCGAACAACTGTGACACCCCGCCGGCTTCGGACAGGCGATCCGCGACCTCTCGCAGAACCGCGTCGCCAACGGTGTGTCCCAGTGTGTCGTTGACCGACTTGAAGTTGTCGAGGTCGAGCATGGCCAACGCGAGACCACTTTCGCTTGTGTACGGCTCGCGCAGCAGTCGCTCGAGCTCGGTCCAGAAGCTGTGCCGGTTCGGCATACCGGTGAGTGCGTCCACACGACCCATCCGCACGATCTCGTCACTCTGCAGTTTTACTTCCGTGACGTCGGAACCGACTCCTCGCCAGACGAACTCGTCGGGTGTACGGCCGGGGCGCGGGCGTCCGGAGATCTGCCACCACCGAATTTCACCGTGAACTCGGACCGGAACGAGCACGTCGACGAATGCGGTCTTCGTGTGGCGGGCCTGCTGCAACTCCATGAGCGCATCGATCCCGCCGGGGATCCGTAGGGTGCCCAACTCCATGAACAGGTCCTGCCACGCCGTTCCCTGCAACTCGGTGGAGTCCAGCCCCGCTTCGACCGCGAGCCGCGTCGGGATTCGGTTGAACTTGCCTTTCTGGTCCGTCTCCCACACGAAGTCCCCGGCGTTGCCTTCGAAGTCTTCGAGAAGCATCTGCACGACCGATCGTTCCGACGCGGCGCTCAATTCAGCTCGATAGCGAGATTCCAGGTTGCCCGAGACCACTATCGTGCCGCCGATCAGAGCCGCGCCATAGGCGATCATTCCAATGAGAATTCGTTCGAACTCGGGTCCCGGCTGAAGCCAGAATGCCACCCCGAGGATTATCAGATTGGACAGGACCCAGGTGACCCCCACCACTCGCAACATCGCGGTGGCCACGGCTCCGGCACCGGTGATCGATGTGGTGACCGCTATCAGGATCAGATCGCCGGAATCGTCCAGGATCGGGTACAGGACCAGGGCGAGCGAGGAATACAGGATCCCGACTACAGCAAATTCGACGATGAGAAACGCGTAGGACATCCGGTACGTGGGTGTGATCAGGTTGAAATGAATGGCGAGACCCACGCACATCCCCACCAACCCGATCACGCCGGACAGCAATGGCCACACACGCGGCAGCGGTCCGCCGTCCGGGGGAATCACATACAACGTCAGCCCGAGTGTGACGACGAGGTGGACGGCAGCGGCCCATGGCAGCACGCCGAAGGTAACGGCTATCTGCTCACGAGTTACGTCATCACGTTGGGCGGGCGTCAGTCTTTCTCTCTGGCGGGGTTGCAGAAGCGACAGGACTGGCATCACTTACCTCCCGCTCCCACGACGCAATTGAATCGGACGTCCGACTCAGCAATTCTTCCGTAATTGGACGTTGCCGTGTCAACCAGTGCGTCCACCCTATTTCGGGGTCGCGTCTGCCCACAGACACAGTAATCAGCAAACTGCTGGTCTGCCGCAAGTTGGCGCCGCAAGTTTGATGCCTATGGGTTGAAATCAGACATGAGGGACAATGGCCGGAGATCGCCGATCACGTCGGTGGAGATTCCTCGACGGGTAACACGATCGGACTCATTCGAGTTCAGACAAGGACTATCACGATGGCAATCGACTACACCCGACGTTCCGGCGAGTCCACTCCGTCGCAAGCACCGGTCAGCCTGAGCAAGATCACGCTCACAAAATCGGCGCCGACGGTCAACCTCGCGAAGGCGGGTGAACGACAAGGCAATATGCGCGTGAACCTCAACTGGTCACAGGGGGCACCACCGAAGAAGACCGGTTTTCTCGCCAAGCTCGCCGGCGCAGGCTCTGGTGCGGTCGACCTGGACCTCGGATGCCTCTACGAACTTGCCGACGGGTCCAAGGGAGTAGTTCAGGCCTTGGGTAACAGTTTCGGTTCACTGACTTCTCCGCCCTACATCTCCCTCGACGGCGACGACCGCAGTGGTGCGAACACCGGCGGCGAGAACATGCACGTCAATCTTGGTGACCCAAGCGCTTTCCGGCGAATCCTGATCTTCGCGATGATCTACGACGGCGCTCCCAACTGGGCGGCGGTGGACGGCGTCGTCACCTTGTATCCCACCAACGGGCCGGAGGTGGAAGTGCGACTCGACTCCGCCAGCAACCAGGAGCGACTGTGCGCGATCGCTCTCATCCAGAGTTCAGGTCAGGGCGTGACGGTGACCCGTGAAGTTCAGTACATCAACGGCAGTCAGTCAGATCTCGATCGGGCCTACAACTGGGGAATGAAATGGGCTGCCGGACGAAAGTAGGGGCTGCGGACGGGATCTCCCCCATCCGAATGACAATGTCCGAATCATCCACAATGTCGCAAGTTACTGGATAGTGTCGAGAAGTGGGGTCGGACATGAGGGGTCACGCTCGACACCGATAGTGGGTCGGTGACGCTATGTGCTTGGCGGCGCCGACGTTCGACCGGAAAGGCCCTCGATTTCCCCCGAGATCGAGGGCCTTTTCGTATCTTGCGTCACTGTTCGCACCCTTTCATTAGTTGATCGTTAAACTAGGCGTTCGTCCAACATGCACCGATGGAGAACGTGAATGTCCACGAATTCAGATCGACGCCCGCGCCTGCCCGTGAGAATCGCCTACCTCGCCGCAGGAGTTCTCTTTGTCGCCGCCATGATCCTGTTGGCAAGCGTCGTCAACCCTGATCGGGACCGCGATTTCTCGATGAACCACGTCCCCGCGGGGACGTCGACGACCGCCTTCGCCGCAACGTCCGACCTCGGCTAACGAAGGTACCGGTACGTAAGTGGCGCACGTCACGAACTGTGGGTAGTTTCAACGCCGATGGTTCGCCGTAGGTCGGTATTGAGAGGGACGGCCAACCACTGCCCTGCCTGGTTGCCCCACCCAAGCAGGCAGGGCACCCCAGATCAGGCAGGCCCCGCCGATAATTTAAGCCTCAAGTAACTGTTACTCGGGAAAGACTTGTATCAAACCGGGACGAATCGTACATTTCATCCGGCAGTCGGCCTTCGTCCGACGCCTTTACCGTCAATGTCGACGGAACTTCTCTGAACACCACCACAAGTCGGCCACTTGTCGTGACCGCATTCGTCCTCGCGAAAGGCTCGCCCATGTTCGATTTCTTCGGCGCAATCTCCGGCTTCTTCGGCCTACTGTTCGGCACCGGCTCGTCGAGCGGGAGCTCGGGAGGAAGCAGCGACGCACCCGTCGCCCCGCCTACCTGATCCACAAGCCTCACCCGGCACCGATCCGCCGGGTGAGGCTCTCGCGAATCTCTTTGAAACACAACGTAACAGCACTTCAACTCCACCGACTTTTCTGCGGATCCACGCCGACACACTCCGGCGTCCGGACAGTTTCACCACATCGCCTGCAGTAATGGGTCCTGTGTCCGCCATTCTCCGTCGAGGCACACCCGCAGACCTCCCAACCGACAAGGCATGTGTTCGCCGTGAGCCGGTGTCCGTTGGGGCAGCAGTCCGGGGATTGCTCGGTCAACCGCATCTCCACATTTTCGCACACATGTTCGACAAGTTGGTACTGCACGCTGCACATTCGATTGCACCGGCCGCTTCCGGTCGGCCCGAGCGCAACTATCCCTTCCGTCACTTCGGTCTGCTTTAATACGAAGGCTTTGTCGGGGGTTTACCAATGTCCGAAGTTGTCGAGTTTCTGCGAGCACACGCAGGCGAACACGGGGTTGAACTATGGGTTTCTTCAAGAAGGCGGCTGTGACTGCTCTAGCGGTCGCTGCAGTCGGAGCATCAACAGGGATCGCATCAGCTGATCCGTCGACCGACGTGAATTACGAAGCGAAGGTCGTCGACAAGTCGATCGTCACCACCATCGACGCCGGGCTGTTCAAGGTGTCCGGCGACGGCAAGTCCGTCGTCTTGCAGGACAGCAAGGGAGCCGACCTTGTTTCCCTGCCTCTCGCATACAACCTCGGGGATCTACAGTTCCCCTTCGATCGCACGATCAGTGAAGACGGTAAGACCCTCACGCTGACACCGATCACCGATTCTGCGAAGGCAACACCTCGACCCGAGAGTGCGCCTGCGGCAAAGGAATGGACGCCCGTCGCCTCGCCCGAGGAGAATGATCGGGCGATTGCGCACTTCCAGAGCCAACTCGGACTCGGCACTCAGGTCGGCAGCCTGCTCGGCACCATCGTCGGCGCCGGAATCGGTTGCGCTGTCGGCGCTCCGCTGGGCTTGACCATCGTCGGACTCCCCGTCGCCGCGGCACTGTGCCTGGGTGGCCTCGCAACAGGCGCCGGAATCGGCGGTGTCGCCGGAACGATCCTCGGCGGCGGCGGCGCGGCTGTCGTAGCCGGCATCGATCTCGTCAACACGCTGAATGCTCCTGCCGGGACGACCGTCTGGGCTCAGTAGCCACTTGGTGGTCAGTCGCTGCTCCACGGAAAGCCCCGCCCGCCCGAAGAGGACGAGCGGGGTTTTTCGATTCAATGTGCAGGAGGATCTACGTGGTGCCCCCAGTCGGACTCGAACCGACACTTGACGGATTTTAAGTCCGTTGCCTCTGCCAATTGGGCTATGGGGGCCTTGCCGCACCCGACGGGTCGGGTGCGGCAGGGATCAGACTATCGGGTCGGTCTGAGCTACCGACATCGCGATGCCGTCGAGTATGTCGTGTTCGCTGACAACCAGTTCGGCGATCCCGGCTTTGGCTTCGAACGCTTGAGCCAGCACCGTGGTGATGATCGCTCCGCCGCCGATGACGTCCACCCGCCCCGGATGCATCGGGCCGAAGGCAGCACGATCAACCCGAGGCATAGCAATGAGACGCTCGCACACGTCGAACAGTTGATTGAACGAAATCCTCGACAGGTGCACCTTCTCGGCGTCGTACTCCGGAAGATCCTGCGCGATCGCGGCCAGCGTCGTCATGGTTCCAGCGACACCCACCCACGTGTGCGCCTTCTCGACGGGTACGGCCTCGAACGCCTCGGCAAGTTTCGCGGTCGCGAAAGCCGTCGCCTCGGAAACCTGCTCTGCTGTAGGCGGATCCGACGGTAAGCACCGCTCTGTGACGCGCACACAGCCGATGTCGGTGGAGTACGCAGCCTGGACGCCCGACGTGTCGCCGAGGACAACTTCGGTGGATCCGCCGCCGAGATCGACGACCACGAACGGGCCCTCGGACGGATCAAGTTCTCCCACAGCACCGCTGAACGAGAGGCGCGCCTCTTCGTCGCCGGTGATAACCTCTGCTCCGGATCCAGGAATCACCGCGCCGAGCACGTCTCGCGTCATCGTGAAGAAGTCTTCCCGATTCGCAGCGTCGCGAGTAGCCGAGGTGGCGACCATGCGAACGGCGGTTGCTCCGGCATCGGCGATCATCGACGCGTACTCGACCAGCGCGACCCGGGTGCGTTCGATGGCCTCGGGCGCGAATGTCCCTGTCGCATCAACACCTTGCCCGAGTCGCACGACGCGCATCTCGCGCCGGACATCCACCAGACGACCGTCGGCGCCGACGTCCGCGATCAGCAGTCGAATGGAGTTGGTACCGCAATCGACTGCGGCGACACGGGGAGTCACCGGTCGGTGTTGTCGGCATCGTCGATGCCAGGCCAGTCCGCGGGAATTGCAGTGCCGCGCAGCTTTCCGTGACCGGCCAACGCGACGGACTCGTCACCGAGCGGGTTGACGCCGGGTCCCTTGGCAAGCGAATGTGCCATCAGCACGTGCAGGCACTTGACACGATCCGGCATCCCACCGCCGGCAAAGTCGGTTCCCAGAGATTCGATCGCGTCCCGCTCGGCAAGGTACGACTCGTATGCCCGTCGATAGGCCGCGGCAAGTTCCGGATCCTGGGTCAGGCGTTCGGTCATTTCACGCATGACGCCGGCGGATTCCTGACGGCTCGCTTCGGCAGTCAGTCGCGGGTCCGTGAGGTAGTACAACGTCGGGAACGGTGTTCCGTCCGGAAGTTTGGGGGCGGTCTTGACCACGCCCGGCTGACCGTCCGGGCTGCGGTACGCGATCTCGATCACTCCGCGTGGCTCACGGCCCAATTGAGCGGCAACGGCGTCGAGATCCGCTTGTGAAACCTGTGGGGAATTTTCGGACGTGTTGCTCACCCGGTGGGTACTCCTTGTTCTTCTGGCTCTATCGGCGCCAACGGCATCGGGGCCGGTGTCGTCGTCTCGGGAACCACTGGCGGTTCCGAAATCGTTTGCCACAGATCGCGATACCACGGACCTGTGAGCGGTGTTTCCTTTTCCTGCTTCTTCTCGGGTTCCTTGTAGTCACCGGGAAGCTGAACCTGGAACGGGGTCTCGCCCGGTTTGACGTACCGAAGGCGTTCTCGTGCAAGAGCTTCGATGTACGCAGGGTCGTCGAAGCGCGCGTTCTGCCCTTGCAGCTTTCGCAGTTCTTCCTCGAGTACCTGACGTTCCGCCGCCACCTGCGCGGCATCCGAACGCTGGCTGATGTAAGTACGGAGCGGCACTGCCAGTGTCAGCGCCAGCATGAGCACAACCATCGCGAGCACAACTGCCCGACTGGTGGACAAGCCGAAAATGGTGTTGTCCGACTTCGGAAGCCGAGACCAGAACTTGTTGGTTCCGCTCTTCCCCCGGGCCAACTTCGACCCTCGCGCCGACGCTTTCTCGGCGGAGACCCCCGGTTGCGCGGGGCCTGTCACAGCGGAATCGACTGCTTCCGGATCTACCGAAGGTTCCGACACGCGTGGGCGTCGGGCACTGTCCCGACGCGCACGCGACGGTGTGTCCCCACGACGGGAACCACGACCCCCCGGACTTCCGCCGGGGGATCGTGGCTTACCGCGCTGTGCAGACACTACTGAATCTTAGATTTCCGTCAGGCCTCGAAAGCGAAGCGCGGGAACGCAACCTCGCCGGCGTAACGTGCTGCGTCGCCGAGGTTTTCCTCGATGCGCAGCAGCTGGTTGTACTTGGCAACGCGCTCGCTGCGTGCCGGAGCACCGGTCTTGATCTGGCCGCTGCCGACGGCAACCGCGAGGTCGGCGATGGTGGTGTCCTCGGTCTCGCCGGAACGGTGGCTCATCATCGTCTTGTAGCCGTTGCGGTGAGCGAGATCGACGGCGTCGAGGGTCTCGGTCAGGGTGCCGATCTGGTTGACCTTCACCAGGAGTGCGTTGGCCGCACCCTTGACGATGCCTTCTTCGAGGCGCTCGGGGTTGGTGACGAAGAGGTCGTCGCCGACGAGCTGGATCTTGTTGCCGATCTGATCGGTGAGTGCGACCCAGCCGTCCCAGTCGTCTTCGTCGAGCGGATCCTCGATGGAAACGAGCGGGTAGGCGTCGATGAGCTCGGCGTAGAACGCCGCCATCTCGGCCGCGGTGCGGTTCTTGCCCTCGAACTTGTAGCCGGTGCCGTCGGTGTAGAACTCGGTGGCAGCGACGTCGAGAGCGAGCGCGACGTCGGTACCCAGCTTGAGGCCGGTCTTGTTCACGGCGATCGTGATGAGGTCGAGTGCTTCCTTGGTGCCTGCGACGTCGGGCGCGAATCCGCCTTCGTCGCCGAGACCGGTGGAGAGGCCCTTCTCCTTGAGAACCGACTTCAGGGAGTGGTAGACCTCGGCGCCCCAGCGCAGCGATTCCTTGAAGCTCGGTGCGCCGATGGGAGCAACCATGAACTCCTGGACGTCGACACCGGTGTCTGCGTGTGCGCCACCGTTGAGGATGTTCATCATCGGGACAGGGAGAACGTGAGCGTTGGGGCCACCGACGTAGCGGAACAGCTCGAGGCCCGAGGACTCGGCGGCGGCGCGAGCCACGGCAAGCGAGGCACCGAGCAGAGCGTTTGCGCCGAGACGCGACTTGTCCGGGGTGCCGTCCGCGTCGAGCAGCGCCTGGTCGACCGTGCGCTGCTCGGTTGCGTCGATGCCGATGATGGCAGGAGCGATCTCGCCGAGCACAGCCTCCACGGCCTTCTCGACGCCCTTTCCGCCGTAGCGTGCGCCACCGTCGCGCAGTTCGACGGCTTCGTGCTCACCCGTCGAAGCGCCGGACGGCACCGCAGCCCTGGCGAAACTTCCGTCTTCGAGCAGAACCTCGACCTCAACCGTGGGGTTACCACGGGAATCAAGGATCTCGCGAGCTCCGACCTGCTCAATACTGGCCACTGTGTGGTTCTCCTTCGAATGGGCTTCGCATTGGGGCACGCTCTGCGTGCTTGACACTTGGGCTCCGACCCCTCCGGTCGAAAGAGGACCACGATCGCGGCTGGGCCTCTGCAGTGCCAGCACCTCTGTAGTGCCAGCACACAGCCTAACCGCACGGGCCGAAGGCTTCTTTATCGACGCGCGGTCACGGGTCCGACCTGCGGATCGATCACCGTCAGTCCGGCCGTACCCCGACTGAATACGCCGACGCACGATCACGAACGAGCGCGAGATAGTCGCCCGAGAGGTTGTACGCCATCAGTGCCTGCTGCCATCCGGCAGCGGAAGTGAGGTCTCCCCCGCGTGCACACAGGTAGCGGGCGGCCGTGAGGGCAGCGTCGTCGATGTTGTCGGGGTCCACCCGGCCGTCGCCGTTGGCGTCGACTCCCCATTTGAGCCACGTCTCGGGGATGAACTGCATGGGCCCCATCGCACGGTCGTGCACTGGATCGCCGTCCATCGCCCCGCCGTCGGTGTCGGGGATCTCGGCAACTCCCGGGCCACCGTCGAGAGGGATTCCCCGAATGATCGGAGCAACCTGGCCGAACGCGTCGACCGACGAGCCGTCGTAGGTCCCGTGGCGGCTCTCGACGCTGCCGATACCGGCCAAAGTTGTCCACCCGATTCCGCAGCCGGGAAGCGTCTCGGCCATCACCGCGGCGGCGTACCCGTAGGCCTCGAGTGCCGTCGTCCCGATCCCGATGTCGTCCGACAATCCCGCTGCCCAGTCGGCGAGTTGATCAGCACTGCGGCCGGGAGCATTGATGTCGATCGGCGGCGTCGGAGAGCCGGTACCTGGGGGTATGCCCTCGGGAATAGCAACCTTCGGTTCGTTCGATCCGCAAGCCACGACGCCTGCGCCCAGCAAAGCTGTTCCGGCAGCTACTGCTGCTACGGCTCGCGAGAGACGCCGGGAACTTCTGCGGGCTACGGGAGTTCGGTACACCCCTCCATCATCCACATGCGAGTGAACTACTCCCGAATCCATTGGTAAAGAACAGCAAAAGTACAGGTGAGGGCATGGTTCGCCGTCGATGATGGAGTATCTTCTTCTGAGTTAAGGCTGGCCTAGCCTCACGAACTTGTCCGAAGCTGTTACACCCTTCCTGTCAGGAGTCGCCCGTGCCCGTGTCGGTACTCGCTGCCGCGAGCACACCATCAGTTGCCACCCAGTTATTCGGCAGTGGCCTGATCGGTCTGCGCGAAGGCCTCGAAGCGGGCATCGTGGTGATGATTCTCGCCGCCTACCTCGTGAAGGCGCAGCGCAAGGACGCACTGAAATGGGTGTGGCTCGGCGTCGCGATCGCCGTCGCGATGGTGGCGATCATCTTCTTCGCGATCCACTACGGAACGTCGACGGTCGACGGCCTGACCGCAGAGATCATCGCGGGCGTTGCCTCCCTGATCGCCGTCGTCATCGTCACGATCATGGTCCTGTGGATGCGTACGGCAGCGAAGAACATTTCCGGAGATCTCAAGGCGGGGATGGAAAAGGCGCTCATTGCCGGACCCGTCGCCATTTTGTCGCTGGCATTCTTCGCGGTCGGTCGTGAAGGCGTCGAGACAGCGTTGCTCATGGTGGGGTACGCAGAGAACACCGCCGGCAGCTCCTGGCCGCTGGTCGGACTGCTCCTCGGAATTCTCTTGGCCGCCGTCTTGACCGTCGCCATGTACTTCGGCGCCCTCCGTCTCAACCTCACGACGTTCTTCCGGTACACGGCGATCTTCCTCATCGTCGTAGCCGCCGGAATCCTCTCGTACGGTGTTCGCGCTCTGCAGACCGGAAACGTCCTGCCGGGCGGTTCGAATCTCGCGTTCAACCTGACACCCGGCTACGACCCGTCGACCTGGTACGGCACCGTCCTCGCCGGAATCTTCAACTTCCGCCCGGACCCGACCGTCCTGCAAGCCGTCGCATGGCTCGTCTACCTCGTAGTCGTCCTAGCACTCTTCCTGCGTCCCCTTCCGTCGAAGCCAACCGAGCCGACGGCCCCGCCCGCGCACGACACACACGTTCCCGAAAAATCCTGAGAGGCATTGCCGACATGCGTAAATCCACCCTCGTACTGGCCACGGCTGCGGTACTTCCCTTCTCCCTCGCCGCGTGCACCGAGAAGACGACGGCGAACGACGGCGACATCACGGTCACCGCCACCGACGACTCATGTGAGGTCAGCGCCACGACGGGGACGACCGGCACGTCGACCTTCCAGGTGACGAACAACGGCTCCAAGGTCACCGAGTTCTACGTCTTCGCCGAGGGTGATCGAGCGATGGGCGAGGTCGAGAACATCGGCCCAGGACTGACCCGTCAGCTGATCGTCTCTCTCCCTGAAGCAGCGACCTACCAGCTCGCCTGCAAGCCGGGCATGGTCGGAACCGGCATCCGTCAGGACTTCGTCGTCACAGGCGATTCGCAGGCGGCCACCGACGAGAGCGGCCAGCTCGCCGAAGCCGCCGACGGTTACCGTCGCTACATCCGCAGCCAGATCGTCGCGCTGCAGGACACCGCAGCTCAGTTCGTCGCCGCAGTCCAGTCCGGCAACGTCGACCAGGCGAAGGCACTGTTCCCGATCGCACGTACCTACTACGAGCGCATCGAACCCGAAGCCGAGAGCTTCGGCGAGCTCGATCCCAAGCTGGACCTTCGCGAAGCGGATCTCGAGCCCGGTCAGGTCTGGACCGGGTTCCACCGCCTCGAGAAGGATCTGTGGGTGACCGGGCTTCAGCCGGACACCAACGCGGTCGCAGATCAGCTGCTCGAAGACATCCAGTACCTTGCCGACCAGGTGAACGCGGACGATTACACGATCGATCCCACCAAGATCGCCGGCGACGCTCAAGGGTTGCTCGACGAGATCTCGAAGTCGAAGATCAGCGGAGAAGAAGACATCTTCTCGCATACCGACCTCTGGGATTTCCAGGCCAACGTCGATGGCTCACAAGCGGCGATCGCGGCACTGAACCCGATTCTGCAGGAACGTAATCCCGAGCTCGCCCAGCGCATCGCTGACCGATTCGCCGACCTCGACGCTGCGCTGGCGCAGTTCCGGGTCGGCGACGGATTCGTGTACTACGACACCGTGACCGAGGCGCAGCGTCAGGAACTCTCGCGTAAAATCGATGCTCTGTCCGCCGAGGTCAGCCAGGTCCAGGAAGTAGTCGCGGGACAGTAGATGACTGATTCACCGAAAGGCACACCCGCTGCGGAAAGCGCAGCACCGCAGGCAGTCTCACGGCGCCGACTGTTCGGCGCCGTGGGGGCGGGCGCCGTCCTGGCCGGTGCCGGTGCCGTCATCGGGCGGGTGACCGCCGACGAGAGTTCCGGCACCGATCACGCAGACGTGGTGGCCTTTCGCGGCGAGCATCAGGCAGGCATCACGACGCCGGCCCAGGATCGTATGCACTTCGTCGCTTTCGATGTGACGACGAAGTCGCGCGACGAACTGATCACGCTGCTGCAGACGTGGACGGCGATGGCCGAACGAATGACGGCGGGTCAGGAAGCAACCGAGGACGGAGCGACCGGCGACGGTCCGTATGCACCACCGAGCGATACGGGTGAGGCACTCGATCTCGCGCCGTCGCAACTCACCCTGACCATCGGATTCGGACCGTCACTTTTCGACGACCGGTTCGGTCTCGCAGACAAGAAACCTGCTGCCCTGCTCGATCTCCCCCACTTCCGTGCGGACAACCTCGATCCGAATCGCAGCGGGGGCGACATCGCCATCCAAGCGTGCGCCAACGACCCCCAGGTTGCCGTCCATGCGATCCGCAACCTCGCGCGAGTCGCGTTCGGGACCGCGTCGGTCAAATGGTCGCAACTCGGGTTCGGACGAACATCCTCGACCTCGACGACGCAGGCGACACCACGAAATCTGTTCGGGTTCAAGGACGGAACAGCCAACATCAAGGCGGAAGATCCAAACGCACTCGCCCAGCACGTCTGGGTTGATCCCACTGACGATCAGGCCTGGATGGCGGGCGGCTCATTCCTCGTCGCAAGACGAATCCGCATGCTGATCGAGCAGTGGGATCGCGCAGTACTCAAGGAACAGGAAGCTGTCATCGGCCGCTCCAAACGCAGCGGAGCGCCGCTCGGCGGCAAGGACGAGTTCGACGAGCTCGATCTCGATTCCAAAATGGGACACGACTTCGTCATCCCGGAGGATTCACACGTGCGCCTGGCCTCTGCCGAGGAACTCGGTGGGATTCAGATCTTGCGCCGCGGATACAACTTCACGGACGGCTCCGATGGCTTCGGCCACCTGGACGCGGGACTGTTTTTCGTTGCGTACTGCCGGAATCCGGTCGAGCAGTTTGTTCCGATGCAGCAAAACCTTTCACGACACGATGCGCTGAACGAATACATCCAGCACGTCGGTTCTGCGGTCTTCGCTTGCCCCGGCGGTCTCGCCGACGGGAGCTACTGGGGCTCCGCGCTGTTCGCGTAGCCGAACACCGGGACACCGGTCCAGGTTGCGATCTCGGAACGAAATCTGCGCACGGAGTACTTCTCGTACGAGCGTGCACCATTCACGTCCACTGCGGCGACATCTCGGATGCACTCGGCCACCGATTCCCAACTGTCGTCGTGGAAATGGAGTCCGTCGACACCAGGTGTCACGGTTTCCGAAGCTCCCCCGATGCTGTTCGTAATCACGCGCGCACCCGCAGCCATTGCCTCCACCGGCATGATTCCGAAGTCTTCGATCGCCGGAAAGACGTATGCGAGTGCCTGCTGATACAGCGCAAAAAGCAACGCATCCGAGGGGCGCCGAACAATTCGAACGGGAACCGACGCAGAGTCAGCCATCGCGCGGAGCCGATCCTCTTCCGGGCCCGACCCTGCGATGACAGCAGCCGTTCCGGCCCGCTCGGCTGCCCGGATCACCCAGTCCAAACGCTTGTACGGAATGAACCTCGAGGCACCGAGAACGAATGGCGAGGGCAAACTCGATAGTAGCTGAATTTCGTTTTCGCTCAATCGGGACCGCCAATCCTCGACGGCGGAGATCCGGTCGACGTCCACCGGAGGGTGGATGACCCGTGATTGCACGCCCCAGGCTCGCTCAACCCGTCGACTGACGAACACACTGTTCGCTGCGAACGAGGCTCCCTCCGACGCTCTTTTGCGGTCGATCTTGCGCAGAATGGGTGATCCCAGCCTCGCGAGTGGCGAGTTTCCACGCTCGTCCAGTTCGGGATTCCACACGTACCTGGCGGGGGTGTGCACGTAGACGAATTTCCGGAATCGCGCAGACTGCTCCCTGAATGTTGCGTGATGGGCAAACACGTGGGAGCTGATCAGCGCGAAGTCATAGCCGCGGTTCTCCAACCCTCGCCAGGTGAACGGCATGACAGGCAACGAGAGCGCTTTGCTACGACGCAATGGCGTTGCAGCGAGCACACTTTCGTTGACATCGGTTGTCGAGTAACGCCCGGGAGCATCGTTCCACAGACAATAGAGGTCAGCGTCCGGATAACAATTGACGAACTCGTCCAGCACCTTCTCTGCGCCGCCCGAACGCTCTATCCATTCATGGACGAGTACACCTGACATTTTCGGACTCCTATGCGCTTTTTTGGCGCTTCACAAACCTAGAGATTGCCGGATCGGCATCAAACAGACTACTGGTATGTTTACTAGCAACATACAGGCAACCGATCTTGACCGGAGTGATCACCATCGAGACTCAACTGGCCACGTGGTTCGGGTCGGCAGACAGGCCGTTGCTCGGATTCCTTCACGTGCCCTCTTCAGGAACTGTCCGAGAAGCCGTGGTCATGTGTCCCCCGCTGGGCAAGGAGCACATCGACACCTATCGCGGCATGCGACTTCTCGGCGAAAAACTCGCGGCACAGGGTATGGCCGCTTTTCGTTTCGAGTACGCGGGAGTCGGCGACTCGGCCGGTTCCGAAGACGATCCTGACGCTCTCACCCTCTGGCTGAAGAGCATCGTCAGCGCTGTGGACTATGTCCGACAAGCGGGCGCGGAATCCGTCAGCATCGTCGGACTGAGAGTTGGTGCCCTCCTGGCAGCGTCGGCATTGCAGGAGTGCGGACACGTCAACTCGATAGTCCTGTGGGACCCAATTCTGACCGGCCGCAACTACCTCAGGGAACAACGTGCGTTCTACGCGATCAGCGTCGGAGAGGACGATCCCGCCGACTCACGTGTGTCGATCATGGGTGGCGTGCTGGCTCCCGAATGCGCCGACCAACTGTCACGTCTCCGCATCACCGGACCATTTCTCGGACGTCCACGCACCCTTCTGGCCGTGAAGTCTTCGGTACTGGACAGCAGAGCTGTCGCCGGGCTCGCAGCAACTCTTGATCCCGAGATGATGATCTTGGAGAACCACGACGCGTTCACGTCGCCTCCCAGTTTCTACGTCGACATCCCCTACACACACATCAACGAAATCGCACAGTGGTTGGATCGCCACGCGCCCACGAGTTCCTCCGCGTTCACTCCCGCGATCACCACCACAGCTCGCGTCGCGGTCACCGAAGTCGGCGAGGAGGTGTTCGAGACGTTGGAACGATTCGGCGCTCAGGAGCTCTTCGCGATCCGCACGCATCCCGCAACTTCTCCCGAATCCGAGGCAGGCAACATATCGACCACCGATGCGCCTCCCGAGCGCGGACTACTGTTCTTCACTACTGCAATCGAGCATCGAGTCGGGCCTGGCCGCTCGTGGGTGACCATCGCTCGTGAGGCCGCGGCTCTCTCGGTCACGAGTCTCCGATTCGACCGACGAGGGGTCGGCGACTCGGGTCCGATCGACGCCGACAATCCGACGTCGGTCTATTCACACGCGGCAGACGAGGACGCACGCACTGCCGTTGCCGCACTCGGCGCAGATCCGAGAAACCTCGTGATGACCGGATTGTGTTCGGGGGCATGGACCTCAGCGTCCATGGCGCTCCAGATGGGTGCGAGATCGACAATACTCGTAAACATGATCTTGTGGTCGGTGAGGCGCAAGAAGTCCCTGATGGATGCTGTCTTGCCGGAGGCTCCTCGAATCGATCCAGGTGCCGAAACCACGAAACTTCCCCTCCGCGGACGGGTGAAAGGCGTACTGCAGTCCCGTCTCCCCTATCCAGCGTGGAAGCTTCTGGGAATCAGGGGAATCACGCAGGTTCCTGAGGTAATGCTGGAGGCACTCTGCAAGCGTGGGGTGGATACCACCGTCATCCTCTCCCCCGCGGACGCCGCATGGTTCAATCAGCAACGCGGACCCGAAGGCGTTGCCCGGATGACTCACCGAGGACAAACGTTCGACGCGATCATGCCACCGGTCGGCGATCACCCGTCCTACCATCGTGACCTCCGAAATATCGTGCAAACAAAGGCGATTTCTTCGATAGCGAAAGCATTCGGAATTACGACGGTCCCTCGGGCCGACACGGCGAATGCGAACCGGTTCATCGCGTGAACACATCATTCATGTTTGTTGCTGCAATCTTCGCAGTACCCATCGTCGTTGCGATCTACCAGCGACCACAACGCGGCTTGCTGCTTGTTGCACTGTTCGCTCCGCTCCACGGTCTGTTGGCGATCATTCCCGGCGGGACATCGATGGCCGGTTGGAAGGAGGGGTTGCTCCTGCTCACGTTGGGATGCACCTTCGTCAGCCCCAATCGCCTTCGGGTAGTG
Source organism: Rhodococcus sp. BH4 (assembly GCF_002079265.1). Taxonomy (NCBI): domain Bacteria; kingdom Bacillati; phylum Actinomycetota; class Actinomycetes; order Mycobacteriales; family Nocardiaceae; genus Rhodococcus; species Rhodococcus sp. BH4. Next base: position 4,523,662 of record NZ_CP014941.1, read on the forward strand.
CGCCCCTCGATGCCTTGGTGGCCGGCTGCCGCGGCCTGGGTAGCTTTCGGTTCCGCGTCAGCACTGCTTCTGTCCGGTATCGCCGGGGTGACATCGATAAAGATCACCTACTTCTACATCTTGATACCCGTCATTCTCTGGCGCGCACCGTTCTCGCGGGACGACCGAGATCATCTCGTGTCCGTCCTGATGGGTATGGGGATACTGACAGCAGTCATCGGACTCCTTCAGCAAGCAGTAGGGCCTGCATACCTGGTGGATCTCGGCTACAGCTACACCGAACAGATTCGAATCACCGGCTCGATCTTGCGAAGCTTCAGCACTTTCACCGGTCCGTTTGCGTTCGGTCTCTTCGTGATGCTGAGTTTGATCGTCGGTATTTCGGTCGCTCTCGCGGATCCGAAACGGCTGCGCAACATTATCTTTCTGGCCGCAACTCCGATCATGGTCGTAGGCATGGGAGTCTCGATTGTGCGGGCCAGCTACATCGGGTTGGCTGTCGGGCTTCTCTGGATTGCCGTATACAAGTATCGGTCTATCTTGATGTTGTTCGGCGCGGCTGCCGCTGCCGTTCCCTTTGTACTTCTGTTGGCACCACCATCAATCGTCAAACCACTGTTCTCGTCGTACAGTCTCGAAGAACGCGGTAGCGGATGGTCGTCGACAATCAGCTCGCTGTTCGTGCATCCACTCGGGCAAGGTCTGGGCGCAACAGGATCCGCGGCAGCAAAGGCGGCGGAAGCAGCGCAACCGATGCTCAACACGATGACGATCAAGGCCGCGACAACACTTGGGCTGATCCCCTATCAGCCCGACAACTACTACATGAAAGTCGCAGTCGAGCTCGGACCGATCGGCTTGTGGATTTTTGTCCTGGTCCTCATATCTTCCGGAGCGTCCGCGCTGAGGGCATCGCGTGTGCTTCCCGGCTCGGACGGCGCTTTGGCTCTCGGTGTCAGCGCCTCGATCGTCGCGGCCGCGGTCGCTTCTGTCGTCTCGACATATTTCGAGATATTTCCCCTCGACCTCTACTTTTGGCTACTGATTGGAACCGTGGGATGCGCACTGACTCAACACCACTCGGAGAAAGAAGCGATATCCGATCACGAATCACCCTCGGAGCCATGGCACTCCGACCTGGTGGGGGCGGCGTCCAAACCTATGCACGCGAACTACTCCGAGAACTCTCCCCACTGATCAGCGAATCGACGAACCTCAGCGCAACAGTGCAAATCGACGCTGTCGATGAGATTCCAACCGGAGTGCGCGCCGTGACGCGCCCTGTTGCCTCCGGAGCACGCAGAGCCGCGTGGGCGATGGTGCCGGTCGCGGGCAGCGACTTGTTCCACAGCCTCGACGTCGACCTCCCGATCGGGCAAGGCGGCCTGAAGATCTCGACGTTTCACGACATGTCGGTATTCGACGTTCCGTGGGCCTTCAGTCGATATCGAGCAGCTGGCGAACGCCGACTCCTGTCCGCGGCGCTACGCAAGGCCGACGTCGTCATTGCAGTATCGGACTTCACCGCCGAACGAATACTCGCACTGAGCGGTCGGCATGCCGTTGTCACGCCGCTGGCACCCGCATCCTGGGCCACGATCCCCACCGAAGCTGCAGTGACCGAAGTTCGGCGGCGATTGAAACTACCGGAGCGATTCGTGCTGCAGGTCGGAACGATCGAACCTCGAAAAGATGTCGCTCTCGTCGCCGAAGCGTGCACGGAGCTGTCGATTCCTTTTCTGCTGGCGGGCTCCGGCTCGACTGGCCCCGACGCGCCCCGTTCCGCCCGAGGATTGGGTTACGTCGCGACAGAAGACCTTCCGGCACTCTATTCCGCCGCAACTGCTGTCGCTTACTCCTCCCACTACGAGGGGTTCGGTCTGCCGCCACTCGAAGCCATGGCGTGCGGCGCGGCAGTGGTTGCGAGTGCGGTCGGAGCACTGACCGAATTCGCCGACAACGCCGCCGTGCTTGTCCGCAAGCACGACAAGGCTTCCTGGTTGGCCGCTCTTCGCTCAGTCGTCCTGGACGACGATGTCAACACCGCACTCCGTATCTCTGCGCCACGTGTCGCGGCCCGATCGACGTGGACCCGAACAGCCGAATACACGGTTGACGCGTACCGCACTGCAGGGCTGAGCGTGTGAGTTGCTCATGACGAATCGCAATTCGACGGGCACCGAGCCCGTATCGCCGCGAGAGTTCGCCGAATTGCGCCAGGCCGCTATCGACAAGTTCGAGAAGGAACGTCGCGAGCGAGAGACGAAAATCCACGGGCCGGCCGCTCCGGATTTGACTGCGAACGATGCACGCCGAAGCACTGCGATCATGCTCGGAAGCCGGATCGCAGTGGCAGCGATGGGGTGGACCGGCTCGGTTCTGATCGCGCGTTCGATCAGCCCTGACGAATTCGGTCAGTTCTCCCTCATCTTCGGATTGCTCGGATTGTTGTCCGTCGTCACCGATCTCGGCGTCGGCCGAGTGGTGCTCGCGAAGTTGGTCGAGTGCAATCCGTGGGAAGTTTCGCTGGTCACCACCGCGTTCATATCCCTACGGGTCGCCCTTGGTCTTTTCGGATACATCGTCGCGGTGGGTTATGTCTGGATTCTCCGCTACCCCGCAGAAGTGGTCGAAGCAACGGCGGTCGCTGGTTTGGTCGTTGTCGTTGCCACTCCCAGCCATGCACTTTCCGTCATGTACCAGAGCCGCCTGCGCATGACGTATGTCGCGATCGCCGAGGGCGTCGGGCAACTCGCCCAGCTTGTCGCGACCATCGTCGCGGTTTTGTGGCAGCCGATCCTCCTCGTTCTCGTCATCCCTGCGGTTATCAACGAAGTGGTCGCGGCCGTCGTGAAAGTGCGCGGTGTCCGAAAGGGCGTCGCCGGGCCTAGGCCGTCGTCACGAGCGCAGTTTCGTAGGTGGCGGGAAATGCTGATCGAAGCAATCCCTTTGAGCATCGGCTTCGCTTTGGTCACGCTTCTGTCCAAAGTGGATGTGCTGCTCTTGGGCAAGCTCGATACTTTCGATTCGGTCGGCTTGTACACCATCGGGTACAAATTCGCGGACCTTCTGCAAATCGTCGCAATCACCGTAGTCACCCCGGTAACAACACTTCTCGTGTCCTATTGGCCCGACAGCGTGGCAGTGTTCCGCGAACGAAGCCGCGAAACATTCATCGTCCTGACAGTTCTCGGGAGCGCATCGATCGCCGCGTTCTGGCCTGCTGCCACCGGAGTGCTCACCTTTCTGTACGGAGAGCGGTTCGCAATTGCAGGGACCTCGACGCGACTGTTGGTGCTTGGCGCATGCTTCTCGATGCTCACCCAGTTGGGGTTGATGATCCTGGTTGCGAGCGGCCGGCATCGAATATATCCGTGGATTGCATTGGGCGGCTTACTCTTCAATATCGTGGTCAACATCGTGTTGATTCCTCGAATGTCATTCAACGGAGCGGCAGTTGCGACCGTATCGACCGAACTGCTTCTTTTCGTTGCAATTTGGGTTGTAGTGCGGCAAAGTCTGCCGGTTCACAGAATGTTTCCGATGCTCCCGCTCGGAGCGGCCGTCGCCCTCTGCGCGGTGGTCACAGTGGCAGGAACGATCTGCGTCGAAAGGTTGGGCGTGCCATGGCCAGTCGTTTCGGTTCTCGCTCCACTTGGGACAGTCGGAATCTATGCACTTGTATCGCTCGCGGGCGGGAAGTCGCCACTCGCAATGGTAAAACCCGACAGGGAAGTAAAATGACACGAACGATCATTTTCGTCAGCCACACTGGAGAGATCTCCGGCGCCGAACTGGTCATGCTCCAACTGATGCGTTTGGCACACGAGCAGGGTTTCACGGTAATGTTGGCTTGTCCGGAAGGGCCGCTGAGGGATCGCGCACGCGCGTCAGTCGACTTCGAAACGGTCACGCTACCAACCCTGTCGCTCAGAGGCGAAGGGGGTCTGGCACGCGTCCTGGCGATTCTCGAAGTTGCAAAGAATTGGCGAATTGCCGGGCGCATCATTGCGTCTCGGGCTCAGTCGGCCAGCTCGACCGTGATAGTCAACTCACTGTTCGCATTGCCGGTGATCAGGCTCGGCCGCGTACCGCAACGTGCAACGTGGCTTGTCCACGACACTCTCTCGAGCACAAAACAACGATTCGTCGTACGGATTGCAAAACCCGGGATCCGACGAGCAGTCGCCGTCTCCGGACCGACATCGCTTCCTGTTCTTTCGCTGGGAATTCCCACCTCGGTGTCACGACTTGGTGTTGTAGTTCCCCCTGAGGTAACGGAAGTTCGATCACCGGCACGCCGAGTTGTCGGAATCATCGGGTCACTGACGCCGTGGAAAGGCCACTTGGTGTTGATGGATGCCATCGCCCGCACAGTAGACGTCCAACTCGAAATCGCCGGACTTCCGTTCCCGGGCGATGAAATGTACGCACAAGTACTTCGTGAACGCGCACAGCAGCCGGATCTGGCGGGTCGCGTCACATTTCTCGGATATGTCGATTCACTGGCAACTATCAAAGGATGGGACATCGCGATTTCTGCGAGCACCTCTCCCGAAGCCGGCCCACTCGTGGCACTCGAAGCAATGAGCATCGGAGTGCCAGTCGTCGGAACCGATCTCGGCGGCACCAGCGAGCTGCTGGGGGACGGCGCCGGATCGCTCGTCGAGCCATCTGATTCAGTAGAACTCGCAGCCGAGATAACGAGACTGTTGGAGGACGGGAGTGCACGATCCGAATTGTCACGCATCGGCCGGCGGAAGGTAGTGGACCGATATGACATCCAGAAGAATCTTCCGGCTCTGCTGAAGGAGCTCATCGATGGCTAAGGCACGTCGAGTCGCCGCAGTCGCAGTGGTCTTGTTGATTCTCGGATTGGTAGTCCATTCTTCGATTACCGCAACCGGCGAACCTTGCGCAGTTCAACCTTCGTCAGACAATACTGGCATCGCACTTGGTTCCGGCTATACCGCAATGAGTGACGCCGAAATGGATCGAACGGTGGAAGCTATTCGATCATCGGGTTCGCACTGGGTCAGATTCGACATCGACTGGTCCGCCATCGAAAGTACCGAGGGCACCTTCGACTGGTCCGGAACCGATCGCCTCGTGGACATCGCGAAATCTTCCGGGCTCGAGATTCTCGGTCTCATCACCTACACGCCTGCCTGGGCAAGAGATCCGGCAGCGACGAGTCCTGACACGCATACCCGTCCGGCCGACCCGGACGCGTTCGGTAGGTTCGCGGCGCTTGCCGCAGCCCGCTACTCGAATTCCATTTCGTCATGGGAGATCTGGAACGAGCCCAATCTCCAAACATTCTTCAATCCGACGCCGGATCCTGAGTATTACTCGAAGCTGCTCGCCGCATCGAGCGTAGCAATCGAGGCAGTGCAACCGGGCGCAACAATTGTCTCCGGTGGCTTGTCCCCCGCAACTGACAACGGCGCTGACATAAGCCCCACGACGTTCCTCGCGAACATCTACGAATATGGAGCTGGACAACACTTCGACGTTGTCGGAATGCATCCGTACACCTACCCGGCACTGCCCTCGGACCCGTTGACTCGAAACTGGAACTCTTTCTATCGAATGCGGCTGATGCACGACACAATGGTTTCAAACGGCGACTCGACCAAATCTATTTGGGCGACCGAATTCGGGGCACCAACAGGAACTGGTCTCGACGCTGTGACCGAGTCGATGCAAGCCGAGATACTGCGTGACGGATTCAACGAAGCGCGTAGCCTCGGGTTCGTTCAGAAGGTCTTCGTTTACAGTCTCCAGGACCGCGGCTCCGATCCCGGTGATCGCGAACAAAACTTTGGCCTTCTGGATCTCGACTTCGAACCGAAGCCCGCAATGGCCGTGTTGCAAGATGCAAACGAAACTGGAGGATGCCTCTGAACTATTGATCATTTTCGACCACAGTCACCGAGAAAATCGGACAATACCAACCGGCGCATTTCGCAGTAGCACCCAACCGGACGGAAGTACTGCAGAACCGACTTCGAGACTGGTGCCAAGTGACCCAATTCATGCAATTCTTTGATTTGTCGGATTGGTCATCTAGTTCGGCTTCCAACTTGTCTGTCCCGCACCGGTTTCGAGTCACTGTGGAAAGAAGGTGGTCGGCGTGAGTCGACTTCGATTGTCCCTCGCCTGCGCCCTGTTGACTGTCGGGTCATTGAGCGCGTGTGCACCGAGTCCAGTTCCAACAACAACCCCAACCCCGAACTCGACGTGCAGTTCCGTTGGTTTAGGGATCGCCGCGGGCGCCCCACTCAACGGTCTCTCTCAGAATGATCTCGATGCAGAACTGACCGCAATGAAGAATGCCGGCGCGACCTGGCTCAGGTTCGACGTCGATTGGTCCGCCGTCGAATCAACCAAGGGCCAACAGAATTGGAGCACAACGGACCGCGTCGTCGATCGAGCACGTCTCCAAGGATTGAGCGTCTTGGGAATCGTTACGTACACGCCGGCTTGGGCTCGCGTCGCCGGGGTCAACGATACCCACGGGTATCCATCCGATCCGGCCGCGTTTGCCAAGTTTGCACAACAAGCAGCACAACGGTACTCGAACAGAATCAGCACTTGGGAGATTTGGAACGAACCGAACCTGACACAATTCTTCCGCCCCAAGCCGAATGTGAACACATACACTGCACTCCTGAAAGCCGCATCTGAAAGTATCCGTGCGGTACAACCGGGTGCAAAGATTCTCAACGGCGGTTTGGCACCGGCCGTCGACAACGGATCCGACATCTCACCGGTCACATATCTCAAGGGTATGTACGCGGCAGGAGCAAAGTCTTCATTCGATGTCTTTTCGATCCATCCGTACAGTTGGCCTGCGCTACCTTCGGATTCGTCCACCCAGAATTGGAACACTTTCTACAGGATCCGACTGATGCGAGAATCGATGGTGCAGAACGGGGACAGCGGAAAGAAAGTCTGGGCAACCGAATTCGGAGCTCCGACAGGTACAGGCCCGACCGCCGTCAGCCCGCAATTACAGGCCAACATCATCTCGGATGGATTCGCGCAAGCAAAGGTGCTCGGTTACATCGAGCGCATTTTCATCTACAGCATGCGTGATCGCGGAACCAACACTTCGGATATCGAACAGAACTTCGGTCTGGTCACGATCAATTACACTCCGAAACCCGCACTCGCAGCGGTGAAACAGGCAGTTGGAGGGTGCAGCACACCCAAGATCTAGTGAAAGCCCGGTCCTTCAGGATTCCGACTGTCCGTCTGCTGAATCCGAACGTATAAGGCTCACGCGAGTTCTTTGCCTCCTCTTTCGAATTTCCGCTATATCTTTGGAGGTCAGCATAATTCGTTCGGTCGAGGCTTCGGAGTCGATGCCGTCGGCTTCCCCGGACGCCTCGACACCAGTTGCATCATTGCTGGTCGACTCCGCTCCGGAAATCTCCACTGCGGACGCCTCGACTCCGGCGCCCTCGACATCAACAGCCTGCACGATCTGCGGCTCTTCGAGCTCGACCCCTGCGCTCGGCTTGGGCATAGCCTTCGGCAGGTTCTTCTTCGCAATACTGACCGTTTTCGCATCCACCAGGCTGGCGCGATCCCTCCTCGAATCCAGGGCGGAAGTATCCATTCCGTACGGCACGGCAACGGAAGGCTCGTTCAGCCGCGGCGCACCGGACTTCACCCAGGCGCTGTCGGACGGGGCCTGTGAGTTCGTGGCCGAGTTGGTCGGCTCGGCCGCCAGTTTCACTGAACTTGCGGGCCTGCGTCTGCGACGCAGCACCGCGAGGGTAAGTACGTCGAGGAGAGGCTCGGGAGCAGACGGACCCACGAGTACCAGTGTTCGCGCAACATCGACTTCGGCCAAAGCCCTGAGGCATTCGACGATCTCCCGTTGGTTGGCGTGCTGTGCGGAGACAACAACCAGGGCAAACCCGGTTCCATTGGAGTCAAATCGGCGCCACCAGTCCGACTTCAGCGAATATCGGGAGACCCCGGATCGCACGTGCGCAGGAACATCCCATGATGTGGAGAGGACGCCGTCACCCGAAAGCACCAGGACATGATCACCGAGACTTGCACGCTGGCATATCGTCAGCGCGAGGTTCGGCGGAAACTCAGCGGCTTCGGAGTGCTGCAGGAGTAGTGAGGCTCCGTATTTCCGGGCCGTTCGACGTGCCCACGCGTCGGTCACTCGCGAACTGAATCGACCCCGGCAGGCAGAGAGGATTTCGGCAGCGAGAATGAGGACCACCAAGAACGCAACCGCCGACTCGACGAGTGGCTTCGGCGCAACCGGCAGACCCGTTCCCGCGGGGGCGGAAAGCAACTGCAGTCGGTCGGAACCGGATACGGTCGATCTCAACTGGCGCAACTGCTCCAGCCTCGCGTCGAGATCCGCCTTGATAGTCGGATCGTCGGCGGGTGTCTCGTATTCGTCCAAGCTTTCTCGCCGCGCTGCGTCCAAGTCCCCGTTCAATCGAGCGATGTCGTCGGTGAGAACTCGGGTACGACGATCCAGCGTGTCTGCATTGCGTCGCGCCTGCGCGTCGCTCAAGGTGGCGACGACTATTCGTGCCAGCGCGTCCGCGTCAGCCTGACTGAAGGCAGTCGCCTTGACGAATACCAATGCCGGAGAAGTACCGGGCGTCACCGAGATGTGGCTTGAGACATCCGCTGTCGTCCACCCGTTATTCAACTGGTCGTGGATGGCGGCAACCACATCGCTATCGGTGGCCAGTGCGACATAGGGGGCAACCAACTGGCCGAGGTTCGCGTCCGTCACGACGATCTGAGAGGCAGACTGAACCTCCGCGACGATGTCGGATTGATACACCGGTGTCGCGCTTCCCCGCACAGCGTAGACAATCCCACCGACGAGCAATGCGATGACAAGAGCGGGGAAGAACACTCTTGCAAGGTTTCGTGCATGCCTCACCAGGTCGAAAGTGGGCGGAACGCCGAGTTCGCGACGTATCGCCGCATCCCTGGTACTCGAATCTGCCATCTTGAGTACCCCCGATTGGATCGCGCGTTGAAGCGTAGCTGAAAGAAACCAAAAGTTTGCCGAACGCACACAAACATACCTGACGGCTGATGTCAGCTACCAAGTAGCCATCGCGGTCGCGACCACATCTGCCAGTACTCGACGATTTCGGCTCCGCTCGCGTCGTACAGAGCATTGCCGGCAGCGCTGGCGAGACCACACACGGCGCCGTCGCCGACAGCCTCGAATGCGGCTGCCGACACTTGCCGAAGGACCCGTAACCCATGTCCGCGCCGCTGTCCCTGCGCCCTGGTTCCGGCCGCCCACACAGTGCTGATGGGCTTACCGAACGACAGCATCGCTGCGGTCTGCAGCGTGTCGAGTTCGAACAGGCCGACGACTGAACGCTCACTTGGTCGGTCGGGGGCCGCCTCCTGATACACCAGAGTCGCAGATTCGCGATCGATACCGAAAACATCCTCCGCAAGTTGTCGTGCTGAACGCAGGTCGCCATCTTCCAGGATCCGCACCGCGGCATCCGGCGCTGACGGAGAATTCGGTAGCGCGCGCAGCGAACTCGAACCGACGCACACCCACCCTGCATCCGCGAGGACGGTCGCGGCATCCAGACCGGCCCCGGCGAGCATGACAACGGTGCGCAGTCGCTCTGCGAGCACTCGTTCCACAACGGCGACCGTGTTTTTCCGCACATCACCCCCATGGACCAATGCAAGGTTGTAGCTGGGATCGGGTGCACCCGTGAGAGCGATCCACCAACCGTCGTCGGCGAGATACACACCGGTCTCAGGTACGAGTCCAGACATGTTCTGCCCATAGGCATCCCGTAAGGCGGTCAACCCCGCCACCGTCCGAAGTGGTTGCCATCCGGTCATCGTCGTCTCCTGGGTCCAGGTATTGTGGGGCCATCAAACAGATCAAATCGGCCTTGAAGATTGCGGGCATACCTCTATCACTCCTCGCCCTTGGTGCGGCAGGGGGTTGGCCCGTCTTCGTCTCACCCAAGATCGATGCACCACGAAGTGCTGACGCTATCGTTGTCCTCGGCGGAGCACACGACGGACGCGAGGAGGTCGGAATCCAACTGATGAAAGACGGTTACGCACCACGCCTGATCTTCTCGAATCCTTACGGCGACAACGACAAGAAGATGCGGTCGATCTGCGAGGGTACGTTCGACTTCCCTGTCGACTGTTTCGTCCCGTCACCGTCCACCACCGAGGGCGAGGGGTTCGAAATCGAGAGAATGGCTAATGCCAACGGATGGAAGACTGTCATCGTCGTGACGTTCGTTCCTCATACCTCGCGGGCGCGGCACATCATTTCGCAGTGTTATCAAGGAGAACTGGTCATGGTCGCAAGCCGTCCGGAACTCTCGATCGGGACGTGGGCATTCAACTACGTTTACCAAACTGCCGGCTACGTCAAGAATCTGTTCTCGCATTGTTGAGCTCGACAGCTGACAGGTTGGTGCCCGGCGCGGATATCCGCGCCGGCACCAACCGCGTAGTCAGTACGCTCCGTCGCTTTTCGCGACCGCTGAGACGGTACGAGTAATGATCGAAAGATTTTGCAGGATAGACCAATTCTCCACGTAGGAAGAGTCGAGACGAACAGATTCTTCCCAGGAGAGATCACTGCGACCACTTACCTGCCAGAGACCGGTGATGCCAGGCTTGACCAGCAGGCGCCGGGCAACCTCGTCGTCGTACATCTCGACCTCGCGACGCAATGGCGGCCGCGGGCCGACAACGCTCATCTCTCCGCGAATGACGTTGAAGAACTGCGGTAGCTCGTCGATACTCAATCGACGAAGGATCTTGCCGACGGACGTGATTCGTGGATCCTCACGCATCTTGAACAACACACCTCCGGCGCCTTCGTTGTCCCCCATCAGATCGACAACCTGCTGATCGGCGCCTTCCACCATGGTACGAAACTTGAACATGGGGAACGGTTTCCCGTTGAGGCCGATGCGTTCCGCCTTGTAGAACACCGGGCCTTTCGACGTGAACTTGACTGCAGCGGCAGCGGCGAGCATGACCGGCGCCACGAGGAGGATCATCAGCATCGAGAACACCGCGTCGAAAACAGCGGGCGCAAGCCGGTTCGCGCCCTGGTAGCGCGGCCGCGCAACGTGAATCAACGGGAGTCCCGCCGCAGGGCGAAACATCAAGCGAGCCTTCGACACATCGGCCACGACCGGTGAAACCACCATGTCGACGCCCTCGGCTTCGAGGTCCCACATCAGTTTGCGAATGCCCACCTGTCCGAGGTCTTCGGTCCCGGTTACGATGACGGTGTCTGCGCCACTTGCGCGCATCGCCTCGACTACCTCGAACTCGTTGCCCATTACCGGGACTGCTGCTCCGTCGACAACGATGTGATCGTCCAACGCGGTCGCCCGACGCGGAATGCACGCTCCCACAACGTCGTAGCCTGCCGAGGATTCCCGCACGAAGGCACGCGTAGTAGCAACGACGGACGCATGTCCACCGACCAACAGCACCGAGTTACGGCAATCCCCGATCGCACGCTTCTTTCGAATGTCGCGTCGCCAGAGGTAGCGTCCGAGAAGCAGCGCAGCGAGTCCGACGGGCAGTGCGATCATGAGGTAGCTTCGCGCAATTCCCACGCCCAGAATGATCCCGGCCAATGCGCCTACTCCGAAGACCTGGCCGGTAGCGAGCAGTACCTTCTCGTACTCGTCACTGCCCTCGCCCAGCATCGCCTGATGACGGCTACGCCCCCGTGCGAGGGCGATCATCCACAGTCCGCCCAACGCTGCAGACGCGATCACTTTAAGTGGTGTCAGCCACTCGATGGGATGCGGCCACATACTGCCGATCTGAGCGAGTGCGATCACGAACAGGACCGTGATCGAATCGCTCACTGCGATCCGCTTCCGGTATGCCCGGCGCCAGTCTGTTCCGACATGAGCGGAATCCTGCGATACCGCCGACCGGCTCTCCACCTCAGCATGAACGCTCATTTGCCATCAGTCTTTCTTGTCATACGAACGGCGTCAGCGGATCGAACGGCTTGGGGGATCGCTGATCGGTAGCCACCGCGAGCGTCCAGGTACGGCAACACCCCGCCGGTTGCCGTACCTCGCTGCTCGCAGTGCAGAAATGAACCGTCATCGGACCCCCCTACATAACCGCCGATCAAAGGCCAATTCATGCAAGAAAACGACCCAGTGTTGCTCATTTCGTACGTAAACATACCTTAGGTTTGTTTCAACTGCACTCACCAAGCCCAAGCTATTTTCCGATTGCCAGGTGATTACCGGGCAATTACGTCAAAGTGGGCTAATCCTCCACGTCTTCGAGACGTCTTCCCTCACGAATCCGAATGTCGGCGATCAGCATGTCCAGGGCGCCCAGGAGTGCAGTGTCGGCGCGTCGGCACTGCTCGATCAGAGCTTCCAGATCAGCTTCATCGGCGCTTTCGATCACACCAGCTTTGGCGGCCCTGCTCAGTACTTTTTCGGCGAGGAGCAACGGCGGCTGCGACCGAGCGATGCCGTCCATGGATGACGCGCGAGCCTTCTCGGCAGCCTTCAAAGCGTCCCACGCCCGCTCTTGCTCAGCGATGTCGACCGCCCCGGAACTGACCAGGTGCGGGCTGCGGTGCACGAGTTTCGCGATCAATGCACCGGCCACGTCGTCCAATTCGAAAACACCGTGTGCTTGAGCGATCCGCGAGTGGAACAACACCTGAAGCAACAGGTCTCCGAGTTCCTCCCGAAGATCGCTCTCGTCGTCGCTTCGAATCGCGTCGAGTACCTCGTAGGTCTCCTCGACGAGGTAAACGGAGAGGCTCTCGTGCGTCTGGGTCGACTCCCAACCGCCGCGATTCCACAACCGGTCCATGATCGACGCCGCTTCCACCAGTCGATCGCCGTGAATGGGTTCGGCGCGAATCATCTTTACCCCAGCGGCAGACAACGCCGCGATCTTCGGCTCGGCGGTGTCCATCATCACAGTCACCGCGGCGCCGGGTGTCGTGGCCGGCAGTGCGCCGCGTACCGAGTCGGGGACGTCCGGGTCGATATCGATCGCGCCGGACAGGAACGGGAGCGCCTCCAGCGGAAAGACATGCGGCCGCAAAGGATCGAGCAGTACAACGACGGGCGATTCGTTCACCGTGTGCTCACGCCTCGACCAGGACGGCACCGGCGGCGCGCCCGTCAATCGCCAGGATGAAGTCCGCGATGTACTGGAGCAATTCGACGTCCCGCAGGCGATCCGAGCCGACTCCGCCGGTGCGAGGCAGCGGGAGTTGCACGAGCCCGGTCGTTGCCCGGTACTGCGCGCTCGGATAGATCCTCTTGAGCCTGATCTGTTTGGAATCGGGCAGTGACATAGGCGAGATCTTGAGCTGAGTTCCGGTGACGGCGACTTCCTCCAGTTGATACTCGCGGCAGAGCAGTCGAAGCTTGGCCACCGAGATCAGCCGTCGAACCTCTTCGGGCAGTGGGCCGTAGCGATCGACCAGTTCTTCGACCACGGCAGCGATGCCGTCGGAATCAGTTGCCGCAGCAAGCTTGCGGTACCCCTCCAACCTGAGCCTGTCACTGGTGACGTAGTCGGGCGGGATGTGCGCGTCCACCGGTAGGTCGATCCGGACTTCCTTCGTGCCCTCGTCCATGGTGATCGGTTTGCCGTCGGCTGCAGCCCGGAAGGCTTCGACCGCCTCACCGACCAGCCTGACGTACAGATCGAACCCGACCCCCGCGACGTGGCCGGACTGCTCTGCGCCCAGAACGTTTCCGGCTCCACGGATTTCGAGGTCCTTCATCGCGACGGCCATACCCGCGCCGAGGTCCGAATTCTGCGAAATCGTTGCCAGTCGGTCGTATGCCGTTTCCGTCAAAGGCTTTTCGGCCGGGTACAGGAAATAGGCGTATCCACGTTCACGACTACGCCCGACGCGTCCGCGAAGCTGATGCAACTGCGAGAGGCCCAGCGAATCCGCGCGTTCGACGATCAGTGTGTTCGCGTTCGAGATGTCCAGACCGGTTTCGATGATCGTGGTACAGACCAACACGTCGAAGTCGCGTTCCCAGAATCCTTGCACAGTCTTTTCGAGAGTGTCCTCGTTCATCTGACCGTGCGCGACGACGACGCGAGCCTCCGGGACGAGTTCGCGGATCTTCTTGGCTGCCTTGTCGATCGAGCTGACACGGTTGTGAACGTAGAAGACCTGACCGTCGCGCAGAAGTTCACGCCGGATGGCCGCGGCAACCTGCTTGTCCGCATACGCGCCGACGTACGTGAGGATAGGATGACGTTCTTCCGGCGGTGTGAGGATCGTGGACATTTCACGGATCCCGGCCATGCTCATCTCGAGAGTACGAGGAATCGGGGTAGCCGACATCGTCAGGACGTCGACGTGGGTGCGTAGCGCCTTGATGTGTTCCTTGTGCTCGACTCCGAATCGCTGTTCCTCGTCGACGATCACAAGCCCGAGGTCCTTCCAGCGAATACCGGTCTGCAGCAACCTGTGAGTACCGACGACGATGTCGATCTCACCTTCCGCCATGCCGGCGATGATTTCCTTCGAGTCCTTGGCGTCGGTGAACCGGGACAGCCCTCGCACCTTCACCGGGAACGACGCCATTCGTTCGGTGAAGGTCTGAAGATGTTGCTGTGCAAGCAGAGTCGTCGGCACCAGCACCGCCACTTGCTTGCCGTCCTGCACTGCCTTGAACGCGGCGCGGACGGCGATCTCCGTCTTGCCGTACCCGACGTCACCGATGACCACCCGGTCCATCGGAACCGGCTTCTCCATGTCGGCCTTGACCTCACTGATAACGGTCAACTGGTCGATCGTCTCGGTGAACGCGAATGCGTCTTCGAGTTCCTTCTGCCACGGTGTGTCCGGGCCGAACGCATGCCCGGGAGCAGCCTGACGCGCTGCGTAGAGCTGAACCAGCTCGCCCGCGATCTCACGAACTGCCTTGCGGGCCTTACGCTTTGTGTTTGCCCAGTCGGATCCACCGAGCTTGCTCAGCGCCGGCAACTCCCCACCGACGTATCGGGAGAGTTGATCGAGCGATTCCATCGGGACGAACAGACGATCGCCCGGATGACCGCGCTTGCTCGGCGCGTATTCGATGACCAGGTATTCACGACGCGCCCCACCGATGGTGCGTTCGACCATTTCGACGAACCGGCCGATACCGTGCTGATCATGCACGACCATGTCCCCTGCCGACAGCGCGAGGGGATCAACCTGATTGCGGCGCTTGGCCGGCAAGCGCTTTCCGTCGCCGACCGCGGCAACGCGGTTGCCGGTCAGATCGGACTCGGTGACGATCACCATCCCAGGCGTCGAGTCGTCGCCGGCGAGTACCAGTCCGTCGTGCAGTGATCCGCGGAGCACCGCGACCTGTCCACGGGCGGGGGTAGCGCCGGCATCGAGCATCTTGGCGGGCACTTCGGCTTCACCGAGTCGCTCCACGACGCGGCTTGCGGTTCCGGCACCTGCCACCACGATCGCCGCGCGACCGCCCGTGCTCACGTGCGCCCGAAGGCTGACGAACAGCTCGGCCAACAGGTCGTCGGAACCGCGCACCTGCGGTGCCGCATGCACCGGGAGTTCGAGTTCTTCACCGTTTCCCGACGCCAGCGGGCTGACTGTCCACCAGGGTCTGCCGGCAGCTTCGGCAGATTCGCGAACATGACGAAGCGACCGGTACGCGGAGGCACCGAGATCGACTCCTCCGCCGTTGAGGATCGACGTGTCGAGGGGTGCAGCGCCGCCGATCGACGCCGCCGTCCACGATGCTTCCAAGAATTCCTGGCCGGTGCGCACCAGGTCGGTGGCGCGGGTGCGCACCTTTTCCGGATCACACAGAAGAATGTGCGCCCCTTCGGGAAGTACATCGGAAAGTAGTTGCAGTTCATCGGGTTTGAGAACCGGAAGCAGAGCTTCCATCCCCTCGACGGGGATACCTGCCGAGATCTTGTCCAGCATCTCGACCAACGACGCGTCAGCCTGGTTCTCAGCAGCGAGTGCCGCAGCTCGATCACGAACATCAGCTGTCAAAATCAGTTCACGACACGGCGGCGCGATCACGGAATCGACGTCGACGTCCGCTAGCGAACGCTGATCGGCAACTGAGAAGTACCGAAGCTCGGATACCTCGTCACCCCAGAATTCGATACGGACCGGATGATCCGCCGTGGGCGAGAACAAGTCGAGAATGCCACCACGGACCGCGAACTCACCACGCTTTCCCACCATGTCGACCCGGCTGTACGCCATCTCAACCAGACGAACCAGAACGGAATCGAAATCGATCTCGGTGCCGACGCGCAACGTGATCGGTTCTATCTCGCCCAGGCCTGGCGCCATCGGCTGAACGAGGGAGCGCACCGTGGTGACGATCACCCGAAGAGGCGATCCGTACGAGGCGTCGTCTGGCCTGGCGAGTCTGCGCAGTACCTCCACCCGTCGCCCAACGGTATCCGCGCTCGGCGACAGTCGCTCGTGCGGCAATGTTTCCCACGACGGAAACTGCGCCACTCCTCCACCGAGCATCTCGGTGAGTTCCGAAGTCAGATCGTCGGCTTCACGACCGGTGGCTGTCACCAGCAGCACCGGCGTGCGAGCGGCGAGTGCAGCGGCGATGAACGGCCGAGCCGGCTTCGGAGCCACGATGTCCAAGGCGGCCGATCCGATGGATTCGATCACCGGAGTGAACGCGGCATCTGCGAGGGCGACCTCGGCGAGTCCAGCGAGCGCAGTCTGGGCAGAGGACAAGGAAGTCAACGAACGCGCTCCTGAACAGTGATGACGGGTTGCGGACGCACAGCCCGAGCGCAATATCCCCACCGAGGCAGAGTTGTGCGCCGGTTCGATTCTATCGGTGTGCGATCTCGCAGCGCAGTCCGATCCGTTCAGTTTCCCGTAGCACTCGTCTTCTTCGACGTCCGCTTGGACGGCGAGGATTGTGTGACCGGAGTGATCGGCGGCGCCACGGCCGCACTCACATGCGAGTTGAGCGCCCGAACGCGACCGATGACTTTCGTCGCCTGACCGGTTCTCCGTAGGCGTACAGTCCTGCGACCGTTCGGCGCGAGGTGGAACCAGGAGTCTTCGGGCTCGAAGCCCTGCAGTTCGAGGGCAACGTATTGGGCGGAAGCATCCGTCGAGACGTCGACTACCCACTCTTCGTCACCGACGTTGCGCGCTGTGGCAACAAGTCCGACCGATCGCTCGCGAGGCCGCGCCGAGCCACCCAGGAGGTGGACCACTTCGTCCACCATCTCGCCGTCTTCGTCTTCGAGTGTGACGGTGACGGCGTCGTATGTCCGCGCCCCGAAACGAAAGACGTGAGTGAGGTCGGTGAAACGTCCGACAAGGCTGTCCACGGACCAGGTCAGACTTGAATGCGCTTCCACCTTGACCGGTAGCGCGACGTCGACCGGGACGACACCTGACCGACTGTGCGCTCGAAACCTGATCTCGCCGACGACAGGTTCGGCGGTCTCGTTGATCGCGTCGAGCCTCAATCCGTCCATACCGTCGTCCGTGACGAGGAGCGCGATCGGTTTGGCGCTCCTACGGAGCACGAACCACGGAGCTTTGGGGCTGCCGCTCCAATCGAGGACCCCCCATCCCGGTCCGGGCTCCAGGTCTCGCAGTGCGAGTGTCAAGGCGCCGTCGCACCGAGAGTCCGGGCGACGCCAGTATCCGAGCGTCGATGCGAACGCCTCACATACAGCTGCTCGCCCCAGGTCGAGATAGCGTTCCGGGTCGGACCACCGGACTTCACGAGCGTCTTCGCCGAAAAGCGCGTGGACGTAGTGGTCCCGAACATCCTCGAAATCCCACGACGATCCGTTGTCCCGAGGCACCGCGGCTTTCCATGCCGGGTGGTGCCCCGCGACGGCGAGTGAACCGAATTCGTTCTCGATCACCGCATTCGACGGTGGAATCGAAAATGCCAATGATTCGGTCGCAAAACGTACTCGCGCGCTGAGCACGTCGGCCAGTGGACGACGATAGGCACCCACCCCGAAGTAGTGAGCGACCCCGCTTCCGACATGCGTTGCCAATTGCTCGCCCCCGCGAGGCGCCGAGGGGGACGAAGTCACGTACTCGAGTTCGGGTGCCACCGTCGAGATCAACTCCGGCAGTCTCGAATGAATGAGCGGGATGTGTTGATCGACCAAGCCCAGCATGGTCGGCTGCTGTTCGGTCTCGCTGCCGCCGCAGAAGACTGCCAAAGCGGGATTTCCGCGCACTCTGTGCAAGAACTCGGTGACCTCGGAGGCAACGAGTTCGAAGAATTCGTCGGTGTCGGGCGGATCGAGCGTCGCCAACATCATGTCCTGCCACACGAGAATGCCCAGCCGCGCGCATTCCTCCCAGAAGTGGTCGCTCTCGTAGACCATCGTCCCCGGGATTCGAATCATGTTCAGGCCCGCCTCTGCCAGGCGTTCCAAGACACGAGTGGTGCCGGCGTCGCCTTGAAGCGAGATCGGGTCGGTCGGCACCCACACCGAACCACGGCAGTACACCCGGATGCCGTTGACATACAAACGGAATCCACCATCGGATCTGTCGACCTCCACCGTCCGGAAGCCAACTGAACCGAGATGCTCGGAGACTCCGAGCGCTTCCATCGTCACCCGATAAGTGCGCGGGGTGCCATGAGTGTGCGGCCACCACAACTGCGCGTCCGGCACTTCGACGACGCCGGACACCTCGAGAAATCCATCCGGTCCGGCGGATACAGCCAATTGCCGCGAGTGTTCGCCGACGCGCACGGTCACGTACTCCAGCGAGGCCGGCAATCCGGTGAGCCGAGCACTGACGGCAACGCGACCGGTTGTGCCGTCAACACTCGCATGCTTGACAGCAGAAACTACGGCGGCAATCCCCTTGTCCAACAAGCGGATACCCCGCCACGGACCCACCGGTACCGGTACACCACTGAACACGGGAGCCATACCGAGCATCGTGGTTCGGATCCACCGAAGACCCTGTTCACGGACCATCGACGAGCGCCAACGCCCTCGGGGACGCCTCGATCTCAAAATCGCGGAGAGAGAATGAAAATGAACAGCCACCTGGACACGTTTACCAGCGCCGACTCC
The DNA here is from genome assembly GCF_002079265.1 of Rhodococcus sp. BH4. NCBI lineage: Bacteria > Bacillati > Actinomycetota > Actinomycetes > Mycobacteriales > Nocardiaceae > Rhodococcus > Rhodococcus sp. BH4. The sequence continues at coordinate 4,542,778 of NZ_CP014941.1, forward strand.
GGCCGGAATGCTCACTTCCCCAGGTGCGAACATGGATTCAGTGGACGCGACACGGACACCGCCGATCCAGACATCCGCAAACGCCGTCATACCGTCGAACTGGAGCAGCCACGACCCCTCACCAGTCGTGGCCACGGTAGTCACGAACCACCAGTCCGACGATGAAACGGATGATTCTGAAACAGACGACGACGAAACGGACTTTGTGCGTCCGGCGTCCGTTTGCGCCGCACGTAACGCACCGACGACTGTTCCAGGCACGGACGCTGCGACCCACTCGGTCACGGCTTCGAGGGCATCCGGGTCAGATATGGATCCGGGTTCGGTTGCAGCGCATCGCCATATCGCGCCGGCCAGCAGGTCTGCTGACGAACGAGGCACTGTCAGACCAACCTCAGGTGTCGATGCGAGTCGACGCCGACTGTGTCGGCAACGATTTCCATCGCCCTCTTCCACGACACGGCCATCTCGTCGAGTTGCTCACGCGGGTCCACCGCGCGACCCCTGGAGGCACGCGCCATCTGAAACTGCACGCTCTTGGCACCGGATGCCACTTTGCGGAAATCTGGCGCAGCTTCGCCTGTCCCGGAGAAACCTGCAGTGTCCAAGAACTCGCTGGCGTCGGCAGCCAGCTCCGCGCTGGCCCCGCACTGACGAAGTAGCCCGAAGGACCAGAGGTGAAAGGCATCCATACCCGCCCCCTGCACCCATTCGAGGTCTTCGATCACCTTGCGTCCCAGCTCTCGCACGGGATTACCCACCGCTCGAACCGCTACATTCCGCCGAGCCACTTCGGCGATGTTTCCGGCGTTGGTCGCGTGAACCGGATTCAACCTGATCTGTTCGACATAGGGCACGAACGAAGGAAGTGAGGAACGATCGAGATCGAAGACGCCGGAGAAATCGTCGCCTCGCAGCAAGTAGTACCCGCTGTTGTGAAAGTACTCGAGCTCGCCGGCAACGCGATCGATCCGATTGGGCACGATCGTGGTCTTGGTGTGCCCCTCGTGATAGCTCGTTCCAAGAGTGTCGGGAAGCCAGTATCCGTCCACTTCAACCGTCGACAGCATCCCAACCGCGAGGTTGTCCTCGACATGGATCAGCGGTGCCCGCCAGACGTTCATCTCGGCGACTTCGATTCCGTACAGCGCGTAGATGTCCTCGGCCTTGAGCTTGAGGAACGTCCACTGAGTCCCGTCGAACCGCGATGAGAAGGCACATGCCAATGCCGGGACGGGGTCCAACCCCAGCGAATGCAACACTTCGATCCACAGATCCGTGTAGCAGTTGGTCTGCGCCCACACGCGGTCGTCCTGGTGCAACGAATGGGGCCGGTAGCGATCAGGTGAAATGTCGATGAGCCGTGACATCAGATGCCCATTCGTTCACGAACGGAGGTTGGCCATGCAGCCACGTCAAGACCATGAGTCCGCAACAAGGACAACGCGATTCGCTCCATCCCGAAGCCGACGCACGAGCTGTGTGCCACCTCCCCCTCCGCCGTTCGGATGTCGAAGTTGACACCGAAATGGTCGAGATGGTTGTTCGAGGACACGATCGCCGTGCCCTCGTCGAGATCTCCGTAGAGCCGAACTGTCAGTTCCGTCTTGAGATTCTCTTCACGCTGGTTGGCTGCAAGCATCTTTCCGGCGCGCCCGAAGAAAGGATCATTGGCGATCACCGGGGTAGCGTCGAGTTCGAGCCGGCCGAGCACCTCGAGCCCCCGCTCGATCCAGTGCTCGCGATGCGCTCGCGCTGCCGCGGCGTCACCGATCGTCACGAACTCGTGCATCCGAAACGCTTGCATGCGAGCCGGATCGATGGCCGGTTCGTGCCGGAAGCAAAAACCGTAGATGTCCAGCAGCACGCCGCCTTCGGGCAGAACTCCGGTGTACCGCGCATAGGCAGGATGGCACGCTGCGGACACGAGCATGGTCTCGGTCGGCTCGAGGTGGCGGTCCCACGATTGTCCCTCGGCGCGATCGGCCAGCAGTCGCGCGTGATCGCGATTGGAACCGGCGAAGGTGTTGATGGCGCCGGTGAGGTTGGGAAACGAAGCGATGTAGTCGGTGCGCTCGAAACTGCTCCGCGGGAACACCGGCGGGAACCGCAGCCGAGTCGCGGCGTCGCCTGGCCCCGCTGCAATCACCACTCGGTCGATACCGTCGACGATGTCCTCGAACACTCCGGAACGCCCGTAGAGTCCCGGCACCTCCGTCTCGACGAGAAGTCCTTCGACGAGCAGTTCACGTTGAAATGCAGCCCGGGCCCGATCCAGATCGGTCTCGCCTGTCACAGTCTCGGTCGTCACAGTCTCGTTCGTCATAGCGTTCCCCGGTATCCGATAGCCATGTGCGCTGAACCTGCCATGATTCGATCGTTGTTCACCATCACCGCTGCGCCGTGCGCGTCACGAAGGTGCCGACCGAGCGAGAATTCGGTGTCCTCGCGATATCCCGAGATTCCACAGATCAACATTGTCTGCCCCACGATTTCCACCACCGCTGTCGACGCTGTGACTTTCAGGTTGTTCATTGCGAGCGAAAATCCCACCGCTCCCGTCGCCTCGAAATCGGCAACGCCTTCCTCCGCGTGGACTGCGCGGTCGTACCTGCGTGCAGAGGCGCCGACGAGATCGGCGAATTGTTGTGCCGAAGCGGCAACTTCGGCGAGCCGCAGCGCTCCGGGGGAAGTGACCCCGGGCTGCTTGCGGGCGGCGGCACGCACGTACTTGCGCGCCTTCTCGACTGCAGCGTCGGCAATTCCCAACCACACCGAACTCCAGACGACGTGCGAGACCGGAAGCATCGTGTGGGTGGAGATATCGGAATACGGTACGTCGGCGACCATCTCCGGCGTCGAAGTGGCCCGAAGGATGTAACCGAGACTGCAAGTTCCCCTCAGCCCCAGCGTGTTCCACTCGGTGGTGCGTTCGAGCGTCAGGTCTGGGGTACGACACACCACGAGAACCTGATCGTTCGGCTGACTCTCCGGTGTTCGCCGAGCCGTCACGACTATCGCGTCGGAGTGTTCACCGTACGAAATGACAGGCGCGTTCTTGATCAACAGCAGGTGACCGCCCAAGTCTTCCACCGCGCAGTAACTCCGGCTGACGTCACCACCGATTCCCAGCTCAGTGGTTGCCGATGCCAACAGCAATTGCTTGTCGACCGTTTCTGCGACAAACTCGCGTAGTGCTTCGGTGTTGCCGTGCTTGACCAACGAGTATATCTGCGTCTGATGCATCGCGAAAATCATTCCGCTTGCTGCACAGCGTGTTCCGATCACACGGGCGATCTGCGACACTTCCTGCAGCGAGAGCCCTTCGCCGCCTAGTTCCCTCGGCACAGCTACGGACAGCAGCCGTTCGCTTCGCATGGCGTCGACAGCTTCACGCGGAAACCTTGCTTCTGCATCGACTTCGTCGGCCCACACCGCTGCAACTTCGTCGGCCAACCGTGCGGCCCGCTCGAGGGCCGTTCCGGTGGAGCACTGCGATTGCGGAGCGTTCATGCAGCACCCAACTCCGTCAACGCACCCTCGATCGCCTTGACGCTTGCGAAAGTACTCTTCCGCAACAACTCGTCAGGGAACTCGATGTCGAACGAATCCTCCAGCGCCAACATGACATTCACGCTCGCGTGCGACGTCAAACCCAACTCGTAAAGATCGGCCTCTCCGTCGATCGTGCTCACGTCGACTGCCAGCCGACCGTGCTCGACGAGCACTTTCCGAATTGCCTGATCAATCATCAGCGATGTCGTCCTTCTTTTCGATGCGAGCGCCCGAGCGTGTTGCGATCACCATTGCGATGGCCACGTCCGCTTCGTGCGAGATAGATACTTGAAAATCGTGCAGATCCTGGGCCCGCGCGAGTTCCGCGGCATTACCGGACAGTGTCACCCCACAGCCACCCCACTCGGCCCGAGTGATTTCGATGGAACTCCACGGAACGGGAACGTCACCAGGCCGCAGTACCTTCACCACAGCCTCTTTGGCGGCGAAGCGTGCAGCCAATCGTTGATCCCGCGCCGGCCCGGCGCACGTCTGCAATTCGTGCGGGGTGAAGGTCCGATCGAGATACCTCCGCCCGAAGAGTTCGATACTTCGAGTGACATCCACGACGTTCACTACGTCACAGCCGATCCGCGGGCCGATGTCGAGCATCGGCGTCGGCGCAGTGTCACCCATCTGTTGACTCCCCATCTGGGGTCGTACACGCCGGGCAGCCCCCTATGCTGCCCGGTGCGCCGACGCCGTCACCCTGCCCTGACAAACCTTCATTCTCAGCAATTCTTCAGCTACCGATAGAACATACCGCAATCCGAAGATTGACGGCAAGATCGGACTTTCAGATTCCCATCAACACTATAAACATACTCTTAGTTTGTTTCGAATGCAGAACAAAGAGAACAATGTCCCTACCAGGACATTTGCAGTAAATTGACCAAAGGAGCAGTGCGGAGAGCCAGTGATTTCAGTGATCACTGGCAAGGCGACGGGCCGCGAATTGCCTGAAGTACTCCACTTTCGATTCCGGGACCACGATCGGAAGTATCAGGTTCCACGATGCCTTCATAGAGTCCGAAAGCTCACGAACGGTCCCGGTCGCGGCTGCCATCAGCCGAACTCCCGACGCAACTTCCAACAGGAAACGAGCAATGTCAGCAGAATCCGCGTCCGAACGCAGATCACCTTCGTCGGCCGCACGGCTGGCAAGTTCACGGTAAATGTCGAGCCACACGTCCAGAGTCGCCGGCCCGGAGCCCCGATAGTCCCCGATCTCGACCAACAAGCGGAACGTAGCTCTAACCATGGCGTCATGCGCACCGATGTCGACGATGACCGACGAAATACCGATCAGTGACTCGAGCGCGGGAGTTCGACGGTCCAACCAGAGCTCACATTTTGCGTCGAAACGTGCCGAACCCTCGTCGATCACGGCCCGCGCGAGTTCTTCCTTGGACCCGAAATGGAAGTACAGGGCGCCTTTGGTCACCTGCGACTCGGCGATGATCTCGCTCAAGCTGGCATTGGCATAGCCCAGGCGCAAGAACACACCCGCTGCTCCGCGCAGCACCGAATCACGGGTGGCTTCTGCCCGCTCTTGCCTCACCATCGATCCGGCCTCCAATCACCACACATCGAACGAATTCTTGGTCTTACCCGTTCACAGCGTCAAAATGGATGGCACGGTTCGGCATTCAACCCACCCTGCAAACAAATGAGACATTTGCCCATCAAACGATCGTGATACAGCGAACACAGCTTAGACCGCGATCCATCTCTGCGCGGCAGGCGCGCCTGGTTAACCCTCCAATTGTGGATCGGCTTCCAGATTCGTCAGCCCATTCCAACACAAATTCACGAGGTGAGCGGCGACAACTTCCTTCGACGGAGTCCGTTCGTCGAGCCACCAAGTAGCCGTAGTGGACACCATGCCGACAAGCGCCTGTGCGTACATCGTTGCTAGTCCGGGGTCGAAACCGCGTCTGGAGAAGTCCCCCGCCAACAGGTAGCCCACCTGACTGATCGCGTCGTTGAGGAGGCTCGAATATGTCCCACTGGGCGCGACAACGGACGAATCGCGCACGAGTATCCGAAATCCGTCGGTGTGCTCTTCCACGTAGGTGAGCAAAGCCAACGCAACCCGCTCGACTCGAACTCTCGAGCGATTTTGTGAGAGCGAAGACGTGATCATCTCGAGGAGTCGCGACATCTCCCGGTCCACTACGACGGCGTACAGCCCCTCCTTGCCGCCGAAGTGCTCGTACACGACAGGCTTGGACACGTTCGCGCGCTGGGCGATCTCCTCGATCGAGGTCGCTTCGTATCCCCGTTCGGCGAACAATGCCCGCCCGATCTCGATCAGCTGTTGCCGACGTTGGGTACCGGTCATCCGGATCCGTGTCACTCGTTCGGGAACTGGATCCCCGCCACCCGAACCGGACACCGTCGCCATTGTCTTCCTCTCGCCGACACACAAATCACTGCTGTGGACGCTCAGCCTATCGGGACTTCAGGGGCCCGATCGGAGGAGCGGTTCGACCTACGGCGGGTCGGCATGCGATTATTCTCTCGCGCGTTCGGCCGCAAGGCTCGGCAATGCGTGGCAATCCGCCGTGGTGTAATGGCAGCACCTCTGATTTTGGTTCAGATAGTTCAGGTTCGAGTCCTGGCGGCGGAGCTGGTGAACAACATGCTTTCCCGAGCGGAATGTATGTCTTGATCGACAGTTTGATCGACAGAGGGAGCTCAAACCAGTGCAGACCGCCGTGATCGTTCTCGCAGCGGGTGCCGGTACACGAATGAAGTCGAAGACTCCCAAGGTCCTCCACACTCTCGCCGGACGCAGCATGCTGGCACATTCGCTTCACGCGGCAACCTCACTGAATCCCACGCACCTGGTGACCGTCGTCGGTCACGATCGTGAGCGTGTCACCGAAGCCGTGAACGCAGTCGCCGGGGAACTGGACCGTTCCGTCACCGTCGCTGTTCAGGACGAGCAGAAGGGCACCGGGCACGCTGTCAGTTGTGGGCTCGAGGGGTTGCCGGCCGACTTCTCCGGGACCGTACTCGTCACAGCCGCCGACGTGCCTCTGCTCGACGGAAAGACCATCGCAGACCTCCTCGCCCAGCACACGGCTGCTCCCGCGGCCGCGGTGACGGTGTTGACGTCGACGGCCGTCGACCCCACCGGCTACGGGCGAATCCTTCGTACGACGGACGGCGAGGTGAACGCCATAGTCGAGGAGAAGGAAGCCACCGATTCGCAGCGCTCGATCACCGAGGTCAATTCAGGGGTCTACGCCTTCGACTTCGAAACTCTGCGCGACGCGCTGGCGTCCCTCGACTCCAACAACGCACAACACGAGTTCTATCTCACCGATGTGATCATGATCGCCCGTCGCGCGGGCAAGCGTGTTCGTGCTCAGCACATCGCGGATTCGGTTCTCGTCGCGGGCGCCAACGATCGCGTGCAGCTCTCGACGCTCGCCCGCGAGATGAACCGTCGGATCCTCGAGAAGTGGATGCGTGCCGGCGTCACCGTCGTCGATCCTGCGAGCACATGGATAGATTGCGACGTGCACGTCGCACAGGACGTGACGCTCCTGCCCGGAGTTCAGTTGACCGGCACAACCTCGGTGGGCGAAGACGCCGTGATCGGCCCGGATACCACCTTGGACAACGTGACCGTCGGTGAGCGCGCAGTAGTCGTCCGCTCGCACGGGACCGACTCCGTTGTCGGCGCGGACGCGGCTGTGGGCCCCTTCGCCTATCTCCGGCCTGGTACCCGCCTCGGGGCACACGGCAAGATCGGCGCCTACGTGGAAACCAAGAACGCGGATATCGGCGAGCATTCGAAGATTCCGCATCTTACCTACGTCGGCGACGCCACCATCGGCCATCACAGCAATATCGGAGCTTCGAGCGTCTTCGTCAATTACGACGGGGTGAACAAGAGCCGTACTGTGGTGGGGTCGCATGTCCGAACAGGCTCCGACACCATGTTCGTCGCCCCTCTCGTCGTGGGAGACGGCGCATACACGGGTGCGGGCACGGTCTTGAAGAACGACGTACCGCCTGGGGCGCTCGCCGTCTCGGGTGGGGTGCAGCGCAACATCGAGGGCTGGGTCCAGAAGAATCGTCCCGGCACACCCGCGGCCGATGCCGCTGCAGCAGCTGCAGCAGCTGCACAACCTGACGGCCCTGCAACAACCTGACAGCCCTACAACAACCTGACAGCCCTGCACAACAGACAGCACAGATCACCACCAGATCGACCGGCAAGTACAAAAGGATGGCATGAACCAGTGACTGCGAATTGGATCGACAACCAGAAGAACCTGATGTTGTTCTCGGGTCGCGCACATCCCGAGTTGGCGGAGCAGGTGGCGAAGGAACTCGATATCCGCGTCACCCCGCAGACCGCGCGCGACTTCGCGAACGGTGAGATCTTCGTTCGATTCGAAGAGTCGGTTCGCGGCTCCGATGCGTTCGTCCTGCAGAGTCATCCGGCACCGCTGAACACGTGGGTGATGGAGCAGCTCATCATGATCGACGCTCTCAAGCGTGGATCGGCAAAGCGCATCACCGCCGTTCTTCCGTTCTACCCGTACGCCCGCCAGGACAAGAAGCATCGCGGACGCGAGCCGATCTCCGCTCGCCTGATTGCCGACCTGCTCAAGACCGCCGGCGCCGATCGCATCATCACGGTCGACCTGCATACCGATCAGATCCAGGGCTTTTTCGACGGCCCCGTCGATCACATGCACGCACACAGCCAGTTGGCCAACCACATTCGCGCGGGCTACAACCTCGAGAACATCACGGTGGTGTCCCCCGACTCGGGCCGCGTTCGTGTCGCCGAGAAGTGGGCCGACTCGCTCGGCGGAGCACCGCTGGCATTCATTCACAAGACGCGCGACCCGTTGGTACCCAACCAGGTCAAGTCCAACCGCGTCGTCGGTGAGGTCGAAGGTCGCACCTGCATCCTGATCGACGACATGATCGACACCGGCGGAACCATCGCCGGCGCGGTCAAGGTGCTCAAGGAGGCCGGTGCAGGTGACGTCGTCATCGCTGCAACCCACGGCGTCCTCTCCGACCCTGCGGCCGAGCGTCTGTCGACGTGTGGCGCGAAGGAAGTTGTTGTCACCAACACACTTCCGATCGACGAGTCGAAGAAGTTCCCGACGCTGACGGTGCTGTCCATCGCACCGCTGCTCGCTCGCACCATCAAGGAAGTTTTCGAGAACGGTTCTGTGACTTCGCTGTTCAACGGCAGCGCCTAGTCTCGCGCCGCACTACGGGCGCGTACCTGTGACTTCACGGTCACCGGTACGCGCCCGTCGTCGTCTTCGTGAAGGTCTCAGAAACAGACCACCCGGTCATCATGAAACCACCTGTGGGACACACGAATACCGCCGAATGCGACGATTGACATGATCTTGATCACGCTACCGTCGAGAAACCCAGGTCGATGTTGGGGCGGTGTTCACCGCGCCGCAATCTTCGCCTAGTGTGGCTCGTCGTGATCGACGCGCAAACCCTGGAATCCCGGCCCGAATCTCATTCCCTGAATTCATCAGTTCCGACGATCCGGCGGTGGCGCCCAGGATCTTGTGTCTGGTGCGGAGACGACAACTCCGTGGACATGTTCCGCAACGAACCCCGCTGCGGAAAATGCCGTGAAAACGAAGGCATCATCGACGACGCCAAGCGCTTCCTCGGCATGTACGGTCTGCGCCCGCTCGGCGGCACGCTGCAGTCCGACGACGACGAAGAGCGCGAGTACCGCGTCAACGCACGCGAGGCACGCCGAGTCCTGAACGAGATCCGCATGGACGTCCTTCCCGATGCGGCCGCTGTTCGCAAGGCAATTCGGCCCCGCGCCGCAACGGTTGTCGCCGACACGTCACCCGCACGCGCTTCCCGCCCCGCCAGCACGGGCACAGCGACGCGTGTTGCCGCTCCGGTCAAGACCGACACCGTGGACATCGACACGCTCCAGACGCGCGTCCTAGGGCTTCTCGATCAGCTCGGTTCGATCGACGAGCAGATCAAGGTCGCCGAACTCGCACAAGGGTTGCCGGCTCGCGCACGACTGAGCGATCTGAACAAGCAGAAGGCCACGGTTCTTCGCACGCTGGCCGCTCTCGAGAAGGCCCGCATCGCCGCCTCCAACTAATTCTCCTCGCGTCCGTCCCACGGCCCCGTCTCACTTGCGAGACGGGGCCGTTCTGTATGAGCAGGTACCTTTACGAATCGTGAATGACATCACCATCACTTTCGTCGTGCTTGCACTGGTCGTGGCGCTGTTCGTGATCGGCCGAATCCCGGTCGGCATCATCGCGATCGGCACTGCCCTGGCGCTGTACGCCACCGGTGTGATCACGATGGAGCAGGCGCTCGCCGGATTCGGCGATCCGACGGTGGTGTTCATCGCCGCGCTTTTTGTCGTCAGCGAAGCCCTCGACGCCACCGGTGTCACCACGTGGGCGGGCGAAAAACTGCTGGCGAAAGTCGGCGAATCCCGAGTCCGTCTCGTGAGTGCGATCATGTTGCTGGTTGCCGCGTTGACCGCATTGATCAGCGTCAACGGGGCCGTGGCCGCGTTGGTACCGATGGTGGTCGTCTTGGCGGTACGTCTCGGTAAATCGACGTCACAACTGCTTCTGCCGTTGGCATTTGCCGCCCATGCCGGATCGATGCTCACCTTGACCGGAACACCGGTCAACATCATCGTTTCCGAAGCCGCCGAGGAATCCGGGGCCGGTGCTTTCGGGTTCTTCAGTTTCACCTTGGTCGGTGCGCCGCTCGTATTGGGAACGATTGCGATCGCCGTACTTCTCGGTCCTCACGTCCTCCCCCATCGTGCGGGGACGTCGATGTCGCCTGACCTGAGCCGGCATGCCAAGACCCTCGCGAAGCAGTATCAGCTCATGGGAAAGGATTCGCCGTCCGCAGAGCCCTTGATCACCAAGCACGACGGCGTGGTCGAAGTGATCATCCCGCCGCGCTCGGAAATGATCGGCGACAGGGCTTTTCCGGGCATGGTGACCGACAGTGGAGATCTGGTGATACTCGCAGTCCAGCGCGCCGGTGAGGACTGCGGCCCCAAGGGCGTCAAGTTGGCGGCCGGTGACACGCTTCTCCTGCAAGGAAGCTGGGACGATCTCGACACCCACACCTCCGTCGATCCGAACGTCCTCGTGGTCGACGCACCTGCCCAGATCCGTAAGCAGGCAGCCCCGTTGGGAACCCGCGCGGTCATCGCTCTCGTCGTCGTTGCGGCGATGGTAGTGATGCTGACGTTCGGATTGGTGCCGTCCGCGATAGCCGGACTCCTCGCGGCATGTGCGATGGTGCTGCTACGAGTCATCAGCGTCGAGCAGGCGCATCGGTCCATCTCGTGGACCACGTTGATTCTCGTCGGCGGAATGATCCCGCTGTCGACCGCAATCCAGCAGACCGGCGCGGCCGAAAAGCTCGCGCATGCGTTTGTCGACGTCGTCGGTGGGGCAAGCCCGTATGTCGTCGTCGCTGGACTCTTCGTCGTGACGGCGACTCTGGGCCAGCTGATCAGCAACACTGCAACCGCGTTGATCATCACGCCGATCGCGATCTCGGTCGCCATCGAACTCGACATCTCGGTGCTGCCCCTTCTGATGACGGTCACCGTCGCTGCCGCGGCCTCCTTCCTGACGCCTGTAGCCACTCCCGCGAACATGATGGTGATGGGCCCTGGTGGTTACAAGTTCGGCGACTACTGGAAGCTCGGACTCCCGATGTTGTTGTGGTTCCTGATAGTTGCAACGGTGTTGATCCCAGTGATCTGGAGTTTCTGATGTGCTCACCGAAGGTCTTGTCGGAGGTCTACGAATCGATCGGACGCGAGGGCAGGAAGATCAGCCGTCGATCGATGTTCGCGGCGCTGGGCACCGGTGCCCTCGGCGCGACCGTCATGGCCGGCGCTGTACAGCCCACTGCGTCGGCAACGCCATCGGGTCGGACCATCGTCGATCTGACCCACGTACTGACGCCGGAGTTCCCGGTGTGGCCGGGCGCGCGCTCGTTCGAGATGAGGAACCTGGCGAAGATCGCCGACGCCGCCGGATCTCTGGGCTCGCTCGGCTCCGCCGGGTCAGGTGGAAACTTCTACCTCAACGAACTCCGCCTCGAAGAACACACTGGTACTCACATCGACGCTCCCGCACACGCCAGTGCGGACGGAATCACCGTCGAGAAGATTCCCGTCGCCGACCTCGTCGTGCCGATTGCGGTCGTCGACATCAGTGCCCGAGCCTCCGTCGACCCCGACACACTGCTCACCCGCCAGGACATCCTCGATTGGGAGTCCCTCCACGGGACCATCGCTCCCCGCAGCCTGGTTGCGATGAACTCGGGTTGGGATACCCGGGCCGGTGCCGGTGGCGCCTTCACGAATCGAGATGCACTCGGCGTGCAACACACACCGGGATTCAACCCCGAGGCGATCGACTTTCTCGTCCGCGAGCGCAACATCGTCGCCGTGGGCTCGGACACCCTCAGCATCGACGCGGGCCGAAGCACCACCCACGGGGCTCACCGAAGCGCTTTGGGCTCAGGAAAGTACGCAGTCGAAGCCCTCGCAAATCTGTCCGCACTTCCGGCCGTCGGCGCCACGGTGATGGTGGGAGCGCCGACGCATGCGGGTGGTTCCGGTGGTCCGTGCCGGGTCATCGCCTGGTACTGAAGATCAGGGCGTGGGCGTCACCCGCAGCACCTTGTCGCCGGCGCCGTTGTCGGTGGTCACCAGGAGCGAGCCGTCGGGCGTCGGGGTCACCGACCGCAAGCGACCGAACTGGTTCTCCAACCCGAAGGTCTGCGCGTCGACCGAGCGTCCATCGGCACTCAGGCGGAGGAAGATCAGTTCCTTGCTCTTGAGGCCACCCATTACGAGCGCACCGTCCCAGGCACCCCATGCAGCTCCACCGGTGAAGGCAGCGCTGGCGGTAGCCAACGTCGAGCTACCCGAACGCCACACCGCCGCAATTGCTCCCGGCACTCGCACGGGATCGGTCATCGGCACGGATTCGTCGTACGTTCCGGGAAGCCGATCCGGGCGGTAGCCGTAATTTCCGCCGGGGGTAAGCAGGTTGACTTCGTCGTCGACGCTTGTGCCCTGTTCAACCGAGTACACCCGGCCGGTTCCGGGTTGCACGGCCAAGCCTTGGACGTTGCGGTGCCCGAGCGTGTAGACCGGGCTGGAAGCATTCGGATTCCCCGCCGCCGGAGTTCCGTCGGCGTTGATGTGCAAGACCTTGCCGCCCAGCGAATTCGGATCCTGGGGGACGCTCGGCGTCGCGGTGTCACCCGTCCCGACGAACAGCGTTCCGTCCTGCGCCGCAAGAATTCGGCAACCCCCGTGACGCCCGGACGAGACCGGGATTCCTGGCAATACAGTTCCGGTTCGCGTGAGTGCGGTCCATCCGGCGTCGACGGTCCACGCGATCACTCGAACGTCCGTGACTCCCCCAGCACTGAATCCTTGGCAGGTGTACAGGGTGCGCGACTGAGCGAAGTCGCGAGCAAGCGCGATGCCCATGAGCCCGGTTTCGGACTGCGCGTAGAGATCCGAAAGGTCAGCAGCGACTGGACCTGTCGTGTTGTCGCCTCGGCGAACGAAGAATCCGCCGGATCGTTGTCCGGTCAGGATTGCACCGTCCGGGGCCGCCACTACGTCCCAGGGGTGGTCGAGTCCGTCGACCAGTGTGGTGACCGACAACTGCGGGAGGGTGTCCTCGATGGGTATGTCCGGGTCGTCGCTCCCCAACGATCCGGTGCTTCCGTTGCCGAAACTGCCGGGGTCGAAGGGGAATGGTTGAGCCACGCTCTGCGTTACCGGCATCACCAGTACTGCAGTCAGGGCCACGGTCAATGCGGCGAGCTTCGGATGACGCACGCGTTCTCCTCGGGTCGGAAACCGTTCTGCGCCTCACTATAAACAGACAAACACCATTTTTCGGGCCCTCTCGCTATACCCGCAGGCCACAGGAGAAACGAAACCCCTTCAGAAGTCGGCAAACTCCGGCAAAGCGTTCGCCAGTGGGGATGCGTTACGTCTTGATGCAGGTCGTGCCTTCCGCCAGCCGGGCACACTCCAGTCCAGGAGGTATTCGAGATCCGCTTCCACTCCCCTGTCCCGAAGTCCGAAACGTCGTTCCAGCGCATCGTCGTCCGTCAAATGCAGTCTCGCCGCGTCGGGCAACCTCAGTTCGGGGTCACAGAATGGGCCTACGGGCGCGGTAACCGTTCGTCGTCCTGACGGATCTTTCCACTCCAGAAGACCACCTCCGATTTGCTTCACTGTCCACCTGCCAAACGTCTTCAGTCGGTGATGTTTTCGACACAGACAGGCCAAGTTCCGTTCTGCAGTGGGCCCTCCCTGAGCGGGGTTGCCGTGATCGAACGGCACCGTGTGATCGATATCGCAACTATCAGAACGCACAACACAATTCGGAAAGCGGCACGTACCGTCTCGCGTCCTAACAATCGTCGCCAACGCCGCGGACGGCTGGTACGTGGATTCACCGCGCCGCGAACCACTGTTCCTTCTCGAGCGATTATCCCTTGCCGCAGCGGGCAATATCTCCGGTGAGCGCATCGACCGACCCACGCCGAGCACCGGTCCGACTGCCCCCGCAGTCGAACAATGTTGCACCTCGGACGGTGCAAGGGTGAGGACTCTCTGCCACGTGGCGTCCGCGGCGATCGCGCGCGCAAGGTCGGCATCGATGTGGCCGTACCCCTGCAAATAGCCTGGCAGGTCGTCGAATCCGAGCAGGGTGGAAGCGTTGACACCCACAAGAATTGTCGCAATCGGGAGCGCGGAGGTCTTCGTATCATCCCTACGGGTGCAATCGCCGTCGCACTGACAATCCAACGACGTCTTTCCTTCCGCCAATGCGATCAGTGCATCGGCACGCCGTTGCCCGAAAGTTCTCGGATCGGAACCACAGACCTGCATCGACATCGCACGGAGCCTGGTGGCCAAAGTCTGAGCGCCGACCGCTGGAAGCATTCCGTCCAGAGTCGACATACCGTCGTGCGACGCGCACGTCCGAACGTCCCGATCCGCCTCCGCACGAACTCGCCTGGCACGCACCCCATCAGGGTCGTGCCGAGCAATGAGACCTCGTGCGCGCGCCTTCAACTTGTTACCGGTTACACGGCAGGCACCGTCCACGAGGAGTCGCTCGATGTCATCGAGCGCGTGCTCGGAGACGTTGGCGAGAGCTTCGGACAGTGCCATCGCTTTGGCCAGATCGATGTCACCGCAAGCAAAAGCGGCCGCCACCCGCGGAAGTCGCCAGCGCAGGTCACATCCCAGTGCAATCATTTTCTGCGCGGCGTACTCCGTAATGCTCAGTATCGACGCGATCTCCACGTGCGCGAATTGACCCCGAAAAGCCTCATTGACTCCAACCGCGGCATCCTCCTCACAACGGTCCAAGTACAGCGCAGTGACCGCGTCGATCTCGAGGAAGTGGGCGCGCGCGATTTCCGCATGCTGCCGAAACAGCGCGTCCGCGGAAGTCTTCGATTCGAACATATGAGCGATTCTACGGGCGCCCACCGACAAGTTTTTGCGAAATCCCGGGGTATTCACCGATACCTTTTGCGCTCCGATGTCACTACGTTCAATCGCATGACTCAGCATCCGACACGAGATCAACCGTACTTCGGCATAGCGATATTCGAGTTGGGGAAGAATGACGGGGTCGGGTGCTTCTACCGAGAGGACTGTTATCTCACCTGGGCTGGCGACCCCGCTGAGGCGCAGTCAAAATTCGAGCGCAAGGCCGGCGAGCGGGAGTATCCGCTCGGCGCGAGCGATGACCAGTCCTATGTAAAACTCGCGCATCTCGTGGATCTTGCGCCGGTGTCGGACGCTGTCCATACTGGCACCGCAGATCTCTACTCTCGACACTTCTCAAATATTGCCGCCTACAGAACTTTTGAGACACTTCTAGGAGGAGACAGCATCCTCTGACAAGCGCCCACTTCACGCCCGCTGCGCGCACAACAGCGCGAAGCGCTGATCCTGATCTGTCCACACCTTCCGTACCCCGAAGCCCGCGGACGCGAGTTCCGCGGCAATCCCCTCCTCGGTGAACTTCGCCGAGATCTCGGTGCGCAGCTGCTCGCCCGCTGCGAAGGTGATCTCCAGATCCAGGTCGTCGATATGCACCGAGACTTCACGAAGTGCTTCCAGGCGCATCTCGATCCACTCGTTCTCGGCATCCCAGAGCGCGACGTGACGGAAGTCCTCCAAGGGAAAGTTCGCTCCCAGTTGCTTGTTCAGGACCGAGAGAACATTGAGATTGAACTGAGCAGTCACACCGGCAGCGTCGTCGTAGGCGGGCACGAGGACTGCGGGATCGATCACCAATCCCACGCCCAGGATCAGGTTCTCACCGGGATCGAGCACCGCTGCAATGCCCGAGAGGAACTCGGCGCGTTCTGCCGGAACGAGATTGCCGAGAGTTCCACCGAGAAAAGCGACTGCGCGCCGTCCACCCCCGGGTAGATGATGCAGCGAACCGGTGAAGTCACTGACCACCCCGACCACGTCGATTACGGGAAACTCGGCACCGACTTGCTGCGCCGCACCTTCGAGGGCCGTCACCGAAACATCCTGCGGTACATACGTTCGCAGAGTTCCGCGAGCCGTCATCGCGTCGAGGAGCAACCGCGTCTTCTCAGAGGAACCTGAACCCAGTTCGATCAGGATCTCGGGTTCGGTCAACGCCGCGATCTCGTCGGCGTACCGAGCGAGCAGGCCGCGTTCGGTACGGGTGGGGTAATACTCGGGTAAGGCCGTGATCTCCTCGAAGAGTTCACTTCCACGCGCGTCGTAGAACCATTTGGGCGAGAGCCACTTCGGCGTAGCGGTCAAGCCCTCCCTGGCCTCGGCTCGCAATGCGTCGACCGATTCGGCCGGTGTCAGATAAACCTCGAGCGTAGGGGTTTTCATTGTTCTCCCATCGGTATCGGGGTGATGATCAAATGGCCGGGACGCGCGCAGACGATGTGCCGGTCCGGCACCTGCTCCCAGTCCGGTGAACGATCGGACGGTTCGGAAACGATCAGTGCCCGCGACTCGTCGACCCGTGTGTACAACGTGTGGCCCCACGCCGTGGCCCACAGTTCCTGCCCGTCGCCGAACAGGAGGTTCAATCGTGAATCCGGTGCCGCCGCAGCCACATCGTGAACGAGGCTCGTCACGGCGGCTTCCGCGGGCTTCGACTTCAACCGATGCCGAAGCACTGTCCACAACAAGGCAGCATCCGTCGGCGCGGGCATCTTCAGCAATTCGACGGCCGGAACTTCTGCTGCCAAGTCGGAGAGTGAGCCAGGCCAACCGGATACCGCTCCGTTGTGGCTGAAAGCGTAGGTTCCGTCGACGAACGGTGCGCAGGCACCGATCTCGACGGCCATCCCCTCCGTCGCGGAACGTACGGCGGCGAGAACGGATCCGGAAACGATGTGGGACAACGTCTCGTCGACTGTCGGGTCCGACCAGATCGGCGAGATACTGCGGTACCGTCCCTGCCTTCCACCGTTCCACCACACCGCGCCGAATCCGTCGGCATTGACGGTCCCGCCGCCACGCATCTCGCGAGGTGCCCACGACTGTCGCATCAGTGAGTTCTCGCCGTCGTGGAGGAGTTCACGAACCGAACGCGGCGGCCCGAGATACCCGAGGTGCCGACACATGTCAGGATCTACCCGAAATCGTTCTGGCGCAGCGAAAACCCGAGAAGATCTGGCGCCTGATCGGGTGGTCCCAGTTGCGGAACGTCCCCCGGCAGGCAACGCTGTCGGTCCCGAACGATCCCCCTCGCAACACTTTGTAGTCGCCGCCGAAGAACACCTCCGAGTACTCCCGGTAGGGGAAGGCCCGGAAACCCGGATACGGATGGAAACCCGAAGACGTCCACTCCCACACGTCACCGATCAACTGCTCGACACCTGCTGCCGATGCACCCGCCGGGTACGAGCCGACGCCGGCGGGACCGAGATGGCGCTGACCGAGATTGGCAAGTTTCTCGTCTGCGGACACGTCCCCCCACGGGAATCGTCGCGATCTTCCGGATTCCGGATCCCACCGCGCGGCCTTTTCCCATTCCGCCTCGGTGGGAAGCCGTTTGCCTGCCCAGCACGCGTAGGCCTCGGCTTCGTAGAAGCTCACATGCACGACGGGCTTGTCCGGTGGGACCGGAGCCTCGATGCCGAAAGTCTCGTGCCACCAACCCGAACTGTCGCGTTCCCAGAACAGTGGTGCACGGAGCTTCGCGTCGACGCGATGCCGCCAACCGTCACGGGACCACAGTTCCGGTCGGGAATAGCCGCCGTCCTCGATGAATTCGACGAACTGCCCATTGGTGACCGGGAATCTGTCGATCGCGAAGTCGGTGAGATAGACCTGATGCGCAGTGCGCTCGTTGTCGAGTGCCCACGGTTCGTCGTCGGTCCCCATGACGAAGGGGCCGGCGGGGATCGTGACCTCGTCGAGTTCCGGCATGCGGGCCGCTTGCGGAGCGGGTGTGGCAACGAGTGCCGTGGGTCCCGAACGCAATTGGTGTGTTGCGAGCATGGTTTCGGCGTGTTGCTGCTCGTGCTGCGCGATCATCCCGAAGGCAAAACCGTCCATGTCGAGTTCTGTGCGTCCGAAGGTGCTGGCTTCGAGCACATCCCAGACCTTCCCGCGAACCGTACGTACGTATTCGCGCGCCTCGGCCGGGTTGAGCAGGGGAAGTGTGGGTCTCGACGATCTCGAATGCTTGAACGCGTCGTACAGCTCGTCTATGTCGCTACGCACCGGATCGCGGCCACCGACATCTCGCACCAGCCAGAGTTCCTCTTGATTGCCGATATGCGCCAGGTCCCACACGAGTGGACTCATCAACGGAGAATGCTGAGCGACCAATTCGGTATCGTCGACGCAGTCGGTGAGCAGCGTCGACCGTTCACGCGCTCGCAGAAGTACGGCCTCGACCGCTTCCTTGGTGATCTCCCCCGTCATGTGTCGCTCTCACCGGGCACAATTGCGCGACAACACCGTTCGGCTGCGGCATCGAGAAGACGGACAAACTGCGGCTCCGGCGCGTACGACGCGGCAAGCGACATCAGAGAGGTTGCCGCCGAACGCAGTTCGACGTCGTCCAAACCGTACTCTGCCGCATCCCGCCATCTCCCGGCCGTCGACGCTGCGGCATCACTCGCCTCACGCATCACGGCAGGCCCGGACAGCAACGCGTCGATCGCTGCTACCGGTACTCGCCACAGATCTCCCGGCTGCGCATCGATGTAGCGAACCTCCAGATGGCCGACAGCGCGAACCGGCGGGAACAGCGTGGACAGGTGATAGTCCAAGTCCGCCCAGACGGGTCGGCGTCCGATCTCGGCATCCAAAGCGCCGTCTATCCAGTCCCCGAAAGTGGCACCCCGCGGAGCCGTCCAATCGTCGCCCTCGTTTCGCACACACATCAGCGGAACATCGAGCGCCCAGCCGGCGTAGTCCTGCACTTCCGGGACTGCGACCGTTCGCCAGGAATCGAGTTCGAGCCACGTCCGCATGCGTTGGGACGCCCAATCCCCTCTCGGAACCCCTTGCAAGCGTGGAGAACACGCAAACGCAGCGATGAGCGCCGGCCCCATGTCCCCGAGGAGCCGCCAACGCTGGGCAATGGACTCCGGGCTGCCGCCGGCATCGACACTGACCTGCACTGCTGCTGTATTGCACATCATCAAGGTGCCATACGGTCCTATCCCGGCGAAGCGGGATTCCATTGCGCAATAACGTGGCAACCGGAGAATCCGGGAAGGTGGGCGGGCGACGTCGGCCGCGGCAGAACTGATTTCGATGGAGTACGACGCGAGGAGTGTTTCGAGAGTACGACGGTCTTCGTCGAGACAGTCACACAGTTCTCGGGCGGACGTCCGCGGCGCTGACGAGAGTTCGATCTGTCCGCCAGGTTCTACGGTGACGAGGCTGCCACGAGGAAGCGGAACCGCTGGTGAATCCGGGTCGATACTGGTGGGTGCGTGTCGCCCGAGTGCCTTTGCCAGAGTCGCCGCTGACGGCCGCTCCCCACCGGGAACCTGGCTGGTCAGCCACTCGAGCTCAGCTCCGACCAAACGGGGTGGCCCCTGTTTGAAGCACACACCACCGACGTAGGCCTCGGCCGCAGGACGTGAATCCACCTGCGTGGTCTGTGCTGCTGTCAACGCTGCTGTCACCATTCGACTTCCCCTTCGGGCGGTCTTCGCGGTCGCTACCGACGATAGAACGCCAACGTCCGAGATGCACCCTTTGTGGTGTTACGTGTCGTTGAATTTCTTCAGTCGTATCCACCGGTACCCACAACCGGCCAGAACCACACCTGCGCCGGAAACAACCGCGATCCACGGAAGTGTGACCACTAGAACGACACAACCAGCCGCGCCAACCGCTTGCAGCCACTTCGGATACATCCGGTCCACACCGCGTTGGCTGTACGCACTCACGTTCGCGACGAAGTAGTAGAGCAGCACTCCGAACGACGAAAAGCCGATCACCCCACGAAGATCGGTTGTCGAGACCAAGGCGATCACAACGGCACCGACCACAAGTTCCGCATGGTGAGGGACCCCGAACCGTGGATGGACTGCAGCGAGGGCCACTGGCAGATCGCGCTCGCGGGCCATCGCCATCGCCGTACGACTCACGCCGGCGACCAGAGCCAGCAGCGCCCCCGCCGACGCCGCCGCGGCACCGATCACCACTACCGGAACGGCCCAACTCCAACCGACTGCGCCCACCGCATCTGCCAGTGGTCGCGCCGAATTCGCCAGCCGATCAGGTCCCAGCGTCACCAACAGCACCACCGCCACCAGCGCATAGAGGATGACGGCGACGGTGAGTGCGATCAGGATCGCCCGCGGAATCGTTCGACGCGGATCACGCACTTCCTCCCCCAGCGTCGCGATCCTGGCGTACCCGGCGAAGGCAAAGAACAGCAGTCCCGCCGATTGCAGAATTCCGTACCACGACCCGAATGCGAGATCCGGGAACTCGCGCACCGCACCAGGACCGACGACGGCAACCACCAGCGCTACACACAGCGCCGTCGTCGACACGGCGACGATCACCCTGGCCATGTGCGCCGTCCGCGTGACTCCGCGGTAGTTGACTGCAACCAGCGCTGCCACCACCAATACCGCGACGGGGACACGCCAGGCCGTAGGCGCAACATACGTCGCGAAAGTCAGAGCCATTGCCGCGCAGCTCGCGGTCTTCCCGATCACGAACGACCAGCCGGCGGCAAACCCCCACCAGGGTCCGAGCTGCTCACGTCCGTAGACGTAGGTCCCACCTGAAGTGGGGTATCTGGCCGCAAGCTGCGCCGACGACGTCGCGTTGCAGTAGGCGATGAACGCTGCAATCGCCAGGCCCACAAGCAACCCGGTACCGGCTACTGCGGCAGCGGGCGCGAACACCACGAAGACTCCGGCGCCGATCATCGCGCCGAGGCCGATCACCACGGCATCGGCCGTGCCCAGTCTTCGCTCCATCGGGACAGCTTCGTTCACAGGTAGTTTGAACCACACCGACATGAACGGAAGGTGCCATGTTCGATCTCGACACGATCCGCCGCGACACCCCCGGATGCCTTGACAAGGTGTTCCTCGACAGCGCGGGATCCTCGCTCCCGCCCGAGCCGGTGCCGGCCACGATGATCGAGCACCTGCGACGTGAAGCCGACGTCGGCGGATACGTCGCAGCTGCTCGTCAGAGCGGCGCCCTCGCTGCTGTTCCCCATTCGCTGGCCCGGGTCATCGGTGCTCAGGCAACCGATATCGCTTTGACGGACAGCGCGACCCGCGCGTGGAACGACTTCCTCGCTGCCGTTCCGCTCGGACCCGGTGATCGAATTCTCATCAGCGGAGTCGAATACGCGAGCAACGCCATCGCTGCACTGGGGCGGGCGCGTTCGACCGGTGCCCACGTCGAGATCATCCCGAGCGATCAGTACGGACGCATCGACCTCGACGCACTCGAGAACATGCTCGACGATCGTGTTCGCGTCGTCTCCGTCGTCCACGTCCCCACCAACGGCGGCCTGATCAACCCCGTCCGCGAGGTCGTCGAACTCGCGAGGGCCCACGGCTCGCTCGTTCTGCTCGACGCATGCCAGTCCGTCGGCCAATTGCCCATCGACGTCACCGAACTCGGCGTCGACGCCCTCAGCGCAACCGGCCGCAAGTGGCTCCGCGGGCCACGCGGAACCGGATTCCTGTACGTTCGCCCCGGACTCGTCGATGCACTCGAACCCGCTGCGATGGACCTGCACGGAGCGGAATGGACCGGCGAGAACAGCTTCGTACCCGCACCGGACGCAACACGATTCGAGCTCTGGGAAACGAGTGTCGCTGCGCGCCTGGGTCTCGGCGTCGCCGCCGACTATCTGCTCTCGATCGGCACCGACACGGCGTGGGAGCAGATCGAATCCCGAGCAGTCACGCTGAGGGAAGGTCTGGCAGCGATTTCCGGAGTCGAAGTCCGCGATCGAGGAACCCATCTGAGCGGCATCGTTTCCTTCACCGTCGACGGTATCCCCGAGCACTTGGTGCGGGATCAGCTTGCAGCACAGAACATCACCGTCACCGTCAGTGGTCGCGGGTCCACCCTCCTCGACATGGATGCCCGCGGGCTCGATGCCGTGGTTCGCGCATCGCCGCACTACTTCGTCGACGAAGCCGACCTGGACACATTTCTGGGCGCGGTCAGGGGATTACAAACCTCCCGTTGACCGGGACCATGCCTGATCTGCGGAAGTCGAAACTGCAACTGTGGGGTGATCAGCAGTTTCGCCTTCCGAGAGGACTATTCGCATGGCCGACCCCACCGTCAGACCGATCTCCGCTGCCGACATCACCACCTGGGACTACGAGGCCGACGTCGTCGTCGCGGGATACGGCATCGCCGGCGTCACCGCTGCGATCGAAGCAGCTCGTGCCGGCGCCGAGGTGCTCGTCCTGGAGCGGACGGGCGGTTGGGGCGGAGCCGCGTCACTGGCTGGTGGATTCATCTACCTGGGCGGTGGAACGCCGTTGCAGAAGGCGTGCGGGTTCGAGGACTCGGTCGAGAACATGAAGACGTTCATGAAGGCAGCGCTCGGCCCCGGAACCGGCGATACGAAGATCGACGCGTACTGCGAGGGCAGCGTCGATCACTACAACTGGCTCGTCGACGCCGGGGTCCCGTTCAAGGAATCGTTCTGGGGTCAGCCCGGCTGGGAACCGCCGTACGACGACGGCCTGATGTACTCGGGAGGCGAGAACGCCGCGCCGTTCAACACCCTCGTCGATCCCGCGCCCCGCGGACACGTTCCGCAGATGTCCGAGAAGAACACCGGCGAGAAGGGCGGCGGCTACATGCTGATGAAGCCACTCGTCGAGACGGCCGAAAAGCTCGGTGTCCGAGCAGAATACGATCTGCGCGTCCAAACTCTGGTGGTAGACGGCGATCGGGTTGTCGGCGTCGTCGCCAAGCGTTACGGCAAAGACGTCGCGATTCGCGCACGCAAGGGCGTCG
Organism: Rhodococcus sp. BH4; assembly: GCF_002079265.1. Lineage (NCBI taxonomy): Bacteria > Bacillati > Actinomycetota > Actinomycetes > Mycobacteriales > Nocardiaceae > Rhodococcus > Rhodococcus sp. BH4. The sequence goes on from NZ_CP014941.1 coordinate 4,565,906, forward strand.
TGCTGGCGATGGGCAGCTTCGCGTACAACAACGAGATGGTGCGCTCGAACGCACCGCGTATCTTCGGCCACCCGGCGGCCTCCATCGAGGCGCACGACGGCCGCGCAATCCAGATCGGTCAGGCACTCGGCGCCGACACCGCACACATGGACGCCACCGAGGTCGCGTTCTTCTGCGACCCGCAGTTGATGGTGCGCGGCATTCTTGTCAACGGCCGCGGTCAGCGATACATCCCCGAGGACACCTACCCCGGCCGCATCGGCCAGGCAACGCTGTTCCAGCAGGACAACCAGGCATTCCTCGTGATCGACGAAGCTGCGTACGAGGAAGGCATGAATGCCGAATCGTCCAGTGCACAGTTGCGGGCGCAGCCGAGCTGGGTGGCGGAGACCGTCGAGGAACTCGAAGGCGAGATGGGATTGCCCGCCGGATCGCTGCAATCCACCGTCGACCTCTACAACCGGCACGCGGCTGAAGGTTCGGATCCGGTGCTCGGCAAGAAGTCCGAGTGGGTGAAGCCGATCGTCGGCCCGTTCGCGGCAATCGATCTCCGTGGCCGCACAGGCGGATTCACGCTGGGAGGATTGAAGACCACCGTCGATTCCGAGGTTCTGCACGTCTCGGGTGCGCCGATCCCCGGACTGTTCGCAGCGGGTCGCTGCACGTCCGGTGTCTGTGCGGGCGGTTACGCCAGCGGGACAAGTCTCGGCGACGGCAGCTTCTTCGGACGTCGTGCCGGAATCAGCGCGGCGCGCTAGATCACCACAACTCGCACGCCCTCGGCAAAGCGGTACGGCTGAGTCTGCAGGACTGCGCCGAGGTGTTTCCTCAGTCTGGACACCTCGGCGCGCACTGCCACGACATGCTCGCGATCACCGAAGAGCACTTCGCTCAGGCCTGCGGCATCCACACCTGCCGAACCGACGGCTGCCAGTGCCCGCAAGATCTGAGCGTGACGCGGCGAAAGCGCGCGCGTCCAGTTGGCGTCACCACGCACCGTCACCTGCGGCGATGCTCCGAGGGCCAGCTCCAGCTCGATCAACGGCCCGCCGACGCCGGTGCGCAACAGCCAGCCGTCTCCCAGCGGCTCAGGCAGACACATCCCCAGACCTGGCACGATGACGGGCTTTCCCGCACTGGGTGCTGCCACACGGTCGGGCGCGGCAATCCCGCTGGCGCCGGCTACCCAGCCGAACTCGTCGACCACCAATGCCGGACCTGTGCCTGCCGCGAACAACGGCGCCGCGCGCGAGCGCAGGCGCTCGAGCGAAGCTGCGTGCTCGCGCCACAGCGTCGCCTCCGCGAGGCGAACCGCGGTGCGCACCAGCGCGACGGTGGTGGGATGAACCGAAGCTGCGGATCCACTGATGTCCACCACGCCCAGGATCTCGCCCGTCCGTGGGTCGTGCACGGGCGAGCCGGTACACGACCAATTGTGATGCGTGGGCGCATAGTGCTCGGCCGAGAAGAGTTGCACCGCAGAGTCTTCGATCAGCGCGGTACCTATCGCGTTGGTCCCCACCGACTGCTCCGACCAGCGTGCGCCTTCCGCGAACCCGAGAGCGTCCGCCGCACGTTTGACGGTCTTCGCCCCTTCGCGCCAGAGCAGGACACCGTCGGCGTCGGCAACGACCACGATGAAGCCCGCGTCCTCGGCGACCTCGGTGAGCGTGGTTCGCAGTTCGGGCAGAACGCTTCGCAGCGCGGTACGCGAACGCCTCGCCTCCAACTCGGAGAAATCGGCAACAGTAGACGCACCGCAGTGATCCGGCGTGAGCCCGCCGGCGGCCACCCTCGACCACGACCGCGCCACGACGGTCCGCGGCTGCGCCGGTGGTTCCTGGCCGGAGAGAACTGCGTCGTGCACCCGACTGAGTAGGCGAGCATGCTGCGACAGGTCGGTACCCGGCACGACGGCACCGAGCCGACTGCCTTCGGGAGCGTTCCCCACGGTGGTCACTCCGTCAGGCTACCGCTTTCGATGTGACGCGAACCACGTCCACACGGCCAGGTCCCCACCACCTGCGATTAGCGGCCGGGAGCAAACTCCGGTAACGTATCCAAAGTTGTCTCGGCGAGGGTGAATCGCAGCAGTTCCACACGTTGCAGGTTTACCGTGATCGACGCGGCTACGGCTCAGCTCGAGCGTTTCGCTCCTGGCCGTGTGCGCGCCTGTCCGCCTTGCCGCAGGCAAAACCACACGTCAGTAGACCGAGCACGAACCCCGTGAGTTGTAGGAGCCGTTTCATCATGTCTGAAGAAAACAACCTCGTCGCCGTCGTCCGCACCGAATTCGGCAAGGGCGCAGCTCGCCGCGCACGTCGTGACGGCCAGGTCCCCACGGTTCTGTACGGCCACGGTGAAGATCCCCGCCACCTCAATGTGCCGGCTCGCGACTTCGCCGCCATCCTCCGTGCACACGGCACCAACGCCATCCTCACCCTCGACATCGAGGGCACGGAGCAGGTTGCACTGACCAAGTCGGTCGTCGTGCACCCCATCCGCAACTACATCGAGCACGCCGACCTCCTCGTCATCAAGAAGGGCGAGAAGGTCACGATCGACGTGAACGTCATCGTCGTCGGCGATGCTGCTGCAGGCACGATGGTCGCGCAGGACGCATCCACGATCTCCATCGAGGCCGACGCGCTTCACATCCCCGAGCAGATCGAGGTTTCGGTCGAGGGTCTCGAGATCGGAACCCAGATCCTGGCCAGCCAGCTCGAACTGCCCAAGGGCTCGACCCTGCAGGCTGACGCCGACACCCTGATCGTCAACGTCGTTGCTGCACCCACCGAGGCAGACCTCGAAGAGGGCGCAGAAGCTCCCGCCGCCGACGAGGCTGCAGAAGAGGCCTGATCCTCTCGGTTCCAACAGAACTCACTGCGCGCGGCGCGTCATTCCGATTCGGAGTGACGCGCCGTTCGTGCGTAGCAGGAAAAATCAAGCCAGAAAGTAGCGTCCGTTGAGCACAGATACCGCCCTCGTCATCGGCCTGGGTAATCCCGGCCCCCAGTACGAGAAGACCCGGCACAACGTCGGCTTCATGGTCGCCGGCACCCTTGCCGGGCGCATGGGCGGAAAGTTCAACGTACACAAGAAGAGTGGTGCCGAAATCGTCGAAGGTCGCCTCGCCGGCCGGCGCGTGATTCTCGGAAAACCACGCTCGTACATGAATCTCTCGGGTGGCGCTGTCGCCGGTCTCGCACGGTTCTTCTCGGTCGACGCCGCGAACATCATCGTCGTCCACGACGAACTGGATCTCGATTTCGGGACGATCAGACTCAAACTCGGCGGCGGCGAAGGCGGCCACAACGGCCTGCGGTCCATTTCGAGTTCGTTGACCACCAAGGACTACCTGCGCACGCGCGTCGGGATCGGTCGTCCGCCGGGCCGCATGGACCCGGCGGACTACGTTCTCAAGCCGTTCTCGTCCACGGAGCGAAAAGAACTCGATCTCGTATGCGAAGAGGCTGCGGATGCAGTGGAGCTACTGCTCGAACTCGGGTTGGAAGCCGCACAGAACCGCCTGCACTGACGGTCAGTTACCCAGCAGTGCAGCCGAATTCGCGCGGCGGAGCTTCCCCGACGACGTCTTCGGGATACTGCCGGGACCCAGGACCGCAACGGCGCGAGGTCGGACACCGACGTCGGCAACCACGGCGTGGACCACTTCGCGTTCGATACGCTTGACCTCTTCCGGATCTTCGAAAGCGTTGGTCTCGACGGCGACTGCAAAGCTCTCACGCTTCTGGCCGGCGTCGAGACGAATCGCGACGGCGTTTCCGGGACGCACACCGGCAACGGTTCCGGCCGCCCGTTCGATGTCTGTGGGGTACACGTTCCGGCCGCCCATGATGATGACGTCCTTGACACGCCCGCACACCACGACCAGTCCTTCCTCGGTGAAGTACCCGACGTCACCGGTGTCGAGCCAACCGTCGGCGTCCTGGGCCGGCTTGTGTCCGTCGACCGTGACGTACCCGGGAGTGACTGCCTTGCCGCGAACCTCGATGATTCCGACACCGCGGGCCGGAAGCACCTGACCGTCACGGTCGACGATGCGTCCCTCGAGGTCAGGCACCATCTTGCCGAGTGTGGCGAGGGCACGAGCGTTGGGGCGATTGGACGGCACCGCTCGAGACATCGATTCGAGAAAGTCTGGATCGACGTAGTCGAGGACCTGACCTTGATCGGGATCCGGAATCGACACGGCGAGCGTGGTTTCCGCCATTCCGTACACGGGCGCCAGCGCAGTCGGGTTCAAACCGAAACGCGCACCTGCCTCGGCGAGTGCATCCATCGTTTCGGGATCCACCGGCTCGGCGCCGTTCCACATGTATCGGACGCTGGACAGGTCGACTGCCCCGTCTTCCGCCTGTGCGAGTCGACGAGCCAAGAGCGAGTACGCGAAGTTCGGTGCGGCGGTGACGGTTCCGCCGTACTTGCCCATCAGTTCGGCCCACAGCACCGGGGTACGCAGGAAATCCATCGGCGTGATGCTGATGACCTCTGCGCCCACCTGCATCGGAACCGTGAGAAAACCGACCATGCCCATGTCGTGGAAGAGCGGAAGCCAGCTCACCATCACGTCGTCTTCGATGGAGAACTTGATGCGGTTGATCATGGCGTAGGCATTTGTGTAGAAGTTCTCGTGCGTGATCTGCACGGCCTTGGGCGAACCGGTGGAACCGGACGTCAACTGCTGGAGTGCGATATCCGATTCGGCCGTCTCCACGGGATCGATCGACGTTCCGCTGCGAAGCTCGTCCACCGTCACGACGGTGATGCCACGCTCTTCGAGGAGCGGCTTGGCCGCGTCGAAGGGCGCACCCAGAATGACGGCTTTCGCGGAGATCATGTCGATCACAGTCTCGGTGTCCTGAGCCCAGACGCCCAGATCCGTTCGGGGGGTCGGCTGATGCAGCATCGTCACCGACGCACCGCGCATCCACGTCGCCTGGCAGGCAGGTGCGATGTCGACGGGCTGTCCGGCGAGAATGCCGATCGCGACGCCGCGATCGATACCGACCTCGGCCAGGCCGCCGGCCATGCGCCGAGCCTCCTGGTGGATGTCGCCCCAGGTCTGACGGAAAGCGTTGTCCGGCTCTCCCGTCACCAGGCCGCGGTCGGTGACTGCGGCGGTCGCATACATCTCTTCGGTGAACTTGCTCAACGCAACTCCTCGGTCAGTGTCACTCTTCGATCAGTGCAACTCTTCGCAGGACACAAATGGCTGTGTGTTCGAACACACACATACATGGATAATCAGCGATCGTTCGCCGAGTGTTACGCCGCAGTGGCTATTGCATCGTGGTCTGCGAGTATCCTTTCTCTGTTGTGCTGCCGCACTCTCCACCTGTCCGCGCACCGGCACGTCGCCGGCACCGACGCCCACTTCGAGAGGTTCTTCGTTGACTACCCCGTCCGACTCGACCGTCCCTTCCGACTCGACTGTCCAGTCCGACACCGAAGGCCCCGATTCAACCGAGAGCGGGTCGGTCGCGGTCACGACGACGACCAAGGGCCTGTCCGCAGAGGCAGAGCGTCGCCGCACCTTCGCCGTCATCTCGCATCCCGACGCCGGAAAGTCGACGCTGACCGAAGCGCTGGCACTGCACGCGAAGAAGATCTCGGAGGCAGGAGCCGTCCACGGCAAGGCAGGCCGCAAGTCGACGGTCTCGGACTGGATGGAGATGGAGAAGGCCCGCGGCATTTCCGTCAGTTCCACCGCACTGCAGTTCAACTACCACTCGTCCGAGACCCCGGACGAGCAGATCAACGTCATCAACCTCGTCGACACCCCCGGTCACTCCGACTTCTCCGAGGACACGTACCGCGTCCTGACCGCCGTCGACGCGGCGGTCATGCTCATCGACGCTGCCAAGGGCCTCGAACCGCAGACGCTCAAGCTGTTTCAGGTGTGTCGTCACCGCGGCATTCCGGTCATCACCGTCATCAACAAGTGGGACCGTCCCGGTCAGACTCCTCTCGAACTGCTCGACGAGATCAGCGAACGGATCGGCCTCACGCCCACCCCCCTGTACTGGCCGGTCGGCATCGCCGGCGACTTCCGCGGACTGCTGCGGCGCGGTGAAGACGGTGAGGCTCGCGAGTACGTCCGCTTCACCCGCACCGCAGGCGGCGCGAAGATCGCCCCCGAAGAGGTCATGGACGCCGACGCGGCGCTCGCCAAGGAAGGCTCCGAGTGGGAGACCGCGGCCGAGGAGAGTGAACTGCTCTCCGCTACCGGCCAGGACCACGATCAGGAGATGTTCCTCGCCGGTCAGACTTCCCCGGTGATCTTCGCGTCCGCGATGCTCAACTTCGGCGTCCGCCAGATCCTCGACACCCTCGTCGAATTGGCGCCGCCGCCGCGTGGGCGCGAAGACCTCAGCGGCAAGCCGCGCGAGGTCACCGATCCGTTCAGTGCGGTCGTCTTCAAGGTCCAGGCCGGTATGGACACCGCGCACCGCGACCGTCTGGCGTTCATGCGCATCGTCTCCGGCGTGTTCGAGCGCGGCATGGTTGTCACACACGCCCAAACCGGCAAGCCCTTCACGACCAAGTACGCCCAGACGGTATTCGGACGTGAACGTTCCACCGTCGAATCCGCGTTCCCCGGCGACGTCGTCGGCCTCGTCAACGCCACCGCACTCGCACCCGGCCACACGCTGTACACCGAGAAGAAGGTGGAGTTCCCGCCGATCCCGTCGTTCGCGCCGGAACACTTCTCGATCCTGCGCGCCGAAAGCGCCGGCAAGTACAAGCAGTTCCGCCGTGCTGTCGACCAACTCGATTCCGAGGGCGTCGTCCAGATTCTCCGCAACGACATCCGCGGCGACGCCTCCCCCGTCATGGCGGCCGTCGGCCCGATGCAGTTCGAGGTCGTCGCAGCACGCATGAAGGCCGAGTTCAACGTCGAGGCCAAGATGGAACCGCTCGGCTACGCATTGGCTCGCCGTACCGACGCCGCGTCCGAGGTCGAACTGAACCGTCAACGAGGTGTGGAGGTCTTCACCCGTTCCGACGGTGTTCTGCTCGCCCTGGTCAGTGACAAGTGGCGCCTGCAGTACATCCAGAAGGAACTCCCGGATCTGACGCTCGAACCCCTCGTCGCTGCTGCGGACTGATGAGCCTGATCGAGGCGCTGTTCGACGCCGAACTGCACATCGGCAGCGCCACGATTCTCTGGCGAGAGATCATCGGAAACGCGTTCGGAATCGGCTCCGCGATCGCGGGCGCGCGACGCTCGGTATGGGCGTGGCCCGTCGGTATAGCCGGAAATGCCTTGTTGTTCACGGTGTTCATGGGCGCACTTTTCCACACGCCGCAAGAGCTCAATCTCTACGGCCAGGCCGGCCGTCAGTTGTTGTTCATCACCGTCAGCGTCTACGGGTGGACTCAGTGGCGACGCGGGGCACGCGACTCCGGTCGCGCAGTCCTGCCCCATTGGGCGACAACTCGCGAGCGCGTCGCCATGATCGCCGTCATGACCAGCGGCACAATCGCTTTCGCCTGGATCTTCGACCTCCTCGGCTCGTACGGAGCGTGGGCGGAGGCCTGGATCTTCACCGGCTCCATCCTCGCGACATACGGCATGGCGCGCGGCTGGACCGAATTCTGGCTCATCTGGATCGGCGTCGATGCCGTTGGTGTTCCCCTTCTTTTCCGAGCCGGCTATTACCCTTCGGCGATCCTCTATCTGGTCTATGCATTCTTCGTCCTGTGGGGCTTCGCAATGTGGCTGCGCATTCAACGCCGAACTCCACAAGGGGTGTGACCGTAAACCAACTCCTGGTATGTTTGCGTCGATTAAGCAAACCGGCGGTCTGTTTACGGGCATCAGGAGCGAAACAATGGAAGACAAGAATTCTCACGGAATAGCGGGCCCCAACGGTTCCGGCAACGGATCGAGAGCCAATAGTTCCGCAAGTAATGGTTCTGCAAGTAATGGTTCTGCAAGCAATGGTTCTGCAAGCAATGGTTCTGCAAGCAATGGTTCTGGGAGCAACCTTTCCACGGGTAACGGTTCCACCAGTCCCACCGCCACAGCGGATTTTCTGTCGACCGCACCCAAGCAATCCGATGCATTCACGTTTCCGCTTCCTGCCCGAACCACGGCCGCACACAGCAGCGGAGAGGACCTTTCAGTGCCAGCTTCAACACGCGAATCATCGAGGACGCTCGAAACTCGGAGTCGTACCGTCGTACGTCGCGACGCGATGGGCGTAGCCGCCGTTCGAGTGGCCGGTCGACTCACCCACACCGAACTCATCGCAAATCAGGCCTCACCCTCGAGCACACATTCCTCCGACCCCACGACGGATCTGGACGAGTTGCTCACGATGCTCGGCAGCTACCTGTTGTCCTCGGGGTTCGAACATCCCGAAATCCACGCCAAGCTGGGCGGACAGTCGATTGTCGTCAACCTCGTTTCACCGGAAATCAGCGCCAGCTGAGCTCGACCCAGCTGTCGCTTAGGGCCACAGCACTGCTCGTGTCCATGCTCGGTCCGAGCCGCGCCGGTACAACCACCGCTGATGCCGACGCCCGGAGTCTGCCTGCCAGAACTCGACAGACTCCGGCTCGAGGCACCACGCACGCCAGTCCTTCGACACGAACCCTGGGTCGTCGCTGATTCTTGCTTCCGCAGCGGCCACCGACGCGTCGTACGCCCCTAAGTCTTCGAGCACCTCGCTCTGCTTACTTGCCGTCGCCACCGCTCGCGCGGTGACGGAGCGTTCGACGAAGTCTCGGCGTCGAAGTGCGTCGTCGCCCTCGCGAACCGTTCCGCGAATCCGGACCTGTTGACCCGTCTCGCGCCAGTAGAAGGCGAGCGATGCTCGCGGATTTTCTTTCAGCTCAACACCTTTCGGCGAAGCAGCTGAACCAGAGAACCAGAACCCACCCTCGCTCACGTCCTTGAGGATGAGGAAGCGAGAATCAGGCATACCGTCGCCGTCCACGGTCGAGAGCGCACACACGTGTGGCTCGACGACGCCGAAGGCCACGGCCGCGCGGAGCCAGTCGAGGAACAACTCCCCCGGCTTTTCCGGAAAATGTTCAGGCGCGGGCGGCGGAGTTCCGGTCAGTGCGGGGATACCGCGAATCCACGTCCGTACGTCAGGCAGCGAAAAATCTGCATCAACCATGAGCCGACTCTAATCGCGGGTGGCCTCAGGAGACGTTGCGAACGACCGAGTCGCCGAACGACGGTTGCTGCAGCAGCGCCCACTTGTTGGACGTCAATCGGAAACTCGGCATGTCGGCGAGCGCCACCACCGATTCCCAGGTCCGCTCGTAGCTCGTGTGGGAGATTCGCCATTCACCGTCGCTGCAGCGGGTGTATCTGTCGTGATAGAAGGCCGATCCGCGAAGCAGCATGCCGTCTTCGGGGATTACCACTGTGTCCGCGAGGCACCAGATCCCGGTTGCGGTGTCTCCGTCGACGTCGATCTCGGGTTGCCCGCACTGATGTTCGGTGATGATGTGTGATCCGAGAGTGTTCTCGAGGAAGGAGACGAACGAATCTCGGGAATCGAAACTGAGTTGTTCTCCGTAGATCGCGGTGGCGTCGACGGTCAGAGTGTCGGCGAATTCGACCCACGATTTGGTGTCCAAGGCGCGTGCGTATCGGTACTTGAGTCTTTGGATGAGAACAATCGCTTCGAGATCCATGATCCCCGCCTCCCGGTGCAGCAACCACCCGTCCTATGTGTGCACATTAGCCTGTATCACGCCGAAACGGGCATTACTCTCAAAGCTAGTAGAAATGTCAGCCGATAACACGCTTTTCCAGGCCGTCGAGCATGATCGTGATCTTCTCGTCCAACCAACCTCGCCCGTGCCACGTCGATTCGTCGCCGATACCCTCGATCAACGACTCCGATGCATTCCAACTTTCCTGATACGCCTGTCGCGCGGAACGTGAATCGGCGGAGCTGACGGTCTTGTCCATCGCCGCCATCATTGCGAACTGCGTCATGGTCACCTCGGAGATGAAGTCCACCGCCAATATCGCATCGTGGGGTGTGAAGCCTTGCGCAGTCAACGAACCGACCAGTTTCTCCACGATCTCGATTATCGCCGGCGGCGTGCCCGGAACTGCGAGCCCGACCTGGGCCAGACCTGGATAGCGCTCGAACGAGGACCACAGAACGTCGCAGAAATCCTTCAGGAATTCGCGCCACGGACGATTCGTATCGGGCCATACAGTCTGACGCACAACATGATCCGAGCAGGCACGCAGCAGCGCTTCGCGGTCTGCGAAGTAGCGATAAAGTGCAGAATGACTGACGCCCAGCCGCTTTGCCACGCTCGGCATGGTCAGTTCACTCAGATCACCGGCCAGGGCGGCCTCGACGATGTCCACTGTCGACAACGTCGGCGGCCGCCCCGTCTTCTTTCCGGTCTGCATTCTGCTCAGCTTGCCACCTGCTCAGCCCGCTACCAACCGCCATCCCGACGCACGGTGGCGCTGGTTCCAGAACGCGGCGTAGTTCCCACCGGCTGCGAGCAGAACTTCGTGGGTTCCCACTTCGACGATCGATCCGTCGTCACCGAGCACGATGATCTGATCTGCGGCCACGACGGTCGACAGTTTGTGAGCGATCACGAGCAGTGTGCTTTCCCTGACGAGTTCTTGCATCGCACGCTGCACGTGTGCCTCGTTCTCGGGATCGAGCGCGGCCGTCGCCTCGTCGAGCAGAACGACAGGTGCGCGTTTGAGGAGTGCGCGCGCAATGGAGACCCGCTGCCGCTCTCCACCGGACAGTGCCGTCCCGGCCTCACCGACACGGGTGTCCCAACCCCGCGGAAGCCGCTCGACGATTTCCGCGACGCCCGCGATCCGAGCCACGTCGAAGACTTCCTCGTCCGTGGCTTCGGGGCGGCCGAGGCGGATGTTCGCGATCAACGTGTCGTCGAAGAGGTACACGTCCTGGAAGACCAGAGACAGCTGCGACATCAGGTCGGCACTCGTGAGGTCCCGCACGTCGACGCCGCCGACACGCACCACACCGGAGTCGACGTCGTAGAAGCGCGAGATCAACCGGGTGACGGTGGTTTTGCCGGACCCTGACGGACCGACCAACGCCGTCAACGACTTCCGTGGCACGTCGAAGGAGATGTTTCGCAGAACCTGCCCACCGTCCGCGTATCCGAAGTCGACGGCGTCGAACTGCACTGCCGTCTCCCCCGTCGCCGTCCCGCTGGTATCGGGTTCGACCATTGGTTCAACTTCGAGGATCTCGGACATTCGCCGGATTTCATTGCGTGCCATTCTGATTGCACCGCCGAACTCGCCGATCTCACCCAGCGGCTGGATGAACCGTGCGGTCAGTCCGAGTAGCGCGATCAACGTGACCGGATCGATGTCGCCGCCGAGCGCGAGGAACGCGCCCAAGATGATCACGGCAGAGAACACGAATTGCAGGGCGATCCCGTTGACCACGGACCCGATCACCACGAACCACAGTTGTGAACGACCCGCAGTGTGTTGCGCTTCGATCGCGTCGTCGAGCGGTTCGTACACCCCGTGGGTGCGTCCGAAAGCACGCAGGACCGGTTGGCAACGCGCGTATTCGAGCACTCGATTGTTCGATTCGACGGCCGCTGCATGAGCCCGATCGTCGGCCTTGGCAGTCATCGTCGAGGCAAATCGTGCTGCCGCGAAGAGAATCGGAACGCTGATTACCAGCGCGAGCCCGAGCCGCCAGTCGAAGAACAACATGCACACGACAATGGTTGCCGGGCTGGCAATTCCGGAGATGATCGGTGTCATCAGGTGCGCAGCGGCCCCCATCACCGAGATGGTGCCCTTGCTGGCAACCTGCGATACCTGCCCGAGTCGGCCGGCGCCGAACCAGCCGAGCGGCAGAGTGACGAGATGATCTCCCAGGCGCAGATGCATCGTCCGCAGCAGAGTGAGGGCCGACTCGAAACCCTTCATCGCCTGCAGGTAGTGCGCAATCGAACTGATCACAGCGCATACGGCCATGGCGGCGAGCCACCGAACGAAACTGCCCCAGCTCTGATCGAACAGTGCCTGCACCGCAGGGACCAGAAGCGCCACTGCCAAACCCTGCATCACGCCGTACAACACTGCCCACACCAGGAACTCGCGATAACGGCCCTGATTCTGCGGGCCGAGTATCCGGAAGAGGTCGCGAATCATGAGTTGGCCTTTCCTGCTGCGTCAGACTTACCTGCGGTGTTGCGTTCAATCGAGTCGGCCCGACTGTGCTCAATCGAGTCGGCCCGACTGTGTTCAATCGAGTCGGCCCGACTGTGACTCGCCCACATCCGCGCATAGGTTGAACCACTCGCCACAAGCTGATCGTGCGTGCTCTTCTCCACGATCCGTCCGGCGTCGAGGACCACGATCTGATCGGCACTCACGATCGAAGCCAATCGGTGCGCGATCACCAGCACGGTGCGGCCGACCGTCAAGCGCGACAACGCCTCCTGGATATCGGCTTCGGACTCCGGATCGGCGAACGCGGTTGCTTCGTCGAGCACGAGAACAGGAGTGTCCGCGAGAATCGCACGCGCAATGGAGACTCTTTGGGCTTCACCACCCGAGAATCTGGCGTCGACCCCGACCACGGAGTCGTACCCTCTCGGGAGCGCTTCGATTCGGGTGTCGATCTGCGCGGCTGCGGCAGCGGCCTTCACCTCGGCCGAAGTCGCCTGCGGTCGGGCAAGCCGAATGTTGTCGAGCACGGTCGCTTCGACCAGCTGCACGTCCTGCAGGACGAATCCGACGTGGCGGTACAGCTCGTCGGTAGCGACTTCCCTGACGTCGACACCACCGATGGCCACGGATCCGGCACGCACGTCGTGGAACCTCGGAACCAGCGTTGCCAGCGTCGACTTACCCGAACCCGAAGGTCCGACCAACGCCGTCACCGTGCCCTCCGGCAGCGTCAGATCGATGTCGGACAGGACGTCGGCGCCGTCGTCGTATGCAAAGGAGACTCCGGAGAATCGAACTTCGTTCCCCACAGGCTTTTTCGGATGATCGGTTTCCGGCAGAGCGTCGGTTGCGAACAGCGCAATCAGTCGCGCCGCAGCGGCGGCTGCCTCACGGCGAGCCTGCATACCGAAACCGATGGTCGTCACCGACACCGGAATCACCATCGCGACAAGAGAACTGGTCAGCACATCGACGGGTGACACCCATCCGGAGTGAACGAACCACGAGCCGAGGCCAAGGTTGACCACCAGCACAACCGGTGCGCTCAACGCAATCGAGGCCAGCGCCTCGGTCCGGAGCATCGGGCGAACCCAGCCCTCGTACGAGACGGCAAACGCCTTGGCAGCGTCGCGGTATCGAGAATGTGACTGCTTGTCCTGACCGAAGGTCTTGACCACTGCGATGCCGGTGACGAACTCGACGATGGTGTTGCTGATGGCCGCGATGCCCTCATTCATCCGGCTCATCTTGACGGCCATGTCCTTGGTCATCATCGCGTAGGCGATCATGTAGATCGGGAGGGTGGCAATCGCGACCAGTCCCAGACGCCAGTCGATCGAGATCACGTAGCCGAGCCCGACGAGCGGCACCGCAATGGCGCCGGTGGTCTCGACGGCGCTGTGCGCAACCAGGTAGTGGAGATCGGAGATGTCGTTCTGCGCGGCTTTTCGCACGGTTCCGGACGAGTGGGAGGTGAACCAGCCCAGTGGAAGTCGACCGAGTGTCGCTGCGATTCGACGCCGAAGCACAGCTTGAAGATTGACATCGGCGAAGTGCGTCACGATCAATGCACCGCCTCCGAAGAACGCACGCATACCCAGACCGAAGACGACCACCCACACGATCGTCCAGACGCGAGACGAGTCGATGTCGCCGCCCACGATCAGCGTCTTACCCAACTCGGCGATGGCCACGTACGGCACGATGGCCGCGACCGCGGCGATCACCTGCATCACCATCGCGATGGTGGTCCGTGTACGAACTGGCGCAAGGAGTTCGCGAAGCGCGCTCTTGTGCGCCGCCGCTTCAGCTTTGGCTTGCGAGGCTTCGGCCGCCGCTCCTTGTGATACGTCGGCCTCCTCAGATGAAATGTCTGCTTTCGTAGCCTCTGTCGTCGTCATTTCGAGAACGCCTTCCATCGGGTAACTGCGTCGGCGTCGGATGCGATGCGGCCTTGGAGTTCCGCGCCGGTGAGAGTGCGATCGGCAAGAGCCTCGAGGTCTTCGAGGATCCAGTAGACCGCGAAAGGATAACTGCCGAACCAAAGTTCACCGCTCACGTCCACTGTGCGTCCGGCCTTCACTGCGGAGATCTCGTTGAACAGTGGATTTGCGTGAACTAGAGCGCCGTCGTAGATGTTGCCCGAGGTCACCACCATCGCGTCCGCCGCGTGCTGTCCGACCTCCTCGCCTGACACCGAAGACGTGGCAACACCTGTGTTGGGGCCGATCTTCGCGTCGAGTTCGGCTTGCGGGCGCCCGAAACCGGCTTCCTCGATGATCGAGGACATCGGCGACTGTGGGATGACGGTGTACATGCCGCCGGAGAATCCCACCAGCACTGACAGCGTCTGCGGTTGCGCCTCGACCGTTCCGGATACTTCGGCAAATTTGGTCTCGAGCCTCGACACGATTTCGCGAGCTTCGGACTCTCGACCCAGTGCCGTCGCCGCGGTATTCAGAACTTCGCGCCACGGCGCCGCATAGGCGAGCACCGTCGTCGGGGCAATCTCGTTGGCCTGCAAGGTGATCGACGTCAACGAGCCGACATCACTGAGCAGGATTCGGTCAGGATGAACGGCCGCGATCTGCTCCACATCTGGTGATTGGAAGAACGTCGGTTTGTCGACGACCTCGATCCCCTCACTCTGCAATATCTCCTTCGCCGCCTGCGACTGCAGCGTGGCGAAGACCGTATCGGGCTTGACCCCGAGCGTGAGTGCGTTGAGCGCTGCGAACTCGTCCAGTGCGAGCAGTTTCTGAGGTGCAGGTACGGCCGACGACTCGCCTGTTTCCGATGCGTCTGCGTCATCGCCGCCCACGGAGCAACCGACAAGCGCCGTTGCTGTCGCTGCGAGTGCCGTTGCTCGCAGGCCCCACTGCTGCCGCATCCTTCTCTCCCCGCTTTAGTTACACGCTGTCTCGATTAGGGGAGCCTACAATAAGTCACGCCTTTTGTGCAGTCCTCGTCGCTGGAAGTGCAATCGCCGGCAGACAGGCGACAACACTGATGACGGCACCCATCACGAACGCCAGCGCGAACGAGTCGCCGGAAATGCCGATCGCCAGGACCGCTGTGGTCACCGGGGCGCCCACCGCCGAACCGACGGTTCTGATCACACTGTTGACTCCACTGGCTGCTGCCATTTCCGATGGCGGGACGATCGAGGCAACCAACAGAGCACAGACCGCGAACCCCACGCCGTTCCCCAATCCGACGAGGGAAAAGAACGCCACGATCGCAACCACCGGACTCGGCCAGATCGCGAGTCCGACTGCGCCCGCCGCCATGAGGGCCAGCGCTATGACAGCGGGCACCCGCGGCCCGAATCGCCGCGCGAGAGCCGGCGTCAAGCGGCCACCGAGAAAGACGAGGACAGCGGCGGGCAAGAGCGCCAAGCCGGTCTGCACAACGGTGAATCCGCTTCCATACGTGGACGTTTCCGGCGCCTGGAGGATCCGCGGCAGACAGAGATAGAAAATGTACGGCACGAACCCGAACACCAGGGTGAGTGCGCTGGTGATCATCATCGGCTTGTCCCGAAAAACTCGCATGTCGACGATCGGCGCGTCGTGGCGGGAATCGACGGCAATCAGTGTCGCGAACGAAACGAACGCGACTACCACCAGACCCCAGAATCCGAGCGACAAAACTCCCCAGTCGGAGGCTTTCGTGATCGCCAATAGCAGGCTCACCAATCCGAACGCCAGAGCGCCGGCACCGGCCCAGTCCGTCGGCATACCCGGGCGGCGATGCGAGCCCGGAACCACGGCCACCACTGCGACCAATGCGAGCACGATCAAGATCCCGGTGATCACGAACAACCACTGCCAACTGAGATACTCGAGGATGACACCGCCGATCACCAGTGCACTTCCGGCACCGATTCCCAAAGTCCCAGCGAGCCAACCTATCCCTGAAGACAACTCGGGACCTACTACCGTTCTCCGCAGTACTGCCATCGCAAGCGGGAAGCTCGCCATGCTCACTCCCTGGACAGCTCGAACGACAAGCAGCACCCCGATATTCGGGGCGGCTGCCGCGGCAAATGTCGCGAGAGCGAAGATGATCAGGACGATCACCAGGACTCGCTTGTCGCCGAATCGGTCACCCATCGCGCCGACTATCGGAGCCATCACCGCGGCCGCCAACAGGTACGCCGTCAGGATCCAGCCGGTCACCGCCACGGACGTGTCGAAATGCTCACCCAACACCGGCAACGCCGGTACCAGCATGGTCTGCATGAGCGAGTAGACGAGTACCGCCCCCGCAAGCGCGGCGATCACCCGGCTCCCGGATCGCGTGGGCGCCTCCGCCAAGGTTGTCATCGACACCTTCCTCCAATCATGAATCGAATCGGAACGGAACACTCCGTTCCGATTGAGTAAACCATGCATTGCTAGCCTGTGGGAATGGCGAAAGAGAATGCGAGCCTCCCCGGACGCGCCCGAGAAGCCGCAGACAACGACGTCACCGTACTGCGAGCAGCGCGCGAGATTTTTGCCGAACAGGGTTGGAATGCACCGGTATCGGCAATTGCCACCCGGGCCGGAGTGGGAGTAGGCAGCATCTATCGCCGATACCGAGGCAAGGAGGAACTGGCGCAATCCCTGCGCGTCTGGGCGATCGACCACCTCGCCACCCTCGCCCGAGAGTGCATGAGCACCGCGAAAACCGATGAAGCCGTATTGAAGACGTTCTTCTCGCGATATCTCACCGAATCAGTGGGACCGCTCATTCCGGTCCTCGGCGGCAAGTTACCTGAACACGCCGAAGTCACTCGTGCCGCCGAAGAATTGGAGGCCGCACTGCAATCGATGGTCGACGTCTGCATCGACGCTCGCGAAGTCCCGCCCGACTTCACTGCTGCTGACGTCATGCTCATGACAGTGCATCTGCGGCCGACTCTGCCGATCGAGGGTGATCGAGCCACCGAAATACACACGCGCTATCTCGACTTCATGCTCGACGGACTTCGTGGCGGAACACCTCGACCAACGATCACTCCCCCGTCCTGGAGCGAATGGCTTCAGATGTGGCAGGGCAACTGACCCCGAGAACACCCGAATGACATGTCAGGTTAGGCTTACCTAGCTTATTTCGCCATGTTCGGAAGGTCTCATGAAAATCAATCGCCGGCTCGCCGGCTTCGCCGCACTACCCGCCGTCGCCACGCTCCTACTCGCCGGTTGCGGAAGTAGCGACGCAGCGCCCTCTACCGAGACCAGGTCTGCCGACCAGTCCTGGAGTTACACAACGGGATACGGAAACACGATCACCCTCGACCACGCCCCGGAGCGGATCGTCGTCGACGCGTACTCCGCTGCGGCTCTGTGGGACTACGGCATTCGGCCGGTCGGCATCTTCGGTTACGGCGTCGGCAATCCAGACGTCACCGATCGCGCTGACGAGTCGACGATGACCGTCGTCGGCCGTGAAGGTGAACTCAGCGCGGAAGCTCTTGCGGCGCTGGACCCAGACCTGGTCATCGGGTACGGCAACAGCGACGACCCGACACGATGGACTTGGTGGGACGAGCCGATGGGCAAGACCGTCAACAATGTTGCACCGTTTGTCGGCGTCAAGTTCTCCGGAGCCTCGACACCGGACGTGTTGAACGAGTACGCCTCACTCGCCGAAGCACTCGGCGGGAACACCGACACAGCCGCAGCACGCGAGGGCAAGGAAGCATTCGAATCCGGTGCAGAGCGCATCCGAACTGCTGCGGCCAAGGTCGACGACATCGAAGTCCTCGCCCTGAACGGTGACAGCTCCGAGTTGTACGCAGGCACAACGGCGCTCGCTCAGTTCGGGTACCTGAAGGAACTGGGCGTGAAGTTCACCGGTCCGGGAGGCGACAAGGGCTGGGCCGATCTCAGCTGGGAACAGGTACCGGACTATCCGGCGGACATCGTGTTCCAGTTCGCGAAGTCGGCAGAGGCATTCGCGGCATCACCCGTGTTCGTCAAGCTGCCCGCGGTGACCGCGAACCAGGTGATCGACTTCGACGACAAGCGTCCCAACACCTACGCCAATTACGGCGCCTGGTTCGAGCAGGTTGCACAACTACTCGACCAGGCCCGCAACGTCGCCTGAATTACTGCCCAGCAGTGATTCGTCCGGCCGCTTCCTCGAGAACGTCGAGGAAGATGGCCGCGGTGAGCGCAAATCCTTGGTTGTATCGCGCGTCGCTGGTCAACACGTTGCCCGCTTGAACTGCAGGCAACCGCTGCCACGTCGGCTGCGACTTGATCGCGTCGAGCGCTTCCTGATCGCGTGCTTGGGCGATGATCACATCCGCCGGAGCCAAGGTGTCGAGTT
The DNA here is from genome assembly GCF_002079265.1 of Rhodococcus sp. BH4. Classification (NCBI taxonomy): domain Bacteria; kingdom Bacillati; phylum Actinomycetota; class Actinomycetes; order Mycobacteriales; family Nocardiaceae; genus Rhodococcus; species Rhodococcus sp. BH4. The sequence goes on from NZ_CP014941.1 coordinate 4,584,426, forward strand.
GCTCGAACGACAACTCGAACGAGTTCTCTGCATTGTCGTCGTCACGGAAAAGCACGTCGAGGCCGGCATCGAGTGCAACACTGATTCGCAGATTCCGCTGATGCACAAGGAAGCCCGTCGGCGTCTGAACGCCGAACACGATCTTCTTTCCGCCCAGCTTCTCCTGCAACATCGGTCGCAGTCTCGCGAGCTTGTCGTCGTACTCCGCAATGGAAGCCTCGGCGATCGTCACCCGGTCGAGCTGGCTCGCCTGCGCCATCAGAGCACCTCGCCAGTCGACCGGGTGCCCGGCAATCGGTTCGACGTCGTCGCCGACGACCAACAGCGGCGCGATGGAAGACAAGCGCTCGGTGCCGTACCAGTCACTGGTGTATCCGATCGCAGTGATGACGATCAGATCGGGCTCGAGAGCGAGCAGAGCCTCGAAGTTGGTGGAGAAGTCGCCGGCGACGTTGACGAAGCTCGCGTCCTCGATGGTGCGGCCGGGAAACTGGAATCCTGCCTTGGCGTCGGGGAACCAGAAGTTGCCCGATCCGACGATCGGGTAGTCCATCATCATCGCGAATTCGAGGTCGACGCGGCCGTCGAGCACCACCACACGCTTCGGGTCGCGCGGAACGTCGCCGCTGAACTCGGCCCACGTGTACGAGAGAGTGTCACTGGCAGAGTCGGATTCGCCATCGGAGCTTCCGCAGGCGCTCAGCGCCAATGCTGCGGCCACACCAGCTGCGCCACCGAAGAATCGGCGTCGCGAAATGCGGTCGACGATCTGAGCCCACTCCGTGTCGGTAACCTGCGCATCCAGGACGAGTGTCATACCTTTGCTCCTTCGATGTTTCGCTGACGCTCGCGTCCCAGCGGAATGACCAGCGGTGTGTGGGAAACCGGATCGTCGATGATGCGGCACGCCATGCCGAACACCTCCTGCACCAGTTCTTCGGTGATGATCTCCGCGGGCGGACCCTCGGCGACCACCGCGCCGTCCTTCATCGCGATGATGTGAGTTCCGTAGCGGCACGCGTGATTGAGATCGTGAAGCACCGCCACCAGCGTGTGTCCGTCGTTCTCGTTCAGATCGCGGCAGAGCTCCAACAGCTCGATCTGGTGCGCGATGTCGAGGAACGTCGTCGGCTCGTCCAGCAGCACCAACGGAGTCTGCTGCGCGAGAACCATAGCTACCCAGACACGTTGGCGCTGACCACCGGACAGTTCGTCGACCGGCCTGGCCGACAGATCCGTGACCTTGGTTGCCTCCATCGCCTTGATGACGGCGGCCTCGTCCTCTCGGGACCACTGGCGGATCAGCTTCTGGTGCGGATAACGCCCTCGCGCAACCAGATCGGCGACTTTGATTCCGTCCGGCGCGATCGACGTCTGCGGCAGAAGCCCGAGTCGCCTCGCAACTTCCTTTGCCGGGTACGACGTGATCGCCTTACCGTCGAGAAGGACCTTGCCGGTGGTCGGCTTGAGCAACCGGGACAGCGCACGCAGAAGCGTCGACTTGCCGCAGGCATTGGGACCGACGATGACGGTGAAGCCACCGTCGGGGATTTCGACGTCGAGGTGTTCCGAGATGACGCGCTTGTCGTAACCGATCGTGACGTCCTCGGCGCGAAGCCGATTCGTCCTTTCGACCACGACGGCGGCCGTACTTGTCTCGTTCACGCTGTTCCTCGTTCCTTCACCGATCACTGCTTACGTGCCTCTCGCGCGAGAAGCCATACGAAATAGATGCCACCGATGGAGACGGTGACGACGCCGACCGGCAACTGTGTCGGCGCGAAAGCTCGCTGCGCCACCCAGTCGCTGACCACCAGCAACGCGCCACCCATTGCTGCCGACGGCAGCAGGGTCACTCCGGCACTACCGGTCAATCGCCTCACCAACTGCGGAGCCGCAAGAGAGACGAACCCGATGGGACCGGCCGCTGCTGTCACCATGGCCGTCAGGGCGACGCCGAGAACAACCAGGGAAAGCCGCGTGGGTTCGGCCCGGACGCCGAGCGCCTTGGCGGCGTCGTCGCCCATCTCGAGCATCTGCATCCGCCTGCCCAACACCAGGATCAGCGGAACGAGGATGGCCAGCACGACGACCACCGGCCACACCTGAGTCCAGCCGAGGCCGTTCAACGAACCGGCACCCCACACTGCGGCAGCCATGGCGTCGTCAAGTTTCGCCTTGAGGATCATCCAGGTGTTGACCGAGCCCAACATCGCGCTGATGGCGATACCGACGATGATCAACCGGAATCCCTGCACACCTCGCTTGTACGCAAGGAGATAAACAACTGCTGCGGTGGCGATTCCGCCCACCAGAGCACCGACTGCGATCTCGTAGTAAGTACCACCGATGAGGAGGATGACCACCAGAGCGCCCGTGTACGCACCGGAGTTGAAGCCGATGATGTCCGGGCTACCCAACGGGTTCCTGGTCAGCGATTGGAAGATCGCACCGCTCATACCGAGCGCCGCACCGAGCATCAGCGCCAACAGAACTCGGGGCAGACGCCATTCCACGACGACCATGTGGATACGCGCGGGGGCTTCGCCGAACAGTGCACCGAGGACGTCCCCGATCGGCACTTGGTAGTCACCACTACCGAGCGCGATGACACCGATGGCCAATGCAAGCGCAACGAGGACGAGGCAGACTGTGACCGTGCGGACGTCGATCCGCGCGGACCAGCCTTCTTTGGGTGAGCGCACCACCGTGGTGGCGCGCCCGAAATCGATGCTCACAGACCGCTCACCTTGCTTCGACGCACCAGCATGATCAGCACCGGAGCGCCGATGAAGGCCGTGACGATGCCGACCTGAAGTTCACCCGGGCGCAGCACGATTCGGCCGACGACGTCGGAGAAGAGAAGAAGAATCGGCGAGCACACCAACGTGTACGGGAGAATCCATCGCTGATCCGGTCCGACGAACCATCTCGCGACGTGCGGAACCATCAAACCGACGAATCCGATCGGCCCGGCCGCAGCTGTCGCCGCGCCGCACAGCAATGTCACCGCGATGACACCGAGGATGCGAGTACGAGTGATGTTGGCACCGAGCGAACGTGCCAGATCGTCACCCAGGGCCACCGCGTTGAGTTGGCGCGCCAACGCGAGCGCCAGGAAGAGCCCGATGAGAATGAACGGTGCGACGGCGAGAACGATTTCCAACGAACGCCCGCTGAGTGAGCCGGCATTCCACTGGCGCATCTGGTCGAAGGCGGTCGGGTTGAGCAAGGTGATCCCGGACGAGATGCCGCCGAGCACGGAGCCGATGGCAACACCGGCAAGCGTCAGCCGAATGGGCGTCGCACCACCTCGACCGATCGAGCCCAGCGTGTAGACGATCGCCGTGGCTATCACCGCTCCGAGGAAAGCGAACCATATGTACGACCAGATGCTGGTCAAGCCGAAGACCGCGACGGCAACGACCATCGCGAAGCCCGCGCCGGCATTGACACCGAGAATTCCTGGATCAGCCAAGGGATTTCGTGTCATCGCCTGGATGAGGCCACCGGCCACACCCAGTGCCATACCGACTATCAGACCGAGCAGAGTACGCGGTAGTCGCAGGTCACGGATGATCACGTGATCGTTCGAGTCGTCGTAGTTCACCAGCGCGTCGATCACGGTCCCGAACGGAATGGTCTTCGATCCCACCGCGATACTCAGCAGGAGCACGGCGGCGAGCACCACCAGGCACACCAGAAGACCCGCCATACGACGAGAGTTGGTCGATACCAGCCCGTCCGGTTGCTTCTGCTTCTCGTGCAGCGACTCGTCGATCAGTTCTTCGGTGTGTTTGTCGACTGCACTCTTGTCCGCCGCACCGCTGTCGACAGCACTCTTGTCGAATCCAACGGTCACAAGCCGGCGCTCTCTAGAGTCTTCTCGACCTCGTCGCGGATCTCTTCCTCGTCGCGGTCCGATTCCCAGGCCGCATCGAGTGCCGCGCGGACACTTTCGTCGAGGGCCTCGTACTTCGCGTTCCACACCTCGGCTTTGTACGTCCAGTAGCCGATGACCTTGTACTGCTCACCCGGCAACTTCAGTTCGTGGCGAAGGTACTTGCGGATGTCACGGAGCATCGTGCTCTCGCCTGCAACCCACACGTATCCGAGTTCGGTGGGCAAGTTCATCGCGCGAACCGCGTCCGGCAACTTCGACGGTGCAACACCGTTGCCACTGCCGACCAGCCAAATGAACTCGACGTCGGCGTCCGAGGTGATCTGCTGCTTGTGAGACTCGTCCACCACCTCGACGATCGCCTTGGCCGACATCCCGGCGGGCAACTGTTCGATCAAGCGCCCGAGTGCGGGGAGTCCAGTCGCGTCGGCGACGAACACCTGCCAGCGTGCGTCGGCCGGGGGCTCGTAGAGGCCACGAGACTCGCCGATCGCCAACTTGTCACCGATCTCGGCCTTCTGTGCCCAGTCGCTGGCGATACCACCCTCGTGAACGACGAAGTCGATCGTCATGCGGCTGGTTTCGGAATCGAACCGTCGCACGGTGTACGGCTGGCACGGGGACGGTTCCTCTCCCTCCGGGTATCGCCAACCGCGCGGTGCATCCGGATCTTCCGCCGGAAGAACGAACTTGCCTGTAGCCGGGACCGGGAAGTGGAGGCGCAGGTATTCGTCACCGGTACCGGTGGTTTCGAAGGCGGTCAGCTCCTCCCCACCGAACACGATACGAACCATTCCCGGGGTCACGTACTCCTTGTGAAGTACCTCGCCGAACACAAGACTCACAACAATCTCCAACATCGATGGAACATGAACCGGACCCGAACACGAGGATCCATCCGACTTCCGGACATAGTTAACCCGTGCTAAGTAAGGTAGACCTTAATTTATTGCAGTGTCGTCGATGAGTCGATGCCTTCTCCGCTGCAACGGGGCCAACTACTATCGCAATTCGGCCAACGCAATACGTATGGCCTGTTCACGACAAGTATTGGCACCGGTGTGACTTCTGACTACCGCCCACGATCCCTAGCGTGGACCCAGTGCCTTCGACACCACTTCTTTCGGCCGAGACAAACGGTCCCCCAACCAGCCCGGCGATCACGCCGCGTCAGGTAATCACACGCGCGATCGCTTCCGAAGGTCGCGGAGCCAAGCTGGCGGCCGCGTCCGTCGGCTTCACCGGCCACCAGGTCGCGGAAGCGTTGGTGCCGGTGGTGATCGGTGCGGTCATCGACCGTGCTGTGGCGACCAGCGATGCCGCCGCACTCGGAAAGTGGATCCTCGTTCTCGGAATTCTCTTCACCGGCTTGTTGCTCAGTTGGCGCTTCGCGGCGCGCATCTCCGATTCCGTCAGCGAGCACGGAGCACATCGCTTGCGGATGGACATCGCGCGCCGAAGCCTCGATCCGCACGGCATGTCGCCGCGGCGTATGCCGGGCGAGGTCTACTCGATTGCAACATCCGACGCGGGTTCGGTGGCCGGATTCACGCACACGCTGAGCACCAAACTTGCGGCCGCCTGCGGAGTGCTGACCGCCGCGATTTCGCTACTGGTGATCTCGGTGCCACTCGGCCTGCTCGTCATCCTCGGCACTCCCCCGGTGCTGGCTCTCATGCAGGTGGTCAGTCGGCCGCTCGAACGCCGAGCCGAAACCGATCAATGGCAGGGCGCCAAGGCCGGCGCGCTAGCCGCAGATCTACTCTCCGGACTCCGAATCCTTTCCGGAATCGGCGCCGGAGATGCTGCAGCGCAGCGGTATCGGGGAGCCAGCCGGACTTCGTTGGAAGCAACCCTTCGCGCACAGAGATACCAAGCGATGTACTCCGCCGCCAACGTTGCGATCGCCGGCGCTTTCCTCGCCGTCATCGCGTACGTGGGCGGACGGATGGCAGCGTCCGGGAGCATCTCGGTCGGTGAATTCGTTGCCGTGGTTGGTCTGGCACAGTTCCTTCGGGGTCCGTTGATCGACATCATCTACTTCGGCGCCGGTCTGGCACGGGCGCGTGCTTCCGCCAACCGCGTCGCAGCACTTCTCGGGACCACCGAGGCTGTGACTCCCGCGGGTGAACCTGTGTCCCTGAATCACTCCGAGTTCCTGACGCTGCGCGACGTCGTGTTGGCCGGAGCGTCACCAGTCGATCTCGACGTCAAACGCGGCGAGATCATCGGCATCGTCACCGAGAATGCCGCATGGGCGGATGCGTTGGTCGACGCACTGGCGCGTCGAATCGAGCCTTCGAGCGGAACAATTCATCTCGGCGACAACGCCATTCACGAGCTGCACATCGACGAACTTCGCACTCACGTTCTGGCAGCACCGCACGACGCGGCACTGTTCATCGGCACAGTCGGCGACAACATCGACGCCGTCGCACCGATCGGCAGCCGCAACGACGAGGCCATCGCCGCTGCTGCGGCAGATCAAGTGATCTCGGCACTGCCGCTCGGCCTCGCAACCCGAGTCACCGAGCAAGGGAATTCTTTGTCCGGCGGTCAGCGTCAGCGCATCGCGTTGGCGAGGGCACTGGCGAGCGAAGCTCCCGTCTTAGTCCTGCACGATCCCACCACTGCCGTCGACTCCGTCACCGAAGCACGCATTGCTCGCGGGATCGCCGAGGTACGCGGGGCGCACGCCACAGTACTTCTGACCAGCAGCCCAGTGCTGCTCGATATCTGCGATCGGGTGATCGAGCTGTGAACGAACTACTCCCCACCGCAACACCGAAACAGGCGCGGCGCGCGGCACTTCGGTTGATGGGACCCCACCGAATTTCCGCGATCGCAGCAGTCGTCACCCTGACCGCCGCGACCGCGATCGGTCTGCTCACACCGCTGGTCCTCGGCGCCATGGTCGACGCCGTGACCGAGGCAGACGGCGACGCTGTCTCTCGCATCGGCACATTGACTCTCGCGTTGGTCGGCATCGCGGTTGCCTCATCCCTTCTCGTCGGAGTGAGCAACTACCTGCTCGCCGGCGTCGGCGAGCGCGTTGTCGCCGACCTTCGCGAAGAAGTCGTCGTCCGGGTTCTCGACCTTCCGCAGAGCGACGTCGAACGGGCCGGGCGCGGAGATCTCGTCTCCCGCATCACCGGCGACGTGCGGTTGGTGACCCGGGCCGTATCCGAAGCACTTCCGGTTTTTGCCACCGCGGCACTGACCATCGTGTTGACCCTGATCGGATTGGGTAGCCTCGATTGGAGATTCGCCGTCGCCGCGGTGATCGCGGCACCCATCCAGATCCAGGCGCTGCGTTGGTACCTCTCGAGGTCGGCACCGGTCTACCGCGAGGAGCGGGAGGCAGAAGGTGCACGTGCGCAACAGCTCCTGGACTCGCTGAGCAACTCCGACACCGTCGGATCGCTTCGCCTGGCCCAGCCGCATCTCGAACAGATCGAATCTCGATCGATGACGGCCGTCCGGCTGAGCTTGTTGACCACGCGTCTACGCACCAGGTTCTTCGGCCGGCTCAACATCGCGGAGTTCATCGGTCTGTCCGCCGTGCTGATCACTGGCTTCTGGCTGGTGAAAGACGGGCAGATCAGCATCGGTGCCGCCACAGCCGCAGCCCTGTTCTTCCACCGCCTCTTCGATCCGGTGGGCGCAGTTCTCAGTGTGTTCGACGAATTGCAGGAAGGCACAATAGCGTTGGCTCGCCTGGTCGGAGTCACGCTTGCGCCCGTGCCATCTGCACCGACCGATCCGCAGGAACCTGTCGACAGCTCAGCTTCTTTGGAACGCGTCACATTCTCGTACCGAAGCGGCGACGCTCCTGTTCTGCGAGACATCGACATCACCATTCCGACAGGAACCGTCACCGCACTGGTGGGCGCTACCGGAGCCGGAAAATCTACAGTCGCAAAGCTGATCGCGGGAACCTACGAACCGACCGAAGGCGTCGTGAAGATCGGGACGGTGCCCCGGAACGAACTGCCACCGTCGATATCTCGGAGCGCGGTGGCCCTCGTGACTCAGGAGGTCCACGTCTTCGCCGGCACGTTGGCCGAGGATCTGCGGCTGGCCGACCCGTCGGCAACCGACAACGACATCACCGCGGCGCTCGATACCGTCGGCGCGTCGGATTGGCTGCGGGCTCTCCCGGACGGACTGGAAACCGTGGTCGGAGACGGTGGACACCGGCTGACCGCAACACAGGCCCAACAACTTGCGTTGGCAAGAATCGAATTACTGGATCCGCCGCTGCTGATTCTCGACGAGGCGACCGCCGAAGCGGGCAGCGCTGGAGCCAGGGTCCTCGACGATGCCGCTCTCGCTCTGACCCGGGGTCGCACTGCTGTCACAGTGGCACACCGACTCTCACAGGCCGTCGACGCCGATCAGATCCTGGTGATGGACCACGGCCGCGTCGTCGAGCACGGCTCTCACGACGAGTTGGTCAACCTCGGGGGTCGGTACGCGGAGCTGTGGGAAGCGTGGTCCGCTCCGCGGAGTTGACCGCGACGGTTGCACCGAGCACTTCCGCCCGGTGCAACCCAACTCATGCGTGCAGAAGGTACGGCACCGATTCGGGCGCCACACTCCGCTTGTTCATCATGCTGCCGGGTGTGCGGCCGGTGACCCGGCGGAACACCGCGACAAAGGCACTCGGAGTTTCGTATCCGACCCGCCTACTGACAACCGAAACCGGCACTCCAGCAGCTAAATACGTCAATGCTGCGCGGACACGTACCTGAATTCGCCACTGCGCAAAAGTCATTCCAGTGCCCTGCGCGAACACACGCGTCAGCGTACGGACGCTACCGCCAGCCGTCAGCGCCCATTCGGACAGCGACCGCTGGTCTGCCGGATTGGCGACCAACGCTTCGGCGACGAACAACGCTCGCGGATCGGTCGGCATCGGAACCTCCACCGCAGCAACTTCGAGCGGCTGCAACATGTCGAAGGCCACCCGCTCGGCGCGACTGCGCGCCTCGTCGGGCATGTTCCGCCGATGCATGTGCAGGAGTACCTCACGCAGGAGAGCGCTGACACCGAACAAGCCCGGAACACCCGACGGCGCCTCGTGAGCCTCGGGCCGGAAGTAGGTGCAGAAGAACTCCGTACCCGGACCGGCCTTCACGGCATGCAACGCCCCGGCAGGCAGCCACAGTCCGGCCGAAGGCGGCACCTCCCAAGTGATGCCGTCAGCGACAACCGTGAGCATTCCACCGGAGTTTCCCCAGATCAGCTCATGTTCAGGATGACGATGCGGGGCCCACTGCCGCTGATGAGAGAGCTTCAGAGTCACCGTTGTCATCGAGTAGGGGTGATCGATGGAACGCGGCCCCACGGGCACCGAAATTCTCTCTGCCACAGCTGTCATGAAGACGAGTATAGGACTTTCGTTAGGCATACCTAAATAGGAACCCGAAAATCGTTGACTGTGACCCCAGAGTTACACATACCAGGGTCCCCGATATCGTGACTGCAACTCCCGGCTACGGGTCGGCAACGAGAGGTACATGATGGTTGACGCATCACGAATCCCGGTCATCGTCGGCGTCGGCGATCTGCGCCGGAATCCTGCCGACGGGCACCGCGAACCCCTCGATCTGATTCACGACGCCACCGTCGCCGCGTTGAACGACAGTGGCCACGCTGAACTGGGAACACAGATCGATTCCGTGTTCGCGATCAAGACAGTCAGCTGGTCGTACGACGATCTCCCCGGGCTGCTTGCCTCACGATTAGGCGCGACCCCCACGGTCACCTCTACCTCGCCGATCGGTGGCCACTGGCCCGCGGCGCTCCTCGATCGGATCGGCGCGGCCATCGCTCGCGGTGAATCCTCGGCTGCTCTGCTCGTGGGCGGCGAATCGCACGCCAGCAGCACCGCGCTGCGAAAGTCCGGAGTCGCCCCCGACTCGATCGGGTGGACAGCCGCGCCCGGTGGGCCTCCCGGATTCGATCCGACCGACCTGGGAAGCCCCGAAATGCAGCGCGCCGGTTTCATCGTGCCGACTCGTGTCTACCCGCTCTTCGAGAACTGTTTCAGCGCTGCCGAGGGCCACGACGCCCGTGAATCGCTCGACTGGTCCGCGCGGATGTACGCCGCGTTCTCGGAACTGGCTTCGAAGAATCCCGCCTCCTGGACGTCGGAGATCCGATCGGCAGACGAGATCGGCACCGTCGGCCCCGGCAATCGGATGGTCTCCGAGCCGTACCCGCTGATGCTCAACGCCATGCCTTTCGTCAATCAGGCTGCGGCCGTTGTCGTCTGCTCGTTGTCGACGGCCCGCGAGTTCGGGATCGATGAAAACAAGCTGGTGTACCTCTGGGGCGGCGCAGGTGCGAGTGATCCGTTGGACATACTCAGCCGCAACAGCTTCGACAGCTCGGCCGCGATGCATGACGCCGTACATCGCACACTCGACGGTGCCGGAGTCGGCGCCGACGCACTCGACATCGTCGATGCCTACAGCTGCTTCCCGATCGTGCCCAAGCTGTTGATCCGCGAACTCGGACTTCCCGATACCGCGATCCCAAGCGTCACCGGAGGACACTCGTTCTTCGGTGGACCGCTCAACAGCTACACCCTGCATTCCGTCGCTGAAGTCACCAGGCGAATTCGCGACGGCGCGAACCTTGCCCTCGTCCACGGCAACGGTGGATTCCTCACCTACCAGCACTGCGTACTGCTGTCGTCCGCCGCTCACGCTGGCGGGTACGTCGGTGATCCCGACGCACGCGCGCTAACTGCGGAGGTTCCGGAACTGATCACTGATTACACGGGCACGGCGGAAATAGTTACGGCCTCTGTCGAATACGGCCGCACCGGGGAGCCTGAGATCGGGTTCGTGATCGCGGCAACGCCGGACGGCGGCCGCGTCGCCGGTCACACCGGTCCCGAGAATGCCGCCGAACTGACCCAGCTTCGCGGTGACAACCCTCCGTCGATCGGGCGAACTGTTCACATCAGCGACGAGAACGGGCGACTCACGCTCACGTTCTGACAGTAGCGTTCTGACAGTAGACAGCCGTCAGCACCGGGGCATGGTTGTGCCCCGGTGCTCACGTCTTCAGTTGTCGCGATTCACGCCGCGGTGGGTGGGCTGTTCCCGCCGATCGGCTGCTGATACGGATCAACAGACATCGGCGGATAGAACACCGATTTGCGATCCGGCCCGATCTCCACCCGCCATTCGGTGTGGTGCATCGTCCGATGATGATGACCGCACAACAAGATCAGATTGTCGAGATCCGTTGGGCCACCATCGTTCCAGTGAACAATATGATGGGCATCGCACCACCCCGACGGTGTCCCGCATCCCGGAAACGCACACCCACCATCACGAACCGCCAACGCCCGCCGCTGGGGTAGCGTCGCGGTCCTTGCTTCTTTGCCGCAGTCGAGCGGAACACCGTTCTCGTCCAACAAAATCCGGGTGACCGTGCAGTCGCACGCCAGCATCCGGGCAGTATCGATACTGATCGGACCTACCCAATCCGCACACGCGAAACCCAGTTCCTGAGTCGACGGCAGTAGATCCTTCAATGCTTTGAGGTCGGTCATGTCTTTTGCACTGGCGGTGACTGTGATGTGCGGTTTCACTCCGCCTTCGATCGGACCCAGCCCCGCCCGCTCGTACCGCCGCAACAATTCGCAGAACCCATCCGCCCGTCGTAATGCCGGCGTGCGGGCGTCCTTGACGCCGTCTTTCTCCGGCGTCGGCGCCGACAGGCTCGACAGCAACGTGATCAGACGTGCCCCGTTCACAGCATCCAGGTCGCCCTTCACGGTCACCCGCCCGTACAAGCCTTTCGAGGCGTAGAACTCGTTACGCTCCGAATCCTCACCCACCGGAACGCCGTCTTCGCGTTTGCCGTACTGCTTCTCGATCCGCCGGATCGCCGCCCGCACCGCATCACAATCAGCAATGTTCTTCGACGCCAGGCCAAGCAGGATCCCGCGAGCCTTGTCCACATCCGCCAGGGTCATGTTCTTGGGTGGATGCTGACAAAACGACGCCACCTGCCGCGCCTTCAACGCATCCACGTCACCACGGTGAAACGCATCCGCGACAACAGGTTCGAGCATCAGCAACCGCGCCAACCCGACCAGCAGACTGCACTCACCGATCTCCAGATTCGTTGACCCATGCAACCACTGCGCGATCGCCCGAAAACCCTTCCCACCGAGAACCTCCCGGGAAAACATCTCCACGATCAGCAACACCATCCGCGACTGCAACTCGTGTCGGGCGCGCACCAGATCCAGAACCTCACCCTTGAGGTCCTCGCCATCCAGCTGCCACGCTTCCCGACTGTCCATGCTCAAAGTTTAATCGAACATACTTTCGATAACCAGAGACAAACCGGACAACTTCGGGAACATGAAGACTTGAGACCTGTTGCAGTACATCACCATTCAGCTAGCCGTCAAAGACGACGCGATAGAGGACGTATCCCGCGAAACACACAATCGCAACAACGCACAGCACAAGCAGGATGTCGAAAAAGACGGGCCGGGTTGGGTTTCGAGCCTGGTCGATGAGAGGCGTCGAAGACGAGGCGGGCGTGCCACACGGCAGCGCACGGCACTACTTCGCAAACCAGCGTGGACTGATAGTCGAGGTGGTGCGACACCTTCTGGACGGTGATCTTCCTCGCCCGGGCGAGACGCCGAAGCAACAGGTGGCCCGGTGGCTGGGGCCTGAATCCGGCCGCACTCGGGCGCGTTACGAACTGATCATCGCGTCATTCCACGATCCCGACCTCGCAGTGGAACTGGTGCGTGGTCGGGATCGGTTTGTCGACATCCTGGTCGAACGCGGCATGACCTCGTCCGATGCAACGGAGTTGGTCGCAGCACTGGACGGGCTCGTTCTGGACGCACTGCTGCGCAGGCATGCTCCGGAAACCCTGGATCCCGAGCGAATCTTCAAGAGGTTCGCAGCGAAGTTCCCCTAGCCGTCCAGCTCGGCGAAGAGCTCCATCCACTGCTCTTCGGCGGCTTCCTTGTCGGCGATGACCTGCTTGAGTTCTGCGCCGAGTTTCTGCAGCTTGTCCGGGTCGGTGGCCGCGTCGGCGAGGGAAGCGTGCAGCTTCTTCTCTCGGTCGTCGAACTTCGCAATTGACCGCTCGAGCTTCGAAAGTTCCTTGCGTGCAGCGCGATCCGCGGCGCCGTCGCGGACCTGCTTGCTCTTCGACGCACCACTCGCCGTCGAAGCCACCGACGGGTTGTCGCCATCCCCCATTGCTGCGCGCCGACGCAGGTAGTCCTCGATACCGCCGGGCAGGTTGGTGAGCTTGCGGTCACCGAAGAGCGCCCAAGTGGTGTCACAGATGCGCTCGATCAGGTACCGGTCGTGCGAGATGACCACCATGGTGCCCGCCCAGCCGTCGAGCAGATCTTCGAGTTGCTGAAGCGTGTCGATGTCGAGATCGTTGGTCGGCTCGTCGAGAAGCAGGACGTTGGGCTCGGCCATGAGGACACGTGTCAACTGCAGACGTCGGCGCTCACCACCGGAGAGATCACCGACTGGGGTGCGCTGACGCGCCGGTGTGAAGCCCAACCGCTCAGCCAGCTGACCCGCCGATACTTCCTTGTCTCCCAGGGTGATTCGCTCAGCTACATCCTTGACCGCGTCGAGTACGCGCATGTCGGTAGGTAGATCGTCGAGTTCCTGCTTGAGCCAACCGATGTGGACGGTCTGCCCCTGAATGCGCTTTCCGGCGGCAGGCTCGAGTTCGCCGGCCAGAGTCCGCAGCAGAGTCGTCTTGCCCGAGCCGTTGACACCGACCAGGCCTACACGCTCACCTGGAGCGAGACGCCAGGTCAGATCCTCGACGAGTACACGGCCGTCCGGAGTCTCCAGACGCGCGTCTTCGAGTTCGATGACAACCTTGCCGAGCCGTCGCTGCGCGAACGACGCAAGAGCGACCGCGTCACGAGGTGCCGGAACGTCGGCGATCAGAGCCTCTGCGGCTTCGATGCGGTACTTCGGCTTGGACGTACGGGCCGGCGCACCGCGGCGCAGCCATGCGAGTTCCTTGCGTGCAAGGTTGCGTCGACGCTCTTCGGAAGCGTCAGCCTGACGCGAACGCTCGGCGCGAGCGAACACCCAGTCGTTGTAGCCACCCTCGTAGCTTTCGACGCCGCCGCCGACAACCTCCCAGGTGCGGGTGGCGACGGTGTCGAGGAACCAGCGATCGTGGGTCACGACGACAAGCGCGCTGCGACGCGAGACGAGGTGCTCGGCCAACCACTGAACACCTTCGACGTCGAGGTGGTTGGTGGGCTCGTCGAGCACCAGCAGGTCGAGGTCCTGAACCAGGGCCGCAGCGAGAGCCACGCGGCGACGCTCACCGCCGGACAGGCCGTCGACCTTGGCATCCAATGCGGACCGCTCGCCGCCGGCGCCCAGGTTGTCGATGCCGATACCCGAGAGCACCGAACGGATGCGCGCGTCGCCGGCCCATTCGTGTTGCGCCACTCCGAGCGGCCCCAGGACCACTTCACCGACAGTGGAGCCGGGAGGCAGTACACCGCGCTGCGTCACGACGGCCATACGCAATCCGCCGACGCGGCTGACGCGTCCCGAATCCGGCTGCTCCACACCCGCGAGGACTTCGAGCATGGTCGTCTTACCGCCACCGTTGAGGCCGACGACGCCGATGCGCTCGCCCTCCTCGACGCCCAGGGAGACCCCGTCGAGCAACGGCTTGACGCCGAAAGACTTCGACACGTTTTCCAGATTGATCAGATTCGCCATCAGCGCTGTCCCTTTGCCGCATTGTCGAGTATTCGTGCTCCGGGAACGGGTCCGCTCGCCACGCGAACGGTGCGGCACACCCCCGCTCCCGCAAGTTCTGCGCTCACTTCCACCGCGGACTGTGCGTCGGCGCAGAGAAAGGCGCATGTCGGTCCGGAGCCGGAGACGATGCCGGCCAAAGCTCCGGCTTCGACGCCCGCTCGAAGCGTCCGTCGTAGATCCGGGTTGAGTGAGAGTGCCGCAGCCTGCAGATCGTTGCCGAGCAGCGACGCAAGCAGATGAGCGTCACCCGTGGTCAGTGCCTGGATCAACGCATCGGCGCTCCCCACCCGTTTCGGGGAGCCCTCTGCCCGCAGCTTGTCCAGCTCGCGGAACACGACCGGTGTGCTCAAGCCACCCTTCGCCAGCGCCAACACCCAGTGAAAAGTGTGGCGGGTCAACACGGGGACAAGTTGTTCGCCGCGGCCGGTTCCGAGGGCAGTGCCACCGTGCAGCGAGAACGGAACGTCACTCCCGAGGCGTGCCGCAAAAGCGTCGAGATCAGGCCGCGAGAAGTCGAGCTTCCACAAAGCGTTGAGCGCAACCAAAGCGGCGGCTGCGTCGGCACTCCCGCCGGCCATTCCACCTGCGACGGGGATGCCTTTCTCGATGACTATCTCGACGTTCGGGGCCACGCCACCCTCGACGGCGAGCATCTCGGCGGCACGCCACACGAGGTTGGTGCGATCGGTCGGCACGGCCGCGGCGTCGTCGCCGATCACCCGCACGGTCAAGGTGTCCGCAGGCGCCACCGTGAGGGTGTCTGCCAGCGACAAAGCCTGAAAAACCGTCGTCAGCTCGTGATAGCCGTCGTCTCGCAGGTCCCCGACGGCAAGGTGGAGATTCACCTTGGACGGGGCCCGGACGACTACGGGGCGTGGAACGACGGAGAGCACAAGGAACAACAATAGGCGCTGCGAACACCTGGGCGAAAACCTGCGACCGCAGCACCCCGTCCGACAGCCAGCACACCCACGCTATTTCACCGCGCGCACACCTACGCCCAGACCGACCACCGCCACGCCCAAGGCGGCGACGATTCCTGCCAGAACGCTGCTCGACGCGAAGTCTCCGGCAAAGAGTGCCCGCTCGGCGTCTACGACGTAGCCGAGCGGATTGATGTTCACGAGGACCTTCATCCAACCTGGTGCGTCCTCGAGTGGAAGCATGGTTCCCGACAGGATCAGGAGCGGGAACATCAGCGTCTGCTGAACGACCCAGAACATCCAATCCTGCTCCCGCACAGCCAGAGCGAGAGCGTACGAGAGCGCACCGAGTCCGACGCCGAACACTCCCAGCAGGACTATCCCGAGCGCGGCTCCCGCTGCATTGACGTCCAATCCGAGCGGAAGTGCGACCAGAATGATCAGAATCGCCTGCGCGGCAAGCGGAACCATCTCCTTGCACGCTCGCCCGATCAACAAGGACGAGCGTCGGAGCGGAGTCACCAACATTCGCTCGTGCGATCCCTGCTGCATCTCCATCAGGAGGTTGGACCCGGTCATCGTCGTTCCGAAGATCGCGATCATCACCAACACACCGGGAATGAACCAATTCCATACGCCGTCACCGGTACCCGGAACCCCTTTGAGCAGAGGCCCGAACAACGCCAACAGGATCAGCGGCTGGATGAGGCTGAAGATGACGCTGACCGGGTCACGCAACATCGGTCGCAGTTCACGACCCATCACGATCGCGCTGTCTCGAACGATGTTGCCGTGCGCGCTACGTGGGGTATCGAGTGTGATTGTCATGGCGGGTTCCTGTTCGTCGTAGTTCTTCGTCGTAGTTCTAGGAAGCGACCGCGGCGGCGCTCTCGCGCAGGCTGCGGCCGGTGAGAGTGAGGAAAACGTCGTCGAGAGTCGGCCTGGTGATGTCGGCAGTAACTGCGCGGGCGCCGCGGGTATCGGCTTCACGCAGCAATACCGGGAGCGTCGAATCACCCTCGCCGGCACGGATACTCACCGAGTTTGCCTCGACCGTGACGTCACGCACAGTGACAAGTTGCTCGGCCACCGACGCCGCGATGCCGGCCGCTTCGGCACTGTCGAAGGTGAGCAGAAGATGATCCCCCGCGAGATCCGCTTTGAGTGCGGCAGCGGTGTTGTCCGCGATGACAGTGCCCTCGTCGATGACGATGACCCGCTCCGCCATCGAATCCGCTTCTTCGAGGTAGTGCGTGGTCAGCACGATCGTGGTGCCCATCTCGCGCCGCAGCCGGAGGATGTGGTCCCAGAGGTTGGCCCGACTCTGCGGGTCCATGCCCGTGGTCGGCTCGTCGAGGAACAGGAGCGGTGGGCGATGGACCAGGCCCAGAGCGATATCGAGCCGCCGTCGCTGCCCGCCGGACAGCGTACTGACCTTTCGAGTACCCAACTCGGTGAGTTCGAGATCACGCAGCAATTCGTCGGCCCGGACCTGCGAGTCGCCCTTGGGCATTCCGTAGCACAACCCCTGCGTCACCAACTCGTCGCGAACCCGCTGGTTGTGGCCGGCTCCGTTCCCCTGTCCGACGTATCCGAGGCTCGATCGCACCTCGTTTCGTGCCGCAGCGATGTCGAATCCCGCGATCCGCGCAGTACCGGAAGTGGGCTCGAGCAAGGTGGTCAGCATGCGCAACGTCGTCGATTTTCCGGCACCGTTCGGCCCAAGCAAGGCAACCAACTCGCCCTCCGCTACGTCGAGAGTGACTCCCTTGACTGCTTCCACGAGCTTCTTGCCCTGGGCGAAGTGCTTGGTGAGCGCCTTCGTCTCGATCATCGGTCTGCCGTCGTTGATGCGACTCATGATGTGCCCCAATTTCTTCTCGACTGATCGGATGTGGACCAACCTAAATTCAATTGAGGACGCATTGGGTCCTAAATGTTTGGCAGACTTCTGGCCATGAAGGAGACATCGGCTCGCCTACTGCGGTTGCTGTCACTGCTCCAGACGCGTCGAGACTGGTCCGGTGCCGAACTCGCAGACAAACTCGCGATCACCCCGCGCACAGTCAGACGTGACGTGGACCGCCTCCGCGATCTCGGCTACCCGGTCGACGCGACAGTCGGAGTCGGTGGCGGATATCGCCTGGGAGCGGGCGCGGAGATGCCCCCGCTACAGCTCGATGACGAAGAAGTGCTCGCGGTGGCACTTTCACTGCAGTCCGGAGCGACCGGCTCGGTGGTCGGCATCGGCGAGGCCTCGATGCGCGCGCTGGCGAAGCTGCGGCAGATCATGCCGTCGAGGCTGCGACACCGTCTGGAGTCGCTGTCGATCGACGTCGTGCCACGCGAGCCCGCCGCGAGCGCAGTCGATGCGTCGGTCTTGTCCGCCATCGCGTCGGTGTGCCACAACCACGAACGCCTGCGATTCGACTACAGCACTCACGACGGCACCCAGAGCCGGCGCGAGGTGGAACCGTACCGGCTCGTACGGTCGGGTGTCCGGTGGTATCTGGTGGCCTGGGATCTCGCTCGCGAAGACTGGCGATCATTTCGCGTAGACAGAATGGAACCCAAGATCCCCACCGGCCCACGATTCGTGCCGCGGGAACTACCCGCCGGTGGTGCAGCAGACTTCGTTTCCCGCGGTGTCGCTCGGGCCTATTCCTCCACGCGCGCAACCGTTCTACTGCATGCACCCATCGAGCAGATAGCACCGATGGTCAACGAACAGTGGGGATCGGTGGAGTCCACCGACGAAGGGCGTTGCGTCATAGTGCTTTCGGGCACTTCTCTGCGATCGATCGCACACTGGCTCAGAGCTTTCGACGTCGATTTCACCGTTGTGAATCCACCTGAACTCCGCGAGGAATGCCGCACGATCGCGGCGGAAATGGCAGTCGCCACTCAGCGGTATCTCGATGCATGACAGCGTTTTTCACCCAAATACAACAAGACCCCAACTCCGAAGAGTTGGGGTCTTGTCAGTACGTCATGCGTCGGTTGCCCGACTCACATGGACGTCTTAGACGATGGTAACGCCGGTGGCCTGCGGGCCCTTGTTGCCCTGACCGATCTCGAACGCCACGCGCTGGTTCTCCTCGAGAGTGCGGAAGCCGCCACTCTGGATCTCGGAGTAGTGAACGAAGACGTCAGCACTGCCGTCTTCGGGAGCGATGAAGCCGAACCCCTTCTCGGAGTTGAACCACTTCACGATGCCCTCTGCCATGTAAATCTCCTCTAACACAGTGTCAACAGGCAGTCGCTTCGACCGCCCGGGTCACTTACTACGACCGTTCTGAGACAAATCCGTGGAGGATGTCCAAACGCTCGCAACCTAACCATTTGCGAGCGTGGAAACACAAACACAAACACTTACGACCACCACAAGTAGACCACACATCCGCCGTGTTGTCTTCCCTGAGGCCTTCATCACTGCCCAGCCCGTTGACAGGCATACCCCCTGGGGGTACCTTCGATTGCAGGGCGATACCTACACCGGGTATCCGTAAAATAAGCTTTCCACAACCGAAGGGACCTGCGATGACCACCGCCGAATACACCGTTTCCGGAATGACCTGCGGACACTGCGTCGGATCCGTCAAGGAAGAGATCGGCAACATCGCGGGAGTAATCGCGGTGGATGTCGAACTGGCGAGCGGACGCGTCGTCGTCACCAGCGATGCTCCCGTCTCCGCAGCCGACGTCGTCGCAGCAGTCGACGAAGCCGGCTACGCAGTCGTACCAAGCTGAGTCAGCCGTGCGCACCTCGACAACACTTGCCGCCTACGCCGTAGGGCTGGTCGCCGTCTTCGGCGCCGCCCTCGGCGTGGGGGCCGCAATCGGAAGCCCGATAGACATGTCCACCGCCCAGCACAGCACCCACGAATCAACCACAGAATCGATGCCAGGCATGGATTCGGCAACACCTGCAGGACTCGAAGTCTCTTCCGGCGGATACACACTCACCGATGTGACCGCACCCGGTCGAGCTGGGGAGCCGGGAACCTTGACCTTCCGGATTCTCGACGACACCAACACGCCCGTCGTCGATTTCGACCTCCTGCACGAGAAGAAACTCCACCTCATTGTCGTCCGAAACGACACCAGCGAATTCCGCCACGTACATCCGTCCCTCGCTGCAGACGGCACCTGGTCGATCGACTGGGCCTGGCCCGCCGCCGGCACCTACCGAGTCTTCGCGGACTTCGATCCCACCGACGGCACCCAACTGACACTCGGCCGAAACTTCGACGTGGCAGGCGAATTCACTCCTGCGCCGCTACCTGCGAAGAGCGCGACCACAACCGTCGACGGATACACCGTGACTCTCGACGGTGATCTGACCACTGCCGGCGGCCCGATCACGCTGAGCGTTGCTCGCGACGGAGCCCCGGTCACCGATCTCGATCCGTACCTCGGCGCCTTCGGTCACCTCGTTGCCCTGCGCACCGGCGACCTCGCCTACCTGCACGTGCACCCCGAAGGCGAGCCAGGCGACGGCGTCACAGCTCCTGGTCCGGACATTTCCTTCCACGCACAGGCACCGAGCGAAGGCACATACCGGCTGTTCCTCGACTTCCAGCACGAAGGCGTGGTTCGGACCGCCGAATTCACTGTTGATGCAGGCACTTCCACGGCTTCAGTTCCAGACAATCACGAGGGAGGGCACTGATGACGTCACCGACTGCGGTCGACAATGCTGCCAACTCGAGCAGCGTCGAACTCGCGATCACCGGGATGACCTGCGCATCCTGCGCGTCACGAATCGAGAAGAAGCTCAACAAGATCGACGGCGTCACAGCCACCGTCAACTACGCGACGGAAAAGGCCAAGGTCACCTTCCCGGACGGGGTGCCCGTCGAAGATCTGGTCACTGCCGTCGAGAACGCCGGTTATTCCGCCGCGCTCCCCAAGCCGCCCAGCGCGCCGGACACCGTCGACCCGGATGCGGAAACCCCGCAGGATCGTGATCTGCGCGAGCTTCGTACCCGCCTGATCATCTCGACTCTTCTCTCCGTGCCGGTCATCGCTATGGCAATGATTCCTGCGCTGCAGTTCGACAACTGGCAGTGGCTCTCCCTCACACTGGCCGCACCGGTCATCGTGTGGGCGGCCCTCCCCTTCCACCGGGCTGCCTGGGTGAACCTGCGTCACGGCGCGGCCACGATGGACACGCTCATCTCGCTGGGCACCATCTCGGCCTTCGTCTGGTCGCTCTACGCACTGTTCTTCGGCACTGCGGGCGAAGCCGGTATGAAGCACGCCTTCCGGCTGACGGTCGACCGGATGGACGGCAGCGCCAACATCTACCTCGAAGTTGCCGCGGGCGTCATCACGTTCGTGCTGGCCGGACGCTACTTCGAGCACAAGTCCAAGCGCACGTCCGGCGCCGCACTACGCGCACTCATGGAGCTCGGTGCGAAAGACGTCGCGGTATTGCGCAACGGCGTCGAAGTACGAATCCCCGCCGAAGAACTGGCAGCCGGCGACTCCTTCATCGTCCGGCCCGGCGAGAAGATCGCCACCGACGGCATCATCACCGAGGGCCGCTCAGCCGTCGACATGAGCATGTTGACGGGTGAATCCGTGCCTGAGGAAGTCGGTGTCGGGGACACTGTCGTCGGCGCCACCGTCAACGTCGGTGGAACCTTGACCGTCGAGGCAACCCGGGTCGGGAGCGACACCCAACTCGCCCAGATGGCGGCACTGGTCGAAGACGCCCAGAACGGCAAGGCCGAAGTTCAGCGCCTCGCCGATCGGATCGCCGGTATCTTCGTACCGGTCGTCATCGCGATTGCCGTTGCGACACTGGGCTACTGGCTCGGCACCGGTAACCCTATCGAGATGGCCTTCACCGCTGCTGTCGCCGTGCTGATCATCGCGTGCCCCTGTGCCCTCGGATTGGCAACGCCCACAGCCCTGTTGGTGGGCACGGGTCGCGGAGCCCAGATGGGAATCCTCATCAAGGGACCCGAGGTGCTCGAATCGACGCGCGCAGTCGACACCGTCGTGCTCGACAAGACGGGAACCGTCACCACCGGTCAGATGACATTGCTGGACACCGTGGTGGGCGAAGGAACAACCGTCGACGAGGTCCTTCAGCTGGCGGGCGCACTCGAACATCGCTCCGAGCACCCCATCGCCGCAGCGATCGCGAAGGGTGCGACCGAAGCCGTGGGCGAATTGCCTGCGGTCGAGGATTTCGTGAACGTCGCCGGGCGCGGCGTGCAGGGAATGGTCGACGGTCACGCCGTCGTCGCGGGCCGAGACGCGCTGCTCGCCGACTGGTCGATGCCGTTGCCGGAAAATCTCCGCGAGGCGAAGGCTGCAGCAGAGAAGGCCGGGCGCACCGCAATCGCGGTGGGCTGGGACGGCAAGGCGCACGGCATCCTCGTGATCGCCGACGCGGTCAAGGACACGAGCGCCGAAGCAATCGCGCAGTTGAAAGCACTCGGCCTCGAACCGGTTCTGCTGACCGGTGACAACGCCACCGTTGCTCGCACTGTCGCGGATCAGGTCGGGATCAGCACCGTCTTCGCCGAGGTCATGCCTGCGGACAAGGTCGACGCCGTCAAGAAACTGCAAGCGGAAGGACGCGTCGTGGCCATGGTCGGCGACGGCGTGAACGACGCGGCAGCCCTGGCTCAGGCCGATCTCGGCCTGGCGATGGGCACGGGTACCGACGTTGCGATCGAGGCCAGCGACATCACTCTGGTGCGAGGTGACCTGCGGTCGGCAGCCGATGCAATTCGACTGTCCCGCAAGACGCTCAAGACCATCAAGGGCAACCTGTTCTGGGCATTCGCCTACAACACGGCTGCGATCCCGCTGGCTGCGGCCGGCCTGCTCAACCCGATGCTCGCCGGTGCCGCAATGGCATTCAGCAGTGTGTTCGTGGTGAGCAACAGCCTGAGGTTGCGGCGGTTCAAATAAGGGGCAAGCCCCCTGTGCGCGGTTAGGGAGTCCCTGCACTCCTTAACCGCGCACGGGGCTATTCGCCTCCAGCCAGCCGAACGAAGGCTGCTGCGTCGAGCATCTCGCCACGCGTCTGAGGCTCGATACCGGCAGCGAGGAGCCGTCGTTCGGCCTCGGCAGGCGAACCTGCCCAACCGCTGAGAGCGGCACGCAAAGTCTTGCGGCGCTGTGCGAACGCGGCGTCGATCGCCGCAAAAACCTGCTTGCGGTGCTTCTCGTCCATCGGCCACGGCGGCTCCGCGTACCGATCGATACGAACCAGTCCTGATTCGACCTTCGGCACCGGCCAGAACACGTTGCGTCCGACGGCACCGGCGCGGCGAACCTCGCCGAAGAAGTTGGCCTTGACGCTGGGAACGCCGTAGATCTTGCTTCCCGGATCAGCCGCCAGGCGATCGGCAACCTCGGCTTGCACCATCACGAGTGCGGTCCGCAGACTCGGAAGCGACGCGAACAGGTGCAACAGCACCGGCACCGCGACGTTGTACGGCAGGTTCGCAACCAGCGCGGTCGGCTCGCCGGGAATCTGTGAAGGCAGCACACGCATCGCGTCCGCTTCGACGACGGTCAGTCGATCGGCAAGCTCCGGCGCTCGCTCGGCCACCGTCTTCGGGAGGCGAGCCGCGAGGTTGGGATCGATCTCGACCGCGATCACACGATCGACGACGTCCATCAGCGCCATCGTCAGCGAACCGAGACCAGGCCCTACCTCGAGAACGACGTCGTCACGTGTCACGCCTGCCGTGGTGACGATGCGCCTCACGGTATTGGCGTCGTGAACGAAGTTCTGCCCCAACTGTTTCGTGGGCCGGACACCGAATTCCTCGGCAAGAGCGCGCACCTCGACCGGACCGAGCAGGGCTGCCTGCCCGCGCGGAGTAGCGATGGGTTCGTTCGATTGTTCGGCGTCTGACACCAGTAGAACTTATCCCAGTCCGAGGCGACCCGAGCACGACGGCCATGCGCCCCAGCCCTGAGTGCGCTGGGTCTGTGTCGCAATCGCGATCTGTTCTTCACGGGTGGCGAGGTCGGCGCGGGGCGCATACTTCAACCCGCCCTGTCGTTCCCAGGTGTTCTGATCGAACTGCACGCCGCCGTAGAAACCGTTGCCGGTGTTGATGGCCCAGTTACCGGTGGCCTCGCACTGTGCGAGCGCATCCCACGTCGAACCGTTCTCCACGGGCGGCACCTCGGTGCCCGGCTTCGTTCCGACACGCACGACCTTCGGCTGCGCCGGTGTGGTGATCGTCTCCGAGACCTGGGTACGTCCGGCTTCGACACCGTTGACGAGATTCACGGCGAACGTCACGTCACGCACGCCGGGCACGCCCGGGTTCTCGACGATCGTGCGACTCTGGTTCATCGTCGGATCCTCGATGCGCTGATCCGGCGGATCGAGCGGCAAGGTCTCGACCTTGTTCTCGGTGCGGTTGCGCGTCACCGTGACCTCCAGGCCCTCGGTCAGTGGAGCGTCGGCGGCGGGAACCACCGTGTCCGACTGCTCGAGCGGAGTGCCGTTGGCGGTAAGGAACTCCCCGACCGTCGGCGCCGCGATACGCACGTCTGCTGCCGCGTTTGCGCCGTCGACCAGTTTTGCGACGACCGGTGTCAGCACGTCGAGCGCGGCGCCGTCCAGCGGAAGACGCTGCGAGCGCGAAGCCGACACGTGCACATCCGCCGCGACGTCCAACTGCTTCAACGCGTCGTCGACGGTCAAGGCTGTGGTCCAGAGCTTCTGCGGCTGACCGTCGACCGTCAGCGTGATCTCACGGGCACGACGGAGCACCACGGTGTCGCCGTCGGACAGCGAAGCGTCGGCCGCGGGAGCAACTGCATCCTTGTCACCGATCGGGTAACCCGCGTCCTCGAGAGCGCCGTCGACGTTGGTCGACATGGTGCTCAGGCGAATCTGCTCACCGTCGACATCGAGAGTGATGGTCTTGTGCCGGACGACGGCCAGAACACCACCCACGAGAACCGTCAGGAGAAGAGCGGCGATCGCCGAGTACAACAACGGCGACCTGGTCGAGTTGATTTTGGCGAACGGTGACATCGGTTCCTGTGTTCTGTGAGGTGTGAGCGCGTCAGCGCAGGCCCAATTTGCTGGTGCAGGACGGCCAAGCACCCCAGCCCTGACCGGCGCGGACCTTCTCGCCGATCGCGATCTGCTGTTCACGTGATGCGAGGTCGGCGCGAGCTGCGTACTGACCGCCGCCGAATGCTTCCCAGGTGCTCTGGGTGAACTGAAGTCCTCCGTAGAAACCGTTGCCGGTGTTGATGGCCCAGTTTCCGGTCGCCTCGCACTGAGCAATGGCATCCCACGTCGACGCGTTGGACACAGCGGGAGCGGAAGCCTGCTTGGTACCGACCTTCACCACTGCTGCGACCGGTTCCTTGATCACGGTCGCGGACAGTTCGGTTCGTCCGGCCTCGACGCCGTTGACGGTCTTGACCTCGACAGTGGCCGTGCGCTCACCCGGAACACCCGGGTTCTCGACGACGGTCTTGTCCTTCTCCAGCTCGGGATCCTCGACCTTGTTCTCCGGCGGCGCGATCGGCTGCGTCTCGACGCGAGTGTCCGTGCGGTCGCGAGTGACCTGGATGGTCAGGCCGTTGGTAACGGGTGTGTCGGCGGTGGGAACCACCGAGTCGGCCTGCTCGAGCGGCGCATTCTTGGCCGCGAGAAGATCGCCGACGGTCACGGCGGCGAGCTTGACCTCCGCCGCGGGAGCGCCACCGTCGCTGACGCTGACGGTCTTCGGGCTGACGACGTCGAGCTCGGTCCGTTCGAGCGGCAGACGATGCGAGCGCGAAGCCGAGACTGCGAAGTCGTCGGAAACATCTACCTGCTTCAATGCCTCGTCGACCGTCAATGCGGTGGTCCAGATGGTGGTCGGCTGACCGTCGACGGTCAGAGCCAACTCACGGGCACGGCGCAGTACGACGGTATCGCCATCGGACAGGGAGGAATCGGCACTGGGTGCGAGCGCGTCCTTGGGATCGACCGGGTATCCGGCGTCCTCGAGAGCGGTACCGACGCTGCTCGACATCGTGGACAGCGAAATCATGTCGCCGTCGACATCGAGGGTGATCGTCTTGTGCCGAACCACGGCGAGCGCACCCCCGACGATGAGCGTCAGAAGCAACGCACCCACCACTGAATAGAGAAGTGGTGACTTCGTGGAGTTGATCTTGGCAAAAGGCGACACAGGAAATCCCAAGGCAGACGACGTTCGATCACAATACGGTAACGACCGAGGGTTGTATCGGCAACTAAATCACAACAAAATGCGACTTTTGTCACGGAACGGCAACGGCGTGTCGTGTGTTCTGCACTTTCCGGCTCCGATACCCGTGTATCGATTCAGCTCTGGGCGCAGTATGTTCTCGTCTGGTTCAAAGCAGTCCGGCGATCCCGGGCGCGACAGAAGAAAGCTGGGCGATAGTGCGAAGAAGATTCGACAGACCACGTAATGCCAGGTGGCCGATCCTGGCCATCCTGCTGGCGCTGATCGCAGCGCTGTTCGCCCCCGGAATCGCGAGCGCGCAACCCGGCCGCACCTACACGATCGCCACCGATCTGACATTCGCCCCGTTCGAATTCGAGAACGAAGACGGCAAACTCGTCGGCATCGACATCGACCTGCTCAATGCGATCGCCGAGGACCAAGGCTTCAAGGTCGACATCAAGCAGCTCGGCTTCGACGCTGCACTGCAGGCCGTGCAGGCCGGGCAGGCCGACGGCGTCATCGCGGGCATGTCCATCACCGACGCCCGCAAGCAGGTGTTCGACTTCTCCGACCCGTACTTCGAGTCGGGCGTGCAGATGGCGGTCCTCGAGACCGACAACGACGTGAAGTCGTACGAGGATCTGAGGGGCAAGCGCGTCGCCGTCAAGAACGGCACCGAGGGCGCCAGCTTCGCCGAGTCCATCAAGGACCAATACGGCTTCACCACAGTCTATTTCGCCGACTCCGCCAGCATGTACGACGAGGTCCGCACCGGGAACTCCGTCGCAGTCTTCGACGACTACCCCGTCCTCGCCTACGGCATCACACAGGGCAACGGCCTCAAGACGGTCACCGAAAAAGAGGTGGGCGCGAGCTACGGCTTCGCAGTCAACAAGGGCCAGAACGCCGAACTGCTCCAGATGTTCAACGCCGGACTGCAGAACCTGCGCGACGACGGCCAGTACGACGAAATCGTCTCGACCTACCTCGGTCAGGGCGCGTCGACGTCGGACAACTCCATCATCGGCTTGATCAAGAGCACCTACCCGCAGCTTCTCAAGGGCCTGTGGTTGACGATCGTTCTCTCGGTCGTCTCGATCGCGATCGCTCTGGTCCTAGGCGCGATCTTCGGTCTCTGCCGCGTGTCCACCAACATGTTCGTCCGAGGTATAGGCACGACCTACGTCGACATCTTCCGCGGCACACCGCTGTTGGTGCAGGCATTCTTCATCTACTTCGGCATCCCGGCAGCCCTGCATTTCCAGATGTCCGCCTTCACCGCAGGCATCATCACGCTCTCGCTCAACGCCGGCGCGTACATGGCTGAAATCGTCCGCGGCGGCATCCTGTCCGTCGACAAGGGACAGATGGAGGCGTCACGAAGCCTGGGCATCAGCTACATGAAGTCGATGCGAAAAGTCATCATGCCGCAGGCAATTCGCACGATGATCCCGTCGTACATCAACCAGTTCGTGATCACCCTCAAGGACACGTCGATCCTGTCGGTCATCGGACTCGCCGAGCTCACTCAGACAGGGCGCATCATCATCGCGCGCAACTTCCAGTCGTTCAACATGTGGCTGATCATCGGCGTCATGTACTTCATCATCATCATGGCGCTCACCAAGCTGTCGAACCGCCTCGAGAAGAGGATCAACAAGTGACCGAAACAGCCGTCAACATGGGCAAGTCCGCCACCGAGGTCAAGATTTCGGTCAAGGGACTGAAGAAGTCGTTCGGCGACAACGAGGTCCTCAAGGGCCTGGACGTCGACATCAAGAGCGGTGAAGTGGTCTGCGTCATCGGGCCTTCCGGTTCCGGCAAGTCGACCTTCCTGCGTTGCCTCAACCGCCTCGAAGACATCACCGCCGGATCCGTGCGCGTCGACCAGTTCGACCTCACGAACAAGGATGTCGACATCGACAAGGTGCGCCAGCACATCGGGATGGTGTTCCAGCACTTCAACCTGTTCCCCCACATGAGCGTCGTCGAAAACGTGATGCTCGCTCCGGTGCAGACCGGGCGATCGACCAAGGAGCAAGCTCGCGAGATCGCCGTCAAGCTGCTCGGCCAGGTCGGTCTCGCGGAGAAGGCAGATGCCAAGCCCGCCAGCCTGTCCGGTGGGCAGAAGCAGCGCGTTGCCATCGCCCGCGCACTCGCGATGAGTCCGGACATCATGCTCTTCGACGAGGCCACCAGCGCCCTCGACCCCGAAATGGTGGGTGAGGTTCTGCAGGTGCTGCGCGACCTCGCCAAGCAGGGCATGACCATGGTCGTCGTGACCCACGAGATGGGCTTCGCTCGTGAGGTTTCCGACCGAGTCATCTTCATGGCCGACGGATACATCGTCGAAGAAGGTAAGCCGGAGAGTCTGTTCGGCAACCCCCAGCAGCAGCGCACCCAGGACTTCCTGGCGAAGGTTCTCTAGGGGCAAGCCCCCTGTGCGCCTTTTTGGTAGCGGGGACTACCGGAAAGGCGCACGGGTGGTGGCCAATTCGACGACAACGGCCGTCTCCATCCAGCCACGACGACCGGCAACCAGCGACGACATGCCGCGAAAAGACCGTGGGACCTTCTCGACTCGAACGTGATCGGTGCTCCCAGGTACCAATACCCAGTGCCTGGGTTCTTGTTCGACAAACTCGCCGCGCCCGAGTCGGATCGAGAGAACGATCCCGGCCGTAGGTTCCACGTCGTCGGGATAGATTCCTCCATGAACCGTCCCGTCGAACCACAGCGACTCACGTGTGGGGTGCAAAGCCCACGCAGATTTTTCGCCGACCACCGGCAACGGTGCACAGCACTCGAATTCCCACGTTTCGATGCGGACTGTGACCACGTTGTAGTCATTCATCTGAATACTCCGCGCAGTAGACGAACCGGGACACGACCGTCCCGGGCGCGGAGTTACCTGTCAGACCACCATAGCGTCAGAGCTTGTAGACGCGCTCCGCTGTCGCCGTGGACGCTGCTGCCAGCGCCTGCGGATCCTCGCCGCGGATGTCTGCGAGTGCGCGCACCGTGTACGGCAGGCAGTACGACTCGTTGGGCGCACCGCGGAACGGGTGCGGCGTCAAGAACGGCGCATCCGTCTCGACGATCAGCTGATCCGAGGGCACCAACAGCGCGGCCTCACGCAGCGCCTTCGCATTCTTGAAACTCACGGTTCCCGAGAAACTCAACACGTAGCCCGCGTCGATGCACGCACGGGCCATCTCCGAATCCGAGGAGAAGCAGTGGAACACCACAGTCTCCGGCGCGCCTTCCTCGTGCAGCACCCGCAGCAGGTCCTGATCGGCTTCGCGATTGTGAATCATCAGCGTCTTACCGAGACGCTTCGCGAGGTCGATGTGCCACCGGAAACCGTCGACCTGCTCCTCGATGGTGGCGCACCCTTCGAGCTCGCCCGGCCAGTAGAGATCCAGCCCGGTCTCCCCCACCGCGACGACCCGCGGATCGGACGCCAACCGTTCTATCTCGGCTCTGGTGTCGACATCGAGGACGTTCGCCCTGGTCGGATGGATTGCGACGGCTGCGTAAACCCTCGAATCCCAGTTCGCAGCGTCGACGGCAAAGCGTGCGGCATCAAGGTCGTCGGCCACCGTGACGACCCGTCCGACGCCGACGGCTTCGGCCCGATCGACAATTTCGGCCACGGTCGCAGCGTCGTGCGCACCACAGGCGTCGAGGTGCGTATGTGCGTCGATCAGAGGCGACAAGGGCTCAGGGGCATCGGGGGCGGGACGGTCTTTGCTCACGCCCGATAGAGTAAGCCCACCATGACTGTGCCTGCCTCACCCTCCCAGACCCCGCGCCCGGACTCCGCTGCCCCGGAAGGCGCGGAACGATCGCCGTTCTACATCACGACAGCGATCGCGTATCCCAACGGCGCTCCGCACATCGGCCACGCGTACGAGTACATCTCCTCGGACGCGCTCGCCCGTTTCAAGCGGTTGGACGGTCATGAAGTGTTCTTCATGACCGGCACCGACGAGCACGGTCTGAAGATGCAGCAGACAGCGATCAAAGAGGGCATCGACGTCCGCGAACTCGCGGCTCGGAACTCCGACGTGTTCCAGAACCTCGACAAGGTCCTGAACATCTCGTACGACCGGTTCATCCGCACCACCGACGCCGATCATCAGGTCGCCAGCAAGGCGATCTGGGAAAAGATGGCCGCATCGGGCGACATCTACCTCGACACGTACTCGGGGTGGTATTCGGTTCGTGACGAGGCCTTCTACACCGAAGCCGAGACCACGCTTCTGGACGACGGCACCCGTCAGTCGACGGAGACCGGCACTCCGGTGGAGTGGACCGAGGAGTCCAACTACACCTTCCGTCTCTCGGCCTACGAGGACCGTTTGCTTGCTCTGTACGAAGAGCATCCCGAGTTCATTGCCCCCGCGACTCGTCGCAACGAGATCGTCAGCTTCGTCAAGGGCGGCCTCAAGGACCTGTCGATCTCGCGCACCACGTTCGACTGGGGCGTCGAGGTTCCCGGAGACCCCGACCACGTCATGTACGTCTGGGTCGACGCCCTCACCAACTACCTGACCGGCGTGGGTTACCCGAACGTCGACTCGGCGGAGTTCGAGAAGTTCTGGCCCGCGAGCCTGCACATCATCGGCAAGGACATCACGCGTTTCCACACCGTGTACTGGCCGGCGTTCCTCATGTCTGCCGGCATCGAACTGCCGGAGCGGGTCTTCGTCCACGGGTTCTTGTACAACAAGGGCGAGAAGATGTCGAAGTCGGTCGGCAACGTCGTCGACCCCATCGCGATGGTCGATCAGTACGGCCTCGACGCGGTCCGTTTCTTCCTGCTCCGCGAGATCTCGTACGGCCAGGACGGCAGCTACAGCCACGAAGCAATCGTGACGCGTATGAATGCAGACCTGTCCAATGAACTGGGCAACCTCGCGCAGCGTTCACTGACGATGGTCGCGAAGAACTGCGATGCCCAGGTACCGACCCCCGGCGAGTTCACCGAGGACGACCTGGCGATGCTGGCGTCGGCGGATGCCCTGCTTGCCAAGTGCCGCAGCGAGTTCGACGTGCAGGCGCTGCATCTCGCACTGGAAGCCATCTGGGGCGTTCTCGGCGAGACCAACCGGTACTTCTCCAAGCAGGAACCGTGGGTTCTGCGCAAGACGGATCCGGCACGCATGGCGACGGTTCTGTACGTGACGCTCGAAGTGGTCCGTATCGTCGGGCTTCTCGTTCAGCCGGTGATGCCCGACGCGGCGTCACGCATCCTCGATCTGCTTGGCCAGAGCGAAGAGAACCGGCAGTTCGCCGACATTGCGGTTCGCATCGACGCGAACCGGAAACTGCCTGCTCCGGCGCCAGTTTTCCCCCGCTTCGTCGAGGAATGAGCTAAGCGAGAGTGCCGCACGTGGGGTCCGAAATATCCGCCTACCGGCGGATGTGTCGGACCCGACGTGCACACTCCAGCCATGACCACGAATAGAACATACATTCGAACCAGCGCTTCGGCGCAGACACTGCCATGGAACGGAGCACGGGTGTCCACTCAGGAGGTCAGCCCTCAATCCGTTTCCGCGGTGCGAGATCTCGTTTCCGAACTGTCCGCGGCGTACGACCGCGGATGGCAGCCGGCGGATCTGATTCACCTGGCGCGTCGAAGTAAAGAAGCGTCCGACGCCGATCTCGCCGCCACCACCATCCTGTTCGACGCGAAGGCGTCGCGCGCCTCCGATCGCGCTCCGCTCGAATGGGTGGGGCAGTTGCAGACGATCGGCGAGCAGTATCCGAAGTCTCGGCACATCGCTTCTCGAATCACCGTGGACGACGACGTTTTTCGCTCCCTCGCGGCCGGCCTTCTGTTCCAGGATCCCTACTTCCTCGTTTCGCAGATCGTCGACGTCGCGCGATCGTGGATGCGCCTACCTCAGTGGACGGTGTTGCTCGCGCCACCATCCACCTGGCCGTCGCAACGCACCGATACCAGCTATGCCGGCGTCGGCGATACCGAGGTCGACGCCAAGGTACTCAAGCGAATTCGTGGACTACTCGCCAAAGCGGAAGCAACCAACTTCGCGGAAGAAGCCGAGATTTTCACCGCGAAGGCCCAGGAGTTGATGACCCGGTACGCCATCGACTCCGCACTGCTCCACAGTCGCGCCGGGGTCACCGACACATCCGTCAATGCCCGACGCATTCACATCGAGAACCCGTACGTGAAGGAAAAGGTTCACCTCCTGACCGAGATCGGCGAATCGAATCGAGTCAGGACTGTCTGGTTCAGCGACATTGCACTCGCGACCGTCGTCGGCACTCCGGTCGACCTTCAGCAAGTCGACATGCTGTTCACTTCCCTGCTCGTACAGGCAACCCGTGCAATGCAATTCGCCGACTCGAGCAATCGTGGCGGCTCACGCACCACCTCGTTCCGCAAGGGATTCCTGGCCGGGTTCGCCAGCCGCATCGGACACCGCCTGCGTGACGCCGGCACCAAAGCCACCGCCGAAGCGGCCGACGCGGCATCGATGGACGTCGCGGATCTTCTGCCGATCCTCGCCACCACATCCGAGGCCGTCGACGCCGAATTCGATCGATTGTTCCCGACAACCCGTAAGACTCGCGGACGGTCCGTGGACGCCGAAGGCTGGCACGCCGGCCAGGCTGCAGCCGACGACGCCAACCTGCGTCCCGGCACACCCGCCGTGAACCGCTCCCGCTAGTCCTTGCGCGCAGCCAGGACCGTCTCGTACAACTCACGCTTGGAGACTCCGGCCGTTGCGACCAGAGCACACGCGTCCTTCAATCGTGCTCCCCCCTCGACCAGCCTTTCCACCTCGTCGACCAGATCGGCAGGATCAGATGCCACCAGCACTGCGCCTTCGAGCACCACCGTGATCTCACCGCGAACGCCCTCGGCGGCCCAAGCAGCTAACTCCCCGAGAGTGCCGCGCTTCACTTCCTCGTAGGTCTTGGTCAATTCCCGGCACACAGCCGCGCGGCGATTCGGCCCGAGCACTTCCACCGCATCTGCGAGGCAGTCGGCAAGGCGATGAGGCGCTTCGAAGAACACACACGCTCGCTGCTCGGTTGCCAAGGCAGAGAGCCACGTCTTGCGCTGCCCCTGCTTACGCGGCGGGAACCCGTCGAAGCAGAACCGCTCGACGGGCAATCCGGAGAGTGCCAGCGCCGTCGTCACCGCCGACGGACCGGGCAAGCACGTGACGGCGAGGTTCTCGGCTACGCAGGCGGCGACAAGGCGATATCCGGGATCGCTGACCGACGGCATGCCCGCGTCCGTGACCAGCAGGACGGTCTTGCCTTCGGCGACGTCGGCGACCAGCGCGGGCAGCCGGGAAATCTCGACCTGATCGTAGAAACTGACGATCTTCCCGGTGATGGTTACCTCGAGCGCGGACGCCAGAGACTTGGTGCGTCGTGTGTCCTCCGCAGCAACGACGTCGGCGGTTGCGAGAGCAGACCGAAGACGCGGAGACGCGTCACCGACATCTCCCATGGGTGTTGCGGCGAGTACCAAGCGACCAGTCATACCTGACAGCCTACGATTGCCAGGTGACTGTGCAGACGGACGAGCGGCCAACGCCCGCCACGAGCGATCGGGTAATGCGTAGTCCCGGCCCGCTGGTACCGGATCCTGATTTCGGCCCGACCGACAGATTGCGCGGCTGGATCGTCACCGCTTTCGTCACCGCTATCGCGGCGATCACACGCTTCACGATGCTCGCCTACCCGACCGACGCCGGCACACCTGTCTTCGACGAGAAGCACTACGTTCCGCAGGGCTGGCAAGTTCTGACCGGTGGCGGCATCGAAGACAATCCCGGTTACGGATTGGTGGTACACCCGCCCATCGGTAAGCAGATGATCGCGATCGGCGAAGCACTCTTCGGTTACAACGGTTGGGGGTGGCGATTCTCGTCGGCCCTGGTCGGGACACTGATGGTCTTGCTGATCATCCGGATCGTGCGCCGCATGACGCGCTCCACGCTGATCGGCGCGATTGCCGGAATCCTGCTCATCGTCGACGGCGTCACCTTCGTCTCCTCACGCCTGGGGATGCTCGACATCTTCCTGGCTTTCTTCGTCCTCGCTGCTCTCGGATGCCTGGTGGTCGATCGCGACCAAGTCCGCGAACGGATGGCGAAGGTATACGAAGAGGGCCGAATCGGCGACTCTGCCTGGGGTCCGCGGCTGGGTTTCCGGTGGTGGAGGTTCGGCGCCGGCATCCTGCTCGGCCTGGCCTGCGGAACCAAGTGGTCCGGCATGTACTTCATTCTGTTCTTCGGATTGCTCAGTGTTGCCTTCGACCTGTCAGCGCGCCGCGCCTACCGCGTGCAGCGCCCATGGGTCGGCACTGCAGTTCGCGACATCGGGCCGGCTCTGTATGCGTTGGTGATCATTCCGCTCGGTGTGTACCTCGCGAGCTACTGGGCCTGGTTCACCAGCGAGACCGGCGTCGACCGTCACGCCGTCGGTAACGAGATCGGTGAGGGCGGCACATGGAGCTTCATTCCCTCCGCGCTGCGCTCACTCTGGTACTACAGCGGCAGCGTTCTCCAGTTCCACGCCGGTCTGACCAACTCCGCCGGAAACCACCACCCGTGGGAGTCGAAACCGTGGACGTGGCCGATGGGGCTACGACCGATGCTCTACTACTACGCCGACGGCGAGCAGGTCACCGGTTGCGGGGCCGCCAGCTGCGTCAAGGCCGTGATGCTGATCGGCACACCGGCGATGTGGTGGCTGGCCCTACCGATGTTGGCGTGGGCGATCTGGCAGACGTTCGTGCGCAGGGACTGGCGATACGCCGTGGTCCTGACGGGCTACGGTGCCGCTTACCTCCCGTGGTTCGCGACGCTCGACCGCCAGATGTACTACTTCTACGCAGTTGCACTCGCCCCGTTCATGGTCATGGGATTTGCGCTGGTCCTCGGCGATGTACTGGGCAAGGCGAGCGCGTCCGTCGAGCGTCGTACCACCGGACTTCTGGCAGTCAGTCTGTACATCGGTCTGGTCGTGGCCAACTTCGTCTACCTCTGGCCGATACTCACCGCCATGCCGATCACGCCGGAATCGTGGCAGAACCATCTGTGGTTGCCCAGCTGGAAATAACCGGACGACAAAGGGGCACCGAACCGCAGTTCGGTGCCCCTTCACAGTTCAAGTCCTACTCCGCTCAAGTCCTACTCCACTGACTTACCCACACGGCGTCCTCGGCGCGGGCGTAGGAGAGCACGTTTCTGCTCCTTCGCCGCAATGATGATCGGGTCGTGCGAAAGATCCTTGTACAGCGAGAAGCACAGTCCGATCATGACCAGCACGAACGGCGCCGCAGCGATGATCGTCATGGTCTGCAAGCCGTCGAGCGCTTCGGAACCACCGGTCCACAGCAGAAGCGCCGCGACGCCACCGGTCAACATGCCCCAGAACACCACGACCCAGCGACTCGGTTCGAGCGTTCCGCGCTGCGAGAGCGTCCCCATCACCATCGACGCAGCGTCGGCGCCGGAGACGAAGAACACTGCGACGAGCAGCATGACGAGGACAGTCGTCACTCCGGCCAACGGCAGATTGTCGAGCATGCCGAACAGTTGAGCCTCTTCCGAGCCTCGGCCGGACAAGCCGATTCCGTCGCGTTCCTCGCCGATGCCTGCGCCGCCGAAGATCGCGAACCAGAGCAAGCTGACAGTCGTGGGAACGGCGATGACGCCGACGATGAACTGGCGGATCGTGCGGCCGCGGCTGATGCGGGCCAGGAACATGCCGACGAACGGCGTCCACGACACCCACCATGCCCAGTAGAAGATCGTCCACGACGAAAGCCACGCGCCGGTTTCAGGATTCGACGATGCACCCGTGCGGGCCGACATCTGGGCGAGGTCGGAAACGTATGCACCAATGGTCGTCGGGAGCAGATTGAGAATCAGTACGGTCGGCCCGAGAACGAACACGAACAGGGCCAAGATCAGCGCGAGCACCATGTTGATGTTGGAGAGCCACTGAATTCCCTTGGCCACACCGGAAACTGCCGAAGCGACGAACGCCAGGGTCAGCACCGCAACGATGGCCACGAGCAGGAATACGCCGGCTTCTTCCATCCAGCCGACTACCTCGAAACCGGAGCCGATCTGAAGTGCGCCGAGCCCCAAAGATGCTGCGGTGCCGAAAAGCGTCGCAAAGATTGCCAGGATGTCGATGACCTTGCCGATCGGCCCTTCGGCTTTGCGACCGAGCAACGGGATGAAGGCCGAACTGAACAGTTGCTTGCGTCCTCGGCGATACGACCCGTACGCAATGGCAAGGCCCACAACGGCATACATCGCCCAAGGATGAAGACCCCAGTGAAACATGGTGGTAGCCATGGCAGTTCCGACGCCACCGTCGGTGCCGGGAGGCGGAGTCACGTAGTGCGCAAGCGGTTCCGCGACACCGAAGAACATCAGGCCGATGCCCATGCCGGCGCTGAACATCATGGCGATCCAGCTGACGGTTCGGAACTCGGGCTTCTCACCGTCTTTGCCCAGCGGAATGTCGCCGAATCGACTGACAGCGAGGTAGATGGAAAACAGCACGAAAGCCGAAGCTGCGAGTACGAAGAGCCAGCCGATGTTCGTCACCAACCAGCCGAGAACACTTCCGGTTACCGAGTTCAGGTTGTCGGGAGCTACGAGACCCCACACGACAATAGCCAGCACCGCTGCGGCCGCCACGGAAAACACCACGTAGTCGGTCCGAACGCCTACCCGAGTAAAGCCCGTCTCCGGGCGCTCTTCGTTGGCCCCGGAATCTTGTTCGGATCGATCAGATTTCGTCACCATAGATGACTACGTTCGTCACTTTGTGGGCCAAAAGCAAGCTGGAAGGCGGGCTCAACAGCCGTTGAACCCGCCTTCTCACCCCGATCAAGCTGGGGTTTTAACCCAACCGTTGCCCTTGCCGATCAATCCGTCGATGCTGATGCGTCCTGCGCCGATAACAGCGATCAAGAGCGAACCGACACCGAGTGCGACGACGAGTTCATAGCCGCCGTTGTCTATGAAGACGCCCTTGTCGGCGTGCACGATGAAGAACGCGCCGACCATGTCGAGGAACAGCAGTGCGCCGACGAGCGGGGTCAGCAGACCCGCGATGAGCAGGATGCCGCCACCGAGTTCGATGGATGCTGCCAGAACTGCAGAAATCTTGGGGAGCGGGGCGCCCATCCCTTCGAATGCGGCCTGCGTTCCGGCGATCTTGTAGGTGAAGAACTTCTGCCAACCGTGGGCGATGAAGATGATCCCGAGGCCGACACGGGCGATGAGGAGTCCGAGGTCACGAGCAATCGACGAATTCATGAGCCAAGACTGACAGCTTTAAGTTGAAGCGTCAACTTAATCAATGTGTCACGCACCTCTCAATGCCGACTCCACCATGGCGACGATCTCAGTGTCGGAGTACCCGAGCGAGCGGACCTTATGCGCAAACGCGGTCGCCGCCTGCTCCGCCTGCGCCTGCACCGGATCGGTCCCCGAAGCGATGAACGTCCCTTGCTTTCCCCTCGTCTCGATCACGCCCTGATCGCTGAGCGCGCGATAAGCCTTCGCGACGGTGTTGGCCGCCAATCCCAGCTCCGAGGCCAATGCACGCACCGTCGGGATCTTGGTTCCCGCAATCAATCCGCCGCCGTGAACCTGCTCGATAATCTGTTGCCGCAGTTGGTCGTACGGAGCTGTGGAGGAATCGTGTTCGATAGCGATCTTCATCGTCACCCTCGTCGTATCTTCTCGGTCACAGCATCTTCTCTCTCACAAACCCTCGATCGCTTCGCGGATCGTATGCGGGCCGGAGGTCAGAACCAATATCTTGCCGACACTGGACGGCGCGTCGATGAGCGCTTCGATCACTGCGGCGACATCTGCACGAGGCACAGAGCCTCGATCGACGGGTGGCTCTGCAAGAAGGACTTCACCGGTGGGGTCGTCGTCTGTCAGAAGGCCTGGCCGAAGAATCGTCCAATCCAGCGAAGTCCTTGTCTTCAGGTCTTCCTCTGCTGCAGTCTTCGCCCGCAGGTAGGCGGCAAAAACCTCGTCGGTGTTCTCCGGTATTTCGTCACCAGCACCCATGGCGCTGATCTGTATGAACCGACGCACTCCCGCTTTCTCGGCGGCATCGGCCAACAGCACCGCCGCAGCTCGGTCTACGGAGTCCTTCCGCTCGATCGAGCTACCAGGTCCGGCGCCCGCGGCGAAGACCGCGACGTCGGCACCGTCGAGTACCTTCGCAACTTCCTCGACCGTGGAGGATTCCAGATCGATCACCACGGGGAACGCGCCGAGTGTGCGGACCGCACCCTCGTGCGCGGAGTTGCGGATCAGCGCTACCGGCCGATCACCATGTCCTGCCAGCAGGTATGTCAGGTGCTGCGCGATCTTGCCGTGCCCACCGGCAATGACCACGCGCCGTTCGTCCACACTTCGATGTTCCGTCATCGTTTTCTCCTCACAAGTCGGTACTTCAAGTGCAGCGCGCCGGAGGTGTCCGTTGTTCCCCTGTTTGTCCCACGAGTTCGGACACAGAGGCAGAATGACGGACATGGCATCTGCAACCATCTTCCACAATCAACGGTGCAACACGTCGCGGACTGTTCTCGGACTTATCCGCGACGCCGGCATCGAACCGACCATTGTGAAGTACCTCGATACTCCGCCTACCCGATCCGAGCTGGAAAAACTCCTCGCCGACGCCGGCCTCGAGCCCAGCCAAGCCGTTCGCAAGCGCGAAACGCAGTTCAAGGAACTCGGGCTCGCCGATGCATCCGAATCCGAGATCCTCGACGCGATGATCGAGCACCCAATTCTGATCGAACGCCCGTTCGTGGTCACCGACAAAGGCACCGTCCTCGCGCGGCCTGCAGCCAAGGTGGAAGAAATTCTCTGACAGCGTCGACTGCTTACAGCGGATCGCGGGCGATCGGGCAGGACATGCACCGAGAACCACCTCGGCCGGACCCCAGTTCCGAACCCGCGATTCGCAAAACCTCGATACCCGAGGCCTCCAGCCTGGCGTTCGTTTCGACGTTGCGCTCGTAAGCGACGACGACGCCAGGCTCGACGGCGAGGGTGTTGTTTCCGTCGTCCCACTGCTCACGCTCGGCAGTCACCGTGTCGAGTCCGGTGTCGATCACACGCAGTTTTCCGATTCCCATGGCGTCGGCCGCCGCTTCGAGGAACGGCGTCGCACCGCGAATACTCACCCCGTCGTCTTCCTTGCGCAGAGTGAACGCCGCCAGGGTGTCCTGAATGGCCGGATACATGACGACCGCGTCGGCCTCGACCATGGTGCAGACCGTGTCGAGATGCATCGACGCTCGGCGTTGCTCGATCGGAACAACCAACACCGTGTGGGCGAGGCCGTCGTCGAACACGCTACGCGCCAATGCTTCTGCTCCGGCGGGTGACGTACGTTCACCGACACCGATTGCGATCACCCCCGGCGCGAGAAGCAGCACGTCACCTCCCTCGACAGGAGCCGTGTGCGACTCGTACGCGCGGCGCACGCCTTTGAATCGAGGGTGATGCGCGTAGACGAGATCCGTTATCGAGGATTCGCGAGCTCGCGCTGACAACGCCAAGGACGTGATGATGACCCGTGGCCCGACCCAGAACGACGAATCACGGGTGAAGAGCAAGTTGGGCAACGGGTCGATCACGAAGTCACCGCCGTGATGCATCCTGCGCACCAACGAGGTCGAGTCGGCATCGATCGGCAATTCGTCGAACGTCATTCCTGCAGTAAGGATCGACGAAAGCTCCTTCGGCTCCACCTTTCGCAGGTAGGCGGCCAGGTGTTGCCCGAGCGCGTGGCCGATCTTGCGTGCGTCGACGGCGGCCGCGATTCCCTGGATCCTCGCTGCGCCACTGACCTCGAGCGCCTCGGTGAGGAGATCGGACAAAAGCAGTACCTCGACGCCGCGCTCACGAAGGACGGTCGCAAACTGATCGTGTTCTTCCTGCGCGCGGTCCACCCACGGCAACGCGTCGAACAGCAGCTCGTCGTTGTTGCGCGGAGTCAATCGTTTCAACTCGTCGCCAGGACGATGAAGAATGACCGATCGCAATCGGCCCACCTCGGAATCGACACCGAGGGGGACGGAGCCAGAAGCGTTCATGAGTGAACACTAATCCCGTAGGCCCCACCCAGCAGGGACAAGCAGCTGTCGTACCGGCCCGCGTAACGTCTGATCCGACGCAGGCGAGAGGACCAGGCAATGAGTAGTACGGATCAGGCGGCGCTGAACGGCGCCGGAATCGAGAGGTTCACCGGGCGCTGGGTCGGCGCTGGAGCCGGACATTTCCCCACCATCGACGACTTCGAGTACTCCGAGGAGATCGAGTTCGCGCCCACCCCGAAACCGTTTCTCACCTACTCGTCGCGCACTCGTGGGCTCCCCGACGGACGACCGCTTCACATGGAATCGGGATACCTGCGCCCAACACCGGGTGGTGAGCTCGAATTGCTGGTCAGCCAGCCCACCGGATTCGTCGAGATCCATCGCGGCACCCTCGACTCCGAAGGCACTCTCGCCTTGACCCGTCTCACGCTCGCAGCATCACCCGACGCAAAACCGGTTCACGACGTTCGGCGAGTCATGCGCGTTCAGGGCGACACGCTGACATACGACCTGTGGATGGCGCACGGCGACACCCCGCTGACGCATCATCTCCACGCCACCCTCCACCGCGCGACGGACCGGTAGTCGCCATGGAGATGCCGTCGTGGAAGGCAAAGGAACTCACGCCCGGCCAGCTCTCCGAGCGCAGCGGTGTCGCCGTCTCTGCCCTGCATTTCTACGAACGAGAAGGCCTCATCGTCAGTCGCCGGACCAGCGGAAACCAGCGCCGATACCAACGAGACACGCTTCGACGCGTCGCCTTCATCAGAATCTCGCAACGCGTCGGCATTCCGCTGTCGGAAATCAGAGAGGCCCTCGGCACACTTCCTGAAGGCCGTACCCCGAACCGCGCAGATTGGGAAAGATTGTCGACCGGGTGGCGGCGCCACCTCGATCTACGCATCGAGCAACTGGAACGTCTACGGGACAACCTCACCGGTTGCATCGGTTGCGGGTGCCTCTCGTTGGAGGGGTGCGCCCTCGCCAACCCGCACGATCAACTCGCATCCGCCGGCCCGGGTGCGCGCGTTCTGGAAGTAGATTTCGGTGCAGGCTCAGGCGAGAAATGACTCGACGGCGTCCCGATCGCGCCCCAGCAAGTCCTCGACGGTCTTCTTCAGCAACTTCTCGATCTGGCCGCCGATGATCGGCATCTTCACCTCAGCCGTTCCGTCGACGACCAACCGCGTGCAGGACTCGGCGGCGGTGAGATCGAGCGTCGTCTCGATTCGGATCGGCAGTCCCCGCGCGATTCCGGTGACCGACCCTGCTGCACGCCCGTCCGACAGATGTCCCCACCGATCGACCCGTTTCAGACCGAGCCGACTCGGCGCAACCTTGGCGACCAGGCCAGGGAGGGAGGCGGAGTCGATTTCCTCGGACACGGATACTTCGATCGATCCGTCTCGAACTTCGATGTCCGAGGTGGCATAAAGGTCTCCGAGTCTGCCTTTCCAATAATTCGGGTCGGTCAAAGTTCGATGCACGTCGTCGATCGGATATTTGAATTCGATATCAAAGTGAAAACTCTTCGGCATGACTTTGGTCCCTATTCGACTAGATAAAAGTCCCGGCGGAGTTAACGCTCATCGCTTGAGCAATTTACTGAACTGGTCGTTCGCTTTTTGCATCACGAACTCGTAAGGCAGGGCGAATTTGCGCGCCCACCAGTATCCGAATCGGATGTCATTGGACGTATATACGAGGTACGTATTCTTCTCGATTCCCCGCAGAATGCACGACGCCACCTTCTCCGGGGAGACAGCACGCGCCTCGAACCGGTGCGTGAGTTTTTCGACCCGCGGGTCGTTCCTGTCGATACCCGCTATTTCCACGGTTCCCACCAATGGCGTCTTCACCCCACCCGGCACAACCAGACTGACCCCGATTCCGTGCCGCTTCAGATCGAATCGCAGCACCTCGGACACCCCGCGAAGGCCGAACTTGCTCGCACTGTAGGCGGCGTGCCACGGCAGGGCCAAAAGTCCGGCAGCCGAAGACACGTTGACCAGGTGTCCACCCTTGCCGGCACGAATCATGGGTGGAACAAACGTCTCCATGACATGGATCGGCCCCATCAGGTTGACGTCCACCATGGACTTCCAATGCCGATGTTCGAGGTTCTCGATAGTTCCCCACGCTGAAATGCCGGCGATATTCATGACGACATCCATCGAAGAAAATTGAGTGTGAATCTCGGTACCGAATTTCACGACCTCGTCGTAGTCCGAGATATCGAGCGCCTTCGCCATGCTGACCGTGCCGCCGCCGGCGCCGACCATCGCGACCGTCTCTTCCAATCCGACGCTGTTGATATCGGTGAGAAACAATTCGGCGCCGACCTCTGATGCACGCAGCGCAGTTGCACGTCCAATTCCACTACCGGCGCCGGTGATCAGGCATTTCTTGCCGTCGAGCGACCTTACAGACATGGATGAACACTCCCCCGCACTCGTACTGTGGACATGCGGGAAAGTCTACGCACGCACGGTGCGGCCGCCCTGAAACACGCAAGACGACCTGCGG
The DNA here is from genome assembly GCF_002079265.1 of Rhodococcus sp. BH4. Taxonomy (NCBI): domain Bacteria; kingdom Bacillati; phylum Actinomycetota; class Actinomycetes; order Mycobacteriales; family Nocardiaceae; genus Rhodococcus; species Rhodococcus sp. BH4. Next base: position 4,626,953 of record NZ_CP014941.1, read on the forward strand.
GGCACGGCCGTACTCCGCGCAAACACCGCACAGAGACGACCGCAGCGAGCACTAGAGACGCTGCATCATCTGCTCTTGATAGCCCTTGACCGTACGGTCGAGTTCTTCCGCCGCTACATCGTCCCCACGCTTGCGTGCGTCGTGGGCTCGATCCTGAATTTCACGGATTGCGCGGCGCAATTCATCATCGCTCATCGTGTGTTTCATGTCACAATTCTGCACCCACTCGGAGGGTTTAGCTAGCACAGATCGCAATCCGGCAAACCGTTCAAGGTTCAACCCCGAGGTGATCCGCATGACATCGCAACCAGCCACCCTGATCGCGACCCCAAACCTTCAAACATCGCTTGAACTGCAGTTTTTCAATCGAAATAGTTGTGAAAAACCAGGCTAACGCATAGCTAATATCGCCAAAACGGGTAAAAGGTTTGATATTGGGCAGATTGGCCAAGTACTGGAAGGTTCGAATAGCGCAGTCGTAGCTGCACATTTCCGTGTGGCGGAAACTCAATGTGCGCTGAGACATAGCTGAGCACTCATTGGCCGGACGAATCGAATCTCGGACACATTTGACAACTAGTCCACTAAACAGACTACGGTGAGCTACCGATCGGTTATCCGCGTGATACCGTAGGATTCACTGAACGGACAATTGCTAGCTAGAGAGGATTACGGGGCGGTTCACAATGGCTGACTTTGCAGAACGATTGAACAAACTGTTCGACAGTGTTCATCCTCCGGGGCGCAAACCCCATACCAACGCCGAGGTTGCGGCAGCGCTCATCGAAGACGGCCATCAGATCTCCAAGCCGTACATCTCGCAGCTCCGCTCGGGACAGCGCACCAACCCCTCAGACGAGACAGTCGCAGCCTTCGCCCGGTTCTTCAAGGTGAAGCCCGACTACTTCTTCAACGACATCTACGCAGCCAAGATCGATCACGATCTCGAACTGCTCTCACAGCTCCAAGGCTACGGGCTTCGCCGCCTCTCGAGCCGTGCATTCGACCTCTCGGAAGAATCGCAGAATCTACTCACCACGATGGCTGAAAAGCTCCGCGCGAGTGAAGGTTTGCCAGAGGTTCCGCCTGACGCGTCACGCTGATGTGAACGTGCTGAAGCACTGACTCGATCTCGAGCACTGCAATGACATGGAGTAGGTCGACTACGAACGTCGACCTACTTTTGTCGTTTCATCGAGTTCTTTCGCCAACAACAACACCCATCGGCGCGCCGACATCTTCTCAGGAGGCGCAATCCACCTGGTGTCCAACACATCCGAGGCCAAGGGATCGGCGATCCACCCCGCCAAAATCCCCGCGTGTGCAGTGACGGCCCGCGGCGGTTCCTGACCACCGACGTCGAACATCCCGGCGCCGGACTGGATGTACATCGCATCCATGATCTGCGCGATCATGTCCGATGCCCGCAGCACAGACGTACTCCCGGCGCTGTCCGCGTCGACTACCTCGGGGAATCGCTTGACGAGAAGCGCGTGCATCCGCCGCAGCCGGTACAGATCTCGTCGCGCACGTAACCAGGTCTCGAGAAGCACCCACGTGATGCCCAGCGCAATCAGAACACTCGAGGCAGCGATGAACCACACCCCTGCGCCCGTCCAGATATCCGATTCGAGTGCGCCGGTGCCACCGATCGATTCGACAAGCATCACGACGACCACGACGAGCAGGATCGACGAACCGGTCACGATCAACGCGATTCCGCGCCCCAACGGCGCCCACGCAACGTGCCGTAGCCCCGTCGAAATGACAAGGGACAGAGCGACGATGATAAAGATCAGAGCCGGCGCCGGGTAGCCGAAGAGAACCGCGATCGCCACCAGGAGCCCCACCGAGTACAGCACGGTGGCGAGGCCGCGCATAGCCGGACGTGACATCACCGGCCACGCAGACACGGCGCCGACTGCACTGGCCGCAGACAACGCTGTCCACAAGACGATGACGATCATCGCGGCGGCATGCTGCTCCGGCGCAATGCGATCGACGATGTCCCATACCGCAGGCACCATGACCGTCGACGACAATGCGACCGAGAAGCCGGCGAAGACCATCGACATTCGCAACGGCGTCGCGGTGCGCGCGACAACTCGACCCAGTCTCGCGCCGGCTGCAACCCAGACGAGAAGGGCCACAGCCCAAAAGATCATCCGATCGCCTCGTCGTACCGCAACACCGACAGCGGTGTCCCACGGCCACTCATCGTTCGCAGACGCATGATCAACATCGACGCAAACGTCTCGGCTTCCCACTCCGCGATGTCGTCCATCGGCACGGGTTCGTTGCGCCGCAGAGAACGTTGACTCAACATGTAGGCGATCAAATCGTCACTGACCTCGAGCGTCGCCTCGGCGATCTCGGCACCCTCGTGGCGAAACACTATGTGCCCCAACTCATGTGCCAGAGTCCGCTCGACATTGGGTAGTCCGGGAGCCAAAACGATGACGTCGTGGTCGTCGTAGGCCCGGCGCTGACCGCACACTCCGGTGGCGAGAGGGGTTTCCAGATCGATCTCGATCGGGCGCCCACGCTCGCGGGCGACTGTCTGCACCACCGTCAGCAGTGACACTGCCTCCGACGACGCTGCTGCGTCGCATACGGCATCCACCGCGGCCAGAACGCGGCGATGTGAACGTCTGTCCGGCACGACTCACGCACCTCCCTGTGATCCGGGTGCCAGGAATTCGGCACGCGCGGCAGCCAATCGTGCCTTCTGCAGCGATGCTCCGCGGAAAGTCAGTGCTCCCGCACCGGCCGCTACCACTGCCATTCCGCCTACACCGCCGGCGACGGCGGCGGCGTTGAGAATCGGCGGAAGCCCTTGAGTGAACGCCGTCGGAAATGCCTGCGGGTTGTCAGTCGGAGCCGCGACGTTCGGAACGTTCGACGGTACCTGCGGAGCTACGGGTGCGGGTGCGGCCAGAACCTCGGGTGCGGAAGGGGCTGCGACTGCGCCCGGCGCAGCGTTTGCCGGTCCACCGGCAGAGGGTGCAGGCGCTCCGCCGCCCGCTGACGGTCCCTGCGGATCAGACGGTCCAGCCGGCGGAGCCGCTACCGCGGACGACTGCTCGGAACTCGGCTGCGATTCGGAAGGAGACTGTGTCTCGGAGGGTGCTTGGCTCGAAGGACTCTCGGTCTGCGAAGTTGCGTTGGTCGCAGAAGTTGCGTTGGTCGCAGAAGTTGCGTTGGTCGCAGAAGTTACGTTGGTCGCGGGAGAAGCGCTGCTGCTCGGACGTTGCGACGCCGAAGGGTTGGTCGTGGGCTCAGTCGTGGTCGTGGGCTCAGTCGTCGTGGGCTCAGTCGTGGTCGTCGGCTCAGTCGTCGTGGGCTCAGTCGTGGTCGTGGGCTCAGTCGTCGTGGTCGGCTCAGTCGTGGTCGGCTCAGTCGTCGTGGTCGGCTCAGTCGTGGTCGTCGGCTCAGTCGTGGTCGTCGGCTCAGTCGTCGTGGTCGGCTCAGTCGTGGTCGTCGGCTCAGTCGTCGTGGTCGGCTCAGTCGTGGTCGTCGGCTCAGTCGTGGTCGTCGGCTCAGTCGTGGTCGTCGGCTCAGTCGTCGTCGGCTCAGTCGTCGTCGGCTCAGTCGTCGTCGGCTCAGTCGTGGTCGGCTCAGTCGTCGTGGTCGGTGTCGGAATTACGGTCGTGCCGCAGTTGTGACGGTGACAATGCCAGCCATAGTTGCCGTTGCCGTTGTTGCCGCCACCGTTGCCGTTGTTGCCGCCACCGTTGCCGTTGTTGCCGCCACCGTTGCCGTTGTTATTGCCACCGTTGTTGCCGTAATTGCCGTTTCCATTGCCGTTGTTGCCACCACCGCTGTTGCCGCCAGGTTGGGCGGCGACGATGGCGGGGAAGACCGATACGGCAAGGACGCCGATACCCATCAGGCACATCACAGCAACAAGCATCATCGCTAGCCGTCGTGGCTGGCTCATCGACATTCCTCCCCGACACATACGTCCGACCTGCGGAAAACTGCGGCAGACTCACCGTGCCTATCGCACCGGACACACCCTCGTTACATTTCCGGCAAACATGTATCCGCCCAAGGATCATCCCTCACTTGGAAGCTCAACGGTCCGGATCAGCGGTCGCAATCGTATGAAACGGCGCACACTCAGATCGAATCTTCGCAATTCGGGCAGGCCCTGAAAATGCAGGAAAGGGTCGTTCAACTTTCGTTGAAAGACCCTTTTCGCTGGTACTTCTTGGTGGAGCTGAGGGGAATCGAACCCCTGACCTCTTCGATGCGAACGAAGCGCGCTACCAACTGCGCCACAGCCCCGTGCCACCGCCTCAGCGGTGCTCGGCAACTCTAACAGGAACGAATACTCCCGTTGGAATCACCCGACACGAACTTTCGGCCCGACAAGATCGGCCCAGAAGATCACTGACCGGACGCGCGACGCATCTCGGTGTGCCTGATCTCTTCTTCGTAGTGATCCAGGTGATCGAACACCGGATCTTCGTCGTCGACCTCGAGGACAACCGCTCCTGGCCGACGCAGTCGCGCCGGAATCAGGCGAAGCTCTTCGTCGGTGTGCGATTCGACTCCGAGTCGCGATCGGTTGAGGCGTTCGGTACGACGGCGGCGAATCTCTTGCTCGATCCGAACCTGCCGACGCAAGTACGCCATGTACCCGCCGAGGCCGCACACGGTCAGCGCAAACAACCACCACACCATCGGCGAGATGATCAATGCGAGAGCGCCCGAGAGAATCGCGACGAACGCAAGTCCCAGCAATGTCCGCTGACGGAATGCATACCGCGCCTCCCGGGCGATGGCATCCGCTTCGGGGTCGAATCCGCCTCGGCCGCGCCGAACCGGAACAAATTCTCCGACCGGTGCACGACCGCCGGCGTAGTCGTCTTCTGCGTGAGTGTCCATCTGGTCCTCCGCGTCGTAGCTGCTGCGCACTGGTTCTAGTTGCCAGTTCGGATCGCTTCGATGTCCTGCTGCCGGCCCGCGCTGAACAGGGTTGCTGTCGCCGCGGTGGAGTACTCGAGTCGCGAGTGCCGCGTCACTCGTCTGCCGGATCCTGGGGCGCTTGTTGACAAGCATCGGCACCAGGACGAACAGCCACACGGCCACCAGCCCGATCCACACGAATGAGCTAGGCATGCCGCGGCCTCCTCCCGATCACCTACCAGCACCTATGCCAGCCGTTGACGAGTCAAGGTTAACGGCCGACGCCCTCGCATCGTTGCCGACGCGCCGAACCCCACCATACTCATGTGTCACACGCGTACCGAACTGAACTTCCGGTTCAGTCCCAAAAGTCTCAAGTTCTGGTTGAATCAAAAACCACATTTTCCCGCCCGAAAGTAGGACTACTCAGCGGTAACTGCTGTTTAGCTCGCGTTTCTCACGCTTCTGGCGCCGTCTTCGTCACACCCACGAAGCACGTCCGGACCGCACCAATCTGTCGACGACGGTGGTGGGTACTTCCTCGATGGTCATTCCGACCAGAAGATGATCACGCCATTGGCCGTCGACATCGAGGTAGCGCTTGAGAAGACCTTCCTCCCGGAACCCAACGTTTCGTAGGACTGCGCGACTCGACGCGTTCTCCGGCCGAACAGTGGCCTCCACTCGATGCAGACCGACCTTCGAGAATGCGTGATCGAGTGTGAGTGCAACGGCAGCTGTGGCTACGCCCCCACCGGTCACGTGCGAGGCGACCCAATAGCCCACCCAGGCGGACCGCAGAGCGCCGCGCACCACATTTCCGATGGTGACCTGCCCGCAGTACTTCCCGTCGAGTTCGATCACCAGGGGAAGGATCCTGCCCTTGCGCGCTTCGGAGCGAAGGTTTCCGCACAGGGACGGCCAGACGGTGATGTGGTGGCGAGCATCCCAGGGCGATTCTCCGGTGGGCTCCCACGGCTCGAGGTGCTCGCGATCGCGAATGCGGAGACGACTCCACACAGCAGCGTCACGGAGCTTCACGGGGCGGACGGTCACCACTCCCGCGGGCACTCGCAGCGGGCCGAGATCTTCCGGCCATCCTGGATGGACTGACATCACACCCCACTCGGGTCGGCGTTACCCACGTTGGGCGAGAAAAGCTACGTCGACTTCTTCACCGATGTGCACTTCGGTGACGTCTCGATCGACCAGAACCAAGCAATTGGCTTCCGCCAAGGTCGCGAGGAGATGTGAGGACGCACCGGGCGCACCCCCGAGGGCCTGCACCAGGTACTCCCCTGTCGCTTCGTCACGCATCAGCTGACCACGCAGAAAACCCTTGCGATCGGCAATCGACGTGATCGTTCCCACTGTCCGCGCCTTCACTACTCGCCGCATCGGCTGGCGGCGTCCGAGCGCGATTCTGATCAGCGGGCGAACCATGACTTCGAATACCACCAGTGCGCTGACCGGGTTGGACGGTAGGAGAAAGGTCGGAACCTCGTCCCTTCCCAGCTTTCCGAAGCCTTGCACCGATCCCGGATGCATGGCAACGCGCTCCACCTCGAGTGTCCCCAGGTCGGCAAGCGCCTCACGAACCTCGTCGGACGCTCCGCCGCCCACGGCACCGGCGATGACAACGATTTCCGAGCGAATCAGCTGTCCCTCGACTACTTCGCGAAGACGACGAGAGTCGTTGCCTGCGATTCCCACACGGTTGACGTCGGCGCCGGCATCGCGCGCTGCGGCGGCGAGGGCATACGAATTGACGTCGTAAACCTGACCAGGCCCCGGCGTGCGATCCACGTCGACGAGTTCTCCACCGACGCTGATGACGGAGAGGCGCGGACGGGGATGGACGAGTACTTTGTCGCGGCCGACCGCGGCGAGCAACCCGACCTGTGCGGCTCCGATGATGGTGCCTGCCCGAACGGCCACGTCGCCCGGCTGGACGTCGTCGCCTGCACGGCGAACGTAATCGCCCGAACGCACCGGCTCGAAGATCCGAACGCGAGCGCGACCACCGTCGGTGTTCTCGAGCGGAAGAACTGCGTCGGCCAGCGTGGGCAAAGGCGCGCCGGTGTCGACTCGGACGGCCTGGCGAGGTTGCAAGCGGATCGGTTGGCGTGAGCCCGCCGTCACCTCACCGACCACCGGCAAGCTGAGGTCGGTAGGCTCGCCGTCCTCGCCTCGGAGGTCGGCTCCGGCGCCGGCGACATCGACACTGCGAACCGCGTAACCGTCGATGGCAGCTTGATCGAATCCCGGCAATGGGCGTTCGGTCACCACTTCCTCGGCACACAGCAGTCCCTGCGCCTCCGAGATGGCGACCCGAACCGGACGGGGTGCCACTGCAGCAGCGGTAACCCTGGTCTGCTGCTCCTCAACCGACCGCATCTGGTCCGCGTCCTCCTGTGTCTGGAAATTCGGTGATATCCGTCAGCTCATGATGCCTTGCCGCCGAAAAGGGACAAGCACATTGATACTGCGTTATCGGGCGATCAACCACCGTGGCGACACGCTCAGCGGTCGAGCCGATCCGCGAGCCACTTACGCAAGGACGGGCCGTAATCGTCACTGTCGAGCGCCAGGTCAACCGAAGCGCGGAGGTACCCGCCGGGGTTGCCCAGGTCATGACGCGTTCCGCGGTGCACCACCACGTGAACCGGATGGCCCTCGGAAATCAGGAGAGCGATGGCGTCGGTGAGTTGCAACTCACCGCCGGCTCCCGGCTCGATGCGACGAAGTGCGTCGAAGATCGCACGATCGAGCAGATAGCGACCTGCAGCGGCAAAGGTCGACGGCGCGTCTTCCACAGCCGGCTTCTCGACCATGCCGACGACCTTGAGGACGTCGGGATTGACCGCGTCGGGAACGATCTCGACGTCGAAGACGCCGTAAGCGCTGACTGCGTCTTTCGGGACGTCGATTGCACAGAGAACGGATCCGCCGCGCTTGGCCCGAACTCGCGCCATGATCTCCAGGACGCCACGCGGTAGTACGAGATCATCGGGCAGAAGGACCGCGATGGCATCTTCGTCGTCGTCGAGAACCGACTCGACGCAACCGACTGCATGCCCGAGGCCGAGGGGCTGCTCCTGAATCACGGAGTCGACTTCGAGCAAACCCGGCGCTTTGCGCACCTTCGCCAGGGCAGCGAGTTTTCCGCTTGCTTCCAGCTTGCTTTCGAGCACGAGATCCTCGACGAAGTGGGCAACCACGCCGTCTTTGCCCGGGGACGTCACGATGACGAGCCGCTCGGCTCCCGAGTCCGCAGCTTCACCTGCCACCAGTTCGATACCCGGTGTGTCCACGACCGGCAGCAATTCTTTCGGAACCGTCTTGGTGGCAGGCAGGAAACGCGTACCAAGTCCGGCTGCGGGAACCACGGCCGTACGGAAGGCCCTCGTGCTGCTAGCGACAACGTCTGTCATGCCAACACCTTAGCCGCCGCTTGTTACCGCTCGGTCAGCACGACGAATATCGTTGCGGGGTGACACCTCAGACAAAAGCACAATGGCGACAAATCACACTCGCAGCACGTGATGCAGTCTCCGAGCACACTCGAAACACGGAAACTGCGGCGTTGATCACGCACATACGTTCAGTGATTGTCGACGGCTCGGTCGTCTGTGCGTACGTCCCCACCCGCACCGAACCAGGATCCACCGATTTGCTCGACGCCGTTGCCGAGATCGCTCAGCGTGTACTACTTCCGATCACCGGGGAGCCGGGACCGTTGTCCTGGGTCGAGTACAGCGGCGCGGACGGTTTGCGCCCCGCGAAGTACGGCATTCGAGAGCCTGTCGGACCCGTCCTACCACCGGAAACCCTGTCCGACGTGGAATGCATGCTTGTCCCTGCTCTCGCGGTGGATCTTCGCGGAACACGCCTCGGCCGTGGCGCAGGCTTCTACGACCGGACGCTCGGGTCGGTCGGACCACAGACTCGGCTCGTGGCAATTGTCAGAGACTCCGAACTCGTCGAGGCCTTGCCTGCCGACGACCACGACATTCCCATGGGCTGGGCATTGACGCCAAGCGGCGGTCTCACGCCGCTCCAAGGCGATTGATCTGCGGGAATAGATCCCTGATTAGCGCTGTTGGCACTGTCACTTGTAGAGTGCTAAAGGCTGCGGTGTAAATACGCGGCTGCTCGAACATCACAGTGCGGAGGAAGCCCGGTGCCCACCTACTCATACGCATGTACGGAATGTGACAACCGTTTCGACATCGTCCAGTCCTTCAGCGAAGATTCGCTGACGGTCTGCCCAGCTTGCTCAGGCAAGCTCCGCAAGCTGTTCAACTCTGTTGGCATCGTGTTCAAGGGCAGCGGCTTCTACCGCACCGACAGCCGCGGCGGCTCCGGGACTGCGAGCGAGCCCGCCAAGAGTGATTCGGCACCCGCTACGAAGTCCGAGTCCAAGTCGGACTCCTCGTCGACATCGAGTTCGTCGACCAGCACGCCGGCGCCCGCAAAGGCTGCCGCGAGCTGATTTCCACAACCTCCGGGTTGTCCACAGGTTCACATTGTCAGGGCCGGAAGCACCGCTTCCGGCCCTAACGTGCATGAATGCCGTCAGCACGTTCTCGCTCGCCGAGGCGCTCCGATCCACTGCGCGCCCAACTCGATCTCAGCCCGAGCACCTTCGATCGCGTCGTCGAACTGACACGGGGCACACGATTCCGCACGGCGACAGTCCGTAAGATCGCAGCCGTTGTCCTCGCCACACTCGGCGTTGTTCTCTTCTTTCGAGGCGATCCCGCGACCGATACGGTCGCCGTAGTTGTCTCGAGCCGCGATCTCACTCCGGGGCAGGTGATTGCGGATTCGGATGTCGAGATGCGAGAGATCGACTCGAAACAACTTCCCGAAGGAGTTGTCTCCGACACCGACCTGGTGGTCGGAAGAACCGTTGCCGGCCCGATTCGCTCCGGAGAAACCGTCACCGACGTGCGCGTTCTCAGCCCACGGCTGGCCGGGTTGTCGGTAGGAACCGACGACGCCCGCATCGTCCCCGTCCGATTGGCCGATGCGGCCGTCGCGGACATGTTGCGCAGCGGGGACGTCGTCGACGTCCTGACCGTCGGCCCTGACACATCCCGCCCAGACACACCCCACCCCGACACACCCAACGAATCAATTGCCGACAAGGCCCCACAAATTCTTGCGGCAGGAGCGGTAGTCGCTTTGGTCACCACGTCGGAAAGTACGCGTAACCAGCAGGAACAGGTGATTTTGCTGGCCCTGCCGACACCAGCAGCCAACGTCGTAGCCGCGGCATCTCTGTCCAATGCGATCACCGTGACATTCCGCTGACCGCACAAAGCGTCCGAAGCTCCTCTAGGATTTTTCCAGTCGGTTCGGTATCAACGGACCATCTGGCACTTGCCATCGGAGACTCGAGGGGACACCGACATGCTCAAGGGATTCAAGGACTTCCTGCTTCGCGGAAACGTGCTCGACCTGGCCGTCGCGGTTGTCGTCGGCGCAGCCTTCACCGCCATCGTCACGGCATTCACCAGCAACATCATCAACCCACTCATCGCAGCTATCGGCGGATCCGACGAATTGGGCTGGGGAAAGGAGATCATTGCCGGTAATTCCGAAACCTTCGTGAATATCGGTGCTGTGGTCACCGCGATCATCAACTTCATCATCATCGCAGCGGTCGTCTACTTCGTGCTGATCGTCCCTGCGAATGCGGCGAAGAAGAAGTTCGTCTCCGAGCCCGAGGACAAGGAAGCCAGCGAAACCGATCTGCTCATCCAGATCCGCGACATCCTCTCGGCCAATGCCGGTGGCGCCGACACGGGAGCGCACGCCAAGACTCTCGAATAGGCAGTGCCCACAGATCAGATCAGGCCCTCGGACAATTGTCCGGGGGCCTGATTTACTTCTCAACCCCCGTGGTGCGGGGGCCGCTGACTGCGCAGCCAGTCGTCGTCCGAGGACCGCGAGGATCCTTCGGGACCCCGCTCGTCCGACGTCGTCTCGGGAAAGACGTCCCCGAAGATGCGCGCCAGGCGCTTCTTGTCGACTGACGGCTTCTTCGGGGTATCTGGTTGCTCCGACAAGCTGTCTCAGCCCTCGAGGCTGGAGAGCTCGGCGATCACGTGACTCGCCAAAGCCGTCAGGGTTGCCATGCCGTCGCGAATTGCCGGCCTGGTCGACGCCAGATTGGCGACCACGGTGCTTCCCGAAACTCCGACGAGGCCGCGGGACAAGCCTGCTTCGAGCGATCCGGCCGAAAGACCGGAAGCACGAAGTGCTTCGGCAATTCCCGGGATCTCGCGATCGAGAACCTCAGCGGTCACGTCAGGAGTGACGTCACGCGGGGATACCCCGGTACCGCCGACCGAGATGACGAGGTCGACGCCACCGATGACTGCGGTGTTGAGAGCGTTGCGGATCTCCACTTCGTCGGCGGCGACGGCGACCGTCGCATCGACGAGAAAACCCGCTTCGTTCAGCAGTTCCGTGACCAGTGGACCGATGGAGTCGGTGTTGTCGCCGTGGGCTGTGCGATCGTCGACGATGACGACCAGAGCGCGGCCGGCCGATGTGGCTTCGAGTTCCATGACTCCTACCGTAGTGTCCGATCCCGACGCCGTTGCGATCTGGCCGAAGATCGGGTCGATCGTCTGCTGATCGCCGAACATCATCGGCCGCCCTGCGCTGCCGCGGTTCCCAACGTGACGTCGACGGTCTTGGTCTGCCCGCCGTCGCTGTACGTGATCGAGACCTTGTCGCCGGGAGCATGTGAACGCACTGCCGCGATCAGCGAATCACCATCTGCGACAACACGATCGTCGACCTTGGTGATGACTGCACCCTTCGGGATACCGGCCTTGGCGGCCGGCCCGTCAGCAGTGACATCCATGACGGTTGCGCCGTCGGCGTTGTCCTGCGACGGCACGGTCACGCCGATCATGGCCTGAGTCGCCTTGCCGGTCTTGATCAGTTCGTCGGCGACGCGGCGTGCCTGATCGATCGGGATGGCGAAACCGAGGCCGATCGAACCGCCTTGGGTACCCGACGACGCTCCGAGCGAGGCGATCGCCGTGTTGATGCCGATCAGCTGGCCGTCCATGTTGACGAGGGCGCCACCGGAGTTGCCGGGGTTGATCGCTGCGTCGGTCTGCAGAGCGTCGATGACGGTGTTCTGATTGCCGGACTCGCCGCTCGTGGACACCGGGCGATCGAGTGCGGAGATGATGCCTTCGGTGACCGTGCCGGCCAGGCCGAGTGGGGACCCGACGGCAACCACCTGCTGTCCGACCTGGACGTCGCCGGAGTTGCCGAGATCGATGGGGGTGAGGTCGTTTCGACCGTCGACCTTGATGACGGCGATGTCGGAGACGGGATCGGCACCGACAAGGGTGGCCGAGGCCTTGGTTCCGTCGGAGAACGCAACGCGAAGTTGCGCTCCCTGTGCGCCGGCAACGTGGTTGTTGGTCAGAATCAGACCGTCGGAGGACAGGATGACACCGGAGCCCTCACCGCCCTGTCCCTGCGCGGTGGCCACCTCGATCTGCACGACGCTCGGCACGACCTTCGAGGCAACGGCCTGAACCGAGCCGGCGGGAGCGTTGGACGTGTTGGTCGCAGTGGGCTTCGGAGCGTTCAGAGAGTTGGTGACCGTCGCGGTTCCACCGTTGCGGTCCGCGACGACGGCGCCGACCACGCCACCGACACCACCACTGACCAGGACCAGGGCGAGAGCGCCGGCAACCAGCACCATGCGTCCCGACTTCGGCTTTGTGGTGGTCGAACCGGAGTTCGGCCCCTGCAGCGGTGCGGGGATCTGGTTGTGGCCGCCGCCCGGGCCGTTCGGACCGCCGGGGCCACCAGGGTTGGGTGCGCCGTACGGGGCGCTCTGCTGGTACGCGGCCTCATGGGCACCGTGCGGGTGGCCGAAAGCCTGCGTGGGCTGCTGCTGTGCCTGCCCGAAGGCTTCGGCGGGTCGGGCGAACGACTCGGTCGGCTGGTACGGCTGCTGAGGCGCCTGCCCCTGAGGCTGCTGCGGCGGCACGGGAGGCTGTGCCTGAGGTGCCGTCGGCTGTGCCTGAGGTGCTGTCGGCTGCGCCTGGGTGGTGGGCTCGCTGTTGGGCTGCTCGGGCCGGGTCGGCCCGACGTTACGGTCCTCGGTCATCGGCTCGCTTTCGTCTACGGTGACCACCGGACGGGCAGTCACAACTGTTCTGCCGACAATGCTGCCTTGCGCTGCTGAGAAGGCGCTGAGACGTGCCTGTCACTTTACCCAGAGTTCGACGTGAAAAACCGGTGTTGTCGGTTCGGCCCGAAAGACTTTCGGGCCGAACGCATTAAGCCGTGACGTCAGTCACCGAAGCGAGGGACCAACGGGTCTACAGAACACGCTACTCGGCACTCGGCCCCGGTTCACCGGGAAGCACGATACGAACAAGCGCTCCCCCACGATCGGATTCGTCGATCGCGATGGTGCCGCCGTGCTTGACGACGACCTGACGCACAATCGCAAGTCCCAGACCCGATCCCGGCATCGAACGTGCCGCAGTCGACCGGTAGAAACGATCGAACACCAACTCCCGATCCTCCTCCGGAATGCCAGGTCCCGCATCACTTACGGTCAATTCCAACAATCCTTGACCCACCGGTCGCATTTCGACGCGTACCTGTTCGCCCTTCGGACTCCACTTCGCAGCGTTGTCGAGGACGTTCAGCACGGCACGCGACAGGCCCGCTTGATCTCCGTAGACGTACCACGGAGTGGTGACCGCCTCGAACTCGATTTCGTTGCGCCTGCGCCGCGCTCGTTCGAGCGCACGCTCGACGACGTCGCTGACGTCGACGCGCTCGTACACGGTTTCGGGTGCGTCTTCACGGGCCAGGTCGACGAGGTCGCCGACCAGAGTCGACAGTTCCTCGATCTGCGCGACGACGTCGGCACGAAGTTCTGCCATGTCCTCGTCGGGAATCTGCGGCGCACCGGGGCGACTTGACGCGATCAGCAATTCCATGTTGGTGCGCAACGAAGTCAACGGCGTCCGCAACTCGTGTCCGGCGTCCGCGACGAGGCGCGACTGACGCTCACGGGACTCGGCGAGCGCCCGCAGCATCGTGTTGAAACTCTCTGTCAGGCGCGCCAATTCGTCGCTGCCGGTAACGGGGATCTGCGTCAGATCGTCTGTCCGAGCGACTCGTTCGGTGGCAGCAGTCAGCCTGGCAATGGGTCGTAAACCGGTGCGGCCCACGGTAGTACCCGCCACTGCCGCAAGTATGACGCCACACCCGCCGACCACGAAGAGCACCCAGGCCAGACGGTCCAGTACCGCAACGGTCGGCGCGAGCCGCTGACCGATCACCAAAGTGCTGCCGTCATGGGTTCGTTGAGCCAGCACTCGCTGACCGTCGACGGTTCGCAGCGAGGAATCCGATTCGCCACGCGCTACGGCGTCTTCGGCTTCACCGATCGGCACGTCGGAACCGGGCGGCTGGTACGTGCTCAGGTCCGAGAAGATCAGGGCCACACTGATGTCGGTGGTGTACAGCGTCGCACCGGAGATGTAGCGAGGGTCGAATCGCACGACATTGCTGTCGATCAGCACCGCTGCCCTGGTACGCAACTGGTGATCGACGTCCGCGTAGAGCGCACGCGAAACCACCGCGTAGGCAGCGATCGCCATGACTGCGACGGCAATGGCCACCACCGACGCGGCGAGCAGCGTCACACGCCAACGCAATGACACCGAACGGGTCAGTGGCATCGGTGGGCGCATTTCGACGGACGCTTGGGTGGTGGAGGATTTCTTCGGTTCGGCGTTCTTGCCGAACGGAGCGGTGATCACGGAGGCGTCTCCCGCAGGACGTAGCCGACTCCGCGGACGGTGTGGATCAACCTCGGTTCGCCGTCGGCTTCCGTCTTGCGACGCAGGTAGCCGACGTACACCTCGAGGGCATTGCCGGACGTCGGGAAGTCGTATCCCCACACTTCTTCGAGAATGCGTCCACGGGTCAGCACGCGGCGTGGGTTGGCCATGAGCATTTCGAGGAGGGAGAACTCGGTGCGCGTCAGGCTGATCGATCGTTCGCCGCGCTTGACCTCACGGGTGACCGGGTCGAGGGTGAGGTCCTCGAACGCCATCATTTCGGAATCGGCGTCCAGATCGGGCGCGGTGCGGCGAAGTAGTGCACGCAACCTGGCAAGCAACTCTTCCAAAGCGAAGGGCTTGGGCAGGTAGTCGTCCGCTCCGGCATCGAGGCCGGCCACTCGCTCGCTGACCGAATCGCGGGCGGTGAGCACGAGGATGGGCAGGTCGTCGCCGGCACTGCGAAGACGACGGCACACTTCGAGTCCGTCGAGTCGCGGCATCATGACGTCGAGAACGACGGCGTCGGGCCGGTTGGCGAGGATCTTCTCGAGTGCGTCGAGCCCGTCGACCGCGAGCTCGACCGTGTAGCCGTTGAAGCTGAGCGACCGCCGAAGCGATTCGCGAACCGCCCGGTCGTCGTCGACCACCAAAATACGCATACCGACAGTTTGGACTGAAGTGCTGAGATGCGGCTGAGAGGGTCCGATTCCGGCCTCCGGCGTGTCGCGGTCAGTCCCGGGTTCGCCTCGGCCCGGGCAGGCTCCAATGACGCCATAACGCAAGCAGTCTGAACACCGCGGCGAACGCTGTGCCGCACACCAGCGCGGCGTTGGTGGACAGTCCGGCTTGCGAGACTGTGACCACCAACGCAGCGCCGAGCAGTGCGGGAACCGCGTACAGGTCCTTGTGCAGGAGCAGTGGCACCTCGTTGACGAGAACGTCGCGGATCACGCCGCCGCCGATCGCCGCGGTCGCACCGATCAACGTCGCCGCCAGCGAACTGGCGTTGTTGTCCAGCGCGATGACGGCGCCGGTGCTCGCGAACAAGCCCATCCCCAGTGCGTCGAGCGCCAGGATTTCACGACGCAGTCGATTGAGCGGCTCGTGGAGGTAGAACACGGCGAGTGAGGTGGCGGCGGCCGTTCCGAAGTACGGCCAACTGCTCAGCGAGCTGGGCGGATGGACGCCGAGGAGAACGTCGCGGACGATACCGCCGCCGATGCCGGTGAACACACCCACCGAGCACACCCCGAAGATGTCGAGTCGCTTGGTGACGCCCACCAGGGCACCCGAGGCCGCGAACGCCACGATGCCCACCAGTTCGAGGATCCTCAGCAGCACCGGCCAAGGATCGCACGGTCAGATGCGGCTCGGGTCGATCACCCCGAGTCGAACTGCTTTGACCAGTCGCCGAGGGACTCGGTGGGTCTGGCCGAAGGCTGTGACCTCGACCAGATCGGGCGCCGTCGCCTTCCACTGGGCACGACGGCTGCGCGTGTTGGAACGGGACATCTTCCGCTTGGGAACGGCCATCAGAGTGCCTTGCGCTTTCCGTAGCGCCGCTCGAACTTCTCGACGCGTCCGGCGGTGTCCATCACACGTTGCGCTCCGGTCCAGAACGGGTGAGAGTCGCTCGTGACGTCGACGACCAGCAGCGGGTACGTGCCACCGTCTTCCCATTCGACGGTGCGCTCACTCGTCACGGTCGATCGGGTCAGGAAGCTCTTGCCGGTGCTGGCGTCCTGGAAGACCACCGGGTGGTAGTCGGGGTGCATCTGCTTCTTCATTCGTTTCCCTCTCGCGTTGATTCGGTTTCGGCATAAGGTGATTCGGATTCGTCACACGGGTCTTCGTGAAACTCGCCGAACGGGTCTTCCCACGTTGCCCACGACGCTTCGTCCGCCAATTCGTCGTCGGTGACCAAGGCGTGCTGCAGTGTTCGGTCGATCTCGAGCGGGTTCGCACCGCATGTGAGAACGACCATCGAGGTGTCGCGATCACCGAAACGCTCGTCCCATTTCAGAGCCGCGAGTGCACGGCGTTCAGCTGGAACGCGGTCTCGTTCCTCCGGCGTCATCGCGGCAAGCCAGGTGTCCGCGCTGGCAACTCGCAGGCCACCGCCCGCCGATTCGAGCCAGAGCGCTTCACCCGGTTGGGTTGCCACCCAGACTCGCCCTCGGGAGTACACGACGCCTTCGAGCAGGACGTCGATCGCCTCGTGCAGACGACCGGGGTGGAACGGCCGGTTCGCGGTGAACTCGACGAGCATCACTCCGCCGTCGTCGTCGAGCGGCGGCTGGCGACGCAACAGCGGTGAGTGAGCGTCGGCCAGTTCACCGCGTCGCGCATCCGCAGGCACCTCGAGGAGCAGTGCCTCGATGTCGTCTCCCTCATCGAAGACGGGTACCCGTGGAGCGATGCGCGCGAGAACCGCGTTCAAGCGGGACCGCTGCCAGCCGTCGAGCGCATCGGACCCGCGTAGGACGAGCGCGTCGGCGAAGTCGACCTGCCCGACGACGACCTGAGCCAGGGTGCGGTCGTCGTCGAGAGCTTCGTCGCCGGTGGCGTCTGCCAGCCAGGTCGCCGCGTCGATGCACGTCACGACGGCGTCGACGCGGACGTCCCGCTGCGCCGGTCCGTCCAGTTGGCCGACGACGCCGGTTACGACGACGTGCTCGATCGCCCAGCACAGCGCCTCGGGCTCGAGTTGCCGGTCCAACAGCAACACGATCCGCTGCACCGAACTGTGCGAGTGAAGCCGGCGCAGGAGCGGCAGCAAGTCTTCGCGCAGGGTGCAGGAGACGCAGCCGTGCGCGAGCTCGAGGATCGTCTCGCGCTCGGACACAGTGCCGGCAGACCCGGCACTCCCGGTCATCGAGGTGACCGTCCGCCGGACCACCCCTTCACGGACGTGGCTCAGGTCGTGGTGGACCAGAACAGTTCCGGTTCGCAGCAACGCTCGTGCGGTGTGTGGGGTGGATTCGCTCATGCCGGCGACCAGGACCAGCGGAGTCCTGCCGTCCAAGATCGTGTTCACAGCGGGCCTTTCTGGGAATGATTGTCATTACCGAGGTTGAACGGTACATTGATCTCACCGCATTGTCGAAAATGATTGTCATCTGCAAGTTGAAAGGAACACCCATGTCGGCTCACTGCCAAGTGACCGGACGTGTGCCGGGGTTCGGAAAATCCGTCTCGCACTCTCACAAGCGTTCGAACCGTCGCTGGAACCCGAACATCCAGCGCAAGACCTACCTCCTGCCCAGCGAGGGGCGTCGCATCACACTCACGCTCTCGACCAAGGGCATCAAGACGATCGACCGCGACGGCATCGAATCCGTCGTCGCCCGGATCCGCGCGCGCGGCGAGAAGGTCTGAGCAGATGGCACGCAACGAGATCCGCCCGATCGTGAAACTCAAGTCCACCGCGGGCACCGGGTACACGTACGTGACCCGCAAGAACCGTCGTAACGACCCCGATCGACTCGTACTGAAGAAGTACGACCCGGTGCTGCGAAAGCACGTCGATTTCCGAGAAGAGAAGTAGGCATGGCCAAGAAGTCGAAGATCGCGAAGAACAACCAGCGACGGGTCGTCGTCGAGCGGTACGCGGAGCAGCGGTCCGCTCTCAAGGAGACGATCCGCTCCCCGAAAAGCTCGGCAGAGGAGCGCGCGAAGGCCCAAGCGACCCTGCAACGTCTACCACGCGACGCCAGTCCGGTACGATTGCGCAATCGAGACGCTGCGGATGGACGTCCGCGCGGCCACCTGCGGAAGTTCGGGCTCTCCCGGATTCGCGTGCGAGAAATGGCGCACCGTGGGGAACTGCCTGGCGTACACAAGTCGAGCTGGTAAGGAAGTCGGATGGCAGTCAAGCGTTCACCGTCGAAGAAGCCACGCCCCGTAGAGGGTCGTAAGCCCAAGAAGAACCCGTTGTTCGCAGCGAAGATCACGCATGTCGATTACAAGGACATCAACTTGCTTCGCACGTTCATCTCGGACCGCGGCAAGATCCGCAGCCGTCGCGTCACGGGCCTGACCCCGCAGCAGCAGCGTCAGGTCGCCGTTGCAGTGAAGAACGCACGCGAAATGGCGTTGCTCCCCTTCACCGCCGCCCGGTAGTCATACGTGCTCGGTAGTCACACGTAGAAGTACCGAAGAGGTCGCGCAGTCACTCGACTGCGCGGCCTTTTTGTTGCCCTGACTAAGATTTTCCCGAAGTCGTTCATTCCAGTCGAGAGGTGCCCGCAGCGTGTCGGGAGTTGTTGCGGGTTTCACCGTAATTTTTGTTGTCATCGCGGTCGGGTATCTCCTCGGCCGTCTCGGCACCCTCGGTAGCCAAGGACAGTTCGTTCTCGGTCGACTCGTCTTCTTCGTCGCGACGCCTGCCCTGCTGTTCACCACCCTCGCGTCGTCCGATCTTTCGGTGATCTTCTCGCCGACGCTCGCCGTTGCGTCGGCTACTGCCTTTGCCGTCGGCGCTCTGTACGTCGTCGTCGCAAAGATCTGGCTCAACCGGCCGCTACCCGAACTGACCATCGGCGCGCTGTCGGCTTCGTACGTGAATTCGGCCAACCTCGGAATCCCGATCGCGGTGTTCGTGCTCGGCGATGCCACGTTCGTCGCGCCGCTCCTGCTCTTTCAGATCGTCGTGTACTCCCCGATCGCCTTGACGATCCTCGATCTGACGGCCCTTCGCGGCGCGGATGCCGAGAAGCTCTCGTTGATCGACACCGTCACCGCCCCGTTCAAGAATCCGATCGTGCTCGCGGGCGCTGCGGGGTTGATCGTCGCGTTGATCGGTTGGGTACCGCCCCGGCCGCTGATGCAGCCTTTCGAATTGATCGGCGCGACGTCCGTACCCGGTGCGCTGTTGGCATTCGGGCTCTCGCTCTACGGCGTGCGGGTGCTGGAGAAGGGCTCGAGTCCACGCCGCGACGTCGCGCTGGCATCGACGCTCAAGATCGTGGTCCAACCTGTGCTGGCCTATCTGATGGCGCATTTCCTCCTCGGCATCGACGGTCATCAGTTGTTCGCCATCGTGGTCGTCTCGACGTTGCCGACGGCGCAGAACGTCTTCATCTATGCAAGCCGCTATCGGCGCGGAATGGTCCTCGCCCGAGACAGTGCCTTTGTCACCACTTTGGCGTCAATTCCCGCAATTGCGCTGGTCACAGCGCTACTCGCTTGAGCAGGGTTACGGTGGATTCATGCGTGTACTAACCCTCGCCGTTCTGGCCTGCCTTGCTGTGGCCGGATGCTCCGTCGGGGCCCAGACCACGGGGCCGGTTGCCGCACCGAATCCGATGGCGGCCAACGAAGCAAGTCCCGCCGACTGGTCGCTCGGAACCCCCGTTCCCGACGAGGTCGACGACAGCGAGATGGGCACGGAGTTCGACAGCCGCACCGACATCGTGGGTGCGACGGCCACCATGTTCGAATCGTGGTCCGAGGTCGACGATCACACGGTGGCAGTCCACTTCGTGACCGGTACTCCGGAGTGCTACGGCGCGTACGCAACCGTCGAAGAGACTGATACGACGGTGATCGTCACGCTCCGAACCGGAGCATTGCCGGAGGCCGCGGACAAGATGTGCATCTTGGTTGCCGTGTTCGGCAGCCTGGACGTTCCGCTGAGCCGACCGCTCGGCGATCGCCACGTCATCAACGGCTAGCCGCGCCTAAACGGCACAAGATCACCGATCGAACACGCCGTTTCGTCAGGTGTGGTGTGCGTCTCCTCGGGACAGACTGAAAACCGACACCCGTTCACTCGCTCGTCGGCATCTTTCGACTCGAGCGGTGCTCAACATGAAGGAGCTCGCAAGTGCCTACTCTCCAGAGAGACGTTGCAATCGTCGGCGCCGGCCCCTCTGGCCTGGCAGCTGCAACCGCGCTGCGCAAGGCCGGTTTGACCGTCGCTGTAATCGAAGCGCGCGACCGCGTCGGCGGCCGCACGTGGACCGACACCATCGACGGAGCAGTTCTGGAAATCGGCGGCCAGTGGGTCTCCCCCGACCAGACCGCGCTGATCTCCTTGCTCGACGAACTCGGCCTGAAAACTTTCGAGCGCTACCGCGAGGGCGAGTCCGTCTACATCTCGTCGGCAGGTGAGCGGACGCAGTACACGGGTGATTCCTTCCCCACGAACGACACCACGAAGAAGGAGATGGACCGTCTCATCGACGAGATGGACGATCTCGCAGCACAGATCGGCGCCGAGGAACCGTGGGCACATCCCCTCGCCCGCGATCTCGACACAGTCTCCTTCAAGCAGTGGCTGATCAATCAGTCCGACGACGCCGAGGCACGTGACAACATCGGTCTCTTCATCGCCGGTGGCATGCTCACCAAGCCCGCCCACTCGTTCTCTGCCCTGCAGGCCGTACTCATGGCCGCTTCCGCAGGCTCGTTCTCCCATCTCGTCGACGAGGACTTCATCCTCGACAAGCGAGTGATCGGCGGAATGCAGCAGGTATCGATCCGCATGGCAGAGGCCCTCGGCGACGACGTCTTCCTCAACGCACCCGTGCGTACGGTGCAGTGGAACGAATCCGGTGCAACGGTGTTGGCGGACGGCGATGTTCGCGTCGAGGCAAGCCGAGTGATCCTGGCCGTACCGCCCAACCTCTACTCCCGGATCTCGTACGATCCCCCGCTGCCGCGTCGTCAGCACCAGATGCACCAGCACCAGTCCCTCGGCCTCGTCATCAAGGTTCACGCGGTGTACGAGACGCCTTTCTGGCGCGAAGACGGCCTCTCCGGCACCGGCTTCGGCGCGTCCGAGGTAGTGCAGGAGGTGTACGACAACACCAACCACGAGGACGATCGCGGCACCCTGGTCGCTTTCGTCTCCGACGAGAAGGCCGACGCGATGTTCGAGCTTTCCGTCGAGGAGCGTAAGGCCACGATTCTGGCCTCACTTGCCCGCTATCTCGGCCCGAAGGCCGAAGAGCCGGTTGTGTACTACGAATCCGACTGGGGCTCGGAGGAATGGACCCGCGGTGCGTACGCAGCGAGCTTCGACCTCGGAGGCCTGCACCGCTACGGCGCGGATTCCCGCACGCCCGTCGGCCCGATTCACTTCTCGTGCTCCGACATTGCGGCCGAGGGGTACCAGCACGTCGACGGTGCCGTTCGGATGGGTCAGCGAACCGCAGCCGACATCATCGCTCGCAGCAAGGCCTGACGGCCGCTTTGCCAAGTCTCGATCATTGCCCGGCAGTCACGATTGCCGGGCAATGATCGAGAGCAGTAGTTCGGCCCGAACCCTGGCCACTTCCAGCCGACAGTCGATCAGGCTCTCCACCTTCGCCATTCGGCTCCGCAGTGTGTGCCGGTGAACGCCCATCGTGATGGCGGCCGCTTCCCAGTGTCCGTTGGCCTCGAGAAATGCCCGCAACGACGCCAGCAGTTCGGTGCCGTTGTCACGGTCGTAGTCCTCGATCGGTGTGATCATCGTTTCCGCCAGCGTGTTGAGCACTTCACGCGTCGAATCGAAAGACAGCAGCACACTTCCGGTCAGCGCCGCGAATTCCAAAGGTTCGCCACCGATTTCCGCCGCCGACGCACACAGCTGGGACTGTTCGACGGCGACCGCCAGCGCAGCGACCACCCGTCGCGCGCTCAAGCCGACACGAAGCGCGCGAAGATCCGACCTCGATACCCCGCCGAGCAGCTCTCGGGCGAACTCGACGTCGTCGGTTCCACGCAGCAGCACCGTGACGCGAGTGTCGTTGATCCGCGAGAACAACTGCCGCCCCGCCTTGTTCATGAACTCGGCAATCTCGGCTCCGACGCGTCCCGCTACGTCGGACGTGTCGGCAAGAACTGTCAATCCTCGGATCATTCCCTCGCCGTCGGCGGCATGCCTGATCTGTTGCCACGCCGGCGCCGGGTCGCGATCCTCGGTGAGCAGCAGCCCGAGGGCGTGCGAATTCAACTGATCCTGAGTAGCACGCAGGCGCGCAGGTTTCTCGAAGTCCAACGCCAACAACGAGTTCGCGTGACCGAGCAGTATCTGATCGACGTAGCTGAGCGCCGAAGCACTGATCACCGCCAGGTATCCGTACGGCGTTCGCCCGACGCTGATCTGCTGCACCGCGATCGACGCTCCAGACCTTGCGAGCGTCACGCTACTGGAGGCACCGCCCCCGAGAGTTGCTCGCAGTTCGTCGATCACGTCGTCCGTCGGCAGTTGAGGTGAGCTCTCGAGAACTCTTCCGGCGACGTCGAGAAGAAGCACCGTCGCCGAAGTCGCGATCGCCAGTTCACGCACGGTTGCGGCAGTTCCGCCGGAAATGACGGCACGCGTCATTCGCGGTTGCGCCCGCGACGCCCGGAGGACAGCTTCATATTCCTGCTCTGCCAACCGGCTCATCACACGCTTGACGACGGCAGCAAAAGGCGTCGGCAGCGGCACCTCGATCAGCGGGAGTCCGATCTCGTCGGCGACGGCCACCAGATCGGCCGGGACCTCGGGGTACGAGAGCCCGGTTCCGAATCCCACCGCCGCCACACCTGCCGCGTCGAGCATTCGGAGATAGCGGCCGCGCTTTTGCTGAGTGGACGGCAATCGGATGCCGGTGGTGAGGATGAATTCGCCGCCGGTCAACCACCGGAAAGGGTCGAGCAGCTCCGTGGCGTGCGCAAATGTGATTTCGCGACCGACGCCCTGGGCGCCGCCTTTGAGTTCCAGCGCGAGGTCCGGCTGCGCCAACATCCACCGCACAGCGATCGTCATGGGCTGGACTGTACAACTCGGCGCGTCGGCGATCAAAGATTTCACCTTTTTGGCAGCTGCCTTTACTTGTGAGTCAGCGCACACTTGCTCACACACGCCCCACAAAGTGCGAGTTCCGTGCTGATCACCTCGGCCGGAACTCGTTCGACCTCGAGAGGAACCGGTACCGATGTCGATCGTCGTACTCGAGAACTACATCAACGGTGAATTCGTCGCCTCAGCCGCGACGGAAACACTCGACCTGATCAACCCCGTGGACGAGAGTGTGGTCGGTCGTACGCCGGTCTCCACGAAGGAAGACGTCGACGCCGCCGTCGAAGCCGCACAGAGAGCATTCGAGACCTGGGGCAAGACGACGCCGAGCGTGCGGCAGGCTGCACTCCTCAAGCTCGCCGACGCCATCGAAGCGCACAGCGACGAAATCGTCGCAGCCGAAAGCGCCAACACCGGCCAGGCTCACCAGATGATCGCCGACGAAGAGGTCAAGGTCGGAGCCGATCAGATGCGGTTCTTCGCCGGAGCCGCACGACTTCTCGAAGGCAAGGCGGCCGGAGAGTACATGGAGGGTTTCACCTCCTACGTCCGTCGTGAGCCGATCGGCGTCGTCGGTCAGGTCACTCCATGGAACTACCCGTTCATGATGGCGCTGTGGAAGATCGGGCCCGCCCTCGCGGCCGGCAACACGATCGTCCTCAAGCCCAGCGACACCACACCGGGCAGCACGCTGGTCCTGGCGAAGCTCTCGAAGGGCATCCTGCCGGACGGCGTGTTCAACGTCGTGCTCGGCAACGGCGGAACCGGAGCGACGTTGGTGGAGAACCCGGCCCTCGGTCTCGTCTCGATCACCGGTTCGGTGCGGGCGGGCATCGCTGTCGCCGTGTCCGCAGCACAGCAACTCAAGCGCGCGCACCTCGAACTGGGCGGCAAAGCGCCGGCGATCGTCTTCGGCGACGTCGACATCGAGAAGACCGCCACCGGCATCGCCGAGGCAGCGTTCTTCAACGGCGGCCAGGATTGCACCGCGGCCACTCGCGTGATCGTTCACGAGTCCATCCACGATCAGCTCGTCGAAGCCCTCGTCCGGAACGCCGAGAAGCTGCGCCCCGGAGCGCCTTCCGATCCTGATGCCTTCTACGGCCCGCTCAACAACATCAATCACTTCAACGCCGTGAGCGACAAGATCGCGAACCTGCCGGCGTCGGCCAAGATCGTTACCGGCGGAAAGCGTTCGGGCGAAACCGGATTCTTCTTCGAGCCGACCGTCATCACCGGCGTCGCGCAATCGGACGACATCGTGCAGGAAGAGACTTTCGGTCCTATCCTCACAGTCCAGAGCTTCTCCGACGAGAAGGAGGCGATCACGCTTGCCAACGACGTTCGGTTCGGCCTGGCCTCGAGCATCTGGACCAAGGATCACGGTGTCACGCAACGCGTCTCCGCTGCTCTCGACTTCGGTGCGGTGTGGATCAACTGCCACATCCCGCTCGTCGCCGAAATGCCGCACGGCGGCTTCAAGTATTCCGGTTACGGCAAGGATCTCTCGGCCTACGGAGTCGAGGACTACACCCGTCTCAAGCACGTCATGAGTTCGCACGACTGAGTCGCCGCCCCTCCTGCTGTGCGCCTTTATCAACCCCCCGCGGTTAATAAAGGCGCACAGCAGATTCCTCCAATCCGGAAAAGAGCCACCATGCGCCTTATCGTCGGATACCTCGCCACACCCAGCGGTAAAGACGGGCTGGTCCTCGGGGCCCAGCTCGCGCGCAGTCTCGGCGCGCAACTCGACATCTGCATGGTCCTCCCACCGGATCGGACACTGCCGGCCAAGGTTCC
This sequence comes from Rhodococcus sp. BH4, assembly GCF_002079265.1. NCBI lineage: Bacteria > Bacillati > Actinomycetota > Actinomycetes > Mycobacteriales > Nocardiaceae > Rhodococcus > Rhodococcus sp. BH4. The sequence continues at coordinate 4,652,297 of NZ_CP014941.1, forward strand.
CTCGGAAGCCGGCTACGACGACATCCTCGCCGCGCGTGCACACGACTGGCTCTCCGAAGCGAAAGCGTCGGTGCCCGAGGACATCCAGGTGGAAGTACACCTGAGCTTCCACGAGTCGTTCGCTCAGGGCCTGCTCGACGAAGTGGACCGACTGAATGCGCTCGCGATCGTGGTGGGAGCTTCCGGCGACGGTCTGCTCGGCCGTCACGCGATAGGTTCGGTCTCGACCGAACTGCTTCACTCCGCCCATGTCCCGGTAGCGCTGGCGCCTCGCGGAACGCGGCACTCGGCGGCCACTGTGATACGAGAGGTCACCTGTGCACTCGGCACCCGCGTCGGCGCCGACATCGTCTTGAACACCGCCGTGCGCGCCAGCGAACTGATGCAGGTTCCGCTCCGACTGGTCTCACTGGTAGCGCTCGACCCCCAGAACGATCTGCGCGATCATCGCGACACCGCCGAGTCGGCCAGGGAGCGTGCACGAAATCACGCTCAGGACACACTCGACGTCGCAAGAGCCGCGCTCCCCGCGGAGTTCCCCATCGAGGTCATCATTGCCGACGGTTCAACAGTGGAATCCGCAGTGCGTCAACTGGACTGGCAGGACGGCGATCTCGTGATGGTCGGTTCCAGCCGTCTCGCGCAGCCCCGCAAACTGTTCCTGGGCTCGACCGCCGCCAAGATGCTGCGCGTACTGCCCGTACCCATGGTCGTAGTGCCCAAGCACGAATTCACCCAGCCGGAGGCACTGTCATGACCAGCACCGAACTGAGTTCCAAAGGCCTCGCCACCGGCAAGATCGGCATGATCTCCGGCGCGGTGCTCGGAATCTCCTCCGTGGCACCGGGTTACACCCTGACGGCCAGCATCGGATTGATCGTCGCTGCGGTCGGTCTCAAGATGCCCGCCATCTTCATCGCCGGCTTCATCCCGATGTTCCTCACCGCGTACGCGTACCGCGAACTGAACTCCGACACTCCTGACTGCGGAGCGTCATTCACGTGGTCCACCAAGGCATTCGGACCGTACGTCGGCTGGATGTGCGGCTGGGGCATGGTGATCGCCACCATCATCGTGCTCTCGAACCTCGCTGCAATTGCCGTCGACTTCTTCTATCTGTTCATCGCGCGGGTGGCCGACAATCCCTCCATCGCCGATCTGCCGGGCAACAAATTTGTCAATGTCGGCACCACACTCGTCTTCATCGCCCTGGCCACGTGGATAGCGAGTCGGGGAATCACTACCAGCGAGCGCGTGCAGTTCGCACTCGTCGGCTTCCAGATGGTGCTGCTGGTCGTCTTCGCCGTCGTTGCACTGGTTCACGTTGGCGCCGGCGACGCCCCGGCCGGATTGTCCTTCGACCTGAGTTGGTTCAACCCGTTCAGCGGACTCGCCATCGGTGCGTTTGTCATCGGACTCACCGGATCGATCTTCGCGTTCTGGGGCTGGGATACCTGTCTCACGCTGGGCGAGGAGTCGAAGAACCCCAAGAAGACCCCCGGCCGCGCCGGTTTGCTCTGTGTCGCAACCATTCTCCTGACCTACCTGCTGGTCGCCGTTGCCGCGATGATGTACGCCGGCGTCGGCGAGGAAGGCCTCGGCCTCGGCAATCCCGACAACTCCGAGAACGTCTTCGGCGCTCTGGCCGACCCGGTACTGGGCAACTGGGGCGGAATGCTTCTGTTCCTCGCGGTCTTCGTCTCTTCAGTCGCCAGCCTGCAGACCACGTTCCTGCCCGCGGCACGAACCATGCTCGCCATGGGTGCATACGGAGCTTTCCCCAAGAAGCTCGCCGAGGTCTCGCCTCGGTTCCTGGTGCCGTCGTACGCGACCGTCGTGGCAGGCGCGGTAACCGCAGTGTTCTACAGCGTCGTCACGTTCCTGTCCGAAAGTGCTCTGCTCGATACGATCGCCGCACTCGGCATCATGATCTGCTGGTATTACGGCATCACCGCATTCGCGTGCGTGTGGTACTTCCGCAAGACGCTTTTCGAGAGCGTACGAAACTTCGTCTTTCGGCTCGCGTTCCCACTCATCGGTGGCCTCATGCTGCTTGCGGTGTTCGTCATTTCGGTCCAGGAGAGTATGAATCCGGACAATGCCAGCGGAGCATCCATCGGCGGAATCGGCCTGGTCTTCTTCCTCGGGTTCGGAATCCTCATCCTCGGCGCGGTCCTGATGATGGTCATGCGAGTGCGCAATCCCGAGTTCTTCGAGGGCAAGACCCTCAATCGCGACACGGAGGCTCTGCGCGACGAGAACGACCTCAGCGTGTCCTAGGAGACAGTAGATTCGGGGGCCTGCGCGATCAGGCCCGCCATCAACACGCGCAAGCCGAATTCGAAGGCGGCGTCGGCACGTTCGGGATTTTTCCCGGACGTTGCCAACGCCGCCTTCATCGCGTCGTTGGCTTCGGGTCCCGACGCCCACTGGACGTCCGGCGCCGCCAGGTCCAGGGCCGAACCGAGAACAAAACTGTCGACGGTCGTGATCGCGTGCAGTGTTTCGGTCGGGTCGAAGCCACCATCGGCAAATGCCTGCGCCAATGCGTTGTAGAGGGTGAACGCCACACCGGCCTGCACCGTCTGGGCCGTGAAGAGCGGAATCAGACGAGGATGCGCGGCGTAGCTTCGCCGGTACTCGGCTGCCAGCGCCGCGACGGTCTCACTCCAGGTCCCCGAGGCCGACTCGACGTCGATTCCTGCCATCAACTGCGCCCTCATCAGTTCGACGATCTCGGCTCGTCCGGAAACGTGGTTGTAGAGCGAGGACGGTCGAACCTTCAGTCTTGCGGCGAGTCCCGGCATGGTGAAGTCGCCGGATTCGTCCACCGACTCGATCGCTGCCTCGGTGATGATCGCCGGCGAGAGCAGTCGTTGCGATGGCCGCGGCATATGTCCTCCTGTAGTGATCCACACCGTTCGGGGCGCTGCAAAAAACAATTCCTCGAAAGTCCTTGATCAATCAGCGCTCACCCACCATACTTAACGAATCACATTCGTTTTACGTTGAACGTCGAATACCCGAGCACCGAGGAAACCCCATGCTGACGATCACCGCCCTCACCCCACCCGAGTCACCGGCCGCGACTTCGCCGTCCACGTCCACCCCTCTGCGTGTAGGTCTCGTCCAACATCGCTGGCACGAGGACCAAGACGACCTCCACGCTGAATTGAGCGAAGGCATTGCGTCCGCAGCGAAGCTGGGCGCTTCCGTGGTCTTTCTTCCGGAGCTGACGCTCAGCCGCTACCCCGCTTCCACCCCGGCCGGCGACAATCCCGGACGCGCGGCGGAAGACCTGCTCACCGGACCCACTTTCGCCTTCGCCACCAAGGCCGCTGCGGAGAACCAGGTTCTCGTTCACGCGTCGTTGTACGAGCGCAGCGACGCCGAGGACGGCCTGGGCTTCAACACCGCGATCCTGGTCTCGCCCGGGGGTGAACTTCTCGGTCGTACCCGCAAGCTCCACATTCCGGTGACGGCCGGGTACTACGAGGACACGTACTTTCGCGGCGGTCCGTCCGTGGACGCATACCCCGTTCACGAGGCACTCGGCGCCAAGTTCGGACTCCCGACATGCTGGGACGAGTGGTTCCCCGAGGTCGCACGTGCATACTCCCTCGCCGGTGCCCAGGTCCTGGTGTACCCGACGGCGATCGGCTCGGAACCCGATCACCCGAACTTCGACACCCAACCGCTGTGGCAGCAAGTGATCGTCGGAAACGGTATCGCCAACGGCACTTTCATGGTTGTCCCCAATCGCCACGGCAGTGAAGGTCTCATCACCTTCTACGGTTCGTCGTTCATCTCGGACCCGTACGGACGCATCCTCGTTCAGGCTCCGCGCGACGAATCAGCCGTCTTGGTCGCAGATCTCGACCTGCAGCACCGTGAAGACTGGCTTGCGCTGTTCCCGTTCCTGGCCACTCGCCGACCCGACACCTACTCGGCCCTGACCGCACCGGTGAACACTGCAGGAGCCAACCGATGACCTGGCGCATGCCCGCGGAAAGTGAGCCGCACGAACGTACCTGGATGGCGTACCCGAGCGCCGGATACTCTCTCGGGGACACTGCGGAAGAGCAGCACGAAGCGCGCTCGACGTGGGCGGCCGTCGCCCACGCCGTCGCCGAATTCGAGCCGGTCACCGTCGTCGTCGATCCCGCCGAAGTCGAAGAAGCACGAAAGTACCTGTCCGAGAAGGTCGACATCGTCGAGGCACCTCTCAACGACGCGTGGATGCGCGACATCGGGCCGACGTTCGTCCTGTCCGACGAAGGCCGTCTCGGCGGAGTCGACTGGGTGTTCAACGGCTGGGGTGCACAGGATTGGGCGCATTGGGACAAGGACTCGAAGATCGGCGCATTTGTCGTCGAACAATCCGGTGCCCAGTTGATCGACTCACCAATCGTCAACGAGGGCGGCGGTATTGCGGTCGACGGTCTCGGCACCGTCTTGGTCACCGACACCGTCCAACTCGATCCGGGACGAAACCCCGACCTGACGAAGGCCGACATCGAGGCCGAACTCGCCCGCACCATCGGCGCCAAGCACGTGATCTGGCTTCCCCGCGGATTGACTCGCGATCAGGAGACGTACGGAACGCGCGGACACGTCGACATCGTCGCTGCCATCTCTTCCCCCGGAGTTGTACTCGTCCATGACCAACGCAATCCGGTGCACCCCGACTACGCCGTCAGCAAGACGATCATCGAGTTGTTCGAAAGCTCGACGGACGTCGGCGGTCGGCCGTGGAAGGTCATTCGGGTACCTGCGCCCGAGATCCTGCGCGACGACGAGGGATTCGTCGACTACAGCTACATCAACCATCTCGTGGTCAATCGCGGAGTGATCGCCTGCAGCTTCGACGATCCGGCCGACGCCGAAGCGGCCCGGATCCTTGCGGCCGCCTACCCCGGGCGCACCGTCGTCACCGTCGACGCCAGACCGCTGTTCGAACGTGGCGGCGGCATCCACTGCATCACCCAGCACCAGCCCGCTGAACAAGACTGACGACGGCAGAATTAGCGGCGACCTCGCATGTAGTCACTCACGACCGCGGCGCCGAGGCCGTCCAGGTCCGGCGCGATGACGCGTCCACCCACACGGTGCGCCATCCGGTCGACCACCCTGGCCAGACCTGGATCCTCACCGAGGCGGAAGAACGTGACCTTGGCGCCCAGCCTGGCCACCGCGTCGAGTGCTCGAACCGTCAAACCGAGGGTTCGCGCACTCGGCGGGTAGTCGAACCTGGCTTCTCCGTCCGCTTCGAGATGAGCCGTCGGCTCACCGTCGGTGACGATCAGTACCACCGGCTGTGCGTTGGAGTGGCGTCGAAGATGCCTGGCCGCCAACAACAGTGCGTGGTGCAGGTTGGTTCCCTGGTCCCACGCGCCGTCCAAACCAGCGAGCTCCGACGGGCTCAGCACATGCGCGTGGCGTCCGAAGGCGATCAACTGGAGTTCGTCGCTGCGAAATCGCGTACTCACCAGATGATTGAGTGCCAGAGCGGTGCGCTTCATCGGTACCCAACGCTCTTCCATCACCATCGAGAACGACGTGTCCACCAGGAGAGCAACCGCGGCCTGACTGCGCTGTTCGGTTTCGGCCACCTCGACATCGACGACGCTCAGCCGCACCGGCATTCGGCCCGGGTCACGCAGGACGGCGTTGGTGATGGTTCTCGTGACGTCCCACGGTTCCGTGTCCCCGAATTCCCATTCGCGGGACGCTCCGGTCGGTTCACCCATCGCACCGGCCCGACGCGTATCGCGTTGACCGGTTCGCGACGACAGTTGCCCGGCGACATCGCGCAGAGCAGTCTGCCCGAGCTGTCGCATGGCTTTGGGCGACAAGCGCCATTGACCATCCGGTGCACGATCGAAGAAACCCTGTTCCTGCAAAGCCTTTTCGAGATCGGCCAGGGTGCGAGCATCAGCGGCGGCTTCGTCGCCGAGTTGCCGCGCGACTAGCTCGGGGTCGATGTCGTCGAGCGCCGCGCCCGCGTATTGCTGCGACAGTTGATCCGCCAAGGATTCCAGCTCGGCGATGTCCTGCAGGGCACCGGTCCCCTCACCCAACCCCATTCCGTTGTCGCCGCGGAACTGTTGCGAACCTTCCCAGTCCTCACCCGGCCGAGCCGCCTGAAGGAACTGGTCGAGTTGACTCAGCTCACTCATCAGGCTCGGATCACCGAACGCCTGCTGCGCCAACGCATCCAACTCGTCACGCTGCTCCTGCGAGAGCGAGTTCCGCAATCGTTGTGCAGCCGCCGCGCGCTGCGCCAAAGAATCCAGAAGTTCCTCGACGTTGCGCGGGTTGTCCGGGAAATACTGCCCGTGCTTGTCCATGAACTCCGCGAACTGCTCCGCAGTGTCGACGCCGCGAGAGTGCGCGTCGAGCAGTTGATTCAGATCAGCCAGCATCTGGCGTATCTGCTCACGATCCTCGTCGGTGGCGCCCTCGAGTGCCTGCTTCATTCCCGAGAAGCGTTGATCGAGAACCTCACGTCCGAGCAGATCACGAATCTTCTCGTAATCCGCGCGAGCCTGTTCGCTGCGCCAGTTGTAGTCGGCCAGATCTTGCACGGCCTGAGCTGTCGACGGCGGTAACTCCTCGATCCGCATTTCGTTGAATCGTGCGTCGTCGTCGAGAGCACGTGCCAGTTCTTTGCGCTCTTCGAGCACCGCCTTGTCGAGAAGCTTACGAACCTCGTCGAGCGTTCCGTCGAGATTGTTGCGGCGTAGCAACTCACGTCGGCGCCGGTTCGCCTGGGCAGCAAGGTCGTCGAGCCCGCGCATGTCCCGGTTGCCTCGGCGCAGGAGCTCTCGGAGGGCATGGCGCGGCGACGTGCCCGACAACACGTCGTCGCCGATTGCTGCCAGGGCCTCGCGCAGATCCACGGGAGGCGCGAGCGGATCGGGACCACCGTCGTAAGGCCCGTACCGCGGATTGTGGATCATCACTGCCCCTTACGAATATACCGAGCGGCCGCCCGGGCCTTGATCTTTGGAGATCCGGCGCGCGAGGTAAAGCCCTTCGAGGGCAAGTTCGGCACCGGCGGCACGCTCGCCGTCGGATTGCGCACCGAGACGTTCGGCTACTTCGTCCAGGACCTCGAGGTCCGGAAGCTCGTCGAGAAATGCCTTGGCCGTGACAGATTCACCGGTGACGATCGTGTTGCCCATCTCCACCGCAGCAACCAGCATCCCCAGGTCGATCCCGCCGAGACGTACCCGAACCGTATCGGCCGTCGCGCGACGCAGCAGGTGCTCGAGCACCTCCAGTTCTCGTCCCTCTTCACCGGATTCGAACTCGACCTTGCCGCGAAGAACCTCGACCACGGACTCGAGATCGACGGGCCGTGCAACAGGATCGGCTTCGCCGAGCACCGCTGCCCGTCGTACCGCGGCGGCACTGACGGTTTCCGCGCCGGCGACGGCAAAGCGTGCCGACACACCCGATCGCTGGTCCACCGAGGTGGATTCGCGTAGCAAGCGCGTGAACCTGGCAAGAATTTCGAGAAGGTAGTCGGGCACCTCCGCGGCCAGGTGCGCCTCCTGCTCGATCACCGCGATCTCGCCCGCCAACTCGACGGGGTAGTGAGTGCGGATTTCTGCGCCGAAGCGGTCCTTGAGCGGTGTGATGATGCGCCCGCGGTTGGTGTAGTCCTCGGGGTTGGCGCTCGCGACCAGAAGAACGTCCAACGGAAGCCGAAGCGTGTACCCGCGGACCTGGATGTCCCGCTCTTCCATCACGTTGAGCAAAGAGACCTGGATGCGTTCGGCGAGGTCGGGGAGCTCGTTGATGGCCACGATTCCGCGATGCGCGCGAGGCACGAGGCCGAAGTGAATGGTCTCCGGATCGCCGAGGCTCCGGCCTTCGGCAACCTTGACCGGATCGACGTCGCCGATCAGGTCGGCGACCGAGGTATCCGGCGTCGCCAACTTCTCGGAGTACCGCTCGCTGCGGTGGCGCCAGGCGATCGGGAGGTCGTCGCCCAGTTCCTTGGCTCGACGTATCGAAGCCGGGGTGATCGGCTCGTACGGGTGCTCCCCCAGTTCCGAGCCTTCGATGACGGGCGTCCACTCGTCGAGCAGGAGCCCGAGGGTGCGAAGCAACCTCGTCTTTCCCTGACCTCGTTCGCCGAGCAGAACCACGTCGTGGCCGGCGATCAGCGCCCGCTCGAGTTGCGGGGCGACCGTGTCCTCGAACCCGACTATCCCGGGCCAGGGGTCACGGCCGTCCCGCAACGCGGCGAGAAGATTCTCTCGTAGTTCTTCCTTGACACTTCGCTGTACGTGTCCGGAGGCGCGTAGCTCTCCGAGGGTTTTTGCGACAGTCACCACTCCACGCTACGAGTGTTTGCGGGGTTTCGCCTCTCGCCGAGGAAGTTCGGTCGCTCAGCCTTCGATGTTCTCGGGATTCATCCAGATGATTTCCCAGATGTGGCCGTCGGGATCCTGGAAGCTGCGGCTGTACATGAAGCCGTGATCCTGCGTCGCGTTTCCTTCGGAACCGCCGGTCGCGAGCGCCTTGTCGACGAGGGCGTCGACGGCCTCACGGGTCTCGGCCGAGAGACCGAGCAGCGCTTCCGTCGACGTCGAGGTGTCGGCGATGCCCTTGGTGGTGAAGGTCTTGAAGAAGGGCTCGGCCAACAGCATCACGACGATGGTGTCACTGATGACCATCGACGACGCATTCTCGTCGGAGAACTGCGTGTTCTTGGAGTATCCGAGGCCCTCGTAGAAGGTGGTGGCCTTGCCGAGGTCCTTGACGGGCAGGTTGAGGAAGAACATCGGCTGCGGGTTTGTCGCCATGAAAGGTCCTTTCCGAGACTTTGCTGTGCGCCTTTATTAACCGCCGGCGGTTAATAAAGGCGCACAGTAGACCTAAACTCCACCCATGGATACCTGGGTGTTGCCGGCCATGCTCGGCCTCGGACTCGCCGCAGCGTCCGGAATGCGAACCTTCCTGCCGCTGCTGATGCTCAGCGCTGCCGTCCACTTCGAACTGTTCGGGATCACCGTCGGCGAGTCGATGCGGTGGATCGGATCGACCGGCGCGCTGGTCGCGTTGGCAATCGCCGCGGTGGTCGAACTGGGTGCCGACCTCATTCCGTTCGTGGACAACGCACTCTCGGTGATCGGGAACGTCACCGGACCGATTGCCGGAGTGATCGCCGCCTGGGCGGCATTCAGTCATCTCGACCCTGCGATGGCCGCGTTGGCGGGCATCATCGTCGGAGCGCCGACGGCGTTGACGTTCAGCGCCGCGCAGACCGGCACTCGCGCGGTCAGTACGGCCACTACCGGTGGGCTGGCAAATCCCGTCGTTTCCGTCATCGAGGATGTGCTGACTTTCTTCACTTCCTTGATCGCGATGATCTTGCCGCTCCTGATCATTCCCCTGCTCGCCGCGCTCTTGTGGTTCAGCTGGCGTGGCTGGCGTCGTGTCCGGAGTCTGCGCACCGCCTGACCGCACCGACCTGGTAGACAAGTCGTCATGTCCGACACCGAGATCTCGTTCCAATCCGGCGACGTCACCCTGTACGGGAGTCTTCGCCTGGCCGCCTCACCCGACGCCCCTGCCCCGGCCGCGCTGATTCTGGCCGGCAGCGGCCCCACCGATCGCAACGGCGACAGCGCCCTCCTCGAAGGCGACATCGGAACTCTGCGGTTCATCGCGGATCTTCTTGAAAAACAAGGGATTTCAAGCCTGCGTTACGACAAGCTCGGCAGTGGCGAAACTGCCCTCGGTGACTACGACATCGAGGACATCGCCGATCTCGGCTTCAACACTTTTGTCGACGCCGCCTCCGACGGACTGGACTACCTCGCCGGGCAACCCGGTGTCGATCCCAAGCGCTTGTTCGTGGTCGGACACAGCGACGGCGCCGTAGTCGCACTGGCTCTCGCCACCGCGAAAGAGAGCACGAGAGTCAGCGCCCTCGCACTGCTCGAGCCACTGAGCGTCAGGCTTCTCGATCTACTCACGACGCAGATTCACCGCCAGCTCGATGCGGTCGTCGGCGCCGGTCAGTTGCCGGTCGAACTGGCTGACGAACTGCGCGTCGCGCTCGCCGATGCCGTCGAGTCGCTGCGATCCGAGGGCACTGTTCCGGATGACCTGCCCGAGCCGCTGCAGAATGCGGGACTCGTACACGCCAACGCCAAGGCACTCGCCGAGGAAGACGCATTGGACCCGGTTGCGCTCGTGGCGGCGCTACCGGCGGGCATGCCCGTTCTCACGAGCTGCTCGGACAAGGACATCCAAGTCATTCCCGCCGATGTCGCGGCACTCGACGCCGCGCTCTCACATACAGCGCTGACTTCAGTGCGGATGCGCAACGCCAACTTCGTACTCAAGGACATCGGCGACGAACAGTCCACCGGGGCCGACTACGTCGCGCCGCTTCCGTACTCGGCAGAGTTCTCGGAGCCCTTCACAGCGTGGGTCCGTTCGTTCTCCTGATCACGTACAGACCGAACGTCCTCTTTTTCAGGTAGAAAGTTCCCTCCGTGAGCCATCGCGGAGGGAATTCTGCTTTCTACGCCTGACCTGCAATGAAGACTCTTTCAATCCGGCGAACCTGGGGACAGAAGTCACCCGGAGTTTACGTTCGCGGCGCTTTTTATTGGTGCGAACCCTCGATCCGTGCTGTACGGTCATCCATTAACCAGCAACGCCACACAGAAAGGACCGGACATCATGTCGCTACACCCGCACGTCGTATCCGTACCTTCGTGGCGCAGCTGCACCGCAGACAAGCACATTTTTTCGGCCGCAATGTCGGCCAAGCACATGGGCAACAAGCGCGGTGTACCCCGAGAATGATCCCCAGTTTCACCGGATTCGTTCTCGGGCACCCAGGGCAAACGCCTCGGGTGCCTTTTCTTTTACCTTTCACACGCAGGAGCACCACATGAAACTTCGAGTCAACCAACTGTCCATCGCGCCGCCGTATGTCGATCTGCCCGGTGACCTCACCGGATACGCCGTCACCCTGGATCTTTCACACTCCGATGCGGCCCACGAAGCTACCCTCGGCGCATTGATCAGCGAGATCCGCAGTCGCGGAGCCTCACGCGTCGTCATCACCGGCTCACCGCGCGAACTCCAGGGCACCCACAGCAGCGCCGCCTGAAAGACCCGGGCGGCCTGAATGCAGAACGGGCCCCGAACTCCCGTTGAGGAGTCGAGGCCCGCTACCGACGCAGGAGTCAGTGCGCGAAGTGGCGCGCACCGGTCAGATAGAGAGTGATACCGGCTTCCTTGGCTGCGGCAATCACTTCGTTGTCGCGAACCGAACCACCCGGCTGCACAACAGCCTTGACGCCGGCATTGAGCAGCACCTGCAGACCGTCAGGGAACGGGAAGAACGCGTCCGAAGCTGCAACCGAACCTACGACGCGGTCACCGGCTCGCTGAACAGCCAGATGCGCTGCATCGACGCGGTTGACCTGGCCCATACCGACGCCGACGGACGCGCCGCCGGAGGCCAGCAGGATCGCGTTGGACTTCACCGAACGGCTGGCGCGCCAAGCAAATTCGAGGTCAGCGAGAGTCTCGGCATCGGCAGCCTCACCGTTGGCGAGGGTCCAGTTGGCCGGGTTGTCGCCGTCGGCGTCCAGGACGTCGCGCTGCTGGAGCAACGTACCGCCGGAGATCGGACGCAGTTCGATTCCGGTAGCGGTCGGAGCGGCTGCCTTCAGAACACGAATGTTCTTCTTACGCTGCAGAACCTCGACAGCTCCGTCTTCGTACGAGGGCGCGATGACGACCTCGGTGAAGATGTCGGCGATCTGCTCGGCCAGTTCGACGGTGACCTCGCGGTTGGCAGCGATCACACCACCGAAAGCACTGACCGGATCGCATGCATGCGCCTTGCGGTGGGCGTCGGCGATGTCGGTGCCGATGGCGATGCCACACGGGTTGGCGTGCTTGATGATCGCGACGGCCGGATCAGTGAAGTCGTACGCTGCGCGCCACGCTGCGTCGGAGTCCGTGTAGTTGTTGTACGACATCTCCTTGCCGTGCAACTGCTCCGCCTGAGCCAAACCTGCAGGCGCAGCCGGGTTTTCGTACAGCGCAGCGTCCTGGTGCGGGTTCTCGCCGTAGCGAAGAACAGCGCTGCGGTTCCAGGTAGCACCGACCCAGGCCGGGAACAGCGAGCCGTCCTCGTCAGCGGCGATCGTGCTCGTCATCCAGCTCGCAACAGCGACGTCGTACGACGCAGTGTGCTGGAAAGCCTGCGCTGCAAGCACAGTGCGCTCACGCAAGGTGAATCCGCCACCGGCAACGGCAGTCAGGACGTCGGCGTAACGAGCCGGATCGACCACGACGGCAACCGACGGATGGTTCTTGGCTGCAGCACGCACCATCGACGGGCCGCCGATGTCGATCTGCTCGACACACTCGTCCGGGCTAGCGCCCGAGGCAACCGTCTCGGTGAAGGGGTACAGGTTCACGACCACCAATTCGAAGGTCGCGATGCCGAGTTCCTCGAGCTGAGCGAGGTGATCCGGCTTGCGGGTATCGGCGAGAACGCCGGCGTGGACGCGCGGATGCAGCGTCTTCACACGGCCTTCGAGGCATTCCGGGAATCCGGTCAGAGCCTCGACCGGCGTCACGGGGATTCCGGCGTCGGCGATCTTCGACGCGGTCGAACCGGTCGAGACCAACTCGACACCGGCCTCGTGCAGGCCCGTGGCCAGCTCGATCAGACCACTCTTGTCGTAGACGCTGACAAGTGCACGGCGCACAGCCTTGCGTTCACTCACTGGGGATCACGGCCTTTCGTCCATCGGAAACCACTCCGCGCGTAGCAACAGCGGCGATGACGTCCGCCAACAACCGTCGCTCCACAATTTTGATGCGTTCATGCAACGAAGACTCGGTGTCGTCGTCATGCACCGGCACAGCTTCCTGCGCCAAGATCGGCCCGGTATCAACTCCGCCGTCGACGAGATGCACCGTGGAACCGGTGACCTTCACGCCGTACGCCAGAGCGTCGGGAACCGCGTGCGCGCCGGGAAAGGCAGGCAGCAACGCGGGATGAGTGTTGATGATTCGGCCGCCGAAACGCTCGAGAAAGCTGGGGCCGAGGATTTTCATGAAGCCTGCGCTGACCACGAGATCGGGTTCGTACTCGGCCACTGCTGCTGTCAGCGCCTCGTCCCAGGCGGCACGATTTTCGTAGGTCTTGATCGAGACCTTGAAGGACGGGATCTTCGAATCCACAGCGTGCTCGGCGGCGAGGCAGTCACGATCTACACCCACGGCAACGATCTCGGCGGGGTATCCCTCGGCATGCGAAGCGTCGATCAGCGAAGTCAGCAGGGTTCCAGCGCCGGAAGCGAGTACGACTACCCGCGCGACCGAGTCGCGAAATTGGACCCTGTCGGGCATTGTCGGCTGCGGATTGTCGGCCGAGGCAGTCAGCGCACTACTCCTGAGAACTGGAAGATGATGCGGCCGGAGTATCGGCCGCATGACAGCCTAGTCGCTGGACTCCTGCGGCTTCGAGGGCAGGTCGGTCTCCGGCTCGGCCCCGGCTGTGGGGTCCGCCTCGGGTGCCGCGACAACCTCCGCGTCGACTACTTCGATCTCGACGGTTTCCTCTGTCACTACCTGCACGGGTTCGCCTGATTCTTCGACAATTTCGGCTTCGACGACCTTGGTCACTACCACCGCAGATTCCTGGGCGAGCACTTCGTCGGCGTTTTCGTCGTCCTCGCCATCCGTTGTGGCCGCGGCCGTGATCGCAAGTTCGGGCTCGGATGCTCGAGCCGGTTCAGCCGTCGGCGGCGCAACCTCGTCCTTCATGTGTCCGCGGTGTGAGAACCACATCGCGAACAGCGCCGAGACGGTTCCGAACAATCCCAGCCACGCAAAAGTCAGAAGACCGAAGCCCCACCACAGGACCTCGACGGTGCCGAACTGCCCGAGGTCTCCCCCCGCAGCAAGGGCAAGCAGAGCCATGACGACGCCGGCACCGGCAGCTGCCGTCAGCACTGCGAGCACACTGTCCTGCCCGGCGATGCGTCGAGCGCAATCGCGGCCGAGCATCACACCCACCGCAGCCGGAACGATCAACAGCACCGGCCAGATTCCGCCGGCGACGCCTTCCGGAACCGCTCCGAGAAGGGGCAAGGGTGGCAGATCTCCACCGATGTTGCCGAACACGCTGATGGAGACGTTTCCGAAATCGGCCGTCGATCCCGTCATCACCGCGGCTGCACCGACCACGAGGTTCGGCAGGTAGAGCAGCGACAACACCGTCAATCCCAGTACGCCGACAAACCCGTTGCCGCGTGCGAGTAGGTCACCGACCGTCGACCACGACACGAGTAGTGACACCACAACGGCCACGGCGCCCGCAGCCAGCAGCGCTGCCGACGCGGCCGCGGCCGGACGAACAGCGGCAGATGCCCACGGCGGAATCTCGGCGACGACGCGATCCCAGTGCGCAGCAGCAACACCGACGGACGCGGCGATCAGGTGAATCCCGGCGACCCAGCCGAAAGCGGCCAACGTGTTGGGGCTCGACAGCGGAATTGCCGCGGAGGCGTCGGCGACAACGGCGAGAGCGATTGCCGTGATAGTCAACGGTCCGGCTACCGCCGCCCCCACCAGGCGGAGTGTGTCGTCACGGGAGTCGGTGTGCACCGCAGTCGACGCGCATCGGCGTGCGACCACCCACATCATGACGGCCGTCGGAAGCAATGGCAGTACACCGAGTTGGACGCCGCTGATAGTCGCCGGCACCTGGTGGATGACCAACCAGGTGGTGGCAATGGCGCCGAAGGTTCCGGTCAGGTCGCTGCTCGCCGATACCAAAGCGACCACGACGACAGCCGCGATCAGCAGCATCGTCAGGCCCGACGGTCGGAAGGCGACGGTCAGCAGCTTGCGCGCCAGGTCCGGGTTCGGTCCCGGGCGACCGCCGCCGACGCGGCCGCTGCCAGTACGACCACGTCCGGGTCGTGAGGACGTGGGACGGGACCGGGTGCCATCAATCAAAGAACTCATCCCCTCGAGGGTTTCACTCGACAGTGCGCCGCGCACTCAGGCGCGCCGTCGGGCTCACGGAATGTGGCCTCCACCCGCAGCGGGTCGGAGGCCACATTCATGTTCGTGAAACGAAGAAGTACTACTGCTGACGCTCGTCGGGGTTCTGCGAGCCGAAGACCTTGGTCTCGGCCGCGGAATCGCTGCTGCCCTGGTCAGGTTCCGCAGACGGCGTCGGCGCTTCGAAAGTGGGCGGCTCGAAGCCCGTCGGCTGCTCGGTCGAGCCAGTCTGCTGCTGGTTGTACGGCTGGCCGTAACCGCGTGGAGCGGTGAACTGATCCGACGAGTAACTCGGGTTCGGCTGGCCACCGGGCTGAGAGGTCAGCGGATAGTAAGACGACGTCGTCGCGGCCGACGAGTCGGTCTGTCCGGGATTTTGCACCGGGTTCTGCCCGTAGGGAGACGCAGTCTGGCCGTAAGGCGGCTGCGAAGCGGTCGGGTCTGTGGGGGCGGCGTGCGCTCCCCCGTATCCCTGCTGCTGCGCCTGCCCGTACTGCGGATTCTGCTGGTACTGGCCCGGCTGCTGAGCCTGCTGAGGCTGGCCGTACTGAGCCTGTCCGTATCCCTGTGGCTGACCTGGCGCCTGCCCCGGCGCCTGGCCGTAAGGCTGCTGCTGACCGTACTGCTGAGCTACCGGTCGGGGCGCGGGCGCCTTCAGGATTCCGATCTCGAACAACAACGCGGCGACTGCGACGACGGTCTGCACGAACGAGAGGATCAGCACGATGATCAGGCCCCAACCGAGGCTGATGTCGACGTAGTCGCTGGTACCGACGGAGAACGCGGCGAACACCAAGGCGAAGAAACCCGTGAGGGTGAGCGCTGCGGCAATGCCTGCATACGACTGCTTCGGGAGCAGCGAGACGCCTGCGACCACACCGCCGGCGAAAACGAATCCGAGGCCGTAGATGCTCGATTCGAAGAAACTCGAACTGGTATCCAGGCCGCTACCGATGCCGCTGCTGCTTCCACTGATCGACGTGAAGGGCGCAAAACCGAGCAGGAAATTGATCAGGCCGAGTGCCGCGACGGCGATGAGCAGGATGAATCCGAGATTCTTGGTTCCACCGCCCGCTGCCGGCTGATTCGGTGGCCCGAAGCTGGGCCCTTGCGGCGTGAACGTCATGACTTCTCCTCGTAGACGGTCTTCGATGGTTACCAGCGTATGTGTCTCGACTTCGCACGCTAACACCGACAGGAGACAATGGGCAGATGCCCTTCACCCTCGCGCCCGGCGCCGACCACGTCGTCGAAACCGAGGTGAAGCACTCACGATTCATCGCCGCGCTTCACCGAGTAGACGACGCCGAAGCCGCCACGGAGTTCGTCGCGGAGCAGAAATCGCTGTATCCCGATGCGCGCCATCATTGTTCGGCTTTCGTGATCGGATACGAGGCGAACTCACGCGTCGAACGTGCACACGACGACGGTGAACCGGGCGGCACTGCCGGGGTGCCGATGCTTCAGGTTCTCAAGTCTCGAGATCTGGTCGATGTGATTGTTGTCGTCACGCGCTATTTCGGCGGAATCAAGCTCGGCGCCGGTGGATTGGTCCGCGCGTATTCGGGAGCGGTCTCGGTGGCTCTCGATTCGGCCGAGCTTGTGGCCAGGGAGAGAAAGGTCCTGCGCACTTTGGCGATCCGGCACTCAGAGGCCGGTCGGGTGGAAGCGGAGCTGAGAGCGCGGGGCGTCTCGGTGCTCGGAACTACGTATGGATCGAAGGCGGTGATGACACTCGCCGCCGGTGACGCCGACGATCTCGACTCGATCGTCGCATCCATCACATCCGGTGCGGGGCAGTTGGAACCTGCCGGGTCGATGTGGGTCGATACCACTGTGCGTGGTTAAGGAGTCCGGAGACTCCCTAACCACGCACGGGGGCGAAGCCCCTTACAGGGACTGAAGAATCTCGCGAGCGAGAGCAGCGGTGGCGGACGGCGTCTTGCCGACCTTCACGCCTGCAGCTTCGAGAGCTTCCTGCTTGGCCTGAGCCGTTCCCGAGGAACCGGAGACGATGGCGCCGGCGTGGCCCATGGTCTTGCCTTCGGGAGCGGTGAAGCCTGCCACGTAGCCGACGACCGGCTTGGTGACGTTGGCCTTGATGTAATCGGCTGCACGCTCTTCGGCGTCGCCACCGATTTCACCGATCATCACGATGACCTTGGTCTCGGGATCCTTCTCGAACGCCTCGATGGCGTCGATGTGGGTGGTTCCGATGACCGGGTCGCCGCCGATGCCGATGGCGGTGGAGAAGCCGAAGTCACGGAGTTCGTACATCATCTGGTAGGTCAGGGTGCCCGACTTGGAGACCAGGCCGATGGGGCCGGTGCCTGCAATGTTGGCGGGCGTGATGCCGACGAGGGCCTCACCCGGGGTGATGATGCCGGGGCAGTTCGGTCCGATGATGCGGGTCTTCTTGCCCTTGGACTCGTTGTACGCCCAAGCGTAAGCGGAGTCCTGAACCGGGATGCCCTCGGTGATGACCACGAGGAGCGGGATCTCCGCGTCGATGGCCTCGACGATGGCGTCCTTCGAGAAGGCCGGGGGAACGAATGCGATGGAGACGTCTGCGCCGGTCTCCTTGATCGCCTCTTCGACCGTCGCGAAGACGGGGAGCTCGACAGGGGAACCGTCAGCTGCAACGTGCGAGACCGTGGTGCCGGCCTTGCGAGCGTTGACGCCGCCGACGACCTGGGTGCCGGCCTTGAGCATCAGAGCGGTGTGCTTGGTGCCCTCGCCGCCGGTGATGCCCTGGACGATGACCTTTGAATCCTTGGTGAGGAAGATTGCCATTGTTCTGTGAGTCCCTTACTTCGCTGCGTGAGCGAGTTCGGCGGCCTTGTCGGCGGCCTCGTCCATGGTTGCGACGACCGTGACCAGCGGGTGGTTGGCCTCGGCGAGGATGCGACGACCCTCTTCGACGTTGTTTCCGTCCAGGCGAACGACGAGCGGCTTGTTGGCCTCGTCACCCAGGGTCTTCAGTGCGCCGACGATGCCGTTGGCAACTGCGTCACACGCGGTGATGCCGCCGAAGACGTTGACGAACACGCTCTTGACCTGTGCATCGTTGAGGATGACATCCAGGCCGGCAGCCATGACTGCAGCGGAAGCTCCGCCGCCGATGTCGAGGAAGTTGGCGGGCTTGACGCCACCGTGGTTCTCGCCGGCGTATGCGACGACGTCCAGCGTGGACATGACCAGGCCTGCGCCGTTGCCGATGATTCCGACCTCACCGTCGAGCTTGACGTAGTTGAGGTCGTTTTCCTTGGCCTTGAGCTCGAGGGGATCGGTAGCGTCGCGATCCTCGAATGCCTCGTGGCCGGGCTGACGGAACGCTGCGTTCTCGTCGAGGGTGACCTTGCCGTCGAGGGCGAGGATCTGATCGTCAGGCGTACGAACGAGGGGGTTGACCTCGACGAGGAGTGCGTCTTCGCCGATGAAGACCTCCCACAGCTTCTGGATCGTCACGGCCGCTGCGTCGAGCACCTCTGCGGGCAGCTTTCCTGCCTCGGCGATGCTGCGCGCGAACGCGAGGTCGACGCCCTTGACTGCGTCGACGGGGATCTTGGCGAGAGCGTCGGGGTTCTCCTCGGCGGTGACCTCGATCTCGACGCCACCCTCTACCGAGCACATGGCCAGGTAGGTGCGGTTGGTGCGGTCGAGCAGGAAGGAGATGTAGTACTCCTCGGCAATGTCACTTGCCTCTGCGACCAGCAGCTTCTTGACGACATGGCCCTTGATGTCCAGGCCCAGGATTGCCTCGGCGTTTGCCACTGCGGCATCCACGTCGGGCGAGTACTTGACGCCACCGGCCTTGCCGCGGCCGCCTACCTTGACCTGTGCCTTCACCATCACGGGCTTACCGATTTCTTCGGCAATCTCGCGTGCGCCGGCGACTGTGTCTGTAACACGTCCAGCCGAAGTCGGCACTCCGTGCTTGGCGAAGAGTTCCTTCGCCTGGTATTCGAAGAGATCCATCTGCTCACCGTCTCGTCTGCGTTGTCACCCGCTCGAGGGGTAGGAGCGGGTCTGTTCTGGACTTTAACCAGTTGCCGCGTTCGGTTTGCGCCCGCATTGATGCTATGTGGCCCAAGTCACGCGCAATTGCCCGATGAGGCACGCCTCACCGATTCGGCAAGGTGGCCACACCGAATTTGTCAAGCATCAGTCTCACTGATTCTTGCGCTCGAGAACGCTGCAACGAGAAGCAACACTATGCCCGTGGCCGCTGTGATCGCACCCACCCCCACGGTTGCGTCCGATATGCGCGATGACGTGAGTGGCCACTCACCGACGTACACCAGAGCTGCCACGGCAGATCCGATCAGCAATGCCGCGCCCCGCGACGGCCGCGCGGACGCTGCGATCACAGCGGCGATCACGACGGTGACGCCGACGAGCAGTTGACCCCAGACGTCAATTCCCCACGGCCACTCCAGAACTGAGGCCGCCGTATAGGCGTCGCCCTGATAGAGGGGAAACGCGGTTCCGATCAGGACAGCGACGGCGCCGATCCCACCGACGAGAAGCACCAGCCCTCTCGAACCGCCACCTACCGACGTGTCGACATCCTCACGCTCGGCGCTTCCCGCCAGCCAGACGAGCAGTCCCGTCGCCGCAGCGAGGAAAGCCGCGCCGCAGAGCACGAAGGCGCCGGCCCCCAACCCGACGCCCGGTACGTCCGTGGCGATGACAGCCGACTGCATGACAGCGGCGACTCCCATCACGACCGTGGTCCACAACACGCCGACGGCCGGCCGCACCACCGCGGCGCGGCCCGGGGCGAACAAGCCCAGACCGGCGACCAGCAGTACAGCAGCCGCGAGCAGGACAACTCGAGACGAGAGCATGGACGGTTCGGGGATGTTCTCCGGCAACGACAGGACCGGAAGTGCCACCCCCAGGGCTGCCACTGCTGCGGTGACAACTGCGCCGATACCGGCAACGCGGTGAAGTCTGTTCACCCGCGCTTGCGCCGCCCGGGACTGAGCCACCATCGCCGCTTTCAGCGCACCCTTTGTCGTCTTCGCGGGTGCGCGAACCACACTTTCAGCGGGAATCGCATCTGTTTCACGCCTGGAAGCGAGGTAGGGAGCTGAAACTCCGATCACGGCGATGACCACGGCGGCCAGTGCCCCGACCACCGATCCCGAACCGACGCCGATCCGATCGCCGGCCGCGAACCCAGCCATCACCCTGGTTCCACTGACTGCGAGTGCGCCGAGACCGACACCGATCAGGGCGCCGCAGCCCACCGGTAGCGAGATGGACGTCAATGCCGCCGCGACCGCAACGAGTACCGCGACGCCGACCAATCCCGTACCGACGGCGGTGGCCGCCGCCGAGTCGACGAGCGGTTTGACCAGAAAGATCGGATCCTGCGAACTGAAGGAAGGACCGAACAGGGAGAGCACGAACACCACCGCGGCCAGAATCAGCAGCGCTGTCGGCCACCCACCGATCCGCCCGCCAACCGATCGCCCGTCGAATTCCGCGGCGCGAGCGCTGCCGTATCCGTCCCGCTCCGATTCACGATGGACGACCATGAAGCCGAGGACACCAGACGCCACAAGAAGTCCGTGGCCCGCGAGCGCGAGATAAGCGCCCGGACCCGCATCGATCGAACCCGCCGAAATCGGACGGAAAAGGTCCAAGCGGTTTGCATCGATTGCGTCGACGAACAACTGAACGTCGAGGATCGCCGCGCCGAGGGACACCGCGCCGATACCTGCCAGGAGTCCGCCTGCGAAGGCGGGCCTGCGCCCCGAGGTGAGCACCGCAACCAGCGGCACGACGATCGTGCAGACGGCAGCGAAGAGAGCGGCGGAAGCAAGAGCCCCCGTCGTGTCGACCCCGCGGCCACTCCCGACTCCGACGACGGGACTGGCTGCCACTCCGACGGCACCGAGCAGTCCGATTACCGCCGCGAGTGGCGCCCCTGACTTCACTCCGGGGTCGTCGAAACGCGCCTGCGACGTAGTTCCAGGTGTTGTGGACACTCGATCGACGGTAGTGCCTGAATGGACCGGTGATCCGGTTGTGACACGCGTGATCACGAAACGAGATGATTCGTCCGTTTTGCCCGGATCGACATATTCCCAGGTCAAGCTGTGAGGCACGTCACATAATCGGACAGGTTTCCGCTACGGCTTGCGCCCATCGCAATCATTTCGTTACCGTCAGTCGGTCTAAGTCACGGGCTGATCACGAACTCGAGGAGAGAACCGGCATATGCATCACCGCAGCCAGTTCACCGCTAGTAGGTTCTCGAACTCAGCTCCAGACGAGGTCACGACCACTTATCCAACGCACTCGGCCAGGCGTTACACCGAGACCAAAAGTTCTGAGATCTCTACCGATATGTTCACTCGAAATTCATCCTCCACGTCGTCAGATTCCGACTCTCACGAGTTCGTCGAGTCCGACGTGATCAGCACCCCCACTTACGCCACCTCCGCACCGACAGTCGATGTCGAATCTCCGGTTCGCCGCAGCGGTGCTCACCGACTCCCCACCCCTCCCTCCGCTCTCAAGGGCCGCGCCGCCGTTCTGGCAGTTGCAGCCGGCGCGGTTGTCGCCGCGGGCCAGGCAGTTGTCAACGACGGTTCCTCTTCTGCCGCCGACCACTCGGAAGTTGCACTCGCCAACGAGTCCTCCGCGATCGGTACCACCGCAGAACCGCAGGCCGCTCAGTTCGCTCCGGCCACCTCCACGGCAGCCACCACCGAGGCCGACGCTCCGCAGGTCCTCAACGTCGCAGCGCCGACCGACCTCTCCCAGTTCAGCAACCTGCTTGCCAAGGGCCAGCGTTTCAGTGACGAGCGCGCAGCACGCGAAGCCGCTGCCCGTCGCCCGCTGTTCGTCCTGCCGGCAGTGGGCACGTTCACGTCCAACTTCGGCACCCGCTGGGGCACCCTGCACGCCGGCGTCGACATCGCCGCCCCGATCGGGACGCCCATCGTCGCCGTCGCCGACGGCAAGGTCATCGATTCAGGTCCGGCTTCCGGGTTCGGCATGTGGGTACGCCTACAGCACGCAGACGGAACGATCACCGTCTACGGCCACATCGACACGTCCACCGTCACGGTTGGTCAGCAGGTCATGGCCGGCGACCAGATCGCCACTGTCGGCAACCGCGGCTTCTCCACCGGCCCGCACCTTCACTTCGAGGTTCATCTCGCCGGCGAGAACAAGATCGATCCCCTCCCCTGGCTCGCCTCACGCGGCATCAGCCTCGGCGTCGAGCAGGACTGATCGCAAGCCCAACGCTTCTGATGAAAAACTTCCGGCCCGCACCTTTCCAGGTACGGGCCGGAAGTTTTTGCCTGTCTTCTACAGCTTGACCATCGGCACACCGCCGATGAGCATCAACCGCACCTTGCCCGCGCTACCGAAGTCGATGGTGACCGTCGCGGTGGGGCCAGTGCCCTTGGTTTCCAACACGGTGCCCAGACCGTACTTGTCGTGACTGACGCGGTCACCCGTGGCGAGGACCAGAACGTTGTTGCGGCCACGCGCGGCACCGAAACTGGGAGTCGACGCGGCCTTGCCGGACCCTCCCCCGTAGTTCTGCCCGCCGCCGTATCCCTGGCCGCCCTGGCTGCCGTAGCGGCTTCCGCTGCCGTAACCCGGCCTGCCGCTTCCGAATCCGCCACCGGTGCCCGGATCCTCACGGCGCCAGTTGATCAGGTCCTCCGGGATCTCCTGGATGAACCGCGACGCCGGGTTCTGGATCGGTTGCCCCCACGCCGAACGCATGATCGCGCGCGTCAGGTACAGGCGCTGCCTGGCACGGGTGATGCCGACGTAAGCAAGTCGACGCTCTTCGGACAGCTCCGCCGGATCGCCGAGGGCGCGCATGTGCGGGAACTGCCCGTCCTCCCAACCGGTGACGAAGACGACCGGGAACTCGAGGCCCTTGGCGGTGTGAAGCGTCATCATGGTCACGACGCCGTCATCGGAGTCCGGCAGTTGATCGGCGTCGGCGACAAGCGATACCCGTTCGAGGAAGGCGGCAAGCGAACCCGGATCGGGTTCACCTTCACGCATTGCTGCGGTTTCCTCGTCGTCCGGATCGATCAGCCCGGCCGCGTTTCGCGCGTCGGAACTGAATTCCCTTGCCACGCTGACGAGTTCGTTCAAGTTGTCGAGTCGCGCGCCATCCTGCGGATCGCTGCTCGCCGCAAGCTCGGCGCGGTAGCCGGTGCGCTCGAGCACCGCCTCGGCAACCTCACCGATGTCACCGAGCTCGAACGGTTCGTCCTCGTCGGCGGCCGCTGTCGGTAGCAGGGCCCGCAGCCCGTCCATCATCTCGAGGAACGACGCGATGGCCTTCTGTGACCGCGTATTGAGCAGCGCCACTTTGCCTTCCGCGCCGTCACGGAGAGCGGCGGCGAAGCTGATGTTGCGATGCTCGGAGTGCACGGCGACGCAGGCTTCGGCTCGATCACCGATACCGCGTCGGGGCGTGTTGAGAATGCGTCGTAGGCTCACGGTGTCGTCCTCGTTGGCGAGGACGCGCAGATACGCGACGATGTCCCGAACTTCCTTGCGCTCGTAGAAGCGAACGCCGCCGACCACCTTGTACGGCACTCCGAGTCGAATGAAGATCTCCTCGAGCGCGCGCGAGGAGTTGTTGGTCCGGTAGAACACCGCGATGTCGGCGAACTTGGTCTCGCCCTGGTCCACCAGCCGATCGATCTCCGAGGCGACAAACGATGCTTCGTCGTGCTCGTTGTCTGCAACGTAGCCGACGATCAGTTCGCCTTCACCCGAATCGGTCCACAGACGCTTTTCTCGTCGGCCGGTGTTCTTGGAAATCACGGAGTTGGCCGCAGACAGAATGTTCTGCGTCGAACGGTAGTTCTGTTCGAGAAGGATGGTCCGAGCATCCGGGTAATCGCGTTCGAACTCTTCGATGTTGCGGATAGTGGCTCCGCGGAACGCGTAGATCGACTGATCGGCGTCACCGACGACGCACAATTCGGCCGGGGCAACGGCGTGGTCGGACTCTCCGGCTCCACCGACCAGTTCACGCACAAGCATGTACTGCGCGTGGTTGGTGTCCTGGTACTCGTCGACGAGCACGTGACGGAAGCGGCGGCGGTAGTACTCGGCGATCTGTGGAAACGCCTGAAGAAGCGCGACGGTCTCACCGATGAGATCGTCGAAGTCGAGTGCGTTCGCAGCACGCAGCCGCTGTTGGTAGTGGCCGTAGACCTTGGCGATCAGCCGCGGCAGTTCGGCCGGATCCTGATCGGCTGCGACAACCGCCTCTTCCGGTCCGACGAGTTCGTTCTTCAGGTTGGAGATGTGAGTGGCGAG
This sequence comes from Rhodococcus sp. BH4, assembly GCF_002079265.1. NCBI lineage: Bacteria > Bacillati > Actinomycetota > Actinomycetes > Mycobacteriales > Nocardiaceae > Rhodococcus > Rhodococcus sp. BH4. Next base: position 4,676,693 of record NZ_CP014941.1, read on the forward strand.
AAGCCGCGCGGAGAATCGTTTGGTGTCGAGCTCGAGGTCCTTCGAGATCATCGTCAGCAGTCGACGCGAATCGTCGGAATCGTAGATCGAGAAATTCGAGTTCAAACCGGGCAGGAGCGCCGCCTGTGCTCGCAGGATCCGCACGCAACTGGAGTGGAACGTCGATACCCACATGGCGTTGGCACGCGGTCCGACAAGAGCTGCCACACGCTCGCGCATCTCGGCCGCAGCCTTGTTGGTGAACGTGATGGCCAGGATCTGACCGGGGGTGACACCCCGTTCGGCCAACAGATAGGCGATGCGACGCGTCAGCACTGCAGTCTTGCCCGAGCCGGCGCCCGCGACTATCAGCAACGGCGAACCGGCATGGACCACGGCCTCGCGCTGTTGCGGGTTGAGACCCTCGAGGAGGGCGTCCGAACCCGCGTCGTGTCCCCGCGCGCCGCCCCCGTCGTGCTGGGAATGTCCGTCGTGCTCACCGAGTGCTGGGTACGTGTTCATCGCCTGTCCACGCTACCGGCGTCCACCGACACGGTCGTCAGTGCGTCCACCTGCTGGTAGAGGCACTTGGATTACCTGTGTCGAGCATGGCAAACTGGACGCTATGTTCAGCATTTCCGTTCGCGACAACACGGCCGACCCCGTCGGCCCGCTGTGGCGTTACTTTACGTGCCCCGGACCTCGGTGCACGTGATCTGAACAGCTCACCCGCCCCTGGTCCGAATCGGATCCGGGGCATTTTCGTCAGTGTGCCTGGATCGGTAACGACCCGAGCCGAGACCACGATCCACGCAGTAGGAAGAGGAGACGAATAGCAATGAGCACCCAGGCTGCAGCCCCCCATGGAAATACTGTCGATACTGTAAAAACTGCTCCGACAGACGTCGAGATCCCCCAGAGTGAGGCGGAGATCGACGAACTACGGAAAGAAATCGACCGTCTCGACGCCGAGATCCTCGCGGCCATCAAACGCCGCTCCGAGGTCTCCCAGATCATCGGCCGTACCCGGATGGCATCGGGTGGTCCGCGTCTGGTGCACAGCCGCGAGATGAAGGTCCTCGAACGATTCAACGAGCTGGGCCAGGAAGGCCACACTCTCGCGATGCTGCTCCTGCGCCTGGGCCGCGGACGCCTGGGCCACTAGCGCACGACCTGTTCACTTGCGAACGGCCACATCGGATGCCTCTGGCAGTCCCGATGTGGCCGTTCGCGTGTGTATCAGCTCTCGAGCGCGATGTACTTCGTGTTCAGGTATTCCTCGATCCCCTCGGTCCCGCCCTCGCGGCCGAATCCGGATTCCTTCACGCCACCGAACGGCGCTGCCGCGTCCGAGATCACTCCGCGGTTGACGCCGATCATTCCTGATTCCAGTGCGTCGGAAACCCGAAGCGCACGGTCGAGATCCCTCGTGAAGATGTACGCGGCCAGTCCGAACTCGGTGTCGTTGGCGGCTGCGATTCCCTCGGCTTCGGTGTCGAAGCCGGTGATCGCGGCGACGGGTCCGAACACCTCTTCTTTCAGAATCCGCGCGCTGGCCGGAACGTCTGCCAACACCGTGGCTGGATAGAAGTACCCTTCACCACCCGGCGCTTCGCCGCCCAGTCGCACCTTCGCCCCGGCATCCACCGCATCTGCAACCAACTCCGCGACCGTGTCGAGTTGGTTCTGGTTGATCAGCGGGCCGAGCTTCGTCTCCGGGTCGGTACCGGGTCCCATCGTGAAAGTCGCCATCTTCTCGGTCAGCTTGGTCGTGAACTCTTCACGCACGGCGTTGGCGACGTGGAACCGGTTGGCGGCGGTGCATGCTTCGCCTCCGTTGCGAAGCTTCGCCAGTACCGCGCCCTCGACTGCCTTGTCGACGTCCGCGTCGTCGAACACCACGAAGGGTGCGTTGCCACCCAATTCCATCGACGTGCGGAGCAATCGCTTCGCGGACTTCTCCACCAGCATCTTGCCGACGCCGGTGGACCCGGTGAAGGTGAGCTTGCGCAGTCGAGGGTCGTCGATGAGAGGGCCGGTCACTTCACCGGATTTCGATGTCGGCAACACCGAGAGGACTCCGTCGGGCAACCCGGCTTCGGCCATGAGCTGAGCAAGCAACAACATCGTCAACGGGGTCTCCGAGGCGGGCTTGACGATGATCGTGCAGCCGGCGGCCAACGCCGGGCCGATCTTGCGGGTACCCATCGCCAACGGGAAATTCCAGGGAGTGATGGCCAGACACGGTCCGACCGGCGCCTTGGTGACAAGGATCCGGCCGTTGCCCGCCGGCGCCGGCGTGTAGCGCCCGCCGATGCGAACGGCCTCCTCGCTGAACCACCGGAAGAACTCCGCCCCGTACTTCACCTCGGCGCGACTTTCGGCGAGTGCCTTGCCCATTTCGAGGGTCATCAGCAGCGCCACGTCCTCGGCTCGCTCGGTGATCTTCTCGAAGACGGCTCGCAGGATTTCACCACGCTCGCGCGCAGGTGTGCTCGCCCACTTCGACGAGACGGCGACGGCTTCGTCGAGAGCGCGCAGCGCGTCCGCGGGGCTCGCATCGGCGACATCGGTCAACGATTTCCCGGTCGCCGGATCCGCCACCGGGAAGGTCGCGTTGTTCTCCGCGGGCACGAACCGACCGCCGACGAACAACTGGGTGGGAACTGATCGAATGAATTCGAATGTGTCCATGGGTTCCATGATGCTCGTCGGAGCCGCGTCCGTCTGCCCGCGAGCGAGACTCACGCGGAAGTTTCCAGCTTGTGCCACTAAAGTCGATGATCGTGAGCACTGACATCACCGGAACCTCAGCCTGGCAGAAACTGCGCGCTCATTACGCCGACATCGAAGGCGTTCACCTGCGAGAACTCTTCCAGGACGATCCAGCCCGCGGGCGAGAGCTGACGATCGACGCCGGTGATCTTCACATCGACTACAGCAAGCATCGCGTCAGCCGCGAGACTCTCGCGCTGCTCGTCGACCTGGCCCGCGAGGCCGGCGTCGAGGCACGACGCGACGCGATGTTCGCGGGCGATCACATCAACACTTCCGAAGACCGCGCCGTACTGCACACAGCGCTGCGTCTGCCCAAGGATTCTGCGCTGACCGTCGACGGTCAAGACGTCGTCGCCGACGTTCACGAAGTTCTGGACGCGATGGGCGCTTTTGCCGATCGTGTGCGCAGCGGCGAGTGGACCGGAGCTACCGGCAAGCGCATCCGCACCATCGTCAACATCGGCATCGGCGGTTCCGACCTCGGGCCGGTGATGGTCTACCGCGCATTACGGCATTACGCCGACGCCGGAATCAGCGTCCGGTTCGTCTCCAACATCGACCCTGTCGATCTGGTCGGACAGCTCGACGACCTCGATCCGGAGACGACGCTCTTCATCGTCGCATCCAAGACGTTCTCCACCCTCGAGACCCTCACCAACGCGACAGCGGCAAAGCGTTGGCTGTTCGCCGGTCTGGGCAGCGAAGACGTCTCGGCCGTAGCCAAGCATTTCGTCGCAGTCTCCACCCACGGTGACCGCGTGGCGGAGTTCGGCATCGACACCGCGAACATGTTCGGGTTCTGGGATTGGGTCGGCGGGCGCTACTCCGTCGACTCGGCGATCGGCTTGTCGGTCATGTGTGCCGTCGGACCCGTTCGCTTTGCGGAGTTCCTCGACGGTTTCCACCAGATCGACACGCACTTCCGAAACCAACCGCTCGAGCAGAACGCGCCGGTCCTCCTCGGCCTCATCGGGCTCTGGTACTCCAACTTCTTCGGCGCACAGTCCCGCGCAGTTCTGCCCTACTCCAACGACTTGCTGCGCTTTCCCGCCTACCTGCAGCAGCTGACCATGGAGTCCAACGGCAAATCGGTTCGCGCCGACGGCTCACCGGTGACCACGTCCACCGGTGAGATCTTCTGGGGCGAGCCCGGAACCAACGGCCAACACGCCTTCTACCAACTCCTGCATCAGGGCACCTGGCTGGTGCCTGCCGATTTCATCGGGTTCGCGGAATCCACCGACGATCTGCCTACTGCGGACGGCACGGGATCAATGCACGATCTGCTCATGAGTAACTTCTTCGCTCAGACAAAGGTTCTCGCGTTCGGGAAGACTGCCGAAGAAATCGCGTCAGAGGGCACTGCTCCGGAGCTGGTGCCACACAAGGTGATGCCAGGCAACCGACCGTCGAGCACTATCTTGGCGAAGGAGCTGACCCCCTCGGTCGTCGGTCAGCTGATCGCACTTTACGAGCACCAGGTATTTGTCGAAGGTGCTGTCTGGGGTGTCAATCCGTTCGATCAGTGGGGCGTCGAACTCGGCAAGACACAAGCCATGGAACTGGGGCCTGCGCTCTCTTCCGAAGCAGCACCCGGCGACCTCGGCGACACATCCACAGATGCTCTGGTGCAGTGGTACCGCAGAGAGCGCGGACGGGCCTGACTCACGCGGCCGCCGGGCCGAACCAACTTTCCGTTGTGTACACGCGTCCGGATCGGTCGACGAGCCGAGCCCGAAGCTCTTGCTGTTCAACCCATTTGATGGCGCTTATCCCCCGGATCAACGCAGCTTCGCTCGCGGCGTACGCCCACACCGCGTCGTCAGCAATCACCGAGACCTGTGCCCATTCCGTGGAGGGCCGCTCCTGGTTCGGCTCCCAGGAGGGCAGCTCCAGCGCCCGCGCCGTCGCCATCGCGGTTCCGTTGATCAGTTCGACTTCTTCGCTGTCCGGCACCGGAATCTGCCAGCCACCAGCCGGTGCATGGCCGGCCGTGGCGATCACGTCGCCGATCCGCACAGCAACGCCGCATTGTAATTCGGCGGCGACGATCTGCGCGGCGCGATCGACGGTGTCGGCCTTGGCAACTCCGGTGATGTCGAACGACGCACCCCAGGGCGCGTACACCACGTCTCCGTCGAGCTGTACGTCCTCGAACGTCGGGGTCGGGTGCACCGGAGGGATGGATTCGTCCTCGGAGTAGTTGTCGGCAAGCGGATTGACTGCACCGCCGGTCATACGGGCAGCCCACAGCGCCGACCGCAGCAGAGCCGACATACGTCGTGTCACTTTGACCGGAGTTCCCTGAGCGAGGTTGACGGCGTGAATCTCGGCGTCTCCCCGGCGAAGGTCGCAGACCGCTTCGGTTTCGTCGATGGCAGCTGCGATCAACGCGTGCGCAGTAGGCAGCGCAGCGCCCTCGGTGACGTCCACCTCCACGGCGGAATCCCACATCGCCCACTTCTCGACACTGACCATGTCAGTCCTGCCCTTCGAACACACTGTGTTGTAACCAGTATGCGCCGGTCAGCAACCCCCGTGCCATAAAGCGCTTCCGAGGCCGAGGCACACATGCCGCAGGTTGAGCAGCGCACGGCGGGGACTGGATGGTAGATCTGTGCGACAGAATTGCCGCCTGGACTGTCGCCCTCCGTGTGCAAGACGTGTAATCCTCCACATGGTTCTGACATGCACCTGACTGCGACGACGTCGACTACTACTGGCGCAGCGGGCAATTCCGATCCGAAAGACGCAGAGTCGACGCTCGACATGTCCGGCCGGCCGGCTGCGCTTCGAGCCCGGTCCGCCGCAGCAACACGCCCGGGCGGCGCTGATGTCACCGCATGAACCTTATGTCACCGCATGAAAAATGGGGACCGACGAGAAGCACTGTGTTCCAACGTCGATGACATACCAATCGGCCGCTTTCAATGCGCGTCACTTTCGCAGGTGGACACACCTGAGCGCTCACTCTCGAGTGCAGCAAAATACGGGCCCACCACTGCGCGCGAGCGTCGAGCAGAGCACCGAGAAGAAGTCCCGAACACGCGGCGCGCCAACCGCCGGCACGACGACGCCCGGTGCCCGGCGGCAGCGCTTCGCACGTTACAGACCGAGCAGGAATGCATCGACACAAAATGGATAGGACCGGCTGAAAGAACCTGCAGCACAATGGCGTAACCACCACCGTTCGGCTTATACGCTACCGCCGTACACCTTGGCAAAACGAACGGTCAGTACGCGGCGAAAATCACATACTTTACAAAGTCTTTGGAATTTTTCTGCGCCAAATATCCGCAGGTGAAAGGACTTTCGACCAGAGTCCAGAATAACCGTGTCGTCTACTATGTGAAAACTGCGAAGTAGCTGTGACGCTGGGTCACGCTCGAGGGAGGAATTGTGACCGATTCATTCAAGGACCGTTTGAACGCCTTGTACCCGGCCACAGCACCGAGACTCACCAACGCACAAGTTGTGGAAGCCCTTTCGCAACGTGGATGCAAGATTTCGACACCGTACCTCTCGCAACTCCGGAGCGGTGTGCGCACGAATCCATCGGAGCAAGTCGTTTTGGCATTGGCCGATTACTTCGGCGTGGCAGCAGAGTACTTCTTCGGCCCGACACCTCGCCAAGATCCCGAACTGATTCCGGAAGAAGACCGTTCGGTTGTCGAGGAGTTCCACGACAGCGAATTACGTTCTCTGGCCATAAAAGCGGTCGATCTCTCCCCTGAATCGCAGGACTTGCTCTCATCGATTGCGGAGAAACTTCGCTCGTCCGAAGGACTCCCGGCCGTCCCTCCGGATTGCAGCACCTACACCCCACCGTTCACTCGCGACTAGTCCGGAGCGAAGATCAGCGAGTCAGATCAGCGAGTCAAGCGGCCCAATAGTGCCGAAGCTGTGATGATTCCGAGCAGCGCGGCCCCGATCAGCACGCCGAAGTCGACGAGGTAGTCGGTCGGCATTCCGATCAGCAGACCGCGCAGCGCTGACACCTCGTAACTCAGCGGATTGATGCGACTGAGCCACTGAACCCACGTCGGCATGAGTTCGACCGGGTACAGAGCGTTGGACGCGAAGAACAACGGCATGGTGATCGCCTGGCCGATGCCCATCAATCGATCTCGTTTGAGCACGATCCCCGCGATCGCAACCGACAGACAGGCGAAGAACGCCGAGCCGAGGACAACGACAGCCACGACGCCGAGCAACTTGATCGGGTTCCACGTCATGCTCACGCCCAGCAGCGCCGCTACAACGACTACGACCACGGCCTGGGCGACCGCACGGATACCGGCCGCAAATGCCTTTCCGGTGACCAGCGCGGCTCGTGGCGTCGGCGTCACCATGAGTTTGGTGAGGACTCCCGCGTCACGCTCCCAGATGATCTGGATTCCGTAGAAGATCGCAACAAAAAGCGCGGACTGCGCAATGATGCCCGGCGCGAGAAAGTCGAGATACGGTACGTCGCCAGTCGGGATCGCTCGGATATGACTGAACGTCTGACCGAAGATCACCAACCAGAGGATCGGCTGGATTGCGCGCGTGACCAATTCAGATCGGTCGTGCCGCAACTTCTGAACTTCCACGAGGCAGAATGTGTAAATTCTCGAGAGCAATCGAGCAAGACTGTTGGTAGTGGGATCAGCCCAAGCGGCGCGCTGTGCGACGGGCACTGCGGACATCGTGGAGACCTCCTGACTTGTCGCCGGTGAGATCGTCGCCGGTGTAGTGACGGAACACGTCTTCGAGAGTGACCTCCGGCCCCAGTTCGGCGGCCAACGCGCTCGGCTCGCCCACCGCACGAAGTTCACCGTGATGCATCAACGCAACACGATCACACAACTCCTCCGCTTCTTCCATGTAGTGCGTCGTGAGCAGCACAGTCATGCCGTACTGCTTCTGCATCTCCGCCACTCGCTGCCAGACGGATTCGCGGGCAATGGGATCCAGCCCCACCGTCGGTTCGTCGAGCACCAGCAACGACGGTCGGTTCACCAGCGCCTGCGCAAGTTCGAGACGTCGCACCATACCGCCGGAGAAACCCGACGCCAGACGATCACCTGAATCGAGTAGGTCCACCATCTCGAGCGCCTGGTCGACGCGCTCGCGTCGTTCGGACCGCGGAACGTCGTACAGTCGCGCGAACCAGGTCACGTTCTCGCGTGCGGTCAATGCGCTTTCGATCGAGAGCTGTTGTGGCACGTACCCGAGGTAGCGCCGAATGGTCATCGCCTCGGTACGAACTGAGCGACCGAGAATCCGAATGTCACCGTCTTGCAGAGGAAGTAACGTGTTGAGCAACCTGATCGTCGTAGTCTTTCCTGCGCCGTTGGGACCGAGCAGGCCGAAACACTCCCCCGCATTGATGACCAGACTCAGGTTGTCCACCGCGCGGTGGTCGCCGAACTTGTATGTAACCGAGTCGATCTCGACCGCGTGTGCGCCGGGGTCGGGTGAACCTGCCGCTCGGCTCTTCCACCACTGTGTCAGCATCTCACTGCCCCCCGCCTTCCGATCCGGCTGCTGCCAGAGCGCTCGCCAATCGAGACAGGGCCGGTAGAGCAGCCTCGATACTTGCCCTGTCCTCTGCGGTCAGAGTCGACAATGCCTGACCGACAATCACACTCCGGCGATCACGCCACACCTCGACGCGGGCGCGCGCCTCGTCCGCGAGCACCAATCGCGCGACGCGGCGGTCGGCCTCGTCGGCAACGCGTTCGATCACTCCCTCGTCGACGAGCTGCCGCACCAAGGTGGACACCGTGTTTGCCGCGACACCCAATCGCCCGGCAGCCTCGGCCACCGACAGACCCGGGTTGCGTCGTAGCAGCCTGACGAGTTCGATCTGGGCGCCGGCGAGCGGTCGTTCCGCAAACGGCCGCCCCGACGCCTTCCTCGTGCCCCGGCGCAATTGTCCGAGCGTCTCCAGGACGTCATCCGCAAGATTTGCTCCGCTTCCATCCACAACCTCACAATAGCTCTGTAACAGAGCTATTGTCGAGGAATCCGGACGCCCGGCGTTTTCAGCTCGTCCGCAACGGGTATCCCCGATTGCTTGTCCCGAGCACTCCCGCCCAGAACGGAGACGTCATGCGCAGACAGTGGTTGTTCGCGACAGTTGCGAGTACCGCCCTGATCCTCACCGGTTGCTCGCCCGACGCCCTCGATTCCGGGGACAGCGCAGACAACGTCACTGCCATTTCGACGTCGCTGTCGCCACCCGCCGCCGCTGATGCACCCCTGCTGAAGACCGCCGACTCCCCACTCGGGACGATCGCCGTCGACGGCGAAGGCATGACCGTCTACGTCTACAACCCGGACGAGGAGAACTCACAAGCCGGGTCGTGCGACGAAGCGTGCCTGCGTTACTGGCCGGCGGTCACCTCGGTCACGGATTCGCCGATCGTCGAAGGAATCGACGCTGTCATCGGTACCATCGACGGGCCGGAAGGATCTTTCCAGATCACCGTCAACGGCAAGCCCGTCTATCGGTACCTCGACGACAAGGTTCCCGGCGACATGCTCGGACAGAGCGTCGGCAGCCTGTGGTGGATGATCGACACCGCCGGAAACCCCGTGTTCAAGACCGAGTAACCCTCAGTTGTACGGCTGCCGAGCGGTTTCGGGGTCGCCGTACGTGATTGCCCGTTCCCGACGCGTCTTCGACGCCAGGGTTGCGCCCCAGTTCAGCACCGTGCTGGCGCGATTGCGGAACCCCGCGAGGAACGCGATGTGGATGATTCCCCATGACACCCATCCGATGAACCCGGACAACTGGACCGGCCCTGCCTGAAGCAACGCGTGGCGTCGCGAAATGTAGGCCGCGGTTCCAAGATCGCGGTACTTGAACGGTTTTCGGCTGGGCACTCCGTTTTCCACGGTTGCAGCGATCCGGGCACCGGCGTGCCGACCACCCTGCATCGCGACCTCGGCCACCCCGGCAAGTTTGTCCCGCGACATGAGGTCGCCCACCACGTAGACGTTCGGGTGGCCGGGAACGGTCAGATCGGCTTCCACCTCGATGCGGCCACCGCCGACCTGCTTCACACCCAGCGCCGTGGCCAGTGCCTCGGCGAACGGCACTGCTTCGACGCCCGCGGTCCACAGAATCGTGCGGGTCTCGTACTGCCGCTTCTCTTTTGTCTTCTTGTCCGTCGTCTCGATGCTGGTCTCGCACACGTCGGTGACGTGCACGCCGAGGTGAGTCTCGACGCCGATCCCGTCGAGAGTACGTTTGGCGGCGGCCGAGAGCTTGCGACTGAACGAAGGGAGCACCCGATCGTCGCCGTGGAAGAGCAGTACCCTTGCCTCGTCAGGGTCGATGGACCGGAACTCGTTGGTGAGCGCGTGCATCGCCAATTCGCGGATCTGTCCGGCTAATTCGACGCCGGTGGGTCCGCCGCCCGCCACGGCGAATGTCAGCCACGGTCGACGTTCTTCCGCAGTCGGGAGCGATTCGGCCATCTCGAACGCAGCAATGAGACTGCGCCTGATCGCCAAAGCGTCGTCGAGGGTTTTCATGCCGGGCGCCCATTTGATGAACTCGTCCTGGCCGTGGTAGGACTGGCGCATTCCAGCCGCCACGATCAGGTAGTCGTACGGCAATTCGAAGGTCGACCCGTCGAAGCGACTGGCAGTCAGTATCCCGGCGTCGGCGTCCACCGACTTGGCCTCGCCCAGAACGACGTTCGTGTTCTTGTTGTCCTCGAGCAGATGTCGCAGCGGACTTGCGATCTGCCCTTCGGAGAGCAGACCCGTGGCGCACTGGTAGAGCAGGGGCTGGAAGACGTGGCTGGTCCCTCGGTCGATCAGAACCACCTCGACGTCAGCCTTCTTGAGTCGTCTCGCTGCATACAGTCCACCGAAGCCGCCACCGACGATCACTACCCGGGGCTTACCGTTCGAGATGTGGATGCTCATCAGACAAACCTCGCTGTCACGGAGTTGGGCAGGAATCGTAGGGCCGCATCTATCCCTTGCCACTTGAGGCCGGGTAGCGCCGCTCGGGTGGTTTCCTTCTCGATAGCGTCGACCATGGCACTGACGCCTTCGTCCAGACTGGCCATGAGCGCAGCGTCGTCGCCGGCGCCGGCGGACATGTCGGTCTTGATGAAGCCCGGCAGCAGCGTGGTGACCCGAATAGGTGTGCGCGCCAACTCGATACTGAGCGCCTCACCCAGCGCCGCTACTCCCGCCTTGCTCGCCGAATAGGCCGCTTTTGGCCCGGGTAGCCCCCGATCCGCGCTTATCGAGGACACGAGAACCAGGTGTCCGGAGTCCTGCGCGCGGAAGATCTCGAGCGCAGCTTCACACTGCGACAGCGCGCCGACAAAATTCGTCTGCGCTGTTGCAAGATTCGCGTGCGCTTTTCCGGTTCCGATCTTGGCGCCCTTGCCGAGCCCGGCGTTCACGATCACCCGGTCCAGGCCACCCAACTCGTCGCGCAGCTCACCGAAAACCCGGACGACGGAATCGTGTTCGGTCACATCGAGTTCGCGCACTGCGACGCTGATCGACGGGTACTGCGCCACCAGCTCCCCACGCAGCGTGTCGAGACGATCCGTCCGCCGGGCACACAACGCGAGGTCGCGACCGGCCGCGGCGAATCTCCTGGCCATCTCCTCACCCAGACCCGAACTGGCACCGGTGATCAAAATCTTCTGCCGCGTCATGGGTGCAACTGTAACCATCATCGAGTTCTCGTACCCGGCGGTAACCGAGCGAACTCGGACCGATCCGACATACCGTGGAGCAATGACCGACGAATTCGATGTCATCGTGATCGGCGGTGGACCCGCCGGCGAGAACGCCGCCGCATACGCCATCGCCGGAAGTAATCGCACCGCCGCAATCGTGGAACACGAACTGGTCGGCGGTGAATGCTCGTATTGGGCCTGTATGCCCAGCAAGGCACTACTGCGCCCGGGGCAGGTCCTCGAGGCGGCCGACGCCTTGCCCGGGATCCCGGCCGGACCGCTGGACGTCGATGCCGTTCTGAAACGGCGCGACTCGTTCACCCACAACCACGACGACTCGTCCCAGGTCGACTGGGCAACCTCCGCGGGCATCACCGTGATCAAAGGCCACGGGGTCATCGACGGCGAGCGAGCAGTGACCGTCGACGGGACCCGTAAGCTCCGTGCCCGCCGTGCCGTCGTACTCGCCACGGGAACGACCGCCACCGTCCCGAAGACACCGGGATTGCGCGAGGCACTCCCGTGGACCTCGCGCGACGCCACCAACCTGCACGAGGTTCCGTCGCGAGTGGCGGTCATCGGCGGCGGAGTGGTCGCAACTGAGTGCGCAACGTGGTTGTCGTCGTTCGGCGCTCACGTGACGTTGCTCGTGAGGGGCGATGCTCTGTTGAAATCAGCAGAACCGTTTGCCGGAACGATGGTGGCCGAAGCACTCGGCGCCCGCGGTGTGGACGTTCGACTGAGCACTGCCGTCAACTCGGTCTCACGCCCCGATGCCAAGGACACCGGCGAAGGTCACATCCACGGTGGACCCGTCAGCATCGAGACATCGTCCGGCGTGATCGAAGTCGACGAGGTCATCGTCGCGGCGGGCCGCGGGCCGACATCTGCCGATCTCGGCTTGTCCGTCATCGGCCTCGAGGACGGCAAGTACGTCACCACTGACGATCACCTCTGTGCCCAAGGTGAGTGGCTCTACGCCGTCGGCGACATCAACGGTCGTTCTCCCCTCACCCACATGGGCAAGTATCAGGCGAGAGTCTGCGGAGACGTCATCGCCGCGCGGGCCGAGAGCCGCGGACTCAGGGGACCTCGGTACACGGCGTCGGCGGACAACGGACAGGTCCCCCAGGTGGTGTTCACCTCACCCGAAATCGCCTGGGTGGGACGCACCGAGAAGAAAGCTCGCGACGACGGCTACGACGTCGAAGTCGTGGAGATCGAACTCGCCGTCGCGGGATCTTCGCTGCTGCGCGACGACTACTCGGGGCGCGCGAAGTTGGTGATCGACAAGGCCACCGACGTGATCCTCGGCGCTACCTTCGCCGGGCCCGAAGTATCCGAGCTGGTGCATGCGGCGACAATCGCGGTCGTCGGCGCCGTACCACTGGAAACTCTCTGGCATGCGGTGCCCTCGTATCCGACGGTCAGTGAAGTCTGGCTTCGATTGCTGGAGGCTCGCCGCTGACGCGCTCCCGAAGTACGTATAGTCGCGACATGGCGTCCTACATACTTGTGACCACGGCCGACGGCACCCTGCGCGGCCGCCGGGTGGGAAAACTTCGTGCCTGGCGCGGAATTCCCTACGCCCGGCCGCCGGTCGGAACACTGCGTCTGACGCGACCCCAGCCGGTCACGCCGTGGACCGGAGAACGCGACGCGACCAGGTTCGGCGACGCGTCTGTCCAACACAAGAAGGGGCTGTTGCTCGCGCCCGGGAAGTACCAGCCGAGCAGCGAGGACTGCCTGACGCTCAACGTGCTCGCCCCCGCGAACACCGGCAATACTCCGCGTCCCGTCATGGTTTTCATCCACGGTGGGGCAAACACCATCGGGACCTCGGCCACCGGCTTGTACTCGGGCGTGTCCCTCGTCGAACGCGGCGACGTCGTCTACGTCTCGATCAACTACCGACTCGGCGCTCTGGGCTACCTCGATTTCACCCCGTTCTCCACATCCGAGCGCGTATTCGACTCCAACCTCGGACTGCGCGATCAGGTCGCGGCCCTGCAGTGGGTGCAACGCAACATCGCCGCCTTCGGTGGGGATCCTGAAAAAGTCACGATTTTCGGTGAATCCGCCGGAGCCACCGCCGTCACCACCCTGATGGCGACTCCGGCCGCCAAGGGACTCTTCGCCGGCGCTATCGCCGAGAGTTCGGCTCCGGATCTGGTCTCGAGCACGCAGCGATCGCATGCCTGGGGCGCGCGTTTCGTCGAGATCCTCAATTCCGGCCTACCACCCGCGAAGGCCCTGACCTCGGCGACAGCCGTCGAATTGGGCAGAGCCGGAAGCAGACTGGGCGCCGAGGTACTCGCGAACACACCTGGACTACATCCCTTCGGACCGGTCGTCGACGGCGACTTCCTGCCGCGCTCCCCCTTGGACGCATTCAAAGAAGGATCGGCACACCAGGTGCCGATGATCATCGGCACCAACAGACGGGAGGGGACGCTGTTCCCGAAGGTGCTCGACGCACTTCCGACCAACCCGTCGCGCATCGACACCATGTTTGCCCTCACCGATCCCGAGGCCGGGAAGCGCATCCTCGCAACCTATCCCGGCTACCCGGACGAGCAGTCCGCGATCGACGTCGGCGGAGACGTCACGTTCTGGCACCCGTCCGTGGAGTTGATGCAAGCGCACGCACAATCGGCGCCGACATACGCCTACCGATTCGACTTCGCGCCGACGATGATGCGCTGGCTCGGCCTCGACGCCACACACGGATTCGAGCTGTTTGCAGTCTTCGGCATCGGTGACACCCTTGTCGGGCGCGGCCTCACCCTTCCCGGCGGTCGACGCGGACTGCGCGCAGTCACCGAATCTGTTCAGGGACACTGGCTTCACTTCGCCGAGCACGGCTCGCCGCGCGGATCGTGGCCGCGCTACGAGGGGCAGGAGCGTCGGACCATGATCTTCGACGAGATCGTCCGCGTCGAGAACGATCCCAGACGTGAACAACGCTTGGCCTGGGCGGGATACAGCGGTTACCGTAGCCACGGCACCGACATCTCCCTACCGTGACGAGCCCCCTCGAGATCACTCTCGATTCCGGGGTCGTACGCGGGCGCCTCGATCGAGGACTGCGCACCTGGCGAGCAATCCCCTACGCAACGGCCCCGACCGGTCCTCGGAGATTTCGCGCACCGCAGCCGGTCGAGGCTTGGCATGGTGTCCGCCCGGCGGAAGCATTCGGCTCTCCGTCTCCGCAGCGCAAGAGCAACTTCGACGAGAACTCACTCTTCGTCAATGTCGTGGCTCCGCAGGTACCGTCGGATTCGTTGCGACCGGTCATGGTTTTCATTCACGGCGGCGCGTACAACGGCGGGAATCCGTCGACGCCCATGTACCGCGGAACGAGCCTGGTCGAACGTGGCGACATCGTCTACGTCTCGATCCAATATCGTCTCGGCGCGTTGGGCTACCTCGATTTCAGTGAATATTCCACTGCGGAACAATCATTCGAGACGAACCTCGGATTGCGCGATCAGATCGCCGCGCTGACGTGGGTCCAACGCAACATCGCCGCTTTCGGTGGCGACCCGAACGCCGTCACCGTCTTCGGTGAATCGTCCGGCGCCAACGCGGTCACCACTCTGATGGCAACGCCGGCGGCACGAGGGCTGTTCGCCCGGGCCATCGCTCAAAGTCCGCCGGCTGCTTCGGCATACGGAAAAGAGCGAGCGCACCGTTGGGCACGCGAGTTCCTCGAGATCGCACAGGCTCCGGATGCCGATCCGGCATCGTGGCTGCGCTCCGCTTCGGTGAAGGACCTGGTCGATGCCGGCGAAGAACTTGCGCGCCGCGGCGCGGACGAAGAACCCGGAACGCGGGCATTTGCCCCCGTGGTGGGTGACGACGTCCTTCCCGAACACCCGCTCGACGTGTTCGCCGCCGGACGCGCCCACCCCGTTCCGCTGCTCGTCGGTTCGAATCTCCACGAGGGAAGAATCTTCCCGCGCGTTCTCGACATCTTGCCTACCGACCCGGTTCGGATCGAGAAGATGTTCTCCCACACCACCCCTGAAGTGAAAGCACGTGCGCTCGCGGCGTATCCCACGTATCCGCACCGGTTTGCTGCCGCAGATCTCGGCGGCGACATCACGTTCTGGGAGCCCGCGATACTCTGCGCACAGGGTCATTGCCAGGTAGCTCCTACCTACAGTTACCGCTACGATTTTGCGCCTCGCCTGCTCAGACTCGTCGGCATGGGCGCTACCCACGCCACCGAATTGCTTGCGGTCTTCGGGCGTTCGGATGCACTCACCGCGGCCTTGACAGCGGTCGGTGGGCGCCGCGGACTGACTGCGGTGACCTCCACCATGCAGCGCCACTGGATCCATTTCGCCCGCCACGGAGTGCCGGACCGGGATTGGCCCGCCTACTCCGTACCGGAGCGGCAAACAATGATCTTCGACGAGACGTCCCGAGTGGAGAACGACCCGATGGGTGAGCGTCGACGGGCTTGGATCGGCTACGAGCACAGGCGCTGAAGCCCGATCAGAAGAACTGACCTTTCACGAAACCTGCGAGTAGGACGGCAAATCCGCCCACCTCGCCGAGAATCAGCAGAAACATCCCGAGGTGCAGGGGCGGACCGGCGGACTCGAACTGATTGTCGGTGTCCTTCATCGCACCGTGAGCGATGTAGCTGAATATCGCTGCGAGAAAGAAGAACACGACCACTGCGGCACTGGTCAGGTTGATCCACGTCGGCCACGCACTGAGTTCGACGAACACCGCGATCAGCAGCGTCGCAAACGAGTACATCAGGGCAGCGCGGTGTGCGATGTCGACATACGGATGGGCGAGGTGATTGTCCGAAGTGGCCATCTGTCGGTATTTCCAGATTCCCAGGCACAGGGAGAGAAGGAAGATCAGACCGGCAGCGAGAAGCGTCAGTGTCGTGTCGATCCCCAGCGTCATCTGCCCACCCCGCAGTGCGTTTCCAGCGAGTCACCGCTGGGTGATCCAGCCGAAGGCTTGTCGTAGACGACAACCAGCACCACCGCACGATCCGCCGACACCGACCGCATCCGGTGCGGCGTATTCGCGTCGAAGTACAAGCTGTCGCCGGCGTCGAGGTGCATCGTCTGCCCGGGGATTTCGAATTCTACGGATCCGGAATGCACGAACACGAACTCCTCTCCCGTGTGGTCCATGAACTTGGGACCCATCACCGAGGCCGGATGAACCACGAACGGCTGCATGGCCTTTCCGACCAGTGAGGGCGCGATCGGATCGTAGACGGAAGACTGCACGGAGTTGGCCGGGTCGATCACGCGGTCCTTCGCGCGCACGATCGTCATGGCATTTCCCTCCATACTGTCCGAGAACAGTTGCCCCACATCGGCGTCGAGCACACGCGCAATCTTGAGTGCCACCGCGATCGACGGGGTACTGATACCCCGCTCAACCTTGGAGAGATAGCTCTTCGTCAGACCGGTCTGCTCGGCCAGGCCCTCGAGCGTCAGACCGGCGCGACGCCGATGTGTTCGCAAAAACGCTGCCATTCGGTTCCCCTCACGAGACTTTGTGTCATCACCCTACCAATACATTGACCTGCGGCGATCAGCGATGCAGGAATCGAAGGTTGCACATTTCCGTCCTATATGACACTTTGTGTCTTATAGGTGACTGAATGTCATTGATTCCCGGGTCCCGAGAAAGGCACACCCTATGACCGACACGATGCATGCGAGCAAGCAGGAACTCATGGCCACCGCCGAGACGAAGATGCTCACCGAAGTAGCGACAGGTAGTTGGACTCTTCGACAGAAGATCGCACTGACCTGCCGGGCACTGTCGGACGCCGGCCACGACTCCGGCCTTGCCGGACAGATCTCCGCCCGCGGTGAGCAGCCAGGAACGTTTGTCACACAGCGACTCGGCCTCGGGTTCGACGAGATCACCGAGGACAACCTCCTGCTCGTCAACGAGGATCTCGAAGTCCTCGACGGGGAAGGCATGCCGAACCCCGCCAACAGGTTCCACAGTTGGATCTACCGCGCACGACCCGACGTCAACTGCATCGTCCACACACACCCGCTACATGCGACGGCGCTGTCGATGCTCGAGATTCCCCTCGTCGTCTCCCAAATGGACATCGCGCCGCTCTACGACGACTGCGCATTTCTCGCCGACTGGCCCGGGGTTCCCGTGGGAAACGAGGAGGGCGAGATCATTTCGGCTGCACTCGGCGACAAGCGGGCAATTCTGCTCGCCCACCACGGCCAACTCGTCGTCGGCAACACGGTCGAAGAGGCATGCTCTCTCGGGCATCTGATCGAGCGAGCGGCCAGACTGCAGTTGCTGGCGATGGCTGCCGGAGACATCAAGCCGCTACCGCCTCGCCTGGCGAAGGAGGCACACGATTGGACACTGACTCCTCGGCGCAGCGAGGCGAACTTCGCTTACTACGCCCGTCGCGCTCTCCGCAATCATCCCGACACACTGACCAACTGACTTTTGTTTCCCACCAACAGAACTGAGAGCCTCATGAGCAGCACCATCAAGGGAATCGTCGCCTATCCCATCACCCCGTTCGACCGGGACACCGGAGCATTCGACCCCAAGCCGCTACACACGCTCCTCGACAGCATGATCAGCAGTGGTGTCGACGCGATAGCCCCACTCGGCAGTACCGGCGAGAGCGCCTATCTCGACGATGCAGAGTGGGAGACGGTCGCTCGGGAGACTGTCGACTACGTCGACCGCCGAGTCCCCACCGTCGTCGGAGTGTCGGATCTGACGACGGCGGGAGCACTCCGCCGAGCATCGATCGCGGCAGACGCCGGAGCCGACGCAATGATGATCCTCCCCACGTCGTACTGGCATCTGGGTGAGCAGGAGATTCGTGAACACGTCACCGCGGTGGCCGATTCCGTCGACATTCCCACGATGATCTACAACAATCCGGCCACCACCGGGATCGACATGTCGCCGGAGTTTCTCGTCGATCTCGTCTCCACCGTCGACGGCATCACGATGATCAAGGAATCCACCGGCGACATCACCCGGATGAACCGCATCAACGAACTGAGCGGTGGCACGATCCCCTTCTTCAACGGCAGCAATCCTCTTGCACTGCAATCTTTCTCTGCCGGTGCAAGCGGATGGTGCACGGCAGCCCCGTGTCTGGCCCCCGAACAGGTGGTGCACTTCTGGCGTCTACTCGAATCCGGTGATCGGTCGGGTGCCGCCGCTGTGTTCGAACAGATCGAGCCGCTACTGAAGGTCCTCGTCAGTCGCGGACTGCCGTCGACGGTCAAAGCCGGGTTGGAATCTCTCGGCGTCGACGCCGGCCTTCCCCGCCGGCCCCTGCTGTCCCTCGACGACAACACCAGGACAGCTTTGTCCGACGCTCTGTCGGTGGCTCGCGGTGTAATCGTCGCGTCGTGACCTGACGTGGGAGTGGGTTCCGGCAAGATGGGATGCACACCGACCGAAGGAGGGGCACCATGTCCGTAGATTCACGGTCTGCGAGGATCGCCGTCACCGGCGCGACCGGTCATATCGGCGGACTGGTGGCCCGGTCGTTGGCCGACGCCGGTGTCCCGCAGCGGCTGATCGCACGGTCGGTCAACCGATTACCGCAGCTCCCCGGTGCCGATTCGGCCGAGACCACGTACGGGGATCAGGAGCGCGCTCTCGCGGCTCTGGCCGGAATCGACACCCTCTTCATGGTCTCGGCGGCCGAAAGCGCAGATCGCCTGGATCAGCACCGCACCTTCATCGACGCCGCAGCGGAGGCCGGGGTCAGGCACATCGTGTACACGTCTTTCCTCGGCGCTGCTCCGGACGCGACGTTCACGCTCGCTCGCGATCACTGGGTCACCGAAGAACATATCCGCGCTTCCGGGCTCGCATTCACCTTCCTGCGCGACAGCTTCTACCTCGATTTCCTACCCGCTCTCGCCGGTGAAGACGGTGTGATCCGCGGACCCGCAGGGGACGGTCTCGTCGGCGCGGTAGCGCGCTCCGACATTGCTGCCGTCGCTGTGTCGGTTCTGCAGGATCTGGATTCTCATGTCGGACAGACGTACAGCCTGACCGGACGGGAGGCACTGACGCTCTCCGAGGCCGCGAGCATCATCACCGAAGTCACCGGCAAGCGAACCACGTACGTCGAGGAAACGCTCGAGGAAGCTTACGAATCGCGGGCGTCGTACAACGCACCCGCTTGGGAACTCGACGCATGGGTGTCGACGTACACCGCAATCGCGCAGGGTGAATTGGCGCTGATCACGGGCACCGTGGAGGACCTTGTCGGCCGGCCTGCGCTCACGCTGCGTGAATTCCTCACAGCAGAAACCGCCTGATGCCACCACGCAAAGCAACCACGGCACGCAAGGCTGCCGCAAAGAAGGCTGCACCGCAGAAGGCTGCACCGCAGAAGGCTGCACCCAAGAGGAACACGACCAGAAAGACCGCCCCGAAGAAGACTGTCGCAAAGAAGAGCTCACGCGCGACGATGCCGGATGTGCCGACTGCCGGCCCTGGTGAGAGAGTCTGGCTCCTCGACGTTCCCTTTCGGACGCCGGCGCCTGGTGCGCAGTTCGTCAAGAAATGGAAGAGCTACGCGTGGGTCGGTACGGAGTTGCCCGTAGAACTCGCTCCATTCAAGGCACTCCCCTTCTCTTATCAGCAGTGGGTAGAGGACGACATCAATGACAGCACCGGTGAACGTCCCGTTGCTGCACCCAAAATTCCTCGGCCCGAGCAGGTTTCGGGGGCTGCAGCCGTCGTCGATGCCGCTCGCGCCGGCAAACGCGGATTTCTGTTGGCAGACAATGCAGGCCTGGGTAAGACGCTGATCGCAGTGATGTCTGCCAAGACGATTGCCGAGGAGCGTGGCGAAACCAACATCCTCGTCCTCGTCGATCGACCCGCACAGATCACCATTCCGCATTGGCGCTATTCCATCGCCTCGGTGGGCGACGGTGGATTCCGCTGGTTGATCATGTCGCCTGACCAATTGAAGAAGCTGATCGCGCGAAACGGCCGCCCCAAGTACACGTTCGGTGTGGTGATTGCCGACGAGGCCCAGCTGTACAGCAACGACACACAGCGCACGGCGGCATTCGAGAAGGTCGCGCGCTTTTCGAATGCTCACGAGCAAGCGCCGTTCGTCCTGTCCGTGACGGCAACACCGGGACACACGCCGGCCGACCAGCGTTACCTGGCACCGCTTTTCGCGCAGCTGCATTCAGAACCTTCGGAGTACTGGTCCGACCTGGGCGCCAGGCTGGTCGAGTCCGGCCTTCCGCTGGACAAGTCCTACGGGAAGTGGACGTGGAGCGCAGAGGCGAAGGAATCACCTACGCTGCAATCTCGCGCGCTCGAGACCGTGCGTGGGTGGATGTCGAACAGCAAACCGCCCTTGATGATTCATCGACCGACTCCGTGGGGACCTGTTCCGCTCGACGGTATGCCGATCGACCTCACCCATGCCCAGCGCGCCGAGTACGAGACGGAGTGGGCCGAGTACGCCTACGAAATGGGATTGGCCCGCAAGAGTCGCAACATCGCGCGCGGCCGTGCGCTGGTTCTGCGCTACCGACAGAAAGCGGGCATGATCCGCGCCGAGTCGACGGCCCAGTGGGCGCAGGCGCAGGTCAAGGCAGGCAAGCAGGTGTTGGTGGCCGTCGAATTCGTCTCCACGGCAGGTGATCCACTGGTCGAGATGATCGAAGACGCCGGGATCTCGGTGGCAAAACTGTTCGGCGCGGTGCCGGACAAGGAGGGTCAACGTCTGCGGTTTCAACGCGGGGACGCACCGGTCATCGTCTTCAATGTCACGACCTCGATCTCGCTCCATGCCAACGAAGCACTCCCGGACGGCACTCACGCGTCCCCGTTGCCACGGACGGGAATCTTTCATCAACCGCGCTACTCAGGGATCGCGGCAGAACAGACGTTCGGTCGGTCGCATCGCGACTACCAGACGTGCCCGTGGGTCATACCCTTCGGCGTGGGCACCAAGGAAGAGGACGTCGCCACGGTCATGTTGCGCAATCTCAATTCGGTCACAGGTCTGAAAGGTGGTGATCGATCCGGTCTGCGGTCGCTGTCCGAACTGCTCGGCGTCGAGTGGCTAGAGCCTGATGTCTTGACCTCGGAGGGTTGATCTTCCAACGACCGTCCAACGCGCACAAACGAACGGTTTCGGCGGTATGCCCCAATTCCACTCCACCAAAACCGAATTCGGCTGACCGCTTCATTCCTTTCGGGACCTTGGGACTCAGGTATCTGTGACCTGACGTGGCAGACTCTTCCGAGTCGAGGTGCACCAGCCTCGAAACAGTGCCGAGAATGCGAGGGGTCCGATGCGCAATATCTACCGGTCATTGATGCGCAATGTCGGCCATACACAATGGTTCTCGGATCTCGGCAAGGATCTGGTTCCGCTCGATCGAGCAGTGCAGAGAGTGTCGGGAGGCAAGCTCTCGCTGGTCGGAGAGAACACCGTGACTCAGCTACTGCTCACCACGACGGGCCGTAAGACCGGCCGTTCTCGAACCACGCCACTCCTGTACGCACCCGACGGCGATGCGTTTGTCGTCGTCGGTTCGAACTGGGGGCAGGATACGCATCCAGCATGGACACTCAATTTGATGGCAAATCCCACCGCGATCGTGACAGTGAAGGGCGTCGAAATACCGGTCGGTGCGAGTCTGGCGGAGGGCGCCACGCGTAAGAAACTGTGGGAGCTCGCGACCACCACGTGGCCGCCGTACGAAACCTACGCCGATCGAGCATTCGGGCGCCAGATCCGCGTATTTCGACTCCAACCTGTCAAATAACTGCTGCCGGGCGCAGGATGGGAAGGACCACCCTGCCGATCTCAGGAGCATTCGCGAATGTCCACAGCACTGACTCACGCAGAAGACACACAGATCACAGCTTCCAACGGGCGGATCGCACTGGAGCCGAACCCCCGCCGAATTCGAGCCTTCTTCGCTGGTCACGCCGTCGCAGACACCACTCGTTCGGTATACCTTTTCGAACGCGGCCGCCTGCCGATGTACTACATCCCCCTCGCGGACGTTCGTACCGAATTCCTCGTCCCGACGTCGACGACCACCCATTGCCCATGGAAAGGTGACGCCACCTACTGGACGATCGAGATCGGGGATCGCCGGGCCGAGGACGCCGTCTGGACCTACCCTGAACAGTTCGACGGTTCCCTGGATCTGAGTGAGTACGTCGCATTCTATTGGGATCGCATGGACGCCTGGTACGAGGAGGATCAACAGGTCTTTGTCCACGCCCGCGATCCATACGTACGTATCGACGCACTCCCCTCGTCCCGCCACGTCCAGGTTTTTGTCGGCGACGTACTGGTCGCCGAGACGAGACGACCCAGACTGCTCTTCGAAACCGGACTGCCCACGCGGTACTACATTCCGAGAATCGACGTTCACAGCGAGTACTTTGCGCCGTCCCCGACCACCACGGCCTGCCCCTACAAGGGCACTGCGTCGTATCTGTCGTTCACCGGCACAACCGAACTCGCTCCGATCGAGGATCTGGCGTGGTTCTATCCGTTCACTACCGCCGAAGCGTCCGGGATCGACGACCACGTGTCGTTCTATCCCGAACGCGTCGGCAAGATCCTGGTGGACGGTGCCGAAATCTGAAAGGTGCTGGAGCCGAGAAGGTGTGGGTGCCTACCCCACTGCAACAGGGGATTGCGGGATTCGCAGTTCAGCCGTCTCCAGTCGGCGATCATGCACCCACACCATCGCCGTTGCAACGGAGAAGACCAACCCAGCGATGCATACTCCGTTCCAGCCGTACGACTTCCACACCACTGACCCCACCGCCGAGCCCACGGCAGCACCGACGAAGTAGGTGGTCATGTACACGGAATTCACACGCGAACGCGCTTCGGGGACAAGGGCGTAGATCACGTTCTGGTTGCTGACGTGCACTCCCTGCAGCGCGAGGTCGGCAAGGACGATGGCAACGAGAAACCACACCACGTGGGTGGCACCGGCGACAAAGGGAAGCCACGACACCAAGAGAATCGCGATGGCGCCGCCGGTCGCCAGCTGACCCAATCCCCGATCGGCCAGTCTGCCCGCCACCGTCGCCATCAAAGCTCCCGCCACACCGAGTAGTCCGACCAAGCCGATTTGAGTGTCGCTGTAGCCGAATTCGCCGGACAGAAGAAAGGCCATCGTCGTGAAGACGGTGCTGACAGCAGCAAAAGCCAGTCCGCCCATGGCCGATCGGGTTCTCAGGCGCGGCAAGGTCGCAGCCAACTTCCCTACCGAAGCGAGCGTTGCGCGGTAGCTTGCCTTCGGGCGATCTGCGGAATCGGAAGGCAGAGATCGCCACAATGCCACGGCCATCACCACCATCAGCACCGCCGCAACCTTGTATACCGTCGACCAACCTCCCAGTCCGGAGAGGACGCCGGCAACGCTGCGCGCCAGCAGGATTCCGATCAGCAGTCCGCTCATGATCGTGCCGACCACCTGACCGGACCTCTCAGGTTCGGCCAGT
Organism: Rhodococcus sp. BH4; assembly: GCF_002079265.1. Taxonomy (NCBI): domain Bacteria; kingdom Bacillati; phylum Actinomycetota; class Actinomycetes; order Mycobacteriales; family Nocardiaceae; genus Rhodococcus; species Rhodococcus sp. BH4. The sequence continues at coordinate 4,700,668 of NZ_CP014941.1, forward strand.
GAGGCGGCAAACGGAATGAGCACCTGGGCGGCGACCGAAAAGACGCCAGCGACAGCGATTCCCACTGCCAGCGTGGCAAAGTTGGGCGCAAATCCGCTGACCGCTTGACCGGTCGCCGCCAGCAGCATGAGCCCTACCGTCAGCTTGCGTCGGTCCACCATGTCGCCCACCGGAACCAGAAGTATCAATCCGAGTGCATACGCGACCTGCGCGATGGTCACCGTCGCGGCCGCTGCGGAGGCCGACACATTCAGGTGATCTGCGATGGAATCGAGGAGTGGCTGGTTGAAATAGTTACCGCCCGCGCACAGGCCCGTCGCCGCAGCCATCAGCAGCACTATCGGTAGTCCGAGCCTCGGACGCGCGTCGCTTGAAATCATGTCGTCAAGCATGACCGCCTACACCGACGCGCGTCCAATAGATAGATATGCATGATCTATCTCCAGAAACGATAGATTGGTGTAATGGAACTACGTCACATCCGCTACGCCCTGGCAGTCGCGGAAGACAGACACTTCAGCCGAGCAGCGTCGCGGTTGCACGTTTCCCAGTCCGCCTTGAGTGCCCAGATCAGAGACCTCGAAAAGGAACTGGGAGTCGAATTGTTCAACCGGAACAGCCGAAACGTCGGCCTGACTGCTGCAGGCGAGGTTTTTGTCGCCCGCTCCCGCGAGGTACTCGGCGCCGTGTCGAGACTCGTCAGTGATGTCTCGGCACGGAGCAACGAGCAAGTGCGGTTGACGGTCGGCACCATCACCTCGGCGGGGCGCGTCGACGTCGGACGCGCCCTGGCAGATCTGACACGGCGCCACCCTGCAATCAACATCACCGCGCGACCGTACGGCAGTGAAGTAGTTATCGAGGGAGTCCGGTCCGGTGCAATCGACGTCGGCATTGTCGGATTGGCCGCAGGTCGCCTACCCAAGAGCTTTGCCGCCGCACCGCTGTGGAGTGAACCCACCGCAGCGTTCGTTGCTCCCGACCATCCCTTTGCCCAGGCTTCGTCGATCAGGCTCGAAGACCTACGCGATCACACTCTCGTGGACTTCGCCTCCGGCAGCGAGGCCCGTGTCCAAACCGACCAAGCCTTCGCCGAATCACAGGTCCCTCGGGGAAAAACACTTGAAGCCAACTCGGTAGACCTGATCTGTTCACTGACCGCCAACGGCCTGGGCGTAGGTTTGCTCCCCCAGTCCATGAGCGCCCTGCACCCCGAATTGGTCTGCATTCCGATCACCGATGCGCCGCATCGGATCGTCCACGCAATCACCGAACCCACCCATTCGTCGGCGCTCGCCCGCGAGTTCGTCGAACTACTCGCAGCGCAGTTCGCTACTTGAGCAGTTTCGACATTCGCCTGTCCGCCAACGGTTTACCGCCGGTCTGGCACGTCGCGCAGTATTGAAAAGAGCGCTCCGCGAACGACACTTCGCGTACGACGTCACCGCACACCGGGCACGGAAGTCCGGTACGAGCATGCACTCGCATCCCCGAGCGTTTCTCACCTTTGAGCCGGGCCGCGTCCTGACCTTCCGAACGCTCGATCGCGTCGGCCAGCGTGGATCGCATCACGGCATACAACGTCGAAATCTGATCCGGCGTCAGCCGCGACGAGGTCGCGAAAGGCGAGAGTTTCGCGGTGTGGAGGATCTCGTCCGAGTAGGCGTTCCCGATACCGGCGATCAACGACTGCTCGACTATCGAGTTCTTGATCCGCGCCGACGTTCCGCCCAGAATCTGTGCGAACTCGGCTTCGGTCACAGCCATCGCGTCCGGCCCCAACCGGGCGATGCCCGGAACCTCCTGCGGATCGTTCACGACCCAGACGGCGAGGCGTTTCTTGGTGCCGGCTTCGGTGAGATCGAATGCCGGCGTCAACCCTTCGGGTGTGAAGAAATGAACGCGCAGCGCCAACGGCCCCTTCCCCGGCTTCGGCGGCGTCGCCGATGGATTGTCCAGCCAGCGCATCCAGCCGGCACGGGAGAGATGCGTGACCAACCACAACCCGTCGCAATCCAGAGCCAGATGCTTCCCGAAGCGGGCGGCGCCCGTGACGTCACGCCCCTGCAGAGCGGTGATCGGCGGATCGAAGGTCTTGAGCACACTCAATGCAGCGATGTCGACGCGTCCCACCACTGCGCCGACCGCGTGCTGACGAAGGAACCCTGCCAGCGCTTCCACCTCGGGTAGTTCAGGCATGGCAACAGACTAACGCCGACCACGGACACTCACAGCGCGCTCAGTCCGTTTCCGTCTGCAGCACCACCGAATGCCCACCGCGTGCCTTCGCGGAGTACATCGCCCGATCCGCTCGCCGCAGCAGAGTCGGGTAGGCGACCAGCGCATCATCCGCTGATTCGAAAGGCCCTGCGATCTTCGCGATTCCGACGCTCATCGCCACCTCGGGATGATCGGGCGAGGTGATCGTCGAACGGAGTAGCTCATGTTCGAGTCGATGGAACGAGCGTTGATCGACCGAATCGACGATGACGAACTCGTCGCCGCCTATCCGTGCGATCAAGGCCGCCGGGCCGGCGCATTCGACCAGTCTCGATCCGACTTTTTCGATCACGGCGTCACCGACGGTATGTCCGTACTCGTCGTTGATGGCCTTGAATCGATTGATGTCGACGGCGGCGACTACCAAGAGCGCCGAGTGCGTGTACGACCGCTCCAGCAACAGTCGTACTTCGTCGGCCAGTCCCCTCCTGTTGAGCAGTCCCGTCAGTGGGTCCAATTGCGAGTTCAACGCGTCGGTGCCGAGGATCGAGAAAATGAACTGACAGGCAAAGGGAATCACGTAGATTGCCGCGCCGACCAGTACTACCAACGCGACCAGAACCGGAACATCCACATCGTTTTCGACCACGGCCGTACGTGTCACGATGCCGATGACCACGACGAACACCCACAACATGTGAAGGCTCTGTATTCGAGCATTGTGGAAGAACGCGATGTATCCGCCGATCACCGAGAACATCACGGCGTGTGCCAGTGCTGCAAGTGGATTGGAGTACAGCAGCATTGCGGCCGCTATTCCCACTTCCGAGTAGAGCACAAAGGCGTAAGACCAGGAACGGGAGAGATTTCGCCTCGTCGAGAGGGCGACGGCCATCATCACGGTTATGACCATGATGGCTGCGTTCGCGGAGCGCGCGTGCGCAGTGGTCGGTCCCTGTGGACTGAAGCGAGTGAGGAACATGATCACGGTGACCAGTACCAACGAGCAGACGACGAGAAACCGCGAGGCGACGGTCAACCCTTTGTCCGCGAGATAGCGATTGAAGGTGTCGAATTGGTCCGGACGCCGATACCAATCGACAAGTTGAGAAGAGATCAGCCGGAACGCGGGACCCGAGAGCGGTCGTCGAGACGCCACGGCGTCCGAACGCTCAACACTCTCGGCAGATTCCATAGTGTCAGGGTAATCCAGTCAACTCCCCGCAATCAGACAATTTTCACTGTTTGCCGTCCCACATCACAACCTGATCGCCGCCGGCGGCCTTCGCGCGGTACATCGAGGCATCGGCTACTCGAAACAGTTCCGTCAACTCCTCGTCGGAAATAATCGACGACCATTCGGCAGAGGTGATCGCGACTCCGACGCTGGTGGTCACTACCGGATCACGATCGTCGATTCGCAAGTGCCTTCGCAGATTGTCTTCGAACGCAGGCGCTGCGCCGACGTCTATCGTGTCTACCAACACGAACTCGTCCCCACCGAATCTGGCGAAGAGCGCCTTCTCGCCGCCGCACCACCGCAGTCGATCAGCAATCTGGCGAAGTACGAGATCGCCTTCCTCGTGCCCCTGTGAGTCGTTGACGCTCTTGAACGAATCGACATCGACAATCGCGACGACATACGACGACTTGCTCGACGCATGCCCCGTCGCCCCCATTTCGACAACAGCTCGCTGCAGCCCGCGCCGATTCAGAAGCCCTGTCAACGGATCCACATCCGAACTGTCCGCGTCGGAGCCGAGAAGTGAGAGGACGAACTGGCAGGCGAACGGAATGACCACGATCCCGGTGGCGATGATCAGACACAGTGCGGTGGCCAACGCAGGATCCGCGAAGACCGCAACCTTTCGGCCGACCACTGCCAGAACCACGATGGACAGCGCGATGTGAACCGCCTGGAGTCTCGCGTTGTGAAAGTACGCGATGTAACCACCGATCAGTACGAAGAGCACACACTGGATCAACCCGATGAAAGGGTCGTTGTTCAAGAACACACCGACGAATACGCCGACCTCGCAGTAGGCGACAAAGAAGTACGACCACCGACGCGTGATTTCGGGCAGAAGGCAGAAGAGCACGATCACCGCAATCGTGACGGCGATGATAACGGCGTTGACGACGCTGGTGACGTGGTTGTGCACGCCCGCGTCGCTGAAGCGCAGCAGAGTCATCGCAATGATGACCGTCGTCAGCGAGCCGATGACCAGCAATCGGACAGCTAGCTCCAGGCCCTTCGTGGCGAGGTATCGATTGAAACTGTCGAATTGATCAGGACGCCGATACCACTGAACCAGAAGGTCGAAAGCCGACTTCACAGCAGATTTTTCACGGCCACGCGGCGCGGGCAGAATCGACTGCAGTCGGTCCTGCCCGAACGATGTCATGCGCAGATCATAGGTGCGCAGACCGTCGTTCGGGATCAAGAGTGCAGGATCGAGGCGGCAAATTCAGGGTCGGTTGTCAGCGCCGAACGAGGTACGTATCCATGATCCAACCGTGCTTCTCACGCAACTCCGCCCGGCGAGCGACGATCTGATCTTCGACGTCACGCAGTTTGCCGGAAATCAACTCCTCGTCCGGGGTCCCGAGGTACGCGCCCCACCAGATCTCGGCGTCGTTTTCGCTTACCTGAGTGAAGGTGCAATGCGCGTCGAGCATCACGACGGCATTGTCCACGCCGTCGGGCAATCCCTCGGCCAGTTTGCGGCCGGTCGTGATGTGGATGGGTTCGCCGATTCGGTTGAGGACGATTCGGTGTTGTGCAGCCAGCGACTGCACGCTGGTGATTCCCGGGATGACGGAGTAGTCGAACGAAACTCTCCCGCGAGCGAGCACGCGCTCGACGATCCGCAGAGTGCTGTCGTAGAGGGAGGGATCACCCCAGACGAGAATCGCGCCGACGCCAGGTTCGGCCGCGAATTCCGCTTCGAATTTCGCGGCCCGACGCTCGTGCCAGTCCTCGACGACTCCCTCGTAATCGGTGGGGGTTCGGTCCCGCGGCGGGTCCGTGATCTCGACCACCTTGTAGTCGAGGTGAACGTGCTCGTCGAGAATGCCGGTGCGCAAGTCGACCAGGGCCTGCTTCTCGTCACCCTTTCCGATGATGAAGAAGGTATCGGCCCTGTTCATGGCCTTGATCGCCTGAACCGTCACCTGGTCGGGATCACCAGCACCGATACCGATCACCAAGAGTTCGCGCATGTGCCGAGGCTATATTGCCGTGCGCCTTTATTAACCGCCGGAGGTTAATAAAGGCGCACAGCAGGGCAGGCCCTAGACTGATTCCCGTGACTGTCTCCACTGCTTACGAAGACCTCCTCCGGCTCGTCATGGAGACGGGTACCGCCAAATCCGATCGAACCGGAACCGGCACCCGCAGCATCTTCGGTCACCAGATGCGTTTCGATCTTGCCGACGGCTTTCCGCTCGTCACCACCAAGAAGGTCCACCTCAAGTCGATAGTCAACGAACTCCTGTGGTTCCTGCGCGGCGACTCCAACGTGGCGTGGCTGCACGAGCACGGCGTCTCCATCTGGGACGAGTGGGCCGACGAGAACGGTGAACTCGGCCCCGTCTACGGCGTCCAGTGGCGTAGCTGGCCCACCCCTTCGGGCGAGCACATCGACCAGATCGCGCAGACCGTCGAGACTCTGCGCTCCAACCCCGATTCGCGGCGGATCATCGTTTCGGCGTGGAACGTCGCCGACATTCCGCAGATGGCCCTGGCGCCGTGCCACGCTTTCTTCCAGTTCTACGTCGCCGACGGCAAGCTCTCCTGCCAGCTGTACCAGCGCAGCGCCGACATGTTCCTCGGCGTTCCGTTCAACATCGCCAGCTACGCGCTGCTCACCCACATGATGGCCCAGCAGGCCGGACTCGACGTCGGCGAGTTCGTCTGGACCGGCGGCGACTGCCACATCTACGACAATCACGTCGACCAGGTGACCGAGCAGCTCGGCCGCGAACCGCTGCCGTTGCCGACCCTGAAGCTGAACAAGCGCGACTCCATCTTCGACTACACCTTCGAGGACGTGGAGATCGTCGACTATCAGCACCACCCCGCGATCAAAGCCCCGGTAGCGGTCTGACGATGACCGATCGCACAGTCACCCTCATCTGGGCGCAGGCCCACGGCGGCGTCATCGGCGCCGACAACTCGATCCCGTGGCGCGTGTCCGAGGACATGGCTTACTTCAAACGCGTCACCATGGGCCATCCGGTAATCATGGGGCGGCGCACCTGGGACTCCATTCCATCGAAGTTCCGTCCGTTCAGCGGGCGTCGGAACATCGTCGTCACACGCGATCCGCAATGGCACGCCGAAGGCGCCGAGGTAGTCCACAGGCTGGACGACGCCCTGGCGTTGCCGGACGGTGACGTCTTCGTCGTCGGCGGCGGGCAAATTTATTCGGCTGCACTGCCATTCGCGACGCATCTACTGGTGACCGAGATCGACCTCGACATCGCCGGTGATGCTTTTGCTCCCGAGATCGGCCCCGAATGGAACCTGAAATCCGACGAGCCCTGGCAGACCTCGGAGAAGAGCGGCCTGCGCTTCCGCTGGTTGGAGTACACGCGCTGACCGACTTCCGCCGATAACGAGGCACCTCGCGAGTGAGTCGGTCATACTCCAAGAAGGACATTCACCGCTTCCGAGAGGTCTTCGATGGACAAGAAGTCACTGACCGCTCTCGCTCGCCAACAGTTGAAACTGGCGGGCTCGGCGACCAGCGGTCGCAGTTCACAAACCGTCTACGGTGGCCACCAGCGCAGCCTGCGACAGACGGTGATCGCCCTGAGCGCCGGCAAGAGCCTCGCCGAACACGACAGTCCGGGCGAAGCCACGTTGTTGGTCCTGAGCGGGAAGCTGAATCTTGTGTGTGGGAGTGACCAGTGGAAAGGATCCACGGGTGATTTCCTGACCGTCCCGGCCGACCGGCACAGCGTCGAAGCGCTCGAAGACGTTGCATTTCTACTGACCGTCGCCATGAAGGGCTGAAATCGGTAGCGTCTTCCGCGTGAGCGAAACCGTGATCGAAGTGTCCGTCGTCGCAGCCCCGTCCGTACTCTGGCCCGCGCTGCGCGACCCGTCGCTGATTCGACGTTGGTTCGGCTGGGAGTACGACGGACTCGACGACGAAATCAACCAGATCTACTCCACCGCTGAGGCCGACCCCGAAGCGTTGACGCTGAAACTCGGAAACGGTGACCGTTTCTCACTTCGCGAACAGGACGGCAAGACGGTCGTCCGCATCGATCGGCCGGCCAAATCTGCCGACGACGACTGGTACGACGACATCACCGAGGGCTGGACGACATTCCTCCAGTTGCTCAGATTCGCAGTGGAGCACCACGGACTGGCCGAGCGTAAAACCATTTATCTCGACGGCCTTCTGCTCCCCGGTGAGAACGTGGCAAGCGTCCTCGGGCTCACCGAAATCGAATTGGAAGCGGGAAGTCGGTACGCGGTGACAATCGCTCCCGGCGACTATTTCGAAGGCGTCGTCGACTACGTCACTGACCACCAATTCGGGTTGACAGTCGAGGATCTCGGCCCTGGCCTGCTGTCTGTCGCCACCCAGTCGGTGACGGCGCAGCGGCCCGACGGAGGCATGTCCATCCTGCTGACCACCTACGACCTGAGCGATGACGAGTTCGACGAGATCAAGCATCACTGGTCGTCGTGGTGGGAAGGTCGCCGCCAGGAGAGCTGACGTTCGGTGAGGCGATATGCTTCGACCATGGTCGAAGCTTCGGGTCACAGTCCGGCACGTACGTTCGGCGAGTTGCTCGACCGCCTGGGCGATTCCAATGCCGACATACCGACACTCCACCGCCTGCTCGAGGCGGTCCTGGTGGTCGGCTCCGGCCTGGACCTCGACCTGACGCTTCAACGGATCATCACCTCTGCGACAACGGTTCTGGATTGCCGCTACGGCGCCCTGGGGGTCGCGGCGCCGGGGGGCGGGCTCTCGGAATTCGTGTACGAGGGAATCTCCGGGTCCCAACGCGCGACCATGGGACATTTCCCCGAAGGTCATGGCGTGCTGGGTGTTCTGATGAATCACCCGCAGACTTTGCGTGTGGCCCATCTCGGCGACCATCCCGAATCGGTGGGATTCCCCGCAAATCATCCACCGATGGAGAGCTTCCTCGGAGCGCCGATCATGATGCGGGGAAAGGTGTTCGGAAGCATCTACCTGACCGAGAAACGGGGACAGGCCGAGTTCACCCAGGAAGACGAGGTCATTCTCGAAGCCCTCGCCATCGCAGCCGGTATCGCTGTGGAAAACGCCCGACTGTTCGAGCAGTCACGAACTCGTGAAAGATGGCTCACCGCAACATCTGCCATCCGCTCGCGGTTGCTGGCCGGTGACTCGCTCGAGGACGGCCTGCAACTTCTTGCCAGTCGCGTTCGGGACCTGACCGGCGTCGACGACGTGATCGTGGTGATCTGCGAGAACGGCTACGCACAGGTTCACGCCGCGGCCAGCGCCCGGACCACGTCACGTGGAGTCAGAATCCCGGCGACCACTTATCCGTTCGACGTGGTGCGGAGCAGTCGAAAGCTACAGGTACTCAACACTTTAGGCGCACTCACCGAACTGGTGCCGTCGGCTGGGAGTGCGGTCGTGGCACCGATGTGCGTCGCCTCGGGTGTAGTCGGCGCGGTCATCGTGGCGTCGAATTCCACCAACACGCACTGGGATCACGACGAACTGACCCGGATCGAGTCGATGGCCGAACTCGGCTCCGTTGCAATCGAGTTCGACGAGAAACAAAAGGCGCAACGCCTGTTGTCCGTTCTCGCCGACCGCGACCGCATCGCACGAGACCTGCACGACAACGTCATCCAGCGACTGTTCGCGAGCGGAATGAGCCTGCAGAGCACGCTTCCGGACGAGACCCTCCCGGAGTCGGCGCGCGCGATTGTCAAACGATCTCTCGAACAGCTCGACAAGACAGTCCGCGAGATTCGGACAACCATCTTCGATCTGCAGACTCCGACGGCCACCGATTCGTCGAGCCTGCGCCGACGCCTCCTCGATGTCATCGGCGACGCCACCGCACAGTCCGCGGTGACCCCGAGCGTCCAATTCTCCGGCGCCATCGACACTTTGGTGAATCCCGGGATCCACCAGCACGCCGAAGCCGTGCTGCGTGAGGGGTTGAGCAACGTCCTTCGGCATGCACACGCACGCCACATCACCATCGCTGTCACCGCGGACGTCCAATTTGCGATCACGATCGAGGACGACGGCGTCGGACTCCCCTCCGACTTCCACAAGAGTGGACTGCACAATCTGGAGCGCCGCGCCGAACATTGCGGCGGTACGTGCACGATCGTCAATCACGATCCGAGCGGTGCACGCCTGCTCTGGCGAGTACCGCTCGGTCGAACCAACTCGAATCGACCGAAATCCGGTCGTTAGATCCTAGCGACTGCCGCTACGGATTTCGGTCGCCAGCACCGCAGCCTGAGTACGACGCTGCATGCCCAGCTTCGAGAGCAGACGCGTCACGTAGTTCTTGACCGTCTTCTCCGCGAGGAACAATCGCGCGCCGATCTCCCGGTTGGTGAGCCCTTCTCCGATGAGGTCGAAGACTGCTCGCTCCTGATCGGAAAGTTCGGCCAACGGATCAGCTGTACGGTCGCTGCGGATCCGCTGCATCAGCGCCTCGGTTGCACGACTGTCGAGCAGTGAACCGCCGCGCCCGACTGTGCGGACTGCAGCGACCAGATCGGTTCCGAGAATCTGCTTGAGGACGAATCCCGAGGCGCCCGCCATGATCGCGTCGAGCAACGCCTCGTCATCGGCGTACGACGTGAGCATCAGGCAGCGGAGGTCGGGAAGCATCGAGCGGAGTTCTCGGCACAGTTCGACGCCGTTGCCGTCAGGCAGGCGTACGTCCAGGACAGCGACGTCGGCGTTGCTCTGCGGTACCGCAGCCAGCGCTTCCCCCACGGACGCCGCCTCGCCCACCACCACGAAGTCCTCGACCCCACCGAGTAGGTCGAACAATCCGCGTCTGACGATCTCGTGATCGTCGACCAGGAATATCCGCGTTGTCATCGAACCCCTCCAAAAGACATCTCACGTCGAACGGTACCGGAGACGGTGGACTCAGAACTCATGGAATGCATTCTCTTCACTTGTTGACGTGCCGGACGATGAGAACCGGGCAATCCGCGGTGTGCAGGAGCGCTCGACTGGTCGATCCGAGGAGCATTCCTGCGAATCCGCCGCGCCCGCGACTGCCGACGACTATCAACTGCGCCGTCTCCGCGTATTCGCTCAGAACTCGGACCGGACGGTCACGCGCGACGACTCTTTCGACGAAGACGTCCGGGTAACGCTCGGTGAATCCGGCCAATTGCTCCGCGAGGACAACTTCCTCACCCGTCTGGATGCTGCTCCACAGTGGGTCGTCGGGGGTGGCGCCCAACGAGGGCTGCACACTCACGTCGCTCCACACGTTGACGGCGATCAAGGTGGCGCCCCGCGCGGAGGCCTGCTCGAAAGCGTGCTCGACTGCCTCGATGCTGCTTTCGGATCCATCGACACCGACGACGACGGGGCCCTCGGTCGGCGGTCGACCGTCGAGCGTCCGTCCTCGGACAACTGCAACCGGAGATTCGCCGTGCGAGACAACCGAGACCGTCGCAGAACCGACGACCAATCCGGTGAATTCGCCGTGCCCGCGAGGGCCGAGCGCAATGATGTACGCACCCTTGGACAATTCGATCAAGCGATCGGAGACGCTGCCGTCGAGCAGTTCGGTGACGATCTCGAGGTCGTCGTCGATGCTTTGCCGCGCGAGGATCTGTGCGCTGTCCAGACGAGCGGTGGCAGTGCGCCGCAGTTCGTCCTTGAAGCTCTCGGCGAGGTAAGGCTCGGAGTAGTAGAAGGCTGGGATGTGCACCACCGTCGCGATGTGGAGCGGTCGACCGAGCGCCACTGCCGTCCTCGCCGCCCAGACGACAGCCGACGACGCCGATTCCGAACCGTCTACCGCTACGACGACGGGTTTGGTTGCACTCATGTTCGTCCCTCCACAATCGACCACAGAATCTCTTCGCCCTCACACTATTGCCCAATGACGGCAAAAAGGATTCATCAGCCGACGCGAGTCCCGAATCGGACATTGGGTGTTCGGGTGGACTGCGGCAACGGCCCCGCCAACATCCCTTTCGGGCGTCAACGAGGCCACCGGTGCCGGATTCGCACGCAAACCCTGGCTACTCGATCCACGTTAGGTGAAGAACCCGACCGGTCAGAAGTGAAAAAAGTCCTGTCAACAAGCGCCCAAAATCGGGTTTCGTACGCAGGAGATCCTGAACCACCCGCTCTGCTGTGCGCCTTTGTTAACCGCCGGCGGTTAATAAAGGCGCACAGCAGGGTCAGTCACAAATCTTGCGGAACTTCTCGATCAGCTGCACTCGGCCGTTGCGGTCGGCCGCTAACGGCGTGACGTTGAGCGTCGTGACACCGGCTTCGGCGAAGGCTGCGACGCGTTCCTTGACGTAGCTCTCGGGACCGATCAACGACACTGCGCGAACCAGTTCGTCCGGGACCGCTGCTGCGGCTTCGTCCTTCTTGCCCGCGAGGTAGAGATCCTGGATCTTCTCGGCGGCCTCTTCGTAGCCGTAGCGCACCGCGAGATCGTTGTAGAAGTTCTTGCCCTTGGCGCCCATGCCACCGATGTAGAGCGCAAGGCTCGGGCGTACCCAGTCGAGCATGTGGTCGACGTCGTCACCGATGGCCAGGGCCGGCGACGCGTACACCTGAAGCTCACCGAGGCTCGGATCGCGCTTGGCCTTGCCCTTGGCGATCGGCTCACCCCACACGCTTGCTGCCTTCTCCGGATGGAAGAAAATAGGTTCCCAGCCTTCGGCGATTTCCGCCGTCAGCTCGACGTTCTTGGGTCCGAGCGAAGCGATCAGGATCGGGATGCGCTCACGCACAGGATGATTGATCAGCTTGAGCGGCTTTCCGAGTCCGGTGCCCTTCTCGGCGGGGAGGGGAACCTGGTAGTACTTGCCCTGGTACTCGACCTTCTCGCGGCGCCATACCTGACGGCAGATCTCGACGACCTCACGTGTGCGTCCCAGCGGAGCGTCGTACTTGACGCCGTGGAACCCCTCGATCACCTGCGGTCCGGAAGCGCCCAGTCCCATCACGAAGCGACCGTTGGAGACGAAGTCCAGGCCCGCCGCCGTCATGGCGGTCAACGAGGGCGTACGGGTGTAGATCTGAAAGATTCCCGAAGCGAGTTCGATGGTCGACGTCTTGGCCGCCAGGTAACCGAGCTGGCTGACGGCGTCGAAGGAATACGCCTCCGGGACGAAGGCGATGTCGAGGCCCGCCTTCTCCAGGTCACCGACCTCTTCGACGGTTTCGGCGAACCCGCCGCTGTAGTTCAAACCCATACCGATACGCACGTTGTAACCCCAATCCTGACGATTGCTGCCGTGTGCGACGCGCACACGAGCAGTGGTACTCCCATCGAACACTTACTCACATCGAACACTACGGAACCTGAGTCCGCATTCATGTGACTACCCCGTTCATATTCGATGACCGAAATGAACGGGGTAGTGGGAGAGCCTGTCGAGGGTCAGGATTCTTCGGGGCGAACCACCATGACGGGGCACTTGGCCGAAGCGATCAGGGTGTTGCTGGTCGAGCCGAGCAACATGCCGCGGAATCCACCGCGACCACGGCTTCCGACTACGACGAGCTGCGCTTTTGCCGACCAGTCCAGCAGCCGTCCGCGTGGGTTGTCGAGGTATACCTCGCGCCGGACCTTCACGTCCGGGTATTGCTCGGACCATCCGGCCAAGCTCTCGCTGAGTACCGCGTGCTCTTCCTCTTCGAGAGACTGCGGGGCAAGCGCAGCGGCCCTCGGGTCTTCGAATGCCGCACTGCCGAGGTCACTCCACACGTGCAACGCCACCAACTCGACTCCGCGGAACGACGCTTCCTCGAAAGCCGCACCGACGGCCTGGGCGCTCAACGCGCTGCCGTCGACGCCGACCACTACGGGTCCTTCCGAGGGCACCGCACCATCGCGGTCCCGAACGACGATGACCGGACACTTGCCGTGACTGGCCACACCGACCGCGGTATTGCCGAGGACTGCTGTCGCCGCCTTGCCTGACGCCGACGCTCCGACAACGACCCGCCTGGCTTGTGCCGAACTCTCGATCAGCCACTGAGTTGCGCTGCCGATGGCGATTTCGGTGTGAACTTCGAGTTTCGGATCGATCTCACGGGCGAATTGTTCCGCCTCTGCCAAGATCGCTTTTCCCGCCTCTTCGACCCATTCGTACACCCCACCCGCGTCGACGTACGGTCCGCCGAAACCGTAAGGCGCGAAGTCGAGGGCGTGGATGATGTCGAGTCGCAATTCGCGCTGGGCGGCGATTTTCGCGGCCTCGCGGAGCGCTGTGGACGCAGTGTCCGAACCCTCGACTCCGACAACAACACTGTTATGTTCGCGTGAACTCATGTGCCCACCTTCCTGAAGAAGTAACCGAGCCACTTTCACTCTAACCATCCCACTTGTCCGGATTTTTTGGGGTCGCCCCCTCTTCATTTCGGGGACTTAGGTCCCCGAAACTGTTGACGGATAGGAGAATTAGCAGAGCAATCAGGACCAGGTGTGAACAGGATCTCCCGTCCGCATGTTCTCCACGTAACCGCGGAGCATTCCGGTGAGCGCAGTCGAGCGGTCCGCGCCCGAGGCCTCCGCGTGCGCCACTTGCTCGCGTTGCCAGGCGGCACCGGTCTGCCGATTCATGCACCGCCCTTCGATCACGCCGAGGTACCGATCGCGGGCCGCGGCGGACAATCCGAAGTCGGCCAAACCCTCGTCCGCCAACGGCAGCAGCCTTCGCAGGACCAACTCGTCGGCACCGACCCAACCGATCTCCGGCCAGTACAGGGTGGCGTCGAGTCCGTACTTGGCGCCGATGTGCAGGTTCTCTTCTGCCGCATGGAACGACATGTGCGACCACAGTGGCCGCTCCGCGTTCACCAATGCGCGAACGGTTCCGTAGTAGAAGGCCGCATTGGCCATGATGTCGACGACGGTCGGCCCGGCCGGCAGCACCCGATTCTCGATACGCAAGTGCGGCTTGCCATCCGAGCAGTCGTAGACAGGCCGATTCCAGCGATAGACCGTGCCGTTGTGCATCTGAAGCTCGCTCAACTCCGGAACCCCGCCCGCCGCGAGCACTTCCAGCGGATCGGTGTCCGAGACATCAGGGAGCAGCGCCGGGAAGTACCGTGAATTCTCCTCGAACAGGTCGAGAACCGAATGGATCCACCGCTCACCGAACCACACTCGCGGTCGCACACCTTGGTTCTTGAGCTCGAAAGTTCGGGTGTCCGTTGCCTGTTCGAAGATCGGAATGCGTGATTCGTGCCAAAGCGCCTTCCCTGCCAGGAAAGGAGAATTGGCCGCAAGCGCCACCTGTACTCCGGCCAGACACTGCGCGGCATTCCAGTGCGCTGCGAATTCTTCCGGCGCGACGCGCAGGTGCAACTGCATGGACGTACAAGCCGCCTCCGGCACCACCGAATTGGTGTCGGCCCGAAGGATTTCCACGTCGCCACCGGGTAGCGCGACACCTTCGACGTCGAGTTCGATGTCCTCTCCTCGCGCGGCAAAAATTTGCTCGTTGAGCAATTCGTAGCGCGGGTTGGCGGTGATCCACTCACGATCGAGATGCTCGAGCTGCAGTGTCGGCAGCATCCCGATCATCACCATCTCGGCGTCGTGCGCGTGGATTCGCGCGTCTGCGACGTCGAGGGACGCCCGCAGTTTCTTCTCCAATTCGAAAGTCGCATCACCGGTGAGTGGGCCGGGCTCGACGTTCATCTCGACGTTGAACTGTCCGAGCTCGGTTTGGAAAACCGCAGAGTCGTCGATGGATTCGAGTACTTCACGGTTGGACATCGCGGGCGTCATGTCGCCGGTCACGAGGTTGAACTCGATCTCCATGCCCAACAGCGGAGCGGGCTTGTCGACGGCGTCTCGGAAGTCACCACCGTCGAGCATCTGCTTCATGGCGTCGACGCACGAGCGCACCTTCTTACGAAAGAGCCTACGGTCGGCTCTGGTGAATTCTCGCGCCGTGACCTCTGCACCCATTGCGCATTCCCCCTTCGACGATCAACGTCACTGAAGGCTATCCGTCCGGTGTCACCGACAAACGAGAACTGCGGTGGCACCGGGAAGAATTTCCCGACGCCACCGCAGTTCTCCGAAAGTTTCTTCTACGAGTTGTCGACCCAGGTGACAGCTACGCCGCGAGCCTGCAGCCACGCTGCGGGATCGACCTTTGCGCCGTTCTCGGCAACCTCGAAGTGCAGGTGCGGGCCGGTGGACTGGCCACGGTTACCCACGGTGGCGATCTGCTGGCCGGCGTTGACACGCTGGCCGACGTTGACCTGGTAGTCGTTGACGTGGCCGTACGTGGTGACCGTGCCGTCGTCGTGCTGGACGCGGACCCAGAGGCCGAAACCTGACGCCGGGCCGGCGTCGATGACCTGGCCGTCGGCTGCAGCCAGAATCGGCGTACCGATCGGAGCCGCGATGTCGAGGCCGCCGTGGTGTGCTCCCCAGCGCGAACCGAAGGTGGAGGTCAGCGTTCCGGACACCGGCTGCACGGTACGAGCTGAGGTGCCGGGGTTGATCCCAGCGAGGAACTGCTGTGCCTGCGTGTTGAGGTCGGCAGCAAAATCGGGAAGCTCGGGGATGTCGAGAGCCGGAAGTGCCGCCAATTCAGCCGGAACGACAACGCCCTCGGGGAGCAGACCCTGCGGGATTTCGATGCCGGCGATGGTCTGTGTTGCCGGCGCCGCAGCAGCCGTTCCTGCGCCCATCTGGCCTGCACCGACGAGGAGTGCACCGGTAGCCGCAGCTACGACACCTGCCTTGACACCGGCACCAGGGCCAGCCGACGGGGTGCGGTGGCGGCCGCTTGCTGCCTCGGGATCGATCTCGAAGACAACATCGTCATTGCCCGTGCGGTGGTGGTTTCCCACAGTGTGTACTCCGTCAGTCGTCGGCGTGCAGCGTCCTTCTGATGAAGCCCGCTCCTCTGTCTGCCGAAGAATGTAACAGTTTGATCAAGGCGGCCGCCACCGTTACCCGATCTTGACCAAAACTATTTGTCGCCGTTCTGTCGGCTGGCGTCCAGTTCTGACTTGAATGCGTCGTATCGTGCCCGGTGAGCGGGTCGACGCCGGATGATCGCCCACGCGATGCCCAGAACCACGAACCAGATCGGCGTGACGAGAAGTGCCTGCAGGGTGTCGTCCTTGGTTGTCAGTGCCCAGAGAATGAAGACGAAGAACGCGAGCACGACCCAGCACATCACGATGCCGCCGGGCATCTTGAACTTCGACGCCTCGTGCAGGTGCGGACGACGCTTCCGGTACACCATGTAGCTCGCCAGGATGATCGTCCACACGAACATGAACAGCAGCGCCGAAATGGTCGTGACGACGGTGAAGGCCTCGATCACGGAATCGCCCGAGAACAGCAGGATCAACGACGCCAGCAGGAAGATGCACGAGAACATCAGGGCGTTCGCGGGGACCTTGCGTGAGTTCAGCTTGCCGAGGGCCCTCGGTGCGTCGCCCTCCTGCGCAAGGCCGAACACCATGCGCGAGGTGGAGTAGATACCCGAGTTGGCCGAAGATGCAGCGGAGGTCAGCACGACGAAGTTGATGACAGAAGCAGCGATGCCGAGGCCGGCGAGTGTGAACATGGCGACGAACGGACTCTTGTCTGCGCTGATTTCACGCCACGGAGTCACCGCGATGATCACGGTCAGTGCAACGACGTAGAACAGCAGGACACGAATGGGGATGGAGTTGATGGCCTTCGGCAGGTTCTTCTCCGGGTCCTTCGCCTCGGCTGCCGTCGTACCGACGAGCTCGATACCCACGAAGGCGAACACGGCGATCTGGAAGCCGGCGACGAAGCCCATGAATCCGGTCGGGAACATCCCGCCGTCGTTCCAGAGGTTGTCGATACCGGAGGTGGCACCGTTCGGCGCCGTGAACCCGGAGACGACCATGACGATGCCGACGACGATCAGGCTGACGATGGCGATGATCTTGATCAGCGCGAACCAGAACTCGGTTTCACCGAAAGCGCGAACGGTCGGGAGATTGAGGAGCAACAGCGCCGCGATCGTCAGCAAAGCAGGAATCCACGCCGCGAGCCCTGGCCACCAGTACTTGAAGTACCCGGAAATCGCGATGACGTCCGCGATGCCGGTGACGATCCAGCAGAACCAGTAGGTCCAGCCGGTGAAGAATCCCGCCCAGGGGCCCAGCAGATCCGCGGCGAAGTCGGAGAACGACTTGTACGCCATGTTCGAGAGCAGCAGCTCCCCCATCGCCCGCATGACGAAGAAGAGCATGAATCCGATGATCATGTACACGAAGATCACGGAAGGCCCGGCGAGCGAGATCGTCTTGCCCGATCCCATGAACAGTCCGGTGCCGATGGCACCACCGATGGCGATCAGCTGGATATGCCGGTTGGACAGCTGACGTGAGAGGTGGGGGTCTTCGCCGGACGGCTTCGTCAGGTCTGGTGTATTCGCGTGGTCGGACACGGAGGATCCCCCTCGTCGTTCGGTTCATCCGGGGCATCGAAATCGTGCCCGTCGGGGGAACCTCGGAAAATGTGCTCTCTCAAAGTACGCGTGCACTGGCTCACATCACGCATCGGAAAGCGGACGCCGATAACCTGTCGAGGTGAACACTGACAGCACGGCCCATCAAGACGGACATATCGCCGCGACGCTGTTCGATTTCTCCGGAACCCTCTTCCGTTTGGAGGAGAGCGACGATTGGACCGAGCACCTCGTCGATCACCAAGGCGATCCGCTCGACGTGCACGCTCAAGCCGAGCTGATGCGTCGGATGACCGCGCCGGTGGGCAGAACCGTGGAGATGGACGAAGCGGGGATCTACGCGTGGGAGAACCGCGACCGGGATCCGAAGTTGCATCGTCAGGCTTACCTCGACGTGTTGAGTAAGTCCGGGGTGCCCGATCCGGTTCGGGCCGAAGCTTTCTACGCCCTGCTGGTCGATCCGGATCAGTGGTCGCCGTACCCGGATACCGGCGAGGTCCTGAAGTCACTGTCGGAGAAGGGCATACGCACTGCCGTCTTGAGCAACATCGCCTTCGACATCCGTCCGGCGTTCGCCGACCGCGGCTGGGACGTCTGGGTCGACGAGTTCGTTCTCTCGTTCGAGGTGGGTGCAGTCAAGCCCGAACCGGCGATCTTCGAGTACGCCCTCGCACAACTCGATGTGGATGCGGCACAGACTCTGATGGTCGGTGACAGCGACATCGCCGACGGCGCTGCCCGTGACGTCGGTTGCCAGTTCGCACTCGTCGATCCCCTGCCGACGACCGAACGCCCGCACGCGCTACTCGACGCAGTGCGGAAGTTCGGGCTTCTGTAGGGAGCGCTCAGACACCTTCGGTGAGTTCGCGCAACGACGCGTAGCGCTCGCGCACGTGGGGAGCTGGTTCGGCGTCGAATCGTCGCTCTTCCGGTTTCGGCCACACCGGCGGCTGCGTGTCCCCGGACAGTGCCCATGCTGCTTGCCTGCATGCCCCTTCGGCGACGTACTCACCCGGAGCAGGGATCACGACCGGCACTCCGAGAATTGCCGGCGCGATCTCACAGAGAGCGCGCGACTTCGCTCCGCCTCCGACGAGGAGAACTCGCTTCACCTCGACGCCTTGACGAACCAGATCGTCGACGCCGTCGGCCAAGCCGCACAGGAGTCCTTCGATTGCGGCTCGTGCAAAGTGCGCAGGCGTCGAGTTCTGCAGCCGGAATCCGTGCATGGCCCCCGTGGCGTCAGGGCGGTTGGGCGTCCGTTCACCCTCGAAGTACGGAATCATGACCAGCCCGTCGTTTCCGAGGGGCGCCGTCAACGCCAACCGCGACAGTTCGGCGTGATCGACACCGAGAATGGACGCCGTCGCATCAAGAATGCGCGCGCCGTTGAGAGTGCACACCAGCGGCAAGTGCAGGCCGGTTGCGTCCGCGAATCCTGCCACGTTCCCGCCGGGATCATGCGTGGGGGTGGCCGATACAGCCGAGACGACGCCGGATGTTCCGATCGAGATGATCACGTCACCGGGAACTGCTCCCAAACCCAGTGCGGCTGCGGCATTGTCACCGGTGCCAGGCCCGACAATACCTCCGGAACGTGTACTTCCGATCTTTTCGTTCGGCGATGCAACTCGGGGAACATGCGGGGTTCGACCGCGAAATGCCAACGCCAGCAAATCTTTACGATATTCGCGCGTCGAGGCAGCATAATAGCCGGTTCCACTGGCGTCGCCCGCGTCGGTAACAAGCTCCTCGATCGAGCCGGACCCACCCAACTTCCAGGACAACCAGTCATGCGGAAGACACACCGCGGCAGTGCGATCGGCATTGCCGGGTTCGTGATCTGCCAGCCATCGAAGCTTGCTTGCCGTGACCGCGGCGACCGGAACTACACCAACTGCGTCGGCCCACGCCTTGGGTCCGCCGAACTCTTCGACCAGATCGGTCGCAGCCTTCGCCGACCGAGTGTCGTTCCACAGCAACGCCGGTCTGACAACCTCGCCGCCACTGTCCAGACACACCATGCCGTGCTGTTGAGCTCCGACCGATACGGCTGCGACGTCGCCGAGCCCACCCGCCGCGGCGATTGCACTGTCCATCGCCTCGAGCCAGCATGCCGGATCTATCTCGGTACCGACGGGGTGCGCCGCCCGCCCTTCTCGTACCAGCTCTCCCGAATCGGCATCACGGACAATGACTTTGCACGACTGGGTAGACGAATCGATACCGGCTACGAGGGTCACACTGGCGTCCTTTCCGAAGGACCGTCAGCTCGCGTTGGCGACCGCGGGCATCCGGTTGCTGCGCTTACGCAGCGATCGCACATATTCTGCGCGCTCGGTCTCCGTCATTCCACCCCAGATGCCGTACGGCTCGTGGACGGAGAGTGCGTGTTCGCGGCACTGCTGGAGTACAGGGCACGTCGCGCAGACCTTCTTGGCGTTGCGTTCACGGTTCTCGCGGGCGTGTCCACGCTCGCCGTCCGGATGGAAGTACACCGCGGAATCGTGCCCGCGGCACGCTCCCTGCAGCTGCCAGTCCCACACTTCGGCGGTCGGGTACGGCATCGGAAGGTGCTTGTGCATGATGGCGACCTCAATTCCTTACTCGGGTGACACGGATTCGGGTGACTCTGGGCTGACGCCGGGTCGGACTTATCGACGCCTGGCCGATTGGCCGAGTCGATGTGCACAGACCGTTGCGAGTTCGCCGGTGACCGGCGGAGTCAGCGCTACGACGCCGTCGTCGAGAATTGCCTGCAGCCTGCGGAAATACTCGTCCGGGGCGAGGCCGAAGGTTACAAAGATCTCTTCGTCAGGTCCACCGTCGAACTGCTGCCACTTACGTGCGAACTCGACGATCTCTTGTGTATCGGTGCGGCTCATCAGGTTCTCCCCTGTTTGTGCGCCCTGCTTCACAGAAACTGCGACTCGTCTCCTCGGACGCCCGTGGCAGTGAGTCAAGACACAGACTATGCCTACTTCTGCTTTTTCACAAGACCTACTTACGTCTTTTTGTGAACAAAGTATGCCAACTTTCGCACGCTGAAGTTACCGACGAGGAATGCTTGAATAGGACAATGACCCGACCGTCCACGACTCCGGCTACTGCGGGAGAGGTATTCACGCTGATACGCAGCGGTTCCGCAACCACGCGCAGCGAGATCGGGAAGCTCACCGGCCTGTCCAGGACGGCGGTATCGGCCAGGGTTGCAGCACTTCAATCGCTTGGTTTGATCGCCGATGACGACGAGGGCCCGTCGACAGGCGGTCGGCCGCCGTCCACTCTCACGTTCGCGAACTCGTCCGGCGTGGTTCTCGTCGTGGCAATCGGTCGATCGCGGGCACAACTTGCCGTCACCGATCTGGCGGGCACGATCCTCGCGGCAGAAGACATCGACAAGTCGGTCGGGGTCGGCCCCGACGAACTGATGCCCGAAATTGCCGAGCATCTTTCGTCACTACTGGCCCAGGTCCACCGCGCGTCTACCGAGGTCATCGGAATCGGACTGAGCATTCCCGGAACGGTCGACGTCGCCGCGGGAGCAAGCCTCGACTCTCCGATGATGGCGGGGTGGGACGGAGTCGCGCTTGCCCCCTATCTGGCATCGGTGACCACGGCTCCGCTGTTCGCGGACAACGATGCCAACGTGATGGCTCTGGCCGAATTGAGCGAGCGACGCGAGAGTGCGCCCAACCTCCTGATGATCAAGGCGTCAACCGGCCTCGGCGCAGGAATCGTCATGGGCGGAGTCCTCCAACGCGGTTCACTCGGAGCGTCCGGCGAGATCGGGCATACCAAAACCGCTGCAGCGCGGGGCATGAAGTGTCGCTGCGGCGACGTCGGCTGCGTCGAAACTGTCGCCAGCGGTTGGGCTCTCGTGCACGCCCTCCGAGATCAGGGCCGAAGCGTCGGTCACGTGCGTGATGTCGTCCGCCTCGCCCTGGACGGCGACAGCGAAGCCCGCCGGCTCATCAGAAGCAGCGGCCGACTGATCGGCGACGTCATTTCCGGCGCGGTCAATCTCCTCAATCCCGAGGTCCTGATCATCGGCGGCGACATGGCCGAGGCGGACGAACTCTTCCTCGCCGGGCTTCGGGAGTCCGTCTACGGCAACGCAACGGCGCTTGCCACCCGAAAGCTTCAGATCGCTTCGGTCAGCCACGGCGCACAATCCGGCATCCTCGGTTGTGCGGTTCTCGTCCTCGACCATCTGCTCAGCGCCAGGGAAATCGATCTGCGGATCGCGGCGTCACTCCACACGTGAGTCGCTGACTTCTCGCACGCTCCGCATCAAACAATCAGACTTTTCCGGCATCGCTTGTGTTGACGCTCACACTTCTGCATAAATCATTACCTACCGATCATTCGGTTGTCGATATCGACGATGAGATCGCGCAGGAACGCTCCGAGTCAGCCAAAAGCATGCACCGAGCACACCGGCAACGTCGCAGATCGAACAGCGTTTCTCCCCTGTTCCGACTTCGCAGTTTCACCGTTTCGGTGAACCACGTGACTGGCAGAAAGTAGCTCGATGACCACAACCAGAACTGGCACCAAGCCCGCCGCGAAGGAATACGACCGCGCCGCGATGGCGTCGATGGTCGGCACCACCGTCGAGTGGTACGACTTCTTCATCTACGCCCAAGCTGCAGCCCTGATCTTTGCCGACCTGTTCTTCAAGCCGATGGGCTCGGCAGGCCAGATCGTCTCCTACGTCACGGTCGGCATCAGCTTTGTCTTCCGTCCTCTCGGTGCCATCGTGGCCGGCTATCTCGGCGACAGGCTCGGCCGCAAACGTGTCCTGGTCGCGACGTTGGCGATGATGGGTGCCGCGACGGTTCTCATCGGCGTGCTGCCGACGTATGCATCGATCGGAATCTGGGCACCGATCCTGTTGATCCTGCTTCGCGTCGTCCAAGGATTCTCGACGGGCGGCGAATGGGGCGGGGCCGCTCTTCTTGCCGTCGAACACGCACCCACCAAGCGTCGAGGATTCTTCGGAGCGTTCGTACAGATGGGAGTACCGCTCGGAATGTTGCTCGCCACCGGCGTTTTGGCACTGTGCACGTTCACCCTCACGGACGAACAGTTCACCACCTGGGGATGGCGAGTGCCGTTCCTGCTCAGCGTCGTGTTGATCGGCGTCGGCTTCTACATTCGAAGCAAGGTCAGCGAGTCACCCGTATTCGCCGAACTCAAGGAACGCCGCACCGAGAGCAACACGCCTATCCGAACTCTGTTCAAGAAACACCCGAAGCAGGTCGTACTCGCGGCGCTGTCCTTCATCGGCACAAACGGCAACGGCTACATGGTGATCGGCGGATTCATCGTCGCGTACGCAACCAAGACCTATGGCCTGGGTAAGACCGAACTACTGATTGCCACGCTCGCAAGTGCCGTCACGTGGGGCGTTTTCACCATGATCGGCGCCTACTGGTCGGATCGACGCGGCCGCACCACGGTGATGAACGTGGGCAACCTCGCAATGGTCCTCTTCGCGGTGCCGTTCTTCCTCCTCATCGACACCGGGAATCTCGGCTGGATCTACGTGGCGATGATCCTGTTCTCGGTCGGACTCGGGCTGTCGTACGGACCTCAACCCGCGTTGTTCGCCGAACTGTTCCCGGCTTCGATCCGTTACAGCGGTGCGTCGATCTCCTACGCGGTAGGCACCATCTTCGGCGGCGCCTTTGCTCCCACCGTCGCACAGTGGCTCCTCGGCAAGACCGGTGGCACCCTTGCCATCTCGATATACCTCGCCCTGCTGGCCGCGGTCTCGTTCGTCGCCACGATGCTCATCAAGGATCGATCAGGACGAGACCTGATGGTGTAATCGACCTGAATGTGGACGCCCAACGGCGTCGCGATGCCGGAGTTTGTCAGCCGAACTTTCGAAAGGCGAACTCCGGCAACTTCTTCGCAGCATTCGCTGTGCGCACGATCTTGTGGTTCTTGCCTCGCATCAGCGCCAGTTGGATCCGCGATTCGATCCAGAACGCGCCGCGAGGCGAGCGGTTCCAGGTCTTGTGCAGCAACGTCTTCGTCGCTGCGACGGCGTCCGGCGAGCGAACCGCGATCTGCGACAGCAGTTCCTGCGCCGGCTTGATCGGATTGTCGCTGACTCCGCTCACGAACCCCCACTCGAGAGCCTGATTTCCGTCGAACAGTTCAGCAGTCATGGCGAGGCGTTTCACGACGTCCATTGCCGCGAGTTCGCGCATCGTGACCGTTCCGGTCATGTCGGGGATCAATCCCCACTTCGCCTCCATCACCGAGAACGTGCAATCGGGGGTGGTGAATCGAAAGTCTGCGGCGAGCGCCAATTGCAGTCCCCCACCGAAGCAGTGCCCGTGAACGACCGCGATGACCGGCACGGGCAATTCGCGCCACACCCAGCACGCGCGTTGAAAGAGGTTGGTCTTCTGACCGGGAAATTTCGCGAAGGCCTTCGCCATGCGCCTCGGTTGCTTACCCGCAGAGGCGAAGTCCAACCCGGCCGAGAACGCGTCACCCGCGCCTTGAAGAATCACGCCCCGGATCGAACGATCAGCTTCGATAGTTCGAGCGGCGTCCACCAGGGCGTCGAGCATGTCCAGATCGAGACCGTTGAGTTTCTCCGGTCGGCTGAGCGTCACGTACGCCACCGACTGCACTACCTCGACACGAACGCGATCACTCACGGCTACTCCTTCGG
This sequence comes from Rhodococcus sp. BH4, assembly GCF_002079265.1. NCBI lineage: Bacteria > Bacillati > Actinomycetota > Actinomycetes > Mycobacteriales > Nocardiaceae > Rhodococcus > Rhodococcus sp. BH4. The sequence continues at coordinate 4,725,270 of NZ_CP014941.1, forward strand.
TTAGACATACCCCCGACGAACTTACCTGAGAGTAAGTTCGTCGGGGGTCCGTCATGCCATCTCCGCAAGAAGTTCCATGGTCACTTTGCCGGCAGGATCCGAATCAGTGGATGAAGGCACGGCCACGACGGAGTCCACTCCCGCCGCTCGGTACGCCTCGAGTTGCTCGCGGGCATCGGCCGGAGTCCCGACGATTCCCACCGTTGCCACCATCGCGTCCGAGGCCTGGCTCAAGAGCTCGCGCGGCGCGGCCCCGGCCCTGGCTGCCTCGATCACATCAGCGAAGCCCGCGCGGACGAACATGTCCGAGTACCCCGGAGCAGCCAGATACGGTACGAGCCCGCGTCGAAGTTGATCGATCGACACCTGTGACGGTCCATTCTCGGCGACGGCAGCCGGTGCCCACACCGACACGAAAGGCATGCCGGTTTCCAACTCGGCAGCGATTTCCTTGCACCGTGTGATCAGGCGCCCCGCTTGCTCCGGGCTGACCAGATTGAGCACCAGTTCGTCGCCCAACTCCACCGCGGCCCGAAGCGCCTTGTCCCCGAATGCCGCAACGATCAGCCGGCCGCCCGGCGGTTGAAGTCGCAGCCGGTATCCACTGGTCCGCATCACCGTTCCGGCGACTTCGCCCCGCTCGCCGTTCATGAGCGCTCGCACACCGCGGGCGGACTCCGCGAGCGCCCGAGCTGCCCCGGACCTGCTTCGTCCATGCCATTTTTCGACCACGACAGTGCTGGACGTACCCAAGGCGATCGACACGTGGCGCCCGGTGAGATCGGCCACCGACGCCGCCCCGATCGCGATCATCGCCGGATCACGAACCGTCACCGCGAGTGGGCCGACCACCAGTTCGGAGTACTCGAAGCCGACGCCGACCGACGTCGCCAGCGCAAAGGCGTCGTACGTCGCCATCTCCCCCACCCACACTCGGCCGAACCCGAGTTTGTCGGCGAGGCGCGCGGTAGTGGTCACCTCCTGCGGCGGACGGTCCTGCCACAACCCCAGGGAGATGTCGATGGTCGGCAAACCTCTACTCGAAGTCGGAGACAAGACCCATTCCCTCCAACAGTGTCGGACGGTCGTAGTACTCGAGCCACTCGGTGATCCGTCCGTTTGCCATGCTGAGGATTCCGACAACAGGAACGACGCCATGGGTACCGTCGAAGTGGAAGTCGTCCACTCGCTGCACAAATACCCTTCCGTCGATCACGCCGAGAGACTCGATCTTCAGTGTGATCCGTTCACACTTGCTTGCCAGTAACGCAATTCGGCCCGCAACGGCCTCCTTGCCGACAAGAGGTTCCTGCATGACGCTGTGGAGCACACCGTCCTCGGCGAACAAGTCGACGACGCGTGTCCAGTCCATGACGTCCCACGCCTGGAACATCTCACGCGCCAACGCAAGCTTGTCACTGTCGTTCATCACACTCATGCCACACTCTTCTGTCGAAGCTCACGCTTGAGGATCTTTCCGGTCGAATTGCGCGGCAGTTCTTTCCGAATCTCCAGCCGCTCGGGAAGTTTGTACGACGCAATGCGCTTGTCCTTCAGGAACGCGACCAGAGCGTCCAGCTCGAGTTCCGTCTCGGGCCGCAGCGTGACCACTGCTGCGACGCGCTCACCGAGTACTTCGTCGGGGTCGCCGATGACGGCCACATCCGCGACGGCCGGATGCTCGGCGATCAATCCCTCCAGTTCGGCTGGGGCGATGTTCATTCCGCCGCGGATCACGAGGTCCTTCCCCCGGTCCAGGTAGCGGAGAAACTGCCCGTGATCACCGGCAATCTCGAAGATGTCTCCGGTGCAGAGGAATCCGCGTTCGTCGAACGGAGACGGCCGATCGCCGAGATAGCCGGCAAAGACCGTCGGTCCGCTGATTCGCAACTCACCCGGGTGCCCGACTTCGGTGATGTCCTCGCCGGTGACCACGTCGACCAAGCGCACGTCCATCCAGTCGGAGATTCTGGTGCTCCAGCGAAAGTTCTCGACACCGAAGCGGGGGAAGTACCGTGCGCGGTCGTCCGGATCCGGCATGTCCGCAGGCGAGGAGAGCAGACTGATGCCTTCGTTGGATCCGAAGAAGTTGATGACTCCGATTCCGTATCGCTCCTGCCATCCCCGGACCATCGGAGGTTGCAGTGGCACCGAACCCGAACCGATCCGAGTCAAGCTCGACAGGTCGACCGCCGCGAGCATCGACTCGTCGGCGAGCAGCATCCACAACAGCGCAGGCGGCGCTACCGTGTACGTCACGCGCTCGGCCTCGATCTGCCCGAGGAAAACTCGAAGATCGAACGGGTGGTGCTGTACCAGTACACATCCCGTGCGGAGCCACGGCAGGAACATTCCGTTGATTCCGGCCATGTTGACCATCGGGAACGGGTTCAGCAAGACGTCGCCGACACCGATGTCGGGAGCGTCGATCGTGGCCCAGCAGATGGCCAGCCACTCGTAGTGCGAACGTGGGACCCCCTTCGGTTCGCTTTCGGTCCCGGAGGTCCAACAGATCGTCATCGCATCGTTGGGGTTGTTGGGATCTTCGGTGATTCGGACATCCAATTCACTGCGCTGTGTTTCGGTGGCCGCCCGAGGACTCAGCCCCACGACACCGGCCGGCAACTGGGCCGGAAGCTCGGATGCGGGAGCGTAGGCGAACACCGATCTCAGAGAGGGAATCCGGGATCTGATTGCAGCGATCTCCGTAGCAGGGAGTCTGTCACCAAAACTGGGTACGGTGACAAATGCTGCAAACGCCGCCTGGTTTGCCATTCCTTCCACTTCACGTTCGCGGTACTGCATGGGCAATGGCGAGACCACGATCCCCAGAGACCACGCTGCAAGGTAGACCTCGACCAATTCGACGGTATTGGGCATCTGCACGCCCAGAACATCTCCCCGGCCCAAACCCACCTCGGAGAAGCCGGCAGCGAGCGCGATGACTTCGCTCTCCAGTTGGTTCCAACTGAGGCGTCGCGGATCTCCGCCGGACAACTCGCTCCGGTTCGCCGGATCAACCACGGCAAGTTCGTCACCGCGTACCCGCACCTGCGCCCGGAACACCTGATCGATCGTCTCGTCGGACCACCACCCCTTCGAGGTGTATTCGTCCACCTTGACGCGAGGGTGCAATCCCCTGTGTGCCTTGTTCATTCGCGTACTCGTTTCAGTTCTCGTAACGGCCGGAAATGTCGATCACGTCGCCCTGCTTCTCGAACGCCTGGGTAGCGGCGTTCCACTCGAACGGCTGGAATGCCAGGATTCCCAATGCATGGTCCGCGGTCATCGTGAATTTGATTCCGTCGATGAACATCGGCGGGTGGTAGTCCTGCGTTCGTGCGGCACTCATGATGCTGGCGCGTGAGAGTCCGTCGGATGACTCAGAGGCCCGAGTGAAGTTGTCCACCAACAGGTCACCGATGGCCCAGCCGTTCACGGTGTAGCTGTTGGTCGGGGAATCGGCACCGTGAGCAGCCGCACCGGCCAGGTAGTCACGTACCGCCGCGTCATCCTTGTAGAGGGCGTTGTTGGGATCCTTGAGCCACACCATCACCTGCTGCCCGTCGGCAGCATCACCCGCGGGCGCATACAGCGTCGCACCGTCGACGCAGTTCGACGGTTGAATCACGGTGTCGGGCTTCCATCCGACACGTCCGATCGCCTGGGTGATCGCGAGGCAATCGGTGGTGACACCGGCCACCACCAATACCTCGGCGCCACTGGCTTTGAGGGTCGATGCCGCCGTCTTGGGGTCGGTCAGCGCCTCTTCGGCTGCGATCTCGAAGTTCGTTCCTTCGATCGCGGACTTGAAGCCGTTGGCGATCCCTTGTCCGGACTCGGTCTGGTTCGTGGCCAAGGCAACCTTGGCGCCGCTCGGATACTTCTTCTTCAGGCTTTCGACCACTACCTCCATCTCGACGCCCGGATCCGGTAGATACTCCGTGGTCCACGGAAAGTCTTCGATCACCCGGAACTCGGGCATGCCTGCCTGCGCGAAGAGCAGTGGAACACAGGCAGTGGTCTGGTCGTCCGCGATGGCGTTCAACTGGCCTGCTCCGAACGTGCCCAGAACGTCGACCTTGTCCTTCTGAATGAACTCTCCGACATTGGCTTTGGCGCGCTCCGGGGAGAAGGCATCGTCCTTGACCACGACGTCGAGCTTGACGCCGCCGACGCCGCCGGCCGCGTTCTCGACCTCGAACCGTGCTCGCATTCCTTCGATCACGTTGCCGACCGCGTCGGCGAGCGGGCCGGACGTCGGACCACTCCACCCCACCGTGAGTTTGTCGGTGATCGGCGCCGCGGCACCACTGGGATCGCTGCAGTCGTCGACCGATACTGCTCCGGCCGAGGTCGACGTGTTGCTCTCTGCGTCGGAGTTACCTCCGCAGGCCGAAAGGAGTAGTGCCGCAGCGGCGATGACTGCGGGAATCGTGGTCTGCCTTTTCATATCGTCCAGTTCCTTGCTGTGAGTTGAGAGAAACGAGAGTGGGCGAGGGAGACGGCGCTCAGGTGCGGGGTTCACCTTCGCGATACTTGGGATGATCTGCGGGAACCACGAGGACAAACCGTCGGAGAACACTGTTGATCCGGCCGACGATTCCGTCCGGCATCAAGAACACGATCGCGATCAGCACCGCGCCGAACACAACTCCCGACACGGGGCCGTCGGTGACGCTTCCGGTGTAGTACGGCAGGAACACCACTGCCGTCGCCCCGACGATCGGGCCGAATTGCGTTGCGATTCCGCCCAACACCAGTCCGGTGATGAACTCGATCGACTTCATCAACGAAAAGGACTCGGGTGAGAGCGCGCCGATGTACATCGTGAACAGCGAACCTGCCAGACCGGTGATCGCGCCGGAAAGTCCGAAAGCGAGAATCTTGACCCGCGCGACGTTGATGCCGTTTGCACTCGCCGCAATCTCGTTGTCGCGCACCGCAACCATTGCCAGACCGAATCGACTCTTGACGAGATTGCGGATCAGGAGCATGACCACTGCCAGCGTCACTACCGAAACCCAGAAGATCCAGAGATAGGTGTCCGCGCGGGTCAAACCCGTCCATTTCGGCGGGACCAGAAGATTCGCACGAACGACCATGCCGGCCGCGCCACCGGTGAGATCCCCGGTCTTGCGGATCACTTCGGGAAACGCCACAGCGACGGCGAGGGTAACGAGGGCCAGATACAGCCCTTTGATCCGCAAGGAGGGAAGCCCGACGAGAAGTCCTAGTACGAAACACAATACGACTGCCATCGGGATTGTGGTCAACGGCGAGTATCCGCGATCGACGATCAGAACGCCGGTCGTGTACGCGCCGAGGCCGAAGAAGGCAGAATGGCCGATCGACAGAAGTCCGGTGTACCCGCTGACGATATTCAGTCCGGCGATGGCAATCGCGATGATGAAGACACTCGTGAACTGCCCTACGCGAAACGGCGCGCTCTGCGACACGAGGAGCAGGGCACAGACGGCAGCCACCAGCAGAACCAGTTGGAGTATCCGGTACGACGTCGATCCGGCAACCACCACGCGCGGCTGCCTGACTGCCTTTTCGGCGACCGCGGGTTCATTTCTCTCGGCAAGCGTCGTCATACCCGCTCCAGTTTCTTGGTACCGAACAGTCCATTGGGTCTGACGAAGAGGATCACCACGATGATCAGTAGCGCGGATGTCTGCTGCAGCGAACCGCCGATGACCGAAATGTAGCCGCTGAGCATCGATTCCAGAACACCGATCGTCAACCCACCCACAACTGCGCCGACAAGACTGTCCAGACCGCCGAACAGCGCTGCCGCAGATGCTGCGATGAAGATCGGGAACATGGTCGTAAGGCCGAGTTGTTGCGGCGAGAGCGGAGTGACCAGGACACCGGCCAGTGCGCCGATCGCTGCCGCAACACCCCAGCCGATTGCGAGTATCCGGCTGGTCGGAACTCCGGCGAGAGTGGCAGATTCGGCATTGTCCGCGACGGCACGCATGTGCAGACCGACTCTCGTCTTGCGAAAGAGCAAGGACATCAACACAAGTAGGACAACGAGCGCAACCAGTACGCCCAGTGCGTCGCCGTACACGCGCGCGCCGCCCACTGAGATGTAGTCGGTGGGACCGTTGGGAAACGGGCTCGGCATGATCTTCGTTTCGCTCCCCCACAGCATTCCGGCCAACGAGTTGAGCCCGGTGAACAATCCCAGTGCCACTATCAGCACTGCCATGTCACTTCTACGTTGAACCGGCCGGATGAGCAGACGCTCCATCAACGCCCCGAGCAGGAAGCCGAGAGCGAGAGCCGCTCCGATCGCGGCCCAGATCGGCCAGGACATCGTTGTGAGCCACCACGCCACGAAGGTTGTGAACAGGGCCAACTCGCCCTGAGCGAAGTTGATCGTGCCGGTGGCACGGAACACCACCACGAGTGCCAGCGCGAGAATTGCGTAGATCGAGCCGTTGGTCAATCCGGAGATGAGTCGTTCGAGAAAGAGTGTCACCGTTTACTCCTGGTACCCGAGATAGGCGCTGCGCACGACGTCGTCCGAACGAAATTCCTCGGGCGTGCCGGCAGCGACGATGGTGCCTACGTCGAGCAGGAAGACCTTCGACGCGAGTTTCATCGCGAGATCGGCATTCTGTTCCACGATCAGCAGTGCAGTTCCGTCGCTCCGGTTGATCGCACCGAGCGTGTCGAACAATTCGGCGATGACGATGGGCGCCAGACCCAGGCTCGGTTCGTCGCACAAAAGCAGGGTGGGACGGCTCATCAATGCCCGCGCGACCGCGAGCATCTGCTGTTCACCGCCTGACAGCGAACCTGCCAACTGTGTGGACCTCCTCGCGAGCACCGGAAATGTCTCACACCACCGCTCGATGTCGGCCTCGATCTCCGCCTTGTCGTTGCGAAGCGCAGCGCCGACGAGCAGGTTGTCACGTACCGACAGTTGACCGAGAGTTCCACGGCCCTGTGGGACAAGGCTGACGCCGGCGGCCACGGCGCGTTCAGGTTTGGATCCGAGCGGCGAACCGTTGAAGGTGATCGTTCCCTGGTGCGGAATCAATCCGGCAAGCGCGCGCATCATGGTGGTCTTGCCGGCACCGTTCGCGCCGAGAACAACAGCGACCCCGCCGGGTTCCACGTCGAGCGACACCCCGTGCAGTACATTGCCTCGCCCGTAACCGGCATGCAGATCATCGACGCTCAGCAGGCTCATGCCGCTCGCCCCAGATAGGCATTGATCACGGCGTCGTTCTGCTGGATCTCCGCCGGAGTACCTTCAGCGATCTTGTGGCCGAAGTTCAGTGCGACAACGTGATCGGAGATACCCAGCACCAATCCCATGTGGTGTTCGACCAGAAGCGCTCCGAAGCCGAAGTCGTCGCGGAGCGAGACGATCAGTTCTCCCAACTCCTTGACTTCGCTGTGTGTGAGCCCGCCGGCGGGCTCGTCGAGCAGAAGCAGCGAAGGCTCGGACATCAATGCTCGTGCCAGTTCGACGCGCTTGAGTGTTCCGAACGGAAGGCCTGCTGCCGGCGCGTTCGCGACGTCGACGAGTTCGAGGCGTTCGAGCAGGTACCAGGCCTTCTCTCGCAGTTCTCGGACTCGGGCGCGCGCTGGAGGCCAGCCGAGAAGCCCTCTCGCCAGTCCGAAGCGGCCCCGAGACGATCCGCCGACCATGGTGTTGTCGAAGACGCTCATGCCGCTGAACAGTGCGAGATTCTGGAAGGTCCGAGCGATCCCTGCAGATGCCAATGCATAGGGCCGCAATCCCAAGAGGTCGGTTCCTTGCCAGGTGATGACACCGCGACTCGGTTCGTAAATCCTTGTGATGCAGTTGAACAGCGTGGTCTTACCAGCGCCGTTCGGCCCGATGAGTCCGCAGATCTGGCCGGCGTGGACGTCGAAGCCGACGTCGTCGAGAGCCGTAACTCCGCCGAATTCGATCGATACATCGGAGAGCGTGAGTACGACCGGGTCATTCGCAGGTTGTGCGGGTGGTGTGTTTCCAAGCATTGGTTTCACCTCCTCGTGACACTTCAATTAACAGTGTGATAGAGATTACTACAGTAAACAGAGGCACTCCGTCAACGTGCGGCCCCCGATCCGGAGCCGAGAAGGGACATCATCGTGAGGTCCAACAACATTCACGCAGTCGACAGCGGCGGGGGCCCAGACGTCAGGGACTACAGCCGGGTCGACGCTCTCGTCGCCAAGCAGGAAATCTACGAGGTTCTGGCTCGTTTCCTCCGAGCTGCCGATCGCGGAGACGTCGAGGACGCCAGGCGGTGTTATCTACCCGGCGCAACCGAAGACCACGGGGGTGTCTTCACCGGCACCGCCGACGACTACATCGACCACATCGCCGGGGCCATCACTCACCCACGGTCACTGACGACCCACGCAATGACCAACGTCCTGATCGAACTCGACGGGGCCACAGCACACGTCGAGTCCTACGTGCTTGCCTTCGCGCGAATCAAGCACTCGGACGGCATAGCCGACACACTCACCTCGGCGCGCCTGATCGACCGCTTCGGCTACGAGGACGGCAGGTGGGGAATCCGCCACCGCGCACTGCGGTGGGACTGGAACCACGACATGGCCACAGCCGAAGGCTGGATCTTCGGGATGCTCGCGCCTGAAACGTCTTTGAAGAAGAGCAAGAAATTTCCCGACGACCTCATCTACACACGGCAGACACAGGAGCACTCATGACAAGGTTTCGCGGAACGCCGATAGAGGGCGCGACTGTCCTCGTCACCGGCGCCAATCGAGGGCTCGGCTTGGCCTTCGTCCAACAGGCGAAGTCGATGGGTGCCGCCAAAATTTATGCAGGGGTGAGAAATCCCGACGAGGCGCCCGCCGAGCTGCGATCCACCGGAGCACACATCGTCGAACTCGACGTGACCGATCCAGGACTCGTCGATGCAGCGGCCAGGGCGTGCGGTGACACCACAGTGGTCGTCAACAATGCCGGACTGTTCACCGGGAATCGGTTGATCGAGGCCGACGACCAAGCGGGTGCGCGAGCCGAGATGGAGGTCAACTACTTCGGGCCTCTGACGATGATCCGCGCCTTCGCGCCGGTACTCGCCGCCCGCGGCGGAGGATCGATAGTCAACGTCCTGTCGGTGGCCGCAATCGCTCCGACCGCCTTCATGGGTGGCTATTCACCGGCCAAGGCGGCTGCTCTGTCGCTCGGCGGCATCGCTCGCGCCGAACTCGAACCGCACGGCATCACCGTCACGTCGTTGATCGTCGGCAGCGTCGACACCCGCATGGCGTCACATGTGCAGGGCCACAAGGAAAACCCTCTCGACATCGCGGCAACCGGACTCGCCGCCATGCAACGCGGCGAGTGGACGTGCGACACCGATTTCATGGCAATCGACGCGCGTGCGCGCCTGGCCCGCGACCCGATTCGGTACGAACGCGGACTGGGCAAGCTCCTCTTCGCCGGCGAACTGACCACCCGATCATGAGCGATCCGATTCGTGTTGCCCAGTGGGCGACCGGCGCCATCGGCAAGACGGCGCTACGCGGAATCATCGATCGTCCCGACCTCGAGTTGGTCGGCCTCTACGTGTACAGCGACGCCAAGGCGGGTCGAGACGCCGGTGACATCGCCAGACGAGCACCGACGGGGGTGATCGCTACACGCGACGTGGACGAGATCATCCGCTCGCGCCCACAGGTTCTCATCCACAGTCCGCGGTTGCAGATTCCGTACGAACGCCACGACGACGATCTGTGCCGTCTGCTTCGCGCCGGGATCAACGTGATCACAACGGCCGGGCAGCACTTCCCCCGCGCACACGGCACCGAACGCGAGCACATGTTCGCCCAAGCATGCAAGGAAGGCGATTCGACGCTCTTCGGCGTCGGGGTGAGCCCAGGCGTCATCGGTGAGAGATTGGCGTTGGCGCTGACGGGAACATCGATCGAACTCGACCGAATTACGATCGACGAGGTGCTCGACGCTCGCGGCATGCCTGACCCCGGCTTCGCGTTCACCGTCATGGGAATGGGTTCGCCCCCGGAGGAACTGGACGGAACCGGGCCGTTGCCCTCGCTGTACGCGTCGCTGTACCTCGAGACCATCGCGTTCATGTGCGAGCGCCTGGGCGTCACCTACGACGAGGTCGTGTCCGATCACAGGGTCGTTCCGGCACGTACGGATCTCGACGTCGCCGCCGGACGCATCGCCGCGGGAACCGTCGGAACCACCGAATGGCGCTGGCACGCAATGGTCGACGGAAAGCAGTTCCTCACCCTCGCCATCATCTGGACCATGGAACCTGATCGCGACGAATACGCGGGACGGGACCAATGGGAAGTCCACCTCTTCGGCAAACCCGAGATCGTGATGACCGTCAACCTGGTCGAACCACAAGATCCGAACAGTCGCACGACAGCCGGTCAGTTCATCACTGCAGGCCCGGCACTACGCGCCGTCGAGCATGTACTCGCTGCTCCCGCCGGCATTTTCGAACCCCCTGTCTTTGCCCCCTTCAGATTGGAGCATTCAGCATGACAACTCAGCCGACGGACGTAGGTTCGACTGCCACCCGTGAACCTGCCACCCGTGAACCTGCCGTCCGTGAACCTTCCGTGAACGCGCTCCTGCCCGACGGTCGCCCCGTGCAGAATCTGGAAGACTTGCTACGCAGCCGGGCGATTGCCAGTCCGAAGAGCACCGCCGTCATCTCCGATGACGGGCGTACCAGTTTCCGCGAACTCGACATCGAAACAAATCGTGTCGCGAATGCACTTCTGCGCGATGGTGTTCGACCCGGCGACCGGGTGGCGTACATCGGGGCCAATGCACCGTCTTTCCTCTCCGTCCTGTACGGATCTTCGAAGATGGGCTCGATCCTGACGGCCGTCAACAATCGGCTGGCACCGGGCGAGGTCGACTACATCCTGAGCAACAGCGAGCCGACCGTCGTCGTACTCGGAGCAGGCGATGAGGGCCTCTCCGACGTCGCCGCGGCGGTCGGTAGCGTCCGGACCGTCGTCACGGTGGACGGTTCCGGAAACTCGATCTCGTGGAACGACTGGCTTTCCGGTGTCGGCGACGACGATCCGGGGTCGTCGCGCCGCCCCGACGACACAGCGCTGATCTTCTACTCGTCGGGAACCACCGGTCACCCCAAGGGAATCGAACTCACCGGCGCCAACCTCGGCCGTGCCCTCGCCACCATGTATCACCTGCTCGATCTCGACACCGACTCCGTGGCTATGTGCCCGGTTCCGTTCTTCCATGTGGCCGGACTGGGTCTCGCCCTGGTCACGACGCTCGGCGGTGGCGCTCTACTGCTCGAGACCATCGCCGGACCTCTCGAACTCGTCGCGCTGATGCAGGAGTACAAAGTCACGCATGCGGTCGCCGTTCCCGCGGTGATCAGCGTCCTGACCTCCCTTCCGGCTGTGCGCGAGGCAGATTGGAGTGCCCTGCAGTTCCTGGTCTACGGAGCCGCGCCGATGCCACTGCCCCTGTTGCAAGACGCGACCGAGGTCTTCGGGTGTAGTTTCCTGCAGGCATACGGACTCACCGAGTCGACCGGCGGCGTCACCATGCTGACCCCGGAAGATCATCGGGCGACCGACGAGTCGACCGCGCATCGGTTGAAGTCCGTCGGGCAGCCGATGTTCGGAGTGCCCATCCGCATCGTCGATCCCGTGACGCTCGAAGACGTCCCGGTCGGTACCCGCGGCGAGGTCGTCATCGGCGGCGCTCACGTCATGAAGCGTTACTGGCGTAACGAAGCAGCCACTGCGGCCACCATGTTGGACGGTGACTGGCTTCGCACCGGAGACGGCGGATCGTTCGACGAGGACGGCTATCTCTACCTCCACGACCGCCTCAAGGACATGATCGTCTCCGGCGGTGAGAACGTCTATCCGGCCGAGGTGGAGAGTGTTCTCTCCGGGCACCCCGGCATCCGCGAGGTGGCGGTAGTCGGCGTTCACTCCGATCGGTGGGGTGAGACTCCCCTTGCCGTAGTCGTTCGAGCTGCTGATTCGGATGCAACCGAAGCGGAGATCATCGAGTGGTCACGCGAGCGACTGGCTCACTTCAAGTGCCCCAGTGCGGTTCGGTTCATCGAGGAGCTGCCACGCAACGCTAGCGGGAAGCTGCTCAAGACTCGTTTGCGACAGGACTTCGCTTGAGTCCATGACACGAATTCGGGGCCGGTCGCTTCGAGCGATCGGCCCCGATTTCTGTCGTTCGATGTGAAGCACGCTCAGCGTGGGTGAATCCGGAACTCCACGCCGCCGACACTCAGCCCGGGCTCGACGGCAGACGCGCCGCTCGACGCCGCCAGATCGATTGCAGTGAGCATCGACCGCTCCCCCGGAACGAACGACACGACGCGTGATCCCAGCCTGATCGAGAGTGGTTGCGCCGAGACCGGTTTCTTTCCGAACACTTCGGCCCACAGCGTCGCCGTCCTGGCCGGATCGGGCGAGGACACGTCGACGCCGAGGATGTCGTCGACCCAGGGATCGAGGGAAACCTCCTTCTCCGTCTCATCCCAGAACCACTCGTCGGCGTCGGGAATCTCGTCGAGTTCTACGAGCAGTCCGAGATCACCGGGATGAAGTTGGACGATCCGGTGACCGTAGGCCTCGAGATCTGCCACCGTCCGAACATCGGCCGCAGCTGCACGTTCCAGATAGGGCTCGATGTTCGAAACCTGGATCGAGAGTGCATAGCCGCCCTCCCCTCCGCCCTTGCGGATCCATCTCGCCAGCGAGACCGTCTCGTCGAGCGGTGCGACGATCTCGAGAAATGCCTGCGGCCCGACGGCCAAGGTCTCGTCGGCCAAACCGATGTCTTCGAGCAGTGGATCTGTGAATCCTGGTGCCAGATTCAACGCTTCACGTAGTTGTTGACCGGTCTTGTCCAGGTCTCGTGCACCGATCACCACCTGTCGCAGGATCTCCCACGTGCCCGCGTCGTGCGTGCCCGTCACAGTCCGACCGCTTCGGCTGCGGTGTCGGCACTCTGCCAGCGTCGGAGCTCGGCACCCGGCGCCCACGTCGAGTGGGTGCCACTCGAAATCCGTTCGGGAAGGCGAAGTTTGCACAATGGTCCGTCTCCGACGCGGGCAGCGTCGAAGATCAGGCAGAAGGACGCGTCCTCGTTCATGTCGGTGGTCAACGTGATGAGATAGCCGTCGTCTTCGGCGGTACCACCCACGCGTGGTGCCATCGAGGTCTCGCTTCCATACACGCCGTCACCGAAGGAGAATCGTTCCTCGTTCCCCGTAAGCAGGTCGTGTTTGACCAAGCCGTCGAACAGGAACCACGACGGCTTACCCGAAGCCGCATAGGCGTATCGGTACTTCTCACCCGCGAAATTGCCGTTCATCATGCCGAATTCGGTGATCGAGTCACTGAGTTGCTCTTCACGCGTGGCTCCGGTGACCAGGTTCAAACGCCAGCGGTGAAGCCGGGTCTGCATGCGATCGAGAGCGAGGAAACGGAAGGCGCGCTCCCACTGATTGCCCATACCGTTGTCCGACGGCTCCGGATCACCCTGGTAGAAACCGTCCAGAACAATCTCGTCCCCCTCTTCGTAGGCGTTCACGAAGTGCAGGACATAGGTCGAATCGGCTTCGAACCACTTGATGTCAGAAGTATTTCCGCGGCGTGGGATGACTCCGAGACGCAGCGGGATATCGGGATGGAAATTCGCGACGTGCGCGCCCTTCTCCAGCAGAACCGGATCCCAGAACAAGGGGCAGTCGTTGAGGATCGCGTAGTTCTCCGTGAAGGCCATGTCGTGCGGCAAGCGCGGACCGGGAAGTGGGACGTCGACGTAGTGGACCAACTCGTTGGCCGAGTCCACCACGCCGTAGTGCATGTACGGCGCTTCCTTGCTGTAGTTGAAGAACAGCATTTCTCCGGTCTTGTCGTCCACCTTCGGATGCGCGGACACACCCCATTCGAAGGGGAACTTGCCGTTCCAGCTTTCCTTGCCGAGTGTCTCCGCCGACATCGGATCGAGACGATACAGATCTCCGCACTGGTAGAAGCTGGTGAGAGCAGTCCCCCGGTGAACGACGACGTCGGTGCTGGACGCGTCCTTCATCCGGGTGCGCGCACCCTTGCCGCCCTCGGGGCGACTGAGTTTGGGAGACTCGGCAAGCCCGGCCCACAACGCAGCGCCGGCATCCTGCTCGGCCGCCAAGCCGTCGGTACGTACGAATCGGTTGCGGTAGAACGACTCTCCGTCGCGAAAGCCCACGATGTGAATCATGCCGTCACCGTCGAAGGGGTGATACGCCTTCATCGAGGGATGGAGCGGATTCTCGGTGTTACGCAGGTAGACACCGTCGAGGTCTTTCGGAACCTCACCGAATACGACTTCGAGGTTGTCCGCTTTGAACTCGGTGGTCTGGGGTTGCCACGGGCCGGTGCGATACGGGTGATCGTCATCGGCGGGAAGGGTGGACAACAACTTGCCTACGATTTCGACGTCCATGGAATTCTCTTTTCGACTGATGGGGAAAGGCTGGGCTGCACTTTCAGGAAACTGCGTCGACGACAAAACTGACGGTGGTGGCCGTACTTCCACCGAAGTTGAGCGTCGCAAAGCGGCTCGCACCCTCGACTTGGAAACCGCCGGCCGTTCCCGTCACCTGATGGGCCGCGTCGAGAAGCATTCGAACACCACTGGCACCCACCGGATGACCACCGCCGATCAGACCGCCGCTGGGGTTGATCGGTAGCTTGCCGCCCATGGCGATATCACCACTCTCGATGGCTTTCCACGACTCGCCGGGCGCGGTCAGACCGATGTGGTCGATCGCGAGATACTCACTCGCCGTGAAACAATCATGTGTTTCGATCCCGTCTATCCCGGCCAGGTCGACTCCGGCCCGGGAGAAGGCACCCATCACCGCATCCCGAACGTGTGGCATCACGTAGGGATTATCGGCGTCGCGGGCCAGCTTCTGCTCGAGACCTAAACCAACTGTCCGGTGACCCCAGCCCGCGATCTGGGCCAGCGGAGTCGCCGCGGCATCAGGATGCTCTCGGAGGTACTTGTCCGTCACCAGCACAACCCCGGCGCCACCGTCGGTCACCTGACTGCAATCGAATCGTCGAACACCACCTTCCACAACGGGATTGGTGGTGTCGTCACCACCCGCATTTCCGAGTAGATCGGGCACCGCCCAACCGCGTGTCTGCGCGTTGGGGTTGTTCTTCGCGTTTGCGAAGTTGATCTGCGAGATCGCGCGAAGGTGAGATTCGTCGATCCCGTAACGCCGCCCGTACTCCTTCGACACACGGTCGAACATGTACGGCCACATGAATTTTGCTTCCTGACCTTCGTGTCCGACCCAGGCTGCAGCGCCCAGATGGCCAGCCGCGTCATCACCCGGAACCGTCTTCTCCAGTTCGATACCCATCACCAGAGCCACGTCGTAGTTGCCGGCGCGCAGGTCTGCCATCGCTGCAAGTACAGCGATACTGCCCGATGCGCACGCCGCCTCGTGCCGAGACGAGGGCACACCCCACAGGTCTGGATGCACGGTGGCGGGCATCGCGCCCAGCTGACCTTGGCCGGCAAACAATTGCCCGAAGGCATTACCGACGTGGATCACCTCTATGTCGGTGGCAGGAACCTTCGCCGCATCCAGGGTGTGGTTCACCACCTCTTCGGCAAGGTTCGCGAAATCGAGTTCCTCACGGGTGAAGTTCCGTGCGAAGTCGGATTGGTACCCGCCGAGAATCCAAATGTTCGAAACAGTCATGACCTCTCCCCTTGCCGATCCGGCCTCGGTGACGTCACCGAGATACCCGCGCAACGGCGGTTGTAATTTCACCGCAACCGTACTACAACTAGCAGAGTAACTCTACTAATTGAAGGGTTGAAAATGACTGATGCTTTTGTCCTCGACTACGTGCGAACGCCGCGCGGTCGAGCATCGGCGCGAGGCGCCCTCCACGAACACAGCCCAGTCGATCTTGTCGTCCACCTGGCCAAGGCTTTGCAGGGTCGAACGAACCTCGCCGCAGAACAGATCGACGACGTCGTTCTCGGTTGCGCATCGCAGGTGGACGAGCAGGGCGCGAACATCGCTAGAACTGCCGCACTCCTTGCCGGTTGGGGCGACTCCGTCCCCGGCGCAACCCTCAACCGATTCTGCGCATCCGGCGTCGACGCAGTTGGCCAGAGCGCGGCCCGCATTCGCGGCGACGACGTGTCCCTCGTCGTGGCCGGTGGCGTCGAAAGCGTCTCCCGGACTCCGATGTTCAGTGATCGCGGACCGCTGTGGACCGATCCGGCAACTATCGCGCAGATCGGTTCCATCCATATGGGTGTTGCCGCCGACTTGAATGCCACGATCGAGGGGTACTCCCGCGACGAGTTGGATGCGTACGGCGTCGAAACCCAGCACAAGGCTGCCGAGGCCTGGCGCAACGGCGCATTCGAGCGGTCCGTTGTGCCTGTCCCCGGCAGAAATGGTGAAGCCGGAATCGCGCACGACGAACTGGTCAGGGCAGAGACGACGGCAGAGGGACTCGCCGCGCTGCCTCCGGCCTTCGAAGGGCTCGGCGCCGCCGGTCAGGATGCACTCGCGCTCGCCGCCTACCCTGAGGTCGGCAAGGTCGAACACCTGCACACCGTCGGATCCTCTCCCGCCATGGCCGACGGCGCAGCGCTCCTACTCCTCGGATCCGAGAAAGCCGCGGCGAGAGCCGGCTTGACCCCTCGCGCACGGATCATCGGATCCGCCTCGACTTCGGTGAATCCGGTCCTCATGCTCACTGCGGGTCAGAGCGCCGTGGAGGCAGTCATCGCGCGAGCCGGGCTTCGTCCACAGGACATCGACGTGTTCGAGTTCGCAGAGGCCTTCTCCGCGCTCTGCCTACGGTTCCGCCGCGATCTTGACGCCGGGCCGGACCGCATGAACCCCAACGGAGGCACGATGGCGATGGGCCATGCATTCGGCGCCACCGGAGCAATTCTCGTCGGCGCATGTGTCGACGAACTGGTACGGAGCGACGGACGCTACGGTGTGGCCGCGGTCAGCGGCGCAGCCGGTGTCGGAGTCGCGGTGCTCGTCGAACGGATCGCCTCATGACCGTCAGTTCACTCTCCGGCCGCGTTGCCGTCGTCACGGGAGGGGGTAAGGGCCTCGGCCGTGCCGTCGCACTGCATCTCGCGAGCCGAGGGGTCACGGTGATCGTCAACAATCGGAATCGCACACTCGACGGGAGCGGCCGAGGGCCTGCAGATCAGGTCGTCGACGAAATCCTCGAAACCGGTGGACAGGCCGTCGCCAACCACGACGACGTCACCGACCCCGAGGTCGGCCGAAAGTTGGTGGACGACGCTCTCACTCGGTTCGGACGACTCGACTTCTGCATCACCAGCGCCGCGGTCAGCGGTCCACAGATGCTTCATCGCACCACCGCCGAGAACCTCAGCACCGTCATCACGACAAACGTCGTCGGAACCGCACTGGTCGCCGCCGAAGCCTCCCGAGTGATGCGCGAAGCCGGATTCGGGCGCATCGTGATGATTGCCTCGACCGCAGGACTGCACGGAGAACCCACCGTGTCCGCCTACGCCGCCAGCAAGGGTGCCGTCATCGCATTGGGACGCACCGCAGCCGGCGAAGGTGCGAGTCGCAATGTGTTCACCAATGTCGTACTGCCCTATGCCACTACGCAGATGACCGAATCCGGAATGGATCCACGATTCATCGACATCATGGGTGCCGACCTGGTAGCCCCGGTGGTCACCGCCCTCGTCGATCCCGAGTCCACGACCAACGGGCAGGTGATCGTCACGGCAGGCAACGGGGTGCGTTCGGCCGACGCCGTCGAGGGCTCGACCGAATTCTTGCCCACCACCACAGAACTCGATGCCAAAGCGCTCGACGCGCTACTCGTGACCAGCCGACTCGGCGCTCCTCACACCTATCCGAGCGCACAGGAAGCCTTCGCGGACTTCGCTTCCGAACTGCTCGACCACCACAATCAGAAAGCGCGCGCATGACCGACATCCCAGTGGGCGACCTTGCACTGAACTTCGGTGTGAGCGCACTCGCCGTCCTCGTCTTCATCGCAGTCGTGATGGCCGTCGCCATCCGGATGAACAATCACTCGATCATCGACATCTGCTGGGGGCCTGGCTTCGCCGTCGTCGCCGTCGTCTCGTACCTGACGTCCATCGGGTCGGACGGCAACGATCTGCGTCGCCTCGTCGTGCTGGCTCTGACCGTGGTCTGGGGAATGCGACTCGGCCTCTACATCGGCTTCCGAAACCGTGGGCACGGGCAGGACAAGCGCTATACTGCCCTGCTCAAACATCAACAGGGACCGCTGGTTCCGTTCCTGATTCGCAAAATCTACGGCCTCCAGGGCGTTCTCATTCTCGTGGTGTCGCTGCCCGTCCAGTTCGCGATGTACGAGTTTCGCGCCCTCGGAGTCCTCGGCGCGATCGGCATCGCGGTCTGGACCGTCGGCTTCGTCTTCGAATCGGTTGGAGACTACCAACTTTCCCGCTTCAAAGCTGATCCGGCCAATGCCGGGAAGGTGATGGACCGTGGGCTCTGGGCCTGGACCCGCCATCCCAACTACTTCGGTGATGCATGCGTCTGGGTCGGACTGTTCATCCTCGCGCTTGGTGATCCATTGGCGCTGATCACGATCGTCTCTCCGATCGTCATGATCAAACTGCTGGTGAGCTACAGCGGTAAGGCCCTTCTCGAACGCGGCATGCGCAAGAGCAAGGGGCAGGCCTACGACGACTACGTCGCCCGGACCAGCGGATTCTTACCTCGTCCACCCCGTCCGGCACGAAACCACGCGTCGTGAGCGCCCCCACGAGTGGTCTCGCCGACGTCTTCGATCTGGAATCGACCGGCCCGGACCGGTGGCAAGGGTCGAACGACGGTGTTCGGCTGCCTCAGCTGTTCGGCGGCCAACTGGTAGCCCAGTCGATTCTCGCAGCCGGGCACACGGTTACCGACGGCAAAGCGATCAGTTCCGTCCACACCCACTTCCTTCGCCCGGGGTCGACGAATCGCGCGACCGAGTTCTCGGTAGATCGCCTTCGGGACGGAAAACGCCTGTCCACCAGAGGCGTCGACGTCCACCAGGACGGACGACTCGTCTGCCGTTCGACGGTCTCTGCCTCCTCGATCGACGAGGGCATCACTCACAGTCGCGCAGTACCTACCGCACTCCCGCCCGCTGAGTGCGTGACGTTGCAGGAGTTGGCCGAGGCAGACGGCGGGCTGGGAGAGGTGTGGGAGGAGTTCTCCGCCATCGAGATTCGTGTGTCCCCCATCGATTCGCAGGCCCCCACGACGCATTCGGCGGCGCCTCCGCGCAACATCTGGATGCGTTCGGCTCAGCGGCTGAGCGACGATCCGCTGATTCACGTGGCTGCTCTCGCCTATGCCAGTGATCTGATGCTGATGGCAACCGCGCTGACTCCGCACGGCTACGACATCGGGCAGGAGCACTCGCTCGACACGGACTGGACTGGTGTGTCCCTCGATCACACGATGTGGTTTCAACGCCCTGTGCGGGCGGACGAGTGGCTGCTCTTCGAGCACTCGACCCCCACAGCTCACACCGGCAGAGCAGTAGTGAATGCCGCGGTCTTCGATCAGTCCGGACTCCAGATCTGCCAGATCACTCAGGAAGCGTTACTCATTGCCCGCACCGAGTGATTCCCGACTCTTTCTGCAGACCATTCGGTACGGTCTCGCGGTGCCGCAGGGTGCGCGGCCTATGATTTCGGGGTGGTACGAGTGAATGCAGCCGGATCTTCGACACCCACCGCGTCGGCGGGCGTCACCGAGTTGCCTGCCGGCGGTCCGAACGCACTGGCCGTCACGCTCGGGTTGTTGGGGGACGAGTGGAACCTCTGGATTCTGCGATTCGCCCTGTTGGGGTCGCGGCGATACAACGACTGGCTCGCCCTCGGGGGAATCTCCAACTCTGTATTGTCCTCACGGTTGGCGGTCCTGACGGCCGGCGGAATGCTCGAGCGTCGTGAGTATCAGCAGAACCCGCCCAGGCACGAATACTCGGTCACCCGCAAAGGGCAGTCGATCTGGCCCGTCCTGATCACCATGTGGTCGTGGGAGAAGCAGTGGGCGCCCAATGAAACCCAGCCGCTTCCACCACTGCGGCACAGCACCTGCGGAAACGACTTCACCCCGATCCTGCGCTGCAAGGAGTGCGGCGAGGACGTGGACGTACGATCCCTGGACTCCCAAATGGGTCCGAGTGGGGACTTCTCACGCAGTGTCCCGGAAGCAACATCGCGGCGACGCTCCACCAAGTCCGAACGCCGTCCGGAGATTCTGGCTCACACGATGGAACTTGTCGGCAATCGCTGGTCAGCGGCGATCATCGGTGCAGCTTTCCGAGGCGCTCGCCGCTACGGAGAGTTCGCCGAGATCACCGGTGCACCACCGGCGATAGTCGCGGATCGCTTGAAGCACCTCACCGAGATCGGTGTGATGGAAACGCGTCCGCTTCCGGATCGCCCACAGTGGTCGGAGTATCGACTCACCGCCAAGGGCACGGCGTATTTCCCCGTGGTGATGTGCATGATCTCCTGGGGTCAGCGTTGGTTCAGATCCGCGGACGGCCCGGACATCGTTCTCCATCACAAGGCCTGCGGTAAACGGTTCGAAGCACGCTTGGGTTGCAGTGTGTGCGGTGAAGAGTTGAGGTCTTCGGACATCGAGGCCGTCGACCTCACCACCTCGGTTCACGTACCCGGGTCCGGCTGGTCCTGAGGTCCCCGCTCAGCCGGCAGTGCGGATCCGGTCGAAGCTCCGGCCTCGGTGTTCGAGCGGCAGCCTGTCCCCTCGCCCGAACAGTTTGTTGCGCAGCGTTCCCTCGTCGTAGTCGCTCTGGTAGGCACCTCGTTTGGTCAGCTCCGGAATCACATGCTCCACAATGTCTTCGAAGGTTCCGGGAGTCACCGCGTACGCGAGATTGAAACCGTCGACGTCGGTCTCGGACACCCACTCCTGCAATTCGTCGGCGACCTCCGCGCCGGAACCGACAACGATCGGGCCGAGCCCGCCGATGCCCGCCCACTCCGCGATGTCCCCCACCGTCCATTCGCCACCTTTCTCGTCGGCCTGGCGAAACGATGCGACCGCGGATTGAATGGCATTGCTCTCGACGTTCCCGATCGGTTCGTCCGCTCGGTATCCGGAGAGGTCGATTCCCATCCACCCCGAGGTGAAAACGAGCGCGCCTTCACTACTCGCGTAGCTGCGGTAGTCCTCGAGCTTCGCCTGGGCCAACTCAGGGGTTCGGTCGGTGATGATCGTCAACAGTGTGTAGATGCGGGCCGAGTACGGATCTCGCCCGACCTTCGTCAGTTCGTTTCGGATTCGGGCAACGGTGTCTTTGAGAATCGCCTTTGTCGGTGCACCGACAAAAATTGCTTCGGCATTCTCGGCGGCGAACCGAACCCCGCGAGGCGACGCGCCGGCCTGGAAGATGACCGGCGTCCGCTGCGGAGAAGGTTCGGAGATGTGGATGCCCGGAACGGTGAAGTGCTTGCCTTCGTGCTCGATCGGATGAACCTTGGCGGGGTCTGTGTAGACCCCGGTGGTTCTGTCACGCACCACCGCGTCGTCTTCCCACGACGTTTCCCACAACTTGTAGAGAACTTCGAGGTACTCGTCCGCGTGGTCGTAGCGATCGTCGTGCTGGAGTTGGTCGTCCTCGCCCATGTTCCGTGCGGCCGAGGGGAGGTATCCGGTGACCACGTTCCACCCGACTCGCCCGTTCGTCAGGTGGTCGAGGGTGCTCAAGCGCCGAGCGAACGGGTAGGGATGCTCGAAAGCTGTACCTGCGGTGATCCCGAAGCCCAAGTGCTCGGTCACGGCAGCCATCGCCGACGCCAGCAGTAGCGGGTCCGAGACCGGTACCTGCGCGCCCTGCCGCAGCGCTGCGTCGTGATTGCCGCCGTACACGTCGTACGTTCCCAACACGTCGGCCAGGAACAGCCCGTCGAATCGTCCACGCTCGAGGAGCTTCGCCAACTCCGTCCAGTACGTCAGATCCGTGTACCTGGACGACTGGTCCTCCGGGTGGCGCCACAGACCTGGCGATTGGTGGGCGACGCAGTTCATGGCAAAGGCGTTGAAGCGGATTCTGCGGGTCATTCCCGCACGATGCCGTGCCTGCTCCGCGGTGAACACCATTGCGATCAGTGCGATCGGTTCGGCTCCTGCTTGCACCCGGCGATACCGTCGACTTCGCGACCTCGTCGGCGGGCCGCTACACTGACTAGCGCAGCTGTGACGCCCGAGGCATCGTGCCGACAGGTCGAGCGGACGCAACAGCAGTATCGGGAAGCGAAAACCCCGGCAGCACAGGGTTTTCAGCGCTTGTCGGTACGCTCCCCGCCCTCGTAGCTCAGGGGATAGAGCATTCCTCTCCTAAAGGAAGGGTCGCAGGTTCGAATCCTGCCGAGGGCACCAGGTGGGACTCTCCCCACATCGGCGTGACCAACGTGCCATTCTTGAATTCATGACGACGCCTCACTCCACGGCAACTCCCCCGAAGAACATGTCTTTGATCCCGGGTGGGACGTACTGGATGGGCTCCGAAGACTTCTATCCGGAAGAACGCCCAGTTCACCAGGTCACCGTCGACGGATTCTGGATGGACACGACGGCGGTGACGGTCGCCGAGTTCCGACGCTTCGTGAAGGCAACCGGCCACGTCACCACTGCGGAAATCGCCCCGGATCCCGCCGACTATCCCGATGCCGATCCAGCCCTCCTCGTTCCGGGATCGTTGGTCTTCACTTCGCCACCCGGCCCGGTCTCACTTGACGACTACACCCAGTGGTGGTCGTTCACTCCCGGCGCCGACTGGCGCCATCCAGAGGGAGCTGACAGCAACATCGGGGGACGTGAACGGCACCCCGTCACCCACGTGTCGTACTTCGACGCCCAGGCCTACGCCGCGTGGGCCGGCAAGGAACTCCCGACCGAGGCCGAGTGGGAGTTTGCCGCCCGCGGCGGACTCGATCGCCAGGCCTATGTGTGGGGCGATCACGACTCTCCGGGCGGGCGGCCCGGTGGCAACGTGTGGCAGGGCCAGTTCCCCTGGGAGAACCTGCTCGAGGACGGTTACGAGCGCACTGCTCCGGTCGGAAAGTTCCGGCCCAACGGCTACGGACTGTTCGACATGGCCGGGAACGTGTGGGAATGGACGGCCGATCACTACACGTCCGACCACGCCCACAGTTCCAAGAACGTCGCGCCGGCCTCGTCGTGCTGCATTCCTCGTAATCCCCGAGCGGAGTTCGCCACGGAGGCGTTGGCGGGCGAACCCTACGCACGACGGGTGATCAAGGGCGGCTCACATCTGTGTGCACCGAACTACTGCCTGCGCTACCGCCCTGCCGCGCGGCAGGGCGAATCCGAGGAGTCCTCGACCTGCCACGTCGGCTTCCGGTGCATCATCCGCATTCCGCAGGAGTAGATCAGAAGGGCACGTCCCCCAGGATGGCCACCCGCTCCATGACGCGGCGATGAGGGAAGTAATCACTCGCTGCGTAGTGCTGGGTAGCCCGGTTGTCCCAGAAGGCAATGGAATTCGGCGCCCACTTGAAGCGGCACTGAAAGTCCGGGACCTTGACCTGCGCGAACAGCAGGTTGAGCAGCTCGTTGCCTTCGACAGGATCCATGTCCGGAATGTGGGTGGTGAAAAGGCTGTTGACGAACAGAGTCTTACGCCCGGTCTCCGGATGCTTACGCACCATCGGGTGCAGGACCGGCGGGTACTGCTCCTTCATCTGTTCCAACTTCTCCGGGCTCATGCCGCGTCCGAAGGACGGCACAAAATCGTGGATGGCGTCCTTGCCGTCGATCAAGTCCTTGATCTCGTCGGGGAGGCAGTCGAAGGCGTTCCCCATATCAGCCCAGAGCGTGTCACCACCGGCAGGCGGTACGTCGATCGCCCGAAGTACTGAACCGAGCGGCGGCGTCTTCGTCCAGGTGACGTCGACGTGCCAGATGTTCTCGGTTCCTGGACTGTCCTCTCCGCGTTCGAATCTGACGACTGCCGGGACCTCTCCCTGCGGGAGAAGTGGATGAACCTCGAGTTCACCCCAATGGGCCGCGAAGTCACGATGATTCACGCTCGAAATCGGCTGGTCCCGAAAGAACACGACCTTCCATTCGAGGAGGGCCCGACGCACGTCCTCGATCTGCTCCTCCGACGGATCACGCAAGTCGATATCGCTGATCTCGGCACCGATGAACGGTGTGACGGGTGTCAGAGTGAACCGCTCGTACGGCCTCGATTCAACGCCTTCCGGATTGCGCCTCATTCCGCGTGGTCCGAATTCGATTGTGTGATTGCCGATTTGGACTGTTCTTGATGATGTAAGGGTAGCCATCGAATGACTCCGTCCTGTCGTGTCGTGTCGCGGGGTCACACGTCAGTCGACGCGTGCACCCGCTTTGCTCGTGTGCGTTTGTGTGCGCTTTGGGGCGCGGTCAGTGCTCCTACCGCGAGATCGACCAGATGATCCACCGTCGTATCGAAATCTGCCTGCACAACGGGGTTTTCGTCTTCCCGGCGTTGCTCGAAGATGGCCAGAGCAGAGACGCTCATGTTGAACGTCAGATCGATCCGTTCAACCGCGACGCGGCGGGGCAGATGCGGCAACGCCCGCGTCAACCTGCCGACTACCTCGTTGATTCCTTCACTGACCTCGCGAAACTCAGCACTCTGCGTATCCACCGACGGTGAGATTCGGGCAATGAATCTCGCATAGTTGGACCCGTCGACCGTCGCCAGAAAATCGGCCAGCGGGTACAGAAAGGCTTCGACCAAAGCACGGACCAAGTCGGTCCGCCCACTGGCGTCGATGTCGTCGAGATACGTCAG
Organism: Rhodococcus sp. BH4; assembly: GCF_002079265.1. Classification (NCBI taxonomy): domain Bacteria; kingdom Bacillati; phylum Actinomycetota; class Actinomycetes; order Mycobacteriales; family Nocardiaceae; genus Rhodococcus; species Rhodococcus sp. BH4. The sequence goes on from NZ_CP014941.1 coordinate 4,750,188, forward strand.
TCGCGCTGCGTTGATCTGATCCATCCGATGCCGGAATACGGCCAGCACCAGACCGTCTCGCCCACCGAAGTGATACTGAACTGCAGAGTTGTTGCGCTGCCCGGCCGCAGTCGCCACGTCCCGCATGGACACTTCGTGAATACCTTGCTCGGCGAACATCCGCTCGGCGACGGCGATCATGGCGTTCTTGGCATCCAACGAGGCGGGCATACACCGACCATATAAGTCATTGTCTTAATTCCGCAAGGCCCACCCCCCGTGCGCGGTTAGGGAGTGCAGGGACTCCTTAGCCACTCACGGGGGTAGTTGTCCCAGTCAACGAGACATACGCCGCCAACGGAACCCCAATCGATACGCTCCCGATTAAGACAACTGCTTAATCGACCCGGTTTTGCACACGCCAAGGAGCCTGCTGGTGAATCGCCATTCCATTCCGATCATTCCCGAGACGCCGAACGTCGCGGCCGCCGTGTACTACCCCGATCAGAATCCCCCGTACACCCGCCCGGAACCGCTTCGCCCGCCGGCCGGGGCCCCGAACGTGCTGCTGATCATGATCGACGACGTCGGATTCGGCGCACCCTCCGCGTTCGGTGGCCCGTGCCGCACCCCCACCGCCGAGCGTTTGGCCGAAACCGGCGTGAAATACAGCCGATTCCACACCACGGCCCTGTGCTCGCCGACGCGTGCCGCCACACTGACCGGGCGCAACCACCACAGTGTCGGTATGGGTGTCATCTCCGAAATGGCCAACGCGGCACCGGGATACAACGGAACCCGCCCCGCCTCTGCCGCCACGGTCGCACGCGTCCTGCAGGGAAACGGCTATGCGACAGGTGCTTTCGGCAAGATGCACCAGACCCCGACGTGGGAGACCACCGCTGCCGGGCCGTTCGATCGGTGGCCGGTCCGTGAGGGTTTCGACAAGTTCTACGGTTTCCTCGGTGCCGAGTCCGACCAGTTCACCCCGGTTCTCTACGAGGACTTCACGATGGTCGACTTACCCAAGACGCCGCAGGAGGGTTACCACCTGTCAGAGGATCTGGTCGACCATGCGATCGAATGGGTCGAGGGTGTCAACACGATGGACCCCGACAAGCCGTGGTTCTGCTATCTCCCCTTCGGCGCGTGCCACGCTCCACTGCAGGTTCCGGACCGATACCTGAACAAGTACGTCGGCGAATTCGATCACGGGTGGGATCGCCAACGCGAGATCACCCTCCAAAAGCAGAAGGAACTGGGCGTCGTCGCTCCTGACACCGAATTGGCCCCCTGGGCTCCAGGGCTCCCATACTGGGACGAACTCGACGACGACCAGAAGAAGGTCTCGGCCCGTTTGATGGAGTTGTATGCGGCGTTTCTCGAGCACACCGACGACGAGGTAGGCAGGCTCGTCGACCGGTTGCAGGACATGGATGTACTCGACAACACTCTGGTGCTCTACATGATGGGTGACAACGGCGCTTCCGCGGAAGGCGGAATGGAGGGCTCGTTCAACTACCTCGCCGGCCTCAACGGTTACAAGAGTGCGACATCCGACGTACTGGCGCGCTACGACGAATTGGGGACCGAAACCAGCTACCCGCACTATCCGGCGTCGTGGGCTCTGGCTCTCGACACCCCTTACCAGTGGGCCAAGCAGGTTGCGTCCCATTACGGCGGTACCCGAAACGGTCTGATCACCCACTGGCCCAAGGGGATCGACAAGCCAGGAATCAGGGAGCAGTGGCATCACTGCGTCGACATCACGCCGACAATCCTGGAAGCTGCCGGTATTCCGGCACCGACCAGCGTCGACGGGGTCACCCAGAAACCGATGGAAGGCGTGGCGATGAACTACACCTTCGCCGAGCCCGATGCCGAAGAGCGCCACACCACACAGTATTTCGAGATCTTCGGCAACCGCGGAATTTACGATCACGGTTGGACCGCAGTCACGGCCCACCGCGCACCCTGGCTGATGGCCACTCACGGCCTCGAGCTCACACCGATGAGCGAGGACCGTTGGGAGCTGTACGACACCTCGGTCGACTGGTCGCAGGCCCGCGATCTCGCGGACGAGCATCCCGAGATCCTCGCCCGGCTCAAGGAAAAGTTCCTCGTCGAGGCGGCCAAATATCAGGTGCTGCCGCTGGACGACAGAACGGTCGGTCGCCACGCCACCGCGGAATCACGACCCCCGCATCCGATGATGGGCCGCAAGACCCTCACGCTGTACCCACACATGAACGGTCTGGTCGAGAAAGCCGCGCCGACGTTCTTCAACCGCTCGTACACGCTGACCGCAAGTCTGGGTAGCGTCGCCGACGGCATGCTGGTCAGCCTCGGTGGCCGGTTCGGCGGATTCGCTTTGTACATACTCGATTCCGTCCCCGTCTACTGTTACAACTTCAGCGGCGGTGGTCGGACCTTCGTGCGTGGGCGCAACCCGCTGGCACCCAATGCACGCGAGGTGTCCGTCCACTTCGAGTACGACGGCGGCGGAATCGGCAAGGGTGGAACCGCAACCCTGAGCGTCGACGACGAGGTGGTCTCCGAAGGCCGGATCGAGAAGACCACTCGGGCGATCTTCAGCATGAACGAACAGCTCGACGTCGGCATCAACCGGGGAAGCCCGGTCGCGGAAGAGTTCGCGGACAAGGGCACGTTCCGCTACGGCGGCAAACTCCACAGCGTGACCGTCGACTTACGATCCACCCGAGATGTGGTGTCCGCAGAGGAACGGGAGAAAATCTCACTCGCCGTGCACTGATCGACCAGGCGACGCTCGCCGATTGTGCAGCCGCGCGCGATATCTGCCGTGCGGCTGCACAATCGCCCTGCGTCTATCCGACCGTGTACATCTGCAGGCACGGCCCCACCGGGCGAGCTTCCAGGATGTCGCGGGCCTTCTCACGCGCTGCGTTGAACTCCCAGGGCGCAGTGGTGCCCGGCACTCCGAATCGATATCTGCTCAAGGCACATGAACGCTGCGGTTCCGGTAGACGATCCAAGGCAGGTACCGCGTCGACGGAGAGCCCGCGTAAGTAGGAAACGTCGATGCTCTTGCCGCCCTCGAACCGTTCCACGTTCTTTTGCGCGATGTACGCGTCGGGGTTGAACACCGCGAAGGCCAGCAGCGCGACGGCCGAAGTGGCGAGAACAGCTGTGGGCAGCCACTTCCCGGACATCCGAATACCTGCGACGAGCAACAACACGAACACGAAGCCAAGAAGCAGCTCTGTCGCGAAGACGCTGACCCGGAGCACCGTGAAACCGTACTGATTCTCGTACAACCACATCCGGTGCACAGCGGACGCCACGATCACCAGGCTGAAAACACACAGGGCACCCAGCAGTCCGCGGGCAAGACGCCTCGATCCAGCGTCGCAGCGGTCGATGTACCGCACTGCGACGGCGATGACGAGCAGCGTCAGCACGGTAACCGCCATGAGCTGCCAGAAACCCTCACGCGCGTAGTCCGCATAGGTCAGTCCATCGGTCACCTGTACGTGCTCGTCTCCCCCGAACAGCGTCTTCGTCTGTACTGCAACAAAACCGAGGAACAGCACGTTAAGTACTCCGAGCGGGACCGCCCACTCCCACATCGGCAACGGCGTCGCCGGCGCAGGTGCAAACGCGTCCACCGTCGGCGTTCTGCGACGCAGATACACCGCAACCAGCGTGCCGAACGCCATCACGACGCCGGCAAAGATCCGTGCTCCCGGGTTCGGCACCGAGATGGCAGGAGCGAAGCCGCCGAAGATCTTCGCGAACTCCGGATCCGCACTCACGAACAAAGATCCGAAAATCAGCAGGAGAAGAATCGACACTGCGCTTACGACGACAACTCGCGCCGCCGGCACCCGCGGAGCAGAGCGGGTAGCAAGTTTTCGACGACGAACGAAGTTGACCGTCCGGTGGGGTGCCCGCCAGGGAGCGACCGTTCCCAGAAGTATTCCGGTCCACGTCCGCCCGCCGATCAGAGTCCACGTGAACAGAACCCACGCAGCTACGACGCAGAGGAACACCAACCACTCCGCACCGCGAACGGCGGCAACACCCAGCAGTGCGAGCATCCCGATGGCGGCGACCCACTGCGTCACGGTCATCCGCGGCGGCGTCAGAATCCCGAAGACGATCACCACACCGGCACCCACGATCACGTACGCGATACTCGCGAACCCTGGGTCGAGGATCAGGGCCGCAAGCACCCCTACTGCGGCCGCGCCGAGGAGCATCGAGCGGGTGGCCATCGACGTGCGATCGGGACGCCAGAACCGGCTGGAACGCTTGGGTTTTACGGCCGGCATCGGCGGTTTCGGTGGAATTACTATCGGAGCGCTCATGTGATCTCCTATGTGTCTGGTTCAATTTTTCAGGGTCGGAAGTACAGACGAATGCCGATGAAGACATGCGCCATCGCGAGATCTCTCGATCTCGTCAGGGACTTTGATTCAGTTCTGCGGCAGCACTACTCGAATGCAACAACCCGACGGGGCATCGACGACGGCAATCCTGCCGTCATGTAATTCGACCGCCCACTTCGCGATCGCGAGGCCGAGCCCGGTACCCCCGTCGGTCGAGCCGCCGCGGATGAAGCGGTCGAACACTCGCTCACGGGCCTGTGGTTCGATGCCGGGGCCGTCGTCGTGGACGTCGAGCACCAACTCCCCCGCGCTGCCGGTACGTACTCGGATGACAACTTTGGTGTCGACGTTCCCGTGCTGAACCGCATTGTCCACCAGGTTGGTCACCACCTGGTGGAGGCGATCCGGATCGGCGACCACGGACAATTGTGGAGGCTTGACGTCTATCTCGATGTCGCCCGCACTCACACTCGACAGCTCGCGTAAGAACGGCTCGACCTCGAAACGGCGGCGTTTCAACGGCATTGCGCCACCCTCGAGTTTCGAGAGATCGAGAAGGTCGGCTACCAGCGCGCCCAGTCGTTCCGTTTGCCGCAGCGCCGATTTCATCATCGCCGGATCCGGTTCTTCGACACCGTCGACGACGTTCTCGAGCATGGCTTGCAAAGCGGTGATGGGCGTGCGCAGTTCATGGGAGACGTTGCCGATCAACTCGCGGCGGTACCGGTCGTCGGCCCCGAGGTCCTCGGCCATCCGATTGAACGCATGGGCGAGTTCGCCTACTTCGTCTCTGGAAGTCGCTCGTACTCGCCGCGAATAGTCGCCGCGCGCCATCGCCTTCGCCGCGGCCGTCATCTCGCGAAGCGGTGACGTCATCCCGTGTGCGAGCACCTGAGTAACGCCTAGAGCGACAACCAACGCCGTCAGTAGAGCAAAACGAAACGGTTGTTGCGACGTCAGCCAGAAACCACCCGCGGCGAACACCAGTGCTGCGACAACCAGGAGGCCGACCTTCACCTTGAAGGACCGCATCGGGTCCAGCGGCCGCGGCCACCGTGCAAAAAGACGGTCGACGACGCTCATCGCGGCACGTCCCAGGCGTACCCGACCCCGTGAACGGTCCGGATCACGGAAGGTCCGAGCTTGCGTCGCAGCGCCTTGACGTGGCTGTCGACGGTCCGACTGCCCGCTCCCTCACCCCAGCCCCAGATCTCCTCGAGCAGCGACTCCCGCGGGATCGCGGCTCGCGGCCGCTCCGCCAGATAGGCGATGAGATCGAATTCGGTGCGAGTCAGGTGAACTTCTTGCGCATCACGGCGCACTCGACGTTCGGTCAGGTCGATCACGACGTCACCGAACTCGAGGAGGTCGGCCACCGGGCGAGCAGCGTGCTCCGCGCGATCCGCACGCCGAAGCAGAGCCTGCACCCGGGCGACGAGCACACGCATGCTGAACGGCTTGCTCAGATAGTCGTCGGCCCCGACGCCGAGACCGATCAGCATGTCCGTTTCATCGGCGCGAGCGGTCAGCATCAGCACGGGCACCGGGCGCACGGCCTGGATGCGGCGGCAAACTTCGAGGCCGTCGAATCCCGGCATCATCACGTCGAGCACCACTAGGTCGGCATCCATCTGCTCGCAGCGGGTCACAGCGCTGGGGCCGTCGAATGCCAACTCGACGTCGTAGCCCTCGGCACGCAGCCTCGCCGCGATGGACTCGCAGATGCTGACCTCGTCGTCGACCACGAGCACTCTTCGCTGACTCATGGAACTGACTGTATTCGGCCCTCGTGGATGAACCTGGGAGGACTTGTGAAGGTTCTGTGCAGGTTCTAGAACCTGCGGATGTTGTTGATCGGCAGATCCGCCAGGGGCGTCAGTCCGGTCGGAACACCAACTCCGTAGGCGTTGAACACCATTCCGAACCCAGCGTAGATGCCGACGTGCGTCGCACCGGGGTAGAAGGTGATGACGTCGCCGGGGGCGAGGGCCCACCGGGGAACCGGCTGTCCGACGTTGGCCTGCTGTTGGCTGGTCCGTGGCAGATTCACGCCGGCCTGCCGAAACGCCCATTGCACCAGCCCGGAGCAGTCCCACGAGTTCGGCCCGACGCCGCCCCACTGGTAGGGCTTTCCGGTCTGAGTGCTCGCCGCTGCCAGCGCGATCAGCCCTGCCGGACTCGGAATCGGAAGGGCGGCTGATCCGCTGCTGATGCTGCCCGTGCTTCCCAAGCTTCCGGAACTCCCGCTACTGCCACCGCTACCGAGGCTTCCCGGGTCGGCTGAGGCGGGGGCAGCGGAAAGCAACAGGACACTTCCGGTCAGCAAAGCCGCGACCGTTCCCGTGCGGAGTGTCGACTTCTTCATGCATCCGTCCTTCGTGGGAGTCGTTTCGGCGCGCGGCAGCGCACCTCGATAGCCGTGAACTGGTAAGACACGTGAAAACAAACACTTCGTTCGGATGTTAACTGCGTGGACGTGGTGTTCGGACAGGAATGATTGATCCGATTTGTCGGTTTTGAACAAACGGGCCTTACGTCCCGGGCTGGCAGAAGATCAGGGAATGATGGGGGATTTCCTGGATCCCGCGGCACGACAAGGTCCATAGATTCGACTCATGCGCCCATACCTGCTCGTCGCCGCGGTCATCATCGGAGCCACCACGGCACTCGTCGGTTGCTCGACGCTCCAGCGCGCAGTGGAGATTCAATCGGATCTCGACGGACTCACCAGGTCGGGTGTCGTCGGGTCGATCGCAACACTCGACGACGGCACCACGACGGCTGTCATGACCAGCGGCGTGCCCAACCGGACCAACGGCGATTCGATCGGCAAGAATGATCGCGTCCGGATCGGAAGTGTGACAAAGACATTCACAGCTTCACTCGTTCTGCAGTTGGTCGCCGAGGGCAAGGTCGACCTCGACGCACCGATCGAGCGGTATCTCCCGGGCCTACTGCACAGCAGTGACATGGACGGCAGTGGCATCGACGGTAGCGCGATCACCGTGCGGCAACTGCTGCAACATCGCAGCGGCCTTCCCGAGTTCGCCGGAGAACCCGGCGCCGACGAATGGATTGCAGCTAACGAGAACCGAACGCTGACGCCGTCCGCCGCGGTCGCCATCGCCCTCGGCAAACCGGCGCAATTCGTCCCCGGAACGTCGTTCGTCTACACCAACACCAACTACATCGTTCTCGGAATGCTCGTCGAATCCGTGAGCGGCCGCAGCTACGCCGATGAACTCCGGTCTCGGATACTCGATCCGCTGGACTTGGAAGACACGTACCTCCCGCCGGCCGGTGAGCTCGACATCAGGGGCGATCACCTGACGGGCTATCAGGATCTCGACGGTGGCCTGACCGACGTTTCCCGCACGGAACCGTCGATCCCCTGGGCTGCCGGAGCGATGGTCTCGACGGGCACAGACCTGAACACCTTCTGGCGTGCACTACTCGACGGGCGGGTGGTGCCGGCCGAGCAGCTTGCCGAGATGACCACCCCTCAGGTCGCCGCCACCGAAGCCGAGGGACTCGGGTACGGGATGGGCGTCGGCGCCACCGAACTTCCCTGCGGCGTCACCTATACCGGCCACAGTGGTGGGATCTACGGGTACTACACACTGTCCGGTGCGACGCCGGACCGCGCGTTCACTGTGACGCTGACGTCGACGCCGAAGGACCAGCCGGACACCGTCGCGATACTCTCGCACGCACTCTGCCCTTGACGCTGTTACCAGTATTGATGACGTTTTCCATCAGTGTCCGCGACGAAAATGACGGCGTCGGCGCCGTCCAACTCCGAAGGTTTCAGCGGCAGATGCCCTGGCAGGATCGCCTCTCCCGCGGTGACGGACAGGTCAAGTGCTGCGCGAAGTGCGGGGGTCGGAAACAGGGCACGCCGACTGGTCGCATCGGCCAACGCTCCCTGCAGAGTGCCCGGATCACTGTCGGGGTTGGCGTCGGTTGCCACGAATACGTAGCGCTCTCCGAGGACAAGTCCGACAAGTGAGCCGGCGCTCCCCCAGCTGACCACGTCGCCGTTGACGGGCATGTCGGACGGCACTCGCAGGAGATGGGCATTGTGTGCGAAGAGCAGGATCGGCCCGCGTCGCTGCTCCTGGGCGACGACGGCCAGCAGGTTCTCGGCCATCATCTCGGCACGGAGACTGAGCAGAGTGCCGATACGATCAGGAGCGGAACTCGCCATCGCGGCGTGGTAGCGCAGAAGACCTACAGCGGTGCGTGCGTGTGCGAGGGCCAGGTCGTATCCGCCCGGGTCGGCGGGCCGCAGCACAGGTGCGGCGCGCCGCAGGACGCTGGCGAGGTCGTCCGCAATGATGCGCAGGGCACGAGCCTGATCGGAGTTGCCGACGGACGCAGCCGGTTCGAACATCGCCGCCGGGTTGGTCCAGTCGGGGTCCTGCCCGAGCAGAAGGTCGATGTCGTCGAACGAGTGCGGCCGCATCGCAGCGGGCAGGAAGTCACCTGCTGCAGACAGCGCGCCACGTGGGCTCGGTGCGCCGGAGTACTCCACCGGAGCGTCGAAGCCGTAGAAGCGAACTCGGTCGGCCGGAGCGCGGCCGTGGTTGTACTCGCGTAGCCATTCGACGAGTTCGCGGTTTCCCGGTACCGCACCGAATCCGTGGCTGAAGCCTGTGGCGAGCACCTTCTCGATGTCCGCCTCTCCCCCGTTCACGTAGTCGTTCACGAGCAAAGCCGCAAAGACATCTGTTTCGAGCACGATCGACCGATATCCTCGTTCGACCAGTTGGCCGAGAAGTTCGTTGCGCAGCAACGGAAAAGCCTTGATCCCATGAGTCGGCTCGCCGAGAGCGAGCAGAGCCGGCACCTCGGTTCGCGCTGCGAGCAGTTCGTCGACGGCACGACCAAGACTTGCCGCGTCTTCGAGTTGGCGGCCGAACTCACTCAGCGCTGGGGCAGTGGACATGATCATCCCTTTCGAATGTGGACTGCCTTCGACAGTATCGTTGAAGATTCGGGTTAAACTTTTACTGGCAATTACCTGGGGTATAACGTGAAAAGCCTCAATCGGAGGTGATCAGTGCGGCCCATAGACCTTGCCCGTGAACACGGGTTGTCCGCACAGGCGATCCGCAACTACGACGATGCCGGCATCCTCCCTCCGACCGAGCGCAGCACTTACGGCTACCGGCGATACACCCCAGTGCACGCGCAAGCCCTGCGCACTTTCCTCGCATTGCGCGGCGGTCACGGGCACCAGCGGGCCACGGAAATCATGCGGGCAACCAACCAGGGCGACACCGAGTCCGCCTACCGCCTGATCGACAGTGCGCACGTGACGCTGCTCGCCGAGCGAAAAACTCGCACCGAGGTAGCCACAGCGCTGGGGACTCTGTCCACCATGGCACCGGCACTGGTGCACGGTCCAGCGCTGACGGTGGGTGAGCTGGCGCGCCGTCTCGGCGTTCACCCGGCGACACTGCGCACGTGGGAAGAGCATGGCATCCTGCGCCCCGAGCGCGAACAGGCAACGGGTTATCGCGAATACGGTCCGGAGTGTGTGCGCGACGCCGAGATCGCACGGCAGCTGCGGCGCGGTGGCTATCGGCTGTCGCAAGTCGCTCAGTTTCTCGATTCGCTGCGCGAGGCCGGCGGAGCAGACGCATTGTCAGCGTTCCTCGAATCCTGGCAAGACCGGCTAACCACACGCAGTCGCAACCTTCTCGCCGGCGCAGCTCAGCTCGATGCCTATCTCACGATGCTGGATCAGACCTCGCCTGGTTGCCGATCAGCAAACGGTTGAGGCGTCAGTTCACAAGCCGCGCAAGGCTCCTCACCATCTCACCGACGGTGTCGGTCGACGGCCACGGGAATTCCGGGAGATCGGCCCGCAACATCACCTGTCCGTGCAGCGAAGTCCAGATCGATACCGCATCGACAAAAGTGTCTGTGCTGGCCGACCTCCCAGCGGCGACGCACGCGTCGAGGTTGGTCACCAGTGTGTTGAAGGCGGCCAGTCCTCGCGTATCCGATTGTGGTGACTGACCTTTCGGCCTGGACCACCCGAACAAGACCCGATACCGAGCGGGCTCGGAAATGCCGAACTCGACGTATGCCGAGCACCCGGCATACAGACCCTCGACCGGGTCGGGGTGTGCGGAAACGGCGTCGGCCACGGCGAGATGCAACTGCTCCAGCGATTCGGAGACCACCGCTTCGACAATGGCATCGCGATCGGAAAAGTGTCCGTAGATAGATGGTGCGGATATCCCGACTTCGCGAGCGACCGATCGGAGCGTCACCGCCTGATCCGATCCGGTGCGGGCGATGAGCGTCGCCGCTGCGGCGACGATCTCTCCGCGGAGTCGTGCGCCGCTTCCTCTCGGATTTCGGGCGCGAGTACTCCGAGAACCACTCGTCCCAGTTTCATCGGCATCTTCGGAAACATCACTCACCCGACAAACTTTACACATGTAAGGCGAGGGGGTACGTTCTCATCACTAAACATTCGTAAGGTTACATTCGTAAGGACATGATGAATTCCCTCGAACCCACTGACCGGCGACGATGGGCAGCACTGGGCGCCCTCTGCACATCCCTCGTCGTAGTCACGACCGACAACACCATCCTCAACACCGCTATCCCGACCCTTGCCCGCGAACTGCGGGCGACCACCGTCGACCTGCAATGGATCACCAACGCATACACATTGGCGTTCGCCGCCTTGCTCATCACGGCAGGTGGACTCGGCGCGAGATTCGGTCACCGTCGGATACTTCTGACCGGCCTCACCTTGTTCGCCCTCGGGTCAGCCTTCGCTGCCCTCTCTCACACGTCGTTGCAGCTGATCGGATGGAGAACAGTGATGGGGGCAGCCGCCGCACTGGTCATGCCGGCGACGCTGTCACTTGTCGTCTCGATGTTCGCCCCGCACGAGAGAGGCCGGGCGATAGGAATCTGGTCTGCAACCGCCGGACTGGGAATCGCGATCGGCCCCGTGGCCGGTGGCGTACTTCTCGAACATTTCAGTTGGGGAAGCGCCTTCTGGATAAACGTCCCACTGGTCGCCGGTGTGATCGCCGCGACGGTTTTTCTTGTACCCCCGGCAAGAGGGATCACGAAGGGTTCGTTCGACATCCCCGGACTCCTGCTGTCCGCCGGCGGACTGGCTTTGATCGTGGATGCCCTCACCCAGGCAAGCCTTCGCGGATGGTCGTCGCCCGTCACGGTGCTGGAGATCGTCAGCGCAACAGCACTTCTCGCCGGATTCGTCTGGTGGGAGCTGCGGGCCTCGGCGCCGATGACCGACGTGCGCATCTTCACCAGTCGAGTGTTCAGCATCTCCAATGCCATCTTGGCCGCAACGTTCTTCGCCCTTTTCGGAGTTCTCTTCACGTACACGCAATACCTCCAATTAGTTCGTGGTTACGGTCCATTGGTCGCCGGCGACGGTGCAGTTCCGTTTGCGATAGTGATGGCGGCTGTCGCCTCCAGCAGCGATCGTATGGTCGGCCGATTCGGCGTGCGCAGTTCGATCGCGAGCGGTCTCGCAGTCATGTCCGCGGGACTGTTGGTCCTGTCGATCGCAGCAGATAGGTACGCACCGTTCGGAATCCTGGCTGCGATCATGGCACTGGTCGGCGCGGGGATGGGGTTGGTCATGGCTCCGGCCACAACCACGTCGATGGCTTCGGTTGCGCCCCAGCAGGCTTCGATGGCCAGTTCGATCAACAGCGTCGTGCGAGAGTTGGGTGGAGTTCTGGGCGTCGCCGTCATCGGGACGGTCGTAGCCACCGATTTCCGGTCCCGCTTCGAACCCGGAGTCGACACTTCCACAGCCGATCCGGCGCAGATCCATGCCGGCGCTCCCCCCGCGAGTGCCTTGACCGACGCAGCGAACCAGGCTTACACCTCGGCGATGAGTACCGGAATCCAAATCTGTGCCGCAGTCGCGTTCGTCGGTGCGTTGGCCGTCATTGCACTGTTTCCCGCACCACGTCGCCCGGTTTCTTGTCCTCCCGCAGACCCCGCCAACTCGGATGACGAAGGCGTCCGGTCGCCGTCCAATCCATGAACCGCACCTCACCGACGAGTTCCGGTTTCACCCACACTGCTCCCTTGCGGTCGTCGGCGGGCAGTTCCTCCCCGAACGGACTTTCCTTCTGACGCAGCGGTTCCAGTGTCGCAAGTAAAGACTCCAAGTCGCGATCACTGAAGCCTGTACCGACGCGCCCCACGTAGGTCAATCCATCCTCACCCGGAATTCCCATGAGCAGCGCCCCGATCCCCTGTGCTCGATTGCCCTGCCCAGTGCGCCACCCTCCGATCACCACCTCTTGAGTGCGCCAGTTCTTCACCTTGATCCAACTCGACCCACGCCGCCCCGGAAGGTAGACCGATGCACGACGTTTGGCGACAATCCCTTCCCATCCGGCATCGGTACTCACCTCCAACGCGTTCTCCGCCGTGCCCTCGATCTGTGGAGGTACCTCGAGCTCACCGACCTTGCCCGCCAACGCATTCAACACGGTGCGCCGGTCCGAGTAGGATTTCCGCAGCAAAGACACTCCGTCGAGGTACAGAAGATCGAAGGCCAGGAACACCGGCTCCCCACCTCGCTGGAGAAGACCGAAATCGGTGACCCCCGCGTCGTTGTACGCCACCACTTCCCCGTCGAGAACCACGTCATGACTGTCCAGCACCTCGGCCAACCCGGCAAGGGCGGGATAGTCCCCGGTCTTGTCGTTACCCGCGCGACTGCGAAGTGACATTGTGCCCGAATGATATTCGAGAATCACTCGAATCCCGTCCCACTTACCTTCGAAAGCCCACTCCTGCGAGTCGAGACCTTCGAGCGTTCCAGCGGTGGCAAGCATCGGCTCGAGATTCTTGGGAAACTCCGTTCCGAAACTCGCGTTCTGATCCTTCATCAGATGCATCAACCACTGGTCACCCTTCGTCCGGATCAGCGCGAAGCGTCCCTGCACCCGTTTCCCACTGAGGCGCACGATCACCTCGTCTTCACGCCACTTCTCGGTCTCGTACGTCCCGGAATCCCAGATCGTCATCGAACCGCCGCCGTACTCCCCCTTCGGAATCGTGCCCGAGAACGTGGCGTACTCGAGCGGGTGATCCTCGGTGTGCACGGCCAACCGATTCTCTCCGGCACTGGTCGGTACGCCCTTCGGAACAGCCCAGGACACGAGCACACCATCCCGCTCCAGCCGAACGTCGTAATGCAATCGTCTGGCGTGATGTTCCTGAATCACAAAGGTATTGCCCGCTGTCTCCTTGGTCACCGCAGCAGGGATCGGCTCCGGCGTCCGGTCGGCCGACCGCTTGTTGCGATAGTGCGTCAACGTGTCGGCTACAGCCGCCGAGACCGGCGGATCCAGATCGCCCAGCAGATCACCATCGGATTCGACGCGCTCCAGAACCTCGTCGAACAACAGATGCCGTAGTTTCGGATCGTCGAGTTCGTCCCAACTGCGCGGCGCGGCAACATAGGGTTGATCGCGACCACGCATCGAGTACGGCGCAATGGTTGTCTTGGCTGCGTTGTTCTGACTCCAGTCCACGAAAATCTTGCCTGCCCGCACATTTCGAGCCATCGTCGCGGTGACGAGATCCGGGTGAAGCTTCTCGAGTCCGGTGGCGATCTGCTTGGCGACAGTCGACGCACCGCTGCCGTCCAAGGCTCGATCCAGTGGAACGTAGAGGTGAATTCCCTTGCTACCACTGGTTACCGGATAGGCAGTCCACCCCAGAGTTGCGACCAGATCTCGAATCGACCTCGCCACCTCGGCGCACTCGGTCAATCCGACGCCTTCGCCCGGGTCGAGATCGAATACCAGTCGTGTCGCCGGACCACGCTCGGAACCGTCGAATCGCCATTGGGGAACGTGCAATTCGAGTGCGGCCTGCTGCCCCAGCCACGCCAGGGATGCAACGGAATCGAAGACCGGGTAAGTGACGACACGATCAGAATGTTGCAGCGACGCACGCGTGAGCCACTGCGGGGCAGACGACGCAAGGTTCTTCTCGAAGAAGGACTGACCGTCCACGCCATTGGGCCAACGCTTACGAGTGCCCGGTCTACCGACGACATGCGGAAGCATGACTGCGGCGATACGGGTGTAGTAGTCGATGACTTCGGCCTTCGTGGTGCCGCTCTCGGGGTAGAGGATCTTGCCCAGATTGGTCACGGACACCGTTGTGCCGTCGAGCGTGATCTGACCCCGATCCGTCGTTGCCATTTCCTCATTGTGCTGGATAGTGCTGCATCTGGCAGTAGAAATCTGGTGGATCGGAAACCTGCCGCTGCGCCAGTCCACGGGCAAGACTGGATTCTCGATGGGAGAGGAGACCACGATGACAGTTCGCAGTTCCGTGGAGCCGTTGGTGGACAACAACTGGCGGATGTTCGCCACCTGTAAGACGGTGGACCCCGCGGTGTTCTATTCGCCGGGTGAAGAACGCGGACGCAATCGGGCTGCACGGGAAAATTCCGCCAAGCAGGTGTGCTTCCGCTGCCCGGTCATTCGGGACTGTCTGACGTTTGCACTCGACACGGCTGAACCACACGGAGTATGGGGTGGGACGACACCGTCGGAGCGCCTTGCACTACGACGCTCAGCTGCGTGAACTCCGCTCACACGAGACCCCCGTCACGTTCGTACCGGACAAACAGGCAAGATGGCCTTGTGCCTATGACACGACGCGCTGTTGCCGTGACCGCCATCTTCGCTTCCTCGATCTTGTTGGGCTCGTGTTCGTCGCAGCCGGAGGCACCTGCGGCAGCGGACACCACGACCACGGTTCCCGAGGCATTCACCAAACTGCCCTCGACTACCGCCGTGGACAAGTGCGGACCCCAGAGCGGGACCACCCTCGAAGACGGTGTCTTGACCATCGCCACCGATTCGCCGGCGTACGCGCCGTGGTTCGTCGACAACACTCCGTCCAACGGCAAGGGCTTCGAGGGGGCGGTGGCCCGGGCCGTCGTCGACAAGCTCGGGTACAACGCCGACCAGGTTCGCTTCACCACGGTCGCCTTCAACGACGCACTGAAACCAGGCCCCAAGGATTTCGACTTCGACGTCAATCAGTTCACGGTTTCCGGGGATCGCCGTGAGAACGTCGACTTCAGCTCGCCGTATTACGCAGTGGCGCAGTCGGTGATCGCCTCGCGCGGGAGCAAAGCCGCTGAGGCAAAGAATCTTGCGGATCTTGCCGGCTACCGTTTGGGCGCTCAGACCGGTTCCACCAGCCTCGCGGCGATCACGGACACGATTGTTCCGACCACTGCGCCACGCGAGTTCGCGACCACGGACGATGCGAAAGCTGCGCTGGCCGCGGGCGAGATCGACGCACTGGTCGTCGACATCCCGACCGGATTTCACATCACCGAGAACGAACTGCCCGGGTCGGTCATCGTGGGTCAGTTTCCGCGACCCAACGCGGTCACCGAATTCTTCGGGTTCGTGCTCGAGAAGAACAGTCCTCTGACGGCGTGCGTCTCTGCCGCCGTGGATGCGCTCTACGCCGACGGCACCCTCGAGAGACTCGCAACCGAATGGATCACGGACAGCGCCGACGCGCCAGTCCTCGAGTAGTTCAGCCGGCGCGCCCACTGATCGCGCCGACGAAGACCTTCGGGATGTCTGCCGGTGTCGGAGCGAAGTGGCTGTTGCCGCCGGTGAGAGCCGAAATCTGCTCGAGCACATCGGTATCGGCGTCATCGGTGACACCGATGGTGATGATCGGTACCGGCCGCGTCGGGTCCTGCTCGCGAGTCAGGGTGTCGAGAAGTTCCTGCAGCGAGATACTCGACGGATCATCGTTCGCACCGTCGGTCAGCAGAATCACCGAATTGATCGAGGCCGGATCGTAGGTCTGTTGCATGGACCGATACGCGGCGAGAACGCTGTCGTACAAACCTGTTCCGCCGCCGACGATCGAAGAGAGGTCGTCGATCCGAGACAGCAGTTTGCTCCGATGATCCGTGTCGCCTTCAGTTGCATCCATACGGGCGACAGGTTCGAGTTCGCGGTAGTCCGTCCCGTCACCGAGGTCTACGGAGAACGCCCAGAGACCCAATTGTGCGTTGGCGGGAAACATTCGGATCGCGATGTCACCGGCCTGCGCCGTCGCGGCCATTCGAGTGACCCCGTCCTGCATGTAGTCCATGGACCCCGAGACGTCGACAACTGCCAGCGCGCGGGAAGGCCTGGACAGAATCTCGTACCGCGCAAGCGCTTTGGTGACCACAGACGGATCGGACGGCACCAGCGAGCCAACACTTCCCACTCCACCGGCGACCGGTGGGGCCTGATCCGCGCCGCGGAACCCGAGGCCGGCAAGTACGGAGCGCCCGGTGTCCGATGTCAGCGCTGCCACCAGCAGTTTGCCGGCGTCGACCGCCGACGAGTCTGCACCCACACTTGCCATCGGGTAGTCCATGAAGACCGAACCGGACGACGGTACCGACGCGGTGAGTCGACTGTCCGCATGTGCGGCGAGATAAGCCTCGAAGGTCTGCTCGGTCGTCACCGCGGTCCCGCCGTCCGCGTCCACGGTTTGGATGCGTCCGGTCGAACCGGTTTCCTTCAGATTTCCGTACTGCGCTTGCGCCACCGGGACCAGGGCTGCCGAAATGGACGTGAGGTCACCGCCCCGCGACTGGGCCTCGGCAAAGGCTGCCACGATCGGTGCGCTGGAGACGGCACTGGTGAGGGGATCGCCGATGTGCAGTGCTGGAGCGCCGAGGACATCCGTCCAAGCGGCGGGTGCCTCGCTACCCGGCGCCGAGACAGTGACAACAGGGGTGGACGCGACCGAGTTGCTGATCCGGCGAATCTCCTGCCCGCTAGCCGAAACCTTGTCCAACCATTCGCTCGAATCAGGGATCCACAGTGCGGGTGCCGAACCGTCGGCGATCGCCGCGACGGTGAGCACGGGATCTTGCGGCGTCACGCTGAGCGAGCTGCACCCGAGTTCCGTAGCGGGGATGGCAGCGGCGACAGCTTCGAGTCCCGAGGCGATCGACGGATCGGCGGCCACGGTCACGGTTTCCGGGTTCTCACAGCTGGTTGCCGTCGCAGCTGTGACAGCACTCGCACCGAGTTCTCCCTTGTCGCTGACGCTTTTGAACGTCACGGCGAATGCTGCGGTTCCACCGACTGCGACTACTGCCAAGAGTCCGATCAGAACCTGCACGGATCGAGGCATGGACGCAGGTGGTGCGCCGTACCCATGACGAGACGACATTGATCGAATCCTTTCCGGCGGGACCCGCATCAATAACCAACCGATGCCCGGTTTATCCCGCCGAAAAGAATCCTAACTCACGTTAGCGGTGAAGTAGCTCGATGTGGAAATCTCCACAACTTAGGTGTAGATCTGGACAAACTGGGCCAGCGACTTCTCCACATCGCCTTTGAGCGCCCGCGCCACACTCGAACCGATCGGGCCGAACAACGGCGCGCCGCCCAACTCGACTGTCAGCGCGAGTTCCGACCCGTCGCCCTTTGCCTTGACGTCGAGTTCGAGACCGAGCTTGACCCCGCCCTTGCCGTCTCCCTTGAGCGAGATCGCCTTCGGGACGTCGTACTTCTTGATGGTCCACCGAACGCGGTTGCGCAGGCCCTTCACAGTCACGACCGAGCTGATCTCGGTGCCGACACCCAGTTGTTCGGGAAGTTCACTGCGCCATCCGTCGTGAACCACGAGCCAGTTTTCGTATCCACTGAGATCGGACGCCTTGTCCCACACTTCCTGAGGAGGAAGCGGAACGTCGATTTTCACTGTGAGCTTTGCCATGGCAGAACAATAAGCCCCGTGCGCCTTTTCCGTAACCAGAGGTACCAGAAAGACGCACGGGGCTTTGCCCCTCTTAGTGGCTGACAGCCTTTTCGACGCCGACGCCGGTGAGGGAGCGAACTTCCATCTCCGCCTGCTTTGCCGGATCTTCGATCTTGTTACGTCCGATGTACGTACCGACGATGCCGAGGACGAATGCCAGCGGAATCGAGACGATGCCGGGGTTCGAGAGCGGGAACCAGGCGAAGTCGGAGTTCGGGAACATCGACGACGGCTTACCCGACACCGCCGGGGAGAACACGATCAGCGTCAAGCAGCTGATCAAACCGCCGTAGATGCTGAAGAGCGCACCGGTGGTGTTGAACTTCTTCCAGAACAACGAGTAGAGCAGGGTGGGCAGGTTCGCCGAGGCCGCCACTGCGAAGGCGAGAGCCACCAGGAAGGCGATGTTCTGCCCCATCGCCATGATGCCGAGAACGATGGAGACGAGTCCGATGACCACGACGGTGATTCGAGAAACTCGAACCTGCTGCTCCTCGGTTGCGTTGCCGCGCTTGATGACACTGGCGTAGATGTCGTGAGCGAACGACGCCGAAGCAGTGATCGCGAGACCGGCAACGACGGCGAGGATGGTCGCGAACGCCACCGCGGAGATGATGCCGAGGAAGATGGTGCCACCGAGCTCGAAGGCGAGAAGCGGAGCGGCCGCGTTCTCCTTACCAGGCGCTGCCAAGATCTTGTCCGGTCCGACCATGCTGGCCGCGCCGTAGCCGAGAACCAGTGTGAACAGATAGAAGGCACCGATCAGCGCGATCGCCCAGGTCACCGAGCGGCGAGCTTCCTTGGCAGTGGGCACCGTGTAGAAGCGCATCAGCACGTGCGGCAGGCCCGCCGTGCCGAGCACCAAAGCGATTCCGAGAGAGATGAAGTCGAGCTTCGTCATTCCGGAAAGACCGTACTTGGCACCGGGCCCGAGGATGTCGCGTCCCTGCACACCCTTGGTGGTGGAACTGTTGACCATGTCCTGCGCATTGGCGAGCAACTGAGAGAAGTTGCCGCGCACTGCCCACAGAACGAGTACGAACATGATTCCGGCTCCGGCAACCAGCAGAACTGCCTTGACCATCTGTACGTAGGTGGTGCCCTTCATGCCGCCGACCAAGACGTACACGATCATCAGCACACCCACGATCGCGACGACGATCGACTGTCCCACCTTGCCGTCGATGTTGAGCAGCAGCGCGACAAGTCCACCGGCGCCGGCCATCTGGGCAAGAAGATAGAAGAGGGAAACGGCCAGAGTGGACAGGGCCGCCGCCATGCGCACCGGACGCTGCTTGAGTCGGAAGCTCAGCACGTCGGCCATCGTGAATCTGCCCGTGTTCCTGAGCAATTCGGCGACCAGGAGCAGTGCAACCAACCAGGCGACAAGGAAGCCGATGGAGTACAGGAAGCCGTCGTAGCCGTACACGGCGATCGCACCTGCGATACCGAGGAACGATGCCGCCGAGAGGTAGTCACCGGCGATGGCGAACCCGTTCTGCGGGCCGGTGAACTGCCCACCACCGGTGTAGAAGTCGGACGCCTTCTTGGTGGTCCGGCTGGCGCGGATCACCAGCGTCATGGTCACGACGACAAACGCGAGGAAGATCGCGATGTTGAAGGCTGGGTTTCCTACGTCCGTTCCGGACGCGGCGAGTGTGGTGATCACTGTGCGGGACCTTCCAGTTCTTCACGGATGGCGGCGGAGCGGGGATCGAGCTCACGACCGGCGAACTTCACGTACCACGCGGTGATGGCGAAGGTCGTGACGAATTGCCCGAGGCCGAGGATGATGCCGAGATTGATGTTGCCGAGGACCTTGGTGGCCATGAAGTCGTGGGCATAGGTAGCCAGGACGACGTACACCGCATACCAGAGCAGGAAGAATGCAGTGATGGGGAAAACGAACTTGCGCAGACGCGTTCGGAGTTCCTGGAATTCGGGACTCGCTTGCATGTCTATGAATGCCTGGGCATCCGGGGTGCGTCGCTCTTGCGGCGACCCCTCACTGATTTCTGCTGTGGACACTGCCGGCTCCTCGCCTCGCGTGTGAAGTGAACTACGCACAGACGTTAGTGAGATCGGAGTCACATGAAGACGCTGTGGCGCCAGTCACACGGTGAGCAGTCGCGCGCTGCGCCGAACGGTCAGGCAGGCGCGACCAACGGCAGAGGGTTCGGGCGGTGAAAGTCAGGGTTGGCGGAGATCGTCTTCGCGATCGGAGCCCATTCCGAGACGTTCCGGGGCGTGCATCCGCGTGAAGATTCGCGCAATATCTGCCGGTATCTGCTTCGACGACACCTTGCTCACGACGATCATCGTGAGGAACGCCAGCGGCACGCTCACCGCGGCCGGGAACGCGAAAATGGCTGCCGGCCAGCCACCGAGGACGTCCTCCGACAAACCACCCAGGACGGCGACAGTAGCGGCAGTGCCCGCAACACATCCACCGACAACCATCCCCGCCCCCGCGCCGACGGCAGTCAGACCGCGCCACCAGATACCCAATACGAGCAGTGGGCAGAGCGTCGACGCAGCGACTGCGAACACCAAACCGACGGTTCTCGAGAGGTCGACCGACACCACCGCCAGCGACAGCACGAGAGGAACGACCCCGGCCAGTAGCGCTGCAATACGGAAGTCTCGAACTCGACCACGGAGAACATCGGTACTGACGACGCCGGCGATGCTGACGAGCAATCCGGACGACGTCGACAGGAAAGCGGCGATGGCACCGGACGCCACGAGGGCTGCCAGCAGTTGTCCGCCCCACCCCGAGAACACCGAGCCCGGCAACAGCAGCACCGCCGCGTCAGAGGTGCCGGTGATCAGAAGTTGCGGGACGTACAGTCGAGCGAAAACACCGAGGAGTGTCGGAAACAGGTAGAACACGCTGACCAGACCGACAACGGCGAGCGACGTCAGACGGGCTGCCCGGCCGTCGGGGTTGGTGTAGAACCGGACGAGAACATGAGGAAGGCCGAGCGTTCCGAGGAAGGTCGCGAGCATCAGCGAGTACACCTGGTACATCGGGTGCGGCCCACCGAAACCCCAACCCGGGGTGATCCAGTCAGAGTTCTGCGCGGGCGCTCCGGCGACGACAGGGACAGCGGCTCCCGCGTCGAGGACCATGGACATGCCTTCACCGAGAGTGTGCTCCCCCGGCCCCAGGGTCATCGTGCCTTCGACCGCTCGCCCGTCGACTGTGCCGCCGCTGACCGTCACCGGCTCGGACACCTGGACGACGACGTCGGTGGTGATGTCGACGGTCGTCGCAGTGGTGACCGTCGGCGGCATCGACGCGCCGACGTCGTGGTGATCGCCGAAGAAGTAGAAGGTCAGTGCCACAGCGGGAATCGCGACGGCAGTCAGTTTCAGCCAGTACTGGAAGGCCTGAACGAAGGTGATCGAGCGCATCCCGCCGCCGACGACGTTGGCGATGACGATGACCCCGACCGCTACGCCGCCGATCCAACTGGGAACCCCGAGCAAGATATTGAGCGTCAGTCCCGCGCCTTGGAACTGTGGAATCAAATACAGGATGCACACCATCGCGACCACGAGCATCGCGAGCTTGCGCAATCGCGGTGAGCCGAGACGGAACTCGGCGAAATCGGGGACGGTATACGCACCGGAACGCCGAAGCGGCGCTGCGACGAACAGCAGCAGGGCGAGGTATCCGGCGGTGAAGCCGATGGGATACCAGAGTGCGTCGGCGCCGTACTTGGCGACCAGCCCCGCAACACCGAGAAACGAAGCAGCAGAGAGGTACTCGCCGGAGATGGCCGTCGCATTCCACCGCGCACTGACGGTTCTGGACGCGACGAGAAAGTCCGAGGTGGTACGAGCGAGCCGAACGCCGTAGATTCCGATAGCCACCGTCGCGACAGCTGCTGCCACGATGCCGAGCACCGTCACCACCGGGATAGGTTGTCCTCCCACAGTGCCGCGCTCAGTCGTCCACGATGTCGTTGAAGTCCTGCTCGTTTCGCTCCGCACGACGCACGAACACCCAACCGGTCGTCAACAGCAAGGGATACACGGCGCCGCCCATCACGAGCCAGGGCAACCGGATGCCAAGGACCGCGACCTCCGACAGCGTCGGGAAGAGATGCGTCAGCAGCGGCACCGCACACAGGAGCCCGGCTGCCACGACGGCAAGGCGAATCGCCAGTCCCAACTGCGCGCGAACGAGACCGCGGATCATGGCGTCACCGACTTCGGTCTGTTCCTGCACCTCCACCCGTGTTCGCACGATCCGTGCGCCACTACGTTGCGCCAACACAACGCGCTCACGCTGCGGAGGGTCGGACTGCGACGTCACCGCGACAACCAACTCTGCTTGGGCGCACGAACCAGTCGATCCTTGAGTTCACGGGTGTGTCTGCGACTGACCGGAAGCTCGACGGGAGGTTTGTCACCGTGCGGGCGCAGACAGACCACCAATCCACTGCCTACTGTTCGGATGCCGGTGACCAGCGCCAGAGATACCAGGTAGGAGCGGTGCACACGCAAGAAGCCCGCGTCGGCCCAGCGTGATTCGAGCGTCGAGATCGGGATGCGCACCAGGTGCGACTTTCCAGCGGTGTGCAAACGCGCGTAGTCCCCGTCGGCTTCCACCCACTCCACCGAGGAACGCTGAACGAGCGTCGTGACACCGCCCAGTTCCACCGGGATCACCTCGTCCGTGGGCGCAGCTTCGGGTTTGCTCTCACTCTTGGTGCGCCCGGCGAGCCCCACGATCCGCTGAACGGCCTGAGCGAGACGCTCCTCCCGGAGCGGTTTGAGTAGGTAGTCGACGGCGCCGAGATCGAATGCGTCAACCGCTCGATCGTCGTGCGCTGTCACGAACACCACGGGCGGTGGCGTCGCGAAATTGGAGAGGATGCCGGCCAGTTCGAGACCGTCGAGTCCGGGCATGTTGATGTCGAGAAACACCGCGTCGATGCTTCCACCGCGCAGTATCCGCAACGCTGTCGTCGCATCCGATGCCGTGTGAACGTGCGCCACCGAGTCCTCGGCGCGCAGCAAGAAGGCCAGCTCGTCGAGGGCTGGTTTCTCGTCGTCGACGGCAAGGACGGTCAGCTGGGCATCAGTGTCAGTCTCGTTCACAACAGGTCCATGTTCCCACGACGGTTTCAGCCTGATCATCGAAGGCGAGATTCAGACGTGAATACCCTGCTTGAACTTGGGAACACGCATGCTGACCTTCGTACCGGCACCCGGCGCTGTCTCCACCACGAGTCCGTAGTCGTTGCCGAACGCGGCACGAAGTCTGTCGTCGACGTTGGCCAAACCGACGTGAGCAGCTTCTCGTGCGCTGGGTCGCCCCGATCCCGACTCGATGGCGTCGAGCGAACCGGAGCGCAGTAGTTCGGGGTCCATCCCCACACCGTCGTCCTCGACGCTGATGATGCAGTCCGGTCCCTCGTCCGCAGCCACGATGCTCACGGTCCCGCCCTCCGGCTTACTCGAAATGCCGTGACGAACCGCGTTCTCGACCAGCGGCTGGAGGGCAAGGAAAGGAAGAACCACGTTGAGCACTTCGGGTGCTATCTGAAGGCGGACGTTCAGAGCCTCCCCGAATCGCGCGCGTTCGAGGGTCAGGTAACGATCGATGTTGCGCAGCTCGTCGGCAAGCAGGGTGAACTCACCCGCAGATCGGAACGAGTACCGCGTGAAGTCCGCGAACTCGAGGATCAGTTCTCTGGCCCGCGCCGGATCGGTTCGAACAAACGATGCGACCGTGTTGAGCGCGTTGTAGATGAAATGAGGACTGATCTGTGCGCGCAGGGCACGCACTTCGGCTCGATCCAACAGGGCTCTGGACGCGTCGAGGTCGGCGAGTTCGATCTGACTGCAGGCATATCGTGCCACCTCGGTGACCGCTCCGAGCATTCCCGGCCACGGGTCCTCGCTGGTGACGATTCCCAGTACGCCGACCACGCCGATGTCCTCGATCAGCAGGGGCTGAGCGATCAGCGCTCGCACATGGTGATCGCTCGGTCCGCGCACCAGGTCCGAGTGCGTGACGAGTACCCGGCGTTCGCCTTCGATCGCACGAATGGCGGCGTCATGGAATTGTTCGGACAACGCTTCGTGACGGCCGTCCCACGCCAACAGGTTTCCCGACGCGTCTGCCAGGCCCAGACCGGAGCCGCCGGTCAGCTCGCGTAGGTGAGGCGCCGCCTCGGCGGCCGAATTCTCGTCGAGTCCACGCCGAAGTGGCCGCGCGGCAAGCGAAGCCGTATGGAGAGCGGCATGGACTGCACGTTCGGTGGGGGTGGTCACCTCACGTCTGGTGCGCATCCACACAGCCGTCAGCGCCCCGGCCACTGCGAGAATCAGCACGCTGAGAAGCGCGACCACGGCCGGACTCAAGGCGAGTCCTCGTCCAGTTTCCGTATCAGTGTTTTCGGAGCCACCGTGCGGTACGCATCTTCGACGACGTCGGCTACGTCGTTCCAGAATTTCTCGTCCTCGGTCTCGTCGGCACTCGGAACGTCGAGGTACACGCCGATCCATCCCCGGCCACCCACGTACGGAGGGACGAAGAACCTCGACGGGTCACGACTGACCCAATCTGCCTGCGCCCCAGGTGGGGCCGCGGCCCAGATCGCGACGCGATCGTCGTGGTGGTGATCTGCCATGGTGACGAACTGCGGCGCCTTGCGCACGAACCACGACGCTTCACCGTGGCTGACCCGCTCGGTCGCCTCCGGCAATGCCAGTGCAAGAGCGCGGATTCGCTCCAACGGCGTCATCGATTCACGACCCGCAGGTATTCGGTGCCGGAACACCTGCAAATCGATCCTTCACCCACGCGACAGCTCCCGGCACAGCGGCGCCGTCCGCATGACCTTCACCCGGTCGCGCCTGGAATTCGATGACGTCACCGTCGGCGCAGGCGCGTTCGACTGCCGCCTCGGTCCATTCCGGACGGATCAGGTTGTCATTGGTACCGACGACTACGTACATCGGACCGCTCGCGCGTTGACGGGGAAGAGCAACGTCGCTGAGCCACGCGTGAATTCGGTCCGCATCCTCGGCGGTAGCCGGCCGCGTGTCGGCGGGCGTCACCTTTCCGACCAGACCCAACTTCTCCGTCGCCCGAGAGGTCAGGCACGAGGTGAGCAGGTCGTAGTTCTGCTCGAATGCGCCGCGCACGTAGTCGGTTCGTTCGAGGTCCGGATGGGTGAGGGACAGCCCTTCGAGTACATAGGGCAGCAGCAGTTGCTGAGGCAGTGACAGATTCACCTCGGAATCACTCGAGATGATCGGCGAGATGTCCGCTGCCGGGGACAGGTTTGCTGCACCGACGAATTCGAGTCCGTCGCCGTAGGTGTCGGCTTCCTCGGCTGCTGCCCAGGATGCCTGCCCGCCTTGGGACAGCCCCAGAGTTGCCCAACGAGTCGCGGTGTCCGGAACGACGTTGCGCGCCGCTCGAACCGCGTCGATGACGTTGAACGCCGCGGTGTCCGGTTGCAGGTAAGGATGCGGGTCCGGAGTGCCGAGGCCCTCGAAGTCGGAGACAGCGACCACGTATCCCGAGTCGAGGAACGGCGCGACCAGGCCGATCGTGCCGAACAGGGTCGGCGAGGCCGACGGCGCGCAGTCGTCCGAAATACCCGTCGTGCCATGGCCGATGGAGACGATCGGCCAACCGCCCTCCGGCGGAGTTCCAGGCGGCGTGAACACCGTTCCCGACACCTGAGTCTCTCGGCCGTCGATACCGGAGGTGGAGCCGTACAGGATTTTCACCGCGCTTGCTCCGGACGCCGCCACTTCGGCTGTGCTGGTGAAGGGTTCACTGTCGAACACGACGCCACGTTGCGCACTGCTCTCGACCGACGGGGTTGTCGTGGTCGAGGTGTCGGTGACGGAGACATCCGGCGAGGCATCCGATCCGCAGCCGACGCTCACGAGAAGTGCGCTCGCCACCACGACTCCCCAGACTGCGCGAACCCGCGAACTCCGAACAGTCATACGCAGTGTTCCCCTCTATTTGCCTGCACCGCTACCTGCTCGGCGACGCCTGACACGTTCCTCTGCTGCGGCCTCTTCGATGTCGAGTCCTTCCAATACGGTACGCAATACCTCGTCGTCGAGATCTCCGTCGTCACGTGCGGCGATCAGCGCAACTCGTTGCGAGCGCAGTGACTGATGCCTGAACTTGTCGAACAGAGCTCCCGCATTCCACAAGGCGGCCTCGCGATCGGCGTCCTCGTCGACCTCCTGGAGTTGAAGCCTCGCCTGCATCGAGCGTCGTACGCGTTCGACGATCGCCTGCAGTTCCTTCCCGTCGATCCCCGGCGGAGGGTGCGCGGCCGCGTCTGCCAACGCCTTCTCTCCCGCCTTGCGAGAAATGTTGCGGGCCAACTCCATCTGTTCCTGCGTGCGCAACTGCTCGTAAGGATCCGCGACGTCGAGGCGACGGATCATGAACGGCAAGGTAGATCCCTGGATGAGCAATGTCCCGACCGCGACGATGAACGCGATCGCCTGGATGACGCCGCGTCCGGGGAACGGCTCGCCGGACGAGAGTGCAAACGGGATACCGCCGGCCGCAGCAAGAGTGACGACGCCGCGCATTCCCGCCCACGAGACCACCAGATTCTGTTTCCACGTCAGTTGATTCTCGCGATCACGGCGCAGGGTTACACCGAATCGCACACGCGAGTAGCTCAGGAACAGCCACACCGGCCGAATCACGATGACAACGGCCAGGACTGCGAGACCGTACGCGAACACGTGAAGCACCGGAAGTCCGTCGGCGACAACATCGTCGATCACGAAGCTCAGCTGGAGCCCCATGTACGCGAAGACGAACATCTCGAGAAGGGTGTCCAGGCTCGACCACACCGAGCGCTCCTGCAATCGCGTCATGATCGACGCGTCCGTCGAATAGTGCCCGATCACCAGACCAGCGACCACAACGGCCAGAACACCGGACGCGTGTAGTTCTTCGGCGGCCAGGTAGGCAGCGAACGGAAGCACCAACCCCAAGCCGGTTTCCAGTGGAGAGTCGTACATGCGGGCACGAACGAACTTGACGACAAACGCGAGCACCAAGCCGACGACAACGCCGCCGATCACTTCGTACGCGAAGAACAACAGGGGCGAATCGGTGGCAATTCGCGTTCCGGTCACTGCTGCGACGGCGACGGTGAAGAGCGTGAGCGCGGTGGCGTCGTTGACGAGCCCCTCGCCCGTCAGGATGGCGATCACCCGTTTCGGGAGCCCGAGCTTCTGACCGACCGCCACCGCGCTGACGGCGTCGGTCGGCGCGATCACGGCCCCGAGCACCAGGGCGGCGCCGATCGTGAACTCGGGCACCATCCATTCGGCGAAGAAGGCAACCACGAACGCCGTCACCAACACCATTCCGACGCCGAGGCGCAAGATCGGGGCCAAGTTGCGTTTGAAGGTCGCCACCGAGAATTTCAGAGCGGCCGAGTAGAGAAGCGGCGGCAGGACCACACCGAGAATGACGTGGGGATCGAGTTCCGGCCGCGGCATACCGGGTATGAAGGATGCGACCGAACCTACCGTCACCAAAACCAGCGGAGCCTGCAGGTTTCGTCGATTGGACAGCCCGGTGACTGCGATGGCGGCAATGACGACCAGCAGAATCCAGGTGAAGTTCACGCGTTCATTCTGCCCGCCGACCCTGGGAGTTCACCTAGCGGACGCACAGAAGCCCGCAACCTTTTCGGTGACGGGCCCCTGAGCAACGGTGCTACCGAAAAACGGTATGCCGAATCCGGTATTACTGCTTTTCGGGAACAGCCTTCTTGGCGGCCTCAGCTGCCTTGTCGATCTGATCGCCGTACTTGTTGCCGGTTTTGTCGTCGGCGATGTCGGCGACCTTGTCGATAGCGTCGTGAACCTTGTCGGAGTTCTCCGCTGCGAGCTCCTGGCCCTTTTCGACCAATCCCTTGACGTTGTCCAAGAAACCCATGTCCGTGTCCTCTCCCGGTGCTGACGCACATCCTTCGGCGGAATCGTTCCTCCGCGCCCTTCGATTCTCACAGGTCGACGGCCTCTGCGCCAGAAAGCAGGTCCGTGCGTTCGAGCCGTGCGCAACTCGAGGTAGCGTTAACCCACCAATAGCTGATTGACCACCCATCGACATCGACAGGTGCCCGGTTTGAATGCAGGACTGCGCGGGACGGGGAGCGACCCCTACCCCACGCGTGAACTGCTGTCCCGGTGGTGGTCGGATCGCACCGATTACACCTGGCTCCCCCGATTCCTCGACACTCGCGGGCTGACCGTTCCCGGACGCAAATTAGTCGCGGTGTGGTGTTTTCTCTTCGCCCTGATCGCGGCGACCATGCAGTTGAGCCGCTTCGGTTCCGACACCGCCCTGGCGCGGTCGATCTTCGCCCTCGGAACTATCAGTGGCGCCTATGCGGGCTACCGCTGGGCGCGTAACGAATCGTGGCCAACTTGGCGACAATCCGTGGCCTTTGTCGTCTGGGCCGACCTGTGGCTCGCCGTCACTCTCTTCTTCGCCGTACGCACCGCTTTCGTCGGAACCATCGGCTGCATCCTGTTCATCATGATCGGCTTCTATGCGGCGATAGTTCACAGCCCTCGCGTTGCCATCAGCCACATCGGTTGGGCTCTTGCTGTCTGCACGACGCTCGCTGCCATGGCGATGTCCGAGCCGGTCAACGACGCCTGGGTGGTCGTGAATCTCTATCTGATGGTTGCCGGTGTGGTTTTCTCCACCGCATGGATTCTGCAGATCGTCTGGCTGCGCCTGACCGACGACGCACGCAACGCCCACCGGGACTACCTCACCGCGACACTCAATCGCCGCGGACTCCAGGACGAGGCACAGCATCTGCTGCGCAGTGATCGAACGCAGGCTCTGATCGCACTACTCATCGACGTCGACTCGTTCAAAAACCTCAACGACACGCACGGGCACGTCGCGGGCGACGACGCGTTGACCGCTGTCGCCGACCGCCTCATCGCTGCCGCCGGCCCCGATGCGGTGGTGGCTCGAATCGGTGGAGACGAGTTCGTCGTCCTGCGCGGAGTCGATCGAGGAGACATCGAGCAGGTCGCCACCGAGATACATTCGGCGGTCTCGTCCGACTCCGATCCCTATCCTGTGTCCGCCAGTACCGGCGTCAGCGTCTATCTGAGTCCCGAGACGGACTTACCGGATCGAGCTGTCAACGAACTGATCGAGCACGCAGACAATGCGATGTACCGAGCCAAGAAGCGCGGCGGCGATCGCATTGCCTGGGTGCAGATGTTCAGGCGCTGAAACTACTCACTCACTGTGGGCATGGTGATGCTCGCCGGGCAGGTCGTCGGGTGTCGCGAACATCTTTCGTTTCTCCCCGTGCAGGCGTGCGCTGATCCACCACGAGAGTTCCACGAGTACAACGCCGATCGCGCCGAGGGTGATCGCGAGCGTCGTCGCAGCGACGTTGCTCGGATCCAGTTTGAAGAACTCACGGGTGAACGGCAGCGCGAACAGGATGAGGTATCCGGCCACCGACCCGCCGATCAGAACGAGCTTCCACCAGACGTACGGCCGAGCCACGACGGCCAGAACCCACACGGCGATCATGATCAACGTGATGAGCGCACTGGTTCCGGCCTGGATCTTCTGGGTTTCCGTCTGGTCCGGGCCTTGGTAAGCCAATACGTAGGAGATGAACGTGGTGATGCCGATGATCAGGCCCGACGGCAACGCCAGACGCATCACGCGCGAGACGAAACCGGTTCGCGCGCGCTCGTTGTTGGGTGCCAGAGACAAGATGAAGGCCGGGATACCGATCGTGAACCACGCTGCGATCGTGACGTGGCGGGGCAGGAACGGGTACGGCAGCGGTTCGAAGTCGAAGACCTGGGACAGGACGCCGGTGATGCCGATCAGGAACGCAAGCACCACCGAGTAGACGGTCTTGGTCAGGAACAGATTCGACACACGCTCGATGTTGCCGATCACTCGGCGGCCTTCCGCGACGACGTACGGGAGCGTCGCGAACTTGTTGTCCAGCAGCACGATCTGGGCCACGGCTCGGGTAGCCGGGCTGCCCGACCCCATCGAGACTCCGATGTCGGCGTCCTTGAGTGCGAGCACGTCGTTGACGCCGTCACCGGTCATCGCGACGGTATGTCCGCGAGACTGCAAGGCCGCGACCATTTCCCGCTTCTGATCCGGTCGCACTCGACCGAACGTCGTTGCTCCGTCGAGAGTGTCCGCCAGCTTTTCCTGATCGCTGGGCAGCTCTCGCGCGTCGATGGGACGGTCGCCGCCTTCGAGTCCGAGGGATCCGGCAACGGCGCCGACGGAAACCGCGTTGTCGCCGGAAATGACCTTGACCGCGACCTTCTGGCTGGCGAAGTACTCCAACGTCTCCTGGGCGTCCGGGCGCACTTTCTGCTCGAGCACGACCAGAGCTTCGGGGGTGACGGTGCCCGGTGCGTCGGCGTCGTCGACGGGGAGGTCGCTGCTGCCGAGCATGAGGACACGAAGTCCGCTCGAACCCACTTCCTCGGCCTTGCGGGCCATTTCCGAGTCGGGATCGAGCAGCACGTCCGGGGCACCGAGTACCCAGTTGCCGTGACTGCCGTACGACTGGCCGCTCCACTTCTTCGCCGAGGAGAACGGCGCCACCGCTGTCGCTTCGCCCCACCCGGAGTCGTCGGAGAGAGACTCGCGAATCGCCAGGACACTCGCGTTGGGGCGAGGGTCGGACGCGGCCATCGCGCTCAACGCGGACTTGACCGCAGTCTCCCCCGATCCACCCGGTGCGACGTCGACCTCGGACAGCCGCATACCGTTCTCGGTCAGCGTTCCGGTCTTGTCCGCGCACACCACGTCGACACGAGCCAGACCCTCGATCGCCGGCAACTCCTGAACGAGGCACTGGCGCTTGCCCAACCGGATCACACCGACCGCAAATGCAATGGACGTCATGAGCACAAGGCCTTCGGGAACCATCGGAACCAGAGCTGCCACCATGCCGTTGAGTGCCGGTCGGATCGGCAGGCCGATCGTGAAGAGCTGATTGAAGATGATCAGCGCACCCGCCGGAATCATCAGGTAGGTGATGAACTTCAGGATCTTGTCGATGCCGCTACGCAGTTCGGAATGCACGAGGGTGAACTTGCTCGCCTCTTCGGCCAGCTTGGCCGCGTATGCATCGCCGCCGACCTTGGTGGCGCGGTATGCACCGCTGCCCGCGGCAACAAAACTGCCCGACAACACTTGCTGGCCACTCGCCTTGTGAACCGGATCGGCCTCACCGGTGAGCAGCGATTCGTCGACCTCGAGTGCAGCCGAACTGACCACCTCACCGTCGACGACTATCTGGTCACCGGATCCGAGTTCGATAATGTCGTCGAGCACAACATCTTTGGGCGCCATCGCCACGGCGACGCCGTCACGCCTGACCATGGGCTTGGCCTGACTCACGATGGCCAGAGCGTCGAGCGTGCGCTTGGCGCGGATCTCCTGGATGATGCCGATACCGCTGTTCGCGATGATCAGCAGTCCGAACATGCCGTCGATGATCGAACCCGTCGCGAGCACGATCACCAACAACACGGTCAGGATCGCGTTGATGCGAGTGAAGACGTTGCCGCGAATGATGTCCTTGACCGAGCGGGACGCCCGGTCCGGTACATCGTTGGTTTGTCCCGACGCGATCCTTGCTGCAACCTGATCGGCGGTCAGACCGCGGGCGACGTCGACGTCGTCCGGCAATCGCTCAGGCGCTACCGCCACTGCTGTCTCTTCTGAACTGGTGTGCTCGTGAGCCATGGTCAAAGATTACGCACCCGGAGCAACTAATCAGGGTGCGACTCGACAGGCAACCACGTCCGCGACACTTCGCCGCTCAGCCCAGCGGTATCCACCACTTCGACGGCGGTGTCGGTGACAACGCGTCGATCCTGCCGCCCGGCATCGGGACCGACACTGTTGTGCCCGCATCTGCAGCCGACTCGTCGAGGCGAATGATCGGCTCCGACCACGAGTGAAACGCGAGGTTGAACGTCGCCCAGTGAATCGGGACGAAGACACCGCGCGACCCGTCGCCCTTGTTGAGGTCGATGTGCGTCTGCACTGCCTCTTCCGGATTCATGTGGATGTCCGGCCAGCGCACGTCGTACGCACCGACGGGGAGAAGCGTCAGATCGAAAGGCCCATAGGTTTCACCCAGCTGTTCGAAACGTGATGTGTATCCGCTGTCACCACCGAAGAAGACCCGGTGCTTCGGCCCGGCGAATACCCACGACGCCCACTGGGTCGTGTTCCGGACAAGGCCACGACCGGAGAAGTGACGAGCCTCCGTGCACGTGAGGACCAGGTCGCCGATCTTGGTCGACTCGTCCCAGTCCAGTTCCACGATCCGGTTCTCGGGCACCTTCCAGTGCCGCAGGTGCGCACCGATACCGATCGGCACGACGAACGGAGCGGTCTGTGTACGAGTCAGGGTCTTGACCGTAGCCATGTCGAGATGGTCGTAGTGATCGTGAGAGATGACTATCGCATCCACTGCAGGCAGTTCGGTCAAAGCCACCGGAGTGGGGTGCATGCGTGCGGGACCTACTGTGGCCGAGGGTGATACGCGTTCACTCCACACCGGATCGGCGAGAACGCGGTAGCCGTCGACCTCGACGAGAACGCTCGAATGGCCGTACCACGTCACCGCCGCGTCGCCGGCTGCCGCCGGTGCCAGCGGAGTGGCCAACGGAATCGGCCGACGCGGCCGACCCGTCGACCCTCGCGTGGCCATCGACTTGAACATTCCGACATCGGTGCCCGGAACCAGTGTGCTGCTGGGCTCCGAGTTGTGGAACTGGCGGTCCCGGTATCGCGGGGACATCGCCGCATACGGTTGCACCGTGTTTCGCGAGGCCCCGATCTGCGTCGGGATGCCCCATGCGGCTCGCGCCACCCACCCCGTCGCCGCGGCAACAGCAGCAACTCCGAGAACCGTCGTCTTCTTCATTCAGACGAGCGTAGCCACTATCTGCCCTGCGTGCCCGGCGCCTGTTTTCCCTGCAACCAGCTTTACTTACCCTTGAATACGGGAGGGCGGTTCTCGATGCGGGCAGCGCGGGCTTCCTGGACGTCCTCGCTGAGCCAGGCGGCGTGAAGCGCGTCGAGCTGCTCGGGAGACTGCTCCTCCATGGTGCCGTCGTCGTTGAGAACCATCTTCATGTGCCGCAACGACAGCGGTGCGAGATTTGCAATGCGGTGTGCCCATTCCTGAGCGTCGTCGAGGGTTCCAATTTTGTTGGCGAGGCCGCGAGTGAAGGCTTCTTCGGCGCCGATCTGTTCGATGCCGAGCAAAATGGTGCGCGCGGGACCGCCGCCGACCAGCGACGCGAGCCGACGCATCGTCCACTTGTCCACCGAGACACCGAGGGTGGCGGCCGGGATTCCGAAGCGAGCGCTCGGCGCTACGACGCGAAGATCCGACGCGATGGCCAGTTGCGTGCCCGCGCCGATGGCCGGACCGTTGACAGCGGCAATGACGGGGATGGGCGCCGTGTCGATAGAGCGAAGCATCTCGAACAGACGATCGGTGAAGCCCTCCATGTAGACGTCGCCGGAAAGGTCCGCGCCTGCACAGAACGCCGATCCCTCACCGGTGATGACGACGACGTGCGCGTGCTCGGCTACCGCCGCGTTCATCGCGTCCCGTATTGCGATGCAGAGTTCCGCGCTGAGCGCATTACGACGCTCGTGACGCTGCAACTCGATGGTCACGACGTTGCCGTCACGGGAGAACCCGATCATGTCCGCTCACTTTCGTTTCTGGAAGGCTCGACACAGGGATGTTCCGAGGCGCCGATACCGTCCGCATACTTCTCTGCAGCTAAGTTCTGTACATCAGGAGGTTAGATTACCGATGAGTACAGACGACCTTGCCGCACAGCAACCACACCCGGTTGACGTGGTGGTGATCGGCGCCGGACAGGCCGGACTCTCCGCCGCGTACTACCTGCGCAAGTTCGGAATCGAGCCCGAATCGGGGTTCGTGGTGCTCGATCATGCGTCGGGGCCGGGCGGGGCGTGGCAGTTCCGTTGGCCGAGCCTGACACTGAGCACCGTCAACGGCGTCCATGACCTCCCGGGAATGTCCTTCGCGGAAACCACCGGTACAGACGCCGAACAGGTGCCTGCATCGGTGGCGGTCCCCCACTACTTCGAACTGTACGAAAAGCAATTCGAACTTCCCGTCCACCGCCCGGTACACACGCGAGTGGTGTGTCCGAGGGAAGAGCGCCTGCGGATCGAGACCGACCGGGGAGTATTCGCGGCGCGAGGCTTGATCAACGCGACGGGGACCTGGGAGCGGCCCTTCATCCCCCACTATCGCGGGGCCGAGTCGTTCCGTGGCCGACAACTGCACACGAAGGACTATCGAACCGCTGCCGAGTTCGAAGGCAAACATGTCGTCGTGGTCGGCGGCGGGATCTCGGCTGTCCAACTGCTCGACGAGATCTCACGCGTCACGACCACTACCTGGGTGACGCGGCGCGAACCCGAGTTCCGCGACGAGCCGTTCACGCCGGACATCGGCCGCGCTGCGGTTGCCATGGTCGAAGATCGTGTACGACGCGGCCTGCCACCGGGATCCGTTGTCTCGGTGACCGGCCTCCCGGTAACGCCTGCCATCCAGGCAGCGCGAGAGCGTGGTGTGATGAATCGACTGCCGATGTTCTCCGAAATTCTTCCGAACGGCGTGAAGTGGGCCGACGGTACCGTCGTCGACGCCGATGTCATCTTGTGGTGCACCGGTTTTCGTAGCTCACTCGATCACCTGGCGCCGTTGCACCTGCGCGGACCGGGTGGCGGAATCCCGATGACCGGGCGCCTCGCCACGCAGGTCGAAGCCGACCCTCGCGTGCACCTGGTGGGATACGGACCGTCGTCGTCGACGATCGGAGCCAACCGCGCCGGCCAAGCGGCAGCGCGCGAACTGACCGCGTACCTGGGAATCGGCGAATGAACAGAATCCTTGTTCCGGGCGAAACCTGCTGGCGCATCGAACCGGCGGACAATCTTGCCTGCATCGTCGACGCCGCTGACTACTTTCATCATGCGAAGTCCGCAATGCTGCAAGCTGAAAAGCGAATCATGTTGATCGGCTGGGACTTCGACACGCGCATCAAACTCGAACCAGGCGAGCAGACTCTCGACGGCCCCAACCGGTTGGGAATGTTCCTCCGCTGGCTCGTCCGCGAGAAACCCGACCTCGAAATCCTCGTACTCAAATGGAACATCGGCGCGTTCACCGCAATCGGCCGCGGCATGACTCCCGTCTTCGTGTCCAACTGGCTAACCGACGAGCGCCTACGGTTCGAGATCGACGGCGCCCACCCGGTTGGTGCGGCGCACCATCAGAAAATCATCGTCATCGACGACGCTCTGGCGTTCTGCGGCGGCATCGACATGACTGTGGACCGCTGGGACACCTCGGATCACGTCGACCGAAACGATTATCGAATCACGCCGAGCGGAAGGCGTTACGGCCCTTGGCATGACGCAACCACGGCGGTCGACGGCAATGCGGCTGCGGCCATCGGCGAATTGGCGCGGGCACGCTGGAAATCCGCAACCGGCGAGGATCTGACACCGGTCAAGAGCACTGCGACTCCGTGGCCCGTCAATTTGGCTCCCACCTTGCGGGTGGTCGACGTAGCCGTCGCCAGAACATTGCCGGAACTCGGCGAGCGCGCGGAGGTTCGTGAGATCGAGGCGTTGTATCTCGCCGCCATCGCCGGCGCCGAACACACGCTGTACATCGAAAGCCAGTACCTCGCCTCACGCACGCTGGCCGAGGCGATTGCCGCGCGCCTGCGTGAGGACGACGGACCGGAAATCGTTCTGGTCATTCCGCGCAACGCCGACGGTTGGCTGGAACAAAAGGCGATGGACGGGGCGCGCCACGACCTGCTGCATCTGCTGTGGTCCGCTGACATCCACGACCGTTTCGGTGCGTTTTATCCCGTGACCTCCTCTGGCGCACCCATTTACGTACATGCCAAGGTTCTCGTGATGGACGATCGCCTCCTGCGAATCGGGTCGTCGAATCTCAACAACCGTTCGATGGGCTTCGACACCGAGTGCGACATCGCCGTCGAATCCGACGACGACGCAGATGTCGAGTTGCGCGCCTCGATCATCGGATTGAGGCGCCGGCTACTCAGCGAGCACCTCGACGTCACCGAGGAAGAAGTCGACGACGCGTCGGGTGAGCAGTCACTGTTGTCGACGGTTCGCGCTCTCTCGACCTCCGACGCTCGCAGTCTGCGCGAATTCGACCGGAACACAGTCGACGGCGAAGACCACGTGCTCGCTGAAAATGCACTGATGGATCCCGAGCGCACGCCGCCCAGACTGAGCGATCGAATCGAAGGATTGCGCCGCCTGCTCGGCAAACGCTGAGACTCTAGAACACGCGCACGCAGTGCCCGGTTGCCAGCGCGAGTTCGACGAGCGTTGCACCGTGAACACTCGGGACGAGCGCGAGGAGA
The DNA here is from genome assembly GCF_002079265.1 of Rhodococcus sp. BH4. Classification (NCBI taxonomy): domain Bacteria; kingdom Bacillati; phylum Actinomycetota; class Actinomycetes; order Mycobacteriales; family Nocardiaceae; genus Rhodococcus; species Rhodococcus sp. BH4. The sequence continues at coordinate 4,786,907 of NZ_CP014941.1, forward strand.
AACGTATCGCTGTCGCTGTCGAGCCAGGCAAGTGAAACGCCCGTATCGGTGATGTTGTCGCCGATACGGGCGAGAAGCGATTCGAGTCCGGCAGCTCGATCGAAGGCCACGACAAGACTGTCCGCCCACTCCCACGATCCCGCCGGCGCCGACGTGAGCACTCGCAGCTGACCCAGAACCTCGGCAGCATCCTCGTTCCAGTCCACCCAGACCAGGCGTTCTTGTTCGTGCAATGCGTCGACGAGAGCAAACCACGCCATTTCCGGGTGTGGCTTCTCGAGCGTCTGTGAGTACAACTCGTTCTGCACTTCGACATACCGTTCCGGTTGGTCGATCGCGAGAGTCACACGATCGATGACAACAGCGCTGTCAGGGGCGAGCAGTTCGGCGATCGCGCGCAACGCGTCGCGAGCAGTTCCACTCACTATGGCTCCAAGTTCAATTCGGTCATCGGTGCGGTTTCCACATTCTGACATGCGTGTGCGCCTCGTTCGGACGTGTCCTCGATGTCGGGACACGAGCCAGATGCTTGCCGTGAGTTCCACGAATTCCCGGGCAGCACCGCTCGCCGAGCTACCAAATTGGACTTTCCGGCTATCCCATTCGCCGCACTTGTCCGTTTACCCTTTCACCTGGCCTTACAATCCGGATATAGTCATCGGCGATCCAAGAAGCCAACTGGGATGTAGCGAGCCAGCGAACAGTCTGTTACCGTTCAGCTAACTACCCCTTCTGGTCAAACCGGATCGAAGGGGTTCGGGCAATGACCCACGGGGGGTTGACGTGAAGGGGCCATGTTCCGCATGAAACACGATTCACACACGACAACCTCTTGGTGGTCGATCGGCGAATGGCGCCTGGGATGGAAGGTCATCGCCGTTCTCGCATTGCCGATGATCGTCGCCGTCGTCCTCGGAGCCCTTCGCGTTCAGACGGAACTCGAAGAAGCCGCACAGCTGAGTTCCTCGTCCGAGCGCGCCCTCGCTGTGCCCGCCGCGATCAATCTCGAATCCGCGCTGTACGAGCTCGCCGAAGCCGCATCGGCACGCGCTGACACCGGCCCCGCCACACAAGCGGTTTCGGACGCAATGGATCAACTGGTCGACGCCGCGCGCGCGTTCCAGTCCGACGACGATCTCAACGACCAAGTGACTTCGGCGCTCGCAGAGAGCCGTTCCATCACGGAGGAGGTCGCCGCCGGCGCGGTGGCTCCCGCACGCTTGGTTTCGCGGGTCGGCGAAGTCTCTCGCGCACTCTCGAGCACCTTCACCAGCGTCGTCGAGCATTCTCAGCGTCCGGCGCTGCGCGAAGAGGGTGGCCGACTCTCAGCACTCTGGGATGCGCGACGAGCACTGGCCGAACAACGAATCCTCTTCGGCTCAGGTGATCCGGACCAGCAGGCTCGTACCTCGATGGTCAGTGCCGCCGGTGCCGAACTGGTCGCTCTGAACAACATTCTCGCCATCGACGGGAGCAACGACACCGTCCGGACCCTCAGCAACTCCGCTCAGAACCGGATCAACGCACTCGGATCAACCCCGTCGACCTCTCCTCTGGGGAGCCGCGTCGGTACCGATCTGAAATCCGGAAACGACCAGTACAACAGCCTGACCGACACCACCGTCACCGAGTTCGGCGATACCGTCACCGCTGAATCCAATGCAGCACGAACCGCAGCACTTCGTGACACTGCAATCGTGCTCGGCGCGGTCCTGCTGGCACTGGCCATCGCCCTCGTCATCAGCCGATCGCTCATCGATCCGATCCGTCGGCTGCGATTTGCCGCATTGCAAGCAGCACGACGCGGACTCCCCGACGCGATCGAACGAATTCGCGCAGGTGCCAGTATCGACGACGTCGACTTCGCCCGTGTACCGATCCGCACCCACGAGGAAATCGGCGAGCTTGCACGCGCGGTGGACGACATGCACGGTCAGGCCATCACGCTGGCCGGCGAGCAGGCCACCCTGCGGCGCCAGGTCAACGACATGTTCGAAACGCTGTCGAGGCGTAACAAGTCCCTCGTCGACCAGCAACTCGGTTTGATCGAACAGTTGGAGCAGGACGAAGACGACCCTCGTCGCCTCGGGAATCTGTTCCGGCTCGACCACATCGCCGCGAGAATGCGTAGAAACGGCGACAACTTGTTGGTTCTCGCCGGAACCGATGTACGCCGCGCCAGAACCGCCCCCGTCGCTCTCGGCGATATCCTTCGTGCGGCGGTATCAGGCGTCGAGGAATATCGACGCGTCGAACTCGGGCAGATACCGCCCGGAGTCGTCACCGGTCATGCTGCCCCGGACGTCGTTCACCTCATCGCTGAACTGCTCGACAATTCTCTGCGGTACTCCCCGCCGGAGACCACCGTCTCCATCAACGCTGCCCGCACCATCGACGGCTCCATGATCGTCGAGATCGCAGATCTCGGTATCGGCATGTCGCCTGCCGATATCCTCGATGCCAACGAGCGCCTCGCCGCCGGCGGCGAGATGAGCGCGGATACAGCGCGTCGCATGGGTTTGTTCGTCGTGAGCCGAATCAGTCGTCGCTACAACATCTCTGTGCGCCTGCGCCCGACGGCAACGTCGTCGACGCACAGCGGCATCACCGCAACGGTGCTCCTACCGACGTCGATACTCGATTCTTCTCGGGGACCCGAGATCCGCACGCCGCGAACCGGACCCGTGCCCACGCTCGATCGGACTCCGCCGCCCGCACCGTCTGAACCGTCCTGGTCAAAGCCCGTCCCGACCGAATTGGCACCCCCGCAGCCTGCGACCAGAAGTTTCGCAGATCTCCCGCGTCGAACGCCCAGCAACAGCACCGACCGGACTGAGACGTTCGCCCCGATCACACCGCAATCCATTCCCACGACAACAGCGCATTCGGGGTTGCCACGTCGCACTCCGGGCACAAGTGGAGTACCGGCGGTCAGTACCTCGACTCCGACCACTGCTGCACCCGCCACCTCCGTGTCGTCCTTCGCTCCTCTGCCCGATCCCGAAGGCACAAGCGCATCGACGTCCCTTCCCGTGCGTACTCCTTCGCCGGAATTCACCTCGCCGGCACAGGGTCCCGAGATCCCGGTGGGTCCACACCCGTCGACAACCCCGCCGCCACGGCACCGGCTCTCAGCCCCGACGCCGACAAATACTGCGGCGTTCTTCTCCTCGCGCACCCGTGACGGGCTCTCTGCTCGCGCATCGGCGCGCGCTGACGGCGCGGGAGAGGGCAACTCGAACGGCGTACTCGCTGCCCCGACCACGATGCCGATTTTCGCCCGGATGGTGTCCGAGTGGCTCGTGGACCCGACGGCGGAGACTTCAGCTGCTTCCACCGGCAGTGCTTGGACCACCGACGCGGATCAAGGCTGGCTGGCCGCTCGGACCTCGTTCGAGATGCCGGTCACCAAGATCGCCGATTCCGGACTTCCCATTCGAGACCGCGGAGCCCGCCTGGTTCCCGGTGCCGTCGGGAGAGGCGGAACGACACAGCGCCATGCATCCAATCCGGCGGACGTCCAACGTGGTTGGAGCAGTTACCAATCCGGCGTACAACGAGGGCGTCGGCGCGCCGCCGACCATGAGCCCGATGGCGGACAGTCTTTCGAATCGTCCACGATGTTGCACAACGATGAAGGAGAACAGTGAACACTGTCGGAGCCCAAGAGACTCCCCGCGCACTCGACTGGCTGGTATCGGCTTTTGCCCGAGACGTGCCGGGTGTGAGTCACGCGATCATCGTCTCAGCCGACGGGTTGTTGACGGCCTCGAGCACACATCTTCCGCTCGATCGGGCCGATCAATTAGCCGCTGTCACTTCCGGACTCGCCAGCCTGTCCGCGGGGGCGTCACGCCTCTTCGACGGTGGAGCCGTCATGCAGTCCGTCGTCGAGATGGAGAACGGCTACCTGCTTCTCATGGGCGTCGGTAGTGGCGCTTACCTTGCCGCTCTCGCTGTCGCCGGATGCGACATCGGCCAGATCGGTTACGAAATGGCGACTCTCGTCGATCGCGTCGGCACCACCATGGACATTGCCCCGAGAACATCGCAGGGTATTTGAGTTCGATGCCTCACCATCAATCCGAGTACGACGACGCCGAACCGAGCTTGGTCCGGCCGTACGCGCTCACCGAAGGTCGGACCCTGCCGTCCATCGACCTCCCACTCGAAGCGATCATCGCGACGATCGAAGACGCGGTCTCGAACAATCTTGCACCGCAGGATATTCGTGCATCGATCGTCGCACTCTGCGAGCAGCGGATCTCGGTTGCCGAGATCGCTGCCCACCTGGGTGTTCCGATCGGAGTCGTGCGGGTACTGGTCGCCGACCTCGTAGTAGCCGGATCACTGGAAATACATGCCACTCTGCGAAGCGACGCATCTCGAGTCGAGCGACGCGAACTGATCGAAAGGACCCTCAGTGGACTTCGGGCACTCTGACTCATCGTCTCGCGTGAAATCGACAAAAATCGTGATCGCCGGGGGTTTCGGTGTTGGCAAGACAACACTTGTGGGGACCGTCTCCGAAATCGTCCCCCTTCGCACGGAGGCCATGGTCACCGACGCCAGCGACGGTATCGACAATCTCGGATCCACTCCCGACAAGAGCACCACGACGGTCGCGATGGACTTCGGGCGCATCACTCTCGCCGACGACCTGGTCCTCTATCTGTTCGGAACCCCGGGACAGCGCCGCTTCTGGTTCATGTGGGACGACCTGATCACCGGTGCGATCGGTGCGGTCATTCTGGTCGACACGCGTCGCCTGGAAGACAGCTTCGCCGCAGTCGACTTCTTCGAGGCGCGAGGCCTCCCGTTCATCGTGGCGGTCAACCGTTTCGACGGCGCACCAATCCATTCGGCGAGCGATCTCCGCCAGGCGTTGGCTCTACCCAACCGGGTTCCCATGATCGAGATCGACGCCCGAAACCGCGAATCAGCCAAACGCGCGCTGATCGCCGTCACCGAATACTCCCTCGAACGACTTGCAGCTGAAGCAGTCGTCTAGATGAATCACCAGATGCGAATCGTCGCCGAAAGGAACTGGCATGTCGGATGAAATGCACCATTTCTCGATGGGAATCTGGCTGCTCGGACTCGCCTACGTCGTGTCCGTGGTCGGGTCGGTAGTCGGCCTGGCGTGCACCAGGCATTCAGCGTCGGCGACGACAACCGCCACACGCATGCGATGGCTCGCCATGGCTGCCTTGTCGATCGGTGGCGTCGCCATCTGGCTCATGCATTTCATCGCCATGCTCGGCTTCGCGGTCCCCGGCAGTCCCATTCGATACAACCTCGGATGGACCGTGATCTCCGCGATCATCTCAGTAGGGGCCGTGTTTGTCGGCCTGCTGATCATCGGGACCGAATTTCGCTGGACGCGGCTTCTGATCGGGGGCGTGGTAACCGGTCTCGCCGTGAACATCATGCATTACACGGGTATGCGCGCCTTGCGCTTTCAGGGCGAGATCCACTACGACCTGCTCTTCGTTGCACTGTCGGTTCTCATCGCAGTCGTCGCCGGAACCGCTGCACTGTGGTTCACCATGGTGCTCGAGTCCACGATTCTGCGTTTTGTCGCCGGAATCATCATGGGCATCGCTGTCGTCGGTATGCACTACACCGGAATGGCCGCTGTCGAGGTTGTTCACGACGCGGCAGCCCCGGCGCCACAGGGACTCGAAGTGTTCTCATTCCTCTTCCCTGTCTTCGTTCTCGGCCTGCTGGCGTTGGCAGTTCCGATTGTCGCAGTGCTGACAGCACCCAACCGCGCGACGGCACGAATGGAATCCGCCGCCGACGATCTGGCGTTCGAAGCACGAGAGTTCGCGATCTCGAACTGAGCGAGTACGGGGCGAGTACGGGGCGAGTTCACGTAAATCGACAACGCCCCGTACATTTCGGGGATGGTGGATGCCGGACACAACCCCCAGCCATCGACTCGCGCAACGCTCGTCGTGATCGGTGGTTTGCCGGCCACCGGCAAGTCGACGATCGCGCGGGCGCTTGCGCAGCGTCACCAAATCCCCTTCGTGCGGATCGATACCATCGAACAGGCGCTGATCCGCAGCGGTATCGCTGACGGGTCCGGGACCGCCGGATACATCACCGGGTACGCGCTCGCCGCCGAACAATTGCGACTCGGACTTTCGGTCGTGGTCGAATGCGTCAACCCCGTCGAGGCGACACGAGACGCCTGGTCCGCTACCGCACAACATAATTCGGCGCGCCTGCTCGGTGTCGAGGTCATCTGTTCGGATCCCGACGAGCATCGCAGACGCGCTGAACGGCGAGTCGTCGACATCCCGGATCTCGTACCACCGACGTGGCAGGAAATTCTGGATCGAGACTACGAGCCGTGGACTACGGAACGGCTGGTGCTCGACACCGCAATCATGGACTCCGACAGTGCAGTACGACGCATCACAGCAAAGATGCTGTAGCGTGCGAGCTGCTCACAAGGTGAGAACGAAGAATGCGCTGTTCGGGTCTTCGCGGTAGTTCCCGAACGGTGGACAAGGCACGAACCCGAATTTCGCGTACAACCGGCGAGCTGGATCGAAGAACTCTTGCGTACCGGTCTCCAATTCGAGTTGCCGGTAACCTCGTTGTCTCGACTCGTCCACGACGTGTTGAAGAAGTCGCGTTCCCACGCCACGCCCCCTTGCTGCCGATGACGTTCGCATCGACTTGATCTCGCCGCCCGCCGACGACCGTTCCTTGAGCGCGACGCAACCGAGTAACTCGTCACCTTCGCTCCACAGCGTCCACATGGTCACAGAGATATCCATCAGCCCCGTGACGTCCAGCGCGTGAACGCTGTCCGAGGGCGAGGTCGCGTGCATGTCGGCGAGATGTTCGGTGAGTAGAGCACGGACCGCATCCCGACTCAGGTCGTCAATTTCGATTCGCACAGACCCTCACTGTTCTCTTCGCTTCCGGCAGCATCGAATGAAAGTATGACTGTCCGTCACTTCGCCGAAGGCCTGGCCCGAACGTGGATGCGTTCTCCTTGGGGGCCGAACAGACTCAGTACCTCGACCGGGCCGCGCCCGTCACTGCCGAACCAATGCGGGTTTCGGGTGTCGAATTCAGCAGCTTCACCCGTACCCATCACGATGTCGTGATCGGCCAACACCAACCGCAACCTCCCCGACAACACGTACAGCCATTCGTAGCCGTCGTGCACTTGGGGATCCGGTTCCGTCTGGCTTGCCGGGATGGTCATCTTGAATGCCTGCAACCCACCCGGTTGCCGAGTCAGCGGCAATACCGTTCGCCCACTGACGCTTCGAGGCGCACTCTGGATGCGTGGATCGGCGACCTGCGGTGCCGCCACCAGTTGGTCCAACGGCACTTGGTGGGCAAGCGCGATCGGAAGCAGCAACTCCAAGCTCGGGCGACGCTCCCCCGCTTCGAGCCTCGACAGGGTGCTCTTCGAAATACCGGTGGACTCGGACAGCGCTGTGAGCGTGACGTTCCTCTGTGTACGAATGCGTTTGAGGCGCGCGCCGATCTGCGAGATGGCGGCATCGATGTGCGGACCGTTGACATTCATGGTGCCGAGTCTGACGACGATTCCCAGAAATGGCAACATTAGTTGCTGAAGAACCCCCTCCGCGAGCAATCTGTGCTCATGCGAACACACACTGAAACTGAGATCCTCGACGCCGTGATCGTCGGCGGTGGCGCCGCCGGACTCAGCGCAGCCCTGGTGTTGGGTCGTGCTCGGCGCTCGGTCGCCCTCATCGATTCCGGCAAACCGCGCAACGCACCGGCAGCACACATGCACGGCTTCCTCTCGCGCGACGGCATGGCGCCACGTGAGTTGCTCGCCGTCGGACGCAGCGAATTGCAGACGTACGGAGTGGAATTGACACAAGATGACGTAGTCGACATCTCCTGGCGCGGTATCGAACCCGGCTTTGTCGTCGAACTTTCAGGAGGCACGACGCTCGAAACTCGTACTGTGCTGGTTGCCACCGGTCTACGGGATTCACTCCCGGAAATACCAGGCATCCAGGAGCTTTGGGGACAAAGCGTGCTCCATTGCCCGTACTGCCATGCGTACGAGATCAGCGACCAACCGATCGGCGTTCTCGGCGGCGACGCTCGCGAGATGTCACTTCACCAGGCGTTTCTACTCCGACAGTGGTCGTCGGATGTGACGTTCTTCCCCGACAAGATCTCGCTCACCCCCGACGAACGCGCGCGACTGGCTGCCCGAGGAGTGACGGTTGCCGACGGATCGGTATCTGGATTGGTCTGCGAGAAAAGCAAACTGAAAGCCGTCGAACTCGACAACGGCCAACTTGTTGCGCGCTCAGCACTGTTCGTTGCGCCGCGTTTCGTTCCGAACGACGCACATCTGACGCGACTCGGCTGCAAAACCAGCCCCACGGGATTCGTGGCTGTCGATCGTTCCGGCGCCACCAGTGTTCCTGGTATCTGGGGCGCCGGCAACGTCGTCGACCCTCGCGCTCAGGTAATCAATGCTGCGGCGGCAGGTTCGACCGCGGCAATCGCGATCAACGGATATCTGGTCGAGCAAGATGTCGAATCGGCTCTTCGTTCGACCGAGCCGGAAGGTGGCTTCTCGGCGACAGTGGAGCAACGCGTCTGCGAGTTGAACGGCGGCAGCGCCCTCCACGGCTTGTGACCGAGGCGTCTACGTCGCGGGGCCGCCGTGCAACTTCTCGTAGGCGGCCTTCTCGGCGTCGTGGCGCGAGATCTTCTTCGGGTTCTCGAGGTCGGAAGGCAAACCGTGACGCTCGAGGCGGCGCGACCTGTTCTGAGCCATGTAGGAGACCGAATAGAACAGTGCCAGAAGCACTCCGAGCAGCACCATCGATGCCCGCAGGGCCCACGGTCCGGGGAAGAGCATGAAGGCCGCGAACACTGGAATGAACGGCACCATGCTTCGGATCAGGTGACGCGGCACGGCCCAGTCACCGATCAGGTCGTTTCGTACCCAGTCCTGCATCGAATCGGGCAGTTTGCGCCCCACTGAATAACCCAACCACTGAAGAGGATTCGGGCTCGTACGTTGCTTTTTGGAAGTCACGGAAGTCACCTGTTCGGTACGCATCGACGGTACTGACGCAGTCATCACGTTTCTTTCGGATGCAGTCATCACATTTCTCTCATTGGTCCAAGGCTCCGGCGCGGAGCGCGGCCTCGTTGACCCGCGTCAGAACATTGTGGAGTTCTTCGAGTTCGGCGAGGCTGACGCCGAGCTTCGCGACAACCGCCGGCGGGATCTTCTCCGCCTCCGCGCGCAGTGCCACACCGGCTTCGGTGAGGTCCACGTCCAGTTGCCGTTCGTCGGCGCGGCTACGGGTTCGCGTGATCAGTCCGGACGCCTCGAGTCGCTTGAGGAGCGGCGACAGCGTCGGCGAATCGAGTTGCAGCGCCTGCCCGATTTCCTTGACCGCCATCGGCGACTTTCCCCACAGTGCCAGCATCACCAGGTACTGGGGATGCGTGAGGCCCATCGGCTCGAGCAGTGGCCGGTAGACGGACAGCACCGCCCGGTTCGCGACCGCAAGTGCAAAGCACACCTGCCGGTCGAGAGCCAGCGGATCATCCATCTGCGTCTGCGGAGCCTTCGTCGTCATGAATCCGATGTTATCAGATTAATTAGTGCAGCAACTATTATTGCACTAATCAATCTGGCGACGATCGTCACTCTTCTCCAACGTCGACGTGGGTTGCCCGGTGAGACCCACGTGCGCTTCGGCCCTCATTCGCTCCACCATGTGCGGGTAGTGCAGCTCGAACGCCGGACGCTCACTGCGGATGCGCGGCAACTCGGTGAAGTTGTGACGCGGCGGCGGGCAGGTGGTTGCCCACTCCAGCGAGTTTCCGTAACCCCACGGATCGTCGACGGTGACAACTTCGCCGTAGCGGTAGCTCTTGAAAACGTTCCAGATGAACGGAAGCGTCGAGGCACCGAGCACGAAGGCAAAGATCGTGGACACCGAGTTCAGCACCGTGAACCCGTCCGAGGGCAGGTAGTCGGCATAGCGACGCGGCATCCCCTCGCCGCCGAGCCAGTGCTGAACGAGAAACGTGCCGTGGAAACCGACGAACGTGGTCCAGAAGTGCCACTTGCCGAGACGCTCGTCCATCATGCGACCGGTCATCTTCGGGAACCAGAAGTAGATACCGGCGTACGTGGCGAACACGACCGTACCGAAGACCACGTAATGGAAGTGGGCGACGACAAAATACGTGTCGGTGACATGGAAGTCGATCGGCGGGCTCGCGAGAATGACACCCGACAGACCACCGAAGAGGAAGGTGATCAAGAAGCCGACCGAGAACAGCATCGGCGACTCGAAGGTCAACTGCCCCTTCCACATCGTGCCGATCCAGTTGAAGATCTTCACACCTGTCGGCACGGCGATCAGGAACGTCATGAACGAGAAGTACGGCAGGAGAACAGCACCCGTCGCGTACATGTGGTGAGCCCACACCGCGATCGACAGAGCTGAAATCGCCAGTGTCGCATAGACCAATCCGGTGTACCCGAAGATCGGCTTACGGCTGAAGACCGGGAAGATCTCCGAGACGATGCCGAAGAACGGCAGCGCGATGATGTACACCTCGGGGTGACCGAAGAACCAGAACAGGTGCTGCCACAACAGAACTCCACCCGACGCCGGGTCAAAGATGTGCCCACCGAGATGACGGTCGACGAACAGACCCATGAACGCAGCGGTCAAGAGCGGGAACGCCATCAAGATCAGAATGCTGGTGATGAAGATGTTCCACGTGAAGATGGACATCCGAAACATCGTCATACCTGGTGCGCGCAGGCAGATCACGGTGGTGATCATGTTGACCGCACCGAGAATGGTGCCGAGGCCACCGACCGTCAGACCGAAGACCCACAGGTCGGCGCCGACGCCGGGACTGTGCACCGCGCCCGACAACGGGGTGTACGCGGTCCAACCGAAGTCGGCAGCGCCGCCCGGCGTGAGGAATCCGCCGAGAACGATGAGACCACCAAAAGTGAAGAGCCAGAATCCGAATGCGTTCAGACGCGGGAACGCCACGTCCGGGGCACCGATCTGCAGCGGAAGTATGTAGTTCGCGAAGCCGAAAACGACGGGCGTCGCGTACAGCAGCAACATGATCGTGCCGTGCATGGTGAACAACTGGTTGAACTGCTCGTTCGAGAGGAACTGCATCCCGGGGACAGCCAGTTCCGCACGCATGAACAGGGCCATCAGGCCGCCGATCAGGAAGAACACGAAAGCTGTGATCATGTACATGATCCCGATCTTCTTGTGATCGGTGGTCTTGATCATGTCGAACATCCACGACCCCTTGGGATCACGGCGCTTCGGGTACGGCCGCTCCGGAATCGGCTCCAACTCTCCGGTCCGCTCGTCCGGCACCGTTGTCGTCATGCTCGCGCGTCCTCTTTCGTGCTCGATACCGCCTCAAGAACTTTCCGCACGACCATATCGCATGTTAATAGTTAATGCACAAACTAAGCGTGGCCGACGTGAGCAACTATCGAAAACCGAACGTACGCAACCTTTTGCAGATTTCGGTGAGATAAAGTCAGGCGGCGGAATAGGTCGAGGGTCCGCCGCGTTGAACAAACCCGTGACTCTTCCCGACACATCGACAGCACCCGAGGCCTCCGCGTTGCGCGGCCTCTTCGAGCCTTTCGAGGTCAAATCACTCTCGTTGCGTAACCGTTTCGCCATGGCCCCGATGACGCGCGCCTTCTCGCCGGACGGAATCCCCGGCGCCGACGTAGCCGAGTACTACCGTCGTCGCGCAGCAGGGGGTGTCGGCTTGATCATCACCGAAGGCACGTACATCCCGGACCCGGCAGCCGGCCCGCACACCCGCGTACCGCGCATCTACGGCGATTCGAGCCTGGGTGGCTGGAAGTCGGTCGTCGACGCCGTCCACGCCGAAGGCGGATCGATCATTCCTCAGCTGTGGCACCTCGGAGTCGAACGCGGCGAGAACTCACGCCTGAACCCCGAGGTCGAAACCGTCAGCCCCTCCGGCCTGGCACTGGACGGCACCCGCCTGGGACGAGAATTCACCACCTCTGACCTCGACGACTTGAAGCAGTCGTGGGTCGACGCCGCACTCAACGCGAAGAACACCGGGTTCGACGGTCTCGAGTTGCACGGAGCACATGGCTACCTGCTCGACGAATTTCTCTGGGCGGGAACCAATGTCCGAACCGACGGCTACGGCGGATCACTCGAGGCCCGCACCCGTTTCCCGGCCGAGGTCGTCGCCGCAATCCGAGAGGCCGTCGGGGACGAGTTCGCGATCGTCTACCGATTCTCGCAGTGGAAGTCCGGCCATTACGACGCTCGTATCGCCCAGAGCCCGGCAGAACTCGGCCGCATCCTCACTCCCCTGGTCGACGCCGGCGTCGACGTTCTGCATCCGTCCACGAGGCGTCATTGGGAACCGGCATTCGCTGAACTCGACGGTGAAGACGGCACACTCGGCCTCGCCGGTTGGACGAAGAAGCTGACCGGGTTGCCGACCATCACCGTCGGTTCGGTCGGACTCGATTCCGTGTTCACGACGGCATTCACCGGCGAAGCTGCATCTGCTGTCACCGGACTGGAGCGTCTCGAAGCTCAGTACGAGAGGGGTGAATTCGACATGGTTGCCATCGGGCGCGCGCTGCTCGCCGATCCCGAGTGGGTCGAGAAGCTCCGCACCGGACGCGCGGACGAGCACATCGCATTCACCGCAGAACATCGCACACACCTGAACTGACCTCGCACGACAAAACGGCACTCCCGCAATTGTGGGAGTGCCGTTTGTGGGTCTGCCGGAAGTACTAGCTGCCGAGCGTGACCGGGTCGGGGCCGATGCGGCCGGCCGGGTCGTCGAGAGCACCGATCGCGTTGATCTGTTCCGGTGTCAGTTCGAATCCGAAGACATCGAAGTTGGCGGCGATACGTTCGGGGGTCACCGACTTCGGAATCACCACGTTTCCGATCTGCAGGTGCCAGCGAATAATCACCTGAGCCGCGGTGACGCCATGAGCGTCGGCGATAGCGGTGATGACGGGGTCGCCGAGAACGGTTCCCTGTCCGAGCGGGCTCCACGCTTCCGTCGCGATTCCCTTGCCGGTGTGGAAGGCGCGCAGTTCGGCTTGGTTGAACTTGGGGTGAAGCTCGATCTGGTTGAGGACCGGCACCTCACCGGTTTCACCGATGACACGCTCGAGGTTCTCGATGGTGAAGTTGGAGACACCGATGGATCGAACCCGTCCGTCGGCCTTGAGCTTCTGGAATGCCTTGAACGTCTCGACGTACAGGTCCTTGGACGGAACCGGCCAGTGGATCAGGTACAGGTCGAAGTACTCGAGACCCAACTTGTCGAGGCTGGCGTCGAATGCCGCAAGCGTCGAGTCGTAGCCTTGGTCGTCGTTCCACAGTTTTGTCGTGATGTAGAGGTCTTCGCGGGCGATGCCGGATTCGGCGATCGCGCGGCCGACGCCCACCTCGTTGCCGTAGATCTTGGCGGTGTCGATACTGCGGTAGCCGGTCTTCAGGGCTGTGGAGACGGCCTCCTGCGTCTCGTCGTCCGGAACCTGGAACACACCGAATCCGAGTGCGGGGATCGTCTTACCGTCGTTCAGAACAATGGTCGGTACAGAGGTCACATCGTTGGTCTCGGTCATATATGGATCCAACGCGCGAGGGCCGGGAGGCATTCCCCGCCGAACCTCCGGGCAGTGCCCTTGTACCGCCCGAAATGCCGGTCTACCTTGGAAGACAAGTATTGGAATCGCCTCGAGAAAAGAGAGAGCGATGAATCTTTCATATCGTCTCGCCTACAAGGTCGGTGTCACTCCGTGGGAGCACACCGGGCACGGGTTCGACGCTCAACTGTCCGGCCTTCTGGATGCGATTCCCGTCCCGGAAGGTGGCCGTGCACTCGATATCGGTTGCGGCACCGGACGCCATTCCATCGAGCTGGCGCAACGCGGTTGGCACGTCACCGGCGTCGACGCCGAACAGGAACCGCTGGACAAAGCGCGCATACACGCGCGTGAAGCACACGTCGACGTCCGGTTCCTCCACGAGGACGCGGCAGACCTGCACATTGCCGTCGACGGCGGGCACATGCTGGTGCTCGACATCGGCTGTTTTCACGGGCTCACCGATCATCAACGGCGGGACTACGGGAGATCCGTAAACGCGATCACCGCACCCGGGGCGTCCATGGTGATGTTCGCATTCGGACCGGGGCACCGTTGGCCGATGCCACACGGCGTCTCGGAGGAGGACGTCATGCGAGCATTCGACGGTTGGTCGATGGCCTCGAGCATGGCCGCGGACGTGAGTGAATCGCCACTTCCGGTCCGTGCGGCACATCCGTGCTGGTATCACCTGGTCCGTGGCTGACTGCTGTGCGCCTTTATTAACCGCCCGCGGTTAATAGAGGCGCACAGCACCGGGGATACTTCTCAGGTGACTGCAACACTGCGCATCAGCGGCCTCTCTGCTTCCCGGGGAGAACGCACCCTGTTCTCCGACCTGGATCTCACCGTTGCCCCCGGCGACGTCATCGGCCTCGTCGGCGCGAACGGCGCCGGCAAGTCGACGCTTCTCACCGCACTGGCCGGAATCGGAACTGCCGACGTCGAAGGTTCGATCATCCTCAGCCCGCCGGATGCTGCGGTCGGTTACCTCGCGCAGGAACCCGATCGCATCGAGGGTGAGACCGTCCTCGAGTTCCTCGGCCGCCGCACCGGCGTCGCCCACGCCGAGGAAGTCATGAACGCCGCAGCCGAAACCCTGGCCGAAGCCGAAGAGGATCTGTACTCCCCGGCACTGGAACGCTGGCTCGCTCTAGGCGGCGCCGACCTGCTCGAGCGCGCCGAGAAGGTGGTCGAAGAACTCGGTCTCGGAGTTCCACTCGATGCACATATGACGGCATTGTCCGGCGGTCAGGCCGCGCGCGCCGGCCTCGCGTCACTGTTGCTTTCGCGCTACGACATTCTCTTGTTGGACGAGCCCACCAACGATCTCGACCTACGCGGTCTCGAGCAGTTGGAGCGATTTGTCGCCGAGACGCGCGCAGCACTGGTTGTCGTGAGCCATGATCGCGAGTTCCTCTCGCGCACCGTCACCGGCATCGTGGAACTCGATCTGGCACAACAGGACATCGCCGTGTACGACGGCGGCTACGAGTCGTACCTCGCCGAACGCGAGATCGCCCGCCAGCACGCACGCGAGGCGTTCGAGGAATATGCAGGCACCCGCTCCGATCTCGAAGATCGCGCACAGATGCAGCGCAACTGGATGGAACACGGCGTCCGCAACGCGCGTCGTAAAGCCAAGGACAACGACAAGATCGGACGCGGATTGCGGACCGAGTCGACGGAGAAGCAAGCCGCGAAAGCCCGCCAGACTCAACGCCGCATCGAGCGACTCGAAGTGGTCGAGGAACCGCGCAAGGAGTGGGAACTTCGTATGGAGATCGCGGCGGCGCCGCGGTCCGGATCCGTTGTCGCGACCACGAACGGCGCCAAGGTAACTCGCGGTCAGTTCACGTTCGGTCCGGTCACGACGCAGATCGACTGGGGCGATCGAATTCTCGTCACGGGCGCGAACGGGGCAGGCAAGACCACCCTCCTCAACGTCCTGCTCGGCAAACTCGTCCCGGACGAGGGCATCGCGTCGCTGGGTTCCGGTGTCGCGATCGGTGAGATCGATCAGGCGCGTGGATTGTTCGAAGGTGATCAACCAGTCGTGGAGGCCTTCGGTGCGCAGGTTCCGGACTTGCCCGATGCCGATGTCCGCACTCTCCTCGCCAAGTTCGGCCTGCGCGGACACCACGTACTCAGATCTGCCGCTTCCCTGTCCCCCGGCGAGAGAACAAGGGCTGCACTTGCTTTGCTCCAGGCTCGCGGCGTGAACCTACTGGTACTGGACGAGCCGACGAACCATCTCGACCTTCCGGCGATCGAACAGCTCGAGCAGGCAATGGAGTCGTTCGAGGGAACCCTCCTTCTGGTCACTCACGATCGACGCATGCTGCAGTCCACCCGAAGCACGCGCCGGTGGAGAATGGAGAACGGACAGCTCTTCGAGGAGTAGCCGATCGACTCTGCTTGCGCAGACAACCCGCGTGTGCAACTATTTATCAGGCGCACGCAATAGTTGCATGCGCGGCATAGGTGGCCCGCGGATGACATGATCCCCCGTCGAGCTGCCACATCCCAGTCCCGAAAGGCACTCTTCAATGTTGTCGATCCCCGACCGCACACTGACCCACCGAACCACCGGCGAGCCGATCACCATCCCGCAACTCGGGTACGGCGTTTTCCAGGTACCGGACGCACAGACCGAAGAGGTCACTGCCGCAGCTCTCGAGATCGGCTACCGCCACATCGACACGGCCGCGATCTACGGAAATGAAGCCGGGGTCGGCCGCGCCATCGCAGGTTCGGATATCCCTAGGTCAGAGCTTTTTGTCACCACCAAGCTGTGGAATGACGATCAGGGCCACGACCGAACACTCGCCGCTTTCGACACCAGCCTCGACAAGCTCGGACTCGACTACGTCGACCTCTATCTGATTCACTGGCCCGCGCCGGCAAAGGGCCTGTTCGTCGAGACCTGGGCGGCATTCGAGCAAATTCTCGCCTCCGGCCGCACCCGGGCGATCGGTGTGTCCAACTTCCTGCCCGAGCACCTCGAACTGCTGGCCGAGCACAGCTCGATCACCCCGGCCGTCAACCAGATCGAATTGCACCCCAGACTGCAACAGCACGCGTCACGGGAGTACGCGCGAAGTCGCGGCATCGAAATCGAGGCTTGGAGCCCATTGGGACAAGGAACCATCCTCGACGACCCGGCCATCGGGAAAATTGCTGCAGCACACGGCAAGAGCCCGGCACAGATAATTCTGCGCTGGCATCTCGAACAGGGTCACACCGTTCTGTCGAAGTCGGTCACGCCTGCACGCATGCGCGACAACGCCGCAATCTTCGACTTCGCACTCGATGCCGACGAGTCAGCGGCCATCGCAGCGCTGAACACCGACAGCCGTGTCGGGCCTGATCCAGTCGAATTGAACTGAATCGAAACGGCTTCAAGAATTTTCGTGGGGAGTCAACGTCAGCAGCACAGAATCGACGGACTGCTCGGCCAGGAGCGCGTCCAGCGGTAAGTGACGGAACAACGCTCGGTAATAGATCGGCGACGCCAGCGCGTCCAGGACGAAGTCCAGGTCGAAGTCGCTCCGTATGTCGCCGCGTAGGCGCGCCGATTCCAGCACTGCCGCAGTGGAATCGCGTCGAGGCTGAAAGAATGCCGACTGGAAATCCCGCGCCAATTCCGGGTCCGCCGCCAGATCCGCGACCAACGCGGGCAGGATCCGCCCGACTACCGTTTCGCTCAGCCCCACAACCAATGTCGTGATGCCGGCGACCAGGTCTGCCCTGAGATCGCCGGTGTCCGGCGTTGGATCAGTGCCGATGTGCGCCACGACGACGTCCACCACCAGATGCCGCTTCGACGGCCATCTCCGGTAGATGGCGGGTCGATGCACGCCCGCTCTCGTCGCCACCGAACCGATCGACAGCTCCGCATATCCGTTCTCCCCCAACAACTCCAGGGTTGCCGCCAGAACGGCTTCGTCGATCCGCTCGTCGCGGGCGCGCACCATCTACAGCACCGGCCGCGGCATGAGCACCAGACGCCAGCCGTCGGGATCTTCGAAAGTCATCCCCGCATTCTCCTCCCAGTACGGATTCTCGGCGCCAACGGGTTCGTGCCCTGCTTCCCCCAACCTCTGAACTACCTCGTACATCGCCGACTCGCCGGCGAAGTAGAGCACCAACAGGTTGTCCTGCGTCGGCGCCGGGCACGGGCTTCCGTCTTCGTGGGTCGTGAATTCGAGGTGATAGTTCGAATCCGGCAGACCCAGCATGATTCCGTCGTACCCGGCATGACCGGAGAACCGGTAGAGCTCTGGCAATCCCAGACAGTCGCGATAGAACGCAATCACGTCGTCGAGCCTGTCGGTGGGTCGCGCTACGCGCACTTGCACTACTGCGAGGTCGTTCGGCCAAGTTGTCATTCCAAAACAGTACAGTACGTACCGTAATGTTTCGAGAAAATGGTTGCCAGCCTCCCGACGGCAGCTCGCTTCAACTACAAGCGATCATTCTCCGGAAACGCCGCCTTGGGCATGAACTTCGGCCTGGCGAACAGCACAGACAGTTTAGTGGGCTGCGACTCCACCGGGCGATCGGACCGGTACAGCAACGCCTGCTGCGGGGTACTCACCCATTCACTGGCGAAGATCTCACCGAGGCGCGAAACCGGCACGTGCGACCCGTCCTCGAGTCGAACGGTGACGTCCGCCCCGATGTCCGACTGGCCGTACACGACCCACCACGATTCGCCTTCCACATCCCCCGGAGTGTGCTGCCCGATACCGATGACTGCACCCTTCTCCATCGGATCGCGCCAGACCGCTTCGCGCCCTTGCGGTCCCACGCAGTAGCTACCATCCTCGCACACCTGCACGACCAGGCCGGACTCTTCGAGCACCAACTGTTCGACCACTATGCCAAGCCCCTTCCGTTGCCCGAACCTTATCCGCCGGCACGCCCCAGAAGCGGAACAATCGCGGTTCGTGTTGACAAACTGTTGGGTTTTTACAACACTTTGATGCATGAGCCCAGTCCGGCGGGGAGACGCGCTCCCCATCTTCAATCGCATCGGAGTGCTTCGCGCCGAGCGGAAGATGAGCCGGGCACAGCTTGCGCAACTCGTCGACGTGAATCCGCAGACGGTGGGGGCACTCGAACGCGGTGACCACTACCCCAGCCTGGATCTTGCATTCCGAATCTGCTGGGTGTTCGACCTCCCGGTGGAGGCGGTGTTCTCCCGGACGGAGTTCGGGCCGCTGTCGACGGAGGTCTACCGGAATGCACCGTCGACGGAGGTCTACCGGAATGCACCGTCGACGGAGGTCTACCGATCTGACCGCACTACCGAGGGGAGTGAAAAGCCAAGTGCCTGAATCAAATCTGATCGACCGCTACCAGGCCCACCGCACTCGGCGGTTCCTGCAGAACGAGGAGACGTTCCGACATTGGCTCCCGAATTGGCGAACCCGTCGACGTCGGCGCGTACTCGTCGTCGCCCTGGCGGTCCTGTTCACCACGATGGTTGCCGTCAGCACAGCATGCCTGTTCAATCCGCTCTTCGCCGTGGCATGGCCGGTCCTCACCCTGCTGTTCCTGCCGACGTGGTCCTCACTTCAAATCGTGTCGGGCCGGCAAGGGGATGCTCCGCGGCAGGCGTTGGACGAATGGGAGATCCAGCAACGCAACGACGCTCGCTCCGTCGGGCTCAGCGTGACCCAAACGTTGGTCTTCATTGTCGCCATTTTCCTCATTTTCACCTCGTCGGTGCAGTGGAATGTAGAGAGGCTGCCTTACACGGGAGGTTTATTGGCACTGACTGCAATGCTGATCGGCGCGTGCACGCCCGCGATGATTCTCTCGTGGACCAATCCAGACCCGGATCCGATTGATTCGGAAGAGTTCGATCTCTGACCCGTATTACCGAAGCGCACCACTCGACCGATGGGAAGGACCCATGTCAGCCACCCTCACGATCGACGGCATCTCGAAACGCTACGGCGACGTCGTCGCACTCGACAACCTGAGTTTCGAAGTGCGCCCAGGCGAGATCTTCGGATTCGTCGGCAGCAACGGCGCCGGCAAGACGACCACGATGCGCATTGCGCTGGGTGTGCTCGGAGCAGATTCGGGAGAAGTTCGCCTCGGCGGCAAACCTGTCGACCTCGACGTGCGTCGCACTATCGGATACATGCCGGAGGAACGCGGCCTCTACCCCAAGATGAAGGTGGGAGCGCAACTTTCCTATCTGGCCGAGCTACACGGACTCTCGAAGGCCGACGCGCACGCGGCCACTGAGCGGTGGACCGAACGTCTGGGCATCGCCGAACGCGTCAAGGACACCGTCGATTCCCTGTCCCTCGGTAATCAGCAACGTGTGCAGCTCGCAGCGGCGCTGGTTCACGACCCATCGGTACTCGTTCTGGACGAACCGTTTTCGGGCCTTGACCCCGTAGCGGTCGATGTCATGAGTGACGTGTTGGTCGAGAAGGCTCGCACCGGTGTTCCCGTAATCTTCTCCAGCCATCAGCTGGATCTGGTGGAGCGCTTGTGCGATCGCGTGGGCATCATCAGCCGCGGCAGCATGCGAGAGATCGGAACCGTCGACGAGCTACGAGGCAAGGGTGACGGCCGAATCGAAGTCTTCGCCCCTGACGCGCCGGTCGGTTGGGCACACCATCTGATCGGTGTCACCACACTGAGCCACCTCGACGGTCGAACACTCCTGAGCGTCGACGGAACCGCCGACGATCAGCAGATCCTGCATGCAGCGTTGAAAACCGGGCCGGTGCACGAGTTCACGCTACGACGTCCGTCACTGACCGATCTGTTCCGAGAGGTAGTAGCCGCATGAGCAACCAGTTGAGCGGAGGTCGAGCCATCGGGTTGGTCGCCCGACGCGAATTCATGACGCAGATCTCGAAGAAGAGTTTTGTGATCAGCAACGTCATCATTCTGGTCGCGATCATCGGCGGCATCATCGCCTTCTCGCTCTTCTCCGGCGGCGACGAGGACAAGTCGAAGATCGGCTTGGTCGGCAACCAATCACTCAGTGCCACGATGGTGTCCATCGGCGACACCCTCGGAAATCCGGTGACGGTAACGGAGGTTTCCGACGACGTCACCGCGCGTGATCAAGTCAAGGACGGCGACCTCGACGTGGCCGTGATCGCTGGATCGGGCGGCGGCGTCACTGTCGTGACCAAGAAGGAAGTAGCCACGAATCTGCGGGCCGTCATCGAGAGTTCCGTTGCACAGCAGGCACAATCGAATGCGCTTTCCGCTGCGGGGATCGACCCGGCTCAGCTCGCCGAAGCCACGTCCACCGCAGTGGTCACCATCGATGCCATCGATCCCCCGGATCCCGAACAGGGCCAACGTATAGCGATGTCGATCGCTGCTGTGGTGCTCCTGTACATGCAGATCCTGCTGTTCGGAACGTACGTGGCGATGGGCGTCGTCGAGGAGAAGTCCAGTCGCGTGGTCGAGCTGCTGCTCTCCACTCTTCGTCCGCTGCAGTTGTTGTGGGGCAAGGTTCTCGGAATCGGTGCTGTCGGCCTGATGCAGATGGCTGCCTATGCCGTCGCGGGCGTCGCCACCGGACTGGCGACGGGCGTCCTGACCGTGACGGGCACCGCGATCGGCGTTCTGTTCGGCACTCTCGGGTGGTTCATTCTCGGCTTCCTCTTCTTCGCCGTGCTGTACGCCGCCGCCGGGTCCATGGTCTCGCGGCAGGAGGACGTCAACGCCACCGCGATGCCTCTCGCGCTGCTCGTCATGGCGATGGTCAGCGTGGCTTTCGTTTCGGTGAGCAATCCAGAAGGAACCCTGAGCAACGTGTTGAGTTGGATTCCGCCGTTCTCGGCAATCCTCATGCCCCTGCGTATTTCCGCCGGTGTTGCTTCTCCGTTCCAGATCGTGGGAACGATTCTGCTGATGCTGGTGGTGACCGCTGCGTTGTCGATGATCGCGGCAAAGATCTACCAGCGCTCCATCCTTCGTATCGGCAAGGTCGTGTCATGGAAAGAGGCGTTCGGACGCTGATTCTCCAGCGCACAACTGGCGCCACGCGATCCCGGCGGCACCCCGTCCAGGTAGGTTCATCCTGGACGGGGTGCTGCTTACTTGGAGGACGTTGTGCGAATCTCGGCCGAAGAACTACTCACTGCGGTACTCGATCCCGAGAGCTTCGTCTCTTGGGACTCCCCGCCCGTCGACGTCGGACCTGGCCCGAAATACGCAGAAGACCTGGCGAAGGCCCGCGAGAAGAGCGGAGTTGACGAGTCCGTCGTCACCGGTGTCGGTACCGTTCGGGGACGTCGGGTCGCGGTAATTGCCTGTGAATTCAGCTTTCTCGCCGGTTCCATCGGAGTCGCCGCGGCCGAGCGGATCGTGACCGCCGTCGAACGTGCTACGGCAGAACAACTCCCGCTGCTCGCCTCGCCCACCTCTGGCGGAACGCGGATGCAGGAGGGCACCGTCGCCTTCGTTCAGATGGTGAAGATCGCTGCGGCAGTGGCTGTTCACAAAGCGGCACACCTGCCCTACCTGGTATACCTGCGCAATCCCACCACCGGCGGGGTCTTTGCCTCATGGGGATCCCTCGGCCACATCACCGTCGCGGAGCCAGGCGCTCTGGTGGGTTTCCTCGGACCCCGTGTCTACGAATCCCTGTACGGCGAAAAGTTTCCCGACGGAATCCAAACGTCCGAGAATCTGTATCGCAACGGCGTGATCGACGGCGTCGTCCCCGTCGACCGGCTCCGCCTGCTGGTCAATCGAGCATTGTGCGTGCTCACCGATCCCCCGGCTCCGGCGGCCACGGAGCCGATTCCCTCACCCGAGATTCCCGATGTTCCGGCCTGGCAGTCGGTGATGCTCTCGCGCCGGGCCGATCGACCAGGCATTCGGCAGTTGCTCCGCCATGCAGCGACCGAACAGGTACCGCTCAGCGGCACCGGGCAGGGTGAAACCGACAAGACGATCTTGCTCTCGCTCGCCCGCTTCCGAGGCTTTCCGTGCATCCTGCTCGGCCAGGACCGCAGTGGCCAATCCGCGCTCACCACGATGGGACCGGCCGCGCTCAGGGAAGCACGACGTGGCATGAAACTTGCCGAAGAACTACAACTCCCGCTTGTCCTCGTGATCGACACTTTGGGCGCGTCGCTGTCCAAAGAAGCTGAAGAACGTGGACTGGCCCCTGAGATCGCCCGTTGCATCGCCGACCTCGTGACGCTGAAGACCCCGACAGTGTCGGTGTTGCTCGGTCAGGGAACAGGCGGCGGGGCGCTCGCGCTGCTGCCCGCCGATCGGGTACTCGCGGCACAGAACGGGTGGCTCGCTCCCCTGCCGCCGGAAGGCGCAAGCGCGATCGTCCATCGCGACATCAGTCACGCACCGGAGATGGCGGCAGCGCAGGGCATTCGTTCGTTGGATCTGCTTCGAGACGGCGTGATCGACGCGATCATTCCCGAAACGCCTGACGCGGCCGACGAACCCGTGGAATTCTCCAAGAGGGTAGGGGCTGCGATAGCGCACGAACTCTTCGTGCTTGCCGAAGAGTCGGACACCGATCGCCAGGCCTCCCGTATCGCGCGCTATCGAAACCTGGGAGTTCCGCAATGACGACGAAGGACCGGAATGCGCTGACGCTGCCGCACAGTTACGACCGCGCGGCACTCGCTCGTTTCGAATTGTTCCTGTTCGCCGGCGTCGCCACCGTGCTGATCACCCGCGCTTATCTGGCGGCAACGGGCTATCCCCAGATCGGGGGCGGCGCCCTCCACATCGCACACGTTCTCTGGGGCGGGTTGCTGATGGCCGTCGCCATCGTGGCGACCGCCATCACCGAAGGCTCTCGCACGCGTGACCTGGCCACGCTCGTCGGCGGAATCGGGTTCGGTCTCTTCATCGACGAGGTCGGAAAATTCGTCACCGCCGACGTCGATTACTTCTACCAGCCTGCCATCGCGATCATGTACGTCGTCTTCGTTCTCTTCTATCTTGCCGCGCGCGAGGTGGTGATTCGGCGCGGAATGAATGATCGTCATCGGCTCGCCATCGGGGCGCGAGCGCTCTCGGACCTCGCTCTCGGTCAGCTAGACGAGATCCAGTACAACCACGCCCTCCGCGTACTCGACGGCGTCGAAGACCGCAGCCTCACCGACCTCGTCGATTCGATCAAGGCCGGCCTGCATTCACGGACTCCGCCGACCGGCGGTATCGAATCGAAGATCACTCGTGGCCGCAATGCGTTCTTCCACCGTGCCGAGGAAGTGCTCCGGCACCGGGTCGTCCGCCGACTGGTACTGACCCTGTTCGTGCTGCAGGCTCTTCTGGCGATTGTCCAGGTGATCTACGCATTGGTGTCCGAGAACGTCGTCGAGGCCGACGACGTCTCCGACCTGGTGGTACAGATCTCCACCGTCGCAACCGGAGTTCTTGTGGTTCTGGGAGTGTGGTTCCTCTTCCGAGGTCCGTACCTGCGAGCCTTGAGGCTCCTGCGTGCATCCCTCATCGTGAGCCTTCTGGTGACGCAGGTTTATCTGTTCACACAGGACCAGTTCGGCGCGCTTTTCGGATTCGCGGTGTCACTGTTCATGCTCGCGACTCTTCGCATCGCGATTCGAAGCGAAGAGGCCGCCGCGGCTCTACCGCAGTAATCCCCTACCGCAGCGATTCTCTACCGCACTGAGATCGCCGGCCGACTCGGTAGATCGCGGATTCCGCGGAGGGGGCTGAAGAGCAAGACCAATCCGCACGGCGCGATCAGGCAGGCCATGATCCACATCGTCCCGCGCGGTCCCACTGCGTCGCCGAGGTAGCCTGCCGTCAGAGCACCGAGCGGAATGCTGCTGTGCAGCAGGAACATACTCGTTGCCACCACTCGTCCGAGGCGGTCCGGCGGACAGTAACTTTGACGGAAACTGCCGAGCACCACGTTGCACGACACGACGCCCGCAACCATCACCATGCCGCCGATGCAGAACCAGAACAGGCCGGCACCGTACGTCGTCAGAGGTGCTAACAGGATGAACGGTCCCGTCACCAACTGACAGATGAGAACGCTTCGGGCAGTGCCGAATCTGCGGCCGAGCGGGCGCGCGATCATCGATCCGACAATTCCGCCCACCCCGGCAATCGCCAGGAGAAGCCCGAGTCCGAACTCCCCCACGCCAACCGTCTTTTCCAGGAACACGATCTGGATCGTGGAGTACCCGGTGAGACCGAAATTGAGCAGAGTGCCGTAGACGACGATCGACCGCAAATACGGATCACCGGCGACGAATCGCAGTCCGAGCGCAATCTGCCGTCGCAACGGTTCTCGCTGATTCTGTCCGCGATGGACGGTCTCCTGCACACGAATCAGCCAGATGCATACGAAGCAGAAGGCGAACGTGAACGCGTCGACAACCAGACCGGCCGCGAGCCCGACAGTTGCAACCACCAGCCCACCGACGCTTGGGCCGATCACCCGAGTTGCGGCCTCAGCGCCCTGAATCTTCGAGTTCCCTTCGACAAGATCCGCTTCGGCGAGCACCGTGGGGAGATACGAGTGATAGGCCGCCTGGAAGAAGACGGTGGCTGTACCGGTGAGCAGCGCGACCAGGAGCAGGTGGCCGTATGTCATCGCCTCCAGGAAGCCGGCGATCGCGAGGCTCGCGAAGAACAGCGCGCACGCAGCGTTCGCGATCATCATGATCGGGCGCCGAGGCAGCCGGTCGATCCAGGCACCGGCTGGTAGTCCGACGATCAACCACGGCAACCACACTGCTGATGCCAGCACACCGATCTGGAAGCTACTGGCGTCCAGTTCGCGAAGCGCGATCAGCGGCAGTACGACGGTCGTGACACCGTTTCCGATACCGCTGACTGCGTCGCCGGTCCACAGAAGTCGGAAGTCACGCAGAGCGAGGACTCCCCAGAAGCCTGCGCGTTGCGCTGCACCTGTCACATCGATCCCCCCTTTCAGTCCCTGGCCTATCCCACCCCTGCGCGCCACTGGCCGACGGGACAGGCCCGCCCGGCGCAAAGGGACGGTACCCGCACCGCTACTGAGGCGCACCGCACTGACGGTGACCTAAGGTGTTTCAGGTCACCGGTAAGCGAAGTTCACGAGAGGACACACGTCGATGAGCTCTTCCGAGCAGGCGTCCCACACCACGTATGCCGACGCATATCGCGAGAGCATGGATCAGCCGGAGAAGTTCTGGCTCGACGCTGCGCGGGCCGTCGACTGGGATGTCGCCCCCACGAAGGCTCTCGACGATTCTGCCGCGCCGATCTATCGCTGGTTCCCGGATGCTTCGCTCAACACCAGCTTCAATGCCCTCGATCGGCACGTCCGCGACGGCCGCGGCGATCAGACGGCGTTGATCTTCGACTCCGCGATGGTCCCCACCAAGGCCACTTACACCTACGCCGAATTGCTCGAGCAGGTCTCACTCTTCGCCGGCGTCTTGAAAGATCAGGGTGTGGTGGCGGGCGACCGCGTGATCATCTACATGCCGATGATCCCCGAAGCTGCGATCGCGATGCTCGCGTGTGCGCGAATCGGCGCGGTGCATTCGGTGGTGTTCGGCGGCTTTGCGGCCAAGGAGCTCGCAACCCGTATCGACGACGCCGGTCCAGTGGTGCTCGTGACGGCGTCCGGCGGCCTCGAACCCGGACGAACAATCGAGTACCTGCCGATGGTCGAGAAGGCTCTGCAACTGTCCGCCACTCCCGCGCACACCGTGATCGTGAAGAATCGCGAGCAGATTCCCGGTGCAGCCTGCGACTACAAGTCAAGTGCCGCAGCCTGGTTCGACTGGGACGAGCTGATCGCCGACGCCACCCCGGCCGACCCGGTGTCGGTCGCCGCGACGGATCCGCTCTACATCCTCTACACCTCGGGAACGACCGGTAAGCCCAAGGGCGTCGTCCGGGACAACGGTGGCCATGCCGTTGCGCTGACGTGGACCATGAAGAATCTGTACGACATCAGCCCAGGACAGGTGTGGTGGACCGCCTCCGACGTCGGCTGGGTGGTCGGCCACTCCTACATCGTCTACGGACCGTTGCTCGCCGGAGCCACGACGGTCATGTACGAAGGCAAGCCCGTCGGCACCCCCGACGCCGGTGCGTTCTGGCGCATCATTTCCGAATACAACGTGTCGGCACTCTTCACCGCTCCGACAGCGATCCGCGCGGTCCGCAAGGCCGACCCGGACGCAAAAGAGCTTGCCAAGTACGACATCTCGTCGCTCGACACACTGTTCGCGGCCGGCGAGCGCTTGGATCCCGACACCTACGAGTGGGCTACTCGGATTCTCGATCGCCCGGTGGTCGATCACTGGTGGCAGACAGAAACCGGTTGGGCCATCTGCGCGAATCTGCGCGGCCTCGAACCCATGGAGATCAAAGCGGGCTCACCCACCGTCGCCTGCCCCGGATACCGCGTCGAAATCGTCGACGGCAAGGGCGAACTCGTGGGTCCGGGCACCGAGGGCAACATCGTGATCGGCCTGCCGCTTCCTCCCGGAACACTCGCCGGACTGTGGCGTGACGAGGACCGGTACGTGAAGTCCTACCTGTCGACTTTCGAAGGCTATTACCTCACCGGCGACTCCGGGTACATCGACGAGGACAACTACGTCTTCGTGCTCGGACGAAGTGACGACGTGATCAACGTTGCCGGACATCGCCTTTCGACCGGAAGCATGGAGGCCATCGTCGCCGGCCACCCGGCTGTCGCCGAATGCGCGGTCATCGGCATTCACGACGAACTCAAGGGGCAACGGCCGAGCGGTTATGTCGTGCTCAAGTCCGGCGTCGACATCGATCCCGAAACACTCCGACAGGAACTGGTCGCGCGGGTGCGAGACCAGATCGGTGCCGTCGCCACGTTCCGGGACGTCACCGTCGTCGCCGCACTACCGAAGACTCGTTCCGGCAAGATCCTCCGCAAGACCATGCGGCAGATCGCCGACAACGAGGAGTACACGGTCCCGTCGACCATCGAGGACGCGAGCGTACTGGACGAGTTGTCCAAACTCCTTCGCGGATAAGGATTCAGAGAATTCCCCTGCCTGGCTCGCACCGAACGTAGCAGTATGAACACGTTCCAGTTTTCAACGATTCAGACGGGCAGGGGAAGTTCGATGGGCAATTTGGACGGTCAGGTCGCATTCATCACCGGAGCGGCGCGTGGTCAAGGGCGCGCGCATGCCGTCAAGCTCGCGTCCGAGGGCGCGGACATCATCGCGGTGGATCTCTGCGCGCCGGTCGCAACGGCGGGGTACGACATGGCCACCGAAGCCGACCTCGCCCAGACCGTCGCCCTGGTCGAAGCTCAGGGCCGGCGCATCGTCGCGTCCGTCGCGGACACTCGCGACCTCGATGCCCTGAAATCAGCGGTCGACGCCGGAGTCGAGAAACTCGGCCGACTGGACATCGTGATCGCCAACGCGGGAATCGCGGCGTCGGCGAAATTGTCCTGGGACCTGAGCGCCGAAGAGTTCCGCGAGCTGATGGACATCAACGTCACCGGCGTCTGGTTGACGACCAAGGTGTCGATTCCGCACATCATGAACGGCAATCGAGGTGGATCCATTGTGTTGATCAGCTCGATGGCCGGGCTTCGAGGCGTGCCGGGGATTGCCCATTACTCCGCGTCCAAGCACGCCGTTCGGGGGTTGGCGAAGTCTCTGGCCAACGAACTCGGCTGGGCAGACATCCGAGTCAACTCCGTACACCCGGGCAATGTGCGTACGACGATGATCGACAACGAACCGATGGTTCGTGCGTTCCGTCCAGACTTGGAGAATCCTGTCCTCGCCGATACCGCTCCGATCATGTCGAAGCTGAATCTGCTGCCCCACCCGTGGGTCGACCCCGAAGTGATTGCGGATGCGGTGTTCTATCTGGTGGGGCCGGCCGGGCGCGGGATCACCGGCATCGCGTTGCCGATCGATCTCGGCACCTCGGAAAAATTCGCCGGCGGCTGAAGGCCCGAACTGATGCAGAATTGCCTCTGCCGGATGGGTCTCGAGCACCATCCGGCAGAGGCAATTCCGGCTTGATCAAGCCTTCGTAGCAACAGAACAAGTAGTCGACAACCTCATAGGCGCTCCTCGTCTGGCGTGGGAAAAACCGTTGTGGGATGCGCAACAAACCCAAGACCCAGCGTAGAAGCATTTGGCCGCAAACGCGCGTCATTCGGCACTATTTTTTTGGATTCGGGCATACTGGACAACGCTCCCACCACGTATTATGGACCCGAGTTCACACTTACAGGGGGCAGGCACAGTGACGGTCAAATACGCCGTAATGGACCCGATTCACGGAAAAGTCGAGATCTCGTTCGATGTCGACACGGGGGTCGTCGACGTCCGAAACGGCAACTCACACGCTCTGTTGACGCGTCGAGTCGATGCCCCGCGCCGTGAAGGCACACCCATAGGAACGCGCGCCGCCGCAGACTTGTTCTTCACTGTCGGTGGCGACGAAGTCGAACTCACTGTCGGCAAAGGGTTTCTGTCCCGTCGCTCGTACTCTGTCTCGGCACTCGTCGACGGCGTGAGTTTGAACTTCGCCCCAGTCGACGACGCGAACAGTGCATTCACCCGCGACGGATTGCGGATCGGGCACTTCTCCAAGAACGAGGAATCCGATCCCAGACAGACCGACGCAGTCTGGTCGAGCACGCCGAGCACCGACGAACTTGTCATCGGTTACGCCCTGGCCGAAGCCTTCGATTGCGGAGCACTCAACGGGGCTTTTGCGTTGATCGAATCACTGGTGCTCGGCGGCGGATAGAGACCACTCAAAGCAGGTGGATTACCAGCAGAACAACGGCAATAGCTGGGAAAAGCATCTGTACGACGGCTGCGCGGGCTTTGTCGGGAGACGAGAGAATCAGCACCAATCCCGCGGCAACCATCGATCCTGTGCCTGCCAGTACGAGGGCAATTCCGACCGACGCGGAGCCGGTCGCCGCAATCACGATGCCGACCGCCGACACGATCGCCAAGAAAAGGTTGTAAAAGCCCTGGTTGAAGGCGAGCGGCTGCGTGGTGATCGCCTCTTCCTCGGACTTCACGCCGAACGTGGCGCGGGTCTTCGGGGCCGTCCAGAGAATCGATTCGAGGACAAAAATGTACACGTGCACTGCTGCGGCCAGTCCCGCGAAGATGTAGCCGGCGACGTTCATCGGTGAGCTCCTGTTGCTTCGAGTGAATTCTGTATCGTTCGGTCCAATATATACTGGACCGAACGATACAGAAAGAGCGAGGCTTTGATGGGCAGATCACAAGAATTCGACACAACAGCCGTGGTCGCTGCCGCTTTGGACGTTTTCTGGGCACGCGGATACGAAGGTGCCTCACTCGGCGACCTCGAATCCGCGACGGGGCTGAGTCGGTCAAGTCTCTACAACTCGTTCACCAACAAGCGCGGATTGTTCGACGCCGCCGTGCAGATGTACCTCGACCATGTCATCCGGCCACGTCTGCGCAGCCTCACGACAAATCCCGGGGCAGACGCAGTCGACGACTACCTTTCCTCGCTTGCGCAAGCGATCGGCACCATGACCGCCGACTCGCCTCGGCGCGGTTGCCTACTTCTCAATACGGCTGCCGGACTCGGCGCGCACGACGATGCGGCGGCCGCAGTGATCCGCGCGTACCGCCGAGAACTCGCCGACGCGATCAACAGTGGATTACACGCCGCGTTTCCAACCGAGACAGACGCCACGCTCTCAGATCGCACTCGAATCCTTCTCTCCTGCACGGTAAGTGCATTGGTACTCGCACGAGTTGACACCGAAGAGGCCATCGCAACTCTCGAATCTGCGCGCCGACTGAACGCAGAGTGGCAGGGATAATGACCGGAGAGCTCACGCCATTGCCCGCCATCAGGCGGGTAGGCGATGATGCTTCACGTGCCCAAGTTGACCACGCCCGCTATCGCCGCTGGATATCTCCGGGGAATGGACCAACCTTCGATCCACGTCGGGACTTTCGCGATTCTCCGACCCTGGACCCGCGACGACGCACCGGCCGTCATGGAAGCCTTTCGCGATCCGTCGATTCAGCGTTGGCACATCCGCCGCGCCGACTCGATCGACGAAGCACGGGGTTGGCTCACCCAGTGGAGAGACGGGTGGGCAAGCGAATCCGAATGCCATTGGGCGATCGCCGCTCCCGAGACAAATGAACTCCTCGGCCGAATCGCAGCAAAGGGGGTGAATTTGTGGGACGGCACTGCCGAGCTCGCGTATTGGGTGACCCCAGCGGCGCGCGGCCGCGGACTGTGCACCCAGGCTGTAACCGCACTGTCCGAGTGGGCATTCCGCGAAGCAGGGTTTCATCGATTGGAACTCGAGCACTCGATCCACAACCCACGATCGTGCCGAGTCGCCACCAAAGCAGGGTTCAGCGAAGAAGGTGTTCGACGAGGCTCCGCCAGGCACGCCGACGGCTGGCACGACATGCATGTCCACGCCCGACTACGTAGCGATCAGCCTTCGGCACCGACCCGCGCCGCGAGGGCAAGCGTCTGATCCACCAATTCCGCAACTCGCTGCGGCACGACCGGTTCGAGGTCGAACAGAATTCGGTAGATGATCGGCGCCACCACGTGGTCCACTACCGAATCACCATCCACGTCAGCAGCTTCCGGCCAACGAGCTAGTATCACGTCGATCTGTGTCCGACAGAAAAAGGCGCACTTGAACTTCTTCGTACCATCCGGTGCATGCGTCTGATCGTCGCTCATCAACACGTCACGCAACGAAGCACGACCGACAGGCGCAGACATCTCCTCGAGGTACTCCTGCGCCCAAACCGTCAGATCCCCTCGGAGCGAGCCCGTTTCACGCGGGTCGGCGTCCGGGCGCAATCTCTCGATCGAGACGTCGGCAAAGACTTCGTTGATGTCACCCCACCGCCGATAGATGGTCGACGGGGTCACTCCCGCATCGGTCGCGATCATCGGCACCGTGATCTCGGCTCGATCACGCTGTTCCAACAACTTGCGCGCCGACGCATGCACGGCCTGTTGGATGCGCGCACTACGGCCACCGGGGCGCGGACCTGCGGACGGACTCATAAATCCAATACTAACGCAAAGATGTTGCATTAGGCTACGGCCAGGCGTAGCGTCCCAAACGCAAAGTATTTGCGTTTGAAGTCTTCACCACCCGCACGGGAAGCGCTACGACAATGACAACGACCGTTTCACCTCAGACCGAGAGCACTTCACGCCCACGCCTTGGGCGAGGCGTCGCTTTCACACTCATCGCCGTCATCATCGC
Organism: Rhodococcus sp. BH4; assembly: GCF_002079265.1. Classification (NCBI taxonomy): domain Bacteria; kingdom Bacillati; phylum Actinomycetota; class Actinomycetes; order Mycobacteriales; family Nocardiaceae; genus Rhodococcus; species Rhodococcus sp. BH4. The sequence goes on from NZ_CP014941.1 coordinate 4,818,877, forward strand.
CACGTTCCTGGGCGCATCCGCGACCCCGACACCGTTGTACGAGCACTATCAACAGTTGTGGGGATTCTCCTCGCTGGCGTCGACGCTCGTGTTCGGCATCTACGCTCTCGCATTGCTCGCCACGCTCCTGACCGCCGGATCCCTGTCCGATCACATCGGCAGGCGCCCGGTCCTGCTCGGAGCACTCGCGCTCGAGGCAGTCTCGCTCGCGCTGTTCGCCTCGGCCGACGGTTTGACCATCCTGCTCATCGCCCGGGTCGTACAGGGTGTTGCCACCGGCGCTGCAATCAGTGCTCTGGGTTCGGCATTGATCGACCTCGAACGCACTCCGGGCCGAGGATCGATCATCAACAGCGTGGCTCCGACGATGGGGCTTGCAGTCGGAGCAGTGGGTTCGAGCCTCATCAGCGAGCACCTGCCCCGTCCCACCAGCACTGTCTACCTGGTCCTTCTCGTGCTTGTCATTCTCGAGATCTTCGGAGTATGGGCCGCTCCCGAGACTTCGGGCGGACGCCCCGGAGCCTGGCAGTCCCTGCGCCCCACACTGGCCGTTCCTCGTCAGGCGCGCACGATGATTGCCCTGACCGCACCGTGCCTGATCGCGGTCTGGGCACTGGGAGGTTTCTACCTCTCACTCGGACCTGCATTGGCGCGCAACGCACTTGACGTTCACAGCTCCCTCATCGGTGCCATCATGGTCGCAACACTGACAGGATTCGGAGCGGCAGCAGTACTCACCTTCCGCAAACTCGGCGGCCGGACCGTGATGCTGATCGGAACCACCGCCTTGGTGCTCGGGGTGGCCGTCACACTCATCGGTGCTGAAACATCCTCTGCCGTATTGATTCTGGTCGGTACGGCTGTTGCAGGTATCGGCTTCGGAGCAGGATTCCAAGGAACTATCCTCACCGTCATGCCGCTGGCCGAGAACCACGAACGCGCGGGTTTGTTGTCCACCGTCTACGTCATCGCATATCTGGCCAACAGTCTTCCCGCCTTGCTGGCCGGCTACCTGGTCGGCAAGGTCGGATTGGTGGATACGACGCGTGGCTACGGAGCACTCGTCATGGTGCTCGCGGCGGCCGCACTGATCGGACTGCTGGTCACCGGCGAGCGAAAGGTCGAAGCCGTCTCGGTGTCGGAGTAGGTGTCCCCCGATCGGTGGACACACCGTTCCGCCTGCACAGGGTCCGGGGAGTGGACATACGACATCGATCTGCTCCGACATAGTTGTCTTCGAGAGAGCCAACCGAACGCTCACCCGGACAAAGGACACCGTCGATGACGAACCCACGCTACGTAGTTGCCGCAATCACAGCTCTGGCCGCCGGCGCCCTCACGTTGGGATTGAGCGGAATCGCCAGTGCCGGAACCCTTCCCACAACCGGCAACAGCATCACGATGACGATCAGCAACGACACCGAACAGACAATTCATCTCGAAGGCGCCGACAACCCCTACGGACAGTGGATGCAGAGCCCACGCCAGTCGCTCGCGCCCCACGAGACCGAAATCGTCACGGCGTACAACCAGGACCCGCGCGGCCTGACGGTCGACGTCGTCTATTCCACTCCCGGCGGCGGACAAGCCGTCTTCATGGCCAACGACTATCCGCAGTTCGACACCGACGGAACCCGCACCACCGACCCTGATCACTACTTCATCTCGAGCTACATCGACGGCTACTACCCGAACCTGAGCGTCGGGTACCACCTCAGTGCGGTGTGACTGCAGCAGTCGTCATAAGTAATCCATCTGCCTCTCAGACGCACTTGTTCTTGGACATTCGTCCGGCGCGCGGGGATTGTTGAACGCAGCCCCGCACGACCAGGCACACGCCCCGTTGCCGGTGGCCCGAACATCAACGGGAGAGGGAAAACCACAGTGCGACTACCCAACCAGTTTCTGATCTACGTCAGCGATGCCGCCTCCGCAGCAGCGTTCTACGGCGAATTGTTCGACGCGAAGCCTGAGGTCCTCAGCCCTCGGTACATGACCTTCGACCTCGGCGGCGGTGTGGTCCTTGCACTGTGGAGCGGCAAGTCCCGCGACCTCGATCCCGCGACACCGCGCAATTTCGAAGTCGGCATCTTGGTCGACGGCGGGAGCAACGAAATTCGGGCGATCCACGACGAGTGGGTGGCCAAGGGAGTCGAGGTCGTCGAAGAACCCAACGAAGATGTCTTCGGTCTGACGTTCGTCATTTCAGATCTGGACGGAAACCGCGTCCGCGTAGCGCCCGCAGATCACTGAGCACTCAGCCTTTGATCTCGCCGTACCGGCGCAAGGCCTCCTCACGCTCGTGCGCGTGATCGACGATCGGGTCCGGGTAGTCGACTGGGCGCATCGCCTTCAACGAGTGGACGGCCTTCCCGGGAACATCGCGAAGTTCGGGGACCCACCGACGGACGTATGTGCCGTCGGGATCGAACTTCTCCCCTTGCGTGATCGGGTTGAAGACGCGGAAGAAGGGCGAAGCATCCGTACCCGACCCGGCAGTCCACTGCCACCCGTGCTGATTGGAGGCCAAGTCACCGTCCACCAGTTGCGACATGAAGTACCGTGCGCCGCGCCACCACGGAATGTGCAGGTCCTTCACCAGGAATGACGCGACGATCATTCGGACCCGATTGTGCATCCAGTTCTCGGCGGCGAGTTGCCGCATGCCGGCATCCACGATCGGGAAGCCGGTCTTGCCTTCACACCAGGCCGTGAAGGCGGCGTCTGCGTCGACTCCCCCGTCGTGACGTAAACGGTCGAACTTGTCGTCGTAGTTCTTCCGCGCGCTGTCGGGGCGCTGAAACAGGATGTCCGCGTAGAAGTCTCGCCAAGCAAGCTGGCGACGGTACGCCTGAGCGCCGTCTCCGAGTCGCTTGGAGAGATCTGCCAACATGGTTCTCGGATGAATCGTGCCGTACTTGAGCGGGATCGACATCCGACTCGTGGTGTCGAGGTCGGGTCGATTTCGTTCGTCGTCGTACCGGTCAAGATCGTTCTCGCAGTATTCTTTCCACTGTTCGAGCGCACCGGCCTCACCGACGACATCGCTGACGGTGCCGGACGGCGCGGGGATACTCACTCGGCGCGGGCCACCGTCCTTCTCGCTCGGATCGAACCAACGGACCGTCCCCGCATCGGTCGACGCGGGGCCCCGCCAACCATGTTCCATCCACTGACGGAAGTACGGCGTGAACACCTTGTACGGATCACCGTCCGCCTTGGTGACGCGTCCGGGCGCCACGGCATATGGTGACCCGGTGGCGATCAACTCCACCTTCTCGGCCACGGCCGCGTCGCGCCGTCGGCCGTAGGGCCCGTAGTCGCCACTGATGTGAACTTCTTCGGCGCCAACGGATTCCGCCACGCGGGGCACCACGTCTGCCGGATCACCTCGAACAACCATCAATCGTCCGTCGAGCTGGTTGTCGAGTGCCGACAAGTTGGCGAGCAGTTGATTCTGGCGGGGTGAGCCTGCCGGTCCGAGCAACTTCTCGTCGAGGACGAACAAACCCAACGTCTGTCCGCCGGCATCCGCCGCTGCAGTCAGAGTCGGAAGATCACCGACCCTCAGATCGCGTCGAAACCAGATCACAGAGTTACTCACCCAGTCGAGCCTACCGATCAGATCTCAGAACGCATCCCACCGCGCGGGCCGCCAGTTGCGCCGCTCTTTCGGCTGTCGGTTCGGAGGTGAGCCCGAGCAGTCGCCGCCGGTGCTCCTCCCCGAGCAGCAAGGTGTACAACTGATCCGCGCACAGCGCAGCCTTCTGGCCGTGCTGATCGATCAAAATCTTCTCCAGAAAGGCAATCGACTTGGCCGGGCCGGATTCGTAGAACGCTGCGGCCAATTCAGGGAACTGCACGGCCTCGCCGATCATCATGCGGTGCAGCGCAATCGAGTTGTCGCTGTGCAGGGCGATGACGATGTCCACTGCAGCGGCGAGCAGGTCGGACTGGCCCTCGCCGGCATCGTCGACGTACGCGTGCTGACGCGCAACCGCAGCTGCAAAGACCGCAGACTTGTCGCCGAAGTAGCTGTACACGGTGCGCTTGGCGACGCCGGCCACCGTGGCAATGCCCTCGATGGTAGTTCGGGCGAACCCGACATCTCGAAACGAGTCGACAGCGACGTCGAGAATCTCGTTGCGTCGTTCGGCGCGCTCGGCGTCACTGGTTCTCCCACGTCTGCGCGGTTGCTCCATCAAGTCCCCTGTTACCGTGCCGGTAAATTAATGCTACGTTGACGTTTCATTAATTCGAATACTACAGGAGCACTGCATGACCGGACAACGACTCGTCCACGTCGCTATCGCCGACGACTGGGAAGCATGCAAGCGTTTCGGTGAGTACGAGGTCTCGACGCGCGGAATCAGTTACGACGAGGCAGGATTCATTCGCGCAACGACCCCGGACGCACTCGCTTCGGTACTCGATCTCGTGTTCGGCGACCTCACATTGCCGCTGGTCGTCGCCGTCATCGATCAGGACGCCCTGACCTCCGCGGGCATCGACGTCGAATGGGAGGCGGAAAAGCCCCGAATCCTCCGACCTCTACCGATGGACGAGGACACCGTGGTCGCCGAACTGGCCGTGGAACGCGTTGACGGGGTCTGGCCGATTCCCGACCTGACCCCGTACGCAAGCTGCGCCGGCTAGACCAGCGCAGCCTCCGGTTCGATAACCGGCGCCGACGCCTTCTTCCGGCCGGCAGCCACGCACAGCGCGATCCCGACGGCAATCCAGCACACCAGCACCAGAAGTGGCGTGGTGGCGCCATGGCCGTCGAAGAACGCCATCGAACGGACGGATGCTCCTGCGGCGCCAGGTGGGAGCAGCTGCCCCAATGCGCCCCAGCCTGCGGGCAACCACGCGGCAGTTGTCGCCATCCCCGAGAGTGGGTTTCCGATGAACATCATCGTGACGGCGCCCAACGCGAACCCCTTCATCCCGAGCAGGGATTCGAGCCCCAAAATGGGAAGCGAGATGGCCGACATGCCCATGGTGAGTGCGAGCGCGGTGAGCAGGTAGTTTCCGTCAAGACTGTTGGTGCCGAACTGCAGAATGGCAGTCAGTGCAAAACCCGCGACCACCGCGACGCCGACAGCGCCCAACACTCGCTTGACGATGCTGCGCGGAAACAGTTGCACGAGAACAACAGCGGGCATGATTCCGCCGAACACCAAGGGCAAGGCCAATGCCGTGAGCCCAGCACCGGTCGGGTCGTCCGCAGTCAGCGGCACAACGTCTTCGACGGGCACCTTTGCCCCCGAGGCCTCCGAGAGGCCGTTGGCCACCCCGGTCAGGGTCTGGGCGATCGGGGTTCCGCCTGCAGTCGCGATCAACACGTGAGGACCGTTGGCATCAACGGCGATTCCGCCGACCACGTCGCGATTCCGAATCGCGTCACGCAGGGCGTCGGCGTCAGCGAATTCTCGAGTATCGAAGGCGCCTTGCTTACTCGCCTCGAGCGAGGTGCTGATCTGTTCGGTTGCCGCAGCTGGACCGGTGATGCCCAACTTCAGTTCGTGCGGGCCACTGTTGACCGAGGGCAGTACGAAGGCAAGCAGCATCAGCCCGATCACGGCGGACAAGCCCAACACCACAGCCACCAACTTCTTGCGGTCCTGTGCTTCAACTTCGGCGTTCATAACTACCCTCCCTAAGTGGAAGTTTTTCCTCCACTATTTGTGGAAGATATTCCTCCGGTTATTATGAACTGTCAATACCGGAGGTGGATGTGCGAGCCGATGCACGTGAACGCAGAAACGCAATAGTCGACGCCGCACGAGCGGTGTTCACCGAGCGCGGGCACGACGCGCCGCTCGATGCAGTCGCAGAACTCGCGAAAGTGGGCATCGCCACGCTGTATCGAAACTTTCCGACGCGCGAGGACCTCGTGACCGCCGTTGCCGTCGCAACACTGACCGATGTCCGCGAGGCTGCCGACATCGCACTCACGGCAATGTCCACCGATCCGACAAACGCGTGGCACACGCTGGTGGACCGCCTCGTGGAACTGCGCCTGGGTGCGCTCATTCCTGCACTGGTGGAACGCAGTTTCACCGAGCTGGCGCCCGAAGTTCTGGCGGTGCGTGAGGTGACGAAAACGAAGATGACCGCGACGATCGGCGCCGCTCAGAGCGCCGGACTGGTTCGCGCCGATCTGCAACCGCTCGAATTCGTCATGGCTCTGGCCAAACTGACGCGCCCGCAAATCGAGTTGTCCGACGAGGCCATGCCGAACCTGGTCCCGCGGTTGGTCGCGGTGTTCATGGCCGGTCTGCGTCCGGACGGTACCGACTTGCCGGTCTGATCGGCGAAACCCGACGTACCAGGCAAGGCACAATGGGGCTGTGACCGAGATACCGAAAATCCTCGTAGTCGACGACGACGCAGACGTCCTGACCTCACTCGAACGCGGATTGCGGCTCTCGGGATTCACCGTACTGACGGCGGTGGACGGCGCCGACGCGCTCCGAGTGATCTCCGACAAGCGACCGGACGCGGTAGTCCTCGACATCAACATGCCGGTGCTCGACGGCACCGGTGTGGTGACGGCGCTTCGTGCCGCCGGCAACGAAATCCCGATCTGCGTGCTCAGTGCGCGCAACTCGGTCGACGATCGCATCGCCGGGCTCGAATCCGGTGCAGACGACTACATGGTCAAACCGTTTGTTCTTGCCGAACTGGTTGCCCGGATCCGCGCAATGCTCCGTCGCAGCAACACTCCGGCCGGCGATCACTCCGAGGGTACGAATACCCTGCGGGTCGGAAACCTCGACATCGATCTCTCCGGTCGCCGGGTTCGTGTCGACGGCAAGGAAGTACCGCTCACCAAACGCGAATTCGAGCTACTCGAAGTGCTCGCACACAATTCCGGCATCGTGCTCACTCGCGAACGTCTCCTCGAACTGGTGTGGGGCTACGACTTCGTCGCCGACACGAACGTCGTGGACGTCTTCATCGGCTATCTGCGTCGAAAGTTCGAATCCGGTGGTTCACCTCGTCTGCTGCATACGGTTCGCGGCGTCGGGTTTGTGCTTCGGGAGAACCCGTGAAGCGTCGCCGCTTCTCACTACGAACTCGCGTTGCCGCGGCCGCGGCACTGGGGGCGACGTTCATCGTCATCGCACTCGGTGTGGTCGTTGCACTGGCTATCGCACGAAATAATCTAGCGCAATTGGACCGCCGACTCGAGACGGCATCGACGGTCATCGTGGCCAATGCTGCAACAGCGGGACCTTTTCTCGGTGCGTTCGGAGACGGCGGCGCCTTTTCCGTGACCATCCGCTCCGATACCGACGGAACCGTCAAATCCAGTACTCCGACGCGACTGCCCGAACTACCGGTCGGCTCGGCGACCGTCGACGTGGACGGTACGAAGTACCGGGCATATACCGCCGAGGCCGACGGGATCAATGCCCTTGTCTCGCTGGCGGTTCCCTATGCCGAAGCGCGAGACATCACAGTCGACCAACAGCGACAGGTTGCGTTCTTCGGCGTCGGGGCCGTAGCGGCCGCAGCTGCGTTGGGATGGTTGTTCGGTGGCCCGGCGGTGCGCCCCCTCGTGGAGTTGACCCGCCGGATCGCCAGGCGCGATCCCGATCTCGCCACCGAGGTTTCCGGAATCCGTGAAGCGGACGAGCTTGCTGCAGCAGCAGAATCGATGCTCAGCGACGTCGCTCGAGCGCAAGCCGCAACCAACTCCGCCCTTGCCGCCGCCCGAGATTTTGCGTCCGCCTCGGCTCACGAACTCCGAACTCCGTTGACAGCAATGCGAACCGACATCGAAGTGTTGTCCATTCACGACCTCGATCACGAACAAAGACGCGAGATCCTCACAGATCTGGCCCGCGCGCAGGGCCGCGTCGAGTCAACTCTGAGAGACCTCGAGCGCCTGGCGAAGGGTGAACTCTCGACGGCCGAGGATTTCAAGGACACCGATTTGACCGAGGTCTGCGACATCGCTGCCGACGACGCACGCCGACATCATCCTGGGCTCGACGTCGGCGTCGTCACGGTGGATTCCCCACTCCCCTATTGCATCCGGGCCCTTCCCGGCGGAATCCGGTTGATCCTCGACAACGCGATCACCAATGCAGTCCGCCACGGCGGCGCGAGCGCGGTGCGCATCACCCTCGCTCGCCCGGCAGATTCACCGGACACCGTCACGATCACGATCGACGACAACGGTTGCGGAATACCGGCCGAGGAACGCTCGAGCGTGTTCGAGCGCTTCACTCGCGGATCGACGGCAGGCAAGACAGGCTCCGGTTTGGGCCTGGCGCTGGTGGCGCAGCAGGCGGCCCTGCACGGCGGACGGACGACATTTCACGACAGTCCACTCGGCGGGGCTCGCCTGCTGGTCGAACTCAGGGATCAGCCCGGACCCGAATAGCCCCTTCAGGTCTCGATCAACTGGCCGATCCCTGACGCTGTCACTTCGATGACCCGAGCCGAGCCGATGTCGAAGAACAGTCCGGCGATACGCAGGCGACCATCCACACGGGCCTGACCGACGAGAGGATGGCGTTCGAGAGTCTGCAATTGGACTGCGACATTGACCATTCCGAGCTGATCGACCTCCGAGAAACCTGCCTCGGCCGCAGCACGCGCGACCGGATGGCCACTCGTATAGGCCTGCAAGCTCGTCTCCGCATGCCGCAGCCATTCCCCGACGACTCCCGATTCCGACGAACCGTTCGTCAGGAGTGCTTGCATCGCGCCGCAGCCCGAATGTCCGCACACGACCACCGAGCTGACACCCAACTCGTCGATCCCGAAGGCCAGTGCCGCTTCCACCGACGTATCGCGGCCGCCGGCAGGAACCAGGTTTCCGACATTGCGCACGGTGAACAGGTCGCCGGGGCCACTGCTCGTGATGATGTTCGGCACCACTCGCGAATCTGCGCAGGTAAGGAAAAGAGAGTCGGGGTTCTGCCCGTCGCGCAACTGATCCATGTGCGGCCGTATCGCTTCGGCGCGATGGCGATGATAGTTGGACACCCCGTCGAGAATGGGCCGCAAGGCCGGCGGGCTGCTCAGATTCCTCCCCGAAGCCTGTGGTTGCCAACTGCCCCACGGCGCGAGCAAGCCGCGCAGGTCGGTGACTGCGGCGCCGCGCTTCGGCGGACCGGTGGTCGCGCTCTCCATACTCACCGAGCCGACTTCGTCGATGACCACCGAACCACCTGCCAACTCGTACTGCCTCGCCCACTCTTCGATGACGTCGAAGACGGCATGGTCGAGGAAGTCGACAGACAGCTCGACGGTGACGTCCGACCGCGGTGGGAGTCCGGCGAGCACCGACGTCAGCTTGGGCAGCACCAGGAAGGTGCACGAGCCTTCGACCAGGACGCGCCACTTCCCGGAATCGTTGTCGCCCAACTCTTCTGCGGTGACAGTTGCGCGGATGACACGCCACACCAGGAGGGCGATGGCCAGCGCCAACCCGATCAGGACGCCCTCGAGCAGATTCAAGAACACGACGCCGACCACCGTGGTGCCGTACACCCACAGATCACCGGTCCGTCGCGCCAACCGAATGTGCGCCAGCTTGACCAGTTGAATACCGATGACAATCAACAGTCCGGCCAGTGCAGACTTCGGAATCTGCTGGACCAACCCGGCGAGCGCAGCCGAGAACAGCAGAATCCACAGGCCGTGCATGATCGACGACGCGCGGGACTTCGCCCCGGCCTCGACATTGGTCGCACTGCGCACGATCACCCCGGTGACCGGAAGGCCGCCGATGGCCCCGGACACCATGTTCGCGGTGCCCTGGCCGAGCATCTCGCGATCGAAGTTCGACCGCGGGCCCGAGTGCATCTTGTCCACGGCCACGGCCGAGAGCAGACTCTCCACACTGGCGATCAGGGCGATGGTGAGGATGCCGGTTGCGACGCCGAGCCACTGGCCGTCGGGCAGAGCGGGGAGTCCGATCGAGTCCAGCAAAGATCCGTCGAGAGCAATACGCTCGACGTCGATCGGCAGCGCCAGCGAAGCGAGAGTTGCCAATACGATGCCCACCAACGCCGCCGGAACCTTGCGGACACCGGCAGGGAGATAGCGCCACCCGAGAAGGGTGGCGATGACGACGAGTCCGATCATCAGGTCCTCGACATGCAAGGCACCGATCTGTGCGGGCAACTGCCGTAGATTGTCCAGCGCCGAGCTGGCCGAGCTTCCACCCAACAACACGTGAACCTGTTGTAGCGCAATGGTGATGCCGATACCGGCGAGCATCGCATGCACCACCACTGGAGCAATAGCCAGCGCCGCACGGGCAATTCGGCTGAGCCCGAACACGATCTGCAGAATTCCGGCGCCGACGGTGATCAGGCAGGTGACTTTCCACCCGAACTTGCCGATCAGTTCGGCGACCACCACGGTCAGGCCGGCTGCGGGACCACTGACTTGCAGCGGTGAACCTCCCACAGCTCCGGCCACCACTCCGCCGACGATTGCGGCGATCAGACCTGCCATGATCGGCGCCCCGGAGGCGATCGCAATTCCCAATGACAGGGGAAGCGCCACCAGGAATACGACCAGCGACGCCGGCACGTCGTATCTGATCAGTTGCTCGAGATATCGCCGGCTTCCACCACCCGGCGGAGACGAATCCCCCACGACGCTCTCGTCTGCGGATGATTGTGCGTGCACTACGGACTGCGTCGACATAGATCTCCTCGCCGGACCCCGGATCCGGCTGCTGGGCAACATGTTCGAAGCGAATCGGCGATCGGTATCGCCGATCGACTGTGACCATGGTAACCGCGATTCCTTACCGTTCCCTTAGATGCGAGCCCAGACGTGGTCGACGTCACCGCCGCCCGGCACTGTGACTCGAACCTGAACATCGGTCCAAAAGATCGATCGAATTGCTTTAAACCGCAAGCATTTTGACTGACACACCTCCAGCCGCCGGCACACCTGAGCGCCGTCGGCGATAATGGTCGGGAGTGAACGCTCAACCGCAAACACAACGATGTGAAGGCAGGCACCATGTCCGATCAGTACGTCGCCGCGCAGGACCGCTACGAAGCCATGCCGTACCGCCGAACCGGTCGGAGCGGTCTCAAACTCCCGGCCATCTCGCTGGGCCTCTGGCACAACTTCGGCGACGACGTACCGATCGAGAACCAGCGCGCAGTTCTGCGGCGGGCATTCGATCTCGGAATCACCCACTTCGATCTTGCGAACAACTACGGTCCCCCGTACGGAAGCGCCGAGACGAACTTCGGCAGGATCCTGCGTGAGGATTTCTCTTCGTACCGCGAGGAATTGGTCATCTCGTCCAAAGCCGGCTGGGACATGTGGCCCGGCCCCTACGGATTCGGTGGTTCCCGCAAGTATTTGCTGTCGTCCCTCGATCAGTCGCTCGGACGACTCGGCGTCGACTATGTCGACATCTTCTACAGCCATCGCCCTGACGCCGAAACTCCGATCGACGAGACCGCAGGCGCCCTGATCAGCGCTGTCCAGCAGGGCAAGGCCCTGTACGCGGGTATCAGTTCGTACTCGCCGGAGCGCACCCGTGAAATCGCCGCACTGCTCGCCGCTGCGGGGGTTCCGCTCTTGATCCACCAGCCGAGCTATTCGATGCTGAACCGCTGGATAGAGCAGGACCTGCTGTCGGCTGTCGACGATCTCGGCGTCGGCGTCATCGCGTTCTCACCACTCGCTCAAGGCATGCTCACCGATCGCTATCTGAACGGCGTCCCCGAGGATTCCCGTGCAGCTCAAGGTAAGTCACTGGATCCGTCGTGGTTGACCGACGACGCTCTCACCCACATCCGCGCGCTCAACGACATCGCGGCAGACCGCGGCCAGTCGCTGGCTCAGCTGGCACTGAGCTGGGCACTCCGCGATTCGCGGGTCACCTCGGTACTGATCGGTGCGTCCAGTGTCGCCCAACTCGAAGCCAACGTCGGCGCGCTCGACAATCTCGAATTCAGCGCAGCCGAACTGGCCTCCATAGATCAGCACGCCAAGGACAGCGGCATCAATCTGTGGGCAGAGGCCAGTTCGATCTGAGCGATCACCTGCGCTAGAGCTGAGGCAACTCCACGTTCACGTGCTCGCCCTCTTCGAATACGGCCGACGCCGGCCCGACGATCAAGGGATCCGGAGTACCGACAGCCCGGTGATCCTTGTTGGGATAGTCGAAGCTGGCGAGCACGTGACGCATCGCCTCGAGGCGAGCGCGCTTCTTGTCGTTGCTCTTGATCACCGTCCAGGGCGCATCCCCGGTATCGGTGTAGAAGAACATGGCTTCCTTGGCCTGGGTGTAGTCGTCCCACTTGTCGAGCGAAGCCAGATCGGTCGGTGAGAGCTTCCACTGACGCACCGGGTCCGTTCGGCGGGCCGCGAACCGCGCCAACTGCTCTTCGCGGCTGACCGAGAACCACAGCTTGTGCAGATGAATCCCGGAGTTGACGAGCATCCGCTCGAAGTCCGGGGTCTCTCTCATGAACTCGAGATACTGCGTCGGCGTGCAGTAACCCATCACTCGTTCGACGCCGGCGCGGTTGTACCAGGACCGGTCCATCATCACTATCTCGCCGCCGCTGGGTAGGTGTGCGACATAGCGTTGGAAATACCACTGCGTCCGCTCGATGTCGGTGGGCTTCTCGAGCGCGACCACGCGGGCTCCACGGGGATTGAGATGCTCGGTGAATCTCTTGATCGACCCGCCCTTACCGGCAGCATCGCGACCTTCGAAGATGATGAGCACCTTCTGACCGGTTTCCTTGACCCACAGCTGCAGCTTGAGCAACTCGATCTGCAGACGCCGCTTCTTCCGCTCGTACTCGCGGCGCGACATCTTCTTCTCGTACGGATAGCCCTGCTTCCAGGCATCCGCGAACTCCGAAGGCTCCAGCACGCCGAGCTTGTGCTTGAGACTCGACAGCTCGTCGATCTCGGCCGCGTAATCCTCGGTGACGGAAATTCTGGTCGACGGGGTCGGCAGGTCAGGAACCCGACCGTCCACACCGCTGGCGTCGGGGCTCATGAATACGCACTCCCTGTCGTCGAAATGAACGAACGTCCGGAAAGTGAATTTTACGCGCCGAAGCCCGCTCCCGCGGGTCCGAAGAGAATGTTGCTTGGCATCGAGGAGGTAACGACAGGTCCGGCTTCCCAGTCGCCGAACCCTCACGCGGTACCTTGATCGAGGTAACTGAGACGGTCGGTAACCCCGAGAGAAGAGAGTTCTGGCGAGATGCGAGTAGACGGACGGGAGATCCCGGTAACGGGAAGCCTCCTGCCACCACTGCACCGCCGTACGAGCGACATCATGCGGGTTGCGATCGCTGCTGTGCTGCTCGGCGGCGTGATCGCGGGATCTCTGATCACTCGAAGTCAGTGGGACGCCCTCGAAACGTCGGTGTCCAACATCGTCGGTGTTCTCTCGCCGAGCCTGTCCGACACTGTGTACCTGCTCTACGGCATCGCAATTCTGGCGCTACCGTTCGCCATCCTGATCGGCCTGATCGTCGGGCGCCGGTGGAAGTTGCTGGCCGGATACGCCGCCGCCGGACTGTGCGCCGGTGTCGCGCTGTCCTTCACCGGAACAGGCCTGGCGGCACCGAAATGGCACCTCGACGTGCCGGACCGACTCGACGCCACCTTCCTGTCTCAATTCCTCGACGATCCGCGATGGATCGCGATGCTCGCGGCGGTGCTCACCGTCTCGGGCCCGTGGCTTCCGAAGAAGTGGCGACGAGCCTGGTGGACGCTGCTTCTGCTCTTCGCTCCCATCCATCTGATCGTCAGCTCGATCGTTCCCGCACGATCGATGCTGGGTCTCGCCGTCGGTTACCTGATCGGCGCGGTGATCGTTCTCGCCGTCGGCACCCCTGCCCTCGAAGTGCCATTGGACTCGGCAGTACGCGTACTCGCGCGGCGCGGTTACCGCGTCACCGCATTCCGCGTCGTGAGTCCCTCGGGAATCGGGCCTCTTGTCATGTCCGCAGCCATCGACCAAGCACCGGACGACGAACCTTTCGACGAACTCGTCGTCGAGTTGTACGGACAGAACCAGCGAAGCAGCGGAGCAATTCGACAGACGTTCCGTTGGATCTCTTTCCGTAACCGTGAAACTCCGCCGCCCTACGGATCACTTCGTCGCGCCGTCGAACACCGAGCGCTCATGGGTATCGCTTTCGCCGACATCGGTCTGGCCAGTTCCAAGGCCGTCGCAATCTCGGTACTCGATCGCGGGTGGGAGATGTACGCGCGCCCGAGTCCTCGTGGCATCCCCCTTGCCGTCGCCGTCGAGAACCAGGCGGGCGAGGAAGAATCCACCAAACTGATCGACGCGCTGTGGCAAACACTGCATACCGCTCACGTGCACCAGATGGCGCACGGCGACCTGCGCGCTTCCGAGATTCGTGTCGAAGGCGGAACCATCCTCTTCGGCGGGTACGCGTACTCCGAATTCGGCGCCACCGAAGTTCAGATGCAGTCCGACAACGCACAACTTCTCTTCGCCACCGCATCATTGTTTGGGGTCGATGCAGCGGTGGACGCCGCGATTCGAGCGCAAGGCGCAGACACGATTCTCGCCGCCTCCGGCCGATTGACCACCGCTGCATTGCCCAACCGAATTCGGCGGACGGTCACGGATTCCGCGAAACTGATGACCGAGATCCGAGACGAGGTCGGTGCCAAGAACGGGATCGAAAAGGTCGCTCCCGCACAGGTCACCCGATTCAGTCGCAACCAGCTGATCCAGCTCGTTCTGCTCATCGGTCTGGTCTACGTCGCCTACCCCTTCATCAGCCAGGTCCCCGCGTTCATCACCGAGCTGAAGACGGCCAACTGGTGGTGGGCACTGCTCGGCCTCGGCGTCTCCGCACTGACGTACGTCGGCGCGGCTGCGGCCCTGTGGGCCTGTGCGTCGTCGATGGTCAGTTACCGCAACCTCTTGATCATGCAGGTGGCCAACACCTTTGCGGCGACGACAACTCCGGCCGGAGTCGGCGGGCTCGCGCTGAGCGTGCGGTTCCTGCAGAAGGGCGGGCTCGGTACCGTCCGCGCAACGGCCGCAGTCGCGCTGCAACAGACGGTTCAGGTGGTCACCCACGTCGGCTTGCTGATCTTCTTCTCGATCGTCGCCGGACGTGATACGAACCTCTCGCACTTCATCCCGGGATCCACTGTTCTGTACCTGGCGGGCGGCGTAGCGCTCGGAGTTCTCGGTGCATTCATGTTCATCCCGAAACTCCGTGGGTGGCTGCGCGACGATCTGCGTCCTCAGATCACCGAGGTGTTGGGTGAACTGAGCCAACTCGCGCGAAACCCGACCCGCTTCCTCATCATCGTGGGCGGCAGCGCCGCAACAACTCTCGGTGCCGCCCTGGCTCTGTGGGCGAGCGTCGAAGCATTCGGCGGCGGAACGACGTTCATCACCGTCACCATCGTTACGATGATCGGTGGGACGCTCGCCTCGGCGGCTCCGACACCGGGTGGCGTCGGAGCCGTCGAGGCCGCCCTCATCGGTGGTCTGTCCGCATTCGGACTGCCGGCAAGCATCGCGGTCCCGTCGGTCCTGCTCTACCGAGTGCTGACCTGCTGGCTCCCGGTGTTCTGCGGTTGGCCAACGCTGCGATGGCTGCAGAAGAACGACATGGTCTGAGCCGTTCCGCTACTTCTGGCGAACGACGTGAGCCTGCAGTGCTTCGCCGTCCTCGTCCACCCAGCCTTTGCTCTGGGCGTATTCGACCATCGCGGCAACACCTTCGACGTCCGTGGTGCTCTCGCGAACGCGGGCTACCGAGATGAATGCACTACCACCGCTGACGTATCCGTAATCCTGAAGGCGCAAGAGTTCGTCCAGTTCGGCTTCGGAGATGTCGGCACTCACCTCGACGTGAAAGGCCTTCAGGTTGTCCACATCGTGGATGCTGACGCGGCCGTCGTCCACCAGTACATACATGGCTCTCCTTCCTAGAGCACTGACGTCGGTGCGTGCGTACCGAATACACGCCGGTGGTAGGTCAGTGGATTCGACTCGCGGTGCTCGACCTCGTTCACCGATCCTGTCACGATCTTGTGATCACCACCGTCCACGGTGCACACGATCCAGATGGGAGCTTCCGGCAGTCTCGGTGAGCACACGTGCGCCATGGCTTCTCGAAAACACAACGCCCGGTTGCCCTGTGGGACATTCACGATGTCAGCCCTTGTCTGCCAACTCTTGTGCGTACTTCTTTGTCATGTGGTCGACGGCGTCGACTTGCGCCTTCGCATGCCCCTCCCTGACGGCGCGCGCGTGAGCGCGGACAGCATAAACACTACTTCGAGAAAACGGACAACTTCGCCGCCTACCAGCACTGTTGATGCCGATAGCCGATACTGAGCTGTATGTCGGAACTCGGAAATGAACCAGACTCGAAGCAGAAGGCGGTGCTCGAGCGACACGCGTCGTGGATCGAATTGTTCTTCGACCTCGTCGTGGTTGCCGGTATCGGTCAGTTGGCTCACCTGCTCCACGGTTCGCCGTCGTGGTCGGATGTCGCGCTCTACGCGTTGCTCTATCTCGCGTTCTGGACCGCGTGGGCGACGTTCACGATGTACGGCAACGTTGCCGGTGACCGTGTCCGGATCCCGAGCATGCTGATCGCCATGTTCGGACTGGCCGTCATGATGGCGGCCGTGGCCGGCATCCACGACAACCATGCGCTGGCCTTCGCTGTCGCCTACGTGGCCGTACGTCTGCTGGCGAGTCGGGTGTGGCACAACGGCCAGATAGTCGTGGACTGGCCGATCGCCCAGATGTCTCTCGGTGTGATCCCGTGGATCGTCTCGTTCTGGTTCGAGGGCGAAACTCGGTTCTGGCTCTGGACCGCCGGTGTGGCCATCGACCTGCTGATCATGTTCGTCGTCTCCGGCAGCGCGATCATGGAAGACGCGCAGGAAAAGCTCGACCGCATCATCAAGGTTCGGGGGTTCAAGGACGACCGGATGCCCGAACTCGAAGCCCTGCACTCCGATCGGGCTCACCTTGCCGAGCGCTTGGGCCTGTACGTCATCATCGTGCTGGGCGAGGGTGTGATCCTCGTGATTTCTGCGGCCTCGAAGCTCACCTGGGACTCGACGGTGGTCAGCCTCGCAGTCGGATCGTTTGTCCTGCTCTCGGGCATGTGGGCTCTCTCGCTTCTCTACGGCCACGCCGGTGTTCCGCACCTGCAGCCCGAGAAGTTTCCCGCTCGCATCGACATGGCGCTGCACTGTTTCACCACCGGCGCTATCGCGGTTCTGGTCGCGGGGCTCGGAGCGGCAACCGAACACGGCGCGGAGCATACGCCCGCGAACCTGCGGTGGTTGTTGTGCGGAAGCATCGCAGTCTATTTCGGAATCAGCCTGGTGGCAGGGCTGTTCGCGCGATCGGACCGACGGTGGCTGCTCGGCTGGGCGCTCCCGTGCACCGCCGTCCCCATCGTCATGGGCATCGTCGGCACGCACATGAGCGCCACGTGGATCATCTGGGTTCTGGTGGCCACCGTGACCTGGCAGAACGGCTACGAGTACGCGCAGGTGCGGCGTTCGCGCCGCTCTGCTGTGCGCCTTTATTAACCCCCCGCGGTTAATAAAGGCGCACAGTAGGGGCGGTTTTTACCCTCACCGCCGGGTCGAAGCGATAGGGCTGAGCCAACAGGATTCCGGCCAATCGCTTACGCAACCTCGACATCTCGGCCCGGACGGTCACCGTCTTGCGCGGATCGCCGAACAACTGTGAGGCGAGCTGCGAGGCCGTGAGGCCCTCGGGCGCCTGTGTCAGAGCCACGAGGATCTGCGAATGGCGCGGGCTGAGGTCGATGCTCCAGCTCCCCATTGCCGAGGAGTACCGCAATTCCATCGCATTCGGATCTTGCACATCCAATTCGACTTCGGCACAAACCGTTCCGGACGCCGGATCCATTTGAGGGCGGACGAGCCAACCACCCGGAAGCGGCTCGCACATACATAGTCCGAGCGACGGGAGCCAATGCTCGCCGCTGCTCATCACTTTCGGCAGTGCGATTCTGTAGATCGGCGCCATCGAGTCCACCGCCGCGACCCAGCCACTGCGGTCCACGACCACTGTCGGCTGACTCGCACGAGCCAGCGTCGATGCCGAGATCATCCGGAGCTGATCCAATCCGATTCGATGCTTCTCCCGCAGTGCGGATTCCGCCAGCCTGGCCACACTGTCCACCAGAGCGAGAGTCGACGGGTGGACCGTGTCTGCTGCGCCGGCGACGTTCACGACGGCGATGGCCCGGCGACTACGCGGATCTCGAACCGTCGCCCCGGAGCAGGTCCACGGATGCTGCGAGCGCGAGTAGTGCTCGGCCGAGAACACCTGCACTGCCGAACCTGATGCCAAGGAAGTGCCGATCCCGTTGGTACCAACAGCTTCCTCGGTCCACGACGCACCCTCGATCATCCCGAGCCGTTCGGCCCGATCCAACATTCGACTGGACCCGTGTCGCCAGAGGATACGTCCGTAGCGGTCCGCCACCACGATCAGATTCGCGTCGTCCGGGCCGACGAGTGGTGCCAGACCGTGCACCGCCTCGCCGAAGATCTCCGCCATGCCGGCTGCGCGTCTGCCTTCTTCGATCTCGGATTCGCGGCCGGTCTCGGTGATCGAGCACCGGTCCGGATCGAGTCCGAGCGCACGCAAACGCGACCACGAATTCGCGATGACGGAGCGCGGACGCGCAGGCGGCTTGCGTCCCGACATCGTTGCTTCGTACACGGATTCGAGAACACGTGCGTACTGCGCCGGGTCTTCACCACTGGCCAGGGCCGGTTCGAGTCGATTCGTTTCGCCGATCACACTCCAGTCCTATGTGACGGGGTCTTCGAAAGCGAGCGTTGCACCCGGTTGCAGAGTTGTTCGCGTGCGTGAACGAAAGGACGGCGTTCACGCACGCGAACGGTGCTCACGCGTTGAGGGGTCTCCCCAGCGCCGAGAGCACAGACTCGTGCATTGCCTCCGAGAGCGTCGGATGAGCAAACACGACCTCGGCGAGATCCTCGCCGGTGGCTTCGAGGGATCGAGCGATACCGAAACCCTGAATCTGCTCGGTCACATCCGGACCGACCATGTGCGCGCCGAGAAGTTCCCCGGTATCGGCGTCGAAGATCGTCTTGACGAAGCCTTCGGCCTCGCCGATCGCCAGTGCCTTGCCGTTCGCCTGCAGGTCGAAGTGTCCGACCCGCAGCGCGCGACCAGTACCGGCGCACTGCTTCTCCGTCAGACCCAGGCTCGCCACCTGTGGGCGGGCATACGTGCATCCCGGAACGTAGTCGCGATCGAGCGGATGAACGTCGGGCACGCCCGCCAGCTTTTCGACGCACAGGACAGCTTCGTGACTTGCCTTGTGCGCCAGACATGGAGCGCCCGCGACGTCACCGATCGCATAGATCCCGAAAGCGCTCGTACGGCACCACTGGTCGGTGACGATCGCACCGCGCTCGATCTCGACGCCCAGAGCCTCCAACCCCAGATCCTCGACGTTGCCGGTGATTCCGGCCGCCACCAACACCCGGTCCACGGTCAACGACTCGACACCGTCGCTCGTCTGCACATTCACCTGGACGGCGTCGTCGCCGACGGTCACCGCCGACACCGAGGCTCCGGTGTGAATCGTGATGCCACGCTTCTCGAACTGCTTGCGAACGAAGGCCGAGATCTCTTCGTCCTCGACCGGCATGATGTGTGGTGCCATCTCGACGATGGTCACCTCGGTTCCGAGATCGCGGTACAGGCTGGCGAATTCGACTCCGATCGCGCCGGACCCGATCACGAGCAGCGACTTCGGCAGTTCCTTCGGGACGAGCGCGTCGAAGTAGGTCCACACCCGATCACCGTCGGGGGCAACGCCGGGAATCGAACGCGGCCGGGCACCGGTTGCAATGATCACGTGGTCGGCTCGATACGTCTGTCCTCCCACGGATACGACGCCTTTGTCCACCAACTTCGCGGCGCCTGAGATGACGTCGACGCTGTTCTTCTTCATCAGATAGGCAACACCGCCGGACAACCTCTCCGAAACCCCTCGGCTGAACGACACCAACTTCGAGATGTCGAACTGGACAGACGCCGAACTGAATCCGTATGTGTCGAGTTCACTCAAGGTATGCGCGACGTCCGCGCCGTGCAGCATCGCCTTGGTGGGGATACAACCCCAGTTGAGGCAGATACCTCCGAGGCGATCACGTTCTACCAGCGCGACGTTCAACCCCAACTGGGCAGCCCGGATCGCCGCCACGTAACCACCGGGGCCGCCACCGATGACAAGAACGTCGTACTTATGCGACGTATTGTTTTCCACCACAGCCCCTTACACCAACATCAGCGCGGGAGAAGCGACAAAGCGCTGGAGCTCCCGAAGGAAGGTCGCACCCAGGGCTCCGTCGATAACCCGGTGATCGCACGAGAGGGTCACGGTCATCACGGTCCGGGCAGAAACACTGTCACCGACCACCACCGCGCGCTTCTCCCCCGCACCTACGGCAAGGATCGCTCCCTGGGGCGGATTGATGATCGCGTCGAATGCCTTGATCCCGAACATGCCGAGGTTGGACACCGTGAAGGTTCCGCCCTGGAATTCTTCGGGACGAAGTTTGCCGGTCTTCGCCTTGGTGGCCAACGAGAGCACCTCACCCGCGATGTCCGCCAACGACTTGGTATTCGCGCTACGCACGATGGGCGTGATCAGCCCGGTCGGAAGTGCAACTGCCACCGAGACATCCGCCGACGCGAATCGAAGAACCGATTCGTTCGCGGCATCGAACTGGACGTTCACGTCCGGCACCTTCATCAGTGCAGCGGCGCAAGCCTTCACGATGAAGTCGTTGACCGACAGCTTGACCGCCGGGACGGTCGAATTGATCTCCTTGCGCAGAGCGAGGAGCGCATCGAGCTCGAGGTCTGCGGTGAGCCGGAAATGGGGTGCCTGCTGCTTGGACGCCTGCAACCTACCGGCGATTGCCGATCGCATGGGGGTGAAAGGAATTGTGTCGTACTCGGGTTCGGCCGCAACAGATTCGGTCTCAGCCGCCGCCTCGGGCAGGAGCTGCGCTGAACGAGCGGCGTCGTGCACGTCGGCGACGCAGACGCGCCCCCGCGAACCCGTCGGACGACAGTCATGCAGGTTGACGCCCAGTGATCGGGCAGTTCTGCGTGCGACCGGGGTGGCAGGCACGGCACTGTCGTCGGCGGTCGATCGCAGCGGGAGGCCGGATCTCGCGGCCGGCACTACCGGCGCAACAGTGCCACCGGCGTCACGAATCGCGTCGTCGATGTCGCGGACACTGATCCGCCCGAGGGGACCGGTACCCACTACGGCGGCGAGATCGATTCCGAGCGATTCCGCACGTCGGAGTGCGCGAGGACTCGCAAACACATCGTCCTGCGTCGTGCCTTGCAGAACGCTCGGTACGACGGTGGAACCGGTTGGTGCAGGTTTCGCTGCAACAACCACCTTCGCAGCCGGTGTAGCCGCAGGTGTCACGGGAGCCGCCGGCGCAGCAGCTGGTGACGGTGCCGGCTCTTCCGCCGGCGCGGTTGCGCCGCGGGCGGCGAGGAACTGCTCGATCTCCGCATCCGTCGCGGACGCATCGGCGGATACACCGATCACGGCGCCGACGGGCAGAGTCTGCCCAGGCGTGCCGACGATCTTGCGGAGAACACCGTCGAACGGCGCCTCCAGCTCGTTGGTGATCTTGCTGGTCTCGATCTCACAGATCAACTGGCCCTTGGTGAACGAGTCACCTTCCTCGATGAGCCACGCGTTGACCAACCCCTCCTCCATGGAGAGCCCCCATTTGGGGATGTCGATAGCTTTGATGTCAGCCATGATCAGGCTCTCACCAGCTTGCGAACCGACTCTTCGATGCGCGCCGCGTCAGGCAGCCAGGCAGTTTCGAGGGTCGGGGAGAACGGAACCGGCGTGTGCGGCGGCGTGATCAGTTCGATCGGCGCTTTCAGGTAGTTGAATCCCTTGGTGGCGATCAGCGCGGCTACGTCGTGCCCGAAACCGCAGCGGGCGGCGGATTCGTCGACGATCACGACCCTTCCAGTCGATGCGACGGATTCGAGGATGCCGTCCTCGTCCAATGGTGAGACGGTACGAGGATCGACAACCTCGACCGAAATACCCTCGGCGGCCAGCTTGTCTGCTACGTCGTTGGCGCGGTTCACCATTGCGGACAACGCGATGATCGTGACGTCGTCGCCCTGCCTGGTGTAGTTGGCGACGCCGAACGGAATCGCGTACGGCTCGTCCGGCACTTCGTCCTTGAGGTCGTAGAGAACCTTGTGCTCACAGAAGACGACGGGATCGTCGTCCCGGATGGCTTGGATGAGTAGGCCTTTGGCGTCGTAGGCGTTGGACGGCGCGACCACTTTCAGGCCGGGCACCGCGGCAAATACGTTGTACGGAGACTGAGAGTGCTGCGCAGCGGCGGAGAAGCCTGCGCCGATCATGCCTCGCACCACCAGCGGGGTTCTGGCCTTGCCACCGAACATGTAGCGGAACTTGGCAGCCTGGTTGTAGAGCGCGTCGTAGGAGACTCCGAAGAAGTCCATGAACATCAGCTCGGCGACCGGCCTCAGTCCGGTCAGTGCGGCTCCGGCAGCCATTCCGATGATCGCGGATTCGGTGATCGGGGTATCGATTACACGCTCCGATCCGAACTCCGTCCACAATCCCTTGGTGACACCCAGGACACCGCCAAATGCCTCGATCTTCTTCGTCTCCAGATCGGGATTGGTACCGGCATGCCCACCCCGTACGTCCTCACCGATGAGAACGACGCTCGGGTCGCGTTGCATTTCTTGGGCGATGGCCTCTTTGACGGCCTCGCGGTAGGTCTTCTTCGACACGTTCTCGGCTTCCACGCTTGTCATCTCGGGCTCCTCAGTACGACACGTAGACATCGGTCAGCAGATTCTCGACTGGTGGGTACGCTGCGGCGCGCGCCTTCGCTACCGCCTCGTCCACCAGCACTCGCGACTGCTCGTCCACCGCGTCCAGATCAGCGGTGCTGACCTTCTTCGCATCCACACTGCTACGGAAATTCTTGAGCGGATCCTTGGTTTCCCGCAGTTGCGCAACCTGTTCCGCCGTGCGGTACAGCTGCGCGTCACCCTCGAAGTGGCCGTGCCAACGGAATGCGGCCGCCTCGATCGTGGTAGGGCCACCGCCGGTCCTGGCTCGCTCGGATGCTTCCGCCATCGCGTCGTAGACCGCGAAGAAGTCGGTGCCGTCCACCTTGACGGCAGGCATTCCGAAGGATGCAGCGCGGGCGGCGATGTCGGGTGCGCCCACCGCGTAGTCGGTTCCTGTTGCTTCACCGAATCCGTTGTTCTCGATCACGAAGACGATCGGAAGATCCAGCACCACAGCCATGTTCATCGCCTCGAAGACGGTTCCCTGGTTGGATCCACCGTCTCCCGTGAACGACGCTGCGATGACACCGTTTCGAAGCGTCTTGCCACTCAGTGCAGCGCCGATCGCCAACGACGGGGCTCCGCCGACAATCGCGTTGGCGCCGAGCATTCCCACGGACAGGTCGGCGATGTGCATCGAGCCGCCCTTACCGCGACACAGGCCGTCGTCCTTGCCGAAGATCTCGGCCATCATGCCGTTCAGATCGCAGCCCTTGGCGATGCAGTGCCCGTGACCGCGGTGAGTGGATCCGATGTAGTCGGCGTCGCTCAGGTTCTCGCACACTCCCACCGCGATGGCTTCCTGGCCCGAGTAGAGGTGAATGAAGCCGGGGATGTCACCGGTTGCATTCTCTTCGTGCAGTCGATCCTCGAACGCACGGATGCGCGACATCTTCTCGTACGCCTTCAGCAATGCATCCCGGTCCAGCCCTGAATGGGGCTTGGCGCCGGTCCTTTTCGATCCTGGGGTTGTCGGCTTCTGCGCCGTCCGTTGAACCACAGTCACACTCCTCGTTCTCGATCACTCGTCGCCATGCAGTGTCGTGTAGGTCACGGGCGAAGGGAAAGAGTTGCGTGAGGTTGCCGGGAGTTGCGAAGGGTTGCAGCTGTTGACTTTCGAGCGTTGATTCAGGCGCCGCTCAGGCTGCCGCGTCTGATCTTGGCCAGCGCGCGGTGTTGGGCGAGTTCGACGGCGCTCGTTGTCGTTCTCAGTGACAGCGCCGTCTCGCGCACGTCGAAGCCGACAACGATGCGAGCTACCAAGACGTTGCGTTCTGCGGCCGACAGATCACCGAAGGGCAGAGTGAGTCGACTGGAGGCGGGTAGCGAATCGATTTCGCGACTGATCGCGTCGTACAGATGCGCGAGGAACGCTTCTCCGGCACGTCTACGTCGCCGAATGTCGGACAGGACGGATCGGCAGATACCGACGGCAATACGATCAGCGTCGAGCGGTCGCAGTTCGGCACGACAGCGCCGCGTCACCAGAGGTACGATGCGTTGAAGGAGTTCTGCAATCGCGTCCCGATCCCCTCGGGACGCATCGTCGGCAACACTGTCGATCGAACGTCCACCTGCCCTGCTTGTCATTCCGATCTCCCCCTGCTTCGGCTCTTGGTCGAATTCCCGACTACTGCTCAGGTTTTGAAGTCGCTAGGGGCGTATCGGCTCGGGGCAGATCCCGGTTTGTTCCCCGATGATGTTGATCTCGGCGTTGGAACGAGGGTCAGCGCCGTAGTTGATCTGGTCGGTGCACTTCTCGGAGGGCTCGACGGCATCGGGCGGGAGCGGCGCCGGGCATGAACCCATCTGCTCTCCGATGCTGTTGATCTCCGCATTCGAACGAGGGTCACCCACATAGTTGATCTGATCGGTGCACTTGGTCGACTCGGTAGCCGGACCAGGGGCCGCAGGGGCAACCGCGCTGGTCGAGACCGGGGTCCAGGCCGGCGCTGCTCCGCCCGCCGGGACTCCGGGGGTGGATGCGTCCGTACCGCCGCCCACCGAGTTCGAGCCTTCGACTGTCTCCGAGGTGGTCGCTGCGGTCAGCGGCGGTGGGGTCGTAGACGCCGCAACCACCGATGTAGTCGTCGGTTCGTCTCCTGGAGCGCTGTTGTCATCACTCGAACACCCTGTCATCGCGCACACCACCCCGATCGTCAGTACGGCGAGCAGCACTCGCAGACGCCGAGTCTTGTTGGTCAGCAATAGTTCAGGCATTTGCTCTCACACTCCTCGATACGCGGATCAGCTCGTTCCGCCCAAGCGGTGAACACCGACGTGACTCACTCTAGGAGCCTGATTCCATCGGTTTCGTAACAGAATTCCGTCGGTCGCGTACCAACTCTCGACGGTCCTGACATTCATACGATTACGTAACGGTGGGTGGCAAAACTCCGATATCGAGATCACCTGTGATCGTATGAAAACGCACATGCCGATGAGAGGGTTCGCAGCGGCCGGGGAGGGGAACGTGTTGTATCGGAGTGACATCTGCGGCGGTCGATCAGACCGTACTCGCAGCCTGTTCGGTACAGCGCTCGCGGCAGCAACCCTCGGAGCGTCCGTGATCACCGGCTGCGCGTCCACCCAGGGCGTTGTGATCGAAGGCGATGTCGCTTCCACCGGGTTGCCCGTCACACAACCTGCAGACCTGGCCAGACGGGTTGCCGAAAACTCGAGGTTGGGCCGGGCGCTCCTCGACGATCCGGGGGTGTCCGAGGGAGTGAAGACAGAACTTCGGTCGTGCCCTGACTGGTATCCGATCTCGGTCGGGTCCATCCTTCTCGATCCAGGCGCACCGCGTATCGTGCCGGAGACCGAACTCGTCGTCATGAATGTGTATCCGTGCCAACCGGCCCACCAACCCGGGACCGGAGTGTCGATTTCGGTCAACCTTGCCGGCTACGTCTACCGCAGCGGCAAGGCCGGGTCGAGTGAAGACGATCCCGAACTGGGTGAGCGCCTGTTCTCCGTCGAAGAGCGCGGAAAGTTCATCGTCAGCGGTCAACGCGCCGCGAGTTTGTCTGTCCTGGAAACGGATCCGCGGCCACCGGAGTTCGAATGTTGCCCCCGTCCACCGCTTCGGACCGAGTTCCACTGGGATGGAATGGAGTTCATCCGTGATTGATCGCCGTCGGCGCGCGATGCTCGCCGGTGTTTGCCTGCCGGTCGCGTTTGCTCTCGCCTCCTGTTCCACCGAGCCAGAATCAGAACCCACTCCGAATATCGCAGCATCACTCGACCCCTCGGATCTCTCACAGGGCTTGAGCATCGATCCTGTTGCCCTCCTCAGAGCAGACCCGGAAGTGTCCGATGCGGTCAAGGACAGTCTCCGACTGTGCGGTGATGCGAACTTCCCCTACGAAATCCGGTACTCCCCCGTGACAGGCGCCGTTTGGCAAGATGCCGTCGTCAATGTCTTCACCTGCGAGTCTGTCGGCATCTGGGGACGACCGGCCCCACCGGTCAGCTTCATGGTCGCCGGATTCGTCTACCAGATCGACGAATCGGGCGCTCACAAAGTCTTCGGAGTGCAAGACCCGGGACGCTACGTCGTCGGCTCAACCGAAGGATTGTCGGTCATGGTCGACCTGTGCAAAGACCCCGGCATTCCGGAGTTCTGTCAATCGTCGACTGCATACAAGTGGACCGGTGAAGGGTTTGAGAGTGTTCCGTTCCCATGAAAGCGAAGGCCGATGACCGATCCGTTGATTTTGCTGGTCGAAGACGACGCTGTCATCCGCGAAGCAACGCAATTGAATCTCGAACGCAACGGGTTTCGGGTAATCACCGCATCGGGTGGGTTGACCGGAATGGAATTGGCCCTCGAAGCCAAGCCGGATATCGCCGTCCTCGACGTGATGCTTCCCGACCTGAACGGAATCAGCCTGTGCCGACGCATTCGTGAGGAACTGTCGGTGCCGGTCATCATGCTGTCCGCGCGCGACGACCCGGTCGACATCGTTCTCGGATTGGAAGCCGGTGCCGACGATTACGTCACCAAGCCCTTCGACAGCGGTGTCCTGGTGGCCCGTATCCGCAGTGTGCTCCGGCGGGTCGAATCCCATTCCGGTACGGAGAAAGACATCGTGACTCTCGGCGATCTGGAGATCGATCGCGAGTTGGTGACCGTCACGCGTTCGGGCTCCGAAGTGGCTCTCACACCCACCGAAATGAAGCTGCTCCTGGTCATGGTGAGTGTGCCGCGCAAAGTCTGGTCTCGCTCCGAACTGCTCTCGGATGTCTGGGATTACGACTGGGGCGGCGATACTCGCATCGTCGACGTTCACGTTCAGCGATTGCGCACGAAGATCGGCTCCGAACAGATCCGGACCGTCCGGGGGTTCGGCTACACGATGGACAACCATCGGTGAGATCGCGGGATCTCGCAGCCAAGCTCCCGTCCACCGGCAGGCGGTTGTCGTTTCAGTGGAAGATCGCGGCGGCCATCACGTTCGTGATTGCCGTCGCCTCGATCACGCTCAGTACCGTGATGCATCAAACCTTTTCACACAACCAAGAGGATGCAGCGCGGGCGGCAGCTGATCGCAATCTCCAACTGGTGCTGCAGGACGAAACGGGCAGCATGCGTGCGCTGTTCCGCGCCACCACAGATGGTCTCGACGTTCCGGAAGAGTTGCGCGAGGCCGTGGCGGGCGGCAAACGTGCCACCTACCTTGTCGACAGCGGGGACCAGCCTTTCGTCTGGGCTGCTGCCGACGTCAACACTCAGGTGGTGGCGATTCGCGTCCCGTACACCGCGCAGCGGGAATCGATCGCCAGCGTCGATCGGACACTTCGCAACGCCACCATCGCAGTGATCGCAGCGGGTGCCGTCCTGGGTGTGCTGCTTGGACTCGCGATGTCGTATCGATTGCGCTCGGCCGCCCGTGCGGCCCGCAAAGTGTCTACCGGAGCGAACATCCGCGTCCGCTCGGTCACCTGGTCACTCTTCGACGACGAGATCACCGAACTGGCGGATGCAGTCGACGCGATGTCCGATGCTCTACGGGGACAACTGGACGCCGAAAAGCGCGTGACAGCCAACATCGCGCACGATCTCAGGACGCCCATCTCCGGACTGGTCGGCGCCGCAGAGCTCCTGCCACCCGGTAGGCCAACCGAATTGGTGCGCGACGGCGTCCATAAACTCAGGAGGCTCGCCGAGGACGTCATCGAAGTGGCACGCCTCGACACCACCTCCGAGCAGGCAGACATCCAATCGGTGGAACTGGCGCCGGTGGTGCGTCACGCGATTTCCACCACAGGAGTCGAGTGTGAAGTGAGTGTTCACGGCACCCCCGTGTCGTACACCGACGCGCGCAGACTGGAGCGGATCATCGCCAACCTGATCTTGAATGCTCGCAATCACGGAAAGTCGCCGATCAATGTCCACGTCGACCACTCCCGCATCACGGTCCGAGATCGGGGCGTCGGGTTCACTGAAGAGTGGCTTCGCCAGGGGCCGAAGAGATTTCAGACCAACTCCGTCGAACGCGGCCCGAACTCAGGCCTGGGCCTCGGCTTGACGATCGTAGTGGGACAAGCGGCGGTCATCGGCGCTCGTATCGACTTCGCGAACCATCCGAACGAGGGCGCGGTTGTGACGATCGACCTCCCTGAATGTTCGGCAGACGAGTTCGATTGACACCGAGGCAGTTCGGTCGATCGGCCGGGACACAGCGTCCCGGCCGATCATTGGCGTCCCGGACTCAAACCTGTCCGACAGCGACTCCGGTGCGAACGTCCGGTGCACCGAGGCGCGCCGCATCAGCTGTGAGGTCATCGGGCTGCTCCTGAGATTCCCGCTCGGCTGCGACGCGCAACCGGTAGTGCTCGATCTCCTCGGCAATGTGCTCGGGAGTCCAACCGAGCACCGGCGCAACCAGTTCCGCCACTTCGGCAGCTGCCGCATCGCCGCGATCGGTAACCTCGATGGAGATGCGGGTACGACGGGTGAGGATGTCGTCGAGATGCTGTGCACCCTCGTGACTCGCGGCGTAGTGAATCTCCGCCTTGAGGTACTCAGGGGCGGAGTCCAACGGCTGCCCCAGTTCCGGTCGCGCCTCGACGAGTTCGAACAACTCGTCAGCCAGAGTGCCGTACCGACCCAGTAGGTGCTCGATGGTCGAAACGTGCAGTCCCGTGCGCTCAGCGGTGAGATGCCGATTGTTGTGCGCGGCAAAGTAGCCGTCGGCACCCACAAGTTGGATACGCTCGGTGCAGGACTTCGGCACCTTCTGTTCCAATCCGTGTACCGCGGAATCGACTGCGTCCTTGGCCATCACGCGGTAGGTCGTGTACTTGCCACCGGCGACCACCGTCAACCCTCGAACCGGACTCGACACCGCGTGCTCACGCGAGAGAGTGCTGGTCGAGTCCGATTCGCCGAACAACAACGGACGCAGTCCCGCGTACACACCGACAACGTCCTCGTGCGTCAACTCGTCCTGGAGCAGCTTGTTGACATGTCCGAGGATGTAGTCGATATCGCTTCGGCTCGCTGCCGGATGCGCGAGGTCGAGGTTCCAGTCGGTGTCCGTCGTACCGATGATCCAGTGGCTTCCCCACGGGATCACGAACAGCAGACTCTTCTCGGTCCGCGTGATGATTCCGGTCGCAGAGTTGATGCGGTTTCGCGGGACGACCAAATGCACACCTTTCGAAGCGCGAACCTGGAATTGCCCTCGCCCACCGACCATTTCCTGAATCTCGTCAGTCCACACACCGGCGGCGTTGATGACCTGACGAGCACGGATCTCGAACGCGCGACCTGTTTCCAGATCCACGGCCTTCACCCCGACTACGCGGTCCTCCTCACGGAGAAAGCCGATTACGCGGGTGCTGTTGACGCACAGCGCGCCGTACTCGGCCGCCGTGCGCGCCAGCATCATCGTGTGGCGGGCGTCATCTACCTGACCCTCGTAGAACTTGACCGAACCCCGGATAGCAGAGCGCTTTCCGGAAGGGAACGATTCGAGAGTCTTCTTCTTGCCCACATGCTTGTGGTGTGAGGGAACCCCGCGGCCTGCGCCCATCACGTCGTAGACGCCGATGCCCAGACCGACGTACGGCCGGTCGATCAACTTCTCGAGTGGGTAGATGAACGGCACCGGCTTCGCGAGATGCGGGCACAGCGAATTCAGAACCAGTGACCGCTCACGCAGTGCCTCGAACACGAGCGCAAAATTGAACTGCTCGAGGTAACGCAGTCCGCCGTGGAACAGCTTGCTCGACCTGCTCGAGGTTCCGGACGCGAAGTCACGAGCCTCCACCAAGCCCACCTTCAGACCGCGAGTTGCGGCGTCGAGCGCGCTACCCGCTCCGACCACGCCACCGCCGATAACGAGGACGTCGAGTTCGGTTTCTTCCAACTTCTTCAGCGACTCCGCCCGCGAGGACGGACTCAATGCTTGTGCTGTGCTCATGAAAACTGTTCCTTCACTTGAAAATAGGTAGAAATGGGGGCGCCGCGATCAGTCTGCGTCGACCCAGTCGAGTGTCCGAGTGACGGCTTTCTGCCAGCCTGCATACAGGCGCTCACGCTCGGCCGAATCCATCGACGGCGTCCAGCTCTTGTCCTTCGCCCAGTTGCTGCGAATGTCGTCCTCGCTCTCCCAGTACCCGACCGCGAGACCAGCGGCGTACGCAGCGCCCAATGCCGTGGTCTCCGCAACGACAGGGCGGATCACCTCGACGTCGAGCAGATCGGCCTGGAATTGCATGAGGAGTTCGTTCGCGACCATTCCGCCGTCGACCTTGAGAACCTTCAAGTCGACACCCGAGTCGAGGTTCATCGCCTCGATCACCTCACGACTCTGGTACGCAGTCGCTTCGAGCACCGCCCGGGCAAGGTGCCCCTTGTTCACGAACCTTGTCAGACCGACGATCGCACCGCGTGCATCCGCGCGCCAATGCGGTGCAAACAGGCCCGAGAACGCGGGCACGAAGTACGCGCCACCGTTGTCGTCCACTGAGCGCGCGTTCACCTCGATGTCGGCCGCGTTGTCGATCATGCCGAGGTTGTCTCGAAGCCACTGGACCAGCGAACCGGTCACGGCGATCGATCCTTCCAGTGCGTAAACCGTTGGCTGCTCACCGATCTTGTAACAGACCGTCGTCAACAAGCCGTTCTTGCTCATCACCTTTTCGGTGCCGGTGTTGAGGAGCACGAAGTTGCCGGTTCCGTAGGTGTTCTTCGCTTCTCCGGGCGAGAGGCAGGCCTGACCGAAAGTCGCTGCTTGCTGATCGCCGAGGATTCCGGCGATCGGCACGCCGGACAACGTTCCGCGTTCGCGCACGAATCCGAAAGTTTCGGACGAGCTGCGAATCTCGGGGAGCATCGATTCGGGGATGCCCATGTCGGCGCAGATCGCCGAATCCCAAGCGAGAGTGTCGAGATCCATCAACAGAGTGCGCGACGCGTTGGTGGGGTCGGTAGCGTGCACTCCGCCGTCGACGCCGCCGGTCATGTTCCACAGCACCCAGGTGTCCATCGTGCCGAAGCACAACTCGCCTGCTTCGGCCTTCTCACGCGCGCCCTCGACGTTGTCGAGAATCCACTTGACCTTGGGGCCCGAAAAGTACGTGGCCAACGGCAATCCGGTGACTTCGGTGTACTTCCTGGGGCCGTCTTCGCCGGCGAGTGCAGTACAGATTCGATCGGTGCGTGTGTCCTGCCAGACGATGGCGTTGTAAACGGGCTTTCCGGTTGCTCGTTCCCAGACCACTGCCGTCTCACGCTGATTGGTGATGCCGACGGATGCGATGTCGGCCGCGGTCAGATCTGCGTTGGCCAAGGCGCCCGCGGTGACGTTGCGGACGTTGTCCCAAATTTCGATCGGATCGTGTTCGACCCAGCCTGCCTGCGGAAAGATCTGTGTGTGCTCGTGCTGTTCGACAGCGACTACGTGCCCACTGTGATCGAAGATCATGCATCGCGTGGAGGTGGTTCCCTGGTCTATCGCGGCTACGAACTGCGCCATCGTGCTACCCCTTTGGTGTCGAAGAAAGTGCGAAAGATTTACTGTCAGAGATGATGATTCGCCATCAGGCCGGTATCGTGGCCGGCTCCTCGGCTGCCTTCTCCACCGACTCGTCAGGCAGGAATCGACCAATCAGCTTGTCGTAGAGGAACACCCCGATCGGAGCGCCGATCAGCGGCCCCACGATGGGCACCCAGAAATACAGGCTCCCGTACTGATCTCGCCAGGCGCTGCCGTAACCGGTGAGATACGACGCCAGCCGCGGACCGAAGTCACGGGCCGGATTGATGGCGTAACCCGCGTTGGTCGCCCATGCGAATCCGATTGCCACCACGATCAAACCGACGACGAAGGGCGCAAGATTCGCGAGCGGCGGAGTTCCCCGAGTATCGGTCACCGCAACGATGAGGAACAACAGGATCGCCGTGCCGATGATCTGATCTATCAGCGCTGATCCCAGACTGACCGGGAGCGTTCCGTTTCCGGGCATCGTCGAGAAGATCGTCTGAGTCGCCGTTGTGTGTCCGGGATCGATGGCATTGAGCATGTCGTTGTAATTCCACCGGACGATCAGGGCCGCGACAAAGGCTCCAGCGGTCTGCGCCAGCGTGTAGGGCAGGACCTTGCGCCAGGAGAATCCCCGGAAGATCGCAAAGGCGAAGGTCACTGCTGGGTTCAGATGAGCACCCGTCACCCGGCCTGCGACATAGATGCCGAACATGACGCCGAGTCCCCAGGCCCACGCGATACTGTCGTGTCCGCCGAGACCCCCACCGCTCCCGCCGGACACAACCTGCGCCACAACTCCGACGCCGAACAAGATCAAGATCATCGTTCCGGCGAACTCGGCTGCCAACTCGCCTGGAAGCCCTAATCGCTTGGCTTTCTCCATCCCCACCCTCACTTCGTTGTGATGCATGTCATAGTTTGGATTGCTGCACCCGTAGCGTAAGGCCGTTTGCACATTCACGCATAGCTCGTGCACATATGTGCAAATGCCCCATTTGCGCACCGTAACGCGGGTAACAGACACACTTCTGGGACTTTGCGTGATCGAGCGCCTCGGCCTGGGCCTACTCGGATAAGATTCGGTTCAATGCTCTTGCACGTACGTGCAGACAGGACGAACCCATGGAAACTCCCACTTCGGACTCCGCTACCTCCGATCCGGCGGACCCGCGCATCGCCGACGCAGTTCAGGCCGCACGCCTCTACTACTTCCAGGACCAGACCATGGCTGCCATCGGCCGCGACATGGGGGTGTCCCGATCCACCGTCTCCCGATTGATCACCTACGCGCGCACCTCGGGTCTCGTCGAGATCAAGATCAGCACCCCGCACGGCCAGGCTCCTCGCATCGAACGCGAGTTCTCGGAACGGTACGGAGTGCGCGCCCACGTGGTGACCGTGCCGGAACTGGTGGGAGATCTCGAGCGACTCGAAAAGGTCGCAACCTTTGCAGGACGCCTGCTGGCGTCGTTCTTCGACAGCGACATGGTGATGGGGATCGCCTGGGGAACCACACTCAGTGAAGTCAGCAAGCACCTTGCCCCCAAACGCACGTACAACTCGTACGTCGTGCAACTCAACGGCGCCGCGAATACTCGCACCACCGGAATCTCTTACGCCAGCGACATCATCAGAACCATCGCCGACGCCTACGGTGCTCTGCCCCAAGGATTTCCGGTGCCTGCCTTCTTCGACTACCCGGAAACCCGGGAGCAACTGTGGCGCGAACGAAGCATCAAACGCGTCTTGGACATGCAGAAGCGAATGGACCTGGCAGTCTTCAGCATCGGCGTACCGGGCGGCAACGTACCGAGTCACGTCTACACCGCCGGATACCTCGAACCCGATGAAGCAGAAGCACTTCGACGCGACGGAGTGGTCGGCGACATCGCAACCGTCTTCTTCCGGTCGGACGGGAGCTACCGCGGAATCGAACTCAACGAGCGCGCGAGCGGCCCGCGACTGGACCTTTTCGAGAAGGTCGCCAGGCGCGTGTGCATCGTCGCCGGAACAGCAAAACTGCCGGCCCTGGAGGGAGCACTACGGGGCGGGCTGATCACCGATCTGATCATCGACGACGTCAGCGCCACCGCGCTGGTGTCCTGACCGCTGCACCAGCTTCTCGATTCCGTCGAGAAGTAAGCCGAGCGAGAAACTGAAATCGAAGGCATCGTCGCCGGCGGCCTCACCCTCCGGGCTGCCGTCCTCGAAGCCGCCTTCCTCGATTGCTGCACTCAGGTAGGGGAATCCCTCCCGATTGATGACACGAGCAATGAGAGCGCCGTATGCGACGTCGTCGTCTGCCGACTGCGCTGAACGAGAAGCCAGGTCAGCCGAGAATCGAGCGCGGCCGATGACGAACAACGACACGTTGGTCACCACCTGGAACTTCGACGCGGCGCTCAGGGCGACCCCGTCGAGGGCGCTCAGACCCGCGTCGAGCCACGCCATGTTGTTGGGCCCGGTCGGTGGAGCCGTGATGGGCAGCTTGAGCCACCACGGTCGACTCAGCATCGTGGCATACTCCTGATTCGCCCACGCCTCGAGCTTGACGCGCCAGGTCACGCCGTCGGGAATCACCGGCGGCGGCCCGATCACCCGATCCGAAATCAGTTCGATCAGTTCGTCTTTGCTTGCCACGTAGCGGTAGAGCGACATGGTCGTGAACCCGAGCGCTTTGGCCACGCGGCCCATCGACAGAGCGGTGACGCCTTCTGCGTCGGCCAATTCGATCGCGGTGTCGAGAATTTGCTCGAGACTGAGCCCCTTCTTCGGACCCCGCGTTCCCGGCTGGTCCAGTCCCCAGGCCAGTTCAACTGCTCTCGGTAGCGCTCCGCGATCCATAAGCTCCCACTCTTCACTCTTGCCATCATCCTAGAACTGTGTACGCTATAAACACGAGTTTATGACATACACAGTTCTTACTTGGAGGTCTCGATGTCAGGAACGATCCCCGCAATCTCGGTCCGCGGACTCCGTAAGCACTACGGCGATCAACAGGTACTGGCTGGACTCGACCTGGCGGTCCCGGCCGGATCGGTGTACGCCCTCCTCGGCGCAAACGGCGCCGGAAAGACCACGGCCGTAAGAATTCTCACCACCCTCATCCCCTTCGACGGAGGCGAGGTCATGGTCGTGGGGCATTCACTGCCCGGAGATCCACAGAACGTTCGGCGGCGCATCAGCGTGACCGGGCAGTACGCAGCCGTCGACACCTTGCTGACTGGATTCGAGAACCTCACCCTACTGGGCGAACTGAATCACCTGGGCCGGAAGAACTCCCGTCGCCGTGCCGAGGAATTGCTCGACCAGTTCGTTTTGACGGACTTCGGCGACAAACGCGCCGGTGACTACTCGGGCGGCATGCTCAGACGACTCGACATCGCGATGAGCCTCGTCGCCCGACCGGACGTCGTCTTTCTCGACGAACCCACCACCGGCCTGGACCCGCGAAGCCGCCACGACATGTGGTCGATCGTTCGAGGACTCACAGCGTCAGGCGTCACCATCTTCCTCACCACCCAATACCTCGACGAGGCAGACGAATTGGCCGATACGGTCGGCGTGCTGAGCGGCGGCCGCATCGTCGCCGAGGGAACACCGGACGAACTCAAACGCCTTGTTCCCGGCGGCCACGTCGCACTGCAATTCGAGAACCTGGCTCAACTCGAACTCGCCGCGGCATCACTGCCGCAGGCGCATTCGAATGCCGAGACCTTGACCCTGCACATCCCTTCCGACGGGGCAGTTCCGTCGATCAAGGCGATCCTCGACTCGATCGACGATCCGTCGATCACCGTCGAGAAGTTCTCCGTTCACACTCCGGATCTGGACGACGTGTTCTTCGCGCTCACCGGATCAGGCCAACCCGAGATTGCGAGCGTTCGATGACCTCCACCATTGCAATCGATTCCGCGGTGATGCTCCGCCGGAATCTCAAACACGTTCTGCGCAGTCCGGATTCGATGATCACCGCGATAGCCCTTCCGGTCATGCTCATGCTGCTGTTCGTCTACGTCTTCGGCGGCGCCATCAACACCGGTAGCGAGTACATCGACTACGTCGTGCCAGGAATCATCCTTCTGTGCGCCGGTTTCGGCGCCTCGACCACCGCGGTCAGCGTCTCGAGCGACATGAAGGACGGGATCATCGACCGTTTCCGGACCTTGGCGATCTCTCCGTCGTCGGTCCTGACCGGTCATGTACTGGCCAGCGTCGTCCGCAACGTCCTGACTACGGCGATCGTGGTCGTCGTTGCGCTGATCATGGGATTTCGCCCGACAAGCGATCCGTTGCGCTGGCTCGGCGTCGCCGCTGTGATCGTCGCCTTCGTCTTTGCCATGTCGTACCTCTCGACAGCTTTGGGACTCTTGGCCCAGAACCCGGAGGCTGCAAGCGGATTCACCTTCGCCATCATGTTCCTGCCCTACGTCAGCACTGCTTTCGTACCGGCTGAGACCATGCCGTCCTGGCTGCAGGGGTTTGCCCGGCACCAACCGGTGACTCCGATCATCGAGACTGTGCGCGGACTCCTGATGGGCACGCCGATCGGGAATAGCGCGGCCATCGCCCTCGCGTGGTGCCTGGGCATCGCCGCCGTGGGATTCGTGTGGTCCAACTGGCTCTACCGACGAAAGACCGCGAGCTGACCACACAAGAAAGCCCCACACCTGACGGTGCGGGGCTGCTTGTGCTGTGCGCCTTTATTAACCGCGGGGGGTTAATAAAGGCGCACAGTGGATTACTTGGCGTCCAGCAGATCGATCACGAAGACCAAGGTCTTGCCGGAAAGCTGGTGCCCTGCACCGGCGGGGCCGTATGCCAGCTCCGGCGGAATGGTGAGCTGACGGCGTCCGCCGACCTTCATGCCCGGGATGCCGTCCTGCCAGCCCTTGATCAGGCCACGAAGCGGGAACTGAATGGACTCGCCACGGCTCCAGGAAGAGTCGAACTCTTCGCCGGACTCGAACTCGACACCGACGTAGTGAACGTCGACGGTGCCACCGGGAACGGCTTCGGCGCCTTCTCCGACAACCAGATCCTTGATGACCAGATCGGTCGGCGCGGGGCCTTCCTGGAACTCGATTACGGGCTTGCTACTCATGGGTCCTCCTCGTTGAGGCGAAAATTGGGGGGCAGGGGCTAGCGGGTGGTGATGTCCCGATAGTCACGCTCGGTGTAGCCGGTGTAGATCTGGCGCGGGCGGCCGATCTTCGTAGCCGGATCCTCGTGCATTTCACGCCAGTGCGCAATCCAGCCGGGCAGACGGCCCATGGCGAACAGCACCGTGAACATGCGCGGCGGGAAGCCCATCGCGCGGTAGATGAGGCCGGTGTAGAAGTCGACGTTCGGGTAGAGCTTGCGCTCGATGAAGTAGTCGTCCGTGAGGGCGGCCTCTTCGAGTTGCATTGCGATGTTGAGCAGTTCGTCGTCGCCGCCGAGCTTGGCGAGGATGGTGTGCGCGGTTTCGCGGACCAGCGCAGCGCGCGGATCGTAGTTGCGGTAGACGCGGTGCCCGAAGCCCATGAGCTTCACGCCGTCTTCCTTGTTCTTGACCTTGCGGACGAACTCGGCTGCGGTGCTGCCGCTGGCCTTGATCTCGTCGAGCATCTCGAGCACTGCCTGGTTGGCGCCGCCGTGCAGCGGGCCCCACAGTGCGTTGATGCCGGCCGAGACGGAGGTGAACAGGTTGGCGTCCGACGAGCCGACCATACGCACGGTCGACGTGGAGCAGTTCTGCTCGTGGTCTGCGTGCAGGATCAGCAGCATGTCGAGTGCCTTGGCGACCTCGGGATCACCCTGGTACGGCTCGGCGGGGAAGCCGAACGTCATACGCATGAAGTTCTCGACCAGGTTCAACGAGTTGTCCGGGTACAGGAACGGCTGTCCGACGGACTTCTTGTACGCGTACGCAGCGATGGTCGGCAGCTTCGCGAGAAGACGGATGGTGGACAGTTCCACCTGCTCCGGATCCTCGGGATCGAGCGAATCCTGGTAGTACGCCGACAATGCGTTCACTGCGGACGAGAGAACCGGCATCGGGTGAGCGTTGCGCGGGAATCCGTCGAAGAACCGCTTGAGGTCCTCGTGAAGCAGGGTGTGTCGACGGATGCGGTCCGTGAAGGACTCGAGCTGGGCGTCGGTCGGCAGTTCGCCGTAGATCAGCAGGTAGCTGACCTCGATGAACGTCGACTTACCTGCCAACTGCTCGATGGGATATCCGCGGTAACGCAGGATTCCCTTCTCACCGTCGATGTAGGTGATTGCAGAACTGGTGGATGCAGTGTTCACAAAACCGGGGTCAAGGGTGGTGTACCCCGTTGTGGCCAGCAGCTTTCCCAGCTCGATGCCGTCATTGCCCTCTGTTGCCCTGGCAATGGACATCGTGTACTCACCACCGGGGTAAGTAAGCGTGGGCTTTGTGTCATTGTCAGCGGGCACGAAGGATCCCTCTCAAGCTCGAACCAACGAGTAACTACATGCGATCAACTAGAAACTAGTCGCACGGGAGAGATCGTGCCGAAGGAGGGTCGCTCCACGGCTATTTTTCGGGTACTCACGAACCCGACATACCCACCGAAACTGAAACATGTTCCAGTCTGGGCTTTCCCACTCGCGTGACCGGTACTCCAGTCTACGGAATCGCGCATTTACCCACACTGATCTGCAAATCTCGGCTGCAATTCGCAAATGGGAGCAACGTCGGACCTTCCGGACCACTGACACGGGGTACCGAAAACCGATCGTTATCGGCTGATGCCTACTTGGTGTTACACGATCCCACGGTATGAGAGCCGGATCACAGCGCCTTGATGCCCCAGCTACCCGTCCACGTCTGACCCGGATGAAGCACCAGGAGATCGATGCCCGAGTTGAAGGCGTCAGGCGGGCAGGTCATCGGCTCCAAAGCCAATGCGCGCCCACGGTCGGGATACCCCTTGTCGTTGGCGGGATCTGCGATGAAGGCCTGAATCCACGGGAACTCGCGGTTGGTCCACAGGGCAGTGCCCGTTCCATCCGGAGCCAGCAGCTCGTGTTGCGTGCGACCACTGCCGTCGACGACGTCCAATGCGCTGTACGGAGTGTCCAACTGCACCCCGGCAAGCAGTCTCGGTGTCCGGAAGTCGTAGTCCGTACCGGCGACTGCCTGCGAATACGCGTTCGGCAGCATCCTCGCCGGATCGATCGGCAACCGCGTGCCTGCTGCCAGATGCAGAGCACATTCGTCGAGCGGAAAGTCGCCGGCGCGAATGAAGGTGTGCATTCCGAGCCCGAACGGCGACGAGGTCGCACCCTTGTTCGTGGCCGTGTGCGTGACGGTCAGTCCGTCGGCACCGACCTCGTAGGCGACCGTCAGCTGCAACGGATAGGGCCAACCCTTGTGAAGTCCCACGTCGACCGACAGTTCGACGCGCTCGTACGTGTGGTCCACGAGGCTCCAATTGCGACGCCGGACGAACCCGTGGCTCGCGTTCCCCAGCGCAGGTTCGGTGATCTCGAGTTGATGCTCGATCCCGTCGAACATGAAGTGCCCGTCGCGAATTCGGTTGGGCCACGGCGCGAGAACCAATCCGGCCGACAGCGGTGGCTTCGATCCGAGTGCCCAGGTCTCGGTCAGCGCGCGCTGACCGTTCGGTCCTTCGT
Organism: Rhodococcus sp. BH4; assembly: GCF_002079265.1. NCBI lineage: Bacteria > Bacillati > Actinomycetota > Actinomycetes > Mycobacteriales > Nocardiaceae > Rhodococcus > Rhodococcus sp. BH4. The sequence continues at coordinate 4,858,471 of NZ_CP014941.1, forward strand.
GATCGAGTAGCCGCAACCCGGCACCGGCCGCGGCGATCTCGGCTCGATAGCCTCCACCACGGATCTCGAACCCTCCCCTACCCGTGCTGTGCGGCGCAGTCATACGTACCAGTTTCCACCACGAGCGACCGGTTAACCAGGACGTCAGACGGCGCGTCCCACCTTGTAGCGAACGAATGCCGGAAATGCGAGGGCAGAAAGGACAACACCGACAATCACCAGGAAGCCGCCGCCCGCTGCCGCGACACCGGTCCCGAACAGGAAGGCTGCACCGCCGTGCAGCACGTCACCGATACGCGGACCACCTGCCACGACCACGATGAACACGCCCTGCAGTCGTCCGCGCATGTCGTCGGTTGCCACTTGCTGGAGCATCGTGCTGCGGAAAGCCGCCGAGACCATGTCGACGGCTCCGCCGAATGCCAGGAACGCGACCGCCACCCAGAGCAGAATCACACTGGAACCGGGACTCGCGAAGTACACGGCAACGCCGAAGCCGACCATGGACAGCCCCCACAGCGCGATGCAGACCAGAACGGCTCGCCCCTGGTACTGAACCCGTGGCAACCAACCCGAGAAGACTCCGCCCAGAACGGCTCCCACCGACATCGCCGCGAACAGCAGTCCCAGCGCAAAACCGCCGCTGGCGGGATCACCGAAGGATTCGTGGGCAATCTCCGGGAACAATGCTCGCGACATCCCGAACACCATCGCGATGATGTCCACCACGAACGACGCGAGCAGAACCTTCTGCGTCGCGAGATACGTGAAACCGCCGAGGACCTCGCTCAATCCGGCTCGCCGAGACGTTCCGGTCGGCGGAATCGCCGGGAGCTTCCATACCGCCCACAGTGTGGCGAGAAGAAAGATCGAGTCGAGCAGGTACAGCAGTTGCAGACCGGCCGACGGTATGAGGACACCCGCCAGTAGCGGGCCGGCTATCGCACCGAACTGCACGACAGTCATGTTCAGCGAGTTCGCGGCAGGTAACTGCCTGCCCGGAATCAACCGAGGGATGATCGCCGCTCGCGTCGGCTGGTTCACCGCGAAGAACGCCTGTTGAACCGAGAACAATCCGAGCACCAACCACACGTTGTTCACGTTCAGGGCAGCCTGGATCCAGAACAGTACCGACGTGACGCCGAGTCCGATCGAGGTGATCATCAACAGCCGTCGTCGATCCATGACGTCGGCCAGTGCGCCGCCCCACAGACCGAAAACGACCAGCGGGACCAGACCGAAGATTCCCGTCAGACCGACGTAGGCCGAGCTTCGGGTGATCTCGTACACCTGTTGCGGTACGGCGACCACGCTGAGCTGAGCGCCGATGACGGTGACGATGCCGGCCGTCCACAGCCGTCGATAGTCGCGATTCTCGAGCGGAGTCGTGTCCGCGAGTAGCCGGCTCACGGCTGGAGACGGACGGCGGACCACTGTCCGTCGACCAGGCTCGTGCGAACTCGATTGTGCATGCGGTTCGCGCGTCCTTGCCAGAACTCGACAGACTCGGGCCGAATCAGAATCCCGCCCCAGTTCGGTGGCACCGGAATCTCACCGTCCACGCCGAATCGAGCAGCGACCTCACGCAGTTGCTCGTCGAGATCGGCACGCGAGTCGATCGGACGAGACTGCGACGACGCCCACGCGCCGAGCTGTGAACCTCGAGGCCTGGTTCGCCAATACTCCTGCGTCAGTTGAACACTCACCCGCTCGGTGGTGCCGCGGACGATCACCTGCCTGGCAAGGGTCAGCCACGTGAAGTTCGCCGACGCGTACGGGTGGGCGTCGAGGTGACGAGCCTTGTCGGATCCGTAGTTGGTGAAGAAGAGGACGCCGTCCTCGCTGAGCCCTTTGCAGAGCACGGTGCGCGACGCCGGACGGCCACCGTCGTCCACCGTCGACAGAGTCATGGCGTTGGGCTCCGGCGCGTCAGCTTCGACGGCGTCCACGAGCCATTGGCGCATGAGGGGCAGCCAACCGGTTTCGACAACCGAAGTATCCAATTCCGCACTCATGCGGTCCTCGACGGACTCCGATTCGCTGCCTGCTTGCGGATAGCCCACACGCATGGCCGCGAGTTCGTTGTCCACCGCCTGCGGGTCCTGACGTTCATTCGACACAGCCGAGAACGCTACTCCCGGGTACTCACTGGCCAACGGCTACGCGGCACGCGCTAAAGTTTGCCGTGGCTAGACCCGACCCGGACCGCGAGCCGCACCAGCGACAGCGCCGAATCGGGACGAGACGATTGCGCAGTACAAAACACGGTGCGTGCTCATCCCTGCGAGCACCGAGGCGCAGTCACTGAAGCTGAGGCAGTGCGACTGTAGACCTGGCGCACTCGAACGAGGAGAGTCCACGAGAATGGCAGCGAGCGCAGCAATACCGGACGATTTTGTGAGCGGACTCGAAGGCGTCGTCGCCTTCACCAGCGATATCGCAGAACCTGACAAGGACGGCGGCGCACTGCGCTACCGCGGAGTCGACATCGAAGACCTGGTCGGCCAGAGGGTCACCTTCGGCAACGTATGGGCCCTTCTCGTCGACGGCCGCTTCGGCCCCGGCCTCCCGCCGGCCGAGCCGTTCCCCCTCCCCATTCACACCGGCGACGTCCGTGTCGACGTTCAGGCCGGACTGGCGATGCTGGCTCCCATCTGGGGCTACCAGCCGCTCCTCGACATCGATGACGAGACCGCCCGCGACCAGCTCGCCCGCGCATCCGTCATGGCGCTGTCGTACGTCGCGCAGTCCGCTCGCGGCATCTACCAGCCGGCAGTCCCGCAGAGCCGCATCGACGAGGCCAAGACCGTCACCGAACGCTTCATGGTTCGCTGGAAGGGTGAGCCCGATCCGGCACACGTCGAGGCAATCGACGCGTACTGGGTCTCGGCAGCCGAGCACGGCATGAACGCCTCCACCTTCACGGCCCGCGTCATCGCCTCCACGGGCGCCGACGTCGCGGCTTCGCTTTCCGGCGCCATCGGCGCGATGTCCGGCCCGCTGCACGGCGGCGCACCGGCCCGCGTTCTTCCGATGATCGAAGAGACCGAGAAGACCGGCGACGCCCGCGCACTGGTCAAGGGAATCCTCGACCGCAAGGAAAAGCTCATGGGCTTCGGACACCGCGTCTACCGCGCCGAAGATCCCCGTGCACGCGTGCTCCGCGCCACGGCCAAGCGCCTCAACGCTCCCCGCTACGAGGCTGCCGCAGCTCTCGAGCAGGCTGCACTGGCAGAACTGCGTGAGCGTCGTCCCGATCGCGCGATCGAGACCAACGTCGAGTTCTGGGCCGCCGTCATCCTCGACTTCGCCGAGGTTCCCGCGCACATGATGCCTGCCATGTTCACCTGTGGCCGCACCGCCGGCTGGTGTGCACACATCCTCGAGCAGAAGCGTCTCGGTAAACTGGTACGCCCGGCCGCCATCTACACCGGCCCGGCGCCCCGTACTCCGGAGTCGGTCGAGGGCTGGGACCAGATCAGCCACGCGTAGTACCCCGCTCGAATTCGCCAATCACGGTAGTACAGAACACAAGTGAAGGAACAGAAAGAAGCGATGACCTCCACACCGATCATCCCCGCCGACCTCAAGCCCGCCGACGGACGCTTCGGCTGCGGTCCTTCCAAGGTTCGCCCCGAGCAGCTGCAGTCCCTGGTCGAGGTGGGCGCTTCGGTGTTCGGCACCAGCCATCGCCAGAAGCCGGTCAAGAACGTTGTGGCCAGCATTCGTTCCGGCCTCGCCGATCTGTTCTCACTGCCCGAGGGCTACGAGGTCGTCCTCGGCAACGGCGGAACCACTGCGTTCTGGGATGCGGCCGCATTCGGCCTCATCCGCGAGAAGTCGCTGCACCTGACCAACGGCGAATTCAGCTCCAAGTTCGCTTCGGTCGCCAAGGCCAACCCGTTCATCGGTGACCCGATCGTCGTTTCCGCCGATCCGGGCAGCGCACCGGTGCCGGTCTCCGACCCGTCCGTCGATCTCATCGGCTGGGCGCACAACGAGACCTCCACCGGTGTGTCGATCCCCGTCTCGCGTCCCGCGGGTTCGGAGAACGCACTGATCGCCATCGACGCCACCTCGGGCGCCGGCGGACTTCCGGTCAATGTCGCCGATTCCGACGTCTACTACTTCGCTCCGCAGAAGTGCTTCGCTGCAGACGGCGGACTGTGGATCGCGCTGATGAGCCCGGCCGCCCTCGAACGCGTCGCGGAGATCAAGGATTCGGGACGCTGGACGCCTGACTTCCTCTCGCTGCCCATCGCCGTGGACAACAGCTCCAAGGATCAGACGTACAACACCCCGGCCCTGGCCACCCTCTTGCTCTTCGCCAACCAGATCGAGTGGATGAACAGCAACGGCGGCCTCGACTGGACTACCGCTCGCACCGCGGATTCGTCCTCGCGCCTGTACAACTGGGCCGAGGCCAGTGAGTTCGCAACGCCGTTCGTCGCTGATCCGGCACACCGCTCGCAGGTTGTCGGCACCATCGACTTCAACGACGACGTCGACGCTGCCGAGGTGGCAAAGATCCTGCGCGCCAACGGAATCGTCGATACCGAGCCGTACCGCAAGCTCGGCCGCAACCAGCTGCGCGTCGGCATGTTCCCGGCCATCGACCCCGATGACGTCACCGCTCTCACCAAGAGCATCGACTGGGTCGTTTCTCAGCTCGGCTGATTTTCACATTTGCTTCACCGCTCGGCCCCCGGCATGACGTCGGGGGCCGAGCGTCGTTTGCGCCAGGCCTTGTGAGCTACCACACCGGTGGGCGGATCCGAGGTCATCTCGCCCTGCGTGTCCTGCCGAGTCCATGGTCACGAATGAATTACAGTTGAGCGCGGCGCAAAGTCGCGAGCCGGCGCGATAAGGAGGTCAATGTGCGAGAGCTTCGAGTGATCGGACTTGAACCCGATGGATCGCATGTGGTGTGCGCAGATGCTGAAACCGGCCAGAAATTCCGGCTTCCCGCCGATGACAAACTTCGTGCAGCTTCCCGCGGAGACGTGGCTCGACTCGGCCAGATTGAGATCGAAATGGAAAGCCAACTCCGTCCCCGCGAAATTCAGGCGCGCATTCGTTCCGGTGCTTCCGTAGAGCAGGTCGCCGAAGAAGCGAAGATCCCCATCAGCAAGGTCGAGCGCTTTGCGTACCCCGTTCTGCTCGAGCGCTCCCGCGCCGCGGAAATGGCGCAGGGCGGACACCCGGTGCGCGACAACGGTCCGACAGTTCCCACCCTCTCCGAAATCGTGACCCACGCATTCCGCGCCCGCGGCCACAGTATCGACGAGGCCACCTGGGATGCCTGGCGCGACGAGGACAATCAGTGGGTCGCGCAGTTGCAGTGGCAGGCCGGCCGCACCACCAACGCCGCGCACTGGCGCTACCAGCCCGACGCGCACGGCGGAACGATCGTCGCACTCGACGACGCGGCATTCGACTTGATCGATCCCGACTTCGGTCGCCCGCTCCGCGGCCTGGTACCGGTGGTCTCGAACGAGCCGCAGCAGCTCGAACTGTCCCGATTCGACGTCGAACCGGTGGCGGAGATCGAGCCCGAGCCCGCAGCAGTTTCCGAGCGGACAGCAGTTTCCGAGCGCACAGTAGTCCCCGAGCGGACGGTGGTGGCGGAACGGATCGGGGCGCCCGAACCGATTGCTGTCGAGCCGGAAACCGTCGTCACCGAAGAGGTTCCCGAACCCGCACCGGATGTGACCCCGAAAACCGCTCCGCAGCAGACGCAGACCAAGGACAAGCGCGGACGGCCTGCTCTTCCCTCGTGGGACGACGTACTCCTCGGGGTCCGCAGCAGCGGTCGCTGACCCGAAGGAAAGTATTCTTCTTTCGAGCGAGGCTGAGGAGAGAGGGCTGCCGGTGGCTGCACGGGTATCGACGATCTGGTTTCTGGGCGGCGCAGACGCTCGCACCGAATTGAGCAGGTACCCACAGCCGGATCAGACCGAGGCCCTGAAAATCGCCATGTCGCTGTACCCGGACAAGGAGTTCGAGTCGCTCGGGCCTCAGCCGCTGTCGATGGCCGCGACGGTGAGCCCCGGCTACGTCTTCGTCGGCGCGTACGGTCGAGTGAGTGTCGTCTGCAGCTCCGAACTCAGCACCTTCGTCCCCTCGAAACTGCCTGATTCCTGGCACCTTTCGGCAGAGGGTGGCTCGACGCTGTTGATCAGCTCCGTCCCCGAAACCGCGCAGGGTTCGTTTGCACTGTGGGAGGACGGCGAGCTACGACGCTCGTTCAGTGCCATCCCGATCGACATCGTCGAAAATCTGGGGATCCCACAGACCTGGGAACTGGAATTCTGGGCCGGCAACCATCCCCTGCGTTACCCGCCCGGGATCCTGCCTGATCCGCAGTCACTTCCGTTCCACCCGCAACAGTTCGCGGAGTCCGCCAACCTCGAGTGGCTGGGATTTCGATACACCGGCGCGCCGCGAGAACACGAACTCGACACAACGCAGATTCTCCTGTGGGGCTTCAAGATTCACCGACCCGGCGAGGCACCCAAACCTGCACCCCCAGCCCCCGCGCCGATGCCCGAGCAGGCGCCGACAGAGGTACCCATGCCCGAAAACATGCCGCCGATCCACGACGCACCGGTGGCCAAGCCGCGCGGCCGCCTCGCTCGGTACTTCGGCTTCAAGTAGCGCCGAGCAGCCTCACAGGTTCACGCGGCTATCGCTGCGATCCACCCGAGCGGTACGCCGGCTACCGCGCCGTAGACCACCCATCGCCAGACGGGGACGGCTCGCCAGCGCCAGACGGTCGGCGCAAGTCCGCCTACCGCAATGACATTGACGACAACCGCCAGGAGCACGTTCACGTTGCCCAGCGCGACACAGAACGCCGCGACGGCACTGGTCGAGAGCATGGCTGCGAACACCGACACCGCGATTCCGGTGAACCAGGGCGTGCGGTCCTGAGTCACCGGCCGGTCCTGACACGTTCGTAGAAGGCCATCGCCGCTGCGGTCGCGACGTTGAGCGAGTCGGTGCCGGGTGCCATCGGTATCTTGGCACGAATGTCGGTGGCCCGCATCGCATGTTCGGTCAAACCTGGCCCCTCGGCGCCCAGCAGTAGCGCTACCTTCTCCCCGGTCATCGCTTCGGCCAAAGTGACCGCTTCCGGATTCGGAGTCAAGGAAATGAGCTGAAAACCGTTGCCACGCAGCTCATCCAAGTCGTGTGGCCACTTTGCCACATGCGCGAAGGGCACTCGCAGCACGTGCCCCATCGACACACGGACCGACCGCCGGTACAGCGGGTCGGCACAACCCTTCCCGAACAGAACTGCATCGACACCGAGCCCCGCCGCGTTGCGGAACATCGAGCCGAGATTCTCGTGATCGTTGACGCCTTCGAGAACCACGACGGTCTTCGCGTCCTTCAACACGTCCGAGACCGCGAGCGGTGCCGGGCGCGCTGCTGCAGCGAGGACGCCGCGGTTGAGGTGAAATCCGACGACCTCGGCCATCACTTCGGCGCTCGTACGGTAGAACGGCACGTCCACACCGTCGAGATCGTCAGCGAGCTCCAGGAGCCGTCGTTCGACGCCGAGGAGACTGATCGGCTCGAACCGCGAAGTCAGCAGTCGCTGAGTGACGAACACTCCCTCGGCGATGACCAGTCCCTTGCCCTCCGGCAGGTCGGGGCGCCGATCCGAAGAGTTGAGATCGCGAAAGTCATCCAGCCGGGGGTCGGCGGGATCTGAGATGTCGATGACGTGAACCACGGGTCTATCGTGCCGTACGCACCGCAAGCCCCCACCACTACTCCCGACCTAGCGCAACAGCGTGACAAAATGCGCGTCGAGCACCTGGCTGATCACCTCTGGATTGGTTCGCTCGGGATTGTCGACGCCGTGCGACGCGAGCCCGTCGGCGAGCGCATGCAATCTCATCGCCTCGATGTCGACCGAGGCACCCGGCCGTAGAAAACCCGCTCGATGCGCCGCTTCCACGAACGAACGAAAGTGCTCGAACAAGGTCCGGTCTGTCTCGTCACGCACGGCCGTCAACGCCGAATCGGTCTGGGCGGCAGCAGCAAAGGCCTCCCAAACCTGCATTTCTTCACGCCGATCTTGGTCGAGGGGAACGAACTGATCGGTGAACTGACGGATCGCGCGGCGGATGTCGGGATCGAAGTCGATGCCGGCAATCCTTTCCTCCACCCGGACGGTCACGAGCGTCATCGCGAACAGCAAGAGTTCGGACTGCGTCGCGAAGAAGTGCCGTAGCGACCCCGTCGACATCTTCGCCTCGTCCGCGACCGCCCGGACGCTGGCGCTCGCCACACCGTCTCGACGGATCACACGCCACACGGCCTCGGCGATCTCTTCACGCCGCTCATCCGGACTGCTACGTTTCACCACTTCACAAAACTAACACAGCTGTGCTAGTTTTCGATCACTAACACAGTCGTACTAGAAATGAGCTGATGTCATGATCGTCCACTTGATCATCGCGTGCGAAATCATGTTCTGGGTGTTCATCGCCGCAGGTCTCGCGGCCCGCTATCTACTGCGCCGCAAAACGCTGGGCGCCGCACTGCTCATCTGCGCGCCCCTGGTGGATGTCGTACTGCTCGTCGCCACAGCCCTCGATCTTCGTGGCGGTGGCGAGGCGAACTTCACCCATGGGCTTGCCGCGGCCTACATCGGATTCTCCGTCGCGTTCGGACACAGCCTCATCTCCTGGGCCGACGCCAGGTTCGCCTACCGATTCGCCGGCGGCCCGGCTCCCGTCGCACCACCCAAGTACGGGAGTGCGCGAGCACTGCGCGAATGGCGCGAGTTCGGCAAAGCCGCGATCGCCTGGGCCGTCGCGTGCGGACTTCTCGGCGCGGCCATCTTCCTCGTCGACGACCCCACCCGTACTGGAGCCCTCGACGGATGGATCAGCAAGCTGACAGTGGTACTCGCAATCTGGGGAGCAATCGCCCTGAGCTACACGGTGTTTCCCAAGCGTGAGAAGGTCACGGCGCGCGGCTAGCCTCGACTGCCTGTTCGGTCGCGTCGCATACGATCACCGGACGCAGGACGAAAACCGGCAGCCTGCCACCGTCTTCCGGTCGCGCAAGACGAAGTTTCAGCCCTTCGCTGCGTAGCAGGTACACCCCGGCCACAGTGCCCGAGACGAGCGAGATCACTCCGCCCACGATCAAGGGCGCACGTGGGTCCACGGAGTCGGCGAGCCAACCCAGCAACGGGCTTCCCAGCGGTGTGCCACCGAGGAAACTGAGCATGTAGATACCCATCACCCGCCCGCGCATCTCGGAAGGCACCGACATCTGCAGGATGTTCATCGCGGACGTCGTGAACGTCAACGTCAGTGCGCCCGTGGGGATCAACATCAGCGCCACCAACGCGTAGGTGGGCATCAATCCCACCGCGACCTCGAACACACCGAAAGCCACGGCGGCACCGAGGAACGTCCGCAACCGCGGCGCTTCCTTCCGTCTTGCGGCGTACGCAGCGCCGGCAAGGGTGCCCACGGCGAGCGTCGTGGACAGCAATCCGTAACCGTCGGCCTCGAGACCGAACGTGTTGCGCGCCATCACCGCCAGGCTGATCGCGAAGTTCAGGCCGAAGGTCGAGACCATGAAGACCGACACCATGATCACGCGAAGGTCCTTGCGGCCCCATACATATCGGAACCCGTCGCGCACCTGCCCCTTGGTGCGCGGGGCCGGTTCCGACGGGATCAACTCCTTCTTGTTCATCAGGTAGAGCGCGATGAGCACCCCACCGAATGTCGCGACGTTGAGCAGGAACACCCACCCTGTTCCGATCAGGTTGATCAGCACACCCGAGATGGCCGGACCGACGATGCGGGCCGTGTTGAACGTCATGGAGTTGAGCGCGATGGCGTTGGACAGGTGCTCCTTGCCCACCATTTCGATGGTGAACGATTGACGCACGGGTGCGTCGAGCGCCGAGACACAGCCGAGGGCAAAGGCAATCAGGAAGACATGCCACAACGCGACGAGCCCACCGACGTCCAGCAGGCCCAACACGAGTGCGCATACCGCACTCGCCCACTGCGTGAAGATCAGGATCCGACGCTTGTCGTACCGATCGGCCAGCACCCCACCCCACACCGACAAGAACAGCGTCGGGCCGAACTGCAAGGCCATGACGATGCCCACCGCCAGCGCGTTGCCGTCCGAGAGCGTCAGTACCAGCCAGTCCTGGGCGATGCGTTGCATCCACGTGCCGACCAGAGAAACGATCTGTCCGGAAGCCCAAAGGCGGTAGTTGCGGTTGTGGAGCGCGGCAAACATGCCGGAATCGGGGTCTCGGGGCACCCCACTATCTTGCCCCTCGAGTAATTCGTTTGGGCAACGACCTCTGGGTAGCGGAGCTACGCGACCTCTAACTCACGGAGCTACTCCGTCTTGTTGACCATCTCGGTGATGATCTCGACGGCACCGCGCAGCGTCGCGAGTTCTTCGCCACCCAGCCCGGCCAGCTGCTCGTTCATCCACGCCTCGCGCGCATGGGTTTCGTCCGCGAGCAACGCCTGCCCGGCGTCGGACAGATTCACGATGATCTGACGACCGTCCGTGGGATGCGGCGAGCGCTCGACCAGACCGAGCTCGGCGAGAGAAGCAACAACGCGCGTCATCGACGGCGGCTGCACTTTCTCACGTGCTGCGAGTACGCCAGGAGTCATCGGGCCGTACTGATCCAGGCTCGCCAAGGCGGACAGTTGCGTCAGCGATACCTGAGCGTCGACTCTGCGGCCGCGCAGATGCCTGGTGAGACGCACTACAGCCAGGGAAAGATCGCTGGCCAGCGCACGAGTTTCGGTGGTCACGCGTCAGACAATACGTCAAGAGCTGGCCGGTAGCTCACGTAATCGAATACCGGTCAACCCTGATTTCACGTAAGGGCGTCGGTAATGGGTCCGACAGTGAAGTAGGCCACAAAAAGTGCCGCCACGATCCAGAGCAACGGGTGGATCTTCTTGATACCACCGCTGGCAGCGTGCAGGACCACCCATGAAATGAAGCCGACGCCGATGCCGTTGGCGATCGAGTAGGTGAACGGCATGACGATCATGGTCAGGAACGCCGGGAGAGCAACCGAGAACTTGGTGAAATCGATGTCTCGGACCTGCCCGATCATCAGCGCACCGACGACGACGAGGGCAGGCGCAGCTGCCTCGATCGGCACGACGGAGTAGAGCGGCGTCAGGAACATCGCGACGAGGAAGAGCAGTCCGGTCACGACGTTTGCCAGGCCCGTGCGGGCGCCTTCGGCGATACCCGACGCGGATTCCACGAACACGGTGTTCGACGACGCCGAAGCGCCACCGCCCACGATCGCGCCCGCGCCTTCGACGACAAGCGCGCGACCGACGTTGGGGAGGTTTCCGTCCTTGTCGGTCAGGCCGGCTTCCTTACCGAGACCCGTCATCGTGCCCATGGCGTCGAAGAAATTCGCGAGCACGAGGGTGAAGACAAGCAGGCTGGCGGCCAGAACACCGATGCGGGTGAATGCGCCGAAGATGCTGACGTCGCCGACCAGGCTCAGATCAGGCATACCACCGAGCATCTCCGGGATCGCGGGGATGCTGAGGTTCCAGCCCTTGGGGTTGGTTCCGAGCGAGGGTCCGACGTCGGCAACTGCCTCGATGATCGCGGCGAGGATCGTCGTGACGACGATGCCGATCAGCAGTCCACCACGAACCTTGCGCACTACCAGAACACCCATGAGCAGCACACCGAAGATGAACACCACGGTCGGCCACGAAGCGATGGAGCCGTTGATTCCGAGTCCGACGGGAACCGTCGTACCGGCGGCATCGGGGATACGGCGGACGAATCCGGCGTCGACCAGTCCGATGAAGGCGATGAACATGCCGATACCGGCCGCGATCGCGGACTTCAATGCCGAGGGAATCGCATTGAACACCGCAGTTCGGAAACCGGTGAGTGCCAACAGAACGATGATCACACCGTCGATGACCACCAGGCCCATCGCCTCGGGCCAGGTGACCTGAGGTGCGATTGTGACGGCGAGCAGGCTGTTGATGCCGAGACCCGCGGCGATGGCAAACGGATAGTTGGCAACGACACCGAAGACGATGCTCATCAGGCCGGCAACCAGAGCGGTGACCGCAGCCACCTGGTTGACCGGAAGGATGTTGCCGAGAACGTCGGTCTTCGCTGCAGCGTCGTCAGCCGAGAAACTGCCGAGGATCAGGGGGTTGAGGACCACGATGTAGGCCATCGCCACGAAGGTGACGACACCGCCGCGAATCTCGGTCGAGATCGTCGACCCTCGTTCGCTGATCTTGAAATAGGTGTCGAGGATCTTGCCGGGTGCCGCCATGTTTGTTCTTTCCCCATCGCTGTAGGTCGCCGTGTGCCGGCGCACATGAAGCCGGTCGCACTAGGGAGAGTAGGCCACCGGGGTACGGGTAGCGTTAATTTTGTGACGGAGACTCGCAACACAACAGGCCTGATCGGCAAATTGTCCGCACCCGCGCCGGCACTGATCATCGGCACCGCGTTGTGGGTGATCGCCACGATCGTGGTCGCGGTGAGCGGCGATCGTTGGTCGGATGCACTCCCGATCTGTTACGCGGGTATCGGAGTCGGCTTCCTCGGCTTCGCTCTGTTCTCCATTCAACGACGCGCAGCTGTGCGCGGTGACAAGGGCGCACAGCAGGGCGCCGGTCTGGTCGACTGAGCAGGTCGATTCACCCTTTCAGTATGGTAAGCCTACCCTTCACTCCAGTGTCGGTCTTAGCTTGTCAATGCTGAAAGGAACCACGTAGCCGTGAAGATCTCCCACCGAAATCGTTGGAAAAGCCGAGGACGTTGGACGAGACTGACATCCGTTGCTGTGGTCGCCCTGGTCGGCACAGCACTCGTCTCCTGCAGTTCGAACGACGACGCAGCAAGTAGTCCGTCGAGTTCCGGTGGTGGCGCCTTCCCCGTCACGATCGATCACGCTTTCGGCAGCACCACGATCGATTCCGAACCACAACGGATCGTCACCGTCGGTTACAACGACGAGCAGGCTCTGTTGGCTCTGGGCATCAAGCCCGTCGGAATGGTCAACCAGTACCCGGGCGAACCGGACGTCAACCGCACGTGGCCATGGGTCACCGGCCCTTGGGGCGGAACCGAACCGACCGTCGTCGGCAGCAATCCCGAAACCACGATCAGCGTCGAAAAGATCGCTGCGCTCGAGCCCGACCTGATCCTCGCGCTCTACTCGAGCATCGACAAAGACCTGTACAGCACACTTTCCGCGATCGCCCCGACCGTCGCGAAGGATCCGGCCTACGGCGACTACGCAACTCCGTGGCAGATCACGACGAAGACCGCAGCGAAGGCAGTGGGTCGCGAAGCCGACGGCGAGAAGTTGGTCGCCGATATCGACAAGCAGTTCGCCGACGCCAGAAGCGCTCACCCGGAATTTGCAGACCAGACCGCGGTGATCATCAGCGTCGACGCGCCCCCGGAGTTCTACGCCTTCTCCTCCGAGGACGCCCGCGGACGGGTTCTCGGCAGTCTCGGATTCAAACCTGCTCCCGCGGTCGAGGCCTTGATGAACGGTGAGTTCTACGCGCCGATCTCCACCGAACGACTGGATCTTCTCGACGTGGACCGTCTCGTTGTCATCGGCAATCCCGATGCCGCACAGGCGGTCCGAAACAACCCTGGCTTCCAGCAACTCGACGTGGTCAAGGACAATCGCGTCGTCTACGTCAACGACGATCAGGCTCCGCAGGTCGGTGCGGCCTTGACCGCAAGCTCGGCACTGAGCTTGCCGTGGGCCACGAGCCAACTACTCGCCGAGCTCACGAAGTAACCAGCGCCCGGCGCTTTCTGATCTGCGCGGTTCCCCAGATCCACACCCCGGCCCACATCATCCCGAACGCCCAACCTGCCAGTACATCGGTCATCCAATGGGCAGCCAGGTAGACGCGGGAGAATCCGACGGCGATCGTGTACAGGCCGAGGCTCGCGAGCATTGCCGTCTTCGCGAGCCTCGGCAAGGCAAGACGAAGGATCACGGCGGCAACCGAAGTCGCGAGGATCGCGCTCATCATCGCGTGGCCCGACGGGAACGAATACGAATCGATTTCGATCAACCGCTCCGGCAGGGGTGGACGGGTTCGCGTGAAGATGCGCTTCAATCCGCTCATCACGAGCAGACCGGTCAACATCGATCCGGCGATCAGCAGAGCTTCGGTGCGTAGTCCCCGGACCAGAAGCACGATCGTGAGCAGCGTCGCGATCAGCCACGACGCGAGGGTTCCGCCGCTGTCGGTGATGACGTCGACGACGTCCACGAGCCACGCCGTCCGCTGACTCACTGCGCTGTCGAGTACCCACTGATCAAAAGACATCTGCCCTCACATTCCTTGCGGCAGAGTCCACGTACGCATCACGTGATGAACGCCGTCCGAGTCCACCCACCACGGCACGATCACCGTCGTCTCGACCGCCCCCGTCAGTTCCACCGTCAGTTCGTGATGGATCACTACCTCGCCGCTGGGTACCTCACGGCCGAGGGCTGCGAAGCCGAGAACTGCCTGCGGTTCGTTCGCCCACGTCGTGACGACGCCGGTGCTGCTCACTCGTCCGTGAACGGATGCAGACGCCGTCGCGACGTCGAGTAGATCTGCCAGTGCGTCGGCCGTCTCGAAGCTGCCGAGCACCACTCGTTGTGCAGGTAGTGCCGCTCCCAGCCACGGTCGGTCGAGAACAAGGGCGTCGCCGGGATCGACCAGATCGCCGGAAAGGCCTCGCACGAACGGAGGCAGGTGCAGTTCCTCCAGGTCGAGAACCCGTCGCTGCGCTGCCTCACCCAGTAGCCGGTGCGTCCGCGCGACGACGGCGGAGGCCGGCATCCGTAGTGGGTCCGCAAGCCGATCGAGCAGCAGCTGAGCCAGTTCCGGATCGTCGACGGTATCCGATGCCAGCAATCCGGAGAAGAATCCGGCGTCGGGGTGTTCGGCAGCATCGAGCAAGCCCTCGAAGGTGCGATCGCCCGGAGCGCGCAGCAAGCCCAGCACCTCACCGCCGAGTTCGGCATTCGAACGCAACCACCACGCCGTGTATCCACGACGGTCGGTGAGCAGCGCCCGCGTCGCCGGCGACTCGACCAGCAGCGACAACGCCTGCGGCCAGCGGTCTTCGTCCACGAGGTCGAGATCGCGCACGGCTTCGATGTATTCGGGGTCCTCGTCGAGGGTGTCCCACCATGCGTCTTCGGCGTCGAGATCGTGATCGGGGCCGGAAGGCAATTCCTCACGGACCACCGTGAAACCCCACCCGACACCGACTACCCGTAGCGCCTGCTCCCCCACCCGCTGAACAAAATCAGCGTCGACGATGCCAAAGGGAGAATCCTCGACCAGGACGCTTGCAAGGGGAGCTCCCGGAAGCAGAAGTTGGTCGGCGGACCGCAATTCGCCCTCCGAATCAGGAAGCAGCACTTCACCGATCCACGACGGCAGCGCTCCTGGCGCCACGTGGGCCGCCAATCCGAGTACAACCTGCGCCAACTCCGTCGCTACCGAATCATCTTGGTCCGCAGCATCTTCGATCAATGCGCGCAGCGCCGGATCGGACAGCAGGTCGGTGGCACTCGCGGTCTGCGCTCCCAATCGAGACAGCAACGGGTGAACCGCGACGGGATGAACCAACCTCGTCCACTGCACCGACGGCGCGTCTTCGCCCAGTTCGACGCCGACGACGACGGTCCGCGGCCCGGTCACCGTCCGTCCGTCGGAGAGCGGAACCGGCAGTGTTCCAAGCTCTTCCACCGCAAGAGTGTCGATCACCAAGGGCTCGAGAGCCGAATAGAGTCGATTCCACCACTTCGGTTCACGTTCCGAACCGCTGAGCAGTTCCGCGATGCGCGCGAGCCCGATGCGGTGCGTCGACACTGCCGCGAGTGCTCGCTCGTGCTTGGGGCCGGAGAGCTCGGGGACAACCAGGCCGCCGATGATGTCGGTGAGCAACTCGGCAAGGTCATCACCGAGCCCGGGCACCACGGATGCTCGCTGCGGCGCGCGGTCGGGTTCACCGACCACCGGAAGCCACTCGTTTTCCTGCAGCTCCTTCAGAAGCGCTTCGCGCAGAAGCGAATCGGTTTCGCTGCGGGCAAAGGCAGGGATCGGGACGAGTGCCGTTCGCTGCCGAGGAGGTAGTGCAGCAAGGAACTTCGCGTACCCCTCGGCAAGCGGAGCGATCGGTGCAGCGGGCATGATGCGTCGCCGATCGGGTTGCATTGCAATGTCGGCAATGATGATCGCGGGGATCGACAGCTCCTCGTCGGATCGCGTCGGCGCCCGCAGGACGTCGTCTGCGACCGGCTCGACGACCCCGTCGCGGACCGGCACCAACCATCGCGCGTTCGGCGCGGTGTACTGCCACCACGTGCGATCACCGATCGCGATCTCGACGAGGCCGGAATCCAGCACCCGTTCCGATCGCCGAAAAGTCTTCTCACCCAGACGAATTGATCCGAGAGCCGGGAGTTCGAGCAGCAGGTCGACTGCCTCACGTGTCATCTGCGAAAGCAGCGCCGCGGCATCGACGTCCGGCCGAAGCGTCAGCACCACTTCCGAATCAGCACCATCGCTCGGCAATTCGCCAGACGGCCACACCAAACGAAGTACGGGGACACCGGTTTCCGGTACCGGGAGTTCGCGAGACTCGATCTCGCGCAGAGTGTGCGAGGCAGAGAATCGAATCGATCCCGTCGACGAGCGCAGTTCCACCTCGTCACTGACCGAGAGAACTGCCGAGAATCCGACGCCGAACCGTCCCGTCACACCTTCGTCGGCGTCGACCTTGTTCGACGCGCGCAGCGCGGTCAGCGCATGTACACCGGATTCGTCCAGTGGACGGCCCGTGTTCGCCACCGTCAGCGTCCGACCGTCCACATCCACCCACAAAGAGCCCTGGACGCCCTCGCGTGCAGCTGCATCGGCAGCGTTCTGCGCCAGTTCGGTGAGCAGACGGTCGCGGTACCCGGCCTTTGCGAGGTCGGATTCCGCAGCCGCGTCTTCACGCAATCGCGTCGGAGATTCCGACCACGCGCGCAGCGTCGCCTCGCGGAGTGCGTCCGTACCGAACGGATCTTCTACTCGGTGGATACCGAATCCTCAACTGCAACAGCGCTCGACGGGCGAGCGGGCACCGCAATCAGCTCGACGGCTCCGTCGTCGAATGCGTCGAACTGCGGCGAGCCCGCACCGAGCGGCAGGCTGGTGTCCGAGTGCGCGCCACAACCGTAGGACACGCTGACCACACGGCCGTCTGCGGAGAGTTCGTTTCCGCACACACCGAACGCTGCGTGCAGCGAACCGGCGAGTGGAAGGAAGAATCCACACAGTCCACACGTCGACGGCGCGGCCTTCGCCATCTCCGACTCCGGGCCGAAGTCACCGTCGAACCAACGCTGCGCGGCATCGAGTCGGCCCTCGCGGCTCATGACCTGTTTGCGGCCGAGCCCGATTTCGAGAGCTACCTCGTCGACTTCCGGGTCACCGGTGGCGACGTAGCCGGGAACGAGGCGAGGATCCTCGGCCGGCGGGGCGAGTAGGTCACCGACGGACAGATCGCCGGGACGAATCCGCTGATCCCATGGCAGCCATTCCGGCGCAACCAACGCGTCGGGACCCGGCAACAGCGCCAACTCACTGATCGTGGCGTGGGTGTCCTCCGGTCCGGCAGCGACGACAACCGCCCACTGCCAACCGCGGTATCCCGGAATGTCTGCTGCAAATCGATGGGTGGCGGCAAATTCGTCCTCCGACGTCACGCCGAGGTATGCCCCCACACCGCCTTCATGCAGGTCGACGACTGCCTTTCGGGCAAGCTCGACCGCATCGGCCAGTACTGGGCGCGGCACTGCACGCTCTGGAGAAGTAGCAACACTCACTCCTCCAGTTTGCCGCACCACCGCAAGTCCGCAACGCACTGGGCTGCCATGCTGGGCAGATGAGTAGGTCACACGCCAATTCCGTGCGCACTTTTGCAGTGGTCGCCGTGATCGCCTCGGCCTTGGCGGGGTGCTCCGATTCCCCCGGCGCTCCCGACAACCTCACGTCCGAAACCGGCTCCGTCGAGATCGTTCGAGTGTCCGCGCACGATCCCGACGCGTTCACGCAGGGCCTCGAGATCGACGGAAACCGGTTGTACGAAAGCACCGGACGCGTCGGGCAGTCCTGGGTGCGCTCGAGCGAGATCTCCGACGAGCAGTCCCCCGCTTCGGGACCGGAAGTTGCGCGTGCCGATCTCGACCCGCCGTTGTTCGGTGAGGGCATCACGGTTGCCGGAGACACACTGTGGCAACTCACCTGGAAAGACGGCGTTGCCATCGCCCGTGACAAGGACACCTTGACCGAACGAGGGCGGTTCCCACTCGACACCGAGGGATGGGGAATCTGTTCGCTCGGGGATCGGCTGGTCTCGAGCGACGGTTCGGCCACGTTGACCTTTCGCGATCCCGAAACCTTCGCGTCGATCTCGACCGTCGACGTCACCAGATCTTCGGAGTCCGTCGGCAAGCTGAACGAATTGGAATGCGC
Organism: Rhodococcus sp. BH4; assembly: GCF_002079265.1. Lineage (NCBI taxonomy): Bacteria > Bacillati > Actinomycetota > Actinomycetes > Mycobacteriales > Nocardiaceae > Rhodococcus > Rhodococcus sp. BH4. The sequence goes on from NZ_CP014941.1 coordinate 4,877,046, forward strand.
CGAAGACGGCTCCGTCTACGCCAATGTCTGGACCACGGATACCGTCGTCCGAATCGACCCGTCGGACGGCAGCGTCACGAACGTGTACGACGCTTCGCCGCTACGCGAAGAACTCGTCGCGGACGGATCGACCAGCACCGTCGACGTTCTCAACGGCATCGCGCAGATTCCCGGTACCGATCGATTCCTGCTCACCGGCAAGTATTGGCCGCAGATGTTCGAAGTCCGTTTTGTTAACTGAGTCCGACATGACACAGGACTCGCAGGGGTGTGCGTGGTAGCCGCGCCGACACTAGGACAGAATTGAGTGGTGACCGGACCGCGCGAACCCTACGACCCCGAAACTCGGCGAATCCACGACGAGCCGGAGGGGCAACAGGTGCACCCCGGTTACGACAATTACCCACCCGCGGCCCGCCCGGACAATTACCCACCTTCGGCCCGTCCCGCTGCCCGTCGCACGCCTTTGCCACCGCTGCATCCGATTCCCGAATCGCGGGGAGACTCCGAATCCGCGGCCGGTTCGAAGACGCCGGGGGCGGACGCTCCCAAGGCTCCACCGATGCCTCGCAAGCTCACCGTCACTCGCGTCGCAGCGATGCGCAGCCGCGAACTGACGAACAAGGGCATCGCGACCTTCCAGCGCGCGGCGAAGGCCGACGGCGCGGACAAGTCCGGTCTGACCGCTCTCACCTACGCGGTGATGACGAACAACGCGACCGACGCGGCGATCTCCGTCGCTCTGGCCAACACCCTGTTCTTCTCGGCGGCGACGGGCGAGGACAAGACCAAGGTCGCGCTCTATCTCCTGATCACGATCGCACCGTTCGCGGTCATCGCACCGCTCATCGGCCCCATGCTCGACCGGTTGCAGCGCGGACGCCGCATCGCACTCGCGTCGTCGTTCGGAATCCGGACGCTCCTCGCGGTGATCCTGGTCTTCAACTTCGACAGTTGGATCCTCTATCCGGCCGCGCTCGGCATGATGGTGCTCAGTAAATCGTTCTCGGTGCTCAAGAGTGCAGTGACACCACGTGTCTTACCACCGGAAATAGACCTGGTGCGCGTGAATTCGCGTCTGACGGTCTTCGGGCTGATCGGTGGAACGATCGGGGCCGGCGCGGTCGCAGGTGCGCTCGCGCTCGCTTTCGGTTCCACCGGCGCCTTGTGGTTCGCGGTCGCCGTCACCGTGTTCGGCGCATATCTGAGCATGCGAATCCCGTCGTGGGTCGAGGTCACCGAGGGTGAGGTACCCGCGACCATCACCTACCACCCGGACGAAGCGCATCACGCCGGCAGCGCCCCACCGCAGCCGGACGCCAAACCTGCCAAGGTCCGTCAGCCTCTCGGACGCGCCGTGATCATCGGACTCTGGGGCAACGGCACCATTCGCGTGCTCACCGGCTTCCTGACGCTCTACATCGCGTTCGTCGCCAAATCACGCACCGATCACGAGCCGCTCCAGCAGGCCATGATGCTCGGCCTGGTCGGCGCAGCAGCCGGTCTGGGTAACTTCGCCGGAAATGCCACGGGTGCGCGCCTCAAGCTCGGCCGGCCTGCCTTGATCGTGCTCCGGTGTACTGCGTCGGTGTGGATCATCGCGGTGATCGCAGCTCTGACGGACAACCTCATGACGGCCGCGCTTGCCACGCTCATCGCATCGGCCGCCAGCGCGCTCGCCAAGGTCTCACTCGACGCGTCACTCCAGCACGACCTGCCCGAGGAATCGATCGCGTCCGGATTCGGTAGATCCGAGACGGTTCTGCAGCTGAGCTGGGTACTCGGCGGCGCATTGGGGGTTCTGCTTCCGACCGAATACTGGATCGGGTTCACTGTTGTATCGGTGTTCCTGACGATCGGGCTTCTGCAGACCTTCCTGAGCTACCGAGGAAGCAGCCTCCTGCCCGGCCTCGGCGGGAAGCGACCCGATCTGGCCGAACAAGAAGTGACCGAAGTGATTTACACCGGTAAATCCAACCGAGGACAAGGAAGTACTCCGCAGTGATGATGCGCTCGAGAACAAAGAAGATCGTGGCAGCGATCAGTGTCCTGATGGTGGTGGCACTGGTTGCTTACGTCTCCGTTCTTTTCGTGATCATCAAGAACATCAATGACGACCCCGACAAGCTGCCGGTCATCACTGCATACGCACACGGCAAGACGATCGAAACGAACCCTGCCGGTTTCTGCACCATCGACCTGTCCCAGTGCGCCCAGGTGGGCGACATCTACGCACTCGACGTTCCAGCGGGCTACCCGCTGCAGCTGTCGTTGTCGACGGACGTCTCGGATGCGCAGTGGGCACTGCTCGCCGTCTACGAGGATGCCGACGGCAACCAGACCGGTGAGCCCCGAGTCTTCGAGCCCGGCGAGGCCCTGGCAGTGACGGTCGAGTCTTCGAGCGATCCCGTCAAGCAACTCGTCGGCGTCGAAATCCACCTCGCCGTCGGTGAGGGAAGCGAACAGGGACTGCTGATCTGGTCGATCAAGACCGCCTGATCCCCGGAACGTCGAAAATGCCCTGCACACCGATTGGTGTGCAGGGCATTTTGTTTCGAAGCCGTATATGGCAGCTCGTATCGAGCGATCAGGTGTCGAGCTCGCGAGCGACGGCCCGGACGACCTCGGAGATCCGCTGAGCGGTCTTACGGTCCGGGTACTTGCCGTTGCGCAGATCCGGCTGGACCTTCGCCTCGAGCAACGTGATCATGTCCTCGACCATGCCGTGCAACTGATCAGGGGTGTGCTTACGCTCGACGGGCTCACGACGCGTCGCCGTCGCGCCGCGCAACGACGGCGCCGGCTCGAGTACCTTCAGGCTCAGTGCCTGCGGACCGCGGCGGCCCGCAGCCATTCCGAACTCGACGCGCTGGCCGGCCTTCAAGCCTTCGACGCCCTCGGGGAGAGCGGAAGCACGGACGTAGACGTCCTCGCCCTCTTCCTGCGACAGAAAGCCGAAACCCTTTTCGACGTCGTACCACTTCACCTTGCCGGTCGGCACCGCGTTCACCTGCTCATCACTCGACTGGGGCGTCTGCCCCAATGTGCTCGGGAGGCTCTCGGAAGAGCCTCATGGCCTTGCTCGCATCGCTTCCGGTGGAAGAATGCAAAAGAACGCGCCCCACACTTGCTTCAGCGGGGCGCGCAGTCTGTTAACAGTCTACCTGTGACGAACCCGGGTCGGCACCCAGGTTTACAGGCACTATCCTCGTAGGTGTGGACCCTCAACCGAACCCGCGCACTTCCGGCACCGGAAACGGTCTGTTCCGTACGGCGATGGCACTGTTCATCGTCGGATTCCTGGCGATCGTGGCCATCTTCGCAGTCCATATCTTCAGCGACACCCCACCCGGCCTGGCGTTGTACCTGGTAGCACTCGCGTGCCCGATCGGCTTCCTCCTGGCCATCGTCTACACGCTCAGATCCGGTCGACGCGTGCGCTGATCACTCCCGCCTCCAACCGAAAGGTCACTGACCATGAGAATCCTCCTGAACGTGATCTGGCTGGTCTTCGGCGGCTTCTGGCTGGCGTTGGGTTACTTCGCCGCAGGCATCATCTGCTGCATCCTCATCATCACGATTCCCTTCGGAATCGCGGCATTCCGCATCGGCATCTACGCACTGTGGCCGTTCGGTAAGACCGTCGTCGACAAGCCGACCGCTGGTGTCGGTTCGATGATCGGCAATGTCATCTGGGTGATCATCGCCGGTATCTGGTTGGCGATCGGACACATCGTCACCGCCGTCGCGATGGCGATCACGATCATCGGAATTCCGCTCGCGGTCGCGAACCTGAAGATGATTCCGATCTCGCTGATGCCGCTCGGCAAGGAGATCGTCGACGTGGACCGGGTGAATTACGCATAGTCGTGGACCGCGTCGATTACGCATAGCGGGCCCGCGGACCGAAGAACCCGACCACAGCAGTTGCTGTGGTCGGGTTCTCTGGTATCAGGTCGTATCAGCGGCCGAGGCTACCGAGTCGGGGGAGGTTACCGAGCGAACCGGTACCCGTTCCCGGGTTGCCCGGATCGACGGGGCCGACCGGCCCCTCGGAGACCACGATGGTCACGCTCGAAGCACGCGAAAGCACGCTCTTCGCAGTGACCTCGACGGTGACGCTGCCGACAGCGGTGGGGGTACCCGAGATGGTGCCGTCCTGTGCGAGGGACAGTCCGCCGGGCAGAGTGCCACTGGTGAGTGCAAAGGTTGCGCGCGCATCGGCGGCAGTGAGCTTCTGCGAATATGCCTTACCTACCTGAGCGGCAGGCAATTCGACGGTCGCGGGTAGCGGGTACGCGGCAACGACTGTCACCTTGCCCCCGTTGGTCGTCGACGCGATGGCGCCGGTCGAGGTGTCGAGCGCGAGGTTTTTGACCTTCTCCAGTGCCGGAACCTTGGTATCGGTCAGAGCGGTGGTGGCGCGGGTCGTCAGATCGACCGACCACAGGTGTCCGTTCATGACGTCCGCGACATATGCAATGCCTGCCGCAGCGTCGACGACCACGCCGTTGGGAATCGCGGTCGGAGACAGCGTGGTCTTCGACAGAATCGCGCCGGCCGGGGTGATCGCCCACAGGTTGGTTGCCCGGGTGTCGGTCATGTAGATGTTGCCGGTGTTCGTGTCGACATCGACGTCGACCGGGTAGAGGTTGTCGGCACGCACGATCGACTTGAGTGCTCCGCCCTTGCGTACGTCCGCCTGCCACAGCGTGCGGCCGTAATTCTCGTCGAAGAAGTTGGTGTCCGCGATGTAGAGGAAGCCGCGGACACTGTCGAAGGCGAGCTTGGTCGGCGTTGCCGACTTGTGGACCAGAATGCTCGACACGGCGTCGGCGGCGTTGGGGTCGACGACTCGGATGTTGCCGGACTTGTAGTCCGAGAAGTACGCGCGGTGTGTTGTGGGATCGACGACGACATCGTTGATCTGCGGACGCGAGCCGTCGGGGTTCTTCTCGCTCAGCGTGACCGTCTTTTCGACCTTGCCGGTCTTCGTGTCGACAATCGAGATCGCGCCGCCGTAGGAGGAGGACACGTATGCGCGTCCGAGGCCCGAGTCGACGGCAAGTGCCGACGGGTAACCGACGACGCCGTCGATGGTGCCGACAGACTTGCCGGTGTTCGTGTCGACGACGGACAACGAGCTGGTCGGTCCGCCGTACTGCGTGATGTATCCGCGGTGGGTTGCCGAGTCGACGACGATGTCGCCGGGCTGGGTTGCGGTATAGCTTCCGACAACACCGTGTGTCGGATCCTCGGGTGAGGCGTGTGCAGCGGGAGCAGTGACGGCCAGGCCGACAGCAGCAGCGGCGACGGCGAGCGACGCGGTGACCGCACGCCGACGGTATTGCAGTTTCATGAGGGGTGCCCTACTTCTTTGGAAGACTCTGCGAAACCTGCCCAATCGAGGCAAGTCAGGCAAACCTAACCTAAGTTTCAATCTCGATGTTGAGACACGGGCCACACCCTGGGCGCGGATCGACACACCTCTCAATCGCCCGAAATTCTATTTCCACATAACGTGTGACCTTGCTCACATTACGGATGGATAACGGAACGGACACAACCCGACATTCACTCAGTCACCCCCACCTACCTGGGAAGAGTCTCCTGCGCTTTGTGTGACGCGTTGTACGTCCTTCGCCACGCCGCGTTATCAAATGGTGACACGAGCGACTCGAGCCGTTACCGTCGTTTTCGGCCGGGAAACTCGGCCACCTCCGGCCCGCCGCGCCAAGCCTTGTCCCGCGGGTACCGGACTTCCGACAGAGCATTCCAGGGACGAGGACGGGGGACCCAAAGTCCTCTGTGAGAACAGAAAAGTTCTCCAGTGGACACCGGTTCGATCGCAAGACCGAATCTTGGGGTGAAGCCAGACCCTTTCCAGCCAGGAAAGGCGAGGCCGGGCGACCTCTCAGCCCGAACCCGACAGCTGACCTCGCAGGCGCGTGTGGAGAGGATTTCGACCATCATGAGCGGACGCCATCGCAAGCCCACCACCACCGGCCGCACTGTCGCCAAGGTCGCCGTCACCGGCGCCATCATGGGCGTAGCAGGAATTGCAGCCACCGGAACCGCAAACGCTGCCCCCGACTCCGACTGGGATCGTCTCGCCCAGTGTGAGGCCGGCGGAAACTGGGCCATCAACACGGGCAACGGTTACCAGGGCGGACTGCAGTTCTCCCCCAGCACGTGGAACGCACACGGCGGCGGACAGTACGCAGCCACCGCAAACCAGGCCACTCGCGAGCAGCAGATCGTTGTTGCCGAGCGTGTTCTCGCAAACCAGGGTTGGGGCGCATGGCCGTCCTGCTCCTCCAGCCTCGGGCTGAGCAGCGGCGCCACCGAGCGTTCCGCTCCAGCCACCACGGCTCCTCAGGCAGCTCCGGCTCCGGCGCAGCAGGTCGCACAGACCGTTGCACACCCGGTCGCCGACGCCATCGATCAGGCAATCGCATTCGCCGAGGCCAACGGCATCCCGGTCGACCCGCAGATCCTCGCAGTCGCCGACACCGCGAAGTCGTTCCTCAAGTAACACCGGCAAGACTGTCCGCTCGGACGCTCGAACATCAAGAAGGCCCGCACCGATTCGGTGCGGGCCTTCTTCGTGTCGAGTTGTTATCGGTTGATGACGGTGTGCGGGTGTACGTAAGGAAGTGACTCCACCGGAACCGGAAAGGTGGTGTCCTCGCCGAAGGGTGAAAGTCCACCTGCGCGGGTCGATGACAATTCGGTCACTGCGTGATCTCCGTCTGCAGTTTCCGGCCATCCTGGATCTACATAGTGTTGCTTCGAATTGTTGGCCACGAAGTCATTTTGACAGGACGCCGTTACGCCGTACAGACCAGGTCTCTAATCTGATACCTGATGACCGAAACACGTGGCACCCCGGCGGGCAGTTCCGCAGCCGAAAGTCTGACCGATTGGCTCTCGGCGCGCAGTGACGCCGAGTTGACGGAGTTGCTGCGTCTGCGCCCCGATCTGGCCGTACCGCCGCCGAGCACGATGGTGGTTCTCAGCGGTCGGGCACAGCAACGCGCGTCGGTCAGCCGAGCCGCGGACGAACTCGACACCCTCGATTTCGGTCTTCTCGAATTGTTGGCACTGGCCGGCGCCGAGGAAACTCCGATGACGCGGGCGGAGCTCAACAGTGCGATCGCCGAACGCGCCCTGACCGGCAAGGGCAAGGTCACCAAGAAGGCCGTCGACAAGTCTCTGTCGAAGATGCGCGCGTCCGCCCTCATCTGGGGTGTCGATCCCATCAGCGTCGTCCCGGCAGTCATCGGGATGATTCCGTGGCGTGTGGGGCGCGCCCTCGAACCTGCCGAGGCGATGACCGAGACCGAGATCTCGGCTGCGCTCAACGCTCTGGACACCCGCGAGCGGGATCTCCTCGAGACACTCGCCAACTCCAGCCCGATCGGTCGCACCCGCGACGCTGCCCCCGGAACGCCGCCTGAGCGCCCGGTTCAACGACTGCTGGCGGCCGGCCTGCTGCGGTGGCTCGACGAGCAGACTGTCGAGCTTCCGGCGACGGTTCGTCAGGTCATCCGCGGCGAGCCGGTTTTCGATCCGACGACGCTGACCGCACCCGTCATCGGGGGCGACAAACTCAAGCCGGCGGACGTGAACGCCGCAGCAGCCGGCGAGGCGCTCGAGTTGGTACGCCAATGCGAGAACGTGATCGCTGTTCTGGGCGCAGCGCCGGCCCCCGCACTGCGAGCCGGTGGGCTCGGTGTTCGAGAACTACGACGCGTGGCCAAGACGGCCGATCTCGACGAAGCGCGCGTGAGCCTACTTGTCGAGTTGCTCTCGGCAGCCGGACTCATCGCCAGTGGAACACCAGATCCGGCGCCGGTCTCGGACAACGCGGACGAATACTGGACGCCCACGCTTGCGGTCGACGGCTGGCTGAACGCATCCACAGCGCGACGGTGGGAGGTCCTGGCGTCCGCCTGGGTCGACGTACCTCGAGTCCCGTGGATGATCGGGCTGCGCGATTCCACCGACAAGCCGATCGCGGCGTTGTCCGAGGAGGGCCGCGCTCCGGCGGCTCCGCGAGATCGTCAGGCCATTCTGGGGCTGCTCTCCGAACTCGACAGCGGCCAGACCGCGTCGACCGTCGAGGTAAGTCGGCTGCTGGCGTGGCGACGCCCGCGATGGAGCGGGCGCCTGCGGACGTTCGCGATCGAGCGGACTCTGGACGAGGCCGCTGCTCTCGGGCTGGTGGCCCGCGGCGCGTTGTCGTCACCTGGACGAGCCTTGCTGCACGGCGGGGACGCCGAAGCCGAAATGCAGTCCGCGCTACCCGAGCCCATCGACTACATCCTGGTCCAGGCGGATCTGACTCTGGTTGCGCCCGGCCCGCTGGTACCGGACCTGCTCGAGCAGGTGAGCCTGGTCGCAGACATCGAGTCGGCCGGATCGGCGTCCATGTACCGCATCAGCGAGGACAGCGTGCGTCGTGCGCTCGACGCCGGTCTGACGGCCACCGAACTGCATGCGATGTTCGCTTCGAAATCGAAGACTCCTGTCCCCCAATCACTTTCGTATTTGATCGACGATGTCGCCCGTCGACACGGACGACTGCGTGCCGGAGTGGCGGCGTCGTTCATTCGATGTGAGGACGCGTCACTGCTGGCGGAGGTCCTCGCATCCGCAGTGGCCGAGCCGTTGGCACTGCGCGCCTTGGCTCCCACCGTCGCGATTTCGCAGGCCCCTCTCCGCGAAGTCCTGACCGAGCTGCGAGCCGCCGGATTCGCGCCGGCAGGTGAGGACTCCTCGGGCACGTTGGTCGATCTCCGCCCACGTGGGGCACGTGTACCCAACCGTCGCAGCCGACCGGCGTCGAGGATGCCGGCGAGCCCGTCGGCGGATCAGCTGGCGTCGTTGGTCCGCACGATGCGGGCCGGAGACCGTGCTTCCGCCCCCGGCCGCGGCGGAGTGCGAACGGACGGTTCACGGGAGAACAACGCCGCCACCATCGCCTTGCTGGCCACGGCGGCCCGAGACAATTCGAGCGTCAACATCGGCTACGTCGACGCCCAGGGGGTCGCGACGCATCGCATCGTCGACCCCGTCAGCGTGGGCGGCGGACAGCTGGACGCCTTCGACCCCGCGAGCGGCGCGGTTCGCCGTTTCACGTTGCACCGAATTACTTCCGTCAGCCCCGTCGACTCCGGAAAAAAGTAGCAAAAAAGAAGCAACTGGCTTTTTTCTGTAAATGAAGTATGGTCGAGGTCAGTTTGTGATTGCCACTTCGAAAAATGAGGAGCGACAATGGCTGACAAGGCGCCGGGTAAGAACATGAAGAAACCCGCCCAGTCGATCAAGGAACGCCGCGCGGAGAAGCGGGCGAAAACTGCGGAGTCTTCCGAGTTCATCCGTAAGCGGAAGCGGAGCTGACAGCAAAGTCCAGAGAAGACGAGCTGATTGCGAAGCTGACCAATGCCTGCCTCCACCGACACCCTCGTGCACCTGCACGAAACGTTCAACCTGTTCAAGTCACGTAATCGAGGAACTGACGCACGCTCGCGCGGGTACGCAGCGGGCATGACCCTCGCTTCACTCTGCGTCCTCGACGAACACGCTCGGCAATCCGGAATACTTCTATCGGATTTACCGCAGAAAGAGAATCAACCATCGTGAAAAGAACAATCCATACCCTGGACCGCATTCAAACGAGACTCGAATCGGAGCTTGATTCCACTCCGGGTGATTCCGAAAAGAATATCGGTTACCGGTCCGGAATTTCCGAAGCTATTACTCATGTAATGGAAATGCGGAAGTCAGTGGTCGCGCAGAAATAGGAGACGCATCGATTAGGCGCTCACCCCAATAACTGCCGCACACCACCCACCAGAAAGACGACCTGGTCCTCGTAGAAGTCGGCAAGCCGCTCCGGCGCGAGCGGCTTGCCACTTCCGCTCCAATCGTCCGCCCGGCTCAACGCCTGGAGGAAGCCCATCAAGGCAATCGCCCAGCGAGTCTCGAGCCGTTCGGGATCGGTAGCAGGAAAAGTACGACGGACCTGGTCGAGGAGATGTTCACGCAGGTGCAGCTCGGTCGCCTCGAGGGCTGGATGGCCCGGTCGTGACATCTGCGGCTGCGAGATCTGCGTGACGATTCTGATCCATCGCATTCCCCGCGTGCGATGGCGAAGGAGCAATGCCTTGTAGGGCGCAGTGACGGCCCGTACCAGCGCCTCCACCGTCGGCGGCGTCTTGTCGGCGGAGAGGGCGTCGACGTTCGCGCTGATCTGATCTCGCACCGACGTTCCCATGTCCAACAGCACCGCTGCGACCAGATCGTCCTTGGTTCCGAAATGGTAGTGGACCGATGACGGCCCGAGACCGGCCGCGGCGTTGACCGAGCGCAGCGAAACTGCATCCAATCCCTCTGTCGCGAAAAGCCTTTCAGCAGTTTTGAGCAAACGCAGACGCGTCGCGTCGCCTTGACGGTTCTGCCGGGAGTCGGTCATACGAACGAGCTTCGCACGGGCTCGACAAACGTCTCAACCGTGGCGAACGCGGAGTCAGAGTGATTCACGGTGTGCTCGCACCCTGTTGTCGCGATCCACCCAGCCGTGGGCGCGTGCGTAGACCACCATCGCGGAGAACTTCTGTCTCCACTCGGTGTTTCCGATCCGGGCAGCGACGGCTTGCTCCAAGTGGCCGATGTCGAGCCAGACGTGATCCCCCTCGAGTTCCCCCCACGGTTCCAGTACCCGACTCAGAGTCTCGGATCGATCGTCGCCGCCAACGACGACCGAGAGACTGGTGAAGTCGTCGACACTGTTCAGTTCGACGGTCGAGGAGTCGGGGGTGATTGTGACGTCCAGTTGCATACCTCTTCAATACTCCTTCGGAAAGTACTTGGTTCAGTCGATCGACTCGCAACAACGATATCCGACGTCATTGCACCAGATAACGTTGAACTACAGGTGATTACAAATCTCCCACTGTGCGGGAGGCTCAACTTATTGGATCAGTTGATCCATGTTAGACATCTCGATCAGAGCGAGTGATCCAAATCACTCCCCTGTCGACAGGAGTTGTCATCGTGTGGTCCGCATCGTCCATCCGCTTCGGAGCCTTCCTCGCCCCGTACCATCCGCTCGACGCCGATCCCGCCCTGCAACTCAGACGCGATATCGACCTCATGACACACCTGGACCACCTCGGATTCGAAGAAGCGTGGATGGGTGAGCATCATTCGACCGGCGCCGAGATCGTGCCTGCCCCGGACATGTTCATCGCGGCCGCCGCAGAGCGAACCGAGCGCATCCAGTTCGGCACAGGCGTGACGTCTCTGCCCTATCACCACCCGTTGATCACGGCCGACCGCATCACTCAGCTCGATCTGCAGACGCGCGGACGACTCATCTTCGGCACCGGCCCGGGCAAGATCCCCCTCGATGCGCACATGATGGGCATCAACCCGTCGGACCAGCGTCGTCGCCAGGGCGAAGCGCTCGAGGCCATTCTCGCGTTGCTTCGCGGCGAGGTCGTCAACATGGAAACCGACTGGTTCACGTTGCGTGACGCACGCGCACAGCTGCCCACCTACCGCGCGGACGGCATCGAGACAGTGACAGCGTCCACGATTTCCCCCAACGGTTCGGTGCTCGCAGGCAAGAACGGCCTCTCCCTGCTCTCATTGGCCGCGAGTTCACCCAGCGGCTTCGACGCACTGGATCGCAACTGGGATGTGTACGAGAAGGTCTCGGCCGAACACGGCCACCGCGCCGACCGAGCGACGTGGCGTGTGGTCAATCCGATGTTCATCGCCGAGACCCGAGCGGAGGCCGAGCGCGCCGTGAGCCGACGGATCGGATCGATGGCTTCCTACGTGAATCGACAGACCGGCCAGAACCCGGCCTGGGCAGATACACCGGCCGGAGTCATCGATCAGTGGCGCAACGACACGCTCGGCGAGTTCGGTCAGGCGATCATCGGTACCCCCGAAGATGCGATCGCACAGATCGAGCGTCTGATCGAGAAGACGGGAGGGTTCGGCACGTTCTTGATCCTTCACGTCGACATGGCGAGCTGGGAGGACACCAAACGCAGCTACGAATTGTTCGCCTCCGAGGTGGTCCCGCACTTCCGGAAGCGAAATGTCGGGCGTCAGGCGAGCATGCAGTTCGCCGAGGACAACCGCGAATACCTGATCGGCGGGCTGGTCGGAGCGATCACCAAAGCCCATACCGACTACTACGGCCGGCCGGCCGAGACGGGAGCCGTGCGCGCATGAGGGCCGTCCGTTTCCAGCAGGGAGAATTCGCGGTCACCGAGATCGCCGACCCGCCGCCGTTGGCACCCCATCAGATCCGCATCGACGTCGTCGCCTGCGGGATCTGCGGCAGCGACCTGAGCATGTCGAAGGACCCGTGCCGATTCGTCGAGGTCGCGCACGACGGGGGCTACCCGCTCGCCACCTTCGATCCGGACGCGCCAGTGGTGCTGGGGCACGAATACGCGGGTCTCGTCTCCGAGACCGGTTCTGCAGTAGACGATTTCGCGATCGGCGATCGGGTGGCCGGCATCGGCTTGGCCACCGACACCGCTACCGGGATCCCGACGATCATCGGCTACTCGAACGAGTACCACGGCGCGTTCGGCGATCACATAGTCGTCGACGCGTTCTGGGTCCGCAAAGTTCCCGACCACCTGTCACTCGAGCACGCCACACTTGCCGAACCTCTCCACGTCGGCGAGATGCATCTCCAACAGTCCGGCCTCACCTCGGCCGATTCGGCGCTCGTCATCGGTTGCGGAACGATCGGACTGGGCGCCATCGTCGCCGCGAAAGCGCGCGGAGCGCAGATCGTCATCGCGTCGGAGCCCTCCCCCAAACGACGCGAGCTCGCCGCGAAGATGGGCGCGGACATCGTCGTCGATCCGGCCGAGCAGGATCCGATCGAACTGTGGAATCGAATGATCGCCGAAGGCAACCAGCTTGTCGGCCAGGCCGCGAACGGAGTTCTGATCGCCTACGAATGCAGCGGTCGGGCGGGAGTCATCGGAGAACTGATGCACACTCTGCCGTTCAACTCGCGGATTCAGGTTCTGGCTGCGCCGTTCGGCGACGAGACGATCATTCCCGTTGTCGGGCAGTTCCGGAGGATCTCGATCAATTTCGGTCACGGTCCTTACGAGAATGCCTACGACATCACCCTGCAGAGGCTCGCCGACGGCGAGATCGACGCCGAAGCGATCATCACCGGCAGGGTCGGTCTGGATGGAGTCTCGGACGCTTTCGCAGCTCTGCGCGCACCCGACGAACACGTGAAGATCCTCGTGCTACCCGCGGGCCTCCCGGAATAGCGGTCGATCCTGCCCTGTTGACGTAGGGGTGCTCGCACTCGGGCACCTCTACTTCGGGCTGTGCGAGCGTCGCATGTTGGCGTCTGCGCCCCGATACCAGGACAATGGCAGGGTTGGCGTCAGCCGACAACGCGGCGCAACGCTCTGTGGCTGCCGCGTTTGCTTCACTAGGAGGATTCCGTGACCGACGGACCGTTGATCGTCCAATCCGACAAGACGCTGCTGTTGGAGGTCGACCACGAGCGCGCCGGCGATGCCAGGCAGGCAATCGCCCCCTTCGCGGAACTCGAACGGGCCCCCGAACACGTCCACACGTATCGCATCACTCCCCTGGCCTTGTGGAATGCCCGCGCCGCCGGACACGACGCCGAGCAGGTTGTCGACGCGCTCGTGTCGTACTCACGATTCGCGGTTCCACAACCGCTGCTGGTCGACATCGTCGACACGATGGCCAGGTACGGACGCTTACAGCTGGTCAAGAGCCCGGTGCACGGCCTCATCCTGGTCAGCCTCGACCGCGCAGTCCTCACCGAGGTGATGCGACACAAGAAGATCTCGCCGATGCTCGGTGAGAAGGTCGACGACGACACCGTGATCGTCCACCCGAGCGAACGCGGCCGCCTCAAGCAGATGCTGCTCAAGGTGGGCTGGCCGGCCGAGGACCTCGCCGGCTACGTGGACGGCGAAGCGCACCCGATCGATCTCGCTTTCGAAGAGGGCCACTGGGAACTGCGCGACTACCAGCAGATGGCAGCGGATTCGTTCTGGGCCGGCGGCTCGGGCGTCGTCGTGCTGCCGTGTGGCGCCGGCAAGACGATGGTGGGCGCCGCAGCGATGGCAAAGGCCAAGGCCACCACCCTCATCCTCGTCACCAATACCGTTGCCGGTCGTCAGTGGAAGCGTGAGTTGATCGCGCGTACATCGTTGACCGAGGAAGAAATCGGCGAATACTCCGGCGAGCGCAAGGAGATTCGGCCGGTCACGATCGCGACCTACCAGGTGATCACACGTCGCACGAAGGGCGAGTACAAGCACCTCGAACTTTTCGACTCCCGCGACTGGGGACTGGTGATATACGACGAGGTCCACTTGCTGCCCGCGCCCGTCTTCCGGATGACGGCAGATCTGCAGTCGCGCCGCCGTCTCGGCCTGACCGCAACGCTGGTTCGTGAGGACGGCCGCGAAGGCGACGTCTTCTCGCTCATCGGCCCCAAGCGCTACGACGCTCCGTGGAAGGACATCGAAGCGCAGGGCTGGATCGCGCCGGCCGACTGCGTCGAGGTGCGAGTGACGATGACGGACGCCGAGCGCATGTCCTATGCCGTCGCCGAACCGGAGGAGCGCTACAAACTGTGCTCGACGGCTCACACGAAAATTGCGGTCGTGAAGTCGATCCTGGCCAAGCACCCCGATTCTCCGACTTTGGTGATCGGTGCGTATCTCGATCAGCTCGACGAACTCGGCGAAGCCCTGAACGCCCCGGTGATCAAGGGATCCACCAAGAACAAGGAACGCGAGATCCTCTTCGATCAGTTCCGTAACGGTGAGATCCAGACGCTGGTGGTGAGTAAGGTCGCGAACTTCTCGATCGACCTTCCGGAGGCGTCTGTCGCCGTGCAGGTTTCGGGAACCTTCGGGTCGAGACAGGAAGAAGCGCAGCGACTCGGACGCCTACTGCGACCCAAGCACGACGGCGGTCAGGCTCACTTCTATTCGGTGGTCTCGCGCGACACTCTCGATGCGGAGTATGCGGCACATCGTCAGCGATTCCTCGCCGAACAGGGCTACGCCTACCGGATCACCGACGCCGATGACCTGCTCGGACCTGCAATCGGCTGAGCATTTCTGCAACACGTTGCAGAATTAAATGGACATACGTCCAGTTATCTGTAGAGTGTCCCCTGTCACAGTCGTGTCCATCGGCCGGGGGTCACCAGCACCATGCGCTCAGTTCCACGTCTACGGGGTCGGCTCGCCGGAACCATCTCGCTGCTGACTGCCGCCGTCGTCGTCGCCGCGACCGGCGTCAGCGCCGCGGCACCGAGTCCTGCTCCTACTGCGCAGAACTCGGTGTACGCACTTGCGAACGGTTGCTTCGCGCTGCGCACCGAGTCTGGTGATTTCGTCCGTCGTGACGGGTCGGCGTACCTCACCGACGTAACGAAAGCCGCAGACGCCGAACCGTTCCGGCTACATGCGGCCCAGTTGGGTCGATTCATGCTGTACGGCCCGGACGGGTCGATGCTCTCGCACGACGGCGCAGACTCGGTGCTCGCCACTTCCGAAGCAACTCCGTCCACCGACTGGACCGTGATGTCCACTGGCGAGTCCTTCGTTCTGACAGCGACCTCGAACGGCCGACAACTGATCTCGCGAGATTTGATGCTCACGATGTCCGATCCCGGTGACGTTCCCGAATCTGCGTTCACGCTGATCCCGCGCGACGGCTGCGCCGACTTCCCCGAAGCGGAGGTGGGCGCAAACGGCGTTCCGGGAGAAATCGGACCGAACGGTGAAGTCACCGGATTCATCGACACACACGTGCACATGAATGCTTCCGAGTTCATGGGCGGAAACCTGCACTGCGGCCGACCTTTCGATCCTCAGGGCGTCACCGCAGCGCTCGTCGACTGCCCGGACCATCAACCCGACGGGATACCGGCGCTCCTCGAAAACGTTCTGTCGTACGGCAATCCCTTCGAAACTCACGACACCACCGGCTGGCCGAGTTTCACCGACTGGCCGGCGCACGATTCACTGACACACGAGCAGACGTACTACAAGTGGGTCGAGCGGGCCTGGCGTGGCGGTCTGCGAATCTTCACCAACCTCTTTGTCGCCAACCGTGTCCTGTGCGAGCTGTATCCGAGTAAACGAAATCCCTGTGACGAGATGGAGACCGTCCGGATCCAGGCGCAGCAGACACGCGAACTCCAGGACTACATCGACGCCCAGTACGGCGGTCCCGGCCGGGGTTGGTTCCGCATCGTGAGCTCCCCTGAACAGGCCAGGCAGGTGGCCGCCGACGGAAAGCTGGCCGTCACCCTCGGGGTGGAGGTGTCCGAACCCTTCGGTTGCTCTGTGCGCAACGGAATTCCGCAGTGCACCGAGGACGACATCGACCGCGGCCTGGACGAGTTGTACGACCTCGGTGTCCGGCAGATGATCGTCACGCACAAGTTCGACAACGCCCTCGGCGGTGCCCGTTTCGACGGCGGCGTCACCGGAGTGGCCGTCAACATCGGCAACTACCTGGGCACCGGGGAGTTCTGGCAGTCGGAACCATGCACCGGCGTTGCCGAGGACAATGTGCTGCCCACCAAGGTCGACGGCGCACAGAATCTTCTCGCGGTACTCCCACCCGGAGTGACGCTTCCGGTGTACCCCTCTGGTCCGCAATGCAATTCGCACGGCCTGACCGACCTCGGCGCGTACACGATCCGAGGTTTGATGGACCGAGGGATGATCGTGGACATCGATCACATGAGCGTCAAGACCGCCGAAGCGGCTCTCGATATTCTCGAAGCTGCGAACTACTCCGGCGTCGTTTCCAGTCACAGCTGGAGCGACCCGAGCCTGTACAAGCGGATCTACGCACTCGGCGGATTTGTCGCCCTGTACGCCGGACAACTCGACGCATCGGACGAAAAGCCCGAAGAGCGTGGGTTCATCGACCAGTGGCGGGACGCACGGGCGATGCGAAGCGAGAACTACTACTTCGGTTTCGGCTACGGCGCCGACACCAACGGCTTCGGGCCGCAGGCCGCACCGCGCGGCGACGCCGCAGAAAATCCGCTGCAATATCCGTACACCGCCTTCGACGGCACGGTCATGGACCAGCAGCGCGCCGGCACCCGGGTTTTCGACGTGAACACCGACGGCGTGGCGCAGTACGGGATGATTCCCGACTGGATCGCGGACATGCGCATCGCCGCGGGAGCCGACGGCGACACCATCATCGAGGACATGAGCCGCGGCGCCGAGGCTTACCTGCAGATGTGGGAGCGCGCGCGAAACTAGCTACGCTGGTGGACGGTCCCCGGGCGATCGGGGGCCGGTCCTAGATCGTCCGGCACCACCCGAAGGAATTTTTCGTGGCTGACTTCCAGTTCACCGTCGACAAGGCTCACGCCAAGTCGGTCAACGACACACTGGCCGATGTACGCCGCCTGCAGATTTCTGCGGTGATCTTCGCGATCGTCCTCGCCGCGGTCGGGGCCTGGTTGATCAGCATGGGCGAGGTGTGGTCCATCATCATCGGCGCGGTCCTCGCCATCGGTGCGGCCAGTTCCCTGTGGGTTGCCGTGTGGGCACCTCGCAAGGTGGGAAGCGTCGAATCTCTGTATGCGGACAACCCACTGGTTCCCGCGATCGTCACCGAGGTTCACCCTCGAGCGGCGACCTTGACGGCATTGATCGACATCGCGAAGCCTGCGGCCGGAGCACCGCAGTACGCGCTCGTCAGCCGCAACGTTCGACTCAATCCGAAGTGGCGAGTCGGCGACCGCATTCCGTCGGTCGCACTGCGTTCGGATCGTTCCACCCGCAGCAAGGCTGACACGTGGCAGATGGTCAGTCCCATGCCGATCGAGTGGGGGACCAAGGACTCGGCAGTGCTGGCACGCGCGATCGCTGCTGTCAGTGCGAGCGAGTGGAACTTCCTGCAGAGCCGGATTCCCGATTCCGAAGAAGTTCGCACCCACCCCGATCGCCGGGTTCTGATCAACCCGGCCGATCTTCCTGACTCGCTGCGCTAGTCCAAACGGTTACGCGAGCGCGGGCAGCACTTCCTTCTCGAACATCTCGATTCCCGACGTGTCGTACGCGGCCTCGGGGAAGTAGAAGATTCCGTACTCGAGTCCCTGCGCCGCGAGCGCCGACAGGTTCTCGATGATCTGCTCGGGCGTACCCACGGCGGGCATTCCGCGGAACGCATCGAGCGACGCATCGGCGGCAGCTTCGCCGACCAACGGCGTCAGTCGGGCCTTCAGTGTCTCCAACCGCTGAGCCACCTCGGATTCCGTCGCGCCGATGGCCACGTTGTAGTTGGCCGAACGGACGATGGCGTCGAAATCGCTACCGACGGTGTCGCAGTGCTTCTTCAGGATTTCGGACTTGTGCGCGAAGCCGGCCGGGGTGCCGTCGAAGTTCGTGTACTGCGCGTACTTGGCCGCGATCTTGAGTGTGACCTTCTCGCCGCCACCGGCAACCCAGATGGGAATTCCGCCCTCTTGCAACGGAAGTGGACGGCACAGCGCTCCGTCGACCTGGTAGTACTTGCCGTCGAGCGTCGAGCTGCCGGTCGACCACGCCTGCTGCATGATCTGGATTCCTTCGTCGAGGCGGCCCAGACGCTCACCGGCAGAGGGGAAGCCGTAGCCGTATGCGCGCCACTCCTGCTCGTACCAGCCGCCGCCGATGCCCATCTCGACGCGTCCACCCGTGATCAGGTCGGTGGTCGCGGCGACCTTGGCGAGGTACGCCGGGTTTCGGTAACTCATGGCGGTACACATCTGGCCCAGTCGGATACGCGAGGTCGACGCACCGAGTGCGGCCATCAATGTCCACGCCTCGTGAGTCGCTTCTTCCGTCGGCTGGGGAACGGTGTGGAAGTGGTCGTAGACCCACACCGACTCCCACGGCCCTGCCTCCGCGCGCAGCGTGAAGTCCCGCATCACCTCCCACTGCTTCGCGGGGTCGATGCCGACCAGGTCCAGACGCCAGCCTTGAGGTACGAACAGTCCGAATCGCATGTAGCGAGCCTACCTACAGTTTCCCGACGCGCGACCGGGGTGACACCCGCGGAGAGTAGACCGGAATGAAGCGGAACATCATCGCCGCGCCGGCGAACGACGTCGCGCCCAGAGCGGCGAATGCCCACCCGAGTGGGAGCACCGCGGCGAGTAGACCGATCGCGAGCGGCCCACCGAACATGCCGGTGTCGTGAGTCAATCGCCATGCAGCGAGGAACTCGGCGCGTTCTTCGGGCGGGGCGATATCGGCACCGAGGGTCATGATCACGCCGTTGCCCAGCCCGTTGCCGATCCCCATCACGACAGCGACCACGGTCAATCCCACTGCACCCGTCGAGAACGGCAACAGTAGGTACGACACACCGATCACCGTCAGCGAAGGCACCGCGACCAGCCTGCGGCCGTATCGGTCCATGATGTGTCCGGCCGGGTACGAGCACAGCAGGTCCACGGCCGCACCGATACCGAAGATCACACTCACCTGGGCTGCATCCAATCCGAGGTGCAATGCCCACAATGGAAGAACGGCCTCACGCGAAGCGCGGGCGGCGCCCATCAGAAGGGAGCCTGTCCCGAGCGTCGACAGAGCGGCACGATGACGGCGAAGGATCTCCGGGAGCGTAACGTGTCCGTGATCGCTGTTGCCTGCCTGCACCTTTCGTGGCGGGTCGGGAACGCGGGCCATCAGCGCCCCGGCGAGCACGACGCCCACCAACTGGACGAGGAATCCTCCGCGCGCTCCCACCAGGAGAATCACGCCGGCCCCGATGAGCGGTCCCAGGAAGAAACCCAACCGCCACATCGCAGCGAACGACGACATTGCTCGGGCCCGTAGACCGAGTGGCACGGTCTCGGCGAGGTAGCTCTGCCGCGCAAGGCCCCACACCGCATTCGCCAATCCGGTCAACAGTGCGCCGATACCGAGCATCCACGGAGTCTGTGCAAGGAGACAGATCACCACTCCTGTTGCACCCAAGGAACTTCCGCCGATGATCGACCTGCGCTCACCGAAACGCGACACGATCCTGCCGGCGGGGAGGTCACCGAGTACGGCGCCCAAACCACCGAGTGCAACGATCAGGCCGGCGACGGCAACCGAGGCACCCAGGTCGCGCGCGGTGACGGCCATGATGGGGGCAGCCGCACCCTGACCGATCCCGAAGATGGCCGCCGGTACGAAAACCGTTGTGACCAGTGGCTTGAGACCGGCAATCGCCGGCTGTTCCTTGGGCAGTGTTTCCGTCACGCGCTCACTTCTGCCGCGTCAGCGGCCCGCGAGAACCGATTCGCCGGACGATCGAGGCCGTAGTGACCCCGCAGGGTGGATTCCGTGTATTCGGTCCGGAAGAGCCCACGCGCCTGCAGAATCGGCACGACCCGGTCGACGAACACCTCGAGCCCTCCGGGCAGATAGGGCGGCATGATGTTGAAGCCATCCGCGGCGCCCTTGTCGAACCATTCGGTCAACTCGTCCGCGACCTGCTCCGGTGTCCCGGCAAATGTCCGATGCCCACGGCCACCGCCGAGTTTGCCGATCAGTTCACGGACGGTGAGGTTTTCGCTCTCCGCAAGGTCTTTGACGAGCTGGTATCGACTCTTGTTTCCTTGGATGCGATCGATGTCCGGCAACGGGGGCAACGGGGCATCCAGCGAATGCTCGGTGAGGTCGACGCCCACCATGTTCGAGAGTTGGCGCAGCGAGTACTCGGGTGAGATGAGATCCGTGAACGACTGCTCCAGTGCCTTGGCTTCTTCTTCCGTATCCGCGATGAAGGGAACGATGCCTGGCACCACCTTGATCTCGTCGGGACTACGCCCGTACTTGATCAGCCGCGCTTTGAGGTCGGTGTAGAAATCCTGCCCCTGCTCGAGTGTTCGTTGAGCGGTGAACACGGCCTCGGCATACTTCGCCGCGAAGTCCTTACCGCTCTCGGAGGAACCGGCTTGCACGAGCAACGGACGTCCCTGTGGAGACCTCGGCGAATTGAGCGGGCCAGCCACCGTGAATCGTTGACCGTCATGGTCGATGCGATGGACACGATCAGGATCGGCGAAGATTCCGGTCTCTTCGTCCAGGACAACTGCCCCCTCTTCCCAGCTGTCCCAGAGTCCGAGCGTCACGTCGAGAAACTCCTCGGCGCGCTCGTAACGACCGCTGTGCGTCGGTACCGCATCGAGGCCGAAGTTCGCGGCCTCGTCGGCGCCGGCCGACGTCACGATGTTCCACCCGCCTCGTCCGCCACTGATGTGATCGAGGGAAGCGAACTTCCTTGCGAGAGTGTATGGATCGCTGTAACTGGTCGACGCGGTTGCAATCAGCCCCACCTTGTCGGTGGCCGCCGCGATCGCCGACAGCAAGGTGACGGGTTCGAAGATCGCCTGGGTGTTGTACTTGACCCGCGGGCCGACTGCTAGACCGTCGGCGAAGAACACCGAGTCCAGCTTTCCACGCTCGGCGATTCTCCCCAATTCCTGGAAGTGCTTGACGTCCAGGAGGTTGGCCGCATTTGTGCGTGGGTGGCGCCACGCCGCCTCATGATGGCCGACGCCCATCAGGAAGGCGTTCAGATGAAATTGTCGTTCGGACATGAGTTCGCAGAATCTTTCCGTGAATGTGTGGTCAGGTGGTGACGCGCCAGCGCGAGAGCCGACGTTCGATCAGGACCAGAATCGCGTTGATTGTCAGACCCAACAACGAGATCGCGACGATGCCCGCGTACATGTTCGGGATCTGGAAGTTGAGTTGTGAAGCGGTGATCAGATACCCGAGACCGGCTTTGGCCCCGACCATTTCGGCGGCGATCAGCACGAGAATCGACGACGCGGCTGCCATGCGGATACCCGTGAAGATCGTGGGAACAGCGGCGGGCAGAACCACCTTCTGGAACAGCCGAATCGAGGAGAACCCCAGCGAGGCAGCGGACTTGATCAGCAGGGGGTCCACTGTTCGCACACCGGAGATCGTGTTGAGCAGAATCGGGAAGGTGCAGGCGTAGATCACCAGGGCGATCTTCGATTCCTCACCGATTCCGAGAATCAGCACGAAGACGGGAAGCAGAGCCAAGGCTGCTGTGTTGCGGAACAATTCGAGAATCGGGTTGAGGAAGTCGGAGACCGGGCGGTACCAGGCGATCGCGATTCCCAACGGAATCGCGATCGCGATGGCCACGAAGAATCCGGTCAGCGCACGCGTCAGACTGGCCGAAACATGCTCTTGCAATTGTCCGTTCTCGGCGAGGGTGAAGAATGCGGACACAACTTCGGTGAAGGGCGGGAGGAAGACCTTGTCCACCAGTCCGAGCCGAGGTGCCGCTTCCCAGATCCCGAGGAAGATCGCGATCGCAATCGACGGCTTGACAATCCGCCAGGCGGTGGAACCAATGTAGCGCGCCGCCTTGCCGCCGGCCTGGCTCCGCTGCGCAATGTCAGGTGTTTTGTCGGCCAACGGTTTCGGAGCGGCGACCACCTCCGGCGTCGCCAATGCGCTAGACATGTGCAACCTCCTTGACAGGATCGAGTTCGCCGGCCCGAGCGCGCTCGACTTCACCGTGCAGTAGCGTCCAGATCCGGTGCCGGAACACCCGGAACTCCTCACCTGATCGCACGTCGTCGCCGGACCGGTCGATGTCGATGTCGACGATCGTCTTGACGCGCCCTGGCCTCGACGTCAGTACTGCAACACGTTGCCCGAGGTAGATGGCCTCGTCGATTCCGTGGGTGATGAACAGGATGGTCTTGCCGGTGGCCTTCCAGATGCGCAGAAGCTCGTCCTGCAGCGACTCTCTCGTCTGTGCGTCCAGCGCTGCAAATGGTTCGTCCATCAGCAACACTTCGGGGTCGAATGCCAGGCTGCGGGCGATCGCGACTCGCTGCTTCATTCCACCGGACAACTCGTGCGGATAGCGATCCGCGAAACCTTGCAGACCGACCAGTTCGAGGTAATGCTCGGCGAGCTCGCGTCGCTCGCTCTTCTTCACGCCCTTCGCTTCGAGTCCGAACTCGATGTTGTGACGTGCAGTTCGCCATGGAAGTAGCGCGTATTGCTGGAAGACGATTCCCCGATCCAAGCCTGGGCCCGTGATCTGCTTGCCGTCCAGAAGGATTCGACCGGAAGTGGGCGAACTGAGTCCTCCGAGGAGGTCCAGCAGAGTCGACTTGCCGCAACCACTCGGCCCGACGAGGACCAGGAACTCCCCCGGCGCCACGTCGATGTTGATGTCCTCGACCGCGGTGAAAACTTCGTCGGTCCCACGAATGTCGAACTGTTTGGTGACGTGCTCGAGCCGTAGTTTCGGTTCTGTGCTCATTTTGCTGCCTCCAGTGCCTGTCCGTCAGCGCCGCTGTCGGGTGAATACGTTCCGTTGGCGTACGGGTTGAATTCGTTGGTGTAGATGTCCGACGGCTTCAACTTTCCTTCTTCGAGTTCGCCGTTACGGGTGAGCCAGTCGATCCACGTGCTGATCTCGGTATCGGTGATCGTTCCGCCGGGGCCGGCGACTCCTGGGCTCTTCCAGTAGCTGATGAGCTTGGTGTCCTCGTTGCGTCCGCGGCTGTTGATGATCGACGTCAGCTTCGCGATCACTTCTTCTCGTGGGTGTGTCTGCGTCCAGCGGATGGCCCTCGCTGTTCCCTGCACGAAATCGGCGACCGCCTCCTTGTTCTGCGCGATGTAGTCGTCACGGAACACCAACGTGCCGTAGGTGAACGAGCCGAACAACGATTCGTCCGTGAACAGCTCTCGAAGGCCACCACGTTCGAGCGCGGAGTCACGGAAGACCGAGCCGAGGGTGGCGACGTCGATCTGTCCCTGCCGCAACGCTTGTTCCGTGTTGACCGGTGGAACCACGATCAGTTCCACCTGCTTGATCTCGTCCGGTGTAAGCCCCTCCCGCGCAAGCCATTCACGCACGACGAACTCGTGGTGCGCACCGAGGGTGTTCATCCCGACCTTCTTGCCGATCAGGTCCTTCGCCGATTTGATCGGACTGTCGTCGAGAACGTAGTAACCGTTGAAGCTCTCCTTGTCCGAGCCGTAGTACCCGATGACCGAGGTGATCGGTGAACCCGCGGAAGCCAACTTCACCACCGCACCGTTGAACGCTCCCCCGAACTCGGTTTGACCGGTCGCTGCGTTCTGAATGCTCTGAGGGCCGCTGGTCGTATCGCCGATCCAGTTGAGCTCCACGTCGTTGAAGTAGCCGAGGTCAGCGGCCAGTTCGGGGTAGATGACCTGTCCGGTGCTGCCCTCGTACCGCAGGACGGTCTTGCCGTCGGCGGTCTTGACCACTTCGTCGGAGGAGCCCGAGCAGGCAACGGCAAAACTGGACAGAGTGACAAGAGCGACGACCGCGGCTACCGAGCGCGCGAAACGAGGGCGAATCATGAAGTTGCTTCCTGTAGAAGATGATTGGTTCAGTTCTCGGCTACACCTGTCCGGAGCGCCGTGTGCGGCGCTCGGCACAGGCAGGTGTGGGGAATGTCAGTTCAACGACAACAGTTGAGCGACATGAGCGGGAAAGACCGAAACACGTGAGACTCCAATGAATGTGCAGACAGGATCGAGCCGTGAGCAGTGCCGAAACCATACGTCGGCACCCACTACCTGGGTCAACGGTTACATTCATGCCGGATTTAATGTGTGAGGTCCGTATCATGAGGGCATGCTTTCGCCGACGACTGCGCAGGACTTCGAGCAACACCGTGGCCACCTGACTTCGGTGGCCTACCGTCTCACCGGAAGTTTCAGCGACGCTCAGGATGCGGTGCAGGAAGCGTGGATACGGCTTCAAGTTGCCGAAAACACGCGAGGCGACGAGTTGCAGATCCGCGAACTGCGCGGATGGCTCACCACAGTTGTCGGCCGCATCTGCCTCGATCATCTCAAATCGGCCGCGGTCAGAAGAGAAAGCTATGTCGGACAGTGGCTTCCGGAGCCGATCGTGACGCCCGTCGACGCCACCGCGGGCACACCCTCAGCGACACCCGATCCGCTCGAGTACGTCGTGAGGCAGGAACAGAATCGTTTTGCTGCCCTCGTCGTCCTGGACACTCTTACTCCCGCTCAGCGCGTTGCCTTCGTCCTGCACGACGGATTCGACGTGCCCTTCGCCGAGGTAGCGCGCATCCTCGACATCGAAGTAGCCACTGCCCGCCAGTTGGCCTCGCGGGCACGTAAAGCCGCAGCTTCGGCGCCGGCCCCGGTCAGTGGCGAGGAACATGCTGCCGCCGTCGAGCGATTGGTGACGGCTATCGCGAGTGGAGATCTGAACGCCGTGATCGATGCACTCGATCCCGATGCCGTCCTGATCGGTGACGCAGGCGGAACTACCCGCACGGCCGTCAACGTCGTGCGCGGCAGTGATCGTGTGGCGCGGTTCTATCTGGGATTGGCCCGCAAGTACGGACCGGCAGCGGTGTTCTCGATGTCACCGGTTCTCGTCAACGGACAGCTCGGCGGTGTATTCGCCGGCTCACCGGGGGACGACCAGTACCCGCAGTTCGCCGCTCGCGTTGCCGGCTTCACTGTCCGCGACGGAGTCGTGTGCGCGGCCTACGACATTGCGAATCCAGCCAAGTTCAGCGCTGTGCCGATGCTCGATCACACCGAACCCGAACGCAAGTAGCGAGACTCCCATTCCTCGAGGTGTGATCTGGACACCTGCGTGCCGAACCACAGTCGGTGCAGTACATCCGATCCCAGATGATGCAATTCGGTGTGCGTCCTCCACTGCTGCGACGCCCACTCGGGTTCGTTGTGGGCGGCGTCGATCCCGGCCATCGCGCTACCTCGCAGTTCGAAGTCCAGGTCCCGACGAAGCTCCGAAAGCTCCGACCAATTCGTCTGTGGTGCATAGTGCCTCGCGCGAATTTCGGTCAGCAGCTTGAACAGGACGCTACCCGCCCGTTCGTCGACCCAGATCAGAGTGCGTCGATGCGCACCGCGCCCCACCGTCCACAGGACCACCAACGCCACGACGACGCCGATTGCCGTCTCGAGCATGCGGCTGAGGATCAGATGTCGGACGGTCCCGTGCGCACCACCGGCAGCGCCGAGGAGAATCGCGAGGGCGGTGATGAAGATGACGGCTATCCCGTAATTCCGCACCAGGAACAGCTCGATCCCCGCCATCAGGACTGCAAGTACCGCCACCAACCACAGACCGGTCGGACTCCAGGAGTAGATGGCACCCAACAGAATCAACCCGAGGACGGTCCCACCGATGCGGTGGATTCCGCGATAGGTGCCCAGTATTCGATCCGGTCCTTGATGAAGGACCATCGCCGCGGCGATCACCGCCCAGTCCGGGCGATCGATGCCGAGCAGGACGGTGAGGGTTCCCGCCGCCATACAGGCAATGGACAGCCGAAGTGCCGTCACCGACGCTCGGCTGGACCGATTGCAGGCGCGGAGGAACCGATATCGGATCGTCGGGTCGGGCAGAGGCGGGTGAGCACCGACGTCGTCGACGTCGAACGCGGGGTCGGCCATGAGTTCCGGATCGTGGTCGTCGGAGATCGCCCTGGCCATCGAGATCTGCGCTCGTTCGAGTTCACGGGTCAACGGGTGGTCTTTCCCGACGATTGCGCCGCGGTAGAGGCACTGCCACGCGTCGTGCAGCCGAAGTGCTGCAGCGTGGCGTTTGTCTCGCGTGAGTTCGGGTGGGGCGTACGTCGCCTGAGCGTCCGTGTACTCCGCAACGGCCGAGACGGCTGCCTGTACAGCGCTGCGTTCGACAGCTCTCGGTGCCCACAGGATTCCCGTCATCGAGACGACCACCGCGCTGATCCCACCGATTGCCGTCCACATCGCGACCTCGACCGGCGGCTGACCGGGAGTGGCGATCACGGAACTGATCTCGGTGGTGAGCAACAGAAAGAACGCGCCCGGTGGACCCAATCGAAGCGCGTCGACGGTGAAGGCGCAGGTCGACACCACGACGGCCATGATCAGCACGACAAAGACGAGCAGCACCGTCGGCGCTCCCTCGGCGATGGCTCGGTGGACGGGCTCACCCACCGATGCCCCGACGAAGGACAGGATCGTCAGCGCCGTCGCAGCGATACCGACTGCCTTCCACCTGCTCCGGTACGGACGATCCTCACCGTAGATCGATGCAAATGCGCCGAGGCCGACCAGGAGCGAAGCAGACCCGAATCCGAGCAGTGTGGCGATGGCCGCCGGAATCGCCAGGGCGAGGGCGACGCGAACCGCTCCGGGGTACCGGTTTCCCACCGGCGGCAATCCGAACAGGACGCTGCGCGCCGGCCGCGGAGCCGGGAGGTTGGACTCGTGACCCGCTGATGTTTCTTCGGGGTCCACTGCCCATCCTTCGCGCCGGCCTGTTCGTGTCTGTGTCGTCCCATTCTTGCGGGCGGCCGACGTGGAATTCGAGGCGGGTCCGGAGGTCGATTCGACCACCCCTTTATTGACACTATGTCAACAGTGTGGATGATAGGTGGAGTCGGATCCGCTCGCGGGTCGCACTTCATCGATCGGGAGAATCACGATGACGCAAGGATCTACCGCAACCCGGACCGCAGAACGACGGCCCCCGTGGATGGACGACGAATTGGAGGCCGTGGCCGACCTGGCAAGGAACTTCTTCGCCAAACACGTCACACCGCATCAGAAACGCTTCGCGTCCCAAGGTTTTCCCGACAAATCCGCATATCGAGAACTCGGGGCGCTCGGGCTCGCCGGCATGTCGATCCCCACCGAGTACGGCGGCGGAGGAGGAACTTTCGCGCACGACGCCGTGCTGTTCCACGAGCAGGTCATGGCGGGTGATCATTCACTCCAACTCGGCGTGCACTCGGGAATCGTGCCGCACTACCTCAATGCCTACGCCGATCACGAGCACAAACTGCGCTGGCTACCGAAGCTGGTGAGTGGCGAGTGGGTGGGCGCAATCGCCATGACCGAGCCCGGCACCGGATCCGACTTGCAGAACATCACCACCCGAGCCGTCCGCGACGGTGACGACTATCTGATCAGCGGCGCAAAGACCTTCATCTCCAACGGTCGCAATTGTGATCTGGTGATTATTGCCGCCAAGACCGATCCCAGCCTCGGAGCGCGTGGAGTGTCGCTCATCGTGGCCGAGGTCGATGACAACACACCGGGTTTCGAGCGCGGGCGAATACTCGAGAAGGTCGGACAGAAGGGCCAGGACACCACCGAGCTGTTCTTCGACCGCTTGCGGGTGCCTGCAACAAACCTGCTCGGGGGCCGCGAAGGCACAGGGTTTGCCCAGCTGATGCAGCAGCTACTGCCTGAACGATTGATCTGCGGAGTTGCAGCCACTGCGGCAATGGAGCGTGCAGTCGCCCTCACCGTCGAGTACACCAAATCCCGAAACATGTTCGGGCAAACGCTCTTCGATCTTCAGAACACGCGCTTCGAACTTGCCGAGTGCGCGTCCATCGCTCGTATCTCACGAACGTTCATCGACGACTGCATCGTCAAATACCTTGCCGGGCAGCTCGATGCGACTACCGCCGCGATGGCCAAGTACTGGCTCACCGATCAGCAGTGCGCCGTGATCGACCGCTGCGTGCAACTACACGGCGGGTACGGGTACATACTCGAATATCCCATCGCTCAGATGTATGCTGACGCTCGTATTCAGCGAATCTACGCCGGATCGAACGAAGTCATGAAGGACCTCGTGGCGAGATCACTCTGAGCAATCAGGAATCCGCCTCGCACGCCGGCAGAACGTCACGCACGATGGCGAGCAAACTGCGTACCAGCAGAAGGTGCACCTGTTCGCGGTCGAGCGCTCCCGTCACCAACCACTGCTTACTGGCGGTCTTCGCCAGTCCTCCGTACGCCACGATCATCGAATGAACAGCAGCCTCGCTGCCTTCACTCGGTCGAATCTCGAGCGCATCCATCATGCGTCGCGCAGCAACGTCGTCAGCATCCTGCAGGATCCGATCCATCTCGGGATCACGGCGGAGGTCGTCGGACATGACTGTCGAGATCCACATGTCGCGATGACGCCAGGCGACGTCGAGCCACCGATCGATCACGGCGCCGATCCGCTTCTCCTGGCTCGCCGATCGCGGAATGCGGTCCACCGCCACTTCGGGAATGAAGACGAACCGCCGCACGACGTCGAG
This sequence comes from Rhodococcus sp. BH4, assembly GCF_002079265.1. Classification (NCBI taxonomy): domain Bacteria; kingdom Bacillati; phylum Actinomycetota; class Actinomycetes; order Mycobacteriales; family Nocardiaceae; genus Rhodococcus; species Rhodococcus sp. BH4. Next base: position 4,906,252 of record NZ_CP014941.1, read on the forward strand.
ATACAACTCCCGCTTGGAGCCGAAGTAATGATTGAGCAGCGGACGTCCGACCCCAGCCGCCTTGGCCAACTCGGTCATCGAGACGTCGGCAAAAGACTTCTCCTCGAAAACCTTTGCCGCGCTGACAATGATCTGCTCACGCCGGTCTTCGGGACCGAGACGCCTTCCGCCTGTGGCCGACGCGGACGTCATTCTTTTCTCGCAGGCGTGCTGTTGACCGTCGCCTGCGCCTCGACCATGAGCGAAATGTGCTCCACCAAACGCTTTCGAGAGATCTTGGAGGACGGGGTGTGCGCCTGATAGATGAACGCGAGAGCACCGAACAGCCCCACTGAATTGAGTTCGGAGTTCGCGGAGTCGGTTGCCTCGCCGCCGTACATCAGCTCGAGCGACGCGGAAATCGGATTCGTGAACTCCGCCATCAATTCTCGCCCTCGATCCCACAGCGCAGGTTCCGCCTGGGATTCGACGAACATGATGCGTCCACGTCGAGGATCTTTGAATACGTAGTTGGTGAAGGCCTTCACCACGTGGCGGATCAGGGCCGACGGTTCGGAAGGCGCCGCCTCGAGAGCGTCCAGAATAGTGTCACGCGCACCGAGAACGACCTCGTCGAGCACGGCGACCAGCAGTTCGTCACGGTTGGCGAAGCTCTCGTAGAAGTACCGTTCGGTCAGCGCGGCCTCGCGGCAGGTCGCACGCATGGTCGCGGCGGCCGCTCCCTCGGTGCCCATGATCTGCAACCCGGCTTCGATCAGCTGTGTCCGGCGCGCGGCGCGGCGATCTTCCGGTTCCTGCCCACGCCACCTGCGCGGGCCGGTGCGCCGAGCCTCGGTATCCGTCATGTCCCCATGTTCTCACTGACCGGCAGCGCTCTCGACCTCAGGTTATCGCGGCGACCTCCGCAAGCGAACTGACATCGCCCGATGTCAATCAGTTGAATTCTGACATCAACCGCTGTTGACATCACTTGATGTCAGACTTACTCTTCGTTCAGTTGTTCACGCACCAATCAGGAGGCGTCACACATGGTCGACATCGACCCAACCTCGGGGCCATCGGCCGGTGACGAGGAAACTCGAACTCGCCGAACACGAGTCGTCGTCATCGGAGCCGGTTTCGGCGGCATCGGAACGGCTGTCCGCTTGAAGCAGTCCGGGATCGACGACTTCGTCGTTCTGGAACGTGCCGCGGAGCCCGGGGGAACCTGGCAGGTCAATACCTACCCCGGTGCACAGTGCGACATCCCGTCGATTCTGTACTCGTTCTCGTTTGCGCCCAATCCGAACTGGACGCGGCTGTATCCGCTACAGCCCGAGATCTACGACTATCTCCGGGATTGCGTCCATCGCTTCGGACTGGCCGGTCATTTCCACTGCAATCAGGGCGTGACAGAAGCTTCGTGGGACGAGCAAGCCCAGATCTGGCGGGTACACACTGCGGAAACCGTGTGGGAGGCACAGTTCCTGGTCGCGGCCACCGGCCCGTTCAGTGCCCCCGCCACACCCGACCTTCCCGGGCTCGAATCGTTTCGTGGTCAGATGTTCCACACCGCGGACTGGAACCACGACCACGACCTTCGCGGTGAGCGGATAGCCGTGGTCGGCACCGGCGCCTCTGCGGTGCAGATCATCCCCAGACTGCAACCGCTCGCGGACACGTTGACCGTGTTCCAGCGGACACCGACGTGGATCCTGCCGCACCCGGATCAGCCGATGACCGGCTGGCCGAGCGCTCTCTTCGAGCGGGTGCCGCTCACCCAACGACTGGCACGCAAGGGACTTGACCTGCTCCAAGAAGCCCTGGTACCCGGATTCGTGTACAAGCCGTCACTGCTCAAAGGGCTGGCCGCACTCGGCCGCGCACACCTTCGCCGGCAGGTGCGGGACCCGGAGCTTCGCGCAAAGCTGCTCCCCCACTACGCATTCGGATGCAAGCGTCCGACGTTCTCGAACACCTACTATCCCGCGCTGGCGTCACCCAATGTGGAGGTGGTGACGGACGGAATCGTCGAGGTGCAGGAGCGCGGAGTCCTCACCGCGGACGGCGCCTTCCGGGAAGTCGACACCATAGTCATGGGAACCGGCTTTCGTATGGGAGACAACCCGTCGTTCGACATCATCCGGGGCAAGGACGGCCGCAGCCTCGCGCAGACGTGGAACGGCAGTGCCGAGGCCTTCCTCGGCACCACCATCAGCGGGTTTCCGAACTTCTTCATGATCCTCGGCCCCAATTCCGTGGTCTACACCTCGCAGGTCGTCACGATCGAAGCGCAGGTCGAGTACATCGTGAGCTGCATTCTTCAAATGGACGAGGGCGGCATCGGCAGTATCGACGTCCGGGCAGACGTGCAGAGAGAGTTCGTGCGCGCGACCGACCGCCGACTCGCCACCAGCGTGTGGAACGCCGGCGGGTGCAGTAGTTACTACCTCGTCGACGGCGGCCGCAATTACACCTTCTATCCCGGATTCAACCGATCCTTCCGCACCAGGACCAAACGAGCCGACCTCGCTCACTACGCGCAGGTACAACCCGTCTCGTCCGAATCACTCACCACTGCCCGAGAAACCGTGAGGAGCCGATAATGCTCGGCATCAACGCCTTCCGAGGCACACCCGTCGTCGCACCGTCCGGCGCGCGCCGCTACACCGACGAAGCACATGCGATCGCCGCCCGTGACGTCGAATTCGACTGGGACGGCGTACCACTGCATTACGTGCCGAACGAACCGATGGTCACCCACGTCATCAACTTCATGCATCTCGTGTTGCCCGAGGGAGAGCGGGCCATGTCCGCAACGCTCGCCGAAGCACTCCCGCTCATCGAGGACCCCCGCCTGCACGAAGAGGTGGTGGGATTCGTCGGACAGGAAGCAACACACGCGTCGTCGCACAAAGGTGCACGCGAGCATCTTGCGGACCTCGGCATGGACATGAAACCGATGTCACGCCGGATGGACTGGCTCGTGGACAAGATATTGGGCGACAAAGGATTGACCGGAAAAGCCAAGCACGCCTGGCTCTGTGAACGTCTCGGCTTGTTTGCCGCGATGGAGCATTACACGGCGGTGGTCGGGGAATGGCTGCTCACCGATCCCGCCCTCGAAGATGCCGGCATGCACCCGACGATGCTCGACATGGTCAAGTGGCACGGCGCCGAGGAAGTCGAGCACCGCAACGTGGCCTTCGACGCCTACATGTACGTGGACGGTAGCTACGCCAGACGCGTTCGCACGGCGCTGCTCGCCAGCTTCACGTTGTTCGTGTTGTTCATCGCCTCGATGAACTACCTCTTCCGGCAGGACCCGTCGAAGGCGAAGGGCCGCCTGTGGCCTCTGCAACTGATCAGCGCCACTCGCCGCGGCCTGGTCCCGAACATGAAATTCCTGATCACCGAGATTCCTCCGTATCTGCGGCCGAGCTTCCATCCGTCCCAGATCGGGGACATGGACGTAGCCATGCGCTACCTCGCTCGCTCACCTGCCGCCAATCGTTCTTCCGAAAAGAGTGAAGGATGAACAAGACGACTGCCGACCGTCCTCACGACGCACAAGACTTCACACCGACCCGGTCGTTGAGGATTGCCGCACAGGCGACGAGCGCATACCGTCGAATCTTTGCGTCAAGTCCTGCAGCGCAGATACTTTCGCGTCCCAACCCGGTCCGCTACAGCGGATTCGACATGACGCTGGACGTGAAGTCCGTCCGGTTCGAGTGCGCAGACGTCCTGAGTGTCACCTTGACCCCGAGGGAAGGAATCACCCTGCCGTCGTGGATTCCCGGCGCTCACCTAGACGTCATTCTCCCCTCGGGAAGGCAACGACAGTATTCGTTGTGCGGAGACCCCGACGACTTGACCTCGTATCGGATCGCCGTCCGGCGGATCGACGAAGGCGGGGGCGGCTCCCGCGAGATACACGAGTCGCTGAAACCCGGAATGGTTGTCGACGTACGAGGGCCGCGGAATGCATTTCCTTTTGTCACTGCTCCGTCGTACCTCTTTGTTGCGGGCGGAATCGGGATCACTCCGATACTTCCCATGGTGCAACGCTGTCACCGCCGCGGAGTCCCGTGGCGATTGGACTATCTCGGACGAACTCGGGCAGCTATGCCATTCCTGAACGAGGTCGAGGAGTATTCCAGCGGCCGGGTAACCATCCGACCCGACGACGAGCTGGGTCCGACGGATATCGGAACACTCGTCGCTGCTGCGGATCCCGGTGCCGCGGTGTACACGTGCGGACCGGTTCCGCTGATGAACACGGTGCGTGCGACAACTTTCGCCGCCAACCCGACCGGATCGGTGCACAGCGAAAGGTTCTCCCCACTCCCGGTAGTCGACGGCAAGGAGTTCACGGTGCATCTGGCGCGCACCGGTATCACCGTCGATGTGGGCGAGTCCGAAAGCGCCTTGGCTGCAATACGACGCGTACTTCCCGGAGTAGCGTATTCATGCCAACAGGGCTTCTGCGGTACATGCAAGGTCCGGGTGCTCTCCGGGACCGTCGAGCATCGAGACACCCTCCTCACCGAATCCGAACGTACTGGTTCGATGTTGACCTGTCGATCACGTTCCACCGGTGGGTCTTTGGTGGTGGACCTGTGAAGGGAAAATTCTCTCTTTCTGCGGCCGACGCAGCCTTCATCCGCTCCGCTCCGCTGGTGATCACTCACCGGATCGAATCCGAAGCGACATGTGAAAGCTTGTGGCAGACGTTGACCTCGGACGGAGCGCTCACGTCGTGGGCGCACGGGATCACCGGAGCCGACTGGACCTCGGACAGGCCATTCGGCGTCGGGACTACGCGAACCGTGCGAGCCGGCGCTTTTGCTGCACTGAACGAGCGATTCTTCCGCTGGGACGAGGGCCGCCGGATGTCGTTCTACGTGGAGTCGGCGTCACTTCCGGGGTTCAAACGCTTCGCTGAAGATCTGGTGTTGGAACCGACTTCGACTGGCAGCCGCCTCACCTGGACGTTCGCTGTGCAAGCGCTACCGTGGTTCGCCCCCATTCTGACTCTGTCCCGACCGATCCTCCAACGCGTCACCCGCGGCTGGGCCGACGGCGCCGTCCACCACACACTTCAAGGAACTCCACGATGACGGCGACCGAGATCGACACGACCACACAGGCGTCCGACGACACAGTGACACAGGCAGTGCGCGACGCCCGTACTGCTTCCGAGTGGTGGGCAGAACTGACATTCGAGCAACGTGCTCGTCGACTGGATCGGTGGCGAGGAATCATCGCTCGTCGAGCATCCGAACTCGCCGACGTCGTTCACCGGGACATGGGCAAGCCGCACCCTGATGCGATGCTCGAAATCGCCATGGCACTCGAACATCTCGCGTGGGCGTCGAAGAATGCCCGAAAGGTATTGGGCAGGCGCAGCGTCCGCTCCAGTTTGTTGACGGTCAATCAGGCCGCCTCGGTGGAGTATCGACCTCTCGGGGTGATCGGTGTGATCGGTCCGTGGAACTATCCGGTCTTCACCCCACTCGGTTCGCTCTCGTTCTCGCTGGCGGCAGGCAACGCCGTGGTCTACAAGCCGAGTGAGTTCGCACCGGCAGTCGGGCAATGGTTGGGCCGCGCCTTCGCCGAGGTCGTCCCTGAACATCCTGTGCTGCAGGTCGTCACGGGCGATGGTTCGGTCGGCGCGGCACTGTGCCTGGCCGGTGTCGACAAGATCGGGTTCACCGGATCGACCGCGACGGGCAAGAAAGTCATGGCAGCGTGCGCCGAGACCCTCACACCGGTGTTGATGGAATGTGGTGGTAAGGACGCGCTCATCCTTGATGCCGACGGAAATGTCGGTGCCGCCGCGGATGCTGCGGTGTGGGGAGCATTGTCCAACTCCGGTCAAACCTGTCTGGGCGTCGAGCGTGTATACGTGCACGAACATGTCTACGGCGAGTTTATCGACAAGACAATCACTTTGGCTGCCCGAGTTCATGCGGGTCCGGGTGCCGAAGACAAGATCGGTCCGATCACCATGCCCTCGCAAGTGGCTGTAATCCGGCGCCACATCGACGACGCGATGTCGCGGGGTGGACGTGTCGTTCTCGGAGGGCTCGGCTCGATCTCCGGCCAGTACGTGCAACCGACCATCATGGTCGACGTCCCCGAAGACAGCCTCGCCGTCACGGAGGAAACTTTCGGCCCGACGATGACGATCACCAAGGTCGCCTCGATGGACGAGGCGGTGGAGTTGGTCAATGCGTCGCCATACGCATTGGGAGCAAGCGTGTTCGGCAAGGACGGAGCGGCTGTTGCCGATCGGCTCCGATCCGGAGGAGCGTCGGTGAACTCTTACGTGATGTATGCCGCGGTTCCCAACCTGCCACTGGGTGGGGTCGGAGCATCTGGTTTCGGACGCGTTCACGGCCCAGATGGTCTGAAGGAGTTCAGCTACGCTCGTTCGACGACTCGGCAACGATTCCGTTCGCCCCTACCACTGACGACGTTTCGAAGGACCGCCCGAATCGACTGGCTGGTCAAGGTTCTCATCCGCGCGCTACACGGAAGGCACTGAAGCAATGACGGGACGCTTGTCCGCAATTGCGGGAACAGTCCGCGATCTGGGAATTCCACTGCCCGGACGCCGAATCGACTACGACGTCGCCGGAAAGGTCGTACTGATCACCGGTGGAGGCGACGGTATCGGTGCAGCGCTGGCGCGCACTCTCCACCGGCGTGGGGCCACCGTGGCACTGGTCGACGTCAACGAGAGTTCATTGGCAACGGCCGAGCGCTCATTCGAGTCACAGCGAGTCGTGACGGTGACGGCCGATGTCCGAGATCGGGACGGCATGACCGCAGCCGTGCAAACGATCATCGAGCAGCTGGGCAGAATCGACGTCGTAGTGGCCAACGCCGGAATCACCCCTCCCCCGGCAACATTGCGCCAGATCAATCCCGACGCCTTCGATCGTGTGCTCGACGTCAATCTCACCGGCGTCTTCAACACCGTGCATCCGACCATCGACGAGGTGATCCGCAACAGTGGGCACATCGTCGTCGTGTCATCGGCGGCGTCGTTCGCCCCCGGTTTGGGCGGCGCTTCGTACATGATCAGCAAGGCTGGGGTCGAAGCGCTCGGCCGGGCGCTGCGTCTCGAGGTTGCCGGCTACGGCGCTACTGCCGGCATCGCGTACTTCGGGATGGTGGATACACAACTTGCACGCGCAACACTCGACGACGACGAGATCGGGCGCAAACTCGACGCTCGACTACCTGGTCCCCTCCGTCATCGAATCTCCCCGGACCGTGCCGCCACCGTGATCGCCGACGCGATCGCGCGCCGCGCCGCCCGGACCCTTGCCCCCGCTGCCTGGGAACCCTGGGCGTGGGGACGCGGATTCATCAATGTCCTTGCCGACGGTTACCTGGCAAAAGACAAACAGGCACACGACCTGATCCGCGAACTCGAAGACAGAACCACCGCTGCGGCCCCGACGAATGCATCAGCCCTGCCAAAGGCATCCAGGAGAACATCATGACTACGTTGTGTGCAGCCTTCCAGCGAGTGTCGGCGGTAGCGCCCGACGCGGTGGCTTTGCGAGACATCGGCGATGCGCGAACACTGACGTGGCGCGCGTACGGCGAACAGGTTCGCGATGTTGCCGCGGGATTGGCCGGAATCGGCGTGGGACATGGCGATACGGTTGCATTGATGATGAGTAACCGCATCGAGTTCTACCCGATCGACGTCGGCGCCCAACACCTCGGCGCGACATCCTTCTCCATCTACAACACGTCGGCACCCGAAGGCATCCAGTACATCCTCGCCAATTCCGGTGCGCGAGTGCTCGTCTGCGAGGCCCAGTACGTGGATACCGTTCGCCGATCCGGTGCCACACTCGACACGATCGTGGTCGTCGACGCGCAACCGTCTGCCCAGCAGTCCGGCACCCTGACGCTGGAGCAGATGAAGTCCTCTGCTGCCGCCGATTTCGATTTCGAGAGCACCTGGCGTGCGGTGAAACCGAACGACGTCGCCACGTTGATCTACACCTCCGGCACGACCGGCAACCCCAAAGGCGTCGAGACGACTCATGCCTGTCTGTTGTTCGAAACCACCGCCGTCAGTGCTGTACTCCCCGTCGAGTTCGGTGACCGCATCACCTCGTACATGCCGTCGGCGCACATCGCCGATCGGCTCACCTGCCTGTACATGCAAATGGTGTTCGGCACCCAGATCACTGTCGTGCCGGATCCGAGCCAGGTAGCGGCTGCGCTTCCGGACTGTCGCCCCACGATCTGGGGCAGCGTCCCCCGTGTGTGGGAAAAGCTGAAGGTTGCAGTCGAATCGGCCGTCGCCAACGAACCGGACGACGCGCGGCGAGCGGCATTGCAGTGGGCACTCGACGTCGGTCGCACTCGGCTCGCACACTTGCGAGCCGGTGAAACAGTCCCCGCCGAACTGGAAGCGGACTACGCCCGAGCCGATGCAATGGTCCTCTCCGCTCTGCGTGCGAAACTCGGTTTTGCCGAACTGAAGTGGGCCATCTCTGGCGCCGCACCGATTCCGCCGGACACCTTGGCATTCTTTGCAGCCCTGGGAGTTCCGATCTCGGAGATCTGGGGAATGTCCGAGCTGACATGCATTGCGAGCACCGCACCGGCCGAGCCGACCAAGCTGGGAACGGTCGGAAAGTTGCTCCCCGGCATGGAAATGCGCATCGAGGCGGACGGTGAGCTACTGGTTCGAGGACCGTTGGTCATGAAGGGGTACCGCGGCGAACCGGCAAAAACGGCCGAAGCGATCAGTGCAGACGGTTGGCTTTCGACCGGAGACATCGTCACGGCCGACGCAGACGGATACCTCACGGTGATCGATCGCAAGAAGGAGCTGATCATCAATGCGTCGGGAAAGAACATGTCCCCCGCTGCCATCGAGACCGCAGTGAAGACGTCGTCGTCGTTGATCGGTGAGGTCGTGGCGATCGGAGACGGCCGAAAGTTCAACACAGCGTTGATCACTCTCAGCGCCGACGCCGCGGTCGGAGCGGCATGCTCACTGGGACTTGCGGCCGAGGCCGCGGTACTCGCCAAGGACGCTCGGATCGTCGACATCGTTGCAACTGCTGTCGCCGAGGGAAACTCGCGTCTGTCGAGGGCCGAGCAGATCAAGCGGTTTCACGTACTCACCACGTTCTGGGAGCCAGGCGGCGACGAGCTGACACCGACGATGAAGCTCAGGCGCAAGCCGATAGCCGAGAAGTACGCGTCCGAAATTGCAGCCCTCTATGCGGATTCGGTCGTAGAGGACGTCTACGAGCCTGCGCCCTGCGCATAGATCAGCGTCTCGGTGGCCTTGACCACAAACGTAGCGGCCGATCCCGGAACCAGATCGAGCTCGGCCGCTGCGCTCGCCGTGATGTCGGCAGACAAGCCCGGCTGGCCGGCTTCGTCCTCGGCTCGGACTCGGACGACATCGCCTCGATTTTCGATCTCCGCGATCGTGACCGCAAACGCGTTTCGTGGGCTCCCGTGAGGCGGATCCAGGTAGACCGACACTGCTCGCGGCTCGAAGACTGCCACGGCGGCACTGCCGGCCGGTAGGTCGGTCTCCGTCTGGCCCGCGATATCCACCCCGACCGGACTTCTGAGCATTCCGTCTCCGGCCATCGTGCCGCTGCGCAAGTTGATCCCTGCGATGCGTGCTGCAAATGCACTACGCGGGCGAGTCAGAACTGTTCGTACGTCACCACGTTCGACGACCCGGCCGCCGTCCAGCACGACAACGGTATCGGCAAGGGCCAGCGCATCCAGAGCGTCGTGCGTGACGAGCACGGCCGTGCGATCTCCTGTTCGGAGCACTCTACGCAGCAACGACCGCAATGCCGGGGCGGAGGCGACGTCGAGCGCAGACATCGGTTCGTCGAGCAGGAGTAGTTCGGGTTCAGCAGCCAATGCCCTCGCCACTGCGACTCGTTGCGCTTGACCGCCGGAGAGCTGTGACGGCTTGCGGTCAGCCAATTCGGCGGCGTCGACTGCGTCGAGCCAGTGGCGCGCGGAATCGGCGGAATCGCGACGCGACCGCCCTGCACTGCGCGGCGCGAACGCCACGTTCGCGGCCGCACTGAGGTGGGGAAAGAGAAGTGCCTCTTGCGCGAGTAGAGCAGTGCCGCGCCGATGCGGCGCCAACGCGACTCCCCTACCGGTATCGGTGAGAACGCGAGAATTCAGTTCGATCAACCCACGCCGCGGGTGATGTAGTCCGGCAACCGCCGCCAGTACCGTCGACTTGCCTGCGCCGTTCGGTCCGAGGACAGCGGTCACCTCACCGGCCGCGACGTCGAACGTCGCAACGACATCGCGCTCCGGAATCTCGATGTCGACGTGGAGGCCACTCACAACGAACCCGCCGATCCGCGTCCACGCACCGCAACCACGATGACCACCGCGACTACGACCAACACCAGCGAAAGCGCTACCGCTGCATCCGGATCGGTCTCACGCTGGAGATAGATTTCCAACGGCAGGGTACGCGTGACCCCTTGCAGACTTCCCGCGAACGTCAGCGTTGCACCGAACTCCCCCAGTGCGCGAGCGAAAGCCAGCACTGCCCCTGACACCAGACCGGGAAGCACCAGCGGCAAAGTCACCCGGCGAAGCACGGTGGTCGGGCGGGCTCCGAGCGTCGAGGCTACGGCCTCGTATCGTGTGCCCGCAGTGCGTAGCGCACCTTCGAGGCTGACGACGAGGAACGGTAGCGCGACAAACGTCTGCGCCAGGACCACCGCGGTTGTCGAGAATGCTATCTGGATGCCGAGCACTTCCAACTGCTCACCGATCAACCCTTTGCGCCCGAACGTGTACAGCAACGCGATACCGCCCACCACTGGCGGCAGAACCAGCGGGAGCAGAATCAAGGATCGAAGAACGGACAGTCCCCGAAAATGACTGCGCGCCAACACCGCGGCCATCGGTACCCCGAACAGGATGCACAGCAGCGTGCTCATTGCCGCTGTCTTCAAACTCAGTTTCAACGCGGCAACCGACGATTCGGAAGTCACGAGTTCCCAGAACTGCGACCACTGCACGGTGGCCAGCATCGCCGCCAAGGGCGCGATGACAAACGCTCCGCCGATCAGCGCCGGAAGGTAAATCCATACCGGCAACCCGAGCGGAGCCCGGACCGCCGGTCTTAGGTGTGTCACGGGGCAGCGAATCCCGCGTCACTCAGAACTGCCAGGCCCTTGGGCCCCTTCACGAGATCGACGAATTTGGTTGCCGTTCCCGAATTCTTCGAATCCTTCAGCACCGCAATCTGGTACAGGTTGACCACCGTGGTGGCCTCCGGGAACGCGACGGTCTGAACCTTGTCACCAGCGGACTTCGCGTCGGTGACGTAAACGATGCCGGCATCGGCCTGCCCGGACGTCACCTTGTTGAGAACGTCGGTCACCGACGATTCTTCGCTGACGGGCGAGAGGGTCTCGCCTGTGGCCGTCTCGACCTTCTTCGTAGCCGCGCCACAAGGGACCTGCGGAGCGCAGATCACCAGTTGCGTCCCCTCCTTTGCCAGATCGGCGAACGACGCGATGCCCTTCGGATTGCCCGGCGGCACAACAATCGTCAAGGTGTTGCTCGCGAAGTCCGAGGGCGACCCCGCGACGACGCCGGCGTCGGTGGCCTTGGTCATGTTGGCGGCGTCAGCCGAGGCGAACACGTCAGCCGGTGCGCCCTGAGTGATCTGAGCGACGAGGTCCGAGGACCCGGCAAAGCTGAAAGTGACCGATGAACCGGGGTTCTCGGACTCGAATTCCTTGCCGAGTTCGGTGAAGCTGTTCTTGAGTGACGCCGCCGCGAAGACGGTGATACTTCCCGTGGCACTCTCACTCGAAGTGGTTGTGGTCGGAGCGGCCGACGACGTCTCCGACGAAGAATTGTCGGAGGAACTACAACCGGTCACCAGGGCAAGCGAAAAGGCACCTGCTGCAACAAGTCCGACTACACGCTTCACGAATTTCCTCCAGTATGTTCAAAAACTACGGCGTTTCCACGATGACCGTGGTGGCCTTCACGATTGCGACTCCGATACTCCCGACCTCGAGTCCGAGCTCCCGAACCGCGTCGGTACTCATCAACGAGACGACAGTGAAGGGCCCACACTGCATTTCGACCTGAGCCATCACCTTGTCGGTGACGACCTTGGTGACGAGGCCGGCGAACCGGTTGCGGGCCGAACTCGCACCCGTGAGCGGATCGGCCGGTGCGGGTCCGGCGTTGGACCGGGCGAAGCCCGCCAACTCGGCACCGTCGATGACCTTGCGGCCGGAGTCGTCCGTCGTCGCGGTGAGAAGCCCACCGTCGACCCACCGCCGGACGGTGTCGTCACTGACACCGAGCAGGCCGGCAGCTTCGCGGATTCGAATGTTGGGCACCAGGTGATCGTAGGTCGCAAGTGCGGACCTAACAAGCCGGAATGCTCCGCAGATGCGTGAACTAGTCAATCATGATCACGTATCTGCGGAGCATTGTCGATAGTTGCCGTAGACGAATCAGCGCATCATTCTTCTGCCCAGGGCACACGGCAGGAGTCGGTGCTGAACCCCTGCTCGGTAATCCCCAACGCCGAATACATCCGGGCGCGCATGTTTTCGAGCCCGATCTGATAGGTCAGTTCCACGACGCCCGCTCGCCCGAACCTGCGCTCGAGATCCGCGACCTGTTCGTCCGTCACCCCGTTCTCCCCATGGGGGTCACCGGTCATGGCGTCGGCGTAGGCGATCGCGGCCCGCTCGTCTTCGCTGTACTTCGATGAATCCCGGTAGTTCGCGATCTCTTTCAACTTGTCGATGTCCAAACCGTCCAAGCGCGAGAGCATCGTCCCGAAGTCGACACACCACGAGCAGCCGACAGTCCAGGCGACGCGATAGACGGCCAGTTCACGAATGTTCGACGGCAGCACCTTCGACGCCTTCTGCACAGCCATTTCGTGGCGGGCAGCCGCTACGAACAATTTCCGATGGTTGGCCAGGACGGCAAAGGGCTCGGGGACTTCGTCGTACTGCCTGGCGGCGAATTTGTATGCCACTTTGATCAACGGACTGGCTTCTGACGGTGTCACTGCGGGAATGCGAGTCATGGCAAGCCTCCGTATGTTCTGGGGCACCGGATTCGATGCTCTCTACAGAGTTGGACGATGGCGGCGATTCAAACGTGACAAGCACCGCGTCCGAGCGGATGTGAGGATGCGGTGTCAGCCGACTAAGCTGCAAAGATGCCTTCGACGCCCCGCAACCGCACCGTCTCGCGTCTGCAGCCGTTCGCATCTACGATCTTCGCCGAGATGACAGCGTTGGCCACACTTCACGACGCGGTCAACCTCGGTCAGGGCTTTCCGGATACCGACGGTCCTGCGGCCATGCTCGAGGTAGCGCGCCGAGCCATCGCCGAGGGCGTCAATCAATACCCGCCCGGTCCGGGCATGCCCGTCTTGCGTCAGGCCATCGCGGAGGATCGGCGCATCCGCTACGGACTCGACAGTGATCCCGACTCCGAAGTTCTGGTCACCGTCGGCGCCACCGAGGCGATCAGTGCTGCGATTCTCGGACTGGTCGAACCCGGCGAAGAAGTAGTGCTGATCGAGCCGTACTACGACTCCTACGCTGCATCCGTCGCGTTGGCAGGCGCTGTACGTCGCACAGTTCCGTTGGTAACCGCGGGAGACGGATTTGCGGTCGATCTCGATGCATTGCGCGGCGCGATCACCGCCAAGACGAAGATGCTGATCGTCAACAGTCCTCACAACCCCACCGGCACCGTATTCACCGATCACGAACTTCGAGCGATCGCCGAACTCGCGTGCGAACGCGACCTGATCGTGTTGAGCGACGAGGTCTACGAGCACTTGGTCTTCGACGGCCTCACCCACACACCGATGGCGTCGCTCCCGGGCATGCGTGAGCGCACCGTCACGGTGTCCAGTGCCGCAAAGACTTTCAATGTCACCGGCTGGAAAACCGGCTGGGCGATCGGCCCGCGCGAACTCATCGACGGAGTCCGTGCCGCCAAGCAGTTCATGTCATTTGTTGCCGGTGCACCGTTCCAACCGGCCGTTGCCTACGCGCTCACCAACGAACAGCCGTGGGTCGTCGAACTTCGACAGAGCTTGCAAGGCAAACGCGACGTGCTCGGTAAAGCTCTGACCGAGGCCGGTTTCACGGTGCATTCCGGTGGCGGCACGTACTTCCTCCTTGCCGACATCAGACCGTTGGGCGAAACCGATGCGGGAGATTTCTGCCGCGCACTGCCCGAGCGGATCGGCGTCGCGGCCGTTCCGGTCGACGTGTTCGCGGACAACCGCGACGATTGGAAGCACCTGGTGCGCTTCGCCTTCTGCAAGCAGGACCACATTCTGTCCGAAGCTGCACGCCGTCTCCACCTGCTCCAAGGAGCAGCGCACCCATGACAGCGCGGACCATCCCGACCGCATTCGTCCACCGCTATCTCGCGTTCTCGCCGGACAACGACGTCGACTTGTCGGGTGCACTGCGCGCTGCCGGGATCGACCTCGAGACACTGTCCGACCCGCGCGCCCGGCTGACCCCGACTCAGGTCACCACGTTCATCCAATCCACCTGGCAGATCACCGACGACGAATTGTTCGGCCTCGGATCCGCCCCGGTCCCCCGTGGCACTTTCCGATTGATCTGCCTGACGTTGATCCATTGCCCTGATCTCGGATCGGCCTTCGCTCGAATGTCCGACGTGATCCGTGCGCTACCGGCTCTGGCCCCACTGTCGATCGAGAAGGGCGAGGAAAGCACTCGGGTGAGTTTCGCTGTCCGAGCTCGCGAAGGCGTCGCCGAACCTGATGTCGCAGAACGTGTCACAACCGATTTCGTCCTGATCTTGCTGCACCGATTTTCCGCATGGTTGATCGGAAAGCGCGTCCGACTTCGGGCGGTCGAGTTTCCGTACTCGGCACCGGATGCACGGTTGGCGCAGGACTACGACTACATCTTCGGAGCGCCGGTCACCTTCGGCGCGAAGCGCGCGGCACTGGAGTTCGACAACTCGGCCATGCGTGCACCGATCATCCAAACCGAGGAGACGTTGGAGGAGTACCTCCGAGAATCTCCGATTCAGCTCATGTCCGAACGTGATTACGACAGCACTGCGTCGGCGCAGGTACGACGGGTCCTGGAGCTCGGGGTGAAGGGGCGAACCTCCACTGCCGAGGAGATCGCGGAGATGCTTTCGATCAGCGTTCCCCATCTGCGTCGACTGCTGCGGCGTGACGGAACATCACTGAATCAACTACGCGAGGAAGTGCTCCGCGACGTAGCCATCGCTGGTTTGCGGCGCGGAGAATCCGTCGAAGTACTCTCGGCGCGATTGGGGTTCTCCGAGCCCAGCGCCTTCCGTCGGGCCTTCAAACGATGGACCGGCGACACTCCGAGTTCGTACCGCTAGCTGACGCAGAACTCGTTTCCTTCGGGATCGGTCATCGTGATCCACACGCTCGGCCCCTGC
Organism: Rhodococcus sp. BH4; assembly: GCF_002079265.1. Taxonomy (NCBI): domain Bacteria; kingdom Bacillati; phylum Actinomycetota; class Actinomycetes; order Mycobacteriales; family Nocardiaceae; genus Rhodococcus; species Rhodococcus sp. BH4. The sequence continues at coordinate 4,921,741 of NZ_CP014941.1, forward strand.
GCTCCTCGGTGCAGGATCGTCGCCCCCACCGTCTCGAGGTGCGCTGCGACATCCTCGCGCTTGTCGCCCACTCGTATGTCGAAATGGAGCCGGTTCTTCACCGTCTTCGATTCCGGAACCAATTGGAACAGAACGCGGGGACGTTCGGGATGCTCCGGATCGCTGATGGCCGCACCTTCGCGCCAGACGAGGACTCCCTCGAATGTCGTGGTGTCGGATTCCTTGGCGTGACCAGCGGCGACGAGGCCCCTGATGAAATCTTCGTCGCTGGGCTCCGCTGCCCACCCGAGTGCTGCGGCCCACCACTTCGCCTGTTCGTGCGGATGTGCCGAATCTACTGTGACTTGAAATTCGTATCCCATGTTCTGCCACCTTAGAGAGGTCATCTATCTGGGAGGATCTGATCCGCAATGGACGAAATCCATCATCACGCCAGCGCCTTAGCTCAAACCATGCGCGGGACACCGGCATTCGCCAGCGAAACATATGCATCCGACAAGTTCAGTGAACACGCGCTACGCGCCGCCGAGTACCTCATGCGCCAGCCCGATGCACTCGAACTACAACACCGGTCCTTCGCCCTGATGGACGGCGACGATTACACGATGGCCGATGCTTTCGTCGTCGCGGAGGCGGAGAATCGAGGCATGACGTACGACGCCGCGCAGTGTGAGCCGTGGTGCACCAACACAGCCGGACTCGGGGACGGAGACCGACACCTATGTATCGGCCAGGGGTCAGGCCCGATCAATCTCACCGCCGAACCGGGGGAGCTGAGCGACGACGGGATCACCACAGCCGCGATGCAGATCGGACCCGAGCGTAGGGGGTTCGGGTCGGACCCGGTTGTCTACATCAACTGGCAGCTGACGTCTGGAGAAGTCGTCACCCACATGACGCCAGCAGAGGCGCGCATTCTCGCGGACGCATTGAACGCCAGCGCCAACACGATCGAGTCCGGAATGCAGCAGAACTGACCGTCACAACCAAACTGCCCTCGACTTTGGACACTTGAGCCGGGGGCAGTTTCTGTTCAGGTGCGTAGCTCAGCTGATGCCGAAGCCACCGCCGAACGTGACCGAGAGCCACTTGACGAAGGCTGCGAACGCCACGTTGAAGTCGATTCCAGCGGAACCCATGATCCTCACCTCGCATTGCCAGGGATTGATCCCCCTGCAAACTTTTCATCGGATCGCACCCGGCCCGTGTTAGCGCGCGCACCGGCAACATCGTCGGTTAATCTCCCCGGTGTCCGGGCAGGACGCTTGTCGATGAGGGCACACGCGTCTTGTCCGGACCTCGATCCGCAGAAATGCTCCGACAGAAATCTGTCACAGGACGAACCAGCCAGGCCCGTGGACCACTAACGTCTACCCGGTGAACCTTGTCACCTGCCCCAACGGGCACACCGGACCGTCTGACGAAGTGCCCACCGTCAACGGCGTGCAGAGCTGCCCGATCTGCGGGTACCGGATCGAGCGGCGCTCTCTCAGCGGTGCCGGTACCTCTGTGTTGGTGGCACTCGGTTTGGTTGCGGTGGCGCTGATCGGTTGGGCGGCAGTCCTTCTGTTCATCCCGCTACCCGCGCAAAACATGGGTCTGGGCTCCGTCGGCACGTGCGGCCCCGGCTACTCGTCGGAATCCGCGCTCTCGGTACGCATGAATCCGAACTCGGTTGTCGAAGGTCAACGGGATGTCGATCCCACGTCGATCGTCGCCGCCCAGGAGCAACAGGAATGGGTCGACTATTGCGTCGGCGTGGCGGATTCGAGAATCAAACTGTCGGCAGTGATCGGTGTCGTCGGCGTTCTCGTCGGTGCGGCGACTGTCGTCCTCGCGACCACACGACCGTCCTGGCTCCTACGAAGTTAGAGCCAATCAACCAGGACAACCGTCACAGCAGACCCTTCTCGGTCAACCAGGCATTCCAATCGTCGACCGCCTGCCCCGCCAACTCCACAGCGTCACAGTCTGCACCGTTCACGCGGACGGTCCACGAATACCGGACCGAGCTGTCGCCAACACTCTCGTTCGAAAGTATCTCGCCAGTCGACCAGTTCACCACCGCCTCGATGCGCGGCATGTTAATGACAACACTCTGCCCCGACACTTCCGCGTATTCGCCGCTCTCCGTCCAACTCTTGCCACGGTCCAAAAGCAGATGTTTGACTCCATTCGCGATGTCCCGACAAGCGCCCAACGCAACCGAATCCTCGAACAATTGACGAGTTTCCTTCTCGAGATACTTCGGCGATGGTGGGGCGGTAATCCAATCACGCAGATGCCACGCGTCCTGCCAGAAGTGATACAGCGCGTCTCTCGCTTCCGCCGCGTCGGCTTCAACACCTGCCTGGAGACGCGTCAAAGATCGCTGCATCCGCTGGTACTGGTCCTGCCATGCCTCGTTCAACACAACGACCAGGATAGGTGGTCCGTCTATCGCCCAGAACCACACTGGACCACGACCCTCCTCATGATTACCGGACACCTTGGCGGGGGTATGCCGATACGAAACATCGAGATCGGGAGGGTGCACCTATGGCACCAATGAAAGACGTACGCGGATTCACTGACACGGAGTTGGTCGACGAGCTGAACCGGCTCGAGAGTCTGGACGAGATGACCCGTTGCGATGAGATCCGGCTCGACATCGTGCGAGACGAGTTGGTGCGCCGACAGTCCGCCGAACGTGTGGAAGTGCGGCACGGAAAAGGTATAGAGAAGAGTTACGGACGATCATGAACGACGACGACACCATCTGTCTGGAGTACGGGTCGGTCAACACCTAAGGACACGAACCGCGCGCACTGCTCCGAGGCAAATGACTCGCAGCAGAAATCCTCCGACAACAACTTGTCACAGGCCGCGCCGTTGTCGAATACTTGAACAGTCGGGGCTTACCGAAGGGAACGGGAAGTCATGGGATGGCTGTATATGTTCGCGAGCGCATTCGTCCACGGTGGTCGACGCCGACGCAAGAGGGCTGGCCCGCTGACCGTCGCTATTCGCAAACGTCAGGCCGAGAAGCGCTACGTTGCGAATGCGGTTCGACGCCGCGAACTCAACGACAAAGCACGTCGGATCTACAACGAACGACACCCGAAGCCGACACCGCGCCAAACGACGGCACCACCGCAGCCGCCGACACCGCGACAGCTCTCGCCGCCGAAGGCGTACAAAGATCCGCGCGATTTCTGGACTCGCTGGTAAACCCTTCCAGAACAAGAAAATCCCCCCGGCTACCGAAGGACAAGTAAGGGAGCCGAGGGGATTCTCTTTGCGCCGGATGGTACGACGGTCCGGCACGTTGCGGGTGGCCCCGCCGAAGACCCCAAGTAGTCGACGGGGCCGAAGGTGGTACGAAGGATCGAGCAACCAAACCTGCGCCCGCAGAACAGAATACAGCAAAGCCCCGAGCATAACCGTCAGATGGTGTAAGCGGAATACGTTCGGGGCTTCGTGCGTCCGGGGACGGGCCGGACTCGACATGCAGCACCTCCGATTCTACCGCGCTCGGATCGGCGGTGCGCGAGGCAATTTCAGTGAGCTTGGTTGAAAAAAGCACGTGTCAGCATTCCGTGGAAATGTAGTCCCAGTAACAGGAACTACCTAACGAAAGCCGAAGACCATGAGTAAGTTTCACATCGACCAGCCGCTCGACCCGAATCTGATCACACGCGAAGAGGCCGCAGTCATCATGCGCCGGTCGCTGGGTTCCGTGGGCAACTACATCGACGCCGGACGCTTCACCAGATACGACCTGACGGGACGTTGCCTGTTCCTCGACCGTCGCGAGGTGGAGGAGCTTGCCACCGAAATCAACTCCGGCCGAGTGAACGTCACGCGACACTGAGCGCCGACCAACCAGAGAGACATGCGACATGACGACAAAGTACGGGCCTATCGTCGAGCCCGAGCTGATGTGCAACCTCCACGTGATTCGACTACTGGCAACAGACGACGCCTCCCGTTCGCTGTTCGCGATGCTGATCGAATTGCGCTGCGCGAGTATGGCCGGACTGGCCGACGGCTTCGTTCCCGCCGACCTGCTGCGACACTCGACCAAGCATCACGAACCAGAAATGGCCATAGCGGAATTGGTGCGCCTTGGGTTGGCAGCGGAGGTCGAAGGCGGATGGCAGCTCGACTGGTCCGGCCAGGTCTCCGCCGACACAATCGAACAGAAACAAGCGAGCGGCAAGGCTTGGGATGCGCACCGGAGAGGCAACCACGCGAACTGCGAAGGGCGAAACTACAACTGTCACACCAACGGCGACCTGCAACGATGGAAGGAAGCGAATGATGACCGCACGGCTCCCGTACGCGGTGTGTCCGTACAGCTCCCGCGTGGTAACTCTACTCAACTCTACCCAACTCAACCCAACGGAGTTAAGGGTTTAGTTGGAGGAGAGTCGAAGCCGGGGGCCCCGGCCAAGAAAGATGCCGCTGGGGCGTCACTTTCCCGGCCACCCCGAAAGGGATCAAAAGCAGCGCCGAAAAGCAAAGCGCCAAGAGCGGGCGCTCCAAAGAAAGCCGCTGTTCGCAAAACCCCACCGGCAACGCAGCGCTCGACGCCTGAGCCGAAACCCGCACTGCCCGAGTATCAACGATTCTTCAAGCTGGGTGCTGGAGGTCGGGATCACCGGAACCCCGTCCAGATCCGGAGTATCGACGGCGGTATCGCGCTCTACGTCGACGAGGAGGATCTACTCAACGTCAACAGGGTTCGTGTTCAGATATGGGACAAGCGTGCCGCAGCGCTCATCACGGCAATCGAAACCGGCATCCGGGAGTTGTTCACCGACAGAACCGGAACCGCCCTCACCGAGACCGAGCGGGACGATTGGTTGGTCGCCAAGATCCCGGTGCCCGTTCAACATCGCGCTGGGATAGTCGAATTGGCAGTGGAAGCGCGGAAGAAGGTTCTCCTGGAGCAAGGATTCGTCGAGAGGGATTGATTAGTCCCGGCTGACGTCCACGGAGACGCCCGAAATGGGTCACAGGGTTCATCCTATTAGGGCACGAAAAAGCCTCCCTTACAGTCAAACTGAGAGGGCGGCTTTGATTCGGGGTCTCAGTCGGTCTCGGGATAGAACTTGCTCGCACCGTCGAATCGGCGAATCTCGACACCGCCCGGCACGGCCACGACAGTCGCGCGAACACCGCTCGGAGCGAACTCGTAGTCGTTGACGATTCTGTCGGTGAGGTCGGAAGACATGACTGGATACATTGCGGCACTCCATGATCGAGAGTCTTGCCCGAAGTCGGCGGCAACGGGACCATCGAATTTTACCACACCGAGCATTCGCTAGGTTGACATGAAAGGCACAAAGTGAACACCGAAAACATCAGCGAGACAAGGTTGCACCGGCACGGGTGCGTGACCGCGACAGTCGAAGACATCTCGGACGCGCTTCGAGTCATACTCGCGCTCAAGGCTTCCCACGTGACGCTCACGGCCGCCGAAATAGCTGGGGTGACAGGATTACCCCACGACCGAGTTTCGTTGGCACTGAGGGCAGCCGAGAGGGCGGGGATCACCATGCGGCTGCCGCGCCGCCCCGGACGTTTGAGCACGCGCTGGACATCTACCGAATTGAGTTGGCTGTGAACGACGACGCGTTGCCGGCCGATTCCAGCAGCATCCTCGACGGCGACGAATTCACACGCGGCAAGTGGAAGTCCGAAAAGCGTTGGGCAGCTGAACGGCGGTGGAAGCGCAAACAATATCAAGACTGGCGGGACACCCAAACACTGCTGGGTAATCCAAACAACACGTGGACCGATTGGGAGAACTCGAAATGACGTATCAACTCACACCGACAGCACGGACCAAACTCGCTCTGGTTTACACGACGACGATGGCCGGACTCACCGAGGACGAACGACGCGCACTCGTCACCGGCAAGCCGGGCATGCTCGACCTACTGCACAGCACCGACGGCGAAAACAGTTGGTACACCATGACAGTCGACGGTGATCCGTTTGCCGTCATCCCGGCCGACTGGCTCGAAGACGATGCGCAGATCGAGCTACCGAAAGTCACCTGGGTCGAACCGATCGACGGTCACGTGCCCGACACCGTAGCGGAAATGTTCCCCGACGACTGAGTAGAAAACCGTGAGAATGTCGTGGCCCCGGAAAAGTGTCCCGCAGCATGATCCGGGGTGGCGATGCTAGGATCACCTCAGCAGGTCGGACGACGATATCAGTCGAAACCGCTGAGCAGTAACAAGATTCACGCCGGAGCAGTAGCGCAGGGGCGCTGACAGCCACCACGTAGTCGTCTTGGATAGCAGGCGCGCCAACGTATTCGCGTATTGGCCTTGTATGCCTCTCCATCGACCACATTGGAAGCTCCACATGACCACTCGTGAAACAATCACCCGCGCAACGTCTACCGACCTCGAGGTTCGATCCTCCGGCGACGGTAGGACCATCTGCGGCATCGCCTGCCCGTTCGACTCGCCCACCCAGATCAACGATTACGACGGCAAGTACACGGAAACGGTTCAGCGGGGAGCATTCTCACGCACCATTGCCGAACGTGGACACCGCATCCGCTTCATGGCGATGCACAACAACTCGATGCTCCCACTCGGTCGCGCGACCCTCCTCAGGGAAGACGCATCCGGACTCTATGCCGAGTTCCGTGTCTCGCAAACCCAGGCCGGTGACGAAGTTCTCGCGCTCGTACGTGACGGCGCACTCGACGGACTCAGCATCGGATTTCAACCCGTTCGCGAAACCTGGACCCGAGCAAGGGATTCACGAACCATTCTGGAAGCCAAGCTGATCGAGATATCCATCGTCAACAGTCCGGCGTATGCCGACGCGCTTGTCAGTGGCGTTCGATCCTTGCACGACATCGTCACACCCGAGCAGGCAGCACGCAGGCTCGAACTACTCCGCATTACTCACCATTGGAATTGATTCACATGACTATCGACTTTCGCTCAACACAATTCGCCCGTTTCCACGGCATGTCCGACGCCGACCTCGAGGCCGAACGCGACAAGCTCCTCGCCGAGGCAGGACAACTCACCACCCGCAGCGCGCTCACTCCCGAGCAGTCCGAACGCTTCGAGGCCGTGGCCGCAGACCTGGAGTACCTGGGACACTGCGAGTCTCAGCGCGCACGCATGGTCGCCGCGATGAACTCCGGCAGTTTCGAGGCTGGCACCCCGTTCACCCCGTCGGCACCGAAGCCCGCACGCAACCCTCTGGAAGGCGCACTGACGCTCACCCGCGGGCAGTCATTCGCCGAGCATCACCGCGTCAACGGGGGCACGCAGGAAATCGCTCGCCCCGGTAGCTTCGACCGTCTCGTGCGCGGTATGGTGACCGGCGACTGGCGTGGCGCTTCCGAAGAGCGCGCGATGTTGGAAGGTACCAACTCGGCAGGTGGTTTCCTGGTTCCGACACCGCTCGCCGACCACGTGATCGACCTCGCGCGTAACAAGATTCAGGTTCTCGCGGCAGGTGCGACCACGGTCCCGATGACCTCCCAGACGCTCAGGATTCCTCGACTCACAGGTGAAGGTTCGCCTACGTGGCGCAACGAGCTGGCGACCATCTCCGCAGCCGACATGACCTTCGATTCCGTCACCCTGACGGCCCGGTCGCTCGATCGTCTCATCCTGGTCTCCAACGAACTGTTCCAGGATTCCGATCCGAGCGCCGGTGACGTCATCGCCCATTCGTTCGCGGCACAGATCGCCTTGGCGCTCGACCTCGCCGCCTTGCGTGGTTCCGGGGTGGCACCGATCCCGTTGGGCATCCTGGGCACCTCCGGGGTCACGGTGACGAGCCACGGCGCGAACGGCACGGCGATGTCGTACGACTTCCTGTTGGATGCCATGGCGACAGTGCGCGGCAACAACTTCGAGCCGAATGCAGCCATCGTGGCACCGCGCACCCTCCAATCGCTCAGCAAGGCGAAGGATACGCAAGGTCGCTACCTCGATCCCCCGACCGGACTGATTCCGCTCCTGCCCTCGAAGCAGGTTCCGATCAACAACACCGTCGGTACGTCGTCGGACACGTCGGAGCTGTATGTCGGGCAGTGGGATCAGCTCTACATTGGTATCCGCGCAGGCTTCTCGCTGAGGCTCCTGCCCGAACGCTACGCAGATCAGGGCGCAGTTGGCTTCCTCGCGAATATCCGAGCGGACATCGCAGTGGCCCAGCCGGGAGCGTTCTCCGTCGACGTGGGCGTGAGGCCGTAATGCCTATACCACAGCCGCTTTCGTCAGGGTTCGCGAAGCTCCGCGCGATCGTGGACAGCAACCTAGCACAGCCGAAAACCGAACTCGACGACGCCGAAGGACGAGAAGGTATCCCTGTGAGCCAGTGGCGCGCACTGCCTGATCTTCCCGAGCGTCCGTAAAGACTTCGTACTCGCCTGGCGCACATGACCTTCTGTGAGGTTGGCGATGTGGCGGCATCATCACGGCACACGAGTACGAACGACATCGAGGGCACCACCACTTTCTTACTGAGCTGTTCGTGAGTGGTTGGTGCCCTTCGGTGTATCACCAGAGAGAAGCGATCATGAACGCGATTCATCATTCCGCGAAGTGGACCAAGCTGACCAAGCGTCTGAAATCCAAGCTGCCACCGATCTGTCACCTCTGCGGGGGCGCGATCGACCTGGGAGCACCACCAAGGTCACGAGAGTCCTGGAGTCTCGATCACCTTGTCTCCGTCGAGAACGGGGGCGCACCCTACGATCCGGCCAATTGCGCACCGGCACACTTGTCCTGCAACGGGCGTAAGAGCGCGGGTGTCGTCGGACCGTTCACTCCACCCGTACCCACCGCGTACCAACAGCCCCAAGGTTGGTCCGGCTCCCGTAACTGGTGACGTTGGTAGTCAACTGCGCTCGATACTGTCGGAGCACCCCGCCTGTGCATAGACCTGTGGATACCGAGCATCGCCACCCTACTGGCCCCCAGATCGACGCACAGGCTGTAGCACCCACGCCCTTGTGTGATTGCCTACCCAGATCACAGACGTTGTGCACAGGTCGACCTACTGTCGATGCCCCTGCCGTGGATGACACCACCACGATGTGTCGACAGTCGGTTGCCACCAACCACACAGCGACCTACTCGCACCAGTGTGTGCAGTACCTGTGTGCGTGTGACCTGATGTCCTGCATGTGAAGTACGTGTGCGTTTGCAGTACCCACCTACCTACCCACAGTGCATGTGCAGTGGCGTGTCTTGCTGGTACACACAGCTACTCACCAGAATTACCTACATGAGACACAACTATGTATGTCTCACGTGTACGTGAGCGTGTGTGAGTGCACCACGTAAGCGACATGCACGCATGCATCACTCATGTTGTCGAGCAATCGGTTTCCGAAACATGGACACCGAACATAGTGCAGCACAGAGGCATCGGCGCGATGGGATGGTGACCCTCCTACTCCGCGAATAGGAGTTCCTATTGTTTCGCATCGCACTAATAAGGATGGTCGACATGAGCAGTCCCATTAGTGGCACTGATGTACCATCCGAAAGAATGCAATAGACGCTTTTATCGGCACGTCAAAGAATGCTTTAGTTCGATTAGTGGCCGGGCATCAATATTCATTAGCGGAGGCAGTAGTGTGGTGCCGCATGCGGTAGGGTGAGGGGGGTACCTTAAAACCGTGAAAGAGTGCAACACTCATGACCCGGAGTCGCGGATCACTTCCCTCTCTAATGGGAATTTTCGTGAGCCTCTGACCTGCACTTATATCGTACCGAGGACGTGCATGCGGAGATCCGCCAACAGATTCCCAGATCACACACGCTTATAGGGCGCGCCTTACGGTTTTCCACGTAACTTCTACGTCGTCGGGATTGAATACGCGGCCCGTTTTCTTTATCCGGACGTTCACGCTGGCGCGGACAATTCTTCGCTGTTCTTCGAGGGTTGCATCTTCCCACACAGCTAGTGGGTCTTTGGCTATGAATCGCAACAGTATCGGGTCAGAGACTAATGTCGACTCACGCGCCTTTTGTTGTGCGCGTTCGATCTGGCCGATTAGCCCTGCCTCCATTCGCAGATATTGTTTCTGACTCATTTCTCCGCGCATCGCCGCATCCGTGTACCCGTCCAGACGTTGTTGTAATTCATCAGCCTCCGCGAGATGCCGTGCGCTGTCTACGGTAACTTCGTCGCCTTCGTCGTCCGAGAACAGGAACAGGTGCTCTTGATATTTGCGAATCAACTGGAGCATCTTTTCGATGACGACAGCATCTGCACGCTCCACGTTCCGCGCGACGTGAAAGTTCACGCACTGATACGAGCCTTTCGTGTGCTGCTTTCTCCGATAGCAGAACGAACCACACACATCGCAGACAGCTATGCCACTGAGGAGAAACTTCGGCGCGGTGCCGCGATTGGTTCGACGTTGTGGATTATCAAGGACAGCAACAACTCTCATATGCTCATCCTCTGTCAGTATGGGCTCCCACGTTCCCCTCACCTTCTCGCCGTTGTGTACCCGCCAGCCTGCCAGCGCTGGATTCTTGAGCATCTTCGCGAGCGACGTGGGACGCCACTCTTCCCCGGCACGCGGGCCGACGTCTTTGGCGATGGATCGCAGCGTCTCTCCGTCGAGCACCCTCCCGACCATCTCACGAACGAATTCGGCAGCGGTGGGGTCGATCTCACGCTCACCTCGAACGAGGTTGCCCCGCGCGTCACGAACCCCCCGGTATCCGTACGGGTGCTTTCCGTGTGGCTTACCCTGCGCAGCATTACTTTTCAGTGCACGCACCACCCGGTCGCGCGTCTCGTCGGCTTCCTTCTCCGCCATGAGCGCGTCGAGTCCGGTACTGAATCGGTCGGTGCCGAGGTTCAGGTCGTGGGTGCGGCCTTTGTAATTCCAGAACACCCCCAGCGCCGCGCACAGATCCCGCAGTTCGGCATAAGCCGTGAGGTCGCGCTGGGCGCGTGAAGCCTCCCACGTGACCAGTACGTCGCCAGGGCGCAGCACCTCAGCGAGACGCCGGTACGCGGGCCGATCCTTACCGCTCCAGCGAGATGCGCCGATGTCGTTGTCTTCGAGAACCTCCCCGACCGGCCACCCCTCACGCAGGCAGACCGCCCGACAGTCTGCCTCTTGTTCGGCTACCGAGCGGCCGGATCGGGATGAATCCTGGGAGACCCGTACGTAGATGATTGCCCTGGTGAGGGATTGTTTTGAGGTCATTACCCCAGATTACGCCTATGACCTCCCTATTGATTTATTACCCATGTTCCGACGTTAACGCCGACCACCGACACCTGTGAAGGTTCAGCCGAGCCCGGGCATCAGTCGACACTCTTGATGGTCTTCATGGTGATCAACGATGTCACCCGCGAGACAGCCGGAAGCCCGCTGAGCTTGGTGACCATGAAGTTCTCGTACGTCGCGAGATCTTTCACCGCGACGCGAATGAAGTAGTCGGGAATTCCGAACAATCGCCGACATTCGATCACTTCGTCGAAGGCGGCGACCTGGGATTCGAAGTCCTCGATGGTGGCCTGGTCGTTGACTCCGATCTCGGCGGTGACGATCACTTGAAATCCTCGGCCAAGCGCTTCCTGACTGACGATCGCGCGGTACCCGGTGATGATTCCGTCGGCTTCGAGCTTTTTCACGCGGCGCAGGCAAGGGGACGGTGTCAGACCCACCAGATCCGCCAACTCGGTATTGGTCAAACTCGAGTCCTGGCGTAGGTGAAACAAAATTGCGTCATCCATGGCATCCATCGCACTATTATTGCGCACTGTTCAATATGTGGGCATTCTGAGCAATCGATCACCTCGATCTTTGTTATAGATTTGCGTCGTGATCGAACCAGCATCGTCGACGGCCGCACCAGCCGTCGAACTCCCACCGCGAACCCCGGCGTGGCGGCACGCCTTCCAGCTGTCGCTACCGGTTGGATTCGGCCTGCTCCCACTCGGGATCGCACTTGGTGTTCTTGTGGTCCAACAAGGGCTCAGCCCTTGGTGGGCAGTCGCTTTCACCTCGCTGATCTACGCCGGATCGCTGGAGTTTCTCGCGGTCGGAATGGTCGCGGCCATGACACCGCTGCCGTACGTCGCTCTGACCGCACTGCTGGTCAACTTTCGACATGTGTTCTACGCCTTGAGTTTTCCGCTGGAAAAGATTCGCAACCCCTTCGCCCGCTTCTACAGCATGTTCGCGCTGACCGACGAGGCCTATGCGATGTCGGTAACTGCCGATCCCAAGGCACTCACCGGACGCGTCATCGTCTACTCCCAGCTGTACCTGCACGGCTACTGGATCGGTGGCGCGATTCTGGGCGCGACAGCAGGACAGTGGATTCCGGACTCGATCGTCGGCCTCGACTTCGCCCTGACGGCGTTGTTCGTCGTCCTCTCGATCGAAGCGATTCGCGCACAAAACGGATTCGCGGTGCCGGTCGCCGCGGTCACCTGCGCTCTGGTCGCCCGGCTCGCAGCGCCGGACCACATGCTGCCAATTGCAATGGGCGCCTTCGTGCTCTTCCTGATCGGGCGCTTTGTCTACGACTCACGAAAGGCGAAGATCGATGCCTGACACCTCGTACATCTTTGCGGCGGTCGCAGTCATGGCCGTGGTCACCTTCGCGCTGCGCGCAATCCCCTTCGCCGCGCTCATGCCGCTGCGCTCCTCCGCCCTGGTCGGCTACCTCGGCATCTACATGCCGGCAGGCGTCATGTTGATCCTCGTGATGTATTCACTCAAAGGGGTGTCGATCACCGCCCCTTCTCACGGCCTACCCGAACTGATTGCAGTGTGCGCCACGATCGCCGCGCACCTCTGGCGAAAGAATGCCGTCCTGAGCATCGTCGTCGGAACGACGATCTACGTCGCGCTGGTCAATACCGTGTTCGCCTGAGCATTCCCATCGACGAGCAAAATATCTTTACTCCCGAATGGGCAATTTGTAACCTCCAGGCGCTTATCTGAACAGTTGAACACTTATACGATTTCAGTAGCGTGGCCGCCGGCCGCGACTGAAAGATCGGTGAGGTTCGATGTCCACGATAATGACCACGACAGGCACTCGAATCGCCGGTGCTTGGCACAGTCTGGATCGAGGCCAGCGTCGAAGCATCATCGGGATGACCGTCACCGTCGTAGCGCTCAACGTCGTCGGGTGGGCAGTTCTTCTCGGCCTGGTTGTCCCCGGCCACTACACGATCGAAGGCAGTGTCTTCGGCGTCGGACTCGGCGTAACGGCGTACACGCTCGGCATGCGCCATGCTTTCGACGCCGATCACATCGCCGCTATCGACAACACCACTCGGAAGTTGGTAGCGGACGGCAAGAAACCGATGTCCGTCGGGTTCTGGTTTTCGCTCGGACACTCGACCATCGTCTTCGTACTCGTCGCCCTCTTGGCTTTGGGTGTGCGGCAACTGGCCACCAGCCTTTCCGACGACAACTCCGATCTGGAGAAGTGGACCGGCTTGTTCGGCACCACCATTTCCGGCACGTTCCTGATTTTGATCGGAATCTTGAACCTTGTCTCTCTCATCGGGATTCATCGGGTGTACACGAAGTACAAGGCCGGAACCTTCGACGAGGAACAACTCGAGAAGGAACTCGACAGCCGCGGCGCCTTGAACAAGATTCTGGGCCCGGTGATGAAGATGGTTCGCAAGCCCTGGCACATGTACCCGGTCGGCCTACTGTTCGGATTGGGATTCGACACCGTCACCGAAGTCGGGCTGTTGGTGATCGCCGGCGGCGCGGCGGCGACAGGGCTCCCGTGGTATTCGATCCTCGTTCTGCCGATCCTCTTCTGCGCCGGGATGTCTCTGTTCGACTCGATCGACGGATCGTTCATGAACTTCGCCTACGGTTGGGCATTTGCTCAGCCGGTCCGAAAGATCTACTACAACATGGTGATCACCGGACTCTCGGTGGCAGTCGCCCTGCTGATCGGGACCCAGGAAATCATCTCGATCTTCACCGACAAACTCGACATCCACGACGGGATTCTCGGCGCCATCGGGAACTTGGATCTCGGCGCGATGGGCTTCATCATCGTCGGACTCTTCGTCGTCACATGGATGATCGCCCTCCTCGTGTGGCGGTACGGCCGCATCGAAGAACGGTGGCAGGCTCAGTCCGGTGCAGCAGTAGCACGACGAGCGACAGCAGACGAAGCGATGTGAGTTCGACTCGGTCTACGCAGAATCATGGGCCACCCGAAAGCGAATAGCTGATGTACGTCTCGCCCCATTTCAGGTACGCGCTCGACGTCGCCTGGCCGCGGATCTGGTCGTTCTGCCACTGGTAGACAGCGCGCCACGGAAATACGGAACTCACTTGTTCCAAGGTGTACTGCTCACGATGGCCCTGCGCGAATCGCTGTTCGAGATCTTCACGAGTGCGCGGCGGGAAATTGCTGATCAGGTAGGTCCGGCCGAGAGACTCGATGCGCCCTGGCGGCGCAAAGACATCAGCGCTGCGATAAGTGAAGGCCAGATACAGGTAGGCCGCCACCACAATCGTTGCCAGCGCTACCGCGCCGATCTTGATTGCACGTCGAAGCAGGGTCGGCATGGCTCACAGTACAATCCAATTCTCCTGTCGAGCACATTCAGTGCGTTTCCCACATTTATCGAAAGACGCATCCCGCGGAGTTGGCGAGATGCAATAGTGGAGTTCGAACGGGGTGAGCCCCGGCTAGGAGAAAACGGTGCGGATACGTCATGCGGTAGTGGGTGTGGCAATCACGGGACTTGTTCTTGCAGTGGCAGGCTGCGGTAGCGGCGACGGCGAAGCTGCCGAAGGACCAGGCATCGCCGTGGCGGCGGAAACCAAGCAAGTTCCCGACCGGGTGACCGTGCATCGACCTGGCCTCATCGACACCAGCATTTCCCCGTTCGACGTGCCTGCATGGCCAGGGCCGCACCCCTCCGAATTCCTCGAGCCCAACCCGCCGTCGGGTGAGAGCGGTGAGATCGCCGGCAACCGAGCTGCGACAACCTACGCGGCCTCGCTCGACAACCCCGATGCACTGTGGAATGTCGGCGGCACGGTGCAGTGGCTGGTTGTCGAGCCGTTTCCCTGAAGGTCTTCCATCGAGGTCTCCGCTCTGACCGACTCCAGACGATCTTTGCGAGTTCAGTCCCGCGACAACGCTGCACAGAATTCGCCGGGTTGATCGACATGCAACCGCAACCCACCGATCAGAGTGGAGCGAGATCCCTTCGACAGCCGTTTCGGGAGCGTGACCGAGAGCGGCCGATCGAAGTCTATGTCCACGACAGTGCCGTCGGGCCCCGGCAGAACCAAGCGATCGTCGACAATCACATTTGCTGTCTCACCGAACCTTCGGACCATGCTCGCCCGCGAAATCCGTGATCGGTCCACCTCGACTCGAATGCCCGTGCCGGAACGAAACACCACCGTTCGAGCCGAGACGAGATGCGGGTGCACGACGCGTCCGGCAAGCCAACCGCCAATCGCAATCAGCGACAACACCGTTGCAACGAGCAGCACGACGCGAAGCCACTGCCACGGCACCAGGAAGTGAATCGCCACGGCCTCGATCACACTCGCCGCAACAAATGCCACCGGTATCGACATTGTCCCCCTCGCGTAGCCGAAAGTCGCTGTATCACTGGAACCTCCGTCTCTCCGACCCGTCGAGAGCAACCACAGTGATCGGATCACGCCGTACCGCCTGACATGAGACGTGTTGCGACGCGCGCGACCACTTCACGTTGCGCTGAATCAGGCACCAGATCAGCGATCCCAACCGAGAATCCCACGCCTGCGGAGTCTCCGTCTGCGTACACATCGCCGAGCACCCCGTCCAGTGATTCCTCCAGTTCGTCCGACAAGTACGCGATCTCGTCTGCAACCTCGGCTACCTCGCGCCCAGCCAGAGCGGCGAAACGACGGTACAGATCGACAATTCTCTTCCGGTCGCCCTCGTCGGACAGCAATCGCGCAGCCGTGGAGAACAGTTCGTGTGGCGCTGCTCCCGAGATCGCCACCAATTCCCACATGTCACGTTCGCGCTCGAACAAGCGTCGCACCGAACCCGTGGGGGACGACGCGATCAACTCGTCGAACGCCGACAGCAGCTCCATCGGAAGCGGCGAGACCACCCTCCCAGCACCTCGCGCCGTGAGCATTTCCTGGAGGCGCACTCGCTGGTCTGCGAGGACGCGCTGCTTCCGGTCTATCTCCGCGATCAGGGAGGAAAGATCTTCGGCGAAGTCGTCCGGTTCTCGTGCATCGATCGGCGTCGGTTCGATCATCGCGGCAATGGATCCGAGTGGAATGCCGGCGGCGGTGAGCCAACGAATGCGCATCAGCCTGACCAGATCGGGAAGTTCGTAAGTTCTGTAACCGTTGGACAGTCGTCTCGGCTCGGCCAGCAACCCCAGTCGGTGATAGTGCCGAACGGTCCGCGGAGTGGTGCCTGCCGCACTGGCCACGTCGCTGATTCGCATACGAACAGCATTAACTATGACGCTACGTCATAGTCAAGGCCCGGCATGTCGGGCCTTGAGGCATAAGGTCCTGTTCTTCCTGCCAAGAGTTTCGCAGACGAATTTCGCGGGTATTGATCACTTGCGGCGGCGATTTCCAGAGCGAGGGGTCAGCCGCGCAAGGTCTGCCCCCGGCTGTCACTCGCCGGGCGGCGGGCCGCCAAAACCAGCGGGCCGCCAGAAACTATCTGTGCCAGGCGATGATTTCGATGCAAACGACACGACTCGACACCATCCTGATTCTGATCGTCGGGACGGCAATCGGACTGAGCGTCTGGCTGGCTACGCAGGAACCATTCGCGTCGATCGGACTCGGAATCGCAACGGTAGTGATCTGCTGGATCTCTTGCTCGATGATCCATGGCTTCCCACACCGATCGACGAAGGACATGCGTCCGCGCGAGAACCAGGATCGCGAGTCACCGAAACGGCGCTGACGCCGCG
This sequence comes from Rhodococcus sp. BH4, assembly GCF_002079265.1. NCBI lineage: Bacteria > Bacillati > Actinomycetota > Actinomycetes > Mycobacteriales > Nocardiaceae > Rhodococcus > Rhodococcus sp. BH4. The sequence continues at coordinate 4,938,697 of NZ_CP014941.1, forward strand.
TAGGGATGAGGCCAACCGTGGAGGCCCGGACACAGCGAAGTGAGTGGTTCACCTACCGCAGGTGAACCACTCACTTCGGTCAGAGGATCACACCTCGTCAGGTCGCCAGGTCGCGACGGCCCAGATCACAGCGACGTCGAGGGCGATGATCACGATCGACCACAGCGGGTAGTACGGCATCCACAGGAAATTCGCCACGATCGAAAGTGCCGCGATGACGAATGCCATCCCGCGGGCCCACGCCATGCCGACGAACAATCCCAGCGACACCGCGATGCCGATGATTCCGAGCACGATGTGGATCCAACCCCATGTCGTGACATCGAATTCGAAGGTGTAATTGACTCCGACGATCAGCAGGTCGTTGTCTGCGAGAGCCGCGATGCCCTGCAGCAACGCGACGATTCCCGCGACGAAGAGCAGGCAGGCTGCCGCCACCGTGGTCCCGATGGCAAAGCCCTGTCGGACAGGATGGTTCGCATGAGATTGGTGCGGAGCAGTCATGACGTCCCCTTCTTCGGCGAAATAGCGTGAGAACAGTATTCAAAGGTTCACGCCGACGGACATCACCCAGCAAGGATGAACAGCCGTCCAGCACTGCAATCAAAATTCATGGGAACATATGTTCGATTTCGGTGTACGGTGGAGCCTATGCCCGCCACGATGCAACCGTCTCTGTTCGACAACGGTGACCTCGGCGTTTCTTTGGCCGATCTCGACGGCACGGTGCAGCGACGTATTCTCACCGCCGGCGCATGGGTCGACCATCGCCCGGCCTGGCTGACCGGATCGGAGGCCGTGTTCGACAATCTGGAAGCTACGGTGCCGTGGCGTTCCGAACGGCGTCAGATGTACGACCGCGTTGTCGACGTCCCTCGTCTGGTGTGTTTCTACGCAGAGAATCAACCACTGCCGGACGCACTTCTCACCGAAGCCAAAGACGCGCTGAGCAGTCACTACTTCGACGAACTCGGTGAACCATTCGCCACGTCGGGTCTCTGTTTCTATCGCGACGGTTCCGACAGCGTTGCCTGGCACGGGGACGATACGGGACGAAGTCGCACCGAGGACACGATGGTGGCCATCCTGTCTCTCGGTGCGGCTCGCCCGCTCCTATTGCGCCCTCGTGGGGGCGGCGAATCCATCCGCTTCAATCTCGGACACGGAGATCTACTCGTCATGGGCGGATCCTGCCAACGCACGTGGGAACACTGTGTCCCGAAGAGTGCGCGGGCCCTCGGGCCGAGAATCAGCGTTCAATTCCGCACTCGCGGAGTTAGATAGCGTCGCGGAGTTCGTCTCGCAGCGCCTTCCGATTGAGCTTGCCGACGGCCGTCTTCGGTATGGATTCTGCAAAAACAACCCGACGCGGCTTCTTGTACGACGCCAGTCGCTCGCCGACGTGCGCGACCAATGATGCTTGCAGTACGTCGTTTTCGACGGTCCCGTCCTCGAGTACCACCACAGCCGTGACCGCCTCCACCCACTTGGCGTCGGCGGTACCCACCACGGCGACCTCACGGACGGACGGATGCGTCAGGAGTGCATCCTCGACTTCACGGGGGTAGACGTTGTATCCGCCGCTGATGATCATGTCCGAAGCTCGGTCCTTCAAGAACAAGAATCCTTCGGCGTCGAACTGACCGATGTCACGGGTGTGAACCCAGCCGTCTTCGGTGAAGGTGTCCGCATTCAGTTCCGGTGCATTGAAGTATCCGGCGATCGCCGATGGCGAGCGGATCACGATTTCACCCGGTTCTCCCTGGGGCACTTCGTTTCCCTCGCCGTCGAGCAGCCTGATCTCGACGTCGATGGCCGGCTGACCACAGGACAGCAGGCGATCTTCCGTGTGATCTTCGGGCCGTAAGACTGCAATACACAGCGGTGCCTCGGTCTGCCCGTAGTACTGGAGAAAACGGTGTTGCCCCCACGCCTGCATCGCCCGTTCGATGGTGGCCAGCGGCATCGGCGACGCACCGTAGATCACGGATTTCAGACTCGAGATGTCTGCGCTCGCAAAATCAGGGCGTTCGAGGAGCATCTGAATCATCGTCGGCACCAGATTGATTGCCGTAGCCCGATGCTCGGTTATCGAGTCCAAGAAGGTCGACGGGTCGAAACCGGGGAGGATGACGGTCTTACCGCCACGGAGCCAGAATGGAAGCACGAAGACACCGCTGGCGTGAATCAGTGATGCTGCGTGCAACATCGTGTCGTCCTGAGTCGCCGGAAGCAGATTGAGCAGAACATTGCGGCAGATTCCGGCGTAGCTGCGCTGAGTGTGCTGCGCGGCCTTCAGCGTTCCCGTGGTCCCGGAAGTGAACAGCGTCAGGATCACGTCGTCGGGATCTACCTCGACGTCCGGAGTGGCCGAAGACATGCCCTGTGCTCGATCCAACAGCGAAAGCTGCCCCTCCGCACCTGTTTCCAGCCCGACGAACGTCCGATCCGGGAACCTGGCGGACAGTTCAGCAGCTCGGCCGGCAAGGTCAGTACCGAAAACGACGTGCGAGGTGTCGGTGTCCTCGAGCATTCGTGCGTGCTCGTCGAGCGAGAGTCGCGAGTTGAGCGGAACCCTGTTGATGCCAGCTTTGACACACGCAAAATCGACAGGCACGCTGGCAAGAGAGTTGTTGACCAGCAATGCAACCCGTGCGCCACGCCCGATACCGAGCGCGATGAATGTATGCGCCAATCGGCTGCTGAGTTCGTCCACTTCCGTGAACGTCATCGATCGATCGCCGAAAACGACGGCTGTTCGCGGTCCGTGCTGTCGCGCACCACGGGCGATCAGATCTCGGGTTACGGGCATCATGGTTCAGTTTCCTCGTTCGAATTCGGGTTGTTCTCGAATCGGCCGTGCCGGCCGGCGCCCGCGGCGAACGCAGCAGCGCCGCGCACACCTTCGGCGATGACAATGGGATTTCCTGCGACACCCTCGGCGCGCAGTGCTTCGGCAAGTGGTAGATCAAAAGATCGGTAGGCCGATGCGCGATCCGCGAGCATGCAGAGTTGTGGGAAAGCGGACAACTGGTGCGCAAGCTCCTTGGCTACCTGGAGTGACTGCCCCACTGGAACAACACGATTGGCCAGTCCGAAGGCCAACGCCTCCGAAGCGTCGACCGGGCGACCGGTCAAGATCATGTCGAGCGCTCGCCCCTGCCCGACGATTCGCGGCAGTCGCACGGTCCCGCCGTCGATGAGAGGAACTCCCCAGCGCCGGCAGAAGACTCCGAACACGGAATCCTCCTCGCAGATCCTCAGGTCCGCGAGCAATGAAAGCTCGAGCCCTCCGGCCACTGCGTATCCACTGACGGCGGCGATCAACGGTTTGGACAACACCAACCGACTCGGCCCCATCGGGCCGGTGCCGCCGCCTTCCGGATGCAACTCGTGCACGCGCGCGGGGTCGGAGACTGCGGTCAAATCCGCACCGGCACAAAATGTGCCGCCCGCACCCCACAGAATTGCCACCTTCTGACTCTCGTCCGACTCGAATTCCAGGAAGGCATCACGCAACTGCGCCGCCATCGGCCCGTCCACCGCATTCTTGCGATCAGGGCGATTCATCACGATGACAGTGACGCCACCGTCACGCTCCACATAGACATCGCCACCTGGTCGATCGGAGTCGGTCACGATATTTCCTCACTGCTCGCGGATAAGGTTTCCCGGTACCCACCATGCCACTTGTAACAGAATTTGTCAGGAGTTGTTCAAAAGTTGTTACAAACTGATCGAGGAATGTCCGCAACCCGAGTTGTGCTGGACCTCGCAACAGCGGGCCCGGACACCGAGTTCAGCACCGCTGTGCTGACCCGGGCCGGCGAGATCGTCGGCGTCAGCGCATCAAGCATTCGCGTGGCAGCGGGCCGACTGTGCCGCGAGAACAAACTGCGTCGTACCGCTCGTGGAACGTACGTCCTCAACCCGGACGGCATCCCCACCTACAGCGAGGTCGAGGGGTGGCGAACTCGTACCGATCGCATACGCCCCTGGGACGGCACCTGGATCGCCGTCGAGCACTCGGGGCTCAAACGAAGCGACCGCACTGCCGCCCGCCGGCACGATCAAGCGCTGCGACTGGCGGGTTACGAGGAGTGGAAGCCCACACTCGCAGTCCGTCCGAACAATCTCCTCGGCGGCACGGACAGCGCCCGCCGCACTCTCCGCCGACTCGGCGCCGCCCCCGAATCGGCCGTCATGGAAATCGCTCACCTTGCCCCCGAGGATGATTCGACAATCCGCACACTCTGGAACTCGGAAGCACTGTTGGCCGACATCGCCGAGGCCCGTGAAGCACTCACACAGGCGCAAACACGCCTGGCGACAATCAGTCGCGAGGAGGCGGCCCGCGAATCACTTGCTCTGGGCAGCGCGGTGATCGCGGTCATCGTGCGCAATCCGCTCCTTCCGGAAGAACTCGAACCGACACAGCCACTGCGCGAACTGATCTCGCACATGCTCGAGTACCAGGACGCATCTCGCGAACTGTGGCAGTCACTGCTCCGGTTCTGATCGATTTCTCCCAGAAGGTAATTCAGTATGTTGCACGGCCGCCGCTGGCGTCGTACACGGCGCCGGTCGAGTAACTTACCGCCGACGACGACAGCCAGGAGATCAGTTCGGCAATCTCGTCGGCCCTCCCCATTCGCGCCATCGGCGTCAAAGACTGCGAACGGGCGAGGATGGCCGGATCGGTGCCGGCATTCATAGGACTTTCCACGGCCGCCGGAGCTATCGCGTTGACCAGCACACCGGTGGTGGCGACCTCTTTGCCGAGTGATTTCGTCAGCGCGACGACGGCCGCTTTGGACGCGGAATATGCACTCTGATTCGGGTTTCCGTCCTTGGCCGCAATACTTGCGAGGTTGACGACCCTCCCCCACCCCGACGCAACCATCCCCGGCACGAACGCCCGGCACATCAGGAATGTCCCTTCGACGTTGATGCGGAACGTACGCTGCCAAGCCGCGAGGTCGACGTCGACGAGTGGCGCTGATGGTCCTACGATTCCCGCACTGTTGATCAAGATGTCGACTCTGCGGAGCCTGGTTCGAAGCGCATCGACTGCTGTCGGATCACTCACGTCGAGTTGTTCGTCCGCGCCTTCGGCAAGATCTGCCGTTACCACCCGAACTCCCCTCTCCGTCAACAGCTTTGCACTGGCGGCGCCGATTCCGCTCGCACCGCCGGTAACGAGCGCTGTGACACCCTCTGGGTAACCCTGCATCGCATTCACTCCTGAGTTTCTGTGCGCTACGCACTCAATTTATGTTGCAAACAGGCATAATTGCCGTCACACTGTGTAGAAATTCTGAATATATGGCGTTTGTTGTCAACGTCAAATACCTGGAGGCCTTGCCGATGGAAACCCGCTGGTTGCACGCGTTTGTCGCGGTTGCGGAAGAACTTCACTTCGGGCGGGCCGCATCACGGCTCCAGATGGCCCAGTCGCCGCTCAGCCAGATGATCCGAAAGCTCGAAAAGGACATCGGCGTCAAGTTGTTCGAACGAAGCACTCGCAGCGTCGCACTCACATCCGGCGGACATGCCTTTCTCCCCCACGCCTATCGCGTCATCGAGAACATGGAGACGGCACGACACGCTACGCGCGCGTCGTCGGGAGGCGTCTACGGACGAGTCACAATCGGGTTCACCGGAGTGCTCAACTATCAAGCACTTCCGCCACTGACACGCGCGTTGCGTCAGCGTTATCCGGAAGTCGAACTGACACTCCTCGGCCGGATCATGACGCGCGACGCGGTCATCCAACTCGAGAGCGGCGCCCTCGATCTCGCCTTCGTCGGACTACCCGTGGAATCCGCATCACTGTCTACCCGACTGATCCGACGGGAGGCATTCGGCGCTGTGCTTCCGATCGACCATCCCCTCGCAGAGAGAGACGCGATCGACCTCCGCGAATTGGCCGACGACGGATTCGTGACCACCCCGCTCTCGGCCGGCTCGGCCCTCCAGGAAACCGCGATGCGCGCCTGCATGAACGCAGACTTCAGGCCTCGCGTGGTTCAGGAGATCACCGATCCGTACATGATCCTGATGCTCGTTGCCGCCGGCGTCGGTGTAGCGCTGATGACGTCCGGTATGGCTGCTATCACCCCACCTGGCAGTGTGTTCGTCCCACTCACCGGCGAGCCGACGTTCATGAATCACGGAATTGCCTGGTCACCGCGGCACATGACCGATGCGCTCGCCGTCGCATTGGAGACATCCGAGGAAATTCTGCCGACGCCGGAGATTGAGACCAAAAACGTCATTATCTGAGACTCATTTAGTGTTGGACGCGCCATAGTCCTTCGTGGCACTGTCGTCTCAGCCGCCGAAAGGTGAGGGACGTCACCGATGCGTGGTGCATCTCCAAACGTGCCGCCACGGCCGGCCCATCGGGACGAAAGGACTTCACATGGCACCTCCGATCACCTCCACCGGATCCACGAACGCGACCGAGGAACATCCGAATGCGAACGCGCGCCGCGCCGCCGTTTCGGGCTTCCTCGGCAGCACCCTCGAGTACTACGACTTCTTCATCTACGGCTCCGCGGCCGCGCTGGTGTTCCCCAAGATCTTCTTCCCCGGCGGCGGATCAACGGCAACCCTGCTCTCGATCAGCACCTTAGGTGTCGCCTACGTCGCCCGCCCGCTCGGCGCGGTGCTGTGGGGTCACCTCGGCGATCGGTACGGACGCAAGAACGCGCTTCTCGCCTGCCTGCTCCTCATGGGTGTTGCGACGGTCATCGTCGGTTGCCTGCCGACCTACGACCAGATCGGCATCGCCGCGCCGATCATTCTCGTCTTGCTTCGCCTACTTCAAGGGCTCTCTGCCGGCGGTGAATCACCCGGCTCTTCCGCACTGACGCTCGAACACGCGCCGGATCACCGTCGTTCGTTCTTCACCTCGTTCACCATGAGCGGGATCATGTTCGGCATCGTCGTCTCCAGCCTGGTATTCATCCCAGTGGCGAGCCTGCCCGACGAAGACCTCTACTCGTGGGGTTGGCGAGTTCCCTTCTGGCTCAGCATCATCGTGACCGTCGTTGCCCTGTGGCTACGTCGCGCCCTGGATGAGCCGGAGGTATTCGAGGAACTCAAGGAACAGGACGAGACGGCCGGAATTCCCGTCGTCGAGATGTTCCGCTCGCACTGGCGCACCGTGATCCGTATCAGCATGAGCTCGACCTTCGCGATGATCAACACCATCGTCAACGTCTTCGCTCTGGCGTACGCCGTCGAATCCGGCTTCGAGCGCTCCACGATGCTGTGGGCAATCGCGACCGCCAATTTTGTTGCCGTACTGACTCAGCCGCTGTTCGGCATCCTCTCGGATCGCTACGGACGCAAGCCCATCTTCGTCGTCGGCGCGATCGGAGCCGGCCTGATGATCTTCGTCTTCTTCCATTCGATCGGAACCCAAAGCGTCCCCATGGTCTTCGCTTCGGGAATCGTCATGATCGGCATCTTCTACGCCATGCCCAACGGCACGTACCCGGCGTACTTCCCGGAGCAGTTCCCCGCGAAGGTCCGATACACCGGAATGGCCGTCAGCCTCATGCTCGGACTCCTTGTTGCCGGCTTCACACCGGCTATCGCTCAGGCGATTTCAGCCGGAGACAAGAGCAACTGGACACCGGTTGCCTGGATGTGCCTGGGCTTCGCCGTCGTCTCCGCCATCGCGGCAATGACCGGACCGGAAACGTACCGCACGCCCACAGCTGATCTGGGCCAACCGAAGCCGAGCCTGCCGATCAAGCAGGACTCAGAGCTCACCAGCAACAACGCTTGACCGGACCGGCCCCTCGCGCTGAATTGCCGCGAGGGGCCGTCCCCACTTATGCAGGAGAATGTCATGACTACCGAATTCACACGTCACCGAATCGGCCTTGTCGGAGCCGGGATCTCGACTTCCCTCTCGCCCGCGTTGCACGCACACGAAGCAGCAGCACTGGGACTCGACGATTACAGCTACGAACTGGTAGACCTCGAGAACCTGAACATCTCGGTCGAGAAAACCGGTGAGGTGGTGCGTGGCGCCGTCGCGGGCGATTTCACCGGACTGAACATCACCCATCCGTGCAAGCAGGTTGTCGTGGACGCGCTCGACGAGCTGTCCGACAACGCGCGGTTGCTCGGTGCCGTCAACACGGTTGTGGTCGACAACGGCCGTTTGATCGGCCACAACACAGACCACAGCGGATTCCTCACCGCACTGCGACGCGGTTTGCCCGACGCCGCCTTGGACCGAGTGGTGCTTGCCGGGGCAGGAGGGGCGGGTTCCGCTGTGGCATACGCACTCGCCGCCGCCGGCACCACGGATCTTCGCATCGCAGATATTGATCCCGCTCGCGCTGCCGATGTGTGTTCTCGCGTCGCCTCGGCCTTCGCTGGCACGCGCACAACGGCTTTGGCGATCGATGAGATCGCCGTCAACCTGACTACGTGCGACGGCGTCGTCAACGCATCTCCGATCGGCATGGTGGGTCACCCCGGAACTCCCTTCGACCCTGCGGCGTTGCATTCCGGATTGTGGGTCGCTGACATCGTTTATCGACCGATGCGCACCGAATTGCTCGACGCTGCAGCTGCTCTCGGATGCGCAGTTCTCGACGGTGGGCAGATGCTGGTGGCTCAAGCCTCTGACACCTTCACACTCCTGACTGGTGTCGAAGCCGATACGGATCGCATGCGCAGCCATCTGAGCGAGCTGCTCTCCGAGACGGCATGCGCATGAGCACAACCGAACACCTACTTTCTCGCGAAGTACCAGGAGCACTGATGAATGTGACTGCGCCTTTCGCCGAACCTCTCGACATGGGCAGCGTCCGCCTCCGGAACCGGTTCGTGTCGGCCCCGATGGAACGCAACTACTGCGAAGTCGACGGCACCATGACGGACGAGTACATCGCGTACCTCGCTCGCCGCGCCGAAGGTGGTGCTGCACTGATCTTCACCGAAGCGAGCTACGTGCGTGCCGACGGCAAGGGTCGCATCCGGCAGATGGGCGTCGACGTCGACGAACGGATTCCGGGCATCAAGAAGATGGTCGACGCTATTCACGCGCATGGAGCGCTCGTCGGAGTCGAACTCAACCATGGTGGTCGCACGGCGCAAGGTTCTGTCAGCGGGTTTGTTCCCGTTGCCCCGACACCGATTCCGTGTTTGGTTGTCGGCGGCGAGATGCCAGAACAACTCGACGGCGACGACATCGAGCACATCATCGAGTGTTTCGGTGAAGCCGCAGCGCGCTGCCAGCAGGCCGGCGTCGACGTCATCTCCCTGCACGGTGGCCACGGGTATCTGATCCACCAGTTCCTCTCCCCTGCTTACAATCACCGCGACGACGAGTGGGCCGACCCCACCTTGTTCGTCAACAAGGTCATCGCCTCCGTCCACGAGCACGCACCGGGAATCACTCTGGGACTCCGATTCTCAGCCTTCGAAGGCATCGACGGCGGACTCGACGCCGAGATGACTCGCGCTCGCATCGGCGCCATCGACACCGACCGACTCGATTTCCTCGACGTCTCGGCCGGCAACTACGAAGCGGGACAGTGGATCATCCAGCCCGGTGAATGGTCGCGCGGTCTCCTCGCGCCGTACTCCGAGCAGTACCAGCGCGACTTCGACATCCCGGTGGGAGTGGCCGGACGCATCACGTCGCCGGAGATCGCTGCGCGGATCATCGAATCCGGGCAGGCGAACTTCGTCAGCATGGCTCGTACGCTGCACGCAGATCCGGACTTCCCGAATCGCGCCATCGACGGTGGCCGGTACCGCCCTTGCATTGCCTGCAACTACTGCATCGACAGCCTGGCCGCCGGCCCCATTCCCTGCTCCGTCAACCCGTGGGTCGGCCGCGAATTGGATCAGCCTACAAAGCCGGCTGATGCCACCGTGCGGGTCGCCGTCATCGGTGCCGGGCCGTCGGGAATGGCCGCTGCCCGCGACCTCGCACTTGCCGGTCACCGCGTCGACCTGTACGACGAGCGACCCAGCCTCGGTGGCGACTTCGCTCTGGCATCGAAGCTTCACGAGTATCCCGAATATGGACGGATCGTGGACTGGTACGCCGCGGAACTGGCTGAACTCGGGGTCCACTGCCACACCTCGACCCGGGTAGATGCTGCTTTGCTCTCCGGTGTCGATTTCGACGCCATAGTTCTTGCCGCCGGCGGCGTCGGCCCCGTGGTCGATCTCCCCGGAGCAGCAACCCGTACCGTTCGCGACGTCCGCGAATTCCTCGTCTCCGGCGATCCAGCTCCTGCCGCTGTCACCATCTTCGGCGCCGACCGTGAGGCTGCGGCCGTCGCCGACGATCTCCTTCAGAAGGGCACCCAGGTCGTGATGATCGGCCCGCAGGAAACCATCGCGCACGACGTCGGACGCCGCGGAAAGATCGTGCTGCTGCCGCGCCTGGCCGCAAGTGAGAACCTCACGACCTACCTCAGCTCGATCGTCACCACAGTCGCCGCTGACCGCGTCACGATTTCGACGGCCGGTGTGCTGAGCGAGGTCGATGCTCCGGGCGAACTGCTGATCTCGCAAGGCGTCGAGCCGCGTTCGGAACTTCTTGCCGAACTCCGTTCACTGGCACCACGACTCGGAGTACATACCGTCGGCGACGCGAGCGGTGACGGCGGGTCCATCCATGCCGCACTCGTGACCGCAGCCGACGTTGCCGTCGCGATCACCGCCGCCGCTGCGGCACGTCAGGAGGTTCACGCATGACCACACAGGCAGCCACACCCGTGGCAACTGCATTGCCGCCCATTGGACTCGGAACCTGGCCCCTGGTCGGTGCCGACGCCACGAACTCGGTTCTCTCCGGCATCGAGGCCGGGTACCGCCTCATCGACACCGCCGCGATCTACGGCAACGAGGGCGCAGTCGGTGTGGCGCTGGCGGAATCAGGTGTGCCGCGAGAAGAACTGTTCGTCACCACCAAACTTCGTGGCAACGACCAGGTTTCCGGCGACATTCGGGGCGCCCTCGAGCAGAGTCTGGAACTACTGGGACTCGACCAGCTGGATCTGTTCCTGATCCACTGGCCACTCCCGCGAATCGATCGCTATGTCGCGTCGTTCGAGTCGATGCTGGCCTGCCGCGACGCCGGACTGGTTCGGTACGTGGGTGTGTCGAACTTCCTGGAGCTCCACCTGCGCCGCGTCGTCGCCGAAACCGGCGAGGCACCGGCAGTCAACCAGATTCAGATGGACCCGTCGCTCGCTCGGATCCCGGTTCGCCGCGCAAACGACGAACTTGGCATCTTCACTCAGTCGTGGAGTCCGCTCGGCCGGGGTGACGTGCTCGACAACGCCGTTGTGAGCGAGATCGCCGGTCGAATCGGTTGCACACCAGCTCAAGTGGTCCTCGCTTGGCACGTCGCGCAGGGTGTGGTTCCGGTCGCGCGATCAGCGAACCCGACGCGTCAGGCCGAGAACCTGGCAGCACTCGACGTCACCCTCACCAGCGAGGACATCGAAGCACTGAACAGTCTCGACCGCGGCGAGTCTGCCGCGCGGGACGTCGAAGCAGAGGAACATTTCTGATGACGTTGAAAGTCGGAATCGTCGGCTGCGGCAAGATCGCCGGCAACCATGCCCGCGCGCTGCAACAAGTCCCCGGTGTCGAGGTGATCGGCTGCTGCGATCCCGATCTCGGACGCGCCCAGGAGTTCGCGGCAGCGCACGGCATTCCCGCAGCCGTGAGTTCAGTGGAGCAACTTCTCGCCCTCGGACTCGACGCCTGCACCGTTTGCACGCCGCACCCGGTACATGAAGAGGTAGTCGTGGCCGCTGCCGAAGCGGGTGTACATGTTTTGTGCGAGAAGCCCATCGCAGTCGATGTTGCTGCCGCCGACCGCATGATCGAGGCCGCCGACCGCGCCGGTATCACGTTCGGGGTGCTCTTCCAACGCCGATTCTGGCCGGCAGCACGTCGGATCCGCGACGCCATCGACGACGGGCGGATCGGACTACCCATGCTCGGTGAGGCGTCGGTGATCCTGCACCGCCCGTCTAGTTACTACTCGACCGATGCGTGGCGCGGACGCTGGGACACCGACGGCGGTGGCGTGCTCATGACACAGGCCGTGCACCAGATCGACATGCTGGCCTGGTTCATGGGCGAGGCCGTCTCGGTCAGCGGCTTCATCCGCACCCACACTCACGGTGAGCACATCGAGACCGAAGACAGCGCGTCAGCTGTGATCTCCTTTGCCTCGGGCGGCACCGCCACCGTCACCGCGACTACCGGTGCCAATCACAATCTGGGTAACCGCGTGACGGTGATCGGGCGCACCGGCGCCATTGCCAGCGTCCTCGAATTTCCTGAAGGGCACGAGGGTGTCAACGAAATCTGGACCGTGCCGGGCGAAGTCGAGTTCCAGTCGCCGTACTCCGCCGACATCGACGCCAATCTCGATGTGGGAGCGGTCAATGCGGCACTGACCGACTTCCACACCCTGCAGGTTCAGGACTTCGCCGACGCGGTCCTGACCGGGCGCGAACCCGCCGTCACCGGTCGAGACGCGCGCGCGTCACTTGCCATCATCGCCGCAATCTACGAATCGTCACGAACAGGCAAGGTTGTCGAGCTGACATCGACACCGACCCTCGCAACAACTGCCAAGGAGCAGAAATGAGTAGCAGTACCCCCCTCACCTACGACGTGGTTGTCGTGGGCTCCGGCGCAGGCGGGCTTTCCACAGCAATTGCCGCAGCACATGGCGGCGCGTCGGTACTCGTCGTCGAGAAGGCCGACACCTGCGGCGGCGCAACGGCCTGGTCGGGCGGGTGGATGTGGACCCCACGCAACATGTTTGCCATCGCCGACGGGGTTGTCGAGGATCGCTCGGCACCGCGGACATATCTGGAAAACCGACTCGGCGGCAACTTCGACGCCGCCAAAGTTGATGCACTCCTCGACGGCGCCCCGGAGATGGTCGAGTTCTTCGAACGCAAGACTGCTCTGAAGTTCGTGCCCGGAGCCAAGATCGCCGATATTCACGGTGACACACCGGGCGCCGGCACGGGTCACCGTTCCGTCGGACCGAAACCGGTGAGTCTGCGAAAGCTCGGACCAGATGTCGCGGCGCTACTGCGTCGGCAGCTGTACGAAACGTCGTTCCTCGGTATGGGCATCATGGCCGGCCCCGACCTGCAGGCTTTCCTGCACTCGACTCGATCGCCGAAAGCATTTGTGCACTGTGGTGTTCGGGTGACTAAGCACATGTTCGATCTCGCCACCAAGCGTCGTGGCCAGCAACTCGTCAACGGCACTGCGCTTGTCGGTATGATGCTGCGCTCGGCACTCGATCTGGGCGTCGAGATTCGGGTGAAAACGTCGGCAACATCGCTGCAGACTGACGATGACGGTCGCGTTGTCGGTGTCCGCCTCGAAGGTCCGGATGGCGCGTACTCGGTAACTGCCACGCGCGGCGTCGTACTGGCCACCGGCGGCTTCGCCCAGGACATCGACCGCCGACGTGAACTGTTCCCCCGTACCCCCACCGGAAACGAGCACTGGTCACTCACTCCGAAGACAACCACCGGCGACGGCATCACCCTCGGCGAATCCGTGGGCGGCCGACTCGACCGCACCCTCGCCTCCCCCGTCGCGTACTGCCCCGTCTCCATCGTTCGCTACCGCAACGGCAAGGAAGGTGTGTTCCCGCACATCCTCGATCGCGGAAAGCCCGGTGTCATCGGAGTTCTCGCGAACGGCAAGCGGTTTGTCAACGAAGCACTCGGCTATCACGACTACACACTCGCGATGGTCGAGCAGGTTCCCGAGGGCGAAGAGGTGTGCTCGTGGTTGATTGCCGATCAACAGTATGTGCGATACCTCCCGCTGGGCATGGCGAAGCCCTTGCCGATCCCGATCCAGCCGTACCTGCGCTCGGGGTACCTCACGCGTGGGCGCACTCTTCGGGACTTGGCCGAGAAGATCGGCGTCGACCCCGTGCAGTTGGAGAAAACCGTCGCAGCTTTCAATATCGGGGCCGTGGCCGGTGAAGACCCCGAGTTCAGTCGCGGTACAACACCGTTCAACCGAGGTTCCGGAGATGCTTCCAATCCGTGGCCGAACCCGTCGCTCGCGCCCTTGCAGAAGGGTCCGTACTACGCGGTGAAAGTCGTGCCAGGGAGTTTCGGCACCTTCGCCGGACTGGTCACGGACTCGTCGTCGCAGGTTCTCGATGACAACGACCGCCCCATCGAGGGGTTGCTCGCCGTCGGCGTCGATCAGGCGAGCGTGATGGGCGGGCACTACCCGTCCGGGGGCATCAACCTCGGACCGGCCATGACATTCGGTTACCTGGCCGGCCGGGAACTGGCCGGAGCCAAGACAGTTGGAGCGCACGCATGACACTCTCACTCGGACTGGCAGCCCTCACAGTGCTCGACACCGCACCGATGCAGCACGTCGCCTTGGCTGAAAAGCACGGCTTCGACACCATCGGTATCCGTCTGATGCCCGCGGCACCAGGTACGACGGCCTACCCTCTGCACGAGGACAAGCAGTCGTTGGACGAACTGGTGCGTCGACTGGGCGATTCACCGGTCGAGGTATTCGACCTCGAAATCATCCGTCTTGCAGCCGACTTCGACCCCACCGACTACGTTCCGCTGCTCGAAGCCGGAGCACAGCTCGGAGCCAAAGCCGTTCTGGTGGGCGGCGACGACCGCGACCGCGCTCGGCTCACGGACTCCTATGCCCGCCTCGCTGAACTGTGCGCGAACTACGGCATCGTCGCTTCGCTCGAATTCATGCCGTGGACTGCGGTGCCCGATGCACGTGCGGCCATCGAGATCGTCTCGGCGGCAGACGGTCCGGCTCGTAGTGTCCTGGTCGACGCATTGCACACCGACCGCTCGGCGACAACGCTCGAGGATCTTGCGTCCATCCCTCGCGAGTGGTTGCACTACGCCCAGATGTGCGACGGTTCGACCCCCGCTCCCACTGGGGACGCAGAGCTGATCCGTCAGGCCCGCGAGGAGCGTCTGGTGCCCGGCACCGGCGGCATAGCCCTGGCCGACATCTGGTCGACTTTGCCTGCCGGACTGCCGGTCAGCATCGAACTGCCCAACGAGCCACTGCGCCGCGCCGTCGGCACCGACGCCTGGCTGGAGCGCCTGGTCGAGGCCACGCGAGAAGTGTTGGCCTAGCGGCCCTGTGCGCCTTTTTGGTAGTTGGCGCTACCAGAAAGGCGCACGGGGGCGTCAGCCCCTCCGAGCCGCAACGGCCTGCGCCAGACGGTCCAACTGCGCTGCGGTGGTGGACCAGTCGATGCACGCGTCGGTGATCGACTGACCGTAGGTGAGCTCGTCCGCCTTACCCAAGGTCAGGTCCTGACGGCCGGCCTCGATGAAACTCTCCAACATGACGCCCGCGATTCCCTGCTCGCCCTCGGTCAGACGTCGGGCAATGTCGTCGAGCACGATGACCTGACGCTCATGGTCCTTGCTGCTGTTACCGTGGCTCGCGTCGATGACCACGCGCTCGGGCAGGTTCGACTTACGCAGGCGGGCAAGGGTGTCCGCGACTGTCTCGGCATCGTAGTTCGGTCCGTCGCTACCACCACGAAGAATGACATGGCAGTCGGGGTTGCCCGCGGTACGGATCAAGGCAGCCTGGCCGTCGAGGTCCGTTCCGGGGAACACGTGGCTCGCTGCCGCGGCGCGGGTGCCGTCGACGGCTACCTGTACGTCGCCTTCGGTGGAGTTCTTGATACCGACGGGCATGGACAGCGCGCTGCACAGCTGACGGTGAACCTGACTGGCGGCGGTCCGGGCGCCGATCGCACCGTAGCTGACCAGGTCTGCAATGTACTGAGGCATGATCGGATCAAGGAACTCGCAGCCGACAGGCAGGCCCAGGCTCGACACGTCGAGAAGCAACTTGCGGCCGATACCGAGCCCGGTGTTGATGTCGAACGTGCCGTCGAGGTGGGGGTCGTTGAGCAGGCCCTTCCACCCGAGTGTGGTGCGCGGCTTTTCGAAGTAGACGCGCATGACGATGTGCAGATCGTCCCGCAGTTCTTCGGCCTTGGCGGCCAACCGGCGGGCGTAGTCCATCGCCGCTTCCGGATCGTGCACAGAGCACGGACCGACTACGACGATCAAACGATCGTCGTCACCGTTGAGGATGTTGATGGTGTCGGCCCGACCGGTGCGCACAGTGGCGGCCGCGACCTCGTCCGGAGCGTGCTGAGCACGAACGGTCGCCGGTGACACGAGCGGACTGATACTCACAGTGCGCTGATCGTCGAGGCTGTCCGAAGCTGCGGTGGTGTCGATGGTGACAGTCATGGGGTTTTCGGTTTCCTGTTCTCAGGCCGACCCCAGAGATGAAGAGAAACTCCAGCGAGCCGGTCTGTAGTCCGGCTCTTGGGTGGAGGTTGTCAGCGCGTGGTTACGCCGGCAGGCCCACCCGGGGCCGGCCTGCTAAACCAGAAATAGACGCGCTGCATGTCGGCCACGATACCTCGAGTTCGGATCAGATGGGCGCGCCCCTCCACAACGAGCCGAATCCGAGGGGAGAGTCCCGTGGCACGAGCCCGTGACGAATGGCCAAATCCGCTGAGCGATTGGCGCTTTCGAGCAAGGCTGCGGCTACGGAATTCGAATACGTTGGTCAGGCACCTGCCAATGCCCGGAACATCAGATGGAGCTGCGCCTTCTCATGCCTGTGATCGAATCGACCGAAACCTTCCACCCGACGGTGTCCCCTTTTGCGACCGATACCCCCTTGCAGTCGACAAGAGATGTGGACGGCGAGTTCACCCGTCTGATCGATTCCTTGACACGACGCGGATTCCTGGCCGGTGCGGCGGCGCTCGGTGCACTAGGCGCACTCTCTGCATGTTCGAGCGAATCCAGCGGCACCGAAGCCTCCGACGAGTGGGTCGACATCGTCGTCGCGGACCAGGCCTACCGCCTCCCGCGGGACCCCAAGCGCGTCGTGGTACTCGAAGCTCGAGGCGCCCTCGATTTTGCACTACTTGCCGAGTACCCGATCGTCGCGACCAATTGGGATCCGAAGTCTCAACTCATGCGCCAGGTACCCGCCGGCGCGGCTCGCCTCGGTGGGACGAACAACGAACCGAATGCCGAATCGATACTGAGCCACGACCCCGATCTTTTGGTCGTCGGGAAAGGCTGGTGGGATTACTACCAGGACAAGGGCCTGCTCGGCACTGACATCGCACCGGTGCTCGTCGTCGACGAGGGCACGACGGGCTCGTCGTGGAAGCAGGCCATGACCGCGCAGCTCACGGCTCTCGATCGCCGCGAAGTCGCCGAACGCGTCATCGCCGATACAACGCCGAACTTGCGCAAGCGCGGGCCAAGATCGGTGGTCTCCTCGAAGGCAAGTCGATTGCGATCGCCGGCGCAGACAGCGGTCAGATCTGGCTGCAGAACAACACGTTCGCCGTCTCGGTTGCGCAGGACCTCGGCTTGAACGTCTTGACCGACGCTGCCCATGCCGCACCTGATCGGAAGGATTCGACTTTCTACAGCCTCGAGGAGCTTGCGATCTTCGACCAGGCCGACTTCGTCTTGCTACAGAACCCCGACGCTGTGGAAGCCGAGTCGCCCACGTGGAAACGAGTCCGCGCTGTCCAGGACGGCCATGTCGGGCATCTGCGATACGACCTCAACAACGGCCTCGCTCTGACTGCGATGGCCCTGGCCGCTGACATCGCCGAGCAGGTACAGGTCATGCGCTGACGTCTTCGGGATCGCCTTCCGAATCAGAAATCAACCGGATTCTCTGTCATACGAACAGTCGATACTGACTCACTCGGAAACGGATTATGTTGTCACCTGCCCGTGCTCTTCGCACGTCAGAGGGTGTTTCTCCGAACGCCCTGTTTCTCCGAACGCTAGGTGACCAATGACGCAGAACCCGTACTACGGCCAGCAACAACCGGTCGGCCCTCCGCCGGACAACAATCTGGTCTGGGCGATTCTCGTGACAGTGTTCTGCTGCCTCCCGCTCGGCATCGTCTCGATCGTCAAATCAAGCCAGGTCAACACTTTGTGGGCGCAAGGTCAGTTCGACGCTGCGCGAAAATCAGCTGACGATGCCAAGAAGTTCGCCTTGTGGTCAGTCGGCGCAGGTGTTGCCGTCGCTGTTCTGTACTTCCTTTTTGTCGTCGTCCTTGCCGGATCGAGTTCCCTGTGACCGCCGACGCCGACCGGCGACACTGATCGACGGCCAAACACCGAACTGCAATGACACCGAATTGTGGTGACACCGAGAACGATGACATATCACGACTCGCCGCACTGAAGGCGCCAGCGGCAGTTGCGTTCACGGCAATTGCGCTGTGCGCCTTCATCTCCTGGAGTGACCCCACCACACCTGGTGGGGTCATTCCCGTTTGTCCGACCAAAGCGCTGTTCAACGTCAATTGTCCCGGTTGCGGTAGCACTCGGATGGTGTACAGCCTCATCCACGGCGATTTCGGTGCAGCGATGCGTTTCAATGCCTTTGGCCTCGTGATGCTGCTTGCACTGGCGTTCACGTACGTCTCGTGGACGACCGCCCGCACCCGTGGAAGACCCGTCGTGCTCTGGCATCAGTTGCGCTGGTCACCGGCTGTGATCTTGACACTCGTGTTGATCTGGACGACGGTCCGCATAGCCCCGATCCCGATATTTGCCAGTCTCCGCGTCTAGGCCGGATCTCCTCACGCGTCCAAACGGAATACACCTCGCACCTGGCGTACGCCGTTGATCTGCACCTCGACGGCATGTTCGCCGGCGTAGTACTTCCGGGTGCTGATCGGTTTGAAGGAATGCCTCTTCGCGATACGGGCCGGCACCCCGGGTTCCAGCGTTCGTGTTGTCAGTTTGAAGACCTTGGGCGTCGTCTGCCCGTTGGCCTTCACGTGGTGGACGATGTAATCGATCACGACGGTGACGGACTCGCTGCCATTGTTCGTGACGGCGAAGTCGAAGGTGAGTTCTCCACCCGCATCAACTGTTTCGCGGTCGATGACGAACCCCTCGACCACGACGTCGGTGGGCGGCGAGAACCCCAAGAGGGACAGAGCATCTGGATCGCCGGCCTTGATCAACGTCCGCAATGCATGTTTGACGATTTTCAGTGTGTTGGCATCCGGTGTCTGCAGCCAACGCTTCGCAGTCGATACTGCGAGCCCAGCGTCAGCACGACTGAGATCGTTGAGATGGTTTGCGACCGAACGTCGTACATATTCCGAATCATCCCGATACAGCTCGTCGAGAATGACGATTGTCGACTCGGGACGCGCCGTCAATTCTTTCACTCGTCTTCCCCAGGGCAAACGAGTACGAGTGCCTTCGGTCGCCAAGCGCCGGACGTGTTCGTCTTCATGGCCGGTCCAGGTGAGTGCGATCGCCAGCGAACGGTCAAGGTTCGTTTCGAGAAATGAGCGAATTGCGAATTCGGCCGTCAGACGCGACGTCAACTCGGCAAGCAGAGCCATTCCCTCGTCGAAATCCGACTCGGAGCCACTTCGTGTCGCCGTGACGGCGACGGCTTCGGTCACCGGCCAGATCATCCAACCGGTGAAGGTCTCTTCTGAAAGCGCACGGCGGATGATCTCGGCGAAGGCCGGAAGATCCTGAGGCAGTTCGGCAGTCATCGCGTCCCGCACAACGCGCGTACGTTCGCCGAGACTCATACCGTCGAATTCGGATGTACTACCCCGAACGAGGGCGAGGCGTGTGTGACCGGAGGCTCGCTCTAGACAGCCTGCCAGATCGGCGACGACGGATTTCCCGAGCAGTTCGTCAGCGGTGGGCATCAGGGGCACACCGTGAGAGCGGAAATCCGATCACCGTCGAGAGTGAAATGGTGATGTAACTGGACGGGGCTTCCGGGAAAATCACCCTCGACCTTCACCGACACGACAACGGCCGAGCCTGGGGTGTTGACCGACTCGATCTTCTGGGTGAAGGTGAACGCCGTCGACACGGCCGACTTCCACGCCACGATTTCTTCGATCCCGACATACGTCCGGCCGTCGTCACGAACCACTGCGTCTTCGGTGAAAACGCCGCGGACGTCGCCGCCGTCGAAATACGCGCGCGCTGCGCCTGGCACCTTCGCTGAGTCGATCATTCGCGAAGAGTACTGCTGGGGTCCGACAGGTTCGGCGAACTCACTGCCCGAGCAGACGCCGCCAACTGAATCTCCATCAACAGCCTGGCCGACGGCTCGGAGAGGTCGGTATCCGTGATCTCCTCGACCCTCTTGATCCGATACCTGAGGGTGTTCGGGTGAATCCGAAGCTGCTCGGATGCACGTCGGACATCGCCCGAATGTGCGAGGTAAACGGAGATGCTTTCGCGCATGTTCGACCCGTTGCGTCTGTCGTAGACGTCCAGGGCGTCGACTCTCGGATCGTGCAGTTGCTCGTCGGCCGCAATGGTGTCCATGATTTCGCCCAGCAGCACCGGTGTGCGCGAGTCCGCGAGGGTGGTCACACGAACATCCCCCGACGTTCCGTCCAAGACCCGATCCACTTCGGCCCGAGCCTGGGCCACCTCCGCAAGCGTCGAAACCGGCGACGAGACCGCGGCCCGTAGCCCCGAAGGCGACACCTTGTCCAAACGCGCGACAACTTCGCGGGTCCACGAGACTGTGGATTTCACGGATTGGGTTCGCGGAAACAGCACATAGATCCGGGTGCCGACGGTACTCACCAGCGATTCACGCTGAAAGGCGCTGGCGTGCAGTCGCAAAGACGACACGAGTTCGCCCGAAGACGGCAGCCCACCGTTTCCGATACTCGCCACTCCGACCACCATCGCCGGTCCGGACATCGGGATGGTCAACGAGGCCGCGAGCGAAGGAACGTCGACACCGCCGCCGCGAACCCCGAGCAACCGCTGAATCTGTATCGCCTCGTTACTCGGCGCGTCTCGGATGCGCGAAATCAGCCGAGCAGCAACGGCCGCGGCACCGCGGAGCACGCTGTCGGCATCGCCGGCAATGGGAACCGGGCCTTCCTGCACCCAGATCGTGCCGAGAAGATCAGAGCTGAAACCGCTCTCCCCCTTGACATTGTCGGATATTCTCCGAATCGGAACCACCAACCGTCGCCTGATCGCAAGGTCGTCGTGAGCGGGCACCTCCACTACGTCGTCACTTCGCCGCAGGCTCTCGAAGACGCCCCACTCCTGTAGCTTTCGGAGGTATTCGCGAGGTCCTTCGCGGCCGAGGATTGATTGCCGACGTAGCTCGTCCGCAGCATCTCCCGATGCCGAATAGGCCAAGACGTGGGAATGCTCGTCCTCGATGCTGACCATCCCCCGCGTGATTGCGGCGACGTTCTGCGCCAGCTCGAACAAGTCTGTGTCACTACCGAATACGATGTCGTCCGAATCCTGTCGGGACACCGAATGATCGAGCACGCCCCGGATGGTCGTGAACAATCGATCCCAACGAGCATCCGGATGGACCGCTATCAAGGCGATTCCGGCGCGCTGTGCCGCCGCACGCACCGACGTGTCCGAGGCCTCCTTCGACATGACGGCCCGAGGCGCTGATCCCTTCTGATCGAGGCGGTTCAGCCAGGCCGCCAATTCGGCTGCGCCGATACCGACAGCGAGCCAGAGCTCAGAGGATTCGACGGCCGCGGTTCTGGGGCGCGTGAGGTCCCCGACCTCTGCGAACACCACGGAGTCGACGAAGACGTCATCACCTGACGGCGCGAGGACGAGCTCGACAAAAGCTCCGCCCAGCGCCCGAAGGACCGCGTCGAGCCTGACCCCACGGATAGACACGTACCACCCACTCTCCGGACCGTCGCAATGCCTCAACTTCGAGAATAGTGCATTTTCCTGCGAAAACGGTTCAGCCGATCGGACAAACACGGACACCGATGTTTGGCCGCTCAGCGGATTACTCGCCGACGTCTTTCGACTTGACTGGTTCACGACACGACAACTGCCCACTCCTGAGTCTGCCGAAGGATCGTCATGGACGCCGTTACCAATGTCCCCCACCCAGCCAACGAACCGGTGAACAATTACGCGCCGGGAAGCCCGGAACGATCGCGCCTCCGTACGAAACTGACCGAACTGGCCGAATCGCCGACCGACATCAGGCAGGTCATCGGCGGCATCCACCGAACTGCGGAAGGTAAGCGAGAGAGCGTTGTTCAACCACACCGTCACAGTTCGGTGCTCGGATCGTATGCGGACGCAACGCACTCGGATGTTCGTGATGCCATCGACGCCGCTACACTCGCCGCCCCGGCCTGGCGCGACCTCTCGTTCGACGACCGCGCTGCGGTCTTCCTCCGCGCCGCCGATCTACTTTCCGGCCCGTGGCGCGAAACCATCGCCGCCGCAACAATGCTCGGCCAGTCGAAGACCGCATACCAGGCCGAGATCGACGCGCCCTGCGAACTGATCGACTTCTGGCGTTTCAACGTCGCGTTCGCACGTCAGATACTCGCCGACCAACCCGTTTCCGCTCCGGGAGTGTGGAATCGCGTCGAATATCGTCCACTCGAAGGTTTCGTCTACGCGATCACTCCCTTCAATTTCACCGCCATCGCCGGAAATCTCCCCACAGCACCGGCCCTGATGGGCAACACCGTGATCTGGAAGCCGTCACCGACGCAGGCCGTCGCGGCGTACCTGACAATGCAACTACTCGAAGCTGCCGGCCTCCCGCCCGGGGTGATCAATCTTGTTCTCGGCGACGGCCCCTTGGTGTCCGAGGTCGCGCTTGCCGACCCCCGACTGGCGGGTATCCACTTCACCGGATCCACCGCAACGTTCCAGCGTTTGTGGCGTGAGGTCGGAGCCAACATCTCGAACTACCGGACGTATCCGCGTCTCGTCGGCGAAACCGGCGGCAAGGATTTTGTACTCGCACACAGTTCCGCTGACCCGGACGTACTCACGACGGCATTGATTCGCGGGGCCTTCGACTACCAGGGCCAGAAATGTTCGGCCGCATCACGGGCGTTCATCCCGAAGTCGTTGTGGGCCAAGATGGGCGACACGTTCATCGACACTGTGTCGTCGCTGAAGTACGGAGACGTCACCGACCTGACGAACTTCGGCGGCGCCGTCATCGACCAACGTTCGTTCGACCGAAACGCCGCCGCGATCGTCCGCGCCAAGTCGACCAGCAGCCTCACCATCGCAGCAGGCGGCGACTACGACGACCGTGAAGGATTCTTCATCTCACCGACGGTCCTACTCGGTGACGACCCGAGCGACGAAGCCTTCAGCACCGAGTACTTCGGTCCCATCCTTTCGCTTCACGTCTACGACGACTCCGCACCGAATGCCTACGCCGACATCCTCGCGCGCGTCGACAGCGGATCCGCTTACGCCCTGACCGGCGCCGTGATCGCCACCGACCGTGCGGCCGTCGATCAAGCTCATCATGGTCTGCGGTTCGCCGCCGGAAACTTCTACGTCAACGACAAGCCGACGGGAGCGGTAGTCGGACAACAACCCTTCGGAGGTGCGCGGGCTTCGGGTACCAACGACAAGGCCGGTTCGCCGCAGAATCTGCTCCGTTGGGCGTCGACACGCACCGTCAAGGAAACCTTCGTTCCTCCCACCGATCATCGTTACCCCCACCAGGACGTCGATCCAGCCGAGAGCGAGAACCGTTGATGAGTGCCGTCTCGCTGAGCAACCCACTGCGCCCGGTGCTCCTCGCGGCGGCACGCTCGTCGCGACTGGAGAAGACAGTCTCCGGGATGACCTTGACCCGCAAGCTTGTAGACAGGTTCGTCGCCGGGGACGCGGAACCCGCAGCGATGTCAGCGGTGCGCAACATCCTCACCAGTGGCCGGTTCGTGACGGTCGACTACCTCGGCGAGGACACCACCGATCCGGCTCAGGCAACAGCTACCGTCGATGCCTATCTCTCCCTTCTCCGCTCGTACGCAACGCTTTCCGAGATTGCCGGGACGCAACACTCCCTGGAGGTTTCGCTCAAGCTCTCCGCGTTGGGGCAGTCACTTCCCGGTGACGGCGAGAAGATCGCCCTGGCGAACGCTCACCGAATCGTCACAGCGGCAGACGAAGTGGGCGCGTGGGTCACCGCCGATGCGGAGGATCACACCACCACCGACTCGACACTGTCCATCGTCGAAGAGTTGCGCCGCGACTTCCCGACGCTCGGCACGGTCCTGCAGGCGTATCTACACCGCACCGAGGCCGACTGCCGGCACTTCTCCGGATCAGGTTCACGAATTCGGCTGTGCAAGGGTGCATACAAGGAACCGGCCGGCGTCGCGTTCCAAAAGGCCGGCGAAGTCGACGCGTCGTACCTGCGTTGCCTGAAGGTCTTGATGGAAGGTGACGGGTACCCGATGGTCGCCTCCCACGATCCCACCATGATCGACGCCGCCCTCGAACTCGCCACATTGACCGAACGCACAGCCGAGGATTTCGAGTTTCAGATGCTCTACGGCATCCGCGACGGCGAACAACGCAGATTGGTAGCCGAAGGCAATCACCTGCGGGTCTACGTTCCCTACGGCAGCCAGTGGTACGGCTACTTCATGCGTCGCCTCGCGGAAAGACCGGCCAACCTCATGTTCTTCATGCGCTCACTCGCTTCCAACAACTAGACACCGGAAACCGGTGGCAGCGGTGGCAACTCGAGGTTTTCGCGAAAGGTACCGCCGACGTAGTCGGATCCCACGATTCCGCGCTTGCGCAGCTCCGGCAGCAGCCCGTTCGTGACGAAATCGCGTGTACGCGGATCGGCAAGGTCACCGAGCGTGATGACGTCGAGTACGCCCGCGTCGTATCGTTCCTCGATCGCGTCCGCGAGCTGTTCCGGGGTGCCCGCCGCTGCCCAGTGGCCGGTGTCCTTGGACGCGATGATCAACTCACGCAGAGTCTTTCCTAGTGATGCGAGCTTGCCGAAGATCTCGACCCGGCCCCGTCGTCGATTCACCGACGACGGGTCCGGCAACAACGACTCCGGGATCGGCCGATCCAGCGGCAATTCCGAGAAATCCACGTCACCGCCGAACATGTCGGCAAGCCTGGTGCGTCCGGCGTCGAAGTCCGTCGATTCCTCGGCTTCTCTGACCAATCGTTCGACTTCGGCTTCGGTAGCGCCGTACGTTGCGTGGAACGAGCTGAAAATCAGTGGCAGTTCGTCCCCACGCCCCAACTCTGCCGCCCTGGCGCGGATCGTCTTCGTGTAGGTGACCGCGTCCTCGAAGGTTGCGAGAGAAGTGAATACGACCTCCGCGAAGCGAGCACCCAGTTCGATACCCCCGGCAGATTGGCCTGCCTGGAATTGGACCGGACGACGCTGCGGCAGGGATGGAATGTTCAACGGCCCCTGCACGGTGAAGTACTTGCCTCGGTGCTCGATGGGGACCACCCTCGACGGATCCAGCACCGCAGAGCCCTCTCCCCGGATCAAGGCGCCGGGCTTCCAGCTGTCGAAGAGCGCGTTGACCACCTCGAGCGATTCGGCCGCTCGGGCGTACCGCTCCTCCGGACTCGGCAGGTCCAGGTCGCTGTAGTTCTCTTCTCCGAGTGAGGAAGTGACGGCATTCCATGCGGCTCGACCATTGCTGACGTGGTCCAGGGTGCCGAACAACCGTGCCAGGTTGAATGGGTGATGAAACGTCGTCGTGACGGTGGCGATGAGCCCCACATGGGTGGTGACCGCACTCAGCGCGGCAAGGAAGATCAACGGCTCCTGCGCACCGATCGCGCCCTGCGCACCGAAACTCAGCAGGTCGGCGGCAAACAGTCCATCGATCTTGTTCGCCTCGGCCGTCTTTGCGACGTCGATCGCGGACGCGACCGTCGAAGTCGTCGGATCGATCGCGGCGTCGTAGATACTCACCGCCCCGCTGACACCGGTCATCGTCTTGAGTGGACGCCTACGATCGGCCACCGACCATCCTCCTGGCTTCGCGAAATCTGTTCCGAATTCACAACGCTAGACCGATCCTGGCTCCCGACAAGGTATTCACTCAGCCTGGTTCTATCCCTCCGAACGCCGCTTGGTCACGCCCCGGATTTACGGGCACGATAGGCGGCGACGTGCGCCCTGTTCCCACAGTTTCCGGTGTCGCAGTATCGCTTCGAACGATTGCGCGACAAATCCACGAAGACCGCTTCGCAGTCCGGGGCCTCGCACCATCGCAACCTCGAGAATTCGTCGGTTCGGATCAGATCGAGCACACCCATCGCCGCTTCTGCGGCCATCCGGTCCACCAGTGGCGAATCGTCAGCGGTGACGTGCAGGTGCCAGCCGAGATCATCGTGCCTGGTGAGCCGCGGCCTCGCGCCCGATTCGAGTAGCAGTGTGTTCACCACCTCGACGGCGTCGTCCACTCCCGCGGCTTCCCAGAACTTTCGCAGTCGTGGACGCAGCGCACGAACCGCCGTCAATTCCTCCGGTGTGCCGTCCCGCCTGCCGGTCCAGCGATCCGCGTCGAGAAACCGTGTCAGCTCCTCTTGATCCGGAAGCAGTTCGGCCCCGCCGCGGGCCGTGTTGACCAACGACGCGGCGAAGACGAGCGCCGATTCCGTGTCACCAGCAAAATGCACTTTGACTCCTGAGCCGTATCAACCTAATGTCAGCATCGTAATCGCTTTTACTCCTGACGGGTGACGACGTGAACTCTCGCAACGGCTTGATCTTCGCTCTGCTGTCCGCGGCAACGTTCGGCGTATCGGGCCCGTTCGCGAAATCTCTCATCGAATCAGGGTGGTCCCCCGGCGGCGCAGTGTTCGCGCGCGTTGCCGGCGGCGCACTGGTGATGATGGTGATCGCCGTAGCCACCCAATGGCCTCGCCTACGACAGGTGAGCACCCACACGCGAACGGTACTGCTGTACGGGGTGTTCGCGATCTCGGGCGTTCAACTGTGCTTCTTCAATGCCGTGCAACATCTTTCGGTCGGCGTCGCATTGCTTCTCGAGTACCTTGCACCGATCATCGTCATCGGGTGGGTGTGGATAACCAAGGGCGCGCGTCCGAGCGTGCAGACGCTTCTCGGTGCGGCGGTGGCCTTGATCGGCGCCGCCGTGGTGATCGACGTCTTCGGATCGGCAGAGATCAGTGCCGTCGGAGTCGCCTGGGGACTGGCCGCCGCGGCATGCCTTGCAGTCTATTTCGTCATTTCCGAACGTGCGGACGGTGATCTCCATCCAGTTGTGCTCGCGGCATCGGGGCTCACGGTCAGTGCGGTGGTCATCGGCGCGCTCGGACTCGTAGGCGTCCTCCCCCTCCAGTTCTCGGCCTCGAACGCAGTCGTGGCAGACCATTCGGTGAACGTGTGGCTGCCGGTGGTGGTCCTGGTCCTGGTCAGCACTGTCATTGCCTATCTCACCGGCATCGCCGCGATCACGCTGCTGGGGCCGACAATCGGGTCTCTGGTAGCGCTGACCGAAGTGCTGTGCGCGGTCGTCGCCGCGTGGATCCTGGTCGGGGAATCCGTCACCGCACTCCAAGCTGTAGGTGGCGCAGCAATCATCGCGGGGTTGGTCCTCGCGCGCCTCGGCCAGGTTGCACCGAAACAGATACCGGCCGACCCGATGACAAATGTCATGGCAGAAGAATGACGGACGGACGAGGGATCACGACCTCGAAGCGAGCAGATTCTATGTATGACCTCAACACAGGCACGGCATTCACCACAGGCACTGCACACACTCACTGAAGGATCGGCACACGACGCCGTCCGGTTGACCGGACTTCGTAAGAGTTTCGGAACCGTCGACGCCGTCAAAGGTATCGACCTGAGCATCCGCCCCGGCGAGATCGTCGCGTTCCTCGGCCCGAACGGCGCAGGCAAGACGACAACCATCGACATGATCCTCGGCCTGTCCCGGCCGACGTCAGGCGAGGTGAGCGTCTTCGGAATGTCACCTCGATCGGCGATTGCCCGCGGACTCGTCTCGGCAGTCATGCAGACCGGCGGACTACTGAAAGAGCTGACGGTTGCCGAGACGGTGCAGCTGACCGCCAGCCTGTACTCCCAATCCCGTCCGGTCGACGAAGTGCTGGGGAGAGCCGGAATCCTCGACATCTCCGATCGCCTGGTCAGCAAATGCTCAGGCGGACAACAACAGCGGTTGCGATTTGCGATGGCGTTGCTGTCGAACCCGCAATTGCTCATTCTCGACGAGCCCACCACCGGTATGGACGTCGAAGGGCGTCGGGACTTTTGGTCCGCCATCCGCGCCGACGCAGATCACGGTCGCACTGTGCTTTTTGCGACGCACTACCTCGAAGAGGCCGATGTCTACGCCGACCGCATCATCCTGGTCAGGCAAGGCACCGTGGTCGCAGACGGGACCACCGCCGAGGTCAAGGCGATGGCGTCCGGGCGCACCCTGCGCGCGACTGTTCCAGGCATCACCGACGAACTCCTGCGAGCCATACCGAACTCCGACGCCGTCGAGGTGCGCGGTGAGTCGCTACTCGTGCACTCGGGCGACACCGATGCCGTTGCACGGTTCCTGTTGACCAATACGCAGGCTCGCGATCTCGAAATCGTCTCGCGTGGCCTCGAAGACGCATTCATCGCACTCACGTCGAACAACTCCGAAGGACAGAAGTGATGACCACTGCAACCGAAGCGAATACCTACGGAGCCGAGCGAACCGTCGTACCTCTCGGCGGATTCAACACGACGCTACTGCGACTGGAATTTCGTCGCCTGACTCGCAACCGGCGCACGATGATCTTCACGCTCGTCATGCCGGTTGTCTTCTTCCTCGTCTTCGGTCTCGGTCAAGGCGACGACGACCACGGGATCGGGCACGGCAATGTCGCCGCGTACATCATGATCAGCATGGCCCTGTACGGCGCGATGCTGGCCACCACCAGCGGCGGCGCGATGGTCTCGATCGAACGAGCGTCCGGGTGGAGCCGACAACTTCGGCTGACTCCCCTGACCCCGGTCGCCTACATCGCCGTCAAACTGATCATGGCGATGCTGCTCGGTCTCGTCTCGATTCTCGTGGTCTACGTCGTCGGCGCGTTCACCTCGGCGCAGATGGACGGATCACTCTGGTTCACAACGGCATTGATCGCCTGGCTGGGATCGTCGATCTTCGCGGCCTTCGGCCTGTTCATGGGGTACCTACTCCCCAGTGAGAACGTCATGCAGTTGCTCGGACCGGGACTGGCTCTGCTCGCATTCGGCGGCGGACTCTTCGTACCACTCACCGACGGTTCCGTATGGGCGACCATCGCACAGTTCACCCCGATGTTCGGCATCAACGCCCTCGCCCACGCACCGTTGACGGGCAATAGCATTCACTGGACCTGGATCGTCAATATCCTGGTGTGGTTCGCCATCTTCGCCGGCGGAGCGATCTGGCGGTTCCAACGAGATACGGAGCGTGTGTAGTTGTCGCAAACGACTGACCGAGAAGATTCCGTCGCGCTCCCGCGGCGGAATCGTTTCGGCGTTCTCTTCGCGGCGGTCTGGATGGTATTTCTCGGCGGGCCGCTGATCGAGGGATGGAATCTACGCGACGAACTGCGCGGCTGGACAGGGATTCTCGCGACGATCGCCTTCAGTGCCCTCTACCTCTACACCTTCGCCACAACGCAGCAGCGGCGTCGAATGACGATGACTCGGCCGACGATTCGCGAAGCTGCACTGGCTCTGTCCGCCTTGACCGCGTTGGCCGCTGTGATGATCGTGAGCGTCGGGCCGACAGGTTTGACAGCAGCACCGTACCTCGCGGTGACAGCGGTGACGCTGTTGCCGACCGTCGCCGGCGGCATTCTCGCTTTGGTGTTCGCGGCCTCCGTGGAGATAGTCAGCCTCTCGTCCGGATGGGGAAACTACTCCGGACTCTCACTCGGAGTCTGCGCGGCCGCGTTCGCGACCTGGGGAATCATGTCCCTGATCAGCCGCAACTTCGCCATACTCCATGAACGCGAAGAGCAGGAGCAGCGGGCAATCATGGAGGAGCGAACGAGGATGGCGCGCGATCTGCACGACATCCTCGGGCACTCGCTGACCGTCATCACGATCAAAGCCGAACTGGCCAATCGCCTACTCGATGTCGATATCGAACGTGCGCGCAACGAACTCGACGACCTCGAAAGACTTTCTCGTGACGCGTTGGCAGACGTGCGCTCGGCCGTCGAAGGATTTCGTGGGATTTCGCTACCCGTCGAGATAGCCCGAGCGCGAGAGGCATTGCGTGCGGCTGGTATCGAGGACGAGGTGCCGAGCAGTACCGACATGGTTCCCACGCGTCTTCGGGAACTCTTTGCATGGACGATCCGTGAGGGCGTCACCAACGTCGTTCGACACAGCGGTGCGACCCACTGCCGGATCACGGTCGACGAAAATAGTGCGTCGGTCGTCGACGACGGACGAGGGGCCGAGTCGACGTCTTCCGGAAACGGTCTGATCGGATTGCGCGAGCGCGCCGGAGCGTCGGGCGCACGAGTGATCATCACTCATCCCCAGCCACAGGGGTTTGCACTTCAGGTAGTCGAACAGGAGACAGAGTGAACAGCCAGGGCGATCGAGCAACCATACGGCTGCTCTTGGCGGACGATCAGGCGCTCGTGCGAGGAGCTTTGGCCGCGCTGCTCGATCTGGAATCCGACCTGTCCGTGGTGGCCGAGGTCGGTCGCGGCGACGAGGTGGTGTCCGCCGTTCTCGAACACCGCCCGGACGTCGCGCTTTTGGACGTCGAGATGCCCGGCATGGACGGAATCGCCGCGACGGCGGCCCTTCGCGAGGCAGCACCCGACACCCGGGTTCTGATCGTCACCACGTTCGGCCGTCCCGGATTTCTTCGTAAAGCCCTGCACGCCGGGGCCGGCGGGTTCGTCGTCAAGGACACCCCCGCCAGGCAGCTTGCCGACGCGGTCAGGCGTGTCCACGCCGGACTGCGCGTCGTCGATCCCACCCTTGCGGCCGACAGCCTCGTCAGCGGCGAGTCGCCCCTGACGGAGCGTGAGACCCAAGTACTGCGCGCCGCTCACGACGGCGCACCCGTGGCAGCCATCGCAGGGGCGCTCTTCCTGTCTGCCGGGACAGTTCGAAATCATCTGTCATCCGCGATGGGTAAGACGGGTGCGTCGACGCGCGCGGAAGCCGTCAGAATCGCCGAGTCGAACGGCTGGCTCTGATCCGCGCGTCTGGAATAGCCTTCCCCGGCAAATAGTTCGCCGTTCGATTCGTGATGGCGATTTGTCCAGATCACTCAAAGTAGGGACCTTCTACCCTAGGGATTTTCCCTGCAAACGACCGCTTCGCGAGAATCTGAAACAGCTAATCGTTCGATAACTGGCTATGATGCAGTTAATTGAACCGACGGAGCCTGTGCGTAGCGGGGGAAGGGACGTCTCATGGAGATATTGTCAAGACCTGTGGATGAGGGTGTTTCAGGCGACCTCCGTTTCGCTTGATTCGTCGGGCTCAGCGGGTGAGATGTCGATGGGTCGTTCGAGCAGCTTGCCTTTGTGGAACACCGCGCCGGCACGGACCAGCGCGACCAGATGGGGGGCGTTGACCGCCCGCCAGCGGGCTTGTGCGGCGTCGATCAGCTTGTAGGCCATGGCAATCCCCGCTGCGCGTGACCCAGGGCCCTTGGTGACCTTGGTTCGCAACCGCACGGTCGCAAACGTCGATTCGATCGGATTCGTAGTGCGCAAGTGGATCCAGTGCTCGGCCGGGTACCGGTAGAACTCCAGGAGCACGTCGGCGTCGTCGACGATCTTGGCGACCGCCTTGGGGTACTTCGCGCCGTAATCTACCTCGAAGGCCTTGATCGCGACCTGGGCCTTGTCGATGTCCTCGGCGTTGTAGATTTCCCGCATCGCCGCGGTCGCACCTGGATGAGCCGACTTGGGCAGCGCAGCAAGCACATTGGCCTGCTTGTGAAACCAGCAGCGCTGTTCACGGGTATCCGGAAACACCTCCCGCAGTGCCTTCCAGAACCCCAGCGCCCCATCACCGACGGCCAGCACCGGGGCGGTCATCCCGCGGCGTCGGCATGAGCGCAGCAGATCAGCCCACGACTCTGTGGACTCCCGGAACCCATCGGTGAGCGCGACGAGCTCCTTGCGGCCGTCGGCGCGGACGCCGATCATCACGAGCAAGCACAGCTTCTCCTGCTCCAGGCGGACCTTGAGATGGATGCCGTCGACCCATAGGTACACGAAATCGGTGCCCGAGAGATCCCGGTCGGCGAAGGCCTTCGCCTCGTCCTGCCATTGCGCGGTCAGCCGGGTGATCGTCGAGGCCGACAGCCCGGCACCAGTGCCGAGGAACTGCTCCAACGCCGCACCGAAGTCGCCGCTGGACAGCCCGTGCAGGTACAGCAGCGGCAACACCTCGGTCATCTGCGGGGACTTGCGTGACCACGCCGGCAGGATCGCCGAGGAAAACCGTTGCCGTTCACCGGTCTCGGCGTCGACACGGCGGTCGTTGACCCGCGGTGCGGTCACCGTCACCGCCCCCGCCGCGGTGAGCACGTCACGCTCGTGGTGATAGCCGTTGCGGACCACCAGCCGCCGGCCGTGCTCATCGAGATGCTCGGCGAACTGCTCGATGTATGCGGCGACTTCGGCGGCCAACGCCGCCGCGAGCATCTGCCGGGCACCGTCGCGAACGATCTCGTCAAGCAACGACCGACCAACACCGCTGTCGTCGTTGGAGGATTGCTGATCCTGAACTACCGTGAGCATGGGCGTACCTTCCCGAACCAGCGCGCCAACGCCGGTCCTGATCAGAGCTGATGGAATTTCAGATCATTCCCGGGAAGGTGCGCCCACTCACGCCGCCTCGCCGAGAACCATCCACAGGTTCTGATCATTGCTCCGTCTCATGTCGAACCAGTTCAACGATCGCTTGAACTCGCTGTTCGAGACTGCCGACTTTCACGTCACCAACGCGATGGTCGTTCGCGGCATGACCGAGTTCGGCTGCCGTATCTCGACGCCGTACCTGTCGCAACTGCGCACCGGCGTCCGAACCAATCCGTCACCCGAAGTGGTTGCCGCCCTCGCCCACTTCTTCAAGGTCCATCCGGACTACTTCTACGCCCCGTCCGATCACACTCCGCCCGCGATCTCAGGTGGCGAGGCAGACCTCTCCCTCCTCGAACAGCTGCACAACGTGCGCCTGCGGAACCTCACCTCCCGTGTCGTCGACCTCTCACCGTCTTCACAGGATCTGCTTGTCGAAATGGCGGAGAATCTACGTTCCTCCGAAAATCTTCCGCGCGTACCACCGGACTCGAATTCCTACATGTCACGCGCATAGCGCCCTTCGCCGACTCTCCTTGACTGCTCAGGGAGGGTTGGCCTTATGCTGGTCGATGCAGCTGGTTCGCCCGGCACGGTCATGAGGAGCCCCGAAGACCGGTCCCGGCGTCGAAGCTCCGTCAGCGCAAGCTGTCGGGGTGAGAGGGAACCCGGTGAAAATCCGGGACTGTCCCGCAGCGGTAAGCAGGAACGACCGCCGTTCATGTGCACTGGGCATCCGCCTGGGAAGCGACGGCCAGTAGGTTCGATCCAACTCGATCGAGTGCCCGCGAGTCCGAAGACCTGCCGACTGTGTCGGGCACGCCGTGCCCGACGGTCCACCGCCTCGTGGAATGGGCGTGTAGATCTCCATCGGACCTCGTGTGCGGTGCGGGCAGTGCTGCCCGCTGAAACTCGGGGTCTCGTGAGGTGTACCCGTCTGCCGGCAGTGGCCATCAATGCATTGGCAATCTGGAGAAACTCCGTGACAACAACATTCACTTCGACCGTGCTGGGCTCACCGCGCATCGGTCCTCATCGAGAACTCAAGCGGGCAACCGAAAGCTACTGGGCAGGGCGCATCGACGCCGACGCCCTGCAGGCTGTCGCCCGTGACCTCCGTCGGCAGGGCTTGGCCGACCTCCGTGACCTGGGCCTCGACTCCGTCCCGGTCAATACCTTCTCCTTCTACGACCAGATGCTCGACACCGCAGTTCTTCTCGGCGCGCTGCCCGACCGCGTCGCGTCGGTCGCCGATCCGTTGGACCGCTACTTTGCCGCTGCCCGTGGGACGGACACCATCGCGCCGCTCGAAATGACGAAGTGGTTCGACACCAACTACCACTACCTGGTGCCGGAGATCTCGCCGTCCACCACGTTCGCACTCGACCCGTCCAAGGTCTTGTCCGAACTGGCAGAAGCACTTTCCGACGGCATTGCAGCCCGCCCGGTCGTCATCGGACCGGTCACCTTCCTGCTGCTCTCGAAGGCTGTCGGCACCGACGAGCCGCTGCTCTCGCGACTCGAAGAACTACTCCCCCTCTACGCGGATCTACTCGGTCGGCTCGCGAAGGCCGGTGCGAGCTGGGTTCAGCTCGACGAACCGGCCCTCGTGGGCGATCGCACCGACGAGGAAATCGAAGCGGCACGCGCTGCGTACGAACAGCTTTCAGCGCTGTCCGAGCGGCCGTCGATCCTGTTGGCGTCGTACTTCGGTTCGCTGCGTGAGGCGCTGCCCGCGCTTGCGTCCACCGGCGTCGAAGGATTTGCCGTCGACCTGGTGGCCGGTCAGGATTCGATCGGCTCCGTCCCCGAACTCGCCCGCAAACTGGTCGTCGCCGGCGTGGTCGACGGACGAAACATCTGGCGGTCGGATCTGGATTCGGCACTGAGCACGTTGGGTGCTCTGTTGGGCAGCGTGGATAATCTTGCCGTCTCCACATCGTGCTCCCTGCTGCACGTTCCGTACACTCTCGACGCAGAAGCCGATGTCGACAAGGCCCTGCGCTCGTGGCTCGCGTTCGGCACCGAGAAGGTCAAGGAAGTAGTAACTCTCGCAACCGCTCTCACACAGGGCCGGGAGTCGGTGGAAGACGAGTTCGCTCTGGCACGAGCGGCCGCGTCGACCCGCAAGGACGATCGCAGACTCAATGATGCGAGTGTTCGGGGACGCCTGGCCGCCGTGCTGAACTCGGCGACCGGTCGCGCGCCCGCCGCCGAACGTCGCGCTGCCCAGGACGAACTGCTTTCTCTGCCGCCGCTGCCCACGACGACAATCGGTTCGTACCCGCAAACCTCGAAGATCCGCATCGCTCGCGCAGCACTGCGCAAGGGCGAGATCGACGAAGCCGAGTACGTCAACCGTATGCGCGCCGAAATTGCCGAAGTTGTTGCGCTCCAGGAAAAGCTGGACCTGGACGTTCTTGTTCACGGTGAGCCGGAACGCAACGACATGGTCCAGTACTTCGCGGAGCAGTTGGACGGATTCTTCGCCACCGCCAACGGTTGGGTCCAGTCGTACGGCACCCGCTGCGTGCGTCCGCCGATTCTGTACGGCGACGTCTCCCGCCCGAAACAGATGACCGTCGACTGGATCACGTACGCGCAGTCCCTGACCGACAAGCCGGTCAAGGGCATGCTCACCGGACCCGTCACCATTCTGGCCTGGTCGTTCGTCCGCGACGACCAACCCCTCGCCGACTCGGCAAATCAAGTCGCACTGGCCATTCGAGACGAGACCGTCGACCTGCAGGCCGCCGGAATCGGAATCATCCAGGTTGACGAACCGGCTCTACGAGAACTACTCCCACTGCGTGCCGAGGATCAGCGCGCCTACCTGGACTGGTCGGTCGGCGCCTTCCGGTTGGCTACCTCGGGCGTCGCGGATTCCACCGCGATCCACACGCACCTGTGCTACTCCGAGTTCGGAGCGGTGATCGGCGCCATCGCCGGCCTCGACGCGGACGTCACGTCCATCGAGGCGGCGCGCTCACACATGGAGGTCCTCGACGATCTCAGTTCGGTCGGGTTCGATCTCGGCGTCGGCCCGGGTGTCTACGACATCCACTCGCCGCGGGTGCCGAGCGTCGACGAGATTGCCGAATCCCTGCGTGAGGCACTCAAAGCTGTTCCTGTCGAGCGGTTGTGGGTCAACCCGGACTGCGGTTTGAAGACCCGCGGTTCCGTCGAGGTCGAGGCGTCACTGCGTAACCTCGTCGAAGCCGCGAAGTTGGTACGAGCGGAGCTATAGGGGCAAAGCCCCTGTGCGCCTTTTTGGTAGTGGGCACTACCAAAAAGGCGCACGGGGGTCAGCTCAACCACGTGTTGCCGAAGAGCAGAATCCCGTCCGCACTCGGGGTCACTCCGTGGACGTTCTCGCGCCACGGGATGAAGACCTTGCCGGAGTTGACCACGGCCATCGGCGCCGTCTCGTTGACCACGGTCTGAATATCGTCGATGACGGCTCGCCGCTCATCCTCGCCCGACGCTGTTTGCAGCTTGCCGAGCAACTCGTCCATCCGAGCGTTCTTGTAACCGAGGATGTTCGACGGCGATTCGCTGAACAGGTTGCCGTACATACGCACGAACGGTGACTCTTCCAGCACGTTGAACGCGAAGTAGGACACGTCGTAGTCGTGCTTTGCGTACAGCATGGAAATCAGATCGTTGATGCTGGTTGCGTAGGTGATGTCGACCGTGAAACCCACTGCCTGCAAGAGCGACTGAAACGTCAGTGCGCTGCGCTGCGTCGCCGGATCGTTCATCCCGACGTACGTCAGTTTTCCGTCGTAACCGTCCGCCTTCGCCTCGGCGAGATACTTCTTGGCCGCCTCGGGGTCGAAGCCGTTCCCGGCCACCGATCCGTGCCACTGCGACCACGACGCGAACATGTCGGTGCCGGGTTCGCCGAAGCCGCCCTGAACTCGCTCGTTGAACGTATTCGGGTCCACCGCAGCGACAATCGCCTTACGCACGCGCTCGTCCTTCGCTGCCCGATCGTCGCGCTGATTGATTGCCAGAACTCCGGCCATGCTGGCCGAGTACACAAATCCGGGATCACCGGCTTCGAAAGCCTCGTGAATGAAGTCGGGAGACTTCAGATAGGCAACCTGGATTCCGTCGGTGTGCAATCCTTCCAGTTTGCTCTTCTCGTTGACGATTGCCGGAAAGCGCAACTTCTCGAGGTACGGCGCCCCGTCCCAGTACGTCGGACGGGCAGCGAGCACCAATTCGTCCTGGGAGGCGAACTTCTCGACGGCGAACGGGCCTGCCCCGATCGGGGTGAACGTGCCGGTAGCCATCGACGAGGGCGCGACGATCATGCCGGGACCGGTGGTGAACATGATCGGGAACTCGTCCCACGGCTGCGCCAATGTAAAGACGACCGTACTCGGATCCGGTGAATTCGTCTCGCGCACAGCGGTCTTCCACACCAGCGCGTGAGTTCCCTTCTTCTGCAGATAGTGATCGATGCTCCACAGGACTGCCGCACTGTCCATCGGAGTGCCGTCGCTGAAGGTGACGCCGTCGCGCAATTTCAGTGTCCACACCGTGTTGTCGCCGTTGGCCGACAACGACTGAGCCAAGTGGGGGACGTATTCGCCCGCCGACGTATCGAAGCGCATGAGAAGGTCGTAGATGGCTGCCATTTCGCTACCACCGGTAGCGCCGCCGTCCTGACGGTCAGCCGGATCGAGACTGCTGATCCCGTTGTAGGTGGCAAACGACACGGTGCCACCCGATCGCGGCTCTCCCCCGTTGTTCTGGTCACCGACAACTCCGACCGTCACGTCCGATGCATCCGTGGTCGTACCTTGGCTGCTACCGGCGCACCCCGTCACCACCAGCGTCGCCGACGCCAGGACAACCATCCAGATTCGAGCGCGGACTCGGTACGAGCGCTTCATTGCGACTCACTTTCACAGTTCACGGATACGTCGATCCCTGGATCGGACACCCGACATATTTGTAAGTGAATTCTAGGTAAGGTCTCGTCCTGCGTCTTCGTTTTCACAAAGCCGAAGCGATAATTCGCGTTCATGACAGCAGAAACAAGAACTGAATTCTAGGTTGCAACCGTTCAGCGAATTACCAGTCCGATGACGTCTTCGACGTTCCGCTGGGCCTCTGCGAATCCGATCCGGCCACTGGTCCACAGCGCAAGGGCCGTCAACATCGTGCCGCCTATTGCCACGGCCGCAACCCTCGCCGTCTCGGCCGGGACGCCGTCCATCAACTCGAACAGCATTCTCCGATGTGCCGCTGCGCGCAGATCCAACGACTCGATCACGAACTGATCCGAGGACGAATGGAGTTCGATCTCCAACCGAGCGAAGTAGGGCCTACGCTCGAATGCCTTCATCTCGCGGCGATGAAGTGCCAGAACCCGCTCGTACGCGTTGTTCTCACCACCGTCTGCCCGCAACTTCTCAGGACGACGGACCGATTCGAGACCGCTCCACGCCGTCATCGCCGCAGCCAGAAGTTGCTGTTTGGTCGGAAAGTAGCGATACAGCGTTCCGAGTGCGACGCCTGAACGCTCCGAGACGTCTTTCATCTGGATTCGATCCGACGGCATCTCGGCCAGCATCTCGACCACCGCCGTGGTCAGTCGTCCTCTCCGCTCGAGTTGCCCCACCGACATGAGGTCGACGTCCAAGGGAAACTCGTCGCTGCGCGCAGTCACGCGCGTCACGATAGTTCAGAATCCTGACCGCAGTGCCGGGTTGCGAAGTTTCATCGTAACCCCGAGATTTAATACACGGATTAATCAACTGCAGATCGCGCTAGGGTTAGTCCATGACTGACCGGACAACCGATGACCAGCCAACCGTCGGCGTGCTGAACTTCTGGTCGTTCATCGAACTGGCCAACAAGCGACTGGCCACCGAACACGGCTTTCGCGACCAGCTGGCCACCGAGGTACTACTGACACTCAATCGGGCTTCCAACGTGGTCACCTACGATCTCGAGTCGTCGATCCACCGCCCTCGCGGCTGGTCATGGTCCTCCTTCAGGCTGTTGTTCGTCACCTGGCTGGCCGGTCCGATCGAGCCGAAGGCTGCCGCCGAGCTCACCGGCATGAGTAGGGCAGCGGTCTCCAATCTGTCCAAGTCGCTGCTGGCAGACGGATTGATCGATCGTCGGCCCACCGAGAACGACGGCCGTTCCGTCCAGCTGTACCTGACCGACAAGGGCCGAGAAGCCATGGTCGAAGCCTTTCGCGAGCAGAACGAACGCGAACACGCCTGGGTAAGCGTCCTGAGCGAGGCCGAACAGCGAATTCTTGTCATGCTCCTGGACAAACTGATCACCAACCGCAGCCAGTTCGACGTACGCGGACGTAACTGACATAGACCCCAACCCCCTTGGAGGGTTGCGCTCATCACATCATTTTAGTTAATATGTTTACTATCTGGTGGAGGTGAGCCAGGCAGAACAGCACAGAAGGAGCCCCGTCATGGCGTTCTATCGACAACTCGGCAACATCCCACCGAAGCGTCACACCCAACACCGTGACGAGTCCGGCAACCTCTACTACGAAGAACTGATGGGAGAGGAAGGTTTCTCCTCGGATTCTTCGTTGCTGTACCACCGCGAGATCCCGTCGGCCATCGTCGACGCAACGGTCTGGGAACTGCGCGATCAGAGCACAACCCCCAACCATCCCCTCAAACCGCGCCATCTGAAACTCCACACGCTGTTTCCCGAAAGCACCTGGAACGAGACCGACGTGGTAACCGGCCGTCGTCTCATCCTCGGAAATGCCGACGTGCGATTGTCCTACGTCGTTGCGGCAGCGCCATCTCCCCTGTATCGCAACGCAATCGGCGACGAGATGGTCTACATCGAATCTGGCGAGGCGACCGTCGAGACCGTCTTCGGTGCACTCGAGGCCAGTGAAGGTGACTACGTCCTGATCCCGATGTCCACAACGCATCGATGGATCCCCAAGGGTGACAAGCCACTTCGTGCCTACGCCATCGAGGCGAACAGTCACATCGTCCCGCCCAAGCGCTATCTTTCCCGCTTCGGCCAGCTGCTCGAGAACGCACCGTTCTGTGAACGAGACCTGCACGGACCGATCGCGCCCATGATCGCCGAAGGAACCGACGTCGAGGTACTGGTCAAGCACCGAACGTCGGCGGGCATCGTCGGCACCCGAATGGTTTATCCCACGCACCCTTTCGATGTCGTCGGCTGGGACGGCTGCCTGTACCCGTACACCTTCAACATCTCCGACTACGAGCCGATCACGGGCCGTGTTCACCAACCGCCGCCGGCCCACCAGGCGTTCGAGGGAAACAACTTCGTGATCTGCAACTTCGTTCCGCGCAAGGTCGACTACCACCCCCTGTCGATCCCGGTGCCGTACTACCACTCGAACGTCGACTCGGACGAGATCATGTTCTACTGCGGCGGTGACTACGAGGCGCGCAAGGGTTCCGGCATCGGTCAGGGTTCGATATCGATTCATCCCGGCGGCCACGCCCACGGACCACAACCCGGCGCCTACGAGCGGAGCATCGGCGCCGAGTTCTTCGACGAGCTCGCCGTGATGGTCGATACGTTCCGGCCCCTCGAATTGGGTGAGGGAGCCCTTGCCTGCGAGGACGAAGCGTACGCCTGGAGTTGGGCAGGGCGGGGGCCTCGGCAATGACGATCATCTCCCCACTCCTGCGCGGCCTGTGCGACGACGCAGCACTTTTCCCACCCGGCAATGCTCCTCTCGCCGAGGCAATTCCGGCCCACGCCGCCTACCTGCAGGCAGATTACGACGCACTGGTCGGGCCTTTCGTTTTTCCCGCGCCGCGACTGAGCGAACTGGCTGCGTACGTTTCAGCGGACAGCCCGGTGACGCTGAGTCTGACCGTGCCGGCCGGCCCATCCGAAACGGCGGCCGCACTCTCGAACGCGCTCGCCATCCCTGGTGTTCACGTCGCCGCCGTCGAGGTGGGAATTCCTGACGGGTTGGACGCCGATGCGGCCTTCGAGGAACTCTCTCGTGTCCATGCCGCTCATCCCGACGTCGACATTTTTGTCGAGGTGCCTCGAGGTGATCGGCGCGCGGGCTATCTCACAGCTCTCGAAACTGCCGGGCATTCCGCAAAGTTTCGCACCGGCGGGATTGTCGCCGAGGCGTACCCGAACGAGGAAGAGCTCGCCGATGCGGTGATATCCGTTGTCCGAGCGAATATCCCGTTCAAGGCGACTGCGGGACTGCACCACGGTGTGCGCAACACCGATCCGGAAACAGGCTTCGAGCAACACGGCTTCCTCAACATCATGGTGGCCGTCGACGCGGCGAGGCGGGGCGCCGATCGTTCGGAAATTGTTGCTGCACTGTCTCAGCGCGATGGAAAATCGATCGCGCAAGCCCTGGCCGACCTCACCGAGGACGAGGCCGGCGAGGTGCGTCGCCGATTCCTCTCGTTCGGTACCTGCAGCATCTCGGACCCTCTGACCGAGCTGGAAGGCCTCGGGTTGATCGTCCGCTCCGACAAAACCGAAGGAACTCTCGTATGACTGTCACGACCATCGACATTCCCGCCGACTCACTGTTCGGTCTCGACAATCTGCCGTACGGGGTCTTCTCCCCCGCGGGAGGGTTACCGCGTGTCGGTGTGCGCGTCGCCGAATCGGTGGTCGATCTCGCAGCGACACTAGGTGATTCCGTCTTCTCCGAACCGACTCTGAACGCGTTCATGGCTCAGGGACGAGATCAGTGGGTATCGGTGCGAAACCGGATCACGGAGCTCGTGACTAGCGAAATAGACTCGAATGCAGTGTTTTCCGTTGATTCGGTGACAATGCATTTGCCGATCGCAGTGGCCGATTACGTCGACTTCTACGCCTCGGAGAATCACGCAACCAACCTCGGGCGGTTGTTCCGCCCGGACGCAGCCCCCTTGATGCCGAACTGGAAGCATCTTCCCGTCGGATACCACGGGCGCTCGAGCACCGTCGTCGTCTCCGGCACCGACATCGTTCGTCCCTGCGGACAGCGGAAGGCACCCGATCAGGAAAGCCCGGACTTCGGACCGTCCCGGCGCCTCGACATCGAAGCCGAGATGGGGTTCATCGTCGGAACTCCCTCGAAGATGGGCGATTCCATCACCCCGGACGAATTTGCCGAGTACGTCTTCGGCGCCGTCGTCGTGAACGACTGGTCTGCCCGAGACATCCAGGCGTGGGAGTACGTGCCCCTCGGTCCGAACCTGGGGAAGAGTTTCGCGACCTCCATCTCACCGTGGGTCGTACCCTTGCTCGCTCTCGAAGCAGCCCGAATCGACACTCCGGTGCAGGATCCCGAACCGCTTTCCTATCTGCGTGGTGAAGAGAAGTGGGGGCTGGACATCGACCTGGCCGTCGAATGGAACGGTCACGTCGTCTCCCGGCCGCCCTACGCCCAGATGTACTGGTCGCCTGCGCAGATGCTCGCGCACACCACCATCAACGGCGCAGCAGCGAGCACCGGCGATCTCTTCGCGTCCGGAACCATTTCCGGACCGGACAAAGATCAGCGCGGCGCCTTCATCGAGCTGACGTGGGGCGGCAAGGAACCCGTAGCTGTGGGCTCCGAGACCCGTACCTTTCTCGAAGACGGCGACACCATCGCCATCTCAGCCACCGCTCCCGGCGCCGGCGGATCACGAATCGGCTTCGGGGATGTTCACGCTCGGATCCTGCCTGCAACGCAAACCGAAAGATAGTGATTGACAACTGTTTGATTCACGCTGATCTGATGTCCGGAATTCCTTGCCTCAAAATTCTCCGAAGATAAGCTGGACTAACCATCCAGAGCGATCGAGAGTCCTGGCTCCGTGACGTCGCAGCAACCCCCTCTGCTGAGGTGCGGGTGCTTTCTGCCAGGTCCGATGGAGGACTCGTGCCAGGCGATCGACCCCGTACCTCAGTGGGGACAGCAGCTGTCATCGTGATCGTGGGTGGTGGACCCCGCGGGACCGGCGTACTCGAGCGGATCCTCGCTCACGAATCGGTGAACGCCGATCCCACACCGATCGACATTCACGTTGTCGACCCGTATCCGGCAGGCGCCGGCCGTATTTGGCGAGGCAGCCAGGCGCCGCTTCTGTGGATGAATTCGACAACAGCGGACGTCACGATGTTCACCGACGAGACCACCGCCGTGATCGGCCCGGTGCTGCCGGGTCCGACCCTCGCGGAATGGGTCGCCGAGCGCTCGGCTGAGCTTGCCGAATTCCCAGAAATCGCAGCAGAAGTTCCGACGATCACCCCGTCGTCGTTTGCATCGAGGTCACTGCAGAGCCGATACCTGAACTGGGTGTTCGAGACTGCAGTCGACTCCGCGCCAGCGCACGTCGACGTTCGAGTTCATCGACGATCCGTGGTCGACATCGTGAACGTCGGCGAGACACAGACGGTTCATCTGGACGACGGAGCTGTCATCGACGCGACGACCGTCCTTCTCGCACAAGGGCACCCCGATGCGTTGCCTGCCCCACGTGAAACCGCGCTGACCAGCTTCGCGTCCGATCACGGGTTGACGTATGTGGGTCCGGGCTACACTGCCGACCTCGACGCCGATGTCATTCCCGAAGGCGAACCGGTTCTGATCGCCGGACTCGGGCTGGCTTTCGTCGACTGGATGGTTCTCCTCGCCGAGAGCCGTGGCGGCATCTTCGAACGCGGTGAAGACGGCATCCTCACTTACGCTCCCTCGGGTCGGGAACCCCTGTTGTATGCCGGATCTCGTCGCGGAGTGCCGTATCACTCCAAGATTTCGTACTCGATCGCTGACGCACGGCCACCGCTACCGCGGTTCTTCACCGCTGATCTCGTTCCCGGCGACGGACCGTTGGATTTCCGAAACGACATCTGGCCCTTGGCGTCGAAAGAACTGGCAGGCGCCCACTATCACGAGCTGTTCGCATCTCACCCGGATCGGACAGTGGGCACCTGGGAGGAGTTCGACGCCGAATTCGCCTCGCTGGCCTGGGGATCGCCTCGATTGCATGAACTGGTCGAGAACGCAGTCCCGAAGCCGGAAGACCGTATCGATCTCGAGCGGCTGAACCGCCCACTCGGCGGTGAGCGCTACGACGGGCTTGCCGAGGTCCAATCCCGGATCACCGAATACATCTCGGCAGATGTCGCGCGGAGGTCGGACCCGTATTTCAGCGCCGACGCGGCTGTCTTCTCAGCGCTGCTGTCGACGTACATGACCGTCGGAGAATTGTTGCGGCGCGGCAGAATCCCGGCCGAATCCGTCGCCAAGGACGTCGAGGGTTGGCTTCATTCGTTCTTCAGCTTCATCGCCAGTGGTCCGCCACCCGAGCGACTGGAACAGTTGATCGCCCTCAACGAGGCGGGCATCGTCCAGTTCCTCGGGCCGGATTCGGTGTTCTCCACCGAGATCGACCCGGCAACGGGGGCTGGGATCTTTGTCGCGCGCAGTGCGTCGCACACCGACATCGTGGCCGCGAACATCCTCGTCGAAGCACGCTTGCCGGTTGCGTCCATCAGCGCGAGCGGTGACTTGCTCCTGCGGACGCTTCACCGTCGGGGCGAGGCAGTCGAACTACGTGCCACCGCCGACAGTTCGGCGAAGCTCGCGGTCGACGGCACGTCACGAATTCTTCTTCAGGACAACACTGCTCATCCTCGCCGCTTCGCCGCAGGGCCGTGGGTTGCAGGCCACAACTGGTCGGCGGCTTTCCCTCGTCCCCGTACCAATGCAGGGTTCTTCCGGCATAACGATGCCCTGGCGGCGGAGATTTTGGGCGCTACGCGCCTGTGAGCGGTTAGGGAGTCCTGGGACTCCCTAACCGCTCACAGGGGGCTGTCCCCTAGCTGAACACCAACTCACCCTCGTCAACCGCGACGGTGATACTGCCGCCCTCTTCGAGGAGATCGTCGAGCAGCATGTCGGCGATCTTGTCGTCGACCACACGCTGAATC
Organism: Rhodococcus sp. BH4; assembly: GCF_002079265.1. Taxonomy (NCBI): domain Bacteria; kingdom Bacillati; phylum Actinomycetota; class Actinomycetes; order Mycobacteriales; family Nocardiaceae; genus Rhodococcus; species Rhodococcus sp. BH4. The sequence goes on from NZ_CP014941.1 coordinate 4,983,393, forward strand.
GAACGACGCAACGGGCGAGCCCCGAACTCGGGTTGATGCCCGTGCTCGGCGATCCAGTCCACTGCGTCGGCGGTGAACTCGATCTCGATGCCCTTGGACTGCAGCCGCTTCCGGCTGTCGTCGAGCAGCAGATCAGTAATCCGGTGCAGTTGCTCGGTGTCGAGCTTGCGGAAGATCACGATCTCGTCGATACGGTTGAGGAACTCCGGCCGCATCGATTCGCGCAACCTGGCCATCACGCGGTCGCGCAGTGGCTTCTCCGCCGACTCTGCGTCACCCGTGGTGAAGCCGAGTCCACCGGACTTGCTCGAGATGATGTCCGAGCCGAGGTTGCTGGTCATGATCACGACGGTGTTCTTGAAGTCCACCGTCCGACCCTGACCGTCGGTCAGACGCCCGTCGTCGAGCACCTGGAGCAAGGTGTTGAACACGTCCGGGTGTGCCTTCTCGATCTCGTCGAGCAGGATCACCGAGTACGGGTTACGACGCACCTGTTCCGTGAGCTGTCCGGCCTCGCCGTAGCCGACGTATCCGGGAGGAGCACCGACCAACCTGCTGACCGTGTGCCTCTCACCGAACTCACTCATGTCGAAGCGCAGCATCTTGTTCTCGTCACCGAAGAGTGTGGCAGCCAGAGCTTTTGCGAGCTCCGTCTTGCCGACGCCAGTGGGTCCGAGGAACAGGAAGCTACCGACGGGACGATCCGGATCGCTCATACCGGTACGGCTACGACGCACGGCACGCGCGATGGCGCGAACGGCGTCATCTTGCCCGATGACACGACCGTGCAGTTCCTCTTCCAGACGGCGCAGGCGATCTTTCTCTGCCTGAGTCATCTGGCTTGCCGGAATACCCGTTGCGCGAGCGACAACTTCGGCGATTTGTTCAGCGGTCACGTCCGGCGTTTCCTCGGAAGGAACCGAGGATCCTGCCTTCTCGAGACGCTTTGCGACGCCGTTGATCTCGTCACGCAGGGTCGACGCCTTCTCGTACAACTCGTCGGCGACGGCTTTCTCCTTGTCGCTCTCGAGCTGCTCGAGACGCTGCTGCAGCGCAGCGGTGTCTACCGTGGCCGTCTTCAAGCGAAGCCTGGCGCCGGCCTGGTCGATCAGGTCGATTGCCTTGTCCGGCAAGAACCTGTCGCCGATGTAACGTGCCGACAGCTCCACCGCAGCGGTGATCGCCTCGTCGGTGTAGTGCACCTTGTGGTGATCCTCGTACCGACTGCGCAGTCCGCTCAAGATCGCGATTGCGTCCTCGATCGACGGCTCTCCGACCTGTACGGGCTGGAAGCGCCGCTCGAGCGCGGGATCCTTCTCGATGTTCTTGCGGTATTCGTCGAGCGTGGTGGCGCCGACGATGTGCAGTTCACCGCGAGCGAGCTTGGGCTTGAGGATGTTTCCGGCGTCCATCGCACCGTCTGCACCGCCTCCGGCACCGGCGATGGTGTGCATCTCGTCGATGAAGACGATCAGCTCGTCCTTGTGTGCGGTGATCTCGTCGATCACCTTGGTCAGCCGTTCCTCGAAGTCACCGCGGTAACGGGTACCCGAGACCATGCTCGAGAGTTCGAGCTGGACGATCTTCTTGCCCACCAACGATTCCGGGACATCCCCGTCGACGATGCGCTGGGCGAGACCTTCGACGATGGCAGTCTTGCCGACGCCGGCCTCACCCACCAGGACCGGGTTGTTCTTGGTGCGGCGGGAGAGGATCTCGATGGTCTGTTCGATCTCGTCGGCGCGGCCGATCACCGGATCGACGCCGCCGTTGCGGGCGCGATCGGTGAGATCGATGCCGTACTTGTCGAGCGTCGGTGTGGTGGACTCGTCTTCGACTGGACCGGCTGCGGGATTCTGAACCGCTGCCTGCAGCTTCTCCGGCGTGATGCCGGCCGAAGCGAGCAGACGACCCGGAACATGATCGGGGTCACCGGCCAGGGCGATGAAGAGATGTTCGGGGTCGATGTACGTCGATCCCAGGGCTCGGGCCAGTTGATGAGCCTCGAGTAGAGCGGTTTTCACGGCACTGCTGAGCGCAGGAGCAGAGTAGGCCCCCTGCTCACGGCCTTGTGGCAGCCGCAGGTCGACGGCGTCGACCACGGATTTCGGGTCGGCTCCGGCGCGCTGCATGAGCGTGCGGACCGGATCCTGCTCCGCCATGACGCGGAGAACGTGCAGTGCATCGAGATCCGAATCACCGCGAGCAGCCGCTACACGTGCAGCGTCAGCCATGAGTTGCTGGGTGGCCCTGCTCATGAGCCGGGAAATATCGATGCGACCGGGACCCTCGGGCCCGAAGAATGCTGGCATTCCGAAGCCTCCTTGCAGAAAGTCGAGCGTTACTGACTCAATTAACGTGCATGGGGCTCGATCAATTCCCGCGGCCTCAGATTTGTTTCAACACCATCCAGTCGCCGATCGTTCTCAACTACCGAAAGATCCGGTAGACCGACCGACCGGGTACGCCTCGACGCGCATGATCACCGATCCCGCGCAGGGACCACTCTTGATGTCGGTACGCCACGAACCTTTCAGACTGCCATCGGGCTGAGGTGTGTAATACGCCTCGGAGTGCGCCGGTGCCCACACCTTGGGCACGCCCTCCCCCTGGTAGCAATCCCACTCCCAGTCATAGGGGTGCACCCAACTGGTTCCGTCCCAGGTGTATCGAGCAGGCTGCGGCAACGTCGGATTGGCGGGAGCCGGACCGCCGACCACTGTGGCGATACAGACTCCGCTCGAGCAATCCGTCTCGAACGTGTATGTATCGGAGAAATCCGGCTCCCACTGGCTGGCGGCCAGACTTGTGCCCGTCTTGGTCGCGGCGAAACGCTTGAGCGAGTAATCACCGGACCAATTCGCATCCGCAGCCCCCGCGGGCATCGCTCCGGCGACAAACCACGTAGCAACGAGAGCAACCACCAACAATGACTTCCGCATGCGTGAAGTGAATCACAAGCTATGTCCGAATTGTCGGATACTGGCCACAAGAACACCGACGACGATCAGCACCAGCGAAACCAACGGCAACGCTCCCGCACCCCTGTCCGCCAAGATCAGCCCGCCCACGACGCCGCCCGCTGCGATCGCCGCATTGAAGATCGTCACGAAAACCGATTGCGCCGTGTCCACAGCGTCGCCCGTCGTATCCGCGAGCGCAGTCTGAAGGAGAGTGGGAGCGCCTCCAAATGCCACGCCCCATACCGCAACGCTGAGTGCGATCACTGCGAAGCTGTCACCGCCGACGCCCAACGCCGTCAAAGCTGCGGCAAAGACCACCAAGCTCAGCACGGTGAGACTTCGAAGGGCCCGGTCGACAAACACCCCGACCACACCGATGCCCACGAAGGCGAAAAGTCCGAACACGAACAAGACGATTCCCAACCGATCGCCGAAACCGATGCGATCCAGAAACGCCGCCAGATACGTGTACACGATGTTGTGCGCGAGGATCCACAAGAACGCGACAAACAGAATCGGTCGTACGCCAGGCAGGACCAAGACTTTCCGCACCGGCAGCTGCCGATCCGCTTGTTGCCCGGGAAAGTCCGGCATCACCGTGAGTATCCACGCGACCAGAAGTAGCGCAGCAACCGACATCACGGCGAAGACGACGCGCCAATCGGCCAGGGTCCCGAGCCACGCCCCCATCGGAACGCCGATTGCCAACGCGATCGGCTGTCCGACGGAGGCAACCGCAACGGCCCGCCCCTGCAGGTGAGGGGGCGACATCCTGCGTGCGTACCCGGCAAGCAACCCCCACACCACACCTGCCGCCACACCGGCCAGAAACCGAACACCCAAGGTGAGAACAAGATTCGACGAAAGCGCTGTCACCAGATTGAAGACACCGAACCCCAGAATCGCCGACACCAGGACAGCACGCCGTCGCAATCCTCGGGTCAATGCGATCAGTGGTACCGCCCCGACGACGGAACCCAATGCGTATGCGGTGACCAATTGCCCTGCGCCGGAGACTGATACGGACAACCCTGACCCGATCTGCACCAGTAGTCCGGCCGGCATGGTTTCGGTTGTGATCGCTATGAAGCCTGCCATTGCGAGTGCCGACAACCCGGCCAGCGGTAGTGTCCGGACGGAATCGGTCTCCGCCAGTGCCGAAGTCGCCGTCCCGTCCGAGTTCGAGCTCACCTCGTCGGTGTTTCGGGACTGCCTTCACCCGACTGGCCGGAACGGACCAGTTCTGCAATAGACGCCCAGTCCATCTCGCCCTGACCGTTCGCCAGAGCCTGAGCGAGCACGCCTCGAAGTACGCCACCGAACGGCAAATCCAGATCGACGCTGTCGGCGGCGTCGAGCGCAAGCCTCAAATCCTTGAGGCCCAGAGCTGTGGTGAATCCTGCAGGCTCGTACTGACGCGTCGCGACGAGGTTTCCGTAGCTGGAGTAGACCGGCCCCGGGAAGATCGTCGAGGTCAGCAGTTCTACGAGTTGGCTTCCGTCCACACCTGACCTCTCCCCCAATGTGATTGCCTCGCCCAAGGATTGAATCGCGGCGAGGATGAGGTAATTGCCGATGATCTTGACGATGTTGGCCTGCTCCGGACGCTCACCTTGTGGCCACGTGCGAGCACCGATGACGTCGAGGAAGGGTTGCACTCGCTCGAGGAGGGAACTGTCGCCGGCGGCGATGATGTTCAACTGACCAGCCTGAGCAACAGAAACGCGTCCGAACACCGGCGCCGCGATGTACCCGATACCGTACTCGGCGTGCAGTGCGGCGGCGCGCTTGGCAAGGTCGACGCTGACGGTGGCCATGTTGACGTGCACGGTTCCACTCGGAACGGATGCGAGGACGGCGGGATCCAGAATGGCCGAAGACACGGCCGAATCATCTGCCAACATCGACAGCACAACACCGGACTGGAATGCCTCGGCAACGGTTTTCGCGCCGCTCGCCCCTTCCTCGACCAGTTCGGCTACCGCTTCAGGGCTGCGATTCCACACCGTCACGTCGAAGCCTGCGCCCAGTAGATTTCGAGCGATGGGACGACCCATCGCGCCCAAGCCGACCACGGAAACAGAAGTCATGGATTTCCCTCTCGAAAGTGCTGAACCATCTAAGACGGTTCAAGACTCTCACACGGGTACAGTTGCTGTCGAACCGGTTGAGATGGTTCGCCACGAAGGAGGACGAAAGTGAACGAAGCAGGAGCTGATCAATCCGCTCGGGACGTGTTTCGACTCGACAACGACACGCTCGCCTTCCGCTTCACCGCCACCCTCACCAATCGGAACGGCTCGAGGTTCGAACGACTCACGAGCCCGCAGCGACTCGAATTATGGTTACGCGCCAACGATCTGATGGACGCCCCCGCAACCGCGACAGAAGACGACCTCCGCGGCGCGCAGGATTTACGTGAGGCCATTCATCGCATCGGAACCGCCGTGTGCGAGAACCGCCGCGCCTCACGCACCGATGTCGGGATCGTCAACACCGCATCCGAGCTCGGTGATGCCCACCTCGTCCTCGAGAGTGGCCAGGCCCTCTGGAAATCAGCCGGAGACAATCCGATCCGCGACGCTTTGTCGATAGTGGCTGCCGACGCGATCGCGGTGCTCGGTGGACCCGACCACGACCGCGTCAAAGCCTGCCAGGGCGACGGGTGCACCGGCCTCTACGTCGACACCAGTCGCGGCAACAACCGACGCTGGTGCTCGATGAACATCTGCGGAAACAAAGCCAAGAAATCCGCGATGACCGCTCGCGCCGACTAGCTCATCTCACCTTCACCGCGACTCCATTTCGCCGCCACTCGGTTCCACAGCTTCTCGATCGGCGTCGACAACAGGAGAAGAAACAGCGGGAAGTACGACGTCACCGGAACGAGCACACTGACGAGCAGCGCCACCACCATGATCAGGAAAGTGACGATTTCAGCGGTGAAATGCGGCTTCGCATTCTCTTCGCTCAACGAGGGGTTGCGAACCAGACCCCACGCGACCACCGCCAGGCACGCAGCACTGGCTGCCATTGTCCCGATGTAGAGAGCCCTGGTTCCGAGATCCTGCGACGGCGCCGCAACGAGCGCTGTCGGGAAGGGCAAGAACACGATGGTCATCACCCACAACCCCAGCCCGCGCACAACCACCTTGTCTCCGTCGACCACAAAACGAAGCAGCCGATGCTGCGACCACCAGAGACGGAAGATCACCAGAAAGCTCAGGGCGAACGAATAGAACTCCGCAGCGTGATCGCGCAGGAGTTCCGACGTGGTGCCGTGGTGGTCACTGGTGAGTTCGACCAGCGGCAGTACGAGCAGCGTGATCGCAATGGCGACAATCGCGTCGATGAAAGTGACGTAGCGCTCGAAGTAGCGGGTGCGTTCCGCAATCTCAGCCATTGCGGAAGCATAAGCCTCACAACAGGAAACAGACCGGCGACGCCACTTTCCGGAAGCAGGTATCCGGAAACATACAATTAACGAATCAAATTCGTTAGATCTCTTGACCGTGGCGGAGCTCATCCCCATACTTAACGAATCACATTCATTAAGTGACTCGCATCACGACACCAGGGGTCGGTTCAGCCACCCCCTTCAGGACATGGGGTTGCCCTAGTGCCGATCAACGCTTCGACGAATACGCAGTCCGACCGGGTTCCACTCACCGCCAACCGCGGTATTGCCGTCTTCAGTATCGGCGTCATGGGGTTCATTACCGCGAACCTCATCCCCCTGATGATCGTGGCAATGGTCGAGGACCTCGGTGTCACCGAATCCGCTGCCGGTGCCGTTCTGACCGCATCGCTGCTGGTCTGCGCCGTCACCTGCCTCGCCACCACCCGAATCGCCTCGGGCCGGCATCGCCATCTCCTCGGCCGCGTCAGCCTGATCGCGATGGCAGCCGCATTCGGCGTTGCGGCCATCGCACCGTCCACGACGATCGCATGCGCCGCGATCATCGTCGGCGGTATCGGCGCTGGTGGATCCGCATCCGTTGGCGGAGCGGCACTGGCCGCGCTCACGAACCCGGACCGGGCGTCAAGCATCAGCGGCCTCGTGAACCGTGTCGTCGTCACAGCCGTCCTCGCTCTCATACCCATCCTCGGCACACACATGACCAACGCATTCGGCATCGTCGCAGTCCTGGCACTGGCTACCGCAGCAACGGTCACCTGGTTGCCGTCGTCCCCGGTGAAAGAGTCGCCGGAGACGGCGAAGTCCGCCAATACGACCACAGCTCTCCCCGCCGGGGTCAGCGCGAAACGACTCACTTTTGCCGGAACCGCATTTCTCGCGATGCTTGCAGTCTGGGCGATCAGCGAGGACTCGTTGTGGGCAGTACTCGGCATCATGGGTTCCGAGCACGCCGGGCTCTCGGATCAACAAATGAGTCTCGCACTGAGCGCATCAACGGCGGGTGGTGTGCTCGCGGCTGTTACCTTGACCGCGTTGGGTTCTCGGGTCAGTCGGACAGTATCGATCTCCGTGCTACTGATACTCGGGGCAATTCTGAAGCTGTCTGCCGGCCTCACCACCGATCCCACGATCTACCTGGTAGTGGTCATCGCTTGGAACACGATCTACGCGGCCACGTTCATCGTCCTGGTTGCCATCTCGGCCGCGCTCGACGCGGCCGGCCGATGGTCGGCGCCACTACTGGGCACCTACCTCATCGGCTCCGCGTTCGCGCCGCTGTTCGGAACTTCGGTGACGGCCGGCCTCGGGTATCCGACCTTCGGAGTCATCATCTCGGGGATCAGCTTCGTTCTACTGGTCCCGTTCGCCTTGGTTTCCCGACTCTCCGCACGTACCGAAGGTGCGTATCGTCACCACAGCGCCGCCATCACTACTACCGTCATCGCGTAAGGATCACGTAGAAGTCATGAATGACAGCATCACTCACTACCGCAACGGAAAGATCTTCACGGCTGCCGACGACGGATGGGCCGAGTCGATAGTCGTCGAAGGCCACAAGCTCAGATTCGTGGGCGAAACCGTCTATGCCGATATCCTGGCTCCAGACGCCGAGGTGATCGATCTCGAAGGTGCCGTCGTGCTACCCGGTTTCGTCGACGCCCATACGCATTTGGTGATGATGGGATTCGCGCTGCAGAAGTTGGATCTGCGTGATGCCGCCGATCTCGCCGACATTCAGTCCAGCATCAAGCAATTCGCGGAATCGAACCCGGACGCACCACGACTGCTGGGTCGCAGTTGGTTGTTCTCCGCGCTGGATGGAGGGCACCCGACGCGAGAGATGATCGACGCCGTCGTACCCGATCGCCCGGTGTACCTCGACGCCAACGACGTACATTCGGTCTGGGTGAACACTGCAGCACTGCGAGAACTCGGCATCGACGCGGACACTCCCGATCCGATCGGCGGTCGTATCGGCCGGGATCCGGACACCGGAGAAGCCACCGGAATGCTGTACGAGACCGCCATGATGCTCTACGTCTGGCCGAAACTGGCGGAGCTCGCATCCGACGAAGACCGGGACGCCGCCCTCGCTCTCGCCTTCCGCCACTATCTCGAGGACGGCGTGACCGGTGCGGTCGACATGGCTCTCGGCGCGGACGAATTAGCCTCGCTGGAAAGAGCATTGGACGCAGGAGACGGAACACTGCCGCTGCGCGTCGCGGCTCATTGGCTGATGACCCGCGAGGACAATGAGGCCGACAACGTCCGACAAGTTCACGACGCAATCGAACTCCACGAGCGTGTCCAAGGTCCGTGGCTCCGTATCGCCGGAATCAAGATCATCATCGACGGTGTGATCGACAGCTGCACTGCCGCAATGAAAGAACCGTACTCGGACGGCACCAACGCCGAGCCCATCTGGGATCTCGAATCCTTGATCCCCGTCGTGACAGCCGCCGACGCCGCAGGCCTGCAGATCGCGATGCACGCGATCGGCGACGAGGCGTCGGAGATCGGTTTGACGGCACTCGAGTACGCGATCGCCGCCAACGGAGACATTCCCCGCAGGCACCGAATGGAACACTTGGAGTCCATCACCCGGGACAACGTCGAAAGGCTTGCCCGCCTGGGAATCATCGCCTCGATGCAACCGGTTCACGCTGACCCTGCAATCCAGGAGAACTGGCAGGCGATGCTCGGCGACTACCGGGTGAATCGCGCGTACCCCTGGCCTGAATTCACCGAGGCCGGAGCGGTTCTGGCCTTGGGTTCGGACGCTCCGACCGCTCCCCACCCGCCGCTGCCGAACATGTTCACAGCCACCACCCGTCGATCCGCAATCGATCCGTCGCTGGCACCCAATCTGCCGAAGTACGCTCTACCTCTCGCGGATGCGCTGGCTCACGCAACTCGCGACGCTGCTTACTCGTGCCGGTGGGAACATGTGACCGGCCAGCTGGTTCGGGGTAAAGCAGCCGATTTTGTCGTACTGAAACAAGATCCGTTCACCGAAGGGGTCGATTCTCTCCTGACCACAGAGATTGCGATGACCGTCGTTGCTGGATCCGTGCGATACGACGCGGCCGGGGCCAAGAGCACCGAAGCACGGAACACCGAGTCCGATAGCTGATCGTTACCGGTTGTTCGATAACGCACGCATGCGGCCCGGCGACAGAACGAAGGAGGGACTTGAACACGTGAACCCATACACTCTGGAGGACGCATGCGCAGGAAAGCTCCGATTTCGGCCGCCGTCGCAGCCGCTGCACTGGTGACGGCCACTGCCCTGACGGTCGCCGGTTGTGGGTCGACCGAAGGAACACCTGAAGCGGCGGCGAGTTCCACGGCAGCCAGTTCAACGGCGTCGGCGACATCGACGGCAAACGAAACCGAGACGACGGTAGCGAGCTCTCCCCCGCCACAATCGAACACCCGCACAAATGCATCCACGACGGCGACTACGACAGCAATCCCCGCTTCGGGTCCCTGTCTCGACGTCGGCTCCTCGCTCGTCACCGACGCCATCGGCACGCTGGGCACCGACATCAACGGGGGCAATTGGATACCGAGATCCGCGAGCGAAGAACAGATCGGGAATTGTCCTGACCTGCTCTGGGTTTCGGTGGACGGCGACGGCGTCGGCGATGCGACTTACCAGTCACACGTCCTGTTCTTCCACGACGGAACATACCTGGGCACGGCTACCAGTGAGCCGTACTCGTACACACACGTCATCGACAGCAACAAGGATTCGGTATCCGTCCAATACCGTTGGCTGCTGGACGACGATGCATTCTGCTGTCCCCAAGGCGGACCGAACATAGTGAACTTCACGTGGAACGGCAGCGCCGTGGTTGCCGACGGCCAGTTCCCGCCCTCCTGAACCTGCCTGGGTCCGAGTATGCCCTGAATGCAACTGTGCCCCAGCGACGACGGTCACTGGGGCACAGCCTTGTTCGATCTACTCGCCGGCGCTCCTACTCACCGACACCGAGTTCGCGCAGGCGAGTCTTGTACAGCTCGATGTTGCCGAGCTTGATGTCTTCGTAACCGCGAACCACGTCCGGCAGTGCCGCGATCTCGACGGCGCGATCGTATCCGTCGGTTGCGAGCGTACGAGAGAGGTCAGCGATCATGGCCTCGTACTCGGCGAGCAGTTCACGCTCGACCTTGCGGACGTGCATGTAGCCGAAGGGGTCGAGCTTGGTACCGCGAAGCTTCTTACCCTTGGCCAGAACCTTCAGTGCAACATGCGACTTGGGTCCGAGACCGATCTTCTTCTTGCGGCCCATCACTCGAAGGATCGGCGGGTGGAGCTTGTAGGTCAGGTTCTCCCCGGCCGGCACCTGAGACTTGACGTCCTCGATGAATGCGGGGTCGACCAGCATACGAGCAACTTCGTACTCGTCCTTGTACGCGGTGAACTTGAAGAGGCCGCGGGCAACAGCCTCGCTGAAATCGGTCCGCTCGGTTGCGGCACGTTCGGCGGTCCAGACTGCCTGAACCTGATCGATGTAGCGCTGGGCGATCTTGACGGACTGGAACTCGATGAGCTGCGCCGCACGCAGTTCCACCAGTCGCAGGGTTTCACCGGTGAAGGTGGTTCCGGCGAACATGTGAGCCGGTGCGACAACGGGTTCGCGGACGGACTTGGCCGGCGTGGTGACGGCCGAGAACGCTGCGGTGTCGGCAATTGCTGCACGACCCCAACGGAATGCCGCGATGTTCGCGTCCACGGCAACGCCGTTGATGCCGATCGCTTCTTCGATGGCCTCTGCCGGCAGACGAAGTCCGCCGCTCTGGTAGGCCGCACCGATCAGCAGGAAGTTGGCTGCTGCGGTGTTACCGAACAACTCCTGTGCCGCGGCGAGTGCGTCGAACGAACGCAGGGTGCGCGACACCTTGTCGAGACGGGCGAGGAGTGACGTCTCCTCGGGGTAGCGAACAGCCTTGTCGTAGACCATGTCTCCGGTCGGCGTCTGAGACGTCGAGGCGATGGAGACCGTCTTCTCGGCGTTGCCGTAGTCGAGGTTCTTGTTGTCCGTCGCGGTCAGCAGGTCGAAGGCGACGATGCAATCCGCGCTGCCCGGAGTGAGGCGGTTGGACGGCTCGAGCGCGCTGGAGCTGAAACGCAGGTGCGAGACAACCGGTCCGGCCTTCTGGCTCAGTCCGATCTGGTCAAGGCTCTCCACCTCGAGGCCGGCGCGCAGTGCAGCCGTTGCGAGCACCTGGTTGACGGTCACGATGCCGGTGCCGCCGATGCCCGCGAGGAAAACGTTCTGCGTGCTGGTGAGCGGTCCGAAATCGGGGTCTGCGACGACGGGCGGGACGGGACGTGCGGCCTTCGGAGCCTTCTTGCCCGGTACCAATTCGACGGTCACGAACGACGGGCAATCGCCGTCCATGCAGGTGTAATCGGTGTTGCAGGACGTCTGGTCGATCTTCGTCTTGCGGCCGTACTCGGTGTCCACGGGCTGGACCGAGAGGCAGTTCGACTTCACACCGCAGTCACCGCAGCCTTCGCACACTGCCTCGTTGATGACGACGCGAGTGTTGCGAGTGGGCAGCGTGCCACGCTTGCGCTGGCGACGAGCGTCGGCCGCACAGTGCTGGTCGTAGATCAACACTGTGACGCCCTTGATCTCGCGAAGCTCCTTCTGGGCCTCGTCGAGGCGATCGCGGTGCCAGAGCTTGGTGCCCTTGGCCAGAGCGCGCTTGTTGTGACGCGAAGGCTCGTCGGCGCAGATGATGATCTGCTTGACGCCCTCGGTGGTCAGCTTGTGGCTGAGCTGAGCAACGGAGAGGGCACCTTCCGCGTCCTGTGCACCGGTCATCGCTACTACTTCGTTGTAGAGCAACTTGTAGGTGATGTTCACGCCTGCGGCGATGCATGCCTGGACAGCCAACTGACCGGAGTGGAAGAAGGTGCCGTCGCCGATGTTCTGGAACAGGTGAGGCACGTCGGTGAACGGTGCCTGCCCGATCCACTGGCTGCCCTCGCCGCCCATTTGCGTCAGGCCGGTGACAGCGCTGTCCTCACGGCCGGACATGGTGACGAGTGTGTGGCAACCGATTCCGCCGCCGCCGATGGAACCCTCGGGAATAGCGGTGGAACGGTTGTGGGGGCACCCGCTGCAGAAGTACGCGGTTCGCTTGGCGGAGAGCACGTTGAGCGACAGCGGGGCCGGGAGGGTGCGCTTGAGTTCGACGTGCGGCTTCAGTACGCGGCGCAACGGGGCGAGCAGCCGGCCTGCGGTCAGTTCACCACTGGCAGGCATGAGCAGACGGCCCTGGCCGTCACGCTTGCCGATGATGCGAGGGGCATCGTCGGTGCCGTACAGGACTTCCCGGATCTGAGCTTCGATGAACGCGGTCTTGTCCTCGACCACGACGATCTGCTCGAGACCTTCGGCGAACTCCTTGATCTTCTCGCCCACGACGGGGTAGCACATTCCGATGCGAAGGAGACGGATCCCGGCGCGGTGCAGCGCGGCATCATCGACGCCGAGGTCTGCCAGAGCTTGTCGGACGGAGTCGAAAGTTGTACCGGTGGCGGCGATACCGATCTTCGCACCGGAGGGGTTGACCTCGATCACATCGAGGTTGTTGGCAGTTCCGTACGCGTGCACAAGATCCCATCGCGGGCCGTACAGATCGGCCTCGGCGATGACACTGTCCGGCGGCGCGGCCATCTGACGCTGCTTGTAGACGAAGGGCTTGCCCTCGAACTGCACTTCCGGAACCACGATGTCGAAGTCCGCGATGCTGCCGTCGATCGTCCAGGCACCGTCTGCGACGTCGGCGACGATCTTCAGCGCTACGACGCAACCGGAGACACGCGAGAGAGCAACGGCGTGCATACCCATCGTGATGATCTCTTCGGCATTGCGTGGGAAGAGAACCGGCACGCCCATCGCGGCAAGCGAGCGCTCGCTGACGGCCGGAACCGTGGAGGACTTCGACGCGGGGTCGTCGCCCACCAGGAGGACGACGCCGCCCTTGGGGTTCACGCCGTACATGTTGGCGTGGCGAATGGTGTCGGTAGCGCGGTCGACGCCGGGGCCCTTGCCGTACCAGACGCCGGTCACGCCGTCGTGGGTCGCGGTTCCGGCAGGGAGATCCGTCTGGCTTCCCCATACCGCCGTGGCGGCGAGCTCCTCGTTGAAGCCAGGGATGAAGGTGATGTCGTGCTCGGCGAGAACCTTGGGCATGCCGTGAAGCATCTTGTCGACGCCACCGAGGGGGCTGCCCTGGTAACCGGAGACGAAGGTGGCAATACGCTTACCTGCCCGAATGTCGCGAACGTGCTGCTCGACGAAGCCGCGTGCAATTGCCTGAACACCGGTCAGCAACACCGGTCCCGATCCCGACCGGTACCGATCATCGAGGTCATAGGGCTTGGCCTGGGCTACGCCCGACACCAGTTCAGTCATCGTGGACCACCGTTCCGTCTGCAGTGCATTTCAACTACCGTGCATTTTCAACAACCGCGTAACTCGATCTGTTCAGATGATCGTGGTCGAGGTATGTGAAAGCGTCAACAGAGGCTTGTTCAACTATTCAAATTGACAATTTGTGAGCCAAATCACGTGACCTAGGTCATCGAATCAATCAGTTGGAGACCCGTTCGTGGCGATACGGCGAAACGGACATAAAACGTTCCCGACAATGCACACCGAGAACTTTCTTGACATTGACGCAACGTCAACTTGCATGCTGAATGAGCACAACCGATCCGAGAGTAGGAACTCCACGTGAGCGAATGGTCCATCCAAGAACTCGCCAAATCCGCAGGTACCACCAGCAGAACGCTGCGTCACTACGGCGATTTGGGACTCCTGGAACCGAGTCGCATCGGCGCCAACGGCTACCGCTTCTACGACGAAGACGCCCTGGTGCGACTGCAACGCATCCTTCTACTTCGGGAACTCGGACTCGGATTGCCGGCCATCGCCGAAGTCCTCACCGGCGAACGCGATACGGCCGCCGCACTGCGTACGCACCTCGAACTCCTCGAGCAAGAGCGCACGCGGATCTCGAGACAGATCGAATCGGTCAACAGGACCTTGAACAAGACGAAGAATGGTGAATCACTCATGCCGGAAGATGTTTTCGACGGGTTCGACCACACCCGATACAAGGACGAGGTCATCGAGCGTTGGGGCAAGGACGCCTACACCAGCGGCGACAACTGGTGGCGGTCGATGTCGGAGCAGGACCGTAAAGCTCATCTGCAATCTCAAGCCGACATCGCAGCGGCATTCGGAAAAGCACTGACAGCGGGGCTGTCCGCGGAAAGCGACGACGTCCAGACGATTACCCGAAGACAGTTCGAGTGGATAAAGATCGGTTGGCAGGGAAGGACTCCCAGCGCCGACGCCTTCACCGGGCTCGGCCAGATGTACGTCGACGATCCCCGCTTCACTGCAAACTACGACAAGTACGGAGAAGGCACTGCTTCGCTGGTCCGTGACGCGATGAAGGTCTACGCCGAGCGCAATCTGCACTGACGTCGATCAGTCCTGCCCACTGCCGAGGAGGTTGTGTCGGTGCGCTGCCGCGACAGCCTCTTCCCGGGAATGCGCACCGAGTTTGCGATACAAGGCTCGGAGGTGACTCTTCAGCGTGTTGTTGGATACGAACAACCGCCGCGCGATCTCACCGATCGGAATGCCGAGACCCAGTTCCACGAGAACGTCCATCTCCCGTTTCGTCAATTGGACCCGAACGATGGCCGCCGGATACATCTGCGCCGCTTCGGATTCGAGAAAGGTCGCGACGGCACTGCTCGAGCCCTCGGCCCGATCTTCGAGTTGCCTGATCAGATCACGCGGTATCGTCGCCAGGGCCGACAGGACACCGGAGGTTTCGAGCAGTCCGCGAGCTTCCTCCCATGTACTCGCGGCAGCGGGGATCCTGCCCAGTTCACACAGAGCAGCGCATTCGATCAGCAGGGATTCGAGCCGAAACCTCGTGAGATACTGCCCGCTCCAGTCGATTTCGCGGCACAATTCCAATGCCTGGGACGGCGACCCGGTCAGGAGATGCGCCCGCGCCACGGAGACCGTGACAACTGCAAACGTATGTGGCGCAGCGACTGATTCTTCCAGCGCCTTGGTACCCTCCCCGGACGCCAACAGAAGATCGATACGTGCCGCGGTGAGAAGCGCGTCACCGAGCGATCGTTCACACGGATTCACGTGCCCGTGCGTTGCCACTGCGCGCTGGAGGGAAATCAGCCCCCAGAACGGGTCCGATTGCAGCAGTGCAAATCTGGTGTAAGTGTAGGCCGCGAACGCCCACAGGTCGCCCGGCGGTGTGACCTCGGCGAGTGCGTCCATCGCGGCAGCTCCGGCGTGCAGGTCCACGCTGTCGCACGCCACCAGTGCCCGCGCGATCGCTCCCCCCATGTGCGAGGGCGGTCCCAACCATCCCGAAACGTCCGGGTGTGTGCTTTCCAGGTGCAGCCAGTCCGTCGCGTGCGCGACGTCCCCGATCAGCGCGGAGTTGAGCGCGGCATTGCCTGCGGCGTGACGCAGGACGAACTCCGGACCATGTTGCACCGCACCTTGATAGGCGAGTCGCAATTCCACCGCGGCATCACCGAGGTCACCGGTCAATTGATGCGAGACCCCCCAGATCAGCCGCAGGGCGGGCAGTTGAGACCCCAACGCGCCCAACGACTCGTCGCCGATTCCGTACACGACGTGCGCCAATTTGCGCGTGATCTCGGTAGAGCGTTGGTACTTACCGGATGTTCTCAGCACCACCGCTTGGACAGTTCCGACGTTCAACAAGCTGTGCGCATGCGGACTACCACCTATCGCACGCAATTCCGCCGGTTCCGTCGGTAATGAATCGCCGTTGATCAACTGCGGCCGCAGACGTGATTCGAGCAGGTCACGACCCACCAGAATCGAAGGGTTCGAACTGAGTACGTCACCGGGTATGGATTGCAACGCAGTCCGGACCAATCCGGTGTGATCGACCAGAAGATCAGCCCAGTGGCGCTCGAGTATGTCGAGCACCCTGGTCCACTTGCGTCCGTCCAAGGCGTAGTGAACGGCACCGGCTATATCCGAAGTCCCGAGAGCGTGATCGACGAGTACCTGGAAGGGATCTTCGAATCCATCCCCTTGTTCGGCCCGTATCTGTATGAATGCCAGTCGAACTGACGGCGCGAAGTACCAGGACGGTTCTCCCTCGAAACCATTCCGGAAGATCAGACCGAAAGACTCGAGCAAGTCCAGTTTGCCCTCCACGTCAAGATCGTCGGACAAGACACGAGCGATCTCTGGTGTCACCGTGCGGGCAGCGGCGATCGTAGTCGCGAAGTCGAACAACTCGAGCGACTTGCCCGATCGAGGAGCGGTCCGACTGACGTACGCGTGGATCGCCTGGTCCACTCGCTGCTGAACGCGTTCGCGTCCACGGCTCGGTTCACTCAGCCCCGCAACCGCACTCAGAGCAACCTTCATCAGCACGGGAACGCCGGCGACGCGTTCACAGATCGAATGGACGATGCCCGAGGGAAGGTGAATCCCTGCCTCCGCGAACAGAACGGTGGACTCGTCGAGCGTGTATCTGAGGTCGTTCGCGCACAGGTACTCGTCCACGCGGACGTCTTCGAGCAAGTCCGTCGCAGACCGATCCTGCAGCGTGACGATTACTTTCAATCCGGGAAGCCGCACGATCAGATCCACGATTCGGCGTCCCACCTCGTCACCCTCAACCAGGTCGATGCGGTTGAACACCAACACGAATGGTGCGGGCGACGAGTCGAGGAGTGATTCGATCGCGCCCACTGGATCCTCGCGCATTCGTGGCGGGGCCTCGAGTGATTCCAGGGAATCCTGAATTACTGCGAGCGCGGTGTTCCAGTACTCGAGGGGGGTCATCCGATGCGATGGCGCCGGCACCCAGACTACCGGTCTGCTCGGCACCTGCCCGAGAGTCGTGAGCCACAACGCGGCGAGTTCCGTCTTGCCGAACCCAAGCGGCGAATCGATGACAGTCAATCCCGCCGAGCGTTCCATCAATCCGAGGAGGCGGGGACGAATCGCCGTGGCTCCACGCCCGGCAAGCCGCCTTTGCAGCGTGCCCCTTCCTCGAGGATTTCGCTTTGCTCGAGATAGCTGCGATCGATTCGAAGTGGACGTCACGATGGCCGACAAACGAGCAGTCGATCCCCGCCGAACTCGAGATTTCGTTCGAGCATCGAACTCCCAACCTGTCCACCCATAACGAACAACATAGACAGCTTCGCCGCGACACGCGAGCACTGGCCGTCTCACAAATACGCCCGATTTGTCTCATTATGTGGGCTCGGTCACTATTGGCGTCTATTTGCGGGAGAGTGACTGCGACCTGCGGGATCTGACATATCATGCCCGCGTGTCGATGAATTCCGCCCGCATCCGCGTGTCGACCCGATCGGTCGATCCTGCGGACGCCGACGACTTCTGGCGCAGTGCCACACGTCCGTTCTTCGTCACCGACCGAATTGACCCTGACACATCTCTCGAAGGCTCGATCACAGCGCTTTCCATCGGAACCTCGTTGATCGGTCAAACTACCTTCAACGCACAGAAGTACACCCGAAACAATCGGCTGATCGCAGAGAGCGGACTCGACGATGAATACATGGTCCAGGTCGTCCTCGACGGGCAGTTGAGCGGCAACGCCGACGGAGTCGATTTCGTCGCACGTCCAGGCGATGTCACATTCTTCGACCTCGGGCGTACCTGGACCGCCGACGCGGAGGCGGAATCGACAGGGCGCACCATCACGCTCCTCGCACCGCGTTCCCTCGTCGAGGCCGAGTCGAAGGGTCGTTCTCTACACGGGACGGTACTGCGCGGAGTTCCTGCCGTCGTGCTCGCTCAGTGCATGCAATCGGTCGTACTCGCGCTACCGCATCTCGACCCCGATGCTGCGGCCGGCTACGAGGACGTCGTCGCTTCTCTCCTTCGTGTCAGTTTGGGTATCGCCGAACCTGATCTGTCGCCGCGGCCCGATCACTCTCTCCGCGATCGTGCGTACGCCTACATCGCCGAGCATCTCTCGGAGACCTGGCTCGGCCCGACGAGCATGTGCGCAGCATTGTCCGTCTCCCGGGCACAGCTCTATCGCGCATTCGCATCCGACGGCGGAATAGCTCTTGTCATTCGGCGGAAGCGTCTCGAACTCGTCTACCGCGAATTGACCAGAACCGAGATGCCGAACGAAACGATCGAAGCGTTGGCCCTGCGATGCGGCTTCACCTCGAAATCCCAGTTGGCGCGAGCGTTCAAGGACTTCTACGGGATGACCCCGAGCCAAGCCCGAACCGACGGCAGACGCACGATCGGGGACCCGTCGATCGCACGCCTGCACCGCCGACTCGAGTTCTTCAGCCCCTGAATCCGAGATACTCCACAGCCTCGCGAGCGTGCCTGTGTTCTAGTTGATCCATGAGCTGGGTCGACAAGGAACTGAGTCTGGCTGCGCTCACAGGTGCGGTCACAGGTGTCGCCGTGATGATCCCGATAGTCGGCGATGGAGCCTGGTCCTGGGTAGGACTGTTCATGTCGGCTGTCGTCGCTACCGGTGACCCGGTGCGAGATGCCGGAGGATTCCCGACCTCCTTGATCGTACTGGCGGTCATCGCCGCAGTTACGTACGTGTTCTCCTACCTGCTCGCCCCCGCCCAGGCCTCCGAAACCCCGTAAGAACCTCTGCTTCATCACGATTCGTCCTCCGAACCGCGGTGGAGATCAATAATTCCATGACAGGCAGCGAGCTCAGATCACTTCAGCTGGAAATGAACCGGAGAACAAACTGCTCGATGCCTTCCGATATGACCTTGGTCAGCGCGGTGAAGTCGTTCGACCAGCGTTGAATATCCAAGCTGCTCATCACTTTCCTCCGTTCTTCGTCCCGCTGCCCGTGACCGCACAACGTATGCGGGACGTTGGGGCGCACTGGAACTATCTGCGAGAACGCGGTTTCCGTTACCAATTGACCGGTCGAACAGCACAGCTTTTCGCTACCGCATCAGACGGTCACTTCTTCGACCGGTTTCTCCTCGTGGCTCGCCGCGCCGAAGACGGCCACGGCGACGGCACCCGCGATTGCCCCGACGAAGCCGACGACGGCAAGCCATTCCAGGCCCGGTCTCGACGTGTCGCCGAGCACCACGACGCCGACGATTCCCGGAACCACCGTCTCGCCGACAACCAGAGCCGCTGTCGCTCCGTTGACGGATCCCAGTTGCAGCGCCACCGTGTGCAGATAGAAACCGCCCAGGCCCGAGACGAGGATCGCCCAGCCGGCCGGATCGCGGAGCATGGTGCCGATTTCGAACGGATCGATTCCGTAGACCACGCGTACGGCAATGGCCAGACAGCCGAACAGCACACCCGAGATCAACCCGGCGACAACTGCTGCGCGTGAGCCCAACCATCGGATCAAACCGATGCCGATCAGCAAGATCAACGCCGAGCCCACGAGGACACCCCAGTGGACGACGTCGTTGGAACTCCCACCGCCCGCGTGACCTGACGACAATCCGAGCAGCAGGAGCGATCCGATCACCGCAGCGATCGCGAACCAGTCGCGACGATGCAACTGGATGCCGAGGACCACGGTCCCCAGCACTGCCGTGATGACGAGATTGGCACTGACCACTGTCTGCGACAAGAACAGTGGAATGAGCCGCGCGGAGATGGCACTACCGGCGAATCCGACCGCATCGAGCACGGTGCCCAGGATGAACGACGCCGTCAGTGCGGCCGCGAACGTCGAACGCAAGGTCGGGCCACCCGACGCCGTCACGTGTCCGGCCTCGCCACGCTGCTCGGCGGCAGCTGCCGACTTGCGCGCGCCGTAGGCTTGCAGCACGGATGCAACGCCGTACCCGACGCATGCCACGATCGCGGCAATCAGTCCGATCAGCATCGAAATTCCACACGAAGTTCCTGGGCAATGGTCATGGAGATAGACCCTGCCCTATTTCCCCAGGCCTGACATCACCCTCAGGTATTCGAACAAGTGCTACCCGAGAAGTACACCGACCGACCCTGACCGGTACCTGGGGACACCCCGACCCCTAGTGGAATTGCTTGAGAGCCCTGATCTTGTTCATGACGTCGAGCGCCGCCACCTTGTACGCCTCGGACAGTGTCGGATAGTTGAAGACGGCGTCGACAAGGTATTCGACGGTCCCGCCGCACCCCATCACCGCTTGGCCGATATGCACGAGATCCGTTGCACCCGAGCCGAAGATATGAACACCGAGCAGTTTCAGGTCATCCGTCGACACCAGGATCTTGAGCATCCCGTAGGTGTCGCCTGCGATCTGCCCGCGTGCGAGTTCGCGGTATCGGGAAACCCCGACCTCGTACGGCACCGATTCCTTGGTCAAATCGACCTCGGTGGCGCCCACGTACGACACCTCGGGAATCGAGTAGATGCCGATCGGCTGCAGATCCATCAGCTTCGCGCCTGGTTCGTCGAAGGCATGATAGGCCGCGAGTCGACCTTGATCCATCGACGTCGCCGCCAACGCCGGGAATCCGATGACGTCACCGACGGCGTAGATGTGTTCGACCTTGGTGCGGAAATTGTCGTCGACGTAGATACGGCCACGTTCGTCGGCTTCGAGCCCGGCGTTCTCCAGCGCGAGTGGCGCCGTGAGGCCTTGCCGTCCAGCCGAGTACATCACGGTCTCGGCTGGAATCTGCTTGCCGCTGCGCAGCGTCGTAAGCGTTCCGTTCGCTCCGACGTCGACGGCCGTCACTTCTTCACCGAATCGGAAAGTGACCGCCAGATCGCGTAGATGGAATCGAAGCGATTCGATGACCTCGGGGTCGCAGAAGTCCAGCATCGACGTCCTCTTCTCGACGACGGTGACCTTGGTGCCGAGTGCCGCGAACATCGATGCGTACTCGATACCGATCACTCCCGCGCCCACGACGACCATGGTGGTCGGGATGGAGGTCAGATCGAGGATCCCGTCGGAGTCGAGCACCCGGTGACTGTCGAAGGACACCCCCGCCGGGCGAGCAGGCAACGTTCCGGTCGCGATCACGACGAACCTCGCCGTGATCGTCATCTTGTCTCCGCGCGAGGAGTCCTCGACGAGGATGGTGTGCTCGTCGACGAACGAGCCGACCCCTACCAACAATTCGACGCGGTTGCGCAGAAGCTGAGATCGAACGACTTCGATTTCTTTGGTGATGACATGCTGGGTTCGCGCCAGCAGGTCGGCCGGAGTGATGTTCTCCTTGACGCGGTAACTCGCGCCGTACAGTTCGCGTTGGTTCATCCCGGTGAGGTAGAGAACCGCCTCACGCAACGTCTTCGACGGAATGGTGCCGGTGTTGACGCACACTCCCCCGAGCATGTTGCCTTTCTCGACCATCGCTACCCGTTTACCCAGCTTGGCCGCCGCGATGGCAGCCTTCTGCCCACCCGGGCCGGAGCCGATCACAACCAGGTCGTATTCCATCGGATCAGTCATCGCTTAGAAATACCGTCTGCATACGACCGGCAGATGCCGAGCATGTCAATACTCGGTGAACAATCCGCGCGCCGAAACGACACGACGGCAGTACACGAACCCTGTTGCAATTAAAAGAGATACAGCCGAATTAATACGAAACTTGCTACACATAAACATATTCCGACGTTCGCATGCGCACATGTTTCGTCGCCGGCGGAATTCACAACGGTCTGTTGAAATTTGTTTCACCACAGAGTGATTGATCGATCAACTGACAGGTGACCAGGGCCGTAAACCGGATGTCCAGTATTCGAATTGTCCGAAAAAACGAGCGGAATGTTCCTCGTCACATCCCGCACCGAAGCAGTTGCGCGGAGCCTCGGGCCGCGTTCTACTTGCCTTGACTAATCATCTGTCACTCTCGGTTACAAACATCCGCCCCGTTCACGATCCCCACCTTTCGCCATCTCGAGAGATCAGGTTTCCCAATGGAATTCACGGAACTTGCCGACTATCCCCTACCTCCAGGGACCGTCACCGAGTGGACTCCCGCCGCGGTGAATCCGCCCGAGCTGTGGCCTGTCGACCAGCGTCCCGCCAGCTACATACACGAGGCACACTTGAAACATGCCCAGCAGGCGAAACGGCAGGTGCACCATCAGACCGACGTGTGCACTCCGTCGTGGCTGGGTACCTCGTTTCGCATCCACGACCGACTCGACCGAAGGATCTGGGCGGCCGCTCTCGATCACTGGATCGATCGCCACGAAGTGCTCCGAACACACGTCGCCGTGGAGGGCGAAACGATAGTCCGACGCACCGCGGCGTCTGGAGACGTCCGGATTCTGGGCACCGAGGTCGGACACCTTGCGTCCTCGATGTCTGTCTTCACGCATCTGCAGCAACTGCTCGACCGATCGACCGATCCACTTGTCTGGCCTGCGTATCAGTTCGCGACGATCGAAGGCCCCAACCACTTCACCGTGGTTTTTGCCGCTGATCATGCTCTGCTGGACGGATATTCGGTGGCGTTGACCGCGCACGAACTGCAGACGATCTACCGATCGTTGAGCGAGGGAAGCCCTCCCTCGCCGCCGGAGACCGGAAGCTACATCGACTTCGGCACCAAGGAACGAGATCTCGTGGGACACGCGGACCGCTCTCACCCGGCAGTGCAGACGTGGCGCGAGTTCTACGCGCAGGGCGAGGCTCCGTACTTTCCAGCGCTACCCGAACCGGTCACCGGACGCCGAGTCCCTCAGCAGAGCCTGTCTGCCTGGCTTCTGAGCGCCCGGGGAGCCGAACGCCTGGCAGAAGCGAGCAAGCGCAGCAACCAAGGATTCCTGGCCGCGATACTCGCGTGCGCGGCCAAGGTGACCGGCGATCTCACCGGTGCAGACGAATTCCGCGTCGTCGTGCCGCAACACACCCGTTCGGAGCTTCGATGGGCCGCGTCGCTGGGATGGTTCATCGGTGTTGTGCCGGTGAGGATTCCGATTGCCCCCGCCGCAACCGTGAGCGATCTGGCCAAGGTTGCCGGCACGGAGATACGGCGCGTCCGCCCCGCCGCGGCACTGCCGTATTCGAAAGTGTGCGAGCTGATCGACTCCCCGCAGCACCTGCCGTTCGTGCTCTCGTACATGGACGTTCGTCACGTTCCTGGTGCCGAGCAATGGACGAGCTGGCAGACCAGGGGCCTTCGTAGTCGAGATCATTCGGGAACCGACGTCTACATCTGGCTCACGCGGACTCCCGAAGGGCTCAATCTGGCCATACGCCACCCGGGCAACGCGCGCACGAGCCGCCACATCCATCAGTTCGCGGGACTCCTACGCCGCGAAATGGAGGACTTTGCCTTCTCGACCGACACTTTCGCACCTCCGACCAACACCGCCGTACCGATCAATACCGCTGTACCGATCGAGGAGAACTCTCATGGAAATGACACCCATCGATCTCTGGGCACCGAAAGCCGGGACGCTCACCGAGTTCAGGCCTACTGAACAATCCCTGGCGGCGGCATCCGGGGCACCACGGAGCGACCAACCGCTCTCGTTCCTACAGGAAGGACACATTCGTACCGCCGATCACAAGCGCGCACAAGGCGTCGACTGGTCACCGTGGATCGGATTCACGTTCACTCTGCCCGGTGATCTCGACCGGGAGGCACTGCGTCGGGCGGTCCAGGCGTTTGTCCTGCGGCACAACACACTGCACAGTTGGTTCGAGGTGAGATCATCCGAAGATCCCGACGGTAGCGGGGTCATCGACCGTCACGTGGTGGATGCGTCGACGATCGAACTCACGCCGCACAGCATCGGTTCTCTGAACACGACAGATGCGGTTCGCGAGCATGTGAGCCGAAGTTTCGCCGGCGATACCAGCCCATTGCAATGGCCCTCGTTCATCAGTGGCGTCGTCGAGCACGGCGCCGGCTTCACCGTCTACTACGGCGTCGATCACTCGCACACCGACGGCCTGTCGTTGATGCTGGGCGTCGAAGAACTTCGTGCGCTGTACATCGCCGAAAGCGCCGGCATCGACGCTCAACTTCCCTCTCCCGGCAGCTACGTCGAGTACAGCGGCGAGGAACGGACATCCGCGGGGAACCTCGACCTGGCCGCAGCGCCTGTGCAGCAGTGGATTTCGATTCTCGCCGCCAACGCCGGCCAACTCCCGACGTTCCCTCTCGACCTCGGCGTCGCGCGGGGCGAACAGACCCGGTCGACCCGCACACACATCGACGTTCTCGACAGCGACGAGTCAGCCGCGTTCGCAGCGCTGTGCAAGTCCAATGGCGTCGGCTTCTCCACGGGGATCTTCGCAGCCCTCGCCCTCACCGAGATCGAAGTTGCGGATCGAGCGAACTACTTCGCGCTCAACGCAGTCGGCACTCGCTCCGATCCGAGATACCTCTATTCCCAAGGCTGGTTCATCAATCTCGTCCCGGTCTCGTTCACGCTGAGCGGTGTCACGAACTTTACCGATGCACTCCCCCTTGCCCACGCTGCTCGCGCTGCGGTGAAGGGACTCGCGGACGTGTCCATTCACTCGGTGATCGCCCAGGTGTCGAAGTTGACCGGATCCGACATCGGTGGAACCTCGGTCCCGCCGATGGTGTCGTACATCGACATGCGCCTGATTCCAGGTGCCGAGCACCATGACGAACTCGAGGCGCGGGCACTGGGTGGGCCCGGAACGACGGGTGATCTGTCGATGTGGATCAACCGGAAGGAAGACCGTACGTACGTGATGGTCAGTTTTCCGGACACCGAGCAGGCGCACACATCGGTGAATCGGTACCTACGACACCTTCGCAACGTCCTGAGAACGGTCGCTGATACCGGCGACTACCGTGTCGTGCGTCAGGCGGATGCACGTCAGGAAGTGGAGACCGCCTGATGCACATCACGTTTCTCGACAGGTTCGAGGCACGGCCGGGCCGCATTCTGCAGTGGACGCCGAGCGAAATCTCCACCGGAACGACGTATCCGGTTCCCCCGACCTCCAATCAGCAGCTGCATCTTGCCGGCAGCCGCGGCGATACGACTTGGCTCGCTGCTACTTTCGACGTTCCCGGCCCCATCGACACGGACGCACTCAAGGCCAGCTTCGAGGAATGGACGTCCCGTCACGACGCCCTGTCGTGCTCGTTCTCCCAGGCCGAAGAATCGGGTGAATCCTCGGCACTGTTCGTCGACGTCGCCGACGTCGGCGATCTGCGCCTGCGTGAGGAAACAGTGGCTGACGCGAGAACACCGGAGCAGGTGCGAGAACTCTTGGGCGAGCGCTTGGATCGATGGTGCAATCCTTTCGCGTTTCCCGCGTACTTTCTCGGTGCCATCACCCGCGAGGACCAGTCGACAGTGATCTGCGGGTTCGACCATGCCATCTGCGACGGCTGGTCCATGAGCATCGCAATTACCGAGATCAGCACTCTGTATCGCGAATACACGCGGGCGGACCGTGATCCGATCGCGTCTGATCTCCTTCCGGAGCCCGGGAGTTTCCTCAACTACTGCTTCCGGGAATCGGCAACCGCGGATCCAGAGCCCGGCGACCACCGGATTGCGGGTTGGCGGTCCTTCCTCCGAGCATGCGCGGGTGACACTCCCCATTTTCCCGTAGATCTGGGACTGCCCGCCGGGGCGATGTCGCCCCAGGGCACAGACACCCGAATGCTCCTCGACGCCGACGAAGCAGAGCTGTTCGACCAGAACTGCGCCGATCATCGGCACTCGTCGTTCGGTGCAATTCTTGCGTCGATCGGTTTGGCCACAACACAATTGACCGGCAAGAGGGACACGCACCTACTGTTCCCTGTTCACACGCGTCGGGAACCGCGACACAACCACACCTTCGGATGGCTGGTAGCCAATGCGCCCATCACCGTGACGAGCATGGACAATCTTCACAGCACTGCCCGGGCAGTCAATCTCGCTTTCCACGAGTCACTTTCACTGTCGTCCGTGTCGTCGAGGCAGGTGTTGCGTAGCTTGGGGCCCGAGGTTTCGCCCACTCGCAGAGACATCTTCTCGGTGTCCTACGCCGACTACCGAACCATGCCCGGTGGATCTCGCCCCCGTAAATCAAAGTCCAGCGAATCACAGCCTGCGCCGATCAATCCGCAGCAACTCAGTCGCGTCTCGAACGCCGACGACGTTCAGTTCTGGTTCTCACGAACTCACGACGGATTGGCAGTGCGGACCAGGTTTCCTGCGCCCGCTGCCCGGACAGTGCACACCTTCCTCTCGCATGTCTCCGAGATCCTGTCGACGCCGTAGACGAACGGCCGCCTATCCGTAGATCTATTTGACACTTCTTTGTTGTGCACAACTTAACTGTGCGCTACAGTTGTTCTCGTGACCAACCCACTCGCCCTCGAACGCCAGGTCTGCTTCGCCCTCTATTCGGCGTCGCGGGCCACGACGGCCGCGTACCGGGCGATGCTCGACGACCTGGGAATCACGTATCCCCAGTACCTCGTCTTGTTGACACTCTGGGAACGAGACGGCCGCGGGGTGCGTGAGATCTGTGAGGCACTCGATCTCGATACCGGAACTCTCTCGCCGCTGCTCAAGAGGCTCGAGGGTCTGGGATTCATCGAGCGCCGACGCCTCACCACGGACGAGCGTCGCGTCGAGATTCACCTGACCGAGGCGGGTTCCACCTTGCGCAGCAAGGCCGAGGACATCCCGGCCAAGCTCGCAGGCGCCACTGGTCTGAGTAACGACGAACTCACCGAACTCCGAGACGTTCTCACTCGTCTCGGTGAGTCACTTCAAGCATCCAACGCCCACTCCGACGGAAAGAAGAAGTCATGAACATCGTCTACACCGCAGAAGCACTTGCCACCGGCGAAGGCCGCAACGGTCACGCTCGCACCTCGGACGGACGCCTCGATCTCGGCCTCGCCATTCCCAAGGAAATGGGTGGCAGCGGCGAAGGCACCAACCCCGAGCAGCTCTTTGCCGCCGGATACGCAGCATGCTTCCACTCCGCTCTGCAGATGGTCGCCCGTGCCGAGAAGGCCAACGTGGCTGATTCCGCAGTCGGCGCGCGGGTCGGCATCGGCCCCAACGGTGCAGGAGGCTTCGGACTCGCTGTGACGCTGGAGGTTTCACTCCCCCATCTACCCCATGATCAGGCCGTCGAGCTGACGGAGAAGGCACACCAGGTGTGCCCGTACTCCAATGCAACTCGCGGCAACATCGAGGTCACCCTCGAAGTAAGTAAGGACGACGAATGAGCACTACCACTGTCAGCCGGGAAATCCGTCTCGCTTCACGCCCGAACGGTTGGCCCACGTCGGAGAACTTCGCCACCGCCGAAGTAGAACTCCCCGAACTCGAAGACGGCCAGATCCTGGTCCGCAACATCGCCATCTCCGTCGACCCGTACATGCGCGGCCGAATGAACGACGTGAAGTCCTACCTTCCGCCGTTCCAGGTCGGTGCGCCGCTCGACGGTGGTGCCGTCGGCGAGGTCGTCGAATCCAAGTCGGCTGATCGCGCCGTGGGCGACGTTGTCGTCCACGGCCTCGGATGGCGTGAATACGCCATCCTCGACGGATCCGCAGTGACTCCGGCCGACACGTCCATCGCGCCGGCGACGGCCTACCTGGGTGCCCTCGGCATGACTGGCCTCACCGCGTATGCCGGCCTCACCGCGGTTGCGGAGTTCAAGGAAGGCGATACCGTATTCGTCTCCGGCGCAGCAGGTGCCGTCGGATCGCTCGTCGGTCAGATCGCCAAGTTGCTCGGAGCGAAGCGAGTAATCGGTAGCGCCGGTTCACCGGCGAAGGTTGCCCGACTTCTCGAACTCGGATTCGATGCGGCAT
Source organism: Rhodococcus sp. BH4 (assembly GCF_002079265.1). Classification (NCBI taxonomy): domain Bacteria; kingdom Bacillati; phylum Actinomycetota; class Actinomycetes; order Mycobacteriales; family Nocardiaceae; genus Rhodococcus; species Rhodococcus sp. BH4. The sequence goes on from NZ_CP014941.1 coordinate 5,011,604, forward strand.
TCGACTATCACGACGGCCCGATCACCGAACTACTCGCCGCTGCCGCCCCTGACGGCATCGACGTGTACTTCGACAACGTCGGTGGCGAGCATCTCGAAGCCGCAATCGATGCCATGAACCAGGGTGGCCGGATTGCCCTGTGCGGAGCCATCGCTCAGTACAACACCACCGAGAAGCCCACCGCTCCCCACAACCTGGCACTGGTGATCGGCAAGCAGCTCACACTGCGCGGATTCCTCGTGGGCGGCTACCGTCACCTCGGTGGCGAATTCCGCACCCACATGGCAGGGTGGCTCGCCGACAACAAGATTCAGTGGGACGAGACCATCGTCGAAGGCCTGGAGAATGCACCGCAAGCGTTCATCGACCTGATGCGCGGCGCGAACACCGGCAAGATGGTTGTCACGCTGTAACCCGAACAACATCTAGCTCGAACGGATATGAAGGTGGCCGCGAACTTCTCGAAGTTCGCGGCCACCTTCATATCTCAATCAAATCCCGAACGAGACTCCGGTCAACTTCTCCGACAGTGTCCACAAACCCGAGGCTGTCTTCGTATCGTGTGACTTCTTGTTCGACCCCACGACCTTCGGATACCCTCGCTGCTCGAACGGACCGTCCGGTCCGATGTAACTGCCGCCGAAGGCATCCGGCGCGGTTGCCGCCCACAGTTCGGGAAGGGCGCCCATCTCCGCGGACTGCGCGAAGATCGAATTGCCGATTCCCATCAGCTTGTCCTGGATCGACTCGGTGTGCCCCTGCAGGTTCGTCGACGCGTACCCCGGATGCGAAGCGAGCGCTTTGAGCGAAGATCCCGACGCCGCGAGCCTGCGTTGAAGTTCGTACGTGAACAACAGATTGGCAAGCTTCGACTGCCCGTAGGCCAACCAGCGGTTGTACTTCCGACGCTCGAAATTGAGATCGTCCAGATCGACACTTCCGAGCTGATGCAGGGCACTGGACATCGTCACGACACGATCGGTGAGCTTGTCCTTCAGCAATCCGGTCAACGCGAAGTGTCCGAGATGATTTGTGCCGATCTGCATTTCGAATCCGTCGACCGTCCGGCGGAACGGAACCGCCATCACGCCGGCGTTGTTCACCAGGACGTCGACCTTCTCCGTTGCGTCGGCAAAGGCTCGTACCGACGACAGATCCGAGAGGTCCAATTTGCGGACAACCGCGTTGGGCCCGATCTCGGCGGCTACGGCGTCGGCCTTCGTGGTGTCACGACAGGCGAGGACGACGTCGGCCCCGGCTTTGCCCAGCGCTCGTGCGACTACCTCACCCAGTCCGCTGTTCGCCCCCGTGACGACAAATGTGCGGCCGGTCTGATCGACTACGTCTTCTGCGGTCCATTTGGTCATGCTTTCCAGCGTACGTGCCTTACTCGCCGGTAGGGAGGGGTCGCTTTCCGTCATCGCCTGCGCTTGGCGCGGATGGGCTTGGCGCCCGGCAGCGGCGGTGCAGCCACTCTGGGCGACGGGGGCGCGGTCATTCCGGGAGTCGGCGACGATTCGGCTTCCTTCTGCTCCGCAGCGATGCGTCCGTACACAAAATGCTGTTGTCCCAGCGTCCAGCAGTTGTTACTCACGAAATACAGCAGGATCGCCACGGGCGCGAACGCACCGAAAGCGATCACCCCCACCGGAAACACCCATAATGCGAGCTTGTTCATGATCGCTGTTTGAGGGTTGACGGTTCCGGTGTCCACTTGGCGCGCGATGGATGCCCGCGATGTGAAATGTGTAGCGACGGCGGCAAATATCATCAGCGGTACAGCTACCAGAATGATGGAGATACGGCTGACGTCGCCGAATGCTTCCAGTTGTGCTGCCGGGCTCGAAATCATGGCGGACAACGGTGCGCCGAACAGTTTGGCGTCGAGAAAAGACTGCACATCCGAGGCACTGAAGAAGTAGTTGGCCGTGTTCGCGTTGTCCGCCACCGACATCGGTTCGGTCGGGCTCAGAAACGGGACGTGCGATGCCGCTCCGGTCCGATTGAACGATCGCAGGACGTGATAGAGACCAATGAACACCGGTGCCTGAACCAGCATCGGCAGACAGCCGAGCAACGGACTGTAATTATGTTCTTTCTGCAGCTTGGCCATCTCTACAGTGAGTTTCTGCCGGTCACCCGAATACTTCTTCTGCAACGCCTTGATCTGAGGTTGCAGCTTCTGCATCACCAGTTGAGTGCGGACCTGCTTGACGAAGGGTTTGAACAGCAGGGCTTTGAGCGTGAAGACGAGAAATACGACCGACAACGCCCACACGACGCCGTTGTCGGGTGATCCGGAGACCAGTGAGAAGACCTTGTGCCAGAACCAGAGGATTCCGGACACGGGGTAGTAGACAAAATCGAGCATGACGAATGAACCTCACCGAGAGGCACGCTCAGAGAGATGAGAGCGCGGGAATGGTTGTGGACGCAAGACGTCTGACCGACCTACGACGAGTTCACACCCGTCGACTGCCGATCTACAGACCGATTCCCGGAGCTCGAGGTTGCGGACGACCGGGCGCGTCCGGGCTGCTCTGCCTGCGGAAAGCACCACGCAGGCAGCGTTCGTCATCAGACGGGCCAGTGGCCGAAACCGCGCATAGTTGCAGAAGTTCGTACTTCGAGGAAGTTGCGAGCGCAGCGACCACGAAGACGGCAATCGCAGTTCCCAGCACCGCGGCGCTACCCGAGGAACCAAGCGGAGGCACTGCGAGAAGAGCGATGAACGGCAGCAGAAGCAGCAACAGTGACCGTGTCACCGTTCCTGTGCTCCGCTGTTGCATGACTGCGAGAGTACAGAACGTCTGCCGAATCCAGCCAGACGCTTGCCTCACGTACTTTTTCGCGCAGCCATTTGTGCGCAGGATCGTGGTCCATCCGACCGTGCCACTGTTGAGCGTTCGGCGCTCCCGCTGCGAATCGCCTGACCGGAGCCGGGGGACGCCGGCCGCCGTGCCCTCCTTGATTCGGATCACGAAAGTCCGTCGAAGTTCTCGCGATCGATCAACAGGCCTTGCACCCACAATGCCGCTCGAAACAGGTATGCACCCCGTCCAACTGACCGGTGCGAACACGTCGAGGCGCAACCAGGCTGAGTGTCGCAAGCCGAAGCCCGATCACACCCATCTGGACACCTGCTTCGGGACGCATCGACGCAAAGACAACACGCGAAATGTCGCACCACCGATTCACCGACCCCCGCACGAAGAAGCATGCACTCGGAAGGGCGCTTGTCGTCGGCGTTCTTTCCCTGACAACCCTTGCCGTGAGTATCGACACCGCGAACGCTCAGGCCCCCGTGCTTCGGGACTGGAACATCGCCGCAGTTTCCGTCGACACGAATCCGGCGAAGGTGTCAGCTTTCGCTTCCTCGGATACAGGCCGCGTATTGGCAGCCGCAGAGTCCAAGATCGGCGCTCCGTACGTCTGGGGCGCGACCGGGCCGGACTCGTTCGACTGCTCCGGTCTCGTTCAATGGGCCTATGCACAAGCGGGCGTTTCGATTCCGCGAACCAGCTACGACCAGGCGGTTGGCGGCACTCCAGTTTCCCGGGACGATCTACAGCCGGGTGACGTGGTCCTGTACTACGGCGGGGAGCATGTGGGGATCTACGCCGGAGGCGGTGAGATCGTTCACGCCCCGACGTCCGGGGAGTCGGTCGAACGCGCACCCGTGGACTCGATGCCGTACTACCTCGCCCGACGTTACTGACATGAATCCCGCAAGCTCGATGAAACAGCGTGTATCGCGGCGATATTCGAATCGCTCGTCGCGAGCCGAACGATTGACACTCCCCCATTGCGCGGAATGTGATGTCATCCTCTCACCCGCGAGCGCGGTCTGCGCCAGGTGTCGTGGGGCGCGGTTGGACGTGACGCGGTGTTGCGGAGACGGCACTGTCGTGTCCTGGCGAACGGTTCACGGCGACCCCTCGACCGTTCTCGCCATCGTGGAATTGGACGAAGGGCCGTGGCTGTATACTTTCCTCACCGAATCCCCTCGCGCGGATGCGCCTGGACCGCTACGAGTGTCGTTTCAGGGGCGTGAAGAAGGTAAGCGCTACCCGGTGTTCTGCTTGTGCGGCGACGACCGTGGTGAACTGCTATCGGACGTCAACTCCGGCCTGCTGAGCCATTGACCTCACGCGAGTCACGCTCCTGCGCGGTCGAGACGTACCACGCTGCGATCTGCGCTCTGGAACTGAATCCCAGTTTTGTCAGTACGTGTTCCACGTGTCCCTGAGCGGTGCGCAGCGAGATTACCAAGTGCTCCGCAATCGCGCGATTGGTCAACCCTTGGGCAACCAGTTCCGCAACTTGCTGCTCACGAGGAGTGAGGTGAGGCCCTTCAGCCGACGACGCAGTCGTGACACTGGAGCGCTTGTCGAGCGCATATGCGACAGCTTCACCCTCGGACATCGCAAACCCGCTGCGAAACGACTTGTCGAAAGCATCGTCACCCATGGCTTTGCGAGCAGTCTCTGCAGCAGTGTCGTGATGAGCTGACAAACCCGGCAGGCCCGCCAGCCGTCCCCCGACCTTCTGCCAATACATGGCTGCCGCGCCGAGCAGAACCGCTGCATGCTTCCAATCACGTTGCGCTGCAGCAATCCACGCCAACGGCTCGATACACCACGCCGAGTTCATCGGGGCATCGAGAATTCTCAAACTTCGAGTCAAATAGTCACTTGCGGCCTCCAATTCACCTCGGAGCCAGCTCACGAGCCCGAGAGTTCCCAGCGCAAATGCCTGGAACATCATCTCGTCGGCGGGCACGGTGATCGCGAGAATCTCTTCGTTGCACTCCACAGAGCGATCAAGAGCGCCGGACAGGAAGTACGCGACTCCCAAGGTGTCCAGGCCGATCACAACATGCAGCAGATTCTTGTCGAGTCGAAACAGCGTCAACGCGGATTCCAGCTTGGCTGTAGCGGTATCGAAGTTACCTCTGAAGGTATCGACGTATCCGTCTCCCCACGTCGCCAAGCCGCGCGAGCGCACATCCGCCAAGTCGTTTGCCAGGCGCCAACTCTCGTCGACCAACTCTTCTGCCCGTTCGAGTTCCCCCTGCATCGCGTGATTCACGGCGTCGATGGCCAAGACATCCACTCGGAACGGATCCAGCTCTCGATCCTCTGCATTCAAGGCTCGATCCGTCCAGTAACGCGCCTGCACAAGTAATCCACCTGCAAGCCAGAATCTGTACAACGCACCGACCATTCGCGTTGCAGATCGCGCCTCTCCGGCAGTGGAAATCGAGTACTCCAACGCATCGTTGACGTTGCGCTGTTCACGACCGAGCCTTGCGATCCAGGCAGCTTGCCGGCCACTGATCCACTCGGCTTCCGCATGAACGACCAGTGCCTCGAACCAATCACGATGGCTTCGACGCAGAGCGGAATACTCACCGGCGGACTCCAACTTTTCATGTCCGTACTCCCGGAGTAGGTCGAGGAGGTGGTACCGAACATCCCCGTCGGTTTCCTCACGAATCAGGATGGACTTCTCGACCAACGCGGTGACGAGATCGAGCACTTCGGTCGAATTCATGTCCTGCCCACACACGCCCTCAGCGGCGTCGAGGTCGAACCCACCCGAGAACACCGACAACCTCCCCCACAACTGCTGTTCGGTTGGCGAGCAGAGGTCGTAACTCCAATCGATCGACAATCGCAGCGTCTGTTGACGACTCGGAACGTCGCGTCCACCCGTTGTAAGAAGTCGGTATCGATCCGAGAGCCTGTTCATGATCTGCTCAGCAGACATACCACGCAGGCGAGCTGCCGCCAGTTCGATCGGAAGTGGGAGTCCATCCAAGTCGTGACAGATATGCGCAACGGCGCGCTTGTTCTCCTCGGTGAGGGTGAAACCAGGTACGACGGAAGCCGCACGCTCGGTGAACAACGACACCGATTCGTACTGGGCAATTCCCTCGAATTCGGGCGGCTGTTGCTGCGGTGTGGTGAGTGAGGGAACGCGCATCGTCACCTCACCGCCCAGGCCCAGCGATTCGCGGCTCGTCGCCAGGATCTTGACGCCGGCACATCGCCGTAGGATCGCGCCTACGAACACAGCGACGGCATCGACCAGATGTTCACAGTTGTCGAGCACCAACAGCAGACTCCGATCGGCGCAGTAGTCGATCAATGCCTGCAGCGGGTCCGCCGACGAGACCGACCGGACACCAAGGGTCACGGCGACATGATCTTCGAGGAGATCCGAATCTGTCTGCTCCCCCAGTTCCACCAACCAGGCACCGTCTCGAAACACCCTTTGCAACGCGCCCGCAAGTCGGATCGCGAGCCGTGTCTTGCCCACGCCACCGATCCCGGTGAGTGTCAACAAACGGGACGTCTCGAACAATCTCCTGGCGTCGGCCAACTCACGCCGACGACCGACGAAACTCGTCAGCTCCAAGGGCAGGTTGCCGACAACTCGCTGGTCGGCTTCTGAGCGCACAGCGGATGCCATCGACCGACTCGCTTTCTGCCATACCACTACACAACAACGCTACCCCCACGATCGGCCTCCCGAGCAGCACTCACGCGAGCATGTGATCGGAGCCCACTTGTTCTCCCCCGAGTGCGAGATGCACGACGGCCACACCGGTGTCACGCAGACGAAACAACGTATTCCTACTCTGGCAGACAGACGAAGGGAGAGCGACATGCCGCCGCGCCGTAGATCGGTACTGCTGACGCAACTGGTAATCGATGCTCCCGGAAGTCCCCAACAAACGATCCTCGACGAACTGCGGCGAGTGATTCTGTCGGGTTCGGCGCCTCCGGGTACCCCGATTCCTCTCGGCGACGTGGCTGATGTGTTCGGTGTCAGTCGAATACCTGTGCGGGAATCACTGAAAACACTGGTCGGAGAGTCCTTGGTCGACCATCGACATCAATTCGGCTACACCGTTGCTCAGCTGACGCCGGCAGAACTGCGAGAGATGTACATCGTCCGCGAAACTCTCGAATCAGCTGCATTGGCCGTCGCCGTCGAGCAGGCAACCGAAGAGGATCACGAACACGCCGTCGAGGTGAACTCCCGTTTGGAGATCGCGTTGCGCTACGACGACTCTCAGTCCTATCACTGTGAGAGCCGAAACTTTCATCTCGCACTGACCCGACCGTCGCAAATGCTTCGACTTCTGCACATGTTCGAAGCTGCCTGGAACATCACCGAACCTGTACAGCCGATGGTCCATGTTGCCGGCGTCGATCGCCAGGTTCTGCACTCCGATCACACCGCGATGCTGGACGCATTCCTGCGTCGGGACGCATCCGCACTTCTGAGCGCTTCCGAAATCCATCATCGCCGACTCGATACCGTGATCGCGACTCTACCGACAGACACCGGTCTATTGGCCGAAAAAGATATACCGATCACGCAATAGTCGTGCAACACAGCATCGATACCTTTCTCTCAACACAGTTTTCATCACTGACGCTGAGAGCTCGTGGCACCGTCCGCTGATTTCCTGCACTGATGCACAGGAGCTGTCATGACCGACATTCTTCCGTCCCGAACGACCACTACCCCCACTCCCCCAAAGGAAACCGGATCGGGTGACCTTGTCGAAGCCGCGGGTCACCCTGTCGGAAGCGGCCTGATCAAGCCGGGCTACGACCCTCGTTTGACCAACGAGGACTTGGCGCCGCTTCGCAAGCAGACCTGGTCGTCGTACAACATCTTCGCCTTCTGGATGTCCGACGTACACAGCGTCGGCGGATATGTCACTGCCGGTAGTCTTTTCGCACTGGGATTGGCCAGCTGGCAAGTACTCGTCGCCCTGCTGGTCGGTATCACGATCGTCTACTTCTTCTGCAATCTCGTCGCCAAGCCCAGCCAAGTTACCGGCGTGCCGTATCCGGTGATCTGCCGCAGCGTGTTCGGCGTCCTCGGCGCGAACATCCCGGCAATCATTCGTGGCCTGATTGCCGTGGCTTGGTATGGAATTCAAACCTTCCTCGCTTCAGCAGCCCTCGATGTCGTACTGATCAAACTCTTTCCGTCACTCGCGCCCTATGCCGTCGTCGAAGACTACGGATTCGCCGGACTCTCCGCACTGGGCTGGGGAAGTTTCATGCTCCTGTGGGTACTTCAGGCCTGTGTCTTCTGGCGAGGCATGGAATCGATCCGCCGCTTCATCGACTTCTGCGGGCCGGCTGTGTATGTCGTGATGTTCATGCTGTGCGGCTACCTGATCTACAAGGCAGGCTGGAGCGCCATCGATCTCACGCTCGGCGACGTCAAGTACTCGGGTTTCGACGCCGTGCCGGTCATGCTCGGTGCGATCGCTCTGGTTGTCTCGTACTTCTCCGGACCGATGCTCAACTTCGGCGACTTCTCCCGCTACGGAAAGTCGTTCACTGCCGTCAAGAAGGGCAACTTCCTCGGTTTGCCGTTGAACTTCCTCGTATTCTCGGTGTTGGTCGTCGTCACTGCATCGTTGACGCTGCCGGTGTACGGCGAACTGATCACCGATCCCGTTGCGACCGTTGCACGAATCGACAGCACCTTCGCCATCGTTCTCGGCGCACTCACCTTCACCATCGCCACGATCGGCATCAACATCGTGGCCAACTTCATTTCCCCGGCCTTCGACTTCTCCAACGTGAGTCCGCAGAAGATCAGCTGGCGCGCCGGCGGAATGATCGCAGCGATCGGCTCGATCCTCATCACGCCGTGGAACTTGTACAACAATCCGGACGTCATTCACTACACACTCGAAACCCTCGGAGCCTTCATCGGTCCGCTGTTCGGAATTCTGATTGCCGACTACTACCTCGTGCGCAAGCAGAAGGTCATCGTCGACGAACTGTTCAGCATGTCGCCGACCGGAACCTACTGGTACAGCAAGGGATACAACCCTGCTGCAGTGATCGCCACCGTGGTGGGAGCCGTCGTCGCGATGGTCCCGGTCCTGGGCAAGGACCTCACCGGGATGTACACCGCAGCGCAGTACAGCTGGTTCATCGGTTGTGGGCTCGGATTCACCGTCTATTACCTACTCGCCGCGCGCTCTTCCTCAGCTGTCCGGAATGCTTCCTCTCCCGACACTGTGACGGTCGACTGATCGTCATGAGAATCAAGGTGATCAACCCCAACACCACGTGGGCGATGACCGCCAAGATCGAGGAATGTGCCCGGACCGTCGCAGGCTCGGGCACATTCGTCGAGGCTGTCAGCCCTGCCATGGGTCCCGCGTCGATCGAAAGCCACTACGACGAAGCTCTCAGCGTCCCCGGAATCCTGACCGAGATCGCCGCCGGAGAAAAGAACGAAGTCGACGGCTACGTCATCGCTTGCTTCGGTGACCCAGGTCTTGATGCAGCCCGAGAGTTGGCCAAGGGCCCCGTCGTAGCTGTTGCCGAAGCGGCCATGAACTACGCAAGTTTCCTGGGTCGCGGATTCAGCATCGTGACCACTCTCGGTCGAACCCGCGGCCGCGCAGCCGATCTGGTGGACCGGTACGGCATGCAGGCTCGGTGCCGGGGTATCCACTCCTGCGAGATTCCGGTTCTGGAACTCGATCGTGATCCCGACGCGCGAAAGGTGATCTTGGAAGCCTGTTTCGACGCATTGGAGCAAGACGACTCGGACGTCCTCGTGCTGGGTTGCGCCGGCATGGCGGACCTGTGCCAGGACTTGTCCGACGAACTGGGTGTCCCGGTAGTCGACGGCGTTGCCGCTGGGGTCACGATGGTTCAGTCGTTGGTCACCCTCGGACTGTCGACCAGTTCGCGCGGCGAGTTCGCACGGCCACTTCCCAAGAACTACACCGGTACACTGACACCGTTCTCGCTGTGAGCGTGCCTGAGCGAGAGTCGAACACCTGTCACCAGCAGCGCCAGGATCGCGAACAATACTCCAGCCCAGACTAATTGGCGGGTTTCGAAATGCGCGAGAAACAGTCCACCGACCGCAGTGCCGAGCGTGATCCCCAGGTTGGAGAACGAGATGAAAAGGCTGTTGCCGAATTCAGGCGCGTCGACTGCGTCTCGCCCCATCCAGCTCTGCGAAACCACCAGTCCACCGGAATGCACTACACCCCAAACCAACACGGCTACAACCATCGCGCCGAAGTACGGGCCCGCCAGATAGAGCATCACGTAGACGACGATGTACAGCAAGGGAAAAGCCACAACCGTGCGCACCACCCCCTTGGCGAGCAGAGCCCCGAAGACGAAGTTGCCGAAGATCATCACGACACCGAAAGCCAAGAGCATCGCGCTGATCCACGATCCGCTCATGCCGGTCACTTCGCCGAGGTATTCGGCAAAGTATCCGTACACCGAGAACATGGCTGCGAGGACGAAGGTGACGGAAAGAATGGTCAACCACACGCGCGGCCGGCGAAGTATCCCGACCTGTGCACCGTACGACAGGCGTTGTGTCACAGGAGCCGAGGGCAGAAGTACGACAATTCCGAGAAACGCGAGAACGTTGACCACGGCTCCGAACACGAATGCTGTCGACACCGAAAAGTTCTCGGCCAAATAGGACGTCAAGGGCACGCCGAACGCGAATCCGACTGTGACGCCTGCAAATACCTTGGTCACCGCGGCGGTCGCCTGTTCCGGCGATACCAGACGAACCGCACTTGCAAGCGCGACAGCGAAGAAGACCGGATGAACCACGGCGGGGATGATCCGAAATGCAAACATCACCTCGAAACTCGATGTGGTCGCATACACCACATTTGAGACCGCAAAGACTGCAATCGCCACCAACAGAACGGTTCTCCTGTTGATTCCCGAGGTGATCAGCGTTGTGAACGGACCGGTCACCGCCACGACGAGTGCAAACACACCGACCAACCATCCGGCAGTCGACGCGGTGATACCGAACTTTTCGCTGATCTGAGGCAGAACCCCGATAATGCCCATCTCCGTAGTGATGATTCCGAATACACCCAACGCCAGAACCGGTATCAACAATTTCGACTTCACGACACACTCCTCACTACTTCGTCACACAAGAAAGTTACATATCTAGATATGTAGATATATTTGGTTGAACAACCCAGCCGACGAGGGCAATTCGGCCGCTACAGCTTTTCGCGAACGAATTCCCTGAACTCGCCGATCACGGATTCGTTTCGTCGGTAATACGTCCACTTCCCGATGCGCTCGGACTCGAGCAGACCCACATCTTTCATGCCCTGCAGGTACCCCGAGATCACCGACTGGGCAAGTCCCGATCGCCCCTGGATGTCACCCACACAGACTCCGATGTGAAACCCGAGATCCTGCTGCGTATACGAGTCCTCGTCGAAGTACTTCGCCGGGTGCGCGAGCCACTCCATGATCTGCAGGCGAGTCGGGTTGGACAGCGCCTTGAAGATCGCCAAAGCATCCATGGACCACACCCCTCTGCACGACAACCGGAACGCATCTACTTTTATGGATATGTTTGGCGAAGTCAAGCCCGATCCGGACCGAAAGCCGTCTGCATCACATCGAAGCATTCGAAGTGAGCTGCGACACTTACGTTTCGACGACCTGCGGAAATCTCAGCGCCGACTTTCTATCTGTGACGACTTGTTTATAGTTATCGCCAACAACGAATTGCCGGAAGTTTTCGGTTCACCTCAGAACGTCCGTGGGTGAACACAATTCGCTCAACACCAGCCGTACCCGGCTTGTCATTCGGGAGTCGAACCATGAACACACCGCATCAGTTCAGGGTCGTCACCTCATGGTGATGTCGAAGCTCGCCAAATGGCAGCTGGTCGCCCTCGTCGTGGTTGCACTCCTGGGCTTGATCTATGTCGGAGCGAAATACGTACGGCTGGACAATCTTCTGGGATTCGGCCAATACACGGTCAAAACCGAACTGGCGACGTCCGGTGGCATCTTCACCAACGCCGAAGTGACCTATCGCGGTGTACCCGTCGGACGCGTCGGTGACATGTCGCTCACGTCCGACGGAATCGAAGTCGACCTGTTGATCGACAGCAGTGCTCCTCAGATTCCCGCATCCGCGCGGGCCGTGGTGGCCAATCGCTCAGCCATCGGCGAGCAGTACGTCGACCTTCAGCCCGATACCGACCAGGGCCCGTTCCTCGAAGACGGCTCGGTGATCGCCGTGGGCGACACAACCACGCCGATCCCGATCGAGAATGTCTTGACCAGCGCCAACGGTCTGGTGCACTCCGTTCCGGTCGACGCACTCCACACCGTCGCGAAAGAACTCGGCGCGGCATTCAACGGCAAGGGCGAAGATCTGCAGGTACTTGCCGACTCGCTGTCGGGGATCTCCCAGTCGGGCCTCGACACCCTTCCCCAGACCCTCGGACTGATCCGCGACAGCCAGACGGTGCTCACGACCCAGTCCGATCAATCGTCGGCGATCAAGCAGTTCAGCACCGACCTCGACGCACTGACGGCGCAATTGCGCACCAGCGACCCCGACATCCGACGCGTGATCGACAACGGCATACCGGCCAGCGAACAAGTCGGCTCTCTCGTCACCGAAGCCGGCCCCGCGCTCACGACCAACCTCTCCAACCTCTCCGCCGTTGCAGCGGCAGCCGCACCGACACTGCCCTCGCTGCAGCCCTTCCTGCTCTTCCTGCCTGCGCTCGCCGGGGCGGCGCCCACCGTTGCACCGGGAGACGGCACAGTACATCTGGGCTTGGTACTCGAGACCAACAACCCGCTCTCGTGCACCGTCGGTTACGAAGGGACCATGGCGATCCTCGACGAGATGAAGCGCAAGGACCCGAACTTCGACGACACGACGCAGAACTTCCCGTTGAACACTGCCGCCAACTGCCAGGCACCTCAGGGCAGCGAAACGGGGGTTCGTAGCGCCAACCGCATCGCGTTCGCCGACCCGAACACCTCGCAACCGTGGGACGGCAAGCCCAAGGTGGACCCGGACAAGCTCAACCTGAACCCGATTGCCACTCAACTCGCACCGATGCTCGGCGCCACCCCGAAGTAGCCGTAAACAACTGGCACCGTCGACCCTCCGCGACGATGATGATGTGATGTCGGAAGGAACGCCTGAAGGCGAGCCACAGAGCATGTCACGAGGTTTCGACGAACTTGTCGCCGAAGCGGAATCCGCCTCCGTCGACGGGTGGGATTTCTCGTGGCTCGACGGACGCGCCACGGAGCAGCGTCCGTCGTGGGGGTACCAGAGGCTGATGGGTGAACGTCTCGGCCGCGCCGGCGCCGCATTGGACATCCAGACCGGCGGCGGCGAAGTCCTCGCCGCTGCACCGTCACTCCCGCCGGTGATGGCTGCAACCGAATCCTGGCCACCGAACATCGCCAAGGCCACCGCCCTTCTGCGTCCCCGAGGTGTGGTGGTGGTCGCGGATCAGGACGAGCCGCCGCTACCGTTCGCCGATTCGGCTTTCGACCTCGTGACCAGCCGACACCCAGCGACGGTGTGGTGGACCGAAATCGCGCGGGTACTCGAACCGGGAGGAACGTACTTCGCTCAACATGTGGGTCACGCCAGCGTGTTCGAACTGGTCGAGTACTTTCTCGGTCCTCAGCCGCAGGCTCGTCGCGGACGGCACCACGAGGACGAAACTGCCGACGCGATTGCGGCCGGGCTCACCCTCGTCGACCTTCGCTTCGAGCGTCTGCGCATGGAATTCTTCGACATCGGCGCCGTTGTCTACTTCTTACGCAAGGTGATCTGGATGGTTCCGGGATTCACCGTCGCGCAGTATCGGGACCGGCTCCGCGAACTCGATCAGCAGATCCGCCGCGACGGATCTTTTGTCGCGCACTCGAGTCGATTCCTGATCGAGGCACGCAAGAGCTGAGCGCACCGCGACGGGCCGCACATCCCGAACGTGATCGATGCTGCTAGTCGGACTCGTCGGCGTCGCTCCGCGAGCCGATCGCAGCGGCAAGATAGTCGCCGAGTTCACGCTGAAGGTTCGCGTCGAGTGCCCGGGCCAGTGCCGAATGTACCGACGCCACACCGAGTTCACGCATCGTCTGGAGCATCTCGGCTGTTCCGGCAACCTCGTCGCCCTCCGGGAGCCAACCGACCCCGTGCTGATCGACGATGCGATCCTTCGCCGCCTGAATCAGGTCTTTGGCGATCCCGTCCACAGCGTTGTGAAGCTTTTCGTGCACATCGACCAGTTGATCGAGAGTGAAACCGTAGTCGAGGAGACTCGAAAATCCGCTGAGCAAAGCAGGATCGGTGAAAACGCAGTTCTCTCCTTCGATCTGTACCAGTCCGAGATCTACGAGACGATCCAGTTGACCATCTGCATCTCCCCCGAGAAACTCGCGTACGACGGCCATCTCGATACTCACGGTGTCGCTGCGGGACCATGGTTCGGTGACCGCGTGCTGCAGACCCAGCACCTCTGTCAGGTCTTTCCCGCTTTCCCACCCGGTGATGAAGTCGTCGATATGCGCAGTGGTGAAACCTCGTTGAAGAAGCGTGTCGATCAGCTTGAGGCGTTCGAGGTGCGCGTCGCCGTAGATGCCTACCCGCCCACGTTTCTCCGGCGGAGGAAGCAATCCACGTTCCTGATATGCCCGTACATTCCGCGAGGTGGTGCCCGCAGCGCGCGCTAGATCGTCGATGCGGTACTCGGTCACCGCCTCGTCTCCTCTGCCGCGTCGGTCGTCACGATTCCAACTTAGTGGCAACACCAGGCCGATCAGAACCCGGGATCAGGTCTGCGCGGTGTCTTTCTCGCGCACCGTGCTCGTGTAGTCCCGAAGATCCACCGATTTCAATTGGTTCACGTACTGGGTCGCGAAACCGGGAAACATAGTGGCATTGAATCCTTCGTCGGTGAGATACCAACTCGAACATCCCGAGTTCCACGTGGTCTTCGACAGCCGACGCTGCAACTCGACGTTGTACGCATCTTCGACATCTTGACGAACATCGAGTGCCTTGAGGTCGCGCTCGAGAACGATCTTGATCGCTTGGGCGAGATAGTCGAGTTGCGCTTCCATGTACACAAGGGCGGAGCTGTGCCCCGGACCCGAGTTGGGTCCGAAGGTGAAATACAGGTTGGGATAACCGGATACCGCAATGCTCTTGTACGCACGCGCCCCGGATTTCCACTCCTGAGCGAGCACACGTCCGTCCCGGCCGATGATCGGGACCGGTGTTCCGGTCTTGCAAACGTCGAAGCCGGTGGCGAAGACGATGCAGTCGAATTGATGCTCGATCCCTTCGACCGTGCGAATGCCATGTGGCGCCAATCTCGCGATCGGCCAGGTCACGAGTGTGCAATTGTCTTGCTGGAGAGCCGGGTAATACTCGCTGGTCATCAGCAACCGCTTGCACCCTGCCCGAAAGTCGGGAGTGAGTTGTCGCCGCAACCACGGGTCCTTCACCTGCATGCGCAGATGAAGACGCCCGACTGTTTCCACCACCCTCGTCAACGGGGATTCCCACACCACCCCGAGAGCTACCGATTCGTGTCCCCAGTACCAAGCCCGACGCGCCAGAGTCTGGACGACCGGATGACGACGGTACAGATCCTTCGTGCGAGATCGGGTGCGTAGGTTTGCTCGCGGCAATGCCCATCCCGGTGTTCGTTGGAAAACCTTCACTGATCGTGCAGTTTTCACGAGTTCCGGGACGATCTGGACGCCACTGGCCCCGGTTCCGATCACTGCGACCCGCTTGTCGGTGAAGTCGTAGTCATGGTCCCAGCGAGCACTGTGAATCTTGTGTCCTTCGTAGCTCTCCAAACCCGGAACAGCAGGAAAGCTGACGTTCGCCAGCGGACCGGACGCCATGACGACGGTCCGGGCAATGACCGCTTCACGGCCCTCGAGCGCGATCGCCCAGACACCTGTCTGCTCGTCCCACTCGACGCCCGTGACGTTGCACCGAAACCGAATCTTCGGCTCGAGGCCGAACTCTTTCACCATCGTTCGGATGTAGCCGAGGATCTCCGCGCTGGCCGAGTAGGTGTGCGACCAGTCCGGGTTCGGGGCGAAACTGTACGAGTACAGACGGGACGGAATGTCGCACGCAGCTCCCGGATACGTGTTGTCGCGCCACGTCCCGCCGACCTCCGTGCCGCGTTCGAGAATGACGAAGTCCTCGATACCGTTCTGCTTCAACCGAATCGCCGCTCCGATTCCTGCGAAACCTCCACCGATGATCGCCACTGACAGTGGCACGGCAGTACTCATGCGAGTGGCTCGTACGTAAGTTCTTTGGCCCAGGTCGGCTCGGAATTGAGCCTGCTGCCGGAAAGTCGGCCAGTGACCTTGACCATCCGATCGGCAAGCAGATGGTAGGGATGGTTGCGATTGATGACCATGTTGCCGTGCCACTTCACCACCCGATACATCGGGACGCGGAGCGCGGCCGGACTCCGTTCGCCTACGTTCCTGAATCGCTTCATCGCGGTGTAGAGCCGTTCCTCGTTCACTCCCATGTCGACGATGTTGTCGCGCATCTTGTTCAGCAGCGGGATGTAGCGAAGTGTCCCGATGATCAACGCCGGATTCAACCAGGCGCCGACGGTTTCGACAACGAGCTTGCGCGTCGTCGAGTGCCCGAGCATCTCGATCACCGCAAAATCGACCGCCAGATGCCTGGACTCGTCTGCATTGATCTTCTTGAACACAGCCTGACAGACCGGATCCTCGATCTCGTCCATGATGAACTTGACCAGGGCTCCGTCGAGCGCCACCTCGAGCATCGGTATGACGGTCCCGAGAATCGAGAGCGACAAACCGTCGGAATGCTTGTCCAGCCAGTCGATGACGAGCTTGACGTTGATGTTGGGCTCGGGCATCTCGTCGCCGTCCAGCATTCCCCACCGACGCATCAGCGCGAGTTCGGCGTTGGCGTGCTTCTGTTCCTCGGCGTGGAAATGCCGATAGATGTCTCGGAGAGTTTCAGTCGGCGCCTTGATAGCCATCGCAGCGAAGCCACGGGCACCGACGTTCTCGATCCACATCAGGTCCGACATGAACGGTTTCAGCTTCGCATGAAGCTCTGGACTGATCGTCTCGGCGCCCGGAGCATCCCAGTCGATGTCCACCAGAGCCCATTGGCGGTCCTTGATCTTGTGCAGCATGCCGTCGAAATCGAAGGACATGTCACGCTCCTTTCGTGCTCGGCGAGTTCGTCTCCGGCGCCGCCGAAGTTCCAGATGATCCCGACTTCTGTTTCGGTGCAAAGCGATTGAGAACTCCACAGCCCCAGGTGTATGCAACGGGTAGATACCGTTTGAGTCGCCAGATCACCTTCGCATCGAACTGCGGCACCACGTAGAGTCGACCCTTGTCGTAGGCGTCGAGAGTGGTGACGGCGATGCGCTCCGGCGAATAGCCGGTTCGCCGCATCAACGCTTGCGCCAATTGTGTTGCTTCCGCGGTGATTCGGCCGTCGAGAGCAACATTTGTCTTGACGAAGGTCGGACACAGCACCGTCACCCGCACTCCCGTACCGGCATGTTCAGCGGACAAGGTCTCCGAGAGCGACATCACGGCGGCTTTACCGACGTTGTAGGGCGCCATCAGCGGCGCAGCCGCAAACCCAGCAGCCGAGGCCACGTTGATGAATCCCCCGGCCCCGCTCGCACGCAGTTGTGGCGCGAATATCTCACAGCCGTGCACGACACCCCACAGATTGATCCCGAGTGCCCACTCCCAATCGTCGAAACCGATCTGGCCCACAGGTTTTCCACCGATACCGACCCCGGCGTTGTTGATCACCAGCGAAAGCGGACCCGCAAGTTCGAGTTCCGCGAACAACGCCAGGTCCTGAACCTGCTCACGAATTGACACATCGCATTTGACGGCGTGCGCGGTACCACCGATCTCATCGATGAGTGCCACTGTTTCCTTGGCCCGTTCCAGCGAGATATCCGCGCAGATCACCTCACCGCCTCTGCGCGCCAACTCCAACGAAAAGGCACGGCCGATTCCGCTGCCGGCGCCGGTCACCACTGCGCGGGCATTGTGGGACACCTTCGATCCGCGGTTCTTGGTCGGTTTCTTGGTCGGCACCGGTCGGCTCACCTTGAAGACGCTTCGACTGCTGTGTGTTTCTCCATCTCCAAAGAGTCATCCACAACCGTGCCAGTTGTCAATGGCCTAGAATTCGATGGCGGAATACGCGGCAGTCGAACCAGTACCCGGACTGCTCGAATGAAGTCTTTTGTCGACCGACCGTGATCTAAACGGGGTGCGCGGTCTTCCAGTGCTCGGCGATGTCGATGCGCCGCGCGATCCAGACCTTCTCGTGTGACTGCACGTGGTCCAGAAATCGCTCGAGAGCGGCCGCACGGGCAGGGCGGCCGACTATGCGGCAGTGCAACCCGATCGAGAGCATCTTGGGCGATCCGGCCGTCCCCTCCGCATACAGCACGTCGAAGGCATCGCGTAGGTGCGCAAAGAACTGATCACCGCTGGGAAATCCTGCGGGAGAGGCGAAACGCATGTCGTTGGTGTCAAGGGTGTACGGGACGACCAGGTGCTTCACCGATTCTGCGCCACGCGGAACGTCGACCCAGTACGGCAGATCGTCGGCGTATGAATCGGAGTCGTAGACGAAGCCGCCGTGCTCGACCACCAATTCGCGGGTGTTCGGTGAATCGCGCCCGGTGTACCAACCGAGGGGCGCCGAACCCGTCAGATCTCGCAGAATCTGCACGGCCTCGGCCATGTCTGCGCGTTCGCGCTCGATGTCCACGGATTGGTAAGACTTCCAACGTAATCCGTGGCACGCGATCTCGTGGCCCAACTCCTGAAAAGCACTGACTGCTTCGGGGTTCCGCTGCATCGCCCGCGCCACCGCAAAGACTGTGAGAGGCAGGTTTCGCCGCTCGAAGGTTCGCAGTACACGCCACAACCCGGCCCGGGAGCCGTACTCGTACAGCGATTCCATGCTCATGTGTCGATTCGGAAATGCCTCTGCCGGAGTCATTTCCGACAGAAATGTTTCCGAAGCCGCGTCCCCGTCCAGGACGTTGTTCTCGGCTCCCTCTTCGTAGTTGAGCACGAACTGAACCACTATCCGCGCGTCGCCGGGCCAGTGCGGATGCGGCGGATGAGGGCCGTACCCCACCATGTCCCGGGGATAGTCGTCGCGCGGATAGTCGCTCATGCCAACAACTTTACCGTCAGCGCCCGGAGATCACAGCGCGAGCAGCGTCGGTGAGTACGCCGAAGACTCTCAGCCGCGCCAGGCCACCGTCCGGGAAGATGTCCAGACGAACATCGGTGACCTGGACTTCGGAATCGATCGGAAAGCGATGGCGCGTATCCGGACGCAGCGTCGTGCGCGGCAACAGTTCGATCCACTCCCCCTCCGACGTCCGCCCGGTCAGAGCACCCTCACCTGGACTGTTTCCGAGGAAGTACGAGGTGTCGATCTCGACGAAACTCAGTACGCCTTCACCCGCGAGTTGTACTTGCACCCAGTCGTTTCCGTTGTCGCGGCGCCTGGCGGTCTCCCACCCGTCACCCATCGAAGCAGCGCGTCCGGGAAACAGGATGTTCTGCGGTGAGCTGTAGAACATGTTGGAGCAATCGGTCACGCGGCCACCGTTTTCGAGTGCTGCGAGGTCCAACGGCCCGGCATCGAGGAAACGCGGGTCCGGCCGCGCTTCGCCGTGAACACGGAATCTTGCCACGCCGCCGTCCGGGTAAATGGTCAGCTTGACGTGCGTCCACCGCTGCTCCGACGCCACCGCGAACGGATTCTCCGAGTCACCATGCACGATCGAGCGCTCGACGATGGTTGTCCACTCACCGGATCCGGCCAGGTCGGCGGGATCCGGATACCCGTCGACCGAGATTGCTTCCACCGAGATCTCGGGCGGGTAATTGCCCTTGAACCACGCGGTGTCGACCACGACGCCTCGCACCACTCCGGGAACACCGAGTCGGACGATCGCCTCGTCATGGCCTGCCACCCGGCGGCGACGCGTCTCCCAACCGTCGTACACCTGCCCCTTGTGACCGAACGTCGCCGGCTGGTACCCGGCCTTGCCTGGGCGGATCAGGGCCTCACGCTCGGCAAACGCCTCGTCGTTCGCCCAGATGACGGCTCCGCCGAGGGTGCGCAGTGCGAGATCGGGCAGCAAGGTGAATTCGGTGGTGCTCATCGGTCAGTGTTCTCCTGTGATCGGTGTGGTGCGTCCTACGAGGTGACGGAGTGCGTTGGTGTCGGCGCTCGGGGCGAGCCGGAGAACTTCGGATTCCGGATAAGCCCCCGCGTCGAGCCCGCGCAGTACCACCGCTGCGAGCGCCTGGGCGGTTGCAGGTTCGTCCATCACGTCGCCACCTTGGCGCCCCAAGTACGACTGGATGCGCGGGGCAGCGGCGCCGAGCGCGTTGCGATAGAAGCCGAACGTGGCGAGCCAGCGGGTGACCAGATGCCCGGGGTGCATGTCCCACCCCTGGTAGTAACCGCGTTCCAGGGACCGCGTGACGAGGCGATGGTGCCGAGTGATCGCGTCGCGGATCGCCGTAACGCTCCCGACAGGCGCGACCTGAGTCGACCCGTCGCACACCCAGACGCCGGTCTGCGCGGCAGCAGCCAACATGACAGCCTTTGCGTGGTCTGCCACCGGATGTTCGAGCGACTGATGACGCGATGCAATTCCGCAAGCTGCACTGTAATCGTAAGTGCCGTAATGCAAACCGGTCAGACGACCGGCACCGCGATGGATGGCCTGAGCAACTGCCACCGTTCCGTCGGCCGCGATGACCGCCTGCGGGCTCTCGATCTGCAACTCGAACCGAAGCGAACCGAGCTCGAGTCCGTGCGCCTTCTCCAGCTCTTCGCAGAGCAACACCGTCGCCGTGACCTGCTCCACCGCGCGCAGTTTGGGAACGGTGAAGACAAATCCGTCCGGCACTCCGCCGGCCGCGTCGAGCACAAGCTCGAGCGTCCTGATCGAGCGCCGACGCTCACCGGCCGGCAACCCCTTGAACCTGATGCCACTCCAGTTCGGCCCGGCAGGATCAGCGCTGAGCGCGGCAAGCGTCTGTCCGGCCGACGTCGCTGCATCGTCTTCTTCTTCGTCGCTGCGGCGTCCGTACCCGTCCTCGAAATCGATCCGAAAGTCTTGGACCGGCTTGCGGCCGAGTTGAACTCGCACATCAGCGAGCGCATTCTCCGTGTCGAGATCGGCGAACACATGAGCATGGGAATCGAGAAGCGCGATCGCCTGCTCACCCCAGAGTCGAGGGGTGTCGACGGTTGCATCCGCGGCACTGACGTAAATCGTGTGCACGGGTTGGATCTCGTCACGGTTTCCCGGGTACTGCGCCGCGAGCCGCTCGTCCACCGGATCCAGAAGTCCGTCCAGACGATCGTGGACGGCGGCGGAGAGTCGGGATTCTGTCATCGGACGATCTTCTCAGAACGTCCGCGAGCCCGCAGGTTCTCACGCCGCCGATCCAATCCGAGTCAGCGGCCCCCGACGAACGGAACGTTGACGAAGCTCGGCCGGTCTGCAGCCAACTCGATGTGCTGCGGTTTGAGTTGGCTGTCGGCGAGCATCGGGCCGAGCGCCAGGTATCGCGGCACGCTGGCAGCGTAGACGTCGACGCGGAGCCGGTGCCCCGGTTGCAGCACTGCGTCCGTCGGGAGCATGTTGATGTCGACGGTGGTGACCTCACCGGGAACCACCGGCTGACGCGTGTCGATCGTCAGATAGTGGTGCGGTTCACTGTAGTCACCGTTGGCCGAGCGAGTGCTCTTCGAATCGTCGACTGCCCGCAGCGACGCAGTCAAAGCGCCGTTCGTGATCGGTGTCGATGTTCCGTCCGGTGCTACGTCGTTGACCGTCGCTGCCCAGAATCCGTCCGTCGCGTCCAAGACTGTCTCGAGATGGACGTTGATCGGGCCCGAGAGTGAGGTCGGCTCCGTCACTGCCTCACCGGTGAACGTCAGGCCCTCCGCTTCCTGGAATCGGGAATCCTTGGAACACGTCGCACCGAGC
The DNA here is from genome assembly GCF_002079265.1 of Rhodococcus sp. BH4. Taxonomy (NCBI): domain Bacteria; kingdom Bacillati; phylum Actinomycetota; class Actinomycetes; order Mycobacteriales; family Nocardiaceae; genus Rhodococcus; species Rhodococcus sp. BH4. The sequence continues at coordinate 5,033,535 of NZ_CP014941.1, forward strand.
ACCACGGAGATCCCGGCAGTTCCCTGAGTTCCGTCACCGGAGCAGAAGCCTCGCAGTCCTGGTGCGACTGTCAATCGCGCTGCGGCACTGGGCGGGTCATTCGTCAGCGAACCGTCATACGATGCGTGGGCGGCAGTACCGCTGGGCGCAGAGTTCAGATACATACGTTCGTAGCTCGCACCGGCTCGCGGGAACTGATCGTCCGTGATCCATCCGCCGCCTTGCTGGAACATCGTCACCGGACCGTAACGATCGATTCCGTTGTCGATGCCCTTGAGCCACTTGTCGAACCACGCACGTTCGAGTACGTCGAGGCGCGGCGGCGCACCGTCCTTGCCGAATCCTCCACCGGGAGTGACGTGATAGCCGTTCCCCATGATCAACTGCTTCTGCCCGGGCGGCAGATCGATTCCGTTGTAGATCCGCGGCTCACTGTTGGCGAAGATGTCGTGCCAACCGCCGTAGACCATCGTCGGAACGGCGATGTTGCCGACGTCAGCGGCTCGGTCCTGATAGAACTGCCCGTCTTGCGCGACTTGCAGAGTCGACGGCGACACGTCCTCGATTCTCTGAGCCGTCATCGCTTGCACCAGTTCAGGAATCAGCGTTCCCGGATCCTCGAGGCGGCTCGCCAACCACAGGGGATCGAAGTTTCCTTGCAGGATGTCCTGAACGTTCGGGATGAGTTTGAGCCCGTTGACCGCGGTCAACCACAACGGCATGAACCCGACTCCGAGGCCGCCACCGGTTCCGACGATGTCGCGCAGCAGATCGTTGCCAGGTTCGACCGGAAAGATCGCCTTCAGTGCAGGTGGATTGTTGCTCGCCGCCTGCACCGAGTTGATCGCGGAGTACGAGATGCCCGCCATCCCTACTTTCCCGTCGGACCATCCTTGCTTGCTCATCCAGTCGATGACCTCGACCGAATCCTGTTGCTCGCGCTTACCGAGCACGTCCCAATTACCTTGGGAGAAGCCGGTTCCACGTGCATCGACCACTACCTGCGTGTATCCGTTCTGGACCAGATCACGGTTGACGCCGAGAACCCTGGCGCCTCCGCCGGCGATGACGCCCGTCAACTCCGACACGCCGTCGAACGGCGCCGCGAGGTCGAGCGAGTTCGCAACGTCCATCAGCGTCTCACCGACCTGCGGGATCGACAGAGCTGAATCCACCAGTGTGTCCAGCAGTTTCGTGTACGGCGTGATGTTGAGGACCGAAGGCGTCTTCGATTCCACGGCCCGCCCGGATGCATCCGCCGGTCGGTACACATTCGCTTGCAGAACTGTGCCGTCACTCATCGTGATGGGCACGTCCCACTCGATGGAGACCCCCGGATACTGCGGCGTCGCCTCCGTTGCCGCGAGCCAGGCCTGCCCGTCCGACCCTCCCGTCGGATCCGCAGAAGCGACGGCGCTCGGCACCGTCAATCCCACGACGCACAGCCCCACCGCAATCGTTGTCGACCTTCGACGTAGAAGTCGTGTCCTCACGAAAACCCCAATTTTCTGTTGTGATGACCCAGCCCTGCCCCCACGACAGTGACCGGTGTCACGAACTTACCGGATAGTAACTTCCGTCCCATATGTCGTCAATAGGTCTGAATGCCGACCGGACGGCTAGCTTTGAAGATGTGTCACGATCACCGCTTCCCGTCCGCGACGGCCTGAACCCCAGTCGCATCCGTCAGCCCGACGACGGCATGTGGACGACGACGCTCGACTACCTGCTCGAACGGTTCCCCCAGGACGCCGTCCGATTGCGGGAGAAGGTCGCAGCCGGGGAGGTCGTCGACGAGAAGGGTGTCGGAATCACCGAGACGAGCGCTTTTGCTCCCCGGCGGTTCGTCTACCTGTACCGCGACCCTCCCGTCGAAACGCGGGTGCCGTTCGAGATCGACATCCTCTACCGGGACGAGAACATCTTGGTCGTGGACAAACCGCATTTCCTGGCGAGCACCCCGCGCGGGCGATACATCGCCGAATCGGCGTTGGTCCGCTTGCGTCGGGACCTCGAACTACCGGAGCTGAGTCCAGCTCATCGCCTCGACCGCGTCACGGCGGGACTGCTGCTGTTCACCGTGCATCAGGCGGCCCGGCGCGACTACCAGACCATGTTCGCCGAGCGCCGCGTCGCCAAGGAGTACGAGGCCATCGCGCGTCACGACGCTCAGGTGAGCACCCCCGTGGTCGTGCGTAGTCGCATCGTGAAAGAACGCGGCGTGCTCAAGGCCGCGGAGATCGAGGGCGAACCCAACAGCGAGTCGCGGATCGAACTGATCGAAACGCGAGACGGCTTCGCGCGGTACCGGTTGATTCCCCATACCGGCAAGACCCATCAACTTCGGCTGCACATGACCTCGCTCGGGCTCCCGATCCACGGCGACAACTTCTATCCCGACTTCTACGACGTTGCCGCAGAAGATTATTCGAACCCGCTGCGCCTGCTGTCGAAGGTTCTCGAGTTCGAAGATCCGAAGACCGGCCGGCTGCAACGGTTCGAAAGTCGGCGGACCCTGTCCTGGCCGGACGAATCAGGCCGTGGCGACTCGCCGTAGGGACCCCGGACCCTTCCACTGCGCCTCCGATACCGGGAGGATGGAAGCGCAGACCGCACCGCAAGAGGAGACCAGATGAGCAAGACCGCCGTCGTACCCGAAGCCGTACGGGAGATCGAGCGCAAGTACGAGGCGCCGGCCGAGCAGGAAGTTCCCGCCTTGGGCGGACTTCCCGGTGTTGTCGGCGAACCGGTCCACGACTCGATACAGCTCTCTGCCACCTACTTCGACACCGCGGACTACCGGTTGCTGGCCGAGAAGATCACGCTGCGCAAGCGTGAGGGTGGCGACGACGCGGGGTGGCACATGAAACTTCCCGCAGGCCAGGACACTCGAACCGAAATCCAACTTCCCCCGGACGAGAGCACCGATGTGCCCTCGCCGCTGTCGAGTCTGATCCGGGCGATCATTCGCGGTCACGATCTGGTGCCGGTCGCCCTGATCATCACCGATCGGGAGCGCACCAGGCTCAACGGCGAAAACGGTGTGCTGCTTGCCGAAGTGGTCTCCGACACCGTCATCGCCTGCAAGGCAGACGGTTCCGGAGAGTCGACGTGGCAGGAAGTCGAGGTCGAACAAGGCGCAGGCGGGCAAGAGCTGGCCGATGCAATCGAGTCGGTTCTACTGGACGCCGGGCTGGAGCGCTCTGCGAGTCCGTCCAAACTCAAACGAGCACTGGGCACGTCGGTCACACCGTACGCCGGTCACGAGGTCACCTCGGGCAAGGCGTCGAATCCGCGGATCTTGTTGCGTAATTACCTCATCGAACAATTGCGCGCACTGGTCGCCGCGGATCTCGGCACGCGTCGGGCCGACGACGAAGCCGTTCACGACTTCCGGGTTGCGGCACGTCGCATCCGCAGCGCTCTGCAGTCGTACGCCGGCCACTCCCCCAAGACCGACGATCTCATCACGGATCTGCGGTGGATCGGTGGAAAGTTCGGTGACGCCCGCGACGTCGAGGTCCAGTGGGAGCGTCTTGTGGAACGCCTCGGCGAAATCGACGAGATGCCCGAGCGAGAAGCTGTGCGAGCTCGAATCGACGAGTTCTTCTCTGCACGTGGTGAAACCGCCCAGGAAACAGCCCTCGAGGCGCTCGATTCCGAGCGATACACCACGCTGCTCGATCGCCTCGACGAGTACGTCGGCGACCTCGAATTCGACACCGCCACCCACCGCGTCGGAAAGAAGGCATCGGCACGAGAGTTGGCCCATACCCTGCGGCACCTGGCACACAAGGTCGGTAAGCGGGTCGATCACGTCTTCGATGCCGATAGCCGCACCGAGCGTGACGAGCGAATGCACCGCGCCCGCAAGGGAGCCAAGCGGATGAAGTACGCGATCGAGGTCATGGAACCCGTGTCGAAGAGCCGAGCGAAGCGTGCACTGAAGCATTTCAGCCACTTCCAGGATGTTCTCGGCGAGCACCAGGATTCCGTTGTCGCCCAACATCATCTACTTGCAATGGCAGCCGAGCAGGAGCATACCTCGCTCACCAGTTTCGGATTGGGCATGGCCTACCGACGAGAACTGGAAATAGCCGACGGGCAATCGACCCTGCTACGCAAGACGTGGAAGGAAGCCGTGAAGTCAGCATCGTCACTCTGGTGACGTCGCTGTAACCAGTCGACCGATCTCGATCATTTCAGAGGGAGTAGACATGAACACACTTGCAGGACACCAGGATGTCGTCGCCGGTATCGACGGATCCGAGGCCTCGACGGCGGCGGCCCGGTGGGCGGCCTCCGTCGCGAACGCGGTCAACTCACGACTGATTTTGGCGCACGCCCTGCCGCAAGAGGGCCCGATCTACAGTCCCGCTGCAGTGATGTTGCAGTCACAGTTCCTCAGCCAGATCCGCGAAGACGGCGAAGCGATCGTCGATGCCGCCGCCACGGTGATTTCGGCCGAATTCCCCGAACTGACCATCGAATCCGAGATCGCGCCAGGGCCGGCGTCGACGCATATCCTCGAATCCTCGGGTACCGCACGCCTGATCGTGATGGGGTCGACCGGATCGGGTGCACTGCGCTCACGGCTGCTCGGATCGACCGCACTGAAGGTGGCCAATCATGCAACCTGTCCGGTCACCGTGTGGCGTGGTTCGGCGGAGAATCCCGGTCCGGATCAGCGTCCCGTCATCGTCGGAGTCGACGGAAGCGCGTTGAGCAAGAAGGCCGTCGAGTACGCGTTTCGTTATGCCGATCAGTTCGACGCGCCGCTCATCGCGGTCCACACCTGGCAGGGCTCGTCCACCTTCCGCGAAGGCGGAGCGGGAATCCTGATCGACTGGGAGGCTGTCGAGCAGGAGGAATCGGCGCTACTGGCGGAAAATCTAGCCGGTATGGCCGACCAGTACCCGGACGTGCCGGTCACCCGCATCAGTGAACCCGGTGCCGCTGCTCCCGTCATGCTCAAATACGCCGACGACGCACAGTTGATAGTTGTCGGAAGTCACGGACGCAGTGCGATGGCCGGCGCCGTGATGGGCTCCACCAGCCAGAATCTGCTGCACCATGCGCCAGGGCCGGTCATGATCTGTCGCGCCTGAATTGCTGTGCGCCTTTATTAACCCCCCGCGGTTAATAAAGGCGCACAGCAGGGGTCAGGCGAGACCCGTGCCCACCAACTGACCTACTCCGTACGTCACGGCCATCGCCAGCGCGCCGCCGATCACCACGCGTAGCACCGCTCTGGTCTTGCGGGCTCCGCCGAGCGTCGCGCTGATCGTCCCGGTCAGTGCAAGTGCGATCAGCACTGCGAAGAAGGCGATGGGGACGCGGATACCCGTCGGCGGCAACAGGATTGCGACCAACGGGATCGCCGCGCCGATCGTGAACGAGATTGCCGACGAAATCGCCGCATGCCATGGATTGGTGAGATCATCCGGGTCGATACCCAATTCGACTTCGACGTGCGCCGCGAAGGCGTCGTGCTCGGTTAATTCTTCGGCGACGCGGCGGGCCGTCTCCGGACTCAATCCCTTGTTCTCGTAGATCTCGGTCAGTTCCTGAAGTTCAGCCTCCGGGGTCTCGAGGAGTTCCTTCTTCTCCTTCTGCAGGAGTGCGCGTTCGGTATCCCGCTGAGCGCTGACCGAGACGTACTCACCCAGCGCCATGGACACAGCGCCGGCAACCAGACCAGCAAAACCCGCTGTGAAGATTGCTGAGCGCTCGGTTGTGGCTGCAGCAACACCGACCACGAGGCCTGCGGTCGAGACGATTCCGTCGTTTGCACCCAGAACACCTGCACGCAGCCAGTTCAGGCGATTGTTCAAACTCGGTGCGTGAGGTTCCGATTCCCCACCGGGCGCCCCGTCGGTCAACTGCACACTGTCTCCGGACATGGCAACAGATTAGGACGATCAGTCCGGTTGCGATAGCAATCTGAGCCTGTCCTTCGCGCACTGATATATTCCGATTGGCACCCCAACCAAGCATTTGTTAGGTTTGGAATCGGCAGACACCTGGAGGCATTGTGAGCGCAGTACGCACCGCTTTTGTCAGCGGCGGAACCGGTGGAATCGGGTCGGCGATCGCCCTGACCCTCGCCGAACGCGGACACGACGTCGCCTTCACCTACCGAAACAACAAGGGCGCTGCCGAGCAACTGAGCGAGCAGATTCGAGCGCATGGTGTGCGCGCCCACTCGTACTCGCTCGACTTGACCGACGAGTTGTCGATCGGCGCCGCCGTCAACGATGCGGTCAGTGATCTGGGCGCATTGACGACCCTCGTCCACGCTGCGGGACCGCACGTCCCGATGACGCACCTCTCACGTGTGACGCCGGCGTTCTTCACCGAACAACTCAACCAGGAGGCCGCGGCGTTCTTCACCCTCGTCCACACCGCCCTGCCTGCGCTGCGTGCATCCTCGGGTTCGGTGGTGGCGGTGACAACCGCGGCAACGGATCGTTTTCCCGTGCGCGACGGACTCTCCGCAGGCACCAAAGGGGCTGTCGAACAACTTGTTCGCGGATTCGCCGCAGAGGAAGGACGCTACGGCGTCCGGTTCAACGCTGTCGGACCAGGCATGTTGACGGACGGAATGGCGGAGCGCCTGATCAGCTCCGCCGAACTCGACCAGGGCGCGCTCGACGTGACAATGAGCCGAATCCCGTTGAAGCGCTTCGGATCAGCTGCCGACATCGCCGAAGCAGTGTGTTTTCTCGCAAGCGACGCGGCCGGATTCATCAGCGGTCAGAAGCTCAACGTCGACGGTGGCTACACCGTCTGAGCGCTATCCGCCCAACTTGCGAAAGACCAGTCGCACGGCAAGTTCCAGGTGCGCCATCACCTCGTCCGTCGTCATCCGGCCCGCAACCCACGAGACGAGACTCGACATCCAGACGTCGTCGATCACCTTCACCGCGTCCAACTGCTGCTGCGAGACTTCCTCGACACCGATCGCCTTCGCGAACATCTCGGTCACGACCCCACCGAGCGCGTTGAGTTCCGGGGTCGCCGACGCGTCCGCGAACATGTACGCCCGAACCAACGCTTCGTAACGGAGGTGATCGGTCTCGAGGACCTCCGTATTCTTGCGCAGCACAAACAGAATCCGGTCCGACGGAGTCTCGCCCGGGATTACAAAGTCTTGGAATCTGTCACGCAAACCCTCGAACATCCACAACAATGCGACGACAAGCATGTGGTTCTTGGACGGGAAATACCGGTAAACAGTGCCGATCGCGACGCCGGCGCGATCGGCCACCGATCGCATCTGCACCGCGTCGTAGCCGCCTTCGGAGGCGGATTCCATTGCGGCGTCGACAATCCGGCGAAAACGCGCTCGCTGCGACGGCGTCGTACGACGTCCGGTCACCGAGCTACGTTCGACCACCGACTGGTCTGCCTTGTCGCCACCTGCCATGTCCACAACCCTTATTAGACGTCGTTTTGCCGACTCCCAATGTAGCCGCCCAACGCAATTGTCGGGTGCATGACTGCCCGCTTCCGAACTGCCCGCCAGTGGAACTGGCCCAGATCAGGAAGCGCGCCGCGGCCGATCGGATCGGCCGCGTCTACGTGGATCTTCCGACCAGTCGCGAGAGGGTGCGCGTCGGCCCGGAGCTGGAGTCCGGCGTCTGTCGGGTTGTGGTGCCCGTCGTTCCGGTCGGCGTTGCCCAGTTGGAGCAGGCTGGGCGCGGCGAGCTGGCGGCCTCCGTCGATCGGTCTGTGGCTTCTTGGCAATGCCGAACCGAGGCTTGCCGAAGACCAGCGGTATCCAACCGCGACCGCTGCTCTCGGCCGAGGCGACAGCCTCGGGCTCACGGAAGGCTGCGTGCGCGATGAGCCCGAACATCAGCAGGGTGGTGATCATCGACGTTCCGCCCGCCGAGATGAGCGGTAGTTGCAGACCGGTCACCGGAATCAGGCCGACGACGTAGGCGATGTTGATGAACGCCTGCACGACGATCAACGTCGTTGCCGTCGCTGTCATGACTTTGAGGAACGGATCAGTGGACCGTTTCGCGATCCGCAGCCCGACGATCAGAACCGCGGCAAAGAGAGCGACGACGATCAGCGCGCCGACCAGACCCAACTCTTCACCGATCACGGCAAAAATGAAGTCGTTGTGCGCCTGCGGGAGATAGCTCCATTTGGCGTCGGACTGTCCTAGACCGCGCCCGAAGATGCCGCCGTTAGCCAATGCGTACTTGGCCTGAGTGCTCTGGAAGTTCAAACCCTGCGGGTCGAGATCAGGATTGAGGAAAGCCTTGATGCGATCCGAGCGGTAACCAGCAGTAAGCCCGAGCACGAGAAATGCGACTGCGGAACCGAGCGTGAGGCTGATGAATGTCTTCATCCGGAACAGCCCGAACCACAGCACCGACATGAAGATGATGCCGATGGTGATGGTGGTTCCGAGGTCCTTCTCCAACACCACCAGAACCAGAACCAGCAGCGTCGTACCGCCGATCACCGGCAGCGCACGGTTGACATCCATCCGCGCGTTCATGAACGACGCAACCGTCGCCGCGGACCAGATCGCCAGAGCAAGTTTGGCCAGCTCCGACGGCTGGAAGGAAATACCCGCGATCACGAACCAGCTGCGAGCACCCATTTGTTCCGAGCCGATACCTGGAATCAGCACCAGGACAAGCAGAACAAGACACAGGATCAGCAGCCATGGTGAGGCTCTACGCATCGTTTCGGTCGGCAACCGCACGACCGCCACGAACATCACCAAGCCGATCGCTGCGAACATGCACTGCGGCCAGAAGCGGGCGTAGGACGTCCCGGACAGAACATAGGATTCGACGCCCGAAGACGACAGCACCATCAGCAGTCCGAACGCGACGATCAGCACGACCAGACCGACGATCATATGGAAATCGAACAGTGGCCGATTGGTCCACATCGCCGTTCGAGCGCGGAAGGGTGTCGATGTGCGGTCACGTTTGTCCGACGCTCCACGGGGTGAGTTAACTGGCTCTCCACTCCCGCGACCGTTGGGCTTGTCTTCACTGCGACCGGTCACCACACAAGTATCGTCCCACGACTCCTAACCCATGGGTAACACAAGTCCCATGAGTCACACGGGCTCGGCCTCCCGAGGTCCATGTAGACCCACGAAATACCAGGTCACGTCCTTCGCCGGCGTCGGTCTGCCACCGCCCCCGCCAACGAGAGCGTCAACATGACCACGCAGACGGCAAGCGCGATCCCGAACGCACGTCCATATCCGTCGGGCGAGCATCCGAGTACACCGAGATACAACCCCGATACCGCGGCCAGCGAGATGGTCGCTGACAGGCGCTGAGACAGTTGAAGGAAACCCGCCGCAACACCGTTCGCGCCCGGCGGTGCATATTCGAGAGTCAGCACCCGATTGGGCGCGTCGACCAAACCGCTGGCAACTCCCGACAACACCGCCAGGACCACCAGCACCGGGATCAGATGTTCCCGCGGAATCAGATTGACCGCTGCGATGTACCCGAGGATGACAAGGATCTCGCCGACTATGGCAAAAACCACTGCACTTCGGCCGAACCTGGCAACCAGCCGCCATCCGAAAGCCGACGTCAATGCCATCGCGAGTGAGCTACCGGTCATGATCAACGCCGCACTCAGCGGGGCGAAGCCCAAACCCTCGATCAGATAGAGGCTGAGCACCGCGTTGACGGCGAGGATGGATCCGAACCAGAAGAGTGCAACCGTCGTACCCAACCGGAAGCCCCTCGAGGCGATCAACGACGGAAGCAGTACCGGCGTCCCGCCGCGCTCGGCGTACCGACGTTCCCAGAACCAGAAGGCAACGGCAGCGCCGAACGCACCGATCAGGAAAGCCGCAGCCACAGTGACACTGGTCCGGGTCACGATGGGCCACAACAGGAGCCCGGTCGTAGTCGCCAGCAGACACAGCCCAACCGGATCGATCGATGCGCCCGATCGGGTAGTTCGATCACGGCGCAGAAAGCGAAACGCCAGAATCAGTGTGATCAGAGCAAACGGCACGTTGAGAACGAGAAGCAACCGCCATCCGAAGTCGGCGTCGGAATACTTCAGCAGAACGCCACCGAGGATCGGTCCGGAAACGCCGGCCAGACCACCCGCGGTGCTGTACGCGCCCAACGCCTTCGCCCGAGCCTTTCCGGACACCCGGTCGGTGATGATGCCGAGCACCTGCGAACTGATGGTGCCTGCGCCGATCCCTTGCCCCAGCCGGGCCAACACGATCATCGACGGATCCGACGCACACGCTCCGAGGATTCCCATCACCGCGAAAATGCTCAGGCCCGCCAAGAACAAGCGTCGACGCCCGACGACGTCACCGAGTCGGCCCGCCGGCACCAGGGCCAAGCCGAAAGTCAGCGAATAGCTCGCAAGGATCCACTGCACCTCCGAGGTCGACGCGCCCAGCGACGCCCGGATCGACGGAACCCCGATTCCGAGCACCGCCGAATCGAGAAGAGTGGTGAAGCCCGCGGCTACGCAGACGATGATCTCCCAGCGGACGGCCGAATCGAGCTTGGTGGATTCGGCCGCCGCTGTGACCGTGTGGGACAGGACCCGTTACCCCGCAGCTTCAGACGTGGCCCGACGCGTGAGCGGCGGTCGCAACCCCAAGTGCTCTCGCAGCGTCGACGTGGAGTACTCGGTGCGGTACGCCCCACGCTCCTGCAGTTCCGGGATCAACCAGTCGACGATCTCGTCGAGCCCGGTCGGCACCAGGTACGGCGAGATGTTGAAGCCGTCCGAAGCTCCGTTGCGCACCCAATGGACCAACTGATCTGCGACCTGCCCCGGAGTGCCCGCAAAACCCGAACGCTGCGAGGTCTCGATAGCGACCTGACGTAGGGACAGATTCTTTGCCTCGGCAAGAGCACGCCATTCACGTGCGATCGCAATGGGGTCGTTGCCGTCCCGCGCGGAACCGCGCGTCTCCGAAACCGGGCGGGCAACCGGATCTTCCTCGGGGAGTGGACCGTCGGGGTCTCGATCGGAAAGGTCCTTACCCCACACCAGTCCGACGAGAGAGAGGGCAGTCTGACCGGTGAACTGGCCTTCGAGGACCCACCGTGCCTTCTCCTCGACTTCGGACTCGTTCTCCGCCAACACGATCTGCGTGCTGGGCAAGATCTTGACGTCGTCCTCCGGTCGCCCGGCTTTACGCAACCGAGCCCGAATGTCGTCGGCGAAGTCGAGCGCGCCGTCGAAATGAGTCCCGTGTCGCGAGAAGATGACGTCGGCATGGGTCGCCGCGAAATCGCGTCCACTCGGGGAATCACCCGCTTGGAAGATGACCGGATGCCCCTGGCGGCTTCGGGGAAGCGTCGGCGTCACGGAGATGTCGAACTGTGAAGTCTGCCTGCGCACGTCGCCGACGGCACCCGGAGTAGACCAGTTCTCGGACGTGCGAGAATCCGAGATCGCGTCGTCGGCCCACGAATCCCACAGTGCCCGCGCGGTTTCGATGAACTGCCCGGCACGCTCGTAGCGCAGGGAGTGGTCGAGGAAACCACCGCGACGGAAGTTCTCTCCCGTCCACGCGTTGTCGGTGGTCACCGCATTCCAGCCGGCCCGTCCGTCGGAAAGTAGGTCGAGGCCGGAGAGTCGACGCGCAAGGTCGGCCGGTTCGTTGTACGTGGTGTTCTGTGTCGCGACCAACCCGATCTTGTCGGTGATACCGGCGAGGGCGGCCAACTGCGCAATGGCGTCGGGGCGGCCGGCGATATCCAGATCGAGAATCTTGCCGTTCTGTTCCCGAAGGCGAAGGCCTTCACCGAGGAAGAAGGCGTCGAACAGACCTCGCTCGGCGGTGAGTACCAAGCGCCGAAACGTCTCGAAGTCGATCTGGGATCCGCTCGAGGAATCGGACCAGATGGTGGTGTGGTTGACCCCTTGGAAGAAGACGCCGAAGTGAACGTGAGCGTCGGGTCGAGGTACGGCGGAGCGTGATGCAGTCATGGCCGAAATATCCTTAGCGCGAAGTCAAGTCAGGAGGAGTGGGCGAATCGATTTGAGGGCCGCTGCAGACCGAGGTTGCCCCTCAGGGTCGATCCCGGAACCGGGCGTCGCGTCAACCCGGCCTTGGACAGCGTCGGAAGCACGAATTTGGCCAGCACCGGAAGGTCCTCGTCGATCACGAGAGCATGGAAATGAACACCGTCGAGGTGTCCGGCCAATTCCTTCAGAACCACGGCCGCTTCCCCCGGATCTGCAGCCAGGAGCAGTCGGCCGGTGACGACGGCATTCCCGTACGAGTTCAGCTCGGTCCTCCGCTGCGCCGCAGACAGATTCGGCGTATCGAATGCCACATCGACCTCGGCGACCACCAATGACGCGCCCTCATCGCGCGCCTTGGCAGCCGACTGTGCAATGGTCTCCACCGAATCACCCGAAACGAGAACAACATCCGGCTGGCGTGGATCGATTTCGCCGTAGCGGCCGAACACCACCAACTGGCCTTGAGGCGGCCGCGGAACGATTGCCGGCCCCTTCACCGAGAACGTGTCGCCCTCGAAATTGACGTAATGCAGACGATCACGTTCGAGGAAACGCCCACTGAGATAGTCACGAACGACGGCGTCGTCCTCCCACGAGTCCCAGAGATCGGTCACAACGGTGACCGAATCCCGCTGCTCTTGCTGACGCGCCGACTCCGTTGTTACCGGAGCCCTCCCCCACGCCCTCGCCGCGGCATCGTCTTCGACCGGAACAGCAAGCCAGCCGCCACGCCCACGCGAGGAGTAGTCCAACGTCGCCAATTGCGAGGACGTATGAAACGGTTCGGCGTACGTGGTCCCGACGACGGGGACCAGCCCGATCGTGCTGGTTGTCGCCGCCACGTACGACGCCCTCGAGACGGCATCGATGCGGCCGACGACGTCACCACTCGGGGGGAGGATGGAATCGTCGAACGTCGCGAACGTGAAGCCGGCATTCTCGGCAGCCGCGACGCGATCGCGCACGGCTTTGCCCGTGAGCAGCTGGTCCGGGCGGTGTGAGCTTCGGCGCCAGGCAGCGGGGTGAGTGCCCTCGCCGTCCAGTTCGATACCCACGGCAAATACAGTCATGTGTCCTCCATCGGTCCTGGCGGTAGCACCCACACTGCGGTTAGGTAGCGGGTTGCTGCGGCATCATCGAGCCAGGTCTCTCAGCCACTCTGGATGGTGGATGCAATCTATGCGGGCCACGCTGGGCAAGTCAAATCACGCTTGTCGAATCATATTGACCTACAACATATTTCAATACAATCATCCTGATCGAAAGGGTTGCGCAACGCTAGCCGACGTAGACACGAAAGAGCCCCGCCCGACTCGCGCCGGACGGAGCTCTCGGTGTGCGCTGGAACGCTACTTCGCGCCCATCCATGCCTGATCGAACAGCATGATGCCGGTTGCAGTCGGAACCACACCGTGCACGTTCTTCTGCCAAGCCCAGAACGACGTGAGCCCGCCGATCGGCGCCGACGGAACCGTCTCGTTCCACAGCGTCTGAATCTTGCCGATGATCGCCAGGGTCGACGAATTGTCCTTGGCTTGTTGTAGATCTGCGATCAGCTGATCCATCGCCGGGTTCGCATATCCAGCAGTATTCGCCATCGAGGTGCTGTTGGTCGTGGAGAACAATCCGAGATCGAGAATCGACTCGTACATTCCGATGCCCGCGTGCGCGAGGTCGAAATCGTGCTTGACGTAGACGTTCTGCACGATGTCGCCGGCGTTGTTGGCCAAGATCAAGTTCACCTCGAACCCGACGGCCTGCAACAGTGACTGCACGGCGAGGCCGATCGCGTGGTCCTTGGGCTCACTGAGCGCGACGTAGTCGAGGCTGCCGTCGTATCCGTCTGCCTTCGCCTGATTCAGAAGCTCCTTGGCCTTTTCGGGGTCGTAGGCAATACCCGGTGTGTCTACATGCCATTGAGACGTCGGACCGAACAACTCCGAGCCCGGCAGTCCCTCACCGTTTTCCACTCGCTGATCGATCAACGTGGTGTCCAGCGCGTAGCCGATGGCCTGGCGAACGCGAACATCCGAGCCCGGTCGGCCCTCACGGTTGTTGATAATCTCGGCACTACCGGCATTGAGCACGTCGATGTAGCCGGGGTAGCCAGCGGACTTGGCGGAATTGATCGCCGACGTGAGGCCGCGAATGTAGGCGACATCGAGCTGACCGCTGTTCAATGATTCGAGATTGGCCTGCGGACCGTTGAGCGCAACCATCCGCAACTTGTCCAGCTTGGGGGCGCCGCCGTAGTAGGACGGGTTGGCCTTGAAGATTCGCTCGACGCTCGGTGTGAAGACATCTTCGGTGAAGGGTCCGGCTCCGATGGCGGTGAACTTGTCGCCCTGCTGCGAACTCGGGGCGACGATCATCCCGTGCCCGAGAGCGAGCATCGACGGAAAACGCATCCACGGCGTCTTCAGCTTGAATTCCACTGTCGTCGGACCGCTTGCCTGCGCCGATTCCACCGAAGCCAGCCACAGTTCGGCGCCATTGCCCTTGCCCGCGTTGTACCGATCGATGCTCGCGATCACGGCGTTGGCGTCGAGGGTGGTGCCGTCACTGAACTTCACACCGTCGCGAAGTTTCAGCGTCCAGGTGGCTCCGTCGTCAGCTGTCTCGAGCGATTCAGCCAACTTGGGCTCGAACTCGCCGCTCGCAGTGTCGTAACTCATCAGGACGTCGTACACAGCAGCGAAGGCCTCACCGCCGGAACCGCCGCGCGCGGCCGTCTTCGTCGGGTCGAGTGAGGGAACGAGCACCTGTACGCCGTACGTCATGGTCCCGCCGGCCACCGCAGTTCCCGGATCAGGCTGCTCGTTGACCATGCCGGTCACGACGTCCGCCGACGCGGTCGTCGTATCGGTCCCGCTGTCGTCACCATTGCTCGAGCAGCCCACCAATAGAACCCCGGTACCGAACAATGCGACGGCGACCCGGCTGACTTTCCCGATGCGCCAAGATCTCGAGTGCGACACGGAGATTCCACCTCACTTTCAGTAGACGCAGCCACGGATCGGCCGCAATCGGCTAATAGTGATGTCCTCTGTGGAGTGACGCCCAGCACGTTCCCGGTGACCGGAAACATTCACGGAGACAAAGGATGCGCATAACTGAGATGATCGGGCCGAGTGGTTGACGGCGACTGACATCCGAATACGAAAAAGCTCCAACCTTATGTTCGAAGAACATGAGATTGGAGCTTGTCGATAAGAATTATGGTGGCCAGGGCCGGGATCGAACCGGCGACCTTCCGCTTTTCAGGCGGACGCTCGTACCAACTGAGCTACCTGGCCGGACGGCACCCGAACCGAATGCCTATCGCATTGCTTTGTTCTCAACCGATTGATTGAGAACAAAGCTTTGCGACCCTGACGGGACTCGAACCCGCGACCTCCGCCGTGACAGGGCGGCGCGCTAACCAACTGCGCCACAGGGCCTTGCTTTTTCCTTGCTGTGAAACCGTACTACATCTTCGAGCCGCTCCCAAACCACTGTCCTGGCCTGGCATTTGTGCATCTCAAAGCGTGTCGTGCGGGTCAAACCATACTGCATCGTTTCGCTTTCGCAAAACGTACCCCCTACGGGATTCGAACCCGCGCTACCGCCTTGAAAGGGCGGCGTCCTAGGCCGCTAGACGAAGGGGGCCCGCCGGATCTCTCCGAACTAGTACCCCAACGGCGTTCCGTTGGGAGCTTGGATAGCTTATGGCACGGCATTCGGAAATCACAAATCGCCTGTTCACGGGCAGAAAAGTGCACTATTCAGTGTCAGGGAACTCGACTTGGGGCCACCCGTCACGATGGAACGTCTCCAACCACTGCGGCGTAGCCATGGCTTCGAGGACTACTTCGAGAGACTCCTCGAACCACTCGCCCAGATCTCCACTGGAGGCAATCAGGTCTGCCATGTACCGCTGACCGGCAAGGCTCGCTGCCAGTACACGCGTGAATTTGTCCGGGTCGGCGTCCTCTCGGAGCAAACCGTCGTCCTTGGCACGCAATGCCAACTCATAGGCGGTCTTTCCCCAGACCTGCCCACCACCGGACTGCACATCCTTGTAGAACTCGGGCTCGATGATCAGCCGGAATTCCGCCTGCACGATTACCTCGGCACGGAAGACCTCGGCAATGTCGAGCACGAGACCGTGCAAAGCGACGAATGGATCGAGGTCTGTTCTCTTGGCCCAACGATCAGTAATTCCAGTGAAGGTTTCGATAGCCGAGGTCAGAACCGCTCGCGCCAACTCTTCCTTGGACTGGAAATGGAAATACATGGCGCCTTTGGTGGCGCGGGAGCCCTCGAGGATCGTGTTCACCGACGCAGCTGCATAGCCGCGCTTGGCGAATTCGACTGCAGCCGCTTCGACCAGGGCGGCGCGGGTACGCCGCGCACGCTCTTGTTGACGTGCCATTTACGGTGTTGTGCCTCTCGCAGAGTTGGTACGCAGAGCCGCCGTGATCGGCGCCTGTCATCCCCCGAAACTTCACAATATCCCCTCCAACAAACCCTACGTAAGGACTAGAGCCATACCCGCCAAAAGTACTAGACGCAATCGGCTGTTCAGGGGACAAGAACCGACTTTATGCCCAAAAGACACCAAGTGGTATGGTTTTGGCCGCTCGGGTGCGCCGCAGGGGGTGCGCATCCGAGCTTTTTCGTGCCCGAGATTCTGATAATTCGACCTCGCAGACGGAACTGCTTCGCCGACCGATGGACAGCAGTCCCAAGGTTTTAAACACCTAGTGCAATTGTTTATTCCCCCTTTTCCGTCGAAACCGTGCTGGCAGCATCGAAACAACACAGTTAGACTGTCTAAATGAAAGTTGGAGAGGGTCGCAGCAAGGCTCGAGACGAGATCGACGTACTTTGGGACGATCTGGGTGCCTTCGTCCGACGTCTACGCACCAAACGCAACGACCACAAGCTCACGCCGAGCCAGATCCAGGCCCTCGGCCACCTCGACCGACAAGGTCCGTCGACCGCCAAAGAGTTGGCAAAATTCGAGCGCGTCACACCGCAATCAATCGCAAAGACCGTGGCCGCGCTCGAAGAACAGGGCATGGTGACGCGAAGGGCGGATCCATCGGACGGCCGCGCGGTCTTGGTCACGATGACCGAACTCGGCACATCGACCCTTCACGAAGACCGAACGAAACGAACAGAGTGGCTGGCTGAGGTCATCGACGCCGAGTGCACCGAAGCCGAGCGTGACTTGCTTCTGATCGCCGGCCGAATCCTGCGCAGACTAGGCCAGGGCGAGTCCCCAGCATCGACATCGATATCAGAGGAGTCACTGATGAACTCGTGACCACCGTCGTCGAAACGCCGACCCCCCAAACTCCCGTTCCACTGAAACTGAGTCTTGCTCTCGGCTCCGGAACCGTTCTTCAAGCGCTGAACTCGTCGATGATTGCCGTGGCAATCGTCCCGATCGCCACATACTTCGGTTCCAGTTCAGGCACAGCGTGGGTCATCTCGGCCCTCTACATCGCGACTGCGGTCACGGCGCCGGCGGCTGGTCGACTCGGATCGATCCTCGGCGCCAAACGCGTCTACCTCGCCGGATTGGGCCTGATCGCTGCCGGATCGATCCTCGGCTCGCTCGCCCCGTCGCTGGGCTGGCTGATCGCCGCACGAATCCTGCTCGGAATCGGCACGGCGACACAGTATCCGAACGCGATGACCGTCATCCGCGAATACGCTGACCGCCACCGGACTCAAACCCGTTCAGCTATAGCAACACTCACCATTTGCGCTCAATCGGTCGTCGCGCTGGGGCCCACTCTCGGCGGGTTGTTGGTCGGCACACTCGGTTGGCAATCGATCATGTGGGCGAACCTCCCACTTGTCGTCGTCACTGCCGTATGGGTCTTCTTCGCCGCCCCGAGCGACTCCGCCCTGCCCGACCGGGCCGGCGCCGCTGCGTTGTTCAAATCTCTCGACCCACTCGGCATCACCCTGTTTCTCGCTCTGACGACATCGACGATGCTCTTTCTCCTCTCTCTCGCCGAGCACGCGAAGTGGTACCTCGTCCCGTCGACGGCCCTCTTCGCGTTCCTGTTCGTCTGGTGGGAACGTCGAACGGCCTCGGCGTTCATCGACGTCCGCGCCGTCGTCCGAAACCGCGCACTGAGCATGACTCTCGGCCGGACGCTTCTGACGTACACGGCGTTCTACTGCATCTTCTTCGGGCTCCCCCAGTGGCTACAGGTAGCCCGCGGAATGTCACCGATCAGCGCCGGGCTCTTCATGCTGCCTGTCGCTGCGGTCGGGATCTTCGCGACCATGTCCGCGTCCAGGGTGTACGGGAAATTCGGCGCACGAATCACCCTCCTGATCGGCACCGCCGCGTTGGCTGTCGGCGGGATTCTGATTGCCTTTGTCGAATCGAGCTCGACTCCCCTAGTGGCACTCCTGCTGATTGCGGCGATCCTGGGCATTCCCAACGGCTTCAACAACATGGGAAACCAGAACCTGATCAACTCGGTGACCACCTCCGCCGACGTCGGGACCGCGATCGGCCTTTACCGAACAATCCAGTACATCGGCGCCAACCTTGCGGCCGTCGTCATCGAGCTGACCATGCGCGGAACCATCGACGACGCGGGTCTGCATCGCACTGGCGGGACCATCGCCGTCATCGGAATCGCCCTTCTGATGGGGGTGGTGTTTTCACGGACTCTGCGGTCCCGTTAGACTCTGCGCCGCGCCCCTATAGCTCAGTTGGTAGAGCTACGGACTTTTAATCCGCAGGTCGTAGGTTCGAGTCCTACTGGGGGCACAAACACAGACCCGGCGCCTCATTCAGAGGCGCCGGGTCTTGTGCGTTCATGCCACATCAATTCGTGCCACATCAATGCATCAGCAGGTCATCGAAGCAGGAACTCGAGGGTCACGCGCTCGAATGCCTCCTTGGCTTCGATCATCACCCAGTGCCCGCAGTTCGGGAATACATGCAGTTCGGCGTTCGGAATCAGTCGCATCGGAATCATCGGCATGTCCGGTGGACACTGCCGATCATCGAGCCCCCATGTCAGCAAGGTCGGGCATTGCACCTTGTGCATCATCGACCAGTACGGCGGCACATCCGAGTTGGACATCATCTGCTGCTGAGCGGCAAAGGCTTTGGATCCGTACATCGCGGTCAATGCCTGGTGCGAGGCCGGATCGTTGGCCGTTTGCCATCGTTCCTCGATCCGCTCCTCGGTGATCACGGATCTGTCGTAAACCATGCACTCGAGCCAGCGAACCAACTTCTCACGGCTGGGAGCGTCGGCGAATTCCTGGAGGAGACGCGTACCTTCGCTCGGGTTCTGACTGAAGATGTTCGGGCCCACGCCTCCGATGGTGACCAATCTGCGGACGCGGTCAGGGAACCTCATCGCGACGTTGACCCCGACAACTCCGCCCTTCGAATTGCCGATCATCGCAGCGGATTCGATTCCCAGCGCATCCATGAATCGAACCACCGCCGAGGTTGCCGTGAGAACTGGATGACCGTCGACGGGATCGCTCACGCCGAACCCCGGGAACTCGAGGAGGTAGCAGTGGAAGTGCTTTGCGAACACCTCGAGGTTCCCCCGGTAATTCCGCCATCCACTCACGCCGATCCCGGAGCCGTGCAACAGGATCAACGGCGGACCATCGCCCGCCTCGTGATAGCGCAAAGTCCCCCTGTCGGTAGCGACTTCGCGTTTGGTCCCTTCGTAAGTCACGTCCATACCGCAAGATTAGAACGTGTTACAGATTTGCGACGGCTGATTGCGGAACTTCGCAATCACTGTCAGAAGCATCCCCCGCTGCCTCGACGCCCACTGCGATTCGTGGACTTCTGCTCGCTCGGTTTCGACTTCCCCGTCCCGGCCTTCACACACCGGTTGGGGCGCCGCACCTGCTCGAAGTGCCCGGCGCTCACCACATGACCGGCCACGCTGACCTTGACCGGCGCATCCGCGCGGGCGGTTCCGACTTGCGCCGATCCCAACGTCAGGGCGCAAGCAGCCACAACGACCAGCGCTACCTTCTTCGAGATCTTCATATGCACGGCCACTTCGACACGGGTCCACTCCAGATGCTGAACAGGTGCGCGCACCGAAGGAACACGCTCGGCGTCGACGATATTCAGTCAGGGTGGCCGGCCGCGATCCTTTTGCTCACCAGCATCTGAACAGTCGACGACAAAAGTTTTGGCGGCACGTCAACATCCCGAGGGCGTCAACGAGCCGACGCCCAACGTACGCACCGTTACTGAGAAATCCGTAAATCCGGGCAACCACACAGCGACGGGCGTGGACGTTCGCGTTTGGACTCGCTACGCCACAATCAAACGCCGAACCGCCTCGACTGCCGCCTCCCGACGTCGAGGGATGGAACGAGACGACTTGAGCGCGAGCATCCGGGCGATATCCGTGATCAGCAGGATCAACTCCGTGGGATTCCACGCGGGGTCGATGTGTCCCTCGAGCTGCCCCTTGCGGATTTCCGCAACTTTAGGCCGGAAGGTCTTGCTTCGTATGTCGTCCTCGCTCATGACGTCCGGCGCTTCGAGATCCGCCCATTGCTGCAATCGGGCGTTCTCGGGATGGGCAACGTAGTTGTCGAAGAGGCGACCTGCATAGCCCGGCAAGTCGTCACCTCGAAGTGCTGTCTCCGCTGTTGTTTCGGACGTCCACTGTTCGGTCACGGCAGCGAACAACTCTTCCTTGCTTGCGAAGTACGCATAGAGGCGGTCTTTGCTGGCACGCGCTTGCGCGGCGATCCGATTGATCCGCGCGCCGGCCAACCCGTACGTGGCAAATTCGTCCTTTGCGGCCGCCAGAATGCGGTCCCTCGTAGCTTCCCCTGCTGAGCGCATGTTCACAGCCTAGAACGAATCGACCGTTGCCGAACCATCCGGTTCGGCGTAGCGTGCAGAGTTGACGAACAATTTGGTTCGCGAACAAGTCGTGCCACTTACCGTCAACTCGAGGAGAGACATGAATCTCGACGAAGCCCGAACTGCTTTCGCCCGGCTCCGTGCTGCGGAAAGTGGTGTATCACCAGCAGAACTCGACGAAGTGTGGGCCGCGCTGGAAACCGTCGCCGCCGAAGAAATCCTCGGCGAGTGGAAGGGTGACGACTTCGCCACCGGTCACCGGCTTCACGAAAAGCTGTTCGCGAGCCGTTGGTACGGCAAGACCTTCAACTCGGTCGAGGACGCCAAGCCGTTGATCTGCCGAGACGAAGACGGCAACCTCTATTCCGACGTCAAGGGCGGCAATGGCGAAGCAAGCCTGTGGAACATCGAGTTTCGTGGCGAAGTCACGGCAACGATGGTCTACGACGGTGCGCCGATCTTCGACCACTTCAAGAAGGTCGACGACTCGACACTGATGGGCATCATGAACGGAAAGTCGGCGCTGGTTCTCGACGGTGGGCAGCACTACTACTTCCTGCTCGAGCGAGCGTGATTCGCGCCGAACAGAATTCGAGATCCTCCATGCAGATGACAGCGGCGCTCTCACACGGCCCGCACTCCCCCTTCACACTCGACACCGTTGAAATCGACGAACCCCGCGCAGACGAGATCCTGGTTCGCATCGTCGCTACCGGCCTGTGCCACACAGATCTGTTCACGAAGTCGGTGCTACCGGAAAGGCTCGGCCCCTGCGTGTTCGGGCACGAAGGGGCGGGGGTGGTCGAGGCCGTCGGCTCGTCGATCGACAGCATTGCGCCCGGTGATCACGTGTTGCTGAGCTACCGCAGTTGCGGTATGTGCAGGCAGTGTCTCAGCGGCCATCGGGCGTACTGCGAAAGCTCACACGGGCTCAACAGCTCTGGCGCACGCACCGACGGCTCGACGCCGGTCCGGCGAAGCGGAACTCCGATACGGTCCGCATTCTTCGGCCAGTCCAGCTTCGCGGAATACGTCATCGCCACTGCCGACAACACCGTCGTCGTCGATCCTGCAGTGGACCTGACCGTCGCGGCTCCCCTCGGCTGCGGATTTCAAACCGGCGCGGGTGCCGTGCTGAATCTACTTCGCCCCGAGCCCGACTCGACGTTTGTCGTCTTCGGAGCCGGCAGCGTCGGACTCGCAGCGCTACTGGCAGCGAGGGCTGCCGGCGTTTCCACCCTGGTCGCCGTGGACCCCGTTGCGCAGCGGCGCGCACTCGCCGAGGAATTCGGCGCCGTCACTGTCGATCCGACCACCGAGGACGCGGTCGAAGCAGTACGCGCCGCCACCGACGGAGGTTCGACACATTCCCTCGACACCACCGGAATCGGCTCCGTGATCAATCAGGCCGTCACATCACTTCGAGCACGGGGAACACTGGCGGTAGTCGGACTCGGAGCGTCCACGGTCGAGATGAACATGGCCGACATCATGCTGAGCGGAAAGACAATTCGAGGATGCATCGAAGGAGAGTCGGAAGTCTCGACGTTCATCCCCGAACTCGTCGAACTCTTCACTGGTGGCCGGTTTCCGATCGACCGCTTGGTGACGCGCTACGCCTTCTCCGACATCAACAAAGCCGTCGAAGATCAAGCGTCGGGGCGCGTCATCAAACCCGTTCTCGTGTGGTGAGGGGCGAAATGTCTCATTCGTCGACCCGACGGAATTCGCCCTAGACTGCGCTCCTGCACTAGACGTCGGAGCAAGGTGGGGACGATGACAGAACACACCAGTACAGGCGCGGGCCACGGCCGGGCCGTAATGCCGATCATCCGGATGCGCGCACGCAGCCGCGACGAGGACCATCGAGCATCGACGCCACTCGAACTGTTCTTCGACCTGTGTTTCGTGGTTGCAGCCGCACAGGCCGGAGTTCAACTGGTGCATGCTGTCGCCGAGGGCCACTACGCCGACGGCATCGCCGGCTATATGTTCGTCTTCTTCGCGCTGTGGTGGGCGTGGGTGAACTTCACCTGGTTCGCGTCTGCCTACGACACGGACGACGTCCCCTACCGGGTCGCGACCTTCGTACAGATTTGTGGCGTGCTCGTCTTCGCCGCCGGAATCCCTGACGCATTCGACGGAACCGACCGTACGACGGCCATCGTCGGCTACCTCATCATGCGAATTGCGCTCACCTGCCAATGGCTTCGAGCCGCCAGCGGTGAATCCGGTGCAGCGCGAACCACTGCTCTGCAATATGCCGCCGGGCTCGTGATCGTCCAGGCCGGCTGGATCGTGCTGCTCCTGATGCCGGCGTCGGCGTGGATTCCGGGCTTCTTCGTTCTCATGATCGCCGAACTCGCGGTGCCGGCGATCGCCGAACGCAACCACCAGACGCCGTGGCACCCGCATCACATCGCCGAACGCTACGGCCTCTTCACCATCATCATGCTCGGCGAAACCATCGCTGCCGCCACCATCGCGGTCCAATCCGGCATCCGGGATTTCGACGCCGCCGATATACTGATTCCGATTGCCGTCGGCGGAGTTCTGATCGTGTTCTCCGCGTTGTGGATCTACTTCGCCGTCCCGATCCACGAGTACCTCGCAGACCAAGGCAATCGCGCCGTCCTGTTGTGGGGATACGGGCACTACTTCGTATTCGGATCCGCTGCGGCCATCGGCGCCGGCATCGAAGTAGCCGTCGAGGAAGCAGTTGGCGAAGCGCACATTTCGACGTTCGCAGCATCTGCCGCGGTCACGATTCCGGCCGCGATGTTCCTGATCTTCGTGTGGCTCATGCATTCACGCCACTTCAAGCGCGACAGGATCGAGCAGGCCGTTCTACCGGTGAGTGCAATCCTGGTTCTCGCCTGCACATTTGCCGGACACTGGGCTGTCCCGCTCGCCGGACTGGTGGCGGCGGGAACCGTCGGAGTCGGTGTCGGCCTGAGTACTCGGTCGAAGAGCTGACTCAAATTTCCGGAGCCGGAGCCTCGCCCTTGCTCTGCGGCTCGTGCTGCTTGAGCTCACCGCGCATCTTGTCGAGATCCTTTCCACGCTTTTTGTACATGTAGCCGAGCGCGACAAGTCCAAGGAACAACGCAACGCCCAGGACGGCACCGACAACGGATGCTCCGCGGAATCCGGGGCCGTCGACGTCGAGGATCCGCTCGCCGGCATGCGCAGCGTTGTTGTTGCCGAGAACAACTGTCAGAGAGAGCAGATTCGGCAGCGCGAAGATCACACCCAACGCGAGAGCCGTGATCTGCATGATTCGAGCATGCTTGCGCTTGCGCACCTGCCAGACCGCCCGGAAGAAGATGAGCGGGACCAGGGTGCACACGAGACCGAACAGCAGCCCCCACGCGATTCCGGCGCTGAAACTGCCGTTCGCCAACGACGCAATGCGCTGCGCCCACCAACGCGGAAGGAAGGCGGCAAGGATGAAGTAAGCGATGACCAGGACCACCGCCATCACTGCGATCCCGATGGCCTTCTTCGCCCACGGCGGCATGCCCGGTTTTGCGGTGGCCGGTGAAGTTTCCGGTGTCGTCATGACAATTCCTCGTCTAGTCGGCGTCTGTACTGACGAATCTATCCGTTACGGGCGTTCCTCATCCGCATCGAGAACGATCCGGGCAAGCCGCTTCGGCGCAACGAGGGTGAACGAGGTGTAGATCCACTCCTCCAGTTGCGACCATTTCTCCTCGGAAACGTCGGTGCCGATGTCGAGTGCAACCCACCCGTGTCGACCGAGTCCGTAGCCCGCAGCACTTGCGCCTGGTTCGGTGGCCACCACCGCTTCGGCTTCCTCCTTGCTCAGCTTGACGGTCAAGGAGGTGGCTTCGAGGTTGCAGAACACGAAGTTCTTGCCGCGGACCCGGAACGTCGGGTGGCCGTCCCACGCTTCGATGTCGACGCGCTCCGCTTCCGGCAGCGACAGCGAGATCTCTTCGAGTCGACGCATGTTGTCGGGCATGGAGACGATTCTGCACGCTCGATACCGAGCTTGACACCCGCGACACAGCTAGGCTCGGCGACGACCGCGTCACCGAACTCCGAACACAGGGAGACTGGCATGCGCACGTTAGTTCATCTCGTTCTGCTCATTTGTGGAATCGCCGTTGCCGTCGGCTCGTTCACGTACGTACTGGCCGGGGTCAAACCCGACAACGTTCGCCTCGAGGACCTGCGGGACGGCTTTCCGGCAGGGTGGGCAATCGAGCAACTCGGCGATCAGTCCGTGACCTTCTACCGGTCGATGGCGATACTTCTGCTCGCCGCCGCCGTATTGATTCTGATCGCCGCATTGTTCGGTTCTCGCATCGCAGCATGGATCGGAATTATCGTGGGATTGGGGACTCTTGGCACGTTCTACTACCGCGTGAACGATCAGTTCGACAATGTCATCAGGGAAAACTACTCCACGATCCTGACAAATCAGACAGGATTCATTCTGACGGCCGGCGGACTGATTCTCGCTCTCCTAGCGTGCCTGGTCCCCCGCGAGAAGACCCGAGCCTGACCGCTCGGCAACCAGAGGGTTACCGTCGACGCCGACATTCACTAGTGTCTGCAACAGCCGGGTACTGACGAGTAGTACCCCAGAAGAGGTAGGGCATCAATGGCATCGCTTGACGACCTTCTATCCCAGATCCCCATCGACCAGATCGCGCAGCAACTCGGCGTCGACCAGGCAACTGCCGAATCGGCGGTCAAGACTGCACTTCCGACCCTCGTCGGTGGCCTCGGCGCCAACGCGCAGGATCCCGCCGGTGCAGCCTCGCTGGAAAGCGCGTTGCAGTCTCACGCCGACACCAGCCTTCTCGACGACGGCGTCGACATCAGCAAAGTCGACACCGCTGACGGTCAGAAGATCGTCTCGAACATCTTCGGCGGCAACACCGATCAGGTCGCCAGCGCACTGGGCGGTGTCGGTGGCGGCGGTGGAAACGATCTGGTGAAGCAGTTGCTGCCGATCCTCGCTCCCATCGTCCTGGCCTACCTCGCCAAGCAGTTCACCGGTGGCGGTGCCGGCGCGCAGACTCAGGCCTCCGGTGGCGGCGGGCTCGGGGATCTCCTCGGCGGAATTCTCGGCGGCGGCGGCAATTCCGGCGGCGGCATCGGCGGCGCACTCGGCGGCATCCTGGGTGGATCCGGTGGCGGCGGCCTCGGAGACCTGCTCGGCGGCCTCCTCGGCGGCGGCAAGAAGTAAGACGCTCGACAGAACGCACTGCGGCGATCCCGTTCGGGGTCGCCGCAGTGCTCTGTTCAGTCAATCGTCGAAGATCGAAACATCCTCAGTGACAAGGCAAACGCAACCAACAGCAGCGCGCCCACAAAAGTACTGACCCCGACCCAACCGCCACCCGCGTATGCAAGACCCGCGAGGGCGCCCGCCACGGACGAACCCGCGTAGTAGGCAAACAGATACAACGCCGACGCCTCGGCCCGGTGATCGGTAGCGATCAGCCCCACCCAACCGCTGTCCACCGAATGTGCGGCGAAGAATCCTCCGGTGAAGAGCAGCATCCCCACGAGCGTCAACGCCAGATTGTCCGGAACGGTCAGTGCCAGGCCGATACCGATGACGACAACCGACCCGAGCAGCACGCTGCGCCTACCCAGTCGGTCAGAGGCCCCGCCGGCTACCGCCGAGGTGAAAGTTCCGGCAAGGTAGAAAAGGAACACCAGGCCCACAAGCGCTTCAGGAAGGCCGAAAGGTGCTGCCGTGAGCCGAAACCCGAGGAAGTTGTAAATCGAAACGAAGCCGCCCATCAGGATGAATCCCAAAGCGAAGAGTGTTCGCAGCGACGGGTTCGCAAGGTGGCGTCGTAGATTCGACGCGATCGTGCGCGCCGATATCGGTTGCGGGCGAAAGAACTTCGACGCGGGAAGCCGCCGGATCATGTTGAGCGCGAACAATGCCGACAGCGCGGACGCAGTCAACAGCGCCCAACGCCACGTACTGAAATCGACGACGGCCGACGGCACGAGCCGTCCGATCAGCCCACCGATCGTTGTGCCGGCGACGTACCTTCCCATCGCTGCACCGAGGTTCTTCCGATCGACCTCCTCGGCCAGATAGGCCATCGCCACCGCCGGGACACCGGCCAGAGCCAATCCTTGTGCTGCGCGTCCGACCAGCAGAACCTCGATCGTCGGACTCAGCGGCAGAAGTAAACCGATCACACAGGACGCCGACGCCGACGCGATCATCACCCGCGTGCGACCGAAGCGCTCGGAGAGCGCACTGGCCGGAATGATTGCCAACGCCAACATGCCCGTCGTCGCCGAGACGGACAGCGCAGACACCGCAGGCGAGACGTGGAAGTCTTCGGCGAACGCAGGCAGCAACGCCTGTGCCGCGTACATCGAGATGAACGTCGACAGCCCGGCCGCGAACAACGCAACGGTCACGGTTCGATATCCCGATGTTCCGCGGCGAAGCGGCATCACTTCGGATTCGATCACATTCTCGACAGTCACCACGTACCTCCAGGCATCACTTACCTCCGGCAAGAATCCTCCCGCCCCGACTTGGCAAAAGAAAATGCATAAACTTGGTGTTCTATATGCTCTGGGGGTATATAGATTGGGTTCGTGATGCTGACCGAAGACCTCGAATGGTTTGTCGTGCTCGCCGAAACCCAACAGGTGACCGCTACCGCGAATCTGACTCACCTGTCGCAGCCGACCCTTTCGCGCAAACTCGCTCGCCTCGAACGACAGATCGGCGTGACACTCTTCGACCGTCAGGGACGCCGACTCGAACTGAACCGGTACGGCGAGATCCTCTATCGACATGCTCGCATCGCACTGCGTGCCCTCGACGCCGCGCAGACCGAAATCCAGTCGCTGGCGAGCCCCGAGAGCGGCACGGTCCGACTCGACTTCCTCCACTCGTTCGGCACCTGGTTGGTGCCGCACATGCTGCGCGGATACCGCGTCGAGTATCCCGGAGTGCGATTCGAACTGCATCAGGACAGCGCGCAGTTCCTGGTCGACAGAATCGCCGCCGGCACGTCCGACCTGGCCGTCGTCTCGCCTCAGCCGCGCGATCCGCAGGTGGCGTGGATGCAGATCGCCCAGCAGTCACTGGCATTGGCTGTTCCGGCTGATCATCGCTTTGCGAAGTTGCATTCGGTCGAGCTTGCGGACGCGGCCGACGAACCGTTCATCGGTATGCATCCGAACTTCGGGATGCGAAGAATTCTCGATGAACTGTGCGCGGCCGCAGGATTCACTCCGAATTTCGTCTTCGAGAGCAGCGAGCTGGCAACGGTCGGCGGACTGGTCTCCGCGTCCTTCGGTGTCTCGGTCATGCCGGTTCAGGATCCACCGATCTGGGCCGAAGGAGTCGTCTATGTACCGATCGAAGGAGCACAGCGAAAAATAGGGCTGATCTGGTCGAAGAGTCGCAAGCTGTCCGATCCCGCCCGGACGTTCCGCGACTACGTCGAAAGAACGACTTGGTAGTGAAAGTGCCCCCGGATAACTACGGATCGGTAACATCCCTCGAGGGGAGCAATTTTCATGCCATTCTTTTCAAACCTACGGTGCCGTAGGCTGGGGCGAAGTCGCGCATTCACTCAACATGGAGGCAAGAAATGACGAGGATTCTGACGCAGCTGGAGCTGCTACAAGAGCTGCAGCCGGTTGCCGAGGAGAACGTCAACCGCCACATCTCCATGGCCAAGGAATGGCATCCACACGACTACGTTCCGTGGGACGAGGGCCGTAACTTCGCAGCCATGGGCGGCGAAGACTGGAGTCTCGAACAGTCACAACTCGGCGAGGTAGCTCGCGCCGCGATGATCACCAACCTGCTCACCGAGGACAACCTGCCGTCGTACCACCGTGAGATCGCCGAGAACTTTTCGCAGGACGGTGCCTGGGGAACGTGGGTCGGCCGGTGGACCGCCGAGGAGAACCGCCACGGCATCGTGATGCGTGACTACCTCGTCGTCACGCGCGCAGTCGACCCCGTCGAGCTCGAGCGCTTCCGCATGGAACACATGACAAACGGTTACAGCGCACCCATCGACGAGGGCGACGCCGGCCTGCTGCACTCGGTCGCCTACGTGACCTTCCAGGAACTCGCGACGCGCGTCAGCCACCGCAACACCGGCAAGGCCTGCGACGAGCCGATTGCCGACAAGATGCTTCAGCGCATCGCCGCCGACGAGAACCTGCACATGATTTTCTACCGCAACATCTGCGCCGCCGCGCTCGATCTTGCTCCCGATCAGGCGCTCAAGGCTGTGGCGAACATCGTCCAGAACTTCCAGATGCCCGGTGCCGGCATGCCGAACTTCCGCCGCAACGGCGCCCTCATGGCCAAGCACGGCATCTACGACCTTCGCCAGCACCTCGACGAGGTCGTCTGGCCTGTCCTGCGTAAGTGGAACATCTTCGAGCGCAACGATTTCAGCGCCGAAGGCGAGAACACGCGCGAAGAGTTGGCGGCCTTCCTCGAGACACTCGCCGCCAACGCGACGAAGTTCGAGGAACAGCGCGATCGCATGCTCGCACGCGAAGCCGCCAAGCGCGAACAGCAGGCTTCTTAGTTTCACCAGCTATTCTGTGCCCGGTACCGGATTCGGTACCGGGCACTTCCAATTGTCACAAGTATTTGTTCAGAGGTAGACATGTCATCCCTTCGTATCGGTTCACTCGAGCTGCACAGCCCCGTGGTCCTCGCACCCATGGCGGGCGTCACCAACGTCGCCTTCCGCACGCTGTGCCGTGAACTCGAACTCGAACGTGCAGGCAGCACGTCCGGGCTCTACGTCTGCGAGATGGTCACCGCCCGCGCGCTCGTCGAACGCCAACCCGCCACGATGCACATGACCACGTTCGGTCCGACCGAAACGCCCAGGTCGCTGCAGCTGTACACCGTCGACCCGGATACGACTTACGCCGCGGCCAAGATGATCGTCGACGAGAACATGGCCGATCACATCGACATGAACTTCGGCTGCCCGGTACCCAAGGTGACCCGCAAGGGCGGTGGATCGGCGCTACCGTACAAGCGTCGACTGTTCGGTCAGATCGTCGCGGCAGCCGTGCGCGCCACCGAAGGCACCGACATTCCGGTCACCGTCAAGATGCGCGTCGGCATCGACCCCGAACATCACACGCACCTCGACGCCGGCCGGATCGCCGCAGCTGAAGGCGCCGCTGCCGTCGCACTTCACGCACGTACCGCGTCGCAGCGCTACTCCGGCACTGCTGACTGGAACGAGATCACGCGCCTCAAGGAACACGTCACCGACGTGCCGATCCTCGGCAACGGCGACATCTTCGACGCCTCGGATGCTGCCCGCATGATGAACGAGACCGGCTGCGACGGCGTCGTCGTCGGACGCGGCTGCCTCGGACGGCCATGGCTGTTCGCGGAACTCAGCGCAGCTCTCAACGGACAACAGATCGCCACGCCGCCGACGCTCGGCGAAGTCACCAAGATCATCGCCCGTCACGCCCAACTGCTCGCCGCACATCACGGTGAAATGAAGGGTCTGCGCGAACTTCGCAAGCACGTCTCCTGGTACATGCGTGGGTTCCCGGTCGGATCGGATCTGCGGGTCTCGATGGCTCTGGTCAGCACGTTGTCCGAACTGGACGATCTGCTCGGACAGCTCGACCACGACGTCCCGTTCCCCAAGGACGCCGAAGGCCCGCGCGGACGCCAAGGCTCACCCGGTCAGGTAGCACTCCCGGAAGGTTGGCTCGACGATCCCGAAGACGACCTTGTGCCGGTGGGAGCTGACATGATGCACTCTGGTGGCTAGCGAAAACACGCCGTCGGATTACTCACATCACTTTCTGAGTGAAGCACTCAGGATTCACCAGTAATATGGCTCCAGCTTCGTCGACAACCGGTTGACGCCGGCATCTGAATGACGAGTTACTGACAGTCGACGACGGGACAGGTTGCATCGGTGGGTGATGATCACGATTCGGGCCCACCTCCGCCCGAGAGCCGCGCCCCCTGGGAACGTCCGCTCGCAGACAAGCGCTTCCGCAACGCCCGACCGGACCAACCGGCAACGCCCCAGCGCCCTGCCACACCCCAGCGACCAACACCGCAACCACCCAGTCCCCCGGAGCGTCGCAGCAGTGGACGTACCGGGCGACGGGACTCGCCTCCGACCGACGACTCTGTTTCGGTCGCCGAGTTGGTCCGTCGGGTAGGCGACAAGAAGCCGCCACCAGCCCCGGCTACGCCGCCCAAGCCGGCGCCGAACAAATCCGTACCACCCAAGACTCAATCTTCAGCAGCGTCGTCGCCGCCCCCCGCCCGGCCGATTCCCGCCCGTCCGACCGTTCCGCCCGCCGCTGCGGACTGGATCACCGAAGAACATCCCGTCACCTCCGCAGTGCCGCGGGTAGTCGGTGACACCGGCGCCACTCGTCTGGCGCAAAGCAAGATTCGCCGCCGCCATCGCGCAAAAGTGATCGGCCGATCGGCAGTAGCGTTCCTGGCCGTCATGTCTCTCGCATTGACCGGCGTCGTGTGGGGCTATCTGCGCTCGGTCGAAGGCGGATTCGATCAGATTGCGGCACTCGACACCGAGTCCGACGACATCATCGACGCCGGTGGTCAACTCGGCGACGAGACGTACCTGATCATCGGCACCGATACCCGCGCCGGTGCGAGCGGTGAGATCGGCGCCGGAACCGTCGAAGACGCCGAAGGCGCCCGAGCCGACACGGTAATGCTGGTGAACATTCCCGCGGACCGAAGCCGCGTCGTCGCCGTCTCCTTCCCGCGTGACCTCGACGTCGAACGTCCGATCTGTCAGGGATGGGACAACGACGCCGGCAAGTACACCAGCGAAACCTTCCCGGCAGCGAGCGGCGACAAACTCAATGCGACGTACGCACTCGGTGGCCCCAAATGCCTGGTCAAGGTCATCCAGAAGATGTCCGGCCTGAAAATCGGGCACTTCGTCGGAATGGACTTCGCCGGTTTCGAGCGCATGGTCGACACCGTCGGCGGTGTGAACGTCTGCTCCCCCGGACCGATCGAAGACGGCATCCTCGGAACCGTCCTCGCCTCCGGCGGCACGCAGATGCTCGACGGCCGTACCGCCCTCAACTACGTGCGTGCTCGCCACGTCGAAGCCGAGGGCAACGGCGACTACGGGCGCATCACCCGTCAGCAGAAGTTCCTGTCGGCGCTGCTCCGCTCGGCCCTGTCCAACCAGGTCCTCCTGAATCCGAGCAAGCTCAACGGATTCATCAACGCCTTCACCAGCGACACGTTCGTCGAAAACATCGACACCAAGTCACTGGTCACCCTCGGTCGCTCGCTCCAGAACGTCGACGCAGGCGCGGTCACGTTCTTGACGGTCCCCACGGACGGCACCAACGACTGGGGCAACGAGATTCCTCGCACGGACGAGATCAAGTCCCTCTTCCAGGCGATCATCGACGACGATCCGCTTCCGGGCGAAGAGCGCGAGGACACCACACCGTCGTCGACCAGTTCCACGACAACCGCTCCTACGTCCAGCACGCCGCCGGCCGCCACTTCCGTCGAGGCAATGAGCGCCTACAACATCTCGGTCGACGTCTCCAACGCGTCGGGAATCGCCGGGCAGGCCGCGACGATCGCCGACAGCCTCGCGGCTTACGGTTTCCAGATCTCCACGGTCGGTAACTTCAGCGCAGCCACCGGCCTGGCGAATGCTCAAGCGTCGACCACCGTCGTGCGCTACGCCGCAGGTTACGAGGCTGAAGCGGTGACGGTCGCGTCGTCGATTCCCGGCGCGGTTCTGGTTCTCGCTCCGAGCATGGGAGACATGATCGAGGTCGTCGTCGGAAGCAATTTCGCCGGCACCGTCGTCGCCCCCGCGGACCCGGGAACCATCCTGGCGGCAAATCCGACGTCGGTCGACACCAGCACCTCGACGGCTCTGCCCGCCGACATCGCCAGCGTCAACGCCGGCGACACCACCTGCGACTGACACGCGTTCATTCACCTTGCGTTCACCTGGTGCTTGTGACTTGGTCTTTCACGGCACGTAGGCTCTGACCTCATGCGCGTGGCTTACAACGAACAGATGACCGAGCTTGCAGACACGCTCGGCGAGATGGCAGGACTGGCAGGTGCCGCTATGGAGCGCGCCACCCAGTCCCTGCTCCAGGCAGACCTGTCCCTGGCAGAACAAGTAATCGGCGAACACGACAAGATCACCGAACTCAGCACCATCTGCGAGGAGCGCGCGTTTGCGTTGCTCGCCTTGCAGGCTCCCGTTGCCGGAGATCTGCGCTCGGTGGTCAGCGGAATCCAGATCGTCGCCGACATCGACCGCATGGGCGCACTCGCCCTGCACGTCGCCAAGATCGCGCGCCGCCGACATCCCAACCACGTGCTTCCTGAAGAGGTCAACGGCTACTTCGCCGAGATGGGACGCATCGCTGTCTCCATCGGTGCGGCCGCCAAGGTCGTCCTCGAGACCCGCGACCCCGAGCGCGCTGCCCGTCTGCGCGAAGAAGACGAAGCGATGGACGACCTCCACCGCCACCTCTTCACCGTCCTCATGGACCGTGAGTGGAAGCACGGCGTTGCCGCCGCAGTCGACGTCACGCTGCTCGGCCGCTTCTACGAGCGATTCGCCGACCACGCCGTCGAGGTCGGCCGACGTGTCATCTTCCTGGTGACCGGCAAGCTGCCCGAAGAGCCCGAAACCACCGAGAAGGTCGACAACCTCACCTCGTACCCGGATCTCTGAACTACCCGGATCTCTGAACCCAACCGTCCACGTGAGTAAAAGGCGGCCGCGCACTTGCGCGGCCGCCTTTCCTATTCAGTTCTCGTGCAACCAGGTTTCCAACGTGGGTCCTGCAGTTGTGGATCCCGGCGCGGGCAGCAACGCCCCACCCTTCATCGCCTTACCCGCTCCAGGCATCGAGATCGGGATCAGCCACTTACGTCGGCCACGGTATTTCAAGATCTCGCGCGTCATGGCCGGGATCTCGAGGACCTCGGGCCCGGCCAGGTCCGGAGCCCTCCCGGTCGGACCGTTCTGAGCGCAGGTCACGAGCGCCTCGGCGACGGTCTTCGCTGCCACCGGTTGTGACCGCATCCGGGGAACCATCGCGACCGGCCCCAGCCCGAAGAGCGCGATCGTCTTCTCGCCGAACTCGAACCACTGAGTGGATCGCAGGATCGTGAAGGGAATACTCGACGCTTCCACCGCGCGTTCCTGCGCAGCCTTCCCCTGGTAGTAACCGAAGGACTTCAATCGCGGATCGTCGCAGTTCACGATCGAGAGCAACACGTGGTGCTTCACGCCGGCCCTGGCTTCGGCCGCGGCGATGTTCTTCGCTGCCGTCTCGAAGAACTCGATCGCCTTCCTCGCACCGTTGGTGACATGATCACTCACGTCGACGACCACGTCGGCGCCGGAAAATGCTTCGTCCAACCCGGCACCCGTAGAGATGTCGACTCCCGTCGATCGAGCGGCAGCGACCACGTCGTGGCCCCCTGCCTTTGCCTGCTCGACGACCAGCTTTCCCATCTGGCCGGTTCCGCCCAGAACAACAATTCGCATGATGCCTCCGTCAAACCTGTGCGCCCGGCTCTCTTCGGCCTGGTCACATACTGGACGACGCAGCCTCCCGAAGTGTGACGGTAGGGCGAATCAGTCGGTGTACTCCTGCGAAACTCGCCCACGCCACTGCGACCAGATCGGATCCAACGCTGCGCTCGCCTCGTGTGCGTGATCGGCAACGGCCCGTGCCAGCATCCCTGCTCCCGCCAGCGGCGTCACGTGCCCTTCGACGTCGTCGGTAGTCTTCATCCCCAACAGCATGGTCGTACCGAGCACGCGATGGCCACCGAGAATTCCCGGCAGCGAACGGCCCGGCACGCTACGCAGGTCGAGAGTTTCCACGAGCAGCGCGTCACCGTCGACGGTAATGCGCTGATCCGAGCGAAGGGCACCGCCGGTTTCGCCGGTCCGGCCGAACACGATCATCTCGTCGAGCAGCGCAACCGCATCGGATTCCAGTGAAATATCCACGCGCCTGGTCACATCCGCGCCGCCCGCGACGACAAACGGTGCCGCGCGCCAGATCAGCGCCGCACCGGCGCCGACGCTCGCCGAAGCCGACCACGACGCCCGGCCGCCACGCGCGTTGTACGCGACGGTCCCCGACGGCTCGATCACCTCGAGGCACGTACCCGGAGCGACTACGAATTCGATACGCAGGTCGTCGCCGGCCAGCAGCGTTGCACTGTGCCCTACCAAGGCAATTCGCACGGTGAGCCCGCGAGCGTCGACGAACCGCGGGGCCAAGAAGTCGCCCGAGATCAGCTCTCGCGCAACAGCGGTGTCACCCACTCTCTCGACGACGACCCGCGTAGCTCCAGTGCGCATCAGTGAGCGTGAGAGTGGCTGTGCCCGTGACCGTGACCGTGGTCTTCTTCATCGGCATGGAAGTGCGGCGCCATCGGCCCCGGATCCTGCGGGGTGTGACTACCCGCGCGATGAGATGCGATGACCTGGCGGAGCCACGCACTGAGCTGGTCGATCGTTGAGTGATCCTTCTGGCTGAGCGCGAGAACGGGAAGTCCGTCACGCGCGGCCGTGGCATCGGCAACCATCTGGACCGCGTCGACGTCGACGTACGGGGCCAGGTCGATCTTGTTGACCACCAACAGATCTGCCCGCTCGATTCCGGGACCGCCCTTGCGTGCGACGTCTCCGCCGCCCGCGACGTCGATGCAGAAGATCTGGGCGTCGACCAGTGCCGGGCTGAACGTGGCGGTCAGGTTGTCACCGCCGCTTTCCACGATCACCATGTCGAGGGGATGGAACTGACGCTCGAGGTCTTCGACCGCAATGAGGTTCGGCGTGACGTCGTCACGAATAGCCGTGTGCGGGCACGCACCGGTCTCGACTGCGACGATGCGCTCGATCGGCAGAACGTTGGCCGCGCGCAACAGTCGCGCGTCCTCGTCGGTGTAGATGTCGTTGGTGACCACCGCGATCTCGTACTCCGCCGCGAGTTCGCGGCAGATGGTGGCGATGAGGGTGCTTTTGCCGGTGCCGACGGGGCCGGCAACGCCGAGCCTCAAACCTCTTGCAGCAGTGGTGGTGTTGTTCAGGTTGTCAAGCACGGAAAATCCTCCTGGATCGAGCGTGGTGTTCGAGTGACCATTGTTCGACCAACGGCCCTGTTGTTGCGGGTATATCTGCGACGCCCTCGACGGCTACGGCAGCCGCGGCGACGGCTTCGATGGTCGGGGCTGCTCGGAGCAACCATTCGACCGGTTCTGCCGGATCCACCGGCAGTAGCTTCAATGCCGCCGACGCCACCGTTTGGGCGTCGTCGTACAAACAAGATCTGGCTGCCTGTAGGTCGTCCATCCCGGAGACCGCCGTGAAGACGCCCAACGCGAGCGGACGCATCGGATGCCCAGGCAGCGCCATGAGCATCTGCACCGCGGGGTGCTGCGGCCACAATCGCGACGCCAGTCTCGCCAGCCCACGGCCGAGCTGAATCGACGCCTCACGCAGCGGTGCGCTGGGAGTCCGAGCGAGCAGTTCCCTCGAGATGTCCTCGAGTTCGCCTGCACTACCCTCACTTACGGCCCAGCGGCGCGTGACCACCGTTGAAGCGGCCTCGACAAGTCCGACTGTTTCGAGTCGACCGCGAATGAAGTCAGGGACCTGACTCTGCAGGAGTCCGCCCGCCAGTGCCGGTTCCAACCCCGACGAGTGCGCGTGACCGCCGGTAGGCAGACGCCCATCTGCCAAGAGCATCGATGCTATCTCGGCAGATGCCGTCTCGATCGACATGGTTTCAGAACAGCATGTAGCGCTGAGCCATCGGCACCACGTCAACGGGGTTGGGCGCGATCAGGTCGCCGTTGACCTTGATGGCAAACGTCTCCGGATCGACGTCGATGGACGGCAGCGCCGTGTTGTTCGGCATGTCCGCCTTGGTGAGGTGTCTCGTCGGACGAACACCGGTAAGGGTGCGGGTGAGACCGAGACGATCGGCCAGACCGTCCTCGATGGCCATCGGAGAGACGAACGTCGTGGACAGGTGCGGGGCCGATCCCGGAGTCGCCGCGATGGCCGGGCGAACGAACACCGGCTGCGGGGTCGGGATAGCAGCATTCGGATCACCAAGCGGCGCAGCAACTATCGCCCCGCCCTTGATCACGGCAGAAGGACGGACTCCGAAGAACGCGGGATCCCACAGCACCAGGTCCGCCATCTTCCCGGCCTCGACCGAGCCGATCTCGTGATCGATACCGTGCGCCACCGCGGGGCAGATCGTGTACTTGGCGACGTAACGCCGCGCACGCTCGTTGTCGGCCGGCATGCTGGTGCCCAGCTTGCCGTACTGGGCCTTCATGACGTGAGCCACCTGCCATGTCCGCAGGGTCACCTCACCGATACGGCCCATCGCTTGGGCGTCGGACGAGGTGATCGAGATGGCTCCGATGTCGTGCAGAAAGTCTTCTGCTGCAATCGTTGTCGGCCGGATCCGGGACTCGGCAAAGGCAAGATCCTCCGGAACCCGGGGATTGAGCGCATGACACACGATGAGCATGTCGAGGTGCTCGGCAACCGTGTTGACGGTATGCGGCAACGTCGGATTGGTCGATGCTGGAAGAACGTTCGGCTCACCGGCGGTCACGATGATGTCCGGCGCGTGCCCGCCGCCGGCGCCTTCCGCATGGAATACGTGGATTCCGCGTCCGGCGATCGCGTCCAAAGTGTGCTGTACGTAACCGGTTTCGTTGAGACTGTCCGCGTGCAGCGCTACCTGGAGGCCGAACTCGTCGGCTGCTCGAAGAGCGGCGTCGATCGCGGCCGGAGTGGAACCCCAGTCCTCGTGAACCTTGAATCCGCCTGCGCCCGCGAGAGCTTCCTGGCGCATGGCCTCATGGCTGACGGTGCTGCCCTTGCCGAGAAGAAGGACGTTGAGCGGGATGTGGTCGAGGGCGCGGTGCATCATCGTCAGCGACCAGGCGCCGGGTGTGACGGTGGTTGCCTTGCTTCCCTCGGTGGGACCCGTTCCGCCGCCCGCCACCGTCGTCGTACCGGTCGCGAGCGCCTCCATCATCTCGATTTGACTGAGGAAGTGCACGTGAGTGTCGATCGCACCCGCGGTGAGGATCTTTCCCTCACCGGCGATCACGTCGGTGCTCGGCCCGATGAGCAACTTGGGGTGCACGCCATCCATGATGTCGGGGTTACCGGACTTGCCGATCGCAACGATGCGTCCGTCGCGAATTCCAACGTCTGCCCGGACGATTCCCCAGTGATCGAGAATCACCGTGTTGGTGATGACGACGTCGAGAGCACCCTGGTCGCGAGTGGTCAGGCCCTGGCCCATCGACTCTCGGATGCTCTTACCGCCGCCGAAGACCATCTCGTCGCCGGTCGCGGTGTAGTCGTGCTCGATCTCGATCCACAGATCGGTGTCGGCCAAACGGATCTGGTCACCTGCGGTCGGGCCGTACAGGGAGGCGTAGCCGCGTCGATCGATCCTGCTCATTCGGCTGTCCTCTCAACTGTCGTCGCGGCGTCGTCCGGTGAATCCGCCTCGACTGGAACATCACTCACACGCACGTTCACCGAGGACGCTCGCAAAGGTTCTTCGACCTCGACGCCGGGCGTGCCGAACGGCATGACGGTCTTGGGCTCGCGCGCATGTGTCGGTAGGTCTTCGTCCGGCACGATCTGCAGGCCCGGAACCCTTTTGAGTCCGCCGAGCGCGATCAGTGTCACCGTTCTGCTGACCCCGGGTTCGAACCGAACCGACGTTCCCGAGGGGATGTCGAGCCGGAAGCCGTCTGCCGCTTCGCGATCGAAGGTCAACGCCGGGTTGGCCGCGGGAAGGTGGAGATGTGAACCGATCTGAATGGGGCGATCGCCGTCGTTGACGACGACCATCGTGATCTTCTCCGCGTCCGTGCCGAACTCGAGCGGTTCGGTGGACACACGTACTTCGCCGGGAATCATCGAATGGGCTCCGTCACGGTGACCAGTTTGCGACCGTCCGGGAAAGTGGCCTCCACCTGGACGTTTGCAATCATCTCGGGTACCCCTTCCATCACGTCGTCGCGGGTGAGCACTTGCCGACCGGCGTTCATCAGTTCCGCAACCGTCATTCCGTCACGCGCGCGCTCGAGAATCCAGCACGAGATCAGTGCCATCGCTTCGGGGTAGTTCAGCAGTACCCCGCGCTCGCGGCGGTCACGGGCGACCATGCCCGCGACGCTCAGGAGCAGCTTTTCGGTATCTGAAGGGGTGAG
The DNA here is from genome assembly GCF_002079265.1 of Rhodococcus sp. BH4. NCBI lineage: Bacteria > Bacillati > Actinomycetota > Actinomycetes > Mycobacteriales > Nocardiaceae > Rhodococcus > Rhodococcus sp. BH4. The sequence goes on from NZ_CP014941.1 coordinate 5,072,720, forward strand.
GTGCACTGACAAGCCCTTCCGGTTGTGAAACGACATCGATCGACAGCGTGCTGTCGGGCCGAGATTAGCATTGTCCGAAGCGTCGTCAGTATCCACGAGATTCACGTCGTCGGCTACTTCAGCGCCCACTCGGCGCACTTGCGCTGCTCATCGAATTATTCGGGCGCCCAACGACGCTCAGCTCTGCGCACCGGAGTGGGAACTATCACCACAACCAAAAAGTTTCACCCCCGTCTCCTGTTGGAAACGGGGGTGAAACATGATCGTGCAGGGTTGATCCCGGGACCTATCCGAAGCGGCCGGAGATGTAGTCCTCGGTGGCCTTCTGCGTCGGGTTCGAGAAGATCTTCTCGGTGTCGTCGATCTCGACGAGCTGACCGGGCTTGCCGGTTGCCTCGAGGTTGAAGAATGCCGTCTGGTCACTCACACGCGCAGCCTGCTGCATGTTGTGCGTGACGATGACGATCGTGAAATCCTTCTTCAGCTCGGTGATCAGGTCTTCGATCGCGAGAGTCGAGATCGGGTCGAGCGCGGAGCACGGCTCGTCCATGAGCAGGACGTCGGGCGAGACCGCGATGGCACGCGCGATGCACAGACGCTGCTGCTGACCGCCTGAGAGGCCGCCACCGGGCTTGTCGAGGCGATCCTTGACCTCGTTCCACAGGTTGGCACCGCGCAGCGAACGCTCGGCCACCTCGTCGAGCTTCTTCTTGCTGCGCTCGCCCTGCAACTTCAAGCCCGCGACGACGTTGTCCTTGATGGACATGGTCGGGAAGGGGTTGGGTCGCTGGAACACCATGCCGATGGTCTTGCGAACACCGACCGGATCGACGTTCGAGCCGTAGATGTCCTCGCCGTCGAGCAGCACCGAACCCTCGACGCGCGCACCGGGAATCACTTCGTGCATGCGATTGAGTGAACGGAGAACGGTGGACTTGCCGCAACCGGACGGGCCGATGAAGGCGGTGACGCTCCGGGGCGGGACGGACAGGCCCACATCGGCGACGGCGTGGAACTTGCCGTAGTAGATGTTGACGTCCTTGAGATCCAGACGCTTGGCCATTACCGGCTCCCTACTGAGTTGTTGACGCTGTTGAGTACGAACATGTTCCGAGGCCGCATCACTTACTTCTGACCTGTGAGAAGTGACCGATCAGCTTCGCGACGATGTTGAGGATCGCGATCAGCAGGATCAGGGTCAGTGCTGCGCCCCAGATGCGGTTGGTGCCGGCGTCGGTGGGGTTGTTCATCTCGGCGACCATGACGGAAGGCAGTGTGCCCATTTCGCCGTTGAACAGGTCGAAGTTGATGAACGGTGCGTAGCCGACGAGGATCAGCAGCGGTGCGGTCTCACCGAGCACGCGGGCCAGGGCCAGCATGACGCCGGTGATGATGCCGGGAAGTGCCGTCGGCAGAACGATTTTCGAGATGGTCTTCCACTTCGGCACACCGAGCGCGTACGACGCCTCTCGCAGATCCATCGGGACGATGCGCAGCATTTCCTCGGTGGAGCGGATGACGACCGGGACCATCAGAAGGACCAGAGCCAGTGACACCGCAAACGCGGACTTGGGGAAGCCGAAGGTCGCGATCCACAGGGCGTAGATGAACAGCGCAGCCACGATCGACGGAACACCGCTGAGGATGTCGACCATGAACGTGGTCAGCTTGCCCAGCTTCGACTTCCGGTCGGCGTACTCCACCAGGTAGATCGCGACGAAGATACCGAGCGGGATGGAGAAGACCGCGCACACGATGCCTTGCAGCAGGGTGCCGATCAAGGCGTGATAGATACCGCCGCCGTCGGCCGACGCCGTCAATCCGCTCAGCGAGTTGGTGAACCAGGTAGGCGACGTCAGAGCGGGCAGGCCCTTGGCGATGACCGTGAAGAGCACCCAGACCAACGGGATGAGCGCGATGACGACTGCCAGGCTCACCAGGACGGTCGCGATGACGTCCTTGGCACGACGACGGGCTCCGACGCCTTGGAAAGTGGGGGCCTTGACCGGCCGGTCCAGAGTGGAGGTCATGGGTCAGTCCTTCTTTCCGGCGATCACTGCGCGGGCAGCCGCGTTGACGACGAAGGTCAGTACGAACAGCACCAGTCCGGCTGCGATGTACGCGCCTGCCTGGATGTCGTTGTTGAACTCCGCGTAGCCGAGGGCGATCTTGGAGGCGATGGTCGAGCCGCCGTCGAACAGCGACCAGCCGAAGGCCTGAGAGGTGGTGCGCAGGATCAGGTAGAGCGCCATCGTCTCACCGAGTGCGCGTCCGAGACCGAGCATCGAGCCGCTGATGTAGCCGGACTTACCGAACGGGATGACCGTGGTGCGCACAACTTCCCAGCGCGTGGCGCCGAGGGCGAGTGCGGCTTCGATCTGTGATCGCGGGGTCTGGATGAACACCTCGCGGGTCACTGCGGTGATGACCGGAAGGATCATCACGGCGAGGACGATGCCTGCGGTGAAGATGGTGCCGCCGCCGGTGATCGATCCGCTGCCGTCGGCGAAGAGCGGGAACCAGCCGAGAGTGTCGTTGAGCCACACCGCGACCGGGGTGATCGCCGGAGCGAAGACGAGAAGTCCCCACAGGCCGTAGACGATGGACGGCACAGCTGCCAGAAGGTCGATCGTGTACGACAGTGGCCGCGTGAGCCACTTGGGTGAGTACGAAGTCAGGAAGATCGCGATGCCCAGTGCGATCGGCATCGCGAGCACCAGTGCGAACAGCGAGACCAACACCGTGACCTGGAAAAGATCGAGGACACCGAACGCCATCGCGTTGATGTTCTGCGTGACCCATTCACGGCTGGTCAGGAAGTTGACCTGGTTCCGGCTCAAAGCAGGAACAGCACGCCAGATCAGGAACGCGCCGATCGCCGCGATGACAACCGTGATGAAGATTGCCGAACCGGAGGCGAGCGAGCTGAAGATGCGGTCACCCGGACGGGTCACCGTCTTGCTGTTGCCGCTACCCGGACCGTCACCCTTCGGAGGATGCTCGGTTTCTGGAGCCTTGGTGGAAGTAATCGTGTCCTCCGTGGTGCCGTTCGGACCGCCCACCCCGGCCCCGCTGGTTGCGGGGCCGGGAGAACGAGATGTCGAGGTGATGGGCGCGTCACTCATGCGCGCTCACTTCCTTCACGTCTGAATGTAGATCCATGAGCTTGTCCGCACGAGTCTCTAGGTCAGCTGATTGCCGTGATGGACGCGTTGAGGCGATCCTGGACGTTGGACGGCAGCGGGACGTAACCCTGCTCGGCCAGGTTGGCCTGACCCTCGTTGGCCGCGCTCGTCAGGAACGACTTCACTGCTGCGGAGGTGTCCGCGTCGTAGCCCTTGGAGCAGACGATCGAGTACGTGGCGAGAACCAGCGGGTAGGCGCCGGCTTCGTTGGTCTTGAAGATCGACGCGAGGTCGAGCGTCAGGTCGCCGGTTGCGTCGGACTTGAACTTCGCGCCTGCGATCGACTTCGCGGCCGTGTCGTTGGTCAGTGCGACTGCCTCGGAGCCGGTGTTGATTTCGGCAACCGAGAGCTTGTTCTGATCGGCGAACGACTTCTCGACGTAGGTGATCGAACCCGGTGCCGTGGCAACTGCCTGTGCAACGCCCGCCGAACCCTTGGCGCCCTCACCGACGCCACCGGTGAAGTCGGACCCTGCGCCCGACGTCCAAGCACCGTTCGATGCCGCGTCGAGGTACTTCTGGAAGTTGTCGGTGGTACCCGAGGAATCGGAGCGGATCACGGTGGTGATCTTCTCGTCGGGAAGCGATGCACCGGAGTTGAGCGCGGCGATTGCCGGATCGTTCCACTTGGTGATGCCGCCGTTGAAGATCTTCGCGAGAACCTCTGCGTTGAGAACGAGCTTGTCGACGCCGTCGAGGTTGTATGCAACTGCGATCGGGCCGAAGACGAGGGGAAGGTTCCAGGCTTCGCCGCCGACGCAACGCTCCTTGGCCTTGTCGGCCTGCTCGTCCTTGATGGCCGAGTCGGAGCCGGCGAAGTCGATCTGGCCGGCGATGAACTGTGTACGACCGTCGCCCGAACCGCTGGGGTTGTATGCGACGTTGACCGTCTTGCCCTTTTCCTGGCACACGGAGATGTAAGTGGCGACGAACTGGTCCATGGCGTTCTTCTGTGCCGAGGAACCAGCGGCAGAGAGGTTGCTCTTGCCTTCGCACGTTGCGTTCGATGCGGACGCGTCCACACCCGTCGACGACGAGTTGTTGTCGCTGCCACATGCGGCCAAGGTCATGGCGCCCACGGCCACTACACCGAGCAGGGCACCACTGCGCTTGAGATTCACCAAGATCCTCCGGAAATCGCTACCGCCACGCCCACGATCGGGCGGCGACATGAGACGCAGAATGATTGAAATCTGCATCAGGCAACACGGCGCTGCCCACAGAGAAAAGTAGGCGGGCGCGGTGTCCGGCTGGACCACACATGGTTAACGGAGAATGAACAGACTGGACATTTCTGCGTGTCCGACTGTGACGTCAGAGCGCGCGGGCGTAAGCCATGTCCACGTGGAACCGATCGAAGCCGAGTCGTTCGTACGTGTGGAGGGCGGCCGTGTTGTCGCCTTCGACGTACAGAAGGACGGTTCCGAGGCCGCGATCACGCAGGTAATGCATGCCCGCGAGAGTCAGCACTCGGCCGAGACCTCGTCCCTGCGCCGCGGGATCGATCCCCACGACGTACACCTCCCCCAGCTCCGGATCGTCACCTTCGGGTGCGTGCACCTTGGTCCAGTGAAAGCCGAGAAGAGTATCGGGATCGGTGTCCGCGAACGCCATGAACAGACCAGCAGGGTCGAACCAACCTTCGGCCGTTCTCTCGTCGATCTCCGCCTGGGTCCAGCCACCCTGCTCGGGATGCCAGGAGAAGGCCGCATTGTTGACGCGAAGGATCTCGGAATCGTCTTCGGGTCCACCATACGTCCGAATCGTCACACCTTCGGGCACAACGATTTCCGGAAGCTGCGGAGCATCGAGTGGTCGACGCAGCTGCAGGAGTTCACGAACGCTGACCAGATCGCGGCTCTTGGCGAATTCGACTGCGGCGTCGACGTTTCCGTGCGCCCAGACACGCGTGCCCGGCCGGCCCTCGTCGAATACCGCTGCGGCAAGCCTGGTTCCGATGCCGCGGCGCCGCGCCTGCGGGTCGACCACCAACTCCGCCATGTCGGGATGCTCGTCCGAACCGGCTTGCAGCTGCGCATAACCGACGACTGCATCGCCGTCGAGTTCGAGGAAGTGTCGCGCGCCGCCGCGCCCGGCAACGGCATGGCGCCCCTGTTCCGACACGGGCGCCTTGCCGTCGAACTCGGTTGCGCGATCGAGAAGCGCGGAAACCTGCTCGGCGAATCCAGCCGGCAGTGAATCTGTCCAACCCACGTCAGACCACCGATCCGTCGGCCGCGTCGTAGTCGACGTCCTCGTCGTCCTCGAACTGAACGGGAGCAGCTGCGCCACCCTTGGCCCTGGTCGGACGCACTGCCTTATATCCGACATTTCGGACTGTACCGATCAAGGACTCGTATTCGGTGCCGAGTTTCGCCCGCAGACGACGCACGTGGACGTCGACCGTCCTGGTGCCGCCGAAGAAGTCGTAGCCCCACACTTCCTGCAGCAGCTGCGCCCGGGTGAATACCCGTCCGGCGTGCTGCGCGAGGTACTTGAGCAGCTCGAATTCCTTGTAAGTCAAATCAAGGGGCCGTCCACGCAGTCGTGCCGTGTACGTCCCCTCGTCGATAACCAGTTCGCCCAGCGTGATCTTTCCCGACGCTTCCGGACTGGCCACACCGCCGCTGCGGGCGACCAACAACCGCAATCGGGCGTCCACCTCAGCCGGACCGGTACCGGGAAGCAGGATGTCGTCCAACCCCCAGTCGGCGTTGACGGCAACGAGTCCGCCTTCGGTGAGGACGGCGACCACAGGTACTGCGGATCCTGTGCTTCCGAGCAATCGACACAACCCGCGTGCGGCAGCCAGATCGGTGCGCGCATCCACCAATGCCACGTCCGCGGAACTTGCCTCGAGTAGCGAGGAAACCTCTGTGGGGGCAGGCCGAACCGAGTGCGCCAGCAACGCCAACGCCGGTAGTACAGCTTCCGGGTTGGGGTCGGAGGTGAGGAGGAGCAGTTCCACACGGCCTCCTATCTAGTAGCCCGCGCAACCCGTGAGGGCAACGCTCGAGTAGTTCGACGCTTTTGGTCGGTCCCTACATTAGCGTGCCTGGTACCGGGGCCGTCGCATCGAACCCCGACCGGAGTCCGTCACAATGGTGCGGTGCGCAAACTGATCATCGGCATCGTCTTTCTCCTCGGCCTCGGACTGGTGGCCGATTTCGGCGCGGCCGCGTACGCCGAGTACCGGGTTTCCCGCGAGCTCCGAACCGGCGCATCACTCGAGTCGGATCCGGAGGTCACCTTCAACGGGTTCCCCTTCCTCACCCAGGCACTCGGCGGGAAATACAAGGACGTCTACGTCAGAGCTACCGGCGTCCAGAGCGACGTGGTGGGCGAAGTGACCGTCGAGGCCGATCTGCGCGGGGTCACCGTTCCCTTCTCCGACATCGTGAACGGCAATGTCACCCAACTCCCCGTCGACAAACTCGACGGCCGGATGGGAATCAACGCCACCGACCTCGGAAAGCTGCTCAATATCCCTGACCTGCAGGTATCTTCGCCGCCGGCCAACAAGTCGGATGGCACCGGGGGCAGCGGCGGAACCGGAGCGAGCACCGCGGGCGCCGTCGTGCTGACGGGAACGGTTGCCGTCGGTCCGGTCGAGACTGCAGTGAGCGTGCAGGCCAACCTCGTTCTGGAAGGTGGGCAGGTCAAGATCGTCGCCAGCAATCTGTACTTCGGTCCGGAGGGCAAAGCCGATTTCTCGATCCCCGCAGCACTCGAACCCGTCGTCCTCGGCTTGTTCAGCTACACGATCGATCCGCAGGCACTTCCCTACGGAATTCAGCCGAGCCTGGTCTACGCGGAAGGCGGAAGAATCGTGATCGAGGGCAGCGCCGAAAACACGACGATCGATCTCGCAGAGCTGCAGAACCGATGACCGGGATCACAATTCTGCTGGTCGCGCTGGTGGCCGTCGTCGCGGTCGGGCTCTTTCTCAAGTCGCGCAACGGAAAGGTCCGAGTCACCACGCCGGCCGCGACCGGCGCGGCGGACAGTCGCCTCGAACTGCTCCGCGCCGCTGGAGTCTCTTCGCCGAACGGCGGACCCGTCGTACTGCATTTCTCTGCCGACTGGTGCGGACCGTGCGCCGCAGTACGCCGCGTCGTCGGTCAGGTCGTGATCTCGATGGCCGACGCTCCCCGTCCGCCGGTGGAGATCGAGCTCGACATCGACCAGGAACCGGCTCTGGCACGCGAGATGAGTGTCCTCTCGCTGCCCACCACCTTCATCCTCGACGGTGGCCTGGAGGAACAGTTCCGGGTGTCCGGAGTGCCATCCGCAGCCGATCTGAAAGCTGCACTCGTACCACTATCCGGACCCCACGAGCCAAAATCCGAGAATTCGGGGTAAACTCGCCGACGTGCAAACCCGCCACGAGCTGATGCTCACCCGACGCCGCGCAGTAGACCTGTGCCGCCTCGGGGGCTGTTGCTGTACCTGTTGCTGATCACCACATCCGTCAGATCTCTCTGACCTTCGAGCTTTCGCTCACGTGATCAATCCACCGAGTGGGACTTTGACGTCCCGTTTTCTCGGTCCAGGCACAGCATCATGCAATCCAGCGCAGGAGCACTCCCGATGTCCACAACCACACCCCAGCTCGAGCAGGTCGACGTCCGCGGACCTCGATTCGCCGCGTGGGTCACCACCGGCGTTCTCGTACTCACGCTCATCCTCTCGACCTTCTCACTGCCCGCCGCCACCGTCGTTCTCGCACTGCAGGCCATAGTCTTCGCGGTCGGAGCGGTACTCGGCCCCAAGCGCAGCCCGTACGGCCAGATCTTCGGCAAGCTCGTCGCCCCGCGACTCTCGCCGGTCAGCGAACGCGAACCCGTGGCACCGCTGCGCTTCGCGCAGTTCGTCGGCCTCGTCTTCGCATTGGCAGGCACGGTCGGTTTCCTGGCCGGGTCGACGATCGTCGGCACCGTTGCCACCGGCTTCGCCTTGTTCGCGGCCCTGCTCAACGCCGCGTTCGGCATCTGCCTCGGCTGCCAGATCTATCCACTCGTCGCAAGGCTGCGGAATACCGGCCGCGCTACCACCGCGTGAAAACGCTTGCCCCACAACCCTGCTGAACCCCTGCTAGATAACGACCGATGCAAGACCACATCGAAAGGAACACCATGGCTCGCTCCGACGTCCTAGTCTCCGCTGACTGGGCTGAGCAGAACCTCAACACCCCCAAGACCGTTTTTGTCGAGGTGGACGAGGACACCAGCGCATACGACGGCGGCCACATCGAGGGTGCAGTCAAGCTCGACTGGCGCAAGGACCTCCAGGACGGCGTCCGACGCGACTTCCTGAACCAGGAGCAGTTCTCGGATCTGCTCTCCGCCAAAGGCATTGCGAACGACGACACCGTCGTTCTCTACGGTGGCAACAACAACTGGTTCGCCGCTTACGCGTACTGGTACTTCAAGCTGTACGGCCACCAGGACATCAAGCTGATCGACGGCGGCCGCAAGAAGTGGGAACTCGACGGACGCCCGCTCTCCAAGGACGCAGTCAACCGCGAAGCCACGCAGTACAAGGCCGAGACCCCCGACTTCTCGATCCGCGCTTTCCGCGACGAGGTCATCGACGCCATCGGCAGCAAGAACCTCGTCGACGTTCGTAGCCCTGACGAGTTCTCAGGCAAGATCCTCGCTCCCGCCCACCTTCCGCAGGAGCAGGCGCAGCAGCGTGGCCACGTCCCCGGAGCCATCAACATCCCGTGGAGCACCACCGCCAACGAGGACGGCACCTTCAAGTCGGACGACGACCTCGCCAAGCTGTACGCGGAAAAGGGCTTCGACGACACCAAGGAAACGATCGCCTACTGCCGCATCGGCGAGCGTTCGAGCCACACCTGGTTCGTCCTGCAGGAGATCCTCGGCAAGAACAACGTCAAGAACTACGACGGCAGCTGGGTCGAATACGGCTCACTCGTCGGCGCACCGATCGAATTGGGAGCCTGATCATGTGTGGAGCACCTACTCAGGGCCAGACCCTGCCTGCCGGCGTCGACGTCGAGAAGGAAACGGTCATCACCGGCCGCGTTCTCGCAGCTGACGGCCAGCCCATCGGCGGCGCATTCGTGCGTCTGCTCGACGGCTCCGGAGAGTTCACGGCCGAGGTCGTGGCATCGGGAACCGGCGATTTCCGCTTCTTCGCCGCTCCGGGCGAGTGGACCGTGCGTGCACTGTCCAGCTCGGGCAACGGCACCTCCACCGTCGCTCCCGAGGGCTCGGGCGTGCACAACGTGGACGTGACCGTCAGCAAGTAATTCATGCTTTGTCAGGCGGCCCCGCACCCCTCCGGTGCGGGGCCTTCTGCATTCCGGCTCCCGATTTTTCTGGTCGGTCGCCGCGGTCTAAGATGTACCCGTGGTCATTTTCTTCGAGGTACTCCTCGCACTCGCATCCGTCATGATCGCTTGGTTCTCCGTGTACGTCGTGTACCGCTTGGTCACCGACGAGTCGTGAGTCAGGCTCCGGATTCAGGGTCCGACGCGACCGCTGACGATTCCGCCGCTGCAGGTGCCGTGAGGCGCGGCAGCGGGGACGAAGCTGTCGCCATCGCCGTCGAACGCTCCAAGTCGACGGCGTCGCTCAACATTCCGACCCTGCCGGACCTTCCGTTGCCGGAGGACACCGCAAACCTGCGCCTCGGCCCGGATATCAATCCCGAACTCCTCGCGCTTCTCCCCCTCGTCGGTGTCTGGCGCGGCGAAGGTGAAGGACACGACGAGAACGGCGACTACGCCTTCGGTCAGCAGATCGTCATCTCGCACGACGGCGGCCCGTACCTCAATTGGGATTCCCGGTCCTGGCGCCTCGACGCCGAGGGCAAGTACGTGAGCCCCGATCTGCGCGAGAGCGGTTACTGGCGCATGGGCGGCGACGGCATCCCGGGCAGCGTCAACCAGGAAGTGGTCGAACTCCTGCTCAGCCACAGCTCCGGTGTTGTCGAAATGTACTACGGGCGCGCACTCACCCAGGCGTCGTGGGAACTTGCCACCGACGTGGTGATCCGCAGCCAGTCGGGTGCACTGTACGGCGGCGCGAAGCGTCTGTACGGCATCGTCGAAGGCGGCGACCTCGCGTACGTCGAGGAGCGGATCATGTCTGACGGTGGCCTGGAACCGCGTCTCTCGGCCCGCCTGACGCGCTACATCGGCTAGCTCTGCTGTGCGCCTTTATTAACCCCCGGCGGTTAATAAAGGCGCACAGCAGATTTATCCACAGGCACCGACAAATTCCACAGGCGGGCTTCGGAGCGGCATCTTCGACCGATTCTTGTCGGTCCGCGATCTGACGGTATTCGCATGAGCTGCGACTACATCGATCCTGATCTCCGAAGACTCTTCGACTTCCAACACGGACTCGCGACCAATAAACAACTACGCCCTTTCGGCTATTCACCGCGGCGCATCCAACATCTGGTCGAATCGGGTCAATGGACTTCCGTCCTCCACGGCGTTCAATCCAGCACCAACGGCCCGCTCAACCGAGCAATGATTCTCGAGGCCGCCCTTCTGTTCGGCGGCGGAGAGACCTACCTGAGTCACCGGACGGCAGCTGAAGAGTGGGGACTCACGCACATCGAGTCCGAACTGCCGGTCCACATCACGGTCCGATACGGCAGATCCTCGCGCTGTCAGAGTCCGACGGTCAGACCCGAACGCTCCCCGGCGCGCCCCGTTCCGTTGGGGTGGTCCACTGCCCATCCCGGAGTGATCGTTCATCGTTCACGCGCTCAGGCCCACATCGGCGTTGCCACTCAGCCTGCTCGTACTTCGCTGGCCGACACCGCAATTGACCTGGCGGTTGCAGAGCCGTCGGCTCGCGACGCCGCTCGTTCTCTGGTTCGCTCGGCCACGGCGTGCAAAGTGTCACGGATGGAATTGCGCACCCGAATGGAATGCCGACGGCCGAGGCGATATGTCAAAGCGCTGTCCTCGACATTGGACCTGTTGGATCGCGGTGTCCAGTCGGTACTCGAGCATCGCTACGCAATCGAGGTCGAGCGAGCACACGGTTTGCCGGAAGCACGACGGCAATCGCCGGTCCTCGTCGATGGGAGAACTTTCTACGAGGACGTCGACTACCGCAATTGCGGTGTCGCACTGATCGTTCGACTCGACGGATTTGCCTTCCACTCTTCTCGGGCGACTGCGCTGCGGGATCGGCGGCGAGGAAACACATCCGAACTGTCAGGCAACGCCACACTGGTCTTCGGTTGGGAGGAGGTGGAGGGGGCCTCGTGCCGAACTGCAGCCGAGGTCAGAGCCATCCTCGAGCGCGGTGGATGGTGGGGGCCTAATCCTTGTCCACGCTGTGCGCCTTTATTAACCGCCGGGGGTTGATAAAGGCGCACGGCACGAAGCGACCCCCGAGCCACACCCACGCTTTCGCGCGGATCCCGGTCGGACTGATCGGGGGCTCGGGGGTCGGGTGGCTGCCTGGGATTCGCCGGCCGCTCACGCGGTAAGTGAATTCCATCAGCGATTGCGGCTAGCTGGCAGCCACCTCACGCGTCCGTCTGTACTTCAATTTCAGACCACCTCCTTCCTTGTGTACAGGAGAAAGTACGCCCACTTCACGATGACGGCAACGTATTTTCCACAGAAACTCTTCCGACGCATATCACCTGGTCAGCTGCTGTGCCGTCCGGAAGTTGGTGGGTGACGACAACAACGGTTCGCGAAGAATCGACCAGCGTTGCGTCGCGACTGAGCAACTCGCGCAGCAACTGAGCGCCGGCCTCCGCGTCCATGTGCTCGGTCGGCTCGTCGAGCAGCAGTACCTCCGCGGGCGAGACGATCGCGCGTGCCAACAGCAACCGACGACGCTCACCGCCCGAAACCGCTCGCATACCGCCGACCAGGTAGGTGTCGAGCCCGTCCGGCAGTTCCGCCAGCCACTCGCCGAGACCAACTGCGGCAAGTGCCTTCTCCGCGTCCTCGGCGGTGAGGTCACCCCGCGCGACGCGCAGGTTCTCGAGTACCGACGTCTCGAAGAGGTGTGCGTCTTCGGCGAAGTACCCGACGTGCCGACGCAGCTCGGCCGGATCGATATCCGAAACGTCCACCGAGTCAACACGAACTGTTCCCGCGACGGGCGGCAGCAGTCCCGCCATCGTCATCAGCGCAGTGGTCTTTCCCGATCCACTCTCGCCGACGACGGCAACACGAGCACCGCGAGGAAGATCCACCGACAGCGGTTCGGTCACCTTTCCCCCGGGCCAACCCGCCCGCAACGCGTGCACACTCAGGACCCCGTCCTCCGGCCACGCACGATTTCCTTCAACGTGTTCGGCGTCGGCTCGATCGAGTACCGCCATGATGCGTGCCGACGCCAGCCGCGCCTTGGTCAATGCCACCGCCGCGCTGGGCAGTATCGCGGTTCCCTCGAAAGCCGACAGCGGAAGCAGTACAAGGATTCCCATGGACATCGGTGACATGTCGGTGGTTCCGTACAGCGAGATTCCGATCAGCAGGGCACCGAGGACGCTCACTCCGATTGCCAGGGGCGTGGCAGCGGCGGCAAAGGCACTCGGGACCGCCGCGCGATCGGTTGCGTCGACCACATCGTTCTCGGCAGAGACCGCCTCGCTCACCGCCTGATCCAAGCGACCCGATACCCGGAGCTCGGCGGAATGGTCGAGGGCGGTCACCGCGGACTCACTGAATCGCGCTGCGGCAGCAGAACTGTCGGCCTCGGCGAGACGAGCAGCACGAGCCGACAGCCAGGGTGCCGCGATCCCGGACACCGCCAGCGCAACAGCCAGGATGAGCGCGGCCGGAACCGAGATGAACAACAGGATTCCCACCGCAGCAAACGCGAGGACAATCGAAACCGCAATCGGGATCAGTGCTTTGACGACGACGTCGCCCAGTGCATCCACGTCGGCGCCCGTACGTGAGAGCAGGTCACCGCGTCGTAGTCCGGCTGCTGCCGCGGGATCTCCTGCGGCCAACTGCTGGTAGATCCTCGATCGCGCCGCGGTGGTTCCGCGCAACGCGACGTCGTGCGTCGTCAATCGTTCGAGATAGCGGAAGACACCACGTGAGATTCCCAATGCGCGTACGGCAACTACCGCAACACTGAGATCGAGAACGGGAGGCATCTCCCAAGCCCGCGTGATCAACCATGCGGACAGCGCCGCCAAGGCGAGTGCGCTACCGAGTGTTGCCACACCCGCCGCTACCGCCGTCAGTACGCGTCGTGGCCGAAGTTCCAGTAGCCGCAGAGCACGCAGAAGCGGATCGTGAGCGTCACTTCTCATGAGCGCGCACCTCGACGATCCGGTCAGCTGCGGCAAGCACACTCGGACGGTGGCCGATCACGACAACGGTGTCGCCACGCTCCGCCCGTGCTCTCAGAGAAGCCAACACTGTCCCTTCCGAATCCGAGTCGAGGTGAGCGGTGGGTTCGTCCAGGACAAGAACTGCGCGGTCCGAGGCAAGCACGCGTGTCAGTGCCAGCCGTTGCCGCTGCCCCAAAGACAGACCTGTACCGCCGACGCCGATCACGGTCTCGACGCCCGCAGGCAGCTCGGCCAGTACCGCGTCGAATCCCGTCGCAGCAGCGGCGTGGGTCAGTGCTTGCGCATCGACGACCCCGGTGAGATCGAGATTTTCACGAACGGTGCCGGGTAGGAGGACCGGATGCTGGGGAAGCCAGGCCAACTGACTCCACCACGCGTGCTCGTCCAGGTCTCGGACATCGACGCCGGCGACCGTCACACGCCCACTGCTCGGTTCGATCAACCCGAGCAGCGCGTGCACTGCCGTCGACTTGCCGCAGCCGTTGGGACCGGTGAGCACGGTGATCGCCCCTGGCGATGCCATGGCGGAAAGTCGAGACGGTGCGACTCCCCCACGAGAGGCCACACCGAGTCCGTCGAAGACGATGTCGGCGCCTCGAGCGACCACCGTCGTGCTACCACCCTCCGGCGCGGCAGAATCCGCCTCGATAACCTCGAATGCCTTGTCGGCTGCCGCCATTCCGTCCTCGGCGGCGTGGAACTGGGTTCCCACCATCCGAAGTGGCAGGTACACCTCGGGGGCGAGGATCAACGCGACTATCCCCGGCTCGAGTGACATGTCGCCGTACACCAGTCGCAAGCCGATACTCACGGCCACCAACGCGACGCAGAGCGTTGCGAGCAGTTCCAGCACCATCGAGGACAGGAACGCGACGCGGAGAGCTGACATCGTCGTTCGCCGATGAGCGTCACCGAGTTCACGGACGCGCTCGGCAGGACCTTGCTGACGACCGAGCGCCCGCAGCGTCGGCAAACCGGCAAGAAGATCGAGCAGTTGCGAAGACAACGTGGTCATCGCTGCCAGCGTCTTCTCCGACTTACCCTTTGTCAGCAAGCCGATCAGAATCATGAAGATGGGGATCAGCGGCAGCGTCACGAAGATGATGACCGCAGACGTCATGTCCTGCACCGCAATGACTATCAGGGTGATGGGTGTCAGCGTCACCGACAAGACCAGGGCCGGAAGGTATCCCGTCAGGTACGGACCAAGGCCGTCGACACCTCGGGTGACCACGGTCGCGATCTCGTCACGCCGCGGATCCAGATCGCGAGGACTCATCGCCGTCGCCGACGTCAGCACGCCGTTCTTGATCTCGGCAACGACGCGAGTCGACGCCCGGTGCGCATACCTGGTCTGCAACCAGGTCCCCAGAACTCGGACCGCCACAGCTGCGGCGAGAACAACCAATTCGGTTGTCCACGAGGAAACATCCACAGTTCGAGTGGTGATCACTCCGGCCAGCACCCGGCCGATCATGAGCGCCGCGACGATGACCATCACGACGTTCACCATCGACAGAGCGACCGTGAGGATCAGATAGCCGCGCGCAGAAGCGGAATGTCGCCACAGCCGCGGGTCGATCGGCCCCCGGCGACGCTCCCGAGTGGTGGGAGCGTCGCCTACTTCGATAGTCACGTGAATTCGACCGTCAGTTCTTTCGTGATTCGAATGTTTCGTGATTCAAGGTTGGTGACTACCACGTCTTCTCCTTGAATCGCAGACCGATCGACGCCGGAATCTGCTTGGAGGAGATGCGCTGTCGGAACACCCAGTACGTCCAACCCTGGTAGATGATCACCACCGGCGTCATGAATGCCGCGGCCCACGTCATCACCTTGAGCGTGTACGGACTCGACGACGCGTTCTCGATGGTCAGGCTGTACGCCGGATCCAGCGTCGACGGCATGACGTTCGGGAACAGCGAGGCGAACAGCAGCACGACGGTGGCGATGACGGCCACACAGGTGAGAACGAAGGCCCAGCCTTCGCGCTCGGCCCGCGTCAGGAAGACGACGCCGATCAGTGCCGCAGCAGCGGCAGCTACCAGAATCCACGTCCATCCCTTGCCGTAGGCGAGTTGCGTCCACAGAACGAATCCGCCGGCAACAGGAATAGCTGGAATTGCCAGTCGTGCAGCAATTTTCACGGCATCTTCACGAACCTCGTCGGCACTCTTGAGTGCCAGGAACACTGCACCGTGGAGAGCGAACACCAGCGCGGTGGTCAGACCGCCGAGCAGCGCGTACGGATTGAGCAGATCGAAGAATCCCGACTCGACCTGCTTGTCTGCGTTGATCGCCACGCCCCGAACGATGTTCGCGAAAGCCACGCCCCAGAGAACTGCCGGGACCCAGGAGCCGAAGATGATGCCCCAGTCGCAACGCTGACGCCATTTGTCGTCGTCGATCTTGCTTCGCCATTCGATGGCACAGATACGAACGATCAAGGCCACCAGGATGATCAGCAGCGGTAGATAGAACCCGGAGAACAACGTCGCGTACCACTCCGGGAATGCCGCGAACATCGCGCCACCGGCGGTGATCAGCCACACTTCGTTGCCGTCCCACACCGGGCCGATCGTGTTGAGCGCTACCCGTCGACGCGTATCGGCCGGGAGGTCACTGCCTCTGCCGACGATCGGCATGAGCATTCCGACACCGAAGTCGAACCCTTCGAGGACGAAGTAACCGATGAACAGTACTGCGACGAGCACGAACCATACTTCTTGAAGTCCCATGATCGCCTCCTAGTACGCGAACGACAGTTGTTTGGGCTTGTCCGGATCTTCCGGCTCGTCATGATCTGTATCGCCCGGCGGATGCATGTCGTGCTCCAACGGGCCTTCCTTCGCGTACCGCACGATCAGCTTGAACCAGACGACTCCCAGCGCTCCGTACAGCAGGGTGAAGGTGATCAGCGAAGCCCAGACGGTAGCCGACGCGTGGTCCGAAACACCTTGGTCGACAGTAAGTCTGATCATGTCGACGCCGGTCGGGTTGGGATGCACCACCCAGGGCTGACGGCCCATCTCGGTGAAGATCCAACCGGCGCTGTTCGCCATGAACGGAGTGGGGATCGCGACCAGGCTGAGTATTCCGAACCACTTCTGGTCCGGGACCCGCCCCTTACGAGTGACCCACAGTCCCGCGAGAGCCAGTGCTGCCGAACCGGCGGCGAGGCCGATCATGGCGCGGAAAGACCAGTACGTGACAAAGAGATTCGGTCGGTAGTTACCCGGTCCGAAGTCCTGCTCCGCCTGCTCCTGCAGTTGGTTCACGCCTTGCAGTTCGACGCCGGTGAACTTGCCCTCGGCCAACCATGGAAGAACGAACGGCACCTTCAGAACGTGCGTCACGCTGTCACAGTTGTTGTGAGTGCCGATAGTGAGGATCGAGAAGTCCGGATCCATCTCGGTGTCGCACAGCGATTCCGCCGACGCCATCTTCATGGGTTGCTGCTGGAACATGAGCTTGCCTTGGACGTCACCGGTATAGATGATGCCGATTCCGGCCACGATCATGACGAGCAACGCGAATCGTGTTGCCGGGCGGTACATCGTCCGTGCGTCGGCTTCGAGGCGCTCGGCTTCGGCGGCCTCAGCCTGCTTGGCGCGGCGCATGTTCCGCACCATCCACCAACCACTGATGCCGGCGACGAACGTCGCCGCTGTCAGGAAGGCGCCGGCAACCGCGTGCGGGAAGGCAGCGAGAGCGGTGTTGTTGGTCAGCAGCTCCCAGATACTGGTGAGCTCGGCACGACCCGTTTCAGGGTTGTACGTCGCACCGACCGGATGCTGCATGAACGAGTTGGCCGCGATGATGAAGAACGCCGACGCGTTGACGCCGATCGCCACGAGCCAAATGCACGCCAGGTGTACAAGTTTGGGCAGCCTGCCCCAACCGAAGATCCAGAGTCCGATGAAGACGGACTCCATGAAGAAGGCGACAAGGCCTTCCAACGCGAGCGGAGCTCCGAAGACGTCACCGACGAATCGCGAGTACTCGCTCCAGTTCATGCCGAACTGGAACTCCTGCACGATGCCGGTGGCTACACCGAGTGCGAAGTTGATGAGGAAAAGCTTGCCGAAGAACTTGGTGAGCCGATACCAGTGGTCCTTTTTGGTGACCACCCACATCGTCTGCATGATCGCGATCATCGGCGCAAGTCCGATGGTCAGCGGAACAAGGATGAAGTGGTAGACGGTAGTGATACCGAACTGCCACCTGGAGACGTCCAAAGTATCCATTGGCTACTCCGAGAGTAGGGCCCTGGGACAGGCTTCGGGGTTCGAGACGCGGGCAGTCGCTCGGCCCCTGCGGACACGGTACTGCTGTCCGGTTTGGACCGCAGGACTTTGCTACTACCAAATGTAGTAGAGACCTGTCGCGATTCCTATTCGCCTATCGCCCTGCTGAATCCGAATCAATTGCACGTTCAACCAATTCCGCGAATTCCCCGGAGACCTTCGGCTCTGGCAATGTGAGCCCGTCGAGTGTATGGACGCGTGCGGCCAGCGTGACGCTCGAAACCATCCACACTCCGTCGGCCGCAATCAAATCCGCAGGTCGGAGGGTTTCGTATCGGCAATCGAAGCGAGCACTGCCGGCAACGTCGAACAGGGCGCGCTGCGTAGTGCCCATCAAAATGCCCTGTGCGGGAGGCGGTGTGATCAAAGTCCTGTCCCGAACGATCACCACCGTCGAGCGTGGCCCCTCCAACACATTGCCCTCGGAACTGACGAAGATCACATCGTCAGCACCCAAATTCGCCGCATATCGAAGCGCTGCCATGTTGGTTGCGTACGACAACGTCTTCGCGCCCAGTAGCTGCCAGGGTGCCCGGGCAGAGAGATCGACAGAGAAACCTCGCTCGAGAGTCATCACCGATAACCCCGATTCGCGGACCTGTCTGACCCGATCGGCCACCGGACCGACCATCACGAAGGCTGTCGGCTTGTCGCCGCTCTCACGGCCGCGGGTCAGAACGAGACGAAGGGCGCCTTCCTTCTCGGTCCCCCATTCCTCGGCAGCCATCTCGATCGCCAGACGCCAATCATCGAGAACCGGAGCGGGCAGGCCGAGTGCCCGTGCGCTCAGAACCAGTCGACTCAGGTGTCCCTCGACCACCCGGGCGCGGCCGTCGCGTACCAACAGCGTCTCGAAGACTCCGTCGCCGCGCACCACCGCCAGGTCGTCGGCGTGCAGAAACGGTGCGTCAGCATCGAGCACCTCATGGTCGAGAGTCACCAATACGCGATCAGGCATGCCATCAACCCTAACGATCCGCCAAGCCGCCGGGGCCGCCCTGTAACCGCGATCCCGCCCACACTCCTAGACTGGTCTCGTGGTCGACAACGCTCTTGTGCCCAACAGCCCACTTCTGACTTCCCCCGGCGCGGTCACCGCACCGGACGGTTCGGCCGACATCGGTGTCGCGTGGCACTACGGCGATCCTCTCGGCGAACAGCGAACCGCGCAGCGCGCAGCAGTGGTGGTCGACCGCAGTCACAGATTCGTGATCGCCATTCCCGGCGACGAACGCCTCACGTGGCTGCACACGATTTCGAGCCAGCACATCGCCGCGCTCCCCGACGGCAAAAGTGCCGAGAACTTGAGCCTGGACGTCAACGGACGCGTCGAGCACCACTTCGTGCAGACGGACCTGGCAGGTGTCACCTGGATCGACACCGAGGCGAACCGCGGACCCGACCTTCTCTCCTTCTTGAAGAAGATGGTGTTCTGGTCCAAGGCCGAACCTCGAGACGGCAACGAACTCGCGGTCCTGAGCCTGATCGGACCCGAAGCGTCAACTGTCCTCGCCGCACTCGAGGTTCAGACACCCACCGAGGCCTACGACGCTCACGCCTTGGCCGACGGCGGATTTGTCCGCCGCATGCCGTGGCCTACCGAGAACTCTTTCGATCTTCTCGTCCCACGTGAGCAACTGGCAGCGTGGTGGACCAGGCTGACCGATGCCGGCGCCAAGCCCGCCGGCAGTTGGGCCTTCGAGGCACTGCGCGTCGAAGCGACGAGGCCTCGCCTCGGACTGGACACCGACGAACGGACCATCCCGCACGAGGTCCACTGGATCGGTGGGCCGGCCGAGCACGGCGCCGTCCACCTCGACAAGGGGTGCTACCGCGGTCAGGAAACCGTTGCCCGGGTTCACAATCTCGGCAAGCCCCCGCGCCATCTCGTCATGTTGCACCTCGACGGCAGCGCCGAAGCCGTCCCGGAACCGGGTGACCCGATCACGGCGGGCGGACGGGCCGTCGGACGCGTCGGGACCGTCGTCAATCATCACGAGCTCGGCCCCATCGCACTCGCTCTGATCAAGCGGAACATCCCGGTCGACACCGAACTGATGGCCGGCCCCAGCGCTGCGTCCATCGATCCGGATTCGATCGTCGCGGACGACGCACCCCAGGCCGGACGTGAGGCTGTCAACCGATTGCGCGGAAAGTGACGGGCACGGTCGACGCGGTCTGCGTCGTCCACACCGAACGTGACAGTGGCGTCAGGCGAGTCCCCCGTACCGCGATCGACAAGCGTCCCGTCGACGGCCGCGTCGCGGTCGGCCGACTCGGTCTGGGTGGCGACTACGTCTGCGACACCGAGTTCCACGGCGGCGCCTTCCAAGCTGTCTACGCGTATCAGCGCGACGAAGCCCAGCGTTGGTCGGACGAATTGGGCCGACCTCTCGGCCCCGGATGGTTCGGCGAGAATCTTCACATCAGCGGGATGCTCGTCACGGACGCCGTGATCGGCGAGCGTTGGCACATCACCGGAGCCGAGGCGTCGGACGTTCTCGAACTCGAAGTGACCGCTCCCCGGGTCCCGTGTGGCACCTTCGGCATCTGGGCCGCGGAGAAGGGCTGGGTCAAGCGATTCACCGAGCGGACCGACGTCGGCGCCTATCTTCGCGTCAACCGGACCGGCACGATCGCCGCGGGCGATTCGGTCACCCGAGTCCACGTACCGGATCACGGAGTGACTGTTCGAGAGGTCTTCGCCGGAACGGACCCTGAGCGGCTTCGACGGCTACTCGCAGAACACACCGATCTTGCACCGAACGTCACCGCGCGTGTCCAGAGGTTCATCGAACAAGCAGAAGCGCAGGTGCACTCGTGAGTATCGAATTGGTGGAAGTGGTCCGCTCCGGATTCCGCGAATGCGTGCATCGCGGATCGGCCGTCATTCTCGGCGCCGACGGCGAGGTCGTTGTCGGACTCGGGGAAATTCACACACCTATCTACCCGCGCTCGGCGAACAAGCCGCTGCAAGCCGTCGCTGCGCTTCGTAACGGCTTTGCACCCACCAGCCCGGAAGAGCTGGCCGTCGCGTCGTCCTCACATGCGGGCGAGGCCGATCACATCGAACTGGTCGCAGCGCTTCTCGCTCGCTACCAACTCGGTGTCGACCAGTTGCAGTGCCCCTCCGATCTGCCGGGCAACGAACTGGCCCGAGCCGAACTGATCGCAGCGGGCGAGCTTCCCAGCCCGATCTACATGACCTGCTCGGGCAAGCACTCCGCGATGCTCGCCACGTGCGTCGTGAACGACTGGCCGCTCGAGACGTACATGGAGCCGACTCATCCCCTCCAACTCGCGATCCAGGAGACGATCTTCGATCTCAGCGGCGAGGAAGAGCAGGAACTCGGCATCGACGGTTGTGGTCTCCCGATCGTGCCGCTCTCGCTCACGAACCTGGCTCGGGCATTCGGACGCCTGCCATCGGCTGAGCCCGACTCACCCGAACGAGCTGTGGCCGACGCGGTCCGCGAGAACCCCTTCCTCGTCTCGGGCACCGGCCGCAACGATCAGCGCCTGATGTCCGCAGTGCCGGGTCTGTTCTCCAAGACCGGATACGACGGCATCTACGCCGGAGCGCTTCCCGACGGTTCCGCTTTCGCCCTCAAGATCGACGACGGTCACGAGCGGGCGCTCCTGCCCTTGGCGGCAGCTCTGCTCAAGCGGATGAACACCGAGTGGACCGAGGAGTTGGCGGCTCTCGCATCCGCTCCGGTCTTCGGCGGCGACGCCCGAGTGGGGACGATTCGCGCAATTCCCGGAAACTTCTGAGCAGTTCTCACAAAGTTCTGACGAGTTCTTTCAGCATCCTGGCAGCTCGCGGCCATAGTGAGAGCAATCAGACACGGCGGTGAGGCCTTCGTGGAAGCGGAAGCGACTTTTCCACGCTAGAGTGTGTGTCAGGAAACTTACACACTCAAACGGGGCCGCCAAATTCCCCAGGCCGCCCCGCGAAAGCGCGAGGGGGTCAGCCATGGGCCGCGGCCGGGCTAAGGCAAAGCAGACCAAGGTTGCACGCGAATTGAAATACAGCGTACCGACCACGGATTTCGACAGCCTGCAAAGAGAGCTCGCAGGTGGATCGACCAACTCGCATCGGAGCAGTGTCCGATCGGACCAGACTTCCGATAGGGAAGGGCATGCGCGAGAGGACGACTACGACGACTGGCGGCGTTGACCGCGCACTGCCACCGCGCAGACTGTGAAATGAGGAAGAGCTGATCGCTCTTCCTCATTTTTGCGTTCGATTTTCCGCCTCGCGCCTACTTGTACGGACACACAAAACTGCCCCACCGGATCTCTCCGATGGGGCAGCTGACGTTGCGGTCTAGAAGCGCGGGTGGTCTCCGGCCAGGAACGCACGCTCTGCAGCGGCGTCCGACGCCTTCTTGACGCTACCGAGCGTCCAGCAGTCGATGTGGCGTGCGGTGAGGACGGCAAGTGCGCGGTCGACGTCCTCGGGTGCGACGACGGCGACCATGCCGACGCCCATGTTGAACGTCTGCTCCATCTCGGCGCGCTCGACGCGTCCGCGCTGCGCGATCATGGCGAAGACCGGAGCGGGGCTCCAGGTTCCGCGATCGAGTTCGGCGACCAAGCCCTTGGGCATGACGCGCGCGAGGTTGTTGGCGAGGCCGCCACCGGTGACGTGGCAGAACGTGCGCACGTCGGTCTCGGCAGCGAGTGCCAGGCAGTCCTTGGCGTAGATCTTGGTGGGCTCGAGCAGTTCCTCACCGAGCGTGCGGCCGAACTCGTCGACGTGTGCGCTCAGGTTCATGCGGTCGATCTCGAGCAGGACCTTGCGGGCCAGTGAGTAACCGTTGGAGTGCAGTCCCGAAGAACCCATCGCGATGACGACGTCGCCGGGGCGAACGCGATCCGGTCCGAGCAGCTTCTCTGCCTCCACGACGCCGACACCGGTGGCGGAAAGGTCGTAGTCACCGTCGGCCATGATGCCGGGGTGCTCGGCGGTCTCGCCGCCGAGGAGAGCGCAGCCGGCCTGGATGCAGCCCTCGGCGATTCCGCTGACCAATTCCGCGACGCGCTCGGGGATGACCCGGCCGACGGCGATGTAGTCCTGGAGGAACAGCGGCTCAGCGCCACAGACGACGAGGTCGTCGACAACCATGGCGACGAGGTCGAGTCCGACCGTGTCGTGCTTGTCCATCGCCTGGGCGACAGCGAGCTTGGTTCCGACGCCGTCGGTCGATGCGGCGAGCAACGGCTCCTTGTAGTCACCCTTGAGGGAGAACAAGCCGGCGAAACCACCGAGGCCACCCATGACCTCGGGGCGGCTGGCCTTCTTGGCCAGAGGGGCGAAGAGTTCCACCGCCCGGTCGCCTGCGGCGATATCGACTCCTGCTGCCGCGTAGGAGGCGCCTGCGGTGCGGTGACTGTCCTCGGTCATCGGGTTACTACTCCAGCCTTGTATTTCTCGCGAGCACGTATTGCTCGTGCACAGGTAAGTGGTCTTGCAATGTGAAGTGTTTGCAATCCTCGTGACGCGAGATGGATCGTTCGACTCGAGACCCAGAGCGCGCACACAAATACCGACGATTACGCCCATACGCTACCGGACCGGCCCCCTCGGTGAGACCTCGCGTACCCCGAGACGTCAGTTCTGCAGCCGGGCACCGATCGAGGCGTGCAGTGCGCGCAGACTGTTCTGCCCGAGTGCGACCGTCTCGGATTCGATGTGTTTGAGGAGGTGTCCGTCGTGGACGACCTTCTCGCTCGACTGGATCAGTACCGTCCCGGCTCCGGTGAAATCGAACTGGCGTTCTTCACCGGTGTTCGCGCCGAACATGCTTCCGCGAACCGCGCCCAGGAAGCTCTGCATCCAGTCGGCGTCGAAGTGGTGGGACGGCGACGGGCAGTCGGCCCAACCCACCAACGCCTGCGGGTCGATGCGCAGCGGCGGCTCCGCGAACATGACCGGGCCATTGGACGACGCCAGGAACTTGCCTGTCCCCAGTAGCGTCAAAAAGCCTGGGACGATGGACTGTTTGAGGTCCAGGCTCGTCTCGAAGGCGAGGAGATTGGCCGCGCGAATCGTGAGGTTGCCGTCGTCGAGGTCGTAGGAATTGATGTTGAATCCGCGGTCCCCGAGGATCAACTTGCCCTGTCCCTGAGCGAGCACCCAGTCGTCGGCGTAGAGCGGCGAAGAGAACCTGGCCGCGACGATCGCCGTCATACTCGTGCGCCCGAGCGGCTCGAAGTTGATGTTTCCGTAGTACGCGATCATCGCGCCCTTGGACGTGAACCACGGCTGCCCGGCCATCTCGACGCAGAAGGCGTAGTCGTTGCCCGGGACGTTGTCGTTGGCGGGCAGAGTTGCCGGATTGTGAATTTCGATACCCATGCTCTGTGCCCTCTCAGAACTTCTGCTCGGACGCCTGGACCCAGACGGTGCCGGCGCCGGTCATCTTCAGCTGGATGGACTCCCCCGAGCCCTTGCCGACGGCCTCGCGCCAGCCGACGTTCGCGGAGATGTCGACGTTGATCTGACCGATGTGGCACACGTATGCCTGCGGGTCGACGACGACCTGAGGATTGTTCGGACCGACCTGCAACGGAATCGCGCCCCCGTGCGAGAGGACCGCGACGCTTCCCTGTCCGTGCAACTGCGTCGTGAACAGCCCTTGACCGGTCATGGCGCCGCGTACCGCTCCGCGCACACCGCCCTGCGACGTGAGAGCGACTATCGAACTCTGCAGGTAACCGTCGTGTGCGAGGAGCCGGTCGGCTTCGACCGTGAGCATCGACGAACCGTCGAGGTGGATGACCTCGACGTACAAGCCGGCGTGCCCGTAGAAGACCTCACCGTTTCCCTCGGCCGCCATCATGCGTGCGTGTTCGCCGGACATCATGCGGCCGGCCATCCCGGCGATCCCGCCCATGTTCGGCATGGCGCCGGGCCCACCGCCCATGCTGTGCGGGATGAAGCGGACGTCGCCGGTGTAGTAGAGCATCGACCCGGTGCGGGCGAGCACGTTCTGTCCCGGTGCGAGGGTCGACTTGACGACCTTGCTGTTCACCAATTCCAACGGCATGGGTCAGCGCTCCTCAGGCTGGATGTAGACGACACCGGATCCGTCGAATCGCAGCGAGAACGCTTCACCGCTGCCACCGCCGATCGCGGAGCGCCAGGTGACGTCGGTGACGAAGCTCTGGTTCAGCTGACCGCGGTGAGCGACGAAGGCGTCGGGATCGGCAACCAGCGGATACTGCGGGCTGACTTCGAGCGCGATGATCGGTCCGCCCTTCGACAGCACGGCCACCAGACCGGTGCCGCTGACGACCGTCGTGAACAATCCCTGTCCGGAACCTGCGCCGCGGAGGCCGGCAAATTTCACGTCGGTTCGCAGTTGTCCGACCAATGCGAGCAACTGTGACGCTTCCACGTGCAGAGCGTCGTTGTTGAGCTCGATGATCGTGATGTCCTGGGCATCGACCGCGAAATAGACGGTGCCTTGACCACTGACTTCCATCAGGGACAGTGATTCACCTGCCGCCTTCTGTTTCAGCGCGGCACGCAGCCCGCCACCACCGCCCATTCCGGCGTTCTTGAAGGTGATCGCACCCTCGTACGCCACCATCGAGCCGTTGATCGCTTTGATGGTGTCCCCCACCAGGTCTGCGACCAGTACCCGGTGCCCATCCATTCTCAGTTGCGCCACGGAGGGCACTATGCCAGATGCTCACGACGTATGCCGTGTCGTGGAACAGAAAGTCGTGAACAGAAAATCTGCCGCCCACATGCTGTGGACGGCAGATTCTCGGCTGTCGAATTTCAACGATTCTGATGTTCAGGGGCGGCTGAGCGCGCTCGCATTGTCGTTGTCGCGAGTGGCCGTCGAACCTGCGGTGCTCTCGAGCATCCCCTCGAGGACGTTCTTGCCGATCGACGTTTCTTTGGGAAGCGCGATCGGGTAGGTCCCGTCGAAGCACGCGGCGCACAGACGGCTGGCCGGCTGCTCGGTGGCGGCGATCATGCCCTCGGTGGAGATGTATCCGAGGGTGTCCGCTCCGATGGAACGACGCACACCGTCGAGCATCTCCTCGAACGTCGCATCCTGTCCGCCCGCGCCGTTGGCAATCAATTCGGCCGGTGAGGCGAAGTCGATGCCGTAGAAGCAGGGCCACTTGACCGGCGGCGAGGCGATACGGACGTGAATTTCAAGGGCGCCGGCTTCGCGGAGCATCCGGATGAGCGCACGCTGGGTGTTGCCGCGGACGATCGAATCGTCCACCACCACAAGGCGCTTGCCGCGGATGACTTCCTTGAGCGGGTTGAGCTTGAGCCTGATACCGAGCTGACGGATCGTCTGCGACGGCTGGATGAAGGTGCGGCCGACATAGGCGTTCTTCATCAAACCCTGGCCGTAAGGAATGCCTGAGCCCTGTGCGTACCCGACTGCTGCGGGGGTGCCGGACTCGGGAACGGGGATGACCAGATCACCTTCGGCGGGATGCTCGCTGGCGAGCAGACGGCCGATCTCGACGCGGGTCGAGTGGACCGAACGGCCACCGATGACGCTGTCGGGACGGGCAAGGTAGACGTACTCGAAAACACAGCCCTTGGGCGTCGGATTCGCGAAACGTGAGGAGCGAACGCCGTCGGCGTCGATCGCAAGCAGCTCACCGGGTTCGATGTCGCGAACGAACGACGCACCGACGATGTCGAGGGCTGCCGTCTCGCTGGCGACTACCCAACCGCGGTCGAGTCGACCGAGGCAGAGCGGGCGGATGCCGTGCGGATCGCGCGCTGCGTACAGCGTGTGCTCGTCCATGAAGGTGAGGCAGAACGCGCCCTCCAACGTGGGAAGCAATTCCATCGCGGCCTGTTCGATGGTGCTGTCGCCGGCAGCGTGTGCCAGGAGACCACCGATGAGGTCGGAGTCGGAAGTCGCGGCATTGGGGCGCTTGTCGTTGACCAGGCCGGCTGCACGGGTGCGGCTCGCGAGTTCAGCGGTGTTGACCAGGTTGCCGTTGTGGCCGAGCGCGATGCCGGTACCGGCAGTGGTGGTACGGAAGATGGGCTGCGCGTTCTCCCACGTCGTGGAACCGGTAGTGGAGTAACGGCAATGTCCGACGGCGACGTGACCTGGCATCGCTGCGAGGGTCTGCTCGTCGAATACCTGACTGACCAGGCCGAGATCCTTGAACACCAGCACCTGGGAGCCGTCG
Organism: Rhodococcus sp. BH4; assembly: GCF_002079265.1. Classification (NCBI taxonomy): domain Bacteria; kingdom Bacillati; phylum Actinomycetota; class Actinomycetes; order Mycobacteriales; family Nocardiaceae; genus Rhodococcus; species Rhodococcus sp. BH4. The sequence continues at coordinate 5,099,727 of NZ_CP014941.1, forward strand.
GCTACCGCAATGCCGGCAGCTTCTTGACCACGGTGCTGAAGTGCGTACAGGCCGTAATAAGTGAGCTTCGCCACATCCTCTCCCGGCGCCCAGACGCCGAATACACCGCATTCTTCGCGGGGCTCGTTCTCGTCCTCGTCGGACGGGTTCGAAGCGAGGAGATTTGGACTGTTGACCGACAGATCGGCACGAGTCACCGGGCGCTCCCTTTGTGGGCAGGGGTTGGGGGGCATCCACAGTCTACGGCCATTTTGGGACTCACTTCCCCTGAGGGCTGCCTTGGCTCTCAGATCACGCCGAAGCGAACCGGATGGTCTCTCACTGTTACTGCGTCAACCACTCTGTTGCTGCGCCAACCCCTCTGTTGCTAGGTCAACCGCAGCAGTGGGAGCCAGTGCGCAATTTCGGGAGCGCGGCTACCTGAGGCGTCGACTCTTCCGTCACCTGAGGCCTCGGAGAACTCGAGCAGTCCGGTGACCATCTGCAACCACGTCCGAGCGTCCGTCTCGACGACGTTGGGCGGGGTTCCGCGCGTGTGACGCGGACCTTCGATGCATTGCACCGCAACAAACGGTGGGACCCGCACCTCGACGCTCGATCCGGGGGCGATCTGTTCGAGAGTGCGCGCACTCATCTTCACTGCCGCACCGAGTTCACTGCGCGAAGGCTTCGGCAGTTCCGGATCTCGAAGCCACGGGCCGACGGCCAGGACGGCGGCACGAAATTCGGCGGGGTCGACGGCGCGGCGGGGCGGCATCAGTTCACTCCCTGTCTGCGAGTAGCGATACGAACGGCAAGTGCGCCACCGGCATTCGTGGCCAGGTGCAGCAGGGCGGGGGCAAGTACGCTGCCGCCACGGCGGTGCAGCCACTCGAACAGCAATGCCGAAGCGCCGGTGAACGCCACGGCTGCGGGAACGTTGTCGCCGGCACCGCGGGCGGGGGCGACGTGCCACAGCCCGAAGGTCAGTGCGTGAACAGCCTGCGCGGTCGGCCTGTTCAGTTCGCGGCTCCAGACGGCCGACATCGCGCTACGGAACAACAGTTCCTCGGAGAGCACCGTCCCGAACGGGATGTGCAGGATGATCCATTCGAGGAAGTCTTCGCGGCCGTCTGCTCGCTCGTCGGCAGCGAGAGTCGCGCGCAAGGACGGAACGGCCAAAGCGACGCTGTAGCCGGTGAGGACCGCCCCCGCCGCGGCTCCGCCGAACTGAGCACCACCACGAATGCCGGTGTGCGCCAAGCCGAGTTCCTCGCGGGTGTAACCACGTGCGAGTAGGACTCCGATCGCCGACAGACCGGCCGCGGTGTTGACCACGGCGCGGGCACGAGGCGAAAGACCGAATGCCGGAAGCACGACGTTGCTCCAGGTGATCGCGGTAGCGGAGAGCGCGATCGAGGCGACTCCCCTCACTTCTCGGGGCCCTCTGATTTCACGGCGACAACCAAAGCCGATCGCACCCGCTCGGTTTCTGCGGCCGTCCATCCCTCGGGCTGGGCAACGCTGATCCAGGCGTCCAGAACGGAGGTTCCGTAATTGTGACCATGGCCGTCCGGAACTCCCGCGGCGTTACCGAGGTCTGCAGACACCTGCCAGAACGTCACGACCGGGAACCACTTCATCGACGGCGAGCGGTCGAATCCCGGTACTTCCTTGAGCCACTCGGGCCGATTGAACATGAGGTCGGGTGACCACCACACCACTGGATCGGAAGGGTGCTGGACAAACAGAACCCGCGGCTGCGGCCACGTCATCCCGTCGGTCGGAATGTCTTCGGAGCGATCCGCGAACCGCACACCGGCCAAGCCGTCCGCGTAGACAGGAGCTACTTCGGGAGTGCCTGGATCGCGCCTCTTCTCGATCGAACGCCACAACTGCGTCGCGTTCGGTGGGCCAACCCACAGAATTCCGTCGGCGGTATCGCGTGCCGCCTGCAGTGTGTCGAAGGCTCCGGCGCCGGCCATGACGCCGAGGCTCTCGCCGTAGACCATCAACTTCGGCCTGGTGGCTTCCGGTTCCTGGAGCCATCTTTCGTGTACCCGCTCGATCAACAGGCGTCCGGCAGCTTGCGCCTTCTCCTGGTCGGCGAGGAACGAGATCCAACTCGGCAGGTACGAGTACTGGCTGGCGACAAGAGCAGTGTCGCCGTCATGCACAAGTTCGATTGCCTGTGCCGCAGTGGGATTGACCCACCCCGTACCCGTCGTCGGAATGACCACGAGGACCTTGCGTTGGAAGGCGCCGGTTCGCTCCAGCTCCTTGATGACCAGATCCATACGCTCTTCGGGATCTTCGGCGCTTTCAAGTCCGGCATATACGCGAATCGGATCCATCGCAGGCTTACCGGTTGCCGCTTCGAGTTCCTGCGCGTCGAGTCCGCGCGAGACGAAGTTTCGTCCCTCGAACCCCAATGTGTCCCAGGGAGCGGCTGATTCGGGGCTACCCGATTTCATCGGATCCTGCGGTTCGACGACGCCGTCGCGAGTGGTCGAGTTCTGCAGACTGAAGATCGAGTTGGTCGCTGCATAGATTCCGCGGACCAGGACGCCGTCGACCAGCATGAAGAACAGGACGGTGACAACCAGGGCACCGACGCCATTGGCCACCGACCGTGACCAGTGGAACCGCCGCATCAGCTGTCGGGCAATCAGTTTCACCAGATCGTGGAGGACCCGCCAGATCGAGATGAGCAGGCCACCGACGAGCAGGCTCAGTCCGAGGGTTCGGATGTAGCCGGAAGTGGTCGTGCCTTCGGCATCGGTCAGTGCCGCGATTTCACGTTGCCACCCGGCCGCGTAGACCAGCATGATGATCGCCGCGACGATGGACGCGACCGGAACGAAGACCTTGATCGCGGAAGGCACCGGCTCGGGCAGTGGCCACCACCGTCGCCCGCTGAGCAGGTATCGCTCGACAGCCCAACCGATCGCAGTACCGACGCCGTAGCCGATGGCCGAGTTGATTCCGCCGATCAGACCTTGGAAAAGCCAATCGCGCGGCAACAGCGAAGGGGTCAACGACCAGCAGAAGAAGAACGCGGCAAACGCGATGCCGGTGAAGTCGAGTTTGAGGAGCCCCCACGCCCACTCGGTGAAGCGGTTGTCGAGCTTCTCGAGGGGTGCGGGAACAGCCAGCCGCAGGTGGTGTTCCTGCGGCTGGCTGTCAGAAGAAGTCAGTTCTCCGGAATCGACCATCTATCACCCGAACAGTGCGGGCAGCGTTCCCTCGAAGGCCTCACGGAGCTTGGCCATCGTGACGGAGAAGTGTCCCTGGACCTCGACGGAGTCGCTGCCCTCGTCGACGACCCCGATACGCGTCCACGGCAAGCCGCGGGCGGTGCACATACCGGTGAAACGAGTCTCCTCGGTACGCGGAACTGCAACGAGGACACGTCCCGACGATTCCGAGAACAGGGTCACGAACGGATCTGCGCCCTCGGGAATCAGGATGCGGCAACCGGTTTCGCCGGCCAGCGCGGCTTCGACGACAGCCTGGGCCAGTCCACCCTCGGAGAGGTCGTGGGCTGCGGTGACGAGACCGTCACGCGAAGAGGCGAGCAGAATGTCGGCGAGCAGTTGCTCACGGGCGAGGTCGACCTTCGGCGGCACGCCACCGAGGTGACCGTGCTCGACCTGCGACCAGATGGAGCCGTCGAACTCGTCGTGGGTGTCGCCGAGCAGGATCAGCGTCTCGCCGGGCTCGAGTCCGAGGCCCGTCGGGATGCGGCGGTGAACGTCGTCGATCACACCGAGGACGGCAACCACCGGCGTCGGCAGGATTGCCGTGGATCCGGTCTGGTTGTAGAAGCTGACGTTGCCGCCGGTGACGGGGATGCCGAGGGTGGCGCAGCCGTCGGCAAGGCCGCGAACGGCCTGCTGGAACTGCCACATGACACCCGGGTCCTCGGGAGAACCGAAGTTCAGGCAGTTGGAGACGGCCTTGGGCGTTGCGCCCGTGACTGCCACGTTGCGGAAAGCCTCGGCCAACGCGAGCTGCGCACCGGTGTACGGGTCGAGCGCGGTGTAGCGGCCCGAAGCGTCGGTGGACAGTGCGATCCCGCGTCCGGTCTTCTCGTCGATGCGGATGACACCGCCGTCGGCGTTCTCGGCCAGGACGGTGTTTCCGCGGACGTAGCGGTCGTACTGCTCGGTGATCCACTTGCGGCTGCACAGGGCAGGCGAGGCGATCATCTTCAGCAGGGTCGCTTCGAGCTCGGCGTCGGTTTCGGGACGCTTCAGTCCGGCAGTCGTATTCGCGATCAAGGCATCCTGCGTTGCCGGACGCTCGACGGGGCGGTGGTAAACCGGACCCTCGTGCGCGACGGTGCGCGGGGGAACGTCGACGACGGTCTCGCCGTGCCAGGAGATGGTGAGGTGCTCACCGTCGGTGACCTCGCCGATGTCGGTGGCCAGGACGTCCCACTTCTTGCAGACCTCCATGAACGCATCGACGTTCTCGGGCGTGACCACGGCGCACATGCGCTCCTGCGATTCGCTCGAGAGCACCTCGGCCGGGGTCATTCCGGTGGCGCGCATCGGAACCTTCTCGAGGTTGATGTGCATGCCGCCGTCGCCGGCCGCGGCCAGCTCGGAGGTGGCGCAGGACAGCCCGGCGCCGCCGAGGTCCTGGATGCCGACGACGAGGCCGGCCTTGTAGAGGTCGAGACAGCATTCGATGAGCACCTTCTCGGTGAACGGGTCGCCGACCTGAACCGCGGGCAGCTTCTTACGTCCGCCGGTGTCTCCACCCTCGTCGTCGAACGTCGCCGACGCGAGGACCGAGACGCCGCCGATTCCGTCGAGACCGGTGCGTGCGCCGAACAGGATGATCTTGTTGCCCGCGCCCGAAGCGAAGGCCAGATGCAGATCCTCGACGCGCATGACGCCGGCGGCGAGGGCGTTGACCAGCGGGTTACCTGCATAGGACTCGTCGAAGACCGTCTCGCCGCCGATGTTCGGCAGGCCGAGGGAGTTTCCGTATCCACCGACACCACGCACGACACCGTCGACGACGCGACGGGTATCGGGGGCGTCAGCAGCACCGAACCGAAGCTGATCCATGACGGCGATCGGACGAGCACCCATGGCCATGATGTCGCGGACGATGCCGCCGACACCGGTCGCCGCACCCTGGTAAGGCTCGACGTACGACGGGTGGTTGTGGCTCTCGACCTTGAACGTGACTGCCCAGCCGTCACCGATGTCGACGACGCCGGCGTTCTCACCGATACCGGCCAGCATGTTGGCGCGCATCTCGTCGGTGGTGGTCTTGCCGAAGTATCCGAGGTGGACCTTCGAGGACTTGTACGAGCAGTGCTCGCTCCACATCACCGAGTACATCGCCAGTTCGGCGTCCGTGGGACGGCGGCCCAGGATCTCCTTGATGCGTGCGTATTCGTCGTCCTTGAGACCGAGCTCCTTGAACGGCTGAGCGGCATCGGGATCAGCCGATGCGTGCGTGACGGTATCGACCTGGTGAGCAGACACTGGAGAGTGGTCCCTTCCCTACGGGAGTCAAGAGGCAAGCCGGCGCGGAGCGGGACACCACGAATGTGCCCAACGAAAGAACGTGCCGGGGGACAGTCTATCGGTGTGGGCCGACGACTTCCGCAGACGGCAGCACCCGCAACACCTCCGGGCCTGCGAAGTATCGCCCGTCACACCCGCCCCGGTTGGGTGATCCGGTCGGTTTTCTTAAAGTCAGGGCCGGCCCACTCTCTCCCTCGAAAGGCCTCGCATGCCCCAGGATGTTCGTCAGTCCGACCTCACGGCACAGTCCCAGTCGGTGACCACTCCCCTCACTCCGGCTGCAATTTTCCTGGTCGCGACCGTAAATCCGGGTGGTGAGAACACCACACGAGAACTACTCGCCGACGTCGCCGGCCTGCAGCGCGCCGTGGGGCTGCGCGTCCCCGGATCAGGTTTGGATGTGGTGACAAGCATCGGTTCGTCGGTTTGGGATCGACTGTTCGCCGGTCCGCGCCCCGCGCTACTGCACCCGTTCGCCGCTCTACAGGGTGACGTTCACTCGGCGCCGTCGACTCCCGGCGATCTGCTCTTCCACATCCGCGCGATGAGCATGGATGCGTGTTTCGAGGTGGCTCGGCAGATCACGAAGCGACTGCACGGCGCAGCCACGGTGGTCGACGAGGTTCACGGCTTCCAGTACTTCGAGAACCGAGACCTCATCGGCTTCGTCGACGGCACCGAAAATCCGGTGGGCCGCGACGCCGTCGCCGCCGTGACTGTCGGAGACGAAGATCCTGCGTTCACCGGAGGAAGCTACGTCCATATCCAGCGCTACGTCCACAAGATGCGGGACTGGGAAGCAATCACCGTCGACGAGCAGGAACGTGTGATCGGACGCAGCAAGCTCGAGGACATCGAGATGACGTCCGAAGTGAAGCCGGCCAACTCGCACGTAGCCCTCAACGCAATCAAGGACGAGAACGGCAAGGCTCTCGAGATCCTGCGTGCCAACATGCCGTACGGGCGCCTCGGCGACGACGAGATCGGCACCTTTTTCATCGGCTACTGCCGCACGCCGGCGATCACCGAACGGATGCTCGAGAACATGTTTCTCGGCAACCCTCGCGGCAATTACGACCGTCTGCTCGATTTCTCGACGGCCGTGACGGGCTCGATGTTCTTCACTCCGAGCGCCGACTTCTTCGAGGATCTACCGGCTGCACCCGCTGGGCTCTCAGCCGTTTGACTGCCCGCTCCCAGCTACCCACCCTCTAACTACGCGGCGTGAGGAACGCACCGAGCGCGTCGGCATACATGCGGACATCTGCCGCGCCCATCAGCTCGCGGGCAGAGTGCATCGCGAGCTGAGGCGCGCCGACGTCGACGGTGGACAGTCCGGTGCGTGATGCCGTGATCGGTCCGATGGTGGAGCCGCACGGCAAATCGGCGCGGTGGACGTAGCGCTGCATCGGCACTCCCGCCTGATCGCACGCGAGCGCGAATTCGCCGGCACCGGCCGCATCGGTGGCGTAGCGCAGGTTCTGGTTCACCTTGAGTACCGGCCCACCGTTGATCTCGATCCGATGAGCGGGCTCGTGGCGGTCCGGGTAATTGGGGTGCGTCGCGTGTGCCATGTCGCCCGACGCGCATACCGAGCCGGCCATCGCCTGCAGGAATTCTTCGCGGCCACCACCGCGTCCCAACACGATCCGCTCGAGCACGGTGTTCAGCAGGTCCGAGAAAGCTCCGCGATCGGACATGCTGCCGACCTCTTCATGATCGAAGAGAGCAAGCACTGGGACCTGCTGAACGGGCGACTCAGCCGCGGCCAAAAGTGCTTGTGTCCCTGCATAACACGTGCCCTGATTGTCGAGCCTGGGGGCGCTGACCAATTCCTTGTCCACCCCCACGACTGCGCTGGGCGCAAGGTCGTGTGTCATCAATTCCCAGCCGAGAACCGACGACGCGGCTACACCCGCACGCTCGGCGACAAAGCCGATGAACGACTTGGGCTTCGAACCCACGCCCCAGATTCCGTTGACGTGCCTCTGCGGATCCAGCGTCACACCCTTGCGATCTTCGGACAGGTGGATAGCCAGCTGCGGAACACGAAGAATCGGGTCGTCGATGCGAACCAGCTTCTGCTCCACAGTGTTTCCCACCCGGACACTCAATCGGCCGGAGATACCGAGATCGCGGTCGAGCCAGGAGTTCAGCCACGCACCGCCATACGGTTCGAGGCCCACCATCTGCCACCCGGCCGAAGTGAGGTCGGGATGCTGTTTGACCCGCAGGTTCGGGCTGTCGGTATGACCTCCGACAATCCGGAACGGAGCGGTGTTTCCCACGCCCTCGGTGCTCCAGGCGATCAGCGAACCGCCTCGCACGAGGAAGTACCGTCCGGGCTCGGCTGGCCACGACTGCGTTTCGTGGACTTCGACGAACCCGCCGGCCGTCAGCTCGGTCGCCACCGTCGCGCACACATGGAACGGCGACGGTGACGAATCGACGAAGCTGCACAAGCCGTCTGCGTCGGCCCCGGTCAGAGAAGCCGCCCCGGCCCGAGCCGCCCGAGAAGTCTGAGAAGTCATGCCTCTCATCATGCCCGAACAGGTGTCCGGGATATCAGTGGCCACGAATCAGGTGAGCACAGAATCGGTTAGCTCAGGCGTGAGGACCGGACACGCAGAACTGATTCCCATCAGGATCGAGGAGCGTCACCCAGCGGAAACCGTCCATGTTCTCGCGGTGGTGCTCGGTAGCTCCGGCCTCGACGAGCCGCGCCACCTCGGCGTCGAGATCCGGACTCCCCAAATCGAGATGGATGCGATTCTTGCCGGCGGTGGGGTCCGGGACCTTCTGGAATGCGAAGTTGGTGGCGCTGTCAGGGACCGCGACGATGTAGAACCAACCGTCGTTTTCCTCGACGATGTTTCCGCCCAACTGCGCTGCCCACCACGTTGCGAGCGGACCGGGATCGAGACTGTCGAAGGTGATCATGCCGAGTGTGAGAGTCATGCGCACACGCTAATGGAAGCCACCGACAAAGACTCTCGATCTCGGGCTGAGATGAGACGATCGTCGAATGCGACTCACAACGCTGCGCGACCGTGTTGCAGAACCACTCTTCGCCGTTATCCACTTCGACCTCGAGCCGAACCTGATCACCTTCACCGCAACAGGTCTTGCCGTCGGCCTTCTCGCGGCCGCCCTGCTTTATGTCCGGAACTACTCGCTCACACGAACGAACTAGCGGGCGCGGAGATCACTCGACCGCTTCGAGTTCCGCGACACTCCCGTCCGAGATCACCCGGACGTGGCGGGTGATCTTCTCGATCGGCCAGTCCCACCATGCAATTCGCACCAACTTCTCGATGTCTTCGGCACTGAAGCGGCGCTTGATCTCCGTTGCCGGGTTGCCGCCGACAATTGCGTAGTCCGGGACGTCGCGCGTTACGACGGCGCCAGTGGACACGATCGCCCCGTGACCGATCCGGACACCGGGCATGACTGTCACGTTCCCGCCGAACCACACGTCGTTCCCGACGACGGTGTCACCGCGTGACGGCAGATCCTGCACCAAATCCATGTGCCTGGCCCAATCACCGCCCATGATCGGAAACGGGTAGGTGGAGACACCGTTCATACGATGGTTCGCGCCGTTCATGATGAAGGTGACACCGGTGGCCAGGGCGCAGAACTTTCCGATCACCAGTTTGTCGGGACCGTAGTGATGCAACACGTTTCGAGTCTCGAACTCTTCGGCGAACTCCGGATCATCGTAGTAGGTGTACTCCCCTACCTCGATCAACGGGTTGTCGATCAACGGCCTCAGCAACACCACACGCGGTTGCCCGGCCATCGGATGAACATTTGTGGGATCCGGCGCGTTCACTGCTTACTCCGATCCGTCGGCGCGGTGTCGCCGACCGCAGCAAGACTATCTGGTTCCTGCTGCGATCGACCGACAAGCGAAAACGTACCGGTGTCAGCCCAGGAGGCCCTTGGCGATATGGGTGACCTGAATTTCGTTGCTGCCCGCATAGATCATGAGCGACTTGGCATCACGCGCCAACTGCTCGACTCGGTACTCGGCCATGTAGCCGTTTCCACCGAACAGCTGCACGGCTTCCATCGCGACCTCGGTCGCTGCGCGCGAGGAGTACAGCTTCATCGCCGACGCCTCCGCCAGGCTCACTTTGTCTCCGGCTGCGGTGCGCTCGATCGCATTGAAGACCATGTTCTGCACGTTGATTCGAGCGACCTCCATCTCGGCGAGCTTGAGCTGGATGAGCTGGAACTGCCCGATCTCGCGTCCCCACAGTTTGCGGGACTTCGCGTATTCGATACTCAGACGGTGGCATTCGTTGATGATGCCGAGAGACAGGGACGCGATGCCGATGCGTTCGGCGGCAAAGCTCTCCTTGGCGCTGGATTTGCCGTCCGACTTTCCGCTGTCCTCGGTCTCGCCGAGCAGACGGTCCTTGGTGATGCGGACGTTGTCGAAGAACAGCTCACCTGTGGGTGAGGAGTTCATGCCCATCTTCTTGAACGGCGGGCTCTGGGTGAGACCCTCCATGCCCTTGTCGAGGATGAAGGCGAGCACCTTGCGATCGCGACGATCAACCGACGCATCGCCCTCGTCGAGCTTTGCGTACACGATCATCACGTCGGCGTACGGACCGTTGGTGATGAAGGTCTTGTTGCCGTTGAGAATGTAGTCGTCGCCGTCGCGGCGTACGTAGGACTTCATGCCGCCGAAGGCATCCGAGCCGGAGTCCGGTTCGGTGATCGCCCAGGCGCCGACGGTCTCGAATGTCACCAGGCCGGGGAGCCAGCGTTCCTTCTGCGCGAGTGTGCCGCGGCTGCGGATAGTTCCGGCGGCCAATCCGAGGCTGACACCCAACGATGCGACCAGGCCGAGGCTGACTCCGGCCAATTCGCTGTTGAGCACGACGCCCATGCTGCCGGCGCCGCTGAAGGCGCTCGACTTCTCACCGTCACCGGAGGGCGCATCGCCGCGCTCGCGTGCCAGCGACTTCTCGAGGCCCTCGCGTGCCATGTCCGCCAGACCGAAGGTCGAGTACAGCTTGCGAATGATGTCGAACGGCGGCAGCGCACCGCTTTCGAGCTCGTCGACGTGAGGTCGCACCTCTTTGTCGATAAAGCCCCGCAAGGCGTCGCGGAACATCAGGTCGGTGTCGGACCACTCGTACATGTGCCTGAACTCCAGTCGGTGAACGATCGAGAGACTGCCGAACGACAGCCACACACCGAATATAGAACACGTTCCAAAACCGGAACAGGATTCAGCTGATCAGTCCCATTCGCTGCGAGATCCACGTCAGCTCCTGCTCGACGCCGGCCGACCACACCGAAAAGCTGTGACCACCGGGAAGCTCGAGATACCTGGCGTCCATTCCGGCCGCTTTGGCCGCTTCGTACACCTTTTGCTGACCGGGCTTGAACTCATTGTCATCTGTTCCGACGACGAACACTCCGCCCGAGTTCGGGAACTTCCGAGTCGCCAGCAGGTCCATCGGATTCACCTTCACGAACGCCGCTTCGTCGCCGCCGAATATCTCGTCGACGGTTCGCTGTCGGTCACCGAGCGAAGGCTCCAATTGACCGGACAGATCGAGGAATGTCGGGTACACCTCGGGGTAATTGGTCGCCATCTGCAGTGAGCAGGTGCCACCGTAGGAGAGCCCGCCGATTGCCCACGCTCGCGGATTCGTGTCGATCTGGAACGCATTCGCCACCGCAGCGGGCAAGTCCTTTGCCAGATACGTGCCGACCTTGCCCTGTGACGAGTCGGTGCACAGCGGATTGGCCATCTGCGACCCTGTTCCATCGGCTATCACGACGACTGGAGCCAACCCCTCGTGATCTCGTGCAAAGGCATCCATTGTCGCGGTCAGCTTTCCGCCCTGGAGCCAGTCCTCGGGCTTGCCAGGCTGACCTGCCATGAGCACGAGCACGGGAAGAAGCGGACGCGGATTGGTGAAGTACGACGGCGGCAGATACACCTGCGCGTCGCGCGCGGAGAATCCTGAAATCGTCCCGGGGACAGGCAAAGTCGTGACCCGTCCGCGAATCGGCATGCCCTCCGGCGCTTTCCACACAGTGTCGGTGGGATCGCCGGTGACAACAGGATCGGTCGGACCGGGAACTTCACTGAGTGAGATGCGGTCGAAATCGTCGTGTCCGAACGCAATTCCCACAGTCGGATACGCGGCGAAAACCAGATTGATCTGCGTCGCGGCAGTGATGACGACCAGAACCGTCGCGATCACGGACAGGAGCGCTTTCGCGACGGTTCCGCCCGCCTTGATTCGCGGCCCGAGAAGTAGCAGCGCGTAGATACCGAGACCGATCCACACGTAGATCGACATCTCGATGGGATCGGGGAACGGCACGATCACCTTTTCGACGGTGATCCACACGGCGATCATGATCACCAGCGCAATCAGCCCCGCGATCGGCACCGCTCTGCGGTAGTACCAGCGCACGTTCGAACCGAGCAGCCACACGCCACCCAGGACCCCAAGGACAGTCAGGATCACCGGCAGCGGTCCCGAGATCAAACTGATTCGGTAGAGCCAGTCCACGTCAAACCTCTCGCGCGTAGAAATGTCGCACGCACGAGGCTAGACGACGACGCTAGTACTCTGTATCAGGTGACATTCATCAAGGTCTGTGGCCTACGCGACGTTGACACGGTCGACCTCACGGTGGGCCTGGGCGTCGACGCCATCGGTTTCGTCTTCGCCGAGAGCGTCCGCAAAGTCGACCCCACACTCGCAGTCGCTCTGCTCGCGCGAGTTCCCGATCACATCCGTGCAATCGGAGTCTTTCTCGGCAACCCGATCGGACAGATCCTCGAGATCGCGAAGATCACCGGGCTTCGCACCGTACAGGTTCACGATCTTGTCGACGCCGAGCAAGTGCAGCGGCTGCACGATGCCGGCCTCACCGTCATCCGCGCGGTCGTCTCCAGCAACGTCCGCGACGGTTACAATCTCGACCTCGGCGAGGACGAACTCCTGATCGACGGCGCAGACGCCGGATCAGGGGTGCCGTGGAACTGGGCCCAACAGCAATCGCGCCCGCAAGGCAAGTGGATCCTGGCGGGCGGACTGTCCCCGGACAACGTTCGCGACGCACTCGATGCCACCGGAGCCTGGGGCGTCGACGTCTCCAGCGGCGTCGAATCCTCCCGCGGCGTCAAGGACCACGCGTTGATCGAGAAGTTCGTGAGCGCTGTCCGCCAGACCGATCACTCGAAATAGGACGCGTAGTCACTGAAAGCGACTTGACCGGTGGGACTCGCTTTCACGGCGTCGGCAACGGCAGGCGGAATGGGAGCCCAGTGCGCAGGCATGGCCGCCGCCAGTGACGGCTTCAAGATGTAGAGCAGTGCGAAGTTCACTATCCAGAGCGGCGGTGCCATCGACATGCCGACTTCCGAATTCACATCGCCTTTGGTGTTGGCCACCAGCTGCGCTGCTCCCGAAATCTGTTGCGCTGCAAATCCGTAGACTGCCTGCACCGTGTATGCCGACTGATAGAGCGCAATCAGAGTGTGCGTTGCACCGTTGTTGCGCAACCAGGTGCCCACGAAACCGCCAGGGGCGATCAGCGTATTCACCTGTCGCGTCGGCGCATCCGCGTTGGCCGGACTCTCCAGCAATCCGTCGGGATTCACGTACAACCCGTAACTGGCCAGAACCGACGGCGTAGTGCCGGAATAGAGGGGCCGCCCGTTCGTATTGGTGAGAATCCGGGCGCATTCGTCGATCACCTCGGCATCCTCGAGATTGCCACCGACCCCACCACCGGCCATGAGGTCGCGATACTGCTCCTCGGTCAAAGCGTCGGCTGGCTCGAGTCCGATCTGCGCGGCAATCTCTTCCGCAGTCTGCTGACCGAGTGGCTGGTTGAGTTGATCCGGAGTAGTCATCTGCGTGGGCGCGACGCTCTCGTAGACCGGTGCCCCGGCAAAAGGGATCACGAACCCGGTATCGACATTCTCTGCAACCGGTTGCGCGCCGGCCATCTGAGTGGTGGCAAACGAAAGTACGCACACCCCAACCAAAGCCAGAACCGAGACGGTCCCGCGATGAGACCGTGCTCCACGTCTACAGCCCTCGCCTGAGAAAGCCTTGCCTGCAATTCCATTGCCGCGCATAGGTCAACCTCCCGGAACGCAGTCGGGCGAATCAACTCGAGCTTGCATCTCAGTCAAACGCTGTGAACAGCGCCGTGTCAAGACACAGGTCAGGTCGAGGCACGGCGACAGCTCGCTCGATACAGGCGACAGCTCGCCCGCTACAGTGATGCTTCCATCTGAAGTGACCTCACCCCATTTGAATTGCAGGACATCTCTGGAGGCGAGCAGTGTCTGACAAGCGCGGGACCGTATTGATCACCGGTGTCGGTCGGAGCAAGTCGATCGGAGCGGGCCTCGCATTGGGCCTTGCCGAGGATGGTTGGGATCTGGCTATCGGCTACTGGGAGCCTTACGACGAACGCGTCGGGTTCGGGCGCGGAGCGCACGATCCGCAAGACATTGCCGAGAAGTGTCGCGCACTCGGAAGCCGTGTCGACCTCGTTCCCGGAGATCTGGCCTCGCCCGACGTGGCCGATCAGCTCGTTGACGCTGCCGCAGCGCGGAACGACCTCCGTGGGCTGGTGCTCTCACATTGCGAAAGCGTCGACAGCTCGATCCTCGATACCACCGTCGAGAGCTGGGAACGACATTTCGCCGTCAACACTCGCGCCTCCTGGCTGCTGATCAAAGCGTTCGCTGAACGGCTTCCGGAACAGCGCGACGTCAGTCAGGTGGCCGGGCGGATCATCGCACTCACCAGCGACCATGCGGCCCACAATCTTCCGTACGGGGCCAGCAAGGGCGCTCTCGACCGCATCGTCATCGCCGCCGCAGTCGAACTTGGATCACGCGGCATACGAGCCAACGTCGTCAACCCAGGACCTATCGACACAGGATGGATGACACCCGAGATCAGACAGGCCACAACCCTCCAGACTCCTGCCGGCCGGCTGGGTACTCCCGGCGACACTGCAAACCTCGTTCGGTTTCTGATGTCCGACGCCGGAGGCTGGATTACGGGACAACTCCTTCACTCCAACGGCGGATTCAGTACGAACTGAGCCTTGGCCGGACTCAGTTCAGGCTTTGTAGGTCGGTAGCGTCTGCCCGAGCCTCTTACCCATTTCGGCAGCCAAAGCCGCGAGCCCGCTGGCCGGACGCACCATGACCTCGAAATCGACGATCTTGCCGTCCTCGTCGAATTCGACCATGTCGATTCCCTTGAGACTCTTGTCGCCGATGTTCGCACTGAATTCGAGCACGACCTGTCGACCGTTGGCTCCGGCGAACTGACGGTGGTACTCGAAGTTCTCGAACACCTGGATCACCGTATTGAGAATGAGCACAACGGCATCCGCGGACTGGTACGGCTTGAATCCCGTGGGCGATCGGAACTGCGCGTCGGGCGCGACGATCGTCGGTAGCGCCGACAGATCGCCGGTTTCGATCATGGTGTGCCACAACTTCAGTGCAGCTTCGACTTTCGGTTCGAGCGTCAATTCCGTGCTCATGCTTCTACCCTTCCCTCGACGTTACCTGCCGCTTGATCTACCGGCACTTGACTTGCGACGGACCACGCACTCAACACAGTTCGCACCCCGGTCACGAGTTGCAACGGCTGATCGATCATGACGTGATGTCCGGCTTCGGGAATCTCCGCCACGATGGCCTCCGTTCCGAACAATCCGCGCATGTGCTCCATGAGTCGATCGGACACGATGCCGTTCTCGGCTCGGAAATAGGCTACGCGGCAACGTGGTTCGCTGTCGAGGACATCTTCGGCGCCTACTCGGAGAAAGAAATTCGGATCGAACTTCCACGACCAACCGCCCTCGACTTCCTCCATCGACGTGGCCGCCACATGGTCACGCACCGCAGGCAGACCCGAATCCTGCGGCGGAACGAAGCGGAAACGGCCCATCGCGTCTTCCCTGGTGGGATAAACCTTCTTGGGGCCGAACGCATTCTGGCGTCGAGCCGCCTCCTCTTCGGGCGTACGCGCCTTGAGCGGAGAATCGATGATGACAACCCCGTCCAACAGTTCGCCATGCAGATGCGAGGCCACGAAAGAAACAATCCCACCCATACTGTGCCCCACCAGAATCGGCTTGCCGTCGATTCCCCCGGCCTCGGCCGCCGCCAGCACCTCGCGAGCCCACTGGGACATCGCGTAGGCGTCGCGAGTGTCACTGTCGCCGTGGCCCGTCAAGTCGAGAGCGACGACGCGGCGCCCCTCGGCGAACTGCGGCGCAATGTGATCCCACCAGCGACTGTGGGCTGCGCCGCCGTGAATCAGCACGATTCCCGGCCCCGCCGGCCCCCAAGCCCGAAAGTGCACCGAGGCACCCTCGACCTCCACCGACCCCGTCTCGACCGGCGCTGCCAACGCCCGAGTGAACCAACCAGGCGCGTCTTCGACCACATTGCTCATCGATCGAACATACATAGTCGTCAATCGGTTCATCCAACTCTTCCCAGTTCGTGATCCATCACCTATATTGAATCCGGCCTCAAGTTCAATTCGTTTCGCCGAAGGGGAGAGATGACCAACCGCCAAGTACGCCTCGCCGCCCGCCCGACAGGACTTCCCGACGCTTCCACCTGGGAATACGTCGATGCCGAGATCCCGTCCGCCGGACCGGGCGAGTTTGTCGTCAAGGTCGAATACCTCTCCCTCGACCCCGCGATGCGCGGTTGGCTCAACGACGTCAAGTCGTACGTTCCGCCGGTCAAGCTCGGTTCCGTCATGCGCGCCCACGGCGTCGGACGCATCACCGAATCACAGCACCCCGATTACCAGGTCGGGGACATCGTGGCCGGATCCTTCGGCGCTTCCGAGTACGGCGTTTCCGACGGTACAGACGTCACTCGGGTCGACGAATCGATCGCTCCCCTACCGACCTGGCTCGGCGCTCTCGGTTTCCCCGGCGTCACTGCGTATTTCGGATTACTCGACGTCGGAAAGCTGAAAGACGGTGACACCGTCGTCGTGTCCGGTGCCGCGGGTGCGGTCGGCAGTCTGGTCGGCCAGATCGCAAAGCTTCACGGATGCAAGGTCATCGGCATCGCCGGCGGTCCGGAGAAGTGCGCGTGGCTCACCGAGGACCTCGGCTTCGATGTCGCCATCGACTACAAGAACGAATCCGTATACAAGGCGCTCAAGTCCAACGCTCCCGACGGTATCGACGTGTACTTCGACAACGTCGGCGGAGAAATTCTCGACGCCGCTCTCTCCCGTCTGCGCCTCGGAGCTCGGGTGGTCATCTGCGGCGCCATCGCGGGCTACAACGCCACCGAACCTCAGCCAGGCCCTGCTCACTACCTGTCACTTCTCGTCAACCGCGCCACGATGGCCGGCTTCGTGGTCTTCGACTACCTCGATCGCTACGCAGAAGCACAAGAGCAGATCGGAAAGTGGATCAAGAGTGGCGAATTGACTGCTCGCGAGCACGTCGTCGACGGCGGTATCGACGCGTTCGGCGACAGCCTCAATCTTCTCTTCGCCGGAGCGAACACCGGAAAGCTGGTCTTGAAGGTCAGCTGAGTCGGCCACACACGCAGATCGGCCACCGGTATTCCGGTGGCCGATTCGCTTGGGTCAACTGACTCCGGACGGAGTGGGAACGCTGTCCTCCCCCAACCGCGGCGGGGCCGACCGATAGGTTGCCGGCGTGCCGCTCATCCGAATCGGATTGGCTACCTGCCGAGTCGGTGCATCGCGACGCGGGTCGTCGATGGACACCACCGGATCGAGATTCAGCCGTTCCGCCAGCGCTATCGCGTCGGCGATGTCGTTGAGAGGCCCACACGGAACACCTCGCTCGGTCAGTGCCTCGAACCACGAGTCCGCAGAGCCCTTGGCCAATGCAGCAGTGACGGCGTCGAACAGTTCTTCTCGATGCGCAACCCTGTCGCTGTTGGACGCGAAACGCGCATCAGCGGCAAGTTCGGAAACTCCGAGAACCTCTGTCAACGAACTGAATTGCCGATCATTGCCGACCGCGAGGACCAGCGGACGGTCCGCGGTGTCGAATACCTCGTATGGTGCGATGCTCGGATGCCGGTTGCCCATTGCCTGCGGCACCACGCCCGCGGCCACGTAGCCGGACGACTGGTTGGCCAGTGCGGACAGCAACGAGGACAACAGATTGACCTCGACGTGCTGCCCTTCGCCTGTGCGATCGCGATGGCGCAGCGCTGCAAGGATTCCCACGCTGGCATGCAGGCCGGTGATGACGTCGACCACCGCGACACCGACCTTGGTGGGAGTCTTGGGATCGGGTCCGGTGATACTCATCAATCCGCCGACCGCCTGAATCAACAGGTCGTATCCCGGCAGAGAGTTGTTGCCACCGAAGCCGCTGATCGAGCAGTAGACCGCACGCGGATTCATTTCTCGGACAGCGTCGTAGCCCAGCCCCAGACGGTCCATCGTTCCCGGCAGGAAGTTCTGCACCACGACGTCCGCATTGCGAACCAGCTCGCGTGCACTCTCCAGATCCTCGCGCTCGCGCAGGTCCAGAGTGACCGACTTCTTGTTACGGTTCACCGACAGAAAGTAGCTCGACTCGTCCCCCACCCACGGTGGGCCCCAGCTGCGAGTGTCGTCCCCGACACCCGGCCGCTCGATCTTGACGACCTCGGCACCCAGGTCGGCGAGAATCATCGTGGCGTACGGACCGGCGAGGACGCGGCCGAAATCAGCGATCACCAACCCGTCGAGCGCTCCGACAGCATCTGCCGTCACCGGAAAGCTTCTTCACCGGTGAGAGCGCGGCCGATCACGAGCTGGTGAACCTCGGACGTGCCCTCGTAGGTGAGAACGGATTCGAGGTTGTTGGCGTGCCGGATCACGGGGTACTCGAGCGTGATGCCGTTGGCGCCCAGAATGGTTCGGCATTCACGGGCGATCTTGATGGCCTCGCGGACATTGTTGAGCTTGCCGGTGCTGACCTGCTCGGGGCGAACCGTCCCGGCGTCCTTGAGGCGCCCGAGGTGGATGGCGAGCAACTGCCCCTTGCCCAATTCGACTGCCATGTCGGCGATCTTGGCCTGGGTGATCTGATACGCGGCGAGCGACTTGTCGAAGACCTTGCGATCACGTGCATATGAGATCGCAGTCTCGAGGCAGTCACGTGCTGCACCCATTGCCCCGAAGATGATGCCGAAGCGTGCCTCGTTGAGGCAGCCGAGCGGGCCGGACAGTCCGCGAGCCTTGGGCAGCATCGCCGAGGCAGGCAGACGCACGTCCTCGAGCACCAGTTCCGAGGTGACCGACGCCCGGAGCGACATCTTGTTCTTGATCTCGGGGGCGGAGAATCCCGGAGTGTCGGTGGGAACGACAAATCCGCGCACGCCGTCGTCGGTTCGAGCCCAGACCACGGCGACGTCCGCGATGGAGCCGTTGGTGATCCACATCTTGGTGCCGTTGAGGATCCAGTCGTCGCCGTCGCGCTTGGCGTTGGTTCGCATACCGCCGGGGTTGGATCCGAAATCGGGTTCCGTGAGACCGAAGCAGCCGATGGCTTCACCCGCCGCCATTCGCGGGAGCCATTCTTCCTTCTGCTCTTCACTTCCGTTGTGGTGGATCGCGAACATGGCGAGCGAGCCCTGGACCGAGACGAGGCTGCGAATGCCCGAATCGACAGCTTCGAGTTCCTGGCAGGCCAACCCGTACGCCGTGGCGCTCATCCCGGCACAGCCGTAGCCCTCGAGGTGCATGCCCAGTACGCCGAGCGCGCCCAGTTCCTTGGCCAGCTCACGAGCCGGCAGTGCTGCCGCTTCGAACCATTCACCTACGTGCGGGCGAATGCGATCGTCGACCATCTTGCGGACCGTGTCGCGGATCGCGATCTCCTCGGCGTCCAGCAGGGTGTCGATGGCAAAAAGCTCGGACAGGGACTGCGGCGTGGTCACGGGGCCTCCAGTGTTCTCGGGCGCAATCCTTTGCGAGAACGATTGCGCAATCGTTTGCATCGCCTAGAGTAGAGCCCGGTTGCGCACCCGTCAATCCCCGAACAGCCGACCGACACCGAACCAACTCAGAACCGACGCACACCAGGAGCCACGACGCAGATGACGCCCGATCCGTCGAACCGCAGCAACGGCCGTCCGCCGACGCTGCGCGAAATCGCCGACCAGGCCGGGGTCCACATCTCGACGGCGTCGCGGGTCCTCCGTCAGCCCGAGCCCGCCGACGGCTGGTCCGACTCCGCACTCCGGGTTCGTCAGGTTGCCGAGGAACTCGGTTACCAACCGAACCTGTGGGCGGCCAGCCTTCGTACCCGCAAGACCACCACCATCGGCGTCGTGATGCCGAGATTGACAGACGTTGTAGTGGCCACCATGTTCCAAGGCATCGAGGAAGCCGCCACCGCAGCCGGGTACTCCGTCTTGCTCTCCAGCCCGCCCGACGATCTGGAAGCGCAACGCAAAGCGGTCGAGTTCCTGGTGAGCCGACAGGTCGACGGTCTCATGCTGAGCAGCATCCACCTGCCGGGTACCGATTTCGTCGACTCGCTCCCCCTGCGCTCACTGCCGATCCTGCTGCTGAACCGGCACATCGACTCGGCGACGTCATCCGTCAACCGAAGCCTTCCCTTTGTCAGCGGCGACGACCGCCTCGGCGGCTACCTCGCGGGGAAGCATCTACTGGACTGCGGCTATCGCGATCTCGGAGTGATCGCGGGGCCGGATCACGCCAGCACGTCGCGGGAACGCGTCGCGGGTTTCCGCGATGCCCTGACCGAAGCCGGTCTGGAACTGCCGCCGAACCGAATAGTGGCGTCCGAGTTCGAAGTTCAAGGGGGTGTCGATGCGGCGGCGACACTGCTCAGCGGGAACACGCGCCCTGACGCCGTCTTCACGGTGAGCGACACCATCGCGATCGGCGTACTCGGTGTGGCCCGTGATCTCGGGTTGAGCATTCCCGACGATCTTGCGTTGGTCGGCTACAACGACATTCCGGTTGTCTCCCAACTCCCGGTGCCCCTGACGACGGTCAGGTCCCCCGCCCGAAAGATCGGTGCGACCGGGCTCGAGCACCTACTCGCACTGATCTCCGGCAAGAACGTCGAATCCGTGAAGCTTCCCGTCGAACTGATCGCGCGAGCCTCCACCAGAAAGCCTGCCAGTCGCAAACTCTGAGCAGCTACCAGACCTGAGATTCGTCGATGCCCAACTGTCGCGCGTAACCGGAGTTGAGTGCGTCCCAGCCGTACTCGCGCGCCCGTTCACCCACAATCGGTCCGAAGGGCTCGCCTGCCAGAAGGGCATCGAGTACGTCGAAGCACAGATGCCACCCCGCAGCGAGCGCCGACGCCATCCCCTCGGCGCGCGACCTCTGCGTCAGCACGACGCGGGTACCGTCTTCGATCGGGGTCAGGTCCCACACCAATTCGTCCGGGCCCCACTCGTGTTCGAGCCGCCGAGTGGTCTCCACGACGTGAACGGTGACCGGCAGCGACATTTCGGGGGCGCCGTCCTCGGTGAGCATGGTGATCACCGCATCACCGGTACGGCTCAGATTCCGATCGGCGGTGTACGGCGTCCATTGCGCCAACATCTCAGGGTCGGTGATCGCCTCCCACACCTTCTCGACGGAATACGGCAGCACCCGAGGAAAGCTGACGACTGTGTCGTCACCGTCGACGCTCACCGTGACGTCGGACAGGGCACTGGGCTGATACGGCTGGGCACTCATGGTTCGATCTCACCAGGAACCACCGACACGGGCAACCGCCCGCTCGGCGTTCAGAACGCAAACACCGCCGATGCGGCCGCGACTGTCTCCTCCACCACCGGAAATTTCACCACGGACAAGTCGTGTCGAGCTCCTTCGAACTCCACCAGACGCGTCGCGGCGGGAATCAAGGCGAGTGCTGCCCGCATCTCCTCCGTTGTCGCGAACTCGTCCTTCGATCCGTGGACGACAACGGTCGGTGTGTTCAGGTCGGGCAGGTGTTCGGTTCTGAGCTTCTCGGGCTTCTTCGGTGGATGCAGTGGATAGGAGAGAAGGACCAGGCCGTCGACAAGTCCCGGGTTCTCCGCCGCAAGCATCGACGCCTGCCGACCGCCGTACGAATGTCCGCCGAGCAGAACGGGTCCGGGCACCGAGTAGTCCTTGCGAAGAGCAGCAATCACCTCGGCAATGCCCGCGCGATCCTCCGCAGCACGCGACGGATGCGGAGGCCCCGAAGCTCGACGCACCCGAAACGCGAGATCGAAGCGCAGAACTTGCGCTCCTGCCGCAGCAAAGCCGTCGGCAACAGCACGCAACAGCACGGTGTCGCAGTTACTTCCCGCGCCGTGAGTCAGTGCAAGCGTGGCGACGGGCGACGCGAAGGACACAGAAGCAGGTCGATGAAGGAAACCGTGCACCGCACCTTCGTCGACCGTTTCGACAGTAGTCATGGACGCATCCTTGTCCGACCCGCTCGGGCCTGTTCGACCGCGGCAGTCATGCTGCCCTCGTAAACCGGACCGTGTCCGGGAAACAGCACGCCGGCAGGTGCACCGGCGATATTGTCCAACGCCTGGTCGGTCGCTTCACGGTCATGATTGAAGGGGCACACCAGAAATTGTGGTCCGGCGACGCTCGACGTCGCGTGTCCGGTCACCAGAGCGTCACCCGACGCGATCACTCCTGCGTCGGGAACAAGGTAAGCGCTGTGGCCGTCGGTATGCCCATGAGTGGGAATCGGCACGATCCGACCGGGAACGTCCAGCGCACCACCGGACGCAAAGGACTGTGCCCGAGGCAGTTCCGCACCTTTCAACGCGCCGACTCCGATCACGTCGCGAAGCCATTTCGGAGCACCTCGCCGCCACAACAGCAACGGAACTCCGGCCGGCGACAACTGTTGCAGATACTCCCTCTTCGCATGCGGCACTTCCAACGGATCCATCAGGACCGGAACCTCGAGCCGAGTCACGATGTCCGCGATCCCACCGATGTGATCGATGTGCGCGTGCGTGACGAGAATTGCCCGAACATCCCCGAGCTGGTGACCGATCTGTTCGATCGAGCGTTCGACGTCGGTGCCGTTGGCCGGATATCCGCCGTCGATCAAGGTCAGATCGGACCCCTCTTCGACCAGGACCCAATTGGCGTGACCGCACCGAACCAGATGTGTGTTCTCGATCTGCGTGATCGACAGTGCCGCAGTAGTCATGCTTGGTAGTCTGCGCCACGTGTCGGAATCCGTGAAGCAGGCCAGCAGCCGCAGCATTCGAGATCGCGCCGAAGCATCCTTGGTGGCAGCCGCATTCGCACTGCCCAGCGCGGTGAAACGTCGAATCACCGGACCACCCGTCGTCATCGAGGGCAACACGCTCGACGCCGACGCACACCTTCTGCTCACGCTCGCGAAGACGCGGCCACTCCCCTCGCATTCAACCGATCCCCAGTCACTCGCCGCTGCTCGCGCCAATCTCACCCGAACCGCGATCATGATGGGCGGCAGGCCCACGCCCGTCCACACCGAGGAGATCTCCGTTTCGGGTGCCGACGGCCCGCTTCGCGCCCGGCTCTACGTCCCGACAGCCGACACCGGCGCTCTGCTCGTCTACTTCCACGGCGGCGGGTGGGTACAGGGCAGCATCGAATCCCACGATGCCCCGTGCCGCCTGTTGGCCGAAACCTCCGGCGCACGGGTCATCTCGGTCGACTACCGGCTCTCACCCGAATTCGCTTTCCCCACACCGGTACACGATGCCTACGCCGCCTACCTCGATATCGTCGACCGCGCCGACGAGTTCTGCGCAGACCCGACGCGCATCGCTGTCGGGGGCGACAGCGCGGGCGGGCATCTTTCCGCAACGGTCGCGCTGCGTGCCCGCGACGACGGCAAGACCCCACCGGCGGCGCAGCTGTTGATCTACCCCGCGACCGACTTTCACGAGAAGGCCCCCTCGCGAACGACGTTCGGTGAAGGTTTCTTCCTGACCGAGGCCAACATGAACTTCTACGAGTCCAGCTTCCTCGGCAGCAATGCCGATCGACTCGATCCGATGGTGTCGCCGCTACGCGCCCCCGACGCGACCGGACTGCCGCCGGCCATCGTGATCACGGCGGGATTCGATCCACTCCGGGACGAAGGCGAAGCCTACGCAGCTCGATTGCGCGACAACGGTGTTCACGTGACCGATCGACGCTATCGCGGGTTCATCCACGGCTTCGTCAACGTTCTGGGACCGAGCGTGAGTTCGCGCACCGCCGTCGCCGAGATCGGCGGAATGCTCCGCGTTCTACTCACCCACCCAGCAAAATCTCCCGCAACGTATCCACCAGCGGATCAACCGGCAGCTCAGGGCTGATCGCACGCTGTAGCCCCAAACCGATTCCGACGCTGAGTATGCGCAGTGCCGCGGCGTTCGGGTCCAGTGCCGGCGTCACGCCGTTGGACTCGGCAAGATGTTGCACCACTCCGGCAATCAATCCGCGCACCTGATCGGCACCCGTCGCGATCTTTTCGCGGATCTCTTCGCTGTGCCGCGATCGCACCGAGAACTCGACTTCGAGCAACGTCCATCTCTTGTCCCCGATGGTTCGCTCGGCCCATCGCGCGAACTCGGCCACCGCGTCGTCGAGCGTCGAATTGGCTCCGAGCTGTGAGGTGATCTCGCCGACCTTGGTCAACCTGATTCGGCCGAGCACCTCGGCGCACAACTCGTCCTTGTTCTTGAAGTTCGAGTACACCGCACCTTTGGAATAACCGGCATCCTCAGCGATCTGATCGAGCGACGCGGCGGCGTACCCGCGATCGAGGAAATGTTCGACGGCCGTCGCCAACAAGGTCTCGCGGGTCATCGCCTGCGCTTCCTGCCTGGTCAATCGCGCCATCGGAACCTCCTCGCGGTTCTGAGTATCGAGATTCCAACGGTAGCCGAATACCGGAAGCGCACCGCAGGCGCACTCCCGAAACCCCAATTTGGGGTACCCACGTTATTCAGATACTGATAGTCTCCGAAATATGACTTCAGAAGTGACCGGCACCACCGCGCCCGGGTCCGGACGACACAGCGCGCCTAGACGGGGATTGGCAATCGGATGCGGCGGCACCCTCGGCTTCGCCTGGACCGTTGCTGCCCTCGCCTCGGTTCGGGACGCCCTCGACTGGGATCCCCGCGAAGCCACCGCCATCATCGGCACGTCCGCCGGAGCCGAGTTCGTGACAATGCTCGGCAGCGGAGTCGGCGTCGACGAGTTGGTAGCCATGCAACTCGGAGAGCCCGCCGCACGTCCCGAACTCCTCGCCCACACAGCATCGGCGCCCGGAAGAATCCCGCCACTTCCGAGTTTGGGGATCGGCAATCCACGACTGGTGACGCGTCGAGATCTTCCCGTTCTGAGCCGGATGAGCGGTATCGCACCGCGTGGTGGCGGCGACCCGTCCTGGCTCACCACGCTCGCCGAATCTCTTGCCCCTGGCGATTCGTGGCTCCCACATCCGTGCGCGTACATGGTATCCATGGACTACAGAACCGGGCGACGGGTCGCGTTCGGGGCACAGGGGGCTCCGAAAGCGACAGTCGGTGAAGCGCTTCGAGCGTCTTGGGCGATTCCCGGCTGGTTCCCACCTGTCACCATCGACGGCGTCAGGTACATCGACGGCGGCGCGGCGTCCACGACATCGGTAGACCTCCTGCTCCCCCTCGAACTCGACGAGCTGGTTGTACTGGCGCCCATGGCATCTCGAACACTGAAGCCGGCGCGCGGCGCCGCCCGTATCGAACGCGGCGCCCTGCGGAACTCCATGTCCAAGGGCCTCGACCGGGAAATCGAACTGGTGCGCGCTGCGGGAACCAGGGTCTTGCGCATAGACGCCACCGACGACGATCTCGCCGTCATGGGCGCCAACTTCATGGACGGCCGACGGCGGCTCGCCACCTTCGAATCATCCCTACGTACAACACGTGCGAGCGTGAAACGCGAACTCGATGCGCGCCCGTTCCACTCCACCCCGTCCCACCAGTGAAAGCGCAGACTCAGTGAACAACAGAACTGACCACTTCGAGGTCGTGATCATCGGTGGCGGGATCTCCGGGATCGGTGCAGCAATTCACCTGCAGCGCCTCGGGATCGACAATTTTGTCCTGCTCGAGAAAGCGGACTCCCTCGGCGGCACCTGGCGCGCCAACACCTATCCCGGTTGTGCCTGCGACGTTCCGTCCGGCCTGTACTCGTATTCCTTTGCCGCCAATCCGGATTGGACCCGACTGTTCGCGGAGCAGCCGGAGATCCGCGAGTACATCGAGGACACGGCCGTCCGCCACGGGGTCGACAAGCACGTTCGCTTCGGGGTAGAAATGCTCTCCGCACAGTGGGACGCATCGCAATCACTCTGGAAGATCACAACTTCCAGCGGTGAACTCACTGCTCGTTTCGTGATAGCCGCCGCCGGCCCGTGGAACGAACCCTTGACGCCGGCGATCCCCGGGCTGGAAACGTTCGAGGGCGAGGTGTTTCATTCCTCGCAGTGGAATCACGACTACGACTTGACCGGAAAGCGCGTCGCCGTCGTAGGTACCGGCGCTTCCGCAGTCCAATTCGTGCCGCGCATCGTCTCCGACGTGTCCGCCCTTCACCTTTACCAACGCACCGCTCAATGGGTCCTTCCCAAACCCGATCACTACGTACCGCGGATCGAAAGGTCCGTCATGCGATTCGTACCGGGAGCGCACAAGGCTCTACGCAGCATCGAATACGGAATCATGGAAGCGCTTGGATTGGGGTTCCGCAATCCGTGGATCCTGCGTATCGTGCAGAAACTCGGGTCGGCCCAATTGCGCTTGCAGGTGCGCGATCCGAAGCTACGCAAGGCGCTGACTCCCGACTACACCCTCGGTTGCAAGCGACTACTCATGTCGAACTCGTACTACCCGGCCCTCGGCAGACCCAACGTGACCGTCCATGCCAACGCAGTCGAAGAGATCCACGGCAACACCGTGATCGGAGCCGACGGAGTGGAATCGGAAGTGGACGCGATCATCTTCGGAACGGGCTTCCACATCCTCGACATGCCCATTGCATCAAAGGTATTCGACGGAGAAGGTCGATCACTCGACGATCATTGGCAGGGAAGCCCGCGGGCGTACTTCGGTTCCGCCGTCAGCGGATTCCCCAACGCGTTCATTCTGCTGGGCCCGAGCCTCGGCACCGGACACACGTCGGCCTTCATGATTCTGGAAGCCCAACTGAACTATGTGGCACAGGGGATCGGCCACGCTCGTCGGCACGGCTGGAAAACCATCGACGTGCGCCCGGAAGTACAGGCAGCCTTCAACTCTCAAGTTCAGGAGGCATTGGGTACCACGGTCTACAACGCCGGTGGTTGCGAAAGCTATTTCTTCGACGTCAACGGCCGCAACAGCTTCAACTGGCCGTGGTCGTCAGGAGCCATGCGTCGACGGCTACGGGCCTTCGATCCATATGCCTACAACCACACGCTGTCCGACAACCCTGCGTCAGACGACACCCCCGCTGAGCCCACCACCACCCCCGAACCGGAGTACACCACATGAGCCTTTTCGGCACCACCTACCCGCCGATCGATCTCGACGGAGCAGTCGTCGTCATCTCCGGAGGTGGCCGCGGAATCGGCCGGGCCACAGCGGAGTTGTTCGCAGCTCGCGGCGCACTCGTCTGCGTCGGCGACCTCGACGAGGAGACGGCCGTCGACACCGCCGCATCCATCGGCGCACGGGCCCGCGGGTACGCTCTGGACGTCACCTCACGCGAATCCTGGGATGTGTTCGTCTCCACAGTGATCGGCGAATTCGGTCACATCGACATTCTGGTCAACAATGCGGGCGTGATGCCGCTCGGCAGCTTCCTCGACGAGTCCGACGCCACCAGTCGAGTAACCCTCGACGTCAATGTCTGGGGCCCGATTCACGGGATGCGCACCGTGCTGCCCGGCATGGTGGATCGGCGACGCGGCCACGTCGTCAACATCGCGTCCATGGCAGGCAAGCTACCGGTGCCAGGAATGGCCGTGTACAACGCAAGCAAGTTCGGTGCGGTGGGCCTTTCCGCCTCTGCTCGTGTCGAATTCGCAGATTCCGGCGTCAGCGTCAGCGCCATCCTGCCCAGCGCGGTGCGCACCGGGCTCTCCTCCGGTGTGCCACTCGGAAAGGGCATGCCGACGGTTGAACCCGAGGTCGTGGCCAAAGCTGTCGTCGACACGGTCGCGCACCGGCGAGCCGAAACTACTGTTCCGCGTTACCTTGCGGGCTGGGACCTCATCGACGCTGTAGTACCCGAATGGATGATCAACATCGGACGCCGGGTGATCGACGATCGCCGCGCGCTGACATCGGTAGATCCGAACGGGCGTGCGGATTACGAAAAGCGAGTGGCACGTCAGGCCGAAAACGAGGAGCACGATCGGAGATGAAGCGGGTAGTTTCGTGGCCATGTACATCCGCCGCGAAACTTCTTCCGACCGTGACGCAATCTATTCACTGCTCGGGGCGGCGTTTGCCGACCAAGCGCCGCCCGGCGAGTCTCCCTACGAGATCGAACTGACACGTCAGCTCTTCGCCTCGAACGACTACTTACCGAAGTTGTCCCTTGTCGCCGTCGCCGGTGATGAGATCGTTGGTTTCGTGATCGGAACACGCGGATGGGTCGGTCCCGTTGAGGCGGTTGGCCTCGGCCCGTTGGCAGTCACACCGGACAACCAACGCAGCGGCGTCGGTTCGGCGCTGATGCACGCGGTGATCGGTGCGTCCGACGCTCTGGACGTGCCACTGCTCGCCCTCCTGGGCAGCACCGAGTACTACCCGCAGTTCGGGTTCGTCACCAGCACGGACGCCGGGATCGAGTCTCCGGAAGCCGAGTGGGGCAAGCACTTTCAGATCAGGACCCTCACCACGCACCGCCCCGATCAGACGGGGAAGTTTTCATACGCAGCGCCTTTCGGGGTCGCTTGACCCTCAGCGCGATGTAAGAGTTCTTTGACATCCAGCGCACGTAGACCTACGCTCAGGCATGTCAAAGAACTCTTACACCTGGGAGGCTTCATGAGCACCACGGCACGGTGGAGCCTGATCATCGGTATCGGCGTCGCAGCAACGCTAGCCTTCAGCTTTTTCGCAGCAGTGACCGCCGATGATCGGAAGACGTTGGCCTTCATCGTCTTCGCAATCGTCATGGCACCGGCTTGTATCGGGTCGGCGTGGGCCCTTTTTCCATCGGAGAACGACAAGGCCCCCGCCTACCCCGAGGACACCGTCGAAACAGAATGGAGTCGCAAGGCCGGCTTCGGCGCGTTCACCGACTTGATCACTGCCATGGGGATCGCGCTGATCGCGCACAATGTCTTCGGCGCTCCCGAACTGCCGCTCGTAATGTTTACAGCCCTCGGTCTGGCCGACTTCGGAATCCGGTACTGGGCAGTGTCGAGGGACCGCACCCCACATTCGAGATCTGACGAGATCTGATGCGCAACAACCTTCAAGAACTTCGTACGGCAGCCGGATTGTCACAGCAAGCGTGCGCCGACGCGCTCGGCATCACACGCCAGACCGTCATCTCGATCGAGAAGGGACACTTCGACCCGCGTCTGTCACTGGCGTTCCGAATCGCCGAATACTTCGACAAACGCGTAGACGACATTTTCTCCAGCTGACGCCGACTCGAACTGACGGAAGATCAGTCGAGCTGCGGTTTCAGTCGAGCTGCGGTTTCAGTCGAACAGAGTTGGCGCACCGTTTTCGTCGTTCCCGTCTTCGACGGCCGTTGCCTTCTTGCCCGAGCCCTTGCGGACGACGGTCAACGTCGTCGTTCGACGCGACAACCTGTGCCCGTCACTGTGTTCGAGCAGCGCCATCCCCTGGCGAACTTCGACTACCGTCCACGGACCCGCATGGCCGGCTGCCTGCACGAGGTCACCGGACTCCACCTCAGTTGCCATGACCACTCCTTGTTCGTCGTGTCCTGCACGTTCTCCTTCCTATTATCGACGCGGCCACCTGGTAGTCGACGCGCAGGGTACCTACGCTGCAGCTGCAACCTTGACCGCATGGCCGACTTCGGCTCGGAATGCCGCGTATTCGGGTGAGCCTCGGAGATCGTCGGGATCGACGCCGGTTCGTGGCAGATCGATTTTCAGGTCGAGCGCGACCTTGCCCGGTCGGCTTGTCAGAACTACGACGCGGGAGCCGAGAAAGGCCGCCTCGTCGGCACTGTGAGTGACGAAGACACTTGTTCGCCCCGATTCGGCACTGACACTGCGCAGGTCCTCCTGCAGACGCTCGCGAGTGAGGGCGTCCAGCGCGGCAAAGGGTTCGTCCAACAGGAGCAACGACGTTTCGGCCGCCAAGGCACGAGCAATTGCCACCCGCTGCTGCTGCCCGCCGGAGATTTCCCAGATACGCCGGTCCGCAGTGCCGACCAGACCGACGCGGTCGAGAAGCTCGTCACGCCTTTGCCCGCGTTCGCTCTTCGCAACGCCGGCGTATTTGAGTGCCAGATCGATGTTGCCGCCCACCGATTTCCACGGAAAGAGCCGTGGCTGCTGAAACACCACTCCCGCACTCGACCCGGGAATCGGGTCGGATCCGGAGACCTGAACCGTTCCACTGGAAGGATTTTCGAAACCCGCGATCAGGCGCAGCAATGTGCTCTTGCCGCAACCCGACGCTCCGACGAGAACCAGAAACTCACCAGGTGTGACGTCGATCGATACGGGCCCGAGTGCCGTGACGGACTCTCGACCGTGGCCGTACCTGTGCGAGACGGTGTCGATTCGGATCGCGCCCGGGCGGTCGGGGGCGAATCCTCCCGAGGCCTGCTGTGCGGTCACGCTACTGGTCAAGGACATCGGGAAGCCCCTTCACATAGAGAGCATTCTGAAAGACCGCCAGATCAGGCACACTGTCGATCTGCTTCTGCTCGGCCAGGAATTGCGCTGCACTCTGCAGGTTCACTGCCAGATTCCCGGGAGCGCCCTCGGTGCCCAACCATTCCGGCGAGGAGATCTGCTCCGGAGTGAGGAACACACCCTGTTTCAACTGCGCTGCCGCGTCGTCCTTCGAGGCGCCTAATTGTGCGGCAACAGCTTCCGCTGCCGCGTTCGGATCAGTGGCGATCGTCGTGAGCGCGCGGGCCTGAACCTGGCGCCAGGTGTCGACGATCTCGGGGTGATCCTTGGCAAACGCAGTCGACACCACACCAAGATCGAGTGTCGGCTTTCCTGCTGTCGCGAGCTCACGGCTGGCGATCAACTGTGTTCCGTCCTTACGGAGTTCGTCGAGCGTGGGCAGCCAGGTGTAGACGGCATCGATGTCACCGCGCTGCCAGGCTGCGAGGGATGCTTGCGGCTGGAGATCCACCAACTGGACGTCGTCGGCACTGAGTCCGGCCTGGTTCAGCGATGCCAGCAGACTGTAGTGCGCGGTCGAGGAGAATGCCGTGGCCACTTTCTTGCCGCGCAGATCTGCGACGGTCTTGATTCCGGTTGCGTTGCGCGCCACCAGGGCTTCGTTGTCGCCGGCCACGTCGAGAACAAACGCGACCTGGTACGGAATGTTCAGCGGTGCCGAGAGGCCACGAGCAACCGGGCTCGAACCGATTGCGCCGAAATCGATTTCACCGGCGATGAAGGCGGTGTTGATGTCGGCTCCCGAATCGAACTTCGTCCACTTCACGTTGTATTCGGGCAGCGCGTCTTCGAGCCAGCGATTGTTCTTGACGATCAAGTCGCCGCTCGGGAACGACTGGTAAGCGATACGGATTGTTTCCTTGGACGAATCCTGGCCCGAATGATCCACTGAGCACGCACCGAGAACAAGGGCAAGGACGCCGATCAGCACCGTGAACGCCGTCCGGGAAGCCCTTCCTTCATTGCGCGTCGAATTACTGCTGCGCTTCAGATTGCTGCTGGCGTGTTTCTGATTGTCAGTCATACTTTTCCCCTCCAGGGAACGGCGCGGCGCTCTGCAGCCCGCAGCAGTCCGTCGATGATCAGGCCGGAGAATCCGATGGCAAAGATCCCCACCAGCACGACCGGTGTGTTGTTGTAATTGCTTGCATCCTTGACCATTCCGCCGATTCCGGGGATGCCGTTGAACAGTTCGGCCGCGACCACCGACGAGTACGCCATACCCACCGACAGCCGAATGCCCGTGAAAGTTTCCGGTAAGGCCGACGGGATGACGACGTCCCGGATCACTTGCGCCCGTGAGGCTCCCAGGGCCCTGGCCGCTTCGACCAGTCCGACCGGCGCCGCGACCACAGCAGCTGTGGTGGCCACCGCTGCCGGCGGAAGAGCAGCGAGCGCCAGCAATGTAATCTTCGGCGCCTCGTCGATTCCCAGCCAGATCACCAGCAGGAAGAAATACGCCAGGGGCGGCAGTGCGCGCAGGAACGTCAACCACGGTTCGAGCAGGCTCCGCAGCCATGTCACCGATCCCATGGCCAAACCGAGGATCACGCCCAATCCGACGCCGATGATCACACCGACCAGCACCCGTCGCAGCGTCATGTAGAGGTGCTCCCAGAGCAGGTAACCCTGGTAGCCGCGCACTCCGTCGTGCGTGGTCATCGTGTTGACGAAGGCATGCCAGACCGTGCTCGGGAACGGCACGAAGGTCTCACTCCAGGTGCCGCTCGCGGCAGCGACCTGCCACAGGGCCAAGAATGCGATCACGGAAAGCACCGGCAGTCCGACCGTGGTCGCACTCGAAGTCCACGGCCGACGCGGCTCACGGTTCGGTTCCGTGACTGATGTTGGTTCTATTGCTTCGACAGGAGTCGACATCGCTGTTCTTCCTCGACGTACGGAAAATTCCGGCACACATGCAGCAACGGGCGCATATGCAGGGGCGAAGGCGCACAGAGCGGCGCCATTCTCACTCAGGAGAGTCGGAAGGAATCAACAGCAACAGCAGTTGGCACCAAGACGGCACAGGTCGACGGCGATGCGTCGTGTCAGTGGCGTCGAGGGCATGGGGGTAATTACTACCTGTGTCTGCAATTACCCGCAAATGCGGGGGAAATAGGCGTCAGTCGGCCAAGCGAACCGACAGCGAATACATGAGCGGGATCTCGGGTCGTCCGGCCGGGACTCCCCAACGCTTGCCGCCGAGTTCAGCCATCTCCTCGAATCCTTGCCAACCGTTGGCGTACGGGTACTCGTCGAAAGACTCGAGCGTCAATCCGGCGCGCCGCAAAGCTCCTAGCACCTCGGAAATGGACCAGTTGAATTCACATGAGGGGAAAGGATTTTCGAAGTTCTCGACTCCGTTTCCCTCAGCGCCTGGCAAGACGAGATCGGCCGAGTCTGCCACGTAGTCGCCCACGCCACGGGGTTCGGTCACGGGAGTCCCGCCTCCGTACGGGTATGTCAGCGACCACTTCTCGTCGAAACACATGGCAAACGGATGAAACTCCACCAGAACGAATCGACCGTTCGGCGCCAGAACACCGGCAATCCCCTCGGCCCACTCGTCGAGATCGGGTAACCAGATCACCGTTCCGTACGAAGAAAAGACTCGGTCGAACTTTCTCTGGCCAGCGGCAGCAGCGCGGAGCCACGCAGATACATCGGCACGCTCGAAATCGGCGGCAATATCGGATTCCGCGGACAAGGTTCGGGCGAAGTCGATCGCGGAATCCGCGATGTCGACGCCGGTCACCGCGGCACCGAGAGCGGCCAAACTTAACGAATCCTGACCGGAATTGCACTGCAGATGAAGAATCGAGGAGCCGTCGATCTCGCCGAGCAGCGCCAGTTCTTCCGGATACAAGGTCGACCCGCCGTTGCGAAAGAACTGTGCCTGGTCTCCTTTGTGACTGTTGTGAGCGACGGTCGCCGCATTCCACGACAACCGATTCATCTCCGCTGCATCCATCACTACTGCATCCACTTCTCGACGCACAACAAGTCCGCCCGAGTTCACCACGTCCCCGGTCACGTCGGCAATCGATTTACTGGGCCGGAAACCTATCCGAACGAAGATGCAACAGGTTACAGTTTTTCGACGGACCATCGAAGGAGAACCAGTGCGCTACGGACTCAGCCTGTTCACCAGTGATCGCGGCATCCGCCCTGCCGATGCAGCAAAGGCTGCGGAGGCGAATGGATTCGACGCCTTTTACGTTCCGGAGCACACTCACATCCCCGTCTCGAGGGATTCCGATCACCCCGGAACCCAGTCGGCCGAATTGCCCGACGACCGTTACATGCGCACACTCGACCCCTGGGTTGCCCTCGGCACCGCCGCGTCGGTCACGAACACCATCCGATTGGGCACCTCCGTGGCCCTCCCCCTCGAACACGATCCGATCACTCTCGCGAAAACCATCGCATCGCTGGACCATCTTTCCGGCGGACGCGTGGTCTTCGGCGTCGGATTCGGCTGGAATGCAGAGGAACTCGCCGACCACGGCGTACCGCCCAACAAACGCCGGACCGCACTCCGCGAGTATCTCGAAGCCATGGGCGAACTGTGGTCGAAGGAAGAAGCGTCGTACGACGGCCAATTCGTGAAGTACGGACCCAGCTGGGCGTGGCCCAAACCAGTTCAGAAGCCCCGTCCTCCCATCCTCTTGGGCGGCGGCGGCAACGAGAAGACTTTCAAGTGGATCGCAAAGTCTGCCGACGGGTGGATCACCACACCCATCGAGCAGGAGATCGACGGAAACGTGGAACTGCTCCGAAAGATCTGGGCCGAAGCAGGTAGAGTCGGCGAGCCTGAAATAACCGTCCTGGCAGGCAAACCCGATTCGGAGAAGCTCGCCCACTGGGAAGACATCGGTGTCACCGAAGCAATGTTCGGCACTCCGGACAAGAGCCCCGACGAGGTTGTCGGATACATGGAACGTCTGGCAGCCAAGCTCGGACGGTGAGGTCCGCCACAGCATCTTGACCTCAACTGCACTCGAGGTTTTAACGTCGGTATTGCACAAGACAGTGCAACGGCAGCAAAACCCGAGACAGAAGAGGGGCGAGGAGTGACCACAAAACTGGTTGGCACCCAATCTGTTTCGGACGACTCTGTTGATGCGGAGCCGTCCATCCGAAACTCCTTCGTCGAGGCGTTCCGGAACCATCCCGCCGGCGTCTCGATCATCACCGCAACGGGCGATGACGGCCCGGCCGGCATCACGTCATCGTCGGTGATCTCGATCAGCGCCGATCCTGCAGTTCTGGCGTTTTCACTGCAGTCGTTGCGAGGCTCTGCGAGCGTCATCGCTTCCGCCCGCAGTTTTGTTGTTCACCTGGCAAATTCGGCGAACGAACGACTGGCTTCCACGTTCGCAACCCGCGGCGCTGTGCGCTTCGGAGACGATATGCCCTGGTCGTTTCTCTCGACGGGTGAACCGTTCCTACATGGGACAGGCCACGCCCTGCGTGCGGTTCCCTTGAATGCCACTACATGTGGCGCCGCAGTGATCGTCACTGCACGCGTCGTCGACGTCATCGATCCGCAGCACATGTCAACGCCGCTCGTCTATCACAATCGAACCTATCGGAATCTCTCGACTCACAACATTTCCTCAAAGGAAGGCATGTCACATGACTGAATACGTTCTCCCCGAACTGGATTACGACTACGCCGCTCTCGAACCGCACATCTCCGGCGAGATCATGGAACTGCACCACAGCAAGCACCACGCCACGTACGTGGCGGGCGCCAACAGCGCAATCGAGCAGTTGGCTGCTGCGCGCGAAGACGGCACGATCACCGCGAAGGCGCCGCTGCTCAGCAAGAACCTCGCCTTCCACCTCGGCGGCCACACCAATCACTCCATCTTCTGGAAGAACCTCTCCCCCAACGGCGGTGAGCGGCCAGAGGGCGAGTTGGCAGCCGCAATCGACGAGCACTTCGGCACCTTCGACGCATTCGTCAACCACTTCTCCGCTGTAGCAACCACTTTGCAGGGGTCCGGCTGGGCGGTACTGGCCTACGACACGGTCGGGCAGCGCCTGGTCATCGAGCAGCTCACCGACCAGCAAGGCAACATCAGCATCGGTATCGTTCCGTTGCTCATGCTCGACATGTGGGAGCACGCTTTCTACCTGCAGTACAAGAACGTCAAGGCCGACTACGTGAAGGCCTACTGGAACGTCATCAACTGGGAAGACGTTGCACAGCGATACGCGACGGCCACAGCGGCGACGGGCTTGATCGTCCCCGCCTGATCGTCCCCACCCGATCACTGCCATATCACCCCGATCAGCCCAGCTCGGCACGGTGGCTCCGTTGCCGAGCTGGGTTTTTACACCCCCGAGATCGATGTATGTGAAGGCAGGTAACATACACCGAGCGCGGCTGACTCGGCCGTCCGCCGATTCGACTCCGAGGGGAACCAGTGCTCGATATCAGTGGTTTGATCGCGACGTGGCGTCCGACGCTGGACACCGCAGCACGCAATGCATGGGGACTCTCGTTCGGCGACGGTGTCGAGAAGACCGAACGCACCCCGTCCGTACTGATCAGCGAAGGTCCACACCGCGATCTGTATCGCTTCGGCGCATTGTGGAGGCCAAGAGGTAATCCGGTTCTCCTCGTACCGCCCCTCGCGGTTTCAGCCGACTGTTACGACCTTCGTGCGGGCCAAAGCCTCGCCGCGCACCTACTGGATGGGGCGAACACGCCCTACCTCCTCGACTACGGGACCATGCGGTACTCCGACCGCGGGATGGGTTTCGAGGCCTGGGTCGACGACATCATCCCGGAAGCGATCCGTACGATCTCGGACCTACATGACGGCGCACCGGTTTCGCTGATCGGGTGGAGCCTCGGCGGGACCATGTCTCTGCTCACGGGCTCCGCTCACTCCGACCTGCCGATCGCATCGATCACGGCAATCGGAACGCCAATCGATTACACGAAGATTCCCGCTATCAGCCCCTTGAGGCTGATCGGCAAATACACGGGCGACACCCCACTCACGTCCGCGACCAATCTTGTCGGCGGACTACCTGCTCCACTCGTTCAGGCGAGTTACAAGGTGACGGCGTTGCAGCGCGAAGTTCTCAAGCCATGGTTCATCATGCGCAACCTCCACAACACCGAGACACTGGCTCGCATGGAATCGATAGACAAGTTCATGGCAGCCATGCCTGGATACCCTGGCAAGGCTTTTCAGCAGATCTGCGAACAACTCATGCTCGGCAACAATCTCTACAACGACGCCGTCACGCTTGCCGGACGCGAGATCAAACTGTCAGCTCTGAGCGTTCCCGTTCTCGCGATCGGCGGCACCACTGACGTGATTGCACCCATCGCTTCGGTGGAAGCGATCACGTCGGTCCTCACCGGAGCGCCGTCGGTCCGGTTCGAGAAGGCGCCGGGAAGTCACCTCGGGCTCGTTGCCGGCCCCACCGCGAGAGACTCCACCTGGGCGCACATCGACGAATTCTTGAAAGAGAATGCACCGCAGTTGGTTTCGACCAGCTAAATCACGGCGTTGTGATGCCCGCGGCTACAGCTGCCTTGTGCCAATCCGGGAATTCACTCAGCAAACGGGTGTACAACTGGGCGTCGTCGACGGTGTCGATGTCGTCCAGCGCGAAGAATCCGGCATTGTCGACCACCCTGCCGTCGAGGTCGTCGAGCTTCTCCAGCACTCCGTAGTTGGCCTTGCCGATTCCGACGAACTGCCAAAAGGCCGGGAGCCCAGACGCTTCGCGCATCAATTTCGTGATTTCCTTGCGCTCGCTGAAGCCACCGTCGGTGAAGAACAGGACGAGCGTCGGCGCGGAACCACGTGTCAGGCCGGAAAGAATCTCAGTCATGATCGGCACTTCACGATTTGCGGCGCCGATCTTGTCGTAGTTGAATCCGCCGTGCGAGCCGCGCAAGTGCAGGTAGGTATCCGACCACTCTTCCGCGTCATGGACAGAGATCTCGGGAAGTTTGACGAAGCTGACTGCATACAAGTACGGCTCCAGCTTGCCGTCGTCATCGAGTTGGATCGCAACGGGAATCATGCGTTCGACAACACGATGCACCACTCTGGTGCGGTACTGCTTGGCCATACTTCCGGTTTTGTCGATCACCAGGACCACCCGTGCCCGAATTCCGTTGCCACCCTTGGTCAGCAGGACCTTGGCCACTTCGCGCTTTCGGAGGTCCAGCTTCTCCCGCTTCACCATGGAGAGTTTGGCTTCGTCGGGCACGGTCCGGATACCGCCTGTCGATTCAGCAGAGCCGGCGGGTCGAGCCGGCGGTTCCTCGTCGACCGAAACGCCGAATGCTGTTACCAGGTCCGCCAATCCGCTGTCCCAGCCAGCTGACACGTTTCGCAGCTTCCAGCCCGTGCCGCGGCGATAGATCTCGACGAGAACCGCTGCTCTCTCACTCGTCAACCCCAAAGCCTGAGCCGCGATGGCGGTGGAACCAACCTGCTCCACCACGATCCCAAGGCCCCCGACAGCAGACAGGGTTCCGTTTGCCGCCGCATCAAGTGCCACGGCAACACTCAGCTGATGGATGTCAGCGGGCAACCTCGCAATGTCGATTTCGATGACGCCGCCGGACTCCAAGCGCACCGCGCCTTCGGGTGAGACCGGCTGATTGAAGAAGACAAAATCTGCGTCGTCCCGTACTTCGTTCCGTTCGTCGAGCTGGAACACCATCAGGTCTACCGTGCCCGGGGCGCTACCGTTCACCGCCACCTTCAGCGAAGTTCCCTCAACGACTGTGTTCGCTCCACGCGCCAGCTCCATACCGGAAGATTAGCTGGCCACCAAAGAATCAACGGCCCCGCGGTCGGAAGAATCACAGCACACTTTCAGCAATCGCGAGGATTCTCGAGGCAGACTGTTCGTGGAAGATTTGTCGCACGCGGGACCAAGAGCCTGAACATCGACAGAATCCTAGGGTCGATCAGGAGGTCAAAATGCCGCACGGCCAGACGCGCACCATCCCGATGTTGCCACTCTTGCCACCTTTGACGAATTTCGACGACGCAAGTCGCTCGGTCGTGTCCTACCTCGACGAATATCTTCCGCTGGCACTGTGGTCGATCACGCGGTTCGACGGGTCCAATCAAATCTTTCTCACCGTCTCACCCAACCCACTCCACATCGAAGTCGGCGAGACCCGGGCTTGGCCAAACACCATATGCAGCGAGGTGGTACTCGGAAATGCGCCGCCAGTCTCTTCGAATCGGGCGCTCGTGCGCGCACTGTCCCGTGATGGCAGGTGGGAAGGCATTGGCGCATACGTCAGCATCCCAATCCTCCACAACGACGGCAGTCTCTTCGGCACTCTGTGTGGCGCCGACCCGAGTGCGGGCGACTCCGCACTCGAGGACAACCTAGCCCTCCTCAATCTCCTGTGCCGACTTCTCGGAACCATTCTCGATGTCGACTATCAGCGCGCGCAGTCAGTCCGACTGGCCGAAACTGCGCAACTCGATGCCGAGACCGACCCGTTGACAGGTCTTCTCAATCGGCGCGGGTGGAATCGCATCCTCGAGGCCGAGCAAACTCGGTACCGCCAATTCGCCGATCCGGGAGCTATCATCATCGTCGATCTGGACGGCATGAAGACCATCAACGACGAACTCGGCCACGCCGCGGGCGACGAATACGTTCAAAGGGCCGGCAAGATCTTGGCAGCGTGCGCGCACCCTGGTGCGGTGGTTTCACGGTTGGGCGGAGACGAGTTCGGAATCGCTCTGCCCGATACACAGCCGCGCGCCGTCGACTACCTGCTCGAGTGTTTGGAGAAGGCGTTCCGGAATGCCGACGTCTGTTGTTCGATCGGTCGAGCCGACTTTTCCATGACCCAAAGCCTTTCCGAGACTTGGGATACGGCCGATGCGGAGATGTACCGCCACAAGCGTTCGAAGCGCTGATTCGACTCCTCCACGGCCGGTTGGCACCGCATCGGAGGATCCCTTCGATGCGGTGCTCGGTCCGTGTTCTGTTGTCGCCAAAGAGGTTTGACCTCTCAGGTTTTGAAGGTGGTGTTCGCCGGCCTGGGTTGCTGTCCGGGGTCGATCGAGGGCGGCGGGATGAACCAGGGTTTGTTGTCGGCGCCGATTCGGATTTCCCATTTGCCGACGAACCCGGATTTCCGGTGCATCAGTCGGTGATGTGAACGGCACAGCAGGACCAGGTTGTTCATCACCGTCGGGCCGCCGTTCGCCCAGTGCCGGATATGGTGCGCATCCGTCCAGGCAGGCACACATGAACACCCCGGGAACGCGCAGCCTTTGTCTCGGGCGATCAAGGCCACTCGCTGTTCGGGGGTGACCAATCGTTTTCCGGGTTTCGCATCCAAGGGTGCGCCGTGGCCATCGAGCAGGACGGTGGAGAGGAAGCAGTCGCAGCCGAGGAGTCTGGTCTGCGAGACGGACAGTGGCCCCAGCCACGGCATGTGCCCGACATCAAGATCGGCCAGGTCCAGTGAGCCGTCATCACCCGAATCCGAAGACTGTGCGGAACAATCCCGATGCTCGACCAGATCCCGAGCATTGATGTGCACATTCACGTGCGGACGCCGACCACCATCGGTTCCGGTCTTAGCGCAATCGAGATACCGGCGGATTAGTTCCGTGAACCCGTCCGCCGTCCGTTTCGCCGCCGACCGAGAATCCGGCGTCCCATCCGGTGCCGGGGTGGGCATCGTCAGATTCGACAACGCCGACAACAACATTTCACCGGTGAGGGCATCGAAATCCCCACGCACCACCACCCGACCGTTCAACGTCGACGCGATCCGCAACTCATTCCGATCCACATCCTCGGCGGGCGGAATCTCATCCGATTCGAAAATGCGCTCTAACGTCGCGATCACGTTCCGCACTTTCGTCGTCGTCGCCTCCACCCCCGACGCGGCAGCCAACAACAAATCGATACAGCGAGGGAGCGCCTCCTCCGGCATGCCCTTCGGCGGTGACTCACAGAACGCCACGATCAACACAGCATGATCGAACGAGCAATCCCCGCCATCGAACCGAGCCGCCACCGCCGGAAACGGCCGCAAAGCCGCACCCAGCGCGGCGATCTTCTTCCCGTCCCGAACCTGCAGCATCGTGTTCGCCGCCAACCAGGACCCGACTCCACGGCTGGCAATCACCTGATCATCCGGGCGCAACGACAACTCGTCCACCACCGCCACACGCACCGCTTCCAGGCGCAGAATCTCCGCACTCGCCTCGACAGCAGCAGCACGCAACTCGGCAGAAGACAACCGCCACAGGCGTCCGCGTAACCCCACCGCAGAACCCGACACCACATCCGACAACAAGACACTCATTGAATCCCCCGATCCCCTCCCCAAACAATACTCGAACATGAGTTCGAGTCAATACCTCGCTACCAGCGCAAATAAGAGCAGGGAATAGTTCGACGGTCGCACGCGTATTATTTGAGTAAGCAATACTTGCGGTCGCAAATAAATGGAGGGCGTCACCGATGACAACTGATGAACACGTACGTGGTCGTGTGTGGCGCGACCTCGTCGTCTCCCACAG
Organism: Rhodococcus sp. BH4; assembly: GCF_002079265.1. NCBI lineage: Bacteria > Bacillati > Actinomycetota > Actinomycetes > Mycobacteriales > Nocardiaceae > Rhodococcus > Rhodococcus sp. BH4. The sequence goes on from NZ_CP014941.1 coordinate 5,140,753, forward strand.
CGTCATCCTCGGCAAGATGGAGGCGGATCTTCGAACCACCACCGGGCTCACCCTTGGCCAGTACGACGTTCTGCTCCGACTGCACGAAGCTCCGGGAAACACGATCCGAATGGGCGATCTGGCCGAACTGGTCCTGGTCACCACCAGTGGCGTGACGCGCGTCGTCGATCGATTGGTCGAGGCCGGATTAGTGGAGCGCGTTAGACCGGACAACGATCGACGCGTCGTGACGGTATCGATGACGCCTGCGGGCAAGAAGACGCTTCGAAAAGCGTCCGCCATACACACGCGAGGGATCGCCGAATACTTCTCCGATCTCATTGAAACCGAGGAGCTTCCGGTGCTCGAACGCTTCTTCTCCCGACTTGCCACACATCACACGAATCAAGGCGGCGCATGCGATGCGCACGTAGAACAGCTTTCCATCACCCCCACGAACAGATAGCGAGAAACAACATGGCTTTCGAATTGGGCGTCTACCATTTCGGTGAACTCACCCCAGATCCCACCACCGGCGCGATGATGAATCCCGGTGTCCACCTTCGTCATTTGGTGGAGCAGGCAACCGTTGCCGATCAGGTTGGACTCGATGTCTTCGGCGTCGGCGAGCACCATCGCACCGACTTCGCAGTCTCAGCCCCTGCCGTTGTGCTCGCGGCAATGGCTCAGGCTACCGACAACATCAAGCTGTCCAGCGCCGTAACCGTACTCAGTTCCGACGATCCCGTACGTGTGTTCCAACAGTTCGCGACAGTCGACCTGCTTTCCGAAGGCCGTGCCGAGATCATTGCCGGCCGAGGTTCGTACACGGAGTCATTTCCGCTCTTCGGGTACGACTTGTCCCAGTACAACGAACTCTTCGCCGAAAAGCTTGATCTACTACTGAAACTGCGCGACGAAAACCCGATCAACTGGGAAGGACAACTTCGCCCACCACTGATCGACGGTGACGTGACGCCCCGCCCGGACCGTCAGATTCCGGTGTGGATCGCAGTCGGAGGCACTCCGGCCTCTGTCGTCCGTGCCGCGAAACTGGGCCTGCCCCTCTCACTGGCCATCATCGGTGGAAGCTACCAACAGTTCGAACCGTTCGTCGATCTATACCGCAGGGCTGCAGCGGAGTTCGGACACGATCCGAAGAAACTGGCTGTCTCGATTGCTTCGCCAGGATTTGTCGATACCTCGAAGCAAACAGCACTCGACACGTCGTACCCGTACTTCCAGGCCGGGTGGATGCAGAATCATCATCAGCGCGGAAACGGAGTTCCCATGCCCCGCAGGGCATATGAAGCGCAGGCAACCACCGCGGGTGCGTTCTTCCTCGGCGGCCCGCAGGAAATCATCGACAAGACGATGGCGCAGTACGAACTGTTCCATCATGACCGCATCATGATCCAGATGGGGTTCGGCAACGTGCCACAGAAGGACATGCTGCGTGCGATCGAGATCCTCGGCACCGAAGTAGCCCCCGTTGTGCGTAAGGAAATCGAATCACTGAAGTCGTCCCAAGAATAGGAGTTTCGATGAGCACACCGCTCAAAATTGTTGCCGTTGTCGGCAATCTCCAAAAACCCTCCAAGACTCGTGCCCTCGTCGACCTGATCGTCGAAACCTTGGGAGACTTCGAGCAGATCGACACACGAGTTTTCGAGATCGTGGATCTGATTCCAGGTCTTGCATCTGCTCTGGATCGCGATCACGTCGACTCAGTGACCGCCGAAGCGCTGGCAGCAGTCGAGTCCGCCGATATCGTCATCGCGGCGTCACCGGTGTTCCGCGGTTCGTACACGGGAATGTTCAAGCATTTTTTCGATCTCGTCGACCAGTACGCGCTTGCCAACACTCCGGTGATTCTTGCCGCTACAGGTGGTAGCGACCGCCATGCTCTCGTGTTGGATCATGCCCTGCGGCCACTGTTCGCTTTCTTCCAAGCGCTGACCGCTCCGGTCGGAATCTATCTCGGCTCCGGTGATTTCGACGGAACGACCATCCTCAATCCCGAGGTATTCGAACGTATCGAGATGGCAGCAAAGGACGTCCTGCCGGTAGCGAGGATGCTCGCGGAGCGGAATCGAGTTGCGCTGACGTGAACACCCCTCGTCTGCACAACAATGACCCGGAACCACCACCAGCGGTCACGACTGGCAATGCGGCTGATCCAGCACACTTACGCCGCTGATCCACATCGCATCACCGAACACCGTTTTTCAGTGATTCTTCAGCTCCATCGCAGTAGCGTCGAAAGGGCCACCTCATGTCAGGAGCCCCCATGACCACCCCGGATCAACCCACTGTCCAGCAATCCGTTCCTCAGCACCCGATTCGACCACCCGTCAATGCGGGCTGGGCAGTGGTCTCGCTGCTGTTCTTCTGGCCGCTTTCCTTCTCCGCTTTCACGCACGCCTTCAACGTGTATCCGCTGTGGGCTGACGGCGATGTGGCCGGGTCGCGGTATGCGTCCGATCGAGTGAAACGGCTCGGTCAGATCTCGCTGTGGATCGCAGGCGGCCTACTACTCCTGGTCTGCATCCTGTACGCGATTGCGGCAATCGTGTGGTTCGCCAACGGTGGCCACGATTACGGTCCGCGGCGTATGCGCTGAACAGCCACCCTGGACAACCACACCACCAGGACATCACCTCATCAATCGATCGACGAACTCCATGGTCTGGTCCATCGAAGCGACCGTCGTTTGACCGTGGCTGATTCCGGCGAGTTCTTGATACTCGAACTGCGTTCCCCGCGAACGCATGTCGACCAGTTGCGCCCAGGTAAGGGCGACAGGAACCGTTGTGTCCGACACGCTCTGCACCACGCGCAGTGGACGGTCGTAGCCGTCGACCGGCACCTGCATCATCGCGCGAAACAGATCGTGGAAGCGTGGCGTCCATACCGACCGAGAAAACAACGAGCTCAATTGGATTCGTTCGGCGCGAATGTGGCGGCCGAGATCTCCGGCGCACAGTGTCCGAGCCTTTTCCATCCACTCGATCCCCTGCGGCGAGAGAACCTCGCGAATGTTCTCTTCGGGTCGTTGATCGTCGATCCCGGCCAGAACGTACAGCGCGTATCCCACCAGCCCGGTGATGCCGAAGTCGGGAAACAGCGGTCCGCCCAACGGAAACAGCCCTTCCATGTGTGTGGGGCCGGCAACAACGACCGAGCCGCGGAAATCCAATTCCGGTGCACGAGTGGTGGCCTCGTGTCCCGCGAAGTACGCCGCATGACCACCTTCGGACAAACCCGCGACCATCCACCGCGGACTCAGCACATTGCCGTACAACTCGTGCGCGGCCCGCACGATGTCGACGGCATTCGCCCCGGCGGCATGTCCGTCGAGATAGGCCAGCACCCCGTCGGTACCAACTCCCGAGTAGTCGGTAGCGACCACCGCGTACCCCTGCTCCAACCAGCGTTCGATCGGTTCGATCTCGCCCGGACCGAGTCCGGTCGACGAGGGTGCACACTGATCCGCACTGCCCAAAGTTCCGTGGGCATAGGAGATGACGGGCCAACCGCCCGCCGGTGGGGCGCCTTCCGGCAGAAATACGGACCCTGACGACTCTCCCCATCTGTCAGCGGTACGCAGAGTTCGATAGACGACCCGCTGCGTCTCACCGGCGCCGACCGGAAACACTGCGGCCGAGAGTTCGCCATAGGACTCCAGCGCGCCCGCGACTTCCGGTTCGTCCGCCGTCGCCACTGCAACACCTGACCCCCACCCGAGACCCGACAACAGAATGCTCGCCACCACGGCCGCAACAGAGGTTCTACCCGAACGACTCACCACGCCAACCCCTCCCGACCTATGCAGAGCATGATGTCGATATGCAGATCATCATCACCGGTCACAGCCTGCCCGGACGTGAGTGTTCCGAAACCGCAACCTTCGAAGAGCGCAGCAACATCCACGTCGGCGTTCAGCGCCGAGGCAAGCCACACGAAATCCTCGACCTCGTACCGGGAGATACCGAGACAGTGCGATGGGAACTGACAGCGAGTCTGGAGCGAAAGTCCGGTGCCTGGGACTTACTCGGTCCATACATCCAGGGTCCACCTCGCGGACGCTTCATCTACCTGTCCTGGGTGACGGTATCCGATGACCAGACGTTCGAGATGTTTCGGCGCGCAAAGCTGATGCTCGACGCGATCCCCGAGCACATCGCCGAGGAGGCCGACGCTTCCGGCATGCTCCACGGAGACCTCGGCCTCACCGACGCCGCAGGTAAACCACTGTGTGCGGCTATCCGACCGCCGACGATCACATGGTCATCCTCGCCTTACTGAGCATCGTTCAGTAGTGTGGAGATCGAACACTTAGTCTGCCCGGTGGCCCCACACGATCGATACGGAGTCCGAACTGATGAGCACCGAACACCTCGATGTCCTGATCGTCGGCGCCGGCTTGTCCGGCATCGGTGCTGCGTATCGACTCCAGACCGAGCTTCCCGGCAAGTCGTACGCAATCCTCGAGGCCCGTGCGAACAGTGGCGGAACCTGGGACCTCTTCAAATACCCTGGCATCCGATCGGATTCCGACATGTTCACGCTCGGCTACCCGTTTCGGCCGTGGACAGATGCCAAAGCAATCGCCGACGGTGATTCGATCCTCCGGTACGTGCGCGACACCGCGCGAGAGAACGGGATCGACAAGAAGATTCGGTACAACCGGAAGGTGACGGCCGCATCATGGTCGTCAGCGGACTCGACGTGGACAGTCACGGTCACGACCGGCGACGAAGACGAAACATTGACCTGTAACTTCCTCTATCTCTGCAGCGGTTACTACAGCTACGAGGGCGGATACACCCCCGACTTCCCCGGACGTGAATCGTTTGCCGGCGAGGTTGTGCACCCGCAGTTCTGGCCCGAAGAACTCGATTACTCCGACAAGAAGGTCGTTGTGATCGGAAGCGGCGCCACCGCAGTCACATTGGTCCCCACGATGTCACGGGACGCAAGCCACGTCACGATGCTCCAGCGATCACCGACATACATTCTGGCTCTGCCGTCCAGCGACAAATTATCGGACACCATTCGCGCAGTACTGCCGAATCAACTCGCGCACAGCATCGCTCGATGGAAGAGCATCGTAGTGAACCTGAGTTTCTACCAACTGTGCCGGCGCAGTCCTGCGCGCGCAAAGCGGTTGCTGAACCTCGCGATCAGTCGCCAACTCCCGGAAGAGATCCCACTCGATCCTCACTTCACACCCACCTACGATCCCTGGGATCAACGCTTGTGCGTCGTACCGGACGGCGATTTGTTCAAAGCCCTCCGATCCGGCAAGGCCTCGATCGAGACCGATCACATCGACACTTTCACCGAGACCGGAATTCGTCTCGCGTCAGGTCGCGAACTCGAAGCTGACATCATCGTCACTGCAACAGGATTGAAGATGGAAGCGTGCGGCGGGATGTCGATCGAAGTGGACGGCGAACCCGTCACCCTCGGTGATCGTTACGCCTACAAGGGCATGATGATCAGCGACGTACCGAACTTCGCGATGTGCGTCGGCTACACCAACGCCTCGTGGACTCTGCGAGCAGATCTCACGTCGATGTACGTCTGCCGACTGCTGACGGAGATGGACAAGCGCGGCTATTCGAAGTGCGTGCCGCACGCGAGCGAAGAGATGGACCAGCGGCCGATCCTGGACCTGGCGTCGGGGTACGTCATGCGTGCTGTGGAACAGTTCCCGAAGCAGGGATCGAAGTCACCGTGGAACATGCGTCAGAACTACATCCTTGATCGTCTTCACTCGACGTTCGGGAGCATCAACGACCACATGACGTTCTCGAAGGCGCCAGCTCGACATTCGACACCGGTACCGAGCAAGAGTTGAGCGGACCACGAACAACCAGGTAGAGCAATCGGGCGAAGCCACCAATCGATCCGACGACAAAGAACACACCCGAACCTGCGACTACTGCACAGAGCGCACCGAGAACGATGATCGCCGACGCTTCTACCATTCGACCGGCGGACTCCGATCCGAGAACGTGTATTTCATCAACTCCTTCGTCCATAAAACTATTTTCAGCCAACCGTCCAGCCGGTTTGTAGGGACTTTAGTCGCGAGTCGGATCAAAATGGACTCATAATTGCAGGTCAAGCGTTCAGTTGGCCATTCCGGCCGGATGATCTCCAGTCCGTTCCGTTGTGATGGTCGGCAACAGAGTGCTGGTCGAATACATGGACGATTCACGAATCGAAACGGTCGTATCAAATCTCCGTGCCTCTCCACCCACTCTTACGCAGGGTGTGGCCCAGCAGCGTGACCACCAGTGAAAACATCGGCAGGGCAATGATCACCCTCGCGGCAAACACCCCCGATCTTCCCGGCCGCGTCCTTCGCAGCGACAAGATCAACGAACTCGCGCAGGCCTGACAGCTTGACCTCGAAAGACGAAACCGCGGGCGACGAGTTCCAACGCCACGGCCACCGAGCAGGTTTGTGCCAACAACAACCCTGCCAATACAAGAATTTGCACAGCACCGGCCTGAACGGCCGATCCCGTCGCGAGCAACACACCGACAAAGGCTCCGGGCAATGTCACGAGGCCGACGGTGCGCGTCTGGTCGACTCCAGGCAGCAGAGCATCGGAGGCAGCGGTGCGGGCTACCTCCCACCGCGCATCGCGTTGGGAAAATCCAAGGCTCAGTGCTGCTTCCACTTCCCCGTACCGGTCGTCGACGGCGTCGAGTCCGCGTTTGGCTGCCATCGATGTTGCAGTCATCGCGCCACCCAGAACAATGCCGCCGATCGGCACCAGAGCGACGCCTTGCAGCGGAACCACTCCGGACAGCAGCATCAGTGGCAGAACCACACCGATTCCCGACGCCAACGCGATGGTCAGCCAAACTCCGGACGTCCCCGCGTTCGAGCGTCGTGCCGCGGTGAAAGACGCTGCAACGAACATGCCGACGAGCACGAGGAGCGCCGACCAGATGTGGGCCAAGGCGGCGGCAAGGATCAACGAAATCGCAGCCAACTGAAGAGCGCCACGAGCGAGGGCACCGGGGACCACCCGAACGCTACCGAGATAGGTGAATCGGTAGACGAGCGTGGCGACAAGTGCCATGACGATGCAGAGCACAGCCAGACGGATGCCGGAGTCGGCTATCGAAAGGCTCATGGGTCTCAGTGTTCCCTACGAGCCGAGTCCGATCCGAATTCGAGAACCGCTCAGAACACCCAACCGCGAAGGGCGACGAATCGCAGGCCACCGACAATTCCGCTCACGGCGATCACAAGCCCGGCTTGAAGAAGCCCGTCGGCGCCCGGGAGAAGGAAGCCGAGCGCACTGATGGCGGCAGAACTGGCGATCAACCCGACCAGTGCGAGTCCACCACCTTCCCACTGCGCGGTGAACCAGTTGACGCGATCCGCGGCATGGAAGGTGAGCCGGCGATGCAGCTCATTGGCCAGAATGGTGCTCAAGACCGCACCAACTGCGTTGGCGACCAGCGCTCCGTCACCGCGCAGCGCCAGAAAAGCGGCAAAGTACAAGATGTTGCTGGCTCCGCCGACGAGGGCAAAACGAACGAGCTGAGCAAAGGCGCCGTCGCCGGCAAGGGCGCGAAGCCTCGTTGCCGCGAAACCTGCACTCCGCGTACCCACCATCGAGATCGGATTGCTCCCGACCCAGATGTCAGACGTGCTCATATCGGCTTCTCTCATACGGACAATCGGAACCACACGTTCCGCTTAGTAATATAGCACTAACGGAATCGATCATTCCGCTTAGTGCCGTAGACTGTGAGGATGCCGACAACACACCCCGACGCTTCTCATGCGGGGACCTCGGCCGACTGCTCACAGCCGCGCCTTCGGTCCGACGCCAAGGCCAACCTCGAGCGCATCCTCAACTCCGCTCGCGAGGTGTTCGCTGCCCAAGGACTCGACGCCACGCTGGCGGACGTCGCGAAGCACGCCGGCGTCGGCGTCGGCACCGTCTATCGCCGGTTCGCCAGCAAGGACGAACTGATCCAGGCACTGTTCGACACGCGGTGTTCCGAGATCGAAACGATCGCCGCCACCGCCCGAGAGATGCCCGACGCCTGGGAAGGTCTTGTCTACTTTCTCGACGTGATCTCTCTGCGCATGGCAGACAACCGCGGATTCGGCGATCTCCTGATGGACGGACGCTTCACGTCCGACACCTTCGCGCGCGCGCGCGCCGGGATCGCTCGACACACTGCGGTACTTGTCAATCGAGCCAAGGAACAGGGCACCCTGCGCAGCGACTTCGAAGTCAACGACATTCCGCTTCTCATGCAGGTCGTCAAGATGGCCCAGAAGTTCGGTGGCGACGAGGCCCCTCAGGCTTACCGCCGCGCACTCGGGTTCATGATCGACGGACTCTGCGCGTCCCGCACCGACCATCGGGAACTGCCCGTGCCGGCGCTGTCCTCCGAGCAACTCGATCACGTCCTTCATCGGTTTCAGGCAACGCCCGGGAAGAACTGCTGAGTCGATTTCGGGGTCGACGCCATTGCGGCGTCGACCCCGAAATTTGCTGTCAGTGGGCGATTACCGGTTCACCTTCCGGCGAATCCGGAAGCAGTCCACTCCGAAGAACCAGTCCGGTCAAGACCGCGCCGACCGCGAATATGCCTGCGGCCCAATAGAACGTCGTGGTGTAACTCTCGACGGCGGCCTGCGCCTGAGTCAGCGGATTCATCTCGCGGCCCACCAGGTAGTTGGTGGAAGCCGAGGCGGCAATCGTGCTGAGCAGTGCAGTTCCGATCGAGCCGCCCACCTGCTGCATCGTGTTGACCGTGGCAGATGCGACGCCGGCATCTTCGTGATGCACGCCTGAAGTTGCTCCCTGCATCGACGGGGCGAAAATGCTGCCCATGCCGAGTCCGGTGACGACGAGCCCCGGCAGAATGTGTACTGCATAGGTGCTGTCCACGGAAATCTGGGCCAGCAGCGTCATTCCGATCGCCGCGATGACCATTCCGCTCACGATCAGCAGTCGCGGACCGACGCGCGGCAGCAAAACCGCTGTCGAAAGCGTTGCCGCTGTCACGATTCCGAACACCATCGGCATGAATGCGAGGCCGGTCATGATCGGGCTGTACCCGAGGATCAGCTGCATGTAGTACGTCAGGAACAGGAAGACTGCGAACATGCCTGCGCCGGAAAGGAAGATCGCCAGGTACGAGCCCGCCCGGATTCGGTCGAGGACCACCCGCAGCGGAAGAAGTGGGTGCTCGGACTTGGTCTGCCAGTAGATGAACGCCGCCATGAACACGACGCCGGCAACGAGCCACGAGATAGTGGGAGTTGCACTCCACCCGTCCGACTCGGCCTTCGAGAATCCGAAGACGATGCTGAACAAGCTGATCGACACCAGGATCGTTCCGGGGATGTCGAGTTTGGGTCGCGAGTCACTGGTGTGCGGCGCGAGCAACAGGACTGCACCGACCAGGGCGATCGCCGCGAAGAAGAGATTCACGAAGAGGCACCAGCGCCAGTCGACCCACTCGGTGAGTGCGCCGCCGAGCAGCAGTCCGATGGCGCCACCACCGCCGGCAACGGCACCGAAGATACCGAACGCCTTGGCACGCTCACCTGGATCCGTGAATGTCACGGACAGCAGCGACAGGGCTGCCGGGGCAAGGAGCGCACCGAATACGCCTTGGCCGGCACGAGCGGCAACAAGCATTTCGAAGTTGACGGCTGCGCCACCGATGGCGGAAGCGACTGCGAAGCCGATCAGGCCGACGATGAAAGTTCGCCTGCGCCCGAACAAGTCGCTCAATCGACCGCCGAGTAGCAGCAAACTGCCGAACGCCAATGCGTATGCCGTGATGATCCACTGGCGGTCCGAATCACCGAACTCCAGTGAGCGCTGCGCAGCAGGCAGCGCGATGTTGACGATGGTGGCATCCAAGACCACCATCAGCTGCGCAATTCCCAGAACCGCGAGAACCAGCCACCGCTTTGCGTGGTTGTCCCCTGAAGGCGCTGAGGACTGCTCGAATTCAGTCCGTTCAGCAATGTCTGACATAGTCCCTCGCCCAACCTATGCGGAGATGGCTTCTCCGGTTAGCAAAAACGCTACACGAAAACGGAGAGGCTGTCTCCACTTGGCGGGTAGAGTGGGGACATGAGTACCGCAATGGAGCGCCCCCTTCGCGCCGATGCTGCACGTAATCGGCAGTTGATCATCGACGCCGCACGTGAATTGTTCGCCGAAGAAGGGATCGACGTCACACTCGACGACGTCGCCCGGCGCGCGGGGGTCGGCGTCGGAACGGTCTATCGGCGGTTCGCCAGCAAAGAAGAATTGATCGACGGAGTCTTCCAGCAGAACTTCGCCGACATGGCAGCGGCCGCGGACGCGTCACTTGCCAATCCGGATCCGTGGGACGGACTTGTCACCTTTGCCGAATTCGCCTGCAGCCGTATGTCGGTCAACCGCGGACTCAAAGACGTCCTGAACGGAACCGACGAGGGATGCGAGCAAGTCGCATGCCAACGATCCATCATCGAACCGTCGGTCGAGAGGATCTTCTACCGGGCCCAGGAGGCCGGGATGCTGCGCACCGACGCCGTACCGACGGACCTGTTCGGCCTCATCTTCATGGTGGGCGCAGTCACCGAATTTGCTCAGCCCGTCAACCCGACCGTGTGGCGTCGATACCTCTCGGTAATGCTCGACGGCCTACGCACGGAGGGCCTGCACCGTGACGCACTGCCCCTTCCTCCACTGAGTTCGGAGGAATTGCACGAGGCCAAGCAATGTCTGAAAGACCGCCGCCGTTGAGCGGTTCGGTCAGATCTGCTCACGAGGAATGAAAATCCACATCACGATGTAGATCAGAAACTGCGGGCCGGGCAGCAGGCACGAGAGTACGAACAGCAAGCGGACAGTCGACGACTTCCAACCGAAGTACCGAGCGATTCCGGCGCACACCCCACCGAACATTGCTCCCGAGCGGGCGCGGGTGAGCTTGCGGGTATTCATCGGGGAGGTCATGTGTTGTTTCCTTTCAACGGAACTCGCGGTTCATCCGCGTCGACCTCCACTATCCGCTGCCGATCCACCTGTGCGCATCAGGCCATGGACCCATCTTTTCCGACGCGGTGTGTCCTCAGGTACGAGTCCGTCCCCGCGTCGGACTCAGGGTTCTCCCCCACACCCCGGCCTCGGACCTCAGCTTCGCACCTCAGCAGGGAAACATGCGTCGAAGCCGTTTCGGAGCCGCAAAAGGTTGCCAGTTGTCGACGTCCTGCGCCAGACGATCGGCAACGGTCCACAACGCCGACGGGTTGTGGGTCAACCCCATGTGACTGCCTTGCACCGCAATGCTTTCCGACAGGCCTGCCGAGGTTTCACAGCACGCTTGCCATGGAACGATACCGTCGTGCCTGGAGTAGACCGACGTGGCGGGAACGGAAATAGGCGATCCCTGTTCGGATTCGATGCCGTCGACCGGAGGCAGTATCGCGTGATTGCCGGACAAACGAGCGTAGAGAGATCCGACTCTCGTCTGCTCCAGACTGGTGAGACCGAAAGGACTTCCCAGTGTCACTACCTGACGCACCGAATCCGGCAGGTCCCTCGCCAGCTTTCGAGCGTAGATACCGCCCAGACTCCAGCCAATTACCGACACCTTCTGCTCGTATCGATCTGCTACCTCGGCCAATGCGGCAGGCAGTCCGTCGACCACCGTCGCCGTCGGACCGGTGTTCAGACCCAGATTCCAACCGTGAACCCGGTATCCGAGAAAGCTCAAGTATGTCCTCAAGGCGAGAGTCGAAACGTCCGAAGTCAGCAATCCGGGGAGAACGAGGACCGGATGCCCGTCCCCACGCGGCGATCGAAGCAACCACGGAGCCGCGAGAAGCAGTGAAGCGATGTCGACCAGTCCGCGCGTCGGTTCGCTCAGACACATCGCCAAGGATGGTGGCCCCGGAACGAGTGGGTCGACTTCACGAATCAGCGTCGATCGCTGTGCCCAATCGAATTCGGTCTCCGCGAAATCGATCGCCGAGACTTCCGCAACTACGGACACCTGAACTCCTGTCGGCCGGTGCCCTCGTCGGGGCGTGTGGTTGGGCGGTTCCGCGAGCTGTGTGCTCAACCCGCGGAACCTTGTCCTCATCCACCACCGGTAGCGAACCAGGACCCGTTCTGCCCACAGATTCGTGACCAAAGGCCTCTCGACCACACGAACACTGTGTGATCCAGAACACTAGTTTTGGTTACGTTGCATCTACGTTGCGTAGATGTTTCATCGCTACCAAGGAGAATCTCGACAAGTCTTGTCAAGCACTGCGGTAGGCCGTTTCCTCCGGCAGAGCCGCCGGCGCTGCAGGTCCGAAGGGTCTGAGTGAAGTCATGCGGCCAATCGGTTGCGTCTCGATTGATCCCCTTTTCCAGTCGCTGCAACCAGCCTGGAAGCCATGATCGGTACAGACAGCGGTACCCAGATCCGACAGTTCGCATGCCGGATCTGTTTGTCGCGACGTTTGTCGGCGCAGACATTCCCACCGATCCGCAAGACAGCTGTCAGCCTGAAGCCTCGAAAGTCCAGTTCCGGCAGTGGGTCAGGCGCCTACGGCGATGTGCCAGGCCTGGCGTCCCGGCGCGTGACTGATTTCCATTGGCGGCCGGATCGGGGCAACGAGAACAGCAGCAGCACAACTACTCCAGCGAGCACGATACCGATCAGATTGACACCGAGCTGAGCCAGCGAACTCAGCACGACATTCCACTTACCTGCGAAGACCGCAACGACCGCCAATCCCGCAGCTGGCACCGTCGTCACCGAGATGAACACCCCCACCAGGACCGTAGAGGTAGAGGTGACCGTTGCCAGCATGCCAGCCGCTCCCGCCAGCAGTGCTACCACCAGTGAGAACGGCCCCACCTCGTAGATGAAGTCGAATGCGCGGGCGTTCTCGACATCGCCGATTCCGACCCAGCCCAGACGAATCCACAGCAAGGTAGCCAGGCCGGTGAGGGCCATCGCGGCCGGAAACGAGATCGCGAGGGTACGAATCGAATTTCGCACGAGATCTTTGTCTCGACGTACCAGACCCACTGAAAGCGCTGCCAGCGGCCGGAACTCCGGCCCCACCACCATTGCACCGACCAGGGTCAGCGGCGACGCCGTGGCAACACCGACTGCCGAGAGCAAAAACGCGATCACCAGGAAGGCCAGGAACGCCGGAGTCAGTCGGGCACCTTCGCGCACCTGACCGAGCAACTGCTCCCACACCACTCTCTCGTCGGGTCTTCTCGGGGCCGCAGTGTCCGCCCGTTCTGCGGAGAAGGACAGCATGGTTCCCGCCGGCTCGAACGAAATACCGCCAGCCCTCACCAGGTCCAGAGCAGTCAACGCGGCAAGCACGTCGTTCGCGCATGCGCGGGCTACATCGGCCTCGATCACATCTCCCGGCGGATCGACAGCGGCTCTGAGTGCGAGTGTCACATGAGTAGCCCCAGGTTCGGCGGCCAACATGTTCAGCACATCTCCGGTCCGCTCACTCGGCGAGATGACACGCAGATGCAGCACAGTATTGTCTCCTTCAGCCGGCGGTGGCCTCGGGTGCAGGCAGCATCGACGGCCGGTCCATCACCGGAAACCATAGCGGGCTCGGACATGTCACAACACCGTGGATTCTCAGCGCTACGAGCCACACTCCCCCGGCGCACATACATCTACCGCACTGCGTTAGTCGCTAGGGCGCTCACGCAGCCGCGGCGGTAGTCGGTCCAAGTTGATAGATCGCGTTATCGCGGAGGAGCGCCCACCACACGTTCAGTCTCCGCCTCCCAACGCAAGAACCGCCTGCGTATGACACTGCCCCTCGGCCCGTTTGCGGGTACAAAAAGCCTACGACTGAGCGTTGTGCCGGATACTGTGCTGCGCGGACAGATAGAAGGCCCGCAACAGCCTGCGGTCGTACCTGCGCAGCCGGCGCAGATTTCCACTGACTCGGCCCGAATCTCGCGGCACAGGCGCTAGACCCTGAGATGCCGGCCAATCTGTCTGCGCTTCCGAACGCAGACACGTCACCACCCGTGGCGGCGACATCTGCCCAGCCACCCGCACCAACTACCCGTTTGCGGCCTCGACCGCGGCGTCGTCAATCCGAGAGGCGTTGTATGCCTTCTTGTTCCGGAACCACACTTCCGACTTCGTCCGGCCGAATTTTCGAAGTCCGTCAGGCGATTGATAGGTCGAGTCGTCGAGAACACCGGGCGGCCGTTCTCCTTCAGCCATGCGAACAGCAGCACGAAAAGAGCCATACCCGGCGTCCCCAGGCAGCCCCGAACCGACAAATGTTCGGCCAGTATCGCCCGGGAAAAACGGTAAGGAAATATCAACTGGCAGAAACAGGACCCGCGCAGTCGCTGAACTGCCGTTCGAGCTAGCGCTCAGTTCGAGCAACTCTCGGGTGGCAGATTTTCGGCGGCCCACGTTGTCAGTTCACTGAGAGCGGGGAGCAGCGCCTGCCCCGACGCTGTGAGTTCGTACTCCACGGCGATGGGCGGACCTGCATCGACGCTCCTCGTCACCAGGCCTGCCCCTGCCAACTCCGTCAGGCGTTCCGAGAGCACCGAATCACTGATCCCGCCCACCGCGCGCTTGAGTTCGGAGAATCCCGCCGGCCCGTTCAGCAGCGTGCCGAGAATGACGCCGTTCCACCGTTTGCCCAGGAAGCCGAACGCGCGGGCCAGAGCCCCGTCACATGCGCGGGGCTCGTGTCCCGCTTCGCTCTTGCTTGCCACCCCACCATCCTAGCCACAGTGCTAACGTATCCGTAGGCACTATTTTTTTACTAGCAACTAGCTTTACCGGGTGATGCTCGGTCGAGCTACCACGGAACGGAAACCCCCGATGTCTCTCGACGCAGCCACCCCATTCACCGCCCAGCAACTCGACGAAGCCGGCCGCGAGCTCCTCTTCACTGCGGCTCGCACCGCCAACTCCTTCTCGAACGAACCTGTGACCGACGACGAACTGACTGCGATCTGGGAGCTCGCGAAGTGGGCACCGACCGCGGCCAACACCAATCCGCTACGTGTGCTGTTCGTTCGTACCGAGGAAGGCAAAGCACGCCTCGTCGAACACATGGCAGACGGCAACAAAGCCAAGACCGAGGCCGCTCCTGCAGTTGCCGTACTGGCGGTGGACACCGAGTTCTACAAGCACATCCCCAACCTGTTCCCCATTCGCCCGGAGATGAAGGACTACTTCGAATCCGACGAGGCTGCCGCCAGTTCGACGAGTCGGTTCAATGCCGCACTTCAGGCCGGCTATGTGATCCTCGCGATTCGCGCACAGGGTCTGGTCGCCGGCCCGATGGCCGGGTTCGACGCCGACGGCATCGACGGCGAATTCTTCGCAGACGGACGTTTCAAGACGATCCTCGTGGTGAACATCGGCCATCCCGGTGAGAACCCCTGGTTCGATCGTCTGCCGCGCCTCTCCGATGAGGATGCGCTCAGCTGGGCCTGAGGCCAATTCGGACAAATCAAGCAATGCGGGAGAGTTCTGCGGAACTCTCCCGCTTTGCCATCTCCAGCGCGTTTCAACTCTGCTCGCAGTGGGTACATACCCGCGTCTCGCAAAATCTCACGTCCAGAACAACATCCGACACGCTGCAATCGGAATTAGTTGCAGTATCTCAGTTTTTGGACGACAGTCGAGGGAAACCCCTCGGCCTACGGAGGCTGTGGGGAAAGCCCTTGTGCGCCGGTCGGTGTCGAGGGAAGACGTTCGAGCGAGCAGAAGTCCGAAGAAAGTGGGTTCGGAAATATGGGCGCGCTATGGGATTTTGTCGTTGCACGACGACAACAGTTGTTGACCGACTCGTACCTTCATGTTTCAGCAGTTATCCAGTCCGTGATCATCGCGACGATCGCCGCCGTGATCATCGGCATTCTCGTCTACCGGAGCCCGGCGGGATCCTCCATCGCTACGGCGTTGGCCAGCACGATCCTGACGGTTCCTTCATTCGCCCTCCTCGGACTGCTCATTCCGATTCTCGGTCTCGGCGTCGCTCCCACGATCACCGCGTTGATCTTGTATGCCCTGCTCCCGATCATTCGGAACACGATCATCGGTCTGGATGCAGTCAACCCGGCGATCACGGACGCAGCCCGCGGTGTCGGAATGAATCGCATGCACGTACTGAGTCGAATCGAGCTACCGATCGCGTGGCCGTCGATCCTCACCGGCATGCGGGTCAGTACACAGATGCTCATGGGCATCCTCGCCATCGCGGCGTACGCCAAAGGCCCTGGTCTGGGAAACCTGATCTTCTCCGGACTCTCGCGTGTCGGTAGCCCGAATGCTGTTCCGCAAGCGCTGGTCGGCACCGTACTGATCGTCATTCTCGCTCTGATTCTCGACGGAATCTACGTCGTCATCGGTCGTCTCACTACTTCGAAGGGGCTGCAATGACTGAAACCATTCCGTCTGACGTATCCACAGATCAGAAGGTATCCGGGGTCGAGATCGTCCTGGAGTCCGTCACCAAGCGGTACCCGGGCCAGAAAGCTGCAGCGGTGGACAATGTTTCGCTGACTGTTCCGGCTGGTGAGATCGTGGTCTTCGTCGGACCTTCGGGTTGCGGCAAGACGACGACGATGCGCATGATCAACCGCCTGATCGAACCTACCTCCGGCAAGATCACCATCGACGGCAAGGACGCGCTGTCGATCGACCCGGACAAGCTCCGCCGTGGCATCGGGTACTCGATCCAGCAGGCAGGCTTGTTCCCGCACTTCACGATTGCGAAGAACGTCGCGACTGTCCCGGGTCTGATCGGTTGGGACAAGAAACGTATCGCAGCGCGCACCGACGAGATGCTCGACCTCGTAGGCCTCGATCCCGATACCTATCGCGACCGCTACCCTCGCCAATTGTCCGGCGGGCAGCAACAGCGTGTGGGCGTGGCGCGGGCGCTGGCTGCCGATCCTCCGGTGCTGTTGATGGACGAACCTTTCGGTGCCGTCGATCCGATCACCCGCGGCCTGCTCCAGGACGAACTGATGCGTCTGCAGTCGGAGTTGGGTAAGACCATCGTCTTCGTCACGCACGATTTCAACGAGGCAGTCAAACTCGGTGACCGTATTGCCGTGCTGGGCAATCAGTCCAGCATCATGCAGTACGACACTCCGGAAGCGATTCTCGCCAATCCCGCAAACGACATGGTCGCCGGATTTGTCGGGGCGGACGCCTCGCTCAAGCAGCTGACCCTGACACGCGTGCGCCAGATCAAACTCAAGCAGTGCCTCACCGCCCGCGAAACCGATTCGGTCGATGATTTGAGAACCGCACTCGCAGCGCGTAAGTGGAAGTGGGCCCTGATTCTCGATCAGCGCGGACGGCCGCTTCGCTGGGTCTCGCCCGGCCACCTCGCCCATGCGTCGACTCTTCGAGGTGTCGGTAACGAGATCGGCGAAGCCGTGTCCATCCAGTCCACCCTGCAGGATGCTTTGGAAGCTCTTCTCGCAGAGAGCAATGCGTCCACCGTGGTCACCGGACGGCGTGGCGAGTACGTCGGTCTCATCACCATCGACACACTGGTCAGCCATCTTTCCGAAATGCGCGAGGAGCATGCGCACGACCACGACGAAGAGCCAGACACCGAGAACGTCGAGGGTTGAACATGACTGCCACGACAGAGGAGCGCGTCTCCGCGCCTGAGATGGAACCGGACGCCCCCGATCTGGGTGCGGCCGAGAACGCCGCCACGCGCCGTGCGGAACGGATGCGACTGTATGTCCAGCCGGTCATCGTCCTGATCCTGGTTGCGGGCGTGTTGATCTGGGCATTCAGCCGAGATCTCAACGCGACGCAGAAGGCGAGCATCAACCTCGACAACATCGTCACTCTGACCTGGCAGCACGTACTGATCACCGCCGCCGTGGTCATCATCGTCGTCGCCATCGCGGTTCCGCTCGGAACCCTGCTGACCAGGCCGAAATTCACCCGCCTGGCACCGTTCTTCGTGGGAATAGCCAACATCGGAGCCGCAGCGCCTGCCATCGGCCTGCTCGTGCTGTTCTATCTCGCGACAAGAACGACCGGCTTCTGGATCGGCGTGTTTCCCATTGCGTTCTATTCGTTGCTTCCGGTGCTGCGCAACACCATCCTCGGCTACCAGCAAGTGGACAAGACCTTGATCGATGCGGGGCGCGGGCAGGGAATGTCTTCGCTCACGGTCCTACGTCAACTCGAGTTCCCGATGGCCGTCCCGTACATCCTTGCAGGACTGCGTACTTCGCTCGTTCTGGCCGTCGGTACCGCGACGCTGTGCTTCCTGGTCAGTGCCGGCGGACTCGGCATTCTGATCGACACCGGATACAAGCTCCGCGACAACGTCACCCTCGTGGTCGGTGCCGTACTGGCGGTGTCGCTGGCCTTGCTGATCGACTGGCTCGGCGCGCTCGCCGAAACTTATCTCGGGCCCAAGGGATTGCGATGACCAAGACTTCGATCACCAGAACGTGGGGCTGGAAACTCGCGGTTGCCACTATCGGCCTCACACTTGTCGCTTCGTGTGGTCTCGAGTCCGGTGGCGCACTGCCCCTGGCCGTCGGCCCCGGCAGCATCGAGCCGGTTCCGGAGCTCGAGGGTGTGAAGATGACCGTCGGCTCCAAGGACTTCACCGAGCAGATCGTGCTCGGGTACGTCATCGAATTCGCGATGGCCGCTGCGGGCGCGGATGTTCGAGACCTCACGAACATCCAGGGCTCGAACAGCACCCGTGACGCACAGTTGAACGGCCAGATCGATCTTGCGTACGAATACACCGGAACCGGCTGGATCAACTACCTCGGCAACGAGACACCGCTTCCCGATTCGCAGGCGCAGTTCGAGGCCGTCCGCGATGCGGACCTTGCTGCGAACGACATGGTGTGGACCGATCCGGCGCCGATGAACAATACGTATGCATTGGCGATGAGCAAGGAGACCGCTGAGAAGACCGGTGTCAAGACCGTTTCCGACTACGCGAAGTTGGTCGAATCCGATCCCGGAGCTGCGGTGACGTGCGTCGAGACCGAGTTCAACGTCCGCCAGGACGGATATCCCGGCCTGGCAGCGAAATACGGTTTCGACGCCTCTCGTGCCCAACGCCAGATCCTGCAGACCGGCATCATCTACCAGGCGACAGCCGATGGCGATCAGTGCAAGTTCGGCGAGGTGTTCACCACCGACGGTCGCATCATCGCACTCGATCTCGTTCTGCTCGACGACGATCTCCAGTTCTTCCCGAAATACAATCCGGCACTGGTAATGAAAAAGGACTTCGCGGAAGCACATCCGCAGGTAGCAGAAGTCATGGCACCGATCTCGGAGCGACTGACCAACGAGGTGATGACCGAACTCAACCGGCAGGTCGACGTCGACGGCAAGGAGCCGGCGGACGTGGCCCGCGACTGGCTGGTCTCGGAAGGCTTTGTCACCGCGCAGTGATCGGCTGACCGCAACCCAGCCGAGTAGTTACCGCTTGCGTCCGACGCAGAACACTCGCCGGAACGGAAAGAGCGTTCCGGCGGCTGTTGCGGGGTAGGCCTCCCGCAGCAGATCGGAATACTGACGCTCGAACTCCGGAGCGTCAGCTTCGCCGAGAACGTCGAGCACGGGCCGTAACCCCGTCCCCCGTACCCATCCGAGCACCGGGTCGGCACCTGCCAGCACGTGTACGTACGTCGTCTCCCAGGCGTCGACGTCGAATCCGTGTTCTTGGAGACGCTGCGCGTACTGAACTGGACTGTCGACGCCTTCCGGGCCGCGTAGGACGCCACCCAGTCGCTCACTCCATTCCGCTGATTCCGCGAGATCTCGCATGAGCGCATGGGACGGAGCATCGAAGTTACCCGGCACCTGCCACGCCAGCCACGATCCGGATTCCAGGGTGTCCGCCCACTGGTCGATCAGCTCGCGATGGCTCGGAACCCACTGCAATGCAGCGTTACTGACGACCACGTCGTAACCGGTGGCGTCGAAGGACATGATGTCCCCCAACTCGACGGTGACGTTTCCCGGTAGGTCTGTAGGGGCCTGCGCGACCATTTCGGGAGACGAGTCGAATCCGGATACCGAGGCGTCCGGCCATCTTTCCCCGAGCATCGCGGTCAGGGTGCCTGATCCGCAGCCGAGGTCGGCTACCCGCGTCGGGTCTTCGGTGGCCACCCGTGACACCAGGTCCACGAACGGGCGTGACCGCTCACCCGAATAGCGGCCGTACACTTCGGGATTCCACGTGACAGTGCGCATGAACCCATCCTGCACCCTGTTCCTGAGAATTGCCGCCCGTCAGATCTCGCTCTTCACGATCCGGCCTTTCGAAAATCACCGACGCGGCACCACGGTGGACAGTACGTTCGGCAACCTCGACCAGTCCGCGGTGATGTAACTTGCGTGCTGCCCGGCCAACAGGTCGAGACGCTCGCTCGCCTCGGTTTCGGTGGCATGGGTTCCGTCGATCTGCGGAGCGACCTTGTGCGCGTCGGTCATGACGAGCAGGTAGCCGCGATCGTGGTACCAACTCGGATCCACGACTCCGGCGGTGTAGTCGAGAGCGTCACCGTCGAAGATCACGAACCACGGACGGATCCCCGGGTCGGTATAGCGGTCGAGACGTGGGTCTCCCGGTGATGCACGGTGAACAGCGGGAAAGGCGGCGCCGAGTTCGACGAGCCCGGCGGAGGACAGATCTCGCAGGTGCGTCGCATACTGCCGGTCCGTCCACTCCGTATCGAGAGGGTTTCCCTCCTCGATCGTTCCCGGTATCAGCTCGAACAGAAATTTCCCGGTCATTTCGGAATTGCTCGGCCATCCACGCTCGGTGACGGCGGCATCCGGGGTGGAGTAGGACTCCCCCATCAAATCGGCCGGCGTGAAAACCGCGTCTCCGAGTGTCCCGAGAATCAGGGCGTCGAGATCCGCGGGCCCACGTCCGTACCCGGCAGTGAACCCGTCCTTGATTTCCAACTTGATCATCACCGGCGGGTGCTCGGGATTGGCCTCGTGCCACGCCCGCATATCTGCCAGGCATCCACGGAATCCCTGATCTCGTAGACCGCTTCGCAACCCGGATGCGTCCTGAGCGCCGACGCAGTTGCTGTCGCTCACCACCGGATTCATGTGCGACACACGCCAGTCCGGACCGCCGCGTTGGTCCACAGGTCCAGCTCGAGCAACGACGCCCCGGAATCCAAAGCGTCGGCGAAGTACGGAAACGTCGCCTTCTCGTAGGAATTGTGGACCCCGACTGACGTGGTCTCGGAAAACGAGCGCACTTGGTTCGTAGTCGTCTCGGCGCCGGCAGAGGGCGCCGAGACGACCGCCACGAACGCACTCATACCGGCTACCAGGATTGCTCGCATGTTCGACACTCTCGCAGAAATCACCCCGCGGCAGGATGGAATCGTCAGAGTTAACTGGACGATCGTCCTAGATTGCGTCGGCGGCGAGACTTTTCCGCAGCTCGTTCTTCTGTATCTTTCCCGTTGCGGTGACGGGTATCCGCTCGACGAACCTGATCGAACGCACCTTCTGGTACGGGGCCACCTTCGCAGCCACGTAGTCCGTCAATTCCCGTTCCAGCAATTGCAAGTCCGACGCAGATTCGGACGCGAAGTCGCGGTTCAATTGAACGAAGGCCGTCACACGCTCGCCGACCACCGGCACCGTTTCGCCGACGACGGCCGCCTGCGCAACAGCGGGGTGCGAACACAGAATCTCTTCGAGCGGCTGCGGATAGACGTTGTAGCCCTTGTAGATGATCATGTCCTTCGACCGCCCCACCAGGAAAAGGTGCCCCGCCTCGTCCAGTCGCCCCATGTCGCCGGTCGCGAGCCAACCACCGCGGAACTGAACCGCAGTCAGTTCCGGCTGATTCTGGTACCCGTCGGTGATCTGCGGCCCGCGAGCCCAGACCTCACCGACCTCGCCGGGCTCGAGGACCGCCGAATTCTCGTCTCGGATCTCGAGTTCGGTGTCGAAGATCGCGACGCCGACGCTGTCCGGCGGCGTCGCGACAAGACTGTTCAAAGGCGCACCGGTCAGGCCCATCGTCGCTTCGCTCAAGCCGTAGCCCTCTGTGACCCAGGCATTGCCGAAAATCGATTGCAGGCTCCGCAGCGAAGTCGTGTCGAACGGGGCTGCACCGGAATTGATCGCACGCACGGAGGACAAATCGTGCGCTCCGATCTTGCTGCTCGCCAACAACGCGTAGTACATCGCGGGCGAGCCGGTGATGTGCGTGACGCCGAGGCGCTCGATGTCTGCCAACATCCGGTCCGGATCGAAGCGCCCGGTGAAGACAACGGTCGAACCGAGCAGTGTGCTGACGTTCTGTCCGACCAAGCCCAGACCGTGAAAGAGTGGCGCCACTGCGATGTTGACGCCTTCGCCCGGGACCAGCGCATGCGGACCCCGATCCGCGGCCGACTGCATTCGAAGCCCACCGAGTTCGTCGAGTTCGGTGAGTAGCCCGGATCGCCAGGACGCCATCTGGATCACATTCGAAACGAGGTTACGATTCAGTACGCGAACAGCTTTGGAGCGTCCGGTCGTACCACCGGTCAGCTGCAGATGAGCGACGAGTTCCGGATCCACGCGGTACGACGCCAACGGTTGCGCTTGCAGTAAATCGTCGAATGCAAGGACTCGCTCCGGCAGAGCCGTTTCAGTCGCCGGCGCTGAGGGTGTCGTGGATACACACACCACTTCATCGACACACTGTGTATCCGCCGCCAGAACGATGCCGACGGATTCGGGATGCGAGATGACCATCCGCGCCTTCACATCATCCAACTGATCGTGGAGACCGGCGGGCGGGAGAGTCGGATTGACCGGCGCCACAGCAGCACCCGCGCACAGCACCCCGTAGTACGCCACGACATACCACAGGTTGTTCTGCATATGGAGCGCCACGACGTCTCCCGGTTGTACTCCCAGTGCACGCAATCCCCCGGCCGCTCGTCGTGCTTGGTCGTGTAACTCGGCGAAGGTTAGTGCAAGATCGCCGTCTTGCAGCGCAATTCGGTCAGGGTAGGCGCGAGCAGCTCCTGCCAGAACTGCGTCGATCCCCACCGTCGGATAGTCGAGGCATCGAGGCATATCGGTCGGCCAGGCGAGCGTCATGAGTAGAACCTCCAGCTGTTCGGTATGGATGGAATGAATCTTCTAGTCGATCCGGCGGACCAGCGACTCTTGAACGACAGTGGCTACCAAATCTCCTTGCCTACTCCAGAAGTGCCCACTCGACAGCCCCCGACCGTCACAGGACGATGGGCTGCTCTGAGAGAAGAGCATCCAGTCGTCAGCACGGAAGGGTCGATGGAACCACACAGCGTGATCGAGGGAAGTCACGATCGCCCTGGATTGACCCTTGAGCATCGAGCGATGCGGTTGGATGTCCAATGACGCTGTCGACGCCAATGTCATGTCAGAGCCGTACGTGAGGGCGCAGACGTGAAGCAACGGATTGTCGGGCAAGGCCTGAGCGGGTTTGAGCCACACCGTCTGCTCTGAAAGTCCCTGTACTGCACGGTGGTCCGATATCCGATCCTGCGGAACGAAGCGCAGGGACATCACTCGCACTGTTGTCGCGGCGTGGTACTCCTCAGGCCGCTCTTGCGCCCAGTGCTCGTACGGATCCGGAAGTTCCTCGGGTGGCGGCACTTCGGGCATCTCCAACTGCCGATCCGCGCCGCCTTCGGGCAGTTTGAAGGAGGCCGACAACGTGAAGATCGGTTCGCCATCTTGTCTCGCAGTGACTCGACGGGAGCGATACGATCGCCCGTCTCGGAGTCGCTCCACCTCGTAGACGATCGGTTTGGTGGGATCGCCCGCGCTGAGGAAATAACCGTGCAGCGAGTGCGCAAGATTCTCTGCTGGAACGGTACTGCCCGCGGCGGTCAGCGCCTGAGCTGCCACCTGCCCGCCGAACGCCCTCCTCGGATGCCCGGCATGGCAGTAGCCGCGAAACTCGTTGCTGCTCAATTCTTCCAAAGTGAGTAGGCTCTCGAAGTCAGGCGATACATGATGATCGAGTACGAAGGTCATCGCGATCGGCCTATCTGGCAGCAACAACGGGAGCGTTGGGGCGCACCAAGTTCTTGTCACGGGCAGGGTCGATGATGACGATGCCGACAACGGCCACGACGAGCGCAACCCCACCGAGGATCTGGAAGGCGGTTGCGTAGCCGTCGCCACCGTCGCCGGCCGCGTCGACGATGCGTCCCATCATGTACGGCGCGATGAAACCACCGAATGCCATGAGCGACAAGAACACCCCGAGTACCCCGGAAATTTGCTTCGGCGGGCACAATTCGCTCACACAGGCATTGAGAAGCGGTAGTACCGGAGTGCATATCGCGTAGCCCAAGGACACCATGAACACAGCCATGACAGGCGTACTGACGAACGGCAGGAAGACCAACATCGTACCGCCGATCAGCATGCCGACCGCAGGAAAGACCACCCGAGCAGCCCGCATGCTGACGCCTTTGGTGATGAGCCTGTCGCTGAGCCACGTGCTGCTCAACATGATCGCAAGGCCGATGAGGCTGGGGATGGAGAACATCGATCCAGCCTGGAGGCGCGAATAACCGAGGCCCAGTTCGAAGTACGACGGCAACCAGGTGAGGACTACCGCTGCCAGTGCATAGGCGGCTGCAATGAGCAGAACACCGCCGATGAAGGTGCGGGTGCGGAAGATGTGCAACCAAGGCACAGCCGGCTCAGCGTCAGTCACGGGCGCCGATGCCGTTTCGCGATCCGAGCCGTCAGGGCTCGAGTCGGCATCATCGGCCTTACCCGAGTTGCCAGTTCGTCCGTACGGACCCTCCTTCCACACCGCCAGCCACAGCGCAGCCCACAAGACCCCCGCGATCGCCAATGCGACCAGCGCAGAGCGCCAGCCCCAGGTGACCGCGACGTACGCGAGAATGGGCGCGATCGCAATCTTCGCGATCGATGCCGAGCAAGTCAGAACTGCTCCTGGCAGCCCGCGCCGCGCCGGCGCATGCCAGGAGTACGCGGCGGAGAACAGCAGGGGCGAGTTCGGCCCTTCGGCGAAGCCGAGAATCATTCGACTCACCAGCAGGGTCACGAAGCTGGCCGAAAGAATGAGCGGCAACATCGCCACGGACCACAGGACCACCAGCAGGACGAGCGCCCAGCGCAGTCCGAGCCACTTGTCGAGAGCGCCCGAGAACAAGCCACCGAGCGAGAGCATCAGAAAAAAGGCACTACCGGTCAGACCGATGTCGGAGGCGGAGAGTCCCAACTCCTTGGCCAAGGGCTGAGCGATGATGCCGAGGACTGCTTTGTCGGCAAAGTTGATGACATACATGGCGACCAGCACGCTGGTCATCCCCCAGGCCACTGTCCTGGATTCGCCTGCTTCTCCGAGCTTGGCCCGAGGCCGGTTCACCTGCTGTTCGAGTACCACTAAATCTCCTTGAACTGGTAAGGGAAGATTCGCCACGGCTTTGCCTTCGACTCCCGAGACGACCGGGTCGGTGATGGGCATCACATCGTGAACTGAGCAGAATTCAACCACTGAAATCGCTTCCCAGCAAGCAATTCGGTAGATAATGTGAATTTGCCATAACTTGATGAAATGGCAAGTATCCAATCTGGTCGCTATCGATTCCATAGTTAGCGCATATTCACTTACGCACATCCCACACGAAGATGCCGACCTCGAAGTCGGTAACGAAGGAGCACGCCATGAACGACGCCGTCATCGTCGACGCAGTTCGCACACCGGTCGGAAAGCGGAACGGAGGGCTGTCCGGGGTCCACCCGGTCGACCTGTCCGCACATGTCCTTCGCGCCCTCACCGAACGCAACGACCTCGACCCGAGCACAGTCGACGACGTCTTGTGGGGCTGCGTCAGCCAGGTCGGTGAGCAAGCCGGCGGCGTCGGCCGATACGCCGTACTGGCCGCGGGCTGGCCCGAATCGGTCACCGGTGTGACGGTGGATCGGGCATGCGGATCCTCGCAGCAGTCCTTGCATTTCGCTGCGGCCGGAATCATCAGTGGCCACTACGACATCGCCGTCGCCGGCGGCGTCGAAAGCATGAGCCGCGTCCCCATCGGCTCCGCACGCAGCGCCACCCAGTTCGGCAAGCCGTTCGGCCCGCTGGTCCGCCAGCGATACAACGGAGTGGAGTTCAACCAGGGTGTGGGCGCAGAAATGATCGCCGAGAACTTCGGGTTGACCAGAACCCAACTGGATCAGCATGCACTCGACTCTCACGAGCGAGCAGCCGCCGCCATCGACTCGGGCGCCTTCGAGAATCAGATCAGCCCGGTCAAGACGACGGCCGAGGACGGCACGGTATCCGTCGTCGACACCGATGAGGGCGTCCGGCGCGGGTCGACTCTCGCGCGATTGGGCGCACTCCCCACACCGTTCAAGGACGAGGGACGTATCACCGCTGCCAACTCGTCACAGATCTCCGACGGCGCCGCTGCGCTGTTGGTCACCAGTAGCGCATTGGCGGCACGCAGAGGGTGGAAGCCGATCGCCCGAGTCCACACCGTGGCATTAGCAGGCGTCGATCCCATAACCATGGCTACCGGCCCCATCCCGGCCACCGCCAAGGCGCTCGAGCGGGCGGGACTGTCACTGTCCGACATCGGGGCATTCGAGATCAACGAGGCTTTCGCTTCGGTCACTCTGGCTTGGCTGCAGGCGACCGGCGCCGACTATGCCAAGCTCAACCCTCTCGGCGGCGCGATGGCACTCGGTCATCCTCTCGGCGGTTCGGGCGCACGTCTGACGACGACCCTCGTACACCACATGCGCGACAACGGCATTCGGTACGGATTGCAGTCGATGTGCGAGGCTGGCGGTCAGGCCAATGCCATGATCCTGGAACTGATCTGAATCAGGCCACGCGCCCCGGACTCCTTGGAGGAAGCACATGCAACTAACTCAATTCGTTCACCGATCCATGCGAGCAGCCCCGGAAACCCCGATGACAGTGTTCGGAGATCGAGTCCGAAGCTGCCGACAATCGGTCGAACGAATCACGAAGCTGGCGGGCGGAATGCAGGCGATGGGTTTGCAACCCGGCGATCGCGTCGCGATTCTGGCATTGAACTCGGACTGGTACCACGAGGCGCTGATCGCCTGTTGGTGGTCGGGAGCAGTGGCCAGTCCCGTCAATACTCGTTGGAGCCCATCGGAAATCACGTACGCGCTCGAGGATTCCGGCTCGACCTTCCTACTGGTCGACGACAACTTCGCTTCCATCGCGAACGCACTCCGCGAATCGTGCTCGAGTCTGGCAACCGTGATCTACTGCGGCGACGGACGGGTTCCCGAAGGAATGCTCGACTACGAACTGGTGATCTCGGAATCGTCTCCCGTTGCCGATCTACGCGCCGGTGGCGACACCTTGGCACTTCTTCTCTACACCGGCGGCACGACGGGCGTGCCCAAAGGTGTGATGGTCAGCCATCAATCGCTGATAACTTCGGCTCTGGGCACACTCGCCGCGGGAAATGTCGCCGTCAGCGGCGGAGTGAACCTCGCGGTCAACCCTCTGTTCCACATCGCCGGGATAGTCGGATGGTTGGCCCAGTCGTTGATGGGCGGCACTCAGGTCTTCCTGTCGCGATTCAGTCCGGGCGTATTCCTCGAAGCAGTCGACCGCCATCGGCCGACGACTGTCGGCCTGGTCCCGACGATGCTCCAGATGTTGATCTCGCACGAGGACACGACTTCCTACGATCTGACCAGTGTTCGGGTCCTGAGATACGGTGCATCCCCCATTTCTCCGACGCTCCTGCGGCAAGTCATGCACATGTTCCCCAACAGCGCCTTCGCGCAGGGCTACGGGATGACGGAAACCGCCCACATCAGTGTTCTCAGCCCCGCCGACCACCTCGAAGGCGGCGAGTTGCTCCGAAGCGCCGGTCGCATTCTCCCGCACTGCGAAGTTCGGATCGTCGATCCGACCGGAACGGAACTGTCTCCGGGAGAGATTGGCGAAATCGTCACGTTCGGCAGTCACATCATGCTCGGATACTGGAACAAACCGACCGAGACCGCCGAGGTACTACGCGACGGATGGATGCATACAGGCGATGCTGGATACCTCGACGAGCGTGGTTACCTGTTCATCGTCGATCGCATCAAGGACATGATCGTCACCGGCGGCGAGAACGTGTACTCCACCGAGGTCGAAAACGCCTTGGCTCGGCACGAATCCGTGGCAGCGTGCTCTGTCATCGGATTACCCGATTCCCGATGGGGAGAACGCGTGCACGCCGTAGTAGTTCTTCGAGCGGAATCGAACGTCGACGCCGACGCACTGCGCGCACATGTGAAGACCCTCATCGCCGGGTACAAAGTTCCTCGCACCTTCCAGTTTGTCGACGCGTTGCCGGTCAACGGTGCCGGCAAGGTACTCAAACGCGATCTGCGCGCGTTGGCCGCAGCGCCGGAGTAGCCAATCTCCCAGTCAGGCTCGGGAACCATCCATCACTTGCAGGGAATTTTCAAATTCCTTGACAACTGCACATATCTCGGCCAAAGTGAATATGCGCTAACCGCGATTCGAAACTCATTCATCAGCTGGCGGACACTTTCGCCCAGATTCCGAGGAGTTTGTCATGACCAGCCTCGACGCCGGAGTCATCGGCACCCGAATTCCCGAACACTCGGTGGAGGTCGAGCGCGGACGGCTCGCCTTCTTCGCCCGTGCCACCGGTCAGGACGACCCGATCTACACCGATCGGAGCGCCGCCGAGCAGGCCGGACACCGCGACATCCCCGTCCCGCCGACGTTCTTGTTCTGCCTCGACATGGAGCGGCCGAATCCGTCCACGTTCTACGCAGATCTCGGAATCGACATCCGGACGATCCTGCACGGCGAGCAGGAGTTCACCTATCTCCAGACCGCTTACGCAGGTGACACCCTCCATTTCTCCACTGCGGTCACGGATTGCTACGCGAAAAAGGGTGGTGCACTGCAGTTCCTGGTTCGCACCACCGAGGTGTCACGTGACGGAGAAGCGATAGCAACCCTTCGCTCCACCACGGTCATCCGTGATCCCCGAGCTTGAAACACTCATTCAACCTAGACTGCAAGGACATTGAACATGGGCACTCTCGACGGCAAGGTCGCCATCGTATCCGGTTCCGGCCGCGGTATCGGCCGTGACATCGCACTCCGCCTCGCTTCCGAAGGCGCATCCGTAGTGGTCAACGACCTCGATCCCGAACCAGCCCACGAAACGGTCGAAGACATCAAGGCCGCCGGCGGACACGCAATCGCTTACGTCGGATCCGTGACGGACGACGATTTCGCAGAACGTTTTGTCGGCACCGCGATCGATGCATTCGACGGACTGGACATCATTGTCAACAATGCCGGATACACCTGGGACACCGTCATCCAGAAGATGACCGACGAGCAGTGGGACACCATTCTCGACGTCCATCTGAAGGCGCCTTTCCGCATTCTTCGGGCCGCCCAGCCTTACATCAAGGCCAACCCTGCCGACTACCACCGCAAGGTCGTCAACGTCTCTTCGGTGGCCGGCCTCTACGGAAACCCCGGACAGTCCAACTACGCAGCTGCCAAGGCCGGAATCGTCGGTCTGACAAAGACTCTCGCCAAAGAGTGGGGTCGCTACAAGGTCAACGTCAACGCGGTTGCCTACGGGTTCATCCTGACTCGCATGACCGAAGCGGTTGCCGGCGACGATTCGTTTGTCGAGATCGGTGGCCGCAAGATCAAGGCCGGTGTCAGCGCCGCTGTCATGGAACGAGTCAAGACGTCCAACCCGCTCGGCCGTCCAGGTACTCCCACAGAAGCTGCCGGCGCTGTGTACGTGCTCTGCACGCAGGACACCGACTACGTCAGCGGACAGTGCCTGACCGTCGATGCCGGCTCGCGCTAGTCTCCCTACCAGCGAAAGATGCCTATTTCCATGACGACTGACGCCAGTCCAAGCGGTCCGCTCGCGGGCCTTCGCATCGTCGAACTCGGCGGTATCGGTCCCGGCCCGTTCTGCGGAATGCTACTTGCCGATCAAGGCGCCGACGTGATCCGGATCGACCGTAGCACCGAGGCCGGAAACCAGTCCGGACATCCTGTGCTGCATCGCAACCGGCGTTCGGTAGCCCTCGATCTCAAGGATCCGCACGACGTCGACACCGTCTTGAAGATCATCGACACCGCCGACGCGGTCATCGAGGGCTTCCGGCCGGGAGTCACCGAGCGTCTGGGGCTCGGCCCGGACACCTGCCTGGCCAGGAACCCGAAGCTCGTGTACGGCCGGATGACCGGGTGGGGCCAGGATGGGCCGCTGGCGCATGAACCAGGCCACGATCTCAACTACATCGCTCTTATCGGCGCACTCGGGGCCATGGGAGCCCCCGGGGATGTCCCTCCGGTTCCGCTCAATCTGGTCGGAGACATGGGCGGTGGCGGAATGCTGCTGGCACTCGGTATCACGACCGCCATGCTGCGAGCACGAATCGACTGCCGCGGACAAGTGGTCGACGCGGCGATGACCGACGGCACCGCCCTCCAGTTGGCCTTGATCCACGGGCTACTCGCGCGTGATCGCTGGGTTGACGAGCGGGCATCGAACATGTTCGACGGCGGCGCTCCCTTCTACCGGAACTATCGTTGCGCCGATGGCGGATTCATGGCTGTGGGTTGCGTGGAGCCACAGTTCTACGCCGCAACCATGAGAGTGCTCGGTCTGACCGAGGATCCACTGTTCGCACAACAGCACAACAGAGATGCGTGGCCGGCAATGGCTGACCGACTCGCCGAATTGTTCGCGACCCGTACCCGCGACGAATGGGACTCTGCATTCGACATGCAGGGTGCCTGCGTCTCCCCGGTGTTGAATTTCAACGAAGCAGCGGCACACCCGCACAACGCCTTCCGTGCCACGTTCGGCAAGTTCGGCGACGGGCACATCCAACCGAATCCAGCTCCTCGCTACTCCGATACACCGGCCGATGACCCGCGTCCCGCACCCGTCATCGGTCAACACACCGACGAAGTGCTCGCCGAAATCGGCGTAGTCACCGCCACACGCTGAAACCGAAAAGGATCGCATCATGGGAACACTCGACGGCAAGGTTGCCATCGTCTCGGGCTCGGGCCGCGGCATCGGCCGCGAAATCGCTCTCAAGCTCGCCTCCGAAGGCGCCTCGGTAGTGGTCAACGACCTCGATCCCGAGCCCGCCGCTCAGACTGAACATGACATCAAGGCCGCAGGCGGACAGGCCGTCTCGTGCATCGGCTCCGTTGCCGAGGACGGATTTGCAGAACGCTTCGTGGACACTGCTGTCGAATCGTTCGGTGGACTCGACGTCATCGTCAACAACGCCGGTTACACCTGGGACAGTGTGATCCAGAAGATGACCGACGAGCAGTGGGACACCATCCTCGACGTCAACCTCAAGGCACCGTTCCGGATCCTGCGTGCCGCTCAGCCGTTCGTCAAAGCCAATCCCACCGGCTACCACCGCAAGGTCGTCAACGTTTCGTCCACCTCGGGTGTCTTCGGCAATGCAGGACAATCCAATTACGGCAGTGCAAAAGCCGCCGTCGTCGGTCTCACCAAAACGCTGGCCAAGGAGTGGGGCCGTTACAAGGTCAACGTCAACGCTGTCGCCTTCGGCTTCGTCGTCACCCGAATGACCGAGGTGACTGCCGATTCCGACACCAAGATCACGATCGACGGCCGCGACATCCGTGTCGGAGTCAATCCCGACCGCATGGCAGCCATGGCAACCACCATCCCCTTCGGCCGTGGAGCAACTCCGGTTGAAGCCGCAGGCGCCGTTTACCTGCTCTGCACACCGGAGTCCGACTACGTCAACAGCCAGTGCCTGGTTGTCGACGGCGGACGAGTCTGACACCGCTCCCCTCGATCATTCGGAGAAACTATGAGCCGCAGAGCATTTGTAGCCGGGGTCGGCATGATCCCGTTCACCAAACCAGGTAAGAGTGACGACTACGACGTCATGGGCGCAAGAGCGGCCACAGCGGCGTTGAAGGATGCGGGCCTCGAGTACTCGAAGGTTCAGCAGGCCTATGTCGGGTATGTGTACGGCGATTCCACGAGCGGCCAGCGAGCGCTGTACAACCTCGGCGAGACCGGCATCCCGGTGATCAATGTCAACAACAACTGCGCCACCGGTTCGACTGCACTCTGGCTGGCCCGTCAGGCAGTCGAAAGTGGCGCAGTGGAATGTGCTCTGGCGCTTGGCTTCGAGCAGATGCAGCCCGGAGCCCTCAAAGGCGCCTGGACTGATCGCCCGCGTCCGCTCGGCCGCTTCGACGAGGTCCTCGAGGCTGCCGCCGGGATCGACACATCAGTTCCGCGGGCTGCGCAGTACTTCGGTGTGGCGGGTATCGAATACATGGAGAAGTTCGGCATGAGGGCCGAAACCTTCGCCAAGGTCCAGGTCAAGGCACGCAAGCACTCGGCCGACAACCCGTACTCGGTGTTCCGCACACAACTCACCGAAGAAGAAGTGATGGCAGCGCCGACACTCTTCGGCCCGGTCACTCGATACCAGGCGTGCCCACCCACATGTGGCGCCGCAGCAGCGATCATTTGCTCCGAAGAGTTCGCCCGCGCCAACGGACTTCGCACAGACGTCGCGATCAAGGCGCAGTCGATGACGTCCGATCTACCCAGCACTTTCAACGAAGGAAGCATGATCAAGGCCGTCGGCTACGACGTCACCGCTTCGGCGGCTCACAACGTCTACGAGGCCTCGGGCGTCGACCCCCGCGATATCAAGGTCGTCGAGCTTCACGACTGCTTCACGGTGAACGAGGTGCTCTGCTACGAGGCTCTCGGACTCGTGGAAGAGGGCGGCGCAGAGCAGTTCATCCTCAGCGGCGACAACACCTACGGCGGACGAGTGGTGGTCAACCCGTCCGGCGGCCTTCTGTCCAAGGGCCACCCACTCGGTGCCACCGGTCTCGCCCAATGCACGGAGTTGGTATGGCAGCTTCGCGGCGACGCCGGTCCACGTCAGGTGGACGGTGCAACCCTCGCTCTGCAGCACAACCTCGGCCTCGGCGGTGCCGGAGTCGTCACCCTCTACGAAAAGGTGAGCTGAGATGGATACCGGAGACACCCTGGACCTGACGGTCCCGAAGATCACTCGCACCACACTGGCTCTTTACGCCGGGGCTTCGGGTGACCACAATCCCGTCCATATCGACATGGATGCCTGTGCGGCAGTTGGTATTCCCGACGTCTTCGCCCACGGCATGTTGTCCATGGCGTACCTCGGACGACTTCTCACCGATAACTACGAGCAGGAGCGCATCCGTTCCTTCTCTGTCCGGTTTTCCGCGATCACCCCGGTGAACTCGACGCCGCAGTGCACCGTCACGGTCGTCAAGGTCGAAGACGGCCTCGGTCACCTCGATCTCACCATGACGCTGCCCGACGGCACCGTGACACTGCGCGGTTCCGCAGTCGTCGCGGTCAACTAACCCTCCACGAGAAAGCAGAACGAGATGAAGCGCAACCTCTTCACCCAAGAGCACGAGGACTTCCGCGAAACGATCCGCACGTTCATCGCCAAGGAGGTCACTCCGTTCTACGCAGACTGGGAACGTGACAACCGCGTCCCACGAGAGTTGTTCAACAAACTCGGCGATCTTGGTGTCATGGGTTTCGACATCCCCGAGGAGTACGGCGGAACCGGCACGATCAGCTACAAGTTCCAAGCGGTGATGGACGAGGAAACCTCGCGCGCGGCGGTGAGCTTCGGCCACTACACGGTCAGTACAGGCATCGTCCTGCCGTACCTCTTGCGTCTGGCGAACGAAGAACAGAAGCAGCGCTGGCTCCCGTCGATCGCCACCGGCGAGAAGACGCTGTGCATCGCCATGACCGAACCCGGCACCGGTTCCGATCTGGCCGGCATCCGTACCACTGCCAAGCTCTCCGAAGACGGCACGCACTACGTGCTGAACGGGGCGAAGACATTCATCACGGGAGCGGTCAATTCCGAACTGTGCGTGGTGGTTGCACGCACGTCCGCGCCTGCAGAGGACGACCGCCGCTTCGGCCTGAGCTTGATGGTGGTTCCCACCGACGCACCCGGCTTCGAATACGGTCGCAAACTCGAGAAACTCGGCCTGCGCGCCAGTGACACCAGCGAGCTTTCATTCACCGACGTCAAGGTTCCGGTTGCCGATCTCCTCGGCGAGCAGGACAAGGGGTTCTCGTACCTGGGGCAGAACCTGCCGCGTGAGCGCCTCTCGATCGGCAGTCGTGGCGTGGCATCTGCCCGTGCTGCAATCGAATTCGCGAAGGCATACGTCCAGGAACGCCAGGTGTTCGGCAAGCCCGTCGCAGCGTTCCAGAACACCAAGTTCGTTCTCGCCGAGTGCTCTGCCGAGGTCGAGGCCGCGCAAGCACTCGCCGATCGCGGCATCGAACTCGACGATTCAGGCGAACTCACTGCCGCCGACGCGGCGCGCATCAAGCTGTTCGGTACCGAGGTCGCCGCGCGCGTGATCGACAAGTGCCTGCAATTGCACGGCGGCTACGGCTACATGCTCGAGTACCCGATCGCACGCCTGTACGCGGACACTCGTGTGAGCCGCATCTACGGCGGTACAAGCGAAGTCATGAAGACGATCATCGCCAAGGACATGGGTCTGTAGAGACCAGAGCCAGATCTTCCCAGTCACACGAACGATCGAAGGAGTTCCCATGCGTGACGCAGTCATCGTCGACGCCGTCCGGACCGCAGTCGGTAAACGAAACGGTGCACTTTCCCGAATGCATGCAGTCTCACTGTCTGCACATGTTCTCGAGGCCTTGGCCGATCGAGTAGATCTCGATCCGGCGCTCGTGGACGACGTGATCTGGGGCTGCGTCGGCACGCTCGGGATGCAGTCCGGTTGCATCGCCCGGTCTTCGGTCCTGGCGGCCGGTTGGCCCGAACATGTGCCCGGGGTTACCGTCGATCGCCAGTGCGGGTCGTCTCAGCAGGCAGTTCACCAGGCGGCTGCCGGCGTGATCTCCGGCCAGTACGACGTCGCGATCGCGGGCGGCGTCGAGATGATGAGCGCTGTACCGATGGGCTCCGCGCGTGCGGACGCACGTTTCGGTGAGCCGCACGGGCCGCTTGTCTGGGAGCGCTACAACGGTATCCGATTCAACCAGGGCGTGGGCGCCCAGATGATTGCCGAAAAGTACGGCATCTCGCGAGCCGAACTGGATCAGCATGCGCTGGATTCGCACGAGCGCGCCGCCGCCGCCGTCGACGAAGGTCGCTTCAAGGATCAGATCACTGCTGTGACGGTGACCGACGCCGACGGCCGCAGCAGTGTCTTCGAGAAGGACGAGGGTGTGCGCCGCGGTGGCACCCTCGAAAAACTCGGATCGCTCAAACCTGCTTTTTCCGAGGATGGTTCGATTACCGCTGGTAATTCGTCGCAGATCTCCGACGGTTCCGGCGCGCTGCTCGTGACCACCAGCGAGTTCGCGAAGTCTCAGGGTTGGACACCCATCGCGCGTATTCACACCGCGGTGGTCACCGGTACGGATCCGGTCACCATGCTCGAGGGTCCGATTCCGGCTACGGCGAAAGCTCTTGCAAAGTCCGGTCTCTCGATCGGTGACATCGGCGCATTCGAGATCAACGAGGCTTTTGCCTCGGTGTCGCTCGCGTGGCTCCGTGAGACCGGCGCCGATTACGAACGCATGAACCCAAACGGTGGCGCGATGGCACTGGGTCATCCGATCGGCGGTTCCGGCGCACGTCTGATGACCACTCTGGTACATCACATGCGAGAGAACGGCATCCGCTACGGATTGCAGTCCATGTGCGAAGGCGGCGGAATGGCCAATGCCACGATTCTCGAGCTGATCTGAGATGACGGCTACAGAGATCCAGAGCCCTGACATGAGTTCGAGTTGGCCACTCGGGCTGCCCCGCAGCTTGGAATATCCCGACTGTGGTGCCGATGCGATCCTGGCCGGAGCGGCCCGCTCGTACCCGGACCGCCTCGCGCTCGTCGACGGCGACACGTCACTGACCTACTCGCAATTGCGTGATCAAGCGCTGCGCGTAGCGCAGGGCCTGCGGGAGCGCGGTGTCCAGCCGGGTGACGCCGTGGGACTGCACATGCCGAACTCGATCTGGTTCATTGTCGCGTACTACGGCGCACTGTGCGCCGGAGCAGCAGTGGCTCCGATAAATCCGGCCCAGCCCGTGGCCGAATTGAAGCGCCAACTCGACGACGTCGACGCCAAGGTCGTCTTCACCCATCCATCTTGTGCTGCAACGGCAATCGAGGTCAACGCACTGTCCACACCGCCTCGCATCCTGGTACTGGTTCCGGGAGCCGGCGCGCAGTCCGGCCATTGCGAAGGTCTCACCTCCATCACAGACCTCGCCTCGTCGAAACCGCTGGCCGACTACCGGGTGGATCCCGAACTTGTTGCTCACCTGCAATTGACCGGCGGCACAACCGGAAAGTCCAAGGCCGTACGAGTGCTGCACCGGAATCTCGTGGCCAACGTGCTCCAATCCGCCTGTTGGCGCTCCGGTCATCGAACCGAACTAGTCGACGGGGCACTTCTCGTTCGGCCGATCGACGGCGCGTTGACGCGTTACTCCATCGTTCCGGGTGAGGGCGCGTCGATCTCGATCGCGCCGCTGTTTCACGGACTCGGTCTGGTCAGTCACAACTTCACCACCTTGCTCGGTGGCACGGTGGTACTCGGGACGCGCTTCGATCCGGACCGATTTCTCGCCGACGTCGACAGGTATCGAGTGACGTACATCGGCGGGTCTCCCACCATGTACTACGCGTTGCTACGCGCACGAACCCTGCGTGAGCACGATCTGGGTTCGGTTCGGATTCTCGGATCCGGAGCAGCCCCACTCGACACGACGGCGATCCGTACACTGCGAGGGGTCTTTCCGAACGCACTCGTCACCGAAGGCTACGGGCTCAGCGAAGCAACAATGGGTCTGACGATGGGTTCACCGTGCGAAGAACGCCCCACCCCGTTGGGGAGCGTCGGCCTCCCCTTCCCCGACACCGAGATTCAGATCCGCGACGAAGTCACCGAAGCTGTACTGGCAGCGGGCGAGAC
Organism: Rhodococcus sp. BH4; assembly: GCF_002079265.1. Lineage (NCBI taxonomy): Bacteria > Bacillati > Actinomycetota > Actinomycetes > Mycobacteriales > Nocardiaceae > Rhodococcus > Rhodococcus sp. BH4. The sequence continues at coordinate 5,177,886 of NZ_CP014941.1, forward strand.
CGGTCAGATCTGGGCCCGAGGTCCGCAGATCGCCGACGGATATCACAACGAACCGGAACTCAGCGCCGGCCAGTTCATCGGCGGTTGGCTTCATACCGGAGACATGGGTTGGCGTGACGAGCAGGGCAACCTGTTCATCGGTGGGCGCTCCAAGGACTTGATCATCTACAAGGGGTACAACGTCTACCCGCAGCCACTCGAAGAGTTGGTGTGCTCGCACCCCGACGTATTGCAGGCGGCTGTAGTCGGCGCCCCCGACCAACTGGCCGGCGAGATTCCGGTGGCCTTCGTCGTGGTCGACTCGGAGTCAGTCGATCGGGTCGAGCAGATTGCCACCGAGATCATGGAGCACGTTGCCACGCAGGTTGCTCCGTACCAGAAGATACGTGACGTATACGTACTCGACGGGTTGCCGTCGACCCAGACGGGGAAGATCCGTAAGAACGAACTTCGTGACAGTCTGGCGCCCTGAGCGTTCGTCCCTCACACGACTACAGTTGCGCGGTATCCGAGAGTTCTACGGATACCGCGCAACTGTTCGCTCTTTCGTCAGGGTTCAGCCAGGTTGGCCACGGCCGAGCCTTCTCACTACCAGAGCTTCGGTAGCAGATCGGTGTTCGTCGCTGGCGCGAATCAGTTCGGCCGAATCCTGATCCCGGACGGCCTGGAGAATCCTGCCGTGGTCCTCGGAAACCTGCCGCCTCGACGACGGTTCGTGAATGTACAGGGCGCGGTAGAAGTCCGACATATACCAGAGCCGATCCACTTCCTGCAGCACGCGCTTCAGGGGCGAATACGAGAACAGGCGGAAGTGGAACTGACGGTTGGCTTCCTGAAACTCGGGTCCCTCCTCGCTCGGTTCGGCCTGGTCGACCCGCTCCTGGAATCCTTCCAACTCGGCGACGTCGACGCCACCGAGATCGATCGACGCCAGGATCTCCGTTTCGAGCAGACGTCGCATCAGGTAGAGCTCTGAAAGATCTTCACTGCTGAATCTGGCGACGGTGTACCCGGTGTTGGACTTGTGTTCGAGGACCCCCTCTGCCTGCAGGGTCGAAAGTGCCTCGCGGACCGGAATTCTGCTCACGTTCAACCGCTCGGCGAGCTCGCTTTGGTGAACCTTCTGTCCAGGCAACAGCTCGCCCGAGACGATCATCTGCCGGATCTGTTGCAGGCAGCGTTGTGCACCGGTTGGTTCCTTCACGGTGGACACGATAGTGGTCGCGTCGACCTCACCTCGCTTTGAACTGCGGTTGCACTCGTGCGAGGTTGGCCTCGATGCCGGCGACGCAGTCTTCGGTCCCCCACAGAGCAACCTGCTCCGCCAACTCTCGCTCGAGCACAGTGGCGACCTCGTCCCGCAGCCCTGCGCGCAACGTCGCCTTCATGGAGCGGACGGCCAACGGTGCGCTCGAGGCAATTTCGTGTGCGTACGCGAGCGCCTCCTGCCGAATGTTCGCATCCTCGGCCAGACGGTCCACCAAGCCGAGTTCGTGCGCCTGTGTGCCGGTCAGCCGCCGCGCCGTGTACAGCAGATCGGCTGCGCATTGTGCCGAGACGATTCGGGGCAAGGTGACGCTGAGCCCGAATCCCTGATGAAACCCCAACGCAGCGAAGTTCGCGTGCAAACGCGTCGAGGGCCCGGCAACGCGAAAGTCCGCCGCGCAGGCGAGGCCGAGCCCACCACCCACCGCGGATCCCTGCACTGCCGCAATCACGGGAACCGGAATCTCGAACAACCGCAATGCCTCTGTGTAGATCGTGCGTACCGTGTCGGCACGATCGGGCCCCAGTCCGCCCTCACCGAAGTTCGCGCCGGCGCAGAAGTGTTTGCCTGCCGATGCGAGAACGATCGCTCGAATATCTCCACCGTTGACGAGATCGTCTGCCGCATCGGCGATCTGCTGCAGGAGTGCCTGATCGAAGTAATTGGCGGGCGGACGTGAGAACTCGATGGTTCCTACGTGTCCGTCGATTTCCAGGTACACGGCGTCGGTCATGATTTCAGCTCCAAGGTCGGTTGAGGGTCGGTGATCAAGCGGGGCAGGGAAGGCTTTGCCGCGACGGCCGTTCCGAGTTGCTTCGCAAGCGCGATCTCGTCCCCGAACTCCGATCTCCAGGCATGCAGTCGACGGGTGAGTTGTTGCAAGCGGTATTCGCGGGTCATGCCGATCGCACCGTGCGCCTGGTGGGCGGCGCGCACGCTCGCGAGCGCATTTTGCGAAACCACCAATTTGGTTGCACACACTTCGAAGTCGGCGTCGCGACTGGTGAGCGCATACGCAGTGCGATCCACGGCCAGCGTGGACATCGATGCCATCTGAGCGAGGGTGACGATGTGCTGCTGGACGGCTTGGAATTGCGCGATGGGCCTGCCGAACTGCACCCGCTCCGACACGTAGCGCCGGGTCAGCGTCGACACCGCCTCCATGGCTCCCGCCATCTGCACCGATCGCAGGAAGGCGCCGAGTCTACCGAGAATCCGGGGATCGACCGGGTTGTCACCGTCGACGGTCCGCGCTTCGGAGAACGTCAGGCTCTGACGCGGTTGCCCCGCAAAGTCCGTCCCGGAACCGATCTCGGCGTCAGAGATGTTCAGGAGTACAACTCGATCACCGAGAACTGCCGCCAGCACTGACGCGGCGCTCCCCCACGGCACATCGTGAAAGGTTCCCGATACCAGGCCGTTGCTGGTCCGACGCGCATCGTCGCGCTGCGATCTCGGCGCGACGGTTGCGATTCCGGAGGGCACCGGTAGCCCAGCCGCTGCTGCCAGTCTGCCGGCAAGGTACGTCTCGGCGAGGGGCAACGGCGCAGCGTGCCTCGCAGCAGCGCGCTGCACAGTAACGGCGTCGAGGAGCGAGCCACCGGAACCACCTGCAGATTCGGGAAGACCGACCAGCGGCAGCCCCAGTTCCACTGCCGCGTACCATAATCCGGTTGGCAGACCGTCGCTCTCGGCCTCCGCTACCACCTCGGTGCCGGACTTCTCGGCGAAAAATTGCTCGACCATCGCTTCGAGGTCGGCGTCGAATGTGTGCGCGTTGATCTCTGACCCCGAATTCATCGGTTCAACCCTTTCATGATCACGGTGCGGAGAATTTCGTTGGTGCCGCCGCGAATCGACCACGACGGCGCCACCAGCACGGCCCGGGCAAGCAGTGATTCGTACGGATCGTCGGATGCAAGGTCTGGCGCCCGGCCGAGGTGCCGCGCGACGGTCGCAACACAGTCCTGTTCGAAGCGTGTAGCCATCTCCTTGATCAGCGCGGCCTCTGTGACCGGCGAGCGACCGGCGTCGACCATCCGTGCGATGGACAGCGACATCCCGCGAAAAGCCCAGCAGCGTGCGGTAATCGAGCCCAGATCGACGAGGGCAGCTGGACCGCCTTGCGCTGCTTGGCTGGCCGCCCAGTTCTCGAGGACCGGCATCAGCGACATCCAACGGTCGACGCCACCTCGCTCGAGTGCGAGTTCGCCGGTGTTTTGTCCCCAGCCCGCTCCGACGTCTCCGAGGCGACGCGAATCCGGCACGAAAACATCCTGGAACGACACCTCGCAGAAGTCCTCACTACCGTCGATGAACGGAATGGGTGAGACGGTCAGGCCCTCGCTGTCGCGATCGACGATCAGCTGAGTGAGTCCGTTGTGCTTGTCTGCCGAGGTTCGAAGCAGGGCGAGTATGTGTGTGGCGTGGAAGGCGCCGGTGGTCCAGATCTTGGTGCCGTTGACTTTCCAGCCACCATCGACACGTTCGGCGCGAGTGCGCACTGATGCCAGGTCCGACCCCGAGTCGGGCTCACTCATCCCGATCGAGAACGAGAACTCACCGCTCGCGATACCGGGAAGGAAGTACCGCTTCTGTTCTTCCGTGCCGTTGGCGGCGATGCTCGGACCCGACTGTCTGTCCCCGATCCAGTGATACCCGACCGGTGCTCCCCGCGCGAGAAGTTCTTCCACGACGACCAATCGATCCACTGCTGACCGTCCGCCCCCACCGTATTCCTTCGGCAGCGACATACCGAGCCACCCACGGCCACCGAGATCTCGCGAGAACACCGGATCCACCGCCCCCGACATCCCGAGTCCGAGTGGATAGCTACCGGGGGTGAGCCGCTTGTCGAGGTATTCCCGTACTTCTGCCTGAAGTTCGAGTTCCTCGATCGTCAGCTCTGTTGCGTCGAAACGCATGGACGTCTCCGATCAGTTGAATTCATCGACTAGGTTCTTGAGGAACGTATGCAAAAATGTATACCATCTTGAATATGACTGTCTGCCAACAGTACCCGGCTGATTGTGCGGCTAACTGGCCAGCAAGACGGCGGAGCCGATCTCGAACAGGCGCTCAGGCAGATCGTCACGACGACGTAGTCGGCCGATACGCACGGCGTTCTCCACAACCGTCAGAGCAGCATTGACGGTGATTCTGGCCGTCGCGGGTTCCAGTCCCGGACGAACGTCGTCGAGCATCTTGACCCACAACGCGACGTACTCACGCTGATTCTGTTCACACGTGCGGCGGAACTTGTCCGGCAATTGGTCGAGTTCACTGATCAACAACCCGATCAGATGACGCTCGTTGATCGCGAAATCGATATGTGCCGCAAGCAATCCGGACAACGCGTCCTCCGGCCCGGTTGCCGCAGCGAGCGCCTGCGCGACACCGATCCGGCGCCGCTCGCCGCCTCTCGAGACCGCCGCGATCAGTAGGTCGATCTTGGCATCGAAGTGGTTGTACACATTGGGGCCCGTGGTTCCGGCAGCCTCACCGATGTCCTCGGTGTTGACCGCCTGATACCCGCGCTCATCGAACAGACGAATCGCTTCGGTCAACAAGAGTTCACGTCTCGGCATCGCCACCGGAACGTGACCGGTCGACGTCTCCACCTTCCCCTCGGAGTGACCGAGTTCCGTATGCACCGCCCGCTCCGCCAACTCTGCCAGCAGCAGTTCCATCTGACGTCTCGGTAGTGACACCCGATGCGAGGACACGCTGTTGAAGACGGCAATGAGAGCCCAGGCGAGCAGATAGCTGTCTTCTTCGTCGAGCTCGGGACGTTCCGTTCTGATCAGCGCAGCATCGCGTGCGGCAGCGCTCTTGAGCGTCGCGCGCATTTCCTCCCGTTGCTCGTCGGGTAGGTAGCGAGCTTCGCGTTGCCACAGGAGAGAGAGCCCTCGACGACGAGATACCGACGCCGCAAGCTCCGCGATCAGCGATTTCAGATCCTCGGACCCGGCGACTCGATCGTAGAGAGATTCGATACCTGCGTTGACCGCTGCGTAAAGCAGATCCGGCTTGTTCTTGAAGTGCCGATAGAGGGCCGGGGCCGTGATTCCGACTGCCGCAGCGACCTGCGCAACGGACACATTGTGATACCCGTGCTCACGGAAAAGTTCGCCTGCAGCAGCAAGAATTTGCTGCTTACGGTCGTGGGGCCTACGTACGACCATCGTGACTCTCTCCTTCGCGACAACCGGAACTCGAACAACCTGGGTTGCATCGTCAAACGCATACCTATGAGTTATTATTCACTTATTGCTGTAAAACAACAGCTCATTCCGCAATTTTCTCTCAACATCTGGTTAGAGAACCTTACCTCACCGCAGAACCGGATACCTGACTTCAGGGTACCGAGCCCAAGGAGAATCGCGTGCAACGAACCGTCTACAACAGCGATCACGATACGTTCCGTCACATGATTCGGACGTTCATCGCCCGTGAGGTCGTCCCACACTTTCCAGAATGGGAGGAAGCCGGCATGGTTCCTCGATCACTGTATCGACAGTTGGGTGACCTCGGAATATTCGGAATCGAACTGCCCGAGGAGTACGGCGGCGGCGGCGAGGCGAGCTTCAAGTATCAGGCCGTGATCCGCGAGGAGACCGCACGGGCAGGGGTCACGTTCGGCGCCGACGTCGTCCATACGTGCCTGGTCCTGCCTTATCTGGTGGAGTACGGCAACGACGAACAGAAAGCGCGATGGCTTCCCGGTTTCCTCTCCGGCGAACTGATGACCGCCATCGCGATGACCGAGCCTGGCGCCGGTTCAGACCTTGCCGGGATCAAAACAACGGCGCGACTGTCCGGCGACGGCAGCCACTACGTCCTCAACGGATCCAAGACGTTCATTACCGGCGGAGTACAGGCTGACCTGATTCTCGTGGTCGCTCGCACCAGTCCGCCGAGCGAAGTGAACCGCCGCGCCGGTCTGTCGATTCTCTGTGTCGACACCACGTCGGACGGCTTCGGCGTCGGTCGCAAGCTCGAGAAGTTGGGACTGAGAGCGCAGGACACCGCCGAACTCTCGTTCACCGACGTCCGCGTGCCTATCGAGAACCTCCTCGGCGAGGAGGGTGCTGGTTTCGGCTACCTCACCCGAAATCTCGTCCGGGAACGACTCGGCGCCGCCGTGGGGTCCTACGCGAATGCCAGCGCAGCAATCGAGTTCACGACCGAATACGTCAAAGAGCGCGAGGTCTTCGGTGCCCCCGTGGCTCAGTTCCAGAACACGAAATTCGTATTGGCCGAATGCTCGGCAGAAGTCGCGGCCGCGCAAGCTGCGGTCCACCGCGCACTCGATCTCGACGAGATCCGTGAGTTGACCGTCGCGGACGCCGCGAGGATCAAGCTCTTCTGCACCGAGATGGCCGGCCGCGTCATCGACAAATGTCTGCAACTACACGGTGGATACGGCTACATGCGTGAGTACCCGATCTCTCGCCTGTATGCGGACACACGGGTCAACCGAATCTATGCGGGCTCGAGTGAAGTGATGAAGACGATCATCGCCAAGGACATCGGCATTTGACACGAGCTGATTCGGCCCCACCTCGACAATCGAAGTGGGGCTGAATCTTTTGCGACTTCGCCGGGTCAGGCGGGGAGGAAGATGCTCTTGGCTTCGAGGTACGCCGCCAGACCTTCAGGGCCGAATTCGCGCCCCACACCGGAATTCTTGTAACCGCCGAAGGGACCAACGACGTCGAATCGTTGGCAGTTCACCGAGAAGGTACCGGTCCGGATCTGCCGTGCCACCTCGATGCCGCGCGCAGTGTCCGCAGTCCAGACCGCTCCCGAGAGTCCGAGGTCGGAATCGTTGGCAATCGCGATCGCGTGAGCTTCGTCCTCGAACGCAATCAGGCAGACGACCGGCCCGAAGATTTCCTCGCGAGCAATCCGCATGGAGTTGTCGACGTTGCCGAAGACCGTGGGTACGACGTACCAGCCTGTCGAAAGCCCCTCCGGCACAGACCCTCCCGTCAAGATCTTCGCACCCTCGGCCTCACCGATTCCGATGTAGTCGAGCACTCGTTGCTGCTGCGCCGCACTGGTCATCGGTCCGATCACAGTCGCCGGATCGGTCGGATCACCAACTTTCATCACCGCGACCGCAGCCGCAAACTTATCCGCAATCTCGTCATACCTACTGACCGGCAACAGAATACGCGTCAACGCGACGCAAGCTTGACCACTGTTGGCAAAGGATCCCGCCAGGATGTTGGGCAGCGCCTGATCGATATCTGCGTCTTCGAGAACTATCGCAGCCGACTTGCCACCGAGTTCGAGTGTCACTCGTGTGAGATTCGCGGCTGCAGCAGCCATGATCGCCTTACCTGCTACCACCGACCCGGTGAAGGCCACCTTGTCGATTCCGGGGTGGGACACGAGATGAGCGCTCACGTCCCGGTCGGCAGGCAAGACGCTGAGCACTCCCTTCGGAAGTCCTGCCTGTGAACATATTTCGGCCAGCAAGTTCGAATCGAGCGGCGTCTCCGGAGCCGGTTTCAAGATCACCGCACATCCGCTCAGAAGTGCCGGAGCAAGTTTCGCAGCGATCACCAACTGCGGCACATTCCACGGAACGATTGCTGCGACGACACCCACCGGTTCGTGACGGATCAACATCGGGCCGCCGACGCCCGCACGCGACTCTTCGAACGGAAACTGCGCCGCCACGGCACACGCCGTGCCGTATGCCGCAACGGCTCCCAACACCTGCGTGCGCATCGCCGAACTGGCCGGAGCACCGTTCTGCCGCGAGATCAGCGCTGCGAATTCCTCACTCCTGGCGAGGATCGCGTCCTTGATGCGGGTGACCACCGCAATGCGGTCAGCGAGGGGCGTCTGCGCCCACACTCCGGAATCGAATGCCGCCCTCGCGATCTCCACTGCGCGGTCGACATCTGCCGTCGACGCGGCTGGAACCGAACCGATCACGCTCTCCGTATGCGGCGATATCACCTCGATGACGCCACTACCGGACGGTGTCACCCATTCGCCGCCGATGAATAGTTCCGTGTACTCGACACGTGCTTCCATGCTCGCCCACTCCTCAGGTTTAGTGTTCAGCCGATCAGGACCCTGATCACGTAAATCGTCCTTCGACCATCTGATTCAGATCATAAAGTTAATTTGTAATAACGCAACCAAACGTCTTGCCAACCCTTGACACAGTTAAGGATTGAGCCTTACCGTAGCGGAAGACCCCCACCCGAACGAGTAAGGATGACGGACATGACGGCATTCGTGAGCGGACAGATCTACCCGGTAGCAACCGATCCACTCGCTGCTTACGGGCCACTCGTGGCCTCACGCACCGCCGAGGGATTCGACGTATTGCCGTACACGCGTTTCACACTCACTCCGACGACGCCTACCATCGGTGCGGAAATCTCGGGAATCAGCCTGAGCGGCCAACTCTCGGACGAGACGATGTCGGAACTTCGCCGGGCACTACTCGAATGGAAAGTACTCTTCTTCCGCGATCAAACTATCGACCGCAGCGAACACCGAGATTTCGCGAGTCGATGGGGCTCACTGGAACAGCATCCGTTTTTCAAGTACACCCAACCAGGCCAGAGCGAAGCCGACATTGTCACTCTCGCCAAAGACGCGATGACCGGCGGTGTGGAGAACAACTGGCACAACGACGTCAGCTGGCACGAATTCCCCTCGTTCGCAGCGGTCTTGCGTGCAGTCGAGGTTCCGTCAGTCGGCGGCGATACCTTGTGGGCCGATACCGGAGCGGCATACGAACTACTCCCGGAGGGCATCAAAGAACGTATCGATAACCTTGTTGCCGAGCACGATTGGATCAATTCGTTCGGCAAGCACATGGATCCGTCAACAGTGGCGAAGTTACGCCCACAGTTCCCTGCCGTTCGACATCCGGTGGTGCGGGTGATCCCCGAGACCGGGCGGAAGGTACTCTTCGTCAATCTCAGCTTCACTCAGAGGATCGTCGGGGTGCCCGAAGCCGAGTCCAACGAGCTACTCACCCTGCTCTACCGACACGTGCATCGCCCCGAATTCCAAGTACGACTCAAATGGCGGACGGATACGATTGCGTTCTGGGACAACCGAACTTGTCAGCACTATGCGGCCAGCGACTACTTTCCCGCTCGCAGAGTGATGGATCGAATCTCGATCGTCGGCGACAGGCCCGTAGGCACTCGCTGACGCGGGAGCCTCAGAAGCTGACGAACGACTCGACCATCCGTCGTTCGGCGGCCCTGTCTGCGAGAGGCCATGCCAAGAGCATCAACACGATCCGAACCACCCACTGCGACTCTTGACCTTCAGGATCCAATCCTGCAAGTTCCAGTGCAGTACGCGGGAGCAACGGCGAGGACACGAGATACTCGTCGATTCCGTTGGCCCGCGCTGCCGCAAGGCCGTGGCTCATGGCAGCGTCGGATCTGATCGCGTCGACGGCGACGAGGATCGACTCCACGATGCGCTCGTCGCCGTGCAGTGATTCGACGGCAGTCGCGACCTTGCTCGCCACGGATGCCGCGCCTCGTGACAACAACCCCTCGCGGATCGCGGACTTGCCACCTACGTAGCGGTAGAGCGTTGCCCTCGAACAGCCTGCGCGGGCAGCGACGTCGTCGGCGTTGAACCGATCGAATCCCTGTTCTCGAATCAACTCTGCCGCAGCCGCGAAGATGCGCTCGGTTGCGAGTTCACGGCGGTTACCGCCGGCCAACCAGTCGGCGGCGCGGCGCTCGTTTGCACCGGTCACTCTCCGTCACCTCGTCTCACTCTGAGACAGATTCAATCAGAAATCTCAAGGCTACGGAAGGCCGCGAGCCTCTGACCTGGGAGAAGTACGAGGGGGTTGAAGTGCGTGAGATTTTCTCAAAATGCCAGTTCAGAGGCATTTTCCACCTGTTGACTTCTCCTCGACGGCCGTGACATCTTCCCTTCGTGACACCATCGACGCTCGACATCAACCCTTTCCTGCCGTCGAACATCGACGACCCGTACCCGCTATACGACGTACTCCGGCGCGAGCACCCCGTGTACCGCATTCCTGATACCGACTTCTATCTGGTGTCCACGTGGGAATTGGTCACCGAAGCCGTTTCCCGTACCGACGACTTCTCCAACAACCTCACCGGCGTGCTGGTTCGTACACCGGACGGTTCGGCAATGACATTCGACATGAACGGCGGCGGCCAAGCTGTTCACGTTCTCGCGACTGCCGACGAGCCCGACCATCAACACCAGCGCAAACTTGTCTTGCCGACACTGGTCGCCAAACGTATACGAGCACTCGAGCCGGTGATGACCGAGTACACGCAGCAGTTGTGGGACAACGGCTTCGACGGTCGACGGATCGAATGGGTCACGTCGGTAGCGGACACGCTGCCGCTGCAGATGGTTGCCACGCTGATCGGCTTGCCGGCACACGACGTCCCCCAATTGCTGGCGTGGTCGTACGACAGCACCGAACTTCTCAGCGGCATCGTGACCGCTGAACGGTTGACAGGCGTCGTCACCTCGGCGGCCGAACTCACCGGGTACCTCTACAGCAAGTTTCGTGAGGCACGGGCTCACCCGGTGGATGATCTACTCGGAGACCTCGTCCGTTGCTGTGACGCAGGCGAACTCAGCGAAGACGTGGCCGTGCTGATGTTGGTGCAACTCGTCGGTGCGGGTGGCGAATCGACCGCCGGACTGATCGCCAACTCTGCACGGTTGCTCGCCGAGCGCCCTGAGATTCAGACGCAGCTGCGCGAGGACCCTCTACTCGTGGGCGCGTTCCTGGAAGAAACGCTCAGGCTCGAGTCACCCTTTCGCGGACATCACCGACATGTCAACGCGGACACGACACTCGGTGGCATGACACTGCCCGCCGGCAGTCATCTCATACTGCTGTGGGGTTCGGCGAACCGCGACCCCGAGTCGTTCGTCGAACCACAGGTGATGAACCTCGACAGAGTCAATCCCCGAGCACATTTCGCCTTCGGCAAAGGAGCACATTTCTGTGTCGGGGCCGCGCTGGCTCGTCTGGAAGCAAAGACCGCGATCGCAGTCCTTCTCGAAAACAGTGCGCACTTCACAATCGATTCCGAATCCCCACCCCGTTGGGTCCCCAGCATGTTCGTACGCCGCCATCAGAGTTTGCGTCTCGCTGTCACCGGATAGTTTCACTCAGTTGTCGAAATTGTGGGCTATCCAGTCGATCGTCTGCATTCCGAACAGATCAGTTCCCCAACCGTATGGATCCGTGAATGCGCGATCCATACTGCAGTCCGTGGGCTGATAGCTCACGTCCGTCCATCGGCTTCTGTACGTGTCCGCCAGTTCTCGCGCATCAGCTGCCGGCACAAGTGACATCGGGGAGTCGTCCTTTGCGCACGAAGCTATCAATACCTTCGACGCCGGAGCACCGTGACCCAATACGTTGTCGTCGTACGCGCGCTGGAAGCTGGGTTCTGTGGTCGGATCGATTCCCGGCTCGAAAAGGCTCGCCAGCGGTACGAACGGAAGCGTGAAGTACGCCGGCATCTGGCACTCATCCCGGTACACGTCGGCAATCGCTCGGCCCACGGGATTGAGCTTGTCGTTCAACTTCATCTCGGGGTACCAGGGTTCGAGGCCAAGGAGCGTCGCAAATCCGAAGCCGGCACCGACCGAGGAATCTGTTGTCTCCATGAATGTTCGGGGCTTGATCACCATTCCCTCGAGGACTGTCGAGACGATGTCGAGTTCCGGTGCGTAGGACTGCGCAGATTCGGCGGCGAATGCAGTACCGACTCCACCACCAGCGATTCCGAACAACGCAATCTCCGCCTCAGGATTCAGCCCGGAATCCTGCACCTGAAATGCTGCACGCACAGCATCCAACTGCGCGTGCCCCGCGAACTTGCCCGCGAAGACGCCGTGAGGATCGCGGTCTCCGTTGTTCCCGACGTCGGATATCACTACGGCATAGCCTTTTCCGAACATCAGTGCCAGCGGACCCAACGCCGACCAGGAGGCGCCGTCCAACGGATCGCCGCCCGTCCAGTGCGAACTCGGATGACAGTAGCCGCCGACGCTGTCGTTGGCCTCCTGGTAGCTGATGACTTTCTTCTCCGATGCCGGTGTTCCGTCGATCGGGATCATCATGATCCCGGTGCTCACCACCGGCGTCGAACCGTCGATTCCGGTTGTAACGTACATGATCTTGTAGGCGTCGAGCTGTCCCGGTTTGTATCCGGTGAACAGTACATCCACCTTCTTCGACTTCAGGAGATCACCGGGACGCTCGGCGCCGGTCAACACCGGCTCGTCGTAAAACGGATCATCGGGCGTGAGTGCAGTGAAGATCTCCTCTTCGGATGCGAACTCCCCCGAACTGAGAGCACCGACGGTGAACCCGTTGAATACCTCTCCCAGAGTTGGGGTGTCGGTTCGAAACTCCTCGGATACAGGAGTTTGCACGTCTTTCGGGGCATCACTGTCCGGCACCTCAGCTCCAGCCGTTGCTGGCAGGACCAGCGCAACGGTCAGCGCTACCAGCGGCGCCAACCTTCGGAATGTCGCCGACGACATCACTGAACCGTCACTTTCAAACTGGAGAGGGCCGATTCGAGAGTTTGTGGGAGGGTCACCATCGGGCGGTGACTCTCCAATTGAATTTCGTAGGGAACACTCAATGTGGCTACGAGCCGTGGCCAATCTTCTTCGACCATCGCTCGGTACTTCGGCAAGAGCTGTGAGGTGATGTAGTCCCACCGTTCCTCGTAGAGCGACCAGTTCCAATCCGGGAGGGGCAGTGTCACTGTCGCGGTGCGTCCGTCGGCAAGTGTCGTCGTGAACTCGAGGGGCCGGAACGAGCGAGGCGGGACCACGCCGGCGACCGAGGGCGAGCCGGCAACGGTCGATGCGTAGGTGATCGCTTCTCCCACATCACCTTTGTAGGCGCGCACGGTATCCCACTGGTCGCGGATGATCACCCCTTGCTCACGTTGGAGCAGTGCTACGTTCCCACGTGCAATCCGATTCGAATCGCCGGAAGCTACATCACGCCAGGCGTCCATGACATCCTGACCGAACATTCCGGCACTTTGCATTTCTTCCAGCGCGGGAAGTCCTTCATCCACGTATGCCTGATGCATCGGCATCAGATCCGAGAAGATGTTCTTCTGCATCACCAGGATCATCCCCAGCACATAATCCAAGTCGTCCGCCGTGACGTTCCTGCCCACCGCGGCGAGCGCGCGCAGCCCTGCCGGCAATTGGTTCAGCGCTTGCACGCCAACCTGATCCGTGACCTGAGAAACTATCGAATTGGCAACATATTGCAGATTCGGAAACGAGTACATGTCCGCCATCAGTTCGAAGTCGATCAGTCCCCCGCCGAAGTCCGCACCAACCTGTCCACCCATGCCCGCCCACTGCAATTCCGGGTGACCGAGTTGCAGATCCTCGTAGTAGCGGTACGACTTCACTAGGTTCGTGCGATTAGCCGACACTCCGGCGCGCGGATTCCACGATGAGAGATCGATTCCGGCGGCTTCCGTGGCAGCGACCAATCGATACTGAAACAGCAAGGCCGCATAGGATTCCGGACTGCGACCACTGGCGCGGGCTTCTTCCACAAGGGCTTGCAAGGTGCCGAGATCAGTCGGCAACGCGGGATGGACACCGCCCGGACCGCGTTCGGCATTCCGATTCACCAAAGGCAAATTCACGTACTCGTCCAGCTCGGACGCCGACGCTGAAATCTGTACCGAGAGCAACGCGGACATCGCCAGCGCACATGCCGTCGCGGCTGCCAATACGTCGCGCGCCCAACGACGTCGCCGAACACCTGCCCCCAGGTTCATCCGCATATCGATCCCTGTACTCAGGTCGGCATAGCCCCAATCGACGCCGACACCAAACACTTACTTTGCAGTAAGATAACTCGAGCCCCGAATAAGTGCCAATCCACTGCGAACGCTTCAGGCATCTCTACACGTCGTTGCCGTCTGCAGTTGGTTTATCCAGTTCACGGGCGGCCGAAACCTCTCCAGCGGGCGACCAGCCGGTTACCTGATTGCCCGACACCGTCGGAACATGCGCAGCTACGACTGTGCCCCCGGGTCCGGAAACTCGGGGGCACAGTCCAGACGTCGAGTGATTGGCCGCTACCCGAAGTCAGGCATGTTCTGCCCGCTGTCCTTGTAGAACTTCCATGTGCCGTCCTGCGGTGACTCCATGATGCGGTAGACCTCGGTTGCCCCGACAATCCACAACTGGCCGTTGTACCAATGCAGAGTGGAACCCGATTCCACACGGCCACTTGCGAGTTCGTTGCCGTCGGCGTCGACCACTGCAACCCTGTTACCACCCGCAGTCCAGCCGCCGGTGAGGCCGCCACTCTCGACTGTGTCCGTCAGAACCGGCTTCGGATCAGCCGAGGGAGTGGTCTCCGGCGACGTGGTTTCCGGGGTGGTCGGTGCCGGAGTTGTCGTGCTCGGTGCCGTCGTGGTCGTGGCCTCGGTGGTGCTGGTCGGCTCGGTAGACGTTGTCGGATTGGCGGTCTCGCTCGTGGACGGAGCTTGGGTGGTGGTCGTCTCCAACGCATCAGGCTCGTTCGGCACCATCGCTTCGGCCTGCATCCTGCTCAGAGGGTTCGCCCCGTTGGGTGCCGGTGTCGCCGGATTCCAGGTGTTGGTATTTTCCCAGGCCTGGTTAGCCAATTGCGGACCACGATTACCCTCGCATTCGGTCCTGTTACTTACGAGGTCCTTATGGGTTATCTCGACAGACGACATGAAACCAGATGAGATTGCCGGCCCGTTCACGGTGTACACCCGCGCCCACATCACATTGCGACTGCCATGGGTAATTCCACTGATGGACGTTTGGCTCGCCGACAGATTATCCGTTCGAACGATGTAGCTCGGATCGGATTTCCTCACGAAAACCACCTTGTACCCCGTGACACCTGGAACCGCGGGCCAGCTCAGGTTTGCTCTACGTCCCAATAGGTCTGCTCCTCCCGACGTCGAGCAGTTCACAGTCGAGGTCAACGGCGTCGGATAGAAGTTGCCCGTCGCCACCTGTGCGCCAGTCGAATTGACCACGTCAGTTGGATTTGCCAACGTCCCAGTGGCCTGAGCCAGACCGAAAGCCATTGCAGCAGCGCCGCCGACAGCGATCAACGACCGCAGCGACTTCATGCGGGTGCTAGCCCGTCGCATTTCAATCATTATGAGCCTCCTGAAGCTCCCCGCAGGTTTCGTCAGCATCGACGCGGGCGTCATTTGTAGTGGCGGCGCGGGCATTCTCCAGACGCCGGTCTTTAGTTCGTCCAAATGCGATGACCAGCACCGCGCCTATCAATCCGCCGCCAAGGAAGGTTGCGAGCGGGCTGGAAAGCCAAGCAACGACATAGCCGAGCCCGCCGACGCTGATGAACACTCGGTCGGCCTCGGTGATGGTGTAGGGCAGTCGATCAGCCACATTGTTGGCATCGCCCTTGAGCGTGGCGAGCACGGTGTCCGCTCCTGCCGATTCGAGTTCGACCACGCGGTGGGTGATGCGCACGCCTTGGTCGTTGTCGACGCTGATCACGTCGCCGACAGCCAATTCAGTTGCAGGCACGGTCTTCGCCAGCGCCAGCGCACCGGTGGAAATTGCAGGTTCCATCGAACCCGAGCGAAACACCAGTGGTTTGATCCCGAATATCAGGGACGCGAGAGTGGCGATTATGCAGATGAGCCCGGCGACCGCAGCCACATTCAAGGCAATTTCCTTGCCACGACTGCGTCCCACGCTCACCTCCTCATCGGTGCTGTCCATCGCGATGATCACTGCCCCGTTGCGGTGAAGTTGAAGCCCAGATCGGCGATCTTGAACTGCTCCGTCTGACCCGCGGTCGAATCGACGGTCACCTTGATGCACACCTGCTCCGAAACACCGGCAGCGAGTGATCGGCCAGAGACGAGTGTCGGGTTCCCGGAGAACGCTTGCTGCGTCCCGATGATCGGTCCTGAACAGGTACTGCCGTCGTTGGCGCCGGTCTGATGTAGGGAAACCTTGAGCTTCCCGATCAGCGCGGACGAACCCGTGGCCGTTGCCGATACCGCCCACTGGAAGTTGGCAGTTCCGGTGTTCTGAACCGTCAATGCCCCAGCCTCACTCTGGCCTGGCAGCATGCTGTTGCGCTTGAGTTCGGTGAATTGGTGTGCGGGCCGCTGGTTGTCGACTTTCAGCTGGACCGACGAAGTGCTGAACATGCCGGTGGTCGCAGTAGCGCTGTCGGACCACGCCGCCATCGTGCCGACCGCTCCGAGGCCCAGGACCATGCCCAGTGAGAGCACGGCCCGGGTCCGTATCCAACCGGTCTCGCCCAGACGGCTTCGCATCCGCGCCCCGAGACGCGCGTCGCCGCCCGATTTCTGTTCTGTAGACATTCTGCTGTCCTATTTCGATTCGGAGATTGGTGCCGATGGATCGGCGGGCAATACCGGCGCGCCGAGTTCAGGGCCGGAAAGAGTCGGGTCTGTGCCACTTTCGTCGTCACCGGCCTTGCCCCGCTTGTCGCGGATGCCACTGACGACCATCCACACGGCATATACAGCCAGGCCCGCAGCTACGCCTGTGGTGAGAATCGAACGCGATTGCCCGTTGATCATCGAGTTCACCCGGCCCAGATACGGCACCGAGTAGATGACCCGACCACGGATCTGCTCGGGCACCAGCGACCACGAGTCGGCGACGGGGTTGTTGTCGCCGCGAGTGTGGATGCGACGCTCCCCTTCCCCCGTGTAGTAGATGCCTTCGATGCGGTGGGTGACCACCGCTGGATCGCCGGAGACGGGCTGGAACGTGATCACGTCCCCGGTGGTCAGATCCTCGTTGGGGGTCGGCTTGACCACGATGAGCGTGCCAGGGGGCATGGTCGGTTCCATCGAACCGGTGAGAACCGTGTACGCGGTAGAGCCGGTGAGTCGAGGGATAACGACCATCACCGCGAGAATGCCGACCATCAGCAGCAGCAGTACCCACGAGACGATGGTGCGAGTCCACCACCATAGGGTGGTCTTGTCGTCTCCGCCTTGTTCGGGATCATGTTGCCGCTCAGATGTTTCCACGTGTGCGCTGTGCCGGGGTCGATACTCGGCACGTTCGCCTGCACGCCGGCTTCTCGCGGTGACGGTCATGACTGGCTCACTGAGCTTGCGTCGAAAGTGAACGTCGCGTTGGACTGCTGGCTCGCTGCCGCGCCCTGGCCCAACGTGGCCCGCAGGCACAACACCTGCATCTGCCCGGCCGGAACCAGCTGTTCGGAAAAGGCCGCGCCGTCCATGGCACCGTTGTAGAGCTCAGTGCCCACGTCGCCAGTGGCGGTGCAGGCCGCCTCGTTGGCTACCTTGGCCACGCGCAGGCTCAGCGGCGGTGGGGTCGCGCCGTTGAGTACAACATCGGAAAGCACGTAGTTCATTTGCACGTTGCCGGAGTTGATCACCGGCAGAGGCATCTGAATGCTGTCGCCCGGGCCCTTGTTGTCCAACTTGAACCCATCGAGGTTGAACTGCTTGACCCCTTCACCGCCGGCAGAGATATCGAGCATGCCTGCCTGGATAGTGCCGCCGGTCGATTCTGCGGTATCGCGCCACAGCGCGCCGGTCTGCTGCACCGAGACGAACCCGATGAGCAGAACCGACGACGCTGCGATCGCCCATTTGTATTGGGTCTTCACGTGACCTTCTTCTGGTTACGGATTAACTACGGGGTGAGCGTCTGCTCGAGGGTGACCGAGGCTCCCGACAGCGTGGCTGCCTGGCCAGCGCCGTCCGTGTTGGTGGTGTCCGGCTTGAACGTGATCGTCGTGGTGATATCGCGCGTGCCAGTGCCCGCGGAGACGCTCGCGTTCTGACCACCGGCAGTCGCGACCTCCAGCTTGCTCGCGAGAGCCCCGGAGATTCCGCCGACGGTAGGTGTCAGCGTCGCCTTCAGGTTGGTGCCGACGAGGGTGTAGTTGTACGTGGCGGTGTAGGTGAGTACGTCACCGGGGACAATTTTGTCGCTGGCCGGGTTGAACGTGTTCGCGCCGAGCTTCCATACGCCGGAGCCGGCCGCTTCGCTGATCGTCATCGAGCCGGCATTGACGGTCTGGCTTCCGCCAGCGCCGGTCGACGCGTTCCACGCAGCCATGGTTCCGGCACCACCTGCGAGCAGAACAGCAGCCGCACCTGCGGCGATCGCACCCTTTGTGGTCTTGTTCATCTGGCATTCCTCCTGTGCAGTTCGCGGCGGGACATCCGACGCGCTTGGTTGAGCCCGGGCCGTGCGGATGTGCACTCCGGTGAAACAGCCCCAGGAAGGGGCATGGGAAATGAAGCCGCCGAATTGAATTCGGTGACCGAGAAGGTTGGCGATGCGCGGAGATGGTCGAGATCGCCCCGCGCATCGCGAGGTCTAAGTGGCCGGTTGGGCCGGAGTGGTTATCCGCCGAGGCTGCCGAACAGGTCGAGACTTCCGAGCGAACCGGTGCTACTTCCGAGCGAACCGCTGCTGCTGCCACCTGGATCGGTGGTTTTCGCCGTGACCTTCACCGTCACCGCGGTAGAGGCCGGGCTGGTCCCACCCTCATTTGTCGCAGTGGCGGTGATCGGATGACTGCCGGGCGTGGTGATCGTCAGGTTGCAGCTGAAGTTCCCACTCGTATCCGCGGTGGCGGTGCAGGTGGCGCCGCCTCCGGTCACGGTGACGGTACTGTTCGGCTCTGCCTTGCCGGAGACCTTGACGGGTGTGCCCGACGCTACTTCGGCCGAACCCAGAGTCAAACCGGTCGGCGCGCTGGGAGCAACAACGACGGGCTCGCCCTCCACCAGGACGAGACCCCAGCCGGGGTTGATCTCGTATCCCTGCAAAACTTCGCCGGCAGGGATGCCAATCATGAAACCAGCCATCACGTTGGCGTTCTGTGCGAGAGGCGTTTTCACCAGCTCGATCCGCGTCGACGAATTCGCATTCGGCCCGATCACGAACTGCTGGCCGACCTGGCCGTCGAGCTTGCCCCGCACTGTCGCAGTGCCGCCGCCCGAGACGGACCAGCTCTCACTGAAAAGAGTGAGCGTGGCAGGAAGGTCGCAGACATTACGAACGTTGAAGGCCAACTGCGTGCCCTCGTCACCGGGGATTGGGATGTAGTCGGTTCCACTGGGATCGAAGGCCGCCGGCTTCACCCAGGGTCCACCGTTCTGGGACATCTCCAGGCACTGGTCAGTGATGTCGTCGCCCGGGGCGGCCGCGGCGCTACCAGGTGCAAGCAGCGCACCCGAGGTCGCGAGGAGCAGTGCAGCCGGCAGAGCCGCCAACACAGCAGTGGCGCGCCGGGGGAGACGGGATTCTCGTCCGTCCCCGACCGGGAAAAATCGAGGCATGTGAAGACTCATTTCGTCTGTCCCGTTGCCGGGCATTGGGTGAAGAGATGGCGGAACGAGGTACATCCGCCATCGGTGCCAAACATGTTGCAGAAAGCTTGCGAGCCGAACCGTGACGCTGTGCATGCCCTCGCTCATACATAGCAACCGCTCCGCTTCGGATCAATTTTTATCACACGTATCAGCTTTTGTGGCGGTTTTACTGGTCAAACGTTCAGAAGGAATTTCGACATCCCTCAAGGGCTAATTCTGCACCCTGACCAGTACCGTTAGAAATAGTTAGCTGTGCATCGCAACTATTTACCAAAAAGTGTTCTGCGATCGAACGGGCGATTCATTCCGATCCAAACAAGAACAAGTTCTAGATACTCTTGGTATGTCCGGGAATCCACGAACGAACTCGCCGAGAACAGCGACCCTCGAGCAAACAGAAGGATCGAGCCGTTTCGAGACCCCCGCATTTCGTCCACTAGCGCCACGGACACGGGCGCCATCGATCGCTGCGCCCCGCCGGATCGGCCGGCCAGGACAAACTCTCGCGCGCTCCGAAACCAGCACTCCACCAATAACTTTGTCCGACCATCGAATCGCGACTGCCCGTGCTGCATCCAAAGCTGTGGGCCGGGAAGCAAATTCGCTCCCCGGCCCACGTGCATCTACAGTTGCGAAGCCGGTAAGGAGTTGACTACCGGCACCCAATCCCAAGGTAAAACGACGAGCATCTACGCCCCGAAGACGGTCTCACCTCCGACAACCGTGCGCAGGACCGACAGTTCATTCAAGTCTGTCGATTCGCTGCGCAGCGGATCTCCGTCGAGCACAACAAAATCCGCCAAAAGTCCCACCGCTATCCGACCTTTGTCCGATGACTCACCGGTGAGACGAGCGGCTGCGCTTGTGTAGCCGGCCAGCGCCTCGGACGCGGAAACCCGTTGCTCCGCACCCAGAACATGACCTTCTCGCGTCACACGATGTACGGCGGTGTTCATCGTGAAGAGCGGGTTCACTGGAGTGACAGGGCAGTCGCAATGCAGCGCGTAGGCAAGCCCCGCCGCCACGACCGACGCCACGGGGCTGATCCGCTCGCCGCGACCCGGTCCGAGAAAACGATCGCGGTGCCGGTCACCCCAGTAGTAGACGTGGTTCACGAAGATCGACGCCACCACCCCGAGTTCGACCATCCGCGCGATCTGATCTTCCCGCAACGTCTGAACGTGCTCGAGGCGATGCGAAACTTCGATGTCCGGGTGCGCCGTCCGTGCCGCTGCAATTGCGTCCAATGCAAAATCGATGGCCTGATCACCGTTGGTATGAATCGCAACCTGTCGGCCGGCGGCGTGATGTTCCTCGACGAGTGCCCCGAGCGCACCTGCCGGGATTGCCATTCCGCCGCAGTGGCATCCGCCCAGATCGTGGTACGGCGCGGTCAGCGCAGCGGTGTGCAACTGAATCGACCCGTCCGAAATGAGTTTGACGCCGCCCACACGAACTCGCTCCGTCGAATCGGCGAGTTCACCCAACTGATCGTGAACCCCGTGGCCGAGATAGAGGCGCGCACGCAGCCTCAAGTCACCATCGGCGTCGAGTTGCCGGTACGCCTCGTACATCTCGGCCGTGACGTACATGTCGTGGAAACTCGTCACGCCCACCGACGCCATGACTTCCTGCGCCCGCAGCATCGCGATCTTGGACGCGTCCGGGTTCATATCCGGAACAAGTCCGTGAACCAGAGACATTGCCGGAACCTCGCACAGTTCACCGGTGGGTACACCGTCGCTGTCCCGAACGATGACACCACCCTCCGGATCGACCGTGGTGGCATCGATCCCGGCCTTCTCCAGTGCGACCGAGTTGACATAGATTCCGTGAGCAGACAAGTGCCGCACCAGAATCGGATGATCGGTGGAAGCCTTGTCCAGATCAACCGCGGTCAGGCCTCGATCTTCCGCCACGAGGCTGTCGTCAAAGCCCCACGCTTCGATGGGCTCGCCAACTGGTGTGATCGCGGCCCGCGCGGCCAACGCCGTGATCAACTTCTCGATGGTCGGGCACGTATTCGTCGTTGCGTCGACCCCACTGAGCATCAAACCCCACATCATCGGATGAAGGTGCGTCTCGATGAACCCCGGAACAACCACCGCTCCGGCGAGATCGACAACGGAGGTTTCGGAATCGGTCAGCGCCGAGATCTCGGCGTCAGTTCCGAGGGCGACAAATCTGCCGTCCTTGACTGCCACAGCGGTCGCGTTGTCGCCGACCGCACCGTCCATGGCCCTGATGTCGCCGTTGATGTAGATGTGGTCAGCCGCCGTGGTCATACGCTTGTCTCCATTCGTTTTCCGACAACAGTCGTCGAGGATTTCTTCGCGGGTATCCGCGTCGCCACAACCACTCCGGCCAAAATCATTCCGGCACCTGCAAGTTGGACGAGAGTTGGGGTCTGCGCAAGCATCACCGCGCCGAACAACAGTGCTGACGCCGATTGCAACACGAGGCTGGCGGCGACTGCACTGGCAGGCAGACGCTGACTGGCGCTGGCTACCAGCAGCCACCCGATCACCTGAGATACCAACGCGAGCAGCACAAGCCAGCCTTGAGCTACGAGCGAAGGGGTCAGATCCAAAGTTCCACTCACGAGGCCGTATGCACCTGCCGTGAGGGCAGTGGCTCCCGTCGAGACGAACATCGGCAACGCCGTTCTGCCCGCCGCCCGAGTAGCCAGACCCATGAGGAAGATGTAGACCGCGTACGCGCCTGCGGCGATCACGGCAAACGACACTCCGACAGCAGGATTCGACCCGGTGAGCGTTGTGCTCGTCCCGGCTACCAGAGCAACTCCGACAAAGAGCAACGGAAGGCTGGCGACCAGTTCCCGGCCGATCCGTTGGCGCAGGACAACGTAGCCGAGGATTGCGACGAACAGCACCTGCAAATTCAGGATCACAGTCGAAAGACCTGCCCCGATCGAATGAATCGACTCGTGCCAGAGCACCAGATCGATTCCGAGGAACGCGCCGGCAAGTAGAGACTTCACGATCCAGGGCGCCGAGACCGAAGGCCGGGGTGACCGACGACGCTGAACGAGCACGAGCATGCCGAGAGGGATGAGCGCATAGAGACACCGAAAGAATGCACCCGTCGACGGAGACACTCCTGAGAGTTCGTAGAGCACCGAGGTCAACCCGAGGATGCATGCACCGGTGACGACTACGCGCAGGTCACGACGGCGTAGTTGATCGCCGGACGGCTCGCGTGGCGATACTTCATCACTCATGGTGATAATGTATCACCGACGCGAAGCCTGTCATACAGGGAAGATGCGTGCATGAGAACTCCGGTTACCCGTGAACGCGTGATCGCTGCCGCAGCCGATCTCGTCGACAGCAAAGGCGCCGACGCTCTGGTACTGAGTCAACTCGCCGAGACCCTCGACGTCCGGCAGTCAGCCCTGTACAAACACGTCGACGGGGTCGACGACGTCCACCATCAACTCAGCCTCCTCGCACGCAACCTTCTCGCCGAACAACTGCGTGCCGCCGCGGTCGGTCTCTCGCGCGACGACGCCGTCATGGCGCTCGCGGACGCATGGCGTGCGTTCGTCCGAGTACACCCCGGGCTCTACGCCATCACCGACCGCTACCCCACTGCACCGCATCCCGATCTGGTCTCCGCCGTCGGCGAGGTGGTCGACGTCATCAACAAGGTGATCGCGGGATACGGTCTGAGCCCGGATGATTCGGAGCAGGCGGCGTGGTCTCTTCGCAGTGCGCTGCACGGCTTCTGCATCCTCGAATCGGTAGAGGGACAACCGGCCGGCACCGACCCGGATCGGGTGTATCGACGACTGGTCGAACTTCTCTGCGCCGGTATTGCTCGTATGTAGATACCGGCTCCTGTTATCGTCGGATGAAACAACACAGACCAAAAAGGATCAGACATGGTTGGTGAACTCGACATCTCCGGATAAAACCGGGCATGACGGCCACCGGCAGACGCCTCGGAGCGCTGCCGTCGTGGCCATGTTGTCGTTCACTTACCCGACTCTTCGCGGAGCAGCGTTGCCGCGCCCGCACAACACCTGAGGTCTATTCATGTCCGATACCTACATCGTTTGCTCGAATCTGTCTTTTGCCTGGCCGGACGACACTCCGGTCTTCGACGAATTGTCATTCACCGTGCCCGGCGGCCGAACCGGGCTGGTGGCCCAGAACGGCGTCGGGAAAAGCACTCTGCTCAGATTGATCGCCGGCCAGTTGCGGCCGCGCGCCGGCAGTGTGTCCGTCGACGGCGTTCTCGGATACCTTCCGCAGGACCTGCCACTGACGGGCGATCTGACCATTGCCGAGGTCTTGGGCATCGCCCCGATTCTTGACGCGCTGGACGCTGTCGAATCCGGGGACACACGAGAAGAACACTTCACGACAATCGGGTCCGACTGGGATATCGAGGAACGAACGCGAGCCCAACTCGGTCGACTCGGTTTGGGCGACATGACGTTCGATCGTCGCCTCGACACTCTGAGCGGCGGGCAGGTCGTCTCGCTCGGACTGGCGGCGCAACTCCTGCGACGCCCCGATGTCCTTCTCCTCGACGAACCCACCAACAACCTCGACCTGGACGCGCGCCGCAGGCTTTACGACGTTCTCGACGACTGGAGTGGTTGTCTGTTGGTGGTCAGTCACGATCGAGGCCTACTCGACCGCATGGACCGCATCGCCGAACTTCACAGCGGCGAGATCAGCTTCTACGGTGGCAATTTCACCGACTACGAAGCCGCGGCACGCTCGGCTCGCGAAGTGGCGGAGAAGAACATCCGCAACGCCGAGCAAGAGGTCAAGCGCGAGAAGCGCGAACTGCAGCAGGCCCGAGAACGTGCTTCGCGACGCGCAAGTAACGCTGCCCGCAATCTCGGGAACGCGGGCTTGCCCAAGATCTTTGCGGGGACCATGAAGCGCAATGCTCAGGAGTCGGCCGGCAAGGCCAACGAGACACACCTCGCCCGGGTCGACGCGGCGAAGGAACGACTCGACAAAGCGGGCCGCGCTCTTCGAGACGACCAGACGATTTCACTCGAATTGCCTGGCACACATGTACCCGCCGGCCGGACGGTGTTCCTCGGTGAGCGAATGCAATTCGCGTTCGGTGATCATGCGATCTTCGCCGACTCCGGAATCGACCTGGCCATTCGAGGACCGGAGCGTATCGCGTTGACCGGGCCGAACGGCGTCGGAAAGTCGACGTTGCTACGCATCGTCAACGGGGATGTGGCGCCGACTTCCGGTGAGATCACGCGAGCCGACGGTCGAGTGGCATACCTGTCGCAGAGGCTCGACCTACTCGACCCCGCACGCACCGTCGCAGAGAACTTTGCCTTGTCTGCTCCAGGCCTACCGGCACCGGAACGCATGAACATCCTGGCGCGCTTCCTCTTTCGGGGTGCGGGTGCTCATCTTCCCGTCGCTGCACTCTCGGGCGGTGAACGACTGCGGGCTACATTGGCGTGCGTTCTCTTCGCCGATCCGGCCCCGCAGCTGCTTCTTCTCGACGAGCCGACCAACAACCTCGACTTGGTGAGCGTTGCTCAACTCGAAAGTGCCCTGAATGCATATCAGGGGGCGTTCGTGGTGGTCAGCCACGACGAGAGATTCCTGGCCGAGGTCAAGGTCGAACGCTGGCTCAGGCTCTCGGACGGCCGTTTGACCGAGGTCGCCGCACCAGGCGCAGTGGGCTGACACGAGAAGTGAACAGGCGAAAGGCCTTCACACACGATGTGTGTGAAGGCCTTCGTCTGCACTACTGGTCAAGGCGTCCTGGTGTACACCGGATCGTCGAAGGATCGACGTTGCGTCACCCAGTCCGTGGACAGGATGTTCTCGATCACGTCTTCACGGGATTCGTCGAACACGACAATCCGATCGGCGATTCGCCATTCACCGTGGCGCCTTTCGAACCTGTCGACGTAACGGCATTTGATCGTCGCAAGCGTCTGCACCGTATCCGTACCGGAACGCTCTTGCCGCAGAAAGCACAAACAGTACGACTCGCACTGAGCGACATCGCCGTTGACGTCGATCAGTATGTTGGAAATGCAGTGAATCGACGAGTCGATCGTCTTGTGTCTGAGCTTCATGTCTTCGATCAGCCCGTCGACGGTTCCGATGTAACCACCGTGGTTGTCTATCGCGTCGTCGAAGTAGCAGAGGGCCACGCTGTCGAAATCCTTCCGATCGACGGCCCGAGCGTAGCGATACAGAACTTCGGTGATTTCTTGCTTGTCAGCGAGGGACACGGTCAGGCTCCTGTTCTACCCGATGATCAATCAACCTGCAGTTCAACACCCTTGGTCTCCTTGATGAAGAAGACCGTGACGAGGGTGATCACCGCACAGAAGACGAAGTATCCAGCCGGAGCGAGAGAGTTACCGGTCAAGCTGATGAGATAGGTGGCGATGAAAGGCGCGGTGCCACCGAGGAACATGTTGGTGACGTTGTTACCCAATGCCAGACCGCTGTACCGCACAGATGCTTTCAGCATTTCGACATAGGTCACGTACGAAGCACCGTTGACAACGGAAACGCAGATGAAGAGCACTGACTGACCGACAACCGCCTGCCAGATGCCAGAACCGGCCATCATCATGAACATCGGGATTCCGAGAACCACTGCGGCGGCACTACCGGCGAACAGCACCGGCCGACGCCCGTACTTGTCTGCCATGTATCCCGAGATCGGCAACGTGATGACGCCGAGAACCAGTGCAAGAGAGGTGGAAAGGAAAGCAACGCGCGACGAATGACCGCCGGTGGTCTGCAGGTACGTCGCGGCATACACCGAGGCGATGTAGTAACCGCCGGTGATGAGTGCGCCCAGCAGGATGATCTTGACGACGCTGCCACCGGAGGTGCTGAGCAACTCACGGATGGGAAGCTTCTTGGTCTCACCCTTGTCCTGCAGTTCTTCGAACTGAGGAGTGTCTTCCATCTGGCTGCGGATCCAGATACCGATGCCACCGATCAGCAGGCTGAGCAGGAACGGGATACGCCAAGCCCATTCGAGGATCTGCTCTTGCGAGAACACCGACGTCAGGCCGAGGGCCATGAGCGAAGCTGCCAGCGAACCCAGGTAGGTGCCGGTATTGACCATCGAGGTCTGCGTCGCACGCCACCGTTTGGGAGCGGACTCGGAGACGAACGCGTTGGCGCCGCCGAGTTCACCGCCGGCCGCGAAGCCCTGCAGGCAACGAGCCAGAACCAGGATGGACGTCGCCCACACACCCAACGTGGCGTAAGTCGGCAGCAGGCCCATTCCGGCTGTCGCGAGAACCATCAGGAGGATGGTCCAGGACAGCGCGTTCTTGCGGCCGTACTTGTCGCCGATGTGGCCGAAGAAGATGCCGCCGGGCACGCGTAGGAAGAAGGCCACGGCGAATGCTGCAAAGGTACCGAGCAGTGCTGCGTTCGGGTCATGGGAAACGAAGAACAGCGCGGCGATCGTCGTGGCCATGTATCCGTAGATACCGAAGTCGTAGTACTCGACGACGGTACCGACGATGGCCGCGCGAATTACCTTCGTCGTCGACTGTCGTTCGGTTGCCACGCTGCTGCCCTCGGTGGATTCGGCTCTCGCCATGGTCTCATTCTCTGACATGTTGTTCCCTGCCTGGATTGGATACTGACTGGATTCGGTGCCGCGCAGACGTCGGACGTCAGGAGTGCGCGATGGAATGGACCGGTGCGCTCTCAGCGCTGGTCCTGGTGTAATTCGCCGCATTACGTCCCGCTACGCGGCCCATGGTCAAAGCGTTGGCAACCGCATTGCCGCCGCCCACGTATCTCAGTCCGAGGATTCCGGCGCCGGCCTCACCTGCGGCGTACAGACCCTCGATAGGTACTCCGGTGCTGCCGAGCACGGCGGCATCGGTGTTGATCTCCATTCCCGCATGCGTACAGACGAGCTCTGCCGGAAGGATTTTCGCGGC
The DNA here is from genome assembly GCF_002079265.1 of Rhodococcus sp. BH4. Lineage (NCBI taxonomy): Bacteria > Bacillati > Actinomycetota > Actinomycetes > Mycobacteriales > Nocardiaceae > Rhodococcus > Rhodococcus sp. BH4. The sequence continues at coordinate 5,205,520 of NZ_CP014941.1, forward strand.
ATAGAACGGAGCTGTCGCAATAGGATCCGGATTGCCGACGGCACCCTTGTTCCGCAACGTGCGATGGCGGAGGAAGTCGTCGTCGTGACCGCTGGGCAGTTGGTCGTTCCATCGACGCAGGGTTTGCGCCAACGTCGCAACCGGAACACCCGTAGCCACTGCGAGGTCTTCGATCGTGTCCGCACGAATCGTGCCACCGGCGGCAACTTCTTCCTCGATGCGTTCGGGATTCCAATCCGCATATCCTGGAGCCAGATTCACGCGAGCGTTCTCGTCGAAGATCATCCAACCGTATCCACCCTGATGGTCGATGATGCCGGTCGAGACCGCGTACGAGCTGTCCTCGTCCATGAAACGACGGCCGTCCTGGTTGACGTAGATCCGCGACTTCGGCGGAAAGCCGGCCTGCCAGTGGTGGAATCGCTGGAAGTAGACGGTGGGCAGCATCAGACCCCAGCCGTCGCCCGCCAGGGAAGCACCGAGGTCTTCGGCAAAACGAAGATGGTCTCCGCGGCTCCCCTCGGCTGCGACGACGAACAAGGCCTCTCCGGCCTTGTTCGCGTCCGGGAAGTGGCGTTCCACCAAACCCGGATCTTGCGCGAATCCACCGGAGGCAACAACGACGGCGCCCGCAGGCACCTCGATGTCGTCGGCGACAACGCCGACAACCCGACCGTCTTCCTCGATCAGCTTCTGCACCCGTGTTCCGAAGATGACCTCGATCCCGTGCTTACGACGAGCCTTGTCCAGCACCTGAATCAGTCCGTATCCCTGGTCCTTGGGCACGTGGCCGCGCCAGACGTCCTCGACGCCGGCTTGGGCGAGTCCCGGCTGGTGAGCGTTACCCGAGATCGTCGCGGGAATCTCGACGCCGAGTCCGATGAGCCATTCCAGTGTCGGACCGGCGTTTTCGCAGAACGCACGAATCAATCCGGGTGAGAGCATCCACTGGTTGAGGTCCATGTAGTGCTGGAAGAACTTCTCTGCCGAGTCGTCGACGCCGAGGCCGGCCTGCACGCTCGTTCCGGCGGCCGTGAAGATGCCGGCCGACAGCGCGGTGGATCCACCGAGTTCGGTTTCGGATTCGAACAGCAGAACGGATGCGCCTTCTTCAGCTGCCGACACCGCAGCGGCGAGACCTGCTCCGCCGCCACCGATGACAACGACGTCCCAGTGTTCGGTCATGAAAGTTCTCCAGTCTCCGCGATGATGCGGTGGTAAAGACCGTTCGACACCAACCCGCCGTCGACAGTGAGTTCCGTACCGGTGGTGTAGGTGGAACTGTTCGAGAGCAGGAACAGCACTGCTTCGGTGATCTCGTCGAGAGTTCCCATGCGTCCGAAGGGAACCGACTTCAGTGACGCGGCGACGAAGTCGTTCGCGCCGCCGAGCAGCGCCGTACCGACCAGTCCCGGGTGCACCGAGTTGACGCGAATCCCCCACTGCGCGAAGTTGCCTGCGGCCGACTTCGACAGACCGGTCAGACCCCACTTGCTCGACGAGTAAGCCGGAGAGAAGTATCCGATCTGACCGGCGATGGACGAGATGTTGACGATCGATCCGCCACCACTCTCGCGCATCAGCGGCGCCACCGCCTTCATACCGTAGAACGGGCCGAAGAGGTTGATCTTCATGGTCAGCTCCCAGATGTCGTTCGGGGTGTCCATGAATTCGAGCCGACGCGAGATACCGGCATTGTTGACCAGTCCGCCGAGTTCCCCACGGGTGGTGCGAATTTCGTCGACAACCCGGTCCCAGGCATCGACATCGGTGACGTCGAGAATATGAGCGGACGCCGATCCGCCTGCGGCGACGATGTCGTCGACCACGCCGGATGAATCCGAAACATCGGCAATGCAGACATGCGAACCGCGCGCGGCGAGAGTGTGCGCGTGATGCGCTCCCATCCCGGCAGCACCGCCGGTAACGAGAACGACGCCGGGATATGTCGTGGACTCAGACATGCCGCGAACCACCGTCCACCGCAATGCTGTGCCCGGTGACGTAACGCGCGCTGTCCGAGAGCAGGAACAGCAGCGGGCCGAAGACCTCTTCGGGCGAGCCCAGACGATGCAGCGGTACCGCGTCGAGTGCGTTCGCGAGCGCGATCGGATCTTCCTGAACCCACTTCGTCATCGCCGTGTCGATGTAGCCGGGCGCAATGGAGTTGACCCGAATACCCTTGTCGCCGAACTCCACTGCGAGAGACTCCGTGAGGTGCGCAACGGCAGCTTTCGACGTGCAGTATGCGCCCCTCCCCTTCCGCACACGCAGCGCAGACACCGAAGACATGTTGACGATGGCGCCGCCGGGACCGAGGTGACGTGCCGCCGCCTGCGCACCGTAGAGCACTCCTTCGACATTGACACTCAGCGTTGCGCCGATCTGCTCCGGGGTGATCTCCTCGGCCAGCGCAAACGGGAAGATACCCGCATTGTTGATCCAGAAATCGACCCGGCCGAACTCCTTCAACGCCAACTGCGCAAGCAATTCATGCTCGTCGGGCTTGGTGACGTCGACCCGAGCTCCGACGACGCGACCCGGCTTGTCCGCCAGTGCATTCGATTCGAGGTCCGTGTTGATTCGTGCGGCCGTGGCGAGCATCTGCTCTTCGTTGATGTCGGCGCCGACGACATGTACGCCGCGCGTTGCCAGTCCTTCGGCGAACGTCGCACCCATACCCTGAGCCGCGCCGGTCACCACTGCGACCTTGCCTGCCAACTCCGGGTACACCGCCGACATCTGCGTCACAACGGTACGGCCCGGGTTCGTCTGGTCAGAGCTTTCGGTCATGATGTACTTCTCCTACTGAATATTGTTGTGCAAGAAACATTTCGGTACTTCAAGCTTGTTCGGACGCTCGGGGCGCGTCGTCGCGGGAGACGGTGCGGCGGGCGATCTTCCACTCCTCGCCGACCCGAACCACGTGATCTGTGACAGTTGTCATCCGCACCAGTCGCGAGTCTCCGCCGCGAGCGGTGGCAACGATCTGCAGGTACCCGTGCACTGTGAGAGCACTCTCGTCCACCGCCTCGACGACGAGATTGGTCAGAACGTGGCGATGCACTTCGTCAGTAGCTTCCGCCGCCGCGAAGAAGCGAGCAGCAAAAGCCGCAAGGGCGTCGAAACCGACCACGGGTTCCGGATAACTGGGGGAATGAAACTCACCGCCATCGGTGAATGTCTGCGCCCAATCCTGCTGGCGCCCAGAGTCTATGCAATGACTCTGGTGGCCGTACAGCTGGTGAATTGCGGCAACGTCCCCCGTTGCCACGACGCTGTAGTTGCTCATGAAGGTTCTCTCCGAACACGCTGCGCTGCATCCACCCGAAGGTTGTGCAGCTCCGTAAGGTGTGCGATAATCGCACACACTGTGCGATATGTTCAAAGCGTAGGTGGCATACCTCACAAACGTCAAGAAAGGGATTTGATGTCAGAGCTGAGCGAGGAACACCGACCGCGCAAAAGTGCAGTTCAAGTGGACTCCAGCATGTCGAAAACGCTGCACCACGGACTCGAGATCCTGGAACTCCTGACGTCCTATCCGCACGGCTTGTCGGTCACCGATATCGCCGACGGAGTGGGAGTCCACCGAACCGTCGCACATCGGTTGATCCGCACGCTCGAGGCTCATCACCTGTGCCGCAAGGACTCCTTCAAGCGCGTCACTCTCGGCGCCGGCCTGGTCACCCTCGCCGAACCGGTGGAACAGGATTTGCGCACTCTCGCTCGCCCGATACTTCAAGAACTTGCCGAGGCCACCGAGGCGACAGCGCACCTGGTGGTCCGCGAGAGCGATACCGAAGTGCGCGCGCTGATGGTGGTCGAACCGCGCAGCGCCAAGGTTCACGTCGCGTTTCATCCAGGGCAGGTCGATCCGATCGACCGCGGCTCCGCCGGGCTCTCCATCCTTGCCTCACTCCCGCCGACGAGCGGGGAACGAGAGGAAGTGACGGCGGCACGCGCACGCGGCTACGCAGTGACCGTCGGCGAGGTCATCCCGTCCGTCCTGGGAATCTCGGCGGTGATCCCCGGCCGACGCCGCGACGCCATCTCCAGCCTCGGAATTTCCGTCTTCGACTCCGAGGACCAAGCAGCGCTGGGCGCCGAGGTCATGGCAGCGGCAAAAACCCTCGGCAGCATGTTGCGCTGATCCGAACACCAGTCGAGCCCCGGGAATACCCGGGGCTCGACTTTGTTGACTCCGAATGAGATAGTTGAACAATCAACTACCTGACATCAGCTTCACGGATACAAGGAGTACGACATGCCTGCTGTGACAGTCGAGAACATCTTGGCCCTGCCCCGTCTCGACGAGCCGGCAGAGTCAGCAGTCGACCGCCCCGTCAAGAGCATCACCACCGCACCGGTCGGATACGAAGGTGAAGGCTTTCCCGTTCACCGCGCCTTCGCCGGCATCGACCTCTCCGCCCTCGATCCCTTCATCCACATGGACCAGATGGGCGAGGTCAACTACGCACCCGGAGAACCCAAGGGCACACCGTGGCACCCGCACCGCGGCTTCGAAACCGTGACCTACATGATCGACGGCATCATGGAGCACCAGGACTCCAACGGTGGCGGTGGCATTATCGGCGGCGGCGACACCCAGTGGATGACCGCGGGTGGCGGCATCCTCCACATCGAAACTCCGCCGGAGCACCTCGTCCTCAGCGGCGGCCTTTTCCACGGCGTCCAACTGTGGGTCAACCTGCCTCGCGACAACAAGATGGCATCTCCGCGGTACCAGGACATCACCGGTAACAAGGTGGCCCTGCTTTCCTCGCCGGACGGCGGAGCCTTGGTACGCGTCATCGCCGGAGACATCGCCGGCCACGCCGGACCTGGTTCGACGTACACACCGATCGCGCTCTCCCACACGACTGTGGCCCCGGGTGCGAGCCTGACGCTTCCGTGGAACCCCGAGTTCAACGCGATCGTCTACGTGCTCGCCGGCGAAGGCACGGTCGGGGCCGAGCGTCGGCCCATTCGTGTCGGACAGACAGCTGTCTTCGGACGCGGTGACTCCATCACCGTCGCCGCCTCCGATCGCCAGGATTCACGGACCGAATCTCTCGAGGTATTCATCCTCGGCGGCAAACCGATTCGTGAGCCCATCGCGATGGCCGGGCCGTTCGTCATGAACACCAAGTCCGAGGTCATGCAGGCCTTCGAGGACTTCCAGGCCGGACGCCTGGGATCCATCCCGGCGGCACACGAGACGCTGAGCTGACATGTCGTCGGTAGTCGTCCAGCGAGCTGACGAACGTGCGCATCTCAACTACGGCTGGCTCACGGCGCGTCACAGTTTCCCCTTCGCCGGAAACTTCGATCACGCCGCGTACGCGCATGGACTTCTGTTGGTGAACAACGACGACATCATCGAAGCCGACTACGGTTTCGACACTCATCAGCACCGCGACACCGAGATCGTGACGTGGGTGCTCAGCGGATCTCTGGTTCACCAGGATTCCGCTGGGCACTCCGGGGTCATCCATCGCGGACTCGCGCAGAGAATGAGCGCCGGTACCGGAATCCTGCACTCCGAGCGCAACGATCGCTTCCGGGCCGACGGCTCGCGTGTCACCGAGCCCGTTCACCTCGTCCAGATGTGGATACCCCCGGACGAATCCGGAGTGACTCCGAGCTATCAGGAACTCGACATCAACTCCGAACTCGACGGCGGTGGCCTGATCACCCTGGCGTCGGGGATGCCCGCGCATCGCGACCACAGCGCGATCAGCTTGCACAACAAACATGCGGCACTGCATGTTGCTCGCCTCGAGACCGGTGGGTCGGTATCTCTCCCGGATGCGCCGTACGTGCACGGCTTCATCGCCGGTGGCACTGTCGACGTCGAGGGAGTCGGATTGCTCGGTCCGGGAGATTCGTTGCGACTCAAGGATACTGGCGGTCAACGAGTCGAGGGAATCGGCGATGCGGAGATACTCGTGTGGGAGATGCACGCGTCGACGAACTGACGACACCACCGAGTACGCCCAATGTTCGGACTACACAGCAGGTTCGTCGTAGGGTGGATGCCGGTAGTGGCGGATCCCGATTGTGGTGGATCCCGGTGGTACAGAAGGAGGAGCCATGGCATCTGGTCGAGCACAGGCCCCACGGACGACACCGCACATCGATGTGCACCGCTCCGGCGATCGCTTGAAATCCCGCGTCTCCTGGCTGGATTCGAAACATTCGTTCTCGTTCGGACAGCACTACGATCCGGACAACACTCATCACGGATTGCTGCTCGTCAACAACGACGACACCGTACTGGCGGGAACCGGTTTCGACACCCATCCGCACAAGGACATGGAAATCGTGACCTGGGTGCTTCGCGGTTCGCTCGTGCACCAGGATTCCATCGGCCACACCGGCGTCATCTATCCGGGACTCGCCCAGCGCATGAGCGCCGGTACCGGAATCATGCACAGTGAGAAGAACGATTCGTGGCGTATCGGCGGCGAACAGCATTCCGACCCCGTGCATTTCATTCAGATGTGGGTGGTACCGGACGAAGGTGGACTGACCCCCGGTTACGAACAGCTCGAGATCGACGACGAACTGCTGCGCGGCGGTCTGATCCCGGTTGCCTCCGGGATGGAGCGCTACAAGGATCATTCGGCGATTCGCATCAACAACAAGAACGCCGCCATGCATGTCGCACGCATTCTGCCGGGCACCTCCGTGAATCTTCCGGGCGCACGGTTCCTGCACGTCTTCGTCGCGCAGGGCACTGCCGAGATGGAGGGCGTCGGCACACTGTACGAGGGCGATGCTGTCCGGTTGAGCGATTCGGGTGGCCAGCAGCTGACCTCCGACGCCGGGGCCGAAGTCCTCGTCTGGGAGATGCATTCACGTATCGGTGGTTGAGACCCGGTCTCGGCAGGACTCGGCGCGCTGGAGATACTCGACGGATGAGCATCGACAACTCCGCCGCGCCCGTCAAGAAGCTTGACCCACTCAACACATTGATGGGTGTGCGCGCCGTTTCGGTCGAGCCCGGGGACCTGGCCTTCGCGCAGGCCGTCGGCGAGCGATTCCACGATCACCGTGGCAAGACCGTGCTCGGTTCCATCGGAGTCATGATCGACGGTGCCATGGGTGGCGCGGTGTACTCGGGACTGACCTCGGGCCATCAGTCCGTGCTCGCGCAGGTCACGGTCAGTGCGGGCGCCGACATCCCCGACGTCGCGGACGTCGGTGCCACCGGAACACTCGTGCATCTCGACGACGGCGTCGGACTCGCATCCGGGCAACTTCGCGACGAGAACGGCACCCTTCTGGCAGTGATGGCCGGTCGCGCCATGGTGGTCTCGCGTCCCCCCGTCGTGGGAATCGACGACTACGTGGAGGGCGAGCCGCTGCCCGTCCCGACGCCGGAGAAGACAAGCGACCTGAGCGGGTTGTCCGGGTCCGACGTCGTCGAAGGAATCCGCGACGGCAAACTCGAACGCGGTCCACTCGCCGGTCTCCTCGATCTTGCTGTCGTCGACGTGACCCCGGGTTCCGTCGTCGGTGAGTTCGCACCCGTGGCCTGGATGGCCAACCCGTTGGGCGCCGTTCAGGGCGGTGTCCTCATCTCGGCAGTCGACGCCATCACTGGCCTGTCTGCCCAGACCCTGACCAGCGTCGACCAGGACTATCGCGTCCTCGACCACAAGATCGACTTCCTGCGCTCACCCGACATCGGCGGGCCGGTCTTGCGCGCCGAGGCCTCCGTGATTCGTGCCGGGCGCAGGCTCGCGCTGATCGAAACTCGCATCGTCGACGCCGGCGGACAGGTCTATGTGCGGGCCACTTCGAGCATTCAGATGCTCTCCCAGCAAGTTCACAGCGGATAACCAGTTCCGCACCAGGTCGCCCGTCCACCATTGAGACAACAGCCCACACAATGGAGGTACAGCGGCGTGAACAAAGACATCGAAGCGAGCAGGCTGCGCGTGAGCCGTCGGCGGGCTCTCGCCCTCGGCGGAACCATCAGTCTCGGCGGGCTCATCGCAGCGTGCTCCGGCAACAGTGGCACCGCCACGACGACTTCGGCTGCGGCTGCGTCGACGACAACCACTTCCGGCACCTCCGCCGCGGCCACGTCCGGCGACGCTGTCACCGCACTTCTGGCCAAAGCACCGCAGTGTGTCATGAGCAAGGAAGAGACGCAGGGTCCCTACTGGTTCGACGTCGACTCCATTCGCGGCGACATCCGCGAGGACCGTCCGGGCACCACGCTGCAGGTTGCGATGCGCGTGCAGGACAACAGCCAGTGCAACGTCGACGGCAGCATCGGCGCGGTCAGTAACGCCGTCGTCGAGATCTGGCACTGCGACGCCGGCGGCGTGTACTCCGGCTTCGAATCCGGTTCGCTGAGCGCCAACGGCGGCGGCGGTGGCGGAACTCCCCCGGCCGGGGGGATGGGTGAACCTCCGTCAGGTGCACCCGGAGGCGGAATGGGCGAACCACCGTCAGGCGCCCCCGGCGGAATGGGCGGCGGCATGGGAGGGTCCGGTGAGACCTCCGACGGTTCGTACAGCGTCGGCGACACCGAAGCCACCACCACCGACGACGGTACCTATCTGCGCGGGGCGCAGACCACCGATGCAAACGGCATCGCACAGTTCACCACGATCTTCCCCGGCTGGTACATGGGCCGCACCACCCACATCCACGTCAAGGTTCACATCGACAAGAAGACGGTCCTCACGTCGCAGACCTTCTTCGACGAGACCCTTCTCGACGAGGTGTACTCGCAGTCCCCGTACAGCGAGCACACCGGTCGTGAGAACAACACGAACAACGCCAGTGACGGCATCTACGACGACACCGGCCTCATGACCGTCGAAAAGCAATCGGACGGGTCCTACCTCGCCGTCATCAACCTGGGTATCGACGCCTGAGGTAGGAGCCCGGTCAGCTGCCGACGTATGCCGCGAGGTGCTTTCCGGTGAGTGTGGAGCCGTCGGCGACGAGCTCCTCGGGAGTGCCCTCGAAGACGATCCGACCGCCGTCGTGACCGGCACCAGGGCCGAGGTCGATGATCCAGTCTGCGTGTGCCATCACCGCTTGGTGGTGCTCGATCACGATGACTGACTTACCGGAATCGACCAGTCGATCGAGCAGGCCGAGCAACTGCTCGACGTCGGCCAGGTGCAGTCCGGTGGTCGGCTCGTCGAGGACGTACACGCCGCCCTTCTCACCCAGGTGGGTTGCCAGCTTGATGCGCTGACGCTCACCGCCCGACAGCGTCGTCAACGGCTGGCCGATCGTGAGGTATCCGAGCCCCACGTCGACCAGTCGGACGAGGATCTTGTGCGCAGCGAGGGTCTTGGCCTCACCCTCGCCGAAGAACTCCTCGGCCTCGGCCACCGACATCGTGAGAACCTCGTTGATGTCCTTGCCACCGAATTTGTATTCGAGTACCTCGGCTTGGAAGCGCTTGCCCTCGCACTCCTCGCAGAGAGTGGCAACGCCGGCCATCATCGCCAGGTCGCTGTAGATGACGCCGTTGCCGTTGCACGTCGGGCAGGCGCCCTCGGAGTTGGCACTGAACAGCGCCGGCTTCACGCCGTTGGCCTTCGCGAATGCCTTGCGGATCGGGTCGAGCAGCCCCGTGTACGTCGCCGGGTTGCTCCGACGCGAGCCGCGGATCGCACTCTGATCGACCGACACCACGTCTTCGCGTTTCGCGAGTGAGCCGTGGATCAGCGAACTCTTGCCCGACCCTGCCACACCGGTCACCACGACCAGGACGCCGAGCGGTACGTCGACGTCTACATCTTGGAGGTTGTGTGAGTTCGCTCCACGAATCTCGATTGCTCCGGTGGACTCCCGCACGGTCTCTTTGATTGCGGCCCGGTCGTCGAAGTGACGGCCGGTTACGGTGTCGCTGGCACGAAGGCCCTCGACGGTGCCCTCGAAGCAGACGTTTCCGCCGGCGCTACCCGCACCCGGACCGAGGTCGACGATGTGGTCGGCGATCACGATCGTCTCCGGCTTGTGCTCGACCACGAGCACGGTGTTGCCCTTGTCGCGCAGGCGCAGCAGTAGGTCGTTCATCCTCGCGATGTCGTGCGGATGCAGGCCGGTGGTGGGCTCGTCGAAAACATACGTGATGTCGGTGAGCGAGGAACCCAGGTGACGAATCATCTTGGTGCGCTGAGCTTCACCACCGGACAGCGTTCCCGACGGCCGATCGAGACTGAGGTAGCCGAGTCCGATCTCCACGAACGAGTCGAGCGTTTCACCAAGCGTCGTGAGCAACGGCGCGACCGAAGGCTCCTTCAGTCCGCTGACCCATTCCGCGAGATCGCTGATCTGCATCGAGCAGGCGTCGGCGATGTTGACGCCCTTGATCTTCGACGACCGCGCCCCCTCGCTCAGTCGCGTCCCGTCGCATTCGGGGCAGGTGGTGAACGTGATCGCCCGCTCGACGAAAGCCCGGATGTGGGGCTGCATCGCGTCGACGTCCTTGGCCAGGAACGACTTCTGAATCTGCGGAATCAGACCCGTGTACGTCAGGTTGATGCCTTCGACCTTGATCTTGGTCGGCTCTTTGTAGAGCAGATCGTTCAGTTCCTTCTTGGTGTACTTCTTGATCGGCTTGTCGGGATCGAAGAAGCCGCAGCCGCGATAGATCCGGCCGTACCAACCCTCCATGCTGTAACCGGGCACCGTGATCGCACTCTCGTTGAGCGACTTGGTGTCGTCGTACAACGCGGTCAGATCGAAATCGTTGACCGCCCCTCGTCCCTCACACCGCGGACACATGCCGCCGGTGATCTTGAAGCTGCGACGCTCTTTCGTCTGACGTCCGCCGCGTTCCATCGTGACCGCGCCTGCTCCGGAGATCGAGGCCACGTTGAACGAAAACGCCTGAGGCGAACCGATGTGAGGCTTTCCGAGACGGCTGAACAGGATGCGGAGCATCGCGTTGGCGTCGGTGGCGGTTCCGACGGTCGAGCGCGGGTCGACTCCCATCCGCTGCTGATCGACGATGATCGCGGTGGTCAGGCCGTCGAGAACATCGACGTCCGGCCGCGCGAGCGTCGGCATGAAACCTTGAACGAAAGCGCTGTAGGTCTCGTTGATCATCCGCTGCGATTCCGCGGCGATCGTACTGAACACCAGCGAACTCTTCCCCGAACCGGAGACGCCGGTGAATACCGTCAGCCTCCGCTTCGGGATCTCGACACTGATGTCTTCGAGGTTGTTCACCCGCGCGCCTTGCACGCGGATCAAATCGTGGCTGTCTGCGGTGTGCAAGGCAGTCATCGTGTCTCCATCTGTCAGTCGATCGCCGACGGTCTCAGCGCAGTTGACGGGCTCAGCGCAGTTCTTGAATACGGATCAGGTTTCCCGCTGGGTCCCGGACGGCGCAATCGCGAACGCCGTACGGCTGCTCGGTCGGTTCCTGGACGACGTCGATGTCGCCGGCCTGAAGCCGCTCGAACGTGTCGTCCAGATCTTTGGTGGCCAGGAGAAGTCCGCCGTAGGTGCCCTTGGCCATCATCTCGATGATGGTGCGGCGCTCCTCGTCGGTGATTCCGGGATCGACGGCCGGCGGATGCAGCACGATGGAGGTGCCGGGCTGGCCGGGCGGCCCCACCGTGATCCAACGCATCCCGTCGTAGCCGACGTCGTTGCGAACCTCGAAGCCGAGCGTGTCGCGATAGAAGTTCAGGGCGGCTTCAGGGTCGTCCTGCGGAAGGAAACTCGAGTGAATGGTGATGTCCATGGCGATCACGTTAATTGCGGCTGCGCGGTCTGCGCTTCTCGATTCCTGATCGGTCTGGTGACTTGTTTGGACACGCAGGACGGCATTCCTGCCGTCGACTGCTCGGCCTCGCGCCGATAGACACTGGGCGGAACCCCCACCAATTCGGTGAACTTGCTGCTGAAAGTGCCGAGAGAGCTGCAACCGACCTCGAAGCAGACGTCCGTGACACTGAGGTCTCCGCGCCGCAGTAACGCCATCGCTCGCTCGATTCGCCTGGTCATCAGGTAGGCGTACGGCGGTTCTCCGTATGCCTGACGGAATTGGCGACTGAGATGCCCCGCAGACATGTTCACTCCCCGCGCGAGCGCCTCCACGTCCAGAGGCCGCGCGTACTCCCGGTCGATACGGTCTCGCACACGTCGTAGTCGCGCGAGGTCCTGCAGGTGCGGATCTGCGGCAGGTCTGCTGGTCACGTATTCGATCGTGCCATGCCATACCGACGTTGCCCAGCACAAGAGATGAACTCGGCGTGGAGCGATCGCGCACACACCGAGCAGTTCGTCATGATCGTGTAAGGATGGAGAAATGACCACGGCTCATCGCTCAGGCATCGACCTCACCCACCTCGACGGCGACACACGGGCGCAGGACGATCTGTTCGTCCACGTCAACGGAAAATGGCTCGCCGAATACGAGATTCCGGCAGACCGCGCAGTCGACGGGGCCTTCCGGACGCTCTACGACAAGGCCGAAGAAGACGTACAGACCATCATCACCGAAGCCGCGGAGTCCAACTCGGCCGCCGGTACCGATGCACAGCGCATCGGCGACCTGTACTCGAGTTTCATGGACGCCGACGCCGTGGAGGCCGCAGGCCTCGGCCCCATCGACGACGAGCTCGACGCCGTCGCCGATGCGCCGGACCGGTCGTCGCTGGCCACCGTGATCGGACGCCACCAGCGCGTCGGCGTCGGCGGTGCCATCTCGCATTACGTCGACACCGATGCCAAGAACTCCGAGCGGTACCTGATCCACTTCAGCCAGTCGGGAATCAGCCTCCCCGACGAGTCGTACTACCGCGAGGACAACTACGCGGAGATCCGCGAGAAGTACGTCACGCACATCGACAAGATGTTCACCCTCGCCGGCGTCGGCTACGACGCCCAGCGTGTGTTCGAGCTCGAGAAGAAGATCGCGGCCGGGCATTGGGACGTCGTCAAGCGTCGTGACGCAGATTTGAGTTACAACCTGGTGGGCTTCGAGGAACTGACCGAGCAGAACCCCGGTTTGGACTGGGCGGCATGGCTGTCCGGTCTCGGCGCCGATTCGGAGAAGTTCGCCGAGATCGTGGTCCGCCAGCCCGATTTCCTGCACACCTTCACCGCACTCTGGGCGTCGGAGTCACTGGACGATTGGAAGGCATGGGCGGCGTGGAAGGTGCTTCATGCCCGCTCCCCTTACCTGCATTCGGCCCTGGTCGACGAGACCTTCGCTTTCTACGGCACCACGCTCTCGGGAACCGAAGAGAACCGTGAGCGCTGGAAGCGCGGGGTAAGCCTGGTCCAGGATCTGCTCGGCGAGGCCGTCGGCAAGCTCTACGTCGATCGACACTTCCCCGCAGAGGCGAAGACCCGCATGCTGGAACTGGTCGCAAACCTGCAGGAGGCGTACCGCCGCAACATCTCCGACCTCGAGTGGATGAGCCCGCAGACTCGTGAGGCTGCATTGGCCAAGCTCGAGAAGTTCACCCCGAAGATCGGTTACCCCGATAAGTGGCGCGACTACGCCGGACTCGAGATCTCGGCAACCGACCTGGTGGGCAACTACCGTCGCGGATACGCCGCCGAGTACGACCGTGACCTGGCCAAGCTGGGCGGCCCTGTCGACCGTGACGAGTGGTTCATGACACCGCAGACCGTCAACGCCTACTACAACCCGGGCATGAACGAAATCGTCTTCCCCGCAGCCATTCTCCAGCCGCCGTTCTTCGACGCGGCAGCCGACGACGCTGCCAACTACGGCGGCATCGGCGCCGTCATCGGCCACGAGATCGGTCACGGATTCGACGATCAGGGCGCCAAGTACGACGGCGACGGCAACATGGTCGACTGGTGGACCGACGAGGACCGCAGCGAATTCGGCAAGCGCACAAAGGCTCTCATCGAGCAGTACAACGAGTTCGAGCCCAAGGAACTGCCGGGCCACCACGTCAACGGCGAGTTCACGATCGGCGAGAACATCGGCGACCTCGGCGGGCTGTCGATCGCGATCGCGGCGTACAAGATCGCGACCGAAGGTACCGAACCTCCGGTCATCGACGGACTCACCGGCTTGCAGCGCGTGTTCTTCGGGTGGGCGCAGGTATGGCGCACGAAGGCCCGTGAGGCCGAAGCGCTTCGCCGTCTGGCCGTCGACCCGCACTCGCCGCCGGAGTTCCGGTGCAACGGCGTCGTCCGCAACCTCGACACGTTCCACGAGGAGTTCGACGTCAAGCCCGGTGACGCACTGTATTTGGAGCCGGAGAAGCGTGTGAAGATCTGGTAGCAGGGGCAAGCCCCTGTGCGCGCTTAGGGACCCCCTGGACTCCCTGAGCGCGCACGGGGCCGAAGGCCTACCGGGCGTACATGATCACCCCGACGCCGACCAGACAGATCAGCGCACCGGCGATGTCGAAACGATCCGGGCGGAATCCGTCCATCACCACCGCCCACAGCAGTGAACCTGCGACGAAGATCCCGCCGTACGCGGCGAGGATGCGCCCGAAGTTCGCATCGGGTTGCATGGTGGCGACCAGACCGTAGAGGCCGAGCGAGATGACGCCGAGCCCCACCCAGATCCATCCCTTGTGCTCGCGAATTCCCTGCCACACCAACCACGCGCCCCCGATTTCGAGCAGCGCGGCGAGTACGAACAGCAACAGCGAACGTGCGACGGTCATGCCGCACACAGTATCGCTACAGACGTACTCCGGTCTCCGCGGAAAAGAAGTACACCTCGCCGGCCTTGGGCAGCAGATGAAGCGACTCCCCCGGTGCCACCGACATCTTCCGGTCGACGCGAATGACGATTCGACCGGATCGGCTCTGCCACTGCGAATCCGGGGCACCCTTTGCATAGACGAACGATTCGGCTCCCAACTCTTCGAGCAGATCGGCATCCACGGCCAGCGAGCCCTTTCGCCACGCTCCCACCAGATCCCACGATTCCGGGCGCACTCCCACGACGACCCGCTCCCGCTCGGACGCCCCGGTGGGCAGCGGAATCCGCAGATCACCGAGCACTGCGACGGTTCCCTCGACCGGCGCTTCGATCAGGTTCATGCCGGGCGATCCGATGAAGGCGGCCACAAAGGTGTTGACGGGGTTGTCGTAGAGTTCGCGCGGCTTCGCCACCTGCTGCAAGCGACCGTCCAGCATCACCGCCACTCGGTCCCCCATCGTCATCGCCTCGACCTGATCGTGGGTGACGTAGACCGTCGTGGTGCCGAGTCGACGCTGTAAGGCGGCGATCTGCGACCGTGTGCTGACGCGTAGTTTGGCATCCAGATTGCTGAGCGGCTCATCCATGCAGAACACCTTGGGATGGCGAACGATGGCTCTACCCATGGCGACTCGCTGGCGTTGCCCACCGGACAGCTTGGCCGGTTTACGTCCGAGCAGCGGTTCGAGCTCGAGCATCCGCGCTGCCTCGAGTACCCGCTCCCGTCGCTCGGCCTTTCCTACTCCGGCATTCTGCAGCGCGAAGCCCATGTTCTGCTCGACGGTCATGTTCGGGTACAGCGCGTAACTCTGAAACACCATGGCGACGTCACGTGCTCGCGGAGCGAGGTGCGTGACGTCCGTGCCGCCGATCTCGATCCGGCCGTCCGACGCGGACTCGAGACCGGCGAGCATTCGCAGGCTGGTGGACTTACCGCAACCGGAAGGTCCTACGAGTACCAGGAACTCACCGTCGGCGATGTCGAGGTCGAGACGGTCGACTGCCGGTCGATCGGTTCCTTCGTAGCGGTGCGTGACTCCCGCGAATTGCACGTTGGCCATGAGTGTTCTCTCCTACTACTTCGGCAGCTTGGGGGTGATCTGCCGGTCGATGATCTGCTGCAACTGCGTGGCAACGCCGGCGAATGTCGATGCGACGTCGGCCTTCTGGAGAGCGATCTGCTCGAGTCCGGTGCCGATGATCTGATCCCCACCCGGGACGAACACGCGTGCGTAGTCCTGCGAGCGCGTACGCGAGAGCTGATCCACAGCGGTACGGGAGTTGGGGTTCGCGTCGAGGAACGCCTTCATGCTCGGCTCCGAGGTTGCCGACTTGCGGACCGGCATGTAGCCGACGTTCTGCGAGAAGTACGCCGTGTTCTCACCATTGGTGATGAAGTCGATGAACTTGAGCGCGTTCTTCTTACGCTGATCGGAGATCTTGGACGGGATGGCAAGCCCGGCACCGCCGGTGGGGCAACCGGGAGTTCCGTCCACTGCCGGGAGGAAAGCGGTGCCGAAGTCGAAGTTGGCAGTCTTCTTGATGCCGGACAGATCGCCCGTCGACGCGATGGTCGACGCCAGAATGCCGGTACCGAATTCGTTCGCGATGTCAGTGGAGACCGCGGCGTACTTCTTATCGTGAATCATGCTGGAGAGGAACTGCCCTGCGGCAATGGTCTTCTCGTTGTCGAGCTGCAGATTCCACTGGTCGGAGTACGAGCCGCCGAACGTCCAGATTGGGCCTTCGTAGGTCCAGCCGAGGTAATCCTTCGCGTTGCCCCACCCGTGTGCCAACTTGCCGTTGCCCACGACCTTCTGCAGCTCGGGTCCCCACTCGTCGAACTCCTGCCATGTCGCCGGCCCACGGTCGGGAAGACCTGCCTGCGACCAGACCGCCTTGTTGTAGTAGAACAACGGCGTCGACCGCGCGTAGGGAAGCGCATAGTGCTTGCCCTGGAACAGGTAGTCGGCGAGCAGTGAATCGACGTAGTCGGCCGAGTCGACCCCCACCTCGGAGAAGAGTCCGTCGAGCGGCTCGATTGCCCCGGCCAGTGCATAGTTGAACCACCAGACATCCGACAGCACAACCACATCGGGCACATCTCCACCGGAGAGGGCAGCGTTGAACTTCTGTGCCACCTCTTCGTAGTTCTTGCCGCCGTCCACCAAGTTGACCTTCAGGTCCGGGTACTTGGTCTGGAAGCGGTTGATCAGTTCCTTCTCCACGTCGGTGGACTTACCCGGATGGTTCGACCAGAAGGTGATGGTGTTGGAATCACCCGACGCACCGGATGTTCCCGCAGCATCAGCGCTCGACCCGCCGGATCCCGCGCACGCGGTCAGTGCGGCTCCGGCGGCGATTGCACCGCCGAGGCTCAAGAATCCGCGCCTGTTCATGTTTGCCATTACTGCTCCTCGAGAAAGAAATGTGACGGGAAAGCTGTCAGCCCTTGACCGCACCGGAGGTGAGGCCCTTGATCATGTGTCGTTGCAGCAGAAGGAAAATCACCAGGATCGGTAGCATCGTCAGCACCGTTCCTGCCATGACCGGACCCCAGTTGGTAAGTCCGTCGTTGTTCTGCAGTTGGGTCAATCCGATCGGCAGCGGCGCTACCGAGGAATCGTCGGACATGAGGAACGGCCACAGGTACTCGTTCCATTCGTTGACCACCGTGATGATGCCGAACGCCACCATCGTGGGTCCGGAAACGGGGAGCACCACGCGCCAGAGCAACCGCCAGTGGCCGGCTCCGTCCATCCGCGCCGCCTCGACGATCTCCGAAGGGATCGAGAGGAAGTCGTTGCGCATGAGGAACGTACCGAAGGCTACACCCGCGAGCGGAACTATGATGCCCTGGAACGTGTTACGCCAGCCCCACTCTGCCACGAGCGCGTAATTCGAGATCACGGTGATCTGGTTCGGAACCATCAATGCGGCGATGATTCCGAGAAAGACAAAGTTCTTCCCCGGGAAGCGCAGGAAAACAAGCCCATAGGCGCTGAGAGTCCCCAGAACGAACTTCGCCGCCGACAGAATCGTCGTGATCACTATCGAGTTCCGCAAGAACATCCAGAACGGGACCGATGTGGTTGCTTCCGAATAGTTTTCGGGATGCAGCGACGACGGCCACCACGTTGCCGGCTGCGTGTAGATCTCCGGGCGCTCCTTGAACGAGGTCATCACGATCCAGTAGAGCGGCAGGACGATGATGACCAACGCGATCACCATTGCCGCATAGCCGAGGATCTTCACACCGACCTCACGCCGGTCCACGTTCTTGCGGTCCGGCCCCGGCCTAACGACGGAAGTCGGAGCAGCGCTTTTCTTTTCCTCTACCGCTGTCATTTCTCTTCTCCCCGATCCATGGCACGAACCTGGTAGACGGTGATGATCAGCAGGATCAGGAACATGATGGTGGCAACCGTCGCACCGTAGCCCGCCCGGAAGTTTCGGAACGTCTCGTTGTACACCTGGTAGACCATCGTCGTCGTCCCCGTACCCAGCGGGCCACCACGGGTCATGACGTTGATGATGTCGAAGACCTGGAGCGAGTTGAGCATGACGGTGATGGAGAGGAAGAACGTCGTCGGGCGCAACTGAGGTAGGAGAACCCGGCGGAACTTGGTCCACGGCTTGGCGCCGTCGATTTCGGCAGCTTCGTTCAGCTCCTGCCGAACTCCTTGCAGTGCAGCGAGATAGATGACAAACGTGTACCCGAGGTTCTTCCACATGTATGTCACCGTCACCATGAACAGCGCCCAGTGGGGATCCTGATAGAAGTCGGGCGATTGGAGTCCGACACGGTGCAGGAGATCCTGGATCAGGCCGAAGTTGGGGTCGAAGACGAACTGAAACGCGACACCGATCGCTGCACCGGAGATCACGAACGGCGCGAAGATGGCCGACCGAACCAGGTTTCGCCCGACGAGCTTGCGATCGAGCAGCATGGCCAACGCCAAACCGATGACCATCGAACCCACCACTGTAACCAACGTGAATATCACTGTGTTGGTGACGATCTGCCAGGTGTCGCTTCGTCCGAACCACTCGCGGTAGTTGCTCAGCCCGATGAACGTCGCCTTCGGGTCCGCAATGTTCCAGTCGAAGAACGAAAGTCGGATGTTGTCCACCAGCGGGCGATAGGTGAACAAGATCAGCAACGCGAGATTGGGGCCGACCAAGAGCGCGAAGAGCGCGTAATCACGCCATGGTCTGCCCCACAGACCTGGCTTGCCTGAAGTGGGCAGCGTTCTTTCCGGACTCGATCTCACTGAGGCAGTCTGACCGCCCGCAACGAATGAATGGTGAACGTACAAGACACTCGAGCTGAACGCGACACGAAAAAGGCCCTGCGCGAATACTTCTCGCGCAGGGCCTTCCTCGTCGATGTCTAGCGGTTCCAGTCGCCCAATCCGTCGGCGCCGCTGAGGACTCCACCTGCGGTGTTCTGCACGATCACCGGGTCACCCTTGCCTGCGTTCTCGAAGAACCACTTGGCGTCCTCGGTGCTGACATTGAGGCAGCCGTGGCTGACGTTGGTGAAACCTTGTTGCGCAACCGACCACGGAGCGGCATGGACGAAGATGCCACTGTAGGAAATTCGTGTCGCGTACTCGACGTAGGTGCGGTAACCCTCGGGAGAATCGATCGGGACGCCGTACGTGGACGAATCCATGTACATGTCGCGCAACTGCTCGCCGACGATGTACGTGCCGTTCGGTGTTTCGTGACCCGGCTTGCCGAACGACGTCGGCATGGTGCGCACGACCTCACCGTTGCGGGTGACGGTGACCTGCTTGGTGTTGTCGTCCGCGACGGTGACGAGTGCGTCACCGATGTTGAACGTGGAGTGCGAATCACCGGCGTCGACGGTCACGGAGATGTTCGCCGGCCAGAACTGTGTCGGCTTCCAACGGACCTGGCTGTCGTTGATCCAGTAGAAGCTGCCCTCGACCGGCGGATCGGTGGTCACGCGAATCGCGCGTTCGGCCGTAGCACGGTCGCCGACGGCCTCGTTGAATCGAATGATGATCGGTTGCGCGATGCCGACTGTCTCACCCGCGGACGGATTGAGCGACGGAGCGGAGAAGTTGGGGACGCCGATGGGCGCCTGGATCGGCGTACCCGGGATGCCCGGAACCGGAATTGCCGGGTCGAGGTACGCAACGCCGGGAATGACGGGCAACGGAATGTCCGGTCCACCGGGGAAGAGAGGAACGGCCGCGGAAGGTCCGGCGAGAGCCAGGCCGGCAGCCACCGCTCCGACGATTGCCACGGCAACCCGTGACGTCCGACGACCCTTTTTGCTGCCCATGTCACTACCTTCGCTCGACTGACCACGTACTCACGTGGATTTTGCGCGGCCGGCATCGATACCCGCCTGGTACCGATGCCGATGCACCATTCGGACGCACCCGCTCGGAGCACACCTACACACCCGAGCACGCCGAAGAGAGCAAACCGCACATTTCCATAGTCATTAACACACAAAAGCGGCAATCGAGCAATTCGGATGTTCGCCCAAACGTTGCTATCCGTCGCTGCGGGCAGCCGCCAACATGGATTCGATGGAGATGAGTTTGGTTCGCGGTCGTCCGGTTGCGGCACCGGATGCGCGTTCTGCCTTGTCGATACGCTGCCAACCTTGATAGTCCACCTGATCCGGCGACCGGTCTGCCAACAAAACCTGCAACTTGTCGGCATCCTCGGTCGGGGCGGCGAGGCGCCCACCAGCGAAGTCGTCGAAGATCATCGACACGGTCTCGGCGGAGCAGTACTTGTTGGTGCCGATCACGCCAGTCGGTCCGCGCTTGATCCAACCCGCGACGTAGACACCCGGGATCGGCGTGCCGGTCTCGGTGTCGATTACTCTGCCGTTCTCGTTGGGGATCACGCCGCGAGCGTCGTCGAAGGGCAAGTCGGCCATCGGTGTGCCGCGGTATCCGACCGACCGAAGCACCAGTGAAGTGTCGATCGTCTCCTCGGTCTCGGTAGGCCGGGCGGAGAGCTGACCGGTCGGCGTTGCCACCAATTCGTTTTTCACCATCCGCACCTGCGAGACTGCACCGTCGCCGAGGATCTCGACGGGAGAGGTGAGGAACCGGAGAACGATCCGCTTGCGAGAAGGATCTGCGGTACGCGAAGCAAATTCCTGCGCCTGCTTGACCTTGAGCAGGACGGACGGCTCGGCGGCATCGCTTTCCACGAACGCCTGACTGGCCTCGTCGAGTTCGGCTTCGATCGGGTCGACGACTACGTCCACGTTCGCCATCTGTCCGAGCGCCAACAGTTCGGGATTGGTGTACGCGGCCTGCGCCGGCCCACGACGCCCGAGAATGACCACCTCACGAATCTTGCTGTTCCGCAGCGCTTCCAATGCGTGCTCGGCGAGGTCCGTCTTCGCAAGCTGGTCAGGGTCGGTCACCAGGATGCGTGCGACGTCGAGTGCGACGTTGCCGTTTCCGACGATCACCGCTCGCTCGCCGGACAGATCGAAAGTCCGATCGGCATATCCCGGGTGGCCGTTGTACCAGGCGACGAACTCGGTGGCGGCGTGACTTCCCGGCAGATCCTCGCCCGGGATCTCGAGCTTGCGATCCCCGGCAGCACCCACCGCGTAGATCACTGCGTGGTGATGGTCCAAGAGTTCCGAATGCGAGATGTGGGTGCCCACCTCGACGTTGAAGTGGCAGCGCACAGTCTTCTTCGCGACGACGGCGCGGAACTGATCGGTGACCCCCTTGGTTCCGGGATGGTCTGGCGCCACGCCGGCGCGCACCAAACCGTAGGGAGTGGGAAGTCGATCGAACATGTCGACCTCGACGCGAGGCTTGCCGGTCAGTTCCATCGCCGCGTAGCAGGCGGCCGGGCCGGAGCCGACGATCGCTACTTTCAGCGTTCCCAGTTCGGGATCGATCTTGGCCATCGTGATCGGCTCGGGCCAATCCGGGCCCATCGGATGCTTCTCGAAGTACGACGCGTTCATCTGCAGGTACGGCGCGTCGTCCTCGTCGAGTTCGTTGTCCGGGAAGATCGCCTCGACCGGGCATTCGTCCACACACGCACCACAATCGATGCAGGTGTCGGGATCGATGTAGAGCATTTCGGTGGTCGCGAACGGAGCTTCGTCCGGCGTCGGGTGAATGCAATTGACCGGACACACGTCAACACACGAGGCGTCGTTGCAGCACGGCTGCGTGATCACATACGCCATGACATTCCCCTATCCCTGAAACACGAAGCTCGAACTGGTTCCCAGACTATAACGTGTTCCAATTTGGCGCGAGAATCGTTTTCAGATCACCCCATTGCGCTTCAGCAGCCACACCGCCTGCACGGTGGCGTGACCTCGCCATTCCAACGCCGCGACGGGCGAATAGCTGTCGAAATCCACCGCCCAACCGCCGTCGCCATGTTGTCGCGCAGCGAGCGCAGACAGTTCGGACTCGATCACTGATGCGTCGAACAACGCGCGGGTCGGGCCGCCGGGAAGCGGTGAGAAATCGAGGGGCCGCATGAATTCGCCCTCGGCTCCCCCGTCCACGTGAACCAAGCCGTCAGCCGGGATACGCGAACCAAGAGTGCTCACCAACGACGACGCTTCGGGACTGTTCCGGTGAACCGCGTCGAGAAACTGCAAGGCAAAGGCCAGCTCGAGGGCATGGAGAGAATCCGCCCCGTCGATCGCGTCGAGGCAATATCGAACGGCAGAGGCGAACCACGGATGTTCGGCGACGGCCTCGTCGAATTCGGCAACGCGAGCCGCTGCAGCACACACGATGCTGGTGATCTGCAACGACGGCGCCAACGGATCCGCATCCACCCAGAAGGGCGCACAACCGGCCGGGTCGGCGATCGGGAAGGCGAACGGCAAACCGCCGTCTGCCAGCGAATTGGTCTGCAACCAGTCGCACAGTTCGACCGCTCTGGGCGTCGGCGTTCCGATGTCGGCAAAGGCTTCGAAGGCGTGCAGCGCGCCGCCAGGTTGGCTCGATGCCGAGCGAAGATCCGGTTCGAGTCCCCAGCCGTACCCACCGTCCGGGTTGCGATAACTGTCCACAGCCGCCAATGCCGCGGTCCGGTCACCCTGTCCGAGAATCAAATTCAGTCGATGCCGATCGAGAGTTCTGGCATGTCCCGCCATGAACCCGACGGCCGCCCTGAGATCAACACTCATGAACGACGACTCAAGATTCGTCGCCGTCGAGCCGGAAGCCTACCTTCAACGTGACCTGGAAATGCGCCACGGCGCCGTTCTCGATGTGACCGCGAGTTTCCACCACCTCGAACCATTCGAGGTTGCGCACCGTCTCGTTCGCCCGGGCGATGGCGGTGCGAATTGCCGCGTCACTGCTCTCGGTGGACGAGCCGACGATCTCGGTCACCCGGTACACGTTGCTGCTCATGGCATTCCCTTCGTGTCAGATTCGACGAACCAACTCCTGCGCCTCGGCGCCGAGCCTCGCAAGGCGAAGATCACCGAGAGCTGTCACAGCACTACCCAACCTGTTGGTGGTGAAACCGAGCGAGAGTCCGCTGGACAGGTCCGCATACGCGCCTGAACCGCCGACTCCGTAGTGGCCTATCGCATTCCGCGACTGCCGCCGCGCGGCAATGATCGGCGGGTGGTAACCGAGAGTCCAGTTGGGCCGCACCGCCAGCACGTAATCCCGATCGCGAGTCTGGATGGTCGACATCTGGTCGATGGTCGATTCCTTCAGGAACCGCTTCCCGTCGATCACGCCGCCGTTCGCGATGGCGCCGTACATCTTCGCGAGAGCACGCGCGCTGAACACTCCGTTCCAGCCCGGCATGACGGCGTCGTGGACAGCCGGGTTGCGCACCATGACGTCGAAACCGTCCGGCATCGCGGCCTCCGCGAGTCCGCGAGTCGGACCGACGTGTGAGAGCACGGTCGACGCGAAGGCCCAGTTCAAGCCGGCAGGGTTGATATGTGGGAACAGCTTCGCGATCCGTGGACGCTCGGTTTCGGGTACGCGGTACCAGAATTCGTCGACTCCGAGGGGCTTCGCTATCTCCGCTTGTACGACGTCGATGAACGGCTGACCGGACACCCTGGCCACAAGTTCGGCTACCAACCAGCCGTAGGTCACAGCGTGATAGCCGGGGCCTCGAAGCCGACGCGGATCCGGTTTCTCGGCAGCCAGGGCGGCAACGACCGCGTCGTAGTCCATCAGGTCGAGAGGATGCGGCATCAAGCCGCGAACTCGGTGAAGGCCCGCGCGATGTGACATCAGTTCACGGACGGTGATCTTGTCCTTGCCGGCCGCCGCGAATTCAGGCCAGTACCGAGCAACCGGGGCGTCGTAGTCGATCAACCCACGTTCGGCGAGTCGGTGAACGACGGTGCTGGCGACGCCTTTGCCGGTCGAGAACGACAGCGACACCGTGTCGTGGTCCCAGCGCCGATCACGATCGGCATTGCCGGCCCAGATGTCGAGCACTTTCTCACCGCCCAGGTACACGACGAGAGCGCCGCCACCTTGTTGCGGTTGGCGATACATCGCGAAGAAGCGGTCGGCCAAGGGAAGGAATCGCCGGTCCACGTACAGCTCGGTGCGCGAAGGCACCTCCACCCGGGCGAGTGAACCCCGTCGTGCACTGGGAGTCATCGCGTCCTCCGATCCCCGCTGATCAAGTTGCCCGGTCACCCGATCGGTGGCAGGAGCTTGACACCATTGTGACCACTGTCACGCAAGAGGCTCAGGGCCGGGGTGCCCTCACGGGGTGACCCACGTCGAAGTGCCGTCGCTGAAACATCCCTGACCTGTGGCGATATTGAAAACAAGGGTGGGACCACCTGAGCAGATCGCCCCGACGTCCGCGTCACCCACTGCCGCTCTGCCGCCAGGTCCGCTGAGCACGACGGCAAATGGTGAGGAGTCGGTGCGACCGAGTGCGAGCGAACCCGGGCCGTACGCGACGGCGGCAAGTAACCCACCGCGCGACTCCGCCGCAGCAACGCCGCCGAAGAGGCCGAGGCCTGCCGACCTGCCGCCGTCTCGAGAATCCGCGACGCCGACGCCGTCGCCCTCGACGTGTGAAATCGCGTAACTGGAGGCATCTGCCACCGCTCGGCATGCGGATGACCCGTCGACGATCGTCTGATCTTGCCCGCGCGCCGAACAATCCAACGTCGCGGCTGACGCTGTTCCGCTACCGAGTGACAATCCGAAGGCGGCAAGAATCACACCGCCCGCCGCTAAGCTTGCTGCTCGCATTTTCCGGCGATCCATATCCAACCCCCACAGTGCATTCGACGTGACCGTACATTCGACGTCTGATCGAATTACCCGATATGTCCGCCTCTGACGCTACCCGTCTTTGTTCTTCCGATCGCGGTCCTTGCTCGGTTGAACACGTTTGGGTTCACCGGGCATTTTGGGATAGTTCGGCGGGTACGGCAGATCGCCCAGTCCTGCCGCCAGATCCTTCTCCCACATCTCCAACAGAACATCGAGGGCAAAGGCCTTGTCGTGCATGGCTTCCATCGGATCACCACGATCGGCGAGCAAGCCGGGAACCGTGGCGATGGTGCAGTCGTCTGGATGCACGTCGCGCAGTTCGTCCCAGGTCACCGGCGTCGACACAGTTGCGATCGGCGTCTTACGAGCGGAATACGCCGCCGCGATCGTCCGGTCACGGGCATTCTGATTGAAGTCGATGAAGATCCGTTCACCCCGCTCTTCCTTCCACCACGCGGTTGTGGCGCGATCGGCACTACGACGCTCGACTTCACGAGCAAGGGCGATACCCGCGTGACGGACCTCGACAAAATCCCAGCGCGCCTCGAGCGGGATGTAGACGTGAAGGCC
Source organism: Rhodococcus sp. BH4 (assembly GCF_002079265.1). Lineage (NCBI taxonomy): Bacteria > Bacillati > Actinomycetota > Actinomycetes > Mycobacteriales > Nocardiaceae > Rhodococcus > Rhodococcus sp. BH4. The sequence continues at coordinate 5,231,056 of NZ_CP014941.1, forward strand.
TCGGCCACCGGACGTCTTGGGAAATCCTTCCAATCCCAACTCAGCGAGCAGAGGGCGAAGGACCTCGTCCGCGATGGCAACGGCCTCGTCGAACCCGGTCCCCGGTTGCGGATCGAGATCGATGCGCAGTTCGTCCGGGTGGTCGGTGTCCGGGCACCGCACGGCCCAGGGATGAAACGTGACAGTCCCGAGATTGGCGGCCCACACGATGTTCGCAGCACTTCGCACTCGAAGGACGTCGGCCTTGCGACCCGACGGGAACGTGACCTCGCAGGATTCGACGTGCTCGGGCCGTTTTGCCGGCAGCCGCTTCTGGTAAACCTCTTCGCCCTCGATGCCGTCGGGGAATCGCTGAAGATGCGTGGGCCGATCTTGGAGCGCCCGCAACGCTGCACCCTGCAGCGCCACCGTTCGGTAGTACTCGACAAGATGCCGTTTGGTTCCGCCGTCCTCACCCAACTGCGGATAGTAGATCTTGTCCGGGCTCGACAATCGGACCGCGATCCCGTCGACGTCCAGTTCCTCTGCCGGGCTCGCCATCACTTACCGCCTGCAAGAACATCCGCGAAGTCGTATCGCACCGGAACCTCCAACTGATCGAATGTGCATTCGTCGGGCACCCTGTCCGGACGCCAGCGCAGGAATCGTGCAGCGTGCCGAAAGCGTTCCCCTTCCATCTGGTCGTACGCCACTTCGAGCACCCGCTCAGGACGAAGCGGAATCCAGGAGCGGTCTGCGGCCGATCTCCACCGGCTGGCCTCTCCCTCGGCTACAACGTCGTCCCCGAGGCGCAAAGGTTCGAGTTCGGCCAACAACTCGATCCGCCGCGCCGCGGTGAAAGCAGAAGCGCCACCGACCATCTTCAATTCGGAACCGTCGTACAGACCAAGAAGCATCGACCCGATACCTGGCTGACTCTTGTGGGGACGGTAGCCCAGCAGTACGACATCCGCGGTCCTGGCGTGTTTCACCTTGATCATCTCGCGCTTGTTCGGCAGGTACGGTCCCGCCAGCTTCTTGGCGACAACCCCGTCGAGACCCGCGCCTTCGAAGGTTTCGAACCAGGCCATTGCTTCGGCGCTGTCGGCCGTCGCTGCCGTGACGTGGCAACTCGGCCCGCCACCGATGCAATCGAGGAGCAGCGCACGTCGGACCCCGAAGTCCTCGATCGAGACGTCGCGATCGCCGAGCGCCAGTAAATCGAACCCGACAAATTGCGCTGGCGTCTGTTCCGACAACAATGCGACGCGGCTCGCGGCGGGATGAATCCGCTCGGAGAGCGCTTCCCAACTCAGACGCGTCACACCGTCGATCTCACGGGGAACCACCAGTTCTCCGTCCACGACACATTTTTCGGGCAATTCAGACTTGACAGCTTCCACCGCTTCGGGAAAGTACCGCGCCAGGTCCTTTCCTCCTCGCGACCCGAGCACCACTTCGTCACCGTCACGAAAGATGATTGCTCGAAATCCGTCCCATTTCGGCTCGTACGACCACGTCGGGTCACCGGACTCGGGCTGAGGCGGCACAGTGGCCGCAGCCTTCGCGAGCATCGGGGCGAGCGGCGGCATCAGGGGTAGCTCCACCTACCCATACTGACAGTCCGGTTGGCAATTCGACTACCGATGTATTGGAATAGGTCCCGAACAATCCACGAACCAACAGAATTATCCAAGAATCAACAAAGGGGTCCTTATGTCCGGAATCGTCCGGCGACTTTGCACTGCGGTGATCGCAACTTCTGCAATCGCCGCCTTCACCGTCGGTTGCGGTTCCGACATCGAGCCGAAAGCCATTGCGGAATCATCTTCCTCGGTTGCCGATTCGACCACTACCTCCGCGGCCCCGACCACCTCGAAGATCACCGGCCAGGAGGGTTCGGACGACGGCGGCGACGTCGACATCGACGTGTCGATCGGTGATTGCGTCAAGCTCGGAGGCACCACGACGGCCGCAGAAATCGACAACGCGGACTGCGGTAGCAAGGATTCCAACTACAAGGTGGTCGCCAAGGTTCCCACCTCTGATCTGTGTGCCTCCGACGTCGACTCGTACTACTACGAGACCCTCGCGGGTGACGAGCAGGGCGCTGTCTGTCTCGACGTCGACTGGGTAGTCGGCGGATGCATGGACCTCGGCAGCGGAATGGACGAGCCCGCCCGCATCGAATGCTCGGATACCAGCGGCACCAATGTAGTCGAGGTCGTCGAAATCCTGCAGAACTCCACGTCGATCGACGAATGCGGTTCGGGGGCAGACTCGGGATTCGAGCACCCGGAACGTAAGTTCACGGTCTGCGTCGCAACGCTCTGATTCGAGCGCCCTCCCGAAAAACACCTGTGCGCCTTGCCAACCGATCTCGGTTGGCAAGGCGCACAGCGCTTTCTACAGCCGGCACTTTCTACAGCCAGCCCCGACGCTTGAAGATCGTGTAGAGACTTCCACAGGTCAGGAACATCATCGAGAGCGCAAACGGATAGCCCAAGTGCCAGTGCAGTTCCGGCATGTCGTCGAAGTTCATCCCGTACACGGTTCCGATGAGCGTCGGCGCGAAGAGAATTGCCGCCCACGCCGAGACCTTCTTGATCTCCTCGTTCTGCGCGTAGCTTGCCTGCGTCAGATTGCGCATCTCCTCGTTCTGGTTCTGCGACACCAGAGTTGCGTTCACCGTGAGGATGTTTCCGAGCAACTGACGAAAGCCGTCGGCCCGCTCCACCACAGTCGTCGCATGGTCGGTGACGTCGCGCAGGTATCGCTGGAGTTCCTCGTCCGTGTGGTACTTGTCGAACCCTGCCGACAACCCACGCAGCATTCCCAGCAGCGGACGCGTCGCCCGCTGGAATTCGATCACCTCACGGGTCAGTTCGTAGATGCGACGCGAAACTCCGGGATCGCCACTGAATACTTCGGTTTCGATCTCGTCGATGTCGTTCTGCAGTCCGGCCACCACCGGGGCGTACCCGTCGACGACTGCGTCGAGAATGGCATAGAGAACGGCCTCGGTACCCAACCGCAACAGGTCAGGATCGTTCTCCATGCGAGTCCGCACCGCCGACAGATCCGGCGATTCACTGTGACGGACGGTCAGAATGAAGTTCGGACCACAGAAGATGTGCAACTCGCCGAATTCGACCCGCTCGGTCTCGTCGCGGTACCGCGCAGCACGCAGCACCACGAACAGTGTCTTGCCGTAGCGCTCGAGCTTGGGGCGCTGGTGCGCGACGATCGCATCCTCGACCGCCAGTTCGTGGAGGTCGAAATGTTGTGCAGCGGCATACAACTGGGCGTCGTCGGGCCGGTACATGCCGATCCACGCCATCGACTGCGAATCCGGAAGGCATGACAGTGCTTCCGCCAGCGTGGACGGTGACGCTATCCGCTCGCCGTCGCGGTACACGCCGCTGTTGACGACGGTCGATTCGACGGGCGCCACCGCCTCGGGCGGGGCCGCCTTGACGACGGTGCGTGCGGCACGCGAGTGTCCGGGATGTGAGTCACCGAGCCCCGCGGAACGACGCGGCAGTACCGAACGTGAACGACGAAATTCGCGCATGCTGAACAGCTTTCGAGGGAAGAGTGAACGACGACGCTTGCTTCACAGCAAAGCCGAAGCCGATGAACACACGATGAAGCTGCAGCAAAATACCGGATCAACCCGGGCGGCTACAGCTTCAGTTGGTACTCGGAGGTTGGCCACGCATTACAGCCACACCTCCTCTTCCCTGAATTCCTACGCAAGTCCGCGCACGACGCCAACATGCTACCCCGACTGTCAGAGCACGACAAACCGAACGACAAGCCGCAGGACAGCACGAACCGGTCGGAGAAAACCCGCTCGACGAATGCAGCTTTCAGTCAGTTCGCAGCGCGCAATCCGCCGATCAACAGTTCGACGATCTGGTCCGCCAACGACTCCGTCTCCGCCAACGTCTGCCCTTCACGCCTTCGGTACCAGAGGTCGATGCCGTTGAGACTGCTGAGGAGGACTTTTGCCGCCATTCGAGGTGAGCCCGCACGAATGGAACCATCCGCGACACCTTCGGTCATCACGTCGACGAACAGATTCTCGTAGTCGAGTCGCAGCGAATTCAGTTCCACGAGGACTTGCTGTTGCCTCGGCTTGAGCGCGGAGTTCATCTGACCCCGGACACCTTGGTGGATCGTGTGGTGGTACCCGAGATGTGTCATGAGATTGACCAGGTGGGCGTGCGACATCGCTTCGAGACGCGCGAGGCCGCTTTCTGCCCCGCCCATCCGAGACTCGACCTCAGCGCGGAGCAGGCTCATCCCGCGCTCGTAGATTGCCAGGTAGATGTCGAACTTGGAACGAAAGTGGTAGTAGACAAGACCTTTGGTGGCGCCGATTCGATCGGCCAGTAAATCTACAGTCGTGGCTGCGTAACCGTCTTCGGCAAAGGCGTCGGCGGCGCTGGTGATGATCGCGGATCGCACGTCCGGAAGATCACTACTCATTCGACTTCCACTCCCATTCACACTGCCCGCCGGCCCTTGACTGTTTCCACGCCATCGCATAGTAATACTGAGTAGTATCCCAGATCAGAGAGGTTTTCCAATGTCGTTGGATTTTTCCGGCAAGGTAGCGATCATCACGGGCGCAGGCGGCGGACTCGGCCGTTCACACGCATTGGCCCTCGCCGCACGCGGCGCACGCGTCGTCGTCAACGACATGGGTGGCTCGGTCAACGGCAGTGGCGGCGCTGATACCGCAGCAGCCAAAGTAGTGGCGGAAATCGTCGAGCTGGGCGGCGAGGCCATCGCGGACCACTGCGACATCACCGACGTCGACGCCGTTGCCGCCATGGTCGCGACGGCCGTGGACAAGTGGGGCCGCGTGGACATCCTGATCAACAACGCCGGAATCCTGCGCGACAAGTCGTTCATCAAGGCCGAGCTCGACGACTTCCGCAAAGTCATCGACGTGCATCTGATGGGTTCCGTCATCTGTTCCAAGGCAGTCTGGCCGCACATGGTCGAACAGAACTACGGACGCATCCTCATGACTACGTCAGCATCGGGAATTTACGGCAACTTCGGCCAGGCGAACTACGGCGCCGCGAAGTCCGGCGTCGTCGGCCTGATGAACGTTCTCGCCATCGAGGGCGAACGCAAGGGCATCCGCGTCAACTCGCTGGCCCCGACCGCCGCGACCCGCATGACCGAAGACCTCCTCGACGAGAAGACTCTCGCTCTGCTTGCACCCGAATCGATTTCACCCGGCGCACTGTTCATGGTCTCCGATGACGCACCGACGAAGACCATCCTCAGCGCCGGCGCCGGCGTCTTCGCGATCGCTCGCATGGAAGAGTCGCAGGGCGTCTACATCCCCGAAGGCGCACTCTCGCCCGAGGTCGTCGCCGAACGGTGGTCCGAGATCAGTGACATGACCGATTCCGTCCAGGTGCCCGCGGCGTTCGATCAGACCCGCCGGTTCGTCGAGAAGGCCGTGGCGGAGCAGCCCAGCAACTGAGCAGGGCAACCAGACAACTGATCGACCCCGCTCCCCCTAAGGTGTGGTGGTGACCACACCTACGGGAGTATCGATCGTCGACATCGTCGACAGACTGGGAATGACGTTCCTCAGCGGTGGCGACACCGTCGACGGCGCCCGCACTGTCAGCCGCGTGACCCTGCACGAAGGGTCCGAAGCTACCCAGGACAGTGCGGGCGCCGTCGTACTCGGCGCAGGTCTCGCAGGTTCGGCCGATATCGCAACGGCGGTAAGAGAATACGGTTCGGCAGGTGCGGTAGCGCTGATCGTCAAAGAGCCCCTGGACTTCGACGGCCTCGTCGAGAAGGCGGTGGCCGACACCGACGTCGCACTCCTCGGAATGGTCAAGGATGCAAGCTGGCTGCAAAGCGCGTCGTTGATCAACGAGATCCTCGAATCCGGCAACAACGGGGACCGCACGTCGGCCGCCGACGCCGACCTGTTCGATCTTGCCAACTCTATCGCTCAGGTATTGAACGGCCCGGTCACCATCGAGAATCAGTCGAGCCGGATCCTCGCGTTCTCGGCGGATCAAGCCTTCGGCGACGAGGCACGTAAGCAGAGTGTCCTCGGACATCAAGTGCCGCAGCACTATTCCGATCGGCTCAGGTCAATGGGGTATTTCAACAAGATCTACGGCTCTACCCTGCCGGTATTTCTACCGGGTATCGGGCCGGGCATCAGGCCCCGCGTCGGCATGCGAATACATGCGGCATCGCAGATCCTCGGTTCGATCTGGGTGATCTTGGACGAGGAGCCGAACGAATTGCAGGTCAAAACGCTCGTCGAGGCGGCGGGCGTGGCCGCGATGAGTTTACTTCGCGCCAAGCTGGCCGCCGATTCCGCACGACGACTGAGGTTGGGCGAGGTGATCACGTTACTGAGTGGCGGCACTTCAGCGAAGGAAGCGGCCGAGCGACTGGGCTACGGCCGTTCGAAGGCAAACGTGCTTGCGGCCGGCTTCCGTAGCGGCGCCGGTGCATCGTTGGAGGCCGAAGCCGACGTCGATCAACTGGCCCTGACACTCAATACCTATCTCGACCAAGTATTTCCGCTGTCGGTGGCGGCAGCGATCGGCGGCACCGTCTACGCCGTCATCCCACACACCCGGCACCAGACCGACGACGACTACGTGCGTCGGATCGCGTCGGAGTTTGCAGACCGTTCCCGTTCGGAAAAGTCGGTGGTCATCGGAATCGGTGCGACAGTGGCCTGCGTGATGACGCTGGAGAAGTCACGCGACGAAGCCGACCGAGCACTTCGCGTTCTGAGGTCGACGTGGAATTCTTCGGGCCGGACCGTCGCGCGCGCCGACGACGTGCAGATCAATTCCCTACTTCTGCGCCTCTCCGACGCCCTGGCGGACGAGAACGAGACCGCATCGGGTCCGCTCGCGGTACTGCGTGAGTACGACCGCAGTCACGACATCAACCTTGTCGACACTCTCCGTGCCTGGCTCGACACGTTCGGCGACATTCCGGCTGCTGCGTCCTTGGTTCACATCCACGTCAACACGTTCCGGTACCGCCTCAAGAAGCTTGCCGGGATTGCCGGCATCGATCTCGATGATCCGGAAACTCGATTCAGCCTGATGCTCCAGCTTCGTCTCTTCCATCCGACAATGTTGTAGCGATCTACCAAGTCTCACGAAACATTCGTAAATCCGGACGATGTTCTCGTTCTTTTGTTGGGTGAAGATTCAAGCAATCGTCTTTTGCTCCTGACCCGACAGACCTCGCGTCACTCGGGCGGGACCACACCTTCCGGAGGCACCATGAAACAACGGTCCTACGCACTACTGGCTGCGGCAACTGGCACCGTTCTTGCCCTGACCGCGTGCTCAACGGGTGGCTCATCGGGTTCGGGTGGGGGTGAACCCGTCACGGACGGCACCTTCAAATTGGCTCTCGTGGCCGACCCTGGCGCTCTGAATCCGCTGATGACCGCCGCTTCGCCGGCGCACCAATTGGCGCGTCTGAGCTACGACTATCTGCTCCATCCGGATCCCGATACCGGCGTAACCAAGCCGTGGCTCGCCGAGAAATGGGAAGAGACAACCACTTCCGCGTCCTTCACCATTCGCGACGGCGTCACCTGTAACGACGGATCCGCTCTGACTGCCCAGACCGTCGCCGACAACGTCAATTTCATCACCAACGCAGCAAACAAATCCGCTCTCCGCGGGGTGTACGCACCGGCAACTGCAACTGCCACCGCCGACCCGGCGACCCGGACCGTAACGGTCACAACTCCGGAACCCTCTCCGTTCCTGCTTCTCAACCTGGCGCGAATACCGATCATGTGCGAGGCCGGGTTGAAGGATCCGACGGCGGCAAACAAGACGACCTTCGGGTCGGGCATGTTCCAGATGACCGAGGCAGTCGCCAACGATCATTACTCCTACGTTCGGCGCGACGGATACAACTGGGGACCGGACGGCACTACCTCCGACACTGCCGGAGTACCCAAGAATGTCGTCGCATCCATCATCACGAACAACAGCACAGCGGCCAACCAGGTGTTGTCCGGTGATCTGAATGCCGCTGCCGTCTCCGGCCCCGATCAGGACCGCATGAACGCCGCGAACTTGGACACCGTCAAGCAGCCTGCTCCAGCGGGCGAGATGTTCTTCAACCACAGTCCGGGCAATCCGACGAGCGATCCTGCCGTACGCAAGGCACTGGTCCAGGCTCTCAATCTCGACGACCTCGCCGAGATCTTCACCGCCGGCCGCGGAACCCGGTCTACCACGATGGTGTCCATCGAACCGAGGGCCTGCATCTACGACTCTGTCGCCGGAAACCTGCCGGCCTTCGATCCCAGCGCAGCCGCAGAAACTCTCGAATCAGCGGGCTGGAAAATCGGTGCCGACGGTAAGCGCAGCAAGGACGGCACACCGCTCCGGCTTCGGATGGTCTACGAAACGTTCGGTGACTCGACCGATGCTGCCGCCGACGTCGCACTCAACGCTTGGAACAATCTGGGCGCAACTGTCGAACTCACCAGCGGAGACTCGAACAAGATCCTCGATGTAGCACTCAGCGGCAAGGACAACACCGCGTGGGATGTTGCGTGGGAGCCGATCAACGTCGCGCTGCCCAGCATGCTCGTACCCTTCCTCTCCGGTCCGGTGCCAGCTGCGGGACTCAATTTCTCGTCGATCTCCAACCCGGCCTACGACGCAGCCGTCGCCAAGGCTTCGGGACTGACCGGCGAGGATGCTTGTGCCGCTTGGGCAGACGCCGAATCAGAGATCATCAAAGCAAACTCCGCGGTACCTTTTGCCGACAAGATCACGACTCTCTACTTCAACAATGCGGGTCTTGCATTCGGCCGTAATTTCACCGGTTCGGCCCTGCGCCTGTACCAGTAGACCGCCGGTAGCGACCGGGGAAATCGTCGTGTTTCGCCGGTCGCTGTCGGTATACGGACAGGTATTCACTGATCCTGACGGTTTTCGTGGGAGCGGACGAAAATCGACCCGATTTTCGTGAGGATCGACAGAGATGCGCGTCACGTCATGCGCCAAGATTTAGCAGTCAACACTCAACCGCGCCCTCACGTTTTTCGCTCGGGCCCCTGCTCCATCACGGAGGCACCATGAAACACCGCTTCTATCCAACACTTGCGGCAGCCGCAGGGCTCACGCTTGTGTTGTCTGCTTGTGGCTCGGGAGGCACGTCCTCGGGCGCCAGTGGCGGTGAACCGGCCACCGACGGGACCTTCCGTTTCGCCCTGCAGGCCGATCCGGGTGCACTCAACCCGATCATGTCGGCCGCCTCGGCGACCGCCGAGTTGTCGCGTTTGGCGTACGACTACCTGATCTACCAGGATCCCGATACCAGTGAAGTCGGACCGTGGTTGGCGGAGAAGTGGGAGGAGACCCCGACCTCGGCGTCCTTCACCATCCGTGACGGGGTGACCTGTACCGACGGATCGACGCTGACACCGCAGACCGTCGCGGACAACATCAACTTCGTGGCCAACCCGGACAACGGTTCTCAGTTGCGCGGGTCCTCCGTACCGACCGGCGCCACTGCGACTGCCGATCCGGCAACGCGCAGTGTCACGGTGACCACTCCGGCGCCGAGCCCGTTCCTTCTTCTCAACGTCGGTCGCCTGCCGATCCTGTGCGAGGCCGGATTGAAAGATCCGACAGCGTCGAACAAGAAGTCGCTCGGCACCGGCATGTTCGAAGTCACCGAAGTTGCCGCCAACGACCACTACACGTTCCAGCGTCGCGAGGGCTACAACTGGGGCCCCGACGGCACGACCTCCGACACCCCGGGCGTCCCCAAGACGGTCGTCGCCGCCATGTCGCCGAACGTGAGCACCGCCGCAAATCAGCTGCTCTCGGGTGAACTCAACGCAGCTCCGATCGCCGGTCCGGACAAGGACCGCGTCGCGGCAGCCAATCTGGACTCCGTCGGTCGGCCTCTGCCGGCAGGCCAGATGTACTTCAACCAGATCGCGAGTAATCCCACCAGCGATCCCGCAGTGCGCAAGGCCCTGATCCAAGCGGTCGATCTCGACGACCTCACTCAGGTCATCACCGCCGGACACGGGGTCCGGGCAACCAGCCTCGTCGCGGTCGAACCGCGCGCCTGCGTTTACGACTCTGTCGCAGGCAACATTCCGGACTTCGACCTCACTGCCGCCAAGGCAACACTGGACGGCGCTGGTTGGACCGCCGGCGCTGACGGCAAGCGAAGCAAGGACGGCAAGCCGCTCAATCTCCGCCTCGTGTACGACGGCACCGACGATCCGCGCAACGCGGCGGCCGAACTTGCTCAGTCGGCGTGGTCCGAACTCGGCGCAAACGTCGAGGTGACCGGGGGCGACTCGAACAAGATCATCGACGTCATTCTGAGCGGCAAGGACAACTCTGCCTGGGACATCGCCTGGGTCCAGGTCAACTCCTCGCTGCCCAGCACCTTCACTGCGTACTTTGCCGGGCCGGTTCCCGCAGCAGGCAAGAACTTCGGATCGGTCAGCAACCCCGCCTACGAAGCAGCAGCCACCAAGGCTTCCGGTCTGACCGGTAGCGACGCTTGTGACGCCTGGGCCGACGCCGAGTCGGAGCTCACCAAGACGATCGCGGCCGTGCCCTTCGCAGACTCCGTCATGAACGTGTACTTCAACAAGGCCGGACTCTCATTCGGCAAGTCGCTCAACGGTTCTGCGCTGCGTCTCTACCAGTAGGCCGTCCGCCCACTCTGAAATATCTTCCCGCCCCAGCATCCCGCCCTCCGGAAAGACAGCCCATGAGTCAAACTATTGAAGCCGCGAAACCAGAAGCGGCGCCTCAGGCTCGAGCAAAGTGGCTCGAGTCCGACAGCTGGCCCGCATATCTTCTGCGTCGTTTCGGCACCTTCGTGATTTCACTCTGGGCGCTGGTGACTGCGGCGTTCCTGATGCTCCAACTGATTCCGGGAGACCCGGTTCGGTTGGCACTGGGAATGAACGCACCGGTCGAACTGGTCGAGACAACGAGGTCTCAGCTCGGTTACGACCTTCCCTTGTGGCAGCAGTACTTCCGATTCGTCGGCGGGTTGCTGAGCGGGAATCCCGGTGACTCGATCACCTTGAGGACTCCGGTCTTCGAGGTGATCGCGTCCCGCCTACCGGCAACACTCGAACTGGCTGTACTCACAGTCGTCACGGTGCTGCTAGTGGGCATTCCGATCGGCCTCATCTTCGCTGCACTGACCCGCAACGGTCGACGACGCGGAGTCGAGATCGGTTACACCGCAACGTCGGGCACCATCGCCGTGATCCCCGAGTTCATGTTCGGTACGGCGCTGGTCTACCTCTTTGCCGTCACGTTCCCTGTTCTGCCCGTCGCCGGCCGAGGTGGACCGGAAAGCTACATCCTCCCGGTCGCGGCCATGTCGATCGGTGCCATCGCCTCGATGTCGCGCATCGTCCGTGCAGAGGCACTCGGCGTGTTGGACATGGACTACATCCGTACGGCGCGCGCCAAGCGAATGCCCGTGGCACGAATCTACTTCCGTCATGCAATGCCCAACCTCATGACGTCGACGCTGACGCTCGCCGGACTCCTCCTGGGCGGTCTGATTGCCGGCACCGTGCTCATCGAGAGCATCTTCGCCTGGCCCGGCATGGGCATGGCGCTGGTCAAGTCCATCACCGAGAAGGACTACCCGCTCGCCCAGACACTGGTCGTGATCTACGGCGCCATCGTCCTTCTCATCAATTTCATCGTCGACGTGGTGCTCGCTCTCATCGACCCACGATCCACAATTCGGGAGAACTGAGTTGAGCACCTCACCTACGGCCCCCACTGCGGCCCCCAAGACGCCCCCGCGACGACACTGGATCGTCGGAACGTTCCGCACCCCATTGGGAATCCTGGCCCTCACCTTCCTGACCGCTCTGATCGCCCTCGTCATCTTCGGACCGATGATCTGGGGTGACGCCGCTGTCGCAGCCAACCCGAAGGCACTCTCTCAGGGACCTAGTTCCGAGCACATCTTCGGCACCGACGCCGGCGGGCGTGACGTCTTCGCCCGCACGATGACCGCCGCGAGACTGTCGGTGCTCATGGCTCTCGGAGCCGTCGCACTCGGTGTCACAATTGGCCTGATACTCGGTACGCTCCCGACGCTCGCTCCCCGCTGGGTCGGACGAATGGTCGTGGCATTCCTCAACTTCGCCATCGCATTCCCCGGACTGCTCCTCGCGATCTTCCTGTTGGTCGTTCTCGGACAGGGTGCTGGCAGCGCGGTGATCGCCATCGGTCTCGCCCTGGCCTCGCCGTTCGCGAGGTTGACGTACGCACTGGCTTCGTCGGTCAACGGACGCGACTTCATCGACGCAGCGCGCATCCTCGGGGTTACCAAGCCGGGGCTGCTGTTCCGCCACATTCTCCCCAATATCCGTGAACCACTCATCGTCAATGCCAGCATCGCTGTCGGCAGCGGCCTCGTGGTCTTCGCCGGACTCTCGTTCCTCGGCTTGGGCATTCAGCCGCCTGCATTCGACTGGGGCCGGATGCTCAACGAAGGTCTGTCGAAGATCTTCGTCAACCCGGCCACCGCACTCGCCCCCGGCATCGCCGTCGTGCTCGCCGGCTTGACCTTCACGCTGCTCGGCGAGGCCATTGCTCGCGGCGCGGGAGTTCGCAGCCCGATCAGCAGTCGCCTGCCGAAGTGGAAGCCGATCAACCGGAAAACTGCCCAGGCCGATTCGGCGCCCACCGACGAAGACGCGGTACTGACCGTCCGCAACATGTCCGTCGCAGTCCCCGCGGGTGACGACTGGCGTCGCCCCGTCGACAACATCAGTTTTACAGTTCACCGTGGCGAAACCGTGGGAATCGTCGGTGAATCCGGATCCGGAAAGTCACTGAGTTGCATGGCAATCGCGCAGCTGACCGACCACCCCACCGTGGTCGACGCCGGGCTCATCGAGTTCGACGGCACCGTGCTGATGAAGGACGGCAAGCGGCCGGACGACGCGGCTTCGCGCAAGGTTGCCCGCCAACTCGGCACACGTATGGCGATGGTGTTCCAGGATCCGATGTCGTCCATGAATCCGTCTCTCAAGGTCGGATACCAGGTCGCCGAGATCGGTTGGCTCCACGAAGGTATGAGCAAGGCCGACGCGAAGAAGGCGGCAGTCGAGCGACTGAACGCCGTCAAGATCCCCGACGCGCCCAGGCGTGCGAAGCAGTACCCCCACGAGTTCTCCGGCGGTATGCGTCAGCGCGCGATGATCGCCATGGGTCTGATGGGTAAGCCCGCTCTGATTATCGCGGACGAACCCACCACTGCGCTCGACGTGACCGTTCAGCGTGAGGTCCTCGGGCTGCTCCACGAGGTTCGCGAAGAAATCGGCGCCGCAATCCTTCTCATCTCGCACGACATGGCCGTCATCACCGGCATGTGCACCCGTGTCCTCGTCATGTTTGCCGGCGAAATCGTCGAAGACATCGCGGTCGACGATCTGATTGCCGGCCGTGCAAAGCATCCGTACACCCGCGCGCTGATCGCCGCGGTCCCCACCATGAGCACCGATCGCGACAAGCCGCTTGCCACCGTCGACGAAGCCTGGCAGGTGGAGAGCCTCGACGCCGAGGAGAGCACCGCCGACATCGAGTTGGAAGAACTGTTGGCTGTTGCAGAGGAGATCCGATGAGCAGACTCGAATTCCGTGACGTCAACGTCCACCTCGGTAGCGGTTCGAAAAAATTCCACGCCGTCAAGAACATCAATCTCGACATCCCCTCCGGATCGGTGGTCGGTCTCGTCGGTGAATCGGGTTCCGGAAAGTCGACACTGGCGCGAGCAACTGTCGGCCTGGCCGAGCCCAGTTCCGGCCAGATCCTTCTCGACGGTGTGGACGTCGCTCACGCCCGCGGCGCGACGGCTCGTCTGCGCCACCGGATCCAGATGGTCTTCCAAGATCCGTACTCGTGCCTCGACCCGCGAATGACCATCGGCCAGTCACTCGCCGAGGCGCTGCGGTCCACCGAGCGTCGTGACAAAGCTCGGCGCAGCCGCGGCGACCGCGCCGCCGAGGTCGCTCGACTCCTCACCACCGTCCAACTGCCGGTGGAGAAGGCGCACGAATACCCATCGTCGTTGTCGGGTGGTCAGCGCCAACGCGTTGCCCTCGCGCGGGCTTTGGCAGCCGCACCGGCAGTTCTGCTTGCCGACGAAATCACCTCCGCTCTGGACGTGTCCGTGCAGGGCGCGGTTCTGAATCTGTTGGTGGATCTGCAGAAGCAGCTTGGTCTGACGGTTCTGTTCGTCAGTCACAACCTGGCGGTGATCCGCTACGTCTGTGACCACGTCGCAGTCATGCTCGGCGGCGAGATCGTCGAGCACGGGCCGGTTCTCGACGTGATCGATTCGCCCAAGGAGCCGTACACGGCAAAGCTGTTGTCCGCGATCCCGACATTCGGGGAGCCGATGTTCCAATGACAACGCCGACCACTCTCGACTCCCCCGCTGCCGTAGCCCGTGCCGAAGAACGTCGTTCGGCGAGAATCCAGGATTACGCGTCCGTGGTTACACCGACCAACATCGCCGTATCGGCGTCGGGACGCATTGCATACGTACGTACCGAAGCGAATCCGGCTGCGGATACCCACGAGCACTCGATCTGGTTGGCTTCCCCGCAACTACAGCTCACCGCGGGACCTGCCGACACCTCGCCGGCTTGGCATCCCGTTTCGACGCTGTTGGTCTTCGTTCGGCCGGATTCCTCGGGCACACCACAACTGTGGAAGGTCGACGCCACCGGGGGCCCGGCAACACAGCTGACCACCACGGCGCAGCTCCCGCTCGGCGCGGGGGCACCGGTGTTCTCTCCCGACGGCGCTCGGATCGCCTTCAGCGCCCCCGTCGACCGCACTGCCGCCGGATCGTCATGCCTCTTGGTGGCGAAGCGCCTCAACTACAAGGTCGACGGATCCGGTGTCCGGGGCAGCGTTCGGGCGCACCTGTTCGAGTTCGATCTGGCCGCCGGCTCACTACGGCAGCTGACGGACGGCGATTGGGACGCTTCGCATCCCGCGTACAGTCCCGACGGCACCGAACTGGCTTTCACCGCGGCGATGGACGGCGACGCCGATCTGACGCGGGCGAGTTCCGCCTGGACCGTATCGCTGACTGATCTCGCCTCCGCTCCGCGGATGTTGGGGCAAGCACGCGGCATCGCAGGACCACTTGCATGGACACCTGCCGGCGACGCGGTCGTAGCCGTCGGTTGGCACACACCGATCATTCACAACAACGAACTTCTTGTCCTGCACCGCGACCAGCGAGTGGAAGACCGCAGCCTGACGTCCGGACTCGACCGAAACGTCATGCCGGGCGGGACCGGTTATCCCGGTGGCGCACCGAGTTTCACCGCCGACGGCGACATCGTCTTCTGCATCCGCAACCACGGCTCCACCGAACTGCACAAGGTCGATTTCGGATCAGGCTCCGTCTCACCACTTCTCACCGGCGAGCGGACAGTGGTCTCAGGCCTTGCCCTGACGTCCGGGCGAGCCGTCGTCGCGCTGGCAACGGCGACATCCTTCGGCGAGGTCGCCGTCATCGACCTCGAGACTCGTGCAGTCGAAACCGTCACCGAATTGAACACGGAACTGACAACTTCCGTCGCGTTTCCAGTCGCCTCCGAGCGTTGGTTCGACATCAGCGACGGCACCCGTGTTCAGGGTTGGATCCTGCGCGACCCGAACGTCACGGGCGCCGGTCCGCTGGTTCTGGACGTCCACGGCGGACCACACAATGCCTGGACCGGAACGCCGACCGTGATGCACGCATACCACGCGGAACTGGTCGCGCTGGGATTCACGGTCTTGATGATCAATCCGCGCGGAAGTGACGGCTACGGAAACGACTTCTTCGACGGTGTGCGGGACGGCTGGGGTGAGGCGGATCGTGCCGACCTGCTCGAACCGGTCGAAACCCTTGTCGCCGAGGGGATGGCCGATCCGAAGCAACTGGTACTCACGGGCTACAGCTACGGCGGATTCATGACGTGCGCCCTGACGTCCGTCACCGATCGGTTTGCCGTCGCAGTCGCCGGTGGTCTCGTTTGCGACATCGCGAACACAGCCGGCCCCTCGGACGAGGGCATCTTGCTGCAGACGGTCGAATTCGACCCGCAGTCATCTCGGGTACGGGAACTTTCGCCGCTGGGGCGAGTCTCCCAGGTGACGACACCGACGCTGATCCTTCACGGCGGCAGCGACGTCCGTTGCCCGGTCAACCAGGCCGAACAGTGGTTCGGTGGACTGCGTTTGGCCGGCACCCCGACCGAGTTGGTGGTTTTCCCGGACGCGTCACATGCCTTCGTGTTGACGGGTCGGCCGTCCCACCGACTGGAGTACAGCACTCGTCTCGTCGACTGGATCGAACGGCACCTCTCCCCCAAGCCCGCACTGACCACGGTCGATCCCGACTACTGGCAGTACCGACTCGACACCCTGAGTGCGAAGTACGGGGTACCCGGCGCCTCGCTGGGAATTCTGACCACAACCCGCAGCGGATTCGACCGCACCGTGATCACGTCCGGTGTCGTCAGTACCCGCACCGGCGTCGCGGCTACGCCCGACACGCTGTTCCAGATGGGTTCGATCAGCAAGGTCTGGACGGCCACCCTGATCATGCAGCTCGTCGAAGAAGGATTGCTGGATCTCGACTCACCTGTCCGGAACATCCTGCCGGACTTCGCAGTTGCCGACGCGGTAGCCACCGAAACGGTCACGACTCGCCACCTGTTGACTCACACCAGTGGCATCGACGGTGACGTTTTCATCGACGGCGGGCGCGGCGACGACTGCGTCGAGCGATACGTCGCATCACTTAAATCAACGGTGCAGCTCTTCGCCCCCGGCACCGATTGGTCGTACTGCAACACCGGCTTCGTGATCGCCGGACGAATCATCGAGGTTCTCCGAGGTAAGAGTTGGGACGCGGTTCTGCGCGAGCGGATCATCGAACCGCTCGGCCTGACCAAAACCACGACCCTGCCTGAGGAGACGGCACTGCACCGCGCTGCAGTCGGGCACGTCGGCGGTGCCGACGACCTCGAGCAGACACCACAATTCCTCATCCCTCGCTCGATGGGCCCCGCCGGCCTCATCAACAGCACGGCCGAAGATCTACTCCTGTTCGCTCAGGACTCGATGCGCGAGGACCCGGTTCTCCTTCGGCGTTCCACTCATCTGGCGATGCTCGAGGAGCGCCGCCAGATCGGTGACGTGTCGTCAGCGGACATCATGGGAACCACGTGGTTGCTGCACAATTGGGGCGGTGTACTGGCTCATGGCCACAATGGCGGAACTCTCGGCCAGCAGTCGTTCTTGCGAGTGGTGCCGTCGTGCGGTCTAGCCGTGGTCCTGATGGCCAACGGTGGAGCAATGGACGCTCTCTCCGGCGATCTTCTGGCTGAAGTAATCGGTTCCATAGGCGGCGTCAGTGTGACACCGGCATTCTCGCCTGGTGACCCCCACACCCGCGTCACGTCCTCACCTGAAGAACTCGATGCGCTGTGCGGCCTGTACCGCGATGCCGCAGCCGATTTCGTCTTGGAAAGGACCGGCGGTTCCCTGACCGCCCGCCGCACCGATCACATCGACCCTTCGGTCACCGCCGAAAGCGCAGAGTCCGTCTCTCTCAGCCTGATCGAAGTTCACCCTGGAGTGTTCGGGACCCGACTCCCTCAATCAGCAGGTTGGATCCGGATCACTTTCTCCGACAACGGGAGTACACAATTGCTACACGTCGGAAGCCGCGCGTATCCGCGAGTGAACAACCGATGACCATTCTCCGCGATCTGGCCGAGCGCCAACTTCCTCAGATCCTCGAGGACGCCATCGCGCTCATCGAAGTCGAGTCGCCGTCACACGATCTCGAAGCTGTTG
Source organism: Rhodococcus sp. BH4 (assembly GCF_002079265.1). NCBI lineage: Bacteria > Bacillati > Actinomycetota > Actinomycetes > Mycobacteriales > Nocardiaceae > Rhodococcus > Rhodococcus sp. BH4. The sequence continues at coordinate 5,248,971 of NZ_CP014941.1, forward strand.
CCCGCAGCGCGAAGTGGACGTCAGATCTTGTCCACGAACGACTCGGCGTGACACCGGAGTCGATAGTGACGGAAGGCCGAACCCATCTGGTGACCCGTTTCGGCAGCTCACCGACGCGGTTGATGCTGCTCGGTCATCATGACACCGTGTGGCCGATCGGCACCCTGACACGCCTGCCCGCAGCCGTCACCGACGGAGCGCTCCGAGGTCCGGGCGGACTCGACATGAAACTTGGTGTCGTTCAGGCAATCCACGCCCTCGCTATCGTCCGGGAGCTGCACGGCGACGATGCACTCGACGGAATCACACTCCTCGTGACCGGTGACGAAGAAATCGGTTCACCCACGTCGCGGTCCCTCATCGAGGAACTTGCGGCAGGCGCGGTACTGGTTCTCGAGGCCGGCGGTGACGGTGGCGAACTGAAGACTGTCCGCAAGGGGGTGTCGCTGTATCGGATCCATGTTGCCGGTCGCGCCGCCCACGCCGGGCTGGAGCCGGAAAAAGGCATCAACGCTGCAGTAGAACTGGCTCGTCTCGTGATCGCGATCAACGACTTGTCCTCGCCGGCACAGGCAACCACCGTCACCCCGACTGTCATTTCAGCCGGAACCACAACCAACACCGTTCCGGCAGAAGCCTTCGTCGACGTGGACGTGCGCGCAACCAGCGCCGCCGAGCAGGAGCGCGTCGATGCGAATATCCGAGCCCTGCAGGCAATCCACCCCGAAGCCGTAGTCACGGTCTCGGGTGGTGTCAACCGTCCACCTCTCGAAGCGACGATGTCCGCACCGTTGCTGGCGTTGGCGGAACGCGTTGCGCTCGAGCATGATCTGACTCCGCTCGTCGGCCTCGCCGTCGGCGGAGCCTCGGACGGAAACTTCACTGCCGGTATCGGTATCCCCACCCTCGACGGCCTCGGTGGCGTCGGCGGCGGTGCACACGCCGAGACCGAGCATGCGCTCGTGTCCGCAATCGCTCCGAGGACGGCGTTGGTTGCGGGCCTTATTCGTTCGATCACGTCTGAAGGGGGCCCTCGTGTCGAAAAGCAATGCGGTTGAGTTTCGAGAACTGGTCGATACCCGCGAAATAGCCGATCTATCCGCCGTTTTCGACGAGATCTGGGCTACCAGTCCCGGACCGGCTCATTTCGGCACTGCGATGTTGGTTGCGCTTCACCACGGTGGTCACTACGTGGTGGGAGCCTTTTCCGAAGGCGAAATGATCGGTGGTTGCGTCGGATTCTTCGTCGAGCCTCTCGGCGAGGTTCTGCACTCACACATCGCCGGAGTACTACCGGGACACGCAGGCAAGGGAATCGGCCGCGCCCTCAAGCATCATCAGCGAGACTGGTGCATCGAGCGCGGCGTCAGGACGATCCGGTGGACCTTCGATCCACTGGTCGCACGAAATGCCTATTTCAACATTCAGCGTCTCGGAGCCGAACCGGCCGAATACAACCCGGATTTCTACGGGTCGATGGCAGACGGAATCAACGCAGGCGACGCCAGCGATCGTATGCTCGTCAGTTGGGACCTCGACGTCGATGGATCTCCGAGTTCTACTGTGGCCGTGAATGATACATTCAAGGTGCTTCAACCCACCGAAGACGGTACGCCTCGAATGCTCCCGATCCCACCCGACTGCGTCGATATCGCAGTCGGAATACCCAGAGACATCGAGCATCTGAGAACAGTCGACCGCGCCTCTGCCTTTGCCTGGCGACACGCGCTTCGCGAGTACCTCGAACCACTGATCGCCTCGAAGGAATGGCAATCGACCGGCTTCGACCCCAGCGGCTATTACATGTTCACGAAAATCTGCGAGACAACCGGAGAAGAGCAAGTCCATGCACATTGAGTCCGTCGAATTGCGCGAACTGCGCATCCCTCTCGTCTCCCCCTTCACCACGTCATTCAGCACCCAGCTCGAGCGCAACACCCTCGTCCTGAAAGTGAGCGGCACCACCGACGGCCCCAACGGTCCGGTGGAGACCGTCGGCTGGGGCGAGTGCGGCTCGCTCAGCGATCCGTACTACAACTCCGAATACACCGCTGGTGCGCGGGCGATGCTTCGCGAGTATCTCGTTCCGACGCTGCGTAAGTCGCAGTCGGATCAGCCGCTCTCGGCCGAGACGGTCGGCAGCGTACTTCACCACGTCGTGGGTCACCAGATGTCGAAGTCGGCTATCGAAATGGCAATCCTCGATGCTGAATTGCGCGCTCGTGGACAGTCTTTCGCTCGGTACCTCGGTGCCACTCGCACTCGGGTGCCCTCGGGAGTGTCCGTCGGCATCCAGGACAGCATTCCGCAGCTACTCGAAACCGTCGGTAATTATCTGTCGCAGGGTTACGTGCGAATCAAACTGAAGATCAAGCCGGGCTGGGACATCGCTCCCGTCGCTGCGGTGCGCAAGGAGTTCGGCTACGACGTTCCTCTGCAGGTCGACGCGAATGCCGCGTACACCCTCGTCGACGCGCAGTTGCTGCGCCGCCTGGACGAATTCGCACTGCTCCTCATCGAACAGCCGCTGGCCGAGGACGATTTGGTGCAGCACGCCAAGCTTGCCCAGTCCCTCTCGACTCCGATCTGCCTCGACGAGTCGGTCGAGTCGGCCAAGGATGCGGCGGATGCCATCACGCTCGGCGCCGCTTCGGTCATCAACATCAAGCCAAGCCGCGTCGGTGGATATCTGGAAGCCAAGCGCATTCACGATCTCGCCTCGGCGCACGGTATTGCGGTGTGGTGCGGCGGAATGCTCGAGACCGGAATCGGCCGCGCCGCCAACGCAGCCCTCGCGGCGTTGGACGGATTCACGCTGCCCGGCGACATCTCGGCGTCCGATCGCTTCTACAAGGAAGACATCACCGAACCTTTTGTCATCGAGGACGGCCACATCGCCGTGCCGCAGGGACCGGGCTTCGGTGTGACTCCGCGCGAAGACGTCATGGATCGCTTCACGGTCGGAACCGAGATTCTGTAGGTCCGTCACACAGTCACGCAGCAGCCACCTCCACCTTCACCCCGGAGGTGGCTGTTCGTCGTTTGTGTCGGTAGGGGGGTGCATAGTGATTCGGACATGACGTTCTGCACCGAAAGGCCCCCGATGAGTAGCTGGTCCGATCGCCCGATCTGCGCGTTCGACCTCGAGACCACGGGGCGGGATCCGTCGACCGCTCGTATCGTCAGTGCCTGCGTCGCGGTGATCGACGGTTCGAGTGTCGAAACACGCACGTGGCTACTCGATCCCGGCGTCGACATCCCCGCCGGCGCCTCGGCTGTTCACGGCATCAGCACCGAGTTCGCGGCGCAACACGGCCAGGATTATTCCGAGGGCTACGAAGAGATTCGCGAGGCTCTGCACAATTCCTGGGCGCGCGATCACGCCGTCGTGGCGTTCAATGCCTCCTATGATCTGACGGTCATGCATGCCGAGGGTCTGCGCATCGGCAAGCCTGCATTCGTTCCGGGGTTGGTGATCGATCCGTACGTGATCGATCGGGCGATGGATACGTTCCGCAAGGGCAAGCGAACGCTTGCGGCCGTGTGCGAGCACTACGGAATTTCATTGGAGTCGGCGCACGAAGCCGAGGCCGATGCCAAAGCTGCGGCAGCGTTGGCCCGCGAGTTGGCCGTGCGGTTCCCCGACATCCTGGGGCTCGATCTCATGGTCGATCAAGCCGATTGGCACGCCGAGCGGCAACGCGATTTCGCCGAGTACCTTCTCAGCCAAGGGAGGGACGTGGCAGATGTGAACGGCCAGTGGCCGATTCGCATCATCGCCTGACGTCCTCCCCGGCTCGGACGACCGCGCGCTACGCCGGGACCGGCGGCCACACCGGCGCAATGGACCACGGACGGGCTGTTTCGAGCTGCGACGCAACCTGAATCAGCAGATCTTCACGGCCGAACGCGCCGACCAACTGCACGCCGATCGGAACGCCGGCCGAGTCATGACCCATCGGCAAGGAAATCGCCGGCTGACCTGAACTGTTGAACGGACTGGTCAAGCCGCTGTACCCGGCCGAATGCTCCCAGATCGACATAGGATTCGCCGTATCGAGCAGACCGAGCGGAGCTGCCGGCCGAGCCATCGTCGGAGTCAGCAACAGGTCGTGATCGACGAAGAACGCACCGATCACCTGGGCGGCCCGCTCGAGTTCCTGCAATGCCTTGACAACGTTCGTCGCACTTTCGGACTTCGCGCGGTCGTAGATCATCCGCGCCATCGGCTCGAGGTCGTCCTCGCGGATCGCGCGGTTCAGGGCGTCGAGTCGTTCGTCGACCTCGATCGTCATCGGAATGCCCATCAACACCGACAGCCCGGCAGTGAGCGCATCGAGCGGAAAGTTCGGGGCACTCTCGGTGACATCGTGACCGAGTTCTTCGAGCAGGCCGGCAACACCGGTCGCGACGGCCGAGCACTCCGGGTCCACCGGTGTGCCGTCAGGAAGAGCGTTACTCAGACCGATCCGCAACCGTCCGGGATCGGCACCCACTTCCTCGATGTACGGCCGCTTCGGCGCCAGGATCACGTAAGGATCGCCCACTGTCGGCCCGGCGGACAGATCGAGAAGCAGCGCAGTGTCGCGGACACTTCGGGTGAGCGCGTGATGAACACTCATCGGCGATGAGAAGAGCGTGCGCGCCGGTGCCGTCGGAGTACGTCCTCGGCTCGGCTTGAGGCCTACCAGGCCGCAGGCCGATGCGGGAATACGGATCGATCCACCACCGTCGCTGGCATGCCCGCCTGGCACGATCCCGACGGCAACAGCTACAGCCGTGCCACCCGAAGATCCGCCGGGCGAACGATCAAGGGCGTAAGGGTTACGGGTGGGTCCGAACAGCGCAGGTTCGGTACTCGCGTTCTTGCCGAACTCCGGGGTGTTCGTCTTGCCGATGACAACCAGACCAGCCTGGCGGTAGCGCTCGACGAGCGTCGAATCTTTTTCTGCCACAGCGTCGGCGAACAATCGAGATCCATTGGTGCTCGGCAATCCTGCGACGTCCATGCCGAGGTCTTTGATCACGAACGGGACGCCCTGCAGTGGACCATCCGGCAGGCCGCCTGATACCTCGTTGCGCGCTTCCTCTCGACGCTCACTGATCACCGCGTTGACTGCCGGGTTGCGCTCGTCGAGCCTGTCCAGACTGAACTCGAGGACTTCCTTGGCGGAGACGTCGCCGCTCTTGATCGCTTCGGCCAGGCCGGTCATGTCGTTGTTGTCGAACAAATCCTGCATCGATGCCCTCATCACTCGTGTCGAACTCTGCCGATAGTGAGGTCCGTCATATCAACCGGAGTGGCGACGCAGTTCCGAAATTCCGCTTGGCGGGACCGATCAGAGAATCAAGCCCTCACAGAATCAAACCTTGCCGCCGCGCTTCCACGACCGCTTCGTGACGACTGCGGACGTCGAGTTTTCCCATCAGATTCCTCATGTACGTCTTGATCGTTTCGACGCTCAGGGACAACCTCTCGGCGATCTCGGCATTGCGCAGTCCGAGAGCGACGTACCCCATCACCTCCCGCTCGCGTGGCGACAGGACAACGGTGTTCGCGACTGGAGTGTTCGCGGAAGGTTTCGGCGACGCCAACGACCGCAACTTTGCCTCGACCGCGAGGACCTGCGCGCTGAGAGCCATGTCCTCGAGGTTCGCCGCGATCTCGCCGAGCGCCAGGACGCTCTCGGTCAACCCTTCGGATATCTGGGCATCGCGGTTCGAACCATGTTCCACCGCAGCGGTATCGAGCATCGCCACCCGACGATCCACTTCGTCGCGAATCTCGAATTCTCGGGCCAACGCGTACGACGATCGCATCATCGTCTCTGCGATCACGTCGCCGATCGGCAGGTTGGCACGCAGTCCTCCGTAGATCGCTCCGCGAGTAACCCCGCGTACGACGATGGGGACTGCCATCAAGGATTCAATCGCTTCGGTACCCACTTCATAGTCGTAGTCGTGAGTGATGTGCGACGAGTTCGCGTAGTCCTGGACCGCGCCCGGTCGTTGTTCTGCGATCGCCCGACCGCCGAGTCCGCATTCGGCGTCGATCCGCAGGTTTCGCAGGATGTTGCTGCGCGTGCCGACGTGACCGGTGATGGTCAGCGACCGGTCGCTGACGCAGCCGCCGAACAGAACCGGCAACTCGGTTTTGGGGTGCAGCCGACGCAGTTCGGCGCGCAACGCGTCGTCGTCGCTCGGTCTCAGTACCCTGCTCACTCTCACCTCCACGTACCCAATTCAGAGGGTAGCGGCACCTTTGGCTGGGCAATAGCGTGCATCCAGGCCATTTGTAGTGCCGATCACACTTATCGTGACACCAACCGTGCCACGTCGCCTTCGGAGGAACCGTGTCTGTCCCGACAGCTGTTGCAGCCAACAACACCCCGCTCAGTCCGCTGCGTTTTCTCGAGCGCAGCGCCGCGGTGTTCCCCGAGCGCACCGCCGTCGTTCACGGCGACCGGACCTACTCGTACCGAGAGTTCGGTGACGAGGTCGCGGCTCTGGCCCGCGTCCTGCGTGAACGCATTCAGCCCGGTGACCGCGTTGCATACCTGGCGCCGAACGTACCCGAGATGCTGTTCGCGCATTTTGCCGTTCCCCTCGCCGGCGGGGTCCTGATCGCCCTGAACTCACGCCTCGCCGGTCCCGAACTCGAATACATTCTCGATCACTCGGGAACCACGATCCTGTTCGTGGACTCCGAATTCGTCGGTTCGGTCACCTCGTCCAAGGCAAACGTGGGGAGCCTGCGTGAGATCGTCGAGATCCCGGACTCCACCGTCCCCTATCCGGACGTTCCCACCGGAATCGTCACCGGGCAGTACGCCGATCTGATTGCCGAAGGCGAAGCTCTCTCCGATCAGCCACTGCACTGGGGCGTCGACGACGAGCAGCAGTGTATCGCCATCAACTACACCTCGGGTACCACCGGAAAACCCAAGGGCGTCATGTACTCCCACCGCGGGGCGTACCTGAACTCGCTCGGCGAGACATTCCACAACGGCTTCGACGGAGCGACGAAGTATCTGTGGACACTGCCGATGTTCCACTGCAACGGGTGGTGCACGCCGTGGGCCGTCACTCAGGCCGCGGGCACACACATCTGCCTGCGCGCGGTCCGCGCCGATGCGATCTGGGACGCCATCGACAATCTGGGCGTGACACATCTGTGCGGCGCTCCTACCGTCTGCTCCACCATCGCCGACGCAGACCAGGCCCACAAGGTCGACGCCTTGCGCATCACCACCGCCGGCGCTCCCCCGTCACCGACAATCATCGGAAAACTCGAAGACATCGGTGTCACCGTCGTTCACGTCTACGGCCTCACCGAGGTATACGGCCCCTACACGATCTGCGAATACCAGGAAGCCTGGGACGACAAGCCGCAGTCCGAGCGCGCCGCACTTCTCTCTCGTCAGGGAGTCGGCATGGTGCAGGCCGAAAATGCTCGCGTTGTCGATGCCGAGATGAACGACGTCCCCGCCGACGGCCAGACCATGGGTGAGATCGTGCTCCGCGGCAACAACGTGATGCTCGGGTACTACCGCGACGAGGCCGCGACAGCCGAAGCATTTGCCGGTGGTTGGTTCCATTCCGGCGACCTCGGCGTCATGCATCCCGACGGATACATCCAGCTCAAGGACCGCGCGAAGGACATCATCATCTCCGGCGGCGAGAACATCTCCACCGTCGAGGTGGAGCAGGCGATCATGAGTCACCCCGCGGTGATCGACGTGGCAGTCGTCGGCGTTCCGGACGAGAAGTGGGGCGAGCGCCCGAAGGCATTCGTGGTGCTGGGCAAGGGATTACAGGCATCCGCCGAAGACATCGTCGAGCACACCCGCACTTTGCTGGCCGGGTACAAGGTTCCCCGCGACATCGTCTTCCCGCTCGACCTTCCTCGCACCCCCACCGGCAAGGTTCTCAAGTTCCAGCTACGCGCCGACAACTGACGCCGACGAAACCTGGATACTTGCATCCATGACCGAGCGCTCCGATGTACCCGGAACTGACCCCGCACAGTTTCGGGTACACGTCGCGTCTCAAGCGATCCGGTTGTTCTCGGAGAACGGGTACGAAGCCACCACCGTCGAGCAGATCGCCGCTGCCGCCGGTGTGTCGCGTCGGACGTTCTTCCGGCAGTTCCGCTCCAAGGAAGACGTGATCTTCGCCGATCACGAGTCCCTCCTCGAACACGTCGCAGAGTTCCTCGCGTCCGATTCCGCCGACCCCTGGGCGTCCGTGTGCGAGGCCGCGGGACTGGTCTTCGATTTCTTCCGCAGGAACCGAGACCTGTCGATGCGGCGATACCGCGTCGTACAGCATGTTCCGGCTCTTCGCGACCGCGAACTCGTCACCGGATTCCGCTACGAGCGCCTCTTCGTCGACTACCTGCGCAGCGCTGTGCCCCGCGAACCTGTCCTCGAGGTTGTCGGTTTTGCCGCAGCTGTCACCGCGTGCCACAACTACCTCTTGCGAAGCATGATCAAAGGCGACGAGGACGCCACAGCTGATGCACTAAGTCAGGCATTGCTCGACGTTCGGCGGACGTACGGCGTGGCACCCGGGTCCAAGACCAGCACGCCAGAATCGAAGTCCGTGCTGGTAGTAGCCTTTCCCCCGGGCACGTCCGCTGATGAGATCAGCAGAAAAATCCACGAACAACTCGGCTGACACTGCTCGTGCACCGAAACTTCACACACCCATCCCTTGACCTGGCACTCAGTGCCGTGTTTGACTGGGGTCATGGGCACCGGTCTGTCCGCGAATCTCGCTGGTAACGCCGGAGCCGCACCGACCGCCTTCAAGCCACCTTCACCAAGGAGCGTTCCCATGGCAGGAAACCCGGATTTCAATCTCTTCGCACTGAACGAAGAGCACGACGAACTGCGGGCTGCTATCCGCGGACTCTCCGAGAAGGAAATCGCGCCGTACGCCAAGGACGTCGACGAGAACGCACGTTTCCCCGAGGAAGCGCTCACCGCTCTCAACGCGTCGGGCTTCAACGCCATCCACGTTCCCGAGGCTTACGACGGCCAGGGCGCCGATTCCGTCGCCACCTGCATCGTCATCGAGGAAGTCGCCCGCGTCTGTGGCTCCTCCTCGCTGATCCCCGCTGTGAACAAGCTCGGCACCATGGGCCTGATCCTCAAGGGTTCCGAAGAGCTCAAGTCCAAGGTGCTCCCGGACCTCGTCAACGGCGGAATGGCGTCGTACGCACTGTCCGAGCGTGAAGCCGGATCCGACGCCGCTTCGATGCGTACCCGCGCAAAGGCTGACGGCGACGACTGGATCCTCAACGGCTCCAAGTGCTGGATCACCAACGGCGGCAAGTCCACCTGGTACACCGTCATGGCTGTCACCGATCCCGACAAGGGCGCAAACGGCATCTCCTCCTTCATGGTCCACAAGGACGACGAGGGCTTTGTCGTCGGACCGAAGGAAAAGAAGCTCGGCATCAAGGGCTCCCCCACCGCTGAGCTGTACTTCGAGAACTGCCGCATCCCCGGCGACCGCATCATCGGCGAACCGGGCACCGGCTTCAAGACGGCACTCGAGACCCTCGACCACACGCGTCCCACCATCGGTGCTCAGGCTGTCGGCCTGGCCCAGGGCGCACTCGACGCGGCTCTGGCATACACCAAGGATCGCAAGCAGTTCGGCAAGTCCATCAGCGACTTCCAGGCTGTTCAGTTCATGCTCGCGGACATGGCGATGAAGGTCGAAGCCGCACGTCTGATGGTTTACACCTCCGCAGCACGCGCCGAGCGCGGCGAGAAGAACCTCGGCTTCATCTCCGCTGCGGCGAAGTGCTTCGCTTCGGACGTTGCCATGGAGGTCACCACCGACGCCGTGCAGCTGTTCGGTGGCGCCGGCTACACCACCGACTTCCCGGTCGAGCGCATGATGCGCGACGCCAAGATCACGCAGATCTACGAAGGCACCAACCAGATTCAGCGCGTCGTGATGTCGCGTGCGCTGTTGAAGTAAGGCACTTCGCGCCCCTGTGCGCCTTTCTGGTAGTTCTGACTACCGGAACGGCGCACAGGGGCTTGCCCCTAATTTTTGAGGAGAATTGTGGAACTCGTAGGCGTAATCGGCGGCGGCACCATGGGTGCTGGCATTGCCGAAGTTTGTGCAAAAGCCGGTAGCTCGGTACTGGTGCTCGAAACCAAAGAAGAATTTGCCGCCGCTGCTCGCGAACGGATCGCCAAGTCGATCAACCGCGGCGTCGCCAAGGGCAAGATCACCCAGGAAGACGCCGACGCCGCGATCGCACGCGTCCGCGTCACCTTGGACATGGAAGAGTTCGCCGATCGCGATCTGGTGATCGAAGCTGCTCCCGAGATCGAAGCTCTCAAGTACGAGATCTTCGGCAAGCTCGACAAGATCGTCAAGCCTGCAGGCATTCTGGCGACCAACACGTCGTCGATCCCCGTCATCAAGATCGCCAAGGCCACCTCGCGCCCCGGCCAGGTTGTCGGCGTTCACTTCTTCAACCCCGTGCCGGTCATGCCGCTCGTGGAGATCGTGGTCAGCCTGACGACGTCCGAAGAGACCGTTCTCGCCGTCACCGACTACGCCAAGAACACCTTGCGCAAGAAGACGGTTCGCGCGGGCGACCGTTCGGGCTTCATCGTCAACGCTCTGCTCATCCCGTACCTGTGCCAGGCTGTCCGGATGCTCGAATCCGGCTACGCCACAGCAGAAGACATCGACGAGGCCATGAAGGGCGGCTGCGGCTACCCGATGGGCCCGCTGACGCTGCTCGACACCGTCGGTCTCGACATCGCTCTCGCAGCAGCGGAGTCGCTGTACGCGGAATTCGCAGAACCGCACTACGCTCCGCCGGCGCTGCTTCGCCGCATGGTCGACGCCGGTCGCCTCGGCAAGAAGACCGGTCGCGGCTTCTACGAATACGCCTGAGTCCGACCGCTTCACTCTTCCGGCCCCTCACCTGTTGCAGGTGAGGGGCCGGAGTTGTTTTCGGGCAGATCTAGCCGAATCCATTGACAAATTCGCGCGGCGCAGCAAAAGTCATCATGTGACAACAACCGTTGTCACATGAGCGCAGGCGGAGGGTCAACCAGATGAGCAGCGATCCGGACACCGATACTCGTCGACCTAAGCCCCAGGCGCGACCAGAGCCCCGGGAACTACGAGCCGATCCGATCGGCCCCGGTTCCCTGACGTGGACACACTTCGGCGACGTTCGCGGTCTGCTGTATCTCGGACGCGCAGGCACGCTGCAGAACATGCACCCCGCGGTAAGTGGAGCGCTGCAAGATCATTCGAACTTCTTCGACAATCCGCTCGACCGCCTGTTCCGCTCACTTCCTCCCATCTACGGGGTCGTGTACGACCGGACCGAAGAGGGCACAGGCACGCTCGTTCGCAACTTCCACACCGATCTCAAAGGAACAGACGAAACCGGCGGGCGCTACCACGCCCTCGCTCCTGACACTTTCTGGTGGACTCACGTCACGTTCTTCGAGGTGATACTCGATTTCAACGAACGATTTGCATACAAGAAGTTCACACCGGAGCAGAAGGACCAGCTTGTCCGTGAGGCCGTAACCTGGTGGCGCTGTTACGGACTCACCGACCGACCGGCTTTCGACGACTACGCCAGCTTCCGCACGTACTGGGAAGACATGCTCGACAACCACCTGATCAACACCCACACCACAAAATGGTCGACGCGCATCGCCGAGCACGACATCGCACCGGCTCCGAAGGTTCCGACGTGGCTGTGGCGTCTTAGCTCTCGCCCCACGATGGCCGTGGCGAACTGGATCGGCAAGGCACTGATGCCGGAGAAGGCGCGCAAGACCCTTGAATGGGAATGGACGCCGCGCGACGAACGGATGTACTTCTGGTTCGCCCGCTTCCTGACATTGACAGATCGGTTCTGGCATCTGCTGCCGTTACGACTGCGGTATGCACCGCGCGCCTACTCGGGCATCCGCGCGCAGGGTCTGTGAGCACTCGTCGGTAGGCTGGAGTGCGTGCCAGCCCAACTCCCCTCCGACGCGATCAGTGTCCGCGTGGACAGCTGGACGTGGGCGGTTCGGCTGTTCAAAACACGCTCGCAGGCGGCGACCGCCTGCCGATCGGGACACGTTCGGGTCAACGGAACGTCGGCAAAGGCGGCTCAGCAGGTGAAAGCCGGCGACGAGGTGCGGGTGCGTGTATCCGGCATCGAGCGCATCGTCGTCGTGGTCAAGCCGATCACGAAGCGAGTCAGCGCCGTGCTGGCCGCCGATTGCCTGCAGGACAATTCGCCGCCCCCACCACCGCCCGAACTGATCGCGTCCATTCCGCGACGTGATCGTGGCGCCGGCAGACCGACCAAACGCGAGCGACGCGACCTCGAGAAGTTGCGCGGCCTCGAGCCCTGATTGCTACCTCGAAACAGGCTGACGCAGAACCGTCTTCAGTTTCTCGGGCGGTGTACGGCGAGCGTCGCTGAGATAGATCTCGTGATGATCGCCGTTGAAGCTCAGGCCGTTCGACGGGATGAACGTGTTGTGCAGCCGGTCCAGGGTAGGAGCTTCGTCGTCGTACGAGCCGACGTGAAGAATCTGGACGGACAGACCTTCCTCCAACTCGAGAAACCTGACCTTGTCGAGAGCGGCAATCTCCTTCTTGGCCCGCACTGCTTTGGCCCGGACTGCGTCAATCGACGCAGACAGTTCGGTCTCCGTGATCCACTCCGGTTGCGAGATCATCATCGTCCAATCCCACGACGACTTGTCCCGCGTCACGAACACCTCGGGGTCATCTGCCCGCCACAACCCTTCCAGCGGGCCCACGACGAAGTCGCGATCCAGTTCCTTCTTGCTCGCGAATTTGGTCGCGTAGGACACCGAATACAGCGCTTCGAGCGCCTCGGAGTACTCGGTGGCAGTGTTGGGATCACCGTGACCGTCGACGGCGAAGTAGCCGAAGCGCGGGACGGTCACGAGGGCAAAATCGCGGCGCCCGGGGGAATAGAGATCCTTGTATGCCTTCTTGACGTCGTACTTCTCCATACGCCACCCACCTGATCACTGGCCGAGTTTCAACGTTCGGAAACCTATCCGAGAACACCGACATTCCGATAGCGGACCACCGTCCCCTTGTTAATAGACCAGTGGACCTTTACTCTGGACGGGGTGACTACACCCCAGGCGACCGACGTCGCTCGAGTTCCGCGCCGCAGACCGTTGCGGATCGTTGCCATATCCGCGATTGTCGCGTCGATCTTGGCTCTGTTGTTCGTGTACCCGTGGTGGAGCTTGTTCGTCCGGCCGGACTGGCCGACAGCGGTGGCAGTTTTCGGCACCGTTCTATTTGCCGCCCTCCTGATCACCCTGCCTGCCACCATGATGCTCAGCCACGGACACACTGACCGCGATCCAGTTCGCCTGGTCGGCGACGCCCTCCTCGGAATCATCTGGGTCGTGTTCGTGTGGACCCTGCTCGGTGAAGTCCTGAGGCTCGGATTGCTCGTCGGCGGCGTGGATGACCCGCTTCGATCGAGAATCGTCGCCGTTGCGGCACTGATCACCTCGGCCGTTCTGCTGATCTGGGGCTATCGGGAAGCCATGAGACTGCCACGGATCAAGCACGTCGACGTCACCATCCCCCGCCTTGGTGCGGGGATGGACAAACTTCGGGTAGTCGCGATCACCGACACTCACTTCGGGCCGATCAATCGCGAGAAGTGGTCCGAGCGCGTGATCGCGGCAGTCAACGATCTCGACGCCGACATCGTGGCCCACGTCGGTGACATTGCCGACGGAACAGTGGAGCAGCGCCTCGGCCAAGCCACCCCACTCGCGTCGGTGGAAGCCAGACTCGCTCGTGTCTACGTCACCGGGAATCACGAGTACTTCCACGAGGCTCAGGAGTGGCTCGACTACATGACCTCGATCGGCTGGGATGCCCTGCACAACCGGCACCTCGTCGTCACCAAGGGCGGCGACAACCTGGTCATCGCCGGAGTCGACGACGCCACCGCTCTGGGATCGAAGCTCGACGGTCACGGCGCGAACTTCGATATGGCCCTTGCCGGCACCGACCCCGATTTGCCGATCCTGATGCTCGCCCATCAACCGAAGCAGGTAACTCAGTCCGCTTCCGCGGGAGTGGATCTGCAGCTCGCCGGTCATACCCACGGCGGACAGATCTGGCCGTTCAACCTTCTGGTCAAACTCGATCAACCGTCGGTGCACGGGCTCACCCGTCACGGCGACCGCACGCAGTTGTACACAAGCCGCGGAACCGGGTTCTGGGGTCCACCATTCCGCGTGTTCGCACCGAGCGAGATCACCGTCCTGACGCTGCACAGCGCCTGAACGGGCTCAGCTCGTTCGGGTTGCCGCTCGCGCCGACAGCCCGACGAGCTGATTGATCAGACCTTCACGTAGGCCGGTTGCGAACATGTCGGCAGCAGGGGGCGCCTGCATCTCGTTCAGTACGACGACCATGGATTCGGCAGGCTCGGCAGTCGGCCACAAGCCTGCAACAATCACCAGGGTTATCTTGGCGAATTGAGCCGCGTCGCCCTCCGACAGGTGAGGCAATTGCGAATGAATCAGCGACGCAAACCTTCCCGAGTTGACCGTTGCCCGCTTCTTGAAGTCACGGGCGAAGTCGACGGAGATGTTTCTTTCGAGGACACCTGCCATGACGCTCATCAACTCACACAGTAAACGCTGTGCGACAAGCGATTCCGCAACCGTCGATGCCACATGGATTTCAGTGGCGAACGGTGACTCGTCACCGGCCGGAGTCAACGACTCGGACAACCCGTCCAACCAAGCTACCCAGTTCTCGTCGAGCACTTCGAGAAAGATGGCTTCGCGACTGTCGAAGTAGCGAAGCACGTTGGACTTCGCCAGTCCGACGCTCTCACTGAGCTCACGCAGGCTGATGTCGGCGACGGGCCTGGACCCGAGCATCGCGCGGGCCGCATCGAGAATCGCGCACCGACGCGCTTCGATCTGCTCAGGCCTGCGCGCGCGCTGAAATCCGTGGGTCGCCACCATCACGCAAGATTATCAGACCATCGTTCTATTGTTCGCTGCGATGCATGTCAGTTGTCCGAAGACGCGTGCTGCGCCACGACTCCCCTCGACGCCAATACACGACGCAGCGAATCGGTATCGACAGACGCGAGATCAACCCGGTGAGTGCGGGCAGCCAAGGCTCGGACTTCCTCGGACAGGTCCGCCACCTGCTTACGCGTCGCGGCCTGGGATGCCTCGTCCTGTTCCGCCACGCGCTCGACCAACCAGGAAGCGAGTGTGGCAGTCACGATGCCCAGCAACGCAATTCCGCCGATCATCAATGCTCCGGCGATCATGCGCCCGGTCGTGGTAACGGGCGCCATGTCTCCGTAACCGACGGTCGTGACCGTCTCCATCGCCCACCACAATGCCGTTCCGTACGACGTGATGGCAGCGCCCTGCGCGTGACGCTCGGCATCGAGCATGGCCAGCGCCGCGACACCGATCAGCAAGGCCGTGGCACCAGTGGCGTAAATAACCACCCGTCCACGCAAGCTTTGCCCGCTCGAGCGGTGAACTATCGCAAGCAGTGTGACCAACCGAAGTAGGCGCAGCGGACGCAGCATGGGCAACACCACCATCGCCAAGTCCAAGAGATGCCTGACGAACCAGCGACCGCGGGCAGGTGCCAACCACAGGCGAACTGCGTAGTCGACGGCAAAAACGACCCACGCAGCCCACATCGTCCATTCGGTCAGACGATGTGGAAGGCCCGTCGGTTGCGCCAGCACTTGGTACGCGTACGCCACCAAGAACAGGCAGGCCGCAGCGGTCAACGGGATGTCGATGGCTAGCTGCCATTTCTCCAACGTCCACGCAGCGCGGCGGTGCGCCGACTTCGTCGATTCGTTCATCCGAGAAGTCTGACACCACCGCTACCTAGTGCCCGGCAGAACCGACTCAGATCCGAGTGTGCGTCAAGATGTTGAGCGCCGTGGGAACTGCCTCGATCGTGATGGGCAACGGCCCCACCCGATCGCCGTCCGCGTAGGCGATGATGCCCTCGGAGACCAACCGCACCTTCTTCGACCGATACGTCTGCACCGCATCCAAGGAGACGTGAGTTCCCTTGTACACCCGCGGAAACAGGCGCACCAGACGCAACCTCGAACCGTGCCCGACGACGGTCAGATCCAGCAACCCATCAGACTTCGACGCGCCCGGAGTGATGAGCATGCCGCCACCGTACGAGCGGCCGTTGCCGACAGCCACGAGCGTCGCGTCCACCGTGATGACCTCGTCGTCGAGTTCGATCCGGTACGGCAGCGGCTTCATCTTCGCCAACTCGGCGAGCATCGCCAGGTTGTAGCGCATCGGCCCCTTGGGCCAGGGCATCCGATTGGCCCGCTCACTGACCAGCGAGTCGAAGCCGCTGGCGATGATCGTTCCCGACCAGACGACGGAACCGTCGGCCAGCGTGATCTTCGCCAGATCTGACTGCTGCACGACACCGTCTGCGATGACATCGGCTGCTGCCTCGGGATCGCCTGTGGGAATACCGAACTCACGGGCGTGATCGTTGCCGGTGCCCGCCGGGATGAGCCCAATGGGCGTATCCGTCAACGCGGCAGCCTGCAGTCCGATGCTGATGGCACCGTCGCCGCCGACCACCACCAGCGCGTCGGTACCCTCTTCGATCGCACGACGGGCCAATTTCTTGGCGTCGTCGGCGTCGGTTCCGATGATCTCGGTGACGGCAACTCCCCGAGCGCGCAGTCGCGCAACACCTTTGCGTCCTGCCACAGGCGCGTGACCATGTCCCGCCATCGGATTGATCAGGACGGTAACCTTCTCGATCTGACTGCGGGTTTCGGTCACGGAATCAGCTTTCCAGGATTGAGGATGCCGGCAGGGTCCACTGCATTCTTCACTGCGCGAAGGATGTTCGCGCCCAGTTCACCGACCTCGTCCTTCATCCATGGGCGGTGATCGGCGCCGACAGCGTGGTGATGGGTGATCGTGCCACCGGCGGCGATGATCGCATCGCCAGCGGCAGTTTTCGCCTTGTGCCACTGAGCGATCGGATCCTCGGTCTGCGCGCTGACCACGGTGAAGTACAGCGAAGCACCGGTCTTGTAGGTGTGCGAAATGTGGCACATCACGAGCGGCTGAGTCCCCTGCTCGATGAGAGCCTTGGTCAGCGCCTCGGTGACCGAGGAGCGCAGGTTCGCGAGGTTACCCCAGGTGGTTGCCGTCTCGAGGGTTTCACACAGCGCACCGACATCGAGGAGAGCGTCACGCAGATACGGTGCATCGAATCGCCCGTGTTCCCAGCTGTTTCCGGGCTCCTCGCCGAGCGATGTGCCGCCGTGAGCGGTGAGAATTGCTCGGGCCTCCGCCATCCGTTCAGCGGTGTGCGAAGCGGTGCCCTCGTAGGTAGTGATGCCGAGGCAACCACCGGTGAAGGCGTTCTCGCCGATCTTGTCGGTGGTCGCCAAATTCACGCCACTCTCGGCCTCGTCGGACAACCGCAGCACGGTCGGAGCCGATCCTTCCTGGACAAGCTCACGCAATGCAGCTGCGCCGGTGGCGAAGTCGGGGAAGCTCCACCCTTCGCGCACGGTGGTCTCGGGCAGACGGTGAACCCGCACACGCACGTGCGTGATGACGCCGAAGGTGCCCTCGGAGCCGACAAAAAGCTCACCCAGATCGGGGCCTGCAGCGGATGCCGGCGCACGCCCGGTCTCGATCACTCCACTCGGGGTGACAACGGTGAGGCCCTGAACCATGTCCTCGAAGCGCCCGTATCCAGCCGACGCCTGCCCCGAAGACCGGGTGGCGGCAAACCCGCCCAGAGTGGCGAACAGGAAGCTCTGCGGGAAGTGCCCGACCGAGAAACCGTGCTCACGCAGAAGCTCCTCGGCCCGTGGGCCGGTAGTTCCGCCGCCGAACGTCGCAATGCCCGATTCCTCGTCCAACCCGACAAGCTGATCGAACCTGCGCAGATCGAGAGAAAGAACTGCGTCGAACCCGTCACGAATGGGATCGAGCCCGCCGACGACGCTGGTGCCACCACCGAACGGGACCACTGCGATCCGGTTGGCAGAGCAGTATCGGAGAACCTGCTCGACCTCTGCGTCTGTCCCTGGAGTGACGACTGCGTCCGGTGCGTCCTGCGGCTCGACGCTACGACGGCGAAGCAGATCCGGGGTGCTCTTGCCACCGGCCCGAAGGATTCGATCGGAATCCTTGGTACTGACGTACTCGGCCCCGACCAGCCCAGCCAGCGCTTCGACATGCGACTGGGCCATAGCGGACGGAGCCACCTGGACGTCTTCGATGGCGAGACGCGATCGAGTCGGTGCGGAGACACCGAGAAATCCGGTCAACAATGATGTGACTGCGTCCGACAGTTCACGCTTCTTGGCCGGATCGCCCCAGGCGTCCCACTGCATCGGCGGTTGCAAGGCAGACTTTTCGGTGCTCATAGACACTAGTGTTACATATTTATGTGATGTGTAAACATCCCGGTGGATCAATCCATCCATCAACCCATCGTCTTGGAACCGTCGATGGCTTCGCGAAGCATGTCCGCGTGGCCCGCATGCTGGGCCGTCTCGGCGATGATGTGCAGCAATGCGCGCCGCGCTGACCAGCGAGCTCCCGCTTCGAACCACGGCGCCGACGGCAGTGGATGCGAGATGTCGAGGCTGTCCAGCGAGGCCACCAACTCGTCGGTCCTGGCCGCGATCCCCTCGTACTCGGAAACGATGCCTGCCAAGGTTTCACCCTCGACCATGGCGAATTCGTTCGCCCGTTCCTGTTGCATCTCTTCCGACCACTGGGTCGGGTCGAAGTCCCCACCGAGTCCGGCCGGCCCTTCCAGAATGAAGTCGACCCATCCCTTTTCCGCCTGACCCACATGCTTGATCAATCCGCCGAGGCACAGTTCACTCACGGTCGGCCTCGAAGCGGCCTGCTCGTCGGTGAGGTCCTTGACGGTGAAGAGAAGGAATTCACGATGCCGACGCAGGCTCTGGAGGAGATCCGCGCGCTCGCCGGTGACGGTGGTGATCGGTGCGTTCATGATGTTTTCCTTCGCTCGTGGGTTCGTGCCCTGTGAGAACTACGTTAGAAGTTATTGCGGACAGAAACGGTCCTCATTAGAAAACGATCAAGAAAAAACTCCCGGCACCCACCGATGAAGGTGAGTGCCGGGAGTTCGAGCGAGCTAGACGCGATCAGACTGTGCGAGCCAAACGATCGGCCAGCAGGCGCGTGAAGTGCGCCGGATCGCTCAGTTCACCGCCCTCGGCAAGCAACGCCATGCCGTAGAGCAACTGAGCCGTCTCCGTCAGGTTCTCTGCATTGTCATTGGCGGCCTGCGCCTCCCGCAGACCCGAGACAAGCGGATGCTCCGGGTTGAGCTCGAGAATGCGCTTGCTGTGTGGAACAGGCTGACCCGAAGCCTTGTACATCTTCTCGAGCGTCGGAGACATGCTGAACGCGTCGCCGACGATGCAGGCAGCCGACGTGGTCAGGCGCGTCGAGAGACGCGTTTCCTTGATGTCGTCGGACAGGGTTTCGGACAGCCACGTCAGCAGCGCGCCGAATTCCTTTTCCTTCTCTTCGCGCTCGGCTTCGGCCGCCTTCTTCTCGTCCTCGGTGTCCAGGTCGACCTCGCCCTTGGCGATCGACTGGAAGGTCTTGCCGTCGAAGTCCGAGACAGCGTCGACCCACATCTCGTCCACGGGGTCGGTAAGTACCAGAACCTCGAGGCCCTTGGCCTTGAAAGCCTCCATGTGCGGGGAGCTTTCGATGAGGTGACGAGATTCGCCGGTCATGAAGTAGATCTGTTCCTGACCGTCCTTCATGCGCTCCACGTACTCGGCGAGAGTGGTCACGCCCTCTTCGCTGTTGGTCGAGGCGAAGGACGAGATGTCGAGCAGCGTCTTGCGGTTGTCGGCATCGGCCATCAGGCCTTCCTTGAGCGCGCGTCCGAACTCGGTCCAGAAAGTCGAGTACTTCTCCGGCTCGTTCGCCTTCATGTCCTTGATGGTCGAGAGGACCTTCTTGGTCAGACGACGACGGATGGCAGCGATCTGCCGGTCCTGCTGCAGAATTTCACGAGAGACGTTGAGCGAGAGGTCTTGTGCGTCGACCACGCCCTTGACGAAGCGCAGGTAATCGGGCACCAACTCTTCGCAGTCGTCCATGATGAAGACGCGCTTGACGTAGAGGTGGATGCCGGCCTTGCGCTCACGCATGAACAGATCGAACGGCGCCGTCGACGGAATGAACAGCAGCGCTTGGTATTCGAAAGTACCTTCGGCCTTCATCGGGATGACCTCGAGAGGCTCGTCCCAGGCGTGGCTGACGTGCTTGTAGAACTCCTTGTACTCGTCCTCGGACACCTCGTCCTTGGAGCGAGTCCACAGCGCCTTCATCGAGTTGATCGTCTCGGTCTCGATGGTGACCTCGGGCTCCTCGCCCTCGGCCGGCGTCGACGTGCGAGCGACATCCATGCGGATCGGCCACGCGATGAAGTCGGAGTACTTCTTGACCAGTTCCTTGATCTTCCATTCCGACGTGTAGTCGTGCAGGCCGTTCTCGGAATCCTCGGGCATCAGGTGCAAGGTCACGGAGCTACCCTGCGGTGCCTCTTTCACATGCTCGAGCGTGTACGTGCCTTCGCCGGTCGATTCCCAGCGCGTCGCGTGATCTTCACCGGCGCGGCGGGTCAGCAGCGTGACCTTGTCCGCGACCATGAACGTGGAGTAGAAGCCGATGCCGAACTGACCGATCAGTTCTTCGGATGCCGCTGCATCCTTGGCTTCCTTGAGCTTGCGACGGACCTCGGCGGTGCCGGACTTGGCGAGCGTGCCGATCAGGTCGACGACCTCGTCACGCGACATGCCGATGCCGTTGTCGCGGATGGTCAGGGTGCGTGCTGCCTTGTCGATGTCGATCTCGATATGCAGATCGGAGACGTCGACGTTGAGGTCTTTGTCCTGGTAAGACTCGAGGCGGAGCTTGTCCAGCGCGTCCGAAGCGTTGGAGATCAACTCACGAAGGAAGCTGTCCTTGTTCGTATAGATTGAATGAACCATCAGATCCAGCAGCTGACGTGTTTCTGCTTGGAACTCGAGCTGCTCGGTATGCGCGGTCACTTCGATCCCTTTCTCTTCTCGGACTGATCACAGGAATTTTACTTGACCTCGAATACCGCGGGTCGCCCCCCGCACAGACAAGGGATGCCACGCGACCTGCGCGTGACCTCCCGTTATCTTCACCACCGATCTACTCGGTGACGTTCACCATCGAATAGTTCGAGACGCCGGCGGCCAGCACCCTGAGGTGATCGTCCGATGCGCCCAAAGTATGTTCGATGGCCACCAGCCGCGAGACGTAGTGCCCGACCGGATACTCGGCTGTCATTCCGATACCACCGTGCATCTGAATTGCTTCCTGACCGATCTGATGCGCGGCGCGACCGACAGACAGCTTCGCTCGCGACGCGATGGTCGGATCGATCACTCCGTCGGCGATGGCCATGGTGGCGTACAGACTCATGCTGCTCGCCAGTTCGAGCGCCACGTACATGTCGGCAGCCCGATGCGTCAAAGTCTGGAACTTCGCGAGCGGAACGCCGAACTGCTTGCGCTGCTTCAGGTAATCCGTCGTCAGTCGCAGCGCTTCGGTCATGATCCCGATCGCCTCGGCGCACAGAGCTGCCTGCGCCCGAACCTCTGCTTCGACGATCGCCTCCGTGACATCGCCGCCCTCACCAAGCTGTTCGGCCGCGGCATCGGTGAACGTGAACTGCGCACCGCGACGGCCGTCGTGAGTTGCGTATGTGCTCCGTGAGACACCCGCGCTTTCCGCATCTACCAGAAAAAGCCCGGTACCCCCGCCTGGAAGTGCGGCGCTGACGATCACGACGTGCGCGCTGTCGCCCTGCAGGACCGGGTTCTTGACGCCGGTGATCGTCCACCCCGATCCCTCCTGCGATGCAGTGGTCGTGACAGTGGCGACCGGCCAGCGCGTGCCAGGTTCCGTATGGGCGAAGGCCGACAATGTGGTCCCGTCGCTGAGCGCCGGCAGGAGTCGCGCCCGTTGACCTGCCGAACCGAGTGAAGCAATCAACCCACCGGGGATCAGAACACCACCCAAGTACGGCTCGGGTGCAAGCGCCCGGCCCAGTTCGGTCATCACCACCATGGTCTCGACCGGCCCAGCGCCCATCCCGCCATCGGCCTCCGCGAATGGCAGGCCGAGCAGCCCGAGCTCGGCGAACTGCTTCCACACCGAGGCATTCCATCCCTCGTCAGTGGCCGAGGTGGCGTTGCGCTTCTCCGCGTCGTAGCTGCGGTTGAGCAATTCACGCGTCGTGTCGCGAAGCATCGTCTGCTCGTCGTCGAGTTCGAAATTCATCTCAGATGCTCACAATCCGAGGATCGAGGAGGCAATGATGGAGCGCTGCACCTCACTTGATCCGCTGTAGATGGAAACCTTCCGGTAGTTCAGGTAGCGCGGCGCCGCTTGCTGCGCCCACTCCGGCGAGTCGATCTCGACCGTATTCACCGGCAACGAGTCCGGACCCGCAACATCCATCAGCAATTCCGTTGCTGCCTGCTGCAATTCGGAGCCGCGGAGCTTGAGCAGCGAGGACGCCGGGTTCGGCTTGCCGTCTGCCGAACTCGCCACAACTCGCAGTTGAGTCAGATCCAGCGCAAGCAAATCGTTTTCCAGCTCAGCCAACCGAGCCGCGAACAACGGATCATCGAGGAGGGTGCCGGTTCCAACGCGAACTTCCCGCGCCTTCTCTTTTGCCGTGGCGACAAGAGTTTTGGAGAACCCGACCCGCGTGACGCCCGTGCGTTCGTTGCCGAGCAGGAACTTGGCGTAGTCCCAGCCTTTGTTCTCTTCGCCGACAAGATTCTCCGCAGGGACGCGGACGTTGTCGAAGAACACCTCGTTGACCTCGACGCTGCCGTCGATCAGTTTGATGGGGCGAACCGTGATGCCGGGAGTTGCCAGATCGATGAGCAAGAACGAAATTCCGGCCTGCCGCTTCTGAGCACTGGCATCTGTACGAACCAGACAGAAGATCCACTCGGCGTGCTGCGCGAGAGTAGTCCACGTCTTCTGACCATTGACGATGTAGTCTGCGCCGTCACGAACAGCGGCCGTCTTGAGTGAAGCGAGATCCGAACCGGCTTCGGGTTCCGAAAAACCCTGGCACCACCAGATATCGGCGTTGGCCGTCGCCGGGAGAAACTGCTCCTTCTGCTCCTGCGAACCGAAGGCAGCGATAACGGGCCCAACCATGCTCACGTTGAACGGCAACGGGTTGGGTACCGACGCCAACTGCATTTCCTCGGAATAGATGTGGCGCTGAACCGGAGTCCAGTCCTTGCCACCCCATTCGACCGGCCAGTGTGGAACCGCCAACCCGTGTGCGTTCAGAATCTGTTGACCCGCAACGATGTCCTCACGAGTCAGCTTTCCGAATCCGGCTGCACGTGCTCGAAGTTCGGGCGAGAATTCGGTGGTGAAGAACTTTCGCATCTCCTCGCGGAACGCAACTTCCTCAGTGGTCAGTTCGAGATTCATGTGGAGTCTGCTTTCTTCTTGCAGGATTTCAGAACAAGATTCGCGCGACGGTCTGCGCAACGACGGCAGGTTTGCCCACGCCTTCGATCTCGACGGTGTTGGTGATCTGACTCTGTAGTGAACCGTTCGGCAATTCTTCGATTGCGGAGAGCACTGCGGTATTTCGAACCTTGGCCCCGACTGGCACCGGACTCGGGAATCGAACCTTGTCGGACCCGTAGTTGACGACCATTTTCGCGCCGTCGATGCGATACACGGACTTCGACAGAAGCGGCAGGAGCGAGAGAGTCAGATACCCGTGGGCAATCGGACCACCGAAAGGTGATTCACGCTTTGCCCTTTCGTCGTCGACGTGAATCCACTGATGGTCACCGGTCGCGTCGGCAAATTGATGGACCATCTCGCGGGTGACCTCGACCCACTCGCTCGAGCCCAGCGTTTCACCGACCGCCCCCAGGAGATCGGACTTGTTCTCGAACACCCGTGTCATCTGATCCTCCACGTTCCCGAACACTGTTAGGTTAATTGGATAATAAACTCACAGTGTAAGGTTGTCCAGTACTTTCAGACGAAAGGGTTCTGGGCGATGGCGCGACCGCGGGTTCCACTACTGAGTAAGCCGATCATCAGGGACACCGCCCTGAAACTGGTGGACGAGCACGGTTTGACCGACTTCTCGATGCGCAAACTCGCCACTGTTCTCGGCGTACAGGCACCGTCGCTGTACAGCCATTACGCCAACAAGGACGAGTTACTCGACGACGTCGCGAACGTCATCATGGAGTCCGTCGACGTGAGCGGCTTCGACTCCGACGATTGGCGCGGCGCGCTACGCACGTGGGCGCGGTCCTACCACGCCGCCCTGGGCAAGCATCCCAATATCGTTCCCTACTTGGCCTACGGTCCGAGCGTCAGGCCCATCGCCCTCGATCGCGCGAACGCCATCCATGGCGGACTGGTGCGCGCCGGATGGCCACAGCGCACGGCAACACTGATCGGCGCTTCCGTCAAGTACGTGGTCATGGGTGCTGCGACGGCGACGTTCTCCGGCGGATTCGTGGACGATCCTGCGATCTACGCCGAGCGTTACCCGCACCTCACGCGAGCACATCTGTTGCGTGAGCGTGCTGCGGAAATCGACGGTGCCAGTTTCGAACTCGCGCTGGAATCCCTACTGGACGGACTGGAAGCCAAATATGCACTGCTGCAGACCACTTCAGAGTAATCCCCTGAAAACTGTAGGTCGCTACTTTCGGTCAAGCACGCCGAGCATCGCAACAAAGGCCGCCTGACGATCCCCGAGAGCGGCAAAGAATTCCCGATCCGATGCTTCGACCGCACGATTTGCCTTGCCTGCCAGGGCCGCACCCGCCTGGGTCACCACCACCGAGCGTGCCCGAGCGTCCGTCGGGTGTGGACGTCGTTCGACCAATTTCTTGGATTCGAGGGTCCGAATCACCTGTGACGTCATCATCGCGTCGGTGCGCGCGTACTCGGCAAGATCGCGTTGAGTTATCGGCGTCTCTGCATCCAGCCAGGTCAGTGCTGCGAGCAGAACGAACTGCACGTGAGTCAGGTCGAAAGGCCGCAGCGCCGCGCGAATCGAGGCCTGCCACGCGTTGGTGACACGCCACAACATCAGACCGGGACTCTCGTCCGCGTCCTCGAAGTCGGTTTCCAGTTTCTTCGCCACAGCGCCAGTGTGTCAGCTCGTCGTCGAACGCAGAACCTCGACGTCGTTGTCATCCAACGGAATCAAGCCACGCCGGAGTTGATACCCCCAATTCGGTGCCGAGGTCAGCGCCAATCGACTCCGCACATCGCCGAGTGGAACGGGCGTGAACTGCTCGTATCGCACTCGACGCCGAAACGGCTTGAAGCACCCCTCGTCCGCCTGCCAGATCTCACCCTCTTCGATCACACCGAGAGCTGTGAACTCGCGCAACGGATCTCGATCACCAATGGACTCGACCGGCGAATAGTAGACCAGCACGTCACCTGCTTTCATCCGTGCCAATCCGGCTCTCTTTCCGTGCCCGATCTGTGCGATACCGAGATCCACTGCGCGACGCACATGTTCGGCGGACACAACTCCCAACCATGCGTTCATCGCCGACCACCTGGCGAACCGCTCACAATCTCAATCATGGATTTAGTATGCGCGCTTATTATCTCGCTCGCAACAGATCAAGTCTTGAACGTGTTCAACTTTGGGGCGTACGCTGCACTTGAACATGTTCAAAGAAGGAGTGTCGATGAGTAGTCGCGGGATCGAGACCAGGGAAAAGCTGGTGGAAACAGCATTGCGGCTCTTCCGCGACGAAGGCTTCGCAGCGACGACCATGCGCAAGATCGCAAATGAGGCAGAGGTCTCGCTCGGGAACGCCTACTACTACTTCGCCAGTAAAGACGAACTGGTTCACGAGCTGTATCTCGTCATCCAACGCGATCACCGCGCGCGGGCGCTTCCACTCCTTCGCGAAGGTGGGTCACTGACAGAAAATCTCAGGATTGTTCTGCACACCGGACTCGATGTCATGGGGCCCTATCACGGCTTCGGCAGCACGTTTCTGCACGTTGCCCTGCCCACCACATCACAGTCCAGCCCGTTCTCGGCCGAGTCGACCGATGCGAGATCGATGGCCGTCGATCTGATGCGTGAAGCACTGGCGGCGTCGAAGCAGAAGACGCCGGCGTCATTGGAGACCCAGCTCCCCACGCTCTTGTGGCTCAGCTATCTGGGCGTGACGCTGCACTGGGTCACCGACGCGTCTCCGGGGCAAACTCGTACCCGATCCCTCGTCGACGGCCTGGTACCGATCATCGCGAAAGCGCTCACCCTCGCCCGGCTGCCAGTGGCACGAGGTCTGGTCGGCGATGTCGCCGCCCTGATGACAAAAGTCGTTTCTGCAGAGGGGAACACAAAACCATGAAGACCGTTGTTGTCTGTGGTGCGTCGGGTTACGTAGGCCAACACCTTCTTCGAACGCTCGAATCCAACGGGGTCGACGTTCGGACGATCGGCCGGGGAGGAACGAGCGATGCCACGTGGTCCGACGAGCACGGCGTCGCCAATGTACTCAGCGGCACGGATCTGCTCGTCAACCTCGCCGGCCGCTCCGTGAGCTGCCGCTACAACAAGCGCAATGCCGACGACATCTTCTCCTCCCGAGTGGAAACGACTGCACTGTTGGGTCGTGCGCTGACCCGCACGCCGCAGCCACCCTCACTCTGGGCGAATGCCAGTACCGGCACGATCTACCGAGACGCACGAGATCGACCGATGGACGAGAAGAACGGAGAGCTGGGAAAGGGATTCTCCGTAGCGGTCGCGCGAGCGTGGGAACACGAATTGTTCTCAGCCCCAACGCCTGTTCGCAAAGTGGCACTTCGGATGTCGATCGTCCTCGGAGCCGGCGGTGGGGCGATCAATCCGTTCGTCAACCTCGCCCGAATGGGCTTCGGCGGACGAATGGGCGACGGCCGACAGATGTTCAGCTGGATTCACATCGCCGACGTCATTCGCGCGATCATCCACGTCTACGAGAATCCGGAGATCTCAGGCCCGGTCAATATCGCATCCCCGTATCCGGTAACCAACACCGACATGATGCGGATGGTACGAGCGAAACTTGGCCGACAATATGGGTTTCCGACGCCGGGCTGGATGCTCGAGTTCGGCGCACGAATCATCCGCACCGAGGCTGAACTGGTAACGAAGAGTCGCTGGGTTTCACCAGGGGTGCTCGCGGACAGCGGCTTCCAGTATCAATTTCCGACGTTGGAGTCTGCGCTGAACCAGATCGCTCAAGAGACCCCGCGAGGGTTGCTTCCGGTTTCACTCGGCTGAATATCCTGCTCTCCGGTCCGCCCGCCGTACGTCGCAATCTTGTACTCCGTCGCAGCCAAAGACAACGTGAGCTCCTTGATCTGCCGACGAACGGTGTCCCGGTGTTCGAGCAGCATGTCGAGCCTCTCCGGAACTGTCCCTTCACCGGCGTCGACCAGTTCGACGTAGTGCTGCAGGTCGCGAATCGCCATACCCGAGATACGCATGCGGGTCAGAAACACCAGCCTGCGAACAGATTCCGGACCGTACACACGATGTCCGCTCGAGTCACGATCGACCTCGACCAGACCGATCTTCTCGTAGTAGCGCAGCGTATGTGCCGAGACATCCAGCAGGTCCGAGACTTCGGCGATCGACATCGGCTCCTGAACGTCCCCTGCATCGACGAGTCGGTGAATCACCTCGATCGACATTGGCCCGTCCACTTCCCCAAGTGCCTCGAGTGCCTTACGCATCAAGTCTTCCGTAGCCATGACTCTCAGCCTAGAACGGGCGGACAGGGCCGGCAGCATCCGCGAAGTCTGCACTGCGAGCCAGGTCGGCCCAGACGCATACCTCGGCGAGATTCTTCCGATACGACGCGGAGACACGCTCCACGGCTTCCTTTCCGAGTGGCAGACGAAGTGGCACATTCTCGCTGTGCGCAAGCGAGGTGATGATCTCTGCTGCTTTCTCCGGATCACCCTCCTGAACACCGTCTGCGGCCGCCATGTCCCGCAGAACGGGATCCAGCAAATCACGGTATTCCGATGATGATTCGGCGAAGCTCAGAACGCCAGGCGTGTTGAATGCTGTACGGAATCGGCTGGGCTCGACGATCATCACCCGAACGCCGAACTGCGCGACCTCACCGGCGAGAGCCTCCGACCAACCTTCGAGAGCGAACTTCGACGCCGAGTACGCCCCGACGCCGGGAAACGACATACGGCCGCCTTGACTGCTCATCTGCACGATCGTCCCGCTGCCCTGCACTCGCATCGACGGGAGGACGGCGCGCACCAACGCGGCGGGTCCGATCAGGTGCAGTTCCATGAGATCCCGCAAGGTCGAATCGTCCACCATCTCCGCCGCGCCGACCATCCCACGACCGGCATTGTTGACCAGCACGTCGATGCGACCAAAACGCTCGAGCGCATATTCGACGACGCCCGGAGCCGCTGCGGTATCTCTGACGTCGAACGTCACCGCCGAGAACCGATCCGGATTCGCCGACGCAATATCTGCAACGGACTCGGGACGACGAACTGCAGCGACTACCGCGTCCCCCGATCGAAGTGCAGACAGTGCGAGTTCACGGCCGAAACCCTGAGAAACTCCAGTGATGATCCAGGTCTTTGTTGTCATGGTCGGCAACGCTAGGGGTTAGAGCGCGCTCCAACGCAAGCCTGTGGTTCTACCGCCGAACTACACGCCGGCCCACACCGGTCGTTCCCCGCGAAGGAAACCGTCGACGCCGGCTTTGAAGTCGTCACTGCTGTAGATCATGCTCATCAGATCATCGTTGTCGGCAATCACTCGGGTTCTGATGCGCCGCAGGGACTCCCGAATAGTCCAGACGGTCATCGGGGCGGCGGCAAGTAGATCGCGAGATACCTGGGCAGTCAGGGTCGCGAACTCGGACTCTGTTGCACAGTCGCTGAGGAAGCCGCTCCGCAGAGCCTCGCCACTCGACATCACCCCAGCCCGAGCGATCAACGACATCAGACGCGAACTGCCGATCCTGTCCGCCAGCAACGCCACGGAATGGATCGACAACGAGTTTCCGAGTGTGCGCGCGATCGGTAGGCAGAAGCGTGACCCCTGCGTCGCGATCCGCACATCGCACGCTGCCGACAGCAACAGCCCTGCTCCCGCGCACACACCGTCGATGACCGCGAGGGTGGGAACCCTCACTTTCTCGAGTTCGGTTAGTACGCCAACGAACCGGCTTTCGTAGTCGAGCCCGTCCTGAAAGCTCGAGAAGGTTTGAAAGTGGCCAATGTCGGAGCCTGCCGAGAACGCCTCTCCCCCAGCACCTCGGAGAGTGAGTAACCGAATCTCGCGGTCGGAGTCGGCGCGCCGGCAGGCTCCGGCAATGGCGTCGTACATCTGCGGGGTCAATGCGTTGCGCTTTTCCGGCCGGTTGAACACGACGTCGAGGGTCTCGCCACGACGGATGATCAAGATTTCTTCGTGCGTTTCAGTCATGACACTCACGTTATTTCCGGTAGAGAAAAGCCGAAACACATTGCACTTGAATATCTTTGCGAATTCTCGATGCAAAGTTGCAGATAGTGCGAACGGAGAAGCGTCGACGAGGCCAGGAGACGGTGATGCCAGAACCGAACCTCGCCGACGCAGTATCAAAGGGGTGTCATGCCACGACAGCAAAAAGTGTCATGCCACGACTGTGCGCTGTGGCACGCCCGAATACTGGCTCAGCGGCCTGATCAGTGCATTCGACTGCCCCTGCTCGATGATGTGCGCCGTCCATCCGGTGATGCGGCTCATCACGAAGATCGGCGTGAACATCTCGACGTCGAAGCCCATGAGGAAATATGCAGGGCCCGTGGGGAAATCGAGATTCGGCTTGATTCCGGTGGCACTGACCATTGTCTTCTCGAGGATCTCGTACATCTGCACCCACTTCTCGCCGTCGGTCGCTGCCGCGACGTCGAGGAGGGCCTGCTTCATGGTCGGAACACGCGAATCACCGTTCTTGTAGACGCGGTGCCCGAAGCCCATGACCTTCTCCTTGGCAGCCAACTTCTCCGACATCCAGGCTTCGGCGCGGTCGGGGTCGTCGATCTCGAGCATGTCGTGCATGACAGCTTCGTTTGCACCGCCGTGCAACGGGCCCTTGAGCGTGCCGATAGCAGCGGTCACTGCGCTGTAGATGTCCGAAAGTGTGGACGTCACAACACGAGCGGCAAACGTCGAGGCGTTGAAGGAGTGCTCCGCGTACAGGATCAGCGAGACCTCGAAGGCCTTCACGATCGCCGGCTCCGGAACAGCACCGAAGCACATGTTCAAGAAGTTTTCGGCGAAACCCAGGTCCGACTGCGGCGCGATGGGATCCTGACCGCGGCGGCGGCGGAAATCGGCAGCGACGATGGTCGGCAGCACAGCCGTCATCCGCAGGGCCTTGGCCAGATTGGCCTTCTCCGAGTTGTCGTCCTCCGCCGGATCCTCGGCTCCGAGGTAGCTGATCGCCGTCCGGACCACGTCCATCGGGTGGCAGTTGTCCGGTATCTTGGTCAGGAGTGAGAGCAGTGAGCGATCGGCACGACGGGCCGCACGCTCACGCAGGCAGAGTAATTCGAGCTGCTCGGGAGTCGGCAGTTCGCCGTACCAGAGCAGGTGCGCAACTTCTTCGAAGCTGCAGTTCGCGGCAAGGTCCTGCACTGCGTAACCGCGATACGTCAACGAATTCGTCTCGGGCACTACCTTGGAGATAGCCGTCGTATCGACGACAACTCCGGCCAAGCCCTTGTAGATCGTCGGAATCTGTTCGGTCATGTCCTACTCCCCTCCAAGCTGAAATTGAAAATGCCACTGTCGAATTCGTTGTAGCGCTCGTACTCGATAATCTCGTACAACCTGCTGCGATGCTGCATTTCGCCGAGCAGTCCTTCTTGCGTGCCCTCCGCAAAAATCTCGCGCAGACCCTTTTCGATAGCGAACATCGCCAGCCGAAGGGTGGTCACGGGGTAGATGACGGCGTTGAAACCGATCTCTTCCAACGTCTTCGCCGAAATGAGATTCGACTTCCCGAACTCGGTCATGTTGGCGAGGAGCGGAGTGTCGACCGCTGCGCGGAACTTCTCGAAGTCGGCCTCGGTGGCAAGAGCTTCGGTGAAGATCAGATCGGCACCGGCATCCACATAGGCCTTTGCTCGCTCGATCGCCGCGTCGATACCGTCGATTCCGGCAGCATCGGTGCGCGCGCAGATGACGAAGTTCGGGTCACGACGCGCCGACACTGCAGCACGAACACGGCGAACCATGTCTTCGGTGGGCACAATTGCTTTGCCGTCGAGGTGCCCGCAGCGTTTGGGGTTGATCTGATCCTCGAGGTGCAGACCGGCTATTCCGTCGTCCTCGAAGATCGTGACCGTGCGGGCCGCGCTCATAGGTTCACCGAAACCGGTGTCGGCGTCGACGAGCGTCGGGAGGTCCGTGACGCGCGCGATCTGCTTGCTGTGGCCGGCGACCTCGGTCAAGGTGGTCAGTCCGATGTCGGGAAGCGCCAATCCGGCGGAGTACGCACCACCTGAAACGTAGACACCCTCGAACCCGATTTCCTGAATCAGTCTGGCTGTCAGCGGATTGATCGCACCCGGGAGTCGTTGAATCTTTCCGGACGTCAGCCCCGCCCGGAAGGCAATCCGCTTGTCGGCTGCAGACGTCGCTGCTGCGATGAGGCCCGACATCAGAAAAGTCCCTTGGCGACCTTGGGAGCCCGAGCGAGAACGTCTTCGGAAACGGTGAAGGTCAGCTGATCGAGTTCGCCTGCCTTCAATTCGGCGGTGCGCTGAGCCGCATCGAGGAAGCGGTCCTGTTCGCTCGGCTCGATGACGCCCTCGGCGAGGGTGCGGAATTTCGCGACGTACTGATCGCGAGCGAACGGACGTGCGCCGAGCGGGTGCGCATCGGCCACCGCAAGCTCGTCGACGATGACTTCGCCGCTCTTCAAGGTGATCTCGGCGCGAGCACCGAAAGCCTTCTCGTCCGGATCCGTCGAGTGGTAACGGCGTGTCCATTCGGGATCTTCGCGCGTGGAGATCTTGTTCCACAGCTCGATCGTGTCCGCGCGCTGTGCACGCTCGGACGCGTAGGAACGTTCGTGGTGCCACGTACCGTCCTGTAGCGCAACGGCAAAGATGTACATCACCGAGTGGTCGAGGGTTTCACGCGAGGCGGTCGGGTCGAACTTCTGCGGATCGCCGGAACCGGTGCCGATGACGACGTGGGTGTGGTGGCTGGTATGCAGGACGATCGAGGCGATCTGGTCGAGATCACCGACACGAGAACGCATTCGGCGAGCGAGGTCGATCGGCGCCTGGCTCTGGTACTCCGCGGAGTGTTCTTTGGTGTACGAGTCGAGGATGGCGCGCTTCGCCTCACCCGAACCGGGCAGCGGAACGTGGTACTCCTTGTCCGGGCCACCGAGTAGCCAGGCGATGACGCCGTCTTCGCCTTCCCAGATCGGTGACGGTGCGCCCTCACCGCGCATCGCGCGGTCGACCGCCTCTACGGCAACCTTGCCTGCCAGCGCAGGCGCGTACGCCTTCCAACTGGATATCTCGCCCTTGCGGGACTGACGTGTCGCCGTCGTGAGGTGCAGCGCCTGGCCGATTGCCTGGTAGACCGTCTCGGTGCCCAGGCCCAGCAAAGTTCCGATACCTGCCGCAGCCGAGGGGCCGAGGTGTGCGACGTGGTCGATCTTGTGCTCGTGCAGGCAGATAGCCCGAACCAGGTCGATCTGGATCTCGTAGCCGGTCGCCAGACCACGAATCAGGTCTCGACCGTCACGGCCGGTGTGCTGAGCGACGGCGAGGATCGGCGGGATGTTGTCTCCGGGGTGCGAGTACTCGGCGGCGAGGAACGTGTCGTGGAAATCGAGTTCACGAACCGCGACACCGTTGGCCCAGGCGGCCCATTCAGGCGAGAACGTACCGGGGATACCGAACACGGTGGAGCCCGGCGTATACGGATGCGACTGTGCTTGCGCCCGCGCATTCACCACGGGACGGCGCACCAGGGAAGCTGCGGCAACTGCCGCGTTGTCGATGATCCGGTTGACGATCATGTCGGATGTGGCGTCCGTGACGTCGACGGAATCCGTCGCAACTTCCGCGATCTTCCACGCGAGGTGGTCTTCCTTGGGGAACTCTTCGGCAGAGCGGTGAGTGCGTACGAGATGCGTCTTCATCGGTCCTCTTCTCACGTTCTTCGGTATCTATTTGCACGCTACGCAGCTCATTCACCTCGGGATAGGCCCTCGCAATTGCCTATTTGTGCAATGACAATGCTGCAATGTTGCGAATGTTGCGAATAGCTTCTCGGTAGGGTGAACGCGATCGGCACCGAGGAGATTCGATGAAGAAGATGTACGCGGGAGCGCGGCTGCGACGGCTGCGGGAGGAACGAAACCTGTCACAGTCCGCACTGGCGAAGGCACTCGAACTCTCCCCCAGCTATGTCAATCAACTGGAGAACGATCAACGACCGCTGACGGTGCCCGTCCTTCTCAAGCTCAACGCCGAGTTCGATCTCGACGTGCAATTCTTCGCCTCCGATTCCGACGCACGCCTGGTTGCGGACGTTCATCACGCCTTGGCCGAAACTTCGGAATCTGGAGACGTATCTCTGGCCGAGGTGGACGAATTGGTGGCCCGCATGCCGGCGGTAGGACGCACCCTCGTGATGTTGCACCGCCGCCTTCACGCCGCGACAGAGCAGTTGGACCAGTTCTCGACGCAGTTGTCCGGCGAACCAGCGTCCGATGTGTCACTCGTACCGATGCCCTACGAGGAAGTTCGGGACTTCTTCTACGACCGAAAGAATCACATCGCCGTTCTGGACGACGCTGCCGAGCAGATGTTCCTGGACAACGGATTGTCCGTGGGCGCAGTGGATTTGCAACTGGCACGACTACTTCGCGATCAGCACGGCGTCACCGTGACGATCCGTACCGACGAACCCGACAAGCTCGGCCCCAAGCGTTACTACGATCCGAACAAGTCGGTCCTCACACTCGCCCGTCGTCTGTCGGCAGGACAACGCGCGTTCCAGATCGCAATGCAGTTGGCCTTCTTCACGCAGGCCGACGTGATCGATTCCCTTGTCGCCGAGGATGAATCATTGAGCGC
Source organism: Rhodococcus sp. BH4 (assembly GCF_002079265.1). Classification (NCBI taxonomy): domain Bacteria; kingdom Bacillati; phylum Actinomycetota; class Actinomycetes; order Mycobacteriales; family Nocardiaceae; genus Rhodococcus; species Rhodococcus sp. BH4. The sequence continues at coordinate 5,283,293 of NZ_CP014941.1, forward strand.
CGAGTCCGCAGCGCTGGCTCGCGTCGGACTCGCACACTACTTTGCCGGCGCACTGCTACTCCCGTACACCCAATTCCTGCAATCCGCTGAGGCCTTGCGGTACGACATCGACCTGCTCAGCCTCAAGTTCGAGGTCGGCTTCGAGACAGTCTGCCACCGGTTGTCCACTCTCCAACGACACGGCCAACGCGGCATCCCTTTCTTCTTCGTCCGAACCGATCGCGCCGGAAACATCTCGAAGCGTCAGTCTGCTACCGCCTTTCACTTCTCCAGAGTCGGAGGCAGCTGCCCGCTGTGGGTCATCCACGAGGCATTCGCGAGCCCAGGTCGCATCCTCACTCAGGTCGCGAAGATGCCCGACGGCCGGACATACCTCTGGGTGGCGCGCACTACCCACAGCGGCGGACTCGGGTACCTCGCACCCGAGCGCAACTTCGCCGTCGGACTCGGTTGCGACATCGGCTACGCCGATCGCATGGTCTACTCACACGGAATTCAGACGGACGACCCCGCGACCATCGTGCCGATCGGCGCGGGGTGCAAAGTCTGTGACAGGCCAGCGTGCTCTCAACGCGCCTTCCCCCAACTCGGCCGCTCGATCTCCGTCAGTGAGAACAGCAGCAGCCACCTTCCGTATCCGCAACAATAGGGCGCAAACAATAGGGCGCACCGACTCCACCTGCAGTTTCCCGGAGCTACGACGCTCTTCTGCTTCCATGGACGTCATGCAACCCGATGCCGTGACCCCTCGTCGACTGGTTCTTCGCCGCCTTTCGGCCGTGGCCGGTGTGGCCGGCATCGTGACTAGTTTGGTTGCCTTGATCGCAACTCAGTTGGACGTCGATCACAACATCGTGATCGTTCTGGCGTCAGTGGCGCCCTTGTTGATGATTGCTCCGCTGATCGGTGCCGTCGTCTCGGGTATCGGGCGTCAGTGGATCGTGTGCGCCGCCTCGATCCTCGTCCTTGGGTTGTTCGGATGGTCTGTGAGCCCGCTGTACATCGGAGGAACTGGGGAGTCGACGTCTGCGAACGGTCCATCGATTCGAATCATGCAGGCCAACTTGATGGTCGGTGCAGCGGATCCGGAGTCGCTTGTGGCGATGGTCCGCGAGCGCAACGTCGACGTGGTGACGGTCCAGGAGTTGACGTACCAGGAAGCCGACGCGCTCGAAGCCGCCGGGCTTGACGAGGTTCTGAGCCACCAATTCCTCGTCCCGTACACCGACGGCGGTGGCGGGGCCGGAATCTACAGTCGCTTTCCACTCTCCAATCCGCGTAGCCTCGACGGATTCTCACCCGAAACGCTGTCCGCAGAACTGAATGTCGGCTTGGCGCAGCCAGTCACATTGTTCGCCGTGCATCCGGCACCGGCGTACATCTCACCGGCTTCGGTGTGGGCGGACGAGCAGCGAAGGCTTGGGTCTTACATGGACAAAGTCGCCGGGCGGGACAACGTGATAGTGAGCGGCGACTTCAACGCGTCGTACTCGAACAAACAGTTCCGGAATCTTCTCACGAACGGATATACCAGCGCCGCCGACCAATTGGGTTCCGGCCTGATCCCGACCTATCCGACCGACAAGCGGTATCCGGCGGTGGTCGGTATCGACCACATCATCACGAAAGGCGCCGTGGCGACATCCTTGGAACGGATCGAGATCGAGGGATCCGATCACCACGGCCTGATTGCCGACATCACGTTGTCTTGAGTAAATACTGGATTGAGCAAGCACCGGGGCATGGTTGTGCCCCGGTGCTCACGTCTTCAGTTGTCGCGGTTCACGCCGCTGTGGGTGGGCTGTTCCCGCCGATCGGCTGTTGATACGGATCGATCGACATCGGTGGATAGAACACCGTTTTCCGATCCGGGCCGATCTCCACCCGCCACTCCGTGTGGTGCAGCGTCTGGTGGTGATGACCGCACAACAAGATCAGATTGTCGAGATCCGTTGGGCCACCATCGTTCCAGTGAACAATATGATGGGCATCGCACCACCCCGACGGTGTCCCGCACCCCGGAAACGCGCACCCACCATCACGAACCGCAAGAGCCCGCCGCTGCGGCACCGTCGCCGTTCTCGCTTCCTTGCCGCAGTCGAGCGGAACACCATTCGCATCCAACAAAATCCGCGTCACGGTGCAGTCGCACGCCAACATCCGCGCGGTATCGATACTGATGGGGCCCACCCAATCCGCCCACGCGAAACCCAACTCCTCGGTGGACGGCAGGAGGTCTTTCAACGCCTTGAGGTCCGTCATGTCTTTCGCCGACGCAGTCACCGTGATGTGCGGTTTCACTCCGCCTTCGATCGGACCCAACCCCGCCCGCTCGTACCGCCGCAACAATTCGCAAAAGCCGTCCGCCCGCCGCAGCGCCGGCGTACGGGTGTCCTTGACGCCGTCCTTCTCCGGCGTCGGCGCCGACAGGCTCGACAACAACGTGATCAGACGCGCCCCGTTCACAGCATCCAAGTCACCCTTCACCGACACGCGCCCGTACAAACCTTTCGACGCGTAGAACTCGTTACGCTCCGAATCCTCGCCGACCGGAACGCCGTCCTCGCGCTTGCCGTACTGCTTCTCGATCCGCCGGATCGCCGCCCGCACCGCATCACAATCAGCAATATTCTGCGACGCCAACCCCAACAGAATCCCGCGAGCCTTGTCCACATCCGCCGGCGTCATGTTCTTCGGCGGATGCTGACAAAACGACGCCACCTGCCGCGCCTTCAACGCATCAACATCCCCGCGGTGAAACGCATCCGCGACAACAGGTTCGAGCATCAACAACCGCGCCAACCCGACCAGCAGACTGCACTCACCGATCTCCAGATTCGTCGAACCATGCAACCACTGCGCGATCGCCCGAAAACCCTTCCCGCCGAGAACCTCACGGGAAAACATCTCCACGATCAGCAACACCATCCGCGATTGCAGCTCGTGCCGGACGCGCACCAGAGCCAGAACCTCACTCTTGAGGCCCTCACCGTCCAGCTGCCACGCTCCCCGACTGTCCATACTCAAAGCTTAATCGAACATACTTTCGATAACCAGAGACAAACCGGACAACTTCAAACAGGTGGGTGGCTCGAGACCTATTGAAGTACAGGCTCGTTCACGACTGATACAGCGCTAGGTCGGAGTGACTATCGCAAAGTTCGGATCCGGCTCGTCGAGGTACCCGGCAAGTTCTGCGAGCTTCGCCGGGTCGCCGGAAACCGAGATGGTTCCATTCGCAATCTCGGCACCCAAGTCCACACCACCGAGCAGCACACCGAGTAAGTCGCGCCGACTCAAACTGAACATCGCATCCACAGACCCAGCATCTGCAGACCCACCTTCCACGTCGAAATGGATCAGAACTCCGTTGCTGAGTTCCGTTCGGTGAACGATGTTTTCGTCAGTGATGTTCCAATCGACGACGATGTGCGAGCCCGCTGCGCGCACTCCGTCCACGCGCAGCGATACTGCATCGAAGACTTGACTTACCGACAGCGCTGCGGTGATGTCGGGCGCCGCGGCAACCGTGGGCGTCCCCACTGAGCCGTTGCGCAGTTCGTATGCACCGGTGAGGTAGAAGTTCCGCCATGTGCCGTTCTCGGCGCCGTACCCGAGTTGCTCGAAGGTATCGGCCTGCAGATTCTTGGCCTCGACGTTGTCCGGTTCAGCGAAGACCACGTAGTTCACCACCTGCGCAACCCAGCGAAAGTCGCCGCGCTCGTACGATTCCCGAGCTTTCCGTAACACTTCTGCTGATCCGCCCATGAACTCCACGTGACGCTTGGCCGATTCGACGGGTGGATGCTCCCACAGATGCGCAGGGTTACCGTCGAACCAACCCATGTATCGCTGGTAGATGGCTTTGACGTTGTGACTGACGGAACCGTAGTACCCGTGCGTGTGCCACGCTTGCGCCAATGCAGGTGGCAGCTCGATCGATTCGGCGATCTCGAGACCGGTCCACCCCTGATTGATTCGACGAAGTGTCTGATCGTGAAGGTACCCGTAGAGGTCGCGCTGCAATGACAGGAACTCGGTGAGCCGTTCGGTCCCCCACGTCGGCCAGTGGTGGGACGCAAACAGAACGTCGGATCGTGAGGCGTAACGATTGATCGATTCCGTCAGGTACGCAGACCAGACATGAGGATCTCGTACCAGGGCACCGCGAAGCGTGAGCAGGTTGTGGAGAGTATGAGTTGCGTTCTCCGCCATACACAGTGCGCGCAAATCCGGGAAGTAGAAGTTCATCTCGGACGGGGCCTCGGTTCCGGGCGTCATCTGGAATTCGATCCGAACGCCGTCGATCGTCTCCGTGTGACCTGTCTTCGAGATCGACACCGTCGGCGAAATGAGCGTCGGTGTGCCGGTTGAGGTGGTCTGCCCCAACCCGGCTCCGACGCTACCTCGGGGACCTCGGGGTAAGGCCGCCCCGTACATGTAGGCCGCGCGTCGAGCCATTGCCGTTCCCGCATAGACGTTTTCCTCGACCGCGTGCTCCACGAGCCCGGTGGGTGCGACGATCACGCATCGCCCGGCGGCGACGTCGTCGTCGGTGGTCACTCCTTTGACCCCGCCGAAGTGGTCGATGTGCGAATGCGTGTAGATCACCGCGACAACCGGTCGATCACCACGATGCTCCCGATACAACGCGAGACCAGCGGCAGCGGTTTCCCGGGAGATCAGTGGATCGATGACGATGATTCCGGTATCTCCCTCGATCAACGTCATGTTCGACAGATCAAGTCCGCGAATCTGATAGATCGAATCCGTCACCGCAAAGAGTCCCTGCTTGGCGACCAACTTCGACTGACGCCACAAGCTCGGATTGACCGTTGGCGGGCAGTCCTCGTCAAGGAACGCGTAGGAATCGTTGTTCCACAGGACTTTTCCGTCCGAATCGGAAACCAGCCCCGGATCGATTGCGGCGACGAAACCCCGCTTCGCCTCGGTGAAGTCGGCGTCGTCGGAGAACGGTAGAGTCTCGGCGACTCGGGCGTTCGCGGCTTCGATTGCGGCCGATGCCGCACGTGGGTCGATCATAAGTCAGCCTTTCACGCCGAATTGCGGCAATGCGCATTGCCGCAATTGAAGAGAACAGCAGGGCTAGCTCAGCAACTGCGCCTTTGCCGCCGCGAACTCGGCATCGGTCAACACGCCGGACTGATGAAGCTGTCCCAACTCCTGCAGCTTGGAGACCAGATCGTCCGCGCCTGAAGGGGGAACGGACTGCACGGGGGCGACCTGCTGCTGCGGCGGCGGCTGTTGCTGCTGGTACTCCTGCTGATATTCCTGCTGCTGCTCGCTGGCCTTTCGTTGACTCCGTCGATCCATGGCGTTGGACGTCGCCTTTGCGGTTCCAGCCACTACCGCCGTGCGCGCCACCGTGCCGAGCAACCCCGGCCGCCCTCTGCGTCCACCTCGAAAAACCATGCCGAACTCCTTGGGAAATTGTCGCTACTGAAATGCTGCTTCGACCGCTGCGACGACTACCTCGCGCGGTATCTGAACGTGAAGGACTACGTCGCCGCCGCCACCGCGAACCGTCGACGCGAGCTCACGCGCCCACGTCTGCTCGTAGACGATGACTGCGGCGGACGTTCCTGGTTCGAGTGACTCACGGACCACGTCCAGGTCCTCGTCACTGATCAATGCCTTGGCTTCGATGGACAGAATCGCCAGTCCGATGTCGGTGAGATCTTCGTCGACATCGATCTGCGACACCTGTCCGTCCGCGTCCTTGGCGATGTACACGAGGTCGAGCAGAGTGACAAAACCTCGTTCCACCACGTTCTGCAGCGCGGCGACAGCTTCAGGATCCACAGTTGAACCTGGGAATGCCAGCACCACGAGCTCGACCGGTCCGATGTTCATTGCGTCGTTCATCCATCAAGCCTGGTGGCTCGGACGCTTGGGAACCTCACCCGCAGGGGATGAATTACCCGATGCGATCGAGTTATTTGTTGCGGCGAATGACTTCGCGAATCGGCCGTACGTGTACGCCTTCTGCTGCGAGGGCTCGCCGGGCTTTGCCTCGGGTGACGAGCACACCGACGATACCGAGAATCCAAACCGGATATTGCACCATCCAGGCGACACGGAATCCGTCGAACGTGTACCCGCCCATGTGCCCGAGGATGACGCCCATCACTTGAATCACGATGAGGGAAGCGAGGAATCCCCCGATGTTGACCATGCCTTGCGCGGTGCCCATCGCCGAACTCGGGTTCGACGTACGCGCGTAGTCGAAGCCGATCACCGAACCCGGTCCACCCACCGAGATGACGACCACCAGGATCGTCAACAACCAGAGCGGAGACGGTTCGCTTCGTGAAAGCACGATCGTCCACATGAGCGCGCTGGCCACCATGATGGTGAGAACCAACCACGATCGACGCATGGGATAGCGACCGGTGAGAATACCGAGGATCGGGCCGGCCACGATTGCCGAGATGACTGACAGCGTCAGCAGCGAGCCGACCGTCGTGGAGTCGAGGCCTTGAGCCGATTTCAGGTACGGCACACCCCACAGCAGCGCGAACGTCGTGATCGAGAACTGAGTCCCCATGTGGCTGAAGAACCCGAGTCGGGTGCCGGGCCGCATCCACACCGTCTTGATCTGTCGCCCGATCTCCTTGGCGCCGGCCGGCACGGCGACCACGTCGGCACCGGGAGGCGCGTCGCGGATGACACTCAACGCCAGCGCAAACGCCAACAGTCCGACAGCGGCAGCGCTGCCGTAGGCAAAAGTCCAGCCCGGTCCGGACAACAGCAACATGAACGGAAGCGCAGACATCACCTGGCCCAGCTGACCGAGGATGCCCGTGAACTGCGAGACCAACGGCACCTGCCGGGGCGGGAACCACTGCGGTACCAACCGCAACACCGAGATGAAGGTGAGTGCATCCCCGGCACCGACGGCAATACGTGCACCGATCGCGACGGGCAGCGATTCGGTGAAGGCGAGAGCCAACTGCGCGGACATCATGATGAACGCACCGACTGCGATCATGATCCGCGAACCGTAGCGGTCGAGGAGGACTCCCGCCGGAATCTGCATGCCGGCGTACACGACGATCTGCAGCACGACGAAGCTCGACAGAACGCTGGGCGAGATCGAGAACCGATCAGCAGCAGACAGACCCGAGACGCCGAACGAAGTGCGGTGAAGCACGGCGATCACGTAGGCAAAAACACCGACACCCCAGACCAACCACACTTTTTTCATCGGGTCTGTATGTTACTCCTGTCTTTCGCAAGGCTCAGGACATGATTATTCGCGGCCCTGAGAGACCCAATTCAAATCAGCCGAACGGAAGCCTTCGGTAATCGCGGCGAGGGAGTCGAGGCGAGCGATCTGGTCTTCGCTCAGAACGATGTCCAACGCTCCGGCGTTTTCGGTGACTCGTGCAGCGAACCGAGTGCCGGGAATCGAAACGGAAGGCAACCCGTACTGGCGGCCCTTGGCATCGAGCCATGCCAGGGAAACCTGTGCAGGCGTCGCGCCGAGCTCCTCACCGACGGCGCGGACCACGTCGAGAACCTTCTGATTGGCGGGAAGTGCGGAGTCCGAGAAGCGGGGGAAGCGTCGGCGCAGGTCGTTGTCACCGAGCGTCTCCGCATCGAACGATCCCGCCAGGAAGCCTCGGCCCACAGGTGAGAAGGGCACGAATCCGACTCCGAGTTCCGCGGCGGTGGGTACTACCTTGTTCTCGACGTCCCGACTCCAGATGCTCCATTCCGACTGGATCGCCGCGATCGGATGCACCCCGTACGCACGACGCAGTTCATCGCCGGTCGCCTCGGACAGGCCGATGTTGCGGACCTTGCCCGCCTTCACCTGCTCCGCGATCGCGCCGACGGTGTCTTCGATCGGCACGTTCGGGTCGACCCGGTGCAAGTAGTAGAGGTCGACATGATCGACGCCGAGTCGTCCCAGAGACTCGTCGAGTGCCCGCGGCACGTAAGCCGGGTCTCCGTTGATCCCGCGCTGACCGTTGGCGATGTTGCCGACCAGACCGAACTTGGTCGCCAACTGCACTTCCTCCCGGCGGTCTTTGAGAAGCTCTCCCACCGCACGCTCGCTCGAGCCCTCGCCGTACACGTTGGCGGTGTCGATGAACGTGATCCCGATGTCCACCGCATGGTGCAGCGTGGCGAGCGCCTCGGCCGGATCCACCGGGCCGTAGACCGGGGCGACGGACATCGCGCCGTATCCCTGGGCGCTGACAGTGAGACCTTCGGCCAGAGTGACGGTGGGGACGGTCATGAAAACTCCTCGATTCGACTGAGCGACAACCCCGACAGTCTTCACCGAATCGAAGCCTCACGCACCGATTAACGTCACGCTGATCGGGTTACCCTCGAGTGATGGCATTCGATTGGCTCGAACTCGTACTCACCGCCCACCGCGAATTCGGTTCACGACTCGCTGCGGTCGAGGACTGGAACGCACCCACGCCCGACTCCGACTGGCACGTCGAACACCTCGTCCGCCACGTCATCGAGGAGCAGCAGTGGGTACCGCCGCTCCTGGCCGGACTGACGGTCGGCGAGGCGACACCGGACATCGTTCCCGTCGGGGACGACCTGTGGACCGAATGGCAGAAGTACTCCGATGCCGCAATCAAAGCGTGGAAATCGACGGACCTCAGTGCCCACGTTCACCTCTCGTACGGCACGGTGAAGGTGGAACCCTATCTGCGCCAGCAGACCTCGGACGTCACGATCCACACCTGGGACCTCGCGCGAGCGGTCGGAGCAGACGAGCGACTCGATCCAGACCTCGTCGAGGCCGTCTGGTCCGACCTCGACGGGCAGCGCGACATGCTCGCCGAGAGCGGACTCTTCTCCGATCCCGTCGACCTCCCGGACGATGCGTCGTTGCAGGACAAGCTGATTGCCCTGACCGGTCGCGATCCTCGTTAGACGTTCAGCGACACACCCGTCGTGCGAGCGACGCCGTCCCAGCCGCCGGCAGGTGCACCGAGGCCGAGCAGAGCCGCAACCGTCGGCGCGACGTCGATCGTGCGAGCCTGCGTGTCGATCTTCCGTCCACCGTCCAGAGCGGGATGCCCGCCGCTGAGGAAGAACGGAATGGGCAGTGTCACGAAATGGCCGTGGTTGCCGGGAATCGGGTTGGACAGTGGAGTCGGATCACTGAACCGCCAGCCCTGAGCGCAAAACGCAACGACGTCACCGGCATTGGTGCCGAGATCGAATTCGGCGGGGAGGTGGCTGGATTCGACGCCGTCCACACCATCCACGATCTGCTGAATCCGGCTGACGGCTTCCGCCCGTTCGCCATCGGGTCCGATGAAGTAGATCAGGTCTGCGCCACCGTTCTGGGCGATTCGAATCTTGCCTGCCAGCAACGGGTCCGCGTTCAGCGGTCGATCCAAGCCGATGAGCCGCGCGGGCTCCGACCAGTCCATGGAGTGGTCGGCCAACACGATCAGAATGCTCCGATTCCAGCGACCCGTGTCATGAAGGAAGTCGACGAAGCGGCGAACCTGGTTGTCGGTGTTCTGAAGTGCAGCCGTGCGAGCGATCCGGATGGACGGACCGGACAGATCCAGGTGCCCGACCCGATCGACGTCACCGAGGTTGGTGAACGAGAGCCGCGGCGAGTTCCCGCCGACGATACGGATCAAGGCGTCGATCGTGAAGTTGTCCGGCGCATGCTCGGTACCGGGAACGAGCGGCTGCGGATCCCACACCAATGAGGCGCGGTCACCGAACAACCCGTGCAGGTAGCGCTTCGACAGCACACTCGCAGTGGTCAATCCGAGTTCGGTGCGCACCCGATCCAGAACCGTCGATGCCTGCAGGTCGGAAGGCCGATCGAGGTCACGCTTCTTGTCGATGGCCGGATCGTAGACGGAGTTGGCGGGTACACCCGAACGCGCCGGCAGCACTCCCGTCATCATCGCCGTGTGGTTCGGCAGCGTCTCTGCGATCGTGATGGCACTGGCGTCCGGGTAGTGGATACCGCCGGCCGCAAGCCCGGTCAGCGTCGGGGTGAGCTCCGATCGCAGCTCGTCCGGCCGCATGCCGTCGACGACTATGACATGCACGTCCAGGTCTGGGATTCCGGCGCTGGTGGGAACACTCGCGCGAGCGGGCGTTCCGAGCAATGCCGTTCCGGCGACAACACTTCCGCCGATCAGAACGCTACGACGCGAAACTTCGATGCTCACTGGTCGACTCCTGGTCGGTACGAGGCCTGATCGAGGGCGGCCGAGGTGGGTGAGACTCTACTGCCCGCGCCTGCCGGAAGACGGTAGCTCACGGCGTAGTGCGCATTGCTCTGCGGATTGGTGAGATCGTCGACGTAGTACCAGTCCATCTGAGTACCTTCGCGGGCGATTTCGAATACGCCGTAGCCGTGCGAATCCAGTTCGACGTACCGCACGTGTCGGTTCACGGCCTTGAATGCTTCTTCTGCCGCAACGGTTACCGTGCGCGGTGGCACTTTCAGCATGTCGTCGATATTGGGCGACGTCACCGACGGGACGACGAACTCGGCGCCGACGGTCGGCCCACCCGGATAGTTGGCGGCGTTGGTCGGTAGGTCGCAGGCCCACGACGTGTGGATGTCACCGGTGATGAAGACGGTGTTGTCCACACCGTTCGAGGTGATCGCGTCGAAAAGCCTGGTGCGGTCGGCGGTGTACCCGTCCCACTGATCCGTGTTGTACGGGACACCGGCCTGCGGCACACCCACCAGTTCGGTCAACGCCGCGGTGGTCGCCGGTTCCAGCGGCGGGAACACGCAGGGCGTGATCATGACCGGATTGCCGACGACCTTCCACTGCGTCGGGGAGGTGACGATTCCGTTGGTCAACCAATCCATCTGTGCGCGTCCGGTAATGGTGCGCGACGGATCGTCGACCTGCTTCATGGTCGGTTGCTCGTCGCGGTAGGTACGCAGATCGAGCATCGAGATCTCGGCCAGATTCCCGAAGCGGAACCGACGATACAGCTGAACGCTCGAACCATTACCCGACGGGCGGACGGGCATCCACTCGAAATATGCCTTGGCCGAGTTGGCCTTTCGATCTGCCCAGTCACCTTCGACACCGGGAGTGTGGTTTTCGGCGCCGTCCCGGTACGCGTTGTCGGCCGATTCGTGATCGTCCCACGTGGTGATGAACGGGAGCTTCAGGTGCAGAGCTGCCAGATCCGGGTCTGTCTTGTACTGCGCGTGCCGAATTCGGTAGTCGGCCAGCGAAATGATCTCGTGGGCCGGCTCGTGAAGGCGAACGGATCCGTTTCTCGCGCCGTACTCCCCCTGCCCGTACTCGTAGATGTAGTCACCGAGGTGGATGATCGCGTCGAGGTCTTCGCGGAATGCGAGGTGACGATAGGCACCGAAATACCCCGCCTCCCAATTGGAGCAGGACACCACGCCGAAGCGGAGACGATCGAGATCTGCCGAGTTCGACGGAGCCGTACGGGTGCGGCCCACCGGAGAAACAGCCGAACCCGCAGTGAATCGGTACCAGTACGCCGTCGACGAATCGAGTCCGGTGACGTCGACCTTCGCGGTGTGATCGGAATCCGCCGAAGCAGCAACACTTCCGGACGCAACGACGCTCGCGAACCCCTCATCGGTCGCGACCTGCCAGTTGAGAGTCACCGCCGGCCCGACGCCGGAACCGGGCGTCGCGTCTGCCGTCGGGGTGATGCGGGTCCAGATGATCACCGCATCCGGCAACGGGTCACCGGATGCCACGCCGTGCGCGAAGCCCGGGCTGCCACCCGGAACCTCGGCACCGGCGTGGCTCGCCGAAGCGACACCAAGACCTACTGCGCCGGCGAGGGCCGCCGATCCCTGCAGCAGGCCACGTCTGGATATTCGATCGAAGGCATTCGTGTGCACGCTAGGAGTGAACCCGCACCTGAACGGGCGTTCAAGAGAGCTTCGGGATGTTCACCCAGGCTTCGCCTGCGCTTCTCTGGAAGTTTGATCGAGTCGATCCCGATTACAACCGGTAATCGAGGGCCGAGCCTCGAACCACACCGACCTTGACTCCGATGTAACCGCCGAGTGCACCCCCGGCCGCGATCAGGATCCAGAACGCCGGCGGAAGCAGAGCCTCGGACCCGTCGACCTCGGAGAACGCGGAATAACCTGCGATCAACGCGCCGAACAGGATGGGCAGTATCAGCAGAGCGGCAAAGAAAGTCACCCACACCCGATGCGACGAGTCTATTCACGACGGACGGCGTTTGTCGGCAAGTCGAGTCGCTCGTCTGCCGGAAACACACCCCGCTGACGCCTATGCTTGGAAAATGACCGAACCCGACATCAAGCCCAGAAGTCGTGACGTCACCGACGGACTCGAAAAGACCGCAGCGCGCGGCATGTTGCGTGCAGTAGGAATGGGCGACGACGACTGGGTCAAGTCGCAGATCGGCGTCGCCTCGTCCTGGAACGAAATCACGCCATGCAACCTGTCCCTCGATCGCCTGGCCAAGGCCGTCAAGGAGGGCGTACGGGAAGCCGGCGGGTTCCCTCTCGAATTCGGCACTATCTCCGTCTCCGACGGCATTTCGATGGGGCACGAGGGCATGCACTTCTCCCTCGTTTCCCGTGAAGTGATCGCGGACAGCGTCGAGACCGTCATGCAGGCCGAGCGTCTCGACGGATCGGTCCTTCTCGCCGGCTGCGACAAGTCGTTGCCCGGCATGATGATGGCGGCGGCCCGCCTCGACCTCGCCAGCGTGTTCCTCTACGCCGGCTCCACCCTCCCCGGCGTCGCCAAACTTTCCGACGGCAGTGAGCGGGAAGTCACCGTCATCGACGCGTTCGAGGCGGTTGGCGCCTGCTCGCGTGGGCTGATGAGCCGCGCCGACGTCGACACCATCGAACGGGCGATCTGCCCGGGCGAAGGCGCGTGCGGCGGCATGTACACGGCAAACACGATGGCCAGCGCCGCCGAGGCCATGGGAATGTCGCTGCCCGGCAGCGCTTCACCGCCCGCACCGGATCGTCGCCGCGACGGCTTCGCCCGCGAGAGCGGCAAAGCCGTTGTCGAACTCCTGCGTCGAGGTATCACCGCGAGGGACATCCTCACCAAGGAAGCGTTCGAGAACGCCATTGCAGTAGTCATGGCATTCGGCGGATCCACCAATGCGGTGCTCCATCTCCTCGCGATCGCGCACGAAGCGTACGTCCCCCTGACGCTCGACGACTTCGCTCGCGTCGGCGCGAAGGTCCCGCACCTCGCCGACGTCAAGCCTTTCGGAAAGCACGTCATGACGGACGTCGACCGTATCGGCGGCGTCCCCGTGATCATGAAGGCATTGCTCGACGCGGGACTCATGCACGGAGATTGCCTGACCGTCACCGGTAAGACCGTGGCGGAGAATCTCGCGCACATCACCCCGCCCGATCCGGACGGCAAGGTCCTGCGGGCGATGAACAAGCCCATTCACCCCACCGGAGGCATCACGATCTTGAAGGGGTCACTCGCGCCCGGCGGCGCGGTGGTCAAGTCGGCAGGATTCGAGTCTGATGTATTCGTCGGCACTGCACGGGTTTTCGAACGCGAGCGCGCCGCGATGGATGCTCTCGAGGACGGCACCATCACCGGCGGTGACGTTGTCGTCATCCGCTACGAAGGCCCGAAGGGTGGTCCCGGCATGCGCGAGATGCTGGCCATCACGGGCGCGATCAAGGGCGCGGGTCTCGGCAAGGACGTCCTGCTGCTGACGGACGGACGATTCTCGGGCGGCACCACCGGCCTGTGTGTCGGACACGTTGCGCCCGAGGCGGTTGACGGCGGTCCCATCGCGTTCGTTCGCGACGGCGATCAGATCCGACTCGACGTGGGTACCGGACAACTCGAATTGTTGGTCGACGACTCCGAATTGGAAGCCCGCAAGAAGGGCTGGGAGCCGTTGCCGCCTCGCTACACACGTGGTGTGTTGGCCAAGTACTCCAAGCTCGTGGGATCAGCCTCGGGTGGAGCAGTGTGCGGCTGATCCCAGCCCGCTGCTAGATGGGCCGGTACCCGGCGCCGACGCCTCCGTGGGCATTGATCGTGTCCACGATGGAGGTCATGTTGGTGCCGAGTTCCGGCCCCAGGCATGGCACCCAGAGGTAGGCGTTGACCATCGCGACCAGCGTCGTCCCGACCGTGACCGGGGCTCCCGAATCACCGTGGTCGACGCAGATCTGAGTCCAGGTGGATGCGTCGGCGCTCAGGTCTCCCCAGACGACGCCGCAGGTCGTGCCCGTCGTACGGCCTTCCTTGCAGGCTGTAGCCGGGAAGCTGGCCGGAGCGCCGATCGAGATGATGGTTGCCGCGCCCACCGTTCGAACTGGTGTGACCTTGCCCGGATCGAACTGGATGACCCCGTAGTCCAGGTCCGGGTTCGACTCGACGAACGTGCCGACCACGCCTGCGTCCTCGTTGCTTTCCGGGATCACGAACGATCCAGGACCACCGCAGTGACCTGCGGTGATACCCACGAGTCTGCCGCCGTTGTCGTGACCGATAGTGGTCAACGTACAGACCAGTTGATTGTCGATGATGATGCCCGAACCACCACCCATGGGCGTGGGTGCAGCAACAGCGTTGCTGCTGACGATGAACCCGAGTCCGAGTGCCAAGACCAACGCTGCCAGAGCCGAAACAATTCGCTGCAACATCACAATCTCTCCGCCGGTAATCTCCCCGCTGCAAAAAACGCATACCCCGGAAAGTGCGGACCTACGCAGCGTTTCTAGTCGGTAGCTCCGAGCGCTTCGAGCATCTTGCGTGCCTCCTCGAGCTGACGACTCAACTCGTCGACTCGCGCTGCAGCCATGTCCCGTGCAGCGACGATGATGGACTCGACAGCCTCGATTGCGGTGGGCTCACCCAACTCGCGGACAGCTCGCTCGACCGCATCGGGTGCGACCGGAACTGCTTTGCCCGGACGCTTGGCGCCCTGTGTGACCGTCACGCTCCAGTCGTTGTCCGCGCCCGCATGGATCGTGACGCTGATGCCGGCCGGCAGTTTCTTCGCACGCTTGACGGCCGGACGAGGTGTCGCGGCAGGGGCAGCAGTGGTAGTCGGGACCGGAGCGGGTGCAGGCTGCGCACGCGGCTTCGGTCGAACAGGCTCTACGAGTGGCTCCATCAGGGGCTCGGACTCCACAACTGGTTTGGGCCGTGGCGCCGGTTTGGCCGGTGCCGCGGAGACGCGGTTTATGCGCAATTCCTCTGCCTCGAAAGGCAATTCGTCGTTGACGCCTTTGGGGCGGATCATCACGGTGTTGCCGTCCACCGACACGACTTTCGCCGAGGTACCGGCTTCGATCCCCAAGCTGGGAGTCGCCTCGCGCAGATAGACGGTGGCGCGCTTGCCTTCGGCGACAGCCGTGGCGAGCGCTGCCAGATTGTCCGCAGTGAGGTGATCCGGCGTTGATGCGGCAGCGCCGGAACGTCTACGGGGTGGCATGCGCAGGTCCTTTCAGAAGTATCTCGTGCATTTCGGTATCGACAGTGCTTTTCTCGGGGCAACTCTTGCACAAGCCACCGACGTGTTGACTCTCACCGCCCGCCTGAGCCCGAGGATCCGTAGACGGTTCGGCCAATTCAGTACTGTTCTCGTGGCACCGCGTGGAAGATGGTGGACAGAAATTCGTTGCGGCAATAAGGAGCACGGTGAGCAGTTCGGAGTCAGAGTGGATCGACGAGGTCACCGAACCCGCCCCTGCTGAATCTCACGTTGCCGAACCTCACACCGCTGATCCGGTCGACGTCGATGCTCATCTGCTCAGCCGGATTCAAGCCGACATCGAGGAGTCCCTCCTCGGCGGACCGCGCTGCTTCACGCAATCGCAGATCGCGGAATTCGCCGGTGTGACACGCGAGCGTGCCGATCGTTTGTGGGTCGCGATGGGCTTTGCCGTCGACGAGGATCCCGACGCCGTCATGTTCACCCAGCAAGACGCCAACGCCCTCAAGACGATCATCGACATGGTCAATCGAGGAGTCATCTCGCAGAGCAGTGAGGTGGCTGCCGCCCGTTCACTGGGGCAGTCGATGTCGAGGTTGGCTGAGTGGCAGGTCTCGCTGATCAGCACACACATCATCGACCAGCTCGCCGACTCGGCAGATCACGAGCCCGAAGCGATCCGGAAGATCGTTCTGCGCCTCGGCGCCGAGATCATTCCCGCTGTCGAATCTCTGCAGACGTACGTGTGGAAGCGCCACGTCGCGTCGTCGACGGGCCGCAACGTCGGAAACCCGGGCGAAGAAGTAGCGAGTCGTGTTCTGGTCGTGGGTTTCGCCGACATCGTCGGGTACACCTCGCTGACCCGCGGCCTCGACTCCGCCGAACTCAACGATCTGCTCGAGCGGTTCGAGTCCGCGTCCACCGAAATCATCGGTCGCAACTACGGCTGGGTGGTCAAGACCGTCGGTGACGAGGTCATGTTTGCCGCCGAGAGTCCTCATCACGCCGCCGAGATCGCTTTGCAGATCCAGCAGGCGGTCCTCGCCGATCACGACGATCCGCAGCTTCGGGTGGGTCTGGCCATGGGGCCGACGTTGGTTCGCTTCGGAGATCTCTACGGTTCGGTGGTCAACAAGGCCGCGCGTCTCACCAGCTCTGCTCGTCCCGGCACTGTGCTGATCGACTCCGAGCTGGCCACCCAGCTCGGCTCGGACGCCAATTTCAAACTGCGACACCTTCGTCCGCGACGAGTGCGCGGCATCGACAGGCTCGAGCAGTACGTGCTACGCCGCAATCTGGAGCCGTGAGCTCTCAGCTCGACACTCCGCGTGCAGCCAGAAAGTCGTCCACGATCTGCTCACACGCAGCCTCCCCGAGAGGCGTCAGCGTGGCCAGCTTGGTGAGCACCAAAGGTCCGACCAACTGAGCAAGTGCGACGTCGTAGTCGTACTCCCCCAACGCGTCGATCGCGTCCGGCGAGCGCAGGATCCGATCGAACGCGTGTCGGTACTGCTCGAAAACCGTCTGGCGCAGCGATCGCAATTCGGGCTTGTCCGTGGACAGGGCATCGACGCTCGAATAACCCTTCAGTTCCGGCCCCAAGCCGAGCCAGCACATCGCCGTCACCTGGATCGGTGCGCTTTCGATGGCCTTGGCCTGACTGGTCAACAACTCGAGCAACTGCGCGCGGAGATCGCCTTCACCGGACATCTCCGGCACCGGCGGCAGTAGACGTGCAAATGCCGCGGCGAGTAACTCCGTGCCGCTGTCGAAATGGCGGTACAGCGTCGCACGCGCGACGTTGGCCAACTTGGTGACGGCATCGATCGTCACGGCGTCGACGCCGCCTTCTGCCAGCAGCGTGGTCGCTGCGTCGAGCAACCTGGACCTGGAACGCTGTTTGCGCGGGTCCTCGTCGTTTCCCTGCTGTTCGATTCCCTGCTTGTCGATTCCCACCGTCACAACTTCAGTTATACCCACTTGGGGGTTGTGGAACTGCTGTTCTTGTAACGATACTGATGGTCTTGTTTCTATCGGGAGGTTTCGTGAGTAGCGATACGACGCTCGAACAGTCCACGTGGACCATCCGACAGATCTGGATGCTGACGGTCGCGTGCTGCGCCGTCGCGCTGGTCGTCGCAGCGATGGCCGCTCTCAACACGGCCCTTCCCGACTTGGCCCGCGATACCGGTGCAACACAGAGCCAGCTCACGTGGATCGTGGACGGGTACACGCTCACGCTGGCTTGTCTCTTGTTGCCGGCGGGCGCACTCGGCGATCGATACGGTCGACGAGAACTGCTCATGTTCGGACTACTCGTTTTTGCTGCCGGCTCGTCGATTCCGGTCTTCGCGGACGAACCGTCGTGGGTCATCGTCTCCCGCGTGATATCCGGCGTCGGCGCCGCATTTGTCATGCCGGCGACGCTGTCTCTACTCACTGCAGGTTTCCCGCCGGCGCAGCGTGCCCGCGCCGTCGGAGTCTGGTCCGGCGTCGCAGGGTCCGGTGCAATCGCCGGACTCGTCGTCTCCGGGCTACTCCTCGAAAAATGGTCCTGGCATTCGATTTTCGTCAGCCTGGCCGTCGTCTCGGTCCTCATCCTCGTGGTGTCGTTCACGATCGTGACGTCGAAGGACACGGAGGCAACTCCACTCGATCTACCTGGTACAGCGCTGATCGCCGGCTCGATCGGACTGTTCGTCCTGGGGATGATCGAGGCGCCGGCCCGTGGTTGGCTCGATCCGGTAGTTCTCGCGTTGCTGGTCGGCGGAATTGCCATGACAGCAATCTTCAGCTGGGTCGAATTACGCACTCGCCACCCACTTCTGGACGTCAGACTGTTTGCCAATCGTGCATTCGGCAGCGGCGCAGCGTCACTGACCCTGCAATTCCTGGCGACTTTCGGCTTGTTCTTCCTGATCGTGCAGTATCTCCAACTGGTGCTCGACTACTCCCCCCTGCAATCGGCGCTCGCCCTCATGCCGATCGCCGTGCCGGTGATGGCGCTGTCCGTGGTTGCTCCCCTGCTGATTCCGCGTATCGGCCTTCGCGCCCTCACCGCCACCGGGGTTGCCTTCCTCGGAACCGGAATTGCGCTCTTGACGCGCTTGGACGCCAGTTCGACCTATGCCGAAGTCTGTGTTCCCTTGGTAGTGGCCGCTATTGGATTGGGTTTGTCGACAACCCCCGCCACTGCTGCCATCGTCTCCAACGCACCGGACTCCAAACAGGGTGTTGCATCAGCAGTCAACGACGCAACCCGTGAGATCGGCTCCGCCATCGGCGTTGCACTGGCGGGAAGTATCCTCGCCGCCGGCTACGGAAATCACGTCCAGCCCGCGGTCGACTTGCTACCCGAACCGGCCAAGGAGCCGGTATCCGGTTCTCTGGCCGCCGCTCTCCACGTCGCCGAAGCAGCCGGGCCGCAGGGTGCCCAGTTGGCCGAATTCGCCCGTGAAGCCTTCATCAAAGGCATGGATCAAGGAGCACTCACGCTCGCTGCGATCATGTGGGTATCCGCGATCGTTCTGGGATTCTGGGCTCCGGGTCGTCAGCGAGACTGACCGCCTCGTCGGTACGCCGGGGCCTTGGTTGTCTGCTCCGACTGCAGAGTCTGCAGGAGGGGCATCGACCGGAGCGGCACCACAACCGAGAGAACCATGACGCTGGTCGACCGGGTGGCTATCCCCGACCGATTCAGTTCGAGCAGCGTCGCTTGCAAATCCTCGTGCGACGCAGCGGCAATCCGGCACAGCACGTCGCCGGAGCCGGTGGTGGCAAAGGCTTCGAGCACACCGGGGATCGCCTCGAGTTCCGCGGTGACGGTGTCGAGCGCCCCCTGGGCGATCTGCAAAGTCACGAATGCCTGTACTCCGAAACCCGCTGCAGCCAAATTGACGTGCGGCGCGTATCCGGCGATGACGCCCGCATCTTCCATCCTTTTCAATCTCGCCTGCACTGTCGCCCGCGCAACCTTGACCTGACGCGAAAGCTCCAACGCACCGGCTCTCGGGTGCTTGTTCATCGCGTCCAACAGAGCCAGATCCACTGCGTCGAGATTCACGTCCGCTCCACTCGTCGTTCAACTATGCAAATTGCCTACAAAACAGTGCCACCATCTTCGCATTCCGGCGCTGTGTCTACTTTCAACTACCTCCGTTGACTACCCAACCTCTGAAGGACTTATCTGTTTGTACCGGCAGTGCCGAACATAACTCGAGCACCGCGCTGTGTACATCGCACTCAGAGGGGACTCACCATGACCGTCGAACAGACTCTCACCGACGACGAACAGTTGGCCGGCCTGGATCTGGAGCAATTACGCCAGCTGGTCGGACTGGTCGAGTACGACAGCGATCACGATCCCTTCCCGGTGAGTGGTTGGGACGGCCTCGAATGGATCGTCGGAAACGCCACGCAGACTTCACATTTCTTCCAGTCCGCATTCGGCATGGAATTGGTGGCCTATTCAGGCCCGTCGACGGGAAACCGCGACCACCACGCGTTCGTACTCAAGAGCGGTGCCGTGCGCTTTGTCGTCAAAGGTGCTGTGGATCCGACAAGCGAGTTGATCGCGCATCACAGCCGTCATGGCGACGGCATCCGCGACATCGCGCTCAGCGTCCCTGACGTGGACAAGTGCATCGCGCACGCCATCACCCAAGGTGCGACGGTGTTGAGCGAACCGCACGACGTCACCGACGAGCACGGCACCGTTCGCCTGGCCAGCATCGCGACGTACGGCGAGACTCGGCACACCCTCGTCGACCGTTCCCGCTACACCGGCCCTTACCTTCCCGGATACGTCGAACGGACGTCGTCGTACCGCAAGCGTGACGGCGCGCCCGAGCGCATCTTCCAGGCCCTCGACCACGTCGTCGGCAACGTCGAACTCGGCAAGATGGACCAGTGGGTCGACTTCTACAACCGGGTCATGGGATTCACCAACATGGCCGAGTTCGTGGGCGGCGACATAGCCACCGACTACTCCGCGCTGATGAGCAAGGTCGTCTCGAGCGGCAATCACCGAGTCAAGTTCCCACTCAACGAACCTGCCATCGCGAAGAAGCGGTCACAGATCGACGAGTACCTCGAGTTCTATCAAGGTCCCGGCGCTCAGCATCTCGCGCTTGCGACCAACGACATCCTCGGAGCAGTCGATGCTCTGGTCGACGAAGGAATCGAGTTTCTCTCTACTCCGGCTTCGTATTACGAGGATCCCGAATTGCGCGCGCGTATCGGAGAGGTTCGAGTTCCGATCGAGGAATTGCAGAAGCGAGGCATCCTCGTCGACCGCGACGAGGACGGCTATCTTCTTCAGATCTTCACCAAGCCGATCGGAGATCGTCCCACCGTGTTCTTCGAGATCATCGAACGCCACGGCTCACTGGGATTCGGACTGGGAAACTTCAAAGCCCTGTTCGAAGCGATCGAGCGTGAGCAGGCCGCGCGGGGCAACTTCTGAGGTAGGTCAGCTGTTTTCGGTCCACGCCCAGACCACCGCGGGTCGCCCGGTGGCACTGACCCGGACTCGTTCGTCCGTACGTTCCAG
Organism: Rhodococcus sp. BH4; assembly: GCF_002079265.1. Classification (NCBI taxonomy): domain Bacteria; kingdom Bacillati; phylum Actinomycetota; class Actinomycetes; order Mycobacteriales; family Nocardiaceae; genus Rhodococcus; species Rhodococcus sp. BH4. The sequence continues at coordinate 5,304,300 of NZ_CP014941.1, forward strand.
CCCTGGCAACGCTTTGAGCGTCCGGTTCAAATTGCCCGGGTCCGGACGCACACCGGAAAGCTCCTCCGCCACGGCCAGCGCGTACGACGCCGGAAACGACGGACCCAGTAGTGCCCGCGTGAATGCCTGATCTCGCCACAACAGGGTGTCAGCAAGGATCGGGCGGGTATCGGCGACTATCCGATTGTGGTCGAACGCAAGGTCCCCCGGGTTGTCCCAGCTCACCCATTCGGCCGAACCCGGCACCTCGTCCGACGAGATCACTGCCCACATGGTCACCGAGAGCGTCGGACCGCGGGGGTCTCGATTGGGTTCGTCGAACACGGTCAATTGACCGCTGACGAGGATCTTCTCGTCGGGAATTCCGAGCTTGGTGGTCACGGCTCGCCTGGCGGCGTCCTGCAACCGCTCACCGGCGCCCAGCAGTACACCGGGCAGCGCCAACTGCCCGGTGTACGGCTCCGCTTGCCGCGGAGTGACGGCAAATCGCAACATCCCGGGTTCCGGATTGCCGAACCGGAGCGCGATGACATCGATCGAGACAAGTGACTGGTCCACACCGTCCATCATGCAGGCACTGGGCAGCGCACCTGACGATCGACCCGGTCGGCACCGTTCGCGGTCAGCACTACCGGCGCACCCATTTCCTCGCTCAGATACCGGGCGAAATCCTCCGGGTCGGCCGGAAGTTCCTTCGGCACGACCCCTACGGCTTTCAGGGAATCTGTCAGCGCCTGCTGGTGATCGAGATCCTTCCACTCTCCGACGGGAACGAACGGCAATCCTTCGTACGCGTGCACCCCGTGGATCGGGATGCCTGCAGCCCGCGCGCGATCCATCGCATCGAGATGAGTAAGCGCCAAACCGTCGACGCCACCGCTCACCTCGATTGCGTAGTGCAACAACAACTCGTCGAAGTGGCCCGTCCGGAATCCGCCTTGATACTCACCCGTCCCGTTGTGCAGCTCGGGCAACACCTTCGCCAACTCCGGATCCTCCGTCGGGAAGGGCCCAGCTCCGTGTCGTGTCATGTAGGTGCGGGTGACGCCGAGTACGTAACTGTCCCGGCCCAACTCGTCGATCATTGCTCGCGCGTTGGACGGCTCGACCGTCGACCACGTGGTGTGTGGGTGAAACCCCCGCCACTCGTCGAGAAGGACACCTTGTGCCCCCTCGAATACCAGACGACCACCGGCACCCAACGCGCCCAGCGCATCCGGGTCGGCGATGTCCACGACGGCACCGAATTCCGCGTACATGTCGACCATGTCGTCGATCGGCGGAAAACCGTGGCGACTCTCCGCGATCAACGGTCCGTAGAATGTGACCAACGCCGACAACTTACGACGCAAGGAGTCAGGTCGCCGGCAGTCTCCCACCGTAGGCGCATTCGCAACTTCGAGCGCGTACGCCGCGGTCTCACCGATCCCCTTGCCACACGAGCCGTGTCGGTTACCGCCGCGAGCATCCTCACGGGCCCTGTTGGCGGCCACGTGAATCGGCGTCGTCAACAATGCGCGCGCGTCGATCCGTATCAAATCGAACGGATTTCGAACTCCGAGCGCTTCCAGAGCACGCGCCTCCCGGGCGAGCGCGATGGGCTCGACCAACACGAATCTCGAGAGAAACGTCGGGACGCCGGACAGCGTTCCCGAACCGAACTGCGAAAACGTGTGGTGGCGCTCGCCGACCGTCACGTTGTGCGCTGCCTGTGCCCCACCGTTGAAGCGGACCACTGCGGCCACACCCAAATCGGCTTGGTCGGAGCAAAGCCAATCGACGGTTGCTCCCTTCCCCGCATCTCCGAACCCGAGGTCTACGACGACGATATCGCGGTCTTCGAACGGCTCCATCATGCTCTCCTTCTATGCGAAATCGACATCGTCCGTATCGGTTCCGAGATCGTGGGGCAACCCGGCCACCGTCGCGGTGCTGCGCCCTGGAATTAGAGCGAGAGCCTTGCCGACGGTCTCGGCTTCAGCTCTTGAACCGATGTCGCGGAGATCCGCCAGTCCGTCACGCAGGTCGATGCGGTCCTCGCCGATTCCGACCGTCAGCGCGATCAGTTCGCACACCGCAGCGGGGTCGTCGAGTTTGACGAAGCGTTCACCGAGCAACTTCTTCCAGTGATCCGCGATTTCCGGATCGTTGAAGTACGACGACTGATCTGGCAGAACGAAGTAGACATTCCATCTTTCTTCGAGTTCACGGTAGATCGACGAGACCGATACGTCCTGACGTACCTTGTCCCCGATCACCGAACGGATGTGACGAGCCGAGAGCCGCGGCTTGTTCAGCTCGTCGCCGATGATGAAGAGGTAGCCTTTCCTTCCGCGCTTCTCCCAGGCATCCGTACTGGTGTGGCGCGCCATGAAATATGCTGCCAATTCATAGCTTTCCGACTTCTGTCCGCCACCGTTGCCCTCGAGGAAGATCGTCCGAAGCTGCTCGTCCATCGCGTTACCCGACTCGAACTGACCGACTTGTAGTGGCACCTGATCGGAATCGGCGTCGCCGATACCACCGAACAGAATCTGCGGATCATCCGCGTATCCCTTGCGTTGCAGCAGCCCGTGCAGCTTTCCGAGCTTGTCCTGCATGATTCGCGGAACAGCGCCCATCGAGCCGGTGACATCGAAAAGCACTGCTATCGGGAGAGAATCGGGGTGCCCGGCCGAGTCTCGGCATTCACGCTTGTCGACGCCGAAGGGGTCGAGGGTCGGGTCCGCTTTCCAACTGCTTCGCGGACGCGACCGAAGCGAATCGGTGTAACCGAAATCGTCGACACCGCGTGCGGCACGAAAAGTCTTGCCCGCCAAATAGGTGTTGTCGTCCCAGTATCCGTAGCCCATGACAATCACTGTCCTTTCGTGGATGGAACGGCGAACGGACGAAATGTCCGCTGGCCATAGAGAAGATCGAGGAGTTCGTCGAACTCACCCAGTAGGTCGACCGCGTCGGGACGCAATCTCGGGTTGTCCTGCATGCAGCCGTCGGCAAACACCTTCATCCGTTCGTGGGTCTGCTCGCCCAGCATTCGGAGCATCAAATGATGAGCCATGTAGACGTCCCAGGCCGGAGACGCTCCTTCGCCGAGTTCCGGTGGGTACGAATCACGATCGGAACCGATCGTCGCCACCGGGCGGCTGCCCGTACGGGTGCCAAAGGACCAGCCGACCAGCACCACCCCGTGCCGATCAGGCTCGATCAGCACGTTCTCCGCGGTAATCGCGGTGTGCACCCAACCAGTCGCATGTGCTGCTGCCAGAGCCCGAAGTAGCCGTCGGTGCATCCACGCCCAGTCCCGTGGATCGAGGCCACCCGGATACGCCTCACGGACGTCGGCGAGACTCACAAAACCTTCGGTCAGATCGTCCAGCACATCGATCTGACGTCTCGTGCCGCTGCCCACATGGGTGATTCGATCGATCAATCGCGGGAAGTACGAGACTGCCCAACCGGCTTCGCACGAATTCTCGATGTCCGTCAGCACATTCCGTTCGGCCTCGATCATCGAGTTCGCCCGAGGGTTTCGCGGAATCTTGAGTACGACACCGGCATCGGACCGGTACAGGTTAGCGACCGAGCCGCGCTCTACCAGTCCACCCAACATGTACTCGCCCCGCTCGCCGACATAAACGGGTCGAGAATCTGCCGGCTCGAACTCCACTGTCCAACTGCGGTAAAGCTCGTTCAATCGAGATGTTGCGGCCGAGTATCGCACCCGATCTTCGGGCTTCGCCCGGTCCGGATGAATGGCTGAGGCGAGCCGATGAAAACGACGCTTTGCAGCGCGGCGGGAGTCGAGATCACTGGGGACTCCCCCGAACACATCAGCCGAAACCTTTGCCGTCTCGACCGTTTCGAGTGCAGTGTGCGTCGTTTTCATGGTTTTAGTCTAAGCGACTAAAACGAAAACGGCAAGAATGCGTATTTCATCCGAGTACATGCGCATCACATCAGGACACAGCAATCACCTGTCGGCACCGAGGGCTGAAACAGCTTTGCGTAGCTCGATCACTGCCGGACTGCTGTCGCCCTCACGGGTACACAGATCGATCGAACACTGCTCGATATCGGAAATGCGCACGAAACTGATATCCGAGCGGGTGTAGTACTCGGCAATGGTTGCTGCCGTTATCACCACCGCCCGACCGTTGGCGACAACCTCGAGCGCTTCGTCCATCGTGCGGACAGAGGGACCGTACCGGACGGGTACACCACTGGGGCGCGGGTCCACCGACCACCATTTCACCCATTCGGGTGGCGCACCGTCACTCGAAACCTGCACAGTCCCATCTATTTCAGAAATCTCGATGCTCGTACGGCCCGCCAGTCGGTGTCCTCGAGGCAGGGCCACCACCCGCGGTTCGACGCCGATCCGTTCGAGCACCACACCGTCGAGCACCGGCAGTGGAGGGCGCACGAAGGCGGCATCGACGGTCGCGCTCGCCACCGCGGAAACCTGTTGGGACCAGTCCAATTGGACCAGCTCCACCTCCGCATGCAACGAATCGATCACCGCACGTCCCAAACTTCCGGCCGCCCCGTTGATGAATCCGATCCGCAACCGCCTGGCCCGCCGACGCTCGAGTGCGTCGAGCCCGTTCATCGCGCGGACGGCGAACTCGAGAGCGGGCCGTGCATCCGCGACGAACACCTCACCCGCGGCGGTGAGCACCACCGGGTGCGAACTGCGATCGATCAACTCGACTCCCACCTGCTCCTCGAGTCGACGAATCTGCTGACTGAGAGCAGGCGCCGTGACGAACAACCGGTCTGCCGCTCGTCCGAAGTGCCCTTCCGCCACGACGACGAGCAACGAGGACACCAACCGCAGATTCAGATCTTCACCTCTTCTCGCCTTTTTCATTACCGTCCATTCGGTTGTCTTAGGCCGCCGTTCGCCAGCAAAGTGATGACCATCACGGTATCTGAACAGCGGAGTTAAGCAAACCGGCAATTGTCGAACGAAGTTCTACATGTACAGCGAATGCCACGTCAGGTCACAGTTGTCGCAGATCCGGACAGCCCGCCGAATCCGCGAAACCAGGAGATGTGATGAGCAAGTACGAGCACGAATTCGTCCACATGATGGATGGCGTCGAAAAGCAATTGGAAACCATCGACAATCCGCGGCACCAGAAGATCCTCCGAAACTACCGGCGCCACGCATTGCTCGAGGTCTCCGGTCGTTACAAGGAAATCCTCTCGCCCGACATGACCGTCGAAGAACCCGTCTACCGGTTGTTCGAAGACGGGCAGTCGATTGTCCTCGACGGCATGGACGCCGTCACCAACTTCTACCAGTCACTCGCCGAGACGGACACCCTTGTCATGTGGACCGGACAGTCCGACTTCGCGGTCTCCGACAGCGGATTCTCGGGTGAGACTCTCTTCAGTCAATTCGTCCCAGGATCGATTCTGGGAGACGGGGTGTTCGGCGCGGTGCACGAATCGGGTGGATCCACCCCCGCAGCCCCCGAACAGTCGTCGGACATCGACCCCGACGGTTGGTATCTCGTGCGTCGGACCTTGGCATTTGTCTGGCCGTACGACGAGCAGGGGCGACTCATCGGTGAGCATGTCTACGAAGATTCTGCTTCGAAAGTCGTGACCAAGGTGGACCCGAGCGAGGTCATCACTGCGGCGCGCGCAGCCGAACTGCTTGCCCCACTGCTCGAAACGCACCTGCCGTGAGCGCGCCCGTAGCCATTGTCACCGGCGCAGCTGCCGGGTTGGGCGCCGCTATTGCCGAGCGCCTTGCGGAGGACTTCGGCACCCTGCTTCTCCTCGACATCGAAGAGGCCGCACTCGCCGACACCGCAGCACGCCTGGAAAGCCTTGGCGTAGCAGTCCACACGGCACGATGCGATGTTCGACGTGAAGGTGACGTCAAGAACGCCTTCGACGTGGCTGCATCGGCCGGAAGCCCGACTGCACTCGTCAACGGCGCCGGAATCGGCGTCTTCACTCCGTTCCTCGAGATCACCGAAGACCAGTGGGACAACACCTTTGCGGTGAACACCAAGGGCAGCTTCCTGATGTGCCGCGAATTCGTGAGCAGAACCGAGGGTCCGGCAGCGATCGTCAACATCGCGTCGATCGGTGCCCGCTTGGGCGGTGACATGCTCGCGCACTACGGACCGTCGAAGGCCGCCGTGATCGAGATGAGTCACAGCGTCGCCCGAATCGGTGCGACTCGAGGACTTCGCTCGAATACGGTCATGCCCGGCCTGATCCTCACCGACATGTGGCTTCGAACCATCAAGGAACTGCGTCGACGCGATCCCTCGCTCACAGATGTTTCCGATGCTGACGTCTTCGATTCTTTTGTCGCACAGATGGTTCCGATGGGTCGAGCTCAGACGCCCGGAGACATCGCCGAGATGGTCGCCTTCTTGCTCAGTGACAAGGCTCGCAACGTCACCGGCCAGACGATTGCCGTCGACGGCGGCGCCGTGATGACCTGATCGGGTCGATGGCGGTCAGCCCCAGCGCGACTGGCCGCCGTCGAGCGGGATCGTGGCACCCGTGAGGTACCCGGCGTCTTCGCTGACGAGGAAGACGACGGCACGACCGATGTCGGTCTCGGGGTCTCCGACGCGTCCCAGCGGAATACCTGCGACAAATGCCGCTGCCTCTTCGGGATTCTTTTCCATCCACCACTGCAACGCGGGAGTCTTGGCGTGCGGGGCAACATTGAGAACGCGAATGTTGTCCTTGCCCCATTCGCAGGCGGCAGCGCGGGTCAACGAGCGCATGCCTTCTTTGATGGAACCGTAAGCGCCGTAGTTACTGGCATCCCAGCGCACCGCCGCCGAGGTGACCATGTTGATGATGACGCCACCGCCACGACTGTTCATGTGGGGGTACGACGCCTGCATCATGCGCAGGGTGGCGAGCGGCCCCGTCGCGAAGGAACGCTCGAAGTCTTCGTCGAGCACGCTCAAGAGTGGGCCGGGCTTGCAGTCGTTGGCGTTGTTGACCAGGATGTCGATTCCGCCGAACAGTTCGACGGTACGGTCCACGGCGTCGGTGATGTCGTCCTTCTTGCTGACGTCGCAGACCACCGCCTCACCGCGCGCACCGATGTCAGCCAGTAGTCCGCACGTGGTGTGCAACTTGGATTCGGTGCGGCCGGCAACGGCGATCACGGCGCCCTCTTTGGCCAAGGCCAGGGCAATCCCCTGCCCGATTCCCTGACCCGCACCGGTGATGAGTGCGACTTTGCCTTCGAGCTTGCCCATGTGACTACTCCAATGTCCGTCGACGCAGAGGTCCCTTTTGCGGGAGGGACCGGTCGATTCTGGTGACTGCCGCTGTTTGTCGTCTACACTCGACCTACAAAACAACCAAGCACTTGCTTGACCCTAAGGTGTGCGACCACGTCGCGTCAATCACATTGGGCGGCAATTCAGCTCGGCACCGCACCAGGAAGGCTCCACCGTGACACTGCCCAACCCCGTCGATTTCAGCGGACGCTCGGTGATCGTCACCGGCGGCACCAAAGGCATCGGCTACGTCATCGCCGAAACCTTCCTCGCCGCGGGTGCGAACGTGCTGGTCTGTGGCCGTAACGAGCCCGAAAACCTACCCACCGCCGACGGTCGTAGCGCAGCCTTTCGCGCCACGGACGTCCGCGATCCCGCCGACGCCGCAGCCCTCGTCCAGGATGCCGTCGAGCGCTTCGGCCGTCTGGACGTCCTGGTCAACAACGCCGGCGGCTCCCCCGACGCCGACGCTGCGACGGTGTCACCCCGCTTCGTCGAGAAGATCGTGGCCCTGAACCTGTTGGCACCCTTCAACGTTGCCCAGGCCGCAAATGCAGTGATGCAGACTCAGGACGACGGCGGTGCCATCATCAACATCGGCAGTGTCTCGGCGATCGACCCGCAGCCCGGAACCGCGGCGTACAGCGCAGCCAAGGCAGGCCTCCTCGTTCTGACCAAGGCATTGGCCCTCGAATGGGCGCCGAAGGTCCGGATCAACCACATCACCACCGGCCTGATCCGTACCGAGGCTGCCGCCGAGGTCTACGGCGCCGACGGCGGCGCTGCGGTCACCAGGACCATTCCGATGGAGCGCATGGCCGTGCCGGCCGATATCGCCAACTCCTGCCTGTTCCTGGCGAGCCCGCTCTCCTCGTACGTGAACGGCGCCGACATCGCCGTTCACGGCGGCGGTGAGTACCCGGCTCGCTACATGGCGACCCACCAGGATTGAAACAAATACGAAGCAGCCCCTGAGCGGATTCGCTCGGGGGCTGCTTCTTCGTGTGAACAACTGCGGGGCGCGACGAGGGGTCAAGCACCCCGCAGTTGAGTCTGGAGGGACTAGCGAGCGGAGAAGCTCACTCGTGCACCGGAAATCGCTACCTGATCACCCTTGGTGACCTGGAAGGCCAGGTCGTCGGGAGTTCCCCACGCAACGATGGACGGCGCCTCACCCGGATGGATCGCCGCAGCGAATCGACCTTCGAGACTGACAAGATCAGCCGGATGCACTCCGGCGACCCGAGCAAGCTCGAGTGTGCTGGCGGCCAACGTACACAGGCCGTGCATGATCGGACGCGGCTGGTTGATCCGCGCCGCAGCCTGGGGATCGATGTGGATGTGGTGCTTGTCGCCCAGGAGCCGGTACATCGCCGTCTGGTTCTCCGCTGTGGTCAGCACACCGGTCAACGAAGGCTCGCCGGTCGGCTCCGCCGGACGTGAGGGTCCACGTTCTCCGCCGAATCCACCGGCACCGGGGGCAAAAAGTGACCAGGTCGCGACGAAGTATTCGCACTCCACCTTCACTTCGAACACGGCCGCTGCGCCCTTGTCCCACACCTCGCCGACCGAAGCCTTCAAGGTCACGTCACCGCTACGCGGAAGCGGAGCAAGCACTTTCAGCTCTTGCGAGCCGTGCAGTGCCGTCGAGGTGTCGAAGGCGCCCGCCGAACCCAGAGCGTCGGGAGCCCACTGCGCCAGCGTCAGAGCAAAGGTCGGCAGTACCCGAAGCTGATCCTCGAAGACGAGGTCCAGCTCGGTCGCCTTGGCGCCCACGGCAAGTGCGTACAGGATCGCGTCGCGCTCGGTGTACGACACGGTGCGGGTCCCGAGATCGGCTCCACGCCAATCGCCGGCGGTCTTCGCAGCTTCCGAAGTTGTCACTGTCTTTTCCTCTCTCAAACAGCGCCGAGAACGAGACCGCTGGTGGGTACTGCTGTTCCGGCTGTGACCAATACGTTTTCGACGCCCTCGGGCTGGTTGGTCGACGTGCCTCGCACCAGTCGCACACCTTCGGCAATTCCGTTGACACCGTGCAGGTACGCCTCGCCGACCTGACCACCGTGAGTGTTGGACGGCAGGCGTCCACCGATCTCGAGGTTGCCTTCGCGGATGAAGTCCTTGGCTTCGCCTGGCTTGCAGAAGCCCAGTTCTTCGAGCTGCGGAAGCACCAACGGGGTGAAGTGGTCGTACAGGATCGCGGCGTTGATGTCATCAGGGGTCAGGCCGCTCTGGCCGTACAACTGACGAGCAACCAGGCCCATCTCCGGGATACCCGAGATGTCGGGCCGGTAGTAGCTGGTCATCATGTGCTGATCCTTGCTACTGCCCTGAGCGGCGCCCTTGATGACGACGGGCTTGTTGGCCAGATCCTTTGCGCGCTCGGCAGAGACGATGACCAATGCCTGGCCACCGTCGGTTTCCTGGCAGCAGTCGAGCAGGTGCAGCGGCTCGGCGATCCAGCGCGAGTTCTGATGGTCCTCGAGCGTGATCGGACGCTCGTAGAACCAAGCAGCCGGGTTGTTGGCGGCATGCTTGCGCGCCACCACTGCAACTCGTCCGAAGTCCTCACTCGTCGCACCGTACTGGTGCATGTAGCGGCGGGCGAACATGGCGACCCACTGAGCGGGAGTCGACAATCCCTGCGGAGTCATCCACGCATATGCCGCGCGATCCGCGGTGCTGTCCATGGGGCGATCGTGCTGCCCTAGGCCGTAGCGCACACCGGAGCGCTCGTTGAAGGCGCGGTAACAAACCACGACGTCGGCAACACCCGTCGCAACTGCCATGGCCGCCTGCTGCACGGTGGCACACGCAGCGCCGCCTCCGTAGTGAATGCGCGAGAAGAACTTGAGCTCACCGAGGCCGCAGTTGCGAGCCACGATCGCTTCGCCGTTCGTCTCCGACGTGTAGGTGGACAGACCGTCGACCTCGGACGGATCGATACCGGCGTCAGCGAGTGCCGCGACGATGGCCTCACACGCCAACTGCAGTTCGGTGCGGCCGGAGTTCTTGGAGAACTCGGTGGATCCGATGCCGACGATGGCGGCGGCTCCCGAGAGTGGGCTGATCGCCATCAGGGCCTCTCCTCTTCCTTGAAAGCGACTGCGACGGTGCCGGATGCATGGTTGCCGAGGCTGTTTGCACCCTGCACCTTGACCATGACCACTCCGTCTTCCTTGGACACGACCTCACCGGTCATCGTCATGGTGTCACCCGGGTAGTTGGGCGCCCCGAGACGAATGGCGATGCGGCGCAGGGTCGATGCAGATCCGGCCCAGTCCGTGACGTATCGACCGACAAGACCGTTGCTCGTGAGGATGTTCATGAAGACATCCTTCGAGCCACGCTCCTGCGCCAGGCTCGGATCGTGGTGCACGTCCTGAAAATCGCGAGTGGCGATTGCCGTGGCGACGATCAACGTGCGGGTCAGCGGGATCGCCAACTCGGGCAATGCCTCTCCGACAACGACGTCTGCGTAACTGCGACTGGCAAGTACGGTCATGCGAGCACCTCCACACCGGATGCGAGCTGCGCACCCAGACGCGCCAGATCGGAGCTGGAACCACCGAGGGTGGCAGCAATCTGCTTGCCCCACAACAGATGACGGTGAACCGGGTAGTCGGTGTCGACGCCCATGCCGCCGTGAACATGCGTGGTGCGATGCACGACGCGCTGTCCGCCGTCGGTAGCCCACCACTTGGCGACCAGTACCGAGGTGCCGAGATCCAGTCCCTCGGAGATGCGCCAGGCGGCCTGCCACAGTGTCACGCGCATCGCTTCGAGATCGATGTAGCAGTCAGCGAGTTGATGATTGACGGCCTGGAAGGTCGCCAGCGGACGGCCGAACTGCTTGCGGCCGTTCAGGTACGTGACGGCCTGCGCGACTGCACCCGACCCGACGCCCCATTGGATTGCGGCCAATGCCAGCTGAACGCGGTCGATCAGCCACGGAACCGTGGTGCCGTCAGCCGCACCGATCAGCTGCGCGGGGGCACCGGCAAAGGTGACGTTGGCACAGATCTCCCAACTGGTGGACTGCGTCTGTTCGAGCGTCACTCCCTCGGCACTCAGGTCGACCAGCAGCAGTGCCGTACCAGTGGAAGCGGTTGCCGAAACGAGAGCAAGGTTCGCGACGTGAGTCATCGGCACTACTGCCTTCTCACCCGTCAGAGTCCAGTTGCCGTCGGCGTCCTGCTCAGCCGTGGTCAGTGGGTCGCCGCCAGTGTACGGACCGAACTCTTCGAGACCGACGGTCAGGAATCGACTGCCGTCGGCAACTCCCGGAAGGAGTTCGGCGCGAAGGGAATCAGAGCCGAATTCGTTGACAGCCAATGCTGCAAGGGTCGTTTCCCAGATCGGCACGGCCGCAACGTGACGTCCCTGCTGTTCGAGCAGTGCGTACAGCTCGGACAAGCCGAGGCCACCGCCGCCGAACTCCTCCGGCAGGGCGATACCGAGCAACCCGGTGCTCGCGAGCTCACGCCACAGTTCACGGTCGACGCGCTCAGCGGAGAGTTCGATCTCCTTGGTGCGCTCGATCGTTGCCTTGCTGGTGAAGACCTCGTCGGCCAGTGCGCGAATTGCTTCCTGCTCTTCGCTGAAATTGAAGTCCATCAGTGCTCCTCGCGTACGGCCGGCCGGAACGCGGGAAGCGTCAGATCCGGGTCGGCGTCGATCCAGTCAAGTTCCACGGGCATGTCGACCACGACATCTTCGGGCGCGATACCCACCATGTTGGCGATCAATCGGGTTCCCTCTTCGAGTTCGATTACCGCAACGATGAGCGGGTAGTCGAACGCGTCGATCTTGGGGTGGTGATTGACCACGAAGCTGTACACCGTGCCACGACCCGACGCGTTGATCGTGTCCCACTCGAGTGACCGGCACTCCCCGCACATCGGGCCGGTGGGATGACGCAGCGTCTTGCAGGACGTGCAGCGCTGGATCACCAGACGGTGCTCCTTGGCTGCTTCGAACCAGAAAGCGTTGTCCGCGTTGAGAGCCGGACGCGGACGCAGTGCACGAGGAGCTTCGGGCGCAGCAGATTCCTGAGGTTTGAACCGCAGCGTCCGCCACCGCTGGGTGCCGACAACCTGATCGTCACCGTTGCGGTAGGTCTTGAGCGTCGTGACGAAGTGTCCGACACCGAGGCCGGTCTTCTTCTCCGGCGAAATCGACTCGATGACCTCGGTGTAGTTAACGCGATCGCCTGGGCGCAGTTCGGCGAAGAACTCCTGATCGGAATCGGTGGCCACGACAGAGCTGTAGCCGGCTGCGTCGAGGGTGGCGATCAGATCGGTCCACACCTGCGACGGGTCGTTGCCCGCCATCTTGTCGGTAAAGGTCCGCATGATCCAGACCTGGAGCATCTGAGCGGGAGCGACGACGCCGTCGCGTCCGGTGGCGCGGGCGGCGTCGTCGTCGAGGTAGACGGGGTTGGTATCGCCCATGGTCTCGGCCCAATGCCGGATCATGGGGATGTTGACCTCGTCGGGTCCCCAGGTGGTGGGAACAAGCGTCTGGCCGACAAAAGCGTCGAGTTGCGCTGAAATGTCGCTCACTTGACCCTCTTTTCGCGAACGAGTCCCAAGCCGATGGTGCCGACCATGTCCCGCAGAACTTCGTTGACGCCGCCGCCGAAGGTGTTCACGACACCCTGACGCGAGATCTGCTCGATCTGACCGGCAAGCAGAGCGCCCGGAGACTCGGGGCGGATGCGACCGGCGGAGCCGAGAATTCCGAGCAGGGTGCGGTAGACGTCGACGTGAGTCTCGGTCCCGTACGTCTTGGTGGCACCGGCGTCGGCTCCGGAGAGCGTGTCCTGTGCGACGGCTGCCGTCATCTTCCAATTCAGCAGTCGCATGGCCTCGAGCTTGGCGTGTGTGCGAGCGAAGTCCTGTTGCACCCACGGGATGTCGATGGCGCCGTTTTCCTTGGCCCAGTCCAGGACCAGGTTCCACAGACCGTACGTGCGACCACCGATGGCCGCCAGGCCGATTCGCTCGTGGTTGAGCTGAGCCGTGATGAGCTGCCAGCCGCCGTTGACCTCGCCCACAACGTCCTTCGACGGAACTCGAATGCCGGAGTAGTACGTGGACGTCACCATCAAACCGCCGACGGTGTTGATCGGTGACCACTCGAAGCCTGCATCCTCGGTGGGGACGATCAGGATCGAGATTCCCTTGTGCTTGGGGGCATCCGCGTCGGTGCGGCAGGCCAGCCACACGTAGTCGGCAGTGTTGGCGCCACTGGTGAAGATCTTGTTGCCGTCGACGATCCACTCGTCACCGTCGAGAACCGCACGAGTCTTGAGTGACGCAAGGTCGGTGCCGGCCTCGGGCTCGGTGTACCCGATTGCGAAGACGATGTCGCCGGCCAGGATGCCGGGCAGGAAACGTTCCTTCTGTTCTTCGGTGCCGTACTTCATCAACGTCGGTCCGACGGTATTGACCGTCACGAAGGGAAACGGCAGACCTGCGCGCTGAACCTCGTCGAAGAACACGAACTGCTCTTCGATGGAGCGTCCCTGTCCACCGAATTCCTTGGGCCAGCCGATACCGAGCCAACCGTCCTTGCCCAGCAACTTCACGATCTCGCGGAAGTACTCGCCACCCACACCTTGCTCGCCGGCCGCGCGACGCTTCTCTTCCGGCAGCAGCGCCGCGAAGTACGCGCGCAACTCCTTGCGGAGCTCCTGCTGCTCGGGCGATTCCCTCAGATCCATCGCTGTTTCTCCTATGGCATTCATGGCTGGCAACTCTTGGCCTGGACGCTAACCAGATGCCCAGGTGGGCGCTGTGAGTGTCTCGATGAGCGGGAAGCCGAAACATGAGCGGCGTCACATAGGGTGAGATATGCGCATGGACTCCTCGGATCGCGTCGCTCTCACCGACTTGGCCGCCAGGTATGCACAGGCCGTCGACCGCCGAAACACCACTGCACTTGCGGCTCTCTTCACTGACGACGTGGCATTCGTCTTGCCGCCGGCACTGAACGGAACGGGTGCGCCGACGGAGATACGTGGGAATTCCGTCGTCAGCAGTTCGGTGGTCGATGCCGTCTCACATCTGCACTCGACCCGGCACATCGTCGAGCAGCAGATCCTCGACCTCGACGGCCCCACCACCGCACACGGTGAGGCTTACTGCTCCGCCCACCACATCTATCCGCGGGGCGAGGGCCACCGGGACAACCGGATCGAGATTCGTTACCAGGACAGCTTCGAAAAGATCGACGGCACCTGGCTGTTCTCGCGTCGCGAACTGGTAGTCGATTTTGCCGAGGACGTTCCGGTCATCCTGCTCGGACAATAGGTACATGAAAAAATCGCGGTGATTCTGTATCTCCTCACGGGAGGTTTACCGGGCTAGCGTTCAGCAACTGTCACGCCATCTCGGCGTGCGTTCGGCTATGTCTTGGAGATTCACATGTCACGCTCGCGCACCAGAAGATTCCTCGCTGCCTTCGCAGTGGCCGCCGTCGCAGTCGGAACCGTAGCCGCGTGCTCGAGCGACAACTCCTCCGACGAGAACGCACCTCTTCGCATCGTCGCTTCTTCGGTTCCGCACGCCGAGATCCTGAAGTTCGTCGAAGAAAAGGGCCTGCTCGGTGACACCAAGATCGAGGTCAGCGAGATCACCGGCGATCTCGACGCCAACGAGGTGCTCGAAGCCGGAGACACCGACGCCAACTTCTTCCAGCACGTGCCGTACCAGGAATCGTGGTCGAAGGAAAAGGGTGTCGACGACCTGGTCGCCGTGGCGAAGGTCCACGTCGAGCCCCTCGGTGCATATTCCAAGAAGGTCACCAACGTGGCCGACCTGCGCCAGGGCGCAACGGTCGCTTTGTCCAACAACGTGACGAACTTCGCCCGTGGGCTGTACCTGCTGCAGCAGGCCGGATTGATCAAGCTCGATCAGCAGTTGGGCGCCCCCGGCACCGACATCACGCAGATCAGCGAGAAGAACATCATCGACAACCCCAAGGGACTCACGTTCACCCAGGTCGATCCCCCGCAGCTGCCGCGCACGCTCGACGACGGAAATGTCGATCTCGCAATCATCAACGGCAACTACGCAATCGAAGGTGGCCTCAACCCGGCCAAGGACGCCCTGGTGCTCGAGAAGGCCGAGGGCAACCCGTACGCCAATGTCCTGACCGTACGCACCTCGCTCGAAAACGATGCGCGAGTACAGAAGTTGGCCGAGGCATTGACGTCCGCCGACGTCGCGACGTTCATCGAGCAGACCTATCAGGGCTCGGTCATTCCGGCCAGCGCTACCTGATCGAGACCCGTCATGGTCTTCTCGATCGAATCGGTCTCCAAGGAATACCGCAGCGGCACAAAGGTTCTGCATGCACTCGATTCTGTATCCCTGAAAATCGAAGACGGCGAAATCTTCGGCATCATCGGCAAGAGCGGCGCCGGCAAGTCGACTTTGCTGCGCTGCCTCAACCTGCTCGAACGCCCGACCAGTGGCCGGATTCTGTTGGGCGACACCGATCTGACCGCGCTGAGTCCAGCGCAACTGCGCGACACACGCAAGCGGATCGGGGTCGTGTTCCAGCATTTCAACCTGCTGCATTCCCGTTCGGTCGCCGCCAACATCGCCTTCCCTCTCGAAGTGGCGGGATACTCTCGGGCAGATCGACGTGCCCGCGTCGACGAGCTGATCGAGTTGGTGGGCTTGGAAGACCGACGTGACGCCTTCCCCTCGCAACTGTCCGGCGGCCAGAAACAACGCGTCGGCATCGCGAGAGCCTTGGCGGCTTCACCCGACGTCCTCCTGTGCGACGAGGCCACGAGCGCCCTCGACTCGGACACAACCGATTCGATCCTCGACCTGCTCGCCGATCTCAATCGACGACTCGGTGTGACCATTGTTCTGATCACCCACGAGCTCAACGTGGTTCGACGGATCTGCCATCGCGCTGCGCTGATCGATCAGGGCCGCATCGTCGACGAGGGAACGCTCACCGAACTGGTCGCAGACCCGGACTCACCCCTCGGAGAGGCGCTACTGCCGACCGGAACGGTACGAACGTCCACGACCGGAATTCCGGCGCTCCTCACCTTTGTCGATTCACTGTCCACCTCACCCGTGATTTCCCAACTCTCACGAGATCTCGACGTCGACGTCACCGTGATCTCCGGCGGTATCGAGGACATCGGATCCCATCAGGTCGGTCGCCTTCGCGTGGAGTTCGCCTCACACACGGGACTCGTCAGCAACGAAGAGACAAGAAAGTCTGTCGAAGAACATCTTTCGCAGCGCGGAGTGAAGGTGACGTTCTCATGAACAAGACGTCCTGGCAGGATTCCCTGGGCGAAGCATGGGAAGCCCTACTCGACACGCTCTACATGGTCGGTGTCTCGTTCGTGCTCACCGTGATCATCGGTATCGCTCTCGGTGTTCTGTTGCACGCGAGCGCGCCCGACGGAATCCGTCCCAACCGCGTCCTCAATTCGGTTCTGGGCACCGTGGTGAACGTCGGCCGTTCGCTGCCGTTCGTCATCTTGTTGGTGCTCCTCATCCCGGCAACGAGGGCGATCGTCGGAACAGCGCTCGGCGCCACGGCAGCGATCGTCCCGCTGACCATCGGTTCGGTGCCCTTCTTTGCGCGCGTCGTCGAGAACGCCTTGCGTGAAGTCGATTCCGGACGCGTCGAGGCAGCGCGGTCCATGGGCGCCACCGACAAAGACATCATCACCAAGGTGCTACTGCCCGAATCCGTTCCGGGATTGGTAGCAGGAGCAACCCTGACGGCGGTGATGCTGATCGGCTTCTCGGCCATGGCAGGTGCCATCGGCGCCGGTGGACTCGGCGACTTCGCAATCAAGTACGGCTACCAACGATTCAACACACCGGTGCTGTTCGTCGCAGTCGTGATCTTGATCGTGCTGGTGCAGGCAATCCAGTCGACCGGCGATCTCGTGGTTCGTTCAATGGCGCACAAGCGGTAACTGATCAGCTCGAGACCATCGCGATCGCTGTTCGCAGTCCGCGCCGCTTACCCGTCTGCGGATCGACGCCGAACACTTCCTTGATTCCGCCTCGGATGCGGAACTTCAACTCCGAGTGCGTCTCCGGAGCGTCGTCCTGGGAAGCCGAGAGAAACCTGTTGGGCAGCGACAACTTCCAGATGGTGCGCAGAGTCAATCCGTACTGCTTCCACAGCGGCCCGGTCGTGTACGGGAGGTCGTACTTGTCACACAAGTCCCGCAGCGGCACCGCGATTTCCGAGTACCGATTGCTCGGCAGATCCGGGAAGCAGTGATGCTCGATCTGGTAGCAGAGGTTGCCGCTCATGAAGGCCATGACGGGACCGGCATGAAAGTTGGCAGAGCCCAGCATCTGTCGTAGGTACCACTGAGCGCGCGATTCGTTCTCGAATTCCTCGAGCGTGAACTTCTCGGCACCGTCGGGAAAGTGCCCGCAGAAGATGACGGCGTAACTCCAGTAGTTTCGGATGAGGTTCGCAACGACGTTCGCCGTCAACGTGGTCTTCCACGCGGGGCCGGTCAGGGCGGGGAACAGGATGTAATCTTTCGCCACCTGACGCGCGATCTTCTTACCGACGTCCTTGGCCATCTCCGATTTCTCGGACCACTTCACCTCACCCTTGCGGAGTTTGTCCGTTTCGAGGTGATGCAGTGCCACTCCCCACTCGAAGAGGGTCGCGAGCACAAAATTCGTGATCGGTTGAAAGAGGTAGTCGGCGTGCCACTTTTGATCGCGCGTGACGCGCATGATTCCGTAGCCCACGTCGTTGTCCAGTCCGACGATGTTGGTGAACTTGTGATGGGTGAAGTTGTGCGAGTGCTTCCATCCCGAGGACGGGCAGGTGTTGTCCCACTCCCAGTTGCTCGAGTGAATCTCGGGATCGTTCATCCAGTCCCACTGGCCGTGGATGATGTTGTGGCCGAGTTCCATGTTCTCGATGATCTTGCCGACCCCCAGCAGCGCAGTCCCCAGAATCCAGGCAGGCTTCTTCTTGCTGGCGAACAAGACGATGCGGCCGGCCACCATCAGAGAGCGCTGAAACGCGATCGTCCGCTGGATGTATCGAGCGTCGTGCGCGCCGCGCTTCTCCTCGATGTCGAGCCGAATGGCATCCAGCTCGCGCCCGAGTGCCTCGACGTCTTCCTCGGTCAGATGGGCATATTCCTTGATGTCGGTGATCGCCACAGTGTTTCTCCGTATCGGTTTTCTCCGTGCCGCAGGACTGGTCCGTCGGGCGGTACCCCTGGGAGCCGGTGCGGAAACGTCAGCCCCGATATTCATGTGCGTCTTCACGCAATCTATGCCAGAGTCGATATACGTGAGCCCCGAAAACAAGATCACCATCCGCACCGCTACCGAGAGCGACTGGCCGGCTCTCCAACTACTCGACTCGGTGGGGTTCGGTTTTCACCCGTCTCCCGCGGTCAGCGAACTGACGAAGGCGCTCTACAAGCCCGAGGACATCATCCTCGCCGTCGACGGTGACCTACCCGTCGGCGTGGCCATCGAAATCGACATGGAATTCACCGTGCCCGGCGGACGCCAACTCCCCACGCGCGGAATCACCTGGGTATCCGTCGCCCCGACTCACCGTCGACGTGGTGTCCTACGCTCGATGTTCACTGCACTTCACGCCCACATCGAGTCGACCGGAGCACCACTTGCCGCCCTGACGGCAAGCGAGGCCGGCATCTACAACCGCTTCGGATACGGCCCGGCCACCTTCAGCGAAGGCATCACCCTCGATCGCCGCTTCGCACGATTCCGCCCCGAGGTGCCCGACAACGGTGGCGTGTCCATCGTCGACATCAAAGCTGCCTCGACGCTTCTTCCCGAGATCTACGATCGCTGGCGGCTGCAGACACCCGGCGCTCAGGTCCGTCCGCAACCGCTCTGGGACCATATGTTCGCCGACCCGTCCGAGGATCGTGACGGCGCCTCCGGACTGTTCTTTCTGACACACGCGGACGGATACATCGCTTACCGGCACACGAGCGAGGGCCGCGACAGCATCGCCCGGATCGACGAGTTCGTGACGATCACCGAAGATGCGCACGCGGCGCTGTGGCGCACGATCTGCGGCCTCGACCTCGTCACCCGGATCGAGACACGCCAGCATCCTGCCGATCCACTCCGGCTGATGCTCACGGACTACCGCCTTGCCCGGACGACGACGCGCTCCGATCGACTGTGGCTGCGCATCATGGACGTTCCCGCGGCTCTCGAGGCTCGTGAATATGCTGCTGACCTGGACACAGTCATCAAGGTCGAAGATCCGTTCCTGAAGGCCGGCGGAACCTTCGCACTTCAGGTCAAGGACGGCAAGGCCACCTGTACGGCCACTGACGCGGTGCCTGCGATCACGATGCCCTCTGATGTCCTGAGCAGCTTGTACCTGGGCGAGCACCAGGCCAAGACCTTCGCGGCGGCGCACCGACTCCACGCGTCCGATCCGCAGGAGATCCTGAATTTCGACTTCGCTTTCAACGCGCAGAAGCCCGCAATTCTCGGGTACGGATTCTGATGATCTTGCCGACACGGGCATCGACGATTTGTGCCCTCGGTCGTATTCAGGGTTAGCCTCGAACAATGGCGTTTGTCGAAAAGATGGTCAATAGGCTTCCTGAGCGGGTTCTCGTGCGCGTCCTGCCGCACGCAGAAATGCTCAAGTTCCTGGTGGTCGGCGGCATCGCCTTCATCGTCACCACGGTGCTGTTCTTCGGCATCAAGTGGACGGTTCTGCCTCAGCACCCGGTGACGGCCAACATCCTTGCGGTCCTGATCGCGACGGTTCTGTCCTACGTCCTCAACCGCGAATGGTCGTTTGCGCAGCGCGGTGGTCGACAGCGCCATCACGAGGCCGCTCTGTTCTTCATCGTCGCGGGTATCGGTTTGGCCATCAACCAGGTACCACTCTGGACCTCCCGGTACGTGTTCCATCTGCGTCAACCCGAGGTGTCGGTGTTGATGGAAAACTTCGCGGACTTCATCAGCGGATCGATCATCGGGACCCTGCTGGCGACGGCCTTCCGCTGGTGGGCCATGCGTCGGTACGTCTTCCCCGAAGAAGCCACCGACAGCCAGGTCGTTCTCGACATCGAAGCGACTCCCGGCACCAAGACGCCGACAACCGACGCCACCGCCCTCGACTGACTCCCGGATCGACGCACCCGATCGCTCGCGCTTCGATCAGAGTTCGTCGATTGCGATCAACCCGTCCTGCAGCGCCCGCGCAAGCAGTGCCATCTTTGTCGGCGCGATGCTCCTGAACGGGCTGGCCCATCCCTGATCATCATCGGCGACAGGCTCTCCAGCCTGCAGTTTTCCCGCTCTGCACAACACGGTCACGACACAGTGATCACTGGTGCGTAGCCTCCGATTTCCAATTGGATTCGGAGGACCCATGGCTACTTGCAAAACTCGAGTTCTTGCGCTGTCGGCGGCAGGACTCATGCTCGTACTCGGCGCATGCAGCAAGGCCGAGTCGGCGAAAACGCCGACCGACCTCGACGTGACATCAGCGTCCGCCGGACACTACTCACTGGTCTGGGAACACGGCGGCTCGGAAAAGGTGCGTGTATTCGCCGCCACCGACCCGAAAAACCCAGCCGCAGAAGGAAAGGAAATTGGCACGGTCGACGGCTTCTCCACTGAGGTCGACGGCCTCGACCCACTGTCACGCTGGTACTTCGAGGTGATCGACGAGGACGGCAATTCCACCATCGCGTCAACCCGCCACGTGACGCTGCAGGGCGCAGCCAACGTGCGTGATGTCGGCGGATACGAGACAGCCGACGGCCGATCAGTCAAGTGGGGCCTGGTTTTTCGTGGCGACCGCTTGAGCGATCTGACTGCTGACGATCAACAAACGATCGAGAACGCAGGCATCCGGACCGTTGTCGATTTCCGAGGTGACAGCGAGATCGCAAAGGACGGAGCAGACAAGGTTCCCGCGAACGTGAAAGTGGTCAACACGGCAGTCCTGGATGCCGGCACTCAGGCTCTTGCCACAGCGATTACGAGTGCCCTGAAATCTGGTGACCCTGCAATCGTGGAGCAGGTGCTCGGGGGCGGTGAAGCCGTCCGGATCAGCGACACCGGCGCCGTCGACCAACTGTCCAAGCCTGACGGAATGACTGGGTATTCCCAAGCCCTACGGACCATCGCCGATTCCGAGTCCGCAGTCGCTTACCACTGCACGGCAGGCAAAGACCGCACTGGACTGATGACAGCTCTACTTCGGCATTCTGGGTGTTCCTGACAAGACCATCGTCGACGACTTCGTCCTGTCGAACACCTACAACAAAGCCAAGAACGAACAGACCTACACGTTTCTGTCTTCGAAAGGAATCGATGTCGATCTGTTGAAACCGTTGATGGAGCAGCGTCCCAGCCAGATTCAGCCAGTACTCGACAAGATTCGCGACCAGTTCGGTGGGTGGGAGAAGTTTTCGCAGGACGTGCTGAAACTTGACGCCGACACGATCGCAAAGCTCCGGAGCAAATTGCTGACCAAGCAATAACTGATCGACGTTCCGACAGCAATGACCGGCAGCCGCTCCGATGGCTGCCGGTCACGCCCGCACTCCTAGTTACTCAGCCCCAGCCGCTTCGAGCATTCGGCCATTTCGTCGATGATCAGTTCCAGCGACGTGCCACGACGACTGGCGGACAGCACGATTCGATCGGCTCCCAACCCGCGTGCCCACTCGAGTTTCGCTTCGTCGAGCCTGGGCAGTGTCGCACCGAGTACCAGCGAGACGTCGGCAGGATCTCGATCTGCCTTCACCGCAGCAGCTTTCATCGCTGCTACGGCCTTGTCGAGTTCTTCACCGGCCAGTCCCAGCGGCTGGAAACCGTCACCCAACCGGCCTGCTCGCCGAGCAGCAGCGAGACTGTGTCCACCGATGTAGAGCGGAACTCCGGATTCGCGGTGCGGCTTCGGCCAGCTGTACGCACCCTTGAACGAGAAGTAATCGCCGTCGAAATCGACCGCTTCCTTGCCCGCCCAGAGTGAGCGCATCACCGCGATGGCCTCATCGGCTACCTTGCCGCGGCGCTCGAAGTCACCGCCGCACGCCTCGATCTCTTCCTTCATCCACCCCAGGCCGAGGCAGATGCGCAATCGCCCACTGGAAAGGCGATCGAGCGTCGCCAATCTTTTGGCGAGCACTACCGGATTGTGATTGGGCAGCACCAGAACTCCAGTGGACAAGCCCAAGGTGGTTGTGGCACCCGCCACGAACGAAAGCAGTTCGAGCGGATCCGGGATGTCGCAGTCATCGGGAAGATGCGATTTGCCGGTCGGAGAATAGGGGTACTCGCTCGCGGTGTCGGCGATGACCACCGAGTGCTCCACTGCCGAGATCTCGTCGAAACCCAGCGACTCGGCCGCACGGGCGAATTGCAGAATCCAATCAGGGTCTCCGCTTCGACCCAGTTCGACCGGAACGACCACGCCGAGCTTCATACCGTTTCCTCCAGTGTCGCCATCAATTTCGGACCATCCACGACGCGACCGAGGTACCGGTCCGCATCGGGATCTGTTGCAAGCCACACCGCCGCTGCAGCGGGTACGGATGCCGGTGTGGCCGCAAATCCGGCGTCCACGATTGCGTCCGCGCCACCACGGGCTTTCCCTGATTCCGTGATGACAAATCCCGGACTCAGGTTGAACGCTTTGATTCCGGCGTCTCGGTACTCGGAGTTGATCGCTCCGGCAATACGTCCGAACGACGCCTTCGACGCGGCGTACGACAGACCCCAACCACCCTCGCCGGGAGGCGCAGGCGGATCCATGGTCGCCGAACCCGATGCCAGATTGACCACTACGCCGTTGCCGCTCTTGATCATCGACGGGAGTATCACCTGGACCAGAGCGAGTTGGTGCAGATAATTCCCGATCGCCATCGCCTGAGCGTCGTCGATCTCGATGTCGAGCACCCGGTCCATGTTTCCGACAGTCTGCGCATAGGCGTTGTTCACCAGCACGTCGACACGTCCCCACTCGGCCAGCACCCGTTCACCGGCGCCGCGGACGGATGCCAGATCGAGCAGGTTCATCGGAACGGCCAATGCGCGCACACCGAAGGACTCGATCTCGGCAACCGTCGTCTCCAGGCTGCCGGGCACCGGAATCACTTGCTCGCCTTGCCTCGTTCGCGGGGCTGCCCGCCCCTCTCCTTCACGAACGGTGCGAGCAGTGATTGCAACGTCGAATCCGGCGCGCGCGAATGCCAGCGCGCACTCTCGGCCGATCCCCCGGGAAGCGCCGGTCACCAGCGCAACTTCACTCACAGGAACCGCGTGCGGCCGTGCGTCTCGAACTCCTTCTCCAGGTTCACCACGTCAGCTTCGGTCATCAACGTGTATTCGGGAGTGCCTCGGCCCACCCAGTGGAACACTGGTTCGTCGGTCCGCCAGCGATCGGCTTGAAGTTCACGTTTGAGTACCTTGTTGGAGCCCGTGACGGGCAGGTCGGTCGAAACGCGAACAAATCGTGGCGCTGCCTTGGTACCCAGATCCGCCTGCGCGGCAAGGTAGTCGGCGAACTCGACCGGATCGAAATCGGCGAGATCGGCGACCTCGATCGCAGCCATGACCTGATCACCCGAACGCGGATCCGGTACCGCGAAGACACCCGTGGCAATCACTTTGGGGTGCCGACGCAGGATGTGCTCGATCATCAAAGCCGAGGTGTTCTCACCGTCGACCCGGATCCAGTCGCCCTTGCGTCCCGCGAAGTAGATGAAGCCGGCCTCGTCGACGTAGCCGAGATCGCCTGTCCAGTACCAACCGTGGCGAATCTTCTCGGCGATCGCGTCTTCGTTCTTGTAGTACCCCTCGAACTTCTTCGATCCGGCCTTGTCGACCATCTCGCCGATGGATTCGTCGGGGTTCAGCACGTGACCGTGCTCGTCGAGAATTGCGCGGGGTCGCTCTTCGCGCGTATCGGGATCGACGATGACGATGTTCTCGCTCGCGGGACGGCCCAGCGCTCCGGCAGGTTGGTTCGGATCGAGCACTACTGAACCGGCACCTTCACTCGAACCGTATCCCTCGAAAAGTTGTGCACCGAAACGACGGATGAACTCTGCCTTGTCCCCCGGCGACGCCTCGGTCCCGAAGCCGTGGGTGAGGGTGTTCTCGATGTCGTCGGGCAGTTCCGGCGTCGCCATGAGATACCCCAAGGCCTTACCGACGTAGGTGAAATATGTTGCGCCGTAGAACCGAACGTCCGGCATGAATCCCGAGGCCGTGAACTTACGAACGAGGCAGACCGTAGCTCCCTGCGAAAGGGCCGGCGCCCACAGAGCCATCAACGCGTTGCCGTGGAAGAGCGGCATGCAGCAGTAGCAGACGTCGTCGCGGTCGATGTCGTACTTGGCGCAGTTCGCGTAGGCCAACCGCGTCAGACGCCCCTGGCTGCACCGCACTGCCTTGGACATTCCGGTGGTGCCCGAGGTGAAGAGAAGCAAGAACAGCGTCGACGCGTCGACACCGAGGTCGATCTGAGGCGACTCGACGCGATGTGCTGCAATCTTGTCCGGGTACGACGCGTCGTCGACGAGGACGAAACGATCTTCGGTCAGCCCGAGGTCCAGGCCGGCAAGCTTCTCGTAGCCTGCTTTGTCGGTGACGATCAGCTGGCAGTCGACGTACCGGACCTCAGCCTCGAGTTCAGCTCCACGCCTGGTCGGATTGATGCCGACGATCGTGGCCCCGGTCAGGGCCGCGCCGCCGAGCCAGAACAGGAACTCCGGATCGTTCTCGAGAAGTACTCCGATGTGAAACGGTCCGGGCGCGCGAAGCGACTTCGCCAGCGAGCCGCGCGCTGCGCTCTCGCGCACCACCTCGTCCCAGCTCCAGTCCTGCGTCCGCGTCCGCAGGCCCAGGTGCTGATCACCGAGACGGTCGATCAACATCTGCGCGACGTCCTCGCGCTGAGGAGCTGCAAGAGCTGCATTCGAAGATGCTTCGGTGGCGGTGTTCGTCATCGTGTCCTGTGTCCTAGTCGATATCGGAATGTCGATTACTCCAACTGCGATACGACTCGAACGTATCGACGCCTCAGAGCCGGAACCGTCCCAGTCTCGCTCAGTGGTAACCGCCGCCACAGATATGATTTTCTCGTGAGATTTTGTGACGTGAAAAGCGCCACAATACGAAAGGCCATTCCATGACTGCCCCCGCAGATCCGCAGTTGCTTCTGGACCAGGCGGTCTCACGCCTCACCGGTCCAGGTGGGCCATTCGAGATCGTCGAAGAAGAGGTTCTCGGCACCGTCATGCCTGTGATGAAGAACCGCGGTCACGCCATCGGTGAACTCATCTCGGCATCTCGCGCCTGGGGCGACGGCGACTATCTCGTCACCAGCGATCGTCGAATCTCGTTCACCGAGCATGCCGATTCCGTTGCCGCGCTGGCAACTGCTCTGCGGGACAAGTACGGAGTCCGCAAGGGCGACCGTGTGGGCATCCTCGCTGCCAACACTCCCGAATGGGTCATGACGTTCTTCGCGACGCAGGCGCTCGGCGCGATCGCAGTCGGTCTCAACGGTTGGTGGGTTCCGCGCGAGGTCACTCACGGGATCGAGCTCTCACGTCCGAAGGTTCTGGTCGTGGATGCCAAGCGCGGCGCCGCCCTCCCCGAACTGCCGGCAGACATCACGGTCCTCACCATGGAAGAGGATCTGCCCGCGCTCATCGCGGAGTATGCAGGCTCCGACGTGCCGAGCACCGACATCGACGAGGACGACCCTGCCGTCATCTTGTTCACCAGTGGTACCAGCGGCCGCCCCAAGGGCGCACTCCATTCGCACCGCAACGTGATGGCCGTCGTCGACTACCACAAGTACAGCGACGCCATCGGCGCCGCATTCACCGGCCGTGAGTACGACGCTTCCAAGCCGAGCCCACTGCGTTATCTACTCACCTCCCCGCTCTTCCACATCGCCAGCCTGCACAATCTGGTGGTTCCCCGTCTCGCGACGGGCAGTGCCGTCATCCTGACCGAGGGCGGCTTCGACGTCGACAAGGTGCTCGGGTTGGTCGAACGCGAGCGTGTCACCAACTGGGGTGCTGTCCCCACGATGGCATCGCGGCTACTCGAGCACGGCAACATCGCCAAGTACGACGTCTCTTCGTTGACTGCATTCTCGCTGGCATCCGCGCCGTCGTCGCCCGCGTTCAAAGAACGCCTCAAGGAGCAGGTGCCGTTCGCACGCAATGCTCTGGTCGACAGCTACGGCCTCACCGAATGCAGCACCGCCATTGCGGTCGCCGTCGGCGCCGAACTCGAAGAATTCCCAGGCACTCTCGGGCGTCCGATCATCACCGTCTCGATGGAGATTCGCGATCCCTTCGGCGAATGGCTGCCGGACGGCATCGAAGGTGAAGTGTGCGTACGCAGCCCCTTCGTCATGCTCGGATACTGGGAGAACGACGAGGCGACCGAGTCGGCAATTGCCCCCGGACGCTGGCTTCGCACCGGCGATTTCGGCGTAATCGAGAACGGGCGTCTCCGTCTCACCGGTCGTCGTTCCGACCTGATCCTGCGTGGCGGCGAGAACGTCTACCCCACCGAGATCGAGCAGACGCTCGACGAACACCCAGACGTGATCGAGTGCGCTGTCATCGGCATGCCGCACCCCGACCTCGGCCAGGAAGTGTCCGCCGTGGTTGTCCTGCGTCCCGGAGCCGCCACAACGGAGGCGGAGCTGCGTGATTACGCCGCCGAGCGACTGTCCTACTTCAAGGTGCCGTCGAAGTGGCGCATCACCAGCGATCTGTTGCCTCGCAATGCAACCGGCAAGATGGTTCGGCGCGAGATCACCGTATGACCGCGGAGCTGTCACGGATCGTCGCCGAGTCGGCGATCCGTGACCTGCTCTGCGAGTACACGCATCTGATCGATCAGGGCCGATTGCGTGAAGTCGCTGCATTGTTCGCCTCGTCCGACTACGGGCAGTGCGGGCCGGACGGGGTTGCCACCACGCTCATTTCGTCCGACGCCGACGCAGTGTTCGCAGCCTGCAGCGGCTTCATTCGAATGTACGGTGATCCGCCGGTTCCACGAACCAAACATCTGCTGACCAACACGCGAATCGCAGTCGACGGTGAATCAGCGACGGCACTCTCGTACGTCACGGTCATCCAAGGTACCGAAGATCTTGCCCTGCAACCCATTCTGGCGGGGCGCTACTTCGATCGCTTCACCTGCGTCGACGGGTCGTGGCAGTTCAGCTCGAGACTCTTCTGTCTGGACAACATGGGCGAGATGTCCGCGCATGCCAAGCGGGCACTGTAGAGGAACGACGACTGTGGAAATCGGCGTCAACATCTTGGGCCTCGAGGCCCTGTTCGACGGCAAGATTCGCCCGGTTCTGGACTTCGCCGCGCGTGCTGACCGTGCCGGGATCGATCTGATCTGCACCGGCGATCATCTCGGGTTCAATGCCGAAGCACACGCTCAGCGGGTAGCCGAATACAACTTCTTGTTCCCGTTGGATCACCCTTGGTACGAACCGATTTCACTTCTTTCCTCGATCGCCGCAGTGACCGAACGCGCTCGCCTCGGAGTATCGGTTCTGATCGCCACTGTTCGCCCAGCCGCCCTGCTTGCCAAACAAGTTGCAACTCTCGACTCATTGTCCGAAGGTCGAGCCGTCATGGGTTTCGGCGTCGGTTGGCAAGAAGCCGAATACACCGCTACCAACATGCCTTTCGACGCGCGATTCGGGCGCATGGAGGAGGCTGTCGCAGCGTGTCGCGAACTGTGGACCAATGCTCCGGCCACCTTCAAGGGACGCGACTTCGCCTTCGAGAACTACCACAGCCTCCCGCTGCCGATCCAAAATCGCGTACCGGTGCTCTTCGGTTTCGGACCAAGCCGGCGGAACTTCGACCGCATAGCACGCGTCGCCGACGGTTGGACCGTGAACCCGACCGACCTGGGAACGTTCACCGACAGTGTCACATTGCTGCGCAACACGTTCGAAGCCCACGACCGCGAGCCGGATACCGCACGTGTGCAAGTGTCTGCGGCGCCGGTTCGGCGCGACAATCGGTCCGTCGACCTCTCGGCAACCGCTGACAAGGTCCTGGACTGGTCCGACCGCGGCGCGTCTGCCGTGGTGCTTCGGCCTGCCGTATTCGATTGCGCTGCCGAAGAACTACCGGAATTACTCGACTGGATGACCAGCATCAAGGAGGCGTGACATGGACCAGGCACTGCAGGATCTCATCGACAAGCAGGCAATTCGTGAGGTGGTTCTGACGTACTGCCGCGGCATCGATCGCCTCGACTTCGATCTCGTCCGCAGCGCCTACCACCCGGACGCGATCGACCATCACACCGGATTCGACGGCACCATCGACGAGTACATCGCCTGGGCCACAACAAAACTCTCCGCGATCGGCGGCACGATGCACCACATCGGCAACCACCTGGTCGAACTGCACGGCGACCACGCGATCAGCGAGGCATATTCGATGTCCACACACTGGGGCGGGCCCGAAGACATCGGAATGATCAACTTCACCAGTGGTGCGCGGTTCATCGACCACATGGAGCGGCGCGACGGCCGTTGGGCGATCAAGGAGAGATGGGCCGTACGCGAGTGGACTCGCTCGGACGAGGGCCGCTTCGTCAACCCCGAAGGGCCTGGTCCGCGTGGGCGTCGAGATGCCTCGGATCCGCTCACCGCACTACGAAGGTCCCTTGAATAATTTGGGGTTCAGTCTGCGAGGTCGAATTCAACTCGCGCTCTCGCGAACAACATGCGGATATCCTTCCCGAACGTGACTGCTGCCGTTCCCAATGCATTGACCGCTGCGGTCAACGGGTCCGATTCGATCGCGTCGAAAATCGCATTGAGAGCGTAGGACGGGACATGAATATTCCCGTGATCGAACGGATTGGACTCCGGTTGCGACGAATGGTCCACTATCTCGATCTTGACTTCCAACTCCACATTGTCGGTCCCCGCACCGAATTCCTCCTCGTGTAGGTGCTCGAATGCCGTTGTGCGATTTCCGAAGGGTTCCGGAAGTTGTTGTCCCACATGCATAGCGTTGAGGGCCGGACGAACCCAATCCCTGTCGGCTAATCCCGCATGCTCATACGCCTGCACAGCGGCCCAAAACGCGAGTCGACGAAGAGTCGCGACGTTCATGCGGACGACCGCTTCGGCAAGTGGTCGGTCCATACGAGCTAGTTCTTTGCCGGACTGGAATCGTTCGAGTTCAGGCATCGGATCTCCTCCCCACTCCTGCCGCTCTCGTTCAGCAGCTTCGGCGCGGAGGTCACTGATTTGCACAACCCTGGACGGCTCGCCGTTCTCGCCGTAAATCGTTATCCATTTCGACTCGATGTCCCGTTGTGGACGAGGAATCGGTTCAGGTATCGGTTCGTCCACAGGAACGCCATATCCCGGCATGTCCCACTGCAGCGATGGCCGCACCTCGTCACCACCTGCAGGCCACATACGCACCCGCCAAACATCTCCGGGTTCCGTCGATCCGGGCCAGCCGTAGTTTACAAAACCGCGGCCGGCAATCTCAACCAGATATGACCCCTCGGGTACATCACAGACAATGAACTCCCCACCCGGAGGTGAATCAAAGCTGATTGACCCCTGCGGACCAACCGTCAGAAACGACTCACTGACCTGCTGCCATTTCTCGCGATCGGATGTGGGTCGGGAGGACCAGACTTCGACCGTTGTATGCATGTTGAAGTTGTTCTGGTGCGGGCTCAGGACAATCACAACTGTGCCGTCACTGTACGCAGGGCGCGAAGCCATCGCGAGTTCGAGCAGGTCCGTTTCCCTCCCGAAACCGTCGTCGTCGCCGTATATGTAAAACTGTCCATAGTCCATGAAGAGCACAAGCGACTGTTCACTGAGTTTCACCGCGTTGTCTGCCACAAGCCGATACTTACACAGTGGCACGACGATCATGTTCGAGTTTCGAATGAACAGGATCCAAAACGCAAGCACAATAAGCATTTCGGCCGATTCGGACTATTCCGACTGATTTGAGAATTCAGTTCACATCGAACACACATTCGAATATAATGGGTGCATGTTCAACCCGACAACAGAGCTCTTCGGTATCTCAGCACAGCTGACCGGTACCGAAACTGATTGTGCGCTGGTTGATCTCATGACCGATCTGCATGCATGCGAGGCGATGCTGGTCGAACGCAAGCTCGCTGTGATTGCCGAGTTCTTTTCGCGGCGAAGCTCGGAGCACGTCGCCAGTGGTGCGTGGTCGTCGACCGCACACGAGTTGGCGGAGTCGGAAGTCGGTGCGTCACTGACGATGGGTCGCGCGGCTGCCGGCAAGCTGATCGGGTTGGGGTTCTCGTTAAAGACTCGTCTGCATCGCACTCGCGCGGCGATGGCGCGTGGCGAGTTGGATCTGTACCGAGTTGGTTTGATCGATTCCGCGACCGCGAACGTGAAAGACGAATTGATCGACGAGGTGGAACGACTACTGCTCGAGCAGGTTCTCGCCCCACCAGTAGCAGGCGGAACGGGCTTGACGGGAAGACGACTGACAGCGGCGATCGATCGGATCGTGGCGATGGTGGACCCGGAAGGTATGCGAGAACGCCGACGCCGTGCTCTCACCGATCGGTTCGTCGGAGTCAGCGCTGCCGAGGACGGGATGGCAAAGATCTTGGGAAGCGTTCCGGCAGAGCAGGCTCGGGCATTCGACGGCCGACTACGCGAGTTGGCAGTGTCGGTATGCCGAAACGACTCACGAACGTACGAGCAGCGACGAGCCGACTCGCTCTTCGAGTTGACCAACGGATCACAATTCTTGCCGTGCAACTGTGGCCGAGATGATTGCCCGCAGGATCGTAGCGGTGGTGTTGTCGTTCGTCGGCCCGTGGTTCACGTCGTGATGACTGATTCCACTCTGCACGGTGGCGGTGAGCCCGCC
This sequence comes from Rhodococcus sp. BH4, assembly GCF_002079265.1. NCBI lineage: Bacteria > Bacillati > Actinomycetota > Actinomycetes > Mycobacteriales > Nocardiaceae > Rhodococcus > Rhodococcus sp. BH4. The sequence continues at coordinate 5,335,533 of NZ_CP014941.1, forward strand.
CACCTCGACGGGTACGGGGTGATCAGCGCTGAGCATGCTCGCGATATCGCCCGTGACGCCGCAATTCGAAACGTCCGCGCACCTGCTGATGACGTCGCAGAGCCGGTGCCTGCTTCGGCGCGCGTCTACCGACCGGGCGCCGTTCTCGATACCTGGTTACGGATCATCGCGGGCAGCTGCCAATGGCTGCATTGTGATGTCCCGGCCTGGAATTCCGATCTGGACCACAATGAACCGTTCCATCACGGCGACCCCGAATGCGGCGGTAAAACGATCGCGTCGAATATGAGTGCGTTCTGCCGCAACCATCATCGCCTCAAGCATTCCGACCGGTGGCGGTTCGCGTCGAACGAGGATCGGACCATGTCGCTGACGTCGCCGACCGGGCATTGTTACCGAACGCGACCCGCAGGACTGATGGCTGGATCGCACGAACCGACACCGCCCCAGGGCGGTCGAAATCGGCGGACCCAGGCGGAGAACAAAGCTGCCCGTATCCAGAGTGAACGCAATCGCCAGCGCCGACGGATACAGAAACGAGCAGAGAAATACGTTCAATGTAGGCAGTGGAAATCACCGCCGGCTCACCGAGAACCCATCGATTTCGGAGACGACCCGCCACCGTTCTGAGATACCGAGCGGTGTCGAGGCGCGCCGACGGGTCGCAGGGTCAGTCTGACGTCGGCTTGGTGCCGTCTTCTGGTGCCGGATCGTCGTCGGCAAGCGGATCTATGGTGTCGACACCTTCGAGGACGGTCAGCTCTTCTTCCGCCTCGGCGAGGAGCCCTTTGGCTTCAGCTTCGACCTTCTTCACCCAATCGGACATCCCGAGCCTCTTCTCTTCCGAAGCGAGTTCCCGCTGTAACTGAACTCAGACTACGTCGCCGGCGACGAATTTCGCCGTCCCCTCGGGTCAGTACTCATGACCGAGTAATCATGATTCACGACGGACGGAGCACGCATGCCCGGACAGTTGGAAGGCAAAACCGCACTGATCACCGGGGCCGCCCGAGGTCAGGGCAGGAGCCACGCCGTGCGATTGGCGCAGGAGGGCGCGAACATCATTGCGCTCGACATCTGCCGTCAGATCGAATCGGTGGCCTACCCGATGGGAACCGCCGACGATTTGCGGCAGACAACAGCAGCGGTCGAGAACCTGGGACGAAGTATCGTCGCGCGAGAAGTGGATGTTCGCGATCTGTCCGCACTGCGAACTGCGGTATCCGAAGGAATTGCGGAGCTGGGCAGCGTCGACATCGTCCTGGCCAACGCCGGTATCGGCATGATGTCCCCGGATATCGACGATGCTCGCGCCTTCCGCGACCAGATGGAGGTCAACCTATTCGGCGTCTGGAATACCGTCCAGGCCGCAGCGCCCGCGATGATCGAACAAGGTACAGGTGGCGCAATAGTCCTTACCGGATCAACTCTGGGACTTGTCGGTCGTGGAGGTGACGGCACCGGCGGATCCGACGGCTACTGCGCGAGTAAACACGCCATCGTGGGGCTTGGGCGCACGTGGTCGCACTGGCTTGCTCCCCACAATATTCGTGTCAACTCCGTGCACCCGACTGGCGCGAATACACCGATGGTCGTCAACGACGCGGTCGCGAAGCTGTTTGCGGACTCCCCGACATCGAGCGGAGCCGACGTGGGCAACCTCTTGAACGTCGAGTTGATCGAAGCTGCCGACGTCAGCAACGCGATAGCCTGGCTGGTTTCGGATCAGGCTCGATACGTCACAGGTATCGCGTTGCCGGTCGACGCCGGGTTCACGGCCAAATAGACGCCGGATACACCGGCTGCGTCGCCGTCGATCAGTCGACGGTCGGCGCCCACTGCACGCCGTTGATGTGCCCACCACCGTCGACGAAGAGGGTGTTGCCGGTGACGTAACGGCTGTCGTCACTTGCCAGGAAGGCCGCAACGGGGCCGATGTCGTCGAGGGGATCGCCGATCCGCCCCATCGGGTTCTGTGCGGCCATCACTGCCACGTTCTCCGGATTGGCTTCGGCGACACGCTTGTACGCCGCACTCTGCGCACCGGGACAGATGACGTTGCAGTTCACCTGCTTGGGAGCCCACTCGCGGGCAGCAGTGCGAGTCAGGGTTCGCAATGCTTCCTTCGCCGCGTTGTACTGCACCGAGTACATGTGAGCATTCACGCCGTTGAGGCTGCACATGTTGATCACGCGGCCCGTGCCGTGACGCTCCAGTTCCGGCAGGGCAGCCTGCATCGCCCAGAATGCCGCCATCACTGCCATGTCGAAACCGCCGCGCAATTGCTCGTCGGTCATCTTCTCGAGCCGAGCGAAACCGAAAGTCCGCCAAGCATTGTTGACCAGGATGTCGAGGCGTCCGAACCGCTCGACGGACTTGTCGACCATGGCAACAACCTGAGCTTTGTCAGTGACGTCGGTCCGGACGAATTCCGCCTCCGCGCCCCATTCGTCCCGCAACCACTGGGTGGTTTCGAGGCCCGCTGCCTCGTCGATCTCGGCAACCAACACCGACGCGCCTTCACGCGCGAACGCGCCCGCCACTCCGCGCCCGATGCCCATACCGGCACCGGTGACCACTGCTACACGTCCGTCGAGCTTGCCCACTGGGCCCTCCTTCGTCAGAACCCCTGTGCGCCTTTTTGGTAGTTCCCACTACCAAAAAGGCGCACGGGGGCGAAGCCCCTACCTGGGGCGCGGCACGGTCTTGTCGATGAACAGTCCCTCTACCGACACACACAATTCGCCGTCCGCAGTTTTGATCTCACCGACGGTGTGAATCTTGCGGCCGTCCTTGGACAGGAATTTGCCGCTGATCGTGAGTGGCTCGAACAGCGGAGTCGGGCGATGGTACCGAGTGCTCAATTGTGCTGTCATGCCGGAAGTTCCACCCCAGGCGTTCGCGACGCCGAGAACGTGATCGAGCAGCAGCGCCGAAACACCGCCGTGCACATGGCCGGGAGGGCCCTGGTACGGCAGCGTCAACGTGACCACTCCCTGCACCGACCCGTCAGCGAGCCCTTCCAGAACGAGCGGCGGCGCAATGGCGTTCTCGGGGCCGGTCACGGGGTCGTGACGAGTCACGCCCTCACCGTTCCACATGTCGATCAAGCGCTCGGCCACCTCGGGTGAGTGCTGCTCGAGGTGCTCGGCAATGCTGTTGAGCTCCTCCGCAACCCGGTCCAGATTGGCGTTTCCGCGGTCGGTGCGCAGCATCGCGTCGACAACGCGACGCGCTGCTGCCGTGGCCCGGTCGACCGGGGCGTCCTGCGGCGGCGACGTCAGAATCGTGCCGCCCGGATGTGTCGCTGCTGTGGGGTGCGAACCGAGGTCCATCAGTTGATCTCCATTGTTGCGTGCGTGAGAACCGGGGAGTTCTCGCGTTCGGGGCACGTCGCCGCCAACGTCAGTGTGTTGCCGTCCTGCCATACCGAGGTGGTGATGGATTCGCCGGGGAAGAGCGAACCGGCAAACCGCACCGAGTAGTTCTTCACCCGCGTCGGATCTCCGTCGAGAATCCCGTCTACCACGGCCTTGCAGACGATGCCGTACGACGCGAGGCCGTGCAGAATCGGTGCATCGAAGCCCGCCATCTTCGCGAAGGAGGGATCAGCGTGCAGCGGGTTCATGTCTCCACTGAGTCGGTACACCAGCGCCTGTGAGGGACTCGTGCTCGACGTCAGTACCTTGTCGGGCGCTCGATCAGGCACCCCGGCAACAACTTCGGGTCCGGCGTTGCCGCCGAATCCACCTTCGCCGCGCGCCCAGATCTGCATTCCGGTGGTCCATAACGGATTCCCGTCCAGGTCCTCGGCCGCCGTCTCGAGAACGATCACAGCTGCCTTACCCTTGTCCCAGACATCGGCGACCCGAGAGGAAATACGGGCAGCACCCGTCGACGGGATGGGCGCGTGAAGTGCCAGCGACTGCCCACCGTGCAGGATCTTTCGCAGATCGATGTCGATTCCCGGCATACTCATCGACGGTGCGGGCAGTACACCCGCCGAAACTCCCTGGCCTGCAACCATTGCAAACGTCGGGAGTACCTTCAGCCCCTTTTCGTACACCCAGGTCAGTTCGGCGGGATCGAGAGCATTCACCCCTGCCCCGAGTCCCAATTGGTAGAGCATGACGTCGCGATCGGTCCACGACGCCTCGCGCACAGTCGGTTCGGCGGCCAACGCCACCTCGAGATCGATAGCCATCAGTTCTCCAAAGTTCCGGCTCGGTAGACCGTCACGACGCACGCGCCGCCCAGTCCGAGGTTGTGTTGCAAGCCAATACGAGCGCCTTCGACCTGCCGCGCATCCGCGGTCCCGCGGAGCTGCCACGTGAGTTCGGCGCACTGCGCCAAGCCCGTCGCGCCCAGCGGGTGTCCCTTCGAGATCAAACCACCCGACGGGTTGACGACCCACTGGCCGCCGTACGTGGTCGCGCCGGATTCGACGAGCTTTCCGCCTTCTCCGACCGCGCACATCCCCAGGCCCTCGTAGGTGATGATCTCGTTGATCGCGAAGCAGTCGTGCAGTTCGATGACGTCGACGTCATCGATGGTGATCCCGGCCTGCGCAAAGACCTGCTCTGCCGCAGCTGCCGTCATCGGCGCGCCGACCACGTCGATCATCGACTTCTCGGCGAACGCTGCCTCGGTGTCAGTGGTCAACGCCTGTGCGACGATTTCGATCGCCCGGTCTTCGAGGCCGTGCTCACGCACGAACTTCTCGCTCACGACGATCGCGGCTCCGGCGCCGTCCGAGGTCGGCGAGCACTGCGAACGTGTCAGCGGCTCGTGAATCATCTTGTCGCCGAGTACCTGTTCGAGGGTGTACTCGTCACGGAACTGTGCGTACGGATTGTTCACCGAATGCTTGTGATTCTTGACCGCCACCGCTGCGATCTGCTCGACCGTGGTGCCGTACTTCTTCATGTGCTCGACGGCAGCGTTACCGAACAGCTGAGCTGTCATCGGCGATCGGGCGAACCCGTAATCCTCGACCATGATCTTCAGCTGAGAGTCCAAGGTCGTGACCTTGGGCATCTCACCGTTACCGGTCAACGCCGTTTTGGTCATCTTCTCGAAGCCGACGGCCAAGGCGCACTCGGCTTGTCCGGCCTGGACCCACTCGCGCGCCATCATCAGCGCCGTCGAGCCGGTCGCGCAGTTGTTGTTGACGTTGAAGATCGGAATGCCGGTCAGACCGGTCTCGTAGAGAGCTCGCTGTCCTGCTGTCGACGCGTTGAACACGTAACCGACCGCAGCACGCTGAATCTGGCCGTAGCCGATCCCGGCATCGGTCAGGGCATTCGAGACGGCTTCGGTCACCATGTCCGGGTATTCCCAGTCGCGGGTCTCGATCTTCTCGAACTTGGTCATGCCGACGCCGATGACGAAGGTGCGATTGCTCATGTGCAGGTCACTTTCCCGGTTCAGGGTCGCGAGGCAGACCCAGGATTCGCTCACCGATGATGTTGAGCTGAACATTGGTTGTACCACCCGCGATGGACATGCACTGCGAGTTCAAGAACATCTGGGTTGCAGACATCCGATGCTGTTCGCCCAGAAGTGAACTCGGTCCGGCCCACTCCATTGCCACGTCCCAGACCTGCTGGATGTGCTCGACACCGATCAGCTTCGCCACCGAGGATTCGGCACCCGGCTGCGCGCCGGTGAGCGAGCGCAGCGTGGTGCGCAGACCGAGCAGACCACCGGATTGCGCGTCGCACAGCACCTTTCCGAGCACGGTCAGCTGCTCGTCGTCGATGCCACCGGGCAGTCCGTCGACCAGGCTCAGAAGAGCCTCGCCACCCGATCCGAGCGACGAGTCGTTGGACAGCGAGACACGCTCGTTGGCCAGCGTGGTGCGAGCGAGCTTCCAGCCGTCGCCTGGCTCGCCGACCAGGCACTCGTCGGGAACGAAGACGTCGTCGAAGAAGACTTCGTTGAACAGTGCTTCACCGGTGATCTCGCGAAGCGGGCGAATGTCGAGGCCGCTGTTCTTGATGTCGATCAGGAAGTAGGACAGACCCTTGTGCTTGGGGGCGTCGGCGTCGGTGCGCGCGAGGCAGATTCCCCAGTGCGCGTCGCGTGCCATCGACGTCCACACCTTCTGGCCCTGCAACTTCCAGCCACCATCAACCTTGGTGGCCTTGGTGCTCAGCGCCGCGAGGTCGGAACCTGCGCCGGGCTCGGAGAAGAGCTGGCACCAGACGATGTCGCCGCGCAGTGACGGCGGGACAAACTTGGCAAGTTGCTCTTCGTTGCCGTGCGCGATGAGCGTCGGGATGACCCAGTTGCCGATGATCATGTCGTGCGGCTTGATCTTCGCAGCGCGCAGCTCTTCGGCGATGACCAGCTGGCTGACGGCGTCGGCGGATTTGCCCCACGGAGCCGTGAAGTGCGGTGCGGTGTAGCCCTTTTCCGCGAGATACGTTTTCTGGGCGGCGCCTTCGAGTTCGAGTGCAGGAGCGAGCTCGGCTCGGACGTCGGCTCGGATCGCCTCGGCCTCGGGCGGCAGCTCGACGCTGAGCACGCGACGGGTTCCGGCAATGGTCAGCTCGGCAACGCGACGACGCCAGGATGCCGTGGAACCCAGCAGAATTCGCAGGGACTGCGCGCGGCGCAGGTACAGGTGCGCGTCGTGCTCCCACGTGTAGCCGATTCCGCCGAGCACCTGGATGCAGTCACGCGTGACGGAGAAGCCAGCCTCGAGGGCCGTGGCTCCGGCGACGGCTGCTGCGAGAGAAGCCTCTTCGGCACCGACGCCGTTGGCGGGAGTCAGCGCACGCGCAGCGTCCCAAGCGCAGACGCGTGCCTGTTCGGCAAGCGCGAGCATACGTGCAGCCTTGTGCTTGACACCCTGGAACTGGCCGATCGGGCGACCGAACTGCTGACGCACCTTCGCGTAGTCGGCCGACGTCGTGACTGCCCAGTCGGCCAAGCCTGATGCCTCGGCCGCGAACAGTGTTGCGGCAATGTCCAGTACACGCTGGGTATCGATGGCGAGGATCTCGGAATCGGTGAGCACCAAACCGTCGACGGTGACCTCGGAGTTACGACGCACGACGTCGTAGCTGGCCAAGTCCGTGACCTCGAGGCGGTCACGTCCGAGCAGAACGAATCCGCTGTCCGTCGCGAGGAGGAACAGGTCAGCGACATGGCCGCCGAGAATAAGGCTGGACGTTCCGCTGAGGGTGGTGTTGTCGCCGTCGCGGGTGATCTTCAGCGAACCCGGCTGTAGTGCAACAGCTCCGAGCGTGCTGCCATCCACGAGCGTCGGCAGTCTGTCCGTTTCTCCGGCATCGCTGAGAACAGCGCTGACCACTACCGTCGGCAGGAACGGTCCGGGAACCATCGAGCGTCCAAGTTCCTCGACGACGATGGCGAGTTCGACCAATCCGTATCCTGCGCCGCCGAATTCCTCGGCTACGTGTAGTCCGAGAAGCCCCTGCTCGGCAAGCCCGTTCCAGAGTTGGGGGCGAGTTTCGACCTTCGCCTCGACGGCTTCACGGACGACGGTGGGTGTTGCGTGACGCGCCGCCCAGCCCCGTACGGAGTCGCGGAGGTCACGATCTTCTTCACTCAATCCAATAGTCATGTCTACCTCGTCAATTCGACAGTGTCAGTACGGGTCAGATGCGTTCGATAATGGTGGCGGTCGAGAGAGCGCCACCGGCGCACATCGTGACCAGAGCCGTCGACTTGTTCGAGCGCTCGAGTTCGTGCAGCGCAGTGGTGATCAGACGAGCGCCCGTGGAACCGACGGGATGTCCGAGCGCGATCGCACCACCGTTGACGTTGACCTTGGACAGGTCTGCGCCGTGAACCTGCGCCCAGGAGAGCACGACCGAGGCAAAGGCTTCGTTGATTTCGACGAGATCGATGTCGTCCAAGGTCATTTTGGCCTTGTCGAGCACCATCTGGGTGGACTCGATCGGCCCGTCCAGGTGATAGAAGGGATCGGATCCGACCATGCCGGACGCGACGATCCGCGCGCGGGGCTTCAATCCCAGTTCCTGTGCGCGCTCTTCGCTCATCAGCAGTACCGCAGCCGCGCCATCACTGATCTGCGACGAGTTGCCGGCGGTGTGGATATGGCCTTCGATGACCGGCTTGAGCCCAGCCAGCGCTTCTGCCGTCGTCTCACGCAGTCCCCCGTCGCGAGTGACAGTGGCGATCTCACCGGTAGGCACGCCTTCCTTGTCCACCACGGGAGCCTTGACGGGCACGATCTCGCGGTCGAAGCGTCCTTCTGCCCAAGCCTTAGCTGCGCGGCGCTGCGATTCCAGACCGAACGCGTCGACGTCGGCGCGCGTGATCCCACGCTTCTCGGCAATTCGCTGCGCGGAGGTGAACTGGTCACCCATGTCGATGGTCCAGTCGTCCGGGTACGGGTTTCCCGTTCCCGGTGCGTTTGCCTGACCCAGGAACACACGGCTCATAGCCTCGACGCCGCAGCCGATACCGGCCGAGATCTGACCAGACGAAATCAGGCCGGAAATCAAATGCACTGCCTGCTGGGCGGATCCACAGGCGCAGTCGATAGTGGTTGCCGCGGTGCTGTACGGCAATCCGGCGTGCAGCCACGCCTGCCGCGTGACGTTGTTGGACTGCTCACCTGCCTGGGTGACACAGCCGCCGATGATCTGTCCGATGTCTTCCGGTGCGACGCCTGCCCGTTCGAGAACGCCGAGCTGCGCTGCTCCCAGAATCTCGGCGGGGTGCAGTCCCGCCAGGGCGCCGCGACGACGGCCGATCGGTGTCCGAGCGGCCTCGACGATGACTGCATGACCCATGATGTTCGCTCCTTCGTGGAGTTTTCGGTCGGTGAGCTGGCTCACCGTCTAATTTTCTGTAATTTATTCTATTAATGATGTCAGGGCAATGTCCGGATTGACATCAACTCTCAACTGATGCGGATTCAAAAATAGAATTGATTTCAATTTTGCGAACATGACGAACCCACCCCAGAGAGGGGCGAAGTCACGTCAGTGCCGTGAGAGATTCACCAGAAGCAGGTCGCATCCCTTGCGGATGTCGTACTCCGCATCGGGGATGGAGATTCGACCGTTGAGGCACGATTGGATGACCCCGAACCACAACTGCATCAGCAGACGCAACCCGGTGTTGTCTTCCTCGGTGGGGTTCTCGATCCTGGCCGCATCGAGAATGATCTGCCGGAAGCCGCGATCGATCTTTCCCACGTCCGGCACCGTCGCGACGTTGGCGGTACTGGACGACTGCAGCATCGCAGTCGAGAGAGCCGGCCGACGCAGTAACCCGCGAGTCGCGCGAACCAATACCTCGTACACCGCATCCTGCGGATTGTCCGACTGAACCTGATGCCTGACAAAGCTGGCACCGATCTGGTCGATCTGCTCGACCATCACAGCGACGAAGAGGTGCGTCTTCGAGGGGAAATAGCGATAAAGAGTGCCGATGGCCACGCCCGCCCGCTTGGCGACCTCGTGCATCTGTACCCGTGAGAGTTCCTTCTCGGTCCCCAATTCGGCTGCCGCTTCCAGCATCCGCACATGGCGCGCCCGCTGCTCGTCCGAACTGGGCTCTGCAGCGTCCCTGACCTCGGCAATTCTCGGCAACGTCGCCCCCATCATCGATTCTGTGTCCCGGTCGCGAACGACCTCGCCAATTCTCTCATCTCGACCACCCATCTCGGCATATTGCCCGCTCAGTGGGACCTGGCATGGCCTTCTCTCCCCGTGCGGTATTCCGTGGACACCCCACCCTCTTGGAGTTAGGACGCAATGATGCAGGACTGGACCACCGAGTGCGACGTGTTGGTAGTCGGCTCCGGCGGCGGCGCGCTGACCGGCGCATACACCGCGGCAGCTCGAGGATTGACGACGATCGTCCTCGAGAAAACCGATCGCTTCGGCGGAACTTCCGCGTACTCGGGCGCATCCATCTGGCTGCCGGGAACCCAAGTACAGGAACGTGCGGGACTCCCCGACTCGACGGAGAACGCACGCACCTATCTGCGCGCATTGCTCGGCGACGCCGAGTCCGAGCGCCAGGATGCCTATGTCGAGACCGCTCCCGATGTCGTCGCACTACTCGAGCAGAACCCGCACATCGAATTCGAGTTCCGTGCGTTCCCCGACTACTACAAGGCCGAAGGCCGGATGGACACGGGACGCTCCATCAACCCTCTCGATCTCGATCCCGCCGACATCGGTGACCTCGCCGGCAAGGTGCGTCCGGAACTCGACCAAGACCGCACCGGTCAGGATCATGCTCCCGGCCCGATGATCGGTGGGCGCGCACTGATCGGCCGACTGCTGGCCGCAGTCCAGAGCACCGGTAACGCAGAACTTCGTACCGAATCCATCCTCACCTCCCTGATCGTGGAAGACGGTCGGGTTGTCGGCGCCGAGGTCGAATCCGGCGGCGAAACCCAGCGAATCAAGGCGAACCGCGGTGTGCTGATGGCAGCGGGCGGCATCGAAGGCAACGCCGAGATGCGTGAGCAGGCCGGCACCCCCGGCAAAGCGATCTGGAGTATGGGTCCCTTCGGCGCCAACACCGGTGACGCGATCTCCGCCGGAATTGCTGTCGGTGGCGCAACCGCTTTGCTCGATCAGGCGTGGTTCTGCCCCGGCGTCGAGCAGCCGGACGGCAGCGCCGCATTCATGGTCGGCGTTCGCGGCGGACTCGTCGTCGACAACGCGGGCGAGCGTTACCTCAACGAGTCTCTCCCGTACGACCAGTTCGGCCGGGCCATGGATGCGCACGACGACAACGGTTCTGCAGTGCCGTCGTTCATGATCTTCGACTCGCGCGAGGGTGGCGGACTGCCTGCCATCTGCATCCCGAACACCGCGCCCGCCAAGCACCTCGAGGCCGGAACCTGGGTCGCCGCCGACACTCTCGAAGAACTCGCCGCCAAGACCGGACTGCCGGCCGACGCATTGCGCAGCACTGTCGAAAAGTTCAACGACGCCGCAAAGCTGGGAGTCGACGAAGAGTTCCATCGCGGCGAAGACCCGTACGACGCATTCTTCTGCCCACCCAACGGCGGCGCGAATGCGGCACTGACGGCGATCGAGAACGGTCCGTTCTACGCGGCCCGCATCGTCCTCAGTGACCTCGGCACCAAGGGCGGATTGGTCACCGACGTCAACGGTCGAGTCCTGCGTGCCGACGGCAGCGCCATCGACGGCCTGTACGCCGCCGGCAACACGAGCGCGTCACTGAGCGGCCGCTTCTACCCCGGTCCTGGCGTTCCGCTCGGCACGGCCATGGTCTTCTCGTACCGAGCAGCCCAGGACATGGCGAAGTAACCAGCACAACGAGGACGTGGGGCAGGCAATGTCAGAATCACCTGCCCCACACTCTTTCGCACGGCGACGCGATTTTGTATCACTCCAGGTCGATACCGGGCAACCCGTCCACACTCTTCGCGTTCTTCTCGGCGCGATAGGCGATGAGCCGCTCCGGCCCCCTCTTCTCCGCTACGCGGTCGAGCACGTCACGATCGGATTGGTAGTCCATCAGCGGTACTGCGTATCCGCACGAATCCGAAATGCGCGTCAGATCGACCACGACGATCGACCGCAGCCCCGTGTGCTCAGGGAACCTACCGACAAGCTCGTTGAACGGTTCCGACCCTGCAAGCAGAACGTGTCCGTGACCGTGCAGTCGTACGATCTTCGGTGGTCCGTCAAACGCCATGAACATCAGTGTTATTCGGGAGTTCTCGCGCACGTGCGCGATGGTTTCCACACCGCTGCCGGTGAGGTCGAGGTACGCCACCCGGTTGGATGTCAGCACCACAAACGATCCGACTCCCCCTTTGGGTGAGCAATTGACCAACCCGTCAGCAGACAACGGTGCGGTGGCAACGACGAACAGCGGTTGAGCCTGCAACCACGTGGTGAGCTTTTCATCGATGCCTTCGTAGACGCGCCCCATGTCGAGAGTGTAGTTCGCGCCGACTGGACGTCACGGGGCAGACGCTGCGGCGGCTCGAATCTCCTCACACATCGCTGCGAAGACGCGGTCGTCGGCGGGATTCGCCGGCACCGCCAGTGCAATGCCGTCGCAGAGACTCGCGTATTTCGAACTCAGCACCTCGGGGAGTTCGGCGTAGGTGCATTGCGTGACCAGCCTGTCGAGAACATCGTCGGTGAGGACGGCAGGTAGTCGAGCCCAATCACCTGCCCGCGCCATCACTGTCAGTTCTTCCCCGACCTCGGATAATCCGAGGACCTCCAGCGCGACTCGGTACGCCGGAGTGGAGTAGAGAAAGGCAAGTTCACTGCGCACCGCTTCTCGTTGAGCAAGTATCGCGGCAGGATCTTTGCCGGTGATCATCTTCGGAACGGCAATCAGTCGCGGCTTCCTTCCGCCCGCCGTCAACGATGGAATGATCCTCTCCGCGAGCACCTTCGGATGGGAGCTGGTGGGGTGAGAAACAAAACCGTCGGCGACGGCTCCCGCCAGTGAGCACATACGCGAGTTCACTCCCCCGGTCCAGATCTCCGGAGCCGGAACATCGAGCGGCCCCGGATTGAAGTAGGGCTGCAGCCGGTCGAAGGTGTAGTGCGTTCCGGCATGGTCGAGTTCACCGCCCTCCTGAAAAACTCGGAAGATCTCGCGTACAGCGCTGACGTAATCACGCAGTTGCGCAACAGGATCCGTCCACGGCATCGAGTACCGCCCAACGATGTTCCCACGCACCTGCGTCGCAAGCCCCAATTGAAATCGTCCACCCGAGAAACCCGCAAGATCCCAGGCAGCCAAAGCCGTCACCATGGGACTGCGCGCAAACGCGACAACCATCGACGTCCGGACAGTGAGAGTACTGCTGTGCTCGACGGCCAGGGCCGCCACCGCAAACGGATCACGAATGGTTTCGGAGATGTGCACCGTGTCGAAACCAAGGTTCTCGATGCGTCGGACGTGCTGAGCTACCTGCCGCAGCGGAGTGTCGGCAGGTAGCGAGGTCACCAATTCCATATCAGCTCAAAGGCTCCAGGCGAATCGACAGCAGCTTTCCTTCGGTAGCCACCTTGCGAGCGTGTTCATTGAAATCCGGGGCGGCACAAACGAACAGGGTACGACCGTCGGAACCGCCGAGTCCGCAAGCGAAGACACCGCTGTCGAAGGCAATTTCGTCGACTATCTCCCCGCTGACGCCCACATGAAGAACACGGCTTCCGAGGGCATCGGCCACCCACATCGAATCGTCTCCGTCGATACAACACCCGTCCGCCGCAACGACGATCTGAGCGAGGGTGGTCTCCATCTCGGGTCCACCAGGCACCGGCCCGAACGACGCCCAGTCGCGGCGTTCACCCAGAGAGCCGTCGGACTGGACGGCAAACGCACTGATTCGATTTCCCAGCGTTTCGTCCACGAGCAGATCTCCGGTCGACGTCAGAGCCATTCCGTTGGGGAAGTGGAGATCTCGCGCGACGACGTGCACCGATCCGTCCGGGTCGACGCGGAGGAGATCTGCCGTCTCGACCGGGGCCAGGTTCATCAGATCGAACCCGAAGTTGCCCACGTACGCTCGTCCCTGTGCGTCGACCAGCATGTCGTTGACGTTGGCACTGACGTACCCGGACAAGTCTGCGTGCACCACCAACTCGCCATCGGATTCTCGCCGCAGAATCTTCTGGTCCCGCATGGAGACGACCAGTAATCTGCCGTCCGGAAGCCACCCCAGCCCGGACGGCTGCCCTGGAACCTCCGCCTCGACGCGTATGTCTGTCCCGTCCTCGCAGGCCGAAATCACCTGGTAGGTGTAGAAGTCCGATACCCAGATCCGGTTCTCGTGCCAGCGCGGGCATTCGAAGTAGGTGTATCCCTCGAGAACTACCGCAACTTCTGGTGCCATCAGGCTCTCCTGCGTCGGTGAAGAATGGACTATCAGCCCCATTCAATCACCGGCACCGCTGTCGCGGTGTCCGATTCCCGACTAGTCGCCGGCGCGAACTTCGTCCAACACGTCGAAAGCGGATTCCCATCCGTCGTACACATTCCCGTCACCCTTGAATCCCGGAATTCCTACCAGGTGGAAGGTCATTTCGGTTTTGTCACCCCGTTCTGCGAGGGTGACCGTTATCCGAGGTGCGGCATCCACCGGATCACTCGGATTTCCCCAGGTGAAGACCAGCCTCTTCGGCTCGTCGACCTCGAGATAGGTTCCGCCGGTGGGATACTCGGCTCCGTTTTCGTCGTTGATCATCAGGTAGCGGTACGTTCCGCCAACTCTGGGATCGATCGTGACATGCTCACGGGGACTGCTGACGCCCTTCGGATGCCACCAGCGCGCCGCCTCGTCGGGGTCGGTCCATGCTTGCCAGACAAGGTCGCGCGGCGCGTCGAAGATCCGGGTGAGGGTGAATTCTGCAGTGGCATCGGCATTCCGGTCACTCATTGTCCTTCTCCTTCTTCGGTCGACGTTGCTTCAGCTCACGTAGACGCTCGTCGAGGAGGTCGAAGCGTTCGTTCCAGCCTCGCCGGTGTTCGTCGACCCAGGCGCTGGCGTCGTCGAGACCCTCTGCGCGAAGGGTGCACGTGCGCCATTGCGCGGTGGCGGTTCGTTCGATGAGACCGGCTCGCTCGAGCACCTTCAGATGCTGAGAGATGGCGGGTCGACTCATTTCGAACGGCTCCGCCAACTCACCGACGGTCATCGAACCATCAGTGAGGCGAGAGAGCATTTCACGCCTCGTCGGGTCGGCCAATGCGCTGAACACTGCATCGAGTCGGCCACTTCGCTCGTCCATGTAAGCAACTCCTTAATTAAGGAATAGCTTAAACATAGGACTCGACATCTTGCGCGTCAACCCTTTCAGCTCCAGGTATATCGAAGCCGCTCGACGGTTGTCGCCTCGTCCATCTGGGAGAAAGTCTCGCGCTCAACTCCCTTCACTGACACCATCGCTTCGATGATCGACTCCCCGAAGATTTCCTTCGCCACCGAGGAGGAGTTGAACTTCTGCACTATCTCGCGCAGATCGGTGGGGACTCGGGTCACCCCGCGCTCATCACGTTCCGCGTCCGTGAGAGTCGACGGGTTCACCACAATTTCCGGCGCCAATGGCGAGGCATTGCCGATACCGATATGCGAAAGGCCAAGTATCGCAGCAGTCGCCAGATACGGGTTGGCCGATGGATCGACGATTTTCACTTCGGCGTTGGCGCCGTGTGGATTCGACGGTGACTCGGCGCAGAACCTCAGTGCCGCTTCCCGGTTCTCGAGCCCCCAACAGACGTAGGCCCCCGACCAGTTGTCCGGTCGCAGCCTGACCCCGGAGAGCGGTGAGGACGCAAAGATGGCCGTGAATTCCGTGAGGTGAGAGAGGATTCCACCCAAAGCTGACGATCCTTTGTCGGTCATCCCGTACTCCTGCCCGCCACCGGAGAAGACGGGCCGCCCACCTGAGTTCAACGAAAAGTGCTGGTGTGCACCGTTCCCTGCACCTCCGACCGTAGGTATCGGCGAAAACGAGGCCGCCAATCCGTGGGCTCTGGCAGTGCGGCTGATCAAGATCCGGGCCAGTATCACCAGGTCGGCAGCCTGAACAGGAGTTGCCGGAGCGATGGAGATCTCGAATTGATCCGGTCCGTACTCTGCATGAACTTGCTCGATATGAAGTTGTGCGCGTTCGGCATTGCGCAGAAGGTCCTTGAGGAAGTCCTCGCGGCGCAGAACTGCACCTAACCCGTACGCCGACCACGCTCCGTCGCACGCATCACCGAAAAGAGTGAACTCGATCTCGTGACCCACCCGAGCTTCCAGTCCGTCGGCGGCAAGCCGCGCCACGACGGCAGTGAGTGCGGACCGAGTACACACGGCAGCCGTCGCACCGTCTTGCTCGTGCAACGTCGCCGGCGCCCACGACACGCCCCCGCCGAGATCACGGAGGTCGGAGCGGTCGATACGCAACCGGAGATCACCCACGACGGAAAAGGAATCGGTGAAGGCAATCCGATCGTCGCTACAGAAGACGTTCCAGCTCGGTGAGACTCCCGCACCGGCTTTCTCGAAGACACCGGTTCGGCCGGCCGGCATCACCTTCGCGCGCGCGACACCCGCCATGTCGACGATCGAGCCGATGGTCAGAGCCGGTACTTCCCTCATCCAAAGGCAAATACCCCACCCGGTGACGCGCCAACCCGTCAGATCAGGTTGTCCTCCACCGGCAGTCCGAACGCCGCCCGGCCGTAGAGCGCCAACGCGCGCTCGGGTTCGTTGGCAACGTGAACGCTGCCCGCATGAACGTCACGCCACGCACGCTCGATCGGGTTTCCGCGAGAGAGGGAGTTCCCGCCTGCCGTCTTGAAAAGCATGTCGATCGCTTCCACCGAGCGTTCCGTCGCACGAACCTGATCACGACGCGCACGCAGCCTCATCGAGAGTGGGAGCTCCTGACCGGCCACAGCAAGTTCGTACATCTCCCGGATATTGCGATCCATCTGCAAAATCGCAGCATCGATCTCCGACGACGCACGTGCGACGGCGACCTGAGCGAACTGATCCTCACTGAACCGTCCGCCACCCAAACTCAGACGGACGCGCTCACGCATCACGTCCAGGTACCCCTCGTAACAACCGGCGACGATGCCCACACACGGAGCGGCAACCGTCGAGGTGAAGATACTCCCGAACGGAAGCTTGTACAGCGGACCAGGATTGACTGCTTGGCCTGGGCCGCGAAGTTGTGCGGTTTCGTAGTTGCGCTTCAATCGGTGCTCGGGAACGAAGGCCTTGTCGACCACGATCTCGTTGCTCGCGGTGCCGCGCATCCCCACGACATCCCAGACATCTCGGATCTCGTAATCGGTGCGCGGCACCAACACCGTCATGAAATCGACCGGCCGGCCGTCCATCCCGACCACCATCGCGCCCAGCAATGCCCAACTCGCGTGATCACAGCCGGAAGAGAAGCCCCACTGGCCCGACAGTTCGTAACCACCGTCCACCGCCGTCAGTCGACCGACCGGCGCATAGGCGGACGAGATGAGCGTCGTCTGATCCTCTCCCCACACGTCGGCCTGCGCTCGGTCGTCGAAAAGTGCAAGATGCCACGGGTGCACCCCCACCACCGACGCGACCCAACCGGTCGAGCCGCAGGCAGCCGAGATGGCCCTGACCACTTCGTAGAACTGAACCGGGTCGCTCTCGGCACCTCCGTATCTTTTCGGCGCCAGCATGGAGAAGACGCCGGCTTCGGACAGCTCCCGGATGGTCCGTTCGGAGATCCTGCGCGAATCGTCGACCTTCTGAGCGCGGGCCGCGATCTTCGGGAGCAGATCACGGACTGAACTCAGAACCTTGTTGACCATGGGAGACACTCCTCGCACCGAACCGTGAGGGAGCGGATCGGCAGATAGACATAACGGCTGCCCCGTCACGATATGTCGGTCACGCGTTCCGGTGATCGGAAGTCCCGGAGGCCGGGATCAGCCGCCGGATCCTCGCGCTCGCCGCTGGTCCCGGCCAGTGAGACGAGACCCCAGAGGCAATTCACGCTCCCCTAGCGTCGGGCGTCGACACTGCCCCTGGAAAGGACGGGACTCATCGTGACGATCACTCAGTCCGACAACGACGAGGTTCGCGAGATCCAAGCTGGAACCGCGCCTACACGCTTTGCGCGTGGATGGCACTGCATTGGACTCACGGAGTCCTTCAAGGACGGCCAGCCGCACTCCATCGAGGCGTTCGGCACCAAACTGGTCGTCTTCGCCGACAGTGAAGGCAACGTCAAGATCCTCGACGCGTACTGCCGTCACATGGGTGGCGACTTGAGCCAGGGCACCATCAAGGGCGACGCCATTGCCTGTCCGTTCCACGATTGGCGCTGGGGCGGCAACGGCAAGTGCCAGAAGATTCCGTACGCACGCCGCGTCCCCCCGCTGGCCAAGACGCGCGCCTGGCAAACCCTCGACCAGGACGGCATGCTCTTCGTCTGGCACGACCCCGAGGGCAACCCGCCGACCGACGACGTGGCTATCCCCCGCATCGAAGGCGCGCTCAGCGACGAGTGGAGCGACTGGGTCTGGTACACCACGACCGTCGACACCAACTGCCGCGAAATCGTCGACAACATCGTCGACATGGCGCACTTCTTCTACGTGCACTACTCCTTCCCGACGTACTTCAAGAACGTCTTCGAAGGCCACGCCGCAACGCAGTACATGCGCGGCGTCGCTCGCTCGGACATGCGTCCCCACGCAGCAGGCACCCCGAAGATGGTCGGCAGCAACTCGGTTGCCACGTACTTCGGCCCCTCCTTCATGGTCGACGACCTGACCTACGAGTACGAGGACTACAACGTCGACTCTGTGCTCATCAACTGCCACTACCCGGTCAGCGCTGACAAGTTCGTCCTCCAGTACGGCATCATCGTCAAGAAGTCGGATCGCTTCCAGGGTGAAGCCGCCGACGCGATGGCCGCGAACTTCGGCACGTTCATCGCCAAGGGCTTCGAGCAGGACGTCGAGATCTGGAAGAACAAGACTCGCATCGAGAACCCGCTCCTGTGCGAAGAAGACGGCCCGGTCTACCAGCTCCGTCGCTGGTACGAACAGTTCTACGTCGATGTCGCGGACATCGCTCCCGAGATGACCGAGCGCTTCGAATTCGAACTCGACACCGCGCGACCCGTCGCCGCCTGGCAGAAGGAAGTCGAAGACAACCTCGCTGCAAAGAAGGCAGACGAAGATGCAGCCTCTTCAGTGCGCTGAGTGCAAGGCTCAGGTCCTGGTCCAGAAGAACAGTTGGGAACACACCACCGTTCAGTGGAGTGACCAGGCCCGCGCCCAGTGCCTCGAAATCGCCGACGACCGTGAATTCGGGCAGCGAGAGGGACGACCCGGTGCCCCTCGCAAGCAGTGCGGCGCCTTGATCGCGTCCATCGTGAACGCTGCAACAGCGGGCGAACTCGAGATCCTCAACGACGAGCCGGTGCCTCAGCCGATCGTCGACGACAGCGAACCCGTACCGACTCCGTTTCACTAGTCAAGCCAACATCTTTCGAAGAAGGTAGTAATGATCGATCCTCAGTACTACGGCCCGTGGGCAGTCATCGCCGGCGGTTCAGAAGGTGTCGGCGCAGGGTTCGCCGACGAGCTCAGCAAGATCGGCATCAACCTCGTTCTCATCGCCCGCAAGCCGGGCCCGCTCGAGGAGACCGCGGCCAAGGCACGCGCCAACGGCGTCGAAGTACGCACTCTCGCATTGGATCTGCTCGTTCCGGACGCGCTCGATCAGATCAAGGCTGTCACCGACGACGTCGAGGTCGGCCTGCTCATCTTCAACGCCGGCGCCAACAGCTACGGCCACGAGTTCGTGACCGGTGATCTGACGGGATTTGCCGGAGTCATCGAGCTGAACATCAACAAGCAGCTCGAACTCTCGCACCACTTCGGCGGATTGATGAAGGATCGCGGACGCGGCGGCATCATGCTGCTTGGTTCGCTGGCCGGATTCATGGGCTCCGAGCACCAGAGCATCTACGCGGCGTCCAAGGCATTCGGGCGCATCTTCGCCGAAAGCCTGTGGCTCGAACTCCAGCCGTACGGCGTTCACGTCGTCGAGTTCATTCTCGGTGTCACTCGCACACCCGCTATGATTCGCGCGGGACTGAACTTCGACATCCCGGGCATGAACGTCGCAGAGCCCGAAGATGTTGCACGTGAAGGTCTCGAACACCTTGCCGACGGCCCGATCTGGGTGGCTGCAGGAAACTACGAAGGCGCCAAGAAGCGCAGTGGCTTCCCCCGAGACAAGATGGTCAAGGGCGCTGCCGAAGCGATGCGCAAGCTGCTCAACCGCTGACATCTGCTGTGCGCCTTTATTAACCCCCCGACGTTAAGAAAGGCGCACAGCATGAGCATCGAAATCACCACTCTTCTCGACGAACGCGAGATCACCCGCTCCATCTTCGAGTTCGCCCGAGCCATGGATGCGCGGGACTGGGATGAACTCCACCGGATCATGACGCCGGACGCTACGGCAGAATTGGGCACCGGAACTCTGCGCGGACCCGCCGAGGTAGTGGCGTCCATCCGCTCGTTCCTCGACGAGTGCGGTCCCACCCAACATCTGATCGGTAACGTGCTGGTCGAGGTGGTCGGCGATCTCGCCACCAGCCGCTCCTATGTCAGCGACATGCATGTGGGCACCGGGAGCAAGGCTCACCTGAACTTCTTCACCCTCGGCGACTACCACGACTCATGGGCGCGGATCGACGGAAAGTGGCGAATGACGCACCGCACCAAGCATTCACACGCCAGTCAGGGATCCATCGAGGTTCTGGGCGCCGGCCCCAGCGGTTGGCGGAACTGATTCAGCTCAACATCGACGAACGGCCGGTCGCGAGCGGACTCTTGCTGGTGAGTCCGCCGTCGACCACCAGGGTCTGCCCCGTCATGTAGCGAGATTCGTCCGAAGCCAGGTAGACCATGGCATGCGCGATGTCTTCGGGTTCGCCGAGGTAAGGCAGGGCGTTTGCCTGCTTCATGCCGTCGATGACATCAGCGGGGATGTTGTCCACGAGAGCGGGTGTCATGATCGCGCCCGGCGCTACGGCATTGCACCGAACGCCGTTTGCTCCGTACTGGACTGCGATGTACTGCGTCAGACGAATGACTGCCGCTTTGGCGGATCCGTAGGCAGACTGCAGGGAATCCCCGATCAATCCACCTACCGAGGCCGTGTTGACGATCGATCCTCCACCGGCACTGTTCATGTGCGGAATGGCAAGTCGTGAAGCGACGACAGTGCTGCGGACGTTGAGCGACATCACGCGATCCCACTCGTCCAAGTCCATCCGGAGCAGGTCGAGATCCTTGCGCGGGTTACTACCGCCCACGTGATTACACAGGACGTTGATGCCGCCGAATTCGGCGACCGCCTTTTCGATCATCGCTGCCAGAGAGTCCTCGTTCATGACATCGACGCCGAAACCCAGCGCAGTGCCGCCGGTCTCGCGTATCGCCGCCGCCGCTTCCTCCGCTCGAGCTGGATCGAGGTCGGCGACCAGTACCTTGGCGCCTTCTGCCGCCATGAGTTGTGCTGCTGCACGACCGATTCCGCTGGCGGCGCCGGTGATCACTACATTTTTGCCTTCGAGCCTGTTCATATTCATTCCCTTCGCGGGGAATCGCCGTACCCGGATCTCATGTGCCCGAAGTTGACAGCTCGGCGATTACCCGATCACTACCAGTGAACGCAGGATCGACAGCCGCGTCCAACTTTCTTGAATGAACTCACAAGTACGTGACCACGGCCCGCGCACCTGCTACACCGCCGAAATCGAGTGGCGACAGAAGACTCCACTGTGCTGAAGTGGCACTATGCAGAATTCTGTTCGACCGCTGTCCATCGACGACCTCGACCGTGCCGCCGAGGTTCTCGGCGAGGCGTTTGCCGACTACCCCTGGACGAACTGGTGCGTCGCCGAGGACGCCCACGTGGAACGCGTCGCGACTCTGCAACGGATCTATCTCGAACACCTGGCACTACCGTTCGGGCGTTCCTACATCGACGATTCCGTCAACGGCGTCATCGCAGTCCTGCCGCCGGACGCTCCAGAGCCTGATGAAGCGACCGTCGAGAAGATCGTCGAACTGCACGGAGATCGGTTCGAGCGCGTTCTTCAGGCTGACGAACAACTGTCTGCGCTTCCCGTCCCCGACAACGCGTGGTCGTTGGCAACGATCGGTACGACGCCGCGCTCACGCGGAACCGGATTGGGTTCTGCGCTACTGAAACATGCTTTGGCGGAACTGGATCGAACCGAACAGAATTGCTGGCTCGATACGTCGACCGAACGAAATCTACCGCTGTACCAACGGTTCGGTTTCACGATCGTCGGCCAGACCTCGCTCCCCGACGGACCGGACGTATGGCGGATGCATCGACTTCAGGGCTGATTGTTCGACTTCAGCACTCGCCGAATCATTTTCGACAACGACGCGTATTGGGTGATCGTGTTGACGGCGATCCACCTCGAGACCGGCCACGTCCGGGTCCACGAGAAAACCCCGACCGACAGCAGTTGATCGTCGTCAAGGGTCTCGATGTAGTTGCGCAACATCGCAACAGCAGCTCCCAAGCGGTCACGAAGCTCCTGAGCCGGAATGTCGATGCTCGCGTCGACAACCGACTGGTTCAGTGCGGGTGTTTGCGTCCACTTGTAACCCGCCGCCGGCGTCTGCGGAGCCTCGTCTCGCAGCCCGGCACCTATCCACTCTGCGACGGCCTCTGCCCACCAGACACGCACAGCGAGTACGTCGTGCACCGTCCACGCGTCGACGGCAACGGCGTCGAACGCATCGGCCTCGGCGACGCCGTCGAGTAACGCTTCGAGTTTCGAATACGCCGAGTCCAGCTCGCTCACCAGTTCTTCGCGTGACCAGGTCTGCGCCACAATGCCTCCGAACGATCAGTGGAGAAGAAAGAAGCGGGACCATCTCGACTCGATGGCCCCGCCTCCAACTTTAACGTCCTCCCGGATTCAGTTCAGCTCACCCAAGAACCTTCCGAGGTTCTCGGCGATTTCCTTCGACCTGGTGTGGTGCAGGTAGTGGTCTCCGTCCAGCAAGATCACCTCTCCGTGATCGACGGAGGCTGCCTGCCCCTCGTGCAGCTCTGTCCAGCCCTGAACTTCTGAATTGTTCACGGCGAACAACAGAATCGGAAGATCGGCTGGGAACGTCTTGCCGATTGCTTCAGCGAAGTTACTGGAAAGATGATCCATCTCGTTGAGATAGGTATCGCTGAAGTTGTTCTTCGCAGTCAACTGTCGCATCTCGTCCTTTGCGGCGGGATCGAGGTACTCGTCCGAGGCTTCACCACCGACGACCTTGGACAGCAATTCCGCCAAGCCCAATTGCCTTCCAACTCGGAGTGCGTCGATCGGGAATTTGGTATCCATGTTCGGCTGCCCTGGAACACTGCTGTCGATACCCACGAATGCGGTGACCTCGTCACGGTACTTCGCGGTGTAGTCCAGCGCATAGAGACCAGTGATCGAGTGCCCCATGAGGATGTATTCGTCAATTCCCAGCGACTGTACTGCCGTATGAATCTCTTCGACGATGTTCGCAGTCGTGCGGTCCTTGTCCGTTCCGTCACTGTAGCCGTAACCGAAGGGCTCGATCGTGACGACGCGGTAGTCGGGTGCGAGCTCGTTGACAAGCGGTGTGAAGTCGAGAATCGGTGCGGACGTTCCGAACCCGGGTAACAGCACTATGGTCTGATCGCCGTTGCCGCGGATCGAGTAGCTCATGTTCTTTCCGTCGACGGACACGAACTGGTTGCCCGTCTCCCCGGCCGGAACGCTCGCTTTGCTGGAGCCGACATTGAATACGAGCGCTATCGATACCAGCACAACCAGAACTACGGACACCGAAGCAACCAGCTTCAGTGCAACGGTACGAATCTTCTTCATTCTCATCCTCATCTTCTCGGGCGTCGATACGGCTAGGAAAGGCTCGACATCGAGGCCGCACTGGTCTCGTCGAGCACACGCAACACGTTGTTGCCCATCAGCTTTGCCAAGTCCTCCGCGGACCAACCGCGTTCCGCCAGACGGTCTATCAACACCGCGAAACCGGATACGTCCTGCATACCGTCCGGAAAGTCGTCGAACCCATCGTAGTCACTGCCCAAACCGATGTGGTCGATGCCCGCGACGTCTCGGGCATGCTCGACGTGGTCGGCGAGATGGTCCACTGTCATCGCCGGTCGTGGGCCGACTCGCCCGCCTTTGAACCACTCGTTGTACTCGGCAGAAAGGAACATGGGTACAAAGGCGATCATGATGACCCCGCCGTTGTCCGCGAGCAGTCGCATGACGTCGTCGGGAACATTACGGGGGTGACCGCATAGCTGAGAGCACGACGAATGGCTGAAAATCACCGGCGCCGACGACGTCTCGATGGCATCTCTCATCGTTTCCACCGAGACGTGCGACAGGTCGACGAGTACGCCGAGCCGATTCATTTCGCGCACGATCTCGCGACCGAAGTCGGTCAGCCCGCCGTGTACTCGAGTGTCCGTCGCGGAGTCCGCCCACCCGGTGTTGTCGTTGTGCGTCAGCGTCATGTACCGAAGACCAAGGCGCGCCATCATTCTCAGGACACCGAGCGAGCTGCCGATGCTGTGACCGCCCTCCGCGCCCAACAAGGACGCGACCTTGCCCTCGCTCCAGATGCGACGCACGTCGTCACCTGTACGCGCGAATTCGAAAGTATCCGGATATCGCTCGATCATCCGGTACACGTAGTCGATCTGTTCGAGTGTGTACTGAACCGCCTCTGGCTCCGTCCTGTCACACGGGGTGTAAACCGACCAGAACTGCGCACCGACGCCGCCGCGACCGAGTTTGTCGATGTCGGTTTGGAAGATGGAATCCTTCTCGAGATTCTCCACCGAGTATGCGGCAGTTTCGCGAGCCGTCCAGGCCAGATCGTTGTGACCGTCGATGACCGGCGCAAGGCCGTAAGCATCCAGTGCCGCGGGGTGATTCACGTCCGGAAAAGGAGCGAGAGGTTTCATCATGAGTTTTCCTCGAAAAGTAGTGCGGGCAGGTCGAGGGCCCTCATCGCCTTCGACCTGCCCGAGATTTCATTCAGCGGAGAGAATCATCTCGCCGCGACTAGTCGGAAATCTTCTTGAAAAGCCTTGTCATGTAGAGATATTGCTCGCCATCGATCGTGAGATGAGCCATCTCACCCGAAGCGCTCTCGTTACTGATCAAGAACCTGGAGGCGGACAGAGGTACGACCTTGGTGGGCGGAGCCGGCGGCTCGCCGTCGATCTCGACCTTGGCGAAGTTCTGCACCTGGAATCCGCCGTCCTCGCCGCGCGTGAGTTCGATTCGCACGGTTGTCGATTCATAGGTTCCGAGAATGTGCGACAGGTCGATGTCTTCCGCATTCGGCTCGGACTTCGGTTCCGGCAGAACGAGATCGAGCTCCTGGGCGATCTCCTTCTCGATGTCGTGGGCCAGGGCGCCGCCGCCACGCGAGTTGGTCACCACGGCCATGGCGAGACCGAGCTCGGGGAAGGTGTGAAAACGAGTGATCTGGCCGATCGTCGCACCACCGTGCTGCGCGGACGTCACGCCGCCCCAGTCGGACAGGATCCAGCCGAGGCCCCAGGCCTGATCGACGCTCGAGACCGCGGTCAGGTCGAATTGCGGAGTGCGCATCAGGCGCGCGGATTCTTCGGACAGAATGCGTTCACCCGTCAATGCGAGTCCGTCACGCATGTGTGCAGCACCGAAGGTCAGGAGCGAGCTGACCGATCCGGTGATGATCCCGGCCGGACCGATACCGCGCGGAAGCAGCCACTGCTTGGTCGGAATCACCTTGTCCGGCGACGTCCGATCCGGGTTGGCCACGTGGCCGACGGCCGTGCGGAACAGCGGCGCGTCCTTGGCCTTGGTGATGATGTGCGTCAATCCGAGTGGCTTCCAGAGATATTCGACCAACGCCTCGTCCCACGTCATCTCACGAAGGACCTCGACGATGCGGCCGGCAACGGCAAAACCCGCGTTGCTGTAACTCAGATGCCCGCCGGGCTCGGTGACGCTGATCGCGGTCGCGAGTTCGTCGACGTACTTCTCGACGCAGTCGTCACCGTCACCGGTGTCGTTGAACAGGTCTCCGTCGATACCGCTTGTGTGCGTGAGCAACTGGCGGATCGTGATTTCCTTCGTGTTGGAAGGATCCGCGATCGTGAACTCCGGAAGCACCTCCACCACCAGGGTGTCCAGCGTCAGCTTGCCCTCGTCGACGAGCTGCATGATCAGCGTCGTCGTCCAGATCTTGCTCGCGGATCCGTACTGGAACAGGGTGTCTGCGTCGACGTCAACGCGCGTGTTCAGGCTCGTCACTCCGGTGGTGATGACACGGATGTCCGCTGCGCCGTCTTCGCCCAGCGCGATCACACCGACCTGCGCGCCCGGTACCGAATGCTTGGCTGCCAGTTCGTCGAGGCGTTCCTGCCACTTCGGGGCGACAAGTAGGTCCTTGGGCAAGTCGGTCACAGGTCGAACTCCTTCGATCATGGAAGCGAGCGGCGTAGACGGCGTTGCTGGGATCCGCTCAGGTCTCACTCGTCGGGAAGTGAGGTTGCGGAAGCAATAACCGTCCACCCATGATCTCAGTGTGCTCGCAGTCACGTCCTGGTCGATTGCACCGAAGTCGGCCCCGAAAATGGTGCAATCCGACGAGCGAGTGTTCAGGATTCGCCATTCGAAACGATCAACGCTCGAAGGTTCCTTCCAAGCGATTGCGTGAACCCGGATGGATCAAGCGCGCCGCGCTGACCAATCCGTTAGCCGACCACGTGCGGCGGCGAATCAGCAGGCACGGTTCCCCGCGATCGATGCGTAACAGCTCGCATTCGTCCGGGCTACCCAACACCGCTTCCACGACATGCTCGCCGCGAACCAGAGGCGCAACGTCACTCAAGTAGTTGTTGGGGGTGATCGCGGTGAAGTCCTGGCGCAGATAGTCTGGCGCCTCGTTCGGATTCACGAATCGGTCTTCCACCTGAATCGGAGTTTCGTCCTCGAAGTGCACCATCAGCGAATGGAACACCCGTTTGCCCACCGATTCACGAAGGAACGTCTGCCCGTGGTCGGTTTCTTCCTCACGAACGAAGACGACCTCGGTTCGATGACGGTGGCCGCGGCGCTGAATCTCGTCGGCGATGTTCTTGACTTCGAACAGCGGGGACGCGGTCTTCGTGGCGGCGACAAAAGTACCGACCCCCATCATCCGCACGATCAGACCGTCGCTGGTGAGTTCGCGAAGCGCTCGATTGATCGTCATTCGTGACAACCCCAGCGCACTGACCAGTTGATTCTCCGAAGGCAGCTGATCGCCTTCGGTCCACCGACCCGAGTTGATCTGCGAGACCACGAGGTTCTTGACCCGTTCGTAGGCAGGGGCGGACTCGCCGCCTGCCTCGTTGAACAGCACGGCGAGTTCTGCGTCCACTTCGGCAATCGCCATCGCCACCACCCGTTCGTCGAAAACCACCGAGTCGGTTCTCCCGTTCGGCCTCCGAAGTCTATCCGCCTCGTGCACCTTTCCGATCCATCCGCGAGCGTCCGCGCCGGACCTAACCCACCATGCGCCGCAATTGGCTCGTCGCAACCGAAAGCGCAGCAAGATCGTGTTGCCCGGACGCCTCGATCTCTGCGAGCGCGAGAGTGGACCTCTCGATTCTCGACGCATTCCTTTCTTCCCACCTCGAGAGTTTTTCCGCTGTCGTGTCACCCGCTTCCGCGTCGGCCAAGACGTCGAGGGTCAGGGCCCGCACCGTCGAGTACAACTCGTCCCGCAACGACAACCTCGCCAACGCGTTCCATTTTCCGTCCTTGCTCAATGCCGACACTCGATTGAGCATCGGGACGAGCCCAACATGCTCACCGAGCCGGAAATAGAGTTCGCCGGTCTCCGAGATCGTCCGATCGGCAAGGTCCGCGATCTCCACCACGTCGAGCAGTCCGAACTGATCGAGCAATATCTCCACTCGCCTGACCAGGTTCTCCGGCGCGCCCTTGTCCGTGATGAGGACCGTTCGCGCAGCCAGGTTCCGCTGATCTGCGCCTACCAGCCAGTCATCGAGCTCTGCCGACGCCTCCGCGATGCGATCACCGAATCTGCTGATCTCGGCCCCGACGGCCAGCGGTTGCGGACGACGTGTCAGCATCCACCGTGACGCCCGGTCGAGCAGTCGCCTGGTGAGCAGGATCAACTCGTCGGACACTGCGGTCGAGAGCGAGGCTTCGCTGATGTCGTGCCACAACTTCCACAGTCCGAACACCTCGGAGACCACAGTGAAGGCACGTACTGCGTCTTCCGGATCAGCGCCGACTTCTTCACCGAGCCGATACACATAGGTGATGCCGCCTCGATCGATGACGTTGTTCGTCAGCACTGTCGCGACGATCTCGCGACGAAGTGGGTGCCGGTCGAGGGCGTCACCCCCTGCAACTCGAACGCCCTCCGGAAAATAGTTCGCCAGCACCTGGCGGTAGATCTGGTTGTCGATCGAGCTTCCCGCCAACAGCGTGGATTTCAGATCGAGCTTGACGTGGGCCATCAGTGTGGCGAGTTCCGGCGACGTCAGCCCCGTTCCCGACTTCTCGGCCGCGGCGAACTGCTTCTTGGTCGGAAACCCTTCGATGACACGGTCGACGATCCCGCGCGATTCGAGGTTGGAAATCACTCTGCCGTGCACACCGATCATCGCCCCCGCATCCGCCCGCGTGGTACCCATCAGTTCGTTCTGCGAACGGTTGTCTGCGAGAACGAGTTCTGCGACCTGGTCGGTCAGCGATTCGAGTAGTGCGTCACGACGTGAGTCCGTGACGACGCCTGAGCTGATCAGGGAGTCGAGAAGGATTTTGATGTTCACCTCGTGGTCGGAACAATCGACTCCGGCCGAATTGTCGAGGGCGTCTGTGTTGATCCGTCCACCGCCGCGTGCGTATTCGATCCGTCCGGCCTGGGTGAGGCCGAGATTGCCTCCTTCACCGATCACTCGGGCACGCACTTCGTTGCCGTTCACCCGAACGGCGTCGTTGCTCTTGTCGCCGACTTCGAGGTCGGACTCACCGGAGGCCTTGACGTACGTTCCGATGCCGCCGTTCCACAACAGATCTGCCGGGGACCGCAAAATCGCCCGAACCAGTTGCGGTGGAGTCAGGTCGGTGACGTCGTCCTCGAGGCCCAGTGCCTCTCGTATCTCGTCACTGATCGGAACGCGCTTCGCCGAGCGTTCCCACACTCCGCCGCCGGCACTGATCAAGGTCGGGTCGTAGTCGGCCCACGAGGATCGGGGGAGCGCAAAGAGACGTGATCGCTCGTCGTACGAGCGCTCAGGCGACGGGTCCGGATCGACGAACACGTGCCGATGATCGAACGCCGCGATCAGGCGAATGTGCTTGCTGCACAACATACCGTTGCCGAAGACGTCGCCACTCATGTCTCCGATCCCCACCGCGGTGAAGTCATCGTGCTGGGTATCGACGCCGAGCTCACGGAAGTGCCGCTTGACACTTTCCCAGGCGCCCTTCGCCGTGATACCCATGGCTTTGTGGTCGTAGCCGACCGACCCGCCGGACGCGAAGGCGTCGCCGAGCCAGAATCCGTACTCCGCGGCAACCTCGTTCGCGATGTCGGAGAACTTCGCAGTTCCCTTGTCCGCGGCGACAACAAGATACGTGTCGTCTCCGTCGTGGCGAACGACCCGCCGCGCCGCGACAACGGCCCCGCTCTGCTTGTCGACGTTGTCGGTCAGATCGAGTAGTCCGCGAATGAAGGATCGGTAGCAATCGATCCCGGCCGCCAACGCGGCTTCTCGGTCTGCGTCTGCGCCCAGCCCTGGAACCGGTGGGCGTTTGACGACAAATCCGCCCTTCGCTCCGACAGGCACGATGACTGCGTTCTTGACTGCCTGCGCCTTCACCAATCCCAGTACCTCGGTGCGAAAGTCCTCTTTCCGATCCGACCAGCGCAAGCCGCCGCGAGCCACCGTACCGAAACGAAGGTGCACACCTGCTACATCGGGTGAGTACACGAATATCTCGAACTTCGGTCGAGGGAAAGGCAATACGGACAGCTTCTCCGAATCGAACTTCAACGAGAGCGCGCCGAGCGATTGAGTGGGATACACGAAATAGTTGGTACGCAACGTGTTACGGACCAGTTCGGACAATGCGCGCAGGATCCGATCGGCGTCGAGTCCTTGCACCTGCGCCACGGCCGTTTCCACGTCCGCTGCTGCACGTGCACCTCGATCTCCGTCGACGACGCCAGGATCGAAACGGCTCTCGAACAATTCGCACAATCTGCCGGCGATCTCGGGATGATCGGCAAGTACCTCGGCGACGCGACCGGTGCTGTAAGGAAATCCCGCTTGCTGCAAGAACTCCGCGTATGCCCGCAGCACCACTACCTGTTTCCAGCCGAGTCCCGCGATCGCGACCAATTCGTTGAACGAGTCCGGCTCGGCGTCACCGTTTCGAACCGCGGCAAACGTCGCCGCGAATCGCGCGGCAAAGTTGTCGAAGCCTTCGACCGGAGCACTCGGATAGTCGAGCGTGAACTCGTAGATCCTGGACTGTTCGGTTCCCACCGGTGCGATCTCGTACGGACGTTCGTCGACCACTTCGACGCCCAGGCTCTGCAATACGGGCAGCACCTCGCCCAGCGAGAGCGGATCACCCGAGACGTACAGCCCGAGACGGTGAGTACCCGGTCCGTCGACAGATCGGGCCAACCGTGGACTTACTTCTCCGGGCGCGAGGCCCTCGAACACCGCCATGTCCTCGGCGGCTCGGACAGCGTCGAAATCCTGCTTGTATGCCGCCGGAACTCGCTCGGCGAACCGAGCACGCCTGCGCCGCTCGTCGTAGTGCGAAGCATCCAGAACGAATCGTTCGTCCCACGTCAGGCACGCGTCGACGACGAGGTCCCGAATCTCCCGTGCTTGTCGCGCCGACGCGAAGTTCGCGCCGCCGCCGACTGTGGCCGTGAAATGTACGACGGCCAAGGGGGATTCCGAGACTCGACTGGAGAACTCGATATTGTGGGCACCGAGTGCGTCGGAGAGTACCGACTCGGCCGTTGTTCTGATCGTCGTACTGAATTTCTCGCGCGGAACGAAGAGCAAAGCCGACAACTCTTGATCTCGCCCTGTCGCCGGGGAACTTCCCACCGGTTGCAAGAACAGATGGATCGATGTGCGGCCGTCCACGGAAGTGAGTTCGTCCAGCGCGTCCGCGATTCGGGCCGGCTCGGCCGCCAGGAGCACTGTGACCGGAATCGACTGAATCACTGCCAGCATCGATTGTCCGACAAACGAATCGACGGTGGATCCTGAGGCCTCGAAGATGTCTGCGACGCGTCCTCGCACGAGCGGGGTTAGCCTGACGTCGGCGACGATACCGGTCGCGGTGAAGAACCCGACGAATCGGTACGCACGGTCGCCGACGGACACGTCGATCTCGGTGGCGTATTCGGATCCACCGAACCCTTGCCGGAGGTACACCACTGCAATCGCGAGGGGCGCCGCTTTCGAATCCGAAGAGCCGGTTGGATCGGGGAGCACGCCGATGGCGTACGGCTCGTCACTGTCGACAGTTCGCGCACCACCGATGACACTGAAGTTTCCGGCGCTGCACCACCGGAGAAAGTCAGCTTCTTCGGCGTAGCCGTTCGAGTCCAGTTGCTCGCGCGCCTCGTCGACGAGGTCCCGCAGGGGCACGGAATCGCGGAAGGCACGCGCGATACGGTCGAGGATTCCGGCGACGTCGTCCGCGATCACCTGCGCCTGCGCGTCCGAACAGTGTGCGGGTAGTCCTATGTGGATCCATGATTCGGTGCGCTCCCCGGCCCGGGCGTCTTCGGTGCTGTGCGCCGGTTGTACGGCTGTGCGAAGCACGGGGTGCACCACGAATTCAGGTTCCACGCGGGCACGGGCAAGTGTCGCCAAGACCGCTTCGACGAGCTGCGGCATGTCGTCGCCGACGTATTGAATCGCGGGGCCATCCCCTAACTCCCCGGCCGGCGCGAGTCGCGAGATCGACGAGTTGTGTCCTCGTCGACGCGAAAGGTCCATGTGCGCGGCGACAATCGCCAGCTTGCGGTCTTCGGCGAGCGCAGCGTATCGATCCGCCGACAAGCCCTCGAAATACGTACTGGACACCCTCCTCACATTCTCGGAGTCCGGTGTCGTGTCGACTGAAACGAGGCTCATGTCAGCACCTTCCGTCGAAAGCCACGCTGCTTCCGACTTGTAGTGGGTTCGATCCGCAATCAACTTGTCTATACAGGCTTAGACAAGTTGATCATTGCAGAACGTGAGCCGCGACACAACAAATTCACCCCTGGACAAATTCGCCACCCTCGGCCATAGTCAGTCCATGCCAACTAGTGGCAATTAGATTTCATTAGATGAAATTCGTAACTATTCCGCCTCGAAGGAGCCCCCGTGACTACCCAGACCGCGCCCGACACCGACAGCGTCGATCTCGCAGAGTTCCGCAGCACTGTCCGAGCCTTCGCCAACGCCGAGATCCACCCAGGAGCAGCCGCACGCGACGAGTCCAAGGAGTTCCCGGCGCAGCTGGTCAAGCGCCTCGGGCAGCAGGACCTCATGGGCATTTCCGTGCCCGAGGAATTCGGCGGCCTGGGTCTGTCGACACGAACCCAACTGGTCGCCATCGAAGAAGTTGCACGCACCGACGCCGCGCTGGCATCGATCTACACCGCCCACTACCTGGGCCTCGAGCCGATTCTCGTCGGCGGCTCCGAAGAGCAGAAGCATCGCTGGTTGCCCCAGCTCGCGTCGGGCGAACTACTGGCCGGCTTTGCACTCACAGAACCCGATGCCGGCTCCGACATCGCCTCGATGCGTACCGTCGCCCGACGCGAGGACGACGGCTGGCATCTCTCCGGATCGAAGACGTACATCTCCAACGCCAAGGAAGCCGACCTGGTCGTGCTCTTCGCCAAGACGGACCCGAGCGCAGGATTCCGAGGCATCACCGCCTTCGTAGTCCCCAAGGGAACTCCGGGAATCAGCTACTCGGAGCCGCAGGACAAGATGGGAATTCGTTCGGCCCCGACGTACACCGTCTACCTCGACGACGTCGTTCTGCCGCTCGACTCCGTGATCGGCACCGAAGGTCGCGGCGGCAACATTGCCTTGACCGCCCTGAACCGAGCACGCATCGACGTAGCGGCAATGGCAAACGGCATCGCTCTGCGCGCTTGGGAACTGGGACGCGAGTACGCAACGGAGCGAAAGCAGTTCGGCACGCCGATCTTCGACTTCCAGGCAATCCAGCTACTCCTCGGTGGCTGCGACGCGCAACTTGTCGCATCACGCGTCACCGCAGACTGGGCCGCCGACGTCAAGGACGCCGGTCAGGACATCCGCCGCGCCGCATCGATTTCGAAGTACGTCGCCACCGAAGCCTGCTTCTCGATCGTCGATCAAACCGTACAGATCCACGGTGGCGCAGGTTTCATGCGCGAATCGGAAATCGAACGCCTGTACCGCGATTGCCGCATTCTCCGCATCTTCGAGGGCACCTCGCAGATCCAGTTGCTCACCATTGCCGGCAATGCTCCGTCGCCGCGTTCCACCGAGTTCTGAAAGGCGCGGACATGACTGCACTTCCCCCACTCGACGGCATCCGGGTCATCGACCTCTCGCGCGTCCTTGCCGGACCCTACTGCACCGCACTGCTTTCCGACGCCGGTGCGGACGTCGTCAAGATCGAATCCGAACACGGTGAAGACTCTCGGCACCTCGGCCCGTTCCGCGACGGCGAGAGCATCTACTTCAACGTGCTCAATCGTGGCAAGCGTTCGGTGGCACTCAACCTCAAGAACGACGAGGACCGTGAGGCGCTGCTGACGCTCATCGAGACCGCCGACGTCGTCGTCGAAAACTTTCGCCCCGGCGTCACCAAGCGCCTGGGAATCGACTACGAGGCTGCGCGGGCTCGCAATCCGCGGATCGTGTACGCGTCCATCTCCGGTTTCGGACAGGACGGGCCCATGTCCGGAGCCGCCGCCTACGACCTTGTAGTCCAGGCTCTTTCGGGAATCATGAGCATCACCGGTTCGGAGGAATCCGGGCCGACACGGTTGGGTGAGTCGTTCGGAGACCTGGTCGCCGGGCTGTTCGCCGCCTGGGGAATCAGTACCGCCCTGCTGAGTGCACGGGCGAGCGGACTCGGGCAGCACCTTGACGTCGCGATGTTCGACAGCATGCTCGCCATGCTGCCGACAGCACACAGCCAACTGCAATCCACCGGGCTCACTCCCCCACGCGTCGGCAACCGTCATCCGGTGTCAACACCGTTCGACACCTACAAGGCCGACGACGGACTCTTCGTCCTCGCGGTTGCGAGCCAGTCGGGTTTCGAGAAGCTGGCGCAGACGATGAATCGCGTCGACCTGATCGCAGATCCCCGATTTGCCGACGACACCGCCCGGACCGAGAACGAACCGGCACTGCGCAAGGAGATCGAAAACTGGGCTGCCGGAAAGACCGTCGCCGACGTGGTCGGTATTCTCGGCGACGCGGGCCTCGCCGGCTCGGAAATCTGGGACGTCCAGCAGGCACTCACCTCCGCGCAGGCCGAGTATCGCGGAGTCGTCGAATCGTTCGAGCACCCGGTAGCAGGAAAAATCTCCTACGTACGACAACCCGTCGTGTTCGGTGATAGCCGACGCCCCGATGTCCGCCGCAGTCCCCTGCTGGACGAGCACCACGGTGAGGTACTGCCGGGCTCGCGATAGATTCAGCGCAGACATCCCTCGGCACTTGGAGTAGGACATGGCCCCCGGCGACGTGACCCGCAGCGCGAATCGCACGTTCGAACTTCTCGGTGCGATCGTCGAGCACGGCGGGTTGACGCTCGGCGACGCCGCCAAGGCAACCGATCTGGCAACCAGTACCGCGCTTCGCCTGATCAGAAGCCTCGAACAAACCGAGTTCGTCGTCCGCGGCGAGGACAACGTCTATCGCGTCGGCCCGCGGCTACTACAGATCGGGGCTCGCGCTCTCGGTGACAATCAACTGTTGCCGAGAGCGCGGCCCGCGATGAAGGCCATCGCCGAAACCACCAGAGAGTCGACCTACCTGTCGACGAAGGGACCGAAAGACACTGCGCTGTATCTCGATCAGATCGAGGGCACGCACGCGATCCGCCACATGGGGTGGGTGGGCCAGAGCGTTCCCCTGGACGGCACCGCCGTCGGCGCAGCGTTGAGCGGCAAGGTAGGCGAGAGCGGGTACGCCATTGCGCACGACACCATCGAGGATCACTCGACCGGAGTTGCCGCGCCGATCTACAACGCGGTCGGTCAGATAGCCGGAGCGCTCAGCGTCGTCGGCCCGACATTCCGTCTGACGGACGAGGTCTGCGCCAGCCACGGTCGTGTCTTGGTGGAGCACTGCGCCCGGTTGTCCGCGGAACTCGGCAGCCAGACACCCTGACCACCCCGAGCACTTGGCGATTCAGTCTCGTATCCGAGACAATGTGGTTCCCCGCTCCCACCTCAGCCCTACCCGTAAGGACACACCCCATATGACGACGAGCCGCGTGAAATCTGCTGAGCGCGTGCTCGACGTGCTCGATCTCCTGGCCCGCCGGGGTGTGCCGCTGGCGACGGCAGAAATCTCCAGCGCCCTCGAGCTGCCGAAGAGTACGACGCATCACCTCCTCAATGTCATGCGGGATCGACGGTTCGTCTCGTACTGGGCTGATCAACGCGCCTGGACCCTGGGTGTCTCGGCGTTCGAAGTCGGTGCGTCGTACATGCGGTCCGGCCCACTTCACCGTGAGGGCCAACGATTCATGCTGGCACTCACTCAGTCGACCGACGAGACCTCCCATCTGGCGGTACTTCAGGGTTCTGACGTCATCTACCTCGACAAACGTGAACCTCTGAAGCCCGGCGTTCGGTTGGTGACCGAGATCGGGACCCGCCTTCCGGCGCATCTCACCGCAGTCGGGCGGGCGATTCTGAGCCGTCTGGATGCGGAACAGATCAGCGCGCTCTACGAGGGGTACACCTGGCCGACGCGGACCGGAACGGGTCCGTCGACGCTCGCCGAACTGCGAGAACTGCTCGCCGCAGCACGTGAGAGCGGATATGCGGTCGAAGAGAATGCGACGACATCCGGGATCAACTGCATCGCCAGCCCCGTGATCACACGGGACGGTCGTCCGGTCGCAGCTCTCGGCGTCACCTTCCTCTCCGGCTCCAAATCGGCCGAGGAGAGTGCCCTGATCGCCGACCGAGTGCGCGCCGTCAGCGCCGAGTTCTCCGCCGATCTCGGAGATCGAATGGTGGAGACCCCGACCGCAGACATGTAGCCAATTTCTCCGTTCCGTACTTTGCGGGCCTTGTTTTCGTCTCATATTCAAGACTAGAGTCTCGTATACAAGACTTTGTTAGATAGCCACGCATCATCATTGGAGTCCCATGAACGCCACCCCTGCCACCCAGACAGCCACCCGAACCATCGAGGTCGGAATCGGCGCTGTCACCATCGCCGACGTCGTCGACGTCGCGCGCAACGGATACGGCGTTGCATTGACCGCGGAATCACTGGCCGCGATCGCCGAAAGTCGTGCACGCATCGAAGCCCTGGCCGCAGACCCCACACCGGTCTACGGAGTTTCCACCGGATTCGGCGCACTTGCCACCCGGCACATTCCGGCGCATCTGCGGACACAGTTGCAGCGCAGCCTGATCCGCTCACATGCGGCAGGTTCGGGACCGGAAGTCGAACGCGAAGTGATCCGGGCCTTGATGCTTCTGCGTCTGTCGACGCTCGCCACCGGGCGGACCGGAGTGCGCCCTGTAGTCGCACAGGCGTACGCCGACCTACTCACCGCAGGCATCACCCCGGTGGTGCACGAATACGGCAGCCTCGGATGCTCGGGAGATCTGGCACCACTGGCGCATGTGGCGATGGCAATCATCGGTGAAGGTTTCGTCCGCACCGCCGACGGTGAACTCACCGATGCGGCAACGGCATTGGCTGCCCATGGTCTCGAACCGGTGGTTCTGGCCGAGAAGGAAGGCCTCGCACTGATCAACGGTACCGACGGGATGCTCGGTCAACTGGCCCTTGCGATCACCGATCTCGATCATCTGCTCAAGTTGGCCGACATCGCTGCCGCTATGAGCGTCGAGGGCTTGCTCGGCACCGATCAAGTGTTCGCCGCCGATCTTCAGGCGCTTCGCCCCCACCCCGGACAGGGCGCGGCCGCCTCGAACATGGTGCGCTTGCTTGCCGACTCCCCGATCGTCGCCAGCCATGCGGGCCCTGACTGCACCAGAGTTCAGGACGCGTACTCACTGCGGTGCGCACCGCAGGTTGCCGGCGGCGCACGCGACACCGTCGATCACGCCCGACTGGTTGCCGGGCGCGAATTGGCCAGTGCTGTCGACAATCCCGTCGTCACTCTCGACGGAAGGGTTCGGTCGAACGGTAACTTCCACGGAGCTCCCGTGGCCTACGTCTTGGACTTTCTCGCCATCGTGACCGCGGATGTCGCGGGTATCAGCGAACGCCGAACCGACCGCTTCCTCGACGTAGCACGCAATCACGGTCTGACCCCCTTCCTCGCCGACGACCCCGGTGTCGACAGCGGACTGATGATCGCGCAGTACACACAAGCTGCCATCGTGTCCGAACTCAAGCGACTCGCGAGCCCGGCCAGTGTCGATTCGATTCCCTCCTCGGCCATGCAGGAAGATCACGTCTCCATGGGATGGTCGGGTGCACGCAAGCTCCGCCGGTCCATCGACGGTCTCACCCGAGTTCTCGCGATCGAGATACTGACTGCAGCACGAGGAATCGATTTGCGCTCCCCACTCGAGCCCTCCCCCGCCACCGGAGCCGTCCTTCGGACCCTGCGCGAGAAGGTGCAGGGGCCGGGTACCGATCGCTTTCTGTCCCCCGAGATCGAGGCCGCGGTGGACTTGGCGGCATCGGGTGCACTTGTTGCGGCCGCGGAGAACGCGATCGGCGCCCTGGCATGAGCGCGCCCGGTGCGCTGAGGCCTCGCCCCCGACCCGAAATCGAAGCACTCCCTCGATACTCCAAAGCCGCCGGCCTCGAGCAGGTTCGGTGGCGGGCGTCGAGCAACGAGTCGACGGTTGCACCCTCGGCGGCCATTCTCGAGGCCGTCAATCTCGCGGCCTCACACTCGCACTTGTATCCGTCGCTGTTCGGCGACACGCTGATCGCTCGGTTGAGCGACCGTCTGGGCGTGGGCGACGACCAGGTATTGGTCGGCGCCGGGTCGTTGGCACTGCTCCAGCAGGTATTGACTGCGTACACGGGTCCGGGCACCGAGGTCGTCTACCCGTGGCGCAGCTACGAGGCGTACCCGATACTGATCGGAATCGCCGGGGCGAGCGGTGTACCCGTCGCACTCGATTCCGAACATCGGCACGATCTGAGTGCAATGGCGGCGGCGGTGACGCCGCAGACCCGCGCGGTACTCGTCTGCAACCCCAACAATCCGACCGGTAGCGAGTTCTCGACCGCCGAGTTCGTCTCGTTCGCCCGTGCAATCCCGGGTGACGTCCTCATCCTTCTGGACGAGGCTTACCGGGAGTTCGCGACCAGCGATGTCGACGGCGTCGACCTGCTTCGAGCCTTTCCCAACATCGTCGTCTTCCGAACCTTCTCCAAGGCTTACGGATTGGCCGGACTTCGTGCCGGCTATGCCGTCACCAACTCGGCGATCGCAGCGGATCTTCGCAGCGCTGCACCGCCCTTCGGGCTCAGCGCCGTTGCCGAGGCCGCAGCCTGCGCGGCCCTGACCGATCCGGCACACACCGATTCGATAGTCGAAACGGTGACCGCGGGTCGTTCTCACCTACGTGAGCAATTGGCTCTGCGCGGCGTCGAGACGGTCCCGAGCGGTGCCAACTTCGTGTGGATTCCTCTCGGCAAGAGAGCTTCTGCACTCGAAGCGGCCTGCGTCGCGCAGGGTGTCTCGGTCCGGATGTTCCCCGGCGAGGGAGTGCGGGTGACCGTAGGTGAGCGGGCAGCAGAAGACGCCGTGATCGCCGCTGTGGATGCACTCGCACACAACCTTTGACCGACTGGAGAAAAGAATGTCCGTCCACGAACTTGCTCGGTCGATCGGTTCGAGTCGCCTGATCACCGACCCTGCGGTAATGGACTCGTACCGCCGTGACGAGGCCCATCTCGCCGAACCCGGCCATCCGGTAGCCTTCATGCTCGCCGAAACTGCGGCCGACATTTCCGAGGCTCTGAAATGGGCTACTGCTCACCGTGTCCCGGTGGTAACCCGCGGTGCGGGAACCGGTTTGGCGGGCGGCGGGGTAGCCGTCGAGGGCTGCCTGGTCATCTCGACCACTCGCATGCGCTCGATTCTCGAGGTCAATCCGGACGATCAACTCGCTGTCGTGGAAGCCGGGGTGATCAACGCCGACATCAGTCGAGCAGCAGACGAGTACGGGCTGATGTACGCCCCTGATCCGAGCAGTTTCGAGATCTCCACGATCGGCGGAAACATCGCCACCAACGCCGGTGGACTGCGTTGCGTGAAGTACGGCGTCACCCGCGATTCAGTCCTGGGTCTCGAGGTTGTGCTCGCCGACGGTCGGATCGTGCGGACAGGCCGAAGGACCGTCAAAGGTGTTGCGGGATACGACTTGACCAGTCTTCTCGTCGGTTCGGAGGGAACACTCGGAGTCGTCACGAGTGCCACGCTGAAGTTGCAGCCCAAGCCCAAGAGAGCACCGGTCACCGTCGTCGGCAGTTTCGATTCTCTCCGCTCCGCAGCGGACGCGGTTGCCGCGGTCGTTCGCGACGGGATCGGACCGAGCCTGCTGGAGCTGATCGATCGAGCAACGCTGCGCGCAGTCGACGACTGGAAACGAATCGGGTTGGAAGACAACACCGCCGCGATGCTGATCGCACAGGCCGACGGGGTCGATGCCGACGCAGCAGCCGCAGCGATGCAGAAACACTTCGAGAGGGCGGGCGCCGATTTCGTCGCCGTCTCGCAGGACGCGGCAGAAGCCGCACAGTTACTCGAGATTCGCCGACTCGCCTATCCGGCTTCCGAACGACTCGGGCAATGTCTCGTGGAAGACGTCGGGGTCCCGCGGTCGAAACTGCCCGACATGCTCGAGAGTATCGACCGAGCGGCCGCCGAGCACATGGTCAAGATCATGACTGTCGCGCATGCTGGTGACGGCAACGTCCATCCGACCTTCGTCTTCGACCGCACTGCCGACGGCTCGGTCCCCGAAGCCGTGTGGACCGCCGCGGACGAGGTCTTCCGGCGTGCTCTCGAACTCGGCGGAACTCTGACCGGAGAGCACGGCGTCGGCGTTCTGAAGCGTCGCTGGCTCTCTCTCGAGCTCGGCGAGGACAGCATGCAACTGCACCGATCGATCAAGGCGGCCTTCGACCCGCTCGGAATCCTCAACCCGGGTAAGGGTTTCTGATTTCTCGCGCGGTGTTACACAGCATTTACGCGAAAACGGGTCCCGGGTATTGACGCCTGTATATACAGGCATATACATTTATCCGCAGTGACAGTGACCCAGCGCACAAAGCACAAGGTGCAAAGCACCAAGCACGAAGAAGGTGGGCAATACCCCGACGTCGATTCCGTCGCTCGACGGGCTCGCAGCAGAAAGACAGGCCTATGACTCACGATGGACCGGCCGAGGTCATCCTCACTCCGGAACGACGCACTATCGACGTCGTCCCGGATGCAGAACGACACGGCACCCCGCGCAGCCAGTTCACTCTCTGGTTCGGCGCCAACATGCAGATCACTGCAATCGTCGACGGCGCTCTCGCCGTCGTATTCGGCGCGGACGCCATCTGGGCGATCGTCGGACTTCTGATCGGCAACATCTTC
The DNA here is from genome assembly GCF_002079265.1 of Rhodococcus sp. BH4. NCBI lineage: Bacteria > Bacillati > Actinomycetota > Actinomycetes > Mycobacteriales > Nocardiaceae > Rhodococcus > Rhodococcus sp. BH4. The sequence continues at coordinate 5,375,987 of NZ_CP014941.1, forward strand.
GGTGGCGCTGTCATGGCGCTTCACTCCGCCCAGGGCCCGCGTATGGGTCTCCCCCAGATGATCTCGAGTCGCGCCCAGTTCGGCGTCAAGGGAGCAGTCGTACCGCTTGTTCTCGTCATCCTGATGTACCTCGGCTTCGCTGCCACCGGCACCGTGTTGGCCGGACAGGCCGTCAACAAGATCCTGCACATCGACAGCCCCACCGTCGGCATCGTCGTCTTCGGTCTCCTCACCGCATTCGTCGCGGTCACCGGCTACAAGCTGATCCACATCGTCGGCAGGATCGCCACCGTCGTGGGCATCGTCGGATTCTCCTACCTGGCCGTTCGACTGTTCCTCGAGTACGACGTCGCCTCGTACGTCGGCATCAAGGGCTTCGACATAGTCACCTTCCTGCTCGCGATCTCGCTGGGTGCCGGTTGGCAGCTCACCTTCGGCCCGTACGTCGCCGACTACTCGCGTTACCTGCCGCGCAGCACTTCCGAGAGCACCACGTTCTGGTCGACGTTCCTCGGTAGTGTCATCGGATCGCAGTGGTCCATGACCTTCGGCGCTCTCGTCGCGGCCTGCGCCGGCGACGCGTTCCTGGGTAACCAGGTCGGCTTCATGGGAGATCTGGCCGGACCCGCTGCCATCGCCTTCCTGATCTACTTCGTCATCCTGGTCGGCAAGCTGACGGTGAACGTGCTCAACGCCTACGGCGGATTCATGTCGATCCTGACCACCGTCACCGCCTTCAACGGACAGTCTCGAATCTCGAGCACCGCGCGCACCCTCTACATCCTCGGTTTCACTGCGGTCTCGGTCTTGATCGCCATCGCCGCCAGCGCCGACTTCCTGGACAACTTCAAGAACTTCGTCCTGGTGTTGCTGATGGTGTTCACGCCGTGGAGTGCGATCAATCTGATCGACTACTACCTGATCTCCAAGGAACGCATCGACATTCCGGCGCTGTACGACGTCAACGGTCGATACGGAGCATGGAACTTCACCGCATTGGCTTGCTACGCCGCCGGCGTTCTCGCCCAGATCCCGTTCCTCGCCCAGAAGATGTACACCGGCCCCGTCACGGACATGCTCGGCGGCGCCGACATCTCGTGGCTCGTCGGCATCGTGTTCACCGGGCTGATCTATTACCCACTCGCCAAGCGCACGAGCAATCCCCCTTCGTCGATGATCTACCCCGATCACACCGCGATGACCGACTCTCGCGTCTGATCCCCCAACGTCTTTCGAACTTCAGCAAGCTAGGAGAACACAATGGAAATCAGCACCCCCGGCCACGAGCCGCGCCCCGTCCGCGCTCCCCGCGGCCCCGAGCTCACGACGCTCGGTTGGCAGCAGGAGGGTGCCCTGCGCATGCTCATGAACAACCTCGACCCCGATGTTGCCGAGCACCCGGACAGCCTCGTCGTCTACGGCGGAACCGGTCGCGCAGCGCGTAGTTGGGCTGCCTTCGACGCCATGGTCGCCACGCTGAAGACGCTGAAGAACGACGAGACCATGCTGGTGCAGTCCGGCAAGCCGGTCGGTGTCTTCCGCACCAACGAGTGGGCACCGCGAGTGCTGATCGCCAACTCCAACCTGGTCGGTGACTGGGCGAACTGGGAAGAGTTTCGCCGTCTCGAAGACATCGGCCTGACCATGTACGGCCAGATGACCGCAGGCTCCTGGATTTACATCGGCACCCAGGGAATCCTGCAGGGTACGTACGAGACCTTCGGCGCCATCGCGAAGAAGCGCTACAACGGCTCACTCGCCGGAACGATCACCCTCACTGCGGGTCTCGGCGGCATGGGCGGCGCTCAGCCTCTCGCCGTCACTATGAACGACGGCGTCGCGATCTGCGTCGACTGCGACATCACCCGCATCGACCGTCGTATCGCCCACAAGTACCTCGACACCAAGGCAGACAGCATCGAGCACGCGCTCGAACTGGCGACCGCGGCACGCGATGCCAAGAAGCCACTCTCCATCGGCCTCGAAGGCAATGCGGCAGAGATCTTCCCGGCGCTGCTGGAGATGAAGGCCCCCATCGACATCGTGACCGACCAGACCTCGGCGCACGATCCCCTCGCCTACCTGCCGATCGGCATCGACTTCGGCGACATGAAGACCATGTCGGAGAAGGATCCGCAGCAGTTCACCGAAGATTCCCGCAACGCGATGGCCGCACACGTCAAGGCCATGGTCGGATTCATGGACGCCGGCGCCGAGGTATTCGACTACGGCAACTCCATCCGCGACGAGGCCCGCAAGGCCGGCTACGACCGTGCATTCGACTTCCCCGGATTCGTTCCCGCCTACATCCGTCCGCTCTTCGAAGAAGGCCTCGGCCCCTTCCGCTGGGCAGCGCTCTCGGGTGATCCCAAGGACATCGAGGCCACCGACAAGGCCATCCTCGAACTCTTCCCCGAGAACGAGCACCTGCGCCGCTGGATCACCATGGCCGGCGAAAAGGTTGCCTTCGAAGGCCTTCCGGCTCGTATCTGCTGGCTCGGATACGGTGAGCGCCACCTCGCCGGCCTCAAGTTCAACGAGATGGTGGCCTCGGGCGAGCTCTCCGCACCGATCGCCATCGGCCGCGATCACCTCGACTCCGGATCGGTCGCCTCGCCGTACCGCGAAACCGAATCGATGATCGACGGGTCCGACGCGATCGCCGACTGGCCGCTGCTCAACGCCCTGGTCAACACCGCGTCCGGCGCTTCGTGGGTTTCACTCCACCAAGGCGGCGGCGTCGGGATGGGACGCTCCATCCACGCGGGACAGGTGTGCATCGCCGACGGCACCGAACTCGCAGCCAAGAAGCTCGAAGCAGTTCTCACCAACGATCCCGGGATGGGTGTCATCCGGCATGCGGATGCAGGATACGACCACGCCATCGACACGGCAGCCACCCGCGGCGTCCGAATCCCGATGACCGAGAACTGAAACAGCTTCACCACCTCACCCTGAGTTAGGAATTACATTGACCACGAATGGTTCTCGAACCACCGTTCTGACCAACATCGGAACCCTCGTCACCAATGACCCGACTCTGGGTGAGGGCAAGCTCGGCGTACGGCACGACGCGGCAATCGTTTTCGACGACGGCGTTGTGGCTTGGGTCGGCGATTCCGCCAACGCCCCGGCTGCCGATATCGGTCAGGATATCGGCGGTCGGGCCCTGCTCCCCGGATTCGTGGAGAGTCACTCGCACCTGGTGTTCGGTGGCGAGCGGGCCGAGGAATTCGCAGCTCGCATGGCGGGCGAGAAGTATGCCGCCGGCGGCATTCGCAACACCATCGAAGCGACGCGCTCGGCCACCGACGAACAATTGCAGGCCAATGTCCGACGCCTACTCGACGAATCCCTGCGCTCGGGCAGCACAACCGTCGAATGCAAGACCGGATACGGGCAGAACACCGAGAGCGAACTACGCAGCGCACTGATCGCCGGACAGTTCACCGACGAGGTCACACTGCTGGCCGCCCACGTTCCACCACCCGAATATGCCGGCCGCGCCGATGACTACGTCGCCATGGCGTGCGACGAGATGATCCCTGCCTGTGCGCCACACGCGAAGTGGATCGACGTCTTCTGCGAACGAGGGGCGTTCAACCGCGAACAGGCACATGCAGTCCTCAGCGCAGGCGTCGCCGCTGGACTGATCCCCCGCGTCCACGGCAATCAACTCGGCGAAGGGCCAGGAGTTCAGCTCGCCGTCGAGATGGGAGCCGCGTCCGTCGATCACGTCACCTACGTCACCGCCGAGGACATCGACGCCCTGGCTCAGAGTTCCACCGTCGCAACACTGTTGCCAGGTGCCGACTTCTCCACCCGCAACAAGTACCCCGACGCCCGCACACTGCTGGACGCCGGCGTCACCGTAGCTCTCGGCGCCGACTGCAATCCCGGCACCTGCTACACCACCAGCCTCCCGTTCTGCATAGCAATTGCGGTGCGAGACATGCACATGACACCCGCCGAGGCAGTCTGGGCAGCCACTGCAGGAGGCGCCCGGGCGCTGCAGCGCACCGACGTCGGAACCCTTTCTCTCGGAACACGTGCCGACGCCATCGCGCTCGATGCACCGTCGTACCTCCACCTCGCCTACCGCCCGGGCGTCCCTCTGGTGCGCGAGGTCTGGAAAAACGGCGCACTCGCCACAAGCTACTGAAATACACTCACCGGGAGGCCGTCGTGGCACATCAGATCGCAGTCGACATCGAACCCAAGCCGTGGACCGGGCGCTCCGACGGCACCACTGCCGAGCATCTGCGGTGGCATCATGCCGTGCAACCGTATTCAGCCGAAACAGCTCCCGGCGACTGTGTTCTGATCGGATTCTCCAGCGACGAAGGAGTCCGCCGCAACAAGGGCCGCCGCGGTGCCGCGGATGGCCCCGACGCTTTGCGAGCCGGGTTGGCTTCCATGGCGCTGGCCGAACCACTGCAGATTCAGGACGCCGGAACCGTTGCCGTGTCGGGTGAAGAACTCGAGGCCGGTCAAGCCGCACTCGGGAACGCCGTCAGCGCTGCGCTTGATTCGGGACACTTCCCCGTGGTTCTCGGGGGAGGACACGAAATCGCCTACGGCACGTATCTCGGCGTCGCGGGCTCCGAGTTGCGAACCGCTGGAGCCAAACTCGGAATCCTCAACTTGGATGCGCACTTCGACCTGCGGGGCGATCCGATACCCAGCTCCGGCACACCCTTTCGTCAGATCGCCGAGGACGAAGCCGCGGCAGGCACCTCGCATCAGTACAGCGTGATCGGAATCAGCCAACCGAGCAACACCACGGCACTGTTCGACACGGCTCACCGCCTCGGTGTTCGCTATCTGCTCGACGAAGAATGCGGAGCGATCGGCCGAGGCGTCGTGGATCAGTTCCTCGCAGACTTCCTCGACGACGTCGATCTGGTCTACCTGACCATCGACCTCGATGTCCTGCCTGCAGCTGTGGCGCCGGGCGTCAGCGCACCTGCGGCCTACGGTGTCAGCCTGGAAACCATCCAATACGTATGTGATCGAGTCACGTCCAGCGGAAAGCTCGCGGTTCTCGATGTCGCCGAACTGAACCCGAGCCTCGACGTCGACAATCGCACTGCCCGAACGGCTGCTCGTCTGATCCACCGGATAGTCACGAAGCACGTGCCGGTTCAGCGCTAGCCTCGGCGCGCCTCGAGCGCATCGAGGATGAGATCGAGACCGTAGGCGAACTCATTCGTGTGGTCGTAATCAGGACTCAGACCGTGATCGACGATCATCTCGTGAAGGAAGGGCAACTCTTCAGCCGGAAGGCGCTCGAGGATGTCACTCGCAACTTCTTCGACGTCGCCGGGTGCGCTCATCGGTAGATTCGCCTCCTGGAGAACATATCCGCCGATATAGCTGTCGATCAGCGAGGCTCCGTGCGCGGCCATCGGGAGTGTGAACCCGGCCTTCCGGAGGACTCCGAGCACAGCGTCGAGATGACGCAGGGTCGCCGAGCCAGGGCTGCGTCGCGAATCCAGCAGACCGAGAGCCCAACGGTGCTGCGACAGGACTGTGCGAGCGGAAAAGGCGCGTCCACGGATTGCATCTCGCCAATCCACACACTCACTGTCGGGCAGGTCGATCGCCTCGAAGACCGCATCGACGAGGCCGTCGAGAATCGCATCTTTGTTGGGCACGTGGTGGTAGAGCGACATCGCCTCGATGCCCAGCTCCTGGGCCACCCGTCGCATCGTGACGGCCTCGACACCACCCGCGTCGGCAACGCGGATCGCACCCTCGATTACGCGAGTCCTGTTCAGCGACTGTCGCGGTTGCCGTGACACACAGACTCCCCTCGGCGGAACGAATACGTTGACAACCTTACATGCGTAAGTCACCCTTACAGGTGTAAGCCAGCCTTACGTTCGTAAGGCGCTCGCGAAGGGAGATCGCAATGCCGATGCCGAGATGGTGGGGACATGTCAACAAGCGAGTGTTCAACCCGCGTGCAATTTCGAGCGGTAAATGGCCGGTACTGACTCACGTCGGACGCACATCCGGCACGACCTACCGGACGCCCCTCGACGCCTATCCGGTCGAGGGTGGCTACGTCTTCATTCTGGTGTACGGATCAGGCTCGGACTGGGTGCAGAACGTCTTGAGAGCGGGAAGCGCTCGACTGTCCGTCGACGAGACGGAGGTGAGCCTCGGCACCCCGCGCCTCGTCGCGAAAGGCGAAGCATTTCAAGCACTTTCCTCAGACGTGTCCGAGCCTCCGAGGCTGCTCCGCATCACCGAGTACCTTCGGATGGATCTGATTACGGCCTGAGGGTGCCCGTCACGCGAGGACCTCACGCACCGCGGACCTGACTTCGTCCATGCTGCAACCGGATTCGATCAGTTCAGTACCCGTATGCACCAGCGAGTTGATCAACTTGGCGGTGAGCTTCGGGTCCGACACGCCACGGAGACGGAGGGCCTCGACCAGAGGAAGCACAAGACTGTCGTGCATTTCCATGATCCGCGAATCTCGAAACGTTTGCGGGGTCAGCGTCGCCAGCGCTCCGACTATCGCATGCTCCCCGTCGGCAACCAGTTGGAGGTTTGCCTCGACGTACGCCCATACCGGATCGTCTGCGCCTGCCATCGCCTCGACGATCTTGTCGTTCCAGCGCGGGAACATGTCTTCGACGACGGCACTGAGGAGATCTTCCCGGGACCGGAAGTAGTGGTAGGCACTCGACCTGGCGAGCCCTGCCTTCGCTGCCACCTCACCGAGCCCCGGCGGCCGGTCCGGGGCCTCGGACAGAAGAGCGTGTGCAGCGTCGAGGAGGGCACGGCGCTGAGCAGCACGATGCTCGACCACAGTGGGCGCATCGATCCTCGGCACCGAATCTCCTCCAGTCCCCTCGCGGGCTTACTCGCTCTGACGCAACCGACCGTCAACCATTTCGAGGATGCGGTCGCAGTGCCCGAGCACGTCGTGATCGTGGGTCACCATGATCGTAGCGACGCCTGCCTCGTGAGTTTCGCGCGAGAGCAGTTCGACCACCTCATGGCTGCGTTTGCGGTCGAGAGCAGCCGTCGGCTCGTCGACGAGCAGTAGCGAGGGATTGCTCATCAATGCCCGAGCGATACCGACGCGCTGGCGTTCACCGCCGGAGAGTTGACCGGGTCGACGATCTGCACGGTGACTCATACCGACCGAGTCGAGCAACTCCTCGGGATCGCGACCCGGCCGCCCCGTGAGCTTGGGAATCAGCCGAAGCTGATCGCGCGCCGTCAGCGCTGGAATCAGGTTGCCGGACTGAAAGACGAAGCCGACCTTGTCTCGTCGAAGTTTGGCGAGAGCACGGGCCGGCATCGCCGACACGTCCACGCCGTCGATGACAATCGTTCCACTCGACGGCCGACCGAGTCCGCCGGCCACAGCGAGCAAGCTCGACTTTCCAGCGCCTGACGGTCCGACGATCGCGACAAGTTCGCCGCACGAGACCTCCAGGTTCACGTTGTCGAGGGCGAGCACGGTGGAGTCACCGTCACCGAATCGAAGACTGACAGCGGTCAATACCAATCCGGTTGTGGTCTTTTCGACTGTGGTCATCGGTTTTCTCCCAATGCGGTGAGCGGGTTGACACGGGTAACACGGACGATGGCAACGGCTGCGCCGACCAGCCCGAGTACCGCCAAGAGCACTGCGCCGTTGACGACTGGGCCGGACTCGAGGGCGAACGGCATCCCCCCGCCTTCGAGCCCCGAACCGAGCCCCAAGCCCAGCAACACACCGAGGCCGATGGAACCAAGCAGCACTACCAGTGCCTGCGCCATGCCGTCACGAAGCAGGAAGCCGGTAGAGGCTCCCATCGCGCGCAGCACTGCGAGTTCACGACCGCGCTGAACCGTCCAGATACTGAAGAATGCACCGACCACCAGGGCCGAAATCGCGTACAGAAACGCCTTGATCATCGACATAGTCATCATTTCCGCGGAGAACCCTGGTGAGGAGTCGAAAGATTCCTCGAGCGTCTTTGCGGACGTTCCCGCCGCCGCATCACCCGACACGAGATCCGGTAACGCGCCACCAATGCCCCGAATCGCAACAACACTTGCTTCGGAATAGGCACTGGCATTGGCGGTTTCGCCGATCTTGGCACCGGCGTGAACCTCCTGCCAAGTACGCAGGGGCAGGTAGGCGACGTCGACGTGACCGAAAGTGCGCTTGTCTTCGGTGAATCCGACAACTGTCAGCTCCGTACCGAGTCGATCGAGTATCACGGTGTCACCGATCGCAACACCGTCGTCACGGAAGGTAGAGCTGACGATGATTTCCGTGTCGGCTTGCAGCCCCCTCCCGTCGGCGGAGACGGGCTCGAGGAAGGAGCCAGGTTCGATGCCGAAGAGCGTGAGATCGACAGGCGTGCCACTGCGAGTTTTTGCATTGACGATCATGTTGCCGAAGAGCTCGGCGTCTTGGACATCGGGTTGCATACGCCATGCCTGCGCCTGCTCCTCGGTGACGACCGAGCGCGAAAACGCTGAGTCGGCTTTGGTGTCCGGTGCGAAGGCAAACGCCTGAATCGGCGTCCGCTGCAAAGCGGAGACACCGTCATTTACCAGTCCGGACGAGAGGCCGGACAGAATCACCATCAGGATCGAGATGAGGGCAACCACGGCACCCATCAAGAGGAATCGATTTCGCGCAAACCACAGTTCACGCAGGGCGAGGAACATTCGGGAAGCTCCAAAGTCGTCGATACGAGTCACGCCGACTTTTATCGACGCCTTGTCGAAATCATATCGACAAGGCGTCGAAAAACCATGTGAGGTGCGTTACTACTTCCCGTAGTAGACACTCGAGGCGCTGAGCGTCGTATCAGCCCCCGACGCCCACCGGTCGATCCCCGACAATCGAGATTCGATCCATCACACGACGAGCCGGGAAGTAGTCACTGGCCGCGTAGTGCTGGCAGGTCCGATTATCCCAGAAGGCAACAGTATTCGGCTCCCACTTCAAACGGACCTGAAATTCCGGACGATTGACGTGGCGATACAGCATCGTGAGAAGTTCGTTCGATTCTTCTTCTGACACACCCAAGATCCGTTGCGTGAAGGTCATGTTGACGAACAACACCCGCCTGCCACTTTCCGGAATGATCCGAACCACCGGATGCTGCACAGCGGGGAACTTCGGACGCAACATCTCGACCGCATCCACCGGCATCGACCTGCCGAACGAGTTGATCCAATCGTGTTCTGCAACAAGCGGGTCGATACGCTTCTTGATGTCTTCAGGAAGCAGATCGTAGCCAGCTGCAGTATCGGCCCACAAAGTGTCACCACCCACCTCCGGCACCTCGACCGCACGAAGAACTGCTGCGAACGAAGGAAACTCGTGCCACGTAACGTCGTTGTGCCAGTTGTTCTCGACTCCGCCGACCATCGCATCCTTCGCCAGTGTCGTGACATCGACGTCCGTCTGCCCGGGCTGCGTGTACTTGAAGAACGGATGCTGTTCGAGATCGCCCCAACGCTCGGCAAAAGCTCGATGTTCCGCTCGGTCGAGGTCCTGATCGCGGAAGAAGAGGACTTTCCATTCGAGGAGAGCTCGGCGGAGTTCCGCAATCACGGCATCAGACAGACCCCCACCGAGTCGAATACCGGAGATTTCCGCTCCGATCGTCGGCGCGACCGCCTTGACCGCAAAGTGTTCGTACGGTGCCGGAACTACCGACTCGGGATTCCGGTGAGCAACGAGTGGACCGTACGCAGCAAGCGGGTCGGTGGGGATCGGAAAGATTGTTGCCGCAGGAAAAAGGGTAGCCATCAGGGCACTTCCTCGAAATCGACGATGTCGTAAAGGACAAAAGTCAGATTAAGTTCACCGCCTTAAAGTGTCAACGGTCACGTTCTCCGGCGCGAATCTTGACCCTGACGCCGCGTCAAGGTTGGAGAATGGTTTTCACAGACGGAATCCGATTCGATCACGGGAGGGCAGGGCGATGATGACCATCGGCGAGCTGGCCAAATTGGCCGGCACCACCGTCAGATCCGTGCGCTACTACCACTCGAACGGCCTTCTCGAAGAACCACAACGCCAACCCAACGGCTACCGCATGTACCGGGCGGTGGACCTGGCACGACTGAGTCGCATCCGCCGCCTGCGCGATCTGGGGATTCCTGTTGCCAAGATCGCCGAACTACTCGACGGCGACGCTCACGACACTCGGTCCGCACTCGATGCCCTCGACAAGGAATTGGCGACGAAGGCCGAACAGATCGCTGTTCAGCGTGCGCACATCGAGTCGCTACGCCGCAATGCCGATCCTGAACTACCCGACGCGTTTTCGGAAGTGCTCGCACAGTACGTCGTTGCCGGTGCGCCGACAGCGTGGATCGACAACGAGCGTGAACTTCTGATCCTCGCACTCACGGTCTCCGGGGGCGATCCCGAGGTCTGCGATTCACTCCTGTCCGCCCATCGCCGGGTATTGGCCGAGCCGAACCGCGAGCAGGCCATCGAATTGATAACTCGTATGTATGCCCTCGCCGACGCACCGGCTGACGCGGACACGATTGCGGCCCTTGCCATTCAGTTCTGCGACTTCACCGAGCGCGTGCTACCCGAACAGGCTGCACCGGAGGACGCTTCCCCCACCCGGCTGGTAGCGGTACTGCGCGAACACCAAGCGGATCGACGAACCGTCACCCAGGAAAGATTCGCGAAGGCTGTGGCCGCGGAGTTCGCCGCCCGTCAATCCCGCCTCTGAAAAACCCTGATTAGCCCCCACATTCGAAGTGGGGTGACCAACACTGCCCGAAAATGGGCTCAACGCAAGGACACGACAATGACTGGATTCACCATGCCCAGATCACGCATGCCTCGATCACGAAGGTGGCTGGCTACCACAATCGCCGCTGCCGCACTCGCCGTACCTGCATTGGCGGCGTGCTCGGATCCTGCTACTCCGCAGGAAGATCCACAATCGAATCTCAGCGCGTTCTACGAACAGGATCTCGAGTGGGGGCCATGCGCCACAGACACCGGAACGTCGACCGCAAGTGAATGCGCCATGGTCACAGTACCTTTGGACTATTCCGCCCCCGACGGCAAGACGATCGAAGTGGCGATCTCGCGGGTCGCATCCACCGACCCCGCACAGCGACGCGGGATCCTGCTCACCAACCCCGGCGGCCCGGGCGGCCGAGGACTGGGATTGCCCGAGATTCTGAATGCGGGCATGACACCGGAAGTCGCAGCGGCATACGACGTCATCGGCATGGACACCCGAGGACTCGGCAAGAGCACACCGATCGACTGCGGCGTCGAACAGATGACATGGATGCGGTCGCCGGGCACCACGGACGAGGGATGGAACGAGAGTGTTGCGCTCGCACGCGAGGCCGCTGACACATGCTGGGACAAGTACCCGGACTATCTGCCGCACATCAATACTCAAAACATCGCCCGAGACCTCGACGTGATTCGTGGCGCCCTCGACCAGGAGAAGGCGTCGTACTTCGGGTGGTCGTACGGCACATACCTCGGTGCAACCTATGCTCAAATGTTCCCGGACAGGATCGACCGTGTGGTTCTCGACAGTGCACCGGATCCGAAGAAATACGGATACGAGATGTTCCAGGACATGGGCCCGGCCAACGAGAAAGCGATCGACGGATTCTCGCAGTGGGCAGCAGAACACAACTCCACCTATGCACTCGGATCGACGCCCGCCGAAGTTCGCGCCCTCATCGAGAAGCTGATCTCGGACGCGGCCACCACTCCGATACAGATCGGTGATCATGCCGTCGATGATCACGTCCTTCCATTCCTGATGTACGTCAACGGAACCGGCGACACCGAGAAGGAAAGTGAGGCATTCGCACAGGTATTGGTTCAGTTGCGCGATCTCGCCGCAGGCAAGACCGTCGAGAACATCCATCCCCAGCTGACGAGATTGATGCAGGCATGGTTCCAGACCGAACTGGGAACCGGTCCTGACTATGCCGGGACAATCGCCATCGTCTGCGGAGACGTATCGATGCCGAGCGATCCCCAGTGGTACCGCAACAAGTTGGAGGAGCACCGTGATGATCAGCCGATCTTTGCCGGCACACACAACACGATCATGCCGTGCGCGTTCTGGCGCAGTGAGGCCCCTACGCGGATCGACATCGACAACAACGTTCCGGCATTGCAGATCCAGGCAACCGGTGACACCCGCACGACGTACGACGAAGGCCTCGGCATGCATGAAGCGATGAAAGGCTCACGGCTCGTGACAGTTCCAGGCCGCACTCATGCGGTGTTCCCGGGCTACGCGAATACTTGCGCGAACGCCGCCGTCAACTCGTACCTGCTCGACGGCTCACTGCCGGCAGAAGACGTGGTGTGCGAGTCGTGACCTCAGCCCGTCAGCTCGCTCTTGATCTCGTTCTTGAGAACTTTGCCGACCTTGGAGCGAGGTAGATCGTCCCAGACGATGACTTGCTTCGGAGTCTTCACACTTCCGATGCGAGCCTTCACGAAAGCCATCACCTCGGCGCCGTCGATGTCGGCGCCGAGGTGCGGTTGCACCACTGCCACAACGCGTTCGCCCCACTTGTCGTCCGGCAACCCGATCACTCCGCAGTCCTGAATCCCCGGATACGCCATGAGTGCCTGCTCCACCTCGACCGAATAGACGTTGAAACCGCCGGTGATGATCATGTCCTTCGCACGGTCGACGATGAACAGGAAATTGTCCTCGTCCAGGTACCCGATATCGCCGGTGTGATGCCAGCCGTGGGCTGACGCTTCCGCGGTTGCGTCGGGGTTCTTGTAATAACCCGCCATCACCAACGAACTGCGAATCACCACCTCACCACGCTCGCCATGTCCGAGCAGCGCGCCTTTGTCATCCATGATCCCGACGGTCACCAGCGGCGACGGTCGACCGGCCGAGGAAAGTCGTGACGTTGCGACAGTGCCGTCCGAGCCGAAGTGCTCCTTCGGTGACATCGTCGAGATCATCATGGGGGCTTCACTCTGCCCGAACAGCTGAGCCATGACCGGGCCGATCTTGTCGATCGCCTCCGCGAGTCTGGTCGGGGAGATCGGCGCCGCTCCGTACCAGAAGCATTGCAGCGAGCTGAGATCCGTGGCAGACAGGGCCTCGTGCTCGAGCAGCATGTAGATGAGCGTCGGCGGCAGGAAGGTGTGAGTCACCTTGTGCTTCTGAACGTTCGCGAGGAAGTACCCGAGATCGGGCTTCGGCATGATCACTACTTCGCCGCCGAGGGCCATGATCGGGAAGCACAGAACACCGGCGGCGTGAGTCAGCGGTGCCAGCGCCAGATACACCGGGCGCCCCTCGAACGGATAACTCATCAAGGTGATTGCGGTCATCGTCTCGATGTTGTGCCCGGTCAACATCACTCCCTTTGGCCGTCCAGTTGTACCACCGGTGCCGACCAGCATGGTGACGTCGTCGGGCGCCGCGGCGTCGAGTTCTTCTTCCCCGAGCCAGCTTTCGAGGGACTGTGCCGAATCCCACTCGCCGTCGATACAGACGAGCGTCACCAACTGGGGAAGAGCATCCTTGATCTGGTCGACGAGCGGCGCATAGGACTTCTGGAAGAACAGAGCGCGACAATCGAACAGATCCAACAGGTCTCGGTTTTCCGCAGCTTCGTTGCGAGGGTTGATCGGGCACCAGACTGCGCCAGCCCTACTGATACCGAATACGCAGGAGAACGAGATCGGGTCGTTGCCGGACAAAATCGCGACCTTTTCGCCCGCCGCGATGCCCGAAGCCGCGAGCGAAGCTGCGAAGCGTCGGCTGAACTGCTGCACCTCGCCGTAGGAGAGAGTGCGCTCCCCCATCGTCAAACACGGTGCAGTGGAACCAAGAGAGGCTCCCTTGTCGAGATAGTCGGTCAAACGCATGGGGAGCCTCCAGGGCGGGGCTCCCGGCGTGCTACACGCCGGGAGCCGTGAACATGATGACGAGGACGACGAGTTAGGCGTTGATGGTTACTTCCGGCTCCAGAGCCAGCCCGAAACTACGTAGCGCGCCGAGCAGTTCGCGATGGCCGAACGCCTGGCAAGCCGAGGCAAGCCCGGTCCGCTTCGGCGCCTGCTGGAGCAGAGAATGCGCTGCATAGGCGTGCAGGAGGCCCGTCTGCTTGTAGTTACAGTTTCCGTGGATCACGACGTGCGAGCGACCCAGCGGGCCCGACGCGTAGACGGAGTCGAGTGAGGTGTTGATGCGCGGATTTTCACGAGGGGGCATACCGGCCTGAACCGATCCGGCGATCTCGGCCAAGGCGGCTTCCTGCTCGTCGGCGGGCAGGGTCTTGATCTGCTCCTCCACGATCTTCTGCGTCGCGACAACGCCTTCCATCACGGTGCGGTCGAACACTCCGCCCGCAGCCTTGACGTTGGAAACTCGCGGATCGTTCTTGAACCACACCGGGTGGCATGTTCCGCCCCACGGCAATGCAAGCGCAGTTTCGTGCTGGCCGGGAACGACGACGTCGAAAGTCTGGCCGGGCGCCCACTGCACGTACTTGTTCTGCTCGAGGTAGTACCAGTTTGCCTTGAGGATGGTGAAGATCGTCTGAGTGGACGCGTAGGTGGGAAATCCCTTCCACAGCACGAGGATGTCGAGCGTATCGAGCCCCGGCGTTTCCAGTGCGATATTGGCCGCGATCTCACCGGTGGTGTACATCTGCGCGATACCGGGCGAGAGAAGCAGGCCCTTCTCCTGATACTTGTCGCTGAACTTCTCCTGGACGTCGAGTACCCAGTCCTGCTCACCGGTGGTATCCATGTAGTGGCAACCGGCATTCAACGCAGCCTCGACGACGGTGCCGCCGAGCTTGATGAACGGGCCGACCATATTACTGACAACCTGTGCGCCGGTGAACAATTCGGTGAGAGCCTCGACCGTGTGCTCGACCTCGACGACCTCGTGATCGACGGTGTCCAATCCGGGGATCTTGTCGAGGACCTCTTGGATGCGAGCGGCGTCGCGGCCGGCTGCGATGAACGGGATGTTGAACTCGCGCAGGTATTCACACACCAGACGGCCGGTGTACCCGGAGACGCCGTAAACGATGACTGGCTTCTTTTCGGACATGTTCGTGGAACCTTTCGAAGACGTGAGAAGGGTGTACGTACGAATGAAGGGCGAGCTACATGCCCATGCCACCGTCGACGGGGAGGCCGATACCGGTGATGAATCGCGCGGCGTCGGAGGACAAGAACACAACGGCGTCAGCCATGTCGTTCACTTCACCGAGGCGGCCGAGCGGGGTGAGGCCGATGACGTCTCCGACTGCTGCTTCGGCGCTGGGCCAGAGACCGAGCTTCTCCATGTCCGCCGCGAGTCCGAGACCCATCTCCGTGGCGACAAGACCCGGGTAGATGCAGTTGACGCGGACTCCGTAGCCGAGCTTGCCCGACTCGGCGGCGGCAACTCTGGTGAAGCGATCGACCGCGGACTTGGTCGCGGAGTATCCACTGATCCCGGGAAACGGAATGGTTGCGGCCACTGAAGAGATGTTGATGACGGAACCGCCGGTTCCGGCTACGCCACCCGGACGCATGCTGCGCAGTCCGTGTTTGGTTCCGAGCGCTGTTCCGAGGATGTTGACCTCACACATACGGCGGATGTCGTTCGGATCGAGGTCGACCACCAGCGAGGAAATCTCGATGCCTGCGTTGTTGACGAGGATGTCGAAGCCGCCGAGAGTCTCCGCGGTGGCGGCGACTGCCCCTTCCCAGTTGGCATCGTCGGTGACGTCCAGCTTTACGAAGCCGGTTTTGACTCCGCCCGAACCAACAGCCTCTGCGGTGGCACGACCCTCGTCTTCGAGAACGTCGCCGATCATCACTGACGCCCCCGCCTTCGCCAACGCCTCAGCCATTCCGGCTCCGAGCCCCTTGGCACCACCTGTGACCAGTGCTTTTCGTCCCTCGAGATCAAACACGCTCATTTTCGACTGCCTCCATGACTGAAACGACTCTCGCGATGCCACCGTTCACAGCGACGCTGCCAAGTGGTGTGAGTCACAGAGTATTCAACTTTGGACGAGTGTCAAGATAAATCTTGACGACTGTCAAGATTTTGTTACACGCTCGTCAAAGACCAGGGGTTACACTGATTCGGACGCGGTGATCGTGCCGCTGTGGAAACCGCAGGGAACAGGACGTGCCATCGTGACCACGACAGTCGAGAAGCCTAGTGAGGCAGGGAAAAAGGCTGCACCTAGCTCACCGGGCCAGCAGTCCGACTCCGCGAAGCGGTCCGACTCCGCCAAGCGGTCCAACGCAGACAAGGTGTCGCGTCGCCAGGTCGACAAATTCTCCGAGCGACGTGATCAACTCGCCGAGGCCGCACTGCAAACCCTGGCCGAATTGGGCTACGCACGCACGAGCCTGCGCGAAATCGCCCAGAATTCGGAGTTCTCCCACGGCGTCCTGCACTACTACTTCAGCGACAAGGTCGATCTCATCACCCACTGCGTGCGCCACTACAAGGCACGCTGCGTCACCCGCTACGACGGCATCGTCGCCACCGCGAAGACACCGGAGGAACTGAAAACCGGTTTCGGCGCACTGCTCGCCGAGACCATGATCGAAGAACCCACGATGCACCGCCTCTGGTACGACCTGCGCGCGCAGTCGATGTTCGAGGAGTCGTTCCGAGCCGACGTCGCCGCGATCGACGAGAGTCTCGAAAACATGATCTGGCGCATTGTTTCTCGCTACGCCGAGCTTCTCGACGTAGAGGCATCGGTCACCTCGGCGGCGATGTACGCAATCTTCGACGGCCTGTTCCAGCAGAGCCTGCTGCGCCATCTGTCCGGCGATCAGACTGCCGCAAACTATCTTTCGGTGAGCGTCCAGCAGATGCTGCCTCTGGTAGTGCCCACTCCCTGATCAGCGAGCAGCGATGCCTTCCGCGACGTACCTGGCTCCGCGATCGAATTCTCCGACCACGTCGTAATCGGCGTCTTGCCGCCAGAAGCGGACCAACGCTCCGTACGTACCACCGATCATCTGTGCGAGAAAGAGCGGCGGGTAGTCCGATCTCACTTCGCCGGCTTCGATACCGGCAGTGACGATCCGGAGAAGTTCCACGTGGAACCGATGATCGTGGGCCGCCCCCGCTCCGGAGGAGGCGAAGTCGCGCTCGAGTTCTGCAGTCACCATGCGCAGATAGCGCGGATGCATGATCGCTTGCTGCGCAAAGTCCTGAAAAATCCGGGAGATCCGATCAGAAGTCGGCATCGGCGATTCCATGAGCTGATCCACCAGTGCCGCAAGCTGATCGAGATGATCACTGTGCAGCGCCTCGAGAACCGAGTCCTTGCCCTGGAAGTAATTGAAGAAGGTGGCTCGCGACACCTCGGCTCGCTCGGCGATGTCGTCGACGGTCGTGCTGGCGAAACCCTGCGCCGAGAACAGAATTCGAGCAGCCGAGAGCAACCTGTCGTTGGTATCGCGCTTGTTCTGTTCTCGTTTGGAAATCACGTCGACCTGCCCTTCTCCGCCTCAGAACACAGTCTTCGCCACAGTCCGGAATGTGTCCAATGTCCGTCCCGTCAGGTGACGCACCTCCGCCTCCGATAGGTGGACTACAGTCCAATTATGTCGACTGTTTCCACCGAACGCCATGACCGCGTTCTCATCGTCAGGATCGAACGCGAAGAACGCCGTAACGCGATCAACCGTGAGACTGCCGAGGGAATCGAAGCCGCGCTGAATATTCTCGACGACGACCCTGATCTGTGGGTCGGCATCATCACCGGAACCCCCAACATCTTTTGCGCCGGAACCGATATCCGAGAGCGGGCCGACCTCCGCATGCCTCGCGGCGGAGAGTACGGCGTCATCCGGCGCCGGCGGAACAAGCCCCTGATCGCTGCAGTCGAGGGCTACGCGCTTGGTGGCGGTTTCGAAATCGCACTGGCCTGCGATCTGATCGTCGCTTCCGCCACAGCGCAATTCGGCCTTCCCGAAACCAAACGCGGTCTGGTTGCGACGTCCGGAGCACTCTTTCGGGCGCCTCGCGCGCTTCCGATCAACGTCGCCCGCGAACTCTTGATCACCGGCCGCACACTCGATCCCGAACGGGCAAAGGACCTCGGCGTCGTCAATGCAGTCACTGCCCCTGGTAAGGCACTCGACGAGGCACTGGTGATGGCAGCGGAGATCTGCGAGTCCTCCCCCACCTCCGTGAGTCTGAGTCTGAAGGCCATCGAGGCTCTCTACGCCGACGCCGACGCCGACGGATGGAAGGTCACCGACGACGCCAAGGACGCAGTGTTGCGCTCTCCGGACATCGCCGAAGGACTCGACGCTTTCGCCAATCGTCGGACACCCCGGTGGAGCGGACTGCCGCCCGCATGACAGACCACAATCCGAGACAGATTTCCTATACGTCTGGTCGGAAAGGGTATGAACCGGTTACAGTCTCTCCTGTGACGGGAATCGGCGCATACGAGACGGGCACGCTGCTGACGCGGCGGCGCCATGTCGACTTTGCGCATGTCTGTACATCCGGGTGTCCGATCTACTGATCGGACCTACGACGTGAGCGCCGCTCACGTCGATACTCGTATGTACACCCAGATCAGGGGACATTTCTGTCATGACCACCGCCTCCATCTCACACCTGAGTTCCGTCGTAGCAGCCAACGCCGACGCCATCGACAAAGACGCCAGCAAAGCGCACGTCGTATTCAAGGCTTCCGCCCAGGCGCACGACGCCGTTGCCAGCACCATTTCTCTCGGTAAGTACAGCGTCGAGGTCGACGAGCCGCCGGCCCTCGGCGGCGAGAACACCGCAGCCAATCCTGTCGAGTACTACCTTGCTTCCCTGCTCTCCTGCCAGGTGGTCACCTACCGCGTCTGGGCGGACAAACTCGGTATCGCTCTCGACGACATCTCGGCCAGAGCCGAAGGTGACCTCGACGTTCGTGGATTCTTCGGCTTCGACGACGCCGTCCGTCCGGGATTCTCCGAGGTCCGCGTGGTCGTCACCCTGACCGGCCCCGAAACCCGCGAGCGCTACCTGGAACTGCAGGAAACGGTCGACGCCCACTGCCCCGTACTCGATCTCACCCGCAATCCCGTCCCAGTGCATACAGTCGTCGAAACCGCCTGACCCGCACCAACCCACCTTCACCACGGAGTATGAATTCATGAGCGAGAACACCCCCGTCGATACCGATCCGACCGCCGATTGGTCGTTCGAAACCAAGCAGGTCCACGCCGGACAGGGCCCGGACAGCGCTACCAACGCTCGGGCGCTTCCGATCTACCAGACCACCAGCTACGTCTTCGACAACACCGACCATGCGGCGGCGCTCTTCGGCCTCGCCGAGCCGGGCAACATCTACACCCGCATCATGAACCCGACGCAGGACGCCGTCGAGCAGCGCATCGCCGCCCTCGAAGGCGGAGTCGCGGCTCTGCTGGTTGCGTCCGGTCAGGCCGCCGAATCCTTCGCGATCCTCAACCTCGCCGAGGCCGGGGACCACATCGTCTCAAGCCCTCGCCTGTACGGCGGCACGTACAACCTCTTCCACTACACGCTGCCCAAGCTCGGTATCACCGTCGACTTCGTCGAGGACCCGGACAACCTCGATCACTGGCGTGAGGCAATCCGTCCGAACACCAAGGCGTTCTACGGCGAAACCATCTCCAACCCCAAGAACGACGTGTTCGACATCCCCGGCATCAGCGCAGTCGCCCATGAGCACGGCATCCCGCTCATCGTGGACAACACGGTCGCAACTCCGTACCTCATTCAGCCGCTGAAGCACGGCGCCGACATCGTCGTCCACTCCGCCACCAAATACCTTGGCGGACACGGCACCGCGATCGCCGGCGTCATCGTCGACGGTGGCACCTTCGACTGGACCCAGGGACGCCACACCAACTTCACGACCCCCGACCCCAGCTACCACGGCGTCACCTTCGCCGATCTCGGCGCACCCGCCTACGCCCTCAAGGCACGCGTTCAGCTTCTGCGCGACCTCGGCTCGGCCATCGCACCGTTCAACGCCTTCCTCATCTCGCAGGGTATCGAGACACTGAGCCTGCGCATCGAGCGCCACGTGTCCAACGCCCAGAAGGTCGCGAAATTCCTCGAGGGCCGCGCCGAAGTCACGTCGGTCGCATACGCCGGACTGGAATCCTCGCCCTGGCACGAGCGCGGAAAGCAGCTGGCTCCCAAGGGAACCGGCGCCATCGTCGCGTTCGAGCTCGCCGGTGGAGTCGACGCAGGCAAGAAGTTCGTCAACGCACTGACGTTGCACAGCCACGTCGCCAACATCGGCGACGTTCGCTCACTCGTCATCCACCCCGCGTCGACGACGCACTCGCAGCTCACCCCCGAGGAGCAGCTCGCTTCGGGCGTCACCCCGGGGCTCGTCCGCCTTGCGGTCGGCATCGAAGGGATCGACGACATTCTCGCCGACCTCGAAACCGGTTTGGCCGCAGCAGCTTCCTGATCTATCGCACGAAAAAGCTCGGCCCCGATATGCATTGGGACCGAGCTTTTTCGTTGCGTAAGAGCTAGCTCTTGGGAGTGAACGCGGCCAGCGGTTCACTCTCGGACCAGTCATGGCCCCAGTAGCTGTCGGCCGTGATTTCCTCAGCGGTGTAGAAGGCTTCGTCGACAAGCATGCCTTCGCAGCCGAACTCCAGATCCCATCCACCCGGTGCGCGCACGTAGAACGACACCATCTTGTCGTTCGTGTGGCGACCCAACGTCGAGGAGATCGAGAAGCCGAGCTTGGCAACACGATCGAGAGCCTGACCGACGGCGTCGAGAGTCTCGGCTTCCATCATCAGGTGCACGAGACCGGGCTCGTCAACCGGCGGCGCCGGGCACAACGCCAGGCTGTGGTGGCGCTGGTTGACACCCATGAAGCGAACGCGGCGAGCCGGCGGCGGCGCATCGATACCGCCGAGACGGATGGAACCGCGCGGGAGGAATCCGAGCACCTCGGTGTAGAAGGTGTATGCCTCGTCGAAACGCGTAACCGGAAGCACCACATGGCCGAGGCCCTGATCGCCGGTGACGAAACGGCCGCCGTGCGGGGTGACCAACGGGCTGTGGTCGAGTACCGGTCCGAAGAAGACCTCGACTCGGTTGCCGTTGGGATCGTCGAATGCGATGACCTGCTCGGCATCGCGGTAGCTGGCGTCGACCTCGGAAAGAACCTCGACCTCGACTCCGGCCTTCTCCACTGCTTCACGAACACGCTGGAGCGCGAACTGATCTCGCACTTCCCAGCCCACTGCGAGAGCCTTGTCCGTCTCACCGGGCAGGACGATCAGTCGCGCACGACGCTCGTCCAGACGCAAGTAGAGGCCGTCGGCTTCCGGGCCACTACCGACCGCGAGGCCGAGTCCGTCGACCACGAGCTCGCGCCAGCGAGCCACGTCCTGCGTTTGGATCCTGAGATACCCCAGGCCCCGAATTTCAGTCATGCCTAACCGTCCTTGCTTCGAAAGTATTTGTGGGACTAGATCATCGAGCGGTGGATACCCTGCGGTTCGCCGCCGAGCTGCGAGAGCGTCGACGCATGGAAGATGGAGCCAGGCACATGGATCGCGTGCGCGAGACCGGCATGAGCGTCACGCCAGAACCGCTGCATCGGCGTGTTCAACTGCAAAGCCCCACCACCGGAACGAGCAAAGATCTCGTCCACCGCACGCACCGCCCGCCACGCCGCAGCAGTCTGCGTACGGCGACCGATCGCACGAAGCTCGAACGAAACTTCCTGCCCCTTCTCCGTCATGTCCCAGAAACGATCCACCGTCTCCAAGATCGCAGCCCGAGAAGCAGCGATCTCGGCCGCCGCCTCACCGATCGCGAACAGCACGTACGGATCTTCCTTGATCGGAACACCACTGACCGTCACCCGCTCACGCTGCGCCGCCATGTTGCACGCCAACGCACCCTCGGCGATACCGATCAACGACGAGGTGATCCCCAACGGGAAAATGCACGAGAACGGGAACTTGTACAACGTCTCCGTACGACCCGCTTCCTTCCACGCCGTCCCGTCGTACACCTTTCCGGCGTCGATCGTGCGGTAGGTGGGCAGGAATGCGTCCTTGACGATCAGGTCCTTCGACCCGGTTCCGCGCAGGCCCACGACATTCCAGCTGTCCTGGTCGATGTCGTAATCGGAGCGCGGCAGCAGTACGTGCAGGTGCTTCGGCGGCATCAACGGCTTGCCGGACTCGTCACCGACCATCGCGCCGATCATGATCCAGTCACAGTGATCGGTGCCGGACGAGAACGACCAACGACCGTTGAGGATGTACCCACCCTCGACCGGCCTCGCCACGCCCATCGGCGCATACGGTGACGCCATCCACGTATCGGGATCGGTTCCCCACACCTCTTCCTGAGCCTTGCGGTCGAAGAACGCAAGCTCCCACGGATGAACACCGACGATGCCGCTGACCCAACCGGTGGCACCGTCCATCGCGCCGATAGCCATTGCCGTCTCGGCGAATTCACGCGGATGTGCCTCGAGGCCTCCGAACTCCTTCGGCTGGAACATCCGGATGACGCCGGAGTCGCGCAAGCGCTTCGCGCTGCCGTCCGTCAAGCGCATCAGCTTGTCGCCCTCGACCCCGTCGGCGCGGATCTCGTCGGCGAACTGTGAGATGTTGTCCAGAACCTGACCCATGATTTTTCCGGCTTTCTGGTTTCGCTACCCGGCGAGTGCCTGGGCAGAATGAAAATCTGTTGGTGAAACGGTGGCAGGTAGCCCACCGAAGTGCAGAAACGCTTCCCGGTGAGTGGGAGCACCCCTGTGCGCCTTTTTGGTAGTGGGGGCTACCAAAAAGGCGCACGGGCCTTACTTGCCTTCTGGACGCGTCAGAAATGCCAGCACGGAGGCGACCCAGGCGTCGCGAGCTTCGATCATCGTCCAGTGTCCGCAGTTGGGGAAGATGTGAACTTCGCCGTTGGGGATGTCGCGCATCGGCAGAATCGCCATGTCCACGGGGCTGACGCGGTCATCGCGTCCCCAGGTCAACAGTGTCGGCGCCTTGATCTTGTTCAGCTGCGCCCAGTACGGCACGGCGGTCGACGCGGCGGCAGCCGCGCCCATGGCGGCCATGGCCTTGCTGCTGTACATACGACGGGCGATCTCGAGCGTCGTCGGCTCGGTGGCCAGGGCCCAACGCTCTTCGATGAGCTGCTCGGTGACGACGGCGCGGTCGAAGACCATCGAATGCAACCAGCGGACCAGAGCTTCGCGGGTGGGGTTGTCGGTGAACTCCATGAGGAGTTTGATGCCTTCACCGGGGCCCGGCGAGAAGGTGTTCTTTCCCATGCCGCCGATGGTGACGAGCTTGCTCACCCGGTGCGGCTCGTCGATCGCGACCTTGGTGGCGACGATGCCGCCCATGGAGTTACCGATCATGTGGACCGGGCCGAGGCCGAGGCCGTCGAGGAACATCCCGACCGACGCCTGCGCCATCATCATCGGATGGTCGGGGCCGGGATCGCTGACGCCGAATCCGGGGAACTCGAGAACGTAGCAGTGGAAGTGCTTCGCGAAGTCCGCGAGAACGCCGCGGTAGTTACGCCAACCGGTGACGCCGGGGCCCGATCCGTGCAGCAGCAGGAGCGGCGGGCCGTCGCCGGCTTCGTGGTACCGGAGCACACCGAGATCGGTCTGCAGTTCCTTCAGAGTTCCCTCGTAGCTCAGTTCAGTCGTCATGGTCCGAACGGTGCCATCAGTACCGCTGAGCTGCTATGACTCGTCCCGATCAGCGAGACAAGTCGATCAAAATACGTCAGATCCAGTGGTCGGACGACGCTGCCAGCAGGCGATCCATCGTCTCCGCCGAGAACGTATTGGTCGGAACGGGAGGCGTTTTGCGGCCGCGGCGAGGAGCACCCAGTTCGGGGTACAGCGTCCGCGAGACCTCGCGAGCCGCGTCGACGACCAGCGGAGCAACTCGCTCGAGCTGAGCGGTCCGCATGTCACCACACAACGCGATGCTGCCGACGGGACCCTCGTGTCCGCGAATTGCCGAAGCCACACAAGCGACTCCACGCGCCGACTCCCCGCGTTCGAAGGCCAGTCCCCGACGCTGACGGATGCGGTTCAGTTCCTGATGGAGCACAGCGACGTCGGTGATCGTGTTCTCGGTACAGCGGGGAAGAGAAGACCCGAACAGAGCGTCGACGCGCTCAGGGTCGATCCACGCCAGCATCGCCTTGCCACCAGCCGTCGAATGAGCGAGCACTCTGCCGCCGACGCGGGACGGGAGCGCCGCGGCGAATCGTCCGCCGACCTTGTCGAGATAGACGCTCTCGCGTCCGTCGAGCACCGACAGGTGAACGACCATGCCGGTCTGCAGGTGCAGTTCGTGCAGAAGCGGTGCAGCGGCTTCGCGGATCTGGCTGTGGCCGCCGTCGCCACCACCGAGGCCGAGCGCGCGACGCCCGAGGCAGTAGCCGAACGATGCGTGATCGACCCAGTCCAGCTTGACCAGCTGATCGAGAATGCGGTGGACCGTGGAGCGCGGCAACTGAGTACGGCACGCGACCTCTTCCAGCGTCAGCCGCGCGGCGCGGCCGTCGAAGGCGTCGAGAATCAGTGTCATCCGCTCGACCATCGACGGCGGCAGATCCTTCTTGGGTTGCCCACCGGCAGTCTGGACGGTGGACAGTGTGTCGTTCATGTCAACAATGGTCATGGACGCCTCCCGAAAACTGGAATTGATTCTACCGACTATAACCCAGGTCACAGTTTCTGGAAAGTGAATCGATCTTTTCGATCCCGATCAGCGGTAATTCACCTGCCGCTGGGCGAGTGGGGACGCTATAAACGCCCGATGCACCTGGGAATCGTCACGCCGGTCCTGATTCAGCACCCGAGCACGCGCTCGGAGTGGGAGGCAAGTGCTGACATCGGCGAGATCGCCACAGTGGCCGCCACGGCGGATCGACTCGGTTTCCATCATCTGACCTGCAGTGAACACGTGGCGGTCCCCGAGGAGATTGCCGCCGAGCGCGGCGGAACCTACTGGGATCCGCTCGCCACCCTTGGTTTTCTCGCCGCGCGTACATCACGAATCCTGCTGGCGACCCAGGTGCTGGTGTTGGGCTACCACCACCCCCTCGAGATCGCCAAGCGTTACGGAACGCTTGATCGCGTCAGCAATGGACGCCTGATACTCGGCCTCGGGGTGGGGACTCTGAAACAAGAATTCGATCTCATAAATGCTCCATTTGCCGACCGAGGAGCGCGCGCTGACGATGCCTTGGCCGCACTTCGGGCATCACTGTCGACGCCGACTCCGGAGTATCACGGCGAGTTCTACGACTACTCCGGATTTGTCGTCGAACCCCACGCCGTCCAGAAACGGGTGCCGCTGTGGATCGGCGGCCGGACCAAGAGATCGCTGCGCCGGGCCACCACACACGGCGACGGGTGGGTGCCGTTCGGGCTGCGATTCTCCGAACTGAAGGAAATGCTCGATGCCACGACGCTCCCCGACGGATTCGACGTGGTGCTTCCCGCCGGTGCGCCGCTCGATCCTCTCGGCAATCGCGAATCCACCCTTCGCGCCTTGACTCGCGTCCGTGACGCCGGGGCGACCATCGCCAGCTGCTCAGTCGGCGCTCGAAGCGTCGAGCACTACTGCGAACAACTCGAAGAACTTCACCGAATCGCCCTCGCCGAGGGCTTTTCTTTCACCACTTCCTGATTCCCCGACAATTCAATGCAAAGGACGTACCGATGACCGACTCGACCGCCCTGATCGAATCCCTGCTCGCCCGAGTGGAATTGCTCGAGGACAAGCTCGCGATCACCGAACTGCTGACCACATACAGCCCTGCCGTCGACAGCGGATCAGCCGACGAGGTCGCGAACCTGTGGCTCGAGGACGGCGTCTACGACGTCGATACCGGTGCGATGCACGGCCGCGGCGAACTGCGCGCGATGGTTCACAGCGCCTCACACCAGAACTGGATCATGAACGGCGCGGCTCACATGATGACACCCGCGCACATCCGCATCGACGGCAACAAGGCCGTCGCGACCTGCCATTCGCAGTTGGTCATCAAAGACCCCGAGAACCCGACGGGATTCAAGGTCCTCCGCATCACCGCGAACCGCTGGGAACTGATCAAGACGGATGGCGAGTGGAAGGTCGAACTGCGTACCAACGCCCTCCTCGACGGCCGACCCGAGGCTCGCGCTCTCCTGGCTGCCGGCGTGACGGCCTAACCGGCCTGTGCGCGGTTAGGGACCCTCTGCGGTCGCTGACCGCGCACAGCTGTTGAAAGTTCGGCTCCCCGAACTCTATAGTTCACGTATTCGAACCAACAGGTCCGAGTACGTGTGACCAGGAGACCGATGAGCACCAGTACGCAAGAGCCGACGACTCCGCGCCGACGACCCACGGGGAGATCCATCGCCCTGCTCGGTCCGGCGTTCGTCGCGGCAATCGCGTACGTCGATCCGGGCAACGTCGCCGCCAACCTCACCGCCGGCGCCAAGTACGGCTACCTCCTCATCTGGGTACTCGTACTCGCCAACGCGATGGCCGTCCTCGTGCAGTATCTGTCCGCGAAACTCGGTCTCGTCTCCGGCAGATCCCTGCCCGAAATGCTGGGTCAGCGCCTGCGTAAGAACAACCGCCGCGCCTTCTGGCTCCAGGCCGAGATGATGGCGATCGCGACCGACGTCGCCGAAGTCATCGGCGGCGCCATCGCACTCAACCTGCTCTTCAACATCCCGCTCTTCCTCGGCGGACTGATCACCGGATGCGTGTCGATGGTCATCCTGACGATCCAAAGTCGGCGCGGACAGCGCACTTTCGAGTTCGTGGTCATGGGATTGCTGGCCATCATCACCATCGGCTTCCTGACCGGGCTCGCCTTCACCGACGTCTCCGGCAGCGAGGCCGTCGCCGGACTGGTCCCCCGCTTCGAAGGAACCGAGACCGTACTGCTCGCCGCCAGCATGCTCGGAGCAACGGTCATGCCGCACGCGATCTACCTTCACTCCGCATTGGCACGTGATCGCCACGGCCACATCAAACCCGGCCCACGGTTGCAGCGACTACTCAAAGTCACCCGTTGGGATGTCGTCGTCGCGTTGATCATCGCCGGTGGCGTGAACATCGGCATGCTGCTGCTGGCCGCTTCGGCGCTGCGCGGAGTACCCGGCACCGACACCATCGACGGCGCGCATGCCGCGATCGAGAATTCGCTCGGCCCGGGCATAGCCGTGGTGTTCGCGATCGGCCTCCTCGCCTCCGGACTCGCGTCAACCTCCGTGGGATGCGCGGCCGGCGCCGAGATCATGCATGGTCTTCTGGCCATTCGCATTCCGGTGATCACACGCCGGATCGTCACGCTCATCCCGGCACTGATCTTGCTCGGACTCGGCGTCGACCCGACGCTGGCGCTCGTGCTCAGCCAAGTGGTCTTGAGCCTGTGCATCCCCTTCGCGATCATCCCGCTGGTGCGAATGACCTCGGACCCCGAACTCATGGGCGACGCGCGCAATGCCCCGCTCACGACCGTCGCGGCGTGGATTGCGGCGGGCTTGATCGTTGCACTCAACGTCGCTCTGCTGGTTCTGACGGTGACAGGCTAGAGCACCGGAGCCACCCAACGCGTCCCTCACAAACGCGCTGGACGGCTCCGGCCGGACTAGGAGACTTGCTCGGCGAGAGTGGCCTTGGCCCAGCGATAGTCGGCCTTTCCGCTGGGAGAACGCCTGATCGACGGAACGTTCATGACGGTGCGCGGCACTTTGTACCGAGCGACCTGCGACGCGCAATGCTCACCGATCTCGGCAGCGTCCGGGACGTCGAAGCCTTCGCGGGTCGTGATGACCGCAGCGACGCGCTCACCGAACTTCGCATCCGGAATTCCCGCGACCAAAGCGTCGAGCACCGCCGGGTGACTCTTGAGCGCCTGCTCGACCTCTTCCGGATACACCTTCTCCCCGCCGGTGTTGATGCACTGAGAACCACGCCCCAGCAAGACGATCGAGCCGTCGGCTTCCACGCGCCCGACGTCGCCGAGCACCGACATCCGCACCCCGTCGATCACCGGGAACGTAGCCGCGGTCTTGACCGGATCATTGAAGTAGCCGACCGGCACGTGACCGCTGCGAGCGATGTAACCGGTCTCGGGCGATCCCGGCTCCAGCGGCCGCATCCTTTCGTCCACGACGCGGGTCTCGTCGCGAGCGGCGATGCGCATCAGGCCGTCTTCGCCGATCTCCAGATTGCCGTCGACGCCCGACTCCGAGGAGCCGAATCCGTCGCGGATCACCAGGTTCGGAAGCATCGACTTGAGCTGCTCCCGCAGTGAGAGCGAGAACAAGGCTCCGCCGGACGAGACCATTCCGACCGTGCTGAGGTCGTAATCTGCTGCGTTTGCTGCCAATTCGTCTGCGAGCGGACGTGCCATCGCGTCTCCGACGACGGTGATGGAGACGGCCTTCTCACTTCCGGCGAGCTGCAGCGTCGCCTTCGCGTCGAACCGCGCCATGAGAATTGCGTTGGCGCCCATGAAGAATCCGGTGAACAGCGAGTACGACGCCGCACCGTGCATCAGGGGTGCGGTACTGAGCATGTTCATCGCGGGGACGTTCGGCACCGCGGCGAACAGAGCCTCAGCGGTCGTGTGCGGCGGACCGAACGGATTTCCGCCGGTGAGCGCCGCGAAGTAGAAGTCTTCATGACGCCACATGACACCCTTGGGCATCCCCGTCGTGCCGCCGGTGTAGATGACAAAGAGGTCGTCGTTGCTGCGGGGCGCGAAGTCACGAGTGGCGGCCTGCTCCGCGGCAGCGTCGGCAAATCGAACGACGTCGACGCCTTCGATATCGCGGACGGCTGACTCGCCGACGACAACGACGTGCTTGATGCCGGGCGCGGCCGGGAGAACCGTCTCCACGACGGAAACGAACTCCTCGTCCACGATCAGTGCTACCGACTGCGAATCGTTGTACAGATAGGTCAGTTCGGCGTCGACGTAGCGATAGTTGACGTTGATCGGGACCGCGCGAATCTTGAGGCACCCGAGCAAACTCTCGACGAACTCGATGCTGTTGCGCATGTGCAGAGCAACGTGATCGCCGGGCCCGACACCGACACTCGCCAGGTGGCGGGCGATGCGATTCGAGCCCTCGTCCAGCTCGACGTATGTGCGACGACGACCATCGCACACGAGCGCCGTGCGGTCCGGAATCAGATCCGAGATGCCCTCGTACAGATCTGCCAAATTCAGTGACACTGCTGGTGCCTTCCTTGATGTCCGGCCCGGTGAATTCGGGGCCGACCGTACTGCGTTTTCGGTGAGAACTATCCGACCCTGGAGCCGACGAATGTGGCCGAGAACTGAGCGGATCGGTGGTGACGCAAACGCGTACGCGGTGGGATCGCCGCGTCGCCCCAAGGTGGCATGCAGCGCTCGTGACCCAGATCACCGCTCCCGCTGAGTGAGACTCCTCCTCAGTCGGCCAAACTTCTGTTCAAAACTAGAACTAATTCTGATTTCGCTCGAATGATTTTTTCGGAACGACTACCGAACTCTCGACTTCAAATTAGAATGAATACTAATTCTGCAAGACGTACCCGACCGCCCGGATCGAAGGAGCACGACATGACGCAATCACTGAGCTTGGAAGGCAAAGTTGCCGCCGTCACCGGCGCCGGCGCCGGCCTGGGTCGCGCCGAAGCACTCGGACTCGCGGCTGCCGGTGCAGCCGTCATCGTCAACGACATGGGTGCAGCGGCCAACGACGTGGTCGACGAGATCAAGGCCGCAGGTGGACAGGCACTCGCCATCACCGGCGACGTCTCCGACTGGTCGCTCGGCGGGCGCATCATCGAAGAGGCTGTCAAGAACTTCGGATCCTTCGACATCCTCGTCAACAATGCAGGCATCCTGCGCGACAAGATGATCTTCAACCTGACCGAATCCGATTGGGACGACGTCATCCGCGTGCACCTCAAGGGCCACGCGGCCACCTCGCACGCAGCCGCAGTCCACTGGCGCGCAGCCAGCAAGGCAGCCGACGCACCGGTCTACGGCCGCATCATCAACACCTCTTCCGAGGCTTTCCTCTTCGGCAGCGCCGGGCAGCCCAACTACTCGGCAGCCAAGGCCGGTATCACCGCGCTGACGCTCTCGAGCGCAGCAGGTCTCTCCCGCTACGGCGTCCGCACCAACGCGATCTGCCCTCGTGCCCGCACCGCCATGACGGCAGAAGCCTTCGGCGAGAACAACACCGGCGTCGTCGGCCTCGATCCGCTTGCACCCGAGCGCGTCGCGACCCTGGTCAGCTACCTCGCATCCCCCGATTCCGACGAGATCAACGGACAGGTCTTCGTCGTCTACGGCAAGATGGTGGCGTTGATGGAAGCACCCAAGGTCGAGAACCGTTTCGACGCAGCCGGATCCGCGTTCACCGTCGAAGAACTCGGTGGCCAGCTCTCGTCTTACTTCTCCGGCCGTGGGCCGTACGAGACCTACGCCGCCTACAGCATCGCCGGCCTCGAAAAGATTGCACTTGCAGTCGACGAGACCGCAACAGTTTGAGCAGCACTTACAAAGAGGAGCGTTTCATGAGGTTGAACGGCAAGGTAGCGATCGTCACCGGCGGCGCCGGTGGAATCGGTCGTGCCATCACCCGAGTCTTCGCCCGTGAAGGCGCGAAGGTCCTGTTCGTCGACATCAACGACGAGCAGGGCCAGGCCCTCGAACAAGAACTGGCCGGCTCCGGCAAGTTCCTGAACGTCGACCTTGCTGCCGCCGGTTCGGCCGAGCAGATCCGTGACGCCGCGCTCGAGGCTTTCGGCAAGCTCGACATCCTGGTGAACAACGCTCACGCGTCCCGTCAGGCTCCGTTGCTCGAAACCACGCAGGACATGTTCGACCTGTCCTTCAACACCGGTTTCTACCCCGTTGTCCACCTCATGCAGGCGTGCCACGACGAACTCGCGAAGACCAAGGGTTCGGTCGTCAACTTCGCGTCGGGTTCAGGTTTGGACGGAATGCCGACCCAGACGTCCTACGCTGCGGCCAAGGAAGCTGTGCGAGGCCTGACGCGCGTCGTCGCCAACGAGTGGGCGCCGGAAGGCATTCGGGTCAACGTGGTCTGCCCGTTCGCCGCCACCGAAGGCGTCGTCAAGTGGCAGGAAGCCTTCCCTGAGCGCGCAGCCGCATCGGTTGCCAAGGTGCCTCTCGGACGCATCGGTGATCCCGAAACCGACATCGCTCCCGTCGTGGTATTCCTGGCGAGCGACGATTCCAAGTACATGACCGGACAGACGTTGATGGCCGACGGCGGCAGCATCAAATTGCGCTGAGTCGAAATACTTCTCGGTGGGCTCAGCTCACCGAGAAGAGTTTCGCAGCGTTGTCGTGCACGACGGCTCGCAGCCATTCGTCTCCGAGATCGAAGCGCGTAACCGCTTGCAAGGCTGTGAGATACGGGTACGGAATGTTCGGGAAGTCGCTACCGAACAGAATCCGGTCCTGCATGTCGACGAGCCGTGATACGTCCGCCTTCGGGAAGGCACACTGCTCTTCCGTGAAGTCGGTGAACGCCATGGTCGTATCCAGGCGGACATTGCCGTAAGCCTCTGCCAGATCGAGGAATTCGCTGTACTCGGGCATCCCCATGTGGGCGACGATCAACGACAGGCGCGGGTACCGTGCGAGCAGCGAAGCAATGCGATCAGGTCCCGTGTACTCCCCCGGCGCCGGTCCCGATCCACAATGGATCACGATGGGCGTCTCGGAGTCCTCGAGCTGACCCCAGACCTTGTCGAGCAGAGGGTCGTTCGGGTCGTAGTTTCCGACCTGGATGTGGGACTTGAAGATTCGCGCGCCCGAATCCAGGGCCTTTCCGACGTACGACGCCGCCGACTCCTCGGGATAGAACGTGGCCGTGTGCAGGCAATCAGGTGTTTGCGCGGCAAATTCGACGGCCCACTGATTGAGCCACTCTGCCATCGCGTGCTTGTGCGGGTAGATCATCGACGTGAAAGCCCGGACACCGAACTCGCGGAGACGGTGTACCCGCTCCTCCTCGGCAAGTCGGTAGGCGATGGGCCAAGGACGACCGATCATCGGTCCCGCCGAATCGAAGTAACCCCACACCTTGTCCATGACGCTCTTCGGCATGAAATGGGTATGGACGTCGATCACGCCAGGAACACCCAACTCGCGCCAAAAAGCCCGAACCTCGGCGATCTCCTCCGGTCCAGTCGATGGGACCTCTTCGGTACACACGTCTGACACCCCTTTCGTTCGCTCGACCATACCGAGTGCCGTCGCGCTCACCGGGACAGGTCGTTGACGGCCCGCCCGGAGCACCCGAATGTGAACCCATCTTGCCGATCACCGTTGGAGGTTGAATGTCTCAGGCCGAGTCCGAAGTGGGGTCGATCAGTGCCGTCGAGGAACTGCTCGCAATCGAGGAAATCAAGCGTGTGTTCGCCGCGCGCCTACGCTGCATGGACACCAAGCAGTGGCACGTCTACCCAACCCTGCACACCGCAGACGTCGTCAGCGAGACGTGGGGCGGACTCCCGACAGACAAGCAACCCAAGACCGGCGACACCTCGAACCAGGTAGTGGGCATCGACAAACTCACCGCGGCAATTCGGAACATGCTCGACGGCGACATCCCCCTCACCACGGCGCACCACGCACACACTCCCGAAATCGTGCTGACCTCGCCCACCACCGCAACCGGCATCTGGGCGATGGAGGACATGCTGTGGTGGAACGACGGCGAGAAAGAACTGCACCTACACGGCTACGGCCACTACCACGAGAAATACCGCAAAGAAGACGGCAAGTGGCTGATCAGCTACCGAACCCTCACCCGGCTCCGTGTCGACCAGGACCCCGGATTCTTCCGATTCATGAAAGCGCTGTGACGAAGTGACCAACCCGCTGTTCCAACCGCTCCGCATCCGTTCGCTCGAACTGTCCAACCGCATAGTCATGTCGCCGATGACGCGCACGTACTCCATCGAAGGTGTGCCCGGCCGCGACGTTGCCGACTACTACCGCCGACGAGCTGAGGGCGGCACCGGACTGATCGTCACCGAAGGCGTCGCGATCGATCACGAGACTGCTGTCGACCACGCCAACGTCCCCAACCTCCACACTCCCGCTGCTCAGGCCGGATGGCGGAAGGTAGTCGACGACGTGCACGCTGCGGGCGGCAAGATCGTGCCTCAGCTCTGGCACGTCGGACCTTTGTGGGGCGCGATGACGCAGATGGACCCCTCACTCAAGCCGATGCGCCCCTCTGGCGAATGGGGCCCGCTCGGCGTCACCTCGTACTCCGCTGCCTACGTCGAACGCGCACAGGCCAGCACCGAAGCGATGACCGAGCAGGACATCCAGGACGTCATCGACGCGTACGTCCGTAGCGCGAAGCACGCCGTCGAACTCGGCTTCGACGGCATCGCGATCCACGGCGGTCACGGCTACCTCCTCGATTCCTTCTTCTGGGAGGGCACCAACCAGCGCGACGACGCGTGGGGAGGCGACCTGGAGCGTCGTACCAGGTTCCCGGCCGCCGTCGTCGCCGCGATCCGCGCGGCCATCGGACCGGATCTGCCGATCATCTACCGTTTCTCACAGCACAAGCAGCAAGATTTCACCGCGAAGATCGCCGAAACCCCCGAAGAGTTGGGCGTCATCCTGGGCGCGCTGGTCGACGCCGGAGTCGACGTTCTCGACGCCAGCATCAGGCGTTTCGACGTGCCGGCCTTCGAAGGCAGCGATCTCTCGTTGGCGGGTTGGGCGAAGAAGCTGACCGGCGCCGTCACGATGGCCGTCGGCAGCGTCGGTATCGGAAAGTCGCTGCGGGACAGCCGCATCGAAGGCGTCGCACCTGTAGTCGACAACATCCCACAGCTCGAGGAGCGCATCGGCAGCGGAGAGTTCGATCTGATCGCGATCGGCCGTCTCCATCTCGCCGATCCTGCATTGGCAACTACCCTGCGCGCCGGTGGCCCGCTACCGGCGTTCGATCGAGCGGTGCATGAGGGCAGCTTGATCTAGGGGCTCCGCCCCTGTGCGCCTTTCCGGTAGTTCGCACTACCAAAAAGGCGCACAGGGCCGAAGGCCTTTATGTTCGACCCATGACTACTTTCAACGCCTGGGTCGCCCGCGACAGCGACGGCACCATCGACTTCGCCCCCGAAACCGTCGACGAATCCTTCCTCCCGGCAGGTCAGGTCACCATTCGCGTCGAGTACTCGAGCGTCAACTACAAGGACGCGCTCGCGGTCACGCCGAAAGGCGGGGTGGTTCGCGAGTACCCGATCGTCCCCGGCATCGACGTCGCCGGCGAGGTCATTGCCTCCGAGTCCGACGCATTCGCCCCGGGAGACAAGGTGGTCGCACATGGCTACGAGATCGGGACCGCCCGCAACGGCGGCTACGCCGAGATCGCCCGTTTGCCTGCCGAGTGGGTCGTGAAGCTCGACGGCATTTCCACCGCCGACGCTGCTGCGATCGGCACGGCAGGATTCACCGCAGCCATGAGCGTCCAAGCCATTCTGGCCGGCGGAGTGAAGCCAGCCGACGGTCCCGTCCTGGTGACGGGCGCGAGCGGCGGAGTCGGCACCGTCAGCGTCGACCTTCTGGCAAGCGCGGGCTTCGACGTGGTCGCCTCCAGCGGCAAGCCAGGCGCGGCAGACCTTCTGACGTCACTCGGTGCGTCTTCGGTGATCGGCCGGCTCCCCGAGGATCCCGACGCCAAGCCTCGCCCGCTCGGAAAATCTCAGTGGGCGGCGGCCGTCGACTGCGTCGGTGGAAAGACCCTCGCTCACGTTCTGAGCACGATCAACTACGGCGGTGTTGTCGCTGCCAGCGGATTGACCGGTGGCGCCGCGCTGCCTACGACCGTGCTGCCGTTCATTCTCCGCGGAGTCTCACTGCTGGGCATGGACTCGGTATTGATGCCGATCGAACCCCGTCGCGCGCTGTGGGCCCGTCTGGGCTCCGACTTGGCCCCACGTCATCTGAAGGAGATCACGAACCTCGTTGCCGTCCGCGACGTCGTCTCGGTGATCGATCAGGTCCGCGAAGGCAAGTACACCGGCCGGGCGCTGGTTCAGGTTGCCGACGGGTTCTGAACCGCTCAGAAAAGTGTGAACAAA
This sequence comes from Rhodococcus sp. BH4, assembly GCF_002079265.1. Classification (NCBI taxonomy): domain Bacteria; kingdom Bacillati; phylum Actinomycetota; class Actinomycetes; order Mycobacteriales; family Nocardiaceae; genus Rhodococcus; species Rhodococcus sp. BH4. Next base: position 5,411,145 of record NZ_CP014941.1, read on the forward strand.
TCTGCTGGTTCTTCGGCCGTCGTGGACTTCTCCTTGTAGGGGGAGTTCACGGCGGTCGGTTCCTTCTTCACCGGGGCAGCAAGCGGCACCGATGCGATGTCCCCCGAGACGATGGCGCGTGCGGCTTCGCCGGCCAGCTTGTCTGCCATTTCGTTGTAGTGGTTGCCGACGTGCCCGCGCACCCAGCGAAAGCGCACCGGTCCGACACGATCGGTGATGGCTCGATCGATACTCTGCACCAGTTCGAGGTTCTTGACCGCCCCGCCGCTCGCGGTCTTCCAGCCCTTGCGCTTCCAACTGGGCAACCATTCGGAAGCGCACTTGATGGCGTACTGCGAGTCGGATTCGATGAGTAGAGGATCAGCACCGGGATGGGCGACGACGGCCTCGAACAGAGCACGCAACTCGGCAATCTGGTTGGTGCCGGACGCTTCTCCGCCGGACATGCTCGGACCCTCGTGATTGACCCACGCCCAGCCGATAGCCCCACCGGGGTTTCGCAGACAGGATCCGTCGGTGCTCACGATGATCATGGCTCGGACAATACGTTGCGCCACCGACACACGCCTTAACGGAGGATGGACGGTGGCGATACGCTGACCTCGATGACGCCGCTATCTCCGGTCGACGAAGTCACGGTGACTTCTCAGCGACCGCTCGATGCCGCGCTGACGCTCAGCCCGCATCAGCGCGGACCCGGCGACCCCGCACATCGACGGTCAGCCGACGGAGCGATCTGGCGAGTTTCCCGCCAACTTTCGGGTCCTGTGACCTACCGCATCACCCAGTCGGATCGCCATACGGTCCGGGTACAGGCCTGGGGTCCCGGCGCCACGGAATTCCTGAACGGCGCCGAAGCGCTGCTCGGTCTCGACGACGAAGCCGAAGATTTTGCCCCCGAACATCCCAAGCTCGCCGAAGCTCATCGACGCTTCCCTCATCTGCGCATCGGCCGCACCGGCCGCGTCATGGAAGCTCTCGTTCCCGCGATCCTCGAGCAACGAGTCCACGGCATCGACGCATTTGCCGCGTGGCGCCGCCTGCTGACCAAGTTCGGGGAGCGCCCACCCGGCCCCGCGCCCGACGGAATGCGAGTTCCACTCACCGCGGACCAATGGCGTCGAATGCCGTCATGGGAATTCCATCGCGCGAACGTCGATCCAGCGAGGTCCAAGACGATCGTTCAGTGCGCTCGCGTCGCCGACCGCCTCGAGCAGGCATCCACGTTCCCCAGAACCGAGGCGACCAAACGGTTGCGAGCGGTACCCGGCGTCGGGATCTGGACTGCCGCCGAAGTGGCTCAGCGTGCATTCGGCGATTCAGATGCACTCTCGGTCGGCGACTACCACCTCGCTGCCGTCGTCGGGTGGTCACTGCTGGGTGAACCGATCGACGACGCCCAGATGGTGCAGTACCTCGCTCCCCTTCAACCGCATCGATACCGCGCCGTGAGGCTTCTGCAGGTCAGCGGGCAAGCCGTCAAACCCAAGTTCGGTCCGCGAACTGCCGTTGCCGACCACCGTTGGCACTGAGCATCAGGAGTTGGAAAATGTCGACCCGATACGCACACATCGCCTTCTCCCCCGCTGCGGTGGAGCGTCAGCGGTCGACCGGAAGTTTCACCGTGTACGGTTCGAAACTCGATCAGCCCGACGAGGGCCCGATGGAATTCGATTTCCGCGCGCAGGGATTCGTGAAATCCGTGGATTCCTTCTTCATGTCCACGGTGACGCCCGACGGTTGGCCGTACGTCCAACATCGCGGCGGCCCGCGCGGATTCCTGCATGTGTTGGGCCCGAATCGAATCGGATTCGCCGATCTCCCCGGCAATCAGCAATTCGTGACGCTCGGCAATCTGGAAGAGAACAATCGCATCTCGCTGTTCGTCATCGATTACCCGACGCGAACGAGATTGAAGATCTACGGGCGTGCGCAGGTGATCGAAGCGGACGAGGACCCTGCACTACTGCAACAGCTCTTGCAAGTCCCCGGCGGCACCATGACGGCAAAAGCCCAGCGTTCCATCGTCATCGACGTCGAAGCGTTCGACTGGAACTGCAGTCGAAACATCACGCCACGCTTCGACAAGGAGCGCATGGACGAATCCCTCGCTCTGGCACGCCAACCCCTGCAAGCCGAGGTAGATCGGCTTACTGCCGAGGTCGAAGAATTGCGTGCGCGGTTGTCGAAAAACGAATGAGACTAGGCGGTTTCAGGGCACTCGGAGTCGGGTAGCCACCAAACACGGCCCGTCGCGCGGAGACGACGGGTCCCGTTGTGCCCGAGGAGGTCCGCACGATCGATCCAGACGGTGGAGTTCTGGTTAACGAACTGCACCGCCACCATTCACGACTGGTTCCACACAGACAGATTGGCCGTCCCCATGAAACTGTCCCGAACTCTCACCATGTCCGTACTCGTCGTCGCCGCAGTCGGCGCCGGAGCCGGCACCGCGGTCGCAGCGCCCCCGAATGCGGGCTTCGATCCGTCCCAACCCCTACTGACACCGACCGCAGAGTCGAACAGCCAGGCGGCGTTGATGCTCTTCCCCGGTAACGATCCGAAGCAGGCCGCGTTCGACACGATGGCCAACGAGGTCAATATCGGCTGGAACAACGGTGGTCTGCAGTCGACCCTGATCGGAGCCAACCTCGGCGTCGGAATCGGCTGCCTGTCGATCTTCCCGAACTTCATCGCCGGCTGCATCGTCGGTGGAGTCATCGGCACGGTTGCCGGAGTCGGCGCAGGAATCACCAACGGAAACCCGAACGCTGCGCCGGCCGTCGAGAAGTTCTTCGCGACTCCTTGAGTAGCGCTCAGCTGTGCGTGTGCCCGGGGGTGGGTGTCTCGTCGTGAAAATGTGTGGCGCCGATCGAATGCAGCAGCTGGTGAACGGTGTCGTCCGCCAGTTGGTATCGCATCGATCGGCCGTCGCGGGTCGCGCTCACCCACCCCTGGCTACGCAGTAGCCGCAGCGCATGTGAGACGGCTGTGCCGCTCATCCCCAGCGCCACGGACAAATCCGTGACGCAGATACCCGGTGCGTGATGAAGGCAGAGCAACAGACGCAGACGATTGGTGTCGGAGAGAAGCTCGAAGCGACCGGACCAACTGGTGACGTCCAAACCCTCGAGTGCGGCCCTGGCGCGACGAACATCCTCGACGCTCAGCGCGCCACTGGTGTCTGCTGCGCCTGCATTCGTCAACCGACTGCCTCCGTAGAACTTCCGATCCCCCGCCGCAAGTGTACCCAGAAGCGAACCTCGTCAGGCAGACTCCACCACGGCCGCCATACCCTGGCCACCGCCGATACACATGGTCAACAGCACTTTTCCGCCGCCGCGTCGGCCGAGTTCGTGAAGCGCGGTTGTTGCCATACGCGCACCCGTCGCTCCCACGGGGTGCCCGAGCGAGATGCCGGAACCGTTGACGTTCAGGCGATCGAGGTCCTCGAATCCCCATTCCTTCACGACGCCGAGAACCTGGCACGCAAACGCCTCGTTCAGCTCGACCAGATCGAAATCGGCAAAGCGTGCCCCGGTGCGAGCAAACAGTTTCGAGACGGCGGCAACCGGCCCGAGGCCCATCAGCGCCGGTTCACAACCGGCCGCGGCCCAACTGTCGAGGAACCCGATGGGTTCCAGCCCCAGCTCGTCCAGACGATCCTCGGCGACAACCAACATCGCTGCCGCAGCGTCGTTCTGCTGGCTGGCGTTACCGGCGGTCACGACGCCTCCCTCGGTCACCGCACGCAGCCGTGCCAGGGTTTCGAGTGAGGTATCCGGACGAATCCCCTCGTCAGCACGAAACTGTGTGACGTTCCCTTTTCGATCCGTCAGTTCGACGGCGACGATTTCGGCATCGAAGCGGCCGGATTCTCTTGCCAGTGTTGCCTTTCGGTGGCTGTCGACGGCGAAGGTGTCCGACTCTTCCCGCGTGATCCCGCAGCGTGTCGCGACGTTCTCGGCCGTTTCGATCATTCCGCTGATCCGACCGAATCGCCACTCGGGTTGCGAGCGCTCGCGGCCACGATCGAGGCGGTCGAACAGTTGCAGCCCACCGGATCTGGTGCCCCACCGCGCTCCGGTGGTGTAGTGCTCGATCCCGCTCATCGATTCGACGCCACCCGCGAGAACCACGTCGGCCGCACCCGTCTGGACCATCATGGCCGCGGAAACGATGGCCTGCAGACCCGTTCCACATCGGCGATCCGTCTGGAAGCCGGCTACCGAAATCGGCAACCCGGCCTCGAGCGCCGCCCACCTTCCGATGCACGGTGCCTCCGAATTGGCATACGACTGCCCCATCGCGACGTCGTCGATGCGGGACGGATCGATTCCGCTACGACGCACGGTCTCCTTGACGACGGTGGCAGCCAGACTTTCCGCAGGCACGTCACGAAGTGCCCCTCCGAAACGGCCCACCGCGGTTCTGACCGGCGCGACCAATGCTGCTCGTTTCACAACTGACCTCGAATCTCGTTCTGGAAGAATGGAAAAGGATTCAGGAGACCAACAGGCGCACGGTATCCGCTACCAGCGCAGGTTTACCCGCTCCTTCGATTTCGATCGTGTACCGCACGACTATCGTCGCGCCCTTCGCGGTGCGCTCGAAGGAAAGAATCTCCGCACCTGCCCGCACCGAAGAACCGACCTTGACCGGTTCGGGGAATCGCACCTTGTTGCTTCCGTAGTTCACGGTCATGGAGATTCCGTCGACACGCATCACCTGAGCGCCGAGCACCGGCAACAACGAGAGAGTCAGATAGCCGTGGGCGATGGTGCCGCCGTACGGACCCTGCGCTGCGCGCTCGGGATCCACGTGAATCCACTGGTGATCCTCGGTGGCGTCGGCGAACTTGTCGATCCGATCCTGTGTGACCGGGAACCACGCGCTGTAGCCCAAGTGCTCACCGACAGCCGTCTCTACTTCGTCGATTCCGTTGAAAATTCGCATAGTTCTCTCCTGAAAGGTGTTGAACAGCAAAGAAAAGTGCAGCGCTAATGTGCGCCGCGGCGCAGCGTCAATGTGCGCCGCGGCGCAGCGTGACCCGATACGTGTACTGCTCCGGCAAGAAATAGCTCACCGACAACTCGTTGGCAACGCCCTGCGCGTTGGAGTACAAACGGTCCACCCGCAACATGGCGTGGCCGATTTCGCAATCGACGTCCCTGGCAACGTCCGCCGTGGCCGGGGACACCGTGATCGATTGTGCTGCTTCGACAATCGGACTGTCGATCAGCGGTTCCAGCAAGCCGATCACCGTATTGGCGCTCACCGCACCGGCCGCCATGGCGGGCAGGTCGATGATCTGCCGCGCGATCGCCTCCGGCAGATGCGCCGTCGTCTGCACGAACGGAACTCCCTCGTGTATCCGCCGGAAGACCACGGTGTACACGACGTCGGTGTCGAGCCGAAGCCGACTGGCCGCCTCGATGTCCACGCGCCGTTGCAGCGGTGACACCACTTCCATCGTCGTGTCCCGCGAAAGGTTCATGAGATCTTCGATGGATCCGAGATGACGGAGATAGCGGCCGCTGTTCTCGGTCACGAACGTTCCGCGCCCGGGTACTCGGTACACGATGCCCTCGGCAACCAGATCGTGAAAGGCTCGGCGGACCGTCTGCCGACTCACGCCGTGATGCTGCGCCAGTTCGGATTCGGTGGGCAGTTGAATGCCGTCGCGGTAGGTACCGGCAGAGATCTGCTGACGAAGCTCACGAGAGAGGCGTTGGTACGCCGGCTCCGTCTCTCTTTCCTTACCGCTCATAGCGACATGATCCTACTTGCTCACCGATCCGTCACAGACCGCCGCGGGCAACCAGCTGCGAAACGATCACGTTGCGCTGAATTTCGTTGGTTCCCTCCCCGACGATCATCAGTGGTGCATCACGGAAATACCGCTCGACGTCGTACTCCGTCGAGTAGCCGTAACCGCCGTGGATGCGGACGGCGGACAACGCGATTTCCATCGCCACCTCGGAGGCGTACAGCTTGGCCATGCCCGCCTCCATGTCGCACCGCTCCCCACTGTCGTACATCTGCGCCGCGTGCCACGTCAGCTGCCGTGCGGCCGTCAGCTTCGTTGCCATGTCGGCGAGGTAATTGCCGATCGACTGGTGCTTCCAGATCGGCTGGCCGAAGCTCTCGCGCTGCTGCGCGTACGCAAGTGAATCTTCGAGTGCGGCCGTGGCGACGCCCAGTGCACGGCAAGCCACCTGGATACGGCCGGTCTCGAGCCCCTTCATCATCTGACCGAAACCCTTTCCGGGAGTACCGCCCAGAATGGCCGACTCGGAGATGCGGTAATTGTCGAAGGACAGTTCACAACTCTCGACGCCCTTGTATCCGAGCTTCGGGAGGTCGCGGGAGACGGTCAGCCCTTCGCCGTGCTCGACGAGAACGATCGAGATGCCCGCATGACGAGGGCTTGCGCTTGGATCGGTCTTGCACAGCAAGGCGATCACGCCGGATCGGCGGGCATTGGTGATCCATGTCTTGGCGCCGTTGACGACCAGATCTGTGCCGTCGCTCTTGGCGTTGGTTGTCATGGCCTGCAGATCGGAACCTCCGCCGGGCTCGGTGAGGGCCATCGTTGCCCGGATCTCGCCGGTTGCCATTCGCGGCAGGTACTTCACCTTCTGCTCTTCGGTACCGAACAGCGAGATGAGCTTGGCGACCACAGTGTGCCCGCCCATCGCTCCCGCCAGGGACATCCATCCGCGCGACAGTTCTTGCGTCACCTGCGCATAACAGGGCATGGACACCGGCGATCCGCCGTATTCCTCGGGAATCGCGAGCCCGTAGATCCCGATCTGCTTCATCTGATCGATCCACTTCTCGGGATACTCGTTCGCGTGCTCCACCTCCTGGACCGTGGGCTTGACCTCTCGGTCGACGAACCGGCGCACGGTTTCGATCAGGAATGTCTCTTCGTCGTTGAGCTTGAGCATGAATCCGCCTCGACTTGAAATAAGTTTGTACGGCCATATTTCGATATTGTTCGCGCAATGTCAATACCGCGCCTTGACATCGATACGCAGCAACTGCCAGCATCGAGGCAGTTCGGTGCACATCAACGCCGTTCACGGCAGCTCATCCACTTCACAACTGGCCGTACATTTGATTTCCAGATCGAGGTAATCGACACACTATGGACGAGAACCACTACCGCGCCACCAGACGTCGCGCGTCCCTGGTCGCGCCGGGTTCAGACGAGCGCAAGGCACGCAAAGCACTCTCTTCGAACGCAGACGAGGTGATTCTCGACCTCGAAGATGCCGTCACTTCGACGAACAAGGACCTGGCGCGAACCCTCGTGAGCACCTTGGTGCACGAGTTCGGTAGGGCGCGCACCATCTCGGTCCGAATCAACGGCCTGACCACACCATGGGCCCGCGACGACCTGATCGCCTGCGGCGCCCTCGGAGAATCGCTGACGAGCGTGATCGTCCCGAAGGTCGAGTCCGCCGACGAACTACTCGAGGCCGAGCACATCCTCTTCACTGCCGGTGGGCACCACACCACCCTGCAAGCCCTGATCGAAACTCCGCTCGGCGTCCAGAATGCCGACTCCATCGCCCGCGCGACTCCTCGTCTCCAAGCCGCAATCATCGGATACGCCGATCTCGGTGCAGCGCTTGGCCGTTCACGCTCGGCACTGCCTGAACACTGGCTTGCCGTCCAGGACAGAATTCTGATCGCCTGCCGCGCAGCCGGCGTCGCAGCCATCGACGGGCCCTTTCTCGGCATCACCGACGACGACGCTTTCCGCCATGCCGCGCACTGGACCAGCGCCCTCGGGTTCGACGGCAAATGGGTCATCCACCCGGCACAGATCGACTCGGCCACTACCGCATTCACTCCTTCGGACGACGCCGTCAATGACGCCCGACGGGTACTGACCGCACTCGAAGAAGCCGAAACCCTGGGTTCGGGTGCCGCCCAACTCGACGGCCAGATGCTCGACGAAGCTGTGGCCGTGGCAGCGCGTCGTACGGTTGCCCGAGCCGAAGGAGTCACCGTATGAGCGAGCACTACGTGGGAGGCCCGTACTTCGACGAGCTCACCCATGGTCAGATCTTCGACGAAGCCCCCGCGGTGACGTTGACCAGTGGACTCGCCGCCTCCCATCAGGCGATCCTCGGTGACCGCATGCGCCTGCCTCTCGACGCACACTTGTCGTCGAGCGTCACGGGTTCCGGTGCACCAGTGGCAAATCCAGGACTGGTCACCGACATCGCCATCGGCCAGTCAACCGTGGTCACACACCACGTCAAGGCGAACCTCTTCTACCGTGGACTGCGATTCCACCGTTTCCCGGTACTCGGCGACACCCTGTACACGCGCACCGAGGTTGTCGGTCTACGCGAGAACTCGGCCAAGCCGGGACGCGGCGCCACCGGACTTGCCGCGCTACGGATGACGTCTGCTGATCAGAACGGCAACACGGTCCTCGACTTCTACCGCTGCGCCATGCTCCCCCTGAGCCCCGACCCGATCGAGGCGAGAACTCGCCACGCCGACGACCTCGGGGCGATCGGTCCGTCCGAACCGGCTCCGTACGTATCACCTGACGGTTGGGACCTCGACACGTATCGAGAGCGGGTACCCGGCAGGCACTTCGATTCCGATTTGGTGGGCTCCGTCTTCCACAGCAGCGGCGACGTCGTCTCCAGCGCACCCGAACTTGCCCGGCTGAGCTTGAACATCGCAGCGACGCACCACGACGATCGCGTCGGCGCCCACGGTCGCCTCGTCTACGGCGGCCACACCATCGGGATCGCACTCGCCCAGGCGACTCGCGCTCTGCCCAACGTGGTGACGGTTCTCGGGTGGCACTCGTGCAATCACACCGGACCCGTTCACGAGGGCGATACCCTCACGAGCGAACTGCACGTCGAAAACTCGTCGCCCCTCGAACACGGAACTGCAGTGCAACTGCGTTCGCTCGTGTTCTCCCACAATGCTTCTGCAACACAAACTCCGGTTCTCGACTGGCGTTTCACCGTGTTGATGGCATGAGCACACACTCTTCTATCACGGAGGACCACACATGACTCATAGCCCAGGCCCGCTGTCCGGGCTTCGCATCGTCGAGGTCTCGAGCTTTGTCGCCGCGCCGCTGTGCGGACTGACGCTCTCCCAACTCGGCGCCGAGGTGATCCGGATCGACCCGATCGGAGGTGCCTCCGATTACAATCGCTGGCCCGTCACAGACAAGGGCGAGAGCATCTACTGGACCGGACTCAACAAAGGCAAACGGTCACTGTCAGTGGACATGCGCGCCGAACGCGGCCAAGAACTGATACGCCAACTGGTCACGGCGCCGGGACCTGGCGGCGGAATCCTGGTCACCAACGCCGGCGGCCGTAAGTGGATGAGCCACGACTCCCTGGCCCAGTTGCGTAGCGACGTCATCACCCTCGAGATCCTCGGACGCCGCGACGGCAGCCCCGGAGTCGACTACACGGTCAACGCCGCCTTGGGATTTCCACAGATCACCGGCCCCGCCGACTACGCCGGAGTTGTCAACCACGCACTGCCCGCCTGGGACGTCGCATGCGGGCTCTACGCCGCCCTGTCGATCACTGCCGCAGTGCGCCAACGTGACTCGACCGGACATGGATCTCGGATCACGCTCCCACTCGAAGACGTCGCATTGGCCACCGCGGGAACCCTCGGTTACCTCACCGAGGTACAAGTGAACGGTCGCAGTCGCGAGTCCGGCGGAAACGCCGTCTACGGCACGTACGGAATCGATTTCGTCTCCAGCGACAACGACCGGTTCATGATCGTTGCACTCACTACCCGCCATTTCCGCGACCTCGCGTCGGTCACCGGCACCACGGCGGCTGTCGACGCTGTCGAAGCTGCACTCAGAGCCGACTTCTCCACCGAAGCGGATCGCTACCGTCATCGAGAGGTACTCACTGCTCTGTTCTCACATTGGTTCCGGGAACACAACGGCGCCGAGATCGCTGCAGCGCTGGACACATCGTCGGTTCTGTTCGAGAGGTACCGCAGTTTCGAGGAAGTGGTGAAATCTGGCGAACTGGAGAACAACCCGATGTTCTCCGCACTCGATCAACCTCGAATCGGAAGCTACCTGGCTGCCGCCAATCCTGCCTCGTTCGACGGCGCACACCTGGGTACCGGACCCGCCTCCGAGGTCGGCGGCGATTCGATCGCGGTGCTCGCCGACATCCTCGGAACCAACGCCGATCACGCCTCGACGCTGATCGCGGACGGCGTCGTCGGGGTTCCGGCGAACTGACCTACCCGGAAGATGTTTTCGGCCTCGGAACATTTGTTCCGAGGCCGAGAACATGTCGAGAGTGCGTCAGAGACCAAGATCCTTCGCGATGATGGTCTTCATGACTTCACTTGTGCCACCGTAGATTCGTGTGACACGCGTGTCTGCGTAAAGACGCGCGATGGGATACTCGGTGATGTAGCCGTACCCGCCGTGCAATTGGAGGCACTTGTCGATCACTCGACCTGCCGCCTCGGTGCAGAACAGTTTCGCCTTCGCTGCGTCGGGAATCGTCAGAGTGCCGCGGTCATGACATTCGAGTGCGTTGTCGGACACCAGCTGGATGGCATCAACCTCGGTAGCGCATTCGGCCAGAACGAATTTGGTGTTCTGGAAGGCCGCGACCGGCTTGCCGAACACCTTGCGGTCCTTGACGTAGTCGATGGCAAAGCGAAGCGCTGCACTGGCAGTGGCGGCCGCTCCGAACGCGATGGTCAACCGCTCCTGAGCCAGGTTGTGGGTCAGATAGCTGAAGCCGTCGCCCTCTTCTCCGAGTCGGTCCTCGACGGGCACCTTGACGTCGACAAACGAAAGCTCCGCAGTGTCGGAGGTCTTGAGCCCGATCTTGTTGATCTTGCGCCCCACCGAGTATCCGGGCGACGACGTATCGATCACCAGAATCGACAACCCCGTGCGCCGGTTCTCCGCTGTGCTGGGCGCGGTACGGCACACCACCAGGACGCGGTCGGCAAGTACTCCACCGGTGATGAACGTCTTGGAACCATTGACCACGTAGTGCGTACCGTCCTCCGACAGCTTGGCCGTGGTCGCGATGTTCGCCAGATCCGATCCTGTTCCCGGTTCGGTCATCGCAATCGCGAACATCAGATCTCCGGAAGCGAAGCCCGGCAACCAGCGGCTCTTCTGTTCTTCGTTCGCGTACTCGAGCAGGTAGGGCAGGATCAGGTTCGTATGCACCGACTGCGAGCCGAACGACGCCCCGGCGGCAGCAACTTCCTCGGCGACGACGACGTTGAACTTGAGCGACTTCTCGCCGCCTCCGCCGTATTCCTCCGGCACCTGAATTCCGAGTACGCCCAGCTCTCCGAGTCGTCGGTAGAAGTCACGGGGCGGGTGACCGTCCTCTTCCCACTTCTCGTGGACCGGGGTTACTTCCTTCGCGATGAAATCGCGAACGGTTGCCCGGAATGCCTCGTGATCCTCGTTGAACACGGTGCGCTGCATGTATGAACTCCAGTCGGTCAAGGGGACAGGGTGATCCTGATCTCACCTTGCCTCAATGTTCCGCATTCGATCCAACACTCATCGGCTATGCGTCCGATAGGGCGTACCAATATGGCCTGACCTGCGATACATAGGCAACCGCTATCGTTCCGATCATCGACGCGACATTGCTCAAAGTGATCCAGAACACGTTGAATGAGTCAGCCGGCAAACACACCACCATCGATCGCTTCGAGGCCGCGCTTCGAGCACGATCGCATCCGCCCACCAGTCTCGAAGGGACGCCACGTGACCCCCATCGCGCCACAGCGTAACGACGTCCAGCCCGAAGCAACAGCAACGCCAGATTCGTCAGCAGTTCCCGTCTTCGGTACCCGCAAGCGTGCGTGGACGATGACCGGGCTCGTCGTTTTCCTCTACATCGTCAACTACGCGGACAAGGCAGTCCTCGGAATCATCGCTCAGCCCCTCGCTCGTGAGCTCGGACTGAAGTCTTCGCAAATCGGCATGGTCGGCTCGCTCTTCTTCCTGATGTTCTGCATCGGTGGATTCCTCGCCGGACCGCTCAACAAGTACCTGACCCTGCGTTGGGCGCTGTTGATCCTGGCCGCAATCTGGTCCGTGGTCATGCTCCCCCTCGTTCTCGGCGCCAGCCTCGCGATGTTGATCGTCTCGCGCATGCTCCTCGGATTTGCCGAAGGCCCCAGTTCGGCGCTGATGCACACCGCGGCGTACTCGTGGCACCCGCCGGCCAAGCGCGGCCTTCCCGGCGCAATGCTCGCCGGATCCGCCTCTGTCGCAAAGATCGCCCTCGCGCCGGTACTGACCTTCATCGCCGTTCATTACGGCTGGCGCGCAGCGGTTCTCTCGCTCTCCGTTCTCGGTCTCGTGTGGATGGGTTGCTGGCTGGCCGGTTGGTCCGAGGGCCCGTACACGAGCAAGGCCGTCAAGGCGACCAAGACTGCAGATACAGAAGCACCCGAGGCAGCCGGGACAGCCACGAAGGCGGTCACCGAGCCCAACGTTCCGTGGCGCAAGATCCTGCTCTCCCGCACCTTCGTCAGCTGCTGCTTCCTCATCGCGACCATCTACGCGCTGACCACCGTCGTTCTCACCTGGTTGCCGTCGTACTTCGAGGTCGGCCTCGGATACAGTGCTATGCAGGCCGGTTCGATGTTCGCGCTGCCCTCGATCGTCGGTCTCGTCCTCATGATCACCTCCGGTTCCGTCACGGACAAGTTGATCGGCCGCGGCTTCACCTCTCGTACGGTTCGCGTCATCGTTCCCTGTGTCGGCGTTCTGATCTGCGGATCGATTCTCCTGTTCCTGCCACAGATCTCCACTCCCATCGTCGCTGTCGCCATGGTCTCGATCGGCTACGGGTTCTCGGCAATCACCTTCCCGCTCATCAACGCTGCGATCTCGGAGCTGTGCCCGCCGCAGCAGACTGCCGGAACGATGGGATTCTTCCTCGCCATCATGTCGATCGGTGGCCTGATTGCTCCTTACGCAACGGGAGTCATCGTGGACAACGCTGCAACCCCGGCCGACGGTTACGCCCAGTCCTTCCAGGCAATCGGCGTCATCGGAGTGATCGCCGCGGTTCTGGTCCTCGTCTTCGCCAATCCCGAGCGCGATCGCAAGCTCATCCGAGGCTGAGTACTCCACGTATAGCCATTCGCTAACAAAGCCATTCACCGAAAGACATTGCCGGGTCGACCCGCTCGTGATCGACTCGAGACACGCCCCGACCGCACAGTCGCAGAACCGGGCACGAACAGCAGGAGAGATACATGCGAGATGCCGTCATCGTCGACGCAGTACGTACACCGATCGGCCGTCGCGGCCGCGCCCTCTCGGAGATCCATCCGGCCGAGTTGTCCGCCCATGTACTGCGTGCGCTCGCTGAACGGACCGGACTCGACGCGGCGACGGTCGACGACGTGATCTGGGGTTGCGTCAGTCAGGTCGGCGAGCAGGCCGGAAGCATCGCCCGCACAGCGGCACTCGCTGCCGGCTGGCCCGACAGCGTTCCCGGCGTCACGCTGACCCGGGCCTGCGGATCGAGCCAGCAGGCAGTTTCCTTTGCTGCGGCCACCGTCATCTCCGGTCAGAACGACGTGGTCGTAGCCGGAGGCGTCGAATCGATGTCACGAGTACCGATGGGTACCGCCAGCAAGAACGGTGAGCATTTTCCGGCTTCGGTACTCGAACGCTACGGGGTGGACGGTTTCAGCCAGGGGACCGGCGCCGAGATGATGGCCCGCAAATGGGCACTCACACGAACAGCTCTGGACGAATACTCCCTCCGCTCACACGAACTCGCGGCCCGTGCCACCGATGAAGGGGCATTCACCGGGCAGATCACTCCGATCGCGGGCTTGTCCCAGGACGAAGGCATTCGGCGAGGCGGAAGTGTGGAGTCGCTCGCGAAGTTGCCCCCGGCCTTCGACACCGACGGTGCCATCCACGCCGGCAACTCTTCTCAGATCTCCGACGGGGCGGGCGCCACACTCGTCACGACCAGCGAGTACGCCCGGGCACGCGGGTGGAAGCCGCTCGTTCGTATTCACACCGCAGTGGTCGCAGCCGACGACCCGGTCATCATGCTCACCGGTCCGATTGCCGCCACCGCAAAGGCATTGGACCGCTCCGGATTGTCCATCGACGACATCGGCGCCTTCGAGATCAACGAGGCATTCGCCCCCGTCCCGCTTGCCTGGCAGGCTGAAACCGGCGCAGCCATCGATCGTGTGAATCCGCTCGGCGGCGCTATCGCGGTCGGCCACCCACTCGGCGGATCAGGTGCGATCTTGATGACTCGCCTGGCACATCACATGCGCGACAACGGAATTCGATACGGTCTCCAGTCGATGTGCGAGGCCGGCGGCATGGCCAATGCGACCATTCTCGAATTGATCTGACCCGACAACGCTTTCGGGCCGACACGTCATCCAGCAGGAAAGAAGAATTGATTCATGAAACTCGAGGGACTTTCCACCGCGATCACCGGCGGCGCTTCAGGCCTCGGCCTGGCAACCGCTCGACGGTTGCTCGACGCCGGAGCGCAGGTCACGTTGATCGATCTGCCTTCGTCCGACGGTAAGCAGGTGGCGGCCGATCTCGGTGCTGCCGCACAATTCGCCCCGGCCGACGTCACCGACAGCGAACAATTCGCCGAAGCACTCGACGCGGCGCACGAGCGCGGCGGCCTCCGCGGCGTCGTCCACTGCGCGGGCGCCGGGCGTCGTATGCGCATTCTCGACAAGGACGGAAAAGCCGGATCGGTCGAAGATTTCGAGTTCGTCGTCAAGCTGAATCTTGTCGGTTCGTTCAACGCACTCCGTCTCGGCGCCGAGCGGATGGCGGAACTCGGCGCAGTGGACGGTGAGCGAGGTGCCATCATCATGACGGCGTCGGTCGCAGCATTCGAAGGTCAGATCGGTCAGATCAACTACACAGCGTCCAAAGCCGGCATCGTCGGTATGACGGTCACCGCTGCCCGCGATCTCGCCAGCCGCGGAATCCGCGTAAACACCATTGCTCCCGGCATCATGGACACTCCCCTGCTGGCGCGCCTACGCGAAGACGTGCGCACGGCCCTCGAAGCCTCTGTTCCCAATCCCTCACGACTGGGTCGTCCGGACGAGTTCGGCCAGCTCGCCGTCTCGATGCTCGAGAACGGCTACCTCAACGGCGAGACCATCAGACTCGACGGCGCTATCCGAATGGCTCCCCGGTGACGGGCACCAGCGTGATCGCCAATCCACAACTGCGGCACAACATGCACTACCCGGATACCACCATGGCGTACTGGGCGCCCAGCATGGCGGCGCTCTACGGTGACCGCCTCGCCGTCGTGGACGGCGAGCGTACGTGCACCTTCCGCGAACTCGGTCAGCGCAGTGCGCAATTCGCCGGCGCACTGCGGCAAGCCGGGGTGGGCGTCGGCGACGTGGTGTTGATGCACCTCGGGAACTGCGTCGAG
Source organism: Rhodococcus sp. BH4 (assembly GCF_002079265.1). NCBI lineage: Bacteria > Bacillati > Actinomycetota > Actinomycetes > Mycobacteriales > Nocardiaceae > Rhodococcus > Rhodococcus sp. BH4. The sequence continues at coordinate 5,426,633 of NZ_CP014941.1, forward strand.
TTCCTCCAGGCTTACTACGGATGCCTACAGGCCGGGGCGACAGTCACATTGGTCAACCCACTGCAGCCAGAGCTCGGCCTGCGCAAGCAGATCGAAGAGACGTCCGCCGTTGCTGCAGTGACTCAGAGTTCGCAGCTGCACGTACTGCTCGCGGCCGCTTCAGGAACCTCCGTGCGTACGATCGTGATGGTCCAGGACACCGAGGGCGCGCTCGACACACCGGAGTCGGTCGTCGCATTCGACTCCTTCATCGCCGATCTACCCACCGAATTCACCCCTGCCTCGGTTCGTAGCGACGACATCGCACACATCGCGTTCACCGGCGGAACCACCGGAGTCTCCAAAGGTGTTCGTGTTCTTCACCGCAACGTCGTCGGCAACATCACGCAGATGTGTGGGTGGAGAACCGGTCACGAGTTGGAAGCAGGTCCTGACGGTCTCGTCACGCCTCGACGCATCGACGGCCTCGACGTGCTCGGTCCGACGCCCGGGACCGGGGCGACCATCGTGGTCTCCCCTCTCTTCCACGCACATTCGTTGCTCAACACGTCGTTCCTGTTGATTTCCGGTCTCACCCAGGTGTTCGCCGGTCGGTTCGAACCCGGCCGGATGCTCGAGCTGATCGAAAAGCACGAGGCCACCTATCTCACCGGGTCTCCCGCCATGTGGCACGCACTGTCGGTTCATCCCGACGCTACGGTGCGCAACACCGACAGCGTGTGCGTCGTGTCTTCGGGTGCCGCCCCGATCGACAGTGTCACGCTCGCCGCACTCCGCCGGGCATTTCCCAAAGCGCTCGTCGTCGAAGGGTACGGGCTGACCGAGGCCACCTGTGTGGTCACGGCCGCTCCGCTGATCAACGGCTCGGAATATCGGCAGAGCAGCGTCGGCCTCCCGATCTTCGACACCGAAATCCAGATTCGCGATCAGCTCGACCGGAAGACCGTTCTGGGCGAGAACGAACGCGGCGAACTGTGGGTGCGTGGGCCTCAGGTCACCGACGGCTATCTCGGACACCCGGAAACCACCGCAGAACAGTTCGTCGACGGCTGGTTGGACACGGGAGACATCGCGTACCTGGACTCGGACGGATACCTCTTCATCTGTGACCGGGCCAAGGACATGCTCATCTACAAGGGGTACAACGTCTATCCGCGGGAACTCGAAGAGATTCTGGTTTCGCACCCGGCGATCTCGACTGCCGCGGTTGTCGGCCGCGAAGTGGGGAGCAACGGCCAGGAGCCCGTAGCCTTCGTGGTGATGATTCCGGGTGCCGAGTTCGACGCCGAGCAGATCAAGGCGTTCGTCGCCGAGCAGGTGCTGCCGTACAAGAAGATTCGCGAAGTCGTCGAGGTAGAACTCCTTCCGACATCGGCTGCCGGTAAGGTCCTCAAGACCGACCTCCGCTCGAGACTTCTCGAATCCGTCGATCAGAAAGGCGGTTCCAGGTGACGACCTTCGCAGACCTGACGTCGCAACTGCGTGTCCCGGTTCTCGCTTCACCGATGTTCATCATCTCGACTCCTGACCTCGTCATCGCGCAGTGCACCTCTGGCATCATCGGGTCCTTCCCGGCACTGAATGCTCGTCCGCAGTCGGCACTTCGGGATTGGCTCAAACTGATCACCGTGGCTCGTGAGGAACATGATCGTGAGCACCCGGAGAATCCGTCGGCGCCATTTGCCGTCAACCTCATCGTCCACCGGTCCAACAACCGCCTGGAAGAGGATCTGGCGACCATCGCCGAGTTCGAGGTTCCGATCGTCATCACGTCCCTCGGCGCTCGCACCGACATCAACGACGCAGTCCACGCATACGGCGGAATCGTTCTCCATGACGTCATCGACAATCGCTTTGCACGCAAGGCGATCGAGAAGGGCGCCGACGGACTGATCGCGGTAGCTGCCGGGGCCGGTGGTCATGCCGGTAGGCAGTCACCGTTTGCCCTGATTCGGGAGATTCGTGAGTGGTTCGCCGGTCCACTGCTGTTGTCAGGTGCCATCGCTCATGGTGATTCGATTCTCGCTGCGCTCGCGGCCGGGGCCGATTTGGCATACGTCGGATCAGCTTTCATCGCAACCGAAGAGGCTAACGCGAATCCTGCGTACAAGGAGATGATCGTGGGTTCAGGGGCCTCCGACATCGTCTATTCCAACCTGTTCACCGGAGTACACGGAAACTACCTGCGGGGCAGCATCGTTGCCGCCGGCTTGGACCCCGACAACCTGGCCGAATCCGATCCATCCGCAATGAGTTTCGCGACCAACGACACCGATACCAAGGCCTGGCGTGACATCTGGGGCGCCGGACAGGGCATCGGAGCGATCGATGCAGTCCTTCCGACGCATGCAGTAGTAGAGCGTCTCGCCGCCGAGTACTCTGCCGCGCGAGAACGAATCTGCCGACTCTAGTGCTGTGACCGGCGTTCGTCGGACAGGTACTCGTGGATAAGGTTCACGAATACCTGTCCCACCGGCGACAACGTCGAGGGGTCGAAGGCGAGACCGTACGCACGCAGGAATCTCGGCTCGCAGGCCCGTTCCACCACCTGACCAGGCATCGATTTCGCCACCGAGCGCTCGACCAACGAACCGCCGAGTCCGGCGATGACCATCGGGAGCCGCGACTCCCGTTGCTCGGTCACCACCGCGAGTTCCGTTCTGGTACCGGCCTTTCGGATCGAATCTTCGATCGCGTCACCCATCGCTGCCCCGCGAGGAACGAATACCATGGGAATGTCCGGCATTTCCGAAAGGCGTACCGGCCCCTCGGGTAGTTCCGTTCCAGCCGGGTAGACCAGGCGGTATTCCTGCTCCCCCAATTCGACGATTTCGAGCCCTTCGCCCGCCTCGAGCGGCAGATGAGCCACCGCGAATTCGCAGTGGCCGTCCCGGATGAGACTTTCCAGATTGTCCTCACGCTCGAGTTCCGAGAATCTGACTCGTGCTTGCGGATACCGTCGACAGAACTCCGCAATCAGATCGACGATCGTCCCCGAGGTCAGTGCAGGGAAAGCCATGATGTCGAGGCGACCGACGATGGCGCCATCGGATGCCGTCAACTGTTCAGCCGCCGCAGCTACGTCTCGCAAAACCTGTCGACTCGGGCCGACCAGACTGCGACCGGCAGCACTGAGCACCATGCCGCGCCCGATGCGGTGGAACAGCCTCACTCCCAGTTCACGTTCGAGCCCGCGCAACGCTTGTGACACGGTCGGCTGAGCAACGCCGAGAGCCGCTGCGGCGCCGTTGATCCCCTTGTTCTCGACCACTGCGAGGAAGTACTCCATCTGCCGGAACTCCACAGTTCACTCCTCTTCCGTGGACGGAACGGCGGAGGTGGCCATTTCCGCAGCCGTCGCGATGAATGCAGCGGCCGCCGGGGATTGCTCGCCCGAGCGATAGACGATACCGACGTCGCGTGTCAGCGGCGGATCGAAGGAGAAGGCGCAGACGTCTGTCATCTGCTGTTGTGCAACCCTTCTCGGCACTACAGTGGCGCCGATTCCTCGACGCACGAGTTCCCACGTGGTCACAGGGTGGACACAGTCCACGACTACGTTCTCGGCGCCTTCGCTGAGCAAGCCCCGGAACTGATTCGATTGATCACCGAGATCGACCACAAGCGGCAAACTGTGCAAGAGCGCTCGCGGAACCGGATCCGCCAACGGCGTTGCAAGTCGGCCGGACAACGACGCATGGGTGGCGAGCACCAACTCCTGAGTGGCAATCGGAGCCGTGACCAAACCTTCGTACCCGATACTCAGATCGGTGACGCCGACCTCGGCCGACCCTCGCCGCAACGCATTGTCGACCCCGGCCGGGCCGTACGTGTCGAGAACACGCACGACGATCTTCGGGAAGTTGGCCCGGAATCGCCGGACCAACTCGACCATCGGATCGATCGAGAACGCCGAGTACGAGACGACGTCGACACGACCGAACTCGAGTTCGCGAACGGCGGTCACTTTCGCCTTCGCGCGCTCGACGTCGGCAAGGATTCTCCTGGCCGCGAGATCGAACGTGCGGCCCGCGTCGGTAAGAACCAACCGCCTGCCCGTCCGGTCGAACAGCGTGGCGCCGAGTCGACGCTCGAGCGTACGAATTGCCTGTGACAGCGAGGGCTGCGAAATGTAGAGAGCCTGAGCGGCCTTCGTTATCCCACCGTGGTCGACAACAGCGACGAAGTAGGTGACGAAGTGCAGATCCACTCATCCATCATACGACCAGCGATCCGTCGCTCACTCCACCCGAGTTGCCCCTGGTACGGCCCACTCTCCGGTGAAGATCGGCTCCCGCTTTTCCACGAAGGCACGAACCGCGTCGGTGGCATCCGTCGCAAAATTGACCGCTTGCGCCCTCGCCTCGTTGTCCAAGGCCTCCCGCAACGAGAGGGAGGTGTGATGTTCGAGCATGGCGGCAGACTGACTCAGTGCGGCCGGCGGGCCGGCGGCGAGCCGCTGCGCCAGTGTTGACGTGTGTTCGTCCAGCTCGGCCGGTTCCACCAGATAAGTCACCAACCCGAGCTCGTAGGCTTCCTGTGCGTCGATCGTCTCGGCAAGCATCACCAGTCGCTTGGCTTGTTGGAGGCCGACCAGTCTCGGCAGGATCCACGAACCACCGAAGTCGACAGACAACCCCCGTTTGGCAAAGATCTGGCTGAACTTCGCACCCTTGGCCGCCACGACGAAGTCGCAGAGCAACGCCATGTTCCATCCGGCTCCGACGGCAAACCCGTCGACCTTCGCCACCAGAGGTTTGGGAAACTCACTCAGTGCGATTGCCGTTGCGTTGATGACACGCATGCGATCGAGCGGGTGCGACGAGCCACGCTTGTCCAGATCGGAGCCCGCGCAGAAGGTCCCATCCGCGCCGGTCAGGATCACCGAGCGAATCTGCGCGTCCTCTTGAAGTTCGAGGACTGCTTCACGTAGAGCGATCCAGGCGTCGAGATCGAGAGCGTTGCGGCGGTGCGGCCGACAGAGAACAATCGTCGCGACAGCACCGTCTCGTTCGATGCTTACGGCCGCACGCTCGATCGTCTCGGCACTCATGAACCACTCCACACGGGAGAGCGCTTCTCGGCAAATGCCGTGGCGCCCTCCTTGGCATCACGAGAGGTGAAGACCGGATCGATGAATTCGCGTTGCGCGACAAAGGCATCCGGATCGGTGTACTTGGCGGACATTGCCAGTACCTGCTTGGTCGCGCGAACAGCCAGTGGACCGTTAGCCGCTACTCGGGCCGCAAGCTCGCGTGCGACGGTCAGCGCGTGTCCCGGTTCGGCGAGCCGATTGACCAAGCCGTGATGATGCGCCACGGTGGCACTGAGTGGATCCCCCGTGATCGCGATTTCCATGGCCAACTGATACGGAAGAATTTTCGGCAGACGTAGGAGTCCGCCGGCGGCCGCGGCAAGTCCCCGCTTCACTTCGGGCAGGCCGAATTTCGCGTCCGTGGACGCCACGATCAAGTCGGCTGCCAAGGCCAGTTCGCAACCGCCGGCGAGTGCCCAACCTTCGACGGCTGCGATCAGCGGCTTCGACGGCGGTGCCTCGGTCAGACCGGCAAAACCACGACCCGGTAGCGATGGCCGCTCTCCGCGCGCAAATCCCTTCAGATCCATACCGGCGCAGAAGGTTCCACCAGATCCGGTCAGAATGCCGATGGTGAGATCGGGGCGTTCCTCGAACTCGTCGATCGCGGCGGCGAGTGCCTGTGCGAGTTCCAGGTTGACCGCGTTCTTGGCCTCGGGACGATTGAGGGTGATGACGGCAACGCCGTCGGCGAAGTCGGTGAGCACGACGCTCATGTTCGGTTCCTACTTCCGTGATGAGATTCTTGAAAGGTCACTGCGCGCGAATGCTCCAGCGCACGGGTGTGCCGCCGGACGGTGTCACGATCTCCCGCTTGGCCAAAACAACAAGATGAGCCTGGGTTTCGCGGACTGCCAAGCGAAGTAGTCGCGGCGACATCTGTTCGAACGGGCGAGACCAGGAGATCGTGCGTGAGAGTTCCCAGGCCGTGGATTCAGGCTCATCCTGCACCGCAGCCACGATCTCCGCCAATCGCTCCTCGTGATGCCCCATCAATTGACGTGCACGATCGGCGATCCCACGGAATCGATATTCATGTGCCGGAAGCACTTCGCACTCGCCCAGTGTTGTCGTCGCCTCGAGCGAGAGAAGATAACGATGAAGTGGGTTCTCGAGTTCACCGGGAATCGTGGAGATGTTCGGGCTGATCCTCGGCAGCATGTGATCGCCGCTGAACAACAAGCCTCTGTCCTCTTCCACGAAACAGAGATGTCCGGGAGTGTGCCCCGGTGTCCATTGGGCGCGGAGATTCCAACCGGGCAGGTCGAGTGAATCCCCTTCTCCCAGAACAATGTCGATGGTTTCGTGCTCAGCGAACCGCACCAGGTCGACCCGAGACGCGTCGAGCACTTCGGCCGGTGCGCCGAGTTCGGACAACTGCAGGTTCCAGCCACTGATGTCGTCGCGGGTCTGTTCGGGCCCGTGGTACCCGAGGAGCGTCGCGTCGGCCACGTGCATCGCAAGTGTCGCGCCGCTGACCTGCCGAAGACGCGGCGCCAGGCCGAAGTGATCGGGATGCAGGTGCGTGATTGCCGCATAGCGCACTTCGGAAACGTGGTATCCGATCGATGCTATGCCGTCGACGAGAGCCTGCCAGGACTGTTCGTGATCCCAACCGACGTCGATGAGGGCAAGTCCGTCGTCGAGCGCGAGTGCGTAGACGAGTACGTAGCGCAAAGGGTTGTCCGGCATAGGAACAGGGATCGACCACAATCCGTCCCGCACCTGTTCGACCGGTGGAAGGACTTTGTTCGCCCATGCCTCACGTTGTGCGACACCGACGTCTTCGGTCACGATCATGATGCTTCTCCGCTCGCGTTCAGCATGGTCCGCAGGCTCGACTTGAGCAGTTTTCCGCTCGCGTTGCGAGGTAGGGAGTCCACGAAATGGATCTGGCGAGGTTTCTTGTACGACGCCAACTTCGCTGTGCTGAAAGCGATCAACTCGTCGACGCTCGGCACGTCGGCACCGTCGACCAGTTTGACCACTGCGGTCACGGATTCACCCCAGCGCTTGTCGGGAACCCCGACCACCGCGACCTCGGCGACCGAGGGGTGCTCGGCCAGAATGGATTCCACCTCGATCGGATAGACGTTCTCTCCGCCGGTGATGATCATGTCCTTGAGTCGATCGGTGACGAACAGATACCCCTCGTCGTCCAGATGGCCGGCGTCCCCCGTTCGGAGGAAACCGTCGTGGGTGAACAATTCGGCGGTCTCACGGTCACGTCGCCAGTATCCGCGAGTGTTGTTTCTACTGCGCGCGACGATCTCACCGGAATTATTGGGCGGCAATTCCTCACCAGTGGTGACGTCTCGAATCGAGATCTCGACGCCGATCATCGGCTTGCCCGCAGAGCGAAGCAACTCCGAACGCGGCCCGCTCACATGATGGTCGTAAGCACGAAGGACGGATACCGAACCCGTCGTCTCAGTCATCCCGTATCGCTGAACGAATTTGCAGTTCAAGACAGTCATCGCGTGGGCGAGGAGCGCCGGAGTGATCGGTGACGCCCCATAGGCGACCACCTCCAGGCTGGTCAGATCGAAACTGTCGAGAGTCGGCAGATCTACCAGCGTCTGAATGACTGCAGGCACCAGAAATGCGTGGGTGACGCGGTGGGTCGCGATGGCATCAGCGACCCGAGCCGGCGCCATGTCTCCGAGCAGCACCAAAGGCACTCCGGCCGACAAGCATGTACTCATCCAGCCGGCACCGGCGATGTGAAAGAGGGGAAGTGCATCGAGTGCGACTGCATTCGAACCGAATTCGTAGACATCGAACCCCTCGGGCTCGTTGTACAGATTCCGGTGCGTGGCCACGACGCCCTTGGGCCGGCCGGTTGTCCCGGACGTGTACAGCTGCAGAACTGCTGCGTCCGGATCGTGCCCGTGTCCGGGGTCGACACCGGTACCTGATGCCACGAACTCCGCCCAGGTTCGCGAATCCGGCAGGCCCCCTGCAGCTCCCACGGTTATGACCTCGATGTCCGGCAACGCTGCGGACATCGCCGCCGCCCCCGCGGCGAACTCGTCATCGACGATCAAGACGTCGAGCTCCGCGTCCTCGGCGATGTCGACGAGTTCGAGTGGGTTGAGCCGCCAGTTCAACGGTATGAACACAGCGCCTGCCTTCGCACATGCGATGAAGGTTTCCGCACCTTCGAGCCCCATACGCAGTAGCGCACCGACACGAGCACCCGTTGTGGTCACTTCTGCCAGCGCACTCGCCAAGGTGCTGGTCTCGCCATCCAGCTCAGCCCAAGTCAACGTTCGGTCGCCGCACGTGATTGCCGGATCGGACGGCCGTGTCGACGCCGAGTGGCGTATCCGGTTGGGTAGGTGAAGCTCGCTCACATCACGCTCCTGTGTTTCAGGTACTCACCGAGCACGAACCGCGGTCGGTGGTACTGGAACAGTCGACCATCGCTATGGCCTGCGCCACAAAGACGAGAAGGCGCACAGAGCCATAGCTCAGACCTATGTCCGCAGGTCGCAGCAAGTCACCGCCGCCAAGGCTCCGTCATCTGGGAGAATTCGTCAGATGCAGGCACCCGGCATGGACATACGCAGCGCGCAGTATCTCGTCGCGGTCGTCGATCACGGCAGCGTCACTGCCGCCGCGGACGTCCTGCGTATCTCGCAACCGTCCCTCTCGCAGGCCGTGCGCAACCTCGAACGAGCTCTCGGAGCCACACTCTTCGAGCGCACCACTCGCGGTCTGGCTCCCACCACGGTCGGACTGGCAGTTGCCGATTCTGCCCGTACGTTGCTCGCCGACGTTGCTCGGGCCGAGGCCGCGGTGGCTGCGGTAACCGCCTTGCGCGCCGGGGAACTCGCCATAGCAGTTCAGTCCGATCTCGCCATCGACCCTGTTGCAGAGGTCGCCGGACGCCTCCATCTGACGGCACCCGGAATTCGGTTCTCCACGAACGCCTCCGCCAACGCACAGGACGTGCGCGCGCTCGTCAGAGCAGGTACGTGTGAACTCGGGTTTCTCGAGACCCACCCGGGTACCGAAGTCTCCGACGGGCTTCGAGAAATTGCCGTGAGCACCCAGGAAACGGTCTTGTCGATCCCCATTCGCCTGGCCACAGACCTCCCCGATCCGGTTCCGCGCACCGTGGTCGCGCACCTGCCAATGGTGGTCGAGGCATCCGCAGTTCGGCGCGGGCACTCGATCGACGACGATCTGGAACTCACCGACGTCGTCGTGGAAGTGCCAGATCGCCTTGCTGTCCGGGAAATGGTCGGGCAAGGTGTAGGCGCCGCGCTGCTGCCCAGATCGATCGCCGAACAAGACTCACCGGCATCTGAGGTTCGCTCGCTTTTCCCACCGATCACCCGGCAGACGATCTTGGTCTACCGCGACGGCCCGCTCTCACCGGCCGGGTCTGCGTACATCGAGAACATCTCCCCACGTCACAAGCCCTCCACGAACAGCCTGCCCAACGGCGAGAGCGTCTCCGGATCGAACTCGACGCCGTAATTCAGTGAGATCGCCGGCTCCACCGGAAATATCTCCGCGCCGGACGCGACCGACCTCTCGGCCAACGAACGCTCCATGAATGCCATGCCCAAACCAGCAAAGACGAACGCGCCGACGGTCTCCCGCTGCGCCAACTCCGTCGACATCCGAGTCCGGGCCCCGGCGGCCTGCAGAGACGACTCGATGGCAAGCCGAGCCCGCGAGTGTTTGAGCACACCCACCACGGGGAGATCGGGCAATGCCGTCAATGACACCGGCTCTCCCGCAGCGGGTTTCACACCATTCGGCCAAACGTCGGGATGAACCCCCGACGGCACTGCCAGCCAGTACTCGTTCACCCCCAACACTTTCGTGGACAGCGCCGACATGTCGGGTGGCCAATAGCTGAAGACCACCTCGCACGCGCCGTCTGCCAACACCTGCTCAGACGTTGCACCCTGCGGCAACTCACCGACCCGAACGGTCACAGCAGGCCACCGCTCACGAAAGTCTGCCACGATGCGCGCGATCGGACCTTCGAGACCATGTGCCGCGGAGCAGATGTCGAGCCGGCCACGAGGCTCGTCGGCCGTACCGATCGCGACGTCGAACGCGGCCGCGCTGCTGCGAGTCATCTGCCTCGCCGGCCCTACCAACGCCCGACCTGCTGCCGTCAGCACCAAACCGCGACCGACACGGTGAAACAGTTCGACTCCGAGTTCGCGCTCGAGGCCACGAATACCCTGCGACAGCGACGGCTTGGTGACCGACAGATTCTGCGCAGCCGTCGACAAGGACTCACCACCGGCAACGGCAAGGAAGTACTCGATCTGACGTAGGTCCACTCCATCGACTTTGCCATAAACGCAGACAGGTATACCGGTACCAAGCACTGCAGGGTGTTCACACACGCTTCATTAATCGGACATTCAGGACACACCTTCTTCTACCCGGCGCCACCTACCGTAATTGGTCCAGACCAATTACGGATAGGTCTGAACCACCGCGTCGAAGACAAGGAATCCTCGTGAGACGTACGACCATCGCGATAGCAGCCGTGACAGCGGCTCTCGCCGTTCCCGGCATCGCCCCCGCCGAATCCCACGCCGAACCCGGCTGGGGCAGTTCGTCCTTCGAATGGGGCAGCTCTTCGGGCGAGAACAACACGCCGCCCGCAGCGCCCGGCGTCAGCGTCCCCGGCGGACGGTACGAGCACCCCGTCGACCTGACCTTCACCGCCGAGCGCGGCGCCACCGTCCGCTACACCCTGGACGGAACGACACCCACCACCGACAGCCAAGCTGCCACGCCGGGACGTCCGCTGCACATCGCACAGGACACCAACGTCACTGTCGCAGCTTTCCGAGGCGATCACGCGAGTGCGGCCGTCTCGTTCGGCTACCTGATCAAGACCTCGGAAAAGCCGCTGGCTCAGGTCGTCGTGATGTCCGACGTCCACGTCGGCGATCACGCGAACAACGACAAGAAGTACGAAAGCTTCTTCGACACAATCGGTTCCATCTTCCCGAAACCCGACGCTATCCTCTCCAACGGGGACATGATCAACGACAACGGAGACGGCAAGGGGCCCGACCACAAGATCGTCGCAGAAATCTTCCAGGCAAACCTCGCCCGGAAGGGCATGAACGACACACAACTCCTGATCTCCAACGGCAATCACGATGCAAGTCTCGCGGCGATCAGAGCCGGATACCCGGCGGAGTGGTTCCCGGATTCCGGTGGCGGATACTACGAATCCGACGTCAATGGTGTCCATCTCTTCACGGTCAACACCGAAACCTACAACAATGATTCAGCGCAACGCAATTGGCTGAAGTCCCGCCTGACCGAAATCACCGCGGAGTCCGGGAACCTGACCAAGCCGATCCTGGTCCAGGGACACCGGCCGGCAAGCAACACAGCCATGGACGGGCAGCAGGCGTCGAACCCTCGATTGACCGAAGACCTGAGTGCCTTCCCTCAGGCAATCTTCTTCTCCGGGCACTCACATCTGAACAACAACGACGACCGGTCGATCCATCAGCGTGACTTCACGTCGGTCAACGACGGCTCGATGTCGTACATCGAAATCGATCACGGCTACCAGATGGTGACCGAGTCCGGTCTCGCGAACCGTTTCGAATCACCCACTGCCCAAGCGCTCTTCGTCGAGGTCTACCAGGACCGCACGGAAATCAACCGAATCAACATGGCGGCAGACAAGCACGACATCTACGCCGGTGGCGCGTGGTCAGCCAACTGGCAGCCGCCGTACTCGAGCGCGGGCACGCTGAGCGGTTCGGGGTGGACGGTCGAACTCGACGGGTCGACCAACCAGCAGATCAAGGACAACTTCCGCTACACCTCGGGCGCACGGAACACGCACGCGCCGGAGTTCACCTCGAGCACTCCGCTCTCGGTGACGACCGGCGAAAACGGTGCGACCGCACTGAGGATCGCGCAGGCCAAGGACGATCAGATGGTGCACCACTACGCCGTCGAGGTCACGGACACAGCCACCGGAGCGAAGGTGGTCTCGTCGAAGGTGCTCTCGGACTTCTACTTCATGCCGCGGCCGAACAGCCTCGACATTCCGATTCCCGATGCCGCAGCGGGCACCGCATACGAAGCCCGCGTCGAAGCCGTTGACGCATACGGCAACCGGTCACCGGTGACAACCCTGGCCTTCACCCGCTGACGTCCTCCCGCTGACCCGACACGACTAAGCGGCACCGCGCATATTCGCGGTGCCGCTTCTCGGCTCAGTTGTACGTGCGAAGCAGGCCCTTGCTGATGATCTGCTTCTGGATGTCGCTGGTGCCTTCACCGATCAGAAGGAACGGCGCCTCACGCATCAACCGCTCGATCTCGTATTCCTTGGAATAGCCGTATCCGCCGTGGATACGGAAGCTGTCCTGGGTGACCTCCGAGCAGAATTCACTCGCCAGATACTTCGCCATACCCGCGGCGACATCGTTGCGCTCACCCGAGTCCTTGAGCCTGGCAGCGTTGACCATCATCAGATGTGCCGCTTCGACTTTGGTGCCCATCTCGGCGATCCGGAACGCGATGGCCTGATGCTCGGCGATCGGCTTGCCGAAAGTCTCGCGTTGCTTGGCGTAGGTGACAGCCAGTTCGAAAGCGCGCTGGGCAATTCCGCAGGCACGCGCGGCGACGTTGACCCGGCCGACCTCGACGCCGTCCATCATGTGCCGAAATCCCGAGCCAGGGGTGCCACCGAGAACCTCCTCGGCTCCGATCTCGAAACCGTCGAAGATCATCTCCGTGGTGTCGATTCCCTTGTACCCCATCTTCTCGAGCTTGCCCGGAATGGTCAGGCCCGGGAGTACCTCGCCGAAACCTGCGGGTTTCTCGATCAATATCGTCGTCAGATTGTTGTGCGGCTTCTCCGCGCCCTCGTCCGTCTTGACCAGGACTGCCACCAAGGTCGAGGAACCCCCGTTGGTCAGCCACATCTTCTGGCCGGTGATCACGTAATCGCCGGAGTCCGTCCGCTTCGCCTTGGTCGATATGGCAGCAACATCGGAACCGAGGGCAGGCTCCGACATGGAAAATGCACCGGTGAGTTCCCCGGAAGCCAAACGCGGCAGGTACTTCGCCTTCTGTTCCGGCGTCCCGTGCGCCGAAATCATGTGAGCCACGATGAAATGCGTGTTGATGACACCGGACACGCTCATCCATCCACGGGCCAATTCTTCGACGCACAGCGCGTAGGTGAGCAATGATTCGCCGATACCCCCGTACTCGGGGTCGATGGTCAGTCCGAACAGACCCATGTCCTTCATCTGCTTGACGATGTCGGTCGGGTACGTATCCGAGTGTTCGAGTTCCTGCGCCGCGGGGATGACCACACGATCGACGAACTCGCGTACCGCCCCGACGATATCGGTCTGAGTTTCGGTCAATCCCGCCGTCTGCGCCAAACGAGTCACTGTTCCACCTGTCAGTCGGTACTTCGTGCCCTCCCGGTCGACGAAATTGATTCGACTCCAGGAACTTTCATCCCGCCGCGACGTGTGTGCGGCAGAGACGCTGTATCCATTCAATCCCCGAAGGGTATATGTGTCAAAGTCGATTTCGCATACGAACCGTATGGCGGAAACTATGTCCGAACAGGTCGTTCCTGCTGTTGACAACCGCGCCACGCGTGCTGGATATTCGAGTGGCCAGGTCGCGACGGGCCCTTCGATCGGCCCGTTCACGCGACGCATTCCCCACCTCTCCTCGAGACAGGCGCATTCCATGCACGACGCAGTCATCTGTGAACCCGTTCGCACCCCGGTGGGCGGATTCGGCGGAGTCTTCAAGGACGTTCCCGTCACCACTCTCGCCGGCACTGTTGTGCGTGGCCTCGTCGAACGAACCGGCATTGCGTCCACCGATGTCGACGACGTCATCTTCGGTCAGGGGTACGCCAACGGAGAGGCCGCGGCCATCGGGCGAATCGCGGCACTCGACGCCGGTCTCGACGTGTCCGTTCCCGGAATACAACTCGATCGCCGTTGCGGTTCGGGATTGCAGGCGATCATCTACGCCGCGATGCAGGTACAGACCGGGATGAGTGATCTGGTCATCGCCGGCGGCGCCGAGAGCATGAGCGGAACCGAGTTCTACTCCACCGACATGCGTTGGGGCACAAAGCGCCCTTCCGTCGAGTTCCACGACCGATTGGCCAAACCGCGCACGAACTCCGGCGGAGTCAACTTTCCGGTGGAAGGCGGCATGATCGAGACCGCCGAGAACTTGCGCCGGGAGTACTCGATCACCCGCGACGAGCAGGACCGATACGCGGTGCGATCGCACGAACGGGCCGTTCACGCCCAAGACAGTGGGTACTTCGACGACGAGACGATTCCCGTTTCGGTGCCCGGACGCCGTGGTGAGCAGACAGTCGTCACCCAAGACGAGCATCCGCGCCGAGGGATACAACTGTCCGATCTTGCTGCACTGCGCCCCATTCGAGGTCGCGTCGACCCTGAAGCAACAGTCACCGCCGGAAACGCCTGCGGCCAGAACGACGCCGGAGCCGCGGCCATCGTCACCACTGCGGCCAACGCCGAACGACTGGGCCTGCGGCCGTTCGCGAAACTGGTCAGCTGGGGTGTGGCCGGTGTGGAGCCGAACCGGATGGGCATCGGACCGGTGCCTGCCGTGGCGAAGGCTCTCTCCCGTGTCGATCTGTCGCTGGACGACATCGACCTCATCGAAGTCAACGAGGCCTTCGCCGCCCAGGTTCTCGCGTGCGCCAAGGCTTGGGGATTGAGCGCGCAGGACATCGAGGAGCGCTTCAACGTCAACGGTTCCGGGATCTCGCTCGGACATCCTGTCGGCGCTACCGGTGGGCGGATCCTCGCCAATCTGCTGCGCGAACTCGACCGGCGCCAGGCACGGTACGGGATCGAGACCATGTGTATCGGTGGCGGACAAGGGATTGCCGCGGTGTTCGAGAACCTGCGACGCTAGAAGCGTTAACCGATCGATCCGTCGCGGCGAAGTTCCGCGATCCGGTCGCCCGTAAGTCCCAACTCGGCCAGCAGAGAATCCGTCTGCTGGCCGAGTGCTGGAACGTCACCCATGCGCATTTCGACATCCGAATACGTCATCGGAGGCAGCACGGCATCGATCGGACCGTTCTCGGTGCCCACGGACCGCCACCTGGCACGCTTCTCCAGCTGCGGATGTTCCAGCAGACCGGCCATGTCGTTGAGTGCCGCGGCCGGAACACCAGCGGCGGCCAGACGCTGATCCAGATCTGTCGTCGAGTACAGACGCGTCAGAGAGCCCACCAATTCGTCTACCTCGCCACGGTTTTCGACGCGCACGATGTTGGTGCGGTAACGCGGATGATCGACCAGATCCTCTCGCTCGAACACGTCCACCATCAGCGCTCGCCATCCACGATCGTTCTGGACGCCGATCAGGATTTCGCCGTCGGCCGTGGGATACGAATCGTAGGGAACGATCGCGGCATGGCCGAGACCGACACGTGGAATCTGCTTGTCCGCATACATTTTCATGTACATCGGATGGCCCAGCCACTCGACGGTGGAATCGAACATCGAGACCTCGACGAGCGCTCCCTTGCCCGTTCGCTCTCTACGGAACAGGGCGCTCAGAATCGAAGTCAGCGCGTACATTCCTGCCGCGATGTCGGAGACCGGGATGCCGGTCTTGGTGGCCGTCTCCGGTGTGCCTGTCACGGAGATCATTCCGGTCTCGGCTTGGACCAACATGTCGTAGGCCTTGCGCTCGCGCCGCGGGCCGGCACTGCCGTAGCCGGACATGTCGATCACGATGAGCCGTGGGTATTTATCGCGCAGTTCCTCCGCGCCGAACCCCAGTCTCGCGGCTGCGTCGGGAGCCAGGTTCTGCAGGAACACATCGGCTCGCGCGACCAGATCGAGAAGGATCTGCCGGCCGGCTTCCGACTTCACGTCGACGGCGATCGATTCCTTGGAACGGTTGAGCCACACGAAGTGTGATGCCTGACCGTGAACCGCCTGGTCGTAGTGACGCGCGAAGTCACCCTCGCCGACGCGTTCTATCTTGATCACCCGCGCACCCATGTCCGCGAGATGTCTGGTGGCGAGCGGTGCCGCCACCGCCTGTTCGAGTGCAACTACGGTGATTCCGTCGAGCGGAAGATCCGAGTTCGGCTGTCCCATGTCAGTAGTCACCCCAGAAGTTTTACACCCAGAATTCTCACACTCTGAATTCTTGCACTCGAACAGGACGGATCAGATGTGGCGGCCGCCGGTGATCTCGAGAACCGTGCCGGTCATGTAGCTCGAGAGGTCGCTCGCGAGGAACAGCACAACCGAAGCAACTTCCGAAGGCTCGGCTGCGCGCCCCATCGGAATCTCGGCAAGCTTCTCGTTCCAGATCCGTTCGGGCATCGCCTCGGTCATCGCCGTGCGGACCAGTCCGGGCTGAACGGCGTTGACGCGAACGTTCTTGAACGCGACCTCTTTTGCCGCGGCCTTCGTCAGACCGACGATCCCGGCCTTCGCGGCCGAGTAGTTGGTCTGCCCGAGCATGCCCACCTTGCCGGAGATGGACGAGATGTTCACGATCGCGCCCGTCTCACGCTCGCGCATGCGGGCGGCGGCAGCGCGTGTTCCGTTCCAGGCGCCCTTGAGGTGAACGGCGATCACGTCGTCGAAGTCCTGCTCGGTCATCTTCCGCATCGTGGCGTCGCGCGTCATGCCGGCGTTGTTGACCATGACATCGACTGGACCGAAAGCGCTTTCGGCCAGATCGAGCATGGCCTCGACCTGTCCGGAGTCACGCACGTCGCAGGAAGCGAAACGGGCGACCGACTCTCCACCGAGTTCGGCGACCGCAGCCGTTCCCACGGTTTCGTTGATGTCGCCGAGAACGACGGTCGCGCCTTCCTTGATGAAGGTGCGCGCAATTTCGAGCCCGATGCCCTGGGCTCCGCCGGTCACTACCGCAACCTTGCCGTCCAACAATCCCATGTCCACTCCGTTCGTGAGGTTAAAGCTCGTCTGGAAAATGTGTCAGCGCTGGTTTTGCTTTTTCGCTTGCGCCACGAGCCCACCACCGAGAATCAGACGCTGGATCTCGCTGGTTCCCTCGTACAGGCGCAACAGGCGAACTTCACGGTAGATGCGTTCGACCGGAACACCGCGCATGTACCCGTTGCCCCCGTGGATCTGCACGGCGAGATCTGCGACCTTGCCCACCATCTCGGTGCAGAAAAGCTTTGCCGCCGAAGGCCCGAGACGGCGATCCTCACCGCTGACGTACCGCGCGGCCACCTCGCGCACCATCGCACGCCCTGCCATCACACCGGCTTGCTGGTCTGCCAGCATCGCTTGAACCAGCTGGAAGTCGCCGATCGCGGTGCCGCCCTGTTCCGTGACCACGGAGAACGCGACAGATTCGTCGAGCGCTCGCTGTGCTGCTCCCACCGAGAGCGCCGCGATATGGACTCGTCCGCGCGCGAGAGACGTCATCGCTGCGCGGTATCCGGTGTCCTGGTCGCCACCGACGAGGGCCGACTCGGGAACTCGGACGTTGTCGAAGGTGACCTCGGAGGTCCAAGCACCTTCCTGACCCATCTTCTTGTCCTTGGGACCGACCGTGACACCTGGCGTGTCAGCCGGAACCAGGAACACTGCAATTCCCGGACCATCGGAATCCGCCGGGCGAGTGCGCGCGAACACCACGAACAGCTGCGCCAGTGGAGCATTGGTGATGAACCGCTTGTTGCCGTCGATCACCCAGTCGGATCCGTCCAGCACTGCCTTGGTCCGAAGGCCGGCCGGGTTGGAGCCCGCGCCCGGTTCGGTGAGAGCAAAGGAAGCCACGACATCACCGGAGGCGATGCGCTCGAGCCACTGAGCCTTCTGCTCGTCGGTACCGAAGCCGACCAGCACCTGTCCGGCAATTCCGTTGTTGGTACCGAACATCGAACGCAGCGCCAGAGACGTGTAGCCGAATTCCATTGCCAGTTCGACGTCTTGGGTGAGATCGAGTCCGAGCCCACCCCATTCCTGAGGGATCGCGTAACCGAAGAGCCCGATAGCTGCGGCCTTCTTGCGTATGTCCTCAGGAATGGCGTCGGTGTCGGCTATCTCCTGCTCACGCGGAACTACTTCCTTACGGATGAACTCCCGCGCAGTCGCCAAGATATCTGCGAAGTCATCTGCGTCGACCTGCATTCCCACCACTCACCTTGCTGTTTCCGAAGTCCATGCCGTCCCCCGAAGTCAATACCGTGAGGCAATCGGAGTCAAAGACCTGAAAACGAACCGAAGGTAAGGCAGAACCTATAGCAAGCTTCAGACGGTGCGCAGTTCCCGCTTCAGTAGCTTGCCGCTCTGGTTGCGCGGAAGCTCGGCCACGAAACGGACATGCTTGGGCACCTTGAACGGAGCGATTCGCTCCTTGACGTGGGCAATCAACGCCTCGGGCGTCAACGCGTCGTTGCCGTCCTTGAGCACGACGATCGCGGTGACGGCCTCGATCCACTTCTCGTCGGGCGTACCGATCACGGCAACTTCTGCCACGGCGGGGTGCGTGTAGACCGCATCTTCGACCTCGCGTGACGCCACCAGGATGCCGCCGGTGTTGATGACGTCCTTGATCCGGTCGACGACCGTGATGAACCCTTCTTCGTCCCGCACGACCAGATCGCCCGAATGGAACCAGCCGTCACGGAAGGCCTCGGCGGTGGCTTCCGGATTCTCCCAGTAGCCGTTGCACAGCTGCGGTGAGCGGTAGAGAACCTCGCCGGACTCACCGTCGGCAACATCGTTTCCGTCGGCGTCGACGACGCGGGTTTCGACGAAGAACACCGCGCGACCACAGGAAGACGGGCGATCAGCATGCTCGCTGGGCTGGAGAACTGTTGCCAGTGGGCCGATTTCGGACTGACCGAAGCAGTTGTAGAAACCGATGTCCGGGTAGCGCTCGCGCAGACGATTGAGCACGGTGACCGGCATGATCGAGGCGCCGTACTGCGCCTTCTTCAGCGAAGACAGATCGCGGGTCTCGAGGTCCGGATGGTTGGCCAGCGGTACCCACACGGTCGGCGCCAGGAACAGCGATCCGATCTTTTCGGCTTCGACGCGGCGCAGGATTTCCGGGATGTCCGGCGCCTGCATCAGACTGACCGTCGCGCCGACGGACAGGTACGGCAGCATGAAGACGTGCATGCCCGCGGAGTGGTACATCGGCATGCAGATCAGCGGGTTGTCGTTCTTGTCGAGGCCGAGCGCGATCACCGAGGACACGTACTCGTGAACCAGTGCACCGTGAGACATCATGGCGCCCTTGGGCTTCGAGGTGGTGCCAGAGGTGTACAGGAGTTGCGCCAGATCGGTCGACGTCGCACGCGGTTCGAAGACCGGCACCTCGCCCGCCTCACCGATCGTGACCACGGACAGTTCCGCGTCCCGCAGTGCGATCACGTGATCGAGATCGAGGTCGGAGCGTACCGAGTCGAGCGTCGGCGCCAATGCCGGATCCACCAACACCGCGCGGGCGCCTGACTGCGCCACGAGGTACCGGAGTTCCTCCCCCTTCAGTGCGTAATTGACCGGAACATGCACCAAACCTGCTCGTGCACAGGCAAGAAATCCGATTGCATAGGCGTCGGAGTTGGTTCCGTATGCCGCGACGCGGTCGCCGTGTTCGAGCCCCAGACCGAGCAAGTATGCGGCGACCCGCGTCACCGCGTCGTCGAGTTCGCGGTAGGTGCGAGTGCGATCTTCGAATACGACGGCTACACGGTCGGGGTACTTGGCTGCCGAGCGCCGAAGCACTCCGTCGACAGTGTTGGTGCGTGGATCCAGGCTCATGCGCCTCAGGTTATAGGACGTCCAACTAAACCGGAAGAGCGATCGTTACTTATTGCGCCATTCGGGCTTTCGCTTGTCCACAAAGGCCTGCATACCTTCCTGAGCGTCGCAGGTCACGGCGTTGGTTGCCATCGTTTCCGCCATCGCCTCGTACGCCTGCGCTTGCGGCAGATCGATCTGGCGATAGAACGCCTGCTTACCGATCTTCACCGTCAAGGGGCTGGCCGTCGTGATCTTGGCGGCCAGTTCGCGCACCTCTCGGTCCAGGTCTTCGGGCGCGACGACGAAGTTCACCAGACCCCAGTCCGCAGCGGTGTCGGCGTCGATCGTCTGCCCGGTGAGCAACATCTGCATCGAGCGCTTGCGCCCTACTGCCCTGCTCAGCGCCACCATGGGCGTCGAGCAGAACAGTCCGATCTTGACGCCCGGCGTGCCGAAGACAGCATTCGACGCAGCAACAACCAGATCACACGACGCGGCCAGTTGGCAGCCCGCCGCGATAGCCGGGCCCTGTACTGCGGCAATCACCGGCTGCGGAATCCGCTGTACGGTCTCCATCATCTCGGTACAGCCGTCGAAGATCGCCCGCTCGTCCTCGAGGGTTCTCCCGATCATCTCCGTCAGATCGTGTCCGGCGGAGAACACCGGGCCTTCGGCGCGCACGATCACGACCCGCACGCGCTCGTCTACAGACAATTCGACAAGGGCAGCCGTCACCTCACGCATGGTCTCCGCCGAGAGCGGATTGCGCCGCGCCGGCCGATCGAGCGTCAGGAAACCGAGTCCCACCGATTCCTCGACGGAAATCTTCACTGCAGTGTCTTCTACCTGTGTCTGCGACATGTGTTCTCTCTACCAATCGAATCCGTCCCGGTCAACGAGACGAAAAGGGCATCCACTCGCACCGCGTCGATACGGTCCGGTCAATACTTCGCCACTACGAGGAGTGCCCATGAGCACCGATGCCGCCGTCACCACTGATCTCGAAGAGATTCTGCGCGCTCAGCAGGAAGCAACTCGAGCCGCTGGTCTTCCGTCCGCGCAGACACGACGCGAGCGCATTCAACGCGTCGTCGATCTCCTGGTGGCAAACCACAAGGATCTGACCGAGGCGATCAACGAAGACTTCGGCGGCCGAATCCCGGCCTACTCGGTGATGAATGACGTTCTCGGGTCGATGGTTTCACTCAAGCACGTCCGTGATTCGCTCGAAGAGTGGATGATTCGCTCACCGAGAGCTACCGGAGCGATGCAGGACCAGTTGGGTGCCACGGCGTACGTGTCGTACCAGCCGAAGGGTTCGATCGGCATCATCGGAACCTGGAATGCTCCCCTGTTCACTCTCCTGAGCCCGCTCGCCTGCGCCCTCGGAGCAGGAAATCGCGCCGTTCTCAAACCGTCGGAGATCGTGCCCAATACTGCGGCCGTCCTGGCCGAGGCGGCGCGTCGAACTCTCGACCCCGTGGAGGTCGCGGTGGTGACCGGCGGCCCGGAAGTCGCTGATCTGCTGACGTCGCTGCCTTTCGACCACCTCGTCTTCACCGGCAGCACGACCGTCGGAAAGCTGGTCATGGCCAATGCTGCGAAGAACCTGGTGCCGGTCACCCTCGAACTCGGCGGCAAGTCACCGAGCGTCTTGAGCCGCAGTGCCGATATCAGCTCTGCTGCTTCGCGTTTGGCTATCGCGAAGTCCACCAACGCCGGTCAACTCTGTGTCTCTCCCGATCTGATCTACGTTCCGCGCGAGAACACGGAAGCATTCATCGACGCGTTCACCGACCAGTTCACGGGACTGTTTCCCACGATTGCCGACAACAAAGACATGGTCTCGATAGTCAGCGATCGTCACCTCGCACGCATCGAGGGGTACATCGCGGACGCCGAAGAACGTGGGGCACGAATCATCACCGTTCCCGACGAAGAACTCTCCGCAGACACTCGTCGTCGCCCACTGCGAATCGTGGTCGACCCTCCGACCGACGCGCAGATCATGAAGGAGGAGATCTTCGGGCCGGCCGTCGTCGTCTTGCCGTACGACCAACTCGACAACGTCGTCGCCGACATCAATTCACGACCGAAACCGTTGGCGTTGTACTACTTCGGAACCGATCTGGACGAGAAGGAATCCGTACTCGAACGCACCGTCTCGGGCGGCGTCACCATCAACGACGCGATGTCTCACCCCGGGCTGAGCGACGCACCCTTCGGCGGCGTCGGGGCTTCGGGCATCGGGCACTACCACGGCCGTGAGGGTTTCCTGGAGTTCAGTCACGCGCGAACGGTATTCGAAGCAGCGCAGCATGACCCACGCGGTGAATGGGGAATGCTCCCGCCGTACGGTGAGGGTTTCGAGCAGATGATGTTGGCTCAGGTAACGCCCTAGGGCCTCCGGCCCCGTGCGCCTTTTTGGTAGTTCGCGCTACCGGAAAGGCGCACCGGCAAGGCCGCGGCTGAGGAACTCCACCAGCTGACCCGGTTCGGTATCCACCGACTCGATCAGTTGGATCAACTCCTTCTTGTCTTCTACCGCAAGCGGTTCGATGCCACCGAACGTGCGCATCGTGGACCCGGCCGGAAGAACACGAGCACACACGAGTGTGCCTGGCTCGAGGTTCAGCGAGCCCCACTCGTCCGTGACCTTCACCAGATGGCCGTTGCGGACGTCGCTGAGGGTCACCAACTGTCCCGGCTCCGTCGAGGCGACCTTGTACACCGAGCGCGGAATCGACAACCACTGATCGGCCAGTTCGCGTTCGTCGGCAGGCAGCAGTTCTCCGCGGCGCTCGACAAAAGCTGCGAAAATACCCGCATCGAACAAGGCAGCGTCGACGGCCAAACCACCTTCGACGGCCAGCGTCAGTGCTTCTTCGCTGTTGAACTGCTCTGCACGGATGAGCGCAAGATCGAACACGGCGTCGAAGTACTCCGGCGTGCGCGAGAACAACTGAGCCTTGACGTAGAGCCAGCTGGCCCGGTCGTCGAACGTCACCTCGGACTTACCGAGATGGCAAACCTTGAACTTTCGACCGGAACCGCACCAGCACTTGTCATTTCGTCCGAGTTCGGGGTGCTCGGCCGGGGCGTAGCGCTGAAGAACCTCGTGCAGAACCTCGGACTCGCCACCCTCGATTCGGCCCAGCAAAGCCAGCGCGCGCGTCACATCGCTTCGATCGGCGGCCAGTAGCGCCAGATCGAAGATCGCGGGAGTCCAGTCGGGATCGAGATCGTGCGCTGATTCGTACGACGCCTCAGCGGCCAGGATCTTGCCGAGACGATCCGAAGCCTTGCCCGCCAGCCAGTGCGCTGCCGGCTTGACACGACGCGACCCTTTCTCGGCGAGAGCAGTTGCAACAGAATGCAATACGGAATCATGATCGTCGAGTTCGGACAACAGCTCCAACGCTGCCGCAGCCGCGGGCGGCTCGGCGAGGCCGGCGAAGGCCTGCGGATCCTCCTTGATCTGCTTGCGCGCCCAGTCCGAGACATCCTCGACGCCTTCGGCTTTCGCGGCCATGACCACATCGACGAAGGCGATCACCGACGCGGCTTCTTCGGGGTGCAGATTCTCGCGGACCTCGAGCATGCGGGCCCGGTTCGCCAGGTGGTATGCCTCGAAATCAAATCCGTCGACCGCAACGTAGTCACCGTCGCGGACGTAACCTGACGCCTCGAGCATCTCGCCCAGCGGGGCGGTCGGCTGACGGAACAGCGACGGCTCGTCGAGCATCAACTGCCAGACAATGGCATCGAGGGTGTCAGCACCGATGTCGGCAAGGACCGTCGCCAGGTGCTCGCCGAATCCGGGTGCGGGATCCAGTACCTCGGGGATGGTGCAGAGCGTCAGCTCACGGTCAGCGACGAACAGTCCGATCAAATCGCCCGCAGAACATTCGGCGAGAGTATCGGTGTCGAGGAGAAAACCCTCGTCGTGTGGGAACTCCGGATCTTCGATCCCACGATCAGCCAACAGGTCGTCGTCTATCCCGCGGTGCACGACGCTGATGCCATGAATCTCGTCGTCGTCACGATCGAGGAACACCCGCAGCATCATCAGATCGGGGTTCGCGTCGAGAACGCCGGACTTTATTTCGGCTTCGGTGAGCCGATGGGTCAGCACTCGATGCTCGAACAACGTGTCGAGTGCGGCGTACCGCTCCTCACTCAAGTAGCCGAGCAGTGGGTCCTCGACGTACTCGACGAATTCGGTCATGTCCTCGGCTGTACCGTGGCCGGCATCGGCCAACAGGGTGCCCCAGTCCGCCGCTGTCTGCGTGCCGTGCTCACGCAACAACTCCATCGCGGCTTCGGCGATCAAGTCATTGGCATCCATCGGTTCGTTCACCTATCCAACTTTAACGGGGTCGACTCGATACATCGTCACCGGTCATCGGTCGAGTGATCGGCGCCTCCACGCAACTCGCGCACCAGTTCTTCGGCCTCGAGATCTTCGGAAGCGAGAACTTCGAGTACCCTCGCAGCCTGCGATTCCGTTGCCATGACCACAACACCCACCGCAAACGCGCCAGTGGGGGCCGTCAGGACCCGAGCACTGATCACATCACCTGGCTTGCCTTCGACCGAGTGAGCAACCGTGACGGTCTCCTTGGACCCACGATCGAGCAGCACGACGCCGGTGTCGGACGTTTCGATCACCTCGTACACCGACCTCCGGATTCCGAGCCACTGTGCGGCTGTCACAACTTCCGCCTCCGGAAGTAGTTCGCTGCGTCTGGCCAAGAATTCGGCAAAGATTCCACCCTCGAACAGAGCGACGTCCAGTGCCGATCCGTCGAAGATCGTGGCCGCGATCAGTTCGTCCTCGGAGAGATTTTCGTTTTCGAGATCGTCGAGCCCGGTCACGATGTCGACGAATTCGGAGGCAAACGCAAACAGGCATGCCTTCTTGTACAGCCACCGACCGTCCGCCTTGACGGATTCATCGGCCTTTCCGAGGTGGCAGACCTTGTATTTGCGGCCGGAACCGCACCAACACTTGTCGTTTCGCCCGAGTTCCGGGTGATCGGCTGGGACGAAGTCCTGCAGTACGGCGTAGAGATTCTCTTCGGTTCCGCCGTCGATCCGCCCGAGCAGTGACAGCGCCCGGGTCGCATCGCCGCGGTCCGACGCGAACTGAGCCAGCTCGAACAAGGCCGGACCCCAACCGGATTCGGCAAGGAGCGCTTTCTCGTAGTGCGCCTCCGCTTCGAGGACGCGCCCCAGCCGATCGACGGCCTTACCGGCGAGCCAATGAGCCGCCGCCCTGACCGACCGTGGCCCTCGCTCGGCCAGTTCGGAGGCAAGCGCTTCGAGGATTGCGTCGGTCACCGGGTCCTGATTCCGAAATCCGAGATCGAACACGGCCACTGCAGCACCCGGATCTGCCAGTGAGACAAAAGAGTCCGGAGCAGCGCTCACATGACGGTGGGCCCAGTCCGCGATATCGAAGTCGGCGATGACCGCGTCGGTGTATCCGCGGTCCGCCAGATCGACAAACGCAACGGCAGAGACTGCCTCGTCGTGGGTCAGGTCGTAGGTACTGGCCACCCAGGCTGTCCGAATCTGCAGGTCGTAGGCGTCGAAGTCGAATCCCCGCCGAGCCAGTAGCTCACGCTCGTGCTCGTAACCTGCCACCTCGAAGATCTCACCCAGCGGCGCAACAGGAACCGTGAAGAGTGACGGATCCTCGATCAGGAGTTGCCAGCACACAGAATCCAGGGCCTCGACTCCGTCCTCCTCGAAGAGTTCGCCGAGCGCCGGAGCAAGATCGGGTTCGTCCTCGATCTCGACCAGACGAAACGCAAGTGTTCCGTCTTCGACAGCCAAGCCGACGAGATCACCGTCGGCGCACTCGCCGAGGGTTCCGGCCGGAAGTACCACAACTCGTCGACTCCGGAAGGGAGCAGCTCCGCGTTCGGAAGCTGCTTCTTCCGCCAGGGCCACCCGGATCGCCCCGTCGTCGTCCCCGAATGCCAAGATCGGTTCCAGGTCGGGGCTCGCGTCAAGGATGTCCGACGCAATTTCGACTTCGCTGAGCCGGTGAGTGAACACGAGCCCTTCGAGGACCGTGTCGAGAGCGACGTACTTTCCGTTGGGCAGGTACCCGAGCATCGGTTCGGACAGGTACTCGAGTACATCGGCCAACTCGGTCGCAGTTCCGTACTCCTCGAGATGGGTCGCCCACTCTTCGAGACTCAGCGGGCCTTGCTCGCGCAGAACAGCCAAAGCAGCGGAGGCAATGGAACCGGCAGCGTCGTCGTCGAAATCAGTCACCCGCCAATGGTAGGCGACCTATTGCAGCCCACTGAGCCCCTCGCCCAGCACGGTCGCACCGAGGATCGTCAGGATGACCGTCATCATCACCGCGTTGTTGGCGGTCATCCATGCCTTCGCGGACGCGAGGATCTCGTCGGCACGCTTGCCGGAGAACACCTTCACCAGGATCGGCGACGCGATGCCGACGCTCGCGATGACCGTGAAGATCACCGCGGCAACAATCTGTTGGGCAACGACATTCGTGGCGACCGCGATAGTGGCCGCACCGGATACCGCCAGCGCTGCATTCTTGGGATTGACCGCCGCGGACAAGAACGCCAACCCGAACGCCTTCCGCGGAGTCAACCCGTCGACGCTCTTCATCCACTTCGGAACTGTCGGCTCACTCCCGTTTCGCGGACGCGCGCGCCACTGCTTGTATGCCAAGCCGAACAGGACAAGACCCAACACGATTCGTACGACGCTCGACCACACCGAAGTCTGCGACGACTGCGACTCCGCAAACGAATAGTCCGCGATCACGATGGTCACCGCGACGACTGCCGAGATTCCGAGGACCCACCCGAGTAGAAAAGATGCCGCCCCTCGATGTGCTCCAGCGGTGATCATGACGAGCACGATCACCGCCATGGGCATCGAGACGAAAAGCAGGCCGAGGGCAATCGGAAGAGACAAACCGATCGCAGCTAGCACCGAAAACCTCCAGTTGAATGCACGATCGACGATCGATTCGAGGTCGAAATCACGACGTCGGAGGCAGCATGACCTCGATGAGATGCGGGCCGGGTTCCGCCAGCGCTGCGGCAAACTGTTCGGCCAACTCCTCCGCTGTGTTCGCCCGCGACGCGGGCACTCCCAACCCCTCGGAGATCTTGACGTAGTCCATGTTCGGAGATGACAGATCCAACATCGACTGTGCGACGACGCCGCCACCTTCTGCGCCGACTCGTTGCAGTTCGCCACGCAGGATGGCGTATGCGCGATTGTTGAGCAGAATCGTCGTGACGTTCAACTGCTCTCGCGCCTGCGTCCACAACGCCGTGATGGTGTACATCGCGCTTCCGTCGGCTTCGAGATTGATCACCGGTCGCTCCGGCGCTGCCACAGCGGCGCCCGTCGCCACCGGGATGCCCTGGCCGATGGCACCTCCGGTGAGCGTGAGCACGTCGTGGCGCGGCGCTCCGGCAAGGGCAATCGGGATCGCCCAACCGGAAGTCGCCGCCTCGTCGGAGATGATGGCGTCGCCTGGCAGCAGGGCGCCGATCACGTCGGCCCAATTTCGAACGTCCAGAGGCCCGCTCGGCAGCGCCGGCCGATTCGCTTCCTGCACAACAGGTTCGACTCCCGGTGCCACGAGTTCGGCCACTGCCTCCAGTGCACCGGCAACATCGTCGCCGACGCTTGCCAGCGTTGTCACCGCAGCACCCTCCGGTGCCAGATCGCTCGGTTTTCCGGGATACGCAAAGAACGAGACCGGCGAAACCGCTCCGGCCAGAACCAGCTGAGTTGTTCCGCGAAGTTGTTCGGTGGCGTGCTCGGCGAAGTATCCCAAGCGCTCGAATGACGGTAGCCCCGCACCTCGTTGAAGCCTGGCTGGAAAAGTCTCGATCAGAATCTGTGCACCGGTCGCGACCGCAATTCGGGAAGCGGCGCGCAGCCCAGCTTCGGAACAGGCTGCGCCGCCCAGCAGTAGCGTGGCGCGACCCTCGGCATTGAGCGCGCCTACCACCGAGTCGATCTGTGTTGCAGAAACTTCCGCCCGCCCCGGTATGTCCCGAGGACCCGCAAGAACTCCACCTTCGCCCCACGAGACGTCGGCAGGGAGGACAAGTGTGGCAATGTGCCCGGGCGGATTCATCGAGGCGGCAACGGCGTCGGCCGCGTCGCTACCGACGGTCGCGGTGGATTCGGAACGTCGACTCCACCCCTCCAACCATTCGGTCAGCGCATCGATGTTCGATTCGAGAGGAGCGTCGAAACCGTGGTGGTAGGTCGCGTGGTCCCCGACGATGTTCACGATCGGTGTGTGGGCGCGGCGCGCGTTGTGAAGGTTCGCCAGTCCGTTCGCCATACCGGGGCCCAGATGGAGCAGCGTCGCGGCAGGCTTTCCGGCGATCCGTGCGTAGCCGTCCGCGGCACCGGTCACGGCGCCCTCGAACAAGCCGAGTACCGCACGCATCTGCGGAACGGAATCGAGTGCGGCGACAAAATGCATCTCGGACGTTCCTGGATTGCCGAAGCACACCTCGACGCCCGAGTCGACCAGGCTTTGGATGAGCGACTGTGCACCGTTCATTTCGATCACCTCTTCTTCATGAAAAGCTGCGAATGCTTCCTGCGCTTCATCGTGAGCAACCGAACTCCCGGTGCGTGCTCCTCGATCCGAACAGTCATCCGTACCTCCGTCGTGGCCGAGAGTCTCGATTCAAGCTACTCGGTCGGGAGTTCAGCGTTCGTAGCCCTTGCGCATATCGTCGACGATGCGTGGCCGGTCGAGCGTCGAGGGTTCCAACTCCCGCCTCGGGCGATCGCGAGGAAACACCGAGGCCGACGCCAGCGTCGGCTCGTCGAGGAACCGCAGGTTCGGCACATCAGCGGGCAGACGAAGGTCGGGTGGAGTGGATCCCGCTTGCGCGAGCACATATCCCCAGTCACCGAAGCTCGGCACGAAAACGTGATAGGGCGAGACGCTCAGTCCGACAGCCGATACCGTCGACACCGTTCTCCAGTACGCATCCGGTGTCGAGTACGGGCTGCCGGACTGGACGACCATCAGCCCGCCCGGATTCATCGCGGCAGCGGCAAGTCCGTAGAACTCCATCGAATACAAGCGGCCAAGTGCGGGGGTGTCAGGATCCGGGAGGTCGACGATCACCGCATCGAAACCCGGTTCCGGACGCTCTCGCAGCCACCGAAACGCGTCGTCGAGTACGACGTCCACCCGTGGATCCTCGAGCGCTCCCTCGTTCAGATCACGAAGACGCGTGTTGGCCAACTCGATGACTGCCGGATCGAGTTCCACTTGAACGATCTGCTCGACGCTGTTCATTCGCAGCACTTCCCGTGCAGCGAGGCCGTCACCGCCGCCCAGAATCAGCACGCGCCGGGGGTCGTTCACCAGGGCCGGATACACCAGCGACTCCGTGTACCGATGCTCGTCGACACTGGAGAACTGCAGGTCTCCGTCGAGGAACAGGCGCACGTCGTTCCCCCGCTCGGTGACGACGATTTCCTGGTACACCGATCGCTCGGCGGCCACCACGGGATCGGTGTAGAGCCGCTGCCTCGACGTGGTCTCGATGTCCGACGCTGCGATCAGCAACCATCCGATCAAACTTGCTGCCAACAGCATTGCGACGACGGCGATCGATCGTGCGCGCAGGCTGAGCTGCCACCGAAGGAGTATCAGCGCGACCACTGCCGCAGCCACGAGATTGATCATGCCGGTGAGTGCGGCACCGCGAATCATTCCCGCCCACGGCAACAGTACGAACGGCCACAGCAGACCACCGATCAATGCGCCGAGGTAGTCGGCGGCATTGAGGTTGGCCAGTACCTTTCCGGTGCTCTGTGCGTCGTTGTCGCTGCGACCGGACTGCAAGAGCGTCATCAGCAGAGGCACTTCGGCACCGACGAGGATGCCGATCAGCGCGGTCGCCGCCACCAGAACTGCTGCGCTGGAACCGAAGAACGTGAAGGTCACGTACAGCGTGACGGCACTGAATCCGCCGATCAGCCCGAGCAGTATCTCGACCGTCACGAACGAAACGGCAGCGTGTCCCAGCAGAGGTTTGGCGGCCAGCGCTCCGATACCCAGAGCCGCAACAAATCCCGCGACAATCAACGACGTCTGGGTGATGCCGCCGCCGGTCAGACTCACGCTGAGTGTCAACAGGGCCAGCTCGTAGATCAGGCCACACGCAGCGCACGCCGCAACAGCCGCAAGGAGAAGGACGCGTGCGCGCGGGCCGAGCATCGTCGAACGCTCGTCAACTGTCACATCGGGATCAGCGGCAACCATCAGGTGAGCGCTGCGGCGTTCACCAAACCGATGGACAGCAAGCTCACACCCACAGCCCACGCGGCGCCACACATCTTCGGATCCTGCACCAGCGCAACCAACTTGCCGGGAAGGAATGCGTTCATCAATCGCAGCGCGATCGCTTGCAACACGATCGCGAACAGTCCGTACACCGCGGAGTCGGCGAGTCCCTGAGCAAAGCCGTCCGAACTGGTCAGGATTGCCGTCACCACGATGATCGCCAGCGCAAGATGATTGGAGGCCAACAGAATCGCAGCGTTCGGGTTCTTGTCGACGTAAACCTGGTGGCGGAGATTTCCGGGTGTCATGAGGTCGAGGACCAGGAATCCCGTCGCCAGAACCGCTGCACCGACGACGAAGTAGGCGAGGGTGCCGAGAACGCCCCCGACGAGCAATGCCGGATCCACCGTCCCGATCTCGACGGAAGTGGATGCAAAGATGTTCGTCACGCCGTTCTCCTTCTCATTGAGCATTACCGTCATTTGGCACTACCCGAGCCGCCGCTGCCACTGCTTCCACCCGCCGGGGATCCCGGGTTGAAGCCCGGTCCCAGGTACGCGTATCCGCCGCTGCGATACGTGCCGTCGATGTCCTCTACCTTGATGGTGCTGCCACCGCCCGAAGCCGAACTG
The DNA here is from genome assembly GCF_002079265.1 of Rhodococcus sp. BH4. Lineage (NCBI taxonomy): Bacteria > Bacillati > Actinomycetota > Actinomycetes > Mycobacteriales > Nocardiaceae > Rhodococcus > Rhodococcus sp. BH4. The sequence goes on from NZ_CP014941.1 coordinate 5,457,491, forward strand.
ACAGTGACGATGTCGTCGTCGTAGCGCAGGTATTCGTTGCCGCCGTCAGCACTTCGCGCCGCTGGTTCGTCCGCGTCGACAATCCGTGAGACGGTCGTGCCCACTGGATCTTTCGACGAGTACAACACGACGTCGCCATCCTGGGACGTCTTGGAATAGTTGTCCGCGATGAAGTCTTTGGCTCCACCACCGCACGCCGACAAGACAATTGCGGCCGCCAGCATCACCGGAGCCAACCACGTCCGCCCCCTCACGGCTGCCACCTGCTGCGTGTCTTCACGATCACTCCTGTCCCCTCCCCCGGGTACAAATGCCAACTCTGCCAACTCCACCCCTGGCGGTCTCGCACGCCATACAAAGCGGTCAAAGCCGTGTCGTCACCGGGAAAGGATCCGCAGATCCAACCGTCGTGGCCGGCGGACTCTTTCAACGACGCAGCTTCCGAGTCGAATTCGACCCGGTCCATCACCAGTGAGGAAGACTCGAACCGGTAGTTTTGCGTGGACTCCACTGCGGGCAGTGGTTCACCGCCGACTGCAAGAGCATCGCACGAAACCTGTTCGGTCAGTTTCTTTCCCGACGCCCAGGCCGTCACCACGTGCGAAGCCCCCAGCACTCCGAGGGTCAGCGTCGCGTCGGAAGTTCCGATCACCAACTCGGCGAGGGTCGGTGGCGCAGGAGCTCCCAGTACCAACCCCAGTGCCGAGGCATCCACGTCGGTCGGCTCCACGTCGAGTAGATACAGGCTCATTCCGGGGGGCCCGAGTGGATGACGGTGAGTTCGCTGCGAGTGACCGCCCGTCCCGTGGAAACCTCCCACGACTGTCCGCGCGCCCACTTCTCGAATGCAATCAGGCCGGTCTTGTCGGCGGTCGCATAGTCCGCGTATTCCATCGAGCCGGAAGGGGCCGTACCCGTCGTACCCTCGGCCGTGAACTTCGCCGTTCCACTTTCGATCTTGCGGTGAACCTTGTCGTCGAGAATGACGTCGCCGTTCGGGACCAGGTTGGTTCCTTCTCGACGCATCCAGAGAGTCATCTCCAATTCGCCCTCGTCGTCCTCGACCGTCAACCAACGACGACCGGTCGAACCGTCGAGAAGGTGCTCACGCCAGATGTACCCCTCTTCGTCGAGCGTGATGGTCCCTCGAACAACATGGTCGATACCCGCGTACGTGATGATGTCGCCGACCCCGATCTTGTGGGGGTCGTACACCTCGGGATAGTCGGCGAGCGGGTCGACGCGAGCACTCGGCTTACCCTGGCGTCCACGCAGGACCACAAACACGACGGCAGCGATCACTACGAGTATCAGGACAACTATCAGCACGTTGGTCAACGGTTTCTCCGAAATCGTCTCGGCAGGGTTGCCGCGGGCCATACCCTACCGATCCGTTCTCAGCCTTTTCGGATGAGACTGCCGGCAATCCGGCCTGTCGCCGACCGGACAGGTCTCCAGCGCCGCGGGCAGATCGAAAGACTGCCCCGGCGCACCTTTGCGTTTACGCTCAGCCCGAGGAACTCCGCGCGAACGAAAGCCGGTCGACTGACGATGAGCAAGAACACGGAGCCGTCTGCCCGCACCGTCATGCACACACCACGATTCTGGTTGACACCATTGATAGTGGTCACCCTCTTGATGTCTGCGCTGGCAGCGTTGTACATGGGCGGAATACTCGACCCCAAGAAACACCTGGACCAGTTCCCGATCGCCCTGGTCAACCAGGACGAGGGCGACACCCTCCCCGGTGGCGACCCCGCCGACCGCAAGAACTTCGGAAACGACATCGTCGCCGGCCTCGAAAGCGGAATCGACCACCAGAAGATCGACCTGCAGCAGATCGGTATCGCCGAAGCCCAATCGCGGTTGAACTCCGGCACGCTGTACGGCGCGATCGTGATTCCCAGTGATTTCACGAAGAGGACGATCATCCTGGCGGAGGCCAGCGTCGTCGCCGGTGACGTAGAGCAACCGATCATCACGATCTACACCAATCCTCGCGCCGGTTCCGTCTCGGCATCGCTGGTCCAGTCGATCGGAACCACAGCCCTCGCCTCGGTCAACAAGAACATGGGCGAGCAACTCACCGCCCTTGTCACCGCGCAGTTGGAAGCGGGAGGCACCGGAACCCAGATCTCCGGAGCGAGCCGCCTGCTGCTCGAAAACCCGGTGAACGTACTCACGGTTGCCCACGATCCGCTTCCCGACGGAACCGGATTCGGTTTGGTGGCATTCTATTTCGCGCTGCTGTTGGTCCTTGCGGGATTCACCGGAGCAACCGTGGTCAATTCCTTGGTGGACGGCATGCTCGGATACGCGCCTACCGAATTCGGTCCACTCTTCGTTCAGAACGACGTTGTGGGTATCAACAGGTTTCGAACGCTGCTCGTCAAATGGGCATTCATGATCGTGTTGTCCGGCATAGTCTCCGCGTTGTTCCAGTGGATCAGTCGCGCCCTCGGAATGCCGGTCACTCACGGGCTTGCATTGTGGGAGTACGGCGCGCTGGTCATCACAGCGGTGGGCATCACGGCGATGTCGGTGATGGCCGCGTTCGGCTCGTTGGGCATGTTGATCAACCTGTTCGTGTTCGTCATTCTCGCGCTGCCCTCGTCCGGTGGCACCATCCCCCTCGAAGCCAGCCCCAGGTTGTATGCCTGGCTGGCGCAATTCGAGCCGATGCACCAGATCTACATGGGCACGCGATCGATCCTGTTCTTCGGCGCACGCGGTGAGGCAGGCCTGCTGCATGCCGTCTGGATGACGTTGGTGGGTCTACTGATCGGCGTCGTACTCGGCATCGTGACCACCCGTTTCTACGACCGCAAGGGCTACGAGCGCACCCATCGTCCCAAGGTGGCGTGACATGGTACCCAGCCGGGATTTGATCGAAACCTGTTGAGCCGATTCAATGTGATTGCGCGTTTCGGGAATCTTCGAGCCCCTTCCGCACGTTGTACAACTATGGCTAATTACAAAACAGTCAATCCCGCGACAGGTGAAACCGTCAGGGAATTCGATACTTTGGATGACGCCGGAGTTGAAGCCGCACTTGCGAACACGCATCGCGGCTACTTGACCTGGCGCAACAGTGCGCCACAGCAGCGTGCGGCAGTCCTGAGCAAGACCGCCGAACTGTACACAGAGCGCGCAGACGAACTGGCCCGAATGATCTCCTTGGAGATGGGTAAGCCGGTCCGCGAGGCCAAGGGCGAAGTACAACTCTCGGCCGCGATCTATCAGTGGTATGCAGACCACGGTCCGGCACTGCTCGAGGAAGAACGACTCGACGTTCCCGGGGCCGAGGAGTCGGTTGTGTACCGGCGACCGATCGGCGCTCTCATCGGCGTCATGCCGTGGAACTTCCCGTACTACCAAGTCGCCCGCTTCGCGGCACCGAATCTGATGCTCGGTAACACGATCATTCTCAAGCACGCATCGAACTGTCCGCAGTCGGCGCTGCTGATGGAAGAGATTCTGCGACAAGCCGGATTGCCGGACGACGCCTACGTCAACGTCTTCGCGACCAACGAGCAGATCGCGGACATGATCGCCGATCCCCGAGTTCAAGGTGTGTCACTGACCGGCAGCGAACGCGCCGGAACCAGCGTCGCCGAAACTGCCGGACGCAATCTCAAGAAGGTCGTCCTCGAACTCGGCGGATCAGACGTGTTCATCGTCCTCGATTCCGACGACATGGATGCCACCGTCAAGTCCGCAACCAAGGCACGTCTGTCCAATGCCGGCCAGGCCTGCAACGCGGCCAAGCGTTTCATCGTCACCGAAGATTTCTACGACGACTTCACCAACAAGTTGGCGACGTCCTTCGAATCCGTCACTGCCGGTGACCCGTTGGACGAATCCACAGTCTTGGGTCCGCTCTCTTCGCAGAGCGCGGCAGATACTCTGATCGAGCAGATCGACGACGCTGTGTCCAAGGGTGCCACGCTGCTGACCGGTGGAAAGAAGATCGACGGCCCGGGCGCCTACGTTCAACCGACATTGCTCGCAGACGTGACACCGGACATGCGGGCCTACAGCGAAGAACTGTTCGGACCTGCCGGAGTCGTCTACAAGGTCAAGTCGGCCAGCGAGGCTGTGGAACTTGCCAATTCGTCGGTCTACGGCCTGAGCGGATCCGTCTGGAGCAGCGATCTCGATTCCGCCCGGTCGGTCGCTGCAGATCTCGACGTGGGAATGGCGTTCGTCAACGAGCACGGAACGACGTTGCCCGGTCTGCCCTTCGGCGGAGTCAAGCGCTCCGGAGTCGGCCGCGAGCTCGGTCCGTGGGGAATGGACGAGTTCGTGAACAAGAAGCTGCTCCGCGTCTCGAAGAAGTAGTTCGACACAGAAGTAGTTCGACACAGAAGTAGCGCGACACAGAAGTAGCTCGGCGCAAAGAAAGGCCCTGACCTCGATGGAGGTCGGGGCCTTTCCTCATAACCCACGGACCAGCAAGCGGGTCCGCTGCCTGGTCACTCGCTTGCCGGCGTGGCACCCCCACGAGTGAGGCTCCACCCGAACCTCGTCGCGATGACAGCTGACCCCCAGCCCAACAGTGCACCCACCATTGGAGCAGCGACGGCGGTGTAGATCGCCTCGTTGGAAACACCAACCGACACGGCGGAGTCACCGACGAAGGCGAAATCGGTTCGGGAGGCGAAGGACGCCCACTCGATCAGGCCGGAGACAACAATAATCAGGAACCCCAGCAGGAAGCCGAAGCCGGCCAGCAGAACGTGAAGTGCGCGCATCCGGTCAGTCTGCCTGTAACACCCACCCAGATAAAACCGACCTGCTGGTATGACACTTTCACGAATCGCTCAAACTACCGTAGTCGCCGCTGCCCTCTGCGCGAGTGCAGCCATCTGTTCCGCGACGTCAGCTTCCGCGGACGTAGTCGACGTCACGATCCTTCCGGGTCTCAGCAGCGGGCCGACGACGTCGTACGGAGCGGGCTGCACGTATCTGGTGGTTGCCAGGACAGCAGCGTTGAACGAGCCGAACGTCTCGATTGTCGACATGAACCGAGCGTCGACCATGTTCCCGCAGGAACTGATCTGGGACACCGTCAATCCCTACTTCACCTTGCCGGTCGTACTCGGCCACGCCGTCACGCTGTGGACTCCGACTGCACCGGGCGAACACTCTCTGATGGCCTACCAGACGTCCGCGGGCGGGCCGGTCACAACGGTCGATGTCAATCCGGCGACACCGATCGGTCCGGGGTGCGTCGTCGCACCCTGATCCGCTAGCCCTCCAAGAAGTCGACGAGCACCCGGTTGATTTCATCGGCGGGAACCATCGGAATGCTGTGATGCGAAGAAGCTTTCAGCACCTCGACACGCGCTGCGGGAACCCTCTCCCGCACTGACTTCGACACGGTTTCCGCATCATGCACCCGTCCGTCTTGTGCGAGGACCACCAGCAACTCGACATCCAGTGCGCTCAAGGCCTCCTTCGAAGGACGTCGAGGCACTACGAGATCGGGTCGCGGTAGATCCGAAGTGCCCACTTCCACAAGAGACAGCCAGTCGGAGTCGATACTCAACTCACCTGTCTCCCAATCCAACAGTCGCCGTCGGCGCGCTCGCGACGGGGAGAGCAACAGCGGAAGCGCACGCAGAAGGTAGCCCGCCTTCATGCCGGAGAAACTCGAATTAGGATCGAGCAGAACAAGTTTCCCGACACGATTCGGTCGATGCAGCGCAAAGGCCAACGCAATCATTGCGCCATAGGAATGTCCGATCACATCAACGGTGCCGGCCCCGGTGCAATCGACTATCGAGTCCATCCACTCGATCAGATCGTCGACGGACTTCATCGGATCACCATTCGGAACGCTCCGCCCGGCATCGCCCATGGTGTCGACAGCAAAGACACGCCGGGATTTCGACAGCGCCCCAACATTGTCGAACCACACCGTCGAAGTGGCACCTCCCCCGGACAGAAGGATCAACGGCCGCGAGTCTGCATGCCCACAGACGTTCACATGCGTGTTACCGAACCGCCCCGCGAGATCCACACCCAGCGGTTTCTGCGGCCATTTGGTCAGTACAGCGTCGTATGCGCGATTGAAGTCCATCCCCCACCCCCATTTCTCTCGATTATCGAGATAGTAGACAATCGAGAGACAACACACCAGGGCTGGAGGCATCCTTGAGCGTCGGCGATGCAGAAGACGAAGCGATGGCGATCGTCCACTCGCTTCGCGCACTGACCGTCGACTTGAACGTGGCGGTTTCCGGCTTTGCGAACAAGTACAAAATGCACTCCACCGACGTGCGCGCGTTGATCTGCCTTCTCGATGCCGAGCGCTCGAACACATCGGCGACGCCAGGTTGGTTGGGCTCACAGCTCGGGATCAACTCGGCGTCGGTGACTGCACTGGTCGACCGGATGGTCAAAGCGGGGCACGTAGCTCGGGAGCGGGACTCAGCAGACCGTCGACGGGTGCTCTTGCAGGTCACACCATCGGCGGTCACTCTGGGCGAGAGCTTCTTCGGCCCCCTCATTTCACGCGCTGCGAGCACCGTCGGGAATTACACCGCCACAGAGCGAGCCACCATCGAGAGTTTCATCGCCGCGATGCGAGCGGACGTGGAGCGGACTCGAGTCGATAGGGAGCCCTCCCGGTGACTCGCATACTTCCCGCGGGAGAACGCGCATTGCTCGTGGACTTCGATTCCGAAGCTGGCGTTCTCGCGTTCACCGAAGCACTGACGCGTAACACCCCGGTCGGGGTCGAAGACTTCCTCCCCGCAGCTCGCACGGTCCTGGTCACGTGCACCCCGGCGGCAGATCTCACGTACGTCCGAAAGCGCTTGAACGATCTCGAGCAGACCGATTCTGCCGCGACCACAGACGAGCATTTCGAGATGGATGCACTCACCATCGCCGTCAGGTACGACGGGCCCGACCTCGACGACGTCGCACAGTCACTTGGTATGAGCCGATCCGAGGTGGTTGCGGCCCACACCGGGGCAATGTGGCGTTGCGCCTTCATCGGATTCGCACCCGGCTTCGCCTACCTGACTTCAGGCGACACTCGGCTCGACGTTCCGCGTCGAACGCAATCACGAACCGCTGTGCCTGCCGGTTCCGTCGCCCTGGCCGCTGGATACAGCGCGGTCTACCCGCGTGCATCACCGGGTGGCTGGCAGATCATCGGGAGCACCGATGCCGTGATGTGGGATCTGAACGCCACACCACCGGCCACCGTTCAGCCCGGCAGACGCGTGCGCTTCGTGAACGAGGAACAACGATGAACGGCCTCGAGATACTCGACACCGGGCCGCTGAGCCTGATCCAGGACCTCGGACGGATAGGTCATCTTCGCTCGGGTGTCGGGGTTTCCGGTGCGGCAGACAGGCGATCTCTCAGGCTTGGCAATCGGCTCGTCGGCAACAACGAGGGCGCAGCCGGTGTCGAGGTCCTCCTGGGTGGGCTGAGTCTTCGGGCGCAGCAACCGACAACGATCGCGTTCACCGGTGCGCCTGCACAGGCCTACCGCGACGGCATTCCGGTCGGGCATTCGAGCGTGATCGATCTGCGGGCTGGGCAGACCGTCCGCCTGGACTACGCACCGAGTGGACTGCGGACGTATCTGACCGTCCGAGGCGGCATTGTGGTTCCCGAGATCCTGGGATCGCGCAGCACCGACACGATGTCCGGGATCGGTCCGGCGCCTCTCGAGCCTGGTGTTTTTCTCCCGATCGGGCCATCGCCGACCACGTTCTCAGCCGTCGACCTCGCACCGGTGCCGCCGATGGCAAACGAGACTCTCGCCATTCGAGTGGTGTTCGGTCCTCGCGCAGATCGATTCACCAACCCCGAAACACTCCTCCAGGGCCGATGGGCGATCTCGACCGACTCGGACCGAATCGGCGCACGCGTCGATCGCGTCGGCGCCGACGAACTACTTCGAAGAACAGACGACACCGAACTGCCCACCGAAGGCGTGGCACTCGGATCGATCCAGGTCCCACCCAGCGGCCAACCTGTCGTGTTCCTCGCCGATCACCCCATCACCGGCGGCTATCCGGTGGTGGGAGTGGTCGCGGACGCAGATATCGACCGACTCGGCCAAGCCCGCCCGGGTCAGCACATCCAGTTCGTCGGGGCCTGAGCACGCCGAGCGATGGCGTGTCGGACCCAGCCGTCACACTGATGTCGTGCGAGTTGTCCTGGTCCCCGGTAGTACGACGTCCACGGGAGCTGTGACGGCAACTGTCCTACGGACCGATCCCGCTGGAACGCCGCTCGCCGATCCCGTCGAATACCCCGACCTGATCGCAGCGGTACGCACCATCGAGGAAGCCGAGCACCCGCGGTGGGTGTGGCCGAGTACGGCGACCGTGTACCCACCTCTACTGCGGGCAGGCGTACGGGTTCAGCGGTGCCACGACATCTCCCTGACCCGCGCGATACTCGGAATGCGCGCCGGCAAACCGTCACCGCCCGCCGAGGAGTTCGACGACGATCGACTCGGACTCTTCGACACTGCACCCGTTCTCGATCCCCTCGCCGTCGTCACCGAATTCGCCGAGCAGCGCGCAACCATCGGCGCGGACGCTCGACTGGACTTGTTGATCGCAGCAGAATCGGCCGGCGCTCTCAGCGCCGCCGAGATGACGCACACGGGCCTTCCGTTCTCGACGCAGAAGCATCGCGAACTCCTCGAAGAACGGCTGGGGCCGCGGCCGACGGGATACGACCTCCCCGCTCGTATGCAGGAACTTGCCGCCCAGATCAGTGAGGTCTTCGGGCGCACCGTCAATCCTTCGTCTTCGGTGGAGATCACCGAGGCGTTCGGACGTCAGGGCATCGAACTACCGTCGACGCGCAAGTGGTTTCTGCAGGAAATCGATCATCCGGCTGTGCCGCTGCTCCTACGTCACCGCGAACTCGCCAAGCTGTACAGCACCAACGGTTGGCAGTGGATGGACAGTTGGGTGCGGGGCGATCGATTCCGCCCGATCTACGTTCCCGGTGGTGTCGTGTCCGGCAGGTGGGCGAGCCGGGGCGGCGGGGCCCTCCAGATTCCGAAGACCATGCGCTCGAGCGTCGTCGCCGATCCGGGCCACGTGTTCGTCGTCGCCGACGCCGGTCAGCTCGAACCCCGAATTCTGGCCGCCATGTCCGGCGACCGCCGCATGATGGCCGCCGCCGGCGACGACGATCTGTACGCACTTGTCGGTGCCGCAGCCTTCGGCGGTGATCGCGCAAAAGCCAAGGTCGCAATCCTCGGAGTCCTGTACGGGGCGACGGCGGGTGAAGCCAAAGCACTGCTCGTCTTGTTGCGGAAGCGATTCCCGGTCGCCGTCGAGTACGTCGAGCAAGCTGCCAAGGCAGGTGAGCGCGGCGAGGTGGTGAAGTCACTGCTCGGCCGGGCCTGTCCCCCACCGTCTCCCGACTTCTACTCCCACGGCGACGCTCACGCCCGCGGTCGTTTCACGCGCAACTTCGTCGTGCAGGCGACTGCGTCCGAGTGGGCGCTGTGCCTCCTGGCCGACCTCAGGCGCCGCCTCGCCGAAGATCCGGACGGCGAGTTGGTCTTCTTCCAGCACGACGAGGTAGTCGTGCATACCCGCAACCCCGAAACCGGTACCGCGCACGTGCTGGCCGCAGCTGCTTCGGCAACTCGATTGTTGTTCGGCGACACAGTCGTCCGTTTTCCCATGGACGTCGCAGCCCGCGAGACATACGGCAAAGGCACTTCGTAGCGTCGTCAATTCCACGCCAAGTGGTTCCACCGCGCCCGTATTGCGTGTTCTACTGGAAAACGTTGCTTTGTTGGTGCTGGTCGACTGCGTTCGAGGAGAACCATGACCAAGCTGGACACAACTGACGCAGAACGGAACGAGCGCGGAGCCGTGAAGCGCCTTCGCGTGCCGATCTTCACCGTGATCGCCCTTGCGATCTTCGCCTTCGTCGCAGGCGGATTCGGCGGTTCTTTCCAGGGCAAACTCGCCGAGGTTCAAAAGAACGACAACGCCTCGTACCTCCCGAGTTCCGCCGAATCGACAATCGTCAGCAACCAATCCGCGAACTTCCTCGCAGTCGAGACGATCCCTGGATTTGTTCTGTTCCATAGAGATTCGGCCCTCACCGAGGCGGACAAATCTGCAATCAACTCGGCCTACGGCGCCATTGCCGGCATCTCCGGGGTAGACGCCGACGGTATGCAGCCCACTCAGTACTCCGCCGACGGCACAACTGCGTCGATCTTCGTGCCACTCGTCGCCAAGGACGGAGACACATCCGTGGCAGGCGATGTCCTGGCGACCACCGAGCAGAACGTCATCGACGCCGCAAAACAAGCAGCTGGTGATGTCGAGGTACTCCCAGCCGGGCCAGGTGGGCTACTCGTTGCGTTCATCGACGCCTTTGCCGGTCTGGACGGAGCGCTCCTTGGCGCGGCACTCCTGGTCGTGATCCTCATCCTGCTTGTCGTGTACCGATCGCCGGTGTTGTGGTTCTTCCCGCTGTTCTCCGCGCTCCTCGCCATCGGTTTGTCGTCGATGGTGATCTATTTTCTCGCGAAAGCCGAATTACTCACTCTGACCGGACAGTCTCAAGGCATCCTTTTCGTGTTGGTGATCGGGGCCGGTACCGACTACGCCCTACTCTTGATCTCTCGCTATCGCGAAGAATTGCACACGTATCCCAACCGCTTCGACGCGATGATCAAGGCCTGGCGCGAGTCTGCGCCGGCCATCACCGCTTCGGCTGTCACCGTGATTCTCGGTCTGCTTTGCCTGACGTTCTCTCAACTCAACTCCAACAAGAGCCTCGGACCCGTCGCCGCCATCGGGATCGCCTGCACCTATCTGGTGATGATGACGTTCATGCCGGTCGCTCTGGCCGCCACCGGACGGTGGGTCTTCTGGCCGCGCAAGCCCAAGGTCGATCACGGCGCAGACCTTACGACGCACGGGATATGGGGCAAGATCGCCGAGGCCGTCGGTAGCAAGGACCGCCCACTGTGGATCGGCGCCACAGTGTTGTTGATCATCCTGTTCGCGGCCGGGATCGGCAGTCTCAAAACCGATGGCCTGACATCCACCGAAAGCTTCACCAATCGTCCCGACGCCGTTGTCGGACAAGAACTCTACGACTCGAAGTTCGATCCCGGAGCCGGCGCACCGGCCGTGATCACCGCAAACGCCGACCAGGCCGACGCCGTCATCAAAGCAGCCAGCGGCGTCGAAGGTATCTCGCAGGATCCCGGCGCCGTCTGCACCCAGGTGGACGTCGCGAAGGTCAGCGATTTGATCAAGACCAACCCCGCTGCCGTCGCACAAGCCGCCGCTGCGGGTTGCGCCCCTGCGGCTTTCACCGTTGCACCGATCGACGGCCGAACCATGATCAATGCAACCCTCGCCGACTCCTACGATTCGCCGCAGGCACTCGAAACTGTCAAGCGACTGCGGACTGCCGTCCACGACGTGCCCGGCGCCGACGCGCTCGTCGGCGGCAGCACGGCCACCACCCTTGATGTCCAGGCGGCCTCGGTCCGCGACAGAAACCTGATCATCCCGATCGTGCTGGTGGTGATCTTCCTGGTTCTGGCCGCTTTGCTCCGTGCTCTGCTGATCCCGGTGATTCTCATTGTCACCGTGGTGCTTTCCTTCGCGGCGACCCTCGGTGTGAGCGGATTCTTCTTCACACACGTATTCGGGTTCGCCGGGGCGGATCAATCGTTCCCGCTGTTCGCCTTCGTCTTCCTCGTCGCGCTGGGTATCGACTACAACATCTTCCTGATGACCAGAGTCCGGGAGGAGACCGGAGAATTCGGCACCCGTGCAGGTGTACTGCGCGGTCTTGCGGTGACGGGCGGCGTGATCACGTCAGCCGGAATCGTCTTGGCCGCAACGTTTGCCGTACTGGGAATCCTGCCACTGGTCTTCCTCGCCGAGATCGGATTTGCCGTGGCCTTCGGCGTGCTGCTCGATACGATCATCGTGCGCAGCGTCCTGGTGCCGGCACTCTCTCACGACATCGGGAAACGTATTTGGTGGCCGTCCGAACTGGCCCGCGCGAAAGACTGACCGACTACAGAAACGCTTCCTTGGTCCACAGATGAAAGAGCGCGTAGGCTCGCCAGGGTCGCCAGCGCTCGGACAACGCTGTGGCTTCTTTGGCCGTCGAGACCCCCAGCGCACGTTTCAACACCAGATCATCGGGTACGAAGGCGTCGCGATCACCGAGAATCCGGACGGTGAGATAGTCAGCGGTCCACGGTCCGATTCCCTTTAGCGCCAACAGCTCTCGACGAAATTGGACAGGATCCGCATTCCAGGAGAGATCGAGGCCGTTCGCTGCCGCAGTTGCCAGCGTGTGCACTGTTCCTGCGCGCGCTGTGGTCAATCCGACGGCTTTCTGTATGCCCTCGGTTGATTGCGCTGCAACCATGTCCGGATCAGGGAAGGCAAGAAAATCCCCTTGCACCGGCGCTCCGAATGCGCTGACAAAACGACCACCGAACGTCCTCGCCGCGCCGAGCGAAACCTGTTGTCCCAGAACGGTGAGCACTGCGGTCTCGAACCCGTCCACCGAACCGAGCACACGCAATCCTGGACGGGCGGCAACAAGTGGGGCCAACAACTCATCACTACCGAACGCCGCTTCGACAGCAGTGTGATCGGCGTCGAGGTCGAGCCAACGGCGCACGATCACCTCCAGAACTGCGGAATCCGTTACCGGCACATCGGAATCCACGACGACACCGTCGTCGGTCCACGACACCGACACGACAACGGGTCCGGAAGGCAACGGTACGACTCTGGTGTGAACACCGTCGTCGTGACGCTCGAGGCCTGCGACGCAGTGAGCCCGCAGGGCACCGGTGAGCGGTTCGACTGCATAGGGCGCCTGAAAGCGCAGCGTCACTGCGCTCACCGGCCGGCTTCCAGATCCAGCAGAATCGCTTTCAGTTCGGGGCCACCCGCGTACTGCCCGAGGCTGCCGTCGCTGCGCACCACCCGGTGACACGGGACCACCAACGGCAGCGGGTTCTTTGCGCATGCGGTCCCGACGGCACGCACCGCACGCGGGCTTCCCGACGCTGCTGCGACCACCGAATAGCTTGCAGTGTGGCCGTATTCGATCTCGGGAAGATGACGCAACACTTCGCGTCGAAACCCTTTCGCGAGTTGGAAATCCAAGCGCAGATCGAATTCTCGACGCGCACCGGCAAAGTACTCGTCCAACTCGCGAGCGACAGTGTCCAGCCTGCGCGGGTAATGAAGCACACGAGGGCTGACGGTGTCCGCCAATCGTTCCAGAACGAGGTCGTGCCCTTCGACGGCAAAGGCAACCCGCACCAGGCCGACATCAGTTGCCGCCAGCAGCAGCTTTCCGACCGGCGAATCGACGGTTCGATATGCCACGTCGATCAATTCGGCTTCGGACGCCTGCGCAGCCAGGCGCGCCCGTAGGCGGATCATGGCGTCGGCGTCAACGGCTGGAAGTGCCTCGAACACATCGTTACTCATGAGTGACTCCCTTCCGCAGCGGTAGCGGACAAGTAGGTTCTTCGTAGGGTGGCGATACCGTCGGCACCCGCGCGTCTGGCGGCTGCCGGCGTGTTGCCGAGGATGTCCGCGATCTCTGCGTACGGCAGCCCACCCAGAAAGTGATAGGCGACCGCCGCACGTTGTTTGAGTGGTAGTTGTTCGAGTGCGTCCCAGAGTTCGTGATCCCACGTGCCCGGCACGCCGATTCGCGTCGGCAATTCCGGAACGTCGTCTGTCGGCACGGCCACGCGGGCACGCACTCGGGTGATGTCGATCGCCTTGCGGTGCGCGATGGTGACCAGCCAGGCTTCGATGTTCGCGTCCGGGTTCAGATCCGGGTATGCCCGCATCGCCGCGATGAACGTCTCGGACCACGCGTCCTCGGCGTCGACGGGCCCGACCACCGCGCGGCAGACACGGAGGACCACTGCACCGTATTCGGTCACGACGTCTTCGAACGGTTTGAGTGTCACGACCGGTAGACGTTCCCGATCACCGAATTGTGAGCCGAGCGCATCAGAAGAGGACATCCGATTCGCCGCCGTGCTCGCGGTCGAGCAGGAACCGCTTACGTTCGAGGCCGCCGGCGAAACCGGTCAGACTTCCGTCGCTACCGACCACGCGATGACAGGGAACGATGATGCTGATCGGATTCTTGCCGTTTGCCGCGGCGGCGGCACGGATCGCAAGCGGGTTACCCAAAGTTTGCGCGAGCTCCATGTAGGTCCAGGTTTCGCCGTACGGGATCGTTCGCAAGGTGTCCCACACCCGCTTCTGGAACTCGGTACCCACGGGCGCCAGCGGCACGGAGAACTCCGTGCGATCACCCTCGAAGTACTCGGTGAGCTGCGATTCGACTTCACCGAAGACCGCCGAGGAACGATCACCGAACGTGGACTCGTCCGGCTTGTGGCGATGCTCCGCCATGTACAGCCCGCAGAGGTCGTCACCTGCTGCTACCAGCGTCAACGCTCCGATCGGCGAGTCGATCACAGTGTGCGTACGGATAGCCGTCATGTCTCGATCCTTCCAGGTTGCGCGGTGCGGCAGGCAGCGGGTGAATTGATTGTCCGCGCCGGCACCGACACCTCGAAGACGCCGCGGGCCTCGTGAATGTGAGATTTACCTGTACTTTGACGTCACATCAGGCAGTATCGAGGGATGGCTCTAGTTTTGCCCGGCAGCTCCACCGTCGTCCGCTCCGTCGGCGACGTGGTGCACTGGTCCCTGTCCACGGTCGCTTTTGCGGTCACCCTGCCCACTCGACTCGAGGCGCTCCTCTTCTCGGTCGAGAGGTTGGTGGCGCGCATCAACCAGATCGCCGACAACGCCGACCGCGTCGTCATCGGAGCTGCCGCCGTGACCGTTCGCGCTGAGACACTGGTCGAGGCCGTCGAGCAGACGTCGGACATCGCGGGTCAACTCCTCGAGATCTACGAGCCCATCGCCCTACAGCTCGCGCCGCTGGCCGCCAGGTTCGCCGACGACCTTTCCGAGGCAGAGGTCAGCGCCGCGATCAAGCTGATCGACCAACTACCGGAGCTCACCGACCGGGTGGCCGCGGTGTTGCCCATCCTCGGAACCTTGGACTCCGTCTCGCCCGAGATCCACGAACTCCTCGGAGTGGTCAAGGACCTGCGGCAGGCGATCGTCGGGGTGCCTGGCTTTCACTTCTTTCGCAAGCGGGGCGAAGCCAAGCTGGATTGAAATTTCAGGCGGAGTAGCCGTTGGTCCCGGCCCGCGCCATGACGACCTTCGGAACGACCGCTCGAGACGAGAGCTTGAGCAGACCGTCCACCAACTCCACGATGTCGTCGACCTTGATCATGGTGTCCGGTGTGATCCGATCGTGTGTCCATGCCGACATGTCGGTGTCGACGTAACCGGGAGCGATGGCCGTCGCACTGACGCCGTTTCCGGATTCCTCGGCGTTGAGTGCCTCGACCATCGAAATCAGCGCAGCTTTGGTGGCTCCGTAGACGGCCAGGCCGCTCTCGGCATACACACCGGCCATCGAGGCGAGAGCGATCACCTTCGCTCCGCCGGCAAGGTCCGCGTCCGCCGCTGTACGCAGGAGCGGCAGCGACGCTTGCAGTAGTGCAAACGGTGTTCGGAGATTGACGGCAACGGTCTTGTCGAAACGTCGCATCGGGTAATCCGCCACTCGCCCACTGGTTCCCACTCCGGCGTTGAGGACGAGAGCCCTCATGGAGCCGAATCGCTCATTGTGTGTGGCGACGAGTGCTGCGGCGAAGTTCTCGTCCGCCATGTCGCCGGCCGAGACGACGACGTCCGGCGATCCGGCGCGGGTAAGTTCTTCGGCGACAACGGCGAGCCGCTCGGTATCACGCGCCGTGATGGTCAGCCCGTACCCTTGCGAAGCCAAGCGTGTTGCGATGCCGAGCCCGATTCCCTTGGAGGCGCCGGTGACCAGTGCTGATCGAGTCATTCGAATTTCCCTTGCAGTGCGTTGAGTCCGGCCGAGATCAGTTCCGGCACAGAAGATCCAGCCTTGTCGAATCCCCCGCCGACGGTGGCTCCTGCTCGGAATCGGTGATCGATGCCCTGCGCCACGACGGCGAGTTTGAAGAACCCGAGCGCCATGTAGAAGTTCCAATGCGCCAGTTCACGACCCGAAACGGACGAATACCGTTGCGCCAGATCGACAACGGACGGTAGCGACGGGCTCGTCCACGCAGCAGGCTCACCCAGAACCAGATCCAGCGCGGGATGCCGATAGACGCACATCATCGCGATGTCCGCCAGCGGATCTCCCAGCGTCGACAGTTCCCAGTCCACCACTGCGGCAACCTTGGTGACGTCGTTCGCCGCGAGAATCGTGTTGTCGATCCGGTAGTCGCCGTGCACGATCGACGAGGCTGATTCCGCCGGAATCAATTCCGCGAGGCTCGACGCCAACCTGTCCACGTCGGCCGAGTCCTCGGTCTTGACGCGTGACCATTGACCGGCCCACAACTTCACCTGGCGGGCTACGTAACCGTCGGGTCTGCCGAGTTCGCCGAGACCCACTGCGGTGTAGTCGACGTCGTGCAGTGCAGCGAGAACACGCACCAACTCGTCGGTGCACTGCGTGACCTGCGCTGCCGGAACAGCTTCCAACTCGGTTTTGGTTCGGATCACTTGACCGGTGACGAACTCGACCACCGTGAACGACGCACCCATCACCGAGGCGTCCTCGCACAGCACGACGGTCGGCGCGACCGGCACGGCGGTGTTCTGCAACGCCGAGGTGATTCGGAACTCGCGCGCAACATCGTGCGCCGACGGCGTGAGGCCGGCCGTGGGTGGACGACGGAGAATCCACTTCGAGTTGTCGTCGAAGATTCCGTAGGTGAGATTGGATTTGCCGCCTGAAATCAGTTCGGCTCGCAACTCTCCGCTCACCTCGACGCCAGCGGCTTGCAGATACTTGTGGAGCGCCGCGAGATCGAGTCCTGGAAAGTCCGTCACTTCGACTCCTCCCGAGCAGCGCGCTTCGCAGCTCCGACAACACGTTTCGCAATTGCCCAGCGATGAACCTCGGACGGGCCGTCGTAGACGCGGAAGGGACGCACTTCGCGGGACAAGCGTGCCAGCGGCAGATCGCCGGACACGCCCATTCCGCCACACATCTGAATGGAGCGGTCTACGATCCGGAAGATCGCCTCGGCAGCGTAGGTCTTGGCGATGGACGTCGCGTTGCTCGCGTGCCCGCCCTGATCGAGTTCGAAGCAGGCCTGCACCAGAAGTGCACGGCTGGCTGCGATGTCGATCTCGTTGTCGGCGACCATCTTCTGGATCATTCCGAGATCACCGAGTTTCGAGCCGAAGCCTTCTCGTTCGGCAACTCTGGCCACGGCGACGTCGTGGCCGCGGCGCGCTGCACCGAGCCAGCGCATCACGTGCGTCATGCGGGCGGGACCGAGGCGAACCTGCGCGTAGGCGAAACCTTGATCGACCTCACCGAGAACGGCCTCGTCGGGTACGAAGAGATCCTCGAACGTGACCTCGCAGTGCCCACCGATCATGGCCTTGTCGAGGGTGTCGATGTGTCGACCCACTACCAGGCCGGGAGTGTCCGTCGGCGCCAAGAACATGGTCGCTCCGCCGCGCTGCCCGGGCTCGCCGGACGTGCGCGCCATGATGATGAAGAACCCGGCGCCGTCGGCGCCGGTGATGAACCATTTCTTACCGTTGATCTTCCAGCCACCGGGGACTTTTTCGGCGCGGGTGTTCAAAGCCGAGGGATCGGATCCCGCTCCGGGCGCGGGTTCGGTCATGGCGAATGCCGACCGCATGTCCCCGCTTGCGAGCGGCGCGAGGAACTGCTGCTTCTGTGCTTCGTTCGCCACGTGGGCCAGCATGTGAACGTTGCCCTCGTCCGGCGCCGCGATGTTGAGCGCCGTCGGCCCGAAGAGGGAGTAGCCGGCTTCCTCGAAGACCGGCGCGCGATCACTCATGTTGAGTCCGTGTCCGCCGTACTCGATCGGCGCATGCGGGGCGAAGACACCGGCTTCTTTTGCTGCCGACTGCATCTCGATGCGGATTGCATCGCCACCCGCTACAGCGATGTCACCGGCGTGTTCGTCTTCGATGGGGAGCACTACGTTGCGCGTGAAGTCGCGCGTCTTCTCGATCAGCGCCACCACCTCGGGCGCGTACGTCAGATCGATTGCCACCAGCCACCTCCGAAAGAACATCCCGACCGAGCGATCGCTCGGTATCAGCACTCTCGCACACGCCGACGCGTCGGGTCAACAATCCTCGAGCATTGCCTCGCCCTGATCGAGCCGGCCGGCAACCACCATGTCGCGGTACAGATCGTCCTTGTCCATGAGCTCGTCATGGTTGCCGATGTTGCGGATCCGACCGTCTTCCATGACCACGATCCAGTCGGCGTCACGCACCGTCGAGAGCCGGTGAGCGATAGTCACCACGGCCCCGGTGCGCGCACGTTCGTTGATCGCGTCGACAATCGCGGCTTCGGTGAGCGTGTCGACCTGGGCAGTGGCTTCGTCGAGCAGAAGCAAAGCACTCGGCCGCAGAACTGCGCGCGCCATCGCGATCCGCTGACGTTGGCCGCCCGACAGCGAAGTGGCCGTCAGAGCGGTGTCGAGTCCGTTGGGCAGGGCCTCGATCGCGTCGTCGAGCCGGAGCAAGCGCAGAACGGCCTGGACTTCTTCGTCCGTCGCATCGGGATGGCTGAAGACGACGTTCTCCCGAATCGTTCCGGGCACCACCGGTGTCTCCTGCTCCACGTATGCGAGACTCTCGCGCACAGCGCGGTGATCGAGCGCGTCGTAACCGACTCCATGCAGGAGAACCTCACCCGATCGCGGTTCGACAAATCGCAGCACGGTCGAGAGCAAGGTCGTCTTTCCTGCACCCGACGGGCCGACGATGGCCATGTGCCCACGCGTCGGAATGACCAGCGAGACATCGCGCAACGCCGGCTGGTTCGATCCGTGGTAGCTCACGGTGACGTCGCGCAACTCGATCAGCGGCGCGGCAGCGTTGGTTTTCGCGACCACGTCCACGACCTCGTCGTACTGCTCGGTGGGCAACGACTGCATCTCGCGAATCCGGATAGCTGCCGCGATTCCCGACTGAACGGAGGTCACGTTCTGCGCAAGCTCCGACACCGGCCCCATCAGGGTGAAGGCGTAGAGCAGAAACGCGATGAGCGTCGAGACTGCCATTTCGCCGTCGGCGACTCGCCAGGCACCAAAGCCGAGGATGGCAATGATCGATCCTTGAATGGCGGTCCACGCGACAGTCCACGCGGTTGCCGACACTCGAACTGCCGTGATCGCATGCTTTTTCGCATCGGACGCATTGTTCGTCACCAGAGCGCCGACGCGATCCTCGGCGAGGGAAACCTTGACCGTCCGGATCGCACGCAAGCCACCCTCGAGTACGCCGCCGAGCTGACCGAGCGATTCCTGGGTTCGCGCTTCGGCTGCGGAAATCCGAGGCATCAGAACGGCAAAGAGTATGGAGGCGAACACGATTGCCACCATGGTGACGCCCAACAACGGCAGATCCAGTACGCCCATCAGTACAATCGTTCCGATGGTCAACGCGGCTGCGTTCAGAATATTCACCGCGGCCGACGACGCAGCCTCCCGCAGCAGCAAGGTGTCAGACGTGACCCGGGTGACCAATTCACCCACGGATCGCGATTGCAGCGAAGGTACGGTCGCCGCCAGGAATCGCTTCACCAGCGACGACCTGGCGTCGAAGACAACCTTCTCGGCGGCGGTTCCGAGAACGATCCACTGAGCACAACCGAGCACGGCACCGACGATCAGAAGGACGACGAGCGTGAGGATAGGTCCTTTCAGCGACGCACCGGTATCGAGGGTGTCGAGAACCCACTTGGTGACCATGGGCGTTGCCAGCGTCGCCGCGGAGCCGCACAGCGCCAGTACCAATCCGAGAAGGAGCGACGGCAGATGCGGTCGAGCGAACTCCGAGAGGACGCGGAGATTGCTCCATTTCGGTGCGGGCTGAGAAGCGTCGGATTCAAGCATGAATTTATGGAACACGAATGTTCCATAAAGGGCAAGAGAAATTCCGATTCGGAAACACTGGATACCGAAACCGGACACGGCTACGCTTCGGATTCGTGACAACGATCCACAGCGCACCAGAACAAAGCGCGACCCGCGAGCGCACACGGAAGGCCATCCTCGATGCTGCCGTTTCGGTGTTCGCATCCAAGCCTGCTGCGACCCTCAGCGAGATCGCTTCGGCCGCAAAGGTCGGCCGGACCACTTTGCACCGCTACTTTCCCGAACGGTCAGACCTGGTCGACGCAGTCGCGGCCGAGGCCACCCGCGCCGTCGGAGAGGCAGCAGCAGCAGCTCGACTCGGCGAGGGTACCGGAGCCGAAGCACTGGTTCGCCTGTGCCATGAATACTTCGAACTGGCCGACCTCTTGACGGTCCTGTTCTTCACTCCCGGTGTGTATCAAGAAGATTCGTTTGCCGAGTCCGCGTCGAACGACGACTCAGTCACCGATGCCATCGAGCGCGGACACTCCGACGGTTCCATCGACCCCGACATGGGTTCGGACTGGGTGCAGAACCTGCTGTGGTCACTGCTCTACACGTCGATGGACTACGTGAACCGCGGTTCCGGGACGCGACTACAAGCCTTGGATCTGACGGTTCGCAGCCTCCGCCGCGGAATCGCCCCCGATCCGGCGGTCTAGGTTGTCGGCTGCTTGAACAGCGGCACGCCGTTTGGTCACACCTAGTTTGCGGTAGATCGAGCGAATGTGAGTCTTCACAGTGGGATAGGCGATGCCGAGGTGCGCAGCGATCTCGTCTGCAGTCATCGTAGTTCGCAGAAAAGTGAGGATCTCTTTCTCACGTTCCGTCAGGACTCCGGCGAGCTTGGCAGAGAGCTGGCCCCGTTTTTCCAGAATCGTGCGTAGGAGCTCCTGGTGTCTCGACCCCTGTGTTGCGTGCGCGTTCAACAGATCGACGATTACCGGATCGCCGCTCAGAAATGGGGCGAGAATCCGCTCGGGGATTGCTTCCGCCAGCGCACGATCCAACTGCTCGTGCGCCTGCGGTCCACGCCCGGCGACGGAGCTCAGGGCGGCAGACGTGACAAGGGTGCTCACCAGCGCATATCGCGGCAGCGCGGCCGAGGTTGCCAAGCGAAGCGCTTGAGCCGACGGTTCCGGATCCCCCATGACTCGGTAGAGCTCCGCGAGAAGCGCGTGAGCGACCGCAGCACCTGTTCTGGTCAGCGTGGGCATTGCGATGCGGCGAGCTTGCTCGTCCTGTCCTTGAGCGTGGGCGAGCCAGGCCGTGGTGACGCGCCGCAGCGTATCCCAAGGAATGCCGTGCTTGTCCGCAGTGCTCACGCCTCGCAGCAGACGAGCGGCGTTGTGGTACCGGTCTTCCCGGTTCAGTGCGATCAGGCTCATCACCAGGTACAGACGGGCGAGCGCCTCGAAGTTGGTTCCGGGACTGCCCTCCTCGATGATCGAGTCGAACTGAGCGATCGCCTCCTCGAAGTCACCACGCCAGTAGGCGATGCACCCTCGATTCGACTGTGGGAGACCGCCTTCGAAGCGTTCCCAGTCGGACGCCACCTCTCGAGCAGGAAGGCCGTCGAGGATCTGTTCGGCTTCGGTGAATATCCCTGCGTGGGTGAGCGCGAAAGCCAAATTGGATTGTGCGAGACGCAACGTCTCCGTACGCGACTGCAACTGCGCCTCGTCGCCGGCGGAGCGAAGTAGCGCGATGGCACGAGGAAGGTCACGACGAAGCCTGACCTCGGTCCATCCGAGGAGGAAAAGCGCGGACGGGTAATCGTCCTCGGGCTCGCACTGGGCGAGCGCGTGACGCGCGCGATCGGCGATGACGGCCTTGGTCGAGGTGTCCGGAGCGAGCAGCAGGTCGGTGAAGCAGACGACAAAATCGTCGGACGCCACCCGCAGACCCTGCCCGCGGAGAAACTCAGCGCCGTACGGATCACCGCTGAGATCGCGGCAGCACGCTCGTATCAGCAGGATGTGCGGATCGTGGGGATCGGGATGAGCAAGGCAGAGCTGCTCGAGTTCCCTGGTGTGAGATTCGAGAATCAAACGAAGCCAGTTTTTCCGCAGGACTCGTCGAGCCTGCTCCGCCTCACCAGAGGCGAGTGCGTCACGCACGGCTTCGATCATGTGTCGAAGATACTCGAGACGTTCGATGTCCGTGGAAATCCGGTCTCATCCGCTTCGGATTAGGCCGCGATCGAAGCCCGCCGATACCGGTGAGAATTGCCGGAATCAACCGAAATGCGTGAGTCAGCGGAATACCGTGTGCACAGGCCTTACACGAAACGGATAAGACACATGAGCTTCTGGGAAAGCCTCGGCTGGATGCTGTGGGCGACCGTCTTCATCGGATATCTCTTCGCGCTGTTCGCGATCATCGCCGACCTGTTCCGCGACCACAAGCTGAACGGCTGGTTGAAGGCCGTTTGGGTGTTCTTCCTGCTCTTCCTACCGATCCTGACCGCCCTCGTCTATCTCGTCGCCCGCGGCGAAGGGATGACGGAACGCAGCAACAAGGCCGCACGCGACGCCGAGAAGGCCGCCGAATCGTATATCCGCGAGGTCGCGGGGAAGAGCCCCAGCGAGGAGATCGCCGCAGCCGCAGCACTGCTCGAAGCCGGAGCGATCAGCGAGGACGAGTTCGCCGCACTCAAGCTGAAGGTCCTCTCGTGAGTGCCGCGCGTTTCGGCCCCGTCGACTTCTACCTTCTCGGCCTGCCTGGACAGAGCCTCGACCCGGCCGCACTCTCCGCGCTGACCGACCTCACCGACACCGGCCTGGTACGACTACTCGACCTGATCGTCATCTCCAAGTCCGAGGACGGTGAACTCGTCCTCGTCGAGGTCGAGGAGTTGCCGAACGGCTTCGAGATCAACGTCGAGATGCTCGGCGCGTCCGGTCTGCTCGGGCATGAGGACATCACCGAACTCGCGGCAGCCATTCCCACCGGTGCCACAGCGCTGCTGGTCGCGCTCGAGCTGGTCTATCAGCGCGAACTCGCCGCCCGCACCGCTGCGTCAGGCGCGGTGCTACTGGGTTACGAGCGGATACCCGCACCCGTCGTCAATGCCCTCATGGACACGATCATCCCGAAATTGGAGGTCTGACATGCCGTACATCCCGAGACGAGGCCGCCCCGGACTACTGGGCCTCGCCGCCCGCACCGCGGTCGTCACCGGTACTGCGACCGCCGTCAGCGACGGTATGGCCACCCGCCGGCAAAGGAGAGCTCAGACCGACTACGAGCAGGCGCAGTACGAATTCGCCCAGCAGCATGCCGCACTCCCGATGCCCACACCCGCACCCGCGGCCCCGGTCGATCTCGTCGCCGAGTTGCAGAAACTCGGCGACCTCAAATCACAAGGCCTGCTGAGTGAGGCCGAGTTCCAAGCCGCCAAAGCGCGACTGCTCGGCTGATTCACCCCGACAGTGGCGAGGGATTCCCGCGCCCGCTTCCGTACCCGACACCGAATGGAACCCGCTATGTCCACGATCGCCGTCAACGTCCTGAACTTCAATCGGGCAGAATCCGATCTCATGTTCGCTCGCCTGGCCGCGGGCGTCGGCCTGGGCACGTGGAACCACACTCGTGATCTCGGGTCACTCGACAACCAGCCGATCATCCGCCAGAACCGCGACACTCTGTACAGCAGCGCGATCATCGACGTGCGCGAGAACGTCACGATCACGGTGCCCGATACCGGCAAGCGCTACATCTCCGTGTGGGTGGTCAGTCAAGATCACTTCGGTCCCGTCATCCTGCGCGATCCGGGAGAGCACCTGCTCACGCGCGAATTGGTCGGAACCGACTACGCCGCACTGATCGTGCGCATCCTCGTCGATCCGAACAGCCCCGAAGACGTCGCCGAGGTGAACCGGTTGCAAGACGCCCTCAACATCGACGGCGGCGGAACGGGAGAGTTCCCGTTGCCCGACTACGACGAGCAATCGCAGACCGAGACCCGCGACGCACTCCTCGCACTCGCGCGTGGCATCACCACGTACGACCATTCATTCGGTACCGCTGCGGAAGTCGATCCGATCAGGCACCTGCTCGGTACCGCATCCGGCTGGGGTGGCCTTCCCGAGTACGAGGCCACCTACGTCAACTTCGACGAACGTCTCCCGGTCGGGGAATACCGTCTCCGCCTGAACGATGTTCCCGTGGATGCGTTCTGGTCGGTCTCGCTGTACAACGCGGCCGGATACTTCGAAGAGAACGCTCTGGGCGTCAACAGCATCAACAGCCTCACGGCCACCCCAGACTCCGACGGCAGCACCACCATTCGCTTCGGGGTCCATCTCGACGGCGTCGCGAACGCACTGCCCATCATGCCCGGTTGGAACTACGTACTGCGCCTGTACCGCCCCCGTCCCTCCGTGCTCGACGGCACCTGGACGGCGCCTCGTCCCGAAGCCCTGCAGCAAAGCATTCCCCACGCACACACCACTCTCGGGTGACTCGACCTGATCACGGAGGTACAAGCCATGCGTCTGTTATTTCAGCTCATTTCGCAATGTGTTCTCGGCGCGATAGCGCTGATCGTCGTGCATTTTGCTCTTCCCGGGGTCAGCCTGAGCGTGAACGGCTTCTTGGCCGCTATCGGTGTATTCACCCTCGCACACATGATTCTCGGCCCATTCGTGCTCAGCGTGGCACTGCACTACGCAGCTCCGCTCGCGGGTGGTGTCGGCTTGGTCGCCACACTGCTCGCGCTCTGGGTTGCGACCCTGGTCCCCGACGGTATCGAGATCAGCGGCGTCGGGTCCTGGATCCTCGCCCCGATCATCGTGTGGGTGATCACGGCATTGGGAGGGTGGATCTTCATGGCTCTCGTCATCGACAAGTGGATAAAGAGACGCAATGCCGAAAAGCTCGTGCGCAGTGTGCAGAAGGCATGAATGATCAGTTCGGAAACGGAACCCACAAGGAGTCAGCCATGCCAACTCACCCGCTCGATCGCCGCGTTCTCCTGAAGACCGCTCCGAACTTCCGGGAACTCGGTGGCATTCCTGTTGCGGACGGCACCGTCCGCGCGGGCGCGCTCTATCGTTCGGCGACTCTGGCGAAACTCGACGGCTACGACCTTGCCGCGGTCGCCGACTTGGACGTGCGGACGGTATACGACCTGAGGACCGCCGCCGAGCGCGACGGCGCACTCGACAATCTCCCTGACTCGACGCGCACAGTCTGGCTCGACGTACTTGCCGACAATGCCCAAAACGCCGCGGCCACTGGACTACTCATGACGGACCCGGTCGCATACGCCGAGACCATCAGCGACGGACGTGGGATCGCACAGATGGAGGAAGCCAACCGCAACTTCGTCAGCCTGCCGTCCGCTCTCGACGCCTATCGCACGTTCTACCTCGACCTTATCGACGAAAAACGCACCGGGGCAGCACTTTTCCACTGCACCACCGGCAAGGATCGAACCGGGTGGGCCGCGACCTCTTTCCTACTCCTCCTCGGGGCCGACGAAGCCGATGTACGCGCCGACTACCTGGAGACGAACACCGATCTGGCTCCCATGACAGAACCGATCCTCGACTTCGCCGCGAGCAAAGGGGTTGACGCAGAAGTGCTACGACCCCTCCTCGGAGTCCGTGACAGCTATTTCGACGCAACTCTCGACGAAATGCGCACGCACTTCGGCACCGTCGAGGACTACGCAATCAACGGACTGAAGCTCACCGCAGAGCAACTCACCGCGCTCCGCGAGCGGTTCACATCCAGGTCGGGAGTCATCAGCGCGAAGTGATCGGAGCCCTTACCGAACAGGCATTTTCGCCCTCTCCCCGCTTTTTCTGGTGATTGTCCGCCCGGGTGACCACGACGACGGCGAGGATCCCCACCGCCAAGCCGAGCGCGGTGAACGCAGTGAACGATTCTCCGAACATCAACGCGCCCCAGACCGCGGTGACGGGGGCGATCAAGAACATCAAGGTGTTGACGGACGTGATGCCGATGCGACGGAGCAGTAACCAGTACAGCCCGTAACCACCGAACGTGGACAGCACGACTAACCAGAGCAATGCGATCCAGAATGTGTTGACGCTTGGTGGTACGGCGACACCTGAGGCCACCGCCAGTGTCGTGAAAACTATTGCGCTGGTAGAGCAGCGGATGGCCAGAGCCTGCAGAGGTGGCGTGGACGTGTGAGCGCGTTGTTGGACGAAGGTGGATGCAACCAGGCTGAGCATCCCCAGGAACGGGATCGCGTATGCCCACCACGGAGCAGATGTACCGGCCCCGGCATCGGCTGCCGTGACCATCGCGACGCCGCCCAGTCCGATCGCCAGCCCGATCCACTGCATACGCGGGACTGCGACCCCGAGGACCGGACCGAGCAGAGCCGCCGCGACCAGCGGCTGAATACCGTCGATCAGTGCGGTGGTTCCGGTGTTCACACTGAGATCGACTGCCCAGTACACAGACAACAGGTAGCCGCTCTGAGAGAGCATCCCGATCACCACCTGCCTGCCGAGAGCCCGTGGTGTCGGCATCGTGTTCTGGCGCCGGGCGGAGAACCAGACAATCGGGAGCAGTACCACCGCGAGCGGGAGAAAACGCCACATCAGCAGCGTGGGGACCCCGGCACTGCCGGCCCCGAGTTTGGCTCCGATGAAACCCGAACTCCAGCACGCGACGAACAGGACCGACAAGGTAGCCGTCACGGCAGATCTCGAGGTCACGATCCGAGGTATACCGATCTGTTTACTCATGAGCCCGACTATACAGATCGGTATACTTTTGTCCATGGCAGAGGAATCCACACCCGAATTGACTCCGAAAGCGCGTCGCATTCTGGAGTCTGCGTCGAAGCTGTTCTACGAAAAGGGGATTCATGCCGTAGGCGTGGATACCGTCGCACTGGACGCCGGGGTCACGAAGAAGACTTTGTACGAACGGTTCGGCTCGAAAGACGGTCTCGTCGTTGAATACCTGAGGGCTCGAGATTGGCGGTGGCGAATCTTCCGCGACGAGAAGCTCGCATCAGCCGGAGCTAGCCGCGCCGAACAGTTGAGTGCGGTATTCGACGCTTCCGCCTCCTGGTCCAAGGCGAGCGGAGGCAAGGGGTGCAGCATGATCAACGCGCACGCCGAGTTCAGCGATCACTCACATCCGGTGTTCGCTGTCATCGCCGAACAGAAGCAGGAAATGTTGGACGTCTTTCGGCGCATTCTGGCGACGGACGGACTAGCCGACGAACGTCTCGTCGAGGCAATCATGCTGCTTCACGAAGGTGCCCTTGTCGCAGACGGGATCGGTATCGGCACCGACCCCTTCGGCGCCGGCCGGAACGCAGCGCTCGAATTGCTCAAAAATTCAGACTGATTCGCGCAGTTGCGTCAACAGATCACTCCCCCACCCGCTTCGCCCCCACAGTCACTCCCCCACCCGCTTCGCCCCCACAGTCACTCCCCCACCCGCTTCGCCCCCACCATGCGCCTCGCTATCTCCAAATACCTCTCCACCAACTCGTCCGGAGACAACTCACCGTCCGGTCGGTACCAGACCGCGACGGCGACGCACATCGTCACCACGGCTCTGCTGGCGTCCTCGGGATGGTCGGCCTCGAACACTCCCGAAGCGACGCCGTCGAGGACGATCCGGTCCACCTGCTTCTGCTGTTCGTCGCGCTGGGCGATGTAACCAGCCCGGCTGTCGGGCTCCATGCTGCGGATCTCGGAGGAGGCGACGAACGACTGCTCGCGCCGAAACATGTGGAACCGCAACAGAGATTCGATCACCGCGTCGAAGCGATCGGAGGGATCGTCCCCGGCATCGAGTTCGGCGGCGCGGCTTCGCTCCAACAACTCCGTCATCACAACGGTCGCCAGACCGATCAGCAGAGCCTGCTTGGACGGGTAGTGGTGGTAGAGCCCCGGCACCGACAGCCCGGACCGCGACGCGACGTCACGGATCGAAGTCCCGTGATAGCCCTGCTCGACGAACGCCTCCAACGCCGCAGCGAGCGGTTTCGGTAGTCCCAGGTCTTCGTAATCGCGCCAGGACCCGCGTACCGGAAGCTCGTTCGTCATACCGATACCGTAGATCGCTCTTGCGCCGCCGCCGAACACGTCGGAGCCATTGGTTAGAGTCGGTGTTCACCGAAAGACAGGGACCAGTCATGATCCATGTTCGCCACACCGCGGTTGCTGCCGTGCCGGTTGATGTCGCCTTCGACTACATCGACAACTACCGCAATGTCCCGACGTGGATGTTCGGTGTTTCCGAGTTCACCCCGTTCGGAGAGTTCGATCAGGGACTCGGCGCCACGTTCGACGCGGCCATGCAGATCGGGCCGAGCACGTTGCGCTCCAAACTCGAGGTCACCGAGTGGGAGAAGAATCGGATCATCAAGCTGTCCTCGCTCGGCGGTGTATCCAACTCGTCCACGTGGGAGTTCGCTGCGATCGACGATTCCAAGACCGAGCTTTCCGTCGACTTCGCCTACAAACTGCCCGGCGGCATTGCCGGCAAGGCACTCGGCCGATTGATCGGACCGTTCGTCGAAAACGCTGTCAAGAACAGCGAGGAAACACTGCGCCACAGCCTCGAGGAGCAGTTCGCGGCCCGCGGCGAAGGCTGAAACTACCCGCGGTCGCCTTCGAGTCCCAGCGCGTTGGCCCACACCTGAGTAGCCGTCTTGACGACGTCCTCGAACGGGACGGGGTTGCCGTCGGCGCCAGGTTCCTCGGAGACGAATGAACTGTAGGCAAGACGGCTCACCATCGCCGACAGTGCTCGGGAAGCCAACAGCGGGTCCAACGAGGCGTCTGCCTTGCCAGCTGCTTGCAAGCGTTCGATGGCTCGGGCATTACGAGAAATGAAGGTCTCGGCTCTGTCCCGACGCAGTTTCGCGAAGGCCGGATCGATGTGCGATACCTGCTCGAGCAGACCCATCAGTTTGGCGTTGCGGCGAAAAGCCGTCAGGTAGGCACGGTTGCTCGATTCGAGGACCGCATACGGATTGTCGACGTCGCGGACCCGTCCCATGCCGGGGTGCAGCATGTCTTCCTGCGCGACGTCGAGAACTGCGGCGAAGATCTGCTCTTTGTTGTCGAAGTAGGTGTAGAACGTGCCGGTGGAGCAGTTCGCTTCCTTGGTGATGTCCGTGAGACGGGCGTCGAGATACCCTGCGCGCTCGAACACCGTTCGAGCCGCTGCGACCAGAGAAGCCCTGGTCCGGACGCCGCGGGCAGTCACCGGCAGGTCACGCAGAAGCTCCGTCGCAGCCATGGATGGTGGCGGACGGTCTTCCCAGTTCTCCTGAGGTTCGGCGCGAGAGGTCACCAGCTACTTATACGGCAAAGCCGGCGACATCTCGGCATCGGCGTCAGGTGATGGTGATTCCTCCGTCGACGGCGATGGTCTGACCGGTGACGTATCCGCCGGCCTCGGACGCGAGCCACACCATGGTGGCCGCGAGCTCTTCCGGATCGCCCATGCGGCCGAGGATCAGGCGCGGAGCCATCGCGTCCAAGTAACCGTCGTTGTATTGGTCTGTCATTTCCGACTTGAAGAAGCCGGGCGCGATCGCGTTGACGCGAATGCCCTTGCGCGTTCCCCACTGCTGTGCGAGGTCGCGGGTCAATCCGACGACGCCTGCCTTGCTCGCCGCATAGGCGGCCTGCGGGAGTCCGGCGGTTGTCAATCCGAGAATGCTCGAGATGTTGACGATGGAGCTGCCTGGGAGCATGACGCGGCCGCAGGCCTGCGCTGCCCAGTAGGACCCATTGAGGTTGATGTCGATGACGGCGCGGAACTGGTCCGGGGTCTCGCGGGTCGCCGGAACGGCAGTTCCGACGCCGGCGTTGTTGACCAGCACGTCCACGCGGCCGAACTTCTCCATCGCGGCGTCGACCATGTTCTGAGCCTGAGCCGGATCGACGATGTCGGTGGCCACGCACAATGCTTCGCGGCCTGCGTCACGCACGAGCTTGGCCGTGTCTTCGAGCTTGTCGACGCGGCGAGCAGCGAGGACGACGTCCGCGCCGGCCTCTGCTGCGGCTTTCGCGAACGCCACCCCGAGGCCCGACGACGCACCGGTCACGATGACCACTCGATCGGTCAGAGAGAACTTGTCGAGAACAGACATGCGCGGTGATGCTCCTGTGTCGTCGGGTTCGGGAAGTGGCGGTTGCAGTGACGTATCGACTGCAGTTGCGAAACTACAGGCCGAGATCGCGGCCGATGAGTTCCTTCATGATCTCGTTGGATCCGGCCCAGATCTTGGTGACGCGGGCGTCCATCCACGCGCGAGCGGCGCGGTACTCGGTCATGAAGCCGTAGCCACCGTGCAACTGAACGCAGTGATCGAGGACCTCGTTCTGTACCTGCGCGGTCCACCACTTAGCCTTGGCGGCGTCGATGGCGGTCAGCTCGCCGGCAGCGTGTGCCGCGACGCAGTTGTCGACGTAGGCCTGGGTGACCTCGATGCGGGTGACGAGATCCGCGAGAAGGAATTTGTTCCACTGCAGCGAGCCGATCGGCTGACCGAAAGCCTTGCGGTCCTTGGCATATTGCAGCGTCTCTTCGAGGATCGGAGCGGCGTGCGCGATGTTGGACACCGCAGCGCCGACGCGCTCCTGCGGCAGCATTTCCATCATGTGGATGAAGCCGCGGTCGATCTCACCGATGATGTTGGTGGACGGCACGCGAACGTTCTCGAAGAACAGTTCGGCGGTATCGGACTCGTGCTGGCCGACCTTGTCGAGCTTGCGTCCGCGCTCGAAGCCTTCCATGCCGGTCTCGACGGCAAAGAGGGTGATGCCCTTGGACTTCTTCTCGGGACTGGTCCGAGCCGCCACGATCACGAGGTCGGCGTTGTAGCCGTTGGTGATGAAGGTCTTGGAGCCGTTGATGATCCAGTCGTCGCCGTCCTTGACCGCAGTGGTCTTGAGCGAGGCGAGGTCGGATCCACCGGAAGGCTCGGTCATGCCGATGGCCGTCAGCATCTCACCGGTGCAGAACTTGGGCAGCCAACGCTGCTTCTGCTCTTCGGTGGTGAGCTGAACGAGGTAGGGAGCAACGACGTCGGCGTGAATGCCGAAGCTCGAGGCAACAGCTGCACTGGCGCGCGAGAGCTCTTCGGCCAGAACCGCATTGAAGCGGTAGTCGCCGGCTTCGCTTCCGCCGTACGCCTCCGGAACCTCGAGTCCGAGGAAGCCGTTGCGTCCCGCTTCGAGCCAGATTTCACGATCGATGAAGCGCTGGTCGATCAGCTTCTCTGCGACCGGAAGGATGTTCCGGTTGACGAATTCGCGAGCAGATTCGCGAAATGCCTCGTGATCGGGTCCGTACAGAGTGCGACGCATGACGAGTTGCTTCCTTTCGGCGTGGCAAAGCCACACGTAACGATGTTCCTAAGCATTCGCTTAGAATCTAAGCACCTGCTTATAGTGAATCGAGAGCGGGATATTGTCAACATCGAAATCCGTCACACCTGGAGGAAACCGTGAGCGATTCACCTGACGTGGTGATCAGCCCCTCCAAAGCTGCGGCCCGTATCCGCGCGGCAGCCGTGGACGCTTTTGCCTCTGCCGGCTACGGCGGCACCACCACCCGTGACATCGCCGCGCGACTCGACATGAGTCCCGCCGCCATGTACCCGCACTACCGCTCGAAAGAAGAACTGCTTTTCGCGATCAGCTTCGAAGGCCACACCGAAGCGTTGAAGGTGGTCGAGGGCGCCGACCGACCTGGTGAAGAACCGTCCGTTCGTTTGCAGGAACTGATCAGCACCTTCGCCAGTTGGCAGGCCGGGCACCATTCACTCGCTCGCGTTGTCCAGTACGAACTCACCGCCCTCACACCAGAGCACTACCGAACCGTCGTCGCGCTTCGCCGCAGCACGACGCGGGTGGTCCGGGAGGTTGTCGACGCCGGCGTCCAGTCGGGCGACTTCACGATCCCCGATGCCGAAGGCGTCACCCTCGCCTTGATGTCCCTGTGCGTCGACGTGTGCCGCTGGTTCCCGGCCGGCAACTACACGAATCCGGAAGACATCGGAAAACTGTACGGAGACCTGGCATTGAGGATGGTGGGCGCCGCCCGAATCAGGTGACGCCGACCGCAGAAAGGACTCGGCCAGTGGCCAACCGCACCTATCTCTACTCGACCCCTGTTGCCCCGCATGAGAATCCGGCTGCCGCTCGCACCCGTGGACTCAAAGGAATCTCGGAGTGGTCGTACGCGATACCGCTGGTCCCCCGGATCCTTGTGTCCGTGAATCCGCTCCCCCGCCAGTCGATCATCTGGGACGACACCCCCGACCTGATCGCGGTCACCGCGCCCTGTGGTCCTGGTATCGCCCGGCTCGAAGACTTCCTCGGCCGCATCGATCACCCCGAACTCGGCACGATGGCCGGCGATGCGCTGCGTTTCCTGCACAGCCACACCGAACCCGACCACTACTTCGTCCTCGAGTGCGGCGAGATCTTCGACATGGACGACGAACCGTTCGCCGAACAGGGCACGGCCCTGATTACCGGTCTGGCGGACATCGACGCCGAGATGGAGGCGGCGCTGGCCACGCTCGCACCCGTCAAGCCAAGCTTCTGGGAGCGACTGTTCACGCCGACTCAGGAGAGCGTCGAGGAACCGCTACGCGAGCTCGGCCTCGGTTACTGGTCCGAGACCCTGTACTTCGATCTCGACGTCCCGCGATAGGAGCCGATCAGTCCGAGATCTCACCCAACCGACGCTCCAGGTAGGCCCGCTCCGGTTCCGTACCAACGAGTTTCAGAGCTTGTCGGTACGCGGATGCCGCTGCGTCGGTGCGCCCCAACCGAGCAAGTAGTTCGGCTCGTGCAAGGTGATACGGATGGTAGTCGGCAAGTTTGGGCTCCGCTGCCAGTTCCTCCAGCGCAGTCAGCCCGACTTCCTCGCCGTCGCGCATCGCCAACGCTACTGCCCGATTGACGGCCACGACCGGCGACGGAGTCAGCGTGAGGAGCACTCCGTAGAGAGCGCAGATCTGTGGCCAGTCGGTGCTCTCCACATCTGCGGACTCGTCGTGCAATGCGGCGATGGCGGCCTGCACCCCGTACGGCCCCGGCGCTCCCCCGGTCAACGCGACCACGACGAGGTCGCTTCCTTCCTCGATCATCGGCTGGTCCCAACACCCGCGATCCTGGTCTTCGAGGAGCACGATCCCGCCGGCGGCGTCGGTACGGGCATCCCGACGCGCGTGGACGAGAAGCATCAATGCAAGCAACCCGGCGATCTCGCGCTCATCGGGAAGCAATGCGCGCAAGATCCTCGCCAGCCTGATCGCCTCCACCGCCAGGTCGACGCGTTGCAGATCCGGACCCGAACTCGCTGCGTACCCCTCGGTGAACACCGAGTAGATCACCTGCAGAACACCGGGCAAACGTTCCGGGAGTTCTTCGGCGCTGGGAGTGCGGAAGGGAATCCGAGCCTGACGGATTTTCTTCTTCGCGCGCACGATCCGCTGCGCCATCGTCGCCGAAGGAACGAGGAAGGCCCGAGCGACTTCGGGCGTCGTCAACCCGCCGAGGCAACGCAAGGTGAGTGCGATTCGGTCGTCCTCGGCCAGCGCTGGGTGCGAGCAGGTGAAGAACAGCTGCAACCGCTCGTCGGGAAGTTCTCCGTCGACCGTGGGCGGCGCCGGGTCGGCACGATCGGCGTCCACCTGCATCACCGCCAAGCGCGCCGCGTAGGCCTGATCACGACGAAGCCTGTCGACGGCTTTACGACGCGCCGTGGTCAGCAGCCAGGCGCCGGGTTTGGCCGGCACTCCGTCCACGGGCCAGTGCACCAACGCGGCCTCGACGGCTTCGGAGGTGACTTCCTCGGCCAGATCCAGATCACCGAAGCGGCGGACGAGCGAGGCCAAGAGTCGTCCGCGTTCCTCCCGGAACACTGACTCGATGGAGTTCTCGGCCTGCTCGTCCACGGCGAATCAGTCCCCGAACCCGGCCAGTGGACGCACCTCGACGCTGCCGCCGTCGCGCGCGCCGGGGCACCGCGCGGCCCAGGCCAGCGCCGCATCCAGATCAGGGACGTCGATGACGTCGTAGCCGCCGAGGATCTCACGGGTTTCAGCGAAGGGTCCGTCAGTGACGGTCTTTTCTCCGGACTGCGAGACCCGAACCGTCGTCGTAGTCGTCAGATCGGCGAGGGCATCGCCGGACACCCAGATGCCGGCATCCTTCATTTCCTTGTCGTATTGCTGCCAGTCCTCGAACGTGCACTGGGGTTCGGTGTCTCCGCCGGGTGCGGTGTAGATGAGCAACATGTACTTCATGACTGACTCCTTGGTCTGTTGTTTTTCTTGCGGCTTTCCTGCCTTACAACATGACGACGAACGGTTCTCCCCGGAATCGACAGGCGACTCGAAAAAACTTTTGGCGAGTTCGGCCGAGGCGCTGCCGTTAGGCTGAGTGTATGACCGAACGCGACCGGGACGCCGCTGGGAAACCCCTCAATTCGCGGCCCCGTGACGGACTCGGACGTCCACTGCCACGCGACGCAGCGGGCGGTGTCCCGCGCATTCCGGACGATGTACGCCTGCCACCAGACGAGTCGATCACCGAGGCGCAGCGCCTCCTCGACCACGGTATGCCTTTCCACGCACACGAGATTCTCGAAGGAACGTGGAAAAGCGCGCCGCCCGAGGAACGTGACCTGTGGCAGGGACTGGCTCAGTTGGCCGTCGGGCTCACCCATCTGCTTCGGGGCAACAACACCGGCGCCGTCTCACTCCTCGGCCAGGGTCACGACCGCATCAGGCACTACGAGGTCGAGAGTCCGCACGGCCTCGATATCCCCGGTCTACTGACGTGGTCCGAGCACCTGCTCGCCGAAATCGATCGCCCCGGCGATTTCCCCGCCCCTCCGATTCCGAGGTTGAGAATCCCCTGATGCCCATCTTCCCCATGTTTCCGCTCGGCTCCGCTTTGCTACCGGGTGAGGTGTTGCCCCTGAACATCTTCGAACCTCGGTATCGCGCACTGGTCGAGAACGTTCTCGAAGCTGCCGACGGCCCACTGTTCGGAGTAGTGCTCATCGCTCGTGGCCACGAGGTCGGTGGCGGCGAATCACGTCACGACGTCGGCACTCTGGCTCGGATCGAGTCTCATGTCGCCATGGGTGCCGGGCGGTATCAGTTGTATTGCCGGACCGAAGACCGCATCCGGGTCAATCGATGGCTGCCGGACGATCCCTACCCACTTGCCGAGGTCGAATTGTGGCCTGACGAGAACAACGGAACACCAGTCACTGCTTACGAATACGACTCGCTCCTCGAGCGCATCGAGTTCATGTACGGAATGTTGGGAAAGCTCGCACTTCGGGCCGGCGAACAGACTCCGCGAATGCCCGTCCCACCGGATCCCTTGGATCCGCTGGGTTCTCGGCTGTATGCCCTCGCCAGGAGCATTCCGATGGGTGACGCCGATCGCCTGGCGATTTTGACCGCGCCAGGCGCCGACGAACGTATTCGCGCACTCTCGGAGGCAGTCGAGAACACCATCGAGGTCGCGCAGTTCAATCTCCTCTGAGCGCAACTACGCCATCGTCTGACCCATGTCGATGACGATCTTCGTCCCGGTGACCGCGCGGGAGAGGTCCGTCGCGAGGTAGACAACAGCGTTGGAGATGTCCTCGACGGTGGTGCGCGGGACGGACGTGAGCGGCCACTTGTACGAGTTCATGTACTCCGGATGAGTAGTGAGTACCTTACCGACGTTGGGATCGTTGCCCATCTCGGTCTCCACCGCGCCAGGGTGGATGGTGTTGACTCGAATGTCGAAGCTTCCCAATTCCGTTGCAGCAGTGCGAGCCAAACCCACGAGGCCGTGCTTGGCCGCCGAGTAGTGCGCGCAGCCGGGCGCTTCGGCGACGCCGGCAGCACTGCTCACAATCACGATGGAACCACCGTTGCCGGCTTCGATCATTGCAGGAACCGCAGCTGTCATCGTGCGCCAGACACCATTGAGATTGATGTCCACCAGCGTCGACCACTGTTCTTCAGGCATCTCCCAGAAACGGTTCCACGTAGCGATGCCCGCATTGGCAATCACGACGTCGAGGCGACCGAACTTGTCGACGCCCGACGCCACCGCCGCCCGCAGCGCCTCGAGGTCACGGACGTCCGCTACAGCGGTGACGATCTCGCGCCCCTCCGCTCGCACGAGACGAGCCGTTTCGTCGAGGTCGGCTTCAGTCGCGGCCGCGTAACCCACGTCTTCGGACACCGACGCGCACACGTCGACAGCGATGACGTCTGCACCTTCCTGCGCGAGTCGAATCGCGTGATTGCGTCCCTGACCCCGCGCTGCACCGGTGATGAAAACGACCTTGCCTGCCAACAGTTGTGTCATGGCCGGGACGTTAGACGCTGATGTGGCCCGCTGCCTCCGAGTTCCCGCTCGACGGGAATCAACCGTCGACGATGACGACGTGAAGATTCCTCGGACCATGGACACCTTCGACGCGCTCGAGTTCGATGTCGGAGGTCGCCGACGGGCCGCTGATCATGGTGGTGGGGCGCTCCGGTGTCAGCTTCGCAATCGCCTCCGGCACTCCCACTTCCACACTGCTGCGATACACGACGCAGATGTGTGTGTCCGGTACCAGTGTCAACGCACGGCGTCCCTGTGATGGACCGGCGTCGAGGAAGATGGTGCCGGTTTCGGCACACGATACCTTCGAGCCGGTGACAACGGCGTCGAGGTTCTCGAGTTCAGGAGCCGGTACGTCCGGGCTGTCCACCACCAGCGTTCCGTCGAATCCGGCTACCCATGATCGGTCGAGGCCGGCGGGGATCCCCAGAGTGTGTAGTCCGTGCTCTCTCACTATTCCGGTGACGGCCTCGGCGATTTCTGTTGCAGCGCAATGGTGAACGTGCGCCTTGTAGTCCACCAGACGGTCGACGAACAAATCGATGAGTTCCTCGTCGGACATGGTTCTGCCAGTCCGGTAGTTTCGCGGTATCTCGCCTTCGCGGGCGGGCGCCAAGGTGATGGCATCACGAATGCGTCCGAGCACCACTTCACGTGAATTCATCTGTCCGCCTTCCCGTCACGACGAGCCTCGTCCAATGCCGCGCGGCCTTCGTCGGAGTCCCACCAGGATCGGAAGGTCTGCTTGGGCGGTGCGGGAATGTCTCTGGCAGCTGTCCAACCGTTCAATGGAGGTGGCAACGTAGAGATCTTCCCTTTCCTGCCGGCCCCGACGCGTCCGAGCCCGGCAGCTTTCTGAGCCAACGTCCACCGTCCCTCGGTCGACATCGCCAGAGAGGCGGCTTTCATCGCCAAAGACTCTGCTGTGACACCGGATTGCTCGACCTTCTGGTGCCGCAATTCGACGAGCAGCGAGGGTATGTCGATCTTGACCGGGCAGGCGTCGAAGCACGCACCGCACAGACTCGAGGCAAAGGGAAGCGTCGAGTTGGGATCGTCTTTGCCATGCATGCCCGCGAGCTGCGGAGTCAGCACCGCGCCGATCGGTCCCGGATAGGTCGATCCGTAGGCGTGACCGCCGGTGCGCTCGTAGACCGGGCACACGTTCAGACACGCCGAGCACCGTATGCAGCTCAGGGCTTCCCTCCCGATCTTGTCGGCAAGCGCGGCAGTCCGACCGTTGTCGAGGAGGACCAGGTGGAACTCCTGTGGACCGTCGTCGGGCGTGACGCCGGTCCACATGGAGGTGTACGGGTTCATCCGCTCCCCCGTCGAGGACCGCGGCAGCAGTTGCAGGAAGACCTCCAGATCCTGATACGTCGGCAGAATCTTCTCGATGCCCATCACGGTGATCAGTGTTTTCGGCAGCGTCAGGCACATTCGCCCGTTGCCCTCCGACTCCACGACGGTCAGAGTGCCCGTGTCCGCGATGCCGAAATTGGCGCCGGAGACGGCGACCGGCGTCGTCATGAACTTGTGGCGTAAGAACTTTCGTGCAGCTGCGGCAAGTTCGGCCGGGTTCTCCCCGAGGTTCGGATCGACATCTGGCATCTCACGAAGGAATATCTCCCGAATCTCGGACCTGTTGCGATGGATCGCGGGAACCAGGATGTGCGACGGTTTGTCATGGCCGAGTTGGACGATCAATTCCGCGAGATCGGTCTCGTAGGCGGTGATTCCGTGGGCTTCGAGATGCTCGTTGAGACCGATCTCCTGCGTGGCCATCGACTTGACCTTGATGACCTCGTCGGAGCCGGTGGCTTTGACAAGTTCGGTCACAATGGCGTTGGCCTCGTTGGCATCTGCCGCCCAATGCACCTGCCCACCGCGCGCGATGACTGCAGCTTCGAACTGTTCGAGCAGTTCCGGCAACCGCGCCATGACGTCGGCCTTGATCGCCGAACCCGCATCACGCAGGTCTTCCCAATCGGGAAGCTCTCCAGTCACGTTGATGCGCTTGGCACGGATGGTGTGCGTCGCCTTGCCGATATTGCGTCGCAGTTGCGCGTTGGCCAGCTCGTGATGTGCTGCGACGGGGAATTTCTCAGTACCTCGCAGGAACCCTGCACCCTCGGGCGACCTCGGCGGGAAGCTGGGCAGACCCAGCGTCACAGCGCTCATGCGTGCACCCGGCTTTCCACCGACGCCAGAATCTCCGCGAGGTGAATGGTCTTGGCGCCCATCTGCAGTCGTGACATACCGCCGCCGATGTGCATGAGGCAGGACGAGTCTCCGGCGCTGCAGAATTCGGCGCCGGTGTCCGCAACGTGGCGAATTTTGTCCGCCAGCATGGCCGTCGAAGTCTCCGCATTCTTGATGGCGAAGGTGCCGCCGAATCCACAGCAGGAATCTGCTTCGGGGAGTTCGACCAGATCGATGTCGCGGACGTTGCGCAGCAACTGAAGTGGCTTGTCCCCTACCCTCAGCATGCGCAGTGAGTGACAGGTCGGGTGATAGGTGACCCGGTGCGGGAAGTACGCGCCCACATCGGTGACCCCGAGAACGTCCACGAGGAATTCGGAAAGCTCGTACATCTTTGCCTTCACGGTCTGCACCTGTCCACACAGCGACGCGGTGCCGTAGCGCTCGGCGACGATCTCGTGTTGATGACGGACCGAGCCGACGCACGACCCCGATGGTGCGACAACGGCGTCGATCGACGCATCACCGAAGGTATCGGCGTAGTTCGCGACCAGCGGTAGTGCGCCCGGCTGATAGCCGGTATTGACGTGCATCTGCCCGCAGCAGGTCTGCCCGGACGGAAACACGACGTCGTGCCCGAGACGGGTGAGCAGGAGGGCGGTGGCCTTGACGGCGTCGGGAAACATCGTGTCCCCGATGCAGGTGGCGAACAGCGCTACTCGCATGTGGTTCCCCGCAATCTGTCAGTGTGGTCTGACCACAGTAATACATCCCCGTACAGGCCACCCCATAAACGGCGTCCACCCGGTTATGCTCTTGCCTCATGCCGACCGAGCCGAGCCCGCGAGCGTGGGAACAAGTACTGAGCCACCTCGAACGTCGGCTCGTTTCAGGCGAGGTGTCTCCTGGCCAGCGCCTGCCGGGAGAGAGAATTCTGGCAGCAGAGTTGGGCGTCGGACGGTCATCGGTCCGAGAAGCGTTGCGGGTCATGGAAGCACTCGGCCTCCTCAAGGCGCAGACTGGCTCCGGCCCGACGTCCGGCGCGATGATCGTGGCCAAACCGACCGGCGGTATGACCATGCTGATGCGGATGCAGGTTGCAGCACAAGGCTTTCCGGTCTCGGATGTGGTGAAGACACGACTCGTTCTCGAATCCGAGGTGATGCAGTCCCTGGCATCGCGGACCCCGACACCCGACCTCCGCGCGGCCGTCGAACTGCTCGACTCGATGGAGGACGCAGCTCTCTCGGCCGAGGAATTCTTGCTACTCGACGCGCAGTTCCACGTGGCGCTCGCCGACGCGGCGGGCAATCAGGTGATCGCAGCCATGATGACCGGCCTGCGCGAGTCCATCGAGGCCTACGTTCTCGCGGGCGTCCAGATCGACAGCTGGCCGAGCACCTGCATGCGACTGCGTGACGAACACCGAGGATTGGTGGATGCGGTCAACGCGGGTGACGGCGAACTCGCACGTCAGCGCATAGTCGGCCACATCCGCGGTTACTACTCGGAAAGCGCCCACTCCGGCCGGTGACAGGGGGTGGTAATTGCGCCTCCAGAAGTCGTGTACTGTTGGTTTCACACCGACGCGGGGTGGAGCAGCTCGGTAGCTCGCTGGGCTCATAACCCAGAGGTCGCAGGTTCAAATCCTGTCCCCGCTACAAAGAAGAGGCCCGTAGGTTGCGAAAGCGACCTACGGGCCTTTTGCTGTGCGCCTTTATTAACCGCCGGGGGTTAATAAAGGCGCACAGCAGTGGTTCACACCACCACGTTGTGAAAATCGATCTCTGCGACCAGCATGCCGGAGAACCACCGATCCAGGTCCTCGTCGGTGACGGACTCGGGCATGGCGTCCACCTCGCACGCCAGCACCGCCACCTGAGACACGAACGGCGGAGCGACATGCATGTCCACCCAGTCCTGCAACGCTGGTTCGCGATCTACCTTCACTGCCGCCGCCTCCCGGCACCACGACAGATACAGGGTTTCCGCGGCGTACATGCCCACCAGCGCCGCCGCCCTGCCCTCTTCGCGAGCGAGAGTCAAGGCGTGCGTGGACAGCACGGCCGACTCCTCGACCAGCGCCGCTGCGTCACCCTCGTACGGGAAGCGGGAACGCAACTGCGCGAAATACTCGCGCTGCTCGCCCACCAGGTTCGACATCGACGTCACGTGGTCGAGCGCGTCGTCGAGCGTCGGGGATTCGGCGACCACCAACCCCAACACCTTGACGGCCGTCAGTACGAATGCCTCTTCGATCACGAGGTACCGGCGGAATCCCTCATCACTCAACGTCCCGCCGATGGTGTCCTCGATGAATGGAACCGCCCGCGCGGCAGCGAGATTACTCTGCTGCCGCGCGAGCAGGTCTGAGGAGCGACTCATTCGCCGGCGACCCAACTGATCAAGCCGTCGAACAGGTCGGTGTATCCGGGCCACTGCTCACAGAACTCCGGCGGAGCCCAGTGCGGCGAGCAGTCCGAGGTGAAGACGATCGACCGTCCGGCGCCGTATTCACCGGCAGCGACAAGCGGATCGCCGTTGATGGTGGCGGGAACCACGGCACCGTCCTTCGCGACGACGCGGTTGTATCCCAGGAGCGCCGGCCAGGAATCGCCGGCACCACCGAGAGCCGGGTGAGCAGCATCGACGACGGTGGGAACGATCCCAGCCGGTGTCTCGACGCGATCGTCTTCGGCCAGCATCGTCACGGGCAGTACCTCGGCGATCGCGGTCTGCCGGAAAGCTGCTCGCGCCTGGAATCCGGAGAACGAGAGGTAGCCACCGATCATCATCAGCGAGCCACCCGCACCGACCCAGTCACGAAGCGCGACAAGGCGATCCTCGCCGGCGCGGAACTGGTCGAACACACCGGGAGCCAACTGCAGCGAGTTCGCTCCGATGTCGGAGAGAACGACGACGTCGAACTGGGACAATGCTTCTGCGGTGCCGGGGAACTGCGTCGGCACCAGGTGTGCGGGCATGTGTGTCACGTCGTGGCCACGTGAGGTGAGCGCATCCCGAAGCGGACCGACTCCCTCGACGTAGGAATGGACACTGAACTCGTCGACGCCCTTGACGTGCGTCGACGTCGTCATCCAGCTCTCGCCGGCAATCAGTACTCGTTTACCCATGACTGCTTCTGTTTCCTTTCGCGGCCTGCTCGAAGAGCGACCTCGGGTTGTCTCGCATCAACGCGGACACTTGCTGGGGATCTACGCCTGCGCGCACCAACCGGGCGGCGAAGGCGAGTGGTACGTAGGAGAATCCGTTTCCGCCGTGCTTTCTGAGCATTGATTTGAGGAAGAGGTCGTGACTGAGCAGGAGCTGTGATGCGTGACCGGAGGTGACCAATCCGGCTACCGCAGTGGCTGTTTCCGCCGGATGCGGCGAAAGACCCTCGCCGGGGAAATCGAAAGGCATCCCGATCATGTCGAATTCGAGAAAGACACCGCGGTCGGCGAGCGATCGTTGGTAGTCGGCGTCGTGTCCGGACGGGTCCATGTGGCACAGCACCACTGCTTGCGGATCGACGCCCATCTCGTCGACCACGATGTCGACGACGTGATGTCCCACGCGCTGCCAGCCCGGAAGGTGGACGAACAGGGGCACGTCCACCTCGCGCTGAGCAATGCACGCCGCCCGCAACGCTTTCGCCTCGTTCTGAGTGAAGAGCGGGGAGACGCCGATCTCCCCGATCACTCCCGGAGCCAATTCCTTTGCCGGATCGAACTCCTCGACGAGCGAACCTGCCAGATCGTCGACACCGAGTTCGTGGACCTCGACCGGATGGGTCGTCTCGAGGTACCACCCTGAACCCATGATCACTCGCACGTCTGACTTTCGCGAGAACTCCGCCAACTTCTCCGGTGCCCGGCCCAGTCCCGGCGGTGTCAGATCGACGATCGTCCGACCACCGAGGCGGGCGAAGTCCACAAGGTCTTCCACCACGGCCGCTGCGTCGTCGACTCGACAATTGTCGAGACTGTAGTACGGATTGTCGTGAAGAAGCCAGGCATCCTCGGCGCGTACCGGACCGGCCAACCGCTGTGCCACAACCGGATCCGGGGCCTCGGTGTACGCACCGGTGACGTCGTTGTGCAGATGTTCGTGTGGGAGAACCAGTCCGAGTTCCGAGCTGTCCACAGTTCCCGTGACAGTACGAACCTTGCTCATGAGCGTGCAGGCCCCGACGGTGCGGACTGCAGGTATCGCCACAGCGCGCTCAGTGTATGTCCGCGCATGTTGATCCAGATGGCCAGTAGCAGAACGACACCGGTGATGATCGGCGTCAGGAACGGGCTCACGCCGAGCAGGGTCAGTCCGTTCGCGATGATTCCGGTCAGGACGGCGCCGATGACGGTACCGATCACGGTGCCGCGACCGCCGAAGAGATTGGTGCCACCGAGAACCACCGCGGTGATCACCGTGAGCTCGAATCCCGTTGCGGAGTTGGCCGAACCCGAGCCCAGTCGAGCCGCGATCAGCAGTCCCGCGATACCGGCAGCCAAGCCGGTGAAGACGAGCGTCATCATGAGCACACGACGCGTGTTGACGCCGGACCGTCGCACGGATTCGACGTTGGACCCGATACCGGTGACGTAGCGCCCGAAGCGCATGCGGTTGAGCGCAATTGCTCCGATGACCACGACGACGAGAGCAATCCAGGCGCTGGCGGAGAACCCGAGGAACTCAGCAGTTCCGAGCTTCGCGAAGTAAGTGTCGGCCGGAACCGGAACGGAGAATCCTTCGGTCCGATACAGCGCGATACCGCGAATGACGGACATCGTCGCCAGAGTCACGATGAACGGCGGAATGCCCTGATAGGCAGCGAGCCATCCGTTGACCAGGCCCCAGGCCGCACCCATCACCGGGGCGGCGACGAAGACCAGGGACGAATCGACGCCGGCCTGGATAAGCTCGGCACTCATCGCCGCGACGAACGCGACGATCGCACCGACGGACAGGTCGATCTGACCTGCCGTGATCACGAAAGTCATCGCCACCGCGATGATCAGAACCGGAGCGATCTGGGTTGCCAGGTTCGACAGGTTCGTGAATGTCAGGAACGACGACGTGGTCGCCGAGAAGACGGCTGCGACAGCAACTGTCACCGCCAGCATCGCGAGGGTGGGCTTGTTGACGCTGTCCCACAAGGAGGGTTTCGCGGCGAGCTTGCGCTCGATCGGCGCCTGGGTCTTCTCGAGAGTGGTCATGCCGTGGCTCCCTGTGTTGCTGCCGATGTCCGTTGCGGCACCGGAGTTCGAGTGATGAGTCCGACGAGGGACTCGATGTTGAGGTCGCCGATCGGAACGTCGTCGACACTCTGCCCCTCGTACATGACCGTGATTCGGTCACACACGCGGAACAGGTCCTGCAGGCGGTGTGTCACGAGAATGACGCCCACGCCGGCCGCTGCGACGTCCGTGATCAGCTTGAGCACCGACTCGACCTCGGCGACGGCAAGCGCTGCGGTGGGCTCGTCGAGGATCAGTACGTCTGGGCGGAAGGAGACTGCGCGGGCGATCGCGACGGTTTGCCGCTGTCCGCCGGACAGTTGCCCGATCTCCTGGTAGGTCGACTTCACCTTGACATGCAGGTCGGCAAGAATGTGAGCCGCCTTCTCGTGCATGGCATGCCGGTCGAGGAAGGGGCCTTTTCGCGGTTCTCTGCCGAGGAACAGGTTGCTGGCGACGTCCAGCGTGTCGCACAGAGCCAGATCCTGGTAGACGATTCCGATCTTTTTCTGCTGGGCGTCGAGAGGCGTCGAAAAGCGCACTGGTTCACCGTTGACGCGCATTTCGCCGCCGTCGTGCTGAACCGCACCGGCGAGAATCTTCATCAGAGTGGACTTACCGGCGCCGTTGTCGCCGACCACTCCGAGTACTTCACCCTTCGCCAGCCGAAGGTCCACTCCTTGAAGGGACTTCACCGGTCCGTACGACTTGGTGATGCCCGAGAGTTCGATCAGTGGAGGTGCCATGATTACTTCTCCAAGTAGTACATGTAGTCGGCCACGTTCTCCGGGGTCACGATCTGGGTGGGAACCGGGATGTTTGCCGGAGCGCCGCGTCCGCAAGCCAGGTCGATTGCCGAATTCATTGCCTCATGGCCGAATTCGAAGGTGTTCTGCTGGACCACGCCTTTAAGCCAACCGGCTTTGAGTCCGCCTACCGCCTGATCCGAAAGATCCCAACCGAC
This sequence comes from Rhodococcus sp. BH4, assembly GCF_002079265.1. Lineage (NCBI taxonomy): Bacteria > Bacillati > Actinomycetota > Actinomycetes > Mycobacteriales > Nocardiaceae > Rhodococcus > Rhodococcus sp. BH4. Next base: position 5,502,350 of record NZ_CP014941.1, read on the forward strand.
TGCTTCGATGCGATCCTGCGCCTTCTGACTGTTGACCGCCGCGACGAGACCGATCAGTGCCGGCTCACCGGTTGCGTAGACGTACTTCATGTCGCCACCGCCGGTCAGCAGGTTCTCCGCTGCGGTCTGTGCGTTCTCCTGAATGTTACGTCCGTCCACGACGGTGCCGACGGTCATTCCGCGGCCGGTCACGGTCTCCGTGAAGCCCTTCTGCCGCTCCAACTGGACAGTACTGTTGAGCGCGCCGACGATACCGACCGTTCCGGTGTTGTTCGCGACGTCGGCCAAGGTGTTTCCGATCTTGGCGCCACCCTCGGCGTTGGCCGTACCGACCTGAGTCGACAGTGCCGGATCGTCGATGGTCGCGTCGACCGCGACGACGGGGATGCCCGCGTTCTTGGCCTTGACCACCGACGGCTTGATTCCGTCCGTGTCGATTGCATCGACGATGATCGCGTCGACTCCGGCGGCGATCAGATTGTCGAAGGCGTTGGCCTGCGCGACGGAATCGTCGTTGCCGCTGATGATCTGCAGGTCGACGCCTGCCTTGTCCGCGACGTTCTTCGCGGCATTGTTGATCTGGTTGAAGTACAGCGCCTGGAGGTTGATGGTCACCAGACCGACCTTGAGCTTGCCGTTCGTCCCGTCACAGCTTTCGGCGACCCGGGTCGGCTGCGGGATGGACGAGCCCCCCGATGCGTCCTTCGAGTCACTCGACGAAGCCGAGTCACAAGCGGTGAGCGTGAGCGCGACTGCAGCTCCCAGCGCCAGAGGCAATGCACGTTTCATCATCGAGTCTCCAAAAGGGTGTGAGGGGTCAATGTTGCTGTGAAGCTGTCCAATTCATCTCGGGTGGGGCATCCGCGGGGGCCTGCGGTGGCGCAAGCCAATGCAGCCGATGCCCCGGCGAGTCGTGCGGCGTCCACCGGTGAGCGCCCGGCGTCGACAAAAGCGATGTACGTACCGCCGAAGCAATCACCGGCCCCGACTGCATCGACGACGTCGACCACTACTGCCGGTTCGCTCGTCACCTCGCCGTCCGGTGTGGCCAGTGTCCAACCTCGCGAGCCGTCGGTCACCAGCAGGTGGGTGTGGTGCTCGGCGGCCAGAGTCTGCCACTGGTCGAAACCGATCCCGAACTCGCCTTCCCACAGGGCACGCCCTACGACGACGTGGTCGGCCAGAGCGAACGCGCGCAGTGCCGCGGCCTTGTTTTCACAACCGTCCAGATCGATTACCAGACTTACGCTTCCCGGTAATTCATCCGGGAGGAAGACCGCACGGTATCCGTCGAGGAACAGTCGTCCACCGCCGGCAGCGGCCAATCGGGTGACGACAACTCCGATGCGTTCGGCATCGTTCGGGTCGTCCTGGCTGATGATGGAGCGATCGCCGTCCTGCGCGATGAGAACAACTGCCGTCGACAGGAACGCATCTCGCGGCGACCAACTGGTGTCGACGCCATCTGCCTCGAGGGATTCGAGAAACTCGGTGGACCGCGCGTCCGGGCCCACGGCACCGGCAAAGATCACTTGCGCGCCCATTCTGGCCGCGGATACCGCAGCATTTGCATTCATTCCACCGTCGATCTGACTGATGGCCGTTGCCTGAACGCGCTCACCGAGTACCGGTACGTGTGGGACATGTACCGTCACATCGTTGTTGGCGTATCCACAAAAGACAATCATGGTTACTTTCCTGCGGCCCGGGACAGTTCGCGGACCTTCTCGCCTGCGACCCGTCCCCACCAGCGTCCATTGTCCTTCACCGAGGATGCAACTATGGCGCCGTCGCATTCCTTCATCAGCGCTGCGACATTGGCAGCCGTGATGCCGGATCCGATGATCACGGGAAGAACGGTGTTGTCTCGGATCACGGAAACCTCGTCGACCGAAGCGGCGTCACCGGTGCGCGAACCCGTCGCGATCAGAACATCTGCGTCGAAGAACTCGGCGTCTTCGGTCTGTTCCGCGACAGTGCGGTCCGCGACAATGGCATGCGCACCGTGCTTGACGTGCACGTCAGCGAAGATCCGGACCGGGTCGGCACCGATGCGATGGCGGAAGCGCGTCGTCTTGGCCGCCTGACCCTCGATGAATCCCTCATTGGCAATGTAGGCATTTGCCCACTGATTGACGCGCACAAAACTCGCGCCTGCCGCCCACGCTGCGGCCACTCCGCACTCGCCGGCGTTGGACAGGATGCTGACGCCGACCGCCTTGCCGAACTCGCCGACCACCGCTGCCGTGATGACTCCCATGCTGGCGGCGGTTTCGTATCCGTGTTCGCCGGGCTTGAGGAACGGTATGTCCCAGTGATTTTCGACGATCACACCGTCGAAACCGTTGTCGACATACGCGTGTGCTTCCTCGACGGCGAAGCGAGCAATTTCCGAAACCGGCTGCCCGGTGTAGTGCGGGCTGCCCGGCAGGGCCGGGAGGTGAATGGCCCCGATGAGAGATGGCGTGCCGGTGAACATCTCTGCCAGCGCCGAGGGCTTGGGCGGAAAGACTCCGAGCGGTGATGCGGTCACTTCAGCTACCCCATTCCATGCGCAAGATTTGCGCTGTATGTCCATGCACAAGATCTGCACACGATGTAATCGATTGCCTTGATGAATTAGCAGGTTATGCGATCAACACCGGGTTGTGTCAAGGATTTCACAATTCGAATTTGTAAACGATTGCCTCAATCGCGTTACATGCGGGACACTGGACCGTGCGGTTCGATAACCTCGGACCCGAATCGAGCAGAAAACGGGGGACGCATGCGCAAGGCGACCATTCGCGATGTCGCGGAACTGGCCGGGGTGTCGACGGCCACCGTGTCGCGGGCACTGTCCGGATCCCGCCCTGTCTCGGACGAGCTTGCAGCGACGATCAAACGAGCCGCGGATTCTCTCGGATACTCGGGAAACATCATCGCCAGCTCGCTGCGTCGTAATCGGACGGACACTGTCGGAATGGTGGTTCCGAGTATCGCGAACCCCTTCTTCACTTCGCTGGTGGTCAACGTCGAACACGTCCTCGCTCGGCGCGGACTACAACTGTTCCTGTGCGATTCTCGTTCCGATCCCGACGTGGAAGCGCAGCGACTCAAGTCGCTCGTCTCCCGGCAAGTGGACGGAATCATCATCAGCCCGTGCCACGGCGAACTGAGTGCAGAAGCCGTCCGAGCCAGCGCGGCAACGCTTCCGGTCGTTCAACTGGACCGGTTTGCAATGGATACCCAGACGGACTGGGTCGGCGTCGACGACGACGCCGCTCAATCCCTGGTGATGGAGCATCTGTCGGAGCGTGGCGCGCAATCAGCCGCCTTCATCAGTTCCGAGCTGACCAATTCGTCAACAGAACTTCGCCGGGCCGGCTTCTTCCGCCACGCGGATCGAATGGGCATCGAAACTCGTGACGAGTGGACACAACTCGGCGAGTACTCGATCGAGTGGGGGCGCACGGCATCCAACATCATCCTGACCGGCAAAACTCGCCCCGACGCCCTGGTCTGCGCCGACGACTTGATCGCACTTGGCGTGTTGCAGACGTGTCACACATTGGGCATCGACGTTCCCGGCGACGTTCTGGTCACCGGTTTCGACAACATCCCATTCTCCGAATTGTGCAACCCACCGTTGACCACCGTCGGGCAGCCGCAGGAAAGAATCGCGGAAGAAGCTGTGCGACTTCTGGATCAGGCGATGAACAACTCTTCCGAGTCGACAGCCCACATCGCGCTTGCTCCTGAACTGATTGTCCGTCAGTCCACCGTCGGCCAAGCGGCGGCAACCGCACCGTAAGCAGCGATCGCATCGTCCAGTTCGGAAACCTTGACGCTTTCGTTGGCCGCATGCATCAGCGAGGGAGTGCCAGGGCCCCAGATCACGACGGGAGCACCAGGGGCGGCGGCGGCCAGTACCGAAGCGTCGGTGAAGTACGAAACCGGTTCGGTTGCAACAGGGATAGGCAGGGTGGCCAACCACGGGTCCGACGCGTCGGTACGCACACCTCCCAGATGAATCGACGTCTCCACCGAGTCGACTTCTGGTTGGGCTCGCCACCACGCGAGCAGGTCGGCGCCGTCTCCCACCGTGCGGTGATCGATCACCGCACGTGCACTGTCCGGCACGATGTTCGGAGCCGAACCCCCGCCGACCAAGCCGAGGTTCCAGGTTTCGGCACCCAGAAACGCGTCGGACGACAGCGGAAGCTCACGCCGGGCTCGGTCGACGACGTCAAGCAGTTTGAGGACGGCGTTGGTTCCTCGCTGCGGTGTACTCCCGTGCGCGGCTTTTCCTTTGACGGACACTTCGAGCCACAGTGCGCCGCGGTGCCCCAGGTTGATTCGGTTGCCCGTCGCCTCGGGAACGATGACGGCCCCGACCTCGAGATTCGCCACGGCGTCGGCCGAACGAACAGCCCCGAGCGATCCGATTTCCTCGTCGCTCGTCAGCAACAGCGCGACCGGGACTCCACGTTCGAAGGCTTCGACAACCGCGGCAGTAGCGGCAACAAGGCCGGCCTTCATATCCGATGTCCCTCTGCCGAGGAACAATTCGCCGTCGACCTGTGCGGCGTACGGGTCGAACTCCCAGTCGGAGACAGTGCCCACTGGCACCGTGTCCACGTGGCAGGCGAACAGTAGTCTCGCGGCCGAGGGTGCAGCTTCGTTGGTGATCAAGGCCCAGGGATGATTGCCGGTCAGGTCTGACTCCACCTTCGCCTGTGGCGCACGTGAGAGAACCAACGAGACAATCGAATCCATCGCCCGCCGTTGAGGAGCGGCCTCCCCCGAGACCGTGTCGAGAGCTACCAGTTCCGAGAGAAGTCCGAGGGAATCCATGTACCTATTCTTGCACTGCCACGGATTCAGTGCGCTGCCAGCTGGGCGATGACGACGTAATTGTCGTCGGTCGACTCTCCTTCGACGACATCACAATTGGCGAGGATCAGCCGTCCCGGAACCGATTCGCGCAACTCGTGAGCGCCCAGCAGCGAACCTTTGTGCAGCGGTCCGACTGTTTCGACGTCGTACTCAAGCGTGCCGTTCGGTGTACCCAGGAGAATTCGATCGCCCGGCTGCACTACCCGGAGCGCCCGGAACGGTGCTTCGCGAGTGGTGTAGTTGTGGCCGACCACGACAACTGTTTGTGTGGTCGACGTTCCCGGCATTCCGCTTTCACCCCACCACACCGGCAGTTCGTCGACGGGATTCAGTTGCTGCCCACTCTCGCCGCCGCGCATCAGTTTCTCCGAGTGCAACGGACTGCTCAGGTACGTGACCCCGGACGCAGACCTCAACTCGATCCTCTCGGGTTCTGCCGGATCGACGGTCACCGAAGCCGGTGCAGCCGCGATATGCGACTGCACCGGCGAGCGGTCAGGTAGCGATCCCGCGTTCTCGCCCGAACATCCGGATACGAGGAGGGCGAGGATCGCTACCGCCGAGAGACCGGCGCTACGCAGACGTGTTGCCCGGGCCGTCATGACGCTTGCGACGAACAACCACCGTCGTAGCTGCTGCGGCGGCAGCGCCCACGACTCCGACGCCGATCAATACAGCCGGCAGGTTGGAGTTGCTGCTACCGCTGGTGCTGCTGCTTGCGGTGTCACCGAGAGCAAGGTCGACCGGGGGCAGGCTTCCGGCGAGCGCCGGATCGCCGTCGGCATCGGTGACGTAGTAGTCGACGACGTCGAAGGCTCCCTTGTTGTTGTAGTAGCCGACCAGCTTGACGCCGGTCTTGTTCACTACAGCGGTGGTCTCGTCGACCTTCGTGACCCCGGAGCCGTCGTCGGTGTGCTCACCGATGATCACTTCACCGCCGACGCCTGTTCCGTTGTCGATCTCCTTCTCGCCCTTTGCCTTGAGCTCGTCGACGATCTTCTGCGCTGCATCCGCTTCGGCCTTTGCGGCGGCTGCAGCGGCCTGAGCTTCCTTGGCCTTTGCTGCCGCGGCGTCGGCCGCCGCCTTCGCGTCTTCGGCGGCCAGGTAGAGATCCTGCGCCTTCTTGCTCGCCGCTTCGGCAGCTTCGGCCTTCTTGGCGGCTTCGGCAGCCTTTTCGTCGGCGATGGCTCGCTTGTCGGTGGCAGCCTCGCCCGCAGCATCGGCTTCGGCCTGGGCCGTCTCCGCGGCCTTCTGCGCAGCGTCGGCATCCTTCTGCGCGGAAGCCGCAGTAGCCGCCGCTTCATCTGCGGCCTTACGGGCGGCGGTAGCAGCTTCTACCTCGGTGGCAGCTGCGGACTCGGCTGCCTTGGCCGTGGTTTCAGCGGCGGTGGCCACCTTCTGAGTTTCCTTGACGGTGATCGCGAGCTGCTTGGCATTCCAAGCTGCGGCCAACGCCTGAGCCTTAGCGACGGCTGCCTTCGCGAAATCCCAGTTCTTGAAGGCTTCCTCGGCTTCCTTGTTCTTGTCCGCTACCAGTTTGGCGTTTGCATCCGCGGCAGCCTTCGCCTCATCGGCCTTGGCCTGCAGAGCATTAGCCTCGGCGCGCGCCTTTGCTGCCTCTTCGGTCTTGGGCCCCGAACCGGCGGCCTTCGCAGCCTCCTCGAGTTCAGCAGCCTTGGCTGCGGCCGCGTCGGCTTCTGCCTGAGCTGTTTTTGCTACCTCTTTCGCATCGGCCGCCGCGGACTCCGCAACCTTGGCTGCCTCTTCGGCTTCCTTGGCAGACTGTTCCGCGGCCCCGGCCTCCGCCTTGGCCTTGGTCGATTCGACCGCCGCCTTGGTTGCCTCGACGCTCGCCTGGGTCATTGCCTCGGTCGCCTTCACCGAAGTGTCTGTCGCTGCGGACGAGTCGACCCCTGCCGTCGCGGCTGCTTCGGCGGCCTTCGCTGCCGCGTCGGCAGCTGCCTTGGCTTTTGCTTCGGCTTCCGCCAGTGCTGCAGCGTCCGTACCAGCGGTTTCGGCACTGCCCGTGCCCGCGACCCCGGCTTCAACCTTCTCCGGCGTGGTCTCGGTGCTCGTCGCCGCGTCGGCGTCGGTGGTGGCAGCTGCCTCTTCCTCGGCGCAGGTCACCAGCGGATCAGCGCTCGGGGTACACACGGTTTCCGGCTCTGCCGATGCAATTCCCGTGCCGCCCACCGCCAATCCGAGAGCTAGTACGGCACCGGCGGCCGCAGAGCGGACCCTCCGAGAATGGGCGATGGACTTCTCCGACATAGCGCTCAACCTTTCGGCCTTCTTTACGAAGACGGCAATTCCGGCGTGGACAGCCTTTACTTCGTCGGCTGACTTCCAGACGTTACGACCGGTCGGTCCGAAAAATTGAGAGCTGCTGCGCTAACCGCAGGAATCAGGACCGCGGAACGCGCCCCATCAGGTAGAACTCCGGATTGGGCAGCATGCCGGAGAAGCTCGCCATGCGATTGCTCAGCCCGAAGAATGCAGTGATCGCGGCGATGTCCCACGCGTCCTCGTCGCCGAAGCCGTGCACACGAAGGGCGTCGAAGTCGGCGTCGGCGATTTCGTGCGAGGCGGAGTTCACCTTGGTGGCGAAGTCGAGCATCGCGCGCTGACGATCGGAGATCTCTGCGGTGCGATAGTTGACCGCAACCTGGTCGGCAACCAACGGCTTCTTCTCGTAGATACGCAGAATTGCGCCGTGCGCGACAACGCAGTACGTACATTTGTTGGCCGCAGAGATCGTGGTGACGATCATTTCTCGATCACCCTTGGTGAGTGCGGGATCTTCCTTGAGCATGATCGCGTCGTGGTATGCGAAGAATGCCCGGAACTCGGCTGGGCGCCGAGCGAACATCAGGAAGACGTTGGGCACGAACCCCGACTTCTCCTGGATCTCGAGAATCTTGGCGGCGATGTCCTCGGGCACCTCGGTCAATTCAGCCTGCGGAAAACGGGTGCTCACTGTGCCTCCTGGTCAACCATCGATGTTCGATTCAAGATAATGATGATTAACTGAGTTGTCCAGATGCATTTCCTGCCCTACTTTTTCGGGCACGGATAGTCGGGTACGGCCCAAGTGATCTGCGTAGCGTGAAACCCGTGAACAGGAAGACACGATGATCGACGGACTGAACCGCGCGCTCGACTACATCGAAAGCAATCTGAGCGACGAGATCGAGACAGCCGAGATGGCAAGGCTGGCAACCACCTCGGAGTATCACTTTCGGAGGATGTTCTCGGCCCTGGCCGGCATTCCCGTATCCGAATACATCCGTCGACGTCGACTCACCCTAGCCGGTGCCGAGTTGTCCGTCAGTAGATCAGGAGTGTTGGAGACCGCCGTGAAGTACGGCTACTCGTCCGCGGAGGCCTTCACACGAGCGTTCACCGCATTTCACGGCGTGAGCCCCGGCGCGGTCAAACGCGCTCCCGCCGTTCTCAAATCCCAACAGAAACTTGTCATTCACGTGACACTGGAAGGAGCCACACCGATGGACTACATGCTTGTGGACAAACCTGCCCTGACGGTAGTCGGGTTCAAGACCCGGGTTCCATTGGTTCACGAAGGTCCCAATTCTGCGATCGAAGATTTCACCCGCTCCGTGGACAAGGTTGCGTTGCGAGGGTTGCGCGAGCTCTCCGATCAGGACCCGGCGGGAATCGTCAGTGTCGTCGACAATTTGGCGCATCCCAGAACCGAAGGCACAGAACTGGATTACTACCTGGGAGTGGTCACCGGCAAACCTTCACCCACGGGTTTCGATGCGCTGACGGTCGACGCGCACACGTGGGCCGTCTTCACCGCCGACGGGTCGGAAATCGAATCTGTGCAGTATTTGTGGCGAGATATCTACACGGAATGGTTCCCTGCCAACCCTTTTCGCTCCGTACCTGGTCCCGAGATCATGCGTACCGAATACAACGACGATTTCACCGTCGCACGGTTCGAGCTCTGGATTCCGGTCGAGAGCGAGCCGAGCGACGTCGGGGCGTAAAACAGCCGCCAGGTCGGATGGAAGTCACGACCCGGCGGCTGAGCCATCAGATGAAACAGACTGTCAAAGAATCAGTTTCGCTCCGGTAGCAGCAACCACGTCCTCGACGCTGATGCCCGGCGCCGTCTCCACCAGGCGGAGACCGTCGTCAGTCACGTCGATCACGGCCATGTCGGTGATGATTCGCTGGACGCAGCCCTTACCGGTCAGCGGAAGCGAGCACTCCTCGACGATCTTGTGCTCACCCTTCTTCGAGACGTGCTCCATCATCACGATGACGCGCTTTGCGCCGTGGACCAGATCCATCGCGCCGCCCATGCCTTTGACCATGTGGCCAGGGATCATCCAGTTCGCGAGGTCTCCGGTGGCACTGACCTGCATGGCACCGAGCACGGCAACGTCAACCTGGCCGCCGCGGATCATGCCGAACGACGCTGAGGAGTCGAAGAACGACGCACCGGGGAGAACGGTGATGGTCTCCTTGCCCGCATTGATCAGCTCGGGATCGAGTTCGTCCTCGGTCGGGTACGGCCCCACGCCCAGAACGCCGTTCTCCGAGTGCAATACAACGGTGATATCGGTCGGGAGGTAGTTCGGAACCAGCGTCGGCATACCGATGCCGAGGTTCACGTACTGCCCGTCCTCGAGTTCGCGCGCGACGCGGGCCGCCATCTCTTCGCGGGTAAGTTTGGTGGGTAGTACAGAAGTCATGCTCGTACCGTCCGATTCTCGATGCCGACCGTCACGGGGCCGACGTGGACAACACGCTGAACGTGAATGCCCGGCGTGTGGATCTCGGCGGGGTCGAGCTCACCCGGCTCTACGAGGTGCTCGACCTGCGCAATGGTGATGCGCCCCGACGTTGCTGCAGCCGGATTGAAGTTCTGGGTACTCGCGCGGTAGACGAGGTTGCCATGCCGGTCACCTTTCCAGGCATGGACCAGTGCATAGTCGGCGACGATGCCGCGCTCCATCACGTAGGTGACGCCGTCGAAGTCACGAGTTTCCTTGGGCGGACTGGCAACTGCGATGCCGCCGCTGCCGTCGTAACGCAGTGGCAGGCCGCCGTCGGCGACCTGGGTGCCGACGCCGGCCGGGGTGAAGAACGCGGGGATGCCCGCTCCCCCGGCGCGCATGCGCTCGGCGAGCGTGCCCTGCGGCGTGAGTTCTACTTCCAGCTCACCAGAAAGGTACTGACGCGCGAACTCCTTGTTGGAGCCGACGTACGAGCTGACAGTACGACGGATACGCCCCTTCTCCAGAAGCACTCCGAGCCCGAACCCGTCGGTGCCGCAGTTGTTGCTCACCGTTTCGAGTGATGTCGCGCCCTGCTCGAGGAGCGCATCGATGAGGATTTCCGGCACTCCGACGAGCCCGAAACCTCCGACAGCGATCGTGACGCCGTCCGGCACGTCGGCGACGGCCTCGGCAGCAGTGGGAATGACTTTGTCCATCATGTCGATCACAGTAGCGCGACCCGTACGTATTGTGAACCCCCGTCCGCATAACGAACATTTTTCGCCCCCGGCATTGCCTGGGTCACATCTACGAACTATTCTGTTCGCAGAGCGCAACACATGTACACATTGCGAACAACTTCACGTAACCGAACGACGAGGTTCCCTATGCTGCATCTACCGCCGAGGTACCAGCGGCCGACTGGCGTCAACGCCCCGGCCGATTTCGCGGACTACAAGACGACTTCCCTTCGCCACCCGAAGCAGCCGCTGAAGCTGCTCCCCCAGCGGCTCACGGAGCTCACCGGGCCGGTATTCGGCGAAGATCGCGTCGGCGCCGGCGAAAACGACCTGACCATTGCCAACGGCGGCGAAGCACAGGGACAGCGCATCGTCGTTCACGGCCGCGTACTCGACGGCGACGGAAAACCCGTCCCCCACACACTGCTCGAGGTGTGGCAGGCCAACGCCGGTGGACGCTACCGCCACACCGGCGACAACTGGCCCGCGCCGCTGGATCCGTTCTTCAACGGCCTGGGTCGCTGCGTCACCGACGCGAACGGCCACTACAGCTTCACCACGATCAAGCCGGGCGCCTACCCGTGGATGAACCACGACAACGCCTGGCGACCGGCACACATCCATTTCTCGCTGTTCGGCACGGCATTCACGCAGCGCCTCGTGACGCAGATGTACTTCCCCGACGATCCGATGTTCTTCCAGGACCCGATCTACAACGCGGTACCCGAAGCAGCACGTCACCGCATGGTCAGCGTCTTCGACTACGACGCCACAGTCCCCAACTGGGCTCTCGGGTTCCGCTTCGACATCGTCCTGCGCGGCCGTAACGCCTCCGTATTCGAGAACGAGGAAGACCACGATGACTGATCACACCGCGAAGCCCGCACCCACTTATCCGGTCGTCCCCGGCGACTTCACCACCGCCCCCTTCGGTGTCACGCCCTCTCAGACCGTCGGGCCGTACTGGCACATCGGCCTCCCCTGGACGGACGGCCCCGACGCCGCTCCCGCCGATGCCCCCGGACGAATCACGCTGGCCATCACGGTGATCGACGGCGCCCGTACACCCGTCGCCGACGCGATGATCGAAACATGGCAGGCCGATACGCTCGGACGCTTCAACCATCCGGACGATCCCCGTGGCGCAGTGGAGCTCACTCCGGCTGGTTTTCGCGGATGCGCCCGCAGCGCAGCGGATCCCACGGGCACTGCACTGGTCCACACTGTCAAGCCCGGTGCGCAGCCCACTGAAACGGATGCGAACGAGGCCCCACACGTGAACGTGTCGGTCTTCGCTCGCGGCATGCTCGACCGCCTGGTCACCCGCTTGTACTTCCCCGAGGACACCGACGCACACGCAACAGATCCGGTGCTGTCCTCACTGAGCGAAACCGAACGCGCGAAGCTGGTTGCAACCAAGGTCGACGGTGGGTACTCCTGGACGGTCTATGTTCAGGACGAGGACGCGAACGGCGTCGAGACGCCCTTCTTCGAACTGTAGAGGAGTACACATGCCCACTCGCGGCGCACTGTTCGATCCGGTGTTCGGGGCCACCCGAGTAGCGGAACACCTGTCCGACCAGGCGTGGGTCACCGCGTTGCTCGACGTGGAAGCCGCGCTGAGTTGTGCGATGGCCACAGTCGGATTGGCGGACGGGGAACACTGCGCCGCGGTGGCTGCTGCCGCGGCCGAACTCTCACAACCGGGCGGTCTGGACATCGTGGCGCTCGGCCGCGCGTCGGCCGCCGGCGGAAATCCCGTCATTCCGCTGGTGAAGATGCTGCGCGAAAGGGTCGGACAGGAAGGTGTGCCTGCCTCCGTGGTGCATCCGGGAGCCACCAGCCAGGACATCATGGATGATGCTCTCATGCTGTTGACGCGACGCGCGGGCGCGGTCGTTCTTGCCGACCTGACGCGCGCCGCCGATTCCGCCGCCCACCTCGCCCGCCTCCATCGCTCTACTCCTATGGTCGCGAGAACCCTGGGACAACAAGCACTTCCGACCACCTTCGGGCTACTGGCATCGAGTTGGTTCACCGCACTCGACGCCGCAGCGATTCGCCTCGAGATCGTGCTGTCCACGTTGCCGGTTCAATTCGGCGGAGCCGCAGGAACACTCGCTGCGTTGTATCCCGACGGGCTCAGGATCGCCGATGCACTGGCAGACGAACTCGGCCTGGCCAGGCAGGTTGCTCCCTGGCACACCGACCGCGTGACCATCGCAGAACTCGCGACCACACTCGGTATCGTCGCCGGCGCCGTTTCCAAGCCCGCCACCGACATCACCGTCATGGCGTCCACCGAACTGTCCGAGGTTGCCGAGAGCGCTCCGGGCGGCTCATCGGCCATGCCGCACAAGCAGAATCCGGTTGCCGCGATCACCGCCCGCGCGGCAGCGCGACGTGCTCCCGCGCTGGTGGCCACAGCCCTGTCGAACATGGATCACGAATTCGCTCGCGCCGCAGGCCCCTGGCACGCCGAGTGGGAAACCGTCACCGATCTCCTGCGTCTGGCAGGCGGAGCGGCGCACCAGCTTTCCGTGAGCCTCACCGGCCTGCAAGTACACACCGAGTCGATGGCTCGCAATCTCGACATCACCGGTGGCCTGATTCTCGCCGAGCGTGTCACCAAGGCCCTGTCCGCACACACTGATCGAGCGCGCGACATCGTCACCGCGGCAGCCACTTCCGGAACCAGATTGGATCGTGATCCCGCCATCGCAGAGCACCTGAGCGAAACCGAGATCGCCGAACTACTCGACCCCGCACACTATCTGGGCCACGCCACCGATCTGGTCGACCGCGCCCTCGCCGAACGCCCCACAGGAGGATCTCGATGAGCGTCGCGCTCAACTTTCAACAGACCGGCAATCTCGATGCCCCGGCAGTGGTTCTCCTGGGTTCACTCGGATCCGATCTGTCCATGTGGCAGCCGCAGATTCACGCGCTGTCGAATCGCTACCGCGTCATCGCCGTCGACCATCGCGGCCACGGCAAGTCACCGGTGCCTACGGGCCCCTACTCAATTGCCGATCTCGCCGGCGATGTCATCGCTCTCCTCGATTCGCTCGAACTCGAGTCCGTACATCTCGTCGGGCTCTCCCTCGGCGGCGCTGTCAGCCAATGGATCGCCGCGCACCACCCCACTCGCGTCGAGACGTTGACATTGATGTGCACGTCCTCGCAGTTCGCCCCGGCTCAACCGTGGATCGATCGTGCTCGGGCTGTCCGTGCGGACGGTATTGCATCCATCGCGGCCGCCGTCGTCGGACGCTGGTTCACGCCGGGACTGGCCGAGAACGATCCGGAGCTTGTCGCCCGTCACGTCGCGATGGTCGAAGCCACACCCGACGAGGGCTATGCCGCCTGCTGCGAGGCGCTTTCGACGTGGGACGGCCGCAACGACCTGGCCCGCATCGTCGCTCCGACGCTCCTCATCGCTGGCGAGCAGGATCCGGCGACGCCTCCGTCGACGTTGAGCGCGATCGCCGACGGCATCGCCGATGCGGTACTGCACGTGGTCGATCCGGGCGCACACCTGGCCAACGTCGAACAAGCCGGGCGCGTCACCAAACTACTTGCAACGCATATTGCCTCGCACACATCTGCGCTCGCCCAACGTAGCGCCGCGGTGTCGGCCGGCATGACCGTACGACGCCAGGTGCTCGGCGACGCCCACGTCGACCGTTCCATTGCCGGTGCCACCGAGTTCACCGCCCCTTTCCAGGACTTCATCACTCGCACGGCGTGGGGTGACATCTGGTCGCGCCCCGGCCTCGATCACCACACCCGCAGGCTCCTCACTCTCGCGATCCTCACCGCCGTCGGCAACGAACACGAACTCGACATGCACATTCGCGCTGCGCTGCGTGCCGGGATCGATCCCGACGAACTCGTGGAAGTATTTCTCCATACCGCGGTCTACGCGGGTGTGCCGAACAGCAACTTGGCTTTTGCGCTGGGAAAGCAAGCACTCGCGGACCTCTCGGCCGAACCTGAGGAGAACGAGACAACATGAGTGAGAACAGCAGCGAGCAGGCGCCGGGACCGTCCCCGGACTACGTGCAGTCGCTGGCCCGTGGGCTTTCCGTCATCAAGGCTTTCGACGGTGAGCACCCGCGTCGCACCCTCAGCGAGGTTGCCAGGCACACCGATCTCACGCGTGCGACCGCTCGCCGCTTCCTGCTCACACTCGTCGAACTCGAATACGTACGTACTGACGGTTCGGTGTTCTGGTTGACGCCCCGTGTCCTCGAACTCGGCTACAGCTACCTCTCCAGTCTGTCCCTTCCCGAGATCGCCGGGCCGCATCTGGAAGCCTTGTCCGCCAAGGTCCGTGAATCCACGTCCGTGTCGATCCTCGACGGTGACGACGTCGTGTACGTGGCTCGTGTTCCGGTCAGCCGCATCATGACGGTGTCCATCACCATCGGCACGCGCTTTCCCGCGTACGCCACATCCATGGGTCGAGTTCTGCTCGCAGGCTTGCCGGACGACGCACTGGACGCCTACCTCGCCCGAGTGTCCTTCGCCCGCCTGACCGGCAAGACCATCTCCACCGCCGACGGACTGCGTGCCGAACTCGAGAAGATTCGCGCCGACGGGTTCGCGATTGTCGATCAGGAACTCGAAGAGGGTCTGCGCTCGCTCGCCGCACCCATCCGGGACGCGACCGGTGACGTGGTCGCGGCCGTCAACATCTCCACCCAAGCCGCCCGCTACAGCGCCGAAGCTGTTCGCGGTGAACTGGTTCCGGCCGCAGTCGCCACCGCGGACGCCATCTCCGTCGATCTCGGACGTACTCAGTCGTCCAACAATCACTCGGCTGCCACCCGCTGACCGAGCAGACCCAAGGAAGAACCAATGCCTGACGTTGTCATCTGTGAACCGCTCCGTACCCCTGTCGGCCGCTTCGGCGGTGTCTTCCGTGACGTAGCCCCGGAAGATCTCGCCTCGACGCTGATCACCGAACTCGTCACGCGTACCGGCATTTCCGGCGCGGAGATCGACGACGTCATTCTCGGCCAGGCTTCGCCGAACGGTGAGGCTCCGGCGATCGGACGCATCGCGGCGCTCAACGCGGGTCTGGGCATCGATGTTCCCGGCATGCAGGTGGATCGCCGGTGCGGGTCGGGATTACAGGCAGTCATCCAGGCCGTCATGCAGGTTCAGTCCGGTGGCAGTGACCTGGTCCTCGCGGGCGGTGCCGAGTCGATGAGCCAGGCCGAGTTCTACGCAACCGGAATGCGTTGGGGCGTCAAGGGTGAAGGAGTTGCGCTCAGCGATCGTCTCGCGCGGGCCCGCGTCACAGCCGGCGGACGTGACTTCCCGGTTCCCGGCGGAATGATCGAAACGGCAGAGAACCTGCGCGCCGAGTTCTCCATCAGCCGCGAGGATCAAGATGCACTCGCGGTTCAATCCCATCAGCGTGCAGTCGCCGCACAGAAGAACGGCGTCTTCGCCGAAGAAATCGTTCCGGTATCCGTTCCGCAGCGCAAGGGCGAGGCCCTGCTCGTCGACACCGACGAGCATCCACGCGCCGACACCTCGATGGAATCGCTTGCGCGCCTTCGTCCCATGCGCGCAAAGATCGACCCCGACTCCACCGTGACTGCAGGTAATGCCAGCGGTCAGAACGACGGCGCAGCACTGGCGATCGTCACCACCGCCGACAAAGCTCGTACCCTCGGACTGCGACCGCTCGCACGCCTCGCGAGTTGGAGCGTTGCGGGCGTTCCGCCGCGCACCATGGGCATCGGCCCCGTACCGGCGTCGGAGAAGGCACTCGGCCGCCTCGGATTGACCCTGGCGGACATGGACGTCATCGAACTCAACGAAGCCTTTGCGGCACAAGCACTTGCAGTCCTGCAGAGCTGGAATCTCGAGGCCGACGACCCACGCATCAACCCCAACGGCTCCGGCATCTCCCTCGGACATCCGGTCGGAGCTACGGGTGGACGAATCCTGGCCACCCTGT
This sequence comes from Rhodococcus sp. BH4, assembly GCF_002079265.1. Lineage (NCBI taxonomy): Bacteria > Bacillati > Actinomycetota > Actinomycetes > Mycobacteriales > Nocardiaceae > Rhodococcus > Rhodococcus sp. BH4. The sequence goes on from NZ_CP014941.1 coordinate 5,518,693, forward strand.
TGCGCGAGATGGACCGTCGCGAAGCGCGTTACGGCCTCGAGACGATGTGCATCGGCGGCGGGCAGGGCCTGGCTGCGGTCTTCGAGCGCCTGTCCTGATCAAGCCCCGACGTGCGGGACGCCGGAGTCACCGAGTTCGCCGCGTAGGCCGTCGAGAAAGACACGCAGCAGGTCGGTGAGTTCGGCCTGCTGCTGCTCGGTGAGAATCGACGTCAGTCCGGCTTCACGGCCGAGGACTCGGTCCACCAATTGCTCCACCAGTTCGTGACCGGCGGCAGTGAGGGTCACGAGCACTATTCGTGACCCTTCCGCGGCGGAAGACCTCTCCACCAGACCCGCATTCTCCGCGCGCGCGAGTCGCTGCGAGATCGCACCGGCCGTGACTCCGGTCTGCTCGGTGATCTGGCGAGTCGTCAACTGATACGGCTCGCCGGATCGCCGCAGGACACTGAGCAGGTCCAGCGTCGCGGTGTCCGCACCGGCCGAGGCGAGTACCCGTCGGCGATCCTCACCGAGCAGCTTGGCGCACATCCACAGCCTGGTCACGATGCCGATGCCCTCTACCGGCGTGCCCGGCCTTTCGCGAAGCCAGGCCAACGCGACCGCGTCCACCGCGTCGTCCGGGTTGTAGTCGCCCACCACTGCACACCTCGTTTAGCTCTAAATGATACGTTCTTCGTATAGGTCTAAACGTAGCTCACGGAGGTAGGCATGACACGCACAGTTCTGGTAACCGGCGGCGGAACAGGGATCGGACGCGCAGTTGCAGCGGCGTTCGCCCGAGACGGAGACACAGTTTTTGTCACCGGCCGACGCACGGAAACACTCGAAAAGACCGCGGAGGAGTTGGGCGATAATGTTCACGCCTTGACGTGTGACAACTCCGACCCGAAAGACCTGAAGCGGCTGCAGGATTCACTTCCGGGAACCATCGACGTCGTGGTGCACTGCGCCGGCGGCAACACGGACTTCGATCGCGAAGCGCCGTCAGATCTGGAATCCCTGGCCGCCGGGTGGCGGGCCAATCTGGACTCCAATCTGATCTCGGCAGTGTTGACCACAGCAGCAGTTCGAGATCGAATCCCCAGTGGCGGTGCCGTCATCACCATCGGATCGATTGCCGCCGACAAGGGAGCTGGAGCGTACGGCGCTGCCAAAGCAGCAGTTGCCACGTGGAATATCGATCTGGCCGCCGAACTGGGCCCAGAAGGCATCACCGCGAACATCGTCTCCCCCGGTTACATCGCCGACACCGAGTTCTTCCGGGACTTTCTGACGGACGAGCGTCGCGCGATGCTGATCGAATCCACCAGCACCAAGCGCGCCGGAACCCCGGACGACATCGCATCAGCCGTCCATTTCTTGGCCTCACCGGGTGCCCGGCAGATCACCGGTCAGGTATTGGCAGTCAACGGCGGCGAGAGAACCAGTCGCTGATCACGCCAGGTGGCGCTCGAAGAACGAGTCGATTCGCTTCCAGGCATCCTGTGCTGCAACAGGATCGGGACCGATTCCGAGAATGCGCTCCAAAGGACGAAGCACCTTGGGTCCGGCCTCCGCGTCGTTGAGGAACGCGTGGCCGGCGGTGGGGTACTCCTTGACGTCGTTCTCGATACCGGCATTGCTGAGCGCCGTCTCCAGCTTCGCTGCAGCACCCCGGAGCGAAAAGTCCTTGCCTCCGAAACTCCCGACGATCGGGCACGCATCCACCACGGCCTCATCGAGTTTGCGTGGAAGCTGACCGTAATTGACCGAGGCAGCGTCGAAATCTCCGGCGCTGACCAGCGCGAAGCCGCCGCCCATGCAGAATCCGATGACACCGATCTTTCCGGTGCAGTCCCGGGATTCCACCAGCCAACTGCGAGCGACTTCGATGTCGGTGAACGCCTTGCCGTGTCCTCGAAGCATCGACGTCATGGTGGGCACTAGGCACCGCTTCGCCCCGCCCGCGCTGTAGAGGTCGACAGCGAGCGTCAGGAATCCCGCAGCGGCCAGCCGCTTGGCTTGCCGCTGCATCACCTCCTCGAGCCCGAAGGCCTCGTGAATCATCACTACCCCCGGCCACGGGCCGGGGGTAGTGGGGGTTTCGAGTATCGCTCGCAGCGGTTGTGATCCGCCGACTACTGCGGCGCGGCCCGTCAGATCTATGTCCACCATGTTTCGATGCTAGGCCGACGCAGGGTCCGTACGCTCAGAAGCGAGGTCAGGGGAGTTGTTTTCCCTGGCCCGCCGCAAGCCCGGTCAAGACCTCGGCGAGCTGCGGCAAGGCGTACGGCGCGCTCAGTGGACCGAAATTGTCGACAAAGGCATTCGAGAGCAGAAGTTCGACCGGCGCATAGGCTCGCGCCTTCACCGCGGGGAGGTTCTGGAAAACTGCGAAGTTCTCCAACCTCGTCGTCGCTTCCTGATCAGAAGCGAGGCTGAGCAAAATGTCTGCGGGTGCGAGTACCTCCGCCTGCTCCATCGACAGCGCAGTCATCTGCTCGGCGTTGTATCCGCGATAGTCGAGTCCGAGTTCGCGCAGCAGAACCCCGGGCGCACTGGCATCCCCCTGCACATACAACTGATCGCCGTACATCGAGCCGATCATGATCGTCTTGCCACCCAAGCCGTTCAGGGAAGCTGCGGTGTCGGAGATCAGAGCGTCGGTCCGGGCGATCGCTGCAGCAGCAGCCTCGTCGACAAATGCGGCCTGCCCGACCGTGGCGACGCCGTCACGCCACGAGGTGGTCCAGTCCAGCGCGATGACCGGAGCGATCTGACTGAGCCTCTCGGCTGCAGGTTCGAGATAAGTCTTCATTCCGATGATGAGGTCCGGCGAGTAGCGCGCGATGATTTCCGGGTTGATTTCGCCTGTGGTGCCGAAGCTTTCGAGGTCGGCTATTCCCGCGGTGCTCTGCCAAGGCAGTGAACCGCGGTCCCACGATCCTGTGTTGCCGTAGGCGACTGGGTGAACGCCGAGCGAGAGCAGGAATTCCAGATCCGTGAAGTCGCTGGCAACAACGATCCTTTCCGGCTTTCCCGAGATCGTGGTGGTTCCGAGCGCATTGATCACCTCACGTTGTTCGCCGGCATCAGAAGCATCTGATGTAGTCGAACACCCCGCAAGGATGGCGGCCGCCGCCAGTGCGCCGACCCCGAAGAACCCGCGGCGACTGAGCTGGTCCACAAGTTCAGACGTCGTGGATTCACAAATCGTTCCGTACATGTATGCACTCTCCTTCTCGGCGACTGCTGCGCGCGCCGAGGGCACAGCGAAAGAGAGGTTAGCCCACCCTCATCTTCCATAGGGTTCCTACGTTTGCGATTCCGAGAGATCGGAGCGATAAAAATGGACCGTTCTCGAGCGGACAAGTACATTCCCGCTGATCTATCACCGCAGGCAGTTGGGCGAGCCACCAGTCCCTGCCTTCTGCGATCGGGTCGCTCCAGCGTCGAAAATCAGTCGAAGATCAGTTGCCATTCCCTCCTCGAAAGCTTCCGAATTACCGTCTTTTGCACGTCGCCCACCGTTCGACTTGCGCGGCGTGGGAGGATAGACATATCGAGATCGGGACTTCGATGTGAGGGCCCGGATCGAGTTTGTAGGGAGTATCGGTATGGCACAGGGCATCGTGAAGTGGTTCAACGGCGAAAAGGGCTTTGGTTTCATCGCTCCCGACGACGGAACACCGGACGTGTTCGTTCATTACTCTGAAATCTCGGGCAACGGCTACAAGTCGCTCGACGAGAACCAGCGTGTGGAGTTCGAGGTTGGCCAGGGCCAGAAGGGTCCTCAGGCCACCAATGTGCGCGCTGTCTGATCAGTGACACAAGAAGAGGGCCGCACCCGCAAGGGTGCGGCCCTCTTCTGCATCGGATTCACCTCTGAATCACTGATCCTGAATGACGGCCAACGCTCCAACGATGTTCGACTCCGCCACCGACTTCGAGATTCCGAGATCAGCCAGAACACCTGATCCGTCTTCGAGTTCGAGCAGTGCGAGCAGGATGTGCTCGGTTCCGATGTAGTTGTGGCCCAGGCGAAGAGCCTCACGGAACGTCAGTTCCAGGACCTTGCGCGCACGAGCGTCGTACGGAATGAGTTCTGGTAGTTCGGAAGTCGGAGCCGGTAGTACACCGGCCACTGCAGCTCGGACGGATCCGAGCTCCACCCCCTGCGCCACTATCGCCTTCGCAGCCAACCCGGCAGGCTCCTCGACGAGCCCCAGGAGCAGGTGCTCCGGCCGGATCTCTGCGTTACCGGCGGCGCGGGCTTCGTTCTGCGAGGCCATGACGACGTTCTTCGCCCGGGGAGTGAACCGGTTGAACCCTTCGTTCGGATCCATCGGCTTCTGATCACTCGGCGCCTTGGGAACAAAACGCTTCTGCGCAGCCTGCTTCGAGACACCCATGCTCGCGCCGATCTCCGTCCACGACGCTCCCGACCTGCGCGCCTGGTCGACGAAGTGACCGATCAGGTGATCTGCAACTTCACCGAGATGATCAGCGGCAATCACGGCGTCGGAGAGTTGGTCGAGAGCATCGGTGTGCACCTTCTTGATCGCGTCGATGAGGTCGTCGAGTCGAACCTTGTTGGTCATTTCCACTGGCTTGCTCATGCGTCAACCATAGGTTGACGCAATCGAAAACGTCAACCCTAGGTTGACGATCGTTTTCGCCGCACAGCGATTAGCCGGAAAAGAACTCACGCAGAGCCGGGACAATAGCGTCGTCGGCAACGCCGTGACCCTGACCGGGGATCTCCAAAGTCTTTGTCCCCGAGACTTTTGCAGCGATTCTCGTCGCCGAGGCAGGTGCCCATTGACCACTGTTACCGCCGTACATGACCAATGTAGGGACGGTAATGGAGGCAAGCCAGTCGAGCGACTGACAGCCGTGATCACACACCGCGACGTCGTAAGGCAAGGTGTGCGCGATGGCGCACATGTCGGGCCAATCGGCACTCCGCTTGATCTCGTCGACCATCTCCGCGGATGCACCGGTCAGATCCAGAAAACGCGTCACAGCACCTTCCCTGTCGCCGCCCGCAATCAATCGCTCCAGGTCACTTTGGGCAGTCTCGTCACGCTGGTCGTCGTCCATGTACGGCGCCTCGTAGACGGCGAGCTTACGCATCGGAACGGCCTGCGCAGCGGCCTCCAAAGCCAGCGCGGCACCCGACGACAATCCGTAAACGAGCGGTGTTTCACCGGTGGCAGCGACGACCGCCCGCAAGTCCTCCACCTCGGCGTCGATCGAGAACGCGCGACTGTCACCGCTGTCCCCGCGTCCGCGCCTGTCGTACGAATACACCGTGAAGTCCGCCGCCAACTCTGCAGCCAGGGAATCGAACCATCCGCGGTCGCAGAACGCTCCGGCGACCAGGACCACTGCTGGTCCGGCACCGGAGCGTTCGTATGCGATGGTCGTACCGTCGCGGGATTGCACTACCGCTGGGGATTGCTCTGTTTGCACGTCGATCTCCTCAGGTCTGGTCAATGCCTACCTGATTAGACCGCCCGCGTTACCTAAACTCATCGGTCCGGTCGGCAGAGGCTTCAGCTGATCTTGTTGTACAGGGCATCCCAACCCTGTGCCACGTACGAAATCGTGTAGATCGAACCGTAGAACGTGGAGCCACCCAGACTGGTGACGTTGCCCGCCTGCACTGCCGGGAGTCGCTGCCACAGCTTGCTCGCCACCAATGCCTGGTACGCGGCACTGTCCTCGTTCTCGGTGATCATGAAGCCGTCGACGCCGGCCAGCACGTCGAGGCCTTCGAGGCTGACGCCGCCCTCGGGATCGAGCCCCTCCGAGGTGGCGGTTTTGCCACCGATGTCGCCGAGCGTCATGTCGCTGGGCTTGTCGCCCTTCTCGGAGGTACGGATGCTCGTGACGTACAGCGTGTTCGTGTCCGGCATGAACGAGACACTGGCGACGGTCTTGGACGCAATCTTCTCGGCATGACGACTGCGGATGTCGGAAATCAGATTGTCGTAGTCGAGCGTCAATCGATCGAGTGTGGCCGTTCGACCGAGCCAGCCCGACAACCGCGAGAGGTTTGTGCGCCAGTCGTCGGTGAACTCTGTCGTCAAAACCGGTGCGATGGTGGACATCTCGGCCACCGGCCACCACTCGCTCTCGTAGTTCAGGCACACGATCAGGTCGGGCTCGAGCGCCAAGATCTGCTCGCGGTTGGGGATCTCCGACAGGAACGGTACCGACGAATCGATAGGCACCCACGGTGTCGCCTGGGCGTACGTGTAGCCGACGAGCGGAAGTTCCAGAGCTACAGCAGGTTCCAGATCGAGCCGCGAGTCGATCGCGACAACCCTCTTCGGATTGACAGGAATGTCGTACGTTCCGAGAGGTGTCGTCACAGAAAGCATTTCGGTTTCACCCGAACTGCTCCCGCTGTCACCGCAGGCCGCCAGGAACGCGCCCAGCCCGGCGATCCCGGCACCGAAGCCGAACTGCCGACGTGTGAGGTCCGAAACGAGGCGGTTGTCGGAGTAGCCCTCGGGAAGCAAGAGCGTGGATTGAGCGGGCATGCGTGTCGAACCTCCAAAAGAAATGAATCATCCACTGTTGCGAGCGGATAAGGATGCCCTAACAGCGTACGCAGGGAGGGTCGTCGCGATCGGCCCAGAAATAGTCGAATCAGGCCAATTCGCACCCCTTACTTGTCGAGTTTGCGCATCTCGACGAAGTAGACCGCACTGAACGCGAGGTAGGTGCCGACGATTCCGAGGACCGAGATGATCAGAACGAGAGCGAGAAACATAGCCATGATGGTCTCCACTGACACGGGTTGTTCACGATGTCGATCGAGAGAAAATGGCTTCGAACTGCGGCGCTGCGACTCGAAGCGGGGCCGAAACTTTCGGTTACACACACCACGCTAGCCCCAGGCGTCTCGAGTTTCGATGAACTCGAGGTGAACTCTCCTACGGCTACGTCACACTTTTCTGTCGGACGGTCAGTTCGGTCCGAGCACCTGTCCGGACCATTCGACCAAAGGCGTCAGTGCGCGCCACGCTGTGCGAACTTCCTTCAATGTCCTGGCGCTGTCCAGCCACGACGGGCTTGGGTAACTACGACCAGCAGTCAGCGACTTGTGACGCAGCAATTCGATCCGCGGGTGATCGACCGTGTATCCGCGAGGCGCCGTCTTGAGCTTGTCGCCGCCGATCGTGAATCCGGCCTTCTCGACGGAGGCCAGGATCTTCTCGAGCTCCGGCCCTCGAACGTCGTCGTCGACAGCCGCACGATAACGCGCGATGGTCTCCGAACTGCTGGCGTAGAAACCACCGGCCACCATCAACCCTGCCGCGTCGATCTGCACGTAGTAGCCGCAGCTCTCGGCGAGACCGACGAACGCTCCCTGGTGCGTCTTGTACGGGATCTTGTCCTTCGAGAATCGAACGTCACGATACGGCCGAAAGAGCTTGGCCGTGCCGAATTCGTCCTCCAACGCCGCGGTCAACGACGCCATCGGACGACGAACCACTTCGTCGTACGTCTCCTTGTGCGCTGCCCACCAGGTCTTGCTGTTGTCGGCTTCCAGGTCTTCGTAGAAATCGAGTGCAGCAACGGGTATGCCAGTGAACGCAGCCATGGCGTAAGCCTAGCTGCCTGTTCGGCTTTGGACCGTCTGCCCTGCACCGATGCCCGGATCGGCCCGAATCCGTAGACTGTATGGAGATGATTTCCGAAATACAAGCATGGGAACTGACCGATACCAACCGAGACTGGTTGATTCACCGACCCGTCGAGATCGCGATCTACGTGGCACTCGCAGTCGTTCTGCGCTTCGCACTGCACCGCGGGATCGATCGAATGTCGAAGCCTCGCAAGTCTCCGAACGCCAAGGTGAACGAGCGCAGATCGCAGCGAGCCCGGACCATCGGTTCGGTACTCAAATCGACGGTGTCCATCGTCATCCTGGTCTGGTGTGTGCTGCAGATTCTCGGCATCCTCGGGATCAACGTCGCGCCGTTCATCGCATCCGCCGGCGTCATCGGCCTTGCCATCGGTTTCGGTGCACAAAACCTGGTGCGTGACTTCCTCTCCGGCATCTTCATGTTGCTCGAGGATCAGTACGGTGTCGGCGACGTCGTCGATCTCGGCGACGCGGTCGGCACCGTCGAAACAGTGGGCCTGCGCGTCACCACGATTCGAGATGTCAACGGCACCTTGTGGTATTGCCGCAACGGCGAAATCCTGCGAGTGGGTAACATGAGTCAGGGTTACGCCACTGCAGTTCTCGATCTCCCGATCGCCCACAATGCGAACGTGCACAAAGCGTGTGAGGTGGCGACGCGAGCTGTCCTCGAGGCGGCAGAGTCCGAACCGATCAGGGCGGACATGATCGACAAGCCGGAGATGCTGGGAGTCAATTCGGTTACTGCCGAGGCAATTACCATTCGAGTGACGGCGCAGGTCAAGCCTGGGCGCCAATGGGCAGTCCAGCGCGCATTTGCACGCTCGGCGCTGACTGCGTTCGAAGAGCAGGGAATCGAGGCACCTTACCTGCCTGTTCTGCGCTGACGGTTGAGACGGAATCGTCTACCCTTTCCATCAATTACGCGAGCCCCCGGCGCGGTCGATACCGCCGGGGGCTCGCTGGTGCCTGAAGCATGATTCAGACGGTGGAGGTCGAGACCTCCCGATCTGCCGATCTGTTGCCAAACGCCTTGTGCAGGAACATCGTCAGTGCAATGGCTACCACGATTCCGATCAGCGGCGGGATTCCCACCTCGAACTCACCGGAAAGCCAAGCGAGGAACGCTGCGACGGCATAGACGGCCAGGTTTCGCCAGTGGACCGGCTGCGGGGTGTACCCCTCGGGGATGCCTCGCCGCCACCGGCACAGGAAGTCAGCGATGATCACGCCGCCCAATGGCGGGATGAAAGTTCCGAGCAGGCTCAGGTAGTCGACCAGATGGTTGTGCACACCGGTCAGAGCGAGCGCCGTGCCGATCACACATCCACCGATGACGAACGGGGTCTTGCGGGGCTTTCTGAACAGTTCGGCACCGGCCACTCCGAATGCGTATGCGGTGTCTGCGTTGCTCTTCCAGAGGTTTCCGAACAGCAAGACCAGGCCCCAGCCGACAAGCCCGAGGTTGTAGAGGATCAACACGAAGTCACCCTCGTGGAACGTGATAGCTCCGATGGCACCGAACAGGATCATCAATCCGTTTCCGAGGAGGAACCCGATAACGCAGGCCCACACCGCTTGTGATCCGGAACGGGCAAACCTGGTCCAGTTGGGCGCTTGCGTTCCCGCCGATACAAACGTGCCGACCACAGTGGTGATTGCGAGCGCGATCGTCATGGTCGTCTGCGGTTGAACCGAGACCAGGCCGGAGAACCCACCGACTTCCTCGAGGGACCGGAATACGACCCAGCAGGCCAACGCCAGGATCAAGGGCGTCGAGACGAGCGAGACCCAATACATTCCGCGGTAGCCGTAGCAGGCGGTGACGCACATCAAGATGCTCGCCGCGATCATCACCGACGCCCGCGCGAGATAGGACTCCCAGCCCAATGCCTGCGCGGTGAGATCACCGATCGTGCCGATGATGACTCCGTACCAGCCGATCTGAGTACCGCCCAGCAGGATCGAAGCGAGCTTGGACCCGCGAGTGCCGAAACTGTAGCGCGCCATCACAACTGTAGTCAGTCCGGTTCGGGCTCCGACGAACCCCATCATGGCGACGTAGACTCCCAAGATGGCGGATCCGGCGGCGATCACCACCATCAGTTTCCAGAACGAGAACGCGGTACCGAGCGCTGCTCCGGCCAACATCGTCGGCGTGAAGATGGTGAACCCCAACAACACCACCGCGAGCGAGAAGAACGGCTTTCGTGCATGAAGCGGAACCGGAGTGACGGGATAGTCAGGATCGACCGGGTGGCCTGGGCACTCCGAATCGCCTGCGACCGTGGCAGGTTCGACGGCGCTGCTCATACAACTTCGCCGATGTCTTCGAGCCACAGGCTCGGGCGCTCGGCCAGCATGCGGTCCATCAGTGCCACACACTCCGCGTCGTCGACGACGTCGACCTGAATTCCGCTGCTGCGCAACCATTCCTCCGATGCCTCGAAGGAACGATTTTCGCCGACCACGATTCGCGGGATCTCGTACAGGCGCGCCGTTCCGGCGCACATGAAGCACGGCGACAAAGTCGTGTAGAGGACACACTCGCGATACACCGAGGCCGGCAGTCGTCCGGCGCGCTCGATGCAGTCGGTCTCTCCATGACGGATGGCGCTGTTCATCTGGACCCGACGGTTACGTCCGACTGCGAGAACCTCGCCGCGGTGAATCAGCGCCGCGCCGATCGGCACGCCGCCCTCCTCCCAACCGATCTTCGCCTGTTCGATCGCAAGTCCGAGAAAATACTCATCGGTGTGTGCCGGATGATTCATGTGCGCTCCTGGAGTCTGACCAAAATCGTCGATTGTGGCTCGTGTCACAATCCGACCACGGTGGTAACAGCCCGACAAGGGACAACCTGTCAGTTCGGCAGAACTAGCTCTATGACGAAGTGCCCCCTCGGCGGACGATATAGAAATGCTCCCGACTCTGCGACAAGTTCTTGCGATGCCCTCGTTCAAGGCCGCCGCAATCGAGGTGCTCGCGGGCGACATCGATACCGCGGTGGTCCGCTGGGTCCATTCGTCCGAGGTGTACGAGATGGGTGGGCTGCTGTCCGGAGGTGAGGTCCTTCTGACCACGGGCCTCGGTCTCCACGGGCGGTCTCCCGAGCAGCTCACCGCCTACATCGACCAATTGGCGGACGCGGGATGCGTCGCACTCGTGATGGAAGTCGGGCGCTCGTTCCTCACGGCCCCTCCCGAACTCGTCGAAGCTTCGCGCCGACGGGGACTCGCGTTCTTGGCCCTGCACGCAGTAGTGCCCTTCGAGCGGATGGTCGAAGACTTTCACGACCTCATGCTCCGCCGCACTCTCGGTTCGGCGCAAGCGGGCGAGCCTGTCTGGCAAGAACTTCTGAGTCTCGTGGTTGCAGGCCAGGGCATGACTGCGCTGCTCGACAAAGTGTCACGACTCGCGGGGTGCGGCGTCGATCTGCTCGACGCGGATGGCAGAACCGTCGAGCGCAGCACAACCGGCGCAGAGCGATCCGAGACCGAACGCACTATCCACGACGTACGCGGCCCGACGAACTCACTCGGTCGACTTGTCCTGTGCGGGCCGGCAACCACACGCCGAACCGCCGTCGCAAACTGCGCCGCCGTCGCGGTAGCTCTGGAACTCGGCCGTCACGGCGATCTCGGCCCAAGACAGTCACTCGCCCAATCGGTGATCACCGACGTGGTGGGCGGTGTGCTCACATCGCACGGCGACTTGTCCGAGCGACTGACAGCGGCCGGGTGGACGCCGTTGTCGGAGGGGCACCACGTCCTCGTCGCCGCTGTCGACATCGATCGGCAAACCCCGGTTCGAGAGCTCGCTGACCAAGTACGCGACGCCGTGCGGGCCGTGCTCGGCTCCTGTGTCGTCGGGACTGCGGCCAATCACGTCATCGTGCTCGCGCATGGGTGGGCGTCCGCATCCCCCGCTCGAGTGCGGACTGCGTTCACCGAAGCCGACGAGCTGCTACGCCGCGGGCCGGGCGGTTCCGCGGTACGCACGCTCGGAGTGGCGACGCCGGTCGCGGATCTGTCGGGCGTCGGGGCTGCGGTCGCGCAAGCTCGCGAAGTCGTCCAGATCGCGCGGCGCTTCGGCTCCCGGACCGGAGTGATCCTCGCGAGGGACGTCGGCGTCCAACGACTGCTCGCCGCCGGAACGACACCCGCTTCGCTGTCCGTGTTCGTAACCGAGCAACTCGGTTCGCTGATCGCATACGACACAGCACATTCCGCCGACCTCGTCCGAACGCTCGACGCGTACCTCGCACATCGGGGCGGCAAGGCGAGAACCGCGGATTTCCTCGGCATTCGGCGTCAGTCGCTTTATGCACGGCTCACGCGTATCGAGAAGCTGATGGGTGTTTCCCTCGACGATCCGGCACAGGTGGTCTGCCTCGGGCTTGCGCTGACCGCATGGCGCATGCGCACCGGCCTTGATCCACAAGCAGCGTTCGAGCGTCTCCCCGGGTGAGCGACAACCTCTGCGATGATGAACGAATGACCGGAGCAGCGGAGTTGATGATCGAGATCCCTGCCGGCGAGGTGCACCTTCGGGACGACCGCAAAGGTACGTCGTGGACCTCGAAAGTCGAATCCTTCCGCCTCGCAAGCCATCTCACCACCAGGGCGCTGCTTCACGGAGATTCGTCGGACGATTCGAGCAAACCAGCGGTCGACCTTTCATGGAAGGACGCCATCGCAACCTGCAACACACTTTCGGCCGCGGACGGTCTGACACCCGCATATCGAGACGTCGACACCGATTCTCCGCAGTGGGACCGGGGCGCAACTGGCTACCGGCTCGCCACCGAGGCCGAGTGGCAGTACGCATGCAAGGCCGGCACCTCCGGCTACCGCTACGGCGAGATCGACGAGATTGCCTGGTACAGCGACAATTCAGAGGGTAGAGCGCATCCCGTCGGAACCAAGACACCCAACAACTGGGGCCTGTACGACATGATCGGCAATGTCTGGGAATGGTGCTGGGATCTCTACGACCCCGAGGTTTACGGCACGTACCGGATCTTCCGCGGCGGCAGTTGGGCCGAAAGTGAGCGCGGTTGCGGCGCTACCGTAAGGAGGCGAAGCCACCCGACGTTTGCTATCGACGACTTGGGATTTCGCCTAGCTCAGACGATCTGAGGGCAGACGGCCGAGGACTTCGAGCACAGCCTCGATCTCTTCTCGACTGCGAAGCCTAACTATCGGCAACGACGGCACATCGACAAGAACCGTGGCCATTCGCTCCTCGTTGCGTCCGTCGGTTCGCCAGGCCCAGCGCACCACGTGATCCGGATCGAACAGAATGGTATGCAGCGGCGGCTCCATGTTGCGATTCCACAACACCTCTCGCTGCAATCGCCGACGCACGGTTCGTGTGATCACCTGGCGCATCACCGTCCGCCGAGGCAGATCCAACCACAGCATCAGGTCCGCACGCTCGGCCAGAAGTCGACGCACCGCACCGTACTGCCACTCGGTCACCCAGGCCGGCTCGCTGGAAAAGCGTCGTACTTCGGTTTCGAAACTGTCGAGCGGAATCCAGCCGGGCCCGTGGAACAGCGAGTCCAGCTCAGTGTGTTCGATCTCGAGAAGCCGCCCGATTCGACCGGCGAGAGTCGTCTTTCCGGCACCGGAAGTCCCCGCGACAAGGATCTTCTGCGGACGAATCGTCAGCGCGGCGGGGTCTACGAAAGGCACCGATACACCCTAGGGGCCTTACACTTCGCAGTCCACCCATTCGATGTAACCGGTGCCGTTGATCGACGCACCGTCGAAGCTTCCCCGGTAGGTATACGCGCCGACGTATCCCTTGCCGTGACCGTAGCGCCACTCCGAGTCGATCTCGGCCTCGAACTCCACGACCGTCCTGCCGTGATCGCGTACCTGCCAACGCAGTACGCGCGGCACACGCATCTCGCGACCCTGTGGGTCGACGTGCAATGCGTCGGCGTACTCGAGCACGTCGAACTCGACGTCGTCGAAGACCTTCGCACTACCGTCGACAGTCCGAATGTAGGCGAGCTTGCACGCCGTAACCCCTAACGCTCGAACATCGGTGAGCAACAACTGATGCCGGTCGTCCAGTTGAACGATCTGGTAGGTGAAAAAGTCGGCCGGGAGCTTCCACGACTCGGGAAGCGCGCGGCGAGTCAACGATTGCGGTGTCATGCACCGCGCGTACTCGACGGTGCACGGAGCCGAAATACTCACCGGTCCATCCGGACTCGCAATTGTTCCGGAGCACTGTGCCAGCAGACTGACGTGGTCGTAGACGGGATTACGCACGAACCACGACGCTTGGTCCGTTGCCACGATCTCGAGATCGACGTCGAATGAGTCGTATCGCCCGGTGACACGGAAGTTCGGATAGCTGTTCTCGATGATCAGGTTGTCACCGAAGGCGATTCGCGAACCATCTTCTTCGAATGCACACTCATCGGCAGCGTCGTACGCCCGGTAGAAGTGATGGCCCGGCGCTGAGGTGGAACTCAGCACGGTTGCGGTGTTTCGCGCGTCTGGTGCAGCGAGATAGTCGTTGTCGAACACCACCGTCCCGGTTGCACCGATCAACGTCATGGTGTTGAGGTAACGGAGAGGCCCTGGCAGCCGGGGAACGAAGATCCCGTAGTGCGTCCACGCAAACTTCCGCGAAGCCAGGTGCGGACGCATCATGTCGGGCCGATCGAACGGGCGTACCGATTCCGCCATTCGCTTGTCGATCAGCGGTAGCGCGCCGTCCAGCAAGGCCCGAACCGCGGGTCGCCACAATCGGCGCGAGCGGGTGGCGGGAACAGGGTCGGAACGATCAACGGTTTGTCCGGTCACGCCCCTAAGTTAATGTAACCAGACGTAACAAACAAGTGTCGAATTTTCCTCGACGACCTCACACCCTGAACACCCGCGCCCTGCGCACGCGGCGAATAGCATGTGAGAATCCGCGTACCGGAACCGGTCGCAGAGAGGGCGCAACAATGCAGCACGAAGAGTCGTCGTTCACCGGAGTGGCCGGCACCAAGATCGTCTACGACGTGTGGACACCGGACCGCGAACCCACCGGGGTTCTCGTCCTGTGCCACGGACTCGGCGAACACGCGAGGCGCTACGACCATGTTGCTGCGCGGCTCGGGGAACTCGGGCTCATCGTGTACGCACCCGACCATCGCGGGCACGGACGCTCTGGCGGCAAGCGCGTTCACCTCAAGGAATTCTCCGACTTCACCGACGACGTCCACACGTTGTTCTCGATCGTGACGGCGGCACATCCCGGCAAGGACAAGTTCCTGCTCGGGCACAGCATGGGCGGCGCGATCGCCCTTTCCTACGCCCTCGACCATCAGGCCGATCTCAAAGCCCTCGCCCTGTCCGGACCTGCGGTGATCATCGCAACCGGCACTCCGAAGATCGTGATGCAGCTGGGCAAGATCGTCGGCAAATACCTCCCGGACGTGCCCGTCGAGAACCTGGAAGCTGCTGCCGTATCGCGTGATCAGAAGGTCGTCGACAAGTACAACGCCGACCCGCTGGTTCACCACGGCAAGGTTCCCGCCGGCATCGCGCGCGGCATGATCACCGCCGCGGAAGGCTTCCCGGCGCGCCTGCCCTCGCTCACCATTCCCGTACTGCTTCAACACGGCTCGGACGACCGTTTGACGGACCCGGCCGGCAGCAAGCTCGTCGCAGATCTGGCCGGCTCTTCGGATGTCACCTTGAAGGTGTACGACGGCCTGTACCACGAGATCTTCAACGAGCCTGAGCAGGAAGAAGTTCTGAACGATCTGATCGAGTGGCTGCGTCCGCGGGTCACCGGAGCATAGTCATGTCTACGTGCGGGATCCTGCTGGCGGCCGGGGCCGGATCCCGCATGGGCAAACCCAAAGCGCTCGTCACAAACACCGAGGGTCAGTCTTGGCTCCACCACGGGGTGACGACACTGCAGTCCGCAGGCCTCTCACCGGTCATCGTGGTGCTCGGCGCGCAGGCAGAGGACGCCCTCGAACTACTGCCCACCACCGATGTCATTGTGGTGATATCGGATTGGCAACACGGAATGAGCGCGTCACTGCGCTGCGGACTCGAAGCCGCCATGCGAATCGACGACGCAGATGCGGCAGCGATCTCTCTGGTCGACGTCCCGGACCTCAACGCCGACACCGTGACGCGGATCGTGGGTCAGATTTCCCCATCACGAAACATACTGCGAAGAGCTGTCTTTCACGGAAGACCCGGCCATCCCGTCCTGATCGGACGCGACCACTGGCCGACGCTTGCAAAGTCACTCACCGGGGACGGCGGCGCCAACACCTACCTACGCGAACACGGGGTCGAGTTGGTGGAGTGCAGCGACCTCAGCAGCGGCGTCGACGTCGACTATCCCGAAGCCTGATCGCACGTCACAATCCTCCCAGGTGGTGGGTGTCCGTATTCGGTGTAAAGATGGCCCGATGAAACGTACCGTCGCCGCCCTGCTCGACATCGAGATCGACGAGGCGACCAACCTGGAGTTCAAGATCGCGGTGACGCGCGCGCCGGGTGTCGAACTGCTGGAAACGATGTCGTTCGTCCATGACGGCAATCCGCTCGAACCCCGCGAGATCACCGCCGAACACGGTACCCGGATTCACCTACTCGACTGTGCCCCAGGCAAACTGATCGTCAGCTACGACGCAACCGTCATCGGCCGCGCAGAACCGGCGTCGGTCAGCGACTACGACGTGTCGAAATATCTGCGCCCCAGCCGGTATGCCGAGGCCGACAAGTTCTTCGGTTTTGTCGCCGGGCAATTCGATCTCGCCACTCCCCCGGCCGAACTCCTCCTCGCAGTCACTCGCTGGGTGAGTACACATTTGAGTTATGTTCCCGGCACCAGTCGCGGCACCGACAGTGCGGTCGACACCTTGCTCGCCGGCGCCGGAGTGTGCCGCGACTACTCGCACCTGACCATCTCACTGCTGCGCGCCGTGGGGATTCCCGCTCGACTGGTGGCCGTCTACGCGCCGGGCTGCGATCCGATGGATTTTCACGCCGTAGTCGAAGCCAATATCGACCACGTCTGGCGCGTGGTCGATGCAACGCAGTTGGCGCCGCGCAGCAATCTTGTGCGCATCTCGACCGGCCGAGATGCCGCAGACACAGCCTTCCTCGACAATCACGGCGGTTCGATCACGTTGCATGCCTCGGAAGTTCGCGCAGTCGTCGACGGCGTTCTCGACAACGACGACTACGCAACACTCACATCGATCGGCTGAAAAGCAGCGTCAGGCGCTGATCTGGTTCTGCGAGGCCATCGTTCGCTCGAGGAACTTGATCGTGAGATCGACGATCGCCTTCCCCTCCCGAAGAGCTTTCCCGATCACCGGGAAAGCATGGATCTGCCCACTCCAGATGTGCGTTTCGACGGCTTGTCCTGCCTTGATCAAGTTTTCGGTCATGATCTCGACGTCCGGACGCATCAGTTCGTATTCGGCGGACACCAGGAACGACGGCGGAATCAGACTGGCGTCGGCGTTGATCGGCGACTGCGCACCAGGAATCTCGTCCGGCCCCTCGAGCCACCGGTCCTTGAGCTTTTCCACCTGTGACATCGGTAGGTAGGCATCACGTTTCATGAAATCGGGATCATGGTCCTCGAGGTTCACGTTGAGAAGAGGGGAATATCCCACCACGGCAGCGGGCCGCGTGATTCCGCGCAGTGCGGCAATTTCGGCGACCTTCATGGCCAGGTATCCGCCCGCCGAGTCACCGGCAACCACAATCTTGTTCGGGTCTTCGGCTGTCTCGAGCAACGCGGTGTACGCGGCCATTGCGTCCTTGACGGAGGTGCCGATGGAACCTTCCGGCAGCTGGCGGTAGCGCACGGAGATCACCGGTACTCCGGCCTTCGCAGAGAGCAAACCGCACAGTGCCCGGTGCGTTGCCAGACCGCAGAAGACGAATCCCCCTCCATGGAAGTAGAGGATCGTGGCGCCGGCCAACTCGCCCTGCGCTTTGCGTGGATGCTGCACCTTCTCGCTGGGCACACCACCCAGCGTGAAAGGCTCGATATCGAGGTTCTTCGGCTTCGGCAGTTTGTCCGCCATCGCGTCGAGTCGCTCGAGTTGGCGGATACCACGTTCGGTGGTCGGCCACAGGGTGAACATCGGCTTCACGAACGTCCTGGTCAGGCAGAAGATAACCCGCGCTCGCGGACTCACGTTCCAATGCCATACCGTCGAATCTCGCGTCCGCATAGCGTCCTCCCAGGTCAAGCCGTTTTGTGCATTTGAGTTACACATACTTGTCGGCTGCTGATGTGAACGATAACTGACGCTGCGTCAAAATGACACGACGGGTATGGATCAATTGCTCGAGCGTGTGCAAGTTCTGGTCGCGATCACGGCCGGGAGAGATATGCGCACAGTCCGCGGTGCCCTCCACGCATCATCGCTTCATGATTCCACTCGAACAGCGGCTTCGCGACCTTCGCGGCCAGACCAAGCGCTCCGGACACCGCTACCTGTTGCCGAAATTCGGCTGTGCAACCAGATCCAGCGGGGCGCACCGCCCAGCTACTCCACCCGGTCATTGCGCCGGTGAGACGCACTTTCAGAAAGCGGTCAACTGAGTCTTCCACCTCGCGTCGCCCGAAGACCAGCAGCGTCAGAGGGACAGCGCTGCGGATGGACATGGAGCCTGAATGCTCGTCGATCGTCCCGACTCGGCGTATCTGAGGCCACCACTGCGAATACCGTTCGGCATCCGCGAGAACCTCGTAGACGCGGTCAGCAGAGGCAGGAAGCGTCCAGACGCTGTGGAAGTCGAAGTCGGTCACGGTTCAGTCCGTCTGCGCAGCAGCAGTCACCCAAGCACCGTAACCCGAACCTCGGGTGCTTACACGCCGGGCTTGCTCAGTATTCGAATGTCTCCACGCGTCGCAGGATCTCCTCCGCGATCTTGGCGGGACTCCCGCCCACGTCGACGACGATGGCCTGTTCGTCCGGGTCGACGGCCTCGAGTGTCGAGATCTGGGAGTCGAGGAGCGAGGCGGGCATGTAGTGATCGAGGCGAGCGGTCAATCGCTGGCCGATCTGATCCCGCGAACCGGCGAGGTGCACGAACACGACGTGCTCACCGCGAAGCACGTCGCGGTAGCTGCGCTTGAGTGCCGAACACGTGACGATGCCCGGCTGACCGGCGTCGGTATGGCTCTTGATCCAGACGGCGATCTTGTCGAGCCAGGGCCAGCGGTCTTCGTCGTTCAACGGATGCCCGGTCGCCATCTTGTCGATGTTCGCCTGCGGATGCAGATCGTCGCCTTCTTGAAGGTCCCAACCCATCGCTCCGGCGAGCATGCCGCCGACCGTCGACTTTCCCGAACCCGAGACACCCATCAGGACGAGCACGGGATACTGCTTCTGCTGTGCCGCTTCGCTGTTCATGTGCTCGCCTACCTAGATGAATGCGCTCAACACGAGCACTCCGGCCAGGCCCGATACCGAGATGATGCATTCCATCACGGTCCAGGTCTTGAGGTTCTGTACCACGCTGACGCCCAGATACTCCTTCACCAACCAGAATCCGGCGTCGTTGACGTGCGAGAGGAAGAGCGAGCCCGCACCGATCGCCAAGACCATCAGCGAGACATGTGCGGACGAGAGGTCTGCCGCAACCGGAGCGAGGATGCCCGACGCCGTCACCGTTGCCACCGTTGCCGAACCCGTTGCGACGCGGATCAATACCGCTACCAGCCAGGCCAGGAACAGCACGGGGAGGCTGCTGCCCTTGATCGCGTCGGCGATCACTCCGGCGATACCGGTGTCGATCAGGACCTGCTTGAAACCACCACCGGCGCCGACGATCAACAAGATGCCTGCGATGGGAGGTAGGGAACTCTCGAGTGACTTCGAGATGGCCTTGCGGTCCATTCCGCCGCCGCGACCCAGCAGCACCATACCGACCAGAACCGCGAGACCCAAAGCCACAACGGGTGTTCCGAGGAAGTCGAGGACGGACTTGGGGAGTGCCTCGGAATCGGGTGCGATCACGTCTGCAAATGCCTTGCCCAGCATGAGAACAACCGGCAGGAGGATCGCTGCGAGGGTAGCCGCGAACGAGGGACGCTGCTTCTTCTCTTCCTCGCCTCGATCTTCGCCTGTGACAAAAAGATCCGGGACCTTCACGTCGACCCACCGCGCGGCGTACTTACTGAAGACCGGTCCGGCGAGAACAACCGTGGGGATCGCGACGAGGACACCGAGAGCGAGGGTGAGGCCGAGGTTTGCGTTCAAAGCCGAGACGGCAACCAGTGGCCCGGGGTGCGGCGGAACCAAACCGTGCATGGCCGAGAGGCCGGCGAGGGTGGGGATCGCGATGCGCATCAGGGACAAGCCGGAACGCCGCGCGACGAGGATGATGACCGGCATCAACAGGACGAGACCGATTTCGAAGAACATCGGCAGACCGATCACTGCGCCGACCAGAGCCATGGTCCACGGAAGCGCCTTGGTGCTGGAACGGCCGACCAGCGTGTCGACCACTCGGTCGGCACCGCCGGAATCGGCGAGGAGTTTGCCGAACATCGCGCCGAAACCGATCAGGATTCCAACGCTTCCCATTGTCGACCCGAAGCCTGTCGCGAATGCCGCGACCGACTCGGCCGATCCGAGGCCGGCCGCCAGACCGACGCCCACCGCGCCGATGGACAGCGCGAGGAAGGGATGCAGGTCCAGCCAGGTGATCAACGCGATGATGACCGCGACGCCGGCGACTGCAGCGATGATCAATCGTGCGTCGCTACCAGCGGGGACGACCTCGGCCGCCAGCAATGCTGTGGTGTTCATAGGGACTCCCAGTCCGATGAGTGATTGAGGTCACTGTTCCTTAATTAACCTACAATTTCAAGAGCAGACACTAATTTGTAGTATTTATTCGGCTTCCACCGGGCTTACTCCATACGCATGGGACGATCTACGTATGCCTTCTGTCCCGTTTCAGCAGTTACACGACTCGATGCTGGAACAGCTCGGCCAAGACATAGTCGGTGGTGTGCTCGCTCCGGGAACCACGATCTCCGCCGACGAGGTGGCAACGCGATACGACGTGTCGCGAACCGTCATCCGCGAAGTTGTCCGCGTTCTCGAATCCCTCGGACTCGCCTCGGTTCGTCGACGCGTCGGAATCACCATCCTGGGCTCCGAACACTGGAACTCGCTCGACCCCAATGTCATCCGCTGGCAACTGGCCGGTCCTGATCGGTTCGAGCAACTTTCGATCCTCAGTGAACTCCGTTCCGGCATCGAACCTCTGGCTGCGCGACTGGCCGCAACTCGCGCCACACCTGAGCAGTGCGGCGCTCTCACTGCAGCCGTCATCGGCATGTCAGCTACCTCTCGCGCTGCCGATACCGGCGCCTATCTCGGCCATGACTCCGACTTCCACCGCACCCTGCTCGCCGCCTCCGGTAACCCGATGCTGCGGGCGATGTCGCAGATCGTCGTCGAGATACTCGAAGGCCGCACCCGCCACTCGTTGATGCCCCACGAGGCCGACCCCGAAGCGATTCACCTGCACGGAGTGGTCGCATCTGCTATTCAGGCCGGGGACGCCGACGCCGCGGAAGCCGCCATGCGCTCGATCGTCGCGGAATCCGCAGAAGCGGTCGAAACAATGCGCGAAAGCCCCGAACCGCCGCCTCATCTGTAAGTCGAGCCACAGACTCGGCGGAATTGGCCCGCAACTGCTCCGCAAGTGGAACGCTTGGCGCCATGACAGCACTCGCTACCCAGAACAGCGCACTCTGATGGCCCGCCCGGTACGCGTCGTCGTCCTCGGTGCCGGATCGTGGGGAACCACGGTGGCCGGCCTCGCTGCCCGCAACACCCCGACCCTGTTGTGGGCACGCAATTCCGAAGCAGCCGACGAGATCAATTCGCAACGGACCAACTCCAAATACCTTGGTGAGCGCAAACTTCCCAAGGGGCTCAAGGCAACCTCGGATCTGGTCGAAGCCGCCCGCGAAGCGGACGTACTCGTATGCGGGGTGCCATCGCACGCCGTTCGCTCCACCCTCGCCGAGATCGCCAACGAGGTTCGGGCGTGGGTCCCGGTGTTGTCACTGTCCAAGGGTCTCGAGCCCGGCACCCGGCAGCGCCCCACCGAAGTGATCGCCGAGTGCCTGCCCGGCCATCCCGTCGGATTGCTCGCAGGCCCCAACATCGCCAAGGAGATCGTCGACGGCATGGCCGCGGCATCGGTCGTGGCCACCCAGGACGATCGCGTCGCCGCCGCGCTGCAACCCCTGTTCGCGTCGTCGGTCTTCCGCGTCTACCGCAACACCGACGTGCTCGGCTGCGAACTCGGCGGCATCCTCAAGAACATCGTTGCCATCGCCTCGGGCATGGCCGACGGCCTGGGAGTCGGTGACAACACTCGTGCGATGGTGCTCGCACGCGGCCTCGCCGAGATGACTCGACTCGGTGAAGCGATGGGCGCCAACCCGCGCACCTTTGCCGGCTTGACGGGCGTCGGCGATCTGATTGCCACCTGCATGGCTCCGACTTCTCGGAACCGTCGCGTCGGCGAAGCTCTGGCGCAGGGATTGACCGTCGAGGAGGCGGTCGCCAAGCTCGGCCAGGTTGCCGAGGGCGTCAAGACTGCCCCCACCGTCATGGATCTGGCCCGTGAATACGGTGTCGACATGCCGATTGCCGCGGAGGTCGAGGCCGTCATCGGCGGTCGCCAAAGTGCCAGCGACGCATATCGCGGACTTCAGAAGGTTGCCCCGGGCGGCGAGCACGAAGTGGCGTGAGGAAGATCTACAGGTATCTAGCGATTTGGCTAGATACCTGTAGATCGCCCGAGATCACGGAATTGGAGCGTCGACGAAGATGTCGATCGCCAACGGTGACTGACCGCCGTACTGCGAGAAATCCGAGATCCCCGCCTCGCGCAAGATCTCGACGTCGAGCACTGTACGACCGGTATCCGTGCCGGCGGGACGCCCGAGAATCTCGACAGCCGCATCGGCCATGATCTCGGGTGAACGCGAGTGCTCGATACTGTCGTCTCCCCCGAGCAGGTTTCCGACAGCGGCCGTGGCGATCATGGTCTCCGGCCACAGGCAATTACTCGAAATCGGTGCACCTGAATACTCTGCGGCGATACCCAAGGCCGCCAATGTCATTCCGTATTTGGCCAACATGTAGCCCGGATGAGCACCCAACCAGTGCGGCGAAAAGTTGAGCGGCGGCGACAGCGTCAACACGTGCGCATTGGCCGAAACCCGAAGGTACGGAAGGCACGCGCGGGTGAGCGCGAAGGTACCACGGACATTGACCTGCTGCATCAGATCGAATCGCTTCATCGCGAGATCTTCGGTTTTCGAGATGTCGAGGACGCTCGCGTTGTTGACCACGATGTCGATGCCACCGAAGTGCTCTACCGCTGCAGCCACGGCCCGCGCGATGTCGTCGTCGTTCCTCACGTCGCCGACGACCGGAACGGCATGACCCTCGAGCTCGTTCAACTCGTCCACAGCCGTGTGGATAGTTCCGGGCAGCCTGGGATCCGGCGTATCGGTCTTGGCGAGCAACACGATATTTCCGCCGCGGCGCGCTATCGCACGGGCGATGGCAAGTCCGATGCCACGGCTTCCCCCGGACATGATCGCGGTTCGTCCGCGGAAGTTCTTGTCGTCCAAAACGAATCCTTGTCATCGTCGACGGTCTTCGTCGTTGCGGGTGTGGCCGCGGGAAGTCCCGGCACGACCACTCGTCGACTTCCACGATATGAGCGCCTTCATGCGATGACTACGTCCGCAGAGCATCAACAATCGTTGGTCCGTTGTCCTGACGGGACAACGGACCAATCCGGTCAGCCACCCACCGGGCGCAGAATCCACCATCCGCCGAGCACGAGCACCGCGACGTTCACGAGCAGGAACAACCCGACCCAGACGATCGCGGGTATCGGTGAGAGCCTGGCCAATTGGTCGGCGTCCGAGTCCGGTGCCCCGCCTCGTCGCATTCGCTGCCGTTGAAGTTCCACGACCGGGCGTGGTCCGGCAAAGAGGAGGAAGAGCGTCAGGAAGTACGCTGCGGCCACTTGCTGCTCCTGGGTCCCCAACCAGACGAGCCCGAACAACACGGCTCCCACGACTGCAAGTGAGAAGACTCCGTAGAGGTTTCGGATCAGGACCATCATCACCGCGATGACGAATACGCCGATCCACAGCACCGAGACCGCACGCTGCGCGCCCAACAACCCGGCCGCGCCGAGTCCGAGAATCGACGGTCCGACGTACCCCGCGAACGTCATCAGAATGACGCCGAAGCCGGTCGGTTTGCCCGACGAAATCGCGACACCCGACGTATCCGAATGCAGGCGAAGACCTTTCAACCGTCGACCGACCAGGACGGCGACGATCAGATGAGCGCCCTCGTGTGCGATGGTGACGACGTTGCGGGCGATCCGCCACAGGTGTGGTTCGAGAACGATGATCACGGCGATCAACGCGGCCAGTTGAACCACCCAGGCCGGCGGATTGGGACTGAGCGCCGCCACCCGATCCCACGCGGTTTCGAGCGCGTTCACTCCGCTTGTCCGCGCAGGTATCGGCCGAAGTGCGGGACCGTGAATCCGATGGATCCACGTTCTGCCGAATAGATCAGCCCCTTCTTGATCAGTCCATCGCGTGCCGGCGACAGGGAAGCCGGTTTGCGCCCCAACTCGACGGCGATCTTCGCGGTTGCGACGGGCCCGTCGTCACCGGCGAGATCGGCCATGGCGCGCATGTACTCACGCTCCGCGGGCGTTGCTCGCTCGTACCGCGATCCGAAGAAACCGACAGCGAGTTCTTCCTCAGCCGTCGGCGCGCCGACGCGCACGTCTTCTGCCGTGATCGGACTCGACGCCGCCACATCCCACGTGGCTTTCCCGTAGGCCTGAACGAAGTACGGGTACCCGTCAGCCGCTTCGTACAGAGCGTCGAGCGCGGATTCGGTGAACTCGACCTCCTCACGCTCGGCAGGCGCAATCAGTGCCTGATCTGCAGCTTCACGCTCGAGGCGGTCGATCCGGTGGTAGCTGAACAGGCGCTCCGAGTAGCTTTTCGACGCCGACAGCACAGCAGGCAGATGCGGAAGCCCCGCCCCGACGACGATCAACGGTGCCGCGTCCTGACTCAACTCGTGGCAGGCCCCGCAGATCGCCGAGACATCCGCGGCACCGAGGTCCTGCATCTCGTCGATGAAGATTGCGATCCCGACGCCGACATCCCTGGCCAGCGACGACGCGTCGAGCAGCAACTCGACCAGGTCGATCTCGATGTCGCCGCTGTCTGCCCGGCCTTTGATCGCGGGTGCGTCGATGCCTGGTTGCCAGCGCTCCCGCATTCCCTTGTCCGCAGTGGCGCGTAGGGCAAACGATTTGAGGACTCCGAGGAACTGCTCGACCCGCTCCGGATCGCGATGGGAGACCGCGATCTCGCGGACCGCCATGTGGAGTGCTGACGAGAGTGGGCGTCGTAAATCCTGGTCGGGCCGCGCCTCGATCTTCCCAGTCCCCCAGCTTCGGGAGATCGCGGCCGAACGCAACTGATTGAGCAGGACGGTCTTTCCGACGCCACGCAATCCGGTGAGTACAACACTTCGTTCCGGGCGGCCACGCGCAATCCGCTCGAGCACGACGTCGAAGGCGTCGATCTGCTTGTCGCGCCCGGCGAGTTCCGGCGGTCGCTGACCGGCACCGGGGGCATACGGATTGCGCACGGGGTCCATGCCCATCGACGGTACAAGCAGGGTAGACGAATATCCCGCTCTCTAGCGCGTGTCCTAGAGAGAACTAGGAACCGCAATATCGGCTCGAACCTTGTCGAACCGGGCTCCGGCGTCGTCGTCTAACCGTCCAGGGTTGACGCTCGGGCGAAGTCCCCGGCCACGTGGGCTCCAATTGCTCCGGACAGAATGATCGCCGGATGCGTCGCGGCCAGATAGAGCCCCGACACGCCTTCGGCGAAGCCCAGCAGCGGGCGGCCACCACGCGGGATGGGACGGTCAGCGACTACCGCCTCGATCAGTTCCACTTGGTCACCGTCCTCGAGCTGACTGCGGATCGCGCGCAGCGTCGGCCCCGCAAGCTCACGAGCATCTCCGGAGAACCCGACCGGAACATCTTCAGCCGCAATCAGTGTCGTGTCGTCCAATTGCCGGATCTCGAAATCCGGAGAGGAGAGTATTCCGTTCACCAATGGGTAGGGCGTCGAGAATCTGATGAGGCAACACGGGGAGGCGTCGACCTCGACGTCCACTCCCGCCGACGCCGCGAGTCCAGGAATCGCGGTACCCGCAGCGAGCACGGTGGCCGATCCGTAGACGGGACCGTCGGCAGTCATTACTCCGCACACTCTCATGCCCTCCGCGAGCACCCCGAGCGCACTGACATCGGAATACACTGTGGCACCGTACTCTTCGGCACCTCGCAGGAGCGATCGAGCGAACGCAACCGGGTCAACGCCACCGTCATCAGGCGCGTACGCTGCGACCGAGGGGGCCGTCCGCAATCCCGGCTCACGAGCAAGGATTTCCTCTTTACCGATGAGGTCGACGGGATGGCCGAGTGCTCGATGAGCATCTACGAACGCTCGAGTCTCCGCTTCCGTCTCTTCCCAGGTGATCGCGCCTCTGCGGCGCAAACCGATTGGCTCGACGAGTTCGCGCTCCAGGCGGTCGATTTCGACTGCAGCGCCTTGCCGGAACGGATCTGAGTAAGTTTCTGCGGCACTCTTCGAGAGGCCGACCCAGGCAAAGGAGTTGCCGGTCACCCCTCCCGCCACCGAGCCGTGCTCCAGCACGGCGACTCGGAGACCAACGCGCGCCAGGTGATACGCGATCGACGCGCCGACGACGCCGGCACCAATCACCAGGATCGGACTGTCGTTTCGACCATTCGGATGCGTCACCAGTGGACCATATCTGCGAGCCGCAACCTGGATCCACTCAATTTGGATGCAAGGACGTCGGCGGTTAGCGAAGGACTAGGCTTGTTCCCGCTCGGCTGCGAGGGAGACGGCCTGTTCGAAGGTATGGACGAGCACTGCACGTCGAGCGACCTTGTGATCCTCGTCCGGTTCGAGTTCGTCAATGTAGCCATCCCACACGCGCAGATATCGATCGCGCCAGTCGATCAGCACTTGCGTCGATGGAAACGTCACACCGACTCGTTTCGTCTGGGCAATATCGGTGAGGATCTCGAGCCACGCCGGCACCATCTCCCCGCCCCATTCATCCGGCTCCAGACTCGAATCGTCTTCGAACTCGGCAGTGATGTCGTCCACGATTCGACCGGTCAGGGCCCCCAACCCATCCGCGACGGTGTCACTGTCAAAGTTTCCCGGACCCCAGACTCCCACAAGCCCTCCCATATCGATTGCGGATAAATTCAGGTCGACAGTCGCGTTCCTGTCGCAGCAGGCCGTGAGCGTGCTCGCAGTCGCAGGTCGGCAATTGCAAATTGGAGAATCTGCCGCCCGCTCAGTCAGAGCTTGCGGTCATTGGCGCCCGCCCAAATCGGACTGTCGACTATCTTCCGAAATTTCGGCGACCCGCCGATTGCTGAAATTTGAGCATCAACCAGTTCCAGATTCTCACAGCCACCTCCGCGTCGTATCTCACCGTCAACACTAACCGACCGGCGGGACTCTTTTGGCTACCGGTACACCACTATGCGTCGACCAGTTAGATCAAGTGTGAACTCGAACTGGCGCAACAGATCGCCGGGAACTGCAGGAGCGCTTGGGTCTTTCCCAGAACCGTCTGGCCCTTTGTGCGTGACGGCGATTGGTTCTGGGTGCATCGATCCGGTCGGAAGCACTGCGATGTTTGTCGGCACACGGAATTGCGCTCGGTGGAGATCGAGGATCCGTATCCACGGGTGTCGCAGGCAATTCCTGAAGATTCGCAGGGGAAATAGCTGCGCATCGCCACCCCCAACAGCGATTCCGTCGATTGTGTAACAACCACACGAAGAACAGCCATCGATGTCCGAAAGGAAGACTGATCCGGCGAGACCGCGAGGTAGTGTCACATCTGCCCAGCAAAACTCGCCACGATCTCGAGAAGACGGTCGGCCTCGCCAACTGCCACTTCTGACGTTACGACGTTGCTGGGCAGGTGTTTACGGAAAAGGGTTTCGCACGCGGGGTACCGATCGCTAATGGGACTGATCACCCCTTCTCCGAAAGATGTTGGTAACGAATCGAACCCCGAGCATAGAGGTGCAACGATTGGGCGAGTTGATTCAACGCCCCGGTGTGCGATCTATCTGTTTGCGCCAATCATTTTCGGCAAAGGCTTAATTCGCCGAACGGGGCCGGGTACTGCAATAGCTGGTCGAGTATTCGATCACGCGTCTTACGCTAAGGAAGGACCGAGAACATGACTGAAGTAATTTCGTGGATTGTCCAGAATCCGATTGGTGCCGTCGTCGCGCTTGTTGCCGACATCATAATATTGACGATGTCGTCTGTCGCGGGATACTCGTAACCGAATCCGCCCGTCCTTCACGGTATTCCTAAGTCGGGGAACTACATTCGAAACACAGAGGGCCGCAACCGCAGCGTACTGTCGGCGCTCGTCACTGACCTTTCGTGGCCTCATATGCCCAACTGCGCTGGGTCCGTACTGACGTCCCTCGTGTCGAGTGTCGCACCACCAGTTTCAATCAGTCACGCCATCACTACTCAGGAGGAATCACAATGGGTTCGATCATCGCATTCAACGAATGGGTCAACCAAGCTACGTATGCGGGCGACCCGTTTGCCACCGCCATAGCGATCGTCCAGTTCTTCGCGGTGAGTCTCGTCAACCTGTTCACCGGCGGCCCCATTCTTTAAAGGAGTCCACTCGGTCTCACTTCTGCTCGGCGTCCATCGCAGCCTGTTCTTCGGCTGTACTGCTCCTCGCGAAAGGTGGCCGGGACATCGCTGACAAGCATGATGCGCAGTTCGGCCTCGCGGATGGTCAGTGAACGCAGTTTTGGACGGTCGATCAGGACGAGTCGACATCGGAGCGAATGAACACCGAAGTGCCCAAGCATGTTCGACGCTTGGGCACTTCGGGCTTGTTACCCGGCAGTCGGGGTGGGCTCGGGGTTTTCCTGGATGTATCGCAGATTGCGAACCCGTACGCTATCGCAATGGACTTGATGGTCTGGATCGTTACGACGCCATTTCTTGCAGCAGCACTGGCGGGCGTGATGCGACGAACGCTGGGGACGAGAGTCGGATGGCCGCGAACCCTTGCGGTCGCGGTGATAGCACTCTCGGTGGGGGTTCCACTGTCGGGATACGTCGCAACACTTGCAGGAATTGCCAGCCAGGACGATCAACTTCTGGTGAGCGTAGGAACAGCGCTCATATTCTTCGGAGTTGTCGCGCTCTGGGTGTTCGCAGCATGCCTGGCCGCATTGGTTTTCCTCGAAGTTGTCCTTCCAACAGGGTCCATCCCCGGACCGCCAGAAGCATTGCAGCGCAGCCGCAAATCGTGGCGACGAACCAAGCGATACGTCCAGATCATGGGCATCGTCGTGCGAGCGGGAGGCGGGCCGGCTCTCCGTGCTGGGCCATCAGCGCCTCAGTTCGGGGACGCGCTGGTGGACGTAATCAACCGGTGCGGTGTCACTTTCGTCAAGCTGGGACAGATCCTCGGCACGCGAGACGACCTCATACCACCCGAGTTGGCTCGCACTCTCTCGTCTCTGCAAAGTTCGGCACGACCGGCTGATCCAGTCCGCATTGCGGAGCTACTGGCATCGGAACTCGGCGACGCACCAGAGTCGGTGTTCGCATGGTTCGATGTGGAGCCGTTCGCCGCCGCCTCTGTCGCACAGGTACATTCCGCGCGCACCGTTGAAGGCGTCGACGTTGTGGTGAAGGTTCAACGGCCCGAGGCGAGCGCACAAGTGAGCGTGGATTGCGATATCTTCCTTCGCGTGTCATCCCGCGCGGAGACCCGTTTTCCCTGGGCACGCGATATCGGCGTTCACCGACTCGCCGGGGGCCTCGTCACGTCACTGCTCGAGGAACTCGACTACCGCACCGAAGCAGCGAATACCGGCGCGATTGCTTCCACCATGTCGAACCGCCCGGATATCGTCGTTCCGCACATCTACCCCAACCTCAGTAGCGGACGGGTGCTCGTGATGGAACGTCTTCACGGCACACCGCTCTCCGACGGTGAGTCGGCGCTCACCGGCCTCGACCGCGACACCCGCAGCAGCATCGCCAACGAACTTCTTGCGTCGTTGCTCGACGGGATCTTTGTCCACGGCGTGTTTCACGCGGACCTGCACCCCGGCAACATCATGATCCTCGATGACGGCCGGGTCGGGCTCCTCGACTTCGGCGCAGTAGGGGTTCTGGACGGCGAGACACGGATCTTGTTCGCCGTGCTCCTCAACGCTGCCCTCGCAGGTGATCCGGTGGCGACAGTCGACGCGATGCTGATGGCATTCGACGTGCCGCCCGAAGTTGATCGCGGAGCACTACGTCACCAGGTGGGCCGAGAGATCACCCTGCTCAGTGTCCAACCCAATGTTTCCATGGCATCGTTCGCGCGAATGTTCACTGTGCTTCGCGAACACCGAATCGGAGTGCCGGGAGACGTCGCCGCCGCTTTCCGTTCGCTCGCGTCCTTGGAGCGCGCCCTGCGGCTCCTGGATCCGCAGATCGACCTCGTCGCTGCTGTTCGGGCCGAAGTACCCCGACTGTTGACCCATGTCGCCAGCCCGACTGCAGCAGCGCAGGCAATCCTGTCGACGACGGCGGTCACAACCGCGGTGGTCCGGCGCCTGCCTGGTCAGCTCGATCAGATCGCGACCTCGATTGCCTCGGGAAGCTTCACACTTCGCACTCGCTCGGTCGCACACCCCGACGACAGGCGATGGCTACGACGGTCGGCGAACAACGCCCTGGGTATGGCGGCGGGGGTGACCGCGCTGATTGTCGCGGCGATCCTTCTGTTCGTACCTGGCGGACCACAACTCACACCTCAGCTGTCGGGCTATGCACTCGTGAGTGCGGTACTGGGCTTCGTCGGCGTCGTTCTGTGCATGCGGACCGTGTTCCGTTTGTTCACACTCGACAACCGGTAACCAGTAACTGATGTTCATCGCTTGATCTCGATGTCGTCGAAGTCGAGCGCCAGGAGCGTCGGCCGCGAGGGAACGCGGCCGCCTGGGCCTCTCGGGAGCACACGTCGTCGAGTGGGAAAGGTGAGACCGTCGAACTCGCGATGCTGGTCGCAGTAGAGAGCAGCTTTCGCCCAGCTGCCTACCGGTTCGGCGACGAAGTCGTGACGGCGGATGAGGCCACCGTTGTCGACATAGAAGGTCTGCTGCCGGCAATGGGTATCGATCGCCGGCGCGAACGTTGCTTGTAGTCGTCGCCATTGCTGCCCGGATTCCTGCCAAGGTTCGGCTTCGGTGACAGTGATGTCGTCGCGGGCGAGCAGCAGCGGTGCGTTCAGATAGTTCCAAAAGGCGTAGCCGGCAAAGTAAGCGGTGTCGAGCGCGTCCCAGTGGAGGTTGCGCCGGACTCCACTCAACCCGAAAAACTCTGGACGTGGGTCGGTTCGACTCCCGAGTTCTTCGCCGTCACGAGTTTCGATCCGCACGACGCCCTTGTCGAACACAGCGCACTCGCCGACACGCGGAAAGTCTTGGAGGACAGTGCGTTGCTCGGCGACTTCAACCTCGACCGTGAACTTCGCCAGCTTGTTGCCGGGGAAGCGCTGAGGCAGCAGACCGCCCAAACGTCCCCGTGCCGTGATCGCTGAAACAGACTGCCAACGTTCGACTCCGCCATGTGCGGTGAGGACTTCATCGAGTAGTTCGGTCATATGTCGACGCTCTCCGTCCCCTGACGGAACTGTGGAAATCAGCGATCAGACGGACGCGTAGTTGTAGTTGCGTTCCTCCCGCGGTACCACTGCCACCCCGCGGTGATGATGACAGCGCCGGCAAGGGACCCGAGGATGCCGCTCGGGCGCAATGATAATCCGTCGCCTGCAATCAAACTCACGAGCAATCCGCCGACCAGCGAACCACCGATTCCCGCGATGAACGCGAAGGTCCAGTCCACTCGTGCGGTCGTTTTCCCCAGAATCAGCTGGGCTCCCGCTCCGATGACGATCCCGAACAGGAGTATTCCGATGATGAGCATGAGCTGAGACCCTTTCGTGGAGTGACGACGCAAGGCGCGAACGACTTACTCTGCGCCATCTTTCCGGTATGTCTCTTATGTCGTGGTGAAATCCGGGTGAAAGGTTGTCGCCACCCACTCCACACTGCTAGGACGACGCCAGTGTCGTCGCCCAGCGGTAGTCCGCCTTACCGGCCGGGGTCCTCTTGACTTCATCGACCAGCACGATCGTGCGCGGCACCTTGTAACCGGCCAACGTCTTACGGCAATGTTCCTGAACCGCTTCGAGAGTCAGCTCGTCGGACTCGGGATAGGTCGCGATCACCGCGGCAACCTGCTGCCCCATGCGCGCGTCGGGTGCGGGGACGACAAGCGCGTCGGAGATCGCCGGATGCGCGTGAAGGGCAGCCTCGACCTCTTCGGCGAAAACCTTCTCGCCGCCGGTGTTAATGCACTGTGAGCCGCGGCCCAGGAAGACAATCGTGCCGTCCGCTTCAACCTTGCCCATGTCGCCGAGCACCGAAAGACGGGTGCCGTCAGCGCGGGTCGGGAACGTGCGGGCGGTCTTCTCTTCGTCCTTGTAGTACCCGAGCGGGACGTTTCCGATACGCGCGATGTAGCCCACGTCGTCGGAGCCGGCGGGGATCTCTTCGAGCCGCTCGTCGACCAGGATCATGTTCGGCGAGGGCGGCATTCGCAGATTTCCCGCCTCATCGATGGAGAAGGCGCCGTCATTACCGGACTCCGAGGCTCCGAAGTTGTCCCGCAACAGCAGGTCCGGCTTCACCGCCAGCATGCGGTCTCGAACGCTGGTGGACCAGATCGCACCACCTGACGTGATCGAGAAGAGACTGCTGAAATCGACCTCGTCTTTGCGTCGTTCCATCTCGTCGACCAACGGCAGTCCCATGCCGTCACCGACGATCAGGATCACCTGTACCGAATCCTTCTCGATCGCTTCGACGACCTTCTCCGCAACGAATTCTCGTCGTAGAACCACGCGGGCACCGAGGGTGAGGAAGGTGAACAGCGAATACAACGCTGCGCCGTGCATGAGGGGGGCGGCAATGAGGAACGAGAGTTCCGGAAATTCCTTTGCAGCGCTGGCTATCTCGGCGAGGTCCTGTCGAGCTTCCTCGCCGTACGGATTTCCGCCGGAGAGCGGCTTACGGAAGAAGTCGTCGTGACGCCACATGACACCCTTCGGGTATCCGGTCGTCCCGCCGGTGTAGAGCAGGTACACGTCGTCGCCCGAACGAGAATCGAACTCCCCTACCGGTGACATCTCGCGAGCGTCGTCGAAGGAAACCACCGACACTTCATGCGCTTTCGCGGCAGCGACCAGTTCGGCCTCGACCTCGCCGATCACGATCACCGTCTTCACCTTCGGGCATGCACCGAAAAGGGAAGCAAGGACACGCTGATGCTCGGGGAGTTCCACGACCACTGCGACCGAGTCGGAGTTGGTGAAGATGTACTCCAGCTCGGCGGGCGTGTACCGGTAGTTCACATTGATCGGGACCGCACGGATCTTGATCAACCCGAGGATCGACGTGACATGTTCGACGCTGTTCTTCAGGAACAGGGCTACATGATCGCCGCGCGAGATGCCGGCTTGCGCGAGCAGGTTGGCCGTTCGGTTGGCTTCCGCGTCCAGCTCAGCGTAGGAGAAGTTCTCTCCCTCGTAAGTCAAGGCGACGCGATCAGGCACCGAGCTGGCGACGGTTTCGAATACATCAGCGAGGTTGAACTGCATCGTCTTCCCTTTCAGAGTCTGCGCCGCGATACCGAGGCATACAACCCTGAATCTAGAACACGTTCCATGTCACCCGAGGCAAAACGGAGCGATTAGCTGACCATTACCTGGACCTGACCTTGATCGGCGCAGCGACGGCCGAGCCCGCACCGCCCGACACCCATTCGGCGAGCAAGGTCTGCCACGACCCACAATGGCAGCGCAGGTAGGTGACCGTCCCCTCGCTGGTCCGATGCCGAGATTCGATCTCCCAGCGGTGGATGCAACTTATCGGCGCGAAATCTGTTTTCTTCATACGACGAGCATGATGTAATGGCATTGTGCATCTCAACCCTTACGGCGAATATGCGGTGACGCTGGCCGCCGACCTGGCCAATCGAAATCCCGAGACCTTGGCCGAACTCGTCGAACGCTGCGTCGATGCGGGCATCATTCTCGATTTCCCCATCGCCGAGAAGGACCTCGACGAGACCCTCGACCTTCTGATCGAGTGGTCGAAAATCGTCGACGTCACGGAGGAGGCAGCCCGCGCCGAGTTGGTGAACGTCATGCTCGAGCAAGCGTCGGCGTATCCGCGCATGACCAACCACGCAAACGACGGGTGGCATCTGCACTACCGCGATCCGCAACAGTCGCTCGCCGAGGTCCTCAAGGCCCTCTTCTCGGTAGGCACGGCGCTGCACCTCGTCGGCCGCGGAATGCACAGATTAGGTCGGTGCACCCTGGACGAGTGCACCAACATCTATGCGGACACCTCACGCAACGGCAATCAGCGGTACTGCTCCCCCACGTGTGCGAATCGCGACGCGGTGCGACGCCACCGCGCGCGCAAGTGAGCCGGACCGACTACGACGTGGGACCCACTACCTCGAAATCCGAGCCACCTTGGTAGTCGAACTGGAAGCTGCCGCCGCTGCTTCCCGAGCTGATTCGATTCCACGCGTCGATCAAGTCCTGGACCGTGTTGTATCCCAGGTCCTCCAAAGAACCTGAGAGACTTCCGGTTCCGGCGCCCTCGAACCAGCCGCCGACCACAACGGCCTTCGGAATCGCGATAGTGGGGTTGGTCGGATCGAGCAGTCGAACGCACGCTCCCGCAACGGCGTACACCCCGGCCGGCAGATTGCCGACGGTCCGCGTGATCGTCTGCCCAGGCGAAACGGCAAACAGATCGAGGATGTTGCTGACGGTCGGATACACCAACACGCCGGGCTGGAGCAGCTTTGCCGGATCGCGGATCACGTCGGGGACATCCCTGGCGTTGAGGATCGCCACTGTGCAGTTGATGAAGCTGAACCGCGGGTTCGGATTGGTGATGGTGAAGGTGATCGCATTGTCCGCTGCGCTCACCGACACCGGAGGCGGGAGAATCGCCGGTGATGCCGACGCCGTCGCCGGAGTCATGACAACCAGTCCCACGACGGCGGCCGACGCCGCGACAATGCTTCCGAGAACGCGTTTGAATCCACGACTTCGCATTTCCGAACCTCCAGGCAAGTCGGTCAGATCACCAGATGCCTGAAGAATAGACCGCTCAGTCGGAAAATTGGAGAGACAGACGGTGAGCTACCCGAAAAGTCCTTCGAGGCTGCCGCTGCCGAACAGGTCGCTCAGGCTTCCGGTATTGATGCCGCTGAACGGTCCACCGATGACAACGAGGCTCGGCACGCCAGGAACAGGCTTACCCAACGTCTCCAGATCGAGAAGATCGGAGCAGGCACCGAGCACGGCGTAGGTTCCGTCCGGAACATCGGTCACGGTGTTGGTGACCGTCTGCCCCTTACCGACGGCGAACAGTGAGGACGGGTCGGTGATCTTGGGGTACACCACAAGGTTCGGATCGAGCAGCTTGAGCGGATCATCAAGCACGGCAGCAGAATCCGCGGCGTTGACGACAAACGCCTGGCACAACGGGGCAATGCCCGTGTTGTTGTTCGTGATCGTCAGTGCCAGATCGTTTCCGGTCACCTTGTACGAGACGACCGGCGGGACCACCTCGGCCGACGCAGTTGCAGGATTGACCATCGCGACGCCTGCCGCGGTTGCAGCGGCGACTGCCACGGTTCCCACGACGCGACATACTCCACTCGTGCCCAGCTTCATCGAGGATCCTTTCGTACTGCGCCTTGAGTTCGGCAACAGTGCGCAGCCTAGAACGGATCTACTGACCGAATTGCGTGAATAGCCCCGGAGGGAGGCCGTGCCCGAAAGATCGGGACAAACGTCCCCTTCTCGAAGAGCTCGCTGTTCGACTCAGTTCCCACTGGAGACGAAGGGCGTCCGCACCGGTCCGCCGACCGAACCGTGCGGTGCTACCAATCCACGCTTTTCGAGGATCGGACGCACACCCTCACCGAACTGATACGCCTCTTCGAGATGGGGATAGCCCGACAATACAAAGTGATCCAGGCCGATCGCCGCGTACTCGGCAATCCGATCAGCCACTTCTTGGTGCGAACCTACCAATGCGGTGCCTGCACCCCCTCGCACCAATCCGACGCCGGTCCACAGGTTCGGCGCAATCTCCAGCGACCTCGCTCCGACGCCCTCCTTGTAAGCCGAACCGCCGCCGTGCAATTCGAGCATTCGACGCTGACCTTCGGAGCCGGATCGCGCAAGACTCGCCTGAGCCTGCTCGACGGTCGCCGGATCGAGCGCACTGAGCAGCCGATCCGCTTCTGCCCATGCCTGTTCCGAGGTGTCCCGGCTGATGACATGCAGACGGATTCCGTAGTCGAGGTGACGACCTTGGACTTCCGCGAGGTCGCGGATCCAGGCGATCTTGGCGGCAACAGCGGACGGCGTCTCACCCCACGTGAGATACGTATCCGCGTAACGCGATGCGACGGTTCCGGCCGCCGGCGACGATCCGCCGAAGAAGATGGGCGGTACCGGATCCGGAATACGCTGCAGCATAGCCTTTTCCACGTTGACGTACTCGCCGGAGAAATCAACCGGACCGTTACCGGACCACAACTGGCGGATCACGTCTAGGAACTCGCCGCATCGTGCGTACCGTTGGTTCTTGTCGAGGAAGTCACCGAACGTGCGCTGCTCGTGGTCCTCCCCGCCGGTCACGACGTTGAGCAGCAGACGACCGCCCGACTGCCATTGGAAGGTTGCGGCCATCTGAGCGGCAAGCGTGGGGCTGAGCAATCCCGGGCGCAGAGCAACCAGAAACTTGAGTGTCTCGGTGGTCTCGAGCATCATCGCCGTCGTCAGCCATGCGTCTTCGCACCACGCGCCGGTCGGCGTGAGGACAGCTTCGAAGCCGTTCGTCTCGGCGGCCGCGCCGATCTGATTGAGGTATTTCAGCGTCGCCGGACGATCACCGGACATCGAGCTGCCGTGCCCACCCGCCATCAGATTCCGGGAATCACCGTAAGTAGGCAAGAACCAGTGGAAGCGCAGTGACACGGTGATTCCTTTCGTCGACGAACAGGCAGAACTCTTCTGTCATTACAACCACAGTCCACCTCGAAGAACAGGGTTGAAATCACCCTGATCGCTACGGGTGCCCACTTTCGGCTCCGGCGATACCTTCGTGAATTTGCACCGCGACCCGGGGGCTCCGATGACCACGTTTGCCGAAGTCGAGCACAATTCACCGTTCTCGAACGAGACCGACGACGAGCGGCGATCCAGACTGAGAACCGTCGTCGCCGCGAGCCTGCTCGGCACGACGGTCGAGTGGTACGACTTCTTCCTCTATGCGACGGCCGCGAGCCTCGTCTTCAACCAACTGTTCTTCCCCAACCAGAGTTCCTTTGTCGGGACCATGCTTTCTTTTGCGACCTTCGCGGTCGGCTTTCTCGTTCGCCCCATCGGCGGAGTGGTGTTCGGTCACATCGGCGATCGCATCGGGCGCAAGAAAACGCTTGCCCTCACGATGTTCATCATGGGTATCGCGACGGCGCTCATGGGTGTCCTTCCGACCGCAGCTCAAATCGGGGTCGTTGCACCGATTCTGCTTCTGCTGCTTCGTATCCTGCAGGGATTTGCTCTCGGTGGTGAGTGGGCCGGAGCCGTTCTTCTGGCGGTCGAACACAGTCCGGAGAAGAAGCGCGGGCTGTTCGGCAGCATCCCGCAGATCGGACTGGCTCTCGGCTTGGCTTTGGGCACAGGAATGTTCGCACTACTTCAAACGGTCTTCGACGACGAACATTTTCTCCGTTTCGGCTGGCGCATAGCCTTTGTTCTGAGCTTGGTACTCGTGATCGTGGGGTTGGTGGTCCGTTTGAAGGTCGACGAGACGCCGGCATTTCAGGCCGTTCGCGACCTCGAACAGCGCTCATCCGCCCCGCTCAGGGAAGTCTTTCAAGGAAGAGTCGCGCGAAACACCGTACTGGGCATGCTGTCTCGCTGGGGCGAGGGCGCCGCGTTCAACACCTGGGGCGTCTTTGCAATCACGTATGCAACCAAGACTCTGCATTTCGAAAAGGTTCCGGTACTTCTTGTGGTCACCGTGGCCGCAGTAGTGATGGCGATCTTGCTGCCGTTTTCCGGTTCACTCACTGATCGGTTCGGCCCGCAACGGGTCTATATCGTGGGCATCGCCGCGTACGGCCTCGCGATCTTCCCCGCCTTCGCACTGTTCGGTACCGAGAATCTCCTGCTCTTCGGAGTCGCGATGGTCGCGGTCTTCGGAGTGATTCATGCCTTGTTCTACGGCGCCCAGGGAACGCTGTATGCGAGCCTCTACCCCACAGAAATCCGGTACACCGGGTTGTCGGTCGTCTACCAGTTCTCTGGTATCTACGCCTCCGGCGTCACACCTCTGATCCTTACTGCACTGATCGGCGCCACCGGCGGTTCACCGTGGCTGGCCTGTGGATATCTGGTGGCCACCTCGGCGATCAGCGTCGTCGCCACTGCGGCGATCAGGAAGCGTGATCTGCATCTGTAGCGATCACATCTGAATATTCACCTCTCTTGCACATTTACTAGATATGCATAGAAATACCTGCGAAGAAGAATAGAAATACCTGCGAAGAAGAACAGATCGAGATACGCCTGCGCATCGGATACATCGGTGTATCGTTTGGGGTCCCACCCTGACGGAGGCGCCGATGACGACTGGAACGGACAACTCGCCGGCCAAGCGTGTCACCAAACGCCGTGGTCAGACCCGGCAGCGTCTGCTCGACGCGGCTGCAGATGTCTTCTCCGAATCCGGGTTCGGGCACGCCACGGTCGAGCAGATCTGCGAACGCGCCGGATACTCCCGAGGCGCGTTCTACTCCAACTTCGATTCACTCGACGAATTGTTCTTCGCGATGTGGGAGCAGCGATCTGCATCAATGCTCGCCGATCTACGGCTGGCGACGGAGTCGATCACCGCCGGTAACATCGTCGACATCCATGCCGCTGTCGCCCGGATCGTGGCGGTGGTTCCGGTCGACCCGCAGTGGTACCGGATCAACGCGGAATTCACAGCCCACGCGCTCCGTAACCCGGCACTTCGCAAAGCCCTTGCCGACCGTGAAGACGCGATCCTTCGCACCCTGTTGCCCATTGTGGAGTCCGCACTCAGCGATGTCGGGCGAACAATCGTCGGCGACCCGACGGCGTTGGGACGGGCATTGGTTGCAGTGCACGACGGCACCAGCGTGCAGTGCCTCGTCGATACCGACACCAACGCCGCCTTTGCACTGCGCCGCGATATCTTCACTCGAATTCTGCTGTCCTACAGCGAAATAATCCAGAACAACCAATCGGAAGAGGAGTTGTCGTGAGCGAACAAGCTGACGTCATCGTTGTCGGGGCAGGGCTGGCGGGACTGGTCGCCACCTACGAACTGACGCGCGCGGGCCGCAAAGTCCTTGTCGTGGAACAGGAGAACGCTGCCAACCTCGGCGCGCAGGCATTTTGGTCTCTCGGCGGACTCTTCCTCGTGAACAGCCCCGAGCAACGCCGACTCGGCATCAAGGACTCCCTCGAGTTGGCAATGCAGGACTGGATGGGCACAGCCGGATTCGACCGCGACCGCGAAGATCACTGGCCGCGTCAGTGGGCCAAGGCGTACGTCGAGTTCGCAGCGGGCGACAAGCGTCAGTACCTGCACGATCTGGGGCTTCGCCTGATGCCGAATGTCGGCTGGGCCGAACGCGGCCGCGGAATGGCTCTTGGACACGGCAATTCGGTGCCGCGCTTCCACCTCACCTGGGGAACCGGCCCCGGCGTGGTCGATGTCTTTCTGACCAAGGTGATTGCTGCCCAGAAGCGCGGACTGGTCACGTTCAAGCACCGCCACCAGGTGGATCAGTTGGTGGTGACCGACGGTGCGGTCACTGGTGTACGCGGAACCGTCCTCGAACCTTCCAGTGATCTGCGCGGCGTGAAGAGCTCGCGCACCCCCATCGGCGAATTCGAGTTCGCCGCACAGGCCGTCGTGGTCACCTCCGGTGGAATCGGCGGCAACTACGAACTGGTGAAGAAGAACTGGCCCGAGCGACTCGGCAAGGCGCCGAAGCACATGCTGACGGGAGTACCTGCACACGTCGACGGACGCATGCTCGAAATCACCGAATCCGCAGGCGGAAACATCGTGAACCGCGACCGCATGTGGCACTACACCGAAGGCATCCAGAACTGGAATCCCATCTGGCCCAACCACGGAATCCGAATCATCCCCGGACCGTCCTCGATGTGGTTCGACGCCACCGGCAAGCGTCTGCCGGTCCCCAACTTCCCAGGCTTCGACACGATGGGAACTTTCAAGTACATCCTCGACAGCGGCCACGAGTACACGTGGTTCATCCTCGACCAGAAGATCATCGAGAAGGAGTTCGCACTCTCGGGATCGGAACAGAACCCTGACTTCACCAACCGCGACTTCAAGCTCCTCCTCGAACGAATCAAGAAGGGCGCGCCGGGACCGGTCGAGGCGTTCAAGCAGAAGGGCGCGGACTTCGTGGTGCGCAACAACCTTCGTGATCTGGTCGACGGCATGAACGCCCTCACCGACGAACCGCTCCTCGACTACGAGGACATCGAACGCGAGATGATCGCCCGCGACCGCGAAGTCGATAACAAGTACAGCAAGGACTTCCAGGTCACCGCCATCCACGGTGCCCGTAATCTGTTGGCAGACAAGATCGTGCGCGTCGTTGCACCGCACAAGATCCTGGACCCCAAGAACGGCCCACTGATCGCGGTCCGGTTGCACCTACTCACACGCAAGACCCTCGGCGGCTTGGAAACCAACCTGGATTCGCAGGTCATCAAGGCCGACGGCAGTGTCTTCGACGGCCTGTACGCAGCCGGTGAAGTCGCGGGCTTCGGCGGCGGCGGAGTCCACGGTTACAGCGCACTCGAGGGGACCTTCCTCGGCGGCTGCATCTTCTCGGGCCGCGCAGCCGGACGAGCATTGGCGCGCGACCTGTAGCCCCGAAATCAGGCGAGCGAATGCGAGACCAGAATGTGGTGGGCACGCATTCGCCGCGCCTCGTGCACGGATTGATGGTGGTGATGGTGCGTCGGCCCGCGCGCGTGGCGGACCAGATCGTGAACAGTACGGATGACGGTCGGCATTGCGACCCTCCCTCAGGAGATTGTGACTGCTACTCTTGCCTGTGGAATCACTGTCTGGACACCGCCACTCGCGCCACCTCCTCCGGATCGATGAGGTGGGTATGGTCGTCGTCACTGACATCGATCTGCACGACGTCGATACGTGCGTTGAATGTGGTTGCGCCACTGTAATCAACACTGACAGGCATGCCGTAGTCATCCCCGATGTCGGTGGTCTCGTCCGCGGAGAAGACCATCGGTTGCGTCTGCTCGACGCGACCTGAGCCCACTTCGCGACCGTCGTGATAGATCGTGACCCCACCGCCTCTCGCGAGACCACCTCCGTCGTAGGTGAACTCAGCTCTGATCTGGTGTGATCGTGCCGGAATGTCAACGTCGGAACCGATGACGAACTCGGTCATGCCCAATAGGTTGTAGACGAATTTGGCGCGGCCTTCCCGCGCGTAAAGTGCCCAGCCACCAAATCTGCCTCCCTGCGCGATCATCACACCGTTGGCAGTAATGCCATCCGCGACGTCGACTGCTGCTGTGACACTGAATGATCGGTTCTTGATACTCAGCACGCTGTGCTCGCTCAGCCGTTTCATTCCGGGAAACAGAACCTGTCGATTCCCGGACACCAACTGCGGACGCCCCGCGATGTGAGGGTTGAACCTCTCGAATCTTCGGTCGTCGATCGGAAGCACGTTGTACTTGACTGCTTCGATCAACCACAAGCGTTGCAGTGCAGCGAGTTTCTCCGGCAACTCGGCCGCCAAATCTTTGGACTGCGTCCAATCCTGAGACCCGTCGTAGAGCTCCCACACGTCGTCGTCGAGAGCGGGGAGTGCCTCCGCGAAAAGCCACGGAGTGCTGTGCCTGGTGACCGCACTCCAACCCTTGTAATAGATTCCACGGTTGCCGGCCATCTCGAAGTACTGCAGATCGTGACGTTCGGCGACTTCGGCGTCGTCGAAGGTGTAGACCATGCTGGTCCCCTCGATGGGTGATTGCTGGACGCCGTTGACAAAGGTCGGTTCCGGTAGTTTCGCGACTTCGAGGATCGTCGGTGCAACGTCGATGACGTGGGTGAACTGCGACCGCGTCTCCCCCTTGGTCCGAATCCCTGCAGGCCAGTGCACGATCGTCCCGTTACGGGTGCCACCCCAGTGTGACGCAACCTGTTTCGTCCACTGATACGGCGTACACATTGCCCACGCCCACCCCACGGAATAGTGGTTGTATGCGTCCTTGGTACCGAATTTGTCTTTCACTTCCGCCATGAACTCGGGTGTTTCGATGGCGGCGAGTCCGTTGAAGTTGGCCATCTCGTTGAAAGCGCCGTTGATCGTCCCCTCTGCGGATGCTCCGTTGTCTCCGATGATGTAGTACACGAGAGTGTTGTCGAGAGCTCCGAGTTCTTCGATCGCATCGACAAGCCGGCCGACATGGAAATCGGTGTGTTCGAGAAATCCTGCATAGACTTCCATTTGGCGTTCGAGGACGGGCTTCATCTCCTCACTCATGTCCTCCCACGCCGGGATGGCCTCGGGACGCGGGGTGAGGACCGCATCCGCGGGAACGACCCCCCGCTGCTTCTGCTGCTCGAGAATCGATTCGCGTTGAGCGTCCCAACCTCCTGCGAACCGGCCCTCGTACTTGTCGGCCCACTGCTTCGGAACATGGTGCGGTGCATGTGTGGCGCCGGGTGCAAAGTAGACGAAGAA
The DNA here is from genome assembly GCF_002079265.1 of Rhodococcus sp. BH4. Taxonomy (NCBI): domain Bacteria; kingdom Bacillati; phylum Actinomycetota; class Actinomycetes; order Mycobacteriales; family Nocardiaceae; genus Rhodococcus; species Rhodococcus sp. BH4. The sequence goes on from NZ_CP014941.1 coordinate 5,561,503, forward strand.
CGGCTTGTCCGGAGCCAATGACTTCTGCATCCGAACCCAGTCGATCGCGTGATCGGCAAGGTCCTCAGTGAGGTGGTAACCCTCCTCCGGTGCCTTGTCCGGCTCGACAGGCGCGACGCCCTCGTACAGCGCCGGGTAATACTGGTTGTTCTCCCCGCCGATGAATCCGTAGAAGTGCTCGAATCCGCCTTCTCCCGTCGGCCACGACGTGAACGGTCCCACCGGGGATGTTTGCCACGGCGGAACCTCGTGACACTTGCCGAACTGCGCCGTCGAGTATCCGTTGAGTTTCAACGTCATCGGCAGTGCGGCTTTGGTATTCGGCCGCAGGCCGGAAAGACCAGGAGCCGAGGTAGCGGTTTCGGTGATCGATCCCATGCCGACCGAATGATGGTTGCGCCCGCTCAGAAGAGCGGCGCGGGTCGGAGCACACAGTGCCGTCGTGTGAAACCGCGTGTACGTGAGCCCATTACTTTGCAATCGCTCAGCAGTCGGTGTGTCCGCTGGTCCGCCGAAGGCACTGCTCGCGCCATATCCCACGTCGTCCAACAGGACCACCAGAACGTTGGGTGCGCCGGCCGGCGGTAGTAGCGGAGTGATCGGCGGAAACTCGGTGTCCGGATCCTTCGCGTCGTACGTCACCAGACCAAGATGTTGTCGATCCGGAATCGGTAGTACGGCGCGGCTCTGGTCTGTCGGATCCGTCATGACGTCTCGCCTTCTGTCTCTCACATGGCTCTTTCAAGCGTTTCAGGATCACGACGACGTCGACATCATCCGTTTCGGGTGAAGGCGCACCCTTGCCGCAGCGTGGAGGCTTGAAGTGTGGATCAGCCCGGACGTTTCGCTCCCACCCCGATCGGGCATGCCTTCCTCGTCCCCCGGCGCCGTGTACGTGCCGGCCTGACCCAGATCCTGTGCGTCGTCGTGGGACTGGCTGCCGGACTGGGGATGCCGTACGTCCGGAGCGGCCCGATGATTCCTGCCCGTCAGGTCAGCGAGATGCTCGTTGCCCTCGGACTGGGGCTATTAGGTGTAGTGGCAGTGATCTTCTCGCTGCTGTTCCTCGTCGTCCAATGGGCCGCGACCACCTTCACTCCTCGCTTGTTGTTGTTCCGCGACGACCCCATCGTGTGGCGGACGTTTGCCTTCGCGATAGGCCAGTCCGTTTTCGACATCACGGCAGCGCTCGCCATCAGCAACGAAACGGACGTGTCGGTGATCGTGCCCAGCCTCGCAGTGCTGGCACTCTTGGCCACGCTGACGCTGATCAGACTGCTCCAGCTGCGCGCATTCTCGGCCATCCAGTTGGCTCCTGTACTGACCACGATCTCGAGTCGTGGCCGAGCAGTCTTCGCCGCCGTGTACCCCACCACTGATCTGGAGTTGCCTCCTCTACCAACACTTCCGGTGATCACGACAATCGAGTGGCATCGACCGCCGGCCGTTCTGCAGCAGATCCTCGTCGAAGATCTGCTGCAGAACGCTCGGAACTGCCGATCCATGGTGGTCCTCCGAGTGTCGCCGGGTAGCACGCTGCGAGACGGATTGCCGCTCGCCGACGTCTACGGCGGACCCATGCCCGCCAACACGATCCTTGACGCCTTGGTCAGTGGGAGTGAGCGGACCTTCACCCAGGACCCCCTACTCGCGATTCGGTTGTTGGCTGACATCGCGCTCAGAGCGCTCTCACCCGCTATCAACGATCCTGCGACGGCCGTGCAGGCTCTGGACGAGATCGAGGACCTCCTCTCTCTGGTGGCCTCCGTACGCGCAGATTCGATCCGGGCCGTCGACGAGCGTGGTGATCTGCGTGTGGTGATTCCACTGCCCGACTTCACGAGCTTCGTCAGAACCGGACTGGACGACGTCATAGCCTCGGCATCGAACTCGCCACTCGTTCTGGGCCGACTTCGCGACCTACTTTCGCACGTCGCCGCCCAATCGGAGTCTCGGAACCGCGATATTCTCGCCAAGCGCGCTCGCTGGATTGATCAGCTGTCACAAGGCTTCCCGCGACTCGAACCCCCGTTGTGAACCCGTACAGATTTGCGGGCCATCGCGTCAAAGCATCGTCAAGATCAGTCTCAGAGCTACGGGAAATGACGATACTGACTCGGTGAGACATGCAGTGATACTCGGACACCGTGGAGTCATATCGTCGACGACCCGCCCGGCCCGTGGGCCAGAGAATCAGAAGCTCTCCGTCGCAACCGGACTGGCAGGGCTTTCGCTCGACGCGATGGCCTCGGTGTCGTACGGGCCAGAAGCCATCGTGTTGGTGTTGGCCCTCGCCGGCGGCGCGGGGATCGGGTTCACCGTGCCGGTGACGATCGCCATCGCCGTGCTGCTTGTGGTCCTGGTGGCGTCGTATCGCCAGGTGATCGCCGCATTTCCCGAAGGCGGTGGCGCCTACGCCGTCGCAAAGAAGCATCTGAGCCCGCGGGCAAGTTTGACCGCCGCCGCGTCGTTGATCGTCGACTACACCCTCAACGTCGCGGTATCGATCGCAGCCGGTGTCGCGGCTCTGACCTCCGCCTTCCCCGCACTTCTTCCCTACACGGTCTGGATCGCACTGGCCATACTCGGCGGCATCACGGCACTGAATCTGCGGGGCATCGCAGATTCCGCGCGGGTATTCATGTTGCCCACCGTGGTTTTTGTCGTCAGCATCTTCACGGTGATCGGTGCCGGACTGCTTCGGGAAAACCCTGCCGCCGCCACGGCTCCCTTTGTCGTCGACAACGCACACACGATCGGCATTCTCCTTCTGCTCAAAGCCTTTTCGAGTGGTTGCGCCGCATTGACCGGAGTCGAAGCCATCGCCAATGCGGTACCCAGTTTCAAGAAGCCTCGCGTGCGTAGCGCTCAGCGTGCCGAAGTAGCTCTGGGAATCCTTTTGGGCACCATGCTGATCGGCCTTGCCGTGTTGATCGAGAAGTTCTCACTGGCCCCGGTCCCCGGAACAACGGTCCTGTCGCAACTCACTTCCGCTGCCCTCGGAAATGGTGTGGGCTACTACGTCGTCCAATTCTCCACCGTGATTCTGTTGGCGTTGGCCGCGAATACCTCGTACGGCGGACTTCCGAACCTGATGCGAATCCTCGCCGACGACAACGTGCTCCCGCACCGCTTCAGCCGGAAGTCGACGCGCGACGTCTTCACGTACGGCGTCTTGTCGCTCGGTGGCGTCGGTGCTCTCCTGCTCATCGGATCCGGCGGAAACATGAACACCTTGGTGCCGCTGTTCGCCATCGGTGTGTTCATCGGATTCACGCTCGCGCAGTTCGGCATGGTGCGCCACTGGCTCGCCGAACAGACGCCGGGCTGGAAGTGGCGATTGGCGCTCAACGGTTTCGGGGCTGCGTTGACTTCGATCGCAGCAGTGGTGACTACCGCCATGAAGTTCACCGAGGGAGCCTGGCTGATCGCTCTCGCCCTCCCTGCGCTCGTCCTCGGTATGGAACGCATCCGGGGCGCATACACGCATATCGGTACACGGCTGACCGTTCAGAGTGAGAGCGATTCTCCGTCAATCGGATACAAACCAGCGGTGCTCGTGCCCGTATCCGAAGTTACGTCACTCTCCACCCGCGCGATGGCCGCAGCAACAGCGATGTCTTCGCAGCCCATCGCAATTCGAGTCTGCCTTGCCCACGAATCGACGACGGACTTCACCCGCCGATGGCAAGCCCGACATCCGAATTCGCGTTTGATCGTCATCGAGGACACCGAGAATTCGGTGGGGAACACTCTCGCTCGATACGTCCGTATGCACTTCCCCCACCGAGAGACCTTTGTCGTAGTCGCCACCATCGACCCGGCAACCAGATGGCACCGGTTCCTCCCGAGCCAACGGACCGACGAGATCGCTCATGCACTGCGCAGACACACCGAGGCCGTGGTGTGCCAAATTCCGGTCCGGATCGATCCGGCTCACCGCGATCCCGCCCTACGCGCGTAAGCAGACGCTCAGAGCGAAGTCCCGAACAACATGCCGAGCAAATACGTCGCGCCGGCAGCGCCGTAGCCGATCGCAAGTTGGCGTAGAGCCCTCTTGAACGGCGGCCCGCCCGAGAGCAACCCGACCACAACGCCCGTCGTCAGCAACGCGATCCCCACGAGAACAGATGCGACGATCAGAGCCGTCATGCCTTCCAGGCCGAACAGATACGGCAGCACCGGAATGATTGCGCCCGAGGCGAAGAAGCAGAAACTTGCCGCCGCTGCGCCCAACCCGGTTCCGACGGCTTCATGGTCGTCGACAACGTCCGCGGCGCCGAAGGTGCTGTTCGCGAGGACCTCGGCGGCGCGCTGGTCCGCTTCCTCGGCGGACATACCGCGGGCCCGGTAGACCAGGGCCAATTCGTTCGCGTCGACGTCGAGCAGGCCGACAGCTTCGCTGGCAGCCGGACCAGGATTGGACGCTTCCAACAACTCTCGCTGCGAGCGGACTGAAACGTACTCGCCGGCGCCCATCGACAGGGCGCCGGCTAGAAGCCCGGCCATGCCGGTGATCAGAACGATCTGGTTGGAGACGCCGCTACCGCTGATGCCGAGTACAAGGGCGAGATTGCTGACCAGGCCGTCGTTGGCTCCGAAGACGGCGGCACGAAACGTCCCCGAAAGTCTGTTCCGACCCCGAGTGGCCAAGGCCCGCACCACTTCTTCGTGGATCTTCTCGTCCGCGCCCATCGATGCAGTCGCGTCGGCGTCGTTGGGATACGGGGATCGCGTCTCCGCGCGCTGCGCAAGAGCGAGCACGAAGACGGAGCCGAAGCGCCTGGCCAGAAAGCCCAGTATCCGAGTGCGGATATCGCCGCGAAGTGGTTTGCCGACGTGATCGCCGAGTAGCGCTCGCCAGTGCGCCTCGTGTCGCCCCTCCGCGTCGGCCAGTGCGAGAAGGATTTCGCGCTCCTCGCCGCTGCGCCTACTCGCGAGGTCTCGGTAGACGGCGGCCTCGGCTTGTTCGTCGGCGAGGTATCGTCTCCAGCGCTTGACATCTCGCGGGTCTGGATCGGGTCGTGCGGCCGGAACTGTGGACATCGTGTTCCCCTTTCCGGTGAGGCGGTCACGCTTCGAGTACGCGGTCCATCCACGTCGTCAGATCGTTGATGACGTCGTCGCGGTTGGTCTCGTTGAAGATCTCGTGCCTGGCACCCGGATAGGTGTAATAGGTGACGTCTTCGATCCCCGCCGAGTTGTACCGTTCGACTGCGACGTCGGTACGGCTCAGTGCGGCGTTGAGAGGATCCGAGGTGCCGACGAAGACCAGGATCGGAAGGTCTTGTCGCACACCCTCGACGTCGACGAACCTCGGTCCCGCTGCGATCAGTCCGCCCATGCCGGCGTCGTCCAGGCTGAAACCACACAGTGGATCGTTGATGTACAGATCCACCTGCGCTTCGTCACGGCTGAGCCAGTCGTGCGGAGTACGGGCCGGTTCGAATTCGGCGTTGAACTGGGCGAGGACGTCCGGGCCGTCGTTGACGAGGCTCTCGATCAGTTGATCGACCGCGGTGGTCCCCGACAGTGCGACGGCGTCGATCAGGTGTGAATGGTCGAGGATGTACTGCTGCGAAGCGAACGAACCGAGGCTGTGGCTGAGCAGTACGACGGGCAGGCCGGGGTGTTTGTCGCGGATGATGCCCGTGAGGGTCACCATGTCTGCCACCAAGCGGTTCCAGCCGTCGTCGCCGATGTTGCCTGGGCCGGCGTGCATGCTCTCACCGTGGCCGCGGTGGTCCGCCGCGTAGACCTGGAAACCGCGAGCATTCAGGGCTTCGGCAACGTGTGCGTAGCGTTTTGCGTGCTCACCCATACCGTGCGCGAGTTGAACAACCCCTCGAGGTTCCTGCTCGGTGGGCCATTCGTGGACATGAATGACCACTCCGTCGTCGCTGGTGAAGGTGAACATGCGCTACTCCCGGTGGTCGCGATCCGGACAGGTCATTTCTCATGCTAGATCCGCAACGGCAATCCATCCGGGAAGTAGGTCCTGATCACCGGCGAGCCTGATTCGTTTCTGCACATCCGGCTTCAAACTCGGATATACCGGACACGGATGTTCGGAAACAGTTGTCGACCAGCCTGAGGAGTACAGAGCGATGAATTCGAACCGCATGCGCAACGTCGGCTTGTTGGCGGCTCCACTTGCTGCTCTCGCCCTTCTCAGCGGTTGCGGCTCGGATGAAACGGGAACGGCCGAGAGTTCACCGGCACCCGCCTCAACGACGACCGCCTCTGCGCCGACGACCCAGACCGGCACCGCTTCACCTTCGACGACCCATACCGATCACACCCAAACCACAACCTCGACGGCACCCAATCCCGAAGGCTGCGCGATCGGGGAACTGAACGTCACCCTCGGCGAGTCGAGTGGCGCCGCCGGTTCTGTGGAGCTTCCGGTGGTCTTCACCAACACGGGCGGCCGCACGTGCACGCTCGACGGTTTCCCCGGCGTCTCGTATGTCACGGGAGCGTCCGGAAGCGAAGTGGGTGCTGCAGCCGGCCGCTCCGGATCCGGTTCACTCGTCTCACTTGCCCCTGGCTCTGCCGCAACGTCTCTGGTGCGCGCCACGAACGTCGAGAACTACCCGGCAGATCAGTGCGGCGTGACCGACGTTGCGGGACTGAGGGTTTACCCGCCCAACAGCTACGACTCGGTCTTCCTCGCCTACCCCACCAAGGGTTGCTCGATGACCGGCGCGAACATCAACCAGCTGACGGTCGCGCCGGTCGCCCGCTGAGTCACGGCTTGAGACGTCGTAGACCCCAGAGCGCAGGCAGGAGGAACAATCCCGAAAGGATCAGGACGAGTGCAGCTTCCGTGAACTGGAAACGCCAGAACCGATCATCCGAGTGGTAGCGAACTTCGTAGTGGTCGACCCCGTGCTGCCGCAAACAGATCTCCATCTCTCTGTTCTGCTGCGCTGAGAGCACATCCATGCGGAGGCTGTACTCGGCGCCGGTCTCCTCCGGGCGCTGGTCGTACGGGTCCTCATCGCCTGATCCACCCCACATGCACTCGTCGTATCCGATGTCGACCCAGTTACCTCGGAGGTCGACATATCCCTGCGCGAGTTCCCAATTGACCGCGGGGATACTGGTATCGCTCGAATAGTAGGAACTGAATCCGGCGACGGGTGATGTTCGGACACTCGGCTCGGCGTAATCGGGTCGTGCAACCAACTGAAATCCTGCCAGGATCGCAACAACACCGACCATCGTGATCGCCATTGCGCCGATCGAACTGCGCACCAGCAAAGCCAGTGCTGCTCCGAGCAAGAGTGACATGGATGTGTACGCACCCAAGACCAGTCCGCTGGATTGAAAGAGTGGATACGACAGGTTCGATATCTCGACGAAAGTCGAACGCCCGGCAACAAATCCATACCGGGAGTTATCCGGGAGGGATCGAGCCCATTGCAATGCAAATCCGAGCAATGCGGAAGCCACAGAAATCGGCAGGAAGACGATCAACACACGGGTCCAGAACCACCGAGTCCGACTGACCGATTGAGTAAGCCCCAGTACGTGTGTTCCTTGTTCGACATCCCGCGAAAACACGGTTACCCCGATCAACACGCCGAGGAACACCGGCAGAGCAGTAGCAACCACTGTCGTCAGGGTGAGAGCCGTCTCTGCCGTGCAGATCGCGGTGATGTCGTCGAAGCAACTGAGTGGCGATCCGAAGCGTTGGGTTTGTCCGCTGCTCTTGATGATCGCACCACTCGACAAGACAATGACTGCCAGTGCCGCGATGAATCCCAATGACACAACGAGCGATGTCCGGTGGTGCCGCCACGTAACCCAGATCATGCCGCCACCATCGTTTCTGCGCTCAGGTGCCCGAGCACCACGTCGTCGAGAGTTGCGTCGTCGATCACCCAGCCGGCCCGAGGGCTCGGACGGATTCCCTCCACCACGTGAGAATTCGACCGCATCCCCTTGTCGGTATGAATGACCGCACCGGCACCGACCACGTCCGAAGGATCGCCGTCCCCGATCAATACGTAATGGGCAGCGATCAATTCATCCAACGGACCGGACAATCTCGCGTTTCCGCCGCCCAGCAGAAGAAGTCGATCCGAGACGTCTGCCAATTCGGAAACGATGTGTGACGACAACAGAACTGTGGTGCCGTACTCGGCAACGTCTTCGAGCAGAGTGGTCGCCACAGACCGCCGTGCCACCGGATCGAGATCTGCCAGAGGCTCGTCGAGTAGAAGCAACTGCGGTCTGCGTCCGAGCGCCAAAGCCAGTGCAACCCTGGTTCGTTGACCTGGTGACAGAGTCTTCGCCTTTGCATCGAGAGCAATCCCAGCGCGCTCCACCAGATCCAGAGCGTACTTCGCATCCCACTCGTCGTTGGTGTATGCGCCGAATCGAAGAAGTTCTGCCACAGTGAATTTGGGGTACAGGGGCTTGTGCTGAGCGAGGTACGACAGGCCTGGGCAGATGCCGTCCTGATCCGGCGTGCTGCCCAGGACGGAGATCGAACCGTGGTCAGGCATCGTCAACCCGACCGCCAAGGACATCAGTGTGGACTTGCCCGCTCCGTTCACCCCGACCAGGGCAGTGATGCTTCCTGTTGCGATCTCGAAAGTGCAGGCGTCGAGCACCTTCTTCTTGCCGAAGCGCTTGTCCACGTCCTGCATCGTCAGTGCCGATTCTTGCGCAGTCATGATGTCTCCCCCTGCTTTCCGGACGGATCCGTTTCGATGAACGTCTTCTCGAGTTCCAAACTCACCAGTGCTTCGATGTCCGTGCGCTCGAGTCCGGCGGCCACGGCATCTGCCACCCAACGCGCCAACTCGCGCCGTAGCGCAGAGCTTTCCGCCATACCGGGCTTGGCCAGGGACTTGACGACGAACGTGCCCAATCCGGGCCGCGGAGCAACAAGTCCGTCGCGCTCGAGTTCCTTGTAGGCCTTCAGGACTGTGTTCGGGTTGATCGCGAGCGCTCCCACGACGTCCTTGGCTGTGGGCAGCCGATCCCCGACTTGGAGATCACCGAGCCTGAGCGCCTGCTTCACCTGAAGGACCAATTGCACGTAAGTGGGAATGCCGGATCGGCGGTCGATACGGAAGTCGATCATCCGAACCCTTTCACTAGTTCATTAGTGGAATAGATATTTACCCTGCCTTGACCTCCCGGGTCAAGCCAGACGACCCCTGTAAAGTGCAGATGCCCCGGTTCACCGGGGTGCCACGCTGCTCGTGTGAAGTTCGGTGAAACCCCGGCACTGTCGACGCAACTGTGAATTCGCCCGTCACTACTCGAGGCGAACGAGTCAGGTCACCGGCCTCGTGGCGACACGATGGTTCTCGGACGAAGGACCGCTCGTGGCGCTTCGCCTCGCGGCCGCGCTGCTCGCGACCCTTCGCCACTAGCGGAGGGGTGGCTGTGAGTACTCGGCCGACACGTAAATTCAGATCTGTACTTGCAGCACTGACGGTGAGCACCGCACTGCTTGCCGGTGCGTGCAGTAGCTCGACGTCCGATACACCCGCAACCACAGCGGCCTCGGACGGCTCGTTCCCGGTGACTGTTGTTTCCGGTCCCACGGATTCCGGCACGGACATCACCATCGAGTCACGTCCGCAGTCGATCGTGTCACTCAGTCCCAGCGCCACCGAGACCCTGTGGGCCGTCGGCGCGGGCGATCAGGTGAAGGCCGTCGACAATCAGTCCGACTACCCGGCCGGTATCCCGGTCACCGATCTCTCGGGCTTTCAACCGAACGTCGAAGCCATCCTCGGCTACGCACCGGATCTGGTGATCGCATCGGATGACATGAACGATCTTGTCTCCGGACTGCAAAAGGCGAAGGTGCCGACACTCCTACTACCGGCAGCGACGAGCATCGACGACGTCTATGCCCAGATCGAGCGCGTCGCGAAGGCCACCGGCCACGAGGACAAGGGCACCGAAGTTGTCGACACCATGCGCTCGGACATCGACGCCGCTGTCGCCAGTGTTCCTGCGCGCCAACAGCCGCTGACGTACTTCCACGAACTCGACTCCTCGCTCTACACCGTCACGAGTTCGAGTTTTGTCGGGCAGATCTACTCGCTGTTCGGAATGAAGAGCATCGCCGACGCCGCGGGGCAGGGTGACTATCCGCAGTTGTCCGCCGAATTCGTGGTACAGGCCAATCCCGATCTCATCTTTCTCGCAGACTCCCAATGCTGCGGAGTGACAGCAGAATCCGTCGCCGCTCGACCCGGGTGGAGCGGCATGAAAGCGGTTACCGGCAACCAGATCCATGTGCTCGACGAAGACCTCTCCAGCCGCTGGGGACCTCGTGTCGCCGACCAGGTGAAGGCCGTCGCTGCCATCGTTGCCCAAGTTCCCGCGGCCTGAGCACTCGATGATCAAAGCCGGTATCTCCCAACATCGGACCGCCGTTCTGCTCGGCGCCGCGCTGATTCTGTGCGCCGCCTTGCTGATCGGTGTTCTGGTGGGGCCGGCCGGTTTGACGCCTGATCGGACCATTCTCGAACTTCTGGACGGAATACCCGGCATCCACCTCGATTCCGGCCTCACCGCAACACAGCAGGCGATTCTCTGGCAGATCCGGCTTCCGCGAGTAGTCCTGGGCGCGTTGGTCGGAGCAATGTTGGCGGTAGCCGGCGCCGCCTACCAGGGCGTGTTCCGAAATCCCTTGGCGGATCCGTATCTCCTCGGAGTTTCCAGCGGAGCCGGACTGGGCGCAACCCTCGCCATCGTTTCGGGTGGAGCGCTGGGCATGTTCGGAATTCCCATGGCCGCCTTCGTCGGTGGTGTGCTGGCAGTGTTCGCAACTTATTCGCTCGGCCGAAGCATTGGCGGGCCGCAGAACGCGGTAGTCATCATCCTCGCCGGTGTCGCAGTCGCGGCGTTCACGAATGCAGCACAGACTTTTGTTCAGCAGCGGTTCGACGATTCACTGCGCGAGGTCTATTCCTGGCTACTCGGCGGACTGTCCACCGACGGTTGGTCGGAAGTTCTGGTTGTCCTGCCGTACGTTGCGCTGGCATCTGCCGTCATCCTGGTACACCGGCGCGTACTCGACGTGATGGCGGTAGGTGACGTCGAAGCCGCCAGCCTCGGCGTCGACCCGGCCAGATCACGCCTGGTGCTGGTGCTCGCCGCAACTCTGGGAACGGCGGCGGTCGTGAGTGCAAGTGGACTGATCGGCTTTGTCGGAATCGTTGTTCCCCATGCGGTTCGACTGGTCGTCGGCCCGTCGCATCGACTGCTTCTCCCCCTGTCACTCATGCTGGGTGCGGCGTTTCTCGTCCTCACCGATGTTGCCGCCCGCACGGTCATGGCACCGGCCGAACTCCCCATCGGGGTTGTAACCGCGATGATCGGCGCTCCGTTCTTCCTTCTGGTTCTGCGCCGCAGCCGGGTCTCGGCATGACCGACAGCGCAGTGTGGTGCCGCGACCTCCGAGTCAACCTCGGCGGCAAGGACGTCGTCGACGGCATCGATCTCGATGTGACACCAGGCGATTGGGTTGCCGTGGTCGGGCCGAACGGCGCCGGCAAGACAACCTTGATGCATGCCCTCGCTGGATTGATTCCGTCTACCGGTGAGCTCTCGGTCGGGGGACTGAGTCCTCGCAATTCCAGCCGCAAGGCGATGTCCGCCGTCGTCGCGTTGATGCCTCAGCGTCCGGTAGTACCCGAGGGCTCAACGGTCAAGGAACTGGTTGCGCTCGGCCGCACTCCCTATCTACGACGCTTCGGAACCGAAACCGCCACTGACCGTTCGGTGATCTCTTCGGTGATCGAGAGGCTCGACCTCACCGAGTTCGCAGATCGACGAGCCACCGAACTTTCCGGCGGCGAATTGCAGCGCGTGGTCCTGGCTCGGGCGCTGGCTCAAGAACCGCAGGTACTGCTCCTGGACGAACCCACCAGCGCGCTCGACATCGGTCACCAGCAGCAGGTTCTCGACTTGGTGGAGGAACTGCGTGAAGCCGACAACATCACGGTCATCGCCGCGATGCACGACCTCACTCTCGCGGGTCAGTACGGTCGACGAATCGTGTTGCTGGACAAGGGCAGCGTCGTTGCCGACGGCACTCCCTCATCGGTGCTGGAGGCAGACCTCCTCGGCCGCGTGTACGGAGCTCGGGTCGAAATCCTGGACCGACCCAGCGGTCCCATAGTTGTTCCGATTCGGCAGGAGGGCACCCGCTGATGGAACTGATGTTGCTCGGCACCGGTGCTGCTGACGGTTGGCCGAACCCGTTCTGTACCTGCCCTTCCTGCCTGGAAGCCTTGTCGAGTGGAACCATTCGCGGACACACTGCTGCCCTGGTGGACAACAGAATCCTGTTGGATTGTGGTCCGGAAGTACCGCGTGCCGCGTCGCGATTCGGTCGCACGCTGGCACACGTCGAACACATCCTGCTGACGCATTCGCATCCCGATCACCTCGGCCCGATGGCATTGCTGTTCCGGTCCTGGGCATCGCGCAGCGAACCACTTGAGGTTCTCGGACCACCCGACGCGCTCGCTCTCTGCCGAGACTGGGTGGGCCCGGATGACCCGGTGACCTTCACACCGCTCGAGACCGGCCAGTCGATCATGTTGGGCACCTATCGTGTTCGCACATTCGAAGCCGCGCACGAAGTAACCACCCTTCTCTACGACATCACCGACGCATCCGGAACCCGAATCTTCTGGGCCACCGACACCGGGCCTCTGCCCGAATCCACTGTCGACGCCCTTGCCGACGCGCGTTTCGACGCCGTCTTTCTCGAAGAGACCTTCGGCCACAAGACCGACCACGGCACCGGGCACCACGATCTGCCGAGTTTCGCGGAGACGGTGTTGCGGCTCCGCAACTGCGACGCGATCACCGATCGAACCGATGTGGTCGCCGTACACCTCGGGCACCACAACCCCGTCGAAAACGAACTCTCGGAAGCACTTCGTGTGTCAGGGGCGCGAGCGGTTCCGGATGGAGCTGTGCTCGAGATCGGGGTAGGACAGAGCCATCGAACTCTGGTCACCGGTGGCGCCCGCTCGGGCAAGTCCACTTACGCGGAGGGCCTGCTTGCCGGCTACCGGCACGTCACGTACATCGCCACCGGGGATCCGCTGGACGACGATCCCGACTGGATCGAACGAATTGCGTCGCATCGCGCGCGGAGGCCGCCGACGTGGACGACGGTAGAGACCTCCGAGGTCGCCGAAATTCTCGTGGCCGCAACAACACCGATCCTGATCGACTGCCTCGGCACGTGGCTGACCGCACGTCTGGACCGACATCAGGCGTGGGCGACAGAAGATCTCAGCGACATCCACGCAGATATCGACCGGTTGGCCGACGCCTGGACCGCCTGTCCGGTTCCGATTGTCGCCGTCACGAACGAAGTGGGAAGCGGCGTCGTCCCGGACACGAAGTCCGGGAGACTGTTCCGCGATCTACTCGGTCTGGTGAACAGCCGCATCGCCAGTGAATCGGAGTCCGTGGTCCTGATGACCGCCGGGCTCCCCCTGAGCCTGCGCGTGTGACGTCAGAGCAATCCGGTGAGCTGACGCGCGCAATCGAGTAGGAAACCGACCAACTCTCGATCCTCGTCCGTCACTCGCCCGCTCGCTCCCTGAACACACAACCCGCCGGCCACCTGGTCTGCGTGATCCCGAACCGGTACTGCGACCGCGGATCGACCCAGGCGACATTCCTGGTTCTCGAATGCAAAACCCTGCAGGCGAACAGACCTCAACTGCTCATACAACGCATCGAAATCACCGAGGGTGAACTCCGTGACCCGGCGAAGTTCCAAACCCGAAAGCAGCCGCTCGTCGTGCGCCAACAGAACCTTCCCCAGCGCATTCGCGTGAAGGTTCTTGGCCAGTGCCGCTATTCCGATGATCTCGTGATCCGGATCCTTGTCGACGAACCTCAAGCGCCCACCAGCGAATGAGGCGACGTGCAATCCGAACCTCGTGTGTGTCCGCATGTCCTCGACGCGCTCGTGCAGCGTCGGCGCCGGACCACTCGACGACGCCGCATGCGAGAGCTCGGCAGTCCGACGCCCCAACGCGAACCCTGACAGGTCCGGCACCCGCACGAGAAAGCCCTCCGCCACCAGCAGATTCAGCATCCGGTACGCCGTGGCCGATGGAACGCCTGCAAAAGTGGCGATCTCCTTCGCGGTTGTTCCCGGTCCCAGATGAGCCACCGCCTCGAGCATCCCCAGCGCCTTCTGGACCGCACGCGGTTGTTGTCCACTGAAGTGGGTCTCGTCGCCGATCTGTTTGCCTGATCGTGGACCAGCGGTTGCACGGTCCGCGGTCACCGCCCATGCTCCGGCGAGTCACCCTCGGCGGTCCCACGATCCGGAACGAGTCGCCTTCGCCCGTCACCGTCGATCAGCAGAGTGCCCGCACCGGGCAACAGGTCCGCCGTCTCGACGCTGTCGAAAGCGCCAACCATCAGAAGGCTTTCAGGTCTGGCTCTACGGAGCAATGCACTCCACACTGTCCCCGACACCGCAACAGCAAGAGCAGCGATCGGCAGTGCCCACATCCCGTGAACCGCACCGTCGAGAACGATGTAGACCAGTAGACCAGCACCGGCGGTACTCACGGACAGGGTGCATATCCGGGTCAGCGACGTATGTTCCCCGATTCGGCGCAAGAACTTCCACGAAGCAAAGGCCACCAGCGTGTAAGCGCAGACCAACGCGGTCTCCACCACGCCGTCGAAGGATCCCGAATCGTCGCGAACCGTATCCGAATAGATGAATACGCCCGCCGCACTTACCGCGACGAACGCAAGTACCGCAACGTACGGGGTGCGGAACCGTCTGTGTACGCGAGCGAGCGGCGACGGCAGTACCCGTTCGATCCCCATCGAGTACAACAACCGCGAACCCGCCTGCGCACAACCGAGAGTGGATGCGAACCAGGAACACGTCATTCCGATCTTGACTGCCAGAACCACTTCCGCGCTGGCTCCGGATGCCGTTCCTTCGAAGTACGCTCCGACGATCGTTGCGCCGTGGCCGGTCATCGCCGCCCAGGCCGCAAAAACGAAGAGGACCCCGCAGATGATCGGCGAAATGAGAACCGTGCGTGTGACGCTGATGAGTGGTCGTTTCGCTTCCGGGCCGAAGAAGGCCGAGCTTTCGAAGCCCGCCATGCTGAGCACCGTCAGCATCGCGAGAAACGGAACTGCACTCAGCGACGGATTCGGCAGGGCAACAGCAGTTGTCGTGTCACTGTGCGTCGCCAGCATGACCACGACGATGAGAATCAACGAGCACGTTTCGACGACCAGGATCGCTCGGGTGGCGAACCGGACGCCTCGCACTGCAATCCACGCGACGGCCAGGGCAATCGCCACCGTCGTGATCACCGTCGCGGCAGGCCCTCGCACGTCGGGGCCGACAATGGCGATGGTATCGAGCAGACTCGGAACTGCCTGCGAGAAAACCGAAACCGAGATTCCGAGATACCCGAGTACCAGTGCGGCACCCGCCGTCAGTGTCGCCCGGATACCGGAGCCTTGGAAGACGAAGCTGTACAACGATCCTGCTGCGGCCAGTCTCCGCGTGAACTGAGTGATGCAGAACGCAACGAGAAACACCGCCGAAGTTGTCGCAGCAATCGCAGCCAACCCGACGTAGCCGGGACTGTAGGTGATCATCCACAGGGCGATGAACACCATTCCCGTTGCCGGAGCGATCGTGGAAAGTGATTGCCCCAACAGGTCGATCGGGGTCAGACGTCCTCGTCCGAGACCACGGAGCGGGGAGAACACGGGCTCACTGTGTTGATCCGCATTCTGCGCTCGCGTGATCGCCGCACGCAGTGCCGCACTCACGGCCATGTGTCACCGTCCGTCGCGTCCAGGCCCGAACCTACGAGCGAATTGTCAGAATTCGGTCAAGTTAGTCCGCTTATGTTTCCGCGCAGTTTCCACGATGGCGCGCACAGAACTTTCAAGTGAGAATCCGACTCTGTTTCCCACCCAGCGTCATGCCGGATCAAGGGCGGCCGACGGTATCCGTCCCCTCCGGGAGCACCTTGACCTGCGAGTTCTCCGATTCTCACACGACAACTGCTCTCTCAGTTGCACCTCGTCCAGGCGTAGCGCGGTCGACGCGGGTTCGCAGCATCGCCCGTACAGGATGTGTCCCACACACCACCGGCACTACCCGAGAGGAACGGAGGAAGCATGGACTTGGTCAGCGCCACCACTTCGGCGATCATCGGATTTGTTCTCCTGCTCGCCGGCATTCCCAAGCTGAACGACCACGACGGGGTCCTTCGTTCGGTGCGCGGATACAAAGTGTTGCCGGTGCGACTCGAAGTACCTATCGCTCGCATCCTTCCCGTCACGGAAACCGTCGTAGGCATCCTTCTGGTTCTCGGCGTGGCCCATCGCCTCGCCGCCTTGGTTGCTGCCGTCATGTTCGCGTCGTTCTTCACGGGCCTCACGATCAACCTCCTGCGTGGGCGACGCGATCTGGACTGCGGATGTTTTGCATTCGGAGTCGGCGAGATTCCGCGTATCGGATGGTTCCACGCCGTTCGCGCCGGAACACTCGCGGTGATCGCTGTGGCACTGTCGGTCACCGCCGGACAGGCTGTGATCGGCGTCCAGGTCGTGGCGGCGACCTTCGGATTCCTCCTCGTTCTGGCGGGAGTTGCTCTCGCACAGATTCGTTCGGTGGTCCACCTCGGACGACGCCCGGTCGACGACTACCTGTCGAGTGCCTCCATTCGCCTCCGAACCGCCGAAACCGCGTCCCGGTACGGCTCGTGAACTCACATCCCCACCACTGAAAACTCGAAGGCAGGACTACCACGATGACCACTTTCCTCCTTGTCGCGACAGTGATCCTGGTGATCGCCGTAGCCGTACTGTTCTTGATGGTTCTTGCTCTGGCTCGTGAAATCGGCCGCGTACAAGTACGTCTCGGACCTCTCGGTGCCCGGATGATGGATACCGGGCCCAAGGTCGAACAGGCCGGCCCGTCGTTTGCCGGTCTCATCGATCAGGAAGGACGGATCGTCGGAGTCGGTGGTCACCGCGACAAACCTCAACTCCTGCTGTTCACAGCACCGAGTTGCTCGACGTGCAAGAGCCTTCTTCCCGGCGTAAGGGCAATGGCCCGAGCCGAATCGGATCTCGACGTGATCATCATCTCCGACGGAACACCCGAAGAGCATCGCGAGTTCCTGGCCGGCAGCGGGATCGGTTCCGAGCTCAGTTACATCGACGCTCGAGACGTCGGTATCGCATACCAGGTGGGCACCACTCCGTACGGCGTGATTCTCGACGAGCACGGCAAGATCCGAGGAAAGGGCCTGTGCAATCACATGGCTCAGGTGGAAAGCCTGCTCAATGCGCTCGAATCCGGCACCCCCTCACTCCAGCACCTTCATGCCCAGGCGAAATCCGGCAGCGCGGCCTGATCTTCCTGCACAGTTCGATCCTCTTCACGAATCAGGAGAAAATCGTTGGACAACAATGAATTCCCGCAGCACAACATGACGGAGAATCGATATCCCGTCGACGAGGCGACAGTTCAGGCCCAGGCCGAATGGATGGCGGGCCAGGGCGGTTCGCTCACCAGCCGAACCGGACGTAAACTCTCCGAACGAGTTTCGCGGCGCTCGATGATCAGTCGGATCGGCAAGTGGACCATGGGTGTGTCAGGAGTGGCACTGATCAGCACACTTCCCGTGACACGTAGTGCCTTCGCCCAAGAGCCCGAGGTTCCTGCGCCGGCACCTGGCCCCGAACCTCTTGTCCCTGTCTACGACGGTAAAGATCCGGCCGAGTGCGAGTACTGGCGCTGGTGCAACATGGACGGAACGTCCTGTGCCGCATGCAACGGCGGCGGTGTCACCACCTGCGCCCCCGGCAGCAAGCCCGGCGCAGAGTTCTGGGTCGGATGCTGCACCAACCCTGATACCGGCAAGACCTATCTGATCGCCTACTACGACTGCTGTGGTGCACCTTCGTGTTCCAACGCATTCTGCGGCGAACCGGACATGCAGGCCGTGATGTACAACCCGGTCTCCGGAAGCTACGACCAGGAAATCATCTGGTGTGTCTCCGACGAGTCCCAGGCATACACCTGCACGATGGCGCCCATCATCGGTGAGGACTGCCAGACTCGACCGGCCGAGCGCCCCAAGGTCGGTGCCGGATCATGAGCAGTCCGCGAACCCGAAAACTGGCGCGACCCGCCGTTGCCGTCATCCCACTCACCGTCGTACTCGCGCTGGCCGGCTGCAGTTCGTCTGACAACGACGAACCCTCCAGCGCAGGTGATGTCACCTATCCGACAGTTCCGTTCACTGCTCCAGGTGAAGGAATCTCCCTCGGTCACGACGACCAGGAAATCGGCGACACCATTCCCGAGCCGTTGCACGTCGGTTCGATCACCCCGATCGCAGCTGACCGCTTGCTGGGCGTCGAAGGTGGATTCGGCCAACTCGAGCTCAGCGTCAACGTCATCGATCCGAAAACCGGTGTGGCCGAGAGCCGGATCACCGTCGGCCCGGGTATCTGGGATCCGGTCATTCACGGATTCGTCGGGGATTCCGCCGAGGATCCTGCGGTACTCGCTGCCGAGGTGTGGCGCCCCCGAGGTTCCCGCGGCGCAGCAGATTTCACGGTCAGCACTTACTCCGGAAACCTGCTGGAACCAGCCGAGGTCATGCTTCCGGACGTCGCACGCGTACATTCCCGTCCCGGCTCGAACGCCGTGACCTCCGACGGTAAGTTCTTCGTCACGTGGGACGACGGTTTGTACGGCATCAGGGTGGTCGACCTCGAGAAGATGGAAGCGACCGGTGCACTCCAGATAGTCGGCTGCGGTCCGTTCACGTGGATGGTCGATCACGAACTGTACAGCGTCTGCGAGGACACCCGGGAACTGCTGCACGTCACGATCGGTGACGACGGAGTTCCGAAGGAAACCGCCCGAAGCAAGGTCCTACCCGAGGATTTTGTCTCGACCCGCAAGGTCACGTGGGCCTCGGAAGCACAAAAAGCCTTGCTGGTCAGTGAGAACGGCGATGTGTACGTCTTCGACTTCTCCAACGGACTGCCTCAGGAAGGTGTCAAGCCGATCGGAAACGCCGGGCAGGACTCCGGTCGATTCTCGGAGAACGTCATCAACGCCGACGCAACCCGGCTCGCAATCGCATACACGGACACGGCTATTCATCCGGACTCTGCTCGGGGAGGCTCACTGGTCAAGATCGACTTGTCCGACGCAACAACCTTCGCCCCGGTGAAGAGCTTGACACTTGCCGACCTCGGCCTGACAGACATCGAGAGCATGACCTTCTCCGTCGACGGCGCCACGTTCTACGTGCTCGGTACCGGACCTGAGGTCGAAGGCTCCGCTCCGCAGAAGATCGTGGGTTACAACGCGAGCACCGGCGAACAGGTCAGTTCCGTCGATGTCTCGGGCAACGTCGGGGATGTCAGCGGGTTGATCACACCAGAAGTACTCCGATGAGTCGTCCCGGATCCGGTGTGGCGATGGGCCGGCGCCGCTTCCTGAGTTTGGGAGCACTCGGCGCCGGAGCACTCGGGCTCGGCGCAATGGGGACGATTGCCGGATGCAGTTCCACTGCAGCATCTCCGACGCCGACGACCGATCTCGACTACATCCTGCCCACCGACCCGGAAGTTGCCGCCGCAGAATCGGCGCGAGCCTGGAACGGGACCACCGCTGCGTTTGCCCTTGCCGCCGGATTCTCGACGGTAGATCTTGGCGGACGCCTCGTGGACACGTGGACGTACGGAGGCGCTGCGGTGGCTCCGGAACTTCGCCTGAAGTCCGGTGACCGGGTGAACGTCAGCGTCCAGAACGGCCTCGACGCCGAAACAACACTGCATTGGCACGGAATTCGAATCCGCAACGACATGGATGGCGCGGCACCCACCACGCAGGCTCCCATCGGCGCCGGTTCGAGTTTCGAGTACAACTTCATCGCACCGGATCCGGGAACGTACTGGTACCACTCGCACAGCGGATTACAAGCCGATCGGGGGCTGTTCGGCGCCTTGATCGTCGAGAACCCGAACGACATCACCGGGGCCGACATCGATGCCGTTCTGGTGCTCGACGACTGGCTCGACGGATTGGGTACCACACCGGATTCCGTCCTGATGGCCCTGAACCCGGCAATTTCGGGCGGGCACGGCGGACACGGCGGTGGGGCAACAACTCCGGCGGAACACTCGGAAGCCGACATGTCCGTCGCGCAACAGTTGGTGAGCGGCGGACACGGTTCTTCCGAACCACTCGGCGGGATGACTCAACACATCGCGTATCCACTGCACTTGATCAACGGGCGGCCACCCAACGATCCTGCTGTCGTCACTGCAGCGCCCGGTTCGACCCTGCGACTGCGAATCATCAACGCAGCGGCCGAAACTCCGTATCGGTTCGCTGTGGCCGGTCACGAGATGACAATTGTCGCTACCGATGGCTACGACGTGGAACCAACTCCTGCCGACACCATCATCGTCGGAATGGCGCAGCGCTACGACGTGCTGGTGACGGTGAAGTCGGGAACATGGCCGGTGGTGGCGAAGGTCGAGGGCCGAGATGGTTATGCGTCGACCGTCCTACGCAGCACCGACGCGTTGGCCCTGGCGAACCCGGATGTCGGCGGAAACCTCTCGGAACTGGCCGGCCGACTGGTCACCGAAAGCGAACTCCGGCCCACGGAATACGCACGGCTCGAGACGAAGTCGCCTGATCGCGACTACCACATCGAATTGATCCAAGCCGGCGATCGGTACGTCTGGGGAATGGCGGGAGCCGATGCGGGCAAGCTCGTCATGAAACAGGGCGAACGGGTCCGGATCACGATGAAGAACACGTCCACGATGTGGCACCCGATGCACACCCACGGCCACACGTTTGCGGTACCGGATTACGGCGGACTTCGCCGCGACACCGTCAACGTCCTACCCGGCACCGAGCTTGCCATCGAGTTCGACGCCGACAATCCCGGCGAGTGGATGTTCCACTGCCACAACGCCTACCACTTCGAGGCCGGCATGACGGCAAATCTGCGTTACGTCCGCTGACAAGTCGAAGAATGGAGAGAACACCTCATGAAGAAACTCGTTCCCGCTTTCCTGGCCGCGTGCGCTGCCCTGAGCCTCACCGCCTGCAGTAGTGATGCCGGTGCGTCGTCGGACGAACCTGCAGTCGTGATCGAGGTGAAGAACATGGCGTACACACCGGCATCGGTCACCATCGAGAAGGGACAGACCGTCGAATGGAAGTTCGACGACAGCGGACTCCCCCACGACGTGGTCGGCAACGGTGATCTCGACGGGAAACTGAAGAGCGAGTTGCTCACCGAGGGAACCTTCTCGTACACGTTCGACGACGCCGGCACCTTCACCTACCACTGCACGCCCCATCCGATGATGGTGGGCACCGTGATCGTTCAGTAGTGAGGAGGTGGATCGTCGGCTTCGGCCTCGCTGTCGCGGCGACGTGTGTCCCAGCTTGCGGCACAGAAGATCCCGTCCCCGACGTGGTGGTCGAGATCAGCAATGTTCAGTTCAGCCCGATGGACGTCACCGTGGAACACGGCGGCACCGTCGAGTGGCGCTTCGACGACGGTGGACTCCTGCATCACGTGGAATCACCCGGCCTGTTCGACAGCGGTATCACCGGAGACGGAACGTTCCGGCACACGTTCGAGAGCGTCGGAGTCTACGAATATTCGTGCTCCGTGCACCCGTACATGATCGGAGTCATCACAGTGCTGTGAACTCTGGCTCATCACTTTTCGCTGCGACTTCGGCTCGACACTTTTCCTGAACCACAAACACTTCGGAGGATCTGATGACTACTGTTCTCTCACACGGCCCACTGCAGACCGACGTCCCTGACATCCGGCCGACCCTTCAAGGCTCGGTCGGCACCGCGACCCGTGTCAGCCTCGTCGCGGCGGGCGCCGCTGCGGGTGCCGGCCTCGCACTCGTGGCCACGCCATCTGCGACAACAGCTTTGACCACAGCTGTTATCGGCGCCGGACTGGTTACGTCGCTGGCCGCGAACTGGTCGACCTGCGGAATGTCCGTCGCCGGAGTTGTTGCCGCGCCGAAGCAAGTCGATCGGAAGGGATCCTCGACTCCCGTCCGCCGACTCGGCTGGCACGCTCTGGGTTCGGTCACGACGGGAGCCGTCACCGGGGCATTGATCGGCGCTCTCGGTGCGGCGATCTCCGGGTACGTGCCGGTCGGCTGGGCGCTGGGCGTCTGGGCCGTCGTCGCGGTTGCATACGGGCTGCACGAGTTGGGTGCGGTGAGCATGCCGACTCCGATGCGGCGCCAACAGCTTCCGCGCCATCTGCGCCGCACCATGGCGCCGTGGAAGGTCTCGCTGATCTTCGGCGCGATCATCGGTCCGGGATTTCTGATCTTCATCCGCTCGAGTGCGTACTACCTCCTGGCACTCGGCGTCATGGCTTCGGGTACACCGGCTCTCGGGGCGGCGCTGTTCACGGTCGTATCCCTTGGCCGCTGCATGCCCAGCCTCGCGGCAATCGTGCACACCAAGCGTGGTGGCTCGATGCCGGGATTCCTCTCGATCATGTGCGTCGTGGACCGTCGCGTGCAGAGCGTCACCGGCGCGGCATTGATCGCACTGGGAGCATTCGCCGCCGCAGCACTGATCTGACTGTCGAGCTAGCACCCTTCACCTCGAGTGAACACACGCTCCGACTCTCCGGAGCGTGTGTTCACTCGACAGAAACCGTGCACACTCACCCCGTGTCAGGGAATCGACAGCGCCACCTGGACCGAGTCCTCCGACGGCGACGTCACCTTTGCGTCCCGGCTCCACAGCATGTCGAGCGCCGCCTTGGGCTTGGCAAGAACCCACTCCCGGGCGGCGTTCTTGATCAGCGTCGGAGTTGCGCACCCGCAATCGCTGTTCACACCGTCTGCGTCGATGCCGACGTCTCGGCACAACGCAACAGCGCGGGGCACGTGATACCCCTGAGTGACGATCAACGCCTTGGTCACCCCATACGTATGTATGGCCCGGAAGCAGGTGTCATAGGTGTCGAGGCCGTACGGATCCCCCACGATGCGACGCTCATCTATTCCCTGCTCCACCAGGTAGTTCGTCATCGCCGCGATCTCGTCACCCGAGCCGCCGTTCGCGTCGCCGGAGACGAGGACCGCTTTAGCCTTTCCCGCTTCCACCAGTTCGACTGCTGCGTCCAGCCGCCCCTTCAGGAAAGCCATCGGCTTACCGTCCTTGATCTGCGCGCCCAGCACGATCACTACCGGAGCATCGGGAGCATCGGCGGCGTCCGACGTGTGGCCGGCCGACGCCACGGAAATCCACACGATCGAGCCCGCGTAGACAACCGCTCCGAGCACCGCAATGCCTGCGACCCAACGAGGCCACCGGCGCTTGCGCGGCGGTTTCACTGGATCTGCAGCGGCTTCGTCCATTCGTCGATCAAACCACACGGTTTCTTCACCGCTTAGGCGCTCGGTCGATCCTCCATCCCTCCGCGCCACTGCGCTCGGCCCACAAATCCGAGTACTTCCCACCTCGCGCGATCAGGTCTTCGTGGGAGCCGACCTCCTCCACCCCACCGTCTTCGAGGTAGACGATGCGATCTGCTCCCTGAATAGTCGACAGGCGATGAGCGATGATCACCACCGTTCGACCACGGGCCAATCGGTGAATTGCCTCGGTGATGGCGACTTCGTTCTCTCCGTCGAGGGCGGAAGTCGCTTCGTCGAGAAGAACAATCGGAGTGTCCTTGAGGAATGCCCGCGCAATCGAGACCCGCTGACGTTCACCGCCGGACAGCAGTGATCCGCCTTCACCTACCCTGGTCTCCTCACCGCTCGGCAAACGGTCGATCACTTCGCCTAGCCTGGAATCCACCACTGCTTGACGGACCTCCGACTCGGTGGCATCCGGTCTCGCCAACCGAACGTTCTCCAGGATGGTTCCGTCGAACAGGTAAACCTGCTGTGAGACAGTCGATATCCGAGACATCAATGCTCTCGTTCCGATCTCGCGAACATCGGCTCCCCCGATGGTTACCGCACCTTCGTCGACGTCCCAGAATCTGGAGATCAGCCGAACCAGAGTTGTCTTTCCGGAACCGGAAGGACCGACCAGAGCAGTGACCGAGCAGTCCGGGAATTCGAGACTCACGTTACGAATCACGCGATCCGGGCCGTAGCCGAAGGAGACCGAATCGAACCGAATATCATACGACGTAGGCTCTTTCGGCACCTCAGGTTCCGCCAGCACCGGTACATCGATCATCTCTCGGACAGATCCGAGCGACACCCGGGCCAGTGAGATACCTTCACCGAATCCTGCGAGCATCTGCATCGGCTCCACGAACCTCACGGCCAACACGAGAACAACGATCACGCTTGCTGTGTCGATGAACCTGGTGGTGACCAGCAGTGCCGCCAGAACCAGGACGGTGAGAAAGGCAACCTGAACGACGATCATGAAGCGCAGCAGATACTTGTCGACCGATCCGATTTCCTGCAGGTGTGCGTCCCGGTTGGACACAAGTGCTTCGTCCAACCGAGTCCAGCCTTCGCCGCTCTTACCGGCCGAACGTAGAACTTGCTGCGCCTGTGCATATTCGACGACGCGCGATGCCAACTCGGATTCGCTCTTGCCGATCGCCTCGTATTCGGGAACAACCGCACGCTGCACGTTGCGGTAAGCCCGAATCCCCAGTGGAACGAAGACGACCATCGCGAGGGACAGTCGCCAGTCCACAAACAACACAGCGATCGCCACTGTCGCTGGAGTCACCGTGACGGTGACGAGTTGCGCGATGATCATTCCCGGGATGCTCATCAAGATAGCCGTGCCCTCGGTGACCAGGCGAGTGAACGCTCCACGGTTTGCCTTGCTGAACCACCCGAGCGGAACCTGCACCAAGTGCTCACCGAGGCGATGCATGATTCCACCGGCAAAACCCTCGATTCCGATGCGGTACGCCCGATTCTCGGCGATCCACCGTACGGCGCCACAGGCCACCGCCACGAGAGCAGCCGTGACAACCCACGGCACTGCGGCGTCGTAATCGCCGCGAACCACCGCTTTCAGGATCGGAATCATCAGTGCAAAGACGACACCCTCGAGTATCCCGGCGAGCGTGAAACCTGCTATCTGACCTCGCATCCCATTGCCGCGCCCGAGGATTTCGTCCAGGTCTCGAATCATTGCAGCGCCTTTCGCGGAGATATGTCTTCGACGAGGGGGTTCTGGAGCGCCCACATCCGCGCGTAGGTTCCGCCGAGCGCCGACAACTGTTCGTGCGTACCCTTTTCCACGATCCGTCCGGCGTCGAGAACGAGTATCTGATCGGCGTATCGGACGGTGCACAGTCGATGAGCGATCACCATCAGGGTGCCGCCGTCCGCACTGATCTCACCCAGTGCGCGTTGAACGGCCGATTCACTGTGGGGATCGGCCTGCGAAGTCGCCTCGTCCAGGATGACGATCGGCGGGTTCTGAAGGATGGCGCGGGCGATCGTCAGGCGTTGCTTCTCCCCACCCGACAGCTCACCGCCCGAACCACCACCGATCTCGGTGTCGTACCCGTCCGGCAGTCGCATGATCACGTCATGAATTTGCGCCCGCTTCGCCGCTGTCTCCACTTCCATATCCGTTGCATCTGGTCTGCCGAGCCGAATGTTCTCGCGCACGGTGTCCCGCAAGAGCACGACATCCTGGAAGACGATCGCCATCGATTTCAAGACTTCACGACTGGACTGATCTCGTAAATCGCTTCCACCGAGGCGAATAGATCCATCCGTCACGTCCCAGAACCGCGGAAGTAGACGCGCCAACGTGGTCTTTCCGGAGCCGGACGGTCCGACTATCGCGGTGACGGTGCCCTGTTGCATCTCGAAGGAGATGTTCTCGAGGACGCGCTGTCCAGTGGTGTATTCAAATCCGACGCAATCGAATTCAACCAAGGTACCGCGAGCCGAGACCGGCTCCCGGGGTTCAGCCAGCTCTTCTTCGCCGAGAATGCTCTCGACGTGAGTCGCTCCCAGTTGGCCTTCGCGGTAGAGATTGGCCATCGTTCCCATGTGCAGAACCGACGACGGAACACCGATTCCGACGACTAGAAAGGCAACAAGAGCTACCGGGGTAATCCAACCCCCGGACAACATTGCAGTTCCCGTCGCCGTGATGACCACGATGAGTGCCGCCGGTGAGAGGAGGATCGACATCGCGACCACCGGCCTTCCCATCCCCGACATCCATCGCACGCACACCGCAACCATCGAATCGACAGCGCTCGAGTAGCGCGCGAATGCGCGACTCCCACTCCCGTACGTCTTGACAACCTCGATACCGTCGCCCAGTTCTACTGTCGCAGAGGTCAATGTCGACATTGCAAGATTCCAGGAGTCGACGTTCGTTCGATAGGCTCTGCGCATCGACGGCGCGGCGAGAGCGAGACACACTCCGATGTAGCCGACCAGGACCAGGCTGAACTTCCAGTCCATCGCCACCAGATAGATCAGGGCCACTATCGGCGACAGGATCGCGGGCACCACGTCGGCGGGAAGGTGAGCGACGAGAAGATGCATCCGCTTCACGTCGTCCGTCATCGCCTGCTTCACTTCACCGGCGCCACCATTTGCAAACCACCCCAGAGGAACTCGGGACAGATGCCGAGCGATACGCGAGCGGATCGAGTATTTGAAATGCGCGTCGGCGGTGTGACAGACGATCAGTGCTGCGTTGTAGACGACAAAACCGAGAATTGTGCCCGCTGCACCGATTGCGGCCCACATCCAGACCAGGTTCAACGACGAGCCGGTCAGGAGCACCCGCGC
The DNA here is from genome assembly GCF_002079265.1 of Rhodococcus sp. BH4. Classification (NCBI taxonomy): domain Bacteria; kingdom Bacillati; phylum Actinomycetota; class Actinomycetes; order Mycobacteriales; family Nocardiaceae; genus Rhodococcus; species Rhodococcus sp. BH4. The sequence continues at coordinate 5,588,368 of NZ_CP014941.1, forward strand.
GATCTCGACCACCGCAACGTAGGGCAGGAATCGCAGTGGCACCGACAGTGCCGACAGACCCGCCCCTAGGAGGAGTTGATTTCTCACCGGCGCGATCATCCTGCCCAAAGCGTCTCGGTCGACGAGTCCAGGCGAGTCTTCCGGGGCTGCGGACTCGTTCACTTTCATTGCCGCACTCACTCTTCGACGATGATCGTGCCGGTCATGTTCGGATGTGGTGTGCACGTGTAGGTGAACGTTCCGGCTTTGTCGAAGGTCTGACTGTAGGTTCCGCTTCCTTGGAGATCGCTCTTGATCCCCAACTCGGCGAACACGACATCGTGCGGCATTCCCTGGTCCTCGAAAATCCACGTGACGGTCTGTCCTGTGTGCACGGTGACGGAGTTCGGTGTGTACGCAAGGTTTTTCACCGAGATCTCGACCGGCGCTTGCTCGGTAGATCCCGTCGAATCGTTGCCGCACGACGTCAGTGTGAATACCGCTGCAACAGCGATCAATGTGGTCAATCCGGTGCGAAATGACATTCTGCTCTCCTCATCGAACGTAGTGGAGGTCGGCAGTCATCCCGGCCTCGAAGTGGTACGCGTTGTGACAGTGAAACATCCACCGTCCTGGATTGTCGGCGTCGAAGTCGATCGCCATTTGTGTACGCGGAAGTACGATCACGGTGTCTCGGCGAAGCCCGCCGTAGGAGGGAACCGAGAAGGTGTGCCCATGGGTGTGCATCGGGTGCCACATGTCGGTGGCGTTGTTCATGACGATTCGTATTCGCTCGCCCTGCTTCATTCTCAACCGACCTGCATCGGCGCCCGCCATTCCCCAGAGGTATCGATCGCCGGCCTGAATGAGATCCACCGAATACGCACGATCCGGTGCCCTCTGCTCCAGCGCTCCTGACGGGCGAAGCTCCGATTCCAGAACGAGCCGACCGCCGGAACCTGACAGCACTGCAGGCGAAGTCAGGTCGACGACCGCTACCGAATCCGGCGTCCGAAGCAGGCACGCGACGCCACCTGACTTCCCTTCCACCTTCGCGGCGATGGGCCACGAGCCGGACTGCACCGTCACCAATACGTCGTATCGCTGCGCGGGTGCGATCAGAATCTCGTCTCCGGCTGTGTAGGCAACGTCCTGCCCGTCAGCACTGACAACGGTCATCTCGTGCCCGGCGACCGAGAAACGGTACGGAGTCTCCGCCCCGGCATTGATCACCCGCAATCGAAGCCGAGTTCCGGCCGTCGCACTGACGACGAAGGGATCTTCCACAGGCCGTCCGTTGATCAGGTGCAGTGGATACGTGATGTGCGTTGCCATTCCACCGAGCGCCTCGGAATTTCCGTGACCACTGCCGAGAAGTTCTGCGGCAGAATCAATCTCTGCACCATCGACTTCCGGTGGAGTGCCGCCGTGCCCGTGGTGTCCTCCCTGCACGTCCGGTGACAATGCGCGAAGCACTGCATCCGGGGTTGTTCCCAGCCCGTCGAGCCAGTCGTCGATCACGATGACGACGTCCTCGTCGGCGCCGGTCCGGTCGTTCGGGTCCTCGACCACGAGTGCACCGAATAACCCTCGATCGGCCTGCAAGCCTGAATGGGAGTGGTACCAATATGTTCCGTGATCCGGGGCCACGAAGTCGTAGGTGAACTCGGCACCTGGTTGGATTCGTTCCTGGGTGACCGGCGGGACGCCGTCCATGTCGTTGCGGATCGCAATGCCGTGCCAGTGCACCGAGGTCTCCGTCGGAAGGTCGTTCTGCAAAAGAACATTGAGCTGGTCTCCCTTGGAGATTCGAAGCTCCGGGCCAACTGCTTCCGCACCGTACGACCATGTGTCGACCTCTCTGGCGCCCAGACTCACCCGAGCCGGTGCAGCTGTCAGATTCCGTTCGACTGTGCGCCCGCTATGAAATCTCGCCTGTTCGGCAGCACGAACTTCGTCGTCGAACGGTGAAATCTCAGAACCGGTTTCGTTCGCCGAACCACGGCTGCACGCACTCAGTGCCACAGAACCCAAAGCCGCAGAGCCCAAAGCCGCAGAGCCGAGCGTCACCGCTCCCCATCGCAGAGCCAGGCGCCGACTCAACGCTCTCGAACTCATGCCGTCAGCGCCGTGAATTCCTGATAGCGCGTCGCGGCAACAGCTTCGGTTCCGGTGCCGGTCAGATTGCCGGCAGCCATGGCATCCATGTCCTCGATCATCCAGAAGGTGGCGAAGGGATGAGTGGCAAGCCACATGTCTCCGTTGACCTTGGCCACTCGGTTCTCCTGCACCGCTGAAAGACTCGAGAATCCGGGAACACCGGCAACCTTGCCGAACTCGTACACGCCCTCGTCGAACACGGCTACGATCCGAGCATCCTGCGCCGGGATCGCCTCGTCGGACAGGGGCGCATACGGCAGTCCTCCAGCGGCATTCGCTCGCTGGGATTCCGGACGCCCGAAGCCGCTCTCCGCCAACAGCAACGACGGCGGCGCCTGCTCGGTGGTGGTGGCAAGGATTCCAGAACTGCTCATCAGCACCGACACGGTGTTCACTTCACCACCGGACCGAGCAGAGACGTCAGCGATCTTGCCCTCCAAAGCGACAGTCAGCTTGTCGGCAACCGACTGACGATCAAAAGCGCGTCCGAAGAAGGCAAGATTCTCACGCCACGGAGTGGTGACGGCCGGGACCGGCACTGTGGGTACGGTCGACGCAAGGGAGTCGTAGTAGCTCCGATCGCCCATCGACGTGAAGATGACCAGTCCGGGATCCTGGGCGAGGACCTGCTCGATCGGGGGTGCACCGAGCGGCGGCACCGTGACCACCTCGGTACCCGCTGACGCCAAGATATCCTGGCCGATCTCCGATCCCCACGACGTGAAGACCACGTCAGGGGTGATGCCGACGGCAAGGAGACCGAGTGCGGCGTATTCGTCGAGGGAAACAATTCGCCCGAGGTCGCCCGGAACCGACGTCTCACCGAATTCGTGGGACACAACACGCGTTCCCTCGGCAGGTTCCGTCGTCGGTCCCGCCTCACTCGAGCTACAGGCGGCCGCAGTCAGGGCAACGACACTGACCAGCAGCGAAGCACCCAGCCTCGATAGGTAACCGGGTCGCGTTTTCAACTTCATGGTGTCCTTCAGCTTCGAAAAATCGGGGGGTTCGCATAAATCCGAGCACTGCTCGGATTTGGCAAGTAAACCTCACCTAAGTACATCCGTCAATCGCTTGCGTCGACTACGCACACCGATCCGACGCCACTAAGCTCGGTCGGACCATGACTGCGCCATCACCTGACAAGAAGTCCGCCGCGAAATCACAGCGCCGCCGGAGTTACAACACCGGGATCACTGCGGACGCGGTGCTGACCGTGGCGTTCGGGCTCAGTCGCGAGCACGGAGTCGAGGGCTGGTCGCTGCGGCAGCTGCTCGGCGAACTCGATACGTCGTTCTCCGTCGTCTATCGACTCGTCGGAGATCGGGACGCACTCTCGGCTGCGGTGGTCGACAGTGCGGTGTCGGCCGTGAACGTGCCATCTGCACAAGAAGATTGGCGTCAATGGCTGACGCATCTGCTCTTGCAGATGCGAGAGGCCTTGATCGAGTGTCCAGGCGCGGCACAGTGGCTGCTGATGAACGGAGTTGCCACCCAGCGCAGCCGGGAACTCATGGAGGCCGGATTGGCATCGCTGATCGACGCCGGGTTCGGGGAAGAAGCCGCTCAGGCTTACACCGTCGCCTTCACCTCGACAATCACACTGATCGCCATGAACGACGCCAGGCGCATTCCCAGCGGACAGCCTTCACCCGATCACAGCGCGATGCTGGAACGACTGAGTAACGACGGACCCTCAGATCCTCGTTCATCGATGGAGACACTGATCGGGAAGTTCGCCGGTCCACCGGATGCTGCGGAAGCAACACGGGCAGAACACTATCGCTACACACTCGACCGTGTCCTCGACGGCCTCGAGGCGCGGCTGAACGCAATCAAGGAGTCACAGAAATGACCGAGGGTCGCTGTCGCAGTTGTGCGACAGCAACCCTCGGATGAGTGGATTCTCGATATGTCTAACGGAACAGGTTCGCGACGAACGGAATCGTGTCAGCCTGTGATTCGACCAAAGCGCCGCTGTGATCGGTGTTGTAGGTCTTGAACGTGACCGGTTCACCGTTGGCGACCAACGCTGCAACCAGCGAAAGTGCAGACGGTGCAGGGACATCCACGTCGAGCAAGCCCTGGCCGATGAAGATGGGGCGATCGTATCCACTGGTCGGTACACCCATGTAATCGTTCAGCAGACCCTGGAAGTTCGGGATCTGACTGAGCGGGCGGGAGAAAATGTCACCGAGGACCAGATCCTTGGATGCCTCGTCCAGGTCTGCGGCGCAGAGCTTTTCGGCCGAGTCGACCTTTTCCCTTCCCAAGTCGTTCAGGTAGGAATTCAAGTCGATCTCGGGGTGCGCTTCCCGCAAGCCCGCGAGGATGTAGAGCGCGTACGACGTCAATCCGCCGCCGAGGGCGATGGGAGGGAAGCCCGGACCGGCAGGCAGGAGGGTCAACTCGATGTTGGCCGGCACTCCGGTACCCACCCCGCCGCGATAGTCGAGAGAATCCCCACCGTATTCAGTGGCGTAGCGCGCCGTCGTGATGGCCGCACCGCCGCCCTGCGACTGCCCGACCACTGCCCACCGATTCGAGATGGTGGGGTCGATCACCCGAGCAGCCTTGACCGAGTCGACGACGCTGTGCGCCTCCACCTTTCCGTCGAGATACGGCATCAGCCCCGGTGTTCCCAGACCGACGTAGTCGGTGGCGACTACGGCGTAGCCCTCGGAGAGCCAACGCCCCAGGTAGGGGTAGTCGCGCTCGGGCAGGCCAGGACCGACCAGCGAAGGGGCACAGGAATCGTCGAGTCCCGTGGTGCCGTGCGCCCACGCAATGACGGGCCAACCACCTTCCGGTGCCGGACCGGCCGGGACGTAGTACGCGCCACTGCTCAGCGCAGGCCCGCCGTTGGAACCGATGGTCCAGTACGTGAATCGCTTGGCGTCGGCGGTACCCGGAATCCACAGATCTTTCGGTAGCGGCTCACTCGACACCACAGTGCCGGTGGCTTGCGACGCGCTCGGTGCCTGTGCGGACGCGATGGGCGCAGCAACGGCGGAGCCGATCGTTGCAGCACAGAGGGCTGCGATGGATACGCGGGCAAACGACTTCGACTGGAATTTCACGTCTGACGACTCCGGTTCGTGCGGTGGGCGACCTCGTTGGACGTTATCGTAGATTTTGTTTAACCGATCGGTCAAGCAAAATCTTGCAGCTTCGTGAAACGTATATGTCGAGATTCACGCCCTAACTCCGACCTAGCATCGAACCGCACGAAAAAACAGTAGGAGGATGTGTCCATGGCACACGTACAGCGTTTCGACCACATCGGCATCACCGTCGCGGACCTCGAATCAGCGACGGCATTCTTCGTCGGTCTGGGTCTCGAGGTGGAGGGCACCGGATCCGTGGAGGGTGAGTTCGTGGAAACCGTCTGCGGTATCCCTGGAGCCAAGTGCGAAATCGCCATGCTGCGCCCGCCGGGCGAAGGATCACGGCTCGAGCTCTCGTCCTTCGTCACGCCCGAGCACGTACCCGGATCGCCTGCTCCGATGGCCAACGAGATCGGGATACGCAACGTGTCTTTCGAGGTGGGCGATCTCCAGGTTGCGGTCGACGCGGTGGCTGCGGACGGTTACGGACTCATCGGCGGGATCGGCGAGTACGAGAACAGCGTGCGCATGGCCTACGTCCGGGGGCCTGAAGGGATCATCGTGTCCCTGTTCGAGCAGATCGCCTGAAGCGTCACGGCATTCGGAGCGTCAGATCGCCTTCCAGGAGCTGGCCAGAGCGCCCATCGCAGCCGCGAATTCGGCGAACGCCGCGTCGATTCTGACGCGGTCACCGGTGGTCACCAGATCGAGCGTCAACCCGCGAACCTGCGCCAACACGATCGTCGCGTAGCGATCAGCGCGATCGGGTGGACATCCGTGCGCGAGCGCAGCTTCCGCCAAACCACCCAACCAGTCCCCCACCACATGGTCGAGAAACTCGCGATACCGCTCCGGATGCAACAACGCCTGTCCGTAGATCTCGAACATCAAGCGAAAGTTCGGCAACGATTCCGCTGATGTGCGCCCATTCCAGTAACTCGTCAACATCTCGACGATGTCGGTCCCGGAAGAGATGTCGAGAGAAGAACTGTCTCGCAGGGTGGCAACCACTTCAGTGAGCAGTTGTTCCTTCGAACCGAAATGATGGATGAGTGTCGCATGACTGATCCCCAGATCCTTGGCCAATGGCCGCATGGACAGTTCACCGACGCCGTTCGCCGTGACGTACGCGGTTACCTGCTCGAGCAATTCGGCACGGCGATGCTGGTAACGCAGTTTCCGGCCGTCGACCGGCGTGCTGTCCTCCACCTGCAGGAGCCTACGCAGTACCGGAAACACGGCAGTACCGGAAACACGGCAGTACCGGTTACACGGTGACGTGGTGGCGATCCGATCGACTGATCGTCACAGCGGCGACGACAACACCGATCACCACGCCGATGAGAGTGTCCGCGACGCGAGCCACTGCCGCTTCGGTCCCGATCGGAGCACTGAACCCGATGAGGAGCAGTGCCATCGGGGTGACGGCCAGTGATGTCAGTGCATAGTTCTTGATCACGAGCAGCTCAGCAGCAGTCTGCAGAATCACGACCACGGCAACCGCTTGCCAGTAGCCGAGCGTCAATGCGATGAGAGCAGCAGCGACGACGGCGCCACCGACATTTCCCACCAACCGCTGAATCCCACGCTGGACGGTCTGCTTGTAGTTCAGCCCCTGCATCGCGGCGATGGCACCCATCGACGCCCAGAGCGGATGCTCCAACCCGGCTCCCGCCGCGAGCCAACCGGCCAGAGCCGACGCTGCCACGATGCGGAGAGCATTCATCCGCACCGGGCGCGAATACAGCCGATTCAATCCTTCGAGAAAATAGCCTTCGGGCGCGGCCAGGTTCTTTGCCGGTGCGAGATCGTGTTCGATCATGCTGGAACGCTTGAGCTTCCGAAGCTCCTTCTCGTGCCGAGCAATGCTGCGAATCAGGGTGGCGTCGCCGTGCAACTGCCACTCCTGAACTGCCGCTTCTGCTTCGTCGAGCACCGCCACCAGTTCGCGTCCGTGATCGACGGTCGACTTGATCCGGCCACTCGACGCAATAACCAAGCGGGCGTTGGCAATCGATCCGAGCGCCGGTTCCACTCCGCCTGCGCCGGACTGTTCGAGACGCCCCACCGCAGAAACTGCACGGGCAACTGCCAGGCGGGCAGGTCCCATCGGCAGTACGAGCGCTGGGAGCATCGCGGCCGCCCAACCGACCAGAACTCCGAGCGCACCGGCAGTGACCAACCGCGCCAAATCATCAACGCTGGAGGCATATCCGGCTGCACCGGTCGCCGCGAAGACGAGGATGACGGGCCCTGGTCCGGTGATCCGGAAGCCCGACATGAAGCAGTACGACGCACCCGCAAGCAAAGAGAGGATGCCGATCTGCAACCACATCGGAACGCCCGCGACACCCATGGCGCCGCCGAAGGCAATCGAAACCACCAGTGCAGCACCCACCATTGCCAGCTTGCCGGCCAACCGTGGATACGGCTCGTACCTGCCGAACGCGGCACACAGCGCACCCAAGGCCGCGAAGCCGGCCAATTCCCGATGCCCGAGCAGTCCGCCGACCACGAGGACTACGGCGGTGGCGAGTCCGACTCTGATCGCCGGGGCGATGGTCGCGTCCGCGGATCCGATACGAAAAGCCGCTCGCCACGTCGCCCCGGAGACGGTATGTGCAATGGCCTCACTCGAATGAGTGAGACGGCTGGGCGTCCTGGCTGCGGTTTCGGTTCGGGTCACCCACCCAGCATACATTTATTTCACTAGTAAATTACTTGTGAAGTAATGTGAAATCTGTCGCTAAGATGGGGCCATGGGCGCGGCGAACAGATCCGAAGACGACTTCATCGACAAAGTCCGTCGCGAATGGAAGCGCGCCTACCCCGAGTTCGACACTGCTCCCGTCGAGGTGATGGGCCGGATCGCCCGCATCAACGCGCAGTCTCTTCACCAGCTCGACCGGGCGCTGGCGTCCAGCGGGGTCTCTCGAGCCGAATTCGACGTGATGAGCGCGCTCGCTCGCAGTGACCGTCCCCTGCGGGCGAGCGAGGTCACCGCCGTCACGATGGTCAGCGGCGCCGCCACCACAAAACACGCAGACCGCCTGGCCAAGCTGGGCTTTGTCGAGCGTCAGCGCTTCGAACACGACGGACGAGTGGTTCTGCTTCAACTCACCGATGCCGGTCGCGCATTGGTCGAGGCAGAGTTTCCCCGACGCGTCGAGCGAGACCGTCAAGTACTCACCGGACTCGACGAGGACGAACGTGCCCAACTGACGGCACTGCTCAAACGCATCTCACTCAACATCGACTCGGGGATCTGGGACTGACCTACTTCGGCAGCGGCACGTTCTGCAAACGCACCTGACCGCGCGCCACCTCTTTGCCCGATTCCGGATCGGTGATGACCACCGACCACAACTGCTGAACCCGGCCCTGCTGTATCGGCACAGCCACGACGTCCACGCGCCCACCCGTACGCGCCCGCAGGAAATCCGTTCCGTTGTGCACTCCGACGGCAAATTCGCCACGGTCCGCCACTGCAGTGCTGGCCCCGATGCTCGCGGCGGACTCGACGGCGGTCGTGTAGACACCGCCGTGGACTACGCCCCACGGCGTGTGATGCTCCTCGGACAGATCGATGTGCCCGACAACCTTCGTGCCGGACACCTCGTCCAGTTGCAATCCGGCAGCGCTGACAAATCCGCTTGCTGCCTCGAGATTCAATTCCGTCATGACGACCCCTCATCTGCTCCGTTGGATTTCTCGACCTACCTTCCGCCCTCGAATACATGCCGTCAAGTGCTAAGTTGGAATTCCCAACTAACATTTCCAACTAACAGGGGCCCAGAGATGACGGCGACAAAAGGACGCAACTGCTCCATCGCCAACGCCTTGGAGGTCGTCGGCGAGAAGTGGTCACTGTTGGTGCTCCGGGAAATCGTCCTCGGGCAACGACGGTTCGACGAGATCGCCGCGGGCACGGGTGCGAGCCGCGACATCCTCGCCGCGCGTCTACGCACCCTTGTCGACGCCGACGTCCTCACGAAGCGACGCTACGAAGACCATCCACCGCGCTACGAATACGTCGCCACCGAATCAGGGAAGGCGCTCTATCCCATTCTGATGGCGCTCATGGAATGGGGGGACGCCTTTGCGACGACGGGTCCACCGCCAACCGTCGTCGAACACCGTTGCGGTGAGATCCTGCACGCCCAAGTTGTGTGCGCGCACTGCAAAGAGCCGCTGGCCGCCAAAGACGCGCATGTAGTCGAACTCTCGCCGCCTGCTCGATAGCGTCAGCGTCCGGGCGGAAACCCGCCTGTTGCGATCGGACCCCAGGAGTCGACGGTGACGCGGATCAGGCTCTTACCCTGCTTGCGCATGGCTTCGCGGTACTCGTCCCAGTCGGGATGATCACCGGCGATGGATCGGTAGTAGTCGACCAACGGTTCCACCGAGTCCGGGAGGTCGATCAACTCCGCGGTTCCGTTCACCTGGACGGACGGGCCGTTCCACTCGTCGGAGTGGATACACAGAGACACCGCCGGGGTGCGGCGGACATTCGCGGCCTTGGCCCGTTCCGGGTACGTGGAGATGACGATCCGACCCTCGTCGTCGACCCCGCACGTCACCGGAGAGATCTGCAACTCGCCGGATTTCTTCACCGTGACGAACGTGGCCCGATGGCGCGGCCTGACGAATTCGAGGAGCTCGGCAAACGACACACGATCTGCGCTGGCGATCTTGGACATGACCTCAGCCTAATTCGATTTACGAACTGACGCTCAGGGCATCTCGATGGTCTGAGCACGTGCGATTTCGCCGATTGCACGAATGATGTACGCGCTCTGAGCTTTCTTCACTCCGGTCGACAAACTCCCGATGACCAGAACCGCCGAACGCAGGTACGCGCCGTGCCCGATACGGAACGAATCGTCTTCCAGATCCGAGATCCCGAGCGCCCCGGTGTAGACCGCAGCGAGCGCCTGCACGTCCAGATCCGGCAGCCACACGATCGTGGACTTGGCGCAGGCGGTGAGCGCATCCTGCACGTCCTCGCTGGACAAGCCGTCCGGATGCGTGTCCTCGAGCAATTCGCGCACGATCGCCGCGTGAACCGAGCTGACCTGCTCGAAAGAGAGCCCGCGCAGTTCCTCGACAGCCACGAGTAGTCCGTCACGATTTGCCGCCCGCACCGCGGCGAGTGCGTCGGCCGTGGCATCGGCGATGTCACGGGCGACCTTCGGCCAATGCGTCGGCCAGCTCTGTTCTGGCGTCCGCTGTTCTGGCGTCATCGTGGTATCTCCTCGGTCCTCGTGTTCATGCGGAAGCCTTCCACATCCCACCGACAGGCCAGGCGATCCGTCAGCGCAGCCGCTCCAACAAGGACATTGCGTTGTGCGGCGCAAAGCCTTTCATGTCGTTGTCGAAGTAGACGTACACGTCGAGGCCCTCGTCCATCCAATCCCGAAAGCGCTTGGACCACTTGTCCAGAGCTTCGTCGGTGTACCCACTCGCATACAGTTCCTTGTCCCCGTGCATCCGCACATAGACAAAATCGGTAGTAGGAGTGGTGATGCGGGGATACCTGCCGGCTGTGTCTGCGACGACAAAACCGATGGAGTGCTCGCGCATCAGGTCCACGGCTTCGTCGGTCTCGAAGCTGGCGTGCCGCGCTTCCACCACGTAGCGAATCGGCACGTCCCTCTCGGTCTGGGCGAACACTCGGTCTTCGGTGAGTTTGTCGTCGTGCTGTGCTGCCAGATCGGCTGCAGCCTGAGTGGTACGGGGAAGACCGTCGAAGAAGTCGGCCAATCGCTGCGATTCGAACTGCAGCGTCGGAGGTAGTTGCCACAGAATCGGCCCGAGCTTGGGGCCGAGGGCGAGTGTTCCGGCGGCAAAGAAGTTGGCGAGTCCGTCACGGGCGTCGAGCAGCCGTTTCATGTGTGTGATGTACCGGCCGCCCTTGATCGCGAACACAAAATCTTCGGGAGTTTCGCTGCGCCATTTGGTGTAGCTTTCCGGCTTCTGCAGCGCGTAGAACGAGCCGTTGATCTCGATCGACGTCAATCTCTCTGCGGCATAAGACAATTCTTTGCGGTGAGCAAGACCTTTCGGATAGAAATCTCCGCGCCACGCGGGATACGTCCACCCGGAGATACCTACCCGAATATCTGCCATCGATTCAGACTAAGCGGCACTCGAGCGTTTTGGCACTCCGTGTTTCAAACTCCGGCGCTGAGCGCGACGGATACCGGTACGACGGTCAGGCACACCACCGCACCGACGAACAACGCGATCACGAGGCGACGGTCCCACTTTCCGCGTGCACCACTGGCAGCGAGCATGAAGATCACAAAACCTACACACACGGACACGATAGTCACGATCACCGGAGTTCCAACCATGCCGTGATTGTCCCCTACCCATTGCCACCGAGCGCCCTACGGGTACACGATCGAAGTACCCATCCCGAGCTAGGAGTGGAAATGCCGAAATACCTCTGGCAAGTGACGTACTCACCCTCCGGCGCCGCCGGTCTACAGCAGGAGGGAGGCACTGCGCGGCGCGACGCGATAACGCGAATGGTCGAAAGCATCGGTGGCACTGTCGAATCCTGCCACTTCGCACTGGGCGGTCACGACATGTTCGTGATCGGCAACCTGCCGGACGACGTCGCGGCAGCCGCATTGAGCATTCGCACGGCTGCGGCAGGTGCAGCACGCTCGGAGTCGATCACACTGCTCACGCCGGAGCAGATCGACGAGGCAGTCAAGCGACCGACCGACTACCGCGCGCCGGGCAAATGACGACGGAAGGAATAGATCCCGGCAGCAGCCGAGTTGCACCCGCTGTGACGGAGACTACGAAAACACCTGACCTGGGCACCTACGGAATCTGGCGAGGAGCGGCTGGTTTGCCGCCCGAGCTGGGAACTGCGATCGAGAAACTCGGTTTCGGCACCATCTGGATCGGCGGCTCCCCACGCGCCGATCTACGGATCGCCGAGAAACTTCTCGACGCGACCGAGCACATCACCGTGGCAACCGGAATCGTCAACATCTGGTCCTCACCTGCGGCTGAGGTGGCGGAGTCCTATCACCGACTCGAAGCCGCGCACCCGGGTCGATTCCTGCTCGGCGTAGGCGTCGGACATCCGGAGGCGACCGGCGACTACACCAAGCCGTACGCCTCACTCGTGTCGTACCTCGACGAACTCGACGCGGCCCAGGTCCCGGAATCGCGGCGCGTCCTCGCCGCACTGGGGCCGAAGGTGTTGAAACTGTCCGCCGCTCGCGCCGCCGGCGCGCATCCGTACCTGACCACCCCCGAACACACGGCCGAAGCTCGCGAAATCCTCGGCCCTTCGAAGATCCTGGCCCCCGAGCACAAGGTCGTCCTGGAAACCGATCCGGAGAAGGCCAGAGCAATCGGTCGCCCCGCCGTCGCCAACCCGTATCTGTATCTGCGCAACTACACGAGCAATCTCGAGCGCCTCGGTTTTGCGCCCGAAGAGTTGGCCAACGAGGGGAACGATCGCGTCATCGACGCCCTGGTTGCGCGTGGTACCGCGAAGTCCATCGCGGATCGACTTCGGGAGCATGTCGCGGCGGGTGCCGATCACGTTGCGATCCAAGCACTTCCCGCCGAAGGTGATCCGATCGCGACCTACGAAGCACTGGCCGCCGAACTCTTCGACTGACCGGGCAACCCTTGACTTGGATAAGTAGTGTCCGAGTATACTTGGACACTACTTATCCGAGTAAAGGAGAAAAACATGAAGATCGTCATTTTCGGAAGCGGACTCATCGGAAGCCAGGTCGCCGCCAAGCTCGCTGACGCCGGGCACGACGTGAAGGCGCTCGGTCGCGGCGACGGGATCGACATCACCACCGGCGCAGGTATCGCCGAGGCAGTCGAGGGTGCCGACGTCGTCGTGGATCTGACCAATTCCCCTTCGTGGTCGGACGACGACGTCTTGGCCTTCTTCCGCGACGGAACCGGCCACATCCTCGCCGCGGAAGAGAAGGCAGGCGTCGGGCACCACGTCATACTGTCCATCGTGGGTGCCGATCGACTGCCCGATTCCGGGTACATGCGAGCCAAGGTCGCCCAGGAAGACCTGGTCAAAGCGGGCCCGACCCCCTACACGATCGTCCGATCGACCCAATTCTTCGAGTTCGTCGCCGGAATCGCCGACGCGGGAACCACCGACGGCGCCGTCCACGCAACGCCGGGACATCTGCAACCCATCGCGTCTCGAGACGTCGTGTCCCACGTCGCCGAGGTAGTGACCGGCGCGCCGCAAAACGGCACGGTCGAGATTGCCGGACCCGAACCGCTGGGCATCGACGAACTGGTCCGGCGCTTGTTCCTCGTCACCGGCGACAAGCGTTCGGTTATCTCCGATCCCGAAGCCGGCTACTTCGGCGCGAAACTCGACAACTCGGCACTGACCCCGACGCCCGGTGCAGATGCATGGATCGCGCCGACAACATACGACGCGTGGCTTGCCGAGAAGGCCTGACGTCGACAACTCGAGCGACGTCCGGCCCGCACCGCTTTCCGCGGCGTCGATAGAGTCCAATCATGAAGCTTTCCGGAGGCGTGGAGTGGTCACTCCACTGCTGCGTGGTTCTGAGCCAGTCCGAGGGGCCGGTACCCACAGCCAGACTCGCCGAACTTCACGGGGTGTCGAAGACATACCTGGCGAAGCATCTGCGAGCGCTCGCGCACGCCGACCTGGTCAATCCGACCGAGGGCCGAGACGGCGGGTACGTTCTCACCCGGGCTCCCGAGAAGATCACCGTTCTCGACGTCGTACAGGCCGTTGACGGCACCGAACCTGCGTTCCGGTGCACGGAGATTCGACAGCAAGGAATCCTCGCCGCTCCACCGGAGCAGTGCCGTTCCGCCTGCGGAATCGCCAAGGTCATGGCCGACGCCGAAAAAGCCTGGCGCGCATCGCTGTCGGGGGTCACTATTGCAGATCTTGCTGCAACCCTGGACCTTCCGGCACTCAGAAAGATCCTGACCACACCGATCACACCGATCACACCCTAGAGCAGCCCACACCCCACGAGACGGCAATCCATCGTTCGACTATCGGGTACCTTGTTCGGGGATCAAATCTTGACGAAGAATCTTCCGGGAATTTTCGCAAGATCTCGGAGGGGGTTTCATGGGAGTCAGTGGCGCTGCGGGGTTGGGGCAGAACATTCGTCAAACAACTGGACTGTTGAGTCGCTGGTGGTCTCTTGCGTACGACGGCGAATGGTTCCCGAGGTTCCTGGCTGCTCGATCGATGTTGGGGACAGCCAGGGTGGTCGTCACCTTTTGGTGTGCTGTGTTCGTGGCACTCGCCGTACTGGCTCAATTCGTGAAGGGTGGCGCAACCGAGCTCCCTGAACGGCTCGCGGCGGGCGCAGCATGCATGATCGCGCTCTACTGCATGATTCGCTGGTCACTCGGTCGGTCTTGGCCGAGTCACCATCAATCCGTTCGTTTCGTTTCGCTCACCAATATCTGCTTGTCCTTGATACTTCTCGCCGGAATCCATTCGAGCTTCCTGGCATTGACCGGCACCGTTCTGTTCGTGGTCGTCGCGAACTATTCGTCGGTATTCCACAGCCCTCGAATAGTCACCGCACAGATCACCGGTGCGCTGTTCGTCGTTGCGCTACTGACAATTCGAGCTGTAACCGATGCGGATACCGACTCTTCGCTGTCGGTGTCCACTGGATTCGTCATCGGGTGTGTTATCGCTTCAGCTTCGATGACCGTGCATTTCCTCGTCCTGTATTTGACCGACGACGCACGACACTCTTGGCGCGATCCACTCACCGCTGCCCTGAATCGACGTGGGCTGCACAATGTCTGGCAACAGTTGTTCGGTGTCGGCGAACTCCAAGGACACGTAGTCCTTGCGGTGGTGATCGATGTCGATTCGTTCAAGAGCGTCAACGACAAACTGGGTCACGCGGAAGGCGATCGGATGCTGGTGACAGTCGGCCGGCGCCTGAACTCGGTGGTCGGAGAGGTCGGGCTGGTTGCGCGGACTGGCGGCGACGAGTTCGTGATTCTCATGCCCGTGGAGCCACGTCGCATCGAACAAACCGTGGTGGACATTCACAATTCGATATCTCGGCCCGCCGGCCGGCAGTCGATTTCCGTGAGCGTCGGAGCCAGCGTGTGGCTGTCCTCGACAATCCCGGACGCTTCGGGAACCATCGATCGGATTCTTGCCGACGCCGACAACGCGATGTATCGGGCGAAACGACGAGGTGGAGACCAGGTAGCTTGGGCAGTAACGCATCTGAGCTGAATCGACACGATTACCTGTCGATCGAATTCAGAGCGCCGCTTCGCTGTCGTTCGCCGGATCCAGCTGATCCTGTGTTGCCGCCCAACTCGCCAAGAGTTTGAGTGCGTCAGCCGTGGGCGTCCCCGGCGCCGCGGTGTAGACCAGCAGTGTCAGCCCGGGATTGGACGGCAGTTCCATCGCCTCGAAGTTCAGCTCCAGGTCGCCGACGACGGGGTGACGAACCTTCTTGAATCCCGTCCGATGAAAGCGCACATTGTGTTTCGCCCACCGGGTGCGGAATACCTCACTGCGAGTGGCAAGTTCACCGATGAGCTCGGTCAGCGCCCTGTCATGGGGATTGCGCCCCGCTTCCGAGCGGAGCATCGCGGCGATGTCGTCTGCCGCGCGCTCCCAATCCACGAAGAAGTCCTGCGATGCCGGGTCCAGGTACACGAACCGGGCGTTGTTCGCCGGCCTACGTGGATCGGCCAACACCGGCGAATACAACGCGCGCGCCATACGATTGGCCGCCAGCATGTCGTGCCTGGCATTACGTACCCACGCCGGCGCGTCGGTGATGGCGTCGAGTATCTGCTGAATCGCCGGGCTCACGCCCTTGGGGGCGGGCCGCTTTCTACTCGGTGCGCCTGCACTGGCGGCCTTCGCGAGGTCGTACAAATGGGCAGTTTCGGCTTCGTCGAGTTGCATTGCTCGGGAAAGGCTTTCGAGCACCGAGTCCGACGCTCCCGCCAGATTTCCGCGTTCCATGCGCACGTAGTAGTCGATGCTCACACCGGCGAGCAGAGCGACTTCCTCACGGCGCAACCCCTTGACGCGACGGTTCCCGCCGTAGGCCGGCAGCCCTGCCTGCTCGGGTGTGATGCGAGCACGACGGGAGCTGAGGAATTCGCGGATCTCGGCTCGGTTGTCCATGCAGTTCACGTTACTCGAGCGGAGAAGACCGAGGGAGGTACTGCCGTTACCTGGAACAACAGACACTCCCGCGCCCGCGAGGCGCGGCGTTGACTGATTGCAGTCGACCGGTCCACGCCGAAACGTCGACTTCGAAGCACGCGACACCAGAAGCAAGAGGGGACACCATGCGAGCAACCATCATGTACGGCGCCGGAGACGTTCGAGTCGAGACCGTGCCCGATCCGGCACTGCAGCAGCCGACGGACGCGATCGTGCGGGTCGTCAGGGCGTGCGTTTGCGGCTCTGACCTGCACCCTTACCACAACATGCCGGCCACGCCCGGTGGTTCCCCGATGGGCCACGAATTTGTCGGAGTGGTGGAAGAGACCGGTCGCGAGGTGTCCACGTTGAAGAAGGGCGACTTCGTCATCGCCCCCTTCGCCTGGTCCGACGGGACGTGCGACTTCTGCCGCGAAGGCTTGCAGACGTCTTGCCGACACGGTGGATTCTGGGCCGGAAACGGGATCGGAGGCGGTCAGGCAGAGGCCATCCGAGTGCCGTTGGCAGACGGCACCCTGGTCAAGGCGCCGGTCGGTGAGGATTCCGAACTCCTACCGTCACTGCTCACACTCTCCGACGTCTTCGGCACCGGCTATCACGCGGCGGTCAAGGGTGGCGTCAACCAACGCACGACGGTCACGGTCATCGGCGATGGAGCCGTGGGGCTGATGGCAGTGCTCTCCGCCAAACGCCTCGGCGCCGAGCGCATCATCCTCATGGGGCGCCACAAGACCCGCACGGATCTCGGTCTCGAGTTCGGAGCCACCGACGTGGTTGCCGAACGTGGAGATGAGGGCATCGAGAAAGTCCGCGAACTGACCGGAGGCGACGGCACTCATGTCGTCCTCGAAGCGGTAGGTCACATGCCTGCCTACGAGCAGTCGCTCGGAGTTGTCCGACCGGGCGGCGTCATCAGCCGAGTCGGGGTACCACAATACGAAGAAGCTCCAATCGGATTCGGGACACTCTTCGGACCCAACATCACACTCACCGGTGGACCGGCCCCGGTGCGCGCGTACATCGAAGAGCTGATGCCGGATGTGCTCGATGGAAAGATCGAGCCGGGCAAGGTCTTCGACCACACCGTCGGACTCGACGACGTAGCGGAAGGCTACCGAGCCATGGACTCCCGTGAATCGTTGAAGGTCCTCGTCCGCCCGTAGTCCACCACTTGCGAAAGTCCACCACTTGCGAAGAAGATGCGCGTGACCCACATTGCCACCCGTCCTGTTGCCGGTCGCATCAATCCCACCGCGATCCTGGCGATCATTCTGATCAGCTATTTCATGATCCTGCTCGACAATTCGATCATCTTCACCGGGCTACCCAGCATCCAAAGCAGCATGGGTTACTCGGCAACCGGGCTGTCCTGGGTCCAGGACGCCTACACCCTGGTGTTCGGCGGGCTTCTCCTGCTGGGTGCTCGTCTCGGGGACATCTTCGGCCGTCGTCGCGTATTCGTGGCCGGTCTCGCGATTTTCGCGATTGCGTCGTTTCTCGTCGGGGTCGCGCCGAACGGTTGGTGGCTCATCGCAGCGCGCGCTCTCCAAGGCGTCGGAGCAGCAGTGGTCGCCCCGGCGTCGCTGTCACTGCTGACCGCCAGTTTCCCGCCCGGCCCGGAGCGAACGCGCGCTGTTGCCTGGTACGGCGCTGCTGCGGGAATGGGCGCCAGCCTCGGACTCGTGATCGGCGGCGCCCTTGCCGACTGGGTGTCTTGGCGCGCAGGCTTTTTCATCAACGTTCCGATCGGTATCGCGATGATCGCTCTCGCTCCCCGGTTCATTCCGGAAACCGAGCCCAACTCCGGACGTTTCGATGTGGCCGGCGCTGTTCTCGCCACACTCGGGATGACCGCGCTCGTCTTCGGCACCGTCAACTCGGCCGAAGCGGGGTGGACCTCACCGATCACCGTTGCGACACTGGCGGCCGGGGCGATACAACTGACCTTGCTCTTCCTCAACGAAGCGAGAGCGGAGCAGCCGATCATGCCACTGAGGTTGTTCCGTAGCCGGGAGCGATCCGGGGCGTACGCCGCCCGAATGCTCTATCTGGGTGCCATGATCGGATTCTTCTACTTCACGACTCAGCTACTCCAAGGCGTCATGGGCTTCAGCGCGTTCCAAGCAGGCATCGCCTTCTTCCCGATGACGATCGTCAATTTTGCTGTGGCGATGCTTATTCCGCGACTGACACCGCGATTCGGAAATTCCGCAATTCTGTCGGTTGGCATTACCGTCACCCTAGCCGGGATGGCGTGGCTCAGTCTGGTCCATCCCGGCAGCACGTACCTCACTGCGATAGCACTTCCGATGATCTTGATCGGCGCCGGACAGGGGTTGGCTTTCGCCCCACTGACTTCTGCTGGCATCTCCGGGGTACAGGCCGAAGATGCCGGTGCCGCATCAGGATTGGTCAACACTGCACATCAACTGGGCAGTGCTCTCGGACTCGGCATCCTCGTCGCAGTCTCCGCGGGCGCCGGATCCTCTGCCGACGACGCTACAACGGCACTCACCGATCACGTATCAACGGCTCTCACCGCAGGCACCGCCCTGCTCGCCGCTTGTCTCGTCATCGTCCTCGCACTGATCGTCCCGGCTACGAGAACGCGAAGTACCGCAAAGCAATTCGACCAGGGGAAAGGAAGCCGAGATGTCGCACTCGTGGACCGAGGCTGAACTGACCAAGATCGGCGACGCCGAGGAGTTGCAGGTCTCCTCGTACCGCCGAGACGGAACCGCAAGGCCGTACGTCACGATTTGGGTTGTCCGTACCGACAACCAACTGTACGTTCGCTCGGCCTACGGAACCGACAACCCGTGGTTCGTCCGAGCAACGGCAAGTGGAACGGGCCGAATCCGAGCAGGAGGAATCGAGCGGGACGTGGCGTTCGAGTCCGCCGCACCGGATGCCCACTCGTCGATCGACTCCGCCTATCACACCAAGTACGACCGCTACGGCCCGCAGATCGTCGGCTCCGTCACCGGCCGCGCCGCCGCACCCAACACCATTCGACTTGTTCCGCTGACGCAGAACTGAACCGCCCCTTTCGATTCCGAGGAGACCTCATGGAAATCTTGAAGCCCCAGCCCACCAGCAAAGCACCCAACGACTGGTTCACCGGCGACGTCTGGTGGGACGTCATCTACGCCGGACAGGAGCCGTCGAGGATGCGCGCCAACATGGTTCGCTTTGCACCGTGCGCGCGAACCGACTGGCACTCCCATGCAGTCGGACAGACCCTCCACATCGTCTCCGGTACCGCGCTGGTTCAAGCTCGCGGCGGCGAGATCGTCGAAGTCCACCCGGGTGAGACCGTCTACACCCCAGCGGGAGAGGAACACTGGCACGGCGCGGCACCCGACCGTTTCATGAGCCACCTCGCACTGTGGGAAGGACCCGGCGACGGAGGCACCGAAACTACATGGGGCGACAAAGTCACCGATGAGGAATACGGCGGTCCCCGCGCCAAACGTCGTTGAGACCGGACACCTCTCAGATACGGCGCATCACGGAAACAACTTTGCCCAGGATGACCGCGCGATCGCCGTCGATGACGCTGTACGCGGGATTGCGAGGCTCGAGGTACACGTGACCGTCGCGACGCCGGAGCACCTTCACCGTGGCCTCGCCGTCGATCATCGCGGCGACGATCTCACCGGAATGAGCTTCGTCCTGGCGGCGCACCACGACGACGTCACCGTCACAGATCGCTGCGTCGACCATCGACTCACCACGCACCCGAAGTCCGAACACCGTGCCGGAGCCGACGAGCTCGCGAGGAAGCGCAAGCACCTCGTCGGCGTGCTCCTCCGCGAGGATCGGCGCGCCGGCCGCGATGTCACCGACGACCGGAACCGTCACCGTATTCGACGACGACTGTTCCTTCGCGCCTACGAGGAACGGCCGCACGTCCAACTGCCGAGCCATGGCCGCTCCCCTACGGAGGAAGCCCTTCTCTTCGAGACTCTTGAGGTGCTTGGACACCGTCGACGTCGAGCGCAGACCAACCGCGTCTCCGATCTGCCGTGTGCTCGGCGTGCACCCGTTGGCAGCCACGAGATCCCGGATGGTCATCAGAATCTGCTGCTGGCGGAGCGGCAGGGAGGAGGCGTCGAGGCCACCGAACATGTCGAGATCGTCGTAATCGGTCACGATGAGAATCGTAGTGAGGGGTCCCGACATCCAGGCCAGGCAGCCGGAGTCTGCCAGAAACGGCACAGGCAGTTTGTTTCCCGAGCGGCGCATGGCACGCTGAGCTGATGGAGCCTCTCGAACCGATGCGCCCGATCAGTGTTGCAGTCGACACGCGGACCAAGACTCCACTCTGGAAGATGGTGGTGCTCTATCCGGCAGTGACATCGGTGTTCATGTTTGCCGCGCTCACCACCCGAACGGGAATTGGTCTTGTCGTACTCGGACTGGCCATTTTCGTAGTCGGCGCGACCACTTACGCGATGTCGGAGCGACGGATGCTTCGGGAGAACTCAGGGGTTCGAGTTCCATACTTCGCCGGACCTCCCGTCGCCCCGCGGCACGTCGATCTACTCGCGGCAGCAGGGATGCCCCTGCTTACGAGTGGAGCTGTGTTGACCGTGCGAGCGTCCGAAGCAGCGCGCCCCTGGGTCTTCATATCGGTGTTCGTGATAGCGATGGTCCTGGCAATAACTGTCCCGATGGTTGTGCATAACGCGCGGGTCAAGCGGACAGAATCAGCCTGAGCAGTCACGCCATACCGACATCTTGCAGCGTCACGTTCACCCTTCCCAGACGTCGGACCGACGTCTGGGTGGTGCGACCGGTCCATCCCCCGGTGGAGCCGACTATGCGCTGGCGACCTTGCTATCAGGCACGACAGCAATATCGACCTTGCTGAACTGCAGCACACCGTCTTCGATCTCGGCGTCGTGCATCAGCTTGCGGTCGCGGTAGTAATTGTTGACCACTTTCCACGCACCGCGGGCACCCTGACGCGGCATCTCTCCGTCGCCGCGCTGGATGTAGCCCGAGGTCAGGGCTCCGCCCATGAGAGATTCTTCGGCGAAGTCCTCAGGTTCGGCGTGAACCTCGAAAGTCGTGTAGTCGCGCTTACGCATGATCTTGAGTACGCGACACAGATAGGACGCGGCCAGGTCGGCCTTGAGCGTCCAGGATGCGTTGGTGTAGCCGAGGATCATCAGGAAGTTCGGGATGTCGGAGTAGAGCACGCTCTTGTAGGCGACCGTCTCGTTGAGCTTGACGGGCTCGCCGTCGATGCTCATGGTCGCCCCGCCCAGGATCTGTACGTTCAAGCCGGTCGCCGTGACGATGACGTCGGCCTCGATTTCGCGGCCCGACTCGGTCACGATGCCCTTCTCGGTGAACGTGGCGATACGGTCGGTGACGATGTCGGCCTTGCCACTCTTGAGCACCTTGAACAGGTCCCCGTTGGGAACCACGCACAGGCGCTGATCCCACGGGTTGTAGTTGGGGGTGAAGTGACGCAGGTCCACGTTCTTGCCGAGTTGCAAGCGGATCTGGGTGAGGAACAGCTTCTTCGCCAGCTTCGGATTGGTGCGTGAGAGCTGAAAGCTGGCGCGTTGCAGTGCGATATTGCGGGCTCGACCGATCTTGTAAGCGATCTGGTCGGGAACGCGCGCAAGCTTGAGACCCTTGGCAACAGGGTCCTCGGACGGCAGCGCCTGGATCCACGTGGGCGAGCGCTGCAGCATGGTGACGTGACCGGCGGTGGGTGCCATCGACGGGATCAGGGTGATCGCGGTGGCACCGGAACCGATGACCACTACCTTCTTTCCGGTGTAATCGAGATCCTCCGGCCAGTGCTGCGGGTGCACGATCTGACCGCGGAAGTCGTCCTCACCGGGGAAGGCGGGGCGGTATCCCTTGTCGTAGTTGTAGTAACCACAGGCGCCGACGAGGACGTTCGCGGTCCACGTCTCGGTCTCCCCCGTCGCCTCGACCAGGACGGTCACGGACCACTGTGCAGTCGCGCGATCGAAGTCCATTGCCACGACCTTGCGGCCGAAGTTGATGTGGTCGGTGACGCCGTATTCCTTGGCGGTTTCCTCGACGTAGTCACGGATACTGGCGCCGTCTGCGAGCACTTTGGTTCCGATCCACGGACGGAAACCGAATCCGAAGGTGAGCATGTCGGAATCCGAACGGATGCCGGGATACTTGAACAGGTCCCAGGTGCCACCGATGTTCTCGCGGCGTTCGAGGATCGCGTAAGTGCTTCCGGTCTGCTCACGAATGAGGTGGCAAGCCGCGCCGATTCCGGACAAGCCAGCGCCGATGATCAGTACGTCGACATGCTGTGTCATGAGGAAACTCGTTTCGTCGGTCGTCGCGAAGCTACTTCTGGCGTCGGCAGTGACCGAGAACGATCGGCCGGTTCAGGCCGGGTTCCCTAAGGTCAGCGCCAATGAACAGGGTATGTGCAACTGACGGTAACAGTCAATATCTCGACCCGGCCGCGTACGGAACATTGAGGTGCGACGCACCGGCCTCGCGGAACTCGATCGAGACGCCTGAATGCCTCGAGACACCGGAGAGTTGTTCACGTCGTCGACGGAACGCCCAATGACTCGTCTACACGGGATACTCATCGCCCAAATATTCAGCGCCCCAGCATAATTCGAAGGTCCACGATCAGGTGTCGAACGCGCGAGTTTCCATGGGAAGACGGGCAACTGCGATATCGCCGTAACCTTCGTGCGCATCAGCGGAAAGGTCACTGCGATAGCTAACCTGCTGACGAAACCACGCTGAAAGCAACGGTTTTGGTTTCGCAGCGAAGAGAGCGGGCGGAGCGGACCTCCACCGGAGATGTAGTCGCTATGACACTCTCCAGCACAGTCACCGTGTACACCACTCATAGCAATCGAGGGTTCGCCAATGCAATCGCTGCCGGAATCAGCGCCAGGGCTTATTCCGAGCCACAAACCGCAGACATGAGCCTGTTAAGGCATCACACCAGCGATCACGGTAGAGCGCTCGTTCTCCTACCACTCGGGGGCGTCGATTGGCAGGTGAAGGAGCTCTCCGCGCTCGAGGGATCGGTCCTGGTCGGCGATCTCAGTAGCGGCAACTCCATGATTCGGGGGCTCGCAGCGGGCGCCCACGCCGTGCTCAACTCTCAACTGCCATTCACATCCCTGCTCGATGAGCTGCAGGCCGCGATCAACCCCAACTCCGCTCGGTCTGCACACGACAAGTCCTCGCTCGTACAACGCATCCGGTTGCGCACCGAAGAATTCGCACGAATCAGCAGTCTCACCGATCGCGAGTTCGAGATCGTGGGCCTTCTCTACGGAGGCTCGAATGTCGACTCGATTGCTCGAACCGCCCACATCGCACCGACCACGGTTCGCGCCCACATCCGAAGCATCCTGCAAAAACTGGGGGTGCATTCCCAGCTGGAGGCATGCGCAATGCTCCGCCGCTCTGGTCACGACGCACGCAGACACCCACTGGAACTTCGGATCGGACGCTTCTAGCAGGAAGTGCCCCAGACACACTCGCCGAGATGGGGTGCCGCCCCTGATCGAACTCGACCTTCGAAAAGATCGTCAATTTTGACGATTCGATGACGCGCCCGGACGTCGAATATTAGGTCCTACACGACACCGAAGACACGAGTGAACATCGAAAGGTGCATTCAATCAATGGAATACACACGCACAGTGCCGCGGCATCTTGTCCACAGACATGCTGTTGCCGAGGTTTTCTTGACGGACTACCGGATCGAATCGGACTCGGCGTACCAGGTTGCTGTGCAACTCCCGGTCTCGCACCGGATATTCGACGTATCGAGCGAGCAACACGATCCGCTCGGGGTGGCAGAAGCATTTCGACAGGCAGTGGTGCTTCTGTGCCACACCCGATACGAGATTCCACTGCACTACAAGTTCCTCATGGAAACGTTCAGCTTCGAGATGCTGGACGCGCTCGACGTGCAATCAGTCGCGGAGCCGTTGAGTTTCTCGATGACAGTGGACAACCTCACTCATCGCGACGGAGCGGTTTCGGGGGTCGAAGTGTCGGGGATCCTCAGCGAGGGCAACCGGCACGTCGCCAGATGCAACGCTGTTGCGCGAGGAGTCAGCCCCGAGGGATACCGTCGAATTCGGCAAGGACGAGAAGACCACCGCCCGAGCCGGCGCATCCTTCCTTCCGGAGCCGCGGTGGTCGGATCGGAGCGAGTCGGACGCCTAACCGATGGAGATGTGCTCATCAGCACGGATCCTGCTCGGCACGCGATGTTCTGCGCTCCCGATCCACGCAACCACTCCCTTTTCGACCACCCCGTCGACCACATCCCAGGAATGATACTTTTCGAGGCCGCCCGACAAGCGCTCCGATTTCACATCGGCAACCCAGCAACAAAGATCGCCTCACTCTCGGCGGTCTTTCCGAGGTTCACTGAATGGGAAACGCCGTGCGAGGTGTCAACGATCCCCCTTGACGCGTCGGGCCATGTGCACCGAGTTCGGTTCACTCAAGAACTGGAACCACCGCGGAACTCGAAATTACAGTTGCGGACCAATCATGAGAGGGAACGAACACGTTCTTCTCGTCGCGTCTACCACGTCAAGCGCTCGGTGCTTCCCACTCTCTCGGTGCAAGCGCCGCCAGTTGCATGACGTGCGCCAACTTGTCCTCGCGGACGATCGTTGGCAGCACCAGGTTCCACATCTGACTCAACCGCTCGTACAGATCGGTTCTGCCCGTCAGCATTTCCGAGAGAATCTGCACTCCGGTGAACGACCCCACCACAAATCGAGCCAACGCGTCTATATCGGTGCCCGGGACGATATCGCCGGCTTCGGCCGCTTGGGTTGCCACCTGCTTGATAGCCTCGATCCAATCGAGGTACGGCTGTTCGATGGGGCCTTGAATACTGCCGATCTCCATCGTCAACCGCATGCCACCTCGCGCGATGGGCTCGGTCACAAGCTGCCGAGCCATCTCCTGCGAAACGAGCACCAGGGTTTCGACCGCGATGTCGGAGTGCGCAGCAACCCGCCGGGTACCCTCCATCGCCATACCGTGCTGCGCTGCGATGACCGCGTGCGCAAGCTCCTCCTTGGACGCGAAATGAAAATACATCGCCCCCTTCGACACACCCCCGTGCTGCAAGATCGTGCCCAAACTGGCGGAGTACCCGAACTTCTCGAAGCTCTTCGCAGCACCCAAAATGACGGCCTGGCGCGTCAGGACAGCACGCTCCTGCATGATCTACCCAGCTCTCGTTGCCGACGGAATGAATCTCAACGATACGTCGAAAGAGCTCGCAGCAACGCTCTCGACACGGACACACCGTGACGACTCTGGTACTCGGGGCCACTGGTTTCATCGGCTCCGCAGTGATGAAACAGCTGGTTTCCCGCGACGGAAACGCTGCAATCGGTTTCGTTCGCACGGCCACCGCAGCCAAACAGTTCGGCCGTGAAGGAATCGCCACCGTGATCGGCGACATCAACGAAAGTGCTTCTCTACGACTTGCAATGAGTCAGGCGTCGACCGTCATCTGTTGCGTGTCGTACGTGGGCGACGACGAACAACAGTGCGTTCACGTCAACCAACACGGCGTACAGAACGTTGCGTCGATGGCCGCCGACGTCGGCGTCGAACGCTTGCTCTACGTCAGTACCGCGGCCGTGTACGGGCCGGGACCGTTTCGAGACTTGCCGGTCAACGGCGCACCTCTCAGCCCCTTCTCACCTGCCAGTCGCACGCGCGCTCTCGCCGAGAAGTTCGTGCGCGACGCCGGAGGCCTGGTCGTCCGGCCGCATCTCGTGTACGGACCCGGCGACAGATGGTTTCTTCCGACACTGACGCGAATTGTCTCTCGCCTCGACTCGATCATCGACGGCGGTAGCGCTGTCCTGTCGGTAGTCGACGTAGACCTACTCGCCCGATCCATCTACGAGTTGTCGATAGAACAGCAATTTCGCTACGGCTCAACACTTCACGTCAACGAGCCTGTCCCGCGGACAGTCATCGACCTTCTCGAGCAACATGCACGGGAGACCAACTGGACTCTGCCCCAGAACTCTATCCCCCGCGCCGACGCGGTGAAAGCTGCTGCCCAGCTGAGTCTCGACATGCACCAGATCGACATGATCAGCCTCGATCACTGGTTCCGGTCGAGACTGTACTGATGGCACACGGATCACTCTCGCCAAAATACCTGTCTCCCAACCTTTTCAGCCCTCCCTATTGTTCAGCCTCAGCAATCAATACGACCTATTTCGCAGTCACTACAGGCGAACAGAGAGCTCTGATCGACGAAAACCACGGCTGCACAAAGACGGCAGTGATCGCGCACACCAAAGAAGCGGCGTTCACGCGACTGGCAGCAGCCTGGGGCTCCCTTCCGTCCGCCTTCGCCGCCGAATGCAGTTTGTGACGATCTAAGTCGTGCGCGACTAAAGGGCCAGGAGCTCTGACATCACGGGAGAAGGCTCTCCATCTCGCTGACCTCGGCTACCGTCATCTGAACCAGAAAACGGGAGAACAGATGCTCACTGCGGATATTTTGCTGTCGGGCCCGCGCGGACGCCGGAAGCTGCTCGCGTATGCGATCGACGCCGAACGCGCCCTGCGTCCCGAGCCAGGCGACGACATGTTCCGCATCAACGCTCAAGGGGCGGCGTATCACCTCGACGTCGGACAAGGAACCTCCCGAGTGTTGTTCGGCCCGGGCGCCGAAGAGGCCCGGCAGACCATAGTCACCGCGGAGGGCGTGGCGCGCAGCCTCACGGAAATATCGCTCCCCGACGTCACCGCCGTCGATCTACGCTCCGCCCTCGCAGAAGCGGTCGATGCGGCGCGTTACTGGCAGGATCCCGACGGAGAAGACGTCCTCGTCGCCACCGAAGCTATGCGAGATGAGCTTCGACGCGTCGCCGAGCACATCGCCGGCTCCGAATGCGCGCGGTGGTGGTCAACCTCGCTCGCCTCATCCGACCAATGGTCGATTCTGAGCAGAGGTGAGGAATCTCCGGACACAGACGAAGTGCCTGCTGCGCAACAACTCCTCAGCGAGTGGCGCACGAGCACCCTGGAATCGGAAGCGAGAGCTGAACGTGACCGCCCGGTGGACCCCGCGGCGAACTGGTCAGGTTATTGGTGGTCGAATCCACCCACTCAGGGTTCGACGAGGGCGCTGTTCGACGGGACTCCGGCGGGCTTGTGGTTCGTCGAAGACAGCATGGGATG
The DNA here is from genome assembly GCF_002079265.1 of Rhodococcus sp. BH4. Lineage (NCBI taxonomy): Bacteria > Bacillati > Actinomycetota > Actinomycetes > Mycobacteriales > Nocardiaceae > Rhodococcus > Rhodococcus sp. BH4. The sequence continues at coordinate 5,616,067 of NZ_CP014941.1, forward strand.
GGAACGGGTCGTCGTCCGAGCATTGCGGCCACCGACTGGCGCACGCATCTACGAGATCGACAGCGCGCAAGCCTGGTCGGAGCTGTGCAGACGGTTCCCGCTCGAGGTCACCGCAGAAACGCGGCAGGTTTGGTATCGGACTACCGGCCGATCAGGCAGGTGGGTCATCCCCGACTGGGTGCAGGTCGCGGAAAGATTTGAGGGAGTGCACCTTACCGTGACGGGATACCTCGCGGCAGCAGGAACCGCGATCGAGGTCGATACCGAGACGGCGAGCGTCATCGCGGGCTGGGCACCCGACGAAACATACTGGTTCACCGATGCTGCCACCTACATTTCCGAGCCGTGTGCTTGGGTGCTGCACGACGGCCCGGAAGTGACCGACCAGCCCGCATGGACGCTGGAATCGCAGCAATGACCCGCACGTGAGGGTCTGCTAGGCATGAGCTTCCGTGAGGAATCGATCGCAGTTACCCTCCGAGTCGAGTCAACTACCCCGTGCGCGGTCGGCAGGAGCACTCACGTGCACGCAGACATGCGGAAGGGCGGTACCCCGCCCAGGCCGATCCGAACCCGAGTGCCCTAGATCACAAAGGTAAACCTATCCACAAATCGCCAAATGTCCTACATTTGACTCATGCCGGATTCCCGTATCGCACCCACCGCACGCAACATCGCACTTTCAGTGCAGATCGCGGAACAACTGCGGTCCCAGATCACTTCTGGCAACTGGGAATTAGGGGAGAAGATCCCCGGCGAGCATCAACTTGTCGAAATGACCGGCGCGAGCCGCAATACAGTCCGGGAGGCCATTCGCGGCCTCGTCCATGCCGGCCTCCTCGAAGCACGCCCGGGAGACGGAACCTACGTCTGCGCGAGCTCAGAACTCGAAATTGCACTTCAAAGACGTGCAGCGGCGGAGAACGTGCTCGAAATCTTCGAAGCCCGTGAAGCTTTGGAGCTCTACGCCGCCCGACTCGCTGCCGAACGAGCCCTGCCCGAAGACATCGACCGCATGACTCGGGCTTTGGATCGCCGAGACGCTGAGCCCGACGTCGCCAAATCCGTCGAGTACGACCTCGACTTCCACCTGGAGATGTTCGCAGCGAGCGGGAACCAACTGATAGCGGACATCTACCGCAGTCTCGATCGCTCTGACACCATGAGCATCCCACAAGGTAAGTCCGACAAGGAGACTCGACAGCTATTCATCGGGCCTTGGACCGACGACGACCCACACCGGCAGCTGCTTGCGGCCATCCGTGACCGCGATCCGGACGGCGCAGCCGCCGCAGTGGTCCGACTGATGGACCACAGCCGATCCCTCTTTCTGCAAAACATGCCGAAGTAGCTGACACACAAGAGGTTCAGCGCACAGACAATCTCAGAAGGGCACACCTATGGCTAACGTCATCTCCGACACCGAAAACGTGGCGTCTGCCCCGAGCGCGATACCGATAATGCGCCGAGGACTCGTTATCGCTGGCATTCTTCTCATCGCAGCCAATCTTCGAGCCTCAATCACAGTCGTCGGCCCGCTACTCGGTGAAGTACGCACCGATCTCGATATCTCGTCGACAACAGCATCAGCGCTGATCAGCCTTCCACTGCTGTGCTTCGCAGTGTTCTCCCCCGTTGCCCCGGTCATCGCAGCTCGGTGGGGAATGGAACGGACACTCGCAGCAGCACTCGGCATGCTCGCCTTAGCGATCGTGATCCGCTCTGTTCCGTGGATGCCTGCGCTGTGGATCGGTACCGTATCGCTCGGCATGTCCATCGCAACAATGAACGTTCTACTGCCGGCGCTCCTCAAACGAGACTTCCCGACCGAAGCCGGCCGTTTGACCGGCATCTTCTCGGCGGTCTCTGCAGCCGTCGCCGCAACCGCATCCGGACTTGCCGTGCCGATCGCCGGTCTCACCGATCACGGTTGGCGGATCGCATTCGGAATCTGGGCCGCTATGGCTCTCATAGGATTTGGGGTGTTCCTTCCCCAACTTCGCCGACGCACGCTTCCGAAACACGATCACGCTGCGGCTTTGGATCCCCATCCAGGCGGCCATCGCTCCCCATGGCTCTCAGCACTCGGGTGGCAGATCACAATATTCATGGGCGTCCAATCTCTCTTCTTCTACACCGTTCTGACATGGTGGCCCACCATTGAAGAATCACACGGCACTACCGCGGCTACCGCCGGACTGCATCAAGGCATCATGCAAATATTCTCGATCATCGGCAGCCTCCTCACAGCAGTGCTCCTGCACAAACTGCCCAAGGATCAGAGAGGAGCCGTCCTCGGGCTGGTGTCGGTCGCCGCAGTGGCAGTTCTCGGCCAACTCCTCCTCCCCTCCTGGGCCCTGCTGTGGAATGCATTCCTCGGCATCGGCATCGGCGGATCGATTGTCATTGCCTTGTCCTTCTTCGCAATACGCACTGTCAATCACGGTCAAGCAGCGGCACTCTCGGGTATGGCACAGTCCGTCGGATACCTTCTGGCCGCCACCGGTCCCCTCGTTTTCGGTGCACTGCACGACGCCGTCGATTCCTGGACGACTCCTCTGATCGCGTTGCTGGTGCTGCTGGCCGTGCAACTCGTCTTCGGCTCCCGCGCCGGCCGCAACAAGACACTGGGATAAGCGAACCACGGTCGCCTCGAATCCACCCACCAACCTCGCCAGACCCGTGCCGCGACCCGAACTGTCGTCGACGTGCTGAGGTCCGAGGATGTCGACGAGACAGCGGGGCGCTCAACGGCCTACCGAATTGCACCCGGCCCATCCCCGACTGGTGGATCGGAGCCGAAAGTCGATAATGAGGGCATGAACGAGACACAACCCCACAACCTCGAACGAGAGCGCTGGCGCACGCTGCCAACTCCACCGTCGACCGAGTTGATCGAGATGGTCGGGGACGGACCTTCGAGCGCAGACTTCGACCCTGCTGCACCAGTGACACAGCAGGGGTGAGACAGTCACGACATTCCGGTATCCCGCAGGGTGATGTTCAGCCGCCCGGACGGCAGACCTATGTCGGGACTTGCACTTCCCGCAATAACTTTCGGCACTCCGTGATATGCGAACCGAGACTCTCCACCGAAGACGAAGAGATCACCCGAATGGAGTTCGACATCGGTGTACGGCTTGTTCCGGTTCTCGGAATTCCCGAATCGAAAGACACAACTCTGCCCGACACTCAGTGAGACGACGGGAGCGTCGCAGCGCTCGTCCTTGTCCTGGTGCATGCCCATCCGAGCGCCCTCGTCGTAGAAATTGATCAGCGCGGTGTCCGGCGTGTACCGCTCCCCCGCAGTCGGATCATCATAGGCAGCGGCAACTGCGGCCCGGCCGAGGTCGACGAGCCAGTCAGGCACCGCTGCGACAGGCGCACCGTTCACGTCGTCGGCGGTGCGCGTGTACTTGTACGGCTGCCAATGCCAACCGAGACAGACTGTTTGCACCGACATCTTGTGCCCACCAGGGACAACAGCGGAGCGCATCGGTACGGGTGCGGTCGCCCACCGTCGGCACTCGGCCACCAAGAAGCGTTGCTGTTCGACGCTGAGCCAATCCGGAACGAGGATCGCCCCCGGCGCCACTTCCAATCGTGGCCGAGGAATCAGAGCGTTCATGGTTTCCACGCTAATCGGTTTCGAAGCATTGACACCCTCGGCATGGGCTCGTATCGTAATCAACAGGTTGGTTGATAAAGGAGATGGTTGACAAGTGATCGTGGATCCAGGGGCGGACGAGCGTCTCGACAAAGCGTTCATGGCGCTTGCCGACCCGGTACGACGGCGGATCATCGCCCGCCTGAGCACCGGCCCCCAAACGGTCAACGAGTTGGCCGAGCCGTTCGAGATCACGAAACAGGCCATCTCCAAACATATTCAGGTACTCGAAGCCGCGGGTTTGGTCACTCGCAGCCGCGAAGCCCAGAGGCGGCCGGTACATCTCAACGCCGCAACTCTCGAGGCTTTGACCGCCTGGATCGACCGCTATCGACTGATCCACGAACAACAGTTCCGCAAGCTCGATCACCTACTCAGCACCACACAGAAGGAGACTTAGCCATGGCTACCACCAATCCCGTCACCATCACGGCTCCTGAGGGCGTGCCGTACATCGACATCACCCGCGAATTCGACGCACCCGTCAGTGCCGTCTTCGCAGCTCATTCGAATCCCGATCTGGTCAAGCAGTGGCTCGGCCCCAACGGATACGAGATGGAGATCGACGAATACGAGTTCGTGAGCGGCGGTCGATACAAGTACGTCCATCGCAACCCCGAGGGCGAAGAGTTCCGGTTCAACGGTGTATTTCACGTCGTTCGCGAGAACGACTTTGCCATCCAGACCTTCGAATACGAGGGATTTCCCGACGTCGTCAGCATCGAATCGATCACGTTCGAGGATCTGGGCAACGGACGCACCCGCCTCTCCGGCCATTCCGTATATCCGAGCCTCGAAGCGCGAGACGGAATGATCGAGAGCAATATGGAGCTCGGCGTCACCGAAGGTTACGAACGCCTGGACAAGATCGTCGCGCAACTCTGACCACCTGTTTGCCCGAACCTCCTCAGCGAAAGGCAGTTTCATGGACTGGACCCTCGAAGTAGTCATCGTTCCCGTCAGTGACCTCGACCGCTCCATCGAGTTCTACCGTGACAAGGTCGGTTTCGATCTCGACCACCACACCGTCAACGAACACATGACGGTCGCCCAGCTCACTCCGCGTGGTTCGGGCTGCTCGATCGTCATCGGGAACCTGCCGTCGCAGACCGAGATGACCCCTGGTTCGTTGAAGGGATTGCAGTTGGTCGTGGCCGACGCTGCAGCGGCTCGCCAAGAGCTCATCGGCCGCGGCGTCGATGCCAGTGAGGTCACCGTCTTCGACGAGCGTGACGGGGGCACCTTCTTCGGATTCGCCGACCCGGACGGCAATACCTGGGCTGTCCAGCAGCTGAAGGTCCGCGGCGACAAGCCGCTCATTCCGAAGGAGTACCGCGACCGCTTCGGCGCGTAGCAACTGCCTTCCAGGCTGCGTAACCTTCGGGCATGCAGACGGCACAGGGGCGATAGCCGGCCGCAATCGCGGTCGGCTCGTCCGCGAAGAACACCCGACTGGCGACATACCCGCCACGCGCGATTGCCTGCGCGGCCCCTCGACAGTCGAGTCGCCCGTAGATCTTCGTTTTCCGGTGCCCGCCAAGCACACCGGGCGTCGAACTCTCGTAGGGTTTGTTGCGAGCGTCGCGGAGAATGTACGTCTTACTCGGCATCGTGAAGCACCAATCCCAATGTTCGACGCGTACCCGAGTGCACCACGCTGACACCATGTCGCACAGGGGCTCTCGACCACCCACGAGAACTCTGCACCGGTCGATCCCGCGTGGTGAAGATCAAAGCGTGACCTTGCTCGAGAACTGTCACCGTCCCTTTCGACTGGGCGCGCGGCCGCTGTTCCACGAGCAAGAACTCGCCGCCGACGTGGTCGATGCGAGGTCTGTCGAGCCCCATCACGACTTGCAAGGGAAACACCAACTCTCCGTACAAGTCCCGATGCAATGCATTCCAGTCACCAGGTCCGTAGGACAGAAGGATCGGGGTAGGGCGATTCTGACCGGCGTCGTGACACTGATCGATCCATTCTTCGAAAGAATCCGGCCACGGTGCACCCTCGCCCAGCTTGAACGCCCACTCCCGCGCCACGGGCAGGAGGTGTCGGTAGAAGGCGGATCGCATAGCCGTGATCGGCTCCGGTACGGGATCACCGAAGTACCGGTACTCCCCTTGGCCGAAACGGTATCGAGCCATGTCGACGGTGCTCCGGAACCGGTCGACCTCCGAGTACCAGGAAGCAATTTCGCGACATTCCGACTCGTCGAGTATCGGCGTCGTCTGGGCACACCCACTGGAGTCGATTCCCTCGATCAGCGCAGGCCAATCGAGAGATTCAACTCGAGCAGACAGATCGGTGAAGAGGTCCATACGTCGTAGACGACGCGGCGGTCAGGAATGTGAGAATGCCAGCAGCTGGTCAGCCAGATCGTTGTACGTACGGGCGATCCCGGCATAACTGAGCACGGGTTCCGGATTCCAGGTGCCGATCTTCCCCGCCTTCACCGCGGACAAGTTGGACCACGCAGGATTGGCGCCGAGCGTATCCAGTTGCAAACTGGACGGGCGATCGTCGAGGAAGATCATGTCGGCCGGATAGTGGTCCGCCATCTCCCAAGCCAGTTTCTCGACGTAGACCGACGATCCCGCGGCCGGATCGACGACGGCAAGGCCCAATCCCGCCAGATCTGCAAGGATCGGGAAGCCCGAACGACTGACACGAATCGTGTCCGGATCTGCGGACGCGAACAAAACCTGTGAATTATTCAGCGAAGAAGCAACTTCGGAGATCCGTGCACGCGCAGCGTCGTAGTCTTTTCGCTGAGCCTCCATATCCTGGTCCGCCCCGAGTTCCACGGCCAGTTCCACGATCTCTTGCACGGCTCGGTCGATGGTTCCTGCTGCCGTTTCCACGAACAGTACTGTCGACAAGCCTTTCACCGCATCCAAGTTCGCCTCGTCGAGTAGTGCCGAACCACGCAGCTGAGGGACTATGACGACGTCCGGCTCCAGCGCAGCGATCTTCTCGAGTTCCACTTGTCCCCAGAGCTGCCCGACCATGTCGGTCTTCGAGAAATCCAAATTGCCGGAGATGCTGGTGTCCCTTGATCCCGGCGATCGTGTCAGTGCCCCGAAAACTCCGACAGGCACCAGTCCGTAATCCCACAGAGCACCCGCGATACCGGTGTAGGTGACAAATCTCCTTGGTGGTGAATCCAATTCGATCAGATTGCCGCGATCATCGGTGAAGGACCAGCCTGCATCGCCTTCGCCCCCGGCGTCTGCGTCCGAACGCGAGCAACCGGCCGCTGCCAGCGCAGCAGCCAATCCTGCTGCAGCGCCGAGGAACCTGCGGCGATTCCAGTCCATCTCGATACGCCGGTGCGGTCGTGGAGTGAACAGCGTGGTCATGTGTGTGCCCTTTCGGCGATTGGTTGAACTGTTGCAGGAGTTGACGAACGAGAAAAGAGAAGGATCGACACCAAACCCGTGAGCATTCCGACGCCGGCACAGAAGACCAACGGCCACAGCAAGGCGAACTCGTCCGGACCGACGAAGAGCGAGCCGCACAACGCAATTCCGACGGCAAGCCCGAGTTGACGAGACGAGTTGGCTGTTGCCGAAGCCGTCCCGGCGCGCTCTGCCGGGGCGTCCGACATCGCGGCACCCGGCAGCACCGGCGACACCATCGCCGAACCGACACCGGTCAGAATCAGCCCGGCGATCAGTGCGGGCCAGACCGGCTCGGCGAGAACGTACAGCATGGCCACGCAACCGATTCCGCAAAGGATCGTCCCGAATCCGAGCGACAGTCGAAGGTCGACGCGCTGAAGCCGTGATCCACACAAGGCCGATACGAAGACAAAAGCGAGCGGTTGAATCGAGAGCACGAGTGCGGCCGCCGATGCCGACAGTTCCAGCCCGTTCTGCAGCCACAGTGAAAGGACTACGAGCGGGCCGTAGGCCGCGAGGTAGTACCCGAAAGCAGCGACGAGGACGCCGTCGAATTTCAGGGATCGGAACAATGCCGGATCGAGCATCGGACTGCTGCCTCGACGCTGCCAGAACACAAACGCCGTCAGCGCACCGATTGCGATCAGGAAGGCAAGAGCTGTCGACGACGAAGCCCACCCGATGTCGCCGCCCCACGTCACGCCGAGAACCGCGGCAACGGCAGCGAGGGTGAACAAAACGATTCCGGCCCAGTCGATGTTGTCGTCGCCGCGCTCACTGTCGGCGAAACAGAACACAGCCATTGCGAGCGCCACTGCGGCCACGGGGATTCCGGAATAGAAGACCGCACGCCAGTCGAAGAACTGCGTCAGCAGCCCTCCTGCAACATTGCCGATTCCCGCCGCCAATCCAGCGACGGCACCCCACGCGGCAAATGCCACGTGCCGATCGCGGCCCGAATATGCGTCGCCGAGAAGAGGCAGGAGTGTCGCGAACATCGCCGCACCGGCAATTCCTTGCGCGCCGCGAGCAACGACCAGAACCGTGACGTCCGGAGCAATCGCGCACACGGCCGTTGCAACCAGGAACACGACCAGTCCGCAGATGTAGAGGCGTTTGCGTCCCCACGCATCGCCGAGTGCGCCCATGCCCACAAGAAGCGCGGCAAGAGCCAGCGTGTAGGCGTCGACGACCCATGACATCGCGCCCGTACTGCCGTCCAAACCGACTGCGATGGCCGGCACCGCGATCGTTGTGATCGTGGCGTACGTCAGTAACAGGAAAGTTCCGATGCATGCGGCGATGAGCGGCAGCCATCGTCGTGCCGACATGGTCAACCTCCGGGTAGGGCGGTAAGTGCGCCCTAACTATGAAGGTTCAAGTCAACTTGAAGTCAAGCGCCGCTTCGACACGAATGTCGAGCTGCTCGAGCAACCACGGGCACTGCATCGGACGCTCTTGCCGACACGTCAGGTGATGCTCGAGTATCAGTTTCGCTCGGTTGGCTGCGGAGATCTGTGCCTCGAGCGTCGACACTTGATCTGCGAGAACTGTGAAGAACTGCTCGGACGTGGTGTCGGTTTCGATGAAGGACCGCACCTGCTCCAAGGACATTCCCGTCTCGGCGTACATCCGGATCAATGCCAGCCGGCGCAGCTCACGCTGCCCGTACCAGCGTTTACCGCCAGTTCGCGACCGCGCGGACAGCAGTCCTTCGTCCTCGTAATAACGCAAGGTCGACGCCGCAATTCCGAACGATTTTGCAACCTCGCCGATCGGGATCAAGTGCTCACGCATTCACCGATCGTAGGCTGAACGCGTAGGCGGTTCCGGCAGTTATGTGTGACTTGGCATACTGACTAACGGAAGGGGTCGCGTAAGTGATCTCACGGCAAAATGCTGGATGCGCTCGTTGAACGAGGGAGAGCTGTGCTGGATCCAACGCGACCTGTCGGGCCGTACTCGTCAGGAGTGCCCGCCACTGCCCTCGAAGTCCACATGCCGGACCTCGAACGCTTCGGCCTCGCCCAGTTGTGGCGTTCCGCGATCATCGCCGTCGTGTTGTCGACGTCGATCATGCTGGCACTGATCGTGTGGCCTTTCCGCAAGCGTGGACGCACGTGGGCTGACGCCGCCTCCGACGGGATGGTCGACGGCTTCATCGCGCTGGGTCCCACCTTCGTCAAGCTCGGGCAACTGGTCGCGTCGTCGTCAGGCCTGTTCCCCGCCCCCGTCGCCAATGCATGCCTACGTTGCCTCGACGACGTTCCGTCATTTCCTGCCGAGCAGGCCAGAAGCGTCGTGCACGAAGACCTCGGATACTCCGTAGACGACCTGTTCGCGAAATTCGACGACGTACCTCTCGCGGCCGCGTCGGTAGCGCAGGTACACGCGTGCGTTCTGCACGATGGCCGCGAGGCCGTCATCAAGATCCAGCGTCCGGACATCTATGCGCGGATGCTGATCGACCTGCGGGCGGCGTACTGGGGCGCGAACATCCTCGAGAAATTTGTCGAGTTCCTTCGAATTGCCAATGCCACCGCCATCATTCGCGATCTGCACAACGCCACGATGACGGAATTGAACAGCGCGGTCGAGGCCGACCGGCAAACCACTTTCCGGAACAACATCAGTGCGTTCGGCGACAACAAAGGAGTCACGACACCAGAGGTGTACTGGGACTACTGCGGCCCCCGAGTCATCTGCATGGAACGCATGCGAGGCGTTCCGCTCGATCGGTTCGTCGCCGGTCCGGACGGTATCGACGAAGCCCGCATGCTGATCCGACGCGGAGTGAAGGTCTGGCTCGAATCAGTCATCGTTCACGGTCCGTTTCACGGAGACGTACATGCCGGGAATCTGTGGGTCCTCGACGACGGCCGGATAGCGATGCTCGACTTCGGCATCGTCGGCGTCCTTCCCGAGACCTGGAGATCCATCCTTTCCGACATGTTCCGAGCGACCCTCATCGACGGTGATTTCGCCCGTGTCGCCCGCGGAATTCGATCCTTGGGATATGCAACCGACTACGAGGTCGACGACGATCAGCTCGGTATGCAGGTCGCAACGGCCCTGGCCCCGATTCTCGGCCGTGACCTGGGTGAACTCAAGCTCAGTGAATTGATCATGGCACTGATTCAGTTGGGCAAGCAGTGGGGCGTTGCGAGTCCCGAGGAATTGGTTCTTTTCGGTAAACAGCTCGGATACTTCGAACGATATGCGACGGCTTTGGCACCTGGTTGGGTGATCGGACAAGACCTTTATCTGTTCAAGAACGTTTTTCCAGAGGCAGTCGCCGAAAAGGTGCAGGAACTCGGCATCACCATGCCTGACGAATAAATTTGTCCCCTATTTCCTTATTCTGCATTTCGTCTGTCGGGGTTAGCCTGTAATGACCCACTGGCCGAGGAGCAAATGTGCAGCCACTTTCTGTAGCCCTCCCGCAAGCGTCGACAGGTCCGAGGAATAACGGGCCGAGTGTCGGCACCACCCTCGGCGCCCTCATGCATTCCACGGACAAGTCCGTGATCGAGCTTCTGGAAAGCCCGGACGGACTCGATGTCGAAATCCGTTCGATCGCCCTCGTCGAGTCCTCCGATATCGACGGCACCGACAGCCGTGGTGCGATCTCCGACATTTACCTCCCCGTGGGGGTTCCCGAATCGACGTTGACGCAGTGGTTGCGAAAGTTCGAAGGCAGGCCGGCGAGGCGTCGTCCGAAGCTCTTGCTCGTCAAGAATGCGCGCGAGGCGACGACGCTTCTCACCGCCGCACGCAACATCGGAATCGCAGTGGCCGCGGTACATCCGCAGGCTAGTTCCGGACACGTCTATTCACTCGTACAACGACTTCTGACACAGAGCATGTACCGTTCGCGGGCCGTCTCAGGAGCTGTGGCCGGTGGCGATTCGGATCTGTTCGCGCTCTCGGAGACGATCGCCGAATTGACCGGCGGACTCGTGACGATCGACGACACGGCACTCCATGTCATCGCATATTCAGCTGCTCACGAAGGTGAAGACGAACTCCGTCAGCTCTCCATACTGGGCCGGGAGTGGCCGATCGAATACACCGAATGGATAGAGCGCAGAGGCGTGTTCGAGCATCTCAGGCGATCGGACGAGGTCATCAGTCTGCCCTCCGAGCCGAGCATCGGAGCCGCGCACAGGTTGGCTGTGAGCATCACCCGCCCGGACCTGTCAGCGCCGACGGGTTCTGTTGCACACCAACACAATCTCGGCAGCATCTGGGTGCAGCGCGCCTCTGAACCTCTTTCCGACGACGCCCAAGCGGTATTGCGGGGTGCAGCGGCAGTCGCCGCACGCATTCTCATGCGAACCTTGGACGCCTCCAGCCGCGAGAATGCCCAATTGCAAAGGCTGTTCGGCGTTCGCTCCGGCGGAGTCGACATGCACTCGCTGGCCGGCTCCTTCGGCATCAACACCGACGGACCGTCTGCGGTCATCGGATTTGCGACATCACTCGCGCCCGGATCGAATCTCGATCGAATCACCAACGCCTTGCGCCTGCGCGCCAGCGCATTCCGCAGCGACGCGGTCACAACGATCATCGACAACCGGATCTACGTGCTGTTTCCTCAGGCCGAACACGAGGTCGCGATCAGCGACTGGGCTTACGACACCGTGGGAGTAGTCGAGGCCCGTGCGGGCATCAGCGTGCGCGCCGCCGTCGCGGTCCCGATCGCGCGATTGCACGGCGTACCCGAGGCGCGTCGAGAAGTGGACCGCGTGCTCGATACCACCGATGATCACGAAACCTCGAAGGTCACCACACTCGCGGCGTCACGCACCGCGGTGTTGCTGGGCGAGATACTCGACCTCGTTGCTGATCACGAGCGATTGCGGGACCCTCGTATCGACAGACTCGTCTCCTACGACGACAAGAACACCTCTGACATGCAGTTCACGCTCACGGCCTACCTGACAGCTTTCGGGGATGTGAAGAAGGCCGCCTCGTCTCTGAAAGTACATCCGAACACGCTGCGCTACCGCATTCGGCGCGCTGAACAGATCATGGGCATTTCGTTGGACGAGCCGGATACGCGACTGCTCACCGAACTGCAACTCGCCATCTTGGGACGCACCCCGGACGAGTCTGAAAGATACGAAACGTCCGATCAGTGAGATAGGCCTCGAGCCCGTCCTGAACTCTCGAGTAGACAACTGAGGAAGCCGAAGAACAACTCTTACCTCAGGAGATACCTTGCGCACTCGTGGAGCCGTCATTCGCCAAGCACCAGGCACATACGAGGTGGTCGATCTCGAACTCGATTCACCCCGCAGCGGCGAACTCACTGTCAAAATGGTCGCCTCAGGCCTGTGCCACTCGGACGATCACATCGCCAGCGGCGACCACGGAGTCGGCCGCTACCCCATCTGCGGCGGACACGAAGGCGCCGGAATCGTCGTCGAGGTCGGGCCGAACACGGAAGGATGGTCCGAGGGCGATCATGTCGTGTTCTCGTTCCTCGCCGCCTGCGGCCGTTGCCGTTGGTGTGCAAGCGGAATCCAGAACCTCTGCGACAACGGCGCCGCCATCATGACTGGCAGCAGACCCGGCGAAACCTCGAGTTACAGAATGTCTCTCGACGGTCAGCCCGTCGCACAAACCTGCGGCCTGTCCACCTTCAGTGAATACACCACGGTCAGCACTCTCTCGGCTGTGAAAGTCGACAAGCACCTGCCACTCGACGCTTTGTGTCTGCTCGGCTGCGGCGTCGGAACCGGTTGGGGCGCCGCGGTCAACTCCGCTCAGGTGTATCCCGGGCAGACTGTCATCGTCATGGGCGTCGGCGGAATCGGAATCAACGCGGTGCAGGGCGCCTCGCATGCCGGCGCCGCCCACGTGATCGCGGTGGATCCGGTTGCGTTCAAGCGCGACAGTGCATTGAAGTTGGGCGCCACCCACGCCGTGGCCACCATGGAGGAAGCCACCGACATAGCGCGCTCGTTCACCAACGGCCAGGGCGCGGATTCGGCCATCGTCACCGTCGGCGTGACCACCGGAGAACATGTCGCGCAGGCATTCTCGTCGATCCGCAAGGCAGGAACCTGCGTGGTCACCGGCCTCGGGAAGATGACGGACGTCGGAATTCCCGTGAGCCTGATGGAACTCACGCTGTACCAGAAGAGAATTCAGGGATCCCTGTTCGGTGCATCCAATCCCACCGCCGACATTCCCTGGATGATCGATCTCTACACCAGCGGCAAGCTCGAACTCGAAGGACTGATCACCAACCGGTACACCCTCGACCAGATCAACGACGGTTTCGCCGACATGCATGCCGGTCGCAACCTCCGTGGAATCATCGCCTTCTGAGCGAGTTCTCTCCGGACTTTCGATCGAGAGCAAGTCCGGAGAGATCCTCACTACAGCTTCACCAGGCGTTCATGGTGTCGAGGATTTGTCCTCTGGCCATCCACAATTCAGCAGACCAATACGGCCACGAGTGAATTCCGGCGGGCGGAAAGCTGTACGTCGCTGGGATTCCCAAGGATTTCAGGCGAATTTCGAATGCACGCGCGTGCACCCACGAGAGCGCCTCGAGCCCCATACCCGTCGCCGTGTGGAAGTAATCGATCGGCGCAGAGGGATGATCGTACGGTCCCGGGATGCCGTTGGACGACGAAATGTACATCGACAGTCCGCGAAGCGATTCCGCGTTGACGAACGGGTCGTTGCGAAGCCATCCGGATGACCACGGCGGGCCCCACATCGAATCGACGTTGTACCGGCCGGCGTCGAACATGGCTACGCGGATCGCTTCACGCATACCCGGACCCGAGATATTGATGTAGCCGGACAGCGAGCCGGCGAACTTGAACTGATCCCGATGATGCCCCGCCAGGTTCAACGCGGCACTGCCGCCCATCGACAACCCGATGATCGCATTGTTGGTTGGTGAAACGCCATACCCTGCAAGGAAGTCCGGAAGCTCGCGGGTGAGGAACGTTTCCCACCTGTACGTTATCGGCTGAGCGTTGAAATTGGACGGCGCGTACCAATCCGTGTAGAAACTCGACTCACCGCCGACCGGCATCACCAACGTGATGTTGTCATTGCGGTACTGATCGAGTGCGTTCGTTTCGAAACTCCAAGCATTTCTGTCGTTTTGCGCGCGAAGACCGTCGAGCAGGTACAACGCGGCGTTGCCACCGCGCGCGGCCCACTGCACCTGAACCTTGATGTTTCCCATCGAAGACGGGACCCACAACTCGTCGTACCCACCCCATGGCGCCGAGCGCGCCGGAGTAGCACTCGCGGCGGTCGGACCGAACATACCGCCGAGCAGGAATATCGACAACAACGCCGCTACGAGCACCCGCACCCGCCGTGTATTGCGTTCGGGCAACGTGAATCTGATTCTCTGCAAGGTTGTGTCTTTCCCCGAAACTGCGCATCAAGAAACTCGCTTCGGTAAGTGCATCGTCGGTTCCACTGTCGACGTGTTTGTCCCTTTCCGGGGGCTCCGGTGTTACAAAGTCGAGGTCATCGCAACAATCGGACAACTGTCGTGCCGAGCGAATCCAGGTGGCGAAAAGCACAATTCACGAAGCACGCTGAATGCGCTCACTCAGCCGAGTGACGAAGCGATCGCATCACGACCTGCGGCAGCACACGCTTGGTCCTGCATTCCGTCTGGAGCGCCACCGACACCGATACCGGCGATCGACCCGGCTCCAGCCTTCAATGTGACTCCACCTGCAAGGAAGAGAGTGCCGGGAAGGTCGGCGATGGTTGATCCTTCGCCTTTGGTACGCTGCGAGAGGTCACTGGTGTCGGCTCCGAAAGCTGCAGAGGTGTATGCCTTCTCGCGTGAGGCTTCCACCGTGTGCTGGGCTGCGTTGTCGCCGCGCACCATGGCGATGACATTTCCCGCGCGGTCTACGACGGAGACGGTGACGAAGCCGAGACCGTCGGCGCGGCATTTCGCCAGGGCCGCACCAGCAGCCTTCACTGCTGCGTCGGCACTGAGTCGATTCTGAGTGACAATCGCCGAATCACCGGTCGCGGCAGGCTGCTGCGTGGCAGTAATCGACGTCGTGCTCGATGCATTCGCCACCGGTGTGTCGGTGGTCGAGCATGCGGCGCTGGCAAGGATTGCGACAACCGGAACGGCGACAGCGAGCGTACGGGGAAGTCGTGTGTAAATGCGGTGGTTCATGTCGGGCACACTTTCAATCGAATGGTTCGAAACCGTCCACTACAGCGTCGCGTCCGGGGGCGGGTGCGCACATCGGGCGCTCGGGTGACGAACCGTGCCCCCTACGGCTACCCGGATATCATCCGAATGGTTGATACGACGGCCTGGTGCCCTCCGTAACATTCGAGGGATGAGTAACGGAGCCATGAACGCCGACGCCGAACGCGGCCTACGCGGCCCGTTGGCGTATGCGATCCACGCGTCGTTCTTCGTACTGCTGTCTACATCGGGAGTTCGGTACGTCACAGTCCACGGGACCAGCGGTCGGTTCGGGGTTGTACTCGTCCTGGCCGTGGTCCTCGCCCTGCTCTACGCCGTCATGGCCACGGTGTCCTCGCGAGATGTGGTTCGCCAACGGCTGTGGATGTGGCCGGTACTGAGCGCATGGGCAGCGCTGGTCTGGCTTGCCCCGAGTTTCGCGTGGTGTGCGTTTCCCGTTCTCTTCCTCTGCATTCGTCTGTATCCGAGCAAGATCGCCTACTCCCTCGTCGGGATCCTGGGCGTCCTCGCCGGTATCGCGTTCTACCGGGTCACCGGTCGTGCCGAATTGGTGACACTTCTCGGGCCGCTGTGCACCGCGGCACTGGTCGCGGCCGCGTACGGGCAGATGGAACGAGATGCCCGAGAACGCCTTCGGCTTCTGCGTCAGGTAGCAGAAGCGCAATCTGCATTGGCAGATACCGAACGCGCTGCCGGCGTTGCCGCTGAGCGAGAGCGCCTCGCGCGCGAAATCCACGACACCGTTACCCAGGGACTGGCGAGCGCCCTTCTACGGCTCGAGGCAGCCGAACAAACGTGGAATACAACGGGTTCGCCGTCTCGAGCCGATGTCGATGCCGCAGCAGAGAACATCCGAACGAGCTTGATGCAGAGTCGCGACCTCGTCCACGATCTGGCGCCGACCAAGGGCGGTACGGGCGACTTCGACGCCTTGGTCGTGGCCGCCGCCCGCCAGTTCGTCGCGGCCGTTCGGATCCGCACCGTCGGTGAAGCCGTCATCTTGCCCTCGGACGTAGCTCATGCCGTCGTGCGAGTGGTCTCGAGCGCGTCCTCCAACATCGCCCGCCACGCTCGCGCCGAAACGGCGGGCGTGACGATCACGTATCTCGACCACTCCGTCTCCGTAGACATCTTCGACGACGGCGTCGGCTTCGATCCGGGAAAGCTCGCCGACCATTCTCGGTACGGTGGATACGGCCTGCGTGCGATGCGAAGCCGCGTCGCACAGCTCGGCGGATCGTTCACCGTGGAAAGTGCACCGGGAGACGGCACCGTCGTCGCGGCCCAGTTCCCTCTCGAACGGAGGATCCGGTGACCACCACCATTCGCGTGTTCCTCGTCGACGATCATCTGGTCGTGCGAGCCGGGCTGAGAGCGCTGCTGAACACTCAGCCGGACGTCGAAGTAGTAGGCGAAGCATCGTCCGGCGAGGAGGCGGCCACGGCGATACCGTCGGCCTCACCGGATCTGGTGATGATGGATCTGGACATGGGCACCGGCATGCACGGTGCAGAAGCGATCAAACGCCTGCGAAGCGACGGTGTCGATGTTCCCGTACTGGTTTTCACGACGTATGACACCGACGCCGACGTCGTGCGGGCCGTGGACGCCGGTGCCATCGGTTACCTACTCAAGGACTCGACTCCTGACGAGATCTTCGGCGCGGTGCGCGGCGCGGTCGCCGGGCGCAGCGTCCTCTCCCCCGCCGTGGCCTCTCGACTCGTCCAGCAGATGCAGCGCCCGCAGGAAGCGCTCACCGCCCGTGAGTCCGAACTGCTCAGCCTGCTCGCCGAGGGGATGACCAACCGCGAGCTGGGTAAAGCACTCTTCATCAGCGAAGCGACGGTGAAAACACACCTCGGGCACATCTACGCCAAACTCGGTGTCGATACCCGCTCTGCCGCAGTGTCCGTCGCACTCCGTCGCGACGGAATACGCTGACCTCGGTGGCGGCCGAACAGCTCAGCCGCCCATCGCCTTACGCACTCCGTCGATCAGTTCGAGGAATTCGGCCTTGGGAGCAAAGTCGACATACTCCGAGTCGTCGATCGCTCCGGGAACGTGACCGGGTGCCCAGTAGAACACGTCGCCGGCATCGTAGGTTTGCCGACCTGCTTCGGAATCTGTGTAGATCCTTCCTTTCAAGACGTATCCGTAGTGCGGACATTGACAGCGCCCGCCTTCCAATTGTGCGAACGGTTCGGCGAAGTCTGCACCAGCAGGAATTTTAACGAAGTTGACGATCATGTCGCCTTCTTCTCGCATCCGCAATTCGAATTCGCCGTCCTGCAACACGATGGGAAGATCGTGAGCCGAGATGGTGTGCATAGGAGTACCTTTCGACTTCAGAAGGGGAAGGTCTGCGCCGCTGGCCGGCTGGTTCGCCACTGCCAGGTGGTGAATTCGTCCCAACTGCTTTGAGTTCCGAATCTCGCGCCGTTTCCGGAGGCACCCGTGCCACCGAATGGTGCATAGGCATCGTTGTTCAAAGTCTGATCGTTGATGTGCACGATGCCGGTACGCAGTCGGTCCGCGATCCGCTCGCCGCGTTCGACCGATCCTGTTTGAATGGCAGCAACCAGACCGTATTCGCTGTCATTGGCCGACCTGACTGCCTCGTCTTCGTCCTTGACGATCACGACGGGCGCCACGGGCCCGAAGATTTCTTCACGGAACGCGGGCATGTCCGAGGTGACTCCGGCCAGGACGGTCGGCTGATAGAAGAGCCCTTCGTATGTTCCACCGGCGCGGATTTCGGCGCCGGCCGCCTTGGTGCCCTGGACGATTCGATCGACGTTCGCAATCTGCCGCGCGTTGATGAGCGGTCCGAGAGCGACGTCGCCTGTATTGGGATCCCCGACCGGCAGGACCGCTGCGCGCTTGGCCAGCAGGTCCAGGTACTGATCGGCGACCGATTCCAACACGATGTGGCGGCCTGCGGTCATGCAGACCTGCCCCTGATGCAGGAACGAACCCCACGCGCCCGCCGAGCTCGCGGCATCCAGGTCTGCGTCGTCGAGGACGATCAGCGCATTGTTCCCACCCAGTTCGAGCGAGACACGCTTGAGCGTGCGACCGGCAGTTGCCCCGACCTGACGGCCGACGGCGGTCGAACCCGTGAAGGACACCATCGCGATGCTCGGGCTCTCGCACAATGCCTGACCAGGTTCCGCGTCACCGGCGAGCACATGCAGGAGGCCTTCGGGAAGACCTGCGGACGTGAACAATTCCGCGATGACCGCACCCCCGCTGATCGCGGTTTGAACATCCGGCTTGAGAACGACGCCATTTCCGAGCGCCAAGGCGGGGGCGACAGCGCGCATGGCGAGGAGAAGCGGGAAATTCCACGGGCTGATCACGCCGACCACACCCAGGGGCACCCGGCGACCGATGCTCGTGCGCCCCTCTTGGCTGGCGGGCAGAAGGTGCCCGAACGGCTGTGTCGGCAGTGCCGAGGCTTCCCACAGTTCGGAGATGACAAGATCAACTTCGAATGCGGCTTTCCCTGGTACGGAACCACCTTCACGGATCAACCAGCGCTCCACCTCGGCTCGCTCGGCTTCCAAAATCTGCGCTGCCTTACGGATCACCGAAGCGCGAGCCTGCCCGATCGTCGCCGCCCACGCCGGCTGCGCGGCCGACGCGATGTGTGCCGCTCGATCGATATCCGCAGCAGTCGCCGTGCCGATCACACCGAGCACCTCGCCGGTAGCCGGTTCGAGCGACTCGACGGTGTCACCGCCTCCGTCGATCCATTGGCCGTCGAAAATCTTTCCGTGCCATTGCTGATGAGCGAGCAGATTCGTCATGCGTTCCTCGATTCGTAGCTTTCGCTGCGGTCCTCGCTGTTCGTGGACCTGAGCTCTTCGCGAGCCTGAAAAAGCGATCTGAAACACACTCTGCCCCGGTATTCGGGCTCCCAGTTGTCGTGATCGGACACGTTTGTTGTTCGGATGCGACAGATCAGTGACGTTCGCGGGCGTTCGGATCAGGCGAGTTACGTACTTCCGACGGCGCCGCACCGAATTCCGCTTTGAACGCACGCGAAAACGCTGGTGCGTCATGGAAACACCATCGTGCGGCCAGGATGGAGATCGAATGACCCCGCAGTGAGACGTCGGTGAGATCGCGGCGTACGCGGATCAACCGTTCGCGGCGAATCAGCGCACTGAGGGTCAGATCCCCGTCACCGAAGTGACGCTGAACGGTTCGCGGCGACAGGTGCAACGCACCGGCGATCGACGCGACCGAGAGGTCTGGTGAGTCGAGATTCCGAAGCGCATATCGCAAGATCTCCTCTCGCGTCGAACGTCCGGGTGTCGCGGGCGCAGATCCTTGCATCAGAACTGCCGAAGCGAGATTGACTCCAGCATCTCCGAGAAGCCCGGCTGCGCTGCCGTCGACCTGGGATGCAACAGCGCCCGAGATGAAATTTTCCAGCAATGCACCGGACCCACGCCGACCGTCGTGGGTGCGCTCGAGCGCGCAATTCAGTTCTCGCTCGGTCAGACTCACCGCACTGCGCGGTAGGGTCATGACGGTGCACGACCAGTGACCGTCGAAACGCAGCGCGTACGAATGCTCGACGTCGTAGAGAATCATCGCGCCGGGCGGGGCCGTCAACTCGCGGTCCGATTGGCGCAGTATCGCGCTCCCGGTTCGGACCGTGCAGATCTTGAGCAGATCACTACCGTGTCGCTTTGCTGCGCGTGCGCTCCGCCGCAGTATCTGCGGTGAACCGGAGATGTCGAAAGCGCCTACGTCCCCGAGACTTACACCGCTGACCGTACCGACAGGCGCGGCATCGACGGAACTCTCGGGGCACAGGCCACCGAAGGTCTCCGACATCTCGCAGTGCCACTGCTGCACAGATTCCGGCAGGCTCGGAGGCGTGGCAGACACGGCAGACACGGCGGGCTACTTGATCGAAGATCCGTGCTGCGTCAACGGCATGACCTCGATGGTCATGTACGGGAACAGGGGCAGGTTCCAGAGAATCTCATGGAGTTCGTCAGCCGACTCGACATCGAAGATGCTGATGTTGCTGAACTGTCCCACAATTCGCCACAGATGCACCCACTTTCCCTGTCGCTGAAGGTCTTGCGAGTACGCCTTCTCCGTTGCGACGGTATCGGCGCGTACCTCCGGATCCAGGTCGCGCGGAATATCGACGTCCATCCGAACGTGAAAGAGTGCCATGTTCTTCTATCCTCTAGTTCCTGGTCCAGGTCTTGACGGCGTCCATGTTCAGTTCGACTCCCAGGCCAGGTCCGGCGGGGAGGTGCAACTGACCCTCGGAATACTTCAGGGGTTCCTGAAGCAACTCTTCACTGAAGAGCAGTGGGCCGAAAAGCTCTGTTCCGAAGTTGATTCCGGGCTCGGCGCACGCGAAGTGCAACGAAGCGGCCGTGCCGATCGGGCCTTCGATGGACGTCGCACCGTGGCACGCGATACCGGCGGCCTTGGCAATCGCGACGATGTCGCGGCTGTGCTGGAGGCCACCACATTTGGTGGTCTTGAGGGCGATGACATCGGCGGCGCTCCGGCGGGCGATTTCCAGAGCGTCGTGTGGGGTCTGCACACTCTCGTCGGCCATGATCGGAATCGGTAGAAGCCTACTGAGTTCGGCGAGGACCTCGATTTGGTCTGCCGGAGTGGGTTGTTCGATCAGTTCGACTCCACCCTCGGCGAGTTGCGGCAAGTACCGCAGGGCAGTGAAGCGATCCCACCGTGCGTTGACGTCGACACGGACTCCGGCGTGGCCTTCCAGCGCCTGCGCGATGCTGACGATGCGCGCGACGTCGACCGCCGGATCGAGTGCTCCCATTTTCAGTTTGAAGCTGAAATTGAGCCGGGATTCGAGCTTTTCGTGAGCTTCTTCGATGATCTCGTCCGCCGGCGCAGCACCCAGTGCCCACGTGACGTCGACACTCTCGCGGAAAGCCCCGCCGAGGAGCGTGTGCACGGGGACTCCCAGGCTACGCGCCCAGGCGTCGTGCAACGCCACGTCGACGGCGGCCTTCGCGAATCGTGCATTGGCAACAACTTTTTCGATGTCGGCCATGATCGCGGTGATGTGATCCACGCGCCTGCCGACCACCACGGGAGCGATGTACTTCTCGATGATGACCTGCATCGTCTCCACCGATTCGCCACCCCACCACGGCCCGCCCGGAACGACTCCTTCGCCGTATCCGATCACCCCGTCGGAGGTGCGAATCGCGACCAGCAACAACGGCTGCGCCGTCATCGACGTGGTGGCGAACTTGTGGGGGCGAACCAGCGGAACGTCGAGGATGGTCGTCTCGATGGAGACGATCGACAGGTCTGTCATCAAATCACTTTCTTCAGAGCAGTTGTGGATCAGGCCGGATCGAGCACGAAGTCGTATGTGACCCGGTTGGTTCCGTCGGCACCTGGCTTCGGATCGAGAATCAGTTCGGGCTTCGTCGCCGTTGCCACGTCGTTCTCGATCCACTCTCCATCCTTGAAATAGAGCTGGGTGGTGATGGTGCGCTTACCGGGAGCCTTCACCATGAGGTGCAGGTGAGCCGGACGCCACGGGTGCCAGCCGGCCTTCTCGATGAACCAGCCGGTGGGGCCGTCGGTCGGGATCTGGTACG
Source organism: Rhodococcus sp. BH4 (assembly GCF_002079265.1). Taxonomy (NCBI): domain Bacteria; kingdom Bacillati; phylum Actinomycetota; class Actinomycetes; order Mycobacteriales; family Nocardiaceae; genus Rhodococcus; species Rhodococcus sp. BH4. The sequence continues at coordinate 5,637,983 of NZ_CP014941.1, forward strand.
GCGCAGGCTGAATCGTGGTGATCTCGAAGCGTCCCTCGTCGTCGGCGACGATCGTTCCGCGGAGATTGCCGTCGGGGATGTGCGGCGCGAAATGGGAGTAGTAGCCTTCGTCGTCCGCGTGCCAGAGTTCGACGGTTGCACCGCCCAACCCCTTGCCGTCGAGATCGCGAACCTGGCCCTCGAAGACCAGCTTCGATCCAACCTCGTTGTCACGCATCGGAAGTTCACACTTGGCAGGCAACGTCTTGGCATCGGCAACGTAGTACGGGCCCTCGATGCTTCCCTTGGTGCCGTGCTGGCCGCGGTACGCAACCTCCTCGACGTTGTGCTCGAGGAAGACGTCCAGCCACAGGGGCCACTCGCCGAACTGGCCGATGTCGATGAGCCACTGCTTGAGGACGCGGTACTCGGGGTAGGTGATGCCGTGCTTGTCGATGACGCCTGCGAGTGCCTCGAGCACGTCCTTGGCGATGGCCGAGACGCGTTCGGGCGGGGTGTCCGCGCTGACTCGTTCCTGGAGGAACTTGTCGGTGGCGGCAGTACCCGAACCTACTGCGGTGGGGCTCTCGGAAGTGGTCATGTGGTCCTCCTCGGGGCCGTATGTGGCTGTTACCGGGTGGGTGCCGTACTGCTGGGCTGCGTCGGCTCCCCAAGTTTGGGTTGTACGCTGTGCGTACATCTGTTACGCTGTGCGTACGCTTGTACTGTGCGCCCAGTCACAAGGTTTGTCAACCTTCGAAGGCGCCGATCGGGCATACCCGCAGATGAAAGGCCATTCCGTGAGCGAGAACGATCGCGATTACATCCAGAGCATCGAGCGTGGATTTGCTGTGCTGACGGCCTTCGACGAGAAGAACCCCAACCCGTCGCTCGCCGATCTTGCCGCCGAAACGGGTCTCTCCCGCCCAGCGGTCCGGCGCATCCTCCTCACGCTGCAGAAGCTCGGATACGTCACCGGCAACAACAGTCGGTGGTCGCTCACCCCACGCGTTCTGAGCATCGGGCAGCACTTCTCGGCATCACATGCCTTGACGGAGGCGGCGCTCCCTCGTCTGTTGGAGATCGCAGAACACACCCACGAGTCGGCGTCGCTCGGGGTGCTCGACGGTGTCGACGTGGTCTACGCCGCGCGTGTACCCGTCCGGCGGATCATGAGCATCAACGTCAGCGTCGGCACCAGAGTGCCTGCATATGCGACCTCCATGGGTCGAGCCCTGCTAGCTTGGGCGCCAACCGAAATCGTCGACAACGTCATCGCGAACTCCACGTTCGACGCCCTCACGCCCACCACGATCACCGACGAAGGCGCATTCCATACCGCCCTCCGGGTGGTGCGCGAGCAGGGATACGCGCTCACATCGGAGGAACTGGAAGACGGCCTGATTTCCCTCGCTGCTCCCGTCCGCGACGCCGGTGGAAGCGTCGTCGGAGTGACAGCGTGTTCGACCTCGGCCGGACGAACATCCCCGGAAGCTTTCCGCGCCGACGTCGCGCCTTTCCTCGTCGAGAAGGCGAACCAACTCAGCGCGGACATGGGGTACCGAAGCTAGCGCCTCAACACCTCGGAAGGCAGCAATCCGTACTTACGCCGAAAGGACGACGCGAACCGTCCGGTGTGCGTGAAACCCCATCTCACAGCGACATCGGTGACCGTCGTCGAGTCGTCGGCATCCACCAGATCTGCATGGACCCGCGCGAGACGGATGTCGAGCAGGCATTCCGACGGACTCCGGCCCACGTACTGCCGAAATCCCTCCTGCAATCTCCGTACGCTGACGCCCGCCACCTCCGCCATCTCGGCTGCGGTCCACACGCGGGCCGGGTCGTCGTGCATCTCGTCGAGCACCCGCTTGACGATGCGCGGCCTGGCGTGTCGCACCGCGTCCTCGCTTTCGGGCATTGCGGCAAGGACGAATGCCGTGACCACGGCGCCGGAGAGCTGACCTGCCACCAGTTCGTTGTGCAGCACGCCGACCGGGCCGAGTATCTGATCCGACAGTGAGCGAACAAATTTCAGCCATCTGGCTCCGTCGTCGCCCCGAAGATCCACCTGATCAGGCAAGTGCATTCCGGGTCGACCGAGAACCTTTTCCATCTCACGGTCGAGGTACTGACGGTCCATCCGGACTCCGACGATCTCGCAGTCCGCACTCCACCGCGTAATTCTCGTCGTGATGTCGGGTGGACATACCGTCGCAACACCCTGCGTCGAGAGCACGTGCGAGCCCGCGAACACCGACTCGAGCTCGCCCGAGAGCGGGATGTTCACCCCATAGGCACCGGGATGATCGGATTCGACGGCGACGTCAGCTCCCCACCGAATATGAGCGATCCTCAGCGGTCCCAACTCGGTGGTGCACACCCCGACTCCACTGGCCGCATGCCGAGACAACGGCGTCAGCGTGTGCGGAAAATAGGCGTCCGAAACCGCATGACACGCCTCGTCCCAGTCGCGGGGAGCAGTACCGATCATGGAGTCGACCATCGTCCTTCTTCACCTTCCAAACCCGTGACCAGCCACATTGCCGAGCAAGGGCGCTGAACATCATTGAACACTGTGTCCCCGGTCACTTCCAAGAGAAAACGGGTACGGGCCGCGATCGGGTGCGCAATCCGGATAGCCACCGCGCTGTACGGATCGACCGAAGCCTGCGCCCGCCGTACGTTCGTCTTCACTCCCGGCGCGAGTCGCCCACTACTTCCCTCCCGCACTTCGCGGCACTCTCACTCAACCGCCATCCGACAAGGAGGTCCGGTCATGGAACAAAATCAGCTTCGAGGAATCTTCGGTCAATTCGCGAGCGGCGTCACCGTCATCACCTGTACCAATGCCGACGGTCAACCACACGGAGCCACGGTCACCGCATTCACGGCCATTTCCCTGGAACCACGGCTGTGCCAGATCACGATGACTCGCAAGTCCAAGGCGTGCGGCTACCTCGGCAACGCGCCGTTTGCGGTCAACATCCTTGCCTCCGACCAAGTGGACACGGCCATGCATTTTGCCGGCCGACCGCAGCGCACCGAACCGAGGTGGATCGACGGACCGACCGCTCCCCTGCTCGACGGCGCCGCAGCAACCATCTCGTGCGTCCCGTGGAGGGAGTACGACGGCGGTGACCACATCATCTTCATCGGCGAGATCGTCGACGCTCAGTCGAGTGGCAAGGATCCGCTTCTGTTCTACCGAAGCACTTTTCACGATCTAGGCGCTACCTCGTCGACCACAGTCTGGAACGGAAGTCAGGACGACCCCCACAGCGGCTGGTTCGACGCCACCACTTCGTTCACCCCGATTCATCTTCAGCCCGCACCCCAAACGATCTGAAAGGCTTTGCCATGACGACCACCGAAATTCCTCCCACCGGCGTCGATCCCGCAGATTCCGGAGCGCCACAGGTCAATCCGGCCGCCGACTGCGAAGCCAACCGTACGAAGAACTTCGCCACCCGACCGATGACCGGTGACGAGTACATCTCGAGCCTGCAGGACGGCCGCGAGATCTGGCTTCACGGTGATCGCGTCAAGGACGTCACGACGCACCCCGCGTTCCGGAATCCGATCCGCATGACCGCGAGGCTGTACGACGCTCTGCATACGGGCGAGCACGTGGACGCCTTGACCGTTCCGACGGACACGGGCAACGGCGGTGTCACCATGCCGTTCTTCCGCACTCCGACGTCGTCGGCCGATCTGCTCAAGGAACGCGATGCCATAGCGACGTGGGCTCGTATGACCTACGGCTGGATGGGCCGTTCCCCCGACTACAAGGCGAGTTTCCTGGGCACCCTCCACGCCAACAAGGAGTTGTACGCACCGTTCCAGGACAACGCCGAACGCTGGTACCGCGAATCGCAGGAGAAAGTTCTGTACTGGAACCACGCGATCATCAATCCCCCGGTGGATCGCCAACTTCCACCGGACGAGGTCGGTGACGTCTTCATGAAGGTGGAGAAGGAAACCGACGCAGGTTTGATCGTCAGCGGCGCCAAAGTGGTCGCCACCGGATCGGCGATCACGAACTACAACTTCATCGCTCACTACGGTCTGCCGATCAAGAAGAAGCAGTTCGCCCTGATCTGCACGGTACCGATGGACGCGCCGGGTGTGAAGCTGATCTGCCGCACCTCGTACACCGAACATGCTGCGGTGATGGGCAGTCCGTTCGATTATCCGCTGTCGAGTCGCATGGACGAGAACGACACCATCTTCGTCTTCGACAAGGTGTTGGTTCCGTGGGAAAACGTCTTCATGTACGGCGACGTCGACCGGATCAACGCATTCTTCCCTCAATCAGGCTTCCTGCCGCGCTTCACCTTTCAGGGCTGCACTCGCCTGGCCGTCAAGCTCGACTTCATCGCCGGACTGTTGATGAAGGCACTCGAAGCCACCGGCGCCGGCGGCTTCCGCGGAGTCCAGACCCGTGTCGGTGAGGTGATCGGGTGGCGAAACCTCTTCTGGTCGTTGACCGAATCGATGGCACGCGATCCCGAACAGTGGGTCGGCGATTCGGTGATCCCGAAGCTCGAGTACGGCCTCACCTATCGAATGTTCATGATCCAGGGGTACCCGCGGATCAAGGAGATCATCGAACAGGACGTCGCGTCGGGCTTGATCTACCTGCCTTCGAGTTCACTCGACTTCAAGAGCCCGGACGTGCGTCCGTACCTCGACAAGTACGTTCGCGGTTCCGACGGCATCACCGCCGTCGACCGCGTGAAAGTCATGAAGGCGCTGTGGGATTCGATCGGGACCGAGTTCGGCGGCCGACACGAACTCTACGAGCGCAACTACTCCGGCAATCACGAGAACGTCAAAGCCGAACTGCTGTTCGCAGCCCAGAATCGTGGACACGCAAGTTCCATGAAGGGACTGGCCGAGCAGTGCTTGAGTGAATACGACCTCGACGGCTGGACGGTCCCTGACCTCATCGGCAACGACGACGTCTCGTTCTTCAAGAACCGGTAATCCCCTCGGCAGGTAGGGCGGACTCGCGATGTCGAGTCCGCCCTGCTCGTCGTCTTCAGCAGGCATGGCCCATCAGCAGAATTCGACGAACACTGCACCCTTGGTCAGGACTAGGCAATTGCCTAGTGTGACCCGAGACACACGATGTCAAGGTGAATTCAGTACCGGACGCAGCCCCGTCCGGAAAGCGGGTCCCACCGATTTGGTCCGACAGCCCTCGGCTTTCTCGGTAGGCGCCCACTCTTATCTGGAGGACACCCATGACGGATATGTTGGATGCTGCCCGCGGCACCGACCAGTTCGCGAACATCCGCGCCGCCCTCGACGACGCGCTCGTCGAGGACCCGGAGACCGGCCGCTACCAGGTGCGGCGCAGCGTCTTCACGGACGAGCAACTGTTCGAACTCGAGATGACGCACATCTTCGAAGGCAATTGGATCTACCTCGCGCACGAGAGCCAGATCCCGAACGTCGGCGACTACTTCACCACCTACATGGGCCGTCAGCCCATCGTGATCACCCGCAACAAGGACGGCGAATTGGGTGCGCTGATCAACGCATGCAGCCACCGCGGTGCGATGCTCTGTCGCCGTAAGACCGACAACCGAACCACCTTCACCTGCCCGTTCCACGGCTGGACCTTCAACAACAGCGGAAAACTCCTCAAGGCCAAGGACGCTCGCACCGGTGGCTATCCGGAGCAGTTCAACAAAGACGGCTCACACGACCTGACCCGGGTGGCGCGGTTCGAGAACTATCGCGGCTTCCTCTTCGGCAGCCTCAACCCCGACGTGCTGCCACTCGAAGAGCACCTCGGTGACACCACGAAGGTCATCGACATGATCGTCGATCAGTCACCTGACGGACTCGAAGTTCTGCGCGGTGCATCCACCTACACCTACGACGGCAACTGGAAGTTGCAGACCGAGAACGGTGCCGACGGCTACCACGTGTCTTCGACGCACTGGAACTACGCCGCTACCACCGCTCGCCGCACCGCCGGTGAATCGTCCAACGAGACCAAAGCCATGGACGCCGGCACCTGGGGGAAGCAGGGCGGTGGATACTTCTCCTACGACTACGGCCACCTCCTGCTCTGGATGTGGTGGGGCAATCCCGAGGACCGACCCCTGTTCGAACGCAAAGCAGAACTGGAGGCTCAGTTCGGTTCCAAGAAGGCCGAATTCATGGTCGGTGCGTCGAGAAACCTCTGCCTGTATCCGAACGTCTACCTCATGGATCAATTCAGCAGCCAGATCCGGCACTTCCGTCCGATCTCCGTGGACCAGACCGAAGTCACCATCTACTGCATCGCGCCCAAGGGAGAGAGCGCCGAAGCGCGCAGCAACCGCATCCGTCAGTACGAGGACTTCTTCAATGCCAGCGGTATGGCCACCCCGGACGATCTCGAAGAGTTCCGTTCCTGCCAGAAGACCTACCAGGCAGCCGGCGCCCCGTGGAACGACCTCAGCCGTGGCGTCACACACCAGATTCCCGGTCCGAACGACGTCGCGAAGGATCTCGGCATGAATCGCGTGCTCTCGAGCGGAGCCAAGACCGAGGACGAAGGCTTGTATCCCATTCAGCACGGGTACTGGCGCGACGCCATGCTTGCGGCCGTAGATGCCGAGCAAGCCGCTTCCAACCGGACCATCTGAGGACGATCACCATGACTGTCACCACCACCAATGCCGTCGCCCTCGAAACAGTGCAGCAGTTTCTCTACCGTGAGGCTCGCTATCTGGACGATCGCGAGTTCGAGAAGTGGATCGAGTGCTACCACCCCGATTCCGAGTACTGGATGCCCGCATGGGCGGACGACGGCGAGCTGACCACGGACCCGGCCGCAGAGATCTCCCTGATCTACTACCCGAATCGCGGCGGTATCGAGGACCGCGTGTTCCGAATCAGGACTGACCGTTCCAGCGCGACAAGCCTTCCCGAGCCCCGCACCGGTCACAACATCACCAACGTGGAAGTGATCGAAGAACGCGGCTTCGTCGTCGACGTCCGCTTCAATTGGTTCACGCTGTACTTCCGCTACAACACAGTCGACACCTACTTCGGCACCTCGCACTACACGATCGACTTCTCGGGCGAGCAGCCGTTGATCATGAAGAAGAAGGTAGTCCTCAAGAACGACTACATCCATCACGTGGTCGACATCTACCACTTCTGACACGACTTCCCTTCGAATCGAGCTGTTTCCCATGAGCATTCAAGCTGCGCCGACCTTTCAAGTAGCCCTGAGTTTCGAAGACGGCATCACCCGCTTCGTCGAATGCAACACCGACGAGACCGTCGCGGACGCATCGTACCGCGCACGAATCAACATTCCGCTCGACTGCCGCGACGGAGCATGTGGCACCTGCAAATCACTCTGTGAGTCAGGTACTTTCGACGCCGGCGACTACATCGAGGAGGCCCTGACGGACGACGAGGCCGAGCAGGGATACTGCCTTCCGTGCCAGATGGTGCCGGAATCTGATCTCGTGCTGCAGATTCCCACCACGTCGGCGGTCGCCAAGACCACTGCCGGTTCGTACACGTCCACCATCACCGAGATCATTCGCCATTCGGATTCCACGGTGGGTTTCACCGTCGCAGTCGACAACCGCGCAGATCTGGTCTTCCTCCCCGGTCAGTACGTGAACATCCTCGTTCCCGGAACCGAAGCGACGCGGTCGTACTCGTTCAGCTCCGGCCCTGAGGTCGCGTCGGCGTCGTTCCTGGTCAAGATCACCCCGGGTGGTCTGATGTCCGAGTATCTCAGTCAGCGTGCGCAGGTAGGCGACACTCTCGAATTGACCGGACCGATGGGTAGCTTCTTCCTCCGGTCAGGTCAACGGAGAGCCCTACTGCTTGCCGGTGGAACCGGCTTGGCCCCGCTGCTCTCCATACTGGAGAAGATGCGTACCGAAAGCTCCACTCGGCCCGTCCATCTGGTCTACGGCGTCAGCTCCAACACCGATCTCGTCGAACTCGACAAACTGCACGACTACGCGAAGTCTCTACCCCAGTTCACCTTCGACTACTGCGTATCCGATCCCGACAGCACAGCACCGAACAAGGGCTATGTCACGGGCTTGATCGAGCCCGATCACCTCGACGACGGCAACGTAGACGTCTACCTGTGCGGCCCGCCGCCGATGGTCGAAGCCGTACGTCTGCACTTCAAGGACGTATCGATCACACCCACGAACTTCTACTTCGAAAAGTTCAACAATGCGGCAGCACCGGCTGATTCACCGGCAGCCTCGGCCGAAGAATCAGCTGCCGGCACGTACGAGATCGGTGAAGAACATCTGCCGGTCACGGAGTCGGACGCACAGTTCGACGCTCGGATGGCCCTCGAACTCGGAGCAATGGAACTCACGATCGGCCGCCTCACTCCGGCACAGTTGACGGAGTACCGCATTCTGGCGGAGAACTCGGCTGCTTCCATCGACCGCGATCACTTCACGGACGCAGCGGCATTCACCGAAACCAATGCCCTGTTCCACGACTTCCTCTTCCGCTGCACCGGAAACGAAGTGCTGCTGCAGGCATACCACCGTCTCGAGGTCACACAACTGATGAACCGAGTGCTCCGCACCGCCGATTGGGTGGACGAACATGTCGCGGAGGATCACTCACGTATCGTGAGTGCATTCGAGCAGAATGATCGCGCCGCGGCCCGTGATCTGATCGTCCAGCACAGCGAACACGCCAAGTCGACGATGCACCGCGCAATCACCGACGCTCGGGAAAGTGTGGCGTCGTGAGCACGAGATTCTTCGCCGGCCGGTTCGACGACCGGGTCGTGGTCGTCACCGGAGCGGCTCAGGGGATCGGGCGCAGCGTTGCCGAAAGAGTCTCCGCAGAAGGTGGTTCCGTCGCGCTTGTGGATCGAGCTGAACTGGTTCACGACATCGCGACACCGCTGGAGCGTTCCCATTCGGTGACCGCGGACCTCGAGACGTTCGAAGGTGCCCAGAATGCAATAGATTCCGCATTGGAGCGCTTCGGACGCATCGACGTCCTGATCAACAACGTCGGTGGGACCATCTGGGCCAAACCCTACGAGCACTACACGCCGCAGCAGATACAAGCCGAGGTCACACGATCACTGTTCCCCACGCTCTGGACGTGTCGCGCCGTACTGCCCCATCTGATCGAGCAGGCGAGCGGCACCATCGTCAACGTCTCCTCGGTCGCCACCCGCGGTGTCAACCGTGTTCCTTACGCGGCGGCCAAGGGCGGGGTCAGCGCGATCACCGCTGCACTGGCGATGGAAGTCGCACAGTACGGAATACGCGTCGTGGCAACCGCTCCCGGCGGAACCGAGGCGCCACCACGCGTCGTGGCACGCGGGCCGGGTGCCGAGACCGACGAGGAGAAGGCCTGGTACCAGCAGATCGTCGACCAGACCGTCGACTCGTCGCTACTCAAGCGTTACGGCACCCTGGACGAACAGGCTGCTGCTATCACTTTCCTTGCCTCCGAAGAGGCTTCGTATGTCACCGGAACGGTTCTGCCCGTCGCCGGTGGCGACCTCGGCTGAATCCAGCCTCCCCCGATTCCTGATCTCTCGAACGGAGATTCGCCATGTCCTCGATCGAACGTGGTTCCTGGGCCAGTGCCCGCCATCGCTCGTCAGTGTTGTGGGTGGTCACCATCGCCGCCATTGCCATTCTGTTCGACGGATACGACCTGGTCGTGTACGGCACGATCCTGCCCGTACTCATGGACGACCCCAGCCATATCGGCACCTTGACCGCATCTCAGGCCGGCGCGTTGGGTTCGTATGCACTCGTCGGAGTGATGGTCGGCGCACTGACGTGTGGAGCTATCGGCGATCACTTCGGTCGCCGAAAGATGATGCTGGTCAACATCATCTGGTTCTCGGTCGGAATGGCACTGGCAGCGTTCGCCACCAGCATCACCACCTTCGGTCTGCTGCGGTTCTTCACCGGCATCGGAGTCGGTGGGCTTGTCGCCACCGCCGGAGCCATGATTGCCGAGTTCGCGCCGCCGGGACGCCGCAATCTGTTCAACGCCATCGTCTACAGCGGTGTCCCGGCCGGTGGCGTCATGGCTTCCGTCCTGGCGATCGTTCTCCGTGATTCCATCGGATGGCGCGGACTGTTCCTCGTCGGCGCCCTGCCATTGGTGTTCCTGTTCCCACTCGCCTGGTTCAAACTGCCCGAGTCTCCCGCGTGGCTGATTGCTCGCGGACGTGTCGACGAAGCTCGCGCCATTTCCTCGAAAACCGGAATTCCATTGCCTGCCGGTACAGATCGACCCAACGACGCCGTAGCTGAGAAGGTCGGCTTCCGAGCGTTGGCGAGCAGACAATATGTCTGGGGCACCGCGCTTCTCGGCCTCATGAGCTTCGCCGGCCTCCTCCTGACCTACGGACTGAACACCTGGCTGCCCAAGATCATGGAAAACGCGGGATACAACGCGAAGGGTTCGCTCTCGTTCCTGTTGGTACTCAACGGCGGTGCCATCATCGGTGGACTTCTCGCCTCCAAGATCGCGGACGTCACCGGTCCACAGCGGGTTGTCGCAACCACCTTCGGCCTGGCCGCACTCGCCCTGCTCCTGTTCACATTCGGGTTCCCGCTTCCCGTACTCCTCGCCTCCGTTGCCATCGCGGGTGTCGGAACCATAGGTACTCAGGTTCTGATCTACGGATTCGTGTCCAACTACTATTCGACGGCCGCTCGGGCCGCAGGTGTCGCGTGGTGCGCCGGATTCGGACGTCTGGGCGGGATATTCGGGCCACTGATCGGCGGAAGTTTGATCAGCGCCGGAATCAGTTCCGAATCGGCGTTCTACGTCTTCGCCGGCATCGCGGTGATTGGCGCCATCGTCACCTTCTTCGTGCCGAAGCAAGCACCCGACCTGGGTGCCACTGCACTTCGATCCGATGGAGACCGTGCCGAAAAGGAAACCCGTGGTGAGCCCGGCGTTACGGTAGTCGGGTGACACTTCGTGACCTGTTGCTCGGCCGAGAACGCGAGCTCGCCGTTCTCGGCCGAGCCTTGGCCGCGGCAGAGACAGGAGTGCCGACTCTCGTGCTGGTCGAGGGCGATGCCGGTAGCGGTAAGTCCACTCTCGTCGACCGGTTCGCCGAAATCTCTTCCGCTCATACGCTCCGCCGCGCTCGTGGGCTGGAGTGGGAATCGAACACTGCCTTCGGAGTGATCGATCAACTACTCGAACGTCCGGTTTCCAACTCGGACCCGGTCGCCGTTGCACACGAGATCGTCGACGCAGCGGAGCAACTGACCCTGATCGTCGTCGACGATGCCCATCACAGCGATGTCAGCTCGCTTCAGGCAATCACCTCCGCCCTCCATCGAGGCCGAACGGCACCACTGCTGTTCGTCCTCGTCGCCGAGGAAACGCCGTTCCTGCGCGAGGATGTCAGGCAGATTCTCGACCTGCACTGGTCGACGCGATTGCACATCAGCCCGATCGACGCACCCGTCATCATCGACATCGCGCGCATGCGAAGCGGAATCGACCTCAGCTCCGGCGTCGCGCTTGCCCTTCAGGACTTCACCGCGGGCAACACACTCGACATCGTCTCGCTTCTCGACGAGCTGCCACCTACCTATTGGACCCAGTGGCACCGAACTTTGCCCGTCCCTCGCCATCGTGCAGTATCGATCGCCGCCGCCCTCGCTACGTGTTCGGCGGGAGCACTAACGTTGATCGAAGCCGCAGCAGTTGTCGGGCGCAGCACGACGTTGTCGCATCTTGCTCAGCTGGCCGAAATCGACGACGTGGTCGGCGCCTTGGACAGCGCCTTCGCCAGCGGCCTCCTTTCTGTCCACGAGCAGCACGGCAGCACCGAGGTGTCACTGAGCAGCACGATGGTCACGGCCGCAGTGCGCGGGGCGTTGGGACCCGCGCACTTGCATCTGCTGCACACACGCGCAGCCGAGATCGCTTGGGGAGAAGGTGAACGGCTTTTCCACCTTGCCGCTGCCAGCACCACCCATGACGAGGACCTCGCCGCCGAACTCGTTGCGTACGCATCACTACGAGCATCCGACGGCGCGTGGTCGGAAGTCGCCGACGCCATGGTCACGGCAAGCCGTCTCACCACGGCCCGAACCGAACACGAGGACCGACTGCTCCGCGGAGTCGACGCGCTGACCGGATCGGGTGACATCCCCCGCGCCATGGTCTTCGTGCCGGAGATCGAGAGTATTTCGCGCGGGCCTCTCCGCGACGCCGTCCTCGGCTACCTCGCCATCCATAGAGGGCGACCGACCGAGGCCGCCGATCTTCTGACCAGAGCGTGGGACAGCTGCAGCGTGGATCGTGAGCCAGGCATCGCTGCGATGATCGCCCAACGAATGGTCCTGCATTCTCTGGCTCGGCTCGATGGCACGGCGCTCGTCGAGTGGGTTGACCGCGCAGTCGAATTGGTGGGCCCTTCTGATCCCGCAGCAGTGGAGTCCGAAGCGATCAAGGGTCTCGGGCTCGGTGCTACCGGAAGAACCGAGAATGCGCTCGCGGCATACGCCGAACTCTCCGATCGTGTCCGCCCCGGAGCCCAAGCACAGCGCTTCCAGATGGGACGCGGATGGCTCGAGCTTGCGTTGGACCACCCGGAGTCCGCCAGACGCGACCTCGAAAGCGCGGTGTCCACAGAGTTTTCCAGTGGTTCGGCAAGAATCTCACTGTGGGCACAGGCCTGGCTCGCCCGCACTCAATTCGCTCTCGGCGCCTGGGACGAAGCGCTCTCGACCGTCGAGGGCGCCGGTGCCGAGGTGGATCGGTTCGAGATCGAGATCATCCGGCCGTTGGTCCACTGGTCGGGAGCACAGATTCACGCTCTGCGCGGCAACTGGGAACTGGCCCGTGACCATGTGCGACGTGCGTACGCCGGCATTCACGCCTACGAAATCATGTATGTTCCTGCACTTCTCGCCAGGGCCCAGGTTGCCGAGGCCGCCGCCGACTACGCCGAAGTTCTGGTGGCGCTGGCTCCGCTCACCTCGAGCAAGGCGCAACAATGGCTCGACGAGCCGGGCTTCTGGCCGTGGGTCGATCTCTACGCCAATGCATTGGTCATGGTCGGGCGAGCTGATGATGCCGACGCCTTTCTGCAACCACACGAGCAGACCGCACGACGTCGGGAGCACCGCTCAGCTGCGGCACGTCTCGGCTACGTTCGCGGCCGGATCCACGGCGCACGGGGCGAACTCGACTCGGCAAGAGAAAGTTTCGATGCTGCACTACTCGGCATCGAGACGCTGCCGCTCCCCTACGACCGAGCCCGAATCAATTTTGCCTACGGCCAAACTCTCCGCCGGGCCGGGAAACGCGCGGAGGCCGACGTCGTCCTCCGCGCCGCCCGCGAGCTGTATCACTCGTTGGGCGCCGCTACTTACGTCGAGCGCTGCGAGCGCGAACTCCGCGCGGGCGGGTTGAACCTCTCGCGGACGGAGAAGGGAATCACCGACCTGACCCCGCAAGAACGAGCCGTCGCCGACCTTGTCGCAGCGGGCAAGTCCAACAAGGAAGCTGCCGGCGAATTGTTCCTCTCCGTCAAGACCATTCAATATCACCTCACGCGCGCGTACGCGAAACTCGGACTGCGATCACGGAGCGAACTCGCGGCTTTGTTCCGCGACCGAGGGCTTTCGGATCCGCATCAGGAGAACTGAGAACATGCCGGACACTACGACGACCGCGCCCGTTCGCGTCGTCACCGAGCCACTCCCCCAACCGCTCTACGGCCCGAAGCGGGTCTTGCGCGACTTCGGCGGAACGTCCATTGCCAACGGAATCATCGGCATCGTCTTCTCGGCCACCGGGCCGGTGGCGGTCATTCTCGCTGCGGGGTTGGCGGGTGGACTGAGTCAAGCTCAATTGGCCTCTTGGCTTTTCGGTGCCTTCTTCGTCAACGGAATTCTCACCATCACGGCTTCCTGGCTGTACCGGCAGCCGCTGGCCTTCTTCTGGACGATTCCCGGAACCGTTGTCGTCGGAGCGTCGTTGGAGCATCTGCCGTGGGAGCAAGTGCTCGGAGCGTTCTTCGCGACCGGCGCCCTGATCTTGCTGTTGGGATTGACAGGGTGGGTCACACCGATCATGGCCGCATTACCCTTGCCCATCGTAATGGCAATGGTGGCAGGCGTTTTCCTTCATTTCGGAACGGATTTGGTCGAAGCGCCCGCCCACGACGCGGTGATCGCCCTGCCGATGATCGCCACCTTTGTCGCTCTGAGCGTGTTCGCCAAGCTGGGAAGATTCGTTCCGCCCGTTCTCGGCGCGTTGATCGTCGGCGTGGTCGTGATACTCGCGGCCGGAAGATTCAACTCCGCCGGCGACGCGCACGAGTGGCTGGCGCATCCGATGCTGACCCCGCCAACCTGGTCTTGGCAGGCGATGATCGAACTGGTTGTACCGCTGGCGATCACAGTCGTCGTCGTGCAGAACGGCCAAGGAATCGCAGTCCTCCGCGCAGCGGGTCATCAACCGCCGATCGGGGCAGCAACGGTTGCCTGCGGTGTGTTCTCTCTCGTGAACGCGGCGGTGGGTTGTGTCTCGACGTGCCTTACCGGGCCGACGAACGCATTGCTCACGGCGTCGGGAGAGCGGACACGCCAATACACCGCCGGAATCTTCTGCGGCTTACTCGCCGTCGTCTTCGGACTGTTCGCCCAGACTTTCGTCGCGATGATGTTGGGAACTCCGACGGCATTCATCGTCACTCTGGGTGGTCTGGCCATGCTCAAGGCCTTACAGGGAGCCTTCGTGACCGCATTCGGCGGGAAATTCACCTTCGGCGCTTTGATCGCGTTCCTCGTGACGATCTCCGACATCGAACTACTCAATATCGGAGCCGCTTTCTGGGGACTCGTCTTCGGGGTCATCGCCTCGCGCATGCTCGAACGAGCCGACTACACCTGACATGCGAATATTCGCATACTCGACTTTGACAATCATTTACATTAAGCAGTAGATCTATACCCATGCACCTCAACACCCGCATGTCGCGGCGCCTCACCCTTGCCACATCAGTAGGCCTCTCACTCGCCCTCGTTACGGGTTGCTCGTCCGACAACAAGGACTCCGCCCAGTCCGAAACCACGACCACGACGTCGGCCGCACCAACCGAACAGGCCTCGGCAACACCACGTCTCGCCGTGTCGTACGACGGCGGCGTCCTGGTGCTGGATGCAACTTCCCTCGACGTGGTCGGCGAGACCGAGATCGACGGCTTCACCCGACTCAACCCGGCCGGCGACGGTCGCCACGTCATGATCTCTGCCGGCGAAGCATTCAAGGTGCTCGACACCGGCACGTGGTCTTCGGCTCACGGTGATCATTCTCATTACTACACAGCCGATCCCGCGATGTCCGAGGTCGAGTTCGCAGCCAACGAGCCCGGACACGTCGTACGCCATGCCGGAAAAACCGTTCTCTTCAACGACGGCTCGGGACTCGTCGAGATCTTCGATCCGGCGCAGTTGGCAAAACGCCAACCCCGCGTCGAGACGTACACCACGCCAGAACCCCATCACGGCGTTGCGGTCGCACTTGCCGACGGCAGCCTGTTGACGACCATCGGAAATTCGGAGTCCCGCAACGGCATTGCCATCCTCGATGCCGACCGCAAGGAAATCCTGCGCAACGAACAGTGCCCCGGTGTCCACGGCGAAGCAGTCGCTGCCGGCGAAGCCATCGTGCTGGGCTGCCAGGACGGGTTGCTCGTGTACAAGAACGGAGCGATCACCAAGGTCCAGAGTCCGGATGCATACGGCCGCATCGGAAATCAGGCAGGCTCAGAGGAGTCGGACATCGTCCTGGGTGACTACAAGACTGACAAGGACGCCGAACTCGAACGTCCGCAACGGGTCTCGCTGACCAACACGACCACGTCCGAACTCAAGCTCGTCGACCTCGGCACCAGCTACACCTTCCGCTCACTCGGCCGCGGACCACACGGAGAGGCACTGGTGCTCGGCACCGACGGCGCCATCCACGTCATCGACCCGAACACCGGCGTCGTCACCAAGAAGATCGCCGTCATAGACGCATGGACCGAGCCCACCAAATGGCAAGAGCCCAGGCCCGCGCTCTTCGTAGAAGATCACACCGCTTACGTCACCGACCCAGCGTCGAAGAAGCTGATCGCAGTCGACCTCGAGGACGGCAGCATCCTGACCGAGACCACTCTCGATCACGCCCCCAACGAATTGACCGGTGTCACCGGCTGATTCCCACCCTCGCTTCGGCCCCCATCTCACACCGAGATGGGGGCCGAAGCCGTTCTCGTCCTTCGCCTACTGACCAGGGAATCTCGATACCCAGGCAATCCTCGAGGTGCTACGAGGCGCACCTCAGAGAATCGAAGCCGTTGTCGCCAGCTCTGCTGGAGCTGAGCGATGAGCAGGACCACGATTGACCGCGGCACAAGTCAGCATGGAATAACTCCGTGTGGAGGTTCGTTGGAGATGGTGTCGGTGTTCGGTTCTTTGCCCCGGGTACCACCCCAGAATTGCCACTTCGAGTGGCCACTTGCCGAGAGGCGCAAGACGGGCACCGACGCGCTGGAGCCGCTGGACACCTGCAGGTGTCCGGCGGCTTCGTCGTGTCCGGGGTCGGACCTCGGTCCGTGACGGTCGAGGTCCACGATGTCGACCGCCGAATCTGCAATAACCGAAAACGCGTGGTTTTCCTACCGGAGGGTGGACACTCGATCATGCGCCAAAGCAGCTATGACCGTCCCTCTGCCGACAGGGCACTCCGATGGCTACTGCTGACATGGGGCCTCGGCAACTCTGTGGTGTGGTGGATCCACCTTTCACGGCGAGGCAGTCGCGCAGTCGAGACGTCACCGATACAGCCGGGCCCGTTCGGGGAGGCCAACTGGCTCGATATGGGAGGTTTCCTCGCATACTCCTCGGCCGCAACCTTGTTGATCATCGCGATTTGGTACGTCGCGGCCCGCAGGTGATCCGCACCGATAGTGTCCATGACATGGACGCCCTTTCACAGTCCGAACGGGAGAATTCGCTAGAGACCGACCGACTGCTTCTGCGACCGTTCCGTGTGCCCGATGCCGTTGTCTTGCGGGAGCTCTGGGGTGAGCGCGATCCTCGTGTCCCACCGCATCGTCGGATCGATTCCGATGGTCGACCCTCCATCGGAGACATCGAGGACCAGATTCGCAGTCGCTCACACCAACCCGGTCTACTGGCGGTGGAGCGTAAAGGATCCCATGACGTCATCGGCTACTGCGGCCTGATCGAGACTGAGCACGGACCTGACGGAGAGCCTGAACTGGCATTCGAATTTCTCCGTAGGGCATGGTGTCAGGGATATGCGACTGAGGCCTCATGGGCGGTAATCCAATGGGCGCAGGCATCAGGCTATCGACGTCTGTGGGCCACGGTCCGTGACTGGAACGGCGCTTCTCGCCGTGTGCTGGAAAAACTCGTATTCGTGGCGACCGACCATGCGGAGCCTCACGAAATCCACGGGGACCTGCTGTTCACGACAAAGGCACTGTGACTGCCTCGGCGACACAGGACTCGATGCCGCAATGACGAAGGTGCTGCGACGCGGTGACTCGGAACGCGCGCCGCAGCACGGGGAGTAGCTAGGCCGGGTTTTCGCCGGCAGCGACGTCGAGGATCCACGTCACCCCGAACGCATCGGTGAGCATGCCGAAACCGGGGCTCCACGCCGCGGCGGCAAGACCCTCGATGATCGATGCACCAGCAGAGAGTTTGGCCCAGTAGTTCTGCACCTCTTCGAGGGTTTCACCGCGAACCGAGACGAAGAACGGTTGGTCAGTGATCGTGGTGCCGTTCTCGCGGTGTGTCGAGCCTGCGTTGCCGGCCGAGCCGCCCGACTGTCCAGGGATGTCGTATGCCATCACACAGAAGCCGTCCTCTGTCTCCACCTGGCCGAACACGACGTTCTCAGCGCCGGGCACCTCCTTGGGCATCCCGAAGTCGCCGTAGGTTGCGATCGTGACCTGGCCACCGAAGACGGACTGGTAGAACTCCAGAGCCTCGCGGGCGTCTCCGCGGAAGTTGAGGTGGGTCGTTGTCTTGATGCTCATGTCTGCTCCTGGTACGAACGTCGCTCGGGTTTTCCCTGACAACGTCGACTCTCACAGCCGTATAGGACTGTTTTCGTCCTAGACTCGTCGTAGTCTCACCGCATGGCGACCACCACTCGACTCTTGAATCTGCTGTCCCTTCTGCAGACGAGACGCGACTGGCCGGGCGCTCTACTCGCCGAGCGGCTCGACATCAGCCATCGCACTGTCCGCCGCGATATCGACCGGCTCAGGGAGATGGGTTACCGCATTGCGGCGACCATGGGCCCGGACGGCGGATACCGACTCGACGCCGGCAGCGAGCTGCCACCCCTGCTGTTCGACGACGATCAGGTCATCGCACTGGCAGTTGCGCTGCAGGCGGCGACGCTGACCGGCGTCGGTATCGAAGAGGATGCGGTTCGAGCGTTGACCACTGTGCGGCAAGTGATGCCGTCGCGTCTGCGCCATCGCCTCGACGCGCTCACGTTCACCACGATTTCGGCCGGTTCCGGCGACGCAGACTCCGTGTCCCCAGAGGTGCTCGTAGCGATTTCCGCTGCAGTCCGCGCTCGCGAGGTGTTCCGCTTCGATTACTCGAACGACCACTCAACCGACAACAGCGAAATAACACCCCCGCGCCGAGTGGAGCCGCATCATCTGGTGACCTCCAAGCGTCGCTGGTACCTCGTCGCGTGGGATCTCGCGCGAGACGACTGGCGAATCTTCCGCGCCGATCGCATCACCCCACGCACCCCGAACGGTCCCCGGTTCACGCCGAAGGAAATCCCCGGCGGCGACGTCAGCGAATACGTGTCCGCGCGCTTCAAAGGATCGGAACATATCAACAATTGGCCGTGCCACGGCAAGGTCGTTCTCCATCGACCAGCCAGTTATGTTCTTCCCTTTGTCGGGGACGGCATCGTCGAAGACCTTGGCCCCGAGCAGTGCAGTCTCGAAGCCGGATCATGGTCTTGGACGGCGCTGGCAGCCTCCTTCAACCGATTCGACACCGACATCGATGTCGTCGGCCCGCCAGAACTTACCCACGCTTTCGCGCAACTCGCCGCCCGCAACGCCGCGACTGCTGAGAGTTAGTCAGTCGTCTCGAATGAGATCCAGGTCTCCAACGCAACCGTGCGCCCGCGGGTTCGTGATAGCTTTCAATTCCTCAGAGGACCTGAGGACTTGAAGACCTGAACGAAGGGATGCCCAAGGAGATGAAGAAGGGGCAAGTTGCATTTCTCACCGGCACACACGTCGTGAACGATCTGTACCAGGGGGCTGTGCCTGCGCTGTTGCCGTTCATGATGCTCGAACGCGGATATTCCTATTCCGCGGTCGCCGGAATCACGCTCGCCGCGACCGGACTATCCAGTGTCGTGCAACCTGCATTCGGCATGCTGGTCGATCGAAAGAGCCGAAACTGGCTGGTACCCACAGGTTTTGTGACGGCCGCAGCAGGCATTGTCGTGGCAGCGATGAGCACCACCTACATCGTCACTTGGCTGGCAATTGCCGTGGCCGGCATCGGCATCGCCGCATACCATCCTCCCGCCACAAATTTGGCACGCGCGGCTGGAGGTCATTCACAGAAAGCCATGAGCGTGTTCTCCGTGGGCGGTACGTTGGGCGCCTCGCTGGCGCCACCGTTTGTCACGCTCGTGGTTGGCTCACTCGGTTTGTCCGGCGGCTATCTACTCGCGGTTCCTGCAGCAGTGGCGGCTATTTGGTGGATGGTCGCCCAGTCGCGATCGGTCAACACGGGTGCGGCCGAGTCAGCCCAGTCGTTGAGTGCGCAACTGGCCGCGAACGGTCCCGTGTCAGACGATTGGCGCTCGTTCACACGACTCGTGCTGGTAACGGTCTGTTGGTCAATTCCGTATGTGACCACACTGTCGTTGGTCTCACCGTTCGTGCTCAACGCACTGAACGGATCGTCCTCGAGCGCTGCAATCGTGTTGTCCTCCTTCACATTGGCGGGAGCGGCCGGAACGCTACTGGGAGGAGTCCTCGCGGACCGTCGTGGTCGACGCGCATCCATCCGACTCGGCTACCTGCTTGCGGTACCTTCACTGGCACTGCTCGCTGCCGCCCCGCACGTAGCAGTTGCCGAATTGGGAATCGTCTGTCTCGGATTTGCTATGTTCCTGCCCTTCGCGCCACAGGTGACATTGGCGCAGGACTACCTACCGAATCGCCCCGGCACAGCAAGTGGGGTGACGCTCGGACTCGCGATGTCCGTGGGGGGCATCGCATCTCCGCTGTTCGGCTACCTGGCAGATCACTTCGGACCGCGCATGGCGATCGGGGCGACAACTGCAGCGCTGTTCGTCGGCGCCGTCATCGCATTCACCTTGCGCGATCGACGCCTCGACCCGGAAGACGAGACGGAGCGCGAACTGGACGTCATCGCCCTTCGATAAACCATAAGACGGCCCCGTAGTCTGAAGATTCATCGGAGGACATGAAGTATTACTCGGTGAGCCGCTCCATTGCGGTTCACCGAGTCAGTCAGGAGCAGTCACATGGCAGTGCGCCAGATCAAGCAGCAGTCGCTGGTACAGAAAGCCGCGGACGAACTTGCGCGCCTCATCGGCGACGGCGAGTGGCCGGTCGGGACCAAAATCCCGAACGAACAGGATCTGAGCACACTCCTCGGAGTCGGGCGTTCGACCGGCAGAGAGGCCGTTCGCGCACTGATTGCGTCGGGCCAGCTCTACTCGCATCAAGGGTCCGGCACCTACGTCATGTCCTCGACACCGGTCACAGAACTCGAGCGAGAACTCAAACGCTCGGACCGCCGCGAAGTCTACGAAGTACGCAGACTCCTGGAAGTGGAAGCGGGCCGCCTGGCTGCCATGCGCCGAACTTCGGCCGACGTCGATCTGTTACAGGCAGCACTCGAAGCCCGTGAAAATGCCTCGACACCAACAGAATTTGTCGACGCTGACATGGAACTACATCGCGCCGTGGTGAATGCTGCGCACAACAGCGTGTTGTCGATGGTGTTCGATTCATTCATCGAAACGCTCCGCAACTCGGCCCTGGACGTGATCACCGACGTCGCGGCGCGAGACCCCGAATCGATCGACGACGAAGCCGCTGCCCACCGAGATCTAGTAGAAGCCATCGTCGCGGGTGATGCCGACGCTGCCAGCGCGGCAACGCGCAGGAACATGGACGGGCTCGACTGACCCTCTCTATCGTTGTCAGGCATGACGTCCACATCGCTCCCTCCACGGGGTCTCCGGATCGGTCTGTCCGCCATCGCGTGGCTAAACCTGCTCTCAGCGCTCGTAGGAATGGCGGGCCTGACGATCGGCGGCGGGATGGGCCTGCCTCCTGAGTGGATCGAGGGAACCGTCTTCCCTTCATATTTCTGGCCCGGAATCCTCCTCGGCGTTGTCGTCGGAGGCATCCAGGCCGCCGCGCTCTTCGCTCAGCACAACAGGTTCCGTCTGACGTGGGGCCTGCACGCCGCCGCCGGCCTGACGATGATGACCTGGATCTTCGTCGAGATAGCCATGATCCTGGCCTGGTCGCCGCTGCAGGGCATCTTCTTCACCACCGGACTCGTCCAGACAACCCTCGCCGTCCTTGCACTCGGCGCCTGGCCCCGCCCCTTCCTTCAACGAACCGACAGCCATCACGGTCAGTGACGAATTATATTGGGATAGAAGGTCACTAGGACCGACCTCGATGCTCTCCATCACCCAATCCAGCTCGACCCACGACCAACAACTGAAATCTGTTCAGCCGATGAGGTCTTTCGAGAAGTTCAGCGAGTCGAAAGACCTGTTCGCTACAAGTTCCAATTGCCTCTGTGTTGCACCGTCTCGGGCGCGCTGAGACATGCCTTGGATGACTACGCCGATGAACTCGGCAAGGTCCTCGGGATCGGAGTCAGCGGGCAAGAGTCCGTTGGCGATATCGGCTGCGATCCTCTGCGACAGCAATACCACGTTGGCATTTCGCATGTCGCGCAATCGGTTTGCTATGTGACTGTTGGCGTCGGTCACGCTGACCGCCGCGCTGATGATCAGACAACCACCCGGACAAGACTCGTCGGTGTAATGGGACGCCGCGTCGTTCAAGAGGCGGCGAATCAATTCGGATGCCTCGCGCTCTTCGGCGAACGCCCGGTCCATGAAGTCGCCGCGAGTCGCGTTGTAGTGATCGACGGCGGCAAAGAACACTCCTTCCTTGCCGCCGAAAGCGCTGTAGAGACTCGGTGGATTGATCTGCATCGCAGCAGTCAACATGGCAACGGATGTCCCCTCGTAGCCGTGCTCCCAGAAGGCGTACATCGCCTTGTCCAAGGCCGCGTCTACGTCGAACTTCCGCCCTTGTCCCGGCACCCCGGCCATGCAACCTCCCAATTCCGCAGCATCTACCGATCCAAATGTGATCTATTCTACTCTTGTAGCGATCACTATGCGAATGTCCTACTGTTCTCCTCGAAAGTTCATTTCGTTCACTGAAGTACCGCCGTACTGCTGACACAGCTCGCGAACGCTCTTTCACACCGTCTAGGGGGATCGACATGCGTAGTGCCGCTTCATTCAAACTGGGTCTCAGCCACAGCGCGGCCACCGATTCGACATGGAAGGTCGAAGCGGTCAAACAGGTCGAGTATCACGTGATCGCCGCACGAAATCTGTTCGCCAAGGACAGCACTCGACTACTCGACGGGCGCAGCGCAACTTCGCTACACCGTGGAGACCGACGGTTGATCGTCATCGACGCGAACGTCGACCGAATTCACGGGGATCGAATTCGAGGCTGAGACACAGTCCCCATCACCGACGGTGCAATCTGCTTCTCCAGCAAGGCCGCATTGGCGGCGCCGAGTCGTATCCTCACCCTCTACTTCGCACTACACGGAGTGCGCGTCAATCTCGTCGCGCCGGGGGAAACCGCCACCGCGATGAACGGCATCGATGACGAATCCTCGTATGCGGACATCGATCGCCCCGCTATCCCGTTGGGCGTCCGGCCGGTGTGCACGAAGTCGCAGCAGCCGCGGTGTTCCTCGCCGGATCCGGTTCGAGCTATCTCACGGGGACCACCGTCGACGGCGGGTTGGGTCTGACTGCAGCCGAAGAGAATGCCCGCTACGCCGTCGATCACTCTCCAGTGCAAGGTCTCACGAAAGGAATCGCATGAAAGTCATCGCAATCGAAGCCACCGGCGACCCGAGCGTTCTCACTCTCACCGAGGTCGACGAGCCGACATCCGGCCCCGGAGACGTCACTGTTTCCGTTGCAGCCGCTGCCGTCAACCCTGTCGATCTGAAGACCCGTTCGGGGTTCTTGCCCATCGAGTTGCACTTCCCAGCCGTATTGGGATGGGACGTCTCCGGAACTGTTATCGCAGTCGGATCCGCGGTAACACGCTTCACGCCAGGAGACCGCGTCATCGGAATGATCGCGCAACCGGCACACCGCTACGGAACCTATGCCGAACGCGTCACCGCTGACCAGTCCCTATTCGCACCCGCTCCGTCGAACGTCACCCTCGAGCACGCTGCTGCGATCCCACTCGCGGCGCTCACCGCTGTGCAATGCCTCGACAAACTCGACCTTGCACCAGAATCCACGGTGTTGGTGACCGGTGCTGCCGGCGCGGTAGGCCGAATAGCGTCGGCGCTGCTGCTCTCGCGAGGGCACCGCGTCGACGCCCTCGCTCGCGAGAGCGACGCTGACGAACTCTTGGCCCTCGGCCTCAGTCGGGTCATCGCGAGTCCCGTTGACCTGGCGCACAAGGAATACGACGCCGTCGTCGACACGGCGGGTGTTTCCGAATCCGTCGACAGCGTGCGAGACGACGGCGCCTTCATCTCCATCGACGACAACGAGCAACCCGCACCGCAACGTGGAATCACACCGGCGAAAAGCTATGTCGACGAGGACGGCTCGGGCCTCGAATCATTCGCCGAACTGGTATCGACCGGTTCGGTCACCGTCCCTGTCGCCCGAACATTCCGGTTCGACGAAGCACCCCAAGCCCACGCTCTGCTGGCCGCGGGTGGAACCCGAGGAAAGGTACTGCTGATCCCATGACCGTGACCGCGAACGTCGAAAATGCCTTGTCCACAGTCGGTGTCACCGTTCCCGATGCGAACGTCGAAGGAACGTCCCGGATGGCGATGGTATCCGTCGGCGACTTGAACATCGAGCTGTTCGAGCACCACATCAGCCGACCGGACACCCCTCTCCCTTTTGCCGCCAACGGGGGAAACGTCCTGACGTTCCGCCGCGGTGGCGCCGCCCGACTGATTCCGAGTTCGTCGTGAAGTACGGAATCAATCTCCCCAATTTCGGGCCGCAGATCGACCCCGACGGGATTCTCGCGTGGGCTCGGACAGCGGAAACTGCCGGATTCGACAATGTCCTACTCTCAGATCACGTGGTGTTGACCGACGACGCGAATCGCCGCTCTCCTGCTCCGTTTTACGAGTGCCTGGCCACGCTGTCCTGGCTCGCAGCGGGAACCGAGTCGATTCGTCTGGGCAGCGGCGTGTTGATCGGCAGTCATCGACACCCGGCCCACCTCGCCCACGCGACCGCGACGATCGATCGACTCAGCGGCGGACGGTTAATCGTGGGCATCGGGGTCGGCTGGACTGCACAGGCTTTCGACGTTCTCGGCGTTCCGTTCACACGTCGAGGTCGACTGACGGATACCACTCTCGAAACCTTGATCGCAGCATGGACGTCGGAGACGTACGACGCCCCGGGCTCGGCCGGAACACATCGCGTGCACAACGGACCCCTTCCCTTGCAACAACCGCATCCTCCGTTGTGGATCGGCGGCAACGGACCCGCTGCGATCGACCGAACCAACAGATTGGGCACCGCATGGCACCCATTGCACCCCTCCCGGGACCTATGCATCGCTGGAGTCGCTTCACTCGCCCCCGGGCGTGAGTTCGTCCCCCGCATCTACTTTCTCCCCGCCGGAGAATCTGTCGAATCGCCGGACCGTCCACTCGGGTACGGAACCATCAACCAGATACGTGCCGACATCGAGTTTCTGACCGAGGTGGGTGCACAGACGATTGTTCTCGATACCGATCCTGGCGACCAGCGACTGCGCCGCTCAACCGACCACGATCTCGATCTGATTCGCATTGCCGGCGAAAATCTGGGAATGCGTCGAACAGCCGTTTTATGACTTAGCGGCCCATTGCCGCCGGTCGCCTCCGTGTAACCAAGCTGTGAAAGAGCATTCATGACAACACAACTCACCCATCGCGACATCGTGAGACGGGGTAAGGTGTCGAGCGTCCAAATATTTCACGAACTCGCATTGCTAGTGTTGAGGACGTGTTTGCACAGGGACCCAACGCGCTGACGGTAGAAGGCCAGTCGACGCTTCAACACATAGATTTCACTGTTTTGGATTCTTTTCGATTTCCCGACCGGCAGGGCTTCCCCGATTCTTATCGCGCATTCATCCGGCACGCAGGTTGGGCGCGGACCTTCGGACTCTGGCTCATCTATCCGCCCGTCCTTCCCGGATTTGCCGACGGCTGGCAAGGGCGCGCCCGCAACCTCACCGCTCATCTTCGGTCCGTCTACCGAGAAGGACGGGATGACGAGTTCGATTGGATGATCGAACCCGACGGCGATTGGTCACTCCCTGACTCGCTGCAGGTTTTCGGATGGAGCGAAAACGGTGACGCACTGCTGTGGGACACAGCATCCCGCGGCGCTGACGGAGAGTTTCCGGTTTGGGAATCGCGCTCGTTCAACTCTCTCCACCGTCTCGGCGGGAGCTTCCACGAAGTACTACCGTCCATTCGCACCCGGGCTATGGGCCTGTTCGGACCTCGCACCTCCGACATAGAACCACTCCAGCCCACCCAACTCTGACGCGCGACCCAAATTATCGATAGGCCGCGGACACAGCCACGAATACGACACCTACGACGACGACCAGGGACAGATAACCGAGAACGAGTCCGGCCACTGCCAATCCGCGCCCACTTTCGCCGGAACGGCGAATCTGGTTCAACGACACATGCCCCACTGGAATAGCAAGAACTCCACCGAAGATTCCAAGTACAAGTGCGACGATGGCCAAGGCATTCGTGCCGACCGCTGGTCGCGCTGGATAGCGCGCTGCAAGTTGATCTGCAAGTACCGGAATCCCGTCCGATGTGAAGCCCACTTGTGCAAAAACGGGTTGGCCATCGGCGGTGTAGTCGACCACCCCAGGGAGCGGTGCCGCCACCTGCCTGACAGGCCCGAACGTCGAACGAAGGCTCCTCCCTAACAGCAGCGCCGCGGCCATATACAGCAACAGCCCCGCCACAGATCCGGCTATCCAGGCTCCACGAAACGCCGGCCCGTCGACGTCGAGGATCCTCCCCGCCGCCCTCACACCGGATCCTGCTGCACCGACCGCGATACTCAAATTCACTGCGCCAGGAATAACGGCAAGCATGGCAATGGCACCGACACCAAGCGACAATGCCGGGCCACCGCGTCGCCGCCACGCCAACGAACTCATCAGCGCTGCAAACAAAGTCACAGCGGTGCCCAGAAGCCCAGTCACAAATCCGACAACGACTCCCGTCTCGAAGTCCCCACCTAGATGACGAGCAACCCACTGTGCCCAGGCCCGCGCGAATGGCGGCCCGAGCGTCAGCGAGACAACGACCGTTGCAACCGCAGCGCACGCCACGACACTGATGACCCGCAGAATCCACCCCAGATAACCGGAATGCGAATTATTCTGCGCAACAGTAGTTTCCGAGTCGATCACCAGGATTCCTTCGTTCAGAGTGTGAGAACAGAACGGCTCTAGCTGTCACTCCACACAGAACCGTGGCCGGACCGGCTCACTCATCTGATCAAGTTCTGGCGCCTGTGTCTGTAGTTCGTTCGCACGACCAAACCAGCGATAGCAACGATTACATATTTGTGTTAGCGTCGTTTCCATGGGTTCGAGAGCAAAGATTCTGGCCGCGGCAACCGAGCTGCTCAACACCTCCCCCAACGGCGACATATCCACCCGCGCCGTGTGCGAGATGGCCGGCGTCGGCGCCCCCGCGCTCTACCGTCAGTTCGGCGACAAGGACGGACTGCTCGCAGCCGTCGTCGAGGCAGGTTTCTTCGAATACCTCGAAGGCAAACGGGCTGCGACACCTTCCGATGACCCCGTTGCCGATCTACGGGCCGGCTGGGATGCGCACACCGCCTTCGCGCTCGCGCATCCCGCTCACTACCGCTTGATGCACTCACCTTCCGCCCAG
Source organism: Rhodococcus sp. BH4 (assembly GCF_002079265.1). Classification (NCBI taxonomy): domain Bacteria; kingdom Bacillati; phylum Actinomycetota; class Actinomycetes; order Mycobacteriales; family Nocardiaceae; genus Rhodococcus; species Rhodococcus sp. BH4. The sequence goes on from NZ_CP014941.1 coordinate 5,665,279, forward strand.
AGCGCCGACACCGCTCTGCAGGCCCAGGCGCTACTTCGATCCGTTCTCGAACGATGCGCTGCGGCAGGTGTTCTGACCGTATCGGTCGACGTGGCTACGCAGATGGTGATGTCCGCCAATGCGGGCGTCGCTCTGATGCTCGTCGTCAGGCCGGAACAGTACCCCGATCCGACGCTGTCACAGCGAGTTCGCGACGGAATCTTCGCGTCCATCATCGACGAATCCGGCGTCCACCCGGAAACCTCACTCAACAGAGTTGCATCTACTCTCGACGCCCAACTGGCCGCCGCAGATTCAACTTCTCTCTCCGCCAACGAAGTCGGCCTACTACGAGAGTGGCTTCGCAAGCTGTCCGATGCAACCGAAACCAGTTCAGGAGTTACATCATGACTGACACCACCACCCGCGTCGCCATCGTCACTGGCGCTTCCGGCGGCATCGGGCGAGCGACTGCCGAGAAGCTCGCCGCCGACGGAATGGCTGTCGCCGTGCACTATTCAGGAAACATTCAACGCGCCCAGGAAACAGCTGACGCCATCGTCGCTGCGGGCGGTCGCGCCATCGCGGTGCATGCGGACGTCGCCGACGAAGGTGAAGTCGCGGCCCTGTTCGATACGGTCGAGGAGGAGTTCGGGGGCATCGACGTCGTCGTCCATGCAGCCGGAATCATGATTCTCTCCACCGTCGCAGAACTGAACTTCGACGATTTCGATCGGATGCATCGGACCAACGTCCGAGGGACCTTCGTGGTCGACCAGCAGGCAGCCAGACGTGTCCGGCGCGGTGGTGCGATCATCAATTTCTCCACCTCCGTGAAGAAGCTGGCGTTTCCGACTTATGCCGCATACGCCGCCACCAAAGGTGCTGTCGACGCGATCACTCTGGTTCTCGCGAAAGAGCTACGGGGACGCGATATCACGGTCAACGCCGTAGCCCCAGGCCCCACGGCCACCGATCTGTTCCTTGACGGGAAAGACGAAGCTACAGTGGAGAACCTGTCCAAGCTGGCTCCCCTGGAACGCCTCGGCACACCGGCGGACATCGCGGAGGCTGTCGCGTTTCTCGCCGGCCCAGCTCGTTGGGTCAATGGCCAGGTCATCTACGTCAACGGCGGCGTGATTTAGCAAAACCATCGTCTAAGGACCACACCTTGGCAATTCCGACAAAACAGTCAAACCAGTCGACTTTGGTTGTAATGTGCAAACAATGGATAACCAGGATCGAGGGTCCGCCCGGACGTCACGACGGCAGTTCATCAGCGTTGCAGGGCTGGCGGCAACCGCGGTCATAACCCTCGCGACCTCCTCGACCGCCGGCGCCGCCGGCCCCACGGCACCCAATCCAGGTTCGCAGGTCGGCGATCCTGCTGAAGCCCAAGCGGTGCAACGCGTCGCAGAGACACTGCTGAACAGCGGCGTTCCCGGCCTTGCCTTCGCTATCGTCAAACCGGATGAGAAGAACCGCAAGGCGAGTGTCACCACTACGTACCACTACGGCCAGGCCGACGTCGAAAACGGCGTGAGAGTCACTCCACGAACGCAATTCGAGATCGCCTCGGAGACCAAGACCTTCACCGCTGCACTACTGGCGAAACTGATCGCTCGGGGAGAAGTCGGATTGGACGACCTGGCGAGCAAGTATTCGGATGGCAACCCGCTGCCGAAAGGCATCGGCGGCGAGGAGATCACGCTTCGCCAACTGGTCACCCACCGTTCCGGTCTGAGCGACGACCCGCCCAATCTTTCGGCGGGGTGTGCCGATCCCACACGATCGTGCACGGACGAGAAGGCGAAGTACACCAGAAATATGCTCTGGAAAGGACTCCAAGACGCCGGCGCCTTGGAGTTCTCCCCCGGTAGCCACTGGCTGTACTCGGACTTCGGGTTCGGACTGCTCGGCACACTCATGGCCGACAAAATCATTCCGGGACAAGAGAAACCACCATTCGCGGCGGCAGTCGCCCGCGAAATCACCGACCCGCTCGGGATGATGGGTACCGTGATCGAGACCAAAGCAACCGACCTTGCCGTTCCGTACCACCTCGACGGCACACGAGCGCCTCTGTGGAACAACACGGGTGCGATCGCAGGCGGGGGTGGGCTGGTCAGCACCGCCGAGGACATGTCGATCTGGGCTGCAACAACTCTCGGCTACGGAAACAACCCGCTCAAACCAGTCCTGACCTCGATGCTCGAGCAGATCGACACGCAAGCTCCGGAGAATCCTGCATTCGGAATGGGAATGGCGTGGCAGCTCCAACCCCCGACGCCGAACTTCCCACAACGGTTCGCCAAGAAAAACGGAGACAGCTCGGGATCCAACTGCATCACCCTGCTGGTTCCCGACAGCGGCTGGTCGATCACGATTCTGGCGAACGGTGGAAATGCGGCGATGATCGACCCTGCAGCCGTGAACCTGATGCATGATCTGGTTCCGAGACGACCCATGTTCGGTAGCTCGACGGGAAGTTCGTCGGGCAGCGACGTCGGCTTCCAGACCGGGTCATTCGGATAGACCCACTTACCTACGGGCGCTACATCTTCGTCGAGCGTGCCATCACGAAGCAGTAGAGCCCGTAGGTGATGATGCCCAATCCGGCAAGGATCAGCAGCGCCACTCCGTACGGCTGCGCGCCCAGTGTCTTGAACGCTCCGTCGAGTCCGGAGGACTTGCCGGGTTCGGAACTGTTGACCGCAAGAAGAACCAGAATGCCGACTGCAGCGATGGCCAAGCCCTTGGCGACGTACCCGACGGTTCCGAGTCGGCGCACGAAGTTGCTGGGTGTGCCTTTCAGATCATCGAGGAAGTTCTGGCTCGCGCCCTTGTACACGTGGTACACACCAACGGCGATGATCGCGATCCCGCCGATCACCAATGCGATAGTTCCAAGCGTGTTCTCCATCAAACGCGCCGTGATCCCCGCACTCTGACCGCTGCTGGACTTCCCGCTACCGCGGGCGAATCCGAATGCAGTGAACGCAAAACCGAAATAGACGAGCGAAATGCCCAGAGCCTTTGCGCGGTTGAAGAACTCTTTCTTCTTGTCGTCAGAGGACGGCGACGACGAGCTTCCCAACGCAGCTTCGGCCAATCTCCACAAGGCCATGGCAAGGAAGGCCACGACGCCGACCCACAGAGCGAAGACACCCCCTGGCTTTCCTGCCAACTCGGCCATCGCACCCGATTGGTCCGCAGACCCGGATCCACCGAGAGCAAGGCGGATCGCGATATATCCGATCAGCAGATGAACCACACCGCTGACGACGAATCCGGCACGGGCAAAGCGCTCGAAGACATTGTTCTGTGCGACGTCAGCCGCCGTGGACGCGACGCTCTTCTGGTCGTGCGGTGACGATTCATTATTCATCATGATCGTCGAACCATATACGGGCAGACGCTTCCCTCGAACGCCTGCATCAAGTGTTTCGAGATCAAGGGTTTCGAGGGTTCTGATCCGGCGTCGACCGCGGTTCTTCGGGGTTGGGAACCTTGGGGTCGATCGTGTCTGCATGATCTCGTTGCTGGTTCAGTTCCTCGCGAGAACTCGTCGCCTCTTTCCGATGCTGCGCTGCATGATGTTGCAGCGCAGACGCTTCCGCCGCTTTGGCGTCGGCCTCTGCCTGCACCATGCGCGCTTTGGCTGCTGTCTCTTCTGCCCGCGCCTCGCGCTCGCCTACTTGCAGTGACTTGTCTGCGACGTCTTCGCGGATCTGTTCTGCCTCGATGTGACGACGCTCGTCACGCCTGTTTCGCGCCACCCACAGGAGTGCGGCCACGATCGCTATCACCACGACCACGGCAACAATTATCCAGATAATGCTGCTGGTACTCATACTGCGAGAGGTACCCACCTGCGACTTTCTCACACGCAGGCAAACAAATACGCTGAAATTACAGGTCGGTCGGATGTGTGTTGGCTCCGCATAGAACCACGCACAGTTCACCGTCGGACGGCGGCGACACCGTTCCGTTCAGAACCGGAGCCAATGCTGCTGCGGTTCCCAACTCCACCAGAATCCGGAACTCCCGCCACAGGAATGCCCGCGCTTGCCGGATCGAATCATCTTCGACCACAACACTGTCTACCGAACTCTCATGCAGTGTCTCCCAGGCGATGGCACCAATTCGTGTAGCCCCCAACGAGTCTCCGGCGATACTGTTTACTTCGATATCCACCGGACGCCCCGCATCGAGCGAGGTGCGCAAGGTGGCAGCCCCGGTCGGCTCGACGGCTACCACGTGATCTTCGGGACGAGCCGCCGCGACGATTCCAGAGACCAATCCGCCGCCGCCGACTGCAACGCAATACGTAATCGGTCCGGATGCGTCGTCTTCGAGCTCGAGAGCGATGGTGCCGGCCCCACTGACGATGTCGGGCAGGTCGTAGGCATGCAGTTCGAGCGCACCGCTGGTGCGTGCGATGTCCGCCGCAGCGGCAGCAGCGAGTGCATACCGGTCGCCTACCTTGTGAACGGTTGCACCCAACTCTCCGAGAGCCTTCACCTTGGCATCAGGCGCTGTCTCCGGTACCACCACTGTGCAGGTGAGTCCTCGTCGCCGCGCTGCCCACGCGGCCCCGATTGCAGCGTTGCCGCCAGACGCGATCACCACGCCGGCATCGGGCATGGTGCCGTCGGCGACCGCTCGTTCCACTGCATTGAGACTGCCGCGCACTTTGAAGGAACCACCGTGCTGGAGGTACTCGAGCTTGAACAGAACCGGTACCTCGCCGTGTGGCGTCGGCAGTGCAGTTCGAAAGATCGGGGTATGCCGCGCCAACCCTGCGATACGAGTCCGCGCAGCTTCGACGTCCGAGCGCTCGATTGCCAGCGGACCTGCGTTGTTGTCGGCGGTGAGAGTCATGCACCAACCCTACGGTTCGCAATGTCGACACGAAGCAGTCGGTCCACCGTTATCAAGATGTCTGTTTTTCACCAAGAACTGCCCGCATCTGACCGAGACATCGGCATTCCAGGTGGATAAATTTACTACTACAAGCACAACGACGACATCGAGGAAAGGCACACGCCATGTCGAAGATCGCAGTATTCGGTGGAAACGGTTTTGCAGGAAGCGCAATCGCGAAGGAAGCCACTTCACGCGGCCACGAGGTGACCGTCGTCGCCCGCAGTGTGCAGTCCGGAACCGAGGCGAATGTCGTGCAGGGTTCCGTTCACGACAACACGATCGTGGAGCAGGTCACGGCGGACAACGACGTCGTTGTCGTTGCCATCCCCGCCCGCGAGATCGACGGCAAGCGCCTGCTCGACGCCGTCACTCCCCTCGCAGATGCCGCCGCACGCAACGGTGCTCGCATTGCCGTAGTCGGTGGCGCCGGCAGCCTGTTGGTCTCCGAGGGTGGGCCACGCGTCGTCGACACCCCCGACTTCCCGGACGCATACAAGGGTGAGGCACTCGCTCACGCCGACGTCCTCGATGCGCTCCGCGCGACCGACAGCAATGTCGACTGGTTCTACGTGAGCCCGGCCGCAGCGTTCGGTGCCCATGCCGGCGTCGCCCCGAAGGGATCGTTCCAGTTGGGTCGCGACATTCTCCTGACGGACGCCGAGGGCAACTCCGCCATCGCGGGCGAAGACTACGCCCATGCTTTTGTCGACGAGATCGAAACTCCGGCCCACCGTCGCCAGCGTTTCACCGTCGCACACTGAACATGAGCAACCTCCGTAGGCGCGCAGCCTGGATCACTGTTCCCGCTGCCGCCGCACTCCTGCTCACCGCGTGCTCCAACGACGCGGAATCCGCAACGCCCAGCAGTTCTACGACGTCCACGAGCGTTGTTGCCGAACAGGGCGATCAACTCGAATCCAACAAGACCGTCGTCACGGACTTCTACGAACTGGCGTTCAACGGCCGTCAGGTACAGCAAGCCGCCGACCGGTACCTTGGCGACGTCTACATCCAACACAACCCCACCGCCGCCGATGGGGCAGCCGGATTTGTCAGCGGCATAGGCGGTTACGTCGAGGCCACACCCGGATTGCATGCCGAGATCACTCGCGTTTTCGCCGAAGGCGATCTGGTTGCCCTCCAGTCCCACACCACGTCTGCACCCGGCGACCGCGGCCAGGCGGTATTCGACATCTTCCGCGTCGACAACGGCAAGATCGTCGAACACTGGGATGCCATTCAAGACGTGCCGGAAACGTCCGCGAATCCGAACACGATGTTCGACGGACCCACCTCGTCGCCGTCCAAGTCGTCAGAAGTCTTGGAGCGCAACACGGCCAACGCGTTGACGTTCCTGCAGCTCGCCTTCAACGAAGGCAAAGCCGCCGAGGCTGCCGACCAGCTGGTCGGTCCGACCTACACCCAGCACAACCCCTCGTTCGCTGACGGCAAGGACGCATTTGTCACCGCACTGGCCGGGATCGAACCCGTTACCGGAGACAAGGCCACCAAGTTTCCACGGACGGTAGCCGAGGGCGACTTCGTCTTTGTTCAGACCTTCGCTTCGTCCGGTGAGGGAACGGCCGGCAGCGGCTCGATGGACATCTTCCGATTCGACGAGAACGGCAAAATCGTCGAGCATTGGGACGCCGTCCAGGACTACCCGTCGACGACTGCAAGCGGCAACACCGTGTGGGACGACGGTCGCTGAGACGACAACTCCGAACAGTTCAGAGAGGGATGCGGATCAGCCGACGTTGATTCGTTCTGTGTCGCCGTCGTAGTAGTCCAACAATCTCTGATCCATCACCCGGCGCCACAGCGGTGGAATCCACGCGATCACGATCATCACTGCGTAGCCGGCCGGAAGTTGCGGCGCTTCGGCCGCGCTACGCAGACTTTGGTACCGCAGCTTCGGGTTGGCGTGGTGATCGCTGTGCCGCTGCAGTTGGTAGAGAAACAGATTGCTCACGACGTGATCGCTGTTCCAACTGTCAGCGGGGCTGCAGCGAACGTACGAGCCGTCGGCACGCTTGCCACGCAGCAGGCCGTAATGCTCGAGGTAGTTCGCGGCTTCGAGGAAGGTGAATCCGGCAACTGCCTGCAGCAGGAGCCAGGGCGCGACCTCCCAACCGAAGATACCGATCAGCGTCGCGAAGAGGACAACACTCATCGCCCAAGCGTTGAGAATATTGTTCTCGAAGCTCCAGGTTCGTTTGCCTTTCCTCTGGAGTCGAGCGCTCTCGATGCGCCATGCCGAACGCAGCCCGCCGAACACACTTCGTGGCAAGAACCTCCAGAAGCTCTCACCGAACCGTGAGCTGGCCGGGTCCTGCGGAGTAGCTACACGCACATGGTGGCCGAAATTGTGTTCCACGTAGAAGTGCCCGTACAGAGATTGCGCAAGCGCCACTTTCGCGAGCCACTGTTCGATCTTCTCGCTCTTGTGGCCGAGCTCGTGGGCCGCGTTGATACCGACGCCGGCGACGACGCCCACCGTGAACGACATCGCGATCTTCTCCGCGATTCCCATCGGAGCGTTGATCCAGCACCAGCAGGCGAAGACCAGACCGGCGTATTGCAAGGGGAGGAACGCGTAAGTGCACCAGCGGTAGTAGCGGTCCTTCTGCAGTCGTGGGATCGCATCGTCCGGCGGACTTTCGCCGTCTTCACCGGCCAGCATGTCGATGATCGGGATGACGATGACCAGTAGCCACGCGCCGGTCGCCCAGAACAATCCGAGACGAAGGTTGTCGACGAGAAACCAGGAGATGAACGGGCTGAGTGGAATCAGCAATCCGAGCGGCCACAGGTACCTCTTGCGGTCGCGCCAGCGCGGATTTTCGCCGGACGGCGAGTCGGTGTTCTGGACAGCGTTCGATTCGGTACGCCGTGCGTCGGAAGTCGCTGTCATTCGCCGATCTCGCCTTTCGTCCCCTCGAACGATTCGCCCCACGCACCGTTCACGCTCAGCAAACCAGAACTAATGTCCGGACGGGTATGGTCCCGAAATCCAGAGCGCCCTGCTCGAAAGACGGCACGAGCGCTTGTACTCACCAAAAACTCCCCCGCACATCACTGCTCACCCCGACAGTAGATACGGACAAAATACCCCACGGATCTGCGGGGATGGCGACCACCTCCGCACGTCGCCGAGGATCGATGATCCCTGCCAAGGCAAGGTTGAACCGCGTCGCCCTCGTCGAAGTAACGGTAACCGGCAGTGACAGAAATCATAAGCAGAGGACAGGATTTCCGCTCGTAGTGGCGACCAAAAAGACTGCGCGCCCTCAACTGGTCAGTTGCGGGCACGCAGTGAAAAGGTGAGCAAGCGTCAGAGCGTTGCAAACACCTTCGTTTTCACTTCGTTCAGCCAACCGTTCGCGGTCACGAAGTCTGTGACGCTCGACTGCAATCCGAAGACGTGCCCGGCCTGCGCCGCCGGCAGCCTCGTGAAGAGGTTGTCGTCGAGGACCGCCTGAACCGCCGCACTGGTCGACCCGTCCGCGTTCAGCGGATACAGCACGACCGTTACGCCGTTCAGGATGTCGGCCAACTGCTCCATCGGATAGGACGCGTATCCGGCATCGGTGTAATTGGTCGGAACACCGGGCCCGTACGCCAATCCGAGTTCGTTGACCACCAAATTGCCGATCGCACCGGTGGGCTGCTGAACCGAGAAAGCGCCGGGCGCGTCTCCGAGTGAAATGTGAATCCACTTGTTGGTCGCGATCACGTCGGCGTACTCGCCACGGACACGTTCGAGATTCTCTTCGTAAGCAGTCCGCGTCGACTCGAGCACGTCGGTCTTGCCAATTGCCTCAGCAAGCTCGGTGGTGATCTTCTTCCAGTCGCCTCGGCTCTCTCCCTTGACGATGACGGTGGGTGCAATGCCGGACAGACGGTCGAACGCCGCTTGGTCCACCTCGTCGGCGTCGCCGACAATGATGTCGGGATCCGCCGCAGCGATCGCTTCGAAGTTCATTTCCCCGAAAGGCCCGATGGTCGGGAGCCCGTCGACGAAGGCCTGCTGCTCCGGCGTGAATTCACTGATCCACTTGCCGTAGTCCTGCACAGCAGCCGGTTTCACTCCGAGGGACATGAGCTGCCAAGGAGTGTCGTACGACGCGGCGACGACGCGCTCAGGTGAAACCGGCACCTCAATGTCCCCGTACGCCGACGCGACGGTCCGGACGTCCGTCTGCTCGGAGTCGGCCGACGACGAGGAACAGCCGGTCACCACCATCGCACCTACGACGGCAACCGCCGCCGCTGCGATGACTCTGGAACCGAAAGAAAATGATCGAATTGCGCGCACGCAGAACTCCTACAGGGTGATTGTTTAGCCAACCCTAATTTCATTCTGCGGCACGGCACAAGTCCGATCGAGGCGCTTAGAGTCGCTGTTCGGACTAGTCCTGTAGCCAATCGGTCATTGGCGCGCGCGGATGATCGATCAGGCTTGCAAACTCCCCCGGTGTCACGCCCATCGTTCGACGAAAAGCCGCACCGAACGCGCTTTCGGAACGAAAACCCGTCTTCCGCGCCACAAACGAGATGCTTCGACCGAGTGCCAGAAGTTGCATCGCGTGATGAGCCCGCAATCGCATACGCCATTCCGAGAAGGTCAATCCGGTCTCGGCCGGAAACCTTCGTGTGAGAGTCCTCGTACTGACCTTCGCGTCGGTGGCCCACTCCTCGACCGATCGGGTGTCGGCCGGGCTGGCGACCAACTGATCTGCGATCTGCCGAAGCCACGGCGTCGTCGGCAGCGGTACATCGAAAATCAGTCGCGGAACGGGTTCGACGAGGTCGATGGCAAACGCCTCGGCTCGTCGACGAGCCGCGTCGGTCAGGTCGTCTCGGGTGAGGTGATCGAGTACTTGTTCGAGCAGCGGAGGAGTGGACAAGGCCACCACACGATCCAACCCGGTCACATCGGATGCCACCAACCACGTGCACGACAATTCTGTGCCGCTGCGCGCCGTCACCTCGTGGGGAACAAAGGACGGGATCCACAGACTGACTCCGCTCGGCACCGTGTACACAGTCTCCGGAGTACGGACCTCGAGAACACCGTCGATCGCCCACAGCAATTCGTGATCGCTGTGGCGGTGCATCTCCCACGTGAAGTCGGAATCGACGGCCAGCCGATTGGTCGCCAACCGCAAGTACCCGTCGGCACTGACGCGCAGCGGTCGAACGACGCGTTGCCACTCGGACAGTTCGTCGAGCGGACTGCTGATCGGGTAGTCGATCTGCTCGCTCACCGCAGCGTCGACAGTTCGGGATGTCCGAACAGGCCAGGCAACCCACCGGTGTGCAGGAAGACCGTTTTTGATCCCGCCGTGATGGCTTCGTCCTTCATGAGTTGGATCAATCCCGCAAAGGCTCGGCCGGTGTACGTCGGGTCGAGGAAGATGCCCTCAGTACGAGCCAAACATCGGATCGCGCCGGCTGATGCTTCCGTGAGCGTCGAATATCCTTGTCCAACTTGGTTTCGCAGGATCTGAAGATCTGCGGCTCGCGCGGTCGGACCAGGCATATCGTCCAACAACCCAGCGACAGTCGACACCGGGTCGGCAACAGCCCCGACGTCGACGCCCACAACTCTGTCGACGCCCAGATGCGCGACAAGGCCTGCCATCGTTCCACCCGATCCGAGTGCAACCACGACGCGATCGACGCCGGCGAGTTGCTGTTCGATCTCGCGTGCGCAGTCCACGTATCCCTGCGCAGCCACCGCGCTGGTACCACCGAAGGGAATGACAAAAGGTACACCGCCCGAGTCCGCGACGGCCTGCACCGCGGCGTCGAGCGCGGATGCCGTGTCCGCACCGGCCCAGACGATCTCAGCGCCCGCGAGTGCATCCAGAACGAGATTTCCCTGCGCGGATTCCGGCTCGGCACCACCGAGCACCAGCACACAACGCAATCCCAAACGGGCTGCTGCCGACGCAGTCAAGCGAGCGTGATTGCTTTGCGGTGCACCGGTAGTGATCAGAGTCGTCGCGCCGACGGCCAAAGCCTGAGCGCAGGTGTACTGCAGCTTTCGGATCTTGTTGCCGCCGCCGCCCAGGCCAGTGACGTCGTCACGTTTGATCCACAGATCTTCCGGCCCCAATCCGAGTGCCTGCGCGCAACGCGCCAGAGGTTCGACGGGCGTCGGCCAACTGCCCAAGCTGATCGGCGGAACGGCGGAACTCAACATTTGACGAGTCTAGTTCGACCGTGCACCTACAGGCTGGGCTCGCATACAGTCGGGACATGGGAACTTTCACGACGACCACACGTGATGTACCGCTGACCGTCAGCCGACCGGATTCGCCGAGTGAACCGAGACATGCGGTAGTAGTTCTCCAAGAAGCGTGGGGCGTGAACCAACACATCGAGAGCATCCTCGAACGCCTCGCCGATGCCGGCTACCTTGCCGTCGCCCCGCATCTCTACCACCGCGGCGCACAGACCTCCTTCACCGACTTCCCGTCCGCGAAGGATGCGCTCATGGCACTCGACAGCACAAGCATCGGCCACGACGTACGTGCCGCCGTCGACTACAGCCGATCCGAGGGAGCAGACAAAGTCGGCTCCCTCGGATTCTGCATGGGCGGCACCGCATCCCTGTGGTGTGCCGCCGTACCCCTCGTCGATTCCGCTGTCACGTACTACGGTGGCGGCGTTGCAGAAGCCCGATGGGATGGGATTGCCGCAGGCACCGAACTTGCAGCGCAACTGCAGGTCCCGTGGCTCGGTCACTACGGCGACCTCGATCCGAGTATCCCGCCGGAGAGCGTCGAGCAATTGCGCGCAACCGCGTCCGATCTCGCCCGGGTGTACCGCTATGCCGACGCCGGCCACGCGTTCAACAACGACACTTCGGCCAGCCACTACGCCCCGGATTCTGCTGCCCTCGCCTGGACCCGCACTATGGAGTTTTTCAACGAAACCCTGTGATTGCCAATGTAAGTCAGGGAACCCGCTTGACCACCGTGCCGGTGATCTCGTCCTGAACCTGTTCAGCCGTTACCGCTCGACTCTGCGCCCGACGTGATCGGGTGAAGCAGTAGATGCCGATCACGGCAAGAACAAACGGCACCCCGAACACCAAGGTCATCTTGAAATCCTCGACCCACAATGTCGTGACGAGGATCGCGACCATGAGGACACCACCCAGTATCGTCCCCACCGGGAAGAACGGAATCGTGAACGAGAGGGTTCGTCCTTCGCTTGCCATCCGCTTGCGAAAGAACCAGTGCGTCACGAAGATCAGCAGCCACGTCGCCATCGCCCCGAACATCGACAGCGAGATCATCAAGGTGAATGCCTGCTCGGGAAAGAGCACGTAGACGATGGTTGCGACGGCGATACCCGACGTCGACAGCAGCAAGGCATTGACCGGTGAGCCGTTGGCCCTGACCTTGCCGAGAATGGCCGGCGCGTCACCAGCACGGGAGAGCGAGAACATCATTCGCGAAGACACGTACAGCTGACTGTTCATCGCGGACAGCGCGGCGATGATCACCACGAAGTTCAGCACACTGTCTGCGCCCGGAATCTTCACAACCTGCATCACCGTGACGAAAGGGCTTCCGCCACTCAAGATCTTGTCCATCGGAGCAATTGCCAGAATCAAAGCAAGGGTTGCGATGTAGAAGACGAACAGTCGGACGATCGTCACACGGAATGCCTTCTTCACCGCCACCGCGGGGTTTTCCGCCTCACCGGCCGCAATGGCGATCATCTCGATGCTCAAGTAGCTGAAGATCGATACGATCACGGCAAACCACATGCCGGACAAACCATTCGGGAAGAATCCGCCACCGGCCGTGTAATTGTGGAATCCATAGTCCGGGTTCCCGCTACCGAACACGACGTACGCTGCCATCACGATGAATGCCACGATCGCGAAGACCTTGATCGTCGAGAACCAGTACTCCATCGTTCCGAAGGCCTTGACGTTGAACATGTTCACGCCGATCAGCACTCCGGAGAACAACACGATCCACAGCCACGACGGTACCTCGGCGAACCAGAACTGCATGTATTCACCGATCGCGGTGACCTCGGTACCGACCGCGAGGACGATGCAAGACCAGTAGAGATAGCGAACGAGGAAGCCGATCAACGGTCCGACGTAGAACTCTGCGTACGCACCGAACGAACCTGATGTCGCATGTGCGACGGTCATTTCGGCGAGGGCACCCATCAGCAGCAGGGCGATCAACCCGCCGATCGCGTAACTGATGATGACGCTCGGGCCGGCAAAGCCGATGGCGAACTTACTGCCGAGGAAGAGTCCGGTGCCGATTGCACCACCGAGCGCGATCATGCTCATCTGCTTGGGGCCGAGTTCGCGTTTGAGACCTGATTCTCGCTGCTGAATGTTTTTGAAATCACTCATGAAAGCTCCTTGCGAAAGGCGGTACCTCCCGGTCCGCGGAAACTTGGAAGAATCAGGTGACTGCGTCGCGCTCACGGAATTCGGGGCGATCCCAGGACTTGTTCTCGAGGATGTCTCGCAACACGTCGACGGCGTTCCACACGTCGGCGTATCCGAGATAGAGCGGAGTGATACCGAACCTCAGCACTCCTGGTTCGCGGTAGTCGCCGATGACGCCCCGCGCGATGAGAGCCTTCATGATGGAATAACCCTCGGGATGAACAAAACTCACGTGCGAGCCACGACGCTCGTGCTCGCGCGGCGTGATCAACTCCAAACCGTAGGCAGCGCAACGCTCCTCGACGAGGCTGATGAAGAGATCGGCCAGCGCGAGCGACTTGCTGCGGATGTCGGCCATGTCAGCTTTGAGCATGATGTCGAGGCCACATTCGACGAGTGACAACGACGTGATGGGTTGAGTACCACTCAGAAACCGTCGTATTCCTGCGCCCGGTTCGTAGGCCGACTCCATCGCGAACGGTCGCGCGTGCCCCCACCACCCGGACAGCGGCTGGATTCCGGTGTTCTGATGGCGACGGTTGACCCAGATGAATGCAGGTGAACCCGGACCGCCATTGAGGTACTTGTACGTACACCCCACCGCGAAGTCGGCGTCGGCACCGCTCAGATCGACAGTGACGGCGCCGGCCGAGTGTGCGAGATCCCAGATCATGAGGGCGCCACGTTCCTGCACTGCTGCAGTGACTTCCGTCATCGCATACAGGTTTCCGGTGCGGTAGTTGACGTGCGACAACATCACTACGGCGGTGTCCGGTCCTACTGCTTCGGTGAGGTCGCCCGGTTGGTCGATCAGGCGTAGTTCGTATCCCTGATCGAGCAGCGAGATGATGCCCTCCGCAATGTAGAGGTCAGTGGGGAAATTGTCGCGCTCGGAGACGATCACCTTCCGGCTGGGATCCTGAGCAGCCGCGATGGACAGCGCAGAGGCCAATGCCTTGAACAGGTTGATCGACGTCGAATCCGTCACTACCACTTCGCCTTCACCTGCTCCCAGCAACGGGGCAAGTTTGTCACCGAGGCGGACCGGGAGGTCGAACCATCCAGCCTCGTTCCAACTGCGAACCAAGCCGTTGCCCCACTCGTCGCCGATCACTCTCGCGGCGCATTCCTGCGCGGCAATGGGACGCGCGCCGAGCGAGTTTCCGTCGAAGTAGAGAACGCCCTCCGGAATCGCGAACTCGCGGCGGAACTCCCTCAGGGGATCCACTGCGTCGGCCTTGACGCAGTCTTCCAACGAAAGTGTGGTTGTCGATGTCATGACGATTCTTCTCCTGCATGTGTCGGCGTTGAGGGTGATGAAGGCAGAGTCCGGAGCACGGCCCGTACCGGGCTGGCATCGAGGTCGAGGAACTTCAGCGGCAGTGCGATCAACTCGTAGTAGCCTTCGTCGACGTCGTCGAGGCAAAGTCCTTCGAGGATCGCGACGCTACGATCGCTTGCCGCGTGGTGCCCGTCCATGGTCTTGCTGTCCATCGGATCGAACGAGGCGCCGTCGATTCCGATCAGAACTCCACCGCGGTCGGCGAACCAGTGGGTCAGCTCCGGAGATACACCGGCGAAGTCGTTGTCCCACTCGCGCGGGTACTTCGGGTAGGTCCTCAGAATCAGCCGCTGCGGCAGATGGCCGCCGAGTCGCTCCACCGTCTCTTCGACGGGCCTGATGCAGGCGGCACCGTCGACCCCCGTCATGTCGACCACCAGTGCTTCGCCGAGATAGGGCTCGAGGGGAACGGAACCAATGGTCGCGCCGTCGATGCGAGTGTGCGCCGGCGCATCGGCGTGAGCACCGATATGCGGAGTGGTGGTGATTCGGTTGATGGTGACGGCGTCACTGCCGCCGAGGTCGGACGTGACAGCGCGGGTGAAGGCGGTATCGCCTGGCCACACGGGCGTCGATTCGGAGATCGGCGGGCTGATGTCGATCAACCGTGCCCTCCAGTCGCCCGTGTGTCCGTCGCCCGCGTGTCGGCCGATCCTCGGAAGCATCCAGACCCCTTCGTCGCAACAGTCGACTGTGTAGATCTCGACCGTTTGATAATTCGATGTGTTTGGCAAAAGCTAGGATCATCGACGGGCGCGGTCAATAGATGCTGAATATTTTCGCGACGGCAGGGAGAAATCGGATGATAAATGCGATCGAACGGGCAGCTGCCGCAGCTCGGCCGAATCATGTTCGGCTCGACGACGTCGATACGGCGATTCTCCGCGAACTCGTCCGGGATGCACGCATCCCCAACAACGCACTCGCCGAGAAGGTCGGGATAGCGCCGTCGACCGCTCTGGCGCGGATGCGCGCGCTACGCGAATCGGGCGTCATCAAGGGGTTTCACGCAGACATAGACCTCGAGCTACTCGGCCTCGAGATCTCGGCGATGGTGTCGATTCTGATTCACTCCCACGCCAGAAGTCGGATGACGGAAATTGCCGAGCACCTGAGCGGATTGGATTCCGTTCAGCGAGTGTTCCTGATGAGTGGGGACCGTGATCTCCTGGTGCACGTGTCGTGTGAATCCCCCACTCGGCTTCGCGATTTCGTCAGCGCGCACCTCAACGATCCGGCCATCGCCAATACCCAGACCAACCTGATCTTCAGCGAACTGAGTCAAGGCGGCTGAACTGCAGCTGTCGCCAAGGCGTCTTCGGGTGCTTCCGAGATCGACACCTCGATTCGAACTTCCCCCACTAGAGTCGAACGGCATGTTGCCACTCGGGTTGTCCATGCTCTGGGAGTCGGTGGAGTCGGAAGCCGCTCTGAAGCAGCGATTCGGATTCAACAGCTTCGGCGCAGCCACCCATTGGGTCTCGGCGGTACTCGAGCAGACTTGGGGATTGACGGCCCTCGAGTGCTCGCGAATGGCGATCAGTGACCAGAACGCGATTGTGTGGGTTGCGAGCGACCGAGGTGGGCTGGTGGTGAAGTGGTCGCGCGCCACAGAGCGCTTCGCGAACCTGGAGGCGTCGACGCGACTGCTGAGCGCACTCGCCGGGCAGGGTGCGCCCGTTCCGTCGCCAATCACTTCCCTGAACGGATTGGACTGGGAAACACTGCTGGACCGGGAAACACTGGAAGGGCCTTCGTGCGCAGTGTCGTTCACCGTACTGCCGGAGTTGGCGGGAGATTGGTTGGACGTGCAGGACCGCGTGGCGGTCCGTTCGGCAGGAGCATGTCTGGCAGAAATACACCGAACGCTCGGCGCCACCCATGTCGACGGATCGGTTTTCTCGTCGCGCAGCACCGGGTTGAAGGAGCGCATCGGTGGTTGGCTCGAGAATTTCGACCGCGGGTTCGCGCCTGAGGCAACGCGTAGGTTCGTGGGCCTCCTGGCGCGTGCGTCCGAGCTCGATGACCAAACTCAACTGGTACACAACGACTTCCGTGCAGCCAACATCTTGACTCGAAACTCTCGGACCACCGGAGTACTCGACTTCGACGACGTGGTGATCGACCACCGGGTGAGCGACCTGGCCAAGGCAAGCGTCTATCTGGGCACCCTGTTCACCGATTGGCGACCGACACCGATCGCGGTACGGCAGAGCCTGCGCGCCGGCTACGAATCCGTCCGTCCCCTCAGCCGATCCGAGACAGAATGGTTCGAGATCCTCGAACTGTGGCACGGCCTGATGGCAATCCCGGGTGAGAACGACACCGCCGGTTGGGCATCAGCGTTGTGACAAAAGTGGGGACGCCGGTACCGGCGTCCCCACTTCGCTTCTGACCACATCAGGATCCGGCGCGGATCCATTCTTCGAGATGCGGCGCCTCGGTACCGATCGTCGTGCCGTCGCCGTGACCGGTGTGAACCTTGGTCTCGGCGGGGAGCGCGAACAGCTTGTCGCGAATGGACCCGATGATGGTCGGGAAGTCTGAGTACGACCGCCCCGTTGCGCCGGGTCCACCGGAGAACAAGGTGTCGCCGCTGAACAGTTCCCCCGCCTCGGGCAGGTAGAGGCAGGTCGACCCCGGGGAATGGCCCGGTGTGTGGATGGCCAGAATGTCCGTACCCGCCACAGCAATACGCTGATCATCTTCCAAGCTCAGATGCTTCACCCCGGGGTGAGTCATCTCCCAGAGGACATCGTCGGCCGGGTTCAGGTAGATCGGAGCGTCGAGTTTCTCGGCCAGCTCCGGCGCAACGGTGACGTGGTCGTTGTGGCCGTGGGTGCAGACGATTCCGATCACCTTGCGTCCACCGACAGCGTCGATGATCGGCTGCGCGGTGTGAGCTGCGTCGACGATCACCACTTCGTTGTCGTCACCGATCAGCCAGATGTTGTTGTCGACGTCCCATGTTCCGCCGTCGAGGCTGAACGTGCCCGAGGTGACGACGCGATCGACTCGCAATGTCACAGGACCACCACCGAACGGAGAACCTCGCCGCGGTGCATCGTCTCGAATGCCTTCTCGACCTCGTCGAGCTTGATGCGCTCGCTGACGAACTTCTCGAGCGGCAGACGCCCCTGCTGGTACAGGTCGACCAGAACGGGGAAGTCACGCTCGGGCAGGCAATCGCCGTACCACGACGACTTGAGGGCTCCGCCGCGCGAGAAGAAGTCCACCAGCGGCATTTCCAGCTTCATGTCCGGCGTCGGAACTCCCACCAGCACTACGGTTCCCGCGAGGTCGCGGGCGTAGAACGCCTGCTTCCAGGTCTCGGGACGGCCGACTGCGTCGACAACCACGTCGGCGCCGAAACCTCCGGTCAGCTCCTGAACTGCTTCGACGACGTCGTCGACCTCGGTCGCATTGATCGTGTGCGTGGCACCAAGTTCCGTGGCCCACTCCAGCTTTCGTGGATCCCGGTCGATGGCGATGATGGTATTGGCACCGGCCAGGCGTGAACCCATGATCGCTGCGTCGCCGACGCCGCCACACCCGATCACAGCCACCGAATCACCGCGTCCGACGTTGCCGGTGTTCATCGCGGCACCCATGCCGGCCATGACGCCGCAACCGAGCAGTCCGACGACAGCCGGATCGGCCGAGGCGTCGACCTTGGTGCACTGGCCTTCGTGAACGAGCGTCTTGTCTGCGAATGCGCCGATGCCGAGTGCCGGCGTCAGTTCGGTGCCGTCTTCGAGCGTCATCTTCTGCTCGGCGTTGAACGTGTCGAAGCAGTACTGCGGGCGGCCACGCTTACACGCACGACACTGCCCGCATACTGCACGCCAGTTGAGCACGACGAAGTCGCCCACCTCGACGTGAGTGACACCGGGGCCGACGCTCTCGACGATGCCCGACGCCTCGTGCCCGAGCAGGAACGGGTACTCGTCGTTGATTCCGCCGTCGCGGTAGGTCAGGTCGGTGTGGCACACACCGCACGCTGCAATGGCGACCACTACCTCGTTGGCGCCGGGATCGGGGATCGTGATGGGGACGATTTCGACGGGGGCACCCTTGGATCGGGCGATGACGCCGCGTACCTGCTGTGGCATGGCTTTGCTCCTGGCTTCGTGCGATTGAGGACGTGTCGTCACATGGCGCCGTGTTTTCACATTGCGATATGTGCACTCGTTGAAAGGTTAGCCCGAAGTAGGTGCCCGCAACCCTGGTCGAACTGACTGACCGACCTGGCCGAAAGGACTAGGGTGCAGGCTTCACGCCGGCCTCGGCGCCCGCGGCGGCCGCCGCACCCCGACTCTCGACGCCCAATTTCCGCAGGACCCCGGCAACATGAAACTTGACTGTGCTCTCACTGACGCCGAGTCGCTCCGAGATTGCCTTGTTGCGCCGTCCGGCCACCAGATGCTCGAGTACCTCGAACTCCCGCGGAGCCAGTTCCGTCAGGACGTCGCGGTTCGGTAGGGCGACGGGCGCGTCGAGCGGGATGGTTGCGCTGATCCGGTTCCCCCACCCGGGCGTCGACTCGGATTCGACGGTTCCACCCAAAGTCTCTACCCTCGAACGTAATTGGCGTTCCACGTCGATCACGTCGGCTTCACCACCACCGTCGTCGCGGATGTCGATCGAGAGCGAAGCCGCGTCGAGGGTCCAGGCCACCCGGATTCGCGAGAGCGTCTGCTGATCCGACAAGGCCAAGACCGCGCCGCGGACGACCGCGCGGGCGCCGTGCGCCACTTCACCGGGTAACCCACGCCCGTCGACGGGTGGCTCCACCAACTCCAACGCGATTTCCCGATGCTTGAGCAGCGAACGCAATTCCCCACGCATCCGCGCAAAAGCGGTGGTGGTCGACGCTTCGGCCAACTCGCGGTGCACGTCGACGGCCGAACGCAGGCCGATCAGGGCCGAAGCCGCAGTCTCCCTGGCCGAGGTTCGAGCACGCGTGTCGTCGAGATCCGCCGAGCGCAGCGTCGCCAGCATCGTCTCGAGGGTGGCCGCATGCACCTCCGTCATCTCTGCCACGGTGCGTGCACGCTCGGACGACGCTGCCCGCGACTCGGCGAGATATGCCGGACTCGCGTTCCGCACCTGGAGCTGAATTCCGGTTGCAGTCACCGCGAACAGTGCCTGGATCAATTCGAGGGATGCCGCCTTCACCGGTCCGGGGTGCGGCGTCAGCATGAGTAGGGTGTCTGTTCGATCGAGCATCGCGAGCGCTTCACGGTCTCGGCCGGCGATAGCGCATTTTCCCCGAAATATCTGTCCGACAGTGAGATCCGTACGGATACGGTCGAGTTCGGCGATGGTCACACGATCGACGACGGCTGGATCCCCAGCGACCTTGCGCGGCCTACCGGTGCATTCACGGGTGAAGATCACCAGGGAAGTGTGCGGCGCCATGTCCGCGATCAACGTCGAAAATCGTCGGCCAATTTCGGGAAGTGGTCCCACCAACACGTCTCGAAGGGCGGTGATCAGTAGCGCATTGTCGGTGGTGCTCACCGTTCAACGATAACCATCCGGTTCACTGGTGCAGCGTGGTCTTCATGAGCATCACGTTGTAGTCGGACCACGTGGTGGCGAGAAAGTAGAGGTCCTGCCCCTGTGACCAGGGGTGCATGTACGCGCCGTAGAGGCCCGGAACCTCGTCGGTGCCGATCACTACGTCGGGTGCACTCCACGGACCGGTCAGGTCCGACGCCGTCCGCAGCACCAACGCTCCCCACTCGTTGGAGTACATCGCGACGAACTTGCCGAGATAGTTGTTGTACTGCACCGACAGTTCGCTGACATCCCCGTCGAGAACTACCGCCGCGGCAGCGGGATTGTTGGGGACCCATGCCTTTCCGTCCCAGTATTCGTACGCCGCGACGTCCGCGATGGAGGCTTCCTTGACCCGCGAAAGGCGCCCCTCGCCGAAACGTCCCGCGGGGGTACCGAAGTTGTAGACGTAACCACCGTCTTTGACGAAGGAACCCATCTGGAAGTTGTCGTTACCCGTCAACGGCAGATTGGGCCGGGACGAGGCCGGTTCGACCTGCCAGGTCTCACCGTTATCGTGTGAGGACGCGATCTGCGAGAAGTTGGTGACCCACTCGCCCGACCCTCCCCACGAGCGGATCGACATGTAATTGACGTATTGAACGCCACCCACCGAGATACCCGTCGTCGGAATGCTGCTGGTTTCGACGCCGGTGACTTTCAGACTTCCGATGATCTCGCGCGAGTGATTCGGTCGGTCGGTCGGTGAGGAGTCGATGTTCATGCCGTCGGACAGATTTCCGTCGGAGCTACGGAACAGGACGTTGCTGCGCCAGTCGCCGACCACCCCGGAGCACAGAGGATCAGATCCGATACCGACGGTGTCACCGAAAGCTGTCAGGACCTGACCTGCGCCGTTGTCCCACATGATGCCGAGATCCGTGCCGAGAACGTTGAACCGCTCGACGGTTTGGTTGGGGCTGAGCGCGCCCGTGATGTACTCGACCGCCGAGGTGCGGCCTTGCAATTCCGGCAGTTTGCCATCCGTGCCGTTGAGCCAGGGAATCGGATTGGTCGGCCCACCTGATTGATCCAAGCTCCCGGTGACATTGCAATCCCACGGGGATGCATTGGCCTGGGTCGCCCCCAAGACCGCGGTCGACGCGAGTACACACGTCACTGCTGCTGTCGATATCTTCCGCATCCGGCGCATCGCTCCCCTTTCGCGGGGGGAGATCCGGACTCTACGAGGTGTGTTGCTCGACCGGATCGGTTCATCCACCCACGAGAACACAAGGTAACAGGTAAATCGGTCAATCAGGACAAAACTGGCTTATTCGGTGGAGATGGATTTCAACCATTTCTCCATCACGGCTGCGGCAATCTCGAGCCCCTGCGACTCGGCTGCACCCAACTGATCCATGAAGATGCGCGGACCGTCCACTCCCAACGAAGCATGCAGCGAATCGCGGTACTCGGCCAGTTCCATCCACTCGCGCGCCACCGCGGAGGACGCTTCGAGGTGAAACTGAACGGCGTAACTCTGCTTGTATCGGAAGAGTTGATTCGGATACTTGGCTGAACCAGCGAGCCTCACCGCGCCGTTCGGTATGTCGAAGGTATCCGAATGCCATTGCATTGCAGGAAATGTGGAGGGCAGATCTCCCCACACGGGATCTTGCCGGCCCTCGACAGTCAAGGTGATCTCCTCAACTCCGACTTCGGGTACCGCTCCCGTGTAGACGCGAGCACCCAGCGCTGCGGCGAGCAACTGCGAACCCAGACACACTCCCCACACCGGGACGTCGCTCTCGACCAGATCGCGAATGTATTCGATCTCGGATGCCAACCACTCGACCTCGCCCTGATCGCCGACGCCCATCGGCCCGCCCATCACGATCACGGCGTCGAACCGTCGATGTGCCGGAAGCGGGTCGGTGCCCAGAAGAACAGTCTGCACGTCTCCGTAGCTCTCCAGGACAGGCGAATACGCCGCTGGGGGTTCACACTGCGCGTGTCGTAGTTCCAGAAAATGCATGTAGGCAATTCCTCTCGAATCCGGTGCCGAAAGCCTATGGTTCTATTCGACATAAGGCACATCGACGGCGTCGGATGTGCTCTGCGCTCGAATCTCCGCTTTCATCGCCCCTTTACCGACAAGGAACGTCTGTGCGCGCACCACACCTCTTTTCGACATCGATTCGCCCGCCCTCAACTGCCGTTCGCATCGGACTCAGCGCATTCGCCTTGGCGTCACTTGCCGCGTGCTCAGGAACAAGCACCGACAGCGAGGCCGAATCAACATCCACCGCGACCACCACTGCAACCTCGACAACTCAACCCACGACGACTCAGGCTCCATTGACCACCTCGGTGATCGGTACGACGAATTCTCCACTGGCCACGACCCCAGTCGCCGCGGAAGTGACGCCCGCTGCAGCTCCCGCGATCATGCCCAACGTCGTGTGCATGAATCTCCAAGACGCACAGGACACCATTCAGTCGGCCGGAGTCTTCTTCTCCAGAAGTGCTGACGCAACCGGCGCGGGTCGACGCCAACTGGTCGATTCCAACTGGATTGTCGTCGATCAGACACCCTCTGCCGGAAGTCCTTTCGGGGAAATCGAAGCCGTGCTCTCGGCCGTGAAGATCGGCGAACCGAACCCCTGCTGATCGGCTGAGTTCTCGAACTTCGCAATTCCGGGAACACTGCGCCTTACTTGACAACTACCTCCGACCTCCTTCACTGTAGTCAACATTACGAGTATCCAATATATTGGATGCGAAAGGTTGGATTGCAGCATGAAGGTGCCACGAATACGGCAGAGCGCCAGCTCTCCGGCGTCCATGAGCGACCCCGTCATCGGAATACTCGGAGGCATGGGGCCCGCCGCTACTGCCGACTTCTACTCCAAACTCGTTGCGCTGACACCAGGTTCGACAGATCAGGAGCACCCCAAAGTTGTCATCTGGGCCGATCCCACCGTTCCCGACCGGACATTGGCACTCACCGAGAACGGCCCTGACCCCACTCCGTGGCTGATCCGCGGTGCGCGCGTTCTCCGAGAGTCGGGCGCGACGACGCTCGCCATCCCATGCAATACCGCCCACGCCTTCCTGCCCGCCATCTCGTCCCAACTGGGACTTCCCGTCGTCCACATGATCGACGAAGTCGCTCGGCACATCCGGACGCTCTCACCCGCCGTCACATCCGTCGGACTATTGGCCACCACGGGGACGGTCCGCACCGGGTTGTATCAACAATGGCTGTCGGAACACTCGATTGACGTCCTGGTGCCCGGACCTGCGATCCAGGACGAACTGGTGATGCCGGCGATCCGAGCAATCAAGAGCGGCAACGTCGGAGACGAGACCACCGACAAGCTCGTCAGGGCCGCTGATCTTCTCGTCGAATCGGGCGCGCAGGTCGTCGTGGCCGGATGCACCGAGATTCCGCTCGGACTGCCCGCCGACGCCACAACCTGTCAGATCATCGATCCGGCAACAATTCTCGCCCGCGCTCTGCTCCGGCGGGTTGCAGATGCCCGGAGACACCCTTCGATGGTCGTTTCGGGCTGACCTGCAGCAGGGAGGCTGCAGAGTACGATATCCAGTATGTTGCGTGGCGGTAAACCGGTTGAGCGAGCACGAATGAGCGACATCGCTCTCGAACGCATTCGCGAAGCGATCGTCACCGGTGAACTGGCGCCGGGCTCGAAGATCAAGGACAGCGAACTCGCCGAGTACCTGGGACTGAGCAGAACTCCGGTCCGCGAAGCGCTCGCAAGGCTGGTCGACACCGGACTCGTGGAAGCGAAACCCGGTGCGTACACGCGCATCACCACCCTCGACCGCGGCGACGTCGAGGCAACACTCGCAGTCATCGAAGCTCTCGACCAACTGGCCGTCGTCACCGCTGTACCGAATCTCACCGACGAGATGATCGGGGCGATGCGTTCGGCCAACAAGGACTTCGCTGCCGCCGTCAAGCGAAACGACATAGGCCGAGCCCTGACCGCTGACGATCGCCTACACAGCGTCATCATCGATGCTGCGGCGAATCCGCTGTTGAAGAAGCTGATTCATCAGGTTCACCCACAAATTCACCGCATCTACTACCGCAAGTTCTCGAGCCTCCTCGGGAGCCAGGACTCCGTCGATCATCACAACAGACTGATCAAGCTGTGCGCAGACCACGATGCCGAGGCGGCAGCGACGCTGTCAGCCGAACATCGACGCCATCTCGGCGGGCTGATCGGCGAACTTTTCGACGCCGACGAGTTCGCGCTCTCGGACTGACCGAGTCCGGGTACAAGCTTCGGCGCTTGCCTATATTGGTCATTGCCGATATAAATGACTGGTGCATGCATTCGACGTTCTCGGAGACCCAGTGCGGCGACGAATCATGGAACTCCTGTCCGGCGGCGAGCGCTCGGCGGGTCAGATCGCCGAAGTCGTGGCAGCGGAGTTCGGAATCTCGCAACCGACCGCGTCCGGACACCTGCGAGTACTCCGAGAAAACGGATTCGCCACCGTCCGCAGCGAAGGCACCAGGCGTCTCTATGCCGTCGAGCCCGCGCCATTGCAAGAAGTGGACCAATGGCTCGACGGATTCCGGCAGTTCTGGAGCGGCCCTCTCGACGCATTGGCCACAGAACTCGCACGCGGGAAACGACGCGACTCGAAGCGGAGCAGATCTTCACAATCGAATTCTTCCGACGAAGGAGACTCACAATGACCGAGATCGCGAACCAGGACACCAGCCTCACCGCGGTGGAGCGGAGCATGGGTAACCGCGACATCGCAGAAGGTTCGGCTCGAACTGCCGTACTCAAGCGCCGCTACAACGCGTCGGTCGACGACGTCTGGGATGCCATCACGACCCCTGACCGCATCAACCGTTTCTTCCTTCCGGTGAGCGGAGACTTCCAGGTGGGCGGCTCGTACGCCTTCGAAGGCCAGGCAAGTGGCGAGATCCTGGCCTGCGACGCCCCACACCTGCTGCGACTGCAGTGGACACCGCCCGGCGATCGCGGATACAGCGATCAGGTCGAGATCCGGCTGACTGCAGACGGCCCCGACGCCACCTGGCTCGAGTTGGAGCACGCCTCCGTCGCCGATGTCTTCCGCAACGACCCGGACACCGGCTGCTACGGCGTCGGAACCGGCTGGGAAGGCCCACTTCACTACCTGGGCGAATACTTGCGCGGCACTCTCCCTGATGCGCCGAGCACCGAGTGGTACACCTTCGACGAAGCAGAGGAGCTTCGTCTGGCCAACTTCCGAGGGTGGGAGTGGGCAAAGATCGAGGCAGAGCACGGCGACCGATAACGCCCAATTCTTCGAAAACGGTCACAGGATGGCCGTTTGCTTTGTATCGTGACCGAGCTGGACGTATGTCCAGCAGTTTTGGTGGCTTCCTTTCGTGCCACACCTGCTTCGGTCCACGAGAAGAGAGCTCCACATGGCGCCACAACCCGTAGTCGACAACGCGGCCACGACGCGACGAACGCACATCATCCGGACAGTTCTCGCTGTCCTCGTCATCGCACCGCTGTCGATTGCGGCGTTCTACATGTGGGCACTGTGGGATCCGGGCGACACGGTCAACCGCTTGCCCGTC
This sequence comes from Rhodococcus sp. BH4, assembly GCF_002079265.1. NCBI lineage: Bacteria > Bacillati > Actinomycetota > Actinomycetes > Mycobacteriales > Nocardiaceae > Rhodococcus > Rhodococcus sp. BH4. The sequence goes on from NZ_CP014941.1 coordinate 5,691,094, forward strand.
GCCATCGTCAACGCCGATGCGGGCACAGAACTCGACGGAACACGTCTGCAAGCCGGCGATGAAGTTGTTGCCGCGCTCGTCGAGAGCGGAGACGTTGCATGGAAGGTCGTCTCGGAACAGGAAGCCGCCGACGGCGTCAACGACGGCACCTATTACTTCTCGGTCGTCATTCCGAAAACTTTCAGCGCGGATGTGGCCAGTGCCGCATCAGGTTCGGGCCGCAAGGCCGAACTCGACGTCTTGTACAACGACTACAACAGTCTGGTCGCCGGCCCGGTCGGTGAAAGCATCATCGCTCAGGTGCGCTCGGCGGTCTCCGAGTCGATCGGCGAGCAGTCCATCGACCAGGTGCTGGTCGGGTTGGGTGAACTCGGAACAGGATTCGGTGAAGCAGCAGCAGGAGCGCAACAGCTGTCCGACGGATCCTCCGAAGCGCTTGCCGGAACCAACGAGCTCTACGCTGGAAGCAAGGAACTCGCCACCGGCATGGGCGAAGCAAATCAGGGCGGCAAGGAGCTGGCCGCCGGAGCCGGCGAGCTGGCTGCCGGAGCTGGCGAAGCTGCTGCAGGCTCGGGCGAGCTGAGCAGCGGACTCAACCAGTTGGTCGGGGGCACCGACGAACTCGGCGCAGGCGCCCGACAGATCAGCGAAGTGGTCGACATGGTCACCACCCCGGTACTCGACCTCGCGGGGTCCTCGGACGCCGTCGTCGGTCAGATCGACGCCCTCACGTCGATGCTTCGAAACTCGGCCGATCCGGTCTCCGCCGGACTCGTCGAAGCCCTGGGTGGACTGCGGGCTTCCCTGACTGCACAACCGTCGGACGACGACGTGATCGGTCAGCTCGGTCAGCTTCGCGACGGCGCGCGGGAAATCTCGCGGCAGCTCACTGATCCGAGCAGCGACTACCGTGGTGGGCTCCTTGCCGCCGCGGCCGGTGCAGGTGAACTCAACACCGGCCTGGGCCAACTGTCCGACGGCGCAGGCCAACTCGCTACCGGTGCACAGGAACTCTCCACCGGGCTGGGGCAGTTGGACACTGGAAGTATTGCGCTCCGTGACGGTCTCGGGCAGCTATCGGCCGGCGTCGGCGAGCTCGACGCGGGCAGCGCGGAACTCGCCACCGGTTTGTCCGACGGTGCCGCCCAGGTACCGCAGTTCACGGACGACGAGCGCGCCACCACGGCCAATCTCCTCTCTTCCCCGGTTGCCGTCGACGCGCGGAACAACTATCCCGCAGCCGGTTTCGGGCCGGGAGCCGTACCTGCCGTGATCTCGGTGGCACTGTTCCTGTGCGGAATTCTCACGTGGTTCGTCGTCCGCCCACGACGCGGACGTTCACTGAACTCGCACACCAGCGTGGTACGTGAGGGGCTGCGCCGCTACCGCATTCCCGCCCTGGTCACCTTGGTCGCGGCGCTCGTGTTGTCGGTGGTGTCACTGACCGTGGCAAACGTCGAACCACCTAGTGTTCTGGCGATGATCGCAGTGATGATCCTGGTGGGTGCCGCCGCGGTCAGCTCGGGCAGGCTCTTCACCGTTGTGTTCGGTGCCGTCAACGGAACCTTCATCGCTCTGGGCGCCTTGATGATTCAGATCTTCGCCTTCGGCGCGGTATACCCCATCGAACAGATGCCGACGGTTCTGCAGTGGCTGCACGCTCTGATGCCACTCACGTGGGCGCGCAACGCCATGCGCATGGTCCTTGTCGGATACTACGGCCCGAAATTCTGGGTGGCGGTAATCGCTCTGGCTGCCTTGGTGATCGGAGCCGTCCTGTTCACCATCTGGTGGCGCCGCCGACAAGAACCGCCGACCGACGCCGATGACGACGCGCCGATCACCGAGGAGATCGTGTACCTCCAGCAAACGCAAGCGTGAGCCGGATCAGCGAACGAGCGTCGTACGCATCAACATGACGTTGTAGTCGGCCCACGTGGTGGCAAGGAAGTACAGATCCGAACCACTGGACCACGGGTGGATGTATGCGGCGTAGATACCGGGAACCTCGACCAGATTGACCAGTGTCTCCGGTGCCGTCCACGGACCGACCGGACTGGGAGCGGTTCGCATCACGATCGAACTGAACGCGTCGGCGTACATCGCCACGAACTTGCCGAGGAACTCGTTGTACTGAACGGAGACCTCACCGATGCGGCCGTCCATGACGGGTACGGCCGCAGCGGGATCGGCAAGGATCCAGCCGTTTCCATTCCAGTACTCGTAGGCGGAAAGATCGAGGATCGCCCCCTCGGGCACGCGAGAAAGTCGAACCTCGCCGGATCGTCCCGCGGGGGTTCCGTAGTTGTAGACGAACCCGCCGTCCTTCACCATCGAGCTCATCTGGAAGTTCTCGCTACCGGCGACGGGGGCGACACCCGCGGGAAGAACCCCACCGATGTTGGGGCGCAGAGTTTCCGGACGAGTGGTCCACGTCTCGCCGTTGTCCGAGGAGGTAGCAATCTGTGAGTAGTTTGTACTCCACTGCCCGGCCTCGCCCCAGTTGCGCACCGACATGTAGCTCAGATACTGCACACCGTTCACTGCGATGCCGCTCGTGGGGATGCTGGAGGCCTCGACGCCCGGAATCTTCAGACCGGAGATGATCTCACGCGCCTGACCGGCACCGTCCTTCGGCGCGCTGTCGATGCGCATCCCGTCGGCGAGTACCCGATCCGAGCTGCGGAAGAGTACATTGCTTCGCCACTCGCCCACCAAACCGTCGCAGCCGGGGTTACGACTGAGCCCGGTGGTATCGCCGAAAGCCGTCAGAATCTGCCCCGCACCGTTGTCCCACATGATGCCGAGGTCGGTACCCAGGACATTGAAGCGATCAACTGTCTTGTTGGGACTGTATGTGCCGGTGACCTTTTCGATCGCGGTAGTACGACCGGATAAACCTGGCAACCCTCCGGTGTTGCCGTTGAGCCACGGCGCCGCATTGGCCGGACCACCGCTACTACCGACGCCACTGACTCCGACGCAGCCCGGCGCAGCCATCGCCGGCGAAGCCACCGCCGTGACGGCAGCAGCTGCCAGAGCAGCAACTACCCCGAACACCCCCAACGATCTCCCCGCGCGAAACATGACTCCCCCATGGCCGGGATTGTTGGTGTTGTCGTCGTCGTTCCCCCCGAACCTCGGACAATCTAGCAACTGCAGTCACAGATAACCCAATCAGACAAAGACGCGAAAAGGCCTGAAAGTCATAGTAGTTCAGACTTTCAGGCCTTTTCGGACAGAGAAGATCAGTCAGTAGGTCAGCGCGCTCCGCTCGCACCGCCGTCGAGTGGAATCACCGCGCCGGTCAGATAAGCCCCGGCACGTGAAGCCAGGAAAATGGCAAGACCTGCAGCATCCTGGGGAGTTCCGACCCTGCCCAACGGGACCGAGTCCGCCACAGCCTTTGCACTTTGCTCGTCCTCGAGGAGGAATGCCATCATCTTCGACGGGAACGGGCCCGGCGCAATGGCATTGACCGTGATCTGTTCCCCCGCAAGCGTTGCCGCGAGCTTGCGCGTCAACATGTGCACCGCAGCCTTACTGGCTCCGTACGAGAAGTTCTCCGACCCCGACACCACGAGTCCGTCGATCGATCCGATATTGATCACGCGCGCGGGATCTTCCGCCGTGGCTGCAGACCGCAACTGCGGCAACAGCTTCTGCGTCAGGAGGAAGATTGCCTTGACATTGATGTCGAAAATCTTGTCGAAGCCTGCGGCCGGAAAATCGTCGACGGGAGCTCCCCACGTGGCACCGGCGTTGTTGACCAGTACGTCGAGCGTCGGCGAAATCTCGGCGACCTTCGCAGCGAGGCTCTCGACCCCCTCGTCCGTGGACAGATCGGCCGGATGCGAAATGCAGGTGCCGAACTCCGAAAGCTCTCGCGCGGCTTCGTCACAGGCTTCGGCCTTTCGGGCCGAAATGACGACCGTCGCTCCGCCTTCGACAAACCCGCGAGCGATCATGTATCCGATACCGCGTGATCCACCGGTGACCACAACGGTCTTGCCACTGACGTCGAACAGTCCCTCGATCAAGCTCATGCGACCTCGAAAAGCCCGGCAGCACCCATACCGCCGCCGATGCACATGGTCACCACCACGAGCTTGGCTCCGCGCCGTTTTCCTTCAAGAAGAGCATGGCCGACCAGACGAGCCCCCGTCATTCCGTACGGATGGCCGACGGAGATACCGCCACCGTCGACGTTGTACTTCTCGGGATCGATCCCGAGCTTGTCGCGGCAGTACAGGGCCTGAGAGGCGAAGGCCTCGTTGAGTTCCCAGAGATCGATGTCGTCGACCTTCAGGCCGTGAAGATCCAGCAGACGCGGAATCGCGAACACCGGTCCGATGCCCATCTCGTCGGGAGCGCAACCCGCGACAGCCATGCCACGGTAGATACCGAGAGGCGCCAACCCGCGGCGTTCCGCCTCGCCTGCCTCCATCAGCACCGACGCCGAAGCGCCGTCGGAGAGCTGAGACGAGTTGCCCGCAGTGATGGACGAATGAGCACTGACAGTCCCGTCGGCCAGAACCGGTCGCAGACTCGACAGCCCTTCCAACGTGGTGGAAGCGCGGTTGCCTTCGTCGCGGGTCAGCGTCACGGACTCGCTGCGGATCTCACCCGTCTCCTTGTCCTGCACCTGCTTGATCGAGGGCAGCGGGACGATCTCGCGATCGAACCGACCTGCGTCCTGGGCCGCTGCGGTCCGCTGCTGGGAGACGAGCGCGAACTCGTCCTGCTGCTCGCGGGTGACTCCGTAGCGCTCGGCGACGATCTCGGCCGTGTGCAGCATCGGCATGTAGATCGACGGCTTGTTTTCCTTCAGCCACGGATCAGCCGCGCGGAAGTTGTTCATGTGATCGTTCTGGACCAACGAGATCGATTCGACTCCGCCGCCGACCGCGATCTGCATTCCGTCGTCCACGATCTGCTTGGCTGCGGTTGCGATGGCCATGAGACCGGACGAGCACTGACGGTCGATCGTCATTCCGGAAACCGAATCCGGAAGCCCGGCCCGCAGCACCGCTTGCCGTGCGACGTTGCCGCCGGAAGAGCCCTGCTGCAGCGCGGCGCCGAGGATGACGTCCTCGACCTCGCCGCCCTCGAGGCCCGCGCGCTGAACTGCATTCGAAATGGCATGTGCAGCAAGCTCTTGAGCCTGAGTGTTGTTGAACGCGCCGCGGTACGCCTTACCGATCGGGGTACGGGCGGTGGAAACGATGACAGCTTGCCTCATCGGGGAATCCTTTCGTCGAACACGAAGTGCTGTGCGCCTTTATTAACCGCCGGGGGTTAATAAAGGCGCACAGCAAGAATCAGGGCTGGAACACGACGCGACCGACCGTGGTGCCGTCGCCGAGGCGACCGATACCGTCGGCAACGTCCGTCAACGACAGCCGCTCACTGATCAGTGGTTTGACCAAGCCGGCATCGGCGAGCCTGGTGAGCTCGACGTGGCAGTCGTCGATGGCCTGCTGGTTGTAGGCCTTGTACAGCCCCCAGTGCAGTCCGATGATCGAATAGTTCTTGATGAGAGCGTGATTGAGTGCCGGCTGCGGGATCGTGCCACCGGCGAAGCCGATGATGACGATCCGTCCCTCGAAGGCGATGCACTTGGTGGACTTCGCGTATGCGTCGCCGCCGACCGGATCGAAGACCACGTCGGCGCCCTTGCCGCCGGTGAACTCCTTGACCGCTGCCACGAAGTCCTCACTGTGACGGTCTACGACGAGGTCGGCGCCGAGCTTGCGCGCGTACTCGGCCTTGTCCGGGCCGCCGACGACACCGATCACCTTGGCGCCTGCCGCCTTGCCGAGTTGCACTGCCGCACTACCGACACCACCCGCAGCAGCGTGGACCAACAACGTCTCACCCTCGAGCAGTTGGGTGCGGCGATGCAGAGCGAACCACGCTGTCTGATAGCCGATGCTCAGAGCGGATGCTTCCGCGTCGTCGAGAGCCGACGGCGCCGGGAACGTGTTGTTCTGATCCAGTACCGAGTACTCGGCGAATCCGCCGGACGGCAGACTCGGATTACCGATCACCCGGTCCCCCACTGCGAATTTGGTCACCGATTCACCGACCGAGACCACTTCACCACACAGTTCGACACCGGGTGTGAAGGGCAGCGGCGGCTTGATCTGGTACTCACCGCGGCACATGAGGACGTCGGGGAAGTTGGCCGGAGCCGCCAGCACCTTGACCAACATCTCCGTCGCATTCGGGGTGGGATCCGCGGTCTCCTCCAACGCGAGCACATCGCGGGGTTGACCGAGTTCGTTGACGCGCCAAGCCTTCACAGCAATTCTCCAGACAGATAGTGGGTGAGTTTCAGGACGAGATCGGGAGGTCGACCAACTCGGCGAGGCGTGCCCGATGCTGATACGCGGTTCCCAGCGACAGCTGATCGCTCTTCGCCCGTTTGAGGTACAGGTGCGCCGGATACTCCCACGTCATTCCGATACCACCATGAAGTTGGACGCACTCCTCGGCAGCATGAACCGCGACGCCGCTGCAGAATGCCTGGGCCACCGTCGCTGCGATCGCCGCATCTTCGTCGCCGCGTGCATAGGTGTCCGCCGCATAGCGTGCTGCCGCGCCCGAAGAGCTGACTTCGAGCCAGAGATCGGCGAGGCGGTGCTTGATCGCCTGGTACGAACCGATCGCCCGGCCGAACTGCTTGCGCTCCTTCACATACGCGAGAGTCGTTTCGAGGCACCACTGAGCTACAGCGAACTGTTCGGACGCCAGAAGTGCGCTCCCGCAGAGCAACGCTTCCTCAACCGCTTGCGCCGCATTGCCGCTGTCGACACGGACCGACGACGAACCCGAGAACTCGACGTCCGCCAATCGGCGCGTCATGTCCAGGGACAGAACCGGCGTGACGGTGGCGTCGGCGATCCGAACGGTATGCAGCTCCAGGCCGCTCTCACCGGCAACCGGAACAACAAGAACATCGGACTCGGCGACGCCGGCAACCGTCGTGACGCTGCCGACGAGTCCACTCGCCGTTGCCTTGACAGTAGGTGTGAAAGTTCCTGGTGCAGTGGACAACGGGACGACCAGAGCAGCCGTCGAATCCCCCGCTGCCAATTGACCGAGCACCTCGGTCTCGCCGGCCTTCAGCAACGCCGTCGTCGCCAGCACCGCGCTGGTGAAGAACGGAACGGGAGCGACCGCACGTCCGATCTCCTCCATCACGACCGCCGCCTCACGCGTCGACGCACCTGCCCCGCCCAGTTCCTCGGGTACCAGCAGTCCCGCCAAACCGAGTTCCGACGCCAGCGACTTCCACAGCCCGGTGAAGTCGGCGGACACGTCGTCGTACGCCGTGACCACGGTGTCGGCGCCGGCCCGCTCGCTCAGCAGTCGTCTGACGCTGGCTCGCAGATCTTGTTCGGTCTCGGAGTACAGCAGATCGGCGCTCATCGGGGTAGGTCCTTCCAGGCGATGTCCTTGTCGACGCGATGCTCGGGCGGCAACCCGAGTACACGTTCTGCGATGACGTTGCGCAGGATCTCCGACGTTCCGCCCTCGATCGAATTGCCCTTGGCTCGCAGGTACCGGTATCCGGGTTCACGCCCGGTGAAGTCGACGGAATCCGGTCGACGCAGTGTCCAGTCGTCGTAGCGCAGACCGGCTTCGCCGTGCAGTTCGAGGTCGAATCCAGAAATCTGCTGGGCCAAACCGGCAAACGCGAGCTTCATTCCCGAGCCTTCGGGGCCGGGCTGGCCGGCGGCGAGCTGCTGGCGCAGTCGCTCCCCGGTCAGACGCGCAACTTCGGATTCGGTCCAGAGTCGCATCAACTCGTCGTGCATCGCCGGGTTACGCAGCTCGGGCTCGTCACGCCAGGCCTGAGCGACTTTTCCGATCATGCCGCCCTCACGCGGTGCGCCCGAACCGATGGCAACCCGCTCGTTGTTCAGGGTGGTGGTCGCAACCTTCCATCCCTGACCTTCGGCTCCGAGGCGATTGGCGTCCGGAATCCTGACGTCCGTGAGGAATACCTCGTTGAATTCGGCCTCGCCGGTGATTTGGCGCAGCGGACGGACGTCGACGCCCGGATCGGTCATGTCGCAGATGAAGTAGCTCAGACCCGCATGCTTGGAGCGCGACGGATCAGTCCTGGCCACCAGAATCGCCAGCTGCGCGTTCTGCGCACCCGACGTCCATACCTTCTGCCCGTTGACTATCCAGTCGTCGCCGTCGCGGACAGCGCGGGTGGCGACGGCCGCGAGGTCCGAACCTGCGCCCGGTTCACTGAACAGCTGGCAGTAGACCGTCTCCGCAGTCCACAACGGGCGCAGGAACTTCTGCTTCTGCTCCTCGGTACCGAAGGCGGCGATGGTCGGTGCCGCCATGCCGAGTCCGATCCCGTTCTTGCCGGTGGCCGGGCCGGGTGCGCCGGCGGCCTCCAGCTGAGCGTTCACCTGACGCTGAAAGCTCTGCGGTACACCGAGTCCCCCATGACCTTCGGGGAAATGAACCCACGCCAGTCCGGCGTCGAATCGTGCGCCGAGGAAATCCGATACCGACACGCTGTTCGGATCGTTCTCCGCGAGAAGCGTGTTCACCTTGTCGGTGAGATCACGCGATACTGCCTCTTCGTCGAAAGCCATGCCCATTCCTTCGGTTCGAGCGGTGAGCGGACGGTCAGTCCTTCGGTCCACCGGCGACGTAGACGACCTGACCGGAAACGAAGCCCGCGCCTTCGCTGACGAAGAACGACGCGGTGTGCGCGATGTCCTCGGGCTGACCGACACGGTTGACCGGAATCTGCGAAGCGGCAGCGGTCTTGAAGTCCTCGAAGCCGACGCCCATGCGCTCGGCCGTTGCGGCGGTCATCTCGGTTTCGATGAATCCGGGGGCAATAGCGTTCGCGGTCACGCCGAACTTGCCCAGCTCGAAGGCCAATGTCTTGGTGAATCCCTGCATGCCGGCCTTCGCCGCGGAGTAGTTGACCTGTCCGCGGTTGCCGAGAGCCGACGTGCTCGAGAGGTTCACGATGCGGCCGAACTTCGCTTCCACCATGTACTTCTGCACCGCACGCGACATGAGGAACGCTCCGCGCAGGTGGACGTTCATCACCGAATCCCACTCGGCAACGCTCATCTTGAACAGAAGGTTGTCGCGAGTGATGCCGGCATTGTTGATCAGTACGGTGGGTGCACCCAGTTCTGCGGCCACACGATCAACTGCTGCAGCGACCGAAGCCTCGTCGGAGACGTCAGCGCCGACGGCCAGCGCCTGTCCGCCTGCGGCCTTGATCGCGTCGACGGTTCCGGCACACGCCGCTTCGTCGAGGTCGAGCACGGCGACGGCAAAACCGTCTTCCGACAGTCGCTTCGCTACTGCCGCACCGATTCCGCGTGCTGCACCCGTGACAATTGCGGTTCTACGTTCCTGGCTCACTGGCCCTCCATACTTTCGTGATTCGACGGACACCGGACGATCTCGTCAGATCCCGGCCTGATCTGCAATTTCCCTGGCTTTGGCGACCAAGGCGTCAATACGTTCCACGGTGGGAGTTCCGCTCTCGGCGGCATTCTGCGGTTCGTCGCGGGCGCGACGCATCACGCCCTCGGCGATCACGGCAATCTTCCACAGTCCCAACGTGTGCCAGAACTTCAGCGCAGCAGGATCCCGTCCGGTGGCCTCGAGATAGATCCGGGAGATCTCCTCTCGCGAGGGGAATCCCGGGAGTGCCGATGCCGGGAAATCGCCGCCGGTATTCTCACCAGCCGCCGGCCAGTACGCCAACAAGCTTCCGACGTCCGCCAACGGATCACCGAGTGTGCACAGTTCCCAGTCGAGGGCCGCGACAACTTCGCCGTTGCTCGCCGAGGTGATCACATTGCGTAGGTGAAAGTCGCCGTGCACCAACGTGGTTTCAGTGTGATCCGGCTGGGCTGCAATCAGGCGTCGGGTGAGATCGTCGAGATCAGGGCATTCCCGCGTCTTCGACTGTTCCCATTGACCTCCCCAACGCTTCAACTGCCGTGCAGCGTAGGGCTTGTGGCTTGCCAGGTCGTCGAGACCGGCCTGCTCGAGGTCGACGGCGTGTATCTTCGCCAGCGTCTGAGCGAGCGAGATTCCGATTGCCCGGCGACGATCTTCCGACAACGCCTCCGCAAGAGGCATTCGGTCCACCACTTCGCCGTCCACGAATTCCATGAGGAGCAGCGGAACTTCGGTGACGGCAGGATCCTCGGTCAACCCGAATACTCGCGGCGAAGGCACGTCGGTGGATTCGAGAGCGCTCAGGATTCGAGCCTCACGCGCCACGTCGTGAGCCGAGGCCAGCAGATGCCCCAGCGGTGGGCGTCGTAGCACCCAGCGATTGCCGTCGTGATCGCGAACCAGGTACGTGAGATTCGATTGCCCCAAGCCGATTCGATCGAAGGACAACGGCCCGGAAAAGTCGATCCCCAGGCCTGCGATCCACCCGGTGACCGCTTCGGTATCGAGTCCCACTACTCCGACGCTAGCCACCGACGGACGCTCCCTGCCGGAACGGGAGTGCGTCACCCAACAACTGGCCACCGTCGATGGTCATGATCTCACCGGTGATCCACTGGGCTGCATCCGAAACCAGGAAGGCAATGGCAGCGGCCACGTCCTCGGGTTCACCGATGCGTCCGAGAGCAGTCGACGCGGACACCGCTTCTTCGTGTTCTTTCCACAGAGCTTCGGCGAGTTTGGTTCTCACCACTCCCGGCGCAACGGCGTTGACACGAATCTTCGGTGACAACTCGAGCGCCAACTGCTTGGTGATGTGGATCAGAGCAGCCTTCGACGCGTTGTACGTACCGATTCCCGCCTCGAACGCCATGCCGCCGATCGAAGCGGTGTTGACCACGGAACCACCGTGCTCGCCCATCCAGGCCCGCGCTGCGAGGCCGGTCCACAGGACTGGAGCCCACACGTTGACGTCGAAAGTCTTGGCGAAGCGCGAGTGATCCTGGTTGATGATCGGCCCGAACGACGGGTTGGTGCCCGCGTTGTTCACCAAGATGTCGAGACTGCCGAAACGCTCGATCGTCTGCTCGACGCACTTGCGTGCAGCATCCTCGTCCGTCGCGTGAGCGCCGACGCCGATCGCGTTGCCGTTCACCTGCGCGGCAGCCGCATCTGCGGATTCCTGTGAGCGCGAAGTCAGTACGACGTTTCCGCCCGCCGCCGCAATCGCCTGCGCGGTCGCGAGGCCGATGCCCCGCGATGCGCCTGTGACGATGGCCGTCTTACCGGTGAGATCCAGTCCTGCCATGTCAGTTCGCCTTGACTTCGCGGTACTTGCGCAGTTCCTGCTTGGCGATGGCGCGCTTGTGCACCTCGTCCGGGCCGTCGGCCAGGCGAAGGGTGCGCATGTGGGCGTAAGCCATCGCGAGCGGGAAGTCGTCGGTGACGCCGCCACCGCCGTGAACCTGGATGGCGCGGTCGATGATCTTGAGCGCGATGTTCGGTGCCGCAACCTTGATGGCTGCGATCTCGGTGCGCGCTTCCTTGTTGCCCACCGTGTCCATCATGTGTGCGGCCTTGAGCGTGAGGAGTCGAACCATCTCGATATCGATACGAGCCTCGGCGATCCAGTCCTGGATATTCGCGTTGTCACTGACGGGCTTCCCGAAGGTGATGCGGGTGGATGCGCGCTTGCACATCAGTTCCAGTGCGCGCTCGGCCATTCCGATTGCACGCATGCAGTGGTGGATGCGGCCGGGGCCGAGGCGGGCCTGGCTGATCGCGAATCCTTCACCCTCACCGGCGAGAATGTCCTTGGCCGGGACGCGCACGTCCTCGAAAGTGATCTCGCCGTGTCCTTCGCGGTCCTGGTAGCCGAAAACCGGCAGGTTGCGCAGGATCGTGACGCCGGGAGCATCGATCGGCACGACCATCATCGACTGCTGACGGTGGGTGGCGGCATTGAAGTCGGTCTTACCCATGACGATCAGAACCTTGCAGTTCTGGTGCAAGGCGTTGGAAGCGAACCACTTACGGCCGTTCAGCACGTACTCGTCGCCGTCACGGTCCATACGGAGCTGGATGTTGGTGGCGTCGGAGCTGGCAACCTCGGGCTCGGTCATCGCGAAAGCGGAACGAATTTCGCCTTCGAGAAGCGGCTTGAGGTACTTCTCCTTGTGCTCGTCGGTGCCGAAGAGCGTGAGCACCTCCATGTTTCCCGTGTCCGGAGCGGCGCAGTTGGTGGCCTCGGAGGCCAGGTGGCTGCGGCCCATGATCTCCGCGAGCGGTGCGTATTCCAGGTTGGTCAGGCCGGGGCCCCATTCGGGATGGGGATGGAAGAGGTTCCACAGCCCGCGGGCCTTGGCTTCCTTCTTCAAGTCGTCGATGATCGGCGGCTGAAAGTGCGGGTTACCGGACTCACGCATCTGCTCTTCGTAGACCGCTTCGGCCGGGTAAACGTGCTTGTCCATGAAATCGAGCAGTTCGGCCTGGTACTTCTTGGTGCGATCCGAGAACTCAAACACTGACATGTGAACTCCTGACAGAGAGGGAAGGAAAATTGGGGGCTCGATGTTCGAGATGGCTGTTGACACCCTCGACGACATCCGGGCCGTGAAATGCGTTCAGCATCAGCGATTCCGCATGCCTGGCGGAATCAGTGAAGGTCGAGTGCGCGTCGGCACTCATCTGAGATTTGATGACGGAGAGGGACGTCGGCGAGCAGTTCGCCGCGATGTCCTCGGCGTAAGCAATCGCCGCATCCAGAACGTCACCGCCGGTGACCAGGTGGTCGATCAGACCGATGCGGTACGCCTCGTCGGCGTCCACCATCCGGCTGGAAAGCAGAAGATCGACTGCTCGACTGTGCCCGACCAAGCGGGGCAACATCCAGGAGATGCCGTACTCCGCAATCAGGCCTCGACGCGCGAACGCGGTAGTGAATCGTGTTGCGCTCGAACCGAAACGAACGTCGCAGTACAGAGCCTCGACCATTCCGAGCCCGGCAGCGACGCCGTTGACGGCGGCGATCAGCGGCTTGCGGATGGTGGTCGGGAAATGACGGTCTCGCGGCCGGACAAGATCACTTTCGGAGACTTCGCCGACGTTCTTCAAATTGCCGAGGTCAGCCCCCGAGCAGAATCCTCGGCCGGAGCCGGTGACAACAATTGCTCGGACACTGGGATCTTCGTCTGCCACGGCCAGAAAGTCGTAGTACTGATCTTCGAGCTCGTTGGTCCACGCGTTGAGAACGCGGGGCCGATTGAATGTCAGAACCAGCACCGCTCCTCTCTGCTCGGAGAGGACGAGTTCCTCGGTCATCGTGTTCCCGCGAGGAGCGACGCCTGGTACCGGCGCATCCCGCGCAGCCAACGGTCGTAGTCGGCGCCCTTCTGCCGGTACATGTCCAGCACGTTCTTGTGCGGAAGGATGAGAAACTCTTCGGCATCCACTGCCGCAAGAACGATTTCGGCGCATTCGGCAGGCTCGAGAACATTGCCTGCCGCAAGCACGGCTCCGGTTGCGGCCTTGCCGACCGGATCGCCGGAGTTCTCACCTTCGTAGAGAAGCTTGGTGTTGACGCCCATCGGGCACAGGCAACTGACGCGAACACCCTGATCTCCGTAGGTGATCGAGAGCCACTCGGCAAACGCGACCGCGGCATGTTTGGTCACCGAGTACGCGGCGGACCCGACCTGACTGAGCAAGCCGGCCGCAGAGGCCGTGCTGATGAAGTAGCCCTCCCCGCGCTCCGTCCAGCCGGGGACGAGGAGCCTGGCAGCGCGAATGTGGGCGCGAACGTTGACGTCGATCGTCGTGTCCCAGACGTCTTCACTGATGTCGAGGCCCATGCCACCGGTAACGCCGGCATTGGCGAAGTAGAGGTCGACCGGGCCGAATTCCTTTTCCGCCTGCGCGATCAGGCCCGCAATGACCGTCTCGTCGGAGACGTCGCCACCGGCAGACACGGCCGCTCCGGGACGCTCCGCGTTGATCGCCTCTGCTACTGCCGAAGCTGCTGCCCCGTCCAGGTCAGCCACTACGACGCGAGCACCCTCGGCAGCCAGTCGCTCGGCCAGTGCACCGCCGATTCCCCCGCCGCCACCGGTGACAATTGCTACCTTCTGGGCAACCTTCATGAGCGATTCCTCTCGCTTGCGTCATACCTACGCGCTGACAGTGATCCACGTCTCCCCTCATGTATAGTTGAATCCGGCGTCAGTTTCAACCGTCGAATCGCGACGGTCACCCGAACGGCCCGTTCCGTCCTCCTGAACTGCGAGTAAAGGGATAACGATGACTGAAAACCAATTGCCCGTCCGCCCGTCCACCTTCGCCGAGCTCGAGAAGCTCATCGGCCAGGAACTTGGCCCGACGGAGTGGTACGACATCACCCAGGAGCGCATCAACGCGTTCGCCGAAGCCACAAACGATCATCAGTGGATTCATGTCGACCCGGAACGAGCCGCATCGAGCCCGCTCGGCAGCACGATCGCGCACGGACTCTTCAGCCTCTCACTGGGACCCCAGTTCTCCTACCAACTCATCCACTTCGACGGCTTCGCCCACAGCCTCAATTACGGCTACGACAAGGTTCGCTTCCCCGCTCCCGTTCCCGTGGGATCCCGGGTCCGCATGCGCGCAACCGTCGTGTCCGCGGAGCAGTTGCCCGGCGGAATCCAAGTGAAGATGAGCCAGGTGGTCGAGCGCGAGGGTTCCGACAAGCCCGTCGTGGTCGCCGAATCCGTCGCTCGCGTCGTCGAAAAGAGCTGAACCGAAAAGAGCTGAACCGAGACTGGGACGCCCGGCCGCTCGAACATCGATGCAGCCGGGGCGGCCCACCTCGTCAGAGACGGTCGGGGAACTTCAGAGCGTTCGCCCACAGATCGGTCACAGTGGCGACAATCTGATCGAACTCCGGTGAACGCCCGTCCACCTCACCCTCACGAAGGGTGAACAGACTGTAGGCGAGTCGACTCACCATGCCGGACAGAGCAATCGACGCCGTCATCGGATCCAGCGCCGTGTCCGCGATGCCGCGGGACTGCAGATCTGCGATCCCGCGGGCATTACGGCGTATGAACGCATTGGCACGCTCGCTGCGGAACTTCCGGAACTCCGGGTCGATGTGAGCAACCTGCTCCATGAGCCCCATCAACTTCGCATTGCGTTGATACGCGGCCAGATACGCTCGATTACTTGCCTCGAGCACGGCGTACGGATCGTCCGCGCTCGCAACGCGTCCCATGCCCGGGTGCATCATGTCGTCTCGCGCGACCTCGAGGACGGCGGCGAACACCTCTTCCTTGTTCGCGAAGTACGTGTAGAACGATCCCGTCGCGCAACCGGCTTCTTTTGCGATGTCGATCAAACGTGCATCGAGATAGCCACTGCGCTCGAAAACCTTACGGGCAGCAGCAACCAATGCCGCACGCGTGCGTGTCCCCCGCTCGGTGGTCGGTCGATCCCGGAGCAGCGCGGGCGGAGCCACCGGTAAGGCGGCAATTCGCGATTCGTCGTCGAGCACGGTGCGCTCCTCATCCTTCCGATCAACATCATTTTCGGGACAATCCCAGCAGACTCGATGTTGACGCCGGATTCAAGTGTACGCTCTGGTGAGACCCAGGACACACAATCGGTCGATTCCTCCCGAAAGGCAGAACCATGGTTAGCGTTCTCGACCCGGTGACCCGTCACGCGGAAGCCACTCCGGAAAATATTGCAATTCGCGGCACGGATAGTCATTGGACATACCGACAGCTTCACGACGCGTCTCTGGCGTTCGCCGGCCGCATTCGCGACGAAGGGTTGAGCATCGGCGACCGGGTTCTGCTCGCGGCGCCGTCGGTGCCTGAATTCATCGTGGCATACATGGGGATTCAGGCTGCAGGTTGTGTCGTGGTGCCCATCAACACGATGTCGGCGCAACCCGAAGTCGAGTACGTACTGGACGACGCCGAGATTTCGCTGGCGATCGCCTGGCACCAGCTCGGTCCCGCAGTTCAGGATGCAGGGAGTGCGCGCGGCGTCCCGGTGTGGACGCTCACCGAAGAATCGGCGAAGGCCGACCATCCACCGGCAACGGTGGTCGACCGCGACACAGCGGACACCACGGCGATTCTCTACACCTCCGGTACCACCGGACGTCCGAAGGGCGCTCAGCTGACGGTCGGGAATCTGTTGTCTGCCGGTGAGATCGGCGCCGAGAGCAGCCGCGGAAATCCCTCGGACCGCACCGGTACCGGACTGCCGCTCTTTCACATCTTCGGCCAGGGTTCGGTGATGATGGCAACCTTCACCGGCGGCGGATCACTGTCCCTGCTCGCCCGGTTCGACCCGGCCGCCATGCTCGACCTGGTGCGTCGGGACAAGCTCACCATCATGGCGGGCGTCCCCACCATGTGGAATGCCATGCTGCACGCCGCAGCCGACGTGGACAGCTCCGACTTCGAACAACTGCGGATCGCAATCTCCGGTGGCGCATCACTTCCCGGTGAAGTCGCTCGCGCCTTCGAAGCACGGTTCAACTGCACAATCCTCGAGGGCTACGGCCTGACCGAGACGAGCGCATTCGGAACTTTCAACAGCATCGACCGCGTCGCAAAGATCGGATACACCGGCCGCGCCGTACCGCGCACCGAGGTCGAGGTCCGTGATCACGACGGAAATGTCTGCCAGGCAGGCACAGTGGGCGAGGTATTCATCAAAGGACCGACGGTCATGAAGGGCTACTGGAAGCGCCCGGCCGACACGGCCGCCGTCCTGTCCGACGACGGATGGTTCCGCACCGGAGACCTCGGCGAGACCGACGCCGACGGTGACCTTCGCATCGTCGACCGCGTCAAGGACCTCATCATCCGCGGTGGATACAACGTCTATCCAGGCGAGGTCGAAGAGGTGCTCTACCAGCACCCCGACATCATCGAGGCCGCGGTGATCGGTATACCCGACGACTACTACGGCGAGGAGGTTGCGGCGGTGGTGGCCGTGCGCCCAGGCTCCGACCTCGAAGCAGATGACGTCACCTCGTGGGCTCGGGAACGTCTGTCCGCCTACAAGATTCCGCGGGTCGTCCAGTTCATCGACGCGCTCCCGAAGGGTTCGACGGGAAAGATCCTCAAGCGATCGATCGACCGCACCGAACTCCTCGCCCAGAAGCAGAACTGAAAACACAGGTGAACCCCGGCGAGATTTCGCCGGGGTTCACCTGTCCATGCGCTCAGAGTGCCCTGTCCATACGCTCAGAGTGCGTCGAAGTACTCGATCTGCGGGGCGCCTGCGAGGAAGGGCGCCATCGCCTTTCCTGCGGCCTGGAAATGCTCGGACGATCCATGGGCCTTGATCGCAGCACCGTCTTGATACAGCTCCATGAACTTGTAGGAATTCGTATCCGTCTTCGAGCGGATCAGTTGATACAGAACCGTTCCGGGCTCTTCCGTGCGCACCTTCTCGGCAAGTTCGGCGACTACGGCTTCGAACTGTTCGCCGCTTCCGTCTTTGACGGTGATATCCGCGATGACAGCAATCATTCATTCCTCCAAAAGTGTTCCAGCAGTATTCGAGTGTTACCGAGAACCTACAGTTTCACTGCATGGGCAGTAGTCCGAACGTCGATTCCAACTGACTGCGAGTGCTTTCCGCATCGGTGTGGAGAATGCCGGCGATCCCCAATCGTGCCGCGCCGTCGAGGTTCTGTTGCAGGTCATCGATCATCACGGCGCCTTCGGGCGCAACACCCAGCCGCTCGCACGCGATGGTGTAGATCTGACGAGAGGGCTTACGAATCCCGACTTCCGAGGAGATCACCACTTCGTCGGCGAGGTCCTCGAGCACAAAACCCGCGTAGCAATCACGCCCGAAAGCATTGGACACGAGCGCAACAGGGTGACCCGCCGCTCTGACGTCCGCAATCAGTCGCACCATCTCTTCGTCTCGGACAAGCCCGGCCTGCATACGGTCGACCAATCCTTCGCTGTCCACGACGGCGCCGTGCGCTCGTAGCCGTTCCCTGAATCCTGCTTCGAAGGCCTCCTGGTCGATCTTTCCGGATTCGTGATCGGAGAGCAGTCTCTTCGAGACGTCGTCGCGGGAGAGCAGGGTCAACGGAAGTCGTGGGTCGCCGCCAAGCGAGGCCCCGAAGTCTTCGAAGGCCTGAAGAACACTGGAGGTGAGAACTCCACCGAAATCGACGAGCACTGCCGTACGCGTAGGTGTCATTGCTCCATCAGACACCAAACATGAACCCGGCGTCAACATCAATTTCGGCGTAGCGAGAATTGCAAAGTGTTGATCCACAACCGGTTGACGGTATCGAGCAGACCGTCGAAGGTCACTCCGGCGGCGCCGTCCTCGCCGCCGCGGGATACGAAGTACCCGAACGCAAGTCGACTGATCATCCCGGAGAGTGCCCGAGACGTCAGTAGCGGATCCAGATTCGCGTCCGCCAGTCCGGCCTTCTGCAGCTTCTCGATACTGCGCGCGTTGCGTCGAACAAACGCGTCAGCACGCTCGAGGCGGAGAACCCGGAACTCCGGATCGATGCTTGCTACCTGCTCGAGCAGTCCCATCAGCTTCGCGTTCCGTCGGTACGCCTCGAGGTACGCGCGGTTACTCGCCGCGATGACCTCAGCAGGATCCGCGCCTTTCGGAGTGTGCGGCATACCCGGATGCATCATGTCTTCGCGTGCCAACTCCATCACTGCCGCGAAGATCTCTTCTTTGCTCGCGAAGTAGGTGTAGAAGGTACCGGCCGAGCACTGCGCCTCCACAGTGATGTCGATCAGCCGCGAGTCCAGATAGCCGGACCGTTCGAAAACGGTGCGGGCCGCATCGATCAACGCTCGCCGCGTACGCAAACCACGCTGAGTGGAGGGGAGTTCCCGTGACACTGTCGACGAAGCATCTTCGGAGCCTGTGCGTGCTGCAGCCATGCTCCAGTTATACGTCAGACGCCCGCTACCGGTGACCGATAGCGGGCGTCTGCTCGAAACCGAAAGAGTTACTTGGCGTACAGGTGCGCGCCCGGAATTGCGTTCGGATCGTCCCGAACTTCCTTCGGGTTGGTCTCTTTCAGCACCCAGGCACTGAAGAAGGTCACCAAGCCCATGAGTGCCACGAACACGGCAACCCATGTCGTGGTTCCGGTCTTCGCGATAAGTGCTGTCATGATGAACGGAGTGCCACCGCTGACCGTGATCGCAGCCAACTGGTAGGCCAACGATGCTGCCGAGTAGCGCACGTTGGGTGCGAACAGCTCACCCATGTATGCCGCGATCGGCCCGTAGGTCATCGACTGGAACACGCTGCCAACCGTCACCGCGATGAAGAACAGCGGCAGGGACTTGGTGTTGATCAACCAGAAGTACGGGAATGCCCAGACCACGATCGCCGCGGCGCCGATCAGGATCATCGGACGACGACCGATCTTGTCGGACATCTTCCCGGACCACAGCACCACGCCGACTGTCAGCAACGCGCTCAGGAGCGAGATGATGAGCAGTGAGTTCCGCTTCAACCCCAGTTCGGTTGTGCCGTAGCTGAGCACGCCGGCGATGCTGATGTAGAACAGTGCATTGGTGGCGGCCAGAAGTCCGCAACCGAGCAGAATCTTGCGCCAGTGATCCTTGAGCGCCTGCGCCAGTGGAGCCTGAACGACGACGTCCTTTTGGTTCTTCTTGGCGTCTTCCTGCAACTCGAGGAATTCCGGCGTGTCCTCGACCTTCGTCTGGATGTACAGAACCACAGGGAAGAGCAGCGCGCTGGCGAAGAACGGAACTCGCCAACCCCAGCTCAGGAATGCATCATTGGAAATGGTCGCGGTCGCGACGAGGAAGACCAGGTTGCCCAGCACTACACCGAACGAGACACCCATCTGACCGAAAGTGCCTGAGAATCCGCGCTTCTTGGGACTCGCGGATTCGGTGAGGAGAAGGACGATTCCGCCCCACTGGCCACCGCAGGCGAGACCTTGGATGAATCGCAGTGTCACCAGAAGAATCGGAGCGACGACGCCGATTGCCGAAGCACTCGGGATCGCGCCGATCAGGAACGTCGCGACAGCCATCAGCAACAGGCAGGTGACGACAGCGGGCTTACGCCCATACTTGTCGCCGAAGTGTCCGGCGACCAAACCGCCGATGGGGCGGGCAACGAAGCCGGCCCAGAACGTACTGAACGAGAGCAATGTGCCCATCAGTGCGGATGAATCGGGGAAGAACACATGCGGAAAGACCAGTGCCGCAGCCGTTCCGTACAAGAAGAAGTCGTACCACTCGATGGAACTGCCGAGCAGTCCCGCGCCGAGAAGTTTGCGGTGCGCCTTCTTCTTCTTCCGTTCCTGATCGGACAGGCCCCCTGCCTGCGTGCTCGAATCCACTGCCGATCTCGTCATGGGTTACTCCTCGATGGGTCGGACGCTCGTCGCGCCGGGAGTTGAGAAGCGGAACCGGGCCAGAAGTAGAAACTGACACCAACTTCAACTCTGTGGCGTTGCGATCAGTCTGCGATACAAAAAGAGTGATGTCAATCACTGAAATGCATTGCCGCATAGGGGACTAAATCCCCTACCGATGCTCGTCAGCCACCACGACGAATGGCCGGCTCACCTTGTCGGCGGCCGGCAATTCGTTTGTCAGGCAGATCTAGTTCGGTACCCGCAGTTCACGACGAAGAATCTTGCCGCTCACTGTTTTCGGGAGGTCATTCATGACCTCGACGATGCGTGGATACTTGTATGCTGCAAGCCTTTCCTTGCAGAACTCGACCAGATCCTCGGTGGTCGCCTCGGCACCGTCCTTGAAGGACACGAAGGCCTTCACGGTTTCGCCGCGATACGGATCCATGACACCGACGACAGCAGCCTCTCGTACGGCGGGGTGTTCGTAAAGAACATCTTCCACTTCGCGTGGCCACACTTTGAAGCCCGACGCATTTATCTGATCCTTCATCCGGTCGACGATGTAAAACCAACCGTCGCCGTCCATGACTCCGATGTCGCCGGTGTGAAAACGCCCGTCCGGCATGGCATGTGCGGTCTCGTCCGGCTTGTTCCAGTATCCGAGTGCAACCTGGGGACCGGAGACCACGATCTCGCCGTACTCCCCGACCTGTACCGGCTTGTCGTTCTCGTCCACCACCTCGGCGTACGTATTCGATACCGGTACGCCGACAGCAACGGCCCCCGACGCCGGATCTACCGGCGCTTCACGCGAATTCGGCACCACGATTGCCGGGCTGTTCGTCTCGGTCAGCCCGTAGCCGTTGTGAATGTAGTGACCGAACTTCGCCCGGAACGCTTCCAACGCCGCGTGCGGGATCGGCGCGCCACCCGAATACACCGACTCGAGAGAGCTCAAAGATTCCTTCGAGACTGCGGCGCTGTCCGTCCACGCGATGAATACCGTGATCGCTCCGATGATCGCGGTAGCCCGATGCTCCGAAATTGACTCCGCTGCAACGATGGGATGGAATCGGCAGGTCAGAATCGTGGGCGCGCCGGCTAGGAGTGGAGCCGCGACGTGCCCGATCAACCCGGTGATATGGAACAGTGGCGCCACCGCGAACATCGCGCCGCCGGGGCGCAACCCCAGCCAGTCCCGATAGATCTGCGCTGCGAACACGACATTTGAGTGCGTGTTCATCGACCCCTTCGGCGGGCCGGTTGTCCCTGACGTATAGGGAAGGTAGGCAAGGTCTTCCGGGGACAGATCGACCTTCTCGGGCTTCTGCCCTCGATGAGCCTCGATCAATTCCAGTAGATCCGGAAATCCATCGTGCCGAATCCTGGACGCCGAACCGAAGATCCGTTCATCGTCGCGCGACTGAAAATCCAGTTCCGACGTGGTGATCACCCGTCGCACTGCGGTGCCCTCGGACGCAGTCGCCACGGTCTCGGCCGAGGACTCGAGACAGATGACTGCCGCCGCTCCGCTGTCGGCCAGTACGGTGGACAGCTCACGGTCGCGGTACATCGGATTGACCGGAACGACGACGGCACCGAGCTTCCAGACCGCGACTGTCGCGATCACGAACTGCGGAACATTCTGCAGGACAAAGGAAACTCTGTCTGCGAACCCGATTCCATCCTTGGCGAGGGCTACGGCAAGCGCATCCGACATCTCGTCGAGCTCGGCAAAGCTGACGGTCCTGTCGAAGTACCTGATGATCGGGGCAGTGCGATCGCGCTCCAGCGAAGCACGGAACATCGCGAGGGCGTCGACGTGCTCGATGTCTACGTTCGGCGGAGTGTCGGCGTCGTAATTGGCGAGCCAGGGCTTGCTCTCGTACACGTTGGTCATATCTCAGCTCTCGAAGTACCGACGTGGGTTGTCCACCAGCATCGCCTTGACCTGGTCTTCGGTGACACCACGTTCGAGCAGCGCCGGAATGACATCATCACTGATGTGGGTGTAGTTCCAGTTCGGAAGTGCCGCTTCTCTTGCAGCACTGGGGAAGTAGTCGATGAAACACGACGCGTCATGTGCCAGAACCATCTTCTCCGCGTAACCGCGACGGGCCATCTCCACCACCGTGTTGACACGATCCTCGAACGACAGGAACGGTTCGAGACCGAAACGGTCCATCCCCAGTAGCGAACCGGCATCGGCCAGCGCACACAGATAGTCGAGATCGGTGGTGTCGCCGGAGTGACCGATGACCACCTTGGTCAGATCCGCACCCTCTTCGGCCAGAACCTTCTGCGCGACCAGCCCGGATTCAGTGTGCGGATTGGTGTGCACGGTGATCGGCACTCCCGTTTCCACCTGCGACTGTCCGACCGCGCGCATGACCCGCTCGACGCCGGGGGTAAGGCCCGGCTCCTCGATGGCGCACTTCAGGAAGGAGGCTCGGACACCGGTTCCGGCGATTCCTTCCCTGATGTCCTTGACGAACAGTTCGACCATCGGCTCGGGGCCGTCGAACAGCAATCCCGTTCCGGTGTAATGGAATTGGAAGGGAATGTCGTTGTAGGTGTAGATGCCGGTAGCAACGATGATGTTGAGATCGACCTGCTCGTTGATCCGGACGATGCGCGGAATGTACCGGCCGAGGCCGATCACCGTGGGATCGACGATCGTGCTGATTCCGCGGGACTTCACCTCGGTCAGCTTTGCCACCGCGTCCGCTACCCGTACTTCCTCGTCCCAGGGTTCGGGGTAGTCGGGGTAGTTCTGGCGCAACTCCTCACCCAGAACGAAGACATGCTCGTGCATCAACACCTTTCCCAGATCGGCTGTATCCACCGGCCCACGAACGGTTTGTACTGAACTCATCGATCGAACCCCTGACTGTGATCGCCATCACTAACATGAGACAATGAGCTAGTGTGTCTCACGTGGCCAGGTTCGTCAATAGGCTCGATCCCCCGAGGCTCACCATTTTTCAACGGCCGAAATTGTGCAGTACCGGACAACCGGAGAGAATGTCCCGATGCCTACCGACCTCGAACGCCGACGCGCGATCGACACCGCCGCGAGCATGTACCTCGCGGAGGAACCACTCGACATGTCACTGCTCGCCGAACGTCTCGGCGTAGGCCGCGCGACGCTGTACCGCTGGGTCGGCAACCGCGACGAACTGCTCGGAACAGTGCTGGCCGAGGCCACCGAACGGACATACCGAAAGGCGATGTCACAGGCGTCGGGGCAAGGTCCGGAGTACATTCTCGACGTCTTCGGCCGCGTTATGCGATCGGTGGAATCGTCGACAGAACTGCGCGCGCTGACCAAACGCGAACCGATGGTGTTCATCAAACTCGCGATGATGCCCGGCTCCATCGAATCGATCTCCGCCTCCATCACCGCCGAAATCTTGCAGTCCCAGGTCGACGCCGGCCAACTGACGATCACGCTCTCGCCGCAAGTGCTGGGCGAAGCCCTCGTTCGCATCTGCGACGTACACCTCTACGCCCCCCTGCTCGGCCGAGAAAAGGCCGAGATCGAGACGGCTCTCGACCTGATCGCACTGCTCCTCGGCGTCACCCGCAACTGACACGCTTCGACCGCGTGAACACTACGGCGACACACCGGCCACCCGAGTCCTCAGACGTCTGATGAGTTGTTACTCTTTCGGTACCCACCCGAGAGGCAAGCAGTGTCCGACGACCACACAGGATTCACACTTCGCAGTGGTCCGCTGGTACCGCAACTCGAACAGTTGCTGCGCGGGCGAATCATGCATGGAACGTGGGCGCCGTCCGAGCGCATACCGAGCGAGGCGGCCCTCGCCGTCGAACTCGGCGTCGGGCGTTCCTCGATTCGCGAGGCAATCCGCCTCCTCGCTCGCGACGGACTACTCGAAGTCCGACACGGCGTCGGAACCTTCGTGGCTGCCGCGTCCGAACTCGAGCACGTCGACGAATTCACCAAACTTCTTCGACGCTCGAGGATCCTCGAGGTCTTCGAAGTCCGTCGCGCACTCGAGATCGAGGCCGCCAGACTGGCCGCGGAGCGGGTACAACCTGAGGACCTCGACGGCCTGCGGCGTCGACTGACCATGCGACACAGTCATTTCGAGGGTGATGTCGAGAAGTTCGTCGACGTCGACCTCGACTTCCACACCGAAGTCGTTCGACTGTCAGGAAACGCAGTTCTGCTCTCGCTTTTCACGTCGGTGCGTCCACTCCTTCGTGAATCCCTCGTCGAGATGATGGCCCACGAGGCCGGCGTCCCCGACACCTCACATGCCCATGATCAGTTGGTCGAGGCCCTTCAAGACGCCGACCCAGAAGCCGCGGTAGCGGCAACTCGAGCAAACATCGACACCGTCCTACGACGACTGCGTGTGCTCGACGCCTAAGAGAGGTTAGTTCTCGTGCAACACCCCACCGGCACAGTTCTGTCGACCGAACACGTGGATCTCGTCCGCGACGGCCGATACTTGTTGAAAGACATCAACATTTCGATCGAACCCGGACAACACTGGGTCCTCCTCGGCGCGAACGGCGCGGGCAAGAGCACGCTTCTGAGCCTGCTCGGAGCAACCGCCCACCCGACTCGCGGTTCCGTTTACGTCCTCGGCCACAAGTTGGGCCGCGTCGACATGAGGGAACTGCGGATGGACATCGGGCACGTGAACCCTCGTCACACGATCGGAATTCCGATCACCGTCCGCAACGTCGTGATCACCGGCCTCACCAACACCACCGAGGTGATGCCGCGCTGGTCACCGACGCCGGAGCAAGAGGCTCACGCCGACGCACTGATCGATCTACTCGGAATGAGTCCGCGTTCGGACGCACTGTGGCCCAACTTGTCCCAAGGCGAACGGGGACGAGCCCTGATCGCCCGCGCACTCATGGTCGAACCGCGCCTGCTTCTGCTCGACGAACCGGCGACCGGGCTCGATCTTGCTGCACGCGAACAACTCTTGACGGCACTGGACGACCTCCGCAATCAGAACCCGTCACTTGCCAGCATCCTCGTGACGCACCACATCGAGGAGATCCCCAGCACCACCACACATGCTCTTCTGATCAAGGACGGCGTCGTGACCGCCAGCGGCCTCGCCGAGGATGTGATCACCACCCAGAACATCAGCGAGTGCTTCTCGCATCCCATCGAGATCGAGCGTCGTGGTGGTCGGTGGAATGCCCAGTCGCGGCCACGCGAAAGAGTGTGACCGACAGTAGTTTCAGAGACGCCTGGCGCCGGGTCCCTCCCGGCCCAGTTCGTCTCCAGGGTTGAGCAGGTTGCATGTTTTCAGTGACAGACACCCGCAGCCGATACAGCCCGTCAGTTCGTCCTGCATCCGGTTGATGGCCTGCTTGCGATCCTCGAGGCGCTGATTCCACTCCGTGGAAATCTTGCGCCAGTCCTTCTTCGTCGGAGTTCGACCCTGCGGCAACGATCCGAATACTTCGGCAACTTCGGCCAGAGGTATCCCGAACCTGACTGCCAACTGGATCAGCGACACCCGCCGGATCGAGTGCCGCGGGAACTTCCTCATATTTCCTGCCGTCCGCTCCGCAGGAACCAGACCGAGTGTTTCGTAGTAGCGCACAGCCGACACGGCGACGCCAGTGCGCTCCGATACCTCACCGATCGAGAGAAGTTCGTCACTCTTACGGATCATTCTGCCTCCCAATGGCTGCGCGACATTGACCTGAAGCGCACTCGAGATTCTACCTTCGACAACATGCACTCCCCCACCGATGCTCCCGCCGGAACCTGGCGGCAACTCCTGAGCGGTCGATACCTCGGCACCGCTACCGTCCTCGCAGGCGGCGTTGCGCTGTACGCGACCAACGTCTACCTGACGACCAGCCTGCTTCCGACTGCCATCGACGACATCGGCGGTCAGCAGTACTACGCCTGGACCGCGACGGTCTTCCTCATTGCTTCCGTCATCTCTTCGATGTTGGTCACCAACGTCCTCGCTGCCAGGGGACCGCGCGGGGCCTACCTGATCGGCCTCGCGATCTTCGCGCTCGGCACCGTTGTCTGTGCGGTCAGCCCGACGATGGAATTGCTGTTGGTCGGCCGCACGATCCAGGGTTCGGGCGGTGGCCTGCTGGCCGGTCTCGGTTACGCCGTCATCAATGCCGCGCTCCCCAGACATCTGTGGACTCGCGGGGCCGCGCTGGTTTCGGCGATGTGGGGAGTCGGCACCTTCGCCGGCCCTGCAATCGGCGGTGTCTTTGCTCAGTTCGGAGCCTGGCGATGGGCTTTCGGCGTCCTGGTCATCGCGACGATCGCAGTCGCCGCTCTCGTCCCCAGCGCGCTACCGGCACATGAACCGGGCAGCACCACCAGTAGCCCGGTGCCGGTCCTCTCGCTGGCATTGCTGACTGCGGCAGCTTTGCTGGTCAGCGTTGCCGGAATTCTGTCCAACCTCGCCGTGACCGCCGCAATGGTTCTCGCCGCTGTGCTGCTACTGATCGCCTTTGTCGCCGCTGACCGTCGCTCGCGCCACGGCGTACTACCGCCGTCGACGTTCAACGCGTCGTCCCTCAAATGGGTGTACCTGACCATCGTCGTCCTCGCTGTCGCGTCGACCGTCGAGACGTTCATTCCACTCTTCGGGCAACGACTTGCCGGCCTGGCGCCTCTCGCGGCCGGATTCCTCGGGGCCGCACTCGCTCTCGGCTGGACTCTCGGCGAAATCCCGAGCGCCTCGGCCACGACCCCTCGTATCGTGCGACGAATCGTTGTCAGCGGTCCGATCCTCGTCGCGATCGGGTTGGGCATCATGGCAGCATTTCTCACCGAACACGCCGGCGCCGGTGCGATGGTCGCGTGGGTGATCGGACTGCTGTTCGCCGGCGTCGGAATCGGCATCGCCTGGCCTCATCTTGCAGTCGGGGCGATGACCTCGGTCACCGATCCCGGAGAAGGTGCGCGTGCCTCGGCTGCCATCAACACCGTTCAGCTGATCGCCAATGCCTTCGGTGCAGCCCTGGCCGGAGTGCTGGTCAACATCGGCGAACCGTCGACGCTTCGTTCTGCGCAATTGCTTCTCTTCACCTTCGCCGCTGTCTCGATCATCGGCATTGCCGTGGCAGCTCGCGCACTTCCGCGAACGCCCGACAAAATCGGCAGCCCCGAAATCGTTCACGACGCTCGCTAAACTGTGAGAAACCCACACGGAGGAGTTGGCCAGTGACAGAACCGGATCCGGGCACAGTGGAAACCGACTTCCCGAAGACGGGAGCTCCCGCACAGCGCGCGCTGATCGCAGCGGGTTACACCCATCTCGCGCAGCTGACGTCCGTGTCCGAGAAGGAACTCGGCGCTTTGCACGGGATGGGACCGAAGGCCTTGAGGATTCTGCGCGAAGCACTCGCCGAACGTGGTCTGAGCTTCGCCGACTGAGCTCTCACATCAGACCAGGCTCGCCCGCACCTGGTTGCCACCTTCGCGCTTCGCTTCGTACATCACCGAGTCCGCGACGCGGAAGAGTTCGGCAAAAGCAGCGTCGACTGACTCACCCGGATTCCGGGGCGCGGTGCGGACCGCCATTCCGATGCTCGCGCTCGTCGGAGGGTCATCGTTCGCTCCGTCCATCGCGGAGCGGATCTGTCCTTCCAGCCTGGAGATCACGCTGACCGGTACCCGTTCGACCACGACGAACTCGTCACCGCCCATACGAGCAGTCAAGGCGGACTGGGTTGTCCACAAACGGATGCGCAGTGCAGTTCGCATGATCGTGCTGTCTCCTACGTCATGGCCGTGAACGTCGTTGATCGTCTTGAAGCGATCGAGGTCGATCACCACTACGAGCAGTGCATCCGCTTCGGTGACCGGAGCGCCCATCAAGTCGTTCACCCGACGCGCCAATCCGCGACGGTTGAGCAGTCCGGTCAACGGGTCGATGTCGGAGGTAGTGGCATCCGAACCCAGGACCGCCAGAACAATCTGTGACACAACAGGAATCACGATGATCGTAGCCAGCACAACCGAGATCTTCGCCAGTCCCAAGCCGACGTCCGCTGCTGGCCCGAACAACAAAGTCCACCCCGAAAGCACCGTGACGGTCGAGGCGAAGACCAAGTGACCGACTTGGAGTTTCGGATTGTGGAAGAACGCGATGTAGCCGCCGATCGACGCGAAAACGACGCACGCGATGAGTCGTCCCAGCGGTTCCGAGTCGGTTGCGGCCGCCGCCGCAATCGCGACGTCGGAACCCACGACAAAGGTGTACGACCACAGCGGCGTAGGCGGAAACAGCCACCAGATCAGGGCCGCGCCGAGGCACAGCGCGATGACCGCCAGATTGACCGCTCGCCAGAACGTACCTTGCGGACCGACGTCACTGAATCGCGCCGACAGCAACACCAGCCCCATCCAGAATGCTGTTCCGCCGACCAGCGCCCGGCAGGAAGTCAAGAACCCGCGGTCCTGGAGGTACCTGCTGAAACTGTGGAACTGGTCCGGCAACTGCCACCAGCGCATGACGACGTCGACCAAACCGTTCATCGCCGATCAGCCGATGCAGCTCCGCAACTTTTGGGCGTACTTCGACGAAACGGACTCGCTGATTTCCCCCCGGAGCACACTGGCATATCCGGCAGCATAGTCAGCGGCGACAGACAAAAACCGTTCTGCCGGATTTGAATCGGTCGATCAACTCAAAGCGTCGTAGGCCGCCGATACGTACTGCGCCGATCTCTCGGAACCGAGCAGACCCGGCCCCATCTTGTTCATCACGTACGAGAACGTCATGCGCTTCTCGGTGTCGATGATGATCTGCGAGCCACCCCAACCTCCCCAGAAGCAGATTCGCCCCTCCGGAATGAACGGGACGGACTCGGGCGTCGGCAATCCGAATCCGACGCCGAAGCGGACCGGCACGCCGAGGACGAGGTCGACCCCGTACGACTGCTCCTCGAAGATCTTGTCGATCGTTTCCTCCGACAGCAAGCGAACGTCACCGACCTTGCCACCGCACGCGATCACCGATTGGATCCTTGCGAGTGCCCTCGCATTCGAATGACCGTTGGCCGCACCGATCTCGGCGGCGCGCCACCCGTCGGTCCACGAACCTGTAGCGTCAGCGGGCGGCGCGGTGAATGTCTTCACCATGATGTTGTCCATCCCGAGTGCCGCGATGTCGATCGGCAACGGCGGTGGCGCAATCACATTCGAGACTCGCCCGTATTCCGACTTCGGCAAGCCCAGGCGGAAATCAGCATCGAGTGGGCCGGCGATTTCCTCGTCGATGAAGCGGCCGAGGGTTCGTCCGTCGATGCGCCTGACGACCTCGCCGATCAGGTGGCCGTAGTTGAGGGCGTGGTATCCGGATGCCGTACCCGGTTCCCACCACGGAGCCTGCGTCGCCAACCGGGCGGTGGCATATTCGTCGTCGCAAATGTTCTCGAGCGTGAACGGTTGATCCCACCCCGACACACCCGAGGTGTGCGACAACAGTTGCCGGACCCGAATTCGGTCCTTGCCCGCTGCTGCGAATTCCGGCCAGTACTGCGCGACCGGGGCGTCGAGATCAAGCAACCCGCGGTCGACGAGCATGAGCGCGGCCAGTGCGGTCACGGTCTTGCTGCAGGACCAGACATTGGTAACGGTGTCGCGAGACCAAGGAGCAGTGTGCTCGACGTCGACCCAACCGCCCCACATGTCGACGACGGATTCGCCGTCGATCGTCAGTGCGATCGCTGCCCCGACGTCCTCGCCGGAATCGAGATTGCGTGCCAGCGCCTCCTTCAAGCCAGAGAATCGCTGGTCACATACGCCTTCGATGTTCGCCACTGACAGCCTCCACAGGAATGATGAAACTTGACGTCAACTTCAACTACGTTGAGTATGTGTCCGATTCACCTGTGGTGTCAATCACTTCAAGTGCCAGAGTCGGCTCAGACCAACGGGATTCCCTTGGCGATGCGCCGACGCAGATCCCAGAGATAGAAGTTGTAGGGAAACATCCGCAGAATCTTCGGACTGAACCGATTGACCAGCGCGGCGACGCGCATGGATCGGTCGAAGTTACGCTGCTGACGCACTGACCACGGGAGCCGCATTTCGTCACGAAAGGCTTGGGGCAGGAACCCGGTGGTGACAAATCGGTTGAGCGGACCGACCACGGGATGCAACAGCTTCGGAGTGAAGGTCGCCGACGCGATCCCGTAGAGATGCTCACGAATCGTCTCGTCGATCGCCACCTTGTCGAGGTTCTCGTTCCAGTAGACCTCGAACGCATCCCGGTCCGCCGGCCACATGTCGCGTCGCATCTGAAGGGTTGTACCGAACGTGGCGCTGCGCTGATAGAACGCATCCCGGGTTACCGGATCGAGATCCCCGTACAAGATTTTGTAGACGTCCTCGAAGCCTCGGTACAGGCAGGCGGCTACCCACAACTGCAGTTCGGGATCGAACGCGTTGTATTCGACCGCGCTGTTCTCATCGGAGCGAACGTGCTTGTGAGAGCCGTTGACTGCGCGTCGGTACAGCTTCTTTTCTTCGTCCGTCGCCAGGCTCGCCACCGCGAGATACGTCAGCGTCGTCCGGGTTCGCTTCACCGGATGCCGATCCAACCGACCCGTCTCGACCTTGCTCTCGTACACGCCGTACCCCACCGCCGGGCGCGCCAACTGCATGATGACGTTGGCGCCTGCGGCCAACAGTCCGAGCCCGGACATCGCCTTTTCAACCTCGGCGTCGATGTCGACCGCCTGGACGCCGACCGCTCCGATGCCGCCTACCACCGCTTCCTCGCGCCCGTCCATCGAATCCCTACTCACCGTCATGGCAGAACCCCTTCGAGTCGATATCTGCGAACGCATGTTCTCAGATGAGTGAAACGCCGAAATGCCGAGATGTCAAGCAATCTCGGGATGCAAAGATGGTCTTCATGAATGACCAACCGCGTTCGTACGGTGGCGTCGACGGCGCGCTCCGCATAGCCCAACGACGGGAGGCGCTGATCGAGGCCGGTCTGGAACTCATGGGCTCCGCCGAGCCCGAACTGACGGTCCGCGGAGTGTGCAAGAAGGCCGGTGTCGCGGCGCGGTACTTCTACGAGAGCTTCACCGATCGTGATGCTCTGATGTCGGCCGTCTACGACACCGTCATCACGGACATCGCCGTTTCAACCCAGGCTGCAGTGGACGCCGCCGAGACCGAACGCGGCAAGGCGCTCGCTGGAATCGCGAACATCGTCCGCTCTATCGCGAACGATCCCCGTCGCGGACGTCTACTGTTCTCCAGCGCCCTGACGAGCCCTGTCCTGGCCGAGAAACGCCAAGCGTCGACGACGATATTCATCGGTCTCCTGGCCGCCAACGCGAAGACCTTCTACCGATTGAACGACAGCGGTCATCTGACCCTGACGGCCACGTTCCTGGTCGGCGGCCTGGCGCAGACCCTCAGTGCATGGCTCGACGGGTACATCGACGTGACGGAAGAAGAACTGGTCGCCGAATGTGCGGCGATCCTGCTCGCACCCGCCCTGCCGCCGTCTTGAGCTCCTGCATTCAGTCCCAGATCCCGATGTTGTCGAGGTGAGCGAGAAGTCGAGCAGCGCCGTCGGAGAACTGCAGACTCATCTGCGCGTCCACCTGTTCTCGATCGTGCTTCTCGAACGCCGCGATCAAAGCATCGTGGCTCGATACCGCAAGCTCACCCCAGCCTGGATCCGTCGCGTAGAGACGAGCAGGGGTGTACCGAATCGCGCCGAACAGGAACCATGCCAACTTCGCACCACCCGCAGCGCGATTGATCAGGCGATGGAACTCGAATTCGCACTGCTCGATCGCAGCTGCATCCGAAGCGTCGACCGCCGCTCGCAAATCGGCATTGAGTTCCGCGAGTTCCGCGAGTTGATCAGCGGTGATGCTGTCCATCGCCCGCAACGCCAGCTTGACCGCGATCTGCCCCTGCAACCAGAAGATGTCTTCGATGTCCTGGCGACTGAGGGGCGAGACGAGATAGCCGCGATGCGGAACCAACTCGACCATCCCCTCGCCGCGTAATGCGACGAGGGCTTCTCGCACCGGCGTGACGCTGACCCCGAGGTCGGCCGCCGTTTCGTCCAGCCTGACGAACTCGCCCGGACGGACCGAGCCGGACATGATCAGGTTGCGAACGTGGTTGGCCACGTCCTCCGACAACTGTGGCCGTCTCCTCAGCTCAGATGTCGCTCTCCGAGTGCGTGCAGACGTTGCCACAACCGATCCTCACAGTCCGTACGTTTTGCCGATGATGTCTCGCTGAATCTCGTTGGTACCACCATAAATGGAGGACACAAGAGTCTTTCGCACATGGTGCTCCATGTCGAACTCAGTCGCGTAACCGTACCCACCCATCATCTGCATCCCCTCGAGCGCGACCTTCTTGGCGGTCTCGGTCAGCTTGAGCTTGGCCATCGACGCTTCCCGCGGGAACATCTTGGTCGGGTTGGCGTCGACCATTCGGGCCACGCTGTAGACCAGCAGACGGCCGCATTCGATCTCCGTGGCGAGATCCGCGATCCGGTGGCGAAGCGCCTGAAACGATCCGACCGGACGGCCGAACTGCTTACGCGTGGTGACGAATTCGAGGGTGTCGTCGAAAGCGCGCTGCGCGGTCCCGAGCATCATCGCCGCGAGGATGAGGCGTTCGATGTTGAGTCCGGCCATGAGTTGACGCCAGCCGTTGCCGACTTCGCCAACCACCGCGTCCTCGGGCAGGAATGTGTCGGTGAAGTAGAGATCGTTGACCTCCTTGCCGCCCATGGTGTCGATTCCACTGATCTTCAATCCGGAGATGTCGGCCGGGACATGGAACATCGTCAGGCCCTCATGCTTGCCTTCACCTCGGGATGTGCGAGCCACCAGAAGGATGTTCTCGGCGAAGTGCGCGTTGGAACACCACGTCTTCTGGCCGTTGATCAGCCACCCACCGTCGACCTTCTCGGCGCGGCAACTCAGATTTCCCACGTCGGAGCCCGCTTCGGGTTCGGACATCGAGATCGACTGAGACGCGCCACGGACGATCCCGCCGAGCACTGCCTCCTTCTGGGCCGGACTGCCGAACTTCTCGTATGCAGCCCCGGTGATGACGGTCGGGCCGAGTCCACCGATCGGCGCCATGCCCTTGGCGGCTTCCTCCAGAAAGATGCACAGGTCGACCGTGCTTCCGGCGGATCCGCCGTATTCCTCCGGGACAGTCAGCCCGAGCCATCCCAATTCCGCCATCTTCTCGTAGAACGCCTGGTTGTGGTTATGGGCGCCATGATCGGTCAGCAGGTCTCGCTGCTCACGGGTACCACTTTCCTTCTTGCAGAACGACGCTACCGACTTGGCGAAATCAGACTGCTCCTGCGTGAAATCCATGTACATCGAAAACTCCCGAGTGAGATGAGGCTGGAGGCTTGTCGGAGCCCGGTCCGACGCATACTGTGACTACCAGCACAGTAAATCACATCACATATATGTGATGCACCGACATGTGGAGGATCTGAAGAACATGACAGAACAGCTCGGCCGCCAGAGCACGTCCACGTCGACAGATCCGAGATCGGACGATCACACTTTCGCGAGCCTCGACCCTCGCAATGATTCCGTGGTCGCGCAGCACCCCATTGCAGACCAGCAGGAGATCGAGAAAGCGGTCGCCGCAGCACGCACGGCGTCGAAGTGGTGGGATCAACTCGGATTCCAAGGCCGCCGGAAGGTGCTCGGCAATTTCCGCGCCGCGATCGCCACTCACGCCGAATCGATGGCGGCGATCATTTCCGCCGAGACCGGAAAACCCAGCGACGACGCACTACTCGAAGTCATGCTGGCCGTCGAACATCTCGACTGGGCGGCACGCAACGCACAGAAAGTGTTGCGCCGCAGACGCGTCGGTGCAGGACTGATCAGCGCCAACCAGTCTGCATCCGTCGGCTACCGGCCGATGGGCGTCGTCGGCGTGATCGGCCCCTGGAACTATCCGCTGTACACACCGATGGGGTCGATCGGCTACGCACTGGCCGCCGGCAACGCCGTAGTCTTCAAACCGAGCGAACTCTCACCAGGCGTCGGCGTCGAATTGGCCCGGCTGTGGAACATCGCCGCACCCGGACACCCTGTCCTGCAGACCATTACCGGTGACGGAAAAACCGGTGCACTTCTGTGTTCGTCCGGTGTCGACAAGATCGCATTCACCGGTTCGACCGCTACCGCAAAGCGCGTAATGGCCGCCTGCGCGGACACCCTCACCCCCCTGGTCGCCGAATGCGGCGGCAAGGACGCCATGCTGGTGGACTCCGACGCCAACCTCGATGCGGCCGTGAGCTTCGCGGCATTCGGGGCAGTGGGCAACGGCGGACAAACCTGTGCCGGCGTCGAACGAATCTACGTCGCAGCGCCCGTGTACGACGCCTTCCTGTCCAAGCTCACCGCCGCGCTACGAGACGCCCACGCCGGCGCCACCGACAGCTCGACCTACGGGCCGATGACGCTGGGAAAGCAGACTGGGATAGTCCGGGGCCAGATCGAAGACGCTCTCAGTCGCGGCGCGAAAGCTGTACTCGGCGGACTTGATTCGTTCAACGGTCCGTTCATCGATCCGATCATCCTGACGGATGTTCCGGAGGATTCCACGGCGATCACCGAGGAGACGTTCGGCCCGAGCGTCGTGGTGAACAAGGTCGCCGACATGAACGAGGGGATCGAACACGCCAATGCGTCGAAGTACGGCTTGGGCGCCTCGGTGTTCACCAAGAGTTCGTCGAAGGGCCGAGCAATTGCCGAGAAGCTCGACTGCGGTGTCGTCACGGTCAATTCGGTTCTCGGTTTCGCCGGAATCGCCGCCCTGCCGTTCGGCGGGGTCGGCGATTCCGGATTCGGCCGTATCCACGGAGCCGATGGGCTGCGTGAGTTCAGCAGTGTGAAATCACTGGCCGTTCAGAAGTTCAGCGCTCCACTGGACCTGCTGACCATCGAGCGAAAAGCCAGGGACATGAAGATCTCACGTTGGATGCTGGCGAAACGCCACGCGAAGTCCTGAGAGATCAGGCGATCAGCCGGCGGTGACGAGCACCTGCTCGTCGCTGTCGGCTGCTTCGAGTTCACGAACCAGCGGAAGCACCTTGGCCCCGAAGTATTCGATCTCCTCCTGGAAATGCAGGAATCCGCCGAGAATCAGATCGACACCGCGACGGCGATATTCGACGATCCGATGCGCGATTTGTTCCGGCGTGCCGATCAGTTGTGAGCGGAAACCGTCGTTGTACTGAACCAAGTCCTCGAACGTCGAATCCGCCCACATCCCGTCCTTGGACGCGGTCGATGCGCCGGCCTGTTGGACTGCATTCTTGAATCCCTCGACCGCAGGGCGGTTGGCCTTGGCGATGATCTCGCGCAGTGTGTCCTTTGCTTCCGCCTCGGTGTCGCGGGCGATGATGAATCCGTTGAGCCCGAACTTGACCTCCCGATCGTTCTCACGAGCAACACGGCGAACGTCGACCAACTGTTCGGTGACGCCGTCGTAGTCCTTGCCGTTACTGAAGTACCAATCCGAATACCGGCCCGCGTTCTCACGGGCTGCCGCCGAGTTACCACCTTGGAACAGTTCGGGATTGGGGCGCTCCGGAGTGTTGAGAGGCTTCGGCTTCAACGTGAAGTCGTGGATGCGGTAGAAGTCGCCGCGGAAATCGACGTCGTCTTCCGTCCAGATCTTCCGAAGAACCTGAAGGAACTCGGCGCTACGCCGATAACGCTCGTCGTGCTCGAGCCACGGCTCGCCTAGATGTGTGAACTCGTCCTTGAACCAACCACTGACGACGTTGACGGCAAAACGACCGTTCGACAAGTGATCGGCGGTAGCGCCCAGTTTCGCCAACACGGCCGGCTGCCAGAGTCCCGGATGCACCGCGGCGATCACCTTGAGCTTCTCGGTGGCCAGGAGAAGCGCAAGGCTGAAGCTCGTGGATTCGTGCTGGAATTCGGCCCCGTAGCTCGCCTCGTAACGTACCTGGCTCAGGGCGTACTCGAAGCCGTTGTTCTCGGCGGTCTGTGCCAGCTTCTTGTTGTACTCGTAGTCCCAGCTGGTCCGCTGCTCGATGTCGGAGGTGACCAGACCACCACTGACATTGGGCACCCAGTAGGCGAACTTGATCTCGTCGGCGATACGTTCAGTAGACATGAAACCCAGCAAACATGCAGTTCCCAGTGGTTTCCAGGGTAGCGATCACACAGGTTGTAAGTGTTGGGTGGGTGCTGCGACTGTGAAACGGTGGCAGCATGACTGCTGTGGACATTCAGGAGATCGCGCACCGCATCACCAGCGAGGACGAGGCGCTCTCGGTGGCGTCACAGCTGTCCGACGAGTTCGCGGCAGGTGCCGGAGTCCGCGATGCGCAGCGCCTCCTCCCCCACGACGAGGTTCGCACCCTGGCGCGGTCCGGCTTGCTCGGACTCTCGGTGCCGAAGGAGTTCGGTGGCATCGACGCAAGCACCGAGACGTTGGCCGAGGTCTTCCGCCTACTCGCCGAGGGCGATCCCAGCATCGCGCAGATTCCGCACAGCCACTTCACTTTCCTGGAAGCGCTCCGGTACCAGGGGTCTAACGAGCAGAAGCAGTTCTTCTACGCCGAAGCATTGTCGGGTAAGCAGTTCGCCAACGCCCAGAGCGAGCGCGGCAACAAGACCATCGACATCGACGGCACCACTCTCACCCCCGACGGGAAAGACTTTGTGCTCGAAGGTCGAAAATTCTATTGCACCGGAGCGCTTTTCGCAGATTGGATCGTGGTGCGTGCCGCCAATGCGGATCAATTCACCGAGACCGGCGCACAGGTGAAATCCGCGGTCTACCTACCCCGGAATACCCCCGGACTGTCGATCGTCGACGACTGGGACGGCATGGGACAGAAGACAACTGCAAGCGGAACTGTGACCCTGGAATCCGTTTCGGTGCCGCGGTTCAATGTCGTACCATTCACGTCGCTCTTCACTCACCCGACCACCTACGGAGCACAGGCCCAGATCCTGCACGCCGCGATCGACACCGGCATCGCGTCGGCTGCACTGCGTGAATCCGTGAAACTCGCGGCAAAGGCGCGTCCCTTCTTCGAGGCGAAAGTCGATACAGCGGTGGAGGATCCACTGCTCGTTCAACTCGCCGGCGAAGCGGCAATCGAGGTTCGCGCTGCCAGATCCCTCTTGGCGGAAGCAGCGCGATCGATCGACGTGGCGCGTCGTGATCCCACCGAGGACTCCACGGCCCGAGCATCCATCGACGCTGCAACTGCCAAAGTGGTCGGCGCCAGGGCGTCATTGGCGGCCACGAGCACTTTGTTCGAGATCGGTGGCACCAGAAGCGCGGGCGAATCGGCGAACCTCTCCCGATTCTGGCGTGACGCGCGCACGCACACCCTGCACGATCCGACGAGGTGGAAGGTCCAGCACATCGGCCGGTGGACACTGTCCGGGACAATCCCACCGCGGCACGGACTGCTGTGAACACACTCAGTCGGAGTTCATATATCCGCTGATCAAGACTTCCAGTCCTTCCAAGTAGCTCTCAGTCGTCGTCCCTCCCGGCCAGTCCTCGAGCACCTCACTGAGCACCGGCAGTTTCTCGGGCCCGATTTCTCGGATCTTGACCGCGAGAGGTGACACGCTGCCTTCCGGTCGCGTAGTGGTGTCGTAGATGTTGAGCAATGCGCCGAGTGTGTAGTTCCACAGCGCTCGATAGATCAACAGTGCGCGACGAGGTGACATACCGAGTTCGACACACGCGGCCATCGCCCGATCGACCAAGACCACAGCGCCGCTCCCACCACGGCCACCGCGCTGAAGCAACTCGATGATCCAGCGCTCCGACGCCAGCTTTTCGAAGATCGCGGTGAAGATCGTGCGAAGCCGTTCGACCTGATCCTGCGGCAGGACCAGCGCGCCGAGATCTTGTGAGTACACATCGAGCACCGCGCTGATCAGCTGTTCCTTGTCGCCCACGTGCCGGTACAGCGCCATCGGCGTGGTGCCGAGCGACTTCGCCAACGCGCGCATGCTCAACGCGTCGGCGCCGCCGGTCTGAAGCTGCCGTTTCGCCTCGTCGACTATCTGCTCCGACGTGATCGTCGGGGGACGTCCGAGCCGCGGTGATCTCGGTTCCATCTTTTCGGCCATCCGTCGATTGTGCGCGCCCCTGCTACGACGCTCTCGCCCGGGGAACCCCTTGCATCTCAGTCGCCAGCAAGGTAAACCTAACTACTTATGAGAACGCGTATACAAATTAGGTACCTGCAATGACAACAACAACTCGAGCGGTAGCCGCACCGGCTCTGGTCCTCACAGCCGCCGCGGCAGCGCAGTTCCTGGTGGCCTTCGACATGTCGGTCATCAACGTCGCGCTGCCCGACATCCAGGAATCGCTGAACTTTTCCGACGCCGGGTTGTCCTGGGTCGTCAACGCGTACGCCCTCGCCTTCGGCGGACTGCTGCTTCTCGGCGGTCGTCTGTGCGACGTGATGGGCACTCGTCGAGTTCTGGTTTCCGGGCTTCTGCTGTTCGCCCTCGTCAGCATCGTCGGCACCTTCTCCGTGTCCGCCGAAATGCTTGTCGGAGCTCGGGCGCTTCAAGGCGTCGGCGCTGCACTGATCGCTCCGGCCGGGCTCGCCGCCCTCAGTCAGGCCTTTCCCACCGGACGCGCCAGGGCCAAGGCATTCGGCATCGGCGCAATGTCGTCAGCACTGGGCGGCGCACTCGGTGTCGTCCTGAGCGGCATTTTGACCGAAGGGCTCAGTTGGCGATGGGTGATGTTCGCCGGCGCACCAGTGGCCCTGATCGCCGCAGTTGCCGGTGCCCGCGGCCTGCCGGCCGGCCAAGCCGCCAGAGGCGGCTCTCTCGATCTCCCCGGAGCCATCTTGGCGACGGCCGGAATCACCGCCCTTGTCGGCACAGTGATCGCCACGGAATCACATTCCTGGACTTCGGGTTACGTGCTGGGTGGATTCGCGCTCACGATCGCGCTGCTCACTGCTTTCGTTGTGGTCGAAAGCCGCTGCGCCACACCACTGGTACGACTGTCCACCCTGCTTCGACCCCGAATCGGACTGGCCAACGCCATCATGTGCCTGGTGTGCGCGGCACAGTTCAGCGCGTTCTTCTTCGTCTCACTCTTCCTGCAACGCGGGCTGGGCTATTCACCGACCACCACCGGTCTGGCTTTCCTGCCCTTCTGCTTCGGCCTGGTGATCGGCATCCTCGCGTCCACCAAACTCCTTCCGCGCTACGGAGTTCGACCGCTGCTCGTAGTCGGGACAGCAGTCGCCGCAATCGGAACTTTCATGTTTTCGACCATGAACCTCGACAGTCCCTTCTGGGCCGTCATCCTGGTGCCTTCGCTTCTGGCGAGCATCGGCATCGGTCTGTCGTTCATGCCGCTCAGTAACGTCGCCACCGCCGACGCTCCCCCCGAAGAAGTCGGCATGGCATCCGGGCTACTGAGTACATCGCGTCAGATCGGCGGTTCACTCGGACTAGCCGTTCTCGTGAGCGTCGCCGCTTCCTCGACGGCACGTTCGGACAGCGCGCCGACCGAAGCACTGGTTTCCGGATACTCCCAAGCCCTCTTCGTCTGCTCCGGCCTACTGCTGGCCGGTACCCTCCTGTCCTTCTTCTTCCCACGAATGGATCGTTGACCTCAGATGTTCACCACCCGAACCGCATTCGGCATCGTCTCGGCGCTTCTCCTGACCGTCGCCGGCGCAAGCGCGTGCAGCAGCTCCGCCGAGTCCGACACCGCCTCTGCAACTCGCTCCGTCACCCACGAACTCGGCACCGTCGAAGTTCCGGCCTCACCGCAGCGCATTCTCGCGCTCGACGAGTACGCGGGGTTGAGTGCACTCGCACTCGGCGTGAAGCCCACCGTCGTCTACAGCACCCTGCGATCGGACGTCGCCAAGTCGATTCTGCGCGAGCAGGGCGTCGAAGTTCTCGACAAGCCGACTTTCTTCGCCAACCCCGCCGTCGAGGAGATCGCGTCCGTCGAACCCGACGAGATCTTGATGAGCAATGCCGGTCCACTACCGAGCCTGTTCGCGCAGATCAATTCCGTGGCGCCAACCTTGGTCCTCCCGTACTCGGCGCCGTGGCGTGATGTGCTCGAACAAGCTGGGGCACAGCTCGATCGAGGCAGCGAAGCTACCGCCATGATCGGAAAGCTGGAATCCGGCCTCGAAGGCGTCAAGTCCGCGGCTGCCGGCCAGAGCCTTGCGATCCTTCTCGGCTACAGCGGAAACCTGTTCACCGTGCCACCGACCACTCCCATCTCCACACTGGTCACCGAGGCCGGATTCACCAGGCCGGCATCGGAAGTCAACGCGACCAACAATCAAGACACCGGCACGATTTCCCCCGTCTCGCCGGAACTCCTACCCGAGCATGCGGCGCAGACCGTCGCCGTACTTTCCGGGCAGCAGTACGACGCATCCATCGTGCGAAACACTCCACTGTTCGACAACCTGACACCCGATCCGGCGCACGCTCTGGACGTCAGCGGTGATCTCTGGTTCGGCAGCCATCCTTTTGCCATCTACTGGATCATCCAGGATCTGGACGGCATCGCACATGGCAAGGGGCAGAACAGTATCGGAACCCTCGACAGCGCCGACGCGCGATGGGCGGCATTCAGCGCGCTCTGACGTCCTGACGGAAGGTCAGCGGAGAAACACCCACCCGGGTGGCGAAGAACTTCGTGAAGTTCGCAGAATCGTCGAACCCCAACTTCGACGCCACCTGGGTGACCGTGTCCGTGCCGAAAGACAGCAGACGTTTCGCTTCGAGAACCACACGCTGATCGATGTACTGCTTTGCCGTCATCCCGGCAGCGGCTCGGGTGGCCCGCAGCACAGTCTTCTCGGAGTACCCGATCTTGTTGGCGTACTCCGAAACCGAACGGACCGTGGCGAAGTCACGTTCGACAACGGCATGAAACCTTTCGAACACGTCATTGTGCGCCAGCACGGAACTCTGTTCCTGTCCACCGAGATGGGTCAGTTTCAACAGAATTGCTGTCAGCGTGTGCCGCAGAATGGCCGCGCGAACGACCGGCGCGGAAGTATCCGGGCAGCCGTAGTTCAGGTTCAGGTGTTTCATACCCGTGCTGATGGTCTCGAGGTTCTCGCCGGACAACTGCCACGCTGCCTGCCGACTGCGAGCGTTCCCGTCCAACAACTGCTGGCTGACGGCATCGAGCGACGAGGGTGTGAACAGAACAACCGTCGCCTCGAAGTCCTGGATTCGCCCCCACTGTTGCACCTGCCCCGGTCTGACCCAGAAAACGGTCCCCGGGCTCACCGCGTAGTTCACGAAGTCGATGGTGTGTAGCGCCGAGCCCTCGGTCACCAGCGCGAGCAAGTGAAATTGCGGACGTTGGGGGCCGACGAACTCTGCGCTTCCCCCGTTGATGCGAATGGTGTCCAGGCTGAGTACTTCGATCTCGGTCGCGTCAGCCACCGACGATGCGTACCCGACGTCCCGGACGGGTACTTGTCTGTTTTTCACTAGTTCGGGACTCATCTTCACCGTGACCGAATACCCGAATGCGACATACCGTCAGGGTATCAATCAGTTCACGCTCGGATAGGAATCTTCCAGTGCAGACATCACGCTCGGAAACAGCAGGCAAGACGCAACTCACCTACGTCTTCGACGCCTATTGCGGGTGGTGTTTCGGCTTCGGCCCTGCGTTGACGGAGTTCGTCCGTCAAAATGCCGATTCCATCGACTTGTCCGTGGTCAGCGGCGGACTGTTCACCGGTGAGCGCGTCGCGCCCATGTCTTCGGCTCCGTACCTGAAATCAGCCAACGCCACCATCGCCGCCCAGACCGGCGCTGTCTTCGGTGACGGATATTCACAACTGGTGACTGATGGGCGGTTCGTCATGGATTCGACGGATGCAGCGATCGGACTCGCCGCACTGCGCGCGCAAGATCCGACACGCGCCCTCGACATCGCGGAGGCCATGCAGATCGCGTTCTACCGAGACGGTCGCAGCCTTTCCGATCCCGAGACGTACCGATCCATCGCGGAATCCCTCCAACTCGACCCATCTGCCGCGGTGTCTTCCCTGTTCACCGCCGCCTCGAAGGATGCCGCCCGCGCTGATTTCGTCCGAGCACGCAGGCTCGGCGCCACTTCGTTTCCGACGCTGTTGTTCCACGGGAGCGACGGGTCCGTCGTGAAATTCGGTTCTCCGACCAGTACCGCGGCCGATCTCACCCGCGACCTGAACACGTGCGTGCGGGCGTATGCGGTGGCTTGACCCACGCACTTTTGCGAGCGAAAGGTACGCCCGGCGCCTTCAGTACGCCGAACGTACCTTTCGCTCAGCGTGACTTCACCCAAATCACTTCGGCCCCCCTTCTGGTTTGATGAACACCGAACGAATCGCACCAAAGGGGAAACGACAGTGGTTTCAGATCCGATCACGGGCCTGGAGATGGAACTTGCCGACATGTGGCAACGAGGACGCGCCCAGGCGCGCACCTATGCGCGCGCAATTCATCCCAAACTCGATCCGGCGCTCTACCCGGTTCTGGTCATCCTGAACCGTTCGGATGCGGTGCGGATGTCCGACCTGATCTGCACCCTCGATATCGAGAAGTCCACCTTGACCAGGCAAATCGACGCCGCAGCTCGACTCGGCCTGGTGGAACGAATCCCCGATCCCGACGACGCTCGCGCCAAGTTGGTAGCTCTGACCCCTGAGGCGCGAACGAAGCTCACGACCATCCGCAATCACCAGATAGATCGCTGGCGCGCCCGACTCGCGAAATGGGATACGGACGACATCACCACGCTGACAGCGCTGCTTCACCGACTGGGCAGTTCCGAGGACTGACGACAAATTAGTCGTGATGGGCAGCCCACTCGAACAGCCGGACGATTTACGCCGTCACGACAATTCTGCAGCAGCACGCAGGATCAACTGGGTGACCTCGTGCGGGTGGGACGCCAAGGATGCATGGCCTGCGTCGAGTTCCTCGATCTCGCGGGCACCGATACGCTCTGCCATCCATCGCTCGGTTTCCGGCGGAATCATTCGGTCCTGCCCTGAAACCTGATACCAACTGGGCTTCCCACGCCATGCCGGCGGCCCTGACGGGTCCGAGAAGCACTGACCCGCAATGGGTTTCTGCGTCAGCGCCATGACCAATGCTTCCGTGTCGTCGAGATCCTGACTGAAACTCTCCTGAAACTTGTCCGGGGCGATCCACAAGAAGCCCTCGGCGTCCGGCGCGATGTTCGCCGCGCCCGCCGGCTGATCCGTGCGGGCGAAGATACTTCCCAGGCTGTCACCCTCGTCCAGCGCGAAGGCAGCGATATATACCAGTCCCACAACGTTTTCCGCATGACCCGCGCCTGTGATCACCGCGCCGCCGTACGAGTGTCCGACCAGCAGGGTCGGGCCGTCCATCGATTCGGCCAACTTCCTGGTCCGGTCCACGTCGTCGGCGAGCGAAGTAAGCGGATTCTGGACCGCAACCACTCGATGCCCGGCGTTGTGCAGGGTGGGTATGACGTGACGCCAATGAGAACCGTCTCCCCAGGCTCCATGCACCAGAACGATGTTTACCTTCTCTGTCATGACCAACTCCTCCAGATACGCAGTGCGACGAATACTCCGACGATCGGCAAGCCTTCGAAACCCAGACCTTGCCTGTTACCCACGTTAAGGGGATCCTGGATCAATAACCATGACCAGATTGCCAAGTTTTTGTGCAGAAACGCCGAATGCTCGAGACATCGGAGTGATCGATCCATGAGGACAACATCATCACAGCGGTACGCACCCACCACCGACGAGACTCGAACCCGGGACACCCTCTCGCACGTTCTCGAAGTCGTCCACCTTCGCGGTGATCAGATTCATCGCTGCGTCCACGGCGAGAACTTCACCGTGGAGGTACCCACGGGGGTGCGAGCACTTCACATTGCCGAGCACGGTGACATCGTGATCAGAACGCAGGGCAAAGCCCCGATCGAACTCGGCCCCGGGGAACTCGTACTGTTACCCCATGGGCATGCTCATACGATCGAGAATGCGATGCCGATGCACACGAAAAACGAAACATGTTGGCTTTTCGGTACTTTCACACTCGACGACGTCGCAGCGCAGCGACTGCTGTCCGTTCTGCCGGACTTCGTCGAACTGCGCGCGACACAAGGAACCCCGGTCGAGTGGCTCGAGGTGAGCAGCCGACTGTTGGGCGCCGAGGTGGACGATCCGAAACCTGGTTCCTCCGTGATGGTTTCCCGGATTCTCGACCTTCTCTTCGTCCAGATCCTCAGAGCGTGGGCTCGAGCGGACGGATCGAACGGCGGATGGTTGACCGCAGCAATGGATCCACGAATCGGGCAGGCCCTCGAGGCCGTCCACAACGACCCGTCACGCAACTGGACCATCGACGAACTGGCGACGCTGTCCACCCTGTCGAGATC
Organism: Rhodococcus sp. BH4; assembly: GCF_002079265.1. Lineage (NCBI taxonomy): Bacteria > Bacillati > Actinomycetota > Actinomycetes > Mycobacteriales > Nocardiaceae > Rhodococcus > Rhodococcus sp. BH4. The sequence goes on from NZ_CP014941.1 coordinate 5,735,922, forward strand.
GTCTTTTGCGGAGCGCTTCTCGCGACTGGTCGGCCAGACGCCCGGCGCTTACATCACCGAGCGCCGACTCGACCGTGCCGCCGAACTACTCGTGCAAACCACCGAGCCGGTCGGAACCATTGCGATAACTGTCGGCTACGAATCCGATGCCGCGTTCAGCCGCGCCTTCCGTCGACGATTCGACGCCTCGCCGTTGAACTGGCGAAAGTCCAACTCCCACAATCACTGACGTCAGGTCGCAGCGATTACGCCTGCGACCGGGATCCGGCCGAGAACTGCAACGCGGAAGTCCACCATCGCGCGCTCCACGTGATTGGCGCTCGAGACCACAACCACGCCGGTCGCGCCTCGATCGGCGAGAATCCGCGCAGAGTTGATCGCATTCTCGACCGTCGACCACGAAGTTCCCTCTTCGGTGATCCGGCCCGGGTTGACGCCGTTGGCAACGAGCCATTCGCGCATCGCCCTGGCTTCCGTTACTCCGGCCTTCGGAGCCCCACCGCTTGTGATGATCGGAGACTGCGGGTACTGACGGGCCAGCTGGAGCGCCGCCTGAAGCCGGTCGACCAACATCGGACGCATCGTGCCGTCGTCGAAGAGGCCGGCACCCAAGACGACGATGTTCGTGCCCACGGGGTTGAGGTCGAGCAGCACGGGCGACTGGCGTGTCAGCGTCTCAGCACTCGTGCACGCGAGAATGAGAGACCGCACCGGTGTTTGGCAGCCGCCCACCGTCGACAGGATGCCGTTGACGACCGTCGTCGGAGTGATGTCGGCACTCGCTGTCGCCGGCGTCAATCCCACTCCGGCTGCGGCGATTACCGAAGCAGCAATCAATCCCTTCGTCAGAGACCTACGAACATTTGCCATGTAGCCGAACCCCCAGATTGTCGATTGTCCAGCCCACGGTAACGAACATTTCGTCGCGATTGCATCATTTGACTCAAATTTACTGTTCACTGACCGTCACACAGATTAAACATAAATATTGGGCAACAATTCGGGTTCGAAACCGTCATCTACCAGCATCTCGAATCGACGCGCCTGCCGCGTTACCGATCTGAGCTGCAGCATCCCCGAGCAGGTCGGCGACACTGAACGGCAACAATTCGTTGTTGCAGATCACGATGTTGCATCCGGGTGTTCCTGCTCGCCCGTCCCGACCATCGTGTCGAAGATCAATTCGGGGTTCGCGAAGCCGACGAGCTGTGACGGATCGTCGATGAGCGGACCACCCGACCCATGCACGGGAGGCCCGACGTACGGCGGCGGTGAAACGTCCACGATCGAAGCGACGACAAGCCGCAAGAACTCCTGGAGATAGAGATCCCGAGGCGCGTTCTGCCACACCGGATGCGAAACATACTTGCTCACCGGCGCATTCACGGAGTAGAAGTCCTCGCCCGCGTTCACCCAGGTCAAGAAGCCGTACCCCCATTGGACGGAGAGGGCGCGGACAACTCGTCGAGGTAGGCGGAGTCGATCAACGTCTGATCACGCCACGCGCCTCGTTGCACCATCAGCTGACCCAGTCTCGCCATGTCTCCCGGCCGCATTGCCAATCCGAGAATCAGACACGTTCACAGAGAACCACAGACGCATCACGTTTGGGAAGAGTCCGCCTCCATTCCGAGCGCGCGACGCGCTCCCAGCGCCATGGTGACCTGTACAAGATCTTTCGGTGACGACAGGTCAAGTCCCGTCAGGGAACTCGCTTTACGCAGGCGGTACACGACCGTGTTCGGGTGTACGTGCAACTGCCGAGCGGTGGTAGCTCGATCGAATCCGGAGTCGATGAAAGATTCGAGCGTCTCGAGCACGGCAGGATCGGACTCCAACGGCGACAACACATCTGCGAGGATCGGCAGCGCAGCGCTCGGGCGGGTCAGTTGATACTCGACTGCAAAATCCTCGAGACGCACGACCCCACTTGTACGGCCGTACTTTCGGGCAACGTTCAGCACCTCGCGCGCCTGCGACACCGCTGCGGGAATTGCCGGCGGTGCCGCGACATGTACGGCGGCAACCGTCGATGCACCGATGACCTTCTCGAGATCACCCAATCGTCGACACAATGACAAATACTGCGGACTCGACGCCCAGTTCCCCTCAGCGGGTTCCGATTCCACAATAGGAATCAGTACGGCTCCGCCACTGCTCCCGAGCACCCCGAGCGCTTTGTCACGCCCCACCTGATCGAGCTCTCGTTGCAGGTGGCGCACCTTTCTCCGCTCGGCGACGGCAGTGTCCACCTCGGTCGAGGACTCGTCGTCATTCCGTTCGACGTGCAGCGCCACCACCCAGTACAGGCGCGCCAACCGGATGCCCACATCGTCGGAGACCCGATCAACATCGACACCCGTCGAAAGTGCTACGAACAATGACCTTCGCGCAGAATCCTCGTCCGTCTGGGTGGCATGGTCGGAACCGTAGCCGGCAAGAACCGCCGACGCGGAGGCCGCGGTGTATGCATTCAGGAGTCGTCCGGTGCGGGCAAGTGCGACACCGTCTTCCGGGACCGCCCATTCGCTGATGGTCTCCCACCACAGCCCGGCTGCCAGGTGATATGCCCTCAGCACCTCACCGAGTGGAACCAATTCCTGAGCCCGTTGGCGAGCCGATTCGCTGATGTCGGCGAGCAACTCGGGCGTCAGATCGGCGCCGGTCCGCAGCATCGAAATGAACAGTTCCAGATTGCGCCTCACGATGGTGGTGACGTCGTTACGCAATGCCTCGTCAGGGAGCAACCGGTAGAAGGTGACGTCGCGGTGGACCAGATCGACTGTCTCAATGACCAGTGGATGGGTGCGTTGCGCCAGTCGGTCGGCCAGAGATCTGCCACCAACCAGGATCGGCTCGAACGGCAGATTTTTGTTTCCTGACACAAAACCCTCCACAGAATTGAATTGCCACCACAAGGCCGACCTGCCTTTTTCCTATCACTATGTAACCCACGCCACTCACGAATTCACAATCAGCGGCGTAACTGGAAGTCCCACCTTCGACCAAGAGGAGCCTCGAGTGACGTGGAAAACGCGCAGCGCAGCCATTCTGGCAGGCGTCGTGGCTGCCGGTTCGATCGCGGCTCTCGGGACCGGTGTGTCGAGTGCCGAGACAGCGGTCAGCACTATCCAGTACGTCGCGCTCGGCGATTCCGCGGCGGCCGGCCCACTGGTCACCGCGCAGGACTCGTCGTCACCGGGGTGTCTACGATCACTCGACAACTACCCGTCCGTGGTGGCGCGAGAACTCGGCGCTCAACTCACGGATATGACCTGCTCGTCGGCGCGATCCGCCAACGTCACGGACACCGCACAATCGACGTTCTCCGGTCAAGTATCACCGCAGGCAACAGCATTGGGGCCTGATACCGACCTCGTCACCATCACCATCGGTGCCAACGACATCTCGTTGTTCCCGACAGTTCTGAGCTGCGTCAATCCACTCCCCGAACCCGCCGGAACGTCCTGCCGTGACAAGTTCACCTCCGGTGGCGTCGATCAACAGCGACAGATGATCGAAAATGCGTCCACAGGTTGGAGTTCCATGATCGAAGTCGCGCAGGATCGAGCACCTTCGGCGCGCATCGTCGTGGTCGGATACGGCACATACATCCGTGGTGGCGGCTGCCCCGACACTCAGCCGTTCTGGCCGCGCGACGCCGACTATCTCCAGAGTGTGATCGACTACGGCAACACGGTCATGGCAGCAACTGCGGCCCGTTACGGCGTCGAGTACATCGACATCACCGAAACCACTGCCGGGCATGACATCTGCACGGACCCTGCCACTGCTTACTACACGGGAATCGTCCCTACCCAGCCGGCGGTTCCACTGCATCCCACTGCGGCCGGGATGCAGGCGATCGGGAAAACGGTCGCCGACGCTCTGTCCTGAGCTTCTCCCCCAGCACAATTCATTCAGCACTCGCGAAAAGGGTGGAACAATCATGTCAATTCAACGAGACGCTCCGCCGCTGCCGTCCGTCGACGGCGCCCCTGTCGGAACACGTGACAAACTTCTCGGCGGCACACTCGTCGCCCTGTTTCTCGCGAACATGCTCAACTTCTTCGACCGGGCGATCCCCTCAGTCGTTGCCGAGCCGATCAAGAACGAGTTTTCGCTCAGCGACTTGCAATTGGGATTGATCACCTCTGCATTCACCCTCGTCTACGCAGTCGCAGGACTGCCTCTGGGCCGGTTGGCCGACACGAAGAACCGTCCCAAGATCATCGGGATCGGACTCCTGGTGTGGAGCGGACTGACGGCAGCAACCGGTGCCGCCGGCAGCTATGTGCTGTTCATCCTCGCGCGTCTCGGCGTCGGTGTGGGCGAAGCGACCTTCACACCTGCAGCCAACTCGATGATCGGTGATATCTACCCGGCAGAACGACGCTCACGCGCACTTGGTGTCTTCATGCTCGGTTTGCCAATTGGCCTCATGCTCGCCTACTTCACCGTCGGCAAGATCGCCGAGGCATTCGACAGCTGGCGTGCACCGTTCTTCCTCGCGGCGATTCCCGGTGTCCTGCTTGCAGTCGTGCTCTACCGCATGGCAGATCCGGTTCGTGGTGGTTCCGAAAGTCCGGAGGCCCGCGCAGCCGCTGTTTCAGAGGCACCGATCACCCGCCCGATCCGTCGTCTGCTCGCAATTCCCACGCTTCGTTGGCTCATCCTTGCCGGGCTGACGTTCAACTTCGCCGCCTACGCAGTGAATTCGTTTGTCGTCCCGCTGCTCATGCGCCAGTACCACCTGAAACTGACTGCGGCGGCATCGGTCACCGGCATCATCGTCGGAATCACGGGCCTGATCGGATTGCTTCTCGGCGCTCGCTACGCTGACAAGGCCAGCGCACGCTCACCACGCGCACGGTTGATGATCGGTGTCGGAACCTCGGCATTGGCGGCACCTTTGACGGCGCTGGCACTGTTGCAACACGGCGGAAACGTCGTGATGTTCACGCTCTTGTTCTCGGCCGGGTGGCTTCTGGCCTACGGCTTCTACATCAGCGTCTACCCTGCCATTCACGACGTCGTGGTTCCCAGGCTCCGCGGCACTGCGACTGCGTTGTTCTTCGCTGCCATGTACCTTCTCGGCGGATTCTCCGGACCGGTTGCCGTTGGAGCGATCTCGGACTGGTTCGCCAAGCGTGCACTTGCAGATGCCGGTACCGGGAAGTTGGCTCAGTACGCCGGCGACGGGTTGAACTCGGCCATGTATCTCGTGCCGATCATGTTGGCACTCACCGCGGTATTCATCTACCTGGCTACCCGCACTGTCGGCAAGGACTCCGCGCGCATGCAAGCGGAGCTGAGCCAGGCCTGACCGACAAGTTCACGGGCGGTGGCGGGACCCTGAGGCCCCGCCACCGCCGAGTTCAGTTGACCGTAATCGCCAGAGTCGACAACATGGACCGCAACATGTCCGGCAAGCGAGCGATCAGTCGCTGCTCGGTTATCCGAACGGAGACGGGCGCGGCCAGCGTCGCTCGCCACAGTTCCGGTTGATTCTTCATCAGGTTGTTGTAGACCGGGAGCAACTGATCGTTGATGTAGGTCCAACGACCATCCCGGTCCGCCCAGTTGAAGTCCGGAAGCGGCGTTTGCACAACAGCATTGCCCACCTCGAACGAGAGCGGGTTCGACTCGCGTGGCGGCACGACGCCAGGCATCGACGGTGATGCGGCGAAGGTGGTCAGGTAAGTCAACGAGCGACCAACGCTACCGCGGTAGGCCTTCGCCTCGTCCCACTGATCACCCACCGACTGGTACTGCTCCCTTCGCAGCAGACGCACATTGCCGTCGAAGACCGATTCCGGTGTCCCCGAAGCAATGTTGTTCCACGCGATACGGGCGTTCTCGTCGAGCAGCCCTGCGCGATCGAGTTCGGCGATGCCGTCGACACCGTCGTGAACCCACGCCATGTGCATGGGAATCAGGTCCGAGAAGATGTGTTTGCTCATCGCAATCACTTTCCCCTGGAACCACATCACGTCCTCGGGGCGAATCTCGTGGCCGACCTCGAGAAGTGCCGCAATGTCCTCGGGCGCTCCCATCGACGATGCAACCGGCGCCCCGATGCGGTCGATCTCTCGCCACACCAGTGCCATCGCCTCGCTGATCGCTTGGACTTCCAGCACAACCCGCCCGTAGTCCAAGTCGAGGAGTCCACCGGCGAAAGCGGGCCCGACCATTCCTCCCATACCTGCCCACTGCAGCTCTCGATGCTCGAGCTGGAGTCGCTCGTAGAATTGGAAAGTGTTGGTGAGGTTTCCGAGATTCGCGTGCACACCGTCGAACGGAGTCCACGAAGCGAGATCGATACCTGCCGACTCCGTCCCGACCGCGAGCCAGTACTGCTTGAGCAGTGTCTGATAGCGATGCGGATCCACTCCCGAGGCTCGGGCGGTATCCACCAAAGACCGCAGCGTCGCGGAATCCGATGGCAGAGAAGGATGCAGACCGCCCGTGGCTTCGGCGTTTGCGTTCACTGCTTCGAGGTCGAGGTACCTGTCGAGCTCACCAGTACCCGCGGACGCCCTGCCTCCCAGTACGACGGCACCGCCGATACCTGCCGAAGCAACGAGAACCGTGCGCGCAAAATCCCTGCGCGTCAGAGACTTCCGCAAGCTCATCGTCCCTCGGCTTCGTCGAACGTCTTTGCCAGCCAGGCGATGTCCTGCATACCCAGCTGATCGGTCACCGTCTTGTACAGGTTGGTCACGTAATCGAGCGGCCCGCACTGCGACGGGAGCAGGTCCACGTTGCCGCCGTCTGCTCGATATGTCTGCGCCAATTGCTCTGCCTCACTGAAGGGAACGAGAAAGTCGTCCTCACAGGAAGAAATCAGAAGCTTGGAAGCCGGCGCCTGCTTTCCCAACGTGTTGTCCGCGTACGCCGCGGCCAGCGCAGGGATCGTTCGGGGCGAAGGGTTGGTGAGTAGGACGTCGAACGGAACGAATGGGAGTCCGAGGTAGAGCGCCTGGCAGGACGCGCGGAAGGCTGCGGCGACGTTGTGACCGATCGGAGTCAGATGGTCGTCGAGCCGAACGTCGGGGTAGCCCGCGTCGAATCCGAGAATGCTCGAGAAGACGAATCCGGAACCGATCCCACCGGCCGCTGTTTCCTCGAACGTTGCGGGGTCGATCATCATCGCCTGAATGGCACTGGCCTGGACGTTCAGTTCCGGCGCATAATCATGGGCTTGTTCCGCGGCAAAGCCCGCTGCGACACCGCCTCCGGCGACACCGTAGATGCCGACAGGGGTGTCTGATTCGAGGCCACCTTCCGGAAGCGCGAGTGCTGCCCGAACGCCGTCGAGCGTTGCCTTCCCTGAGAACTGTCCGATCGAGAACGGATGGGGAGCAGTGTCGCCGTCGTTGCCGACGTCGCTCATCATCACTGCCCAGCCGTGGCCGAACATCTGAGCCACCGGGCCGAGCGCCGAGAACATCGCCGGGTCGCTCTGATTGCCGCCGGTCCACTGGTGACTTGGTGCGCAGTTCGCGCCGAGGCTGTCGTTCGCCTCGGCGTATCCGATGATCTTGCGATCACCTGGCGCAGTTCCGTCCTCGGGAATCATCAGAATTCCGGTGCTGATCACCTGCCGACCGAAGTGATCAGTGGTGGTGTACATCAGTTGATGAGCCGAGACCACGTCGGGACGGACCTGGTAGACCTGCACGCTGACCGGACGCGCTTTGAGAAGAGTGCCGGGGGCGGTACCCGGCTCGATTTCGGGTTCGTCGAACCACGGATCATCGGACGAGAGCCCGAGTGGAGTCAATTCGGTGGAAATGTCAGCGCCTTGGAGTGCCTTCACGACCAACGGGTTGAACACGTCGGCCAGGTCGACGGTCTCCTGCGCGCCAGCCGGCGACCCCACCGCAAACAAGGCCACTGCCAGGGCCGATGCCGTTCCGGCGCGCCATGACCACCGTCGCCACGTCGAGTCAAACATCGTTCACGAGTTCCTTACTTTCGGGTAATGAGCACCCCTACACTCCCATTCACCTGCATTAACAGACAAGTCGGGCACCCATCCGTTGGCCGAAAACCTCGATCGGGCTTAGGCTGACGGCACCTGTCCGGCAAGTCTGGCGTGGGAGGTTTGTCTGTGAGTGCTCCGACCCGTGTATCGCGAGCTACCGGCGATTCACTCCAAGCTCGACCGCGGCCGTCCAACATCACGTGCAAGATTCTGATGGCCGTGACAGGACTGATCTTCGCCGCTTTCGTTCTTGTCCACATGATCGGAAACCTGAAGGTCTACACCGGTGCCGATCACTTCGACGACTACGCACACTGGCTACGAACGGTGTTCGAACCCTTCCTGCCCTACGAGGGACTTCTGTGGATTCTTCGCATCGTCTTGCTCGCGTCATTGGTCGCACACGTCTGGTGTGCCTGGCTGCTCACCGTCCGCGGACGCCGAGCTCGAGGAAAATTTCGACGTAAAGGTCTGGGAATCAAGTCCTTTACAGCGCGCACGATGCCCGTCACCGGAGCTGTGCTGCTGCTGTTCGTCATTTTCCACATACTCGACCTCACGACCGGAACCCGACCCATCGGCAGCAGCGAGTACGAAGCGGCCACGCGCACACAGAGTTACGCATACGACAATCTGATTGCCAGCTTCGAGCGTCCGCTGGTGGCAGCGTTCTACATCGTCGCGATGGCTCTGCTGGCAATGCACCTCGCGCACGGACTCTGGAGCGCGGTCAACGATCTCGGCGTGACCGGCCAACGACTGCGCCGGATTGGCGTTGCACTCTCCGGAATCTTTGCGCTCGTCGTGATGGTCGGAAACATGTCGATCCCCATCGCGGTCATGACCGGCGCCATCTCGAAGACAGGAGCGTCATAAGTGAACAGCTTCGAACTCGACGATCTGCGCAGCATCGGGACACCGGTGGACGGTAGGGTCCCGGCCGGCGATCCGGCGACGGCCTGGCCCACTCGCAAACTCGACTACAAGCTCGTCAGCCCACTCAACCGGCGCAAGTTCACGGTCATCGTCGTCGGTACCGGCCTCGCCGGCGCGGCCTGCGCCGCCTCCCTCGGTGAACTGGGCTACCACGTCGAGTCCTTCACCTTCCACGATGCACCCCGCCGTGCACACAGTGTCGCCGCGCAAGGAGGCATCAACGCTGCTCGCGCTCGAAAAGTGGACAACGACAGTCTCGCCCGCTTCGTGAAGGACACCGTCAAGGGCGGTGATTTCCGGGGCCGTGAGGCCGACTGTTTCCGTCTCGCCGAAGAATCCGTACGCGTCATCGATCACATGAATGCCATCGGGGCACCGTTTGCTCGCGAGTACGGCGGCACTCTGGCCACCCGATCCTTCGGCGGCGTTCAGGTGTCGCGCACGTACTACACGCGCGGGCAGACAGGCCAGCAGTTGCAGATAGCGTCGTCGCAGGCACTGCAACGTCAGATCGCAGCCGGAACGGTCAACCTACACACCCGAACCGAGATGCTCGATCTCATCGTTTCGGACGGGCGAGCACAAGGGATAGTCACACGCGATCTCGTGACCGGTGAAATCGGCGCCACCACAGGCCATGCCGTCGTACTGGCATCCGGCGGCTACGGCACCGTATTCCACAAGTCCACACTTGCGAAGAATTCCAACGCCACGGCCGCGTGGCGAGCGCACCGACGCGGCGCGCTGATTGCCTCACCCTCGTTCATCCAATTCCATCCGACGGCACTTCCCGTCAACTCCGAGTGGCAGTCGAAAACCATTCTGATGAGCGAATCCCTGCGCAACGACGGCCGAATCTGGGTACCGGCCAAGCCCGGAGACGATCGTGAGCCCGGCGACATTCCCGAAAACGAACGCGACTACTACCTCGAGCGCAAATATCCGGCGTTCGGGAACCTCTCTCCCCGCGACGTCTCTTCACGGGCCGCCCGCGAGCAAATCGACTCCGGTCACGGCGTCGGCCCTCTGAAAAACAGTGTGTACCTGGATTTCCGCGATGCGTTGGCACGGCTCGGCCGCAAGACCATCGAGGAGCGATACGGAAATCTGTTCTCGATGTATCGCGACGCCACCAGCGAAGACCCCTATACGGTGCCGATGCGCATCGCCCCCGGAGCCCACTTCACCATGGGAGGACTGTGGAACGACTACGACCAGATGACCTCCATCCCCGGCTTGTTCGTCGGTGGTGAGGCAGGCTGGGGATACCACGGGGCCAACCGCCTCGGCGCCAATTCGTTGCTCTCGGCATGCGTCGACGGCTGGTTCACCCTCCCGTACGCGATTCCGAATTATCTTGCACCGCTACTCGGATCCACTCCACTCGAACTGTCCGATCCCGCTGTGACGTCGACGCTCACTGACGTGAGGGGTCGGGTGGACCTGCTGCTCTCGGTCGGCGGAACACACGGTCCCGACAGGTTCCATCGACAACTGGGCGAGATCCTCTATGCGGGTTGCGGTGTCACCCGAACGGCCGAGGGCTTGACCAAGGCGATCGCCGAAATCCGCGCACTGCGAACCGATTTCTGGTCGAACCTGCGAGTTGCCGGCAGCGGAAACCAGTTCAACCAGGAGTTGGAAAGGGCCGGCAGGGTAGCCGATTTCCTCGAGCTCGCCGAACTGATGTGCGTCGATGCTCTCGATCGTGACGAGTCCTGTGGAGCGCACTTTCGTGCCGAACATCAGACTCCCGACGGCGAAGCGCAGCGAAACGATCAGGACTGGTGCTTCGTCTCCGCGTGGGAAACCGCCCAGGACGGCAGACACGTTCGACACGACGAGCCGTTGTCCTTCACCGCTGTTCCACTGCAGACGAGGAACTACGTATGAAAATCACCGTGGACGTGTGGCGCCAATCCGGACCTGAGTCGTCCGGCGCATTCGACACCTACCAAATAGACGACGCGACGGTGGAGATGTCGCTGCTGGAGCTCCTCGACCGACTCAACGACCAACTCGTGGAAAGCGGCAACGAACCCATCGCCTTCGATTCCGACTGCCGAGAAGGGATCTGCGGGTCCTGTGGCATCACCGTCGATGACGTTCCCCATGGGCCGGTTGCGAACACTCCCACGTGCCGTCAGCACCTGCGTAGCTTCTCCGACGGTGACCGAATCAAACTGGAGCCGTTCCGCTCCGCAGCCTTTCCCGTGGTCCGAGACCTCGTCGTCGATCGCTCTGCGCTCGACCGGGTGCTCGAAGCCGGTGGATACGTTTCGGTCAATGCAGGAACCGCGCCGGACGCAGACAGTCAGCCGCTCTCGCATCAAAGTGCCGAAGCTGCACTGGACTTCGCCGCGTGCATCGGCTGCGGCGCTTGCGTGGCAGCCTGCCCGAACGGTGCCGCGCACCTCTTCACCGGGTCCAAACTGACCCACCTGTCTCTCGTCACGCAGGGCCGCAACGAACGTGGCAAGCGGGCCCGAGCGATGTCGCACCAGATGGAGGCCGATTTCGGGCCGTGCTCGACCTACGGTGAATGTGCGCAGGTGTGTCCCGCGGAGATACCGCTGACCGCGATTGCCGCTGTCAACAAGGAATCGATGCGATTCGGATTGCGGCGCAAGGACAACTGATCGTCACCAGGCGCCGATCAGCTTCATCCACGCGCCGCCGATGATCGTCCAGATCAGGATGATCACGACGCTCATCACGAAACCGATTCGGAACCATTCCGAGGTCTTGATGTATCCGGAACCGTAGATCACTCCGGCCGGACCGGACGCGTAGTGCGAGATACCGCCGAACAGGCTGCCGATGAAGCCGAACACCAGGGCTGAGAACAGCGGCGGTGCACCGGTTGCCACCGCCGCGCCGAGAAACACCGCGTACATCGCGACGATCTGCGCGGTGTTCGACGCAAACAGATAGTGCGCGTAGAAGTACACCAAGGTCAGGATCGCAAAAGCCCAGATCCACGGCAAACCGTCGACGCTCGAGGAGACCTGGGTTCCGATCCACGAGATCACGCCGAGTTCTTCGAGATGGCTTGCCATACCGACCAGAACGGCAAAGAACACGAGCGTCTGCCACGCCCCGGTGTCGTGGACCAGGTTGTTCCACGTCAGCACCTTGGTCACCAACAGGATGCCGATTCCGACGAATGCTGTTGTAGTGGCATTGACGTTGAGCTGCGAGCCCAGGCACCAGAGCACCAGCAGCAGAACGAAGGTGGCGGCCATGATCTTCTCGTTGCGGCTGATCGGACCTGCCTTGCGCAGTTCCTCCCTGGCTTGCTCGGGTGCTTTCGGAGTCTTCAACATCGTGGGCGGGAAGATCTTCGACATCACCCACGGGATCGCGATGAGACTCGCAATTCCCGGAACCGATGCTGCCAGCGCCCATTTGCCCCACGAGATGTCGATGCCGATCTTGGCAGCCGCATCGACGGCCACAGGGTTACCCGCCATGGCGGTGATGAACATCGCGGAGGTCACGACGTTGACTTGCAGCGACGTGAGCAGCAGATATGCTCCGAGCTTCTTGCGAGAGTCCTCGGGCTCGGGATTGGAGTCCTCCAACTTGCTCAGCGAGACGATGATCGGATAGACGACGCCACCCGCACGGGCGGTGTTCGACGGCGTCGCCGGAGCAAGTATCAAGTCCGTCAACGCCATTCCGTAGGACAATCCGAGACTCGACTTGCCGAGTTTGGTCACGAACATGAGCGCAACCCGTTTGCCGAGTCCGGTGACCAGAAAGCCCTCGGCAATGAAGAACGATGCGACAATCAGCCAGATCGTGGTGTTACTGAAGCCGGACAACGCTTCCGTCGGCGTCTCGGTCTGGGTGATCATGGCGATCGACAGGCCTACCAGCGCCACAGAACCCGTCGGCAGAGGCTGCAAGATCAACGCCACGATGGTGCCGACGAAGATTCCGAGCATGTGCATGCCCTTGGGATCCACACCGTCCGGAACAGGCATGAAATAGATGATCAAGCCGAGGACGACGGGCACCGCAGCCGGGTAGTACCGCCTGAGCACCGATTGTTTCGACGGCTCCGCCGGCGGTGTCGTCTCAGAAAAAGACTCAGTGCTTTCGGATTTGGCCTCGGACATTTGCATCTCCTCGACTTGTCGCCCCAGGTGATCGCCCCAGATGATTGTCCCCCAAACATCAGGTTTTCGTGCGGTCAATCCAAGTTCGAGAGAAAATGCCCAGAAGTACAGTCGTCCTTACGAGGCGCTGTCTCGCACCGACGCTTCAGTGGGAGAATGCCCATCTCGCAAAAGATTGTGCCAATCGATCAACAGAGGCGCGGGCGTGCTGCACGCTTGAATCTCCGAGAGTTGTTCAACCTGCTTCTGCGAAAGGTATTCGTCGGCAAGATGTTTGGGTCAGGACTGCGCGGATTGCCGACCTCGACCGGATCTTCGCGCGTGATGTGATCCAATTCCGAAGCATGTCAGCCGACAGACAGACCCACGAACCGAGAAGATTCGTATCGGGCCGACGAGTGGTTGCGCCATCTATTGTCGGGAATGTGACGGAATCCGACGCCCACGAGGACTCGACCGACTCCACTGAATCGGAAGTGGCCGGTCACCCGAGGAAACGTCCACTGTGGCGTGAGATTCTGATCCTCTTTGTCGTCGCACTCGTCCTGAGTGTTGCCATTCAGAACTTCGTCGGACGCATTTTTCTGATCCCGTCGGAGTCCATGGAACCGACACTTCACGGATGCACCGGCTGCACGGGAGACAAAATTTTCGTCGACAGAATCAGCTATCGATTCGGGGATCCACAGCCTGGGGATGTGGTCGTGTTCAAGGGACCCGAGTCCTGGAACGACGAGTACAAATCCATTCGATCCGACAATTCGATTGTTCGCGCATTTCAGGGACTCGGGTCCATCGTCGGCTTGGTCCCGCCGGACGAAAACGACCTCGTGAAGCGGGTAGTCGCGGTCGGTGGCCAAACCGTACAGTGCCTGTCCGAGGAAGAGGGGCTTCGAGTGAACGGCAAGCCGCTGACCGAGCCGTACATCGACAAGCGCATTCCGGGCAACGGTACCTCTTGCCAAGGAAGGTATTTCGGGCCGGTCACGGTTCCCGACGGGAACCTGTGGGTGATGGGCGACAACCGCGCCCATTCGAAGGATTCACGTTTCCATCTCGATGACGAACACAGTGGAACGGTGGCGATCGACAATGTCATCGGCAAGGTTCAATTGATCGTCCTTCCCTTCTCACGGTGGGGAACTGTGAGCTCCTTCGATCCGCAGTGACAGATCGAATCAACCAGGCGGCCCGCATCTTCGGACGGCACAGTCGACATGGCTCCGCTTTCGGACGATCATCGAGCGCATCTGTTACCGAGGGTAGGAGAACCACATGCGCGCTCGACGCATCACCGCCAATCTCAAAGTCGCCGATGTCGGAACCGCCAAGAGCTTCTACTCCGACTTTCTCGGCCTGAGCACCGAAGAGTTCAACATGGGGTGGGTCGCTCGCTACACCTCTCCCGACACCGGCGCGAACGTACAGCTCGTCACGCACGACGCCACTGCGACCGAGGACTCGGTCATCTCAGTCCACACGGACGACGTCGACGGCGCCTACGAAGAGGCCCGCAGGCTCGGCTACGAAATCGTGCACCCCATAACGACCGAAGAGTGGGGTGTTCGCCGATTCCTCGTCCGGGCACCCGATGGCAACGTCGTCAACATCGTGCGACACCGGGACTGAGCAGCGGAAAGAACCCCATTCGACGTTTTAGGTCATTTGACCTAGAGTTAGGTGCATGACCGATTCATTGCAGTATTCAGCCGACGGCCCGATCCTCGTGGCCGGCGGATACGGAACCGTGGGCAGCGCCCTGACTGCGTTGCTCGCCCCCGACTTCCCACTACTCCTCACCGGACGCACCCCCGAGCGAGGCGACGAACTGGCCGGCCGTCACGGCGCTTCCGTCCGCCGCTGGGACCTCCTCGACCCGACACCCTTCGACGCGTCCGTACGCGCGGTCGTGTCGACGGTCAACGATCCCCACGATCGTGTCCTGTCCGCAGCCGTCGAGGCCGGCATTCCGTACGTGGACATCACCCGCTGGACAACCCGCGTCGCTCGCGCCGCCACTCTGGCGGGTCAGAAGTCGCCGAGCGCACCGGTGTACCTGTCGTCCGGATGGATGGGCGGAGTCACCAATATCGTCGCCGCAGCGCTGGCCGAGGAACTGGGTGGCGCGAGCACGATCGACGTCTCGATTCGCTACGACGTCAACGACATTGCCGGGCTGGACTCCGTCGACTTCATCGATCGGCTCGGGCAGGATTTCGAGGTGATGCAGCAAGGAAACCCGATCACCGTCAGCCCGTTGACGGATACACGCTGGGTCGACTTCCCCGGATCGCGCACCAAGGTCGGAAGAATCGACACTCCGGAACAATTCACGTTCCCCATGACCTTGGGCGCCGAAACTGCCAGCACTCGAATAGGTTTCAGTTCGAATGCATCCACAACTGCGCTGCTCGCCGCCAAGAAGGTGGGTCTGTTCCGTTGGGGTCGCGGCGACCGCTTCACACCGCTACGACGCGGGCTCCTGTACTCGCCGGGCAAGGGCGGGAGCGCGCAAGTACGCATCGATGTCACGGGCCCGAGCGGCACGACAAGCGCGACAATCGTCGACCGGCAGGGCCAGGCTCACCTCACCGCGGTGGGCGGCGCGCTGGCCGTCAGACGAGCCTTGGCCGACGATGCCCGGCCTGGAGTCACTTTCCCCGAATCGCTTCCGAACCCTCGCCGCACCGTCTCCGAGTTGGAGAGCTTCGGGGTGGCAGTATTGCGACCATGACCCTCTCCAAGGGCGCCGCCCGTGCGGCAGCACTTCTCGACGCAGCAGAACAGGTCCTCACTACTCAGGGCAATGCCAACTCGGCAATGCGCGATTTCGCAGCCGCGGCCGGAGTGCGGGTAGGACATCTGCAGCACTACTACCCCACCCGTGCAGATCTGATACGCGCAGTGATGTCACGTGCATTGACCCGCTCACTGGATCGCCTTGCCGTCGTCCCCGATACGGATCAGAGCCTCTCCCGCGAGGAATCCGAACACTTCATCGGAGTCCTGCTCGGAGAACAGGACGACCAGGCCACGGTGCGTCTGTACGTCGAAGTATGGGCCATTGCAGCGGCGGACCAAGAAGTCGCGGTCGTGCTTCGAGACTTCTACGCCCAGTACATCGCACACGTAGAGCGCGCAGTCGCGTGTGCACAACCGGAGCTGGATGCGGCGGAACTTGGCGCGACAGCGCAGACCATCGTGAGCCTGCTCGAGGGTTCCGCAATTCTCCGATCGGGAATCACCGGCCGAAAGTCCGAGGCTTCGGACCGAAAGCTCGTGGACACACTGCAGTACCTGATTCACGGGTCCTGACTCGGACGTATCGTAAAGCCCATGAGCGTTGCAAACGAATGGAGCCGAATCGAAGCGTGGTGCCGTACACACGCACCGGTGACGGCTGCAGCGTTTCAACCAGGACTCGGTGACGCCGTTATCGAGGAATTCGAAGCCTCGACCGGCGTCACGTGGCCCCAGGAACTTCGCGACCTGTATCGGGTCCACAACGGCAGCCTGACCCACGACGACCGGACCGGCCTCTTTCTCGGCAGCGTGCTCCCGGACAAATTCTTCTACCCCATCGACGTCGCAACAGAAGTTCGTCTCACTCTGCTCGAAACGTGGGATGAGACGATCTACGAGAATCCAGACCTCTACGCCGAGGACGAGATGGATCGACACGATCAACGCGACGCAGGCACTGCCGCAACCATGTTCATCCCCTCGTTCGTTCCCTTCGCCGGACTGGACGAGTACCACTACTTCGTGGACACCCGCAGCGGCGCACTCCACCATTGTGTGACCGAGTATGCCTCGGACGCCACTGACAACGGCGGTCCGATCTGGGCGTCCATCTCGGTAATGCTGGCCGCCCATGCCGTAGCGCTGGAAACAGGATCAACGATCGGAGTGTGGAAACCCGTTGTCAGCAAGGGTGTTCTGGAATGGGAAGTCGACGCATGACACCCAAGCAGGATCCGACCCGTCGCACCCTCGCCGACGGGCGTCAGATCTTCTACTTCGACGATGCCGGCAGTGCCCGCGCCCACTCTGCGCGAGATTCCCGCGAATTGCCGGCTCTCGACCACTCGTCTCGGATGAGATTCGACGTTCTCACCGGGGAGTGGATCACCATGGCTTCGCATCGCATGACACGGACACATCTCCCCTCCGCCGCCGAATGTCCATTGTGCCCGACCGACGAAACACGCACGCCCACAGAGATACCCGACGGAGACTACGACGTCGCGGTGTTCGAGAATCGGTTTCCGAGCTTTGCCGCGGCGCCTGAGGAAGCCATTGACAGTCCCGGAGACGGTGCGGGCGATCGCCCAGCGGCCGGTCACTGCGAAGTGATGTGCTTCTCGAGCGATCACACGGCGTCCGTCGCCGAGCTTCCACTCGAACGCATGCGCACGATTGTGGGCGCCTGGATTTCTCGGACCGAAGAGTTGTCGGCGGATCCGCTTGTGGAACAAGTGTTCTGCTTCGAGAACCGCGGCGAAGAAATCGGGGTGACACTCACCCATCCACACGGACAGATCTACGCATACCCGTATGTCACGCCACGCACCCGATCGATGCTGACGCAGGCGCACAAACACTTCGAGCGCACCGGTCGCTCACTACTCGCCGATGTTCTGGCGTTCGAGCGCGAGGACAAGGCCGGGTTGATCTACGACGGCGATCACTGGAGCGCCTACGTCCCGACCGCCGCACGATGGCCCATCGAGATTCACCTGGCACCGCACCGAGACGTCCCGGACCTTCCCTCGCTGAACGACCAAGAGCGCGAAGAGCTTGCGGTCGTCTACCAAGATCTCCTACGCCGTATCGATCGCTTCTATCCGGGCGTCGACCGGGTACCGTACATCGCGGCTTGGCACCAAGCTCCCGTCCGCATCAACCGACCTCTGGGCCGACTGCATCTTCAGCTGTTCTCGATCTTGCGCGCACCGGGCAAACTCAAATACCTCGCCGGGTCCGAGTCCGCCATGGGCGCCTGGGTGAACGACACCGTTCCCGAGGCAGTCGCGGCCCGTCTACGGGAGTTGAAATAGTGGATACCGTCTCGAACAATTCTGTGCTCCAACAGTTTCACGCCACCTACGGCTATCCGGCAACCGGAGTGTGGGCGGCACCCGGACGAGTCAACCTGATCGGTGAACACACGGACTACAACGGTGGATTGTGCCTACCGGTCGCTCTCGAGCAGCGAACACTGGTTGCCGTCGCACTGCGCAGCGACGGGGTCGTCCGCGTGCACAGTCGGCAATCCGCCGAGACGTACACCGGGCCCCTCGGCGACATCGCCACAGGGTGGGCCGCCTACCCCACAGCCGTTCTGTGGTCTCTTGCGCGCAGAGGCCTCCCGATCGAAGGAATCGATCTTGCCGTCGACTCGTCGGTACCGGTCGGGGCCGGGCTGTCGAGCTCCGCTGCCCTCACCTGTTCGGTTGCGTTGGCCGTCAACGAACTTCATGATTCACCTTTCGCCCGCGATGAGCTGGTACAGGTGTGCATCCAGGCCGAGAACGACGGCGTCGGCGCACCGACCGGAGGGATGGATCAAACCATTGCCCTCTTTGCTCAGCCCTCGACTGCGCTCCTGCTGGACTGCCAGGACGGATCCACCGAACCCATACCTTTCGAACTCCACGGTGCAGGTTACGAACTGATCGTCATCGACACCCGGGTCAAACACTCACTCGCAGACGGACAGTACGGAATGCGGCGCTCTCAATGCGTCGCTGCAGCAGCAACTCTCGGCGTCGGCAGCTTGCGAGAGGCTACAGCAGGCCAGGCCGAGACAGTGCGAGACCCGATTCTCCGGGCGCGGGCACGGCACGTCGTGACCGAGATCGAGAGGACGCGGAAGACCGCAGAACTTCTGCGCAACAGCAGATTCAGTGACGTCGGCGAGCTGTTCGACAACTCGCACGCCTCGTTGCGCGACGACTTCGAGGTCTCGTGTGAAGAACTCGACGTCGCCGTTGCCGCAGCACGACGCGGCGGCGCGATCGGTGCGCGGATGACCGGCGGCGGATTCGGAGGCTCGGCCATCGCGCTGGTTCCGGAAGGAAGCGGAGCGGAGGTCATCGCGTCAGTGAGCCGCGACTTTGCGGCGCGAGGTTGGCGAGCACCCCACTTTCTCGGCGTCGTTGCCGGGGGTTCGGCCGCCCGTCTCTGAGCGAACGGCACGTTCAGCGCACTGGAGGTGCCGAACGTACCGTTTGCCCTGGTTGGGGCACCTCGAGATCCCCCTCACATAAATAGTCATCTCAGATGCGAATTATGTAGGTTCAGATCATGCAACTGACGCAGTTCACCGATCTGGGATTGCGCGTCGTCATGCGGTTGGCCGTACTCGACGCGGATGCCTCCCCCAGCACTCGGGATGTTGCGCAGCAGCTCAACGTGTCGTATTCCCATGCCACCAAGGTGGTTACACGGCTCGGTGAGCTCGGCATCGTGACAACCAGGCGCGGCCGCGGCGGTGGGCTTTCCATCACCGAACTCGGCCGCACCGCCACCATCGGCTGGCTGGCCAGACGCCTCGAAGGCCCGGGTGAAGTCGTCGACTGCGAAGGCGACAAACCGTGCCCACTGCGCGGAGGTTGCCTCCTTCGGAGCGCTTTGCGCGAAGCACAGGAAGCGTTCTTCGTTTCACTCGACGCGGTCACGATCGAAGACGTCATCCGGCAGCCGTCCAAAACTGTCCTGCTACGCCTCACCACCCGGAGCGACGAAGCAGGCTGATCAATCGAATTTCGACCGAACGGAGCAGCTCATGCTTTCCCCACAGTCAACCGAGGTCATTCGCGCCACCCTTCCCGTGGTCGGCGCTGCCATCGGCGATATCACAACCCTGTTCTACCGCAGGATGTTCGACGCGCATCCTGAACTCGAACGCGATTTGTTCAATCGCGGCAATCAGAAGCAGGGCGAACAGCAGAAGGCTCTCGCCGGCGCCATCGCGGCATTCGCGACGCTTCAGCTCGAGCCGGACAGCGCCAAGGTCGATCTCATACTTTCACGTATCGCCCACAAGCATGCGTCGCTGGGAATCACGCCCGACCAGTACGCAATCGTGCACGAACACCTCTTTGCCGCGATCGTCGAAATACTCGGCGATGCAGTCACTCCCGACGTCGCAGCAGCCTGGGACGAGGTCTACTGGCTGATGGCGGAAACCCTCATCACGATGGAGCGTGGCCTCTACCAACTCGCCGGCGTGGACGCCGGTGACGTCTGGCGCACAGTCAGGATCAGTGAACGAGTTCTTCAGTCCGCCGACACCGTCTCACTGACGCTCACGTCGCTCGACGGCAGTGCACTCCCCACCTTCGCTCCCGGACAGTATCTTTCGGTCGGGGTTACGCTGCCCGACGGCGCCCGCCAGATCCGCCAATACAGCCTGTGTTCGACACCGAGCAGCGCAGACTGGCGGATCAGCGTCAAGCGAATCTCCGGAACTCCCGATGGCGAAGTGTCGAACTTCCTCTACAACAACGTATTCGAAGGCCAAGAACTCTCCGTCACCACACCTTTCGGTGATCTCACCATGCCGGACGACAACTCGCCGCTCCTGCTCGCGTCGGCCGGAATCGGTTGCACACCGATGATCGGGATGCTCAATCATCTCGTGGACACCGGCGCTGACCGTCCGGTATCTGTCATCCATGCGGATCGATCCATTGCGGATCACGCGCACCGCGCAGAACTCAGCACACTCGTCGACCAGATTCCCGCCGCAACCCTGCACCGTTGGTACGAGGATCTCGGCACGCACGTTGCGTTCGGATCGGTTCACGAAGGACGGGCGGATTTGCAAGGTATTGCAGTGGAGCCCGATACCCAAGCCTTCCTTTGCGGGCCGATGCCGTTCATGTTGGCGATGCGCGCCTCGTTGCTCGAACGGGACGTCCCGGCGCAGAATATCCACTACGAGGTCTTCGGGCCCGACAGCTGGGCCAACACCTGAGCGGACCACTGCCTGCGAACTGGACCTTGGCGCGCCACAGTAATCCCTTGTGTACTCGACGGAACATACGTACCGAGTAGTGGGAGACCGACATGATCACGTCAGCGTCGATGACGGGAGTCGCGCTGATCGCCCTGGCGATGGTTCTGACACCGGGCCCCAACATGATCTATCTGGTGTCCCGCAGCATCAGCCAGGGCCGCCGGGCAGGTTTGATCTCGCTCGGCGGAGTCGCAACCGGTTTCCTGGTCTACCTCACCGCCACGTGTGCAGGGCTGACGGCGGTTCTCTTCGCCGTACCAACGGTGTTCACCGCGGTGAAAATCGGTGGTGCCCTGTACCTGGCCTATCTCGCCTGGTCGACACTCCGACCAGGTGGGAAGTCCGCTTTCGAGGTGGCCGAGGTCGACCGCCACGGTAGCGGCCGTCTGTTCGGGATGGGGTTGACCACCAATCTGCTCAATCCCAAGATTGCGCTGATGTACGCGGCCCTGATCCCCCAGTTCGTCGATCCCACTGCGGGTCCGGTCTGGCAACAGGCACTCGTACTCGGCGGCGTGCAGATCCTGGTCGCAGTCACCGTCAACGCGTTGATCGTGTGCTGTGCGGCAGCCGTGTCGACCTTCCTCATGGCGCGTCCGGTGTGGATGCGGGCTCAGAAATGGCTAGCTGGTGGCATTCTCGGAATCTTCGCCACCCGCATGGCCCTGGAGTAGTTTCAGTCCTTCGGACGTTGGTCGATCAGACGACGCGCTTTGCCGATCGAGCGTTCGAGTCCGCCGGGTTCGAGAACGCTCACCTCGACCGTGACACCGATCTTGTTCTTCACCAGCTTCTGCAACGCCGAAGACGCTGCCGCATGATCGGAAATTGCCGCGTCAGGGCGAGCCTCGACGCGCACTGTCAGAGTATCCATCCGGCCCGGACGCTCCAGCACACACTGGAATTGGGGTGCCAGGGCGGGGACGGTCAGGATCAGCTCTTCGATCTGTGTGGGGAACAGATTGACCCCACGCAGGATGATCATGTCGTCGGTCCGGCCGGTGACCTTCTGCATCCGACGCATCGAGCGCGCCGTACCGGGCAACAGACGGGTCAGGTCCCTGGTTCGGTAGCGAATGATGGGCAGCGCTTCCTTGGTGAGAGAGGTGAAAACCAGCTCACCTTCTTCACCGTCCGGAAGCACTTCGCCCGTGACCGGATCGATGATCTCCGGGTAGAAGTGGTCTTCCCAGATATGGAGCCCGTCTTTGGTTTCCACACATTCCATTGCCACACCCGGGCCCATGATCTCGGAGAGTCCGTAGATGTCGACCGCATGCATGTCGAGTTGCTGTTCCAGCTCGGTACGCATCTGTTCGGTCCACGGCTCCGCTCCGAAAACTCCCACCCTCAGTGAGGTCTTCGAGGGATCGATGCCTTTCTTGATCATCGCATCCACGATGGTCAACATGTACGACGGAGTCACCATGATGGCGTCGGGCTCGAAGTCCTCGATCAGTTGAATCTGCCGCTCGGTCATGCCACCGGACATGGGAATGACCGTGCAGCCTAAGCGCTCCGCACCGTAGTGTGCTCCCAATCCACCGGTGAACAGACCGTACCCGTAAGCCACGTGAACCTTGTCCGAAGACCGCACGCCGCCGGCCGAGAGACTGCGCGCGATGAGATCGGCCCAGTTGTTCAGGTCGTTGCTCGTGTACCCCACCACCGTCGGGCGACCGGTGGTCCCCGAAGACGCGTGAATTCGCGAGACCCGGTCCTGGGGCACTGCAAACATCTTGAACGGATAGTTCTCACGTAGATCCGCTTTGGTGGTGAAGGGGAACTTCGCGAGATCGCTCAGATCCTTCAAGTCGCTCGGGTGGACGCCGGCGTCGTCGAAAGCTTTGCGGTAGTGCGGAACATTGGTGTACGCGTGCATCAGGGACCATTGCATCCGCTCGAGTTGGAGCGTCGAAATGCGGTCCCGACTGGCAAATTCGATGTCTTGCGATGTAGCAGTGGCGAGTTCGGTCATGATTGTCTCCGGTGGGCTCAGTGAGGGCGCTGTGCGGGCGGTCAGGCGTCGAAATCGACTGTTATCTGTTCACCGACAGGGAAGGTCTGGCAGGTCAGTACAAAACCCGCGTCGACTTCGTAGTCTTCGAGTGCGTAGTTCCTGCGCATCTCGACGTCACCGCAGGTGACCTTGGCGCGACACGTTCCACAGACCCCGCCCTTGCACGCGAAGGGCAGATCCGATCGGTACTGTTCCGCTGCATCGAGAATCGACTGGTCTCGCGGAAGTGTCGCGGTGGTCGATCGACCGTCGAGAGTAATAGTCACCTCGCTGCTCGGTCCGACAATTCCGCGCTCACGATGCACTGCAACCGGCGGAGCGACGTCGTCGACGTAGAACAGCTCGTGATGGATGCGATCCTTGGCAATTCCCAAGCCGGCCAGTACTTCCTGGGCGTCGTTGACCATCCCGAACGGACCACACAACCAGAAGCCGTCGACCTGGTCGCACGGAACGAGAGAGGTGAAGATCTCACGCAACCGGTCGGCGTCGAGACGGCCCGAGAACAACTCGACCTCGCGCGGCTCGCGAGAGAGGACATGAATAACGTCCAGGCGCGCACCGTACCGGTCCTTCAGGTCGGCGATCTCTTCGGCGAACATGACTGAACGGGTGCGCCTGTTCCCGTACAGCAGGGTGACATCGGCCTCGGGGTTCACCAGCAGTGTTGCAGCGATGGACAACATGGGCGTGATTCCGGAGCCCGCCGCGATCAGAACGTGCCGTCCACCCAATGCCGGATCGGCGACAAAATTGCCCGAAGGGCCCTGGACGTCGATTCGATCCCCGGCCTTGACGTCTCGCACCAACCAGGAGGAGAAGAGTCCGTCTGCCACTTCGCGAACCCCCACCCGTGGAGACGCCCCTACCGGTGCACAGATCGAGTAGGAGCGACGGTGTTCGACGCCGTCGATCATCCGCCGCAGTGTCAGTGACTGCCCGGCGCCGAAGTCGAATTGATCGGCGATATCGGCAGGCACGTCGAAGGTGACGGCAACTGCGTCGTCGCACAGTGATTCGACACCGGCGACCGTCAACGGGTGAAATGGTTTGTTCCGGTTCGTCGTTGCAGTACTCATCTGTTCAGATCTCCTTCACGTGATCGAACGGCTCGAGGCAGTCGAGGCAGCGATAGAGCGCTTTGCACAGGGTCGCACCGAATTCCGAACTCAGTCTGGTGTTTGCCGAACCGCACTGGGGGCACAGGATGTCGCGCGGCTTGGCCGTCAAGGTCAAGGCGATCGGGCCGGAGGTGCGACGCGGTGCGGCCCCCGGCACCGAGTACCCGGCCGTCCGAAGTTTCGCGAGCCCCTCTTCGCTGATCCAATCCGAACTCCAAGGCGGCGACAGTTGAGTCTTGATCTGGACGCTGCCGTACCCCGCGTCGGTCAGCTTGTGCTCGATGTCGTCTCGCATCGTCGCCATCGCCGGACACCCGGAATAGGTGGGAGTGATTGTCACACAGACCAAGTTCGCTTCGACGTCGACCGATCGGATGACGCCGAGATCGGCCAAGGTCAACAGTGGCATCTCCGGATCCATCACCGAGGCGACGATCTCCTGCGCGGAAGAGACGGTAGCGGCAGTCACGGTCACCACACCCCTTCCGGATGCTCCCGAGCGACGCTCTGCATTTCGGCGAGAAGTAGCCCCAGTGCCCCGGTGTGCAGTCCGGCACGCCCGCCGCGGCCGCCGACGAAACCGGAGAAACGCGAAGGGGGCTCTTCCATTTCGGCTGCATGGAGGACCTGGGCAAGAACAGCGTCGAACTCCGGCCGAACAGTACGCGGGTCCACTCCGACGCCAACTTCTGCCAAGACGAGTTCGTCCTGAGTGGGAACAAAGAGTTCGTCCACGAACGGGAAGATCTCGAGCAAGGCGTCGGCCGTCCGACGCTTGGATTCTGCCGTGCCGGCGCCCAAGGTGACGACCCATCTTGCCGCGTAGTCGCGGTGATAGGTCAGTTCCTTGACGCCCTTGTTCGCCACAGCTGCGAGAACCGGATCGCGCGACATGCGCAGCCGATCGAACAGCGCCAGCCGCCAGGTCGAGAACACGAGTAGCCGAACGACCGTGTGCGCGAAGTCGCCGTTGGCGAGTTCCACCAGTCTCACGTTGCGGAAACCGAACTGATCACGAAAGAAGGCAAGCGCATCTTCAGCCGGCACCGGTGACGTATCGGAGATGAACGGAACCACAGTGGAATCGGCTGCTGCCGCGCGAGCCAGCAGCAGCCTGGCCTGCCCGATCAAGTCCAGGCCGACGTTGGCGAGAGCTACCTCTTCTTCGAGTTCCGGTGCCCGCGTCGACCATTCGGCGAGTCGCTGCGAACTGACGAGCGCGTCGTCGCCGAGCATGAGGCAGTAGCGCGCCAGCGCACCGAGATCGACATCGCCTGGCACCGTGGTGTCGACGCCGGCGAGGGGGTCGTCGAAGCTCGTTCCGAACGCCCACTGACCGTGGCCGTCACCGTCGACCAGGCCGTCGTAGGCACTGTCGTGATCGTTCATCTGTTGGTCCTCGAAGTCGAAGTGATTCTCACATGTGCGGAACGGAGTCCGGGATGTCGTAGAAAGTCGGGTGCCGGTAGACCTTGTCGCCGCTCGGCGCGAAGAACGGATCCTTTTCTGCCGGACTCGAAGCCACGATTTTCGCGGATGGCACGACCCAGATACTCACGCCTTCGTTACGTCTGGTGTAGACGTCGCGCGCGTGGCGTAACGCCATCTGGTCGTCTGCCGCGCGCAGGGATCCGACGTGCACGTGGTTCAGTCCGCGCTTTCCCCTCAGAAATACCTCGTACAAAGGCCATTCGCCCCGCACCTGATCGCCCTGTACCTGATCGTTCTCGCTCATGATGTTTCCCCAGTCGTGCGATCGTGCGCGAGTCTCTCGCGCTGTGCAAAGGCGTACGCGGCGTCGCGAACCCAGGCCCCGTTGTCGTGTGCGGCTTTCCGATTGGTGATCCGCTCGGCGCTCGCCGCTCCGTTGCCGCGGACCACGTCCATGAATTCGCTCCAGTCCGGCTCGCCGAAATCGTGTGCGCCACGCTCGGGGTTCCAGCGCAGGTCGGGATCAGGGAAGGTCACACCGAGTATCTCGGCCTGCGGTATCGACATGTCCACGAATCGTTGCCGCAGTTCGTCGTTCGTGTGCCGCTTGATGCGCCACTTCATCGACTGCTCGGTGTTCGGCGATTCGTCGTCCGGCGGTCCGAACATCATCAGAGCGGGCCACCACCATCGGTCGACGGCTTCCTGCACCATTGCCCGTTGAGCTTCCGTGCCGCGCATCATCGTCGCCAACAGCTCGAAGCCTTGCCGCTGATGGAACGATTCCTCCTTGCACACACGGATCATCGCGCGCGCATACGGCCCGAAGGAGCTGCGGCACAGCGGAACCTGATTGCAGATGGCAGCTCCGTCGACCAGCCAGCCGATCACACCCACGTCGGCGTATGTCAGCGTCGGATAGTTGAAGATCGAGGAGTACTTCTGCTTTCCCTCGATCAGCTTGGTGGTCAGATCGCCACGATCGGCACCGAGCGTCTCGGCCGCGGAGTAGAGATACAGACCGTGCCCGGCTTCGTCCTGGACCTTCGCCATCAGGATCGCCTTGCGTCGCAACGAAGGCGCACGGGTGAGCCAGTTTCCCTCGGGCTGCATTCCGATGATCTCGGAATGCGCATGCTGGGCGACCTGGCGGATCAGAGTCTTGCGGTAGCCGTCCGGCATCCAGTCGCGAGGCTCGATGCGCTGGTCTGCCGCGATCGTCTCGTCGAACAGGTTCTGCAGGTCTTGTGGAGCTTCCACGTTGGTCATCGTACCTACCTTTTATTACCGAATGATCGGTTGGTAACTAGTATGCACCGAGGTGTCCCAGCACACAAGAGAATCTTTCGCCGCACCAGAAATCAGCGACCCTCGAAAACCGGCTTCTGCTTCGACAGGAAAGCCGTGACTGCGCCTCGATGATCTGCCGTGGAACCCAGCTCCACCTGTGCGTTCGCCTCGGCCGCCAGCGTCTGGGAAAGCCCAGGAGCAACGGCACGGATCAGCGATTTCACGTGGGCGAAGGCCGCGGTGGGTCCGTCGGCAAGCCGACGCGCGAGTACCCGAGCCTCAGCTGCGACGTCCTCGTCGGCCACCACGCGATGAACCAAGCCCCACTCCAGCGCGCTCTGCGCGTCGAACTTGTCGCCGAGCAACATCAGGCCACTGGCGCGGCTAGGTCCGAGCGCGTGCACGAGCGCATGACTGAGCCCGGAGTCACTGGCCAGACCGATGCCGGTGAATGCCGTCGCAAAGCTCGCGCGAGCCCCCACGACACGGATGTCTCCGGCCAACGCGATTCCCAACCCGGCCCCGACGCAGGCTCCGCCGATACCCACCACCACCGGGACAGAGAGCGTCGACAGCGCCGTGACGATGGGGTTGTAGTGCGCCTCGACGGTATCCATCGCGTGCGCCGGATCAGCATCCAACGCTGCGGCGTGCTCGCCCAGATCCTGACCGACGCAGAAGTTCTTGCCTTCGGCGAGAATCAACACCGCTCGAACCTCTGCGTCCGCGTGGACCTGCAGCAACGCTTCGAGCAGCTGAGACTTCATTTCGCCGTTGACGGCATTGGCGGCCTTGGGTCGGTCGAGAGTGATTGTCGCCAAACCTCGCTCGATCTCCAAGCGAATCACGTCAGTCATCGATGTTCCTTTCGCAGGCAGTTCGGTTCAGCTCCATGTGTGAAAACCCTGTCCCGTCTTGCGCCCCAACTCGCCGCGAGCCACCTTCTCTCGCAGCAGTGCTGGAGGTGCAAATCGATCACCGAGCGTGCTCGCGAGGTGTTCGGCGATCGCCAGGCGCACATCCAACCCGACCAGATCTGTCGAACGCAGCGGGCCCATCGGATGCCGATACCCCAATTCCATTGCTCGGTCGATCGATTCCGCGTCCGCCACACCCTCTTCGAGCATGCGAATGGCTTCGAGCCCGAGACCGACACCAAGCCGGCTGGTTGCAAAACCAGGTGAGTCGTTGACGAGCACCTCGGCTTTGCCGAGCATCGACACCCATGCTCGTACCGAGTCGACAACCTCGGGGCGGGTCTGAGGCGCCCGGACGATCTCGACCAACAGCGACGCCGGGACTGGATTGAAGAAGTGCATACCGATGAACCGGCCCGGATCCGTCAGCGCTGCGCCGAGCTCGGCGATCGACATGGAACTGGTGTTGCTGGCGATCACGGTGCTTTCTCCGGCAACGGTTTCCGCAGCGGCGAGCACCTCGACCTTGAGGGCCGCAATTTCCGGGACCGCCTCGACGATCAGGTCGAGCGACGGTGGCAACGAGGTCACTGCGTCCACGGTGCTCACGCGCGCCAGCACCGTCGCGGGGTCCTGGTCGTCGAGTTTCCCTCGCTCGTGGGCTCTGTCGAGGCCGGCGGAAACACGCTGCAACGCGGCCGCGGTGTCGCCACTCTCCGCGATGGTGACCGCCCCGCCGAGACTGGCGAACACCTGGGCGATACCCGCACCCATGCGTCCACCGCCGATGACTCCGACGGTCTTCGGTGCAACTGCTTCAGTCATGATTTCTTCTCCAGGAAGGCCGTCATGCGATCGCGCTTGTCCGAACTCTCGAACAGGACGGCCTGGGCGATGTCGTCGGCAAACGGATGCGATCCCGGCGCATCGACGATGATCTTGGTCAATCGCAGTGCCAGCGGGGACAGTCGGGAAATGCGGTCGAGCAGCCGATGCGCTGCGTCGACGTGGCAGTTCGGTTCGGTTACCTCGACAACCAGGCCCGCTCGTAGCGCCTGCTCGGCGTCGAGGTTTCTGGCACCGAGGAGCACCTGCTTCGCGATCGAGACGCCGACGAGCTTCGGCAATCGATAGCTGGCGCCGGCGGCTGCCATTATGCCGAGATTGGGCTCCGGATTCCCGAAGACCGCCGTCGTTGTCGCGATGCGAATGTCGCAGGCGTAGGTCAACTCTGCCCCACCGCCGAGCGCGTAGCCGCTCACGGCGGCCACGGTGGGAAGCGGGAGCTTTCCGATTCGGTCGAACAGCGTGCGGTTGATACCCGCGAACGCTTCCTCTCGTCCGCGCTCTCGGAGCTCCGCGATGTCAGCGCCGCCTGCGAAGTTGTCGCCGCGCCCCGCAAGCAGGAGCAGCTTCGGATCCCGTTCGAGGCGTCCACAAACCTGATGCAGTTCGTCGATCATTTCCGCGTTGATCGCATTGCGTTGCGCGGGCCTGTCGAGGGTGACCACGACGCGATCCTCGCGCTCGTCCACGTGCAGGGTGTTCACATTCGCTCCTTCTCGCTCTCTTACATTAATAACCGAACATTCGGTCGTTTGGCAAGAGTGAAAACGCGGTTGGTGCACAGCTTTGCCCGAACTGAGAAGATGGGGGCATGACTACGGCACGCCCCACTCGACGCACCGGCCTCCCCGGACGTCCCGGCTACGACCTCGATTCGCTCTTAGCCGTGGCTGTAAAGGTGTTCAACGACAAGGGCTACGACGGCGCAAGCATGGAGGTGCTCGCCAAGAAACTCGGCATCACGAAGTCCTCGATCTACCACCACGTGTCCGGCAAGTCGGAACTTCTCGAACTCGCACTTTCGCGTGCCCTCAACGCCCTGTTTGCGGTCACGACCGAAGAAGGCGCCACCACCGGTCCGTACATCGACCGGCTCGAATACCTGGTCCGGCGCAGCGTAGAGGTGCTGGTCGCAGAGCTTCCGTACGTCACCCTGCTCCTGCGCGTCCGCGGCAACACGACGGTCGAGCGGGCCGCGCTCGCCCGTCGACGCGAATTCGACAACTTCGTCGGAGGTCTCGTCGCGTCCGCCGCAGCGGAGGGAGACTTGCGCCCGGACATCGAACCAGCCCTCGCCAGCAAGCTGATGTTCGGCACCGTCAACTCACTGATCGAGTGGTACAAACCCCGAGCGGGTGAGTCCGTCTCCGACATCGCCGACGCGGTCGTCGCCGTCACTTTCGACGGACTTCGCAAGGCCTGACTCCAGGCAGTTCTGCCGAATCCTTGACAACGCGGCATTACCGGGCGATCGTAATTACCGACCGAACGTACGGTGAGATGGAGTTGTCGTGAGCAGACTGTTGGAAAGCTATGTGGCCGGTCAGTGGTACGCCGCATCGGACGCAGGTACCCCGTTGCCGAGCGCAGTGGACGGATCGGAGGTGGCCCGGATCTCCGCAACCGGCATCGACCTCGCCGAGATGGTTACGTACGCACGCGAGGTCGGCGGGCCTGCACTGTCCGCGATGACCTTCCACGAACGTGCCGGCGCGCTCAAGGCTCTCGCCCTCACGTTGATGGCAGGAAAAGCCGAGTTCTACACACTCTCTACTGCCACCGGCGCGACGACGCGAGATTCCGGGGTGGACATCGACGGCGGATTCGGGACCCTGCTGAGCTACGCGAGCAAGGCTCGGCGCGAATTGCCCGACAGCACAGTCTTTCTGGACGGAAACGTCGAGCCTCTCGGCAAGGGCGGAACCTTCCTCGGGCAACACATCTATACATCACGTCGCGGCGTCGCCGTGCAGATCAACGCCTTCAATTTCCCGGTGTGGGGGTTCCTGGAGAAGCTGGCACCGGCATTCATCGCGGGGGTGCCGTCCATCGTCAAACCTGCCAGTTCCACGGCATATCTCACCGAACTCGTCTTCCGGCGCATCATCGAGTCAGGCTTGCTCCCAGAGGGTTCCGTCCAACTGCTCTCCGGTAGTGCACGCGGCCTCCTCGATCACCTCGGCGGGCAGGACTCAGTGGCATTCACCGGATCCGCCGACACCGCAGCAACGCTGCGTGCTCACCCGAACGTCGTCGGCAAGGGTGTCCATTTCAATGCCGAAGCCGATTCACTCAACGCGTCGATCCTCGGCGAGGACGCCATACCAGGAACGCCCGAATTCGATTTGTACGTCAAACAACTCGTCACCGAGATGACGGTCAAGGCGGGCCAGAAGTGCACGGCGATCCGGCGCGCCCTGGTCCCGCTCTCGCTGGTCGACGCCGTTGTCGATGCCGCATCCGAGCGACTGAACAAAGTTGTCGTGGGACACCCCGATGCTGATGGCGTCACTATGGGAGCTCTCGCCAGCATCGAACAGCGTGATGAGGTCTTGAAATCCATTCGCGGTCTGACGAAGTCGGCAACCATCGTATTCGGAGACCCGGACAACGTGGACGTGGTCGGTGCCGACGGCCAGTCAGGAGCCTTCCTTTCCCCAGTCCTTCTCCGGGCGGAAGAGAATGCGCACGAGGTACACGAACTGGAGGCCTTCGGACCCGTCAGCACCGTCATCGGATACGACGGCATCGATCATGCGATCGAACTCGCGGCCCGTGGCGAGGGAAGCCTCGTCGCCTCGGTGGTCACTGCCGACACCGACATCGCACGTCGACTGGTGCTGGGTCTCGCAGCTTTTCACGGCAGAGTGCTCGTGCTGAACCGCGACGACGCCAAGGAATCCACCGGCCACGGCTCTCCCCTTCCAGTCCTCGTACACGGCGGTCCCGGCCGTGCCGGCGGCGGTGAGGAGCTGGGTGGCATCCGCGGAGTTCTGCACCACATGCAGCGGACCGCCGTACAGGGCACACCCGACGTCCTCACCGCAGTCGGCGAGCGCTGGTTCACCGGATCGCAGCGCACGACCGGATCCGAACATCCATTCCGAAAGAGTCTCGCCGAGTTGAAGATCGGTGACACTGTTGTCGGCGGTCCGCGCCAGGTCACACTCGCAGACATCGATCATTTTGCAGAGTTCACCGGTGACACCTTCTACGCTCACACCGATCCGGTGGCCGCTGCGGCGAATCCACTCTTCGGCGGCATCGTCGCGCACGGCTATCTTGTTGTCTCACTCGCTGCGGGCCTGTTCGTCGACCCGGCTCCCGGCCCGGTTCTCGCGAACTTCGGCGTGGACAGCCTCAGGTTCCTGACTCCGGTCAAAGCCGAAGACAGCCTGACGGTCACCCTCACAGCCAAGACCATCACACCTCGCAGCAGCGCCGACTACGGTGAGGTTCGTTGGGACGCCGTGGTGACGAACCAGGACAACGATCCGGTCGCGACATACGACGTCCTGACTCTGGTAGCCAAGACTCGCCCCGAAGGGAATTGAAAGCACATGACCTATCGAGTAGCAGTGTGTTACGGACGCCCCACCGATCCGGAGGCTTTCGACAAGTACTACAACGAGATCCACGTCCCGCTCGCCAGCGCAGTGCCAGGGCTCTCGGACTTCACGTTCAGCAAGTGCTCGACGCTGGACGGCTCCGATCCAGTCTTCTATGCCGTCGCCAACCTCGAGTTTCCCGATCTCGAGACTATGCAGAGCGGCCTGAAGTCCCCGGAGATGGGCGCCGCTGGAAAAGATGTCGCAAACTTTGCCACCGGCACGGTCGACATGTATGTCCAGGAAGTTGTCTCGGTCCTCTAGACCCCTGCAATTTCCCGATCACACAGGAGTTGTCTCGTGAGTACAGGAAGCATCACCGCCAGAGAGATGTTCGACGCGGACCAGGCATCGCAGGCACTCGGTATCGAGATTTCCGAGCTGGCGCCCGGTAGCGCAACCGTGACCGTCACCGTGGGCGAAACCATGGTGAACGGTCACGGAATCACACACGGCGGTTATGTTTTCCTGCTCGCGGACACCGCGTTTGCGCTCGCCTGCAACGGCTACGAGGATTCAGCCGTTGCAGCGCGCGCGGACATCAGATTTCTGCGTCCGACCCGTCTGGGCGACACCTTGACCGCGATCGCCACCGAGAAGGCTCGAGGCGGCCGAAGTGGGATCTACGACGTGACCGTTCGCAATGGCGACACCGTCGTGGCCGAGTTCCGCGGCGACAGTCGAACCATCACCCGCTGAAATTCAGCCCACGGTGTATCAGCCCACGGTGTATCAGCCCACGACGGGAAGTTCGAGGGGGCCGGAACCGTCGGCAAAGATCGTCACCGGCATACCTTGCAGTCCCCCACGGAAACTGATGTCGCCACCGGTGATCGCGAGACGCACGGAATGCCCTGGCTCGAATCGGTGCACTATCGCCGGCATCGCCACCGGCACCGGCTGCGACGGATCACTGATGCGTATGGGCGCGATGAGTCCGTTGATCAGCGAGGAAGTTCCGTCCGGAGCCACGTCGTAGAGTTTCGCGAACACCACCGGCTGTCCGGGCGCCGCAACACGCAGCGTCACAGTGGGGGCTCCCACCACGTCCATAGCCTCGGTCATCGGCGCAGTGGTCCAGAGCGCCTCGGTTCCCGGAATCTGTGCATTCGGAATGTTTCCGGCCGGATTGATATTGAGTGGCTCTACGCCCGTCGGCAGCCCAGCCGGTGCGGTGACGATCGTCTTCGAACCCGGTATCAGCGGCGTGCCGTCCGGTAGCAGTCCCCCGTCAGCGGACAGATGGAAGGCGCGAGCGGTCCCGACATCGACGGTGTCGGACGTCGCGTAGGCCGGTGCCGCGTTTCCCTCGTAGTCGATCCAGTTGCGGAAATACGCGAATTCCGGGCCGGTCTCGGTGTTCTCGTCCTTGAGGTAGTGATCGAACCAGTCCATGAAGCGACCGGTCTCGTACTGGGTATCCTCGTCGGGTGCGGAGAAGCTGAACTCGCCCGGCGCAGCGGCCAAGTGGCTGTGCCCCCACGAATGCCAGATCATCTTGGCATCGACGCCACGATCCTTCAGCGCGTCGTAAGTCGCGGTTGCCTCGTTCAGATCGAACAGGGTGTCCTGTTGCCCCTGAGCAAGCAGTACCGGGATATTGATCCGGTCGACGAACGACGAGACCGATGACGCTCGTAGCTCACTCACTACTTGCGGTCCGATGTCGCCGGTCACCACTGCCTCGGCGATCGCGTTGCACATGTAAGGGACGTAGTTCGGGCAGCCGGGTAGCCGTGCGGGATCTGCGATGTAACCGTCCACACCGGGATTCGCGATGCCCGCGCCGAAGAGCAGCGATGCAAAGAGCACCTTCGCTGCTCCCGGCTCCGCAGTCGACACTCCGGAGATGGTCCCGATGCTGTTGGGCGCCAGAGAATACGAGAGATCGTTCCAGGTGATCATGGGGATGATGGTGTCGATGCGGGGATCGACACTCGCGGCGGCGAATTGAATGCCGCCGCCGTAAGAGCCACCCGTCATTCCGACCCGCGGGTCGTTCGTCGACGGTGCACCGGTGTGATCGACGGAGTCCTGAACGACCGTGGTGAGCGCCGGATAGGGCTGCGTCAGAGCCTGATCCGTGAAGGCAATCCCTTCTTGGCCGCCGAGGAAGCTGACCAACTGGGAAGCGGCGACACCGTCGTATGCGGGAGAGTCGAGTGTGATCTTGCAACTCGTGCCGCCGAAACCCAATCCCGAATACGTCAGTCCGACATACCCGTTCTCGGCGAAGTTCTGCAGGGCCGGAATCTGGTCCTTGTACGAACCGCCGAACCCGTTGGTGGTCAGGATCGCGGGAGCTGGGTTGTCAGCGTCGACGCCATCGGGAACAAAGAGTTCACCGACGACGGTGCACGGCGTCGAGAGTTCAGGCCCGACATCGACCGAGAAGTACAGCAGCTGTGACGAATACGAGCCGTTCGGTGAATCCGCGAGCGCCGGCGGCGAAAAGCCGAGGGCGCAAACCACGAGCGTGACGACACTGATCGCTGTTCTCCGGCGCACCTGAAAACCGTACACCCGGATCTGTTCTCCACCAGCTCAATCCGGCGCGTGCCGCCAACGTTTTCTCGCGAAAGTCACGCCAGACCGAGCCGACCTCTACTTGACCGTCAAGGTGCCGCGCATGCTCGGATGATAGGTGCAGTGGAACGTGTACGTTCCCGGCTCGTTCGGCACCGTGATGGTTTCCGTCTCGCCGGCCTCGATGTCCTCACTGAACAGTCCTGCCGTATCGGACGTGACCGAGTGTTCGACGGTGTCGTTGTTCTGAATGGTCAGTACCTGACCAGGCATCACCGACTCCGGTGTCGAATACTCGAAGCCGCTGATCACGATTCCCATCGACGACGCTCCCGGCGTCGACATACCCAGAGGCATGCTCGGCATCGACATACTGGTCGGCATGCTGGTCATCGGCATACTGGTCATCGCCATGCCGTCGTGATCGGCCGAATCGTTGTCCGACGAATCGTTGTTGTCACTGCACGCGGTCAGTGCGAACACCGCCAGGATCAGCGCTGCGAGCACTGCGAGAATCCGCTTCATTGCTTCGCCTCCTGCTCGTTCCCCCGCAGTCTGCTGATTACCCGCCGCCTAGGGGGCCAAACAGCTCCGATGTGGTGCCTGCGGCGCTGATGGTGCACGATTTCTGCACCAGCTCCACTCGCGGACCGACACTGAAGGAAACAGCACAGATGGCCAAGAGCAAAACGTCGAAGGCAGCCCAGCCGAAGGCGTCGAAGGCAGCGCAGCCGAAGGCTCCCAAGACAGCAGAGCCGAAGGTAGCCGAGAAGGCTCCCGCCGTTCTCTGGAAGGACCTGCCGGACGAGCACGACTACCCGGCGGCCCGCGATTACCTCCAGTTGGGCGCGACGCCGGTTCAGGTCCAAGCTCTCGTGTACGCCCTCAAGACGGCGACGCTGGTCTCGAAGAAGGCCAAAGACATCCTGCGGGCTGCTGGGCTCCCTCTGCTTCCGGTCGACAACCCACACGTTGCTACCGACCTGTTGAAGATCCGCAAGGGGATCGCGCTGTCGCCGATCCTGCTGGTGCAGGGAGACTTCCGCGCCGGAGTACCGGCGCAGATCGCCGACGGCTACCACCGTGTCTGTGCGAGCTACCACGTGGACGAGAACACCGCCATCCCCGCGAAGATCGCACCCTCGACAGTTAACTCGTAGGTCGTCGATGACCTTCGGCATCCTTGCCCTCGTCGCGCTGGCCGGCATTCTCGGCCCGCTGCTCGGCGCTCGCGTCAGCTGGCATGTCCCCGTGGTGGTCGGCGAACTTGCCGCGGGCGTCGTCTTCGGTGTCACCGGTTTCGGGCTGCTCGACTCTTCGGACCAGACTTTCACGTTCCTGGCCGATATCGGATTCGCGCTCACGATGATGGTGGCCGGCTCACACGTCCCGGTTCGCGATCCGGCAGTCCGTGCGGCAATCGGCAAGGGTGCCGTTCGCTCGGTTGTCGTCGGACTTCTGTCGGTTGTTGCCGGCTACGGTGCGGCGACGGCATTCGGCACCGGTCACGCCGCGCTGTACGCGGTCCTGATCGCGTCGTCGTCCGCGGCGTTGATTCTCCCCATCGTCGATTCGCTGGGGCTCGGCGGAACCTCGGTTCTGCAGATGACTGCCCAGGTCGCGATCGCGGACACCGTCTGCATTGTTGCGCTGCCTTTGGTGATCGATCCGGACAATGCCCCTCGTGCCGGTGTCGGCGCACTGGCTGTGGCGGCGTGTGCGGTTGCCTTGTTCTTCGTACTGCGAGCCTTCCACCGGTCCGGCCATTGGCGAAGGCTCCACAAATTCTCGGAGAAACGAAAGTTTGCACTCGAACTCCGGATCAATCTGGTGATCCTCTTTTCTCTGGCAGCGCTGGCGTCGAGCACTCACGTGTCGATCATGCTCGCGGGCTTCGCCTTCGGGCTCGTTCTTGCCGCGATCGGTGAACCCCGCCGCCTCGCCAAACAGCTCTTCGCCATCACCGACGGCTTCTTCGCTCCCCTCTTCTTCGTCTGGTTGGGAGCGGCGATCAATCTGCGCGACCTCGTCACCCATCCGTCCGCCATCTGGCTCGGATTGGTCTTGGGCGGAGCAACTCTCGTGGTTCACGCCGCGATACGCGCCCTCGGTCTCCCGCTCCCTCTCGGCGTGCTGTCCGCCGCACAACTGGGAGTACCGGTTGCCGCAGTTACGGTGGGCACTCAATTGGGGGTGATGGGCGACGGTGAACCCGCAGCCATCCTCCTCGCCGCCATGATCACGATCGGTGCAGCAACGCTGGCGGGTGCTGCCGCGTCGAAAGCTGGTCTCACGAAGCCTGCTTGACCGCGGCCCTCTCCACCGTCAGCAAGCTCTCCTCCGAATGTTCGGCGTGATACGCCGCGCCGCCGCCGCGGACACCGAAGAGTCGCTTGCTCCAGATCAGCCATACGACGGCAGCGATGTTCACCAGCAGCAACCCGGCCCTCAACCACGTGATCTTCTCGGTCAATTCGTAGATTTCGAGGGGCAGGAACAAGCTGGTCGCCACCACCGCGAAGTACTCGCCCCAGCGTTCGACCATCCACAGGCCGACTGCCTCGATCACTTGAAGGCCGGCGTAGACCAACAGCCCGACTGCGATCCAGGTGAGCGTCGTAGCGGACAACGAAAACGCCTGCTCGATGTGATGGACCAGTTTGGAATCGTCGATGTTCCAGCCCAATTGACGGGCAAGTGGCCTGATCAACGGCAATTCGTTCTCGAAGGCGTCCTCGGCGCGACCCTTCGACGATCTCAGTTCGAACACACCGATCGCCAGAAGAACCAAACCCAGAGCGCGGAACATTCTCTCGGTGGCGAGAAGTCGCATGATCAACCGGTCGCGAAGCAGCCTCCCCCGCGGAACCTCGGGGGCGGCGTCCGCCGGTCCCGATGCTCGGGGCGCTCCCGGGACGAAGTTGCCGCAACGTAGGCACCGCCACGCCTGACCCACCGCAGTATCCACATGTAGTCGATCCCGCAGTTCAGGTTCGTCCGGAGCGTAGGTCTCGTGACCGTGCCAACTGCACGAGCGCAATGCGAAGTCCACGGGTGAA
Source organism: Rhodococcus sp. BH4 (assembly GCF_002079265.1). Lineage (NCBI taxonomy): Bacteria > Bacillati > Actinomycetota > Actinomycetes > Mycobacteriales > Nocardiaceae > Rhodococcus > Rhodococcus sp. BH4. The sequence continues at coordinate 5,773,816 of NZ_CP014941.1, forward strand.
CTCTATGCCGCATATGCCCGGTAGCGTGGATACCCGCTGACCGTGCACTTCGAACGATGAGGATTCCGATGACAACCACCAAGATCGAAACCCGGCATGGCGTCATGGCAGTCGACGACAGTGCCACCGACGGTTTTCCGGTTGTCTTCATCCACGGGAACTCGGCCAGCCGCTCCATCTTCCGTCATCAGGTCGACGCCGACTGGGCCGGCGACTACCGCATGATCACTCTGGACCTACTCGGCCACGGCGACTCCGAGGACGCGAGCGATCCCGAAGCCGCATACACGCAGAACGGTTACGCCGACGCCATCGTCGATGTTCTGACCGAACTCGGCGTCGAAAGAGCCGTTGTCGTCGGCTGGTCGCTCGGCGGACACATCGCTCTCGAGTTGATCGCGAAATTCCCCGGGCTCACCGGAATCGTCATCACCGGTACGCCGCCGGCAAATCCCGAGACGCTCGGCGACGCCTTCAATGCCGGCGACGGATTGTCCATCGGCGGCACCGAGGTCATCACCGCGCAAGAAGCCGAACTCTACGCACGAATGACCGCCGTTCCCTTCGAGCAGGCTGCCCTCGACGCCGCGATACGCACGGACGGACGCGCTCGCAAGATCATGTTCGACGCATTCGGCGCCGGCCGCGAATCGGATCAGAAGGCTCTGGTTGCAACGGCGTCTGTGCCTCTCGCGGTGATCGACGGCGCCGAGGACCCGTTCGTGAACACGTCGTATGTCGCGTCGTTGACCTTCGCGAATCTCTGGGAGGGCACGTATCACGTGATTCCCGGTGTGGGGCATGCAGCGTTCTGGGAAGCCCCTGAGGTGTACAACCCACTGTTGCAACGATTCCTCGGCAGTTTCGCACAGTAACCTGCTGGACAACCTGCTGGACGCGGCGTCCTATGAGATAGAAGCCACTCGACAATCCGGCCATGTCCGGATCATTCATCGCCGTCCTACAGTTCGGAAAACGACTGGAGGCACTGCGATGACCATTCTCGAGCACGGCACGGAAACGTGCATCGGTGGACCGACCCTTCCCCAGATACGACGCCTCGTCACCGAAGTGCCCGGCCCCAACTCGCGCGCTTTGGCAAAGCGCCGGAGCGCCGCACTACCGGCCGGGCTGACCAGCGGATCCAGCATTTACGTTGCCGCAGCGGGCGGAGGAGTTGTCGTCGACGTCGACGACAACTCGTTCATCGACTTCGGCAGCGGCATCGCCGTGACCACCGTCGGAAACAGTGCGCCGCGCGTGGTCGAACGCACCACGCGCCAGCTCGGTCAGTTCACCCATACGTGTTTCCTCGCAAACCCCTATGAGGGGTACCTCGAGGTCTGCGAAGCGCTCAACCGCCTGACCCCGGGAGATCACGAGAAGCGAACAGCGCTGTTCAACACCGGCAGCGAGGCGCTCGAGAACGCCGTGAAATACGCACGTGCCGCCACCGGTCGCCCGGCAGTTGTCGTCTTCGACCACGCATTCCACGGTCGCACGTTGATGACCATGACGATGACAGCCAAGAACCAGCCGTACAAGGCCACATTCGGCCCGTTCGCACCAGAGGTCTACCGGGTTCCGATGGCATACCCCTACCGTTGGCCGAGCGGCCCCGAAAACGCGGCCGACGAAGCATTCGCCCAGTTCCGTCTTGCGATCGACACTCAGATCGGCGCCGAATCGGTAGCCGCTGTGGTCGTGGAACCGATTCAGGGTGAGGGCGGTTTCATCGTTCCCGCTCCGGGATTCCTGAAGCGAATCTCGGAATTCTGCCGTGAGCGCGGCATTCTCGTCGTCGCGGACGAGGTCCAGACCGGTATCGCACGAACCGGAGCCTGGTTCGCCAGCGAGAGTGAGGACTTCGTCCCCGACATCATCACAACCGCAAAAGGTCTCGCCGGCGGAATGCCACTCGCCGCCGTGACCGGCCGTGCCGACGTCATGGACGCCGCGCATCCCGGTGGTATCGGCGGTACGTACAGCGGCAATCCCGTTGCCTGCGAGGCCGCCCTGGCAGTTTTCGAGACGATCGAGATGGAAGGGCTCCTCGACCGCGCCAAGGACATCGGCGACATTCTGACCACAGGTTTGTCCGAAATCGCTTCGGACACAGACATAATCGGCGACATTCGTGGACGCGGCGCCATGATTGCAATCGAACTCGTCCACGACGAGGACAAGGCTCCGAATCGCGAGGCCGTCGCCCAGATCGTCAGCTACGCCCACACGCACGGTCTCCTTCTGCTCACCGCCGGCACCTATGGAAACGTCGTCCGTTTCCTCCCGCCGCTGAGCATCTCCGACGAGTTGCTGACCGAAGGACTCGGTATTCTTCGCGACGCTGTGGCCGCAGTCCGATGAGCGTCGCAGTGCGCAGCTTGATCGGCGGAGCTTGGGTCACGGGCAGCGACGGCACACTGACGGACACCAACCCGGCCCGTCCCGACGAGGTTGTCGCCACCGGAGGCCGCGCCGGTGCCTCCGAAATGGCGACCGGTGTTCGCGTCGCCCGCATCGCCGCGAATGACTGGGCCCGCCTGCCGATGTCCGCACGCGGCGCATACCTCACTCGCGCAGCGGAAATCATCGAATCCAACGCTGAGGCCTGGGGCGAAGAACTCACCCGCGAAGAAGGGAAAACGCTGGCCGAGGGTATCGGAGAGGTGCGCCGCGCAGCGCAGATTCTGCGTTACTACGGCAACGCCGCCGACCGCGAGACCGGAACGGTGTATTCCTCCCCACGTAGCAGCGAGCAGATTCTCGTCACTCGCAAACCTCTCGGCGTGGTAGGCGTCGTCACGCCGTTCAACTTCCCGATCGCGATCCCGGCATGGAAGATTGCGCCTGCCTTGGTGTACGGAAACACCGTCGTCTGGAAACCGGCTGCCGCAGTGCCCCTTCTGGCCTTCCGTCTCGCGCAGGCACTGACCGAAGCGGGCCTACCCGACGGAGTCCTGAACATGATCCTCGCCGACAGCGCGGCCGGTGAAGCGCTGGTCGATCACCCGGACCTCGACGCCGTCACCTTCACCGGTTCCACCGGCGTCGGCCGAAAGATCGCGGGATCTGCTGCGGCGCGCGGAGTTCCGGTACAGGCGGAAATGGGTGGAAAGAACGCAGCCGTCGTACTTGCCGACGCAGATCTCGAGCTTGCGGTCGAGCAGGTCATGCTGGGCGCATTTCGGTCAACCGGCCAGAAATGCACGGCCACTTCACGTCTGGTGCTCCATGAATCCATCGCCGAGGAATTCCTGGCCAGGCTGACCGTCGAAGTCAAGCAACTGAGAGTCGGAGATCCACTCGATCCCGACGTCACGACAGGTCCCGTGGTCAGCGCATACGCGCAGCAGTCGATCATCGAGGGGATCAATCGAGCCGTCGACGGCGGCGCCAGGGTTGTGGCCACCGCCGAAGCGCCGCAGTCGGGCTACTACGTCCAGCCGACAGTGCTGGAACTACCGGCGAGCACCGAACTGTGGTTCGAGGAACTCTTCGGCCCGGTACTGGCGGTGCAGCGGGCAGCAACAACCGCAGACGCATTCCGCTTGGCGAACGAGGGCGAATTCGGTTTGTCCGCAGCATTGTTCACGCAAGACCTGACCAGTGCACTTGCCGGTATCGACGATCTGGACGTGGGGATCCTGCACGTCAATTCGGAATCGGCGGGCGCTGATCCCCACGTACCTTTCGGCGGCGCGAAGAGGAGTGGATACGGGCCCAAGGAACAAGGCGACGCGGCACGAGAGTTCTTCACTCACACCACCACCGTCTATCTCAGGGGCGGCCGAGCATGATCTGAATTCGATTCCGCCTGCAGCAGTTCACGAGCTTTGAGTGCGATCCACAACTCGGACCGGGTGTGGGCGGAATCGAGATCTCGGCCGATCAACTCGGCAGCCTTGTCCATGCGGTTACGCAGCGTGTGCCGGTGAACACCCAATTGCGCTGCAGCGGATTCCCATTGACCATTGTGGTGCAGGAACGCTTCGATCGAGTCCACCAGACGGGAACCGTTCTCGGCGTCGTAGCCTTCCAGCACACCGAGACCGCCGGCCGCGATCGACTGCAGAACATCGCTCGACTGCACACTCAACAAGAGACTGAAAGTCCCGAGTTCCGAGAACGGAACGAGCGTGTGCCCTTCGACCTGCCCCACTTTGGCAGCAGAGACGGCCTCGCGCAGACTGGCTGCTACACCGCTCATCGGCCGGACGCCACCGATTCCACCGTTGATACTCCGGCGTGAATTCTCCCGCACTCTCGCATACACACTGCGCGTGACCTTCTCCGCAACTTCACTTTTCACGACGAACCACACACCGGCTCCGTCATTCAGCGGGGCCAACAGGTACGGCACCGACTCTTCTTCCAGGGCCGCTGAAGTGATGTCGGTGGCCGCAAGCAAAGGTCCGACATCGGTCAAGGCAGTTGCCACCACCGTGGTTTCGGATTCGAATCCGAAGTACCGCAACAGACTTTCGTCGACGTCACCGCCGGCCTGGCGCACCATCGTCGTAACGGCCAACCTCAGCCGCTGTTCGGCATCGACAACCCGCAACGGCTTGGCAAGCTCGATGGTCAACAGCGACACCGTGTGGCCCACCAACAATCGCTCGGACTGATCCAAGGCGGCGTCGGACGCCACGGCCAGCGTGCCGCTCACAGCAAGGCGGTGAATGGCCAGGTGACCGTCGTCGTCCACCACGATCCGGCTGCGCTCCTTACCTGATCGCTCCCTGATGCGTTCGGGCAGAGACGAACTCGCACCTTCCGTCAGAGCCAGCACCGCGCCGTCCCGATCGAGAACACAGACTGCTGCGTGAACGGCTCGACCCAGGGCAGTGATCAGAGCCGGCACCCCGTCGAGCAGGGCACGCGCCAACTTCTCCTGCGCGTCGACCACCGCCTGCACCGTTCGTATCTGGTCGGCGGTCAGTTCGTCGATCACGGCCCGCGAAATGGCGATGAACGGCGTCTCCTTGGCGACGGAAAGCACGGCAAAACCCAGTTCGTCGCCGGCCCTGATGATCGCGTCCGGCACCCTCTCGTGCACGGTGCCGGTGTCGAACGCCAGTGCCACCGCACCGGTCTGCGCGATGCGCTCGACGTACTCGTATTGCTTTGTCGCCGAACGCGGTAGATGCAGCCCCGTCGTCATGACAAGCTCTCCACCGGCGAGCCAACGGGTCGGATCCTGCAATTCGATTGCGTGCGCCCAGCTGATCGACAGATCCACGTCGTCGTGACCGGCAACGATCGTGAGGCCGAGCGAGGTGGTGGCAGCCAGCCGTCGGACAGTCATCGGCATTACCGGAACCTCCGAAGACATTGAACAGAAAGGCAGTGGATAAATGGGCAGTGGACAGAACTGACAGTTTCCAGTTCAGATTTGTACATCAAGTCCATGTTCTGGATCACACGATGAGCTTAGCGTCTCTCCGAAAGAACTGATCGCGTCATGCAATAGGAGCTGAGCCCAGATGCCCGACAGCAGCACCGAAACAGCCGAAGCCGCCAGCGTTCATTCGACACTCAAAACAGGCTTGAAGAAGCGCCACCTGACCATGCTTTCCATGGGCGGCGTCATCGGCGCCGGTTTCTTCGTCGGTCTGAGCGGAATCATCAACCAGGCCGGCCCCGGCGCAGTCATCACGTGCGCGATCTGCGGCATCATCGTGTTCCTGGTGATGCGCATGCTCGGCGAAATGGCCGTGGCCAAGCCGTGTACGGGATCGTTCACCGAATACGCCCGCATGGCGTTGGGCGACTGGGCGGGTTTCACCACTGGCTGGCTCTACTGGTATTTCTGGGTGATCGTCGTCGGCATCGAATCCGTCGTCGGAGCAACCCTGCTCTCCCGGTGGATCCATGGTGTCCCGCTCTGGCTCATGTCAGCGGTACTCCTGTTGGTGATGACCGGGGTCAATCTTCTCTCCGTCAGCAACTTCGGCGAGGCTGAATACTGGTTTGCGGGTATCAAGGTCGCCGTCATCATCGGCTTCATCGTGCTCGGCAGTCTGTTCGTCTTCGGCATCTGGCCCGGCAGTGAAGTCGATTTCAGCAATCTGACCGGCCACGGAGGATTTCTGCCGAACGGCTTCACCCCCGTACTGGTGGGCGTTGTCGCCGTGATCTTCTCCATGACCGGAGCCGAGCTGGTCACGATCGCCGCAGCGGAATCCGCCGAACCCGCCGGAGCGATCAGGCGGGCCACGAACACGGTCGTCTTCCGCATTCTCGCGTTCTTCGTTGTCGCCACCTTCCTCCTCGTGACGATGCTGCCGTGGGATTCGTTCGTCGTCGGCGATTCTCCGTTCATCTCCGCACTCGACCTGCTCGGAATTCCCGGCGCCGCCGACATTCTCAATCTCGTGGTTCTGGTCGCGGTGCTGTCCTGCCTCAATTCCGGCCTGTACACGGCGTCACGGATGCTCTTCGCACTCTCCGTCTACAACGACGCGCCGGCCTGGATGACACGGACCAACAGCCGCGGCGTGCCGGTGAAGGGCGTACTCGCCTGCACCGTGGCCGGGTACTTCTGTATCGCGGCCGGCTACATCTGGCCGGATACGATTTTCTTGTTCCTCGTGAATTCGTCGGGCGCAATCTGCTTGTTCGTTTACATCCTGATCTGTGTATCCGAACTACGCCTCCGACGCCGATGGGAACGCGAAAGCCCCGAGATTCTGAAATTCCGTGTCTGGTTGTATCCCGGCCTGCCGATAGTGGTCACTGGTCTGATTCTCGTGATCCTGGTGGGAATGGGTCTCAACGAACCCACGCGCGCGGAATTCGTCCAAAGCCTGGTCGCGCTGGGGGTCATCCTCGCCGCTTACGGCGTGAGAAAGTCTCGTACGCGAAAAGTCGGATCGTTCGCGACCGCCTCGAACAACGCACACAGCAGTTCGAAGAAGGCTTGAAACAAGCATCGAGTAAGCGCTCGACTCGATAATTGAACCTCTTCCCCGAAAAGAGCCGATCCGATGGAAGCGGTCGAACATAGATTTTCTCTTTATCTAAATTCAAGGCAAAATGGACAGCATGCCGAGCCCTGTCATCGCCTCCGAGGGGCACAGTTCTTGGCGAACACTTCACGAATGGTTCAACGAACCACACGACTACGAGTGGATAAAGCACCAGAGATCCGGCCGGGCAATCATTCCGATCTTCCGAACCTTGCTCGGAATGATGACGATCATCTTCGGACTGTCCGCTTTCTACAAATTGATCGGTCCGGATACGCCGCCGACCACACCCGGCAAAGCTCTTTCGATTTTCATGATCTGTACGTGTGTGGGCATCGCCGCATGCTGGTTCACACAACCGTTTCCCGGACGCCGGGGGTTGCTTGCATTCGGAATATTCGCAGATCTCGGGATCGCGGCTGCCGTCCTCCTGGTGCCGGATCGCTCGTCCGGGACGTTCGGTTGCATCGTCTTCGCGGTCACCGGAACCTTTGCGACGCTTTTTGTCAGCGCAAAGTGGCTTGTCGCTCATGTCGTTTGGTCGACGACCGTCACGACTACCGTTTTCGTTCTTGCATATATGGAAGGCGACGTCGATATCACGACGCTTCTGGCCCGCGGCACCGTTCTTTTCGGAGCTGTCACACTCGTTCCCATTTTTGCGCACCTGACTTGGCGCACTCTCTACCGCGATGCCCAGTATTCGGACCGGGATCCCCTCACTGGACTGTTCAACCGTCGGGGACTGGAAGGGGCAGTCGGCGATCTCTTCGAGAGCGCCCGAGACGATTCTTCATCTCTCGCCTTCATCGTCGTCGATATCGACAAATTCAAAACGGTGAATGATCTTCACGGTCATGCCGAAGGCGATCATGTCATCAGGAGAACCGCGAACCGATTGAGCACACATCTCGGCGAACGCGGAGTCATCGCTCGAACCGGCGGGGAAGAATACCTGGCCGTCATCGCCGGCAATCCCGAATCGACAACCCTGTTGATCGAAGGGATAAACGCGGCGCTGTCGGATTGTTCCGACGCGATCCCCACAACGGTGAGCGTCGGAGCGGTGATGATGACCGCCGAATCGAAGGCGTGGAGCGGCGGTGCTTCCGCAATCCTGGCGGCGACAAATGTCGCGGATTCGATGATGTATCAAGCGAAGGCGGCAGGCGGTAATACGATCCGCTCGGCTCAGATCTGATTCACAGCCACGTAAGTGGGTGGACGCTGCGCCCGGTTTCCGTGTCCGTCGCGGCAAGATACACATCGACGCGCTCAGCGGTCAGAGCCTTGCTGATGTGGTAACCCTGGACCAGGTCACACCCGACCCACTGGACGCGGCGGAACTGCTCGATGGTCTCCACGCCCTCGGCCAACGATTTCATACCGAGGGCCGCGGCCAATTCGACAATGGACTTCACCACGGACATCTTCGGATCGTCCGAGTCGGTGACCAGCATGCGATCGATCTTGAGAACGTCGATTGGAAGTCTCTGGAGCGTGGCGAAGGACGAATAGCCGGTGCCGAAATCGTCGAGTGCGACGGTGACCCCGAGCTCACGCAGCTTGTAGAGATCCCGGATCGCGCGATCGTCCACAACTCCTGTCTCGGTGATTTCGAGCTGCAGCAGTTGCGGAGGCAAGCCCGAATCCGTCAGCGCTTTCTTCACCATCGCACCGAACTCTCGCGACACCAACTGCACTGGTGAAACATTGACCGAGACGCCAATTCCGGTCGGCCACCCCGCAGCAGCGGCGGTCGCCATCGCCATTGCCTGCGCGCCGAGGGGAATGATCATTCCGGTTTCCTCCGCCACCGAGATGAACTGGCTGGGCCCGATGAGGCCGCGGCTGGGATGGTTCCACCGAAGAAGAGCCTCGAAGGCCACCACTTCACCGGTCTGAGTGTCGACTTGAGGCTGATAGTGGAGATCGAACTGCCCTTCCTCGATCCCTCTGTCCAGCTCGTGCAACGCCGTCGCCCGCGCCGATGCCCTCGCCCGCAGCAGCGGTGAGAACTTACCCACTCGATTGCGTCCCGTCGACTTCGCCTCGTACAGAGCCAGATCCGCCAGCATCACCAATCCGTCGGCGTCCGTCGAATCCTCGGGCGCGCTCGAGTAACCGATCGTGGCCCGCACTTCGATCCGATTGCCTTCGACGAAGAATGGTTCGTGCAGCACTTCCAGGTATCGATCGAAGATCACACCGGGATCGTCGCGCGAAGACGTACAGACGATCAGCCCGAATTCGTCACCGCCCATCCGCGAGCACATGTCCGAACCGATCACGTCGCGAAGGCGTTTCGTGACTTCGAGAAGTAATTGGTCCCCGATCGGATGGCCAAGGGTGTCGTTCACCGATTTGAAGTTGTCGAGGTCGAGAATCCCGACGAGAACCTGCTTCTCCGGCGCGCGGGAATCGATCGCTTCCTCGAGCGCCACTCCGAACGCACGACGGTTCGGCAACCCGGTCAACGAGTCGGTGGCCGCAAGGCGAAGGATCTCCTGCTCGTGGACATACCTCTCCGTGATGTCGGAACCGACACCGCGCCAACCCAGAATCACGCCGGATTCGAGGACCCGTGGATTGCCGGAAAGAGACCACCAGCGTCGCCTACCGTCGACATGCACCGGCACGACGGTGTCCCGGAAGGGAGCACTCGATTCGAGTTTGTCGATCATCTGGGCCGCGGCCGCACGCCCCTCCGGACTCGATGCGATCTGGAGTCTGGTGAGGAGTTGTCCGAAGGTGAGTTGCTGCAACTCGTCCACCGTCATACCTGCGACCTCGGCGAGACGTGCCGAGGTGTGGGAGAACCGGCCGTTGGTGTCGCATTCCCACAGCCAGTCGCGGGAACCGCCCTCGAAACCGTCGAGCAACAACGCCACAGTCTGACGCTCGGATTCCGCCTGAAACTCTGCGAGACAACGTCTCTGGAAAGAGGCCGACAGATAGACCGCCCCTACGGTGAGCGCAAACATGTAGATGCACAACTGAATCGCAAGTATGCGAAAGTGGGGTTCGGCGTGGACGACGAGAACAGTGAAGACGCCGAGGCCGTGAATGTAGATCCAGGTCAGGCTCACCGATCTCAGACTCGAGAACGTCACGGTCCCGGCGCCCATGATCCCGGCCATCGTCGCGATCAGAACCAAGTCGCGGAAGACGTCCATGTCGTGAAAGAGCAGAGCGAAAAGTGTGACGTCGAGGGTCGCGACCACGATCACTTCGACGAGCAGACCCACGTAGTCGTAGCGCGGGGTGTGCTTCGACGGTCGCCAGCGAAGGGGAATCCATACTCGGATCGAATTCGCGAGGACGAGAAAGATGAGGGCGCCCCCCAACCACCTGAGCGTCTGACGTCCGGGCGGGACGGTGTAGGTCAGAATCACGACCAAACTCGCCATGTACGCAAGATTGGCGAACGGCGCGACGGCTGCAGCTTCGTCTATCTGACGGCGAAACAGGCTGTTGCAGTCGGCCTCCGAAGCAGGATCTTGCGTGCCCAATCGACTCGGACGGCTCATCAGCGAGGCATCCCGACATCTGCGCAGGCGCCATCAGCGGGCGTCGAATCCGCTCGCCTGGCCATCCGAACCTCCCCTGGCTCCCCACCGAACCCTTATCCGGTGAAACGTCAGTGTTTCAGACTCGCTGCTTGTTTCCTTCACAACGGTAGCCATCTGACGAATCGATTGTGCGCAGATCACTATATCCAGAGGTCGCTCCCTCGATCTTCCAGGTCGATCTGCGATTGCTGATTCTTAGCTCGATCCACGTTTGTCGCCGACTGCGACGCTAGGGATTCGAGCGGTCGGGAACAACGCTGCGATCGCGAGCAGCGCAGCCACGGCAAAGGCGACACGCAACGCGTCCAGCCTGGCTTCTTCGTTCACGTCCACGATCGCATCCGCCGTGGACTCGGCGACGCCGGCGTCACTGAGAGCGGATCGGAGTTGCGTCGTCGACAGGAACGGCACGCCCGAGGCCATGTCGGTGCTCGCTTGCTGCTGCACCGATGTCGGAACCGCCGGATTGTCTTCGATTCCGGCGATCGCCGACGTCGTGAGAGTGGCAATGAGAACCGATCCGATCAGGGCAGTTCCCAAGGATGCGCCGAGGTTGGTGGCGGTGTTCTGCAACCCGCCGACCTCGGTGCTGCGTTCGTCCGGGACCGCCGACACGGTAACCGCTCCGAGCTGCGAAGACAGGCAGCCCAAGCCGAAACCCATGAACAGCATGGGAATCATCACGATCGCCGCATTGGCGCCGGGGTCCATGCCTGCCACGAGCATCAGAATGCCGACGACCATGACCAACAATCCGACTCGGACCACGCGTCGCGGGTTCGCGGTAGGCCGTAGCTTCGGAATACCGATGGCAGCCAACACGAGCGCCGCCGACAACGGCAGGATGCGAACTCCCGTCTCCAGGGCACTGAGCTCCAGAACTACGGACAAGAACAACGGGACCGCGAAGAACACGCCCGCCTGGACCAGAAACTGCGCGAAGAACATCGACAGCCCGCCACTGAGCTCGCGGTTTCGCAGCATCGCCGGATCAAGCAACGGCTCCTTCCCCGCAGCGGCCAGGCGTCCCTCCCAGCGCAGGAATCCGTACACGACCAGGAGCCCGGCGATCAGCAGCCACACCACCGGGGAAAGCCCGACCAACTGCGGTCCGTCGGGTTTGGCCTGCACCCAACCCCACTCGCTCGAGCGCAGTACGCCGAAGACGATCATGCCCAGCCCGACCACGGACAAGATCGATCCGACGTAGTCGAGGCGCGACTTCGACGGTGGGACGTCGACCACCTTGCTCAGCACCAGCAAGATCAGGACAACGATCACGACTTCGCCGACGAACACGTAACGCCATGACGCAAATGTCGTCGCGGCGCCGCCGATCAGCGGCCCGACCGCCACGGCCATCGCGCCGGCGGCAGCGACCAGACCGTAGGCAGCCGGGCGCTTCTGCGCCGGAAAGTTGGTGGCGACGAGCGCGACGATCGCGGGCATGATGAGTGCCGCACCGACGCCTTCGAGGAACGACCATCCGATCAGCAGGACCGCAAGATTGGGAGCGAGCGCCGTTGTCAGAGAACCTGCGCCGTAGATGATCAAGCCGAGCGCGAAGGCCCGGCGACGACCCATCATCGACCCCAGCTTGCTGCCCGTGATCATCAGCGTCGCCATGACCAGGGTGTACAGCGTGATCGCGGTTTGAATGCCGGTGATGCTCGTGCCGACGTCCTCGGCGACGGTTGCCATCGAAACGTTCATGACCGAACTGTCCAAGGTCATCAGGAATTGGCTGGATGCCAACACCGTGAGAACCAGTCCTGAACCCGCTTGCGTCGTCGAACCAGCAACCTGTCCGTCACCCATCGTGCGGGTGTACCCGGTGTTCAGGTCCTCGAAGCAGACCGGTCAGTGCTGTTCGAGGCTGAGCTGATCCGCCCAAGCCGACACGTCCCCGCGTTCCAGAGCCACCGCCAGCAGTTCCGGAAACTTGTCCGGCGTGCACGCAAACGCGGGAATCCCGAGGGCACTCAGCGACGCTGCATTGTCGTGATAGAACGACGGTGCCCCGTCGTCCGAGAGTGCCAGTAGAACCACGACTTGAACGCCGGAGTTCTTCATGGCGGCCATCCGGCGCAACATCTCGTTGCGAATACCGCCCTCGTAGAGGTCCGAGATCAGAACGAACATCGACTCGGCAGGACGCGAGATCAGTGACTGGCTGTACGCGATAGCGCGGTTGATGTCCGTGCCCCCACCAAGTTGGGTCCCGAAAAGGACGTCGACTGGGTCGGACAGTTTGTCCGTCAGGTCGACGACGGCAGTGTTGAAAACCACGAGCGAAGTCTTCAGCGCCTGCATCGACGCCAACACCGCGCCGAACACGGATGCGTAGACGACGCTGGACGCCATCGAACCCGATTGGTCGATCGCCAGGACTACGTCGCGCTGCACGGATTTCGACTTGCGGCCGTATCCGACGAGCCGCTCGGGGACGACGGTTCGATACTCCGGAAGGTAGTGCGACAGATTTGCTCGGATGGTTCGGTCCCAGTCGATGTCACGCAACTTCGGATTCGACGTTCTGGCCGAACGATTGAGAGCCCCGGTCACCGCGGCCTTCGTTTTCTGCGCGATTCGCTCTTCGACTTCCCGAACCACCTTGCCGACGACCATTCGAGCAGTTGCCTTGCTGGCCTCCGGCATGACCTGGTTGAGGCTCAGCAGCGTCCCGACCAGATGCACATCGGGCTCGACGGCATCGAGCAGTTCCGGTTCGAGCAGCAACTGCGCCAAACCCAGTCGGTCGATCGCGTCCTTCTGCATCACCTGCACCACCGTGCTGGGAAAGTACGTCCGGATATCGCCGAGCCATCTGGCGACGGACGGAGCCGACGCCCCCAATCCGGCTGAGCGGCGTCGCCCCTTGGTCGGGCCGGACGAATCGTAGAGTGCGGCAAGAGCTGCATCCATTCGACGCTCGCCCGGTTGGCCCAGCCCACCCGTCGATTCTTCGGCGGATTCCCCGAGCATCAGTCTCCAGCGTCGAAGGCGCTGATCGTCGTCGCTCATGCGCCCACCCCCAAGATGTCCGCAACGACCGCCATTGCCGCTCTGCCGCGTCGAGCATCGGTCTCCACTGTGGTTTCGACGCGTCGGCCGCCTCTGACCGCCTGACCGATCGCTCGACGCTCCCCCGCCTCGAACGCTCCGAACGTACGTCGAAGCAGTGGAAGCGTGTCGATGAAGTCCTGCTCACGAAGTTGGCGAACCCACGTGTCGATCAGCGTGAGCAACGCTCGATCGTGAACGAGCACAAGCCCTCCTCCACCGAGAAACCCGTCGACCCACCCGGCTTTGGCGGTCGGTGTGCTTCCAACCGACAGGGCCCGAGACAAGCGCTGGGCTGCAGCGGTTTCCGTGATCGAACCGCTGTCGCGCAGTAGCCGCACCATCCGGCCGACGAGTAATCCGTTGACGTCGTCACGGTCGATCACGCCGGCCATGGCCTGCAGCCACCGTGCGCTCGCATCGCGATCGTCACGAACCATGACTGCCGAGTGAACCTTGTCGAGGTGTTCGCGAAACTCCTCGGCACTGGGATCGTCCAGGCCCGTGACGGCGACTGCGAGGCCGGTGCAAATGCGGATCAACAGGCTGTCGGCGACGTCGACCAAGGCAGACACGTCGGTTCCGCGCACATCGCCGTACCGCAGCGTTCGCGTCAGCGTGGGCAGCGCCGCCATCAGGTGCGACACGTCATGATCTAGTGCCGCAACCGTTTTCACACTTTCCAGCACAGCGGACAACGCTGCCGGCAGGTTCGCCAGGAGCGAGTTCTCCAGTAGTCCGATCAGTGACGCGAGAGAGATGTCCGGATCGTTGATCTTCGAGACGACACGTGATGTTGCCGCTGCAACCACCGTCGTGCCCCACAGCGACGCCTCGATCACCGAGACCGAGAATTCGGGCTTCCATTGCAGCGCCCAAGTCTCCCGGAACGTTCCGGTGGAACGGACCTCACTGTCGGCCGGGGTTCCCCAATCGATCTCGAGTATCCCCAGTCGATGCAGGAACTGGGAACGCTCGACGTCGATGTCGCGTCGCAGGTCCAGATCGAGAGTCTTTGCTCCCGCTTGTTGTCTGAGCCGCAAGGTCTTCGAGCGTGCGCGCAGGTCTGCTTCGAGTGGGACTGTCGGAGTTTCCTCGGGCACCGCGCCCAGCGCTTCGCCCACAACCAATCTTCGCGTGATCAGATCCAGAAGAACGTCGTTCCCGTCGCACATCACCGACCTCGTTGCCTCGGTGACCTCCGACAATCCCGCCAAGGGTCGAGAACGCAGTGCCGCCAACGTATCTGCCAACCGGACAGCTTCGATGACGTGAGCACTCGAGATCGGAAGGTCCTCGTCCCTGAGCACCCGCGCAACTTTGGTGAGCCACCGCGTGATCGTCTTGTCGTTCGCGGTGAACAGGTGGTGATACCAGCCCGGCGAGGTGATTCCGGCGCCGTAACCCGATGCCGATGCCAGACGTGAGTGAGTCCAGGGAACCCACGTCAGCGAGGTCTTGACCTTGGACATTCCTTTGAGGATGCGAGCATCGGGTGCCGCCGGCCCCAAGGCTCCGACCAACGCCGGCGCGTGCCAGGCTCCGCAGACGACCGCTACCCGCTCAGCGCCATCTTTCAACGTCTTTCGCAGCACCTGACGCATATACGCTTCGCGATGCGCTGTCTCCTCGTCGATCGGCACTGTCTCACGCAGCGCCTCCATCGCCTCGGCGATCGCATCGAAAGAATCTGCGCCCGAGCTCGATTCGATCACCGAATCCCACCAGCGCTCGGTGTCGTCGAAACCCGCGGCCGCGGCCAGTTCCGACAGAGGATCGCCCTCGCGGACAGTACGAATCCCCTGATCCGCCAACACGTTGAAGGCGGGCAGATCGCAGAACCGTGCCTGCACACCGTTCTTCGCAGCCCACTGCAGCGCTTGCCATTCGGGTGAGAACACCGCAAACGGCCAGAAGGCCGCCTTCGACGGCTCGCCAGTGGCGTACGCGAGCAACGCAATCGGCGGTTCCATCGACTCCGATGCCGCCAGCATCACCAACGGGTCTGCATCCGAAGGACCTTCGATCAGGACCACGTCGGGGGAAAACTCGTCCAGGCCCTGCCGAACCGAACGAGCAGATCCCGGGCCGTGGTGACGGATACCGAAGACCCGGACACGCAGGTCCGGAATCACGATGGTCACCCGGTGACCTCGCGGCACGCCCGGTAGAAGTCGGACCACTCGCCGCGTTCACGCACTACTGCCTCGAGGTACTCGTTCCACACAACCTTGTCTGCGACCGGATCCTTGATCACCGAACCCAGGATTCCGGCAGCGACGTCGGATGCCCGCAGTACGCCGTCCCCGAAATGCGCAGACAACGCCAAACCGTTGGTGACCACCGAGATCGCCTCCGCCGTCGACAGAGTTCCGGACGGGGACTTCAACTTGGTGCGGCCGTCGGTGGTCGTGCCTGATCGCAGTTCCCGAAACACGGTGACGACCCGGCGAATTTCCTCGGCTGCTGCGGGGGTTGTCGGCAATTCCAGTGCTGCGCCCAACTGTTCGACTCGGCGTGCCACGATAGCCACCTCGTCCTCCTCGCTGGCCGGCAACGGGAGAACAACTGTGTTGAACCGTCGACGTAGTGCGGACGACAGATCGTTGACACCGCGATCGCGATCGTTGGCGGTAGCGATCAGATTGAAGCCCTTGGCTGCCTGCACCTCGATGCCCAGTTCCGGCACCGGCAACGTCTTCTCGGAGAGAATGGTGATGAGGGCGTCCTGCACGTCGGCCGGAATACGCGTCAACTCTTCGACGCGGGCGATCTTCCCGGTTTCCATCGCGGTCATCACAGGTGACGGCACCAGCGCACCGACGGTCGGCCCCTCCGAGAGAAGGCGTGCGTAGTTCCAGCCGTAGCGGATAGCTTCCTCGGGTGTACCCGACGTGCCTTGAACCAGTAGCGTCGACGCACCCGAGATTGCAGCCGAAAGGTGTTCGGAGACCCAGGTCTTGGCTGTACCCGGCACGCCCAACAGCAGTAGCGCCCGGTCGGTGGCAAGAGTTGCGACGGCCACTTCCATCAACCGCCGTGGACCGACGTACTTCGGTGAAATGACCGTTCCGTCGTCGAGAGTGCCACCCAACAGATACGTCACCACGGCCCAGGGCGACAAGTTCCACGACGGTGGACGCGGACGGGTGTCCTGCGCGGCCAGTGCTTCGAGTTCGAGCGCGTACTCCTGCTCTGCGTGGGGCCGCATCAGCTTTGCCGGTTGCGCGAGCTTTTCCGGTTCCGTGGTGGGCACGGTTACGCTGTCAGTCACTTGAGCTCCTCGAGCAGAGTCTTGCGGTGGGTGATGGCACTGGCAGTTCTGGCGAAGGTCTGCCGCCAGTCCGGGTCACGAGCACGCTCCGCAGCCCGATCGAGCAAAGTTACTGCGCTGTAAGGAAATCGAGTCTCGGCCAGGCGCAGCGATGCGACGTACTTGTAGCGTGAGAATTCGCCGGCCTTGGCGCCTCCGTCGGCACGTCTGGCCGCAACTCGTTCCCACTGGGCCACCACTGCCCGGGTGATGTCCTCGGGCCATGGACCTCGCAGAGCGTCGTAGATCGCTGCCCTGCCCGGGTGCAGAACATTGGCGTCGCCGTTTCCAGACCTCAACAGGTCAGCCAGCGCCTTGGCCGGCACCAACGGGAGTAGGCGTCGATCGGTTGCCGTGCCGCGTATGCGAAAGAGTTCCAGCGCCCATTCCGCATTGTTCTGCGCGACTGCAGCGGTGGACCAAGCGTCGTGAAGGATCGGCTCCCAGCCTTCGTCAACGCTCATCCCCATGACCTTGCCGGATTCACCGATCATGTTGTTCCACAAAGACAACGGTGCAGAACTGATCGCCTGACGCACATACTCGGCACGATAGTCGGTGTGTGGATTCGGCCGATCTTCGATGCCGTCTCGCCTCGACGCCGCATCGACTTCCTCAGGCGGCAGGATGACCAACGTGGATCGAAGCAGGTTCCGCTCCACCCGCGCCCATTTCTGAACCCGCGCAGCCATTCGCTCCCCGAACTCCGATTCGGGAATACGTCCGAGCACCTCCGCTGCTGCGCGTCGCACGTCCTTGCGACGGTCGTCGAGGGCTTCCTCCAACAATGGTTGATCGTCGGCGCTCGATCCGATTGCCAGAGTCGAGACAAATGCAGCCTTCTGTTCGCCCCGCTCGGTGCCCCAGGATTTTCTGAGTTCGGCCAGTGCCAGCGCGGGATCTGTTCGGCGAGTGTCTATCAGCCACTGCGTGCGCTGGGACGAACTTCCGTGACGCCAGACATCCGGATTTGCATCCCTGGTTCGGACGAGCTTGCTCCACTCGGGGTTTTGCGCGGCTAGCCATCGGCCACGCTCGCCGACGATCTGCAGGATGCTCTCCCGGTGAGCTTCGCTCGCACGTGCAAAGGAAAGCAACTCGGCGACCAGATGATCAGGCGCACGGTAGTTGCGCTCCAACGCGACTGCGAACCACTCGTCGAGCAAGGTCGCCTTGGCCGCGAGCATCGACAGCAGGTGCGCCGATGAGGATTCCGGCAGCGTGAATCGCACATCGTCTGGAGCAGGTGTCGGCACGGCCGCCGTGGTGGAGCCCGCACCGCCACGGCGGTACGCCCTCTCCAACGCTGCTGCTGCCAGAAGCATCTCGGCAGGATCGCCGTCGAGTTCGCGAGCGTAGCCACGCACTTCAGCCGGCAGCTCCTCGAATGTTGTTGCTGTTCTGGCTGTACCAAGGAGGGCCGCTGAGATCAATGTACTCACAGCACGATCACCTGCCCTCCCGTGAAAACCGAGATCGGAGTAAGAGCCAGCGCGTTCCACGTTCCGCAGACTGTGACCGGGTAACCGCCGGAAATGCCGAGCAACTTCCACAGAAGATCCGAATCACCCTCTGCCCGAAGCGCTGTGCCCGATTCGTCGACGACAAACCATGATCCGTCGGCGAACGACGGGACCACCGAACTGATCACTGCCGGCCACGAGCGCAACCATGGATCCGCGGCGAGGGCATCGGTAAACTGCTGCAACGCAGTGTCGATGCTTCCGAACGGCATGGTTGTGAAGGGCTCCGGTTCTCCGTGCGTGACCCCTATCCGCGCCCGCAATGCCGCGGCACCAGGATAGAAATGAACATCGGCGTTGAGCAGAAACCCGACTGGCGGCGTTTCGGTGGCAAAATTGGGTGACCCGTGGGAGAAGTCGAGCAGCATGGCCCACCGCTTCGAATTCCTGCCGAGCATCCACACCGTTCGGGTGAACAGTCGCTTCTCCTCGGTGATCCCGGAACCGAGAATCATCCAGTTCTCTTTCACCGGAATCGATTCCATCACACTCTCGGTTGAGACCGGATAGCCGACGTGTGCTTTCACCGAATGGGCAAGATCTTCCGGCAACTCGGACAGCTTCTGATGCGCAGCAACCAGCAGGTGCAACCGAGCCAACTCGTCGAGGACTTTCTCGGGCCAGTTCTCGGTAGACGCAACGGTGCCCGCCAAGGCTCGAAGTGTGCCTGCGACACCAGGCGCCTGAGCATCCACCATTCGAGCAGCTACTGCGTCGAAGCCCGCCCAGGATGTGTCCATCGCTGCCAGACCACTGCGAATCTGATCGGTGATCCACAGGTCCAATTCGACGAGCCCGCTCGCAACGCGGTCGGCGCGCTTCTGCGCTGTCGCCGGGTCGGGAGCCTTCTTGGGGGCCTCGTCGCCGGTCTCAGCCCTTTCGCCGCGGGTCTCGGCCTTCTCCTCGCGGCGCATCAACCACTCTGCCGCGAAGTCGGCGGGCTCGTCCGCCGACGGCACACGCCCTTCCGACCATTCCACCAGCAGCCCCAGAGCATGTTTGCACGGAAACTTTCGACTGGGGCACGAGCACTTGTATGCAGGGCCCCTCAGGTCGACCACTGCTTGATACGGCTTCGAGCCGCTGCCCTGACACAGCCCCCAGAGCGCGAGACCCCTGTTGCCGGCATGGCTCCACGAACCAGCCAACTTGCGCGCAGCGGCTAGCGATGCGGCGTCGGGAGCTACCGACGCCACCTGCCCAGCTGTCCACGGCGAAGTCACTCGACCACAGTATGACAACCCGCTGACATCACAGAGTCAGGCCGATTCGTTGGTGAATTACCCCTTGACTCGAACACATATTCGAATATGATTCGGGGAGGGGATCGGGGGATTCAATGAGTGTCTTGTTGTCGGATGTGGTGTCTGGTTCTGCGGTGGGGTTACGCGGACGGTTGTGGCGGTTGACTGCTGCGGAGTTACGCGCTGCTGCTGTCGAAGCGAGTGCGGAGATTCTGCGCCTGGAAGCCGTTCGAGTGGCGGTGGTGGACGAGTTGTCGACGCGCCCGGATGATCAGGTGATCGCGAGCCGCGGGGTGGGTGCGTGGTTGGCGGCGAACACGATGCTGCAGGTTCGGGACGGGAAGAAGATCGCCGCGTTGGGTACGGCGTTGCGGCCGTTTCCGGCGGTGGCGGCTCGGTTCGATGACGGGGATTGCTCGTTCGATCATGCCGTGTTGATCGTGGCGTTCTGTGAGTCACCACCGAAAGGCATGCCGGAGGAGGCGCTACCGAAGTGCATCGATTTGTTGTTGGCTGCCGCGTCGGGGGTGGAAGCGACGACGACGAAGGTGCGGAACGTGATCGCGACGTTGGAGCGAATCTTCGAATCGGATGAGATTCCACCCGCCGAAGATGTCGACCGGAACGAGTTGCGAATCGCCTCGACACTCAATGGCCGGGTGGTGGTGCGTGGTGATTTCGACGCCCTCACCGGTGAAATGCTGCTCTCCGCGTTGTCGAATCTGACGATGCCGACCCCGGCACCGGATGGAACGCCCGACGCCCGGTCGGCGGCGAAGCGGACGGCCGACGGGTTCACCGAACTGATCCGCCGTTACCTGGATTGCGCCAAAACCGGCACCGATGGTGGTCAGCGTCCGCATGTGAACGTGCACATCAATGCTCGGGATCTGGCGGAGCATCGGGATTGTGCCGCACAGTCTTCGGATTCGGGTGATGACGACTCACTGGAGCCGGCCGATCTTGATGTCGGGCACATGCCCTGGCTCGGACCGCTGTCGGTGTCGCAGAGCAGGCTTCTCGGGTGTGATTGTTTCCTGTCGACCGTTCTGCTCGATGATCACGGCGCGCCCTTGGATGCGAAACCCGGAAAGAGGTTGGTGAACGCCGAACAGCGGGTCGCGTTGATCGCCCGAGACAGGGGCTGCGCGTTCCCGGGGTGTTCATGTGTACCTGCCTGGACGGATGCGCACCATATCCGGCACTGGGCCAACGGCGGCCCGACGGTGATAAACAACCTGGTGCTGCTGTGCCGTTCACATCACCGGTTGATGCACCGCAAATCAGGGTTCGTCGGGAAATGGGAAATCCGGATCGGCGCCGACAACAAACCCTGGTTCATCCCGCCACCCTCGATCGACCCGCAGCAGCAACCACGGCCGGCGAACACCACCTTCAAAACCTGAGAGGTCAAACCTCTTTGGCGACAACAGAACACGGCCAGGCTCCGCATCGGACGTCAAAACCCGATACGGAGCCCACAGGCCGTGTCGCATCCACGACTCATGACGATTTGGCCGGGCGCAAGACCGATCTGCCCAACAACTCACAAACCTGCAGGGCCAGAGCAAGATCCAACTTGTCTCGGCCGGCAGCAACTGGATCGCCGAGCGCCTTGTTGATGCGATACTTCACCGTATTCCGGTGCAGATTCATGTGATTGGCAGTGTGCAGATGACTTTCACCATGTGCAAAGTACACACTCAACGTCGTCCGCAAGGATGCAGCAGAGGGCGTATCTTCCGCCAACGGGCCAAGCACCTCCCAGACCCATGACTTCGTCGAATCGATGTTCTCGGACAGAAGTGAAACCACAGCGACGCCGCGGTCTCCGAAGCTCACCACAGGTCGCTGCGGTGTATCCGGGACGGCAGCAACCGAATAGGCGGCGGTTGCCTGTTCGTGGGACCGTTTGAAACCGTCGACCCCTGACCCCGGCAGTCCGATTGCCACCCGCGCCCCGCCGTCCAACGGCACTGCCGCCGCGAGAACCTCCGGATCCGGCGCAGGCACCCGGCGACCGAACGGCAGCCATGCCCACACCGTGCGTCGATCGATGGCGGTGATGATCGGCGGCTTGTCCGCTCCCGCCGCTGCGCCGAGATCACGTACGAGTCGGTCCAGCGTATTGATGCCCATGACGTCGGCATCCCACGTCGACCAGACCACCAGGGCGACGTGGTTCTGACCGAGGCGGTACCCTGTCTCCGCTTCGAAAGCAGCGGTATCTGCGTTGGTGCCGGACAGGAGGGCGTGGATTGCGGCCGAATGGAGGTTTCCCTGCGCTGCCATCCATCGACTGCGTTCCCGCTCGTACGCGTCGAAGACGTAGAGCGTGATCCAGTCGATGTAGCTGTAGACCACGTCCGAAGTGTGTTTCAGGACAGCCAAAGTGAGTCGCGCCGGAATATCCAGTGTGCTGATCTCGTCGTGGCAGATCCGCATCAGATCGCCTTGGCCCATGTGATAGGCCCGGACAAGGGAGTTGGACGGGACATCCCGCTGCGCCAGACGCAGAGCGTATTCCACTGCAGCAGTGGTGGGTTGGAGATGATCGATCGGAATGTCGTTGGCCAATACGTGGATGATCGTCGTGATGTTTCCCTGCACGCTGGCCTCGAGCATTTCGAGCAATTTGGCGTCTGCATCCAATTGGTCGATTTCGTGAGCCATCATGAAGGCCATCTCACGCGCGATGTCGGCGCTGCGCTCGTCGAGTCGTCGTGCCAACTCGGCAACCACCGCAAGCACTTCCGGCTCCGCGGCTGCAGGCACTCGGGCGAGGCGCCGCATCGCACCGGCGCCTCGCTCCTTGTGCGATGGACTACTCACAGAACTTCCGCACCCTTTCGTCGCAGGTACTTCAGAGCCGATTCGGCTGCGTTGTACCCGCACATTCCATGTGCTCCGGCACCCGGCGGGGTCGAGGCCGAGCACAGGTAAGTGCCCGCGATCCCCGTGCTGTACGGATCGACTGCGACGCGAGGACGCAAGACAACCTGCAGTTCGGTGTTGGCACCTCCGATGATGTCGCCGCCTACCTGATTCGGATTGTCCTCTGCCAGGTCAGCTGTACCACTGCTCGACGTCGCGACGATCTGCTCCCGGAATCCTGGCGCAAACCTCTCGATCTGACGGATGATCGCCTCCGTAGCGTCGCCGGCGTAACCGTGAGGCACGTGCGCATAGGCATACAGCGGATGAACGTTCCCGGCAGATCGGGTGGGATCAGCCAGGTATTGCTGACCTAGGAGCACGAACGGCCGGTCCGGCATACGGCCTGAATTCGTCTCACGCTCAGCGGCCACGATTTCGTCGAAACCACCTGCCAGATGGACAGTTCCGGCCCGAGCACAGTCCCGATTGGTCCACGGCACATGACCTTCGATCGCAAAATCGACCTTGAATGCTCCGGGAGCCTGCTTGAACTTTCGATAGGCCCTCGCCACTCGGCCAGGGAGTCGATCGCCCAGAATTTCGAGCGCACCCCCCGGATTGACATCCAGCAGAACAACATCGGCGTCCGGAATCTCGGAGGCCGTACGAACCCGAACGCCGGTGTCGATCTTGCCGCCGTGATCGAGGAGCATCGCAGCCATCGCGTCGGTGATCGACCGCGAACCTCCCTCGGCAACCGGCCAACCGTAGCGGTGACCAGCAGCAGTGATCATCAATCCCACCGCCGAGGTGGCCGGACGGTTGAGTGGATAGAAGGCGTGTGCGGCAACCCCGCCGAACAGCGCCTTCCCCTTGTCCGTCTTCCACAGTTTGGCGGTCACCGTTGCCGGAAGCAGCGCTCGCGGACCGAAAGCTGCGAGCCGCAGCGGATGGTGCGGAACATTGACGATCGGGCGCATCAGGTCGGACGCCAGCGCATCGAACCCGGTCGACAAGTCAGCGAACATGCGTTGCCATCGAGGCCCGTCAGCGCCGAGTCCCGCAGCCGTCTGCTCCAGAGAGCGGTACAGAACCCCGGCGTCCCCGTTGTCGAGCGGATGCGCGCAGTCCACCTCTGCCCATCTCCAGATCAGCCCGTATCGCTCGAGGTCCAGCTTGGACAGGTACGGCGAGCCGATACCCATCGGGTGAAACGCCGAGCAGTGATCATGGATCAACCCCGGCACGTCGATCGGACCGGAGCGGGTGCCTCCGCCGATCTGGTCGGCAGCCTCGAGCACCTGCACGTCCACACCGCTACGTGCGAGGTGTACCGCGGCAGCGAGCCCATTGGGCCCGCTGCCGACGACTACGGCCTTTGTCACTTACTCACCTCTTGCTCGCTACCGCTGACCCTCGTACGCATCTTCGGTTCGGAGACAACCTGCGGATCCGTTGCCGCGCGGTCGGCCCGTACGTCCAGTGTCCACTGAACGTCGAACGGAATGGGCCCGTTCGGCAACCACGGCTGTTCGGCGACTGCGTCGGCGACCTTGAAAGTACCTCGTTCGATGACACCGAGAGCGGCATCGATCACCTGGTACTCCTGCGTTCCCTTGTGGATGGGCTGCGATTCGATCCAGGTCACCAGGAACTCACCGGGTGCGAAATTGCAGCGACGCTGAATGGCTGCGATCAACTTCGCGTCGTGCAGGTGCCCGTCACCGAAGTTGAAGGCGACGATGGAGTTGCACATGAACTCTGCTTCCCGCAGTGAGTACGTGTTGATGTCGTCGCCGAGGTGCCTGATCATCAGAGAGAACAGCGCACGCCCCTGGCTGTGCATGGAACGCCAGCCCAACAGCTGATGCAGAACGACATCGGACACATCTTCGGGGTACATCGTCATCAACTGATTGCGCGTATCCGGCGACGGACGCTTGATGAACTGGTCGATCTTGGCTTCAGCGCCCGGCGCGAATGCCCACGTCGCGGATGCCCAGTTGCCGGCGTACTGACGCATCGACGGCAGGAAGGACACCAGATCCGGTCGAAGGTTTCCGAGAATGGGGAAGAAGGCAAGGGCTGCAACAATTCCCGCGGTGATCCACGGTGAGGACATGGCGCCGAGTCCGTAGCCGTCCCATGCCGGGAATCCCAGGAACAGGAAGACCGAGGCATAGGCGAACAGAAGATTCCATTCGAGTGGGACGGCAAGCGGGAAGGTCGACGCGATGAACAGATGGAATCCGACCATGAGGATCACGGCGAGGATCGTGAGGGTCTTGTTCGTCGAGAACAGCAGTATCAACGGGGTGACGATTTCGACCATCGTTCCGGCCACGTGTGCGACGCCGCCGCCCAGGTGTGAAGGCCGCAGATCCTCCGGGAAATTCCGGTAGTGGGCGCGCTTGATCTTCTTCGACGGGATCCACGGGGTATTGCTGAGCATCGGAGGAACCACCAGCGAGAAATGGCGACCGAACTTCGAGACACCGGCACCGATCCACACCATGACGATCAGCAGTTTGAGCGCCAGGATCATGTCGACGAACGGCAGGAATGTGAAGAAGAAGATCGCCGGCAGGTACTGCTCACTACGGGCAGCGATGAAGGGCACCTTGTCCCGCAACCCGAGAATCACCATGAGTACCAGGAAGGAGTACAAGACCGTTGGGCGCACCAGTCCGGCATTGTCAGCGATTGCCGAATCGATTCCTGTGGTGTGAACACCGGGGAGAACAGCGGCAACAAGGAGATTGGCGACTGCGGCGGCATAGATGAAGACGTCGAACACCGTGCGGGTGTCACCCGAGGTGAGCGGCACTTTGCCCGGCCACGGTGGCAGACGAATCGTGCCGGGGCGGAGCCAGTAGAGAACTCCACCGGTCATCGGCTTGAAGTGGCCGGCGAGCGGTCCCCAGGATCCTGCCAAGCCCAGCATCTCGAGCATCATCGTCCAGATGATGAGTTTCTGGTAGACGATCGGCTGGTTCCACCACGATCCGATGTCGAACCACGAGAGGCCGGAAGTCAAAGTGGCAACGGCTGTTCCAGCTGCCAGGTAGAGGAACAACAGTTTCATGATGTAGACGGTGTGGACCATCTTCGGCGTACCGAAGCCGTAATCCACCCAGTGCGTGGACATGTCACGCAGACGCTCGAGAAACGGCTTGTCCATGAACGTTGCCGGATCGACGGGAGGGAAGTTTCCTTCTTTGAATCCCATGATGTGCTCCTGAAATACGGAATGTGGGCATGACGGATCGACTCGACGGACGTCGTCGAGCTGTGCTGGTATTACGGGGAAGTGACTAGTGAGCGGGAGTTGCGCTCAGAGCTCGTCTCATTCCAGGTTTGTCGATCTTGCCCACCGGGTTTCGGGGAAGCGCATCGACGACGTAGATCGCCACTGGCACCTTTACTCGGGTGAGCAAGGCCGTGACATGTTCGAGCAGTTCGTCTTCGGTGACGGGCGCATCGGGGTAGGCGACAACATAGGCAACTGGCACCTCTCCGTAGACCTGGTGCGGAGCGCCGATGACGGCTGCCTCGAGCACGGAAGGGTGTGTAGCGAGCGAGTTTTCGATCTCCTTGGGGTAGATGTTCTCTCCCCCACGGATGATCATGTCCTTGATGCGATCGACCAGGGTCAGGTAGCCGTCCTCGTCGAGGACTCCGACGTCACCGGTATGCAACCAACCATCCTTGACGGTCTTCGCAGTTTCCTCCGGCTTACCCAGATAGCCACGCATCACGTTGCCACCCTTGATGACCACCTCTCCGGCAGTCCCGGCGGGCGCAAAGGTTCCGTCCTCGGCAAGAATGGAAATCTGCTGGCCGGGCAACGCCGGGCCGACCGTACCGAGTTTGCGCACGCCGTCCACAGGATTGCAGGCCGACGCACAGGTCCCCTCGGTGAGTCCGTAACCTTCCACGATCACGAAACCGAAACGCTGCTCAGCGCGTTCGAGGAGTTCCTTGCTGATCGGCGCCGCACCGCACACGGCAAACCTCAAGGACGACGTGTCGATCGAAGGGTCTTCCGGCTGTGAGGTCAGCATCGCGTAGATTGCCGGCACCGCCGAGAAATACGTGGGGCGAAGCCGCGCGACGTCGTCGAAGAATCTCGAAACCGAGAACTTCCCGGTGACACTCACCTGTCCGCCGACAAGTAAGGGCGTCAAGACGCTGACGCAGATCGCGTTGACATGGAACAGCGGCAGAATCAGCAGGCAGTGATCCGCGCCGGTAACACCGATGTTCTTGCCCATCGACGAAGCCATGAACTGCAGGTTGGCATGAGTCAGCATCACTCCCTTGGGCCGTCCGGTGGAGCCGCTGGTGTAGATGAGCAACGCCAGATCGTCTGCTGCAACATCGATTCCGGGTCGGGGATCGGTCGGCGGCACTGTCGCCAGATCCTCGACGGCCAACACTGCGCGGCCGCCCGAGGGTGCGTCGGCAGTGGCGGTGATGACCAACTCGGCCCCGGAGTCCGCGATCTGGT
The DNA here is from genome assembly GCF_002079265.1 of Rhodococcus sp. BH4. Lineage (NCBI taxonomy): Bacteria > Bacillati > Actinomycetota > Actinomycetes > Mycobacteriales > Nocardiaceae > Rhodococcus > Rhodococcus sp. BH4. Next base: position 5,800,889 of record NZ_CP014941.1, read on the forward strand.
AGTCCGCTTCGTTCGCGGTGAACATCGGATTGATGGGTGTAGCGGCAGCACCGATGCGCCAGGCAGCCATGATCGCGATCAGCAACTCGACGCGATTGGGCAGCATGATCGCCACCACGTCACCGAGGCCGATTCCGAGTCCAGCCAATTGCGCGGCAACAGCTTCCGTGCGATCTGCGAACTCTTCATACGTGAGTTCGACGTGGTCGTCCCGCAAGCACGGCTTCTGCCCGTACTTCTCTGCAAGATCCCAAGCCAGATATCCGATGTTCGCCACGAGAGTCAGCACCTTTCATTCGTGTGTGACTCAAAACACTATCGGCGTCCTGCGGCCGAAGAAACGGTCCCAGGGGATCAACTTGTCCAGGTTCTTTGTTCCCTGAGCACAACACCGCCCGAGCACAACACCGCACGTGCGGTGCACATCAGCTAGACGGCTGATGCAACACCTCGTGGGCGCGTCTGGTCACCACCTCGGAGATCCGGCGCAAGACAGGTGACGACAGTTTCCACTGCTGCCAGTACAGCGGAACGTCGTCCACGAAGTCCGGATCGAATCCGATCAGCACGCCGGAACGATCGTCGTCGCCGCGCTGCAGGTCCGGTATCAATCCCCAGCCGTATCCCCGCCTGACGGCGTCCGCGAAGTCTGCCGATGAAGGAACAAGATGACGGGGCGGATCGGCGGGGTGGCCGACCTTTTGATCGAGGTACCGATCCTGCAGCAGATCCTTGCGATTGAACACCACCAGCGGCGCCTCCGAAAGGGATTCGGCCGTGACACCGTCTGCGAACCAACGACGGCAGAACTCTGCACTCGCCATCGGCCGATACCGCATGATGCCCAACCGACTGGAGGTACACCCTTGAATCGGTGACGCAACAGACGTGACGGCAGCCATGACCGAACCGTCGCGCAGCAGTTCGGTGGTGTGGTCTTGATCGTCGAGATGAAAATCGAAACTGACTTCTTGCGTGAACTCCGCGAGGGCCCCGAGAACCCAGGTGGACAGCGAATCGGCATTGACCGCGATCGAGACACGCGCAAACATCCCTGAACCATTTTCAAGGCCGAGCTCTCGCACGGTGTCACGCGACAAAGCGTCTATCTGACGTGCAAGACGCAGGACTTCTCTCCCTGAATCGGTGACCTGGACGGGTTTGGTGCGCTGCACCAGGATCCGGCCAACCGAGGTCTCGAGACCTTTGATTCGTTGGCTGACCGCCGAAGGCGTGATGTGTAGTTTCCGCGCCGCCGCCTCGAAGGTTCCCTCGTCGACCGCGGCGTGCAATGCCCTCAGTTGCTCGAAATCCAACATAATCTGAAGCTACTCTGATGTGTCCTTAGAATCATTAGCTGGACTGAATGATATCTGCGCGGCAGGCTCGACAACATGCTCAGCACCAACGACCCTGCGTCGGCCCTCGTCGGTTTCGGGGTCGGACTGTCTTTGATCGTCGCAATCGGCGCCCAGAATGCGTTTGTTCTTCGTCAAGGCCTGACGCGATCGCACGTACTCCCGATCGTCGCAGTGTGCGCGTTGTCAGACGCAATTCTGATCCTCGCGGGCGTCAGCGGAATCGGGACCCTCCTCGAACACGCACCGTCGATGATCACGTTCGTTCGTATCGCCGGCGCCGTTTTCCTCCTCAGCTATTCGCTCTTCGCCGCCAAGCGGGCACTTCACCCCCAGACGTTGGCACCGGATCGACATGGCAACGGGTCGAGGCTTGCCGCCGTCACGATGGCATTGGCTCTCACCTGGCTCAATCCACACGTGTACCTCGACACCGTGGTGCTCATGGGTTCTATCGCCAACGGTCGCGGCGAGATCGGACGTTGGTGGTTTGCCGCCGGTGCCATCACGGCAAGTGTGGTCTGGTTCGGCGCCCTCGGTTACGGCGCACGTCTGCTGACGCCGCTTTTTGCGAAACCCAACGCCTGGCGGGTTCTCGATGCTCTGATCGCCGTGATGATGGCGGTTCTCGGAATCAGCCTGCTTGTCGAATGGTGACCAGGCTGCACAACCTCGATCCGACCCTGCGGGTAGCGGGATGGGTTACCGTCCAAGATGAGGAAGCTCAATTCACCTGTCGCGAGTTGTGACCATCAGGTAGGGCTGATCACGATGACCGAGGACGATGGCGGCACCGAACCGCGTGACTCCAACCGCGGACTGGGTTTGCTGTGTCTACTCGCTGCGGTCGCCGGCGTCGGGGTCGGATTTGTCGGCGGCGCGTTCCGTTGGTGTCTGATCAGGGCCGACGAACTTCGTCAGGCGATCGTGAACTGGGCGCATCACGTTCCGTACGTCGGGTGGCTCGTGCCGGTCCTCCTGGTGGCCCTGTGCACCGTACTTGCCGTACTGATCGTCAGACGAGTGCCCCTCGCAAAGGGAAGCGGCATCCAGCACGTCGAGGCGGTGTCCCGCGGTGAAGCGAAACCGCCGGGAATCAATCTCGTGCCCGCCAGATTCATCGGCGGCCTCTTGGCGATCGGCTCCGGTCTGGTTCTCGGCCGTGAAGGCCCCACCGTACACATGGGTGCGGCGATCGGAGCAGAAGCGGGACGGCGAGCCCGCCTCACCGAACCCGACGTCGCCATGCTGCAAACATCCGCGGCCGGAGCAGGTCTCGCTGTCGCATTCAACGCGCCGATCGCGGGGGCACTGTTCGTCTGCGAGGAGGTGACGCACTCGTTCCGGCTGCGCACCGTGCTGCCAACGCTTTTCGGTGTTTCAGTGGCGGTGGGCTGTGCACGGATCGTCATCGGTGATCAACCCGATTTCGAGGTCGGCACCGTCCCGACACCGCAACTCGCATTCTTGCCACTGTTCGTCGTCTTCGGAATCCTCACGGGGCTACTGGGTATTGCGTACAACCGCCTGATTCTGGGACTACTCGACATCGTGGCACGGCTCGACAAGATCCCGCCGACTGTCATCGGCGCAACGATCGGCGCCGTCATCGGCCTGACGCTGTTCCTCGACCTGTTGGCCAGTGGGGGCGGCGACGTTCTTGCACAGATGATCGTCGGCGGAAGGACCTTCGTACTGCCGATCCTGCTGCTGTACTTGGTGGTTCGGTTCTTCACCGGCCCGCTCTCGTATGCCGCTGGAACTCCCGGCGGACTGTTCGCTCCCTTACTCGCTCTCGGCGCGGTCTGGGGGTCGATCTTCACCGGACTGTCGAGCTTCGTGCCCGGAGTGGACGCCGGGCTCACGGTCACCATGGCCACCGTCGGTATGGCTGCCTTCTTCGGCGCCGTAGTACGCGCACCGTTCACCGGCATCGTGATCGTGGTCGAAATGACCGCGGTGACGTCGACGCTGGTCCCGATGCTCGCTGCCACTGCGGCAGCGGTATTCGTCACCACGTCGGCAGGGTCGGCACCTATCTACGACAGTCTGCGCGAACGGATGTTGGAGCCGCAACGCCCGCATACGGATTGATCCCCGCACACGGGTCATTGCAGCACGGGTGCGCTACGTGAATTTCAGAATTTGCAGATGACTTCCTCGGAGAACCTGCGTACCGCATCTTTCTTCGCTTCCAGGTCGCAGTCGAACCCGAGGCCGTACATGGCCCAAGGAATGACGATCGATTCCGTCACTCCGCTATCGGCCAGTTCCAGGGAGCCGTCGAGACCGAAGCGATCGGCGCAGACGGCCTGAATTTCGAACGGGGACTCGGCGCGCCCGTACTCGACCCGCAGGACGCCGATCCTCGCGATGAGAGCTTGCAGATCAGCGAAAGAGACTGTAGCCGAGGTCCAACCGTCACCCACTCGCGCTGCACGGCGCAATGCGGCCGCGGAATGTCCTCCGATGTAGATGGGGACGGGATCGATCGGCGCCGGGCTCATCTGCAGCCTGTCGAAGTCGAAGAACTTGCCGTGATGTTCGACCATACCGCCGCCTAGAACCAGTCGCAGTACCTCGAGCATCTCGTCGACTCGCGGGCCTCGATCCTTGGGGGAAGCGCCGCACCACTCGAATTCCTCTGGCGCCCAGCCCACACCGACCCCGAGACCGAAGCGGCCTCCTGTCAGATTCGCGACCGACCCCACCTGGCTTGCCAGCAGCAGAGGATTGCGTGAGCTGAGCTCGAGCACCTGCGGATAAAAGCAAATCTTCGACGTTCCGGGTCCCATGAAGGCCGCGGCAATCATGGGGTCTACAAATGGTGTCTTCGCGTCCCACATCCGCACATCGTCAGCGGTATACGGATACCCGGTAGCGCCCCGCTCGGGAAAGAACAGTGAGTCGGGCATCGTGATCGAAGAAAAGCCGCATTCTTCGGCCACTTTCGCAAGTGCAACGAGTTGAGAGAGGGGAATCATCGCCACGGCGAGGCTGAACTTCATCGGAAGATCCCTCTGTTCAGTTGACCGGAGCGACTGAAGTGCCTCGATGAGCTCGAAGTCGGTTCGCACCGATCGGCTTGGGAGACAGTGGATCCTGAACAGTCACTTCTTGCAACGCTCAGTCATACGACAACTCCCCCGCAGTGCGGTCGAAGCATCAGCCACCCTCGGTTGGACAAGGACGTGTTCGAGGTTACAAAGCTCCCGCTACTTCGGCTCGGCGGCTTCCCGCCAGGCGGACACATACCAAGAACTTCGGGGTCCTGGTGACACCTGGCACCCCACTCCCCCTGATTTCGCACCGTGCAACCTGCGAATCGGCCTACTGATGCAAGGGAGTTCCGACGTAGTTCTCGGCGATCAGCGTTCGTCCGGCCACGGAACGCGTGACCATGTCCAACTCGGCCAACTGTCGGCGATGCCCGAAACCGCTGTCGTCTGGCAAGCGATGGAGCATCGACGACATCCACCACGAGAAGTGCTGCGTCCGCCACACACGCGGCAACACCGTTTCGGTGTACCCGTCCAGCATCTTTCGGTCGGACGAGGTGAAGAAACCGTCCATTGCCTTCGCCAGTGCGTAGACGTCGGCGATCGCGAGATTCATTCCCTTCGCGCCGGTCGGCGGCACGGTGTGCGCCGCATCCCCTGCAAGAAACAGGTTGCCGTGCTGCATCGGCTCACACACGAAGCTGCGGAACTGGAGGATCGACTTCTGAAAGATCCTGCCGTCCTTGATCTCCGCCCCCTCACCGTCGACGCGCATGTGCAGCTCGTCCCAGATTCGATCGTCGGACCAGTTGTCCACGGAGTCGTCCGGATCGACCTGAAGGTAATGACGCTGTACCTCGGGCGTCCGTGTGCTGATCAGTGCAAACCCGCGCTCATGGTTGGCATAGATCAGTTCTTCGGACGACGGCGGCGCCTCGGCCAGGATGCCGAACCACGCGAAGGGATACTGGCGGAAATGATCTGTTCGGATCGACGGTTCGGGAATCAGCTTTCGCGTTCCGGTGCGTGAACCGTCGCAACCGGCCACCAGGGCGCACTCGAGCTTCTGATCATTTCCGTCCGAGTCGACAAAAGTGATACTCGGGCGATCCGATTCGTGATCGTGTACTTGCGCGTCGGACACTCCGAATCGAATGTCCCCGCCGTCAGCGAGACGCCGCGCGATCAGATCCTTGAGCACCTCGTGTTGCGGATACACCGTGACTGCTCGCCCGTCGGTCAGTTCGTCGAACGCGATTCGGTGCCCTCGTCCACCGAATCGCAACTCGATTCCGTGATGTTCGAGGCCCTCCCGCTTCAGTCGATCACCGAGTCCGGTCTCGACCATGAGATCAACCGTGTTCTGTTCGAGCACGCCGGCACGAATGGTGCCTTCTACCTCTTCGCGGGTGCGGCATTCCAGGACAACCGAATCGATTCCCTTCAGATGCAACAGATGCGAGAGCATCAACCCGGCGGGACCACCACCGACGATTCCGACCTGGGTGCGTGAAGAAGACATACAGAGAGCTCCTGAGGTGAGTGACGATTGAGACCACCCTCGACCACGATCACTCCTCTGAACAGCTGCAATTTCACTCAGTGAAAGACCGAAACGAGCTATCGAAACCCACCGCTACCAAGCCCGCGTGATATTCCACGGGCGGCCGCGACCAACGCCGGCAGTAAAGGAGCCGGATCCTGCTCCACCGGAACAACTGTCGAGACCGCTGCCACGACACTGCCCCCGGCTTCGCGGACAGGAGCGGCGACGGCAAGGGTTCCGACGTTCAGATACTCGCGACAGACCACGAATCCGGCGCGCCTGATCTCGTCGAGAGTTGCTCGCAAAATCCGCTCGGAAGTAATGGTTTTGGGAGTGAACGACTCGAGGCCGGCGCGAAGGACGTCGTCGAGAAGCTCGGTTCCGCCGTGCGCAAGGAGAATCAATCCACCGCTGGACGCGTGCAACGGCAATCTTCCGCCGGCACGGCCGACCACGGTGACGGCGCTACGCGAGGACAAGCGCTCGAGGTACAGAGCCTCGGTGCCCTCACGAACGACCAACTGCACGTTCTCTCGGGTGACCTCGTACAGGTCTTCGAGGAACGGCAACGCCACCTGCCGTAGGCCGTGAGCGCCGGGAGCGAGAGCGCCGATCTCCCACAACCGGACTCCGACCTGGTACTTGCCGTCACTCCGACGCTCGAGTGCGCCCTCAGCCACCAACTGCCCACACAGTCTATGGACGGTGGGCAGAGGCAAACCGCTGCGACGACTGATCTCCGACTGCGTCAACCGCGGCGATTTCGCGTCGAAGGCACCGAGCACGATAAATGCCCGGCCGATCAACGAACGCTCGCCTGATGCCATTCACACAGTGTGACTGACATCAGGCGAAACGTGTTCAGGCGGTGCGGAGCTACGCGGAGTGCGCCAATTCCGGTTCGCGTTCGGTCACCGGCGGCGTGGCCTCGATCTTCATCGGCTCCTGCGCGTAGTGGAAGTGCGGACGACGGTGACCGATGAACGAACCGAACCACGACATCACAGCGACATACCGGTTGCGGAAGCCCACCAGATACATCACGTGCACGGCCAGCCACATGAACCAGGCGATCGTGCCCTTGAACTCGACCTTGCGGACGCGACACACAGCGCTGAATCGGCTGATGATCGACATGCTGCCCTTGTCGAAGTATTTGAAAGGCGTTCCGGCCTTGACCTTTCCGTTCACAGTCTTCGCTGCATGACGGCCACCCTGCATTGCAACGGGCGACTGACCCGGCAGACCGTTCAGCGAAGTCATGTCGCCGATGGCAAAGACGTTGGCGAACCCGCCGACGGTCAAGTCCGGATTGATGAGCAGACGACCTGCACGGTCACTCTCACAACCGGTCGCCTCGCCGAGCACTGCTGCGAAGTCGTTGGCGCGAACACCGGCCGACCAGATGACGGTCTCGGCGTCGATGCGCTTCTCTTCCTTGGTCTTTGCCGAAGAGACGGTGACACCGTGCTCGTCGATGGCGGTGACCATGGTGTTGAGAACAACCTCGACACCCGACTTCTCGAGCGAGGCCTGTGTGTACTCACTGAGCTTGCCGCCGAAGGCCGGAAGCGCAACGCCCGCGCCCTCGACCATGGTGACCGTGACCTCGTCGGCGCTGATGTTGTTGATGGACTTGGCGAAGTAGCGACGCGCCAGTTCCTTGATCTGTCCGGCGAGCTCGACGCCGGTCGCGCCTGCACCGACGACAACGAAGCTGAGCAGGTTGCGGCGAACCAGCGCGTCGTTGGTGGTGTGAGCCTCTTCGAAGCAACGCAGGATCTGCTTACGCAGGACCTCGGCATCCTCGACGGTCTTGAGCTTGTAGGTGACCTTTTCGAACTCGTCATGACCGAAGTACGCCTGGGTGGCACCGGTGGCTGCGATGAGCGAGCGGTATCCGAGAGTGTGGCGGGTGCCCGAAGCCTCGTAGACGACGGTGTTCTCTTCGGCGTTGACCTCGACGACGCGACCGAGACGCACGTCGGCGTTGGGGTACTTCTGCAGGATCGTGCGGATGGGCGGAGCAACTTCGCCTGCCGACAGAACGCCCGTCGCCACCTGGTAGAGCAGCGGCTGGAAGAGGTGCTCGGTGGTGGCGGAGATGAGGACGAACGGCGTCTTGGACTTCGCGAGGGTCTTGGCCGCGGCGAGGGCTCCGAATCCCGAACCGACGATGACTACCTGAGTCTGCTCGTGTCCAGTCGCGTCGATGTCAGCGCGACCCGCAGCTGTTCTATCCACAACAAATCTCCTCAACCAAATTGAAAGTATGACTATTACGGTATGGACTGATCATGGGTCGGGTCCAGCTAGCTGGCGTATTCGCAAGACTGTTATCTCGATTGCTCATAAGTAAGCTGTCCTCATGGACTTCCGCCAACTCAAGTACTTCCTCGTCGTGAGCGAGGAACTGAGCTTCAGTCGCGCTGCCGAGCGCTGCTTCATCTCGCAGTCGGCGATCAGCCATCAGGTCGCCCGACTGGAGAAGGAGCTTGGCGCGACACTCTTCGAACGCTCGACCCGAGCGGTTCGCCTTGCCCCGGCAGGATCGCGACTCGTGCCCATCGCGCAGCAAGTCCTCAGCCTCGAAACGATGGCCTACTCCGTCGCACGCGACCCACGAGCCCGGATCCGGATCACCGGAAACATGAGCTTCGCCGCTCAGACGCTGGACGCCATCGCACACGTGCGCGAACTTCATCCGGACCTGGACGTCGAGTTCGTCATCAAGAGTTTTGCCCACCGCATGGACGCCGTGGCCTCCGGTGACGCCGACATCGCGCTGATTCGCGGCGGCGTCGACCGCCCCGGACTCGAACCCTTGGACCTCGGCGTCGAAGATCTGCTGGTCGTCATGTCGAGCCGGCACCCCCTGGCCGGCCAGCAAAGCGTCGACCTCAATGATCTGGCCGCATACCCCCTGCTCCTGCCGCCGCGCCAAAGCCAGGTGCTCATTCACAAGGTGGTCGAGGACGCGTTCCGCGAGATAGATCGACGCGTCCAACTGGGCCCAGCAATTCCGAGCGATCACACAGCCACGCTGGACGTGATCACCAACCCGCGCGCCTGGACCCTGCTGTATTCGATCACCGCAGGCGAATCTCCACGCGCCGGCATCAGCTTCATGCGAGAATCGCACGGCCGCTTGCGAATTCCCGTCTCGGGAGTGACCCGCAGCGGCGCCACCCACTCGACCGAGTTCGCCGATCTGATCCAAGCGCTCAAGGACGCCATGAATCCGTCTTTCACTGAGTGAAAGTGCGATGGTGATCGACTCCCCTCACGGAGCAACGTGGTGCACAACCATGTGATGCGGCGCGCGGTTGCATCCCTTTACCGAGGAGCGGCCATGACGCGTTTGCTGAGCGAACCTGTGTGGGAATCGAAGATCTTCGACGGCGAATGGGTTCGCGGTAGCGCCGACGATCGTATTGTCGTCGAGCCGGCCACCGGCAAGCAGTTGACGACGGTCGGCATGGCAACACCAGACGACGTGGCAGCCGCTGCAACAAAAGCTGCTGCAGCTCAGAAGGATTGGGCAGCAAGGCCGTACACCGAACGAGCCGCCGTTCTACGCCGCGCCGGTCAACTGTTCGAGCAGTACGCCGACGAAATCGGCGAATGGGTAATCCGCGAGGCCGGCAGCATTCCCGCCAAAGCCGGACTGGAAACCCACACCGCTGCCGAAGAGTGCTACAACGCAGCAGCTTTGGCCGCACACCCCATCGGCGAGGTGCTGCGCTCGGAGCAACCGCGGCTGAGCTTCTCTCGTCGCGTCCCCGTCGGCACCGTCGGCGTCATCGCACCGTTCAACTTCCCGATCATTCTGTCGATCCGTGCAGTCGCTCCCGCACTGGCACTGGGCAATTCGGTGATCCTCAAGCCTGATCCGCGCACGGCGATCTGTGGCGGTGTGGTTCTTGCCCGCATCTTCGAAGAAGCCGGTCTGCCTGCCGGAGTGTTCGGCATGCTGCCGGGTGGCGCTGACGCCGGTGAGGCAATCGTGGTTCATCCGAGCGTTCGCGTCATCGCATTCACCGGGTCGACCCGGGCAGGACGCGCTGTCGGTGAACTGGCGGGCCGCCATCTCAAACGAGCACACCTCGAACTCGGGGGAAACAACGCACTGATCGTCATGGACGACGTCGACCTCGAAAAGGCCGCATCTGTAGGCGCTTTCGGATCCTTCATGCACCAGGGGCAGATCTGCATGACCACCGGCCGCCAACTCGTCCACGAAAGTATCGCCGCCGACTACACCGCACTCCTTGCCGAACACGCCGACAAGCTTCCGGTAGGCGACCCGTTCACCGGTCAGGTCGCACTCGGACCCATCATCGACTCCGGACAACGCGACCACATCCACTCCCTGGTCACCGGAAGCATCGCGGCCGGAGCAAAACTGGCGGCCGGCGGCACCTACGAGGATCTCTTCTACCGGCCCACCGTGCTGGCCGACACCCCACTCACCGCGCCGGCATTCGCCGACGAAGTCTTCGGGCCAGTCGCACCGGTCACCTCCTTCGCCACCGTCGAACAGGCCGTCGCCATAGCCAACGATTCCGAGTACGGACTGTCACTGGGCATTCTGACCTCCGACGCCATGCGCGGGCTCGAGCTCGCCCAACAAATCCCCACCGGCCTCGTACACATCAACGATCAGACCGTCGGCGACGAAGCAGTCATCCCGTTCGGCGGTATGGCGTCTTCGGGTAACGGTGGCCGCGTCGGCGGTATCGGCGCAAACCTCGACGCCTTCACCGAAACGCAGTGGGTGACTGCGCAGAGCGCACTCCCGGTCTACCCCTTCTAGTCCGGAACACGCCGAGTTGGTCCTGAATACACCGAACTGACCCCAGGGGCTCACTGACCAGCATTGACGGGATCGATCTCGCGGACTTACCATCCAGAGAAAATTACTTCGGCACATTAAGCAATTTCTCTTGTAATTCCCGAGAAGGACCCACTTGACGAATTCAGTGACGACCGACAGCGCTGCGCAGCCAACGGTCCACGACACCCCGGATGTATCCGTCGTAACATCGCCGCGCCGCGAGGCCGTCATCATCGGGGCGCTCAGCCTGGCCGCGATGATCGTCTCGATGATGCAGACACTGCCCGTCCCGATTTTGGGGCGTATTCAGTCCGATCTGGGCGCATCCGCGGCCGGCATCAGTTGGGTGACGACGGCGACGTTGCTGTCGGCCGCCGTTTTCACTCCCCTGTTGGGCCGCTACGGCGATCAGCACGGCAAGAAGCGCACGCTGGTCGGCGTTCTGGTCGTCATGGTCATCGGTTCGATCGTCGCCGCACTGGCACACAATCTGCCACTTCTCATCCTCGGACGCGTCCTCCAGGGGACCGCCACCGCCATCTTCCCGCTGGCTCTGTCGGTCCTGCGCGAAGAGGTCCGCCCACACAAGCTTCCCGGCGCGATGGCATTGGTCAGCGGAACTCTCGCATTCGGCAGCGGGCTCGCCCTCGTAGCCACCGGACTTCTCACATCGGCTCCGGATGCCGACTACCGCAATGCCTTCTGGATGGCCACCGGGTTCGCGTTGCTTGCCCTCGTCGCCGTCATCACGCTGGTTCCGGCAACCAAGCACAAGAGCGGCGGGCGCGTCGACGTCATCGGCGCGCTGAGCCTGGGCGCTGCACTCCTTCTGCTCCTGTTGTCGATTTCGCAAGGCCACCAATGGGGTTGGTTCTCACCCGTGACCATCGGTGTTTTCCTGGGCTCGATCGTGATGTTCGCAGTCTGGGTCTGGATCGAGAAGATCGTCGACGAACCACTGGTCGACATGCGAATGTTCGTCCACCGGCCCGTGATGATGGCGAATCTGGCGGGGGTCATGCTGGGCTTCGGAATGTTCGCCAACTTCCTGGGCATCTCCTATCTCGTGCAGCTTCCCCACGCCCTCACGGGATACGGATTCGACGCCAGCATTCTGCGTGCGTCGGTGGAATTCCTGCTGCCGGGTGCGATTGCCTCGCTGATCGCAGCACCGATCGGTGGGCGGCTCATCAGAGTGCGTGGGCCACGCTTCGTCCTGGGACTCACCGCCATCTGTGGTGCGGTGCCGTTCGCCTGGCTCGCGTACGACCACACGCACACCGCGTCGGTCATCGGTGCCGGCATCGTGATCGGCGCCGCCGTGAGCCTGGGCTACGCGGCCATGCCCGCGATCATCATGTCGAGCGTTCCGCGACACCAGAGTGGAATAGCCAACGGCATCAACTCGATCTCCCGTTCCACCGGCAGCGCCATGGGCAGTGCAGTGGTGACTACGATTCTCGCCTCGATGACCATCGCGAACCTGCCAGAGGGCGTATCCGCTCTGCCCAGCGAATCCGCCTTCACCGTCACCTTCGTCACTGCCGCCGTAGCTTTCGCTCTGGTCGGCCTGGTGGGTTGGTCAGGCCTCCCCAAGAGTGCGTCGACGTCTGTCAACGGCAGCGCGTGAACAGGCCTGCTCCGAACAGCTCCGCATTCACGAGATGCCCATGCGTGTGAGCATTGTGCGAGGATCGGCGGGAGGTAGCAGGTCTCGAAGCTGAGCGGCTCGGCGGTCGGTGAACTGCCGACACGCGTCGTCGTCGGAGAACACCCAGAAGTCCCCACGCGCTATTGCTTCGGTCATGTGCTCGGCGGCATCGAGCGGGTCGAGTCCGGATTCGACGTTCGCCTGTTGCATTGCATCGAAGACAGCGTTTGCCGTGACGTTCGTAGTCGGCGCGTCACGCTGGGCCGCACGAAAGATCTCACTCCGGATCGAGTGTGGAACAACAGCACTGACCTGAATCGGAGAGTCGACCAACGACAGATCTTGGTGCAAGCTCTCGGTCATCGCCAGCACCGCGAACTTACTGACGATGTACGGTCCTTGCACCGCGGCGCTGTTGATCCCGCCGACAGAAGACAGATTGGCCACACACGCCGGCTTACCCACCTTCAACATCAATGGCACGAAAGCACGAAGGCAATAGAAGACGCCGTCGACGTTGATCTCCATCAACCGTCTCCACCGCGCACCACTGACTTCCCACAGCAACCCGGCCGTCTCCACTCCGGCATTGTTGACCAGCAACTCGACGCTGCCGTGACGATCGAACACATTGTCCGCCATCCTCTTCACGGCATCGGCATCCGCTACGTCCACCCCATGGACGTCAGCTCTCCCACCGGCCGCGCGAATGTCCTCGGCGACGAGCGACGCACGCTCCTCGTCGATGTCGGCAACGACCACCGTCATTCCCAGCCGCGCAAGGTGACGGGCGAACCCTGCACCGATACCGGCCCCCGCACCGGTCACGACGGCCGTGCCGGTACCGAACCGGCGTTCAGCGTGGGACATCTCCACTCCTCGGGTTGTGTCGCCGAAACTATTGCTCGACAAAGACTTCAGATTCCTTCGGGCAGAATGTTGGGATTGCACCACGTCGGTGGCTCACGTCTGGGCATCAGCCCTTGCCCGTCGAGCGCCTTCACGACCAGATCCTGATACCAGGGAAAATGAAGACTGAACGCTACAAGGCCGGTCCGCTCGGCCGCGGGAAGAGAACACATGGCCAGTACCGTCTCGGCAAGATACTCGACGGGCTCGGTTTCGTATCCATCCGGAATGAGTGCGTCGGCGCCGGGAGTCGAGATCGCAGTGGAAGGCCCCACCGAGTTGACCGCGATATTGTCGTCCAGCACCTCCGCGGCGAGGCCCTGTGTGAACCTGTGCAGTGCTGCCTTCATCGACGCGTAAATCACGTCACCCGACGTCTTGTTGTAGTCGCGGAAGGGCCTGATCGGATTCAGTCCCGTCGAGGAACCGATGTTCACGATCCAGCCTGCGCCGCGCTCTCGCATGTAGGGGATGGCTGCCTTCGACAGGGCGAACGGCGCGCGAATGTAGTGGTCGAGGGTCCGATCGAACGTCGCCAGCGACATCTTCTCGATCGGCGCGTAGTCGGCAAACCCGGCATTGTTCACGAGGATGTCGATACCTCCGGTCCGCGAGACGACCTTCTCGATCAATCCGTCGCGAGCCTCGGAATCCTCGAGATCGGCCGGAATGGCAAGTGCACGACCGTGTTGCGACTCGATCATCTCGACGGTCTCGGACAACGTACCGCCGATGACGACATTACTGTCGGCACGGACTGCCGCGGTAGGCCGAGTCGACCGTGCGGTGACGACCACGGTTGCCCCCTCTGCCGCCAGTCGCCTGGCGATCGCCCTGCCGATGCCTCGACTGCTCCCGGTCACCAGCGCGGTCTTCCCTACCAGCGAGTGATTCAACTGCTCCTCCAAGGCTCTTCCACTTCACGACATCGAACACATGACGTATGTGTTCGACCTGAGTTCGACTGCATTTCACGCAATCGTTGTCCGCCATGTTGCATCATCCGATTCTGTTGCACAGCAACGATTCCCGCCTAACGGGAGGTGTCGAAATGCCGGGCACATGACCAAATCCGCTTTCTCCCGCTGTGTGAGATCGAAAGCATCACAACGGGTTAGGGGAAAGTAATCTTCACCAATGGCAGATGAAACGCTCTACGTGATCGATCGGATAGTCACGAAACCGGGATGCGGTCGACAGTTCGTCGACGCGCTACTCGACCAGTATTTGCCGAGTGCACAGCGTCGCGGCATGACACTCGCCGACGTACTCGTCAGCCCTCCGTTGTGGTGCGATCAAGACCCGAACACCTTGACCGTCACCTGGACGGTCGACGGCACGGCCGGCTGGTGGTCGATGACGCGCCAGGGCCGCAGAGACTCCACCCTCAGGCAGTGGTGGGATGCAATGGCTCCGCTCATAATCGAACGGAGTCGCTCCATGGCCGCCGCAGCAAAGGACATCGAAGGACTGAGCAATGTATAACGTGACAAGAGTCGTGCACGCCGCCAACGGGGCGGGCGCCGACGAGTGGACCGCTGCAGTGAAGAACATTGCCGCAGTTGCCGAATCGTCGAACGCGCTGCGTCGTCTCGTCTGTACGACACTTCCCGGCGTCATCAACGGCGGAGATCTGATCGTCCATCTTCAGTTCGAAGACGAGATGGCTTGGCAGACAGCCCGAGATGCGGTCGACGACAGCCTGCGCTGCGCCGCCGTCGACCACTTCCACGGTGCCGAGTACTCATCCGGGACCACGGGACGTTCCGGCGCCGAAGCCGCCGGTCAGGTGTACCGAGCGCTGTTCATCCGGGTATCCCCCAGCACACCCCAGGACGTACTCGAGGAATTCGAACGGGATCTGCTCAGGATGCCTACCCATATCTCGTCGATCTGCGCCTGGCGTCTCAGCCGAGTCGACGCAGCGATCGGGCACACACCATGGACTCATGTCTGGGAGCAGGAGTTCACCGACCTCGGCTCACTGCAGACCCAGTACCTCGATCATCCGATTCACTGGGCAGTGGTGGACCGGTGGTTCGACCCCGAATGTCCCGAGGCCGTGGTCCACGACAGAATCTGTCACACGTTCGGCAATCTCACCGAGAGACTCCTGACAGTGAAGTGATCTGCCTACTCGCTACCGAGCGCCTCGCGCGTCATCGCCCAAAGCTTCTGTCGCGCAGGCTCGGTCAGTGACAAAGACGGGATAGTGAGGAAGCCGTGGAACAATCCTTCGAAGCGATGATGGCGCACCGAAACGCCAGCCGTCGCGAGCATCTGCGCATACGCGTCACCTGACGAACACGGCGGATCGAGTTCGGCTGTCACGACGACAGCAGACGGAAGACCGGCGAGCGTCTCCGCACGCGTAGGAATCACACGGGCGTCGTCGCGACCTTCAGGCGCGTACTGCTGCCAGTACCATTCCATCGCTGCGGTGGTGTTGTAGTGACCCGTGCCGTAGAGCCGATACGACTCGGTTTCGAAGTCGTCGTCGATCACGGGGTAGATGAGAACCTGAAGGGCGATTTCCGGACCACCCCGATCCCGAGCGGCAATAGCCACGGTCGCCGCGAGGTTCCCTCCCGCACTGTCGCCCACAAGTGCGATTTTACCTGCGTCGGAACCGTATTCGGCAGCATGCTCGCTGGCCCACGCCACCGCGGCGTAGACGTCGTCGTGGGCTGCCGGTGCCGGATGCTCCGGCGCCAACCGATAGTCGACGGCAACCACTACTGCGCCGACTCCCTGCGCCATCGATCGACAGAATTCGTCGTGACTGTCCAGATCGCAGAACACGAAACCGCCCCCGTGAGCGAAGACCACGAGAGGAACGTCGTTCGAGGTTCCATGCGGACGAAAGACGCGAATTGCCAGATCTCCACCGGGACCGTCGATTACGTGATTCTCGACTGAAAGCATGTCGGGAAGACCCGTCAGCGGCGCACGTCGGTTCCGAATCAGAGTTCGTAGCTCCGACGGCGGGACACTGGTGACATCCGGGAATCCAGCGTTGAGGGTTGCAAGCATCGTGGTGACTTCCGCTTGAATCGTCATATCGTCTCCTGGTCTCTCAGCCCGGCGGGTGGCGCTACGTCTGCGCCGGCATCCGCGTTTGTCCACTTGGCGTGTGATCACGTCAACGTAGATCGCCCACCACCAAGCAAGGAACCCGCTCTCCCGATCAGTGGTCCGTTTCCGCCGACGAGCACCGGAGGCGTCCGATCCACAGGGTGGCCTTCTTCACAAAGCAGAAAAAACATGTCATCATTCCTAATCGAAATAGCCTTGTCCAGGGCAGTTGTCCAACTTGACTACGGGATAGCAGAGGGAACACATGTCGCTCCAGCTCGAGGTCGATCCCGCAACGCCGAACGCCTTCCTCGACCGAGTCTCTCTGCTACTGGATGCGTTCGGCGGTCGAGATCGTCTCACCCTCGCCGAGATTGTCCGACGAACCGGGCTTCCAAGGTCTTCAGCCCACCGCATACTCGACCATCTGGTCCAACTTCGGTGGCTGCACCGCAGCGGCCGCGATTACACGCTCGGGTTGCGGCTCGTGGAACTCGGCTCGTTGGCCG
Source organism: Rhodococcus sp. BH4 (assembly GCF_002079265.1). Lineage (NCBI taxonomy): Bacteria > Bacillati > Actinomycetota > Actinomycetes > Mycobacteriales > Nocardiaceae > Rhodococcus > Rhodococcus sp. BH4. The sequence goes on from NZ_CP014941.1 coordinate 5,817,773, forward strand.
TGTACCAGGACAGACTTCACTCAGCTGCGCATCCGCACCTGTACGAATTGCACCGGCGTACCGGACTGATCGTCGAGATGACGATTCTCGACGGCTCAAATGTGGTGTGCCGCGCCCACATGGCAGGTCGTTTCGCCAGCATGATTCCGAATCGGATCGGTTTCAGCACGCGCGCAGACGGAACTCTCGTCGGCAGGGTCCTCCACACCTTCAACAACGAGCGAGGAGAGGCGGCCGACGAGGTCCGAAAAACCGGCGTGGGATACGGCCGTGACACGCCGATCGACGGATTCGGCACGATCGCCACTCCGATCGGCCCGATCGGCGTCGCGACCTCCGCGCTGTCGATCTGCGGACCGCTCCGACAAATGCCGCTCGACGAGCGGAACTCGCCTCTCACCGGGCTTCTTCGGGAAACAGCCGCTTCCCTGTGGCGAAATGCGGGCGTCCGGACCACCGAAAGCATGCGAGCTCAGTAGGCACGAAGACTAGGCGCGAAGACTGGGCACGAAAACCTCGACAGCACAATTCTATTGGCGTGGGGCAGAATCTGGGGAGTTGTACCTCCGCACGCTCAGATCAACTTCCAACTACCGGCATTGACGGGCTGCGGCAAGCCGAGAGCGTTGGCGTCGCCTTGCGCGAATCGAGCGGCGGCCTCATCGATGTCATCGAGCAACTGAGCGGCGAGGTCGATCTCCATCTGAAAATGGCGGCCTATCCATCGCAGACTCATCTCGGTAAATGCCCAGGCGGGTTCATTCTCCGAGTTATCGGCGTGTTCGATTGCCTTGAGCTTCTTTGCCTCGAGGTTGTCGATGTGATCGAGCACTATCGACTTGAGCTGATCGGGGTCGTTGAGGTGGCCGACCCACAGTCTCAACATCACTCCATGTTTGAGAACGGGGGTTTCGATCTCCGATCGGCGTGACCATGATCTGAGAGCCTCGATACCGGATTCGGTTATCGTGAACACTCGTCGACGACGCCCACCCGATTCCGAAACCTCCCGCGAACTGACGAATCCCAGCGTTTCCAGCTTTTTGAGCTCGGTATAGACCTGGCTCACCGACGGGCTCCAGTAATAGAACCCGATGCTCCAGTCGGCCCAGCTTTTCAGATCGCTGCCACTGAGTTCTTCTCCGAATGTGAGCATTCCCAGCACTGCCCAACTTGTCGCGGGCAATGCCGGGTAACACGCAGTTGCGGGATCAGGCACCGGCCCAGACTAACAAGACGTCGACCATCTGACACCGACTTGCCCACCGAGTGGTCTGTTCACGAATTCGTGCAATCAGAAAAGGTTCAATCGCAGTTCGGAGACACCGCGGATAAAGGCCGTGCCACCCCACGTCACTCCACCGTCGACGAGCTCGGTCTTCGGCGCTTTGTCGATCAACGCATTCAGGATGGTCTTGATCTCCAGCCGGGCCAACCACGCACCGAGGCAAGCGTGCGCACCGTGACCGAACGTGATGTGGTCCCGGACATTTGACCTCGACCAGTCCAATCTGTCCGCGTTCGGACCGAATCGAGTTTCATCGCGGTTTGCCGACGCCAGCCACGTCACAATGTGATTTCCGGCCGGAATCACCGCATCTCCCACCGCGTAATCCTCGGGAGCAATGCGAATCATCAACTGCGCCGTCGGCTCATAGCGCAGGACTTCTTCTACCGCGTGATCGAGCAGTGCCCTGTCGTCGACGAGTCGTTCCCACTGATCACGATGGCCCATAAGTGCATTCATGGTGAGACCGACCTGATTGACTGTGGTGTCCAGTCCGGCGATGACCAAAGTCTGCACGGTTGCGGCAACTTGATCCGGCCCGATTATCTCGCCTTCGTCGCCGGCGGAGATGAAGTCCGACAGGATGTCGTCGCCAAGATTGTTGCGCTTCCAAGCGATAACGTCCTGAAGGTGTGCCGAGAAATCACGCTGAGCGGAAATGTAGTCGCTGGTCTGCTCGGCAGTCAGAAACGGATCGAGTAGGTTGAGTCCCTTACGGGTCCACTCGAACATCGTATCGGTGTCGGCAGGTACGGGGATACCGAAAATTTCGCAGACAAGGCGAATCGGTAGCGGATGAGCAACTTCCGTCACCAGCTCGATCTCGGAGCCCCGTCCATGATCGGCAAGCAACTCGTCGACGATTTCCTTCGCCCGCGCGTCGTAACGCTTGATTGCCCTGGGCGTGAACGGGCGCGCCAGTAGCTTGCGCAATGCCAGATGGTCCGGCGGATCCAGCTTCGACAACGATGGGCGCAACAAGTAGGCGTCGCTACCACCGGCCGCCTTGATCCGCATATTGCGCGGTGCCTCGAGTGCATACTGTTCCGACGAACTCAGCGACTTGTCCGCCAGTGCGCGTTTCACGTCGTCGTAGGCGAAAAGCATGTATACGCCATTCGAATGCTGTTGTACCGGAGCAACTTCTCGCGCAATCGCGTACCGCGCGTACGGATCGGACAGGAAGCCCGGCTCCGTTGGATCGACCAATCCCGTTCTGAGCCAATCCGTTGTGTCATGAACCGCACGCTCCGAACCCACCGGCGAAGTCATAGTCAACCTCTCGTCCTCGACAAAATCACTCACACAAGATCTGGCAGATCATTGACGCCCTCGTAAAAATCCACAGCCGAATACCACTGGTGACGAGCGTCAGCGCTGCGCTGAACTGAACTGCGCAGAGCTTCACAGTCGGACTACGAGGCAACCAACAAACCGCCCGCTGTATGGGAAATGAAGTCGCGCTCCGGACGTCGGGTTGCCACATTCTCACTGAGCGGGCGGGAAGGTGCGCTCCTTGCTGCTCGAGGACAGAATTCCCAGACGTCTTCGCCGTGAATCAGTAAGGCGGCGAGATCAATTCCGGGCAATCGTCCCGAGAAGTGATGCGAACCGGTGTCGAAGCAGATTGGAAATTGCGCATGACCGAATATGTGAACCGCGCTGTGCGAGTCGTTCGAGCTCCCCGCGGCTTGCCTGTCGTAGAAGATTTTCGGATCGACGAGGTTCCGATCCGGCCGCCCGCGGACGGCGAAGTTCTGTTCCGCGCCCACTATCTTTCGATCGATCCGGCGATACGAAGACGCCTACCGTCCACCAGCTCTGCCCCCGGGCCGTTGGGAGCTGTTGCCGGTATCGGCGACGTCGTCTTGGCTGGAGTAGTGCCTGCGCACTCCGGTTTGGACGGCATCGCAGTCGGCGAAGTGATTTCTTCGCGGCATCCTGACTTTGCGGCAGGTGATTTGGTTCGAGGCGGCACGCACTGGCAGGTTTATCACACAATCAAAGGCGCTGCCCTGGACCGCATACCGAGGGAGAATCGAGCTTCCCTAGGAGATGAACTCGGAATTCTAGGACAGCCAGGATTTGTCGCACACTGCGGAATGCGGTTGGTCGCCGACGTCCGAGAGCGAGACACAGTCGTGGTTTCGGCGGCCGGCGGAGCAGTCGGCATGGTTGCAGGCCAAATCGCGAAGCTGGCGGGCGCCCGGGTGATCGGAATCGCCGGGGGTGAGAAGACCGAATACGTTGTGGAGGAATTGGGGTTCGACGCCTGCATAGATAGGAAGACGGCGAACATCGGCGAGCAGTTGGACGAATTGTGTCCGAAGGGCGTCGACGTCTATTTCGACAACGTCGGAGGCTCGATCACGCGAGCGGTTTTCGATCGCATGGCCGATTTCGGAAGGGTCGTCGTGTGCGGAATGATCAGCGAATACAACCAGGATGAAAGCGAAGTCGGGCCTCCCCTACGCCCTGTACTACGCAAACGTCTACGCATCGAAGGGTTCATCTGCTACGACCACTACGACCGGTACCCGGAGTACCGGGCGTGGGCGTCCGCTCGAATCACCGAAGGTGGACTGCGCTACCGCAACGATGTCACCGAGGGCATCGAAAATGCCCCAGCGGCCTTGATCGGGCAGCTTTCGGGGCACAACCGGGGGAAGCAGTTGGTGATGATTTGACAAAGGGAGACCACACGTCGTTGTGTGGTCTCCCTTTTCGATTCGTTCAGCCGATCAGGCGTCAGCCTCTGGGCCGAGCATCTACCTTGTCGTCATCGTCGTCGCGCTCGCCGGTTGCGAGCTGGACGCCGGATTTCTCGATGCTGCCGTCAGGACCTGACTTCTCGAGGTCGATCGGTGCATCACCGGTCGCAACCTCTTCGGCCTCAGGCTCTTCCGGTAGCGGCTTCTTGAGACTCAGGATGATCGAGCCTGCCAACACCACGATGATCACCGCGAGGCTGACCAGTGAGGGAATCTCGGGGATCGACGTGCTGATCACCTTGTGGCTGGCCTGCATGATCAGCTTCACGCCGATGAAGGCGAGGATGATCGACAGACCCTTGGACAAGTAGTGGAACTTCTCGAGCAGGCCCGAGAGCAGGAAGTACAGGGCACGCAGACCCAAGATCGCAAACGCGTTGCTGGAGTAGACGATGAATGGATCGTCACTCACTGCCAGCACTGCCGGGACGCTGTCGACTGCGAACACGAGGTCGGCAGCTTCGATGGCGACGACGACGGCGAACAGTGGTGTTGCGACGCGCTTTCCGGCTTCCTTGACGAAGAACTTGGTTCCTGCGTATTCCTCACGGACCGGCATGATCTTGCGCAGCAAGCGAACTGCCAGCGAGGTTCCCGGATCGAAGTTCTCGTCGTCGTCCTTGAGCAGCTTGTAGGCGCTGTAGAGCAGGATGGCGGCGAAGACGAACAGCACGGCCGTGAACTTGCTGACCACGGCAACGCCGGCGGCGAGGAAGATACCGCGGAAGATCAGGGCGCCGATGACACCGAAGAACAACACGCGGTGCTGGTATTCACGGGGCACCTTGAAGTAACCGAAGATCAGGGCGAACACGAACAGGTTGTCGACGGAGAGGCTCTTCTCCAACAGCCAGGCCGTGGTGAATTCGACGCCCGAGTTCACCCCCAAGGTCAGGGTGACGACCACCGCGAATACGAGAGACAAACCGACCCAGAGTGCACTCCACCAGGCCGCTTCCTTGAAGCCGATGACGTGCGCGCCGCGGTGGGCGAGCAGGTCGATGAGCAACATGACGACGATGACTGCGGCGAACGCGGCCCACGCCCACATGGGAACGTTCATCGCTGACCACCTACCCGAATGGCACTGATGACTGCGGTCACGGGGAGCTCCTTCACTGGGTTCGGACGGCCGTCTCGCCGTCTTCTCCAGTGTTCCTTGCCGACTTCTATCCATCCCGGTCGAAATATCGACGACTTTCACACCTGAAGTTGCCGAAACCATGCAATCTGAGGGTGTTGCGTCCGAAACCGCCGCTGGACGGCATCTTGTTCTAGCCTGGCAAGCATGAGCACCTCGTTGTACTACTCCGCCGTCCGCACCACACCGCTGACCGACGACGAGAAGGCCGAAGTCGACCGACTCATCGCCGTCCACAACGACGAATTTCCGTTCGACTACGAGGTCCTGGACCTCTATCCGTCGGATATCCCCAACACTCTGCTCAACGGTTCGACAAAGATCTCGAGCGACCCGACCGAGGTAATCCCTTCGCTCGTCTACTGGTTCAACGCTCTGACCGAACTCCGGCGAGCGGTGCCCGACGCAGACTGGGACGTTTCACTCGACGACACCCCCGCCGATTGGGATGACAGCTCCGGCTATTCGCTCCCCGGGCTCGACGACATGCAGTAGCGAGTCACGGGTTCGCCAGGAGGGCGGCTCCGTAGCTCTCCAGCGCGATGAGCGCCAACTCTGTTGGCAGCCGACGCTGGTCCACGCTGCGGTCTAACAGCTTTTCGGCCTGATCGAGTCGATACCGCACGGTGTTCTTGTGCAGACCGAGCGCCACGGCGGTAGCGGCTGCAGTGCAATTGTTCTCGTAATAGACCCGAACGGTGTCACGGATACGCGTCGTGACACCGTCCGCGCCGGCGAGTCCTTTCAATTCCCGGGCCACCAACGCACGCAGTTCGTCCAGATCTTCGGTGAGCAGACAGGGAACCTGAACATCTTCGTAGACGGTGACCCCCGGCGAACGCGTCGAACGGACCGCGATGCGCTGCGCGGCGAGAGCCTCGCGGTGACTGCGCGCGAATCCTTCCATTCCGTAACCGCTGGCCCCCACCGCGACACGGAGATCCGAATTCCGAGCACGATCGAGCGCCGCCCACTCATGGTCGTCGAAATGCGCGACCCACGACCACACCTCGCGCGCCCCCGAAGGCAGCGTCAGCACGCGCTCGACGTTCGACTCGTCCACAAAGGAACGCGCATACGAGTCCAATCGGGCCAATACGTCGGCGGCCGGATCGGTGTCGTCCGTCCAGAGAACAAACGCAGTGTGGTGGCGCCGCATCGGGTAGTCGAGAATCTGCGACACCTCATCGGAGTGAAGTGCTTCGCCTGCGACAATCGCGTGCACCGTCTCGGACCGACGCGCAAAAGCGCCGCGCGCCAAGCTCTCACGCTCCTTCGCATACGTTGCCACCAACAATTCGGTGGTCACTTCCAGCCATCTCATCGCCGAACCCCACACTCGGACCAGAAGTGCGCGCTTGAGTTCCGGACCGATCGGGAGTGCTTCTATCGACTCGTCGACGAAGCCCAGCATCGCGAGGCGTCCGGCACCGTAGATCTTGAGCAGGACTCGAAGATCCATACCGCGCCTGGCAACGGTGAGTGCAAGCGCAACCGACTCCGGCGGCGGCGTGACCTCCTGGGAACCGCCCGCGATCGCGGCCACGATGACGCGAAGCTGCGCCGCAGTGCTCGCATCCACATCGCGTCGTAGCTCCCGATCACCCGCCACTTCAGGATTGGCCACCGCAATGGCGTCGTCGATGCGTTGAACGAAACCGTCGATCACATCCGGGCGGAGATAGATGGGCGCGAGATTTGCAATCCAGCCGTCCAACTCCGATGTGTCCATGGCGCCTCCCCGACTTGTCACCCTGATTGTGACTTAGTCACAAATCTATCGTCTCACTTCGGCCAAGAAGCCCTAGCAACCCGGTTTCGACTGGTCCACAATCACATCTCACTGCAACCAACCCCTATCTTTGGAGACGCTGGAGTAATGAACAAACCTTTCGACGGTCAGGTAGTGGTCATCACCGGCGGCGCCCGGGGCATCGGATACGCCACCGCGAAGCGGCTGATCAGCCTGGGTGCGACCGTCGCGATCGGCGACATCGACGAAGCCACTCTCGCGCGAGCAGCCAAGGATTTGGGCATCCGCACGTTCGGGCGCCTCGACGTCACCGACCCCGCCTCGTTCTTCGACTTCCTCGACACCGTCGAAGGTGAACTCGGCCCGATCGACGTGCTGGTCAACAATGCGGGCATCATGCCGGTCGGACGGATCGTCGACGAGGACGACTCCGTGACCAGACGCATCATCGAGATCGACGTCCTCGGCGTGATCACGGGAACCAAGCTCGCATTGCGACGGATGCTTCCGCGCGGACGTGGACACGTCATCAACATCGCTTCGCTTGCAGGCGAACTCCCGTGCCCCGGTTTGTCGACGTACTGCGGCGCCAAGCATGCGGTGTTGGGCTTCACCGATTCTGTCCGCAAGGAAGTTCGTGGCACCGGAGTTCACATCTCGTCCGTGCTGCCGACGCTCACCAACACCCAACTCACCTCGGGCACTTCGGGAATGAAGGGATTCCGAGAGGTTCAGCCGGAGGAAATCGCCGAAGCCGTCGTCGGCTTGATCACCAAACCGCGCCCACGCGTACGCATTACGCGGGTGTCCGGGCTGCTCGTGCAGGCACAGGGCTTCTTCCCCCGGCGGCCGTACGAGGCATTGAGCCGACTGTTTGGCGTCGAGACGCAGTTTCTCGGCGACGTCGACACCGCGGCACGTGCTGCCTACGAAGAACGCGCCCGCGCAAGCTGATCAGGTCAGCTCGGTGGCCGGCCAGTCGAGCAGCTTCGCACCCAGTACGGCAGCGTGGAGTGCGAAGCTGTCGTTGGGATCGTTGACGTTCTGACCGGTGAGTTCACGGATGCGGTCCAACCGGTACGTCACGGCGCGGACGGACAAATGCAGGTCTCGGGCGGTCTTAGCCGTATTGCGGCCGGCGGAAAAGTACGCGAGCAGTGTGTCGATCATCGGTCCAGCGCCACCACGCGCCTCGAGCAGCGGCGTGAGAAGGGTGTGGATCAGGTCGGTGACCGCCGGTCTGTCGTTGACCAGAACCCGGTAGACCAGCAGGTCACGAGCATCGATGATCGGTGCGGTCAACGACAGGCGCTGCGCCAGGTCCAGTGCGTCCAGCGCTTCCCGGTACGACGCCACCACGCCCGAAGCGGTGGTTCGAGGGCGCCCGACAGCGATCTGCCACGTGCCGTCCAAAGGACGCCGCTGCAACTGCACTCGCCCATCGTCATCGGTCCCCGGTCCGAGAGCCGAACGAATCCCTGCCAGCACGTGGTCGACGGCATCGCGATCCGGCGCCGCGAAAACTACCACCAGTTTGCCGCTCTTGCTGGCGACCAACGCGTCGGCGTCACCCTTGCTACCCAGAACGGCACGTTCGACGGCGCGCACCAAAGGGTTGTCGTCGGTGAACTCACGGGCGGCGGTCACTACCGCCACGGCATGCGGACCACTGAGGTGGAGACCGAATCCTGAAGCGCGATCCAACAATCCGACGACGTCAGCGCCGCCGGTCAACAAGTCGTCGACGAACTCGCGGCGTGCCGATACCTGCGAGCGGACCAGAGAACGTCTGGCCAACTGAAACCCTTCGGCCAGTTCGGCGACGGCATCGTCGACGGCACGCAGCATCACTTCGCCGGCCGCGACGACGGCATTCGGATCCGATTGTGCCGCAATAACAGCAGGCAGTTCACGCCACAGACGCCAGGCCGAGGAGAGATACAGATCGAGCAGGGCTCGCAGGGCGACACCCTGCTGCGCTGCTTCTTCCCCGCGAGCGCGGAAGCGGTGCAGCTGGCGACGCTGCAGCGGTTTCCCTTCACAGACAGCGTCGCTGAGCACGTCGAGGAAATCACCCAGCAGTTCGACGGGCAGGCCACCGGCGTCATCGGCCCCCGCCGCGGCAACCCGGCGTATGGCGTCGTCAGGTACCCCGGTTCGGCTCACCCTCGCATTCTCTCACTGCCGGCAGCATTGCCTGGCGTCACGAAAAGCGCATCGAACCCGTGTCGATGTACCGCTGATGGAACGAGAATGCCTCGCCCAGGATGTGCGGCGTCTGCCCCGCACCCGGTTGAGCGTCGGCGCGAGCGATGTAATCGTGGAGCAGTGGCCGGAATTCCGGGTGAGCACACTTGTCGACGATCAGGCGCGCGCGTCGCCGCGGCGACAGACCGCGCAGATCCGCCAACCCCTGCTCGGTCACCAACACCTGAGTGTCGTGCTCGGTGTGGTCGACGTGCGGAACCATCGGCACGATCGCCGAGATCTCACCGCCGCGGGCCGTCGACGGGCTCAGGAACATGGACACGTAGCCGTTGCGGGCGAAGTCCCCCGAGCCGCCGATTCCGTTCATGATCTTCGTCCCCATGACGTGCGTCGAGTTCACGTTGCCGTAGATGTCGGCCTCGAGCATGCCGTTCATGGCGATGATTCCGAGCCTGCGCACCACCTCCGGGTGGTTGCTGATCTCCTGCGGACGGAGAGTGATGTGGTGGCGGTAGAAGTCGATGTTCGCGGTCAGTTCTTCGATGCCCTCTTCGGTGAGCGCCAAAGCCGTCGACGACGCATGCGCGACCGTTCCGTCCTTGATCAGCTTCAGCATCCCGTCCTGGATGACCTCGGAGTAGCAGGTCAGGCCGCGATACGGCCCCCGATCGAGCCCTCCGAGCACCGCGTTGGCGACATTGCCGATGCCCGCCTGCAGCGGAAGCAACGTATCGGCCGGCATCCGTCCGGCGCGCACCTCGAAGTCGAAGAATTCCAGGACGTGGCCGGCGATCGCCTCACTGACGGCGTCGGGTGCAGTGAGAGGGCTCGCGCTGTCACGGCAGTTGGTCTCGACAACGGCCACAACCTTCGTGGGATCCACTCGGAACGTGGTCTGGCCGATCCGGTCCTCGACACGAATGATCTCGAGCGGCTTGCGATGCGGCGGCAGCGCGGTGCCGTAATAGACGTCGTGAATACCTTCCATCGCCTCGGGCACCCACGAGTTGACTTCGAGGATGACTCTGTCGGCGACGTCCAGCCAGGTCTTGTTGTTGCCAATCGACGCGGAGGGAATCAATTCCCCTGATTCGGTGATACCGGCGACCTCGACCACCGCGACGTCTACGTTGCCGTAGTAGCCCTCCCACACCTGCTGAGCCACGTGGGAGAGATGGATGTCCACGTAGTCCATACGACCCTCGTTGATCCGGCGACGTGCGGTGGCCTCGGACTGATACGGCATGCGCAGCGCGATTCCGTCGACCTCCGCGAGCAGCCTTTCGGTCTCGGTGGACACAGAAGCGCCGGTCAGGAGATTGATCGTGAAGTTCGATCCGTTGCCGCGGGTCCGGTGAATACGCTCGGCCAGGGCCGGAATGACAACCTTGGGTGTACCGGCGCTCGCGAAACCGCTGATCGCGACGGTGTCGCCCGGGTTGATGAACTTCACGGCGTCGGACGCAGACATCACCTTCGACGCAAACGCTGTGGCGCGAATGCGGTTGGAGGTGGCGTTGTGTCCGGTCTCACCGAAGGTTGAACTCACGGCACCAGGATAAACAGGGCACGTCGAAGCGATTTACGGGGATAACCCAGACAGAATCGCTCCGACGTGCTATGTGCACCGATCAGTTGACGACGCCGTACACGCCTTCGCCGACCAGGCTCGCAATTCGATATTTCTGGATCTTGCCCGACCCTGTCAGTGGGAACGCCTCCGCGCTGAACCACTCCTTGGGCGCCTTGTGGCGCGCCAGTCGCTCGGTGCAGAACTCGACCAGCTCGGCGGCGGTCGGTTGGTCGGACTCGTCCTTCCAGCGGATAACGGCGACAACTCGCTCACCCCACACCTCGTCGGGCACACCCACGACCGCCACGTCGAGAATCTTCGGATGTGTGAAGATCACGGACTCGACCTCACGCGGATAGATGTTCTCACCGCCGCGGATGATCATGTCCTTGAGGCGGCCGGTAACCCGGACGTATCCACGTTCGTCCATCGTCCCCAAATCGCCGGTATGCAACCAACCGTCCTTGTCCACGGTGTCGGCCGAAGCCTCCGGATTACGGAAGTACTCGGTCATGACGAGGTACCCGCGCGCGCAGATCTCGCCTTGTTCGCCGAGCGGCACGCTGTCCCCGGTCACGACGTCGGAGATCTTCACTTCGACCTGCGGCAACGCGAGTCCGACCGTCTCCGACTTGTCCTCGGGGGTGTCGGCCGGGCTGGTCTGTGTGATGACGGGGCTGGCCTCGGTTTGTCCGTAGACGATGCTGAACCCCGCCCCGAAGGCCGACTCCACCGTGCTGACGAGTTCGGGCGGGACCGACGACCCGCCGGATACGACCACCGAACAGGCCGAGAAGTCGCGGCTCGCGAAGCTGGCGTCGTTGATCATCGCGATCAGCATCGTCGGCACTCCACTGATCACGTCAGCGTGAAAGCGTTCCGCCGCATCGAGAACCGCAGTCGGATCGAAGTACTGGATCAGGCCGATGGACATTCTTCGCTGCGCGGCGCCGAGAACCAGGATGCCGCACCCGGCGGTGTGGAACAGCGGCATGGCCGACACAACCGAACCCCGCTCAGGGAATCGGCCTCTCCGACTCACGAAATCGGCATTGTTGACCAATCCTCGGTGATGCAAAAGAGCACCTTTGGGAACCCCGGTGGTTCCCGACGTGTACTGGATCTGCGCATTGTCGTCAGGCGAGACTTCGGGCAGAGCGCCCCGCTCGCCCGCCCAACCTCGAACCTGGCGATCCCACTCCTCGAAGTTGACTGCGAGAACTTCTTCTCCCGAAATCGAAATCGCCTCGGATGCAACCGCTGCCATATCGCCACCGCGGAACTTTCCGGTGTGGAAGAGCCCCCGAGACTGGGACTGCGACAGGACGTACGCGAGTTCCTCCGCACCCAACGCCGGATTGGCGGTCACCAGAACCATCCCGGCGAGCGCGGCGCCGTATTGCAGAATCATCCATTCCGGAACGTTCGGAGCCCAGACAGTGATCCGATCTCCACAGTCGAACCGAGACAAGAGGTAGTGCGCACACCCCTCTGCTTCGTCGAGAAGCTCCGCGAAGGTCCACGTGCGATCGGTTTCAGCCGCCCCGGAAAGCGAATGCGATTGCGTCGGAACCACTTCTCTGATTGCAATCAGATTCGGCGAGTCCGCGGCGCACTCTCGCAGCAGCCCACCCACCGTTTGCTCCTCTATCGGGTCAGACACGTCAGCGGGGAAGTACGACGTTTCGAGAACACTGCTCATCTCACATCCACTTTCTATCGAGGAGGGGTGTCGGACGCGGGGAGCGGCCCGCCTCCGTCTGGAATCTTGCGTCCGGAATCGCGGTACTGAACCGCGGCATGGAATCCGTCGCGCTCGGCAAAATCCTTGAACCAGCGCCCCTCCGGGGAGTGACGCGTAATTCCGTCGAACAGGGTTGCCAGTACCTGGGTGCCTTGCAATCCCATGTTGTCGTACGCCTGGTTGATCATCATCTTCTGCATGGCCAACTGATTGAGCGGAACACCGGCGATGCGATCCGCCAACGCTTCCACCGCCGAGTCCAATTCGTCGGCCGGCACCGCTTCGAGCGCCAATCCCCAGTCAGCCGCAGTGACACCGTCAATGGTGTCTCCCGTCAACAGCATTCGCTTGGCACGCTGGGCTCCGAGCCGGTACACCCACATCGCCGTCGTCGGGCAACCCCACACACGCGCAGGCGGGTATCCGATGCGAGCGTCGTCGGCCATGATCAGCATGTCGCAGGACAGCGCGATGTCACTCCCACCGGCAATCGCATATCCCTGAACCTTGCAGATCGTCGGCTTGAGCGATCGCCAGAGCGTGAAGAAGTCGTCGGTGTTCTGCTTCATCCCGCGAAAGTCCTTGATGGGGTCCCAGACCGGGCCCTGGTTCCACTTTCCGTCAAGGTCGCCTTCGGCAAACTTCTTGAGGTCGTACCCGGCACAAAACGCCTTGCCCGCACCTTGCAAGACGATCACACGGACCTCGTCGTCGTCATTGGCTGCTGCCACCGCGTTTCGAATGTCCGACGGCATCCGGTCGTCGATCGCGTTGAGCCGATCGGGACGGTTGAGCGTGATATACGCTTTACCACCGGACGTCTCGTACTTCAGGGTCGCAAAATCCGTCATCATCGGTCCTGTCGACAGAGCGCGCCTCGCTCGGAACGAGTTGCGCTAGTTCTGGGTGAGGAGCAGGCGAACGACGCCTGCCCATTGACTGATCGAACGACGCGCAGACGCGTCGCTCTTCTGCACTGCCCGGGACAGCGCCAAACCACGGAGCATCAGCACCGTCAGATCTGCAATCTGCGAATAGTTCTCGGAAGCAACAATTTCGGGACCGAAAGCGTCGTGGACAACTCGCCGCAGATCCCGTCCGGCGATTCGCTCCGATTCCCGGAGCACCTCGGCCAACACCGGATCCGTCCGCGCTGCGGACCACAGTTCGAGTTCCGCTTGAAATGGCGGCTGAGTCAACGCCGAATACAGAGCGGAGATCGAGTTCTCGATCGTGTCAACCGACGAATCCTGCCGAGACATGGCAGCTCTTACCGCCACCTCGTTCCGTACGACGATGTTCGACACCAACGCCGCAGTGAGCTCCTGCATGTTCGGAAAGTGGTGCAGCAGAGCGCCCCGACTGACTCCGGCAGCGGTTTGCACCGACTGCGCCGTCAGAGATGAATAACCGTCCGCTATCAGTAAATCCGTTGCCGCATCGAGAATCCGGTGGCGCGTCGCTTCGCGCTGCGCATCGCGCAGGGTCACGGTCTCACCTCCAACTTCTCGAGTGGCATGGATCACAGTTTCACAGTCCATTCAGACTGTCAATGGCCGAAAGCCTCCGGCGTACTCTCGATGCACCGGCCCTTCGGACTGATCGGAGCAACACGTGACGACCTCACCGCCGACCGTCTCGCTGACGCTCGACCAACTTGCTTCACGCGCTGCTTCCCTGATCACCGACGACGGTCGGAGAATCCTCGGCATCACGGGCGCACCGGGAGCCGGAAAGTCGACGGTGTCACAGGCAATTGTGCGGAAATTAGGTTCTCGTTGCTCCATCGTCGAGATGGACGGTTTTCATCTTGCCAATCGGGAACTCGACCGACTCGGCAGGCATGAACGCAAAGGCGCACCGGACACCTTCGACGTCGACGGCTACGCGGCTCTACTACGCCGACTCCGAGCCTCGAACTCGACGGTCTATGCTCCGGTCTTCGATCGCGAGTTCGACGAATCAATAGGCAGCACAACGGCTGTCGATCCATGTACACCGCTGGTAGTCACCGAGGGGAACTATCTCCTCCTACCCAGTGGTGGATGGCAGGAAGTGCGAGCAGCACTCGACGAGGTCTGGTATCTCGACGTTCCGGAGGAAACTCGGACGAAGCGCTTGGTGAAACGCCACAGCCGCTTCGGAAAGAGTTCCGAAGCGGCTGCAGAGTGGGTGAAACGGGTAGATCAGCCGAACGCCGAGTTGATCAGCGCAGTCAGGCCACGCGCGGATCTGATCGTCAGAATCGAACGGTCCGAGCCTCACTGATGTCAGCTGAAAACCTAAGAACCGCCGCCGGTTCCGAGAAAAGTGGCCAGCCCGGCAACTCCGGCGATTCCGCCGAATATCGCCGCCAATGCACCGGCGACGGTGATAACGCTGTCGAGCGCTTTGAGATCGGTGTCGGATGAACCCATGGCAGTCTCCTGGAGTCAGAATTGAAAGTGGGGTTGAATGTGCGCCGAAGTGCGCAATGTTGCACACGTCACTTTACCGGCATTCGCGACCCGAATCAACGAAAATTCTCTCTAAACATGTTGCACTGCAACATATTCAAACAGCAGCTTGCAGGTCCACCGAGGCACGACGACGGCCACCGTCCCGCAGCGCGGGCAGGTGGCCGTCGTTGGATATTGCCGAGGAGTCAGACGCTCGTCACATGCATGACGTGCTTGGCCCTCGTGTACTCCGCCAGTGCGAGCTCCGACAGATCCTTGCCGTAACCCGACCCAGCGAAGCCACCGTGAGGCATCTCAGCGGCGAGCATTCCGTGGGCTCCCACCCAGACGCAGCCGAAGTCCAGTTCGGCCGTCATCCTCATCGCGGTGCCGTGGTCGGACGTCCACACGCTCGACGCGAGAGCGTACTTGGTCCCGATCGCAAGTTCGATCGCTTCAGCCTCGGTGGAGAACGACTGTACGGTGACAACCGGCCCGAATATCTCTTCCTGGACCAGTTCATCTTCCTGCTGCACCCCGGAAATAACAGTCGGCAGATAGAAAAACCCTGGTCCAGCTGGCTTTCCCCCGCCAATACATACGTTCGTATTTGCTGAGCGTCTCTCTACCAACTCCGCCACTCGATCACGGTGAGCGCGGCTGACCAGGGGGCCGAGACAATCGCCCGATTCCGGTCCGCCCAACCTCAAGTCCGCGGCCGCAGCCGTCAACTTCTCGGTGAACTCCTCCGCAACCTCCTCTTGAACGAGAATCCTCGTCGCAGCGGTGCAATCTTGACCGCTGTTGTAAAAGGCCCCGGCAACAATCCCCGCGACTGCGCCGTCGAGGTCCGCGTCGGCGAAAACAACGGCGGGTGCCTTGCCTCCGAGTTCGAGATGCAACAGCTTGACGTCTTCCGACGCGGCCTTTGCGACCGAAATACCCGCTCTCGTCGATCCCGTCAGCGCAATCATCCGAGGAACCGGATGAGCGACGAGCGCGGCTCCGGTATCGCGATCGCCGCACACTACGTTCAACACCCCGGGCGGATAGATCTGCGCTGCAAGCACTCCCAGCATCACCGCGGTTTCCGGCGTCTCCTCGGCCGGCTTGAGCACGAGGGTGTTTCCCGTCGCGAGTGCCGGCGCGATCTTCCAGACCGCCATCATCAACGGGTAGTTCCAAGGAGCGATCGCACCGATCACGCCAATGGGTTCACGTCTGACATAAGACGTAGCACCCTCCGTGTACTCCATTGCGGCAACGCCCGGCAGAGAGCGGGCAATACCCGCGAAGTACCGCAGAAAGTCAACACACTGCGGGATCTCGTCGTCTCGCACCTGCCTGAGAGGCTTGCCGGTACTGCGGCATTCGACCTCGAGGAAATATTTCGCGTTTGCTTCCAGCGCGTCCGCGAGGGCCAGCAGCAACTCCTGACGGCGCGCAGGGGTGGACCGGCGCCAGGACCGCGCAGCCTTCTCGGACGAACGGCAGGCTCGGTCGACGTCATCGGCGGAACCGACGGCAGCACGGGCGTATACATTGTCGGTCACCGGATCGACCAGCACGGAAAGTCTACCTGCCGGGCTCTCGCACGTTCCGTTGATCACGTGACCAAACGCTGCGACAGTCATCGAAGTTTCCACCGTCATGAGCGCGATCCGGGGAGCGCGACGAAGAACTTCTTCGACGGCTCAACCGTCTCCCAGGTACCGCGAAACGACTGCGGCACGAAAAATGCTTCCCCAGCGAAGAATTCGCGACGGTTTCCATCGAGGTCGATCAGCGCCACCCGGCCGCTGATCATGATGCAGACCTCGTCGTACGGATACGGGTCGCACAAGAGCGTGCCGGGCTCGCCTTCCCAACCACCGCCGAAGTATTCCCCGTTCGGATCTCCGAATGACCTCCATTCGGATTCCGACCAGTTCGGGCTCGCGTCGTCACCCCACTCCGGGATGAACCGCGTCCCCTGCCCTGGCCCGAACATTCGAATGTCGTTGACACTCATGTCATTTTTCCTTCGTGTTGGAGCTGGAAATTCGTGCAGCAAACAGATTCAGTACGTTTGCAGTTATTCGTTCGGTGAACGGATCGTGATGGATCAGCCCGTTCACCCATTCGGTGGAACCTGCGTTGAACACGGAGCCGAGACCTCGCTTGTGACAGGCGACCATTCCCGATCCGTATTCGAGATCACGAAGGTGATCTGGAGGCTCACTGCCATAGAAGCATTCGATGATTCCCTGCACTTCGGCGAAAGGCGCACCGATCGGAACTTTCCCGTTCCATTTGTCCCGCGAACCCGAAACTGCCGGCGCCATCGCGATGATCTCCAGATCCTCGGGAGCGCCGTCGACGCCGGTCGCATACGGCTGGCCCTTCCGGAACGTGAAATCCACGCCGTCCATCTCGAATCCGGCAACACAGATCGGGGCGATCCCGAAGTTGTCTCCGTAGTACAGGTCGGTTCCGTTCAACGCCCAATGATCCGGCCGGTATACCGTGAAACCGCCCGAAGACCTGGGAGTTGTTGCACCGTAACGATTGTAGACACCGGCCATGCCGGTCAATCCCATCGTCCACGCCCCCGGTCGGGCAACCTCGGGCGAATCCCACGCCGTCGTCACCCGGGTCGGGTCGACTTCTCGCATCGGATCGTCGAACGGATTCTTGTAACAGACTTGTGCGTCGTTTTCGAGGCGTACCTGCCACAGGAAGTTCCCGCCGAATCGCGCCAGACCACCACCCTCTTCGACGAAATCATCTATGCGGTCACGCATCTCCCAGGACCAGTACTCGTCGTGACCGACGACAACTGCGCATGAATATCCATGCAGCGCTGACGGATCGTTATGCAGATCGTGTTGTGTCACGTGGTGGACGCGGAACCCCTGCTCTTCCGCCCAGACCGTGAACGGCCTCTCGTAAGTGGCCCAGAAGGCGTCCGCATGGTGACGCGAGTAGCCGTTCACCCACGCCCATTCGTACGGCGGGTGACGGGGTATCCATCCGATTCCCGGTGTGTCGGTGTGGATGTTGCGTGCTGCGCCCTCGGGTTTGCGCAACATCCCCCGCGCGACGGGACGCTGCGTCGAGGAAATCGGTGTCGGCACATCGCCGGAGCCGTCCGGAACACCTCGGTAGTGGTTTGCCCCACCCCAGTCGTTGTAGGCCAACATCGTGCTGGTGGTGTGAATGAGTACGAAGTCGGCATGCTCGGGTTCGCGCGCCTTGACGACGAAGAAGCCCTCCCGCTCAATAGTCACCCCTTCGTGGAGCATCCGGACCAGAACCAAGTACATGCCGGACGTCCACTTCGGATCTATCTCGACGGCAAGGGATTCCGACCAGTCGCAGCCCACTGCGTACGCGTCGGCAGGCGTCTGCTGCTGCTTGCCCGGCAGACCGACGTATTGCGCGACCTGTTGCGGCCGGGCGCCGTCTCGAACAATTTCGAGGTCGTATTCTTCTGCGGTGGTATGCACTCGGATCGAGACGGTGTCACCACCGAAGTACGAGAACCTGTCCGCATAGACCCATATCTCGGGAGCGCCCGGAACAATTCCGGGACGTTCGACCAACCCTCCGGGGACCGACCATGCGTATTCGCTCATGCCGACAACTCCTCGACCGAGTGTTCACGTACGCGCATCCCGCGTCCCACGCCGAATGCGAAAGCCAACAGCAATGGCACTGCCAACAAGAAGTTTTGCGCGGTGGTCAACCCGGTCAGGTCACTCATGTTCATCAAGAGGTATCCGAGCGCGACGATCAACGCCACTGCAGCGAGCGAGGGTGCAATCAACCTCTGCCACAGACCTTCACCGCGAGAATCCTGCGAGAAGAACCTGAGCACGGCGACGGAAGTGAGAACCTGCAACACCAGCACACCGATGATCGTTGGTGTATTCGTCCACACGACTACTTGGGTGTACGGGTCTGCGGGCGTCAGCGCAAAGCCGGCGATTGCCGCGAATACCAGTGCGCCTTGTGTGATTCCGGCGACGCTCGGCGTTCCAGTGGTCGGCGAAACCCGTGCAAGCGCGGCAGGAAAGACTTTCGCGCGCCCCATGGTGAGCAGATAGCGACTGCAAGCATTGTGGAGGGCAAGGCAACCCGCGAAGAAGCTCGTGACGATCAACAGATGCATCACGTCGGTCATCATGGAGCCGGCAAATTCATTGTTGAGATCGAAGATCAGCTCGGACGGGTCACCGCCGAGTAGGTCGCCCATCCGACTCGGGCCGACGGCCTGCACGATCACCCAAGCACAGAATGCGTAGACCACGGCCAGAACAGTGACTGCTGTGTAGGTCGCACGCGACACTGTGCGTTTGGAATCGACAACTTCCTCGCTGTAGATCGCCGTCTGCTCGAAACCGACGAAGGAGGTGAAGGTCAACACGAAGACGCTCGCCAGTCCGGCTGTCATGAAGGTCGACGGCGAAAAACTGTCGAGCGACAGTCCTTCGTGGCCGCCTTTCAACAGAACCGCCACACAGAAGACTGCGAGGACGCCGAGCTCGAGCGCCATCAAAACGGCCAGCACCTTCGCGCCGATATCGACCCTGCGATATCCCACCACCACGACCAGAACTGCGACCGCCAATGCGCAGGTGTAGACGGAAACGGTTACTCCCAAGAACAACTCGATCGTCGACGAGAGAAAGATGCCGCAAGCGACGACGAATCCGATCTGGCCACCGAGATAGCCGATGTAAGCCAGCACAGAGGCGCCTGCGCCGACTGTTTTTCCGAGCCCTTCGGTGATGTAGGCGTAGAACGCGCCCGCGCCGCGGATATGCCTGCTCATCGCTGTGAAGCCGACGGCGAACAGTAGATAGACGATCCCGGGAACGACGTACCCCACCGGAAGCGCAGCGCCGGAAACCATCAGGCCCAGTGGCGCGAATCCCACCAGGATCGTCAGTGGCGCCGCTGCGGCGATGACGAAGAAGACCAGATGACGGCTGTTGATAGTTCCGGCGCGCAGGCCCGAGGATGACGTGGGAGAACCGGATTCAGAATGCGTTCCTGCACCGGGAGGGTCGGTTTTTTCGGTCATGGGGAGGCTCCGCGAGTTAAGGCAAGTATGCGCCTGCCTGGTCAGGTTTCCCGAGGTTCGCCCGAATTTCTCTCGACGTTCGCCCGGTGTTCCTAAGAGAGTGCCGAATCGTTTCACCAGTGTCAATACCTGCGCTGAAACGATTCGACGTTTTGTTTTGAGGTGCCCCTCACCGGTGCACGCAACATGCCGAAACGATTGATCGATAGGCTGGAGACAAACCGACCAACGAGTAGAAACGATCCGCAGTGGCTACCCCTGTTTCGCCGACGCTTCGTGATGTCGCCAACGCCGCCGGCGTCGCGGTGTCCACGGTCTCCTATGCACTCAACGGCAAGGGCCGGGTCGACGCGGCCACTCGCGCTCGGGTTCAAGAGGTTGCCGACCGCCTTGGATACCGTGCCAATCGGTCGGCCCAGAATCTCAGGTCGGGTCGGACTGCCACCCTCGGGCTGATGCTCCCCGCTCCCGACCAACTGTCATCGGCCGAGTACCTCAATTTCGACTGGTACGGGCGCGTGGCGACCGCCGCGACCCAGGCTGCATTCCACGCCGATCACTCACTCCTCCTACTACCGTCGATGAAAGATCCGAACGGACTGCGGCGCATCGAGATGGACGGCGTACTGGTCGTCGACCCGATGGTCGACGACCCGCGCGTCGAGGTTCTGCAGAAGATCGGAATCCCCTCTGTCGCAGTGGGTCCTGGACAATCCGGGCAATTCGGATACTCCACCTCACCGGACCTCGTCTCCACCACGGAGACTCTTCTGAACCACCTCGCCGAACGTGGCGCAAGGGACATTTTCGTCCTCACTCCCGGAATGCATTCGGAGTGGACCCGCGCAACGACTTTCGCTTACTTCGAGTGGTGCCGCGCCCGAGGGGTGGCACCACGCACCAGCGAGGAATTGACGTCGTTTCCGGGCGCCAGCACCGTCGGAGGCCTCATCGGGGCCGCGTATGCGGCCACCCGCGAGGCCCTCGACTCCTCGACTCCGCCTGACGCGATCCTGTCGTTGATTCTCGGTTGCGCCCCGGCAGCGGCGCGAGCGGCCCTCGATCTCGGGCTGTCGATTCCGGGTGACGTCTTGATTGCACAGGACAGTGACGAACCCGCCCTGCTGGTTTCCCAGCCCCCGATCACTGCCTTCGACTTCTTCCCCCAAGAACAGGCGGCAGCGGCCGTAGATGCACTGTTGGCTCTGGTCAACGGTGACGAACCCCCAGTTCAGAGCTATACGCGTAGCGAACTCCGCGTGCGAGCGAGCACGGCCCATTCGCTCACACCATAAATTCACCTGGCACCGATAGACTGATTTCCGAATTATCGTCCGTCGCCTGCCGAGAGGAATCAGGTCATCGCGCACCGCTCCCGCGACCGCTTGGCCGGGTATCTCGCCGTAGTGCTGGTCTGTGCACTCGCCCTCCTCGCATCTGTCAGCAGTGCGACCGGCCTCGACCGCGACGTCGCTCCGGTCCGCATCGCCTACGCCGCGGCCGCAGACACTTTCGGCGATCTGTATCTTCCAGAAGGATCGGACGGTGACCTGCCGGTCGTCGTACTCATTCACGGCGGTGGATGGGCCCAGAAGAGCAATCTCGAATACGCGGGCGCGTGGGCAAAAACCCTGACCCCGTACGGAATTGCGGTCTGGAACATCGAATACAGACGCGTCGGCGGTCAGGGTGGTTGGCCGACCACGCTCTCCGATACCGTTACGGCCACCAACGCCCTGGCCGGCATCGTTCAGGAAAAGGCCTCCGGGCGACTGGATTTGAGCCGTATACACATCGCCGGCTACTCCGCGGGTGGACAACTTGCCGCCTGGGTCGCATCGCGATCCCAACAGGGTGCAGACGCCCCGGAACCAAACCTCTCGGTGCCGGTTCGCTCGACGACGATCATGGCCGGCGTCTTCGACATGACGCTCGCCGCAACCGCGGGCAAAGATCGATTTGTTCGAAATCTTCTGGGCGGCATGCCTACCGATCATCCCGATCGCTACCGCATCGCATCACCGATCGAGCACCTCCCCACCGGCCTCCCCGTCACGGTGATCCACGGACTCGGAGACAAGGTCGTGTCGGTCGAACAGAGTCGGCGCTATGCCCGTGCCGCCCGAGCAGCAGGCGATGTGGTCGATCTGATCGAACTTCCCGGCGTCGGCCACGGCGAGTTCGGCAACCCGACGACCGACGCCTGGGCTATCACCAAGCAAGCAATAGTCGGCCACGTAAACGCCTATTGAGCAGGTAATACGGGCCACAGTGCTCTCAGCCGCTCGAAATAGAATTAGCTGAAACTCGATCGATGACGTACGGTGGGGTTATCAGAGGGCAGCCGTCAGTCAGGCAGCCGGTCGCTTCGCCCGGAACAACAGTTCCAGTATTCGTTCCAGGGGCAGACTTCCAGTTCGGTGCAAATCCGCGCCTTTGATCACTACGCACTTTCATCAGTCCCGCAGATTGTTGACCAGGCCGAAGGCTCCGACGGAGTCCGCCGCCAATCGCGTACCGACTGCACCAGTATCAACATGCGCTACACACCGCACGGGCCCAAAACCCATGTGGTTCAAAGGAATACCTTGTACAACACCATGATTCACCCCGACGACACGAACAACCAGACGAACAGTGTCCCGACAAACGGACTACGGATCCCGACTACTTCGGGCCGTCTCCGCGAACGGGCTCTCGAAATTGTCTGCACGCTCTACCGCTGCAGCACCGACGAAGCCGCTGACCTGCTGGTACGACATTCTCAGACCAACAACCTCAAGGTCACCAGCCTGATCAAGGCGCTTGTCGCCTTGATCGACGAGGACACCTCCGGCACCGGCTACGGAAGCAATAACGCGCTGGCGTCTCACTTCTGGCTTCGCGAGATCAGGAATCTCAGCCAGGCCCACCGACGCAGCGATCACTTTCACCGCCATCTCGTCGGCGCGTAACAGTCGCTGAACGACAACTGACCTGAAACGACAGCTGGGGCAGTACACGGAAATCGTGTACTGCCCCAGCTTCGTGTTTTCAGTTGTCAGGCGGAGGCCGATTCTCGGCAGTCAGGCGGAAGCCGATTCTCGGCAGTCAAGCCGAGGCCGATTCCTTGTTCAGGCCCTGCGGAGCACCGTCGGTATCTGTCGCCTCGTCCACATGCTGCGGAGCGAAGAGCAGGCAGACGATGCTCAGGACGCACATGCCGATCAGCAGTGCGATGACCGGCCAGATGCTGCCGGTTGCCTTGTACATCAGCGTCGACACCAGCGGAGACAACCCACCGAAGATCGCGCCTGCACCCTGGTACGCCAACGAAATGCTCGTGTAGCGGGCCTGCGGCTTGAACATCTGCGACAGGACGGCGGCGATCGGGCCGTACGTGGCCGCCAGCACCAGTCGCATGACAGCGAAGGTCAGGAAGATCAGGAACACGGATCCGGACTTCAGCACCAGGAACTGCGGCGCTGCGAGAATCGCGACTGCCGCAAGGCCCCAGATGACGACGCGGACGCGTCCCACCTTGTCGCCGAGCCACGCCACGCCGAGAGTCGCGATCAATTCGACCACTGCAGCGACACTCAGCGCGTTGAGAATCAACGTCTCCGACAATCCGACATCGGGGTCGGTTGCGTATGCCGTGATGAAGGTCGTCACGAGGTAGTAGCCGCCGACTGCGACGGGCAGAATGCCGATGCCCAGGATGATCGGGCGCCAGTTGGTCACCAGCGCGTACTTGAGCGGGAGCATTTCCGGTACGTCCGCGGACTTCACCTCGGATTCGAAAACCGGGGACTCTTCGACCTTCAGGCGAACGACCAAGCCGACGAGAATCAGCAGCGCCGAGCAGAGGAACGGCAGTCGCCAAGCCCACTCGCGCAGAGCGTCGTCGCCGAAGGTGGAGAGAATGCTGAAGAAACCTGTGGCCAGGAGCGCGCCGGCCGGGTTGCCCAGCTGAGCGAAACCGCCGTAGAAGGTCTTCTTGTCCTCGGGTGCATGCTCGACGGCCATCAGGACCGCGCCGCCCCATTCGCCGCCGACGGCAAAGCCCTGGACGAAGCGGAGCAGTACCAGCAGTAACGGCGCCCAGAACCCGATGGACGCGTAAGTGGGCAACATGCCGATGAGGAACGTGCCTGCACCCATCAGCGTCAAAGTCACAACCAATGCGGTGCGTCGGCCCATCTTGTCACCGACATGGCCGAACACGATTCCGCCGAGCGGGCGAGCGAAGAAACCGACGGCGTATGTCGCGAACGCCGCCGCAACGCCGGTCAGGCGATCGGTTCCAGGTGGGAAGAAGATGTCACCGAACACCAGGGCTGCTGCCGTGGCATACACGTAGAAGTCGTACCACTCGATAGTTGTACCGACGAAGGCTGCGAATCCCGCCTTGCGGGCCTTCACGATCTGTTGCTCTCGGTTCATTACTTTTCCTCGGTGGTCGAAGTGCTCGACAATAGGTGGTTATGACCTGAATGTGCGAGTTCGCCGTCGATCCAGGTCTCTCGGACCTCGATCTGCGCAATCGCGTCGGCCGGAACCTCGAGGGGATCCGCGCCCAGAATGACGAAGTCGGCCCGCTTGCCGACCGAGATGCTGCCCAGCTCTGCTTCGCGGCCCAGCGCACGCGCACCGTTGAGGGTGTGAGCCTGCAATGCCTGGTCGGCGGTGATGCGGAGTGCATCGGAGCCGAGCTGATGGCCCTGACGCGTCACACGAGTAACGGCTGCCTGAATTGCTTCGAGCGGCTTCGGCTCTGCGACGGGGGCGTCGGAGCTGATGGTCACGGGAACTTCGGCAGCGATGAACTCGCCGAGCGGGTTGAACCGCTCGCCCGGAGTGCCGATCGCAGCGGTGACGCCCTCGCCCCAGTTGTAGTAGTGCTGTGGCTGGTTCACCGGGTAGACACCGGCCAGGTTCATCCTTGCGATCTGCTCGGCCGTCGGGAGTCCGCAATGCTCGATGCGGTGACGAGCGTCGGCGTCGGGGTGAGCCTTCTGCGCAGCTTCGATGGCATCGAGCACCATGTCGATGGCGGTCGGTGACTGAGCGTGCGTGGCGGTCTGCAGACCCACCGAATGTGCCTTGGCAATCAGCTCCGAGTAGTCCGCCGGCTCGTGGTAGAGCTGCCCGGTGCGGCACGGGTCGCCCACGTAACCGTCGGGGAAGTATGCGGTCCAGCCTCCGAGTGTGCCGTCGGCGTAGAACTTGATGCCGCCGAACGCGAGCCGCGAATTGCCGAAGGCTCCGTGCATTCCCGTGTCGATGACGTGATCGAGGAGGTGGCTGAGCATGTACATGCTGACGCGGGTCTTGAGCTGATCCTGCTCGGCCAGACGCAGGTACATGTCGAATTCACGCCGGGTCACCTGGCAGTCACCGATGGTGGTGACGCCACCGGCCAGGAACTTGTCCTGAGCGACCGACAGCTGGCGAAGGTGCTCTTCCGGCTCGTCCTCGAGATGGAAGTTGGGGCCGTGATGGCCGACCTTCACTCCGTTGACGCCGGTGAGAATGTTGCACGCGGCGTCGGAGAGCTCACCGGTGAGTTCGCCGTCTTCATCTCGGAAGAACTCGCCACCGGCCGGATTCTCGGTGCTCGCGTCGATACCGTGCTTGTCGAAAGTGAAGGAGTTGACGACGCCGCCGTGACCGCTCGCGTTCATGAGGTAGACCTCGCGATCGGTGGCCACCTGATCGAGCTCTTCCTTGAGCGGGTGACGCCCTTCGATCAGGTTGCGGTGCTCGTAGCCGTATCCGCGAATCGGGACGCCCGCAGGTGCTGTGAGCGCCGCTTCCTGAAGTAGCGCAATGATTCCGGGGATGGAATGTGCCTTCTCCGGCCCACAGTCCACCCAGCTGAGCATCTGCCCGTACATCAACGGGTGTGCATGTGGATCGACGAAGCCGGGGACGACGGTGGCGCCGTCGAGTTCGACCACCGCGGTTGTGCGAGTGCTCAGCCGACGCGCCTCGGTGCGGCATTCCTCGAGCGTTCCCACCGCTGCAAAGCGGTTTCCGAACACCAGGAACGCTTCAGCTCCCGCCGTGCTGTCGTCAACGGTGTGAATCTTGGCGCCGGTGAAGATCGTGCCGGTGGCGTCGAGAGGCGAGGCTTCGTGCGTGTGCAACTTGCGCATGGTGGTCCTTCGTCGAGATGGTGGTGCAGGTCACTGCGTGTTGAGCGAAAACTACGCCCTGACCTGGAGCTATGCAATGCATCAAAGTTTCAGACCAGGCGGTATACAACTTTTTTGTATGAGTTTTCGAGCATTTCTGCACTTATCCACATCATTCATGGCCACATGCGACTGTTCTAATAGGAAGCTCATACAGAAAAATCTCTGGAAAAGTTGGGGCAACCATGACGGTCGATCTCGATTCCAAGCTCATTGCCGCACTTCAGCGCAACGGGCGAGCGACGTACCGCGAACTGTCCGTGGCGGTCGACGCCCCACGAGCGGCGGTGTCCACCAGAGTGCAGGCGCTACTCGACTCGGGAACGGTGTCCGTAGTGGCCGTCGCGCACCCCGAACTTCTCGGGTTGAAGGCGCTTGCACACGTCTCGATCGCAGTGTCCGGACCGATGACCCCGGTACTGGACGCGTTGATCGCATCCGAGGCCGCCGTCTACATCTCGGCAGTCAGCGGGCAGTACAACGTGATTGCGGAACTTCGGGTGCCCAGTCACGACGATCTGTACCGTGCCATCGCCGAACTCCGCTCACAACGTGGCGTTCGATCCGTGAGCACGCTGGTCTACGTCGACGTCATCAAGGGAATCTTCATGCCCGAGACCGCTTTACAAGCCGATATCCGACTCGACTCGACAGATGTCGCGTTGATCGAACTGCTCGAGCGCAACGGGCGAATGCCCTTTCTCGAGCTGGCCGAACACACCGGACTGTCGCCGAGCGCCGTGCGCAACCGGGTCAATCATCTGATCGCGAGCACGGCACTGCGCGTCGGCGCTGTCGTCAAGCGGCGAGGTGGTGGCCGAACGCTCGCGATGGGCATCGGCGTCAATCTGGGCTCACGGGACGACAACGCGGTATCGGAGATCGAGTCGCTGCCCGGAATCGAATTCCTCGCCCGGACCCTCGGACGATACGACGTGATCGCGACGGTCGCCGCCAACTCGTCCAACGACCTCCATGCCCTGTCCGAGCGAATCCGGGGCATCGACGGTGTCAGCGGCTTGGAATCGTGGGCGCATCTCGAGGTCTTCAAGGAGCACTACGCCCGCAGCCTGGACGTACGCGGATAATTCCCAAGTCATTGACCCACTCGTGAGAGCACGCTAACCTCGGGCAAAGTCATTGACTCACTTACCCGAGGTGGCACACATGTCCGACTCCGGACGCAAGGTAGACATCGTCGCTGCGGCGATCGAGGAGGCGATATCGACCGGCCGATGGCCCGTCGGATCAAAACTCCCGCCGGAGACCGCATTGGTCGAGGAATTGGGAGTCGCCCGAAACACCATGCGCGAAGCGGTACGGGCGCTTGCACACGCCGGAGTTCTGTCCGTTCGTCACGGTGGCGGCGTGTACGTCATGGCGGCGTCGCCGGTCGAAGGATTACTCGGGCGCCGGCTCGCCAGAGGTGACGTTCTCGACGTACTGAGCCTGCGACGCGGACTCGAGGTCGAAGCCGCGCGACTTGCAGCGCAGCGCCACACCCCCGAAGATCTCGCGCGGATACATGCAGCCTGGAATGCCCACCCCGGTCACGTCGGCGGCTTCACTGTCGAAGCCGGCATGGCCTTGCACCTTTCGATCGTCGAGGCGTCCCACAATTCCGCACTGATCGACGTCTACCGGGGAGTCCTTGCCGCCGTGACGGATTCGCTGTCCGCCGTCAGTGTCGGTCCAGGTTTCCACGTCGACGAGCACCGACCCTTGATCGCTGCCATCGAGGAACGCAACCCCGGCGAAGCAGCGCGTGCGGCAGGCGCAGCGCTCGATACGGTCATCGACGCAGTCGAAAGGAGCTTGTCGTGAATCGGGGAAACTGGAACGGTGCGGCATATTCCCCTCTTGCCGAACAACTCTCACCTGCATCGACAGAGGCGCTGCGCTCGATCGGGCACGTGAGCACGGCGTACGACGTCTGCGCCGGAACGGGGAACTTTACGCTCCCGGCGGCCCAGTCCGGGATCGCGGTCCACGCACTCGACCTCTCCGCCAGCCAGCTGGAGGTCGCGCGCGAACGCTGGATTCCTCGCCCCGGAACTACCGAACCCACTTTCACGATCGGCGATGCACAGTCTCTGCCGTGGTCGGATTCGAGCGCCGACGCCTGTGTCAGCATCTTCGGGATCATCTTCTGTCCCGACCCCTCGATTGCCCTCGCAGAGATGATGCGGGTGACCCGGCCAGGCGGAAAGATCTGCGTCGCAACGTGGTCGGAGAACGGGTGGGCAGCAGCACTCCGCCGGGAGGCCGCCTCGGCGTGGAATGGCATCACACCACTACCGACGACATGGTCGAGCTCGAGCGAATTCGAGAAGGCAGCAGCCGGATTGGAGTCGGTGAGCTCGGCCTCCCACCTGCTCGAGTGGCAACTACCAGCCGGATCGGATCCCATCGAGGAACTGTGCGACCAGGCACCGGCGTTGAAGGACTTTCGCGAGGCCGTTCGAAGCACAGGGAATTGGGCTTCGATGTCAGCGCACCTCCGCTCGACGCTCGAGCCCTATCTCAGGTCGAGCGCGGCCGGCCCCGTCGCCACCAGCGAATACGTCCTCCACACGGGCACTGTCCCGAACTCTGACACCGCGCTCTTCCGAACGCGCGGGTAACCCTCTTTGCCGGATACGGTCTCTTCACCGTCCACCGAACCGAAGAGGCCCGCTTGATGTCTGAATCGAACTCCCTACCTGAATTGAAGCAAGCATCGCAGCAAGCATCGAAACAAACCTTGTCCATGTCCGTCCTCATGACGCCGGACATGTCAAACTTCTCGGGCAACGTGCACGGCGGAACGATTCTGAAGTTTCTCGACCAGGTTGCCTATGCGTGCGCGAGTCGATATGCCCAGACCTACGTCGTGACTCTGTCGGTGGATCGTGTGGTGTTCCGCGAGCCGGTGCATGTCGGCGAACTCGTCACGTTCAGCGCTTCCGTCAATTACACCGGGCGCACCTCGATGGAAATCGGAATTCGAGTCGAAACCGAAGACATTCTTCTCGGAAAATCTCGCCACACCAATAGTTGCTATTTCACGATGGTGGCGATGGGAAGCGACGGGAAACCGGCTGAGGTACCCCAACTCCGGCCGACCGGAACAATCGCCAGGCAGCGATTCGAGGCCGGGCGACGGCGTCGTGAACTGCGCAGAGAGAACGAGCTTCGTGAACAGTCCATCCGGGCCGCAGTTCGGGACTTAACGCCCGAACACGATGACTGAATCCAGTCATATTTAAGTTATAACCTTATGCATTAAGCTGATCGAGTGACTTCGAAGGCACGGGAAAAGTATGACGTTGTGATTGTCGGCGCGAGCATCGCGGGATGCGCGGCCGCCATCATGTACGCCCAGCAAGGTCTGCGGATAGCGCTTCTCGACGCTCGCTCCGACATCCGGGCGCACAAAGTCCTGTGCACTCACCACCTGCAACCGTGCGGTGCCCCGATCTTGCAACGACTCGGCGCCACGGAAAAACTGCTCGCCCTGGGAATGGTGGAAACCGTTCCGACATTCTGGACCCCTTGGGGAGTGATCACCCCTGACGCGGCAGAGAACTCACCGCCACCTGGGTTCAACGTCCGAAGGGAAACTCTCGACCCCCTACTGCGCCAACTCGCGAACGACTACCCGAACGTCGACCTTCTTCTCGGGTATCGCGTTTCCGGACTGCTGACCGAGAACGGCACTACTGCAGGCGTCTACGGCACCGAACAGGGTTCGGTCTTCACTGTCGAAGCACGATTGACCGTCGGAGCGGACGGCAAGGATTCGACCGTCGCACGATCCGCTCGTTGCGACTCCGTGACTGCATCCAACGGGCGTTTCAGCTATTTCGCCCAGCTCTCCGGACTCGAACGACCCGGCGGAGAAACGTCATTGTCGTGGTTCATGGATCCCGACGTCGCCTATCTGCTCCCCAACGACGGCGGAATCAGCGTGCTGGTCGTCTTCCCTGCCCTCGACAAGCTCGGCTCGTTCGCTGACGACCTGTCTACTGCTTTCCTCGAGTACGCCAACGCATTACCCGGCGCTCCGCTTGTTCGGCGAGAGCACATCGTCGGGAAGATCGTTGGTACCAAACACTTCTCCACAACCCTCACCGAACCCGTAGGTAACGGGTTCGCACTCATCGGCGACGCTGCGGCAACCAACGACCCGTTGTGGGGTATCGGATGCTCGTGGGCACTCGAGACCGCTCAGATGCTGGTCGATGCGACCGCGCACATGCTGACGGAGACGCCGGCAGACACACTCGACTCACATCGGAACGTGAACGCTGCATTGACCGAATACCGTAGCGCCAGAGCGAGTATGACGAATCACATCGACTACATGAGTGGTTACGCCGGTGGGCGAAAGTTCACCGCGATCGAACGTCTGCTCATCTCCGCGGCCACCCACGACCACGACGAAGCCCGAAGGTTCTACTTGTTCGGTTCCCGGTTGATACCGGCCGAACAGTATCTCTCGACTCGCTCGGTCGCGCGGGCAGCACAAAAACATCTCAGGCACCGTCTGCGTCGTAGATCTGTGGCCGGGACGTAATCTGACAAGCGTTTTTTCGGCGCCGGCAACGGGGAACCCTCCGATCGCAACCGAGCCGGAGGAGCGACCATGCGTGCACACATCGCCATTCCGAGTGAATCGACTTGTCACAGGTACGTAGTCGCCGTCGCCAGCTCCACCTTCGCCGAATCGGTCATCTGGTGCGACGGCCCCGCGTTCGACGCAGTACTCGTTCTGGGCAGCGAGATTCCGCAGCACAGTGGCCACCGAGCCATACTCGCCTGGAATCACTACTTCGGGTGGGCGCTCGGCGTGGAAACGACACCGGATACGTCGTTCGCCGTTGTCGAATGCCTCGGTATCGGGAGAATGCCGGATCCTGAACTGTGCGCCGACCGCGCTGTCGAGTTGATTGCCCAGGCGGGTAGTTAAGGAACTCGTCGCGCGGCGCACAATCCGGCGGGCATAAGATCGAGCGCGAGTTTCGCACGCCCGACGAAAGAGAGCCCGACATGGACCCGCTGAACAGGCCTGCCGGTCAGCTGGCTCTCGAGAACGAACCGGACGGCAGGGCGACTTTGCGGGCGCGTCAGACGCCCCGCAGTGAGCGTCGCAAGATCGGGAAAGGCCTGCGCAAGCGAGTGGCGCGATCGTCGCTCGGCGACTGGACGCCCCCACCCGATCGACGTGACCCGGTCGATCAGGTCAACACGGCACACGAGGGAAGACTCGACTGGTTGGTTCCGATCCGTGTGGGGCGAATGGTCGCTTCGCCATACGGATTCCTGCGCGGTACCGCCGGATTGATGGCAGAGGATATGGCGCAGCTGCCGTCCACCGGCATCACTCCCGTCATCTGTGGAGATGCGCACGTCGGAAACTTCGGGTTCTACGGATCTCCGGAACGCGAACTTGTCATAGACCTCAACGATTTCGACGAAGCACATCCCGGCCCCTGGGAATGGGATCTACGAAGGCTGGCTGCGAGCATCTGGGTGGCCGGTCGGCAGAACGGTCTCACCGAAGCTCAATGCGAAACAGCAACAACCTCGTGTGTGTCCGCGTATCGCCTCCACTTGGCGAAGCTGTCCGAGCGTCCACTGTTCGATCGCTCCTTCGACCGGGTCGATCTCGACGGACTCACCGACCACGTCACCGATCCTGGGTTGCTGGCCGAGATCAGGCGCGCCGCGGAGCGCGCCCGGCGGCGTACGAGTGACCATGCGGTGCCGCGGTTCACCGTCGAGGATCACGGACGGCGCCAGTTGGTCGAGAACCCGCCGCTCACAACACGACTCACGCCGCAGGACACCGACTTCCTCCTGGAGGGTCTGGACGAGTATCTCGAAACCCTTGCACCACACTGGCGCCGAGTCGTCTCGGGATACAACGTCATCGACGTCGCGCACCGGGTTGTCGGAGTCGGGAGTGTCGCTCTGCGCGCCTATGTGGCCCTGTGCGAAGGGAGCATCCCGGACGACGTCATCTTCTTGCAGCTCAAGCAGGCTCGCCGATCCGTCGTTGCGCCCTTCGTGCACGGCGACTCGGCCTGGCACGACCACCAAGGACGACGCGTCGCGGAATACCAGCAAGCTCTCCAGACGGTCAGTGATCCACTGCTCGGGTGGTGCACCGTGGACGACCGCCAGTACTACGTCCGTCAGTTCCGGAACATGAAAGGTTCTGTGGACCTGAACAATATCGATGCAGCAGCCTTGACCGACTATGTCGCGATCTGCGGTCGCCTACTGGCCAAGGGACACGCACGAACCAGTGGCGCGTCACTGATTTCCGGTTACCTGGGAACCTCGGACACGGTCGACACCGCCCTCACCCGGTTTGCTCGGCTCTACGCCGATCAAACCGAACGTGACCACGACGCTCTGTGCCGGGCGGTATCGGCCGGTACGATCGCCGCGGAGCCGGGAATCTGATCCCTCACGCCGCGACGATCCTGCCCTGCTCGAACTTCACTCCTCCCCAGATTCCGGTCTGGCCAGTGGCAGAGGCGAATTCGCGACACGATTCCGCAATCGGGCACCTGTTGCACACGTCGGTCGCGTAGTCGTATCCCTCGGACGGAAAGGGAAACCAGCGGTCCGGCTCGGGGTCTCCTCGGCATTCCGCCTGCCACCACGTCCGGTCGTCCGAGATCGGCAAAAGCTCAGCCAAATTGGAGATTTCGTCAGCGCACATCACTGGCTCCCTTCGACTGTCACGTCCGACTCAATTCACGCCAGATCTCCTGCTGCACTTTCTCGATGCGCCGAGGTGCCTTCGGCTCCCACAGCAGCCGCATACCGGCCTCGGCCGGAGTGCGATCCGCCTTGCGCTGATTGCAGGAACTGCAGCACGCCACCAGATTTCCCCACGTGTTGGGCCCGTTACGGCTCCGCGGCTGGACATGGTCGATGGTCGTTGCCCGGGCGGCGCAGTACGCACATTGACGACCGTCCCGGTCGAAGACACCGGCAAAAGTGGCCCGACTGGAATCGGTGACCGTCACCCGGTGAGCAACGTACACGTACTCGGCGAGCAGGATCGTCCTCGGAAGTGGGATTTCGACGTGCTTGGAGCGCACCGGAAATATCGGGGTCACGTCTTCGGTGGACTGCGCGGAGCCGGTGGCGATCAGGACGACCGCACGATCGGCGCTCACTTCACCGAGGTACTCGTACGTGGCGTTGAGTACCCGGACGGGGCGGTTCATCCAACTGTGAGCAAGTGCGCGGTTCGGGTTCCGCATGAGAGTTCTCAGTTCGTGTCGAGGAGTGAAACTCCTGGACACGAAGACGGGTCAGGAGCAAATGCAAGAAATGGGGAACGGCATATATCCAGCGCCGCTCTGTTCCCCGAATGCGGGATGGGAAATACCGCGGGGTGAGTGCCCGCGCAGGTGCAACGCTTGCTTCCAGTCGCGCATGCCTGTCCCCTTCCACTTCTTGTTCTCGTCACCGGCTATTGCCGACGCTCATCATCACACGGAAGGCATCCTCAGCGATATCGATTTATCAGGCCGGAAGAGCCGTCCTGGAAATACCGCGGTTTGACGCCGGAACACGCGGCTTGATCGAATGAGCCATGACTTCGTCGTACATCGACCTACGCTCGGACACCGTCACCAAGCCTGATGCGGAGATGCGGAAGGCGATGGCCGACGCCGAGGTCGGTGACGACGTCCTCGATCACGACCCGACCATGGCGGCGCTCGAGGAAGAGGTGGCGCACACTCTGGGTTTACCGGCGGCACTGTGGGTGCCGAGCGGATCGATGGGCAACCTGATTGCGCTGATGCTGCACCTTCACCGCGGCGATCAGTTCCTGGCACCGGAACACTCTCACGTCTTGGGCTCCGAATTGGGCACCGCTGCCTGGCTCGCCCAGGGAATGCCGATGGCGTTGCCGCACGACGGCGGACCCGGACGTCCCACCCCCGAGACTGTTGTGAAGGCGGCGGGCTCCCCCGGCCCGTACTTCGCGTTGAACACCACGCTGCTCTGTCTCGAGAATACTCATAACTTCGCCGGCGGTGCCGTCATGAATCAGACCGAATGGACGAAGCTGGTCGACGCAGCGCGATCACGCGGCTTGAAGATTCACCTCGACGGCGCCCGTCTCTGGAATGCCGCTGCTGCACTCGATGTTTCGCCCACCGAATTGACTTCCGGCGCCGATACCGTACAGGTGTGCCTGAGTAAGGGACTCGGTGCGCCGGTCGGCTCGATACTCGCCGCATCACCCGAATTGATCACCGAAGCCCGAAGGATCCGCAAGATGCTCGGCGGCGGCGTTCGTCAGGGCGGAGTGCTGGCCGCAGCCGGCATCGTCGCGTTGCGCTCACAAGCTCGCCTCTCCGACGATCACGACAACGCGCAGCGCCTCGCGTCGGGGCTTCGTGAACGCGGTTGGGCCGTCGACGAACCTGCCACCAACATCGTTCTGGCCGCGACAGCTGATCCGTCGGTCACCGTTGCTCAGCTCGCCGCTGTCGATGTCGGCGCGGTCACCGTTGCCGGGAAGGTTCGGTTCGTGACACATCGCGACGTGAGCACTGCCGACATCGACGCGGTTCTGTCCAGAGTAACCTTCTGAACTACGCCACCAGGGGTTGAACCTCCTGCGCGACAAAGCGAATGAACTCGCGGACATCCGGCTCGTCAACAGTCGGTTGGAGTACCACGGTGGTTGCACCTGCTGCAACCCATCGCCGTGCTGCTGCCGCGACTTCGGCCGCGTTGCCCACGGCAATCGCATCCTCCGGCGACTCGCTACCGGACGCTGCGGCCTCGGCAAGGGCGCGCTCACGACCGCCGGAACCGAAAGCACAGATGACGTAGACGACAACCTCGTGATCCGACGCCCCGATGTGAGCGATCGCCCGACGCACGCCGTCCGGGGTCGTCCCACCCGAGAGCACGGTGCCCTGCGCCAACTCGCCACTGAGTGCCAAAGTCTTTGGCCCCGTGGCGCCGACGAGCAACTGCGGCACCGTCTCCGGTGGCCACGCCAGCGTCACGTCCGTGAGATTCACGTATCGACCGGACACCGTCACCGACTCACCGCGCAGTAGCCTCTCCACCGCTCCGAACTGCTCCCGCAGGAGGGTCAACGGCGATTCGGCTTTGGCCCCGATCTGCCGCATCCAACTCTGAACGCCGTGACCGAAGCCAACCCGTAGTCGATCCGGATGAACTCTGACCAGCGCTGAAATCTCCATCGCCGTGATCGCGGTGTTGCGCATCGGGGTCGGCAGCACACCGATCGCCACACCCACGCGATCGGTCTCAGCCAATACAGTTGCAGCAGTGGCTATTCCTCCGCCGAAGAAGCAGTCTTCCCACAACCAGACCTCGTCGATACCGACTTCGTCTGCATACCTGGCATGTCGAACCAGATCTTCCGGAGATTGCTCCGGGCGCACGACGACGGCAATCCGTGCGGCGCTCATGCCGTCACCAGAAACGCGGCGATCTCGTCGGCGGTTCGACGGCCCTGTTCGCGGCCGAGTTCGGCTGCGGGGCGCCTGGTTGTCGGTGAAAGCGAGTTCGTTCCGATCGCTTCGACGACGGCGTCGTCGGCGAAGACAGGCAGCACGGGCAAGGGCGTCATCACGTCGATTTCCTCTCGTAGACTGCCGCCCAGAAGATTCGGGGCGGGGTCGGCTGCGGGTGAAAGAACCACGACCACATCGCAGTCGGCAGCCAGATGAACATTCGAGCCACTCGCCATTCCGCCGTCCATGTACCGCTCGCCCTCGATCACGACTACCGGCCACACCCCTGGTACGGCGCAACTTGCTCCGACTGCGTCGATCAGTTCTACGCCGTCAGCGTTGCCGAACACCCTCAACTCACCGGTCTGTGCGTTGATCGCCGGGATGCGCAACTCCCGGTCGGGCCACAACCGATTGGGCAGCCTCGCCTCGATGACCGCGCGACGCACGGCAGGTTCGACGGTATCGGCTCTCATCGCTGCTTCGCCGAGCAAACGGAGCTGCTCGGCCCGGTCCTGCGATCCTGCGATCGCGTCGACGAACATCTGACCGAGTACCTCGACATCGACCTTCGGGTCGAGCTCCCCGGTGGCCTCCGCTGTTTGTGCGTCGAAAAGCTCTTGCAGTGTCACGCCGCTCGCTATCTGAGCGCTCACCGTGGAACCTGCGGAAGTGCCGATCAACACGTCCGCCGTCAGCAGCGCAGCGGCAGTGTCCGGTGATTTGTCCTGAAGGCCCAACAGAAAACCTGTTTCCCAGGCGATTCCCGCAACGCCGCCACCGGCAAGTACCAACCCCAATTTCACGCCGTCCACCTCTCGTCGATCGTGATCCGTGCCCGAAGTCGACGTTAGACCTACTCTGAAGTGATGTTCATGCGCAGCGCAAAGACATTTGTTCCCGACGCACTCCGTGGGTTGATCGCATCCACCGACGACATCGCGTGGAATCCCGACCCTGGGTACCTCACACGCGCAAGGCCACTTCCCCGCGGACGGGTCGCGCTCGTCTCCGGCGGCGGTTCAGGCCATGAACCCATGCACGCCGGATTCATCGGCGAAGGAATGCTCACAGCCGTCTGCCCCGGATTGGTCTTCAGCTCACCCAATGCACTTCAGATCCACGAGGGATCCAAGGCTGCCGACGCCGGCGGCGGCGTCCTTCACATCGTGAAGAACTACACCGGCGACGTGATGAACTTCGGTATCGCCCGAGAGTTGCTACGCGAGGACAAGATCGATACGGACGTCGTCCTGGTCGACGACGACGTCGCGACCGAACGCGCAGACGGCAGTGGCCCGGGGCGACGCGGTACTGCGGCAACCATCGTGGTGGAGAAGGTCTGCGGCGCATCCGCCGCCCGCGGCGACGACCTGGCCGAGGTGACCCGGATCGGACAACACGTCGCGCACTCCGCTCGGAGCATGGCCGTCGCCCTTCGCCCATGCACATTGCCGGGGGCTGACGAGCCGTCGTTCGACTTGCCGGCGGGTCAGATGGAACTCGGTATCGGCATCCACGGCGAACGCGGCACAGAACGCGCGGACGCCCTGCCCGCACCGGAATTGGTGCGGCGGCTGACGGACCCGATCATCAAGTCCCTGAGTCTCGCCGAAGGCGACCGCGTCATCGCCGTCGTCAACGGTCTCGGCGCCACCCACCCGCTGGAGTTGCAACTTCTGTTCGCCGAACTCGGAGATTATCTGGACGAACAGGGAATTCACATCGAGCGGACACTGATCGGAACCTTCGTCACTGCATTGAACATGGCAGGCGCGTCCATCACCCTTGTTCGCACAGACAAAGAAATCCTCGAATTATGGGACGCACCAACAAAAGCGCCCGCCTGGCCGAATGCTATAGCGCGTGAGTACACCGGCATGGGCACGCGCGAATCTTTCGGTCCCACATTCACACCCGACACCTCACGCACCGCCGAAAGCAGCTTCGTCGGAAGCTGGATTGCGGACTGGGCCGAGAAGGTACTGGATCAGGAACCGGCACTGACCGATCTCGACCGACGAGCGGGCGACGGCGATTTCGGGACCAACATGGTGGCCGCACTGGATCAACTCGACATCTCGGCGATCCGTGACACGTACTCCACCGCAACGATATTCGATGCAGTCTCACAGGCGTACCTCGGCCACGCTGGTGGCACCTCCGGCGCATTGTTCGGCATCTGGTTCCGGCATTTCTTCCGCGTTGCCGCAGACTCGGCGGACTCCGAACTCGACCTCGGCGCGATCGCGGCTGCAGCGCGAGCGGGACTCGACAACATCACCTCGCTCGGCGGCGCACGCGTCGGCGACAAGACGATGGTCGACGCGATAGTTCCGGCGGTCGAGTCGTTGGAGCAATCCGTGAGCTCGGAAGCCGATCGAGATGCTGCGCTGGCGAGCGCAGCGGAAGCCGCAGCGGCCGGGGCGGAGTCGACCGAAACCATGCTCGCGAACCGCGGACGTGCAAGTTATGTGGGCGAAGCCGCTCGCGGAGTAGTCGATCCGGGAGCGCTACTCATAGCGTGGTTCTTCGCCAGTGCAGTGGGTCACTAGCGAGCACTTCGGGGCTGTGACTAATCTGGCAGCCACAGCACATCGTTTGTGACGACCCGTGGGCAAAAGCACCGGTCTCACACACCACACAGGAGCAGCCCATGCTGAGCACCATGCAAGACGCCCCCCTCTCCATTGCTCAACTTCTCCGCCACGGTGCCTCCGTTCACGGCGCCTCCGAGGTTGTCACGTGGACCGAGTCCGGCCCGCGCCGTGTGTCCTACGCTGACGTCGGCAAGCGCTGTGCTCAGCTCGCGCACGCCCTGCGCGGGCTCGGCGTCGAGGGCGACGAGCGAGTCGCCACGTTCATGTGGAACAACTCCGAGCACCTCGAGGCGTACCTGGCGATCCCCTCGATGGGCGCTGTGCTCCACACCCTGAACATTCGTCTGTTCCCCGAGCAGTTGATCCATGTCGCCAATCACGCCGAGGACCGCGTGATCATCGTCGACCCGTCCCTGATTCCGCTTCTCTCTCCGCAGCTTCCGTCGCTGACCACCGTCAAACACATCGTCGTCACCGGCTCCTCCACTGCAGGACTCGAAGCTCCCGAGGGAGTGCAGGTTCACACCTACGAGGGCTTGATCGCCGATCAGCCCACCGAGTTCGACTGGCCCGAGGTCGACGAACTGAGCGCTGCCGCAATGTGTTACACGTCCGGCACCACGGGTGACCCCAAGGGCGTCGTCTACTCCCACCGTTCGATCTACCTGCACTCCATGCAGGTCTGCATGAGCGACGGCCCCAACCTCGCGCAGGGCGATCGTGCACTCGCCGTGGTGCCTCAGTTCCACGCCATGTCGTGGGGACTTCCCTACGCCGCATTCATGATCGGTGCTTCGCTGATCATGCCCGACCGCTTCCTCCAGCCTGCCCCGTTGGCTGCGATCATCGCCAGCGAGAAGCCGACGTTCGCCGCAGCCGTCCCCACCATCTGGCAGGGCCTGCACCTCTACCTCGAGCAGAACCCGCAGGACATCTCCTCGATGCGCGAGGTTCTGATCGGTGGGTCCGCGGTACCGCCGGCCCTCATGCACGCATTCGAAGCCGATCACAACGTCTCGGTCCTGCATGCCTGGGGCATGACCGAAACCTCCCCGCTCGGATCCGTTGCCCGCCCGCCGGCCGGCGTCACCGGCGACGCAATGTGGAAGTACCGCTACTCCCAGGGGCGATTCCCGGCATCCGTCGAGGCACGTCTCATCGACGACGACGGCAAAGTTGTTGCACACGACGGCGTTTCCGTCGGCGAGCTCGAAGTGCGCGGCCCCTGGATCACCGGGTCGTACTACGGCGTCGATGCGGAAGACAAGTTCAACGACGGCTGGCTCAAGACCGGCGACGTCGGATCCATCACGGCCGACGGCTTCCTGAGCCTGTCCGACCGCTCCAAGGACATCATCAAGTCCGGCGGCGAATGGATCTCCTCGGTCGACCTCGAGAACGCCGTCATGGGTCACCCTGACGTCACCGAAGCTGCCGTCATCGGCGTGCCGGACGAGAAGTGGGACGAGCGCCCGTTGGTTGCGGTTGTCCTTCGCGCCGGTTCCGAAACCACCATGTCCGAACTGCAACAGTACCTTTCGGACAAGGTTGCCAAGTGGCAGCTGCCCGAGAACTGGGCCGTGGTTCAGGAAGTCCCGAAGACGAGCGTCGGCAAGTTCGACAAGAAACGCCTTCGCGCCGACTACCACGAGGGCGGACTCGAAGTCACGAGACTCTGACACGGAGTGAATGCCGAAGTATGAATACTGAAGGTGGGCAACAGGTTTTCGACCTGTTGCCCACCTTCGTTCACGAGCGATGCACTTTACGGCCGATAGCCGACCGTGTGAAAAGCGATGTCGACGTACTTCTGCGCCAATTGCGACGGTGACATCGGACCGCCGGTCTGGAACCAACGCGGCAGTGACTGCGCCATACCGAGTATTGCCCGGACGGTCTCTTCGGTATCGGTGACCGCGAAATCTCCCGATGCCACACCGTCGTCGACGATCCTGCGCATCAGCAACTCGAGCCGCTTACGACTGGCGG
This sequence comes from Rhodococcus sp. BH4, assembly GCF_002079265.1. Taxonomy (NCBI): domain Bacteria; kingdom Bacillati; phylum Actinomycetota; class Actinomycetes; order Mycobacteriales; family Nocardiaceae; genus Rhodococcus; species Rhodococcus sp. BH4. Next base: position 5,858,037 of record NZ_CP014941.1, read on the forward strand.
CGTATCGACTTCGGCTTTCCGGTGAGACATGCCGGATCTCGGTGTCCAACGCAGCATGCCGCGACCGGTGGGTCATATAGAGAACTATCGCCTCCACCACCAAGGCGAAGCGTCGTACCGGATTTTCGCCGGCCTCCGCTTCTGCCGCTTCGGTTCTGGTATTCAGCTCACTCATCGAGACCTCGAACAAAGCGACGAGAATTGCCTCTTTGTTCGCGTGGTGATAGTAGAGCGCGGGAACGGTTACCCCGACATGATTGGCAATCTGGCGCACCGTCGTGCCGTGGTAACCATTCTCGTCGAACAGCTCGAGCGAAGCCATCAGGATGTCGGTCATCACCAGCGGCGGGAAGGACCTCCAGTCCACTGCCACCGAGCTCACCGACTCCACCTCGCCAGTCATGTGATAGCCGAAATTACCGCGGTGCCATACGGATTGCACCGTCGAGGCGGATCGTCTCACCATTGAGCATGGGGTTGGAAACGATGTGCGCAGCAAGCGCGCCGTACTCGCTGGGATCACCCAGGCGAGAGGGGTGAGGCACCTGCTGACCCAACGACGCCTGGGCTGCTTCGGGCAGTCCGGCCAGCAACGGGGTCTTGAACAAGCCTGGTGCAATGGTGTTGACGCGGATCAGCAGCGACGCGAGGTCACGGGCGATGGGAAGCGTCATACCGACGACGCCGCCCTTCGACGCGGAGTACGCAGCCTGCCCGATCTGGCCGTCATACGCTGCGACCGAAGCGGTGTTGATGATGACGCCGCGTTCACCGTCGATCGGCTCGGTCTTCGAAATACGTTCCGCAGCAAGACGAAGGACGTTGAAGGTGCCGATCAGATTGACGTCGATGACCTTCTTGAACGCGTCGAGCGGGAAAGCGCCCTTCTTGCTGACCGTCTTGACTGCGTTGCCGATTCCGGCGCAGTTGACTGCCACGCGCAGGGGTCCGAGGGACTCGGCCACGTCGAGTGCCGCGGTGACCGCAGCCTCGTCGGTGACGTCTGCAGCCGCGAAGCGGACCCGGTCGCCAAGTTCCTTGGCGATGGCTTCACCGTTGGACGACGGAAGGTCGATAATGACGACGCTGGCACCGTCGGCAAGAAGGGCTTTGGTCGTAGCCAGGCCGAGGCCGGATGCTCCACCGGTGACGACGGCGACGCTGTCGTTGACGATCATGAGAGTTCCTTTCGAAAGGTTATGTGTTTCAGATGCGTTCGATGATTGTGGCGTTGGCCATGCCGGCGCCCTCGCACATGGTCTGCAATCCGTAGCGTCCGCCGGTGGCCTCGAGGTGGTTGACCATCGTGGTCAGCAGACGAGTACCCGAGGACCCCAGGGCATGGCCGAGTGCAATCGCGCCGCCCCACGGGTTGAGCTTTGCCGGGTCGGCGCCGAACTCGTGAGCCCAGGCGAGTGGAACGGGAGCGAAGGCTTCGTTGACCTCGTAGGTGTCGATGTCGTCGATGCTCAGACCCGCGCGAGCGAGCACCTTGTGGGTGGCTGGGATGGGTGCGGTGAGCATGAAGATCGGGTCATCGCCCGCAACGGAGAAGGAATGGAAACGAGCTCGCGGCGTCAGCCCTAGCTTCGACGCCATTTCTTCGCTCATGATCAGTGCTGCGGACGCGCCGTCGGTGAGCGGCGACGAGTTACCGGGAGTGATCGACCACTGCGCCTCGGGGAAGCGCTGCGCGTACTTCTCCGAGTAGAACGACGGCTTCAAACCGGCGAGTCCCTCGGCGGTAGTAGACGCGCGAACCGTCTCGTCGACGATATGCGAGACGGTCTCACCGGCGGCGTTGGTCACCGAGATCGGCAGAATCTCCTTGTCGAAGAGCCCCTTCGCCGCTGCCTCTGCTGCCCGCTGGTGGGACTGCGCGGAGAATGCGTCGAGAGCGTCGCGGTCAAGCTTCCACTTGGCGGCGATCAATTCTGCAGAGATTCCCTGGTTGACCAGGCCTTCGGGGTAGCGAGCCGCGACGCCCGGACCGGAAGCGTCCTTCCCCATCGTCGTGGTACCCATCGGGACACGACTCATGGATTCGACGCCTGCCGCGATCACGATGTCGTAGGCCCCGGCGATCACGCCCTGCGCCGCAAAGTGCGCAGCTTGCTGACTTGATCCGCACTGGCGATCAATCGTGGTGGCGGGTACCGACTCGGGGAACCCTGCCGACAGGACCGCGCTGCGGGTGATGTTGAGCGCCTGCTCACCGGCCTGGCCGACGCAACCGCCGATCACGTCGTCCACCAGGGCGGGGTCGAGGCCGTTTCGCGAGGTGATGGAACGCAGAACGTGGGCCATCAGTTCGACAGGGTGCGTCCCGGACAGTGCTCCGCCCGGCTTTCCCTTGCCGGACGCGATCCGGACTACATCGACGATCACTGCCTTGGTCATCTTCGTTCCCTTCGAGGACGTGCATTGCTGGGGCGGTCCGGCACCCGTGTTTCGTGGCGCCGGGTACCGGACCGAGATCGAGGGAGCACCCTGACTTAGCGCTCGCTAAAGAACTACCACCGACTTGATCCTCTCGTCAAGAGGGGGCCTCCGAACTCGAAACAAATGCGGCCGACTAAAAGCTGGGCGATCAGTGACCTCGCCTGGCCCACGCCATTCATTAGTACTTTCGAATGATAGGTTTTCAATCTTCGCCCGAAATGTCCGGAATCGGATAACCTTCCGCCACAAGCAATCCAAGCCACAGGGGATTCGGGGCGTGGCACCAATCGATGACAACCGCAGGGGGACTGACTGGGAGGTTTGGCGTGGACCTGCGATACGTTGCCTTCACGCGTGCCGACCCGCATTTCTACGACCGAATCAGAACGGTCACCCGACCAGATACATCAACTGACCAGCACTTTATCCCCGCGAAGTCGGTGGATTGGTCGCTCTGGCGGCGCGGTCCCCAAAGTGGACCGTGGAACTACTTCCAACCGCCCGACGGTCTGCTGCCAGAACAAGGATGGAAGATTCACTGCTCCGCTACCCAAGCCAACGCGCAGGAGCTGCTCGATACCGTTTCCGTGTATTGCGGTCACAATCATGTGCCGTTCAAATTTCTTCGGACGGCAGCAGACCTCATGTTGTCCAACAGCAAGCAGGCCAATCGAACTTCCAGCGGAAAATTCATCACGATCTATCCGGCGGATGGTGTTGCCACACAACGTGTCATCACCGAACTGGACAAGCTTGTCACCGGTGCCGACGGGCCGTACATCCTCAGCGATGTGCGATGGAACCGGGGACCGCTCTACTTACGGTACGGCGCGTATCTGCCCATGCAGACCTACGATTCATTCGGCGATCGCGTCCCCGCAATTCGGCGTCCTGACGGATCGCTCGAACCCGATGTGCGCGGCACTTCCTTCAGAACTCCGGACTGGGTACAAATCCCGGACTTCGTTCGCGCGCAGCAAGACAAGCTGAAATCACATGACGAATTCCCCTATTCGATCAATGAAGCCCTGCACTTCAGCAACAGCGGGGGGATCTACTCCGCGTTCGACGACGCCGGCATCGATCTGGTCATCAAAGAAGGCCGTCCCTTTACCGCCCCGGACGCCAACGGCCGGTACGCAATCGACCGCATCCGTAACGAGTACGACAAGTTGACCCACCTTGCCGACAACCCGTACGCACCTTCTGCGATCAGGTTGTTCGAGCGCGAGGGACACCACTTCCTTGTCACCGAGCGCGCTGCCGGCACTCCCCTGAATCAGGAAGTTGCGCTCCGCCACCCACTGATACGCGCGGACCAGACACTCAGTTCCCGAACGGAATACAGAACCTGGGCACTCGACATTGCACAACAGTTGACTACCTCAGTCGAGAGCTTCCACAACGCCGGAATCGTTCATGCCGATCTTCACCCTGGCAACGTCATGTGCTCACCGTCCGGTATTCGGATCATCGACTTCGAGATGGCCCACAACATCGACGAGCATCCGCCCCGGTCCACCGGAGCCCCCGGATACACAGCACCTCGACAGTTGACAGGAATCGCGGCGGATCGATACTCGTTGGGCTGCATCGAGCTGGGACTCTTTGTTCCACTTACTACATTGTTCCCTCTCGATCGCAACAAGATTCCCGAACTCATCGACTATGCGGTGTCTCGATTCGATCTTCCCCGCGCCTTCGGTGCCTCGCTCTATTCGATGCTCGACGTACAGGCGCCGGCGCCGAAGAATCGCCCGCATCGTTGGGACACGTCGTCGAACGAAACCTTGCAACGCACGGCCGCTCTATTGCGCTGCGGCATCCTCGCCTCGCTTGATCTCGCCCGCGCTGATCGACTCTTTCCCGGCGACATCGCCCAGTTCGAGGTGAACGGCTACGGCATTGCGCACGGCTCGTGCGGAAACCTGCTCGCCGATGTACTTCCCGCAGACACCTTGGAGTCAGTTCTGGAATGGACTGAACATCAAGTTGATTCGGATACTCAACCAAAGTTCGGCTTCTTCGACGGGCTCGCGGGTGCGGTGCACACCTTTCGGCATCACGGGCGACATTCGACAGCCGACAGGTGGGTCGAGACTTTGCGTCGAGCCCCACTCGACGACATCGACTCCAGCCTTTTCAGCGGCCTTTCCGGAATCGGTTGCCTCCTACTCGAGGAATCGGTTTCACGACCGACTGTGTCACCCACTCTCGCTGTCGTGACCGAGACTCTGCGCGAACGAATTTCAGCTGCTCGCTTGCATGTCCGCGACGCCGGCGGAACACCTTGGGCAGTGGCCGGCCGAGGTGGGCTGATGCGGGGACCGAGCGGACAAGCACTGTTCTGGACTCAACACTACGAACTGAGTGGTGATCCTCGATCGCTGGAACACGCACGCCAGCTCGTCGACATCGATCTGTCTGTGATGTCGATGTGCCCTGACGGGTCGATGCAGCTGAGAGAGGAGCGCCGGACGATGCCGTATCTCGGATCCGGGTCTGTCGGTGTGGGCCTGGTACTTCTTCAACTTGTTCGACATGTCGACGAGCCGCGCTACGCGTCTGCGCTACTTGCCATATCCCGCGCTGCCGCCGTCGAATTCACTGCCCAAGCCGGACTACTCAACGGGCGAGCCGGGCTGATTCTGTTTCTCAGCGAACTCTCCAAGACTCCATACGCCGGCGCCGATTGTGAACAGACGCTTGCACAGCAGTTTCAGCTTCTGGGCTTGCACAGCCTCAATCACGCAGGAGGCCTGCACTTTCCAGGTGAACAGAACCTGAGACTCTCGACAGACTGGGCAACCGGATCTGCAGGAATACTGGCGTTGCTCCGATATACCCGATCGGCAACTGCCCGACAGTCGTTTCCACTGATGTGCGCGTCGAACTGCCACATCGCCTAATTGTTCGGAAGTTATCACCCACGGCAGATTGGAGCACAGAAGTACCAGGCGAAAAACCTGGAATTAAATCAACACCGCAAGCAAACTCGATCGATCAAATCCATCGGCAAGAACGCCGATCAACAAAGGAAATGACAATGGACGCTATTCTCTCCCTTCAAGATCTGTCAGTCGCCGCCGGCAACGTCGGAGATGCCGGCCAACTCGAGCAGAACGCGGCAATCAGTTCCCTCAGTTTCTTCTGCCTCTGACCTCAGGCCGATACCTCGGAGCAAGTCCGGGGTATCGGCTTTCGGAATCCGTGCGGATCATCAGACGAACAATATTGTTTCATCATGAGACGCATCCGCACTTCACCGAGCTGTATTCGCCGATGATGTGTGCGGCCTGGCGGGCAATGCCGAGGGTAGATCGCATGGTCACTGGCGACGATATTCCTACTGATCCTGACAGCCGCACTTTCGGGCTGGTTCGTTCAGCGTTGGGGCGAGAGTTGGGACTTCAGGGACATCTGCTCGCGCTGGTACGACGGGGGGTGGCGGTTGCCGCGCCGCCACCGCCTTGACCTTCACGACGCTTTTCGTACTCCTACTTCCCTTCGCCTCAGGAATGCTGGTCGGCGTCACCACATTCGCCCGAGACTTCGAGCGGAGGGTCTGGTGGTTTGAGTTTCAATAGCTGTCAACGACAAGATGAGGGAATCGGTACCATCCGCCCCCGATGTCTTCCAGCCGGAGCTGATTGAAGGTCTTGTCGGACACACCATCGGGTGCATACACCCAGCCGGGATTGTCCAAGATGTCCAATCCATCTCGTGCGTCATAGAAATAGACGTGGGCTTCACTGCTGACGTTGGCATAGGAGATATCGAATCTGCCGATTCGTAGATCACGATGATACCCATCGGAATAGGGATCGTCAGGTTCTTGAAGTAGTTGCTGTGCAACGGTTTCGAAGTCTGCCCGATACTGATCGAAATGTGGCTGCCCCGCGGCCGCGATCCCGAGTGCGATCACCACGAGAACCGGAACAGCGACATCGGACCACAACCATGGGCGTCGCTGCCACCAGCACACTCCGAGCAGCACGATTGCAACACTCGCCGTGAGGACCCAGAGAACGACCGCACCGGCGATCGAGAGTGCACTATCCGCAGGTTCGGGCCAGGTGAGATGGCATTTCGCTGCGACATACATCGCCGACGCCGACGCTGCGATAAGTGCGTTTACCAAAACAACCCAACGAAGAGCACCGGACCTTCTCGTTGCCTGCGAGTTCGACACTGCCTGATCCATTCGATGAGAATAGCGAGCTGTTTGTCGCGGACTAGCAGTAACCACTTCCCCGATCTCACGATCGATTGTTTCTCGGCACGGAGAAAGTGTCCACGGTGCTATCTTTGCTGACTATGGGAGGCAGGGCTGCGAGGATGGTCGATTTGAACTACCGATGTCAGGAGAGCTCGGCGACTCCCAAAGTCGACAGGTCAATTTTGAGCACGGCTGGATTCGGTGGATCGCAGCAACCAATACCATCGTCACCTCATGATGACGTGACTGTTGCGGGCGAGTCGTGAAGATTCGATTATTACGAGCAAGCCAAGCGTCTTTAGCAATATCGCTGATCGCACTAACCTTGGTCTATTTGTTGGACGCATTTTCTTTGCGCCTCCAACATCAGCCCAGCTGGTGCATTGATCACTATGGAATCCCATCACGATTCAATTATCTCCTTCCCGACCGGGCGGAGAGGGTAGCGGCAGGAATTACAGACTTCTGGGGATGGTTCCCTCCAGGCATAAGCTGTACATTCACTGATGCAGTGACCAAAGAAAGCGAAACGGTGGCACCGGCCGCGGACAGGTCGCACATCGTCGTCGTTCTTGTGGCGCTGATCATGATCTCGGCTGTCGGCGTATTGTTCGGCCGCCGGAAGCGCTGAAGATTGGTTTTGGCTCGGGACTGCAGATGCGCACTCGACACCAGACCGATGAGTAATAAATCGGTGTCCGTCGTGTCCGGCGCTTCCACTACTCGTCGATCTTCGCGAATCCACCAGCCTTGTTCGAGGGCATTTCTTGCGGGTCCTGGTGGTCTTCGTTCCCATCACGCTGGCGATGACACTCCTGGGCCTGGTGCTCGGCTGGACCCATGCGCTTGCCGGGGACAGGCGGCAACATGATCGACGCCGATTACACAATGTGCTGGGGCTCAGACAATTCCGACGTGATGCTGTTGTGCTCCGGGTTGATGGTGGCGCTCGCACTCGTCGGCGCACGTGGACGACGTCGGCGACCCGCCTATAACCGACTGTCCGAAATGTCGAAATCGATTTGATAGCAGCAATTTTCGATCCACATTCTCTTGTGTTCGAAACTTTGTTCGATTATGCTTTCGGCATGGACAGTCGGGATGCGTGGCAGCTGGATGGCGAGGGCCTCAAGGAGGAGGTTCTGGATCTGGTGCGTGTCCGGCACGAGTTGCAGTCGCGGTTGGTGTTGCTGATCGTGGAGATGTTTTCCCGTGAGGTTCTCGGCGGGAAGGGTTTTCGGGCGATCGCGCAGTGGTTGCATGGTTCAACGAATTTGGAGATCGGTGAGTGCAGTCTGCTGGTCGGGTTGGCGCGGTTGTTGATGCTCGAACCTGTTGTCGCGGATGCGTTTCATCGCGGTGACGTGGATGCGTTGAAAGCCCGGCAGGTGGCGTCGTTCTGTCAGCATCCACCGAAGAACATGACCCCGGCGGATGTGGACAAGGCCCGCGGGATCCTGCTTGGCCTGGCGTCGCAGAACATCGCCGATTGTGATGCAGCGCGGGCAGCGATCCGCCGAATCGAGAAGCAGTACGGCAAGCGCGAGGACGGCGTCCCGGTCGGCGAGGATTCCGAACGTAACGAGTTCTACGCCTCGAAAGGCTTGTACGGGCGGGTCACTGTGAAGGGGGATCTGGATGCGATCAACGGGGCCCGGTTGATCACGTTGTTGTCGAGTCTGTCGGCTCCGACGCCGGAGAAGGACGGCGTGAAGGACACCCGTACGCCGGCATTACGACGGGCGGACGGGTTCTGCGAATTGTTGCGGCGGTACGAGCGGGCGGGGTTGGGTCCGATCGAGGGCGGGGTGAAACCGCACATCACGGTGACTGCGTCCGCGAAAGACATGACGGACCTGCAAGCGTTGAAAGACCTCTTGCCGTCGACTCAGGAACTGGGTTTCGCGTGGACGGATTGGGTGGGCCCCATCAGTATCGATACCGCGCGGATGTTGGCGTGCGACTGCACCGTGACGCGAATTTTGTTGGATGAGAACGGTGTTCCGCTCGACTGCGGCAAGGAAGCGAGAACAGCGACGGTTCCGCAAAGGCGAGCACTGGCCGTCCGGGATGGCGGGTGCGCGTTTCCGGCGTGCGGGACTCCGTCGGGGTGGTGCGATGCCCATCATATTGTTCACTGGAACGATGGTGGCCCAACAGATCTCGACAACCTGGTTCTGTTGTGCGGTCATCACCATCGGACGCTGCACCACACGGAGTGGCGGGTGGAGATCGGCCCGGATCGAAAGACGGTGTTCTATCCACCGATGTCGATCGATCCGTATCAACAGCCGATCGGCGGGAACAGCCCACCCACAGCAGCCTGAACCGCGACAATCGAATACATCAGCACCGGGGACGAACCATGCCCCGGTGCTGGTGCACGTTTCTGGTCAGATCCCAACCCCTCAAATCCCAACCCCTCAAATCCCAGCCCCTCAGATCCCGGCCCTTCGCACGAGAGCGTCAGTGGCAGAAGGGGATACAACGTCAATCGCTCGTAACAGCCCCGCGTACCGCGGATACAGCTCGACGGGACGCGTATTGATCGCCCTCAAGATCCACGATGCAGCTTGATCGGCCGTCAGCGCCGGCTGGCTCACGTAATCCGCCGTCGGCGCGATCATCGGTGTTCGTATGAGTGGGAATTGCACTGTGGTGACATCGACACCGGTGCCGTGACATTCCGCGCCGAGGCTTCGGCCGAATGCACTGAGAGCAGACTTCGACGCGTGATAGGCGCTGAACCTGGGCATCACGCCCGCAGTGACTCCCCAGGTTCCGACGTTGATGATGTGTCCGGACTTCGCCTCGAGCATCGCGGGCAGTAGCCGCAGCGTCAGTCTTGTCGGCCCGAAGTAGTTCAGCGCCATGGTGCGCTCGTAGTCATGGAATCGGTCGACCGAATCCAACGCGGTACGCCGGATCGAGCGACCCGCATTGTTGACGAGGATGTCGACCGACCCGAATCGATCCGCGATCGTCTCCGCGAGTTCGTCGACGGCTTCACCGCTGGAGAGGTCCGCAGGCACGATGTGTGCCCATCCTCCCCTGCGGTGAATCTCGTCCCGTACGTGTTCGAGGTTTTCCTCACCGCGCGCGACCAGGATCATCTCGGCTCCCCGACGAGCCAATAGATGAGCTGTCGCCTCACCGATCCCCGACGAGGCTCCCGTCAGGACGATGGTCTTGTCGGAAAGCGTGACGCCGCGAGACGGAACAAGGGAGCGCAGACGCGTCGGCGGTCTCAATGCAAGATTGCTGAGAATCGATCTGATCACGTCGGCCTCGGTTCGATCTTCGCGTGCGATTCGGTGCGAACCCGTCCCTGAACAGCCCACTTCGGACGCACCGCGGAAATTACTCAAAAGTAAGTTATGGCGCCGTTTCGGCCGTGTCAAGAATTCGTCGGGATTCAGGAGTATCTGCCACTAGCTTTTCCTGATACCTCGGGTTACATTAAATCCAGACCGAGTGCCAGCGATCACACAACCGGCCCTCGATTCCACCGAACACCGCGAGAAATACCAGCGGTGACCGAAACGAAGAGGAGACGCCATGACGCTCACATCGCCGCTCGACAAGCGCGGAGAAGCATCCGACGACTCGTACAACGAGACGCTTCGACTCCTGTCCGAGGGCTCGGTGCACAAGCACTTCGACCCGTACCTCGACATCGACTGGGACTCCCCCGAGTTTGCCGTCGTCCCGAACGATCGCCGCTGGATCCTCCCGGCCGAGACTGACCCGCTGGGTGCACACCCGTGGTACCAGTCGCAGTCCGAGGCCAGGCAGATCGAAATCGGCATGTGGCGCCAGGCCAATGTCGCGAAGGTCGGTCTCCAGTTCGAGAACATTCTGATCCGCGGCATGATGCAGTACGTCTTCTCACTACCCAACGATTCGGCCGAGGCGCGCTACTGCACGCACGAGTCGGTCGAAGAGTGCAACCACACGATGATGTTCCAGGAGATGGTCAACCGCATCGGTGCCGACGCTCCCGGGATGAGCCGTCCGATGAAGATGCTTGCACCCTTCATCCCCCTCGCTGCGGGTCCGTTCCCCGAACTGTTCTTCGTCGGTGTCCTCGCAGGTGAAGAGCCGATCGACCACATTCAGAAGAGCATCCTGCGCGCCGGCGGCCAGATCCACCCGATCATGCAGTCGGTCATGGCCATCCACGTAGCCGAGGAAGCGCGTCATATCTCGTTCGCGCACAAGCTTCTGAGCCGTCGCATCCCGCTGATGTCACGCCCGAACCGGTTCGTCCTCTCGCTGCTGTTCCCGATCGTCATGCGCATTCTCTGTGACGCCATCGTCATCCCGCCGAAGTCCTTCTGGAAGCAGTTCGACATCCCGAAGTCCGTGAAGAAGGACCTGTTCTGGGATCTGCCCGAGTCGCGCCAGACCCTGCGCAACTACTTCGGTGACGTCCGCATGCTGGCCACCGACACCGGTCTGATGAACCGTGCCTCGCGCCTGGTGTGGAAGGCCTGCAAGATGGACGGCCGCGCATCACGCTTCCGTAGCGAACCTCACCGCAGCTCGCACAACGCCGCCGCGTAGCTCCCGGACAGTCGAGATCGGACTCATAGCGCCATGCCACACGTAGTCACGCAGTCCTGTTGCAGCGACGCCTCGTGCGTCTACGCCTGCCCGGTCAACTGCATCCATCCGACGCCGGACGAGCCGGACTTCCTCACCGCCGAGATGCTGCACATCGATCCGCAGGCCTGCGTCGACTGTGGCGCATGCGTCTCGGCCTGCCCGGTCGACGCCATCGTCCCCGAGTCGAAGCTGACCGACCCGCAGCGAGTCTTCCTGTCCATCAATGCGGACTTCTACAAGGAAGAGCGACCCAGGCCGCTTCTCGCCAAGGTCATCCCGGCAGCCCACGTCGACAAGGGCCGACCGCCGTTGCGCGTTGCGATCGTCGGTTCCGGACCGTCGGCGATGTACGCCGCGGACGAGTTGCTGACTCAGCCTGACGTGCAGGTCAACGTCTTCGATCGCCTTCCTGTGCCTTACGGCTTGGTTCGCGCCGGCGTTGCTCCGGACCATCAGAAGACCAAGCAGGTCACTCGCTTGTTCGACAAGATCGCCGCACAAAAGGGTTTCGAGTTCTACCTCAACGTCGAGATCGGCAAGCACATCTCGCACAGCGAACTGCTCGAAAATCACCATGCGGTGCTCTACGCAGTCGGCGCTTCGTCCGACCGTGGTCTCGGCATTCCGGGCGCTGATCTGCCTGGCACGGCCTCGGCCACCGACTTCGTAGCCTGGTACAACGGCCACCCCGATCACGCCGACGACGTCTTCGACCTCTCACATCGCCGCGCGGTCATCATCGGAAACGGAAATGTCGCGCTCGACGTCGCTCGCATTCTGACGGCCGATCCCGAGAAGTTGGCCGGTACCGACATCTCCGCTCACGCACTCGCCGCTCTGCGGAAGAGTCGCGTCGAAGAAGTTGTCATCGTGGGTCGACGCGGAATCGCGCAGTCCGCGTTCACGGTCCCCGAGTTCACCGGCCTGATGGCACTGCCGGACATCGAACTCTCTGTCGGACCCGACGACATGGTTCTCGACTCGGCCACCGAAGAACTGGCAAAACGCGGCGAACTCCCGCATGCCGTCGAGCAGAAGTTGCGTCTCCTCGAAGCCCTGAAGAACCGCGATCACGTCGACGTCGGCAACAAGCGCATCACGTTGCGCTACCTGCTCACGCCGACCTCGATCACCGGCGACGATCAGGTCAGCGGAATCGAGTTCGCTCGCAACGCTCTTGTCGACGCAAACGGAACCGTGCAGATCGAAGCAACCGGCGATACTGAGACCATCGATACCGGCTTGGTCCTCACCTCGATCGGCTACCGCGGAGTGCCCATCCCCGGCGTCCCGTTCGACGAGCGTGCGTCGGTCATTCCGAACGAGAACGGCCGAGTCCTCGAAGCTCCGAACGGTGATCCCGCCACCGGGGTCTACGCGACCGGTTGGATCAAGCGCGGACCGAGTGGGTTCATCGGCACCAACAAGTCCTGCGCGCAGGAAACGATCAGGATGCTCGTCGACGACTTCAACGACGGACGCCTGACCAACCCGGTCGCCGACGACTCCGCAGTCGATCGTCTGGTCCGGGCGCGACAGTCCGACGTCGTCGACCGCGAGGGCTGGCATGCCATCGACAAGGCGGAACTGGAACGCGGCGCTGCGCACGACCGTGTCCGCGAAAAGGTTCTGGATCAGGTCGAGATCACCTCCATCCTCGACGCTGCGGCCCGGGTGAAACCGACGCGTCGATTCGGTCGACCCGTTCGCGCTCGCTGATCCGCTACAGGTAAACAGCTACTTTCACGCACACGGCCCCGCCTGCAGACTCGTCTGCCCGGCGGGGCCGTCTGCGTTCCGGCAGCGTCCCACTCAGCGAAAATTTTTGCCCGTCAGCGGCCGAAATCGTGTAATACTGCAACCTGTTCCAGTAAGCGGCACAGCGGGCCCACGATCCCCCCGGATCAGGCTCGCCAACCAGATGAGGATTGCATGAGCGAGACTGCAACGCCGGCGCCGAACGGGAGTGTGACGCCTGCAGTAGAGGGTTGGTTCACCACCGGCGACGAACCTGCTCTGATCGGCACGAAGTGCCAATCCTGCGGCACCATTTCCTTCCCTCGTGAGGCGACGTTCTGCAAGAACCCGAGCTGCTTCAGCGAGGAGTTCGACGACGTGGAACTCTCCCGCCGCGGCACTGTCTGGTCGTACACCGACGCGCAGTACCAGCCCCCGCCGCCGTACATCCCGCGCTCGGATCCGTACGAGCCTTTTGCTCTCGCAGCAGTCGAACTGCCCGAGGGCATCGTCATCCTCGGCCAGGTGGCCGACGGATTCGGCGTCGACGATCTCAAGGTCGGCAATACCGTCGAATTGGTTGTCGAGCCGCTGTACACGGACGAAACCGGAGTACGTACGACGTGGCGCTGGAAGCCTGTCGCCGCCGATCAGGAGTTGCAGTCATGAGCAAGGACGTCGCAGTACTCGGTGTCGGTATGCACCCCTGGGGCAAGTGGGGGCAGTCGTTCGTGAAATACGGCGTTGCGGCCGCTCGCGCCGCGCTCGCCGATTCGGGTGTGAATTGGCAGGATGTCGACTTCATCGTCGGCGGCGAGACCGTCCGCAACGGGTACGGCGGATACGTCGCCGGAGCCACCTTCGCCCAGGCACTCGGCTGGAACGGCGCTCGCGTCGCCACGTCGTACGCCGCGTGTGCGACGGGAGCCCAGGCACTCGACACCGCTCGCGCACGAATCCTGGCCGGCCTCAGCGAAGTTGCCCTGGTCGTCGGCGCCGACACCACGCCGAAGGGCTTCCTCGCTCCCGTCGCCGGTGAGCGTTGGGACGACCCGGACTGGCTGCGCTTCCGCCTCATGGGTATGACCAACCCGGCGTACTTCGCGCTCAACGCGCGTCGTCGCATCGACCTCTACGGCGCCACCGCGGAGGACTTCGCCAACGTGAAGGTCAAGAACGCCAAGCACGGACTCAATAATCCGAATGCGCGCTACCGCAAGGAAGTCACCGTCGAGAACGTGTTGGCCTCCCCCGTGGTGTCCAATCCCCTTCACCTGCTCGACATCTGCGCGACGTCCGACGGCGGCGCCGCAATCTTGCTGACGTCGATGGAATACGCCCGCAAGATGGGCATCGCGGAACCTGTTCGCATCAAGGCTATTTCGACGGTCACGCCGACGTTCCCCCAGACGATCATGGACATGCCGAACTTCTCCACCGATTCCAGCTCCGCCGTTCCCGCTCCGGAGCGCACGTTCAAGGAATCCATCGGCTACGCCGCATACGAAGAGGCCGGGATCTCTCCCGAGGACGTCGACGTCGCCGAAGTCTACGACCTCGCTACCTCCGTGGAACTGGACTGGATCGAAGACCTTGCCCTCTGCAAGCGGGGCGAGGCCGAGCACCTCCTGCGTGCGGGTGACACCAGTATTGGAGGCCGCATCCCGGTCAATCCGTCCGGCGGTCTCGCGTGCTTCGGCGAAGCCGTTCCCGCACAGGCACTTGCGCAGGTGTGCGAGCTCACTTGGCAGCTTCGTGGACAGGCCGAAGGCCGTCAGGTCGAAGGCGCCCGCATCGGTATCACCGCCAACCAAGGTCTGTTCGGACACGGCTCCTCGGTAATCGTTTCCGCCTGACCCTGTTCTACTTTCGTGGCGGTCGCACACTCACCCGTGAGCGGCCGCCACGATCACGTCTGCCACTGCCCCTGGCCGGGAAACCAGCGATGCGTGCGAGGTCGGGAGTTCGCTGGTGTTCGCGCCCATCCGGTTTGCCATGAACCGCTGCGCCGATGCTGGGATCACGCGATCCTCACCGGCAACCAGATACCAGCTCGGTGTGTTCGCCCACGACGGTGGCCCGCCGAGCTCGAGGTTCGCCCACAAAGCCGCAGACTTCTGATGCGCCAACATCGTTGCCGCTGTCTCGTCGGAAACATCCTGAGCGAAGACGGAATGGAAATACTCGTCCGTGACGTAGCCGTCGACGTTCTTCCCGCCGATCGCGTGAGGATCGTCGACGATCTTCAATCCCAGAGCCGGAGGAAGCAATTGGCTGCCAGGAAACCTGATGGGATCGATCGTGATCTGCACCGGCTCACCCTGAACCGGAGCAAACGCCGCGATGTACACCAACGACTGCACCTTCGGGTCGTGAACATTGGTGATCACCGCGCCGCCGTACGAGTGTCCGACGAGCACGACAGGTCCGTCGATGTCCGCAACCGTCTTCTCGATCACGGACGCGTCGTAAGCGGGCCCGCGTAGAGGATTGTCCGGCGCCATGACGCGATAGCCACGCGAACGTAGGTCGGCGGCAACGCCGTCCCAACTGGTCGCGTCGGCAAAAGCGCCGTGGACGAGAACGACGGTTGGCTTGGGGCTCGCCACCGCAGCGCCGGAGCCGAAGATCACTCCAGCCGCGACTGTCATGAGTAACGCCAGAACTGCGGTGAATACACGTGAGATCTTCATGCGTTTCCTTCACTCTCGTCGAAAAGCGAGAAACTGCGGTAGGCCGGGACACGCCCGTTTCGATCCTAGAAATACCTGCTGCGACGGACGTGACTGTCCGTGCAGACTTTTGAGCTCACACTGCAGAACTTCTGGTTGAGCGTCCGCATCGCGGGGTATCAGGGCTGCATGGCTTTGCTCCTGGATACTTCCGTGTTGGAGCCTGACCAACGCGCGGACGCCTTTGTCGACGCGATGGGTCGTGCCTCGGTCCCGTGTGCAATCCACTTGGAGAACCCGGAACGGGTGAGCGCGAGAATGAACGTGTGGAACCTCGGTGCAGCATCACTGTTCCGCTCCGAGTCGACCGGTATGCGGTTGACCCGAACACCACGTCACGTCCGGTCCGCGTCGATGCCCGTCCTTGCGATTGCCCTGCAGGAGATCGGGATCGGCCATCTAGATCAGCACGACGAACAACGCAGAGTGCCCGCCGGTGAGCTGTTGATGACGGACCTGACGTCGACCTACGATTTCTCCTGGCCGGGAACGGGCGCTTCCCAGTGCCTCTACGTTCCGATGGATCGGCTGGGACTGCCGATCGACACCGTGCGGGACGCAGCTACCCGGCCTCATCACAGCAATCTGTACCCCGTGATGATCGCGCACGTTCGTGAATTGTTCCGCAGCGCCGCTCTGTTGGAGACCGATCCTGCCGCCGAACAATTGGGCGAGGCCTCGATCGAACTCGCACGTGCTTTGGTCGCTTCGATCGCACATGCGAATCCTGACGCATCCGCTCCGAGATCGGCCCTTGCCATGACTTCGATCCGTCGATACATCCGTGAACACCTTCACGATCCGACACTGAATCCCGCACGAATTGCTCACGCCCACAACATCTCACTGCGACAGCTGTACAAGATCTGCTCGGACAACGGCTTTCGGATCGAACAGTGGATCATCACCCAGCGCCTGCAGAAGGCTCGGGACGAACTGGCTCGACCCGCTACCGTCGATCTGCCGATCGCGACCGTTGCGCACCGGGCGGGGTTTGTCGACGCCGGACACTTCAGCCGACGCTTTCGACAGGCCTACGGGCTGAGCCCGACTCGTTGGCGTCAGCTCCGCGATTGAAGCAGCGCCACAACGTCTGACTGACCACGACTTTCGGCATTGTCCAACGCGGTCTTCCCCGATGCATCCCGGATCGAGGGATCTGCCCCCGCGTCGAGAAGCTGAGTGATCACGTCGATATAGCGCGCCGAACCATCGCCGTACACAACGGCTTCGAGTAGCGCCGTCCACCCGGGATCGTTGACGTGATTGACCGGAACCCCGGCAGCAATCAGCATCCGGACGGTCTCGACATGCGCGTGTTCACTCGCGGGAATCAGCGCCGTACCGCCGTAACGGTTCACGCTGTCGACGTCCGCGCCGTGGGCGAGCGTGAGCGCCAGAATCTCGTTCAAACCCTCGGCTCCGGAATACAGGAAGGCCGAATCCTGCATGGAATCCTTCGCGTTCACGTCTGCTCCGGCAAGAATCAACGTAGAAGCCGCAGCGACGGCGTTGTTCTTGGTGGCCTCGACGAGTGGAGTCCGTTCGCCCTCGCCGCGCGCTTCGATGTTCGCGCCGGCAGTCAGGGCAGCGGTAACAGCTGCGGGATCATTGCGGTCCACAGCATCGAAGAGCGCGCGTTCGGATTCCGGCGTCGATGGTGGATTTACACCCGTAGGCGGTACAGCTGCCGTTGTTGGTGCTGACGCCGCGGTTGTCGGCGTCAGCGGGGTGTCGGACGAACTGCAGCCGGCCAACGCCCCGGTCACTGATACCGCGAGGATAACGCAGACGAGGACAGACCTACCCGGAAGCGCCGTCACAGCGGATTACTTTCTTGGACAAGAGTTTCAAGCGTCATCCTGACGGCGTCCAGATGTTCGGCCATCGCCCTGGAGGCGTGGTCGTAACTGCCGGATGCGATTCCTTCGACTATTCGTTCGTGTTCCTCGTTCGACCTTTCCTGGCGACCGGCAACAAGATTGAGTGTCTCGGACTGCCTTGTCAACGCTTCACGAATATCGACGATTACCGACTCGAAGACCCGATTCCTACTGGCTTTCGCGATCAGTCCGTGGAACTGCGCATCGAGTGCGACCCATACGAGCGGATCATCCTCGTCACGCATCTGCTGGACCAGTCCGCGGAGGGCCGTCAACTCCTCCCCTGTGTGCCGTTGGGCAGCCCATCCTGCGGCCGGAATTTCGACATGCGGCCGCGCTTCGACCAACTCGTTGGCCGCGTAGCTGCCGAAGTCGAGGTCTCGCGCTATCGAATCGCTGACGACGAAGGTGCCGAGCCCGGATTTCGTCTCGGTGAGCCCGAGGGCATGGCACGAGCGCAGGGCTTCACGGATGACCGATCGACTGACCCCGTGTCTTTCGGCCAGGGACGCCTCGGACGGGAGACGCTCTCCGACTGCCAGTTCGCCGGAGGTTATTGCGGCACGGAGGTCGGCGAGAACCGCCTCGGCAGCACTCACCCGCGAGGCGACGGGTCGCCTGGTGGCCCAGCTGTCTGACAGGTTCATGCCGTCATTGTTGCGACTGTCGAAGACCCGCGTCAAACATCGCACCTGATGAAGGGTTGACGTGCCGGAGTGAGCGAGGTAACAATTACACCTGTCAGACAGCCTGATAGCCCGATAGCTGGGCGGGACTATAACTCGACCGTCAGCGCTGCGATCCCGAAATACACCCACCGCGCAGAGTGATGCTTGCGCGAAGAGACACGAGGAATTGATCAAGTGCTCGAAACGCGAACAGAACACGATCTGCTCGGCGATCGCGAGGTTCCAGCCGATTCGTACTGGGGTATCCACACCTTGCGCGCAATGGAGAACTTCCCGATCACTGGTCGAACAATCTCCACGAACCCGCATCTGATCCGCGGCATCGCTTACGTCAAGTGGGCCGCAGCCAGCGCAAACGAAAAGCTGGGCATCCTCGACCGCCCGCGCGCGGAGGCCATCTCACAGGCATGCAAGGAGATCGTGGACGGGCGGTGGCACGAACAGTTCGTGGTGGACGTCATCCAGGGTGGCGCCGGCACGTCGACGAACATGAATGCGAACGAGGTCATCGCCAATCGCGCGTTGGAAATCCTCGGCCACCAGCGCGGCGACTACGAACGGCTTCACCCCAATGAACACGTGAACCTGAGCCAATCGACCAACGACGTCTACCCCACGGCCGTGAATATCTCGACGATCTTCGCGATCGATGACCTGCTGGATGCACTTCTTACACTCCAGAACGCATTCACGACCAAATCTCTTCAGTTCGCCGACACAGTGAAGATGGGACGCACCCAACTGCAGGACGCCGTGCCGATGACTCTGGGTCAGGAGTTCGGCACCTACGCGGTCATGATCGAGGAGGATCGGGCGCGTCTGGCTGAGGCCGCTCTTCTCGTTCACGAGATCAACCTCGGCGCGACTGCTATCGGCACTGGCCTCAACGCACCCGCCGGCTACGCCGAGGTGGCCTGTTCCGACCTGGGCGCACTGACCGGACTGCCGCTGGTGTTGGCAACGGATCTGGTCGAAGCGACCCAAGACGTGGGCCAGTTCGTCCACCTCTCCGGCGTCCTCAAGCGGGTCGCTGTGAAGTTGTCCAAGGTGTGCAACGATCTCCGACTGCTCTCTTCGGGCCCGCGAGCGGGATTGAACGAGATCAATCTTCCACCGGTGCAGGCAGGTTCGTCGATCATGCCGGGCAAGGTCAACCCTGTCATTCCCGAAGTCCTCAATCAGGTCGCGTACGAAGTCATCGGCAACGACGTGACGATCACGATGGCTGCGGAATCCGGTCAGCTCCAACTCAACGCTTTCGAGCCGATCATCGTGCACTCACTGTCCGAAGGAATGCGACACCTCGGTGCGGCTTGCCGCATTTTGGCGGACCGGTGCGTACTCGGCATCACGGCTAACACCGAACTGCTGCGCGCCCGAGTCGAAGACTCCATCGGCCTCGTCACCGCGCTCAACCCCTACATCGGATATACCGCGTCCACTCGGATCGCCCAGGAGGCGTTGATTTCCGGGCGTCGCGTCGCCGATCTCGTAATCGAAGCCGGCCTGCTCGACCGCGAGGAACTCGATCGGTTGCTCAGCCCCGAACATCTCGCCAATCTCCGCGTTTCGGGGGAGAAGCCTCATGCCACCGCTGTTGCGGAGGAGGTTTGATGACCGTCGAACGGGAAGAGACAGGCCGCGCCGAAGTTGCCACTGAGGAGGATCTCGGATATCAGAAGGCGCTCGGCCCCAGACAAATTCAGATGATCGCGATCGGTGGCGCGATCGGAACCGGCCTTTTCATGGGGGCGGGAGGGCGACTGCAACAGGCGGGCCCGGCCTTGGTTCTCGTGTACGCGCTGTGCGGATTCTTCGCGTTCCTGATCCTGAGGGCGCTCGGCGAACTGGTGATGCACCGACCGACTTCCGGATCCTTCGTTTCCTACGCACGCGAATTCTTCGGCGAAAAGATGGCTTTCGCTGCGGGCTGGTTGTACTGGATGAACTGGGCAATGACTGCCGTGGTCGACGTCACGGCTGTGGCGTTGTACATGAACTTCTTCAAAAAGTACTGGGCGCCACTGGGACACATCGATCAGTGGATGTTCGCTCTGATCGCGGTGTTGCTGGTTCTCGGACTGAATCTCGTGTCCGTGAAAGTCTTCGGAGAGTTGGAGTTCTGGTTCGCGTTGATCAAGGTCGTGGCCTTGACCGCATTCCTCGGGTTCGGTGTCTATTTCGTACTCTTCGGCACGCCCATCGAAGGGCATTCCTCCGGATTCAGCCTGATCGCCGACAACGGTGGGCTGTTCCCCAACGGAATACTGCCGGCAGTCGTGGTGATTCAGGGCGTCGTGTTCGCCTACGCTTCAATTGAACTCGTGGGGACCACGGCTGGAGAGACCGAAAATCCCCGGAAGGTGATACCCAAGGCGATCAACACAGTGATCATTCGGATCCTCGTCTTCTACGTGGGGTCGGTCCTGCTGCTCTCACTGTTGCTCCCGTACACCGAATACCACGCCGGTGAAAGTCCATTCGTCACATTCTTCGGTTCGATCAACATCCAAGGCGCAGATGCGATCATGAATCTGGTCGTTCTCACGGCGGCGTTGTCTTCCCTCAATGCCGGATTGTATTCGACCGGACGAATACTCCATTCGATGGCGACGGCCGGTTCGGCGCCTGCCTTCGCTGCCAGAATGAACAAAGCCGGAGTGCCATACGGGGGAATCGCACTCACCGGCGTGGTCATCCTGTTCGGCGTCGGGCTCAATGCTGTTGTCCCAGCGCAGGCCTTCGAAATAGTCCTCAATCTTGCGGCACTGGGCATCATCAGTGCATGGGCGGTAATTGTGCTGTGCCAGTTGAGGCTCTGGCAACTTGCGAAACAAGGCAAAGTCACTCGCCCTTCCTTCCGCATATTCGGCGCACCGTACACCGGGATCGCGACACTGGTCTTTCTTGCGGTCGTTATCGTGTTGATGGCATTCGACAACCCTGTTGGAACGTGGACCGTCGGATCCATCGCGATCATCGCACCGCTCTTGATGATTGGTTGGTACGCCGCCAGGAATCGTATTCGCGAGTTGGCCATCCACCACCCCGCAGCTTGACGTGAAAGGACCACAGTGTCGAAAGTCGCAGTTGTCACTACCGGTGGCACCATCGCCAGCACCCGGGATGCGCATGGAATCAGCCGGCCCGCAATCACCGGTGCAGATCTGGTCGGCAACGAGCAGACCGACATCGAGCTTCGAGTCGTCGACGTGATGTCGAAGGACAGCTCGAGCATGACCTTCGCGGACATGGATCGTGTTCGCGACGCCGTAGCCGATCAATTGAAAGATCCCGGACTCGACTCGGTGGTCGTGCTTCACGGCACCGACACGATGGAGGAAACTGCGTTCTTGTTGGACCTGCACCACGACGACCAACGCCCGGTGGTCTTCACCGGCGCGCAGCGCACTTTCGACCATCCCGAATCCGACGCTCGTTCGAATCTCGCCGCGGCGATCTCAGCCGGACTGGACATCTCGTCACACGGGCGTGGTGTCCTCATCGCCTTCGGCGGTTCGGTCCATCCAGCCGCAGGTACGCGAAAGTCCGATACGACGGCACTCGATGCCTTCCGCCGCGTGCACATCGATCAGCTCCTGCTGCGTACTCCCGAACCATTGCCGTGGCATCCGATTTCGGATACCCGCGTCGACATCATCGCCGTATATCCCGGGGCAGACCGCGTACAGATCGACGCCTGCGTGCACGCCGGGGCGCAGGGACTTGTTCTCGACGGACTCGGTTCGGGAAATGCCAATCCGACGATAGTCGAGGCCGTACGAGACTGCGTAGGCGCTCACATTCCGGTAGCCGTGACAACTCGGGTGCCCTCGGGGCCAATCTCCCCGGTTTACGGTGGCGGTGGTGGCGGGCACGACTTGATCGCCGCAGGCGCTGTATTTTCCACCGATCTTCGAGCCGGGCAGGCACGTGTACTTCTGGCAGCCTTGTTGTCAGATCCGGATCTCGTGGGCCTGGAAAAGGTATTCGACCGCTATTCGAGGTTTGCTCGCACCCCGCCGTTCGGGCGGTAGAACTGGCGACACCATTCATTGTTCGAAATTCACTCCGCTAAATCAGGGACTTTGGTCCGAATATTCGACTTGGACGCTTATTTGGTGTCCGAATTGGGTAGTTTCACATCATCTAACTCGTTCAAAATTTCGATCCAGCGGTCACGTCCAGTGCAGCCAGTCGAACAGGAGTCGGATGAGCAGCCCATTTCGTGATGCCGCTGCAGTAACGCTCGACGCGTCTCACCGCGTCGGGCAAGCGCACGTGCCAGGCGCCGCACTCAACGGTCGTTTTCACCCGCCAACTGCCGTGAAAGGACTGGTGGCGCGTCCGCGCCTGCACCGCAAACTCACCGCATCCACTGCCACCAAAGGCTCAGGCCCCGGGCCTGTCGGGTTGCTCTCGGCTCCGGCCGGTGCGGGGAAGACCCTACTTCTGGCCGATTGGGCTCGCGAATATTCCCGAGCCTCCCCTGATGTTGCGCTGGCCTGGCTGACGTTGGCCGAGCGCGACAACAACGTGTCGATACTGTGTGAATACCTCGCCGAGGCGATCGCGACCTCCGTCGATGCGGCCCGCCAGAGGCTCCCCGTGCAGACCGGATCCAGGCCGCCCGTCGAGCAGTGGCTCGCGCACTTTGCGGAAACCCTCGAAACGCACGAGCGCCGAACAACGTTGATCCTCGACGACGTTCACACCCTCCACGATCCGATGTCGATCGGTCTCCTCGACCGGATACTCACACAGACCCCGGGCAACCTGTCGATTATCGTTGCCGCCCGCTACGAACCACCGCTCACGTGGCATCGTCTGGCTCTCGACGGCCGACTCACCCGCTTTGCATCCACCGATCTCGCTTTCGATCGCTCCGAGATCACCGCGATATTCGGCGAGTACGACATCACGCTGCGCGACGACGAACTCGCAATCGTCGAGAACTTCACCAAGGGGTGGGGCGCCGTCGTTCGCCTGACCGCCGCGTTTCTGGCCGGCCGCAGTGACATCGGCGATGCACTGAACGAGTTCAC
This sequence comes from Rhodococcus sp. BH4, assembly GCF_002079265.1. Classification (NCBI taxonomy): domain Bacteria; kingdom Bacillati; phylum Actinomycetota; class Actinomycetes; order Mycobacteriales; family Nocardiaceae; genus Rhodococcus; species Rhodococcus sp. BH4. Next base: position 5,881,392 of record NZ_CP014941.1, read on the forward strand.
GCACACACCCCGCCCGATCGCCGACTTTCTCGTCGACGAGGTACTGACGTCCTTGCCCGAACATGTCACCTCGTTCATGTTGCGAACATCGGTGGTCGATTCTTTCTCCGCCCAACTGGCGGAAACTCTGACGGACTCGAACGCTCTATCCGAGATCGACTCGCTGATTCAGTTCAACTTCCCCGTGACCCGTACCGATTCCGCCGACCACACAACGTGGTTCAGCTATCACCCTCTCTTGCGCGAGCACCTTCGGGCAGAGTTCCGTCGCGTCGATCACGTCGAGAGAAACCGCGTACACCTGCGAGCAGCAAGCTGGTTCGAAAGCAATCACTTCGAACTCGAGGCGCTCGAACTCGAGGTGTCGATCGGAGACCCACACCGCATTCTCGCGTTTCTCGAACGCTGCGGGCTGGGCCTCGTACTCGACGGGCACTGCGGGGACGTCGTGCGAGTCCTGGAATCGGTGTCGACGCAGGTTTCGGAATCCCCGATCACCCGACTGGTGCTGGCGGCGGCCGCCCTCCACTCCGGTGACGTGACCTCGGCGACCACGTGCCTCGATCTTCTCGAGGCAACTCATCCACCGATTGCAGAAGATCCATTGTTCCTGGCGATGAGCCTGGAAATCTCCTGCGTTACGGCGACTTCCGACAACGAGCCGCTGGCGGCACGTCTGGAGCGGCGTCAGAAAAGCACCCACTCCGACATCGAAGCCTACGCACACATGGAATTGGCGACGGCACACTTACTGCGACGTGAGTTCGACAGGGCGACTGTCGAATACACTCAAGCCGTCGCACTCGGGACAATACGGGGCAGGGCGCGATTCGTCTTGAAGTCGCTGACCGGACTGGGCTACGTAGCTTCTCTCAGCGGAGACATCGGGGCGATGAGGGCTCACTCCGTCTACGCTCTCGACTACGCGGTCGAACATCGCATCACGACGACTGCGGAGTACGAGTTGTCCGCGTCGGTGGCCGCCTTTGCCACATATCTCTGCGCTTCGAGCGAACTCCCGTACCGCATCCCGACAATCGGAAACTACCGGAGCACAGACGTTCTCGGCGCCAGCGCGCCGGTGTTCGGGTGGCACTCCGTCGTAACCTTCGGCCTTCACAGTCTCGACGGCTCGACCGACCGACGCTCGACCGCCGCCGATGTCCGCGACGCGATGCTCAGCGCGATCGAATTACGTACCTTTGCGTTCGCGACCTTGGCTCTTCTACCACCCGTCGTCCACGCATGCCTTTCCGTCGGCGAAGTGGAATGGGCAGCGAGACTCGTGCGTGACGCAGCCGATCAATTCGGAGAAACGTCGGAGATACATCTCGCACGGGGTGCCGTCGCCTTCTCGTCCAACAAGTTCGCGGAAGCACTCGTCGAAGTTTCCGAAGCTCTCGGGTCCTCCGAAATCCCGTTGCTCGCACATCACGTCTACGCCTGGACACTCGAAGCCGGGATCCACGCTGCAACAGGTCACGAGCGCAAGTCGTTTCGCTCCCTCCACAAAGCGCTGCGCGCCTCGGAAGCCGGTAGCCTGCTACGCCCCTTCCTCGACTACGGCGCATCCCTGCGGCCGGTGTTCGACGAGTTCAGTGGACATTTCGGCGATCAGGAAGCATTTGCCGAACAGGTACGTAGCCGCATTCGCCCACAAGAATTGGTGAGTGCACCGATCCTCACGCCAGGCGAATACACCGTGCTCCGTGAACTGGCTTCCGGAGACACCACCGAGTCCATTGCCGACACGCTGTTCCTTTCCGTCAACACCATCAAGACGCATCTTCGCGGGATCTATCGCAAGTTGGAAGTGAGCAACCGACGCGACGCGCTCAAGGCTGCGCGACGCGGCGGACTCATCTGAGCAAGACTGCTTCCATGCCCCCGAAGCTGTATTCCGATACGCGCGATCGATTGACCGTGTGGGCGAGACGTACACCCAGTCGACGGTTGGCGACTGATGCAACCATCGGGGTCTTCGAAGTCGGGCTCGTGGACAGCGCCATGACTTTGGCGGCCCAGGCCTTTACGTCATTGCTCCCGGTCATGATTGCAGCGTCGACCTTGGAGAAGCTGAAGCCGTTGGCTGATGCCGCCAAAGACGAGCTCGGCGTCCAACTCCCCGACACCGTATTGACCAGTACCTCTACCGCGGCAGCGTTCGGGATTGTCGGCTTGCTCATGCTGCTGATCAGTTCCACGTCCTACGCTCGCGCTCTCGGCCGGATGTACGGACGGATCTGGAGGGTGCCGACGGCGACACTCCGTCAGGCGTGGCGGTGGTTCGCGGTAGTGTGCGTCGTGGCCGCGTCGGTGGTCGGTGCGGCCCTGTGCCGTGAACTGAATGGTGTTCCGGGAGTAGGCAGAGTCCTGGAGTTCACAGCGGTCTACGTCGTGTGGGCACTCGTGTGGACAGCCGTGCCCATGCTGCTGACGGCCAATCGCATGACCACTCGAATGTGCGTCGGGTCAGGATTGCTCACCGCGACGGGCCTGACCGGACTGCACGTGGCCGGCACTCTTTTCCTCCCCCGAATGACAAAGACGTCGCAGGACGAGTTCGGTCTTCTGGGCGTGATGTTCACCGTCATCGGCTGGCTGTTCATCTTCTCGGCCATCGTGGTTGTCGCGTCGTCGATCGTCGGATCAGTGGCCAAAGATTCCGGTCCCCTGGGAATCTGGCTACGGACATCACGCTGAGGTGTTGTCTCGACCTGCAAGCGCTTTCGAGACGGTCGGATAGACGTCGACCTTCAGCGCGCCCTGGTCGGCACCGGACAGAACGTCGCGGAACTGCCCGATGTCGCGTGCCACTCGGAAGCTCACATTTCTGCGTGCCAACGAATCTCGAAGCTGAGCCAACATCTGCGCAGCGCTGACGTCGATGAACGGTGACGTCTCGGCGTCGAGAACGACCATGGTGGTGCCGGCGGTCACCAGACCGGTGATCTGATCACGCACGTGATCGGCATTGGCGAAGAACATCCCCGCTTCGACCCTGACCACTACGACGCCGTCGAGTGTCTTCAGATCAGGATGCCCACTGATGTCGACCCAGCGCGTGCCGTCCTTGGCCAGAGCGGCCACGTGCGGTTTGGAGACCCGATACAGGAGCAGCAACATCGAGACGGCGATTCCGATGATCAGACCGGGCAACGTGTCGAAGAGGAGAACCCCGAACATCGCCGCGATCGCCGCCGCGAAATCGGCCCGGGCAGCGTGCCCGTAGATACTGCCCAACCTCTTCGTCCACACCCGGTACAGCGCTGCGAGGGAGGCGAAATCGACCAGTTCGATCACTGCTGCGATGACCACAGCCGAGAGCGTCGCCTCTGGCAACTTCTCGAACAGGCCGGTGAGAAACAGCAGTGTCACCAGCGTCAGCGCCGCGACCACCAGTCCGCTGACCTGAGATTTGGCGCCCGCTCCTCCGTTGACGGCGGTCTTCGACAGGCTGCCGTTGACCACCATTCCCGAGCAGAGACCCGATCCGAGATTGGCCGCACCCAGTCCTGCCAGTTCACGATTGGCGTCGATGGTGTAGCCGGCTTTGGCCGCGTATGTCTTTGCAGCGCCAAGACCTTCGGCGAAACCGATGAGCAGAACGCCGACCGCAGGTCCGACCAGGTCGAGGTAGTCCTCGGCTCCCACACCACTCGGCAGACCCATCGACGGCAGGCCCGAGTCGATGTGTCCGACAATGTCGATGCCACGATCGTCGAGGCCGAACAACGCTACTGCGGTAATGCCCAGCAGCACGACGAGGAGCGAACCCGGTACGAGCGGAAGCCATCGCTTGACGCCCAGGACCATTGCCAGGCTGAGCAATCCGATGATCACGGTCGGTAGGTCGACCTCACCCAGTTCCTTCACCACTGTCCACGTCTGGACGAAGAAGTTTCCCTCCCCCTTGTCCACGCCCAGGAGTTTGGGTACTTGACCGATGATGATCGTGAGCGCCAGACCGACGATGAATCCCTTGAGAACCGGCTCGGAGATGAAGGACGCGATGAATCCGAGGCGCATGAATCCTGCGAGCAGTCCGACGAGCCCGGTCACGATCGCCAATGCCGCCGACAGCGCGATGAATCGGCCGTCGTTTCCTGAAGCCAATGGCGCAATCATCGCCGCGGACAACGCTGCGGTCGCCGACATCGGCCCGACGATCAGATGGCGCGAACTGCCGGCTGCTGCATACAGAATCAATGACGGAACCGCAGCATAAAGCCCGACCACCGGCGGAACTCCGGCGATGGTGGCGTACGCGAGCGCTTCCGGAACAAGGACAGCCCACACCGTAAGGCCCGCAATGATGTCGGGGCGAAGCCAAGCGCGTTGATAGTCGGACAACGACCCGAAGACCCACCAGGTCCGCGTGTGCGGAGCACTCATAGTCCTTGCACCCCTTTACTGATCTGCATCGCCGCGATCAGGACGAGGAGCCCGACGTTCAGCAAGTGCGTGTTGGTGGCTATCCAGGTGCGGATCTTCAGCAGCGGTTCGGTTGCCTCGTCCTTCTTGATCAGCAGGAGGGCAACAGGTACCGCGACCGAGGTCACGGACACCAGCGAGAAGATCACGGCCGAGACGATCTGCGACGTCGGTGCCACGGTGCTGAGACGAAGGTTCATCGCTGCTGCGATGGCACACGACATGTCGATGGGGTTGAGAACGAACAGCGCGAAACCGAGCACACCGGATCGCATTGGTTGGAAGTGCTCAACCGATTGCAGCATCTTCGGCAGCTGAGGGGCCGCAGCCACAACGTCGCCAGGGGCAACTGCAGCCGCCATCGCCTGAACCCCGCGACGACTGCGTGAGTAGACGAACCAGGCACCCGCCAGCAGAGTTGCCCCGAGAACGAGATGGATGATGGGCACCCACAGCGGAGGGTGTGTGCGCTGATGAACCTGGAGTGCGGTCAAGATGACGTACGAACCGGCCAGCGCGACAACTATTCCGAGATACCACCCGATCAGGTACGCAATGCTGTTGATACGCGCTCGTTCGGAAAACAGTACGGCCACAACGGCGACAACCGCCAGCGGGCTCATGATGATCCCGAGCGCCAGCGGGATCTGTTGCAGTAGCAGCGATCCCATAACTACCTCCAGTTGTCAGAGACCGCCGATGCCCTTGCCGATGAGAACAACACCGATAACCAGGATCAACACACTCATCACCGTGGCGTTGTTTTCCTGCAACCACACCTTCAGCTTGGCCAGCGGACCACGCAGTCGCTCCGCGGCAACGAGGTAGCCGATCACGGGCACGCACACTGTGCAGGCCGCGATGATCGTGAAAACCAGAATGGCGACAACAACTTCTCCGGAGCCCAATGACGCGGATCCGATCGAGATTCCGGCCGCGATACACATCATCAGATTCTTCGGATTGATCGCAGCCAGAGCGAAGCCCAAGCCGAGGCCTTTGACAGCGGTCATGTCATCGATGGCGTGCATCCACTTCGGGGTTTCGTGCTCGCCTCCGCGTCCGCGCCATTGCTTGACTCCGAACGCAAGAAGCAATACACCCAACGCCAGCTTGATCCACGACACTGTCGCTGACGGATCACCTTCGGAGTCACCGAGCTTGCTGGACAGAAGCACGAAGATCACGGTGGCGACGACGATTCCCAGTATCCAGCCCAGCGCGAACCCGACGCTCGTGCTGCCGGCACGCTTGGACAACAACATCAAGATTGCCGCGATGATCGGGATCGGCGATACCGCAACGCCGACCGCGAGGGGTAACAGATCCCCGATGACAGATCCCATGCCGACCTCTTCTCTCTCCCGGTCGACACTAGGGGTGGCGACTCTACGGAGCCTCACACAAAAGGGATGAACGGACCCGCGACGACATTCACCCGTAGGGGATGACGCCCCGAGCGCGTACGGGAGTAAGACTGGATCCCACGGATGCGGAGTCCTGGATCGGGCAGCGACGCCGATTGCACTTGACGACATGCGATTTCGAGGCTCGGAGCGCTGCCTTCTCGAACCTCATGGCCCTACGAAATGGAGCGGATACTGATGAATGCTCCCACTCGGTATCAATTCCTCATCGACGGCGAAGTGTCGGACCGCGTCAAGGCCGCATTTCCTGAACTCAGTGTCGCCAGTGCGGCCGGCGGGTTCACCAGTTTGTACGGACCCGTCGCGGACCACACGGCTATGCGGAGCATCATGGCCCGTCTCGATTCCCTCGGCCTGACCGTCGCCGAAATGCGTCGACTCCCAGACTGATCCGAGCCACACCCTGTCGAAATGTCCCACGCACGAGCGATGGTCCCGACCGAGTCGACTCGGTCGGGACCAACTGCTCTCGGGTTGTTCGGTGCCTAGACTCTGTCCCTGTCCCAGGTCGCGACCGCCCAGATCACAACGACATCGAGCGCGATGACCAGGATCGACCACAGTGGGTAATACGGCATCCACAAGAAGTTGGCGATGATCGAGAGCGACGCAATGACGATTGCCGCCGCCCTGGCCCACACTGCACCGGTGAAGAGGCCGAGGGCCACCACGATCCCGATGATGCCCAAGATGATGTGGATCCAACCCCACGTCGTGATGTCGAACTTGTACGTATAGTTGATACCCACGACAAACAGATTGTTGTCGGCAACGGCCGCGATGCCCTGAAGCAGAGCGACAATGCCTGCGGTGAGCAGCAGAATTGCTGCTGCAAACGTCGTACCTACCGCGAAACCCTGCCGGACAGGGTGATTCGCGGGTTCCCGCGGTGGAGCAGTCATCAGCGTTCCTTTCGACAGAATGCACTTCCCTTACTCAGTCTCGAGGGGCTGGAAGGCGAAAACATCACCCGTCGCGGATGAACCGCAGGTCACCGACCCGTACCCGCTTGCCGGGATCGCAAACCAGGCTTGACACCCTTTTCCTCGACTGAACACAGGCTGTGGCGTACTTGTGGGGGTGTTCACTCAGCTGAACCTGTGCCCACTCAGCAGTAGTCGCACTCGTCATCGCTCTCCGACACGTCTTCGACGTTCAGCCGGGTGGGTGGACGCGGATGCATGACCGCTTCACGGTTACGGCCCCCTTCGGGGCGCTCGGACACCTGGCACTGAGGTTGGCTGTCGGCCCGTATCTGCGGCGCCTTCTCGAGCAACGCGCCGCGCACATCAAGGGCCGCGCAGAAGTCGGCACGCCTTTCATCGAGTGAACACCCGCTCTGACGCACCGCAGCGAGTGCTCACTCGACAAAACCTGTGTTCACTCAGCAGCAGTCGCACTCGTCACCGCTCTCGGGCACAGCCACAACCGGGCAGCACGGATCACCCTTCCACGCGTTGATGCCTTCTTTCACCGCGATGACGGCGATGACCAGTGCAGCAATCGGATCCGCCCACGACCAGCCGAGCAGCGAGTTGAGCAGCAAACCGACCAACAAGACAGCAGAGAGGTAAGTGCAGAGCAGCGTCTGCTTCGAATCCCCGACCGCCGACAGCGAACCCAACTCCCGACCCGCTCGGCGTTGCGCATAGGACAGGGCCGGCATGATCACCAAACTCACCGCAGCCAAGAGTATTCCGACGCTCGTGTGCTGAGCTTCCCCCAGACCGAACAGCGACCGAATCGCGTCGAACGAGACGTACGCAGCGAGCCCGAAGAACGAGAATGCGATCACTCGCAGTGCCGCCTTCTCACGGCTCGTCGGATCCGGCGCCGAGAACTGCCAGGCAACAGCTGCCGCCGAGGACACTTCGATCACCGAATCGAGGCCGAAACCGAACAGTGCTGCGGACGACACTCGTGTGCCCTCCGCCAGCGCGATGATCGCTTCGACGACGTTGTAGCTGATCGTGATCGCCACGAAGATGCGAATTCTTCTCGACAAGAGCGCACGCCGGTCAGTCGAGAGCCCGACACCGTCAACGGGCGCAACCATCAGCAGCACCCCTCTGATTCGCTGTCCGGGCAGTACGACGGATCCACCGCGAGTACGACCCCGAGCAGGTCGTCGAGAGCCTGACCGATATGTGCGTCGGCGAGTTCGTATCTGGTCCGGCGCCCTTCCGGGACGGCCACCACCAAGCCGCAACCGCGCAGGCACGCCAGATGGTTGGACAGCTTCTGCCTGGTCACAGCAAGTGTTTCAGCGAGGTCGGACGGATACCGCGGGGCGGTCTTCAGTTCGAGCAGTATCCGTGTCCGAGTCTCGTCGGACAGTGCATGCCCGAACCTCGCAAGCACCGCCACGTTGGTCACCACATCTACGCCCTCGATATCCATACATGCGACAGTACATCGAAAACTGGATTCAGAAAACGATGAACTCCGATGGTTCAAGATCCCACCATCGGGTAACGCAAGCGTGAAGCCACCCAACCAAGCGAACACCGGGAGCCCACATCCGATGAACCGTACAAAAGTCGACGACCACGTAGCGCTGGCCGAACTACCGACAACCGGAAGCATCTTCCAGGCCTCGTGGCCGGTGCGTACGGGTGACATCCACACCGACAAACAACTGCGCCTCGACGCGATCGCGCGCTACCTCCAAGACGCGGGCTTCGATAATCTCGTCGACCGCGGCGCCATGGATACACACCCGCTGTGGATGGTACGAAGAACGGTGATCGATGTACTCGAACCGGTCGTCTGGCCGGATCGAGTTCACCTGCAGCGCTGGTGTTCAGGCCTGTCGAACAAGTGGTGTTCGATGCGAGTTCGCATCAGATCCGATGGCGGCGGGTTGATCGAAACCGAGGCGTTCTGGATCAACATCGACCCGAAGACGGGAATGCCGGCATCCATCAGTGAGAAGTTCACCGCTGCCCTGGCATCAACGGCCGTGGACCAGCATCTTCACTGGCGTCGGTGGATCGACCCGACCCCGGACACGACGCCGTCAGCGGATACGCCGTTCCCGTTGCGCTCGAGCGATTTCGACCCCTTCGATCACGTGAACAACGCAATCTACTGGCAGCCCGTGGAAGATGCGCTGCCCGACAGATTACGAAGCGGGCCCTTTCGCGCGATCCTCGAGTACACCCAGCCCATCAAGAGAGGTGAGCAGGTGAGCGTGCGAACCGGCACGAACACGCTGCACATCGACGCAGGCGACGAGGCACGTGCGTCGGCGCGGTGGTTCGCCTTGTCTCCGAAGAGCAACGATCAGGGGTGAAGTTTTCCGAATCCCACGACGGCAGAGTCGGATTGCCAGTCCAGATCATGAACCCGCACCTTGCCGAACTCGTTGCCGCCAACCGTGACCGCAGAGTTGCCGTCCACTGCCACAACGATGTTGGTGTGCTGACCGACCCATCTCGAACTGTCGTAGATCACCACATCACCCACATTCGGGGTGTACCCGCTGCCGTTCTCGGCGTACGCGCCGATCCCTTGGTAATACTCCTGCAAGGTGTACACCCCCGGGATGCGCCAACTTCCGGAGTTCGGGTTGGACAACGGTCGACCCGCTTCCCTCATGATCCAGCTGACAAAGTCGGCGCACCACTCTTCGTCGATGCCGTCGGAATAGAAGGTGCCCGGACGGTCCTGCTCATGCTCGGATTGCAGTAGCTCGAGCACCCGACCTTGATCAGACGTGAGCGCACTCGCGTCCACCGCCGGGAACTCAGCCGTGTCCCAGGGCAGGTACCGCGATGGTGCGATCGCGACGACCACCACCCCAACCACGATCACGACGCCGAGCACCCCGGCAATCCAGAGCACGATGCGGCGTCGGCGGTTCGATTCGGCAGGACTCACCCTTACGAGTGTGCCAGCCTGCCGCGGACCGAATCGCCAACCACCCCGATGACCTGGCAATTCTCACCAAATTCACACGAATGTGCCACCAAACTATTGCGGTGGCACCAAAGTGGTGCCATAGTGATGCCATGGACTTGACACCGTACGTAGACAACCTTCGCCACGAACTCGCGGTGGCGGCCGAAGCAGGCGGAGAAGACGCAAAGGCACTCGCCGATCGTTTGACCGCACCGCTGGAATCAGCAGTGCGACTCACCCTTCTCGACGCATTGTCTGCGGCAGCCGCCGAGATCACGCGTGACCTCGCCCCGGGTTCGGTGGACCTGCGCCTGCGGGGACGCGAACCCGAATTCGTGGTGGCACCAGCCATCAGTGAACCGGTTCCAGCCCCCGTCGAAGAGGACCCGACTCCGGCACCGCGCCCCGTCACGGAGTCCGACGACGCCTCGATGACTCGAATCAACCTGCGGCTGGGGCAAGACCTCAAAGACCGGATCGAGGCGGCGGCCCGGGAAGCCGGGATCTCCGTCAACGCGTGGCTGGTTCGCTCGGCTGCAACGGCTCTGGAAGGCGGCGCGAACAGAAGCACTCCGAGACAGCGCACGTCCCAAGGTTCCGAAAGCTTCAGCGGCTGGGTGCACTGACACCGGCTTCATCTTTCGCACCACCCTCTTTCATCAACCGAGACAACCTCATCGGGAGTATCACCATGCCTACATTCAGCACACCTGACCCCATCACCTTGAACTTCGACGTGGCAGTCGGACACATCCGGATCACGGCGAGCAGCCGCAACGACACTGTCGTGGAAGTGTTGCCCAGCAACTCGTCTCGCGAGGTCGACGTTCGAGTCGCCGAACAAACACGCGTCGAATTCGCAGGTGGCCGGCTGCAGATCAAGACTCCGAAACAGCGCGGCCTCGGCATCTTCGGGAAGACAGGATCTGTGGACATCTCCGTTCAGCTTCCCTCCGGCTCGGAACTCGAAGGCACTGCCGCAGTTGCCAACCTCCGTAGCGAAGGCACTCTCGGACGATCACGGGTGAAGGTTTCCGCGGGCGATTGCACACTGGAAACCACCGGGCCGCTCAACGTCAGCACCGGGGCCGGCGCGATCATCGTCGAGCACGTGGCCGGTGACATCGACACGAGCACCGGGTCCGGAAGCATCCGCATCGGCCGCGTCGACGGCAACGCGGAGGTCAAGAACTCCAACGGCGACATCAACATCGGCACGATCACCGGCGCACTGAAGGCGAAGACCGCCAACGGAAGCGTCGCCGTCGAGCATGCCGAATCCGATGCGAGCGCCGCAACCGCCAACGGCGACATCCGCTTCGAGGCCATCGAGAGTGGAGTCGTATCCGCCAAGACGGCCGCCGGACGAATCCATATCGGTGTTCGATCCGGAACCGCCGCGCGATTCGACGCTCATACGTCCTTCGGCCGCGTCGACAACCAGATGAATGCCACGCACGGTCCGGCTTCCACTGAACGCCGGGTAGACGTCCGGGCACACACCAGTTACGGCGACATCGTCATTCGACGTTCGGAGCCTCGAGAAGAATCCAACAAGAAGATCTAGCGAAAGGAACGCTGATGTCCCGTAAACCAGCCATCACCGCGACGGGCCTGAAGAAGGCCTACGACGACAAGACGGTACTGGACGGAATCGACATCTCCGTCGACCGCGGAACCGTCTTTGCACTCCTCGGCCCCAACGGCGCCGGCAAGACCACCATCGTGGAAATCCTCTCGACCCTCGTTCCCGCAGACGGCGGCGACATCCGCATCGCCGGGTACAACCCTTCCGACGATCCCGACGCGGTGCGTTCGCGCATCGGCGTCACCGGGCAGTTCTCAGCAGTCGACGACTATCTGTCCGGTGAGGAAAACCTTCTCCTCATGGCCGACCTGCACCATCTCGGCAAGGACGAACGTCGAACGCGCACTGAAGAACTCCTGAAGAAGTTCGATCTGATCGACTCCGCGGACAAGCTGGCGTCGACCTACTCGGGCGGCATGCGTCGACGGCTCGACCTGGCAATGACGTTGATCGGACGACCGGAGATCATCTTCCTGGACGAGCCCACCACCGGCCTCGACCCCCGGAGCCGACGCACCATGTGGCAGATCATCCGGGAGTTGGTCGAGGGCGGTGTCACCATCTTCCTCACGACCCAGTACCTCGAGGAAGCTGATCAACTGGCCGACCACATCGCCGTCCTCGATCAGGGACGGATCGTCGCCCAAGGTACGGCAGCGGAACTCAAACGGCACATCCCCGGCGGCCACATTCGTCTTCACTTCTTCGACCGAGATCAGCTCGATTCTGCTGCAGCTGTTTTCGACGAATCTTCACGTGACGATGCCGCCTATGTCCTCCAGGTCCCCAGCGACGGGGGTGTCCGCTCGCTGCGCTCTCTTCTCGACCAACTCGACGCTCACTCGATCGACGTCAAGGAACTCTCCGTGCACACACCCGACCTGGACGACGTGTTCCTGACTCTGACCGCCACCGAAAGGACCGACGCGCGATGACCACCATGACGCTTGCCTATCAGGACTCGAAAACCATGCTGCGTCGCAGTATTCGACACATCCTTCGATATCCGTCGATGACGGTGATGCTCGTCGGAATGCCAGTCGTTTTCCTACTGCTGTTCGTCTACGTGCTCGGCGGAACGCTCGGGAACGGCCTCGGCCCCGGCGGTGGCGGTCGAGCCGAGTACGTCAATTACGTTGCACCGGCGATCATTCTGATGACCGTGGCATCAGCGGCACAAGGTACTGCCATCTCCGTCGCAACCGATATGACCGCCGGGATCATTGCACGATTCCGAACGATGGCGATCACGCGCACGTCCGTCCTGACCGGTCACGTTCTCGGCAGCCTCCTTCAGACGATCGTGAGCCTCGTTGTCGTCATCGCCGTAGCGATAGCCGTCGGCTTCCGGCCCACTGCAGGCTTCGTGGAGTGGGCCGCGACGTTTGCACTCCTCGTCCTGGTCTCCATCGCCATGATCTGGTTGTCGGTCGCCTTCGGCCTCGTCAGCAAGAGTGTCGAGACGGCCAGCAACCTTCCAATGGTGTTGATCCTCTTGCCGTTCCTGGGAAGCGGCTTTGTCCCCACCGACTCGATGCCGACCGTGTTGCGATGGTTCGCCGAGTATCAGCCGTTCACTCCGATCATCGAGACTCTTCGAGGACTTCTTCTCGGCGAAGCCATCGGAAACAACGCGATACTCGCGATCGGATGGTGCGTCGCAATCACCTTCCTCTCCTACCTCTGGGCACGGAGTTTGTTCAACCGACGCCCGGTGCGCTGACCTCGAAACACACGATCTTCGAGAACAGGTACGGTGTCGCTGTCGTCGAGTTCCGAGGCGATGGCGACGTCGTGTGGAAACCCCATGGCGATCAACTCACGTCCTGAGGCACAGTCCCGCAGGCGGTCCTCGTACGAATCCGCCACCGCCGCCCACGCATCCGCCGCCATCCGAGCCTCGGGCGATACGTGGCCGTCCCAACCAGCAGCGGTCAGCGCCGTGACAACTGCACCGGCGCCCCACAGATCCTCCACCGCCGGGCGCAACTCTCCACCGGGCCACTTCTCCCCGGATGCGACTATCGCAACCCGCGATCCCGGACCATGTTCGTGCACAATCCAATCCGCGACGGCATAAGCGTTCCTCAAGGAAGCGCCGACACACACCGCAACCTCGGACGCCAACGCAAACGCGATAGTCGACCCGTTCGGAGACGGCAGCACCAGCCGACTTGGCGCCTCGGTCTCGCGAATCGTCTTGGGAGACAGACTGATCTGACCCTCTCTGGCCACACTTCGCCGTACAGCCAGAACCGCATCGGCATCACGCGCGTAGTCGACCGCACTCTCGTCATTCCAGGAAAAGGGAAGTACGTCGATTCCCGCGTCGGCGGCGACGCTCAGCGTGGTCGTGAACGAGAGGACGTCGACCACGACGGCTACATCGACGCCCGCCGCGATCGCCTCGGCGCCGCGCAACCCCCAGTCGAATCGAAGTCCGTAATCGAGTTGGCGATGCTCCGGATTCATCGCACCAGCATCTCAGAAACGAATCAGCTTGTCCGGCACGCGCAAGTCATCGTGCTCGTACAGTGCTCGCACGGCAACGGGATCGTCGCCGGCGCACACCGCGGCGATATCGTCGAGCAGTAGGTCGTAGTCGGCGCCGGTCTTTCCGTCGTAGGCGTCCGTCATACGACCCCACTCGTCCCACGGCAGGGTTTCGACCTTGTTCATCGCGGCGAGCTCCTTCACTGCGTTGCCGCGGATCTCGGCAGGCCCCCAGTTCTCGGTGCCGTACACCCCGAACTGGGACGCGTCGATCTCGCCGCGTCGATATGCCAGCCACGCCTCACCACCACTGAGGAATTCTCCCGGCTGCAGATCATGGGCGTGAGGAAGGACGTTCTGTCCGAGGATCTCCGAATCGATGCGGATCCACCGCTTGCCCGCGTCGTCCCAGTACTCGGTGATCCAGTGGTCCACGCCCTGTCCCGGTTGAAAGTAGGTGGCGAAACCACAACGGACCCGGGCGGCAAAACCGCGGTAGCGCAGAAACGCACAACTCAAAACTGCAAAGTGCCGACAGGTTCCGACGAGCCGCTTGTCGGGTTCACGGGCGGAGGTCACCGGTGCCGGATCGAGCGCAAGCAGGTGTTGGAGCAGAACGCTTGCCGGCCGGATCTGGTTTTCGTCGAATCGGTCGGCAGGCAGATTCAGCGACTGAGCATCGGTGGGTTGGACCACCAGGTACGGCACTACCCGGCATATTTTCACGGGGTCGGTGGAGAGCGACTCGAGGGCGAGCATGTCCACCCCGTCGATGCGGGTGAACGGTCCTGCTGATGTGTAGTCGAGAACCGCCGTCATGGGCGGAGGTTAACAAACACTGCCGACACAGCAACTCCACTATGGTTAGGGTCCCATAACCATGAAACCCGAGGTTGCCGTGAACCCTATGTTGAGCCGCCGTGCCATGCTGTCCGTCACTTTCGCAACAGCAGCCGGTTTCGCCCTTGCTGCCTGTGGCGACAGCGCGAAGGACGAATCCACTCCCGGCACCGAAGGTGCTCACGCCGAGGCCAACGCCTTCCCGGTGACGATCGACCACAAGTTCGGCTCCACCACCATCGGGCAGGCACCCAGCCGCATCGCAGCGGTCGGTATCGGCGACGCAGACGTTTTGCTTTCCCTCGGGCTGACGCCCGTCCTGGTCCCGGTGTGGAAGGGATCGACCGACGACGGAATCGGCGTCTGGGCCGACTCTGCAGTCCAGGGCGCCGAGCCGACGCCATTGGCCAACGCCACCACCGATTTCGACATCGAAACGATCGTGGCTGCAGCGCCTGACTTGATCATCGCCGTCAACAACGCGATCGACGAGGATCTGTACAAGCAGCTCAGCGCCATCGCGCCGACGGTGCTGCACGCCGCCGATCAGACGGATTGGGTTCTGCCCTGGCAGGAAGTCACGACTCGTATCGGTACGGCTGTGGGCGTTCCCGCGCAGGCAAAGCAGGAGGTCCAGGAAGTCGAAGACCTCATCGTTCGCACCCGCGCGGAGAACCCCCAGTTCGAAGGCAAGACAGCAGCTCTCGTCATTCGCTGGAGCGATGGAAATCTTCGAGCGTTCAGCCCCGAGGCTGCGCGCGCTCAGCTGCTCACGCAACTGGGATTCACGGCTCCTGCCGCATTGAAGGATCGGTTCGCGGGCAAGCTGAACTACGAGATCTCCGCCGAGAACTACGACCTCCTCGAGTGCGACTACCTGCTCTTCGACAACTACGAGAAGGCTCGCGCCGAGATGGAGTCGCAGCCGGCGTTCACCAATCTGAACGTGGTCGAGACCGGAGGCCTGATCAGCTTGGACCCCATCGTCAGTGACGCGGTGTCCATGCCGAACCCGCTCACCATTCCGTTTGTGCTGGAAGATTTCGTCGCAAAGATCAATCAGACGATCGCGGGTCGATAACTTTCGTTCGGCCTGACCACACCCACAACACCACAGCCGACACGGCCACGCAGAGCGCAACGATCACCCATGGTGACGCCGGCGCTGCGTGGCCGTTGTCGACGAGGTCGTACACGAATCCGACTCCCACGGTTCCCAGGAGCGCGAGCAGACCGCCGATCGTGTTGAGCATGCCGAAGTGCGCTCCGAGGTTGCTTTCACGACCGAGGATCGCGATGGTGTCTCGCATCGGCGGCACCATCAACATCTGTCCCAGGTGCAGCAGCCCGATCCACACCGCCAGACCGACTATCTGCGTCGACGCCGAAGCTGCGGAGTCGACGCCGGTGACCAGCGGAACCAGGAACGACACCGAAATGAGCACAAGCCCGAAGGTGATCGCGCGCCGATGCCCGATGCGGTGGGCAACCGCGACCGTCGGTCCCTGCCCGACGATCACCAACACCGCCGCGCCCACGTAGAACCATCCCAGCGCCGACTGCGAACCGATTCCGCGCTCGAGCTGTTCCGGAAGCATCAGGTACAGCTGGCTGTACGCAACCAGCTGAAAACTGCAGAGCGTCGCGAAGAGCAGAAAGTTGTTGTTGGTCAGGACACTTCGCCAGACGTCGCGCAGCGTATAGGTCGACACCGGGCCGTCGTGGGCATCGCCCGGTCGGGGGAACCAGATGAAGAACCCGACCCACATGATCGCGAAGAGCAACGCGGCGCTCGACGCCGTCCACGAGAACGGAAACATCAGGAGAGCAGCTCCCAGCGCCGGGCCGATCACGGTTCCCAGGCGGCTGCACATCTGTTCCACTGCAAACAAATCGGTACGACGCATAACTCCGGCGGACTCGAGTTCGCGTCCGTACTCTGCGTTGGCCGACTCCACTGCGGGCGCGAAGAGCGCGGCAGCAAAGCCGACCAGGAGCACGCCGACGATCACCGCGCTCATGCTTTCTGCCAGACCGAGCATCAGAAAACCGACCACACGAACCGCTATGCCCAGCAGGATGATCGGACGCTTGCCGAACCTGTCGGCGAGGCTTCCACCGATGAAGAACATGCCCTGCTGACTGAACATCCGCAATCCGAGGACGAGGCCGACAATCCAGGCTGCAAATCCGAGGTCCTCCGAAAGGTGCACCGCCAGAAAGGGGACAACCAGATAGAACCCGATGTTGAACAGCACCATCGAGAGGAGGAGCAGCTTCACCACCGGCGGCAGGACACGAACCTTCGCGAAGGTCTTGTTACCGGGGAAACGCTCACTGAGTACCACGATCAGAAGACTATTGCCCGCACGGCGTTCTGTGGAAATCTGCCATTTTGCAATTGGTTAACTGTCCGTTTAGGTAGCGATGGTAATCATCTTCCGGGGGTTCGAGCACACGACAACGAGAGCCGGGATTTGATGAATGGATTGACGCGCCGCCAGATGGTCAAGGCGATGGCGGTAGCCGCGGGCACAGTCACCGCGAGCGCATTTACATTGGGTGCCAATACCTCCGTCGCGGGGGCGAGCCCCGCGCAGGAGATCAAAGTGCTCTCCCTCAACACCTGGCACGGCGGAACCAAGATCAACGGTGGCCTGCAGCTGATCGCCGACATGATCATCTCGACACAGGCGTCGATAGTTCTCCTGTCGGAAGCCGGCACTGCGACAACTGCATTGGCCGACATGCTGACCAAATCAGGAACCACCTTCTACGGAGCAGCGTCCTCCGACGTGGGGATTCTCTCCAAGTTTCCGATCGAGGAAACAGCCGACCTGAACTCGATGATCAAGGCAGTCGTGACGGTCGACGGCAAACAAATCGCTGCGTACTCGGCACATCTGGCCTACACGTCCTACGCGACGTATCTACCGCGCGGATACGGCGCGGGTGTTCCCAAGCCCGGAGAGTTCTCCGAGTTCGGCTGGAACAAGATGTCGTCCGGTCCGGTCACGGACCCCGAGACGGTTCAGCGCGTGAACATCAATTCGGGACGACCCAAGGCAATTTCGACGTTCGTCGACGATGCGGCACAAGAACGGGCCAAGGGCAGATCCGTCATCCTCGGTGGCGATTTCAACGAACCCTCGGCCCTGGATTGGACCGACGGCACGCGAAATCTGTTCGACCACAACGGTGTAGTCGTTCCTTGGGAATCCACCCGCCTGCTCGACCAAGCCGGATTCGTCGACGCTTACCGCAGTAAGTACCCGAACCCGGCCACACACCCGGGCTTCACCTGGCCGTCCGACAATCCCGACGTCGACACCTCACAGCTCACCTGGGCACCCGAGGCAGACGAACGCGATCGGATCGACTACATCTTCGCCGACCGCGCTTCCGACCTGAAGCTGGGATCCGTCGGGATCATCGGCCCGCGAAAGACGATCGTGCACAACAAAAGAGTGGAGGAGAACTCCCAGGACAACTTCATCGCTTCACCGACGCCGTGGCCGACCGATCACAAGGCCGTTCTTGCGACGTATCGTTTTGCCAGCTTCGGCGGCGGATCATCGACCGGTTCGTGGAGCGGTTCCTGACAGGGCATCTCGTAGCCACTCGATCATCATCGGCGTCAACTCGGGCAGCTTGGTCACTGCGCAGTGCCCCGCATCCGGGATGACGTGTACCTGCGTGTTCGGGCGCTCCTCGAAGAGAGTGGTGTCGGAGAGCGGGATGTGAACGTCGTCGGCCCCGTTGACCACAAGCATCGGGGTCCGGCCGTCGTCGGCGGTCATCAAGACACTGCGATCGAAAGCACGCAGACCCTGTACCAGCGCCTCTTTGGTTGCCGGTGCATCGA
Source organism: Rhodococcus sp. BH4 (assembly GCF_002079265.1). Lineage (NCBI taxonomy): Bacteria > Bacillati > Actinomycetota > Actinomycetes > Mycobacteriales > Nocardiaceae > Rhodococcus > Rhodococcus sp. BH4. Next base: position 5,899,942 of record NZ_CP014941.1, read on the forward strand.
AACCCAGTGCGTTTCCGACGATGTCACCCATGCCGTAGACCAGGCGCTCCGCGTTCGCGGTCTCGAACGCGCCCTTGACCGGGGCGCCGATGTTGATCACGGCATCGACGGCGCCGGTCAACCCCGACCGCACGGCGAAGTTGCCACCGAAGGAGACTCCCAGGTGTGCCACCTGGCCATTGCCGAGGGCGCGAGCCGTCGCCACCAGTCCGTCGATCACCTCGTCACCGAAAGCGTCGAGAGGAACCGGTGATTCACCAGTTCCCGGCTGGTCGAAGGCAACAACAGTCACTCCGGCGTTCTTCGCGAACGCACTGACCAACGGATGCATGTCCATCTTCCAGCCGTCGACGCCGCCGCTGAGCAACAGGACGGGTGCATCCTCGTACCTCCCGTCCACGGAGAGAATGTGCACCGGTAGCTCGATCTCGCCGGATCGGTAGGGCAGGGACAGGATTCGACGCTCGAACTCGAGCCCGAATCCCGGTGCTGCCTTGACGTATTCGTCCACCTGATTCTGCAGGGCCCGGCGCCGCGAATCGTTGGCCAGGACGGGGAACTTGGCGATTCCGTAGATCATCGCCGCGAGTGAATGATTGCCGGCCGCGGAGTACTTTGCTGCCAACGCCGACCACTCGTACGACCAACCACCCGGCGCGTCGGCCCAGGTCGAGTGGATGGACGCGCGCAGTTCCTCGAGATCCGAGACGGGGAGCCCGAAGCTCAGAAACTGTCCTGTGCGCTCTTCGAAGAGGCCTCGGTGATCGACAGGAAATTCGTATGACATGGGAAACACCCCTCAATTCATCTCTAATGCAACGATCAGTTGCATTAGCTCAGTGAACCACGTGCCTCCAGCTAACACAACACCTTGTTGCGATAAGGTTGACTCATGACTTCGACACCACAACGGCCCGGAGGGCGTAGTGCCAGGGTGCGCGAGGCCGTCCTGGCAGCCACGGCGGCCGAATTGTCCGAACGCGGATTCGCCGCGATGACCATCGAGGACATAGCCACCCGCTCCGGAGTCCACAAGACCACGATCTACCGGCGATGGAGCACGCTGTCCCAACTGGTGGCCGACGCGGCGATCGAGGTATCGGCAACCACCGTTCCCATCCCGGATACCGGTTCCATCGAATCCGATCTGCGCGAGATGGCCAGATCGATAGTCGCACTGGTGACCAGCGAGTCAGGCGGCGCGTTGGTGGCTGCACTGTTCTCCGATGCGGTCCGCACGCCCGAGGTCGCGAGACTCAAGCGCGAGTTCTATTCCGCACGTTACGAACTGGCAGACATCGTCGTTCGCCGAGCAGTCGAGCGCGGGGAGATCTCCGAGAAGGTCTCGGCCGCGGATCTTCTGGCGGCCGTCGCCGCACCCATCTACTATCGCCTGCTGGTCGCCGATCTACCCGTCGACCAGTCGGTTGCCGATCGTGCTGCTGCCGGCGCGCTCGCCGCGGCCCGCGCCGGGGCACTCGATCAGATCGAATGAGCCAGTGAATTCAGAGCTTCCACGATTGCCTCGTTGAATCCGCCACCGCCATGCCCGGCGTCGTCGAGCACCACCAACTCACTACCCGGCCACCGCTGGTGGATCGCCCAGGCAGTGTCGAGTGGCCCGGAAATGTCATACCGTCCGTGCACGAGAATCGCGGGAATCTCAGCGAGGCGGTCCATTCCGTCCAAGATCTGATTCGGCGCCAGGAAGCAGTCGTTACCCCAGTAATGCGTGACCAGCCTGGTCATCACCCGGCGGAAGTCCGGATTCTGGTATCGAACACTCGGAGTCCACCCCGGCATCAGCGAGACGTGCACATCCTCCCAACGGCACCACTGCAACGCGGCATTCTCGCGCACAACAGGATCCGGATCGGCAAGCAGTCGCGCGTACGCCGCGGGGAGGTTTCCGTCACGCTCGTCCACCGGCAACGGCGCCACGAACTCTTCCCATTCACGCGGAAATACCCGGCCCATGGCACGGGTGATCCACTCGATTTCGACCCTCGTCCCGCCGGTGATCGCGCCCAGGGCCATCGCTTGCACCCGCGCGGGAAACGCCTGCGCGTACACCAGACCCAAACTCACGCCCCAGGAAAGTCCCGTGACGATCCATCGCTCGATACCGAGATGCTCACGAAGACGCTCGATGTCTTCCACAATGTGCGCCGTGGTGTTCACGGTCAGATCGACGTCCGGACTGCTCGCTAGCGGAAGACTGCGCCCACAGCCTCGCCGATCGAACAGAACTGCGCGAAAGACTTCGGGATCGAAGAAACGCCTGGCGCCGACAGTGCATCCCGAACCGGGACCGCCGTGGAGGTAGAGAACCGGAATGCCCGCAGGATTGCCGACTGTCTCCCAGTACAGACTCTGACCATCCGCCACTTCCAACAGACCGGACTCGTACGGTTCGACGGGCGGGTACAGGACAGCAGTCATAGGCGGTGATTCTTCCATCAAGCTGCCTACTCGAGTAGGCAGCACGCGGCCGAGCAATGGCCTAGCGTGGACAGGACACCACTGCGACGGGAGTACACCAGATGCGTGATGGGTTCAGGTTGCCGGGATACGGCGGCGCCGCAGTCTTCCTTCGCAGTCATGCGGTTCCCGCCACTGTCTTCGAATCCGACGTGCCCACACTCGTTTTCGACGTCGGACTGCTCAGCCCCGACCGCTTCAATCAGTATCTCAGCCGACATACGGACGACGGATTCGTCGAACGGCTGGCGGCGTTCTTCTTTCACGCGGCCGCAGACTTCCATCCCGAGAAATCGCTTCCGGCGTTCACCGACGAACGACTCGGGCTGATGATCTCGGTCTGTTCCAGCACCGATCGAGAGGTGGAACTCGACTTCTCACTCGCCGAGGATCCCGAATCGGAGGACACCGAACGCGACGAGATGACCTTCGAGACAAGCCGAGTCGTCCTCGCGACATCGGCGCAGACGGTTTCTCGACTGACCGGTGGAGTAACCACCCACTTCGACGGGGAGTTGTAGAGACATGGGTTTCCTCTTCGAGGTTCTCGATTTTCCCGAAGGCAGTCGGATGACCGATCTGTGGAACAACACATGGGCTGAGCCGGCAATGGGCGAGGAGATTGCCTCCGGCCACTTCATTCATCTGGGCGACGATCAACACGTCGACGTGGAGACCGATTTTCTCAGTAGCCACTTACCGTTCAACGTGGCAGGCTTCGGTGGAGTCTTTCCCGACGGCAAACCTTGGATGTTCGTCATGCAGAAGGCGCCGGCGGACCTCGCGACCAAGCTTCGCGGCGAGGACGATCCGCACTCACTTCTGCGCGGATCACTCGACCGCGCCATGTCTTTCAACCCTGATGCACTGGTGGCCGAGGAATTGTCCTGGAGGCACGCCGATCTGGTGAAGGTGTACGACGAAGAGGGAATCCCTGCGGTATCCGTCGCGGGCTGGTCGGTTGCGGATCTCCTGCGTGGCCTCTTGGCGCAGTGTTGCAACGTCGAACTTGCCGCCGTCGTCGCCGGATACCCAGAGTGCGCCTATCCCGAATCGGCGCATGCGTGCGAAGCGGACGTGTTCTCAGACGTGTTCGCCGGTTGGGTCAGCGGACTGCGGTGATGTGACGGAGGAGACTCCACCCTCCCGACATTTCGGAGTAGACTCATTTATGAGCGTGATCCGAAATGGAACGAGGTGAGCGGGATGACGAAGCCGGACCAAGAGCTGGGCCGTCGCGAACGCAACAAACTCGAGAAGCAGACACGCATCTTCGACGCCGCTGCCGAACTGTTCGCGGAAAAGGGCTACAGCGCAGTCACAACTCAAGAAATTGCCGACCGCGCCGATGTAGCCGGCGGCACTCTCTTTCGTTACGCCGCAAGCAAAGCCGAGTTGCTGCTCATGGTGTACAACGCGGAGTACCGCAAGCAGATCGAATTGGGAGAAGAGCGTGAAGCCAAGTCGACCGGCACAGAAGATCGTGTGCTCGAGCTGGTTTCACCCCTGCTGATCGCAAGTCGCCGAAACGACGAGAACACCGGCATCTACCAACGCGAGGTGTTGTTCGGTGAGCCCAGCGAGTGTTTCCGGGCCGAAGGCCTGGAACTCTCGCAGCGCCTGCAAACGCGGATTGCGCAAATCTTGCACGAGGCACACCCCAACCACACCACCCGAACCACCACTGCAGCGCGAACGATTTCCAACGTGCTGCACTTCGAAATAGCCCGCGCGGCATTGGACCGGATCACGGCTGACGAACTCACGAACATCGTTGCCGCACAGGTCCGATTGACGCTTGCCGGACTACCCACCGAATAGGATTGAGGATCGAAAATGACTGAACTGAAGCAGATCACCGTTCTGGGTACCGGAGTTCTCGGCTCACAGATCGCCTATCAGACCGCCTATCACGGCTTCGACGTCGTCGCGTACGACATCAACGTCGAGGTCATCGAAAAGGCCAAGGCTCGGTTCGACTCGTTGGCCGCGGCCTACAAGGCCGAGAACGTCGAGGGCGCCAAGGAAGGCAAGGCTGACGAAGCGCTGCAACGTATTACGTACTCGTACGATCTAGCCGAAGCCGTCGCCAAGGCCGACCTGGTCATCGAGGCAATTCCCGAGGACATCGCCATCAAGCGCGACACCTACGAGAAGCTTGCCACGGTTGCTCCGGAGCACACGGTGTTCGCCACAAACTCCTCGACGCTTCTGCCGAGCGATCTCAAGGAGTTCACCGGCCGCCCCGAGAAGTTCCTCGCACTGCACTTCGCAAATCACGTGTGGGTCAACAACACTGCCGAGATCATGGGCACCGAGTCCACCGACCCCACCGTGTACCGCGAGGTCGTCGAGTTCGCGAAGAACATCGGCATGGTGCCGATCGAACTCAAGAAGGAGAAGGCGGGCTACGTACTCAACTCGCTCCTGGTCCCGCTCCTCAACGCGGCCTCCGACCTGCTGATCGACGGCATCGCCGATCCCGACATGGTCGACAAGACGTGGCGTATCGGCACCGGAGCCCCGTTCGGCCCCTTCCAGATCATGGACGTCGTCGGGTTGACCACCGTCTACAACATCTCCTCCCAGGGCGGCGAGAAGCAGCGCGAATTCGCCGACTACATCAAGAAGAACTACATCGACGAGGGCAAGCTCGGCGTTGCTGTCGGCGAGGGCTTCTACAACTACAAGGGCTGACCGACTTACCGGCTCACCGCGCGGTGGTTACGACGTGAATTCACGTGGTAGCCACCGCGCGGACGTCTGTTGTCAGTAAGTCCGAAACCACCCTGAGCGATTGTGACGCAAGCTTCTTCACGTGCGAACCCATCATCAGGAGAGATCCCCACATGCGTCGTTCCGCCATCTCGGCACTCACAACACTGGCACTGCTCGGCGCCGGAACATTGGTCAGCACACCCGCTGTCGCCGCTCCCCTCGCGTGTGGCGGAATCTCCACCGGTTCGTTCTCAGGCTCCACCGGCGGATCGGAGTACCTGTGCGCCAAGGAAGGTGATCTCCTGGACGTGCGCATCGGCGACGTTCACGCGACACAACCGTCCCTCGGCTACGACGAGGTGTACTACAAGCTCGGGCGATACACGCTCGGAAAAGACACGATAAACAAGAAGTTCGACGACTGGTGTGAGGCGAACGGCCAGATCCAGGCCGCGACCGCTACTGCGGCGTCGACGCTGAAGGACCCGTCGTCCTTCACCTGCCAGCTCCCGGTGGGTCAGGAAACCGCGGAGAGCATCGCGCCCATGAAGACCGTGGTCGTCGGTCCCCGCGGCGATCTCTATCTGACCGACGGTCACCACACCCTCACGTCCTTCATCGAGACGGCCGACGGCGGTCCCGACCTTCACGTGCGACTGCGGGTTCTCGGCAACCTCAGCGGCTTGAGTGAAGGTGCCTTCTGGACCGAGATGGAGAAGAACAAGTGGGTCTGGTCGCGTGACGTCGACGGAAACCAGGTACCGGTCCAGGCTCTGCCGAAGAGCGTCGGCCTGGCCAACTTCGCCGACGACAAGTACCGCAGCTTGATGTACTTCTCCCGCGACATCGGATTCGCCGCGGGCACGATTCCGTTCCAGGAGTTCTACTGGGGCGCCTGGGTCCGCGACACCGCGCCCGTCGACCTCACCAACTGGAATCGCGATGATCTCTCCAGCTACCTGGGCACCGTGAAGTCGGTGACCAAAGCACAGACAGCGTTGACGGGCGATGCCGTCGTCGACAGCGGATTCACTGCCACCGATCTTGGCGTCCTGTCGGCCTGGAACGACGGCAAAGCCGAGTCCAAGGGCGAGTTCGCAAAGCTGTCCAAGCCGTACACAGACGACAAGCCGGGCAAGATCGCCTACGCACTTGCCTACAAAGCAACCCTCTGACCTGCTCAGATCCAAGTCACACCAAGTAGACTTGACTAAGGTAAGCCTCTACTCAGTAGTCTGAACCCATTCGGGTGCCGCTTCATCGAAGCAGCGACGCCCTGCCCTGACGGAATACATGCCGTCGTATCTGCCCGGTCGAACAATCTCCGGGCAACCAGGACAGGGAGAAGGTTGCTGCAGTGAGCACGTCCATCGTCGGTTTGTACGACCCCGCAGATGACAAGAGCAGTTGCGGGGTCGGGTTCATCACGCGCAAGGACGGCGTGCAGACCCACGATGTCCTGATCAAGGGGCGAGAAGCACTCTGCTCGGTACCGCACCGCGGCGGTATGTCTTCCGAGGGCGTCGGCGACGGCGGCGGTGTCTCGGTTGACCTCTCCCTCCGGTTCTTCCGCAAGGTCACCGGGCGCTCAGATCTCCGCGCCGGCCGCTTCTGCGTCGGCAACTTCTTCCTTCCGGACAACGATGCTCAGCATGCTCGTGCAGCCGCTCTGGTGGAACGCGAACTTCTGGACCGAGGCTTCACCACCCTCGCTGTGCGCAACGTGCCGGTCGACGACTCGGCGATTCGGCCGGCAGCCATCGCGCATCAGCTTCCGATCAGGCAGTGGATTTTCGAGGTCCCCACTCCGCGTCCCGAGCCTGCGGTTGTCGATCGCCTCGTGCACGAAGCTCTGCTCGCCATCGAAGCCATCGCGTACAACACCCCTGCACTACGCGGGTTGTACCCACTCTCGCTCAGCGCGCGAACTCAGGTTCTCAAGGGTCGCTTGAACTCCGACGAAGTGATCCCGTACTTCCGCGACCTGGTCGACCCCGATCACGCCGTGCACACGATGTACTTCCATACGCGGTTCTCGACCAACACGGACCCGCATCCCACGATGGCGCAGCCGTTCCGGTTCATGGCTCACAACGGAGAACTGAACACGGACAAGAAGAATCGGCTCTCCGAAGCTGCTGTCGCCAGTGCAAAACGACGTGCGATCGTCCGTCCGCCCGGCCAGTCCGACAGTTGCCGACTCGATCAGACCCTGGAAGCACGCGTCATCGAGGACAGTGTCGACCTGGTGACGGCTGTGGTCTCGATGATGCCGCCTGCCTGGGAAAACGACACCACCCTCTCCCCCGCAGTGCGTGCGATGTTCGAGTACTTCTCGCTGTACGAGGAGAAGAACGACGGACCGGCAGCGCTGGTGTTCGGCGACGGCACCATCATCGGTGCGCGCCTGGATCGCCTCGGTCTGCGTCCACTACGCACGATCGAGACACACGACTACGTGTGCGCATTCTCCGAAGCCGGACAGATCGCGTTCGCACCCGAGACGGTGATTCACCGTGGCCGCGTCGAGGCCGGCGGAATGTTGTACTTCGATCATCGCGATCGCCATACCTACACTGCCCGCGAAGCTCTGGAAAAGATTGCCGCTCAGCGCGACTACCAGTCGTTGCTGGAGCAATCGCGAATCCTGATCGAAGACATTCCCGCCGTGCCAGCGGAGAAAGTCAGCTCCCCGACCCGTTACAACGGCACCTTCGAGGTTCATCAGCGCTACATGGCGTACTCCCTGGATCAGGAAAGTTTCAAATTCCTGATGGATCCGATGCTCACGCACGGAGCCGAAAAGGTCTCCGCCATGGGTTACGGCAACGCCATCAACGCATTCAGCGACCGCGAAGGCGGTGTGGCACGTTACTTTTCGCAGCGATTCGCCCAGGTAACCAACCCTCCCCTCGACAGCATCCGTGAAGCGGACGGTATGACCCTCCGGGTCGCATTGGGTGCGAAGATGTCCCCCGGACAGGGCAAGCAGATCGTCATCGCCTCGCCGATCCTCGGGCACCTGGACATGCTCAAGATCCGCGAACAGAACCACACTCCGCACCGCCGCTTCGAAATGCTCTACCCCGCCGAGGGTGACGCGCAGGCAATGGTCGACGCGATGACCGCGCTCGGCGACGCTGTTGTAACCTTCGCGGCCGAACAGGGCGGAATCGCAGTCCTGACCGACCGCCACGTATCTCACGAGCGCGCAACACTTCCCGCGATCATGGTCGTCGGAGCATTGAACCAACGCCTCATCGACGCGGGCCTGCGATTGCGCGTCTCTCTCATCGTGGAGAGCGGCCAGATCGAGTCCTCCCACCACGTTGCGGCCGCACTCGGTTTCGGCGCTTCCGCCGTCTACCCGCTGTCCGTTCAGTTGCGAGCCGAGGAGAAGTTCGCCGCTGACCCGGATGCCGCGTTCCGACGCTTCGCGAAGGCCGCCGAGAAGTCCCTGATGAAGACGATGGGACGCGTCGGTCTGTGCACCGTCGAAAGCTACATCGGCGGAGAATTTTTCGAACCCAACTTCCTCGATACGTCCGACCCTGTTCTGCGCCAGTGGTTCCCCAACATGAAGTCACCGGTGGGTGGCGTCGGTTTCGAGACCGTCGCGGTGACCTCGAAGCAGTGGCACGAGCGTGCGAGCGCAGTCGGGGGCGAGAAGGATCTGCCACTGCTCGGCCTGTTCAAGGAGCGTGCAGACGGCGCAGGGCATTCGTTCGGTACCACCGCGGTCCGTAAGTACGTCGAACTCACCGAAGAGAAGATCGCGTTCGACAGTCCCTCCGGAACAGAACAATTCGAGGCTCTACGTCTACTGCCGCTCGGACGGCTCGACGACGCCTTCCGCCTCGACGCCGGGGCATACCGGGCGACGAGCTTCGACCGGTTGACCACCGAGCAGATCGACGACTACGACATCACCGCCGGGTACCGGGACTTTTCCACTGTCATGGCTGCGGAACGATCGCGTCGTCCCGCCGCGTTGCGCGATGTCATCTCCGTGCCCGGTGATGTCACATTTGCGGTGACGACAGCCGAGTTCACCGACCAGATCAGCCGATTCTCGGTGCGCGGCAATAAGACGATCGTGATGCGTGGAATCCGGTGTGAATCTGCCGCGGACGGCCGGTACACACTTAGCCTGGACGGTCCACTGGCCGACGACACCGCTCGGGTGGTAGCACTCGGCGATGCTCTTTCCGTCGCCTTTGCCGACGACGTCACCATCGAGGCCACCGACCCGGATCTGGTGCTGAATGCAACCGGTATTGCGGCAGAGTTCCTGTCCAAGCTGAGGGTCGCACCGGCAGGTGTACCTCTCTCCGAGGTACAGAGTGCAAGCGACATCACCCCGAAGTTGGCGTCGGGTGCCATGAGCCATGGCGCACTGAACGCTCCGGCGCACGAAGCCGTCGCGCACGGCACGAACATGGTCGGTGCGATGTCCAACAGCGGCGAAGGCGGCGAACACCTTTCGCGCTACGACACGATTCGTGCATCGCGCATCAAGCAGTTTGCATCCGGACGCTTCGGAATCTGGGCGGGCTACCTCGCCGATCCGATGCTCGAAGAGATCGAGATCAAACTCGGCCAAGGCGCAAAACCCGGTGAGGGCGGGCAGCTTCCGGCCGCCAAGGTCACCGTCGACATCGCTGCCGCCCGCGGCGGAACGCCCGGGGTCGAACTGGTTTCGCCGCCGCCTCACCACGACACGTACTCCATCGAGGACCTCGCTCAGCTCATCCACGACTGCAAGGCAGCTCGCATTCGGGTGATCGTGAAGTTGGTGTCCTCGGAAGGAATCGGCACCATCGCCGTCGGTGTCGCCAAGGCCGGCGCCGACGTCATCAACGTCGCCGGAAATACCGGTGGCACCGGCGCCGCTTCGGTGACCAGCCTCAAGTACGCGGGCCGTGCGGCCGAGGTCGGTATCGCCGAGGTCCATCAAGCTCTGTGTGCCAACGGCCTTCGCCAGAAAGTCGTTCTGCGATGCTCGGGCGCGCATCAGACCGGCAGCGACATCATCACTTCCGCCCTACTCGGCGCAGACAGCTTCGAGTTCGGTACGTCGGCGCTGATGATGATGGGCTGCGTCATGGCCAAGAACTGCAACATCAAGTGCCCCGCCGGTCTGACCACCAACCCGGAACTGTTCGACGGCGATCCCCGCGCGATGGCGCAGTACCTTCTCAACATCGCTCACGAAACTCGGGAACTGCTCGCGAATCTGGGAATGCGGTCCCTTCAGGAAGCGCGGGGTCGAACGGATCTCCTGCATCTGCTCGATCACCCGTCTATTGTCGGCAATCTGAAGCTGGACGCGATGTTCGAGTCCGCCCCGGACATCACCATCGACAATCCTGTGTACCTCGAACGTGAGTACGCGCTCGACGAGAAGATCATGGACGAGGTTCGTACGGTGTTCTTCAACCGTGGCGAGGCCTCGGTCGCCGTGTCCGGACCTGAATTCGCCGAAGGTGCACTGCACCTGGGTAACCGGAACAAGAGCGTCGGTGGTCAGTTGGCGATCGACCTCGAACGCGAACTCAACTACGGAGCGGCCGGCCTTCTCGCTCCGGGAGTACTGACCGACGAGCGTGGGCGACGCTACCTGGCGCCGGGCAGCGTGCGCGTCCTGACGACCGGATCTGCGGGCCTGTCGTTCGGCGCATTCTGCAACGACGGCATGCACCTGGAACACACCGGGACATGTAACGACGGCGTAGGAAAGAGCATGAGCGGCGGCGTGATTGCCGTGCGCAGCCCAGGCGGCGGCTCCAGTGACGCCGGTGGAAACGTGTTGATCGGCAACTTCGCGCTCTTCGGCGCCACCGGTGGACGAGTGTTCGTCGAAGGTGAAGCAGGCGATCGCTTCGCAGTTCGCAACTCCGGCGCCAGTGCTGTCGTCGAAGGTGTCGGAGACTTCGCCGGGGAGTACATGACTAACGGTGCTGTCGTGAATCTCGGCGAGTTCGGCAAGGGTGTCGGCAACGGCATGAGTGGTGGCTTCTTCTACCAGTACGACCCTCGTGGCGAATTGGCACTGCGAGCAAGTACCGATTCCGTACTGCTGGGTTCGATCACCGCTGCGACCGACCCTCTTGCCGCCGTCCACAACCACGCAGTACAACTCCTGCTCGAACTGCATGTGGAGGCAACGGGATCCGCGCTCGGCACCCGACTGCTCGAGAACTGGGAAGTCGAACAGCACTCGTTCGTCTACGCGATGCCCAAGGCACTGATGCTCTACCAGGACAGTGATGCAATCCTGGCTGCGAAGTCGCACAAAGAGCTCCTCGAAGAATTGGCGTCCGCCATCGCAGCACGTCAGGTCCGCACCTTCAAACTCGCAGTGCGCGACGGGCGCCCCGCACTGAACGGAGCAGTCCCTGCCTACGGCGAGACCGATACGGCGACGATGTATGCGCTGCTCAGTGAGTACACCGTGCTTCACTTCGCGCAACAACTCGCCACCGCCCGCACGCCGGGTGCGTCCGGACCCGACGATCCAGCAGTGCAGAAGGCGGCCCGAAACCTGGTGCTGACCGAGGACTTCGCCCTCGTCCAGCACTTGGTCAAGTACTCGAAAGAGATTCTCGCCGGCTACGACGACGAACAGTTGGCTGCGTTGATTGCAGCCAAGCGCGTCGACGACTACAAACAGGCGCTGAGCCTACGCAACGTGTTGGCCATGGACAGCCCGGCGACGTACGGGTGGATTCTGTTTCAAGACAACAAGAATCGGGACAAGCTCGGATCACTGCCGAACTTCGACGAACTGTTCGCTTCGCGCACGATCCCCGACCTGGTGTCCTGACCTCCTCCCCCGAACGTAGGTGAGCTTCAAAATGGAAATCCCGTACATCCCCGAATACGCACCGTTCAACGGCGACCAACGCGCGTGGCTTTCCGGATTCCTGGCCGGTCTACACTCACGAACTGTCATGCCCGGTCAAACCGGTGCTGCAACAGCGACAGTGGAGAGAACTGCCGGCGCAGCAGTGCACATCCTCTACGGAAGCCAGACCGGCAACGCGGAGTCCGTGGCCGAAGACGCGGCCGCAGCTGCTCGTGCCCACGGTCTCGAACCACTTGTCGCGGGTCTGGACACCGTGGATATCAATGCACTTTCCGCCATGCGCCGGGTGCTCGTCATCACCTCCACCTACGGCGAGGGCGAGATGCCCGACAACGCGCAGCTGTTCTGGGATGCAGTCGAATCCGAGAGTGCGCCCCGGCTGGAGGGTCTCTACTTCGGAGTACTCGCACTCGGTGACACCAGCTACGACGGGTACTGCCAGTCGGGAAAGAACATCGACGCCCGCTTCGAAGCGCTCGGCGGGACCCGGGTTGTCGACCGCACCGATTGCGACGTCGACTACGAGGATCCGGCGGCCGAGTGGATCGTTCGGGCCGTCGCTGCGGTGGCCGGTGTCGACGGTGATGCGGGGGCCGCTGCCTCGCCGGTTGCGCCCGCTCAGACGAAGACCAAGTCCCAGTGGACTCGCAAGAACCCCTATCCTGCAACCGTCCTCGCCAACCGGCTGTTGTCCGGCGAGGACTCAGCCAAGGAAGTCCGCCACTTCACCTTTGCGCTCAGCGAGGACGGTCTGGACTACGAGGCCGGAGATGGATTGGGCATCCGCCCGATCAACGACCCCGCCCTCGTCGAGGCGATCATCCATCAGCTCGGTGTCAGCGGCGATTACGTGGTTACCGCGAAAGACGGCTCGTCCGCACCGTTGGACCAGGTGTTGACCAGCGACTACGAGATCTCCATTCCCTCGCGCGATTTGATCGAAGACATCGCCCGACGCAGCGGCGACGCCGAACTGCAGCATATTCTCGACACGGAAGATCGGGAAGCGCTCGATGCGTGGCTGTGGGGCAAGGACGTTCTCGATCTCCTCCAGTTGGACAACAGCATTCGCCTGAATCCCGAGGATCTGCTTACACTTCTTCGCCCGCTGCAACATCGGGTCTATTCGATCTCCTCCAGCCCGCTGGCCCACGACGGCACCGTCCATCTGACGGTAGCGAGTGTGCGCTACCGCTCGGGCGAGCGGGACCGCGGCGGCGTCTGCTCGACGTACCTGGCGGACCGCGTAGGCGAGGGCGATCGGGTCGGAGTTTTTGTCTCAAAGAACAATTCGTTCCGCCTACCAGCCGATGACGCTGTTCCCGTCGTGATGATCGGCCCCGGAACCGGCATCGCACCCTTCCGCGCTTTCCTGCACGAGCGTCGCGCGCGCAACGCGTCGGGGCAGAATTGGCTCTTCTTCGGCGATCAGCATCAGTCGAGCGACTTCATCTACGAGGACGAGTTGAACGGGCTGACCCGTGACGGTGTCCTGACTCGCCTCGATCTGGCCTTCTCGCGCGATCAGTCCGAGAAGATCTACGTCCAGACTCGTATGCGCGAGCAGGGCCGAGACTTGTTCGACTGGCTCGAAAACGGTGCGCACGTGTACGTCTGCGGCGACGCCACTCGGATGGCAAAGGACGTCGACGACGCATTGCACGAGGTCGTCGCCGAGCACGGTGGGTTGGATGCGGACGCCGCCGAGGATTACGTCAACAACCTCAAACGATCGAAGCGGTACCTAAGGGATGTCTACTGAGATGTGCCCGCACCATGGCGAATGTCGTTGCGCAGCTTTGGCACGCATGTCGGACCTGGACGCACTGCTTGCGCGTCCAGGATTCCGCGGCGGACTGATCGACACCGCACCTGAGGTAGTCGGCAAAATGCTGCCACTCTTGGACGACGCCGTAGCAATCACCGTTGCAGGTCCGGTGGCTGTCAACGACTCGGGCAAGTACTCCGTTCCGACATTTCCCGGCGATCCGTTGGTCTGCGCGCCCGGGCTCGTCTCTCTACGTTTGAACGTTGCCTCCCTCGGCTCGGTGGTGACCACTGAAGCAGGGCAGCACCTACCGCCGACGCTCCGCATGTTCGACATCCACGGATCAAGTTCACACACCACGTATTTGACCCCGGCCTCGGATCGTCTCGCCTTCGAAGCGATGCGAACTGCGCCGAGCACTGCGAGGGAAACAAGCCCTCCCATCCAGACATCGAATACGCCCGCATTCTGGGCCGAAGCCGATCAGCTGACACAGCTCGACTTCATCCTCGCGGACGGCGGCAGCGAACGTCGTAGCGGCCTGGTCGCTCTGGGCGCCCTCGGTTACCGGCGAGTCGATCCTCACCTCATGGCTGCCGGGATGGAGCACCTGTCCTACCACCAACTGCCCGTCACGACCGTCGTCGCCGGGAACGGATGCCTGCAGATCCACCGTGGTGACCTCGACGCCGCAGCCATGTTCGGGGGGACGCTGACTTTGGCGTCCGACACCTGCCGGACGATGATCGACCTGAATGGTGTCTCGGAGTGCTGGCTGACCCGCACCCACGGCGTTCACGGCCTGACCAGCTCGATCGAGATGTACGACTTCCGCCGCAAATGCGTGGCAGTCTTCACCCAAACGGGTCCAACCGAACCCGCAGTCATGGGCGTGTGGGAAGACGTCATGAGTTCCATCTCGGCCGCATCCTGACACCGACGGATGCTGGGCAAGTGTAAGAAATCGGCGTACGGCGATAACCACATGGAGCCATCGACCCCTAACCTTAGGTCTCGGTCATTTGTCGTGCCTGCACTCTGACGCTGATTCAAGGAGTTATCCATGCCCCGCCCTCTCGTCGAACCGTCGCTGGTCCCGGCCTTGCGCCCGGCGCTGCCTGCATTGGCTGCCGGGGTCGTCGCGGCCGCAGCGTCGGGGGTCGCGATGCTCGGGGCGCTCTGGTACGTCGTGCAACTCATCGGTGAACCGTCGATGAGCTGGGAAGGGTGGGCATGTGGGCTGTGGCTCACCGGGGTAACGCTCGCGGCCACGTCGTCGTGGCTCTCGCATCACGCCGAGTCACTCTTCGAGGCCAGGCTTCGACGCCAGCTCGCAGCCCACCTCGTTCGCCTACCGGCAAGCACGCTGTCCCGCTACAGCGGAGACGCACTGCGGAGGCTCGTTTCGGACGACATCTCGGCGCTGCACCATATGACTGCGCACCTACCGGCCGAGTTCGCCACACTCATCGTGGTCCCCGCGGTCACGATCGCGGCGTTGGTTGCCTCAGCCGGCCCCGTGGCGCTTCTCGCTCTGGCTCCCGGCATCGTGGCAGCTCTGTTCTACCTGGTCGTGATCCCCCGAATGGCCGCTCGGCACAGCACCGAAAGTGCAGATGTCATGGGCGACATCGTGACTGCCGTGGACGACTATGCCCGCGGCATCCGCGTCTGCCGGATCTACGGCGCGCAGACCGGCGCTGCCGCCGACTATGCAGAATCGACAGCACGGTTCACCCGGGGAATGCAGGAGCGCGTTCGACTCGTGGCTACCCCTGCGGCCGTCGCCGTTGCCCTCATGCAGGCGACGGCGACGTTCGCGATCGCCTATGCCGTCGGATATCACTGGGATGCAACGACGTTGGCCGCCACCATTCTCTTCAGCCTCGCAATCGTGACACCGGCCCTGCGACTCGGGCACGGCCTCGACTACGTCGCGGCTGGACGCTCTGCTGCGGGCCGGCTCGCCGCTGCCCTGGACGAACCCACCCTCCCTGCCGGTGAAGCGCCAACCGTTCCGGCCTCGAGTCCCTCCGATCGACTGGAGATCGTCAACCTGACTGTCACGATCGCGGACCGCAGAGTCGTCGACGACGTCACGCATGCATTCCGCCCAGCCACGATCACTGCGATCACGGGACCGAGTGGAGCAGGCAAGACGACGCTCCTGAAAGCGTTGGCCGGCTTCGAGATCCCGGAACTGGGTACCGTCCGCTACGCAGGTCGTAGCATCACCGCGATCGACGAGAACCTGCGGCCACAGTCCGTTCTGCTCACACCCCAGGGCGCAGACGTGTTACCTGCCACGGTGCGCGAGAACATCGCGCTGGCCGCCCCCGATGCAACGGACGCGGAATACACCGCCGCACTACGCCGGGCACAGATCGACGTCAGCCTCGACGCCCACGCCACTTCACTCTCCGGAGGAGAACGTCAGCGCGTCGGGCTTGCTCGGGTGTTCCTCTCGCCCGCAGCAGTACTGCTGCTCGACGAGCCGACCAGTGCACTCGACGATCGCACGGCCGCCGAACTGCTGAAGGAATTGCGACACCTCGCACATGACGAAGGAAAGACGATTGTGATCGTCACCCACGACCCCGCTCTTGCAGACGATGCCGACGATCGACTCGACCTCGGCGGTCGAAACGTGAACGACGCTGCCTCGCACAGTGCAGCCCTGACTGGAGCCGAATAATGAACAGCGCCAATGTAGCCCGACGACGCTTGATCACCATCGGACTCGGTTGGGTGTCCGTCGCTGTCCTCGAGGCGATCGCGTACACCACCCTCGCGCTCTCGATCGCTGATCACCGGTCGCCGGTTCTCGTCCTGGCCACGGCCACCATCGCTCTATTCGTGACCGTCCTGGTCTCGCGGGGCGGTTACTTCACCGGGGCTCGACTCGTCGGCGATCTCTACGACGCTCTCGGCGATGCCTTCGCCCGTGCGAAACTGT
The DNA here is from genome assembly GCF_002079265.1 of Rhodococcus sp. BH4. NCBI lineage: Bacteria > Bacillati > Actinomycetota > Actinomycetes > Mycobacteriales > Nocardiaceae > Rhodococcus > Rhodococcus sp. BH4. Next base: position 5,916,733 of record NZ_CP014941.1, read on the forward strand.
CCTGGTTCACCGACGACAACCGGGCACTGCTCGCCACCGTCGCCGGGCGCGGAATCCCGTCGCTGATGAGTGTTCCCGCGCACCAACTTCAGACCTTCCTGGTTGCACCGCTGATCCCGCTGCTCCTGCTTCCTGGGATCGCGGTCGTCGCGGGGACAGGTGTCATGCTGCTCGTCGGTGGACTGCTCGCCGTGTCGCTCGTCGCTCAGACGCTGGCCCAACGTGCGCTCAGCCGAGCGGACGAGCGCCGACACGAAGCCGAGCTCGCAGCAACTCAGTCGACACTCGAGCTCACCGACCACCTCGAATTACTGCGTACGGCAGCCGGTCCCACACGTTCCGTCGAACGAATCGAGCGAAGCTGGCGGAATCAGGAAGCCGCGCTTGCACGGACCAATCTCGCCGCGGCACCAGCGACATTCATCTCGGCGATCGCCACCATTGTGCCGCTGGCAGGTGCAGTGATTTTCCTCGCCGCCACCGGATTCGACGATCCCGCAGCCGCTCTCGCGCTCGTCATCCTCACCGCTCGCGCCGCTGCGCCGCTCGACGAACTCGCTCTGGCCGGAATCGGAGTCAATGAACTGCGTGCAACGGTTCGCGATTATCGGGCCGCGACTTCGGCTCCCGCACTACCCGAGCCCGCGTCCCAGGACGCCGCGCGCCCTGTTGGAACTGGCATCAAGGTCGTAGGAGTGGACCACGCTCCGGTTCTGCGCGGTATCAACGCGGAGATCCCCGCCGGGGAGCGTGTTCTCGTCGCAGGGCGCTCAGGTACGGGGAAGAGCACCCTTCTCGGGCTGCTCATGCGCTTCGACGACCCGGACGAAGGCAGCGTCACTCTGGGCGGAGTTTCATTGCGCGACTTGCCCTACGACGCTCTGGCGGCACATATCGGCTACGTGCCGCAGGACCCACTCGTGTTCTCGGGCACCCTCGGCGAGAACATCGGACTGGGGAGACCGGGCGCTACCGAAATCGAGATCGAGGACGCCGCCAGGCGCGCTGCCCTCGGTGCCGTTCTCGACCGCTCGACGCTCGGCATTCATCAGGACATCGGACACCAGGGTGCCGCTCTCTCCGGTGGCGAACGTCAGCGGGTGGCGATCGCTCGCGCCTTCCTCAAAGACGCTCCCGTCCTGGTTCTCGACGAAGCCACCTCGGCCCTCGACGAGGCCACCGAGCGCCGCATCGCCGGCGCCGTGCGGGAATTGGCGGCCACCGTCTTCGTCGTCACCCACCGCGACCCCGCCATCTGGGAGCCCACCCGCACGATCACCCTCTGACATCGCTTGTCTTACACGCGTGGATACATTGCCGGTCCCGTCGCACCCAGGTGATGACCGCAGTCGGCGATTTCAGCTCAGCCGCTCGATGATGGTGACGTTCGCGGTCCCGCCACCCTCACACATGGTTTGGAGTCCGTACCGTCCATCAATGCGGTCCAACTCGTGCAACATCGTGGCGAACAACTTGGTGCCAGTGGCCCCAAGAGGGTGGCCCAATGCGATTCCACCACCGTTGGGATTGACCCGGGAGGGATCTGCACCCGTCTCGATCAACCAGCTCAGAACTACCGAAGCGAATGCCTCGTTCATTTCTACGGTATCCATCTGGCCGATCGCCATGCCGGATTTCGCCAGTGCATACTTCGTCGCGGGTATCGGCGCCGAGAGCTGCAGCATCGGATCGTCGCCGCGCACGCTCATATGATGAATGCGCGCACGTGGCTTCAATCCATGAACCTCGAGCGCCTTCTCGGAGACGATCAGGGCCGCTGATGCGCCGTCACAGATCTGCGAAGCCACAGCAGCCGTCAGCAACGAGCCATCCCTCAATGCGGGCAGTGCAGCCATCTGCTCCATGGATGTCTCTCGTGGGCATTCGTCAACGACGCATTGGCCCAATGACACTGTCTCACGCTCGAATCGGCCGTCTGTGATGGCAGCACGGGCACGCTGATGCGATTGCAGTGCCCATTCCTCCATGTCTTCACGGCTGATACCCCATTTCTTGGCAATCAGGTCGGCGCCGACGAACTGTGAGATTTCGGCCTCGCCGAATCGTGCTGCCCACCCCCGGGACCTACTGAAGGGCGTGTCGAATCCGTACTCGTTGCCGGCACGCATCGCCGCCGAGATAGGAATCGAGGACATGTTCTGCACACCGCCGACAAGCACCACATCTTGGGTCCCGCTCATGACCGCTTGCGCTGCGAAGTGGACGGCTTGCTGTGAAGATCCGCATTGTCTGTCGACTGTCGTTCCTGGGATGTCCAAGGGTAGGCCTGCTGAAAGCCAGGCGGTGCGGGCAATGTTGCCCGATTGCGGCCCGATAGCGTCGACACAACCGAAGATCACATCGTCGACGGCCATCGGGTCCAGTCGAGTGCGGTCGAGAATCGATGTGATCACGTGGGCCCCATGTCCGCTGGGTGCTCTCCTGCGAGCGAGCCGTGCCGTTTACCCACCGGAGTGCGGAGCGCATCGACGACATAAGCCTGAGGTGCAACCATACGAACTCCTTCGAAATCGAGCTTCGTCGAGCTTTCGATGTCGCACACACTTTAGCGATCAAGCATTTGTTTGGTAGATGAAACGTGATTTCGAGACCCGCAGCTACCGACACAGGATTGGTCTCCGCACTTCTATCCAACGAAATCCACTGCTGTCGCAATCATTCGACAGTTCGATGCTCGACCCCCCAAACGCGGCTTGTCTGCCCACGCCGCAGACCCCTCACGCCAGCGTGAAACGGCGAAAGATGCGAGAACAGCTGCGGGAGTGCATCTTCGAGCGGAACGAGCGCATCATCCATATCCATTGCCTTCCCTGAGAAATCGTTCGGCCCGCCTTGCGAACAACACCAGCTTTGTCGAGCTACACCGCAAGCCGGCTGGCCGATGGCTGGAAAGTTAGTACTTTCGGTGGAGCCCAGCATGATTGGGCTATTCACCGCCCAATACAGGCTTCGTATACCGATACGCGTTGCAGGACAACGATTCTACAAACGGTCACGCACTCAGCGATTCACGAACCGCCGCTGGCTCGAAAACTGGATCCCCTTGCGGTAATTGCGCTCCGGGTAGAGCATGGGCACCACACCGTCTTCGATTACCGGAGGTTACCGTGACGAATCTCGTACGCCGACTATCTGCCTGCGTATCCATAGTGGCCGTATCGGTTCTCGCGCCCGCAGCCGTTGCCTCCGCTGCGGTCACCGTTCCGTTCCAAATCAACCCGGCGCCGTTCGGGAACCCAAACGGCAGCTTCGACGCACCCCCTGTCCACTGTGTGGCGGTAGTCGGCGAACAACCTGGCACGGTGACGATCACCGGCGCCAAAGACGAGCGGTGGGGTTGCATGCTTTCGACGGAAGTGCGCTGGATGAACCTCTCGACAGGAGCCTCCGGCACCGGTCGGCTTTCTGGCGACAACCAAGGAACCCCGGGAGAGGCAACCCTGCAGACTGGAGCCGGGCAAGTTGCCGTCGCCATATTGCCTGCCGCCGGACCTGTCACCCCGGGTTTCGCAACCTTCTTCGTCCCATAGGCAACCCTCAAACCCGGGACACCTGCTGTACGAACGACCCGTCGCCACACAATCGTGTGGCGACGGGTGAGGGCTTTCCGTTCTCCAGTTGTACGCCTACAGCTTCGCGCTGATGAGCGGCACGATATGTTCAGCCGCCCACATCGTTCCGATCGGGCCACCGCTCGTGATTGCCCACAGAACGTCGCCACCGTCGGCGGTGCGAGGAGGCAGAGCGACCCAACGACCGGAGGACACCGCTCCCAGCGCTTGGAAGAGCTTCCCGCCGGTCAGCTTGTCGAAATCCTCCTCGCTGCCGGCGGCACTGCGGCCGATCAGCAGGAAGTCCGCATCGATGTTCTCGAGAAGTTCCTCGCCGACAGTGCTTTGGGTGACGAACTCCTGTGCACGCGGGTTCTCGGCAAAACCGAGCTCGCCCAAGAAAGTTGCCGGAGCCGAATCGGGCGCTGAAAGGTACTGCAGCCCATTGCCGGTTCCGTAGAAGATCGCCCAGGTTGCGGTCAGGCCAGTGAGTTCAGGGTTCTCCTGACGCACCTTCGCAAAATACCGATCATGGTCCGCCACGATCTTTTCGGCTGCCTTCGAGAGGTCGAGTGTCTCGCCGAGTACGCGGATCGATTCCTTCCACGGCACGAGCATCCGCGACTTCGTGTCGGGGCTCGTCACCACCGGTGCGATTGAGGACAAACGTTCGTAGTAATCGCCCATCGACAAACCACCCAGGCCGTCGGCCCAGCCGACGGCGACGATGAGGTCAGGTTCGCTCGCGGCGATCGCTTCGACGGGAAGTGTGCCGCCCATCGCGAACTCGAAGGTGTCGAGATCCTCTGCGCCGTAAGGCAGCAAGTACGACTGGGAAGCCGACTCCTTGACCATCGACGAGGAGAGGACGGGTTTGACGCCGAGCGCGAGGAGCATTTCCGTGTCGACGGCATTGGGGACGATTGCGGCAACCCGCTCCGGGCGCTTCTCGAGAATACTTGTACCGTATGGCGATTCCAGGGTCAGCGGGTAAGTAGTCGTTCCTTCCGCAGCGGGAAGGGCGTTCCCCTCCGAACCGGGAGTGGACGCCGTTTTCGAGTCTTCGGCCGAGGCCGAGCACCCGGACACAAGGAGCGCTGCGGCGAGCGCGGCCCCGATCAGTCCGATGATCCGTGATCGTCTGGTGCGCAGGACTGTCATTTCTGCCTTTCGGTGTTATCGAGCGCTTCGGTCTTACCGAGCGATGGAGCCGGGTCAGGAATCTGTGCGCACTGTGTCGCTGCGTTTCCAGTAGCCGGTGAAATCGATGTCGGTCTTCGCAATTCCTCGATCACGAATCAAATGACGCCGAAGCGAGCGAATCGTCGCCTGTTCGCCTGCAAGCCAAGCGAATACGCGTCCGTCAGGCCATTCGACTGCACTGACCGCGTCGAGCAACAAAGAAGTAGTGCCGGGCTCCGCCCCCTCGCGTGGCAACCACGTGACACTCACCCCGGGCAACTCGCGCACCGATTGAATGTGAGCCGAGTCCGCAATTTCGACGAAAACATGCCCCCTGGCATCGGCAGGCAATTCCTCGAGCAGACGTGCGATCGCAGGTAGCGCCGTCTCGTCACCGACGACGAGCAGATACTCGCAATCTTCCGGGAGTCCCTGCGATACAGAGGGACCCGCGATGTGCATTCGGTCGCCAGGGCCGGCGTCGCGCGCCCAGGTGGTAGCAACTCCACCGCCGTGAACGACGAAATCGACGTCGAGTTCCCTTGTTCGCGGATCGTAACGGCGCACGGTGTACGCGCGGGCAAGTGGACGGCGTCCCGCTGCGAAAGTCACAGTGCCGTCGACTATCACCGGCAAGACCGGATCGGTTTCGCCAGGATAGGCGAACAACAATCGGAGGTCGTCGTCGAAGCCGGTGCTGACGAAGGCGGGCTCGGCAAAGCCGTCGGCGTTTGTGAAGGTGTCGAGCTGCGCTCCGGTGAGCGTCACTCTCCGCATGCCCGGCGTCACGTCTGTCACCCGACGTACCTCGAGTTCACGCAAGGTGACTGAGTACGCTGTTGTCGGACGGGTGTTTCGGGGCACGGAAAGACTCCTCGGAAGCGCACAGATGGGGGGGTTCGACCCACGCTCGATCACGGCGGGAGGGCCTTGAATAAAGCTAGCCTGCCCTAATCGGTTACGGTTATCCGTGCGTGCCGACTTCTTACACTCATCGGTGGCTGCGTGAGAAAGCATCTGAATCGGGAGGGCATACGTGGGACCACGGTTGGTGTTCTCCGCGGGCGAAGTCCCCGAGATCCCCGCGTCCCGACTCTCCTCGATCGCGAATGCACGTGAGCCACTGCTCTTCTGGGTACACACCGGACACGCGGAACTACAGATCGGCGACCGCACCCGCAGCGTGACCGCTGGGGCGGCAACCTGGGTGCCCGCGGGAATCGCCTACAGCATCCGAGTCGACCCGGGAGCGGTCGCGTTTCCCATTCCGATGCCCGCTGCCGACCTGCCGCCCACGTTGAACCGGATCATCGATTTCGAGATCCCGGCAGCCTGGCAGGACTGGCTCGTCCACCAGTTCGCGCACAACTTGGGATTTCTGCGCGGTGGGGCGACTGTGGGGGCCGGACTACTCGAGCTTGTCGCGGGGGCCCATTCCAACGACGCCGACGCTTCGGTGTCGTACGCCCCACCGAATTTGCCACGCTCGGCCGAGACCCTCGAGATCGCTCGCACGCTTCTACGGACGCCAGCCGACGACACGGAGCTTTCCCAGTTCGCCCGGCAACTCAAGATCGGCGTCCGCACCCTGCAGCGCCGATTCACGGAGGAGACGGGGTTGCCTTTCGCGCGTTGGCGCACCTCGGCCCGGATCGCGGCAGCAATCGCATACCTGAACTCCGGCCGCGAAATCGGATGGACGGGTGGGCAGGTCGGATTCGCGACGCCCGCGGGTTTCACCCGTGCCTTCCGTGAACACACCGGTGTGACACCCAGTGACTACACACGTGCAAACCAAGGCTCAGCGCCGATCCATGAGAACGAGACCTTGGCACAGAGCGTCGTACTCTTGTCCGAGGAAGGCGCCCACTCAGGCTCGGCGCCGATACCGCCGACGATTCCCGCAAGCGGAACGTGGGCCAGGGTCAACAACTTTCACGTCGTCGTCTGGATCTACCGAGGCTCCGCCCGGGTCACTTTCGGCGACCGAACCTGGAATCTGAGGCGGGGCGACGCGATGTGGCTTCCCGCGGGAGTACGCAACAGCGTCGAGATCGCGGAGGGTTCGCTTCTACTTCCGCTCGGATCCCAGCCTGGCGACTCTCCCGTCACTGCACCGCCGCCACGAGTGCTGCACTTCGCGCGCGAAGCGGAGGCGTATCTGTTGCACACGGTCGTTGCGAATTACACCCTTCTGCGCCCCGAAATCCATGACCCAGCGAGGATCTCGAGGCTGATCCGAAACAGCGCGGCGACGCGGACACCCGGCGGCCGAACCGATCCTGTCGAAACGATCCTTACCGCACTCCGCGCGGACCCCACCGATTCGCGCACGCTGCCGGAGTGGAGCGCTCGACTCGGCGTCGACGAGGGCCTGCTCCACAAACGCTTCGTAGCGGCCACCGGCCAGAGCTTCCCGCGCTGGCGCGGTCAGTTGCGGATGACCCTCGCCCGCGCTTATCTCGAGGAGGGCTTCTCGGCCGGAGAGACCGCCCGTCGACTCGGCTACGCGCACGCGTCCGGATTCACCAAGGTCTTCATCGGTGCCCACGGCATGTCGCCCCGGGACTACCAGCGCCGCGGATGGCGGGGAACGGTCGAAGGACTCATCGACTCGTGACCTTCCGACGGATGAGTCCTTCGATCCGTCGTGTCGCCCGCCGAAACGGTCTCGAACTGGCACTACTTCCTTGACTAAATTTTCAGTCAAGGTTTACGCTCCATGCAAGCAGGACGCGGACCGGGCGCGCACGCACACAGCACAAGGAGTCACCGCAATGCAAAGACGTCGGTTCATTCAGGCAGGCGCCGCTGCGCTCAGTGGCCTCTTTTTGGCAGGCTGCGGCGATTCCGACTCAGCCTCGCGCGGGAGCAATGGAGACGACGATCTTCGCGAGTGGGTGATGCCGGAAGAGGGGGATCCGCACAAGCGCACCTGGATGGCGTTCGGTGCCAGCGAAGCGATCTGGGGAGCAGCCCTCCTGCCCGAGGTCCAGCGCAACCTCGCGACTATCGCGCAGACCATCGCGCAGTTCGAGCCCGTCTCGATGCTTGTTCGTTCCGAGGAACTGGACTTGGCTCGCTCCCTCGTCGGCCCATCGGTCGAACTGATCGCCGCGCCTCTCGACGACCTCTGGATGCGCGACACCGGCCCTGTATTCGTGAAAGGCAACGGGACCAAAGCGGGTATCGATTTCAACTTCAACGGTTGGGGCGAGAAGCAGGATTTCGATAAGGACGGCCAGGTCGCAGCTTTCGTTGCCGCCCGTGCGGGAGTCGAATCATTGCCTACCGACCTGATCCTCGAAGGCGGCGGCATCGAGGTCGACGGCGAAGGCACAGCAATCATCACCGAAAGCTGTGTACTCAACAACAACCGCAACCCGGGATGGTCGAAGTCGGACGTCGAGGCCGAACTCGGCCCCCTGCTCGGTCTCGACAAGATCATCTGGCTACCGGGAATCGCCGGCAAGGACATCACGGACGGCCACACGGACTTCTACGCCCGTTTCGCACGCCCAGGTGTCGTGGTCGCAGGCCTCGACACAGACCCGGAGTCGTTCGACCACGACGTGACCGCACGTCACCTCGAGATTCTCCAGAACGCGACCGACGCACAGGGACGGAAGCTGGAAGTGGTTGTCCTCGAGGCGCCGGTCGCGATCAGGCCCGACTTCGAATCGGACGATTTCGCAGCCGGATATATCAACTTCTACGTATGCAATGGGGCGGTCATCGCACCCGAGTTCGGTGACCCCGAGGCCGACCAGGCCGCCAGAAGTGAATTGGAGCGCCTCTTCCCCGACCGCCGTGTCGTGCAGATCAACATCGACGCCATCGCCGCGGGTGGTGGCGGCATTCACTGCACCACCCAGCAGGAACCCGCGGACTAGAAACCTGTCCCGACCACCCTCGTAGAATTCGGACTCGTGTCGAACCGCCAAACGCAAATCTTGGAAGCAGCAGTCCGCGTCATTGCCCAACACGGCGTACGCGGGCTGAGGGTGGAGACGCTCGCTGCCGAGGCCGGAGTGTCGACGGCACTCATCTACTACCACTTCCAAAACCGCGCAGGTGTGCTGCGCCGGGCCCTCGATCACATCAACGATCGCGCCGCGCTGTACACCGAAAGTGCCTTCACGGAGATAGACCCTCGTGCGCAGCTCGAGCAGATGCTCCTGCTGGAGTTTCAGAATTCCCCGAAGATTCGGGAGAACAGCATCGCCTGGGGTGAACTCCGAGCAAGCGCAGTCTTCGCCGACGAGCTGCGCGAAAAGCTACGCACCACGACGCAAGAGTGGGCAGACGACGTCGAATCCTTGATCCGCCAAGCGCAGGATGCCGGGCTCGCTGATCCGAAGGCAAGCCCGGCCGACGCCGCCGAACGACTCACCGCCCTGGTCGAGGGTCTGAGCGAACGCTGGCTGAGCGGCTCGATCCCCATCGAACGAGCCAGAGAACTGCTCACCGGTGCGATCGGCGTGGAGATCGATCCGAGCTAGCCTCTACCGCTCGTCGATGCCCTTCGATTCCGGCGACAGAGCCGGGAACCAGATGTCGGTCAGAACCTCGGCGGCCTGAACCCGTGTCACGTCGATCGTCCCCTGCACGGCCCAGCGTGTGAAGAATCGCTCCAACTGACTCACGAGCAGTTCGACGCGCAACCGTGCCTCGTCGTGCTGTTCCGCCGGCCAACGGCCCAGGTACTTGGGCATGGCATTCGGTAGTTGGGTCATACCGTCTCGCGCTGTCTCGCGGAACTCCGGTTCGAGTGCCACGGCCTCGTCCCAGGCCGGCAGCAGGCGTTTGTTCTCGTCGAACCAGTCGAAGGCACGCTCCAGCCAAGCCGTGAATTCCACGCGAGAGTTCGTGTCGAGAACCCGATCGAGATCGATGTAGAAAGCGAACGCACTCGCCGCCATCCCGGCCGCGCCGATCGTTTTGAGCATCTCCACCTTGCTGGCGAAATGCACGTAGAACGTGGCTCGACTGCATCCGACGACCGAGGCGATGTCGTCGACCGTGACAGCCGCGTATCCCCGTTCCTCGAACAGAGTGCGTGCGGCGTCCACGAGTTTGGCCCGCGTCGCGCGTTTCTGCTCGTCGCGAAGTGTTCCCCGCCTGTTCTTCGGGCCGTCCGTAGTCGTGCTCACGTCGCCCACCTTGCTCGCATTTCAACCTCCTGGCAAATCACCGACTCGCCGTCACCAAAAAACATTGCGTCATTCATTGACACAACGTCAGCGAATGGCGCACTATGACTCAAGTCACTTCTCGGGCTTCGATTCTTCTTCTCGCACGCCCGAGACAGAACAGAAAGCGATGGCGAATGAGCCCCTCCCCCTTGCCGAGCGTGTGCATCATCGGCGCCGGGCCTACCGGAATCACGACGGCCACGCGAATGAAGGAATTCGGAATACCCTTCGACTGCTACGAAGCGTCCGACGAGGTCGGCGGAAACTGGTACTACAAGAATCCCAACGGGATGTCGGCCTGCTACCAGAGCCTGCATATCGACACGTCGAAGTGGCGCTTGGCATTCGAGGACTTCCCGGTCTCCGCTGACCTTCCCGACTTCCCGCACCACTCCGAACTCTTCCAGTACTTCAAGGACTACGTCGAGCACTTCGGACTGCGTGAGTCGATCATCTTCAACACCAGTGTTGTTGCAGCAGAACGTGATACAGACGGGCTGTGGACCATCACGCGCTCGGACGGCGAAGTTCGCACCTACGACGTCCTGATGGTCTGCAACGGACATCATTGGGATCCCAACATCCCGGACTACCCAGGTGAGTTCGACGGGGTCCTCATGCACAGCCACAGCTACAACGACCCGTTCGACCCGGTCGACATGCGCGGCAAAAAGGTAGTCGTGGTCGGAATGGGCAACTCCGGCTTGGATATTGCCTCCGAACTGGGCCAGAGATACCTCGCCGACAAGCTCATCGTGTCGGCTCGCCGTGGAGTCTGGGTACTGCCGAAATATCTCGGCGGTGTACCCGGCGACAAACTGATCACCCCGCCCTGGATGCCGCGTGGTCTACGACTGTTCCTGAGTCGTCGATTCCTCGGCAAGAATCTGGGAACGATGGAAGGCTACGGTCTGCCGAAGCCGGACCACCGCCCCTTCGAGGCCCACCCGTCGGCCAGCGGCGAGTTCCTCGGACGCGCCGGGTCAGGCGACATAACCTTCAAGCCTGCCATCACCAAACTCGACGGAAAGCAGGTTCACTTCGCGGACGGCACCGCCGAGGACGTCGACGTGGTCATCTGCGCCACCGGCTACAACATCAGCTTCCCCTTCTTCAGCGATCCGAATCTGCTGCCGGACAAAGACAACCGATTCCCACTGTTCAAACGAATGATGAAGCCCGGCATCGACAACCTCTTCTTCATGGGACTGGCGCAGCCCATGCCGACACTCGTCAACTTCGCCGAGCAGCAGAGCAAACTCGTCGCGGCCTACCTGACCGGCAAATACCAACTGCCGTCCGCGAACGAGATGCAGGAGATCACCAAAGCCGACGAGGCGTACTTCCTCGCCCCCTATTACAAGTCGCCGCGGCACACCATCCAGCTCGAGTTCGATCCCTACGTCCGCAACATGAACAAGGAAATCGCCAAGGGCACCAAGCGTGCTGCGGCCTCCGGAAACAAGCTACCTGTTGCCGCGCGTGCAGCAGCACACGAACTCGAGAAGGCGGATCGCGCATGAGTCTGGTGAACGGTCACTGCGACAACGAGTTCGACGCCGTCCGAGCGGCTTTCGAGGCTCAACTCGAATCCGGTGAAGAACTCGGCGGCTCCGTTGCCATCACCGTCGACGGAGAATCCGTGGTCGATCTCTGGGGCGGGTACGCCGACGAATCCCGTACCACTCCTTGGGGCAGCGACACCATCGTCAACACGTTCTCCATCACCAAGACCATGACGGCCCTGTGTGCGCTCCTGCTGGTCGAACGCGGCCAATTGGACGTGTACCAGAAAGTTGCTCACTACTGGCCCGAATTTGCGGCAAACGGTAAGGAAGACATCGAAGTTCGCCACCTCCTGTCGCATACGTCTGGCGTCTCCGGTTGGGAGCGCCCGATCGAACTGACGGACATCTACGACCTCGAGGCGTCCACCGCTCGCCTCGCTACCCAGAAGCCTTGGTGGACCCCGGGTACGGCGTCGGGCTATCACGCGATCAACTACGGCCATCTCGTCGGTGAGGTCATTCGTCGCATCGACGGGCGAACTCTCGGCAGGTTCTTTGCCGAAGAGCTTTCCGGTCCACTGGGAGCCGACTTCCATATCGGCACGTCCGCAGAGCATTTCGGTCGAATCGCCACCATGGTTCCGCCGCCCGCGTTGGAGTTCGACCTGTCCACGCTCGACCAGGACAGCATCTTCATCAAGACCCTGACCTGCCCACTGCTCGACTACCCCGAGGTCAACACCGCACCCTGGCGGGAAGCCGAGATCGGCGCAGTCAACGGCCACGGCAACGCACGTTCTATCGCTCGGGTCCAATCCCTGATCTCGAACGGTGGTGTGCTCGACGGCCGGAAGCTGCTCTCGCAGAGCACCATCGACCTGATTTTCGAGATCCAAGCCGACGGTATCGATCTCGGGATCATGACACCACTCAAGTTCGGCATCGGCTACGGACTGCCACATCCGGTTACCGCGCCACTGATTCCCGACGGACGCACCTGCTGGTGGGCAGGTATCGGCGGCTCGATGCTGGTCAACGATCTGGACCGACGGATGACCTTCGCCTACGTCATGAACAAGATGGCACCGGGTCTGATCGGATCCGACCGCAGCAACGCGTACCTGAGCGCCGCATACAACTCCGAGGTCAGCGAGGTCAGCTCATGAAGGCAGCCCAGCTCATGGGGCCCGGGCTCCTGGAAATCAACGACGTGCCGGTCCCGGAGATCGGCCCGTCGGAACTACTGATTCGGGTGGGCGCAGCGGGAATCTGCCACTCCGATCTCCATCTCCTGCACTTTCCGTACAAGATGCGCGAAGAACCGCTGACTATCGGCCACGAAATTGCCGGCACGATCGAAGCCGTCGGGAGTGGCGTCGACGGCCGTTCCGTCGGAGAGCGTGGCGTCGTCTACCTCTGTTGGTCATGTGGACAGTGCCGAGAATGCATGAGCGGCAACGAGAATATGTGCCTCGCCGCTGGACGCACCGCGATGCCGCCCTGCCCCGGGCTTGGTCCCGAAGGCGGGATGGCCGAGTACGTCAAGATCCCGGCTCGCTCATTCGTACCCATCGGAGACCTCGACTTCCTGCAGGCCGCACCTCTCGCCGATGCGGCACTGACGAGCTACCACGCCATTCGCGGTGCCCGCGAACATCTCCAGCCCGGTACCACCGCCGTCGTGATCGGCGTCGGCGGACTCGGTCACGTTGCAGTACAGATACTTCGCGCAATCAGTGCCGTGCGCATCATCGCCGTCGATGTCGGACAGGATCAACTCGATCTCGCCAAACGTTGCGGCGCCGACATCACGCTCGAATCGGGACCGGACACCGCGCAGCACATCCTCGACCTCACGTCGGCCAGAGGCGCAGAAGTCATCTTCGACTTCGTCGGTATCGACGCAACTGCACAGATGTCCGTTCAAGCGGTTGCGCCGAACGGCGCGTATCGAATGGTGGGCCTCGGAGGCGGAAACCCCGGAATCACCGCCGAAGCTGCCGGCGGACCGGGCTGGCCGTGGGGCGCATCGATCCGGAAGTCCTACGGCGGCACCAGAAACGACCTCGTCGATTCCATCGCCCTGGCACAGGCCGGTCTGGTAACGGTAGAAGTAGCCCGCTTCGACCTCGCTGATGCCCGCGACGCACTCGACCGTCTCGAACACGGCAAGGTCACCGGACGCGCAGTGCTCGTACCCTAATCTTCGAAAGGCACTTCACGTGACTACTTCCGCTGATACACAAGCATTCATCGCGTCCGTCATGGCTGGGCTGACCGGCCCCGGTGGTCCTTTCGAGATGCAAGTCGAGGATGTACTGGGCAGTTCGATGCCCGTCATGAAGAACCGTGACAAGGCACTCGGCGACGTGCTCGCTGCATCCTTCGACTACGGATCACGCGACTACCTGGTGACCAAGGACCGACGCTTCAGCTACCTCGAGCACGGCGAGGCCGTAGCAGCATTGGCGACGGCGCTGCGCGAGCGGTACGGCGTCCGCAAGGGTGATCGGGTCGGCATACTTGCTGCCAATACGCCGGAATGGGTGATGACCTTCTGGGCGGCTCAGTCCCTCGGTGCCATCGCCGTCGGATTCAACTCGTGGTGGGTGGCCCGCGAGGTGGCGTACGGCATCGATCACACCACCCCCACAGTGGTGATCGCCGACGCCAAACGCGCGCAGATTCTTTCCGAACTGAACACCGATGTTCCCGTACTCACGATGGAAGAAGATCTACCTACCTTGATGGAGAAGTATTCGGGATCGACACTGCCCCGTACTTCCGTCAACGAGGACGATCCGGCCGTCATCCTGTACACGAGCGGAACCAGCGGCCGCCCCAAGGGGGCTGTTCACAGTCACCGAAACGTGTTGGCCGTCATCGACTACCACCGCTACAGCGATCGCCTCGCTGCGGCGTTCACCGGCAAACCCAGCGACGGCCGACCGAGTGACTTGCGGTATCTGCTGACCGCGCCGCTGTTTCACATTGCAAGCCTGCATAACCTGGCGATCCCACGACTCGCGACGGGCGGAGCGGTGGTCATCCATCAGGGCGCCTTCGACGTCGACGAAGTCCTTTCCCTCGTCGAACGCGAGAAGGTCACAAACTGGGCGGTGGTCCCCACCATGGCAACCCGTCTCCTCGAGTACGGCAGTCTCGAGAAGTACGACCTGACCTCACTGAGCGCCTTTGCGCTCGCGTCTGCGCCGTCATCTCCGGCCTTGCAGGACCGACTGCGCGCACGACTGCCTTTTGCGCAGCACACCTTGGTCGACAGCTACGGGCTCACCGAATCCTCCACCGGCATTTCAGTTGCCACACCACCGGAACTTGCCGCGTTCCCCGGAACTCTCGGCCGGCCGATCATCGGGGTGAGCGTGGAGGTGCGCGACCCCTTCGGTGTTGCAGTCCCCGACGGCGAGGAAGGTGAGATCTGTGCGCGCAGCGCCTATGTGATGTTGGGGTACTGGAACGACGAGACCGCGACTGCAGCCGCTATCGGTCCTGATCGATGGCTCCGAACCGGCGACTTCGGAGTATTCGAGGACGGCCGACTCCGCCTGACGGGTCGCCGATCCGACCTGATCCTGCGCGGCGGCGAGAACGTCTACCCTCTCGAAATCGAGCAGACCATCGACGAGCATCCCGCCGTACTCGAATGCGCTGTGATCGGCATTGATTCGGCAGACCTCGGCCAAGAAGTTGCAGCCGTCGTCGTTTTGCGGAGTGAGGGAGCCGCCAGCGAAGAAGAACTACGCGACTACGTCGCCGAACGACTGGCTTACTTCAAGGTGCCGGTGAAGTGGAAACTGAGCACAACTCCTCTGCCCCGCAATGCAACCGGAAAAACGATACGTGCAAAGGTGGTTCTCTCATGACCTACGACGCCGTGATCAACAACGGTCTGTGGTTCGACGGCACCGGGGCCAAACCAGCTGTCCGCAATCTGGGTATCCGCGATGGGTTGGTTACTGCCATCTCCCTCGATCCACTCGACGAAACCGACTGTCCCCGTCTCATCGACGCCAGGCGCAAGTGGGTGATCCCGGGCATCGTGGACATCCACACTCACTACGACGTCGAGATCCTCGAAGGCCCGGCGCTGAGCGAATCTCTCAGACACGGGGTCACGTCGATCTTTGTCGGATCGTGTTCCCTGTCCACCATTCACGCCAGCCCCTCCGACGCGGGTGATCTCTTCGGCAGAGTAGAGGCAATTCCGCGTAAGCACGTCGTCGACGCACTCAACCGTGCCAAGACCTGGAACTCTGCGAGCGAGTATGTTGCTGCACTAGAGGCGCTTCCGCTAGGTCCCAACGTTGCAGCCTTCATCGGACACTCCGATATGCGGGCCGCCGAGATGGGACTGGATCGTGCTACCAGGAAGGACGTCCATCCCACAGACGCCGAACTCGCGTCGATGGAAGCACAGTTGACCGAAGCTCTCGACGCAGGATTCGTCGGGATGTCCAGTCAGCAATTGTTGTTCGACAAACTCGACGGCGAGACCTGCCGCTCACGCACGCTGCCGTCGACGTATGCAACCACGAAAGAACGACGCCGACTCAATGCGATCCTGCGCCGTCGGGGACGGGTATTTCAGGCCGGACCTGACCTCTCCAACCCGATGAGTACCGGAGCGATGGCGTTCTCCAGCGCGGGTATCTGGCGTAAGCGACTCAAGACGAGCATGCTTTCGGCGGCCGACATCAAGTCCAACAAGTTGGCCGTGGTGATACTCGGCCCACTGGCACACTTGGTCAATCGACTCGGCGGCGACCTGCGCTGGCAGCACCTGCCAGTTCCCTTCGAGGTATATGCCGACGGCATCGACCTGGTTGTCTTCGAGGAGTTCGGATCCGGCGCTGCAGCACTGCATCTGACCGACGAGATGGAACGCAACGTCCTCATGCAGAGCGAGGATTACCGTCGACAATTCCGCAAGGACTACGACCAGAAGTTCGGTGTCAAAGTTTGGCATCGCGATTTCTTCGACGCCGAGATCGTGTCCTGCCCCGACGAATCCCTGGTCGGCAAGAGCTTCGGGCAGGTCGGCGTCGAACGTGGCGGCCTCCACCCTGTCGATGCATTCCTGGATCTGGTCCTCGAACACGGCACGAAAGTGCGTTGGCGCACAACCATCTCGAACCACCGGCCGGAGGTTCTGGACAAGTTCGCCCAGGACAATGGTGTCCAACTCGGGTTCTCCGACGCCGGAGCGCATTTGCGCAACATGGCGTTCTACAACTTCGGCTTACGCCTACTACGACGTGTCTACGATGCCCAAAAGGTCGGCCGTCCGTTCATGACCATCGAGGCAGCGGTGCATCGTCTCACCGGTGAACTCGCCGAGTGGTACGACATCGATGCCGGGCACCTTCGATTAGGTGATCGCGCCGACCTGGTTGTGATCGATCCCGCTCATCTCGACGATTCGCTCGACGCGTACGCGGAAAGCCCGGTTGTGGAGTACGACAACCTCTCCCGCATGGTCAATCGCAACGACCAGACCGTCACCGCAGTGTTCGTCGGCGGCGAGTACGTCTTCGGCGACGGAGAAGCAGCACCCGTTCTCGGCAACCGCCGAACCGGAAAGTTCTTGAAAGCAGGTGCCCATTAACACGTCCAGATTTGCCGGGAAAACAGCAGTCGTCACTGGAGCAGCATCAGGTATCGGTGCAGCTATCGCACTAAGGCTTATCGACGAAGGCGCACAGGTAGCTGGAATCGACATCGCTGCAGAGGGTTTGAATGAGATAGCCTCCCAGCACGGCGGGGCCTTCCTCGCCGTTCCCACTGACGTCACCAAGGAATCCGATGTTGCCGAGGCCCTTGCCGCGGCGGCGGCGGAATTCGGCGGTATCGATCTGGCTTTCAACGTTGCCGGTGCGTCGAGGGTGGGGCAGATCGTCGACCTCGACGAGGCCGACTGGGACTTCACCATCGACCTGGTGCAGAAGGGCGTCTTCCTCTGCACCAAACATGAAGCGCGGCATATCCGAGAGCACGGTCGCGGTGGTGCGATAGTCAACGTGTCCTCATTGAACGCGCACGTGCCGAGCCCCTACGGGAGCGCATACGCGACAGGCAAAGCCGGAGTCGAGATGTTCAGCAAGAATGCCGCGATCGAACTGGCTGCGTCGGGGATCCGGGTCAATGCCGTTCTACCCGGCCTGGTCGACACGCCACTGGTCGCGCCGGTCATGAACTACGAACCCGCCCGCGACATGTTTCTCAGCCGAATCCCCATGTCCCGAGCGGCAACTCCCGACGAGATCGCGGGCCCCTGCCTCTATCTCGCCAGCGACGACGCCTCGTACATCACCGGAACCAGTCTGGTCGTCGACGGCGGCTGGGAGGTCTCGAACTACCCGGATCTGACGACGCTGGGCAACTAGTTCAGTTGCCGGGCAACACACATTGAGTATCGAGGCCGAGGACGTGGTTGAGCCTGCCGAAGGCCAACCACGATCCGAGGCACATGCTCAACTCGACGATTTCTCGCTGGGAGTAGTGAGCGGTCATACGTTCCCAGAACTCGTCGTCGAGCCCGTGGTGGTCGAGGGCGTATCTCTCGGCGTATTCGGCAGCGAGGCGCGTCCTGTCGTCGAAGGCATCGGTGGTGCGCCAGTCGGTGACAGACTGATCGAACGTCGACTCCACAGTCTCGCCGTCACGCTCGGTGCGCCAGTCCTGACAGAAGATGCACCCGTTGATCTGAGCGATCCGAAGCCTGGCCGCCTCGAACTCGCGGAGTCCGAGAGTGCCGTCCGTGTAGACCTTTTGGGAGAACCCGGCGGCCGCGGGTCCGATGCCGGGGACCATCTCTCCCCACACGTAGCCGATCGGATTCTTGCCTTCGGGTATGTCGATATTCATGTGAGTACCTCCGAGTTTCGGGCACCGAGCTTGCCGACGCCGGGTGTGAGCGGAACGTCCAGCGCGTCGTAGAGACCGGGTTCAGCCTGACGTAGCCAGGGAATTGCGTTGACGAGACGTCCTACGGCCGTGGCATTTCCACCGGCCGCGCGATTTCCACCTTCATCGGTGGCTTCGACGTTGATCTCGATTCGTGGTCGTCCTTCGACGATCACCTTGTGCGCGCCGTCGCCGCCGTCGGGCGGGAGCGGCCAGTCGCGGGCACAAGACGGATGAATACGCGTGACGTGTTCGATCACGATCAGGGGTTCCCCGCCGACGATTCCCTGAACCTCGAATCGCAGTGCGCCTTGGGTGCCGGCCGCGAACTCCCCCATATGTTCGGTCGACACGGTTTCCTCGAGCGGGCGACGCAGCAAGGTCTCGCGGATCTCGTCGAGTTCCACCCCGAGTGCCCGCGCGATGAGCCGAATCTGCCCGCCCCAGACCATGGTGGGTACGGTCGGCGCGACCATGGGAGGTTCGTAGTCCATCGGCTGACCCATCCCGATCAGGTAGCGGACAGAATCCGGCTGTTCGTAGGTCGTGTAGTCGAAGATTTCCTGACACCGGATCTGGTCGATTGTCCCCGCGAGCCCGCTGACGAGAATCGGCAGGATGTCGTTGCCCCAGCCTGGGTCGATACCGGAGACGAACAGAGCGCCGCCGCCCGCCTTGGCAGCAGCTTCGACGGGATCACGAAGTTCGGGAGGCGCAGATTTCGGGTCGTACAGCGCATATACGGACGGCGTGACCACCACAGCTCCGGCGGCCAGTACCCGCGTGATGTCGGCAACCGCGTCGTCGGGCCGAATGTCGCCGGACGCCGCGTAGACCACCGCGCCGGGAGACGCTGCGAGCACGGCATCGGCGTCGTCGGTAGCCGCGACGCCCAGGTGCACTCCCAGATCGGCGAGGTCACCGGCGTCGCGCCCGACCTTCTCGGGGTTCGCAACGATGACGCCGACAAGTTCGAGGGCCGGATTGGCTGTCACAGCGCGAATCGATGCACGCCCGACGTTGCCGGTACCCCACACGACAGTCGGAATCTTGGACTCGGCTTCATTCGAAACTGCACCCATCAATCGGACATTACCCAGCTCAGCGCGTCAGGTCAGCAGAACTGCAAGAATTCGTTTCACTTCATCCGGTCAAAAATGCCATTGCCTGCGCAGTCAGTGCGCCGTCACCCCGCCTCCGGTACGTCTCGGCGGGTCGGCCGTTACCTGGTCTGCTCATCTCGCCGGTACTTTCGAGCGCGTCGAACACCTGCCGGCGGAAGCTGTCCTTCTGGAACGGACGATCGAAGATCACCTCGTAGAGTCCCCGAAGTTCGGCGACGGTGAACGTCCCGCCCGACAATCCGTCCGGATCCACGTACGACGCATACCTCGTGCGTAGGTCCGTGACCGCGAGTCGCACCATGTCGGCGTGATCGAATGCGAGTCCGCTCACTGCCTCGTCGTCGTACACATCGACGAGAAGCGCCGAATCGGGCAGTACCGATTCCGGTAGGCAAGCCGTGTGTGCGACCGACAAAACCCATCCACGGTCGTCGCGGTCCGGTCGGTCGAAGATCGCCAACTGGTGGAAGCTCGTCTGGGCCAACTCTGCCTTGACCGACAGGGCACGATCGGCTGCGGCCGTGAGCAATTCGCGTTCGTGCAGAAATGTCCCCGGTAGCGCCAGCGCACCGAGACGGTGCCGAACCACCAGAACTTTCAGAGATCCACCGCTGTACGTCAGCACCGCGACGTCCACTGCCACAGACGGACGCGGATAGTCCGTCAATCCCTTGCCGCTCGTGCCTGTCCATTTATTCACCCTTGCATGTTATCTCAAACATGATCTATGGTTAGCGCAAAGTTGATCAAACGATCATCGCGAACCGAAGAGGTGGCTATGAAACTCACCGCACAGCAGTCCGATCGAGCGGCCGGCGTTCTGCTCGGCACCGCAGCAGGAGACGCGCTCGGCGCCGGCTACGAATTCACCTACCCGAAGGCCGAGGTCACGATCGACATGATCGGTGGCGGCCCGTTCGACTGGGCGCCGGGAGAATGGACCGACGACACCTCGATGGCAGTTGCGATCGCCGAGGTGGCCGCTACCGGAATCGACATCGGAAGCGCTGACGGTCTCGATGCCATTGCAGCACAGTTCATCCGGTGGTACGACTCGAAGCCCGCGGACATCGGCAACCAGACGCGAGCAGTGTTGTCCGTCCGCTCCGAAAGCGCAGCGGCGATGGCGGATCGTGCGCGGGCGATCAGCGGCCGCAAAGCCGGCAACGGCTCGCTCATGCGGACTGCTCCCGTCGCCCTCTCCTACTTGGACGATGCAGAAGGTGCCAGGTCGGCAGCGCACCGGATCAGTTCACTCACTCACGACGACCCGCGTGCCGGACAGGCGTGCGAGTTGTGGACCCATGCCATCCGCCATGCCGTTGTCGCCGGCAACTTCGACGGTGTTCGCGGCTTCCTCTCCGTTGCCGATCAGGACGTCGCCGAATACTGGGGCCCGCTGCTCGATCAGGCCGAAACCGGGAACCCGCAGGACTTCTCCAAGAACGGTTGGGTGGTGCATGCACTTCAGACTGTTTGGTGGGCAATCACTTCCACGGACAATGGCGATGCACGCCACCTCCAGTACGCATTGGAAGCAGCAGTAAGAGCCGGCGGGGACACCGACACGACGGCGGCCATCGCGGGTGGCCTCCTCGGCGCCCGCTGGGGAGCGTCGGCGGTTCCCGCCCGTTGGCGCCGAATCATGCATGGCTGGCCGGGATACCGTTCCTCCGATCTGATTCGCCTGGCAATAAAGACTGCTCGCGGCGGTACCGACGACAAGAACGGATGGCCGTCGACGGCAGAACTCGACTACTCGAGGTTTCGCGGAACCCACCACCTGACGACGCACCCGCACGACGACGGCGTCATGCTCGGCGGCGTCGATGCGGTGTCCACTGCAGACTACGACGCCGTGGTCAGCCTGTGCCGCATGGGAACACGACAGGTCGCCCCTGATCACGTCGAGTTCTGGTTGGTCGACGACGGTCACGATTCCAACGCCAACCTCGAGTTCGTTCTCGACGACGCAGCGCGCACCGTCCAGGCGTTGCGGGCCGAGGGAAAGCGCGTACTCCTCCATTGCGTTCAGGCGCACAGTCGCACGCCGTCGGTTGCAGCGCGATACTCGATGTTGATCGGACGTGATCCCTACGACGTACGCTCGGCTATGCCGTGGGCTCGCCCGAAGCGTGAACTCTGGAACACGGCAGTCGGAAACGCGTCCGTCGGACACACAGCCGTCGGATACACAGGAGGATCCATGCCCGCTATTACAGTCGTCGAAGGTGACATCACGACGCTGACCGTCGACGCCATCGTCAATGCGGTCAACTCTAGGCTCCTCGGCGGCGGCGGTGTCGACGGCGCGATCCACCGTGCCGGGGGACCGGAGATCCTGAAGGCTTGCGAGGTATTGCGCAACACCAGCCTTCCCGACGGTCTGCCGGTGGGTGCGGCCGTAGCCACCACCGCCGGAAAGCTGCACGCCAAGGCCGTGATTCACACCGTCGGCCCGAGGTATTCGCGCTCCGAGGACCGTTCCGGTCTGCTTCGGTCGGCATACACCCGCAGCCTCGCCGTGGCCGACTCGATCGGCGCCCGTACCGTCGCCTTTCCGTTGATCTCGGCAGGGGTCTACGGCTGGCCGAAGGAAGATGCCGTCCGACAGGCCGTTTCAGCGATTCGCGCGGCGAAGACCGAGGTCGAGACGGTCACACTGGTCGCATTCAACAAGGAGACGGCAGACCTGATGCGCCGCGCGATCGCCTGACCGTTTACCGGGCCCACTTCACGCCACGTTAAAGCAGTGCAGAGCGGTCGGAGACGTGGAGAAATTTCACCGGTTGGACGTTTGTCCAACAATTTGTCCGAATCGCATATTCTGCGGCTCGCTCTGTGTTCTACTCCTCTCCAGGGTTTGAGCTGGTGGTGAGCAAACGACGAGACGTATTCGATTCTCTGTCAGCTCGAGGCCGGTTCCCGGACCCGGCTTCAAGCCGAGAGCTCGATCTTGTCGAGCGCTACTCAAGGAGAATGTGAATGGTGTCGACGTTGATGCGCCGAGGAGTGGGGGTGGCCGCGTCGTTGACCGGATGCGTTGCCCTCGTGATCGGCGGAGCCGGAGTCTCGTCCGCCGCTGATGTGGACCTTCCGTTCACGGCATCGTGCCACGGGTGGCAGTTCCCCGGACCGATCACGCACAACGAGACGCGTGATTCCGGCGTCACGATCAGTGCGCCGGCCGTGGTCCCGCCGAACTCCACCTTCACATACCGCCTCGCGCCCAAGCCGATGACGGTCCCCAAGGACGGTTACGACCTCAGGTCCGTCGTGAACTGGACGCGTCTCAAGTTCGATTTCGACATCCCTGCATGCACCTCCTACGTGGGGGCGCAGATCGTGGCCGGCACCAGCTCGAATCTGGGTGGGGTCGCCCCGACGATCACGCGGGTGAACGATGCCGGTTCACCCGATCCGAATGGGGCGCATCTTCGTATCTCCGGCAACAACATCACGGCGGGCAACGGACCCAACACCGACGACAACGGCGGCGGCGGAATCGAGGTCGGTGGAGGAAAGACGTTCCAGCTCCCGGCAGTCGACGTCACCGTCACGTCAGGGGCTGTGGGAACCCAGATCAAGCCCATGCTCCGCGTGTCCGACACCAACTCCGGTTCCTACGACAGTGCCGCCAACTACCTGACCTTCCTGCAACAGGAAACCCTGCTCGGCGGCGTCAAATACTGGCTGACCACCAATTGCTCACCACGCGACAATCGTTCGGCCGGATTGAACGCCGGCGGCCGGCCGCTCGCCGTGATCAACGTCGACTCCAGCCTCGCTCAGACACAGACGCGAATCGACGCACCCGGTAAAGCTGTCGTCGGTGACTCCGTGGAATTGACGGCAACGGTCACTCCGTGGCCGTCGGGAGGAACAGTGCAGTTCCGCGACGGAGGGGTTGACCTCGGCGCTCCGGTGGCCGTCGTCAACGGCGTCGCGAAGGCCAACCGCACGATGACAACAGCGGGCGACCACAACATCACGGCGTACTACACGGGATCGGCCGGTTTCATGGAGTCGATGTCGGGCGCCGTGACGATCAACGTCGTCGAACCATCCGAGCCCGAGCCTGGCACCGGTAACCTCGGCAGCCTTGGTACCCCCGGATTCGGGTCGTGAAAACTGTGAACAGAAACCAGGATTCGACGATGAACTCGAAACTCCTACGCGGCTCTGCGATTGCAACCGTCTCGGTACTGGCCGGCGGCTTGTTCTCCATCGTCGGCGGCGGGATCGCCTCGGCTGCCCCCGAGACCAAGAGCGTGGCCTTCACAACTGCATGCCATGTGCGCGAGATGGACGGTGTGGCAAGCCCGATCACGTTCAACGAGACACTCGGCTCGGGAGTCACCATCACCGCGCCGACCACCGCGGCACCAGGTGAGACCGTCACCTACCGCGTGCAGCCGAACGAGATGAAGACAAACAGCGGCGGCCATGCCAGCCGTGGAGTCGTGCATTGGGCCCGGATCAAGTACGACTTCGACATCCCGTCCGGCGTCGAATTCGTGAGTTCCCAGCTTGTGGCGGACAGTGCGTACGGCCTCGGATCCGACAGTGCCACTCCGACAGTCACACGGATCGACGACGGCGGTAATCCATCGGCATCCGGTACGCACCTGCGTATCTCCGGATCGAATCGAACCACCGGAAACGGTCCGTCCTCCGCAGTTCGATCGAGTGACGGCATCATCGTCGGTGCCAACACCAAGTTCCGACTCCCCGCAGTCGACGTCACGGTCAAAGCTGGTGCGGCCGGTACCGAGATCAAGCCTTCGCTGAGGGTTTCCGATCCCGGTTCCGCCAACTACGATGACGACCGAAATGCGCTCACATTCGTCCAGCGCGAAAAGGACGTCTTCGGAGTCAACTACTGGGAGCGCTACAACTGCTCCCCGCGGGACAACAGGAACTCCGGCCTCAACGCCGGCGGGCAGGCCCTGACCACCATCTACGTCAGCCAACCGACAACCACCACAATCCAGATGCCCGGCTCGATCCAAGCCAGCACACCGACCGAGCTTGTCGCAAAGGTGGATCCGGCTCCGGTCAACGGAAACGTGCAGTTCAGGGTGGACGGCGCCGACGTCGGTACACCGGTCACTCCGGGCGCCGACGGCACTGCCCGGCTACCGCATACCTTCTTCACCGCCGGAACCGCGCGGGTCTCCGCAACGTTCCAGGGCGTCAACGGATTCCAGAGTTCCAACTCGACCGAGGCGATGGTGACGGTGACTGCCGCACCTGTCGTCAAGCAGACCGACACGGCCGTGAACGTTCCCACCGATGCTAAGACGGGCGTGTCGGTGTCGCTGAGGGCGCAGGTCACGCCGACACCCACCGGTGGCACTCTCCAGTTCAAGGACGGCGCTGCAGATATCGGCGCTCCGGTCCCGGTGGGCACTGACGGCAAAGCCACTCTGGAACATGCCTTCACTTCGGCTGGATCTCATGCCGTCTCGGCCTACTACTCCGGCGCAACAGGATTCAAGCTGTCGATGGCACCCGCTCAAACGGTCACCGTGTCTGATCCCGCACCGTCCGATGTCACCACCTCGACCTCACTGGCAGCTCCCGCGACGACCAAGCAGAATGTCACGGCAGAACTGTCCGCGACTGTCACCCCCAACCCCGGCGGGGGCTCGGTTCAGTTCTACGACGGCGACCAACCCATCGGACAGCCCGTTGTCGTCGGAGTCGATGGAGTGGCGCGACTGACGCACACTTTCGCATCGACGGGCGATCATCGGATCAAGGCGGCATACGCCGGGCGAAGTGGATTCACACAGTCCGCGTCGGACGAATCCGTCGTCAAGGTTTCTGCTGCGCCTGACGACGGCGGGAACGGCGGTTCGGGCAGCCTCGGTTCACTGGGCGGTCTCTTCGGTTCCTGATCGAATTCTTCTCGACGCTGTTGCCGCTGCACCGATTCGGAGCAGCGGCAGCAGCCTATTGCGGCCGTGGTCATAGAACTGATTGATTTATCGATGGAGCACAAGTGTCCAGGAATTCTCTTTCTCGACGGTCGTTTCTCGCCGCCGGGGTCGGTGCAACTGCAGTCGCCGCTACTTCCCTTCTGCCGCCGTCGCTTCAACGTGTACTGGCGACACCCGCAAACTCCGGCGGGCTCGATTCGATCGAGCATGTAGTCCTCGTCATGCAGGAGAACCGATCTTTCGACCACTACTACGGCGCGCTGAGGGGTGTTCGCGGCTTCGGTGATCCGAATGCGTTGCGTCTACGCAGCGGCCACAGCGTCTTCGAACAACCCGGTCCTACCGGTCCTGTGCTCCCCTTCCCCATCCGCGATTCCGCTGCGGCACAACGCATGGACACCCAGAACGTGACCGGACTCGACCACAGCTGGGCGGGCGGACATGCCGCACTCGCCGACGGCTGGCACGACGGTTGGATCGCGGCAAAAACCAGTACGACAATGGCGTACTACGACCGGCAAGACATCCCGTTCCATTACGAACTGGCGGACGCGTTCACGATCTGCGACGCCTACCACTGCTCCGTACCGACATCGACGAGCCCCAACCGGAACTATTGGGTCTCTGGATACACCGGATACGAGCCACTTTCGCCTAATCCGACCGAGTCGGTCTTGCCTTCGGATCCGCCCGGCCCCGAGGGAAGAGCTGTAACCAATGCGGCCTACAACCCCTGGCACGCCGGCTACGGATGGACGACGGTTCCCGAGCGGTTGCAGTCCGCCGGCATTTCCTGGAAGACCTACCAGGAGTGGGACAACTTCGGAGACAACAACCTCGAATACTTCACTGCCTTCAAGAAAGTGGCGGCAGGACTGCTTGGTCGGCCAAGCCTGCTCCCCTACGAACTGCAGACCTTGGCCGGGTTCTATCTCGCCCTGCCGTCGATGCCGGCGCCGGTCCAGGACGCAGCGGTACTGGCCCTCGAGAATGCTGCAGACCAACTGTCGCCTGCTGATCGCCAACTCTACGATCGCGCACTGTACCGATCCCGGCCCGGCACACTGGCCGCCGAGTTCAGGAAGGACGTCGAGTCGGGCCGACTGCCGCAAGTCAGT
Organism: Rhodococcus sp. BH4; assembly: GCF_002079265.1. Lineage (NCBI taxonomy): Bacteria > Bacillati > Actinomycetota > Actinomycetes > Mycobacteriales > Nocardiaceae > Rhodococcus > Rhodococcus sp. BH4. Next base: position 5,943,301 of record NZ_CP014941.1, read on the forward strand.
TATCTCGTTCCGTCCGAGGTGGATTCGGAGCATCCATCGGGTTCGTCACCTGCGGCGAGCGCAACACTGCTCTATCGAGTACTCGACGCCATCGCGTCCGATCCGGATCTGTGGGCGAAGACGGCCGTGATCGTCAACTTCGACGAGAACGACGGGTACTTCGACCATGTACCGCCACCTCGACCGCCGCGCTCGGTCGAAGCCGAATGGGTCGGCAATCAGCCGCTCGGTCTCGGCCCGCGGGTGCCGATGACGATTATCTCGCCGTGGACTGTTGGCGGTTTCGTTTGTTCACAAGTATTCGACCACACGTCCGTCACGCAGTTCCTGGAGACGCGGTTCGGAATCACGCAAACGGAAATCGACCCGTGGCGACGCACGGTGAGTGGCGACCTGACGTCGGCGTTCGACTTCGCCAACCCGCGTAGCCGGCCGACGTTGGCGCGCCCGCAACCCACACCGCCGCTGGAACCGCGATGGACGCCAACACCTCCCACCGAACAGAGAATGCCCCTGCAGGAAAGCGGCACTCGACCAGCACGGGCCCTTCCCTATCAGCCCGACGCCTACACGACGGTGAACCCGGAAACCGGCTCGTTGACGGTCCATCTGGTCAATGCCGGTGCCGCATCAACTCACCTGGCCTTGTACCCGTACGCAGGTGAGTTCGACGAGCCACGGCATTACGACCTCCTGGGCGAGGTCGATGACACCGTTGCGCTCAGTGATCGCGTCTACAGCCTGACCCTGTTGGGTCCCAATGGTTTCAGGCGCGAGTTCAGTGGAGCTACAGACAGTGCGGCAGCCTCGCTCGACGTCTCGACAACCATCGACGCAGGGACGCGCGCGCTTGTACTGACCGCGAACAATTCCGGAAGTCGTGCACTCTCCGTCGACGTCGACGGAGACCGACGGAAGCTCGCTGCCGGCGCACGCGGCCGGTGGGCGGTTGCGTCGGTGGACGGCTGGTATCAGGCCATCGTGACGGTCGACGAAGATCCTGAATTCAAGCGCGTGCTCGTCGGACACATCGAAAACGGGCGGACCAGTGTAAGCCAACCGACGTGAATCGACACCGAGCGTTCAAGCCCAGGGCCGAATCCCCATTCGGACAAGTCAATCCATCCACACACCCAGAAGGAGTTTCCGTGCGTCGTATCCCGCTCTCAGCACTGATAGTCGCGGGCTCACTGATACTGGGCGGCGGAATTGCCGCGGCTCAGGGCAGCCTGCCCACGTCGGGGAGCGCCGATGGCACGTCGGTGCCACCGTCGTACCTGACCGACGACGCCGGGCGCTCCTTGATCCTGCGAGGGTTCAACACGGCGTCGAGCGCAAAGAGCGCACCCGACGGCATGCCGAAGTTCACCGAAGCCGATCTCGAGCGCGAACATGCCGACATGGGAACAAATTTCGTGCGTTTCCTGATCTCCTGGCGTTCGGTGGAGCCAGAGCCGGGACAGTACGACCAGGAATATCTGGACCGCGTCGAGGACCGAGTCAGCTGGTACGCCGAGCGCGGCTACAAGGTCATGCTCGACATGCATCAGGACGTCTACTCCGGCGCGATCACACCAGAGGGCAACAGTGGCAACGGCGCCGGCAACATCGGCAACGGCGCGCCGGCCTGGGCGACCTACATGGACGGCCTTCCAGTCAGCCCTCAAGACCGGTGGGAGCTGTACTACGTCCAACCCGGTGTGATGCGTGCATTCGACAACTTCTGGAACACCACCGGCCAACATCCCGAACTGGTCGAGCACTACGCGAACGCCTGGCAGGTGGTGGCCGAACGTTTTGCAGGCAATGACACCGTCGTGGCATACGACCTGATGAACGAGCCGTGGGGCGGTTCCCTCCAAGGCCCCGCCTTCGAAGGTGGGCCCCTCGCTGCCCTGTATCAGCGAACCACCAACGCCATCAGGGAAGTTGATCAGGACAGCTGGGTGTGTGTGGCCCCGCAGGCCGTCGGCGTCAACCAAGGTGTCCCCAGCGGGCTCACGAAGATCAACGACCCACGAGCCGGCGAACAGCGAATCGCCTACTGCCCACACCTGTACCCGCTGCCCCTCGACCTCGGTGACGGATACTCCGGTCTCTCACGCACACTCACCGACGCGACCATCGACACCTGGCGCGACAGCGTCGAACACATCGCAGGCAACGTACTCGGCGGCGTTCCGATCATTCTCGGCGAATTCGGGCTCGACACAACACTGCCCGGCGCAACCGACTACATCGACCGCGTCTACACGACCGCCCGAGAACTCGGCGCGGGTGTCTCCTACTGGTCCAGTGATCCAGGTCCTTGGGGCCCGTACCTGCCGGACGGATCGCAGACACTCCTCGTCGACACCCTGAACAAGCCGTATCCGCGTGCCGTCGCGGGCACACCCACCGAATGGTCCTCGACCGTTGACCGCCTTCAGCTGACGTTCACCCCGAACCCCGCGGTAACGGCACCGACCGAGATCTACCTACCCGAAAGCGGCTTTCCCGGCGGCGTCGACGTCGCGGGCGCCGACATCGTGAACTGGAACCCCCAAAGCCGTCTTCTCACAGTGGAAACCGCGGACGACGCGGGCCCCGTCACAGTCACGGTGACGCCGGCAAGCTGATCGCGAGCGCCGAGATTCCTGGATATTTGTCCGGTTCTTTCGTAACGTACAAGCGACGGGTGATCGGCCGACGGAAGGCGAGTATGTCCACGGAGAAGATGTCTGTCCAAGATCGTTTTGCGCGGGTGGTGCTCGATGTCGTCGGCGCCTTACCGACCGGCGCGCAGCGCATTCTCGGTGGCAAGCCGAAGGAGATCGACGGGCAGACTCTGCACCCCGAGATCCAGCTTGCGCTGAGATTGCTCTCAGCGGTCGAAGGTACGAGCTTCGAGCATCTTCCGGTCGAAGAGGGACGGGCTCAGATCGACGCCGAATCGCGACTGTTCGGCGGTACGCCCATCGACATCGAGACGGTACGTGACCTCGAGATCCCGGCCGGGGATCACGCGATTCCGGCTCGGCTGTATCGCCCGGCCGGAGTCTCAACGCCCGCTCCACTTTTGGTGTACTTCCACGGCGGCGGGTTCGTCCTCGGCAGCCTCGAGAGCGGCGACAGTGTGTGCCGCTTCCTGGCCCGCCACGGCGAGATCAGTGTGCTGTCGGTGGACTACCGGTTAGCACCGGAGTTCCCCTTCCCCGCCGGGGTCGATGACGCCGTCGCCGCATTCCGGTACTGCGTCGAACATGCCACAGATCTGGGAGCAGATCCGAAATCCATTGCGGTAGGCGGAGACAGCGCGGGTGGGAACTTGGCTGCCGTCGTCGCGCAGTCCACGATCGAAGACGACGTCAAGCCCGCATTTCAGCTACTCTTCTTTCCCTGGGTGGACCTTTCGTCGAAGCGCCCTTCGCACAAGATGTTCGGCACCGACTTCTTTCTCACCGACGCCCAACTCGACTGGTATGCGGCCCATTACCTGTCGGGCGGCGCTTCGGCCCTCGACCCGCGAGTCTCCCCGCTGCTCACTCCGGACCTGGCCGGCCTACCGCCCGCGTACGTTGCCGTCGCCGGTTTCGACCCACTACGCGACGAGGGTGAGGAATACGCGAACAGGCTGCGAGAGGCCGGAGTCCCGGTTGCACTCAGGCGTCACAATGGATTGATCCATGCCTTCGTCAACACCACCGGTGTCGGCCATACCGGTCAAGATGCGATGTTCGAGGCCTGCGGCGCTCTGCGGGTTGGACTTTCGGGCCCGCACTGAGGGCAGGGTCACGAAACGGGGAGTGCCAGATCCGCCCACTCGACCATCGCTTCGAGCACGGAGCGCAGTTCCATCCCCGTCGCGGTGAGTTCGTACTCCACTCGCGGCGGCACCTCGGCGTAGGCAGTCCGGGTCACCAGATCGAACTCCTCGAATCGCTTGAGTCTGGTGGACAGTGTCCTGGGACTGATGCCGGGCAATGCGCGTCGTAGTTCCGTGAAGCGCATCGGGCCGTGCGTGAGCTCACGAACGATCAGCGTTGCCCACGGTCCGTCCAGAACCAGCAGAAAGCGCGCGACGCCGCACTCCGGAAGCACGTGACCTGATTCACTCATCGATTCCCCATTAGTTCACTTGAAGTAACTGGTTCCCAATCTGAACTATAGGCGTCATGACTTACACAGTGCATGGCGCCACCGGCGCACAGGGTTCTCCCGTTCTCGCGGGATTGGTCGCGGCTCTCGCCGGATCGACAGGTGCCGAAGTCCGAGCAATCACCCGCAACCCTGACCAGACGTTCGAGGGTGCGAACACCGTCGTCGCGGACAATGCGTCAGCCGACTCTCTCGCCGACGCTTATCGCGGGGTAGACGGGGTGTTCTTCCACCTGCCACTCGCCGGCGACACCGAGACGCTAGCTGGTTACGCCCACAACGTTCTGGCAGCAGCAAGAGTGACAGGTCCTTCGCGGTTCGTGATCTCTACCAGCGGCACGGTGACCGGCGACGCTACTTCGCCGCTTGCCGGTCCCAACACACCCGTTCTCTCCGAGCTCGTCGACGGACTCCGCGCCGAAGGTATCGCGGTGACCGTCCTGACCCCGCGTTTGTTCCTCGAGAATCTTCTTCTGCCCACCGTGCTGTCGGGGGTGAAAGACGAAGGGGTCCTGCGTTACCCACTACGTGCCGATCTCGCGGTCGCATGGAGTTCACATCTCGACGTCGCTGATGCAGCCGTTGCGGCCCTGACTCTCGACGTAGCACCGGACGCGGTCGACATCGGACAGATTCCGGCGATCACCGGCATCGAACTGGCCGAGGCATTCGCCGAACACTTCTCGCGCGCGGTAACTTTCGAAGCCGTGACGCCCGACGCCTTCGGTGCGTCGATTGCGCCGATCATCGGAGCGGGCGCAGCAGCCGGGGTTTCCCAGCTCTACACGGGGCTCGAATCTGCCGACAGCGTCGCGTTCGACTCCGCGACGGGTTCTGCCGTTGCCTTGGGCATCGTCGCCCGCAGCCCCCGGGCCTGGCTGGTAGATCTCGGAGTGAACTGACCGGAACAACGCAAACGGCCGGCTCCGCGAAGTATCGCGTGGAGCCGGCCGATTTCCGGGGTTACCGGTGCGTGCGGGTCTTCAACTGGCGGTTCAGCTGCCGACTCCCGAAGTCCAGACCGGCACCGTCACTGGTGGCCAGCACGGTGAGTCCAGCGGCGACCAGCAACGAAATAAGCACAACGCTCATGGTGAGTCACCTTTCTTCCTGTCGTGAAACGGTTTTGCGCCTCCGGGAAATGTCGACATATCCGGCACCCCACTTCAGCTGACCTCAAAGTATCTGTAACTGTGGGTTACGCGCAATGTGTGGTCCCTCACCTGAAAGCGCAGGGTGATGCGCAGATCACGCTGCGTTCGACGGCGAACTTACCTGGCCAGAACCATGTTCACGAACTCGTCGGCGAGCGCCTGAGCGTCCGCACCGCTGCCAGGAACCACATCGGGCGCACTGTGTACCAATTGCATCTGGCCCAGGTACATCGAATAGGCAAGTACGCCACGATGTTCCGCTTTCTGCCTGTCCATCCCCAGATCGACCAACAACGTCACGATGTAGGTAACTCGACGCTCGGTGACACGTCGAACCGCCGCCGAAACCAAAGGATGGCCGATCCCGGCAAGCAGTTCCAACTCCGCACGGCGACCGGCCAATCCGGTCGTGACCGAATCCACCAGACGACGCAACCTCACCTCCGCCGGTTCACCAGAGGACTCGACGGAGGAGATCAGTCTCTCGGTTGCCAAAACTTCCCACCGGCCGAGCGCAGCTTGCAGCAATTCGTCGCGGTTGGCGAAGTGCCAATAAAAGGAACCCTTGGTCGATCCGAGCGTGCGCGCCACCTTTTCGACTGCAACTGCATCAGGCCCATGGCTTGTCAGAGCCTGGAAAGCTGCATCGATCCACTGGTCGCGAGAGAGTCGGGCGCGGGCATTCGGCACCTCCGTACGGTACCGTATGGGTAAGTTCCATACGGCACCGTACGGAGGACGAAATGACACTCGCTTTCAAGGCAATGCCTGCACCGGACTGGGCAGAAGCCACCACGATCACCATCCCGTCTGTTCCGACCCATACATCCGAGGAGTGGGCGCAGGCAGTCTTCGACGTCAGGAATGTCCCCGCACCCGTCCTCGCGATGTTCTGGCTCAGGGAGCGGATAGTCGGACTGCTCGGCATCGCCAAGGGACGCCCCGACACCTTTGCCGTCGACAAGATCGCCGACGGCGAGGCCCTCATCGAAGCGGACGAGAAACACCTACGATTCGTCGCCTCGGTTCAGGCCGACAACGACGCCGGCCTCCTGCACGTCGTCACCGCCGTGGAGCTGAAGAACCGCGCGGGCCGAATCTACTTCGCACCCGTTCAGGTACTGCACGGCGTGATCACGCGGGCAATGATGACGTCCGCTCGAAAGAGACTGTGCACGTGATCAACCGTCCGGACCGCCCTTGAGTTCGAGGCTGATCTGATCGGCATCCAGCGCGGCAAGTGCCGATCCGAGCATCCGTGCGTCGAACACGCCATCGTCACGTGCGTCGAGCAGTGCCTGACGCTGCGCGTCGATCACGTCGAGGCGGATCCTCTTCTTCGACCGACCCTCTGGCGGAACGACACTCGCAGCAGCATCTTCGAGGAGGTCGAGCAACCTGCGATGCTCGTCTAGTTCGGATTCGGTGAGGTCCTGCGCTGCCGGACCGGTCGCCACTACGACGCGCTTCAACGTTCCTCCCTGAAGGATCAACGAGCCTGCTGCCACCAGGAACGCAACCAAGATCAGGAGCGATCGACTCGGGGTGTCTTCCGGCAGAGTCTGCGCTGCAGCCAGAGTGACCGCCCCGCGCATGCCGGCCCAGATGACGATCGTGCCTTCACGCCATCCCAACGGCGCAGCAAGGTAGTAGTCGATATCGGCAACCGTCCGCCGAACCCGAACCTTGAACCTTTCCATCTGATTCGCCGAAGGTGCCCGGCGCCTGCTGCGTCGTTCGTCTGGCGGGTAATCCTCGGGATTGTCGAGGCGATTCGCGATGTCGGAGAGTCTGGGTTTCATGCGTTCACGAAAATTCGCCCGCGCTTGGAGCGCTCGCAGGAGCGGGGCCACGTACAGAGCCCGCACCAAGATCGTGAGGAACAGTGCACCCGCCGCCACGAAGACCGCCGTGGATATGCCCTCGTGGTCGACCCGGACATCGTCGACTATCGACGAGAGTTCAAGGCCCATCACCAGGAAGATCGCACCTTCGAGGACCAATTCGACTGTGCGCCAGTTCTGGGAGTCGGACAACCGGTGTCGCGGTGACAGCTTCCGAGGAGCGTCGTAGCCGGTGACGAGCCCGGCCACGACGGCAGCAACCAACCCTGACGCACCCAACTCTTCGGCGGGGATCGCCGCCAGAAACGGCACCGTGAACGAGATGACCGTGTTGACCGTCGAATCGGTGACACGGGCGCGAACCATCAGGTTGACCTTGCCGACGACAACTCCGATGACCGCGGCCACGACGACGGCAAAAGCGAACTTGCCCAACACACTCCACAGCGACACCGATGCGGCGGCCCCGGCGATGGCAGTACGCAACAGGACCAGAGCGGTGGCGTCGTTGAGCAGGCTTTCGCCTTCGAGGATCGACACCACCCGCGGCGAGACCGGGAGTTTCTTGACGATGGACGTCGCGACGGCATCCGTCGGGCTCACGATCGCACCGAGTGCAATGCCCCACCAGATACCGAGTCCTGGTATCACCCAGGAGAAGAACACACCGAGAACAAGCGCACTCACGACCACGAGCAGAACGGAAAGCCCACCGATGGCACCGAACTCACGCCGAAACTCCATCGACGGCATCGAGACCGAGGCGGAGTACAGCAGTGGCGGAAGCACGCCTGCCAGAATCCATTCCGGGTCGATGTCCACTGCTGGGACAAATGGTAGGAGGCTGACAACGATCCCGGCCATCACCAGAATCAACGGTGCTGCGACTCCGATCCGCGCTCCGAGCGTCGAGGCCGCGACGATTCCGAGCAGTCCGAGCACCACGATGATCAGAGCATCCACTGCTTCCCCCTGTACCCCCGGATTTGTGTCTGGCTCTTTCTACACCTTTGCCGGAGACGGGGGCGAGACCTGCCAGGCAACGGCGATCAGAACAACCGTGAACGCCGATGCGGGCCACAGAGCGTGAAGACCGATCCACCGATGAACGAGCGCACCGACCACCGCGCCCGCGATCAACCCCGCGCACATCCCGAAGTGCTGCAGCCACGCCCACTTCGGGCCACCCAGAAAGGCTCCGGTCAGACGCTGGCCCATCTTGACCAGCGCACCGGTCATGTACGTGACACCGATCGTCACCTCGCCGTCGCGCTGGAACACCGAGTTGACGGCTCCCATCGCCAAGGCCATCGCCGAGATCGCGCCGGGGGTGACGTCGAGGCTGCTCATCACCGAACCGATGGACAGCAGCCCGGCTACAACCGCGAGCACCGTGACCTTGCGAGCCCGGACCGAATAGCGCTCCGTGAAGTGGGTGACGACGGTTCCCAGCGCGATTCCCAGGAGGAAGAGCACGATGATTCCGCCGGCAACTCTCGCGGTCGACCACACCCCGTCGGCAAATGCGACGCTCGCCTGCGTCATGTTGCCGCTCATGAACGAAACGAAAGGCCCACCGAGCGTGATGAATCCGAGCGCGTCGACGTAACCGGCCAACCCGGCGAGCGCTGTCGCCAGGCCGATCAGCGACCTGCTGTATCCCGTCACCCGACGAGCTCGGTTCAGCTCAGCTTGCTGGTGCGCAGCTCGTGGCCCTTGGACGTCTTGCAGCGGCCGGTCTCGAGATCCCACTGCCAGCCGTGCAGATCGCAGGTGAGGTTGGTGCCGTCGACAACACCGAACTTCGACAGGTCCGCCTTGAGGTGGGGGCAACGACGCTGAATCTCGTACCCGCCCAACTCGATAGACGCGCTGTCGTCGTGGGCCTCGGCGAACCAGCCGTCGGCGTACGCGATGCGCTCGTCGGTGAGGCACTTGAAGAACGTGTAGAGGAATTCGTTGTACCCACCGATGCGCCACGCCGTGAAGCGTGTCGACAGGAAGATGGTGTTGACCCAGTCGGGCTCGTCGTCGCGCAGAACGGTGCGAACCAGTTCGGGAGCGATGCGGAAGCCGTAGCGGTACTTGCCTTCTCCGTCGATGGGCTCACGAACGATCCGCTTCGGGAAGTCGAGGACGACCGTCTCCTCTCCCATCACGAGTCCGACGGGGTAGCCGATTCCGTCGCAGATCAGATCGGACTGAGCCATGATCGGCTCGAACTTGGCCTTGAGACCGTCGAGCAGCGGCTCGCCTTCGGCCGGAGCCCACGTGGCCTTCTGCGCGGCGATGACCGGTGCCATCTTCTGCGCCATCTTCTCGATGTACTCGGCCTTGTTGGAGAAGATCTTGTCGACGTCTGCGTCCGGGATGGGATGCGTCAGCGCGACCTTCTCGCTTCCGCGAAGTTCGACGGCCGAGCCGGGGATCATCAGCAGACCACGATCGTTGCCGTTGATGCGCATCTGCTCGAGGAACGTGATCTGGTCGGGGAAGATGTTTCCCTCGTCGCCGTGATCGTCGTTGAGGTAACGCAGGTCGTCGTCGAGGAAGACCGGCGGGCCGGCCGACGGGACAACCCAGGCAGCGTCGACCTGGGAGATGTAGTTGCGGCAGCGGTCCATGCCGCGCTGACGCTTCTGCTTGCCGAAGTTGCGCTTGGTGCCCTTCGGGATGTCGTAGACCATCGGGTACCAGATCGCGCCCGAGTACTGCAGCAGATGGATGTCGACCTTCCCGAAGGCGTCGGTCAGCGGGTCCAGGTCGACGGGCCTGGCGTCGTTCATGTTGAAACAGGTGGTTTCCCCGTCCGAGACGACGAGGCCCGAGTCACCGATCGGACCGTCCGCGGGAGCGCGCAGAGCGATGATCATGATGTCGAGATCGCCCTTGGGACCGCTGACGGTGTGCTTGACGGAGTCTTCCGTCTCGAAGAACTTGTGGAAGCCGAGCTTCTCGAGTTCACGCTTGAGGTCCGGCACCGGGTAATCGGGGAGCAGGACTGTGGCGTCCTTGTTGACGTGCGCGATCAGATTCTTCGGATCGAAGTGGTCCTTGTGCAGGTGCGAGACGTAAAGGTAGTCGCAGTTGCCCAGCGCGTCCCAGTCCAACTCTGTGTTGTCGGGGAACGGCACCCAGGACGCAAAATACGTCGGGGTCACCCATGGATCACACAGGATGGATCCGGCCTCGGTCTGGATGTGAAATCCTGCGTGGCCGACGCTGGTGATCTGCATTGCAACCTCCGAAATCGTACTGCTGGTCAACTCAGCATAGTCGGCGCGATCAGGGCCAAATCGCGATCGAGGAGGCGGCCGGTTGTGACGTCATGCACGTCAGAGGTCGAAAGTGGGTTGTGAATCAGACCTGCCGGTGACGCGGACAACACTCTCTGTGCTGGCGTGTTCGCCGTATTTCTTGGCGTTCGCGGGAGCTGTTTCAGCATTCCCGAAGACAGCCCCTAAGGCTAACCTAACAAGCATGACTCGACTCCTTTCTCCCTCCACGACCGATCGCGACTACTGGGCGATCGTGGACAACCTGACGCGACGCGGTTTCTTCGGCGTCGGCGCGGGCGTCGCTGCGGCCGCGTTACTCGCCGCCTGCAGCAGCACGGAAAGTTCGACGCCCGACAACGCGGAGACCTTCGAGTTCACGCGCGGCGACGAGAAGCTGATCATTCCGACGGACCCGCAGAACGTCGTTGCCCTCGATCCACGGGACGGCCTCGAATTGTCGATCCTCGCCGGATACCCGGTGACCGCCTACCCGACCGGCGCCGCCGAACACCTGCGCCGTGAGGTCCCGGATGCCACGGGTGTCGAGATCTTCGCCGAAGGTGCTTCCGATCCCAACTTCGAATACATCTCGACCCTCGGCGCAGACCTTCTCGTCCTCAGCGCAGGCTGGTGGGACACCGGGTCGTACGGCAACGACCGGATGCAGCAGATCGCACCGGTCCTGCCCGTCGGCAAGGACTTCACCCCGGAATGGCGGAAGGTCATGTCGGACTTCCTCACCGGCATCGGGCGCAGCGATCGCGCCGAAGAAGTACTCGCCGAGTACGACGCCCATGTAGCTCAGGTCCGCCCGACCGTCGAACCGCTGATGGCCGGCAAGAAGGTTGCCTTCGTCGCCGCCGCGGAGGATCAGATCGCGTGGTTCCAGAACGATTTCCGCACCGCCGTCGCCGAGGACCTGGGATTCGAGGTGCTCCGTGAAGGCCCCGACCTTCGCGTGATGCTCGGGTCGGAGCAGTTCAACCGTCTCGAAGAAGCCGACGTCATCTTCGCCTTGGATCGCAGCGCCTCCGGCAGCGTGTACACCTCGCCGACGTGGCAGCGTCTGCCCGCCGCGCAGGCTGGTCGAGTGATTCCCTTCGACTACTACAAGGCCGCGGGATACGCCTTGACCGCCAAGGTTCTCGTCGACGACTTGGCGGCCGGGGTCAAGCGGTAGAACCTGTCCTTCGTCAGCCCGACGGGGCCCCGATCATTCGGCGCCGGCGGCTCGTCCTGTCACGCGGTCTCGAAACTCGCGGAACGCTTCGAATCCTCCGGTGAGCGCCCGCGCCAGTTCCTCGGCGCTGTCGACCCAGACGACGTCCTCCAACTCGGAAACGTCGTCGGGCTCGTGATTGCGCTGAGGAACGAGAAACGTCGGGTCACCCTGAGGGTTGACGATCAGGAACCCAGCGGCCGCGCAGAGGTCGTAGACGAACGCGCACTCGGCAGGCGACAGCGTCGCGTGGAAGATTCCACCACTGAGTGGATCGCTCTGCTCGAGCGAGTCGAGATGAAGGTCGGAGAAGGCCCCGTCGATCGTCAATGCCCTGTCGTCACGGTCGACGATCTCGCCTCCGTACGGGCTCTCGACCACGCGCAGCCCGTGCTGATCGAGGAAAGCGGCGACCGCCGCCCGATCAACATCGAGTTGCACGTCCTTCGTCACCCGCATGAAGTGCAGCGAGAAACCCATCGATCCCCCTCGTCCATTCGCGACGCACGTGATGCGCTCGCCAGTACCTCGACAGCCGAGAAGCGTCAAAACTACCTCTCGAGTAGGGTCCGGATCGCCTCGACCACTTCGGCAGGCGCCTCTTCTGCCATGAAGTGACCTGCGGACAGCGTGCGGTGCTCGAGATCGGGCGCCCACGCTTTCCACAGGGCCTCGGCGTCGTAGCCGAGCATCGAGCCCCAGTCCTGCTGAATGACCGTGACCGGCATGTGCAGTTGGTTGCCCGCCTCCCGATCGGACTGATCGTGTTCGATGTCGATGCCTGCCGACGCCCGGTAATCAGCAACGATCGACGGCACCGCCTCCCGTGAGGCGCGCAGGTATTCCGCCCGCACGTCTACCGGAATCGCTTCGCGGTTCTGCGTCCACACGTCGAGAAAGTACTCGAAGAACGCATCGGCGCTGGCGCTGATCATCTGCTCGGGAAGACCAGGTGGCTGAGCCATGAGATAGAGATGGAACGCCACAGCAGCATTCGATCCATGCAGGATGTCCCACATATCCAGGGTGGGGAGCACGTCCAGCGAGCCGAGTTGCGTGATCACATCCGGATGATCCAGCCCCGCTCTGACGGCAACCAGTGCGCCACGATCGTGGCCGACGAGGGCGAACTTCTCGTGTCCCAATTTCCTCGCCACCTCGACGATGTCGGCAGCCATTGTTCGTTTGGAGTAGGTGTCCGGGTTTTCCTCGACCGGTTTGTCGCTGGCTCCGTATCCGCGGAGATCCGGGCAGATGACGGTGTGATCCGACGCCAAGGCAGTGGCTACGTGACGCCACATGAGGTGAGTCTGAGGGAAGCCGTGCAGAAGGACGAGTGGTGTTCCGCTTCCGCCGACCGCGACGTTGAGCCGCACTCCGTCTGCTGTGGAAATCTGCTGGTAGTCGAAGCCTGGAATGGTGATAGTCATCGATCGCTCTCGTTAGTCGGGGTGATGGCAGGTCGGGGTGATGGCAATCAGCTTCGCCGCAGTCGATGAGCGTTCGATGAGCGCGATAGCGTGGGGAAATGCGAGACCACACATTTGAAGCCCCGGCTTTCGGAGTGCTCGGACCCGTGGTCGCGTGGAACGAGTCTTCACACCAGATCGATCTGAAGGGTCCACGACACCGAGCGGTCCTCGCTCGTCTCGTCGTCGCCCGCGGACGTGTTGTTCCCGTGGACGTGATTGTCGACGACCTCTGGGTCGATCCTCCGTCCGGCGCTACCAGCGCAATACGTACGTTCGTTTCCGCATTGAGGCGTGCGCTCGAACCGGATCGCGCGCCGCGAAAGAAGCCGAAAGTCATTGTCACCGAAGGGCCCGGTTACGCCTTTCATGCAGCACCCGACGCGGTCGACGCTTGGGAATTCGAAAGACTGGTGCGAGAAGCCGCAGATTCGACGCCGGCGCAATCACTCGAACTGCTCCGAACCGCGCTGCAGCTGTGGAGAGGGCCGGCCTACGCGGAGTTCGCCGACGAGCCTTGGGCCCGAACGGAGCGATCACGCTTGGAGGAACTGCGTCTGACTGCCGTCGAACGCTTGGCATCCGCGCAGCTCGATCTCGGGCGAGCTGCCGAAGCGATTCCCGATCTGGATGCCCACGTGACGGAACACCCTTGGCGCGAGGAGGGTTGGCGACTACTCGCTCTGGCGCTGTACCGGTCCGATCGTCAAGGCGATGCTCTGGCAGTCCTACGTCGCGCACGGAAGTTACTCGCCGAAGAGTTGGGCATCGACCCTGGTCCACGACTGAACGACCTCGAGTCCGACATTCTCCGCCGGGAAACCCGCCTGGATCCTGTAGGGGCAGAACAGATCTTCAGTCAGGTTTCGGCAGCGTACGACCGGACCGTAGCGGCAGGATCGAAATCGAGATTGGAGTCAACCGTCGGCCTCCTCCGAAGTTTGGCAGTTGCGGGCGGAAGCGGACTCGAGACTGCCCGAAACCAACGACTGACAATCATCGGCGCCGCTGAACAATTGGACGACGTCGAACTCACCGCGCGGATCATCGGCAATTACGACGTGCCCGGGATCTGGACGCGATCCGACGATCCTCGGCAGGCTACGCAGATCGTCGAGGCCGCTCAGCGCACTCTCGATCGACTTCCGGCCGGCAACGAACCCGCTCGGGCGAGACTGTTGGCGACAATCGCACTCGAATCGCGCGGACTGCCCGGTCATCACGGTCTCGAATGTGCCCGTGCCGCAGTACAGATCGGTTGCGCTCTCGACGATCCAGGGCTCCTGGCCTTCGCTCTGAACGGATTGTTCATGCAGACGTTCTGGACTACCGGTCTGGCCTCCGAGCGCGACGACATCGGCCGTGAACTGGTCGACCTCGCCATTCGACACGGCCTGGCTACCTTCGAGATCCTCGGCCATCTGATCCGCATGCAAGCCCTCAGCGCCCTTGGGCAATTCGATGCAGCCGAGCTACATGCCGAGACGGTTGATCGATTGGCCGGACGTCACGAACGCCCGTTGGCAGCGGTGTTCACCACCTGGTTTCGCGCTATGCGTACTGCCGCTGCCGGCGCGGAGGCCGCGCACTGCGAGAAGCTGTACGAAGCTGCGGCGGTCAATCTTTCCGATGCCGGCATGCCGGGTCTCGCGGACGGCATACTCCCTCTCGCAATTCTCGCCCTCCGCGTATGGCGGGGACTGCCGGCGATTTTCGACCCGACCACGCAGTGGGGCCCCTACGAACCCTGGGCCCGGCCACACCTGCTCATCGCACAGGGGCAGACGAACGAAGCAGCGAAGGCGGTCGAGGCATTGCCGGACCCGCCCGAAGACCTACTCTCCGAGGCACTGTGGTGCTTGACTGCCGCAGCGGCGACTGCAGTCGGCGACCGTCGAGTCAAGGAGCGTGCGCGAGCGGCGATCCTACCTGCCGCCGCCGAAATAGCCGGCGCCGGAAGCGGAATGCTCACCGTGGGACCCGTCTCGCACTACCTGGCCGAATTGGAGCAGGGCTGAACCGTCAGGTGAATGCAATCACCGTCTCACCCCACGCCTCCCGGATCTCGCGGTCGAGATCAGCGACGACGGCATCGCGTTTGTCGATCAACAGTGTCGAGCGTGTGTCGGTGTCGTAAGTGGGCCACCCCGGGTCCGCACCCAGTTCGCGATCGTCCCCGGCGTCGTAATTGCCTGCAGCTCTGGCAAAGTCCAACCACCTCGCCTGCATGCGCTCAGAGACATGACGCGCCGCGCTCAAGCCACCCAACTTGTAGGTGATGTCTCGTGCCCCGTGGTTGATGTTGCCGAAGACGTAGGCAAGTTCGGTGCCGTGGGTCGCACCGATCTTCAGCGCCTTGAGCATCGGCGGCGCGTAGTCGAAGCGATACAACCACGTCGGCGCAACCTTGCTGTGAGCCTCGGCGATCCACAACGTAGGCAGCCGGAATCCGAAATCACGGGTCAAACCGAGACCGGCGCCCAGCTTGGACAGTCCCGAATACGCGCCTTCGATTTGAGAATGATCCGGTAGCTCGAGTCCTGGATGCTCGTCGGCGATCTCCGCGAACATCGACGTGATCACGACGGGATCGATCGGCATCAACGGCGACTTCATCATCCGGAAGAGCGAAGATTCGTCCTTGTTGGTTCCGATGATCAGCGGAATCGGGTGTGCATTGCCGTGACGGAACGCGCGCACCGGGTAGTCAGGGAGCAGATCACCGTCGACGATCGGCGCGAACGCCAAAGTGCCAGGCGTCTCCTGGGGGACGCGAGCAAACAGTTCGTCTGACGGCCCGATCAAGTCTTCGGCAGACGTGGACCGCAACAGACCCAGATCGCCTCCGCCGCTGAAGATCTCGAGGAACAGCTTCGCGACGATCTCACCACGTTCACTACCGTACACCGAAGTGGCGGGCGAACTTTCGGCAATAGCGCGATGAAACAGGCCGCGAGCGGACGGGACGGTCATCAGCGTCGTCACCGCGCCGCCACCTGCCGACTCGCCGAACAACGTCACTTTGTCGGGATCGCCACCGAAAGCCGCGATGTTGCCTTGAACCCATTGCAGCGCTGCAATCATGTCGCGGAGAGCGACATTGGGCTCGAAGGTATGTTCACTCGAATTGAAGGACGAGAAATCGACGAAGCCGAACACACCGATGCGGTAGTTGATCGAGACGACGACAACGTCGCCGTTCTCAGCCAATGTGGTTGCGTCGAAAAGTGGTTGGCTGGACGCTCCGCGGAAATACGCTCCGCCGTGAATCCAGACCATCACCGGTTTACCCGGCGCATCAGAACCGACGGCGCCCGGTGCCCACACGTTGAGGAACAGGCAGTCTTCGTCCATCGGAACGTTCTCACCGAGCGGGATCATCGCGAGTCGACTTTGCGGCTCACACGGCCCGAATTCTGTTGCGTCCTGGACCTCGGTCCAGGGCTTCGGCGGAACCGGCGCGCGAAATCGCAGCGGACCGACCGGAGGTGCCGCGTAACGAATCCCCTTCCAACTCGACACCGAGCCTTCCGTCGATCCTCGAACCGGCCCGTACGTTGTCTCGACTACCGGCGCTTCGCTGGGTGTGATCGTCATTCGATTTCTCCTCGAAAACAAGTTGCTACTTCGACAGGGCTTCGACAACGTGCGAGAGTTCCAATGCTGCCAGCATCAGGAACAAAACGGTCATGATTGCTGCATTGTGGCGGATCAGAGTGCTTTTGGTGACGCTCAGTGCATCGGTCACCTTCGCCGAGGGCACGGCAGCCAATGCTGACAGCACGATCAAAGCGATGGACGCCGCTACCGCGAACAGAACGGAGTACGCGACCACTGATACCCAGCCGAGGTGCCCGCCACCGATGATCGAACCTGCCTTGAGTTCGAGCGGCAGGTTCTTCGCGTTGGGTACGGTCAACAACAGTCCCAGAACCGCAGCTTTGGCCGGTTGCATCGAGTCGATCTGTGCCAGCCACGACGGCATCGCCGGCTCGGCATCGTCTTTCGGACGGCCACGCCAACTCGAGTACGCGAGCGCCAGAAAACCGACAGTGAACACGACGGCGAACACCGTCTGGACGGTATGCGCGCTGCCGCTGGACTTCGATTCCACTCCGGTGGTCGAGAGTGCCGTCGCTGCTGTGATCGCTGTCGCGGCCAGCACGATGCTCGCGGTGTACGCGAATGCACTTGCCTTCGCCCGAGTGGACAGCAGGATCGCGATGATCGCAACCAGAGGAATCGGGCTGATGACGACGCCGGTGGCGAGTGGGATGAGCTGCGCAGTAATCGATTCCATTTCTGCGACCGTACAAGCGGCCAATCCGGCCATTGGCGAAACGTTCGGCCTCCACGACATCGCCACTCACGGTGTCACAGAAGCACGGCTGTGAGGACCACCCGGTCTTCCTCTTCGACAAGTTCGAGGGACGTTACCGTACCGGCGAGCGATTCAAGCCCGATCCCTGAGTCCCGTGCCACCGGCATCCGACCCGGCGAACTGATCCGCACTACTACCGCCCGAGCATCGGCGAGTGTCACCTCGAGGAAGACGGGCCCTCCTGCACCGTGTTTCACGGCGTTGGTCAGTCCCTCCGACAGGATCTCCACCACGCTGTCGAGCCGAGCGGAGCCGGAACCGATCACCGCCCAGACTTCGTCGTCGACGTGACTGACGACCGGAATTGCGTAGCGCCACACCGTGACAAGATCATCGATACGCTTTCGGGCATCGGAGTCAGCCGGCTGATCGGATGACGCAGACAGGTCGCTTTCCAAGCCGTCGAGAATGTGGGCAATGGTTGCCGCAACATCGACCGGGCGACCGGCAACGGCGCCCGAAGACCATGCGGCCGCTACGAGTTCGCCCTGCACCGACGAGTGCAACAACCTGGCCAGTCCACGTCGGGTGTGCATGAGCTCGGCATGGATACGAGCTGCATCGAGCGCTTGCCGGCTCAGGGCACTGCGGAGTTGACGCTCCTCGTCCTGACGCTGCGTATCCGCAGCCCTGATCAGGCAGACGGACAGCGCAACCAACGGGTAGACGGCCATCGACGAGAGATAGAAAGTCGGGGTACGGCCGAACACCGTCAGGAGCAGCCACGTCGCGGTACTGCTGATCAGCGCACTCGAGCAGTACACCGCAGAAAGAGTCGCGATCCGTCTCAGAGGGCCGTCTCCGCTGCTGACAACTCGGCGAGCGCACGCATTGCCACCGACGAAGAGCCAGAAACCGACGCCGAGCTGGACCGCCGTGAACGTCACGCTGTAAGTCGTGAGCAGGTAGACGGTCACCAGTGCCGTGTACGCGAACACCGGTACGTACAGTGGCGCCGGTTCAACACTGCGTACGACGCCGATCAGTCGATCTCTCGCCGTCAGCCGCACAGTCGGCGTCGGTGATTCGATCGGGGGAATCTCCCGGAACAGTCGATGACTCATCGGGCGAACCACGTCGTCGGAGATTCGCTTCAAGAGAGCTGCTCCTCGCACTCCCTCGAGTTCCGTTTCAGCAACCGCGTGCATGACCGTCTCGATACTGCGCTCGAGCTCTCGCCGACACTGCGCACGGGTTTGGCCGAGGCGGAATCGATCCCGGGTCTGTTGGAGTTGGACGGCGGCCCCGGCAACCTTCAAACTCCGTTGCAGCGCGAGGCGGTCGCGGAGAGCGCTTACCAGTACGGCGGTCAACGACAAGAAGACAACGCTGCACACGACGTTGAGTGCCACACGGACGAGCATCGGTCTGGGGTCGACGGGGAGTTCGAGCGAGCGGGTGATCGCGTCGAGGACGAACGGGCGGATCGCGCCGATCACTGCGAACAGGGCCAGGGCTGCGAGCTGCGATCGGTGTGCTGCAAGAACAGCCCTCGCCATCAGCAGCATCAGCCCGACGACGCAGTGGGTCGCGAAGGCGCCGACTGCCATCACGCCTACTTCGCGCACCCCGGTACACAGGTAGTAGTTGGCCATCACGGTCACCGCGAACGGCAGCGTCAGAATCCAGGACCACTTGGTGACGATGTTCCGATCACCGAGACGAAGCCACCACTCGCGCGGGTTCACACCGAGTCGGTCACTTCGGGCACACCGAAATGGCGGATGAAGATACTCGCAGCAAGCACTCGCGGATTGGTGGACGAATCGTGCGTCAATCCCAGGCTCTCGAGAGTGCGCGCGATGAGCTTCTCCACACCTCGGATCGAGGACCCACGATGCGCTGCGATTGCGCTGTTCGACCACCCGAGCGAGATGTAACGCAGAAGATCGAGCTGTGATCTGGTGAGGCTCGACAAGGCGGAGTCCGGATCACTCCCGAGCGCCGGTGGCTCGGTTTCCGTCAACGCGGCCTCCACTACGCCGATCAACTGATCCGCCGACTGGACAGCCGCCTTGTCCACGAACAGCGATTTCGGCGGCACACCCGCAGAACCTGGCGCTGTCGATGCGTTGGGGTAGTTCGTCAGGAACACGATCGCGCAATGCGGAGCCTTCACGGTGACGATGTTCGCGAGATCGACGCCGTTCGGCCGCACACCAAGGTCGATGTCCGTGACCAAGAGGTCAGGATCGAATCCGTCGAACTCCGTGAGCGCTTCGACCGCCGATCCGGCCGTACGGACCACGAACCCGGCGTGTGTGAGCGTGTCACCGACGAGCGCACGCATCAGTGGTTGGTCTTCCACCACCAACACCCGTCGCACCCACTGGCTGGTCTCCATGACCAGAGATTAACCGTTGGGAGAGTGCGTATTCGACCGAGCAGGTGGTGACGGATTCCGAGTAACACGGCAGTTATCAACCATGCGGGTTCCAAGCATTTCGCCCGATATGTCCCAAGCGTCGGAGCGCAGGGTGTTCCGAGTACACACCCCTTCGACCATCAGGACGGGCCATGACCGCACCGATCACCCCGAAGAACACCGCAGTACGACGAGCCACTTTGCTGGCAGTATGCGTGAGCACCGCAATGCTCATGCTCGACATCGCCGTCGTCAACACCGCCCTGCCGTCGATCGCATCCGATCTCGATACCGGAGTCAGCGCCCTGCAATGGGTGATCGACGCGTACACGCTGGCATTGGCGACGGTGGTTCTCAGCGCCGGATCGTGGGCAGACCGACGGGGTCGACGCCATGTTTTCATCATCGGCATCCTGTGGTTCACCACGGCATCTCTGTTCTGCGCTCTGGCGCCGAACATCTGGGTGCTCGACCTCGCGCGGGCCGCTCAGGGTATCGGCGGTGCCGTACTCTTCGCCTGCTCACTTGCCTTGCTGGCGGACGTGTTCGAGAAGGGTCCCCAGCGCGCGACTGCTCTGGCTGCATACGGCGCCACGATCGGGGGCGCGTTTGCCGTCGGCCCACTGGTGGGCGGGTTGCTCACCGAGTTGTTGGATTGGCGCGCAATCTTTTTGATCAACGTTCCGATCGGGTTGATCACACTGGCGATGACGGTGCGGTGGGTTCCCGAGTCACGCGATCCTCGACCTCGCGGCGCGGACGTGCCCGGGCAGATTCTGGTGTCCACCGGCCTGGCAGCTCTGGTGTTCGGTTTGTTACGCGGTAACGAGGATGGGTGGTTCGAGCCGCAGCCGATGATCGCCGCGGTGATCGCCGCGGCCGCCATGATCGGTTTCTCCCTGCACGAGCTTCGTACCACCGAGCCCATGCTGCCCCCGCATCTGCTCGCCAATCGGGCCTTCGCCGGAGCGCAGATCGCAGCGTTCTCGATCTCCGCCTCCCTGTTCGCGGTGTTCGTCTACACGACCATCTACCTGCAGAACGTGCTGCATCTGTCTCCCGTGGACGCCGGCCTGGTGTATCTACCGGCGACGATAGCGATGTTCTTCGTCGCGGGCGCCACCGCGAAATTGGACGGGCGCATCCCCGTCTCGGTCTCGTTGACGTGCTCGCTTCTACTCGTCTCGGTGGGGCTGGTCATGATGACCGTCGTCGACGTGACCAGTACGCCGTACGCGATACTTCCCGGATTTGTTGTCGCGTGCGTGGGGGCCGGGGTGTTCAACCCCGTCATGAGTGGGTTGGTTCTGGGCGAAAGCACTTCGAACCATTCCGGATTGGCCGCAGGGATCAACGACGCGTTCCGGCAGACCGGCATCGCAGTCGGGGTTGCCGTGCTCGGCGCCTTCCTTCCGGCGCAGTCGATGCTGCCCGGCGGATCACCGGACGACTTTGTCGGTGGACTTCGGTTGGCACTGTTTGTCGCAGCCTTCATCGCAGCTCTCGGTGCGTTGGTCTGTGCGGCGACGCTGCGCACTACCAGCGTCAACCAGACTCTTTCCGAGGAATCCGAGCAGATGTTGACGAGAACTAGTTGACCGTTTTGTCCTGCATGTATGAATTTCGCTCCTTAGAATCGAACCGTCCTGCATCCGCAGGTACGAGGGGAAACGGATGATCTATCGACTGCTCGGGCCGTTGGAGGTCGCACGGGGTCCGGCGACGAGCGACGTGATCGATCTGGGCCCTCGAAAACAACGAACGGTCCTTGCCGTTCTACTGCTCAACCGTGGTCGCGTCGTCTCCACCGACCGGCTGATCGATGCTCTCTGGCACGACGACGCACCGGCGAGTGCGATGGCAAGCATCCAGGCGTACATCTCCAACCTGCGCCGAGCGCTACGCGTCGAAACCGGTACGGCGTCACCGATAGTGCGTCAATCGCCGGGCTATGTCCTCGAGGTCGCTCCGGCAGACGTCGATCTGTCGGTGTTTCTCGACGACGCCGAAACGGCGCGACAACACGCTGAGAACGAACGGTGGCAGGAGGCTTTGACGACCGCTGACCGTGCCCTCGCCTCGGTCCGGGGGCAGCTTCTGGACGACCTGAACGACGCGCACTGGGTGGAGGTGGAAGCCGCAGCCTTCGAGGAAGTGCGGACCGAGTGCCGGGAGACCCGGATAACGGCGCTTCTGGCTCTGGGGCGCCTGGCACCCGCGCTGGTCGAAGCTGCTCAACTCTGTGGCGAGTACCCGTTCCGCGACCGGACCTGCTGGCTGCGAATGGTTGCCCTGCATCGGGCGGGCAGGTCACCGGAAGCCTTGGAACAGTTTCGATTACACGCGTCTCGGCTCGACGCCGAGCTGGGACTGGAGCCCGGCGGGGAGCTGACAGCATTGCAAGGCGCGATCCTGCGCCACGAACCCGGCCTGGCCGCCTGGCCGCGCACTCCGGGATGGACGGGGGCCGAACAAGTGTCGGTCCCGGCTTCTCCCCCAGCCGTAGCAGCGATGCCCGAGACGGATTCCTCACGCTTGTTCGTCGGGCGCGACGCTCAGACGATTGTCGCCGACAAGATGCTCGACGACGTTCGCCGTGGCTCACCTCGCTGGTTGATCTTGACCGGCCCCGCCGGCATCGGCAAGACACGATTCGCCGAGGAGTGTTCGTCGAGAACAACGTCCATTCGAGGAGCCACCGTCTGGGCACGTTGCCCGGAGGACGACGGAACGCCGCCGTGGTGGCCGATCCGCCGACTGGTTCGGGAACTCGGAGCCGACGCCGATTTCGTACTGACGCCGCCGACGGACATCGATCCGGACGAAGCGAGATTTGCCGTCTACGAACGGGTTCGCACCACCATCGAAGCTGCGGCGAAAGATGCACTGTTGACCGTCGTCATCGACGACATTCAATGGGCCGATCCCACGTCCCTTCGTTGTCTGACCTACCTGGTCGGCGCAATGACCAGTGCCAGAGTCTGGTTCGTGTCGACGCTCCGAGACTCGGAAGTCGGGCCGGCAGTGCGCAAGTTCGAGGAAGCCGTACTCCACGGCGAAGGAAACCGAACCATGATTGTGCCGGCGCTCGCGCAGGGCGAGGTTGCAACACTCGCAAGGTGCGTCTCCGGGGACTGGCTCGACGACGCGGAGGCGCGAACCCTGGCGGAACGAACCGGCGGCAACCCGCTGTTCGTCTCGGAGTACGCCAGGCTTCCCCGGAACGAGCGACTGGGCGACGGCATCCCCGTCGCCGTTCGATCTGTCCTCGGTCGACGGCTTGCCGCAGTGGAACCGGCAGTGTTGCACGCTCTTCGGGTTGCCGCAGTTATCGGCGACGCCATCGAGGTGTACACACTGGCCGCAGCCACCCGTCTCGATGTCGACACTCTCGCCGACCATCTCGACGCGGCTGCTGATGAACGAATCATCGTCGCGGACTCGGCAAACGGCGGTTACGTCTTTGCTCACGGCCTTCTCCGAGACGAAGTCCTCGAAGCGATACCCACGCTTCGTCGCCAGCGGATACATGCCCGAGTTGCCGAAGTGCTCGAAAATTCCTCCGATCCGGACCGGCTGAGCCGCCGCGCGCAACATCTGATGTCGGCACTTCCCCTGGTCGATCCACTCGTCGTTCTGGAGGCATGCACGGCTGCAGCTCAGGATGCGACCGATCGGTGGAGTTCGGAGACCGCGGCCGAGTGGTGGGAGGCAGCTGTCCGCGCGTTCGACTTACTTCCGGTGTCCCAGCAATCCGCTGACGATCGGGACGACCTGCTGGTGGCCAGAGTCGAGGCCCTCGCCCGCGCAGGTCGAGGGCAGACAGTTCTCGACGTCGTCAATGCCGGTCTCCTCGAGGCTGTTCGGGAGGGGCGAACCTCCGCCGTCGGACGATTGGCAGGCGCATTACTTCGGGCCGCCGGTGCGTGGCCGTGGGTTTCCTACGGTACCGATCCGGGACCACTGCTCGAACGGCTCGCGGCGGTCGAGCCCTTGGTCGAGAACGACAGTTCAGCTCACGCACGGGTTCTTGCTGCGCTGGCGGTGGGAAGTTGCTACCACCCCGAAGCCGAGATCCCGAATCGATGGAGCGCCCGTGCTCTCGACATCGCCCGCGAACTCGACGATCCGGATGTGATCGCGGACGCGCTGCTCGGACGGATTCTGCTTTTCTCCGGAGTCGCGGTGCACAGCGCGGAGTCCATGCGCCTACTGCGCGAGCTTTTCGAACTGCCGCACCAACAATCGCGTGTCGACAGCGTCGTCGCACACGCCGTCGCGAGCATGACGGAGATGAATCTGGCCAATGTCGATGCTGCCGTCAAACACGTCAGGCAGGGGATCATCGGCTGCGAGCTACTGAGACTCCCGGTGGTTCGGGTCCAATTACGCTGGATGGAAGCAACTCTCGCCGAATGGTACGGAGACTTCGCGCAAGCCCGCCGGCAGTACGAGACGGCCAGGCAGATCCATCTGCAAACGGAGTTGTACACGGCTGGCAGCGCAGATCTGGCGTTCAACACTCTGGAATGGGAGCGAGGTGCGTTGGCAGAATCTGATCCCGGTGTCGTGGAACCTGATTCGTGGACCATCGCCATCGACGCCGCCCGAGGCGAGCGCGAGGCCACTTCCGACGGCATCAAGAAGTGGCTGATCAATCGCGGGCCACAGACGTGGACGACATTGGGACACCAGACACTACTTGCACGCGTCGTGGCAGATCTGGAACTGGTCGAATACGCCGACACCTTCATCGAACTTCTCTCGCCACACACCGGCTGCATCGCAACGGTGGGCCATGTCGGTGAACTGGGCTCGGTCGCCGAAGCCTCCGCTCGGCTGCACGCGCTTCTCGGTCACGTCGAGCAGGCATCGACTCTCCTGGATCAGGCCGAGAAGATCGCAACTGGCTCCGGTGGAGCACCAACACTGCTGCGCTGTCGACTGCTTCGGGCGCTGCTTCGAGAGCCGTCCGCCGAACGTGAACGGGAGCTGACGGAAGTGGCGGCCGAATCGGAGACACTCGGCATGCGGGGCGTAGCTGAACGAGCGCGATCGACATGGCCCTGAACTGCGAGAATGCGCTTGGATAAAACTTGGATCCGCTTGGGATACATACGTCAAGAACCACCCAAGCCTGTTCGGACATCCTTCCCTTGACCGAAAGACGGATGAGGAAAGGAAGACCATGAACCTTCAAACCCCCACGCTCGACGCCGCGGTCGAATCACTGCGCGCAGAGGTGACCGGCTCCGTTTCCCTGCCTGGCGAAACGGGATACGAGTTGGCGATTCCGTGGAATGCAGCGGTTCCCGTCGCGCCTGGCGCTGTGGTGGCAGTCGAGAGCGCGCAAGACATTGCCGCAACGGTGCGATTCGCGGCGAAGTTGGGTCTGCGCGTCGGTGTTCAGCGCACCGGCCACGGCGCGGTCCCTCTCGGCAGTGACGTTCTCCTCGTCCACACCGGCAGGCTCACGGAGTGCGTCGTCGACCCCGAAAACCGCACTGCCCGAATCGGCGCGGGCTTGATCTGGCAGGACGTCATCGACGCTGCCGCACCCCACGGCTTGGCGCCACTGGCAGGTTCTTCACCCACTGTCGGAGTCGCCGGCTTCCTCACCGGCGCCGGCATCGGCCCGTTGGTGCGCACGTACGGGCTGTCGTCGGATCACGTTCGTTCGTTCGACATCGTCACCGGCAGTGGCGAACTCATTCATGTCACCCCCGACGAACATGCCGAATTGTTCTGGGGACTGCGCGGCGGCAAGGCCACACTGGGCATTGTCACAGCCATCGAGATCGACCTACTACCGGTCACCCACTTCTACGGCGGTGCACTCTATTTCGACGGCGCAGATGCAAGTGCGGTCGCGCACGCCTGGCTGGACTGGGGCGCCGACCTGCCTGAGCACAGCTCGACCTCTCTTGCCTTTCTGCAACTTCCACCCCTTCCACAGGTTCCGCCACCGCTGGCCGGCAGGCTCACCGTCGCGGTCAGATTCGCAAGTCTTGCCGAGGAATCCGATGCCAAGTCACTGATCGACCGAATCCGTTCAATCGCAACACCCTTGATCGACGCAGTCGGTGTGCTGCCTTATGCCGCCCTCGGGGCAGTGCACGCCGATCCCGTCGACCCGATGCCGACGCACGAATCCACGGCATTGACCAACGAGCTGTCACACGAGGCCGTCGACGCACTGCTCGCCGCTGCCGGCCCCGGATCCGGTTCACCCCAAACCGTCGTC
The DNA here is from genome assembly GCF_002079265.1 of Rhodococcus sp. BH4. Classification (NCBI taxonomy): domain Bacteria; kingdom Bacillati; phylum Actinomycetota; class Actinomycetes; order Mycobacteriales; family Nocardiaceae; genus Rhodococcus; species Rhodococcus sp. BH4. The sequence goes on from NZ_CP014941.1 coordinate 5,969,392, forward strand.
GAATTACGTCTCCTCGGGGGCGCCCTCGCACGGGAACCTGAGCACCGCAGCGCCTTCTGCCATCGTGACGCTGCCTTCTCGCTGTTCACCGTCGGAGTTCTTGCCCCACCGATGGTCGACGCGGTAGTCCCGCACGCCGAGACTCTCGGACGAACGATGGCGCCATGGACGAACGGGCATGCACTGCCCAACTTCGCGCCGAGCGTCGACCCGGAGAAGATCGCCCGCACCTACGACGAGGACACCGCTCACTGGCTGAGCGCTTTGGCGGACACGCATGATCCGCAGGGAGTCCTGGCCGTCGGTCAGGTCATGCGCCGGATCGCCTGAACTTCGCCAACTCTCGCAACCGGACCAGATCCCAGGCGTGCCGGGGGCGACGGATGCCCGGTCGATCTCGGGGGACTCTGACCCTCAGCGCCTGCGGACTGACCGTGCATCTGACCGGAGTTGGCATCACCAGCGCCTCGCCGTCGACGCCGACCGGAATCTCGTCGGTGTCGGCGTCGACGATCACCTCGAATCCGGTGCCCTGAGCCAGACCGTGTTGATGCGCCCGATGGAGCAACCCGATGGCCTGACGTGCACTGCTGACGGAGATCGCGACGATTCCGAGAGTGCCCCGGTCCAATCGCGGCCGATGACCGAGCCCCGCCAGGTCGTTCATCTCGTACGGGCCGTTGCTGACAAGCACAGCCTGTGGACCCACCGCGGACACGCTCGGGGAGCGCGCGGTCAGCACCGCTCCGGCACGTCCGGCGAGGAGATCCGGGAGCATCTGCAAGAAGGTGCTGGTCTTGGCGTCGCGGTACTCCGGACTCTGGACTACCTCGGCGTACGCCCCGAACGATGCGTTGTTGACGAAAGTTCGACCGCCGACATTTCCCAGATCCACCGTGACCTCGACGCCGTCGACGAGCGCGTCGAGGCACCGAGATGGATCCTCGAGATCGAGCCCCAGATCCGCGGCGAAGTGGTTGCGCGTTCCCGCACTGACGACGAGGAAGGGCAGGTCGTGTTCGGCCGCGACAGCAGCAACCAGTGCCTGTGTTCCGTCGCCACCGGCCACACCGAGTAGGTCGGCGCCGTCCGCGACCGCCTGCCTGGCCAAGGCCGTCACGTCGATCTTCTCGGGCCCCTCGAGCAGTGCGACCGTGGCCCCCAGTTCCTCGGCCTTGCGTTTCAAGTCGAACTTCTCGACCTTGCCACCACCGGAGTTCGGGTTCATCACGAAGAACGGCTTGACGGGCGGCGGTGCCGGTCGCTCGACAACCGGCAATTCCTTCTCCTCCCCCGCCAAGGCGGTGCGAGCGCAGATACCGGCTACCACGAACAACCCGATCGCGAGCAGCACCACCCACAGGAGTCGTTCTCGGACCAGGAACGTGAGCACCACGATCGGGGTCAGTACCACCATCGCCAACGAGATCCAGCGGAGGAATCCGCGGGTGGTCAGAAACCAGTACACGGCCACGACACACACGACCACCCCACCGATCCCCAGGATCAGCATGGTCAAGGCTTTCAGTCCGGCGAAGATCAGGAGCACCGCGACTGCAAGAACCAGGGCCGCGAAGGCTGCGCGCGCCAACCAACTCTGTTTCGACGAGGGCCGATCCGTGTGGGCAGAGGTCGTCATCGAGCCACCTCCCCGCGATTGTCATTTCGGCCGGTACTTCGACGCTATCCCTTCGAAGCAGGCCAGTCACCTACCGGCAAGAATCTCGCGATCGCGCACTGCTACTTTATGACGACACCTCGTCATAAAAAGGAGTAGCCGTGACAACACCGCCGTCCGAAGCGTGGGAATCCGCCGAAGGAACCCTGACCGGCATTCGGAAAGCGGGACTCCACGGACTACGTTGGACGGCCTGGTTGGCCGGCGCGACAGGTCTCGCACAGTTGGTGTCGATCGGGCTGAACTTCACCGACACTGTCAGCGGAATCGTTCCGGCCACGTACCCGCCTGTAGATGTGGCGTGCAGCGTCGTCGCGCTCGTTCTTCTGGTCGGCCTGCTTGTCGGCCGCCCCAACGGTCCCGCGATGTTGTCGAGTCTCGCCCTCCTCATGGCCATGCTGATGGCGCCCACCCTTCACAAACATGCACCCGAGTCGCTCTGGCTGGCGGCGGCACACGCCGTCTCGGTCGTCGCCGTCATCACGCTGTCCGTGATGACCTCGCGGTTCTCCAGTGCCGAGTTGGATCGGTCGTGACACCGGATTCACCCCTCTCGCTTGCAGCCGAGGAATGGATCACTGATCTCACTACCGCGGAGATGGAGCGATTGCGCAAACGCACGACGCTCACACTCGCCGAAGAACAAGAGGTCTGCCGATCCGTACGCTCGATCGCGCAGCAGATGATGCTCGCACCCGTATCGATGTGGCAAGGTGATCCGCGCCTTGTTGCGGACCTGTTCGACCTCCCCGTGACCGTGAATCAGACCCAGGAGGATCGACCATGCCGAAGTTGACCGGTGGTGCGACAACCGCAGAGCACAAAATCGCCACCCGAGAAGCCATGTTGGACGCATTCATTCGCGAACTTCACGAGCAGGGCTGGCAAAACGTGAAGCTGCAGACGGTGGCCCAGGCGGCCGGCGTCTCGCGGACAGCGGTGTACAACTACTTCCCCGACAAATCCGCGTTACTGCTCGCCTGGTCCACACGCGAGATGGACAGATTCCTACTCCTGGCCGAGCGTGAACTCGCGGACCGCGAGAATCCTGTGGACCGACTCGAAATCCTCGTCAAACTGACACTCGTCGAGTTCTCACTGCAACGATTCACAGGAATCGCGTTGGTCGAATTGTTGTCAGCGCAGGATCGCGAAATTTTCCTCGAACATATTGTCCCGCTGTCGGTTCTGGTCGAACAGCTCGTTCAGGAAGGTGTCGACGCCGGTGTCTTTGTCGATTCCGATGCTGCCGCATCCGCGCAACTCATCCTCGCCTGCGTGGAAAGCCGACGGCCGATGCTCATGGCCGGCGACCGAGTGGACGCCGTCGTAGCGACCACCGTCCCGTTCATCATGCGCGCGTTGGGCGTTGCGTGGCCGGCCTCCCTCGCGGCCGAACCCTCCGATCGCTCTGCTCACGATCGGTAGGATCGCAGGTATGCATTTCGACCTCCCGCCCATCGATCAGCAAGCCGAGCGATTGATCGAACTCGGTGTTCACGAGATGGCCGGACTTTCTGCCGGCGATGTCAGGGAGGCCGCAACCGGGCACGGTGATGTCGGACTACTCACCGTGCACGAAAAACTGGCTCCGGCTTCAGTTCTGACTCCGTTGCTCGAGCTCGGGAACAAGCGCGGATTCATAGTCGTCGACATGGCGGACGTCGATCTGTTCACCCCCACCGAGCAGTCAACGCTGCCCGAAAGCCCATTACATCTGCTCAGTGGAGTCGACCGCGGGGATCACCTGGCCAACTGGAGCCCGGACGAAGCATTGCCCGCAATCGTCGACGCACACCGTACGCCGCTGACGCTTACCGAAGGCATCCACTGGCTGTTGCAGCGCCCCGACATTCTCGAACGCGGAAAGTGTTTCATGACCATCGGCTCCCGACTGCGCAAACCTGACGGATCCTTCGACACCAGAACTCCCGCCGTGTGGATCAGCAACGGAACCGGTCGCGACGGCAAAGACAACCGCAACGCCCCGAAAGTCGGGTGGTGCTGGTGGGGTAACCGCCACACGTGGTTGGGGTTCGCATCGGCGAGCGACCGGGTACCGCTCCCGAACTAGAGCACGGTTGCGCGGTCGAATCGGTACCGATCCTTCCACGGCATCTCGGCCTCGAGCATTGCAGCGGCAGAAAGTAATTCCGCGTCGCAACCCCATTTCGCCGAGATCATCACGCCGAGTGGAACGCCGTCTTCCGTCCAACCGAGTGGCAGACTGATCGACGGGAAACCGGTTGCATTGGCGACGACGGTGTTTCCTGTGAAAGCGACCATGTCGATCAGTTCGGTCGCGGGGTCTTCGTCGTTGCGCAACTCCCCGATCGCAAGCGGCGGCTTCGTCACAGTCGGAGTGACGACAAGGTCGGCGTCGGCGTAGTCGAGACTCCATCGCCGCGCCCAGGCCTGAACAATACCGATTGCCGCGGCCAGCTCACCCGAAGACACCTGGTTTGCTTGAACTCGCAAGTGCTGCACTATCGGACGCAGAAGGTGTTCGTACTCCTCCGGGATCGGCTTGGTTCCCGCCAAAGACGAGAACATCTTGACGAAAGCATCGATGAAAATGTCATCGCGAGCCTGCGGTCGCTCGAACACGTTGTGGCCCAGACCCTCCAGCACAGACCCAACCTTCGATACAGCAGCCGAGAGCTGCGCATCCACGGCTCCGCCGGAGACCGATCCGTGAGCAAGAGCGACGGTCAAGGGGCGAGCCCGAACTCCCCCAGCCTGTACGACGAACTCTTCGAACGACTTCGGCCGAGGCGGGTGGATAGTTCCGGCGCCGGGTCGCGTCGCCAGAACGTCCAGCAGCGCAGCGGTATCGCGAACTGTCCGGGCGATCGGCCCCTTGCTCGCAAATCCGAAGTTGTCATGCCCCGCCACGCCCATCGTGATCAAACCGCGGCTCGGCTTGAGGCCAACGACTCCGCACGTACTTGCCGGCGAACGCAACGAACCGGCGGTGTCACTTCCCTGTGCAAACGGCACCAGACCAGCGCCGACGGCGGCAGCAGCGCCGCCACTGCTGCCGGCGGCACTCCGCGTGCGATCGAACGGACTGCGAGCAGGCGGAGCGACTTCCGGCTCGGTGTAACAGGCTGCCCCGAACTCGGGCACCGTCGTCTTCCCGATGTCGATCAACCCACCTTCTCGGATCGCCTCGACGATCTCGTCGTCAGCGTCCGGCACGAAGTCGCGAAAGAGCGCCGATCCGAAGGTCGTGCGAATGCCGCGCGTTGCGTCGAGGTCTTTGATTGCCGTCGGAACGCCGAACAGACGCGGAAGGGGCCCGGCGTCCCCCTCGTCCAACCTGCGCTGCGCTTGTTCGGCGAGGGCGACTGCGTGCTCCCCGGCGATCGTCGTGAAGGCGCCGACGTCATCGGAAGTGGTCGCACGGTCGACGAAGTACCTGGTGACTTCGGGGATCGAGACCTGTTTGGCGGCGATAACACCGGCAAGTTCGACGGCGGACAGTTGATGGAGATCGGTCATCGGGCAGCGCTCCTTGGAGGTCGATGGACACTTGTAATTTCGATACGCGTATCGCTATTGTTGTCAGCATGGTATCCGAATCCACCAGCTCTGCAAGGGCTGGTCGACCAAAAGCATTGAGTCACAGACAGATTCTTGATGCCGCGGCAGAGATCGCCGATACGGACGGCCTGGATGCGGTGTCATTTCGAGTGCTCGCCGAACGACTCGGCATATCGCCGATGTCCGTCCACCGCACAACCGGCGGCATCGACGCCTTGAGGCGAGATCTGATCTCGACTCTCGTAGGCGAAGCCGTCTCGTCGATCGACTGGCCGACCGACTGGCGCGGGGTTGCCCGCACGTTCGCCTACGGCCTCCACGATCTCCTGATGCGCCATCCCCTGGTCCTGGAAGCCCATCGGCAGGCATCACTGGAAGCACCCGGGGCCGACGATACCGCCCACCGAGTCGTGAGCGCCCTTTCCTTGGCCGGCCTCGAGGACGAGCAGGCCACGTACGCATACGGCGCGCTGCATGATTTCGTCACCGGACACGTCGCAATTCAATTGGGACGCGGCGCTTTCGACAGCGCACCTGCCGATCGACGCGAGGCATCGGTGTTCGCACTTCATCACGATCCCACCCGAAGGTTCGAGTTCGGAGTCGCCCTCATCCTGGACGGTGTGGCGTCGATCGCGCAGCAAGGAACCACATCATGACGAGCAGCGTGACCACAACCGAAATTCGCGACGCGTCGGGGCGTCGTATCGCATTCTGCGAGTACGGCGATCCGACTGGCCACCCGGTAGTCGTGGCCCACGGATCACCTGGCAGCCGATACGAAGGGCTCTCACTCCACAACGCGTCTTCGACGGCAGGCATGCGGCTGATAGTCCCCGATCGACCCGGCTTCGGACGCACGGATCCGTACACGGACAAGGGATTTCATTCCTGGGACGACGACTACGTCACCCTGGTCGATCACCTAGAGTTGGACTCGGCCACACTGATGGGTTTCTCCGGAGGCGGCGGTTACGCGCTCGCAGTCGCTGCAGCCGTTCCCGAACGAGTCTCGAAACTGGTGCTGGCGTGCGCCATGATCCCCGGGGCACCGCGAGATACTTTGCGACGCAGAATAAAACTGGTATCTGCGTTGTACTTTGCCGCCACCTGGGCTCCCCGTGTGGCCGGCGCAATGCTCGCAGGAACCGGAGTGTTCTCCAAGCTACGCAGCGACTCAGTCTCGATCTGGCCGGCCGCCGATCAGGCCGTCATGACCGACGAGGTACATCGCCCCGCTCTCCAGTTGGATTCATCCGAAGGGATCGCACAGGGTGGATCCGCAGGGGTTGTCGACTTGGCTCGGTATCGCCACGAGGTGCCTGGACTCTTCCAATCGATCTCGGTACCAACGGTTTTCCTACACGGAACCGACGACGGAAACGTACCCATCGAAGTAGCCCGCTGGGCACACTCGTTGATTCCCGACTCTCGCTTCGAAGAGATCAACGGAGGCGGCCATCTGTTCGTCGTCGCCGACCCCACTCCACTCCTTCGCGCCCTCGCCTAATTCCCTCTTGACTCGAACGCGTGTTCGAGTATCCTTTGGGGAGGGGATCGGGGGATTCAATGAGTGTCTTGTTGTCGGACGTGGTTTCGGGTTCTGCGGTGGGGTTACGCGGACGGTTGTGGCAGTTGTCTGCTGCAGAGTTGCGCGCTGCTGCGGTGTCGGCGAGTGCGGAGATTCTGCGCCTCGAAGCTGTGCGTGTGGCGGTGGTGGACGAGTTGTCGTTGCGCCCGGATGATCAGGTGATTGCCAGCCGCGGAGTGGGGTCCTGGTTGGCGGCCAACACGATGCTGCAGGTTCGGGACGGGAAGAAGATCGCCGCGTTGGGTACTGGTTTGCGGCCGTTTCCGGCGGTGGCTGCTCGGTTCGATGGCGGGGATTGCTCGTTCGAGCATGCTGTGTTGATCGTGGCGTTCTGTGAATCACCACCTAAAGGCATGCCGGAGGAGGCGCTACCGAAGTGCATCGATTTGTTGTTGGCTGCTGCGTCGGGTGTGGAGGCGACGACGACGAAGGTGCGGAACGTGATCGCGACCTTGGAGCGGTTGTTCGAATCGGATGAGATCCCGCCCGCCGAGGATGTCGATCTCAATGAGTTGCGGATTGCTTCGACGCTCAATGGTCGGGTGGTGGTGCGTGGTGATTTCGATGCCCTCACCGGCGAAATGTTGTTGTCGGCGTTGTCGAATCTGACGATGCCGACCCCAGCACCGGACGGGACCCCCGATGCCCGGTCGGCGGCGAAACGCACCGCGGACGGGTTCACCGAACTGATCCGCCGGTATCTCGATTGCGCGAAAACCGGTACCGATGGTGGTCAGCGTCCGCACGTGAACGTGCACATCAACGCTCGGGATCTGGCCAAGCACCGGGACTGCGCCGCAACACCCTCCACTGCTGATGACGGAATGGCTGTATCGGATCTCGATGTCGGGCACATGCCCTGGCTCGGACCACTGTCCGTATCGCAGACCAGGCTCCTCGGGTGTGACTGTTTCCTCTCCACTGTTCTGCTCGACGATCACGGCGCACCGCTCGATGCGAAACCAGGAAAGAGGTTGGTCAACGCCGAACAACGGACTGCGTTGATTGCCCGAGACAGAGGCTGTGCGTTCCCGGGTTGCACATGCGTGCCCGCCTGGACGGATGCGCACCATATCCGGCACTGGGCCAACGGTGGCCCGACGGTGATGAACAACCTGGTCCTGCTGTGCCGTTCGCACCACCGGTTGATGCACCGGAAATCAAGGTTCGTCGGGAAGTGGGCGATTCGGATCGGTGTCGACAACAAACCGTGGTTCATCCCGCCACCCTCGATCGACCCCGGACAGCAACCCAGGCCGGCGAACACCACCTTCAAAACCTGAGAGGTCAAACCTCTTTGGCGACAACAGAACACGGACCAGCGCCGCATCGAGGAGACCTCGATGCGGCGCCAAAAAACATGCTCAGCCCAAGTCGGCGACAATCCGCTCGGCGAGAGGCCGTGACGACGCCGGATTCTGACCGGTGTAGAGCTTGCGGTCCACCACGACATAAGGCGACCACGCCTCAGCCTTCGAGAATTTGCCGCCCAATTCGCGTAGGCGAGTTTCGAGCAGCCACGGAGCCTTGTCCGCCAGACCAGCCTGCGTCTCCTCTTCGTTGGTGAACGCGGTCAGCTGATAGCCGTCGAACAGCCAGCTTCCATCGGGTCTCTGGGCCGGCAGGAGTGCCGCCGGCGCGTGACAGACCGCCGAGACCACCTTGTCCGCGTCCAAGAAGTTCACGAGAAGCTCACCGAAGGATGCCGACACCGCAAGATCCTCCATCGGTCCATGTCCACCCGGTACAAAGACCACGTCGTAATCGGCAGCATCGGCGTTCTCCAAAATCTCCGGCGAATCGAGCACCGGCTGCAGATCGGCGATGTACTTGCGCATACGGTCGGCGCCTTCTTGCCCGCCGTTCACCTCGGGCGCCAGGCTTCCCTCGTCCACAACGGGAGCTTTACCGCCAGGCGTCGCGATCACGATGTCGTAGCCAGCGTCGACGAAAACGCGATGCGCCTCGACCAGTTCTTCCGCCCAGTACCCGGTCGGGTGGGGTGTTCCGTCCTTCAGCGTCCAGTGATCTGCAGAAGTGACCGCAAACAACAGCTTTGTCATCGCGCAACCTTTCGTCGGTAAAAGGAACCCATTGGTGACAAGACACCATCTTCAAGGCCCGATCAATGAAATAACGTCCAGTCAGTGCAACACGCTGCCCTTGTGAGAATTCCTCACCACCGCAGAATCACGTCACCCGTCAGGTCCCGATCGGCTTGCCGAACAGTCCCGCGACGAGTTCACCAACCGCATCCACCCAGACTGGCCAGGTCCTCTGATCAAGCGCCATGGATCCAGCGTCGAAGGTGCTGCATCCCTGCTGAGCAGGCACACCAGCGAACCGATCGCGAAGCCACAGTAGAGCACTCGGCAAAGCGACGACTTCCATGCTGACATGCTCACTGAAGTGGTCTCTGGTGTAAACGACACTCGCAGAAGGATCTTGGCAATAGGTATCGACAAGTTTGTTCACCGGGCCAACAGGCACCAACCAGTCGGGATTCGACTGATAAATGTACATCGGCACGTCAGGAACAGACTTACCCATGGCAGCTCGGGAGAGCGCAGCTCTCACCGTGGGGTGTTGGACGGGATCTCCCGGGACATCGAGGAAGCCCTTGATGTTGAGGAAGGGCACTGCAGCTGACGTCCAGAGCATGCACAGGTTGTCCTTGGCAGCGAAAAGCGCTCGGCCGGCAGGGTTTATGTGCTGATCGATGAAGCCTGCAAGTTCAGGATCTTCTCGGCTCACTCCGATTACACCGGCAGCGACGATCCCGGCCCCTAGAGCGTTGTTGGCATTGTCGAGCAAAGCGCCGAGATCCGCGGCAACACCACCTTCGGCGACTCCGACGATATTCAGTTCCGGCGCGTACGCCTGCCGTATTTCAGCTGCGTGACCGGTAGGAATCGATCCACCCGAGTAGCCGAGCAGCCCTACGCGAGTTGACCGCCCTTGCAGCTCCATGGGTTCGAAGTTCTCAGCAGCACGAATACCGTCGAGCGTGATCCGGGCCGCGACGGGGCCGGAGGCGAAGGAAGAATTGGGTCCCTGATGATCGGGCACCGACAATGCCCAACCCTGCGCCAGTGCCGCCTGCACTTCGAGGAATTGAGCCCCACCGGTCGCAGCGCCCGTCACCAGCCACGGCAACGCGCCTTGCTGCATGACATACGAAGGTGCGCAGTAGTTTCCGAGTGAATCCTCTGCCATCTGAAAGGACAGCAGCGGGCGCGGGCCCCCATCGCGAGTGTCGCCACGCGGCTTGATCACTGTGGTGACAGCAGGAATTGCCTCGCCCGCAGCATTATTGGATCGATACGAGATCTGCCACGCATCCACGTTGGTCGGAATCAGGTTGAGAGTACCGAGATTCACCGCACGAGCGGCGATGATCTCACCCGGTTGCTTGGATTCGACGACCTCGACAGGCGGTTCATAGAAGGCCTGGTCCAGTTCAGGCAAAGGCGGTGCAACCGCAGGCGGCAGGGCAGGCTGGACCTGAATTTGGGCGGGAACACCTTCGTCCGGTGCCGCTGAGGCAGGTGCCGAAAGTCCGATCTGCCCGATTACTGCAATCACGGCAATTGCGAGGCCCCCGCGTTGTCGGTCAGTTGTCCAGCGTCGTCCCATACCAATTCCTCCCCGGAAAAGCACAGATTGCCTTGTGTTGCCGCAGTTCTCATCACGAGCACACAAGTTAGATGCGAGTGTCTAACACATTGAGGACGAGAGTAGAGCGTTGTGGGCCGGATTACAATCCCCTGGTGTTCGTGACCTATTCGTCGGCGTGAAGGGGCGCGTCGTCGATCAACGCATTCAAGAGCACCGTCATCAGATCGACCAGTACCGACACGGGAGGACGAGGCTCCGCAGTGCTCCACTGGTGCACCAGCGCGGTAAGCGCGCCGATGAAGGCGGTGGACGCCCACCGGTAACCACCCGGCGGTTCGTAATCTTCGCCCACGATCCCTTTGATGATCGACTCGAAAAATGTTGCCCAGACCGAACGTTGGTCCACACGATGCTTTTCCACCCGGGGACTGACACCTACGACGTCGATGAAGGCAACGTGTGCGCGTCGTGGGTCACTTCCGACCGACTCGACGAAGGCGGCCATGGCCGTCGCTGCCTTGTCACGGAGATTGACCGAAGGCTCTGCATCGAGTGCGTCGACCATTGCAATTCTGGCGTCGAGTTGAATCTGGTCATACAGCGCGAGGAGTAGATCCTCGCGACTACCGAACTCGTCGTAGAACTGCCTTCTGGCCAGACTCGCGGACGCGCAGATATCCGCCACCGAACTTCCGGCATACCCCTGGTCTGCAAACACGCTGAGAGCAGCATTCAAAAAGAGGGAACGGCGTTCGGCCTTGCGAGCCGCGACCGACCTTCCGCCGTAGTTTCTGTCTGTTTCAGCAATTGCCACGTCTGCCAGAGTATGCGGCATCGCGCCGCACACAAAACGCATCTGACCTGCTGCAAAGTTCCTTCACCACCACTACCGGCGCACCGGCACTGCAGCACGATCAGGCCAATACGAAGGCCACGGCAAAAAGTGTCCAGGCGGCAGCGAGAACCGTTGACGCCGCAGTAACTGCCCCGGTCACGGCAGGTCGAGTGCTGCGGTTGCGCGCGGCGATGATCCCGACCGTCATCAAAGTCAACGCCACCAGGAACGACAAAACCACGATTTTCACCAGCAACCCCTTCGACGACGGTCAACAGAACCGGAGACCATTTAGATAGTACACAAATAAATCGTGCATTAATTAAACTCGAAGTCCGTCAGGGGACTCTTGACAGAATTCAACAGCGCCTGTCAGGCTAGTCCTGACGAAAGGAGAACTTCTCATGGAAGACCTGATCGAACGCGCCCTGACTGCGAAGATCGAGACCGCCGCGATCACCACGGTCAACGCCGCGATCACCGAGGCCGGCACTCAGGCAGACAAGATTGTCGGAACAGATCCTTTACCTGGCAGCCCTGAGTGGGCGGCAGAACAGGACACCGACATCCCGGCGCAGCGTCAGATGGCGTGGCAGTTGGCCTGTTTCCGGATTCAGCTCGCCGCGGGTATCGATTCGACGGCAAGCGTCATGAGCCTGCGTAGATTCGGCGCAACATGGTCAACCATCGGCCGCGCAGCGGGAATTACCCGTCAGTCCGCGCATGAACGGTGGGGTCGACGTGTATCGGACATGCTCGATCCCTACGGAGTCGGGATGCCGCCCATGGTGCCGAATGATGATCCGACTCAGCCCTGACTAACAATCGCGTGACTACCGATCCGGCAGCAGCGCATCGGCTTTCGCGACCAGCACAGCGCGCTCACGCTCGTTCCCGGCCAGCCGAGCCGCTTCGAGGAGTTCGGTTCTAGCCTCCTCGGATCGGCCGAGCTGACTGAGCAACTCCCCCCGAACGCTGGGAAGCAGGTGGTAGTCGGCCAGTTCACCTGAAGCGACAAGCTTGTCGACGAATTCGAGCGCAGGGCCAGGACCGTATGCCATGGATACCGCCGCCGCATGATTGAGGTCGACCACAGGCGATGGCGTCAGTTGCGCCAGAGCCTCGTAGAGGATGACTATCTTCTTCCAATCAGTGTCTTCGAAAGTTGCTGCTCGCGCATGACATTCGGCAATCGCCGCCTGCAGGCCGTACGGGCCTCGTCCACGCCCGACGGCGTCAGCTCGTTCCAGCGCGGCAAGCCCACGCGAGATCTGTAGGCGATCCCACCTCGTCCGATCCTGGTCAGCCAGCAGGATGGGTTCACCGGTCGAGGTTGTCCGAGCGCCGAATCTCGAGGCTGTCAGCTCCATCAAAGCGACAAGGCCGTGTACCTCGGACTCCCTGGGGACCAATTCGGCGAGTATTCGCGCGAGCCGCAGAGCCTCAGCACTGAGCTCCGCCCGCATCCACTCGTCCCCGGAACTGGCTGCATAGCCTTCGTTGAACACCAGGTACAGCACTCCGAGGACCGCGCTCAATCTGCTCGAAAACTCTTCTCGCCCTGGAACTTCGAAAACCGCTTTCGAGGCGGTCAGCGCCTTCTTCGCGCGGACTATCCGCTGCTGCACCGTCGCCGTCGGTGTGAGGAACGCTTTCGCAATCTCTTCCGTGGTCAAACCGCCCACCACCCGAAGCGTCAACGCCACCTGCGCTTTTCGATTCAACACGGGATGGCAGGCGATGAACATCAGGCGAAGGACATCGTCGTCGATGCGGTCCGGATCCCAGCTGACGTCGTCGAAATGTGAAGCGTCGTTCTCGAGTTCACGCGCAAAGTGGGCGTAGCGCTCGTCCAACCTCTCACGTCGTCGCCACCCGTCGATCGCTCGTCGTGTCGCCACAGATGTCAGCCAGGCAGCGGGGTTTCTCGGAACCCCCGTCGCGGGCCACTGCTCGACGGCTTCGAGCAGAGCCTGCGCGGCCAGATCCTCGGCGAGATCAAGATCTCCGACGGTGCGAGTCAACGTGGCGACAATCTTCGCGGATTCGATACGCCAGACCGCGTCGACAGCCTTTCTCGTTTCTTCTCGCACCGCCTCGTCGGTCATGGTTCAGCCTGCGACCGGACGATCGGTACCGAGCTCTTCACGCCAGCCGGCCTCTTTCTGGATGTACTCGTTGTCCTGATCGAAGTCCGACATCTCGCTCACGCGGCGTACCTCGAGCTTGCTTCCCGGCCCGAGCGGGCAGCGCTTCGCCCATTCCAAGGCTTCGTCTTTGGTCGACGTCTGAATGATCCAGAATCCCGAGAACAACTCCTTCGTCTCCCCGTACGGGCCGTCGGAGACCAGCGGAGGATCGGACTCGAAATCGACGATGAATCCCTCCTCCATCGCCAGTCCCTCACCGGCCAGCAAGACACCTGCCTTGATCAGGGACTCGTTGTACTGCCCCATCGCGGCGATGATCTCGTCGAAGTCCATGTCTTTGGATGCTTCGATGGCCTCATCGGTGGAACGCATGATCAGCATGTACTTCATGAGAATCTCCTTCGTTCGTGGACCGCTCTGTTCGGTCCCTCTGCTTACACGTCGAACGGCGCACTCACCGATCGACAAACTTCCGCAACAATTTTTCCGAGTACATAACCGCCGGTCGCGATACGCTGCCCACGGTATCGGCGGACGGGCCGTCGGGCCGGTCAGAAGTCGAGAAATCCCGGTACAACTTCGCGAACGAGCCCGGTCGCGTCAGAGCTCCCGTAGAAATACACCGACCCGTAACCGAATAGGTACTCCTCTACGAAATCGGGGTGGGACTCGGCAACCACCGGCCACCCCTCTTCGTTGATCTGGAACAGGAAGCTGTGTCCATCCGCCTCAACGGCATCGGCGTAGGACGGTTCGTTCTGAATGAGCACCGGTTGCGGAGCTATCAACACCAACGGCATCACCTCGTCGTCCGATGGAATCCTGATCAACGCCGCGCTGCCAAGGCCCGCATGGCTGCCCGCCGATTCCGCACTTCGTGACGACGGCAAGTGCAGGACTGCCCTAACCCCGATGTCCGGGTATTCGAGGTCGTCGTCGCCGATGGAGAAACCTCGACGGATGAAGATCGAAAGCTCTCGCACGCCGAGCCACGGCGCCGTGTGTGCCTCGAGCGTCAGAAGGTACTCGTGCGACCGCAGAATCGCCTGACCAGCGAAAACCTGCGGAGGTCGTCCACCAATCCGTGCCCCACTATTCGAATCGCTCGAACCCACCCCGAGATGTACCCTGTCCACCGGCGTCATCCTAGGGAGATCCGACGGGTGTCGGAGGGAGACTCTCCGATTTCCTACAAGCCGCTGGTGACGTAGGACACAATCAGGCTCGATGATGGGTGCATGACAACATTCCCGACTCTCGACCCCGAACTCGCCGCGGCACTCACCATGCTCCCGAAGGTGGACTTCGCTGACCTCCCCAACGCACGGGCCACCTACGACGCTCTGGTCGGCACCATGTTGGCCGACCTGTCATTCGACGGAGTCTCGCTTCGTGAACTGTCGGCACCCGGCCTGGACGGCGATCCGGAGGTCACGATTCGTTTCTTCACCCCGGACAACACTGCCGGCCCTGTCCCCGTTCTGCTCTGGATCCATGGCGGCGGATTCGCAATCGGCACCGCAGAATCCAGCGATCCATTTTGCGTCGAGGTGGCGCGGGAACTCGGATTCGCCGTTGCGAACGTGGAGTACCGCCTCGCCCCCGAAACCCCCTTCCCCGGCCCCGTCGACGACTGCTACGCCGCACTCCTCTACATCCACGCCCATGCCGAGGAGCTGGGGGTCGATCCACGCCGCATCGCAGTGGGAGGGCAGAGCGCAGGCGGTGGACTGGCCGCAGGCACTGTCCTCAAAGCCCGTGACGAGGGCGTTGTGCCCGTGGCCTTCCAATTCCTCGAAATCCCTGAACTCGACGACCGCCTGGCGACGGTCTCGATGACGAACTTCGTCGACACCCCCTTGTGGCACCGCCCTAACGCCATCCTGTCGTGGAAGTACTATCTCGGCGAGTCGTATTCCGGTCCCGAAGATCCTGACGTGTCCATTTACGCTGCGCCGTCCCGGGCTACCGACCTCACCGGCCTGCCGCCGACCTACCTGTCCACCATGGAACTCGACCCGCTCCGCGACGAAGGAATCGAATACGCCCTTCGGCTGCTGCAAGCGGGAGTCAGCGTCGAATTGCACTCCTTCCCCGGAACCTTTCACGGGTCGGCACTGGTCGCGACCGCCGCGGTCAGCGAAAGAGGTGCCGCCGAAGCCCTCACTGCGCTCAGGAGAGGGTTGCGTTCGCTCTCGCCGGTCTCGTAGCGTTGCGAGATGCAGGGACTGATGTACCGGCTTGCCGAGCTCGATGCAGACTCGGCAGGCCTGGTACGTGTCATCGATTACTTCGACGCCCTCGTGCGGCACGGCTCCGACACCGCGTCTTTGCTTCGTGCGAGCGCGCAGTTGGCGGACTGCGTCGTGGGTATCGAGATCGTCGAGCGCGGCAGAAGCAAGAAGAATTTGCGCCGTTGCGATCCGCGCGGCCGCTGGTCACCCGATCCTCAGCTCCCACCGAGCATGACCAGAAACATTGCCGTAGACGACGAGGTTCTCGGAACGGTATGGATCGAACGACCCGGGGCCAGCTTGCCACTCGACGAAATGCTCGTCGACCGGATGGCCCTGACCGCAGCGATAATTCTGCAACCGCGACGCCTGCCTACCGAAGCCGAGCACACTCGAAATCTGTTGTTCCCGATGGATGAACTCGCGGTGCTCACCTCCTGCGCCGGTCTCGGTATCGAACCCCATACCCCAGTCCGTGTAATGGCAACCAAGGCAGTCTCAGGCACGGCCGAAGGTGCTGCACACCTTGTCATTTCGCCAGATTACAAACCTGGCAAAGCCACTGGGATAGACGCTGACGGCGAGTATCTGAATCTCGTGACGGGTTCGTTCGCGGCGACACCCGAGCTGTCCGAGGCCGCGCTGTCGTCATTCATTCGCGCCGGAATATCTTTGACTGCTCCCGCTTCCGAAGTGAGCACAATACTGAGCACTGCACGATTCGCTCGCGCACAGGCGTCGGCAACAACACCGATCGTGAACGCCGACGATCTCGGCGCCCTCAACCTCTTGGCGCCGGGACCACACATCGATCACTCGCGAATACCGGATCTGGTTCGTGCCGAAGAGATCGGCGACACCAAACAGGGGTTAGAACTACTCGAAACCTTGAGGTCATACCTGCAGTCCGGAACCTTGAGGGCCGCAGCAGATTCCATGCATCTTCACCACAGCAGCGTCGCGCACCGATTGGCGAAACTGTCCCAGCACGTCGGATTCCACGTCGATTCCATCGAGAACCGAGCACGCGCAACGGCCATGATGCTGGTCCTCGATGGCGGATAGGACCCACCGCGCATCACAGGTACTACGCAGTGGTTGAAGATCTTTCGCGTTCAGCGAGCGCAACAAACGGCGCAAGCGCCGGATTCGGATTATCCGGCCGGTAGGTCACTGCCACGTCGAGAGTTGGTTGCTCACCGGCGATCTCACATAGATGGACACCCGGGATGCGGAGCATCCGCGCTCTGCCCTGGGGGATCGGCGCAATACCCACCCCGTCCGAGACGGCATGCAGCACCTGCTCGTCGTCGGCCTCGAATCGAACGATGCTGGGCGCACCGTTTGGCCAAAGTTGTTCGAGCGTACGCAAATACATCCCCGGGGCGTTGGCCTCCGGCCAGAACACAACGGGGACGTCCACCAGATCTCCGAGTTCGAGCGTCGCTCGATCTCCGAACGGATGATCCACGGGAACAGCGACCAGGATAGGTTCGGTATCGAGGACGATCAGGGGAAGTTCTCGATCGTCTTCATCGAGCGGCGGGCGAACAACCGCGATGTCGACGGCTCCGGTTCGGACGAGGTCGACAGTCTGCGCCGAAGTGCCACGATGAACGACAACTTCGACGCCCGGGTAGAGCCTTCGATAGGTGCTGACCAGATCCGCGACTGCGCCGCCCGCCCACGAACGGGTGTACGCGATGCGCAGTTCTCCGTCCACACCGCGCGCGGCCAACCGAATTCGTTCGACAGCCCGGTCC
The DNA here is from genome assembly GCF_002079265.1 of Rhodococcus sp. BH4. Classification (NCBI taxonomy): domain Bacteria; kingdom Bacillati; phylum Actinomycetota; class Actinomycetes; order Mycobacteriales; family Nocardiaceae; genus Rhodococcus; species Rhodococcus sp. BH4. Next base: position 5,986,807 of record NZ_CP014941.1, read on the forward strand.
GCACACCCGATCAAAAAGCGCGCCTCTCGTACCGCCACCTTGCCGGCTTCCGTGAAGGTGAACTGCGGACCCCGACGATCCACCAGCGGAACTCCGAGTTCGCGCTCGAGAACCTTGATCTGTTGACTGAGGGCCGATTGCGCGACGTGGACGTTCGCAGCGGCTCGAGTGAAGCTCCCATGATCCGACAGAGCGATCAGATAACGGGCACGCTGCAGGTTCATACGGCGATTATAAGAAAAACAGATGGTGGTGTCACTACTTGGTCTTGGACACGGCATCACCTGAGGTCGGAGGATCGAGTTCACGTTGATCCACCGTCTGTCTCCCGAAAATTGTCACCCGAACGATCACAAGGTTGCACATGAATCCCCGAGCACTCACTGAACCTGCAACAGACGCGAGGCTTCTCGACGCCCTCGCAGAGATCGTCGGCCACACGCATGTCCTTACCGATCCCGAACTAATCGAGGGCTACACACGTGACTGGACGGGACGTTGGATCGGCGACGCGATCGCGGTCATCCGCCCCGGCAACACCTCGGAAGTGTCTGCGGTTCTTCGAGCATGCTTCGACGCGGGGGTTCCCGTCACACCGCAAGGCGGCAACACCGGACTGGTCGGTGGTGGAATCGCCTCGACTGGGTCCGTGGTGCTGAGTACCAGACGTCTGGAAACGATCGAAGCCGTCGACCCCATCGGTCGGACAATCGCAGCCGGCGCCGGCGTGACCGTTGCTCGCGCCGACCTGGCCGCATCGGCACACGGTCTCCGCTTCGGAATCGATTTGGCATCAAAGGAATCCGCAACACTCGGCGGCATCGTCGCAACCAACGCCGGTGGGACGCGCATGGTCCGATACGGAAATACACGCGCACAGATACTCGGTATCGAAGCCGTGCTCGCGGACGGTTCGGTACTGAGTAGATGGACTCCACTCGTCAAAGACAATGTCGGATACGATATTCCAGGACTTCTTGCCGGCAGCGAGGGAACGCTCGCAGTCATCACCAAGGTCCTGATGAAGCTGGTCACCCCGGCGACCGACACCCAGGTCGTACTCGCGGGTGTACGCGACGTCGATCAAGCGCTTCATTTGTGTAATCGCGTGCGTCAGAGCGGATTGACCGTCGAAGCCGCCGAGATCATGACCGACGACGGCATCTCCCTCGTCTGCGCACACACCGATGCCCGTCGCCCGTTCGGCACCCCTTCACCGATGTACACACTCATCGAGGTGTCATCACCGCGCGAAACGGAAGAGTCGCTCCTCGAAGTACTCTCCGACTCTGCCGACCTCATCGAGGACGCGACGGTCGAGCCTGGGCCGGCTCGAAAACTGTGGACTCTGCGGGAAAGCCATACCGAAAGCATCAGCGCGTCGTCGACGACGCCGGTAGTCAAGCTCGACATCTCCGTCCCCTTGTCCGTGATGGGAATGTTCATCGACAACCTCCGAGAAAGCCTGGCACAACGATTCCCCCTCGTGCGGCCAATCCTGTTCGGGCACTTCGCCGACGGAAACATTCATGTGAACCTTCTGGATGCCGAGCCGAGGGTCGCACACGAACTGACCGATACGGTGTTCCGACTCGTCGCCGCCCACCATGGAAGCATCAGCGCCGAGCACGGGATAGGCCGCGCGAAGTCGCCGTGGATATCGCTGGGGCGCACTGAAACCGACATCGCCGCAATGCAGTTGATCAAATCGTCCTGGGATCCCCGTGGAATCCTCAATCCTGGAATACTGTTGCCGGAAAAAGTCGGGTAAGCAAAAGGGGTCTCATGCAGGATCTTTACGTCGTCACTCATCCTCATGCCGAACACACAGCGCAGGACGTAGTCGGCGGTTGGCACAATTCGGTTCTCACCCCCGCTGGTCGGCGCGATGCAGGTTTGATCGCCGAAGCACTGAAACGACGACGCACCGGAACTTCGCGCGCGGTCCGCATCACCTCGTCCGACCTCGAACGGTGCACCGAGACATCCACGATCATCGCCCGGACACTCGATGCTCCGGCGACAACAGACACTCGATTGCGCGAAATCAGCTTCGGCGAAGCCGAAGGACGCCCGAACTCGTGGCTGGCCCAGCGGCAGGTCCCGGCCCCTGACAACAACCGCCTCGATCACCGTGGCCCCGTTGCCGGTGCCGAGACCCGCCGCGACATCGCAGCAAGGGTTCACGAATGCATGCGCGAACTGATGGACGATCTCGATCACGATCACATCGTCGTAACCCACGGCTTTGCACACACATTCGTCGTCTCCGCCTGGCTACAGATTCCCGTCCACGCCGCAGGATTTGCGACCTTCGCGACCACCCCGGGCGCAATCACACATCTCCGACACGACGACTACTGGCGCAACCGAACCCTCGTGCAACTAGCTGATACGACGCACCTGGACTGTGGCACGATGGCCTGATGCGCCATGTCTCCGACGACGAACGCCGTGCTCGCATAGGAGTACGTCATGCGCTGGAGCCAATGTTTCACGTCGATTCGCCGGAAGCTGCCACGCGGGCGATGACGGTACTGCACGCCACCGAGTCAGCGACGGTCTATCTGTCTTGCTGGGCGAGGGTTCGGTCCGTGGACGCCGCCGACGTCGACCGCGCCCTGTACGACCAACGCAGTCTCGTGAAGCAATTGGCAATGCGCCGCACACTCTTCACCTTTCCCCGCGACTTGCTGCCGGCCGCGTGGTCGAGTGCGTCCGCCCGCGTCGCGAACACCGAGCGGGCACGAATGGCCAAGGATGTCGTCAAGGCCGGACTCGCCGTCGACGGCAACGACTGGCTCGATCGCGCACGGACGGAAGTGCTGAAGTTGCTCACCGATAGGCCTGAAGGGCTTTCAGCGGTAGAGATTCGTCAGGCCGTGCCGATGACAGACGTCAAGGTCGAAGGTTCGGCAGGTGGAATCTGGTCGGCACCCAGGGTTCTCACGCATCTCGGGGCGACCGCAGACATCATGCGCGGCACCAACACCGCCCGCTTCCCCGTCTCACGCCCACTGTGGACTCTCACTCGACACTGGCTCGACGACGCCCCCGTCGATCTCGAATCTGCAGACGGCTATCGAGAAATAGTCCGCCGTTGGCTCTACACCTTCGGACCGGGCACGGAAGACGACATCGTCTGGTGGCTGGGCTCGACGAAGACGGTCGTCCGGGCCGCCCTCGCCGAACTCGACGCCGTTGCAGTCTCACTCGACGGAGGCGACACCGGCTGGTTGCTACCGGATGACGTCGCCACGGTGCCTGATCCAGGTCCTTGGGTGGCACTCCTACCGGTGCTCGACCCGACGATCATGGGGTGGAAGAACCGTGACTTCTACCTCGGCCCGCACCGCAACCAACTCTTCGACACCCGCGGTAATGCCGGCACCACCGCGTGGGTCGACGGTCGCGTCGTGGGGTGCTGGATCCAAGACGAAACCGGTGTGGTACACGTCCGATTGCTCGAGACCGTGTCAGCGTCTGCGCGACGTTCTCTCGATGCCGAGGCCGCGCGCCTCACCGAGTGGCTGGGCGGCGTCAGAATCGGCACGGGGTACGTCTCACGGGCTATGAAGCAGGCGGCTGAAATTGCTGGAGCCACGCCTTGACTATGTGACCAGAACACTGTTCTAGCTGGTCTTTCTGCTAACGCCATCCATACGCGGCAAGGCAACCATCGACAAGTGTACGAAACGTACAGTACACTTCGAACTTCACCGATTGACCGATCTAGGAGGATCCATGGAAGGTCAAGCAGTTCGTGAATACGGTGCGTACATCGATGGAGCGTTCCGAGCCATCGGCACATCCACCTTCGAGGCGCGTGACGCCGCTTCCGGCGCTCTACTCGCCACACTGTCCCGATGCGGGGCAGAAGAAATCAATGATGCGGTCGAAGCCGCCAGGCGGGCATTTCCTGCATGGGCGAACCTGACCACTGAAGAACGATCCGCAAAAATCTTGCAGTTTGCCGCGCTCGTGGAGGATCGAACCGAAGAGCTTGCCCAACTCGAGTGCAGGGATACCGGGCGGCATATCAGGGAGATGCGAGAGGACTATCGAGCCGCCGTCTCACACCTGCGATACTTTGCGTCAATCTCGTTGGCCCACCATGGCTTCGGCCGCGAGTTGGCATCGGGATACCTGGTCGCGAAGCGAGTGCCATTGGGCGTATGTGGACAGATCATTCCCTGGAATGATCCCGTGGTGATGACGGCATTCAAGATCGCGCCGGCTCTCGCAGCCGGAAACACCGTCGTACTCAAACCTGATGAAAATGCCTGTGTTTCAGTCATGGAGCTGGCCAGGATCGCCGCCGACGTGTTTCCCGCAGGCGTTTTCAATGTTGTCCCTGGTCTTGGCGAGGAAGCCGGCGCAGCCTTGATAGACCATCCGAAGGTCAGCAAACTCGCTTTCACCGGAAGCACCGAAGTCGGCCGACTCGTGGCACACGCCGCAGCATCCCGGCTGATCTCGACCACTCTCGAACTCGGCGGAAAGAGTCCCAGCATCGTGTTTCCTGATATCGAGGACATCGATGCAGTGGTCGCCGATGCCACCGCGGGTGTCCTCATGTGCAACGGCCAATCCTGCCTGGCCGGAACACGTCTCTTCATCCACGAGGATATCTATGACGCCTTCGTGGAAAAACTCGTCGCAGGATTCCGATCATTGCGAGTCGGGCCACCACTCGAGGAGGACACCGAACTGAGTGGATTGATCCACAAGGAACATGCCGATCGTGTGATCTCGATGATCAATTCCGGAATCGAAGAAGGCGCACAAGTACTTACCGGCGGCAACCGAACGGTCGTGCCGGGATTCGAAGCCGGAAACTTCGTCGAACCGACAATTCTGGAGGTCACGAACTCGATGCGAATTGCGCAGGACGAAATCTTCGGGCCTGTTTTGTGCGTCCTCAAGTGGAACAATAACGAGCAAGTGATCACAGAAGCCAACGACACTCCATACGGACTCGCTGCTGGGATCTATACCTCAAACCTGAAGAACGCCATGGAAACCGCGGACCGTCTCGATGCGGGCTGCGTCTGGATCAATCAGTACTTCAATCTGGGAGGCGGCGTCCCCTTCGGCGGATTCAAGGAAAGCGGTCTCGGGCGAGAGTTCTGCCTCGAGACGCTCAACGAATACACCCAACTCAAATCCATCACTGTCGCCACGTCGACGCCCACGACAAACCAAGGAAACACACATTGAATATCTCGGGAAATACCATCTTCATTGCCGGCGGAACCTCCGGTATCGGGCTCGCACTTGCAGTGGCATTGCAGAACGAGGGGAACAAGGTAATCATCGGTGGACGGCGATCCACTCTGCTGCAAGAGATCTCGAGCAAGCATCCGAAGATAAGTACCGTCGTCATCGACGTAGACGACCCGAAATCCATTCGAACGGCGTATGAATCCGTAACGGAGGACTTTCCCGATCTGAACGTCCTTGTGACGATGTCGGGAATCATGTACCCGGAGGACCTGAAGAACCCGGACTTCCTCGACGTCGCCGAACGAACGATCACGACGAACCTACTCGGCACTATTCGACTGGTCGGCCAGTTCATTCCGCATCTGTTGACGAAGCCGACCGCCACCATCGCCACTGTGTCATCCGCCGTCGGCTTCGTCCCACTTCCCATCACGCCCACGTACAACGCCACGAAAGCTGCCGTTCATCTCTTCACCGAGAGCATGCGCGTTCAACTCGCCGATACTTCGATCCAGTGCATCGAACTCATCCCACCGGGCGTCCGCACCACACTGATGAACCAGGAGAACTCGGAATCGGCTCTACCCCTTGATGATTACATCGAAGAAACCATTGCTCTACTGAAAGCTGACGACAACGCCACAGAGATTGTGGTCGAAGCGGCCAAGCCACTTCGTCATGCCGAGATCAACGGTGAGTACCAGAACGTGCTGAAAATGCTCAGCTGACAGTGCCGAGTTGACACACATCGCGCAACGCTGGAGAGGGCAGTACCCTCTCCAGCGCAAAGGATTTCAGCGAATATCCCGTTTAGACACCGTTCCGGAGTCCACGAACTGCATGATCGATGATCGAGCGCACCGTGTTGTCGTCGATACTCGCGTGCCCCACCAACATCCGGTAGATCAAGGGACCGAAGAAGAGATCGATCGCTTCCTCGATCTCGATGTCGTCGCGGAAGTATCCGGACTCAACACATCGTCGAATCAGTTCGGCAAAGCCGCGACGACGTTCGTCGAGGAAGAAGGTACGGAAGTATGCAGCCGTCGTCGGGTCGTTGGCACACGCGCCGACAAGTTCGGCAAAGATCGACCCGAGTGGACCTCGGTAGAACCTTCCGATGTCCTCGAGGTAATCGTTCAAATCGTCTTGCGCACTGTCGGTCTCCGGAAACGTCAAGTGCCGGGCCATGAGCACACCGAACGCTTCAGCGGCGATCGCCTGCCGCGACGGCCAGTGCCGATACAGCGTTACTTTGCTGACGCCCGATTGCTCGGAGATCGCATCGATGGTCGCCGCCTTCATTCCCCCGGATTTCAGAAGCGCTTCCGCTGACCGAAGGGCCTTCTCGTGGGCCGCCTCGCTACGTGCACCGCTCGGAGGAGTGAGCAGTCCAGCCTGGGCGCCGGCCGAGTCTCGAAACACGCCGTCATCGGGAGCGCGCTTACCCATGTCCACTCCTTCGTCCTTCAAGACCTTGCAGCACAGAACATTTCCCGGAATCGGACGACCCGGAACAGCCCAAGGCAGCAGCTCGTCGCGACAGCTACTAGTCGTATCGTACACATGGCATCCTGAGCAGAATTATCAAGGCCGCTTCAAAGATCTCAATCACATTGCGTCCATGCATGATTCAAGCAACCGGCGCAAGCCTCTCGTTTATTACTCAAAAGTAAGATAGCGTGTGGTCGTCATCACACCAGCCCGTCAAGTACCGAGAGACATACGAAACCGAAGGGTCGATCGTGGCATCAAAGATTCTCTTTCAGGGAGCGGTGGCGCTGACAGCCATTGCACTCACAGGCATCACAGCACCTACTGTCGCCGCGCAACCGTCGGCGGATTCCTTCTATCAGTACGACGGTTCGGCACCGCTGTCGTCGTATCAGCCTGGGGCCGTGCTCAAAACGAGAACCTTGCCCTATCACGTCGTCAACATTCCTACCCCGTTGCAAGCCGTACAGGTGTTGTACCGGTCGACCGACGCTCTCGGCCGGCCGTCTGCGAATGTCACATCGATTCTTCGACCACCCAATGCCCAGCCGGACAAAGTTGTCTCGTTCCAGTCTGCCTACGATTCGCTGAACCCGGAAGACGGACCGTCACGAGCAATCGCGGGGGACACCCCGATCGGCAGCCTTACCGTCAGCGGGCGCAATGTCGCCTTCGGCGGGACTCTCGCTTCCGGCGAAGCCGTCATGTTCGGTCCTCTACTGGCGCTGGGCTACACCGTCGTCATTCCCGACACCGAGGGCCCGAACGCGGACTTCGCGGCAGGACCCGAATACGGAATGATGACTCTCGACTCCCTCCGTGCCGCTCGCAACACATCCGAGACAGGTATTTCCGACTCAGCCGAGATCGGTCTGATGGGATACTCGGGCGGAGCAATCGCCACCAACTGGGCGTCCATCCTCGCGCCGGACTACGCCCCGGACATCAACGAGGACCTGATCGGCGCCGCCCAGGGTGGTCTGTTGGTCAACCCGGCAAACAACCTCCGGTACGCAAACGGAAGCATCGGTTGGGCAGGCGTTGTCGGGATGGCGGTCGTCGGACTTGCCCGTGCCTACGACATAGATTTCGACCCGTATCTCGGCGATCGCGGACGCGAACTCCTACCTCGGATCGAGGATGCCTCGATCGGGAACGTCATCCTGCAGTACCCGGGGGTGACCTGGCAGGACCTTGCCAAACCAGAGTATGCGAACCCGAACTCGGTGCCCGAGTATGTCGACGTCGCCAACAAGATCAACATGGGCAACGCGCCGATACCCGCCATCCCGATGTTCATCGCTCAAGCCGCAAACGGAGCCCTCGAGGGCACCCAGCCAGGTGGACCGGGCGTCGGCCCTGGCGACGGAGTCATGGTTGCCGGGGACGTCCGCTCACTCGCCACTCGCTATTGCGACGCAGGTTTGTCCATCCAGTACGACCAGTTCGACACCATCAGTCACGTTCCGGGTGGCGCGCTGTGGCTCCCCGGCGCCATCACCTGGCTCAACGACCGTTTCAACGGAAGTCAGTTGCCGAACAACTGCTCGAACATCGCACCGGGCAATTCCCTGGCGCCGGAAGAACACGCGGCGGGCTGACAAATCCAACAGTCGCATCAGATACCGATTGCCAGATCGTCGATGTCTGCGAGCGTGCCGCCGTTTTCGAGGATGCTCGTGTAGTTCCGAAGTCGGTTCTGATCTATCTCGGTAGTGCTGACCCCTCGCTTCCAGTACCCGAAGACAACTACATCGTCCTTCGCCAGGCCGACTGTCTTGCGGAAATGCGCTCGAATGGCTCGCATCTCGTCCCGTTCCCCGGCACCCCACACCGCGTAGTCTCCTGGGTTTTCGAGTTCGACGGCGTACTCGGCGAGGCCATCTTCGACATGGTGCAGCTCGAGGCCGGGGATCACGGGCAGTTCCGCGAAAGCCTCGGCGTCACCGGTGGCGACCCAGCCGACGCCGGTCAGTCCCTCGGGCCACTGAAGCAGAATCGAATAGAGGGCAGGTATCGCGGTGTCGTCGGCGAAAAGTGCGACGCGGCGACCAGCGATCTCGGGAACGAGGAAGTGCGGGCGAGGACCGGTGAGTGAGAACGTGTCACCCACACGCAGGTCGGCGGCCCACCTCATCATCGGGCTGGTGTGGCCGTGCAGCACTACGTCGAAGGTCATCGAACTGCTCGGCGCGTTGCAGGTGCGCACCGTGTAGACGCGAGAGACGTCGCCGTACTGCGGACCGAGCTGGATGCGAAATGCGACGTTGGGCCGCAACCAATTCGGGTCGTCCGCCGACGAAGTCAACTGGACGGCGATGCGCAAGATGCTCTCGGTCGGCCGTTCGACGCGTTCGACGACGGCAACCACGTCGTTGAGACCGCGGTCGTGGTCTTCTCCGCGTGGCGCCTTTGCCGACGCAGACGTTTCAGTTTCTTCAGGTCGAGATGCGGTAGTCATTGATATCTCCTGATCGGTGGTTCAGTTGTGGACGGGTAGCTGACTGACAGGTCTTCGATCACGCGGAACAACAAGTGGCCGTCCGGTTTCCGGGTCTTCGAGAACCAGCGCCTCGAGGTCGAAGACTTCGCGCAGTAACTCAGGGGTGAAGACGTCCGAGGCACTGCCCTGCATGACAATTTTTCCGGACCGCATGGCAACTACGTGCGTGGCATATCTGGCCGCGAGGTTCAGGTCGTGCAGGACCGCGACCAATGTTCGACCGGACTGGTGGAGTTGGGAACAGAGGTCGAGAACCTCGATCTGGTGGGCGATGTCGAGAAAGGTGGTCGGTTCGTCGAGCAACAACACCGGGGTGCGCTGCGCGAGCGTCATGGCGATCCATACCCGCTGACGTTGTCCCCCACTCAGCTCGTCCACCAATTGGTCTGCTGCATATCGCATTCCGACTTCATCGAGGGCCTCGGAGACAACATGCTCGTCTTCGGGTGACCACTGTCGCAGCATGCTCTGATACGGATATCGGCCGCGGGATACGAGGTCTGCGACACTGATCGCTCCAGGCGAGAGCGGGGACTGTGGCAACAGGGCGATTCGCCGGGCGACTTCTTTGGTTCGATAGGACCGAATATCGTTACCGTCGAGCACAACACGACCCGATCGAGGTGTCAGCATTCTGCCGAGCGCACGCAACAATGTCGACTTGCCGCACCCGTTCGGTCCGACGACGACGGTGAACCCTCCATCGGGGATCTCGAGACTCAACTCGTCCACGATGGTTCGATCGGCGTACCGTAGTTCGATCTTCTCGGCGCGCAGCCGCGATGTTGGGGTGGCAGTAGTCATGAATCTCTTTCGTAGCGAGTTTTTTTCAGGCCTGACGAGCGAGCAGCCAGATCAGATAGGCACCACCGAGCAGACTGGTGACAAGACCGACCGGAGTGCGGAGACCGACCTCGACCGCTTGCGCGATCAAGTCGGCGCCCGCCAGCAGAACTGCGCCTAGCAGGAAGGAAGTCGCGACAAGAACACCGCTGCGCCGTGCCAACCGTCGTGCGATCTGGGGAGCGGCGAGCGCCACAAATGCGATGGGGCCGGTGGCCGCGGTCGCCGCGCCGGTGAGCGCGACCGCAAGCAGAATGCCGGCAAATCGGTATCGCTCCACGGAGATCCCGAGCGAGGACGCTGCGTCGTCGCCCATCTCCATCATGGTGACGCGCCGGGACACCACGACGAGAGCAGGAACGAGAACACCGACGGCGATCGCAACACTGACCGCGTGTGGCCAACCGCGCCCGGTCAGCGAGCCGGCCGTCCACTGCTGCACAACGGTGGCGTCGTCGATATCCGCACGCACCACCAGGAACGACATCACGGCGCTCAGCATCGCGCCCACGCCGATACCGACCAAGACAAGTCGAAGACCGCCGCTGACGCCGTCTTTGCGTGCCAGCGCGTACACCAGAAGCGCCGTCAGCATGCCGCCGAGAACAGCGGCGCCCGCGGTCTGCAGTACCCCGCCTCCGAAGAAGACGATCTGAACCACGGCTGCAGTCGCAGCGCCGGTGGTGAAACCGATGATGTCCGGCGAGCCGAGAACATTGCGCGAAAGCGTCTGGAAAACCGCGCCGGCCACACCGAGGCTTCCGCCCACGCCGATCGCCGTGATCAGCCGCGGCAGCCTGCGATTCTGGACGGACCGAACCGCCGCTGGGGCGCCTTCGCCGTGCAGGGCACGCCATACTTCACCCAAGGACAGATCCAGGGTTCCATACATCAGCGTGGCAAACGAGAGCGCCGCCAATGCCGCACTGATTGCCACGGCTACGAACAGCACTCGCGGAACTATCCGCCACGAGTACGACCCGATTCGAACCACCCAACCGCGGAACAGCGGTGGAACCGGCTGCGCTGCAATCGCATTCACAGCGACGCCACCCGCCGCGAGCGAACAAGCGCAACAAACAAGGGGCCACCGAGCACCGCCACGGCGATCCCCGTCTGCAGATCTCCCGGCGCTGTGGCAACGCGACCGAGAACGTCGGCCAAGAGCAGAAATGCCGGGGCGACAACGAGCACGCACGGCAGAAGAAATCGCAGATCCGGCCCGACGACGCCGCGCACGATGTGCGGCGCAGCCAGGCCCACGAATCCGAGCGGTCCAGCCGCCGCAGTTGCGGCCCCTGCCAGCAGGATGACTGCGACAGCGGATCCGACCCGTGCGGGTCCGGTGCTGGCACCGAGCCCTTTGGCGACATCCTCGCCGAGCGCGATTGCGTTGAGTGGACGAATCAGCAACAACGACAACACGATACCGACGATGACGAAGGGCAGAACAGTGACGATCACGTCTCCGCCGCGGCCTTGCAACGAACCCACTGCCCAAAATCGGAACTGATTGAATGCGGCCTCGTTGCTTATGAGAACCATGCTGGTGAGAGCCGTGATCGCCGTCGCAACAGCGGCACCGGCAAGCGCCATGCGCGCTGGGGTCGCGGCGCTGCGATGCGCCGACCCCAACATGTACACACCTACCGAGGCAACGGCCGCGCCGGCAAGCGCGAACCACAGATAGCCGCCGACCGAAGTCACCCCCAGATAGGCAATCGCAATGACGACTGCTGCTGATGCTCCGGCGTTCACACCGAGTAGTCCCGGATCGGCTAGAGGGTTGCGGGTGATCGACTGCATCAGCGCGCCGGCCAGTCCGAGCGCGGCCCCGACCACAAGCCCGAGAATTGTTCGAGGCAAACGTGATTCGATCACTATCAGGTGCTCGTTGTTACCGGCGTCGTAGGAAAGAACTGCATCGAGGACAGTGGAGACGGGGATGTTGCGTGAGCCGATGACGAGTCCGCCGACGGATGCCAGCACGATTACAACGATGGAGACGAGGACCAACAACCCCGCACGCGCTGCCGTCCCGGACCGCAGTGGCGCTTCGGTCCGGGACTGCACAGAAACACCCACGCGGTCATCCACCGAACGTGGACACCAGCGACTCGACCGTCTGCTTTGCACTGAAGTAGTCGAGACGGAAGGCTGCCGTTCCCATCGCGTATACCCGATCACCCTTGACCGCAGGTTGATTCGCAAGGAGCGGGTCGGCCGCGAGTTGCTTCTCCACGTCCTTGGGCCCCATCGAGACGGCAAACAGCGTCTGCGCCCCGTCTAGTGCGGCAGACATGTTTTCGGAGCTGACGATCGCGACGCCGGAGGCACCCCGCTTGTCCGGAGCGACAAACTGCTCGGCGGGCTCGGCATAGGTGAAGCCGAGCGAGGCCAGCAGATTGCCCTGCGGGCTGTCGGCTCGGAACGTCCAGACACCGTCGGCACCCATGTAGACCAGTGCCGTCACCGGCTGCTCGGGAAGTTTGATCTTCGCGGCTTGGGTGGTGACCCAGCTGTCGTATTCGTCGACGGTTTTGGCGGCCTCGCTCTCGAGTCCGGTGACAGTCCCGAGCTGATCAGCGAGCTCCTCCCAGGAGCTGGCGCCGTAGTCGAGAAGAACAGTGGGTGCGATGTCGCTCAGCTGTGAGTAGGCATCGAGTGTCGAGTCGCCGCCGTTAGCGGAGCCGATGATCAGATCGGGCTCGAAGGTCTCGATCGCGTCGAGGTCCAGCTCGAGATTTCGGTAGAGCACCGCGACGCCACGATCAGCCGCCACGCCCGACCACTGGGAGAAAAACCCCTGGTCATCGGTCATTCCCGACGGCGTTGTCGCCGCACTCGCGACCACCGGCGCTCCGATCGCAAGCAGCGTGCCGGTCAACGACGGCGAGGTGGACACGATCCGAGTCGGCTTTGCAGTGATCTCGGTACTACGGCCGCCGTGATCGACGGTGCGCGGCCAGCCCTCGGTGGCCCCGGAGGTTCCCTGGGTGCCCTCGGTTCCGGTGTCACTACCTGACGAATTCGAGCAGCCGGCAAGAGCGAGGGCGACGACCGCGGCGAGTACTGCCGCCGCCGGGCGTAGAGATCTGCGCATGAGTATGTGGCTTTCTGAAGATACGAGAGTGCGCCGCTGCGAACACAGTCGGCAGAGGTAAAGTTAGCCATACTTAAGTCGCAAGGGTTGTCCAGGAGCGCCAACGTGTTACCACTATCGGGAAGGTCGGACGCAATCGACTTGGGGCCGATCCGCGCCTGCCGCACCGAGCCAAGCATCGGCCGCTCACCGCTGTTGTTCTGGGTTCTCGCAGGTAGTGGACGCGTCAGGACCGGATCGACCGTCTACGAGGTGCCGGCGGGCGAGTTGTTGTGGATCCCTGCGGGCGTGCGACATTCGATGGAGACGGACTCGGATTCCGTCGCGTTTCCCATCCTGCTTCCGCCCTCGAACGGCGTCAGCGCCGGGCCGGCTACCGTGACGCGTCTGCGCGTTCCGCCCGGATGGGAAGACAGACTGATCCACGAGTTCGTTCACAACCTGGGCTATCTGCGCGGCGACGCTGCACACCCGTCGTCCTTGTTCGAAATGATTACCCGGGCCGACGACGGGGCCACCTCGCTGCCGCAATTGCCGCAATCACGGGAAGCGTTCGAGATCGCGCACGCCCTGTTGCGAACACCTGGCACCGACGACACCGAGGCACAATTCGCGAAGCGTGCCGGGATCAGCATTCGAACGCTCCAGCGATACTTCGTGGAAGAAACCGGCCTCACCTTCACGCGCTGGCGGCTTCGAGCTCGGATCGCCGCGTCGTTGGAGTACCTGAAGCAGGACCGCGAGATCGGTTGGATTGCAAACGAAGTCGGCTTCGAAACGGGCAGCGGATTCACGCGTGCGTTCCGGTCCCAGATGGGAGAGAGCCCGAGCGACTATCGCCGCCGGGCCCTCTCCGGTCCAACCGATCGCAGCGTGGACACCGACAACGATCAAGCATTGGTCCGCATGCTCGCAGAGACCAGGCAGCCCGGGGAAACAGCGCCGCCGATACCGGCCAATGCGACGTGGCCGCGCGTCAACGGCGCCCACGTCGCCGTGTGGGTCTACCGAGGCCAAGCCCGGGTGGACGTCGCGGACCGCAGCTGGGAACTGCGCACCGGAGAGGCCATGATTCTTCCTGCAGGCGTCCTCAATACCGTCACGGTTCCGACTGGTTCACTGCTTCTGCCGCTCGGCTTCCGTTCCTCGAACGGGTCGACCGTATCTGCCGACGCCCTCGAGACCGTGCAGTTCTCCCCCGCTGACGAGTTGGCATTGCTGCACACTTTCGTCGCCGCCTACACGCCCTTGCGCCCGCGCGGCCACGACAGCGCCATGGCATTCGACATCATCGCCACCGGCCCTCTTGCACAACCGGTTTCGAACACCTCGCCCGCCGCTTCGATTGCCACACGACTGGCAGCGACGACCGCCGCCCGCCCGGCCGACCCTCGCACTCTGGACGAGTGGGCGCAAGAGTTCGGTACTGACGCAGCCACGCTGCGCCGGGAGTTCCGTATCGAAACCGGCACCACGTATCCGCAGTGGCGATCGCTTTCACGGATGACCCAGGCACGCACCCAACTCCAACTCGGGGTTGCACCCGGCACGGTGTCGAGGAACCTGGGTTACGCGCACCTGCCCGCATTCAGCCGAGCGTTTCGCACTGCGCACGGGATCTCACCGCAGCGCTTCCAAGCCCAGTCCGTCGAACGCGCCCTCTGGTTACGTTCTGTGCCGCGCGCCGCGGAGCCGAGCGCTCGGGTTCTTCACACCCACTGAACGAGTTGCCACACGATTCCGTTGGCGTCGACGAACTGGCAGTAACGCTCACCCCACGGTTCCGTCTCCGGTTCGGTGACGACGGAGGCACCTTCAGCAGCGATGCGGGCGAACTCGGCGTCGACATCGTCGACCACGAATGCAATGAGCAAGCCTTGACCGGCCGGACCTGCGACGAAGTCGGGCTTGAACGTCCCGAGCCCGGTGCGCAGGAAGACCACGTTGACCCCGGCATCCGGATGATTCAGGGAAACGAAGCCGTCATCGGCCATGGCCTCGGTGAAACCGAAATGGGTTTTCGCGAAGTCTGCCGATGCGTCGGTGTCGGCGACGTTCAAGGACAGAGCAGTGCTGGTGATTTTCATCGTGGGCCTCCCGTGATCGATAAACCTTATGCAGTGCATACAGTATGCACCGTATAAGGTATACCACCGTTGAGGTATTCCCGATTTCTGGAGACGACTGATGGCACGCGAACTGATCGACCTGCTCTGGCGCGATCACCCCCTCGCGCCGAAGGGTGGCACCCGCGGCCCGCGAGCGAAGGTCACCACCTCACAGGCGGTCGACGTCGCGATCTCCGTCGCGAATACCGACGGCCTCGACGCCGTGACGGTCCGCCGATTGGCCGCCGAACTCGGAATCTCGGGCATGGCGGTGTACACCCACGTCGGATCCCGCGACGATCTGCTGGTGCTCATGGTCGACGCCGTACACGGACACAGCCCACTCCTGCCGTACGGGAACATGACCTGGCGCCAACGTGTGCGTCGGGTCGCCGAGGAAGAACTTGCCCTCTATACGGAGCATTGGTGGCTCCTGGACATCTCCGATCAGCGCTCCGCGTTGGGTCCGGGAACTATCGCGAAGTACGACCACGAACTTCACGCCTTCGACGGCACGGGACTGAGCGACATCGACCGGGACTCCGCCCTGACATTTGTCGCCGACTTCGCCCGATCCTCGGCGCAAGCGCGGCGCCCTGACCCCCGAGCAGCCGACATGGCCGAGGTGTGGTCGTCCTGGAACCAGCGTCTGGCTGCTTATCTCGGCGACGACTTCCCGCTGGCGCAGCGAGTCGGAGGGGCGGCCGGCGAGGCCAAGAACTCCCCGTACAGCCCCGAGGCGGCCTGGGAGTTCGGGCTGGACCGGGTACTGGACGCCCTGGACGGCCTCATTCACATCGAATGACATTCCTGCAATTCGTGGGAGACAATGTGTCCGTGCAGCGTTTCGGTTGGTCTCGACGGTCCGACGGCGACCCTTCGGTGTTCGAACCGCGAGAGCTGTTGCACGCCTACGAGAATCGATCGACTCGAGAGGTACGAGATTCCGGCGAGCTTCTCATCGAGATTCCGCTGAGCGACGCGAGCATCGTCGAGATCACCGTTCTTGATGCCTCTGCGGGCTGGATCGACTCCCGCGTGCGAGGACTCTGCAGTTCCCTGGACAAGATCGACCGCCGGGCTCAACGCGTACTTCGAGGGGGATTCAGCATCGGCTGGATCGAACTCGAATCGGAGCGCCACGGCGTCATCGACTACTGGGAAAACGGGGTCAACAACGAATACCCCATCTCCATCGTGTGGAATGGAAACTCCTGGGAAGAAGCGGCAACCACCTAGCCTCGAAATCAGCGGAATACATCCGCGAAGACGGGGTAGACGAGTACATACCAGCGGCACATCGACTCAACTCCAGGCGTGGTGGACAATGTTTCTCAGCGACCAGTCAATTCGTCACCACACCCGCCGTTTCGGAGCAGCTCTGTCGCCTTCACACAAGTGGCCTCCGCCCACCGAAACACAGCGCATCGCACGCTGGAGTGAGCGGTCTGAGATGCTCGGCGCGCTGTCGGTACTCCTGTTCTGGGCTTTCGGCTTCGGCATCCTGCTGGGCGTCGGCGCGATCACAACAGGAATCTTCGCGCTCCGACGTCACCCGAAGAAGTCTGGCGGGCATCTGCTCTCGAATGCCCGCCAGCTGCCATGGGATGCAATAGTCGGCCTCTTCACCGGATTCATCGGTCTGGCACTGAGCGGCTGGTTCTTCGTCGTGGTCCTACCCAACATGTAGCCCTCGGCTAGCCGAGTCCGTTCGCGGAGGTGGCCAGCGCTCGGAGTTCACGTCGGAGGATCTTGCCGGTAGTGGTGAGCGGCAAGCTGTCGATGAACGTGATCTCCCTCGGGTACTGGTAGAAAGCAAGGCGACTTTTCACGTGGGTCTGCAACTCCTGACGGAGCTCCTCCGAGGAGTTCGACCCCTCGGACAGTACGACAAAAGCGTGAACCGCTTCGCCGCGCAACGGGTCCGGAACACCGATGACACCTGCCATGGCTACCTCGTCGTGCGAGAGCAGGCACTCTTCGATCTCTCCGGGGCCGATTCGGTACCCCGCGGACGAAATGACGTCATCGGCACGTCCCTGGTACCAGAAGTTCCCGGCGTCATCAGTCCGACCCAGATCACCGGTGTGAATCCAACCGTCGTACACCTTTTCATCGGTCTTCGACGGCTGGTTCCAATATCCGAGGAACTGTCCGGGGTTGCCTGCCTTCACACAGATCTCGCCTACCTCACCAATCTCGACCGGCTCGCCGAGTGGATCGAGGAGGGTGACTTCGAAGCCGGGGAAGGCGCGGCCCATCGAACCGCTGGCGGGACTCCACTTCGACCGCGACGTGCCGATGGTCAGATTCATTTCCGTCTGCCCGTAGAACTCGTTGACAGCTACGCCGAGAGTGCTCGCAACCCAGGCTTGCAGCGCGTCACCGAGTGCCTCACCACCGGTTCCCAATGCCCGCAGCTGAATACCACGCGCAGCAGTCTTGTCGACGCCGATGCTTCGCATCTGCTTGAGGGCAGTGGGAGGAATGAAGGCGCCCGTCACCTTGTGACGGCTCAGAATCTCGACCGCACGCGAAGGCGTGAATTTGTCGGGCGTCGCAACTACGGGGCACCCCAACGCAAGTGCGGGGAACAGTACGTCGAACAAACCACCGATCCAGGCCCAGTCTGCCGGCGTCCAGAAGACGTCTCCCAGCTGCGGAGCATTGTCGAACGCCGTCCGCATACCGGGCATGTGCGCCAGGAGAATTCGGTGCCCGTGGAGCGCGCCTTTCGGATTCCCGGTCGTCCCTGAGGTGTAGATGATGATGGCATGTGAATCGGGGCCCGTGGCTACCAGTTCACTACTTTCTGCGGCATCGTCGACGAGGCTGTGGAAATCGAGGATTTGCACGGGCGTCGAATCGGAGAGCCGATCGAGCCTTCCGACCACGATTACGGCTTCGAGACCCGGTATCTCACCGATTCCGTCGGCAACTCTCTCATAGCAGTCCTTCTCGACCACAAGAACTTTCGCGCCGGAGTCACGCATCCGATGTACTAACGCATCCGATCCGAACTTGACCGAAAGTGGAACGGTGACCATTCCGGATCGGAAGGCGCCCAGATGTGTCGCCAGAACCTCGATTCCCTGTGGGACCATCACACCGACGCGATCGCCTGAGACCAGGCCGAGATCCGCGAGCACGGTCGCGAACTTTCGGCTCATCGTGGCGACTTCACCGAATGTGTACCGCGCCCAGTGCCCACCGGTGTCTACGACGAGGGCCAGATCATCGGGATTCTGTACATCGACACATGCGTGCGCAATGTTGAAGTGCTCGGGCACAGCCCATTCGAAGTGTTCTGCTTCGAGGTCCTGCCACCATGACATATGCCGCCGAGAACTCACCGAGCACCCACTTCGAGGTCGAGGGAATGGGTCTCGCCTACCAGGAATGAGAATTCGCCGGAGAAGACAAGGTCTCCGTCTTGGTTGACGAGTGAGCCTTTCGACGTCACGATCGCGGTCTCACCGTCCGAGCGAGGGCGCACCGACAGCACTTCCGACACCGCATGCACCGAGTCGCCGAGGTAAGTCGGCCGGTGGAATCTGACCTGATCGAGCCCGTAGAAGCACTGCAGGTAACGGGGGTCCAACTCCACCAGACCGAGCAAGGTGGACAACATGAGAGCACCGTGGGCGATCTGGCGACCGAAGCGCGTCTGCTGCGCGTAGTCGGGGTCGAGGTGAAGAGGATGGCGGTCCCAGGTGAGGTCGGCGAAACTTCGCACATAGTCTTCGGTGACGACCCGCGGGTCCGTCACCGCAATGTCTCCGACAGAGATCTCTTCGAAACTCTTTGTGATCATTGAAGTTTCCTCTATTAGTTGACAACCGTGGAGCGTTGATCGACCGGCGGCAGATACGCCCCGTTGTCATCGATGTACATGTCGCGACTTCCTTCGTCGAGGTCGGTGTCACGGACGAAGTAGACGCTGATCAGCGAAATAACCGACAGTGCAGCGATATACACAGCGACCGCAAACGATCCGCCGGTTGCGCGAACCAACATGGCGGCAACCATCGGCGCGATTGCACCACCCAAGAGCACCCCGATCTGAAAAGCGATGGACGCTGCGCTGTACCGCACCCGTGCGTCGAACAGTTCCGCGATGAACGTCGCCTGCGGCCCGTACGAGATGCTGAGCATGAATGCGCCGACTGCCAATGCGCCGGTGGTGATCCAGAAGTTGCCGGTATCTATCGCGGCGAATGCAACGAAGACCCACACTCCCATGCCGGTGATGCCGACCATCAGGATCCGGCGTCGGCCGAATTTTTCGGACAGTTGACCGAAGATCGGAATGAAGATGACTGCAACGAGCGCGGACACCATGACCGCTCCGAGCATGAGGTTTCCGGACAGCAGATCGAACTGATCGGCGTAGGTCAGGCTGTAGGTGTTGAGGATGTAGAAGTAAGCGCCCGTGCTGATCATCGAACCTGCGGCAAGAATGATTTGACGAGGGTAGTTCTTGAACGCGTCGACCATCGGAATCTTGACCGCAGTGTTCTGCTGCTTCACGCGAGCGAATGCGGGAGTCTCTTCCAACGCGGTGCGAATGTAAAGCCCGACGGCGACCAACGCGATACTCAGCAGGAAGGGAATTCTCCACCCCCACACCAGGAATTGGTCCCCGGTGAGCGCCTTGGTGCCGAACATGACGGCCGTCGCCAGCAGAAGGCCAGCAGGCACACCGACCTGCGGCATACTGCCGTAGAAACCGCGGCGGTTCTTGGGTGCGTATTCCACAGCAGTCAGAACTGCACCGCCCCACTCACCCCCGACGCCGAAGCCCTGAATCAGTCTCAGCAATACGAGAAGAATCGGGGCCCACACACCGATCTGGGCGGAGGTCGGAAGGACGCCGACCAGGAACGTCGCTGCTCCCATCAAGAGAAGTGCGAGCACCAAGACCTTCTTGCGTCCGATGCGGTCGCCGAAGTGGCCCATCACAACACCGCCGAGTGGCCGCGCCAGGAAGCCGACCGCGAAGGTGGCGAAGGAAAGAATTGTCGCCAGCGCGGGGTCTGCGTCCGAAAAGAACAGCGGCGCAAAGACCAACGCGGCGGAGGCGCCGTAGATCTGAAAGTCGTACCACTCGATCGTGGTGCCGACCAGAACCGATCCGGCCACACGCCGCAGGGCAGGCCTGTCGACAGTTGCGGGAGATGGGGGATTCGCGTCGTTCATGTCATTGCTCCTTGTATGGAGTGCCCTGTTAGCTCTCGCACCGAGAGGGAGGCTCGACAAGGAGACTATGCAGTGACCCAGGGCACAGTCAAGCGTATTTCAATCGATCGATTGATTAGTTGAGATGCAATTTGCCAGTACACAAACAGCTATCAATCGACTGATTGACAGCCGGTCGATTTCGGCGGCGATGCTAGCATGATTGGGCAACCAACCGAAATGAGGATCATGGACCTGGGGCGCGTTCAACGGGCGGCAGTCACGCTGTTCGCGACGAAAGGATTCGCCGCCACCGGCATTCGTGAGCTCGGAGCCGAAGCCGGCATCAACTCGGCAACGCTCTACCACTACGTCGGCAGCAAAGAGTCACTGTTGGCCTCGATCATTCGGTCTTGCCTCGACGAGCTGACGCAGTCGGGAGAGCGGGCAATGCGCCGAAGCGCCGATCCCGTAGTCCAGCTCGCCGGCCTGGTGTCGTCACACGTCGGCATTACCGCCGTCAACCAACTGACTGCCCGCGTCGCCGAGTACGAGATGCGCGGGTTGACCGGAGACAACCGCATCGAGTTGCAGACCCTGCGCGACGAGTACGAGCAACTTTTCGGACAGATCCTCGAACGCGGACAACGCGTGGGCGCCTTCGACATCGAAGATCTGGCATTGAGCCGACTCGCGATACTCGAGATGTGTACCGGGGTCGCGCATTGGTACCGGCCCGGTGGGCGTCTCGAGTTGGAAGATGTCCAGCGATTCTTCGTCAGCACCACGTGCAAGCTTCTGTCGGTTCCGTCCGACGAACTGCACGGTGTGGAGTTCATTCACGACGTCCGAAAGCTGGACAGCGAGCCCGAGACTCAGTCCTCCGAGATCTGGGGAACCACTGCACAGAGCGAATTCGCGCGACAGTCCGAGCTTTAACCGCCCCTCGAAACTCCCGGCTCTGGTACGAACTGAACATGCAACTACCCGCGGACAGTCATGTTCACAGCGAGTGGTCGTGGGACACCGGCGGACCGCTGTCGCACGCATCCGGACGAATGCAACAAACTTGCGCGCGTGCCGAAGCAATCGGATTGCCGGCGTTGGTGTTCACCGAGCATCTCGACTTCGATGCTCGGTGGCGCACAACCGCCGCAGATCTGATGCCCCATCAACATCACCTGCTGAGCACCGACGGCTATGTCCGCGCACCGATCCTCGACGTCGACGGCTATCTCGACAGCATCGAACGATGCCGACACCGTTTTCCTGAATTGCGGATACTCACCGGCGTCGAGTTCGGACAACCGCACCTGCACGAAGCGCAGGCGTCGCACCTCCTTGATCTCGGTGTCATCGACCGGGTAGTGGGTTCCTTGCACACGCTTGAGGTCGGCGACGATCGGAGTGAACCGAACACTCTGTTTCGAAAGTGGAGCGCCGACGAAGTCATGTGGGCATACCTCGATGAGATCCGGCGTATGGTGGCTGGCTCTCGGACCTTCGAGGTGTTCGCCCATATCGACTACGCGGTGCGTGCATGGCCGATCGAAAGTGCCGGACCTTTCGATCCCCGTCGATTCGAAGAGGGATTCCGAAATGCGATGCGCGCCATCGCCGACAGCGACCGGATCCTCGAGATGAACACCCGTCGGCTGTGGCCCTGGATACCCCAATGGTGGGGCGAAGAGGGAGGTAAAGTGGTGACATTCGGCAGCGATGCACATGTGCCCGAAGCTCTGGCAGCCAATTTTCCGGAAGCGACCGCGATGCTCGCGCACTACGGATTCCGTCCGGGTCAACGTCCCGAAGAGTATTGGACCCGCTGATCCGCCTGACTCCCAGACCGATATTTCCGTGAACTCGGGTTGTCGGAGACGGATCAACCCGCAATAGTCGATGTATGGATCGGTACAAAATCACGATGCCCGACGGCTCTTCGACCGAGGAACCTTTCAATTCCGACAAGGAAGCAATCACTTGCGCAGTGGATGCGAACCGAGGAGTCAGCAAGAACCTCGTAGTCGAAAAATACACGGCCGACGGTCATCTGGTTCCAACCGCGCAGGCGCCTGCGAAACACACAGGTCGTCACAAGAAGAACCGTTCGAAGAGTTGAAAACTCGACTAGTTCACAACTCTCGAACTCGGTGTGTGGCGACCGGATGCGTGACGCAGAAGTAGTTGGATCGCGTGCTCGACAGTTGCACCGAGGACAGCTTCGGGGTCGCCCGAGAAAACCTGCTTCTCCGTTTCGGCGGTCCCATGGTCGACGACTCCGAACCACACAGTTCCGGGTCGAACGTTCTCCTGGGTATTAGGACCGGCTTCACCGGTGACGGCCAGCGTTAGCGACGCACCCATCAGTGTGGCGGTGCTGTGCGCCATGACCCTGGCTGCCTCTTCGCAGACCACTGGCCCGTCCGGAACATGAAGTACGGAATGTTTCACCTCGCGGGTGTACGCGACGATCCCACCACAAAACCACGATCCGGCGTCCGGCGCCTTTCCCAGATGTGCGGCGATGTTCCCGGCAGTCAACGATTCCGCCGTCGCCACCGACAGACCGTGTTCCTCTACTGCCGCAGCCAATTGCCTGCACATATCGTCGAGATCCTTGCCCGACGGAAGCTCGGGTCGTGGATCGCCATTCATATGTTCCTCCTCCTGCAGTCCGATCGGTGACTTCGACAAGACATTGAAAGTTCTTGAATGCCCATTCCAACCGTGCCTTACAGTTCACTGCCCCCTTGCGAACTGCACCCTTCGAAAGTGCGTCGAGCGCACTCGTCGATCACATCAGCTACACGTGACCGACGCGTGAGTTGACGACGCTGCACGATCGCCCCGTTTCCGTTGCTGAACACCTTGTCCAAGGAGGCCGTGACCTGCTCGAATTCTCCGAATGCAGTCAACGCAGGTTCGACGTGATCCACCAATTGCCGAACCGCCTGGTGTGCAGTCAGCAAGCGCACGGATTCCACGTCCAGCGACCTCCCGTCGAGTCCGTCACGCGCCGCCCGCCAGCAAGCCGCGCGGAGTAGCTCGTGATCGACAGCAGGCGCTGCTTCACCTTTCGTGATCGCGGCGGATGCCGTACCGACGAGTGCCTGCACCAGTGTGGCCAGAGTCATCGTCTCCTCCACGGTGGCGGGCACGTCGCTGATCCGAATCTCCACGGTGGGAAGGTGATCCGACATGCGCACATCCCAATAGACCATGTGTGGATCGAGAATGACCCCTGTCTCCAGCATTGCTGCAACAGCATCTTCGTAGTGCGCCACGGACTCGAAGTAGGGCGGCGGACCCGAACTGGGCCATCGGCCGAACAGAACGTAACGCCAACTCGCATAACCGGTATCGCGACCGGCGCTGATCGGAGAGTTCGCCGTCAGTGCCAACAAGGTCGGTAACCATGGGCGCAGATGGTTGATGATCTGGACCGATCGTTCTCGATCTTCCACACCGACATGAATGTGGCAACCACACATCACACCTTCGGTGATCGCTCCGAATTGACCGGCCATTCGCTGGTATCGCGACGTTTGAGTGATCTCGTCTACCGGCGGATCGTAGAACGGCGTCCCGACTGCGATGAGTTGACAACCCACACGGGCAGCGGCGTCGGCGGTGACGGCACGCGACTCACAGAGTTGATCACGAAGATCACGAATATGGTTTCCGATCGACGTGGACGTCTCCACCTGACAGCGCGTGAGTTCGAGTTGCAGCGAGATACCGAGTTCCCGCCCGGCGGCAGCAACCTCGGAGTTGCGCAGAGTGGGATGTCCAGTCTGCGGATCGCAGAGCAAGAACTCCTCTTCGACACCGAGAGTCGGTGTACCTACCGAGAATATGTCGGGAGTCGGCTTCGCGTTCATAGGCCTTCCTCGCACCGGTTTTCATCCACTTCCGATACTTCGAGCGTACGACCTTCTACCCCTTTCGGCACTACTCCGACCGTTTCATCCAGTCACCGATCGGGTAGTTGCCCTGTGGACCGACGACGAGCGAAGAATCGCAAGTCTTCATGAGCTCAGGATGGAGTGTGCCGTGACAAACGCGAGCGAAAGTTCACCGGTAGATGACGAACACACAAATCGATCGCACGTAGGGGAGGCAATCAGCGACGGTCGCAACTATCCCGGATACCTGCTGATCGGGCTGGGTCTGGCAACACTCGGATTGACCTTGGTGGCAGCAGGTTACGGATTTCGTGGTTGGGCAGTCATTGCCGGCGTCGTGTGCGTGGTGTCCTTCATCGTCGGAACACTGGCCATCTTGATGGAACACCGACGGGTCAAACGACTGGAAGGTCAGGAACTCTTCGATCAAGAAGGGCACTGAACCGACCGCTCGAGTCGTATTCTGCACAAGCAGAATACGACTCGAGCAGAACACAGCTCAGTGAGTGCGGAGTTGCTCGATCAGCTCACCCTTGTTCAGCTTCGAATAGCCGTGCAGATCGAGTTCCTTGGCACGTTTCTTCAGCTCGTCGACTGTCCACTCCTCGTACGGCGAGGATTGTCCGCCGGACTTGGCGACATTCGACCGCCCTCGATTGGCGGCCGCATTGGAGATTCGGGCCGCCTTCTCCTTGGAATCGCCCTTCTCGCGTAGCTCTTCGTAGAGTTCTTGATCCTTGAGTTGAGGTTGTGAGTCCTTGCGAGCCACTGTTTCGTCCCTTCACTCGTCTTCACTCCGACGGTGTGGCCGAACTGGCAATTCGGCCACACCGCAGGTTCGAACGTACGTCGGCACTCAGGATGTAGGCGGCACCTCGAAACGCCCCCACACGCGGTGCGTCTTCAGAAGCTGAGCCAGCGAGGCGAGCGCTCCTTCCGCATCTGCATCGACGACGACTCCCAATGCAGACTCGTCGATACCGGCCGCAGCCAGCGCACTCATGCTCTCGCCCCAACCACCAATTGCCTTGCTGTGACGATACATTTCGTTCAGCAGAGTCTCCACCCGTGGATCCAACTTGCCCTCGCCGATCCGAGAAACGTCGCCGCTCAGCAGGATTGCATCGAATTCGATCGAACGAGCTGTGAGGTACGTTCGCTGCACCGTCACCGCGTCGTCACCGTCCCCGATGGTTCCGCCGTGCGGGCCGAGGATCAGCGGCACCATGCCGGCGTCGAAGATCTTGTCTCGAACGGCGACAACCGTTTCGAGATCGGAGTTCTCATCGACCAGTAGTGCGATGATCCTTCCGTCTACCGGCCATTCCGCACCGACCTGGGACAGTGCAGGGCTGAGCTCCGGATCACTCAACGGCTCGGTCGGTTCGGGTACCGGAAGGCCAAGCCCCCCTGCGACGATCGACACGAGACCCGCATCGATGTTCGCCAAGATGCCCAGATTCCGGGTCTTGATGTTCTCCTCGTAGCACTTGCCCAATTCGAAGGTATACGCCTGCGCGACGTGCTCCTGTTCGACAGGGGAGAGACTTCGATAGAAGAGTCGAGCTTGCGAGAAGTGATCGTCGAACGACGCCGGCGCCTGCCTCACCTTTCGCCCTGAAACTTGCTCGGGCACCTCGATATAGGCCGCGCTGTCCGCCGAGGCCAAGAACGGGCACCCACCGTCCAACGAATTGGGATGGTACGGCGCAACTCCGGTATGTACACCGTCCTGATGAAAGCCGTCGCGAAGCATGTCGTTGACAGGCGCGTGAGGCCGGTTGATCGGGATCTGATCGAAATTGGGGCCACCGAGTCGCGTGATCTGGGTGTCGAGGTACGAGAACAAACGTGCCTGCAGGAGACGATCGTTGGTGATGTCGACACCCGGAACCAAGTGGCCCGGATGGAATGCAACCTGCTCGGTCTCGGCGAAGAAGTTCGTCGGATTGGCGTCGAGTGTCATCGTTCCGATGACCTGAACCGGCGCGAGTTCTTCGGGCACGATCTTGGTGGGATCCAATAGATCTATGCCTTCGAACATTTCGTCTTCGGTATCAGGGAACACCTGCACGCCCAGATCCCAGGACGGATACGCACCCGCCTCGATGGCGTCGGCAAGATCGCGTCGATGGAAATCCGGATCCACACCGCCGGCGATCTGCGCTTCCTCCCACACGAGTGAATGCACTCCGGCGGCCGGCTTCCAGTGGAATTTCACCAGATTCGTCTCGCCCTCGGCATTCACGAGCCTGAACGTGTGAATACCGAAGCCCTCCATCATGCGATAGGAGCGCGGGATGCCGCGATCGGACATGTTCCACAATGTGTGCGCCGTGGCCTCGGTGTGCAGCGACACGAAATCCCAGAAAGTATCGTGCGCGCTCTGCGCCTGCGGAATCTCGCGGTCCGGGTGGGGCTTCGCGGCATGGATGATGTCCGGGAATTTGATGCCGTCCTGAATGAAGAACACCGGGATGTTGTTGCCCACCAGGTCGAAGACACCTTCGTCGGTGTAGAACTTGGTGGCGAAACCGCGTGTGTCGCGTACGGTGTCCGCCGAACCTCGTGAACCCAGCACCGTCGAGAACCGCACGAACACCGGGGTTCGAGCACCGGAAGCGAACACCGATGCTTTACAGATGTTTTCGGCCGCGCCATTCGCCAGGAACGTTCCGTGTGCAGCCGCCCCGCGGGCGTGGACGACGCGCTCCGGAATTCGCTCGTGATCGAAGTGTGTGATCTTCTCACGCAGGTGGTGGTCTTGAAGAAGAGTCGGGCCGCGCTCGCCGGCAGTGAGTGAGTGGTCGGTCTCGTAGAGACGTGTACCGGTTGCGGTGGTGAGGTACTCCCCCCGCTGGCCGCGACCGTTTCCCTTCACCTTCTCCTCGGCACCCGCGACGGTACGCACCTCCGGCTGCCGCTGGTCATCTTTGGGCGGCAACGGCTGTCGAGGCTTGACCGGCTCTTTCAGGTCGGGCGCTTTCGGGGCCGGTGCACCTGGAACGGACTGAGATGAAGGCATCGAACAGCTCCTCTTGATCGTCATGCTGGGCGCAAGAATCTTGTTACGCCTTATGTAAGTAGAGATTTCAAACTGAACGCGGAGCCACGACTCACCCCCGGGCTGGGATCAATCCCAGGCCGAGGGTGACGAGTGCGTCAGGGCTATTGCTCGGACTTCTGTCGCGCTTCGTCCGCGGCCGCTTCTGCGCGAGCCTTCTCGGCTTCTGCCTCTTTCTTCGCGACTTCTCGCTGGCTTTCGGCCTTGTCCTGCTGGGCGCGGCCCTCTCGGGTCAAACTGTCGTTTCCGGAAACCGCACCCACGGCTTCCTTGGCCTTACCCTTGACGTCCTCTACGACGCCTTTGATTCCCTCGCTGGGACCGCTCTTGTCATCTGGCACGTTGACCCTCCAATACGTTTCGGATTGTTGCTCAGGGATCCCACACAGTTAGGAATCCCACACAGAAGGCCCTACCCCGTCGAAATTCGCATAAACATCCGTGCACCGACACGCCGCAACGCGTACAAGAAGCGGCCACCGAGGGGAGTGCCGTTCACTCTCGTGTGTTATTCAGTGCTCATGAGCCAGTTACAGACCGATCCCCCCGTGGGCGGAACGCTGTCCACGATTCGCGCGCTTGCGCCCAACCTGGCTCCGAGCGAGCGACGCGTCTCGAACATCTCAAATAGCAGACAGCATTCTCAGAAACTGTTTACCGGGCACAGGAATTGGCGGGACTCGTTCCAGAAGGGGAAGAGGTCGGTGGTGGTGGCCGTGGGGTGGTCGATCTCGGCGAGAGTGTAGAAATCGAGAATCGTCCGCCCGGCGGTTGCGCTGACCTCGCATGCCTGCAAGCTCAGTTTCGCCTCCGCCACGAAGCCGATACTGCGGGCGAAAGGTCCGAGGGTCCCGGCATTGACAAAACCCTCGAGGTTTTGTCCCCACTGGTTGTAGTCCGACTGCAAAGCAAAGCTGCATGTTTCACCGAACAACTCGGTGCAGGTTGTCGGCTTCCCACCGATCGTGTGAACCGTATCGGCGAGCTCGTGCGAAGTACCTTCGCGCGGTGATCCGGAAAGGAGAAGCAAGACGGCGACGGCCAAGGCAACCACCAGAAGGATGCTCGCGGCCGTTGCCAGTATCGCCTTCACAATCCCTCGATCCACGTAAGTTCATGAGGGGAACCGATTTTGGAACACCGGTCACTGCATTTGTACCCGTGGCACTCGGGGTCCAAACATCGACCAGGCGCGGAGCCGTGCACCAGTCTGGGGGTTGCGAGAGGATCTGTGGGAAAAAGCGGGGGAGGATCGACACTCCCTTCCACTATCAATGTATATCTCACCGGGGGCCTTGCGGCAAGGCCCGGGTAGTGCCGCAGAATGGCTCTTCCGATCCCGCACGACCTACTACGGGATCGGAACAGTCAGCGGAAGTGAGGGCACGTGCCAATCCAGGGATACGAAGAAGAACTGCGTTCCGAGCGGAACTATGTGGAGGGGCTCTACGCACGCCTCGATGCGGAGCGCGCCCGAGTCAAGGGCAGGTACAGCACCGCTCTGCGCGGAAACGGCGAAGCACTCATGGAACGCGATGCAGAGGTGCGCGCGCTTGCCAAAGAGGTGAAGAGGCTGGACGTAGCCGACAACGGCCTGTGCTTCGGCCGGTTGGACTCGCTGACTGGTGAGACTTCGTACATCGGCCGAATCGGCCTTCTCGATGCGGACAACGACTACGAACCGGTGCTGCTCGATTGGCGGGCGCCGGCATCTCGCCCGTTCTACGTTGCCACCGCTGCCAACCCGGAGAACATGCGTCGACGCCGTCAGTTCCACACACGCAGTCGACACGTGGTCGATTTCACCGACGAGGTACTCGGGCGCCCTGACGGCGCAGAACACGACACCCACAGCGATTCCGCCTTGCTCGCAGCAGTCAATGCACCCCGCGGTGAGGGAATGCGGGACATCGTGGCGACCATCCAGGCCGAACAGGACGACATCGTCCGACTCGAACACCCCGGGGTGCTGGTGATCGAAGGTGGCCCCGGTACCGGGAAAACCGTCGTCGCCTTGCACCGCGTCGCCTACCTGCTCTACACCCAGCGAGAGCGAATGGAACGTCACGGCGTCCTCGTGGTCGGGCCGAACCCGGCATTCCTGAACCACATCGGCCGCGTACTGCCCTCACTGGGCGAGTCCGACGTGGTGTTCATGACCACCGGTGATCTCGTTCCCGGCTTACGCGTCACCGCCGAGGACGCTCCTGAGGCCGCTGGGCTCAAAGGCTCGCTGAAGATCCTGGACGTTCTCGGCGCAGCGATTGCCGATCATCAGCGATTGCCCGAGAACCCGTTGTTGATCGAATTGGCGGACGTCACAGTGCGAATCGACGCCGAAACTGCGGAGTGGGCCCGAGAAGAAGCTCGTTCGAGCGGACTCCCCCACAACGACGCTCGGACTGTGTTCACCGAAATCGTCACCTGGGCACTGACCGAGCGGGCGATAGCGCGGATCGGCAAGGGGTGGTTGACACGCAGTGACCGTGAAGCCTGGGAGCAAGTGCGGACGGACCTGACCGCAGAGTTGGCGGAGAATGACGCATTTGCCGCCGCGCTCGACGCACTCTGGCCGATCCTCACACCGAAAGAGGTACTGACACAGCTGTTTACTTCGTTGGAACGTCTGCACAAGGCAGGCGCAGACGAGACACTGTTGCGCCGAGAGGGTGATGCCTGGACGGTGTCCGACGTTCCTCTCCTCGACGAGTTGGTGGACATGCTCGGCCGGGACAAGCCCGTCGACCAGAGTGCCGAACGTGAACGCCGCGACGAGGCCGCGTATGCAGCGGGCGTGCTGGACATGATGATCAGCCGCGAGGATCTGATGGACGACGAGGACCACCTTCTCGCCCAGGACATGCTGTACGCCGAGGACCTGGCGGATCGTTTCGTCGAACGCGATACCCGGGAGCTCGCCGAACGCGCTGCTGCTGACCGAGACTGGACGTACAGGCATATCGTGGTCGACGAGGCACAAGAGCTGTCCGAGATGGACTGGCGAGTCCTGATGCGCCGCTGCCCGGACCGGTCTTTCACGGTGGTAGGTGATCTCGCGCAACGACGTTCACCCGCAGGTGCTCGCTCGTGGGCGACGATGATGGAGCCGTACGTCCCCGGCCGCTGGATCTACCGATCCCTGACGGTGAACTATCGCACCCCCGCCGAGATCATGAGCGTCGCCGCCGCCTTGCTCGCCGAGTTCGCGCCAGACGTCCAGCCACCCGAGTCCGTCCGCGCCTGCGGGGTCCAACCGTGGTCCAGACAAATATCCGCCGACGAACTAGCCTCCGCCATCGACGAATTCAATCAGGACGAGGCCGGACGCGAGGGTACGAGCGTCGTCATCGGACCTGCGAGTGTGCCCGGCGCTGTGCCGGTTTCGGAAACGAAGGGCCTGGAGTTCGATGCCGTGCTCGTCGTGGAACCGGAGCGAATCATCGCCGACGGCCCACGCGGTACGTCTGAACTCTATGTCGCCCTCACCCGCGCAACCCAACGTCTCGGCGTCTTACACGAGGGGCCATTGCCGCACGCATTGACCGGGCTCGTCCGGGTCGGGACGGCCAGATCACCGCAATCGTTCGCGGCGAGCGATCGTGCTGTGTAGGCCTTCGGCAGCAGCGCGCACGTAGGACACCTGACTCTCGGGGACGAAGCGACTGGTGGGACCGGTGACACTGATGGCCGCGACGGGTTTGTCATTGGTTCCGAATACCGGCGCCGCAACGCACGCGAGACCCGGCGCTGATTCCTCGCGCTCGAACGCAATACCGGTCTCGACCACTCGGTTCAGTTGGGTGTTGAGAATGCCGGGCGCAACAATTGTGTGCGGGGTTCGGCGCGTCATCGGCTCCGACAGCACCTCGCGGCGAAACTCGTTGTCGGAGAATGCCAGGAGCGCCTTGCCGATTGCGGTGCAATACAGCGGTATCCGGCCACCGGTCCGGGACGGCGAGTTGGCTTGCCGGTGTCCGCCGATCTTCGCGACGTATACGACGTCGTGGCCGTCACGGACCCCCAGGTGGACTGTCTCGTGGGTCCGCTCGTACAGGTCCTGGAGGAACGGCATCGCCATCTCCAGGAGGCTCCGTTCGAGAGAGGCGAGCATGCCGAGTTCGAAGAGGCCGCCGCTGAGCCGGTAGCCACCGTCGATACGGTCGAGTAGCCGGTTCGCGACCAGTTCGTTGGCCAGGCGGTGCACCGTCGCCTTGTGCAGGCCCGTCCGCTGGACCAGGGTGGCGAGAGGCAACACGTGGTCGTCGGCCCGGAAGGCGCGCAGGATCGTCACCGCCTTGCCGAGCACGGTGTCGAGGTTTGCGCTGCCAGTCACCTCCCCAGCGTATCGCTGAGTGAGACAGTTCCCTGGCGCAATCTCGGTGCCGCGGCGAAAGTAGTGGCCATGAGCCAGCCCACGAATACCAGTACAGCTAGCGAGACCGACATCGCAGCTGCTGCGGACCGCCTCGCAGCCGCCATCGCGAGCGGCACTCCCTGCGCGCCCGTGCGCGATCTGATCGGCGCCGACGACCTCGTCGCCGCCTATGCCGTCCAGCGCCGCGTCGACGAAATCCGTCGGCAGGCGGGGGCCGTGGTCGTAGGCCGCAAGATCGGCCTGACCTCGGTGGCAGTCCAGCAGCAGCTCGGTGTCGACCAGCCCGACCTCGGCGTGCTGTACGCCGACATGGAGTTCCCCGCCGGCGGCGCCATCCCCATGAGCCGTTTGATCCAGCCCAAGGTCGAAGCGGAAGTTGCCTTCGTGCTCGGTGCCGACCTCGTGGACGGACCGCTGGACAGTGCGCAGGTGCGCGGTGCGATCGACTACGCCGTCGCCGCGATCGAGATCTGCGACAGCCGCATCGAGTCGTGGGACATCAAGTTCGGTGACACCGTCGCCGACAATGCGTCCTCGGGCGTGTACGTCCTGGGAACCGAACGACGCACCCTCGACGAGGTGGAACCCGCCGGCGTCGTCATGTCGATGTCCGTCGACGGCACCGAGGTGTCCACCGGCGTCGGAACCGCCTGCCTGGGCGATCCGATCGAAGCCGTCGTCTGGCTCGCCCGCACTGCACGTGAGTTGGGGCAGCCGCTGACCGCAGGGCAGGTGATCCTGTCCGGCGCTCTCGGCCCCATGGCACCGGTCACCGCAGGCAACGTAGTCACCGTGACCGTCTCCGGGCTCGGTTCCGTCACCACCAGTTTCTCCAGCGAAGAGGACAACGCATGAGCAAGGTCAAGGTCGCGATCATCGGATCGGGCAACATCGGCACGGATCTGATGATCAAGGTGCTGCGCAACTCCGACTACCTGGAGATGGGCGCGATGGTCGGTATCGACCCCGCGTCGGACGGCCTCGCTCGCGCCGCGCGTCTGAACGTGCCAATCACGGCAGAAGGCGTCGAAGGCCTTGTCGGTCTGCCGAACTTCGACGAGATCGAGATCGTCTTCGACGCCACCTCGGCAAAGGCTCACGTGGCCAACAACGCGCGGCTGGCTCCCCTCGGCAAGCGCATGATCGACCTGACGCCTGCCGCGATCGGACCGTACGTCGTACCGGCTGTCAACGCGGACGAGCACTTGGACGCACCCAACGTCAACATGGTGACGTGTGGCGGCCAGGCCACCATCCCGATGGTTGCCGCTGTTTCTCGGGTCGTCCCGGTGGCGTATGCGGAGATCGTCGCGTCCATCGCCTCCAAGTCGGCCGGCCCCGGAACGCGCGCCAACATCGACGAGTTCACCGAGACCACGTCCGAGGCGATCGTGGCAGTCGGCGGCGCTCGTCGCGGCAAGGCCATCATCATCCTCAACCCCGCTGAGCCGCCGCTCATCATGCGCGACACGGTCTTCTGCCTCGTCGACGCACCGGACCCGGCTGTTCACGACGAGATCCGTCAGTCGATCGAGAAGATGGTCGGCGACGTCTCCGCGTATGTCCCCGGCTACCGACTCAAGCAGGAAGTCCAGATCACCGAGATCCCGGCCGACCAGCCCGTCGAGACGTTGCTCGTCGACGGCAATCGCCCCACCCACCAGGTGTCGGTGTTCCTCGAGGTCGAGGGCGCGGCACACTACCTGCCTGCGTACGCCGGCAATCTCGACATCATGACGTCCGCCGGAATGCAGATCGCGGAGCGCATCGCCCAGCAGAAGGAAGCAACCAAGTGAGCAACCGCAAGATCTTCGTCCAGGACGTCACCCTTCGTGACGGCATGCACGCTGTCCGCCACCGCATTTCGCCCACCGACGTCAAGCGGATCGTCACAGCTCTAGACGCTGCCGGCGTCGACGCGATCGAAGTAGCACACGGTGACGGCCTCGCCGGCGGCTCGCTCAACTACGGCCCCGGCTCGAACACCGACTGGGAATGGATCGAAGCAGCGGCCGAGGTACTCGAGCACGCTCGTCTCACCACGCTGCTACTTCCGGGTGTCGGCACGATCAGTGAACTCAAGAATGCCTACGACCTCGGTGTGCGCTCGGTTCGCGTTGCCACGCACTGCACCGAGGCCGACGTCTCCGCGCAGCACATCGAAACCGCCCGCGAGATCGGCATGGACGTCTCGGGCTTCCTGATGATGAGCCACATGGCGCCTGCCGAGGAACTGGCCAAGCAGGCCAAGTTGATGGAATCGTATGGCGCGCACTGCGTCTACGTCACCGACTCGGGTGGACGTCTGGTGATGAACGACGTCGCGGATCGTGTTCGTGCATACCGCGACATCCTCGACGAGGGCACCGAAATCGGTATCCACGCCCATGAGAATCTCTCGCTCTCGGTTGCCAATTCCGTTGTTGCAGTGCAGAACGGCGTCACCCGCGTCGATGCTTCGCTTGCCGGTCACGGCGCCGGTGCCGGCAACTGCCCCCTCGAGGCCTTCATCGCCGTCGCCAACATCGAGGAGTGGGAGCACGGCTGCGACCTGTTCGCCCTGCAGGATGCCGCCGACGACATCGTCCGACCGCTGCAGGACCGGCCGGTCCGCGTCGATCGCGAAACCCTCACTCTCGGCTACGCCGGCGTGTACTCGAGCTTCCTGCGCCACGCCGAAGCTGCGTCGGAGCGCTACGGAATCGACGTTCGCACACTGCTGCTCGAAGCTGGACGCCGCCGTCTGGTGGGCGGTCAGGAGGACATGATCGTCGACATCGCGCTCACCCTCGCAGCGCAGGCGACAAAGGAAGCAGTCTGACGCGCTGCCGAGTTCGCTGACACCCGAGTCCCGCTCCCGCCTCCGGACGGGGGCGGGACTTCTCAGTTCCGCTGAGAACATTTCGCCTCGCTGTCATACGCGCGATCAGCCTGAACCCGCCGGCAGAGTACTCGAACAGTTGATCGGGCCCTTCCCACCGCGCCTCCGACTGCCGGAACTGAACCTTCTCCGCTGCAGTCGAATTCAGAGAGACTCGTCATCCGAGTAAGATCCGTCTACCGCGAGGAATTCGGTACGGATTCAGTTTCCGAGCACGGGGAGGTCCGCTCAACGTTCATCGCGCCCCACTGCTCGTTGGGACGCGGACGGTAGGCTTCGTCGGCATTCCGGTCCACATACCCAAGTGCGCGGTGTGTGGTGGACAAGTACTTCCAGGGTTGAGGATGGACGCTACCGGCAAGTGCTCCGCCTTCTGTGAGTTAGTTCAGACAGGGGCGTACCCGGCGATTCGGATGATCGCGTCGACTGTCGCGGTTCTCGTGCCACCGGGCCAGAAGGCTTTGAATTCCTCCGATTTGGTCAACATGCAGCGACGTTGGGTACATGCGGTGAATGCGGCGCGGCTCGCAGTGGGCCGTTATGTCACCAGATACGACGCCCGATTGCGGCACTCGACTTGCAGCTGCCGCAATCTGTCGACCAGACAGAGCTTGCTCAGGCGATCAACCGCCTAATCGATTACTCCGCGCCCAACGCCCAGGTCACGTTCCATCCTGCGCAGAGGAGAGCATTGCAGCGATCCACACGCCGGCCTCCGCTGACAGATCGGTAACCGATCCTTCTTCAGGTTCGTCCAGTGCATCGGACGCGAGCTGTCGGATTGCGTATACCGCGCCCACATATGCACTGAGGGGTGCGCGCGGGTTACCGGGAGAGCGCTCGCGCTCTGACTTCAATGCCTGCGCCATGCCCACCAGCGCCGCTCGGCGTTGTACACGTGCGCGTCGCCCAACAGTGTCCATCTCCACCTGGAATGCCCTCGCCACCACAGGATCTGCATTCAAAGCACTCAAGTAACCGTCGACCACCACTGCGATGGTTCGATGATCCCAGGTGAAGGATGCGGTCGGCAGGACATCACGAATGCGGTTGAGCAATACTTCGATGAACCGACCGTAGGCAGCGAACACGCACGCATCTTTGTCGGGGAAACATTCGTAGAAGGCCGCGGGTGAGACCTTCGCGCGCTTGGCTATCCGACGGACTGCCACGCCCTGATATCCGGACTCCGCCATCAACTCAGTTGTCGCGATCATGAGCCGCTCACGCTGAGCGGAAAGGACCTTGTCCCTACTCAACTCGTGCCTGCCTCGAGGCAGGTCCGCCGGAGCACTGAAGAAGACACCCTCCGTGATTCTCGAAGTCAAGACCACACCTTCCCCTGCCGCAGACACGAACCGATCCAGTGAGAGTAGCCAATGAAGGATGAGGGAAAACGATGAGGGATGACCGGATGCCAGGCACACCGTGCGTACTGACGTGCTCGTTCACGTCAGCGCAACGATTGGTGAAACAGCCAGTTCAGATCTTTGAGGGGAAGGTTCCTAGGTTGACGACATCACCCTGATCGAGTTGATGATGTCAGGCTTAGTGCCGGAATTTTGTCACGCGCATCTGTGAACTCATGCTGAGTGTGGCGATGGAGTCCGGCCACACAGTTACGTCGATCACGCTGGGTTACCTAGCCGCCAGGAGTTCGGAACACATTATGGCGCAACAAATTCAGGATAGAATTGACGCATCCTGAGTGCTGCCTACGTTTGTGTTGCACCGCCACGTGCGTGACGTATGCGCCATTAGCTGGTGGCCTCGGATATTCTCGACGATCCCGAAGGGGGCATTCTGCGTTGGGTCCGATGCAGCACCCTTGATCGAGGTTTACTCCTCGTGAAGTCGAACGAACTTTGATATCGGATTTCCACCTCGCCGCCTGTTCGGCGTCGACTCCACTGCCATCCGATAGTGACACAGGCCACCCCGACACTGTATAAAAGAATCGCACGTAACTTTTATAGCTCGAAAGCCGGAGACCCCATGATCCTTGACCGTGCGATACCGACTCTCGCGACCGCCGCCACACTCGCCGACACGTGCCTCGCCACGTCAGGCGCAGTGCTGTCGTCCAGTTCGTCGGGTTCGTTCGCCCGTGTCGTGGCCTACCCCGAGTCCGCGTCTACGTACAGGACACGGGGTCATCGTGACAGCTCGAGCTCGCAGGACTCCCAGCGCTGGAGATGCAGGGGACCAGCCTTGACCGTCACGCGGACTCAGTAGCGATCGTCAACCCGAGATAGTAAGGACCCCAAGATGAACGACGAAACACATAGCAAAGCACTCAGTCGCCGCCGCATGATGCAGATGGCTGGGGCGGCAGCCGCCGGTATCGGACTGCCATTGGCCACGCATAATTCGGCTGCGGCCGATCTGATTCCCAAAGCATCAACTCCAGGCACCTCGCCCGGCGACGTGTTCTCTGAGAACGCCCTGATGAGTGACGTAGAGACGATGACGTCCTTTGGCTGGCGTCGTCCGGGATCTCCCGCAGTTCGCGACGCGGCGCGATGGGTGCGCGAGTCATTCGAGCAATCCGGGCTCCAGACCCACACCGAGGAATGGGATTTCGATGTGTACTACCCGAGCGTGTGGCACGCGAAGGTAACCAATGCGGCGTCCCCTGCCCCGGCGTTGCCGTGGGAAACGAACTCGTACCCGATCTGGTACACCAGTGCAGGACAGGTCGAGGCCGAGGTTGTCCACGTCGGTGCCGGAACTGCGCGCGACTTCGACCGTGTCGACGTCAGAGGCAAGATCGCAATGGTCGAATCCGTATATCTGATCAATGTGATGAACACCGATGGAATGCTCGATGCATACGAGTCAGCCGTCGCCCACGGCGCCGTCGGCTACATCAGAACTGCCGATGCTCCGAACAATCTGACGCGGCTGACGCACGGAAAAGGTATCGACAAGAACACCTTTCGACAGAGAAAGGAAGCGTCGATCCCAGGGCTTGTCCTGGGATCGGATGACTTCAACGCAATCCGCACCGCTCTCGGTGGCGGACCGGTGACCATGTCGCTCGAGATTCGGACCGAGAATCCCCCCTTCGGTGGAACCCGCTCCGTTACCGGGGGATCGTTGGGCCCTGGAACTCACGAGCTGCGCGCAGTCATGGAAGACGTCGTGGGTGTACTTCCCGGGGTCAGTGACGAAATTGTTCTCATTGGCGCGCATTACGACAGCACCTACGGCGGCGCAATGGATAACGGCACCGGTGTTGCGGGCATGTTGGCGCTGATGCGTCATTACGCAGCGAAAGCCAGGAGCGAGCGTCCGAGAACATTGGTGTTTCTCGCGGCAGGAGGTCACGACTGCGGGGACTTCGACCTCACGCACTTTATGCAAACCCATCTAGAGGACATGCTGCCGCGCGTGATCACGTTCGCATGGCTTGACCACCTCGCCGCCGCGGGCACCATTCGTGTGACCCAGTCCTCGGTCGATATCCCCACCGGGCTGGACGAGATCAGGGGCGTACTCGGCTCTTTCAATCCTGTGTTGCTGAACCTCGTACTTCAGGAGTGCGTTCAGAATGGAGTCGTCCCGCCCATTCCGCTCCCGATCAAGTCATCTCTGGCGCGAGTCCCCGATTTCGTCCCGAGCTTTGACATAACGACAGCGCATTCGCGGTATCACACGATCGAAGACACGATCGACCGGATCCCTCCGGCCTCACTTCGGCAAATGACCCTCGTCCTGAGAGACGTTGTAGACGCGCTGCACACTGTCGATAGTGATCTGATCCGAAACGCTCAACCCGTCGGCGGTGACGGCAACTCGACACCTGTTCGAGGCGCAGTGCGTGGATGTTGCTGAGACGAATCAAGAACCTCGACGGGCTATGACACTGAGCCGACACCGCGCCGTGGATGCAGATCAATCACCCTGTTCGGCAATCTCATCGGCTCAGCTGGACGAAGCCCGTCGCGGCCAGCGCGATTGCGGGCGAGGGTCTCCGGCAATGTCGCGCCCCGTGCCCTGACCGAACTGGAGATCCTCGAAATCATCGGTCGGTTCGTTACCGCGTCGGCGGTGGCCGAAACCGCCGAGTTCGACGGAGTAAAGATCCATGCCGCGCCCGGCTACCTCGTCGTCACCCAGTTCCTGTCGCAGCCGGCCTCGCTGATCGAAGCAACCGTCCCATCTGCCGAGGAATGCCACGTGGTCGTCGTCAAACTCTACCGCTGCGGCAAGTAGTCGGTCGGTGCTTCGTTTCCAGGATTGGCGTCCATAGCCTTGAGTCCCAGCGGCAACGTCGACGCGTGCGACCAGAGAGGCTGGTCACTCTCGATGTGAAACCAATTACCCTCCGCTTCAGACAGATTCAACTTCGGCGAGACCTATCGTCTTCACCGGGAACTCTATTCCTTGTTACAGCGTCACCGGCCGGTCGAACCGTCGATCAGTTCGCGGAGGATGTCAGCGTGCCCGGCATGGCGTCCGGTCTCTTCGATCATGTGCACGAGCGCCCAGCGGACACTGGGAGCGGGTCGTTTCGCCCCCGGTCGCGGGATGGGCGCGGCAAGATCTCTGCATCCGTCGAGAACTGCGTTGGCACGCTCGACCGTCTCGCGATAGCGACTGACGACACCGTCCACGCTGTCTTCCGATGACGGCTGAAACGTCGCTTTCCAATCCGTCACGTTTTCTGCGAGAAACATCGATCGTTCGACAAAGGTCAAGTGAGTGACCAGCCCGAGCAAGGTTGTCCCAGACGGAACAATTGTGGTGCGCACCTGAGGTTCCGGAGCACCCTCGACCTTGGTAGCGATCGAATCACGCAAGTAGTCGAGAAACGCGCGTAGCGTATCGACCTCGCTATTTCCGGACCGGGGCGGTGGGGCATCACGGCGGCGGCGACGCAACGTTGCCATAGTGGTTCTCCTTACTCGGTGAAGAACGACATAGAGGCTTCATTCCTGGGTGGGCAGAACCGATCCTTCCGAATTCACTCCGATCCCGCATCAAATTTTGCCGTTGCGGCAAAAGCAGGCTTCATCGCCGGTATCACCGCGCCGAATGCAGGTCGTGCACAAGTTGGGGCCTCCGCAACTTGCCGACCTCGAAAGGCCACCGCCGCAGCGGATAGGCGAGACGAGCCACGAAATAATTGGCGTACTCGGCGACGCCGAAAGCCCACACCGCCACGACTCCCACAGCCGCGCCGGAGTGATCTGGTAGCTAGATGACAACGCCGAGAAGAGCTATCGCCAACAAGAGAACATCGAGGACCCGAAACACGCGGTAGAGCGCTGCGAGGCGGGCCGGCATCGGTGCCTGCTCGACCCAGCCTCGGGCAAGCAGCCAGTAGACACCTGCTTGTACGAGTATCACAAGCAGTGGGGCCAGCGCCGACCACAACGCAGCGGAGTCTTTCGGACCTTCGAGCCGAGGCATCACGACGCCGACAGCCACAGCGGCAAATACGGCCGCGGCCGCCAGTTCGCCGAGGCCGAGGCTCAGGTACCTGCGTCGCAAACTCTTTCGCCGTTGATCTACCACGCAAGAAACCCTATCCGCCGATCACTCCGCAGCGGGTGCGCAGCAGCTGCAGGGCTTTGCCTAAGATCGATCGAAAGGCAGTCACGTGTAAAGAGGTTGTGGTGTGTGATGGTGCGATTGGCCATGGTTACGTTCGATGCAACGGATGCCCGATCACTTGCCACCTGGTGGTCGGAGCGATTCGGCGAGGCGAGTACCGATGGTGACGAAGATTTCCTGACGGTGACGGCCCCGGATCTCCCACTCACTCTCGGTTTCCAACGGATCGATCAGGCTCGCAGCCAAAGGAATACGGTTCACCTCGACTTCGACCTCGAACCGCAGGATCCTCCGCGGGACGAGGTCGTCGCGACGTTTGTCGCGGCAGGAGCAGCCCACGTCGAGCGCCATGAGTCGGGCGGATCAATTTGGGACGTGTTGGCGGATCCGGCGGGAAACCTTTTCTGCGTAGGTGATCCGCATTAGGGTCTGTCCGACAACCAGTCCGAGATCGAGTCCACTGCTCATTCGGCAAAGCTTGAGAGTGCGTCACCCGCACAGCCGTACATGCATTCGTTCGCATACAGTCGGGTGTGTCCCAGCGGCAACCCAGACTCGAATGTCCGCTGTGTCAAATCTGCCGATAGGGGGCTGGACGGGTGGGATCGTCTGATTTGCTGGGTCTGACGGCCTCGCTGTCGTCGTCGACGCTTGTCCTCGCGTTCGTTGCCGGGATTCTTCCGCGAGTCGTCGGTGATGAACCGAATCCCGTTGTCGGCATACGCACGAAGGCGACGATCTCGAGCCCCGAGGCGTGGCAATTGGCCCATCGGATTGCGTGGCCCCTTCTACGCCGGACGGTGTGGACAGCCGTAGTGGGACTGTGCATGCAGGTCGTCATCGGTGTCGTGACAGGTTTCGGATCTGTGGTGTCGGCTGTCGCCTCAACAGTCGTGTTTCTAGCGGTGCTCCTTGTCCTGCTCTGTGCAGCGTTGAAGGGCAACGCTGCGGCAAAATCGTTGCGGCGCTGACCACCCGGGCCCGCATTTGTCAGAGGTGCCCTAGTTCTCCGATTTCAGTTCCCGATACGCGGTCGTTCGCGCCGGCGTGGTCCACGGTCCCGCATCTCGAGGATCGCCGCTGCCGTGGACGCGACCGTCTTGTCGTCGTCGCGTGTCAGCCGGGCGAGCGCTTCCCGGGCCGCCGCGCCGGGAATCTCAGCGAGTGCCTGCGTGATTCGCAACCTCGTCGGGGCGTCGTCAGTGCCGTCGAGTCTTGCCTGCACGGCATCGACGACCTCACCGCTTGTCGGTGAGTGCTCCGCGAGAAGACCGAGCACCTCTCCGGCCTCGACGTCGCGTCGCCCGTCGGCGACCATCTCGAGGAGAGCGGGCATCGAAACGGTCTCTCCGCGAGATCCGAGGGTGAGAGCAGCGTCGGCGCGGACTATCGCGTCCGAATCATCGAGAGCTCGCTTCAGCGCCCGAGTTGCTTCCTCGGTGTGGATCCCGGAGATGGCCGACGTCGCGCGGCGTCGAACCTCGACGTCCTCCGATTCGAGCCCCTTCGTGAGACCTGCAAGGCCCGCACCTTCGGTCCTCGCCAACGCCCACTGCAACGCTCCGGCCACGTTGGCATCCTTCTCCGACAGGATGGCCTCGACGAGTGCGTCGACGGGCAACGCCGCATTCAGCTCCTGCGACAGGATCGCTTGCTGACGATGAGCAGCGAACTCGGATTCGAGTGCACGCAACAGCGAGACCATGCGCAGGACGTCGTCCCACTCCGAAGGGGCGCTGGCATCGACCCTTTCGAGTTTGGTCAGCAATTCCTCCTCCGCCGCGATCCGTTGCCGAGTGTGTTGCATGAGTTCACCCACCAAATCGGCCGGCGCGAAGTCGGGTTCGTCCAGTGCACGCTTGGCCTCGTTCAACGAGAGCCCCAACGTCCTCAAGCTCTCGACGTGGAAGAGTCGACGGATGTCGTCGGCGGAGTACTCCCGGTAACCGCCGGACGTGCGGCCCGTCGGCTTCACCAGTCCCAAGGTGTCGTAGTGACGCAGCATCCGTGTGCTGACACCACAACGCCGCGAGACCTCGCCGATCAACATCCGTCTCCCCTTCCTACGCGTCCGGGCCGATTGCCGCGACGCGCTTCGCCAACTCGTGTGAGAGTGCGAACCCACCGTCGGGGTCGTGCCAGAGTTGCTTTGTAGCATCAGCATGCGCCCGGGCACGCGGATTCGGGCTCATTCCGGCCGCGTCGAGCACCGGGAGTACAGCCTCGCCGAGCCCGGTCAGAGCACGGCTCAGACTGAGCTGCATCTGCAGTTCGCCCCGCCCGAGTTCGGTCGCCAGATCCGCTGCGAGTGCACCCTCGACTCCTGCCGGCACGAGTGCCACTGCGGCGCGCCACGCACTGCGCGCGACCTCGTCGTCCTGGTCGTGCACCAGCGCAGAGACCTCGGGCCACGCGATCGGATCGCCGATCTTGGACAAGGTGTGGAGCGCCTGACTGCGGGCTTGCGAACCATCGGACCCGAGCTCACGGATCAGCCTCGGCACCGTAATTTCGGCCGGCAAGCGGCACAATGCCCAGGTCAGCATGTCGCGGACGAAGAAGTCCGGCTCGACGGCGCACCGATCGATCAGGGCATCCGTCAGCTCAGGGTCCGGGCGCGTGCCGACAGCGAGCGCGGCGCGCAGCCGAACCGAGGGATCAGC
Organism: Rhodococcus sp. BH4; assembly: GCF_002079265.1. Classification (NCBI taxonomy): domain Bacteria; kingdom Bacillati; phylum Actinomycetota; class Actinomycetes; order Mycobacteriales; family Nocardiaceae; genus Rhodococcus; species Rhodococcus sp. BH4. The sequence continues at coordinate 6,029,712 of NZ_CP014941.1, forward strand.
CGCGGCCAATGCGTCGACGAGGTGAGCATTCTGTCCACCATGGTTGGTTGTGTTCACGACAACCACCTCCTTCGTCGACCATTGGAGTCCTTGTCACTGTGTCAAGGTCAAGCGTCGCTGTCTCCGACACGGGAAATATCGCCTCGGATCACACGCCGGTTGTCGATCCTGGCCGAAAGATCATCAGCACGACGACAACGACCCAGAGCAGATTGAAGATCCCCGTCGCTGTGCCCAGTCGACGGGTGAGCCGCGTTGCGACATCCACAACGGACCCGGTTCCTTCGATCGCCGCCATTGTCAGCCGTTGGGCGGGAAGCACGCCCGCGGTGAGTATCACGGCGGCAACGACGGTGAGTGCGATCGAGGTGAGGATCCACAGGTCACCGAGCACTCCGAGATTGACGGCGGTGGCGACACCGAGCATCGGAACGACAACGCCGATCGTGGCATACACCCGAACGATGCGATGCAGCATGCCCGTCGTCGCAACACTGGCGCTGTCCGGATCGGCGAGCGCGGCGCGGCTCGCCACCGGGAACATACTCGCCGCCACAGCGACGGGGCCGATGGCAAGAATGGCCGCAATCACGTGGAGGGACAGCAGGATTCCGGTCATGGGATTTCTCGCGTTTCGGTACGCACAAGCGTATTCACGCAGCGTCCGGGGCGAAGGTGATTACAGGCTCGGCGCCATTGGCCGACCACACCGTTCCACGACGCTCGTAGTCGAAGAGCGCTTCGACCTCGAGACTTATCCGGGGCCCGAGGCATCGTTCCAACAGGTACAGGCCAAGGTCGAGACCGGATGTCACACCGCCGGCGGTGATCAGGTCACCGTCGTCGACGATTCGCGCCTGGATCGGAATAACGCCGCCGGCCGCCAGTGCGTCCACGGCAAGATGGTGTGTCACGGCGCGGCGCCCTTCGAGAAGGCCCGCCATCGCCAGCGCCAAAGATCCTCCACAGACGGTCGCAACAAGAACACCAGGATCGTCGAGTGCACGCCGCATCATGACAGGCAGTTCGGTTTCCGTTGTGGCCGCGAGTCTTTCCGGCAAACTGGTGCCCGGCTGGTCCGCATCGGGTTCGAAGAGACCCGATGCTCCGGGAACGATAATCAGATCCGCGTGTTCGACATCGAGGGTTGCAGTGGCGGTCATAGCGAGTTCACCACTTCCACTCAGGACGGTCCGAGGCCCCTCCGCACTGACGAGTTCGACACTCAACGCCCCACCGCTGGCGAGACCCCCGGCGTAGAGCACCTCGTACGGACCCACGACATCCATGGGATCGAATCCGTCGAACAACACGATCTGCGCGTGCACTGCAACCTCCGATTTTGTGCGACGCGCTCCTGTGCGCGTCGCTGTTCCTACGACAGTAGGAGGAAGTTGACCCCTGCGGCGACGGCTGAAAGCCAACCTTCGACGGCTTTCAGCCAACCTCACATATTCTGTGAAATACCAGTTGAGAGGATATTTCACGACACGAGATCACAGAATCTCGCGCCACATACGCTACGTTTCAGACATGCATGACGTTGCAGTTCTCGCGTTGCCCGGAGTGGTGCCGATGGACCTGGCAGCACCCCTCGAAGTCTTCGGACGATGCAGGCTTCCCTCAGGCGCACCGGCCTACCGGACCGCCGTGTGCGCGCTCACCGAGGAGGTGGAGACCGGATCGTTCACGATGCGCGTACCGCACGGACTGTCACGTCTCGCCCAGGCCAGCACGATCATCATCCCGGGCACCGCCGATCTCGATGTGCCGATCGACCCCGAGATCATCGAAGCCCTCAGAACTGCCGCGGATCGCGGCACGCGCATCGCCTCACTGTGCGTCGGCGCATTCACCCTCGCCGACACAGGCCTGCTCGACGGACTTCGCGCGACGACGCACTGGGCGGCTGCGTCGGAGTTGGCCCGCCGGCACCCGGCTGTCGACGTCGACGCCGCCGTTCTCTACGTAGACAACGGGCACGTCCTGACTTCCGCCGGCGCCGCGGCCGCACTCGACCTGTGTCTGTACATGGTCCGTCAGGACTACGGGTCCGCGGTCGCCGCCGACACGGCGCGGCTGAGTGTGATGCCGCTCGAACGTGCCGGAGGGCAAGCACAATTCATCGTTCACGAGCCTCCCGTACCCAGCGGGACAACCCTCAGGCCGCTACTGAACTGGATGGAAGAGAACCTCGGGGAGCAACTCGACATCACGACAATCGCGGCCAAGGCAACGATGAGCACTCGCACGCTCAACCGCCGATTCCAGGAACAAATCGGTACGACGCCGTTGCAGTGGCTCCATCACGCGCGGCTCCGCCAAGCGCAATTTCTGCTCGAGACTACCGACCACTCGATCGAACGTGTTGCGGGACAAGTCGGATTCAATGCCGTCACCACGTTCCGCGAACGCTTCCGAGACCTGGTCGGCACCAGCCCACAGCGGTACCGGACACAGTTTCGAACTTCCCGCTAGCGGGCCGGTCAGCCCTTGACGTTGCCGGCAGCGGTGTTCAGAACTGTGGCGACGTCGTCGAGGATGTACGGGATGGTCAGGACCGTCAGTCCGCCGAACGCGAAGTTCTTGTCGACGCTGAAGTCCTTGGTGGATGCCGTACGCCCATCGACGATCACCGGCTGAGCTGCCACCAGTGGCTCGGCGAGGAACGCGTTCAGAGAGTCCTTGTCGTAGGCCACCACGAACAGCACGTCAGACGCAATCAGCGGCGCCTGCTCGGTGCTCAGCTCGAAGTACACGGCCTCGGGATTCTTGGCGGGATCGGCCTGCTGGATCGTCTGCTCGTTCTTCAGACCCAGCTGCTCGAGGAACTCGACACGCACGTCGGCGTTCTTACTCACCGCGAAGGTGCTCGGACTGTTCGGGAGTCCGATGGTGACGGTCTTACCTTGCAACGCAGGGTTCTTCGCAGCCGTCGCGCTGATCGCGGCGTTGGTCTTGTCGATGAGCGTGCCGGCCTCGGCCTGTTTACCCAGCGCCTGACCAGCGATGGTCACCTGGTCCTGCCACGACGCGGTCCACGGCTCGTCCGGGAAGGAAACCACCGGCGCGATCTTCGACAGTGCGTCGAATTCCTGCTGAGTGAGCCCGGAGTACGGGGCGAAGATGAGATCTGGTTCAGCCTTGGCGAACTGCTCGACAGGTGCTTCGCCCGTTCCGTCACCCGACAACAAGGTGGGCTGCTCGCCGCCGAGCTTGTCGAGTGCCTTGGCGTCCCACTTCAGAATGCCCTGCGCGTCGGCCCCGTACTGAGGTCCAGAGAAAGTGGGCATCGCGACCGGGACGACGCCGAGCGCCAGGAGGGCGTCCTGATTGGACCATCCCCAGGTTGCGACCCGCTTGGGCTCGTCCTTGATCTCGGCCGTGCCGAGGGCCGACGTGATCGTCACCGGGAACGCGGCGTCGACTGCGGATGAAGTCCGGGTGCTGTCTTTGTCGTCGGTGCTGTCTTTGTCGCCGTTGCTGCTGCAGGCCGCCATTCCGGCCGCCAGGCCGCACGCCGCCAGGACGGCCACCATCCGGCGGACACGGCTGCCACCACGTCGTCGCTCTGACAGCCCTCGTCCCAAAATTCTTGCCACGCCAGGACCTCCCGGTCGATCGACCTGCTCAGACACCCCGAGCGGGTGACGGCGCCTAACGTAGCACGAAGGTAACCCTACCCTCAGTTGCCTTAGGCCCTACTTGCACTCTGTCGTCGCACCATCTCCGAGATCCAGATCGGCGCAAACGGCGAGGTACAGTTCGGCGGAGTCGGGTAATCCTCGAGCACTCGCAGACGCTCACCGATGTCGATTGCGCGGGCCCGGAACTCGGCATGTTCGATCCCGATCTGAGCCAGGCAGTGGTTCATCGCCCATTGCAGGCGATCAGGAGCATCCTTCATCTCCGCCTCGATGACGTCGAGTAATCCTGAAAGATCAAGTCCCTCAGGCTTCTTCGCTACGCGCTCGGTAGTCAGGGCCCAGCCGGCGCTCGCAACCACAGGATCGGAGTCTGCGGTCCAGGCCACCCGCAATTCCTCCGCGTGCGGGTTCTTCTTCACCACGTAGTTGACGAGCCAGTCCTGCACCTTGGGAGTACGGGCCTCACGCAACATGACGTCCAACTGGTCACGCTCGAACACCTTCGGGCGGCAGATCAGAAGGGCAAGCAGTCTCGCTGCGGTGTCGCCCGTTGCCCAAAGCTGTTGTGCGAGTTCTTGCTGAGTCTTCAATCGCTTCGCAACAGCGCGCAGCTTTGAAAGGTTCACACCGTGATCGTCACCGTGTTTCTCGTTCACCGCGCGCGCCTTCGGATCCTCGAGCGCAGCCAGCTCGTCCATCACCGCGGCAACCGTCGTTTCAGCCACGTCGTCCTCCAGTCACTATTTCTGCGATTCACCTACAAGCAAAGCACGAGAAGGCGAGCGACCCACGTTTGAAACTTCGACCACTGGGTACATGTCTGCTCCTGAGGTGGCGGCACGTCACCACGAAGACAGGACGAACCTTGCATATGCGACGCGCCGCGGGTGCTGAGAACGTGGACGAAACCGCACGCGGAGATGAAGACGGCGGTAAGAGCGTTCTCACTCGGGCTATAACCGGCCCACTCCTTTTCGTGTTCATCCTCGGAGACGTTCTGGGTGCCGGCATCTACGCATTGGTGGGCGTCATCGCCGGTGAAGTTGGTGGAGCCGTCTGGGTACCACTGCTCGTAGCGCTCGTCATGGCATTGTTGACAGCAACTTCTTATGCCGAACTGGTCACCAAATATCCGCGAGCGGGCGGCGCAGCCGTCTTCGCCCAACGGGCGTATCGGAAACCACTGATCTCGTTCCTTGTCGGCTTCTCGATGCTGGCGGCCGGCGTAACCAGTGCGGCGGGACTCGCCCTCGCATTCTCGGGCGACTATCTCAAAGCCTTCATCGACGTCCCAACCGTTCCAGCGGCGCTCGTCTTCCTGCTCCTGGTGGGACTTCTCAATGCCAGAGGCATCAAGGAGTCGATGCGCGCCAACGTCGTCATGACAGTCGTGGAGGTCACCGGGCTCGTCCTCGTTGTCGTCCTCGCTTGCATAGTTCTCGGGCGCGGCGACGGAACCCTGAGCCGCGTCGTGGAGTTCGACGACAGCCGATCGCCTGCACTCGCGGTGCTGGCTGCGGCACTCCTCGCGTACTACTCTTTTGTCGGCTTCGAAACGTCCGCGAACGTCGCCGAAGAAGTGAAGAACGTGAGCAAGGTCTACCCACGCGCACTGTTCGGAGCATTACTGACAGCCGGCGCCGCCTATGTCCTTGTCGGCCTGGCTGTCTCGGTGGTCCTGCCCGCCGACGAACTTGCCGCATCCTCCGGGCCACTGCTGGAAGTTGTGTCAGCTGCCGACGTCGGCGTTCCGCCTCGCCTGTTCAGCCTGATCGCGTTGGTCGCCGTCGCCAACGGCGCACTGCTGACAATGATCATGGCGAGCAGGCTGACATACGGGATGGCATCGGAAGGCTTGCTCCCGAGCGTCTTCGCTCGGGTACTGCCGCAGCGACGGACCCCCTGGGTGGCGATTATCGCGACCACAGCAGTTGCCATGGCTCTCTGCGTCACCGGATCGCTGTCAGCCCTGGCGGAGACGGTGGTACTCCTGCTGCTTTTCGTATTCATCAGCACCAACATCGCCGTCCTGGTTCTGCGCCGTGACGCAGTGCAACACAAACACTTCCGAACGCCGATCATCTTCCCGATCCTCGCTCTCGGTACGTGCGTTGCGTTGCTCACCCAGCAGAGCGCTGCGACGTGGTTACGCGCATCATTACTCTTGGCCGTCGGAGTAGTGCTGTACGCCCTCTCCCACCGCCGATCCACGAAGTGAGGTGCGATGTACAGGAGCCGGTGTGATGACCGACAGTTCTGACGCGTCAGATGTAATTCAGCGTCGAGAGCGAAAGATCAACAGGCGAACCCTGACGTACGGCGTGTCAGTCGTTCTGGCTACCGCGGTTTTGGTTATCGCGATCGTGTGGTTGGGCTCCCGGCGGGGCGAATGCTTCGGTACCGACACCTTGCTGTGCTCACAGAAGGATCGCCGACTGGCGGTCTTCGTCCCGAGCCTGATGTTGCTGCTCGGGACCGTGGGCGCGTTCTTGCGAGCCTCCCTGCGATTGCACCGCCTGCGGCGCCTCTACATCCGGCCGTACATGGCGTGGACCTTGGCGGGCCTCACCCTGACGTATCTGACCGGAGCTTACTTCTTGATCGGGGTCTAGATTCTCTGAATACGTCTGTTCAGCAACCAGATTGAGTCGACAGCCGCAAATCAGAATCGCGGATCGTCGATCGCAGTGAGGACTACTTCCCGCACTGACGTCGAAGACGACAAACTCGAGATCGAGCGCACCGTATCCACAACGTCATGTACCGGGACCAGAGATCCCTCTCCCCTGGCGGCAGCGACGTCTCGGGGCACGTCGAGTCCGTCTTCTGTATTGAGATATCCGAGATGAAGGACAGTCACTGCGAGTCTGTCCTTCCGATAGCCCTCTCTCAACGCGTCGGCAATGCCGTTGATCGCGAACTTCGATGCACCGAACGCAACCTCCGGCCTACCGCTACGCGGGAGTCCCGAGGTGGACCCGGTCAAGATGATCCGAGGTCGAGGACGGCCGATCATTCTCGGGATCAGGCGCTTGAGCAGGAGAATTGTGGCCGTGATGTTGGCGTTGATCATTTCGAGCATTTCCATGTCCGATTGTTCTGCGAATGCATAGTCAGTGGTGAAGGCGTCCCCTTCCCAAATCCCGACGTTGCAGATCAGGGTGTCTACACCACCGACAAGCTCCTGATCGATCGAATTCGCTGCCGTAACAGGATCGGTCAGGTCGGCTTCGATCCACTCGGAGACGTCGAACCCGTCAGGACGCCGACGCGATATGCCGAGAACTTCGTCGCCATCGCTCCTCAGACCCTCGATCAACGCACGACCGAGACCTCGGCTCGCACCGACAACAACCGCCCTCGCCACAATTACACCCTTCGTCGTCGCTCGAACCGATCCTATCGATCCAGCCGTCGCCGGTAGTTTCGTCGAGAAGCGAGAGACTCAGATTCGCACTGTAGTGCAGCTGGACAACTACGGGCTCGCCAATATTTCAGCCAGGGCACTGGCGAACTCGCGTGCTTGGTCAGAGGTGATGGTGGAGGCGGTCACACGAAGTGCCCGGTGGCACTGACCCGCCGTCGCCGAGAACTGACTTCCGTCCCGCACGAGCCAGCCAGACTCGGCGAGTCGCTCGACAATCGGTTCGGAATCCCGATCCAGCGGAACCCAGACATTGAGTCCGTCGAAAGTGTCAGGAACCTCGATATCATGTTCTGACAGTGCAGATTTCAGAAGGGTTCGGCGGCGCTCGTAGACAGCGCGAGCATTGGCGAGGCCGTCGATCACCGTCGGATCACTCAGCAGTTCAGCACTCAAGCGCTGCTGCAGGTGACTGACCCAGTTGGCGCCCGACCGGAGATGAGTGCTCAGCCGAATGCCGGTGTCGAGGTCCGAGGCGACCACTGCCACGCGCAGGTCGGGCCCGAGAAATTTCGACACGGAACGAACAAGCGCCCACCGCGTCGTGCTCATCGGAGCGAGCCGACAGTACCGATTGCTGGACACGGCAGAGAAGTGATCGTCCTCGATTACCAGAACGTGAGGGAACTCGGCCAGGATGCTTCCGAGAATCGCCGCTCGGTCGGCGCTCATGCTGACCCCGGTGGGGTTGTGCGCACGAGGGGTGCAAATAATCGCGCGCACACCACTTTCGAGAGCACGCAGCAGCCCTTGCGGGGTAATACCCGAAGTGTCGATGTCCATCGGTACCGCTCGGAAGCTGTTGGCTTTGAGCGTTCCGATGCTCGCCAGGAAGCACGGATCCTCGATCGCGACGGCGTCACCTCGGGTCAAATGAGCGGTCAACAGTCGCTCGACCGCGTCAACGGCACCGTTGGTGATGGTGATCGAGCACGGCCTTGGAACCTCGTCCTCGATCGAGGAACGTGCCCAGGAATCGAGTAGAGGCTCGGTGGCTGCGGCGCCGTACAACCGGGGCGTGTAAGTGGTCCGGTCCAACGAGGCTCTGAGATCAGGCAGCAATGCCGGATCAGGATTTCCGCTGGCGAGATCCACGCTGCCAGGAAGAGCGATACCGCCTTCTCCTTCCAGGGACGGTATGGCTCGCACGAAGCTGCCGCGCCGGCCCTGTGTCTCCACAACTCCCGCCGCCACGAGCAAGCGATAGGCTCCGGCAACTGTGTTCCGGTGAACCTCGAGATCGTCGGCCAAGGCCCGTATGGGCGGCAACGCATCCCCTGGAGCCAGTACCCCAGCACTGATGAGATTGCGGATGCCCTCGGAAATCTCGCCCGCTGTCCCGCGGACGACATAGAGCCTCACCTGGTCCGCCACAGTGCTGGTCACAGGCTCACTCTATTAGCACATGACAAAACCTCCACGCTGTGACACATTGTCACATGACAAAAAATCTGCGAGGAGACACATGATACTGCCCGAACAATTCCGCCTCTCGGACGACGCGGTCGCCGACTCTCTCCGCGCCGGTGGATTCGGACACCTGGTCACACCGGGCCCCGAGACCCTCGAAGTCACGTCGATGCCACTGCTGTACAACGCCGAAGGAAACGTGTTGGAGGGGCATCTCGCCCGGACGAATCCGCATTGGCGATACACCGGGACATCGGAGTCTCTGGTGATCCTCCCCGGCGCCGACGCCTACGTGAGCCCCGAGTTCTACCCGAGCAAGAGCGTCCACGGGAAGGTTGTCCCGACGTGGAACTACGAAGTTCTCTACGTCTACGGCCAACTGGTTGCGCACGACGACGAGCAGTGGCTGCGTGCTCATGTCACCGCACTGACAGCTCGACATGAATCCGGCCGTGAGAACGAATGGAAGGTCACCGACGCGCCGCCGCAGTTCGTCGATGCGCAGCTGCGAGGGATTGTGGGGATCGAACTGCACGTGGCCCGTGTCTACGGAAAAGCGAAGTTGAACCAAAACCGTTCCCCCGCTGATCGCTCCGGCGTCATCCGGGGTCTGGAGAAGGGCTCATTCTCCGAACGAGAGACCGCTGCAGCGATGGTCGCCGCGGGCCTCGACAACGGTTGACCGTTACGCCGTCGTCGTACGCCTTGTCTAGTCGCACATTCAGGTGAGAGGTTTTCCACCCGTCACGCCGATGACTTCCCCAGTGGTGTAACTGGATTCGCCAGAGGCGAGAAATACATAGGCGGGAGCAAGCTCGGCCGGCTGACCTGCCCGCCCGAGCGGAACGTCGTCCCCGAACGTCTCGAACTTCTCCTTGGGCATCGTCGCCGGAATCAGTGGCGTCCAAATCGGTCCAGGTGCAACGGCATTGACCCTGATTCCCTTTCGTGCGACATCGGCGGCCAGTCCCTTGGTGAAGTCGATGATGCCCGCCTTTGTCGTGGCGTAATCGAGCAGCTCGGGCGACGGGGACGCACCTTGGATGGACGAGGTATTCACGATCGTCGATCCGGGCTCCATCTGCGCGATCGCTGCTTTGGAGAGCCAAAATAGTGCGTAGAGGTTGGTTTTCATCACACGGTCGAATTGTTCGGTGGTGATATCGGCGATGCCGCCCATCTGCACCATCTGAAACGCGGCGTTGTTCACCAAGATGTCGAGTCCGCCGAGTTCACGCACCGCGGTTTCGACCAAAGCAGAACAGTGTTCCTCGCTTCGGAGATCTCCCGGCACCGAGACGGCTTTGCGACCTGCCTCCTCGACCCAGCGAGCGGTTTCCCGAGCGTCCTGTTCTTCCTCGTCGAGATAACTCAGGACAACGTCCGCGCCTTCTCTGGCAAATGCAATCGCGACCGCACGTCCGATGCCCGAATCCGCTCCGGTGACAATCGCACGCCTTCCTTCGAGTCGACCGCTTCCTCGATAGGTGTTTTCACCGTGGTCGGGAGGAGAAATCATGTCTGCGGTGAGACCGGGGTGTGCGATCTCCGCCTGCCGCTCACGCACAGGAGCGGGGAACCGCGTGGTCGGGTCCTGCATTGCGTACTGGTCCGGCATATCGATACTCCTCAGGTGACGCAGTTTCTCGCGGGCTTCTGGATGGATGCACTGCACATGCCTCCTTCCCACCGAATAGAAATCGAAACCTCGGGGTGGCCGGGATCTCACTCGTCCTGGCGCCGACGATCTCGGTGCGTCGACCCCACTTGTTCGTTGTGGTTACTACGCGGTAGGTCGGGGTAGCCCGCGTAGCGGCGGTGGCTCCGCGACCCGCGGAGCACTCGTCGAGCAGAAGCTGAACATCACGTAAAGCACGCACCGACGAAGGGACGACCCCGATATGAGCAACTCCGAAACCACGTCCGCCTTGATCACCCAGTTACGCATCCTCCTCGGTCTGACGCACACCGAGATCCAGGTCGCCGAAACGCGCGTCGCACAGGCCAGAACCGAGGCTGTTCGACGCGAATTGACGGAAAACGCAGAGAACGGCCGTGAAAGGGCGAGTTCCATAGAGTCCACTGTTCGCGATCTGGGGGGCGTGCCGGAATTGGTCGGTCCGTTCCTCGGACGCGCGACAGCCGGAGTGAAAGCGATGGTCGAACAGGCTCAGCCCTTCGACGAAGCGGTATTGGGAGACCTTGCGCTCGAACATCAACTCCTCGACCGCTCCCGCTACCTCAAGGCCCTGGCCACTGCCGGCGGCGATCAGACCGTCGCGGCGTTGGCCGACCGCCTCATCACTGCACACTCCGCGACCGTGGACTGGCTCACGACTGTCTTGGCCGAAGAGGCACTCGGTGGACCGGCAGCTTTGCGCCGCACACCGATGCAAGCTGCCACCGGCGCGGCGATACGGCTGGTCAACGTTCCGGTCTCCTGGTCGACCCGCAGTCTCGACCGTGCCATCGACGCTGTTCGCACCTCACCGCCGGTACTGGGTGAGCTGATCAGCTGGGGCGCATATGCCGGTGACGTGACTGTGAAAACACTCTCGGCCAGTAGGGATGCGGCCATCGCCACGGCTGAGAAGGTCACTCGCCGAGAAGGTGCTGACGGTGCCGCCGACGTCTTCCGTTCGGTACGGAAGTCGAGTGGGCTACTCGACCCCACTGAACTTCCCATCGAAGACTTCGACGAACTCAACGTCACCCAAGCCGTCTCCGCCGTGAAGGAACTGACCGACGCCGCACAGGTGCGGGACATCGTTGCGTACGAGGAAGCGCACAAGAACCGACACGGCGTCGTATCCGCTGCCCAGGCAAGACTCGCAGCGATCGCCCAGGAAGTCGTCGGAATCAACTAGAGCGTTCAATCGACATATCGAGAGTCCGACTCTCGGAACCGCGAGCACTGGACCTCGTGAAAACGGGATTCGCGGCCAGGGGCACCCGAGACCGTCAAGAAGATGACAGCGGCTCTCGAAGCCCTCTGATCAGTTCGACGCGCGCGGAATCGAGAATTTCCTCGGAGAGCGGGGAACCCTTGGTAGCTCGCGAAAGAACCAGTGCACCGAGCATGGTGGAGAGCCGGAGGAGACCGACAGCTTCGTCGTCGGCAAGAGCTGCGGCAAAATCCCCCACTCCCTCCGTGTAAACCCGACGGGCCTCGCTGTCTGCAGGCTCGCGCGCCATGTCGGCGGCGAGCGCAGCAGCGGGGCATCCGTCTGCCGGGTTGTCGCGATGCGCCACCGAGAGATAGGTATCGATCAAAGCTTTTCGGGCGGAGTCACGTTGCCCTGCATGCTCTTCGAGTCCCGCAGAGTGCAGCTGAGCCAGTTCCTTGAAGGCGTGGGTGGTCGCTTCGTCGATGAGAGCGTCCTTGGACGCGAACTGCTTGTAGAAGCCACCGTGGGTCAGCCCCGACGCCTTCATCAGGTCGGCGACGCTGAGGTGAGTGCCCTTCTCTCGGAACAGTCGGGCTGCGGTTTCCACGACGCGCCGACGGTTCTCTTCCGCTTGTTGCTGCGATACGCGGCCCATCACAACGCCTTCCAGTTTGGATTTCACTTGACATCTATCCTAGCCGACACTTAGATTTGATTCATAATCTAAATGTCACAAGCAATCACAACACTGGGAGAATCATGGACCTGAACAAGACGGTTGCGGTCGTCACAGGAGCCAATCGCGGGCTCGGACGCCATCTGGCTGCGGGACTCGTCGAGCGCGGCGCAAAGGTGTACGCGGCTGCGCGCAATCCGGAAACTGTCGATCTACCCGGCGTCATCCCCCTGAGGTTGGACGTGACGGACGCCGAATCGATAACCGCCGCCGCGCAAATCGCATCGGATGTGACCTTGCTGGTCAACAACGCAGGTATCTCTACCTCGGCGCCCTTGATCGGGGGCGACATCGATGACATTCGACGAGAGATGGACGTCAACTTCTACGGCCCGCTCGCCGTGACCCGGGCGTTTGCTCCCGTCATCGAAAACAACGACGGCGGAACAATACTCAACGTTCTGTCGGTGCTGTCCTGGTTCCATCCAGCCGCGCTCGGGTCTTACGCGTCGTCGAAGGCAGCGGCCTGGGCGATGACCGACGCCGTTCGAGAAGAACTTGCGCCGCGCAAAATCTCCGTATCGGCACTGCATGTCGCATACATGGATACCGACATGGCCGCTGGCGTACCCGCCGAACAGAAGATCGATCCTGCCGACGTCGCCGCGCAAGCACTGGACGGTATCGAAAGCGGGCTCGCCGAGATCCTCGCTGACGACACCACCCGGTACGTCAAGGGGAGTCTGTCCTCGTCGAACTCCGAGTAAGCAAGGGACTGCAGACGAGTGACGCTTACCCCACCGTTTTGAGGCTGGCCAATCTGCTCAGGATCGGTGCCCGCCAAGCTGCGAGGTCTTCCGGACCGTTCTCTTCCCACAACTCGTACAACTCCGAAGTGTCGCTGTCGGAAACTGCACGCTCGAGTGCGGAGAGGACCCAACTCTTCTGCTCCGGGCTCAAGGTGCTGACGTACCCGGCGGCGTCAATTCCATCCAGCTGCACAGGCTTCGGCGCAACGCCGTGCGCAACCGCAAGAATCTCGGCGACGGCGATTGCTGTTTGAGCATCATCGGCATCGAGATAACCGCCATCGGGGTGGCTAGCGTAATCGTCGATGTCGTAGTCACCCGCCTGTACTGCGCTGAGCAGGTCGCCCGCTACGTCGTTGTCGAAAGGTCCTGAACCCCAAGTCCCCATGCTGTCTCTCCGATCCGTACCCGGCGCACCTGTCGTAAAGATATTAGTGAATCACCGGCTTCGGCGAGGATCCTCGGGCTGGAAGTACTGCGTTCGCCGGAAATCGACATCAGCGCAACGGCACGCGAATGATGCGGTCATCACCGGGGTTGGGGTCGCCGCGTCCGTCGGTGTTGTTCGTCAGTATCCACAGCGACCCGTCCGGTGCGACTACAACATCACGGAGGCGCCCGTATTCGTCGACGAATTGCTCGTCGGCGGTCGCGGGATCGGTCAAGGGCACCGTGCGGAGTCGCTCACCACGAAGATTGGCGATGTAGATCGTGCCGTCGTGGATGGCGATTCCGCTGGGGCTGGCATCATCCGGTGACCATTGTTGGAGCGGGTCGATGAATCCGTCTTCACCCGCAATCCCTTCGACCTCGGGCCACCTGTAGTTTCCGCCTGCTTCGATCTTGTTGAGCTCGTCCCAGGTGTCCTGCCCGAACTCGCTGGCGTACATCGTGCCGTCCTCGGTCCAGGCAATGCCCTGGGAGTTGCGGTGGCCGTAGCTGTAGACGAACGAGTTCGGAAACGGATTATCTTGCGGCACATCACCATCCGGAGTCATGCGCAGAATTTTCCCGGACATCGAGTCGAGGTCCTGAGCTCTGTCTCGACTACCGGCATCACCGACGGTCACGTACAGCATCCCGTCCGGGCCGAACGCGATGCGACCACCGTTGTGGTAGTTGGCCGAAGCGAGCCCGTCGAGAATCGTCTCGGCCGGCCCGAGCGCGAATTCCCCCGGAGCACCGATGATGTCGAAGCGTTCGATCCGGTTCTCCCCGTTCGCGGTGAAGTACGCGTACAGGCGGTTTTCACGTGCTGCGATCCCTAGTAAACCACCCTCACCTCTGGGGCTGACGCCGTCGACGACTCCCACCTCGCGGCTGTTTCCGCCGGCGTCGAGTTCGAGGATTCGCGCGCTGTCGCGCTCACTGACAAGTGGTGTATCGCCGTGGAATGCCATCGACCAGGGCGCGTCCAAGCCGTCGGCGACGGTCTCGGGTTCACCGAAGGCCGCGGCGGGCGCCGATCGTGTTGTCGTGCTTGCCTGCGGACCGGGCCCTTCAGGATCCTCGCTACCGCAGGCAGTCAGGAAGGCCGAAAGGAGCACTGCGGCGCCAAGCCCTCGGATCTGTCGTCGTGTCATGGGCGCGCCTCCCGGGTTCAGGCAGTCTTTGCGCCGACGGTAGCGCGCAATCGGTCACACCGGGAGTCCCTTCGAGTACCCCCAACGACCGGGACTCCCTCGCAGGCGACGGGCGTGATGCCCTGGACGGGTGCGCCACGACATACGCGTCGTCAACAGAAAGAGAACTGACCACCTCATGATTTCCGCCCCGACCGTCGAAGAAACCGGCCGCCTGCCGCTCGTGATCTACGTGCTGGCCGTCGGAGTTTTCTTGATGGGCACAACCGAATTCGTCGTCGCCGGCATTCTTCCCGAGATTGCGGGTGACCTCGGGACGTCGATCGCGAACGTCGGCTTGATGATCACCGTCTTCGCGATCGGGATGATCGTCGGCACGCCGGCGATGGCGATCTTGACACTCAGGGTTCCCCGACGCGTGACCTTGAGCTCGGCCCTGATTGTTTTCGCGATCGGACACGTCATCGTCGCGCTCTCGTCCAACTTCGGACTCATTCTCGGCGCCCGCTTCCTCACAGCCGTGGCGACGGGCGCCTTCTGGGCAGTCGCTGCAGTGGTCGGAGCAAAAGCGGCAGGCCCGGCGTCTTCCTCGCGCGCGCTCGGCATCGTCTTGGGCGGAGGCATGCTCGCGAACGTCATCGGTGTTCCGCTCGGCGCTCTGGCCGGTCAGAGCATCGGGTGGCGTGGTCCTTTCTGGGCCCTCGCCGCCCTCGCACTCGTCGCCGCGGCCGTCGTCCACCGATTGGTACCCGCCGACACCGAATCCGGTGCGGTGCCGTCCTGGCGAGCGGAGATCGCGAGCCTACGGGACGGACGCATCTGGCTCGTTCTGTCCGGTTGCGCCGTCGTGTGCGGGTCGTCGCTGGCGGCGTACAGCTTCATCTCTCCGCTGTTGACCGAGAACACGGGACTTGCTGCGTCGGCAGTGCCGCTAGTGCTTGTCGGCTACGGACTCGGTGCGTTCGTCGGCTCCAATCTCGGCGGTCGACTCGGTGCGAAGCATCAGTACGGGGTCTTGTTCGTCTCGGCAGCGATGACGTTTCTCGTGCTCGGGGCGCTCTGCCTCTTCTCGCACAACGTGATCGTGACGGTGTTTCTCGTAGTCATGCTGGGACTATTCGGCATGTCGACCAATCCCATCCTGATCGGGATGGCTGTGCGTTATGCCGATCAGGCGCCGACGATGGCTTCTGCTCTCAGCACCTCGTCGTTCAATCTGGGCACCGCGGTCGGCTCCTGGATCGCCGGGTTTGCGTTCGCCTCGAGTCTCGGTGCCACTGGGCCGGTGTTGGTAGGCACCGGCGTTGCCGCTCTCTACTTTCTGCCGCTGATGATCCTGTTGCGCAAGGAACGCACGAAGCGCACCACCGTCGAAGTCGTCAACTGACGACCCGATCAACCGTCGCGCAGTTCGTCAGCCGTCCGTCAGCGACCGCTCCGACACGTGAGGCGAAGAGTCCGCATTCTCACTGGCTGCCAACGAGGCGAGTAACTGCATCCGTTCCGCGGACGGCGATCCCGGCTCTGCGGTGTAGATCGTGAGCGTCAACCCCGGCTCGGCGGCCATCTCCAAACCTTCGAAGGCAAGCGTCAGCTCCCCCACGGCGGAGTGGTGAAAAGTCTTGAATCCGGTGCCGTGATGGCGGACGTCGTGCGCGCCCCACCGACGCCGGAATTCCTCACTCCGAGTGCTGAGTTCACCGATCAGATCGTGCAATTCCTTGTTGTGAGGATCTCGCCCAGCCTCGGTTCGCAGAATCGAGACGGTCACCTCGGCAAACTCGTTCCAGTCCGGATAAAACTCGAAAGCCCTATCGTCGAGGAACGTGAAGCGCGCGATGTTCGGGGGCTGCCCCGGCATGTCGTACAGGTCCTTGTAAAACGCACGCGCGAGTGGGTTGACAGCAAGAAGATCCATGCGACCGTTCCGCACGAAAGCGGGTCCCGCGGTGACTGCATCGAGCGCCCACTGCAGGCTCTGATGGGGCTTCCAGCCCTTCGCATTTCGCCGACGCGGGGGCCTGGCTACCGGGCTTGCCGCGTGCGCGAGATCAAAAAGGTGGGCGCGCTCGGCGTCGTCGAGTCGTAAGGCCTTCGCGATACTGTCGAGTACACCCGGCGATGCGCCGCTGATCGCTCCGCGCTCGAGCCTCGTGTAGTACTCGACGCTCACGCCGGCGAGGGTTGCCACTTCACTTCGACGTAGACCGTCCACGCGGCGGTTCGATCCGGCCGGAAGTCCAACTTGTTCGGGCGTGACTCGGGCGCGCCGCGAGGTCAGGAATTCGCGTACTTGCGCTCGATCGTCCATGCCATCGAGCGTAAGTCAGTGACCGGTAGCGAGGGAGTCCCTCGCAGTACCACTATCGCGCGGGACTCCCGCACGCCGCCGAATCGTGATCAGGTTGAAGTGACACGAAGAAACCGATTGTGAGGAGCCACGTCATGCGCGCTGTCGTCATGCATGCCCCCGGCGACGTCCGGGTCGAAGAGATCGAAGCGCCGGTGATCGTCGAACCGACCGACGCGATCATTCGCGTTACAGCCACCTGCGTCTGCGGTTCCGACCTCTGGCCGTACCGCGGCATCGAAGAGCTGAATGGCCCGACGCCGATGGGACACGAATACGTGGGCGTCGTCGAACAGGTCGGCCCCGACGTCAACGACATCGAAGTTGGGGACTTCGTCGTGGGCTCGTTCGTCGCGTCGGACAACACCTGCGAAATCTGCGAGGCCGGCTTTCAGTCTCGCTGTATCCACCAGGTCATGATGGGCTCGGTCGGCACCCAATCCGAATACGCTCGCATCCCGCTCGCGGACGGCACCCTCGTCCCTGTCCACGGAGAGCCGACCGAGCGGCAGGCCCGCAGCCTCCTTGCAGCCTCCGACGTACTCGGCACCGGTTGGTTCGCCGCAGTAGCTGCGGAAGCCGGACCTGGCAAAACGGTCGCCGTCGTCGGCGACGGCGCAGTCGGACTTTTGGCGATCCTCGCTGCCAGACAACTCGGCGCCGAGCGGATCATTGCCATGTCACGTCACGCCGACCGGCAGGCACTCGCCACACAATTCGGCGCCACCGACATCGTCGAAGAGCGGGGCGACGCGGGCATCGCGAAGATCAAGGAACTCACCGGCGGCTACGGCGCCCACTCGACCGTCGAAGCCGTAGGTACCCAAGAATCGATGATGCAGGCTATCGGAGCTACCCGCCCCGGCGGACATGTCGGCTACGTCGGGGTATCCCACGGCGTCGAACTCGACGGCATGAACCTGTTCTTCGCGACGGTGAGCCTGCTCGGCGGTCCCGCGCCGGTCAGGCGATTCCTACCCGAACTGATCGAGCTCATCATGACCGACCAGATCGACCCAGGCATCGTCTTCGACCTCACTCTCCCGTTGGAGGACGCCGCCGCAGGCTACCGGGCGATGGACGAGCGGCGCGCCACCAAAGTGCTACTCACCCTCTGACCGATACCAAAGGCTCACGAGACAGAACTGGGCTCTACACGCCGGCCGAGAAACATCTCGGCTACCAACGAGAGGCGCTCTTGGTCTACCGATCAGCATGTTCACTGATCACACCGAATGCGTATGACGCCGAAGGTGAGGACGGGCACTTCGATTGGTGCGCGGCTGCTTTGATCGTAGAGGATGCTACGCGACTGATATGCGCCCCCACCAGCGGAAACCAATTGTACGAGTGAATGTTTCATTGAGAGCGACTCGGCGCTACTTTGTAGCAACGGCACTCGTCTCTACCTACGGTTGCGTACTGAATTCCTTGTGGGGCAGGCTTTCTTGTGTACTGCTGACGAGCCGTATCTGCTGACGAATCGTATTGCTGACGAACCAAGGTCGGAGAACAATGGGTCACTACAAAAGCAACGTGCGTGATATCGAGTTCAATCTGTTCGAGGTACTCGGGATCGGCGAACTGCTGGATGCCGGCGCTTACGGGGACCTCGACACCGACACTGTGCGCAACATTCTTGCGGAAGTATCGAGGCTGGCAGAAGGCCCGGTCGCCGCGTCCTTCGCCGACGCGGATCGAAACCCTGTCGAATTCGACGCACCCAATCACGCAGTTGTGGTCCCGGAACCTCTGCGCAAGACGGTCGAGGCGGTGAACGAGGCCGGTTGGTCGCGACTCGGTCTACCGGCAGGCATGGGTGGCGTTCCTGCTCCCGCGCCATTGGTCTGGGCGATCGGCGAAATGTTGGTCGCGGCAAACGGATCCGCAAGCTTCTTCAACATGGGTCCACTGATGGCGAGCGTGCTCTACACCATCGGAAACGAACAGCAAAAACACTGGGCCAAAGAAGGATTCGAGCGCGGATGGGCCGGAACGATGGTGCTCACCGAACCAGACGCCGGATCCGATGTAGGCGCAGGCCGAACAAAGGCAATCGCGCAGGACGACGGCACCTGGCACATCGAGGGCGTCAAGCGGTTCATCTCCGGTGGCGACGTCGGAGACACGGCCGAGAACCTCTTCCACTTGGTGCTTGCCCGGCCCGAGGGCGCCGGTCCAGGAACCAAAGGTTTGAGCCTGTTCTACGTTCCGAAGTCCCATTTCGACTCGGAGACACTTGAACTGGGAGAGCGCAACGGCGTGTACGTCACCGGCGTCGAGCACAAGATGGGTCTCAAGTCTTCCCCGACTTGCGAGCTCACCTTCGGAGCGACGGACGTTCCTGCCGTCGGCTGGCTCGTGGGTGATGTCCACAACGGTATCGCCCAGATGTTCCAGGTCATCGAGAACGCTCGAATGATGGTGGGCACCAAGGCTACCGGAACACTGTCCACCGGCTATCTCAACGCCCTCGAGTACGCCAAAGAACGAATTCAAGGCGCAGACCTCACCGAGCTGACAAACAAAACCGCGCCCCGCGTGGCCATTACGCACCACCCCGACGTCCGACGCAGCCTGGCGATGCAGAAGGCCTACGCCGAAGGCCTCCGAGCGGTCTACCTCTACACCGCTGCACACCAGAATGCCGATGTCGCCGAGTTGGTTTCGGGGGCGGATGCCGAATTGGCGGCGCGGGTCAACGATCTGCTGCTGCCGATCGTCAAGGGCGTCGGTTCCGAAAAGGCCTACGAACTGCTCACCGAGAGCCTGCAGACCCTGGGCGGCTCCGGTTATCTTCAGGACTACCCCATCGAGCAGTACATCCGCGATGCCAAGATCGACACCCTGTACGAGGGCACCACGGCAATCCAGGCGCAGGACTTCTTCTTTCGGAAGATCGCACGCGACCGCGGCGTTGCACTCGCTCACGTAGCCGGTCGCATACGAGAGTTCATCGACAGTGAGGCCGGGAACGGTCGACTCAAGGCCGAGCGAGTCCTACTCGAGACCGCCTTGACCGACGTGCAGGAGATGGCCGGGACGCTCACCGGGTATCTGATGGCTTCCCAGGACCAACCCTCCGAGTTGTACAAGATAGGCCTCGGCTCGGTGCGCTTTCTGTACGCGGTAGGCGACCTGCTCATCGGATGGCGCCTGTTGGTGCAAGCGGAAGTCGCGTTGGCAGCCTTGGACCGTGACGCGTCGGCAAAGGACCGGTCGTTCTATCGGGGCAAGGTGGTGATCGCGTCGTACTTCGCCAAGAACATCCTGCCCGTCCTGGCGTCGACCAAAGAAATCCTGGGTTCCCTCGACAACGAGATCATGGAACTCGAGGAAGACGCATTCTGACAACGTGCCACGCGCGGTATGGGTAGTGCGCAACTCGGAATGCTTGCTGCGTGATTCAAACGTGGTCGTGAACCGGCGACGGAATCTTGTTGGAACGATAAGAGTCTGCGCTCCGGTTCGGCCGCCAGAGACGCCAGTGCTTCGCGGACAGCCGGAACGGGAGATGGTCTTGTAGGTGACGAGCACCGGACGACAACCGTTCGTCTGCAGGAAGGTTGAGCCACAGGGACAGTGACGATGCCGCGTTCCCAAGGGTTGCGCGTATGCCTGACTCGCCGAGAGTCCGGCCGTATCCGTCGACGGCAAAGCGGCCGAACGCGTCGGGCGTGATGTCGGGATACGGCGCATGGGTGTCCGGGTCGATCAGGCGTACGGGCGCACTGTAGGTCAGTGCCGCCAAAGAACGTCCGTGGGTTGTGACCGCATCGGAACCAACGAGGGTATCGAGCGCTTCGTTGACAGAACCCGGTGGGACGTTCCATTCGGTATGGGTTTGCGCTTTGTAGCTGGGCCCACCGAGGATCCCGGTGGCAAGCTCTGTCAATTGCGCGGTCGGCGCGGGTTGCCCGCCCTGGCGGATCTCTAATGTCCACGACGGCAACGACACTGGTTCGATGCAGGCTTCCAGAAATGTCTGCAGGCGTTGAAATGCCACGTCGGGGCGCTTGACTCGAAGCGAGTGTGCACCACTGGGCAGCCCGTCGTATGTCACTACCTCGGGCAATGTGATGTCCGGTGTCCGCGCCGTCACAGGTTAGCCAATCGCGAAAGCACTACCCCGGCTGGTTCCTCCGTCGCGTGGCGATAGCCAGTACCGGCCCACAGGTGCATTCGCTCGGGATCTGCCTGCGCAACAGCGGCTTTGCGCATCGGGTTGGTCAGGTGATGGATGGCCGGGTACCCGATGGGCGCTTGTGCGTCGTAGCGATCGATGAACTCGTTCCGAAGCGCCCGTGCAGGACGTCCCGTGAAAGCTCTTGTGACGAACGTGTTCCCGCGGGACGTGTCGGCCAGAGCTGCCTTGTGCGGAGCCGAGGCACCACTCTCCTCGGTGCGCAGCAGCACAGTACCGACCACTGCCGCGTCCGCTCCGGCACGTAAGGCAGCAGCGACGTCGGCGGAGGTCGCCAGTCCACCGGCCGCCAATAGCGGAACCGACGTGCGGTGACGGATCTGAGCGATCAGTTCGGTGATCGGTGTTTCTGCCGGAACCTGCAGGGGAGTGAGCGTTCCGGAGTGTCCGCCGGCAGCCGACGATTGCACGACAAGCAGATCGGCACCGGCGTCGACGGCAAGGAGCGCCTCTGCCTCCGAAGTCACTGTGAGGACGACAAGTGAACCGGCAGCGCGCAGCGCCTTGATGACGCCGGGTGCGGGAAAGCCGAAGGTGAAGCTGACCACCGGAACCGGGCTGGCCAGGAGCAGATCGATCTTGTCCTCGAAGTAGTCGTCGTCTTCGACCGGCTCACCGTCAGCCAGTGTGATGCCGTAGCGATCCGCCTCGACCTGGATCGCCCTGGCATAGGCACGGTAGGCATCGACATCGACAGGCACCGGGTTGGGCGCAAAGACGTTGACACCGAAGGACACTCCCTCGGCGCGCACGGCGTCGATCTGGTCGGACAGAGCCTGAGGCGTCTTGTACCCGGCGGCGAGGAAGCCGAGACCGCCTGCGCGAGAGGCAGCAGCAACAAGTGCCGGTGTGGAAGCGCCGCCGGCCATGGGGGCTGCGATGACAGGGACCTTCAGGTCGAGATCGGTTGTGAGTGCGCTCATTCGAACATCTCCAGTCCTACGTCGGGTAGTGCTCCGGCGGTTTCGTCATCTGCCATCAAAAACTACCTCCTCAGTCGAGGTGGCCGTCCGAGGGTCCGCATCGAGATCGGAAGGGAATCGGAACCGCAAAACCGCGGCGGCCACTGCCGCGCCCAGGACGACGGCCGCACCCAACAGCAGAGCGTCGCGATACCCGTCTCGCAGCAACGGAGTAACAACGAGTGGGCCGAGAATCTGACCGACGCTGTATCCAGCGGTCAGCAACGCCACGGCGCGTGTGAACTGCAGGTGCGCGCCGATTGCCAACACAATTGACCCGATACCAAGGAAGGTGACACCGAACAGGAAAGCTGAAATCAGTGCGGGGCCGACGCCTCCGATCACAGCAGGAAGCGCTATGCCCACCGCCTGAATCAACAGGGCAACGAGAAGCAGAGTCGGCCTCGACCAACGCAGGCTGAGCCAAGCCCACAGGGCGCACGAGGGAAATGCGGCCAGACCGACCACTATCCAAGCGCCGCTGCCGACCCATTCTGGAGCGGCGAGATCGATTGCGGCAACAAGGAACGTGCCCGCGATGATGTAGCCGATGCCTTCCAGGAAATAACTGATGAACAAGGCAGTGAACCCGCGTTGGGAACTGGGAGTTCCCGGCGCGTCCGGTGTGATGACCGGACGCGGTTCCGGCGTCAATCCCCAGGCTGCGACCGCACACACCACTGCAAGGGCCGCAGATGCCAGCCAGGCAGTACCCCAGGAACCGATGAAGCGGACGACGAACACGAGGACCCCGGACAGGGCGATACCCAGCCCAACTCCGCCGAATCCCCATCCGGCCAGGAATTGGGACTGCCCCCGAAGGTGCGCGTGCAAAGCGCTGACGGCGATCATGAAGACGAGGGCACTGGCAATGCCTGCGATGAGCCGCAGGGCGAACCAGATGGATCCGTCGTGGGTAGTGGGCATGAGCGCCAAAGTCGCGATGAGGACCACCAACGACGTACGCATCACCGCTGCCGAGCGCACCACGCCGGGAATGAGGATTCCCGCGAGCGCGCCGATCAGGTACCCGACGTAGTTGGCCGTCGCCAGGGTGGCGCCGAGCGAGGCGGACAGACCGGACTGCGTGTGCATCAACGGCAGAATCGGTGTGTAGACGAATCGACCGATTCCCATGCTCGCCGCCAGCGCAGCGGCAGCTTGGACAGCGTGCGCTCGCGGGGAGACGCCGTTGTGGATTGTGGTCATGGTCTTATCGTGTGCCCCGGCCGCGCCGAACCGCCACGACCGCTTTGCTCCTGACTGATAGGCACAACCTCCCACCGCACGTAGCATGAAGGATCGTGGAGCTGCGTCAGCTGAGATATTTCGAGGTCGTCGCCGAGGAATTGCACTTCGGCCGAGCCGCGGCGCGGCTACTGATAGCCGGGCCGTCATTGTCGCAGCAGATCATGGCACTCGAGCGCGACCTCGGCGTCAAGCTGTTCGTCCGCGACCGCCGTTCCGTCGCTCTGACGCCAGCCGGCGCGGCCTTGCTCCCTGATGTCCGTGCGCTACTCGAGAGTGCCGAGAATCTGCGACGCCGCGCGGAGCGTCTGTCCGGAGCGGAGCCCGTCCGGATCGGCTACGTCAATTGGCTCCCCGCGGATCTGATCGCGCGCACTTCAGGGGTCGCGCAACTGCACGTCGACGCCTGGGTGGTGCCTTCGCACGCACAGGCCGCGCGGGTGGCGGACGGCAGCCTCGACCTGGCGATCGCCTGGGTGCGGAAAACCGATGTCGCCCAACATGCTCTGAGCGCGAAACTGCTCGGCGCGGATCGGCTCTACGCCGTCTCCACCGGAGAGGACACCACACCGGTGCGAGCACGCGACGTCGTCGCACTCGTCGACGACGACACCACCTCCTGGTATTCGTGGAACGTCTACGCCGAAGAATTCATTCGCGATACCGGCGCACAGATCCTGCGCATCAACGACGGTGGTATCACCGGTCCGGCATTCTTCGATCACGTCCGTGCCGTCGGCCGTCCGGTCGTCAACTCGCCCAAAGGGCAGACCATCACGCTGCCGAGCGATCTCACGGCACGCCCGATGATCGACCCGGCGGCAATCTGGACGTGGTCACTCCTGTGTCGTGAGAACGAAACGCGCCCTGCCGTTCTCGCGGCCGTCGACGCTCTCACCGGCGGTGCCACTGATCTCGGAATCCACGAAGACGGGATATGGCTACCCATGGACGATCCTTACCGGAGGACTCGATGACACGACGCGCTATTCGAGTTTTCTGGGGACGACGGCCGGAATCGGTGCCGGCCGTGGCCTCCCGGTGGCGTCGGACGTTGGAGCAAGTCGAATTCCTGTTGCCCGAGGTGGTCGGCGGGTCGTGGCAACAGATCCATTCCGCTGGACCTGCTACTGCCGTGACCGTCGACCAGTTGGCGCAGGTCCTCGAGAAAGCGCAGGCCGCCGAAGACTGGTCGGATCGTCTGGGAATCGGATTGAGGCTCGCATCCAGTGGAGGGCCCGAATGGGGGCTCGAGCTCTCCGGGTTGGCGGGCGGCGAACCTGAAATCGTCCTTCAGTCGATGATTATTGCCGTCAGCGCGCCGGACACCGCCGAAGTTCCTGAGACAGAACTACTTCGGATGCTCGCCGCGGTGTGGGAACCGGACTTCGGGGACGTCACCGACGACAACATCCTCGACGCTCTCGAAGACGAGTCCGACTATCGCGTCGGAGATCCCGTGATCGGCCGCGTCGGCTACCTCTCGTCCGCTCGCGCTGACGCGATCCCGGATGACCTGGCCGTAGGCGTTGCCGCGTTACCGGGCGGTGTGTTGCTACAGATCGGGGCCGTCGATGGGGTCGTTCGGGCGTACGAGCGCCTGCGCGAGACCGGCGCACTCGATCCGCTTCCACGTCCACTGGACCGCGCAGTCTTCTGAAGGCGGTTACCGTTCGTCGAGTTTGGGTAGCCCGGGCGTCGGAACGAAGTCTAGCCTCGGCACTACCGCCGAAAAATGAACCGAAAGGCCCACCGCATGGTTGACGTCACCCGCAAATTCACCGCCGAGGTACCGATCGAGAAGGCTGCGGCGTTTCTCCGCGACTTCGCCAATGCGCCGACGTGGGATCCGGGCACCGAGAGTTGCACGCAGATCTCCGACGGTCCTGTCGGCGTCGGAACCCAATGGCACAACGTGTCGAAGCTGTTCGGCGTCACCACGGAACTGACGTACACGCTGGTGACCGACGAGCTGAATCACGTTGTTCTCGAAGGAAAGAACAAGACTGCCACCAGTACCGACGACATCACCTTGACTTCGGTGGGTCCGAACTCGACCGAGATCGAATATCACGCGAACGTCGAGTTCAACGGTGCCGCCAAGATTGCGTCGCCTCTCCTGAAGGCGGGATTCGAAGCCAAAGTGGCACCGGAGACGGTGAAGAAGATGACGGAAGCCCTCGAAGCGCTCTGACCGTCCGTCAGGTTCTTGTCACTATGGGTTGCCGCCGCTCGCGCCACCGTTGCGAGCTTCGATGGCATCGATGGACTTCGTGAACGACTTTCCCAGCACTTGGGTGCCGACGAGTCCGAGTACCGACGCCAGGAGCTTTCCCTTGAGGTTCTTGCCGTCCCGGACCACGACGGCATCGACATCGGTCAGGCCCGTCGGCTGCCGGGTCAGCGTGTAGGTATGGCTCGACGCCCCGCCCCACAGGTTGGAGTCGGTGGTTGTCATCACGACGCGGTACGGGTCGGTCCAGTCGTAGTGCAGACGCTCCCAGATACCACTGGAGCCCTCGGTGACATCAGCATCGTGGGGTCCTTGTTGGTGCACTTTCAGGTAGCTGTCCGCACTGCGGCCGAAGATTTCCTCACGGCCCGGGCCGAAGTCGGTCAGGCCGGCAAGGACCTGTTCGGGCGTCGCAGTGGTCGTCTTGTGAAGATGGATCGTGGTCATGGCGCCTTCTTTCAACTGTGGATGATCCGGTGCTGAAAAAGCCGGGGAGTGACTCATCCAGCACACCACTCACACGAAATGAATGAAAGAGAATTGCTCGCCCTGTCTCGATCCGCTATTCGACGCCGCGCCGGCTGGCAGTGATTGCGCCGTGCGGCCTGTAGCCGCTCCCCGTCCGGGTATGGGTCTCGATCACGTCGAAACCCGCTGTGACCAGCATTTGGGCCAGTTCGGTCACCGGCCATCGATAACCAGTCGTCGCGGCGTGATCAAAAGGCTCTACCGTTGTGCCTTCGAAGAAGCCCACGAGCAACCCACCACCTGGGCGGATCACGCGCGCGAATTCAGCGAGCGGTGCCTCGATATCTTGCGGGTGATGGTGAATGAGCGAGTACCAGGACAGCACGCCGCCCAGTGAATTCGTTTTCGCGTCCAACGCCTCGAAGCCCCCGACCTCGAAGGAAAGATCCGGGTATTGGTTGCGTGCTCGTTCGACGAACTCGGGCACGAGATCGATCCCGCTCACAGCCAGCCCGGCCTGGGCCAGAAAGTCTGTCCACTGCCCCGGCCCGCACCCGGCGTCGAGCACGGGGCCGGTCAAAGTGGCAGCCCAGCTGGTCACCAGGGCCCGATCAGATACGTGCGTCGAATCCATCGAGCCGAAGAGGTCCGTGTACTCCTGGGATCTGGCCGAATACGACTCTCGGACTACGTCGCGGCGCGTTGCACTCGAATTCTCCACGCCGTCAATGATTATCGATGTGCACCATTCCTTCGCCACAACTCGCCGAACCGAAGGTTCATACTCTGTTGAAGGCCTACGGTCACGTCCGGAAACTGAGGTCATATGGTGGAAGAGAAAGAACTGGCGGCGAAGATCCGCGAACTACTCAATGCCCGATCGGCCGAGTCGAGCATCTGCCCCTCCGACGTGGCCCGCGCAGCGGCACCCGACAATTGGCGTCCGCTGATGGAATCCGTCCGAGAGGCTGCCCGCCACATGGTGGCCGACGGCGAAGTGCAGATCACCCAGGGCGGCGAAGTCGTCGACCCGGAATCCGTACGAGGTCCGATCAGGATTCGGTGGGCTCGTTGATCAACCGCGTAACTTCTGGCGGCGCTGCTCTCGCAGCGTGAATCAGCGGAAACGGTCCAGATGCTCACGCAGGAACGCATCCAGGCTTCGTGGCTCACGCCCCAGGACACGTGCCACCGTGTCGGTGGGTGACTCCGGGCGCGAGACGGCAAGTTGCTGGATCTCCAGAATGTGCTCGGCCAGCCACGGAGGCATGTGGGCATGATCGACGAGGTTTTGCCGCAGTTCGTGCGGTGGCAGGTCGATATATTGGACGGGGCGATCGAGCATGCGGGTCAGAGAATCGGCGATGCCGCCGTAGCCGACTGCCTCGCTACCCGTCAGGACGTAGGTACCGCCGGCGAGGTCGGCGCGTGTGAGCACGGCCGCGGCGACGTCACCGATGTCTCGGCAGTCGATCCAGTTGCACGGCGCGTCCCGCATTGCGCCCAGAATCACCCCTTGCGCAGCCACCGCCGGAGCCAGGAGCAACAGATTCTGCATGAACGCATAAGGGCGGAGCAGAGTGTGGCGGATCCCGGATGCACGCAGGTGTTCGCCGACGGCATGGTGGCCGCGGGAGAGAGCGATGGGGGAGTCGGCCGCGGCGGCGGGGTCGGAGATCTTGACGATGTGTTCGACGCCGCTCTCGGCGGCGATGTCGATCACACGCGTTTCGAGCTCGACCTGTTCGAGGCCGTTGGCCATGGCGAGGAAAAGTTGTTCAGCCCCTTCGAAAGCCGTGCGTAGCGAAGTTGAGTCTGCGGCATCGGCCGACACTACTTCGACCAAACCGTCGGCCAAATCGCCGAGGTGGGCGCGCAGCCTGTCCGGGTCGCGGGACAACGCTCGGCTCGGCACACCCGAGGATGCGAGACTGCGTAGCAACGCGCCGCCTGTGGTTCCGGACGCTCCCATGATGACGATCATCGTGTTCCTTTCGGTCTTCCCCGCGAAGCCGGGGATCATTGACATGTGTTGTCTGTCAGGGATTCTGACGGCGCCATCGCCAGCTGACGATGACGGCGGCCACAGCGGCAGATATCGGTAGATCGAGTTGCAGGCGAGCAAGCCGAGCGGTGTCGACCACGCTCGTGTGAGCTGGTAGCCAACGGGAGGCGAACCACCCGACGAGGCCTGCAATTGCAGCGGCTCCGACGGCGAGAATTGCCGCCACCATGATGCGAGGCAGGGCCGTGGTCCACGGCCGTGACCTCCCGCGACGCTGCAGCCAGGAGCCGATCAGCAACGCCACCACTGCCGACGTGCCAGCGATGGACGTAAATGCCGCCATCGTGAGGCCCGATTGGCCGGATGCGACTCCGCCAGCACCCGCCATCAGCGCAGGGGCAAGGTAGGCGACCAGCACCTCTCTCCACAGGGTGAAAGGTCGTGCGGCGCGACGATCGGCAACCGGGACGCGTCGATTGGAATCGGTTATCTCCCTTTTGTTTTCGCGACGGATCGGCGGGGTGAGTCCGGACATGAAGGAGACCAACTTTCCGATTATAATTAGGTGGCTAACTATTTGGGCATGAAGAGAGAAGCCTTTGTCGAGAATTGACGACGATTCGAATCGCTACACGAATGCCTGGAATCCCAGCCGACTACTCCGCAGTCAGCGCACCGATACCGCGAACGACCCGCGAGAGCAGATCCAGAAAGACCGCTCGCTCGTCGACAGTGAGCTCGTCGACCATTTCCTCGAGACGAGCAAAGTGCTCGGGCGCCATGTCCCGTAAACGCTGAGCGCCGCGAGCAGTCAGGACGACCACCGCACCACGCCCGTCCTCCGCGGACGGACGTCGAGCGACCAAACCCTCCTGCTCGAGCCCATCGACCAGGCCGGTGACCGTGGCCCGCGAGACGCCGAGATCAGCCGCCAGACGTGAGGGAGATTTCTCCCCGTCGTGGTCTTCCAGATCCGCAAGCAGTCGGTAACGGCCGGTCGACAGTCCATACCTCGCGAAGTGAACCTCAGTCGCTCGACCGAGCCGCGCGCCCGCCGAGATCAGCCGCACCGCAACCAGCACCGCCTGCGGATCGGACCCGAGGCCGTAATGCTCCAACTGCCGCCGCGCCTGATCCAAAGTGGGTGAGTCGTGATCGGTTCCGTCCACTGCCATGCAACTAATATGGCACCTAACTACATTCTGGTCAACCCTCCACCAGAGCTAGTGTCAACGCTGCCGAAGCCGTGCGCGAGTTGCAACAGGTCCAGATCGGCATGACTGCGAGCCAGAACCTGTATACCCATTGGCAGCCCGTCAGAATTGAAGCCTGCAGGCAGGCTGATCACTGGAAGGGTTGCAAAGCCGGGTGTCTCAACGTGATTCGATGGCCGTGACGATCCGGATCACAGCATGAACCCACGCATCTGCCGACGTCTCCAGCTCACCGAACGAAATCGCATCGGCTACGCACTCCAAGGCTCGCGCCGTTGAATCCATACCGACCATGACTACCCCTGCTGCACAACGACGAAGCGCAGAAATAGTAGGCTCAGCCGCATTTCTCAGCCCGCGGTGAGCGATGTCCGCGAGTACGGATAGAGCTCCCTCCAGCGCACTGTCGATGGCGTCCACACCGCCCGTCGTGACTGCGCGAGTCATCGTCGCACTGCCGAGGCCTTCTTCGAGATCGGGAACGATGACGCCGAGGTCGCATGCAACAGCGAATGGTGTCATCCACAACGCACCGGCACGGACAGTCAGCCGACCGCTCACGGCCCTCGGCCGGGCCGACATTGCCCGGACCATCGCGTCGATTGCACCGGGCGCTTGCGCTCGATGTACGACGCTCACCTGCGCCAGGTTGCCACGCCCATCTCCGACCCGCATTGTCCATATCTGTTCTGCAGGAGCGTAATCGGTGCTGATTACAGAATCTATTCGCATCACACCGACGCCATCGGTAGTCAGCCGGGCTCGGGCAAACGACGGCGGGCGCTCGATGAACCGGCGATGCATCTCGGCGTAATCGTCCACCACGTCAATCGATTTTTCCCACGCGTCGACACCAAGAGGGAGAATGGAAGTACGCCCGATCCCTTTACGCCCGAGGCGGATTCTGTGGTTGGCACGGCGAACCGCTGATTCTGTGAGCACTGTCGATGAAGCCAAAGCGGCGACCGTCGAACCGGCAATTCGGCGAGTCGAGATCGCATACCCGGAGAGTGCCTCGTCGGATTCACTCGACCAATCGTGACTCATGAGAAAAACTGCATCCGAATCTGGTTCGGCGAAGTAGATATCGGCGGTAGTCGAATCGCCAGTCGCCGTCACCCTCGCGCCGAGACTGATCAAACGTGAACGACGCAGCGGAGTTTCACCGGGAGTCTCGGTCCCCAGTACTGTCCCGGCAAGCGATGAATCGACCGATTCACCGAGTTCGACCCTCGCATGAATCTCGGCGATGATCATCGCCACTCGTGTGCGACTGTGCCCGGCATGCCGCATCGAATAGGCCTCGATCTGGTCAGTCAGTTCTATGCACGCATCGGCCAACCAGATTGCGGAACCTGCCTCAATTGTGCGCGTGTCTCTGACGGCAGTGGCGTGTTGCACCGCCGTTGTGGTGGACAGACCGTCCACGAGGATCGTCCGCGCCAAGGCCCTTGCCAGGGCACTTCGATCAGCATCTCGCACGACTGAACTCCGACCCACGTGCACATGGTCGGTTCCGGATTCGTCCGCCGCCCGAACCGCCCACACGGCAAGTGCTATCGCTTCTGCCGTCGTGTGCGCAGATGCCGAAGAATGGGCGTGACTCAGTTCGTGTGGGACCAAGAACCGGACCGTGCAATGCGGGAGTTCGACTCGCACAACAGGATCTGTACCTCGAGCTCGATGCACTGTTGCCTGGTAGCCCTGCAGCCTGGTCCGATTCGCCCGTGCCAGTACCGCCCCTCCGAGGAATGCCTCCAGCGCCTCGTCATCGAATTCCCCTGGCGTCCAGTCTATGTGATCGAAGCTCGACCCGTGATTCGCCCGATAAACGAGAACGAGACCGACACGGTGCCGGCACACCGAGCTTGCGCCACACGTGCACGACGCTTCCGAGAATGGAATGCCGGCAGGAAGACTGGTTTCGACACCGTCGCCGTACCTGACGAGGATCCGTTCGCTCGTCACCAAGAGTTCAGGCGTTTCCTCGGCGAACATACGCGCGGCTCGCTTGACGAGCCCGCGATTGGCGACCAGCGCAAGCGCATCGTCGGTGAGCGCAGCCAGATCAGGCCGGGACGTCATCGAATACAACCGGCCACGAATTCGGCCAGCCCTCCGGGAGTCATCGCACCGACGTGCACACCCAGTCGCGTCAAGCGACGGGCAATTTCACGGTCGTAATCAGGGTCACCAGCATCGTCGAGCGCAGCAAGCGCCAGGACACGCACACCATTGTCCGTGAGACCGGCAACGCTCCGGACGAACCGATCCGGTGCACTTTCGTACAGATCGGAGATGATGACAACAATCGTTCGTTGCGGCGTATCCACAAGTTGCGCGGCATAATCGACGGCCTTTGCACCGTCATTCCCGCCTCCCAATTGGACGCTCATCAAGAGCTCGACCGGGTCGAGAACCTCGGACGTGAGATCGACGACATTGGTGTCGTATGCAATGAGGTGAGTCCTCAATCCGGGGACATTCCAGAAACATGCAGCGGTGATCGCCGAGTGGATGACAGAGTCGATCATCGATCCGGACTGGTCGACCAACAGAATCAACGTCCACGTATCCGTGTGCCGACGAGTTCGCGAAGTGAACAAAGGCTTTTCGATAGCAATCTTGCGTGTTTGCGGTGACCAATGCTGCAGATTGGCGCGAACCGTTGCCTCGAAGTCGAAATTGCGCGAATTACGAAACGCTGTTCTGTGCCGGCTACGTTTGCCGTGGAAGGTCCTGCGGACGTCCACCGAGAGCCTCTCGATCAACTCGCGTACGACATTGTCGACAGCCTTTTTTGCCATCGCCAGAACTCGGGGATCCATCAGGTGTTTGGTACGCAGCACTGCTCGAAGCAGAGTCACGCTGGGCTCGATACGCTGCAACGCTTCCAAATCTGTCACCACTTCGGTGATTTCGTATTTCTCCACGGCGTCGCGTTCGAGTCGATGAACTGTCTCGCGAGGAAAAAGACGGTGGATGTCGTCGAGCCAGTCCACGGCCGTCACCGTCGTTTCGCCGAGCCCATTGGGGCGATACCGCCCATCCTTGCGACTCGGCGGAACCGCACCCGGGGAACCGGGCGTATCTCCGCCACCCGGGTTGTCTCCAGTCGTTACGGAGTCGGTCCCCTGCAGTCGGGAAGTTCCAGCGCGAACGCCCTGCGCGCTGCGAGCCGGGTCACGGCCGTACAGCCACTCCAACGCGTCGTCGCGTTCAGCCGCATCGCCCGTTGGATCACCGAGTACTCCGGCCGACGCATCACCCAGAATCAGCCGCCATCGTTCGATGTTCATCGCATACCGATCTGGGCAAGCGCGTCGTCCACCCGGGCGTCGAGCTGCCTTCCGACATCCAGGGAGTTCACGACTGCAACCTCTGGTGTCGACGTTGTCAGGCGGCGCGCGATGATGTCGCGTTCATGGGGAGGGAAGAATTCGAAGGACTGCCGTAGCGCGGGAAGTGCTGTCAGGAACTCGTGTTCGGACAGTCTGCTCACGATTTCATCGACGGCGGTCAACACTGTGTCGCTGGATTCCGCGTCCAGAAAACGCTCACGTGCTACTCCGAACAGTCCGCACAACCAATCACCGAGGTGTTCTGCAGGAATCGATCGAACGGCGTCGACTGCTGCATCGGGGGGAATTCGATCCCAGGACGTTCCCAGGGCCGATCCCCTGATGTCGACCGCGGCACCATTGTCACGTGCCAGAGCGGTCAGTTCGTCGGCCGGATCAGTCGAGAGGATCTCCGTCGCATACTCCATCGCATCGGATAACGCTGCGAGAGCTGATATCCGGAGGAGATCAGCGCCACCGGTCGTGGCCCGAACTCGGTGCGCCAACGCAACGACCTGCGAGGACGCCGAATCAATTATCGCCCCGAGCAGTGTGGACCCTCGGCTCCCGAAGAGTGAGTCGTGCCGCCACAGGTCCAGAGCGGCTCGAAGCAGCAGGCCTGTGCCCCCGAGATCTCCTACGCCCTTCAATGATTCGGATGCGATCGACTCGGTTCGGTCAGCCACCGAGTCGAGTCCACAAAGAACTGCATCGAACAGAATGTGTGCAAGACGCTCGACATCAGCCGCAGCCGAAGTCAGCGAAGATTCCAGGGTGGCCCCAGCTGCCTCTACCAGAGTATGGCCTTTGGCTGCAGCCTCGACCAGCGCCGGGAGGCGGTCTGCGGAGTCGACAATCATCCACCGTTCTGTCGACACCACTGCAGAACCACTGCCTGGACCTGCAGTTCGCTCGAATCCTGGCACTCCCAGCACACGCAACTGATGTAGTGCACGACTACGCTGACGACTACGCTCGTCGGCCAAGTCGAGTGCAACAGGGCCGGGCAAGAGGTCGAACTCCTCGAGGAGCATATCGACGTGACAAACCAATCCCGGTACCGGTGAATCAGGGTGTAGCGTGCCCCGCCGATCACCTCGCATCGTGCGCATACAGGCCGAGATGACGGGGTCGGGTTCGGGCCCCAGAGGTTCCCCTGCGAGTGTCCAAGGCAGCGGCGACGCCAACGCCTCACCCACCAATGTACTTGCTGCAGCATCTAATACATCTCGTCGCGTCGGCAGCGCGTGACCACGGATAGCGGCGAGTCCGAGGATCTGCGTACGGAATCCGATGAAATCCGTTGTCGAGACGCGTTGATTCCGGGATCGCAAATCACGGACGATCGCCGCGGCTGCAACCTCCCCTGCCGATGTCGTTTTCTGCCAGAGCTTCTCGTACCACCATGGGGATTCCAGGTCGAGACGACTGTAGGAATAGGGGACCAGGTAACTGCCGATGTCGACATCAGGGCCCGCGGTCGGAACGGCGGGCCAGAATCCGTCGGTCGGTCTACCGCGAGCCAGTTCGGACATGATCGCCGGCCGATGACGCCCGCCGCAGACGACAACGACCGCACCGCTTCCGGGGCGCTCTCGAGCGGCCCGTATCCACGATGCCATGTACTGTTCGCGCTCGGATACTGTGGCGTCACCTACCCGGATCGCATCGAAGTAGTCGTCGAGGACGGCAGTCAATTCCTCGACAGTGAGCGTATCGGCGCGCGACTCGACGACGTGATCCCACATCGCGTCGACCGTGTCCAGTCCCAGTCCGGCCGCCAATACTGTTGCAGCCACACTGTACTCGTCCGGCGGCCCGTCGAAAGCGGGGTGCCAGGCGGGAAGATCGATCAACCGAACCTCCGCCGACACCTTGGAGGCCGACCGAAGGGCGATCCATTCTGGAGACCAATCGGTGAAGGCAGCCCATGTCACGCGCGTGTGCGCTCCTCGTCGCACGTGGGAGTACAGCGCGATCGGCAACTTGTGATCGAGTCTCAGTTCATCGATTCGATCGGTGAAGTCTGCGGGTCCCTCGATCAAGACATGCGTCGGCTGCAGGCGTTCAATGGTCTCCGCCACGATCCGAGCACACGCAGGGCTGTGGTGCCGAATCCCGATCACCACGACGTCGCGACCAGCGTCCACCACAGCGACGCTCACGGTCCGGTCAGACGTGCGTGCGCCCGGCGTAGCTCTTGCCATGCCGCACTCGTCCGCTGCGACCCTACTTTCTCGACGTAGCGGCGCAACCGGGCAGCATCCTCACTGTTGTCTTTCGTCGCCGTACCGGCCAGGGACTCGGCGAGGTCGGTGACGGTACCGGCGTCTCCTCGCAAGAACCACCCACGAATACCGGTGGCATGCGCAAGGGACACCGCTTCAGCCGTGCTCATCACCGATGACAGTCGCTCGACCGGCGATCCGTTCGCGGTGAATCCTGTACGTAGGTCACGAAACAGCGTGACCAACAACTCGGACACTGCCGGATCTTGTTCTGCAGCTACACCGGAAGCACGCAGCAAGGCCGCCGATTCTGTTCGCACGAGTTCGACTTCGGTGTCGAAATCGGCGATCGGGTGCACGGTCTCGAAGTTGAAGCGCCGTTTGAGTGCGGCGCTCATCTCGTTGACGCCACGGTCGCGGGTGTTTGCGGTGGCGATCACATTGAAACCCTCACGGGCATAGACCATTGCGTCGTCTCCGGAAAGTTCCGGGACTGCCAGCACCCGTTCGGACAGCAACGACAACAGAGTGTCCTGCACTTCGAGCGGACACCGCGTGACCTCCTCGAACCGCACGACGCGTCCCTCGGCCATTCCACGCATCATCGGCGCTGGAACCATCGATCGAGTCGAGGGGCCTTCCGCGACGAGCAGTGCATAGTTCCACGAATACCGGATCTGATCCTCGGTCGTGGCGGCACCGCCCTGGATCGTGAGGGTCGAATCCCCGCTCACGGCAGCGGCGATGAGCTCTGACAGTAGCGATTTGGCAGTACCAGGTTCTCCGACCAGCATCAATCCACGTGTCGTCGCCAAGGTGACGAGTGAGCGTTCGACGAGCGATGCGTTGCCTACGTATTTCGGCGCTATTCCCAGCTCGACGTCGCCCATGACGAACGTCCGCGCCGACGTGAGGGTTAGACGCCACCCCGGTGGTCGCGGCCCAGTGTCTTCTTCGGCCAAACGCGCAAGTTCCTCGGCAAACCGCTCCTCAGCCGGTGGGCGCTGGACTCGTGAAGTCACGAGGCGAACCCTGCCAAGTCTGCGATGAGTTCGGAGACCGTCGCACGATCGACATCGTTCAAAGTCCCCCCACGGAGTTCCACCGAAACGAGCTTCTGATCGGGGTACCCGTTGTAAGGGTCTCCCGTCCCCATCCCGGGCTCCAACCCCAACAGAACAGACACGTCATCGCTGAGCTGGTACAGCAGGCCTTGTCCCCAGGAAGCTGGGTTCTCCCACACCGGTTCCCATCCTCTGTACGTCAACCGCAGTGCCTGACTGGGGCTGGCGGTTACTCCGGTGAATCGACTCAGTCCACTCCCGTCGACGTCATCGGGTAGCGGATCGTGGACAGCACGACCCAACTGTGGGAAAGGCTGCAAGATTTCGTAGTCGGCGAACACGTCGGACCACGCGCCCACCGTATCGGGTATGTGCGCGGGGTGTACTAGCCCGATACGGCCCTCCGGTAGCTCGACGGTCTGGTCGTCGATGTCGGCCAAGGTACTGTCCTCCGCGACCCGGAACACGACTGTAGGCAGACCGCTGTCATCGAACGATGCCCACAGCAGTCGCCGTGCAACGTGAATCAGCAGCGGATGGCCGAGCACGAAGTCGTCGAATTCTGTCCTAGTCCAGCGGCGCCCGGTAACCATCGAACGGTTCAGGCGTTTGATCTGCTCGGCAGCAACAGCTTTCGTTTCTCGCTTAAGCTCGGTGAATCGCTTCTTCGCACTCTCGGCGAGAACAACGTCGTCATTTCTGGTGGGTTTGGGCAGTCCTGACGTCTTCTTACCTCCTCCGTCGAGCACATAAGGCACGAGAGCCTCCGTGAAACCAACGGTGAACATCCGCGTCCCGTAGTCGAAGTTCATAGTGCCGTCCGGCGTCAGATCGAGATCAGGAACGATCCGGTCGGCCAGCTGTTCTCGATCGAGCCCGAGACTGTCGGCCAACTCTGCGACGCGTTGTGCCGCTCCGTTCTTCAACGACTTGAACTTCATTTTTCGGGAGATGTGATCGAGTTCTGTCAACGCGCGGGCTGACCCATGTGCAGCCAGTGCATCGAGACCGAGTTGTGCTCGTGCTGCACCATTCTCACCTGGCCACCGTCTGACGAGGGGTGCCAATCTTGCCACTGTCGAATCGTCGCCGAGCCAACCCAGCGCAAGAATCACCCAGTTGTCCTTCGACGGAGCGCCGGCACCCCACCATCGTTCGAATAGTTCCCACGCGGCCTCGGCGAGCGACGATCGGTCACAATACGCAGTTACTACATCGAGTCCGGCGTAAGGAGCGTCCGCGGTTCCGATTGCGCACATCGTCAGGATCGTCGACACCGCCGACGTCGGCAGTGCGGCTGATCGATTCTCGTTCAGAATCAGCGGAAGTGAAGAGACATCCACCCAAACCGGAGTTTTCGGTATCCGCTTGGGCAACATCTCGAGCGGGTCGAGATCGACGATGCCGGCGACTACCTGCCCGGCTTCGGGGCCGTACCGGTTCGCTCCGTCGACCACTGTCTCGCGTGAGGTTGTTCTGGCGAGCGCACGCAGGGCGGCGGCAGCATGATCACGTTGAGCACCTGCCGGACCCACTGCGTCTGGAACGAGTAGTGCCACTGCATCTTCAGCGTGTCGAACCAGCCACGCCATCGCAGGTTTGCGGAGATTCTTCCTGGTGGCGAACATCGTCGCATGCACGCGCGCGACATCGATATCGACATATGGCATCAAGTATGGCGCCGCGGCACCTGGATGAGCGCGCGTGAAGCGAAGCATCAGCGGCAGCGCATCGAGTTCGTAGCGAGCGACAACCCGAAGTGGATCCTTGAGCGAGGTTCCGGGCCAGTCCGTCAGGAACGGGCGCGCGATTTCGTCTGGGGCCAGTAGAAAAATCACCCAGGTGTTCCAGTCATGGGTGGAACGCGGTGATACATCCTGCACATACTGTTTGTAATTTTCCCACGTGGTGTAGGAGTAGTCGCTCGGAGTGTTCTTGATTTGTTCGAGTTCACCTGGAAGCCAGACTATTCGGCTGATTTCAGGAGCAACGAGATCACCGATCACCGCGACGTCGAGCGCTTTCTTTCTGTTCGACCACGGCGGCGCGACGAGAATGGGCGGAAGATCCGTGGCCTCGGGCGTCGGCGTCGACAATTCGGCGATCCTTCGCCGTGCAGGCTCGGGAAGTGTAGGCGACAGCTCGGCGGCGATGTCGGGATTCGCCCGCACGTGACGGTCCAACAGGTCGATATCCCTCTCTGCCAATATCTTCAATGCTCGACGTGGGTAATGTTGCATTGCGTGTAGGACCGCGGGCAACGCACTCTTCACGTGGCGACGTTCAACCAGAGCAGTGAACGCTTCGTCGGTGGGTATCGCCGAGAGCGCCCAGAGGATTCGGAGCAGTGTCGCCTCGTCCCTCATGTGTCCGTACTGGTTTGGTTTGTCGAACGCATCGACCAACAGTCCGGTAAGACCTGCACCTATGCCGTCAACTACTGCGGCAATCATCGCCTCGTCCTCGAGCCAACTGCGCATTGCGTGTGAGTCGGTCACCCGTTCGAGCTGCTGTACCGTGTTCGACGAAACCGTCAGCTGAGTGTTCCAGTGATACCACCGAGCGCGCATTCCCATGATGAGTTCTTCCGACCACCCTTCCTCGGTCGGAAAGATGTACGACGCCGTCAAACGGCGGGTGCTGTTGGTGCGCATCGACGACGCCACCTCTCGGGCTGCGGCGTAGTCCTCGTCAGAGGCTGTCGCCAACAGGCCGCGCATACGGTCGAGCATGTGCTCTCGGACCACTTGCGCATCAGGTTCGTCCGTCCGCCCGAGCTGCTCGCGCAGTACATACTCAGGCATCTTGTATCCCGCAGCTGGCGACTCACCGCCGATGTTCGCCACTACAATTACCGCGTCGGGTCCCAGCTCTGACACAGGCACCGAAACATGAACGAACCGCAGGTCGGCCCATTCCAAGAGTGCTTCGACCGCGAAGGCCAACCCGTGCCGTGCCACCAACCCGTCCACGAGAACTGTCGATTGTTGCCGGTCATTATCTGCGTAGCGGCCGAGTATGCAGTACAAAGCAGCTGCACCGACAGCGGAGATCTCACCGGCTTGATACTTCCGGGCGGCGAGGGTGAGCTCGTCAGGATCAGGATCATTGACCAAATACGCCGAACTGAATTCGCGAAACTGGTCGTCGCTGTCGAATTGTCGGTCGAGTTCGGCACCGGCTGCGGGATCGACAGGTGCCACGTCGGCGGCAAAACCGCCGCGCCGGGGGTACTTCATCGGCAACCATGACGCGGGCGGCACGGCAGTAGATTCGGTCGTGGTGTGGTTCACGCGTCTCCTCGAGATCCCGGCCCGGTCGGCGGGCGTAGCCAGAATGATAGCGATCCGAACGATCGGCTTGTTCGACATTCCCGAACGCGGCCCCCGACAGCGGTTGCGGTGACGTCCTCCTGCACATTGGCACAGGGCCCAATACGGGATCGACGCTACAAGCGACTGGTCGAGTATCTGCTGCTGCTGACAATCGAGCAGCCGACGGACCGGTGGACTGCCCACGTCGCACGCGGAAATAGCGGCGAGCAGCTTGGTTCCGAAGAATGCCGCAAGCTTCCTCCCTCCCGGCACTCGATTGCCTTGGGCGTTAACATCGACAGATGCTCACTCGCGTCGATCTGACGATGGATTGCACAGACCCCGACCGCTTGGCTACGTTTTGGAAGATAGCCACTGGATACGTCGATGAGCCACCACCGCAGCCTTTTTCGACTCGCGAGGAGTGGCTTGCCACTTTCGACGACGAAGACGACGGGATGGGCGGAGCTTGGTTGCACCACCCACTCGGAGTGGCTCCTCGCCTCTGCCTTCTACAGGTTCCTGAATCCAAGGTGGCCAAGAACCGATTACATCTCGATCTCCGGGTATCCGGAGACGGAACCCCGACTCAGAAGTGGGCGACAATCCTTCGCGAGGTCGAACGGCTACTACGCGCGGGCGCATCAGAATTGGAAAGATTCGAGGGTCACCATGTGATCATGGCCGATCCCGAGGGCAACGAATTCTGCGTGGCGTGATTCACCCGCCTGCCCGAAATTCTCGCGAGAAGGCATGACAATCCGGGTGATTGCCGGGATACGGCAGGACCTTCTCGAGGGCGAGCCCAATCGCAAAGGCCGTCTGATCGTCGTACGGTCGCGTAACTATCTGTGTGCCCGTGGGGATTCCGTTCCGAGCGAAACCTGTGGGGATTGTCAGCACCGGGCAGCTACTCAGGATGTTGAAGGTGATGGCCGGTACAGCCTCGAGGTAGAACTCCAATTCTGTTCCAGCCACATTGATTCCGTGCCCCACGTAGTCGTCGCCGGCAAGAAAGCCCTCCGTCGCCACTGCCGGAGTGATCAACGCGTCATAGGTGTCGAACAGGGATCCGATCGACGAATACAGTTCGGCTTCGATCGCGAGTCCGTCGAGGAAAGTCGCGTCACCACGGATGCGGCGGGCCCATCGGGCGAATTCCTTCGCGTACTCCGTGACTTTGCCGGGGTGCGCGGACGCTTCGGCGGAGATCGAAGCACCGAACACGTGGTCGTAGTGAATGGCGGC
Organism: Rhodococcus sp. BH4; assembly: GCF_002079265.1. NCBI lineage: Bacteria > Bacillati > Actinomycetota > Actinomycetes > Mycobacteriales > Nocardiaceae > Rhodococcus > Rhodococcus sp. BH4. Next base: position 6,070,028 of record NZ_CP014941.1, read on the forward strand.
CGCGCGCATGACGGCAGTGCGGGACAGGTCGACTTCGATGATCTCCGCGCGTGCGCCCAGAGCGGTGAGGGTGTCCACCAACTTGGCGGTGTTGGCGGCAACGTCCGGATCAACCGGCCAGTCACCCAACGCGGGGATCACGGCGATACGCATTCCTGTCAACGAATGCGTTGCGAGGCCGGGCAGCGGCGATGCCGGCACATGCGAGGCAATGTCAGTGGAGGTCGGTCCCGCGATGACCGACTGCAGTGTGAGGCAATCACTTACGGTGCGAGCCATCGGACCGCAGTGGCAGTAGCGATCGAGATTGAAGGGCGGGTCGACGGGGACACGGCCGTGCGGTGGCTTGAACCCGACAATTCCGTTGAACGACGACGGAGTTCGGATCGATCCTGCAACATCGGAACCGGTAGCCAAGTGCGTCATACCGGTGGCAAGTGCGACTGCCGATCCACCGGAAGACCCGCCGGAGGAGTATTTCGTGTTCCACGGATTGCGAGTGACGCCCCACAACTCGGACTGTGTGAACGCGGCCGAGGAGAATTCCGGGGCAGTCGATCTCGCGTGGACGATGGCATCGGCGTCGACGATCCGCTGCACGAAAGTCGAAGTGTGAGTGGCGATCACATCCTCATAGACCTTGGACCCTTGAGTCCATGGTTGGCCTTGTACCGCTTCATCCTCTTTCACCACAACGGGAACACCGGCGAGCGGCAGGCTGACATCCGAGCCGCGGGCGTAGTGGCGTTCCGCTGACTTCGCTTGTGCTCGTGCAGTATCGAAGAAAGTGTGTCCCACTGCGTTCAAGGTGGGGTTGAGCGCCTCGATACGTTCGATGGTGGACTCGAGCACGTCCACCGGAGAAAGCGATTTGTCCCGGTAGCGTTCGAGCATCTCGGTCACATCCATGAATGTCGAAACGGGTGTCTGGCGCATATCTGTTGTCCTGCCTCTATGAAGGTTTTGTGTCGGCGGCTAGGTTGTTAGTTCGTGCTTTGCCACGACGGGATTGCGGAATGTGGCGAGCAGCATTGCGAGAGTGGCGATTCCCGCGGCTATCCAGAAGACCGTTTCGGAACCGGAGTGGTCATGAATGCGTCCACCCGCGAACGCGCCGAGGGCGATGCTTGCATTGAAGACTGCAACCCACAGAGCCGCAGCGGCCTCTCGGTGAACGGGAGCTGCTTGTGCGATCCATGTTTGAGTACTCACCGATACACCACCGTAGAAGAGGCCCCAAGCCGCCATGAGCAGAGCAGCTGCGATCAAGGTGGTAGCCGAGATCGGAAACAGGGCGAGTGTGACCGCTACTCCCGCGCCGAGGATGACGACCACAGTCTTCGGAGACTTGGCTGCAGATGGCCCGGCGATGAAGTTGCCAACGACGCCCAGAACCCCGTAGATCAAGAGCATCGTGCCGATCTGTGCAGGCCTCAACCCTGCGAAGAACTCCAGCCCCGGACGCACATAGGTGTACGCCGCGAAATGAGCGGTGACGATGAGCGCGGTAATCGCGAATCCGACCCGGACTCCTGGGTTCCGAAAGGCCGCCACGAGACTCCCGAGCGACAAGGCCCGATCAGCTGGCATCGTGGGTAGGACAGCGATCATGGCGATCGCGATCAGCGTCGCCGCGCAACTGAGAGTCCAGAACGCCACGCTCCATCCGGCGACTGCCCCGATATACGTCCCAGCAGGGACACCAAGAACTGAGGCAACAGCGATTCCGCTGAAGATGATCGTGGTCGCCAACCCGACGGATCTGGTCTCCACCAACCTGGGAGCCAGGCTTGCGGCGAGCGCCCAGACTCCACCCATGCTCACGCCTAGAAGGACGCGAGCCACAGCGAGGACAACGAAGCTCGGAGCAAGGGCCGTGAGGGCGTTCGCCGCTGCGACTAACAGCATCAAGACGATGAGCGTCGACCGACGATCGAAGCGCCGGGTCACGATGGGCATGAACGGGGCAGTGGCCGCTGCCACCAATCCGGTAATGGCCAGTGAGAGCCCGATGGTCCCTTCGCTTTCCACCAGGTCAGCACCGATCGGGGTGAGTAGCCCGACCGGCATCATCTCTGCCGCGACAACGATGAAGGTGGACGCTGCGATCAGGGCGACCGCAGCCCAGTGGTTCTCGATGGCGTGTGCGTGGGTTGAGGACGTGGGCGCGGGGCTGTTCTGCCCGGGCGCGGAATGTGGCATGTAACCAGAGAAGCTCCCGCACGCCCAAGGATCAACGGCGAATCGCTCATCCAACCATTAGCTCAATTCATCGATGAGCCATTATGGAGTAGTCGAATGAGTCCAGGGTCGGAGTGAAAATGTCGGAGCCCCCGATGCGTGAGATCGAGTGCTTCCTCGTTCTCGCTGAAGAACTGCACTTCGGTCGCACCGGCGAGCGGCTGTTCATCTCCCAGAGCCGAGTGAGTCAGCTGATCAGCGCGTTGGAGCGTCGTATCGGCACAAGCCTGGTAGCGCGCACCAGTCGCCGCGTTCACCTGACTGAATTCGGCGCCGATTTTCTTGCGTCGTTGGCTCCCGCCCATCGTGCGCTCGTCGGAGTAATCGAGGACGCTCAATCGAGAGCACGCAACACGCCGACGCCGTTTCGGGTGGGTTTCCAAGGAGCAATTTACGATTCGATCGCGGCTGCTGTCTCTCGTTTCGAGATACAACATCCGCAAACATGCGTGACCATCAAAGAATTACCCCTGGGTGATCCGTTCAGTGATGTACTCGCCGGGCGAATCGATGCGGCAGTGGCCCTTCTCCCCGTAGATGAGCCGGAACTGACAACCGGGCTCGTCTTTTCTCGACAGCCCCAGACCCTCGCCGTCTCAGTCCATCACCCGTTCAGCGAACTGGGCGTGATCGACGCCGAGCAGTTGGCGCAGATCTGCCTGGTACCCATCACCGGCCCCGCCCCCGACTATTGGCAGCGTGTGAATTCCCCGAGCACGACGCCGGGCGGAGCCACGATTCCCACGCAGGGTGGGGCGAGCACCGTTCAGGAAGGCCTGTCGCAGGTCGCATTCAGTCAGGTCGGCCTCATCCTCTGCGCTGCAACCGCTGCATACAGCCAGCGCTCGGACATCACATTCGTACCGATCAACGGATTACCCGAATCTGCTTTGGGTCTCGTGTGGCGTACCGATCTCGAAAGCCCACGACTTCGCGCTTTCGCGAAAGCGATCGAGGAAGCACACACCTGTCCCTCCTGACGTCGATCAGTAAGTCGCGGAAGGAGTCCGGGGCATTGAGATGCATCGTGTGTGAGATGATCGCGCCATGTCTGCGATCACCGACTACTTCACCGCGCGCACGGATGAGCATGCCACCTCTGCCCTCGAGGGACTCGTCGACTTGGAACCAGAGGTGATGGAGGCGAACGCAGCTTCTCGCCCGCGGGTCCAGTTGGCTGCGAGTGGGACTCCAGTTCTGCAGGCGAAAGGCGTCGATCCAGTTGTCGCGCTCGGCCGACTGGAAGCAGCCCTCACCGCTCGCCCCTACGACGAAGTTGCAAAAGGTCCACGCTGCGGGAAACTCGTCGCAATGAGCGACGACGGCGACACCCTCGTGCTCACGGTTACCGACGAATTGCGAGATGCACTAGCGGAATTGAACGCAGAAGGCGTCGCGGCCGCTGCGGCCGCCTGGGCGATCGACGAGACCAGTGAACCGTCGGAGGACTCAGTGCCGTTCCTGACGGCCTTCGCCGAACTAGCGACCAGAGCTGTGGCACAGGGCGAACGAATGTACGGCTACGTCGTCATTTGAGCTTCGCAACTCCGCCGATCTAAACGGACAGGCCGTTCGTCTTCGACAACTCCCGACTTACCGTCAGCCCGGGATCTGCCGGGCCAGATCGTTGCGGTCGAAGTCGGAGAACTGCTGGGTGTCAGTGCAGTATCCACAGCTCGCTCCGAAGAACTCCGTGCGGGCGTTCGGATCGTCGAGTAGCCAGTACCGCAGCCACGCCGTGCTCGGTCCGCGCATATCGCCGCCGTTGATCGCCGTACCGAAGTGCGTGGCGCCGCGCAGTTCCAGATACTCGGCAGGCACGTGGTCGGCGTCCTCGTACATCGCCCGCACGATCGCCGGCCAAACGATTGCGTCTGCCTGGCCGGCCAGATAGAGAACCGGCTCGTCGATGAGATCGACATCATTGAGCGGGCCTGGCTGGATCGCGACGGCGGTGTCGACGCGGTCGTCGATCGCCGCGTTGATCGCCGCAGACCCGCCCTGCGAGTGCCCCACCGCACCAATGTGTTCCAGGTCGACTTTGCCGTAGAAGACACTCGACGGGCTGGCCGCTTTGTCCGCGATGAGGTCGATTCCCGACCGCATGGTGATGGCGAAATTGCTTGCCGGTGTATTGGCGGCGACCACGATGAATCCGTGGCTGGCGTAGTGGCGCAACAAGGAGGTGTACGCACCGGGGAGCACACCGGTCCCGTTCCCCCAGATCACAACAGGGTGCTTCTCGCCGCGCGCGCCGAGCTGGCGCGGGTAGTACAGAGTGTGCACCAGCCCGATCGAGACGTTCGGCGTGTACGGCCCTGCACTCGCCCAATCGTGCCCGACGCTCGGGATGCCGGGCGCATCGGCAGCCGCTGTTGCGGTTGCGCCCGTGAGTCCTAGCGTCGCGCACAACGCAACCGCCGCTGCAGCATTCACGAAGTGTTTCAGAGACTTTCGCATGAAAGTCAACCTTTCGAAGTTGATCCGGAGTGACGTGTATTACATATTCACGGGAAGGCAACCCGTCGGCTTTGTTTCAGGAAACGGACTATCCCAGAAGTGTTGTGTCTGTGGACAAAATCATCGTTCTCGGTGGATGCCCGGGCGACGCGAATACCCAGAGCGCAAGGTCGAGATCGCCTCGGCCTACGGCTTCCGCGCGGATTGCTCGGCACACAGCCGTAGGAAATGTTCGACGATCTGCGTGTTCTGGCCGTCCCTTGCCACGGCTGCGATCTTCCGTGGTGGCAGTTCGAATATCTCGCCCACAGTGCACCCGCGTTCGGATGCTCGCTCGGCACTGGAGAGTTCGAGGATGACAGCACCGATCCCTTCGTACGCGAAATCCGCGAAGGCATCGCGGTGCTGTGACCTCATCACGAATGCGTGGTCGATTCGCGGTTCGATCGACCGCAGATGGCGATAGACATCGGAAGTTTCGAACCGTGGTGCGACAACCAAGCCGATGCGCATGAGATCTTCGCCGATGAATACCCCGTCCACCGGTGACGGGGTACCGGGCGGGCAGACGAGCCGCAACTTGTGGTCCGGAAGGCGCACCGTGCGCGTCCCGGGAACACCGGTGGGCGGCGACTCCATTATTGCCACGTCAGCGGTGCCTGCCATGACCGGATGAATCGCATCGGCCACGGACGACCCAGGCGGATCCGAGATGTTGATCCTCAGGTTCGGCACCTCCGTGCGCAGCGCTCCGAGCAGTACCGCTGCGGGATCGTCCGCAAGGCTCGCTGTCGTGGCAACACTGAGGCGGGGGACTGCTGGCAGTAAGGACTCGCTGTCGACCACTAATCGGTCGAGCGCGGCCAGCGCTTCGCGTGCTGGATCGATGAGATTCCGTCCGCGCGCCGTCAGCGTCGCGCCGGTCCGGCCTCGATTGAAAAGCCGTCCTCCGACGCGTCTTTCGAGCCGCGCAATTGATTGAGAGACGCTCGATGTTCCCGTGAACTGATTTGCCGCTGCCGCCGTGATACTGCCGTGTTCGACGACGGCAAGGAAGTCTTGTAGCTGCCGCGGATCGATTCGCGGGGTGGCGGACTCTCCAAACTTGCTCATCCGGCGTTCCCCATTCCACCTTCGTCACGTAATCGGCTGGTCGTCTCGATAAACGCTTGTGCCGCAGGCGATGGCGTCGAACCGTGGAACATCCAGATATCACGAGTGAGCGGGGGCCGAGTACGACACAGCACCACACCTTCTCCGACTGTATCGGCGACAGATTCGGGAAGGAAAGCGACGCCGACTCCCGCGCGTACAAGTGGGATCATCGAAGCCACAGAGATAGTCTCCGCAACCACCGCCTCGTCCACAGTGCCTTCGCCCAGGCGTTCCGCCAACAGTCGCCGAGTGACATCGTCACGCGGGCTGGTGATCAATCCGATTCGCAACAGATCCGTCAACGCCGCTACCCCCTCGCCTTCACTTCGTGCGGCCGGCACCAGCGCAACGATTTGTTGCCGGCCGAGAAGGATACGTTCAACGCCCTCGTCGAATACCTCGTCCACCCCGAGGCCGATATCAGCCTGACCCGAGGCGACCACCGTTCCGATTCCGTCGGTGTCATTGCTGAGCATCGTCACCGCAACGTTCGGAAATTTGCTTTTGAACGCACCCAGGGCCGTGGCCGCTGGATCACGCGCCAGTGTTCGCGGACACACGACCGTCAGCCGACCCCGCTGCACGACGTTCAATGGATGCAAAGCGTGATCCAAATCCCGGTATGCCCGAAGTACTTGGGCCGCCGGACCTGTGAGATCGCGTCCAGCGTCGGTCAGGGTGACTCCCCGCGAGCCACGGCGGACGAGCGTCAGGCCGCACTCTTTCTCCATTCTGGCGAGAGCCTCCGAGATTGTCGGCTGGCTGACCCCCAGTCCGCGAGCCGCAGCGGAAATGCTGCCCCGATCAGCAAGGGCGAGAAAGTATTCCAGATGACGCCGGTCCATTCGGGGTTCCCTTCTCGTGGCAGTCCTCGCGCGCGCCCGATTTTGCGCCCGTCAGGCATAGGGAAACCCTATGGCATACCTCTCGAATGTGGCGTAGACGGGAAGAAGAATCCCGTGATCTGCTTCACATATGAACGCAGTGAGCAACAACCCGGGGAGCTTCGACCAGAGGCACCCGTCTGCTTTTGTCGAGCACCTATCGCCGCCTGCGAGCACCACGGAGGAGGCGCCGAAATGACCGAAACCATCACCGCAAGTTCGCCATCCGGTGCTACGTCACCCCGTTCTGCGAGGCGGGCACGCTCTGAGCCGAAGCCCGCTCGACAGCGTCGATCCGGTACGCGACTCACCATCGGGGTACGACTGGCCCAGGTCGCGCTGCTTCTGGTCCTACTCGGAGCGTGGCAGCTCGTCGCATCGCAAGGTTGGATCGAGCCAGTTCTGGCCAAAACGCCAGGCGAGGCCTGGGCCTACTTCACCGCAGCGGTGCAGTCGGGCGAGATTTCGTCGAACTTGCGTGCCACGATGACTGCCGTCGTGATCGCGTGGATCCTCGCCAGCGCAGTCGGGGTGGCGGTAGGACTCTCTCTCGGACTGCTTCCGACCCTCGAACGCATCATGAGTCCGTTCCTGGATGCGGCGAATGCCATGCCACGTCTTGCGCTGGCGCCTCTGCTTATCGTCATCTTCGGGATCACGATGACGGCGAAGGTCGCTCTCGCGTTCACACTCGTCTTCTTCATCGTCTGCTCGAGTGCACGAGCCGGTGTGAAGTCGGTGGACGACGAATGGCTCCGACTATCCACTGTCCTGAATGCCAGTAAGACACAGGTGTTCTGGCACATCCTCCTCCCCGTCGCAACACCTGGCATTTTTGCCGGTCTTCGGTTGGGGCTGATCTATTCGCTACTTGGCGTTGTCGGTTCGGAACTGATCTCGTCACGGGACGGGCTGGGCCAGCTTGTGTCGATCTACTCGGCCCAGTTCCGGATGGAAGCGGTCTACGCGATCCTCATACTTCTCGCAATCGTCGCAGTCGTCCTCAACCAGGTCATGAACTTCGCCGAGCGCTACCTCCTTCGGTGGCAGCCCCCGGCTCGACGATGACAGGAATCATCATGGATACCAACGTGATTACACCCGCAGTGCAACTCGACGGACTGACGATATCCTTCCCCTCGCCCGACGGGTCGGCGAAAACTGTGGTCGACAATCTCGACCTCACCATCCCTCGCGGACAGTTCGTGAGCTTGGTCGGCAGGAGTGGTTGCGGAAAGACCACTCTGCTCAACGCGCTCGCTGGATTGGTGGACGCAACAGAAGGGAAGACTGAGGTCCTCGGCACAACACCATTCGACGCTCGTTCTCGGATGGGCTTCATGATGGCCCGAGATGCGCTGTTCCCGTGGCGAACAGCGCGGAAGAACGTGGAGTACGGTCTCGAATTGAGGGGAGTACCCAAGGCGGAGAGACGAACTCAATCCGCGCGCTGGCTTGCGGCCGTTCAAATGTCCGAGGCGTCACGGCTGTGGACTTGGCAACTCTCCCAAGGGATGCGCCAGCGTGTCGCGTTGGCCCGAACGTGGGCACTGGATCCGGACATCTTGTTGATGGACGAACCCTTTGCCGCCCTCGATGCGCAAACCCGAGTCGAAGTACAGCGAGAATTCCTCGAGCTTTGGCAATCTCAGGTAGGCCGGACGGTCATCTTCGTAACCCACGACCTCGGCGAAGCCATCTGTCTCTCCGACCGCGTTCTGCTGCTCGGGGCCGGCCGGGTGATCGACGACGTCAGCATTGACATCGAACGCCCCCGCGAACTCGAAACCCTCACCGCCGAACCTCGATACATCGAAATCTTCAACCGGCTGCGTGGTCAGCTCGACCACTGATGTGCCCAGCCAACTCAGCTTGATTTCTGATGCGCCCACCCAACTCAGCTTGATTTCTGATGCGCCCAGCCATCAAGGAACAGGAATCACATGAAACTTCGACCTTTTGTCGGCACAGTCATTGCAGCGGCCCTACTGCTTTCCGCGTGTGGAGGGGGAGGGCGTCCGAACGACGGTAGCGTCGCCATCGGGGTCTACCCTGCGAGTGCTTTGTCCCTGCCTGTCTACGTCGCTGTCCAACAAGGAATGTTCGACAAGGAAGGCCTCCACGTCGAGCTCATCGACGGAAAGAACGGGCCCGAACTCATCAGCGGTCTCATCGGCGGCACAACCGATCTCGCGGTCGGTGCACCCGGAACCGTCGTGCCGGCCATAGAGCAAGGGCAGAGTCTGCGGCCACTGTCCCCCTACGGGTCGATCGATCTTGCCATCGCCGTGACGAAAGACAGCGGCATCACCACCATCGAGGATTTGCCCGGCAAGCGGATCGCCATACCGTCACGTGGCGGCGCGGCCGAGCAATTCGTCAATCAGCTTCTCGCAGAGAGAAACATCGACGCCTCCACGGTGCAATTCATCGCAGCGGCACCCACCGCGAGTCAGATACCACTCGCACGAAAGGGCGACATAGATGCCGCCGTTCTCACCGCTGCCAGCCAGGCCGTATTCGATGCTCAAGGAATACCGATGACGGCGATTACAGAAGTAGACCCGGTGGGCTCTGACGGCGTGAGTTCATACGGCCTGGGCACGGTGCTCGTCACGACAGCCACATTCGCTGAATCCGATGCTGCTGCCCCCGTGTGTGCGGCGCTCGAGGCCGCAGCAGGGTGGATAGCCGATCCTGCGAACGAGCAAGCAGGAGCTCAACTTCTCACCGAGCGAATGAATGTTCCTGCTGACAAAGCCAACCAGGTGTGGGCTTCGCAGAAGACCCTCTGGCCGGTCGAGATTTCAGCCGACCGATGGACCCAGAACGTCGCATGGGTGAACAACCAGACCTCGGGCAAGTCCGACGCAGACGTCCCCTTCGACCCCCTCTGCTGACCAACGCCCCCACACACAATCCAGTTCGTCTACTACGAAAGAGAAGAAACGATGACACAGCTCGCTGACCAGTCAACACAATCCGAGTCCCAGCACGATCGCCGGCAGCTCACCGAGGCTTGGTCTGCAGTCACCGACAGCCTTGCGACATTCGGTTCGACAGCTGCCGCTACCGGATCGCTGCTGGACAGCGCCGAAGGTGTACGGCACGCACTTCGCCTGTTCGGATATCTCGCCGAGATGAACATCGAGCGCCAAGACGTGCTCCGGCCTGAACTCTTCACCCTGATGTCACCGATGCGAAAGTTCTGGGGAGACGGCATCGACGTCGACTACTGGACTGCGATGATCGACCCCAACGAGACATATCGCATTCACGGTAACCGTGGCACAGTGCCCTACGTCGCCGTCCTCGCCAATCGTGTGGGCGCGTCTGGGACCGACAGGGTCGCCGACAACATCGTCATCGACGACAAGGTGTGTGACGCGGACGGCAACTTCGAGATCTTCGTCGCACAAGAGCTGGAGGGGCGCAGCGGCATTCGGCTGGATGAGCGCTGCTTCGACGTAGTAGTGCGTGTGTATCACAAGACGCGTAACGCGGAGATCGATCCCGTTCTCCACATCGAGCGCATCGGTCCGCCGCCTGGTACACGCCCCGATCTCGACACGGCGTGGCTGGCCCAGCGCCTGACGAAACTTGCTCGTGGCATGGACGTGAGCCTTCGACGCAGTCTTCAGCTCATCGAAACACTCAGTCAGTCTCCCAACGAGATTCGCGTGACCTCGGAGCAACGAGGGTGGGGAGACTTCTACGGCACCAGCTCCAACCAATACATTGCCGGCTGGTGGTCACTGAAAGACGCTACTGCCGTGGATATTACATTCACTCTCCCGGACTGCACCTACTTCGGAGTGATGCTGTACAACCACTGGTTCGAGTCCTTCGAGTACCGCGACCACACCGTCAATCTCAACGACGCGCACTTCGAGCGCAATGACGATGGAACCGTGACGATCCGAATCGGGGGAGTAGAAGGTGACAGAAATCGATTGAACCCCTGCAACCACACCGAAGGCATCTTGTTGGCGCGCTTCCTGGAGCCCGCTGAGGATGTCACTTCGCCTCATGTGGAGATCATTCGATGACCGACGAAGTAGACCTGCCGTTGGCAGGTGTCCGAGTAGTGGAGATCGGTCAACTGATCGCAATACCCAGCGCCGGGCAGCAGTTGTCCGATCTCGGCGCCGAGGTCATCAAGCTCGAGCCTCCAGGTGGTGAACCGGCCCGACAAATCGACGCCGACTACGCGCGCGGCATCTTCTACGGGTACAACCGTGGAAAGCGTTCAATCTGCCTCGACCTCAAAGACTCCGCCGATCTGCAGCGAGCTCGGGATCTGATCGCGTCGAGCGACATCTTGCTGCACAATCTTCGCCCGGGAACCCTCGATCGATTGGGATTCTCCTCTGCCGAACTCCAACGCCTGCGACCGGAAATCATCGCCGTCTCGGTGAGCGGGTACGGGGCGGAAGGCCCGTCCGCCACCCGCGCGGGGCTCGACATCGCTGCGCAAGCAGAGAGCGGACTGATGTCGGTGACGGGTGAGGCGGATAGCCCGCCACAACGTGTGGGCGCACCGGTCATAGATCATGCATCGAGCTACGTTGTCGCTCAAGCGGTACTGGCAGCGCTACTGCGGCGCGAACGCACCGGCAAAGGATCGTCCGTCCGAGTTTCCCTGCTGGACGTCGCAATCCACTTGCAGACCGCCAACTGGATCGAGTGGCAGGTATCCGGAAAGCCCATGAGTCGCAAAGGGAACGGACAACCAAGCGTCGCACCGGCAGCAGACGTCTTTCGCGCCGCCGACGGCGAGCTGGTGATCAGCGGATACCAACCGCGCGCATGGATCGAACTGTGCAAGGCGATCGACCTACCCGAGTTGGCCGACGACCCGAGGTTCACCACCAACGCGCTGCGCGTGGAAAACCGTGTTGACCTCGTCGCCACGATCGAGAAGCAGCTGTGCTACCGCAGCGCCGCTGAGGCAGTAGAGCATCTCACTGCGGCCGGAGTGGTTGCCGCAGTTGTGCGTGACTACGACCAGGTAATTTGCGCCGACGATGTGATTGCGAACCGTACCTTCATCCCCGGCACCAACGAACATGGCGAACAGTATTTGACGCCTGCCATGCCCTATCGCGCCGAACCTCCGATGGCACGAACTGAACTTTCACAGGTTCCGGCCTTGAACGAGTGGACAACATCGACGCGCTGAATGCGCCGTTCGGGTCGAAATTGACTTTGCACCAACGTAACTGACAAACAGATAGCCATGCACCATCGAGGAGATGTCCAGTGCTGACCACCGCATTTACCGAGACATTCGGAGTTCGCCACCCAATCGTGCAGGGCGGCATGCAATGGGTGGGGAGAGCAGAACTCGTAGCGGCAGTTGCAAACGCCGGCGCGCTCGGCATGCTCACTGCCCTGACACAGCCGACACCTGACGATCTTGCCCGAGAAATATCCCGAACGCGCGAGCTCACCGATCAACCTTTCGGGGTCAACCTCACAATCCTCCCGACGATCACACCTCCGCCCTACGATGAGTATCGCAACGTGATCATCGACTGCGGAGTGAAAGTCGTCGAGACAGCTGGATCGTCTCCCGCGCCCCATCTGCCGCACTTTCACGGCGCAGGCATCAAGGTTCTCCACAAGTGCACCAGCGTCCGCCACGCGGTCAAAGCCCAAGTCCTCGGCGTCGACGGCATCAGCATCGACGGGTTCGAATGTGCCGGGCATCCAGGGGAAGACGACGTACCGGGTCTCGTCCTCATCGCTGCAGCAGCAGAGCGGATCAGCATTCCCATGATCGCGTCCGGTGGATTTGCCGATGGGCGAGGATTAGTGGCGGCCCTCGCGCTCGGCGCCGACGGCATCAACATGGGTACCCGGTTCATGTGCACCGAGGAGTCTCCGATTCACCGCAACATCAAAGAGGCGATAGTCGCTGCCTCGGAGGTCGACACGGAACTGATTTTCAGGTCACTACGCAATACCGCACGGGTAGCACGCAACAGCATCAGCCAAGAAGTTGTCGAAATTCTCTCCAGTGGTGGCAAATTCGAAGACGTTCGACATCTTGTGGCCGGTGCGCGGGGCCGAGCGGTGTTCGACAGCGGCGACCAGGAGGCTGGCATCTGGACGGCTGGCACTGTGCAAGGATTGATTCACGACATCCCCACAGTGGGTGAATTGGTGGAACGTATTGTCGCAGAGTCCGAAGCACTGATTGCCGGACGGCTTACCGGCCTCCTGGATCCTCTCAGCGCCTGACTACGTCCGAACCCACTGGGCGCTACCGTCGGCCAGTTCTTCGCGAATGCCCCTGCCGTTGCGCTCGTCGACCCGCGTGCCGCCGATACCTCGTCCTCGATGCGTCGTGCGGTGACGGGGAGCTCTTCCAGATCGCCTCGCGGCTCGCCATCGCCGCTCGATCGTTTCGGGTGCATCCCGACGATCATTGACGCCAGGACGAGGAAAGGAGGTGTACTCCGAATTGCTTGCGGTCATCAGAGTGACAACCGCAAGGATTTCGATCGGCACCGAGCACGACCTACTCAATGTTGTGTCCATGGTGCTACCAACCCTGTTGTCACCCGCGCCATTGCGATCAACGCACTGTTGCCAGAGTTCCAATAGTTCTTGTGCACATCCAGATTCGGTATGAGTCGGCCAGCACGCGCATAACATCACCGTCGGTCCGAAGTAGCTTCCCCACGCCACGCCGACACTTCTTGGCTTCGACTGAGTACCACCCAGCGTGGTCCGAGAACATGTTGGCCAATCGGGAGGCGACGGTGACCATCGGAAGTGAAAAGATTTCTGTGAACACAACCCTGTTGACAGGGAAAGAGGCGGAGAGCGCCTTCGAACGGTTCGTCGAGTACAACCCTACGTGATCGGTGTACAAGACATGCGCGGCATGAAATCTTTCTGTGTTCGCTCTCGAACGGCGCCAAACCTGATTCCCCGCAACAAGAACAACCCTTTACTCCCGTTCGACCGGTATCGACTGTCCGGACTCAGGGACCGCGGGCGCGTACCTGGGCCCGTTCCCTAGCGGTGGGTCGGGGTTACCACCGAACCACCGACGAAACCGTTGTTATAACTGTCCCAAAGATCCCACAAGGTCTGCAACCCTGTCAGTCAGGGCGATTTGGCAGCGGCGCAACCGAGACCGTGCACGTCGGGCCGGGCAGCTAGTCGTCATCTGCGTTGAGCACACAATCTCGACGTCCCTCTGTTCGGTCCAGGACGGTCGCTATCGACAGCTCCGCTAGGCCTTCAGCAGGAGGTCTGCAATTTTCTCTGCGGTTTCCTTTGCGGATCCTGGGTTCTGGCCGGTGACGAGGTTTCCGTCGACGACTGCGTAGGACACGAAGGGCAGTTTCGCCTTTTCGTACAGTGCGCCACGCGCTTTGGCTTTTTCCTCGGCGTTGTAGGGTACGAGTTTGTCGACGCGGGCGAGTTTTTCCTCGCGCCAGGCGAATCCGGTGAGTTTGCGGCCGGCGATGAGGTAGCTGCCGTCGGACAGTGTGGTGTCGAGAAGTCCGCAGTACCCGTGGCACACCGACGACACGATCCCGCCGCGTTCGAAGATTTCCCGGGTGATGCGTTGCAAACCTTCGCTACCGGGAAAGTCGTACATGACTGCATGCCCGCCGGTGAAGAAGATCGCATCGTAGTCAGCGGAGTCAACCTGTTCGGGGCTGGCGGTGGAGTCGAGTAGCGCCATCCGAGCAGGGTTGGACCGCCATGCCTTTGCGCTCTTGTCGTAGTTCGGGAACTTGAGCGATCGCGGTTCCAAGGGCACCGCTCCGCCCTCGGGGCTGACTAAAGTCTGCTCGAAACCGTGGTCGTCGAAAACCTGCCAGGCATGACTGAGCTCGGACAGCCACAACCCGGTCTTATGAGACGGATCGTCGTAGTGGCCGACGTTGGTGACTACGTTCAAGATTCGCTTGGTCATCGAACTCTTCTCTCGATCGCTTTGGTCAGTGGATCTCACCCTTGTACCGCCAGAATCGCAGCAAAAGCTGCTCGCACCCGATCTGCAGCCTCACCGGCCGTGGCCGTCGACATTTTGCCGTCGAGATGCAGACAAGCCAAACCGTGCGCCAATGCCCATGCCGCCGATGCCAACGCCTCGGAATCTGCATCAGGAAAGACAAGCGTCATCCCCATCTGCATCAGCAGATGAATCTCTCCAGCCGCTTGCACGCGCTCGTCGTTACCCGTGTCGCACTCGTTGCCGAACATCAACCGGAAGAGCGCCGGTCGCCGCAGCGCGAACTCGACGTAGGCGACTGCGAATTCGGCAAGATCTGCCGACGTCGACGGTAGCTCGCGGCCGTCTGTCAGGTCCGCCTTCAGATCGCGCAATCCTTGCGCGGCGAGAGCAGATTCGAGTGCTTCACGATCAGCGAAATGTCGGTACGGCGCAGTCGCCGACACACCGACCTCGCGCGCGATCGCGCGCATCGAAAACGGCTCACCTGCCTCGAGCATGCGCATCGCCGACGCCAGCAGCGAGGCCTTCAGATCACCGTGATGGTAGCCACCCTTGACAGATGTTGACACCGTTAACTTTCCTTTCTACGCTCATGTGAGCAATGTAAACATACCTCATTCAGGAGCGCCGATGCCATTCACCGACCCTGCACCCGACAAGTTGGAGACTGACAGCACAGTCTCTCCGGCCTTCGCCCCATTCACTCTTCCCAGTGGGGCGACACTCCCCAACCGGATGGTCAAGGCAGCCATGGAGGAGAACATGGCCGTCGCTGGACAGCTCCCCGGCAAAGAGCTGTTCGAGCTGTACCACCGCTGGAGCCGAGGAGGGGTGGGAACGATCATCACCGGCAACGTCATGGTTCACGCGGAGGCGCTGACCGGGCCGGCCGGCGTCGTTCTCGACGCACAATCCCCAATCGGGCCGTTCCGCGAATGGGCGGATGCCGCAAAGGGCGGAGGTGCGAAAGTGTGGATGCAGATCAATCACCCCGGTCGGCAGATTCAAGCCGACATGCCCGGTGTCGCATGGTCTCCGTCCGCCACTCGCGTCGAACTCGGCAAGAACAGCAAGCGATTTGCGCATCCCCAGGCCATGACCGCCCTCCAGATCAACGACACCGTCAACCGTTTCGCAACAACAGCACGTCGCGCAGAGGAAGCTGGTTTCGACGGCGTGGAAATCCATGCCGCACACGGCTATCTGCTCTCGCAGTTTCTCTCTCCGTTGGTCAATCAGCGCACCGACGAATGGGGCGGCACCCTAGAGAACCGAGCGCGATTGCTCCTCGACATCGTCCGCACAGTGCGCAGGGTTGTCGACCCGACGTTCACGGTTGCCGTCAAACTCAATTCCGCGGATTTCCAGCGCGGAGGATTCGACTCCGACGACGCAGCGCAAGTGATCGCCATGCTCGCACCACTCGGTGTCGACGTCGTCGAACTGTCCGGAGGGAGCTACGAAGCACCGGCCATGACCGGCCAAGGCCCGGACGATCGCACCCTCGCTCGGGAGGCCTACTTTCTGACTCTTGCAGAGGAACTGGCCGAGGCCAGCCCGGTGCCGTTGATGTTGACCGGCGGTGTGGTTCGGCGACCTGTTGCCGAGCAGGTCCTGGCGAGCGGTGTGGATTTGGTCGGCATGGGCAGTGCGTTGGCGATCGATCCCGATCTGCCGAATCGGTGGCGCCTCGATGCCGCAGCCTCCGTCGAATTAGCCCCGGTGACCATCAAGGACAAGGCCATGGCGTCGGCGGCGAGCATGGCTCGCGTGCGACAGCAGCTTCGACGATTAGGCCGAGGCAAGTCCACGCGGCCGACGGCCAGCCCTGTGGTCGCACTATTGAAAGAGCAGCTGCTGCAGCGCCGCGCGCTCCGGCGGTATCGCCGCTGGTTACAGCACCGCACCCCCTCGATCGGGTAATGCGGACAGTTTCCCGTCATTTCGGCGGCGAAGCCAGACAGTGTTGACAGTGCTTACATTCACCTTTAGCCTGATGTAAGCAATGTAAACATTGAATGGTCGATAGAACGAACGGAAGCATGAAAATGACGAACACAGCGACAACCGTCAAGGTCGATCTGGGCGGCCGGACCGTCGAAATCCCGAAGGACGGCCTGTTCGACCGCTACCGGATGGATGTGCCGCTCGACAAGGTCGCCGCCGACCCGCGGGTCCCGAGTGTCGACTTCTTCCGCACGCTTCCGAAAACGCAGGTCCAATCGCCGATCGGCACGACAAGGACGCCGCACTTCTACTACGCGATGTCCTCCGCGCGTTTGACCATGGTGGCCCCGAGCAGGGCGATCCGTAAGCGGATCCCAGAGGAGCTGGCGCCGCTGGAAATCGCACCCGGGTTCGGGCTGGTGTCAGTGATGGCGTTCCGCTACGACGTGTGCGACATCGATTTCTACACCGAGGCGGCTGTGGGTGTGGCGGTTCGCCCGGCGCGCCACGGCGGACTTACCACGGCCGCTGCCGATCTGGTTGCCGCCCTCGGTGACGATCACCTGCACTCCTATGTGCTCTCACTTCCGGTCAACACCGACATCGCCCAGGTGCGCGGCCATGACGGGTACGGGTTCCCCAAGTGGGTCACCGATCTCGATGTCGGCATCGACCACGCACGCACCACGGCCCGCATCGCCAACGCGGACGGCGGCGCCGACATCGCCTTCTCCGCCCCCACCCCGGAGCAGAAGACGTTCGAAACGGGCACGAACGTCTCCACCCTCACCTCGTACACGAAGCGAGACGGATCCTGGCACTCGACCCTCAACCAAACCAACGTCCTCGCCAGCGGAACGTCGTTGTTTCCTCGCGGATTCGATCTGACTCTCGGCGAGGGCAGGATGTCCGACGACCTACGCGCACTCCGGCCCATCCGCACGATCAGATTCGATGCCACCACCTCGGCTCAGGCCGCTCTGCACATGCCGGTCCCGGTCTCGGTTCGCTGACACCTCGTATCGACCGAACATTTCAGGAGTACACCGACATGACCACAACGACCGACACCTCCACAGATCCCCGCGCGGCGCTGCCTGCCACACTGACCACAGGATTACTCGATCGGCTGACAGAACGAGTTACGGCCTCGCCCGACGCTCCCCGCTCGATCACCACTGCCCCGTACACCGGTTCACCACTCGCAGACTTCCCGGTCTCGGCCCCGGCTGACGTCGACGAAGCATTCGTTCGTGCCCGCCGCGCCCAGGCGAGATGGGCAGCGACTTCCGTAGCGGAGCGTGCCAGCGTGTTACTGCGTTTCCATGATCTGGTCCTGAAGAATCAGAACACCGGGCTCGACCTGATGCAGGCTGAGAACGGCAAGACCCGTCGCGATGCGTACCTCGAGATCGCCGACGCTGCCATCGCCGCCCGCTACTACGGCCGCACCGGACCGAAAGTTCTTGAACCCGAACGTCGCCGGGGGGCTCTGCCCTTTCTCACCCGCACGTCCGAGCTGCACCACCCGAAAGGGGTGGTGGCGATCATCTCGCCATGGAACTATCCACTGTCGATGGCGGCGACGGACGCCATCGCCGCACTGATGGCCGGAAATGCTGTGGTGCAGAAGCCCGACACCCAGACCGCGCTGACCGCCTTGTGGGCCATGGACCTGATGTACCAAGCGGGCCTACCGGCCGATGTGTGGCAGATGGTGATCGGCCGAGGCAGTTCGATCGGGGACCCACTCTTGGCGAACGCGGACTACATCATGTTCACAGGGTCCACGGCGACCGGTCGAGACATCGCCCGCGGCGCGGGCCAGCGGCTGATCGGGGCGTCACTCGAACTGGGCGGCAAGAACGCAATGCTCGTCCTCGACGACGCAGATCTCGATCGGGCAGCCGAAGGGGCCGTGCGCGCTGCGTTCCCGTCGGCAGGACAATTGTGCGTCTCGGTGGAGCGCCTGTATGTCGCCGAGTCCGTACACGACGAGTTCGTTGCCAAGTTCGTTCAGCGAACCTCTGCCTTGACCATCGGAGCCTCCTACGACTACGGGGTCGACGTCGGGAGCCTCACCACCGACAAACAACTGAAGACAGTGTCGGCTCATGTAAACGACGCCGTCGCGAAGGGCGCACGCCTTCTGGCCGGAGGGAAGCCACGTCCGGACCTGGGGCCGCTGTTCTACGAGCCGACCATCCTCGCCGACGTCACACCAGAGATGACGTTGCACACGGACGAGACGTTCGGTCCGGTCGTCTCGATCTACGCCGTCGCCGATGACGACGAGGCAGTTGCACGGGCAAACGACACCGTCTACGGACTCAACAGCAGCGTGTGGGGTCGCGACGCCACCCGCGCCCGCTCAGTCGCTGCCCGATTGCGTTCGGGGACCGTGAACATCAACGACGCCTTCGCCGCGGCATGGGGCAGCATCGACTCGCCGATGGGCGGAATGGGCGATTCCGGCCTCGGGCGTCGGCACGGTATCGACGGCATCCTCAAATACACCGAAGCCCAAACCATCGCCCACCAGTCGCGATTCGGTTTCTACCCACCAGCGGCAATCCCCTGGAACGCATGGGCACCCGTGGTGAACGCCGCGCTACGCATCTGGAAAACCATCGGCGCACGCTGACAAACACCGCCTGCCAACCGATTTCGACCACCACCACAGGAGAGGCAAGATGAGCACCGTCACCCCCACCATGCGAGCGATCGTCGTCGACGATAAGAAGAACCTCGCCGTAGAGGAAGTACCAACCCCAACGCCCGCACCTGGCGAGGTCCTGATTCGCGTTGCCGCCGCCGGTATCAACCGCGGTGATGTGATGCAGCGGCAGGGACTCTATCCGCCACCGCCGGGTATCAGCGACATCATGGGTCTCGAAATCTCCGGCACCGTCGTCGCCCTTGGTCCCGGCGTCGACGGTCCGGCACTGGGCCACGAAGTGTGTGCCCTGATCGCCGGAGGCGGGTACGCAGAATACGCAGTAGTCCCCGCATCTCAGTTACTACCTGTACCCGCAGGCGTGACTCTGATCGATTCCGCTGCTCTGCCCGAGGTGGCGAGCACCGTCTGGTCCACGATCGTCACCGACGCAGGCCTGCAAGCCGGCGATCTGCTTCTCGTCCACGGCGGCGGCAGCGGAATCGGAACCCATGCCATTCAGGTGGCCAAGGCGCTGGGGGCGCGCGTCGCGGTCACCGTCGGATCAGAGGCCAAGGCGCAGCGCTGCCGAGACCTCGGTGCCGACATCGTGCTCAACTACCGAGATCAGGACTTCGCAGCCGAACTGGCGGGCCAGGTAGACGTCATCCTCGACATCATGGGTGGGAGCTACCTCAGCCGCAACATCGATGCCCTCGCTGTCGGAGGTCGGCTGGTGATCATCGGCATGCAGGGAGGCTTCACCGGTGAGGCGAACGTCGGTGCACTCATCGGTAAACGTGCGCGAATCATCGGCCTCAACGTGCGCAACCGCCCGCTGACTGGCCCCGGCTCGAAGGCGGAGATCGTTGCGGCCGTCGCCACTGACGAGTGGCCGTTGATCGAACAAGGGCTTATTCGACCGATCATTTCGGCAAAGCTACCCCTGGCCGATGCAGACGAGGGGCAGGCGTTGCTCGAATCGAAAGACTCGGTGGGAAAAGTCCTTCTCCTGCCGCAGAGTTCGTGACAGATCTCAACCGACTGGAGCGAATGGCCCCTCACAGGGCACCCACCGCGCACGCACACACAGAATCACCCTCACCACCTTCATGAAGGGATGAGAAATGTCGAACACCGACACCGTCAAAGACCTCGGCGCCAAGCTGATGAACGGTGCGCACAAAATCGTGCTCACCGTCAGTGGAGGGCGACTGCTGTCCAAACCCTTCGGAATGCCGGTCGTCGAGCTGCACACGATCGGACGCTCGTCAGGACTCCCGCGGTCGTGTTACCTGACAACCCCTGTCCGAGAAAAGGACTGGATCGTGCTCGTCGCGTCGAAAGGCGGCGACGACCGCGATCCGGCCTGGTACAAAAACCTCCAGGCCCACCCCGACGCCGAACTCGTCATGGACGGAGAACGCTTCGCGGTACACACACGCACCGCGTCCACAGAAGAACGAGCCGCACTGTGGCCCAAAGTCGTTGCTGCCTATAAAGGCTACGCAGCCTACCAACGACGAACACAGCGCGAAATACCACTGGTGATCTGCCAACGGTGAGAAACGACCACCACGCAGCACAAGACGAAGGCCCACCTCGTCCGTTGTGCACTCCGATTCGTCACCGCTTGCACAGCTCGAGCGCTCCCCTTGTCCTGATCGCGCCCGCGATGGCAATAGGGTCGCACTTCTACGAACCGCTGGTCGCAGAGTTCGCACGGCACGGGTGGGAGGCCCATGCTATTCGACGACGAGGATTCGAACGCGGCGAGCCCCGCGCCGACCGCAGACACGATTGGTCCTACCAGGACGAAATCGACGACATCGAGGACGCAATTACCTGCGCGCGGAGGGATCATCCCGAGCAGCCAATCCTGTTGCTCGGGCACAGTCTCGGCGGTCAACTCGTCGCCGGACACCAACTGAACCACCCGGCGGTCGAGGCAATGGTCACCGTAGCTGCTGCGCTCCCCCACCATCGAACCTACCGATTCTGCGGGCTACACGTCTTGCTCATGGGCGCAGTAGCCGTCCCGCTGCTCACCACACTGTTCGGCTACGTACCGACACCGGCTTTCGGCGGCCCCGGCGCTCGCACGTTGATGCGGCAATGGGCCCGCACGGTCATCACAGGCAACCCACCGTACAAAGCCGATCGGCCGATCGCGACGCCCGCTCTCGTCATCAGTTTCGCATCGGACGCCATGGCCCCACCACGATCGGTGGACATCTTCGCGGAGAAACTGTTCGACACACGCGCGGTGACACGATGGCAGTACGAGCACGACGACGTCTTGCCCGGTGCGAGCAACGATCACATCAGATGGGTCCGGGGAAGTTCACAGGTGGTCGCACGCATCGTTGCCTGGTGGGAGAAGCCATGACGGTCGCCTCCGACACGCGCGAACATCAATCCATTGACGACCCGACAGGCAATATGTTTAGGTCATGTGAGAGGTGCACACATTCAACCGAACGTCGATCGCTCGTCGGCAGTGCGGGGTCGAAGTAGCGACTACTACCCGATGCAACTGGAGCACGAAACTACTTGCTATGCAGCGGGTTTGCGTACTTCTGCCAGGTACCCTCCCTTCGAATGTACCGGCACTTCTGGACCGAGTTTTCGAAAGACCAACCATCGCCTGCTTCGTCCCATCGTTCCCCCACCCGAGAGGCCAGCTGACATGTCCGAACTACCACCACCGCTCACTCCCTACCTCGAACCGGCAGCGAAGGAGCTGTGCGAGGCCACCGACCCCCACCCCCGAATCTACGAAGTGCCACCCGAAGAAGGACGAAAGATACTGCGGGACCTACAAAGTGGCGACGGCGTCGCACGACCCGACGTCGACGAAGAGTGGGTGGACGTCGATGCAGGCCAATGGGGAACGGTCCGCACTCGCATCATTCGACCGAAAGGCGCTACCGGACCACTGCCGGTGGTGTTCTACATCCACGGCGCCGGATGGGTTTTCGGAGACGACAAGACACACGATCGACTGTTTCGCGAACTCGCGGTAGGCGCCGACGCTGCCGGAGTATTTCCCGTCTACGACCGCGCGCCCGAAGCCCAGTACCCGACCCAAGTCGAACAGAACTACGCGGTTGGGCAGTGGATACTCGAGCACGGAGCCGAGCACGGCCTGGACACTACCCGCATCGCGGTGACCGGGGAGTCCGTCGGCGGATGCATGTCTGCGGTCTTTGCACTCATGAACAAAGAACGTGGAGGCATCGACCTCAAGGCACAGGTGTTGCTCTACCCAGTCACCAACGCGGACTTCGATACTCCGTCCTACCTGCAGTTCGCCGAAGGCTACTACCTCACCCGCGACGGCATGAAATGGTTCTGGGACGCCTACACCTCCGACCCCGCGAAGCGCGCAGAAGTGCACGCCTCGCCGCTACAGGCTTCCCTAGAGGACCTCGCCGGACTCCCGACCACGTTGGTCATCACCGACGAAGCCGATGTCCTTCGGGACGAAGGAGAGCAGTACGCGAATAAGCTCCGAGAGGCAGGTGTCGACGTGACATCGGTGCGCGTGGCCGGAATGGTTCACGATTTCCTATTGCTCGACAGCCTCCGAAACACCCGCGCTGCCAATGTTGCACGGACCCTCGCCGTGGACGCACTCCGTGCCGCACTGCACGGCAGCTGACACAAGTCCGAGCCACGACAGGTAGGCGACAGCGGCGGCACGGAATTAGATCAGTTTCCAAGAGAAACCAACCCCCACCTGTACGGATGAGGTGCCAACTGCACTGCACACCGCGCTAATAGATGTTGCTGCCAAGCCGGCATCAGGGGCGGACGACAGGCACTTATCGTCTCGAACAGACCGTGGCCGGATCCTTTACGCGGGTTGTCTCGCGGGTGGTGCGGCGGAGCACGCGCTCTCCCCATCGAATGAGCGAGGGGATGGACAACGGCGAGCGGGAGACGAGGCATCCTGGGGGATGCCGAACGCGGCCAACGCTTTCGCTACGATTGCCCCAAGCGCAGCGTCATCTCGGCGTGAGGTCGAATGCGGTGGGCCACCGATACTGCTCGCCCGTCTCCCCAGACGTGGGCGCGCACGGCCCATCAGGTCGGACACCTAACCCCAACCTGATGGGCCACCTAGCTCCAAGTCGCGAGATCGGCCGCCGGTGACCGGGTCATCCGTTGTCAGTCGGGCCTGTCCGCGCTGTCAACTTCGGCGGCGTCCCCGCTCCATCCCTTGGGGGCCGGCGCCGGAGTACGGTCGCCCACACCGACACGACGAGCAGAACCACCGCCAACACCACCAGACCGACCACACTGACCCTGGTCGCTATGCGCTCGTAGGTCGCTCCGGCCACCGCCCCGACCGACATCCACGTGCACACCCACAGCACCGCTGACGGAACCTGCGCGAGGGCAAACCTTCGATAGCTCATCCCAGCCGATCCCACCAACCGTGGTGTCACGGTGCGGACGCCGGCGAACCACTGACACAACACGATCGCCAAGGCACCCCTCCGCTTCACCAGGGCCAGCGCCCGTAGTTCGATCGACCGTGACCAGGAGCTGGATCGGCTGAAATGTTTGTCCACAACAGATTTGAGACTGCGACGAATGTTTCCGGATGTTCGAGTGCTGCGGGCGTATCGACCTTTGGCGTAGGCAAGGTGGCCTCCGCCGATCTCGCAGACAATCGCCACGACACAAGCTGCGACCGGGTGAACGGTGCCCGAACTGCCGAGATAGCCGAGCGCTAGGACCGCGGTCACGCCGGGAAGGACGACGCCGATCAGAGTGCCCACTTCCGCCGTGATCAGGACTGAACTGATCACCAACAGCCAGACCGGAGGTAGGCCGGTCAGAAAGTCAGAGGGAAATCGCACGAGACATCGACTGCCCGCATCGGTACACCACCGCGGGCGGCGCATTACGCCACACCACTGGGCTTCGCACGACCTCAGTGAACTTCCCGCGCAACGCAATTCGAAAATCCCGGGCTCTCGGCAGCCAATGGGCGTGGGGATAGGCCAGAACACTCACGTGTCCGTCACGGATCAGGACCTCCGCGATCTGACCGAGAATCGCGCACTGTCTTTCTCCATCGATGAGCGACCACGGGAGGGCGCAGACGATCGCGTCGACGCGATCCACTCCGACGGCGTCCAACAGTCCGGTCAGATCGCAAGCGTCGCCCCAGATCGTCTCGACGCGCGGCCTCGTGCGCCGCAGATGCGCCGCCAAATCGCCGTCAACCTCCACCGCAATATGACGACCACCTGTGGGCAACCGCGCGGAGATGGCATCGGAGACCGATCCGGTACCGGGGCCCAACTCCACGACCACCGGCGCACCCTCGTTCGGTACCACCGCTGCCAGTTCCGCCGCGACCGGCACCGAACTGGGTGCGATCGCGCCGATGGTAAACGGCTTCCGGAGAACGGCTTTCGCGAATTGCCAATTGTTGTTCTGGTTCGATGTCATCGCGTCAACGATCCTCAGAACAATGCGCTCCCACATCGTCCCTCGGGGCTGAATTTCACTAGATTCTCTCGGGGCTTACACCTAAGGGCCGATACCTAAGGGATCGGATCGCCAACTCGGGGCATCGCATAAGGGTCGCAACGGAATTCATCAACGCCTTCAGGCTGACGACGAACATCATCTGCCTCTCGTTGTAATCCACTCGCTCGCAGCCAGGGCCCTACAAGTCGTGACATATGTTCTGCACGTGACGCATTCGGACGCTCCGGAAATGCGGCCGCGATCACGAACCACCCCCACGGCGGAACCCGGGTGATCACCCACTCTCGCCGAGCAAGACAGACCCCGACTGATCCGCCAAACATCGCCCCCAACTCTCCCGCTATCGGCACTGGGCAGTTCCAATCGGCCATCACATCGTGCTGCGACATTACTTCAACGATGGAAAATGCCTCCCATTTCCAGTCGCGCACGAATCGCGGCTACATCGTCCTCAGCGGAAACGAGCGACAGATCGAAGTCGGCCAACGCATTAATCGCGCCTCCACCCATCGTGGCCTTGTTCCTGGTCGTCGTAGTGTGACCGTATGCATTTCCTCCGTGTAGTGCCGCCGTCCGGTCGATCTTTCCCGCGCCGCTTGATATCGGTCTCGGCACGGTTCTACGGTGCACGTGCCGAGTAGCCCTGGCAGCTCGACAACGACAGCGACCGTCGGGTCACGTGCTCGACGCGAACGCGATCGACAACCCATAGGCCACCCCTGCCCCTTTCTCTGCCCCGACCGGGGGTGCCCTATGTCTGGTCAATCCTGATGTGGATCAGGTGATCGGAGGACGCTGCGCCGCTGGGTGAGGGTCGCTGCGGTAGTGCGTGCGATCAGTCGTTTACGCTGGCTGCCTGATCAATCGACGGAATGAGCCTGGCTGAGATCCTCGCAGGAGGGGCATACATGACGGACTACATCACGCCGAGATGGGACCGTTCTGCACTGGTCGTCATCGACCTGCAACGCGACTTTCTCGACGACGGGCAAGCAGCGATCCAGGGCACGACGGGCGTCGTGCCGAACGTCGCGTCGCTGGTGAAGGCCTTCCGGCGTGCCGGACGTCCTGTAGTCCACGTAGTTCGCTTGTACGCACCAGGGAGTTCGGATGTCGACCTATTGCGGCGCCACGTGATCGAAGCGGGTGCCGAGGTGGCCGCGCCGGAAACGGTCGGATCGCAAGTCGCGGAAGGTGTTCTCCCGCAGGGGTTCCGATTGGACACGGAATTGCTTCTCGCAGGAAAGACACAGACCGTCGGCCCGTGCGAGATCGTGCTGTTCAAGCCACGATGGAGTGCATTTCATCGCACCGACCTGGAGTCGCTCCTGCGCCGACAGGATTGTGACACTGTTGTCGTGGCCGGATGCAATTTGCCGAACTGTCCGCGAGCGACTCTGTTCGACGCGAGCGAACGAGACTTTCGGACGGTGCTGGTCACCGATGCCGTGTCGCAGACGAGTTCCGAGCGGCTGACCGATCTCGAAAGTATCGGCGTCAACCTTAATACGACGACCGACGTCCTAGCGTCGTTGCTCGCGAGATAAGGGCGCGCGTTCCAGCGATTTCGTATCGGACTGGTGCGGGTAGAGGGTCTTGTTCTTGAGCATGGCGCAGACGACGTCACAGCGGCGTCTGATCAGGCAAATCAAGGCTGCATTGTGTTCTTGCCGTCGGCGCGTTTTCGGTCGTAATAGATGCAGTGGCCGGGTCGTGGCGTACAGCGAAAGCCGAGAGGAACGGCGCGCGCTTGAGTTTGCGGTTACCTGACCGGGCGGGCGTTCTCCGCGGATCGAGATCCCAGACCGGTGGGTCGCAGGTGCGATTCCGGCGTAGGCGGCCAGGTGGCCAGCGGAGGCGAATGCTGATCCATTGCCTACTTCGAGCAGGATCCTTACGCCGGTCCTGACTCCCACCCCCTGCACGGAGGTCAGGACCCGGGAAAGAGAGTGGTCATCGAGCATCCTCTCCACGTCGTCGCCGATGGAATTGCGTTGCTGAAGAACCTCTTTCAATGAACACGCAAGTTTCGAGCGCCCATACGCGACGCATGTTTGGTGGCGATCGCGGCCAGTTTGCAGGTGCCCGCTGCGCATATGCCCGGCCGGGCCGCCGCAGCGAGACAGGATCTCCAACACCGCCCGATGGGTGATCCGTGGGCCCAGCACTCGTTCGAGAGCTGGGCGAATGCCTGTCAACAGCCTTCGGATTCGGTTGCTGATTCGAGTGGCTTCGCCGGCCAGGTCGTCATCGAAACCGGCGAGCACGCCGAGTTCGGTGCGGGTGTCATCTCCGGTGTCGACTCTGCACAGGGTGTGCGGCATCGTTCGGGCACTGTCGGCGCTGATGAACGCGTCACAGGCATCGGTTTTGGCCTGGCCGGGATACAGATCGGCTATCCGGCGCGTCGACAGCCCCGGTGGGTAGGCCACCTGATGAACGCACCCGCAGGCCACTGCGACCGGCCAATGCGCCGATGGTGTTGGGCTGATCGACCACGATCAAGATCGGTCCGTGCGTGGCACGTTGGTCGAACACACCCGTAATCGGGTTTCGTCGTTGGGCAGGGCTTCGTCGTACAGACGCGCCCCTTGGTTGTCGAGGCCTACAGCGTGGTGGTCAGATTTGCCCACGTCAAGGCCGAAACGCACGGCCTAACTCGTGTCCATCGAGCAGTCCTTCGTCCGGACCTACCGCTCGCCGATCTGCGCTGTGACTGATTGCCCAGCCCGATCGGACGCTCACAAACGAACTTTGGCGACGTACCCAAACTTCTGCTCGGCGTCAGTTGCTGTGATAGGACCTTGCGCATGCCAGCCTGAGCGACCACCACGATCAGCGCCACCGGTACCACGGCCGGTATCCGCCAGAGCACGGCAGTGGATCATGCTCGCCGCAGAGCGATACCCGACTCCGGAACCTCACGCTGTCGCTCTCACAATGACCCGCCCGGGAATGAGATCTACGTCCGAGATATCGATCCCGAGGGCACCGCGTGCTGCGAGACGCCCGTGGGCTTCGGCGTCGGTGTGGACGGTTGTCAGTGGTGGGGTCGCGAGTGCCCCGTATTCGGTGGCGTCGAACCCGATGACAGCCAGGTCGCGAGGCGCTGTGAGTTTCAGATCTCTCATGGCTGCCAGAGTTCGCAGCGCGACGTCGTCGTCGAAAGCCGCGACCGCTGTCACCGTGGGGTTGGACGCGCGAAACTCCTGCAGTGCATCGGTTCCGGCGTCCCTCGGTGACGGCATCGTGAAGGATGTGAGCGGTGCCAAGTCGAGCGCTGCAGCGGACTCGCGTGCGAACCGTAGACGGACGTCACGCAGGTCGGTGCCATGACTGGGCAGTGCCATAGCGATGTTGGTGTGGCCGCGGCTGGCCAGGTGGTTGATCTGTAGCGCAGAAGTCGCGGCCAGACCTCCTGTCCAACTGCCGTCGTCGCGTTCGTTGCCGTTCAGATATGCCTCCCCGAATGTCAGGACGGCCCGCGGTGTTATCGCGTCGACAACCTGCCGGGTCGATTCCGCGGAGGAGGGCCCGAATTTGACAAGCAGAACGTGCTGGTGGGCGGCGAGTTCGTCGTCGAGGCCGCGAATGTAGCTACGTGAATAGTTGCTCTCTCGTCCGATTGCGATGTTGAGGACGACGATGCGCGACGACCCCTCGCGGAGAGCGCGAGCGGTCCCGTGTGGCACGTAGCCGAGGTCGCGCGCGGCTTGCTGGACGCGCTCCCGCGTGGCGATCGGGATGGTCTGCTTCGGATTGTTGTTGAGCACGAAACTCACAGTGGTCACAGATACTCCACTGGCCGCAGCGACGTCACGCAAGGTCGTCCGCGTCGTACTTCGCATTTCCAGCTCCTATCGGCAGCCCTCACTGTATCGGTCTGCGGCCGACCCATCTGTTACCTTTTCACTATATCGATTTACTATATCGATTTAGTGCACATTCGAGAAGGAGTCACACCCCAATGTCGTCATCCATCACCGAGCATGCGGAAGACATGCCTGGGACTATCGACGAGCACCGCAGCCGGGAAATGACCATCGGTCTCGCCGTGCTTGGCGTGTTCGTCACGTACGTCCCGATCACTGCTGTCGCCGTTGCGCTCACCACTATCGGCAACGCCACGGGTGCCAGTACCTCAGACCTCCAATGGGTCTCCGACTCCTACGTCATTCCCATGGCCGCCGCAGTCCTGTCAGCCGGAGTCTTCGGCGACCTCTACGGACGGCGACGCATCTACCTCATCGGTATGCTGCTGACGATCCTCGGAGCTGCCATCGCGGGAGTCGCGGGAACCTTGGCCGACGTCTCGACTATTCACCTCCTGTGGGCCGGGCAAGCCGTATCCGGGCTGGGCGCAGGTATGTTGCTGCCCACCACGCTCGCGCTCATCGGGCACGCTGTACCCAACCCTCGCGAGCGTGGCAAGTTCATCGGACTCTGGGCTACCGGAATGATGCTTGGCCTCGCACTCGGGCCACTGGTGGCCGGCGGCATCCTGGAGTTCGCAGAGTGGGGATGGATCTTCGCTCCGACTGCGGTTCTGGCGGCCGGAGCGGGCATGTTCGCGATCGCCAAACTGCCTGAATCCCAGTCACCCAAAGGTCGTCACCTGGACTGGCCCGGACAGATCTCGGCGACGATCGCGATCGCTTCCTCGATCTACGGCATCATCGAGGGTGGCGCCAGCGGGTGGACCTCACCTCACGCGATAATCGGCCTCGGGGTTGCAGCGGTTGCCTTCGCTACATTCGTGATCATCGAACTCCGTGCCACCACGCCGCTGATGAATTTAGCGCTGTTCCGTGCGCCCACGTTCTCGGCAGCGGGCTTCTCAGCGTTCATCGCACTGTTCTCGATTGTCGGCAGCATGTTCCTTCTCAGCCTCTTCCTTGGGTCCGTTCAGCAGCTCTCGCCGCTCGAAATAGGCTGGCGGCTACTGTTTGTCACCGGCATCGGCGCCCTGATCAACCCTCTTGTGGGCTTGACGATGCATCGGTTCAATGCAATGACACTCCTTGCGGGCGGACTGGCTTTGGCTGCGGTAGGAATGCTGCTCCTGACCGTAGTCGACGAGTCGACCGGGTTTGCCGACCTCGCGTGGCGCCTTGCGATTTACGGCTTTTCCGTTGCTGTCATGATGACCTCGGTATCAACGGCAGCAATCAACGCTGTGCCTTGGCACCTCGCAGGCATGGCTGCAGCCGCGAATACCGCCATGAGGCAGTACGGCGGGGCACTCGGACCGGCCGTTCTCGGTGCCGTCTTCGCGATCCGGGTCAATGGCGGCGCCAATCCGGCGGCCGCGTTTCATACCGCATTGATCCTGACAGCAGTCTTACTGGCCATCGCTGCCACCGGCTGTTTAGTCGCTTCCCGCAGTTCCGCCAATCCCACGAACCATCTCTGAGGGTTCTGCCCGGACCGGCGCTCCACATTTACCCGACGTGGAGCGCCGGCCCACCATGCAGGAGAGATAACGCGGCTCGGGACTCAGGGCCCAGCAGACGCGTCGAACACGAAAAAACGGCCTGAAACCAACCCCTTCACACAGAGTGTCGAGTGTCCGCCAAGAACACGAAAGTGCCACGGCAGGTCGAACTCATCGGAATCGGCCTTTCACGTAGTACCCACGGGTGGTGCAAGGAGGAAAGCGATTTCAAACCGCCGGGATCGGACGACCGCGCACATCCTCGCCGTCAACCGGATCCGGGGCAGAGACGAGGGCCTGGACATCGGCACAGACTTTAATCCTCCACCGCGAGCGGACGAAAACCATGGGTACCACAGCTGCCAGCTACGCCGCACCTTCCGACAACCCTGGCAGCGAACCCACAGGTAACCATCGCCATGGTTCGACTACAACGAATGTGACCGCGACTTCCCCTAGCCTTCCGAGCACCCCTGAGGGCACCACTCACCCGAACACATTTGCCCGCAAAGATCGTCCATGTCGTATCCAAGCTCAGCTGTCGCTGATGTAACGAAACAAACACTGACGCTTTGCCACAACGACATCATGATGTGTTCGGCGGCTGGAAGACATCCGCCCCGCGCCACGTGGCGAGGCCCAGGTGGAAGTCATTTTCGACATCGACGCCAACGGCATCCTGAACGTCACCGCTCGCGACAAGGATACCGGCAAGGAACAGAGCATCACGATCAGTGAACAGGGCAACCTGGATCAGGGTGAGGTCGAGCGCATGTTGGCGGAGGCCGAACGGAACCGGGGTGAGGACGAGGCGCTGCGCAAGGCGGTCGACGCGCGCAACGGGCTCGATTCGGTTGCGTATCAAGTGGAGCGGCGACTCGCCGAACTCGGTGACAGTGCCCCGCCGCATGAGAAGGCGCGGGCCGAGATGCTGGTTGCCGACGCCCGAAAGGCCGTGCAGGACGGCGCTTCACCCGAAGAGGTTCAGCCCCTCACCTCGGAGCTGCAACAGCTGCTCTACGGACTTGTGCCGGACCAGTCGGACGACGGGCAAGCAGGCGGCGCTGATGCTGCGTCGTCGGATGACGGCGACGTGATCGACGCCGAATTCGATCGAAGCTGAGGCGCACGATGGAAATGTCTGCAGATCATTCGACGACTGAGCCGACTGACAACAGCGCCGACACGGATCAAAGCAAGACCGAGTCCGATCGCGCCGAGACGGCAGACGAGCTGTCTCAACTCGAGGACCGTTGGCGCAGGGCCGTCGCAGATCTGGACAACCTGCGCAAGCGATACGCCAAAGATCTGGACCGTGAACGCGCCGCGGAAGTAGCGAAGGTTTCGGCGGCGTGGCTGCCGATACTGGACAACTTGGAGCTTGCGCTTGCACACGCAGGCAGCGATCCGCAGGCCGTCGTCGAAGGTGTGAAGGCGATCCGGGACCAGGCGGTACAGGTGCTCTCACGACTCGGCTTCGAGCGCCACGACGAGGCCGGTGTGCCGTTCTCCCCGGAACTCCACGAGGTGGTCAGTGTGGTAACCCGACCCGACCTTCCATCCGGGACCGTGGTCGAGGTCTTGCGCCCGGGTTATGGAGAGGACGGGCGACAGTTGCGGCCCGCCGCGGTGGTCGTCAGCCGCCCAGAGGGGTGAGCACCGATGGCCCGTGACTACTACGAAGTACTCGGCGTACCGAAGGGCGCCGGCACCGACGAAATTCAGCAGGCGTACCGCAAGCTGGCCCGCAAGTACCACCCCGATGTGAACAAGGATCCCACTGCGGAGGACAGGTTCAAGGAGGTCAACGAGGCCTATCAGGTGTTGTCCGACCCGGACACCCGGAAACGCTATGACCGATTCGGTGACGACTTCCGGCATGTACCCGAGGATTACGACGAACGGGTGCGGGCAAACGCCGCCGGGTACGGCGGTGGCGGGAGACGGGTGCACTTCGGCCACGGTGTCGGTGGTGAGGGTGCCGTCGACTTCGAAGACCTCTTCGGGCAGATGTTCGGCGGAGGCGGTGGGTTCGGACCGATTCCCGGCGCCGATCAGGAGGCCGAACTGGAACTGGCTCTGGAAGAGGCCTATCAGGGCGGAAAACGCACTCTCAGACTGGACGGACGGCAGTATGACGTCGACATTCCAGCCGGCGTCCTGGACGGCCAGCGAATCCGGTTGGCCGGGCAAGGAGGCCGAGGCAACGGTGACGCGCCGCCTGGGGATCTGTACCTCGTGGTGCGGATCAAACCGCATTCACGGTTCCGCGTGCAGGGTCGGGACATCTACGTCGATCTGCCCGTATCGCCATGGGAGGCGGTTCTCGGGTCGACAGTCGTCGTTCCCACACCGGGCGGAGAGGCGAAAGTCAAAGTGGTGCCTGGCTCTTCGACTGGTAGGAAGCTGCGCCTGCGCGGAGAGGGAATGCCGAATCCGCGCGGTGCCAACGGCAACCTCTACGCCGAAATCAAGGTGATGGTTCCGCCGAAACCGACAGCACGTGAACGCGAACTGTTCGAGCAGTTGGGCGCCGAATCGAACTTCAATCCGAGGAAAGAGACATGAGCACCTCAACGCCGATTACTCAGTACGTATTGGTTCGCCGTACCGGATTGTCGCCGGACGCCTTCGCCGAACGTACTGGCCTGCACCCGGATCTGGCACGAAAACTCGTGGCTCTCGGACTGCTCGACGCCCACCGCTACGCCGGCGGAGAGATGTCGTTCGACCCATCCGAAGTGACCCACGCCGCACGCATCCAACGACTGCGGACGGGTCTGGGTCTCAACTACTCGGCAATCGGGCTCGTGCTCGATCTGCTGGATCGAATCGAAAGACTCGAAACAGCGGCCCGCAGAAGGAGGACATCCTCATGGACACCGGCAGCTTGACCGAAAAGTCACGAGAAGCCTTGCAGGAAGCCCAGAATGTTGCGACCAGAATGGGCCACACCGAAGTCGACGGAGAGCACCTGCTGCTCGCATTGGTCGATCAGCAGGATGGGTTGGTGCCCCGACTGCTCGAACAGGCCGGCGCGAATGTCGAAGCACTTCGATCCGATCTGGATCGTGAACTGTCGCGTAGGCCGAAGGTCAGCGGCCCCGGCGCGACCCCCGGTCAGGTGATGATCACCCAGCGTCTGGCCAAGCTGCTCGATGCCGCAGAGCGGGAGGCGAAGAGACTCAAGGATTCCTACGTGTCGGTGGAGCATCTTGTGATGGCCCTCTCCGAGGAAGGATCGGCCAGCGCGGCCGGGCGGGTCCTCGCCAGTCACGGGGTCACACGGGACGCCTTCCTCACAGCGCTGACGAAGGTGCGCGGCAATCAGCGTGTCACGTCGGCAACCCCGGAGGGGGCGTACGAGGCATTGGAGAAGTACGGGCGCGACCTCGTCTCCGAGGGACGGGCAGGCAAACTCGATCCGGTCATCGGCCGGGATGCCGAGATACGCAGGGTAACTCAGATCTTGAGCCGGAAAACGAAGAACAACCCGGTGCTGATCGGCGACCCCGGTGTAGGTAAGACTGCGATTGTCGAGGGTCTCGCCCAGCGGATCGTCCGCGGCGACGTGCCCGAGGGCCTACGCGACAAGACGATCTTCTCGCTCGACATGGGTTCTCTGGTGGCCGGTGCGAAGTACCGCGGCGAGTTCGAGGAGCGACTGCAGGCCGTGCTGTCCGAGGTGAAGGCTGCCGAGGGGCGCATCCTGTTGTTCGTCGACGAGTTGCATACCGTGGTCGGAGCGGGCTCGGTCGGCGGCGAGGGGTCTCTCGATGCCGGCAACATGCTCAAACCGATGCTCGCACGCGGCGAACTGCACATGATCGGTGCCACCACTCTCGACGAGTATCGCAAGCACATCGAATCCGATGCGGCACTGGAGCGTCGATTCCAGACCGTTCTCGTCGACGAGCCCAGTGCCGAGGATGCGATCTCGATTCTGCGCGGACTTCGAGAACGCCTCGAGGTGTTCCATGGCGTGAAAATTCAAGACGGTGCATTGGTGGCCGCCGTGACCCTCTCGCACCGGTACATCACCGACCGCTTCCTTCCGGACAAGGCGATCGATCTCGTAGACGAGGCATGCGCTCGGCTCCGCACCGAAATCGATTCGATGCCTGCCGAACTCGACGAGCTCACCCGGAAGGTGACCCGTCTGGAGATCGAAGAGGCCGCACTGTCCAAGGAAACGGACGCGGCCAGCAAAGCGCGCCTCGAAGAATTGCGCAAGGAGCTGGCCGACCTGCGGGCCGAGGCAGACGCCCGGCACGCTCAATGGGAGGCGGAGCGGCAGGCGATCCGGCGGGTGCAAGAACTGCGAGGAGATTTGGAACGGTTGCGCGTCGAGGCCGAGGCCGCCGAACGCAACTACGACCTCAATCGGGCAGCCGAGTTGCGATACGGCGAGATCACCGAGCTCGAACGCCGGCTCGAGGCGGCGGAGGAGCAACTGGCCACCAGACAAGGCCGAAATCCGTTGCTGCGTGAAGTGGTCACCGAAGACGAGATCGCAGAGATCGTGGCCGCATGGACGGGTATCCCGGTCGCCCGGCTGCAAGAAGGTGAGCGGGAGAAGTTGTTGAAGCTCGACGAGATCCTGCACGAGCGGGTCGTCGGTCAGGACGAGGCGGTGCAACTGGTCGCGGACGCTGTGATCCGGGCGAGGTCCGGTATCCGTGATCCTCGTCGACCGATCGGTTCGTTCATTTTCCTGGGCCCGACGGGCGTCGGAAAGACCGAGCTTGCAAAGACATTGGCCAGCGCCCTATTCGACAGTGAAGACAACATGGTGCGCCTCGATATGAGCGACTACCAGGAACGGCACACGGTGAGTCGGCTCATCGGTGCACCTCCCGGATACGTCGGGTACGACGAAGGTGGCCAGCTCACCGAGGCGGTGCGGCGTAAGCCGTACTCCGTGGTGCTCTTCGACGAGATCGAGAAGGCCCACGCCGACGTCTTCAATACCCTACTGCAGGTGCTCGACGACGGCCGGATCACCGATTCTCAAGGGAGGCAAGTCGATTTCCGGAACACGGTGATCATCATGACCTCCAACATCGGATCCCAGCATCTCCTCGACGGGGTCACAGCCGACGGCGAAATCAAGCCGGACGCCAGGGAACGGGTGATGGCAGAACTGCGCGGGCATTTCCGCCCCGAATTCCTCAACCGGGTCGACGACATCGTGCTGTTCTCCCCACTCACCCTGCCCCAGATCGAGTACATAGTGGAACTGCAACTCACCGACCTTCGAAACAGGTTGTCGGAGAGACAGATACACCTGGAAATCACGCCGGAGGCACGCCGACTGATCGCCGAACACGGGTTCGACCCTGTCTACGGTGCGCGGCCGCTGCGCCGATACATCGCACACGAGGTCGAAACCAAGATCGGCCGTGCACTGTTGCGCGGCGAGATCAAACCGGACGGCACCATCAGCGTCACGGTGGACGGCGGCGAGCTTGCCGTCGCGTATGCCGAACCCGCCTTCGCGGCGGCCTGAGAAGAGGTAACTGGTCATGGGATCCGAAAAGGTGAAGTGCCCGAACTGCGGCAAGACCAACAACATCCCGGCAGCAGGGGAAGGAAAACCTCGCTGCGGCAACTGCCACGAGCCGCTGCCCTGGATCGCCGCGGCGGGAGACGGTGACTTCGCGGAGATCGTCGAAAAATCGTCGGTGCCTGTGCTCGTGGATCTGTGGGCGACGTGGTGCGGCCCGTGTCGCATGGTCAGCCCCGCGCTCGAGCAGCTCGCCAGAGAACACGCCGGCCAGATCAAGCTGGTCAAGGTCGACGTCGATGCTGCACCCCGGACGGCTGAACGATTCACCGTCCGCGCCGTGCCGACTCTGCTGGTGATGGACCGGGGTGAGGTTCTCGCTCGCCAGTCGGGCGCAGCTCCGGTCCCCCAGCTGCGCACGTGGCTCGATCAGGCGCTCTCGGAAAATGCCGGCGAGGAGGCGAAGTCATGAGTCCTGTCCATGCGGACCCACATGTAACCGCGATCCGGGCCGTGGTGCCCCGTACCCCGCAAGGCTGCGAGGAATGTCTTCGCCTCGGCACCCCGTGGGTGCATCTGAGGCTGTGCCTGACGTGCGGACACGTCGGTTGCTGCGACTCTTCGCCGGGCAGGCACGCGAGTGCTCACGCTCACGCCATCGGGCATCCGATCGTCCAGTCGATGGAGCCCGGCGAGGATTGGCGGTGGTGTTATGTCGACCAGAACTTCGTCTGAGGGCGCCTCACCCATCGGGTACAGCCCGCCGGTCGACGACGAGACCCCGGACGAGGAGGGCGCCTTCCCGCGGCTGACGGACGACCAGGTCGCAAAGCTCGAGGTCGGTGGCTCGCGTCGACCGGTTCACGCCGGCGAGGTGCTGATCCGAGAAGGCGCGCCTGACAACGATTTCGTCGTCGTCCTTTCCGGAAAGATCGCAGTCGTCGACGAAGGCGACGCGAACGGCGAGCGCCGGATACTGCGCGTGCACGGTCCTGGGCGTTTCCTGGGCGAGCTCGGACTCCTGGAAGGTCAGGTGGCGTTCTTCACCGCCGAAGCGATCGAGGACGGCGAGATACTCGTCGTCCCGGCCGAGCAGGTACGCGAGCTGATTGCCCACGATCCCGTGCTCAGCGATTTGATCCTGCGCGCCTACCTTGTGCGTCGGCACTTGCTGATCGGGCTCGGCTCCGGATTCCGGATAATCGGCTCCTGCTTCTCCCCGGATACGTTGCGACTTCGTGAGTTCGCGATGCGAAATCGTCTGCCCCACAAGTGGTTCGACTTGGAACAGGACGAACGAGTGGAGCAGCTGCTACGCAGCCTGAACGTCGCACCCGAGGACACACCCGTCGTGATCTGGCACGGCGAGAAGGTGCTGCGCAATCCGACGAATGCGGAACTCGCACGCGTCGTCGGGCTTCCTGTCCCGGCACCCGTCGCGGACGCAGCCAAGGACGTCTACAACCTCGTCGTCGTGGGTGCCGGACCGGCCGGCCTGGCCGCATCGGTGTACGGCGCCTCGGACGGGTTGAACACGGTGACGTTGGAGCGGATCGCTGCGGGCGGCCAAGCCAGTACCTCATCCCGGATCGAGAATTATCTGGGATTCCCCGCCGGGGTCTCCGGCTCCGAATTGGCCGAGCGAGCCGTGCTCCAGGCCGGGAAGTTCGGCGCCCGAATCCTGGTGTCGGCAGAAGTGACCGGTTTGGGATCCGAGGCCGGGAACCACGTGCTCCGACTGGCGGACGGCGGGTCGGTGCACGCCCGGGCCGTTGTGCTCGCCGCCGGGGCGCGGTACCGCAAGTTGGCCGTTCAGGGGATCGAGGCGCTGGAAGGAACAAGCGTGTACTACGCCGCAACGCATCAGGAAGCACGGATATGCGGCACCGACCCGATAGCCATCGTCGGTGGCGGCAACTCCGCCGGCCAGGCCGCCGTCTTCCTCGCCGAGCACGTCTCACAGGTGCACCTGCTCATCCGCGGCGATGACCTCGGGAAGAGCATGTCCCGATACCTGGTCGACCAGATCGAACACCATCCGCGGGTCACCGTGCACCGGCACACCGAGATTCGTGCGGTCCACGGCGAGAAATACCTCGAAGCAATTGCGGTCGAGGACAATCGCACCGGCGACCAGGACACGATTCGGGTGCGCGCCCTGTTCGTCTTCATCGGGGCAGTACCGCACACAGGGTGGCTTGCCGACGCGATCGCACTCGACGACCACGGCTTCGTCCTCACCGGTGTGGACGCGATCCACGCACGAGCGGACGGCAGCCTGCCAATCAACGGCGGCCTGTCCAGGACGCTCGAAACCAGCCTGCCCGGCCTGTTTGCGGCGGGCGACATCCGCCGCGGTTCGGTGAAACGAGTCGCATCCGCCGTCGGTGAAGGAGCGATGGCCGTACGCCAAATCCATGAATACTTCGAAAGGAGCTGACGACATGCCAGTAATGGGCACCGTGAAATTCCAGCGGTTCTTCAGGGCAGCGGCCGGACTGCAGGTCGACCGGAACGATCTCAAGCGCTATACCGATTTCATCGACGACAAGATCTACGACGTGATCCTGATCGGGAAAGCCTCCGCGAAAGCAAACTTGCGCGACGTGATCGAACCGTGGGACCTGCCGATCACCAAGGGATTACAGGAGAGCATTCACCGGTTCGAAAAACTCGACGAGGAGATCGAACTTCAACCGCTGCTCGATCAGCTCACGGCCCGCCCGCCCTTGGACGTGGCCCTCTCAGAGGAGACAGAGCAACGACTGCCGCTGATCGCAGGAGGGTTGAGCGTAGCGCTGGCGCAAACTTTCGCCACGGTCGAACCGGACCGCAAGAACCCCGGCACAGCCCAATGGACAGTCGCCTTCGACATCTTCCACCTACTTCTGTGATTACCACCCGTCCCGGCTGACAGCGCGTCTGAGTTCGAATATGCTGTCCGGCTGCGAAAATACCGGTGCGATTCAGAACTGCCTGTCAGTTGGCGTCGACGACGGAGGATTTCCGGCGAGAGGTGCGGTTTCCGCGCTCGATTCTCGAGCAGCGAGAACTCCAGTGAGGGACTCGATTACAGCCCTCAGATCTTCTGCCGTGAGCGAGTTCGGCTTACACGCCGAACCTCTGACACCGGTAATCCGCGTGGCCAGGCGGCGAGCAGAACTTGTCGATCGGCGATCACTCCTTCGGCTCATCTGAGAACCTTTCGTCTTCACTTTCTCGATCCCCGCATCGGGCGGGCCCTGAGCACTTCTGGGCGCGCACAGCTCAAGGCCCGGCAAGGAGACCAGCGAGGGTGATATGGCCTTGCCTTGACGAACACCCGCCCGATTGTTTGCCCCCTCGAACGGAACGGGTGCCCCCGACCCGACGAAGGTTATTGCGCACTGCTTGTAGACGACAGGGTCGAAAGTCCCAGTTCCATTGTGATGAGCAAGCTTTGACGGTGGCCGAAGTGTTCTCCCTTACAGCCGGTTCGGTGTGTGCACGAACACGGACATCGTTCGCAGCGACTCCGACGAACGAGCACCCGCGATGTTCGATGCCCGATCCACCCGCAAACATCGGGAAAAGACCTATTTTGCAAAAGCATTCGGAACAGACGTCTGCAAACCAAATACCAGGAACGGGCCACCTTTCCAGGCACCGCGGCTACTGCGCCGCTAGCGTGACGACCAAGATGTTCACCTTGCCATGCAAACGGCCATGTCACTTCTTGGCATCGAAGGCGACTGAACATGATTTATACCGATCGCACTGTTTATGGTTGAAGATGTGCGGACGACATGAACGTCGACTTCGCACGGATAGTGGGTCATCGGTGTTGTGTGCTCAATGCCGACGTCGGTCATACGCCCCGACTCGCACACGCAGAGTCGGGGCTCCGGCGGATCCGTTGCCGCACCGCCGCTACTGACGAAGTGCCGTACCGCGCCGCCCGCTTCGAATCGAGGCCGAAGGCGGCCACCGCTTTTGTCGGGACCAGGCAAAGCAGCGATCTTCAGGGACCGGAACACTTCCCCAAAGCTTCTGGCACTCTCGGTTGCAGAGTGCTAATTCGTGTGGTTATCATGTTCTCGCACAGTAAGTTCGGTCAACCGCCACAGTGGCGGTGACCTTTCTTTTCACGACATGGGAGGTGTGTTGCTGTGCTTCGTTTCGATCCTTTCACCGACATCGACGCGATCACCAAGTCCGTACTCGCCGCGGGAACCGGCAACGGACGCAGTCCACGGTTCATGCCGATGGACCTCTACAAGGTCGAGGACCAGTACGTCCTGCACGCCGATCTTCCGGGCGTCGACCCAGGATCAGTGGGCGTCCACATCGACGGCTCGACCCTGACGTTGACCGCGCACCGCACCGCCCTCTCCGAAGAGGGTGTGAGCTGGCTGGCGAGTGAGCGTTTCGCTGGAACATACAAACGGCAGCTGTCCATCAGCGACGACATCGACGCCCAACAGATCGAGGCCTCGTACGACAACGGCGTGTTGACGGTGACGTTGCCGATCGCAGAGAAGGCGAAACCGCGGCGGATCGAGGTCTCCTCCGGACCACCCTCCCGAACCGATAACGCCGGATCGACAACACAGGTGCAGATCGAAGCCTGATCCGCCTGGCCCGAACACCGCTTTGATGGTGGGGTGACTCCCGAGGACACGCGATGGGTTCTCGGGCCTCACCCACCATCGTTTCGATCTCCCACTGCACACCCGTGGCGCACACCGGTACATCCACCACACGAAAGAATCAGCGCGAGAACCCTTTAGCTGCCATGACTGCATCCACTATCCCCCCGCACGAACAATCCGACAACACCGACAACACCGAATCCCGCGCGCACACTCCACCCGATTGGTGGGATCACCACCGTCCGATCACCAGCGATGAATACAGCGACATGGCGTTGATGCTCGGTGCACTCTCGATACTGACGTTCTGGATGTTCGGCCTCGGCATCCTCCTCGGTGCCGCCGCCATCGGAACCGCCCTGGCAGCGCGCCGACCCGACACCCCCGGACGCGATCTGGGCGACAACACCGCCGGCGTGGTCGGGATCCTCACCGGCATTGCCGGAATCGCCTTCGGCGCCGTCTTCCTCACTGCAGCACTACCCCACCTGTAGAAAAACCGAATTTTGCACTAGTGGAATCGAATTGGTGCTTGTAGCAGGATCTCACAAGATCTGAAATCCGTCCCACCTTCAGGCGATGGCGGCAGCCACTATCCCCGGGCCATGTCCACAAACTTGGACAGGTGAAGCTGGTGCGCCACAGTGATTGTCGCGGTCGGGCCGTTACGGTGCTTACCCAGAATCAGGTCGGCTTCACCGCCACGGGGATCGTCTCGCTCGGTCGCGTCGGGGCGGTACAGCAGAATCACCATGTCGGCGTCCTGCTCGAGCGATCCGGACTCACGAAGGTCGGCGACCTGCGGACGCTTGTCGGTTCGCTGCTCGGGACCACGGTTGAGCTGACAGATCGCGACAACCGGAACTTCGAGCTCCTTCGCCAAAAGCTTTAGGCTACGTGAGAATTCGGAGACTTCCTGCTGACGGGACTCGACCTTTTTACCGGAGCTCATCAGCTGGAGGTAGTCGATGACGATCAGGCGAATGTCGTGTTTCTGCTTGAGCCGCCGCGCTTTTGCGCGAATTTCCATCATGGTGAGGTTGGGGGAGTCATCGATGAAGAGCGGCGCCTCACTGATCTCACTCATGCGACGCGCGAGCTTGGTCCAGTCGTCGTCGGTCATCTTTCCGGAGCGCATGTCGCCGAGCTTGATCTTTGCCTCTGCGGACAGCAGACGCATGACGATCTCGGTTTTGCTCATTTCCAACGAGAACATGACGCTGGCCATGCCGTGCGTGATGGAGCAGGAACGCAGGAAATCCATTCCGAGCGTGGAATTGTGCGTCGGGACCATCGAATGACCGGCCAGGTACATGTGGTCGGCGTTGTCGACCTCGACGCAGCGAACCGGAACACTCGCAATTGGTCGAACATCGACAATGTAGCGCGACCCGCTGCGCGCAGTGCTTTTACTCGCTCGACGCTCCTTGTGCAGCATCGCTTTCCGCGTAAGACCGAACACTTCGTCATCAGTCGAGAAGGTCAAGGTGAATGCAGTCGACGAAGCCTCGGTGCGACCGTTGACTCGCTTTGTGCTCATTTGGCAGCGATAGCCAAGACTAACCACTAATTCCTGGGCATCGCGGACGAGGCGCTCGTTGGTTACCGAAAACTGAACGGAGCCACCGGCAGTCACAGTTCCATCAGTGTCGAGAAGCCCCGCAAGAACCGCACGACGCTGCGCCTCGGACCCACGGAGATACTGGACAGGGATGTGCTTGTTGCCCAGAACACCGATCGTACGTAGGCGTCCTTGAACCGTGCCGTACTCATTGCGGCACTTCTGGCACAGTCGCAGCCCGATCGAAGGTCCACCACAGTGTGAACAGGTTGGCGCAGGTACAGGGTCAGACATGAAACGTGCTTTGCCGCCGCATGATTGACCGCATGTTCGCACCTGACTGGTGAACGGCACGAAGCTCTTTCCGCACACAACGCAATCGCGCGGAGCGACGGGATCTTCCGGGGCTAATTTAAGG
The DNA here is from genome assembly GCF_002079265.1 of Rhodococcus sp. BH4. NCBI lineage: Bacteria > Bacillati > Actinomycetota > Actinomycetes > Mycobacteriales > Nocardiaceae > Rhodococcus > Rhodococcus sp. BH4. The sequence continues at coordinate 6,112,416 of NZ_CP014941.1, forward strand.
CTGTAGCGCAAATGCGCCGACTTGGACGGAACTGCAACCAGGCCTTCGGCCTCGATCAACATGATGATCTCAGGATCAGCAGTGGTGAATTGTGCGCAGGCAGTAGAACCGTCACCTAGCCAAGCGCCAAGTGTGTAGGGCGGGACAAGGAGATCCTGCGTTGGTAGGTCGAGCGGCTTGGCATTCACGACAGAGTGATTAACGCGGTCATCCGCCGTTGCGCATCGCACCGTCGATGCGATCTCCGCCGTGGTTCGGACCTCGGCGAATGTCTTTTGATTCTTATAGCGGTTGTAACCTGTCTTGGTGTTCTGCGCTGAACGGCGCGAAGCACGCGTCTCCGTCAACCACTGATGCTGCTCGTCGGCCACCAACACTGTTCCATCGGAAAACTCGACCTCGTAGCAAGGACGGTCAACCATCACGTCGGTAGCGGCAACAACCCGCGTCGGCTTGCCGTGGTTGTCGATCAACAGATCGCCGACAGCAACGTCACCCATCGTGGTCCAGCCACTGGGCGTCGCGAGGGGAGTATCGAGGGCAAGCGCCTTGCCCACACCAGGACGGGCCGCGACGATAATCATCTGACCAGCGTGAAGGCCGTTGGTGATCTCGTCGAGATCCTTGAATCCGGTGGGCACACCGAGGGAAATTCCACCGCGGCTGGCGATGGAGTCGATCTCGTCCATCGTGGGCTGGAGGAGCTCGGTGAGGGGTACGAAGTCCTCGGTGGTTCGACGCTCGGTGACCTCGAAGATCTCGGCCTGCGCGCGGTCGACAACCTCGGCCACGTCCTGACCCTCGGTGCCGGCGTAGCCGTACTGGACGATGCGAGTACCGGCGTCGACCAGACGACGCAGCACGGACTTCTCGGCCACGATCTCGGCATAGAAGGCGGCGTTGGCGGCTGTGGGCACTGTCTGGGTCAGCGTCACCAGGTAGGCAGCACCACCGATACGGCGGAGCTCACCTCGACGGTCGAGCTCGGCGGAGACCGTCACCGGGTCGGCGGGCTCGCCACGGCTGTAGAGGTCCAGGATCACGTCGTAGACGGACTGGTGGGCGGGCCGGTAGAAGTCACCCGGACGCAGTACCTCGAGGACGTCAGCGATGGCGTCCTTGCTCAGCAGCATGCCGCCGAGCACCGACTGCTCGGCAGTCATGTCCTGAGGTGGCTGGCGTCCGAACTCCTGGTCGGGCTCGGCCTCGGGAGGGCCCGGGTAGTCCGGCCCTGAGAAGTCGGAAGGTCCTCGATCATCTACAACAGCCACAAGCGAGACCTTCCCGTAAAACACTCGACGACACTGCCAGAAACCGCAGCGCCCTCATCATTTGTACCTGCCCCCACCGACATCCCCTAGCCGCATTCGGCCGGGCTGTAGATAGACGCCGAGATGACGTTAGGGACTAGTAGGTCCGCATACAAACCGGACTGTGGATAAACCTGTGGATGCTTTGTGGAAACTCCCGCCCCACGGTGTGCACCGCCTGTGGAGCATTTGGGGACTACTTTGCCTAGTAGCTACAAAAGACCAGGTAGATGGCTATCCACAATTTCACAGGCCTGTTGATGAAAATAGTTTTTCCACAGTCGGCGCGTCGGTGTGTCGGGCGTGTTGCCTCGCCCGATTCGTCACTGATCACCAAGTCGAACATCACAGTGTGAGAGTTATCCCCAGGTCCGATTCGGGACGCTGTCAGGCGGCACACCGCACCCCGAAACAAAACGTCGGGCCCCGCACACCGAAGTGTGCGGGGCCCGGCGAGACGAACAGTCGACTATGCGCCGACGACGTTCAGGTTGAACTTGGCAACCACATCGGGGTGCAGGTTCACGACCACGGCGTGCTTGCCCGTGTTCTTGATGTGAGCCTTCGGCAACACGATGGAGCGCTTGTCGACAACCGGTCCACCGGCAGCCTTGATCGCAGCAGCGACGTCAGCGACGGTAACCGAACCGAAGAGCTTGCCCGAGCCACCGGCGGTCTTGACCGTCAGCGTTACGGACTCGAGGCCCTCGATAGCTGCCTTGAGCTCCTTGGCGTGATCCAGGCCGCGCACAGCGCGCGCTTCCTGTGCACGACGGATGCCCTCGACCTGCTTCTCGGCGCCACGGGTGGCGACGATTGCCAGTCCGCGGGGGAGCAGGTAGTTACGGCCGTAGCCGTCCTTGACCTCCACGGTGTCGCCAGGCGCACCGAGGTTGTCCACGTCAGCGGTGAGGATGAGCTTCATGTTCTTTCCTCCCTTTCCTTAGCGAGCCACGGTGGCGTAAGGCAGCAGTGCTACCTCACGTGAGTTCTTGACGGCAATGGCAACGTCGCGCTGGTGCTGGACGCAATTGCCGGTGACACGGCGAGCACGGATCTTTCCGCGATCGCTGACGTACTTACGAAGCAACGTCGTGTCCTTGTAGTTGATCTGCGTGTTCTTCTCTTTGCAGAAGGTGCAGACCTTCTTCTTCATAACCTTGTCGCGCAAGGGCGGCTTCGGCATGTCTTTGCTCTTTTCTGGATGTTCCTGATCAGGTACGGATCAGAAGGGCGGTTCGTCGCTGCCCGCACCACCGAAGGAGCCCGAAGCCTGAGGCGCACTGCCCCAAGGATCGTCTCCACCCGAAGGTGCAGCGCTCGGACGTCCGCCACCCGATCCGCCGGAGGAACCGCCGAAGTTGCCGCCTCCACCGCCGCCACCACGGTTGGCCTTGTTGACCTTTGCCGTGGCGTACTTCAGTGAAGGACCGATTTCATCGACTTCGAGCTCGACGACAGTTCGCTTTTCGCCCTCGCGAGTTTCGTACGAACGCTGCTTGAGCCGGCCGCTCACGATTACTCGTGAACCACGGGTCAAGCTCTCCGCGACGTTCTCGGCTGCTTCGCGCCAGATGTTGCAACGCATGAACAGCGCATCGCCGTCTTTCCATTCATTGGAATTACGGTCGAAGGTGCGGGGCGTGGAAGCAACCGTGAAGTTTGCAACCGCGGCACCCGCCGGGGTGAAACGAAGTTCAGGATCAGCCGTCAGGTTTCCGATGACGGTGATGATGGTGTCGCCAGCCATGTGGTTCCTCCTGCATTGATGTAAGACCGTTGGGCGCGAGAGTAGAGCTCGCTACCGACAGTAATTACTTGTTGTGGCGCAGAACCTTCGTGCGCAGAACCGACTCGTTCAGACCGAGCTGACGATCGAGCTCAGCGACGGTGGCGGGAGTGGCGTTGATGTCGATCACCGCGTAGATACCTTCAGCATGCTTCAGGATCTCGTAGGCGAGACGACGCTTACCCCAGACATCGACCTTGTCGATCGTGCCGCCGTGCTGGCGCACAACATTGAGGAACGTATCCAGTGAAGGAGCGACAGTGCGCTCGTCCAGGCTGGGGTCAAGGATGACCATCAATTCGTAATGACGCATAAGACCTCATCACCTCCTGTGGACTAAGTGAAAACGGCCACGGACTATCCGTGGCAGGAGGGTCGTTGCGTCAGCAACCCTCGTAGGTTACACGAGGGGCCTTGACCAGGGAAATCGTCCCGGCCCTCCGGGAAGACCGCCAGGTCGATGCGCGACGCGTGGTGCAGACGCATCACCCCGCGAGCCACTGCGCCCCCTAGGGTGAGAATCATGCGAACAGACCGCAAGACCCCGGCGTCGATCCTGGCGTTGGTCGTCGGATTGTGCGGGCTGACGATGGCGCTGGGCTATTTCAACAAGGCCAGATGCGGCGGTGCACCGTTCGCGTCCGACGGACGAAGCCTGAACTTCGACGTCAACAAGAACATCGACGTCTGCTACTCCGACATTCAGTTGCTCTGGCTCGGACGAGGTATCGATCAGCATCTGTTCCCCTTCGTCACCGGAGGGATAACGCCCGAAGGATTCCTGACCGGCGGAACCGTCGAATACCCGGTGCTCAGCGGAATTCTGATGTGGCTGGGCGGTATCGGCTCACACACCGACACCGATTTCCTTCTGCACTCGGCCCTCATCCTGGCTCCTTTCGGACTGCTCACGGCGTGGATGCTCGGCAAGATGAGCGGCGCGTACGCGCTCGTGTGGTCGGCGACTCCGCCCCTGGTTCTGTACGCATTCCACAACTGGGAGCTCCCGGTGGTGGCCACCAGCGTCGGCGCGATCTTCCTGATGACGTTCGAGCGGATCCCGCTGCGAACTCGCGCGGTTCTGGCGGCCGTCATCCTGGCGATCGGTTTCTGTTTGAAGCTGTACCCGGGAATGTTCGTGCTGCCGCTCATGGCCTACGTGCTTCTACGCGGCACCGAAGGCAAGCGCTACGACGTTCGTGGAGCGCTGATGACGGCGGGCGCGGCGATCGTCACCGTCGTCCTCGTCAACCTGCCGTTCGCCCTCATTTCCTACGAAGGCTGGCGCGCGTCGTTCAGCTTCCAGGAGAAGCGAAGCGCGGACATCACCACCAACTCGGTGTGGTTCTGGGGTTTGCGCCCCTTCTACGGTTTCGGAGTTCGCGAACTCAACGCCGACTACGACGCACTGGTGAGCATCCTGTCTCCGGTGATGATCCTGTTGTCGTTCGCGCTCGCGATGTATCTGGGTTGGCGCCGCTACGTCCGCGACGGCTACTTTCCGTGGATTGCAGTCAGTGCCGCGATGCTGTGCGGATTCGTGTTGCTGCACAAGGTCAATTCACCGCAGTACACACTGTGGATCCTGCCTTTCCTCGTACTGTTCAAGATCCGGTGGTTCTGGATCGTCGCCTATCTGATCGCCGACGCAGCGTTGGGTATCGGCATCTTCCGGTACTTCTACCAACTGGACATGAATCTCGATCCGAGCAAGTACGAAGCCGTCGTCCAGGCGAGCGTGTGGGGCCACGTCGTCCTGCTCGCCGTGTTCTTCTTCCTGTTCCTGCGAGTCCCGTTGCGGTATCCGCTTGCCGGTGGGACCGATCAGATTGCGAACTCCGACAACAACCTTCCGACTCACTCACGGGAGCACGCCTGATGACTGCATCATGGTTCGAATCACCGACGCTGACCGGTGATCGTGTCCGACTCGAACCCCTGGGCGTCGCGCACACCGACGCTCTGCTCGCTGCTGCCGACGACCCGGCGATCTTTCGTTGGACCGCATCGCCCATCACCGATCGGGAACAGGCACAGAAGTACATCGCTGCAGCAACCGACGACCCTAATCGGATCGCCTTCGCGCAGGTGAACATCGCGACGAACGCCGTGGTCGGCACCACGTCCATGTACCAGATCGACCCGGTAAACCGCAGTCTTGCAATCGGATACACGTGGTTGTCGCGATCGGTTCAGGGAACCGGGATCAATCCCGAATCGAAGCTGCTCCTGCTTCGTCACGCCTTCGACCAGCTCGAAGCCGCACGCGTCGAGTGGCACACGGACGAGTTCAACGAACAGTCCAGGGCCGCGATCGCAAAGCTCGGCGCTCAGTTCGAGGGCCTGCTGCGCAAGCACCGACGCCGCGCCGATGGCAGTTGGCGTACAACAGCGCTGTTCGCGATGACCGACGACGATTGGCCGACCATCGCACCTCAGCTCGAGACACGTACCCGAAACTAGCGATCACCTGCACTCTTCGGCCAAGTCCATGCCAAGATTCACCTCATGAGCGATCAGGGTGGGTACGGGTACCAGGGCAATCAGAATTGGCAACCGTCTCCGTACGGGCAGCCCGATCCGTACGGCAGGCGGCCGACGAACACACTCGCGGTGCTCGCCCTCGTCTTCGCGTTCCTCATCGCGCCGTTGGGGATCGTCTTCGGGCACATCGCTCGCGGCCAGATCAAACGGACCGGCGAAGAAGGCGACGGACTCGCCCTTGCCGGACTGATCATCGGCTACATCTTCACCGCACTCGGCATCCTGGCCGTGATCGTGTGGATCGCGTTCTTCGGGCTGCTCGCCGCCGCTTTCGGCAACGCCGCGAACGAGGCGAGTTCGCGGAGTCTCACCTATACGACGCCGTACTCGTACTCCACGACCACGACTCGGGCACCGAGTGCACCCACCACAGCGCCGAAAACGACGACGCCCCCACGCGTCACAACCTCGATCGGACCAGCGCCGACCGTCTCGGGCACCAACCGTCAGGGCTTCATCTCCGGCGGCCCCAGCTGCAACTCCACCAATCCTGCCGTCGCCATCGCCGTCACGACCGGATCACGAATCGTCATCTGCGAAACCGGAGTCGGGCGTTACTACTACAAGGGTCAACGGCTGAGCGACGGCGCCACCATCGAACTCGACGATCCGACGCCCACCGGCAACGGATTCACCGTCACCAACAAGGACGTGACGTACAAGCTCACCTCCGCCGGACTGGTGATCACCGGCAGCGGAGGCGAGCTGGGTCGGGAACCGGCGCTCGAGTTCTGGATGAACTGAAGCGCGTCAGCCGGCACACGGATCCTGATAGGGAACACCGGGCAGGTACCGCTCCCATTCGGCTTCCGTGATGGGAGATCCTGCTGTGCGGCACAATCGATCAACGACGCCGTCGGGGTCGATTCCCCACAAGCGAACGGTCTTGTCCGACCCGCTACCCGCGATCATGTCACTCTCGCCGGCGAACTGAGCGTCGTTGACGCGACCCGGGTAGGCGGACAGCGTCGCAAATCGTGTTGACCGCGAGGGAGTCTCGATGTCCCAGAGCCAGACGGTTCCGTCGCCGACACCGGCAGCGAGCCGATCACCGGCGCGGTTGAACGAGATCGAATAGATTGCGCCCTCGGGGCCGACGAGACGAGCGAGTTCCTCGGGTGCCGACGGTGTGCGTACGTCCCACACGGCGACACCGTGATCCGCACTTCCAGCGGCCAACAGCGTTCCGTCGGCGCTGAAAGACACTGCTAATGCGTAGCTTTCGAATCCACCCACCGTCGCCGCCACCCGGGGCGACGCTGCGTTCGACACGTCCCACAGATCCACTTCGTTCTTGGCGTTCGCGATCGCCAAGATGTCGGCACCTGGCTGAAAGGCCATCATCTGCGGGTAGGAGCCGACATCGGTCAACGACAACAGTTTCGGAGCCGACGGGTCGGAAACGTCGACCAACGCAATACTGTTGTCGTCCTGCGAGGACACCGCCAGCAGATCTCCGGCGGGATTCAGCGCGACAACCGCCACGATGCCCTTCACATATACCGCAGGCTCGCCGTAGATACGTGGCGACGCCGGATCACTCAGGTCCCAAAGATATGCACCGCCGCCGCCGGTGCCGCTCACAGCCAGGTTCCCGTCTGCCGACACCGCCGACGCACCGCTGAAAGAGTCGTCCCCTTGCGGTTTCAACTCCGGCATCACCGCGGGGCGATCGAGATCCTCGGTGTTCCACGCCAACATCGCGCCACCCCTGGCACCGACGCCGGCCACCAGACGCGAGCCGTCCGCGGCAAAGGGACTGGTGAAGATCGTGTCCCGAGCTCCCGCCCAGACCGGACCCGGAAGAGCCCACACGCGAGTCACACCGTTGAGTCCCCCGGTGACCAGATTGCGGCCGTCATCGCTGTAGTCGACTGTGGTCACCGCCCCACTGTCCGGAAGTGTCTCGATCAATGCCCCGGTTCGGGGGTCCCACACGCGCACGGAGTTGTCGGAACTCCCTGCAGCAAGGCGTGTTCCATCTTTACCGTAGTTGAGTTCGTTGACGTAACTGGAAAATCCCGTCAGCGCCGGGAGGGGAGCAGGGCGCGCCGGATCGCTCATGTCCCACCGAACCACCTCCCTGCCAGTCGTTCCCGCCGCAAGCTCACGTCCGTCCGGGCTGAAGGCAACGCCGAGGTAGTGGACGGTGGTGCCGTTGGGCTCGGTCGCGAAGATCGGCGCCGATTCCTCACCCCACTTCGCGACGTCCCACACGCGCAGAGTCGCTTGACGCCCGCCCGCCACGAGGAAACGTCCGTCGGGGCTGAACGTCGCGGTGACAATGCCGTCAGCTGGATGCGGAAGAGCAGGCAAAGCAACGGCATTCGTGGAGGTGTCGATGTTCCATCGCAGGACGTCGGGCGTCGAGGTACCGGCGACCAGCTTGGTTCCGTCTGGGCTGAACTCCATGTCCTGCACTACGCGTTCACCGTCGACGGGAAGTGTTCCACGGACCGGATTCTTCGGGTCCGACACATCCCAGAGTGCAGCGCCGCCGGCACCACCGGTCGCAAGGAGCCGTCCGTCCGGGCTGTAGGCGACGGCAAAGAGGGCCGTGCCCTCCGAGACTCCGAGGAACTCCGCCTGCGGAACGGCTGAGGCAACACCGTCCACCATCGGATAAAGCCTGACCTTCCCGTCCGAACCACCCACCGCCACAACAGTTCCAGCTGGGTTGATCCGGGCTTTCATCGCGCCGGGCGGCCCGATGATGCGAGTAGCCGAATGAACGCCCGACGCATCCAGCAATGCCGAGCGGGCTTCGGTCGTTTCGTTGACCGCAAATGCCGCCAGAGCAAGCTGCGACGCCAGCGACGGATCCCGCTCGCGCATCCTGATCGACTCGGTGGCCACCTGACGCGACATCGCCTCGTCTCGCGCGGTATCTGCTTGGACACGTTGACGATTCGCTCCGATACCGGCGACGGTCGCAACCACCGCCAACACCAGAGCGATCACCGACGCGGCTGCCAGCGCAGTCACGAGCCGTCGTAGCACGCGTGTACGTCGGCGATCGGCAAATTCCTGCTGATCACGATGCTCGATGCTCGCGGCGAGGTACTCCCGCTCGGTGGCATTGAGGTCGGCGGCGCGGGTCCGACTCGGTTCCAGTGGGAGCCCGAGTTCGCCCGAACGCAGCCATTCTTCCGTCAGGTGAAGACGTGCGGGTCCGAGCAGCGCGCCGGGGTCGCGTCCACTGTCTTCCCATACCTGCGCCGCGTAGGTGAACCGGCGATGCACCGCCAGGCCGGCGCGGTCCGAGTCGATCCAATCGCGAAGCCGACTCCACGCGGACAGCAGCACCTCGTGCGAAACCTCGACCGTCTCCTCGTCGACGGTGAGAAGGCGCCGTAAGGCGAACCGGTCGATGACGGTATTCACGTCGTCGACGTCGTCACCGAGGAAGAGTTCGGTGCGCGGTGCACGCCGACGCGTCTGCGTCACTTCGTCGACGTTGACCAATCGCAGGAAGATCCTGCGCGCCAACTGCTGCTGCCGCTCTGTGAGCTCGCCGTACACTTCCTCCGCGCTTTGCTGGACGGCTCCGGCAATCCCGTCGGTGGCGTAGTAATCCGAGACGGTCAGAGTTTTACGCGTCGACCGTTGCCAGGTCCCCAACAGTGCGTGTGACAGCAAGGGCAAAGCTCCGGGGTCGCTCGCCGTACGCGAGCCGCGTGGTGTCAGCTCGGAGACCAGAACCTGAACCAATTCGCTCTGCACGGTCATCCCGGCCTTGACCGCCGGCTCGACGATCACCTCGCGCAATTGTTCGTCGGTCAGCGGCCCGACCACCATCGGCGAATCGTCGAGCAGCGGCACCAAAAGCGGTTCCTCCGCCGCGAGACCGTAGAAGTCGGCGCGCATTCCGATGACGGCGATGGTGTTCTCACCGAGTTCCGCGAGTGTCTGCAGTATTTCCTCGCGCCGATCACCATCGCACTGCGTCCACAGTTCCTCGAACTGGTCGAGGATCAAGACGGTTGGTTCGTCGGAAATCGACGACGGAATTCCTCCCGTACCCGGCTGCAGGGTTTCCACCCGCCAACCGTCGAACCGTGGATCGTCCCCGGCGATCTTGGGGGCGAGCCCGGCCCGCAGCAAAGACGACTTACCCGATCCGGAGGCACCGATCACCATGAACTGACGGCGACCGACACCTCGTATCGCCGACGCCACCCGCTCAACCAAGTTGGCAGTGAGTTCGTCTCGACCGAAGAACCACTCGGCGTCCTCTTGCCGGAACGACTCGAGACCTCGATACGGAACGGTGGCGTCGCCGCGTCGTCTGGCCGTCAACTGTCTCACTCGTTGCACCGCACTGATCCAGCGCTGCCGCTCATCCTCGGAATCGACGCCGCAGGCCTCGAGGAGCGCGAAAAACATCGGGGTACTCGCCGGCGTCGGCAGGTGTTGGCCGGCAAACCATCCGCTGACGGTTCCGTGCAAACCACCCGAACGCTCGACGGCTTCGCGGACCGTCAGTCCGGCTGCGTTCCGCAGTGCAGTGAGCGTCTCAGCAAACTGCCCACGCGACTCGATCCGGGCGGGATCGACCTGATTGTGCGTACCGGCTTCCGCCTTCGAGTTCATAGCGACGCACACTATCGGAGCAGGTAGGGGATTTGTCCGTTGTATGGACTCTGTATCGAGAGAGTTGCACCCGTTCCACTGAGACACCTCGATCGAAATACTCATCTCAGTCGCACCCTGAGCCAGCAGCCCTTCTGCAAATACGGCAGTCGACGCCCATCCCCTCCGTCGAAAGGCGCTACTCGCATGTCTTCAATCGGCATTTCTCCGAAGATCGAGGCAAACGTGTCCCGAGTCGGCAACCCCAAGCACGGCAAGCACAAGCCGAAGCTGAGCGTCCGCGAGATCGAAGTACTTCTTGCCTAGCTACGTTCGGATTCCAAGTCCGAGGTCGCCGAGACACTCGGCCTACGCGTCTGCACCGTCAACACACACATCACTCGGATCCGCACGAAGTACAGCGACGTCGGGCGGCCGGCTCCCACGAAGGCAGCGTTGTTCGCCCGCGCGGTCCAGGACGGGTACACCACCCTCGACGAGTGGTGACCTCAGACCGCGACGGTTTCCGGTTCCTTCGCCTTGGACGGCTTCAACCAACCGGGTAGCCAGGCAGGTTGTTTGTCCGGTGCTTGATCGAGAACACCGCCCGCCGGATCGTCGATGAACCCGTACCGCACGAGATCCTCCGACGGCCGGTAGATCTGCCGGAGCACCAGCGCGCACAGAACGAGTACCGCGATGTCCCGGATCACGACCGTTCCGGTGAACCACTGCTCGGGCAGCCCCTTGTTGGACACCCCGAGGTAATACATCATTCGTGGAACCCAGACCAGGGCGTCGATGGTCATCCACGCGAGCAGGAGTCTGCGGTGCGGCAAGGCCAACACGGCCAGCGGCACCAGCCACAGAGAATACTGCGGGCTCCACACCTTGTTGGTGAGCAGGAAGCCCGCCACCAACAGGAAGCACAGCTGCGCAACTCGCGGACGACGCTGCGCCGTCAGGGCGACGTATCCGACACCGATGCAGACGGCCACGAACAAAAGCAGAGAGACGGCGTTGAGATTCGACGGTGACTCACCCTGTGCGAGAGGACCGTCGAGGCCCTTCCACGACGTGAACGACGCGATCACGTTGTAGAGCGAATCCGGATCGGCCCCGCGTTCGGAGTTGAGCCGGAAGAACTCGTACCAACCATGGGGGTACAGCGCGGCAATGGGCAGGTTCACCGCAAGCCATGCCGCGACCGCGCTGAGAGCGGTCACCAGCCAGTCCCTCGTCTTGCCCGCGCGCAGACACAGGACCAAGAGCGGTCCCAGTAGGAGCAGCGGGTAGAGCTTTGCGGCGCCGCCCAGGCCGAGCAGGATTCCCGCGAGCACGGGCCGCTTGCGTGCCCACGCCAACAACCCACCCGCCGCGAACGCCGTCGCCAGAGGATCGAAGTTCGTGAACACGTGCACGATCACCAAAGGGGAGCACGCGATCAGAGCGCCGTCCCACACTCGTCGTCCGGCCAGCAGGGTGCTCGCCCACACGGTGACCAGCCACGCCAACGCCAACCCGAACGCCACGACGTTGAAATAGAGCGCCACCTGAATCGCGCCCGGCAGCCAGGTGATCGAATCCCACGCCTTGGCGACTTTCATTGCGCCGTACTGATAGAGCCCCGAGATGACCGGATACTCCATGTACCGCATCTGGATCGAACCGTCGCCGCGTACTTCTTCCCACGACGTCTTGTACGGGAATGCTCCCTGATCGAGGCGCTCGGCTCCGTACAGCGGAACGGTGTCGGAGTAACACATCGCCACGTACTGACGGCTGCCACTCCAGTCGAGGCCGACCTGCCCGCTCTCGCCGACCGGCGCCTGCTGAATACAGCCAGCCTTCGCGAACCAGCCGAAAGCCAAGAACACCACGGCGAGCAGAAGGATCACTCTCATCGGTGTGAAGAAGCGAGTGCGCCCGATCAGTGCGTGACGACCTACCGGACCGCCGACGGTTCCCGACAGCGCAGACACCATCGCGTCGTTGCGACTGGGAACGTCCCGCCAATCCGCCGAACGAAGATCTTCGGCCAGCGGAGCGGGGGAGGTCGGTTCGGCATCATCAGCATTCGCGGCCACTCCGCGAGGTTACCGTCTTTCGAACCGACCACCCTCCAACTACTGGCCGGGGCTCACACCTGCCGGTTCTTCCTCGGTGGTCTCGCCTGCCCCTGGTACCTGTGGCGTGGTTGTCGTCGGCCGGGAGATGCCCGGAATCGGGATCGTGATGCCCGGCAGAATCTCGACCTGCGTCGTTGTCACCACGGGCGGCGGAGTGGTTTCCGTCGTCGTCGGTGCAGTGGTCGGCGGCGCCGACGTCTTGGGCGGTGCGGGAGCCGTGTACTCCGGAACACCACCGGCTTGACCGTTGATCTTGCCCGGCGTCGGGAACTTCTCGTTGTCGGTGCCCTCGAGGGCGCCGTCCATCGTGTCCTTCCAGATGTCCGAAGGCAGACCCGAGCCGTAGATCATCGCGCCACCGGAATTGGTGATCGCTTCACCGTCGGGAGTTCCGACCCAGACCGCGGTCGAAAGCGACGGCGTGTAGCCGACCATCCACGCGTCCTTGTTGGCTCCGGTGTCACCGAGCTGCGCGGTACCTGTCTTCGACGCCGACAGACGTCCGCCGGCCAGGTTGTGACCGCGCGAGTACGCCGCGATCGGCTGCATCGCAGCCGTCACGTTGTCCGCCACGGCAGCGTCGATGCGGTCTTCACCGGCGGGCGCGCCGCGGTCCAGCAGCACGGTGCCGTCGGCCGCGACGACCTTCTGCACGAAGTGCGGTGCGTGATACGTACCGGACGCGGCGAGTGTCGCGTACGACGACGCCATGTCGAGCACGCGGGCCTGGTACTGGCCGAGCACGATGCCGTTGTTGGGGCCGGAACCGTCGGCCTCGGTGAGCGACGGGCCGACGCCCGGGATGTCCTTCGGGATGCCTGCCTTGTGAGCGATGTCCGCGATTTCCTGCGGGCCGTTGCCGTCGAGGCTGAGCATCTGACGGTAGAAGCTGGTGTTCAGCGAACGCTTGAGCGCCTCTGCGATGGTGCAGGTGCCGCAGCTTTCACCTTCGACGTTGCCGATGGAGATGCCGTTGACGGTCAGCGGTGAGCTGTCGTACATCTGCGAGAGCGGGATTCCCTGATCCAGGGCGGCTGCGAGGCCGAACACCTTGAACGAGGAACCAGTCTGAAGTCCGGCATTCGCGAAGTCGTATCCCGCGCCGTCCTCACCGCCGTAGTACGCCTTGACGGCTCCGGTCTTCGGATCGACCGAGACAACTGCGGTACGCAGATTCTCCGGCTCACCCTCCATGTTGGAACGGGCTGCCTCGACCGCTGCGGCCTGAGCCTGCGGGTCGATGGTCGTGGTGATCTGCAAGCCCTCGGTGTTGAGCAACTGCTCGCTGATTCCAGCGTCGCCGATCTCCTTGAGCACCTGACGCTTGATCAGGCCTTCGGGTCCGGTCGAGCCCTGGCTGCTGTTGTCGACCTGGGCGAGCGGGATGTAGGCGGGGTACTGCATCGGCGTGCGCGCGGCCTGATCCAGCGTGCCGGCGGACACCATGCCGTCGAGCACGTAATCCCAACGGGACTTCGCGCCGGTCGGGTTGGTCTCGGGATCGAGGAGCGACGGAAGCTGGATCGACGACGCCAGGACGGCGCCTTCTTCGATGGACAGCTGGTCGACGGGCTTACCGAAGTAAGCCTTGGACGCGGCTTCGATACCGTACGCACCACGACCGAAGTAGATGGTGTTCAGGTATGCGGCAAGAATGTCGTCCTTGGACCACTCGTTGGCCATCTTCGAGGAGAGAACGAGTTCCTTCATCTTTCGCGTCAGCGAACGCTCCGAGCCGACGAGCGCGGTCTTCACGTACTGCTGAGTGATGGTCGATCCACCACCGGCACTGTCGCGACCGAGGACGTTGTCACGGGCTGCGCGCGCGAAACCGGAGATCGAGAAGCCCGGGTTCGAGTAGAAATCGCGGTCCTCTGCGGCCAGAACGGCGTTACGAACGTGCATCGGTACCTGATCGAGCGAGACCTCGACGCGGTTACCTTCGTCCGGCGGGACGACGGTAGCGATCACGGTGCTTCCGTCGGCGGCGAAGACCGTCGCCACCTGATTGGTCTTTTGGTCACCGGGCTTGGGGACGTCCTGCACGATGTACGCGGCCATGAAGGCAAGGACGGGCAGAACAAGACCGAGCGCCACCAAGACGTAGGCCGAGCGGCGAACTGTGCGCCACTTGGACTTCTTCTTCACGGCGCTCTTCTTTCCCTTCGGGGGTTGTCCGTCGTTGCCACCGCCACCGGAGCCACCTGTCGGTGGCTTCGTCGGTGGAGGTCCGACCGGCGGGCGGGCGCCCGCGTTGCTACGGGTGGTCGCTGCTGCTGCCGCGACGCGCTGGGTCGGTTCGTTCGCCTGAGTGCCGGAGGCGCGATCTCCTTGAGCGCCTACGGCGCGATCTCGAGGCGGCGGGCCGGCAGGTCGGCCTTGCGGCGGACGACCCTGAGGAGGGGGACCGGCGGGGCGGCCCTGAGGAGGCGGGCCCGAAGGTCGGGCTTGCGGCGGACGACCCTGGGGCGGGGGTCCCATCGGACGACCTTGCGGCGGACGACCCTGAGGGGGCGGACCCATCGGAGGGCGTCCCTGCGGTGGTGGGCCCATGGGACGTCCCTGCGGCGGACGACCCTGAGGAGGTCCGGCGGGACGGTTGGGACCGACGGGACGGCCACCCGGGTTGTTGCCGCCCGGGTTGTTGTTGCTGGGGGAACTCACGAATCAAATCTCCAGTGGTCACGGACCGATCACGTGCAGACTTCGATCGGGCCCTTCTTCGGGTGTGGCGTTACTCGCTGGCGGTGCGCCGGCTTGGTGGGCGTGCTCGCCGCGGTCGCGGCGGCGCAGGTACTGCGCCGAGCACATAGGACTGCACCAAGTGGTTCCAACTGCAGGTACGGCACACCTCTACAACGTGCACCGTGAACTCCTCTGCTGTTTCCGCAAGCCGAGCGAGCTCGTCCGAGGTTCGGGCCGATCCCGAAACCTGACCGAGCTTGTCGCCGAACACCCAGGACACGAGCGTCAACTGTTCCTTGCGACAAATGGGGCAGACGACGTCGCTGCCCCGGCCGTGGAACTTCGCGGCTCTGAGTAGGTACGGATCGGCGTCACACACTTGCTTGACGTCGGTCCGACCCGCAGACACTTCGGCCAGCACAGACCGACGCGCGAGCGCGTAGTCCACAACTTGCCGCTGTATCCGCACCTGACCAGCGTACGTGCGTCCGTGCCGCGACGGACGGTTCGGGAGGGTCACGATGAACACATTTCGGGGGCTGGGGGCATGGCGACCAGCCATTACGATCACTTCCTGTGAAGTCTTCTCGTTCTCCGATGACGCGCGCTCGTGATCTTGATCGCGTCGAAACGTGCAATGTGTTGGACGCCGCGTACGCCGAAGGGCAGTTGAGCGCGGAGGACTACTTCGACCGGACCGAGAAGGCGAAGTCCGCGAAGACCCTGCTCGCACTCGCACGCCTGGTCAACGATCTGCAGGTGCCGAAGATCGAGACCAAAACGGTGCCTCGGACGTCGACGGCACGAAAGGCCGTGTTCGTCGGTGCTGCTGCTCTGATCGTCGTCGGCGCGATCGCAGCAGTGGCGTGGAGTCGGTCACCGTTGACGCCCTCGGAAGACATCACAGCCAGTTATGCCAGCACTACTTCCCTCGCTCCGCCGTTGCCGACCACCACCCCGGTGCCGGAGCCGACCGTCGAACCGATCCTGATCGCACACATCGACACGTTGACGCCGGAAGGAATCGGCGCATTCATCGAGAGGTATCGAGAAGAGTTCGGTGACATGTTCGTAGACGACGCCAGCTTCCACGGCGACTACTCCTCAGTGAGCCGGGCGGTCCCCGATGCTCCCGCTCTCACCGAGTCCATCAGTTTTCGCGACGGCTTCGAGAGGGAAGTGACGTCCATTCCGCGGCGAACGGGCCAGCCGACCTTCGACCTCGGTTCCATCCAGATCGACAAGCTCGCGCCGTACATGGTGAACATCGGCGACTATGTCAATGTTTCGGACGCCGCGATCACCCACTTGATCGTGGACGCGAACTACGGCGTCCCGGAGATCGCGATCTATGCAGAGAACGGACTCGGCCACCAAGGACGCATCGAGGTCACGCCGTGGGGCGAGATCTCTCGTTCCTACCCGTACGGGAGCTAGGGTGAGCCGGTGAGTGGGTCCCCGACTACTACCTCTACGCGCACCCGTGCGCGCGACGTCGACCGTTCCGATACCTGCGCCGTTCTCGATACGGCTCTGTCCGACGGCCAGATCACGGTCGACGAGCACGCGAACCGGATGGCTGCGGCCATGACCGCGACCACGCTCGGACAGCTCGATCTGCTGGTCCGCGATCTGCAGAAAGCAACGCTGCGCAACGCCGTCGCCAAAGTTCGCCGTATCGACAAGATCTGGTACCTCGCAGCCGCATCGACTATCTTCGCCGGCCTGATCGGGTACCTCACCTTGTCCGCCGACCCTTCACCCCCACCGCCTCCACCGGCGGCAGCCGAAAACGTCGAACCGCTTGCCCCCATTGTGAGTTCGACGTTGAACACGGTCACCGCAAGCGGGATCGGGGAATTCATCACCAGATACAGCGCCAAGTACGGCACGACGATAATCGATTCCGCCAACTTCTACGACGGCTATGCAAGCGTCACTCGCGCCGCCGCTGTCTCGCCGAACCTGGAGGAAGACATCGACTTTCGAGGCGGTTTCACACCACGCGACAGCACGTCGACTCGAGCAGCCAGCACCGTCACCTTCGACCTCGCTGCCGTCGACATCGACAAACTCGCCGGATATCTGGCAGGAGTGTCCGCAAATCTCAACGTCCCCGACGCCGAGATCACACACATCAGCATGAGTTCGTCGAGCGACGATCCACGCGTCTCCATCTACGCCAGCAACAACCTCGGCGCGAGCGGCTCAATGGATTTGACCCCGGATGGCCGCCCGATCCGCTTGTCTCCCTTCACTCCTCGATAGGCCCCGGACATGCCGAACGATCTGACCAGGACCACCCGCGCTCGCAATGCCGATCGCGAGGCTACCTGCGCAGTGCTGGACTCCGCCTTCGCCGACGGACAACTCACGGCGACCGAGCACGACGAATTGACCGAACTCGCCGCGGTGGCAGTCACTCTCGGCGATCTCGAAGATTTGACGTCCGATCTGCAGACCGAGGCGTCCCTGCCTGTTCTTCGGAAAGAACCTTCGCTCGACACGCGTTGGATCGCCGTTGTGATCATCGCGCTGTCACTGGTCTCGGCTGTCGGTTTCGGAATCAAATACGCCGCGTCCGACGTCACGATCTTCTCGAGCCCCGAGCCACAGTTACACACCGTCGACGGCCTGGGGGCGATGTTCCATGCCATCGAAACGGAGTACGGCAGCGGACTGGTCGACGAGATGACCATCTATCCCACTTATGCACGCGTAACGCGCGCCGATCCTGCCGCGCCGCGCAAGAGCCTGGACAGCTACTACCGAGGCGACCTCGAGGACACGACTTCAGGAGGATCACGCGAACCCGACGTGACACAGATCGACGTCAGACAGCTCGATCCTCGCATCGTGATCGCCCTGCTCGACGGCGCCGGAACAACGACGTCGGTGCAAAATCCGACCAATCGGTACGTCTCTGTCGATAGCACCGAAAATGTTCCGACCATCCAGATTCACGTCGGCAACGACCTCGACGAGAGCGGGTACCTGACCGCTGCCCTCGATGGCGAAATCATGTCGATCTACCCGTTCACCCCCTGATCTAGCCGTGACACCCTGGTACACGTATCGGTCCGCAGTGTGGTTTTATATATCGGCGCGATATAGTTGGTTATCGCATCAAGCGGTTAGGTTCAACGACTCGGGAGGTTTGTCAGTTGCTCGAACTCGCAATCCTCGGGCTGCTCCTCGAGTCACCGATGCACGGATACGAGCTGCGTAAGCGGCTCACTGGTCTGCTCGGCGCATTCCGCGCGTTCTCGTACGGATCGCTGTACCCGGCACTGCGGCGCATGCAAGCCGACGGATTGATCTCGGAAGACGTCGACACTGCCACCGGCACGCTCAAGCGTCGGGCGCGTCGCGTCTACCAGCTCACTCCGGAAGGTCGGCAACGGTTCACCGAACTGGTCGCCGACACCGGGCCGCAGAACTACACCGACGACGGTTTCGGCGTTCACCTCGCCTTCTTCAGCCGCACCCCCGCAGAAGCGCGGATGCGGATCCTCGAAGGCAGGCGACGTCAGGTCGAGGAGCGCCGTGAGGGGCTCCGCGAGGCCGTCGGTCGGGCCAGCGGATCGCTGGACCGCTATACCCGTCAGCTCCATCAGCTCGGACTCGAATCGAGTGAACGCGAAGTGCGTTGGCTCAACGAATTGATCGCAGCCGAGCAATCGACAACAGGAACATCCCGGAAAGAAGGAGAACCCGACCATGGGTGAGAACAGCACCGCGGTGCGCGTAGCCATTGTGGGCGTGGGTAACTGCGCCTCGTCCCTGGTTCAGGGCGTCCACTACTACAAGGATGCCGACGAGACCCAGACGGTCCCCGGCCTCATGCACGTCAAGTTCGGTAAGTACCACGTCCGCGACGTGCAGTTCGTCGCTGCGTTCGACGTCGACGCCAAGAAGGTCGGCTTCGACCTCTCCGAGGCGATCCTCGCGAGCGAGAACAACACCATCAAGATCGCCGACGTCCCGCCCCTGGACGTTCCCGTTCAGCGTGGCCCGACCCTCGACGGCATCGGCAAGTACTACGCCGAGACCATCGAGCTGTCCGACGCCGAGCCCGTCGACGTCGTCAAGGCACTCAAGGACGCTCAGGTCGACGTCCTCGTCTCCTACCTGCCCGTCGGTTCCGACGACGCTGACAAGTTCTACGCACAGTGCGCGATCGACGCAGGCGTGGCATTCGTCAACGCTCTGCCCGTCTTCATCGCTTCCGACCCGGAGTGGGCTGCCAAGTTCAAGGACGCCGGCGTCCCGATCGTCGGTGACGACATCAAGAGCCAGGTCGGCGCCACCATCACCCACCGCGTGATGGCGAAGCTGTTCGAAGACCGCGGCGTCGTGCTGGACCGCACCTACCAGCTCAACGTCGGTGGAAACATGGACTTCAAGAACATGCTCGAGCGTGATCGCCTGGAGTCCAAGAAGGTTTCCAAGACCCAGGCCGTGACGTCCAACCTGACCGGCGCACTCGCCGGCAAGGTTCACGACCGCAACGTCCACATCGGTCCCTCGGACTACGTGGAGTGGCTCGACGACCGCAAGTGGGCATACGTCCGCCTCGAAGGCCGCGCCTTCGGTGACGCTCCCCTGAACCTGGAGTACAAGCTCGAGGTCTGGGATTCGCCCAACTCCGCCGGCATCATCATCGACGCCGTCCGCGCAGCCAAGATCGCCAAGGACCGCGGCATCGGTGGACCGGTTTACCCGGCTTCCGCTTACCTGATGAAGTCCCCGCCGGTCCAGATGGCCGACGACAAGGCTCGCATCGAGCTCGAAGCGTTCATCATCGGCGCTGACGAAGCTTAATTCGACTCACACTGATTCGGGGTCTTGCGCCAATGGCGCAAGGCCCCGATTCTGTTATCCGCAGGGTGTTTCCGCATCCGCGCGGGTAATCACGCCTGCGGCTGCCGAATTGCCGTGCGGGTCCGGGTGCCGCTCAGCGTGGAATGATGGACATCAGAACCATCACACGGATCGAGGACCCCATGTCGATTACGTCGCTGCCAGTGCTCGATCTGTCGCTTGCGCAGAACCCCGACACCGCCGAGCAGTTCCGCACTCAGCTCCGCGAGGCCACCCACGAGGTCGGATTCTTCTACCTGGTCGGCCACGGAATTCCCGACGAACTGCAGCGCCGCCTCCTCGCCGTCGCCCGCGAGTTCTTCGCGCTGCCGACTGCCGAGAAGCTCGCGATCGAGAACGTCCGCAGCCCGCACTTCCGTGGGTACACCCGGCTCGGCGGCGAACTGACCGAAGGCAAGCAGGACTGGCGCGAGCAGATCGACATCGGGGCCGAACAGCCCGCGGCCGAGCGCACCGACACCTCACCGGCCTGGGAGATCCTGCAGGGCCCCAACCAGTGGCCCGACGCCCTTCCCGAACTTCGCGACGTCATCACCGAGTGGAACGACACGCTCACCTCGATCGCACTGAGCCTCTTACGCGAATGGGCGGTAGCCCTGGGCCAGGATGCGACCATCTTCGACGACGCGTTCGCTCACGATCCGTCGATCCTCATCAAGGTGGTGCGTTACCCGGGCCGCCCGAAAGGTGCCGGCTCCCAGGGCGTCGGCGGGCACAAGGACGCGGGTGTGCTGACTCTGCTCTATGTCGAACCGGGCAAGGGTGGTCTGCAGGTCGAGCACGACGGCGACTGGATCGACGCGCCGCCGATCGACGGGGCGCTGGTGGTCAACATCGGCGAACTGCTCGAGGTCGCTACCGGCGGCTACTTGAAAGCGACTGTGCACCGGGTAGTTTCACCCGAGGGCGACGGTGAGCGTATCTCGGTGCCGTTCTTCTTCAACCCGAACTACGCAGCGCAGATCCCGGAGTTCGACCTACCTCCCGAGCTGGCGGCGCGCGCCACCGGCGTCACCGTGGACGCGAACAACCCGATCCACGATTCCTACGGGGCGAATGCCCTCAAGAGTCGACTACGTGCGCACCCCGATGTCGCGGCCCGCTGGTGGCCGGACATCGTTGCGGCACAAAGCGCTACCTGATGCTGAACTACAGATCCATCGCGACTTTCCACGCCGTGTGCATCGCGCCCTCGATGTAGTCGACGTTCACCGCGTCACCGACCACGTGCACGTCGGAGACGACGCCGATCAGAGAATCGGCCAGTGGCGCCTGCGCCGACACTCCCGAGGCGACGACAACCATGTCGGCCGGAGCGGTCAGTGTCTTGTCACCGGAACTGAATTCGACGTGCTCCTTGGTGATGCGCTGCACCGTTGAATTGCGGTGAATGTTCACACCGACATGCTTGGCGTGGCGCACCGCCGTCCAGCGGCGCGGCATCGCCATCGGAATGCCCAACTGCTGGCCTTCTTCGATCAGCGTCACAGTGCGACCTCGCTCGGCCAGGAACTCCGCAAGCTCGAGTCCGACAAGCGAACCACCGATCACGACAACGTCTTTACCCATGGGCAGGAACTTGCGGGTCACAGCTCGGATCGCCGCGGGGCTCTTGGTAATACCGGACAGCTTGCCCAACTTGGCCATCGTCCGCAGGAACGGCGGTACCTGTGAGACGTCTCCCGCTCCGGTCATCAACGCGCGCAACGAATCACCGGTGTGCACGTGCGGGAGATCACCGCCCGGAACGCTAGGCCGCTCACGAACCGCACCGGTGGCCACGACTACGGCGTCGGGGTTCAGTGCCCGGATCGAGGCAACCGAGGCTTCGGTCTTCAGTCGAACATCGACACCGAGACGCTCGATTTCCACTTTCAACCAGCTGAGCAGACGCCCGTTGTCCGGGGTAGTGAGGCTCGAGAACCACAGGGTGCCACCGAGGCGATCGGACTTGTCCAACACCGTGACTCGGTGCCCACGTTCAGCGGCCACGCGGGCCGTCTCGAGACCACCGGGGCCCGCTCCGACCACAACAACGTGTTTCGGAGTGCTGGTCCGAACGAAGGGGAGAAGCGCTTCGTTGCCGAGCGCGGGATTGACAGCGCACAGCGGGGTCTCGTCCCAGAAGTTCTCCTGCACGCAGACGTAGCAATTGATGCAAGGCCGAACCCGCTCGGGTACACCGTCTTTGAGTTTGTTCACCAACTGTGGATCGGCCAGGAGCTGGCGGCCCATTGCGGCGAAGTCCGTGCGACCTTCCGCGATCATCTTCTCGCCGACCTCGGGGAGCATACGTCCGACGGTGATCACGGGGATCGATATCGCCTGCTTGATTCGCGTTGCATTGTCGGTGTAGTAGCCGACCTTGTCGGGCAGTGGTCCGTCGGTGAAGTTGGCAAAAGCATTCAGCGCGGTACCGGTGACATGAATGGCGTCAGCTCCGGCCTCTTCGAACATCTTCGCGGACGCAGCAGCCTCGTCGACCGTCAGCCCGTCGGTTTCGCCGTACTCTTGACCGGCCAGACGCACGATGACGGCAAGCGCACCACCGACCTCCTCCTTGACCGCCCGAATGACCTCACAAGCGAGGCGAGCACGGTTCTCCATGGAACCTCCGTACTCGTCGCTGCGCTGATTCGTGTACCGACTCAGGAACGCTCCGAGGACGTAGTTGTGGGCACAGTGAATCTCGACGGCGTCGCCGCCCGCCGCCTTCACCCGTCCGGCAGCCTCAGCGAACATGCGAACCAGCCAATCAAGATCTTCCTTGGTTGCCTCGTGGTACGTAGCCCTCTTGCCCTCGTTGATGGCAGCCATCTTGCCCAGTTCTTCTGGCGTGCAATCGGCCATCGCGCTCATGTCACCCGGCGGCTTCGGCGTGGACGGGACCAACTGCGGTCGGCCGTCGAGGGTATCGATGCGCGCCACCTTGCCGTGGTGTGTCATCTGCACACAGAGCTTGCTGCCTGCGTCGTGGACTGCGTCGGCCAACGCCTTGAGACCGGGGATGAACCGGTCTTCCGAAAGCCCCGGTTCCTTGCGGCTGGTGCAGCCCAGCGGATACGCAACAGCGCAGCAACCGGTGATGATCAGACCCGTTCCACCAGCTGCACGCGCCACGAAGTGGTCGATGTCGCCCTTTTCGATTTCCCCGTCTTCACACAGGTTCATGTCCATCGCAGGGAGAACCACGCGATTGGGCACGGTCATCGGGCCGATGGTGCCTGGTGCGAGCAGGTGCGGAAAGGTCTGGCTTCGGATCGTCACGAGCAGACGCTAGAACTGGACCACGCCCATCCGTTGCCGCACTCCCGATCAACGAGACTTCACGCGCTGTGACGTGCGAGGCACTCGGCTATCACCTCGAGCGCATATTCGAGGTCCGCGGATTCCACTCGCCCGTAGCCGATGACCAATCCGCCGGGGTCTCCGTGCGTTCGGGTGGACTCGACCAGGGTGGGCACTTCGACGCCGTGTTCGAGTGCCTCGCGAGCGACGGTGGCTGCCAGATCCGCGTCGAGCATGAGCGTCGTGTGCATGCCGGCGCCGAGACCCCGCAGTTCACCGAACGATGACAGCGCTTCCTCGACCGCCCGATCACGCTCCCGGTACCTGCGCCGGGCGGTACGCACCGCTCGATCCCATTCGCCGTCACGGAGCAGGGACAGGAGTGCTTGCTGCAGCGGAACCGACGGGAAGTCGCCGATTCGCTTGCGGTGTAATGCTATGCGGTCGACCAGGTCGAGGGGAGCTACCAACCAGCCCAATCGAATTCCGGCGCCGAGCGTCTTGGCAACCGTTCCGAGATACACCACCCGATCAGGAGCCAGCTGGGCAAGCGCAGGCAAAGGCGCTACGTCGTAACGGAATTCGGAGTCGTAATCGTCCTCGAACAGGACGACGTCGCGGGCGCGTGCGAACTCGATCAACTGGTTGCGCCGACCTACCGGAAGCAGCCCTCCTGTCGGATACTGATGGGACGGTGTCACATACACACCGCGGACGCTCTCCGACGCCGTTTCGAGTTGGTCGACACAGAGACCATGAGCGTCGACGGGCACGTCGAGCAGCGACCATCCACAGGCTGTTGCGGCCGAGGACGCATACCGGTATCCGGGATCTTCCATCGCCAGAACAGCACCACGGGTACGCAGAGCCGACAGGGCGAGGCCGAGACCATGCGTGGCACCTGAGGTGATCAGGATTCTCTCGGGTTCAACCGACATTCCGCGGGCTCTTGCCAGCAATTCCGATAGTGCCGAACGCAATTCGTAGTCACCCGCAGGATCGGGATCCTCGAAAGGTGGCGGTTTGGACCCGACGTCACGCCACGCCCGCCGCCACGCTGCCGATGCACGCGGCGGCGTCCACGGCACGCCCGGCCGGAGCTGCACCCTGGGTGACATCTTGTCGGCGGCCTTCTTCGGTGTAGTCGTGGGAGTGACCATGGGGGAGGGCGCCTCGGCAACGAAGGTGCCTGAGCCGTGCACAGCGACAAGCCAACCCTCGGCGATCAACTGCTCATACGCCCGTTCCACGACGCCCCGCGCCACCTCGAGCTCCGCCGCCAGCTTCCGGGAACTGGGTAACCTCAGACCCACTGCCGCCTTACCACTGCGGATATCAGCTCTCAGGTGGTCGGCAATCTGGACCGGGAGCGCCCGCCGATCTGTCCGATCGAGGACCACGGCTACCGCCGAAGGCAGAAACATTCAGAACCCTCCCGGAAGTGGCAAATCGAAGTGGCCTATCGAAGTCTCCACTGATTGGACCATGACTTGAAGCCACTTTGCCACCAGCATTGTCTGCATGACAGATTCCGTTGTCTTTGCTGCCCCTGCTCCTGCCCCCACTGCACCTGTTCCGCTGTCCCCGACAGCACGTACGACGCACAAGCGCGCCCGCCACCACGGCGTCGCAGAACGCGCGGCACTCGTCGACGTCTTGCAGTCCGCGAAGCTGTGCCACATGGGTGTGACCGTCGGCGGAGTTCCCATGGTGTTTCCCACCGCCTACGGGTTCGACCTCGACGGCCCCGACCGCGGCGGATCTATTTATGTTCACGGTTCAGTCGCTTCACGGAGCTTGGCTCCCGACAGCGAAATCTGCATCATCATCACGATCCTCGACGGGCTCGTGTTGGCTCGGTCGGGCTTCCACCACTCGATGAACTACCGCAGCGGCGTCATCATCGGATCACCTCGAGTCGTGACCGACGACGACGAACGCGTGAAGGCTTTGAATCTGATCGTCGACCAGGTGGTTCCCGGACGTTCCCAATACTTGCGGGATCACACGCGCAAGGAAATGGCGGCAACCATCGTTCTTGCGCTGCCGTTGTACGAGGCTTCCGTCAAGGCTCGCACCGGCGGCCCCGGTGACGATGCCGCCGACATCGGTATCGAAACCGTTTGGGCTGGAGTAGTTCCCGCAGCTACGCACTTCGGTGAACCGATCCCGTCCGAGGATCTCGACTCCGGTGTCGCGCTGCCGGACCATATCTCGACGATGCTCTGACCGCACACGCCGTACACACCGGGGCATGGCTATGCCCCGGTGTGTACGTATTCAGTTGCGCCCGTTCAGGCTGCTGTGGGTGGGCTGTTCCCGCCGATCGGCTGTTGATACGGATCCATCGACATCGGCGGATAGAACACCGATTTCCGATCCGGACCGATCTCCACCCGCCACTCCGTGTGATGCAGCGTCCGGTGATGATGACCGCACAACAGAATCAGATTGTCGAGATCCGTTGGGCCACCATCGTTCCAGTGAACAATATGGTGAGCATCGCACCACCCCGACGGTGTCCCGCACCCCGGAAACGCACACCCACCATCACGAACCGCCAACGCCCGCCGCTGGGGTACCGTCGCGGTCCTTGCTTCTTTGCCGCAGTCGAGCGGAACACCGTTCTCGTCCA
This sequence comes from Rhodococcus sp. BH4, assembly GCF_002079265.1. Lineage (NCBI taxonomy): Bacteria > Bacillati > Actinomycetota > Actinomycetes > Mycobacteriales > Nocardiaceae > Rhodococcus > Rhodococcus sp. BH4. The sequence goes on from NZ_CP014941.1 coordinate 6,138,252, forward strand.
GGAGGATCCGGGTGACGGTGCAGTCGCACGCCAACATCCGGGCCGTGTCGATACTGATCGGGCCCACCCAATCCGTCCACGCGAACCCCAACTCCTCCGTGGACGGCAAGAGGTCCTTCAACGCCTTGAGGTCCGTCATGTCTTTCGCAGACGCAGTCACCGTGATGTGCGGTTTCACCCCGCCCTCGATCGGACCCAACCCCGCCCGCTCATACCGTCGCAACAACTCGCAGAACCCGTCCGCCCGCCGCAGTGCCGGCGTGCGGGTGTCCTTGACCCCGTCCTTCTCCGGCGTCGGCGCAGACAGGCTCGACAGCAACGTGATCAGACGGGCCCCGTTCACAGCATCCAAGTCACCCTTCACAGTGACCCGCCCGTACAAGCCTTTCGACGCGTAGAACTCGTTACGTTCGGAATCCTCACCGACCGGAACGCCGTCCTCACGCTTGCCGTACTGCTTCTCGATCCGCCGAATCGCCGCCCGCACCGCATCACAATCGGCAATGTTCTTCGACGCCAACCCCAACAGGATCCCGCGAGCCTTGTCCACATCCGCCAGGGTCATGTTCTTCGGCGGATGCTGACAAAACGACGCCACCTGCCGCGCCTTCAACGCATGAACATCACCCCGGTGAAACGCATCCGCCACCACGGGTTCGAGCATCAACAACCGCGCCAACCCGACCAGCAGACTGCACTCGCCAATCTCCAGATTCGTCGAACCATGCAACCACTGCGCGATCGCCCGAAACCCCTTCCCTCCGAGAACCTCCCGGGAAAACATCTCCACGATCAACAACACCATCCGCGACTGCAACTCGTGCCGGACACGCACCAGATCCAGAACCTCACCCTTGAGGCCCTCACCATCCAGCTGCCACGCTTCCCGACTGTCCATGCCGAAAGTCTAATCGAACATAGTTTCGAATACAAGGAATGAAGAACCGAAACTAGATGCTAATCAACAACTTTCGCATTCCAGGCGAAACGGGCAGGTTCTTGGGTCGCGGGAGTTGCCGCAACTCCGCCACCGATAAAGGGCCGGACAAGATCCAGCGGCAAGGGGAAGACAACGGTGGAGTTGTTCTCACTACCGATCTCGTGAAGCGTCTGTAGATAACGCAACTGCAGGGTGGTCGGGTTGCGGCTGATCACCTCGGCCGCCTCGGCGAGCTTGGCCGAAGCCTGACACTCGGCGTCGGCGTTGATGATCTTGGCTCGCCGCTCTCGTTCGGCCTCTGCTTGCCTGGCGATGGCGCGCTGCATGTTGGCCGGAATCTCGACGTCCTTGATCTCGACGGTCGTGACCTTGACTCCCCACGGCTCGGTCTGCTGATCGATTACCTTCTGCAAGTCCTCGTTGAGGCGTTCACGTTCGGAGAGCAGCGAGTCCAACTCAGCTTTACCGAGAATGGAGCGCAGTGTGGTCTGGGCGATCTGTGAGGTGGCGGCCAGAAAATCCTCGACCTCGACTATCGAACGGTCAGCGTCGACGACCCGAAAGTACGTGACGGCGGTGACCTTCACGGGGACGTTGTCGCGAGTGATCACTTCTTGGACCGGTATCTTCAGCGTGACGGTTCGCAGACTGACCCGCTCCATGCGATCGATCGCCGGCACCAGAATCACCAGACCAGGACCCTTCAAGGTGATCAGTCGACCGAGGCGGAACACCACCGCGCGCTCGTACTCGCGCAGAACTCTCACCGACATGCCCACAAGGACTGCAATCAGCACGACAAACACGGACAACACGACAAGCACGGTGGTCATAGCGGCAGCTCCCACGGTTCACGACGGCGCACTTTCAGAGTCAGGCCTCGAACCTGCTCTACGACGACGGATTCGCCCACGGCAGGCACAGAATCGTCGTACCCGAATTCCATTCGAGCACGCCATAATCCGCCGTCGAGCTCGACCTGACCCTGCGCACCGATCCAACTGCGAACGGTCGCGTCCGAGCCGACAAGAGATTCCGTCCCCGTACGCACGGGAGCGCGGCGCGCGGTAAGCGCTTTTCGACTCGCTACCGCCACCACGCCCAGGCCGACTACCGCGACCCCCGCCGTCACCGGAATCGCGATCAATTGCCCGATACCGTCGGACGTGAAGAGCATCCACACGCCGGCACCGATCATGAGTGCTCCAAGCGCACCGAGCACCCCCGCGGTTGGGGCATGCGCCTCGACCACGATCAACAGGACGCCCAGCAACAGGGCAACGACACCGATCGTCGTCATCACTCGTCTCCACGCTCGCGAGGACGCGGTCACGTCGCGTAGCCATTGTGCGATCGCGCCCTCGACTTCAACGGTAATCACGTTCGGCCGGATCTGCCACAAGCGCTTTCACATCACGTCAGAGAAGGACCTCACCGATCTGTCGTGCAGTCACCTTGGCAAGGTCGGCGAGAAACGGAATCCGTTCGTCGATCATCAGCTCGACCGGACCACGAAGCCCGAGAGCGTAACGCACAGTGCCGGATCCATCGATGATCGGAATTCCGATCGTTCGGAAATCCGGGGTCAACTCTTCGTCGTTGAATCCGTATCCTCGCTCACGAGTCAGTTCCAGTTCCCGGCGGATACCGGCGACATCGGTGATCGCACGCTGAGTGGTCGCTTCACGTGGCAGCGCAGCCAGCTCGGAATCGTCGACATCGGACCAAGCCAGAAAGGCTTTCCCCAGTGCGCTCGCATGCAAGGGAAGGCGGACACCCTGCAGCACGTGCCCGTCGGCCTCGCGCCACCGACTGAATCCGAGCAACACCACCTCACTTCCGCTTCGCACTGCCAGGGAAGCGGATGCTCCTGTCGTCGCGGCCAATTGCTCCAAAAAGGGCTCGGACAGATAGATCCGATGCTGCCGGTAGGAGACCTGTCCGTAAGCCGCCAGCGCCGCGCCGATGCGATACCGACTGGTTGCGTCGTCCTTCTCGAGAAATCCCGCGTCGACGAGCGACTGCAGCAATCGATGCGTGGTGCTGACCGCAAGCTCTTGTCGCCGCGCAACTTCCGAGACTCCCAGTTCTTCGCCACTGCGAAAACATGTGAGCATGGTCAGGGCACGGGTTACCGTCTGAACTCCCGCGCCGCGTGCGTCCGTCACGAACGATCCTTTCGCTGTGGCCTGATCGACCTGAGAATCGGACGCTAACACGGACCCAGCAGTCCGGCCATCCTTTCCATCAGATGGAAAGGAACCGAACGTGGACCTGCAAAAGCCCAGATGAACAGACTTCCGATGTTGTCAAGATTTCCAATCTCCAGAAAACAAACGGGGGTAAAACGGACAGGCACCCAATAGCGTCATCGTCGTCAGTTCTGACGATTCAACGCCTGAAGGAGCCACATACATGTCCCGCTTCCGCCGACTGCCACGAGCTGCCGCTGCGCTCGCCATGATCCCGCTGGCCGGGTTGGCGGTGGCGTGTGGGTCTTCCGATTCCGACAGCGCCGCAGGCAATTCCAGCGCAGACTTCACGCTCAAGGTCTTCGATCCCGGAAACTCCGGTGCCATCGCCGTCGGCAAGCGTGACGGAACCTACGACGAGGCTCTGGCACCGCTGGGCGCAAAGATCGAATGGGTCAAGACCACACCGGGATTCAGCTCCAACCTCAAACTCTTCAACAGCGGTGAACTCGACATCCAAACCGGCGCATACAGTCCCGTCGTCGGCGCACTGTCCAAGGACGTGGGTGTCCGCATCTTCGCCACGTCCGACCCGTACAACAAGGACCAGGCCGGCATCATCGCCACTCCGGAGTCCGGCATCAAGACCGTCGCAGATCTGGCCGGCAAGCGCATTGCCGTCAACCCTGCAGGCAAGGGCGAGTACATCACGCTCAAGGCCCTGACGCAGGCCGGAGTGCCGATCGATTCCGTCGAACGTGTTCCGCTGCAACAGGCTGACGCGGCGTCGGCGTTCTCCACCGGGCAGGTCGACGCGTGGGCATCGTTCCTGATTCCGTATCAGGAGGCCAAGGCCAAGGGCGCGGTCGAGATCGCAACCGAGGCGAGCATCGACTCCGTGGACAGCACCATCATCGCCGGCCGCACCGTAGTACTCGAAGAGCATCCCGAAGTGGTCCAGAAGTTCCTCGAGGTCACCCAGGAACTCACCGCGAAGCAGCAGGCCGACCCGGCAGCATTCGAGAACGTCTTCGAACAGACCGGTCCGCGCGCACTCTCCGGACAGCGACTCGACGACGCGATCACCCTGGGCGGCCAGATCACCAACTTCCGCTACCCGACTGCAGCCGACGCTACCGACCTCGAATCGATCTCCACGTTGTTCGCCGACAACAAGGTGATCCAGCAGCCGATCAAGGGCAGTGACGTGATCTTCGACCTCCAGGGTGCTGTGGCAGGTTCGGCAGCGGCAGCGCCCACCACCGAGGGGAAGTGACCCGATGGTGACGCTGACCCGGCCCGCACGAACTGCGTCGCCGTCAGTGGAGCATCCGCAACTCGAAACGCCCCGCTACCGCCGCAATCGCAGCAGGCCCAAGTGGGTCTCGATCCCACTCCGCTTCCTCGTGCCCGCGCTGCTGGTTGCCGGATGGTGGATCGGATCCGCTACCGGACTGATCCGCGAAGAGATCCTGGCCGGACCTCCGGCGGTGTGGACGGCATTCGCCGAGCTCTACCAGTCGGGTCAGTTGGTCGACTTCGGTCTCGCGTCGCTTCAACGTGCTGCACTCGGTGTTTCGGTCGGTGTGATCGTCGGATTGGTGCTCGGGGTTCTGTCCGGTCTCTCCTCGCTCGGCGAAGAACTGATCGACTCGACCATGCAGATCAACCGCGCGGTTCCGTTCCTCGCGCTCGTTCCGTTGTTCATCGCCTGGTTCGGTATCGACGAAACCTTCAAGGTAGTCCTGATCGCCGTCGCGACCGTCGCCCCCATGTACGCGTACACCTACCTGGGAGTGCGCGGAGTCGATCGCAAGATGGTGGAAGCGGCACAAGGTTTCGGCCTGACGGGTTGGCGACTGGTGTTCGGAGCGATTCTTCCGACCGCCCTCCCCGGTGTTCTGATGGGGCTTCGAATCTGCCTGTCGCTCAGCATCACCGGATTGATCGCCGCCGAGCAGGTCGGCACACGTGAGGGCATCGGATATCTGGTCACCCTGGCGCAGGAATACAACCGCACCGACTACATGGTTCTGTGCATCGTCATGTACGCGGCACTGGGACTCATCTTCGACGCAATCGTCAGACTGATCGAGCGGTACTCCATGCCGTGGCGGAGATTGTCGGTGGCGCGATGACGAATACAACCATCGGCTCGCTGCCATCCACCGAAGCACCTCTGCCGCCGTTGGCAGCCCGTGAGCGGACCGGCACCACCGCGGCCGAGCGACGTGCCGGATCACCGGTAGCGGTCTCGCTCACCGGAGTGCGTAAGTCGTTCGGTGACAAGACTGTTCTAGGTGGTATCGACCTCGAGATCACGCGCGGCGAGTTCGTCGTTCTCCTCGGCCCCAGCGGTACCGGCAAGACAACCCTGCTGCGAGTGCTTTCCGGTTTGGAAGCACCGGACAGCGGTGATGTGCTGGTCCCACGCGACCGCACGGTCGTCTACCAGGAACCGCGATTGATTCCGTCGAAGCGAGTTCTGGCCAATGTCACAGTCGGACAGAAACGGTCACGTCAGGTGACCGACAATGCACGCAACGCACTCGCCGAGGTCAACCTCGCGGACAAGCACCGCGCCTGGCCGGCCACCCTCTCCGGCGGCGAGGCCCAACGCGTCGCATTGGCTCGTGCTCTGGTTCGCGAACCTGAACTATTACTGCTCGACGAACCGTTCGCAGCCCTCGACGCTTTGACCAGGCTCCAAATGCAAGACTTGGTAGGCGATCTGGTCGCCCGCCACCGTCCGGCAGTACTGCTCGTCACGCACGATGTCGACGAAGCCGTACGACTTGCCGACCGTGTGCTCATCCTCGACAAGGGCGGGTTTGCCGTGGATGTCGACATCGACCTGCCACGCCCCCGCGATCGGAACGATCCCGAATCTCTGCGCTACCGAGCGAGTTTCCTGAAGGAACTCGGCGTCGGTCGCACCTTCCCCGACGGACAGGACAGTTATGACATTGATCGCTGATTCCGCAATCGACACACTCTGGTACACCCGCTGCCCCGTTCCCACCGCCAGCGGCCTCGCCAACAGTCTCGGTTGGCTCGACCGGACGGCAAACGAATCCGGAGTGCGTTTCGGCGTACTGCAAGATGCCGGACCGGAATTGGCAGTGCGCCATTTCGATCACCACCTCTCCGGACTCATTCGCGAAGGCGGCAACGTCCCCGCACTGGCCGCGCGTGCCAGTGGTTCTCCGACGAGGCTCATCGGGCTCACCTGGATCGACGAGGCCCAGGCAATCCTGGTGCGCGGAGACTCCGACATCCGAGAAGCCGGTCTTCTGGCAGGCGCTCGGATCGGCATCCCGGCCTGGGCGGCAGATCAGGCCAGGAGCTTTCCCCGTGCCATGGCCCTGCACGGCTTCGCCTCCGCACTTCGACTCGGCGAGTTGAGTTTTGCCGACGTCACTCTCGTCGAGGTTGCGACGACGGCAGCCCCCGAGGTCCGCACCGCCTCGTCCACCCGCAACACGACGTGGGGCGTCGAATCCCTGCTACGCGGCGACGTCGACGCCATCTACGTCAAGGGTGCCCGCGCCCAGGAAGTTGCCCGCGAACATGGCCTCGCCGTTGCCGTCGATCTCGATTCCACTGCATCGCTACGTGATCGCGTCAACAACGGCACCCCACGACCGATCACAGTTCACGCCGACCTACTCGAACAACGCCCGGACATCGTCGTGGGTTTCCTCGCCGAGAGCCTGAGAGCGGCGGACTGGGCCGCAGCCAACATCGACGAGGTCCGAGCCGTTCTGCAGACCGAAACACAGTCGGGGCCCGAAGGTGTGGTGGCAGCGTACGGCGAGAACTTCCACACCGGACTGCATTTGAGCCTGTCTGACGAGCGTGTGGACCTGCTCGGGGTGCAGAAACAATTCCTGTATGCGCACGGCTTCCTTGCCGCCGACTTCGACCTGCAGTCCTGGGTGGCGCACGAACCACTGGAACAGGCACGCAACCTTGTTGCGCAGAAGGGCACAGCAGAATGACGGACGTCTACTGGGAGCTGCCCTCTCGCGGTGACGGACGCCGGGCGGTGGCCGCACTGAACAGTCGCGGCGGCTTCGGGCCGCAGCGACCGACTACCGTTGCGACCGATGTTCGTCCCGGAAACTTCGGGCCCTTCGACGAATTGGCACAGATCGTTCTCGCAGCCGAACTATCGGGCGTCGACGGCGTTGTCGCACCGTACGATCCGAATGGCGAAGAATCCTGGATCGTTGCTGCCGCCGCCCTACGTCAGACGCGTCATTCGCGAGTGGTCGTGGAGTTTCACCCCACTTTCGGCACCCCCGTCTACGCCGCCAAAATGTCGGCGACACTTCAGCGCCTGTCGGCAGGTCGTCTCGAATGGCGAGTGAAGGTAGAGACGGACCCCGAAGACGCCGCTGCTCGCGGCGACGTGGTTCGAGGAGCCGACCGCTACGCGCGCGCCGCGGAGTTCCTGACCGTCGCCCGTGGCGTATGGAACGAGGAGCAGATTCTCCCTGGCGGATTCGGCGGCACGGGTTACGACTTCGACGGCGAGTACTACGACGTACTCGGCGGCGGATTCCGAGGCATCTTGTCGGGACTCCGCTTTCCCCGAGTGCATCTGACCGGGGACTCACCGGAAGCTCTGGAACTCTCGGCCCACCATGCCGATGTCCATCAGTTCACCCTTGCCGGCGGCGAGTTGTCGACACGGATCACCACCCTCGACGACCGAGCATCCGAACTCGGCAGGACCGTCGAGAAGGTCCTGCGCATCCCGATCATCGCGAGGGAAACAGCGGACGAAGCCTGGGCTCGCGTCGAACGGCAACTGAGAGAAGCCGATTCCGCTGCACTCGAGATCGATCGGGGCGGCATCCTGTGGTCCGGATTCGACCGCATCGGCTACGAGCACAGTATCGGCCTCGTCGGAAGCTACGAGGAGGTGGCGCAGCGATTGTCGTCGTATCGCGATATCGGCGTGGACGGTTTCGTCTTGTCCGGTCGGCCACACATCGAAGAGCTGCACCGGGCGGGCGAGCATCTCCTGCACCTGGTCGATCCCGAGGGTCGGATTCGCAAGGAAGAGAAGGCCACCACAGAAGAGAAGGCCACCGCATGAGCATCGATTTCTATTGGCGGATCGGGATGGAAGGCGACCACGCGTCGCTGCGTACTCCGCGTCGCTACAACCGCGGCGATGCCGGTGGATACGGGCCGGGCAACATTGCTCCCGCGATCCGCGGCGGCGAATTGGACGGATACAGCTACATCGACCACATGGCAGCGGTGGCAAAGGCTTCCGAGTCCGCAGGGTTCCTCGGTGGACTTCTGCCGTCTTTCCCGATGACCGAGGATCCGTGGGCGACCGCAGCAGCGTTGGCCGCCGAGACCACCACCTACCGTTTCATGGTTGCGTTCCAACCGGGGTTCCTTCACCCGGTACAGGCAGCGCGGATGTCGGCCAGTCTGCAGCGAGCAACCGGCGGACGTCTGGTTTACAACATCATCAGTGGTGGAGGCGGAGCGCCTCAGCTGTGGTGGGGCGACAAAGTCGACCACGACGATCGCTACACCAGAACGTCCGAGTTCCTCGATGTCCTCAAGGGTGTGTGGGACGGCGAACCTTTCGACTTCGACGGTCGCTTCTTCCAAACCCACGGCGCCGCACTGCCAACCGGACTGGCCGGCCAACCGTTTCCCGAGGTGTACTTCTCCGGATCTTCGGCCGCAGCCGTCGCCGCCGCCGGACTGCACTCCGATTACTACCTTTCCTGGCTGGAGCCGTACGCCGATCTCAGAGCCAAGATCGACGGAGTGCGGGAGAACTCGGCCAAACTGGGACGCACGCCGAAATTCGCCGTACGCATCGACGTCGTAGCCCGGCACACCGAAGAAGCCGCGTGGGCCGAGATCGAGAAAGGCTGGGCCTTCGTCGACAAGGGGGCCGCCGACCGTGCAGCCCAGGGTGACTCGGTGGGCGCCGCCCGCATCAAAGGCTGGGTACCCGAACACATCACCGGCTACCGAGATCTGGAAGTGCAACCCAACGTGTGGTGCGGCTTCAGCCTCATCCGCGGCGGACCGGCGTTCGGACTGGTCGGCAGTTACGAGCAGGTCGCCGAAAGACTCGACGAGCTGCGCGAACTGGGCGTCGACGCCTTCATCCTCGCCGGTAACCCGCATCTCGAAGAGGCATACCGCGTCGGCGAAGAAGTTCTTCCCCTCCTGCAGCGCACCCCGATCACACCTTCTGGACTGGAGACTCGATGACCACCACCGAAACTCGACTCGACACCGATACCGATACCGCAGCATTCGTCGAAGAAGCTCGCAAAGCAGCAGACAAAGCATTCGACGTCTTCCGCAAGACCGGAACCGTTGCAGCCAACGGGACCGTCAACTTCGTCGAACGAGTACCCGGCACCGAAATCGCGGTCGCCCTGAACGATCCGGGACCGTGGGCGAACGATCCGTCGGTGTCACCGGTTGTCGCCACCTTCGATGGAGAGGTGCTGTCCGGCAACGGATCTGCCGGATTTGTCACCGGCTACGCATCGGTCTTCCGTCAGCATCCGGAAATCACCAGCGTTGTCCACATCCACACACCGTGGCTCGGCGGTTGGGCACAGACACATCGGACGCTACCCATCCGCTATGCGGCTTCGCAGAGGCTGACGCTCTCCCGAGAGATTCCGCCGCACATCGATCGGTCCCGTTCTGCAGGCGATTTCATTCTCGAGCGTCTCGAACACGATCCCGATCTGGTGGCGATCTTCGAAGCCAACGGCGGGGTCAACGTCATCGGCCGCAGCGGGTTGCTCGACCTCGCGAAGTTCGTCGTCCTCCTCGAGGAAGGCGCCCAGTTCCAGGCGATCGCCGAATCCCTCGGCGGTTCGGTTGAATTCGATCCATCCAACCTCGTCGTGCAGTGGGGCCGTAGCGGACTCGCCGACGAGGCGCGTCGACGCGGCCTCATCTAGCCACCCCCATCACTGATTCAGAACAGGAAACCGTAGATCTCATGACCGTTCGCGTCGGATACTTCCCACACAACAATTCGCTGTTCGTACTGCGCCACACCGGAATCCTCGAACGCCGTCTCCCCGATGTCGAGTGGGTGGACCTGCGTGAGCTTCCCGCCAAGCCTGCAGTGAACCCGGAAAACGCCTTGCCGACCCTGCACTCGGACTGGCTGTTCGAGGAGGGCGGATACGACGTGATCGGAACCGGATTCACGCCGCCCGTCACCGGATTGGCCCAGGGCCGCGATCTCGTCTACATCGGAATCTCCGGCCCCCGCGTGGAGAACGGGCGCCTGGTAGTCAAGGCAGAGTCCGAGATCAACACGGTTGAGGACCTGCGTGGCAAGCGCGTCGGCATCGCGCACGGATCGTGGCAGACCACACTTTTGTTGTTCGCCTTGGATCAGGCGGGGCTGACCTGGTCCGACATCGTCCCCGTCGACACCGACGTACGCGGTGGTGGAGCGGACCTCGTCGACGGCACCATCGATGCCTGGGTTGGCGCGTACCCGGGGCTGACGGACATCGAAGCGAACCACGAACTGCGCACGCTGATCGCCACCGACGGACTCTTCAGCCACCCCTCACTGTGGTTCACCCGGCGCGATTTCGCGGATACCAACCCGGAGGCCCTCCAGGCGATCATCGAGGCCCTGCAGGAATCCGACGCCTGGATCGAAGCCAACCCCCGCGAAGCCGCCCAGGTCTTCGTCGACGACGTCGAGAAGCGTGGCGGGTCCGCGAGCCTCGATGCCTGGGAAGCTGCACTGCGCGGACGTCCTTTCGGTGTCAACCCTGTCACCGACGAGTTCCTGGACGAGCAGCAGCGCGCGGCCGATCTCCTGCTGAGCAACGGACTACTGCCGAAAGCGGTCACCGTCCGCGAAGCAGTCGTGCCGTGGATCAGCGAGTTCGTCGGTTCGGATCGTTCGTCGATCTGAGGACCCACTCCTGACAGATCCGCTTCACACGTGACAGATACCGAACGGTCTGCCATTGTGAAGGAATGCGGCGGCGCGTGGGTGAGAGTTGGTCCACGCGACCAGTCTCAGGGGTAACCCCTGGGTCGGCCAGAAGAATTGGATACTGCGTCCACCGGCGTTCGGCACGCTCCGCGTGCTTGCCGCCGCACCGGACAAAGGATTTGGTCACCCCGCCCCGTCGCATCCCGGAGTCGGATCATGCGTGACTTCGAGCTCGATCCCGAGTTGGCGCGTCGTCTGGCCGTTGCGGCCGCTGACGCTCCGTGGACCCTCAGCGGCCTCGAGGAGGCATTCGGAACCGTCTTCGGCGTTTCCCCGACGCTCCTGGCCGTGCGCGTTCTCGACCTCATGCCCGCCCCACCGTTCGAACCGCAGACTCTGTACCGATTGCTTCGCGAACTACCTCGCCTGCGGCCTGTTCCCCTCTCACTGGACACCAATGAAACCTCGGTGTGGCGGTTCGACGTTCCCCGCTACAACACCAGTGTGGACCTGGCTCGTTCACTGGATCTGACGATCTCCGAACTCGAGTGGTTCGCCGACCGAGGGGAATGGCTCCGCACGAAACCCCGACCGCTACGCCACTACCGGCCGATGCAGATCAGCAAGAAGGCCGGCGCTCGCCTCCTCGAGGTACCGAAACCCCGATTGCGCGAAATTCAGCGGAAGATCCTGCGCCGCATCCTCGACCTGGTGCCCCCGCACGACGCGGCACACGGATTTGTCCGTGGTCGAAGCCCTCTGACTTTTGCAGCGCCGCACGCACAGTCGGAAATCGTGATCGGCGCGGACCTCGCGCAGTTCTTCCCTTCGATCAGCGGCAGCCGCGTTCATGCCGTCTTCGCCGCCCTCGGCTATCCACCCGCAGTGGCAGGCGTTCTCACCGGATTGTGCACTGTTGCAACGCCTGCCGATACCCTGCGCGGCCTACCGTATGCACAGGCATCACAGCTACGCACCGCGCATCTTCCGCAAGGCGCACCCACTTCTCCTGCACTGGCGAATCTCGTCGCACGCAAACTCGACATCCGCTTGAGTGGACTCGCACAAGCGAACTGGCTCACCTACACCCGATACGCCGACGACCTCGCGTTCTCCGGAATCGAAGTAGCCGACGTCGGCACCCTCCTCTGGACGGTCGAGCAGATCGCCAGAGACGAAGGGTTTGCCATCCATCCACGAAAGACCAAGGTGATGCGCCCTCATCGACGCCAACACCTCACCGGGCTGGTGATCAACGACCAACCCTCGTATCCGCGCGACGACTACGATCGCTTGCGCGCCCTGCTGCACAATGCCGCCAGTACTTCTGCGCAGGAACAGAATCGGGATGGCGTGGAGAACTTCCGCGCCCACATCTACGGCCGGATCGCGCACATCGGCGAAACCAGCACTACACGCCGACGCACATTGCTGCGCCTGGCTGAACGTGTGGATTGGGACGGTTAGTGCCCGCGAGCAGTCAGACCCGCGGGGTGTAGGCCATGCATTCGACCTCCATGTGCGCACCCAGTGCCAGTCCGTCTGTTCCGAACGCACTGCGGGCCGGCAGTCTCGACGCCGGGAAATACTCGAGGTAGACCTTGTTGAACTCCTGCCAACGAGACATGTCGTCGAGCATGACAGTGCATTTGAAGATTGCTTCGACGCCGGAACCGTAAGCGATCAGCGAAGCCACGATGTTCTCCATGGTCTGACGAGCCTGCGCTTCGAAGCCGTCGGCCAAAGTCCCGTCCGGGAGCATGCCGATCTGACCCGACAGATACAGAACGTCTCCGACGCGCACTCCGGTGGAGAACGGCGTATCGAAAGCGGGTGGTATGAACTCGACGGTCTGAGATGAATCCATTAGATCTCCTCGGAGTTGAATATGCGTGACGAGTTGGCGTTTCAGCGCACTGGGCGCGCACGAACATCGGCCAGGAAGTGCGCCACCAACTCGTTCCACGCGTGTGGGTCCTCGAAATAGGGGGAGTGGCCGCGGTCGGCAAGCTCGACCACTTCGGCGTGGGGCAGGAACTCGGCGGCGCTGCGAATCCGCTCGGGTGTCATCAAATCGTCCAGCTCACCCGCGATCAGCAGAACCGGTGCAGCCACCGCCGCGAGTTCGGCCACCGAATAGTTGTGGGCCTTGAGAATTCGGAAGAACTCGGTGTCAGGTGGGCGATGACCGAAGGTGCCGAGAGCTTGGTACAGGTATGCCCTCGCCATGTCCAGGCTCGGCAACCGTCCGCCCACAGCGGGATGTTCCCCCAGGGGCCGCGCCGTGACGGGCGCCGCGGTGAGGGGCGGTGCGCTGTCCGGACCGAAGCCGACGGGAATGCCGCCGGTCGTGCAGGCCAGGACTACCGACTCCACCCGGTCCGGAACAGCGATCGCGGTCCCCAATGCGGCCCAACCGCCCATCGACTGGCCGACCACGTGCGCTCGATCAACCGCCAACAGGTCCATGATTTCGATCAGATCAGAGACTGCCGCTACCGGGCCGTGGTTGCCGTTCTCGTTGGTAGAGCGGCCGAATCCTCGCTGATCCCAGCTGATCACCCGATAGTGCTGAGCGAAGTAGGGCACCTGCTGGTACCAGACGGCCGCATTTCCGCCGAGACCGTGCGTGAGAATCAGATCCGGGCCCTCGCCGGCAGTCTCGTACCAGACCCGTTCGCCGTCTGCGACGGTGATGAAGCCCTCGGTCCGTGAAATCATCCTTGTTCTCCTGTGTCGGACGGGCGCTTGCCCGAAGTGTGGTCAGTGAGGAGTTGCTGCACTTCATCGGTGGCCCGCAGCAGGTGTTCTTCGACCATTCGCGTCGTCTTCGCATCGAAGTCGGTATCGAAACCGATCACCGTCAACGCACAGAGCGGAGCCCCCTTGCGGGAAGACACTGCACGCGAGACCGAACCGATGATGTCCTGAGATCGTTTGTGGACAACGGCGAATCCGGTTTTCTGCGTCTCGGCGATGTCGGCGAGAAAGCCGGTGGGTCCTTCCAGTGGATAGCCACTCTTCTCCACCATCGCCAGGTAGGGCGCCCGGGTGTTGTCCTCGAGTGCCGCCACCAACGCGAGCGGACCCGCGAACCGGTGCGGCGGAAGCAGATCCCCGAGCATCCGAGTGATCATCTTGAGTCGCTCGGGACGCAGCGCCGCGATGATCCGCGTCCCGCCGCTCTCGAGAACCTGCAGATTCACCATCATGTCCGTGCTCTCGGACAGCACCCGCATGGTCGGATCGCACAAGGCCGCCAACGAATGCGCTGCCGCTTCGTGGGAAACCTGCAGTGCAGCCGGGCCGGGGAGATAGCGACCGTCGTAGCGGAAGACCCAACCACGGTTCGCGAGTTCTCCGAGCACTCGGTGCGCAGTCGGGCGGAGCATCCCGACTTCTTCTGCCAGTTCGCTGAGCTTCATCGGCGTGGTCGAGCGCGCGATGGCCTCGAGTAGATCCAACGCTTTGTCGACGGCGGACGCAGAACCCTTCGTCATCCGATCCCCTCCCGGTGCCGTGGATGTACCCGGCGATCCGAAATCTCGTGTTCTTGGAAAACCCTTGGCATTCGTCTTGGAAATTACTATAGTCACAACAATCGTTCCGGCGTACGGAATTCTTTGAGCGTCTTCACCTTCCCACCGGATTACCGGCAAGGAAGTCATATCTTTCCCAGCGAGAGGTTTTCGGACATGACGGTTGGACTTACCCTTCGGTCGACACCACGGTTCAGAGTTGTTGCCCTAGCCGCGGTCGCGACCGCGGCATTGGCACTGACAGGCTGTTCGAGCGACGCCACGGCCTCCGACGACGGGGGCACCCAGACCACCACGATTCGAATCGCACCTCAGCCGATCGCGGACTTCGCACCGATTTGGCTCGGCATGGAGCAGGGGTACTTCACCGATGAGGGACTCGACATCCAACTCGTGGAGGGCGGCGCTAGTTCCTCGGCTCAAATTCCGTTGTTGCTCAGCGGAAATGCAGATATGGCAGCCACGACTGCCGCTGCCGCAATTCAGGCACGGAGCCAGAACATGCCCGTCACCATTGTCGGCGGGCTCACGAATTTTGCCGCAAATGACAGCGTCGACCAGTCCGGTCTCGTGGTCGCCAAGGACAGTTCCATCAGCGGCTTCCGTGACCTCGAAGGCAAGACCGTCGCGATCAGCGGTTTGAAGTCCGTCAGCGAAGCAGTCATCTCTGCCGCGGTGGAGAAATCCGGCGGAGCAGCGAACAAGGTCTCGTTCATTCAGGCGCCCATGCCCAACCTCGGCGACCTGGTTTCCACCGGCGGGGCCGACGCGGCGTTCCTCATCGATCCGTTCCTGAGTAAAGCAACCGACTCGGGGCTGAAGATCCTCGGCCACCCCTTCCCCTTGGCCGCGCCCGGTGTGCCAGGGACCTCGCTGGTCGCTTCGGAATCGTTTGTCAATGCGAACCCTGACTCACTCGCGAAATTCCTTACCGCGCTTGCCAAATCAGTTGACTACGCCAATCAGAATCCGGGCGCGGTCAAGGCTGCACTCTCGACACAAGCCAAGATTCCGCTAGAAATGCTGGCCAACAGCAAGAATCCTCAGTTCGTCGCAGTAGTGGAACCGGGTGCTCTCGGCACGGAGATCGAACTGCTGGTCAAGTACGGGGTACTGACGGATTCGGTCGAGGCCGAATCCCTGCTGACCCCGGCCAACTGAGTTGTCCGCCTTGACAACCCTGCAGACTCGCCGCAGGCAGGTTCTGCTCGGTCGGCTGCTGACGCTCTTCGCGTTGGCAGCCGCCTGGCAGATCTTCGGAATGCTCGGCGACGAGGACGTCCAAGGTATTCCGAAGTTCAGCGACGTGGCAGTGGCCTTTGTGAACGAACTCGGCACGTCCTCGTTGTGGACATCACTGGGACAAACGGTGACCACCACGGCGATCGGATTGGCGCTGTGCCTGGTGATCGGAATCCCGGCAGGGCTGCTGCTCGCCGCGCACCCGTTCCTGACGGTCTCCTCCCGTTTCGTCATCGACTTCTGCCGAACCGTTCCGCCGCTCGCAATCATTCCGCTCTTTCTGCTGATCATGGGCCCGACGCAACGGATGGCGGTGGCACTGATCGTGGCAGTAAGTGTGTGGCCGATTCTGCTCCAGACGATTCACGGTGTGCGCAACGTCGAACCGGAACTGCTGGCGACCGCACGCTCCTTCCGACTTCCACTGTGGCGCAGGCTCGCTCTCGTCGTCGCACCGGCGTCGATGCCCTACATCTTCACCGGGATTCGCATTTCGGCAACACTGAGCTTGCTGCTGACCATCGGTGCAGAATTGATCGCCGGCGTGCCGGGACTCGGTAAGGAGATCCTGCTGAGCCAATCCGTCCCCGATCGAATGTTCGCACTGATCATCGTCGCCGGACTACTCGGAATGCTGCTCGCCTTCGCCGTGATGGCGATCGAGAATCGTTTACTTGCTTGGCATTACATCCCGAGGAGGATGACGACGTGAAGATGATGTCAGGACTTCGACTCCTCGTGTGGGAGTTGTGGCTGCCGATCTTGATCGTCGTCGTATGGTACTTCGGTTCGGAGTCGAGCAAGTCGCCTTACTTCCCGCCGCTGTCGCGTATCTGGAAAGCGTTTGTGGACAACTGGTTCGGTCCGGGATTCGTCCACGACGTCGTACCGAGCTTGACCAACCTTGCCTTCGGTCTCGCCGTGGCACTGGTGGTCGGCGTCGGTGCCGGTCTCCTGCTGGCACTGTTCCCGCTGGCTGCCGACATTGCCGATCCGTTTCTCCAGTTCTTCCGCGCTATTCCGGCGCTGGCCGTATTACCCGCTCTTTTCATCGTTTTCGGAACCGGTTCGACGGGTAACGTTGCCGCCATCGCCTTCGGCGCGGTCTGGCCGATACTCCTCAACACCCTCGACGGCATTCGCTCCATCGACCCGAGTATCCGATTGGTGGCGCGCAGCTACCGGATCCGTACACCCCTCCTGGTCACGCAGGTACTCCTCCCCGGAGCGATGCCGCAGATAACAGTCGGTATCCGCACCAGTCTCGCGATCGGTGTCGTCATCATGGTCGGAAGCGAAATGTACGTCTCCACTGCAGGAATCGGTCACTTCGTGATCGTCGCGCAACAGACCTTCGCGATCGCCGACATGTGGTCCGGAATTCTCCTGCTGGGAATCATCGGATACGTGCTCAACCTCGGATACGGCGTGATCGAACGATGGTTGCTCAGATGGCAGCCGCGGACCCACGACGCTCTCGCAGTGAAAGGAAACTGATGTCATCCACAGAATCTGCGGCATCGATACCCGCAGTCGAACTGAGCGGCCTCGGGGTGACCTACGGCGGTCCCACCGGCCGCGAAGTGCTCCGCGGCATCGATCTGTCCATTGCACCCGGAGAAATCGTCTGCATCGTCGGCCATTCCGGCATCGGCAAGAGCACGCTGATTCGTTGCATCGCCGGTCTGCAGAAGCCGACCACCGGTGAGGTCCGCATCGCCGGGATCGCGATCGATGCACCGCCGGCCACGCTGGCTCTCGTGTCACAGGACTACGGACGCACACTGATGCCGTGGCTTCGAGTGGGCGAGAACGTTCGCCTGCCGCTACGGGGCAACGGTCTGGCGCGGAAGGTTCAGAACGAGAGGGTTAGCGATGCACTTGCCGTTGTCGGTCTAGGCGGTGCTGCGCGTTCCTACCCCTGGCAGTTGTCCGGCGGAATGCAGCAGAGAGTGGCGATAGCTCGCGCTCTCGCCTATCGGCCGCAGGTACTCCTCATGGACGAACCCTTCGCGTCGGTCGATGCGCAGACCCGCGCGGAACTCGAAGACCTGCTGCTGACGCTTCAGCGTGATCTTGGCATCACCGTCCTCCTCGTCACCCACGACGTCGACGAATCGGTGTACCTGTCCGATCGAGTGGTCGTCCTCGGCGGAACTCCGGCATTGATGCAGGACATCGTCGACGTCCCGTTGACCGGAACTCGAGATCAACTGACCACCAAGGCAGACCCACTGTTCATCGAGTGCCGTACCAGGGTCCTGTCCGCGATCCAGCAGTCGAAGGTGGTGGCGCCCGTGTCGTAAGCGCCTCGCCTAGGCTGGCTCCGTGATCCTTCTCCTCATCGGCCTCGCGCTGCTCGGATTCTGCGGCTACCGGTTCAGGCAGGATCGACGGAGGCTGAGCAACGGCGTCTACCTACTTCTCGGACTGATCTTCACCGGTCTGTGGATGTTGCAGTCGGGTGCGCCAGGCACCGAGGTCCCGTCGTTCGTCATCGCGACGATCGCTCTGCTCTCGCCGTTGCTGGTGCTCATGCTTGCAGGATTCCTGATCGTCAACGGGGTCACGATGCTGCGGCGCGAGGGATTCAGCGTCGCGAATCTGCTCTCACTCGTCGCCGGACTCGGCCTGCTCGTTCCCTACGTGTTGCTCGCATCAGCGCTGCTGACGCAGAGATATTGGCTCGCAGTCGTTCTCGGTTCGTTCAGCCTGGTCGCGTCGTACCTGGGGTTTCTGTTCACGAGCTTTCTGCTCTACTCCTACGTCTACGGACGCCAGAAGTACCAGCCCGGGATGGACGCAATAGTGGTTCACGGCGCCGGGCTTTCGGGCGCCGACGTGACACCCCTGCTTGCCAGCCGTCTGGACAAGGCGGCCGACGTCTTTCGCGCCGAGGTCCGCGAAGGACGTTCACCACTGTTGGTCGTGAGCGGCGGGAAGGGTTCGGACGAGGTGGTCAGCGAGGCGGAGGCAATGTGCGTCTACCTCGTCGATCACGGGATACCGCGCGAGAGCGTGATTCTCGAGGACCGCTCGGCCACCACGCTCGAGAACCTCGAGTACACCAGAGACCTTCTCCGTGCCAACACCACGAAGCCTCGAATGATTCTGGTCACCAGCAACTTCCACATCCTCCGAACCGCGACGTTTGCCCGAAGCCTCGATCTGGATGCGGAAGTCATCGGTTCCCACACCGCCCGTTACTACCTGCCGAGCGCCATTCTGCGCGAGTTCGCCGCCGTCACGGTGGAGCACAAGTGGCTCAACGGAACTGTCTGCCTGATCCTGGCCGCCCTGCCCCCACTGGTGGTCTGGGCGGCAGGAGGCATTTCGTAGCCGGATTCAGCGAATCAGGCTCTCGACGCCCATCGGTCGGCGACCCAGAAGCAGTTCGACGGCCGCGCTGCCGGCAAGAAAATCATGGTGGTTGTAGAACTCGAACATCGCCGCCAGACGCGAGCTGGCGTTGACGTCAAGGCTGCTGCCGATCTGTTCGCGCCATTGATCCACGCTGATCTGATCTATCGCGACGGTCCGTGACGTCTGCTTTTCCACCATCTGTGCCACCTCCATGACGCTCAGAGCTTGCGGGCCGCCCACCTCGTACGTCGCTCCGTGATGTTCACCCGAGCCCTCGCTCAGTACGACCGCGGCAACAGCCGCCACGTCCGCCAAACTCACGAACGAGAACTTCGTTTCCGCGCTGTACGGCAGGACGATGGTGTCAGACCGACCAGTGAGTACCGCCTCGAAATTCTGCGCGTACGCACACGGTTGCAGCACAGTCCATTTCAAGGGTGAACGATGCAGTTCGTCCTCACACCTGGCTTTGTCCAGGTGATGCGGCATGGACGGGCTGAACGGCCACGCGACGGAGTGATAGACAAAGTGCTCCACTCCCGCCGAAGCCGCTGCCGTCAGCGCATTGCGAAGCAGTGCGGGCTCGTCGGGATGGACGTTCGGGGCAATGAAGTACACGCCTCGGCACCCGGCGAGCGCCTTGCGCAGTCCGCTTCCGGTTTCCAGTTCTACCTCGAAGTCCCCGTCGACACGCGCCTTTCGCACCAGTCGCCGAACTGTCACGCTCGGCGGCAGTGCTGCGACGACGGCCTCACCGGTCTTACCCGCGGCGCCGATCACCGCGATGTCGGCGCCGCGAGCAATTCCGTTCTCCATGAGAGTTTTCCGTCCTAGACGTAGTCGTAGACCGCTGAGGTGGCGCCACCCGAAAGCTGCGCGTAGCCCGGACCCCGATCGAAGAAGGGCTCGTTCTCACCGCGTTCCGAGCGCAACTGATCCCGTAGCTCCGTGGTAGCAGCCTCGTCGACGGTCGGCTCGTCACCCTCGATCACAACGACAACGCCGTAGTCGTCGCGTGCACCCTCTACGGAAACCTTGCGCCACTGAATGTCTCGCAAGACCTCTTCGGTCGGGCGCTCCAGTGGATCTCCCCAACCGCCACCACCGGTGGTGCGAATCCGTACGACCTCGCCGGCCTTGATCGGCTCGGCATCGGTCAGCGCGTCGAACTCACGCTCGTTCGGTCCACCCGGATCCAGGACGACGGAGAACGGCCGACCGGCCTTGCCGCCCTTGACTCCCCAGCAGGCGAGAATCGAACGGTCCGCGATGGACATGAAGTGAGCATCCTTGAGCATGCGGATGTGCTTCTCGTATCCCAAGCCGCCGCGGTAACGTCCGGCTCCGCCCGAATCCATGGCCAGACCGAGCTTTTCGACGATGAAGGGAAAACGGCTCTCGGTGAATTCGGTCGGCAGGTTCCGTGAATCGGGAACGACGTGAATCGTGTCCTCGCCGTCGGCGTAGTAGCGTCCGCCGGAACCTCCGCCGAGCACCTCACGCATGAGATACGAGTGACCCTCGAAGTCCTCACCGTACACACCGGTGTACCTGATGGTCTCCTGATCGGCGGGCATGTTGCCGTCCACAGCCTTGGCCACGACGCCGGCCAGCACTCCGAGCAGACGGAGGATGACAAACGTGCGAGCGTTGGTGGGGGCAGGGAAGATCGGGGTGATCAGTGTTCCCTTTTCGGGGAACTTCATCTCGATCAGCGGTACGACGCCCTCGTTGACATCCAGTTCGGCCATGCGCTCCGGGGTGTCCGCGAGGTTACGCAGAATCGGGGCCAACCACTTGATGAGGAAGTTTCCGTCCGCGTAGTCACCACAGTGGTTGATCGGGCCCTTTGCCTGCGGTCCGGTTCCGTTGAAGTCCAGGATGAGTCGCTCGCCGCCCTCGTCCTCCGGCCGCGTCTTCGTGAGCGTGATCCGCTGGATGTGGAGCATCGGTTCGTCGACGCCGTCGTGCTCGGCGTAGTCCTCCCACGTGTACTCACCGACCGGGATCTTGCTGAGGATCTCGCGGCGGTACGTCTCGGTGGTCGCGTCCATCATCGCGTCGAAGCACGACTCGACGGTGTCGACGCCGTAGCGCTCGAACAGTTCGGTGAGTCGGCGCGCACCCATCAGGCACGCCGAGCACTCGGCGTCGAGATCGGCTGCGAGAGCGTCGGGCATGCGGGAGTTACGCGTCATGATGCGCAGCGCCGCCTCGTTGGGAACTCCCTGGTCCCACAGTTTGATCGGCGGAACCATCAGTCCCTCTTCGTACACCGTGGTGGCGCCGGACGGCATGGAGCCGGGGCAGCAACCGCCGATGTCGTCGTGGTGACCGAATGCCTGAACGAACGCAACAACCTTCGGCTCGGCATCGGGAGTGACGCGGGCGAAGACAGGCACCGTGACGCAGAGGTCGGGGAGATGGCCGATGCCACCTTCGGACAGGTAGACGTCGTTGTGGAAGTACACGTCTCCCGGCTTCATCGTCTCGAGTGGGAAGTCCCGGGCGATCGGATGAACCAGTGCGGAATACGAACGGCCCGTGAGCTTGCGGAGGTTCCGGTCGTGAATACCCGCGCGGAAGTCGTGAGCGTCACGGATCATCGGCGAACGCGAGGTGCGCGAAATGGAGGTCTCGACTTCCATTTCCACGCT
The DNA here is from genome assembly GCF_002079265.1 of Rhodococcus sp. BH4. NCBI lineage: Bacteria > Bacillati > Actinomycetota > Actinomycetes > Mycobacteriales > Nocardiaceae > Rhodococcus > Rhodococcus sp. BH4. The sequence continues at coordinate 6,160,160 of NZ_CP014941.1, forward strand.
GGCGAGGTAACCGGCGACGATCTCGACCAGAATCGGATCAGGTGACGCGCCGTCGGTAGCGGTGAGTCGGTACGGCTTGGCCGCGGTGGCAGCAGCAGCATCGAGAATGGCGGTCATCACTTCACTCCGTTCGAGTCGGAAGACTTCGAGATACGAATGTTCCCGAAGGTGTCGATACGTGCCGAGAATCCGGGATGGATCGGGACAGTCGAGCTGAACTCCTCGATCACGGCCGGTCCTTCGATGACGTCACCCGCACCGAGCAGTGTGCGATCGTAGGTGGCCGTTTCGACCCAGCTGTCGAAATACGATTGACGCGAACCGGTTCGAGCGGTGTCGGCGCCGGTGCCGGCCGGGATCTCCTTGAGCGTCGGACGCTTGATCGGGCCGATGCCACTCACGCGCAGGTTGACCCATTCCACGTGCTGCGACGGGTCTCCCCGGAAGTCGTAGCCGTACAGTTCGCGGTGCGCCTGGTGGAACGCCTCGGCCGCGTCGTCCATGGTCTGCGCCGTGACGGTACCTTCCGCCACCGGGACGCGCACCTCGAATGCCTGACCGAGGTAGCGCAGATCCGCAGTACGAGAGTACTTGCGCTGCGTCTCGTCGAAACCCTCTTCGGCAAGCGCAATCTCGGCTTCGCCGGCCAGCGCGTCGAACTGGCTCTGCAGGTCTTCAGCCTTCAACCGGTCGTGACGACTGACATGCGTCTGGACGTAGTCGTTGCGGACATCGACCGTCAGCAGACCGAACGCGGAGACGTTACCCGGATTGAGCGGGACGAGAACGTCTTTCAGACCCAGGATGTCGACGAGACGGCAGGCGAGCAGCGAGCCGGAGCCGCCGAACGTCACGAGGGTGAAGTCGCGAACGTCGAGGCCACGCTTGACGGTGATCTGACGCAGGGCGTTGGCCTGGTTCCACGCCGAGACCTCGAGGACGCCGACCGCGCACTCCTCGAAGCCCAGACTGAGCTGTGTTGCAAGCTCTTCGAGGCCCTTGCGTGCCAATTCCGTGTCGAGAGGAATCTCGCCACCGAGCAGATGGGGTGGGATGCGACCGAGCAGGACGTGCGCGTCGGTGATGGTCGGTTCGCTGCCGCCCTTGCCGTAGCACAACGGTCCGGGATCGGCGCCGGCCGACTGAGGGCCGACTCGGAGGGTGTGCTCCGGCGTCATCCACGCGATCGACCCACCACCGGCGCCGACGGTCACGACGTCGATCATCGGGATCTTCGACGGGTAGTTGCCCACTCGCCCTTCGGTGGTCAGCGCGGGCTCGCCGCGAACCACGACGGTGACATCCGTCGACGTTCCGCCGCCGTCACAGGTCAACACCTGCTCGACGCCGGCGGCGTCGGCGATCAGCGCAGCACCGAGGGCTCCGGCGGCCGGTCCCGACAGGACTGTCGTAATAGGCTGGTGAACAACCTCTTTGGCCGACAGGACACCGCCGTTGGACTTCATGACGTAGAACGGGATGTCGCGGGGTTCACCGTCGGTGGTCGAGAACTCACGCAGACGATTCGCGATGTTGTTCACGTAGTTGCGGATATTCGGCTTGACCGCGGCGTCCACGAGTGTGGTGATGGACCGCTCGTATTCGCGGTACTCACGCAGCACCTGGCTCGAGATGCTCACCGTCGCATCGGGGAAAACTTCGAAGAGGATGTCGCGTACGCGCTCCTCGTGCGTCGGATCGGCGTACGAGTGCATGAGGCAGACGCCGATGGTCCGGATCCCGCGGTCCTTGAAGAACTGCGCTGCGCTGCGAACGCTCTCTTCGTCGAGCGGACGAATCTCGCTGCCGTCGAAGGAAAGGCGTCCACCGACGGTGCGTACACGATCGGCGGGGACGATGCGTTCGGGCTTGACCCAGAAGTACGAGTTGCCGTAACCGTCCGGCACCGACTGACGAGCGATCTCGAGAACGTGCTCGTAGCCCTCGGTGGTGATGAAGCCGAGGTTCTCGACCTTGCCTTCGAGCAGCTTGTTCGTCGCTACGGTCGTGCCGTGGCTGACCGCACCGATGGAGTCGCCACTCTCACCGAGCTTGGCGAGTACCTTCTCGATACCGGCGAGAAAGCCCTCGGCGGGGTCCGCCGGGGTGGACGGGGTCTTGGTGGTGACGATGGCGCCGGTTTCGTCGTCCACTGCCACGATGTCGGTGAACGTTCCGCCGGTATCGATACCGACCCGAATCTTCCTGGGTTCCACGCTTCCTCCTGAGATCTTTGGCTTGTCTCGTCTGGTACCGATCGACGGTTGCGGCCTAGCCGGTGAGTGGCTCGTACCTGACGTGTAGAGCTATTCCACAGGTTCGGAAGAGCGGATTCTTTGTCACAATTCGCCGAATCGGGGGACCAAGGTTCGGCGCACGATCACGAGCGGATCTTCGCCGGCGCCCCCGTGGGTTACGCGGACGTGAAAAACGCCCCGAACCTGGTCGGTTCGGGGCGTTTCCCTCATCGTGAATCAGCTGTTGACACCTGAGTGAACTACTCGCGACAACCAGAACGCGCCAGGAATCCGCCTATAGCAACACCTGACAAAGCAATGGCTGCGCCGACGACGGCGCTGACCATCACCGTGCGAGCATCTGTGCTGCCCGCTGTCGGTGCGGCGGCCGGAAGAACCGCCGGTGCCGCGACAGCTCCGGAAACTACCGGCGCGCCTTCGACCGCCACTGCCGGTACCGCCGCCGCCACGGCGGCAGTGACCTTCTCGGGGATGCCGTTGGCAATGACGCCGTCGATGCTCTTGAAGAACACCCCGGCCATCTTCTTGGCTACACCGGTGATCATGCGCTGCCCGACGCCGCCGACCATCCCGCCGACCACGGCGTCGGCGTCATACGAAAGCAGCGTGCCACCCTCGTTCTCCGTCAAGGTGACCGTGACGTCCGCCTTCACCGTGCCGGGAGCACCCGCCCCCGAAGCCGTCATGACAAACGAATTGGGCCGATTCTGTTGCGACAGAACAACCTCGCCGTCGTAGACGCCCTTGATCGACGCAACTCCCGCCATGATGGAGAGCTTGTAGTGATTGTCCGTGAGCTGCTCGAGCGACTGCACACCGGGAATGGTCGCGGCCAGTACACGACCGTCCTGGAGCTTGTCGTAGACCTCTTCGCGAGGTGCCGTCAGCTGCGCGGTGCCGGCGATTCTCATGCATTCTCCTCTGATGACGAACCCGCGTGTGCGAGTCGAAGTTCGAACAGTTCGGACGGTGAAATGGGCATGGACGTGATCGAGATTCCTTCGGCGTCCTCGATGGCAGCCGCGATGACGGCGCTGGTGGGGATCACACCCGCCTCACCGGCACCCTTCATTCCGAGTGGGTTGAGTCCCGACGGCGTGACGGTGTGATCCATCTCGAGCGAATCCGGCATCTCGGTGACGAACGGCATCAAGAAGTCCATGTACGACGCGTTGAGCATCTGCCCGTGCTCGTCGTAGACGATCCGCTCGTAGAGTGCGCCGCCGATACCTTGCGCGACGGCGCCCATGACCTGACCTTCGACGATGCGGGGGTTGATCACGTTTCCGCAGTCGTGGATGACAACGTAACGACGGACCGTGATCTCGGCTGTCACGGGATCGGTTTCGACGATCGCCGCGTGCACTCCCGAAGCGAAGGTGGAACTGGGCGGCGAGTAGTAGCCGGTTGCTTCCAGACCGGGCTGCTCACCCTCGGGAATCGGCGGCTTCGACATGTCCGTGTCGGTCTTGGCGAAACCGGTGGCCAGCTTCGACTCACGGTCGAACGCATATCGTAGCGGGTTCGACAGCACGGCAACAACACTCAGCGGTACGGACGTACCCTCCACTCCGGCTTCGGTGCCGATCTTGCACACGTGCCCTTCCCGGAGTTCCAGTTCGGTTTCCGGCAGATCCAGGATTCCGGACGCGATCTTCTTCGCCTTCTCCGCGACCATCTGCGCTGCGACGTGGAAGGCCGAACCCGACATGACCGCCCCACGCGAGGCGAAAGTGCCGACGGCATAACCGAACCGGCGGGTGTCACCCGTGACGATCTCGACGTCGGAGACCTTCACTCCGAGGTCGTCCGCGACGATCTGGGCGAACGCGGTCTGATGGCCTTGGCCTTGCGTCGTCAAGCCTGTTGCGGCCTTGACCTTTCCGGACGTCTCGACCACGACGTGCGCACCCTCGTAGGGTCCGGGTCCGGTTCCCTCGACGTACGCGCCGATACCGATGCCGACCGACCGACCTTCGGCACGAGCCTTCCTCTGGTACTCGGGAAATCCGTCCCAGTCGATGAGCTTCTTGAGCTTGTCGATGCCCGCCTGGTAGTCGCCCGTGTCGTAGATCAACGGGCGTCCGTCCTGGAACATCAGGCCGAAGTCGTACGGCATGTCCTCGGGGCGAATGAAGTTCGCCTCCCGCACCGCGATCTTGTCCTTGTTCAGGTACTTGGCGATGGCGTCCATGGATCGCTCCATCGCGAACACGGCCTGCGGACGTCCGGCGCCGCGGTACGGGGTCACGATCACGGTGTTGGTGTACAGCGAATAGGCGTTGACCCGGAACGACTTCGGCTTGTACGGCCCGAGAACCTGCGTCGCAGTGTTGATCATGACGATGATCCCGTACGGCAGGTAGGCACCGTTGTCGTGCCAGAACGTGAAGTCGAACGCCAACAGACGACCCTCGTCGTCGAATCCGATGTCGACCTTCTGGATCTGCCCGCGCTCGTGTGCGCTCGAGATGAAGTGCTCACGGCGATCCTCGACCCACTTCACCTCGCAGGAGATACCGGCCTGGCCGAGGCGTCGAGCGGCCCACGTGATCATGACTTCTTCGGGCCACGGGTGAACGATCTTGACGCCGAATCCGCCGCCGACGTCAGGAGCGATGCAGTGAACCTTGTTCAGCGCCATCCCCAATCGCGCGGCGATTGCGGCGCGGGCGGACGTGGACGTCTGGGTGGAGGTCCAGAACGTGAGGGTGTTCTCGTCACCGTCCCAACGTGCGTAGACGCCCTTGCCCTCCATCGGCATGGAAGCCGAACGCTCGATTTCGAGATCCAGCGTCAGTCGGTGCGGCGCGGCGGCCAGTTCGTCATCCAGATCTCCGAACCCGTGCTGCAGGTGAGCGGCGACGTTGTCCGGAACGTCTGCGTGGACGGCGTTCGCGGCGGTGCGAGCGACGTCGATCCCCACTACAGGCTTCAGCGCCTCGTAGGTGACGTCGATCTTCGCGCAAGCGTCCTCGGCGATGTACCGGTTGTCGGCGACCACCATGGCGATGGCTTCGCCGACATGCTTCACCTCGTCCTTCGCGAGGGGATACCCGTTGCGCGGAGCGATGATTCCCGGATGCGGAATGAGCAGTGGCAGGTTCTCCGCCATTTCCGGCGTGTCGGCCAGGAGATCTTCGTAGGTGTAGATGGCATGCACACCAGGCACTTCCAGCGCCTGGTCGATGTCGATGTCGATGATTCGCGCATGAGCGTGCGGCGACCTGACGAATGCCGCGATCAGCGCGTTGTGGCCCAGATCGTCGAGGTATCGCCCCTGACCGCTGAGCAGACGCGTATCTTCCTCGCGCGGAATCGGTTTACCGAAGAGCTTGCCGTCGTCGGCAACCGAATGATCGGCCGTCGAATGATCGGAAGCGGGGTGCTTCGCCCCGTTGCGCTTTGCTGGTTTGACCGGAGTACTCATGCCTTACCCGCCCGTCCTCCGACAGGATTCGTTGTTCCCCGCACCTTGCGATCCAACGCCTCCCGAGTGGACGCGTCGTCGATTCCGAGCGGGAACTGCCCGGCCCGTTCACGCTTGATCTCGGCTGCGCGCAAAACCGACGCCCTGATGTTCTGGTACCCCGTACAACGGCAGAGGTTTCCCGCTATCGCGTCGGTAGCTTCCTCCCGCGTGGGGTTGGGGTTCTCCTCGAGAAATGCCGCGATGGTCGTCACGAATCCCGGAGTGCAGAATCCGCACTGCAGACCGTGACAATCCTTGAACGCCTGCTGAACCGGATGCAAAGTGCCGTCCGGCTCGACGAGGCCTTCGACGGTGGTGATCGATCGACCTTCGAGGCTGGCCGCGAGGACGAGACAGGATCGAACAGGCTTTCCGTCGAGCAGCACGGTGCACGCACCACACACGCCGTGTTCACAACCCACGTGCGTGCCCGTCTTACGGAGGTGGTGACGAATGGCATCCGAAGCCAGAGTGCGGGAGGGAAGAACGACGGTGTTCGTCACCTCGTTGAGCGTGAACGTGACAGCTACATGGTGCTCACCGGTATCTGCTGCCAGCTCGGCAAGTTGATCATCGATGGAGCGATCGTTTTTGGACATTGTCACCACTTTCCTGCCAGTACTGCGTTCTCACTGAGAGCATCCGTTGCCGCCGCGAAGCCGACCCGCGCCGTGAGCGCGGACACCAACTGCGAGCGGTACGCCGCCGTCCCGTGAATGTCTGCCTCGGTATCTATCTGCGCGCGGGCGCATTCCCCGAGGGTGCGCCAACGCGGGTCTCGCTGATCCGTCGCGGACGCCCCCGCCAGCACGTTCGTGTAGTCCACGACCTGCCCCAGCTCTCCGGCGGACACGTACGTCATGTGCGCTTCGGCCACCAGACCGTCGACCACGCGAATCCGTGCGACGACACCGACCAGTGCGTAGTCACCGTGACGGCGCGCGATCTCGTCGATGGCGGTTCCCACGCCGGGTTCGGCGGCGGGCACCGACACCGACACCGCGATCTCGTCTGATTCCAGGCTCGACTCGAGAGGGCCGGCGAAGAGATCCGTCGACGCGATCTCGCGGGTGCCACGCACCGACTGGACGGTCACGCTGCCCCCGAGCAGCGTCAGGACTGCCGGCATCTCCGCCGACGGATCGGCATGGACGATGGAGCCGACGCTCGTCCCGCGGTTACGGATCGTGGGGTGCGCTACCAACTGCAGAGCACGGTTCAGCAGAGGCTGGACTCGACGAGCACCTTCGTCGGCCGCCAGCACCGAGTGCGTGGCCAGGGCCTGGAACCGCACTCCTTCGTCTTCGGACGAGGTCACCGAAGCGAGGTTCGGGATCGATCCGATGTCGACGATGTGGGCGGGCGCGGCGAGGCGCATGGACAGCAGCGGCACAAGCGATTGCCCACCGGCGAGCACCTTCCCCTCGTGAGAGACCTCGGAGAGGATTCGGCACGCGTCCTCGACCGAGGACGGTCGGTGATAAGTCAGCGGCGACGGTTTCATTACTCAATCCTGCCTCTATGAGTCACTTCACGTTTTGTGCAGATGTGACAACGGTCACGGGTCATACCTGGCATACATTCAACTTGGCATCACGTGAGCTGCGCCACGGGCTCTTCGAGTTCGTCATCTGACGCATTCGCCCCCGGCGTTGCGCCCGGCCGCCTCCCGGACTTCGGCCTGTTCAGTTCAGGGTTCCAGGACCCCACGAGCCGGCAGAGGTGGTACATCGCGATCAAGACGATGGTGCCGAGCGCGATACCTCCGAGCGAGAACGTGTCACTGAACTTCAGCGCCGTGTCGCCGATACCGATGATCAGACCGGCGGCAATCGGCATCAGATTCAGCGGGTTCCCGAAGTCGACGCCGTTCTCTTTCCAGATCTTGGCGCCGAGCAGACCGATCATGCCGAACAGAACCACAAGAATTCCGCCCAGGACGCCGCCGGGCGTCGCCGCCATGACTGCTCCGAACTTGGGCGAGAAGCCGAGCAGGATCGCGATGAAACCCGCAATCACGTACGCGGCGGTCGAGTACACCCGCGTGGCAGCCATGACACCGATGTTCTCGGCATGAGTCGTCGTAGGGGAGCCGCCTACTGCGCTGGCGATGGCGGTGGCAAAACCGTCACCGGCAATGGCGCGTCCGATGTACGGGTCGAGGTCGTCGCCCGTGATTTCGGCGACCGCCTTGACGTGTCCGGCGTTTTCCGCGACCAGTGCGATGACACCGGGAAGCACCAGAACGATGAACGTGAGGCTGAACGAGGGAGCATGAATACCGACGATCCCGTTGGCTTCGTCCGAGAACGGCGGCAACCCGAACCAGGACGCCGAGTGCACCGAATCCCAGTTGACACGAAAGTGCTCGGTGGGTGCGCCACTACCACTGGCGGACGTGATCGGACCGGAGAGCCGGTCGAGGACCCACGAGAAGATGTAGCCGAAAACCAGCGCGACGAGAATGGCGATACGTCCCAGGAAGCCGCGTAGCGCAACGCTCATCACGATCAGTGCAACCATCACGATCAGTGCCACCCACTGATCCTGCGGCCAGTACAACCCCGCGACCACAGGCGCCAGGTTGAAGCCGATCAACATCACCACAGCGCCGGTGACCACCGGCGGTAGCGCTTTACTGATGACGCCACCGCCGAGAAAGTGGATGGCGATGCCGACGAATCCCAGAACCAACCCCGACACCAGAATCGCACCGGTCACTTCGGCCGTCGTTCCACCTTGGGCACGAATGGCGGCAACGCCACCGACAAAAGCTGCGGATGTTCCGAGGTAGCTGGGGACGTGCCCCTTGACCACCAGCAGGAAGAAGAGCGTACAAAAGCCCGACATCATCACGGCAAGTTGAGGATTGAGTCCCATGATGATCGGGAAGACGAACGTCGCGCCGAACATCGACACGACATGCTGGCCGCCCAACCCGATGGTTCTCGCCCAACTGAGTCGCTCGCCGGGAGCGACCACTTCACCGGCTCCGATGTTCTTTCCGTCTCCGTGCAACGTCCAGATCGGCATGACGAGACCTTTCGCAAAGGAGGAAGGTGTTCGAAATGCTTTGTGCCCCAGCTCACAAACACCGTGTCTGGAGTGAAACGCTAATGCAGGACCGAGATTTGGACGTGATGACAATCTGCCAGAACCCACTCACCGAGATTGGCAACAATGGTGGCAGATGATGCGGGCAGGGGTCATCGTCAGTGCTGGAGGCAGTTTCGACCGAAATGAGGACCACGCCACGAAGGGCCCAAACATTTTCTTCGGCTTAATGATTCCGTAACACGATGTCTGTCAACGGAAAACGACAGTCCTACCCGAGGGCTGCGAGGATTCCCGCTGCCATCTCCGCGACCTGATCATCGGTCATGACGAACGTCGGCGAAATCTGCATCGCACCCTGACCCGCCGCGCGACCCGAAATACCGTGCTCACGAAGCGTCTTCACGAACGGCAACGCCTCCGCCGGATCAGCCAACTGCACTGCAGCAACCGCACCGAGCCCACTACGAACCTCCGCCACCCGCGGATGCTCCGCCAGCGGTTGCAGATGCGTATGCAACGACGCCTCCAAACGCTTCGACTCCGCGAGCAGATTCTCACGCTCGAGAATGTCGAGGTTCGCCATCGCCGCCGCAGCAGCACCGGCATGCCCGCCGTAGGTGTACCCATGACGCCACCACGAACCGGCATAGAACGGCTCCGCCACCCGCGGCGCGATGAACACCGCACCCATCGGAACATAACCCGACGTCAAACCCTTTGCCGTGGTCATCATGTCCGGCTGCAAATCGAAACGAGTGGACGCGAACCACTCACCACCGATCCGGCCGAAACCGGTCACCACCTCGTCGACGACAAACAGAATGTCGTGCTCGCGGCAGATGTCACGCACCTCCGCCAGATACCCCTCCGGCGGAAGATACACCCCACCCGCACCGATGATCGGCTCCGCGAAGAACGCCGCGATCTTGTTCGCACCGATCTTCTCGATCAACTCGAGCAGGCTCTTCGCATCGTCCCAGCCGACGGTCGCCGCATCCGCCATCAGCTCGCCGTACCCCTCACGGTTCACCGGAATACCCGCCAGAGCTGTTCCCGCAACGTGCATTCCGTGATACGCCTTCTGGCGTCCGACGATGATCGTCTTCTCCGGCTGCCCCACCTCGTGCCAGTACCGGCGAGCCAGCTTCGCCGCAGTGTCCACCGAATCCGAACCACCCGAGGTGAAGAAGATCTTGCTCCCGGCAACCGGCGCGATGGCCGCCAGACGCTCGGCCAACACCTGCGTGGTCTCGGGAACGAAATCACCGAAGTTGGAGAAATGAGCGATCTTCGACAACTGAGCCGCCACCGCATCCGCGATCTCGGTGCGCCCGTGCCCGACATTGGTGAACCACAGGCCCGCCGTCGCATCCAGATACCGAGTGCCCTCGCGGTCCCAGATGTACGCGCCCTCACCGCGAGAGACGACAAACGCGCCGTTCTTCTCCACAGCGCCCATGTCCGCGAACCCGTGCCACAATGCCGAAGCCATCGTCTTTCTCTCCCAACTGGATACGTTCGAAATAGATCGGTCAGTTCACGCGGAGTGCGGGCGGAAGAACCCGCTCGACCCACTGGGTTGCCTGCTCGAATGCGTAGGCGAGTTGGAGTACGTCCAAGTCGGCTCCGTGCCGACCGATGATCTGGATACCCATGGGAAGCGAACGATCGTCGAAGCCGACCGGCATCCCCGCAACCGGAACCCCGGCCATCGTCCAGGGAACAACCGTCTCCATCCACCGGTGATACGTGTCCATCGATCGGCCGTCGACGGTCTCGGGCCAGTGAGTGTTCTTGTCGAAAGGAAACACCTGGGCACTGGGCGCAAGAATGTAGTCGTAGGTTTCGAACATCTTGGTAATGGCCGACAGCCAGCCGTTGCGGGCCTCCGCGGCCTTGGTCACGTCGAGAGCCGACAGTGTGACCGCGTGCTCGAGTTCCCACAACAGTTCGGGCTTCATCAACTCGCGCAAGCTCGGATCGTTGTACTGATCGATCAAGCCGAGCTGTGCCCACCAACGCCACCGCAAGAACAGTTGCCAGATGTCCTCGGGTTTGAAGTCGGGAAGCGCCGCCTCGACGCGGCACCCCAACTGTTCGAAGACCTCGAACGAGGATTCGCACAACTCGAGAACTCCAGGTTCGGTTGCCAGGTAACCGTTCCAGTCACCGACCCATGCGATCCGAGAGCCCTTCAGATCACGTGCGAGGCTTTCGGTGAATACCGCGGGATCCTCACGAATCCCCAACGGTGCATGAGCATCCGGCCCCGCCATCGTGGAAAGCAGGTGAGCCACGTCGGTGACGGTTCGGCCCATCGGGCCCACAACGGCGCCCTGAGCGATGAATCCCGTCTCCGGTATCCGACCCCAGGATGGTCGAAACCCAACAACGTTGTTGAATGCCGACGGGTTTCGGAGCGAACCCATGTAATCGCTTCCATCAGCCACCGGCAACATGCGGAGCGCCAACGACGCTGCGGCGCCACCGCTGCTACCGCCGGCAGTGCGCGAATTGTCGTACGGCGACACCGTCGTACCCCACACCGGGTTGTACGTCTGGGATCCGAGCCCGAACTCCGGTGTGTTCGTCTTGCCGATCACGATGGCACCGGCAGACCTGATCCGCTTGACGAACAGTTCGTCATCTTCGGCGATTCGGTCCGCGAACATCGGCGACCCGGACGTGAACGGCAGACCCTTGGCTGCCGAAAGATCCTTCACCGCATGCGGAAACCCGTGCATCCAACCGAGATACTCCCCACTCGCCAACTGCGAATCACGCTCGCGCGCCTCCGCCGTCAACGCTTCCCGATCCCGCAATGCGACGATCGCGTTCACCGCCGGGTTATGTAATTCGATCTGATCGAGGAAGCTGTCCATCACCTCGACACACGACACTTCACGCCTGCGTATCAGACCACTGAGCGTGACCGCATCGGCCATGACGAGTTCGCGATTCTCGGGCGCACCGGAAACGCTCTCGTCGACAGGGTCAGCAGCATGAACCATCGTGAATCCTTTCAAGCAGTGAAGTGGGGTACGCCGCGGCGGACTCGCCGACACCGGCAACTGATTCGAGGACGAATTGCCGGTGGCGGCGCGACTGTCGAGGTTTCCAGCGAGGTTCTTGCCTACTACTGACCGAGATCGACGATGGCAGCGACTGGGCCGCCGCCCTCGGGACCCTGGTGCGCTGCCGATACCGAGACGAACACTGCCGGATCGCCGGTGACAGCTGCCGTGACTCCGCCGACACACGACTTGATCTGGCGGTGCCAGTGCACGTCGGAGTCGTCGAGCATCGCATTACGACGGCCACGGACCGTTCCGTCCTGACTGGCCTCGCACTTCAAGAACACGTTGACGAGTTGACCGTCCAGGTCGCTCGAGTGCGGCCGCTCCGGAAGTTCGAGTCCGGCGTCACGGATCGCCGCCCAGATGCCGTCCTGGTCGAGCGGATCCTTCATCACGCTGTGGCCGATCCGGTAGCGTCCGCCGACGCCGCGTGCGTTACCGACGACGACGATCTGCGCGCGGTCCAACTCGACGCCGGACGAGCAGGATGCGACAGAGGAGAAGAGTTCGCGGCTGTGCATGACATCCTCGTCGGTCGGCATGTCGATTTCGCCGAGCGCAACCGCGATCCCCAGAGCCGTTCCGCCGTTGGACAGGTCCATCGACTCATGAGTCTGTTCGGTCCACACAGTCTTGCCGCGGCTCTTGGCGTCACGGATGGTGTGAATTGTCAGCAACGGAGTCTTGGTCTGTACGTAGTGCACGTCGGCGGGATCGGTGATGCCGGCATTGGCCATCGCGTCTTTCACTGCCGCAGCAACTTTGGTGATCATGGCCGTACGGCCGATGTCCTCGGGCAGCAGTTGCTCACTCATGGCGACACCCACGGTCAGTCGCGGCTCGTCGGTCTTGGTGACCTTGTCTGCCGGCACGGTCGCGAAGATCGTCGCGTGCGGGCTGATCACGCCGTCCGTGCCGCCGGACCAGACGATCGGCACCTCCGCCACTTCTTCGGGGCTGCGATTACCCTTGGCGGAGAGAACCTCTCGGAACGCTCGGTCCGCGATGATGCGCGTGTAGTCGTTGACGCCGCCGTTACCCTCGGTTTTGCCGATGACTGCAATGACGCGGTCGGCCTCGAGGACACCGTCGTCGATCAGCTTGGCGAGCTCACTGGCGTCGGAGACGCTGTGTAGCGGAACCTTACGGACCTCGATTGCTTCGGGCATTGGCATCTCCTTGTATAGGGAATCGTGGAGGCAAAATTGGGCCTTGACAGCTCCGGGCGCTCAGTCCAGCCGAGCGGTTCGGAACTGCCGTGTCGACCACGCTATGACGACTCGAACCCATCGGCATCGTCAATACTTGCCCAAACGAAAACCGCGATTGGTTATTTCGACTCCGAATCACCGGTTGTGCGCCGCCCCATCGGTTCTCACTTACGATTCGACCATGGACACCACTGTTGTCGACCATCCGCTGGCGGCATCGCTGCTCACGACCATGCGCGACGCTCGCAGCGACAACGCAACGTTCCGGTCCGCCTTGCGCAGACTGACCCATATGTTGGTCTACGAGGCCATGCGCGGCGCAGAACTGGAACAGTTCGACATCGAGACGCCAGTTGCTCCGACGCTGGGTGTGCGGCTGGCGAATCCACCGCTCCTGGTCCCGGTCTTGCGAGCGGGCCTCGGCATGGTCGAACAGGCGAGTGCCCTCATTCCGCAGGCAGGCGTCGGTTTCGTGGGAATGGCACGAGACGAGAAGACACACCAGCCGGTTCCGTATCTGGAGTCCCTGCCTGCTGATCTGTCGAGCACCCCCGTCTACGTCCTCGATCCGATGTTGGCGACCGGTGGATCCATCGTCCGCACAATCGATCTGCTCATTGCACGCGGAGCCACCGATGTGACTGCAATATGTGTCGTCGTGGCTCCGGAGGGGATCGAAGCACTGAAGAACTCCGGACATCCGGTCCGGCTCCTCACAGCGAGCATCGACGACGGCCTGAACGAAAATGCTTTCCTGATACCTGGACTCGGAGACGCGGGCGATCGCCAATTCGGGCCGCGGTAGTTGGCAGACATACGGAGAACCGCTCATTCCGAGAGGCTATTTTCGTCAACTGTTGACAATGTTCGTCGCGTGATCGAGCGTAGTCTCGCGACATGGATAGATCTGCCAAATATTCGAGCGAAGAGCTTCAACATTTGCCAGAAGGTGGCGACTACAGACTCACAGTTCGGGATGTCCTCGAGCTGCCCAGTCTGCGTGGAGCCGAAGTCCTTGCCGGGCACGGGGGCTTACGCCACCTCGTTCAATCGGTGAACGTGATGGAAGTACCGGACATCCTCGCTTGGGTGAAGCCGAACGAGTTGTTGGTGACAACCGGGTTCCCGCTGCGCTACGGGCGAACCGGCGAGCTTCTCGACGACACAGATCTCAGTGACCTCGTCGACGGTCTTGCACGTCGAGGAGTCGCGGCACTTGCCGTGAAAACGGGCCGTTATCTCGACGAGCTGCCCGAGGCGATGCTGCACATGGCAGAGCAGCGAGGGCTTCCGCTGTTGGTTCTTCCCGTCACCGCGGGATTCGACGAGGTGATCTCGGAGGTCTTCACCAAGTTGGTGGCGAAGCAGTCCGCGGCACTCGATATTGCCGATCGACTTCACCGCTCGTTGACGTCGATCGTCTTGGAAGGTGGCGATCTACCTCAGATTGCCGCAGAATTCGCCGCGCTTTTCGACGTCAGCGTTCTGATCTGCTCGCCGGACGGAAGGGTATTGACCGAGGCCGGGGATTCAGCCGCGCTGAATGCGCTTCCGTTGTTCGAAAGCACCGGTCGGTTCCTGACCGAGCGGGTCGCCGTCGGTTTACAGAACGCGCCCAAGGGATTTCCCGGCCAGTTGGCGCTCACCCGAGTGGTGGCCGGCGGCACCGACCACGGCCGGATGGTGGCGTACGCCGGCACCCACGAACTCGGCGCAGTTGTCGTTCAAGCGCTGGAGCGAGCGGCCACCGTTGCCGCGCTGGCCGTCACCAAACAGCTGGCAGTTGCGGCAGTGGAATCCAAGTTCCGCGGCGACTTCCTCCGCGACGCACTGATAGGCGAAGCCGGCTCGCCTGCGGAAGTGAGCGCGCACTTCACCCAGTTGGGGTGGGATGTCACTCGTCCACTTGCCGTTGTGGTTGCAGAACTCGACGTCGATCACCCGGAATCCCAGCACGCGAATTCCACTCGCACGGACCAAGATCGACTCAGCGACGGCTGGCAACAAGTGGTACGAACACACGAGCGGACGGCGCCGTCCGTCGGGTTTCGACACGAGGTGGTCACGCTTTTCCCGACCAGCACCGACCGTGCGGTTCGGGACATCGAAGGGTTGGTGCGCAAGGTTGCCGGCGATCGCACCAGCGGCCGCCGATCCTTCAGCACGGGAGTGAGCCGGGTGATCTACTCCCTGGCCGATCTACCCGCGGCCTACGACCAAGCCTGTACAGCCGTGGTCGTCGGCCGACGTATCAACGGGCCGGGGCAGATCGCACACTTCGACGAACTCGGTGTACACCGACTCCTCTCGCTCCAGACGGACAAGAGCGAACTGCGTTCGTTCACCGATGACGTTCTGAAGTCCTTGTCGGCGGACAACGCCGAAGCCGCTGACCTGCGTCTGACACTCCAGACCCTGCTCGACTGCAATTGCAATGTCGCCGAGGCCTCCCGGGCGCTGCACATGCACTACAACACTTTGCGATACAGAATCGGAAAGCTGGAGAGCGTCGTCGGATCGTTCACCGACGACCCCGTCCTTCGATTGAACGTCTCACTCGCCCTGCAGGTCATGAAGATGCACGAAATGTCATGACTTCGCACGATATGAGCTGACAGAACGTCCCGATAACGGTTCGATACAACCGCAATCGCGCCGCCCGGTGAGCGTTCGTCACTTCTTACCCACCACTGACACCCGTCGTCGGCAAGGTTACCCATGTGCCGTTCACCGGTGCCCGCTTACGGTTCGAAAGACGGGCCGCACATACCTCCTTCAGTGGCCCTGGCCGGTTTCTCGGTCCAGCGGACCGGAGTCGACCGAACTACGGAGGCCTCAACCACCAACTGGCTCAGCCAATTACACCAGAACACGGCGGTGCGACATGAACTCGACTTCGAAGCCTCACAACACAAGTGCTCGTAGTGGTCCGTTACACGACGTGATAGTCGTCGACCTCACGCGCGCACTCGCGGGTCCTCACGCGGCAATGATGCTCGGCGATCTGGGTGCCGACGTGATCAAGGTCGAATCACCTCACGGCGGCGACGACACCCGTGGGTGGGGGCCGCCTTTTGTGGAGCCCACGTTGGAACCACCGAACACGCAACGGGAATCGACGTATTTTCTGTCCACGAACCGGAACAAGAAGTCGATCACGCTCGATCTGAAATCCGACAGTGGGCGCGCGACCCTCGAAGATCTCGTCTGCCGCGCCGATGTTCTCATGGAGAACTTCCGCACCGGAGTTCTCGATCGACTCGGATTCTCGACCGAGCGGCTGGCCGAACTCAATCCTCGACTGATCGTTCTGTCCATCAGCGGTTTCGGCCACGACGGCCCGGAAGGCGGTCGCGCCGGCTACGACCAGATCGCCCAGGGGGAAGCCGGACTCATGTCGCTGACCGGCTCGAGTCCGGACGACGTTCAACGAGTCGGAGTTCCGATCGCCGATCTTCTCGCCGGAATGTACGGGGCGTTCGGTGTCGTCGCGGCTTTGAAGGAACGCGAACAGACGGGGAAAGGCCGCGTTGTCCGAACGTCGCTCTTGGCCAGCGTGGTCGGTGTTCACGCGTTTCAAGGAACGAAGTGGACCGTCGCCGGTGAGGTAGGCACAGCGCAGGGCAACCACCATCCCTCCATCGCACCGTACGGACTCTTTCGTACCGGCGATGGCGCAGTACAGATCTCGGTCGGCAGCGAAAGCCTGTGGAGAAGATTCTGCGAAGGATTCGACCTCGACCCTGACGCCCCGGGTATGGCAACAAACGCCGAACGCGTCGAAAATCATTTCCAGGTCGTCGAATTGATCGAACGTACCTTCAAGCCGTACTCGCGTGACGAGCTTCTGACCGAACTCGACCGCATCGGAGTACCGGCAGGACGGGTTCGGACGATCTCCGAAGTGTACGAATGGGAGCAGACCCGATCACAGGGATTGCTCGTCGACGTCGACCACAGCACGCTCGGAAACATCACACTGCCCGGTCCACCGCTACGATTTTTCGATCCGGACGGAACCGAGGTGACGGAGACCCGCCACACTGCACCTCCGGTTCTCGGTGAAGACACTGACGAAATCATGTCGTGGCTACAAGGATTCACCCGATGAACCGCCTGACGGCTCGCGACTTGCTCGACCTGGTGATCGATGCCGGCACCTGGGAATCGTGGGATACCCCTCCGATTCCCGTCGCGACCGACTCCGACTACGCCGAAGCACTTCTGCGGGCCCAGGAGAAGACCGGGCTCGACGAGTCCGTCCTGACCGGAAGCGCCTCCGTCCGAGGCCGCCGTGTGGCAATCATCGTCTGCGAGTTCGGTTTTCTCGGTGGTTCGATCGGCGTGGCGGCGGGAGAACGCCTCGTCGTCGCCATCCGTCGAGCCACCCAAGAGCAGCTGCCCCTTCTTGCGCTTCCCACGTCCGGGGGAACGCGTATGCAGGAGGGGACGACGGCGTTTTTGCAGATGGTCAAGATCACCGCGGCGCTCATCAAGCACAAAGAAGCGCACCTGCCCTACATCGTCTATCTCCGAAACCCCACCACCGGAGGCGTATTCGCGTCCTGGGGATCACTCGGTCACGTGACGATCGCGGAACCGGGGGCCCTCGTCGGATTCCTCGGCCCTCGAGTGTTCGAGGCCTTGTACAACTCACCTTTCCCCGCCGGTGTCCAGACAGCGGAGAACCTTCACGAGCACGGACTCATCGATGCAGTGAGGCCGCCAGACCAGCTCGCCGAAATCGTCGAACGCGCATTGCGCATCATCACCGGGGCGCATCGTGGGTACTTATTGCCCAGTGACCCGTGCTCGTACGATTGCGCACCCGATACGTCGGCGTGGGAATCCGTCGTCGCATCCCGGCGCGAAGACCGACCGGGGATACGGGAAGTGTTGCTCAATTCCGCCTCGGACATGCTCCCGCTCAACGGAACCGGCCAGGGCGAGAACGATCCCGGCATCATGCTCGCGCTCGTTCGCTTCGGCGACATGCCCTGCGTCCTTCTCGGACAGGACCGGCGCGGACAGACTGCTCACTCCCCACTCGGCCCCGGCGCTCTGCGGGAGGCTCGGCGAGGTATGCGGTTGGCCGCAGAACTCGACCTGCCGCTGGTGACGATCATCGACACAGCGGGCGCGGCACTGTCGAAGGAGGCCGAAGAAGGCGGACTGGCGGGCGAGATCGCTCGGTGCATAGCCGACATGATTTCACTCGAGGTCCCCACCATTTCCCTCCTGCTCGGGCAGGGCACGGGCGGCGGCGCCCTGGCACTGATTCCGGCCGATCGAGTGCTGGCGGCCCGCCACGGTTGGCTCTCGCCCTTACCTCCCGAAGGTGCGAGCGCGATCATGTTCCACGACGTCACGCACGCGCCGGACATGGCAGCCAGTCAAGGGATCAGGTCCTTCGATCTGCTCGCGGGCGGCATCGTCGATCGGGTCATCCCCGAATTTCCCGATGCCGCGGACGAATCCGCCGCCTTCTGCACTCGCGTCGGAGCGGTACTGCACTACGAGCTGAGCGTGCTCAGTGCTACCGATGCGACTGAACGGCTCAACACCCGCACCGAACGCATCGACCGTATCGGCCTGGTCGAAGCCAGTACCTCCGTCTGATCGATCGGTACCCAGAACACCGGAAAGGCCGGACATCCTCCGCGGAGGATGTCCGGCCTTCGTCGATCGAGCACACTCAGCCAAGCGTCACGTGAGTTGCTTGGCGGGTTCCTCCCGATCGCCGCCGGGAGTCTTCGAATCCGGCTTGTTCGGTTCCGGATTCTTCGCATTCAGTTCCGGGTTCTTCGAACCGATGAACTGGCACAGGTGGTACATCCCGATCACGACGATGGTGCCGAGCGCGATGCCGCTGAGCGAGAACGTGTCACTGAACTTCAGAGCCGTGTCGCCGATACCGATGATGAGGCCGGCCGCGATCGGCATGAGGTTGAGCGGATTGCCGAAGTCGACGCCGTTCTCCTTCCAGATCTTGGCGCCGAGCAGACCGATCATGCCGTAGAGCACCACGGTGATTCCGCCGAGAACACCGCCGGGCGTCGCCGAGATGACGGCACCGAACTTGGGGGAGAAGCCGAGCATCATGGCGACGATGCCGGCAACCGCGTAGGCGGCGGTGGAGTACACACGGGTCGCTGCCATGACACCGATGTTCTCGGCGTACGTCGTGGTGGGCGAACCGCCGACGCTGCTGGCGATAGCGGTGGCGAAACCGTCACCGGCGAGCGCACGTCCCATGTACGGGTCGAGGTCGTCCCCGGTCATCTCGGCCACGGCCTTGACGTGGCCCGCGTTCTCCGCGATCAACGCGATGACACCCGGAAGGACCAGGATGATGAACGTGAGGCTGAACGACGGAGCGTGGATGCCGACGATTCCGTTGGCCTCGTCCGAGAACGGAGGAAGCCCGAACCACGACGCCGACTGCACCGAATCCCAGTTGACGCGGAAGTGCTCGGTGATCTGACCGGTGCCTGCGTCGTAGGAGGTGATCGTCCCCGAGACCCGGTCGAGGATCCAGGAGAGGACGTAGCCGAAGATCAGCGCCAGGAAGATGGCGATGCGCGCCATGAAGCCGCGTAACGCGATACTCATGACGATCAGGGCCACCATGACGATCAGGGCCACCCACTGGTCCTGCGGCCAGTACAGCCCCGCGACGACGGGTGCCAGGTTGAATCCGATCAGCATCACCACCGCGCCGGTCACCACCGGGGGAAGAACCTTGAATACGACCCGGCCACCGAGGAAGTGGATCGCGATACCGATGGCCGCCAGGACGAGTCCGGACACCAGGATCGCGCCGGTCACCTCGGCGGACGTTCCGCCCTGGGCGCGAATGGCGGCGATACCACCGACAAAGGCCGCCGACGTTCCGAGGTAGCTGGGAATGCGTCCCTTGACCACCAGCAGGAAGAAGAGCGTACAGAAACCCGACATCATCACGGCAAGTTGAGGATTGAGCCCCATGATGATCGGGAAGACGAACGTCGCGCCGAACATCGACACCACGTGCTGGCTGCCCAGCCCGATGGTTCTTCCCCAGCTGAGCCGCTCGCCGGGAGCGACCACTTCACCCGGTTTGATGTTCTTTCCATCTCCGTGCAACGTCCAAATCGGCATGATGGGACCTTTCGTGCAGAGGAAGGTGTCCGAACGCTGAGTGTGCTCCAGCTCACAAAACACCGTGACTGGAGTGAAACGCTATTACAGCGCAGGGGTATCGACGTGATGACAATCTGCCAGAACCCACGGACTCGGATTGGCAATATTAGTGATTGATGCCGCGCATCGCGGTTATCTTCAGTGCTAGAGACAGATCCAGCCGTAGCTCGGGTTGCGCCGTGAAGGGTCCCAGCATTTTCTCCAGCTTAACGACCCTGTAACGCAGTGTGTTGTAATGGAAGTGGAGCTTGCGCGCTGTCTCGGCGATGTTGATGTTGGTCGCGAGCAAGACTTCCAATGTCTTGCGCATGTCCTGCGCTTCGGCAGTTTCCTCCGTCAGTTCCCGCAGTGTCTCCCGCGCGAACGTCTCCAGCTCGTTTTCGTCCTCGACCAGACTGAGCAGTCTGTACACACCGAGATCGTCGAACTGAGTCACCGTCCACGGACCGGAGATCCGTCGCCCGACGGTCAGTGCGGTGCGCGCCTGACTGTAGAGCGCGGGGACTGCGTCGATCGCCGCTGTCGGCCGGGACACCCCGACACTGAACGGCCTTCTCCCGCCGCCACCTTCACCGCGAACGACCGTGACGAGGTCCCGCACCAATGCCATCGTGTCGGTGCCGACGCCCATGACGATCACCGTCTCGCCCGTCAGCGCGGTCACCGCCGCACCGGGATCGCGGTGGGCGATCGCCCCGGAGAACGCCATCGCCTGGCGATCGACAACAGGCAGCCGAGCGGGCGCCGCAGAGGCCGGTTCGTCGATCGGGTCAGGCTCGATCGAGACGATCACCAGCGGGCGGTCGAAGTCCCAACCGAATGTCTTGGCATGGGAGACAACGTGATCGTGGTCCCCGGCCCGACCGAGGAGCAGGTCGTGAACGAAGTTGGCGCGATGGCGTTCCTCCACCGACGCCACGGCTTGTTCGCGGGTGATGACCAACGCACACACCGACGCGGCCCGCTCGACCAGGTACTGGTCGTAACTCGTCATCACGCGCTCACCGGTGAACAACGCGAGACGCCCGTGGTCGATGTGATTGGCGGAAATCGCGGACACCGCGATGAATTGACCGTCGAACTCGTGCAGACCCAATCCGCCCTCGACGGTGTCGGTCCGCAGACGACCGGTGGAATCGACGGCGGGACAGGCAGACAGATGCTTGCGCTCCGCGGCGTCCCCGGCGCGGCAGATCTCGCGTCCGTCCGAGGTGGTGATCAGGGCGGCGCCCTTCATCTCCCGTGCGATGACTTCGGTCAATTGCGGGAGGCCGCCGCCGCCCATCACGACGTCGACCAGCAGCCGTCGCAAGCGCTCGGCCCCGAACATGGCGTCGATCTGGGCCGACTCCGTCTGCTCACGGTCTCTCGCCGCAGGGTGATCACACGCACCGTGAAAAACCAGGAGCGGGAAGCCGGCGCTTTCGGCCGCGTCGACCAGCTCCGGCGCGAGAGTGTCCCCGTCTGCGCCGAATTGGACGGCAAGTGCCGCAACACCTCGCGTCGACAACCGTCCGACAAATGCTTTGAAGGTTTCGGTGACCCTGGCGAGGGTTTCCGGCGTGGTGATCAGCAACTGTCCGTGCCGCAGCCACGGTCCGATGTCCGGAACCGCCATGAATCCCACCCGGGCTACCGTCGGGTCTTCGCAGCCGCCGGCGACCTTTCGAACACCAGGAAGGAGCTGGGTTCGAAGAAGTTCGGAGAGAACAGCATTCACCTCGGATGCCGGTACGGCCGGGTTTGCCACTTGGCAGGCACCTCGATTTCATTCGGATCACGGAAGATGGTTCACGAAAGAAACGATCCTATCCCCACCGAACACAAGATGTCCGAATTCAGCGCAGTCGACTCAGGCCGTTCGATGCAGGGCGGTCGGATTCTCCTGAGGTGGCGGGTGGATCGGCCCCTGCAGATCCCGCAGTTCCAAACCGGAGGCATTGCGCAGGGTCTTGGTCATCTCGGCGAGGATCGACACTGCAGTCTCCTCCGGTGTCCTCGCGCCGAGATCCAACCCGATCGGTGAGTGCAGACGCCCCAACTCGGCGTCGGTGACGCCTCGCTCCTTCAACAGCGCCACCCGACGCTCATGCGTCGCACGACTTCCCATCGCGCCGACGTACGCAGCCGGCGAACGCAGCGCGATCTCGAGCAGGGGGATGTCGAACTTCTCGTCGTGCGTGAGCACGGCCAGGACGGTTTTGTTGTCGATCGGTGCGGTTTCGAGGAACTTGTGTGGCCACATGACGACCAGATCGTGGGCGTCGGGGAAGCGCGCCCGTGTCGCGAAGACCGGCCGTGCGTCCACGACGGTCACGCGATAACCCGCAAAGGCGCCCAACGTACACATCGAGGCCGCGAAGTCGATGGCCCCGAACACGTACATCCGCGGTAGTGGCGCGAAGATCTCGACCAGCAGGTCGTGCTGCGAATCGATGAGAGTTCCCGCCGGCGCGACAAAAGCGACGGACTCACCGGTGTCCATCGTGCGCAGCAGGATGGACACCTCGTCCTCCGTGGCATCCAGATCCCCGCTGCGTCGGCCGTGCTCGACGACGAGGTGCCGTGCCGGTGCTCCCGGACGCACTTCGGTGACCACGACGACGGGCGTATCGGCCTCGATCCGTTCACAAACCTGACCGAACTCGACGAAATCGGCTCCGACGGCCTGGACGAACACTTCGATGGTTCCGCCGCAGGTCAGCCCTACCCCGATGGCGTCGTCGTCGGAGACGCTGAAGACCTCGACGCGACTGGTGCCGTCGGCGAGAACCTCCTGGGCGATCTCGTACAGTGCACTCTCGATGCACCCGCCCGAGACGCTGCCGACCACCTCGCCGGAGCGTGAGACGGCCATCGAAGCACCGGGCATGCGCGGTGAGGATCGCCAGGTACGGACAACCGTCGCCAGTGCAAAATCCTCGCCGCGGGCGTGCCACTGCGCCAGCTGAGTGGAAATGTCGCGCATCGCCTCGCCTCCCGCTTGCATCGCCGTCCGTAGAGAGTTCACGGTATCGGCCCACCGCAATCCTGCCTGTCACACAATGCGCCTAAATCCGGGCCCTGCAGTTGTGCAATGTCGCCGTCGCATCACCTTGCGCTCTCGACCAGTGTTGTCACCGAGCCCAGCCGAAAGCAGGCCTGACCTTCATTCTTCCCCTCTCCGACGATCACTGCAGCGGCAATTCACGCAGATGGTGCGACGGATCGAGTGGGCGACGTTGCACACCACAGAACCGAGGTTTCTCCCATGGACCAATTGCTCAGCGGTATCAAAGTTCTCGACCTCACCCGTGCTCTCGCGGGGCCTCTGTGCACGTCGCTGCTCTCGGACTTCGGCGCCGACGTGGTCAAGGTCGAAACCCGTGGCTCCGGCGACAGTTCGCGTCAGTGGCCTCCGTTCGACGGCGATCGAAGCCTCTACTTCGCTTCCGTGAACCGCGGCAAACGGTCGATCGCCATCGACATGCGCAGTGACCGCGGGCGGAAACTGCTTCGCAGCCTGGCCCTCGACGCAGATGTGCTGGTCGAGAACTTCCGTCCGGGAGTACTGGCCGACATGGGGCTCGATCCCGACTCGCTCGAGCAGGAGAATCCAGGGCTCGTCGTCATGAGCATCAGTGGTTTCGGCCCGGTGGGCCCTGACCAGTTCGCGCCCGGACTCGATCAGGTGGCCCAGGGCATGTCCGGGCTGATGTCGGTCACCGGTGCCGGGGAACAGACCCCGATGCGGGTCGGTATCCCCATCATCGACACGGTCTCGGGCATCTACGCGGCACTGGGAATCACGGCGGCACTGGCTTCGCGCGGACGCGACGGTCGTGGGCACCGCGTGCAGACCTCGTTGCTGGAATCCGCGATCTCGATCATGACCTTCCAGGCGCAGGACTACCTGAGCACCGGGCGGGTTTCGACGCCGAACGGCAATACGCACCCGACGATCACGCCGTACGGCGCTTTCGACACTGCCGACTTCCCGATCAACATTGCCACCGGCTCGGACAAGCACTGGATCGCACTGTGCTCGGTACTCGGTGACCCCGAGCTCGCCTTCCGTACCGAATATGCCACGGGTAAAGAACGTTTGGCGCACCGAGACCAACTGACCAAAGAACTCGAGGACCTACTGACCACGAAGGGCGCGGCGCAATGGATCTCCGAGATCCGCGGTGCCGGAATCCCCTGCGGCCCGATCCATTCGATCGATCAGGTGTTCTCCGACCCGCAGGTCGAGGCATTGCAGATGGTCGAGCAGACCCAGAGCGCCGACGGAACGTCGATTCCCGTTGTCCGCGGACCGTTCTGGGTGGACGGCAAGACCCTTCCCGTCAGGAATGCGCCACCCATGACTCTCGGCGGTGACGCCGACGACGTACTCACCGACTTCGGCCTGCGCCCGGAGGAGATCGAGGATCTTCGCGCAAATTCGGTGATCTGACCGCACACTAGTAACAGAGCAGACGCTCTGTTACTGTGCGTTCATGCCTCGGCCACGCGTCCACGACCTCGACACCCTGCTCGACGCTGCCGAAAAACTTGCCGCCACTGCCGGGCCGAGCGCTGTCACGGTCCGGGCAG
Organism: Rhodococcus sp. BH4; assembly: GCF_002079265.1. Taxonomy (NCBI): domain Bacteria; kingdom Bacillati; phylum Actinomycetota; class Actinomycetes; order Mycobacteriales; family Nocardiaceae; genus Rhodococcus; species Rhodococcus sp. BH4. The sequence goes on from NZ_CP014941.1 coordinate 6,184,995, forward strand.
TCTCCGACGCCACCGGTGTATCCAACGGGGCGATCTATCACGCATTCGGCTCTCGCAGTGGACTGGTCGGTAGCGCGTGGCTGCGTGCTGCGCGACGATTTCTCGCGCTTCAACAATCGAGAGTGGACGACGCTCTCGCGGACCCATCGCCGACTTCGGCGGTTTCCGCCGTCGTCGCGGCCGCCGAAGTTCCGGCTGTCTTCGCGCTCGACTACCCACAATCCGCGTTGCTGCTGTTGACGATCCAGCGCGACGAACTGCTCGGCACCGACGTCCCTGCCGACATCGCCGAGCAACTCACACAACTCGACCGGTCTCTGGTCGAGTTGTTCATCCGGTTGTCGACCGCGCTCTGGGGCCGCAAGGACGGCCGAGCCGTCGAGGCAATCGAGGCCTGTGTTGTCGGCCTGCCTACCGGATTACTCATTCATCCCGCCAAACGCGCCGACGGTTGGCGAGTCCCCGACGCCGCAGCACGCGCGCGGTTGGATGCCGCCGTTCGAGCGGTTCTGCATCTCGACCCACCACTGCCCAAGCCACGCAACAGGAAAGGCCAATCATGACCGCAACTCTGCGCTTCGAAGACAAGATCGCCGTTCTCGATCTCGGCGAGGACGAGAATCGATTCTCGCCGGAGTGGCTCGATTCCGTCGACAAGCTACTCGACCAGGCTTTGAGCGAAAGCGCACATGCCCTGGTCACCACGGCGACGGGCAAGTTCTACTCCAACGGACTCGACCTCGACTGGCTGGGCGCGAACGGCGACAAGGCGAAGTGGTATGTGCAGCAGGTGCAGTCGCTGTTCGCTCGGATGCTGACGTTCCCGATGCCCACCGTCGCGGCGATCAACGGCCACGCCTTCGGAGCCGGCGCCATGCTCGGCATCGCGCACGATTACCGCGTCATGCGCGATGATCGCGGCTACTACTGCTTCCCGGAGGTGGACATCAACATCCCCTTCACCGAAGGAATGGCAGCTCTCATCCAGGCCAAGCTCAGCCCGGCGTCGGCAATCGTCGCCATGACCACGGGGCGGCGATACGGCGGAAGTGACGCATTCGCAGCCGGTTTGGTGGACTTCACCGCATCCGTCGACGCTTTGACCGCCAAGGCCATCGAAATGGTTGCACCGATCGGCCCGAAGAATGCGGGCACACTGGGGGCAATCAAGTCGACGATGTTCGCTTCAGTGGTCACCGCTCTGAACACCGACGGCTAGAAGCGACGGACTGTGTTCTCGCAGAGCCGCTTCCAGATCGTCGGCAACACTTTCGGGATCGCGGCCTTCGGTGCTCAGAACCACGTCGACTCCACTGAGCGTCGGCATCGAATCGGCCAGCAGTTGTGACGCCTCCACCAACTCGTCCAACCCGGCCCAGCCGGCCGGTTCACGTTCGATGATTCTGGTACGCAACGTATCCGGATCGGCCTCGAGGCGTGCCAGCAGGTGCCCCTCGGCGCCGGTCGCGGCCAGCAGGGCGCGCCCGTAGTCGTCGTCTTCGACGGTCGCCGTGAGGAACAGGAGTTCGTACCCCGCTTCCCGGTACGACGCGCACAACATCCCGACGTGTGCGATTGCCCGCTCGGTTCCCAGCGGCGGATAGCACCGCTCGAGTTCGTCCACCTCGATCATCGCGTTGCTCACCCCGGCCTCGCCGAGTCGATCGTGAAGCGCGGTCAGCACGGAACTCTTCCCCGCGCCCGGCGGGCCTGTCAGCAGCAGTACGAACACGTCCTCCACTATTGCAGAGCCGTAAGCACGTCCAGAACCTTGTGCAGGCGCGGGGCGGCGAGAAGGCTGGAGAAGACAGCTCGACATGTACAACAGCCCTGATCGGAGCACAGCGATGACCACCACGATCACCGAAATCGCGCCGGACATCTACCGACTGTCGACCTTCGTGGACGAAGCGAACCTCACGATGAACCAGTTTCTCGTCGACGGCGAGGAACCCTTGCTCTTCCACACCGGGCAGCGAGCGTTGTTCACCTCGGCTTCCGACGCACTCTCCACGCTGATCGACATCGACCGTCTGAAATGGATCACGTTCGGTCACGTCGAGGCCGACGAATGCGGGTCCATGAACTCCTGGCTTGCGGCGGCCCCCGAAGCGCAAGTTGCACACGGTACGATGGGGTGCTTCGTCCAGGTCAACGATCTGGCCGATCGGGCGCCACTTCCCTTGCAGGACGGCGACGTACTCGAAACCGGCAGCCGCCGAGTCCGGCACATCGACACCCCACACGTCCCACACGGTTGGGACGCGGGTCTGATGTTCGAGGAGACGACGTCGACGCTGTTCTGCGGAGATCTCTTCACTGCGTTCGGGCACCACCCCGCGACCACCGAGCACGAAATCGTCGGTCCCGCTTTGGAAGCCGAGGACTTGGGCCACGCCACCTGCCTCACCCCGGATCTCGAACCCACGATCCGCGCCCTGGCCGACCTCGAGCCGCGGATTCTGGCTACCATGCATGCACCGACGTACTACGGCGACTGCGTCACCACGCTTCACGACCTGGCCGACTCGTACGCAACACGTTTCGCAGCCGAAACCGAAAGATGGAAGTCAGACTAGAGCTTGCGCATTCGACGTGATTCGCGCCGCCACGGACAGCGCAACATGCTCGTGGAACGGCCGGGCCACCACTTGCACTCCGACCGGTAAACCGTTGCGGGAGAGTCCTACCGGAACCACGACCGACGGAAGGCCGAGCACACTGATCGCCCGGCAACTCGCGAGCGCATCCATCCATGTGAGTTTGCGACCGTCCACCTCGAAGCTCTCCACACCGAGCGGCGGAGCGAGCACCGACGCAACCGGCAGGATCAGTGCGTCTCCCATCTCGCCGAGGAATTCGCTGATCAACACCGCGCGATCCGCCCACAGCGCTTCCACCTCGGCGGAACTGCGATCACGGCCTGCCGCAAGCATGGCGGTGATGTCCGCGTCGAAAGCGTGCGCTGAACCTGCTGCGAGAGAGTAGATGTCCCCGTGGGTCTCGACCGATCGCAACGCACCGAAAAGCGCGTTGGCCCGCGACAGGGCCAGACCGTCGTACTCGCTCGCGTCCAGGCTGATCGCCACGGTCCGAACCGCTGACCGGATTTCTTCGTCGACGGGAATCGTTCCCTCGCCGGTGGCCCAGCGGATGTCGAGGTCGTCGACGTCGACCGAATCAGGCTCGGTCCACGAGAAATGCGGCTTCGACAGGACGCGCAACGCAAGCGCCGCATCACCGAGGCTGCGGGCCAGTGGGCCGATGGTCTGGATCGTGCCGTGCATCGTCGCTGGGTTGGCGAGTACCCGTCCATCCGAAAGCACGCCTGGATACTGACCTTCCGGATCGACACGTCCGAGCGTCGGGCGAACCGAAGTGAGGCCGGTGCAGTGGGCGGGCCAACGCACCGAGCCACCAAAATCCGTACCGAGTCCGAGCACGCTCATCCCGGCAGCAACCGACGCGGACTCGCCGCCACTCGACCCGCCGGGGGACCGGACGACGCCGTCCGGTCGCACCGGACTGGCCGTGGTTCCGAACAGTTCGTTTCGAGTCAGGCCGCACGCGCCGAATTCCGGGGTGTTGGTCTTGCCGATCAGAATCGCACCGGCAGCCTTGAATGCCGCGACGGCCGGGGCGTCGACGGCCGGGACGTTGTCCGCCAGAGTGCGAGAACCGGCAGTGGTGCGCACGCCGGCAGTGGCGATCAGGTCCTTGACCGTGAACGGAACCCCGGCAAGGGGGCCGAGTGTCTCACCGAGAGGGCGTCGCTCGTCCAGGGCATCCGCGGCCGTGCGAGCCTCCTCGGCGCACACGGTGACCAGTGCGTTGAGTTCGTCATTGCATTCGTCGACCCGTGCGAGGTGGTCTTCGACGATGGTCCGCGCCGACGCCTGACCCGACCGCACGGCTTCGGCGATGGATCGGGCATCACGGCCCACCCAACTCTCACGACTCATCGCACGCCTCTCCTTGCCAGTACCCTCTGCCGAGCCTAAGGACAGCGAGTGAACCGAGAAACGACCACTATGCACATACCGACGGCTCCGGCGATGTGAGGTTTTGCCACAACGTTGGCAACTCCCGAGGGATCGGTCAGGTGCTGGTACCTACAAACCTTGCCTGATGAATGCAGCAAACTTCTCGATCTGTTGCTCGTTTCGTTTGTAGTGCCGCCACTGGCCGATTCGTGTGGTGGTCACCAGATCCGCGGCCTGGAGTGCGGCCATGTACTGAGACGCAGTCGATTGCGACACCTTCGCCCTCGCTTGAATGTGCTTGAGGCACACTCCGACCTCCTCGGCAGGCTCGAGTTGAGGGGGAAAGCTCCCGGGGTCTTTCAACCACTGCAGGATTTGCACACGCATCGGGTTGGCCAGCGCCTTGAACGCCGTTTCCCACTCGGTTGTTGCGTCTTCCATGTTCGTGAGCATACCGCTAGATCGCGAAATGCCGATATGTGTGGTTCACTCCCTATATCGCAACATCGCGATATGCCAATGGGAGGCTGAAATGGTGCAGCACGACAAAGTGGCACTCGTGGTCGGAGCCCGAGGCGTGATCGGTGGGAACTTGATCGATCACCTCGAGTCGACCGGAGAATGGAAGATCATCGGACTCTCGCGGCGAGGCGGTACGGACACCGACCGGGTCGAACACATCGCAGTCGACCTGCTCGATCCTTACCGGACTGCAGCAGCACTGAGCGGACTGGGCGACGTCACTCACGTCTTCTACGCCGCCTATCAAGACCGCCCGACATGGGCCGAGCTGGTTCCGCCCAACTTGGCGATGCTGGTCAACACTCTCGACGCCATCGAGCCCGTTGCGGGCGGACTCGAGCACGTCAGCCTGATGCAGGGCTACAAGGTTTACGGGGCACACCTCGGACCGTTCAAAACTCCGGCCCGCGAGAGCGATCCACCGCACATGCCACCCGAGTTCAACGTCGACCAACAGCAGTTCCTCGAACGCAGGCAGCTCGGCAAGTCGTGGACATGGTCGGCGATCAGACCCTCGGTCGTCTCCGGATTCGCACTGGGTAACCCGATGAACCTCGCGATGGTCATCGCCGTCTACGCGACCATCTCGAAGAAACTGGGTGTCCCACTCCGATTCCCCGGCAAGCCCGGCGCGTACACCAGCTTGATCGAGATGACCGACGCCGGACTCCTGGCCGAAGCGACGGTCTGGGCCGCGACCAACCCCGAGTGCGCAAATCAGGCGTTCAACATCAACAACGGCGACCTGTTCCGCTGGCAGGAGATGTGGCCGAAGATCGCAGCCTTCTTCGACATGGACGTCGCACCTCCGCTCCCGATGTCCCTCGATGTCGCAATGGCGGACAAGGAGTCGGTGTGGGATGAACTCGTCGAGGAACACCACCTTGCTCGGACCCCGTATTCCGATGTCTCGTCCTGGGGGTTCGGTGACTTCGTATTCGGATGGGACTACGACTTTTTCGCTGACGGATCGAAAGCTCGTCGGTTCGGATTTCACCGCCACGTCGACACCGAAGCGATGTTCCTCGACATCTTCGCCAATCTGCAGGCTCGGAAGATAATCCCCTGACTGAAACACGGTCACCCGGATCCTACGAACACTGTCACTGTCGGACCCCACGACTAACGTCGTAGGCGGGGTTTGAAAAGCAGGGGTTTCGGCGAGTCGTCGGTAGGGCCCCATGCGCCCCCGGACCAGAGGAGCGACGATGTCGGACAATACTTTCGATCTGGAAATCCTGAGTGCCTGGACTACTTTCGAGACTCATCTCGCTCGCTACATCTCCGTGATGGAGGACGACGACACCCTCGTGGTGGAGTCGCATTACGACAGCATGGACGAACTGGCCGACGCGCCCGCGTGCATCCAGTTCTTCGCATGGAACCAGACCTCCGTGCGCTGTGAAGTTCCTTCCAACAGGTTTCTGCATCCACTGCGGATGCTCGAACCGGAAGACCATTCAGCGCTGCTCGACATGGGGTTCAACGCTCCCGATCTGTGCGAGCACGAACCCGAGGGCAATGGGTCCATGTCCTTCTACATCGACGTCGACCGCGCTCGTCCCGAGGAACTGGTGACAAAGGTGTTGCGCGTCTTCCGTGAAATGTGGAGCATTGCGCACCCGTCGTTCCTGCGTGCCAGCACCAGTGGGCGCGAGTCGACGCCGGCGTTCGCCACGACGCCGTCTCACGCACCCTCGGGTTCGGGCGACATGCTGCGGATCCTGGTCGACGGGGCCGTCGAGCGCCTTCTCGGTCATCCGCCCAAGCGTGACGACGACGGCGACATCCCGCTGGTCCGCGGTGAGCAGGTCACCTATGTTCGTGTCCTCGAGGACGACGAGTACGTAGAGGTGTTCTCGCGGGTCGTGCATTCGGTGGAGAACCTCGAGAACGCTGCTGTAATTCTTGCTCAGCTCAATCGGCAATGGCCGACCATCAAGCTCATTCTCGTCGAGCAGAGTGTGCTGGGCGTGGTCCGCGTGGACGGCGCACCCTTCGTCGCCGAGCACCTGCTGCGGGCTCTGCGCTCGTTCGCCGAACTGGCCGAAGCATCCGACGAACTCGCCGAAGAACTGGGCGGGCAACCCATCCGCGCAACCGGAGACACCGCCTTCAACGACGGCATGGCCTCCGAGCACGAAGATCCCGGTGCCGAATACGAGTCACACGAGTGCCACGAATTTCCGCCGGCTCTCATGGCGCTCCTCGAACTCGACGCAGACGGAACGGGCGAGCTCAGCGCCGAAGAGGTTGCCGTGATCTGTGAGCACGACCGCGACACCATTCTCGACTACCTGCGGATCAGCCAGGAGCAGGAGACTGCCTGGCACGAGGCGTTGACCGAGTCCATCCGCCGCAAGGACGACGACACCGACCTGTGTGCGGGCGAGAAGCGCGCGTGGACGCACGCGATCCGCAACCTCAGGCGCGGACTGCGCGTCGTCGTACTGCCCGCCAAGGATGCAGCGCCCACCCAACTCGGTCTCTTCGACGATCAGGCCTGAGAACCGGAAATCGGGCGCTGCTTGTCAGCCCGGTAGTGGGATGACGATGCCCGGCAGGATCTCGATCTGACGCGGCAACTGGGGGAGCGGCGGTACTTCGATCGGCGGTAGGCCGGGCACCTCGATGGGCGCCGGGGGAGCGACCGCGCCCGTCGTGGGCGTGCCCGTCCCGTCCCCCGAGGTCACGCCGGAGTTCGCGGGAACGCCGGCCTGCCCGCCGATGGGGTCCGGCCACGGAAAGCTCTCCCAGTCGGATCCCTTCAGCGCGCCGTCCATCGTGCTCTTCCAGATGTCCGCAGGCACTCCGGAGCCGTAGATCAAACCACCGTAGGAGTTGGTGATGGCCTGAGCGTCGGAAGTTCCGATCCACACCGCGGTGGACAGCGACGGCGTGTAACCGACCATCCACGCATCCTTGTTCTGGCCCGTGTCACCCAACTGCGCGGTACCGGTCTTGGCTGCAGACGGGCGTCCACCGGCAAGCGCGTGACCGTTCGAGTACGACGCGATCGGCAGCATCGCCTGCGTGACGTTGTCGGCAACGGCAGCATCGAGACGACGCTCACCGGGAGAAACCGGGCGATCGAGCAGGACTTCACCTTCGGCCGTCACGACCTTCTGGATGAAGTGCGGCTGCTGGTACACACCGGAATTGGCGAGCGTCGCGTAAGCGGACGCCATGTCGATAACGCGAGACTGATACTGGCCGAGCACGATTCCGTTCTCCGGCGAACCACCCTCCTGTGTGAGCGTCGGGTAGTCGAGTCCGGGAATGTGCTCGGGGATGCCGGCCAGGTGGGCGGCGTCGGCGATCTTCTGGGGACCGTTCTCCATCGAGAGCATCAACCGGTAGAAGCTGGTGTTCAGCGAACGCTTGAGTGCCTCGGCGATGGTGCATCGACCACAGGATTCGCCGCCGACGTTTCCGATGGTCACGCCGTTGATCGTGAGCGGTGAACTGTCGAACCGTGCGGACAGCGGAATGTCTTCCATCAATGCTGCGACCAGACCGAAGACCTTGAACGCGGAACCGGTCTGCAGCGGCGCCTGGGCGTAGTCGAAGCCGGCTCCGTCGTCACCGCCGTAATAGGCGTCGACGCCACCGGTCTTGGGGTCGATGGACACTACTGCGGTCCGCAGGTCTTCCGGCTCGCCCTCGAGATTCCGCCTGACGGCGTTCAGCGCAGCTTCCTGCGCAACCGGGTCGATGGTCGTCGTGATCTGCAGACCAGCGGTGTTCAGCGTCTGATCGCTGATACCGGCCTCGGCCAGTTCCTTGAGTACCTGGGTCTTGATGTGGCCTTCGGGTCCTGGCGCCTGGTTCAGATCGGTCGGCCGATTGGCGGGGGCGACGGCCGGGAACTGCATCGCGTCGCGATCCGTCTTGGTCAGGCTGCCCAGTTCCACCATGCCGTTGAGAACGTAGTCCCAGCGCGCTTGCAGCGCGGACAGATTGGTCTCGGGGTCCAGGAACGACGGGCTCTGGATGACGGACGCGAGAACTGCGCCTTCCTCGACGCTCAGCTCACTGACCGGCTTGTCGAAGTACGCGTTCGACGCGGCGGCGATGCCGTACGCACCGCGACCGAAGTAGATGGTGTTGAGATACGCGGCAAGAATGTCGTCCTTGGACCATTCGCGCGCCATCTTGGCGGAGATGACGAGCTCACGCAGCTTCCTGTCGATACTGCGCTTGTCACCGACCAAGACGTTCTTCACGTATTGCTGAGTGATCGTCGAGCCACCGCCGGCACTTTCCTTGCCCATCACGTTGTCGCGGGCAGCGCGAGCAAATCCGGAGATCGAGAACCCGGGGTTGGTGTAGAAGTTACGATCCTCCGCCGAGAGCACCGAATCGCGGACGTGAATCGGGATGGCCGACAACGCGACCTCGGTCCGGTTTCCCTCCGGCGGCACTACCTTGCCGAGCACGGTCGTGCCGTCGGCCATGTAGATGGTGGACACCTGATTGGTCTGCATGTCAGAGGGGCGCGGGACGTCGGTCCGGCTGTACGCGACAGCAAAAACCGACGCGGGCACGATGACCATCAGGAGCACGAGCACGTAGATGGTCCGCCGGACGTACCGCCACTTCGAGCGCTGCTTTTTCGCGGGCTTGGCCGACTTGTTCGACCGGGGCGAATTAGCCGACTTGCCCGATCGAGCCGACGACTGATCGCCACCCGTCGCACTCGATCTGTTCGATGGACTCACTCAACACTCCCGGTCGTGGATCCGGACTTACCGGCACCATTCCACCAGGGTGATATCTCGATCAGATAACTCCCGGCAACTGCGATACCGAAATGTCACCCTACCGGGCTGGCTACTCGCGACGTTCTGCTCGGACCGCGTTCCGATATCCGCGGAACGCGAGCCCGAGAGCGACGACGCAACCGAGCAGCACCAAAGACGGCATCACGCCGGGGTCTCCCTTGACGATCGCGACCACAGCGCCGATCAACGCCATGAGGGCGAAGACCGAGATGAAGCCGGCAATCAGCTCCATACGCTGGGCGCGCGAAGCCCGCCTCATCGAAACCGTGCGCAAGCGCGCATCACGACTTGACGCCGCCTGCGGTCAGACCGGCGATGATGCGTCGCTGGAAGATGAGAACCATGATGACCAGCGGGACCATCACGAGGGTTCCGCCGGCCATGATCGAGGTGTACGGCGTGACGAATGGGTCCGTTCCGGAGAACTTGGCCATCGCCACGGTGACGGGTGCGGTCTTGTCACTCGAGAGTTGGAGCGAGAGCAGGTACTCGTTGACCGTTGCGATGAAGGCGAGGATCGCGGTGGTGAACAGTGCCGGCGCGGCGAGCGGAAGCATGATCAGACGGAAGGCCTGGCCACGGGTGGCGCCGTCAATACGCGCCGCCTCTTCGAGCTCCCACGGAAGCTCGGAGAAGAACGACGTCAGCGTATAGACCGTCAGCGGCAGCACGAACGAGATGTTCGGGATGATCAGCGCTTTGTAGCTGCCGATCCAGCCGATGTCGGTGAACAACTGGAACAGCGGGGTCACGAGGGCGACGACCGGAAACATGGACGCGCCGAGGATGATTCCGGTGACGAAGTATTTGCCACGGAAATCGAAACGCGAGAGCGCGTACGCCGTGAACACGCCGATGACCAAGGCGATCAGCGTGGTCGCGCCCGCGATGATGAGGCTGTTCATCAGTGCACGGGTGAAGTTCACCTTGGCATCGGGATCGAGCGCCGCGGTGAAGTTGGACAGCGTGAGATTGGTGGGCCACAGCGACGTCGAGAACGTGTCCGCGGGGTCGCGCAGCGCCGTCACGATCATCCAGTAGCAGGGAGCGAGTCCCCACACGATGATCAGTACGACGCCGATGTAGGTGCCGATCTTGCCGCGTAGTGCCTTGTTCATACCGGCTCCCCCTTCCGCTGCTTTTCCTGCGTGCTGACCGCATTGGCTCCGAGGAATCGGACCAGGATGAAGGCCACAGCGAAGATGATGAGGAACGTGATGGTGGACAGTGCCGACGCCGAATTGGCGCCGACGCGCATCTGATCGACCACCAGAACCGAGATGGTGGAGGTGGCGGGATTGGATCCCATCATGATCGCGGGCAGGTCGTACATGCGCAGCGCGTCCATCGTGCGGAAGAGCACCGCCACCATGAGTGCGGGCTTGACCAGCGGAAGCGTGATCATGCGGAACCGCTGCCACGCCGTCGCACCGTCGACCTTGGCGGCCTCGTAGACGTCGGCGGGAATCATCTGAAGACCCGCGAGGATCAGCAACGCCATGAACGGCGCGGTCTTCCAGACGTCGGCGACGACGATCGCGAATCGCGCCGGCCAGGGGTCCGCCGTCCACAGGATGTTGGTGCCGAGGATCTTGTTGGCAATGCCGTCGTTGGCGAAGATGAAGAACCAGAGCTTCGCGGTGACGGCGGTGGGGATGGCCCAGGGAATCAGCACGGAAGCGCGGAGCAAACCGCGTCCGCGGAACGTCTTGGCCATGATCAACGCCATCGACAGACCGATCACCGTCTCGAGCAGGACGGTGACGACGGTGAAGCCGAACGTATTTCCGATCGACTGCCAGAACTGCGATCCGAGTGTGCCGGGCGGGCAGGGAATCGAGCCGTTGGCGGTGTTGCAGGACTGGGTGATCCAGTTCTTGTAGTTGTCGAACCACGTGAACTGACCGGTGACGAACATGCCGGTCTCGGGATCGAGCTTCTTGCCGTCGCTGTGCATCGACATCCAGATCGCTCGTCCGAGCGGATACAGAATGATGACGGCGAGAACGATCAGCGACGGTGCGACGAACGCCCACACCGGAACTCGTCGACGCTTCTTCGGCTTGTCGGCCGACGCAGGCGGGGGCGAGGTCGGTGGGGGTGGAGTAGCTGCAAGGTCAGGCAGAACCTTGGTCAGGGATGTCCCTGCTGCCTCGGATGCCGACGGCTCTTCTAGCGGTTCCGGTGCACGGTGTCTCCCACCAACGCCCGAACGGTCGGGACCGGTTGAACCGGCCCCGACCGTGGGGTTGGTAGGCACAGCCGCGGAAGGATCCTGCGGTTCTGCCATTGCTTATTGCTCCTGGTAGATCAGTTACCGGCGGTTTCGATGCCGGCCTTGGTGTCCGTCAAAGCCTGCTCGACGGTCTTCTCGCCGCGAATAGCAGCGTAGGTGTTGTCGGAGATCGACTTCGACACCTGCGTGTAGTACGGCGTGACGGGGCGCGGCTGAGCGGTGGCGAGTGCTTCCTTCAGGGTCGCGAAGTACGGGAACTGAGCGAGCACTGCCGGATCGTCGTAGACAGCCGAGAGAACGGGTGCGCCGCCGACCTCGGTGAAGTACGTCTGCGACTTCTTGGTCTGCATGAACTCGAGGAAGTCACGAGCCGTGGCGGGTGCGTCCGAGTACGCGCTGATGCCGACGTTGTAGCCGCCGACGGTCGAAGCGCCCGGTCCGTCGACACCCGGAAGAACGGTGTAGCCGTACTTACCGGCAACCGAGGTCTTCTCACCGTCGACCGAGAAGCCGGACCACGTGCGCATGAAGAGTGCCTTGCCGTCGCCGAACGCGGTCTGCGACTCGCCCTCGGAGTAGGTCAGCGCTTCCTGCGGGATCGTGTTGTCGGCGAAGTTGTCGACGATCGACTGAACGCCTGCCTTCGTCTTGTCGTCGATGGCCGGGGTGAGTCCGTCCGGGCCGACCCACGGGCCGTCGAAGGCGTTGGTGATCTCGGTGGTGTTGACCGTCAGGCCCTCGTAGTTCTTGAACTGACCGATGTAGCAGGAGATGCCGGCTTCGACAGCCTTCGGGCAGTTTTCCTTGAGCTCGGCCCACGTGGTGGGGGCCTTCTCGACGAGGTCCTTGCGGTAGTACAGGAACGCTGCGTTGGTGTTCTTCGGCGCTGCGTAGAGCTTGCCGTTGTAGGTGCCCGAAGCGACGGTCGACGGCAGGAGGCCGGACTCGTCGATCGCGAGGTCACCCTCGAGCGGCAGCAGCCAACCGTTTGCGGCGAACTGGGCGGTGTTGACGACGTCGACGCCGATGAGGTCGTACTCGTCGCTCTTGGCCTGCATGCGCTGGGTGATGTCGTCGACCTGCGCGTTGGCTTCCTTCGCCAGCGGCTTGAGCGTGACCTTCTCGTCCGGATGCTCGGCATTCCAGTCGGAGATGATGTTTTCGAGCGCCTCGTTCAGGGCATCCTGCCCCTCGACGATCGTGATGGGTCCGCGGCCTTCGCTCGAGGACGATCCCCCGGATGCGGCCGTGGTGCTGGTTCCGCTGTCCTTGTCCGAATCGGACGAACAGCCTGCCAGTACCAGCATGGACGCTGCCGTGGCTGCAATTGCAGCGCGGCGCATCGCCTTCGAGTTCAGAACCATGGATTCGCTCCCCGTATGTGTATGACAAATAGACGGTCACCGAGAGCCTGCTCACGGCATGCGCCATGAGTGCCGGCTCCCGGCATCGGCCCCTACTGTGGCACGAGACACCCCTACTTGTGGGTATTACGCCGAACCTGAATCGGTCATGTGTCGTTTGACAGGTCCACCTAACCCAGGCGACGCCCGTCGGTGGTGGCAAAAATGTGCACCTTCTCGGGGTCGACGCGCAGGTTGACGCGCTCGCCCTTCTGCGGCGGATTGCGCCAGTCACCACGCGAGACGATCTGCTGCAACCGTCCGCCGATCGTGGTCCGGCCGTAGACGTAGGCGTCCGAGCCCAGTTCCTCGACGACGTCGACCTCCATCGGCAGGCCTTCGGCTGCGATCTCGAGGTGCTCGGGGCGAATACCCAGAACAACCTCGGTTTCGACGACGCCGTTCATCGTCTCGCGCGGAACCGGAACGATCCCGTCACCGAATGCGACGCCGCCGTCGACGACGGGGAGGGTGAAGAGGTTCATCGCGGGCGAACCCATGAAGCCGGCGACGAAGACGTTCTTCGGCTTGTTGTACAGCTCGCGCGGCGAGGCGCACTGCTGCAAGATTCCCTTTTCGAGGACGGCGACGCGGTCACCCATCGTCATGGCCTCGACCTGGTCGTGGGTCACGTAAACCATCGTCGTCGCGAGGCGTCGTTGCAGCTGAGCGATCTGCGTACGTGTCTGCACACGGAGTTTCGCGTCGAGGTTCGAGAGCGGCTCGTCCATCAGGAAGACCTGCGGCTGGCGAACGATGGCGCGGCCCATCGCCACTCGCTGACGCTGGCCACCGGACAGCGCCTTGGGCTTGCGATCGAGGTACGGCTCGAGATCGAGCATCTTCGCGACCTCTTCGACGCGGGCGCGGATCTCCGTCTTGTTGGTTCCGGCGAGCTTGAGCGCAAAACCCATGTTCTCGGCCACCGACATGTGCGGGTACAGCGCGTAGTTCTGGAAGACCATCGCGATGTCGCGCTCTTTCGGCTCCTGACCGGTGACGTCGCGGTCGCCGATGAGGATGCGTCCGCTGTGGACGTCTTCGAGCCCGGCGAGCATGCGCAGGGTGGTCGACTTTCCGCAGCCGGAGGGTCCGACGAGGACGAGGAACTCGCCGTCCTCGATCTCGAGGTCGAGCTTGTCCACTGCCGGAGTGTTCGATCCGGGGAACAGGCAGGTGGTGCTCTCGAAAGTCACTGAAGCCATGACGGGGTTGATCCCTTCTACCGGCAGGAACGTGCCGGACGATCCAAGTCGAGGGTGAGCGTGTGCGCTAGCAGCATAAACGTCCGTGTCGGCGCCCGAGCGTAGTCTTTCACGGTGAGTTCGGAGAAGATGCTGACCCGCATCGGTGCGCTGCTTCGCCAAGCGGAGTCCACCGACAATCCACACGAAGGTGAAGCCTTCATGGCTGCCGCTCAGCGGTTGGCCACCAGTTCCGCGATCGACCTGGCGGTCGCGCGTGCGCACACCGCGTCTTCGGAAAAGCGTGCGACGCCCACTCAACGGCTCATCACCATCGGCGAACCGGGCAAGCGCGGACTGCGAACGTACGCCCAGTTGTTCATCGCCATCGCCGCTGCCAACGACGTGCAATGCGACATCGCGCAGACGTCGGCCGTCATCTACGCCTACGGGTTCGCCGGCGACATCGACGTGTGTGAGGCCCTGTATTCGAGCCTGCTCTTCCAGATGGTGCGTGACTCCGACGCGTACGTGCGTTCCGGGGCGTACCGCGGCGAAACGTCCGTGCGGACCGTCGTCGAAACTCGTGGACGACGACGCGTCAGCACGCAGGTCCGCAAGCCGGTCGCCGGAGTGACGGCGCGCCTGAACTTCCAGATGGCGTACGCGTCCCGCATCGGCGCTCGGTTGGCCGAGACGAAGCAGGAGACGGAGAAGACTGCGATCGCAGAATCTGCCACGTCGTCTTCCGAAACCGCACTCGTGCTGCGTAACAAGGAAATCGAGCTGAAGGACTACTACTCGTCCAACTCCAAAGCGCGTGGGACGTGGCGGGGCGGCGGCCGCGCAAGCGCCGGGCATTCCTCACATGCTCGACGAGCGGGTGATCGGGCGGCGCGCTCCGCACGTCTGGGGAACCTTCCGGAGATCGGCGGGGTGCGCGGGCAGCTGGACTCGTGAGGGATACGCAGCGGAGCGCCGTCTACGAGGCAGAGACGTTGGTGCGCACCATGTTCGATCGCGCCGACCAGCGTGGACTTCGGAGCGTCGAAGTCATGGGTTCCACCATCACCTTGCCGGTCGAGCGCAAATTCGGTTCCGTGGAGTCGGTCCAGGCGTACTGCGATCAGCTACTCGGGCTGAATTGGGTACGGGAGACCTGGACTCGCGCAACCATTCCGGTGTCCGTACGCTCCCGCGGCGGCAATGCCGCCGCTCACTACTCGAACGACGTCATCGCCGTCCCGGACGACCGTGACGGCCGGTGGGCGCTACGCGAATTCGTTGTCTTGCACGAACTTGCGCACCACCTCGGCGACCCCGCCTCCGACGAGGCTTCCCACGGGCCCGAGTTCGTCGACCGCTACACGAGCCTTGTCGGCGAGATCATCGGGCCCGAGGCGGCCTTCGTTCTTCGAGCGATGTTCCTTGCCGGTGGTGTTCGAACGGACTAGATGTCAGCCCTCGGTGAACCGGGTGGTGTGCGAACCGGTCGGCTGGAATACTCGGCCTATGGATGCGCCGCGCAGACTGGTCCTGGTCAAGGGTGAGTCGGAACTCCCCGATCCGGCTGTCGCCGTGCGCAAACCCCCGCTGATTCGTGAAGCCTACGGACGAGTGCTGCGGGAGGTTCGACGCGATCAGGACCGAACTCTCGACGACGTAGCCGCAAAGGTCGGGATGTCGAAGCAGTACCTCTCCGAGATCGAACGGGGCAAGAAGGAACCGTCGTCGGAAATTCTGCGCGCAATCTGCGAAGCGCTCGGGATGCCGCTCGAGCACCTGCTGTTCCGAGCGGGCAACCGGATCGTTGCGCTCAACTCCCTCACCTTCGGGCACTCTCCCGCACCGATCTCGGGTCCCGTCCTGATGGCGGCCTAGTCAGTTCCCTTCGATGAGGGTGTCAGCCAGTCCGTAGGAGATAGCGTCGTCGGCGGTGAAGATCCTGTCGCGATCGGTGTCCTTACGGAGCCGCTCGACGCTCTGACCGGTGTGCTTACTCAGAATCGCCTCGGTCTGCTCCCGGATTCTCAGGATCTCGGCTGCTTGAAGCGCGAGGTCCGAGATGGTGCCGCTACCTTGCGTCGACGGTTGGTGCAGCAGCACCCGCGAATGGGCAAGAACATGCCGATGGCCTGGAGTGCCGGCGGCCAGAAGCACTGCAGCAGCCGAAGCCGCTTGACCCATGCAGTACGTGGAAATCGTCGGTTTCAAGAACTGCATGGTGTCGTAGATCGCGAGCATCGCCGTGGTGGAACCGCCGGGAGAGTTGATGTACAAACCGATTTCGCGATCCGGGTTGTCGGCTTGCAGATGCAGCATCTGAGCCATCACGACGTTGGCGACGCCGTCGTCGATCTCTGTGCCGAGAAAGACGATGCGCTCGTTGAGCAGCCTGCTGAAGATGTCGAAAGATCGCTCACCCGTTGGTGTTCGCTCGATGACACTGGGAATCGTGTACTGGGACATGACGTCACAATCCGATCTTGGGGAAGGTGGCTTGCGGTGCTATCTCGGCGAAGGACGTCACGACGCGGTCGACGATTCCGTACTCGCGCGCCTGCTCGGCGGTGAACCAGCGATCCCGATCGCTGTCGGTCTCGATCTCTTCGACGGTCCGGCCCGTTTCGGCGGCGAGGATTTCCTGCGATTGACGCTTCATCAGCTCGAGACTTTCGGCCTGGATCGCAATGTCCACCGCAGTGCCACCGATACCTGCCGAAGGTTGGTGCATCATGATGCGGCTGTGCGCCAAGCTGATTCGCTTGCCGTGGGTGCCGGAGCAGAGAAGCACCTGGCCCATGCTGGCGGCGAAGCCCATCGCGACCGTCACGACGTCGTTGGGGATGAGCTTCATAGTGTCGTAGATGGCCAGACCGGCAAACACCGATCCGCCAGGTGAATTGATGTAGAGCACGACGTCGCGCTTGGGGTCGGTGGTGGCGAGGAGCACCAGTTCCGAACACACACGTTCGGCCATGGCGTCGTTGACCTCGCCGGTGAGCAGAATGGTTCGCTGTCGGAAGAGCCTGTCTGTCAACAGGTCACGGTAGCCGGTATCGGTGGGCGCTTCAGTAGTCATGAATCCATTCCTACCGGCGCGGCAGTGCCGCGGCCCCGCCTGTCTGCTGTGGGCAGACCACCCCTGTTTTTACCCGCCCCCTCTGTTGACTGCCGCCTTTTTTTGCCTGCCCCCCTTTGACTGCCCCCTTTCTGAGCGAACGGCACGTTCAGTCGATCTAAGGCGCCGAAAGTACCGTTCGCTCGAAAAGGGGTGGGCACAAGATCGGGCAAACCCGTCACCGACGGCGGCGGTAGCGGTACCGCGCACACCCGGCCATGATGGGAGAAGACAACCATTCCTCTCGTCAGGAGCGTGGCATGACTCGTCCGGTACGCATCGGTGTTCAACTCCAACCCCAGCACGCACCCGATTACGGGTTGATACGCGACGCCGTCTTGCGGTCCGAGGACGCCGGGGTGGACATCGTCTTCAACTGGGACCACTTCTACCCGTTGACCGGCGATCCCGACGGCGCACACTTCGAATGCTGGACCATGCTCGGCGCCTGGGCCGAGCAGACCGAACGCGTCGAGATCGGCGCCCTGGTCACCGGTGGTGGCTACCGCAATCCGGATCTGCTGGCCGACATGGCGCGAACCGTCGACCACATCAGCGGTGGGCGCCTGATCCTCGGTATCGGTGCCGGCTGGTTCGAGAAGGACTACGACCAGTTCGGATACGACTTCGGCACTCCCGGTTCACGGCTGAAACTGCTTGGCGAATACCTCCCCCGCATCACGGGCCGCCTGGCGAAGGGCAACCCGCCGCCGACGCGCAACATCCCGGTCCTCATCGGGGGTGGTGGCGAGAAGAAGACCCTGCGCCTGGTCGCCGAGTACGCCGACGTCTGGCACAGCTTCGGCGACCGTGAGACACACCTGCGCAAGTCAGACATCCTCTCCGACCACTGCGCCGACGTGGGCCGGAACCCGCTGGAAGTAGAGCACTCGGTTCCGTGGCCTGGGCTCGAAAATGCAGCCGACCTGGTCGCCGACGGTGTCTCGCTCTTCACCGTCGGCGTCAGCGGACCGGACTACGACCTCACGACGCTTGCCGAGGCCATCGGTTGGCGCGACGACAACACACCGCCTGCGTTGAGCGGGCTGGCCTGAGCGGTACCAAGGACTTCGTCGTTGTCGGCGCCGAGAACGGGCGGCGCCGACGTCAGACGTGGCCTCTGGCCGGAGAAGTTGACCGGAAAGGCCACTTGCTTCAACGGTCCGAGCGTCGGATGGTCGACGGTTCCGACCATGCCGAGCGCGGCGGTGTGGGGATCGGAGTAGATCTCGTCGAGATGCCGGATCGGTGAGACCGGTACGGCGCGTTCGGCGAGAAGAGCGCACCAGTGTTCGACGGTCTCCGATGCGAAGGCGCTGGTGAGTTCTCGTTCCAGACTCTCGCGGTTCTCCACCCTGTCGCGGTTGTGGGCAAAACGCGGATCGGTGACCAGTTCACTCCTTCCGATGGCCTCGCACAGCGACGCCCACATCGCGTCGTTGCCGACAGCGACGACGAAGTACCCGTCGCTGGCAGGAAATGCTTGATACGGAGCAAGATTCGGATGACCGGAGCCCAACGCAGTCGGGCGCTCACCGGTGGCGAAGTAACTGGTCGCCCAGTTCACGTGCATCGCGAGTTGGCACTCGTACAGCGACGTGGTCACGTACTGTCCGCGCCCGGTCCGGCCTCGCTCGACCAATGCAGCCAGGACACCGACCAGTCCGAACAGCGCTGCGCCCAAGTCTCCCAACGCAAACCCGGATTTCATCGGAGCACCACCCGGTTCACCGGTGAGCGACATGAGCCCACCCGCGGCCTGCGCGATCATGTCGTACCCCGGTTCGTCGCGCAGCGGTCCTTCTTCACCGAAGGCAGAGATGTGCAGGGTGATCAGATGCGGGTATCGCTCGGACAGTGCCTGGTAGTCGAAGATCTTCTGTAATCCGCTGCCCGGCTTGAAGTTCTCCACGACCACATCGGTCTCTTCGAGCATGCGGTGGATGATCTCCTGTCCTTCGGTGGACTTGAGGTCGATCGTGACCGACTTTTTGCCGCGGTTGATCGCGAGGTAGTAGGCGGCATCTACGCCGACGAAGGGAGGCCCCCACGAACGCGTGGGGTCGCCGCCTTCAGGGTGTTCGATCTTGGTGACGTCGGCTCCGAGATCGGCAAGCGACATGGTTGCGTACGGCCCGGCAAGGATCTTCGACAGATCGAGCACGCGGACACCAGCCAAGGGTGTGGGGCCTGTTGGAGAATTCACTGGTGAACCCCTGCTAAGGAGAGGAACTCGGCTACGACGTCACGTGCATCATCCAACTCGACGTCACCGCCGTCGGTGATCACGTCGAGATTGCCGAGTGCAGCCGACGGCACCTTCCCCACAAGACCGGCCAGGTAGGAATTCGCCACCAGCAGTGACCGGTACCCATTACCGTGTCGGATGCCGTGATCCGCAAGGTCGAAGAGCAGGGTCGCCATGACGGTACGAGCCAACTCGTCGGAGTACCTTGCACTCGCAGCCTGCGCGGCATCGTCAGATCCGGAGATCAGACGATCTCCTTCCTCTACCAGTTCCTCCCAGCGCCGCAACAGAACTCCGGCCCCGGCTTCGCAATCCGGTCCGACGGTGGACAAGATGTCCGTCATCGCTTCCGCGACCGTGCGGTGCGAGTTGAACTTGCGTAGGCACCGAAGTACGTCCAGCGCAATGACATTGCTCGAGCCCTCCCAGATCGAGCCCAAGTGGGCATCCCGCACTAGTCGCGCGTTGGCCCATTCCTCGATGTAGCCGTTTCCTCCGCGCACCTCCATGGCCTCGCCGGTGACCACCCGCGCGCGTTTGCAGACAAAGTGTTTGGCGATCGGTGTCAGCACCCTGATCAGTGCGCGCGCCTGTTCGTCGCCGCCGTCTGCTGCCTGAAGACACTGTGCGCTGTACGCGACCAGGGCCAGCGAAGCCTCGGCATCGAGTGCAAGGGGAAGAAGCGTCGCCCGCATCAGCGGCTGCTCGA
The DNA here is from genome assembly GCF_002079265.1 of Rhodococcus sp. BH4. Classification (NCBI taxonomy): domain Bacteria; kingdom Bacillati; phylum Actinomycetota; class Actinomycetes; order Mycobacteriales; family Nocardiaceae; genus Rhodococcus; species Rhodococcus sp. BH4. Next base: position 6,205,185 of record NZ_CP014941.1, read on the forward strand.
AGAGCCTCTTACCGAACACGACTCGGCTCTTCGAATGTTCGACGGCTTCACGAACTGCTCGGCGCATGAGAGCGCTCGAACGCATCGCATTGGAGAGGCGAGACGTGTTGACCATTTCAGCCATCTGGCGGAACCCTCGATCGAGTTCACCGACCTGGAGTGCGTGCGCCCGGTTCAGCGTCACCTCGCCGCTCGGCATCGAACGCGTACCCAGCTTGTCCTTGAGACGATCGATCGTGAGGTTGTTGCGCTCGCCGGATCCCAAGGTCTTGGGCACCATGAACATTCCGACTCCACGCGTCGAACCATCCTGTCCGCCCGGGAATCTTGCGAGGGTGATGATCACATCGGCATCCGGGTTGGAGGCGAACCACTTCTTGCCCGTCAGAACCCATCCGTCACCGTCGCGCTCGGCTCGTGTTTCGGTGCAGGCGATGTCGGTGCCTGCCTGAATCTCGGTCATGAACATCGCACCCGTCTTCGCCTGCTCGGGGTCCGTCGACGTCAACGCGTCGATCCAGGGCGAGAACACGGCCGGATCACCGAACATACGCAGGGTCCGCGCAGCAGCATCTGTCATCGACACCGGGCAGGCCAGCCCGAACTCGGCCTGCACGAAGATGTACGACGCGAGGTACTTCGCGAGTGGCGGATGCACGGAGTCCCATCCGTGCAACCCTTTTCGGTGCGACATGGCGGACAGGCCGTACTCGTTGTACGCCGCCCGGCACAGTTCCAAGTAGGCCGGGTGATAGGAAATCCGGTCGACGCGGTCACCGGCCTTGTCGAATTGCTGCAGCACCGGCGGGTTCTTGTCCGCGATGTCGGCAAGCTCGGACAAACGGCCGGCGGCATCTCGGCCCAGTCGGTCGAGCAATCCGTTCAACGTCTCTCGGTCCGCCCCGGCGGTCCATCTGTCCACTACCGCTGTCACAGCGGGGTCGGTGTGTGCAAAGTTCATCAGTGGTCAACGCCTTTCAGGGTGGAAACATCGGTCATGTTCGAGGAGCTCGTCGACTCCGGCCCGGGCGCTTGCGCATGCAGCGCACTCCTGCGCAACAAAGCAGTCATACAGACAAGGGAGAGAACGACATACACGAGCCCCAGAGCTACGACCGGCCAGATCGAGTTGGTTCGCGTCAGCAGATACTGGCTGACCATCGGGGCCGTTCCGGCAAAAACGGCGGTCGACAATTGGTACGACAGAGAGATGCCGGTATACCGAACATTGGTGGGGAAAACCTGCGCCAGGATGCCGGCCAACGCGGCGTAATACATTGCGTGAGGCGCCGTCGCGAGGACCATACCCAGAATCGCCAAGGGCACGGAGCCCGTCTGAACCAGCACGAACATCAGTGGTAGGAGCACGATCTCCGGAAGCAGCATCCAACGGACCGCTTTCGACGGATCGATCCGCGTGGCCAGCACAGCACCGAAAGGCTGTACGAGCGCCTGGGCTACCAGTGCCACGGTGATCACGAGGAGGAAGTCACTACGCTCGAAGCCGAGATCCGTTGTCGCCCAAGAGAGCGCAAAGGTTGTCTTGACGTACGTGATGGCAACACCGGCAACCACAGCGCCGACGCCGAGAGCAAGTTCGACGGGATGCGACCGCAACACTTCGACCAGCGGCATCCGTGTACGCTCCTGTGCCGCAACAGCCTTCTTCATCTCGGGTGTCTCGGAGATGTGCAACCGGATGTAGAGAGCGACGATCACCAAAGCTGCGGATCCGAGGAACGGCAGACGCCAACCCCACGACTCGAACACGGAATCCGACATCAACGTCAGGCCGAGGAAGGCCAGCGTCGCGAGCAGGTTGCCGACCGGTGAACCCTGCTGCGCAAACGCGCCGTAGAGCACCTTCTTCTTCGGGGGAGCGAACTCGGTGGCGATCAACACGGCACCGCCCCATTCGCCGCCCATGGCAATGCCCTGGAGAACACGCAGTGCCACAAGCAGTATCGGTGCCCAGATCCCGATCTGGGAGTACGTAGGGAGGAGGCCGACACCGACAGTTCCCAACCCCATGAGCGCGAGGGTGATGATCACGGCGTTCTTGCGACCGAACTTGTCTCCGAAATGACCGAACACCACTCCGCCGACCGGACGAGCCACGAATCCCACGGCAAAAGTCGCGAAGGCTGCGAGTGTCCCCACCGCCGGCGACGCATCCGGGAAGAACAGCGGGCCGAGCACCAAGGCGGATGCGGTTCCGTAGATGTAGAAGTCGAACCATTCGATGGTCGTTCCGACAAACGCCGTGATTCCCGCCTTGCGTGCCTGTTTGGTGTTGTATTCAGGCGGATTGGTGTCTTGACCTGGGTTTTGATCCACGGTTCTCCCTGATTCTCGCGTCGGGCATCACCAAGGGATGCAATGTGAGGCGTGAATCACTATCGTCCGAAATCCATGTAGAGTCCAAGACTTAGTTCGACTCATTTATGTGGGAGAACCACATAAATGAAGACCGGGAGGAGCGACATGGAATTGCGTCAGCTGCGCGCGTTTCTCGCAGTAGCCGACGAACTTCATTTCGGCCGGGCCGCCGAGCGACTCCACATCGGGCAGTCCCCGCTCAGCCAGACCATTCGGGCGCTCGAGCGCGAACTCGGCACCGACCTGTTCGTCCGGACCACCAGATCAGTGCAACTGACCGCAGCCGGCGAAGCCTTGGTCACGCCCGCACGAATCATCGAAGCGCAGATCGCCGTGGTACGAGAAATCGCATCGGCCGCGTCGACTGGCGAGACGGGCCGTGTCACAGTGGGTTTCGGTGGAACAGGCGGCTACACCGTCCTGTCGGCCCTCACACGGTCCTTGGCCGACTCCCATCCGGGAATCGAACTGGAACTACGGCCGCAGATGTACTCGGGTGAGGTGCTCGACGCTCTCCGACGCGGAGCACTGGACATGGGCATAGTCGGCCTGCCCATTCCGCGCGGATTCGAGACTCACACTGTGCGGGAGGAAACCTTGATGGTCGCGGTTCCGGCCAGGCATCACCTCGGTACGCATGACTCGGTGTCACCGGAAGACCTGGCAACCGAGCGATTCGTGATGTATCCCGCCGAGCACGGCTCGGTGGTGCGCGATGCAACGTTGTCCGTTTGCGCCACAGCAGGTTTCACGCCCACCATCGCACACGAAGCCCCCGATCCGTACAGCCTGTTGGCCATGGTCGGAGCGGGGGTCGGGATCGCCGTCGTCGTGGAGTCGACGGCGCATCTGTCCATGGACGGGGTCGTGTACCTGCCGATCGCCGGGGCCACGCCCACGCTGAAAATCGCGATGGCATGGCGACCCAACAATCCGACGCCGGCAGTACACACCGTCACCAGGGTACTGAGGGAGCAGCCTTAGGCTCTCGCGAGAACTCCGGCGAAATCTGTTCCCACAGGCAGAGTTCCGTACTCGTGACCACGGTCGGCGCCGAGGCGAGCGGCAATGAACGCATCGGACGAGGCGGCCGGGGAGTGGCGCACCATGAGCGAAGCCTGCAGTGCCAACGCCATAGCCTCGACGACGGTCCGAGCGCGGAGTTGAGCGTCGGCAGGTGCCATCGTGGCGAGCTCACCGAGTTGGCGTCGTACCCGATCGAGGTGCTGATCGAGGACCGGGTTGTTGCCGCGGGCGAGGTTGATCTCGTGGTCGAAGGCGGCAACGGAGTCGGGTTCACGGGTCATCGCGCGCAGGACGTCGAGCGCGATGACGTTGCCCGACCCCTCCCACACGGCCATGACGGGCTGCTCACGGTAGCGACGGGCAAGCGGGAAGTCCTCGGTGTAACCGTTGCCGCCCAGGCACTCGAGGGCTTCGTAGGAGTGGTGCGGGCCGCGCTTGCAGATCCAGTACTTCGCAACAGCCGTCGCGAGTCGGCGGAACGCCTTTTCCTGCTCATTCGCGTCCTCGTCCTGCGCACGAGCCAATCGCAGTGCGGTGATGGTCGCGGCTTCGGATTCGAGAGCCAGATCGGCAAGCACCGAGGTCATCGCCGGCTGATCTGCCAGGACGGCACCGAAAGCGCTGCGGTGCCGTGCGTGCCACACCGCTTCGGCGACCGACTGACGCATACCTGCCGTGCTGCCGAGGATGCAGTCGAGTCGCGTCTGGGACACCATTTCGATGATGGTCCGCACGCCACGTCCCGGTTCGCCGATCATGGTGCCGACGGTGCCGTCGAGCTCGATCTCGGACGACGCGTTGGACTTGTTGCCCAGCTTGTTCTTCAGACGCTGGATGCGGAAGACGTTGCGTGTGCCGTCGGGCAGGATGCGGGGGAGAAGGAAGCAGGAAAGTCCCTCGCCGGCAGCACCTTCGGCCTGAGCGAGAACCAGGAAGGCGTCGGACATCGGCGCGGAGCAGAACCACTTGTGTCCGGTGAGGAGGTAGTCCGCACCCGGGCCGCCACGTCCGGCCGGCTTGGCGATGGTCGTGTTGGCTCGCACGTCGGAGCCACCCTGCTTTTCCGTCATCGACATTCCGAAGATCGCGGATGCCTTTCCGGGAGCATCCAACTCGGGGGTGTAACTCCGAGAAAGGGCACGCGCAGTCCAGATGGCGGCTACATCGGGTTGCAGCTCGAGCGAGGGGATCACAGCGTGCGTCATGGAGATCGGGCACGCGTGGCCCGGTTCGACCTGGGAGAAGAGCATGAATGCCGCGGCCCGAGCCACGTTGGCACCAGGCTTCGGGTCAGCCCAGGCAGAGGTGTGAGCACCGTGCGCAACGGCAGCAGAGATGATCCGGTGATACGACGGATGGTATTCGACCTCGTCGATGCGGTTTCCCCAGCGATCGAAGGTCTTCAATTCGGGGATCACCGTGTTGGCCAGCTCGGCGTCGTGCTGGAACCCGGCACTGCCGACCAGTTCACCGATATCGGTGAGTTCACTGGTGGCCCAATCGGCGTCGTGACGCGCGACGCCTTCAGCCAGGACCGTATCGAGCAGGAACTCGTTGACGTCCGTGCGCGGTACCGACTGGTTGAGCACTGCATGGGTGCGATGCGGAGCCGGGTGGGTGACGGTCTTCTCGGAAATATCAGTCATGACAGGCCTTTCAGCTCGCTGCGCGGATGAGGTGCTTCTGGATCTTGCCGGTCGGTGTACGCGGAAGAATCGTCGCGAACACCACTTCACGCGGAATCTTGTAGCGCGCCAACTTGTCCGAGAGGTAGTCCTTGATGTCGTCGGCGCTGATGACATCCGGTTCACGCCAGACGACGTGCGCGACGACGGTCTCGCCCCATTCTTCGTTGGGTTTTCCGACAACGGCGACGTCGACGACGTCCGGGTGGCCGGAGATCACGTCCTCGACCTCCTTGGAGTAGACGTTCTCGCCGCCCGTGATGATCATGTCCTTCGCGCGGTCGACGATGAAGAGGTAACCGTCCGCATCCTTGCGCGCCAGATCGCCGGTGCGATACCAACCGCCGTCGGCAAAAGCAGCCTTCGTGGCAGCGGGGTCGTCGAGGTACCCCTGCATGACGGTGTCGGCGCGCAGCCAGATCTCACCGATCTGATCGGGCTCCGCGTCGGTGCCGTCATCGGCAACCAGGCGCAGGTCGACGCCGGCCAGCGCGACGCGGCCGATCGAGCCCGCCTTGCTCAACTGCTCTTCGGGGTACAGCACGGTGCCCACTGGCCCGGTCTCGGTCATGCCGTAGACCTGCCGGAATTCGGTGGTGCCGTACGACTCCACCAGTCGCCGAGCGACATCCGCGCCGATCGGTCCCCCGCCGTACAACCACGCACGAACGCTTCCGAGGTTGTAGTCGGCAAAGTTCGGCACGAGGTTGAGTGCAGTGGTGTAGATGACCGGCGGGCCGAAGCAGAGGGTAATGCGTTGTTCCTGAACTGTTTCCAGGAATTTGACGGGATGGTACTCGCGCAGCAGCACGACGGTTCCGCCCATGTAGAGCGTGGACATGAACCAGTTGTTGAGCGGGGAAGCATGCCAGATCGGCACGGCCATGAGCAGTCGCTCGTCCCGAGTCGTCGACACGGCGAGGGCCGCGGTGACGGCAACACCGACGACGTTGCGGTGGCTGTGGACGCAGCCCTTGGGCGAGCCGGTAGTCCCCGAGGTGTAGAGGATTTCAGCCGGATCGTTCTCGTCGATGTCGATACCGTCGACGCCCTCCTGGCGGGTGATGGCGTCGTCGAAGAAGTCGAAACCGTCTGCGACAGAGTCCGTGCTGATCAGCTTGGCCGTTGTCTCCAGTCGACCGACAACCGGCGCCAACTCACCGTCGAAGACGCACACCGACACCTTCGCGTGTCCCAGCACGTAGGCAACTTCCGGAGTCTGCATCTTGTGGTTGATGGGGACCACGACGGCGCCCAAGCGCCAGGCACCGAGCATCGCGTACACGAATCCCGGAGTGTTGTAACACATCAGCGCGACGCGGTCGCCCGGCTGCACGCCCAGCGACTGCAAATAGCCTGCGGCGCGTCGACTTCCGTCCTGAACCTGGGAGTACGTGTGATCGTGACCGTCGAATATCAGGAAGGGTTTGTCCGGGGTCTTGGTGACGTTGCTGTCGAATACGCGAACGATATTCATCGAAGTCCTTGTCGGAGAATCACGCTCGAAGAGAGTTCATTCCATCGAGCTGTTGAGTACGGCGTCGGGTATCTGGAGGGTGGCGAAGATGACGGCAACCGCCTCCTCGAGGGAGTAGCCGAAGCTCTCGCCGGTGGCAGTCTTCTGGATGACGAGGCCGAAGATCGCAGACCAGAAGGCCTTGGACTCGACGTCGATGCCCGCGCGCAGCTGCCAGCCGGTGCGGATCAAGGTACGGAGGAGGGCGGTTTCGCCCGAGGAGTGCAGAGTGCGAAGCGTTTCGGAGATCAGGTCGCGGAGTTCACCACGACGACCCGTCATCATCATCGCTTCCACGAAGAGTTCGACGCTGGGAGCGCCCGAGCCCAGGAGGGATCCGACCAGCTTCTCGGTGTAATCGCCGACCGTGTCGGCGTCGGCGGCATCGACCTCGGCACGCTTGCCTGCGCGCAGAACGGCCGCGCACGCCACCTCGACGAAGAGCTTTTCTTTGGAGCCGTAGTAGTAGGTCACCTGGTTGGGATGGGCGCCGGCGGCCGCGCAGATCTGCGCGATGGAGACGCTGTCGCCGTGCTCGAGGAACAGCTCGGTTGCGGCGTTGAACAGCGCCATGCGCGTCTGCTTGCCCGACTCACGCGTCGCGCGCGCTGCGGGAACTGCCTCGGTGGCCATCACGAACTCCTACTTGTTTGTACGACAAACAATAACTCGGCGTTGTTTGTATGGCAAACAATTTCTTCCCGACGCGATGACATGTCGACTTCTATCGACATGTCTGATGTGCGGGATTACTCTCTGAACATCGAGCACCCGAGAACTTCGGCTTTTCTGCGAGGAGGCGCCCTGCAATGCTCGCGCGATCCGGCTTCTCCCTGCCCACACGCACGACTCTCACGGGCGACTGGGCAGATTTGTTGCGCGAGCATTTTGTCGCGCTCGACGTATCCGATATCGGAGACGGCGATCGATTCAGCGGGGCCGTCCACTCGGCCCAACTCGCACACGTTCGGGTATCCGCAGTTCAATCGATGGAACAACGAATAGTCCGTAGCAACAGCCTCATCAAAAGCGACGGCGCGGACTATCTGCAGATCGGGATGATCCGCCGCGGTAGCGCGGTAGTGCGCCAAGACGACCGCGAATGCGTCCTGCGACGTGGCGACTACGTCCTGTACGACACCACGCGCCCCTTCGATTGGCAGATCGAGGGACACGCACACGACGGCATCTGGGGACTCGAGGTGTTCACCTGGCCACGGTCGTACCTGTCGCTCAGCGACGCGGAGGTCACGAGCCTGACCGCCATCGCCTTCGACGGACACGCGGGCCTGAGTGGCCTGCTTGGTCGCTTTCTTCACGATCTTGCCTCCGTCCGCATGACGTCCGACGCAAGCGGAGACGAAGAGGAAGTCGTCAACGAGATCGGCAACCTGGTCAAGTCCGTTCTTCACACAACTGCGCGACCGATCACCTCGCGGCGAACCAGCCTCTACGAATCCGCCCTGTCGGTCATAGACGCCCGCATCGCAGACCCGGCCCTGTCTCCGGTGGACATCGCGGGATCGGTCAAAGTCTCCATTCGGCAGTTGCACCGAGCCTTCGCCGAACACGGCACGACGGTGTCACGGTCGATTCGCAGCCGTCGACTCGACGGTTGCCGTCGTGAGATCGTGCAACGACACGGAGTAGAGCGGTCGCTGACCCAGATTTCTCACCGCTGGGGATTCACCGACCTGGCCGCCTTCAGTCGAGCCTTCAAGGCGGAATTCGGGATCAGCCCGCGGCGGTACCGGTCGCAAGCAGCGGCCCCCACAAGTACTACCCGCTGATCTGTAACATCTTCGGACACTTACCCATTGAACATGGTGTTCAAAATTTTCTGTCGCCGAAACGTATCCACAATTCTTGGCACGGTAGGCCAAGCATCGGGCGCTGACGGCCAAGTTTGCTCGGCTGAGCGGGCGTAGATTTTCGGCACGGCGTTGCCAAGTGCCAGGCACCCGATTCGACCACCTACATCACAGGGAGCACTCATGGAATCTGCAATCGGCGAACACCTTCAATGCCCGCGCACTCTGACCAGGCGGGTCCCGGATACCTATACGCCACCGTTTCCCATGTGGGTCGGGCGCGCAGACGACACATTGCACCAGGTCGTGATGGGCTATCTCGGCGTGCAGTTCCGCGGCGAGGATCAGCGCCCGGCAGCACTGCGGGCGATGCGGGATATCGTCGCCGGCTTCGACTTGCCGGACGGACCGGCACACCACGATCTCACCCATCACATCGACAACCAGGGCTACGAGAACCTGATCGTGGTCGGTTACTGGAAAGATGTTTCTTCCCAACATCGTTGGAGCACATCACCTCCAGTGTCCTCCTGGTGGGAGTCCGAAGACCGCCTGTCGGACGGATTGGGGTTCTTCCGCGAGATCGTGGCACCGAGAGCCGAACAATTCGAAACGCTCTACGCGTTCCAAGACGACCTCCCCGGGGTGGGAGCTGTCATGGACGGTGTCAGCGGCGAAATCAACGAGCACGGCTACTGGGGTTCGATGCGCGAGCGGTTTCCGATCTCCCAAACCGACTGGATGCAGGCCTCGGGCGAACTGCGGGTCGTCGCCGGTGACCCCGCCGTAGGTGGACGCGTAGTAGTGCGGGGACACGACAACATCGCACTGATCAGGTCCGGGCAGGACTGGGCCGACGCGGAAGCAGACGAGCGCAGCCTCTACCTGGACGAAATCCTGCCCACTCTTCAATCGGGCATGGACTTCCTCCGCGACAACGGCCCGGCCGTCGGGTGCTACAGCAACCGATTCGTACGCAATATCGACATCGACGGAAACTTCCTCGACTTGAGCTACAACATCGGCCACTGGGCCTCCCTCGACCAACTCGAACGGTGGTCGGAATCCCACCCGACCCATCTACGGATCTTCACGACGTTCTTCCGGGTGGCCGAGGGCCTGTCGAAATTGCGTCTCTACCATGAGGTCTCGGTATTCGATGCCGCCGATCAGCTCTACGAGTACATCAATTGCCATCCCGGGACCGGAATGCTGCGCGACGCGGTGATCACCGCCGAGCACTGACCGAAGTCGCCGGCAATCTTCGGCCACATTCTTTCCCTCGGAGGCAACTCGAGATATGTTGACGGGTGTCGACATATCTCAGTAGAGACCATCGAGGAAGCGCGGACAGCAGACAGTGACTACTCAACGAAACGAAGAGTTGGCGTTTGCTGTGCTGGCCGACCAAGTGCGTCGACAGATTCTCGACACGCTGGCTACACACGGCGAGTGCAACGCGGGCTTCATCAGCGATCAAATTTCGACGGTCGGTCGCACCACGGTATCCACACATCTCAAGGCGCTGCGGTTGTCCGGCGTGATCGTCGAACGGCGTCAAGGACGTCATCGCCTGTTCTCGATAGATCCATCGGGGCCCGCCAACGATGCACTCCAGTTCCTGCGCGACGTCCTCGGGCGAGCGCTGGAAGCAGGTTCGAACGCCTCCGAGTTGCCGGCCACTGCGACTGAGGATTCAGACGTCGCATCGGTGCGTCGCCGAGCGTGAGGCCTTGTTGAGCCCCAGCACCTATTTCAGGCAGGAAGTAGAACGTGCCAGGTCTCTCCGTAACGGCACAGATCGTGACGACCGACCCACCAGGCTCAGCCTTCGAGCGCCTCGAAACGGGGCAACTGCTCGAACTCGAATGTGAGCAACTGACGGTCGGGGCCGCTGCCGCCATCTCCCTTCCCGTCGGCGACGGCGCACGCGCAGATCCAGTCGGAATGCCGATCACGCTGTTGGGATACGTCGCCGGCGTGAAGCGGGGCCGATCGGTCGTGATCGTGCACCACCAACCGTGGCGCGGCCGCCTGACGATCCGGTTCTTTCCCGACGGCGCCGGGACCCGGATCGTTCTCGAGTCCAGCCTCGATCAGGACGGCATTTCCTGGCTTGCCAACAAGCGCGGATTCGCTCCACCCGAACCTCCGCGTTCCGACCGACATCGGATCGGGCTGCTGGTCAGCAAATCCGGCCCGGCAGCTGTATTCGCCCAGGCGACAGAAACACTCGCAGCCCTGGCCGTGGAAGAAATCAATGCCGACGGCGGCGTCGGCGGCGTTCTCGTCGACTTGGTGATCGGCGATGACGCTTCCGACTCGGCGGCCGGAGCGGCGACCGCACTGCGATTGGTGAAAAGCGGATGTCGCGCCGTTTTCGCGTGCGTGACATCGTCGACCTTCAATGCCGCTGCATCTGCATTGCAGAACACCGGTGTGCTGTTGGTGCACACAGTTCTCAACGAGGGAGGTCGATCGCGTCCGGGAGTCCTTCGATTGGGTGAGCGACCACTCGACCAGACGCGAGCGGGTATACCCGCAATGATGTCCGAGACCGGTTCTCGCACTTGGTTCCTGGTCGGCCAGCAGTATTCGTGGTCGTTCGGAGCGCATTGGGCGGCCCGGCGTGTGATCGCCGAATCCACAGGTTCGGTGGCCGGCGAAGTCTACGTACCGTTGGGGACAACCGACTTCTCACGCATCATCGAGTCGATAGCCGACTCCGGGGCCGAACTGATTCTTTCCACCCTGGTGGGCCATGACGAGGTCTTCTTCGAACGACAATGCGCCCAGCACGGACTGCGGGCCACCACGCGGACGTTTGCATTGGTCCTCGACGAGGCCACTCAGCAGCTCATCGGCAATTCCGATGCCGACGGAGTCTGGGCGGCATTCGGCTACTTTCAATCCGCAGCCGGCGATCACGACCTCGAAAAGCGATACAGCGCGAGCTCGAACGAACTCCTGCCTCCGCTCAGTTCCCTGTCGGAGACAACATACGAAGCGATCGTCGCTTACGCACGCGCAGTCGAACGAACGTCGGCAGGCGATCCGGAAACAGTACTTCGGCAGCTTGTCACGACGTCGAAAAGCTCTACGAACAACGGCGTTCCACTGCATCGACCGATTCTGCTCGCTGAATCACGCCGTGGGCGCCTGTACCCCCGCTCTCTCTGAGCGCGCGTAACCCGAACTTAACGAGTCAATATGTCGATACCTATTGACGCAATTATGGATCCGGCCCTAGTCTGGAAGACAAGTGAAGCCGATCACATCAGGAGCACACTTCTCATGGCGACAATCCGACCTGACGACAATGCAATAGACACCGCCGCAAAGCATTACGGCATCACTCTCGACCAATCAGCCCGGCTCGAGTGGCCGGCACTGATCGACGGAGCACTGGGCTCCTACGACGTCGTCGACCAGTTGTACGCCGACGAGGCAACCCCGCCGACCACGTCACGTGAGCACACGGTGCCAACAGCGAGCGAAAATCCTTTGAGCGCTTGGTATGTGACCACAAGCATCCCGCCGACGTCGGACGGCGTCCTGACCGGCCGACGCGTGGCGATCAAGGACAACGTGACCGTGGCCGGAGTTCCGATGATGAACGGGTCTCGGACAGTAGAGGGGTTCACTCCGTCTCGCGACGCGACTGTGGTCACTCGACTACTGGCGGCCGGTGCAACCGTCGCGGGCAAAGCTGTGTGTGAGGACCTGTGTTTCTCCGGTTCGAGCTTCACACCGGCAAGCGGACCGGTCCGCAATCCATGGGACCCACAGCGTGAAGCAGGTGGATCATCCGGTGGCAGTGCGGCTCTCGTCGCAAACGGTGACGTCGATTTTGCCATCGGCGGGGATCAGGGCGGATCGATCCGGATCCCGGCGGCATTCTGCGGCGTCGTCGGACACAAGCCGACGTTCGGGCTCGTCCCGTATACCGGGGCATTTCCCATCGAGCGAACAATCGACCATCTCGGCCCGATCACACGCACGGTCCACGATGCCGCACTGATGCTCTCGGTCATCGCCGGTCGCGACGGTAACGACCCACGCCAAGCCGACAGCGTCGAAGCAGGTGACTATCTGTCCACCCTCGACTCCGATGTGGATGGTCTGCGAATCGGGATCGTTCGAGAAGGTTTCGGGCACGCGGTCTCACAGCCCGAGGTCGACGACGCAGTCCGCGCAGCGGCACACAGTCTGTCCGAAATCGGTTGCACGGTAGAGGAAGTAAACATCCCGTGGCACCTACATGCTTTCCACATCTGGAACGTGATCGCCACGGACGGTGGTGCCTACCAGATGTTGGACGGCAACGGATACGGCATGAACGCCGAAGGTTTGTACGACCCGGAACTGATGGCACACTTTGCTTCTCGACGCCTTCAGCACGCCGACGCTCTGTCCGAAACCGTCAAACTGGTGGCTCTGACCGGCCACCACGGCATCACCACCCTCGGCGGCGCGAGCTACGGCAAAGCCCGGAACCTCGTACCGCTCGCCCGCGCCGCCTACGACACTGCCTTGAGACAATTCGACGTCCTGGTGATGCCCACACTGCCCTACGTCGCATCCGAACTACCGGCGAAGGACGTGGATCGTGCAACCTTCATCACGAAGGCTCTCGGGATGATCGCCAACACAGCACCGTTCGACGTGACCGGACATCCGTCCCTGTCCGTTCCCGCCGGCCTGGTGAACGGGCTTCCGGTCGGAATGATGATCACCGGCAAGACCTTCGACGATGCGACGGTCCTCCGGGTCGGGCGCGCATTCGAAAAGCTTCGCGGCGCGTTTCCGACGCCTGCCGACCACATCTCCGACTCTGCACCACAACTCAGCCTCACCTAGTTCTGTATCCGCACTTGCACAACAAATTCCACCGATTCACACATGATCAGCCCGCATAGAAAAGGTGAACCAGATGTCAGTAACGATCGACCACACAACGGAGAACGCCGCACCGGCCCAGGCGCCGGTCTCCGACCGGGCGTGGGCCCTGTTCCGCGCACTCGACGGTAAGGGATTGGTACCCGACGGTTACGTCGAGGGATGGAAGAAGACCTTCGAGGAGGACTTCAGTCCAAGGCGCGGAGCGGAATTGGTCGCGCGGGCGTGGACCGACCCCGAGTTCCGGCAGTTGCTTCTCACCGACGGTACCGCCGCGGTTGCCCAGTACGGATATCTGGGCCCCCAGGGCGAGTACATCGTGGCAGTCGAAGACACCCCGACCCTCAAGAACGTGATCGTGTGCTCGTTGTGTTCATGCACCGCGTGGCCCATTCTCGGCCTGCCCCCTACCTGGTACAAGAGTTTCGAATACCGTGCGCGAGTGGTGCGTGAGCCACGGAAGGTTCTCTCCGAGATGGGAACCGAGATCGCGTCGGACGTCGAGATCCGCGTCTACGACACCACCGCCGAAACTCGCTACATGGTTCTCCCGCAACGTCCCGCAGGCACCGAAGGCTGGAGCCAGGAACAGCTTCAAGAGATCGTCACCAAGGACTGCCTGATCGGCGTCGCAGTCCCGCAGGTCCCCACCGTCTGATCACCCCGACAAGAAAGAAGCACACCATGGATGGAGTACACGATCTTGCCGGAGTTCAAGGCTTCGGCAAAGTCCCGCATACCGTCAACGCCGACATCGGCCCAACCTTCCACGCCGAGTGGGAACACCTGCCGTACAGCCTGATGTTCGCCGGTGTCGCCGAACTCGGGGCATTCAGCGTCGACGAAGTTCGATACGTCGTCGAGCGGATGGAACCACGCCACTACATGATGACCCCGTACTACGAGAGGTACGTCATCGGCGTCGCGACACTGATGGTCGAAAAGGGAATCCTGACGCAGGAAGAACTCGAAAGCCTTGCAGGGGGACCGTTCCCACTGTCGCGGCCCAGCGAATCCGAAGGGCGTCCGGCACCCGTCGAGACGACCACCTTCGAAGTCGGTCAGCGAGTACGCGTGCGCGACGAGTACGTTCCGGGGCATATTCGAATGCCTGCGTACTGCCGCGGACGAGTGGGAACCATCTCTCATCGGACTACCGAGAAGTGGCCATTTCCCGACGCAATCGGCCACGGGCGCAACGACGCCGGCGAAGAACCGACGTACCACGTGAAGTTCGACGCCGAGGAATTGTTCGGTAGCGACACCGACGGCGGCAGCGTCGTAGTCGACCTTTTCGAGGGTTACCTCGAGCCTGCGGCCTGATCGTCCAACATTCCGGGCGGCGGTCACGCGATCACAGCGTTTCGCGTGACCGCCGCCTGATCACAGCAATTCTCTCATTCGGAAGGACACTGGAAATCATGGTCGACACACGACTTCCGGTCACGGTGCTGTCAGGTTTCCTGGGCGCCGGGAAGACGACACTACTCAACGAGATCCTGCGAAATCGAGAGGGTCGGCGGGTCGCGGTGATCGTCAACGACATGAGCGAAATCAACATCGACAGTGCAGAAGTCGAGCGTGAGATCTCGCTCAGTCGCTCCGAGGAGAAACTGGTCGAGATGACCAACGGCTGCATCTGCTGCACTCTGCGAGAGGATCTTCTTTCCGAGATCAGTGCCTTGGCCGCCGATGGCCGATTCGACTACCTACTCATCGAATCTTCGGGCATCTCCGAACCGCTTCCCGTCGCAGAGACGTTCACATTCATCGATACCGACGGCCACGCCCTCGCCGACGTCGCCCGACTCGACACCATGGTCACCGTCGTCGACGGCCACAGTTTTCTGCGCGACTACACGGCTGGGGGCCGCGTCGAAGCCGATGCCCCGGAAGACGCACGAGACATCGCGGATCTGCTTGTCGATCAGATCGAATTTGCCGACGTCATCCTGGTGAGCAAGGCCGATCTCGTCTCGCACCAGCACCTGGTCGAATTGACCGCAGTCCTGCGCTCTTTGAACGCATCCGCTGCGATAGTTCCGATGACGCTCGGTCGCATCCCACTCGACACGATTCTCGACACCGGTTTGTTCTCGCTCGAAAAGGCTGCACAGGCCCCCGGATGGTTACAAGAACTCCAAGGTGAACACATCCCCGAAACCGAAGAGTACGGAATCAGTTCGGTGGTGTACCGCGAGCGCGCACCCTTCCACCCCCAACGGCTGCATGATTTCCTCAGCAGCGAGTGGACCAACGGAAAGTTACTTCGGGCCAAGGGCTACTACTGGAATGCCGGCCGGTTCACCGAGATCGGGAGTATTTCTCAGGCCGGTCATCTCATTCGCCACGGATACGTCGGCCGTTGGTGGAAGTTTCTACCCCGTGACGAGTGGCCGGCCGACGATTACCGTCGTGACGGAATCCTCGACAAGTGGGAAGAACCCGTCGGAGACTGCCGACAAGAACTCGTCTTCATCGGCCAATCCATCGACCCGTCTCGACTGCACCGAGAACTCGACGCGTGTCTACTCACCACAGCCGAGATCGAACTCGGGCCAGACGTGTGGACCACCTGGAGCGACCCCCTGGGCGTCGGCTATACCGACCAGACCGTTTTATATTGATCTCTACGGCACGAGATTCCCCGACCTGGCGATACTTAAAATCACGCTGATTTGAAGGCATGCCCGCAGCGCAACGGCCCCTTGTCCGAAAACTGTCAACAGTTCTACACGGAGAAATGGCTACCCTTAGGTTTACGCTGCACGCATGTTTTCTTCCGTCGCAGCGAAGATCCGCCTGGTGGTGGCACTGCTCCTCACTGCCCTTCTGGCGCTGACTCTGTCATCGTGCTCGAGTGGCTCGGATTCGTCGGCAGCCCCCACAGACCTGTGTGCACCTCCAGGAGTGGGAGCTGCAACCGCGGCGCCCACCAATCTGGACGCGGCAGCGGGTGCGGGCGCCGAAGACCGCTACACCACGGCCACCGTCACCCCGGTCGATCAGATCGACACCTCGAAGCTGAATCTGATCAAACCCGGGGTCATCACGGTCGGCACGCTCGGTGACGCGCCCCCGAGCATCTGCGTCAACTCCGAGAATCAGTACACCGGATACGACAACGAGCTGCTGAAGGCCGTCGCGGACAAGCTGGGCCTGAAGGTCGAGTTCGTCGGCACCGAGTTCGCCGGGCTTCTCGCCCAGGTTGCCGGTCGACGCTTCGACGTCGGCTCGTCGTCCATCACCACCACGGACGACCGTCGCAACACCGTCGGCTTCACCAACGGTTACGACTTCGGATACTTCTCCCTCGTCGTGCCTAACGGCAGCCCGATCACCGGCTTCGGAGACCTGGACGCCTCCAAGCGCATCGGCGTCGTACAGGGAACCGTGCAGGACGACTACGTCGTGAACACGCTCAAGCTCGATCCCGTGAAGTTTCCCGACTACGCCACGGCGTACGCGAACCTCAAGTCCGGACAGATCGACGCCTGGGTAGCTCCGTCTCAGCAGGCCGAAGGTGCAATCGCTCCCGGTGATCCGACCTCGATCATCCAGAACACCTTCTCGGTCAACAACTTCGTCGGCTGGGCGGTGAACAAGGAAAACCAGCCCCTGATCGACGCCCTCAACTCCGGCCTCGACGCAGTCATCGACGACGGAACCTGGTCTCAGCTGTACGCCGACTGGGTACCGCGCCAACTCCCTGAAGGCTGGAAGCCCGGATCCAAGGCCGCGGCCACTCCGGAACTGCCCGACTTCGCAGCCATTGCCGCGGAAAACGCAGCAAACGGTGACGGTGGCGATACCGCGTCGTACCAACCGAAGTCGACGCTCGAACAGCTCAAGGACACGTTCTTCGACTGGGATCTGTACAAGAAGGCATTCCCCGATCTCCTCAAGACCGGTCTTCCCAACACCCTGATCCTTGCGCTCGCGTCCGGCATCATCGGCACGATCCTCGGCATGCTGCTCGCTGTCGCCGGTATCTCGCGCACCCGTTGGCTGCGCTGGCCGGCCCGCGTCTACACCGATATCTTCCGTGGCCTGCCCGCAGTCGTCATCATCTTGATCATCGGGCTCGGCGTCGGACCGATCGTCAAGGGAATCACCGGTAGCAATCCGTACTGGCTCGGTGTCGCGGCGCTGTCACTGCTCGCGTCGGCATACATCGGTGAGATCTTCAGATCCGGAATCCAGAGCGTCGAGTCCGGGCAGCTCGAGGCTTCACGTGCCCTCGGTTTCAGCTACCGAAAGTCCATGTCGCTGGTCGTCATCCCGCAGGGTGTACGACGCGTTCTGCCGGCGTTGATGAACCAGTTCATCTCGCTGATCAAGGACTCGTCGCTGATCTACTTCCTCGGTCTGCTGGTCACCCAGCGGGAACTCTTTGCCGTCGGACGTGATCTCAACGCCCAGACCGGCAGCCTGTCCCCGCTCGTTGCGGCAGGCTTGTTCTACCTTGCTCTGACCATCCCGCTGACGCACCTCGTCAACTACATCGACAACCGACTCCGGACCGGACGCGCCGACACTTCAGGCACGTTGGATCCGCTCGAGCAGGCCATCGTCGTGGAAAGGGGCTGAGGACATGACCACCAGCTCTGAACTGAAGTCCGTATCGCTCACCGGCAAGGACCTGCATCTGTCCTTCGGCACCAACAAGGTGCTTCGCGGCGTCAACCTGCACGTCGACGCCGGAAACACCGTCACCGTCATCGGGCCCTCCGGTTCGGGCAAGTCGACGCTCCTGCGCGTGCTGAACCGTCTGCACGAGCCCGAGCAGGGTGACGTGCTGCTCGACGGGAAGTCCGTCCTGAAGGACAACCCCGACGAGCTTCGCCAGCGAATCGGCATGGTGTTCCAGCACTTCAACCTGTTCCCACACAAGACCGTCGCCGAGAACATCGCACTTGGGCCGAACAAGCTCAAGGGTTTGTCGAAGGAACAAGCTCGGGCGCTCGCGCTCGAGCAGCTGGATCTGGTGGGGCTCAGGGAGAAGGCCGACTCGCGGCCCGGCAACCTTTCGGGTGGTCAGCAGCAGCGCGTCGCCATTGCCCGCGCCCTGGCGATGAAGCCCGAGGTCATGTTCTTCGACGAGGCGACGTCAGCTCTCGACCCCGAACTGGTCAAGGGTGTTCTGGCATTGATGGCCGATCTCGCGAAGTCCGGCATGACCATGGTCGTCGTGACGCACGAAATGGGTTTCGCGCGTTCCGTTTCCGACAAGGTGCTGTTCATGGATCGCGGCGCCGTTGTCGAAACCGGTACTCCGGAACAGCTTTTCGACGATCCCGAAACAGATCGACTGCAGGCGTTCCTCTCACAGGTTCTCTGACTCAGGGGCGCTTGCAGGGGATCGACGGGCGTTGATCCTCGACGCCTGAAGCATCAGATGGTCGCGTTCGGCGAGGTTGGATGCCTTGTGCGCTGCATCGGCATACAACCTCGCCGCCGACTCCAGGTCTCCGTCGCGTTCACGGAGATAGGCCTCGACTGCGGCATGGCGTGGAAGTGAATCGTCCAGCGCTGCAAGAGCTGCCAATCCGGCGCGTGGCCCGTCCGCCTCGCCGACCGCCACCGCTCGGTTGAGCCGGACGATCGGGCTGTCGGTCAGGGCTGCGAGTTCGTCGTACCACTCCACGATCTGCACCCAATCGGTCTCGTCTGCTGTGAAAGCGTCGGCATGGAGTGCGGCAATGGCGGCCTGGGCCTGGAACTCACCGAGCCGGTCGCGGGCGAGAGCTGACTGGAGGATTGCGACTCCTTCGGCAATCGAATCGGTGTCCCACCGGCTGCGATCCTGCTCGGCTAGCGGAACCAGACTGCCGTCCGCGGCAGTTCGCGCGGCTCGACGAGCGTGATGGAGCAGCATCAGTGCGAGCAACCCTGCGACTTCGGGGTGATCGATCGCGGCCGCCAACTGCCGGGTGAGCCGGATGGCCTCGGCAGCCAGGTCGACGTCGCCGGAGTACCCCTCGTTGAAGACCAGATAGAGGACACGCAGGACGGTGGCGACATCGCCGGGTTGCTCGAACCGGACGCCGGAGACCGTGCGCTTGGCTCGGCTGATGCGCTGAGCCATAGTCGCCTCGGGCACCAGGTAGGCCTGCGCAATCTGGCGGGTGGTCAGCCCGCCGACAGCGCGCAGCGTGAGTGCGACGGCGGACGACGGCGTCAACGACGGGTGCGCGCACAAAAAGTAGAGCTGGAGTGAGTCGTCCACGCCCGGCACCGACCCGCTGACCGGCCGCTCGCCTTGCTGCTCGTCCGCCAGAAACTCCCGCTTGCGACGAGCCGCATCCGAACGGATCCCGTCGAGGAACCGCCGCCAGGCCACCGTGACCAGCCAGCCCTTCGGGTCCCGCGGCGGGTTGTCCGGCCAGACCCTGACCGCCTCGAGCAGAGCGTCCTGCACGGCGTCCTCGGCCGACGCGAAATCTGCTCCGCGGCGGACGAGGATGCCGAGCACGCTCGGAGTCAGACTCCGAAGCAGGGCGTCGTCCATGACAGGTTTCAGTCCGTGATGGTCGGCGGCTCGGTCAGGAACGGGCGCAGTTCGAGCCATTCGTGAATCGGCTTCCCGCCTGCGCCGGGCGCGGCCGAGAGCTCGCCGGCCAATTGGACGGCACGGTCGTAGTTGTCGACGTCGATCACCATCCAGCCGGCAATGAGGTCCTTGGTTTCCGCGAACGGACCGTCGGTGACCGGCGGGCGACCCTCACCGTCGTACCGGACAAAGGTGCCCTCAGGAGCGAGAGCCTGACCGTCGACGAACTCGCCCGCCTTCTCGAGCCGATCCGCGAAGTCCTGCATGTACTTCACGTGGGCAGTGATCTCGTCCGGCGTCCACTGGTCCATCGGCACGTCGTTGACTGCAGCCGGAGCGCCGCGGTAGTGCTTGAGCAGCAAGTACTTGGCCATCGTGAATCTCCTCTGTGTCGGTGCCACCCATTCTGGTCGCACTTCACTACAGGGACGAAGCAAGTCGGGGATTCTCGACATTGCGGGGCCTTCGGCCCTGTGCGCCTTTTTGGTAGTGCCCGCAACCAGAAAGGCGCACGGGGCCGAAGGCCCTAAATCCACCCCTGCCGGCGGGCGATCACCGCTGCTTCGTGCCGGTTGGCAGCACCGAGTTTGGTGACAGCTGACGACAGATAGTTCCGGGTGGTTCCTGCCGAGAGGTGTGCCCGGGAAGCGATCTGCTCGATGGATGCTCCGTCGGCCGCGTACTCGAGTACGTCCGCTTCGCGCGGAGTAAGCGGTGAGTCGCCGGCGCCGATTGCCTCGGCAGCCAACGACGGATCGACGTACCGCCCGCCCGCGTGGACGCTGCGGACCACCTCGGCGAGCGTCGCCGCAGGCGTCGTCTTCGGCAGAAATCCTCGGACGCCTGCTGACAGTGCCTTCTTCAGATACCCGGGACGCCCGTGGCTCGTCACGATGATCGAGACGCACCCCGAGACCGTCTGCGCAATCTGTTGCGCCGTCTCGATGCCGTCGATACCTGCCATTTGAAGGTCGAGCACGGCTACATCAGGTTGATGTTTTGCAGCAGCGACCACGGCATCCTCGCCGGATTCGGCTTCCGCGACGACAACGATGTCGTCCTCGAGCGACAACATCATGGCCAGAGCCGAGCGGATCAGGTTCTCGTCGTCGGCCAGCAGTACCTTGATCGGCTCGGTCACCGAGACTCCTTCGTTCGGGACGGAAAGTGGGCGGTGAGGGTGAAGCGATCTTCGTCCTGCACGGTTTCGACAATTCCTCCGACGGCGCCGACGCGCTCGCGCAATCCGTTCAGGCCGGTTCCGTTGTTCGGCTCTGCGATCCGTGCGCCGTCGTTGGCGATCACGACGCCGTCCGCGAACACCTCGATGCTGCAATTCTCGGCACTCGAGTGCCGGAGAATGTTGGTCACTCCTTCGCGGACGACCCAGGCGGCAGCTTCGGCCAGTTCCACCGGCAGCTGATCTGCCGATCCACGTATCGCGGTGGAGATTCCGGCGGCCTCGAGCAGAGACTGCGCACCGGCCAGCTCGGACGCCAAGGCGATGGACCGGTATCCCCGAACCAACTCGCGCGCTTCGTCGAGTGAATCTTGCGCAAGTTCGCGTACTTCGTCCATCTGCGCGGCGGCACGATCGTCGCCACGTCGTGAAAGAGTAGCTGCAAGTTCACTTTTCACCGCAATTGCAGACAGTGCCCGCCCGACGACGTCATGGAGGTCGCGTGAAAATCGCAACCGTTCCTCGGCGACGGACAGAGCGGCAGCGGCTCCGCGTGCCTCGTCCAATTCGGTGACCATCCGCAGCAGCCACACCGACATGTAGACGGTCAGCCCCATGAAGGCGGCGACGATTCCGACGGACACGCCGCTTTCCGGACCCGCAAGCAGTCCCAGTACAACCCCGGCGGCCACCGAGCCCACGATCAGCCAGCGCAACGACGTCAACCCCGCAAGTGGCACGACAAGGATTGCCGCCAGCCAGAAGTACGGGCCGTTCTCGCCATTGCTTCCCAAGGCAATTCCCGCCGAGCAGAACGCCGACAACGTCATCACGGCAAGAGGAATCTGGACGGGCTTGGCCACGACTCCGCCCAGATCAGGCATCCGAGGCACGGCGATGACGCACGCAACGGCACTGATTCCGAGGAAGACACCCGACAGGTACCGATCCGCAACTATCTCGGTGACCGCACCGAAGCCACCGAAAACCACTGCGACCATGATGAACGATTGCCGCGTGTAGAGGCGAACCTTGTCGACGTTCGACGCGGTTCGCCACGTCCGTCTCGGATTCCAGCGTCCGAAGTTCTGCGCGATCATGCCCACTACCTTCTCAGAGTTCTACGAACGCGGTTCCCAGCGGAAGTGGACGTTCGCGATCAGAACCGAACCGACGATCCACGCCAGCATGACCAACAGCGGTTGCGCAGCCGAACCGAAGGTGTCGACAAATCCGGCTGCCGCACCGGGCGCATCGCCCAGATCAGCCAGTTCGCCAGTGGTCCGCCCCAGCCATCCGAGATTGAGAAGGTCCACTACTGCGGCCAGCGGAGTGAAATCGAGAATGCGAGCAACGTTGTCCGGCACGACATTCCTGATCGAGGACATACCTGCCGTCGCCAGAATCAGAATCGGCATGCAGGTGATCTGCGCCGCCTCTGCATTTCGCGTGACAGCCGAAGTGATCAACGCCAGCGCCGTGAAGAGCGCGGCGCCGCCGATCACCGCGACCAGCACCAGGACCGGATTGACCGGAGCACTACCGCCCAGAACCATCACGGCGATTCCGATCACCACCGTCAACAGGCCGGTGAGAACCCACGACGGCACTGCCGGGCCCGCGAGGATCTCGGCGTCGCTGCATTCCCCTGTCCGTAGTCGCTTGAGAACCAACTCGTCACGACGCGTCGCGTACACCGACAGGAGGTTGTAGAAGACCACGAACACGAGCAGGAAGAGTGCAAACACCTCGAGGCCTGCCGACACCGACTTGTCGGACAACCCGCCATCGCGCGACAGGTACAGCATCCCCACGGGAAAGATCAACGGGAGGACGATTGCGTTGAAGAGCAACAGTCGATTTCGTCCCAGGAGCGTGAACTCCGAACGAGACAGGGTTGCTATGCGGTTCATGCCGACGCTCCTTCGAGAGTTGCGTGATGATCGAATTGGTCTGCAATGGAGAGGAATACGGTCTCCAGGGATGCCGCGCGGGCATCCAGGCCGGTCAGCAGGATGTTGTTGTGCTGTGCCCACAGCAGCAGTTCCGTCAGCGTCTCCTGCACTGTGCGAGTGGTGATCACCACCAGATCGTTTTCGACGCGTACCTCGGCGCCGGCCAGGGCCGGGAGCGGAAGACCGGGACGGTGCAGTTTGATCTGGGCAGGATGATCCGCGACGACGTCCGCCACGGTTCCGCTGCGCACCACCGATCCTCGGTGCATGATCGCCAACTGGTCGCACAGGGACTCGGCTTCGTCCAGGTAATGCGTCGTCAACATGATGGTGACGCCCGACGCTTTCAAGTCAGCGATCAATTGCCAAGTGTTACGTCGACTTTCGGGATCCAAACCAGTAGTCGGCTCGTCGAGAAACAGGACGAGTGGCCGGCCGATGATCGCGCACGCCAGATCCAGTCGCCGCGCCTCACCTCCCGAGAGGAACTTCACGCGGGTATCACCACGGTCACGCATGTCCACGCGCTCGAGCACCTCGTCCACGGGCAGCGGATTCGAGCAGGTTCCGGCCCACATCGCCAAACTCTCACGAGCAGTCAGGTCTTGGGGCAAGCCACCCTTCTGGAGCATGATGCCAAGCGACGGGCGAATCTGCTTGCGGTTGCGCACCGGATCCATGCCCAGAACGCGCACCGTTCCGGCACTGGCTCGTGAAAGACCCTGAATCACTTCGAGGGTGGATGTCTTGCCGGCACCATTGGTTCCGAGGAGGCCGAACAGCTCGCCTTCCTGAACACTCAGATCCAGATTGCGAACAGCATCGAACGCCTCCTTACCGGAGCCGTAACGCCGCGACATTCCGACTACGTCGATCACGGGATCGCCCTTCATCGCTGCGCCTCCGCTCGGTTCCAGCCGCGCAGTCCGATCGCGAATCGAATACCCGCATAGACAGCGAGAGCGGCAACAAGGATCCAGAACACCGGATTGGAGCCGATGATCGCGAACACCACTCCGACGATCGCGATGTTCACCACGATCACTACAAGTTCGCGGCCCATCGTGGGTGCGGGTCCGATGTCCATCAGGTCCGTCAGGAGGCTTCCCTCATGTGGTTCTCTCATGCATACAAGCTTCGCGGGAAGTCAGAGCCGAAAACAGTGCACAGCGTCATCACCTGCGGTGACACCGTCACGGATCAGCGATGACAAATGTCATGCGACGTCCCCGCGGGGACGCGTCGTAAACCGCGGGTAAGGGTCACCTCGTTGTTTTGCCGTTCATTTTTACGTTCCTTTACCCTTGCTTAGAGCTTCTACGGTTCCCGAAGTCCGTACATCGAATCTCGGGAGTTCACGGTGGCTATCAAGCCTTTGGCCTTGTTCGTCAAACACGACGGCGTGTCTGCGCGCGCGTCGATCACCTGCCAGTACAAGTGCGGAAACGCGTGCTCTCACGAGGTCCCCAACACCTCGGGCGGCGAGTACTTCCGCGACATCGCACGCACAGCGCTGAGTCGTCGCGGCTTGCTCCGGGGCAGCGGCATGGCAGTCCTCGCGGTGGGAGCGGGCAGCGCCCTCGTCGCGTGTTCGGACGAATCCGCAAGTGCGGAACCGGGAACCGGTTCGACGAGCGGCAGCAGCGGCGGATCGACACCAACGGGGACGAACTTCAGCGCTGTCGCGCCCAACAAGGAAGACAAGGTCACCGTCCCTGACGGATACGATCAAGCCGTCGTGATTCGCTGGGGTGACGCCGTTCTCGCCGGCGCCCCGGCTTTCGACTTCGACAAGCAGACTGCGGCAGCGCAGGAACTGCAGTTCGGATTCAACAACGACTTCGCCGGATTGCTCCCGGTCGACGGGCAGCCCAACACCTACCTACTCGTGGTCAATCACGAATACTCCACCGAGCCGGCGATGTTCCGCGGCTACGATGCGGAGAACCCGACCGAGGAGCAGTTCAAGATCGGCCTCGCCAGCCACGGACTGTCGGTCGTCCAGGTCAAGGGCGAATCCGACAACGGCAAGCTCGTACCGGAGATCGGATCGAACAACCGCCGCATCACCGGAACCACGGAATTTGTCGTGACCGGCCCCGCTGCAGGCAGCGACTTCCTCAAGACGAGTGCCGATCCCACGGGAACCAAAGTGCTCGGCACCCTCAACAATTGCGCCGGCGGCGTCACCCCCTGGGGCACAGTGCTTTCCGGCGAAGAGAACTTCAACCAGTACTTCGCGAACGCCGAGGGTGTCACCGATCCCACGGTCGCAGCGCGACTGAAGCGCTACGGTCTTGCCGGTGCCGCTTCCGAGCGCAAGTGGGAACGATTCGACAAGCGGTTCGATCTGGTCGCAGAACCCAACGAGGTCAACCGATTCGGATACGTCGTCGAGATCGATCCCTGGGATCCGTCGTCGACTCCGATCAAGCACACAGCGCTCGGACGTTTCAAGCACGAAGCCGCCACCATTTACATCACGTCGGACGGCACCGTCGTCGCCTACAGCGGCGACGACGAGCGCTTCGACTACATGTACAAGTTCGTCTCCAGCCGAAAGATGCAGGACGGCAAGAGTCAAGCAGCCATGCGCCACAACATGACTCTGCTCGACGCCGGAACACTGTACGTCGCAAAGCTCAGCGGAAACTCCGCCGGCGAGATCGACGGCAGCGGCAAACTTCCGTCGGACGGCAAGTTCGACGGAACCGGCGAGTGGGTAGCCATCCTGCGCACCGGCGAAGACGGCAAGGGCGAATCGCTGGTAGACGGTATGAGCGCCGAAGAGGTCGCCGTCTTCACCCGCCAGGCCGGTGACAAGGTCGGGGCAACGAAGATGGATCGCCCCGAGGACTTCGAGGCAAACCCGAAGAGCGGCAAGGTTTACGTCGCACTGACCAACAACACCAAGCGCGGAGTCGACGGTGGCGCCGCGGCCGACGAGGCGAACCCGAGGAACAACAACAAGAACGGCCAGGTCCTCGAAATCACCGACGACCACGCCGGCACCACCTTCGGCTGGAATCTTCTTCTCGTCTGCGGAGATCCGGCCACAGCCGATACTTACTTCGGCGGGTTCGACAAGAGCAAGGTCAGCCCCATCTCATGCCCGGACAACCTTGCCTTCGACCCGCACGGCAATCTGTGGATCTCCACCGACGGCAACGCACTCAAGTCCAACGACGGGCTGTTCAGCGTTGTCCTCGAAGGCGAAAACCGCGGTGAGACAAAGCAGTTCCTCACCGTTCCCGTCGGCGCCGAAACCTGCGGCCCCATCGTGGACGAGAAGCGCGTCATCGTCTGCGTCCAGCACCCCGGCGAGACCGACGACGCCAGCATCGAAAGCCCCGCATCCCATTGGCCCGACGGTGGTTCCGCCCAGCCTCGCCCGTCGGTAGTTGCAGCCTGGAAGAAGGACGGATCTCGGCTCGGCTCGTAACACACATGAAAACGACGTGGGGCAGATCGCATACTCTGCGATCTGCCCCACGTCGTTTACCTTAGATTCTCAAGAGAATCAGTTGTCACCGTCCTCGCGACGCTTACGCGTCAGGAGAACAACACCCGTTCCCAGCGCCAGCAGCAGAACCAATCCACCTGCTGCGAGCAACCCGGTGTTCACGCCACTCTCACCAGCGCCACCACCCGAGTTGATCGTCCCGCCCTGAGGAGCAGACGGCTTCGGCTGACCCGGCTGACCCGGGTTTGCTGTCGGCGGCTTCGGCTGTCCCGGAACCGTGCTCGGAACCGGCTGACCCGGAACCGTCGGCGGTACGACGATCGGAGGCACAACGACGATCGGGGGAATGATGATCGTCGGTGTAACCGGCACCGTCGTGTTCGGAACCGTCGTGGTCGGCGGAACTGTCGTGACCGGCGGCGTTGTCGTCGGCGGCGTCGTTGTCGTCACGCCACACGGATCCACAATCTCCTCCGCGACAACTTCTTCTGTCGTGGTCTCCTCTGTGGTGGATTCCTCCGTACCGGTCACATCAGCGTCACCGGCAGTGGTCGCGCTAGCCGTCGTCGTCGCAACCGTTGTCGTCGGAACCATCCGCGTGGTCGTCGTCGGAGGAACACAGGGCTCCGTCGTGACCGGCGGCGTCGTGGTGGTCGTCGGCGGCACCGTAGTGGTGGTCTCCGGCGGGTCTATCGGGTGTTCGGTGCAGAGAGCGTCGCCCGGGACACAGTCCACTGGCGGGTTCTCGCCACCAACCACCAGGTAGTTGTTCAGGACACCCGGAGTGAATCCGGGACCTGACAACGTTCCGATCTCAGGATTGACCTTGACGGTGTACGTCACTGTCGCGGTCTCGCCCTTGGCCAGCTTTCCGGTGACCGTGAAGACGTTGTCGACGACACCCGAAACAACCAGCGTGGAAGTGGTAGCCGGACCCTTCGTCATTACTGCATCGTCGAGAACGTCGGTGAGATCGTCGTAGAAACTGATCTCACCATCCGCGGTGCCCACATTCTTGAACGTGAGCGTGTACGTGATCTCCTGGCCGCCAACCACACGGTTCGTGGTGGACGGAACAGAGGACTTCAGTACCTCGATCGCGGGTGTGCCATCCACCGGATGCTCGGTCGTCACCGGCGGAGGAGTGATCTCCGGACCCGTCGGCGGCTTCGCAGTACCGGTGACCTTGTTGTTGATCAACGTGCCACCGGCGACACCATCGTTGATCTTCACCTGGTAGGTCAGGACAACCGACTTACCGGCTTCCAATCCACCGGTCCAGGTGAGCGTCGTACCCGACAGGGTCGGAGCAGCACCGTCGACACCGTCGACAGTCGCCTTCAGCGAACCGTCCACCAACGTCGCGTTGTCGAGAACCTTCGACAGATCATCGGTCAACACCACCGGATCAAGAGTCGTGTTACCCGTATTCGCACCCGTCACCGTATACGTGATCGTCTGACCCGCAGCAACATTGGTACCCGACACCGGATCAGCAGCCTTCGCGACCGTGAACCCCGGAACCTTCACCGGATGCGTCGTGCACAGCTGCGTCGCCGGATCACACACCTCCGGAGGATCAACCGGCGGAGTCGTACCCGGAACAACGAAGTTGAGCACCGTGTTGTCGGCATTCGCCGCAACGCGATCGGCATCAGCCTTGACCGTGACGGTGTACGTCACCGTCTTGCTCTCACCGGCCGCAAGGGATCCCGTCACCGAGAAACCATCCGTGCCGACCATCGCAGCAGTCAACGGAGCATCAGCACTCAAGCTGCCCGCAACCAGATCAGCATCATCGAGCAGACCACGCAGATCATCGAAGTGCGCGACCTCACCCGTACCGTTACCGGTGTTCGTGAACGTGAGCGTGTACTTGATGTCCTGACCGGCAACAACATTCGAACCCGACACCGGATCAGAAGACTTCACCACAGCAATCTTCGGAGACAGAACCGGATGCTCCGTCGTCACGGGCGGAGGAGTTATCTCCGGACCCGTCGGCGGCTTCGCAGTACCGGTGACCTTGTTGTTGATCAGAACCCCGCCGGCAACACCGGCATTGATCTTCACCTGGTAGGTCAGAACAACCGACTTACCGGCTTCCAATCCACCGGTCCAGGTGAGCGTCGTACCCGACAGGGTCGGAGCAGCACCGTCGACACCGTCAACAGTCGCCTTCAGCGAACCGTCCACCAACGTCGCGTTGTCGAGAACCTTCGACAGATCATCGGTCAACACCACCGGATCAAGAGTCGTGTTACCCGTATTCGCACCCGTCACCGTATACGTGATCGTCTGACCCGCAGCAACATTGGTACCCGACACCGGATCAGCAGCCTTCGCGACCGTGAACCCCGGAACCTTCACCGGATGCTCGGTCGTCACCGGCGGAGGAGTGATCTCCGGACCCGTCGGCGGCTTCGCAGTACCGGTGACCTTGTTGTTGATCAGAACCCCGCCGGCAACACCGGCATTGATCTTCACCTGGTAGGTCAGAACAACCGACTTACCGGCCTCGAGAACGCCAGTCCACGAGAGCGTCGTACCCGACAGGGTCGGAGCAGTCCCGTCGACACCGTCGACAGTCGCTTTCAGCGAACCGTCCACCAACACCGCGTTGTCGAGAACCTTCGACAGATCATCGGTCAACACCACCGGATCAAGAGTCGTGTTACCCGTGTTGGAACCGGTCACCGTATACGTGATCGTCTGACCAGCAGCAACATTGGTACCCGACGCAGGATCGGCAGCCTTCGCGACCGTGAACCCCGGAACCTTCACCGGATGCGTCGTGCACAGCTGCGTCACCGGATCACACACCTCCGGAGGATCAACCGGCGGAGTCGTCCCCGGAACAACGAAGTTGTTCACGAACACCCCACCGACCACATCGGCATTGACCTTCACCGAATACGTCACCGTCTTCGTTTCGCCGGCCGCCAAGGTCCCCGTCACCGAGAAACCATCACTGCCGACCATCGTCGCAACCAACGGAGCATCAGCAGCCAAACCACTCAATGCACCCTTGTCCACAACCTGACGCAAATCATCGAAGTACGCGACCTCACCCGCACCGTTACCGGTGTTCGTGAACGTGAGCGTGTACTTGATGTCCTGACCGGCAACAACATTCGACCCCGACACCGGATCAGAAGACTTCACCACAGCAATCTTCGGAGAGACCACCGGATGCGTCGTGCACAGCTGCGTCACCGGATCACACACCTCCGGAGGATCAACCGGCGGAGTCGTCCCCGGAACAACGAAGTTATTCACGAACACCCCACCGACCACATCGGCATTGACCTTCACCGAATACGTCACCGTCTTGCTCTCACCGGCCGCCAAGGTCCCCGTCACCGAGAAACCATCACTGCCGACCATCGTCGCAACCAACGGAGCATCAGCAGCCAAACCACTCAATGCACCCTTGTCCACAACCTGACGCAAATCATCGAAGTACGCGACCTCACCCGCACCGTTACCGGTGTTCGAGAACGAAAGCGTGTACTTGATGTCCTGACCGGCAACAACATTCGAACCCGACACCGGATCAGAAGACTTCACCACAGCAATCTTCGGAGACAGAACCGGATGCTCCGTCGTCACCGGCGGAGGAGTGATCTCCGGACCCGTCGGCGGCTTAGCAGTACCGGTGACCTTGTTGTTGATCAACGTGCCACCGGCAACACCGGCATTGATCTTCACCTGATAGGTCAGAACAACCGACTTACCAGCTTCCAATCCACCGGTCCAGGTGAGCGTGGTGCCCGACAGGGTCGGAGCAGCACCGTCGACACCGTCGACAGTCGCCTTCAGCGAACCGTCCACCAACGTCGCGTTGTCGAGAACCTTCGATAAATCATCAGTCAACACAACAGGATTGAGCGTCGTCTTACCGGTGTTCGTACCTGTCACCGTATACGTGATCGTCTGACCAGCATTGACGCCGGTACCCGATGCCGGATCCGCAGTCTTCGCGACAGTGAAACCGGGAACCGAGTGATTCGTCTCCACCGGAGGAGGAGTGATATCCGGACCGGTCGGCGGCTTCGCAGTACCCGTGACCTTGTTGTTCAGGACCGTACCCGCAGCGACACCGTCGTTGACCTTCACCTCGTAGGTCAGGACAACCGACTTGCCGGCTTCGAGAACGCCAGTCCACGAGAGCGTCGTACCCGACAAAGTCGGAACAGCCACGGAAGCTCCGTCAATGGTCGCCTTCAGCGAACCAGGAACGACAGCAGCATTATTGAGGACCGCACCCAGATCGTCATTGATCTGTACCGGATCAAGCTTCGTCTTGCCGGTGTTGGTGCCGGTGACGGTGTACTTGATCGACTCGCCGGCCTGAACCGTCGAACCGGAGATCGGATCGGCAGTCTTCGCCAGCGTAAAACCTGGAACCGAGTGATTCGTTTCCACCGGAGGAGGAGTGATGTCCGGACCGGTCGGCGGCTTCGCAGTACCGGTGACTTTGTTGTTCAGAACCGTTCCCGCGGCAACGCCGGCATTGACCTTCACCTGGTATGTCAGAACAACAGACTTACCGGCCGGGAGATTCGCGGACCACGACAAAGTGCTGCCCGACAGAGTCGGAGCAGCAACAGGAGCACCGTCGATGGTCGCCTTCAGCGAGCCCGGTACGACAGCAGCATTGTTGAGAACCGCACTCAGATCGTCTTTGATCGTCGCGGGAGTCAGGGCCGTCTTGCCGGTGTTGGCACCGGTGACGGTGTACGTAATGGTGTCGCCGGCCTGAACCGTCGAACCGGAAACCGGATCAGCCGTCTTGGTCAGCGTGAAACCAGGCATGGGATGCGTCGTGCAGAGATTGGTTGCAGGATCACATGTTGTGGGGGGAGTTGTAGTCCCCGGAACCAGATAGTTGTTCAGAACTTTGTTGCCGCCGTCTTTGACAGTGACGGTGTATGTGACTGTCCCCTTGCCGCCGGCCGGCAACGTGCCGCCGACCCTGATCTTGTCGGCGCCGTTCAATGCGGCGGTGAGTCCGCCGGTTGCAGCACCGACCGCAACTGTTCCGTCATCAATGACGTCGGCGAGGTAGTCCGTGTAGTCGATCGTTGCCGGCGCAGTGCCCGGATTCTCGAAATTCAGAGTGTAGGTGATTGATTGGCCGATATTGACCGTCTCACCGGTAGGTGGTGACGACGACTTCTTCACGAGAACCGGGGTGTTCTTGACCTTGCAATACACGTTGTCACCCGGTGTAAGTGCTGCCTGCGCAACGTCACCGACCCTGAGGGCCTGGGTCACGCCGTTTACCTGGCAATCCCACGATGTCGCATAGTTCGCGGTCTTGGTCGCCGAGGTAGTTGGCTTCTCCCAGAACGTGACAGGGGTGGGCGTGGTATCTGCGAGGAGCGTCCGCCAGCCAGTCGATGCCGTCGTATCAGTCGCACCGGTCGTGGTGCTCTTGATCTCGGTTGCTGCAGCGGCGCCTGCATCAGCGTGGTGTCCGGTGCTCATGCCGATAGTGAAATCGTCACCGGGGGTGACGCGCGTGAGGTCCTTGTCGATCTTGACCTTCGACAGCAAAACACCGAACGCCAGACCCTGACGAGAGGTGTCCAGAACAGTATTTCCGAACGTCGCCGCGAAGTTGGTCGGAGCGGTCGATGCCACAACCAAAGTGCCTGGCGAATACTCCTTGTTGTTGACCAGGTTCCACGAATCGCATCGGACGGTGGTGGCGGGCATAGCCGTCAGCCCACCGTCACAAGCCCGAATTCCGGGGTAGCCGGGCGCATCCGCACCAACCGTGCGTGCGATCTGGCGGAGAGGCTTGTCAGAATTGAAGGTCAGGAACTCTTTGTCGGTCGACGTGTTGGCGTCAGTCGACTCGGCGTCAGCAGCGACGAGGCCGTAGTTGTAAATCGGGCCGTTCGGCCCGGTCATCACGATGTTCTTCAGCGACACCGTTCCGCCGGATTGACCATTGTCAGCGGACTTCTGATAGATCGCAGGCTTGATCGTCGACGGCACACCCGTGTACGCAGACGAGCCAAGAGCTGCGTAGTGCAGGGTGGGAAGTTCCCTGGTTTCGATCCCCTGGTGTGTCTTTCCCGCTACCGAGTCGGTGAGGAAAGCCTTGAAGTTGATCTTGTAACCGTCGGTGAGCTGGATTTCCATCGACTGCCCTGCCGCAGAAGCAGCCGTTGCCGCATCGAGCGTCGACATATCGATCCAGCAGATGTTCTGCGAGAACGGACCGGTGCCGGGGGCGCTGAATGCGCAGCCTTTTGCAGGCTGTTCATCCGGAAGAACAGCGGCGCGAGCCGGCGCCTGAGCCTGAACGGGGCCGCCGAGCGTCGCGGCCGGCTGCGCTGACGCAACCACTGCCGTCGCGCCGGAGATACCGAGAATCATCGCGATGGCGGTCCATACCACCGTCCACGCTCGCACCCAGGGCGGGAGCCCTGCGGTGAATATGGCCGACCTTGTCGGCGGTATGTCGTTAGGCATTTCTTACTCCCCAGGATGTGCCTGATCGATGTTCGATGGACGGAGATGCGAGAGCGCTGGCGCGAACTCCCGGTTGATCGGTTGGTTCGGGTCGATGCGCCTGTTTTCGGCTGATCGACCTCACACCGGACGCTGTTGCCGGTCCTGTCATTCGAGCTCCTCTTCGGAAACACCTGCGTGTTGGAAGAGCCGCCCTGAACAGGACCTTGGCCCTCGAAATCCGCGCAAATCGAGAGCAACCTTCCAGTTATCAGGAACAAGATAACAGATAACCGGGAGCTTGCCCATCGAAAGTCGGACAAAGCAGACCGATCGACGTTTTTGTTCGTAGATCGGACAAGCTTCGAGGAGCAGTGTTGTCCGAGCGGACAATTCAGCCCTCGGAGTGCGGCACCGCGGCGAACGCGATGACATTCAACGTTTCCGCTGACCAGATCGGGTGACGACCAACCTCGAGGAAAATATGGAATCTGGACAAATGCCCAATATGGATAAGGCCTGTTGGATGCGCCACAGACCCTCGAACGACGGTCGGAAACCCCGTCCTGAATGGAGTCCGATCACCCGTGCGAGCACGTCGAAATTGATCGAATTGATCCAGACCACACTCAGCGACGGCTGCCGGTAACGAAGCATCCCGAGGCTCCGATAATTGGATTGCGAGGCACCAACTTCGCCCGAAACCGGGCGGCCGCCTTCGATTCAAACCCAACTTCAAGTCCGTTTTGTAGCTTTTCAGGCAGAGCAGTTCTGCTCATTTTCTGCCATAGCTATTTTCTGATCCTGCTCAGCTAGTCGAAAGTTCAGCGACCGTGGCTACCGCCCGGCAGAATTCTCGTAACTGACGAGCAACAACCGGACTAACCAGCCAAGCGTCACAAGAGTGCCAAAAAGGGCCCTTCCGCGTGCCTCGAGGCAAATGCATCGAGGGCGAAAGGGCCCGAACCGGGCACCACGGAGCCGAGGGCCCCGCCGCAAACTAGCTGCTGCCGAACCCCACACTGTTGGCGTAGCGATCGAAATCGCCCTGGGCTCCGCTGTAGACGTTGATATCAGTGTTTCCGGTGATTCCGG
The DNA here is from genome assembly GCF_002079265.1 of Rhodococcus sp. BH4. Lineage (NCBI taxonomy): Bacteria > Bacillati > Actinomycetota > Actinomycetes > Mycobacteriales > Nocardiaceae > Rhodococcus > Rhodococcus sp. BH4. Next base: position 6,239,215 of record NZ_CP014941.1, read on the forward strand.
GGATGCGTCCGGTGCTGGTGTACTGCCAGAAAGTCCAGTTGGACCAACCGCCGGGTAGCGGCCCCGGTGCGTTCTGCCCGTTGTAATCGGCGATCCACAGCGGGTAGTGGTTGAACTCGGTGGTGTTGGCCATCTGAGTACGCCAGAAGTTGGGATACGTGTAAATGATGGGCTGCCGCCCGGTAAGTGCCTGGACTGTATTCAAGTAGCGATGAGTCCAGTCGATGACCTGCCCGGCGGGCAGTCCCTTCGCGTCCTCGAGATCCAGAACGGGCGGGAGGTCACCAGGTCCGTTGATACCCAGGACGATCGCCGAATAGAAGGCGGCCTGGGCTTCGGGGGACTGGCGAACGTCTGCGTAGTGGTAGGCCCCGCGCGAGACGCCGGCAGCACGCATGACCAGGCAATCCTGGATGAAGTACGGATTGACGTAGTTGAGCGACTCGGTGGCCTTGACCATCGCGAACTCGTGCCCTGACGCCTTGACCTGGAACCAGTCGATTCCGGTTCCGTCCACATGCTGCCACGAAGAGACGTCCGGGCCGCGGGGAGCGTCGGCAGCGGCGAGGCCAGGTGCCGTGATCGCGATGGCAGCTGCCATCGCGATCGGGGTGAGCTTGCCCAATGTCCTGACGATCCGTCGCTCGACCATTTCCCGAGACTAAGGTCGACTAGTCCGTTTTGTCCCCTAATTCAGGGAATGTTCACTCAACCGAGCCAATCGAGAACAGCCGCAGCGGTCCACGACTGTTGCATACTGCCCAGCGGCTCACCGGTGAAAGGCTCGTAGTATTCGGCAAAACTGCCATCGCTGGCCTGCCGCAACCCCTCCGAACGCAAGACGTGCGATCTCTCGGCCCACCCCCGACGCGCGAACGCCCACGAGAACAACCACGTGATCACCGGCCACACCGGGCCACGCCAATACTCCCGAGGACGGAAATCGCCGGAAACCGGAGACGTCGACGGTGGGACAGCAAACCGCATGTCCGGGTGACCACAGAATTTGGGCCCCTCGAAAGTGCGCAACAGAGCGCGCTCGGCATCGCGGCTCAGGCCGCCGCACAGCAACGGCGCAAACATCGCGATGGTCTCGGTATGAACCCATCGCCCGGTGCGAAGATCGAAATCCTTTGCTGCACCTGATCGTTCATCGGTGGTGGCAATCACGCCCTGCCGGAATCGATCTGCCCAACCGCGCAGATCACGGACGTCGGAGTTCGGCCGCGAATGCTCCTCACCGATAGTTGCCAAGACGTCGCATGCCATCGAGAAAACCGCACTGACAAACACGTCCTCGACGGCAAAACTCATGGCAGTGGCGAGTTGAGAATCCTCGTACCGCACGGCCTTCATCTCTTCGAGAAGCCAAAGGTAGCGGTCGTATTCGTTATCCGTGGGCCGCTGAGACAGGTCCGTCACCACAGCGAGATCAGCACGCTGATACGCAGGAACTTGTCCCGCAACAACATTCGCGTACGCCAGATCCCACCGCGGAGAGTTGTCCATCCCAGATTCCCACCCGTGATAGAGCGCGATACGGCCGTTGCCGTCGAGATCGCGGGCCTCCGCCAACCACCGGTGCCACCGAACCAGATCGCTCCAGCGCCGGTCGAGGAACTCTTCCGCGACCGCACGCGTCGTACGTCCGTGCCGACGCGAATGATCGAGAATCCGCTGCACCGCGATCGCGTGAACGGGGGGTTGGGTGATTCCCGATGTAGCGGTACCCAAAGGAGCATGCTCTGCCAACGCATTGACATCCCACCGCGTCGGGCCGGGGAAGTAGCCGTCGACACCGTTCGCGAACACGATGTGCGGAATCATTCCGTTCTTCCACTGAGCCGAGAGCAAGGTATCGAGCTCTACTACCGCCCGTTCGACGCTGAGCGGCGCCAGACCTACCGCCACGAACGCGGCGTCCCAGCTCCACATGTGGGGATACAGCTTCGGGGCAGCGCTGGTCATCGTGCCCAGGTCGTTTCCGCGCAGCAAGTAGGCAGCTCGGGCGGCGAGCTGAGTCGGGGTAAATCCGCGGTCTGCCATAGATGTCTATTTTGCGACGCGTCGAGCCTTTGCGCTCACCGAGCACGAATCCGGCGCTGCAGCCGCAATAATGAAGGAAGTCCGTCAGGTGATCTCGGAGTGGAGGCCTAGTGCGCGAGAAGATCAAAGCACTGCTGTTCGACGTCCAGGGCACAGCGACCGATTTTCACAGCACACTGTGCCGAGAGGCCCGTCGAATCACCGACGCCGACGTGGACTGGCCAAGATTCGTCAATCTCTGGCGCGCTGAGTACTTCGCGAACACCTCCGAGGCCGACGACTCCACAGGCGAATGGGTGACAGTACATTCGGTGTACCGCGAGGCTCTGCGCAAGCTGTTGGCCCGCGAGAGCATCGAACTTTCCGATGCCGAACAGGAAGAACTCACCACCGCCTGGAAATTCCTGGACCCGTGGCCCGACACTGTCGCCGGCCTGACAACCCTGCGCCAGCAGTACACAATCGCTGCCTTGTCCAACGCCGACGTGAATGCCGCAGTCAGCATCTCCCGGCACGGAAATCTGCCATGGCATGCCGTCTTCACTGCCGAAATGGCCGGCGTCTTCAAACCAGATCCGAAGATCTACCACCTGGCCGCTCGATATCTCGGGTACGACCCGGCCGAGATCATGATGGTTGCCAGTCACAAATATGACATCCGGGCGGCCAAAGCTCTCGGATTCCGCACAGCCTTCATAGCTCGACCACTCGAATTCGGAGCCAGGGGCAATCCCGATGTGTCCTTCTCCGACGAGTTCGACATCAACGCCGAGGACTTTCTCGATCTGGCAGCGCAATTGGTCCACTGATCCCGTGCCTGCGCGTCGTTGCTGGTATTCCTACGTGAAGGAATATCGAAACGGACAGGCGGTTTGGAATTCATGGGCACCAAGGAAGACAGCGCTACCCGCGAACGCAAGGCCCTGCGGTACTCGCTCGTTGTCGCAACGGCGTTGGCTGTGCTCGCCGCATTCTGGGGCTGGATCTCGCAGTCCCAGGTGATCCTGCTCGACGGTGTGTACGCCCTCATCGGAATGGTGTTGACGGCGATCTCACTGCGGGTCTCGCGGATAGCCGACTCGGGCCCCACCGCACGCTTCCCGTTCGGAAAGGAGGCATTGATCCCGGTCGTCATCGCTGTCCAGGGCATGGCACTACTGGCGACGCTCGCCTACGCCGCAGTCGAGGCAGTTCGTGTCATCCTCGCGGGCGGAGCCGACGTCACCGCGGGGTCTCTGGTGGCATACGGCGCTGTCAGCGCAGTGGTGTCGATCATCATCTGGCGCTACGTCGGACAAGTCGACCGCACATCTGATCTGCTCGTCGCCGAAGCCAGGCAATGGGGAGCGTCGGCTGCCTTCAGCGCGCTGGTCGCAGTCGGTGCTGTCGTCGCAATGATCCTGGGCCGCACCGATTTCTCCGACGCCGACCGATATGTCGACTCCGTCTTGGTCCTCCTCGGCTGCGCGATGCTGGTCCCGCAACCGTACGCACTTCTGCGAACCGCACTGATCGAACTCCTCGAAGGTGCTCCCGGCGAAAACGTTCAGGCCCGCGTGCACGATGCCATCGCCGTCGTCCGCGACGAATTCGGTTTGGACGAACCGACTCTCACCATGAGCAAGGTGGGTCGCAAGCTGTATGTCGAAGCGACGTTCATGGTCGCGCCACACAGCTGGGACATCGACGGTGAAGACGCAGTACGACGCTCGTTCGCCACCAGCCTCGCCGATCTCCCCTACGAACCGTGGCTGAACATCGAACTGACTACAGATCCGGCGCTGATGCTCTAGCGACGGAATCTGCTCTCGAACAACAGAATCACGACGGCCGGGCCCACCTCACCTTCTCGAAACAGCCCTTGACTCGAAAGCATGTTCGAGTATGATGGAAGGCGGAACGGGGGGTTCTCATGACGATCAACATCACCGAAGATGCCGTCACCGACGTGGTCAACAGCTCCGCCGTGGGTGTGCGCGGACGATTGTGGCGGCTTCACCCCAGCGACGTCCGCGAGATCGCCATCACCGCGTCAGCGGAAATCCTTCGCCTGGAAGCCATTCGAGTGGCCGCCGTCGACACCCTGACGTTGAACCCGGACGAACAAGTACTCTGCTACCGCGGCACCGGACAATGGCTCGCGAACCACACCATGCTGCAGATCTCCACCGGCAGAAGAATCGCAGCCCTGGGAAAAGCGCTACGGTCGTTTCCCGAGATCGAAGACCAATTCGATGCCGGTGACCTCACTTTCGAGCACGCAGCACTGATCGTGGCGTTCTGCGAATCCCCACCCAAGGCAATGCCCGACGCCGCACTACCGTACTGCCGCGACACACTCCTCGCCGCAGCATCCGGAACCGAAGCAACCACCGTCAAACTGCGCTACGCCCTCAGCGTCCTCGAGCACATGTTCGAATCCGACGACCCACCACCAAGCGAAGACACCGACCGCAACGAACTGCGCATCTCCCCCACCCTCAACGGAAGAGTCGCCGTCCGAGGCGATTTCGACGGAGTGACCGGCGAAATGCTTCTCTCCACCCTCTCCAACCTCTCCATGCCCACCCCCGCCGAAGACGGCACACCCGACAAACGACCCGCCGCCACACGCAACGCAGACGCCATGGCAGAACTCATCCGGCGCTACCTCGACAACGCTGCCACCGGCATCGACGGCGGCCAACGCCCACACCTGAACGTGCACATCAACGCCAAAGACCTGGCCTACCACCGTGAATGCGCCACAACGAGTGATGGCTCAACACCTGTCCCCTCCGAGGACGACGATCCCGGCATGCTCGATCTCGACTTCCACGATCTCGACAAACAAGATCTCGATGTCGGCCACATGCCCTGGATGGGTCCACTGAGCGTCGGCCGCACCCGCATGATCGCCTGTGACTGCATGCTCTCCAGCGTCCTCCTCGACGGAAACGGTGCCCCACTCGATGTCACCCCACTCAAAAGGCTTGTCACCGCGGCACAACGCACCGCCCTGATCGCCCGCGACAAAGGGTGCGCCTTCCCCGGCTGCGACTGCGTCCCCGCCTGGACCGACGCCCACCACATCAAACACTGGGCCAAAGGAGGACCAACCGTCATGGACAACCTGGTCCTACTCTGCCGAACCCACCACACCCTGATGCACCGAAAACCCGGATTCACCGGACAATGGGAAATCCGAATGGGCACCGATCACCTGCCCTGGTTCATCCCACCACCGGGCATCGACCCCGACCGGAAACCCCGCCGCTCCACCACACGACTCTGAACCCGGAGGTCACCGAGCAAACGCCTCGGTGACCCATTCCGGCATGCTCTCAATTGCCTGCCCACTCCAAAAGATCTTCGGCGGTCCAGGTATTGATCACCCGATCGGCTTCGACACCGCACGTTTCGGCCCGGTCACAGCCGTAGCCCTGCCAAGCCAGCTGACCGGGGGCATGGGCGTCAGTGTCGATGGAGAAAAGACAATCGAGATCGCGGGCCAACTCGATCAAACGCGAAGGCGGGTCACGACGCTCCGGTCGGGAATTGATCTCAACGGCTGTGCCTGATTCGCGGCAGGCCTCGAACACTTTCTCCGCGTCGAACTGCGACTCGGGCCGGGTTCCGCGAGCACCCTCGACAAGACGCCCGGTGCAGTGCCCGAGAATATCGACACGCGGATTTCGCACTGCAGCAAGCATTCTGCGGGTCATCGCCTCGCGTTCGGACCTCAGCTTGGAGTGGACGCTCGCCACCACGATGTCGAGTTCGTCGAGCAGATCGGGATCCTGGTCGAGTGAACCGTCCTCGAGGATGTCCACCTCGATTCCCGTGAGAATGCGGAAGGGAGCCAGTTCGGCATTCAACCCGGCTATCACGTCGAGTTGAGACCGTAGGCGCTCCGCGGACAACCCGTTGGCAACTGTGAGGCGAGGCGAATGGTCGGTGAGGGCGCAGTAGTCATGGCCGAGTGCCGCTGCGCGTCGCATCATTTCTTCGATGGGGCTTCCACCATCGGACCAGTCGGAGTGGGTGTGGAGGTCGCCGCGGAGGGCTTGTCGCAATGGGCTGTCGCCGATGGGCTCAGCCTGCCCCCGCAGTTCCTCGAGATACTCGGGGATGCCGTCGTACGACTGAGCGATAATCGTGGCAGTCTTCGGCCCGATGCCGGTGAGGGCCTTCCAACTGTCGGCTTTCCGGCGAGACTCCTTCTGCTCGTCGGACAATCCTGAAAAGACCTCCGCAGCTCGGCGATAGGCCTTGACGCGGTGCGTTTCAGCGCGTGATCGTTCGAGCCAGTAGGCGATCTCCCGAAGCGCTTCATCCGGTTTCATGAGACCACTGTTCCGTCAGCAGCGGCTCGCGGCAACCCTTGATCCCCTTACGCTGTGAATATGGACGACCCGAGAGCACGATTTGAAGCCGCGCGGGTGGCTCACCTGGCAACGGCAGATGCGGCCGGCGTTCCGCACATCGTGCCGCTGGTATTCGTCTTGGTCGGCGGCACCGTCTATTCCTGTGTCGACCACAAACCGAAAACCACGACCGCTCTTCGCAGGCTCCGGAACATCACCGAGACGGGGCGCGCAAGCCTGCTGGTCGATCATTACGACGACGACTGGTCCGCGCTCTGGTGGGTCCGCGTCGACGGACATGCGGAGGTTCTCGACCCGGGCACCAAGGAGTCCGAGAGCGCGATCGATGCTTTGGCCGCAAAGTATCCGCAGTACGTAGATCACCGACCGCACGGACAGGTCATAGCTGTCCGCGATGTGGAGTGGTCGTCATGGTCCGCAGCAGCCTAAGGTTCTGTCCTAGTGTTCAAGGAACGAAAGTGATTGCAACACTCTCAATTCGGACAAATTGGCGGGGGATCGATGAAACGACGGCAGTTACTTCAGCGCGCAGCCACAGGTCTGGCGCTGGTAGCGGGACCTCAGGTGATCGACATGGGTAGCAGTTCCGGAAGCAGTCAAGACGCAACAAGTCCGTTGAACGAACTGTTGTCGGTTGTTTCGCTCTCACACGTGAACGACCCGGCGACGACGCCGGTTTTTCCAGGCGACCCCGAGTTCACTCTCGACACAGCGGCCACCATCGCAAACGACGGCTACTACCTCCAGTACGTCGAGGAAGGTGAGCACACGGGCACGCATTGGGGCGCACCCGCACACTTCCAGGAAGGCGGCCTCACAGCCGACCAACTCGATCCGGCGGACCTCTTCCTCCCCGCAGTGAAGATCGACATCCGGGACAAGGCTGCCGCCGATTCGGACTATGCACTCACGGTCGCGGACCTGCAGGAATGGGAAACGCGCAACGGAAAGATCCCCGATGGAGCGGCCGTAGTTCTCTGGACCGGATGGGAATCGCGCTGGGGTAGCGAAGAATATGCCAACTCCGATGCCGAGGGTGTCGCCCACCAACCCGGCTTCTCGGTGGACGCGGCGCGGTGGCTGATAGACACCGGCCGTTTGGGCACCCGCGGAGCATTGGGAACCGACACGTTCGGTCCCGACCTCGGAAACGACGAAACCTACCCCGTCTCGACAATCCTGTACGACAAGCATCGAATCAGCCTGGAGAACTTGAACAATCTTGCCGCCCTGCCAACCACCGGGGCTAGCATCCTTGTCGGTGGTGCGATCAACAAGGCCGGATCGGGTTCACCGGCAACGATTTTCGCACTACTACGGCGATAACCATTTGCGACGGTCGCCGTAGACAACGACCGCTCCCTTCCCACTTCTCTTCGCCTCGTACATCGCCGCATCGGCCTGGCGAAGAAGAGTGTGCGCGCTGAGCGGTTCGTCCCCGAACTCGAACTGCGCGGACTCGAAATGCGCGACACCAACGCTCGCACCCACCGACACCGATGTGTCTGCAGTCTGATCGGACCTGAGCGCGTCGACGATCCGGCGAGCCACGACGACGGCGTCGTCGATCGTGCCCTGCAGGAGCACTGTGAACTCGTCGCCACCGAATCGAGCGACAAACGCACCCTCGGGAACCGCTTCGCGCAGACGTGCTGTGAGAGCAACCAGTAACCGGTCGCCGGCCGGGTGCCCGTATCGATCGTTGATCTGTTTGAAGTCGTCCAGATCGACAAGCATCAGCACCCAATCGGAGTTCGTCTGGCGATAGTTTTCGATGGCGCTCGCAAAGTGTTCGTCGAACGCGGCCCGGTTTGCAAGCTCGGTGAGTGGGTCGTGATGTGCTCGGTACCTCAGCTCGTCCTGGGCAGCGGAGATCTGTTGAAGGAGCGCGTCGTTCTCGAGGAGCGTGAGTATTTGGCGCACCAGCGCGAGAACCAACACGCCGACGCCGAGTATCACGACCACGGCATCGAGGTTGCCGACGATCAGCGCCTGAACAGTCACGATCGTCGCGATCACCGCGATCAACAGATACGGCAGCAGCAACTGAGTCCGATCGCTTCGCCACTGCTGCGGCGCGTTGCGGTTCCGAGGCTCGGTTCGCTTCGTCAGCGCCGCCAAGGCGATCAACGGCGGCCCCGCGATGAACCCGGCATCGGCGATCGTCGGCATACTCTCGGCGCCGATCGCCACCAAGTACGCGTACAGGCTGTCCGATAGGGAGAGCATCACCAACCCGCACCCGAGGAACGTCAGCGGTTCACGGATCTCTGCTACGGCCTTCGGTCCGATGACCATCAGCAAGACCATGGCGATCAGAACGAAGTCGGTGATCGGATACATCACCGCGACAAGAAACCCGAGAGATCCCGTCGGACCGGTATGAACGACGGCGCCCAGGGCCGTTGTCCACGTGAGGATGAACAATCCACCGACAACGACAAGACCGTCGAGCGTCAGCACGAGCCAGAGATGGATCGGACCGATCGCCTCACGCCGGGGCGACTGACGCACCAACGACAGAAGCGCCGGCACGGCGAACACCGGGAACATGAAGAAACCGATGTCCGCGATCGACGGCGACGGAAGTGGAACGTGGAGAACCGAGCGGTAGAACGCCCAGAAGAACATCCCGAGAGTCCAGCCGGCCATACCCAGAGCCATCAGAGTTCGCCAACGACGCTCGACGCCGTGATAGCGCAGCGATGTCCACCAACAGACCGCAGTTGCGGTGGCTCCGCCGACGAGCTGGGCGATATCGTCCACCAGAACCGAAGTTCGTGGGCTGAGCAGCCCGGATCCGGCGAGAGCGATGACCGCGACAACGACGCCGAGAACCAGCCACGTGCGTCGCGCTCGGAACTGCGTCATCGAAGAACCCATCGGTGTTCAAGGCGTCACCACCGATCGTCTTGCAGCCGGCATCGTTGCGGCCGGAATGTTGTGGTGACGAATGCCCGTACGAACCTACCCGATTTGGTAGCGGACTGTTAACTGTACGAACGATCAGGAAGGCTCGTACGCCCCGCGGCGCTGTATTCCGCTCGGGTCCTACGCCGCTGCGAGGTCCATTTCGCGATCACCCCTTGCGACGGGCTGAACAGGTACACCAGGGCGAATACGATGCCCTGCGTCATCACAACCATGCCCCCGGAAGCTGTGTCGAGGTAGTAGCTGACGTAGATACCCGTAATCGCGCAGATCGCGGAAACGACGGGAGCTATCACCAGCATCCGCGAGAACTTGTCAGTGAGAAGGTAGGCCGTCGCGCCGGGGATGATCAGCATCGCCACCACCAGCACGACGCCGACGGCTTGCAACGCCACAACGGACGTGAGTGCGAGGACGCCGAGTAGCAGCGCACCCAGGCGCTTGGGCGAAAGACCTATCGCGTTCGCATGGATCGGGTCGAAGGCGAACAACGTCAGATCACGACGCTTGATCAACAGAATGCTCAACGCCAACGCGCCGAGTATCGCGACCTGCAGAAGATCTGACGAGCTCACCCCCAGCAGGTTGCCGAAAATGATGTGGTTGAGATCGGTCTGGCTGGGGGTCACCGAGATGAGAACCAAACCGAACGCAAAGAGAGTCGTGAAGACGATACCGATCGCGGCGTCTTCCTTGACGCGGCTGGTGTTACGGATCAGTCCGATCAGCGCTACGGCGATCAACCCGAAGATCAAGGCCCCGATCGCAAATGGAGCGCCGACGACGTAAGCGAGGACAACACCCGGCAGCACGGCGTGCGAGACGGCGTCGCCCATCAACGACCACCCGATGAGCACCAACCAACAACTGAGCACCGCGCAGACAACCGCTGCCACAACCGCAACGGCCAACGCGCGCACCATGAATCCGTACTGGAGAGGATCAAGTAGGAGTTCTACGAGGTTCATCGATCAGGTCCTGTCCATCACGTCGAGACCGAAAGCCAGGGCGAGGTTTTCCGGTTGCAGCACGGTGTCCGGGTCGGAATGCACCAGGACCTTGCGCATGAGCAGTACCGCCTCGTCGCAGAGTTTCGGCACAGCGTGGAGATCGTGGGTCGAGACCAAGATCGACCGGCCGTCGGAAGCCAACTCTCGTAGCAGCATCGAAATCGTTGCCTCGGAACGCTTGTCGACGCCCGCAAACGGCTCGTCCAGCAACAGTATCGACGCGTCCTGAGCGATGCCGCGTGCGACGAACGCGCGCTTCTTCTGACCACCCGAGAGCTGACCGATCTGACGATCCGCAAATTCGGTGAGTTCCACCCGCTCGAGGGCCTCTGCCACCGCCTCGCGATCTGCACGCCGCGGACGTCGCAAGAATCCGAGGTGGCCGTACCTGCCCATCATCACGACGTCACGGACGCTGATCGGGAAGGTCCAGTCGACGTCTTCACTCTGCGGCACGTATCCGACGCGGCCGCTCTTGCGCGCAGTGGCTGCGTCGAGACCGGCGATTCTGACAGAACCGTTGTCCGGCTTGATCATCCCCATGATCACTTTGAACAGAGTCGACTTTCCTGAACCGTTCATGCCGATCAGTCCGCAGACGCTACCCGAGTTCAACGTCAGATCGACGTGGTCCAGTGCGTGGACCTCGCCGTAGTGAACGCTGACGTTTTCGACGCGAATGGCTTCGTTCATGATTTACCGCCGGTCAGACCGCCGAGGATGACGTCGGTGTCGTGGCGAATCATGTCCAGATAGGTGGGCACGGGACCGTCGGCTTCGGACAGCGAATCGACGTACAGCGTTCCGCCGAACTTCGCGCCGGTCGCCCCGACAACCTGCTGCATGGGGGCATCCGAGACCGTCGACTCGCAGAAGACGGCGGGAACGGAATTGGCTCGGACGAAGTCGATCGCGGCGATGATCTGCTGCGGCGTCGCCTGCTGCTCGGCATTGACCGGCCAGATGTACGCCTCGCTGAGTCCCGCGTCCCTGGCCAGATAGGAGAACGCACCCTCGCAACTGACGAGTGCACGCTGACCTGCGGGCAATGCCGCCAGCCCACTGACCAGGCCGTCCTGAACTGCTTGCAGTTCCGCCTTGTACTTCGCGCCGTTCTCCGCAAATGCCGAGGCGTTGTCCGGGTCGAGGTCGCTGAAAGCAGTCACCATGTTGTCGACGTAGATCTGCGTATTCAACGGAGACATCCATGCATGCGGATTGGGCTTGCCCGCATACGCGTCGCCGGCGATCGGAATGCCTTCGACGCCGTCGCTGACCACGACGTGTGGCACGTCCAGTCCGTTGACGAATTTCGCGAACCACGCCTCGAGGTTCATGCCGTTGTCGAGGATCAGATCGGCTTCGCTCGCCCGCCGAATGTCTCCGGGCGTCGGCTCGTAGCCGTGAATTTCGGCCCCCGCCTTGGTGATCGACTCGACGCGAAGATGATCGCCGGCAACGTTCTGGGCGATGTCCGACAGCACGGTGAACGTGGTGAGCACCACCGGGCGGTCGTCGTCGGAGCCAGAACTCACCGCAGAACAGCTGGACAGAAGCAGGGCGGCGAGGGCGGCAATTCCCAGGCGGCGGAAGTTCTTCGCGTCGCGTATCGTCATGGTCGAACTCTAATATGTGGGTAAACAAATACACAAGTTCGTCTAGCCGAACAATCCTCACTCGATAGGCTCGCACCATGCGTCCTACTGCCTTGATCACCGGTTCCAGTCGCGGCCTCGGAGCTGCCATCGCACGCGAACTGGCGCCGACACACGACCTGCTGCTCGGTGCACGATCCGCACAGGCCCTCGAGCCGATCTGCGCCGAACTGCCCGGATCGACGCCCCTACCCCTCGACCTCACGGACTACGACGCCGTCGCCGCCGCCGCCTCGTCCATCACGACGCTCGACGTGCTGGTACACAACGCCGGCGTGGCCGACATCGGAACCATCGAGGAATCCTCGGTCGATCAGTGGCGACGCACCCTCGAGGCAAACGTCATCGCCGTCGCCGAACTCACGCGGGTTCTCCTGCCCGCGCTTCGTGCGGCTGGAGGTCACGTCGTGCTGATCAATTCGGGTGCCGGACTGCGCGCCAACGCCGGTTGGGGCTCGTATGCGGCCAGCAAGTTCGCCCTGCGCGCTTTCGGAGATGCGTTGCGCCTGGAAGAGCCGGCACTGCGGGTCACCTCCATTCACCCCGGACGGATCGACACCGACATGCAGCGCGACATCGTCGCGGGTGAGGGCGACGAGTACGACCCGGAGCGCTTCCTGAAAGCCTCCACTGTGGCGCGTGCCGTACTCACTGCCGTCCAAACACCGTCCGACGCACACCCCACGGAGATCGTGCTTCGACCTACCGGCCGGTAAATCCCCAGTTCGGCGGTAACGGAATGGTGACGATGGCCATCCGGATATCGCTTTTCCGGGCACTGGACCGATACTGACATCAGTTGTCGGACAAAGAGACTGGACTTGTCTCAGGAGTTCATCGAGAGGTGGTGTGCGATGCATGATCATACGGATACATGGGGGATCCCCAGCCAGACTTTCCTTCAGTGGTACCTGGTGGCGGCTGCCGTCGCGATCGGACTCTCGCTGTACAGCCGAATGACTGCGCGCCGGTCACCGGTGGTCGTCGACGCTGTCCGTCGGCCGCTCACTCCTCCCGAGATCGGTGCCTTGACCAGTGACTACCAAGCGGTGCTGGCGTCGATGGCTATTCTGCGCAGCGCCGAGCTGATCAGCACCGAAGGCAAGACCAAGCTGGCACTCACTGCGGAGGACAAGAATCGTCTCGACTGGTTCACCCGTACGGTGCACAAGCGACTCGGCAACGGAAAGGTCCCGCTGCGGCAGGTGCGTCTGATGGGACGGCTGAACATCGCACTCGCACAACTACGTACGACGTTGATCGACGAGGGATATTTGCAACGCCAGCAGGACGGTCTGACCGCTGCCCTTCGGACCGTTCCGATCGTGGCGGTAATTGCTCTCGGCTTGGTCCGTCTCGTCGCCGGAATCGCCGGCGGTAAGCCGGTCGGGTTCCTGCTCCTCACCATCATCGTTCTCGCTCTGATGATTCCACTTCTTCGCATCAAGCGTCGTCGGACAGCTTTGGGAGACAGCGAGCTTCGACGACTCAAGCACGAAAACTCGTACCTCTCACCGAAACTGCGGCCCGCGTACACGAGCTACGGTCCCTCGCTCGCCGGGCTCTCGGCGGCGCTCTTCGGTGCGGGCGCTCTGGTTCTGATCGATCCGGCGCTGGCGGGAGCGGTAGCTGCGGGCGCCGCGTACAGCCCGGGTGGCGGAAGTTCGAGCTACTACAGTTGTGGCTCCTCATCCGGATCATCCGGTTCGGACGGCGGTGGCGGCAGTGGGAGCAGTTGCGGCGGCGGGGGGTGTGGGGGATGAGCACGCATGCAGCCGACACTTGGGGGATCCCCAGCGAGGATTTCCTCTACGGCTACATAGCCGTTTCGGCCACGCTCATGGTTCTCACTCTGGGGTGGCGTCTGATGATCCGGGCACCCCGGCACGGGTACTCAACCGAGCACGGGTATTCCGCCGAGCAACTGACGCCTCCAGAAGTCGGAATGCTCACCGGCGAGTCACGCGCCATCGCAGCATCATTGGCAATCCTGCGTAGCGCTGACCTGATCACCACCGACGGCGCTGTCCTGCGCCCGTTGGGCCCTGGCGACGAGACCCTGGACTTGTACACCCTCACCGTGTACCAGCGCCTGGCCCAGCAGGCTCTACCCCATCGTCGGCGCCAACTCGCCGAGCGTATGACGGTGGAAACAGCTCGCCTACGAAACTCTTTGGCGGACCGGGGATACCTGACCTCCGACAGCGCCAGGCGTTCAATCTTTCTCTCCACAGTTCCGCTGAAGATCCTGGTGGCCGTGGGTATCGTCCGCATTGCTTTCGGACTGCACAACGACAAGCCCGTCGAGTTTCTGATTCTCGCCGTACTCGTCACCGGGTTCAGCATCCCGCTGCTCGGGCTCAACTTCGATCGAACCACCTCTGGCAAGGCGGCACGTTCGGAACTGACCACGGCACACGCCTACCTGTCCCCGCGCAACAAGCCTGCCTTCTCCGCCTACGGACCGCGTTTGGCGGGAATGTCCGCTGCTCTCTTCGCCGGTTCGGCGATGCTGATGATCAATCCCGCCTTGGCCTCCGCCGCCGGAATCGGTGCCGACGGCAGCGGAAGTAGCGGGGGTTCGGACGGTGGCGGTTCAGACGGGGGAGGCGGCAGCTGCAGCGGGGGTGGCGGATGTGGCGGCGGCGGTGGATGCGGGGGATAGCCGCGCCCGGGCGAGCATAAGCGCTGCGGCCTCGGTAGTGATGCCACGTTCCTCGCTCAACGAGTACACCTCGTCCAAGGTTCGACCGATCCCGCGGGTTCGTTCGACGACGTCGTCTTCGTTCCACCCCAAGACTTCTCGCCCCACGAGGTGAAAGGCTCCGCCTGCGTTCGCGACGAAATCAGGGGCACAGAGAACCCCGCGGTCTCGCAGAACCTCACCGGCAGCGGCATCGGTCAAGATGTTGTTTGCTGCGCCCGCCACGGCCAGAGTCGGAATCGACGCAGCCGCAGCGAAATCGATGATGCCTCCCATCGCGCAGGGGGCAAAGAGGTCACACGGTGTTCGGAGGACCTCGCCGGCAGGAACGACCGTGTGCCCCGCGAGAGAAGCCGCCTCGAGGCGCTGCGGGTCCGTATCGGCAACCAGCAGACGTGCGCCAGCCTGCGCTGCGAGACGGACGACGTCGCCGCCGACGGCGCCGAGCCCCTGTACCAGTACCGTTCGGCCGTCGAGTGTTCCGAGTCCTCGGCGACGCGCCGTGGCCTTCATCGCTTCGAACACACCCAGAGCGGTGGCGTGCGCGCTGGAACCGGCGCCACCGTTGCCGACCGAACGCCCGAAGACGTATTTGGTGGTGCGGCTGAGCTGATCCATGTCGGAAGAGTTGGTGTTGACGTCAGGACCAGTCCAGTAGTTTCCTTCGAGCTTGTCGATGTTCTCGGCGTGGATGTCGAGGATACGGGTCCAGGTTGCGGCGTCGATCTGATTGCGCGGTGCAGGTAGCGCTATTACCGACTTCCCGCCACCCATCGGCAGATCGGAGACCGCCATCTTTAAAGTCATTGCGCCGGACAGCTTCCCGGCGTCCGCCAATGCGTGACCGATGGAGGGATAGTGAGCGGCCCGCGTGCCACCCGACGCCGGTCCCAGACGGGTGGAGTCGATTCGAATCACGAAAGTCGTGCCGGTCTCCCGATCATGGCGTGTGACGGTCAGTTCACCGTCCCAGCGCAGTTCGTCGTCGATACTCATTGAATCTCCTTTTCTGTCTCCGGGTCAGTTGTGGGCGTGCAGTGGTGTTCCCGCGAGTGCGAGCATGGCCTCGCCCAACGCTTCGTTCTGACTGGGGTGCGCGTGGATGAAACGCCCCACTTCATCGGGAAGTGCTTCCCAGGCAACGGCCAACTGCGCCTCACCGATCAGTTCGCCGACGCGGTCTCCCACCAGGTGAACTCCGACAACAGGGCCTTTCGTTCCGCTTCGAATCACTTTGATTCCGCCGGTAGTTCGCAGGATCTGACTCTTGCCGTTACCTGCCAGGTCGTAGATGACGGTGGAGACGTCGGTGTACTGCGTGCGCGCCACCTCTTCGCCGAGCCCGACCGATGCAACTTCGGGATGTGAGTACGTCACGCGAGGAATCAGGTGTTCGGCGACCGGTATCGGATCCTTGCCGGCAATCTGTTCAGCCACAAAGATTCCTTGTTGGAAACCTCGGTGCGCCAACGCAAGACCGGGCACGATGTCGCCGACCGCGTACACACCGTCCACGGACGTACGGAGGCGTTCGTCGGTGACGACAAATCCCTTGTCGAGGCTGATTCCGCGTTCTTCGAAACCGTTACCGTCCGTGCGAGGTCCGCGGCCGACGGCGACCAACAGTAGGTCGGTGTCGAGTATCGTTCCGTCGCTTAGTTCGATGCGGACGGAACCGGCTGCTTCTTTCGCGGAATCGACCTTTGTGTCTGTCTTACAGACGATTCCACGTTTCCGGTATGCCCGCTCCAGCTGCTTCGACGACCACGGATCCTCGGCGGCGATCAGTCGGGGGAGTGCCTCGACGATCGTTACTTCGGCGCCGAACGAGCGCCAGAGGCTTGCGAACTCGACGCCGATGACACCGCCACCGAGTACCGTTGCGCTGGTGGGCACCCGGTCGAGTTCGAGTGCCTGGTCGCTGGTGACGATCCGTCGGCCGAGTTCGATGCCGGGGAGTTCCCGCGGATACGAGCCGGTGGCCAGAACGAGTGATGTTCCGGTGTAGCGGGTTCCGTCGACGTCGATGCTTCGCCCACCGACATACGTCCCGTATCCGTTGACGATGGTGATCTTGTGTTGCGCCAACAAGCCTCGCAGACCGCTGTACAGCCGCTCGACTGTCCCGTTCTTGTAGTCGTGCACCTGCGCGACGTCGATGCCGGCAAAAGATGCCCGGACACCGAATTGCTCACTGGTGCGTGCCGAATCGGCCACCTCGGCGGAATGCAGCAGTGCCTTGGTCGGGATGCATCCGCGGTGCAGGCACGTTCCGCCGACCTTGTCCGCTTCGATCAGCGTGACCGACAATCCGAGTTGAGCGGCGCGGATGGCGCAGGCATAGCCGCCCGATCCTCCACCGAGGATCACGACGTCGCTGTGGGGTTCTGCAGTTGTCATCGGAGCCTTGGTCATCAGAGCCTTCCCAGGACGCGGATCGGGTTCTCGATGTAGTCACCGAACAGCCTGAGGAATCCGCCGGCTTCGCCTCCGTCACAGACGCGGTGGTCGAAGCTCAACGAGATCTGAGTGACCTTACGAACGGTCAACTCGCCGTTCACGACCCACGGCTTGTCGATGATGCGTCCGATCCCCAGAATTGCCGCCTCGGGGTGATTGATGATCGGAGTCGATCCGTCGACCCCGAATACCCCGTAGTTGTTGAGCGTGAACGTGCCGCCGGTCAGGCGGGCGGGTTCGAGTTTGCCGTCGCGCGCAAGGTCGGTGGTCACCCGAAGTGCTTGTGCGAGTTCGACGGTGCTCAGGGCGTCCGCATTTCGAATGACCGGTACCATCAATCCCTTCGGTGTCTGCGCGGCGATCCCCAGGTGGGTGCGGGCGTGTCGAACGATCTCGCCTCGAGCAGTATCGACCGACGAGTTCAGTTCGGGGTACTGCGCCAACGCCGCGATGGTCAGCCGAGCCAGGAGCGCCATCAGGCTGATCTTGTCGGAATCGGGCAGTGACTTGTTGATCTCGGCTCGCGCCGCCAACAGTTCGGTGGCGTCGACGTCGACCCAGGTTGTCGCGTCAGGGATCTCGCGGCGGCTGGTGGACAGCTTGTCGGCAACTACCTTGCGTAGCCCCTTGATCGGAATTCTTTGGTCGGTCGCGTGTGACGTTTCCGTTTCCGGGCCGAAGTTTGCCCCGGCCTCGACGTCGGCGCGCGTGATGACTCCGCCAGCGCCCGATCCGGAAATCGTGGCTAGGTCGATACTGTTGTCAGAGGCCAGTTTACGAACAATCGGCGAGATCACACGTACCGACGGAGCCGCTCTGCGGCGGCGCAGAGGAGCATCCTCGCTGGTGCCGTAGCCGATCAGGACGTTGCCCGAACCGGCGCGTTCCTCTTCGCGGTAGCGCTCGTGGTTGGCCGAAACGACCGCGTCGACACTCTCGCCACCACTCACAGTGATCAGCGGTGTGCCCACCTTCAGGGTGTCTCCGTCTTTGCCGTGTAGTTCGATCACGGTCCCGGCGAACGGGATGGGCACATCCACAGCAGCTTTCGCAGTTTCCACCTCGACGACGATCTGATCGATGGTAACCACGTCGCCTACCTTGACGTGCCACTCCGCGATGTCGGCCTCCGCCAGTCCTTCGCCGAGGTCGGGGAGCATGAAAACCTGATTGCTCATGCCGTCACCGCCCAACGGGTGTCCGGAGTGTCGTTCCACTGCAGACGGTCGAGGGCGTCCAGGACACGGTCGACGCTGGGCAGGTGGTGACGCTCGAGCTTGGGAGCGGGGTAGGGGATGTCGAAGCCGCTGACCCGGAGCACCGGGGCATGGAGATGGTGGAAACACCGTTCCTGCACTCGGGCAGCAATTTCTGCACCCACACCGGCAAAACCTTGCGCTTCCTGGATGACGATGCAGCGTCCGGTCTTTCGCACCGATGCGGTGACCGTCTCGTCGTCGAACGGCACTATCGAGCGGATGTCGATCACCTCGATATCCCGGCCCTCGGCTGCAGCGGCCTCGGCGGACCTCAGTGCAACATCCACGGACGGACCGTAGGCAATGAGCGTCGCGTCACGACCGCGGCGCCGGACGACGGCGCGACCGATCGGCTCACGTGCGGTCAGGTCGACATCTGCTCGCGCGAAGTACAGCTTCTTGGGCTCGAGGAAGATCACCGGGTCGGGGTCCTCGATCGCCGAACGTAGCAGCGAGTACGCGTCTTCCACCGTGGACGGCGCCACAACCTTCAGTCCGGGTGTGTGCGCGTAGTAGCCCTCACTGGAATCACAGTGATGCTCCACCCCGCCGATACCGCCGGCAAAAGGAACACGAATGACTATCGGAATCGACAGCGCGCCCTTGGTGCGGTTGCGGATCTTCGCGACATGGGAGGCGATCTGCTCGAATGCCGGATAGGCAAACGCGTCGAACTGCATTTCCACGACCGGACGAAAATCGGTCATGGCCATGCCGATTGCGAATCCGATGATGCCGGACTCGGCGAGGGGAGTGTCGAAGCATCGGTCGTCGCCGAAGTCGCGGGTGAGGCCGTCGGTGACGCGGAAAACGCCGCCCAGGGTGCCGACGTCCTCACCGAAGACGACAACGTTGTCGTCCGCAGCCAGAGAGTCGCGTAGCGCGGTGTTGAGGGCCTGAGCCATCGTGAGCATGGGCATGGTCAGTGTCCCCCTGTGTCAGCGGCTTCGGCGGCAAGTTCGGTTTCGAGTTGGGCTTGTTGCTCACGCAATTGCGGTGTCTGCTCGGCGAAGACATACCGGAACAGATCGAGCGGATCGTGCGGGCGGTCGACGTTCATGCCGGCGCGTAGTGTGGCGGCCTCTGCTTCTGCCTCTGCGGTCAGTGATTCCACGAACGCGTCGTCGATCAGATCGTGTGCGCGCAGATACTTTTCGAGACGCGGCAACGGATCTCGCCCGAGCCAGGCTTCCACCTCGGCGCTGTCGCGGTAGCGGGTGGCGTCGTCGGCATTGGTGTGTGCGTCGATGCGATAAGTGTGTGCCTCGACGATCACCGGTCCGTTTCCGCTGCGGACGAAGCGTGCCGCCTCGTCCATGACGGCCAGCATCGCAACGGGATCGTTGCCGTCGACCTGCTCGCTGCCGATCCCGTAGCCGACGCCCTTGTGCGCCAACGTCGGTGCTGCGCTTTGGCGCGACAGTGGCACGCTGATCGCAAATCCGTTGTTCTGCACCAGAAAGATCACCGGCGCCTTGAAGACGGCGGCGAAGTTCAGCGCCTCGTGGAAATCGCCCTCACTGGTGGCGCCGTCACCACAGAGCGCCAAGGCGACGGTGTTCAAGCCCCGTCGAGACTCCCCGTAGGCCACCCCCGCTGCATGCAGCAATTGCGTTGCCAGCGGGGTGCACTGCGGCGCACTGCGCAGTGCGACCGGGTCGTATCCGCAGTGCCAGTCGCCGGCGAGCATGCTCAGAATCTGCACCGGATCGACACCCCTGGCGGCCAACGCCATCGAATCCCGGTAGGTGGGGAAGAGCCAGTCACTCGGCTCCAGACTCATCGCTGCCGCGATCTGACATGCCTCCTGCCCTCGCGAGGACGGATACACGGCCAGGCGCCCCTGTTTGGTCAGTGCCGTCGCCTGCTGGTCGAAACGCCTGCCCAGGAACATCTTTCGATACATCGCGATCAGGCGATCGTCGCTCGGTTTCGCGTAGCGGGCCTCGCTGCGCGTCAGTTCTCCGGCAGGGTCGAGGTACTGCACCGCGGAATCGGCCGGCAGGAACTTCCGATACCGCAGTTCCCCCAAGGGTTCGACAAGTGTCACTTCTACCTCCAGAAGACGTTGTGTCCATCAGTATTCGCACTTCGGCGACGTAATGGCAGCAAGCGTCGAGGATTCAAGACAAACGGCCTATCATGAGGATTCGGGCAGCAATATGTCCATCAACCGACTCGACTACCGAAGCAGGAATGGACAGATGGCCACCGAACCGCACACTCTCGATGCGATCGACCGCCGCATCATCGCCGAACTGGTCGCAGACAGTCGCATCTCCATGCGTGCACTGGCTGAAAAGGCGCACATATCCCGCGCTCACGCCTACGTCCGCATCGAAAGGCTCGAGGACGCCGGAATCATCACCGGATTCACGACGCGGATCGCCCATGAGAAGGCCGGACTCGGCTCCTCGGCATACGTGGCACTCTCGATCAGGCAGCACTCGTGGCGAGGTCTGGCGGCGTCCTTGAAGGCCCTGCCGTTTGTCGAGCACTTCTCCCTCCTCGGCGGCGACTTCGACGTTCTGGTGCTGGTTCGAGCCCCGGACAACCAGGAACTACGCCACACCGTTCTCGAAGAACTCCAGGGACTCGACGGGGTTCTCTCGACCAAAACGTGGCTGATCTTCGAAGAAGGCAACGGTCCGGGACCCAACTGGTTGCCCGGCTGATCCGTCTATAGTCGCCGTTAGCAGTTGCACACGGGAGGTGACTCGAATGACCCTGCACGGCCTGGGAATCGGTTGGCGCCCCGAGGTCTCCGGAATCATCGCGCAACTCGACGGCCTGGCATTCTGCGAAGTCATTGCCGAATCCGTCGGAAACGAGATACCGCCGCACCTCGGCTCGCTGGGAGTTCCGGTGATCCCGCACGGAATCTCGCTCTCACTTGGCGGGGCCGAGGCGGTAGATCAGGCACGGATCGATCACCTTGCGCGTGCATCCCAGCTACTGGGCGCTCCCTTGGCGAGCGAGCACATCGCATTCGTGCGTGCAGGCGGCATCGAGGCCGGGCACCTGCTCCCACTTCCGCGCACCTACGAAGCCGTCGACGCCCTGGTACGCAACATCACCCGGACTCAGGACGGTCTACCGGTGCCGTTCGCCGTCGAAAACGTTGCCGCCCTGTTCGACTGGCCGGACGACGAGTTGACCGAAGGGGAGTTTCTCGCGGAGATCGTCGAGCGCACCGGAGCCCTGCTGGTTCTCGACATCGCGAACGTCTACGCCAACGCTCTCAATCGCGGGCGTGATCCCTGGACCGAGCTGAGCCGGCTGCCACTCGAACGAATCGCCTACTGCCACATCGCCGGTGGCAGTCTCAGCGACGGAAAATACCACGACACGCACACCGACCCGGTGCCCGAAGCCGTGCTGGAACTCCTTGCGCAGTTCACCGCCGCCGGTCACCATCCCGCGATCATGCTCGAGCGCGACGGAAACTATCCGCCGGCACTGGAATTGCTCGACGAGCTCGATGCCATCGCCGACGCAGCTGGTCTGGATCGCATCACCGCGGGCACCGACTGGTCACGCACATGAGCACGCTCGGTGAGCGTCAAGAGGCGCTGATTCGCGCACTGGTGGCGGGTGGCGAACTGCCCGAAGGCTTCGACAAAGACGAAGCCGCCGTTGTCTCGGCGGCACTGCTCCGAAAGCGCGCAGGAGAAGTGGCGCACCACCTTCCGGTCGTGCGCCACACCCTCGGCGATCGTTATCTTCAGTTGTTCACAGCGTGGGCGGGCGGACGGCCGAAGACGTCTTCGCGTTCGGATGCCCAGGCCTTTGTCGCCCATCTCCAGGACATCGGCGAACTGCCTCGCCCGCCCTGGTATCAGAGGTTTCGAAAGCTCTCACGCAAGTGAGACAACAGCTTCGCTGGTGTACATGAGGAACGTCATCGATTCCTGGAAGTACAGCTCGACGGAGTTCGCATCGTGCGAGAGATAGCCGATGGACAGGTCCTGGCCCAGATGCAGTTCGTAGTCACCGCCACGCGTCGACAGCAGGAAAGCGCCGTCGATGGCCGGGGCCCAGATGATCTCGCCGTCGAGGACGCGTCGCAGGTGCTCGCGGATGGGGTAGCCGTGATCGGAGGTCTCGTTGATCGCGGTGAACGCATCTGCATTCAAGAGCAGTGAGTACGGTCCGTTGACACCGGCCAAGCGCAGCGACGTGATCGCCTGGCTGATGGCTTCCGGGTAGTCCTTGGCGTCGATGGGTAGCTTCAGTTCCGGGTTGGAACCGCTGGCCCGCACGCCGGTGATGCTGGCTGCGGGGTATCCCTCGAAGATGGCGCGGTCCTCGGCGAACGCGATCTGCTTGGCCGCGTCCTTGACGGGCTGCCAGTCGGAGTCCTTGGCGCCGCGTTCGACGTCGTCGATGGCCTGGCGGCTGACGGTGAACGGGACCCGCAGTTCGATGATCGGCTGGGACTGACGAGCATGTGCGATGACGCCGTCGGCCAAGGGATTGATCGGCACCTGATGCCCGAGTGGGATGGCCGCGAGATCGTCACCCGACGGTCCCTCCACATCCACGACACGACGACCGGCGACGTGACGCTTGAAGGTACGGCTCGCCTCTTCCTCGATCTCGGCCCAGGCTGCTGCCGAAATGGGTGCTAGGTCGCGGTGCAGGTTTGTCATTGCTGGGCACTCCTTTTGAGGCTGCCGATTCCGAGAGAACCGTCAGAGATGGGCGCTGTGAACGTCGCTTCGGGAACGAGCCTGGTCGGCAAGTCCGGGGGATCGTCGAGAAAGTCCGCCGTCGGAACGAAGAAATTGATTCCGGTGACGGCGGTGGAGAAATCGAGAATGCGGTCGTAATTGCCGACGGGATTCCCGATGAACATGTTGGTGAGCATCTGCTCGGTGACCGTCGGCGACGCCGAGTAACCGATGAAATAGGTACCCATCTCAGCGGAGCCGACGTGGCCGAACGGCATGTTGTCCCGCAGAATCTGGATCTGCTCACCGGATTCGTCCTCGATGACGGTGAGTGCGGTGTGGGAGTTGGCCGGCTTGGTGTCGTCGTCCATCTCGAGATCTTCGAGCTTGGAGCGTCCGATGACGTTCTCCTGCTCCTCGACGGGCAGGGAGTTCCACTCCGACATGTCGTGGAGGTACTTCTGGACGATGACGTAACTGCTGCCTGCGAAATCCGGATCCTCGTCACCGACGGTGACCGCGACGTAAGCGGCCTGCCCGGACGGGTTCTCGGTACCGTCGACAAAACCCATGAGGTCGCGTTGCTCGAAATACTTGAACCCGTGGACCTCGTCGATCACCGACGCGGCCCCGGCCAACCTGTTGGTCACGACCGTGGCGAACTCGAAGCACAGGTCCATCTGACGGGCCCGGATGTGAAACAACAGATCGCCCGGCGTGCGCGGGGCGTGGTGTTTGTCACCGGTCAACTCGACGAACGGATGCAATTCCGCCGGCCGTGGACCGTCGAAAAGTCGGTCCCACGCATCCGAACCGATGCCGACGACGGCAGCCAAGCCACCGGCGGGAACCCGGAATCCGATCGAGCGTTGCAGCCCGGAAATATCCGCCAAAACGTCGTGAACTGCCTGCTCACCACCCTCGTCGATGGTGAAGACCAGGAAGATCGCAGCTTCCGTGAGCGGGGTCAGCAACGGCTGCGGTATCGCGGGAAGGGCCACTTCGGCCTCGTCGATCTCACTCGTTTCCGCCATGCAGACCAGTATGGACGATTCCGGCAGTCCCGGCATCAGTAGTGGGTAAGTCGCGTCAGGGTGTCGCGTCAGGGGGTTGCGGCCTGGGCGCCCGCGTCGAAGCCGGCCGGAATCTCGAAGATCTTTCCGTCGAACCCGGCGCGGTAGAGATGCCCGGCCGCGAACCCGGAATTGCCACGCCCGTAGGTCAACACACTCGACGCTTGCAGTCCGCTGGTGAGCGAGCAGTACTGGCCGGGTCCGTCGATCCGCCACACCTCACCACTGATGTCCGTGGGAATAATTGCGCGATCTCGCGAGTCCAAGGTCAAACCATCTGGGGCAGAAAAGGTTTCGAAACCACCGAGATCGACCAACGACTCCGAATAAACCGGATTGTCCACGGAGATGCGGCTGACACCCGGGTTTGCGAACGTGCGCGAAACGTAGAGCCAGCGATTATCGGCGCTCAGGGCAGCGCCGTTTGCACTCGGGAAGGTTGCCCACGCCGGGTCGACGGAACCATTCGGGCTGACCTTTCCGATCAGCGAACCGAAATCGTTGGTGGCGTAGATCGTCCCGTCGTGCGCGACAGCAAGGCCGTTTGCAGCGCTCAGACCACCGGCTATCGGCGTCACGGCGCCCGAGTTCACGTCCACCCGCGCGACCGACGCAGCACGCGTCAGATCGCCGATCAGCACGCCGGCGTTTGCTCCGGTACCCACCAGCAGTGAACCGTCCGTGCTCCACGCGAGTGCGCCCGCACCGCCGGGAACCGTCGCGATCGGAACTGCGGCCTGACCAGGCCCGTCGACGCGGAAGATCCGCCCACTCACCAGGTCGGTCGTATACAGGCGCCCTTGCCCGTCCACCGTGACACCCTCGAGGGCAGCACCCGGAATCTGGGCGCTGAGTATGGCGGGTGACGATCCAGGGCAAGGCGGAGCGGCGGCGGCACCGGACACGCCCAGAGCCAGAAGCGAACCGGCAACAAGAGCACCGGTGATACCTACCCGAATACCGCGATCGAAGATCCTGGTGCGCATCTGCGCAACGCTAGACCTTCGGCCCGATTTCGCCTAGAGCGACCGAAGGAAAGAGATCAAAAGTTCATTGACCTCGGCAGCGTGTTCTTGTTGTACGAAGTGCCCCGCACCGCCGAGGAGATGTACACCCCGCAGGTCGGGGACGGTGTCCTTCATTCGGTCCAATGCCTTGGGACCGCTCATCGCGATGACCGGGTCTTCCGCGCCCGCAACGAAGAGCGTCGGGACCTCGATGTGCGCTCCGTCCAGATCCGCGCTGCGTTCCCAATTGGCGTCATACGCTCGGTACCAGTTCAAGCCACCGGTGAAACCTGTTGCAGTAAAGGCCTTTACATAGACATCCAAATCATCCTCGGTGAGCCACGACCACGGCAACGCCGGCGCCTCGGGAAGTACGTCGAGATAGCCGTTTCCTTCGGAGGGGTTCTTCCACACATCGAGGTACCGGTAGGCCCCGGACAAGGCGTGGAAGAGCCGCTGAAGGAATTCACTCGGACGGGCGTCGAGTTCGCGCTCCGCGACACCCGGTTCCTGAAAATAGTGAATGTGCAGAAAGTGCTTTCGCGCCAAGGCGGCGTAGATCGTCGAGGGCTTGGCCGGGAATCTGTCCGGCGCATAGGGAACCGCCAAGGAGACCAGTCCCGCAACGCGATCGGGGTGACGAAGCGCTGTCGTCCACGCGACCGGAGCGCCGAAATCGTGTCCGACGAACACCGCTTTGTCGATTCCGAGAGCGTCGAGTAGGTCGATCAGCCGGTTCGCGACGGCGTCGTTGGTGTAGTCCTCGATCGCGTCGGGGCGGGTAGTGCCGCCGTAACCGGGCATGTCGAGTGCAATCGACCGAAAACCCGCTTCCGCCAACGCTGCCGACTGATGGCGATAGCTGTATCCGAGGCCGGGAAAGCCGTGGCACATGACCACAGCTGTCCCGGAACCGGAATCGTCGATCTGCCAACGGAATCCGTCGACGTCGATCGTCTTGACCGTCATGTCAGGCGGTGATCATGTCTTCCTGGTTCCAGAATGCGCGCATCGACAGGATCTTTCCGTCGTCGTCGAAGGTCATGACGTCGATGGGTGCGATGGTCAGGGTCTGCTCGCCGAGCTTGGTGATCAGCGAGAAGTGGAATGCCGCTTCGTTTCCGGCGATGCGGAGGGTCTGAAGGTGAGCTTCCTGGTCGAAATTCTCGATCACGGAGTAGAACTCGAGAATGGACTCGCGGGTGGTGCGCACGTCGGTACCAACCGGGTCTTCGACCGTTGCACCCTCTGCGTACAGGGCCACAACCTGGGCAGCAGTGCCCGTCGCAACGGTCTCGATGTAGGCGTCGACGGTCTTGCGGATTACCTCTGCGGACGGTGCCATGGTCTACCCCTCGTAGTTAGAACAGGTTCTAATTCTGAGGATAACCTACGACTCTGTTCCACGGGTCAGCTTTCGAGCACCTTGCGCAGGCGAGCCTTCTTCCGGTTCTCCCGCACGATCCAGACGACATCGGTGTCGTCCGACGCCCCCAGGGAGACGAATGCCGGCAGGGCATTCTCCGGATCCGCCGCAACCGCGACACTCCAGCAGTATCCAAGCGCCTGCCGGAGAGTCCGTGTGTCGGCCTCGCGACGAGAATCAGCTGGTTGCGAGACGATCCACTCGGTAGCGTCTCGGCACACCTGAACGGCCAGCGCAGCGTTGGTCTTGTCCTTCAGCAACCGTGGCTCGCAGATCCCCGCAGCCGCTGCGCGCAGCGTCAATGGATGGGCGGACCGTGACCACTGCTCGATGATCGCCCGCAATAATTGCGGATCCGTGTCACCTATCGCCTGAACGGCCATCGCGGCAGCTTCACGTGCGCGCCACGACGCACTGGTGGTCGCCTCCGTCAAGCTGCGGAGAACGGATCGCTCGTGCGAGCGAACGAAGATGAATCCGAGCCCGACGATCCCACAGCAGCGGATGTATTCGTCCTCGGACTCCGCTGCCAGCAGGATGTCGCCGTCATCGGCGCCGCGCGCGAACTCGAGCATGAGCCCAAGGTTCGCGCGCGGGCCGGGCAGTCCTGAACGCTCCGTCAGGTAACTCCACAGTTCATCGCCGTCCAGATCCGCGAACGTCATGGGAGTCCTGCTTTCTCGAGTGCGGGTGCACCCATCATTTCACCGAAAGCCCTCTCACGACGGGAGTTCGAAGCTCACTTGCTTCCGTCGTCGCGCATAGAGGAATCCACCGACAAACGCGAGCACCAGCACCCCGGTCATCACCACGGCCAGAATGTTGCCGCCCAGTAGGAGCGGAAGGTTTCCGGCAATGGCGATCGCGAATCCGATCAGCCCGACAAGGCCCAAGCTCGGGGCAAGTTTGGTGTGCCAGAATCGCTGATCGACCTTCGTACGATGAAAGAAGACGAGCACCGCAAGGCACGTGAGCAACATGAGAGCCACGATCCCCACCGTTGCAACGCCGGCGAACCACGCGAAGATCTGTGTCACCGGATCCAGACCGATGACGATGCAAGCTCCGAGAAGTACCAAAGCACAGCAGGATTGCACCACTGACGCGATGTGCGGCGAACCATGCACGCGGTGCGTCCGCCCACCTGCGCCCGGCAGAACGCCGGTGTTCGACAGAACGAAGATGTATCTGGCCAAGACATTGTGGAGAGACAGAACTGCGGCAAAGAGACTGGACACCAACAGAATTTGAATCAGGTGGGCTGTCACCGTTCCGGCAAAGTCGGTGGCAGTGGTGATCAGCATGCCGTCGGGGTCAGTACCCGCAATGTCCACTGCACCCTTGTCGCCCCAGGCTGTCACAACCGCCCAACTGGAGAGAGCGTAGAAGCCGCCGATGAGGATCAAGGCGGCGTATGTCGCTCGCGGGATAGTCCGCGCGGGATCCTTCGCTTCGTCACGGAAGATCGCCGTCGACTCGAACCCGATGTAACCGGCAAGCGCGAATACCAATGCGACGCCGGGGGATCCGGAGAATATTTCCGACGGAGAGAACATTGCTGTCGACGGGCCTTCCGGACCACCGTCGGCGACGATGAAAGCGTCGAGTACGACTACGATCCCGACCTCTGCGATCAACAGGATGCCGAGCACCTTGCCCGACAATTCGATATGACGAAATCCGAGGACGGCTACCAGAGCCAACGAGGCGAGCGAGAAGATCCACCACGGCACCTCCGGACCACCGTAGGAGGTGATCAACGAACTCATTGCCGGGCCGAGGTAGCCGTATACGGCCAATTGCACTGTGCTGTAACTGACGAGGGCCAACATCGCACTGCCGACGCCGGCACCACGGCCGAGACCATGTCCGATGTAGAGATAGAACGCTCCGGTTCCCGGGATGTAACGCGACATCGCGGTGAACCCGACGGCGAAGAGCAGAAGTACACCGGTTGTCACGGCGAAGGTCATGGGGAAGCCCGCACCGTTGCCACCGGAAATACCCAGCGGCACAAGACCACTGATCACAGTCAGGGGAGCAGCTGCGGCAACGACCATGAGGACTATCGAGCCGGTACCCAGCGAGCCTCGAAGAGTTCGGTCATCGCCGGATGCATCACGTGAAGCATTGACGGAAGTATGGGTCATACGGGCGATGTTAGAACCATTGAAGTCGATTCGGGACCCAATTCACAAAACTTTTACTTGCGAAAAACGGGACGAACCGTCCGTTCGTCGCGCTCCCGTCAGCCTTCTTCCTGCAGCGCCAAGCGTTTGAGCTCGTCTTTTGCGTGCAGAATGTGACGTTCCATTGCCTCCGCCGCGCGAGCGCTGTCGCCCCGCTTGATCGCCTCGAAGATTTCCTTGTGCTCCACCCTCGAAGCCTCGACCTGGTCTTCGAACACGAGATGATCGACGGGGACGAACATTTCGCCGCGAGCCTCGACCACAGCGGCCTCCAACCTGCTGTTTCCCGCCGCTCTGGCGATACCGCCGTGGAACCTGGCGTCACAAGCCCGGAACGATCCCCGACTTCCGGAAACCCCCAATTGCTCAATGGATTCGAGCAACTCGAGAAGATGACGATCGGTTCGCCGGACCGCCGCGAGGCTTGCCGTGCGCATTTCCAACCCGATACGGAGGTCGACGATCTCGTCGATGTCTGCTTCTCGCGCTTTCAACTGGCCAACCCAGTCTTCATAAGGCCTGGTCAACTCCGAAACGAACGATCCGCCCGTGGCTCCTCGCCGCACCTCGATGTATCCCATCGCCTGAAGGATTCGGACCGCTTCTCGCACACTGACTCGACCGACTTCGAGTTGCTGAGACAGTTCACGCTCGGACGGCAGGCGATCACCGGGGCTGAGCGCGCCGCTGTGAATGAGCAGTCGCAAGCGTCGAGCGATATCCTCCCCCAACGTCGGTGCACTGACCATGAATTCGATGGCCGGCAGCTTGTCGATCTGCACGTCTCGTACCCCCTACTCGGTGCCTGGACCGACTCTTCAGCTTCGTCCTCGTACGCTTCGTCACGGGCTGCAAAATCGAACGCTCCCATTCGCAACTGTCCTTGAATAGATACAGCAGCGCGCGGCACTTCGAACCCGTTACCCCAACTTTACAAGCCAAACTCTAGCGAAAAGCCATTCAATGGTTCTATGCTCGCTCCTATGACCCAATTCACGATGACGGCGGAGGCACTCCCCGCCATGCCCCTGATCGGAGTCACCGGCCGCGTCGACCGCGGCGGGCCGTCACTACCCAACGTCGTCGGCGACGCGTTGATGGAAATGTTCTTCACCGATTTTCCGTCGAAGATCCGCGCCGCCGGTGGTCAACCGATCCTGCTGAGCATCCACAGTGATCCGCGCCGAATCGTCGAGCATCTCGACGCCCTCGTCCTCAGCGGTGGTTCCGACGTGGACCCCAGGCGATACGGCCGCACCCCCGGCCCCAACTCGTCACCCATCGACCCCGCTCGGGACGAATTCGAGTTCGCCCTGGTCGATGCGGCCTGGGAAATCGGACTGCCAATCCTGGGAGTGTGCCGAGGACACCAAGTCGTCAATGTCGCCCGCGGCGGCACACTGGTTGCCGACCTTCCGACCGACGCCGGTGAGGCGCACAGCTTCTTCGGCTATCCGCGTTCCTACCGACCACAACAGGTCGC
The DNA here is from genome assembly GCF_002079265.1 of Rhodococcus sp. BH4. Classification (NCBI taxonomy): domain Bacteria; kingdom Bacillati; phylum Actinomycetota; class Actinomycetes; order Mycobacteriales; family Nocardiaceae; genus Rhodococcus; species Rhodococcus sp. BH4. The sequence goes on from NZ_CP014941.1 coordinate 6,269,498, forward strand.
CCTTGAATCCGGCTCCATCCCATACAGTCTGTACGGCAACAGCATTCACGTGAACAGCCTTCACCACCAAGCCGTGGACACCCCGGGGAGCGGGCTTCGGATCGTCGGACGCGCGCTCGACGGCGTCGCCGAAGCCATCCAGGCCGCCGATCGCCCCGTGGTGGGCGTGCAGTGGCACCCCGAATTCTTCGTCGAAATCGACCCGCTCTTCTCGTGGCTCGTCGACGCTGCAACCTCCCGTCGGACCAATTCTTCTCACCAGATCGATCATCACAGAATGGAAGACAACAATGTCACGTACGCATGAGAACAAGGTTGCCCTGATCACCGGTGCAGGCTCCGGAATCGGCCGCGGCATCGCGCTGCGCCTCGCCTCCGACGGTGCCCGCGTCGCGGTCGTGGACCTTCACATCGAAAGTGCAAAGGAGACCGTCGCACTTATCGAATCGCAGTACGGCACAACCGCGCTCGCCCTTGAGGCCGATGTGCGCGACCGCGCCGCCGTGAGCGCCGCTTTCGAAGCCACCGTCGCCGAATGGGGACGCTTCGACTACCTCGTCAACAACGCCGGCCTGATCACGATGAGTTCTCTCGAGAACCTCACCGACGAAGAGTGGGACCTCGTCCTCGACGTCAATCTCAAGGGCATGTTCATCGTCACGCAGATCGCCACCCCGTACTTCCGCGACGGCAACAGCGGCGCTGTGGTGAACTTGTCGACGGTGGAAGCGGACGTGGTCGTGTCCTCCCAGGGCTTCGCACAGGTCCACTACAACGCGTCGAAGGGTGGAGTGAAGATGCTGACGAAGGCTCTGGCCGTCGAACTCTCGCGGTACAACGTACGAGTCAACGCGATCGCCCCCGGGCCGGTCCCCACCGCCTTCCTGCCTGGCATCGACGTCTCCTCCGGCGAAGTTCTCGACTTCATGAAGTCCAGGCTCCTGGTGCCGCGCGTCGGCCGCCCCGAGGACATGGGTGCTGCAGTCTCCTTCCTGCTCTCCGACGACGCCTCCTACATCAGTGGAGTCCAGCTGCCCGTCGACGGCGGATGGCTTGCCCGATGAAAGGCCGGCTCACCACGGCCGAGCTCGCCGAGTCCGACATCGACACCGTCCTCATCGCCGGTATCGACCTCTACGGACGGTTGATCGGCAAACGAGTCCCGACGCGAATTTTCCTCGCGAACATCGACGAGGGTCTGCATGTGTGCACCTGTGTGTATGCCTGGGATGCCAGCCAACGCATGGACAAACTCGTTGTCGACTACGCCGGCGGACACACCGGCTGGCATGACTTCCGCCTGCAACCTGACCTGGGAACACTGCGACGCGCGTCGTGGCTCGAGTCCACTGCCATCGTCATCGCTGACTCGGTCGACGAACATACCGGCGAGATGGTCCCGATCGCACCGCGCACGATCCTGCGCAAACAGATCGACAAGCTCGAAGCTGACGGCCACACCGTCTACGCGGCAACGGAACTCGAGTTCCACCTCTACCGAGGTACCCCCGACGCATTGCGGCGCAGCGGCTATCGGGATCTCGAACCCACCACCCTGGTGCCCTCGGATTACACCATCACCGCCGGCAACGCGATGGAACCTTTCTTCCGCAAGGTACGAACCGCGTTGGAGGAGAGCGCGATTCCCGTGGAGGTCTCTCAGGTCGAATACGGCCTGGGCCAGTGGGAGATCAACCTCGAATACGGAACCGCCCTCGAGATGGCCGACCGCCATGTGCTATTCAAGCAGGTCGTCCACGACGTCGCTGCGGCAGAAGGGCTCACTGCTACCTTCATGGCACGTCCGAGCACCGACGGCATGGGCTCGTCGTGTCATATTCACGCGTCCATGCGGAGCGACGACACCTTCCCATTCCACGACGAAAGCGCAGAAAACACCGCGAGCGCCGAGCTGCTGCACGCCGTCGGCGGAGTTCTCGAGCACTGCCCGGAACTCATGCTGTTCTACACGCCGACCATCAACTCGATGCGCCGGACCAGAGCCAGCCACGATTTCTCGGGGAACGGCTTGACCTGGGGTTTCGACAACAGGACCACCACCTGCCGACTCATCACCGGGGCACCGTCCGCCAACCGTCTCGAAATGAGACTGCCAGGGGCGGACGCAAATCCGTATCTCGCACTGGCCGCAGTCTTGGCATCGATGAACGACGGTCTGACACGAAAGCTCGATCCCGGCGCACCGGTACGACGCGACGGGTACAGCGACACAGACACACTCGAGAAGGTGAAGCAACAACCGCTGCCCGGCACACTCGACGAGGCGGCGCGTGCGCTCGAGGCCAGTGAGTTCGCACTCGCGGCGTTCGGCGCCGAGGTCGTATCGCACTATGCGGCGGTCGCCAAGGACGAATGGGATTCCTTCATGTCCGCGGTCACCGACTGGGAACGCGAACGCTACCTCGACAACATCTGACCTACAAACGATTTCGCCACGAAGGACAGTCATGACCACTTCATGCTCACTCGTGCCCCAGAACAACACGATCGACGGAAACGTCGAAACACCGGCTATCGACCTCGGCGAATTTCTCACCGATCCCGACACCGGAGAGAAACTGCAAGCCCAACTCTCGTCCTCCACCGAACAGGTGGAGAGGGCGATCACCGCCGCGACAGAACTTCACCGATCGGGTGTCTGGACCCGTCGATCGGTCGCCGACCGGGTGCGCCTACTCGAGAGAACGGCTGAACTTGTCGAAGAACGGACTGCGGCGATCGCTCGTGAGGACTCCAAGAACAACGGCCTTCCGCTTTCGATCAGCACACTTTTCGCCGGCGGACTTCCCGATCTGTTCCGCAGTGCTGCAACGCATCTGAAGAACTCCTCCGGGTTCGAGCAGTTGCCGTCAGGTGCACATTTACATCGGCTGGCGTGGGGCCCGACCGCTGTGATCGCACCGTGGAACGCACCGAGCTTCATCACCGCCAAGAAGACCGCATTCGCTTTGGCCGCAGGTGCTCCGGTAATCGCCAAGCCCTCCAACTGGGCACCGTCGGGTCCCAACGTGCTTGCCGAGGCGATCTCACGTGCCATCGCCGAAGTCGACGCGCCGAAAGCTCTGTTTCAACTCGTTCACGGAGGCGGGGACGTCGGGCATCTACTGGCCTCCGATCGACGAATCCGAGCACTGGCGTTCACCGGCGGCCGAGCGGCCGGTAGTTCCATCGCCGCTGCAGCTTCTACCGATTTCAAGGCTCTTCAACTCGAGCTCGGCAGCAACAACCCCGTGATCATCCGCGCCGACGCCGACATCGATCTGACTGCCGCCGCACTCGTCGACGGGTTCACCAAACTCAACGGGCAATGGTGTGAGAGTCCGGGAAGCGTCTTCGTGCCGCCGCACCTTCACGACCGGCTTGTCGACGCAATACTCGACCGCACGGCCGAAATCGCACTCGGCCGAACCGATGACGCCAACACCACGATGGGTCCGCAGGCGAACGAGCCTCAACTCCAACGGATGCGGGATACCGTCGAATTCCTCCGTGGCGTGGGCGGCACGGCCGTCTCGAGCACCCCCGTGCCTGACGATTCCGGATGGTTCTTCCCACCGACAGTGGTGCACGGAATCTCGTCGGAGCAGACCAAATCGGAGACCTTCGGGCCGATCCTGACGGTGCACCGAGCATCAACCGACGAGGAAGCTCTGCTCGAGGCCAACGCTCTCGATACCGGCCTGGCCGGATACGTGTTCGGCGCCGACGTCGACGCCGCTCGTGAACTTGCGACCCGAATCGATTGCGGTGAGAACAAGATCAACAGCACCAGCCTCCTGGACCTAGACGACCACTCGACCCAGAGTTTCTGGGGCGGAAGCGGTATCGGCGCACACGGCGACGCAGAGCTTCTCGACTTCTTCCGGGGATCGAGAATCATCGGGGTCGATGCGCCCGGACTTCCTCTCTAGGCGGAGGAGGTCGAGGAAATGGGTGAAGCGGCTCGGGTGGGCACCGATACGAGTCGGGTGGGCACCATGGTGGTCGAATGCCACGATACCGCGGCGGTTCTCGCACGTATTTCGTCGCTGGGGTGGAAGCTCGGCGTCGAGGTCGTCAGCCTGTCTACATGGGTATCCGTGACATCGCCGGGAGTCACCGGAATGTCGATCGCGTACCGTTGCCCGGCAACGATCTCCGACGCCATGTTGATCAAGCGTCTCAACAAGATCATCGGGATAGTTCGCATCAAGACGGACCACGGCCCGTTCGTTCCGGTGACACCACAGGTCGGCCTACACGTCACCGCGACTTTCCAACGCGTCGATCCAGTGGCGCTGGTGGCGTACCGGCACGGCGCAACTGTGTGCAGTCAAGCGAACAATGTTCTGTCGGTACAACTCACCACCACCCGATCGATCGCGGACACATTCGTATCTGATCTGGCACAGGTCGCAGAGCGTCCGCTGCGGGGTGAGATCTCGCTGCAGGAGATTCATCTTGCATGACGTCGAAGTGCCACCACGGCGATGTGCGGCTACGAACGTTGGCCAGTAGCCGCACATCATCGTGTGATCAGTGAGCAGGGAGGAGGGACGTCTCCTGCTGCACACCGTCTTCTGCGCCGATCTGGACGATGTTTCGAGGCAGGAACACGGCTGCGATCGCGCCGAGAACTGCTGCAGCAGCACCGATCAGGAACGCGATACGCATGCCCTCGTCGGTGTAGAACACAGCGCCCTCCATCGCCATCGCGATGTGCGAGTTCAAGACCGTGAAGGCGATGACGGGAAGCACTGCGGGGAAGATGCTCTGAAAGACCGCAACCATGCTCGCCGTGGTTGCCTGCAACTGCGGCGGCACTGCCTCGATGAGCAGGTTCGGGATGGAGGCGTAGCCCATACCCATACCGACACCGAAGATTCCGGCAAAGATGATGAGCAGAGGCTTGTTGTCGTGAATGGTGGCCGTCAACGTGAATCCGACTGCCATGAGTATCATTCCGATGATCATCAGCAGACGGGGCCGGATGTTGCGCCCCACGAGGAAGCCCACGATCAAACCACCGACCACCACCATGCCGCCAAGGGGCGCCTGGAAGATCGCGAATCCCTCTGCCGTCACGCCGAATCCGTATCCCAGGCCGAGAACTGCTGGGGTCATCACCATCATCGGCAGCAAGATCGTGAAGACTCCCGACGCGCCGTAGCAGAACCCGGCACCGACGGCGGTGAGCATCACCGAACGCTTGCCGAAGTAGCGCAGGTCGATCAAGGGCTCGCGGATGGCTCGGGCAGAGGCAACCCAAGCCACCAACAGTGCGACGCCGCCGATCAGGTAGGCCAGTGTCGAACCGTTCTTCCAGCCCCAGGTCGGTCCGAAGCTGACGCCGATCAGAATTCCGGCGATGCCCGACCCGAGCAGTACCGCACCGATCAGGTCCAGCGAAGAGCGAAGTCGGACAGTTGATTCCGCCGTCGAAGCGAAGATCATGCCGCCGAGGAGAACCAGCCCGACGACAAAGAACCAGAAGATGCTCCGGAACCCGTGGTTGTCGATCAACCAACCGGTGAGGAACGGCGCCGGGATCGCAATCAAACCCATACCGGAAGTCGCGATACTGACGGCCAAGGCAACAGTTTTCGGCGGAAAAACATCTCGAATGAGGGAGTAACTCAGGAACAGGCAGGGAACCAGCAGACCCGTCAGCGACCGGCCCAGAATCAGGATCGCGTAGCTCGGCGCTATCGCCGAAATGAAGGATCCGACCGCCGCGCCGGCGACAGCCAAGAGCAGGACTTTTCGTTTGCCGTACATGTCGGCGAGCTTGCCGAGCAGAGGAGACGCGACCGCCCCCAGCAGCAAGAACGACGTGAGCAGCCAAGCTCCCTGCGTCGTTTGATAGTGCACCGAGATCGCAGGGAGAGCAGTGGAGATCATCATGTAGCTCACTGCGAGCATCTCGAGAAGTAGAACAATCGACGCCAGGGAGAACACCAGTCGCGGAGTCCACCGCTCCGGTATCGATGTCGGTTCGGGCAAACTGGGAGACGAACCGTCGCTGTGGACATGAGACGCCATGGCTGGAAGATCCTTTCGGGAACACCTACGAATTCGATTGACCCTCTGTCGAATACCGTCGACGGGGGCCTAGCCGGGAAGTGCAATGGAACGACAGCTACCGATCTCGGTAACGTGTTACCTGCATCACAGCCCTCGCGTCGACCGCGCGCTACAGAATGTTCCGCGGAGCGGGACAATCAGGACAACGACTGATTGGCGACGGTGCACCAAAAGGACTGCGGCGGTTCGATTGTGAGCAAAGGCAACTACTCTGCGGAGTCGACGCGCGATTAACCCGGGCTGAAAAGCAGTGACTCACGCTTGCCCACACCACCACAGACAGAAATGTCAACGCCAGCGCCAGCAGTCCGACTACCCCCACTCCTGCAGCTACGCGCTCGTACGCCGCTCCAGCTACTGCCCCGACTGACATCCACGTGCACACCCAGGCCATCGCAGACGGCACTTGCGCAACGGCAAACCTCCGATAGCTCGTCCCGACGGATCCCACCAGACGCGGTGTTACGGTCCGGACTCCAGCCATCCACTGACACAGAACAATCGCTGCAGCGCCATGCCGTTCCACCAGGCTCAGAGCCCGTAACTCCATCGATTGAGAGAGTTCCATCAACCGCGACCATGCCCGCGACCGGTCGGCCCCACGGGCTCCCGTTCCCGCGAGTGGACTCACTCTCCTGAACCGGCGAGCACGTCGGCCTCGCACGTAGGCAATATGCCCTCCGGCAATTTCACCGGCGATCGCGACAAGACACGCTGCGACTGGGTGAACGGCACCCGTGCTTCCGAGATACCCGAAAGCAAGGACCGCCGTCACACCAGGAAGAATGATCCCGACCAACGTGCCCACTTCCGCCATGATCAGCATCCCACCCGCCGCGAGCAACCAAACCGGGGGCAGCCCGGTCAAGAGGTCAGCAGAAATTCGCACGAGTCATCGGCTGCCCACATCGGTACACAACCGCCGGCGGTGCGTTACGCCAAATAACCGGTCCACACGAGACGTCGGTGAACTTTTCGTTCAGTGCAATTCGGAATCCCTGGGCTCTCGGTAGCCAGCGCGCGTGGGGGTAAGCGAGAAGGCTCGCCTGCCCGCCATCCGTGAGCAGGGTCGCAATTTGATCCAGAATCAGACACTGCTTTCCGAGATCGATGAGCGACCACGGGAGCGCACAGACGATTGCGTCAACGCGTTCTACTCCAGCGGATTTCAACAGGGCGATCAGATCACAGGCGTCGCCCCAAATCGCCTCGATGCTTGGCCTCGTCCGACACAGATGCCTCACCAGTTCACGATCAACCTCGACCGCGATATGACGGCCGCTCCTCGGTATTCGTGAGGAGATGGCGTCCGAGACAGAACCTGTCCCCGGACCCAACTCGACGATCACAGGCGCGCCGACCGCTGGTACGACCGCCGCCAGTTCCGCTGCGACGGAGGGAGAACTCGGCGCGACCGCGCCCATGGTAAACGGCTTCCGGAGAACAGCTTTAGTGAATTGCCAACCTATGTTCTGGTTCGATGTCATCGCGTCAACAATCCTCAGAACGAGCCGCGCCCACATCGTCCCCTGGGGTTGAAATTCACACGATTCGCTCGGGGCTTGCCCCTAAGGGCCGATACCTAAGGGATTGAAACACTCTCTCAGGGCATCGCCTAAGGGTCACAATATAATTCATCAATAGTGACTCCGTAATACCCGGCGCTCCCCTGCTCGAACAGATCGAAGTGAGGTGGTGTTCGCGTGCCGCGAAGCGATGACACTCGTTCTCCAAGTGGAGTATTCAGATTGTTCGAAGATCGCAGCTTGAATCGGAAACTGGATCGGAGATTCGATCCGGGCGATCACCCACGACGCCTGTGAAGACTGGCAGCACATCTGTGGCGCCCAGATACGCACCCAGATACGACTGTGCGCCGTTTCGGTAGCGGTTACTACCAAAACGGCGCACAGGGGCCGAAGGCCCTACAGAACTATGTTCACCATCTTGCCCGGCACAACGATCACCTTGCGGGGTGCGTTGCCCTCGAGCAGAGCGACGATCTTCTCGTCGGCCAGCGCAATCTCTTCGACAGCCTTGCGATCGGCATCCGCCGGGACGCTGATGCGGCTACGAACCTTGCCGTTGACCTGGATCGGGTACTCGACGGTATCCTCGACGAGCCACTTCTCCTCGACTGCCGGGAAGGGTCCGTGCGCAAGGGATTCCGTGTGACCCAGACGCGACCACAGCTCTTCCGCGAGGTGCGGCGCCAGGGGAGCGAGCATCAGCACCAGCGGCTCGACAGCAGCACGCGGCGCACCGCCCGGGAACGCCTTGGTGAGGTGGTTGTTGTACTCGATCAGCTTCGCGGCGGCCGTGTTGTCGCGCAGCGCCGTGTAATCCTCGATGACACCGGAAATCGCCTTGTTGAGCGCACGCAGCGTCTCTTCACCAGGAGCTTCGTCGGTGACACGGGGCTTGCCGGTCTCCTCGTCGATGACGACGCGCCACACTCGCTGCAGGAATCGCGCAGCACCGACGACGTCCTTGGTAGCCCACGGACGCGAGGTGTCCAGCGGACCCATCGACATCTCGTACACACGCAGGGTGTCTGCACCGAACTCGGCGCAGATCTCGTCCGGCGCAACGGCATTCTTCAGGCTCTTGCCCATCTTGCCGTACTCGCGGTTGACCTCGGCGCCCTCGAAGAAGAACTTGCCGTCACGCTCGACGACCTCTTCTGCCGGCACGTAGACGCCGCGGGCATCGGTGTACGCGAATGCCTGGATGTAGCCCTGGTTGTAGAGGCGACGGTACGGCTCGCTCGAGGACACGTAGCCCAGGTCGAACAGAACCTTGTGCCAGAAGCGCGAGTACAGCAGGTGCAGCACTGCGTGCTCGACGCCGCCGACGTACAGGTCGACTCCACCGGGATCGTTGGGGCCGTGCAGTTCCGGACGCGGGCCCGTCCAGTACGCCTCGTTCTGCGGGTCGCAGAAGGCGTCCTGGTTGGTGGGGTCGATGTAGCGCAGCTGGTACCACGAGCTACCTGCCCACTGCGGCATGACGTTGGTGTCGCGGTGGTAGGTCTGCAGACCGTCACCGAGATCGAGCTCGACGTTGACCCAGTCGGTCGCCTTGTTCAGCGGGGGAGAGGGCTCGGAGTTGGCGTCGTCCGGATCGAAGGACACGGGTGCGTAGTCCTCGACCTCCGGAAGCACCACGGGCAGAGCCGAATCCGGCAGAGCGTGTGCGTTGCCGTCCGCGTCGTAGACGATCGGGAAAGGCTCGCCCCAGTAACGCTGACGCGCGAAAAGCCAATCGCGCAGCTTGTACTGGATGGTGCCCTTGCCCTGGCCGCTCTCCTCGAGGCGACTGATGACGGTCGCCTTGGCCTCGGCAACGTCCAGCCCGTCGAGGTAGTCGGAGTTCACCAGCGGGCCGTCACCGGAGTACGCAGCCTCCGAAACATTGCCACCGGCAATAACTTCGAGAATATCCAGACCGAACGCGTTCGCGAACTCCCAGTCACGGTGATCGTGTCCCGGAACTGCCATGATCGCACCGGTGCCGTAACCCGTCAGAACGTAGTCGGCGATGAAGATCGGAACCTTGTGTCCGTTGACCGGATTGACGGCGTAGGAACCGAGGAAGACGCCCGTCTTCTCCTTGTTTTCCTGGCGCTCCAGGTCGGTCTTGGCGGCAATCGACTTACGGTATGCAGCAACAGCTTCCGCCGGAGTCGTGGCACCGCCAGTCCAGCGCGCGTCGACACCTTCGGGCCACTCGTCCGCGACGAGCTTGTCCACCAAGTCATGCTCAGGAGCCAGCGTCACATAGGTGGCGCCGAACAGCGTGTCGGGGCGCGTCGTGAACACATCGACGCCGTACTGGCCTGCGGCAAAGGTAACTTCGGCGCCATAGGAGCGTCCGATCCAGTTGCGCTGCATCGCCTTGACCTTGTCCGGCCAATCCAGGTACTCGAGATCGTCGACCAGGCGATCGGAGTACGCGGTGATGCGCATCATCCACTGCTGGAGGTGCTTACGGAACACGGGGAAGTTTCCGCGGTCACTACGACCGTCGGCGGTGACTTCCTCGTTGGCCAGCACGGTACCCAAACCGGGGCACCAGTTGACCATCGAATCCGACTGGTAGACAAGGCGGTACGAGTCGACGACCTTTGCCTTCTCGGCGACTGTCAGCGACGCCCACTCGCGTCCGTCTTCCAGAGCGCGCTCACCGGAATCGAACTCGGCTTCCAACTCGGAGATACGACGGGCCTTGCCTGCAGCCTTGTCGTACCAGGCGCCGTGGATCTGCAGGAAGATCCACTGCGTCCAGTGGTAGAAGTCGACGTCCGTCGTCGCGAGGCTACGACGCTCGTCGTGCCCCAGACCCAGGCGTCGCAGCTGGCGCTTCATGTTGGCGATGTTGGACTCGGTGGTCGTCCGCGGGTGGGTACCCGTCTGCACGGCGTACTGCTCGGCCGGGAGACCGAAGGCGTCGTAGCCGAGGGTGTGCAGGACATTGCGCCCCTGCATGCGATGGAAGCGCGCGAAGACGTCCGTAGCGATGTATCCGAGCGGGTGACCGACGTGCAGACCCGAACCCGAGGGGTACGGGAACATGTCCTGAACAAAGAGCTTGTCGGCGGGAACACCGTCGGGCGAGGAGAGCGGACCGACCGGATTAGGCGCGTTGAACGTGCCGTCCTCACTCCAGCGGTCCTGCCAGTGCTGCTCGATCTGGCCGGCGAGCTCCGCGGTGTAGCGGTGCTGCGGAGTTGCGTCGGCTGGTGAATCGGGGGACTGCGGAGACTCGGTCACTGTGGTCGCTATCTACTTGGCTGACGGAAATACCGATAACCAGGGTAGAGCCTGTGCGACCCGGGCATACCATCAACTCCACTCGCGCCTATCCTGTATGGGTGATCGTTGTCGCTGTGGTGCTATTCGTGCTCGCTGTCGCCGTCGGTGGAGTTGCTGTCGCCGGACTGATCGGCAAACTCCCGCGCAACCGCTGGGCCGGTGTCCGCACCGAGGATTCCCTGCGGAGCGAGGAGTCGTTCGCCCTCGCCAACAAGGTGGCCGGTCCGACCATGCTCGCGGCCGCTGGAATGTTGGTCATCGGCGGAGTCGCAGCACTGACCATCGGCGGAGTCTTCGGCATTGCCGTCGCGATCATCGCCGTCGTCGTCGCCGTCCTCACTGCCGGTTTCGGTGGCGGCATCGGCGCCCGCGCTGCCGCCGCACTCCCGCAGCAGAGCGGATGCGGTAACGACTGCAACTGCGGCGGACACTCCGAGCCTGTCGCCGAGCCGGTGGCGGAGACCTCCGAGGCCAAGGCGAACGCTGCCGCTTGCGGCACCGCTTCCTGCGGTGCCTGCGCGCTCAAGGATGCTTGCCAGCCGGCTCATTGATTCACGTGAAACATCGCGTGGTCGACCCGGCCGGGGTCGTATTCGGGCTAGTCGTTCCGCTGTTGTGTGCGGTCTTCGGCTTCGTCCTGACAAAAATTTGGGAGCCCCGCCTCCCGGAACAGATCGCGACTCACTGGACCACCACCTCGCCGGACGGATTCTCCACCCCGTCGGCCAACGCCTGGACCATTGCACTTCTGACGCTGCTCTTCGGTGGCGGCCTGAGTGCGATTGCTGCTCTTGCTCCCGCGATGCTGATGATGCGCCGATTCATGTTGGTTGTCGGGCTGAGCGTGGTCGGGCTCATCACGACAGTGAACTTCGCTTTGCTCTACACCCAACTCGATGTCACCGATCCATCCACGACGTCACTCCCGCTGTGGTCTATCGGTGTCGGCTTTGTCATCGGCGGGGTGCTGGGGTGGATCGGCGCCTCGTTCCTGCGTGACTACCGCGTCCGCACTCTTGCCACGATCGAACCCTCGGCCGGGTTGCCGCGAAGCCCCTGCGCTCTCCCCATCTCCGACGACGTCGGATTCAGCACCAAGGGGTCGGTGATCCTCACTGCGATCACTCTGGCGCCCGGAGTCATCATGGCGTTGGCGATGCGGTCACTCTGGCCGCTGTTCATCTTCGGGGCACTCGGACTGCTCGTCGTCAGCCTGGTTCGCTTCCGGGTGATCGTCGACGAACGGGAAATCCGGGTGATCAACATGGGGATGGCTGCGATGACCTACGGCATCGAGGAAGTTGTCGGAGCCGACGTCGCGGAGATCAAACCGTTCGCGGACTTCGGCGGCTGGGGACTCAAGACCAAGGGTCGTCGTAACTACGGCGTCGTCACCCGCACCGGGCCAGCGGTGGTCATCACGTTCGCTTGTGGCGACCGACTCACGATCACGACACCCGGAGCCGAAGACATCGCCGGGTCACTCAATCGATTGGCCGACGCCCGGACTCGGTAACCGCCGAGCCTGAACCGATCGCTTCCTGAGTCTTCTCGAGATACCCACACGCCGCAGCCCTGGCTTTGGTGACATCGCGTTCGGCGATGGCTTCGGCAACTCCCTGATGATGCGAAGACGTCAGCGACGGCGGATGCACCCCTTCGGTCACCTCGTAGGTGGCTCGAACTGTTTCGAGGATTCCGGCAAACAGATCTTTCAGCACGGGATTGTGGGCGGCATCGACAACGGCAATGTGAAACGCGAGATCGACGTCGACGAAGTTCTCGGCCGGGACGTCACGCTTGGTGGCCAGCTCACGAAGTATCCGGACGTCGTCGTCGCTGCGACGCTCACACGCCAACCGGACCGCTTCCATCTCGAGCGCACGACGCACTTCGAAGACGTATTTCATCTCGTCGACGGACGCGTGTCTGCCGAGCAGTCCGCCGATGTCGGTCCGAGCGCGCACGAAGGTCCCCGATCCGCGACGGATCTCCAGGACTCCCGTCGAGGTCAATGTCTTGATCGCTTCGCGCACGGTGTTCCGGCCGACGCCGAGAACACTCATCAGCTCCGGCTCGGTCGGAACACGATTGCCCACTGTCCAGACGCCGTCGGAGATCTGCGCGCGCATCCAGTCGAGGGATTGCTCGTACGCGGACTCTTTGCGAACAACGGTCATCAGCTCATCCTCACAGCATTAGCGGCGATCATTCCACTCACCTACGATACGTAGGACGACCCATGTATTTTCGCACTCTGTCTTCAGGAGGGGCTTCCCACGTCCGCCACAGCTGTCGCCACCGAAGAACGCACACGCCGCACCAATCGACACTTCTACGGCGTGGGCTACGTCCTCACCGTGATCCTCTTGGGCGCGAACATGCCCACCTCCGTCTACGGGCTCTACCGGACCGAGTTCGGATTCACGCCCACCATCCAGACGCTGATCTACGGCGTCTACGTCGCCGGCCTCGTTCCGGCATTGCTGTTCTTCGGACCGCTGTCCGACGCCCTCGGCCGACGCACCGTGCTCCTTACTGCACTCGCTCTGAGCGTCGTCGGCACGCTCGTTCTGGCATTTGCCGACGCGACGGTGTGGTTGTTCGTCGGCCGGATTGCCCAGGGAATCGCGGTGGGCGCGGCCAGTGCGGCGGGCAGCGCCGCATTGGTGGAGCAGGAACCGAAGTTCGATCACCGACGAGCAGCGCTCGTATCGACGGTGACGGGCGCGTTGGGCGGTGCGCTCGGACCACTCGTGTCCGGTGCAATCGCCCAGTACCTTCCACAACCGCTGCGGTTGCCGTATCTGATCTTCCTCGTCGCGTTCATCCCGGCACTGATCGTGTTGCTGCTACTTCCGCGGATCGGGGACGTCACACGCCCGAAGCGGTTCTTCCAGATGCCACATGTTCCCGCCGCCATTCGCGAGACTTTCTGGCTCAGCTCGCTCGCCGTCGCGCTGTCGTGGGGCGCGGTCGGGCTCTTCCAGTCGGTGGTCCCGTCGTGGATGACCAGCCTGCTGAACATCGACAACCTTCTACTCGGCGGCGGGGCGGCCGCACTGGTGATGATCTGCTCGGTGGTCGCGCAACTCGGCGGAAGCCGCATGGACCCGCGCACGTCCGTCACCGCCGGCCTGGGAATCCTCGCTCTGGGAATGATCGGCCTCCTCGTGGTCGACCTCGTCCCGAGCCTGGCACTGCTTGGCGTCATCACCGTCGTGGTCGGCGCCGGGCACGGTCTGGCGTTTGCCGGCGGCATGAAGCGCGTCAACGCCGCCGCCCGGACCCACGCCCGCGAGAGCCACGGCGGAGTTCTGGCCGCGTTCTTCACCGTCAGCTACGCGGGACTGGCGATCCCGTCGATCATCGCGGGTATCGCCATCACCCTTCAGGGAATGCAGACGGCCATCATCGAGCTGTCGATCATCGGGACGCTGCTGTGCCTGGCGGTGATGGGCTTCAACCTTCGTGGGGCTCGAGAGCCCGCCGAAGCTCGCCGTTATCCTTAGCCAGGTGAAGTTTCTCAGTAGGTTCTACATCGACGGGTTCATCCTCGGCATCATCATCGCCGGCGTGCTCGGAAGTGTGTTCCCGGTATCGGGTACCGCGGAGAGCATTCTGAACTGGGCCACCAAGATCGCCATCGGCTTCTTGTTCCTGCTCTACGGCGCACGGCTCTCGCCGCAGGAAGCCTGGAAGGGCGTCAAGCACTGGCGACTGCACACCGTCGTCCTCGCCGCGACGTTCGTGCTGTTCCCACTGATCGGCCTAGCACTGCGATTCCTGTCGCCGACGCTGATCAGCGACGAGCTCTACACCGGCATCCTCTACATGTGCCTGGTTCCGTCGACGGTTCAGTCTTCGATCGCGTTCACCTCGATCGCCAAGGGGAATGTCGCGGGCGCGATCGTCAGTGCGTCGTTCTCCAACCTGATCGGCGTCTTCGTCACACCGCTGCTGGTGGTTCTGCTGATGAACACCACCGGCCAGGCGACGGTCGACTTCTCGTCGATCCTCGACATCGTCGTGCAGTTGCTGATCCCGTTCATCGTCGGTCAGCTGATCCGCCCGCTGGTGATCGGATGGCTGCAGAAGTACGCCGAACCCACCAAGTACGTCGATCGCGGATCGATCCTCCTCGTTGTCTTCGCCGCCTTCAGCGAAAGCATGAAAGAGGGGATCTGGAGCACCATCACGATCTGGCAGATCGTGATCCTCACAATCGTGTGCTGCCTGATTCTCGCGCTGGTTCTCGGCGTGACCACTCTCGCGGGGCGCAAGCTCGGGTTCGATCTTCCCGATCAGATCGTCATCATCTTCTGCGGGTCGAAGAAGTCCTTGGCAACGGGCCTACCGATGGCGGCTGTACTGTTCGCGGGCCAGCCCGTCGGCCTGATCGTGTTGCCGCTGATGATCTTCCATCAGATCCAACTGATCGTGTGTGCTGCGATGGCGCAACGCTTCGCGAATCGGGATCCGGTCAGCGTCAGCTAGCGAGCAACTCGCCTCGGGTCGCGTCGACGCAGCCACAACCGCCCTGCAGTTCAGCACAATCGATGGACAGCGCATGGCGGACCGATGCCAGGTCGACGCAGTTCGCGCCGGTGCATTCGAGTGATCCGTCGGCATGCCGCAGCAAAGAATCGTGGCAGTGATCGACATCCGAAACACAATCCGCGCACTGGATCTGACGCTCAGCGATCATTGCTGCCACCTCTCTCGAAAACGATGACACAGGAATATCATCGACCTCCGACAAGTCAGTTTCGTTCCACCTCGATGGGGTGGCTGGCCAGCATCGCAACGGGTAGCGGCTGGCGTCGTAGCACCCGTGCCCAGACATCGACTCGTGGCGGCGTCAGCACATCCGACGGCAGCGAGCTGATCACCATCCAGTCTTCACGCTCGAGCTCCGAATCCAGCTGGCCCAGAGTCCAACCCGAGTACCCGGCAAAAATGCGGATCCCTTCGACCAGAGGAGCAATGACCTCCGGGTCCGAGTCCAGATCCACCATGACTACCTTGCCGTCCACCCGCCGCAGGCCGGCGACGCCGTCGATCCGCGCACCGTTGCGAGCGATGCCCAGGCAAAGCGCCGAGTCACGCTTGACTGGTCCACCGATGTACAGGGCCGAAGGATGCGCGGTCAGCGGTGACCACTGCGGCAACACGTTCTGCACGGCCGTCTCACTCGGCCGATTGACGACGACGCCCAGGCTCCCGGCGTCGTTGTGCTCGATCATGTAGATGACGGTGCGGCGAAATGCGGGTTCCGTGAGATCGGTCGACGACACCAACAAACTGCCCGGACGAACCTCCGGTTCTATCCAGGCCATTCGATCCTCGGGTTCTTCTGCGTGCGCCACAAGAACATCATCTCACCGACAACTGCGCGCGGAGGAACGAGACACAAGCGTGTTCAGGTCAGACCCGCCACATCGGCAAGTAGTGCCAAATGCCGCTCGAAAATCTCGCTCGCGTCGGTGAACGTATCGCTTCCGTACTGCCCGAACACCTCGAAGTTCACCGAACCGAACAGCGATACCCAGACGAGAGTTGCGCGCACCGCGGCATCCGGCGGCAGGTCGGTACCCAGTTCATTCCGCACTCCCTCGAGGTCCGCTGCCAACGTGTCACTCAGGCCCGGACCCTCTCGCACCGTCAGTGAACCCGCGCGATGGGCGGCGTCGATGATCCCGATCAGCCGGGTCACGACGAGGGTGCCGGGGCCGGTGGTCTGCTCGCCCGGAGCGTCGTAGCCGGGGACGGGGCTGCCGAACAACAGACCGTAGCGGGCCGGCTCCCGGATCGCCCAGCTGCGAACGGCGCGCCCGAGAGCAATGAACTGTCCGCGAAAATCCTCTGCTGCAACGGCATTCACGGCGGCGTCCACTTCCGCGCCCAGTTCCGTGTACCCGTCGACCACCAGCAAGGTCAGCAGTTCGTCCCGACTGGCGACATAGCGGTATACCGCTGAGGACACGACTCCCAGGTCACGCGCGACGGCGCGCAGGGACAAAGCGGCAGCGCCGACGGCAGCGAGATGCTCGCGTCCGATACGGGTGATGTCCTGCAGCGTCTGTTCGCGCGCCCGCTCACGGGGAGTTCCAACCATGAGTCCATCTTGCCCCATTCCCGAGAGCAGCATCAACAAAAGAGAGCACTGCTCTTGACAGCGTTCGGGTGCAGGTGCATTCTTGAAAACGAGAGCAGTGCTCTCAGTTCACTCGAAACAAGAAGGAGCACACCATGTCGAACCTCGAAATCGTCACCGGAGCAGGACCCGTCGGATCCGCCGTCGCACTACAGCTCGCCGAGCAGGGAATCAACGTCCGCATCCTGACCAGGTCCGGCAGCGGGCCCGAGCACCCGCTGATCGACCGCCGACGCGTCGACGTCTCGGACGCCGAGGCCCTGCGCTCGGTCAGCGAGGGCGCCACGGCCATCTACCACTGCATCCACGCTGCTTACAACGCAGCCGATTGGGAGCGGGAACTCCCGGCGGCCGAGAAGGTTGTGCTCGACGCGGCCGCATCCATCGGTGCCGTCGTGGTCTTCCCCGAAAGCCTCTACGCCTACAACTCCGACACCCTGATGACCGAATCCGATCCACGCAACGCCACCGGTGGCAAGCGTGGCGTGCGCACCGCGCTGCTGCGCGCTCGCGAGGCCTCTGCAACACCCACCGTCAGCGTCGTGGCCTCGGACTTCTTCGGTCCCCGCGTCCGCACCGCCCACGCGGGCGGGCGCATGGTTCCGAAAGTCATGGCAGGTAAGAAGATTCGTGTCATCGGTTCCGCAGATCAGCCGCACTCCTTCACCTACATCCCCGATCTCGCAGCAGCGATGATCGCGGCGGCACACAACCCCGAACTTTGGAACTCCGTCCTCCACGCACCCACCGGCCCCGCGCTCACTCAGCGCAAGATCGCCGAGGCCTTCGCCCGCGCCGCCGGGGCATCCCCCGCCAAGGTGGGTGTACTCCCCGCCTGGGTGCTCGACGCCGTCGGCAAGATCAACACCGACAGCCGCGAACTCGCTGAGATGAACTACCAGTTCACCAAGCCGTTCGTCATGGACTCGAGCGCCAGCGAAGTGCTGCTCGGACTCTCGCCGACGCCGCTCGATCAGGCCGCCGAAGCGACCGTCGCGTGGTGGCGCGAGGAACAGTCTCGCGCCGCTGCTGCCTGAACCTGCAGGTGGGGGCTCTTGACGCAAGAACGGAACGGGTGTTCACTTCTTCACATGGCCTATCGCCGCACTCCGGCAGTACAGGAAAGATTGGACGCCCAACGCGCCCGACTGCTCGAGGCCGCCACGACGGCAGTGGCAACCCACGGCTATGCGGGATGTTCCATCGCCGCGGTGGCCAAGAACGCCGGCGTCGGCACCGGGACGCTGTATCGACATTTCGACGGCAAGGGCGAATTGTTCGCCGAAGTGTTCCAATCAGTCTGCAGCCGTGAGGTATCCGCAGCTCGGGACGCCGGAGACAGCGCCCGATATCTGGAAGGCAACCACCGCTCCGCTGTATCAGCGTCGGTTCGGACCTTCGCCGAACGTGCCATGCGCGCACCGGTTCTCGCCTATGCACTGCTGGTGGAACCGGTAGATCCTCTCGTCGACGAACAGCGTCTCATGTTTCGCGAATCGTTCCGAGACTGCTTGGCCACCGCAATTCGTTCGGCAGTCGACACCGGTGAGATACCGCCACAGGACGCCACTCTGACGGCAGCGTGCATCGTCGGGGCAATCGGCGAGGCCCTGATCCTTCCACTGCGCGGAGGCACCACCGATCCCGCTGCGATCGACGCCATTCTCGCCTTCACCCTTCGATCGTTAGGGAGCTTCGATGACACCCACGCATGAAGTCACCAATCAGGTTCCGCCCCTGATCGATTACGACGCAGCCGAATACGCGCCGATCCTCGAGGCACTCCACCGTGAAGGCGCATCGGATGCACTCGAAGAGGTTCATCGAGTAGGGGTCCGCGCCGGAAGCGCGCAGGCCCAGGAGTGGGGCGATCTGGCCGAGGAGCACCCACCCGTCCTGAGAACCCACGATCGCTACGGCAACCGTATCGACGAGGTCCGCTACGACCCCGCCTATCACCAACTCATGAGCACCGCAGTGGAATTGGGACTGCACGGCGCTCCGTGGGTTGACCCGAATCCACACGCACACCTCGTCCGCGCCGCGAAGATGGCCGTGTGGGGTCAAACCGATGCCGGCCACGGCTGTCCCATCTCCATGACGTACGCCGTGATCCCCGCGCTGCGGCACAACGCGGATCTGGCCGCGCAGTACGAACCCCTCCTGACCACGCGGCACTACGATTCGGCGCTGAAAGCTCCCCTCACTAAACCCGGATTGATCGCCGGTATGTCGATGACGGAAAAACAGGGCGGTTCGGATGTTCGTGCCGGAACCACAAGGGCAGTGCCACAATCCGACGGCAGCTACCTGCTGACGGGCCACAAGTGGTTCACCTCCGCGCCGATGTCGGACGTGTTCCTCGTCCTCGCCCAGGCACCGGGTGGTCTGTCGTGCTTCTTCCTGCCTCGGGTCCTGCCGGACGGCTCGCTCAACAACATGTACCTGCAACGCTTGAAGGACAAGTTGGGCAATCATTCCAACGCGAGCAGTGAGGTCGAGTACCTCGACGCTCTCGCATGGATGGTCGGCGAGGAAGGCCGGGGCGTGCGCACCATCATCGAGATGGTCAACATGACCCGGTTGGACTGCACGATCGGCACGGCCACCGGCATGCGCGTCGGCACCATGCAGGCAGTTCACCACGCGACGCATCGAAGTGCTTTCGGCGCCAACCTGATCGACCAACCCTTGATGCGAAACGTTCTGGCAGATCTGGCTGTGGAATCGGAAGCGTCGACCACCGTCGCGATGTGGCTGGCCGCTCTGACCGACCGCGCAACCGCAGGCGATGCCCACGCCAGCGCACTACGACGCATTTCGTTGGCTGTGAGTAAGTACTTCGTCTGCAAGCGCGGACCGATCCACGCTGCCGAGGCACTCGAGTGTCTGGGCGGAAACGGATACGTGGAGGAATCCCGGATGCCGCGCCTCTATCGCGAGGCTCCGCTGCTTTCGGTGTGGGAGGGTTCCGGCAACGTCGCGGCGCTCGACACACTGCGGGCGATGGCCAAGCAACCCGAAACACTGCAGGTGTTCTTCGACGAGCTGAAACGAGCCAGTGGAGTGGACGGCCACTTCGATCAGGCCGTGCGGGATCTCCAGGTGGCATTCGGCGATTTCGACGACATCGAATACCGGGCACGAAAGATCGTCGGCGACATGGCGCTCGCTCTGCAGGCCTCGCTGTTGCTCCGCTACGGGCACCCCGCGGTGGCCGACGCGTTCTGCGCGAGTCGGCTCGGAAACAGCTGGGGGAGTGTGTTCGGAACGCTGCCGAGGGGCGTCGACGTCGCGCCGATCCTCGAGCGGGCCACCGTCAAGATCGGCGCCTGACCCACCCACTACAGTTTCCGCTTATGAACCGAGCCTCGAACCGCCGCGAGGCCTGGCAGCGCGTACTGCACACCCTGCGTGAATCACCCGGCCTCGGAAGGCTGGCGCTCGTCCGCTTTTCCAGCCAGTTCGGCGACGGAATGTTCCAGGCCGCGCTCGGCGGCGCAATCCTCTTCAACCCGGAACGCGAAACCGATCCGGTGGCGATAGCGGCCGGCTTTGCCGTACTGCTCCTTCCTTATTCGGTGATCGGCCCCTTTGCCGGCGCTCTGCTGGATCGTTGGGACCGCCGCCTGGTGCTCCTGTGGGCGAGCGTGCTCCGCGGGCTCTTCATCCTGACCACTGCGGTGCTGCTGGTCGCCGGCGGCGGTGACACTCTGTTGTTGACCTGTGCGCTTGCTGCAATCGGAGTCAGTCGCTTCGTCGGGGCAGGCGTATCCGCAGCCCTGCCGAAGGTCGTCCGACAATCGTGGCTGGTAGCAACCAATTCCGTTCTCACAACGGCTGGTTCGGTGGTAGCCGCTCTTGGTGCTTCGGCAGCGGTGGCGATCATCGGCATGATCGGCGCGGGGGATCGAGCGTCAGGCGCCGCCGTGGCCATCGCAGCACTGGGATCGGTGATCGCGGCCCTCGCCGCGGCCAGGTTCACGGCCCGCTCACTTGGTCCGGTCGCCGACGAAGTGGTCCGCGCCAGTGCCGTCCGTTCGGTGACGGCCGGACTGCGCACCGGGGCAACCGCTGTCTGGGAGGCGCCCGGCGTCACCACGGCGATGATCGGAATCGGAGCGCACCGCATCTGCTTCGGCATCAACACCCTCATCATGGTGCTGGTCCTACGCGACACCTCGAACGGCTCCCAATTACCCGGAGGGATGGCCGGATTCGGCGTCGCCGTCGGCGCCACGGCAATCGGAATGCTGATCGCGGCATTGATCACACCGTTCCTCATCCCGCGGATCGGTCGCTCACGGACGATCACCTACGCCCTGGTGTGCGCGGTTCTCGTCCAGCTCGTCTTCGTGACCACGCTGACTCAGGGGTCGCTGCTGATCGCCGCTTTCCTGCTCGGCATCGCCGGCCAGTCCGTGAAACTCAGCGGCGACGCGGCCATGCAGATCGACATCGACGACGACCGTCGAGGTCAGGTATTCGCCCTGCAGGACACCGTGTTCAACGTCGCGTTCATCGGTGCGATCGCGGCAGCGTCGACGGTGATCGCACCCGACGGCAAGAGCGTCGGCCTGGCCGTTGCCGGTGCGGGTGTCTATGCCGCCGGATTGTCAGCGGTGCTGATCAACCGCAAGAAACGAGAAACTAGCCCTGCTGGGTAGCCCACCACTTCAGCAGTTCGGCCTCGGCCTCGTCACGCTCGAGCGGGCCGCGATCCAGACGTAGTTCCTTGAGGAACGTCCATGCCTTGCCCACCTGCGGGCCGGCCGGGATGTTGAGCAGCTCCATGATGGCGTTGCCGTCGAGGTCCGGACGCACCCGAGCAAGGTCTTCCTGCTCGGCGATGCGCGCGATCCGCTCTTCGATGTCGTCGTACGTGGCCTGCAGCTGCGCGGCGCGACGCTTGTTGCGTGTGGTGCAGTCGGCCCGCACGAGCTTGTGCAAGCGGGGGAGCAGCTCGCCCGCGTCGGTAACGTACCGCCGCACCGCCGAGTCGGTCCACTGTCCCTTGCCGTAGCCGTGAAAACGCAAGTGCAGGAACACGAGCTGTGAGACGTCGTCGACCATCTGCTTCGAGAACTTCAGTGCCCGCATGCGCTTGCGCACCAGCTTGGCGCCGACCACCTCGTGGTGGTGGAAGCTGACCCCACCGCCAGGCTCGTTACGCTTGGTATCCGGCTTTCCGATGTCGTGAAGCATTGCTGCCCAACGCAATACGAGGTCCGGATCGCCTTCTTCGAGATCGATCGCCTGCTGGAGCACCGTGAGGGAGTGCTGGTAGACGTCCTTGTGCTGGTGATGCTCGTCGATCTCGAGCTTCATCTGCGGAACCTCGGGCAGCACGTATGCAGCCAGTCCGGAGTCGACCATCATGTTGATGCCGTCCACCGGGTACATGCCCAGCATCAGTTTGTTCAGCTCCACCTGCACACGCTCGGCGGTGATTCGCTCGATCTGCGACGCCATCTCCTTGATGGCCTCGAAAACACGATTGTTCAACGTGAAACCAAGCTGCGAGACGAACCGGGCAGCACGCAGCATCCGCAGCGGATCGTCGTTGAACGAGTTTTCCGGCGCCGACGGCGTATCGAGCTCTCCGGCCAACAGCGCGTCCATGCCGTTCAGCGGATCGACAAACGTGTAGGAACCGTCCGCGCCGATCTTCATCGCCATCGCGTTGACGGTGAAATCGCGGCGCACCAGATCGTCGGCCAACGTCGTGCCGTACTCGACTATCGGATTACGAGAGACGCGATCGTAAGCGTCGGCCCGGAAGGTCGTGATCTCGATCTCCTGGCCGTGCTTGATGGCGCTGATGGTCCCGAACTCGATGCCCGTGTCCCACTGCTTGTCCACCCAGCCCTTGAGCAGAGCCTGAACCTTCTCCGGCCTGGCGTCCGTCGTGAAGTCCAGATCGCCACTGAAGCGGCCGAGGATCGCGTCGCGAACACTGCCACCCACCAGGAACAGCTCGTGACCGGCCGCAGCAAAACGCTCACCGAGCGGGTTCAACACGTCGGACAACGTGCCGAGCGTTGCAGTGGCGTCGGCAAGCAGTCGTAGGCGGCGATCAGCATCGGAGGTAGGGACAGTCACGTGAAAGGAGCTTACTTAAGGTGCGCAAATAGCAGAACGCGCATACGAACGCGATAGACCGCTTTGCGCGGGTTACCGGGCAACGCTGCAACGCCAACTAGTATCGATGAGGTGTCTGGTGCCGAACGAACAAACAGGAGTCGCCGCAACCCGCGGCGTCGACCTGCCGTCGGCAACCCCGATAAACCTTTGATGCGAACCGTCCGTGAAACTTCTGCGGGCGGCTTGGTCGTCGACGGCTGGGGAGGACCCCCGGAACGCCTCTGCGCTGCACTGATCGGCCGAACCGACCGCCGCGGACGCCTGCTCTGGTCGCTACCGAAGGGCCATATCGAACAAGGTGAGACCGCTGAGCAGACCGCGATGCGTGAGGTCGAAGAAGAAACCGGTATCCAGGGAACCGTCCTGGCACCGCTGGGCAGCATCGACTACTGGTTCGTGACCGAAGGTCGACGCGTCCACAAGACCGTGCATCACTATCTCCTCCGCTTTCTCGGCGGTGAACTCTCCGACGAGGACATCGAGGTCACCGAAGTCGCTTGGGTGCCGCTGACGGAATTGCACTCGCGCCTCGCATACGCCGACGAGCGCAAACTCGCAGAACTCGCGTCCCAGATGATCGCCGAGATGCCGCGAACGGAAATACGGCAAGAACAGCGCCCGAAGGAACCGGACGCCGGATGAGAATGGCACTGCGGCGGGCCGGTGTGGCCGCTCTGGTGATGGCCGCTGTCGGTTTCGGGCCTGCAACGACGGCCGTCGCATGGGCAGCGCCGTCCAGCCAGCCCAGTGAGCGCGCCCCGGCGCGAAACACCAACGATGCCAAATTTCTGCAGCTGACTATCGACTCCACCGCACCGACCACGGTGACGACCACCAGCGACCGCAACGTCCTGGTCAAGGGCACGGTGAAGAACGTCGGTGACCGTCCCGTCGAGGACGTCGGGGTGAGGTTGCAACGTGCTCCCGCGATCGACTCCAGTTCGGACGTGCGCGCCGCACTCGACTTCGACCAGGCCGTTTTCGACACGGTCGGCGAATTCGACACCGTTGCCACCACCCTCGACACCGGCCAGTCCAAGCAGTTCACGCTCACCCTGCCGCTCCGGAGCACAACCGGGTTGTCCCTCGACATCACCGAACCCGGCGTCTACCCGATGCTCGTCAACGTGAACGGGACCCCGGAGTACGGCGGTGCCGCCCGACTCGACGACGCACGCTTCCTGCTCCCCGTCCTCGGTGTGCCGGCCGCAGCCGAATCGAACGCCACAGCCGGAACCCCCAGTTCGTCGGCCACGGCCGTCGTTCCCCCCGACACATCCGCCCCGATCGGCGTCACGCTCATGTGGCCGCTGGCCGACGCGCCACGACTCGTCGGCGGAATCCCCGGCGCGGTCAACGAGCCCGTGCGCCTGATCGACGACGAACTCGCCACCGAACTTTCCGACGGAGGGCGCCTGGACGCGTTGGTCGATGCGGTGGAGAACGCCACCAAGCCCGAGAGCGACACCGATCGCCGCGTCACGGATGCGCTCTGTCTGGCAATCGACCCCGACCTTCTGATCACCGTCGAGAACATGACTCGCGGATACCTCGTGGCCGACAACTCGTCAGATCCCACCGGACCGTCGCACGAAGGCCGCGGCAGCAACGCCGCCAACCAGTGGCTCGGCCGGGTGAAGACGCTCGCGTCCTCGATGTGCACGACGGCGGTTCCGTTCGCGCAGTCCGATCTCGCCGCGGTCACCTCGGTGGCCAATCCGGAGTTGACGGCTACCGCGCTCACACGGCCGGCGGACATCGTCGACAACATCCTCGGCGTGACCTCACTGCGAGATTTCGTCTGGCCGGATTCGGGTGTCCTCGACTCGGCCACCGCAGAGGTGCTGAGCGTGAATCCCACCACAGCGATGGTGGCTGACACTTCCGTCGACTCGGCAGCTCCGCAGCTGTCGTCGCGGATAACCGGCTCACTCGACGCGCTTGCCTTCGACACCTCGGCGGCAGCGGCGCTGGCCGCCACCGGCTCGGAGCCGCAGGTCCCGTCGTACATCCCCGACGACACCGCGCCGACCATCGACATCGAATCGCGCAGCGCCCGACGTCAGGACGCGCTGGGGGCGATGGCCTGGGCCGCGCTGACGCCGACGTCGCTGCCGCGCAATCAGATCTTCGCGCCGCCGCAACTGTGGACCGCCGACAGCAACGACGCCACGGCGGTGCTCTCGATGCTCGCGACCCTCATCCGGTCCGGGCTCGCCTCACCTCAGGCCCTGCCGGCACTGCTCGGCAGGCAACCGGGCGCGACGGACGCCGCCACGCTCGACTACCCGGACCGGGCTACCCAGGACGGTCCGCAAACGTCCGTCGTCGAGACCGCAACCACCCAACTTCCGCGTATCGACGGGCTCGAAGCTTCGCTCGTGGACGATCCGGCGGCTTCGCTCACCCCCCGGGGATTCACGGCGCCGCTCCGCGAAGATCTACTCCGTTCGATGACCTTGGCCGATCGCCGCAACGTCGACTCCGCGTCGGTCAATCGGGCGGAGCGGGCCGCGACCATCCGCGCCGACAACGTCACCGAAGCCGTCGACGGGATGTACCGGGCCGTCAGTGTGGTGTCTCCGGGCGGCGTCTACACCCTCGCGTCGGGGCAGAGTCCGCTCCTGCTGGTGGCGCGCAACGAGCTGCCCATCGCCATCAACGTCGACCTGCGTGTGGAAGCCCCACCCGAGATGCAGATCAGTGACATCGGTCCCAAACAGCTTCCGCCGCGAGGTAGCCGACAGTTGACTGTGCCCGCGG
This sequence comes from Rhodococcus sp. BH4, assembly GCF_002079265.1. Lineage (NCBI taxonomy): Bacteria > Bacillati > Actinomycetota > Actinomycetes > Mycobacteriales > Nocardiaceae > Rhodococcus > Rhodococcus sp. BH4. Next base: position 6,295,460 of record NZ_CP014941.1, read on the forward strand.
AAATGAACGATTCTCGCAAGCTGGAAGTCAACTTCTCGCTGACCACGACAGATGGCCGCCAATTGGGTACGCCGACCAGCGTGACCGTACGGTCGAATGCGTACGGTCGTCCCCTGGCCGCCGTGACGGCGACAGCGGGAGGGTTGCTGCTGTTCCTGGCAGGGCGACGGCTGTGGCATCGATTCAAGGGTCAGCCGGACCCAGCAGATGAAGGGTACGAACGCTCATGACCGGGAATCCACCCGAGGAGGGTCGCCGCTCGGCGATCACCCGCAAGAGTGCCACGACCCGCTCGCATCCTCGGATGCCACCGTGGGAGCGCGGTTACCCGATCCAGCCGGTCAACCCGGACGCACGTTTCGACGACGCACCCACCATGACCATCCCGGTGATCCGCGACTACCCCCGGTACCGCGAAGCCGAGATGGAATTCGCCGACCGGCAGACGACCACGTCGGACGAGTTCGACACCGACGCCCATGTCCAGGTCGGGGAACGCAAGGAGACGAACTCTCGACTCCTCGCGGCAACGGGTTCCATCGCGATCGCGACGCTGACGAGCCGCATCACGGGATTCGCCAAGCAGTTGATGATCCTGATGGTCCTCGGCCCCGCCATCGCCAGCTCGTTCACCGTCGCCAGCCAGATTCCGAACATGATCGCGGAACTGGTTCTGGGCGCCGTGCTGACCGCCATCGTCGTCCCCGTGCTGGTTCGCGCCGAGCGGGAGGACGCCGATCACGGCGAAGCGTTTGTCCGACGCCTCTTCACGGCGTCGCTCGTTCTACTCGGCATGGCCGCGCTGCTCGCGACCCTGGCAGCACCCGTACTCACCAAATACGTCTTCCTGTCCGAAGACGGCAAGGTCAGCACCGACCTGACCACGGCGCTGTCGTATCTGCTTCTGCCGGCAATCCTGTTCTACGGGCTGTCGGCGCTGTTCACAGCGTTTCTGAACACCAGACAGATCTTCAAGCCCGGAGCCTGGGCTCCCGTACTCAACAATGTCGTCGTCCTCGTGGTGCTCGTGGTCTATCGCCTGACTCCGGGTGAGATCTCGCTTGATCCGGTCTCGATGGGCGATGCAAAGCTGCTTACCCTCGGCATCGGCATCACCATCGGCGTCATCGTGCAGGCAGCCAGCCTGATCCCCGCGCTACGCCGCGAGAAGATCTCGCTCAAGCCGCTGTGGGGTCTCGACGACCGCCTGCGCCAGTTCGGCGGCATGGCCGTCGCCATCGTCTTGTACGTCCTGATCAGCCAGATGGGCATGATCTTCGCGACCAAGATCTCCTCCCACGCCGACGAAGCCGGCCCTGCCATCTACAGCCAGGCCTGGTTGCTCCTGCAGCTCCCGTACGGCGTGCTCGGAGTGACGGTTCTGACGGCGATCATGCCGCGCCTGAGCCGCAACGCTGCTGCCGACGACACCCCGGCCGTCGTGGACGATCTGTCGGTCGCAACGCGTCTGACCATGATCACGCTGGTTCCGATCATCATGTTCCTGACCTTCATGGGCCCGCAGGTCGGTGAAGCGCTCTACGGTTACGGCCGCTTCGGACCCGAACAGGCCGAACGACTCGGCACCGCTGTGAGCTGGTCGGCATTCACGTTGATTCCGTACGCACTGGTCCTGATCCAACTTCGAGTGTTCTACGCCCGCGAACAGGCCTGGACGCCGACGTGGATCGTTCTCGGCATCACTGCAGTGAAAATCGCTTTCTCGGCGCTCGCTCCGGTCTTCGCATCCAACAGCGATCAGGTCGTGATCCTGCTCGGTGCGGCCAACGGTCTCGGATACATCACCGGCGCCGTCATCGGCGGGTACCTCCTGCACCGCAGCCTCGGAAACCTGCAGATGTCCAACGTGGGCAAGACAGTCTGGTCCGTCGTACTCGCCTCGCTGGCCGGGTCGTTGACCATGCTCGCGGTCGACCGGGTCCTCGGATTCGATCAACTCACCGAGCGTTTCGGCGGACCTGGCTCGATGGTTCGCGTCGCCGTCGGCGGCATCCTGATGCTCGCGATCACCTTCACGATTCTCTACTTCAAGAAGGTTCCGGAAGTCCTGTCGGTAACGGTTGCGGTCTCCCGCAAGATTCGTTCACTGACAGGTCGCGCCGAACCGGACACACGTAACAACACCGACGACGACGTCACCGAGCTGATTCCTGCAATCAGAACGGAATCAAACGAGCAAGAACGACCGGGTGCGCTCCCGTACCCTGGTCGTGGGCGTACAGGATCGCAACCCGCGCGTATTCGGGGACGGGCTATCGATGGAGAAGGAGCGAGGGTGAGCGACGACAACGTTTCCGGCAACAAGAGTGCCGGGACTTCTGCCGTGAAAGCGTCCGAACAGAAGTCAACGGCATCGTCGGGCACACCTGCATCCACGAGTTCCTCCGCATCTGCCGGCCAGAAGCCACAGCAGGGTCAGAAGCCACAGCAGCCCGCACAGCGACCGCAGCAGGGCCAAAGCCCGCAGGGTCAGAAGCCGCAGCCGCCGGTGCAGAAGGCCGCTCCGCCGGTACCTCCGGTCAGTGTGTCCAAGACACCTTCGGCGCCCGTGTCGAAGACACCTTCAGCACCGGTCTCGAAGACACCCGCGCCGAAGACGCCTGCTCCGGACAAGAAGGCACCCGAATCTCAGAACACGGCTGCCGCTCAGACACCGCCCACTGCACCTCGCACACCTGCCGCCGGATCCGCATCACGACCGGCCCAGCGACCGATGCCCCGTGGACCGAAGCTCATCCCGGGCGCATCTGTCGCCGGCGGACGCTACCGTCTGCTCGCGCCGCACGGCGGAACCCGCGGACTGCAGTTCTGGGAAGCTCTCGACGTCAAGCTCGACCGTGAAGTAGCCCTGACGTTCGTCGACGCCGATCAGCGCGGTGACGACGACAGCCAGTCCGGACCGCAGGCAGTTCTCTCACGCACTCTGCGCCTGGGACGAATCAACTCGCCCGGTCTGGCTCGCGTCCTCGACGTCGTCCGCGGAAGCTCGGGCGGCATCGTCGTCGCCGAATGGACTCCCGGCCGTTCGCTGCGTGAGATGGCCGAGACGACGCCGTCGCCGATCGGTGCGGCCCGCGCCATTCGCGCCCTCGCGGCGGCTGCCGAAGCTGCTCACCGCACCGGCGGTGCGCTGTCCATCGACCACCCGGACCGCGTTCGCATCAGCATCAACGGTGACGCCGTACTGGCGTTCCCGGCGACGCTTGCCGACGCCGATTCCACCAGCGACGTCCGCGGTCTCGGCGCCATGCTGTACTCGCTCATCACGGCGCGCTGGCCGCTCGCCGATCCGTCCGCCGGTCCCGTCGGTGGTTTGCTTCCCGCCGGCCGCGGCGCCGACGGGAACATCGTCGAGCCTCGGGTCGTCCGTCCGGAGGTTCCGTTCGACATCTCGGCCGTTGCGGTTCGAGCGTTGCAGTCGGAGAGTGGAATCCGCACTGCTGCCACCGTGCAGCACATCCTCGATCAGGCGTCCGTCGTCAACGACAAGACGGAAATGATTCCGGCACTTCGTCTCGGCCACCGCGAACAGGGTGCGTCGGGTCATGCACTGAACGACCCCGAAGCCATCGAGGCCGAGAAGAAGAAGTCGACGCGGATGCTCGCGGCACTGACGGCGCTCGGTGTCTTCACCGTGATCGTCCTGATTCTCCTTGTGGTGTGGGTAGCGAGCTTCCTCTCGGGTGGCAGTAACGACACCCCGCTCAGCGAGCAGAGTTTCGGACTGACCACCGAAGCCACTGCGCCCGAGAACAATTCACCGGCGCCCGCACCGGCGGCAGCAACCGTTCCGGTAGCTTCCTCGGCCGTAACGGTGTTCTCACCCCAGGGAACGCCGGATCAGCCGGCAACAGCGAAGAACGCCATCGACGGCAATCCGGCCACCGCATGGTCGTCGGATTCGTACTTCCAGCCGTTCCCGTCGCTGAAGAACGGTGTCGGCCTGATGGTGACGCTTGCCGATGCCGCCAACCTGAAGAACGTTGCGATCACGTCTGATTCGCCGGGAACCGTCGTTGAAATCCGTTCTGCCCCTTCTGCGAATACTTCGCTGGATCAGACCAAGGAAATCGGATCGGGTGTCCTGAAGAACGGCGTGACCGACATTCCAGTCACGTCGGACGGCTCGGGTCAGTATGTCCTGGTTTGGATTACGCAGCTCAGCACCGAATCCGGACAAAACCAGACATCCATCTCGGAGATTGCATTCACTGCTGCAAAGTGATCGCCCTTGGCCCTTCTGAAACCTACCGACTGGGCTAATATCCGCCCGTGCACAGTTATCGGGGGGGCACCGGGGGCGGAGCCGGAAAATTCGAATCCAGAAGTTTCGAGAACAAGAATCTCGAGGCGACGGATTTCGAATTGTTGACTGCTCATGTCGAGGGCGATCGGCATGCGTTCCGTGAACTACTGACCAGGCATCAGGATCATCTATGGCACGTTGCCCGGCGTACGAGCTACTCGGACGAGGACGCGGCCGACGCGCTCCAGGAAGGCCTGCTGTCCGCGCACCGCAAGGCGGCGAAGTTCCGCGGCGACGCGGCGGTGCGCAGTTGGCTCCACACCATCGTGGTCAATTCCTGCCTCGACCGGATCCGACGCAACAAATCACGGGCCGCGTTCTCTCTGTCTTCGGAGAACGCGGAGGAACCCCGCGATCACCGCGACTATGCGGCGACAGTGGACATGAGCCTGACCGTCGAACAGGCACTGGCATCGCTGCCGCCTGAGCAGCGTGCTGCCGTCGTCGCCGTCGATGTCGAGGGGTATCCGGTAGCCGAGGCCGCCGAGAGGTTGGGAGTGCCCGTAGGGACCGTGAAGAGTCGCTGCGCCCGCGCGCGCAAGCGTCTTGCCGCCCAGTTGGAGGACTTTCGCGAAGGCGGGAACCATTCGTGAACCGGCCGCGTCCTATCTTGTAAGGGTCCGCATCGACTGCCGAGGGAGGGTTCATGACAGATCCGTCTGTTCGCGTTCCGTCGCCTCCGTTTTCAGAAGACCTACTCGCAGATCTTCACGCCGGGGTTCTCGATTCCGAAACCAGTGCGGCTCTGTGGCCGGTGGTACACGCAGATCCTGACGCCCATGCATTTGTCACCGCCCTTGACGGCGTCACGGCATCACTCGCGACACTGAACTCGCGCGAGGCCTCTCACGAACGGATTCCGAATTCGCTTGCCGAGCGAATCAATTCGGCACTGGATCTACAGTCAGAACAGCTGGAGCCGCAAGCTGAGGCATCTGTCGTGCCGTTCCGGCGGCGCCCACAAGCGTGGGTTCTCGGTGCCGCAGCAGCCGTGTTGGCGGCCTTCGTGATCGTTGTTATCGGAACCCGAGATTCCGAACCCGCCGAAAGTGTTGTCGCTCAACCGAGCACACCGGCGACGTCTGCTGTCGACGATCCGGATTCGGCGTCTCTGCTCTCACTCGTCGGATCCAAAAACCTTGGACCACTGGATGATCCATCCAAACTTGCCGGATGCCTACGCGCCAACGGCATCGACGAGGGCCGGCCTTTGCTCGGTTCCGGCGAGATTCGCATCGACGGGGCGCCGGCGATAGTCCTACTCTTCACGGGATCGCAGCCGCGTCAGATCACCGCACTGACTGTCGGCATCAACTGCAGCGACGGGAATCCGAATACGTTGTCGGTCAAGAACATCGGCTGACGTCGACGGTCAGCGCGGCGATGCCGCCGGGAGTAAGAGCTCGAGGATTCTTTCGCGTAGCGCATCTGTATCGTCCTCGACCGCTATCAGACTCGAAAACATCGCTGCCCCGGCCGCCAGAACCAGCACGGCCTTGGCATCGAGCAGTGCCGATTCAGGATCTTCGGCGTTCTGAAGGAACAGTTGCGTACTCGGTCCACTGAACCCGCGCCACAATTCGTTGCGCAGGTCGTCGTGGTCGCGCAGGGCCGCCAGCAATCCTGGCGACGCGGCGCGAACCTCGGGACGGGAGAAGAGCTGAGCACTTCCCTCCACCACCCAACGGATCCAGCCGTCGCGATCGGTGCCCTCGAACGGTGTCAGGTCCGGTGTCGCCCCCAGGATCGACCCGAGAACAAGATGTGCCTTCGACGGCCATCGCCGCGACATCGAGGCTCGGCTGACTCCTGCCCGTGCCGCGATCGCCCGGAGACTGAGTTGATCCCAACCGACCTCGAGGAGCATCGCTCGGGTGACCTCGAGGACTGTGTCGTCGATGCGTGGGTCTCGTGGGCGACCTGATCCTGTGGCATTCATCGTGTCGAATTGTCGGACAGATTGGGAGTAGGCGCTATATCGTCGTAGTTACGAGTCCACTGGCATCGTAAAGATCAGGCCGCCGCAGGAAGTTGAAAATGACCACAGCGCCCACACCGTCGATATTCGAACCCGCACGTCTCGGCCCTCTGACCTTGCGCAACCGCATCGTCAAAGCTGCAACGTTCGAGGGCGTCATGCCCCGGGGAGCGGTCTCGGACGATCTGATCAACTTCCACGCCGAGGTGGCCCGCGGCGGGGCCGCGATGACCACTGTCGCCTACTGCGCCGTCTCACCAGGTGGACGAGTCCACCGCGACACCCTTGTCATGGACGAGCGCGCGCTGCCGGGACTACGCAGACTGACCGACGCCGTCCACGCCGAAGGCGCACTTGCTGCGGCGCAGATCGGCCACGCGGGACTGGTCGCCAACACGCTCTCCAACAAGACGAAGACTCTGGCGCCGTCGACCCGGCTGAGTCCGCCCGCGATGGGCCTCGTCAAGGGCGCGACACTCGCCGAACTCGACGGTGTCGTCTCCGACTTCGAACGGACCGCTCGCATCGCCGTGGACGCAGGATTCGACGCCATCGAGGTCCATCTCGGCCACAACTACCTCCTCAGTTCGTTCATGAGCCCCAATCTGAACAAGCGCCACGATCGATACGGTGGCAGCGTCGCCAAGCGCGCCGAGTATCCGCGTCGAGTCGTCGAAGCGGTGCGACGGGCCGCTGGATCCAGCGTGGCGGTCACCGCGAAATTCAACATGTCCGATGGGGTGCCGAAAGGTCTGTGGCTCGACCAGAGCCTGCCGATCGCCCAGATCCTCGAAGCCGACGGCCACCTCGACGCGATGCAATTGACCGGTGGCAGTTCACTTCTCAACGGAATGTACTTCTTCCGCGGCGAGGTCCCACTGGCTGAGTTTGTCGCCTCCCAACCCAAACTCGTCGGGTACGGGCTGAAGTTCTACGGTCCCAAACTCTTTCCGACGTACCCGTTCGAGGAGGGCTTCTTCCTGCCCTTCGCCCGTCAGTTCCGACAGGCGCTGAGGATGCCACTGATCCTGCTCGGCGGCATCAACCGCGTCGACACCATCGAGCACGCACTGGATGAAGGATTCGAATTCGTCGCCATGGCGCGTGCGCTCCTCAGGGACCCACAACTGGTCAACAAATTCCAAGCCGAGAGCGTCGACGAGGGGTTGTGTATCCACTGCAACAAGTGCATGCCCACCATCTACACCGGCACGCGCTGTGTGGTTCGGGACGCGCTGGTGGTTCGGGAGGCACCGCGCCCCGCCCAGTGACACCCGCGCTGTGAGCTGCCGGCTGTGAGCCACTTTCCAGCGGAGTGCGGGAACAACACCCCTTATCCTGGTGTTGATCGGTACGGCTCTCCAAGAAGCGGAGGGTCTGCACTCACTATTGGAAGGCTCGCATGACCACCCAGCTGGAAAACACGCCCGCGGTCCATGACGTCATCATTGTCGGTTCCGGACCGGCCGGCTACACCGCTGGTGTCTACACCGCGCGCGCTGAGCTCCAGCCCCTGCTGTTCGAGGGAACCCAGTTCGGTGGCGCCCTCATGACCACCACCGAGGTCGAGAACTTCCCCGGATTCCGCGAAGGAATCATGGGCCCCGACCTGATGGAACAGATGCGTGAGCAGGCACTTCGCTTCGATACCGACATCCGCACCGAGGACGTCGAAGAGATCGATCTCAGCGGCCCGATCAAGACGGTCGTCGCGAACGGCGAAACGTACGCCGCGCACGCGATCATCCTCGCCATGGGCGCGGCAGCCCGTTACCTCGGCATTCCCGGTGAAGAACGCCTCCTCGGCCGCGGCGTCAGCGCCTGCGCCACCTGCGACGGCTTCTTCTTCCGTGACCAGGACATCGTCGTGGTCGGCGGCGGCGACTCCGCGATGGAAGAGGCAACCTTCCTGACCCGCTTCGCTCGCTCGGTCACCCTGGTGCACCGCCGCGAGGAATTCCGCGCCTCACGGATCATGCTCGAGCGCGCCAAGGCCAACGAGAAGATCCGCTTCCTGACCAACGCGGAGCCCGTCGAGGTCCTCGGCGAGAACAGCGTCACCGGGCTCGTCGTTCGTGACACCGTCACGGGTGAGACCTCCACACTCGAGATCACCGGCATGTTCGTCGCCATCGGCCACGACCCGCGCAGTGAGCTCGTCAAGAGCCAGGTCGATCTCGACGACGCCGGATACGTGCGCGTCGCTCCCGGTTCCACCGCGACCTCCGTCGACGGCGTCTTCGCTGCCGGTGACCTGGTCGATCACACGTACCGTCAGGCGATCACCGCTGCCGGCACCGGATGCTCCGCAGCAATCGACGCCGAACGCTGGCTGGCCGACCGCGGCGACATCACCGCGAACACGCTCGACGCAGCCGGCCACGCGGTCGACGTCGTCGGCGCTCCCTGATTCACCAAGCTGTCGTACCCAACCCTCGAGGAGTAACAGTGTCGAATACCGTCACCATCACCGACGATTCCTTCAAGCAGGACGTCCTGGGCAGCGACAAGCCCGTTCTGGTCGATTTCTGGGCAACCTGGTGCGGCCCGTGCAAGATGGTCGCCCCGGTACTCGAGGAGATCGCCGGTGAGAACAGCGAGAAGCTGACCGTCGCAAAGCTCGACATCGACGCCAACCCGGCGGCCGCCCGCGATTTCCAGGTCATGTCGATCCCGACGATGATCCTGTTCAAGGACGGCAAGCCGATCAAGACGATCGTCGGCGCCAAGGGCAAGGCCGCACTGCTCAAGGACCTCGCAGACGTTCTCTGACGGCTGGATGAGCATCGTGGATTCTCGCAATCCACAGAATTTCTGAGATAATCGATCGATGTGCCTGATCGGGTCTACGACCAGGCACATCGATCGAATTCGTTAACCGATCCGAGAGGCTTTCACGCATGCACAGACTCCGACACGGCGATCACGGCCCGGCCGTCGCCGAGATTCGGGGCACATTGACGAAGCTGGGATACCTCCATCACGGAACTTCCGGTATTCGACGTGAAAGCGCCGACGGTGCCCACTGGGTTGCACCCGACGCCATCTTCGATCATCAACTCGACAGCGCCGTTCGCGCCTTCCAGCAGCAGCGTGGGCTCCTTGTCGACGGCATCGTGGGCCCGGCCACCTATCGGTCACTTCGCGAGGCCTCGTACCGCCTGGGCGCCCGTACGTTGATTTACCAGCTTTCTGCGCCGCTGTACGGCGACGACGTCGCAGCTCTGCAGGCCAAATTGCAGGACCTCGGCTTCTACGCAGGTCGGGTCGACGGTTTCTTCGGCCCGCAGACCCACGAATCTCTCTCGTCTTTCCAGCGTGAAATCGGGATTGCCGCCGACGGTATCTGCGGACCGCAGACACTGCGTTCGCTGGAACTGCTGGGAACTCGCGTCACCGGCGGATCGCCGCACGCGATCAGCGAAGAGGAGCTGGTGAGGCGCAAGGGCCCACAACTGGGCGGCAAGCGCATCGTGATCGATCCAGGCCTCGGTGGTCCGTCCACCGGCACCATCGTCAACGGCATCTCCGAAGCCGACATCCTGTGGGATCTGGCTATGCGCCTCGAGGGGCGGATGGCAGCAACCGGGATGGAAACCTTCCTCTCCCGCCCGCACAACGCCGATCCGAGCGAGGCCGAGCGCGCGCTGACGTCCAACGCATTCGACGCCGATCTGATGATCTCCCTGCGCTGCGACAGCAACTCGAGCCCGTCGGCGAACGGCGTCGCGAGCTTCCACTTCGGAAATTCGCACGGTTCGGTCTCGATGATCGGGCAGGTGCTGACCGGTTTCGTTCAGCGCGAGATCGTTGCGCGAACTCCGTTGCGGGACTGCAGAACTCACGGTCGAACGTGGGAGTTGTTGCGCCTGACCAACATGCCGACAGTACAGATCGACCTCGGCTACCTGTCCAACGCGTCCGACGTTGCGGTACTGACGAATCCGCGGATGCGTGACACCATCGCCGAAGCCATCTTGATCTCGGTCAAGCGGCTGTACCTGCTGGGTCAAGACGATCAGCCGACCGGCACCTTCACCTTCGCCGAGCTTCTCGCAGAAGAACTTTCGGTAGCCGACCGCATTTCGTAGATCCTGCGGTCGGCACCTGCTCACACTCTGGCGAGTTCGCTGATCTCCACCATTTCGAGAGCTGCGGCCTTCAATAGACGGTCGAGGGCTTCTTCGACGTCGACTTTCCATTCGTGATCTCGATTGAGTTCGAGACGAAGGCGCGGATAACGATGGTGCGGTGCCACGACCTCGAAACCGTAATCCTCGAGGAACTCGGCACTGATCATGCATTCCGCGGGTGAACATTCCAGAGCAGCCGTTGCACTGGCCACGTCGGAAGCAGGCCCCAAGTCGTCGCTACGGATACCGAATGCCTCGAGCGCACGAACTCCTCGTCGGACCAGATCTGTCACGACAGCGGCCAGCAGGCTCGGCCCTAGTTCTTCCTCTATGCCCGAGGGCTCGAGGCGAAGGCTTGTGAGAAGCACTGCGTCCGAGCTGACCGGGCTGGTGGGAAACAGTTGCGCGCGCGGGATCATGCGGGGAGGGGCGTACAACGCACTGCCGAGCGGCTTTCCGTCGCGGACGGCGACCTGTCCGCACGAACCCCACTCGAGCATGACCATCGACAGCCAGGCTTCCTTCTCGAATTCCTGATCACAGAATCCTCGGGCGTCATGAAGCGCGCCCGGGTCCATCTCCCAGAACACGCATCGGCGCGCATGGGCGGAAAGCTGATCGAGGCTGTCGAGTGTGAGAGAGGTGATGACGTGAGTCGACACTGACTAACTCACTCTCCGTAGGTCCCCGAAGCGGTTTTGATGCTCGCCCGCCGCTTTTCTCTTCTCCAGGATAGGCCAGCTACGACATGTCGGCAGTGGCACGAGAGTTGATCGCCCTAATGTATTGCTGTTCAACATCTTTCGTCCCGGTTCAAGATTTCGAGAAGCTCGGACCACCTAGATTTGTCACAGTGACGAAAATAGGTGGTGTGTCCGGTCATCATGATTACGTCACCAAACGGGCATCCGAGTTCTCTACTTGGATTTCTGTGCTTCCATCATTCCGACGATGCGTTGTAGGTCGTCGACCGAGCCGAATTCGACCACAATCTTTCCCTTCCGCTTGCCCAGACTGACTGTCACCCGAGTGTCGAACGAGTCCGACAATCGCTCGGCCACATCCTGCAGACCCGGCATCACGATGGGCTTGCGCTTCTGTGGGGGAGCGATCTCATTATCCGCCCGGTTGGCGAGAGTGACTGCTTCCTCCGTCGCGCGAACAGACATTCCTTCCGCGACGATGCGCGCCGCCATGACCTCCTGAGCGTCGGCACCCGCCTCGAGGGACAGCAGTGCACGAGCATGGCCGGCCGAAAGTACACCGGCCGCAACGCGACGCTGAACCGCCACCGGCAGCTTCAGCAGACGAATCATGTTGGTCACGACGGGACGCGAACGTCCGATCCGATTGGCCAATTCTTCGTGGGTGACTTCGAACTCCTCGAGCAGCTGCTGATACGCCGCTGCCTCCTCGAGGGGGTTCAGTTGCACTCGATGGATGTTCTCGAGGAGCGCGTCGCGCAGCATCGAGTCGTCATCTGTTTCACGAATGATCGCCGGAATCTTCTCCAGCCCGGCTTCCTGGCTCGCGCGCCAGCGACGCTCACCCATGACAAGTTGGTACTTGTCACCGTGACGACGGACCACGATCGGCTGCATCAAGCCGAACTCGCGGATCGAGTGAACCAACTCCGCGAGTGCTTCCTCGTCGAAAACGCTGCGAGGCTGCTTCGGGTTCGTCTCGATCAGGCTCGGTTCGATCTCGAGATAGACCGCGCCGGTCGGCTCGAGTTCGGTCTCCGGCTCAGCTTCCACCGGAGCCTTCCCAGCCGACGCCTTGGTGGCTTTCGGCGTTTTCGGGGCCGCTTTGGTCGGTGGGGGAGGGGAGGGGTTGCGCTTGTCGACGCCGATTACGACGTCCGCTGCAGCCGATCCCAGACCCGGCGCCGTGGCCGGCCCAGTGGGGATGAGAGCAGCCAAGCCGCGGCCCAATCCACCTTTGCGTGCTTGACTCATCTCACTGCTCCTGGGTCGTCGTGGTGGCAGAGCGGGCGGCAAGTTCACGGCCGGCGTCGAGGTAACTCATGGCGCCACGCGAACCCGGGTCGTAGTCGAGAACTGTCATCCCGTATCCGGGAGCCTCGGACACCTTCACGCTGCGCGGAATCACAGCGCGCAGAACGGCCTCACCGAAGTGCTTGCGTACTTCTTCGGCGACCTGGTCGGCCAGCTTGGTGCGCCCGTCGTACATCGTCAGAAGGACGGTGGAGACATGCAGATCCGGGTTGAGATGAGCCTGGACGAGTTCGATGTTGCGGAGCAACTGACCGACCCCCTCGAGGGCGTAGTACTCGCACTGGATCGGGATCAGAACTTCCTTGGCAGCGACCATCGCGTTGACGGTCAGCAGTCCCAGCGAGGGCGGGCAGTCGATGAGGACGAAGTCGACGTCAAGCTCTGCTAGCACCTTGTCGTTGAGCGCGCCTTTGAGTCGATTCTCGCGGGCAACCATGGAGACCAATTCGATCTCGGCGCCCGCCAGATCGATCGTTGCCGGGATGCAGAGAAGGCGCTCACTGTGCGGGCTGGTCTGGATCGCCTCCGGGGCCTTCACTTCGCCTATGAGCAGCTCGTAGCTCGACGGGGTGCCCGAGGTATGGACGACGCCCAGAGCGGTGCTGGCGTTGCCCTGAGGGTCCAAATCGACCACAAGGACAGTGAGCCCTTGAAGAGCGAGCGCCGACGCAAGGTTCACCGTGGTCGTCGTCTTGCCGACGCCACCCTTCTGGTTCGCGATGGTGATCACGCGGCGGAACGCCGGCTTCGGCAGCGTCACCGAATGGGGATGAAGCACTTGGCTCGCTCGATGCGCGGCCGCCCCGATGGGGGTCTCCTCCGAGGAGATCGCCGCGTAGGGGGCGGTGAAATTGTCGTCGTCGTTGACGATCTGATCCGCACCCGCACTCGTGTGCTGCTTCGGTGTTTCACGTGAAACGGCGGATTCAGATCGACCCGACATTGACTGCTCCTTCGATTGGGAATCGATCACTAGGTGCTCTCATCATCTGTACATTGCTCTCGATTGCATGCGTGTAAATCATCAACGCTGGCGGCGCTTCGGGAGACGTTCGGCCTTCACCACAACAGTGGGGGTGCGGAGAATCTTGGCTCCGCATTCGAGTATTTCCAACTTACCTGCGCCCAACTTGGTGAGCGCCGTACGGTCTCGCTCGATCTCCTCGGCGGCGCTCGAACCCTTGAGTGCCAACATCCGGCCGTGCTCGTGAATGAGTGGGAGGGACCAACGTGCGAGCTTCTCGAGAGGCGCCACAGCTCGCGAGGTGACTACATCCGCGCCGCCCGCTTCCTTCACAACACCCGATTCCTCGGCTCGCCCTCGGACAACCAATACGTCCAATCCGTTGGACTCGATGAACTCCGCGAGGTACACCGAGCGTCGAAGCAACGGTTCGACGAGAGTCACCTTCAAGTCCGGGCGGGCGATCGCGAGAGGGATTCCGGGTAGGCCGGCACCGCTTCCTACGTCCACAACCGACTCACCTTCGGCGATCAGTTCACCGATCACTGCGCAATTGAGAAGGTGACGCTCCCATAGTCGGGGAACCTCACGGGGACCAATGAGCCCGCGCTCGACACCATCCGTTGCCAGGGATTGGTAGTACCGTTCCGCGATCTCATATCTGTCACCGAACACTGCGCGCGCAGTCTCTTGTTCGTCCCAGTCAACCGACGCCGCACCATTCTGTTCCACGTGAAACATCCTCCCGCGTAAACCGCGAAATCAACAATCAAGACTGAAATCATTATCCGCTCTGGAGACGACATGTGTTCGCTTCTGCACACCGACTCGCTGTGAGTCTGCCGACTCGTTCATTCTTTGGGAAGTATTCGGCCCAAAATTCAAGCGGGGGAGGGGAGGGGTTCACGTTCCACGTGAAACATTGCGCTGAAAATTCTTCCAATTCTGACGCGTTTCACGTGAAACATAGCCGGGCGATCGAATGCAGATAGGAGCGCAATTCTTAGTATCATCACAGTGACGAAACTGCCATGGGTAGTTACATGGATGGAATTCTGACCCAAAAAGACCAATTTTCGATGAAAAAGTCGTTGCAAAAGATCGCCGACGTCGGACTGCACAACGGACTCGGTCGGTCTGACGCAATCTGTTGTGCGACGCGGATGAGCTTCGAGTCCAAGTCCCGGACAGCATCGTTATCTCATCGCCGGTTGTTGCGAGCCATACATCCGTCGGCTTGACACTCCTGTTGCGGGACGCCGGAGGCTTGGCATCACAAACCGCGAATCCAAGGAGCTTCGCATCACAGGATGCGCATGGCGAGTTCGCCTTCGATGTGGATACCGGTGTCGGCGGGAAGATCAAAGTCGAGCAGGGGACCTGCCCGATGCGCAGGATGAATTCCTGCGCCTGGACTCGAAAGCGCTGCAGGCTCTGCGCGATTAAGATCCGCGCTTGGTGCAGGAGTTGTTGGACGGCAAAGACTACGACTACCCGTTGGTGCATACCGAACCCGGAACCAACAAGATCATCGCTCACGAGTTCGATCCGGGCACCGCGAAGTCCTTCCACCTCGTACAGCCCGGATCCGCCCTCATGACGAGACCAGCAGCAGGTGTGGGCGCGACGCCGATCGCACACCCCGCGAGTCAACCGAACTCAAGGCGGTCCCATGATTACCCCGACGCGGTCCGCAGTGTATGGACCGGAGCCCGTGTAGGCGATGTCGATTCCGGTTTGCTTGGCAAAGTAGTCGCCGCCGATCTCACCCCGAAGCCCGCAACAACATCATCGACTTTGCGTGGCGACGAAGCCCATTCGATGTGAGTGGTCCGATTCGTGTGAGGAGCGCGCAAACCTGTTCCCGCACCGGATGCGATCTCGCCGACCTCGATCGCTAGTCCTCGTCCTCGTACTCCGGTTCGGGCTCATCCACCCATGCCTGATATCCCGGACTCGTCAGACGCAAGTCGATCGCATTGACACCCAGGTGCAGTGAAATGACCGCTTTCGGCAGGTCCCACCGGAGAGCTGTCTTTGGTTCGGGTTCGGCGCTCGTGGCTGTCCCCAGGAGTGCGGTAAATGCCACATCGAGGTTCGTGAACCCTTCGTCCAGCAGCGGGCGCACCACTGTCATGGGCGTAGCGTCATCTGCCACGTCCGTGACGAAGATCGAGATCCAATTCATTCTGTGTTGCCGCCCGAACATTATCGATTCGGACTGACCAACACGGAGTCCGGTCCGAATCGAGGCGCCGGTCTGATCCAATTCAACGACCTCCCATCCAGCCTGTGCGCAGAAGGGTTCCAGGTCGTCGACGGCCCAGGTCCAGTCGAATTCTGCGGCGAGGCGGGTGGCGCCTTCGATGTCGACGTGCATGTGCGGATGCTGCTCCTTCTTGATCGTTGTTGATGACGCCCCAATCCGGGGGCCGTCGAAGTGAGGGCTGGCGGGTTGTCGGTCATCGGATGCCAGCGCCGAAGGTGACGACCTTGCCAGCAGGCCTGACGACATCAGGTCGGTGATCCATTGTGGCGGCAATCTGGGGCGGAGTTCGAGGGCTCGGGGCAACAACCATCGATCCGGTTTCACGTGAAACGAAGGCCGACTATTCGGTCTGGGGGAGGGGAGGGGCTCACATGTAGTACGGCATGTTGTCGATCGAATATCCGAACATGCACAGTGCACCCCCGACGAACAAGAAGGCAATCGCGAAGCTGAGCATGACCGGTCTCCCGGATCGCCATGCCAATGCAAGTGGAATGAATACGACGGCGACTACTCCCAGCGGCAACAACCAGCAGAGCCAATACTTCAGACCGCCCGGCGGAAAGGACTGGACTTCCATTTTCTGCTGTAGTTCGAAGACCACGGGCCAATAGCTCAGGCCGCACACGAGCATCCCTATCAAGGCCCCAAGGGTCATCAATCCGAGAGGGAATCCGGAGCGCTCGTTGGACATGTCGACAACGATAGGCACCGGACCTTCACCGTGGCGCCGGATTCGGTTTCACGTGAAACACTCTCGGACACAAAAGCGGGCCCCGGAAAATCCGGGGCCCGCATTCGATCAAGGGGGAGTGTCAGTCCTTGAGGACAACCACTCGACGAGACGGCTCAGCGCCTTCGCTCTCGCTGGAAACACCGGCGACCTTGGCGACGGCGTCGTGCACGATCTTGCGTTCGAACGGCGTCATCGGAGCAAGCTCTTCGCGTTCGCCGGTCTCGAGAACACGCTGTGCAGCTTCCGCACCGAGAGCACTGAGTGCCTCGCGCCGGCCCGCACGCCACCCGGCGATGTCGAGCATCAAGCGACTGCGCTCTCCGGTCGACTGCTGAACTGCCAGACGAGTCAGCTCCTGGAGAGCATCCAGAACCTCACCCTTGCGTCCCACGAGCTTGGTCAGGTCGTCGCCACCGTCGATGCTGACGATCGCCCGATCGCCCTCGACGTCAAGGTCGATGTCTCCGTCGAAATCGAGAACGTCGAGCAACTGCTCGAGGTAGTCGCCGGCGATCTCGCCCTCTTCGATCAAATCGTCATCGGAATCGTCGATGTCTACATCCACATCGGTAACCGGCGCAGTGGTCTCGGTGCTCACGTCTGCGTTCTCTCCATCCACAACGATGTCAGCTTCACTGGACATTGGTCGTTCTCTTTCCTGGATCAGCGCCGTTTATTGCGCTTGGGGGAGTTGCCGCGGTTGCTCTGTGGCCGGTTCTGTTTCGGTTTCGACGTGGAACCACCACTGGAACCCGAGGGCTTCGGCTGTGGCTTCTTGAGCGAAACTTCCGGGGCGTCACCGTCGTCGTCGGCTGAATCCGCGGTCTTCAGCGCAGCCGGAGATCCCTTCTTCTTGCTGGGATCGGGACGGGCACCGGGCTTGGGCGCATTGTCGTTGCGGCGAGTGATCGCTTCCTGCTTCTTGGCTTCTTCTTCCGCGTCGATCTTGCGGAAGACGAGGTGCTGCTGACCGTAGGTCCAGATGTTGTTCGACACCCAGTACAGGAGGATCGCGATCGGAAGGAACGGTCCACCGACCAGAACACCGAGCGGGAAGACGTACAGGGCGAGCTTGTTCATGATCGCGGACTGCGGGTTCGCGGCAGCTGCTTCGCTCTGACGGGCAACAGAAGCGCGTGAGTTGAAGTGCGTCGCGATGCTGGCGATGATCATCAGCGGAGCGGCCACGAGGATGATGTTCAGCCGTGACGGAAGCTCGGGAA
The DNA here is from genome assembly GCF_002079265.1 of Rhodococcus sp. BH4. NCBI lineage: Bacteria > Bacillati > Actinomycetota > Actinomycetes > Mycobacteriales > Nocardiaceae > Rhodococcus > Rhodococcus sp. BH4. The sequence continues at coordinate 6,313,108 of NZ_CP014941.1, forward strand.
CGTTCTCGGTGACGTAGGCCTGAAGCTGCGCAACCGGCGTCGTGATCGCGGCCGAGATGGGCGCGCCGAACAGACGAGCATCCAGGAACGACTGGACGTCAGTGGCCGAGAAGACGTAGTTCGGGGTGTTGAGGTTGTCCTCGGCGCTCATGCCCAGCTGGCCCATGCCGGTGCCGGTGCGGTTGAACGAGCGCAGGACGTGGAACAGACCGATGAACACCGGAGCCTGAGCCAAGACCGGGAGACAGCCCATGATCGGGTTGAATCCGTGCTCCTTCTGGAGCTTCTGCATCTCGACGGCCTGGCGCTGACGGTCGCCCGAATACTTCTTCTGCAATGCCTTGATCTGTGGCTGCAGTTCCTGCATCTGACGCGTCGTGCGGACCTGCTTCACGAACGGCTTGTACAGAACCGCACGCAAGGTGAACACCAGGAACACCACGGAAAGCGCCCAGGCTATTCCGTTGTCCGGGCCGAGAATGAACCCGAAGACCTTGTGCCAGACCCACAGAATCGCGGATACCGGATAGTAGATGAAATTGAGCACGGCTCTAAGTACTCCTCTGTTCGTCCGTCGGACTGTGACACGCTGCGCGTGCTTCCGGACAGCTATGGCGGCTACCCGCATCACGGTCACGACGGGCAGGGACAGGGTCCCACCCTCCAGAATGCCAGGGGGCACACTTCGCCAACCGCACCACAGTCAAGAAAAGGCCTTTGATCGCCCCGTGAGTGCGCAGCGCTTCGACTGCGTATTCACTGCAGGTGGGGGTGAACCGGCAGGTCGGCATCCTCAAGGGCGACACATACGTCCGGTACAACTCGATACAGAAGATGAGAACAGTGGCGGGAGCGCGACGCACAGCCTTCAACACCGTGATGACACGGGAGGCTCTGGGAGTCTCGATCTGCTCAGAGAGCGGAGTACTCATGGCTCTTCACTTACCGACACCAATAGGTTCATTTTGGTCAGGCCCCCGCGCAACTGCTTGGCCAGTTCGGCTGAACTGGCGGTAGCTGCACCCGGAAGTGCGCGGATAACCACGTCCGTCTCCGGCGAAACCTGCCCGACGAAATCTGCACAGATATGACGAAGCCGGCGTGCGACTCGATGTCGAATCACCGCCGGCCCGACAGCCTTGCTCACGATCAGCCCGAAACGGGGACCGTGATTTGTTACTACCAGCGCCTCTACTTGCTCGCGATCGAACGCGTGCACGACAAGGTCGCGTCTTCCCATACGACGCCCGCGTCGCACCGCCACGGAGAAATCCGCGTGGCGACGCAACCGAGACGGCTCAGGCAACACCCCGAGCTCCTGAACTCGAAATCAGATCAGGCGGTGAGGGAATCGCGGCCCTTACGGCGACGCGCCGAAACGATTGCACGACCCGCACGGGTACGCATACGAAGACGGAAGCCGTGAACACGCGCGCGGCGGCGATTATTCGGCTGGAACGTCCGCTTGCCCTTGGCCACGGTCAACACTCCTCGAAGTTCATTGACGCCTCCCGGCGTCATTCAGTGATCGACGCCTTACGGCGCCTTTGGATCCAACAGGTACAGAACAATCAACTTCACTCGTTGTGGCTTGGAAGACCGATCCGACCTGACATATGTAGCCAGCACGAAGCGATCACCACCAGCGGGTGACCGTTCGAGGTTACTTACCACCGTTGCCAAGGTCAAACCAGCCCGATTCGGAGCCCTCCCGCGGCAACCACGGCGACACGCCGATACTTACATCATTCCGCAGATTCCATTCACAGTGTGCATACGGCCGT
>NZ_CP014942.1:0-704258 GCF_002079265.1 Rhodococcus sp. BH4
AAACCGTCTGGTACAACCTCTATGAACCTGGGGTCGCCCTGCTGGTGCTCGTCGCGATGACCAAACTCGGCGTCCCGGAGCGGACACAGTTGAAATCGCTCAGACAAGGCGCATTGAAGCGCGCAGTCCTCGGCGCTAGGGCGTCCCGTCCTGGACCATGAACGCTACGGCAACGCCCTGTCCCCTAGCTCTGAGAGACCCGACCGGCCGAACCTGTACCGCGCCAGAGGGCTGGTTTCAGAACATCCGGCGCGCATTTAGGCCCTTTGACATGGCTAAACGACACGTCCCCCATGCGAAAAAATACGTGACATCTACAGCCCGGCGGGGCCAGCATCTGCCAGCAGATTCAATCGGCCAGAAGCCTGTTGTACGTAGCGGTGATAATCGTCAACGCTTCGACTTCGTCCGGCGCTGAATTCTTGGCGCGAAGTTCGTCCGCAAGCTCCGCCGCATCCTTGATTCGACTGGGCACTCGTACATACCAGTCGAAACCGCTGGGGAACTTCGCGATTCCCGCCAGCTGAAGGCCGAAATTGACGAACTCATCGATCGTTCTTTGATCGTCGTCGGTGAACTCCTCGAAGTGACTCTCTCGCTGGCCAGTCCGCGGGTTTGTGTGAGTGACCTTGACCGGGGGGCGAGCCGAGATCGGGACGGCAACACGGAAAGCGCGGGCCGGTCCTGCCGCCCACACGGTCATCAGATCGTGGCTGGTCATTGCGACTCGCACATAGTGCCCACCCTCGACGGTATCCGGCAGACTGCTCGGCTCGTGGGAGACCGGGAAATCGCTCCACTGCTGGCTCATCAGTAGGACCTCCTGACATCACCTCGACGGCACACACCATCAGAGTGTGTGCCGCCGAGGTGAGCTTGTCGACTACCCGATCTGGAATTGGCCGATTGTCTCGCCCTCTCGCGAAAGAAGCGGCACAATTCTCGTGGTCGCGGTATCGGTGGACGGTTGCGCCGTCAGATCACTGGCACGGACGAATCCGGCTTGCAGGTCGGATCCGATAGCACTGACCAAGTCAGGCAGCTCAGCGTCGCTTTGAACGTTCAGCGCGTCCCCGTAACTCTCGCCCCTTGCGTTGACTCCGCTCTCGCCCGCCGTGAGAGCTGGCTGGCGCTGAAGAGCTGAGGGCGCAGGGAACTGGAGCGGATCGGTCGGGAACGTGACGTATTCGTTGATGGCGCCGTTCGACTGGTTGAGAACTGCTACGAATCCGTGACTGTTGTAAAAGCCTGCACCGCAGTCCCTTTGCGTGCTGGCAACTTGGGAGTTGGAGATGAGGGCATTGAACCGGTAATCGGTGGCACTGCACAGGGCGCCCTCGCGGAACAGCCGCGCCTTCGCTCCCATGATGCCCGGGGAGACCACGTTGGCGAACGAGGTGTAGATCCGACTGCTCGCGATGGGCACTCCCCCGTTGTCGATAGTCGAGGTGTGGAGGAAGATCGTGCCGTTGACCGGTGGAGTGGGTCCGATCCAACCGGTGCGCACCTCCGCTTGAGCTGGGGACGCACCTACCAGTGCAAGAACAGCTGCTGCGGCGATCGCTCCTGGAATGATTTTTCGTAGAGATGTCATACCTTTGTCCTTTGCTTGGTTGTCAGGCAGAGACATTGACGTGCAGGGGGTTTCGGATCAGCGATTGAAATAGCAGACTCGGTTTTGGGTGGGGCAGATAAATCGTTCGCTCTGTGGCCCAGGACCCCATACTGAAGCCGTTGTCGGGATCGACCAGACATAGTCGTAGCCGGATGGCTGAAACTGCATACGCCCTTCGATGAAGTACGTGCCGGCATCGACGATGTTCGACCCTTGAGCTGGTCCGTAGTTGAATCTGGGGCTCGCCTCCGAGACAGTGAACGGTGATCCCATGTAGTTGATTCCGCAACTCGTATCCAGGATCGGTCCGGGAACCACTTCACGGCAATGGGCGTCGTGCCGAATGAAATTCAGCGAAGGTCCTTCGTCATGGATCACTGTTGTAGTGATTCGTGTGGACCGTCCGTTCAAATTCAAATGAACGATCCAATCGAAGGTTCCCACCACACCGTCTTCGTCGCCGTAGATCATGTTGCTCTTCGCTTCCGACTGGTACTGGGCGATTTCCCTGATGCATGGGGAACTCGAATCCGGTTCACACCAGAGGTCGTAGTCAGGATCATCATTTAGCCGTGACTGCGGATTCGGAGGTGGCACCGGCTCCACAAGGTCAGGGCGAGGGACGACCGGAAGCACCTCCTGGCCGTCGGGAGTAATCAACATCGCTCCGTTGCAGACCCAGTTGGAGATGTTGCGCTCGAGCGCAGTATTGACACACTGCTGCCCAGCACCGGGAACTTGCATCATTTCCGGAGGAAGATCAGTCGAGGGATATTCCTCTACAGCGGGCGACTCAGGGGCAGGTTGGTCGAGTGTGTCTGGCGAGGCGCCGGCCACAGGTGCAACAGCCAGGGATAGCACCATGAGTACGACCGAGACCAGTGTGCGACGTTTCCACAAATTCGTTTTGACCACGCGGAGTACCTCCAGTGAGGTGCAGCAGCTCAGCGAAATGGCTGCCTGCGAAATTGACCGGTTAGCTAAGGCCAGCAAGTGATTCCGTGTGAGACTAACCGACCGCGCGGTTTCAAGCTAGGGCTTCACTGGAAAAATTTCGAGAGAGAACCCCTTTGGCGATTACATCAAAGATGTTTTGCCGCAATGGAAAACAGATCCCGGACCGGGTTTCCCCTCAGGATTGAGCTGGTTTGCCGCTATGTTGTTGAGGGTGAGGAGTTTTCGACAGAATCGAGTGTGCGCCTCTCGCGCGAGGAGAGTATTGAACTGGCTCGGGCTGTGACGACAGCGCCTATTGCGCCGCCGTGTACCCGATCCGCTTCCCGTGTCGCGCACACCGAACTTCTGCGGGCCGATGGATCGGGTGGAGCGACGGTGTTTGTCGAACTCGACGGTTGTGGGCGTGTGTATCTCGATGGCTATCGCACGTTGGTCCCTGATCAGGTGGCGATCCTGTCTCGATGAAGTTGGGTGCCGTCGGTATCTACAGCCGCGCATCCGACGAGGTGGGCGCGCACCGGGGTCCTGGGGGTCAACGAGGCATCGGATCCGCCTTGTTTCAGACGAGAAGGCTTGCTTAGTGCAGAGAACTGAGGAGCGCCCACGCATAGAGCTTTTTGGCATGGTGCCTTCGAGGCGGAGTCCTCCGGCGAGTACGCGCAGAGGGAGCTTGTCGGGGCGCGTGGCGTTCTTCGCCAAGGGCAGGGCGCGGTTCGTTTCGACGATGACCGGCTGGGGCTGTGGGAGTAGTGGGCGCAGGGTCGGGGTCAGTGGCCACGGCTCCTGCCAGCCGTTGAAGTCCGGGGCGGTCATAGCGCCTGCGGAAGTGGAAGCGGAGCCGATTGTTCGGGAGCGTGGGCCGTCCACCCCACTGCCCGGGCTGTGGGGCTCAGATCGAACCTGCCGGACCGGGGCGTATCCCCCGGCCCACTTGACCTCGATATCGACGGAGAAGCCTGTGATGCGGCCATAGCCCTGCCCGATCCCCGTGTAATTGGTGACGTGGGAGTCGATGCGGATATCCGCACCGTCCCATCGCCCTTCGGTGACCACCAGGCAGGAACCTTTGCTGCGTGCACGGGCGACCACCGCGCGCGCTCTGGTCGGCGGAACGGCGGCACCGGCCAGCCCGAGGACAACTAAGTCCATTCCGTCGAGCAGGATCGCTGCACATTCTCTTGGGGTACAGCGCCGTCTCAGATATTTGGGAACACGGTCGTTGCAGCTCAAAGGCTTTCACCGCGAACCTAGCAGATTGCAACAGGTGTCGCGCAGTAGAAACAACAGCCACCGGCCCCAGAACCGCGAGCGGCGCTATTTCTCAAGTCCTTTCATGGCGAACGAACAGTTGAGCTAGTCGCGCCAGATCGCTGTGAACTCGTACCAGGGGCCGCCGAGATGCGTTGCAGAGAAGTGGCCGAACCCAGAAAGTGTCCCGCTGGGTGAGTACACCCACCCCCGCGTCGTGGTGAACATGCTGCCGTTGTCGATGAAATAGACCTCATCAGGAGGTACGACACGGGTGCGACGAATATCGAACGAGCCGATCTCCAACTGTTCGGCAACAGTTCCCGCATTCTTGAGGAGGTCGAGTGCGATGGTCTCGAATTCTCCGCTCTTGTCGAGGAAAGACACCTGAGGCACCAACATCACCACAGCGACCGCGGCGGTGACGACGAGCGGCGCAGGCAGGATCCACCACGACCAGCGCCGGTCCTGACCCACGACGTACAGCGTGCGGATCGCCCACACCAACCCCACCATCACCAGAATGACCAACGCCGCAGCAGAAACGAGCAAAGGATCCAACCATCGGAAACCCCCGAACGGGGAAGGCCACCACCCGTAATGCCTACACATCAACACAAGAACCGGAACAACAGTGAACGCAAGAAGAATCGGCCCCGGAGGCTTCGACGATGCAGGCGGATCAGCTGCTACCCATTCACCCAACGACCTCAGCTTTCGCATCGCCTCACCGTATCGCTATGTAGAAGGGCGGACCTCAGCGATGCCACCCTCGGACCGACCCAGAGCGCTGCGGGCATCCATCGCGCCCGCGGTCGATCCCCTCGTTGTTTTTCAAGTTGTTTCCCCAATGTTCTCCGCGCACTCATTTCAAGCGGCGGATGTTGATCTCCAACAGGATCACCAATATCAGTGTCACAGCCGAAGCAATCAACAACGGTGTGCGGACATACTCGCTCTCCGACCACACGGAAACAGCCACCACGACAATGAGCACGAACAAAGCCAACACCGAGATCTGAAGATTTCGCATTTCCCCTCACATTGGTAGACGAGCACATTTCGCACGCTGCGCCACGCGTTACAAGACCCAGCTGCGTTGAGATCTCATAGGTCCAGACAAGACCTCTAGGTGCCCTGCTCGAAGGAAAACCAGTTCTCAGCAACGGGTTTGAGCCGGCGGAACCGATCCAAATTCGGAGTGCAATTCGCTGTGTACAACCACCCCACGACCTCAGTGGGGGTGCTCCGCCTGCTATCGACGAAGTACACACAGTTGTCCACCCGGATGAAGACAGTGGAGAATTCGTAACCGTCGATCTCGGTGGGGCCGAGATGCTCGGTACCGTCACGCAGCATCGAGTCCGCAAGCTCCGCCATCTCTGGATTGGCTCGATCGAAAGCGCGATCCGTTGGCGTTTGCACCGTGAAGAACACGAGAGCAGTCGCTACCACGACCAGAGGGGCAGGTCCCATCCGCCACGACAGGCGCTGCTCCCGTTTCCAGAAACCGTAGGACCGGACAACCCAGAACACCCCGATGGCAAGGAGTCCCAGGAGCGCGAAACATACCGTGGCGGGTTCGAGGAAAATGACTGCGGCTGTGGGGTACTGCCACCAGTCGTAGCGGACTCCCGCAATTATCGCGAGAAAGGGCACGGCAGCGAGGGCGGTGCCCAGCGCAGGCGGACGCACTAGTCGAGCATCATTGCCGGCGCTACCGAACACCTGTCCCCCTCCTTCTTCGATCCCCGATCGTCGATCGCCTGCACACCCACCATTCACGGACGGTTGAGACTAACGGAATCGATCTGCGTAACAGTGGTTTCGACCTGACCTGCTGCGCAATCCCGCCCGGCAACAGCGTGGTCGCGCGGAGGCAGGGCGGTTCGGTCGTTCACCTCCGTTCGGTTCGAGGAGTTCCGGCCGCAGCCGGCCAAGACCTTCAGATGCTGGCCTTTACAGCCAGCGTTTTCGGCGGAACAAGGTGAACAACGACACCGCGCCGGTCACCGCGATGATCCACCACAGCAGGTACCCGTATCGCCATCGCAGTTCCGGCATGTCCTGAAAGTTCATGCCGTAGATCCCGGCGAACGCAGTCACGAACGCCGCCACCGACGCCCACGCGGTGATCTTGCGCAAATCGGTGTTCTGCTGAACATTGACCCGAGCAAGAGTCGCAGCGACGAGAGAGCTGATGACATCGTCGAACTCGACGATCCGTTCCGCCACCGCGGCGTGGTGTTCGGCGACATCACGCAGATGCCGGTGTACGTCCTTGGGAATCGGCTCCGGCAACGCAGTGGCGGCAGCGAGCGTGGACAGCGCCGCAGCGAGGGGGTTGACCGAACGCCGTAATTCGAGCACTTCGCGTTTGACGAGGTAGATCTGCTCGATAGGGGTGTGACGATCGGGGCTGAGCAGTTCCACTTCCAAAGTGTCGATATCGACGTCGACCGATCCGACCACTCCCAGGTAACCGTCGACGATCCGGTCGATCACCGCGTGCAGGACAGCCCACGGCCCGATTTGCAGGTGTTCCGGCGATCCTTCGAGTTCGGCGCGCACGCCCGCCAACGCGGTATGCGCGCCGTGCCGGACGGTGACGATGAAATCCGACCCGACAGCAGCGAGAATCTCACCGGTTTCGACGATGTCGTCGGCGGTGCGGATCGAGGTCGGTGAAAGGTAGTGGGCCGTGCGCATCACCAACACGGTCACCTTGTCGTATTGTTCGAGTTTGGGGCGTTGATGCGCGTGCACCGAGTCCTCGGCGACCAATTCGTGCAGGCCGTACGTCTGGGCGATTGCCGTCATCTGCTCGAAGGTCGGTGCGAACAACCCGAGCCACACGAACCCCGAACCCCGACGCCGAACCTCATCCAACGCACTCTCCGGTGTGTGAGTGCCGGGGAGTCGCACCCCGTCGACATAGACGGCGCAGTCGACCACAGCAGCGGCAGCACTCGATGGTGGTTGTCGATCCATCCCCGCAGCTCACCGTCCCTGTGCTTCCCTGCCCATGCAGAAGAGGGCGACTCAGGATAGCGGCTGACCGCGCACCGAACGCGATCAGCGCTGCGACGGAAACCGATCAGCTGCGGAAAGAATGTGCGGCAGGCACTTCCGCGGGCACATTGGCGGTAGGAAACCGGCGTGTCAGTTGCTCGACAAGAGCGTGCACCCGATGAAGGTCCTTACGCAGAGCCGCCGCATCGGTGCGCGCCGCCGACGCCAACTCAGGTGCGACCGGGCGCGTACCCCGCACCAGGCGCAGCGCGGATTCGATCCGCTCCGACAACTCGTCGATCTCCGAATTCAACAGAGCCAGAAACACTCTCGCCTGCGCAATATCGGACTCTTCGGCCGCGGACACGGCCTTTATGAAGCGACCAGCGAGGAAAGTTTCTCCCCCGCCATGCGCTCGACGAGCAGAGGAACGAAATCACGCACCTTGTCGTCGAAATGAGCATGAGCAGACGCCACAGCGTCCGCCACGACATCAGCCGAGATCGACGGATACTTCGCAGACAACCTACTCACCGCATGAGCGATCAGACGCTCTTCCTCTTCGGTCTTCATCTGTAAATACTGCGCCCCACCTGCCCATAGTTCAACACGAGAGACGACTATCGGCCGCGGCGACAATCAGCACGTAGTCACGCTCTGCTGCCACGAGTCGAACCCGACCGGCCGAGTTCGCCCCACACCGGCAAACGGGTGCGCGGAACCGGGATGCGATCCTCACGCAATCTCTCACCCTGAAACCATGAGCACCGTCCCGTCGTCGTGACCGAACACGGCCGCAACGCCGCGTTCTGCGACCTGATGGCGCGCGCCGCAGCTTCCGCGGAGGGCTCGGCCTTTTTCTTCGTCATATCTTCCAATGTCGTCATCACGGCACCTCCCTCGCTGAGCGTTTACTCAGCGGCTCGGGCCGAAACACCGAATAAGAAACAGTCCCCGCGGATCGGCTAGAGGGACACGTCAGGGACTGTCCATCTGAGGGCCTTGTTGGTCTTCGTGTGTAGTGGGCGCGGTCGCCGCCGAGGCGTTGTGTCGGGGGGTCAGGAAGTGGTCGATGTCGACGATGAGGAACAGTGCGGTGGCGGTAGTGACCACGTGGGCGTGGTTGTTTTCGATGGTGGCTCGCAGGTGTAGTTTGCGGCCTGCTCGGGAGTGGATGTGAGAGCGGAGGGTGTAGGGGGTGTCGAGCAGGACCGGGGCGAGGTAGTCGATAGCGAGGTGGCGGGTGACGGCGAGCTCTCCCACGGTGTAGAGCAGAAACCCGAACAAGTCGTCGAGGACGGTGGCGACCGCGCCCCCGTGGGCAATCGCTGGGGCGCCGACATGGCGGGAATCGAAGCTGTGGTGGGCGTAGACGCCGTGTGCGTCGCGTCGGACGCGCAACTGGTGGCCGTGAGGGTTAGCCGGTCCGCAACCAAGGCAGTGGGGGTGGTGAGGCGGCAGGTCGACGTGTTCGGGCGGCGCCACAGCGAAGGTACGGATCCAGTCCTCGGCCTCGAAAGGTTCGGGGCCGGCGGTCTCGGGTGTGTTGGTGTTGGGTGTGTGCTCGGTCATGGACGCCTTCCGTAGGTGTCCTCACCATTAGCAATGAGGATGTCGCAGTGGGCTTTGTGGGCAAGCTCGGCCGGCGAGGTAATAGTAGCCGGGCCAGTGGTGACCGGTGGGGGTTCGCGGTGACGATGAGGTCGTCGGCGGTCGGGCCGGCTAGGTGAAACAGTGCGCGGACGGTGGGCTCGGGCAGGATGCGAGTTTCGATGTCGACGGCGCCGTGGGCGATCGCATGTTGGTGCGCGGTGCGCAGGATGGCGTCGGTGGGTGTGGTACCTCGCAGCCGGTCGACGTCAGTACCGAGTGCGCGTTCGTCGATGTCGTGACGGGCGCAGATGATCAGGAGTCGGGCGTGGGTGACGTGAGCCAGCTCGGCGGCGTGGTCGACCACGCGGTAGGAGTAGTCGGATCCGTCGGTGTCGACGAGGATCGTGCGATAGGCCGTCATGATGGGGCCTCTTTCACGAGAAGGGGGTGTTCGAGCGGGGAGGGGTGTTCGTGTGAGTGCGTGACGCGCGGGAGCGGCGGGTGGTGGGGCCGGGAGAGAGGACTGCCAGCACGATCGCCCCGGCGGCGGTGAGGGCGGCCAGCGTGAGCGCGGCCTGGCTGCTGCCGTGCACGAACGCTGCCTTGGCGAACTCGGCCAGCGGTTGGGCCGCCGGTCCGGCCTGGTCAGCGACCTGCAGAGCAGCGGCCAGGGAATCGGCGACCGGGCCGCGGGCGGGCTCGGGAAGCTGGGGCAGAGCGGGCTGGATGTGGTGGGTATAGCCTGCGGCGAGCACGCTGCCAGCCACGGCGATCCCGATCGCGGCGCCGATCTCGCGGGCAGCGTCGTTGACCGCGGCGGCGACCCCCTGTTTGGCCGCAGGGGTGTCGGCGACGATGGCGTAGGTCGCCGGGGCGGTGCACAATCCCAGACCCGCGCTCATGATCAGCAGCGGCCACAGCAGGCCGGGATAGTCCGCGGCCACGGTCAACCGGCTTACCAGCACCAGTCCGGCAGCGATGGCAAGCAGTCCTGAGACGGTCATCACTTTCAACCCGACGAGGCTCGACAACCACGGTGCGATTACCGAGATCACGACCAGCGGCACCACCATCGGCGCCAACGCCAGTGCCGAGGCCAGCGGCCCATAGCCGAGGATCAGCTGCAGGTACTGCACCAACAGCAGGAACACTCCGAAGGTAACCAGGAACTGGATGGTCACCGACAGCGAGCCGGCCCCGAAACCGCGGCGGGCGAACAACCGCACGTCCAGCAGTGGCGCAGAAGACCGCAGCTCTACGATCACAAACACCACCGCTGCCAGGAGACCGACCCCGGCGATAGCGGCGACGAGCTGGTCGGCCCAGCCCCGCGCGGGAACCTCGATCGCGGCGAACACGATCGCCGCGATCGCGACGGCCACCACCGCCGCACCCACCCAGTCCACCGGGGGATGCTCGCTCTCTCGGGACTCGGCGATAGTGCACGCCAACCCCGCCAGCACCACCCCCGCCACGGTCAACCCGACGAACACCGAAGGCCATGACCACCGCTCGAGCAGTACCCCGGCGCCGAGGATGCCCAGCACTGCCCCTGACCCCGCAACTCCGGCCCACACCCCCACCGCCCGGCCACGATGGGCAGCGGCGAACCCCGCGGTCAGGATCGACAGCGTCGAAGGCATCACCAGCGCCGCGCCCACCCCGGCCAGCGCGCGCGCTGCGATCAGCCACACCGGGTCGGCCAGCAGCAGCGGCAGCGCCGACGCGACCGAGAACACCGCCAGCCCCGTGACCAGCACACCGCGACGCCCGTAACGGTCACCGATTGCTCCGGCAGGCAGCACAAGACACGCCAGCACCAGCGTGTAACCGTCGACGATCCAGGTCAACTGGGCTTGCGTCGCCCCGGTCTCGACCGCGATCTGCGGCAACGCCGAGTACAACGCCGCCATGGCCGCGACCACCAGCGCCACCGCCAGGCACGACACCGTCAGCATCCACCACTCGGCCCTGGTCCACCGGTCGATCTCAACAGCGCCCGTCCCAGGTGTGTCCACCGGCGCCTCCCAACTCAAAGACCAACAGTCTCGGTACGAGACCATTCGTATCATAGTGGTGGGGGCTCGGGATAGAGTCGACACATACGCCCAGGGCTGAACGAGACGAATCGGAGGAGCGCGCTCCCATGACCGCCCCGGACCACGCCACGACCGACTCACTCACCGCAGTCGACGAGCAGGCCGATCCGCGGCTAGCACGCTCACGCAACCGGTTACTCGACGCGGCCGCGCCCAACTTCGGGGGTGTCTTGACGTGCCCAAGCAGGCGTTCTCGAACAAAGGTGGTCGGCTGGCGCTCCGGCCCGCGGCCACAACTGCCGCAGCACCTGCCTTCAATCCGGAAAATCTAGGTTCCCATGCGGAGCTGTCACTTCCGAGAAAGATGATCATGCCCGAGCACATGCCCATGCCCACACAGCAGGCATAACCCCTCGCTTTGGCTGCAAAGTGCCCACGTCGACGCGGATTCCACCACTGATCACGCCGTTGCGGTGACCCCGAGACTCAGGAAGATCCTGTCGGACCGAAATCTTGGTCGGCCCCTGGAGTACCACTGATCTCATGCACTGGGAACGGCCCCACACTGATTTACCGCATCCGCCAGCCCCCTCAACCCGCCGGAGACCGGGCGGCTCAGCGTCATGGATGCCGGAACTCGTTCGGAGAACGGCCGGTCCATCGCTTGAAGGCGTGTGAGAAGTTGGTGAGGTCACTGTATCCGAGCTCCGTGGCGACCTCAGTCACCGACATTGATCGGTCGAGTAGCCGCAGCATCGCACGCTCGCGCAGGAATGACTGGCGCAACTCGCGGAAAGTGGTCCCCTCTTCGGAGAGGCGCCGCTTGAGTGTGCTGACGGATATCGACAACTCGCGTGCGACCCAGTGGATACTCCCCTGTGCGGGCTCCTTCTCCAGCAGCCGTCTCGTCTTCTCCGAAAACGACGTGGTCCTGCCCCGCTGGTCGAGAGTTCGCTGCAGATCGCCGATGGCGAGTCGGTATGTGAGGGGATCGGAGAACCGGCAAACCTCGTTAAGCGTGTCCGCGGGAACATGAAGGAAGGACATCGGAGCGCCGAAAAACAGGCGCCCGGCTATTAAGTCCTCATGATTGGACAGGAGGGGCGGCACCGGCCAACTCAAGTGGAGTGTGACGGTAGGCATGTCGCCGGCGAGCATGTCAAGCAGTCGCAGTAGCGCCGACCCGCAGTAGGCGACGACCAGGCAGTCCAGGGCCGGATCGCTTGTGTGTGCGGTGAACCCGATGGTGAGGCCGTGGTCACTTGGATGGAACTGTGGACTGAGAGCTGTCGAGATCAACGGCAGATAGGTGAGCAACTCCACGATCTCGGCTACCGAGCCTGCGCTGACCAGCGGAGAACTCAACGGGCCGAAGGACGTCAACTGGGCCTGTTCAGCGAACGCAAAGCCGAGCAGTGTTGCCTGGTCGACGTCGAGTTCGGGGTAGACCTCCCGAAACCACCGTATGGGGGCCTGAACGTCGCGCTGAATCAGCGTCGCCTCGTCGGTTCCTTCGCGAGACATGATGTTGCGAAGCCGCGCGACGGCGTCTGGGTCGAATGCTTGGCGCTCGAGCAATTGCACGAACAGGAGCGGGGGCACACCCTCGTCATCGAGGATCATTGGTTCACCAGATCCCTTTGAGCCGAATTCACAAGTTTTTGACTCCGCAGAACATAGCCGTAGCGGTCATCCCCGACGACACTTTGATCAAGTTCCCAAGGCGAGGACAACGTATCAGGAGTTGGTTATGGCAGTTGTCACCTTTGTCTCACACGACGGCAAGAAGCACGAGGTCCCTTTCCAAGAAGGACAGTCGCTGATGCAGGTCGCGACCAACAATGCAGTGCCCGGCATCGACGGCGACTGCGGAGGCGAGGCCGCGTGCGGCACCTGCCATGTGATCGTCGATCCGCAGTGGTCCGAGGAGGTGGGCCTCTCCGGCTCCGACGAGGAGGAGATGCTCGCGATGAACCCTGAGCGTCAACCGACCTCTCGACTGTCCTGCCAGATTCCGGTCTCCGAGGCGTGGGACGGCCTGACCGTCCTAATGCCTGAGTTTCAGATGTGACGACGAGAGAGACGATAAGACGCAATGAAGTTTTCTGAGGCAATCGCCGCTAAGGTTCAGTCGACTATCCCGATGGAGCGGCAGATCCAGGGCGCACAACTGTACGACAAGACGCGGCGATGGGTGACCGGAGCGAACGGAGAGAGGCTTTTCATCGAGAGCCCCATCCCTCCTGTGGAGGACGTCGAACTCGCCGACATCGACCTCAGCAACCCTTTCCTCTATCGCCAGGGGCGCTGGCAGTCGTACTTCGAGCGCGTACGCAACGAGGCTCCGGTCCACTACCAGCCTAACAGTCCGTTCGGGCCGTTCTGGTCCGTCACAAGGCATGCCGACATCATGGCCGTCGACAAGAACCACGAGGTCTTCTCCGCCGAGCCGTTGATCGTCATCGGGGTTCCACCTCGTTTTCTTGATATCGAGATGTTCATAGCGATGGATCCGCCACGACACGACGCGCAGCGGGCCGCTGTCCAAGGCGTGGTCGCACCGAAGAACCTGCGTGAGATGGAGGGTCTGATTCGATCGCGCGTCCAGGAGGTGCTGGACAACCTGCCCGTGGATCAGCCGTTCGACTGGGTCCAGAACGTCTCGGTCGAGTTGACCGCTCGGATGCTTGCGACCCTCCTGGACTTTCCCTACGAGCAGCGCCGCAAGCTCGCTTACTGGTCTGATCTCGCATCCTCGATGGAGCAAGCCAACGGCGGCCCCTCGGACAATGACGAGGTGTTCCGCGGCATGCGCGACATGGCGCGAGGTCTCAGCACTCTCTGGCGCGACAAGGCTGCCCGGACAGCTGCCGGGGAGGAACCCGGATTCGACTTGATCACCCTGTTGCAGAGCAACGAAGACACCAAGGATCTGATCGACCGACCGATGGAGTTCCTGGGCAACCTTGTGTTGCTGATCGTCGGAGGCAACGACACGACGCGGAACTCGATGAGCGGCGGTGTTCTCGCGTTGAACCGGTTCCCTGACCAGTTCGAGAAGCTGAAGGCGAACCCTGACCTGATCCCCAATATGGTCTCGGAGATCATTCGGTGGCAAACACCGTTGGCCTACATGCGCCGGATCGCCAAGGCCGACACCGTGCTGAACGGGCAGTTCATCCGCAAGGGCGACAAGGTAGTGATGTGGTACGCCTCAGGCAACCGTGATGAGCGGATGTTCGATCGGCCCGACGACTTCATCATCGACCGGGCCAACGCTCGCAACCACATCTCCTTCGGCTTCGGTGTCCACCGCTGCATGGGCAACCGACTGGCGGAATTACAGCTGCGGATTCTCTGGGAAGAGTTGCTTTCTCGCTTCGAAAAGATCGAGGTCGTCGGCGAGCCCGAGTATGTGCAGTCCAACTTTGTCAGGGGCATCAGCAAGATGATGGTCCGTCTCACCCCGAAATCCGACGTATGACCTTACATCGGGCCCTCGTCGTCGGGGCCAGCCATGCCGGAGCCCAACTCGCGGCCAGTCTTCGACAGGAAGGGTGGACCGGCGAGATCGTTCTCATCGGCGATGAGTCGACGTTGCCCTACCAACGCCCTCCTTTGTCGAAGGCGTACCTGGCCGGGAAGAGCACACTCGACGAGCTTGCGATCCGCAATGCCGATTTCTATAGCAAGCAGGGAATCCAAGTCCTGAATGCGACGGTGGAGGCGATCGACCGCTCGGGTGGTCATCTCTCACTGAGTACCGGCGGCGCACTAGCTTACGACCAGCTTGCGCTGTGCACTGGCGCCCGCCCTCGGCGACTCCCCACCCCGGGAGCCAACTTGGCCGGAGTCTACTACTTACGCACAGTCGCAGACGTCGAGATGATCCGAGTGGCCGCCCACGCAGGACGTCGGGCAGTGATCATCGGCGGCGGTTACATCGGACTGGAGACGGCTGCCTCGTTGCGTGCACTGGGGCTGGAGGTCACCGTGCTCGAGGCGACTGGGCGCGTCCTTGAGCGGGTCACTGCCCCCGAAGTATCAGCGTTCTTCGACCGTATTCACCGGCAGGAGGGCGTGAAAATCCGGACGGGTGTGCTGGTCGAGGTTCTGTCCGGCGAGGACAGGGTCCGTGAAGTAGTTCTGTCCGGTGGCGAGTCAATTCCCGCTGACCTCGTCATTGTCGGCATCGGCGTTGAGCCGAACACCGATCTTGCCGCCGCCGCAGGTCTGGTCATTGATAACGGCGTCGTGATCGACGACCAGGCCCGGACCAGCGACCCCGACATCGTGGCCGCCGGGGATTGCGCAAGCCACAGCATGGCTCGCTACAGCCGCCCTCTACGCCTGGAGTCTGTGCCGAGCGCGCACGAGCAAGCCAAGGTCGCTGCCGCGACGGTGTGTGGGAAGTCCAAGAAGATAGCGGCGCTTCCATGGTTCTGGTCGGATCAATATGATCTCAAGCTCCAGATCGCCGGTCTGAACACCGGTTACGACGAAGTCATCCTCAGCGGAGACCCGACCCGAGACCGCGACTTCACCTGCTTCTACCTCCGTGAGGGAGAGCTTATTGGCGCCGACTGCATCAACCGCCCCCGTGACTTCATGTTCAGCAAGCGGGTAATCACGCAGCAACTCCCCATCGACCGAACTGAACTGGCGCTTGCCAGCTCCGCCTGAGATGACGGGTCTTCGGGCGATGGGTACGAAATGGTGAGTGCGGGCTGCGTTTCGGAAAGGAACACAAGTGACGAACATTATCCATCTCCCGCTGGCGAAGGGTCGTGAGCGACTCTCGTCGGTCCTCATGGTGCCACTGCCGAGTCGGGTCGACGCGGCCCTGCTCGGGGCCAGTGACCGGTGGCCTGTCCGAGAGCTCGCCCCGCCCCCGGCGGGGTCAGGCCTCAAACCGGTCTTAGGGACCGCTGGCATGCCTCTGCTCGGTCACACCCTGGACTACATCCGGTTCGGATCTAACTTCTCCCGGGCCAGGTACCAGCGGCTAGGACCTGTGTCGTGGATGGGCGCCTTCGGCACGAAAATAGTGGCGGTTGCCGGACCGGATGCCATACAGGAGGTGCTGACCACCAAGGCGAAGTCGTTCTCCCAGGACGGGTGGACCTATCTCATCGATGCCTTTTTTCATCGGGGCCTGATGTTGATGAGCTTCGACGAACACAGGATGCATCGGCGGATCATGCAGGAGGCGTTCACCCGCGACCGACTCGCCGGCTACGTCGACCAGCTCGGCCCGACGCTGGAGGCCAGCATCCCAGGGTGGACAGCGGGACAATCCACCACGCGCATCTACCCGCTGCTGAAGGCACTAACTCTCGACGTCGCCACGAAGGTCTTCATGGCAGGTCGGGGGGGTAGCGAGGATACCGATGCCATCAACGACGCCTTCGTGGCCACCGTGCGTGCGGCCAGCTCGATCATCCGTTTCCCGTTACCGGGGACTCGTTGGCGAGCGGGAGTCCGTGGGCGCGCGCTCTTGGAGGACTACTTCACCCGGCACCTGCCGGCGGCTCGAAGTGGCCAAGGAGGCGACCTCTTTGCGGGGCTGTGCCATGCGCGCACGGCCGACGGTGAGGCGTTCACCGATGAGGACGTCGTTAGCCACATGATCTTCTTGATGATGGCGGCCCACGACACATCGACCATCACCACCACCGCTGCCGCCTACTTCCTCGCCAAGCACCCGGCCTGGCAGGAACGGGCGCGGGCCGAGTCCGACCGACTCGGTGGACGCCGCCCGGACATCGACGACCTGGACTCACTGGAGACTCTCGACCTGGTGATCAAGGAGACACTCCGTCTGGTGGCGCCCGTGCCCATCGTGATGCGCAAGACGGTCGAAGACGTGGATATCGCCGGCCACCACATCCCGGCGGACACCCTGGTGGCCGTGGCTCCGTCGGTGAACCACTTCGACGAGTCGTGCTGGACCGACCCCGACACCTTTGACCCTGACCGCTTCAGCGAACCGCGGCGTGAGGACCAGAATCACCGCCTCGGGTGGATCCCCTTCGGAGGAGGGGTACACAAGTGCATCGGTCTGCACTTCGGCACCCTCGAAGTCAAGGCGATTCTGCACCACATGCTACGCACCTACACCTGGACGGTCCCCGATCAGTATGAAGCGAGGTGGGACAACACCTCGCTCCCCATTCCGGTCGACGGGTTGCCGATAACTCTGGAGCGCAGATGAATAAGGCACCGCTGGCGCACTCGTGGGCGACCGACTTCCTCGACATCGAGCACGAGTCCGTCCGGGCGTTCACCGCCGCCGCGGTTGGGGATGCGGGCACCGACCGGGACAAGGCGAAGCGCCTCTTCGCCGCCGTCCGCGACCAGATCCGGTACGACCCCTACACGGTGTCGGACGATCCCGCCCATTATCGAGCAAGCTTCGTCCTCGAGACCGGGCGCGCCTATTGCGTCCCGAAGGCGGTGCTCTTGACCGCGGTGTGCCGTGCGGCAGGGATTCCGGCGCTACTGGGGTTTGCCGACGTCCGAAATCATTTGCAGACCGAAGCGTTGCGAGCGCTCATGGGCGGCACGGACCTGTTCGTCTATCACGGCTACAGCCATCTCTACGTCAACGGCCGGTGGATGAAGGCGACCCCGGCGTTCAACACCGAGTTGTGTGCCCGTTTCGGGGTGCCGCCGGTGGATTTCGATGGCGAGCACGACGCCCTCCTGCACGCCTTCGCCGCCGACGGAGCCCTGCACATGGAGTATGTCCGCGAGCGCGGCGTCTTCGACGACCTGCCTTTGAACACGATCTTGACCGAGCTTCGGCATACCTATGGACAGCGAATCTTTGAGCGCACCCACGTGATCGCTGACGCTTTCACCGACACACCCGACAGATGCACCCAGCCCGACGGGATCGCCCGCGGGCTCCACTCACTCCCGGAGGCCCGATGAGCACGGCGACCACAGCGGATGCCCTGGACGTACGCAACCCCGCCGACGGCCGGCTGGTCGCAACCGTCCCCATCGATACCCGCGAGACCGTGAACAGCATCGCGGCCGATCTCCGCCGCGCTCAGCTCGGGTGGGCTCAGGCAAGCCCGCGGCAACGCTCCCGATGGTTGCATCGCTGGCGAGACTGGATCCTGGCTCACACCGACGAACTCACCGATCTGCTGCAAGCCGAAACAGGCAAGGTGCGCCCCGACGCCCTGGTTGAGACGACAGCATCGTGCGAGTTCATCACCTACTACGCAAACCATGCCGAGAAGTTTCTCGCTGACGAGCAAGTCCGATCCGCAGGTCTGCTAAGTCTGCCGAAACGGTTGTCCAAGACCTACCACCCGTACCCGGTTGTCGGGCTCATCACACCGTGGAACTTCCCGATCACCCTCTTCCTCATGGATGCAGCTCCTGCGCTGGCTGCCGGATGCGCAGTCCTGGCGAAGTCCTCGGAAGAGACGCCACTGACCTGTGCACGAGTCGTCGAGGGCTGGCACGAGATCGGCGCCCCACCAGTTTTGGCGCATGTTGTGGGTGCTAGCGAAGCAGGTGCTGCGGTCGTGGACGCCGCTGACTTCGTTCAGTTCACGGGCTCGACAGCCACCGGGAGGACAATCGCGATCCGCTGTGCCGAGCAATTGAAGCCTGTGAGCTTGGAGTTAGGTGGTAAAGATCCGGCGATCGTGCTGGAGGATGCCGACCTTGCTCGTGCTGTGGAGGGGATCGCGTGGGGCGGTCTGTTCAACGCGGGGCAGGTCTGCATCTCAGTCGAGCGGGTGTATGTGGTCTCTGAGATCTACGACGAGTTCGTGGCCCGGCTGGCTCAACGAGTACGGTCACTTACCCAAGGTGCCGCGGCAGGTGACGACGTAGGTGCGATGGTCACGGCGAGACAGGTCGAGATAGCCGATCGCCACGTCAGCCAGGCAGTGGCGGCAGGTGCGCAGGTACTGGCCGGCGGAACCCTAAGCGCGGTCGGGAACTACTACGCTCCAACCGTTGTGGTCGGCGTCGACCACACAATGGCCTGCATGACCGAGGAGACCTTCGGCCCCACGATCCCTGTGATGCGTGTCGCGGACGAGGACGAGGCCATCCACCTGGCTAACGACTCGGCGTTCGGCTTGTCTGCCACAGTGTGGACCCGCGACCATGCTCGTGCGCGGCGTATCGCACAACGTCTGGACGCGGGTGCAGTCAACATCAACGACGTCTTCAGCAACCTCTTCGCCACCACACTGCCGCACAGTGGATGGAAGGCCTCAGGTATCGGTGCGCGACTAGGCGGCGCCTACGGACTTCACAAATACTGCCGGGTCCAGTCCGTGACCGAGCCGCGGATCCCTGTCCTGACACGAGAACTCACGTGGTACCCGTACACCTCCCGACGTACGGCCATCGCCGAAAAAGTATTGCGTGCAGCAGCCGGTCGCGGTCTACGACAACGCCTCGGCCTGAACAAGGAGCACAGCAAGTGACGACACACAATCCCCATACCGCCGCGAAAACAGTGGCGATCACCGGGGGAGCCCGCGGCATCGGCTACCAGACCGCGAAGGAGCTGATCCGACGAGGTCACCGCGTGGCCATCGGCGACATCGACGAGGCACGTGCTAAGGAGACCGCCGCCGAACTGGGGGTTAAGGTTGTCACCCGCCTCGATGTCACCGACCCTGACTCGTTCAAAGACTTTCTCGACCTAGTCGAGGGAGACCTCGGCCCCCTCGACGTGCTGATCAACAACGCGGGCATCATGCCCACCGGGCACACCCACGAGGAAGACGACGCGGTGACCCGGCGGCAGGTCGAGATCAACGTCCTGGGAGTCATCTTTGGGACCAAACTCGCCCTTCAACGGATGCTCCCTCGTCGTACTGGACACATCATCAACACCGCATCACTGGCCGGCGAGCTCGCCGTCCCCGGTCTGGCGACCTACTGCGGCACCAAATTCGCGGTCATCGGATTCACGGAGGCGGCGCGACTGGAATACCGCAAGTCAGGCGTGCGGCTGTCCACAGTGCGGCCCACGTTCACCAACACCGAACTCGTTGCTGGGACAGCAGGAGCCAAGGGACTGCGCAATGCAGAGCCCGAGGAAATCGCTCGAGTGACAGGCGAACTGATCGAGAAACCGCGGCCCTTCGTGCGCGTCACTCGCCTCGCAGGGAGCATGGTCGCAGCGATGAAGTTCGTCCCCGAACGGCTCGCCACCAGGCTCGGATCGGCCCTGGACACAGACTCTGTATTCCTCGACGACGTGGACATGGGGGCACGTCAGGCCTACCTGGACAGAATTCGGAACAACTGACCTGGTCTTCGAACCCACCACCCAGAAAAGGAAGATACATGCCCCGCAAGATCCTGATCAAGGACTACCCCCATCAGATCGGGGGGCACTGTGGTTCTGGCGCAATGCGGGATCTTCTGCACTGGCATGGACTGGGGTGGGAAGGGCCACCCGATGAAGGTCTGGTGTTCGCACTCGGCGGCTCGCTGGGGCTAGCGTACCTCCGATCGAATGACCTGGTTCCACCATTGTATTTGGTGGGACGAGGGGCCGACTTCGAAATCGATCTACCCCGCCGGCTAGGCGGACAGGTCCACGTTCTCACCACCGACGATCCCAGTGAGGGATGGTCTTGGGTTCTCGACGAGATCGACGCAGGCAGACCCAGCCTGGTGTGGGGCGACATAGCCGAGCTACCGTACCTGCAGGTCCAGTTGCAGATGAGTCGCCACGACATCGTGGTGATCGGTTACGACGAAGCTAAGGGGATTGCCTTCGTCGTAGACAATGATCGCGCCGAGGTGCAGGAAGTCCCGCTCGATTCGCTGGCTCGGGCGCGTTCCTCGACGTCCTTCCCTCAACCGACGCGCCACTGTACATACCGCATCACCTGGCCGAGCGCGCTGCCAGACATGGCAACAGTGGCGGCAGAGGCATTTCGCCAATCCGCGGCCAACATGCGCCACCCGTCACAGCCGGGGATCGTTGATCTCACGACCATGGAGGCCGGGGCCGAGGGGCTAGCTGCAGTCGAGCAGTTGGCGGCCGACCTTCGAGCCTGGGCAGACCTTCCGACAAGAGATCTTGAGATCTTCCTGTTCAGTCTGGGCGCTTTCATCGAGAAGGCGGGCACCGGCGGCGGCCTATTCCGCCGGTTGCTCGCCGATGGCTGCGCGGATGTCGCACGCCTGACCGGTGATCTAGCCACCGCCGACCTCGCCGTCGCCGCCAGCCGTTGTGCGCAGGCATGGACCGAAACTGCACGTGCCGGGACCCAACGCGACATTGATGCGCGCGCTCGCTTAGCGGCGGTGGTCACGGCGGCTAGCCGACTACCAGAACTCGAGTCGAACCTGGTCGAGTCCCTGGAATTGGCTTCAACCTCACTTACGGCTGCAGGTCTCTGACAGCCCGCTGTTAACCAGGACGCCCGGTGAATTGATCTGCGGATCGCTGTTCGTTCGCAGGCACTATCGAATGAAGGAATGGTATGCAGAGCACGATGATGAACTTTCCCTTGACAACTGCGGCGATTCTGCGCCACGGTTCGAGTGTGCATAGCTCGGCAACCGTACGGACCTTGCAGTCCGACGGGAGCGTTAAGGTCGGCACTTTCGCCGAAGTCGGACGGAGAGCCGCACAGTTGGCCAACGCATTGCGCGGTTGCGGGATCACAGGCGATGAGCGTGTTGCGACCTTTATGTGGAACAACCAGGAGCATGTTGAGGCCTACTGTGCGGTGCCCTCGATGGGCGCAGTGCTGCACACCCTGAACCTACGTCTCACCCCTGATCAACTTGTCTACATCGGCAACCACGCCGAGGATCAGGTCGTAATTCTCGATGGAAGCCTGCTGCCCTTGCTGGCCCCTGTACTGCTGCAGCTCACCAGCGTGCACACCGTCGTCGTGACCGGCGAAGTGGACCTTACCCCGCTGCACCGTGACGGGGTCAGGGTCGTGGGGTACGAGGAGTTCCTCGCCTCTCAGTCCGATACGTTCGACTGGCCTGATCTCGATGAGCAGTCCGCAGCCGCTATGTGTTATACCTCGGGTACCACCGGCAACCCCAAAGGGGTCGCCTACAGCCACCGGTCGACGTACTTGCATTCGATGGCGGCCTGCGCCGCCGACGGACTGCGAGTCAGCTGCGATGATCGGATCCTTGCCATCGTGCCGATGTTCCACGCCAACGCTTGGGGACTAGTCTATGCCGCCCTTATGTCGGGCGCCGACCTACTCATGCCTGACAGGTTCCTGCAGGCTGAGCCGCTGGTGCGGCTCATCGACGCGCAGAGGCCGACCGTCGCGGGCGCAGTTCCGACGATCTGGAATGACGTCTTAAACTTCTTGGAGGCAAACTCCAGCTATGACATCTCCTCTCTCGGTCTGGTCGCCTGCGGTGGTTCCGCAGTACCCCTTCACCTGATGGAGGCCTTCGAGGAGAGGTACGGCGTGCAGGTCGTCCAGGCATGGGGAATGACCGAAACCTCGCCGCTGGCCGCCATCGCACGCCCACCGGTATCGCTCGATGTGCAGGAGCGCTGGCGCCTGCGCGCCACCCAAGGCCGCCCGGTTGCAGGGGTGGAGCTGAGGATTGTCGACGACGAGGGCAATAAGCTCCCGCACGACGGCGAAGCGGTCGGTGAGTTGCAAGCACGCGGGCCCTGGATTACCGGCTCGTACGTCGGCGAGGAGCATGACAGTGAGAAGTTTCAGGAAGGGTGGTTACGCACCGGCGACGTCGGGCGGATCGATGCACGCAATTTCGTGACGCTGACCGACCGCGCCAAGGACGTGATCAAGTCCGGCGGGGAGTGGATCTCCTCGGTCGAGCTCGAACTGCTGCTTGCCGGTCATCCAGACGTGCTCGAGGCATCTGTGATCGGAGTGCCGGACGAGAAGTGGCAAGAACGCCCCCTCGCGGTGATCGTTCCACGTGAGGGCCGCGAGCCCACACCTGCTAGTCTGCGCGACTTCCTCGACGGCAAGGTCGCCAAGTGGTGGCTGCCCGAGCGTTGGTGCTTCATCTCCGAGGTGCCCAAGACCTCAGTCGGCAAGTTCGACAAGAAGCGCCTACGCTCCCTGCACGCCGAAGGAGAGCTAGCTGTCATCGAAATCTAGGAAATTTTTTTCCAACCGGAGTTCTGAATAGGACGAGGCAGATGGAACGCGGGGCGGGAAGTTTTTCACGACACCGGCGTCCATCGCAGACTACGGCACTGGTGAAGGAGATGGGGTCGTGATCTCCCGTTGGGCGGGACACCTCGCCTGACCAACGTGGAGTTGAGCGAAGGGCTGCCACCGCACTCTCCGGAGTGCGCTCAGGTGTATTTGCATAACGGTCACACTCGAGACCGGCATTAAGCGCGGTTTCATCGACAGGAAGGTCGGACCATGGGCAAAGCTTCGGATGCGGTCGGGGGGTCGGTCGACCCAGACATGGAGGACTGGGTGCGCTCATTCCGGCCGCTGGAAGAATCTAGCTCGCCTGAGTTGCCACCCCACCACCCCAACTGTCTTGGGTGCGGGCCGACGAACCCGCACGGGCATTACCTGTCGGTACGGCGTTGCCGAGACGGCGTCGTTGCTCACCACCTCTTCGACCAACGTCACGTAGGGGCGCCCAGGATAGCACACGGCGGCGCGGTGGCGACCGTAATCGACGATCTTTTCGGTTTCCTGCTCTACACGGTCGGAGAACTCGGCGTGACGCGCCGTCTCGAACTCGACTACCTCGCGCCGGTTCTGCTTGCCACGCCTTACACCCTGCACGCCGATACACGGTCTCGCGATGGCCGGAAATTGAATCTCGCGGCCAGGATCGAGGATATAGAGGGTCGATCGGTCACCACGGCGACCGCCCTGTTCATCCTGGTCGACGTCGAACATTTCCTGCAGTCACAGGCGAATACTAAGAGGCAAGCATGAATGTACCGACCGAGAGGGAACTGCTCCTGGACGCCTTACTCACCGATCACGGCGCAGCCGGACCTTACGAAGCGTTCCGACGGCTGCGAGAGACGCGCCCCGTCTTGGTTACGCGATCGGGGGTGCTGGTATTGAGTCGCTACGACGATTGCGCGGCGGCGCTCCGCGACCGCAGACTCGGCAAGGCCGACGAGTCGCTGGGCTTCGGCTTGTCCGAGATCCCTGACGAGCTGCAACGTCGGGCCATGCATCGATTCCGGCGCACCATGCTGTTCCGTAACCCCCCTGACCATCACCGGCTGCGTCGACTGGTGGCCGACGTGTTCACCCCTCGACACATTGACGAGTTGCGCAGCCGCATCATCACACAGATCCATCACCTACTTAACGTCATGGAGGTACAGGTCTTCGTCGACATCATCACCGATCTGGCGCTCCCGCTGCCTGTGAATGTGATAGGCGAACTTCTGGGAGTTCCCGCGGCCGATCGGGCAGTTGCCGCGCCATTGGTGCGTGCCCTGCTCGCCTCACTGGAACCCGGAGCCAATGTTGAGGCTCTGACCGCCGCCTGTGAAGCCGAGAACCAACTTGCCATGTATTTCGCTGACCTGTTGGCGGTCAAACGCGCCCGCCCCGCCGATGACCTACTCAGCCGACTCGCCGTCGCGCACGGCGACGACATCCTGGATGACGACGAATGCGTCGGCACCGCGATTCTGTTGTTCGCCGCAGGGTTCGAAACCACCACAAACCTCATCGGCAACGGCGTCGCCGCGCTGCTCGCTCACCCCGACCAAATGCGCGAACTGGGTGCCAGGCCCGACTTGGCGAGCAATGCCGTCGAAGAATTGTTGCGTTACGACTCCCCCGTCCAGACCAACGGGCGCACGGTGCTCGAGCCGACACGGCTGGCAGGAGTCGATCTACATCCCGGTCAGATCGTATTGACCTTGCTCGGGGCGGCCAACAGAGATCCGGACCGATTTTGTGACCCGGATAAGCTCGACATCACCCGAACCGGAGTCCCACCGTTGTCGTTCGGCGCCGGCATTCACTTCTGTCTCGGCGCGCCGCTGGCCCGGCTCGAAGGATCCCTACTGTTCCCGATCCTGGTGGCTCGTTTTCCCGGTCTCCAGCTCGTCGAACAGCCTCGCTGGCGTACCGGGCTATCCTTCCGCGGGCTATCGAGTTTAAAGGTGGCAACCAGATGAGCCCTCCCCTACCCCCCACCAGAAGGGCTCAAAGTCTCGGGAGTTGAACCCGACCGAACCACCTCAATCGATCGGAGTCGCAGTGTCAGCGCAGCCTTTCCTAGGCTTCGCAGGTCGGGCGCCGACTCGCTTGCACGGCGCGACCGGAACCAGTTTGTCAGATCCATGCTCAGGGAGACGAGTTTACGGCCTGCGCGTGTGGTAGACGTGAGCGTGCGCGTGTGGTACATGTGAGCGGCTGGTGGCGGGGCCGGGAGAGAGAATACCGCAGCCCCGTGACCAGCACACCGCGACGCCCGTAACGGTCACCGATTGCTCCGGCAGGCAGCACAAGACACGCCAGCACCAGCGTGTAACCGTCGACGATCCAGGTCAACTGGGCTTGCGTCGCCCCGGTCTCGACCGCGATCTGCGGCAACGCCGAGTACAACGCCGCCATGGCCGCGACCACCAGCGCCACCGCCAGGCACGACACCGTCAGCATCCACCACTCGGCCCTGGTCCACCGGTCGATCTCAACAGCGCCCGTCCCAGGTGTGTCCACCGGCGCCTCCCAACTCAAAGACCAACAGTCTCGGTACGAGACCATTCGTATCATAGTGGTGGGGGCTCGGGATAGAGTCGACACATACGCCCAGGGCTGAACGAGACGAATCGGAGGAGCGCGCTCCCATGACCGCCCCGGACCACGCCACGACCGACTCACTCACCGCAGTCGACGAGCAGGCCGATCCGCGGCTAGCACGCTCACGCAACCGGTTACTCGATGCGGCCACCCATCTGCTGTCCACCGGTGGCGTCGAAGCGGTCACTGTCGAAGCCGTCACCCGCATGTCGAGGGTCGCGCGCGCGACTCTATACCGACACTTCGGTAGCACCAATCACCTGCTCGCGGCAACCTTCGAACGGCTACTCCCTCACGTCGACACCCCTTCCGGCACCGGACCCGTGCGCGAGCGGCTGATCGCACTGCTCACCACCGAATCCGACCTCATCGAACAGGCCCCAGTACAGATGACCACCCTGGCATGGCTGGCCATGGGGTCCCTTGGCGACGCCCACACCGACCCCGCCCGCCGCCCCGATCCGGCCGCGATCACCTCGCTACGCGCCCGCATCATAGAGCAATACCGCCAACCCTTCGACTACATCCTCACCAGCCCCGACGCCCGTGCCATGCTCGGCGAACTCGACACCACCTTCGCCCTCATCGAACTCCTCGGCCCGATCGTCTTCGCACACCTCACCGGACTGCGCACCATCGACCACGACGATTGCACCCGACTCGTCGACAACTTCCTCACCACCCACCGAATAGGCGCGGCATCAACCACTCCGGCCGAGCACAGAACGCGGTAACCGAAGACCTGGGCCAGTCGGTCAGAACAAAAAGTGTCGCGGACCCGCAGAGCCCGGTGTCGTAGCAAGCATGCTGTAGTGGACGGCGACTCAGCGCAGCCGTCCTGCGCGTTGTTGGTGTGGTGGGACCTTGATGCGTGGGTGCTGAAGGCCGAGGTTGACGAGCGCTTCGCGGCGTTCGAGGTAAGGCAGGACGGTCGTCGATGTGTCGTCGACGTCGAGGACATCGACGATCCGGCAAAGCCAGCATTGTTACGGCCACCGAGCGCCGTGACGCTTCCACAACTTCTCTTCCGGAGTCACATACGCACACCACCAACAAGAAGATCAACGATCACTTCTTATCCGAAACACGATGAGCGCCCTCCTGCCGGTTTGGGTGTTCGTTTTGACCGTCGTCATACCGGACGGTTAAGAACGGGCGTCTGGGCGCGACTGATGTCAGTTTCAGAAGACGGCTGCACTATGCCAGAAGTGGACTGCACTAGAGGGTCGACTAAGTCGACATAGCTTAAAGAGTGATGTCCACAAATCTCGCTAACGAAGCGAGCAGCCTCTCGCCGACAACGGAATCAGTGAATCGAACCGGAGTTTCCGGAGACTTCATCCTTTGGGAAAGATGGAGTCATGTCCTCAGCAACGAACAAGAGGTACCCGCCCGAACTGCGTGAGCGGGCAGTGCGGATGGTCGCAGAAGTCCAACACGAGTACCCGTCCGAGTGGGCCGCAGTCGAATCCGTCGCTGACAAACTCGGCATCGGAACAGCGCAAACGCTGCTCAACTGGGTCCGGAGAGCTCAGACCGACGCCGGCGAACGTCCCGGTGTGACGAGCGAAATGGCAGCGGAGATGCGCAAACTTCGAGCCGAGAATCGGGAACTCAAGCGCGCCAACGAGATCCTGAATTCGGCATCGGTTTTCTTCGCAGCGGAGCTCGACCGCAACAACAAGTGATCATCGACTTCATCAACCGATACAAGAGTGAGTACGGCGTCGAGCCGATGTGCAGGGTGCTCAGC
The DNA here is from genome assembly GCF_002079265.1 of Rhodococcus sp. BH4. Taxonomy (NCBI): domain Bacteria; kingdom Bacillati; phylum Actinomycetota; class Actinomycetes; order Mycobacteriales; family Nocardiaceae; genus Rhodococcus; species Rhodococcus sp. BH4. The sequence continues at coordinate 26,977 of NZ_CP014942.1, forward strand.
GAGCATGGCTGCTCAATTGCGCCGTCCACCTACTACGACGCGCGCAATCGTTCCGCATCTCGGCGGGCTCTGCGCGACGAAGAGCTCAAAGCCGCGGTCAGCCGTGTACATGCCGAGAATTATTCGGTCTACGGAGCCCGGAAGGTGTGGCTGGAAATGCGTCGAGAAGGCATCGACGTGGCACGGTGCACGGTCGAACGGTTGATGGGTGTCCTCGGGCTCGAAGGTGCACGTCGAGGCAAGGCGAAACGGACCACTATCGCAGATCCACAAGGCCGTCGGGCGGACGATCTGGTGCAGCGAAAGTTCAACCCGGTTGCGCCAAATGTGTTGTGGGTAGCCGACTTTACCTATGTTTCGACGTGGTCGGGTTGGGTGTACGTCGCGTTCGTGATCGATGCGTATTCACGGCGGATTCTGGGTTGGAGGACTGCGACGACGATGGCGACACCGTTGGTACTCGATGCGATCGAGCACGCGATCTGGACTCGACGCCGAGAAGGGATTACCGAACTGGCCGGGCTCATTCACCACAACGACCGCGGGTCGCAAGGCGTATTCAACCGGTCGTCGCAACACCTACCCGATAGAGGTGTTCGATGAGAGCCATCGAGAGGCAGAAACGAGTCCGGGAATATCGAGGACAGATCGCTTCACCAGGGCGACCGACAATAGCCTGGCGTGAAGACCGGGTTCGCTTCTGGATCGCGATCGCCGGTGGAGCGAAAACCGTTGACGCGGGGATTACCGCCGGAGTGTCAGAGCCGGTCGCTCATCGTTGGTTCAAGCATGCTGGTGGAGTGAATCCGCAACTGCCCCCTAGTGTTTCTGGACGGTACATCTCCTCGTCCGAGCGTGAGGACATCGCGCTTTGGCGTGCGCAAGGCGAAGGAGTCCGACAAATTGCTCGCCGTCTGGGCCGCAGCCCGTCGACGATCTCGCGGGAGCTGCGCAGGAACGCGTCAACGCGAACCTACCGACTCGAGTACAAAGCATCGACAGCTCAATGGCATGCCGAGCGTCGTGCTCGCAGGCCCAGGGTCGCCAAAATGGTCATCAACGGTCGATTGCGTGAGTACGTGCAGGACAGGCTCAGCGGTGAGGTCCACACCACCACAGGGAAAGTCGTAGGTCCTGACGGTCCGTCTTGGGATGGGAAGAACAAACCCCATCGCGGAGATCGGGCGTGGGTGACGGGGTGGAGCCCCGAGCAGATCTCGAAACGGCTGCCGCTCGATTTCCCCGATGACGAATCGATGAGGATCTCAGCCGAGGCGATTTACCAGGCTCTTTACATCGAAAGCCGTGGCGGGTTGGAGCGAATGCAATCCTGGCATCTACGGCGAGGCAGGACCAAACGAATGCCCAGATCGCGTGCACGCCAGCAAACGTGGGCTCATGTCACTGCAGACACCGTGCTGGCTAAACGTCCGAAAGAGGTCGCTGATCGTAAACTCGCCGGCCACTGGGAGGGCGACTTAATCATCGGACTGAAGCGTTCTGCGGTAGCGACATTGATCGAGCGCACCTCCCGCTACGCGGTGCTCGTCCATCTCCCTCGCCAAAAAGGATACGGGATGATTCCCCCGAGGAAAAACGGCCCAGCACTGGCCGGTTACGGCGCCTTGACCATGAAAGACGCCCTGGCCAAGGCCGTCACCCCTCTACCGAAAACCCTCAGGCGGTCTTTGACATGGGATCGAGGCAAGGAACTCTCAGCTCACGCACTCTTCACCGAACAGACCGGTGTCCCAGTATATTTCGCTGATGCCAAGAGCCCATGGCAGCGAGGCAGCAATGAGCATCTCAACGGTTTGCTACGCCAGTATTTTCCGAAGGGGACCGACCTTTCCCGATGGAATTCCGCGGAGATCACCGCAGTGGCGAACGTGATCAACAACCGCCCCCGAGGAATCCTTGATTGGCGCACCCCCGCGGAGGTATTCGAAGAATTGCTACGATCTGCACAACAACACACTGTTGCGACGACCGGTTGAATACGCCCAATATACGTCAATTACGTTCACCGACAGGCTCATTGAGGTGGGTATCGATGCCTCGATCGGGGCGACTGGGTCGAGTTACGACAATGCTCTCGCCGAGACGATCAACGGGTTGTACAAGACCGAGTTGATCAAACCTCGTGGGCCGTGGCGAACGGTCGAGCATGTGGAGATCGCGACGTTGGAGTGGGTGGACTGGTTCAACCACCGGCGACTCTACGAGCATTGTGGGGATGTGCCTCCTGCCGAACTCGAGGCGTTCTACTACGGTGAACACAGAACTACGCGAATTGCGGAGTTCTCAAATCAGTAAGTCTCCGGACTCGCCGGTGCGATTCACAGAGTGAGCGAGTGCTACGGAATCATCCGGTGACTGGGCGCGTTTACCGCCGGGGCGTGGTTCGGGTTCGTTCGGTTTTTCGCATAACTGAGCACGGGTTTCATACACCGTCACCAACGCTAGATGTGGATCACGCATAGCGTCGCCTGACGTCCGAATCCACCGAACCGGCCACGCCGTTTGGATAGGTGACGGGCCGCGAAGCAGAGGCAGCTGCGGTCGTTGTGGTCGCGCCCTTCCGCTCAATCTGACGTGGGGTCACCGCGGATGAAGGTCTCTTCGTGTTCGCGGGACAGCCGAGCGGCCCTTTCGGCATCGCCCGCACCGAGCGCTTCGAGTATTACTTGGTGCTGTTCCGTGCTGGCACCCATGTCGAATCCTGGTGCCAATACGAGTTGAGCGGTTCGACCTTCGATCGACAGATGCTCCCACGTCGACAGCAGTGTGCTGTTGCCGGAGGCCGCGACGACGAGCCGATGGAATGCCATAGCGTGCGCGACCCATGCTCGACGGTTCGCGGTGACGGCGGCGGAGCGCATACCGTCGACTTCATCGGCAATGCGGTCCACCGCCATGCCGCGACCGGCTGCCAGTCGTGCTGCTGTCTCTTCCAGTGCGGCGCGCACCACTGACACCTCATCGAGCTCGTCCTGGTCGACCCGTCTGACTCGGCACCCGCGGTGCGCTTCGAAGACCACCAGGCCCATTCCGGCCAACTGCCGAAGAGCTTCACGGACGGGACCTTGGCTCACGCCGAGCTCACGAGCGATCCGCGTCTCGATCAACCGATCTCCTGGCGGGTACGTGCCATCGGCTATTCGTTCCCACAGCAGATCTTTGATTTGTTCGGGCAGACCGGTCACCGTGACGCCCTGCCCTGTCTTTGACCGAGTATCCGTCGACTCCGAGGGGACTTTCACATGTACCATCATAGATGATCGATTATTTAGGATCTACCATTATTGAGAGGATGCACCGATGAGTATTCGATTGGGCGATACAGCTCCAGATTTCACCGCCGCTACGACCACAGGAACGATCTCCTTCCACGAATGGCTGGGAGACTCGTGGGGAATGCTGTTCTCCCACCCCGGTGACTTCACGCCCGTATGCACAACCGAACTCGGTGCGGCAGCGCGGCTGAAACCTGAGTTCGACCGACGTGGAGTCAAGCTACTCGGCCTCTCTGTGGACTCGGTGGATTCGCATCTGGCATGGGAAGGCGATGTCGGTCAAACGCAAGGCACAGCAGTGAATTTCCCGATGATCGCAGACACCGATCGCGCAGTCTCCGAGCTCTACGACATGATTCACCCGAGCGCCAGCGCGGCGGCCACCGTACGTTCGGTGTTCGTCATCGCCCCGGACAAGTCGGTACAGCTGATCCTCACTTACCCGATGTCCACCGGCCGCAACTTCACGGAAATTCTGCGCGCGATCGACAGCTTGCAACTGACCTACGGTCAGCCAGTGGCTACGCCCGCCGATTGGCAGCCGGGTCAAGACGTGATCATCGGACTGGGCGTTTCCGACGACGAGGCAACAACACGGTTCCCCGGATATCGAACCTTGAAGCCTTATCTGCGGTTGACCGCGCAGCCCTGACCAGGGCACTCGTTCGCGCTGTTACCCCCCGGGGTACAGTGCAGTGAGTCACAGCTTCGTCGACGCGTGGGGTTGTCCGACCCTGCGGTGGTCAGCGGTGGAAAGGCGTGAATCAGTGAATTCGTCGGACTGGGATGCTCGGTACAGCAGCGTCGAGCATCCGTGGGGGTCGGCCCCGGCGGCTGCCCTGTCTGCGCGGTTTGCGGAGCTGCCCCCTGGCCGGGCGGTCGATCTGGGGTGCGGGAACGGGCGCCACGCTCGATGGTTGGGCGACGCGGGGTGGACGGTGAATGCTGTCGATTTTTCTTCTGTGGCAATCGAACTCGCACGCAGCGGCGGGGAGGACCGGTCGATCGACTACACCGTTGCCGACGTGCGGGCCTGGGAGCCGCCCGGCCCGGTGGATCTGGTGGCCATCGGCTTTCCTGCATCTACCGGTCGACGAGTTGGTTGCCGTCATTGCCGGTGCAGGAAGTTGGCTCGCACCGGGTGGACGGCTGTTGTATCTCGGTCATGCGCTCGATAACTTCACTCACGGAGTCGGGGGCCCGCCGGATCCGTCGATCCTGCCCGCCATCGACGACCTCGCCCGCGCCGCGAGCGGATTGCAGGTCCACGAGCTGGAACATCTGGTCCGCCCTGTCGGCGAGGGTCGGGCCATCGATGTTCTTCTCCATGCACAGCCGTGGGGCGCCGCAGCTCACCGTGATCTGAAGAGCGGAACTTTCACGTGACCGATCATCCGACTCCCCTGCGTGTGGTGTTCGCCGTCAACACCACACCCACCGTGGTGGTGCGGGCGATCCACAACCTTCTCGATGCTGCGACCGAGCCGGTGACGATCGAAGTCGTGTGCTTCGGACCGGGTCTCGATGCGGCCCTGCGCTGTTCGGATATTTCCCTGGAGATGCGGGCGTTGATCGATTCGGCCTCCATCACGGTGAAAGCATGCCGCAACAGTCTGGAGGGCAGAGGGCTCGGTGACGACGATCTGCTGATGGGTGTCGAAGTGGTTCCCGCTGTAGTGCTCCATCTCGCTCGACGTCAGCGAGATGGGTGGTCACAGCTCTACGCCTGACATCACATCCCCGCTCCAGTGTCGTAGGCACATCGTCTCAGGGCGTTCGGTTCTCGCGTTCACCGAGCTCGGAGGACTCGGCTGCGGTGTCACGGCCTCGACCACGGACGATGCGCACCGTCAGGACTGCGATGATCATCAGCACTGCGATCAGTAGTACTGCGGTGTTCGGTACCGCGTCGGCCACATCGCTGATCCAGACCTGCAGCGAGTACTGACTGTCGACCCCCATGACGCCGCCGAGGTTCGCTGTGCCCTCCGTGAGCAGGAACAGCACTCCGATACCGATGAAAAGTACCCCCGATATCAGAGACGTGGTATGCGTCTTCAGCGGTCCTATGCTGATTTCCTTGCCGCGCAACCACGTTCGTGATCCGAGCGAGAATCGGTCCCATACCAGCGCCAGCACGAACAGGGGTATCACCATCCCCGCTGCGTAGAGTGCCATGAGCACTCCGCCGTATGCGGCCTGACCGCCGGCGACGGCAACGGTCAGGACCGCGCCGAGCAGGGGTCCCGAGCAGAACCCTGCGAGCCCGTAGACCGCGCCGAGGGCGAAGACCGATCCGGTGGAGGAGACGTCGATGCGCGCGGCTGCTCTCTGAGCGGACCCCAGCGCGAAGCCGCGACCGACGATGATCATCACTCCGAGTGCGATGATGACCACGCCGCCGATCATGGTGGTGACCTCGCGATACCGGGTGATCGCCGAGCCGATGGCACCGACTCCGGCACCGAGGGGCACCAGGACCGCTGCCAGCCCGAGGTAGAAGATCCCGGTGCGGCCGGCGAGCTTGCCGGCCCCGTCGAAGGCGTACGCGAAGAAGGAAGGGAGCAGCAGGGCCGAGCATGGACTGAGAAGTGCCAGGAGCCCGCCGAGAAATGCTCCGAGAAGTCCGATCTGCGACATCGCGGGCCGCCCTACGCGCCGGCTGCGGTGTCGATCAGATCGACGAATTCCGAGAACGGTTGTGCGCCCAGAACCGGATCACCGTTGATCGAGAACGCCGGAGTGGCCGGGATACCCAGCGACTGCGCTTCGGTGGAGTCGGCGGTGATCGCGGCATCGAATGCGGTGCCGGTGGCGTCGGCGGTGAACCGAGCCAGATCCGGTACCCCGGCCTGTTGCGCGTAGCTTTGCAGCGTCTCCAGTGTCAGGTCCGCGTGACCGGTCTCGGGTGCATCGGCGTAGACGGCGCGGGTGAACTCCCAGAACTTGCCCTGGGCGGCGGCCGCGCGTCCGGCCCGGGCAGCATCGAATGATTGTTGCCCGAAAATGGGTAGATCTCGCCATTCGATGCGCAGGGTGCCGGTATCGACGTATCGATCGATCAGCTGCGGCTCGGTTTCCCGGCTGAACTGGGCGCAGAACGGACACCGAAAGTCCGAGAAGGCGATCATCACCACCGGGGCCTCGACGTCGCCGAGGGCCATCGGATCATCGGGCTCGCGGTGCGCCAGATCGCCGAGCGGTCCCATCGCCGGCGGGCCGCTCACGCTGCTCGACCCGGCGTCCGGTGCCGCCTCCGACTGCTCGCCGTCACCTGTCGTTCCGAGCACGAGAGCTCCCACGAGCACGGCCGCCACCACCACGGCGATGGCCAGGAGCACAAGGTCGCGTCGGCGAGTGGAGCGAGATGTCGAAGTCATGCAATACCTTTCGGCAGTCGGCAATACTGGCAGCGATACCCATCTGGGTATAGCCTCACAGTGTCACCCTACTCACACAACTACAACCCGTAGGAGATCCTCGCTGATGACCGAGCCCGCCACGTCCGACCGCCTCGACGTCGAAACCGCAGGCCGTTCCGATGACGAGGTGGTTGCCCAGTTCTCTCGGTACCGGCGTTGGGGGATGCGGGCGGCACGCGGCACTGTCGCCGGTGTGATCACCGTGTTGGTGGTCGGCATTCCCACCGACATCATCGACACGCCCGTCTTCGGCCGTGAAGTGCCGGTGCGGGCATGGGAGCTTCCGGTTCTGCTGGCCACGGCCCTGTTGACCGCACTGTGGTTCGGGATCGACAAACCCGCGCGGGTCGAGCGGACCGGCACACCCGCCGCCCTCGGTGTCGCATTGACCTTCTTCGCCGTCGGATGTCCGGTGTGCAACAAGCTGGTGCTGCTTGCGCTCGGCACCTCGGGTGCCCTGGGACTATGGGCCCCGATCCAGCCGTTCCTGGCGGGGGTATCACTGACGATGTTGACCGCTGCCGTGATCGTGCGATGGCGCAAGCGTGACTGCACCGCAGCGTCCTGCGCGGCATGATCGAGTATCGGTGGACCCACGCGGACCACTGTGAGTGACCACCACCCCCATCGATCGAAAGGAACCGAACGAACTATGACCGAATTGGCCATCGGTACCCGAGTGGACATGCCGTTCGAGGAAACTGTCGATGCAACCCGTGAGGCACTCGCCGAACAGGGGTTCGGAGTGCTCACCGAGATCGACATGCAGTCGACGTTGAAGAGCAAGATCGACGCAGACATCGAACGCTACGTCATTCTCGGAGCCTGCAATCCGCAGTTGGCGAAGGCTGCGATCGACACCGATCGGCAGGTGGGGTTGCTGCTGCCGTGCAACGTGGTGGTGCGAGCCGACGGCGGCAGCACCATCGTCGAAGCGATGAACCCCCAGGTGATGGTGGGGCTCTCGGATGCAGCGGGCCTGGCCGAGGTCGCCGACCGGGCCACTGCACTGCTGCAGAGCGCAATCATGGCACTCGGCGGAGACAGCACCACCACATAGATGGGTGCGCACCGCATCGGCAGAGCGGGGGCGGTGATCGGGACCGTTGCACTGTGCGCAGTCGCGCTGGTGTCGGGGTGCAGTTCCTCGCCTGCTCGAGACGTCACGGGCACCGATCCGGCGGCGCACCCGTCGTCGCCGTCCGCGCCGCCGGCGGCTTCGGAGACACGGCCCTGTGGTCGATCCCGTTCCTGTCGCAGCCTCACATCGTCGAGGACGGGTTCGTCGGAGTCGTCGACTCCTCGGACGCATCCGGTTCGCACCGGGTGCAGGTACTCGACGACGCCGGCACACCACGATTCGGCGTGGACGTACCCGCCGATCGCGACGAGTTCGCGGTCACCAGCACACACAACCGTGAGCTGTTGATCACCGAGGACATCGATGATTCCGGTTCGGGGGCACCGGCCACGATGACCGCCCGCGATACCCGCACCGGCGACCTCGTATGGGGTCCGGTCTCCACTGCAGGCTGCCTGACCGGGGCCGGGCTGCTGATCGACGCCGACTGCTCGCAAACGGATGCGCCCGTGGCTGTCGCCGCCGTCTCGGAAACCGACGGACACCGCACCGACCTGGCGGGTGCGGTCTCCGAATCCGGTGGATACGCGGTCACCGTCGACGGCGACACAGCGCATGTCGTGACCGCCGATACCGGCAACATCGCCTGGTCCACCGACACTCTCACCCCGCCCCCCGCAGCGATCCCCGGGAGCGCACGATTCGTCGCTACCGCCGGCAATGCAGTGGTCGTGGCATGGACGATCCCGACCCGTCCCGAACCGATCCAGGCGGTCTATCGCCTCTCCGATGCCGAGATCCGATGGATCAGCGGTAGCCGCAGTCCGATGGTGGTGACCGCCGACAGCAGTAGCGGGGCGACGATGATCACCACCGCAGACCTCACCGACGACGGAATCGCTGTCCTGTTCGAGCAGTACGGCACCCGAGGTTTCACCGCCGATCAATTTCCCGGTGCCGACCGCTTCGCTCTGGTCGGCGGCATCGTCTACGGCGCGTCGGACTCGGGGGTGACCGCCATCGATGCGACCTCCGGCCGCGTCACCGGCACATCACCGAGTGCGGCGCCGACAGCAGTGACCTCGAACGGTGTCGCATTGGCCCAGAGCAACGACGGGTACACCGCGTTCAAGGTGATCCCCCATTTCTGAGCTGCCCGCCCGCGCACCCCGTTCAGGACGTCTTGGGTCGACCTCGAAGATCGACGGAGAACAACGGGCCGAGCAGACACACGTTGATCACCCCAGTCAGCACGAAGACACCGCCGATCACTCCCACCACGATGCCCCCGACACCGCCGAGCACGACGGCGACCACGATCAGAGCTATTCCCACCACGATGCGCAGTGCGCGTCCGGCAGTACTGCGCATGAATTCGACGAACGACATGATGATTCCAGTTCTGTAGAGGGACTTTCACTGTTGGACGGGCGAGAACGACGAAGTGGACCAATCCATGGCTCCTCGCGCGAACAGCCCAGCCCCGACCTCGACAGCGCGGCATACGACGAGCGCTTCGCGCGCGATCTGATCGACCAGGGCACGACTCTTCGTCGCTTCGCAGCCGCGATGACACGATCACCGGCCGATACCGACGATCTGGTGCAGGACGTCCTCGAACGCGCGTGGCGCAACCGGAGAACGTTTCGATCCGAATCGGCGCTCACGACGTGGCTGTATCGAATCGCGATCAATCGTGCCCGCGATGTGGCCGCACGCGCGGAGAATCAGCGCACCGAACCGTCGGGCACGGGCGAGATCGATGGACCGATCAGCGACCTCGAGCATCCCGAGACGGTGGCGCAGGCGCTGAGCGATCGGTCCACGGTGCGAGCGGCGCTGGCGACGTTGACCGTCGAGGATCGAATGGTCCTGGCATTACACGACGGCGAGGGCTGGACGGCGACACAGATCGGTGCGGTCGGCGCGCTCACCACCGCGGCGGTGTACAAGCGCATCCACCGCGCACGGGTGAAGCTGCTACGCGCCCTCGACGACGGTCCCGCACACCCGCGAAACGACTCCCAGGCATGCAGGCGCACACTCGCCGCGGCATCGGACTACCTGGACGGGCGTCTCGATGTCGACGCCTCGGCCCGCATCGATGCGCACCTGCGGCAGTGTCGCCGGTGCCCACCCATCGCACAGGCCCTGATCGGTATCAAGACCGCACTCGGCCTGCGGCCGTGGACCAGCGCGGTACCCGAACAGTTCGTCTACGACGTCGCCCGCTTGGGCGGACCCCTGCCCGCCGCGAGGACCGATCACCCCCGACACCCTCAATCGGATACCCCATAGGGTATATTGGGGCGTGATTCGTCGACCGAGGGAGAGACTCATGTGCAGGGCTGTCACGTGCAAGAAATGCGGAAAAACGACGTGGGCGGGATGTGGTCAACACGTCGATCAGGTGATGCGGGGCGTTCCGGCGTCCAATCGCTGCAAGGGGCACGACTCCGATCCGAAGTCACCGGGATTGTTCTCCCGCATGTTCTCCAAAAAGTAGATCGCGGTCCGCAGCCCTGGTCCTGCCAGGGCTGCGACCCGAGTCGTATTTCTTCGCGATCTCGGTTGTCACGGTCCCGGTCTTCGTGGTCTCGCCCGTCGCGGCGTCGACCGGTCGGACCGTGCATGCGCAGGTCCGCATCCTAGTGAACGAACAGTCCCCACCCGATCAGGTGCAACACCACGACCACACGTGCCATCGCCAGCAAGCTGGGGCTTCGTCGCGGGAGAATCGATGTCGCGCAGGCACACTCACGTCGATCACCAGCACAGCCAGCCGTCCGGCGGGCAACGGAGGGTGGTCGTGATCGACGTCTGCGACCGTGGAGTGGCTTTCGCCGCCGCGCGGGGTGCGGGCGAGGTTGCTCGATCAGCAACGCCCGTTCCCGGACGCATCGTCGATGCTCGGACCGACCCCGACCAAGGTCAACGACCGACGGTGCTGCGGGTCGACCCACACCGAAATGGTGGCACCGGTCCCAGTGCGCGGACGATCGACCGTTCTGCACGCACATCGCACCGGTACGTTCCGGCCCCGGGCACCGTCACTTCCAGTTCCACCCGCCGTGAATCGACGTCGGATTCCAGGACCACCGCCCACCCTTCGACGATGTCGTCCTCTCGGTCCGCCGCCGTGTCGCGGACCGGAGACACTGCTGCGGGATGCAGCGGCGTGCGGGCTGCGAACATCATCGCCGCCATCAGCAGCACCGCGAAGCCGGCCACCACGGCAGCGGTGACAGCGGTCGCTGACCCGGGAGAGAGTCGAGGGACGAGGAATGTGAACACCAGGATCAGCGCGAGCACATAGAACCCCATGGCGACCGCTATCGCGTACGACACCCGCCCCGGTACCAGGACAGCGGCACCCGTCGAGCGCAGTCTCCGCGTGCCCGTCACCGACTCTCCCCTGAGGTCCCGCTGGCGGTGCCCTCTTCGACGCCGTCGGCGATGATTTCGGACGGCGCCCGCACGTCGGCGGTGTGGCCCGTCAGCCCGACATGGGCTTCGGTGCGCATACGTTCGACCATGTGAGGGTAGTGCAGCTCGAACGCCGGCCGCTCGGAGCGGATCCGGGGTAGTTCGGTGAAATTGTGGCGGGGCGGTGGGCAGGTGGTGGCCCATTCGAGGGAATTGCCGTAGCCCCAGGGATCGTCGACGGTCGCGACCTCGCCGTATCGGTAGGACTTGAACACATTCCACACGAACGGCAGCGTGGACAGTCCGAGGATGAACGCTCCGATCGAGGAGATCAGGTTCAGGGTGGTGAATCCGTCGGAGGGCAGGTAATCGGCGTAGCGGCGCGGCATCCCTTCGTTGCCGAGCCAGTGCTGAACCAGGAACGTCATGTGGAAGCCGACGAACGTCGTCCAGAAGTGCCACTTGCCGAGGCGTTCGTCGAGCATGCGTCCGGTGATCTTGGGAAACCAGAAGTACACCCCGGCGTAGGTGGCGAAGACGATGGTCCCGAACAGCACGTAGTGGAAGTGCGCCACCACGAAGTAGGTGTCGGTGACGTGGAAATCGATCGGGGGGCTGGCCAGCAGCACACCGGTCAGTCCGCCGAACAGGAACGTGATCAGAAACCCCGATGCTGAACAGCATCGGGGTTTCCAGGGTGACCTGTCCTCGCCACATGGTGCCGATCCAGTTGAACAACTTCACCCCGGTCGGCACGGCGATGAGGAAGGACATGAACGAAAAGAACGGCAGCAGAACAGCTCCGGTGGCGTACATGTGGTGCGCCCACACCGTGATCGAGAGCGCTGCGATGCCGAGGGTGGCGAAGATCAGGCCCTTGTAGCCGAAGATGGGTTTGCGGCTGAAGACCGGGAAGATTTCGGAGACGATGCCGAAGAACGGGAGCGCGACGATGTAGACCTCGGGATGGCCGAAGAACCAGAACAGGTGCTGCCAGAGCACCGCTCCCCCGGTCGCCGGGTCGAACACGTGACCACCGAAGTGTCGATCGAAGGCCAGCCCGGCCAACGCGGCCGCGAAGGTCGGGAACGCCAGCAGTACCAGCACCGAGGTCACGAGTATGTTCCAGGTGAAGATCGGCATCCGGAACATCGTCATGCCGGGTGCGCGCAGGCACACCACGGTGGTGATGAAGTTGACCGCACCCAAGATCGTGCCCAAGCCGGACAGGATCAGACCCAGTACCCACAGGTCGGCACCGACACCGGGGGAATGCAGTGCGCTCGTCAGTGGGGTGTAGGCGGTCCATCCGAAGTCCGCGGCACCTCCCGGAGTGATGAACCCGGCGAGCACGATCAGCGACCCGAAGACATACAGCCAGTACGCGAACGCGTTGAGGCGCGGGAACGCTACGTCGGGTGCGCCGATCTGTAGCGGCAGAATGTAATTGGCGAATCCGTACGCCACCGGGACTGCGTAGAGCAACAGCATGATCGTGCCGTGCATGGTGAAGAGCTGGTTGTACTGCTCGTTGGACAGGAACTGCAATCCCGGCACAGCCAGTTCGGATCGCATCAACAACGCCATCAACCCGCCGATGAGGAACAGACCGAACGAGGTGACCAGATACATCTTGCCGATCGTCTTGTGATCGGTGGTGGTCACCAACTGCAGCAGTGTCCAGCCCTTGGGTTCACTACGCGCCGGATACGGCCTGGCCGCCTCAGGGCGGGGAATCAGTGCGGTCATCGACGATCTCCTCGATCCAGGTGTGCGATGCGCCGCATTTGCGTGCGCAGAAATAGGCTGTGATGCACAACGATGTGCGTTACAGGGCCATGGAGGCCTGGACGGTGACGTAGACGGCCACGGCGAGCAACAGGGCTGCGAAGCTACGGGTGAGTGTGGTGGCAGTGACTTTGTCGCTGATGACTTTTCCTGCGAACGAGCCTGCGATTGCCGCGAGGGTGAACGGTACGACGATCTCCCACGGGATGGTGGCACCCGTGCCGAGGCGTTCGGTGAAGGCTCCCGCGCTGGTGATGGAGATGATCACCAGTGACGTTCCGACCGCGACGGGCATCGAATAGCCCAGTGCCAGAACCAGAGCGGGGACGATGAGGAAGCCGCCGCCTACTCCCAGAAATCCGGTGAGGAAGCCGACGACGAGCGCGGACGCGACCAGCTTGACTACCTGCGACGCGGTGATCTTCACTTTCGTGGGCTTCGTGGCGACCGCGACGGCGCTCAGGCGTGTTCCCGCGGTCTCGGCCGGGTCCGGTGTCGGTAGGTCGGCATCGTGTCCGCGCCGGGTGCGGCGCAGCATCGCACCGGCGGCGACGATCATCAGTGCCGCGAACGCGAGCAGCAAGATCTGCGGGTCGACCGATCGGTTGAGGATCGACCCGCCGAAGGCGGTGACCGAGCCCAGAATTCCGAACACTGCCGCTGCCCGCCACCGAACGTGCCGTGCTCGCGCATGGCTGATGGCCGCGATGATCGAGGTGATTCCGACGATGATCAACGAGGCGCTCGTTGCCGATTGCGGTTCGACCGCAAGGAGATACACCAGGGCAGGAACAGTCAGTATCGATCCCCCACCACCGAGTGCGCCGAGGGAGAGCCCGATGAGAATCCCTGCGGCAACTGCGATCGCGAGGGTGGCGACCATGTCAGATCACTGCGCCGGGGGTGCCGTCATCACGGACCACAGGGCGGCCGTCTTCGTGCCACGCTTTCATTCCGCCCGACAGATTGTGCGCTGCGCGACCGGCATCGGTGAGGGCCGCGACAGCTGTGCTCGACCGAGCGCCCGAGCGGCACACCACGACCAATTTCTGCTCAGGAGGGTAGGCAGCAGGATCGAGATCGCCGAGGCGTACATGGACGGCGTCCGGGGCGTGGCCGGCTGCCCATTCGTCGTCCTCGCGGACATCGATCAGGATGGCTCCCGATTCGGCGATCAGTGCGTGTGCAGCGGCCGGATCGGCTTCCGGTGGTGCTCCAGTCATGAACAACGCTCCTTGGATCAGTGGGTGCTTACAGGGCGTGCAGCGGCGTGGCCGGCACGAAGCGATAGCCCTCGCTCGGTGAGAACGTGGCCGAGACGGTGAACCGATCTCCTCGAACCACTGTGTGCCGCAACTCCACCGGCCGGGAATTCATGCAACCCAAGCGGCGGATCGACAGCGCGGCGGTCTTCGAATCGAGTTCGAGTGCTGCCGCATCCTCCCGATCCGGGACGACGGCAGTGACGTCCTCGCGGCCACCGGTGAGGCGGATGCCGCAGCGTTGCTCGAGCTCGATGTACAGAGCCGTGTGAGTGAAGTCCGCATCCAGGAGGTCGCGTGCCAGATCCCCCGGCAACCAGGCATAGTCGAGCGCCAACGGCATGGCCCCTGCCATACGGATGCGCTCCAGGTAGAGCAGCGGAGCCTTGGGACCGACCTGCAGAGTGACAGCGACCGCGGGGTCGGTCCGCAGTTCGAGTGCACGCACCACGCTGTGCTGAGCAACACCCGTGGCTTCCACGGCAGCGAAGAGACTGTAGAGCGCACCGAGAGGTTGCTCGATCACCGGCGGACCGGCCAGTCGAGAAGGCCGACCGCGCTCTGCAATCAAGATTCCTTCGTTCCGCAGGTGCCGCAGGGCCTCGCGGGTGGTGTGACGGCTGACGCCGTAGCTCGTCGTCAACGCATGCTCGCCCGGGAACTCGGAGCCGGCGAATTCGTCGTCACCGATTCGGCGGACCAGATCGGCATGCAGTTGCGCCCACAGCGGCATCGCACTGGAGCGGTCGAGCGCGGCACTGCGATCTGGTTCAACCATCAGAGGCCCTCCTGTCGATCTGTGTCGGAATCCGAATTCGAGCCGCCTGCTGCTGGCCCCCTCGAGGCCACTGTACAACAAATGTACGTACATCCGTACGGGCGGGTGTGATGCTCTGTACGCGTCGAAGCGATCTTCACCGAGAACCTCGGGTGCCGCAGCTCCCCCGTCCACGACGGACCATCCGTCAGCGTCGTCGACACGCAACGAGACGACCCTCGCATCGAGAAAGTTCTCGCCGAGCGCGAACGAGCTCCTGGTGGAGATCGCGCCGAACCTGGCGAATCCGTCGGCGTAGCGACGCGGCATCACGTCACTTCCCAGTCGGTCCCGGATCAGGCCAGTCGGTGCCGGATCGGGAGTGTCGCCCGGGGTCTGCTCTACCGCAGGTGGCGCGGCGAGCCGGCTGGGCGAGCACAGGACCGAACCGGCGGCGGACAGCACGACCGCCTCCGATTCGGGCGTGTTCGATCAGACTGTTTCGAGCTTGCGCTCGGCCCAGGCGGCGTAGCTGCCCTCGAGTTCGACGACTCGGTAGCCGGCGCGGCGCAGGGCGCTGGCTGCGACCGCGTTACGGACGCCGCTCTGGCAATAGGTCACGATCGGACCGCCCGTGGGCAGTCCGTCGAGGTTCCACAGCAATCGGCCGCCGCTGAGCTGGTCGGAGCCAGGTATGTGGCCGTCGGCGTGTTCGGTTTTGTTGCGCACGTCCAGCACCATTGCCGAGTCGAACGAATCCAGCTCGTCCGCACCGATCGTCTCGGGCGTCGTCATGGGGAGGCCTCGTAGACTTGTGACGTACCCGGTCACCGTATCGATGCCGACCCGCAGCAGGTGATCACGGAGCTCGTCGGCGACAGTGCGGTCCTCGGCGAGCACCACCAGTGGAGTGTCCTCTCGCTCGGGGTCGTAGACCCAGGCACCGAACGAGGCTGCCTTGCCGACGCCGGGGATGTTGAGCGCTCCGGGGACAGCGCCGGCGTGCACCTCATCGTGGCCGCGGGTGTCGAGGAGGACGACCTCGTCGGAATCGAGAGCGCGTGCCAATTCGGTGGAGTCGTACTCGTGCAGCGGAGAGAGTGGCCCGAGAACGACCGGGCCCTGCTTGTTCTGACGCTTCATCCGGCCGAAGTAGGCGTGTGCATCCGGTTGGCCGTCGAGCATCTCATCGACGAAGCCCTGCTCGTCGTCGCGCTCGACATACCCGGCCCACCAAGCGAAGCGACGTTCGTAGCCGACGCTGGTCGACGGGAGCGCACCGAGAGCTTTTCCGCAGGCACTGCCCGAACCGTGACCCGGAAAGACCTGGATATGGTCCGGCTGCGTGACAAATGATCGCTTCAGACTGCGGAAGATCTGTTTGGCACCCTCGAAACGGGTGTCGACACCGTCTGCAGCTTCGTCGAGTAGGTCCGGTCGGCCGAGATCGCCGGCAAAGACGAAGTCGCCCGTCAACATGTATCCCGGAGCATCGGCGAAGGCACCGTCGGTCACCAGGAACGAGAGGTGCTCCGGAGTATGACCGGGCGTGTGAACGGCTTGCACGGTGATGTTACCCAGAGCCAGCGTGTCGCCATCGTGGAGGCGTTCGGCCTCGAAGCCGTACTGCCAGTCGTCGCCGCCCTCTCCTGAGACGTAGGTGACCGCCCCGGTGGCCTTCGCAAGCTCGCGAGTGCCGGACAGGTAGTCGGCATGGATGTGGGTCTCGGTCACGGCGGTGATGGTCATGCCATGCCGAGCGGCCAGGTCCAGGTACACACCGATGTCGCGGCGGGCGTCGACCACCACTGCCTCCCCCTTGGCCTGGCAGCCGATGAAGTATCCGGCTTGGGCGAGGTCTTCGTCGTAGATGCGTTCGAGAAGCATTCAAATCTCCTTGTCGATCGTGGTGGCGTTCGTAGGGGCGTCAAAATTCATGGTACCCCGTGGGGTATTTTCAGGAGGTCCTGTGCGGCGAGGCACGGTCCCGATCTCACAAGGTGGAGGTGGAATGGGCGGCATTCCACTGGGCGACCAGGGGCATCGCAACCGACCGATCCAGCGCGGCGCAACCACTCACAGCGACACCGCAGCGGTTGCCGACCATCACGTCCTCCTCGGCCGTCCGGCACTCGCCGACTCGGGGCGGACGAGGAAATTTGATTCGTCCCGAGTGTGGCGTTTGTCGGAATCGGCGACTAGCCTTATCCATAATGTACGTACATCCGTACGATCAATCAAGGGAGAGGGCGTCCGTACACCTCGGCACGTGTCCTTGCACCACCTGCTCGAACGCCGGAATGACCTTCCAGCACGACTGCTGTGGATGCAGTGCACCTGGCCTCAATGACCACCAATGTCGTGACCACACGGCTCGCGCCCACACCGACGTCGAGCTGAACCACCCCGGCACCAACCGAAATCGAGACAGCTCACCGAGCTCGTGTCTCGAACAGGAGGACCACATGTCCGCGCACACCATCGACCACAAAGTCGCGATCATCGGCGGAGGCAACGCCGGTATTTCGCTCGCGGCACGTCTGCGGCGAGCAGGAATGACCGACATCGGCATCATCGAGCCGGCAGAGACCCACTACTACCAACCTTTGTGGACGCTCGTCGGTGGAGGCCGCGCCCCGGCCGCGGAAAGTGCGCGTAGCGAGGCGTCGGTGATGCCCCAGGGCGTCGGCTGGATCAAGGATCGCGCCGAGGGGGTCGACCCGGATGCCCAGACGGTCAGCACCTCCTCGGGAACTACGATCCATTACGACCACCTGGTGGTGTGCCCCGGCATCCAGCTCGACTGGGACTCCGTGCCCGGTATGGCCGAATCGATCGACACCCCGCAGGTCTCGAGCAACTACCGCTACGATCTCGCACCCAAGACGTGGCAGATGATTCAGAAGATGCGGTCGGGCACCGCAGTGTTCACGATGCCGTCCGGCCCCATCAAATGCGCGGGTGCCCCGCAGAAGATCGCGTACCTCGCGGCCGACTACTGGCGAGAGCAGGGCGTGCTCGACGCCATCCGAGTTGTCCTCGTCCTACCCACACCCGGAATGTTCGGGGTACCGGTGTTCGCCGAGGAGCTCGAACGAGTCGTGGCGCGCTACGGCATCGAGGTGCGCAAGAACAGCGAAGTCACCGCCGTCGACCCGGACGGCCGATCGGTGACGATCACTGATAACAGCGCAGGTACCACCGACGAGCTACCCTACGACCTGCTCCACGTCGTACCGCGCCAATCCGCACCGGACTGGATCAAGGCCAGCCCCATAGCGGACCCCGAGAATCCAGCCGGATACGTCCAGATCGACAAGAACACACTGCGGCACAGTCGATTCGACAACGTCTTCGCCCTCGGTGACGCCGGATCGTCACCGAACTCCAAGACCGGTGCCGCCATCCGCAAGCAAGCACCCGTGGTCGCCGAGAACCTGCAGGCGAGCATCGCCGGCCGTCCACTGACCGCACAGTACGGCGGGTACGCCTCCTGCCCCTTGACCACCTCTCGCAAGACGATGCTTCTGGCCGAGTTCGACTACACGATGCAGCCGGCCCCCTCGATACCGCTGATCGACACCACCCGCGAACGCCGCGACATGTGGTTCCTCAAGAGACGCGGACTGCCGGCGTTGTATTGGAATGCCATTCTCACCGGCCGAGCGTGAACGGTCGACCGCCGCACAGTTACGACCGCGAGGGCGACCTGAGCCACTACCGGTCGGTGTTCGAGGCCATAGAACGCCGCGTGATACCGGAGGTCGTGGTCACCCGGATCACGCCGTATCTGCTCGTTCTGGTGTCGGCGGCCGTGCTCGGCGTGGTGCTTCCACACACCGGCGGCGCCCATGGATACGACGTTCTTCTACGCACCGCACACGCCGACGCGGAATCAGCCGGGGTTTTGGCGACGCTGTTCACCGCATTCAGCGTCACGTTCACCGCTGCGGTGGCCTCGATCGCGCGTCTGGTTCGGCGGTTTCGATGGGCCGCTCTGGCATTGGCGGGCAATGGCGTCACCACAGTCTTCGGTGTGCTTGCGATCTGGGCGCGTCAGTCACTGGCACCGACGCAGACGTTCGCAGGCCCATCGACAGGCCTGTATCTGGGTGCGGTGGCCGCGTTGCTCTCCACTGTTCTCTGGGCACGTGTGGTGTTCACCCGCCCGGACGAGCAGCCCGGTCCAGCGCACAGGGGCTGACACGTCGCGGGCCCGATCACCCCACCTCGAACCGGCTACCCTGCCTCGCTCCGATCACCCCCGTGCATCGATGCGGGGGTGATCGGACCGTTGTCAGGCGAGGGCGAGAAAGAGCTTCTCGAGCTCGGCCTCGGTCATCTTCTCCCCTGTTTCCGCTCCGGTGATGCACTCACGGAGTCCGGTGGCGACGATCTTGAAGCCTGCCCGGTCGAGAGCCTTCGATACCGCGGCCAGTTGCGTGACGACGTCCTTGCAGTCCCGGCCGCTCTCGATCATCGAGATCACTCCTGCGAGCTGACCCTGCGCACGCCGCAAACGGTTCAATACCAATGCGATGCTTTCGGTGTCACCGGTCATGTCGTTCAGTCCTTCGTTCGATGAAACTCCAGTTTACCCCTAGGGGTAAGGGTGGTCGTGGTGGCCGAAGCCGAACGGCCTCGGCCACCACTGTGTTGCTCGAGATCGGTGACACTCAGCTGTGCGAGAAGCCGATCTTGGGCAGTACTGCTCGTAGCCACGTGGGTGACCACCATGCGGCGTGGCCGGTCAGGCGCAGGAGAACCGGCAGCAGAACCAAGCGGATGAGAATGGCGTCCAACAGTACGGCGACACCCAGAATGATGCCCATCTCCTTGGGTGGCAGTGGTTCGGCGAGCGCGAACGAGAAGAACACCGCGATCATCACCGCGGCCGCCGCGAAGATAACCCGTCCCGAGTGCGCCATTCCGTCGACCTGAGAACCGTGTGGATCACCGGTGTTCTCGTAGTGTTCCTTGACGCTCGACAGCAGAAACACCGTGTAGTCCATCGCAATTGCGAAGATCATCGCGAAGAAGAACACCGGTCCCCAGCCGTTCAGGAAGCCCTGCGGGGTGAATCCGAGCAGCGACGAGCCGTGACCGTCTTGGAAGATCAGCTTGGCCACACCGAAGGCCGCTCCGGTGGACAGCAGGCTGACCACCGTGCCGAGCAGGGCGATCAGCGGTGCCTGCAGCGCAATCAGCAGCAACAGGAATCCGAGCACGAGGATCACCGACACCACGATCGGCAGATACTCGTTCAACGCAGACTGCAGATCCAGGTTCTCCGCCGGTGCACCGCCGACGATCGCACCCTCGGGCAGCTCGGCGCGCAAGGCGTCGAGCGTGGTCTCGAGTGCGGGGTCCGACGGGTCCACGTTCGGGATCGCCTGCAGCATGACGAAGTCGGATCCGTCCATGGCGGGCATCGGCGGCGTCACCATCGATACGCCGGCCACGCTCGCTGCGATCTGCGCGGTCTGCTCCGCCTCCGCCGTGGGGGCGATGATCTGCAGCATGCCTGGTGCACCCTCACCCATCTGCGCCTGCACCAATTCGTAGCCCTGCCGGACCGGAGCATCCTCGGGCACAACCGAAATGGACGGCATGGCGACCTTCAGACCCAGCGCCGGAATCGACAGCGCCACCAGAATCAACAGCGAACCGATGGCGAACGGCCACGGATGCTTGTGCAACAACTGACCCCAGGACGCGAACTTCGGCGAGCGATGCACCTGTCGCTTCGCGTACGGGAGGGACCCGGCATTGACCTTCGGTCCGAGCTTGCCCAGAACTGCGGGAAGCAGGGTGAGTGTGGCAGCGAGCACGAACACCACCGCGAGCATGATGCCCACCGCCATCGTGCGCACAGCAGGTGCAGGTACCAGGAGTACGGCCGACAAACTGATCAACACTGTCAGTCCCGACAGCAGGACGGCTTTGCCTGCCGTATCCATGGTTTCGGCCACCGCGCGTCGTGAGTCGATTCGTCCGGCGTCGATCGTCTTCCGCAGGGCATCCCGGAATCGCACGACGAGGAACAGCGCGTAGTCGATACCGAGCGCCAGCGCGAACATCATCGCAAAGTTCATGGCCCACACCGAGATCGGCGTGATCTCGTTCAGCAGAACCAGACCACCCGCGGATGCAACCAGACCGGCCAGCGTCAACAGCAGAGGCAGGCCCGCAGCGACGAGCGAACCGAATGCGAGCACCATAATCGCCAACGTGACCGGCCAGGAGATGATTTCGGCCTTGATCATCGCGTCGTGGTTGGCCTTGTTGAAGTCACTCCACAGCGCGGAGGCTCCCGTCGGGTAGACCTCTATCGAATCCGTGGAGGCCGCGGTCAACTCGCCTTTGAGATCGTCGACCGCCTTCACCATCTCGTCGGTCGTCCCGTTCGCTCCACCGATGAGGATTCCGGTGTGCCCGTCCGGGCTGATCGACATCCCCGGTTGCGGGGCGATGACCTCGGAAATTCGCGAGTCGGCGGCCAGAATGTCGGTGACCTCGGAAATGACAGCTGCCACAGCAGGATCGGTCACCTGCTCGGTGTCCGAGTGCACGACCACCTGTATCGCGGCCGAGGAGTTCCCACCGAAATGCTCCTGGGCAAGTTCCCGAACCTGGACCGACTCCGATCCGTTGGATTGCCAGCCGGCACCGGCGAGAGAGCCGAACACCGACGGGGCAAATGCTCCCAATCCGATGATGACCACGAGCCACGCCGTCACCACCCACTTGAAATTGCCGGCCATGCGCGCACCGAAGCGCGCCAACGGCCCGCCGGTGATCCCTGGCGGCGAGCTGTCTGCAGAACTCTCGTCGGTTCGAACGTCCGTAGAACTCACATCATGTCCTTACTGGTCGGGAAGATGGAGGAACCCTAGCATGGTACCCCAGGGGGTATGCTGAATGTTGACACCTACCCCCTGGGGTATACATGTGGTGCCGCACCACACTCACAGAATCGAGGACCGAACTCATGTCATGCACCGACACCCTCACCGGCCCCGGCGGACCGAGTATCGAACGCGCAGTCCCCGCACTGGCGGGCACCATGATCCTCGCCAGCCTCGCCGCCGGTTCCCTTCACAACCGCCGCTGGCATGCCCTGACAGCATTCGTCGGTGGCAATCTGCTGCTGTATTCTGCAGTCGGATGGTGCCCGGCCAGCTTGGCAATGCGGCGACTGGGGATGCGCCAGAGCACAATGACCCCGGCCCGGTGAACCGCTACAGGACCCGCCCTACGCCGTGGCAGTGGGTCGGCTACGCCTTCGGTCGTCCTCTTCCCTCGACCATGACGGACTGGGTGGCCCACGATCTGACGGGTGATCACGCCGTCGTTCGGCACCTCATTCGCGGCCAGGTTCCGTTTCTTCCCATCTACGCCGTGTTCATGTTCTTTCCGGGTGAGCTGTGGTTGCGTGGTGCCATGGTGCTTCTCGCGGTCCTGCTCTCGGTGTTCTTCACCGCCTCGTACATGGAAGAGAATCGGCAACGCCGCCTCGTGCGGCACATGCTGCCGCACGATCTGACGAACCCCCGCAAAGCGCAGGAATCGGAACTGGTCAAGAAGCGTTATCTCGCGGCGCACCCCGAGTCCGGGGCCTCACGCACCGCCGCGGCACCCATCGCTCCCGGCCGGGAGCACTGAGCGATGGTCGTCGATCCAACGCACCGTCTCGCCCGGTGGCAGCGATTCTGGGACAAGCAAGCGGCCGGTTACGACAAGCACATGACCTTTCTCGACCGAGTCCTCTTCCGCGACACCAGGTCCTGGATCTGCAGTCGCGCCCGAGGCCAGGTTCTCGAGGTCGCAGTGGGAACTGGACTCAATCTCGAGCACTACCCGGCAGGGACGTCGTTGACCGGAATCGAGTTGAGCCCGGACATGCTCGCGCAGGCGCATACTCGGGCCGCCGGCGTCAGACCCGACGCTCGCCTAGCTCTCGGGGACGCTCACGCTCTGGATTTTCCCGATGCATCTTTCGACACCGTGGTGTGCACGTTCTCGCTCTGCGCCATCCCCGCCACGGACATCGCGCTCGCGGAAATGTCGCGAGTGCTGCGTCCAGGTGGAACGTTGCTCCTCGCCGATCACGTCGCCTCGTCGATCCGGCCGGTTCGATGGATCCAACGCCTTCTGGAACTGGTGAGCGTCCCGGTCGGTGGCGAGCACTTTCTGCGCCGGCCCTCGCTCGCGATCGCCGGTGACGAGAGCTTCTCCATCGAGGACATCGACCGGTTCACTCTCGGTCTCGTCGAGCGTCTTCACGCCCGAAAGGTGTCCTGAACGGGCAATTACGATGGCCGCGGCACGAATTGCCGGCCACGCCCCGGTACATCGGTCTCGACGAACTCGAGAAGTCGTTTTTTACAGTCCACCCACGCTTGTCGCGCGCCCACGGCGAGCGACCCAGGAAGTAGGGCCAACGAGATCAGCACACCGGTACTTCGCGACGACGCCGAGACACTGGAACGACTGTCAGTTTCAGAAGACGGCTGCACGATGTCAGAAGTGCACTGCAGTGCAACTCCGAGTTCTCGAGCACACGTCCGGCCGTATCCAGTGAGCGCTGCGATCCCTGACTGGATAGCGCATTGATGGTGAAATTTCGCATCAAGTTTTATTGGCCGTCGGTGAGCTGCGGGTCTAGCGTCGCGGCCGGCCATGGACGGCTGTTGTCGCGCGAAGTGCTCGATCGGACACTTGCGGCATGGGCGGCGAGAAAGTTGTCGACGATTTGGATGCAGTCGTCGGCGTGGATGTGGCGCAGTCCTGTGAGGCGAGCGAACACTATCGGTCCGAGGAGCTGAATGAGGGCGAAGGTGGTGTCGATCTCGCCGAGCACAGCGCGGGCGTCAGGGGCCGTCAGGATCTGATCCAGGGACCTGCGGTATTGCTCTATGACACGGGCCCGAAGCGAGACCACCGCGCCAGGATCGAGATCGCGCCGGCTGGCGTCGCCGCTGTTGACGGGTCCCATTGCCAGCCAGGCCAGCGTGGTCATCTGCACCGGAGCTTGTTCGATGAGGTCGGCTTGGGTGGTGAGCAACGAAATCAGACGTTCGCGTAGCGGACCGGTATCGATATCGGTGTCGACTGGGGGTAGTAGTCGCTCGAAGGTTGCAGCAAGCAGGTCAGTGGTACTTCCGAAGTGGCGGTACAGCGTGGCACGCGCAACCTTCGACATGCGGGTGACCGCCTCCACGGTGACCGCCTCGACACCGCCGGTGGCCAGCAGCTGGCCCGCCGCTTCGAGTAACCGGTTACGTGAGCGCGCCAGCCGGGGGTCGGCCGGGCCCTCGGCCGCAACGAGAGGGTCGACCATGAACGGGCTCCGCTCCATTTGACTGACAAGACATGTCCTCGCATGACCATTCTGTCACACCCGCAAAGTTATGATACTAATAGTCTCGTACCGAGACGATCAGTCTCGAACTGGGAGGCTGGCCGTTGAACGAACGTAGATCCGACTCTGCCAGCGTCGCTCGATGGAGCGGTGCCCAGTGGTGGATGTTGATTGTGTCGTGCATGGCAGTCGCGTTAGTGGTGGCCGCAATGGCGGCATTGTATTCAGCGTTGCCACAGATCGCGGTCGCGACAGGGGCGACGCAAGCTCAACTGACCTGGATAGTCGACGGTTATACGCTGGTTTTGGCGTGCTTCGTTCTGCCTGCCGGTGCGATCGGTGACCGGTACGGTCGCCGCGGGGTGCTCGTGGCGGGGTTGGCGTTGTTCGCTTTCGCGTCGGCCTTGCCCTTGTTTCTCGCCGACCCGGCGTGGCTGATCGCTGCTCGCGCGTTGGCTGGGGCGGGTGCGGCGCTGGTCATGCCCTCGACGCTGTCGATACTGACCGCGGGATTTCCACCGGCGCATCGCGGTCGCGCTGTAGGTGTGTGGGCCGGGGTTGCTGGATCCGGGGCGGTCCTGGGCATCCTCGGGGCTGGTGTGCTGCTCGAACAGTGGTCGTGGACCTCGGTGTTCGTCGGGTTGACCGTCGCCGGAGCGGTTCTGGCCGGGTTGGCATGCAGTATCGCGGAGTCCCGCCAGCAGGAGCATCCACCGGTCGATTGGGTGGGCGCGGTGACCGTAGTTGTCGCGGTCGGGGCGATCGTCTTCGCTGTGATCGAGGTTCCGGCCCGTGGCTGGTCGGATTCGCTCGTCGCCATCAGCACTGCGGTGGGCTTGTTCGCAGTTGTGGTGTTCGTCGTCGTAGAACTACGTTCCTCGGCACCCCTACTCGATGTCCGGTTGTTCGCCCGCCGTGGCTTCGGTGCCGGCGCACTGTCGGTCTGTATCCAATTTCTGGTGACCTTCGGGGTGTTCTTGCTGTTGGTGCAGTATCTGCAGTTGATTCTCGGTTATGGACCGCTCACCGCCGCGTTGGCGTTGACCCCTATGGTCGTGCCGCTCATCGTGATCTCGGTGATTGCACCCTGGCTGTCGAACATTGTTGGCCTGCGGGTGATGACCACTGTAGGTCTGCTCACCATCGCGGCGGGACTGGTGATGGTGAGCAGACTGACCGTCGCGGCGACTTACCCTGACCTGCTGTGGCCCTTGCTCATCATGAGTGCGGGTTTGGGGTTGTGTACCGCCCCTGCGACTTTCGCCATCGTCTCGGACACTCCTGAGGCCAAGCACGGGGTGGCTGCCGCGGTCAACGACGCAGCTCGCGAAATCGGTGCCGCGATTGGGATTGCGGTAGCCGGTAGCGTGCTCGCGGCCGGTTACGTTCAGCACATTCAGCCGGCTCTGCCCCAGCTACCCGAGCCTGCCCGTGGTCCGGTGGCCGATTCTCTGGCCGCCGCGTTACAGGTCGCCGACCGCGCAGGACCAGCTGGTCAGCCGCTGGCCGAGTTCGCCAGAGCCGCATTCGTACACGGAAGTGGTCAGGCGACACTGGCGTTGGCGGCGCTGACCGCCGCTGGGGCACTCGTCCTCGCCGTCTTTGCGCCAGGTAGACGCAGCCGTACGACAGCCACCGCGGGTGATGGACGTCGGTGAAGGTCGGCCAGGGTGTCTATTCTTCGGTGTGATTCGTGTCCGTGGCCCGGAGTTGGGCTCGGGCTTGGGACTGCATGAAGTGTTCGACCTCGACCACCACGAACAGGGCAGTAGCGGTGGCTACCGAGCGGCCCTGCGCATCGTCCATCGTGGCCGTGAGATCCAGTTTGCGCCCATCACGAGACCGAACGGCAGCACGCAATACGTATGGAGTGCCGAGCAGAACCGGCGCCAGGTAGTCGAGCTCGAGACGCCGCGTCACGGCGAGCTCACCCACTGTGTAGAGCAGGAAGCCGAACAGATCGTCGAGAACGGTCGCCACCGCGCCTCCGTGTGCTATCCCGGGTGCCCCGACATGACGTTGATCGAACACATGGTGAGCCACCACGCCGTTCTCGTCACGCTGGACCGACAGGGCGTGGCCGTGCGGGTTCTGCGGCCCACAACCAAGACAGTCGGGGTGGTGGGGCGGTAGATCAGGCGACTCGGAAGTCGTGCTCCAGAACGAGCGCGCCCAGTTCTCGACAGCGGGGCCGGCCGACCCGCTGACCTCGTCTGGAATTCTTTTCATGGTCGGACCTCTCTGTCGTGAAACCGTGCCGAGTCTGTCGCGTCTTCGCGCGCTCGGCCTGCACCGCAGCATCCGGTCGGGCGTTCGTCCGACCGGTCGGCGCACTCGCCCCCGCCATGATTACCACGAGCGGGAGTCTTCTCACTCAACGCACCGCCCGGCCCGATAGCGCACACGACGCGGCCGTCGAGCCGAAAATGGTGACCGCGAAACATCGAGGGCTTCCGTCGGCGGGCTGAATTGTTGTCGGCGTGGGGCAGGGATCAGGGTCTGTTGCCGAGCAACGACACGGCATCGATGCAGCGTCCACCGAGAGGCGTCCGACTGTTCCGTCCGGCAACTCCTCGGTCGTTCGGTGTTTCCGCACGCCTGGGGCGATCCGGCACGAGCGGCTGCAGCACAGTGCGATGCGCCGTGCACCGCGCGCCGTCGAACGCCGATGGGCATCATGTCGTGGTGGCGGCCAGCGAGCGTGAAGCAGACTCCAGGGACTCCACCAAGATCAGCTCGAGTGCAGGCAGTTTGGCAGCCGACACGGCCACCGCAGCTGCGCGTGTTCGCACATCGAGACCGCGTTGTGTTCCGGCGCGGGCAGTTTCGGTCCAGGCCTGGGCGCAGTGATCGGCGGCCGCCGCGAGGTCTGCGGTAGCGGGATCACCGGTCAGACGTGCAATCTCGGTACAGCCGTCGGCGAGAAGCCGACGAAAGAGCCCGCCTCCGGTTCCGGCCTTTTCGATGAAGATACCGAGACTGAACAGCAGCGTCTCGAGGTCATCGGGCGGAAGGTCGACCCAGCTCTTCACGTCGGTTGCCAGCTGGTCGACCGCGGCCAATCCTTCGGCACCGGCCGCTGGTACGTGGTCGGCTATTCCCGGTGTCGATGGGGCGCGCATGCTGGCGGCGGATCGGGCAAAGGCCGCGGCCGCGGCAGTCGACACGGGCGGCAGTGTCTGCGGCCATGTGATTCGGTACGTGCAGTGACGTGTCGGTTGCGGGAACGAGGTGGAAGATCGCGCCCGAGCGAGCGCGTCGAGCGGGATCTCCTGCACATCGGCCCGATCGTTGTCGACGACCGAGGCAGTCCCCCCGATCTCGTCGTAGCCGATCACCACGATGTCGTGGCGACTCATCTGCAGTTTCACCCGTAAGTAGGGCAGTTCAGCGATATCGGCCCAGACCAGACTGGGTCGTCCCGCATCGATGTCGTCGCGAACCCATGACCATCCCTCAGCGGGATCGTCGGTCGTGAGAACCTCGACTTGTCCGCCGAGCCTGCGCGGCAAGACGATCTCGAAGTCGGCACCGCGGCCGACCAGGTACATCGGTGGGACCAGGTCGTCCGATCGCAGGTAGGACAAACCGAGATCACCACCCAGTGCGAACACCAACCCCTCGTCGGGTGGTCCGTCCCATCCCAGACCGTGCCACTGGAGAAGGTCTCGCATTGCACCTGACCCGCAGTGCCCTCCCATCCGGTGGGGATAGTTCTCGATCAGAGTCGTGCGGGTCACTGTGGCTGCCTTTCGGGTGGATGGTCGAGCGCGCATGTCGGCATCCTCAGCTGTTCCGGATTCTGTCGAGATACGTTCGGCGAGCAGCCATGTCGACGTCCGCGAGGAACACCGAATCTGTGTTCAGGGCCGCACCCAGTCCGGTCACCAGACGCCGGGGGACGAATTTCACCGCCGCGACCATTGCGCCTGCGAGACGGGTGACGCGGACGAAGGGGCGTGGATTCTCGATCAGATCTGCTGTCGCGCGGGCGATCTCCTCCGGCTCGGCGTTGCGTAATCCCTTTGCGCCGGCGGTTCCGGCGACGAGTTCGGTGTTGGTGAACGTCGGGCGGACTGTGGACAGTCGAACCCCTGACTTGCGATACTCCAGTCGTGCGGCCTCTGTGAATCCGATGACTGCGAACTTGGTAGCGCAGTAGGTCGCCAAACCAGGTACCGCGAGCTCGCCGGCCAATGACGCAGTGTTGATGATGTGTCCGGTGCGGCGCGGCAGCATGCGCTGAAGAGCCAGTTTGGTCCCGAAGATGACCCCCAGGACATTGATCTCGACTTGACGCCGGGTTACTGCATCGTCCTCTTCGTGGGCGTGGCCGGTAGGCATGATGCCCGCGTTGTTGATCAGGATGTCGAGGGGTCCGAGTTCACGTTCGACCAGGTCCAGAAACGTTGTGAACGAGTCAGGTTCGGTGACGTCGAGTCGGGTGACGACCTTCACCCCGAGTTCGGCGGCGGCCTCCTTCGCACGTGCCTCGTCGATGTCGCCGATGGCGACCCGGTGGCCTCGTCGAATCAACTCCTTCGCTGTCTGATAGCCGATGCCGCGAGCTCCACCTGTGATCGCCACGGTCCTGGCGGGGGTGTGAGGTGCGTTGTTCATCATGCTGCGCTCCTTGCATAGATAAGAGACATCGGTAGACGCCGTTCGGGCCGCTCTCGCGGTAGCGGTTGCGCACACAGGAGAGGGATATGGGTATCGCGCGTCGTCTCGTGCCCGGGGAGGCGTTCGGATCGGTCGTTCATCGCCCGCAGCCGCAACCCCAGCGGCAGAACGGGTCTCGTCTGTTCGGTGCAACTTCCGGTGCCCGGCCTCAACACGGCCGCGGCGACGAGACAGTCATGTGGCACAGCTCTGCCAGCAGGTGTCGGCTCACCCGATTCGAAGGTGTCCGAGGCGGTCCGAGTGTTCACGATCGCGATTGTTCGCGGAGAGAACTCCGACCGATCGGCAGTCGGCCGCGATACGGGGTTCGGCGCGTATGTTCTCACCGCTTGTGTTCATCGAGACTCCCGCGGCGAGTTTCGATCCCCGGGAGTTTCGCCCGGCCGGGTGCGGCCGGTGAAAACATCATCGAGTGGGTGAGCGCCCGTGAAGATCGTGGGGCCGTAGGCGTGCCGAAGCACCGTCAAGATCGCGTTCAAGGGTAGGTCATCGAAGACTCCTCGCTCGCGGACATACTCCATGTGCTGAGCTCCGTCTGCGGTGAAGGCATGCATGAGAGCATCGCGATCGCCGTCGAATTCCACTGGCGGCACGCCGAAACGAGCGCACAACTCGACATTGAATGCCGGCGTGGCCTTCAACCACCGGCCCTCGATGTAGAGGCGACTGTAGCCGTGGTAGACGAACAGGTCGGTGCCGCCCATCAGCGCGCGCAACGTCTCGGTCTGCAGGTGATTTCGGACGTCGGCGAAACCGAGCAGTGCCGGGATACCCGCCGCCCGGCACACTGCGGTCAACAGCACCGCCTTCGGGACGCAATAAGCGCGCCCGGTCTCGAGGACGAAGCTCGCTCGATAGTGGGCAGGATCGTCCGACACGGTGTACGGGTCGTACCAGATCCGGTCGCGGACGGCGGCGAAGAGGCGTCTGGCCTTGTCACGGTCGCTGCTCGCATCCCCGATTGCCGCGGCGGTGAACGCCCGCACGGATTCGTGCTCGATGTCGAGGAAGTCCGTTGCTCCCAGATACGCGTGTGGTGGCTGCGTCGTATGTGCCCCGGGCGGGCGGTCTGTCATGGTCATCGCTGATGTTCCCTTTTCTGAGCAAACCGGTTGCTGTTGTGTGCACAACGACCGAAGGATCGGTCAGTTGCGCGCGAGTCCGCCGAGCATCAGGTCTTCGCGTTGGACGGAGAGTCGCTGGGCGATCACCCGTTTGCTGTACATGAACTCGCGCGGGCGACCTATGCAGTCGGCGGCAATGAGCTCACCGGCCTGGAGATAGAAGCAACTGAAATCACTGTCACGGGTGGGGTCACCGCTGAGAACCACTTCGTCGTATCCGGTGTTGAGGCCGGCGATCTGCAGCTTGAAGTGATACTGATCTGACCAGAACCACGGCAACGCTTCGATTTTTCTGGACTTCCCGCAGGCGGTCGAGGCAGCGACTTTGGCCTGCTCTCCTGCGCTCGAGACGGACTCCAACCGTAGTCGACGGCCGTAACGGGCCATGTCGTGGCTCGCGCAGTCCCCCGCCGCCATGATGTCGGGGTCGTTGGTCCGAGTGTGATCGTCGATCACGATGCCGTTGTCGATGACAAGACCCGCATCGGCGGCGAGGTCGGTGTTCGGCTCGACGCCGACACCGACGATGACCAGATCTGCGGGGATCGATTCCCCGCTGGCCAAACTGACTTCGCGAACCTCACGGTCACCGGACAGGCCTTCGACCATCGCGTTCGTTCTGATGTCGACTCCCTGCTCGCGATGTATCCGCTCGAAGAACGTCGATACCTCGGGAGCAGTGACCCGCTCGAGCACACGCCCAGTTGCCTCGAGAACTGTGACCTGCACGCCCAGTGCGCGCAGCGATGCCGCTGTCTCGAGTCCGATGTAGCCGCCTCCGACGATCACCACCCGCCGGCCAGGGCCGGTGGCCATACGGATCCTCTCGACGTCCGCTGCGGTACGTAGGTAGTAGACCCCGTGGAGATCGGCCCCGGGAACGGTGAGCCGACGAGGGCGGGCTCCCGTGCACAGCGCGAGCTTGTCGTAGGCCAGCTTCTCCCCGGTGTCGAGAACGACGTTGCCTTCCGACCGAACGATGGCCTCCACCTGCGCGTTCAGGAGCTGAATACCTTGCTTGGAGTAGAAGTCCGTGCTGCGAATGGCGATATCGTCGAGTACGCATTTGCCCGCCAGGTATGCCTTCGACAGCGGGGGGCGTTGATAGGGAGTGGCAGACTCGTTACCGATGAGGACGATCTCGCCTGTCCAACCTTCTTGGCGCAAACTAGCTGCCAGTTGTGCCCCAGCATGGCTTGCGCCGACGATGATCGCCCGTTGCGATGTCATGCGCTGGAAGTAGGCGTCAGGCGCACCATCATCTTGCTGATGCCCCGCACGAAATTCGACTGAACGTACTCGGGGTCGCCGACGACCTCGATGTTCTCGAAGCGGGGAAGCAACTCCTCCCACAGAATCCGCAGCTGCATTTCGGCCAGCCGATTGCCCATACACCGGTGTACACCGAATCCGAACGCGATGTGATTGCGCGCATTGGCACGATCGATGATGAAATCATCAGGATTCTCGAAAACGCGTTCGTCGCGGTTACCCGAGGCGTACCACATCACCAATTTGTCACCCTTGCGGATGAATTGTCCGTTCAGAACGGTGTCGGCTTTGGCGATTCGGCGCATGTACGCCAAGGGTGTTTGCCATCGGATGATTTCCGAGTTCATGTTGGGGATCAAATCGGGATTGGCCTTCAATTTCTCGAACTGGTCGGGGAATTGGTTCAACGCAAGAACGCCACCGCTCATCGAGTTTCGCGTCGTGTCGTTCCCACCGACGATCAGCAGGACGAGGTTGCCCAGAAATTCCATCGGACGATCGATCAGATCCTTGGTGTCCTCGTTGCTCTGCAACATGGTGATCAGATCGAAACCGGACTCTTCCCCTGCAGACCTCCTGGCTGCTTTGTCATGCCAGAGAGCGCTGAGGCCACGGGCCATGTCACGCATGCCCTCGAACACCTCGTCGTTGTCCGAGGGCCCACCGTTGGCTTGCTCCATCGAGGTTGCCAAATCGGACCAGTAGACGAGTGTGCGGCGTTGTTCGTAAGGGAAATCCAGAAGAGTTGCGAGCATCCGAGCTGTCAACTCGATCGAGACATTCTGCACCCAGTCGAACGGCTCGTTCAAGGGGAGGTCGTCCAGCACCTCCCGTACCCGCGATCGGATCAGTCCCTCCATCTCCCGGAGGTTTTTCGGTGCGACAACCCCCTGGACGGCAGCGCGCTGCTTGTCGTGGCGTGGCGGGTCCATCGCGATGAACATCTCGATATCGAGAAACCGGGGCGGGACGCCGATGACGATGAACGGTTCGGCCGAGAACACAGCGTGATTCTTGTCGACGGCCACGATATCGGCATGGCGCGTGACCGACCAGAACGGGCCGAACGGACTGTTGGGTTGGTAATGAACCGGTGCCTCGTTCCGCACGCGCTCGAAGTACGACTGCCACCGCCCTTGTCTGTAAAGAAAGGGGTTACTGAGGTCGATGTCGGCGAGCTCGACATCCTCGACCGGTGGAATGGGACTTTCGACGAAAATCTTCTTGCCATTCGTGCCAGTCACCCACCGTCGGGTCTTGTCGTACAGATGAGCGCCCTGGATCTGCAGCCCTATAGGGATGGTCGACTGGACCTTGTCGGTGATCGACTCAGAAACTTTCATGCTGTCGTGCCTGCCTTTCACACATCACAATTGGAATTCAGGTGTTCGAACGATCAGGCCATCCCACGCTTCCGAGGCCACCATCTGGCACGACAACCGAGACGTGGGTTCACGCTCGGGGTTCATCGCCAGCATCTCCTCCTCGTTGGCACCGGACAGACCCACCTCTCCTGACCACTGCGGGTCGACGATCACATGGCAGGTGCCACAGGCCGTTTCGCCCCCACAGTCTCCATCGATCCCCGGCACAGCATTGTCGGTTGCAATCTGCATCAACGATCGACCTTCGACCAAGCCCGCCTCGTGCTTCTCACCATCGTGGGCGACGAAAGTTACAACTGCCATGTCAACTCCTCAATTTTCTTCCGCGATTGATAACAGTGTCGCCGCAAACGTGAATGGCGGCCATGTTACGTAGAGTCAAAAACTTGTGAATTCGGGTCAGACGGTTCGCCCCAGAGATCCGACCTGAGTCCACTCCAGATGTGGAGTGCGACAACTCTGCGCTCCGCACGAAGGCATCGAGCGACTGGGCTCCTGTTTCGAAATGCGCGCTCACCAAGTACTTCTTTCACCGCGAAGCCGTCTCACCGGCGACCAGATGGCCATTTCGGATCTCGACGATAGGCAATCTCAGTCCACCCGGAGCGTCCACCGGAACAACGGGCGAGTTGGGGGCGATGGGATCGAGCCGCTGATACGGAAGCCCCTGTGCCGGACGAAGATCCAGCTCGCCCTTGTTCGGCCACAGTGCGGCGGACCGCTCGGCCTGCGCACTGATGGTCAGCGACGGATTGACCCCGAGGTTTGCCGACACGGCCGCCCCGTCCACCACGCTCAGCGTCGGGTAGCCGTGGACGCGGTGGTACGGATCGATGACGCCGTGCGCCGAATCCGAGGCGATGGCGCAGCCGCCGAGGAAGTGGGCGGTGAGCGGAATGTTGAACAGCTCTCCCCAGGTACCGGCCGCGAGGCCGCCGATCTTCTTGGCGATCCGCCGGGTGGCGTCGTTGCCTTCGGGGATCCACGTCGGATTCGGCTCCCCGTGGCCCTGCCTGCTGGAGATCGTGCGGCCGAACGGCCCACGCTTGGTGAACGTGGTGATCGAGTTGTCCAGGTTCTGCATCACCAGCGCGATGATGGTGCGCTCGCTCCAGTGCCGGACGTTGACGACGCGGACGAACTGAATCGGATGCGCGATCATCGCGAACACGAATTTGAGCCAACGCGGAATCTTTCCTCCGCCGTCGGTCATCAGGGTCTGCAGCATGCCCATCGCGTTCGAACCCTTGCCGTAGCGGCACGGCTCGATGTGCGTGTTGGGGCTGGGGTGGAACGAGGACGTGATGGCAACGCCACGCGTGAGATTCATCGACGGGTCCACCTCGTATTTGGCCGCTCCGACGATCGACTCGGAGTTGGTACGCGTCAGTTCGCCGAGTGTGTCCGACAGCTTGGGCAGCGCGCCGGTGTCTTTCATCTTGTGCAGCAGGTTCTGAGTGCCCCAGGTACCGGCTGCCAGAACGACATTGGCCGCGCTGTAGGTCTTCTTGCCCTTGCGGAGCCGAGCGCCGGTGCGCTCGGTGTCGACATCCCAGGTGCCGTCGGATCGGGGGCGCAGGCCGGACACCGTCGTCATCGGCACGATCTCGGCTCCTGCGCGCTCGGCGAGACCGAGGTAGTTCTTGAGCAGGGTGTTCTTGGCTCCGTGGCGGCAACCGGTCATGCACTCACCACATTCGATGCAACCGGTGCGCTCGGGGCCTGCGCCGCCGAAGTACGGGTCCGGGACGGTCTTGCCGGGCTCGTCACCGAAAAACACGCCCACCGGTGTCTGAATGAAAGTGTCGGCGACGCCCATGTCCTCGGCGACCGACTTCATCACCTCGTCGGCAGGGGTCATGTGCGGATTGCGCACCACGCCCAGCATGCGGGTGGCCTGGTCGTAGAACGGCGAGAGCTCACTGCTCCAGTCGGTGATGTGCGCCCACTGCTTGTCCTCGAAGAACGGTGTCTGCGGCTTGTAGAGGGTGTTCGCGTAGTTCAGCGATCCACCGCCCACTCCGGCACCGGCGAGGATGAGGCAATCGCGCAGCAGGTGTACGCGCTGGATGCCGTACAGACCGAGTTTCGGTGCCCACAGGAAACGCTTGAGATCCCAACTGTTCTTCGCGAAGTCCTTGTCCTCGAAGCGTTGCCCGGCTTCCAGGATCCCGACGCGGTACCCCTTCTCCACCAGCCTCAGCGCGGTGACACTTCCGCCGAAGCCCGAACCGACGATCAGAACGTCGTAATCGATTGAACTGCTCGGTGGCGTCGCCATGGCGTCTCCTTCTGGTTCTTCAAACCGGATAACTGCTCCTCGCCCCAGGGGCCTGGACCCCAGCGCAAGAGTGCGCCCCCTCGACGGTGAGACCAAAGCCGACCGCCTGCCTACCCGGGCACACTACTATACAGACGATGACTTTTTGTCCAATTAATTGACAGATGCAGCCTGCGTGTACAGATACTAGTGATGCAGCTCATCAACCACAAGCCGCTGACGCTTCCGTCACCGGCGAGCCGAACCGAAAGGAGCCGGTGCGTCAGAAGCCAGCAAGGAGGGCTCTGACGAGAAGCCGAGGTGCACAGGCGGCGGGGCAAGCCCCGAGATCGACAAGCTAGATCCGCAGCGATCGTCACCGAAATGGCGTGCCGCTCCAGAATTGAACTACCAGGGTAGGTATGACACTAAAATGATATCGACTCATTTGATGGAAACACTTGTGGACGAGATGGAGGACAGGAAGGCAGAGTTGACCGAGAATATCTCTTCATTCATAAGTGCATCAATCCATGAAATGAACGGCAATGCAGACGCAACCGGACTTCTACACACCAGTGTGAAAGCCAACATCAATGCGGCTATCGACTTCCTGGCCGACAGGACTGAGCACGACAACTTGCGAGCTCCGCATGCCGCCCTGTGCCATGCTCGCGTTCTCGCACACACGCATGTCCCGCTGACGGCGCTCGCCCGCGCTTATCACCTGGGCCAATCGAGATTTCTTGAGCATGTCCTGTTCTCGCTCTCGCGAGCTACGCACACGTTGGCCGCGAATCAACTTGCGCATCTGGTCAGCAGGTCTGCCGTCTTCATAGACCGCGTGTGTCAGGACGCATGTTCAGAATACGAAGCGGAGAAATCGAAGATACGTGAAGAAAATAGTTCTGTAAACACGGAACTCGAACGCGCAATGTCGCCATCATGCACAGATCCTTTGGACGCATACAAAATCGATTCATATTACAATCTCACAGGAAACCCTATTGCCATTGAGTTTTGGACGAATGACCGGGAACCATTCCCGAGCAAGTCCTGGCACCAGCTCGTAGATACCGTTAACGTCAGACTCGGTACGATCGGTCGACCGCAAGTCAACAGTAAAGGCGATGCCCGATCCCTGGTTTGGTTTCCGATAATTCACGCCGGAAGGATTTGCCTTGAAAGCGTTACAGACGTTCTTCAGAAGTACGGCCGAATTCGAGCAGCAATTGGAACCGTGCAGAGTGGTGAAAATGGTTTTCGGAAGACAGCCAGGCAGGCAGAGCGCGCGGCCCGCGTGGTTTCGGACGGCAAGGTCGATATCAGTCCGGTGGTAACTTTCGAGGAAGTTGCAGCCATCACTCTTCTGCTCGAAGATCCGGAAAGCCTAAGGGCTCTAGCGGAAGACTCACTCGGAGGCTTGCTTCTGGACAGTGCGCGGAACCGCTGGCTCCGCGAGACCTTGCGAGTCTACCTGGCAAACAACTGTAGCGTTACCGCGACCGCTCACGACATGACGATCCATCGCAACACGGTCAAATACCGCATCCGACAAGCAGCGAAAGAGTGCGGTTGCAAGCTGGACGATGCCGGCATCCTCATGAACCTCAGGATTGCGCTGGATGCCGCGTGGTGGACACCCAGCACAGTACTCAAATTACCCATACCGCTCGGCTCAGTAGACGCACGGTTGACGGTTTGAGCAGGGTGGCTGCGACCCGGCTCAAACCTTCCAGGTTTCCAGCGCCACGTTCGTCAGACTCCATTGCCATGCTGATTCACGATTGTTGCTATCAGAATATCGAATGCCGCATTCGGTGAAAGCGACTTGATTCGGTCATTGATATCCATTTCTTTGCCCTCGATTCCTTCACTTGTCGCAATGTTCGCCGCATTTGATTCGACAGATCCTTCGGACGTCTCCAAGATTCGACCGGCCCACACTCCGGCTGGCGAAGGATCAGTAGCAAGATACTGCTCGCAGTCGGTCAGTATATGACATTTCATGCAAGAGTCCGCTGCAGTTTTATGACGCGCAGCTCGCTGAGCAACCGTCTCGTAGGGTGGATCGGATTCGTAGTCCCACAGTTCGGGCTCCCCCTGGCAGGGTGTGACCAGCACCCGACCACGAACTGCGAGACGGTCCAATGCTCGATTCAAGGTTGATTCCTTTAAATACGGGAGCGAACTCGATACGACCTAGTTGTACGATAGCCATTCCTCATGTGTCAAAGAGGGAAGGATGAGTTGTGCATAAAGAACAAGGACTCCTTGCGACTTTGGCCAACTTGGACATATCACAGAACGGTGCCGATCCAGTACGATCGACACCACGACGACGGCTTCTTCAGGCCTCCATGAATGCAGTGGAAATCGAGGTATCGTGCTGGATTTTGTATTCTTCACATTGACACCGCTCCTACTGTTAATGTTGGCACCCGCGTGGATTCCGTTGACTTACCATGGGTGCGCGAGTCTGATCGAACGCCGAAATATTCGCGACGTGAAAACCAGCCAGATGTAGGTCGAGCTACGCAGACGAGGGGTGTGCGTAGCCGACCTCTGCAATGGAGAGCTTTTCTGACGCCACACGCCGGCAGTTGTGCCGAGTTGCATGCTCTGCGTTCGCTGCACGCCGCTCGGGAAACCTACCGAAAGAACAGATGAGTTCTTCGTAGGTGTTCGGCTCACCGCTGCGCCTGGTTCGTTCGCCCGCCGATAACGCCACTGGTCGCATCGCTGGCAGCATCGACGCGCTGGCGACAGCGACATCATCCCCCACCACCAATGTCCGAACGCGCCTAGACTTCTATTCATGAGTTCCGTCCACACTGCGCGGAGATATTGTCAAGACCTGTGGATGAGGGTGTTTCAGGCGACCTCCGTTTCGCTTGATTCGTCGGGCTCAGCGGGTGAGATGTCGATGGGTCGTTCGAGCAGCTTGCCTTTGTGGAACACCGCGCCGGCACGGACCAGCGCGACCAGATGGGGGGCGTTGACCGCCCGCCAGCGGGCTTGTGCGGCGTCGATCAGCTTGTAGGCCATGGCAATCCCCGCTGCGCGTGACCCAGGGCCCTTGGTGACCTTGGTTCGCAACCGCACGGTCGCAAACGTCGATTCGATCGGATTCGTAGTGCGCAAGTGGATCCAGTGCTCGGCCGGGTACCGGTAGAACTCCAGGAGCACGTCGGCGTCGTCGACGATCTTGGCGACCGCCTTGGGGTACTTCGCGCCGTAATCTACCTCGAAGGCCTTGATCGCGACCTGGGCCTTGTCGATGTCCTCGGCGTTGTAGATTTCCCGCATCGCCGCGGTCGCACCTGGATGAGCCGACTTGGGCAGCGCAGCAAGCACATTGGCCTGCTTGTGAAACCAGCAGCGCTGTTCACGGGTATCCGGAAACACCTCCCGCAGTGCCTTCCAGAACCCCAGCGCCCCATCACCGACGGCCAGCACCGGGGCGGTCATCCCGCGGCGTCGGCATGAGCGCAGCAGATCAGCCCACGACTCTGTGGACTCCCGGAACCCATCGGTGAGCGCGACGAGCTCCTTGCGGCCGTCGGCGCGGACGCCGATCATCACGAGCAAGCACAGCTTCTCCTGCTCCAGGCGGACCTTGAGATGGATGCCGTCGACCCATAGGTACACGAAATCGGTGCCCGAGAGATCCCGGTCGGCGAAGGCCTTCGCCTCGTCCTGCCATTGCGCGGTCAGCCGGGTGATCGTCGAGGCCGACAGCCCG
This sequence comes from Rhodococcus sp. BH4, assembly GCF_002079265.1. Classification (NCBI taxonomy): domain Bacteria; kingdom Bacillati; phylum Actinomycetota; class Actinomycetes; order Mycobacteriales; family Nocardiaceae; genus Rhodococcus; species Rhodococcus sp. BH4. Next base: position 65,842 of record NZ_CP014942.1, read on the forward strand.
GCACCAGTGCCGAGGAACTGCTCCAACGCCGCACCGAAGTCGCCGCTGGACAGCCCGTGCAGGTACAGCAGCGGCAACACCTCGGTCATCTGCGGGGACTTGCGTGACCACGCCGGCAGGATCGCCGAGGAAAACCGTTGCCGTTCACCGGTCTCGGCGTCGACACGGCGGTCGTTGACCCGCGGTGCGGTCACCGTCACCGCCCCCGCCGCGGTGAGCACGTCACGCTCGTGGTGATAGCCGTTGCGGACCACCAGCCGCCGGCCGTGCTCATCGAGATGCTCGGCGAACTGCTCGATGTATGCGGCGACTTCGGCGGCCAACGCCGCCGCGAGCATCTGCCGGGCACCGTCGCGAACGATCTCGTCAAGCAACGACCGACCAACACCGCTGTCGTCGTTGGAGGATTGCTGATCCTGAACTACCGTGAGCATGGGCGTACCTTCCCGAACCAGCGCGCCAACGCCGGTCCTGATCAGAGCTGATGGAATTTCAGATCATTCCCGGGAAGGTGCGCCCACTCACGCCGCCTCGCCGAGAACCATCCACAGGTTCTGATCATTGCTCACTGCGCGCCCTGATGGTGGCTACCGGACAGCGGCAAGCACTCTCCTTCGTGCGACCGCGTTAGACGCATTGAGCGCTCTCCTGCTGCGGCAGAGCTGGAAGTCCGTGACCATGTCCGAGGTCGCGAAGGAAGCCGGTTTGTCTCGACAGACCATCTATAACGAGTTCGGGTCCCGGCGCGGTGTGGCGGAGAGCTACGCGATACGACTGACCGATCAGCTGGTCAGTGTGGTGGACGATGGACTCTACACTTGCGTTGGTGATATCAGATTGGCGCTCGGCCGAGGTTTGGCTGCGTTTTTCGCCGTCTCCGAACGTGACCCATTGGTCAGATCGCTACGAGAAGAAGACGCATCCGCAGACCTCCTGCGGCTCATTACTGTTCACAGCACCCAGCTTGTCGAGCGAGCCGCAGATCACCTCTCTGCCACATTTCAGCGATGCTGGGTGCAAGCCCCGAAACGCCAAGCCGATATCCTGAGCACGTCCATCGTTCAGATGGCCTTGGCGTATGTCTCACGGCCCCCGACTGACGCAGCCCAGACCGCCACCGATATCGCAGACCTACTCGCTCCGTACATCGAGGGGTTCCAAGATTTTCAAGCCAATCCAGAGTTGAGCAAGACGACTCGATTCGGTCGACCGTAGCGACAGCGGTGTAGCGCCGCTAGCGTCGGTGTCACGCAATATTCCCATTCTCAAGAGAAACGAACTTCCGGACAAGAATCCGTCCAGCTTGCCACCACCTCAGTTCCTGGCGTGATCGACGAAAGTGTCGTCGCAAACGTGGGTGACGGCTATGTTCGGTGGAGTCATAAACTTGTGAATTCGGGTCAAAGGAATCACCGTGAAGCTGAGCGATGAGGGTTTGCCACCGCTTGCGTTCGTGCAGCTGCTCGAACGCCGCGCACTCGACCCTGGCGCCGCCGCGCGCCTTCGCGCGATCATGCACCGCGAAGGAACCAGTGAAGCGACGCTCATTCAGCATGACGTCCAGGCACCGATACGGTGGTTTCGGGAGGTCTATCCCGAACTCGATATCGCCCAGGCCACTCGACTCGGATTTGCGTTTGCCGAGCAGGCCCAGTTGACATCGTTCGGGCCCCTGAGTTCACCTTTGATCAGCGCTGGTTCGGTCGCCGAGATCGTCGATCTCCTAACATACCTGCCATTGATCTCCACGGCGTTGAAATCGCAGTTCCACACTGGCGACTACGGTCTGATCGTCGGGCTCACTGCGCACACAGGCGATTCCGCACTGGACTGCTTGGTCATCACCTACGGTGGGTCGGCGTTATTACGACTGCTGGACATGCTCGCCGGTGACATATCGCCGGTGACACTCCATCTGAGCTGGCCGGAGCCGACCGAGGTGAGCCACGACAAAGGTCCGGGGGCGAATCGCCGGTTCTTCGACGCTCCGATTTCCTTCGTCCACGTACCCGAGGACACACTAAACAAGGCTTGTCGGTTCTCGGACCCTCTCGCATATCGACTCGCTATCGCTGATCTGCAGCGAACACTCGCCCATCGGAGTGGGTCCATGCCATCCGCCGAGAAGGTGAGGCAACTGTTGGAAAAGGACCTCGGACAGCGAACCAACCATGATGTTGCACAAGCTTTGTCGATGTCCAGCAGCACGTTGAAGCGGCGGCTTGCCGAAGAAGGGACCACTTATAGCAAGTTGCGCCAATCGCTGCTGTACGAACGCGCGATGCTACGGCTCCTCGACCGCTCGGTTTCGGTCAGCGAGATCGCTTCTGAACTCGGATACAGCGACCTCGCCAACTTCTCTCATGCCTTCAAACGCTGGACCGGGCGCTCTCCGAAAGACTTCCGAAACCCACGACTCTCGGACGACCCGGATTCGACGTAGACCACACAGACGGGGTCAGATCGATGCCTCCGTTCGCGGCCTGGTCGATCTTCATCGCGGAGATTTCGGAGACGTCACCGCCACCCTGCCGTGAGAAGAAGAGTTTGTGCAAACCCGAGTACGAACCACTTGTCACTCGACGGTGTCGGCCGGTACGCGTGTGGTCTCCGATTCGAGAAAGTCGACGAGTGCTTCCAACAGGCTGTCCGCGCGCGTTTCGACATCGGCCAGAACGGAGTCCACGTCGTCGAGAAGACCGTGGGCGTGTCTACGCGCAAGCGTTCCGCGTTCGCAGTAGCCGGGGTCGAGTAGGACCCGCGGTACTGGATCCGGTGCCGCGATCTGCTCCGGCTGTTGTGACCGCGCAGTGGGCTGCAGGTGGGTGGGTGCCCGTCCGTCCAGGTGCATTCGCACGATGCCCGCGACCGCACGGGCGGTCAGCGGGGTCGCAGCCAACGGGGTGTGGCCCCACCGGTCGATAGGAGTCGACAGCGGCTGTTTCCCGGCCGGGTCGAAATACCGGTCGTATCCGCCGAGCCCGGCGCCGCCGTCCACGGCATCGAGAGCGTCGGCGATCATTCGAGTGCTCGGATACCGGGTCCGATGGCCGAGCACCTCACACCAGCGCTGGTACACCATCCGCGGCGAGATGCCCGTCCCCGCCAGCGCGAGGGAGGTGAGGGTATGAACGCCGCGGCCTGTCTCGACGCGAAGGGCGTCGAGACCCGCATCGGCGGTGACATCGCACGCCCGCAGGGCCGCGATGTGCGTGTACGGCAGACCTGTCGTAGCGAGCGTGAGGATCAGTGCGTCTCTGCGTGCGAACAACGCTGACGGCCAACCGTATTCGGGAAGCCGCGCGATGATTCCGCCGATCACGGCTGCCACCTCTTGCAGGCGCGACGTGCGGGCACCATCCAGCGCAGCCCGGACGGTCTCAGCGCGCCCGGGAGGAGGTAATAGATGCCGATGATGAGCGGTGTCGATCACCGCGATCCGACGGCGTTGGGTCGTCGGCGCGGCGGGGTGCGCGTGAAGGAACCGAGCAAGTGACTCCGGAGAGGCCGCCAGTGAGGGTTCGCCATGGGCGGTGCACCAGTCCTCGAACAGTGACCACGTGTGCCGATCCCGCCTCGGTATCGACGTGTTCGTGATGTCCGCTGGTCGTATCGGACAAGGGCGGTCGTCGTGGTCAGCATCTGCCCCGGTCGTCCCGTCGCCGGTCACGGGCTCGGTCGGGTGCCTGGTCATAGGCCGAGCTCGGTAACGGCGTTGCCGACCAGTGGCGCATTCTCGTGAGCGTATGTTTCGACCATTGCGGGTTGTGGTGTACCCGGTTTGGTGCATGATGGCGCGTACGTCTGCACCGTTACGGAAGGCTTGGGTGACGAATCCGGCACGCAGTGAAGCCCGCCCAGTTGGGCGACGGTGGCGGTATCGTAGCCAGCGCGACGCCGGATTGCCGCATGTACCGTAGCCCCGGACAGGGCTGTGTCGGAGAGATTTTCTCGTATGGCAAATAGGTCTCGCCCGCAAATAAGTCTCGACCTTCGAACTCGTTCCGTGAACCAGCATCAGCAGGAGCGCACGAGCAGGCGGGTCGAACCTCGTGTGCCAGCGCTCCGTCCAGTAAGCCGACGGCAGGGTGGAGTGGCCTTCGTGCGATTTCATTCTCCAAGACCGTGTCAGGGCACGGTCGGGCGTACGGCCACACCTCGCCGACACGTCTCGAGGCCGCGCAAGTATCCTCTTTCAACACCCGGGACCGTGTAGTAAGTAGGCCCGTGATCCATCAAATTCGCCCGAATCTGGTTCATCGCGCGGGCACGCGGTGCTAGCGCCGCCGTACGCACGGGAAGGATACCACGAAATGACGTACGGACCCTTGTCCCGGTGAATCCCGTCGATTGACGATGCCAACCCGCCGAAGACATAAGGATGCACAGACCGAATGACTTTTTGCCCTGCTCACAAAGGCCTCGTGGGGCCGAACCTAGTGGCACTGATAGACCGCTAGCACGCCCCACGCTAAGGACAACCACCTCGGACGAAACCCCACCAGCACACCCCAAAGGATCGGTCGAGGCGAATTCTGCCGTGATGCCGGGTGGCGCGCTCGGGCCAAAGGTGGCGCTCAAGGACCGCGCGGTGATGTACACCACACCGGCACAGTAGACGTGTCGGAGGTTACTGATGAATGGAGAATATGGATGAAAACTAAGGCTGCGGTCCTGTGGGGACTCGGCGAGAAATGGCAGGTCGATGAACTCGATCTCGACGATCCCAAGCCAGGCGAGGTGATGGTCAAGCTCACAGCCAGCGGCTTATGCCACTCAGACGAGCATCTGGTCACGGGCGATATTCCGATTCCCTTCCCCGTCGTCGGCGGTCATGAGGGCGCAGGGATTATCCACAAGGTGGGAGCCGGCGTCACCGAAGTCGAAGAGGGCGATCCCGTCGTCCTTTCCTTCCTGCCAGCTTGCGGACGATGCAGCTACTGCGCCCGAGGCATGACGAACTTGTGCGACATGGGCGCCTCCATCGTTCTGGGGCCACAGCTTGACGGCACTTACCGATTCCACGGACGCGGTGAAGACATCGGGCAGATGTGTGTGCTCGGCACATTCAGCGAGTACACCGTGGTCCCCGTGGCCAGCGTCGTGAAGATCGATCAAGGCTTCCCCCTCGACCGCGCTGCCTTAGTCGGCTGTGGCGTGACGACGGGCTTCGGTTCAGCGGTTCGCACTGGCGAGCTGCGCGCAGGCGACACCGCGGTGGTCATCGGAGTGGGGGGGATCGGCAGTAACGCAGTGCAGGGCGCGCGGATTGCCGGTTGCCGCTACGTGATTGCTATCGATCCGGTCGCATTCAAACGTGAGAAGGCACTTGAGTTCGGTGCAACGCATGCCTTCGCCACCGTTGACGAGGCATGGCCGGTGGTCGCGGACCTCACCCGCGGGCAACTGGCAGATGCATGCATCATCACCACTGGTGTAGCCGAAGGTTCCTACATTCTCCCTGCCCTTTCGTTGGTCGGAAAGCGTGGCCGAGTGGTCGTCACTGCCATTGGCCATCCGGACGAAGAATCGTTTTCCGGGTCACTATTCGAACTCACCCTGTACGAGAAGTCGATCAAGGGATCCCTCTTCGGCTCGTCCAACCCCCAGATGGATATTCCTCGCCTCCTTGAGCTCTACAACCTTGGTCAACTCAAACTCGACGAGCTCATTACCAAGGAGTATGCACTCGAGGACATCAATGAGGGCTACGAAGACATGCGTCAAGGACACAACATCCGCGGGCTAATCCGCTTCTAAACCCTGGGCTGACAGAGAGATCAGAAGAATGGCTAGCACGGAATATTCAGTCGATGTCGACCTGCTCATTGTAGGCGCCGGTCCGGTAGGTCTGTACGGCGCCTACTACGCAGGCTTCCGCGGACTGTCGGTCGCCGTCATCGACGCACTACCCAACCCGGGTGGACAGATCACGGCGATGTACCCGGAGAAGCTGATCTTCGACATCGCCGGATTCCCATCAGTAAAGGGACAAAAGCTGATCGACGGACTTCTTCAGCAGGGCGCACCGTTTCAATCGACATATCTGTTGGGGCAGCAGGCGGTTAGTCTCGACCCAGTTGGAGACCGGTGGAAGATTGCAACCAGTACAGGCTTGCAGATTCTGGCTTCGGCTGTTGTCATTACCGCCGGGGTGGGGTCCGTGTCGCCTCGACCTCTGCCCTGCGGCGAAGAGTTTGTGGGCAAGGGTGTGCAATATTTCGTCCCCCGGCTCGACGTGCTTGAAGGGCAAGACGTGCTCGTGGTCGGGGGCGGCGACTCAGCGGTTGACTGGGCGCTGGCTTCTGTTGAGCGTGCCCGATCGACAACCCTGGTGCATCGCCGCAAGCAATTCCGCGCCCACGCACACAGCGTCAAACTGTTGCAGGAATCGTCATGCCGCCAGCTCGTCGATGCCGAAATCATCTCACTGAACGGAAATGGCAGCGTCGACTCCGCCATCGTCAACGTCAAAGCCTCTACCGAGCCGGTCACGGTTCCCTGCACGCTGGTCGTCGCGGCCCTCGGATTCACGATGCAACTCGGTCCGCTCGCGAACTGGGGACTCGAACTTGAGAATCGGTCGATCCTGGTCGATACCACAATGAGGACCAATCGAAACCGCGTCTTTGCTGCCGGTGATATCGCCACATATCCAGGAAAAGTGAAACTTATCGCGGTCGGTTTCGGGGAGGTCGCCTCTGCGGTGAACAACGCCGCGGCCATCCTTCAGCCCGAAGTCGGTCTTGCACCCGGACATTCCAGCGACAATGCGCCGGTATTCGCAGCCATCAGCTAGAAACCCGGATCGGAAAGGAGCATCGTCATGGGCTTCGTCATCGGCGAAAATTGTATTGACATCATGGACAAATCCTGCATGGAGGAATGTCCGGTCGACTGCATCTACGAGGGCGGGCGGATGGCGTACATCAACCCAACCGAGTGCATCGACTGTGGCGCGTGCGAAATCGTGTGCCCGGTAGAGGCGATCAAACCCATGCAACGTCTGGCCGACAAGTGGAAGCCCTTCAAAGAAGCGGCTGCCAACATTTTCGAGACCATTGGGAATCCCGGCGGCTCAACCACAGTCGAGGAAGCACTTGAGGATCCGGAATTCGTCAAGAACTTTGTCAAAGACGACTAACCCGGCGAGTCACGCCACCGACACGCTATATGCATCAGTCGTCGCGGAACGCGCGGCGACATCACCGAAAAAACTGTTAGGAGCAGAGTATGGAGCGCTCGATCACACACAACGGTCGGACCGGTTTCGGCAGCCTTACCCCAGGTGGCCTGAAACTCGACAACTTCCCGATGAAACTTTTCACCAAGGGTAATGGGAAGGTCTGGAATCCGGCGGCCATCGACTTCACCCAGGATGCGGTGGATTTTGCCGCAATGAGCGCGGACGAACAGCGATTGACCATGGTGCTGGCGTCTCAATTCATCGGCGGCGAGGAATCGGTGACTCAGGACCTGCAGCCGTTCGCGGCGGCAATGGCTGCAGAGGGGCGCCTCGGTGACGAACTGTACCTGACACAGTTTATCTACGAGGAAGCTAAGCACACCGAGGGTTTCCGGCGCTTCTTCAATGCCATTGGCCACGAGAATACAGATCTGCACCAGTACGTCGAGTACAGCGACGCGTACAAGCAGATTTTCTTGGACGAATTGCCCAGTGCTCTATACACCCTGACCGAGGACCCATCCCCGGCGAACCAAATACGGGCGAGCGTGACGTACAACCACGTCGTTGAGGGTTGCATCGCTCTGACAGGCTATTTTGCGTGGGCCAAGATGTGTCAACGACGGGGGATCTTGCCCGGTATGCAAAAGCTCGTCAAACACATCGGTGACGACGAGCGCAGGCACATGGCGTGGGGAACATTCACGTGCCGCCGTCACATTGCAGCTGACGATCGTAACTGGGACGCTGTCAGTGACCGCATGCAGGAACTGCTCAATCCTGCGTTGAACCTAATCGTCAATCTCTTCAGCGAGTACGAGGATCGCGGAATTCCGTTCGGCATCACGATCGACGAGATGACCGACTACGCACTCGACAAGGTCAACCGTCGACTCGAATCGATGGAGAGTGCTCGCGGTCTAGATCCCGCGGGTATCGATCTCGACTACTCCCCCGCCGATTTGGAAGAACGCTTCCATATCCAGGATCAGAAGGCAATCGCTGACGCCATCGCACAGGACAAGAAACTGGTCGGCAGCTAGGCTATTTAGACCTTGGGGGGCTGGTCTCGACCAGCCCCCCAAGTCCCTTCAATCGCCGCCCCGTTAAGCCTGGATACACCGATCCAAATAGTGGCCGAACGCAAGTCGTAATGCGAAAAGCCTTGCCGTAGTGAATGAACAAGATTTCCTGAAGATCACATTCGGACGCAGCGAAGAGCACCTCGCAGATGCAACTATCTCAACCCCGACCATCGCAACTTCCAGATTCGACGACCCGAATCTTGTTTCCACCGTATGGCTGGGCCCCAGTGGTCGCGTTGGCCGAGCGACCCGGACTGCTCACCTGTCCGTACCGACTGATGCAGGCGCCAATGCCGGCCGAAGATTGATCACTCGGCGGCGCTCACGTCGACGGCACAGCTAGGCTAGCATGTTGCCATGGCGATCCTCCGCCACGGAGCAATGAAATCGCTATTCGACCACCCTTAGGCACCTTCGACGTCGGGTTCGTGCCTGCGCAAATTCGCCTTCGGGCACGCGCGCCAACTCGACGCCGTGGCGTCACGGTTTCTCTGCGGACTCGCTGAAATCGCCCTGACTGCCGGCGACGGCGGTCGGGTGCTAATCGACATCAACGACTCGATCATCGAAGTCCACGGCCACAGTTCAACAAGGACGCCCACACCGCGCCAACGATTGTCAGACAGACGGCTGAGGAAAGGTTCGTGCGGTTCCTCCCGAGAAACGGCCCGAAGGATCGCCGACAATGGCGCTGATCCCCAAAGGATATCGAAGCCATTACGCGCAAACTCCGCGTTTTCCGGATATCCCACTATCGGTGCGGCAGTTCGGGGAGGCTCTGTCAACGACGGGTTGGAATTGGTTCTGGCCCACTTTCCGTGACGGCTCCACCTTCACGCCGCGTGTCGTTCCGATATGACGTGGACCGTGTGGGAGATGATCGTTCTGATGTCCTGAGAACTGGTGTGACCTGCGTGCATTTCTTCCGCATCTGGCGGGTGTCGACATCGATTCGGTCGATGTGACCGCAGGCGGAGTCCGTATTCGGGCGTCACCGTTGTCGACGTTGGCGAGCTGCCCGACGTGCGGTGTTTCCTCGAAACGAGTGCACAGTCGGTACGAACGAATGCTCGCCGATACGGCTATAGCTGGCCGATCGAGTTACGTTGTCTTGCAGGTACGTCGACCTATGTGCTCGAACACCGGCTGTGACCGACGCACATTTGTCGAGCAGATCGACGGACTGACCAAGGCTTACGCACGGACCACTCCGCTGCTACGCGGAACCCTCGAGAAGATCGCATTTGGCATCTGCGCTGGGCATATATGTCGGACGCTCTACCCTGTTGCGCCTGGTCCGAGCGCTACCTGATCCGCCCACGACCACTGTCGAAGTGCTCGGTGTCGATGATTTCAAGCTGGGAAGGCGACATCGGTACGGCACAGTTCTGATCGATATGGACACTCACCGGCCCGTCGATGTTCTCTTACCAACCGGAAAGCCGAAACAGTCACCAAAATGGCTCACCGAACATCCGGGAACACAGGTGATCTGTCGTGATAGCGCTGGCGCGTATGCCGAAGCCGCCCGTGCCGGAGCGCCCGAGGCGATCGAAGTCGCCGACCGCCGGCACCTATGGCACAACCTCGCCGAAGCTGTGAGGAAAACCGTTGCAGCCCATCATAATTGCCTGAAGAATCCTGAGTTCGAGCCTGAACCTTCGATCGAACGCACCGCGTCGAAACAACTGAAGCAGGTCGCCGAGCAGGTACACACCACCCGTCCGGAGAGTTCAATGCTCGTCATCCGCACGAAGAATCGTTTCCAGGCGGTCGAGACTCTCAAGAACGAAGGCATGGGAATCCGAACTATCGCACGGCAACTCGAACTGGCACGGGAGACCGTTCGTCGTTTCTACTACGCGAACAGTGTCGATGAGTTGTTGGGGCATCGCGAGCCGGCCTGCCAACTATGTTGGACGAGTTCGCCGAATATCTTCACGAGCGTTTCAACGACGGCCATGCCTACGCTGCTGCACTTTACGAAGAACTTCAAGAATTGGGATATCGCGGCAGCTATACAGCTCCGTTCTGGATTACCTTCGCCCGTTTCGCAGGATAGGGGCAGCTCCACCGTCCACACCGAAAGGTGCCGAAAGTGCGGCGGATCACCTCGTGGATGCCGCGGCATCCCGACAACCTCACCGACGATGGGCAGATCAGGCTCAAGCAGGTTCTCGCCAGCTGCCGGCACCTCGAAGCAACTGCAGGCCATGTCAAGTCGTTTGCAGGGATGCTCACCGGACGCCTTGGCAAACAATTGAACCTGTGGATGTCGGCCGTTTCGGCTGATGATCTGCCGAACTTGCATCGGTTCGCTCGAACGAGGCCAAGCCGATACGTCGGCTTTGTGGGTCGGGCGACGTCAGGCAAAGGGTCGTCCGTTGCGCTACCCAGCTTTCGAGGCGTCGTTTCGGGCCACTGCGACTCGGCTCGGTGTTCATGCGACATCGCACATGTTTCGGCATACGGTGGCTCAGTTGCTGGTCGACACGGCGGGACTGCATGTGGCACAACAAATCCTCGGACATCGGAATGTGTCCACCACTGCCGATGTGTATGCCTATGTCGATGAGAAAGCTATGTTGAAGGCGCTCGTGGAAAGTCGCTCGCCGTCAGCGGAGCGCGCACCTGACTGTTGTGGAAGGAATCCGGACGTCGGTATGCGCGACTACGCCCCGGAGACAATTGCGGCATTGGACGATCTGGGAGGGTGCCGGTGAACGCGGTCAGCCTTCAGATCGATCGGGACCTGCGCAAAGAGCCATTCGAACCCGATCGGGTGATGGCTGCCGTCAGGGAAATGGTGCGCACCTGGGACTGCGGACCGCGGCGCCGACAGCACGTCATATCGGATACGGCGGCGATACTTACGAACACTCCTGCGCAAGAGGGTATTTCGTTGCAGCAGTGGTGGCTGATAGCCGAGGAACGGTGCACCGTCTCGGAGGGGCGGGCATTGGTGCTCGGCCGTTTCGTTCAGCCGACATGACCGTTCATCACATCCGCCCGGATTCCGCAGAACAAGGCACGAGCCATCGGTGAACCCGCCGGACGAATCGCTGCCCGCGAACTCGAAGTAGAATGACTCCGCAAGGCACTACGACGAGCCGAAGAACTCAACGACGACGTCGCCACCGCCCTCGAATCCTTCAGCTGACCAACACAGCATCAAACTCTTGAGACAAGACCTCGTCGATGATCAGTTTGTAGCGGCGAATCTTCTTCAGTTCCGCTTCGATCCGGCCTGCATGGTGTACGGCACCGAGACGAGCAATCCAGTTCGATGCCGTGTCGAAGAGGACGGAGTAGCCGGCGTGGGCCGCTTTTGCGCCGAGTCCGATTGCTATGTGTGTTTTGCCGATGCCGGGCGGGCCGAGCAGGATCACGTTCTCTGCCTTCGCCACGAATGTTTCGGTGGCCAAGGGCGCCAACACCTCACGACGTAGCGATGGCAGGCGGTCGAGGTTGAAGTCCTCGAGTGTTTTCACCGCCGGAAAGTGCGCAGTGCGGATCCGCATGATGGCACCCTTGGATTCGCGCTCAGCGACCTGCTGTTAAAAACAGCGCTGCAAGGTATTCCTCGTGTGGGACCAGTTCTCATCCCGCCCCTGGGCTGCGAGATCTTCCCAGGTTGCTCCGGTCGTCCGCGTTTTCAGTACCCGGGTGAGGTGGGCGATCATCGACGGCAACCCATCGGATGATCCTGCCGGCTTCGTTGGCGTTGTGGTCTTCGAACTGGTAAAGGTAGCCACTTACGTTCTCGCTTTCGTTGTGGGAATGCAGAAATCGACCCTGAAAAGGGCGTCATAGTCAGGCAGAGCACGCAAGGCGGCCCGGTGCCCGTCGAGATGGTGGCGGTCGGCGTCATGGTGACGTCGCTGGTCGGCGGTGAACTGTTGCCGCAACTGCGCGGCCGCCTGGACGTGAGCCGGATCGGTAACCACGGCATGTTCGCCCAGGATCGTCGGTAAGAGCCGACGACCTGTCCCTCGCAGGTGACCACCACCTCGTTCGGGTGATGCGGCGACGTCGACGAACCTGCCGATCACTCGTGGGTCGACGGAGTAGTCTACTGCATCCATCCTGATGTAATAGTCACGGGCCAACTGGATTCGGTGGTGCAGTCCGATCGGCGGGTTCACCGGCGGCGGTGGAAGCATCGCCGAATAGTCCGTGTCGAGCAGGTCGATCGCGCGGCCCCCGATCGAGCGAACCATCCGAGAGTTGGCGCGTAGGAACCAGTCGCCGAGTTAGTCGTTGAAGTCCTCGGGGGAAGCGAACCGGCGGCCAGGCGGAAACGAGGTCTCGAGGTAGCCGTTGTGCCGTTCGACTAAGCCCTTGTACTCGGGGTCCCGCGGTGGAGCGAGTTTGATCTGCGTGGCCAATGTTCCCGCGAACGCCACCGCTGGAGTGATCACCCTTCCAGTGCCACCGATCGCCGAATCTCTATCCCACAGCAGTGTTTTGGTCACTCGACCGATCTTCGCGACCGAGGTCCACATTCCCGAGAGAATACCCCCGCCCTGCCTCGAAGGAATCATCGATGCGGTCGTGAACCGTGAGAACGCAAATGTCATCACCCGCACAAGGCAGGATTCGTTCTTGCCCGGCTGCGACCGGGATTCTCGTCTCTGGGAACCAGAGATCGTATTGGGTGAGTTGACCAGGCTCCTAAGTGATTCGGTCGGCGGAGTCGATTCCCTGGTACTCCGGCCGGATCTGTCCCACCCGATCATTGAGTGTGGTCAGCGAATGTTCCCAGCCGATCCGTTCGGCGATCACCGTCGCGGGCATCCGCGGATACTCGGACAGCAGTTGCCTGATCTGTGGCTCGACTCCATCGGCGAGTGAGCCGCGTCCCCCGACCCGGCTCTGGCCCTGCGCGCGTAACGCAGTGCGCCCGGCGTCCCAGGCGATGCCCATCCGTCGTGCGATTTCCTTGATCGGTGTTTCTTCGCCGCGCTGCAGACGACGAATTTCTGCCCAATCCTCCACTGATATCACCCTCCTAGCATCGGAGACGGTCAATCCCAATCCGTCGCTAACCCCAACGGTTCAACGTGTGGCGCTCCACGCATTCTTCACCCCCACCGACCTCGCAGACATCGACACTTGTTGCGGCCGATGGAATCCATCGCCGGCATACGATCATCGAGCAAGTGCATGCGGATCTGGAGAACTCCGTGCTCGCACACAAAGCCCACAGTGCGTTTTGCGCGAATGCCGACTGGCTCGTCTGCGCTGGAATGGCCTTCAACCGCACGCACACTGCAGCGACACTAACCGGTGACTCCGCACTGGCGAAAAGCGAGCGCCGGCGCCATCCGCCGGACGGTGATCTCGGTCCCCCAACGGATCGCCTAACTCCGTCCAAAAACTGACCTTGCACCTCCCGCCGGGCTGGCCGTGGGAGAAACCGTGGACAACGTTGTTCGAGAGCATGTTCTACCGCCCCGATCATCGCCTGACCGGGTCCGACTCTTGCGCGCCCACGTTGTGAAGATCCAGTAGGACGACCCGACAGCTGAGGTCGGCTGATCGACCACGCTCACAGCTCACCCGATGGCGCGCAAGATAATTCACAACGACGAATCATTACCTCGGTGCATCCAGGAATCGGCGTCGAGTAGCCCATAGCGACCCGCCATGGCCGCTGCTTCGATACGATTTCGCGCCCCTACCCGTTGAATAAGTGATGCGACCATCCTCTTGGCTGTTCTTTCGCTGACATGCACTCGCTCAGCGATTTCCGTTGTCTCCAGACCATGAGCGAGCAGGCTCCACAGTTTCACTTGTTGTGGACCGAGCTTGTCTAGGAGATCATTCTCGGGCTTGCGACTACTTCTGAGTATTTTCTCAAGCACGCCCGCCTCGACGACTTTCATTCCGGCCGCAAGGGCGAGTAGCGGGGCCACGAGCGCGTCCGCGTCGGACGACTTCGCCATGAACCCGTCCGCACCGCTCCGCAATGCACGTTCGGCCAAGGCGAGGTCCTCAGTGCCCGAAAGTGCCAAGATCCGCGTCGTAGGATAGGCGGCACGGACTGCTGCGATGGCCTCCAATCCGCCTCGTGGTGGCAGAGTCAGGTCAATCGTCACGATGTCCGCTCGGTTCTTCCCGACCAGTGCGACTGCCTCATCGCCGTTCGTCGTGGTGCCAGCAACATCGAAAAGGTGGTCAGCCCTGACACCTAACAACAGTTCGAGCCCCTGAGTGAAGAGCGCATGGTCGTCCACGATAACTACGACGAGTGGGGTACCAGACATAGATTGTAGTGTGACATGCCCGACAAGTACGCGATGCTATGCGGGCTCTCACCTAGAGAATCTGAAGGGATCGACTCAGCGCAGCCTTGAGGAGCAACGATCATGTTCAGAGGGTATGACCCTATCGCGGGAGCTGCGATAAAGCCTGTTCATTGGAAGGAACCCGAGCGAGTAATCGCGGTGCTGCGAGTTCTCGTCATCGGCAGCATCACCGTGGTCGTAGCTTTCGGAACACCGATAAACCGTACATACCTGCCGATAGCGGTGCTCGGTCTCGGGTTCGCCTTCACGTATGCCAGTTACATTTTGATTGCCGATCTGCAGGGCCTGCGCCAACTACCCCAGGATGTGGTCGCGGCCCTCGACGGGGTGGCGTCGGTGACATTGGCGGCCGCAACTGGTGGAGCAATGAGCCACCTTGTCGCAGTTCTGCCTTTGGCGATCGTCGCGATCGCGATACGCCAGGGGATTCGGCACGCCATTGCCGGCGCCGCGTGCGTGGGTGCACTATTTGCCGTGGTTGCACTCGCCATACCGCTGCCTAGTGCGTCGATGGCGTACCGCATAGAGACGGCATGGTGGTGGTGCGGTTACCTAATTATGTTCGCAGTCTTGACCGGCACCCTACGGAGCCTCCTCGATCGTGAACATGACCGAGCGGTCCAGGCGAGGGCCGAGGCGCTCTCGGAGCATCTGACAATTGTCGAGGAACGCGATCTCCGAGCCAGACTGCTCGAAGCCCAAGCGATGCGAGATGATGGGCTGAGGATCGTACTGCACGAATTCCGCACGCCGATATCGTCATTGAGTTCGTTGGCTAACTCCCTCGCCACCCCGGGCCGGTTTGACACCCAGGCCCAGGAAAGGGCCATCAGTCTGATTGCAGCACATAGCCGGCACCTCACCGACATGCTCGACAGTTTGGCCGATGTGGCGTTGAGTACGGGCGATCCCACCGGCGTCGCCCGCGTGCGGCGCATCGCATTGGACGAGCTTGCCCACGGGTCGCTCGCAGCGGCTGGCATCTCGCGCGCGAACAGCAAAATCACCATCACACCGCCCGGTGCCGTGGTCCACTGCGATGCCCACCGACTACAACGTGTCATGACGAATCTTCTCGAGAATGCGCGACGATACGGTGCGGACCATCCCGTGGAACTGTCCCTGATCTGCACCCCATCGTCCCTGAAGGTCGAAATCGGCGACCGCGGACCGGGTTTGACCGATGACGAGGCCACCCTGGTTACCCGCAAGTTCGTTAGCCTCGGCGAGCGCAGAGGCACGGCGGGGCTCGGTTTGTGGATCGTCGCGGAAATATCGAGCGCGATGGGCGGTACCTTTGTCTTGGTACCGCGCCCGGGGGGAGGACTGATCGCCCGAGTCGTCATCCCACTGGACAGCCCTCCGGAGATCTCAGCACGCGTCGACCCACGCTGACGCGACTCCCGCACGCCGTAAGTGCAGGAAACGGTCCCAGTCTCAAGCCACGATTCCAACTGGTCAAACAGCACCGGCCTGCCTGACTCGCCTGCCTGCACCGCTCACCACCTTACGGAGAGCTTCTGCCCAGTCGATGCCGTCAATCCGGGTCCTGGTCACATATAGCTTTGCCCGTGAAAGCTGGCACCACCCCGCGACCAGAAAGCCTGTCACTGCGGATATTTCATCCCGATGCACCAAAACCAGCCCCTTTGCAACGCACTTTTCTCAAGCCTCGCACCGGCCCCGGATTGCCCGCAGTGACGGGATCCGCAGCGGTAGTCCTCTCGTGCATTATGGGCACCTCCCGCCCGTCCGCCAACTACCCGCTCGTCGGAAGCTTCGGGCCTTTCATCGCGGCCGCCGACGGCCCGCTCGGGCCATCCATGGCCCGTATGACCCGCGCAAAGACGTGACCTGGATCACCAGACTTGACCCCTAGTGCGCCGAAGTCCGGCGTCCATAAGCAGGAGATTCGATGACCACGATCATCCCTGAAGGCACGGCACCGTCCTTGGATGGTGCCGAGGAGAGTATCTTCATAGCGGGACAGCGCCGCCCAGCGTTGAGCGGCAACACTTTGGATACTGTCGACCCAGGAAACGGGAAGGTCCTGACCCGGATCGCGCTGGGCACCGGCGATGATGTCGACGCCGCTGTGCGCTCGGCCCATTCCGCCCAGACCGAATGGGGTGCGCTTAAGCCCACTGCACGTAGTCGTGCGCTTGCGGAGCTTGCGCACCTCGTCGAGCAAAACGCTGAGGAGCTTGCCACACTCGAAACCCTCGACAACGGTAAGCCCCTCACAGAGTCCCTCTTCCTTGACCTGAGCATCGCAACGGAAGTCTGGCGTTACTACTCGGGTAGTCCATCCCGGTTGACCGGCGATGTTTTGCCGGTGTCGCCACTGGTGGGCGAGGCCCTGACGTATACTCGGCGGCAACCACTCGGTGTCGTCGCGGCCATCGTCCCGTGGAACTTCCCGCTCCTTATCGCCAGCTGGAAGATTGCGCCCGCTCTGGCCGCTGGTAATGCCGTCGTCGTCAAGCCGAGCGAGATGACCTCGTTGACGACGGTGCGGCTCGCAGAATTGGCGATCGAGGCAGGGCTACCTCCTGGCTTGTTCAACGTCGTAACCGGCTTGGGTCACGAAGCGGGACAAGCACTCGTAGAACATCCCGGTGTAAACAAGATTACGTTCACCGGGTCGACTGAGACGGGTCGGCGCATCGTTGCCGCCAGTGCCCGCAACCTTGCGAAGGTGACGCTCGAACTCGGTGGCAAGTCCGCCAACATCGTCTTCGCGGACGCAGACCTCGATGCAGTGGTCGAGGGTGTCCTGACTGCCATCTTCGTAAATCAAGGACAGGTCTGTTGCGCTGGTAGCCGCCTGTTCGTGCACCGCAGCATTCATGACGAGGTGGTTGCCAGACTGGTAGAGGCGACACAGAGAATCGTGACCGGTCACGGCCTCGACGATGGCACGCAGATGGGACCATTGATCTCGGCAAATCAGCTCGACCGGGTCGAAGGTTTTGTTCAGGCCGCACTCGCGGAAGGAGCGGTCCTGCAAACCGGCGGCAACCGCTGCTCGGACTCCGCCGGCTACTTCCTCGAGCCCACGATCTTCACCGGCGTGACCGACCACATGCGTATCGCCCGCGAGGAAGTGTTCGGCCCGGTTCTGTCGGTCCTTGCATTCGATGACGAAGCCGAGGCAATCGCCCGGGCGAACTCGAGTGAATACGGACTCGCAGCCGGCGTGTGGACCCGTGATGTCTCACGCGCACACCGGGTTGCGCACGCACTCGACGCAGGGACGGTGTGGGTCAACATGTACAACATGCTGGACCCAACCTCGCCTTTCGGTGGCTTCAAAAATTCCGGGTATGGACGTGACCTCGGCGAGGAAGCGCTTCTCGGCAATACCCAGACCAAGTCGGTCTGGATAAATCTCGACTAAGGAGAAACACAAATGGGCATCTTCAAGAACGCCGACGATGTGTACAAGTATGTCGGCGGTGTATTCAATCAGGGAGTTTCGGATCCCGAATTGGGACCGAAGTTTGCGGAGTCGGGTGTGACTCTTCGGATTACGTACACCGACCCTGATTCGGTGATCACGGTCGACTTTCCAAACGGTAAAGTTTACACCGGAGTGGATGTCGGGCCCGACCCGAACGTCGAACTGTTCATGTCGGCCGACAGCGGAAACAAGTTCTGGCTCGGCAACCTCAATCTCCCCGTCGCCATGGCGAAGGGCACGGTGCGTGCCAAGGGGCCAGTGCCGAAGCTTCTCAAGATCATCCCTACAGCGAAGACACTGTTTACCCCGTACCGAAACATGCTTGCCGTCGACGAGCGGACTGATCTGCTGAACGCCTAGCCGTGTATGGGAGCGTGGTGCGTCAATTTCACCGCGCCGCGCTCCCGTCGACAAGTCCCCCTTTTTTCTGAAACCTGGAGACCCCGTGCTTAGTACGATGCAAAACTCCCCACTGCTGGTCCGCGAGATACTGCTACACGGGCAGCGCATATACGGGAACTCCACTGTCGTGACCTACGAGCCGGATTCCTGCCGTCGCACCACATTTGACGAAGTAGCCCGCCGTGCCGAACGCCTCGCCAGCGGGCTGACCGAAATCGGAGTTTCTCCAGGCGACCGGGTCGCCACGCTTCTGTGGAATACGCAGGAACATCTTGAGTGCTACCTCGCGATCCCCTCGATGGGTGCCGTCCTCCACACCCTCAACCTGCGACTGACCCCAGAGCAGTTGTCGTTCGTGATTAACCATGCTCAAGACAAAGTCATCATCGCCGACAGGACTACTCTTCCGCTACTGGCCCGAGTACTCGACCAGCTCACGACCGTCGAGCATGTAATCGTCGTCGGCGACACCGACCAGCTACCCAACAACCGATACTTTCACTACGAGGACCTCCTGACAGTGTCCCGCGCACCATACGTGTGGCCGGATCTGGATGAATCGCAGGCCGCGGCAATGTGTTATACAAGCGGCACGACGGGCGACCCGAAGGGTGTCGTCTACAGTCACCGCTCGACGTACCTACACTCCATGGCATCTGCCGCAGGGAACGTCTTCGGTCTCACCGAGCACGACATCGTGCTTCCAGTAGTACCGATGTTCCATGCGAATGCGTGGGGATTGGCCTACACATCATGGCTTTCCGGGTCCGATATGCTCTTACCTGGCCGCTATCTCCAGGCCGATCACCTGGCAAAGATGATCGAGTCCGAGCGACCCACCCTCGCCGGCGCCGTACCGACAATCTGGAACGATCTCCTCAGCTACGCCCGAACACACAGCACAGATCTGAGCAGTCTACGACTCGTCGCGTGTGGAGGATCCGCGGTTCCACGCTCTCTCATCGAGGGCTACGACTCCGATTTCGGTGTCCGCATCATTCAGGCCTGGGGAATGACCGAGACCAGCCCGCTCGCAGCGATAGCTCTGCCACCGAAGGGAAGCGCGCCGGAAGACGAAATGTACTGGCGATCCAAGACTGGCCGAGTGACCGCGGGCGTTGAAGCGCGTCTGGTAGACGACTCCGGCAACGAGGCGCCCTGGGACGGAAAGTCGATCGGCGAGATCCAGGTGCGAGGGCCATGGATTACCGCGGCATACTACGGAGTCGACGCAGCCGACAAGTTCGCGGACGGATGGCTGCGCACCGGCGACGTCGCCCATATTGACCCCCGCGGATACATCCAGATCACCGACCGAACGAAGGACGTCATCAAGTCCGGCGGCGAGTGGATCAGTTCGGTCGACCTCGAAAACGCCCTGATGGGACATCCGGAGGTCTTCGAAGCAGCCGTTATCGCCGTACCCGACGCCAAGTGGGAAGAGCGGCCGCTTGGCTGCGTTGTGCGCACCCCGGGCTCGACGATCGGCACCGATGAACTGCGCACATTCCTGAACGCACAGGTCGCACGGTGGTGGATTCCCGAACGCTGGGCATTTCTCGAGGCGGTGCCCAAAACCAGCGTCGGAAAGTTCGACAAAAAGGCGCTGCGCGCGCTGTACGCCCGAGGTGACATGGAAGAGCAACTCTCGACCCGCACAGCGCAGCTCAGTCATGATTCACCCAACGCCGACGGTACTCGGAGCCTCCGGCAGGGATCCCTCGGATAGCACGATCGGACCGTCACAAGTGGTGACGGCTTTCATTGGGTCACCGGGCTGTGCCGGGGTTCCCACAGTCGCGGGAACCCCGGCACAGCCCCTCTTCACCGTCGGTGTGGACCGCACCCCACTGGTACCGAGCGCCGAAAAGGGGCCCATCCCAGTCAAACCCGGCCGGAGGCGTCTCTGTCGACGCGAATCGAACGCTGCGGCATCCGTCGACACACTCATACACAGGCACTCATCATCGCGGAGGACTACGTGCAACTGCTGGACAGATCCCGATCGGCGGGCGAGAGTGGCGCGAAGGCTTTGGCCGCCTTACGCGTGGCACCCCGTGCGGTCGGTGCTTTCTACGCCACGTCCCTTGAGACGTTTCGCTTCATGTTTCGTCGCCCCTTTCATCTGCGCGAATTTCTCCTGCAGGCGTGGTTCATCGCCAGTGTGTCGATCATGCCGACTCTGTTGATGGCGATCCCCTTCTGCATGATGTTCGTCTATCAGATCAACATCCTGCTGGCAGAGATCGGTGCCGTGGACCTCAGCGGTGCGGGTGCCGGTGTAGCCATCGTTCGCGAAATCGGGCCAATCGTCACAGTCCTGGTCGTCGCGGGCGCCGGATCGACCGCGATCTGCGCGGATCTCGGCTCTCGGACGATCCGCGAGGAAATCGATGCGATGAAGGTCCTCGGGATTGATCCCATTCACCGGCTTTGTGTTCCGCGAGTGTTGGCCTCCATGGTCATCGCGATGTTCCTCAACGGCCTGGTCTCGTCCGTCGGTCTGGTGGGAGGTTATATCGCCACCGTGTACATGCAGGGCGCGTCGCCCGGTCAGTACGTCACCTCGATCTCCATTCTGACCGGTCTCGGGGACTTCTTCGTCGCCGAAATCAAGGCCGCGGTGTTCGGGATGCTCGCCGGACTGGTCGCATGCCACCTCGGCTTGAACGTACGAGGAGGACCGAAGGGCGTCGGTGACGCCGTCAACCAGACAGTGGTCTTCAGCTTCCTGCTGCTGTTCCTGGCGAACTCGGTGATCACGACTTTGGCCTTGCACTGAACACGTTTGGACAACTGACAGAAACCGAACGACAAGAATGACGGGAATCTCGTGTCGATAGCCAACAAACCTACGGTTCTCCGGGGAACCGGAGCCGCCGCGATCAAGTTGATTGATGCGCCGGTCAGCCATCTCGAGGAGATGGGCCGACAACTCTCCTTCTACAACCACACCATCGCGTCGATTCCGCGGACCCTTCGGCGCTACCGCGCTGAGACCGTCCGCCTCCTCGCCGAAGTGAGCATGGGCACCGGAGCCCTCGCCGTAATCGGCGGCACCCTCGTGGTCATCGCCATGCTCACCGCCGCCGTGGGATACGAGGTCGGCCAGCAGGGTTCAACCTCGCTCGGCCACATCGGCCTCGGCGCCCTGTCCGGTTTCATCTCTGCCTTCTTCAACACCCGCGAAGCGATCCCGGTGATAGCCGGCATCGCACTGACAGCGACAGTCGGCGCCGGTTTCACCGCACAGCTCGGGGCCATGCGCGTGAGCGAGGAGATCGACGCAATGGAAACCATGTCGATTCCGTCACTGCCGTACCTCGTCACCACAAGGGTGCTAGCCGGCGTGATCGCAGTGATCCCACTGTATTCGGTGGCCTTGTTCATCGGCTTCGCCGCCACCCAGCTGGTCACAGTCTATATAGTTGGGGAAGCCGAAGGCACGTTCTCGCACTACTTCAACGTCTTCCTCGTACCCAGCGATGTGATCTGGTCCGCGGTCAAGGTGCTGGCGATGGCCGTCGTGGTGATGTGCGTGCACTGCTACCACGGCTATAATGCCGTCGGAGGTCCAGCCGGTGTGGGGGTCGCGGTCGGTCGAGCAGTGCGGACCTCGCTGATTTCCATCATGATCATCGACCTACTTATCGGTATCGCCGTGTACGGCGGCACCGCCGGGGCTGTGCGGGTGTCGGGCTGACATGAGTGGACATCTGACAGAACACAGCCGCAAGGCCTACGTCACACTCGGCCTGGTCCTGATCGTGGTAGGAGCGCTCGCGACGGCGACCTCGATCGCCGTCTACCGGGGAAGCTTCACCTCGGCCATCCCCGTCAAGCTGTATGCGACCCGCGCCGGATTGTCGCTCGAACCCGGATCCGACGTAAAGATGCGCGAGGTCGTCGTCGGCCGCGTCATCGACGTGAAACTGGTCGACGGACACGCCGAGATATCGATGGACATCGACAAAAACCGTGCGTCCTCGATCGCAGCGAACGTCTCTGCGGCAGTAGATCCCACGACCCTGTTCGGCCGCAAGTTCGTAACCCTCATGCAACCCGAATCTCCCTCCCCCGAGTCGATCTCGGCGGGAACTGTGCTGTCGACCGGGCAGGTTGCGACGGAAATCAACGATCTGCTCGAATCATTGGTTACGGTGTTACGCACCGTTGAACCGGAGAAGGTCAACGGGACCTTGAATGCGTTGGCGACGTCGCTCCACGGCCGCGGCGACAAACTCGGCGACACCTTGGTCGACCTCGACACCTATCTGTCGAGTTTCAACGACAGCATCCCCACACTGCAACGTGACCTTGCGCAAGGCGCACAGACCACCGACATCCTCGCAGCCGCGACTCCTGACCTCATGGCAACTGTCGATCACGCCAGCACCACCGCGACGACGATCACCGAACGCCAAGACCAACTCAACGCGTTCATCCTCAGCTTTACCGGCTTCGGCAACAGCGGTCATTCCTTGCTCGACGCCGCCGGCGCACCGCTGAAAGAATCCCTGTCATCGTTGGCGCCGACCACGGACCTGCTCGCCGAGCGCGCGCCAGCCCTTCCCTGCTTCGTCGAAAGCCTGAAGCAGTCCAATACCTACCTCGAACGGACGCTCGGGGGAAGCGATATGCCGGGGTTGAACATCCTCGGCACCCTGTTGATGGGCGACCCGCCGTATACGAACCCGGCCAACCTACCAGTGGTGCAGGCGGACGGTCCCGTTGCCTGCTACGACTGGACACAGCCGCAGGGGCACACCAACTTTGATGACGGCAGTAACGCATATCGTCCCGCACGGACCCCGACGGATCTGATCGGGAACCCCTTCGCGCAGTTCTTCCTGGGAGGTCTGCGATGACCAAAAGCACACCGGTATTCAAGTTGCTGATCTTCGTGTTGGTGACCATGCTGACCGGGTTCGGTGTCGCCACACTGGTCGGCAATCTTCGGTTCGGCAGCACACACACTTACAGTGCAGTCTTCTCCAGCGCTTCCGGAATCGGGAGCGGTGCAGACGTCCGGGTGGCGGGAGTGCCAATGGGCAAGGTCACCGATGTCGCTCTCAACTCGGACAGCACGGCCGTGGTCACCTTCTCTCTGTCCACCGAGCGGCCGCTGACCTCTGCCACCGAAGCGAAGATCAAGTACAAGAACCTGATCGGGGACCGATATGTCGACCTGTCCCAGGGTGCATTCGATCCGCGTCCGCTCGACGGCCCCATCCCACTCGCGCAGACGACCTCCGCTCTGGATCTTGACCAGGTCGTCAACGGTTTCCGTCCCCTTCTCCAGGGCCTGGACCCGGACCAGACCAACCAATTGTCCACCTCTCTGGTCCAGGTCCTCAACGGTCAGGAATCGAGTATCAGCACGCTGATCACCCAAGTCGACACCCTCACTAACACCCTCGCTGACCGCGATCAGGCCATCGGTCAGGTGATCACCAACTTCAACACCGTTCTCGGCACCGTAAATAGCCGGCACGACCAGTTCGGGGCGCTCGTCGATCAGCTGCAGCACCTAGTCGCAGGTCTCAACGACGACCGGGGACTGATCAGCCGCTCCTTGGGACAGATCGACGACGCATCCAAGACATTGGCCGAGGTTCTTACCGAGAACCGTCCCGCCATCGCGCAGGACGTATCGGCCCTCGGCGACCTGGCCGGTCGACTCAATGCCAAGACCGACACCCTAAACATGATCTTGGCCAAGCTGCCCGAGAACTACCGCCTGACTGGTCGGGCCGGTGGATACGGAAGCTATATGAACCTGTTCGTGTGCGGGCTGGCGGTCAAGTACGCGCAGGGACCAGGCGGAGTCACGCCGATGTTCACCGCGCCCGCCGAAAGGTGTAAATAATGATGACTAAGTCATTCCTCGAACGGAACCCGATCCGTATCGGCGTCGTAGGCACCCTCATCCTCGTCGGTGCAATCGCCCTCGCCCTCAACTTCGACACGATGCCCGGTATCGCTGCGAAGACGTATCACGCCGAGTTCGGCGACGCGAGCGGTCTGGCGGTGGGTGACACCACCCAGATCGCCGGTGTCAAGGTCGGCGAGGTGCGGAAGATCTCGCTGGACGGAGACAAGGTCGACGTCGAATTCGATGCCGACAGCGGCGATATACGCCTCGGTGACGACACCCATGCCACTATCAAGGTCGAGACTGTGCTCGGACGCCGGTATCTCGAACTCGCGCCGGGAGGCGGCGGGGAGCTCGGTCGAGGCGGCACGATTCCGCTCGCCAACACCACGTCCGGATATGACCTGACACGATCGCTCGAAGAAGTGACCGACAAGGTTTCCAAGACGGACACCGTCGATCTGTCCGGCGCTCTCGATCAGCTCTCGCAGGTCGAACAGGCTCTCCCCCCCGACCTGCAGTCGTCACTGACTGGACTGTCCCGGTTGTCCGAGACGGTGGCCAGTCGCGATGCCGAACTGCGTCACCTGCTGACCAACACCGCAGGCGTCAGCAACGTCCTCTCCGACCGCAGTCAGCGTGTCGCCCAACTGCTCGGCCAGGGTCAGTCCCTGTTCTCCACGCTCAATCAGCGGGCCGACTCTATCCACAACATCCTCGTGCAGGCCCGGCAGATCGCCGACGAACTCACCGCGTTGAAGCGGGACAACGAAGGCACCCTCACACCCACCCTCTCGCAGGTGGACATCCTGGTGACCACCTTGAACAACAACTACGACAACATCAACGCCTCCCTAACCGGTCTCGAACGCTATTCCAAGCAAATCGGTGACGTCGTGGGCAGCGGGCCATTTTTCGGGGCGCTTCTGCAGAACATTCTGCCCGCGAATCTTGCAGGTCAGCTTCCCGGCAGTCTCGGAGGTCCTCGATGAAGGGGACACGCAAGCCCACTCGTATGCCGGCGAAAGTTCTGCTGCTCATCGTGGTCGTGGTCGCCGTCGTGGCCGGAACTGGGACCTGGGTCGCTACCAACGCCACCCACCAGGTCTCCGCTTACTTTCGGAGCACGACAGGACTATATGTCGGCGACCGCGTCATGATCCTCGGCGTCCCTGTCGGCCGGGTCAACGAGATCATTCCGGAAGGTGATCGCGTCCGGGTCGAGTTCGAATACGACGGCGACTACGACGTCCCGGTTGACGCACAGGCAGTGATCGTGGCACCGGTCCTGGTCACCGGCCGATACATCCAGCTCGCGCCGGCCTACACCGAGGGCGAGAAGATGCAGGACGGACAGATGATCCCCGTCGAACGCACCGCGATACCAATGGAGTTCGACGAGGTCAAGGAGCAAGTCGTCAAACTCGCGCAGGACGTCGGCCGCACGCCTGAGAACCCAGACGGATCACTAAACGACTTCGTGGCGAACACCGCAGACACCCTGCGCGGCAACGGCCAGACCCTGCACGATTCCCTCGTCCAGCTCGCCGACGCGACCACCACGCTCAGCAAGGGCGGGGAGGACCTGTTCGCCTCCGTCCGGAATCTGCAGTCGTTCACCAGCGCACTGGCCGCCAACGAGCAGCAAATCACGGCCTTCAGTAGGGAACTCGCCACCACGTCGTCGGTACTCAACGACAACCGCACCGAACTCGATGCCCTGCTCAACAGCATGCTCACAACCTTCAACGAGGTCACCCAGTTCCTCCAAAACAATCGCGGAGCACTGACCACCGACGTGGGTAAGCTCACCGACATCACCCGCCAGCTAGTCGACCGCGAGGACGCGCTCGCCTCGATACTGCACTCCGCTCCAACCTCGCTGACGAATTTCTACAACATCTACGACCCCGACTCGAACTCGCTGACAGCCGCGATAGCCGTTTCCGATACCCCCGACCCACGGTCATTGATCTGTGCCCTTCTCACCACAGTCGACGCTCCGGCCGACGAATGCATCAAGGCCACAGGAACACTCGCCAACGGCCTGGTCCAAGGCGCTGGCGCACCAGCTCCGAGTGGAGGAACCCGATGATTTCGATCAAACAGCTCGCCACCTGCTCGGCCTTGGCACTCGGGATCGCGGTGACAGCCACCGGATGTCGATTCGACGGCATCAATTCCATCCCGCTACCAGGAAACGCCGTCGGCGGCGAGACCTACGAAGTCACAGTCGAGCTCGCTGACATCCAGAATCTGGTTGGCAACTCGCCGGTCAAGGCGGACAACGTCATCGTCGGGAATATCGCTCGCATCGGTGGAGAGGATTGGATCGCTCACCTGACACTCGAGCTGCGCGACGACGCCGCGATCCCAGCGAACGTCACTGCGAAGCTGACACAGAACAGTGTGCTCGGCTCGCAGTATCTGGAACTGACGGTTCCAGCCGCAGAAGAGCCAACGGGAACCCTGCAGGACGGAGCCATCATCCCCCTGTCCCGTACCAGTCAGTACGCCTCCACTGAAGAAGTTCTGTCCGCCCTGTCCCTGGTTCTCAACGGCAGTGGGCTACAGCAGGTCCGCACGGTGACCTCCGAACTCGTTCGTGTCCTGGACGGTCGGGAGCAGAATCTGCATGAGCTCTTCGGGAACTTGGAGACCTTTATGGGCGGACTCGATCAGCAGCGAGCCGACATCGTGCGCGCTATCGACGGGCTCGACCGGCTCGGCGGCGAGTTGGCAGCGCAGAACGGAACACTCGACCGAGGCATCGAGACCATCACCCCGGCCATACAAGTGCTCAACGACCAGCAAAAGCAACTGACGACGATGCTGACCAGCGTCGGTGAGTTCGGCCAAGTCGCCACTGAGGTGCTCGACAGCAGCCGGGCGAATCTGCACGCCAATCTCACCGCGTTGCAGCCCACATTGAGTCAACTCGCCTCCGTCGGGGATTCGATCCCCGAGGCGCTCAAGATCGCCGCGACCATGCCGTTCCCGATCGAAACCACCGAGCGCGCGGCGCGTGGTGACTACGTGAACCTGTTCCTCACCCTCGATGTGAGCGCCGAGACAGTGGGCGGAAAGGTGCTCGGCAGCATTCCGTTTTCCGAGCTGGCCGGCCTCAACCCGGCCAGACAAGCCGCCAACCCGCTGCTGGCACCCACCGAGTCGCACCCGGCCGCACTTCCTGCCGTCGGGACACCCCAACAGCAGGGAGGTCAGC
This sequence comes from Rhodococcus sp. BH4, assembly GCF_002079265.1. Taxonomy (NCBI): domain Bacteria; kingdom Bacillati; phylum Actinomycetota; class Actinomycetes; order Mycobacteriales; family Nocardiaceae; genus Rhodococcus; species Rhodococcus sp. BH4. Next base: position 93,390 of record NZ_CP014942.1, read on the forward strand.
GTTGATGCGCACGAAACTTGTCCGCACCCAACTCGTCATTTTCACCGTTGTCGCAATCGTCGCCGTCGGTAACTCCGTCTACAGCTACATGGGGTTGAAGCGATTTTCAGGTATCGGAATGTACTCGGTGGATGTCGAACTCGAACGAGCTGGCGGACTCTACCCGAACGCGCTCGTCACCTACCGCGGCGTCGACGTCGGCGTCGTCGAATCCCTCGACGTGAACCCCGACCACGTGACCGTGCATATGCAGCTGGACTCAGACCACAAGATTCCCCAGGCGACCGATGCATACGTACGCAGCGTGTCAGCGATCGGTGAGCAGTACGTCGATCTGATGCCGACTACCTCCGAGGGACCATTCCTGGGCGACGGCGACGTCATCGATCGATCCCGCACCACCCTGCCCGTGCCAGCCGCGAAAGTGGTCGACGAGGTGAACACCCTCCTGGAAGGACTGCCCAAGGAGGACCTGAAGACCACCGTCGACGAGGCGTACATTGCTTTCGATGGTGCCGGCACCGCCCTGTCCCAGCTGATCGACTCCACCCGCCCACTCATCGCGCTCGCGCAAGCGAACCTGACACCGACCACCACCTTGATCGACGACGCCGAGCCTGTCCTCGCTGCAGCCAACGAGGCCGGCTCGGACATCACCAGCTTCGCCACCGATCTGGCCTCGTTCACCGAGCAGCTGACCATGAATGACACACAGATTCGCGGAGCATTGGACAGCGGCCCCGCATTCTTCGACGCATTCGGCGGAACTATGACCGATCTCCAACCGTCGCTGCCGCTGCTGTTGGCGAACCTGCAGAGCACAGGTGAAGTGTTGCGGGTCAACTTACCCGGTCTGCGCCAGATTTTGGTGGTCTATCCGGCGTTGTCGGCCGCGATCAACTACTCACATCTGGGCGTGCAGGGCGCAGACCGCACCTACGGCCAGGGACCTCTCGATATCAAGCTGGGCAACACCGCTAATCCCCTGCCCTGCACCGAAGGATACGGACAGACCCAGCGCCGGGACCCCGGCGATCTGTCCCCTGCCGAACCGGCCATCGACCCGTACTGCAAGTTGCCCCCGAACGAGCCCCGTGTGGTCCGTGGTGCTCGCAACCTCCCCTGCGCCACCGACCCTGCTGTGCGCACGGCCGAGGTCGGGGAATGCCCAGGCGGCCTGCCGTCGAACTGGCCGCAGATGCTGGCTCGGCCAGGGCAGCCCTACACCCCGGCGCCGGGGGAACCGCCCACGACGCCCGAACAGTCCGACAGCTCTCAGCCGACGCCCGTCACGGCAACCCCAGCCTCCTGGGACATCAGCAAAACGCCGGCGATCACCACTTCACCCTACGACCCGATCACCGGCACGTTCCGAGCCCCAGACGGCACCCTGTACTCCATCGACGCCACAACCCCCACCCGGTCCAAGGAGGAACTGACATGGCAAAGTCTGCTACTGCGTTAGCCACCGAGACGATCGACGACGAAAACGTCCTCGACCAACCCGAAACACACACTCACACCACCGATTCCGGCGACTCCGCAAGCCGACAGACCGGCCGTATTACCCTCGCTGCAATCGTGTTCGCCGGTGCTCTCGTGCTGGCGGGCACTGTTTTGGGGATAAACTCGTGGAACGACTGGCGGACTACGGAAACAGCCGCATCCCGCGACATCACCATCCTCGATACCGCCACACAGATGGCCACCAATCTGGTAACCCTCCGCCACCAGAGCCTCAAGGAGGATATCCAGAGGGTCTCCGACGGCACTACCGGAACATTCCACGACCAGTTCACCACCTCCTCAGGTGGTTTCGGTGATGTGCTGAACGAGGGACAGGTCGAGTCCACCGGGGAAGTGAAGTCCGTCGGAATCATCGACGCGACAGACGATCACGCCACCGTCCTCGCGGCAGTCACATCGACGGTCAAGAACACCGAGGCACCCGACGGTGAGCTGCGGGTCTACCGCATGAAAATGACACTCGACCAGGTCGACGGTCGCTGGCTGGTATCCAACGTGGAGTTCGTCGCATGATTACCTACATCTCTCGCATCACCTCGTTCCTCAACACGTGGAGCAGCCGCAAACGCACCCTGGTGGTCGCCGGCCTCGGCGTCCTGACGGTCGCGGTGACAATCGCCAGTGCGACGCTGACAATCCTCGCCTACGAAGGCCGCAGCCAGGAAGACACCCGGCAGCAAGCCCTCACGCAGGCCACGCAAATGGTCCCCGACATCCTGTCCTACGACTTCAACACCGTCGACGACCACTTCACCAGCGCACTCGCGCATCTCGGGGGCGACTTCCGCACTCAGTTCGAGAGCGTAAGCAAAGACATCATCATCCCGTCCGCGAAGAAGCGACAGGTAGTCACCTCGGCCACTGTCGTGGAATCTTCTGTAGTCTCGTCCGACACCGATGCCGCCACCGTGCTGATGTTCGTCAACCAGTCGACCACCAGCACTGACAGTCCCGCCCCCAAGCTGGACGGCAGCCGTATCCAGGTTTCGCTGCACCTCGACGACAACGGTTGGCAGATCACCGAAATGACCCCGATCTGAGCCCCGGCATCAACTACCCGAATTCCCCCGTTCACGAATCGATGTAAGGAAGTCACGCGATGGGTGTCGAAGTTTCAGTCAGCGACCTGACCAAGTCTTTCGGCTCGCAAAGGATTTGGCAGGATGTGTCGTTGACGCTCCCTGCCGGAGAGGTCAGTGCTCTTCTGGGACCGTCGGGCACCGGTAAGTCGGTATTTTTGAAGTCCCTGATCGGACTACTCCGCCCGGAACAGGGCTCCATCCTGATCGACGGCACGGACATCCTCCAGTGCTCGTCCAAGGAACTCTATGAGATTCGCAAGTTGTTCGGTGTGCTCTTCCAGGACGGCGCACTTTTCGGTTCCATGAACTTGTACGACAACATCGCTTTCCCATTGCGCGAACACACCAAGAAGTCCGAGTCGGACATCCGCAAGATCGTGATGGAGAAGCTCGATCTGACGGGTCTCGTCGGCGCCGAGGAAAAGCTCCCCGGCGAGATCTCCGGTGGTATGCGTAAACGTGCAGGTTTGGCGCGGGCGCTCGTTCTCGATCCCGAAATCATCCTCGTCGACGAGCCGGACTCCGGCCTCGACCCGGTTCGCACCACCTACATCAGCCAGACGCTCATCGACATCAACGCGCAGAGCGACGCCACGATTCTAATCGTGTCGCACAACATCAACCTCGCACGAACCGTGCCGGACAACATCGGCATGCTTTTCCGTCGCCAACTTGTCATGTTCGGCCCGCGTGAGGTACTCCTCACGTCGGACGAGCCCGTCGTCAAACAGTTCCTCAACGGCACCATGATCGGTCCGATCGGTATGTCGGAGGAGAAGGACGAGGCTCAGATGGCGCACGAGCAGGCGCTCGTCGACGCCGGTCACCACGCCGGTGGTGTCGACGATGTCGAGGGCATCGTTCCGCAGATGAAGGCAACGCCCGGTAACCCGGAGCGTCAGGCCGTCGGTCGCCGTCAGGAACGTGTCCGCCAGATCATGCACACCCTGCCTGAGAGTGCACAGATCGCCATCCAAGAAAGTTTCGAGGAACACCAGATCTACAGCGACTTCGATTCCGCTACAGAAGAACTCGGAGCCATCGACGTTCATGATTGGAGCATTCCCTAACCTATGCCTGTCTCCGTTGCGCATGTGCACACGGCCGGTGAAGCCGATAGCCGCGATTTCGGTCATGTCGGCGAGTTTCGAGGCGGCTACTGGTTTGCTGCACGTGCGCACCCCGGCTGCGATCCTCATGCAAAATCAAGTGATCTGCATCTACTGCCGGACAATGCGGTGCATCACGGCCGGAAACGTGGTGCGTGTGGGTGCGTCGAGAGAATTCCAATGGCGGTGTGGGCGAAACCGCGGAACTCGCGGGTGGTTCCGCTGAATTTCCTGGTGATGCGGGCATTGGATCTGTACTTGCTCGAACGGACAGAAACTGGGTGATGCTCGTCGTAGCGGCGAGTGCGACTTCGTGAGCGATGCGCTGCGCTCGGACTTTGACGAAAACTGAGGAATGCGCCTCACACCATCGAGATCACACGCCGGAAACTATCGCTGCGCTCCTGGCCGCTTGTGCGGCAGGCACCGCTGCGGTCGTTGCCGTCGACCCGCCAGCGAGTGCGTCGCCGATCTCTACCCGGCCGCGTTGTCCGACAGCTTCTACACCTCGCCCGCCGATCTGACCGACCACCGACCTGGTGACGTTCTCGCTGCGCAACCAGCACCTGACCTCCTCGCAGTCCTTCTCACCCCATCGAAACAGTGAGCGCCCTACTCCTCTTCAAGCTGCGTGCGATGATCACCTCCCCCCTGATGACGACAGGTTACCGAACCGACACCCGCTTCCTCGAAGCATCAAATTGGATTTACACCACCCGCCAAGCGCATAAAATGCGGGACAGCCTGCAGTACAATACGATTCGATTCAGATGCACATCACCGAAAGGCCCATAACCGTCGATGGACAAGGGATACTTCCGCACACAATGCCGCCACTGTGGCAACCTCGTCTACGAAGGACCCTGGATCCCACCCCAGCGGCGCCACCACATCCATCACGACCACCGAACAACCTGCACCAGCAGTGCTGAGCAACGTCACCCGCTACGACCACTGCTCAGCCTCGTCGGAGCCACCTCGGCCGAGCCCCACTGACCGCGCGCGCCCCGGCTTCACGTCACACCCTCGCGCAGCACGCGGCGAGGCAACTCAGCTAGCCGCTCACTGTCCGCCTGCTCCGGCTACGCCCAAGGGTGCAAGCTGACAGTTCCGTTTCACCGCAACCCTCGACGGGTAGCCAACTTCACGGCGGAGAGCTGCACACGCAACGAGTCGCCGACCAGGGCCTTCCCCAGGTGAGCACCAACCGGAAAACGGCCTGCGGCATCCCCACACGCGAGCAAGGGATACACCCGATTCGTCGGCTGCCACCACCAGCAGCCGGCGAATCGCCCACACCACACGACACTCGCTGCGCTCGACGACTTCCGTCTCACTAGTGTTTACGACCGCCGAGCCCGGAGTTCGTGACTTCTATCGGGATGGCGGGCCTATCGCCGCCCTCCGCCCATATTGCTTTACGTGACTGACTGTTTCGGCATTCCACGCCCGTCTGCGCCATGTCCGCGCTGACATACTCGCCTCCTGGAACCGATGCAGGAGACCAGACGAGACCGTCACCTTTCTTCAACGTCGACCTCGCAATGTAAAACTCAGGGGTAGTAACACCTGACCATCGTGCTCGCCGACGCGGGAGACGAATGGCGCACTGACGCGAGCGGGCTATCTGGTGACGTACTCGAATGTCCTGCCGGACGCCGGCGCAGAGAATACCGTGATCGTCGGTCCCGGCGATGCGGTGACCGGGCTCGGATGGTCCGCACCCGAAGGCCCGGACGAGGCCATAGCCCTCGGAAGATTCGAGGGCTCGCCGGTTGTGACGATCACCCAACCAAACGGTGATCTCATCTCCGGTTTCTGACCAGACCGGTGGTGTCCACGTCCGATTCCGATCGCAGCGACCCACAGGCGCTACGCACGGTACCTGCCGTCGGCAACGAAGTTCCCGTGGACTCGCTCGGCGCCGACACCACGGCCCGTGCAGATCACCGACAGCATCGCTGGCGGATCGGATACTCCCTCGCTGATCTGCCAAGGTCACTGTATTCCGCAATCGATTCGGGTCGTCATGCAGATTCCCTCGCCCCCGGACGATCTCACCTGGATCCTCGATGTTCAGCTCAACGGCCAACTCATCGAGTGTCGCCGACTCGACCGCACGATGGCGGCGACACCATCGCCGCCGTCGACGAGGCCGCCGGAACCTACCCCGGACGGATTGCTTGATCTGGCAACCGAGCTCGGTGAAATACGTGCCTGGCTACCTGTGCTTTCGACTACTGCGTAGCTACTTCACCTTGAGGTCGACCCTGAGCTTGATCTATCCGCCGATACACCCGCGCCGTGCCGGCGCACGGGCGCGTCACGCTGTTGCACGACTTCACCGTTCGAGACTTCGTCGGCCGTCAATCACCCCTAACAGGTGAAGTGAAACATGCCCACCGCGCTCCACACTGTCGGTATGGCTACGACATCGAATGCGGCATCCGAGTCAATCATCCGCCAGCAGAAGGCACTCCTCGAGAGTCTGCCGTTCTCCGATACGCAGGATTTCGACGACGCACACCGCGGCCTTGTCGGCCGCCGCCAACCGAACGCGGTCACCGCCGAGGACGGAACCGTCCTCTGGGACAACGACACCTATTCGTTCCTGCAAGGCGACGCACCCGACACCGTCAATCCGAGTCTGTGGCGGCAATCCCAACTCGTTGCCATCGCCGGATTGTTCGAAGTAGTCCCGGGCATCTATCAGGTCCGCGGAATGGACTTGTCGAATACCTCCTTCATCGAAGGTGACGAGGGGGTCATCGTCATCGACACCTTGCTCTGCGCCGAAACAGGTAAAGCTGCCCTCGAACTCTATCGAGAACATCGCGGCGACCGGCCGATCAAAGCGATCATCTACACCCACTCGCACGTCGACCATTTCGGGGGTGTCAAAGGTTTCGTCTCGCAAGAGGAAGTTGACTCCGGGGCGGTGAAAATCATTGCACCGGAAGGATTCGTCGAACACGCCGTCTCCGAGAACGTCTACGCGGGAACCGCGATGGGGCGACGCGCCGGCTACATGTACGGCGCTGCACTGGCCCGCGGCCCACAGGGACAGGTTGGCGGCGGATTGGGACAGACCGTGTCCATCGGAACCGTCACGCTCATCGCTCCCACCGACATCGTCACCACCACCGGACACGAGGACACCATCGACGGCGTGCGCCTCGTCTACCAAATGGCGCCGGATACCGAAGCGCCCTCGGAGATGTTGATCTACCTCCCCGATTTCAAGGCGCTGTGCGCCGCCGAAGACGCGACCCACACCTTCCACAATCTGCTGACCTTGAGAGGCGCCGTCGTGCGTGATCCCCACGGCTGGTCGCAGTACCTCACTGAAACCATCGACATGTTCGGTGACGACGTCGAAGTCGTCTTCGCCTCGCACCACTGGCCGACCTGGGGCAAGGAACGTGTCGTCGACTTCCTGTCTACCCAGCGCGATCTGTACGCCTATGTGCACGATCAGACGCTGCGCATGATCAACCAGGGCCTCACCGGACCTGAAATCGCCGAGCGGATCCAGTTGCCACCCTCGCTCGAGAATGCCTGGAGCGCAAAAGGTTACTACGGTTCGATCAGCCATAACGTCAAAGCGATCTATCAGCGCTACATCGGCTGGTTCGACGGTAATCCGGCCAGTCTGTGGGAACACACACCGGTCGAACAATCCATTCGATACGTCGAATTCATGGGTGGTGTCGACGCGGTCGTCACGAAAGCCCGCGACTCGTTCGACGCCGGCGATTACCGTTGGGTCGCACAGGTACTCAATCACGTTGTGTTCGCGGAACCTGACCACGCCGGAGCAAAAGCGCTGCTGGCCGACGCCTACGAGCAACTCGGCTACGGTGCCGAAAACGGTACCTGGCGCAACTGGTATCTCTCCGGTACCACAGAACTGCGTGACGGCCAGTTCGGCACCCCGACCGAAACCGCCGCGCCCGACGTCGTCGGCCAACTGACCCCGGCGATGCTCTTCGACGCCATCGCCATTCAAGTCAACGGCCCCGAGGCGTGGGACGAGCGACTATCCATCGACATCGTGCTCACCGACGTGGACGAACGCTACCGACTACGACTTGCCAACGGCGTGCTCACCTACACCGCTCACAATCAGAAGGGCTCCGCCGACGCCACACTGACCACGACCAAACGAGCCCTACCTGCCTTGGCACTCGGAGGACTCTCTGCCGATGGACTCGCGGACGCGGGCATCGAAATCAGCGGCGACGCCTCTGTTCTCGGCCGCCTGGCAGCGGTGCTCGAACCAGGTGACAAGAACTTCGCGATCGTCACCCCGGAACGGCCGAGCTAACCCGCACTCCTCACCCGGGATTCTGCGTAACGGCGAAGACTCCCGGGCGAGGGGTTCGTGAATGACCAATCGACACCGGTCACCTCGCTGAACTTGGTCTGACCCGGTCCTGTCGCCACCATCCGCAGACCTGCACCGATCAAGGAGTGAACATGAACGGAATCGCGGTCCTACTGGTCGGGCTCCTGCTCTGCTTCTACGGCATCCGCTCCCTGCACCTGGGTGTGTTGGCCATCGGTTTCGGGCTCGGCTGGATGATGGCGGACCTCTTCCACGCCTCACTGACTGCGCTGCTGCTGTTCGGACTCATCGGCGCTGTCAGCGCCTGGATCGTGACCACTCTCGTCTTCAAGTTCTCCGCCTACTTCATCGGCGGGCTCGCCGGCGCGATGGCCGGCGCCCGCACCGCCGACGTGCTTCAACCCGGAGACAACGACTGGGCTTTGAGTGCGATCGTCATACTCGCCGTCGCGGTCGCCGCAGCCTTCCTGGCAGACAAATACCGCGCCCGAGCACTACTGTGGCTCACCTCCATCGGAGGTGCAAGCATGATCCTCAACGGGCTGGGACGGACCACGGACGCGCTCGAATTCCTCCGAAGCCCACAGCCAGGCTGGCAACAGATCTTCGCCACGGCCGCGTGGATCGCGCTCAGCGTCGCCGGATGGATCGTCCAGCGACACCTCTTCGCAGAGAAGCTCGGAGTAAAGAACACTCTAGTTGGTAGCACCAGTCCCTAGGCCGAAAGGTCCTGAATCCCTCCAGGACCTTGTGCGGTCGACTCCCCTGCATGCACCCTTAGCGTCATTACCCACACATGCAGTGATCCCCCACACATGCAGTGGCCAAATACTTTTCGAAACTCAACCCAGCGAACCCCCCAAGTGCAAATCGATTCGTCATCGCTGGGTTCGGATATTTCCGAGCATCTCGGCACTGCTCGATAGGGCGCAGACATCACCTGTATCGGTCGACCGATCAGCTCACCTTCGACTCCCATGAGAACGCCAAGACCGGCTACGCAAATCACTCGCAGAAGCCCGTTTAGCGAAAGGCCTAAAAAACTCGAATCCAACAGGCAGCACTTCGGTGTCGAAACGGTGCTCCGCCCACGCGCGGTGCGCTTTCACCTGCGAGTGCACACCGAAGGCTTCGATGTCGGCCCGGGTCAGATTGCGACGACGGGCGATGCGTTCGGCGGCCTCGAATTGATCGGGCATGTCGATGTTCCAGGAGGCAGGACGACGAGGTCCGGCATGCACACCGACATTGGCGCCGAGGGGCACCCGGCTCATCGCTTCGACGCCACAGCCGATCCCGACGTCGAGCGCATCGGTGGCGATCAGACCGGCGATCAGATGGGTCGACTGTTGGGCGGAACCGCATTGGCAGTCGATGGTGGTACACCCGGTCTGCCAGGGAAGACCGGCATGCAGCCATGCGGTCCGCGTCACGTTGTTGGACTGTTCGCCAGCCTGCGTGACGCACCCCCCGATGACTTGTTCGACGAGCATCGGATCGAGTCCCGCACGATCGAGTAGCCCTCGTTGAGCGGCTCCCAGCAGTTCGGCGGCGTGCAGACCCGAGAGCCATCCTCCGCGCTTTCCGATGGGAGTGCGTACCGCTTCCACGATCACAGGATTTCCCATGTGTTGTCGTACCTCCTCGAGTAGCAAAAATTATTAGAACGTGTTTGTCCTTTTCAGGGCGACGAATAAAGCTATACCACAACATGTTTCAAATCACTGACGCCCCTTTTCTGAAACATGTTGTGCTTTGAGTCTTCGCCATGGCCGACACTTCCCGCTCTGCGCCGACGAATACCCACGCAAATTGCTAAGATTCGCAAGTACCACAACCGGTGGGAGCTTCTGCGCTCGATTCGCAGGGGCAGGACAGCGGCGCGCCACACCTACGCGCATGCCGCCGATCCGACTCGAGTGACAGGAGGCGTCGTGGTTGTGAACTCGCGCCAGCCGCTTTATCAGATGAAGGCCGATTTCTTCAAGACGCTGGGACACCCCGCACGTATTCGCGTCCTCGAGCTCTTGAGCGAGCGTGAGCATGCCGTCTCGGAGATGCTTCCCGAGGTAGGGATCGAGCCGGCCAATCTGTCGCAGCAACTGTCCATTCTGCGTCGAGCAGGTCTGGTGACTGCGCGGCGGGAAGGGTTGTCCGTCTCATACGCTCTGACGTCGCCGCGTGTCGCCGATTTGTTGACCACGGCGCGCGCCATCTTGACCGGGATGGTCGCCGGCCAGGCCGAAATGCTGGTCGAGGAGATTCCGGAGCCGCCCGCTCTGGCCGGTAAGGCACGGTAGGGCGCACATCATGCAGGACTAGTTCCTGCACTTATCCACCAGTTGCGAAATTGCTAAAGTACGTACATTGTAGAACTGGTAACCGGACGACCGGTTGATCGATTCGAAAGAGGTGGCGTGCGGTGACGACCAACGACGTCCATCCGAACAGTGCAGTCTTGAGCCGCGGCGATGTCGCGGTGGTGGGAGTTGCGGCGGCCCGATCGCATCGCGCCGCGGTCAGGACGCGGTCACCGTGGGAGGCGATGGAGGACTACGCCGCCATGATCTGCGACCGGACTGCACTGCACGCAGTTCGGTTGCCCTTGGCGACGGCGGACGTCAACACCGTGATCGCCCGTGTACTGAGCCTGCGACCGCGGATCTCCGCTGCCTTCGTCGGCGGACTGGACGCGAATGCTGCCACAGCCGTGCAGCACGGGGTCGCCGAGCGTGGCGGCCCGCTGGTCGTCACCGAGATCGACGTCGTGACAGCAACATTGACCGCGATGACGATTTCGGCGCTGCGGAACCTCGTCGTGGGGCCGCGGGTAGGGCAAGTGATGATCACCGGGGCCCATCGAGCTCCGATGCTCGGGCCGACGTTGTTGATGTCCGGTGTCGCCGGTATCAGCAGCTGGCGTGCGAGTGATGCGCACCAGTTTCCGCTGCGCCGACTGATGGAACACAACGATGTTCTCGTCGATCTCGATGGCTGCGTGGGCGATTCGGTGCCCGCGCGGCAAGTGGTGAGCATGCCTGGTGACACTTTCGATCACGGCGCGGTCGTTCTTCCCGGATTGCTCGGTGTCCTCTGCGGCCATGGCGTCACGGTTCTGACCGCCGAGATGATCGCTGCCTGCGCGCGCTCACTGGCGTTGATCACCCCTGTGGGGTGCACTCTCCCGTCCGCGGACGAGCGGATGCTGCTCTCCTCCATCGCCAGGCAGGTCACCAAATCTCTCGGCCACGCCCCTCCATACAGCACCCACCTGCACTGATCGTATTTCCCGTCTATCCCGCTCGGACAGGTGCGTACCGCGCACCGAACACATGTCAGGAGAACACAGTGACAACCCATATCGACTCCGACCCGATTCGTCTCGGCGCGCTTCGTGCCGACATCGCGGCCTGGGTGGCCGAGGTCGAGGACCTGACCTCACCGCGAGAGGTGGTCTGGTGTGACGGGTCCGGCGCCGAATGGGATCGCCTGACCGATCTGCTCGTCGACAAAGGCACGTTCGTGCGCCTGGACCGCAAGCCGAACTCGTTCCGGTGTGTCTCCGATCCCGAGGACGTCGCCCGGGTCGAGGACAGGACGTTCATCTGTTCCCAGTCACGCGAGGCTGCCGGTCCGACGAACAATTGGATGGACCCGCTCGACATGAAAACGGTCATGACCGAGCACTACCGCGGCGCGATGTCGGGGCGCACGATGTATGTCATCGCGTTCTGTATGGGGCCCCTCGATGCCCCGGAACCGAAATTCGGGATCCAGATCACGGACTCCGAATACGTCGCCGTGTCGATGCAGATCATGACCCGATCCGGGACACCGGCCTGGGAAGCGCTGGCCGCAGATGTCGAGTACGTCAAATGCCTGCACTCGGTCGGCGCACCCCTCTACGACGGGCAGGTCGACGTCCCGTGGCCGTGCGATCACACCAAGTACATTTCCCACTTCCCCGAAGAACGCATCATCTGGAGCTACGGTTCGGGCTACGGTGGCAACGCGCTGCTGGGGAAAAAGTGCTACTCCTTGCGGATCGCGTCGAAAATGGCCAAAGACGAGGGTTGGCTGGCAGAGCACATGCTCATCCTCAAGCTCACCTCCCCGGACGAGGTGGTGCACTACATCGCCGCGGCATTCCCGTCCTCGTGCGGTAAGACGAACATGGCGATGCTCGATCCCACGCTCGAGGGGTGGACCGCGGAAACGATCGGTGACGACATCGCCTGGATGCGGTTCGGTGACGACGGCCGACTCTACGCCGTCAATCCCGAAGCCGGTTTCTTCGGTGTCGCCCCCGGTACCAGCACCGCGACGAACCCACATGCCATGGCGACGATCGAGAAAGGGAACTCCATCTTCACCAACGTCGCCCTGACCGACGACGGCGACGTGTGGTGGGAAGGGATGACCAAACAGCCCCCGGCGCATCTCCTCGATTGGCAACAGCGCGAGTGGACTCCGAAATCGGGAACACCGGCCGCACACCCGAATTCACGTTATTGCACCCCGATCGCACAGTGCCCGACAGTGGCGCCGGAATGGAACGACCCGGCAGGGGTTCCGATCTCGGCGATCTTCTTCGGAGGCCGGCGCGCCACCACCATGCCGTTGATCACCGAATCCTTCGACTGGCAGCACGGCGTCTTCCTCGGTTCGACACTCTCCTCGGAGACCACGGCCGCCGCAGCCGGCGCCGTCGGGGTGGTACGCCGCGACCCGATGGCAATGTTGCCGTTCCTGGGCTACCACGTCGGGGACTATTTCCAGCACTGGCTCGATATCGGCGCGCGCACCGATTCCTCGAAGTTGCCGAAGATCTTCTACGTGAACTGGTTTCGCCGCGGCGACCACGACGAGTTCCTGTGGCCCGGCTTCGGAGAAAACTCGCGGATTCTCAAGTGGGCGCTCGAACGCGTCGACGGAACCGGTGACTCCGAGGCGACCCCGATCGGTCACGTTCCGACCCTCGATGCCTTGGATCTGACCGGACTCGACCTTCATCGCCCCACCATTGCCGCTGCGTTGAAGGTCGACCCGGCGGAGTGGGCGGCCGAACTTCCCCTCATCGATCAGTGGTACGCCACGATCGGCGGCAACAGACTCCCCGACGCGCTGCGTGAAGAGTTGCGTGCCTTGCGTCAACGACTGTCGACATTCGATTACGAACTCACCGACGAGGCCCCGTCCCGCGACACGCATTTCCGGCGTGTGCGCACCCGCGCCGACGACTGCTGACCCCCGAGCAGGGCTGCCAGCGCATCTCACGTCGAGTCTCTCGCGCTGGAGGCCCTCACCGAAGGTCCCGATCCGGTCAAGTTGCCCCTCAACCTCCCGGATCGGGATCTTCTGACGTGAGACCGAACGTGGTGATCTCCCACCCAGAGCGCCGTCAACTCGACGAGCGCAGCGGGGAGCCCAGGACAGCCGTCGACAACGCCCGCTCCCCACACCATGGGCACACGTTTCCGCCCGGCGTCACCGCGGACCGACGGCACAACCTGGCACATTCGCGGCACTGCAGCAACGGCGCGCTCAGCAGTCCGCGCAGTGGTGTTACACGCATCACCGCTCCCTTCATCTGGTTACTTGCTAATATTAGCAAGTAACCAGACAGGCTTCCACTTTCTTCTCGCAGTACCGAGGAACCTTATGACCGCTACGCCCGCACCGAATTCCACTCCGTCCCCGCAGAACTCGCTCGGCCGCGCTGCCCAGGCCGTACGGGACCTGTTGCCGCGATGGAGCGAATGGAGTTCGTCGCTGCGCGCACCCGGCGCGGATCTGCTGGCCGGCCTGATCGTGGCACTGGTCGCTCTTCCGCTGGCCTTGGGATTCGGCATCTCCACCGGGCTCGGGGCGGCGGCCGGGCTGACCACAGCTGTCGTCGCCGGCGCCGTCGCCGCTGTCTTCGGCGGCTCCCGGTTCCAGGTGTCCGGGCCGACCGGGGCCATGACCGTGGTCCTGGTTCCCATCGTTCACGAATACGGCGGATCCGGTGTCCTGGCGGTCGGGTTGATCGCCGGCATCGTGCTGGTGGTGTTGGCGTTCGCCGGAGTGGGGCGGGCCGTGCGTTTCATGCCGGCACCGGTCATCGAAGGGTTCACCGCTGGTATCGCCGTGGTCATCGCCCTCCAACAGATCCCGGCCGCTCTGGGTATCACCGACGCCGAAGGGGACAAGGTGTGGCGCAGCGCAGCGGACGCGGTCGCCAAATTCGTCGCGCACCCCTCGATTCTCACCCCGGCAACAGCGCTCGCGGTGGCCGTCGCCATCCTCGTCGGCGGACGCTACTTCCCCAAGGTTCCGTTCTCGCTCGTCGCCGTGGCTGTCGCGACGTTGGCCGCGCAACTGCTGCACCTCGACATCGCCCGCATCGGTGAAATCCCCTCCGGCATCGCCGCACCCACACTGAACTTTCTGCATCTAGGGGATCTGACCTCGCTGGTGGCCCCGGCCCTGGCAGTGGCCGCGCTGGCCGCCCTCGAATCACTTCTGTCGGCGACCGCGGCGGATTCGATGGGAGTCGGGACCCGCCACAATCCCGACCGGGAATTGTTCGGACAGGGGTTGGCGAACATCGCCGCACCCCTGTTCGGCGGCGTCCCGGCCACCGGCGCCATCGCTCGCACGGCCGTCAACGTTCGCTCCGGCGCGCGCAGTCGCCTCGCCGCACTCACCCATGCCGTCATCTTGGCCGCGATCGTCTACCTGGCATCGACCATGGTCGCCGAGATACCCCTGGCCGCTCTCGCCGGGGTACTGCTGGCCACCACCGTGCGCATGGTCGAAACAGCCTCGATCATCGCCATCGCGCGCGCCACCCGAGCCGACACCGCGGTCATGGGCGCAACGTTCCTGGTCACCGTCGCACTCGACCTCGTCACCGCGGTCGCGGTCGGTGTCGCATTCGCCGCGATCCTGGCACTGCGCGCAGTGGCGAAATCGGCCAAGATCGAACAAGTCCCACTCGATGACGACGGGCACCAGAGCGAAGAACACGAACTGCTCCGTGAACACATCGTCGCCTACCGCATCGACGGCGCCTTGTTCTTCGCCGCCGCTCACCGCTTCCTGCTCGAATTGGCGGACGTCTCCGACGTCAAGGTCGTCATCTTGCGCATGTCACGGGTGACCGCGATCGATGCCACCGGCGCCATCGTCCTCAAGGACGCCATCGACAAACTCGAACACCGCCATATCACCGTCTTGATTTCCGGTATGAAACCGGACCACCTCCGGCCACTGAAAGCCCTCGGTGTCTTCACCACCTCCGACAGCGAACGCCGACACATCTTCTCCGACACACCACGCGCCATCGAATACGCCCGCATGCTGGTGCTTCCGAGGAACCAGTACCTATCGATGAACATCGAGGAATGAAACACCATGTCCCAGAACGGAACCATCGCACATCCCACCTTCGCCCAGCACCTCAAGTACCTCGCCGGACGCACCCTGCCGGACGAGTTCATTCCGTGGGTGATCGAGGACATCACCGGCCCCGGCGCCGCCCGCCGCTACGCGACACGGTGCATCGTCCCCTTGCTGCCGATCCTGCTGGGGCTGTTGCTGATCCCCGGCCCCTGGATCATCCGGATCAGCATGGTGCTCCTGCTCTTCCTGCCCTTCGTCTATTTCCTTCTCGCCTTGAAAAAGATCTACCTGCGGCACCGTCTGGTCAGCCACGGATTGAGCCCCGCGCTCCTCGACGTGCACGAGAAAAAGAAAATGGACGAGGAAAAGCAGGCCTACGAATCCCGCTACCGCCCATGACAGCGCGGCCGTTGACGGCGAATGATCCGATGAATCCGCCCCTTCCCTCCCTGACCGCGGCGATGGCATCCGCTGCCGCTGTGGTGCTGGCGATGACCGCAGTGTTCTACATCCTCACTGCCTGAACAGACGCACGACAACATCCGATAACAGGCCATTTCACCGACGCGGTCTCGGCAATCGACCCCCGAGACCGTCGCAAAAGACTGGAGAACGCGTTGAACACGACCACTGTGATTGTTGCGGGAGCTCGTACCCCGATGGGTCGACTCCTCGGATCGTTGAAAGACCTCTCCGGGTCCGACCTCGGCGGCATCGCCATCAAAGGCGCCCTCGACAAGTCCGGAGTCGCCCCCGAACAAGTCGACTACGTCATCATGGGACAGGTCCTCACCGCCGGCGCCGGCCAGATGCCCGCCCGCCAAGCCGCCGTCGCCGCCGGCATCCCCATGAACGTCCCCGCCCTGAGCATCAACAAAGTGTGCCTCTCCGGCATCGACGCCATCGCCCTCGCCGACCAACTCATCCGCGCCGGCGAATTCGACATCGTCGTCGCCGGCGGGCAGGAATCGATGTCCCGCGCACCCCACATGCTCGAAAAAAGCCGCGAAGGCTTCAAATACGGCGACGTCACCCTCCGCGACCACATGGCCTACGACGGCCTCCACGACATCTTCACCGACCAGGCCATGGGCCTGCTCACCGAACAAGTCAACCAACAAGAAACCACCCACATCACCCGCGCCGAGCAGGACGCCTTCGCCGCCGCCTCACACCAGAACGCGGCCCGCGCCTGGAAAGACGGCTACTTCGACAACGAAGTAGTCCCCGTCTCCATCCCCCAACGCAAGGGCGAGCCGATCGTCTTCGCGCAGGACGAAGGCATCCGCGCCGACACCACCACCGAATCCCTCGGCAAACTGCGTCCCGCGTTCAGCAAGGACGGCACCATCACCGCCGGCTCCGCCTCCCCGATCTCCGACGGCGCCGCCGCCGTGATCGTGATGAGCAAAACCAAAGCCGAAGAACTCGGCCTGACCTGGATCGCGGAAATCGGCGCCCACGGCGTCGTCGCCGGACCCGACTCCACCCTCCAGTCCCAACCCGCCCGCGCCATCGCCAAGGCCTGCGCCAAGGAAGGCATCGACCCCACCGACCTCGACCTCGTCGAAATCAACGAAGCGTTCGCCGCCGTCGGGATCGCCTCCACCCGCGAACTCGGCCTCGACCCCGCCAAGGTCAACGTCAACGGCGGCGCCATCGCCGTCGGACACCCCCTCGGCATGTCCGGCGCCCGCATCGCCCTGCACCTCGCCCTCGAACTGCAACGCCGCGGCGGCGGCATCGGCGCAGCCGCACTCTGCGGCGGCGGCGGACAAGGCGACGCACTCATCATCCGCGTCCCCAAGGCGTAAGCGTCCACGTGTGCACGGCCGACGAGTCACCAGAACCCGGGCAAGGTTTCGTCGGTGTATCGCGGCCGGTGGCGGGCACGTCGACTCTGCCTCAGCGCCGTGAACCCGGCGAGACGTGTCACGAATCGAAGAATCAGTATGCCGAACAAGGAAGAGGATGGCCCCCGTGAACAATGCACTGCCGCCGTGCCCACAATGCTCCAGCGAATACAGTTACGAGATGGGGGCGCACTGCGTGTGCCCCGAATGTGCTCACGAATGGATATCTCACCAGGGATCGCAGATTGTCGACCGGTCCATCGTTGTCGACTCCGTCGGAAATGAGCTTTCCGACGGGGACGCGGTCACCGTTGTGAAGAACTTGAAAGTCAAAGGCAGTCCGACAGGAATAAAAGCTGGAACCAAGGTGCGTAACATACGCCTGGTCGACGGTGCCGACAACCACAATATCGAATGCAAAATCGCCGGAATCGGGTCGATGCAACTGAAATCCGAGTTCGTCAAGAAAGCATGACAACCCAGGCGAGGCTACGGCGCGGTGAGGAATTCTCGTGTCCATGATCCGGGTACATGTGGTCTTCGCCGTTCTCGCGGTCCTGGGCCTCGCAGTTGCCGCGCCCTACGCTGCTCTGGCTTGCACGGCATCGCCATACCGGCGCTGTCGGCGGTGGGTGCTCGCGTGTTTCGGGTTTGTGATGATCGCTGTCGCGGCGATAGGCATTGTCGTCACCGGCATCTAGCCCGCCGCATTCCGTGCGTTGGCACATCGGGTCGTGTCGATACGAGTCCGGTCTGGGAGATTCGCCGTCACAGATACTCACCGACGAAATGTGTGCGCCAGATTGTCTTCGAAGATTTTCGCGCACGGCGACGAACGTGGTTGTCCGGTCGGTACGGTCTTTTCCCGTTCCGGAATCACGCTTGTCGAGTGAGCGCGCGTCGGTATCGTCGTCGAGGTATCGCGAGAAGAACAGTAGCGAACCGCTGATGACGTAGACCAGGACCAGAGGAGGAAATTTCACCGCCGGCGCCGCCAACGCCGCGGTCGATATCGTGACGAATACCGTACGACGGATGACGTGTCTGATGTTCGTATTCCTCTCTCCTCTATCCCGTTTCACCGCTCACATACCCCCACTGAACGTCGGGACGGCTCGGGTGATCCTCGCTTGAGAGGCTCGGCGAGGATCACCGCCGTGGATACGACTGGATCAGAGAAGTTCGAGGATGGTGGCGTTCGCTTGCCCACCGCCCTCACACATGGTCTGCAATCCGTAACGCGTTCGTGTGTTTCGCATGTGATGGATCATCGTCGTCATCAAGCGTGCACCACTACCACCGAGGGGATGCCCTAATGCGATCGCTCCGCCGTGCGGATTGAGCCGCTTCGGGTCTGCCCCTGTTTCGGCCAGCCAGGCAAGGGGCACCGTGGCAAAGGCTTCGTTGACCTCGAAAACTCCGATATCGGACAACGTCAAACCGCTGCGCCACAAGGCTTTCTCCGTGGCCGGAATCGGTGCGGTCAGCATGATCACCGGATCGGCGCCCGCCAGGACGGCAGTATGGACTCGAACGATCGGTGTCAGCCCCAACTGCGTGGCCTTCTCGCTGGTCATCATCAACAGTGCGGCCGAACCGTCGGAAATCTGGGAACTGTTTCCCGCCGTCACCACCCCGGTGTCGGAGAACGCGGTCTTGATCCCGGCCAGGGTTTCCGGCGTTCCGCCGCGGCGGATCCCCTCGTCGCGGGCGATCTTGGTGCCGTTGGCGAGCACGATCGGCAGGATCTGGTCGTCGAAGCATCCGTCGTCTTGCGCGTGCGCGGCTTTCGCATGCGAGGCGAGCGCGAAAGCGTCACATTGACGGCGCGACAGACCCCACTGCTCGGCGATCATTTCCGCACCGACCCCTTGCGAGGGGGCGACGCCGTGATAGCGCGCCAAGAACCAATCTCCCAGGGGATTCATCCCGCCGGACGAGGATCCCATCGGAACCCTGCTCATGGATTCGACGCCACCGGCGACCACCACGTCGTACTGGCCTGCAATCAACCCTGCGGCAGCGAAATGCACCGCCTGCTGTGATGACCCGCACTGCCGGTCGATGGTCACCCCGGTGACGGTGTGCGGCCACCCGGCCGCCAATACGGCGGTCCGTCCGATATCACCGGTCTGCTCACCGGCCTGACTGACGCATCCCCAGATGACATCGTCGACGACTGCGGGATCGAGGCCGGTGCGATCGGCCAGCCCCACCAGAATCTGGGCCGACAAATCGGCCGGATGAATGGTCGAGAGCACTCCGTTACGGCGACCCAAAGGGGTTCGCACGGCTTCGACGATCACTGCATCGCGCATTGTGTGTTCCTTCATCCATCAGCCGGCGAGATGCCCGGCTTCCCTCGGAGCTCACCAAACCCATGCGACCGAGTTGGTCACCGAGAGTCGCAAGCATCCCTGACCACAGCTACTTGCTAATCTTCTTAACTAGATATTATGGCAAGATGGCGTGAGCTTAGCCCTACCTGTCCGAGAGCACCAGAAGCCGAACACCACCCGTTCATTCGAAGGGACGTCATTGATGGCCAGCACGCAGGAAACCATCGTCACCGAGCTCGCACAGATCGTCGAAGAGGTCACCGGAATCGAACCGTCCGAAATCGGTATCGGCACGTCCTTCGTCGACGATCTCGGTATCGACTCACTGTCCATGGTGGAAATCGCGGTACAGACCGAAGACAAGTACAGCGTGAAAATTCCCGACGAGGATCTGATGGGTCTGCGCACGGTCGGCGACGTCGTGGACTACATCCACACCCTCGAAGCTGCGGCAGCGCTCGAACTCGCCGCGCCGAGCAGCGACAGGTGAGCACCACCGAGGCACGCTCCTGGCTCGGCCGCGCACCCAACGTCGTCGTCACCAGCCTCGCAGCGACCACATCGGTCGCCGGGGACGTCGCCGGCACATGGAGGGCGCTCCTCGCGGGAGAGAGCGGAATCGGTCTTCTCGACGATTCGTTCGTCGAGGAATTCGACCTGCCGGTCCGTATCGGCGGTCACTTGAAGGTCTCTCCGGACGATGCCCTCACCCGGGTGGAGATCCGGCGGATGAGTTGGCCGGCGCGGGTCGCGTTGACACTCGCTCGCACGGCATGGATCGACGCGGGCTCACCCGACGTCGACAGGGATCGTCTGGCTGTGGTCATCGGCACCGGACTCGGAGGCGGCGACACCCTGATCGATGCGGTCGACCGGCTCAGAACCGGCGGCTACCGCAAAGTGTCCCCCTTCGCAGTGCAGATGGTCATGCCCAACCGCCCCTCCGCGACGGTGGGCCTCGAACTCGGCGCCCGCGGCGGGGTGATGACCCCGGTGTCGGCATGCTCGTCAGGCGCGGAAGCCATCGCGCAGGCTTACCGGATGATTGCGATGGGTGACGCCGACATGGTCGTCGCCGGCGGAGTCGAAGGCCGCATCGATTCGTTTTCCATCGCCAGCTTCGCCACGATGCGCGCGCTGAGCTCGAACAATGCCGACCCTGCCGGTGCGTCGCGTCCGTTCGACAAGGACCGGGACGGTTTCGTCTTCGGCGAGGCCGGAGCGCTGATGGTCCTCGAAACCGAGACGCATGCCCTCGCACGCGGTGCGACGATCCATGCGCGTCTGCTCGGCTGCGGTACCACCTCCGACGGTTACCATCTTGTCGCTCCCGACCCCACCGGCCGCGGAGCCGCTCGCGCGATGACCCACGCCATTCAGCGAGCCGGGCTGACACCCGCCGACATCACCCACGTCAATGCCCACGCCACCGCCACCCCGGCCGGCGACATCGCCGAAGCACAGGCCATCACCACAGCGGTCGGCACACACGCGGCGATCTACGCCCCGAAATCTGCCCTCGGGCACTCCGTCGGAGCCGTCGGAGCGCTCGAAGCGGTTCTCACCGTCCTCGCCGTCCGCGACGGCGTCATTCCCCCCACACTCAACCTCGACACGCTCGACCCGAGGATCGACCTCGACGTGGTCACGACAGCGCCGCGCATCGGCCCCGTCGACTATGCCGTCAACAATTCCTTCGGCTTCGGAGGACACAACACCGCTCTCGTCTTCGCTCGCCCTTGACCCACCTCACGAAAACAGGACCCATGCCGACCGTCACCCTCAACCATGTTCCCGTCAACTACGTCGTCACCGGCTCCGGCCCGCGTGTACTGCTGATCATGGGAGCCGGCAGCCCCGGCCGAGTATGGAACACCTACCAGGTTCCTGCACTGGTGAAAGCCGGCTTCGAAGTCGTCACGATGGACAACCGCGGAATCTCGAGCATGGCCGGAATCGACGGGATGAGCATCGCCGACCTCGCCGCCGACGCAGCGGCACTGATCGAACATCTCGGCGGACCCGCCCACGTGATCGGCACATCACTGGGCTCACGAGTAGTACAAGAGCTGGCGATCACCCGCCCCGAACTGCTCGCCAAAGCGATCATGCTCGCCGCCACCGGCCGACCACACCCCGTCGAAGCCGCCCTCAACCGCGGACAAAAGGCCCTCCACCAGGCAGGGATCGACTTGCCCCCTTCCTACACCGCGGCCATCAGCGCGGTGCTGAACCTCTCCCCGCACACCCTCGCCGATCCGCAGAAGGCCCAGGAATGGCTCGACATCTTCGAATACTCCGCCCCCACCACCACCTCTGCCGGTGTCCGCGCCCAGACCGCGATGGATCGATCCCACAATCGACTGACCGATCTCGCCGCGATCCAAGCACCGACCCCCGTCATCGGATTCGGTGACGACCGCTTGACCCCGCCGGCGCAGGGCATCGAAGTCGCCGCAGCCATCCCCGGTGCCCGATACGAACAAATCGCCCAGTGCGGTCACTTCGGCTACCTCGAGCGACCCGAGGAGGTCAACGCTCTGTTGATCGCTTTCCTCCACGGCCGGCCCTTGCCGCAGCAGCCATGACGGACCGGCACCTTCCCTGCCGCAGCGAGCGACTGTCCGCACGCGGCGAGAACACACCACCTCAGGACAACATGACCGCTGATCACCCCGACCTCGACGCACCCAACCGACAACACGCCACGAATCCGATGCTGCCGGCCGGCGGGAAAGTTGTTGTGATCACGACAGATCCGATGTGGAGTCTCCTGCGTAGATTGCACCGCAACCGCAGGACCTGGGGTGAGGGATACGCCGCGCTCATCCGCTACCGCACCGCACTACGCGCGGAGCACACCGCACTCTCGTTCAACGACGTTCCGCGGTTGGTCGAAACCATTCTCGCGCTCCCGGATCACGTCGAGACCGTATTCCTGATCGGACTGCCGCCCTACGGGACCGCGATCGTTCAGCACGAAGTGGCTGCACATCACGGCCCCCTCGTCATCGCGGACAACGAGACCATGACCGCGTCACTCGCGGCCCTGACGCTGACCGCCCTCGACAGGCAAGGCGTGTGGCCGTGGATGGCGACTGTCTACATTTCGCAGTCCCGGCACGCGCCACTACTCGAAGATGTGCTGACCCAGTGCGGCATCGGCACCGTCACCGACATCGATACCACCAACTCAACACGCGAGGACACCCGCCGGATCATCGAACAGTGCGATGTGTTGATCGACTTGTCCACCACCGAGAAATCGATCTCACCTCTTCGGTGCATTCGCCCGCCAGCAGATCCCTTCGAATACTCGTCGTTGCCGCTCGCGGGCCTGCTCAGTGCAGGCTGCGGTCACCGCATCACCATGATGACCCCGAATCTGATCGCCGCATCGGCACGCGCTCTGCACTCGCGCACCGCCGCGCACCGCTTCCTACCGGACATCACCGATCGCACCCTCGTGCGAACGGTCTCCGAGCACGTCGGAGCAGCTATCACGGTCTCCGCGCTTCACACCAGGCTCCAGCGATGAGAACCCGACCACCGGTGCACCGCCACGGAACAGCACCACCTCGACCCGCAGTAGTGGCCGCACGAAAAGCCGTGACCCTGCGCAGGGTATTACACCGAAGTTCGTTCCGACACCGCACAACTCGACAGACTCCGGACCGTATCGCAGTCACCCCGCCAGATCATCCCGAACACTTCACCTGCAGGAGCCCGTCATGCGCTTTCGCTACATCGGAACAGAGGAAATGATCTACCAAGGACCGCCTGCCCGCGTTCTCGGATACGGCGACATCGTCAGAGCCCTCACCAACCCCAACCCCCGATACTTCGAACCACTCGAAGCGAACCCGGAACTGGACGGACAAGAACAGTAGGCACCCGTGCCCGCGCCTGACAAACCCACGATCATGGCCGCCCCAGAGGGTTAAACAAGAGCAACCCGTACAGATTTGCGCCGCGTTTAGGCCCGGCCACGGTGGCAGGTTCAGGAGATCGAAAGATCCCCTGAAGTACAGCCAGGCTCACCCGCACCGATCGAATGCGCTATGAAGCGCCTTCTCTCGCTCTGAGGTAGATGGACCAACTGGTGCTCGCGTACCGGGTCCGTGGCAGGGAGCTATCGGTGAGGTATCACCGCAACTACTCGGCGTGGTCTTCCTCATTCTGAAATTCTTTTGGGTAAGTGTCGTTGGGACGAACGATATCGATACCGGCGACGAGGCCGCGCGCGCCCATCAAGGAGATCTTCCCACGACGCCCTTCGACCCAGACGAACCGATAATGAACGAACCTCACGTGACCGACAGAGCGAGCCTGTCGAGAAGCAACTTCTACTCGGGGCGGCCTCGCTTTGAGCTTTGCGGAACAGACCTGCCACTTAAGGGTACCCGTCACGCTCGGTATCCTCGATGGAGGTCTGCATACACAATGCTTTGCTCAACGACGCTTCGACGAAGCGGATCAGGTTGTAGTTCTTGTTTCGCGTTCGAGTCGCCGCGCCGCTCTCTTGAGCGCTCATTGCCTTACTCCATTCTCACCCCGCCCGACTTTCCTTTGTCACTGGGGCGATACCTGACACAGAGGTCCTCCATGCACCGTTACCACACGAGAGAATCTGGCTCTTCCGGATCTGGAGTGCATGAGTCGATCCACCGGTGATCAAGTGAGGCAAAAGATGTAGAGGGTCCTGGGATACGAGGAGGAAGGTTCCGAGCCCGAATCCGAACACATCACAGGACCCATGGACCAGACTACTAACCTTGTCGCCGACACCATCTGCAGAACCGTCGAACTCGGCGTCACTATCACCGGCGCCGCCGTCGCAGAACACCTCACCCACATCGACTGCCGGCCCGTCGAACACGACCCGACCTGCCCAACGTGCGGCCAGCCCGGTCGGCTCCGCGACCACGTCACCCGCACTCTCCTCGTGGTCGCCGCACCACCGGCTAAATCCTCGAACGACTCGCCTGCGACAAGACATCCGTTTCGGCGGCGGCTGCAGCGTTGGGGTTGAGTTGGGACGTGGTAAACTTCCCGGCTCTGTCCACGGTCCGGCATGTGGTCTACGACCAGTCCGGTCACCTCGACAGGGTGCGAGCCTTTGGGTGCGGACGAGCACAAGCGGAAACACGTTCGCGGGCAGGGTAATCCGAGCTTCGTGACCGTGATCGTGATCAGGCGTTTCGGGACCGGGTGAAGGTCGTCTCGATGGACGAGTTCACAGGCTACCACTCCGCCGCGAAGGACGTATTACCGCAGGCCAAGAGGGTGATGGACCCGTTCCATGTCGTGCACCTCGCCGCCGAGACACACCGTGTGCCGGCAGCGGATCCAGCAGGTCACACTCGGGCATCGTGGCCGGTCCGGCAACCCCGGGTGTACGCCATCAAAAGGGCGCTGCTGACCCGCGCGACGTCAAGCAGAAAGCGCGACGCGAGGCAGTGTTCACCGACGAGGAACACATCGATGTCGCGGTCACCGAACGCACATTCCGACACATGCGATCGGGTGATCATCTATGCCCACAACCGCACTATGCCCCGCAACAGAAGTCGCACCGACTGAATCAGCACATCGGTGCATTCAGGCTTAATGCCACAGGTGTTTCGTTTCATATCTTATAGATTTTCATTTTTCGATACAGCGATGATCGAGCAATTCCGAGGCTCTTTGCTGTACGCATTCTGTTTCCATCATTCTCTTCCAGGCTTTTTACTATAGCCTTGCGCACCGACGCAGAGTCTGCATCACTCTTAGACGACCTTGTCGGTCCCCGCACCTCGGTGGTCTCGGACGAGCTCGATGCCGACGCCTTGACCACGACATTGGTCGCGGAGATCAACAGGTTGACGACAGCGGGTGCGGAACGGCTGATCCTCGCGGCGAAGACCAAAGGCCGTGAGGCGCTGTTCAAACGGATCATTCTCGAGAGCTTCCCGAGACATCTCCTCGGGTCAGTCCCCGTTCTCTTCAGCTGGGAATTCGCCTCCGACGAACTTCGATCACGCCGAATCTGGTCCGGCATCATCAACTCGTTCCTCCACCCCACCGTAGAACGCTTCCTCTACAGCGCCGAACGACGCCTACGCACCTACAAGATCAAGAACCCGCTCCTCATCTACCGCAATGACGGGGCGTCCTCGCGGGTCGCGAAGTCCGTGGCACTCAAGACCTATTCTTCCGGACCTCGCGGAGGGCTCGAAGGCACACGCGCACTTGCCCAAGCGTACGAGCTTCCCCATGTGCTCATGATCGACGTAGGCGGAACTACCACCGATGTAGGGACGGTGAAGAACTATGCCATCGCCACCGAACGCCGGGGTCATATCGCCGGTGTTCCTGTCTCGTACGAGCTCAGTGACGTTCACTCCACAGGAGTCGGGGGCAGTTCCATCATTGCGGTAGAGAACGGCCGGATCGTAGTCAGCCCGGAAAGCGTCGGCGCGTCCCCCGGACCCGCATGCTTCGGTTTCGGCGGCAAGAAGGCCACCATCACCGACGTCAATTTGCTCTTGGGTGTTCTCGATCCCGACACCTACCTCGACGGTGAAATGTTTCTCGACGCCGAACGATCCCGCGCCGTGATCACTGAGAGCATCGCCGAGCCTCTGGGGCTCACTGTCGAAGAAGCCCTGCTCGAGATGGCATCGGCCTATGCGGCGAAGGTATCGGAATCGTTCGCCTCTTCCGTCGAAAGCGCTGAGACGACAACTGTGGCCGCGTTCGGCGGCGGCGGCCCGATGAGTGCGTGTGATGCCGCACGAATCGCCGGAGTGCGCCGGGTACTCGTCCCGAGACTGGCCGCGGTGTTCTCCGCGTACGGTATCAGTTTCTCCGACATCTCCCAGTCCTACGAAACCAACATCACCGACTGCACCCCTGAGCAAATCGACGCAGCGAGAAACGAATTACGTTCCCGCGCAACACGAGACATGTTCCAAGAAGGATACGACACCGCAGAGTGCTCGTTGGAGTGGACCTCTGTAGTCGAGGACGCGGATGGGATGGCGGCGCGCACCCAGTTCGAGCATGATCTCGATGTCAGTTCTACCGCGGGAAACACGACCATCCTCGCACTGAAAGTGACACGGGAACTCCCCCATTCGGTTGTCAAGGGCGGGTCTCCCAAGAAGAAGACGCCGGCGGTGTCGACGCTGGCGAGATCGGTCCGCACCTCCCCCACGCTGGTCGAGGAACTACCTGTCTATCTACTCGATCAGCAGATCGCAGGTGCGGTCGCATCCGGTCCGGCCATTGTCGAGGGGCAGTTTTTCACAGCTCAAGTCCCGACCGGCTGGAACCTGGAGGTCTCCAATTCCGGTGACCTCATCCTGACCGACACCGTGTAATCGGGCCCGGCGGTACCGCCCGAACGATCACATCGACATTTCTCGACACGAAGGTAACGAACATCATGCGTATCCCCATGACCGAATATCTTGCGATCGATCTCGACTCCGAGCGGTGGCTCTGCCGGGTCTGCCAGCACGACCTGGGCAATGCTCGGGGGAACTACAAAGAAGGCACTCTGGTCTACGACCGAGACCCCGCGAGATTCACCCCTCAATTCTCGATCCGGAGAAATACGAGTACACCTTCGCCCCGGATCCGTTGTTCTGCCGCATCCTCGAATTCTATTGCCCGGGGTGCGGTACGCAGATCGAAACCGAATACACCCCACCCGGACACCCACCGACCGTCGACATGATCTGGGACATCGACGCACTCAAGAAGCAGTGGGCCGACCGCGACGGCGATCCGGAAACACTGATCAACTACGGGCCCGGCGAGAACGCCATCTCCGAACCTCGCACTTCGCATTCGCACTCCCATTCACACGCTCAGCGCTGACCCCGGATCGAAGGAGACTTTCATGAAACGCATTTCTGTTGACATCGGTGGAACATTCAGCGACTGCTTCTTTGTCTGGGACGACATTTACGTCGAAGCGAAGGCGTTGACCACCCACCACAACCTGGCCCTCGGCTTCAACGAAGCACTCGATTTGGCATGCTCACGCGCCGGCGTCAGCCGCAGTGACGCTCTACGCGAGGTCGACTCGGTCCGCTACGCCACCACCCTCGGCACCAACGCACTCATCGAAGGCAAAGGCCCCAAGGTTGCCGCTCTGGTGACACACGGATTCGAAGACACGATCCACCTCTCCCGTGGCCGCGGCTACGGCGAGGGCCTCGACGGCATCAAACAAGGTGACATGGCAGACGCCCAACGACCGGATCCTCTAGTGCCGCGTCACCTGGTTCGATCCGTCAAGGAACGGGTCGACGCTGTCGGCGAGATCCTCGTTCCACTGATGGTCGACGATGTTCGTCAGCAGGTTCGCGAGTTGGTGGACAACGGCGCCGAAGCCATCGTCGTGGCGCTGACCAACGCCACCGAGAACTCCGCCCACGAGCAACAGATCCTCGAAATCATCCTTGATGAATACCCCACGCACCAGCTCGGCGCGATCCCCGTTCTGCTCAGCAGTCAGGTATCGGGCCGAAAAGGCGAATACGTGCGAGCAACATCGACGATTGTCGACGCCTTCCTCCACGAGACGATGTTCCACGCGCTCAACCAACTGTCGAGCAATCTGCGTGACTCCGGGTACGAGAAGCCGATGCTGGTCATTCACAATTCCGGCGGCATGGCCCAGCCGAACTCGACCGATGCGCTCCAGACTATCCACTCAGGCCCGATCGCCGGAGTCGGTGGGGCACAACACTTGGCGGAAACCACCGGAATCGGTGACGTCGTATCGATGGACATGGGAGGAACATCGTTCGACATCGGCCTGGTCCCCGAAGGCGGAGTTCGGCACTACGATTTCCAGCCGACCATCGGCCGCTGGCTGGTGTCGGTCCCGATGATCCATCTCAACACCCTCGGCGCCGGCGGCGGCTCGATCGCTTCTTTCGACAGGATCCACAATTCGGTGCAGATCGGCCCCGAATCGGCAGGTTCGGACCCCGGCCCCGCCTGCTACGACCGCGGCGGTTTGCAGGTGACGGTCACTGACGCCGATTTGGTGCTCGGATACCTCGACCCCGAGAATTACGCCAACGGCTACATCGCGCTCAACAAGAAGCGCTCTACCTATGCGATCGACGAAAATCTCTCCGACGAGCTCGACATGGACGCTGTCGACGTTGCGAAGGTCATCAAGCGCACCGTCGACGAGCAGATGGCCATCGGCATCGAGAAGGAATTGCGCTCGCGTGGCGGTCTCGTCGAGGACTACACCATGCTCGCGTACGGCGGCAACGGCCCGCTGCACGCCTGCGGGATCGCATCCAAGGCCGGAATCAGCAAGATCCTCTTCCCCCCGTTCGCATCAGTTTTCTCCGCCCTGGGCGCGGGCAACATGAAGCCCCTCCACATCCACGAACGGAGCGCGTACATCGTGCTCTACGAACCTCGCGAGCGAACCATCTACGACCAGTACGAACAGCTCAACACCTACATCGGCGAGCTTGAAGCCAAGGGCGCCGAGGACCTGGTCCGTCAGGGCTACAACCGCAGCGACGTCAAGTACCGACTCGAGATGGACATGCGTTACGGCAACCAGTTGGTCACCACCGCAGTCTCTTTCGACATCAACCGAGTCAACGGTGTCGCCGATGTGCTGTACCTGATCAAAACGTTCGCCGAAATCTTCGGCCAACGGTACGGCGAAGGCACCCAGGCCCCCGAAGCCGGTGTCCGCGTACAGACCTTGCGCGTCGCCTCCTACATCGACGGCGACGTCGTCAAATTCGATTCCATCGACGCCGGCGGTGACCGCGCAACCCCGGCACCTGTGACCACCCGCAAAGTGCATTTCACCGACATCAGCGAACCTGTCCAGACCCCGGTCTACGACGAGAACGCCCTCCACCACGCGTACGTGATCGCCGGCCCCGCCATCGTGACGACAGAAAGCACCACTTACCTGGTCGAACCGGGCTGGCGACTCGAGCCGACAGTGCAAGGCGCCGTCTGGCTCCTCAAAGACTGACGAGCAGTCGAATCAAACCACAGTTCTTACTAAGGAGCCTGAAAACATCATGACGATTTTAGACAACGGCACCGGGCCATCCGCAGACCGCGACGGGACCCAGCAACTCAGCGAGCAAGAGCAGCAGTGGGTCGACAAGTTCATGGACGAGACCACCCTCTTCCTCGGACCCGACCCCGACATCATGCGTCATCACCAGATCGCGCCGCGCACAGCGCACGAAAGCTATTGCATGACATCGGATACCGATCCGATCGAAGCCGACCGCATCCGCAAACGCCTCGCAGGCGCACTGGACGAGGCCTTCGAGATGTGCGAAAGCATGGGCGCGGCACCCGGCGCAAAATGGGCTGACCTCTCCGTCGCCGTCTACACAGCCGAAGGCGATGTCAGCTACCTTTCCAACCGCGGCGTCATCGCCTTCTCCGCAGTGTTGCACCACCCGATTCGCTACATCATGAAGAACTGGAAAGACGAACCGACAGTCGGGATCCGGCCCGGAGACGGCTTCTTCCACAACGATTCCCGGTTCGGCATGGTGCACAACACCGACCAATCGATGCTGGTACCCGTCATGCGAGACGACCGGATCATCGCCTGGGTAGGGGCCACCATCCACGAAGGTGAAAACGGTGCCTGCGAACCCGGCGGCATGCCGTCAGGCTCCGAAACGCCCTTCGACGACGGGCTGCGCGCATCGCCGATCAAGATCGTCGAAGGCGGGCGACTGCGCCGCGATCTGTTGACCTTCCTCCAGCACTCGACACGTGACCCCAAACTGATGCTCGCCGACATCAAGGTCAAGATGGGCGCCGTCAGCAGAGTGATGGACACCGTCGACCGCCTCATCGACGAAGTCGGTGAAGAAGCATTCGTCTCTACTCTTCGCACCACCGTCGAGAACGTGGAAGCCGAGGTACGGCGCCGCATTTCGGATCTTCCGGACGGCACCGTCACCTTCAACCAGTTCGTCGATTCGACCCTCAAAGAAAACATTCTGATCAAGTTCGCCTGCAAGATCACCATCAAGGGTGACACGATGACCGTCGACCTGACGGGTACCGGGCCGGAGATCCTCAACCGGGCGATCAACTCCCCCCTCGGCTCGACCAAATCGTTCATGACGCAAGCGATTCTGTCGTACTGGTGGCCGGACCTCCCCCGCAGCACCGGCGCCCTCTCCCCCATCGAGGTCATTTCCGAGGAACACACCTGGGCCGACGCCGGATACGACGCACCCGTCGGACAGTCGCTCCAAGCCTCGTTCCGCGGATTCTCTGCCCTACAGACCGCGTACGCGAAACTTCAGTTCTCCTCCCCCACCAAGTACTCGAACGTGATCGCCCCCTGGTTCAACCAGATCAACGACTTCCTGTGGGGCGGAACCACGCAGCACAGTGAGCAGGTCGGCAACCTCTGTGCCGATCTGAACGGAATGGGCGGCGGCGCCAAGGCATTCCGAGACGGCGAAGACGGCGTAGCACCAATGTTCTGTGCAATGGCCGACATCGCCGAGCAAGAAGTCATGGAAGAAGAAGTCCCGTTCCTGCAACTGGTCAGTAAGCGACTGGTCACAGACAATCAGGGCTTCGGAAAGTACCGCGGCGGCATGGGCTACGAAATGATTGTCGCTTCACGCGGCACCCCCAGCTGGGGATTCATGACCGTCACTTCCGGCTCGAAGTTTTCGTCGGTGAGCGGAATGTTCGGTGGCTACGGATGCCCCACCTATCCGTTGTCGATGGTCAAGAACATCAATATCTACGACATCATCCGCAAGGACCCATCACAGTTCGACTTGTCGATCGAACGGGTGATGAACGAACAGCCCTACGAGGGCGGCAAATACCTGACCGGCCACATGGGGTTGCAGTTCGATGTCGCCAAGGAAGGCGAGCTGTACATGATCAGCCAAGGCTCCGGCGGCGGATACGGGGACATCCTCGAGCGAGATCCAGAACTGGTCATGGCTGACCTGCAGCTCGCGCGGATCTCGGACAAGGTGGCCGGCGAACTGTACGGCGTCGTCTACGAACCCGACACATTCGTCGTCCGCGAAGAAGAAACCACAGCGCTACGCGCACAAATGCGCCAGGACCGCTTGAAGCGAGGCAAGCCGTACAAGGAATTCGTAGCCGAATTCGTCAAGCCCGAACCTCCGAAAGAGTTGCTGTACTTCGGTTCCTGGGGCGATGACAACGACCAACTGGTTGCCACGCACTGGGGCAAGAGTGCGCCGGAGCGGGTAACCGCGCGGCTCGAGGATCTACCCCTCATCATGATTCCGGACCGTCGCGTGCTCAAGATCGAGGAGCTGAGCAAGCGGGTACGCGAGCTCGAGACCAAGTGCGGCGAGAAAGTCCAGCACAAGTCCTGACCCTGCCGATTTCGCGCGGTGATGCTCCGCTGACCCAACATCACGTCGGTGTGAGCATCACCGCGCGGTATCGCACCAATCTCTCGAGGAAGACCATCATGACCACCAGCCTTCTCACCGCAATCGCCTCACCACCCTCGGGCCGCGCCACAGCCCTCCTACTCGATCACCACGCGTACGCCCAATCGGTGTTTCTGCGCAACCGGCCCGCCCCCTGGGACGACCCCACCAGCTACGCCCGCTTCTTCAACCAAGCACAAGGTCTACTCAAACCCGACCTGGCCATCCTCGACCTGAACCACTTCTACACCCATCACCTCGAACAGAACCCCGCCCTGCGGGATTCAATGTCTCAGAAGAAACGAACCGGATATGCCCTGCGTACCATGCTCGCGGACAAGGGCCTCACCCGTAGCGTCATCGATCTTGCGCAAACACTGACAGCAATGGCGTCAGGACCAGTAGTCCTACAGATCCCCTCCCCCATGCAGTGGCTACGAGCCACACACCACTATTCGGGTTCTTCCGACATTGACAGCCTCGACGCCGACGACGCGGAAAACTCGTCAATGTACGTCGCCGATTGGCTCCGCGGCTTCGCAGCACTCCCATTCGCCGCGATACTCCTCGACGACCGACCGATAGACCCCTCCGCACCAACCACACCGGTCGGGTACGACGCCTACACCCCGATCACCAACATCACCGCGCACTACCGACTTATCGTCGGCATGCGCGACTCCCATGGGGTAACCCTCCATCAGCAGACCATCCGCGGAAGTGTCCTCCCCGAGAACTACTGGCGCGGAGAACAAACAACACTTCCTCCCTGCGACTTTCACATCACTCAGATCCCCGCCACCGCAGTACCCGAAGTAGTCCTCAATCAACTTGCCCAGCTCAAGTAACACAAACTCATCCGAACCAACCAACCCGACCCGAAATCGCAACGAGCGAGTCGTCAAGCCCCTTCAACAGGCATCAGCGCCACGCACCCTATGGGAACCGCATGAGCGTGCCGCTCGGATGAATAGCGGGTTGACACATTCATCCAGATACTCTCGATTGACCTCACGGAGGGTTCTCTGCATCTGCAAGATATTCGCGTACAGAGCCGACGCCGTCGGAGTGGGCACCCCGAACTCTTGGCGATATCCGTGAATGCCATACCCGCAGTAGGCCTCTCATACGCACGCTGCCGACGTGCAATCCGTTCGGCGAGCTTGTCCCGCTTGGCTTGCCTCTCGCGGCTTCCGCGGAATGACATTCTCCCGCTTAGCTTCCTGCCGTATCACTGCAAGATCGGGAATAGAACTGCATGCCAGTCACCATTCCAGCGGCAATTGGGCATCAGCTGCACATTGCTGCGAGCATCGTCACCTTGGCTGTGCTGGTGACCGCTGGGGTGGTGGGTGACTGTGATCACAGCCCAGAATTCGTCAGCCACGCCGTGTGACTGTATTACCGCTTCACGTTGAGCCTGCGTGATGTGGAGGAACTGATGTTCGAGCGCGGCGTCGTGGTCTCCCACCAGACGATCCGGCAGTGGTGCGCGATGTTCGGCCGGTCCTATGCCAATGAGCTGCGTCTCCGAAGGCCCCGCCCGGGCAACAAGTGGTACCTCGATGAAGTGTTCACCTCGAATCAACGGCGAGCAGAAGTATTTGTGGCGCGGGGTCGATCAGGACGGCCTGATAGCGACGCTATCGTCCAGTCGGGTCGAAACGCCACTGCTGCCAAGCGGTTCTTCCGCAAGGTACTCAAGGGTCTGCGGTACGTGCCGACGGTGCTCGTGACCGCCAAGCTGGCCAGCTACAAAGTGGCGTACCGCGAGATGCTGACCTCTGCCGAGCATCGCCGGTCGAAGTATTTTCAGCAATCGGGCCGAGAACTCGCGTCAGCCAATGCGACAATGGGAGCGCCGGGTGAAGAGAATCGCTTCAGCCGGGCAGGCGCAACGGTTCATGCTGGCTGTATTCGTCTAAGTGATCTCGCGGATGATGCGAGCGGTGTTACCGACAGTTGGTGCGTGACCCGTACGTCTTCGATTTTCTCGACATCACCGAACGTGTCGCGGAGCGGGAGCTGGAGTCCGCGCTGATGCGTCGGCTGGAGCAGTTCCTCCTCGAACTGGGACACGGGTTCGCCTTTGTTGGACGCCAATACCATTTCGAGGTCGGTGATCAGGATTTCTATATCGACTTGCTGTTCTTCAACTGGGTGCAAGCGAGGTTCGTCGTCGTCGAGTTGAAGGTAGGCAGGTTTGAGCCGGAGTATGTCGGGAAGCTCGGCTTCTATGTTTCGTGGATCGACGACAACCTCCGCAACAAGGACATCCACGCCCCGACTGTGGGAATCTTGCTCTGCGCCGGCCGCAACGACAACGTCGTCCGGTATTCACTTGCCGGGACAACTGCACCCCTCGCCGTAGCCGACTACACCTATGAGACTCTCCCCTCCCAGGTTCGCGATCTCGTCCCTACCGACGACGAGATCGCGGCAGCTGTGGAAGCCACTGTCTCCGAACTCGACTCCCAACTGCCCGTCAAACCTGACAACTCCGGCTGAGAGGCGCCATTCGATTTTCGAACCTGGCCGACATATCCTCTGGTGCCGAGATCGCTACCGGTGTTTCGCACGAGGGTCTGCGAACGCGATGCCTGGTCCCGCCCGGTGCGTCGAGGAGCAGGGCAGTTCTATGTCCAGTCGATGTGGACGGATTCGATGGAATCGAAGTGAAATCCGAAAGTGTCGCCGTACTGGTCGAATCCCTTGTTTTCAGGGTAATCCATCGTGGCGTGACGTTCGAGGATGGCAACCACCCGGGCATGATCGTCGTTGGCCAAAGCCATGGCGAGTTCTCGTGTTTCGTCGAGACTGAAGGGGCTGTCGGAGTTCGCGAAATCGAGGGTACGCACTCGATAGTCGTAACCTTCTTCGGAACCGTTGCGGACGGACACTCCCCCGCGGACTCGGATGGTGGCCTTTTTGGGTTGCCCGTCGGGTCGTAGGACGCCGGCGCGGTCCATGACGTCGTGCGCTTTGACGTTCTTGAGTTTCTTTTTCGCGTCAGCGCGCAGCTCGTTCGTTTCGCCGGAACGGTAGCGAGAGACCGCTGATCGTGAACGACCGATTTTCTTTGCGACAGCGTCGATTCCACCGAGGCGTTCGATGGCGGCTCGCCGTTGTGCACGTTCGGTGACGTCGGGGTGCGGGATTCGTCCTTGCTGCGCCCAGCGGCGCAGTGTTCGGTCAGATGGGGGCTTTCTCCCGGCGTCGACAGCTGCTTGCCGTAGGCCTTCTTTACCGATTTCGGTACGGATCTGACGTACGGAGACTTTGCTGGTGAGTCCGGCCAATCCCCCACTTTTGACCGATTTCGATTTTTCGACACCACTGGTCGCTGCTGTCGAGACAGATACGTTGAGTCCGTCCAAACCGACGGTCTTCTGTGCGGGTTTGGTAGATCGCGGTTTCGGAAGATGCAGGGCCACTATATGTTTCCTTCATCTTCGTCGGTGAACGCAGCTTTGAGTGCGAGGTTGATCTCGTGGGTGTCGCGGGCGTCGGTCAGCATGACGGTTATGTTTTCGGTGAGCGGGGCGCTCTTTTCCAGAGTCATTTTCCCGAGTGCGTCACTCTCGTCTGCGATGTCGATGCCCAGGGGCAGGGGGTAGACCCAGGAGTCGGTGACGGTGCGCAGTGGCCAACGCCCGGTTTCGCGCGCGATGCGCATCGCGACGCGGCGGCCTCGCCAGCGGCAGTGTGCGATGATCGCTGCTCGCCAGAGCGGCTGATGATGGTGTTGCATTTGTTTGGCGGTCCACATGTCGGGGTTGACCATTCGGCCGATATAACCCTTGTAGCAGGCGCCGATGAACCGTTTCATTGCTGTGTCGCCGGTGTCAACGGCAACTTTGCGGGCCTCTCTCAAGATTTTCGCCCACTTGTCGAGGGCTCGACCCTGTTCGGGGTAGACCCACGCTTCTGCGATGTCGAGGTCGTCGAGTTCTGCGCCGATTCCGCCATCGGCGATGGACGTTTGAAGTGCATCGAGGCTGACGGTGGTGATCCAGGTCTGCACAGGTTGGTCGGCGAGCATGTGTGGGTGAGGCAACGGTAGAGCGGGTGGGAGCGCCAGCATGTCACCCGGTGGGAGGGTTACACGCCAGAGTCCGAACGGGGTTTTCGATTGCCGCGCAGCATCGAGCGCGTCCTCGCCGCGAAGATGTCGAGGTTTTCCGTAGCCGAATTCGAGCATGCCAGCCGAAGCGAGGTACGCAGCTCGTTGGTCTATCGATACCAGTTGTGTTGCATCGGAAAGTTCTTCGAGGTCCGGGATGCGGGTCCATCCGAGGGCAGGTTCGAGATCTCCGCGGGGTTCGCCGTCCAACGGTGGGACCGGTCCACCGACAGTGACGACGATTCCTTTACCGCTGCGGGTGCGGTCGCGTTTGATCTTGTCGACGATGGCGGCGCCGGTGCGTGCGGGGGTGGGCCCGGGTAGCACGCCGAGGTGTTGTGCGCACCAGGCGAGTCGGCGTCCCAGTTCGCGGGCAGCGGGGAGGTCGTCGTCGGGGAGGTAGGTTCCGGCGGCCGGTGACCCGAGGATCCCCATGTCCCCCACGCGATTGCCCCATCCGAAGTCCTTGTTCCAGTAGGTCCACACGTAGGGTTCGATGAAAATGTCGACCATGGATGTGAAGTTCCCGGTGGTGCGGGAGAGGTGAACGACGTGGCCGGGTTCTCCGCGCAGTTCCCATCCTGCGGTCAGCATCGGGGTCAGCGTGGCGTGGAGGATCGCGGTGAGCTCTTCGGCAGCGCGGGTACGGAGGACTTCCATGTCGTCGACATCGTCTTCACTGCCCGGGTCGATGATCCATCCGAGCATCTCGCACGCTTCGATTCCCACTATCCAGATCTGTGCCGGCGCGCCCAGCGGGGTGAGCGTTGCCCATCTGATGAGTTTGTCAAGTTTTTCGATGGAATCGACTGGGCCGGTGAGTGTATGGCCAGACGGTGTGTAGGTGCCGGCTGCTGTGACAATGACGGCGTGGCCGTCTGCTGCCTCGCCGGCGGGAGGAAGGGCGGCCGGTTCGGTTGCGCCCCGTTCGGACGCCGGGGGAGGTTCCGGTCCCACGTCAGCAATGGGCTTATCTTGGGGCACAACTGTTTCCGTGCTGTAATCCGAAGACGGTGACGAGTCCGTACCTTGCCACGCTATGGGGGCGCTTTCGCCTGCCACTGGTTCGACCTCTGGTTCCGCGGCGACACGATCCTCCGCAATCGGCGCACGGGCATCCATCACGTCAGCATCGGGATCCGGCGCCGCGGCGTCGTCGAGATCGAAGAGCGCTGGTTCAGAATCGACCTCAGAACCATCCCCATGAACTCCGGGCACCGGAGAAGGATCGAGGTCGAACAGGGGAATCTGCTCCCACTTCCTCACCACCATCGCTGCCCCATCCCCGCTACTGGCGTCCTAATGACTCGAGATCAAATGCTGATCGCAATGCCCTGGTCAACAACACTTCCTGAGCAGGCAAGAGAAATCCTCGATTCACCCCGAGTGCCGACACCGGGATGGTCGTCACCCCGTCGCAGTCGACAACCGATCCGTCCTCGACACCGTTGTCTTCGCCCAAACTCAGCTCGGTCGATAACCCCCGCCCCTCCGCACGAACGGGAGCAACAGTGACCGTCCCCAGATGAGGCCGAACCAGCTCCCTCGTCAGAACCAAGACCGGACAGAGCGTTTCGAGGTGGGCGTCATGGATTGGCCGCACTCAGTTCTTCTTCCCGTGCGCGGCGGCGATATTCACATCGCTACCGGTTCCGAGACCATCAGACAAGATCTCCACGTCTCGGGCTGCAAGCTGTCGACGCTGCTCACGCTCCAACGCTCGAAGCACAACTTGAGCACGGCTTTTCGCGCGCCCACCACTGACCTCACTGTCGAGAAACACCACGATGTCCTCGGGTAGCCGTACCGCGATCTGCGTGCTCATAATCATCATGATACCGAATTGGGATGTAAACCGGTACCGGCCATTCCGTTCATCTTCCCTCAGCCTCCGCCCCTGACACTCCCGGTGCCGTGGACTGCCGGCCGAACGTCCGTGGACTGCCGGCCGAACGTCCGTGGACTGCCGGCCGAACGTCCGTGGACTGCCGGGCCGTCAGTGCCCCGATTACTCGGTGCCGTACAACTCGGCGGTGTAATGCCCCTCCCCATTGCGTGTGGCCTCATCCCAATCGACGCCCAACGCGTCGGCCAGGTGATGTGCATCGGAGAGGAAGTCCGCGAACACGGTGGGCAATTCTTCGGTGCCGGTTCCGCAGCGGCGGGCATACGCGATCATTCCGTCTGCTGCCCGCACAGCGCGGACGCCGTTGTCGTGGATCTGCGACTCGGGGTCTTGCTCGTAGCGGAAGTCATCGCGCTTGCTGCCGCCTGCTGTCGATGCCGCGACTGCATCGAATGTGTCTATTCCTTCCCAGACGCGTGCACGGCATTCGATCTTCGTTGTTTCGGACATTGCCCAAGTCCCTTTCTTTTTCGGTTGAACTACACAGCGGGGGTGCTGTGCAGCGCGGCCAACAGGCCGGTCTGGACCTCGAGCGCGGGCGACGGCGCACCATGTGCAAGAACGCTCGCAGTCGCGCTGTCGATGACGACGGACATGTGGGCGCGGTGACGCGAGAGCATCACGCAGGCGCGGCCCGCATCGAGGTTGAAAGGTTCGGCGGTCCGGTATCCCGCCAACGGGTGCAGCACCACGACGGCAGGACGCTCGAGGCCTTGCAGCGAGTTGGCGGTGCCGACCAGTACGTCGGGGTGCTCGCTCAGTAGGGCACGGATTGCCGCAGCCTGAGTCACGTGCGGGACCACCACGGCCACGTCGGCGGCCGTCATTGGCCGCTGGCCTGCGGTGGTGACCAGATCCGCTGCCAGTAGTTCCGCCGCCCGCGCGGCGCATGCGGTCACCAGGGCCGGATCGGACGG
Source organism: Rhodococcus sp. BH4 (assembly GCF_002079265.1). Lineage (NCBI taxonomy): Bacteria > Bacillati > Actinomycetota > Actinomycetes > Mycobacteriales > Nocardiaceae > Rhodococcus > Rhodococcus sp. BH4. Next base: position 132,435 of record NZ_CP014942.1, read on the forward strand.
GCCTCCGCAGGCTGTGATCGGGCGGTGCGCCAATTCGGGCCACACGGCTCCGCTCGAATCGGTGAGGTGTTCCGGGGGCCGCTTCGAGGTGAACGGCAGATCGGGGTAGAACAGTGGCGCGATCAGTGCTGTGGTGTCGGGGCCAAGTCTCCAGGTGTGCGCCAACCGCACCATCCCCACCACGTCGCCGTGCGCAGCCAACAGTGCAATCGGGGCGGGTAGATCGGGTGCGGTTTCGCTTCCCTCCCAACGAGATACATCGCCGGTCACCACCGGGTCGATCTGTCCGGGATCACCGACGCACACCACCTGTTTCGCCATGGCTCCCAGCGCTCCCAGATCGGCGTAGGTGCATTGCCACGACTCGTCCACGATCAACACGTCCGCACCGACTCGGTCCGGGTCCGAGAACAACCATCGCGCCGTCGTGCCGATCAGAATTGCACCGACGTCGCCCTGCCAGCGCACTTTCTGTCCCGAGACCACCGGTGTGTCGCCGCTGTCCGGTGCCGGTGCTTTCGCTTTCCACATCAATGCGGCGCGGTCGGTGAGTGTTCCCAACCGGCGTGCAATCTCCACCGCCTGTTCGCGGGTCTGCGCCGCGATCCCTACGCGCAGATCCGCCCGGTGCGCCAATGCCGCAGCCAGTAATGCAACCAAGCGGGTCTTGCCCGCACCGGGAGGGGACGGCACCACCACCGCAGGATCACCCGACCACACCGAAAACAGCACACGCGCTGTGATCGGGTCGGCCATGATCTCCGACCCCGGCCACCCCGTCAGCGACGGGACGGGCGGACGGGACGACGACGGCACCGGGCCGGAGGGGGCAGCAATATCGGACGACGAGGCAGTAATGCGCATGACGAATCAAACCTTTCAGGAAAAAAGTCTCTGAACTGGCTATTTACATACTTTGTGCCCAGTGCCGGCGTTATTCCTCTGCGCCCGCGATGAGCACGTCCAACGGCACTTCACGCCGGGAAGGAACGGGTGTCTGCCCCGTCGAAAGCCAGGACCGCCGCCCTCGGTAGAGCCGCCAGTACCGGCCACGACCAGCGCGCATCGTGTGCGGTGACGCCGCTTGCGGCATCAACACCACCGACGCCCCACTCGGCGGCGCATACATCCCTACCGAACCGAGTCCGAGCACCAACTTCCCGCCGACAACCTCGGTCGATGTGACTTCGACGGTGAACTGCTCGAACGGACGCCGTCGCGGTGTACCGACCCACCCGGTGACAGCAGATCCGACCCGCAGCCGTGGATCCAGACGCTCACACGTCACCGACAGCGACCCGTTGCGGCGACGTGAACCTTTCGGTGGCGGCGTCATCGATGCCACACCCACCGCGACGTGGCCGGTGTGCAGTGCACGCTCGCGCCACATCGGATCATCGAGCAGGGCTGATGACATCACATCTGCTGCGTCACAACGACTTCGCAGACCCATCGCGGCGCTGGCCGTGTTGTCGGGACGTGACCAGTCGTGGCCGTCCACCAGTGCGGACTGTGCCCGAGAAAACGAATACGCGTCGTCTTCGCCGATCGCAGCGAGCAGCGGCAGCAACGGGCCACTGCCGATCGCACGCGCCCATTCGTGCATCCCGGCGACACTCTCGTCCGCGATCTGAAACCACGTCCGCCACACCCTCGCCGACCGCTGCGCTTCCGGCACCACTCCGAGCACGTAGCGGGCACTGGAGGTGGCCGGAAGATTCACCACCGCCGACGTGCCGGGATGATCCGCCCGATCCGCCCACCACCCCACCATCGCGGCGCTACCGGAGATGTTCGGGTCACTGTGGTGAGCGTGCGCCCGCGCCAACCCCACCAGCGCCGGAATCGTGCCGCCGTCGTCGGTGAGCAACATCGCCGGGGCATCCGCCGCCAACGTGCCGCCCAACCGTGCCAGCAACGCCAACCCTGCCTCATCGCACGCGGTTTCCTCACCTCCACCGAACGCCGCAGCGGACACGCTCACGCTGCCGCCGCGTGCGCTCGCCCGCACCGCCAGCGCCGACGCTGACGGGGTGAACGTGGTGTGTGCGAGCCGAGCAACGGGGCGCCCTGTTTCGGCGGCATAGAGACGCTGAGCCAGATCGAACCATTCCACGCTCACGACACGTCCTCCGTCTGTTCGCACGCCAGGACCACCGGATTCGCGGCGCACTCCCACCCCGCACGCAAGGCCCGCGCCGCCGCATCCTCGCCGGTACCGGCGACCACGCTCGCCACCTGAGCGGGCTCGTGACCGGTACCGGTCAACACCTGCTGCGCGTACCGCAACAGGTCACCGCTCACCGCGTTCACGACGCACCGACCGGGATCTGCACACTCGACGCCCAGTCCGGGGTCCGTGCCAGTGCGGCGTCGTTGCCGATCACCGCGCACACCAGATGCGCCCGCGACGGCCGATCCGGCCACGGCGTATCCCCGTCCGTCAACACGATCACCACGTGCGGGGCAGGGCGGGCCGCGTTCGCCGCGTCGATCCCGACGCGCATATCCGTACCGCCGCCGCCCACCAACTGCACATCGGCCACCGACCGCACCGCCTGCGCAGACGTCGATTTCGCATCGCACGAGAGAATCCGTACCCGCTCCCGCGCTACACCGCCTGCCCGCAGTACACCCGCCACCTCACCCATCGCCGCCGACAGATCACCTGCCGACATGGACCCCGACGTGTCGATCACAATCGACACCGTGATCGACGGACCCCGCATCGCCGGGGCCACGATCCCCGGCAGGCTGCGCCGCGACGGACGCGCATAGCTGTAGTTCGTCCTCCCCGACTGATCCGCCAGCGCGCGCCGGATCACCGCACGCAACACCCGATCCCACGGCACGGTCGGCGGCGTGAGAACCTCACCGGCCCAGCGCGCCAATCCTGCCGGTGCGCTCCCGCGCCCCTTCCCTTGCGCCGCCTGCACCGCCCGCGCCACATGACGGCGCACCAGATCCGCTTCCGCGCCGTCCAACCCGTCCGCGACCTCCCCCGCTGCCGCACCCAACTCCCCCGGCACCGGCGCGCACCCCGCACCGGACCCGCATCCCACATCGTCGTCGTCTGGAAACTGCTGTCCCGTAGCCGGATCGATCAGGTGCGTGTAGTAGTCCTCTGCGATTCCGCCGTCCTCGCACCCGAACGATTGTGGAGTGATCACCCCGTCCGGTAACCCGATGCCCGCCGCCAGCAAGTCGTCGTTGATTTCCGCGTCCGCCGCGTAATTCCACGCCACGTGGTGCACCGGCTTCGGCAAGGACTGCCCCCGCACACCGTGTGCCCGCAGCAAGTGCCCGACCTCGTGCAGCAACACCGCACCCGCCACCGGCACCGGCCACGCACCCGCCCCCACCAACAACGCCGGATCTAGATAGAGCCGCCATTGCGCATCCACCGCGAACGTGCCCAACCCCGGTGCAGCAACAGGCTGCGCCGCGAACAATGCCCGCATGAAATACGGCATCTGTTCGGCAGAAACCAGTCGTGCCAGGCGAAACGCCCGCAACTCATCCGGCGCGAGGACCCGAACCCCGCTCATGCTGCCGCCTCCATCAGACCCGCAGCGGTCAACATCGGCGCGAACCGACGTGCAGACGCCGGGACAGTCGCCTTCGCCGGTCGCGCCTTCGCCAGCGTGCGCGCCGCCGCGCCCGCCACGTCCGGTGCGCCCGCCTCCGCAGCCGCGATCAGCGGACCCCACGCACTGCGCCAGGCCTCCACCGTGCCCCGTCCCACCGCCCACGCCGTGACACCGGACAGCACCGCCCACACCAGATCAGGACGCGACTGCCAATCGAACGCCGACTCGGGATTCTCCACCACCGCAACCGGATCGGGCAGATCGGCGCTACGTCGCCACTCCAAGAACTCCACGCCCGCGCCCTCACCGATCAACCCGAACACCGCCGTGTTGATCGCCGCGTTGTCGTCCTCGCGCAAATGCGGCAACACCGCCGCCAACATCGACCACGTACGACGCGACGGCCACGCGCCACCGGTCTGCGCCGCCGACGACGGAAACGCATCCAACGCATCAGGATTGCGCTGCACAAAGCCGGTGATCGAACTGCGCACCAACGCAACCCGCTGCTCATCGGTGGCCACCGCACGCGAGGCAGGTGGCGCACCCCACCCCGTCGACATACCGTCCAACCACTCATCCACAGACGGCGTGAACTCCACATGGCAGAACCGATTCGCCAACGGCGCTTCCAACTCGTACCCACCAGCGGCGCAATCCGGAGGGTTCGCCCCCGCAATCACCCGAGTTCCCTTCGGCAACTGCACATCACCGACAGTCAGATCCAGCGCCACCGCCAACATCGCCGCCTGCACAGCAGGCGGACTCGTCGTCAACTCGTCCAGAAACAGATACCCGCCACCACCGGCCACCAATTCCTTCGCCCACGCCGGAGCCTCCAACGTCACACCGTGCTCCCGCACCACCGGCAACCCAGCGAAATCCGACGGCTCACGCAACGACCCAGCACCGTCTTGCACAACACCCCATCCGCCGCAGCCAACCCACGCACCAAACTCGACTTGCCCATCCCCGGACCCGAAATCAGCAACGACGGCACACCCGCCCGCCCATTCGCATCCAACACAGTCACAGCAGTAGCCAAATCAGCCACAGGAATCCTCCAGAATCGAGCGAACTGGTCAGGTCCGCTACCGAATTAGACTCCCCAATTATATAGGTTGACCTGCACAAATAGGCGCTAGAATCGTTTCTCACGTCCCCGGCGCACCCTGTGCCGGGGACGTGAGAAACGATCATCACGCCCGACTGCCGGCACCACCGCGTACGAGGTACGAAAGGCCGCCAACGACGTGGAGTGCCAACTCTTCGCACTCGGGCTGCGGTCCGGACTGGGAAACACTTCGTATCGTCTGAACCCCCAGCGAGCCAGACAGAACCAGTGATCCCGCACGCCCCGAGACAATCACGGCCGTCTCCGCAACCGTCTAGGTGGCCGGCACCGCGGTGATGGCGTCCACACAAGTGACGAGCACGTCGATCAAGATCGGAAGGACAGGAAGGAAAAGGATCTTTTCGCTTCTACAGAGCGGAGCGCAGCGGAGCATCCTCTTGGGGGACACCGCAGGTGGCCGGGCCGCCGGGCAGGCGGATGCAGTAGGTGATCCGACCGACCGGGTTGAGTGCCAGGCATTTACTCATTTGGAGCTGAAAGCGGCAAGCGGATCGTTTCCGCCTCCGCACTTAAAGACGATCAGCCTTGTTTCACCTAGTCATAAAGTGTGAATGCCCAGATTGCGAGCCTTCGCGCTACAGCCGACGTGACCGACGTCATGTTCTCGCAAATGTTCGGTTATCACCTTTTGCGCTACCGTCAGTTAAATCAAGTTGGTTGCGGCCGATGCAGCCTTCGCGTCACAGGAGGTTTCCATGTCCCGTTCACGTATGGCTGTAGCTGCACTGTTGGTCCCGGTAGCGGCCGGTGCTGTGGCCCTCCTCGGGGCGGGTGCCGCTTCTGCCGCGACCCCGTATTCCGGCAACGGATTTGTCGGAGTCAATTTCGATCAGAACGAGACCCGATTCATCGCCGACACTAATGCCGGCAACCTCCTCGGCCCCATCCCGGATCGGGGTTGGCGCGTGAACCTCGGCCCTGGTTCCGTCTATCAGCCCACCGGGAACGTCGTCTACGCCACCGTCGACCAGATCGTCGACGAGGCAGCTTCACACGGAGGTCGTGTCTCCATCACGCTCAGCGACCCGGCGCTCTGGAATGGCACGTACGTCACCGGTTTTCAGCGCTGGTGACATAGGTCGATCTCGCATTTCCAGCGCCGGTGAGCACATCGCTCACCGGCGCTTTTGCGTGTCATTTGTCCAGCCTTCAACTCGCACTGTTGGTCGGGAGCTAATTGGTTGATCCGCCACGATCCAGGAGTGGATGGCGTGTCAGGGAAGCCTCGCGTGACGTACTCGATCGCTCCATCGGCGCGTACCACCATCAAGGCAGCGTTGGCGGACGCCCGCGAGCGTGAACGGCGTGGGAGCAGGTTCCGAGCGCACGGACCGCGGCTGCCACCTTCGATCGAGTAAAAGACGTTCAGGTGGCCGGCACTTCGGTGATGGCGTCGGCGGTCACGAGCATGTCGATTTCGACGAGGTTGGTTCCGCCGGCATCGGTAACGCGCACGGTTACCCCGGCCAACCATTGTCCGTCGTGCATTTTGACCCAAAACTGTTGAGCTGCATCAAGATACCCGGACATGTAGAGCGCGGACGTTTTCACCCGCATGCTCACATGATCGGCGCGCGAGGCTCCCCCACGTCCGAGCGGGAGCGCGCGGCCGATGTCGACTTTCACCGCTCTCGGCGGGTCGAATGTCCTGATCACGGGGTGGTCGGGCCATCGTTCAGTCCAGTGGTCGGTGTTGATCACTGCGCTACCCGGAGCGGCGGTGTCGCAGCACGCGTGCTGTCGTCGAGGGTTGCCCAGCGGAGTTGTCCGCTCTCGTCGCGGATCTCCAGGCTGCCTGTGCGTTGTTGGAAGCCTTTGCCGACGGCCGCGACGTCGAGCCGAACGCCTGTCACCCGCCCTCTCCCCGCTGATAGACCCGTATATCCGGACACTCGCGACAAGATCCGCAGATCCGGACCGTCCCATTGCCCTTCTGTCACGATCAACAGCGATCCCTTACTTCTTGCCCGCGCAGCCACAGCCCTTCCGCGAGAGGGCGTTACAGCGCCACCAGAGAGCCCCAGAACAACCACGTCGAAGCCCTCCAGCAAAATTGCAGCGCAGTCGATTGCAGCATCCTTTGGCTGCGGCACCAGCGCGACCTTCGCCAAGTTGCCACCTTGCTCGTGGAAGGCGAGGAGTCCGAGTCCGGGCAGTCCGATCACCGCAACGTGCCCGCCGGCGGCGGTGACGGTGGCGAGAAGGCCGATGAGGACCGATGCTGCGCCGTCGACGCTGACGACGGTTCCTCGGGCCAACCCGCCGCGTGGGAGCAAATCACCGATCGGCGCCGGAACGGGAAGCATCCGGAGAGTCGATTGCGCCGTGGCCACGATCGGAGTCGGCTCTTTTTCGCCGACGGGTTTGAGCATCACCGACGGTGTGGCTGGTTCGGTGCCGTCCGAGCGGGCGGGGATCGAGGCCATCTTGCGGCGTAGCTGTTCGAGCTTTTCCGCCTTGGTCAGCACTGTTGTTGCTGATGAGTGGGGCTTTTGGTTCATCGTCGCCCCACTTTCCTGGATCCGCGCGTACGTCCCGCCCACCAGGATACTCGAACACAGGTTCGATAAAAACAGACTCGGGGCGGTTGGGCTTTACGCCGGTCCAGCGATCGGCTCGAGCAAGCTCGGATCGTTGTTCCTCGGAGAGTTCACAGCGGTCGAGACTTCGTAGGGTTCGAGGTGCGGCTCCGGAACGGAGTTGATCATGGCCTGGACTTCACTTTTGTCGGTGAGATTCGGGTCGAGCCAGTGTTCCCAGAATGATTCGGGCAGGATCAGCGGGGACCTGTCGTGTATGTGTCCCAACGAATCTGAGGCTGGCCGAGTCAAGACTGTGCAGGTCCATACCCACTTGTTCGGATCATCTTCGGGCAGTTCGGGATCGGGCCACAACTCGTAGAGTCCGGCCATCGCGAGAATGTCGTCCTCGCCGTGAAGAAAATAGGGAATCTTCGACCCTGCTTCACTTTTCATCCACTCGTAGTATCCCGTCGCCGGGATGATGGCACGCCTTTTGGAAGCGCTACTCCTGAATGACGGCTTCTCCGTGACGCTTTCACTGCGGGCGTTGATCAACTTGGACGCCATCTTCCGGTCTTTTGACCAAGCAGGGAGCAAGCCCCATTTGACCGTCCTGAGCTGGCGCTGGGGCTCGGCGTCGGGTTCCTCGCGTGGGGTTCGTTCGAGGATCACGCGGACGGGCTGAGTGGGTGCGACGTTGTACGACGGGGGCAGTTCGTCGCCGACAGTCTGCATCGTGTCGAAAAACGACTGCAATTCCTTATCTGAGCTTCGGTTGGCGTAGCGCCCGCACATGGCCTGACCTCCTCGTAGTCGGTTCCTGTCCCATTGAACAGCGTGGGTCCGACTTCCACGCTCGCATGGCGTGTGATGATCTCAGCAAATACATCACAGCAGGGAAGGGGTAGCGCGATCAACGGTCCCCGGCCGGCACCTGCCGATGTCGCGTTGGCGGTCGCGTCCGCCACAGTTCTCGGTGTCACCGTGGGGGTTCTCCTTGCGGAGGTGGTGACCGGCGTTGTGGTCGGAGCCGGCACCGCGGTGGTCTTCCGTTTCGTCCTGCGCTCGATCATCACCCGAAAATGACCTTTCTTTGCTGGTCAGCAGCGCGGAATAAGTTCGCGCATCGTCTCGTTGTAGAGGCTGTCGGTGTTCGGTTCTTTGCCCCGGGTACCACCCCAGAAATGCCGCTTCGAGCGGCCACTTGCCGAGAGGCGCAAGACGGGCACCGACCCTGTGAAGCCGCTGGACACCTTTTTCGGGCCCGGCGGCTTCGTCATAGCCGGTGGCGATCAGTGGCGGCCGGGTAGGTCGACCTCATCAGCGGTCTTGTCGTTGCGCAGCCGCCGAAAGGATGGGTGCCGAAGGCTGCCACCGGTGTACTCCCTGTATTCCACGTCGCAGACAAGGATCGGCCTCGACCAGGATGCATTGCGGGTGACCGCTCTCGGCGGCTCGATAGTGAACGGGCTGATCGACTGATGGAGTTCGACGAGCTTGTTCCGTAGTTCGCGCCGCTGTCGATCGGTCAGACCCGTACCAACGTTTCCGATATATCTTAGGACCCCTGAAAACCCGGTGGAGTTGCATCGGATGCACGCGATTCGAGGATTCTCCCTGGCGAATCCGGGGCGCTTTGAACGACAACGCGATTGTATCGCGCCTTGCTGATCAGGCCTTCACGGCTTTATATTGCATCTAACGCAATATACGTGCACCAGAAGGAGACGGCAGCGGTGGCTGACAAGTATCGTGAGTTGCCCGGTTCTGCGCGGCTCGAACTTGTCGAAGGCGTCTCGCTGCTGCATCCCGAAGATGCCGTTCTCGGCGCGATGCTCAGAGGCTGGGAGCAGCAATTGCTCGGGGGACGGCGGATGGCCCAGCGGACAGTCCGCGCCTACCTGGGGACTGTGAACCGTTTTTCGGCCTTCACTGACGAGTATCCATGGTTGTGGACTGCTGCCCATTTCGACGAGTGGATGGCGGAGTTGGTCGGCGCTCGACAGCGTAAGAAGTCGACGCTGCGGAACTATCAAGGCGCGGTGAGAGACTTCTGCACCTATCTGACCTCGCCGCACTACAAGTGGCCGGAAGAGTGCGAAAACCGGTTCGGTACTCATCCTGTACAGATCTGCCACGAGTGGAACACGGTCGGTCACCTGGTCGACTACGAGGGCGATCCGGACCGCCGCCCGTTGAATCGCACTGAATTGCAACAACTCCTGGACTACGCCGACGACAGGGTGGAGTTGGCGGTCAAGCGCGGACGGAAAGGCGCGTTGACCGCCTACCGTGACGCGACGGTGCTGAAAGTGGCGTATGGCTGGGGTCTGCGCGCTCGGGAGGTCTCCCGACTCGACACCACCGACTGCTATCGAAGCCCGTCCGCCCCGGAGTTGGGCAGCTTCGGGCAATTGCACGTTCGATGGGGCAAAGCCAGTCGAGGTTCGCCACCCAAACGGCGAATGGTGGCGAGCGTAATGCCCTGGGCAGTAGAAGCTTTGCAAGACTACGTGGCCAACATCCGCCCTCGATTCACAGACCGAGCAGATGGACCGCTGTTCATGACCGAACGCGGCACCCGGCTCCAACCAAGGGAGATCGATTCGCGATTCGCCGACTATCGCGATGCCCTGGATCTACCGAGCACGTTGGTCCCGCACTGCCTTCGACACAGTTACGTGACGCACCTGATCGAAGACGGCGCGGATCCGAAGTTCGTGCAGGAACAGGTCGGTCATCGGTTTGCGTCCACCACGGCGATCTATACCGCGGTCAGTGGAGACTTCATGAACACGATGATGCGACGAACATTGGAGCGGGGACTCTCCGCAGACGAGGAGTGGATGGATTGAACAGCAAACTCGACTACCGCTGGCACCTACGAACGCTCATGGCCACCCGCGGTATGTTCTCCACCAGCGACCTCAAGCCACTACTCGCCGACCGCGGCATTGCTCTGTCCACCAGTCAGGTCTATCGACTGGTCGTCGAACGGCCCGAACGGTTGAGCCTGAACACACTGGTTGCATTGATGGACATTCTGGACTGCCGGATGGAAGACCTGATCGAGCCGGTCACCGCCACGGCCAGACGACGTAAAGCCGCCGGCGCCAACGAAACCGGGTCTGTCGGTGACCACCGCCCCAAACGTGCCCGCATCATCGGCACAAACGAGTCCTGATGGGGAACCGGACAGTCTCTGGGTACGCCGCAGCGGTGCTGGACGATCCGCTGTCGATCATCCACGCCGCGGTGCAACGTGCCGACCCCACACTCGCGGCTTCGGTGTTGTCAGCAGCACTCGCTGAGGCGGCACCCTCGATCACCGTTCAGCGTCGACTGGCGCAAGCACTGTTCGAGAATCCGGAGTTGCTGACAGACCGACAACCGCTGGGCCCACCCGCCATGGATCGACTGATCAAAGCGCTGCAGGGCCACGGATCAGCGGGCATCGAACTCCCCCTGTGCGGCGTGTGCCATCGCGACGTCGATCTGACGAATCGGCAGGGACCGCTACGGATCTGCGGAAGTTGCTACACCCGAGAACGCAAACGCATCGAGTCCTGCACGTCCTGTGAGAAATCAATGCTCACTCGCTACCGAGACTGGGAAGGACGCCCACTCTGCGCTGCGTGCGAGCACCGGATATCGGAAGTTGATCAACTGAATCGACTCGTCAACCAGATCACGATCATCAACGCAGCCGTCGACACTGGCCTCCTCCGCGAGATCGTCGAACGTGAGCTTCCCAAGGCAGGCAATCAGAGACGAATCGCAGACGAACTCGCGGAGCATCCTCTGCGGCTGACGACTGAAGCAGCACACGCCACAGCGGCAACCACTGGACTACTCCGCGCACTCGTCAACGCAGACATCGGCGGGTTCGTCATGCCACCCTGCCCGTTCTGCAACCGCGCAGTCGAACTGACCACGGTGCGTGAACGGCTCCGTTCGTGCCGCCGTTGCTACGAGCAGCACCACGCCCACATCTGTGCAGGGTGCGGAGCCGCCCGCCCTGCCGCCAGTAGGAACGCCTCGGGCGCACCGATTTGCCGAAGCTGCCACAATCACCAGCCCGAAAACCAGGACACGTGCCCGGGGTGCGGGGAGCGCGCGCGGTTGTATCGGCTCGCGGGCCAACAACCGCGCTGTCGCCGCTGTCAGCGATCACCCATAACCATCTGCGCGTTCTGCGGGAAACTCAAAGAATGCTATTTCGCCGACACCGCAACGCCGCGCTGCGAGCCGTGCTCGAGCAAACTGCTCCGCCGCGAGCCCTGCTCGATCTGCAACCAGATTCGTATCGTGCGCACCCGCACCGCCGACGGCGCACCTGTCTGCAACAACTGCGGCCTACCGAAAGCGTTGTGCCACAGCTGCCACCGGGTCATGACCGTACGCGCATGGCTACCCGACGGCCCACGATGCAAGGCGTGCTATCGCAGACACCCCGACTCCTTCAAACCCTGCCGACAGTGCGGAAAACTGGAGCATCTCCATCATTTCGGCCTGTGCAGAGGCTGTGCCTGCATCGCTCAGCTGCGGACCGCGCTCGGTGATGACACGAACATCATTCCTCGACTCCAGCCCATATACGACGCGCTCGCTCGTTCATCGCTTGAGAGCACGCTCACCTACCTCGAAGGGGGTGGCTCTCAGCTGCTGGGCCAGCTCCGCGAGACCGGCCGCCCCGTCACACACCAACTGCTCGACGAGTATCGCAATTTGCCGCATACACGTCCGCTACGGGACGCGTTGGTCTGCGCCGGTGCACTCGCACCGCGCGACGAGATCCTCCACACCCTCGAGGAACAACTTCACCGTTTCCTCTCCGACATCGACGACGAGGAAGATCGAAAGCTGCTGCGCAACTACGCCACCTGGCGGTTGTTACACCAACTCCGGACGAAAGCACGTCGACCGCTCACCCGACCACAAGCTACCTATGCCCTGCTCAAATTGTCGATCGCGGCGGATCTTCTGAAGTACTTGCGCCGGCACGGCCGACAGCCCGAGGAAGCGGACCAGCACGACCTCGACCGCTGGCAAATGTCGAACACTCAGGCGCATCGTGCTCGTGATTTCTTCCAGTGGGCTACCGCACGCCGACACTTTCGACGCGGCCTGCTCCTCGCACCTCGTCCTCGTCACCACGGCTCCGGCGCCATGACCGACGACGAACGCTGGAAGCACGCTCGCCGGCTACTGCACGACACCAGCATCGACCGTTGTGACCGGTTCGCGGGGCTGCTGCTGTTGCTTTTCGCTCAACCATCAAGGCGCATAGTCACACTGCGCACCGATGCCATCACTCAACGCATCGACAACCGCGCCGTCAGTCTTGCGCTTGGAACCGAACCCGTCGTCCTCCCCACGTTGATAGGTCAGTTGGCACTCGACCTGGTCGTCAACAGATACCGCGGACGCGCCGCACTCGCCCAAACAAGCGATCACGATTGGCTGTTCCCGGGTGTACGCGCAGGAAGCCCGATGAGCAGCCAAAACCTCAATATCCGCTTCAACCGTGTAGGTATTTCAGCCCAGCCCGCGCGTACTGCAGCGTTGATGGACCTCGCCGCGCAGATGCCGGCAGCAGTACTCGCCGCACTTCTCGGCATCGAAGTAACGACCGCCCAGGGCTGGGTCACCGAAGTCGGCCAAAACGGCGCCTACGCCGCCGACATCGCCAGAAGGCATCGACCTCCGAGCGAACAAGCCAATCCCTGATCACAATGTTCGACTCTCGATCCCCATGCACGATAGAGCCGTTCAACCGAAACCACCGTCACCAACCAATTCACGAAAGCGTCCGTTCGCGTCCAGTCAGTCGAGACAGAACTCATTGCCCTCGATGTCTTGCATCACAAGGCACGATTCGTGAACTCCGTCAGCACGCAGTAGTCGCACGCGTACCGCGCCGAGCTCGACCAGTCGTGCGCATTCGGCCTCGAGTACAGCCAAGCGCTCCTCACCCACCAGACCGGTACCGACCCGCACGTCAAGGTGCAGCCGATTCTTGACAACCTTCCCTTCAGGGACGCGCTGAAAGTACAAGCGCGGGCCCACACCTGAGGGATCAACGCATCCTGAACCCTTGTGTTCGTAACCAAGTACCTCGCCCCAGAAACGAGCGAGGCGCCCAGGGTCTGCGCAATCAAAGGTGACTTGGATTTGTTTGACCGTGAGTTCGGGCACGCTCTCATCGTTTCATTTCGATCTTATGCCGACTCCATTTCTGCTCAACGGGATTCGATTCAATCGAACCTGCTCGTCAGGCAACTCTTTCGGGTCCACCTCACAGACAAACTCCATTGTCAATTTTACTTCGGTATATCAGACGCAAGGAATCACTCGCGCCAACCAATCAGATCCACGCATTCAGCACGTTTGTTTATCACGCATTACCGGTGTCGTCGTGGGCCCGAGGATCAACGAACCGACTCCGCCTGCTGCGCCACCCGATCCAGGGATGAATCCGCACAATACGGCCTCACAATTAGCCCTCAACGGGGTCTTCAGCCAATCCCGAGATCGCTTGCCGGGCTGGTAGATCGAGGAAATATTTTTGGCAACGATACCTTCCAGATGGTGCTTCTTCGCGACTTCCAACATGGTCGGCCCATCGACGTTGAGCCAGTGCGGCGGAACTTTGATGCGCGGATGTTCGAGGCTGAGATTGGCGAGCGCTTCACGGCGCCCAAGGTAAGGCAGCTGGGTCGTCGACGTACCGTCGACGTCGAGGATGTCGAAAACATAATACGAGGTCAGAGCCTCGTTGCGAAGCTGCGCGGTGGGCCGCAGGACGTGCATCCGGCGCTGCAAAAGGGAGAAGGACGGCACACCGTCGGGTCCGAGTGCGACGATTTCGCCGTCGAGGACGGTTTCGCGGTGATCGAGCACCGCGCTTAGTGCGTCGAGAATCTCGCAGACGTCAGAAGAAGCTCGGCGGCCCACTACTAACACCAGATCCCGACTGACTGCATCACCTTCACGCTCCGGAGTGCCCTCCAAGACGGAATATTTGACGGATTCAAACTCCTATGTGCACTATTTCCACCGGTGCGAACGAATCCGAATTCCTTACCTCCACCGAAGGTCACGGCAACATTGGAGACAATACCGCGATTGACACTTGCACTCCCAATGTTCAGTACGCTGACGACCCACATCACCCGGGCCAGGTTTCGGCGCCGAAGTAGTGGGCAGGTGCTATTCGGCGGGTTAACCCTCTGCGCAGCAGGGTGATTCGTAGTTGCTCTGCCTGGGCGCCGCCAACCGACTGGTGATTCCACGGGAGGCGCATGCCCGGCTGCCTGAGCCTGCCCCGCGTTCAACAGCTCGCCTCGCCGAGCAGCCAGCGCGGCAATCACTCGAAGTTGCGTACATGCGCGCACCAGCGCCGTCCGAAAACTCGATAAGCCAGACCGGAGTCGACCGTTGTCCTAGCGCCTGAGCGACGCTCTAGGGAACGATTTTCCATGCGAGTGCTCGTCGTCAGCTCCCAACTCCCAAACGGGGCTCGCCGACGACGACGGACGCAAATCATTTGCCGCTTGGAGTAGATACTGTGCGGATTCAACCCGCACAGTAGGCGTACTTCCAGGATCCGAGAACGCCTGCTTCCACCACGGCACGCTCTCGTTGCGCTACAACGGCAGGACCAAGTAGGGAAGCCGGCGTCCACAGGCGATACATCAGAATCCCCCGACCACATCGCGCCGTCTACATCCGACCCCGACGCCCAGCCGGTTCGAACGGTGCATTGCCCGATTTCGATATTGCCGATAGCAAACAAGTAATCCAGACAGTCATGACTAACTAGGGTCCCCGTCGCTCCTCTTCGATACCCATTCCCCGAACCAACTCTGCGTTCCATCGTCGTCGTAGCCTTTGAATACGACCTTCTTCGTCAGCTCCGGATCACGGTGTCTTTCGCTCGACAAGCCCAACACCAGCGGCGACGCCACGAACTGCACCTTCGGAGTCTTCTTTCTGTGTGGCGCGTCAGTCGGTTTACCACGCCTCTTGATGACGCACAGTCCTACCATCTGAATGTGTCGTGATTTGAAATCGGAGTATGCCGTCGATGTCGTGACATATACGGGGTCGTACGGCATGACGATACGGACACCTCGCTTCGTAAAATGAATGAGGGGATCCACATCGTAATCACCAGTAAGGGAAGGGGTTTCACCCGGAGAGGGCCCGTTGAGAGTGAAGACTCGCCTGTCGAAGACCAACAAGTCACCCACGTCGAGAGATCGCATCCTGAATTCCTGAGTCAGCTTCTTTACCGGAAGTGCGACTCGCGCCAACCCTCGGGTTATCGAATCCATCACAGCCAGGAGCTCCATCATGTCCCGCTCCCCAGGAAGACTGAGGTCTGGCAGATCCAATACGATTTCGTGGGACGACAAGAGGTGCCTTAGTCGCGGAACATTGGCGTAGTGCACCGTGTCGATTCTCGGCAACCGGTGCAGTCGTAGCTCACCGGCGCCAGATGCAGGATCCGTCGCGGACTCCGGAGTTGACCCGGATGCCGGCCGAGCGCCTCTTCGTGCGGCCCCTTCCCGTTTCGCTTTTTCGTAGAGCGGCCAAAATCCGCCCGGAAGAGGTCGCTCCTTGGCCAGATAGGTAACGAGGATTCCAAGACTGTGTTTGTCCGCAGGAACCGCGTGACCGGCGAACCAGTCCCCCAGGCTGGACTTGTTGAGCTTCGTTCCTAGCGCAGATACGTCTTTGATGATTGTTTCGTAAGTCGGGTTGCCCGCGCCCATCTTCAAATCCTTCAACATTGTCCCGAGCTTGGCTTTCGCAGGTGTCGAATCAAGCACGAACATTCCCTTCAGTCCCGGGTTTATCCGAGGATCCGAGAGTCGGAATTCCGGAGCACCCTATTTGAACAGGCCTTTCAGGAACTCTAACGTGCCTGGACATCGCCGGACGCCACTGCCCGATGGGAGAACTAGAGGCACAGCACATCAACGGATTCGAGGAATCATGCCCAGTATGTCCGGAACACTCATCAACCTCGGTACTGACGTGGTGCCCCATCTTGCACTCACGGGCTACTTCGCCCTGATCACCGTCTCGACAATGACGGCACTGTGCGCTCGCACCAAAACACGTCGTCGTCACGCACTGGAGGTCCTACGCACTCTTCTCCTCAGAAAACAGGGGTGACTGGTCACGAGTTGCCTTTCTGCCCGCATCACATGCATTTACCCGCCCAATGCCCGATCGCCGAAACCGACAGCAATCTCGACCCGTTCCGGTTCGTGTTCGACACCCCGCGGCTGATGACCGGCGGCGTATCTGGAGCCAGCGTGAAAGTGAAGGTCTACCTCGGCGCCGTTCAACTCGCCGACTTCCCCATCGACCTGTCCACCGAACTGGTCCCGGTCGGCGACGTGGACTACCAACTTCCTCACCCGGTGGTTGAGATGGACGAGCTGGCGCCCATGCCGAAATTCGCTTTGTACCCACTGCCACAACAGGTTTCCGACAAGGTGTGCGCAATGTACGAACGATACGGAGACCTGCAACAACCCTCGACGCGCTACCACGACCTGGTCGACCTCGCGTTGATCGTGACCGCCTGGACCCTCGACGCCGCCCTCACCCGCACTGCTCTGCACCAAGAATCCGCGCGCCGCACACTGACACTGCCAACCAGCCTCTCTGAGGCTGCACCATCCTGGACTGCCGGCTACGCCAAAATCGCCAAAACCGTATCCGGATTGCCCGAACACGCACGCGAAATCGACGGTGCACTACGCATCGTCGGTCAATGCCTCGACCCACTACTCGGCCGGCACCTCGACCGTGGAACATGGAACCCGATCAAATCGAACTGGTCGATGTCCTAGTGTTTCTGAGGCGTGGTTATCGAGGCAGCCTGCGGTTGTCGGGTTATGACGTGCGGCAGCGTAGCTGCGAGCTACCGAGTCAGATCGATGATGATTTTGCCTGGTCGGCCGTTGGAGAACGAGTCCACGAAAGCCTCCGGTAGCTGCTCGAATCCGGGCAATACGGATTGCACAGCCTCCACCTGCCCGGAACTGATGAGTGCCCCGAGCTTTGCTTCTACCTCAGCTGCCCGGTCCATGTAGTCGAGAACGACGAATCCTTGCACAAGGACGCGCTTGGTGAGCAGTTGTCCGAAATTTGCTGGACCAGAGGGCCTTTCCGTCAGGTTGTAGCCGTCAATCAGACCGCACAACGCGATGTGAGCATGGTTGTTCAGCCTGGAAATTGTCGCCTCGAACATCGGACCGCCCGAGTTCTCGAAGACGCGATCAATGCCGTCGGGTGTTGCCGCCTTGAGGTGGTCCTCCCAATCCCGGGATTTGCGATCGATGACGACGTCCGCGCCCAATCGGGCCACCATCGCGCACTTCTCAGCGCCTCCTGCGACGCCGACAACCCGCGCCCCCGACTGCTTCGCGAGCTGGACAGCCACACTTCCGACTGCACCAGAAGCGCCGGAGATCAAGACGGTATGGCCTGGTGTCGGACGCAAGATGTCGCACATCCCCGCCCACGCAGTCAGGCCCGTCATCCCGAGGACTCCGAGGTAATGCCCCAAGGGGATATCCTCACGCGGTGTAAGCCGATCCCATTCACCGCCAGGGGAACTGACGATCTGGCGTCGTTGCCACCCGACGAAGCCACGAACGATATCGCCGACGGCGAAGTCGCTGTTAAGAGACGCCGTCACACGTGCCAGACCGAGGGCGCGAACTGGTGCTCCGAGCGCAACCGGCGGAAGGTAACTCGGCCGATCGTCGAGCCAGCCTCTGATAGCCGGATCGATCGAGATGAAGAGCGTCTCCATCTCGATGCCTCCAGCCTCCAGGTCGGGTAGGACGACATCCTCCAGACGGAAGTCTTTCGAGCTCACGTTCCCGTGAGGTCGCTGTGCCAGGACAATTTTTTGCGATGATGCATTCACGGCGTGCTTCTCCTTCGTCCCTACGACGGTATGAGTCGAGACGAGCCGGAACTTGGCCCCATGCGCACGGCATTCGACGGGTGCGCATAGTGGGCGCGAATCTCATGCGCGTGGTGAAAGTAGGCGCGCGCACACAGCCAAGACGTGATGTCGATCACTTCATAGGGTCGGTGAGAGACGGGCTTCGTGCCGAGAGCCCTGAGAAGATTTGGAGTCACCTTTCATGAATGACACCCGCGCCGTTCGACCTCTCAAGATTGCGGTCACGATCGATGACTTCGTCCTGTGGGACGGCGTGCCCATGCCGGACGACACAACGCCCACTGATGTCGCGCGATCTGTCGCGAAGACGCTCAACGACTACGGACTTGGAGGGACCTACGGCTTCTCTCATACGTACCGCCTCGAGAATGAGCCGATGCAGATGGAGGCCTTCGAGGCGTGGGCCGAAGCTGGCCATCACCTGGGCAACCACACTCACCAGCATGCTCCGTTGCGCTGGATGCCTGACGCGGCATTTCGATGCGATTTCGAGACGGCAGAGAAGTACATCGGGCATCTGATCGACGCCGCGCCGTCGAAATACTTTCGCTATCCGATGGACATGTCCTCCGGATCCGAACAACGTCGAGGAGAGGTCGAGAAGTACATCGCTGACCTCGGCTACCGAACTGCCCCGATCACCAGCTGGTTCAGCGATTTCGCGTTCATCATGCCGTACTTCCGTGCGAAGACCCTCGGCGACAAGGACACCCAGAAGAAGGTGCGCGACCTGCACGTGGCGACGGCGGTTGACCAGCTGTACAAGCATGCGGACACCGCACGTACCTTGTTCGGCGCCGATGCTCCTCTTATCTGGCTCGTGCACGGCACTCCCATCTCCCGTGACACCCTCGCTCCCATTTTCGAGGCTTTTCTCGAGCGCGGAGTGGAGTTCGTAACCCTCGACGAGGCCATGAAGCACCCGGTGAACTTCGCACAGCCGCCATGTGATGAAAGCTTCACCAATCAGCTCCAAAGGTTCGCGCTTGCCGCTGGGTTGCCGAAACCCGAACTCGGTTTCGAACAGCTGTCCGAAATCGTTTCCCTCGCACCGATTCCCGGCCTCGACACGATGTCGACTTACGAAGAAGGCATGTTCAAGCCACTGGCGAAGCGGGTCGGAGCCGAGTACGACTGGGATTGGTCCTGAATCGGGTAGTTCTCACCCAACACTGTCACACAGTTATCACCTGAAAGCAGGATCATGCTCAACCTGGCCACCATGCTCGCCGACACTGCTCGCCGCACTCCCCGCAGAATCGCTGTCATCGAAGGCGACCGCACCCTCACCTTCGGCGAGATCGATTCGGCTGCGAACAGTGTCACCCGCTTCCTTATTTCGCTGGGGGTGCGCCCAGGTGACCGCGTCGCCCTGACAATCCCGAATGTCGTCGAATTTCCGATTGTCTACTTCGGCATCCTCAAAGCAGGTGGGGTTGTCGTCCCGCTCAACACCATGCTCAAACGGGAAGAAGTTGCTTACCATCTGCGGGACTCTGGCGCGGTGGCTTACTTCTGCAGCGTGCCGGGGCTAGACGACGAGGCATGGCGCGGGTTCCATGACGTGGAATCCTGCGAGCACCTCGTCACGTTGGGTTCCGCATTGCTCGATGAGCAGAGCGAGGGAACATCCTTGGCTGATGTACTGACCGAACACGCCAGCGAAGACATTCTCCAGGTGACCGAAGCCACCGACACGGCGGTGGTGCTGTACACGAGCGGGACGACCGGTAAGCCCAAGGGTGCGGAGCTCACTCACGCCAATTTGGTTCTCAACGCGCTCGGGCACAATCAACTGCTCGACGCGCGTGCCGAGGACGTTCATCTCGTCGCTCTTCCACTCTTCCACTCGTTCGCGCAGACCGTGCAGATGAACGCCGGTTTCGCTGTGGGTGCCACCTTGGTATTTCTGCCACGATTCCACCCAGCTACAGCCCTGGAGTTGATAACGCAGCACCGAGTGACGATCTTCGCCGGCGTCCCGACGATGTACTGGGCTTTGCTCAACAAGGCCGGAGTCGACGGCATCAGCGCCGACCTCGCCGGTCTCCTACGAATCGCGCTCTCCGGCGCAGCCGCTATGCCGGTCGATGTGCTCGAGCAGTTCAAGGACGTCTTCGGTGTCGGCATCCGGGAAGGCTACGGACTCTCCGAAACCAGCCCGACCGTCACGTTCAACCCGCTCGATCAACCAAACCGGCCGGGATCGATCGGCAAACCCATCTGGGGAGTAGAAGTGAAGCTGATCGACAAAGACTGGAACGAGGTCCGTGCCGGTGAGCCAGGAGAACTCGCAGTACGGGGGTACAACGTGATGAAGGGATATCTCGGCAGGCCCGAGGCGACAGCGGAAGTGATCCGCGACGGCTGGTTCCGCACGGGCGATATCGCACGGCGCGACGAGGACGGTTACTACTTCATCATCGATCGCGCCAAAGACTTGATTGTGCGGGGAGGTTTCAACGTCTACCCGCGAGAGCTCGAGGAGGTGATCATCGCCCATCCGGAGGTCAGCCTCGTGGCCGTTGTCGGAATCCCTGACGAGCGGATCGGTGAGGAAGTGAAAGCCTTCGTCATCCGCGAGCCTGGATCGCAGCTGAAGGCGGAGGATCTGATCGGCTGGTCACGCGAACGTTTGGCGGCGTACAAGTACCCCCGCATGGTGGAATTCAGGGATACGTTGCCGATGAATGCAACAGGAAAGCTCCTCAAGCGGGCGCTACGATGATCGATCCGTTGGCATGCACGCCGGAGCGCGCTACCGTCGACTGTGGCCGGGGTCGTGGTTTCGGCTTACTGGTATGAGAAGGTGTGACCTTGTATTTTGTCGATACGTTGCGCAGTAACGAGTACGGCCAGCGCGAGCGTGGCGATTGGTGGCGCGATCAAGTTTCGTCGATCCATTGTCCGATGTCCTTCTCCCTCGCTGACAACTACCAGGGGACACTCGAGCATCAGCATTCGGATACGTACCAGTTGATCCGCTGGTGGGGTGAAGCAGAAGTCCTCTCTCGTACCTCAGCCGACATTCGTCGGCATCCTCACGGTGCGTACGAACTACTCATCCCGATCCGGGGCGAAGTGATCCTCGAGCAGGATCGTCGGATAGCCGCGATCAATCCTGCGGTCATGGCGCTCACCTCGTTGGACACCGTGACGGATCTGCGTCACGGTGATGGTTTCTCCTCTGTTGCATTCGTGATTCCACGTGATCGGCTCGACGCGCGCGTGCCAGCAGTGCCACGTGCAGGCACCACCCTCGACGCGACATCTGGACTGGGCCGCATCATTGTCGACGTTGTCACCAGTCTGCGCAGAGAGCGAAATGAGCTCACAGGTAGTCAGTTCGACGCGATCGCCGACCGAATCGTCGATCTCGTCGCGCTCGCCTACAACGCCGACACGACCACGCCTGCCGTGGCTGTTCAGGAAGGGTTGGTCACCTCGATCCGGCGCTTTGTTCGAGAGAACGCGCACGATCCGAACCTCACCGGAGCCGTGGTCGCAAGGCGCCTCGGGTGGTCGCTCCGGCACGTTCAGGCCCAACTGCAGCGGATCGGAACGAGCCCGTCGGACCTCATCCGGGAGGAGCGTTTAGCGTTGGCCCGGCTGCGACTTCAGGACCGTGGCTGGAGCCACCAGAGTGTGACTCAGGTGGCGTACTCTTCCGGATTCGGTGACCTCAGCACGTTCAGCAATGCATATCGGCGAAGCTTCGGTGAGCGCCCGTCCGACACACGTTCTGCAGCATCCGACGTCGAGTGAAACAGTGACCCGCGTGCTAGCTCGGTATGACACCTGAGCCTGCCCACGGATTGCTCATGGGCGATGCGCGTCCAGCAAGTGGAGTGCGTTGTCCCCCAAGCGATGACGGCGATCCAGCCTTAGCGTCGATAACATGACTACTACAACCGACCCCGAGGCGTATCCGGCACTAAACTCCCTCTTTTCCGTTGCAGGGAAAACTGCTGTCGTGACCGGCGGCTCACGAGGAATTGGCGCTATGATCGCTCGCGGCCTGGCGTTGGGCGGCGCCCACGTTGTCATCACCAGCCGAAAAGAAGAGCAGTGCCGCGCGACAGCCGAAGCGATCAACGCTGAGGCAGACGCTGCGGGAACGGCAGGACGATGCACGCCCGTCGCCAGTGATCTGTCGTCGAAGGAAGGGGTGAGCGGGCTTGTCAGCTGGCTCTACGAGCACCTGACAAGCGTCGACATCCTGGTCAACAATGCCGGGGCAACGTGGGGTGCACCGCTTGAAGAGTTTCCCCTCATCGGTTGGACAAAGGTACTCAACACCAACCTCGTCGCCCCGTTCTATGTGATTACCGGAACACTGCCGCTTCTGCGTAAAGCTTCCAGTCCCGACCGACCCGCTCGTGTGATCAACATCGGCAGTGTGGATGCCTTGGCCACGCCGAGCTGGGACAACTACTCGTACAGTGCGAGCAAAGCCGGGTTGCACATGCTCACCCGCCATTTAGCCAAGCAATTGGCGTCCGACGGAATCACCGTCAACGCCATCTCACCCGGCCCCATCTTGACGGACATGCTCGGACACGTCGCGGCGGATCCTGAGGTGGAGGCGGACCTTCTCGAGCGTGTCCCGCTCGGCCGGTACGGGCAAGCCGACGACCTGATAGGCACTGTCCAGTTCCTAGCCTCCCGGGCTGGCTCCTATCTGACCGGCACCATCATTCCGCTCGACGGCGGAATCTCGGGCTGCGCAGGGTGAACGAGAACCCACCAGCCTTCCTTCACTACACAGCAATCACCGATTCGAGGAACAATTATGTCTGAAGCTGTCATCGTCGCCACTGCCCGTTCGCCGATCGGAAAAGCAAACAAAGGCTCATTGAAGGACATTCGCCCCGATGACCTCACCGTCCAAATGGTCACCGCCGCGTTGGCGAAGGTGCCGGCCCTCGATCCACGCGATATCGACGACCTCATGCTCGGCGTCGGTCAACCATCCGGCGAAGCCGGCAACAACCTCGCCCGCGCGGTCGCAGTACTCGCAGGCTTCGACCGCGTCCCGGGCACCACGGTCAATCGATTCTGTGCTGCCAGCCTACAAACGACACGAATGGCCTTCCATGCCATTCGCGCTGGGGAAGGCGACGTCTTCATCTCTGCCGGCGTCGAAACCATCAGCCGCTACCTGCCAGGTGCTGCGGACGGTCTCCCTGCCAGCGCCAATCCGGCCCTCGCCGCAGCCCAAGCCCGCACCGAACGATTCTCCGCCGGCGGCCAGAGGTGGACCGACCCGCGCGAGGACGGGCTACTGCCGGACGTCTACATCGCCATGGGACAGACAGCGGAGAACGTTGCCCAACTCAAAGGAATTTCCCGAGCCGAGCAGGACGCCTTCGGAGTACGAAGCCACAACCTCACCGAGAAGGCACTCTCGAATGGTTTCTGGGAGCGCGACATCACCCCGGTCACACTTCCCGACGGCCGCGTGATCAACACCGACGACGGACCGCGTACCGGTGTCACGCTTGAATCGATCTCCGCCATGAACCCGGTCTTTCGGCCCGACGGAACAGTCACCGCCGCCAACTGCTGTTCACTCAACGACGGCGCCGCATCCCTGGTGATCATGTCTGATCAGAAGGCGAAAGAACTCGGAATCGCCCCTCTCGCACGCATCGTCAGTACCGGGGTCACCGGACTGTCACCCGAGATCATGGGCCTCGGACCAGTCGAGGCGTCACGCCAAGCACTTGCCCGCGCCGGCCTCGGTATCGGCGACATCGACCTCGTCGAAATCAACGAGGCCTTCGCCGCCCAGGTCATCCCCTCGGCCCGCGAACTCGGCATCGACGAGGATCGACTGAACGTCAACGGCGGGGCCATCGCCATCGGCCACCCATTCGGCATGACCGGGGCACGAATCACCAGCACCCTCATCAACTCACTACAGACACACGACAAGCAGTTCGGCCTCGAAACCATGTGCGTAGGAGGAGGACAAGGCATGGCACTGATCCTCGAACGGCTCTCCTGACCCGAATCGCTTCTCACCCGACCATTGAAAGGAACCCCACTTTCGTGAGCCCCTCATCTCACCCCGGACACCGCCGCATCGCAATCGTCACCGGCGCCGCACGGGGAATCGGTGCCGCCGTCGCACAACGACTCGCAGCAGACGGCCACGCTGTTGCCGTCCTCGACCTCAACGAAGACACCTGCCAGAACGTGGTCGACACCATCACCCGGGCCGGAGGTACTGCACTTGCCGTCGGCGCAGACGTTTCCAACGGAACCGCAGTAGAAAAAGCTGTGGACAAGATCGCCGCAAAGCTCGGCGCACCAACCGTTCTCGTCAACAATGCCGGCGTCACCCGCGACAATCTCCTATTCAAAATGACTGCTGCAGAATGGGATACAGTCATGAACGTGCACTTACGTGGCTCGTTTCTGATGACCAGAGAAGTCCAGGGACACATGACTGAGGCCGGCTTCGGACGAATCATCAACCTGTCGAGCGTGTCAGCGCTCGGAAATCGAGGGCAAGCAAACTACGCCGCAGCCAAAGCTGGGCTCCAAGGATTCACCAAGACTGTGGCCCTCGAACTCGGAAAATTCGGCATCACAGCCAACGCGGTTGCTCCCGGCTTCATCGAGACCGAGATGACAGCGGCAACGGCAGCGCGCATGGGAATGAAATTCCATGAACTCAAAACGAGAGCAGCCGCCGATATCCCCGCCGCCCGAGTCGGGGTCCCCGACGACATCGCCCATGCAGTGTCATTTCTCGCCAGCGAGGGAGCCGGATTTGTCTCCGGGCAGATTCTCTACGTTGCCGGAGGACCCAAAGCATGAAGACACTCAACGGAATCGACGAACTACGCGCCGCGGCGAACACCCGGATCGGATACTCGTCCTGGCACACCCTCACCCAGGAGAAAATCGTCGCATTCGCCGATGCGACGGGCGACCACCAGTGGATCCATGTGGATCCATCAAGGGCTGCTGACGGACCGTTCGGAACCACCATCGCCCACGGGCATCTGCTGACCTCGATGATCCCGATGCTTGTATGGGAGGTCTACACCGTCGACGGCGTCCGAATGGGCATCAACTACGGATCGAACAAGATTCGATTCCCATCGCCCGTACCTGTCGGCTCACGGATTCGAGCTGCAGTAGACATCAAAGATGTCGACACCGTTCCCTCGGGCGTCCAAGTTGTCACGGCCGTGACAATAGGACGCGAAAATGCGGACAAGCCGGTTTGCATCGCCGAGATCGTCAGCATCTACGTACCGAGTTAGATGTTGCGGGCGTGGACGTGAATGACACGGGAATGACGTAGACGTGCCCTCGGCGCGCGGCTTGACTTTGCGACACAACGGTTCTCCACCACCAAGGACCAGCCCTGCGAAACACCCACATTGTTCGATGCCGGTGGAGGAGGCGGCGACTCGTCGAACTATGCTTAACCGTCCGATAGCGCAGGTGCCCGGAACACGAACCTTATCGAGCAAACCGGAGACGCGCTCCAACCGGCCCGGGACGGAAGGTCCTCACCGACGCCTGGACACAGATCGAAAAGCAGCGCCTGGCACGGCCTTCCTCATCGAACCTGACGGAACCCATCCGTGACCACTGCCCTTGGTCCTGCGATAACGACTACTGCACTGTCGGCATTCGCAGCAAACCTTGTCGAGCACCACATGTCGTGTACACGAACAGCATCGGTGAGATCGGCGCGGCCGTCGTTCGGAATGACCCGTGCCGCTGGGCATCCCGCCTCTCACCCGACTCGCGACGCTGAAGCAACCTGACAGCACTATCGGATATACCGTTTGCCGGTTCGACTATGATTCCCCGAGCTTCGGTGACCGGCACCGCAGCGATGGAGAGGTTCATGGCAACGACGAAGCAGAAACTCAGTTGGGGACTAGGCGCTGTGTTGGTGCTGGCGGTGTTCGGCAGTTGCATCAACGACGATGGTCCATCGACCAACTCGATCGCAGCGCCCACGACCTCCGCTCAAGCGTCGCCCACGACAACCTCTGCGGTATCGATCCCGGTACGAAAGCGAGTCGAATGGGAAGGCACGGTCCTCGACTACGACGCAGCCGGATCCGGCGCAGGCCTCTACATCGACGTCGACGGAGAACGAACGCGCGTCGACATCAGCCACGTCGGCGCTGTGACCTGCGGCGGCTACACCGCCTCCGACTCGAATCGCGCGGTGGTGCGGCAGCGGTTGACCGAACTTGCACCGATCGGAACCGCCGTAAGGGTCGTGCGTTCCATGCCCCTCACACCTGGCGGATACGTGTACATCGCTGGACCCGTCGAAACCATCACCACCAATACCGCAACTGCAACGGAACCGACCACCACGGCCGGGTCAACGACTGCGTCAACAACGGCATCGGCCAGCACCACAACGACCACAACAGAAAAGACGTCCACGACCAAGACAACCTGTCGTTGCCGATGAAGATCAGAGTGAGCAAGGCGACGCCGATGAGAGCTGCCGCGACGCGGTCTTGATACCGGCCTGCCCGCGATCGGAGCGAAGGGTGAAGCTGAGCGCGAAGACTACGACTGCGAGGGCGAGGACGATACCGAAAACCAGACGCCATCCGACCAGTGTGCCGAGGGCGCCTCCGATGAAGAATGCACTCAATCCAGATACTGCCCGTGCCGAGCCCAACGAATCCAAGGCCCATGGGCACTCTCCGATCCGCGTGTCCCGACCTTCAAACCTTTTACCCCAGGTATTTGGATTGCAAACACATCACAAAATTTTCGCTGCGCCGAGCGATCTGACAGCGGGCGGCTTACCGTGAAAGTGCGGGGTTAGTCATGAGGGGGCAACTCGGCACGGATAGAGGGTCTTCGTGTTGTGTGCTCAACACGAATGACAAGAGGCCCCATCCTCCCAACGAGAGGGGCCTCTATTCTTGACCAAGACGCCGCCACCCCAACATGCAAAGCCACCGTAGGTGGATCCGTTGCGCACCGATGTACGTTTCGCCCCTCTATGAGTGGTGACCTTCACCGTCGCGCTCGCCAGAACTGAAGCGGGCATGGCAGTGCCGCGCGATCGTGGCAGCAAAGAGGCATCGCGTAATCCTGTTGTGTAACTGCGCCCTTCATGCTGACAGGATCCACACTCGCCGAATCTCCAACACATTTCATCGTTGAAACGAGTGGGTGGGTCTTGGCCGCATTGACCTCACCTATCAATCGCTGACGTTGTCAGCGCTCCTCGATCAAGTCGATCAGTCCCCATTCCAGGGCCCGACCAGCATTGATCGCAGTGCCAGAAACAAAAAGGTGATAAGCCCGCCACCGACCGATCCGACGAGGAATCGACACGGTGCCGCCAGCTCCCGGAATCAAACCCATCCCTATTTCCGGCAGTCGAAACACACTGCATGGGTGAGCCTTGATGGTCCGTGCAAACGCCGGGACTTCAATCCCCGCACCGACGCAACTTCCGTGGACATGGACTTCGATTCGATCGGCGAGTCGCGCCATCAATCTCGCCGCACCCGCTCGCGTCCGAATCAAGTGTGCGATAGCCAGATCCGGAGTGGTGCCGAACTCGTCTAGATCACCTCCAGCAGAGAACGACGGACCGGCTCCGTCGAGCAGGACCTGTTCGATACTGGAATCCATCGAGGCAAGCTGGAGTGCGGCCACCAGCCCGTCACGAACTTGTGCACCGTAGGCGTTGCGCCGCTCAGGACGGTTAAGTGTGATGTGCAGCAGCGCTTCACGGCGATCGATCAGCACCGGTTCCCGCGGCGCCGGGGGAGGCAGCGGTCTTGACCCTCGCCGATCGAGCCACCGCCGAAAATCAGGAGTGCCCAGAAGCGTCGAGTACGCTAAGGATTCCACGTCCAAGGCAGCCTGAATGGGCAAATTTTCACTCAACCGCAGAACCTGCGCCGCAACAACTGACGCATATGGATTCTCACTGAAATGCTCGACGACAACTTCCAATTCGGTATCGAGATCGTCGACGCTCACAAACTCCCGAATGCCGGAGCCATGGTGAGACGCGACGGTGGTATCGAGTGCCCGGGCGAGTGATCGACACGCCGCATCAGGAACTCTGTCGGCCCGACCAATGACAACACGGTCGCCCGCGACAACTTTGGCCGCCGCAGCCACGGCCGTGACTGCGGAGATCGGCTGATCAAGATCGACAACAACCACCGCGTCGTCAAGAACGCCACCCTCAGCCAGAATCGGACGATCGAGCACCCCATCGACAATGTCCGACGGAGACACCAAGTGAACCTGACCGACCATCCTCGTCCTTCGCACGTATAGGCACCGAATAGCTCCCATGTGTGCGGGATTGCCGGTCCGGTAGTACTTTTCGGAGTGTAACATCGTGTGATGTTCACCTGGCCGGACACCGTCGACGAAGCTGTCCGAATCCGGGACTGGCTGAGCAGCGGCATTGTTCCTCTAACCGGACCGTCGGACGGCCCTCCCCTGATTCCCCCCGGAAACGCCGCCACAATCGCCGATGCCTTGGGTTCGTTCATCGGCACACCGGTCCGCGGAGCTCGTTTCCTCTCCGAGCGAGCAGCGTTTACGGGAATGAACCGGAACGGCAATGTCTCAGTCGGCGGGAAAACCCGCCTGCTTCCTACGTCTGACGGTTGGGCGGCCGTATCCTGCGCTCGTGAGAGTGATCCGAGCCTCCTGGCCGCGCTGATCTCACACGATATCGGAAATGATCTCTGGCCTGCTGTCGGCGCCTGGCTGTCGGAGCGCCCTGGTGCCGAACTAGCTGAGCGAGCAATGTTGCTCGGGCTTGCCGCCGCACCAGTCCAACGCAGCACAATGCCGGTTCCCACTCCGACTACACGACGCAGTGTCGAGGGAATGCTGGTTGTCGATTTCAGTGCGCTCTGGGCCGGTCCACTGTGTGCACACCTCCTCGGGAAAGCGGGAGCGCGCGTGATCAAGGTTGAAACGCCCACCAGGCCTGACGGAGCGAGGCTGGGAAACAGGGAATTCTATTCGCTGCTGCATTCGGGGCATGAGTCGGTTGCGCTCGATCCTGATACCCCCGCTGGAAGGTCTGCACTAGCTCTGTTGGTCGAGCGAGCAGACATTGTTGTCGAAGCGTCACGGCCACGTGCACTGGCAGGGTTCGGGCTCGACGCAGATGCGGCGGTCGCGTCAGGGACCACCTGGATCTCGATCACCGCGGCCGGACGAGACTCACCACGTATCGGTTTCGGTGACGATATCGCTGCGTCGAGTGGGCTAATCGCACACGACGACGCTGGGTCCCCTGCCTTTGTCGGCGATGCGATAGCCGATCCGCTCACCGGCCTTCTTGCCGCAGCACTCGCCATGTCCGAAACTCCTCACGGAGCAGGGGAACTCTGGGACATCTCGATGGCGGCTCTCGTATCATCTACACTCTCGTCGCTGGTCGTCGAAACACCCAAACTCGACGCCGAATCAATTGCCTTTCCTTGCAGGCGCGCGAGCATCGGCATCGCGCCGGCGTCCGGCGCCGACACCGAACCAGTCCTTCGCAGCCTGGGAATCGACGTCCCGTGAGCGACCTTGTGATCGCCAACTGCGCAATCGAAGCTGTTGCAGGATTGGATATTCGAATCGAAAGTGGACGGATCTCCGAGATCGGACACAACCTCAGGCGCTCCGGTAATGATGTCCTCGATGCCGAAGGCAATGACATCATTCCAGGATTGTGCGATCACCACATCCATCTTCACGCCCTGGCTGCACAGCGCGCGTCTGTCGATTGCGGTCCGCCGTTCGTCCGGAATTCAACAGAACTTGCTGCAGCACTTAATGATTCAACAGGAATCAATGGATGGGTGCGCGGTGTCGGTTACTTCGAATCGGTTTCCGGAGAACTCGATCGAGAGCGTCTCGATCGTCTTCACTGTGCTCGCCCGGTCCGAATTCAACATCGTAGTGGCGCTCTGTGGATCCTGAACACCGCTGGCATCGAAGTAACCGGATTGGATCAGGCGAATCACCCTGGCATCGAGAGAGACAGTGCGGGTCGCCCGACCGGGCGTATCTGGCGAGCCGACGCATGGCTCCGCGATCGGATTCCCGGAAACACTCCCCCGTCACTGAGAGCTGTCGGGTCCGAGCTTGCTGCGCTCGGTATCACGTCCGTCACCGACGCAACCCCTGACCTCGACGTGGACGGTATCACCGCGATCGCCGATGCGATGTCCAAAGGTGATCTCCCACAACGGGTACACCTTCTCGGAGCACCGGTAAGCAGCCCCTCCCCGTTGGAAGACGTGAGCGGTTGGGCGACCCAGAGCACCTCCGCCCGTCTAACGATCGGTCCGTACAAAATTGTTCTGGCAGATTCCGGTTTGCCCGACCTCGACGAACTGGCGCGAACAATCACTGAGTGCCACCGTGTCGGTCGGGCGATCGCCGCGCACAGCGTCAGCCGCGAAACGCTACTGATCTTGCTGGCCGTGCTGAACGAAGTCGGCTCGATTCCCGGCGACCGAATCGAGCACGGAGCACTGATCCCTGCTGCGTCCATCGAGGAAATCCGCCGGCTTGGGCTAACGATAGTCACACAACCCGGATTCATCGCAGACCGTGGTGACGATTACCTCGAACACGTCGAGCGCGCCGATCAGCAGGATTTGTACCGGTGCCGATCTTTGATAGATGCGTCAATACCGATTGCTTTTTCGAGCGATGCGCCGTACGGACCTTTGGACCCGTGGACAGTCATCGCGGCTGCGCAGCATCGCATGACGCCTAATGGCATCGTTCTCGGCGGGAACGAAACAGTTGACGCCGCACGTGCTCTTGATGCCTATCTGAGCAGATCGGACGATCCGGGCGGCCCCGCACGTCGTGTGCAGGTCGGCGCACCGGCTGATCTCGTCCTAGTTTCCGGAAGCCGCAGGGCACTCGCAACCATCATCGGTGGTCGACAAGTGTACTGACGGAGGGAAATCCCTATCGATCACTACTTTCGGTCAACGGAGAGTTCCGCTTCGACGACCGCCACGGCTACCAGAAGAGCTCCGGCTGCCCGAGTACGTACGCGGGCAGCGCCTTAGGATCCGGGAACTACCTGGGCAGCAGTACCACATGGGAAAGACTTCACCGATAGTTCCCAGGAATCGGTCAACTGAGGCATTCCAACAGCTCGACCATGCCAGCGGTCCGCAACTGCCAAGAGGAGCGACCGATAGTCGAACCAAAATCCTGCTCCGCTCTACTTGCGAAATACTTGCACCCAGAGCTCATCGTCTTGATCTCGCACGCCCCAAGCCGGCACCGAAGACCTTACGCTTCGGTCCGCGCCAAGATGCGCCGACTCGATCCGCCGGACTCATCAGACTCCGACATCGAGCCCGAACACACGATGATCAAAAACACCATCAGACCTTGCGCGCGCAAACTCACCTTTCGGCGCACCACGAAAACAGTCGACGCGAGCTAGACCGTAGTCTCCCTTCTCCACTACAAGAGGAGGGAGCATCTACGACGGCGCAGTCCATTGAAGATTGCTTACAGCTGAGTCGACGTACTCAAGTAGTCACCGCGTGCGGCACGGCCGATCGCCTGCCCAGTTCGACACTCACAGTCAGTGTGAGTTGAAACCCGACATAAACCCACTGTTGCCTGGATCACTATACGTGTATATTGGGCGCATTGCCGCAGGCATTAATGCTTGCTACCGCACCGGAGACGGCCCGCCAGGAGAGGCCGGAACAACTGCTGGACAACAGATCTCACATGTTCGAGGCGCCGGAATGGAACGGCGACCTGCGCCTGCACAGGCACTGCTTTCATAGGGTACTCACACAGAGTTTCAGGCACCATATCCGGCATTGACAGTCCCGGCAGCCTAGCTACCAGGCATCGCCCGAACTCAACGCTGCGTGCTGGACCTGCAGCACAAGTCAATTAGCAACTCCGATGCGACGTTTCACGTCGCACAACAGAGGGAGCAAAACGTGCTAGGACCATCAAACAAACGAGTTCTCACGGCAGAGGTCCTGCTGTGACTGATTTTATGGGATATGGCGTCCTGAGCCTCGGCACCGCAGCCCTATACGCCTTTCTCGCAATCGGAATCGTCCTCATTCAGCGTGGATCCGGCGTGATCAATTTCGCGCAAGGCGCACTGTTGATGTTCTCGGCCTATTTTTTCAATCAGCTCGTGGAAACCTGGACGTTGCCGACTGCTGTGGCTGCCGCGACCACAATCGTGGCCACCGGCACCATTGGGCTTACCTTCCACGTGGTCGTGCTACGGCGCCTTCGAAATTCCACTCAGCTCCATCGCGTAATTGCGACACTCGGGTTGGCAATTATCCTGCAGGCCAGCGTCGGCCTCGCATTCGGTAGCGATCCCAGATCTGCGCCGGCGATACTACCGGACGGCAAAGTGTCGCTATTCGACCAGCAGATCGGCATCGATATCCTTTGGCGATTTCTGATCATATTCATTGTTGCCATTGGACTTTGGTCCTTTTTTCGATATTCCACTGCAGGTCTTGCGACGACTGCGGCCGCTGAAAACCCACAGGCAGCGTCGACGATCGGGTGGTCTCCCGACGTGATCGCGGGCGCCTCATGGTTTGCGGGTGCAGCTCTTGCAGGTCTAGCTGGTGTCCTCATGGCCCCACTGCAAAACCCGTTAAGCTCGAACAATCTACTTCTTCTAATAGTCCCCGCCCTGGCCGTTGCTCTATTCGCGGGATTCACATCATTTCCACTAACGATTCTTTCCGCATTCATCATCGCTCTCATCGAACTAGAGATCCAGGTACACAAATTTGGAGATAATTTCTCGATCGGAGGGCTCGACAAAGCGGTCCCCGTGATCGCGATTGTGATTTTCCTGATCTGGCGAGGACGCAGCATCCCTGACCGCGGGCATACAAGCGAAGACAGGCCAATCTTAGGAACTGGGCGGGTGAACCTACCAGCTCTCCTTGGAGGTTCCATTGCAGCGTTCGTATTGATCTGGTTCATCTTGCCGACACCGTGGTTGAATGCGATAACCCTCAACAGCGTCTGGGCGCTGCTCTTGCTCTCGGTGGTTGTAGTTGTGGGTTATGCCGGCCAATTGTCTCTGGGCCAAGTAGCTTTCGCGGGCATCTCAGCTTTGGTGTCAGGTCGCTTGGTGGCAACCCAAGGATGGCCCCTCGAGTGGGCGTTACTCGCCGGTGTCGTGGCGGTTGTGCCTGTTGGCATCTTGTTCGCACTACCTGCGCTACGAGCACGAGGACTTCAACTCGCCGTTGTAACCCTGGGTCTGTCGGTCGCAGTCGACGCCATCTTCTTTCGTCGCAGCTACTACTCGCCTGCGCCCGATGGGGCCAAGACTTCGGTCTTTGGAGATGCCCTGAGCAAGCCTGAAGGGACTATCGTCGGCAACGCCGAAATATTCGGCATACCGATTGACAAAACCTTGTACCCCGAGCGCTACGCCACGTTCGTCCTCATCGCGTTCGTTCTGGTCGCACTTGCAGTTGCGAGCATGCGCAGAGGCCGCGCTGGGCGACGGCTGATCGCTGTTCGAACAAACGAACGCGCAGCGGCATCAATCGGCGTGAGCATCTTTGGAGCCAAACTGTATGCATTCGGCCTTTCTGCGGCGATTGCAGGCCTTGGTGGTGTGCTGTTCGCGTTCCAGCAACGGAATATCACGTACGGCGGTGGCGCCTTCGACCCCTTCCAAGGCATACTCATCGTCGCATTCGCGGTAGTCGGCGGAATCGGTTACATAACCGGATCATTCGCGGGAGCTATGCTCGTCAGCGGCTCTTTGGGATCACGAATTAGCCTGTCCCTAAGTTCTTTTCTTGCGAAAGCCCCATTGCTGAGCCGACTGATAGGTACGCTCATCGCGGCTCTGACAGGTCTTGCAATTGGGCGAGCGGTGCTGCGAGGAATTGGACGACTACCCCGCTACCTACCGTGGATTGGTCTTGTTGCCTTCGGGTTGGTGGGAATCGTCTTCGGAGACCGGCTACAAGACTGGCTAACCAACTTGGACCGATATATGCCTCTGATCGGCGGCGTCGTCCTGCTTCTGATTCTGACACAACCGGGCGGCCGTGGTATCGCGGGCATGGCAACTGCTGACATTCAACGAGTTTCGGACCGAATTATGCCGAAGTCGTCGCGTCCGAGTCGTCAACGGCGACCAGTCGTTCTCGAAGAACTGCCCGCCGGCACTAAGCCTGTGCGGCCGGAAACCCAACTGCTGGTCGAGGATCTAACAGTTCGATTCGGCAACGTGGTTGCGGTGGACGGTGTGAGCCTGACCGTGCGGTCAGGAGAGATCGTTGGTCTGATCGGACCGAACGGCGCAGGCAAGACCACAATTGTCGACGCTATTACGGGATACAGCCAAATCGTCTCCGGTCACGTTCATTTGGACGGCATTGCGGTAGACGGAATATCGGCGCACAAGCGAGCACGTGCTGGAATCAGCAGGTCATTTCAGAATCTTGAACTCTTCGAGGATCTAACCGTGCTCGAGAATATCCGCGCCGCGAGTGACGAGCGGGACACCCTTGCGTATTTCACCAATCTAATCTGGTCTGGCAACAAACCGTTGACAGCAGCTGCGGTCGCCGCGATCGTGGAATTTGATCTGAAAGAGGACCTGCACCGGCCCGTCCGTGAGCTGTCGTACGGCCGGCGTCGTCTTGTGTCCATCGCCAGAGCAGTCGCGACCGCTCCTACAATCTTGCTTCTGGATGAGCCTGCCGCGGGCCTCGACGAGCATGAGAGCGCAGAACTCGCCACCCTCACAAGGCGTCTCGCAGATGAGTGGGGCTTAGGGATTCTACTTATTGAGCACGACATGGCCTTTGTCATGAAAGTCTGCGATCGGGTGGCGGTGCTGGACTTCGGTAAGCGGATCGCTGAGGGCATCCCAGCTGACGTGCAGTCCGATCGCACTGTGCTCGCAGCCTATCTCGGCGACGACTCGCAAGTGGAGTTGACCGAAATGGAATCGACAACAATCGGAGGTAAACAATGACAGCGGTAATCGCTGGTCGAAAGCTCACCGCCGGCTATGGTCCCGTCCCTGCTGTAGTCGATATCGACATTGAGGTGAACCCCGGTGAGGTCGTCGCATTGCTCGGCGCAAATGGTGCTGGGAAAACAACAACGTTAATGGCACTGGCGGGCGCGGTACCGGTGTCGTCTGGAGACGTACTGTGGGACGGGCTCAACACTCACGCTCCGCTAAGTCGACGAGCACGTATGGGAATGTCTTTAGTCACCGAGGAGCGCTCGACGTTCGCGGGATTAACTGTGCGGCAAAACCTCCGAATAGCTCACTGCGAAATCGAAGAGGTCGTTCGTCAATATCCGGAACTTGCGGGCCATCTTGAGCGCAAGGTGGGCTTACTGTCCGGAGGCCAGCAACAGATATTGGCGTTAGCGCGAGCTCTCTCGCGAAAACCGCACGCTCTACTCGCAGACGAACTCTCCCTCGGGCTTGCACCACAAATTGTTTCGCGCCTGCTGGCAGCTGTTCGAACCGCTGCCGACCAGGGTGTTGCCGTTCTGCTCGTCGAACAGCACGTACACAAAGCGCTGAAGATCGCTGATCGTGTCTGCATCCTTCGGCAGGGCCGAATCGACTGGACCGGAACCGTATCCGAGGCGCAAGCGATGCGGTCAGAGATTGAAGAGTCGTACCTGACTGGCCGAAAAGCTGGCGGCAGTAACGAATCGGCAGACCTTGCACGTTGAACTCACAATTGAAAGGAAATACATTGCGTAACAACAAGAAAGTCGCCGTATATGGGGCAGCGATCAGCCTCATTCTGGCGATGAGTGCGTGCAGCAGCACCGACTCGAAGGGGGACAGCGCCGAGACAGCGTCAAGTGATCCGATTAAGGTCATGACCATAGCCCCGACCGGCACATCCACAGGCGGCGCCAACCTGCCGGAGTCGGTTGCCGCAGTCTCAGCTGGCGTGAACGCGCTAAACAAGCGTGGCGGCATCAATGGGCGCCAGGTCGAGCTTGTGTATTGCAACGACAAAAATGATGCAACGGCCGCGGCGGAATGCGGCCAGCAAGCAGCTGATCAAGGTGCCGTCGCTGTCGTGGGAATGTACTCACAGACAGGTGGCGTGCTTCCGGCACTCGAAGCGGCAGGGATAGCATCGATTGGTAGCGCGGGCATTTCAGGTGATGGTTCGGAGCTGACGAGCAAAAACAGCTTTGTCTACTACGACGTCCCGATGGGTTTTGTGGCATGTCCGACCGTCTTGGCACAGGCTGGCGCCAAGAAGGTTGGTGGCATCTGGTTTGATGCCGCAGCATCCGAACGCATTGGACAGTTGGTGCAGGCTGGCGGTGCTGCAGCAGACAGACCGATCAATCCGATCATCAAGTTGCCGTTGACGACTAGCGACTATGCTCCGGTTGTCGCACAGTTGCGTTCGGCACAGGCCGACGCGGCGACCATTGTTTCCACTGAGCAGAGTTCCGTGGCGATCATGCAAGCAGGTGGCGACAGTGTCATGTACTGCAACGCACAAGGCGCACTTTCGAACGAAAGTCTGATCTCTGCCGGGCCCGCTGCGCAGAACTTCTACGAGGTCGGTCCCTTCCCTCCGTTTTCGGCGGCAGGACAGTATCCGGAGCTTCAGCGATTCATTTCAGAAATGGATGCTGAAGAGGCATCTGGAAATGCAGATGCCTCTGCCACCAAGCGTAAAGCGACGTCTATTAACGCTTGGCTGGCCGTTCAAGTCCTCGAACAAGCGGCAAAGGAGATCTCCGGCCCGATCACCGGGCAAGCAGTGCTCGATCAGTTGAATCGAACAACCCACATGGATGTGGGCTTGATCCCTCCGATGGACTTCACACAGCCAACCCCTATCCCTGGCTTGAATCGGATGTTCAACACCTCCGTCCGCGCAAATAGATGGGATTCGGCTACCCAACAGTTGGTGTCGGTCTCCTCCGAGGTCTATGACGGACTGAAACTCATCGCTGCTGGACAACCGAAGTAGCTTGGTCCAAGCTGCCCAATTCGATCAGGGACGCTCCGCGGGTAATTCCTGCGGGGCGTCGCCGGCCTATACCCAGGTTCTCTTGAAAGATCGAACCTACAGGATTCGTCCAGGCTACGGTTTGATGAGATCACGATGCTCACAGAGGGATTCACCCTCCCTTGACTCCTTGATCGATGCGGACGTCGAAGCAGTACGGTCGACCGTAGCTGTTGCAGTTTCAGAGGGCCTTTCCTGAGGTGACGAGGCGAAGTTTTCGGATTCGCAAGTCACTCACCACGTTCCGTCGACGTTGTCGCCAGACTGTCCGATCGATATGTTGTGTCGATATGTTGTTCGGGAAATCCGAAACACATGATGTCGCTACGCTGAACATATGCCACTTGCAAATGCGCCAGCCAGTCCCGGAGCACACGTCGGCGCACGGGTGCGAAAGATTCGAGGTGCAGCGGGGGTATCGCTGCGTGAGTTGGCGCGTCGGCTGGCAGTGAGTCCGGCGACCATCACCGCGCTCGAGACGGGCCGAACAACGATGAGCGTCAATCGACTTCATCAGATCGCCGTCGCACTTGACGTCTCCCCGAACGAATTATTCGCGAATGGGTCAGTCAAAGTAGCAAGAGTCCGAGTCGACGCGAGGGTGAACGAGAAGTCTGCAGAGGATGGGAGATGGCGAGAGTTCGACAGCCTCGACGTCGATGACGTGCTGCGCGCAGCACTCGCCGGAATTGGGCGAATGGGCTACCACGGATGCTCAATTCGAGATATTGCCGAGGAGGCAAACTCGAGCGTATCTGCCCTGTACCACTACTACCCGAGTAAACAGGCGATATTGGTAGCTCTGTTCGACCTCACGATGACCGAACTACTTCGCCGTGCCACGGTAGCGCGGGACGAATGCGAACCGTCTGATCCCATTGGTAGGTTCTCGAGATTGGTGGAATGCCTTGCGCTGTTCAATAGCTACCGCCAGGAGATGGGATTCCTTATCAGCAACGAGATGCGCAGCCTAGAGGGTGCCAACCACGCTGCCACCGAGGAGAGACGAACGGCGCTACAACGCATGATAGAAGCCGAGGTTCGGGCAGGTGTCGAACTCGGGGTATTCCTCACTGCCCGCCCTTACGAATCAGCCCGTGCCGTGCTGACTATGTGCGTCGCAATCGCTGAGTGGTACGACCCGGCGTCCGGCGAACGTCCAGAAGAGATCGCCTCTGTCTACGTTCGGTTCGCGTTGGACCTCGTCGGTGTCATCGAGAGTGATGATCTTCACCGGGGATCAACGAAGATATCGTAGTCCAACGGCGTCGTCCCTCCGTAAGGGCTCAAGTCGGTGACCCCGACTTCGGCGAGAACGTCCACGTCGATCATCGTTTTACCTGTCCGATAACCCGGAGTATGTGAAAGCACTGCTGCCGCAGCATCTGCCATCACCTGGGGGCTTCGGGCATGCGCCGCGCCTTCCTCGCCGCCAAGAAGGTTCTTCACGGCAGCAGTCGCGATGGTTGTCTCGGGCCACAGACAGTTGCTGGCGATGTCGAAGTCCCTGAATTCCGCGGCGAAACCTAATGCAAGAAGCGTCATTCCGTACTTTCCGAGCATATATCCGGGATGTTTACCCAGCCACTCCTCGGACATGTTGAGTGGTGGTGAGAGCGTCAGTACGTGCCCGGATTCCGATTTCTTCAGATAGGGCAGGCAGGCCTGCGTCAGCGCGAACGTGCCGCGCACGTTCACCTGCTGAATGAGGTCGAATCGTTTGAGCGACAGCTCTTCGGTGTTCGCGAGGTTGAGGACACTCGCATTGTTGATGCAGATGTCGACACCGCCGAACACCTCTGCGGCAGTCCGAGCAGCGCGTTCTACGTCATCGTCGTTTCGCACGTCACCGACCACACCTACGGCACGACCGCCTGCTGCCTCGATCTCTTCCACCGCAGTATGAATGGTGCCGGGTAGGCGTGGATCCGGGTCGTCGGTCTTGGCAAGAAGGACCAGGTTCGCCCCGCCGCGGGCAAGTTCGACTGCGATCGCAAGTCCGATGCCCCGACTTCCGCCGGACATGACGGCAGTGACCCCACTGAATCTTTTCTCGCTCATAGCGCTTCCTTCCTCAAAATTGTTCGATGATGGTGGGCGATGCCGCCGGACATACCTGGCGATCGGTGTCGAAGTGGCTCTGCCACATTCGAAGTCGAGTGGGTTGATGACAGAATCAGAATCCGAGGAGCTCTGAGACGTACGTACGCGCACGTGTCGAATCAAAGGATCGTGCGATCTGCATCTTCTCGGCCTCGGTAGATCCTTCGGCGTGTGTGGCGAGCACGGATTGATATCCGCCCCAACTTCCGGTGCAGAGGTCCCCGATCAGATTGATCAGCCGGAGACGTTGTTCGGCGGGAACAGCTGCGGCGAAGTACTTTTCGAGCACTTTCCTGGTGTCCGGGTCGGCCCAGTCTCCGCCACCGGGCCCCGTTGCGACCAAGCCGCCCGCCAGATCGAGAACAGTGGCAGTAGCAGCGTGGAAACCGTGGGCGAAGTGATACTTGGCCATATTGACTGCCAGCGGATCCGGGAGCTGAACACCGTTGTCGCCTTGAGTCGACCGCAGTGCCGCCAATTGACCGAATCCTCGAACGGTCTCTGTGTAGGAAACCAGTTCGGTCAGCTTGCTCCGCACGTGCCCTGCCTTGGAGATTCCATTCGCCTCGGCGACCATCGTCGCCGCACCGACCAGGAGATCAAGTAGTGGGAGCTTGTAGTTGATGGCGGTATATCGGTGGTAATCGACGAATGCGATAGCGAGTGGGCCGGCTAGCTCTGGTTGCCGCGCCAGGAATACACGGTTCTTCGGAACCCGAACGTCGTCGAACACAGTAAGGCTTTCGAGAAGCTTGTGCTTCGACGAGATCGGATGCGAGAACTCGTCCCGATCACCGTGAAGATAGGGAGAAACATACAGCGTCAGGCCGGGAGTGTCGACAGGTACAGCGAAGCTCAAAGCGTAGTCGGAATCAGCCGGACCCATTGCGCGGGTGGGTAGTACGAGAATCTCATCGGCGTTCGCCGAGAACGAGGTATGTACCTTTGCGCCTCGCACCGTAATCGTGTCTGCGTCTTCGTCGACGATGTGCAAGTACAGATCCGGGTCGGCTTGTTGATGCGGTGCCAGCGAACGGTCGCCCTTGACGTCGGTCTGTGCGACTGCGATCGCAACATCGTTCGCGCAGCAATGGTCGTAGAAGGCGCGAGCGTTCTCGAGGCCTTGTCCAGACAGAGCCCGCAGGAGTCCGAACAATGCGTCGCTCCCGACCTCCTTGAGAACGATCGTGCCGGTCCCCAGTTTGGACACGCTTTCGATCAATTGCCCACGTGCGGTGATGTCCTCAGCGGTACGGGGCACGCGATAGAACGCCGTGTACGGACCGTCACCGTCATCCGCGACAGCGAGTTCGGGCTCGAGAGTTGCGATGTCGTATGCGAGCGCTGAGTGGGAAATGGCTGTGTCGAACTCTTCGAAGGCGGTCACATCGGTGACTGGTTTCCCCTGGTAGACGATTCGTCGGCCGTCCTTCAGTCCCTCCCGGTACTGCTGTGCTGTGCGGATGCTCATCTGAACTCCTTGATAGTCGATGCGGCGCCGTGCCAAGAATGTTTGATTCGTGCGATCGTTCGGGCAGTTCGGGAACTGTGCCAGACGGTAGAACTGCGCCTCGACAGAGTCGAAGCTGGGTCTATCGAGAAATAGTGATTACCGAGACTGAGCACTGCAGACGGCGATGCCATTTTGACGCCAGTCACTGTCGCGTTCGCTCGCGTCCGACACCGAAGCTCTGTTCGTCGCGCTCCGACCAGGGCAACCCCGCCGCAAAGATAACCGGTACCACCCGTCATGCCCGTCGCCTCGGTGCCAGTGCTGTTGAAATTCGTTCTGCTAGATCGGTATTCGGCGTCCGTCGTAACTGATACTCGC
This sequence comes from Rhodococcus sp. BH4, assembly GCF_002079265.1. Classification (NCBI taxonomy): domain Bacteria; kingdom Bacillati; phylum Actinomycetota; class Actinomycetes; order Mycobacteriales; family Nocardiaceae; genus Rhodococcus; species Rhodococcus sp. BH4. Next base: position 173,673 of record NZ_CP014942.1, read on the forward strand.
GTACCTGCTGACCGGCTACGTGCACGACACGGCCGGTAATGTCCGCGGCGGCAGGCGAAGACAGGTACACAACCGCTCGGGCCACGTGTTCGGGGTTGAGGTCGTTTGGGTCGCCATCGGGGTCATTGGCTCGCCTGAATGAACGAAGGTGTTGTGCGCTCATTCGGGTGAGGGCGGCGGGCGAGATGGCGTTGACCGTAATTCGATCGTCGGCCAGTTGTGCCGCACTGGTCATCGTGATCGACCACAATGCTGCCTTGGCTGCAGAATATCCCAGTGAACCACCTGATCGGGCGTCGAGGGCCACTTCCGAGACCGTATTAATGATTCGCCCGTAACGTTGGGCTCTCATGTGGGGTATTGCTGCGCTCATCGTTCCCAGCGCCGCCTTGACATGCACCGCCGCTAGCGCATCGAATTCGTCCTCATCGGGGCACTCGATGGTTCCGCCGCCGCGAGCGAAGCCAGCGTTGTTGACAACAATATCGAGGCGTCCGAAGTGACCCAGAGCGGCCTCTACTACCGCTCGACCGCCCGAGACAGACGCAACATCGTGTACATCAGCAATAGCGCTACCGCCCGCGGCGCAGATTTCGGCCACAACGCCAACTGCCGGTTCAACGTCTTGTCCGGATCCGTTGAGCGCTGCCCCGAGATCGTTGACGAGGACCTTCGCGCCGGCCTTCGCCAATGCGATGGCATGGGCGCGGCCCAGGCCCCTACCTCCACCTGTCACCAGCGCCACACGTCCATCCAATATGGGCACCGGTTCGCTTGCTTCAATCACTAGGTCCGCCCGCCTGTACTTGTGAAGTGGATTTGGGTGACAGTCGAAACGTCGACCAGTTCGCGGGTTGGACCGCGCAAGACTGATTCCGACGAAGCCTCGGCATTCTCAAGCTGAGAATCTGCATCAGACAACGCTACTATACTTGTATAGTAGCGTCAGGATCCTTCAGCAACGGACAAGACCACAACCAAGACCACAACACTGTCGGACTCGCACGCCACAAAGGAGACCCGCCAGCGCGTTCAAGGTTGGTCCGCGAGTCCGCATCATCGTTCTCCACCGAGAGCGCCAAGGTGGTCGGCACTGATCCAGCGTTCCCATGAGCAGCATGATCTCGACCACCGAGGAGCACTGAATGCATACCGACCCCGTCAACTTTTACCAGTACGCCACGGAACTTCCGGACAAGGTCGCGGTGATCGAGCCCAATGGCAACTCAGTCACGTACGGAGATCTGCACAAAGTCGCCAACCGCATTTCCCACTCGCTGCTCGACGAAGGACTTCAGGTCGGCGACAGAGTCGCGCTGCTATCGCCCAACACAGCTCACTTCCTGGCGCTTCTCCTCGGAGCTGAGCAAGTCGGGATCAAGGTAGTGCCCGTGAACTATCACCTGACGGCACCCGAGATCGCATACATCATTGCCAACAGCGGCAGTACGCTGCTTTTCGCCGACAGGAAGCATCAGCCAGAGACGGAGCAGGCATTGACATCAATCTCGTTCCCTGCCGAGCGGTGTATCACTCTCAATGATCCTGTCTCGACAGGTCGCGACCTTGCCGACTTCATTGACGGAAAGCGTGACGTATCTCCGACGGAGCGAGTTCACGGGTCGGTGATGCTTTACACATCCGGAACAACAGGTAGACCGAAGGGAGTCCATTGGCCGGCCCGTATGGTCGACCCGGAAACCGCTGCGAGGGGGATGGATCCGATCATGGCCTTGCGCGGAATGGAACACGACCTCGGTGCCGTAAGCATCATTACAGGGCCTCTCTATCACGGGGCACCGCTGGGCTGGGGATTGCATGCACTTCATCACGGACACACAGTCGTACTGATGGAGCGCTGGGACAGTATCGAGTTCCTCCAGAAAATCCAGAGCTACGAAGTCACCACAGCGCAGTTGGCGCCCATACATTTTCATCGCCTGCTCCAGCTGCCCGCAGCGCAACGGCAACTCTTCAACACTGACTCCCTGAAAGTCGTCTCTCACTCCGGGGCCGCAACTCCCGTCCAAGTCAAGAGTCGCATACTGGAGTGGCTGGGACCGGTCTTGTTCGAGTACTACGCCTCCTCTGAGGGATTCGGCACGAGTATCACATCTGCGGACTGGCTCGAACATCCCGGAAGTGTCGGCCGTTTCGACGCCAACGGGGCTCAGATGAAAGTACTTGACGACCTCCAGAACCCGCTTCCGGCAGGCGAAGTCGGGACGCTGTGGATCGAGAACCCTGGCGGGCAAACCGCCGAGTACTTCGGCGATCCGGACAAGACCGCGGCTGCTCGCCTCGGGACATACTTCACTACAGGAGATATGGCCTACATCGATCAGGGCGGGTGGTTATTCATCGTCGATCGACGGACCGACATGATCCTGTCGGGCGGGGTCAACATCTACCCCGCCGAGATCGAAGACGTGATGCGAGCAGACGCCGCCGTCGACGACGTCGCCGTTCTCGGCTTGCCCGATGACGAATGGGGTCAGCGTGTACACGCCGTAGTTGTCCCGTCCCGGTCGGTCGAAGCCAACGACGCGCTCACTCGCGAAATCCTCTCGACGGCAGCGCGTTCACTTGCGAAATTCAAGATTCCCAAAACGATCGAGTTTCGGGACTCTCTTCCGTACTCGCCTACCGGCAAGCTGCTCCGACGAGTGCTGCGCGACGAACTCACCCGCTGACACCAGAGCAGGTGAACGATCCTTCTGTCCTACTTACTGCAGTCGGAACGATCTCTTCGGGACGCCCTCGCATAACGCGTAATGAAGGTACCTGCCTGCGCCCATACCGTTCCGCTGCACTTCCTACTCTCCGGTACGTCTCCCCGAAGATTGCTACGGGGAGACGTACCGGGAGCGTGGTGCTTTAGTTGCGCATGCCAGGGTGGGCCATGACCACTAGTTCGCCTGGTTTCTGCGAAGACCTGGTATCAGCAACGTTGCAGGAAAATGCTCAATACGAGTGGGTCGGTACTCATGCGGATGCGGTTCAGGGGCACAAGCTACGGAAGGCCGCCCCACGATAGCCAAAGTCTGCGAATCAAATTGGCGTGCCGACGCTTCAGCTGGGATCAAGCGCCGCGCTTTACCATCTGCCGTCGACCTTTCCATCTCGAACTCGATCGCGTTCGATGACTGGCCGAGCTCCGCCGCTTATTGCAAGCGAAGCAACTTCGGAGCGTCTGCACCGATCTTCATTCCGTGATCGACGACAACACTCAACTGGTTGGCACATGCCGTGGACTTCAACTACAAAACTGACTGGTCAGCAATAGATTTCATGGAAGATGCCGTGCGCATTTTCGCTACGCACGGCATCAACCGTATCGAACGCGCCATGATGGATAACGGATCATTCGATCACGCAGAATATTCACCACCACGCTACTGGAGCGCGGCAATACTGCATCCGGCCGCACACTCTGAAGTGCAACGGGAAAGCCGAGCACTACAACTGCCTGCTGACTGAAGAGCTGTTGCATGCTCGCGGGTACACGAGCAAGAAGCAGCGACGCGCAGCCGCACCGTGCGAAATGTTCACGATACTTACCGTCCACCGAATTCAGTATGCGGAACTGCGACTGCCCGCCGATAACCCTCGGCACCGAGTCATCAACGTCCGCGCTTCATACAGTTAGACACTTCTGACGCACCTGGCAGTCCGCACATATCTGCTTGACAGCTCATGCGCCGAATCTGTCTAGTTCATAGAAATCGTTCTTGCGGAATAGATTTGGATACACCTGGAAAACAAGTCAAAACCTACCAGTGACGCCCATACGGAGCATCCGACGGAGGAAGAACACACTGGCATGAGTCGCACACTCGGTTAGACGCCGGCCCGGGAATGTCGAGGTGCCTGCCCATACTCGCCCACGTTGCGCGATCAAGGCTTGTCCACAATTCTGTCCGCGAGTACTCCGACAGTCGAGATATCGTAGATGAGCCCCTGTGGTGTTCGAACCGTCCTGAACACGCAGACGGAACGCCCAACTGAGCGTTCCGTCTGCGGGCCAAGCCTATGTCCCGTATTCGCTTACTTAGCCAGCCATCTCGGAGCACGCCTTTCCGCGAACGCTTGTGCGCCCTCCCTGGCATCCTCCGACGCGAAGACCGGCATCATGATGTCCTTCTGTTTTGCGAACGCCTCGTGTGTTGTCCAGGACTGGGCAGCGACGATGATCTCCTTGGTTGCAGCGACCGCAAGGGGTCCATTGGCCGTGATATCCGTCGCAAGTTCGAGCGCCGCTTCGAGAGCGCTGCCGTCATCGACGCAACGATTCACCAGTCCATACCGATGAGCCTGCTCGGCCGTGAATGGTTCGCCTGTGAGCGCCAGTTCCATCGCGACTTGATACGGGATACGAGACGGAAGCCGGAGTAGCCCACCGCCACCGGCGACGAGGCCACGCTTAACCTCCGGCAAACCGAACCTCGCGCTTCGTCCGGCCACTATGAGGTCGCAGGCCAGGGCCAGTTCTGTGCCACCCGCCAGTGCATACCCCTCGATCGCAGCGATGACAGGTTTGCGCGGCGGCCGCTCGGTGAAACCGAGCCCACGACCCTCCACCGCAATGTCCTCGCCGGCTACGAACGCCTTCAAATCCATTCCAGCGCAGAAAGTTCCCCCGGCACCCGTAAGAATTGCCACCGAGAGGTCCTGATCGTCGTCCAGGATGTCCATGGCATCTGCGAGGCCGCGACTGGCCGAGGCATTGATCGCATTTCGCACGTCGGGCCGGTTGATGGTGACGATGAGAGTACGTCTCTCACGTCGGGTGATCACATCCTCTGACACCTGATGTTTCCTCTCACATTGTCATTCTGCCTGTCTCCGCACGGTCGCACGAAGGACTCGGTCACGCTCGGTCCGGTGGATTCGGATCGTTTCAGATAAGGCACAACTTCTACTCAGCCGTCGCGTCCACAGTCGGCCGGAAGAATGTTCCGAGCAGAACTGCCGCGGCCGCCAGACCGCCTAGGAGTGATATACCAAGCCCCCACCAGCCGTCGAACCAGGTATCGATCTCGATCAGGCTGTCGAACGACCATCGCCCGGGTCCGATCGTGGCGACACTGATACCGACGGTGGCGAGCACAAGGTTGTACTCCCAGCCGTTGTTGGTAACGAAAAAGGATCGATGGACGGTGTACGCGGCGACAAACATCAGCGATACAAATGCCGCGCCCGCGAACGAGGTCAGCAGACCGAACGCGAACAAAATTCCTGCTGCAAACTCGGTGGTCGCCGCGAGCACCGCGTGCATCCTGCCTGGTCGCATTCCGATGCTGTCGAACCAGCCTGCGGTACCGGCGATCCGGCCGCCGCCGAAGAACTTGTTGTAACCATGCGCAGCCACCGTCAGTCCGACCACAACGCGTAGAATGAGCAGGCCGAAATCAACAGCATGCTGGCTCACTTGATCACCTCGGTGACATCGAAAGGCTTTCTCGCAACGACTATCTCGTCCCATTCGACCAGCTTGATGTCCTTCCGCACGTAGGGCTCGCCGGAAACGAACTCATGTGCATCCAGCGCACACCATCCCCCAAGCGGGAAAACCGTTGTCCGCGCAGTTTCACGTCGACCAAACACGGGAACTTCCGGCGCCCAGTCCTCTGCCAACTCGGCATTGAAACAATCGCGAACTTCTGTCCACAGCATTTTGCCGCTGATCCCTGTCACCATGTGTGCGCCAGCGGCAATGCGGTCAGTGGATCGGGTCTCGTTGTGCGCATCGATAGTCACTGTTCCTCGTTAACTTGTGGGCGGTCGAACCGGCCACAGAATACGCTCTGCCGCAGCAGATACGCATCGTGGTTGCGGCGGCTGCGCCAGATTCGGAGTCATAAAATTAGGGCCAGAATTGCAGTCATTCTGTTGCACTAGAAGCGATTTAAGCAGCGCCTACCTTGAGCGTCAAATGCCGCGGCTTCGAAAGCCGTGAACAGTCGATCTGGCCTTGACGAAAAGCTCGATGCGCCACTGCAAGGGACTCCGCCGTTGTTCAGGGCCTTGACCCCGGAGCGTGCTGTTCGACGAACTGTCCGCGGGCTTCCAGTGCCTGAGCGATGACATTGCCGGGCATGGTCGATCAAACAGTCTCTCTCACAGCTATTCCCACAAAGAGTGACGCCCTTGATCGGATCAGTGATCGACGTCTCGGCTATGGGCGACTTTCTGCAGCATTACTCGGGCTGCACAAAGAATGTGGTCGGTCGAGATTACCTGGCTCGATATCGACGGACACTGGTTGATATCAGCCTTCGATCCCGTTCAGTGAAGAACGGATGCAGTCGTCATATCCGTTCATAGATGGTCGCGTTGGCAGTGCCGCCACCTTCGCACATGGTCTGCAATCCGTATCGGCCCCCGGTGGCGATGAGGTGATGGATCAAAGTAGTGGCTAGACGCGCGCCGGAGCATCCGAGCGGATGGCCGAGGGCAATGGCACCACCGAGGGGGTTGAGTCGGTCTGCCGACGCTCCCGTATCGAGCAGCCAGGCAAGCGGGACAGGCGCGAAGGCCTCGTTGACCTCGAACGCGTCGATGTCGTCGATCGACAATCCGGACTTCTTCAGAGCAAGTGCCGTCGCCGGAATCGGTCCCGTCAGCATCTTCACCGGATCATCGCCCGTGACCACCGCGGTGTGGATTCGGGCCAGCGGTGTCAACCCGAGCGATCGCGCCTTCTCCGACGTCATCACCACGACGCCCGCGGCGCCATCGGAGATCTGGGAGGCGTTGCCTGCCGTGATCATTCCGTCCTCCACGAACGGCGCGGAAAGAGTTCCGAGCTTCTCCACTGTCGATCCTCGGCGAATACCTTCGTCGGCAGAGACAAGCGTGGTTTCGGTCTGGACAGGTACGATCTCGCGATCGAATGCGCCGGAGTCCTGTGCGCGAGCAGCGCGCTCGTGGGACTCCAGGGCGTACTCGTCGAGCTGACGGCGCGACATCTTTCGACTCGATGCGATGAGCTCGGCACCGGCCCCCTGGTTGAAGCGGCCGCCGAAGCCGGGTCGACGTAGTTCCTTCTCGTATCGACTCACCGCGGGACCGCCCATTTCACCGGTGTCGGGCACGATAGCTGCTGCCATCGGTACAGCGGACATCATCTCGACGCCGCCGGCGACGATGATGTCCGCCTGTCCGGATACCACCGCGGCGGCAGCAGTGGAGATTGCCTGTTGCGACGAGCCACACTGACGGTCGATGGTGAACCCGGGCACCGACTCCGGCCATCCTGCGGCCAGTACCGCCATCCGCCCGATGTTTCCCGACTGCTGCCCGATACTGATGACATTGCCCCAGTGGACGTCATCGACAGACAGTGGGTCGATGCCGGTACGTTCAGCGAGCGCCTTGAGCACGAGTGCCGACATCTCGACGGCATGGACGCCGGCAAGACTGCCATTCCTCCGGCCGATGGGTGTACGAATCGCTTCTACGATGACTGCATCACGCATGGAATGCCTCTTTCTTGAGCGAGAAAACTCTCGGATATTGGGTAATCACTTGGGACCGAAGCGTTGTGCGCCGTCGAGGCGCACCACTTCACCGTTCATGTAGCCGTTTCCGAGCAGGAAGGCCGCGAGATCAGCGAATTCTGCAGGCATACCTAAGCGCTTCGGGAACGGCACGTTGGCCGTCAGGTGAGCCAGCATCTTCTCGTCGACGGACTCCATGATCGGAGTCTTCATCGTGCCCGGCGCTATCGTATTGAAACGCACACCGATAGCGCTCAGGTCGCGAGCACCGGAGATGGTCAAGCCCACTACCCCTGCCTTCGCTGCAGCGTAAGCAGCCTGACCGACCTGTCCCTCGTATGCCGCGATCGACGCGGTCGCCACAACAGCACCACGGCATCCGTCAGAATCCGGATCGTTGGTCGCGAGTGCGGCCGACACGAGACGGAGAACGTTGTAAGTGCCGGTCAGGTATGTTTCCACTGTTTTCGCGAAATTCCCCAGGTCTCCGGGGGTCCCGTCCCGGTTGACCACTTTCTCGGCAACGCCGAAACCACCGTGAGCGATCACTCCATACCTGAGTTCGCCGAGTTCGCGTGCGGCGTCGATCGCACCGGAGACGGATTCGGTATCGGTCACATCGGTGCGGACGTATCGCGCTCGATCACCGAGTTCAGCAACCAAGGACTTCCCTCTGTCATCGGCCAGATCGGCAACGACCACGGCGGCACCGTCTGCGTGCAACCGTCTCACTACCGCCGCGCCCAGCCCGCCTGCGCCGCCGGTGACTATCGCAACACTATTCGGCTTCAACACTATTTTCCTTTCGTCGTGCCGCCACCAGAGGATCGCCGCAGAGCAACGACACGAGCTAATCGCGGCTGGATCAAATCAACTCGGCGTTCGGCTCGATGTATCCGAATCAGCCAGGGTGACAGTTGCCTGAGTGTAGTATACGTGTATAGCTGGTAGCCAAAGAACAGCACACACTCACTTCGAGAAGGACGCAAACGAGCATGCGACGCAACATATTCGACCCCGAACACGATCAGTTTCGTCAGACCGCACGCGCATACTTCGAGAAGTACTGTGTTCCACACTCGGCGGAGTGGGAAAAGGCCGGCCACGTTGATCGTGAAGCCTGGCGACAGGCAGGCGCACACGGATTGCTCGGATGGGAGATGCCCGAGGAATTCGGCGGCTCGAACATCAAGGACTTCCGTTTCAACGCAATTCTTACCGAGGAGTTCCACGGAACGGGCGCGGTAGGAATCGGCCTCGGCGTCCAGAACGACATCGTGTCGGGATACTTCACCGGATTAGCCACCGATGAGCAGCGCAAACGCTGGCTGCCTGGCTACGTCTCAGGTGAGACGATCACGGCAATCGCCATGTCAGAACCCGGAACAGGTTCCGACCTGGCCAACATCAAAACCAGTGCGCGGCGCGACGGCGATCAGTTCGTGCTGAACGGTGCGAAGACCTTCATCAGCAATGGATTGTTGGCGGATCTGGTGATCGTGGCATGTCGAACCAACCCGGACGCGGACGCGCCTCATCGTGGCATTTCACTGATCGTCGTCGAGGACGGTACGCCCGGGTTCACCAAGGGTCGCGCTCTCGACAAGATCGGCCAGAAGTCCGCCGACACTGCTGAACTGTTTTTCGAGAACGTACGCGTACCGGTGGAAAACCTACTCGGAGAGGAGAATCGCGGCTTCTACCACTTGATGGCCAACCTTCCGGCCGAGCGGCTCGGCATTGCCGTCCACGCCGTTTCCCAGGCACGTCGCGCCCTCGACCTGACCCTCGAGTACGCGCGGGACCGCAAAGCATTCGGGCAAGCGATCGGTACTTTTCAAATCAATCGTCACGCGATCGCGGAGATGCGCATCAAAGTCGACGTAATGACCGCTTATATCGATCAGTGCATTCTCGCGGTCAATGCGGGCGAGCTAACCGCGGAGGAGGCTGCCGGTGCGAAATGGTGGGCCACCGAAACGCAATGGGAGATCCTGGACCGGTGTCTGCAGTTGCACGGTGGCTACGGCTACGTGAACGAGTACGAAATCGCCCGACTGTGGCGCGATGCCAGAGTTCAGCGACTCTACGGTGGCACAAATGAAATCATGAAAGATCTGGTCGGACGGTCGATGGGCTTCTGAGCGAAAGTAAGGTCGGGCCGATGACCGAACAGAGACTCCCCATCAAGCCGATCTCGACAGTCGGCGATCAGACCGACAGTTGGGCCCACCTCGGACCGATGGACGAGCGCGGCGGTGCTGGATATGCAGATTTCGTTCAAACCGTTCGGCGGTTACAGAACTGCATCGTTGCCGCAGACGCCCCGGCAGACGTGCTCGCCGAGGCTAGGACGAAGCTAGAACAAGCCTTCGACCTGCTCGCGCCGTACGAGGCACCGGAGACCGAGACCCCCGTCGGAACAAGGCTCGACCTGCCAGGTCGGGGACATCCACTTCTGCTGCCGCATATCGTCGACGAGTGGACGCCCTCGCACGTTCGTGCGCGAGTGACGTTCGGCCGCTTCTATCTCGGAGGGAACGGCGCCGCTCACGGTGGGAGTCTTCCACTCCTGTTCGACGAGGTGCTCGGACGACTCGCGAGTACGACCCGTCCGGTTGCACGCACTGCGTACATACACGTGAACTACAGGCACATCACGCCCGTCGATCGAGAACTTGTTCTCGACGCGACCATCGACTCGATCGACGGCCGTAAGAGGTTTGCCTCTGCGCGACTTCTGGACGGCGACAGAGTAGTGAGCGATGCGGAAGGGTTGTTCGTACAACTTCGGCCGGGTCAACCCTGACATAACGATCAATCGACGGACGTAGAGTGCCGGCGAAAATTGATCACGAGAATCCCGACGCGCCACCGACTATACATGTATAGTCGGTGGCGCGATCGCCCTAACTCCTTTCGGGAAACGGTCAGCGACCGCACCATCGAGCCTCGAGGAGTTCCATCATGCGTTTGTCGGAAAAGGTAGTTGTCATCACAGGAGGCGGCTCTGGCCTCGGCAGGGAAAGTGCACTGCTGTTCTCCGCAGAAGGCGCAAAGGTGGTCGTCACCGACCTATCGGCCGATCGAAGCGAAAAAGTAGCCAAGGAGGTCACTGCGGCAGGAGGCGACGCCGTCTGGCTGAAGGCCGATGTACGAGTCGAATCCGAGATGACCGCTGCGGTGGACCTTGCGGTATCGACCTACGGCCGGATTGATGTCATGTTCGCCAACGCGGGAATCGGCGAAATCGGTTTCGGCACCGTCGCTTTCGACGAGCTGACGTTGGAAAACTGGCAAGCCGTCCAGGACACCAACCTCAAGGGCGTCTTCCTGGCAGCAAAAGCAGCCTTCAGCGCGATGAAAGCACAGGAGTCCGGCACGATCGTCGTGACATCCTCGGCCTCGTCACTTGCTGCATACCCCGGCTTCGTCAGCTACACCGCATCGAAACACGGGGTGAACGGGCTCGTCAAGGCACTCGCCTTCGATCTCGGTCGGTTCGGTATTCGCGTGAACGCGCTCTGCCCCACTCACGGCATGTCCGCGAACCTCCCACTGCCGATCGATGCGGAAGTTCTAGGGCAATCGTACGAGGAAGCCATGGGGCCATGGGTAAAGGACCACGCCGCAATGCCGTTGCGCCTCAATCGACCACCGAATCTACGTGACAATGCGAATGTGGCACTGTTCCTCGCATCAGACGAGTCTGCGTACATGTCCGGTGTGTGTCTACCGTCTGCTGACGGTGGAACACTCGCTCGCGTCGCGATCAACTTCCCGGATACGCCCGGCGTTCTGCCCGAGTAGCAGCACTGACAGTGGAGTACCAGCCCCTGGCCGCGTCGAAGCGCGTCCATCCCCCACAGATCCCCGACGATGCTGGTTCGGCGTGGCGTCGACTCGGGGTGTGGGGGACGAACTCATCGACGGCTCTCTTCGCCGAGCGGCCGCGACCGCGCCGGAAACCATCGCGTTCCACGACAGACTCGGCGACGTAACGTTCGCCGAACTCGACCGCCAGGTCGGACAGCTTTCCACGTGGTTACTCGGCGCAGGTGTCGGTCCCGGTGATGTGGTCTCATGGCAGCTTCCGAACTGGTCGATCGCGGCCAGCGTGCATTTCGCAGTGGCTCGTGTCGGAGTCGTCAGCAATCCGATCACTCCGATATCGATCGAAGATCTTCTGTACCGACATCATGGCGTCGCGGACGTCGCACGCGTGGGGTCCCGATAGACACCCCGGATAGCAAGGTGCGCGCTTACGTTGTCGCAACCAATGACTGGGCTCCCAGCCTAGCGGAATTGGTCAAATTTCTTCGGGACAAGGGCCTTTCCAATCAGAAACTCCCGGAACGACTGGAAGTCAGGACCGAGCTGCCGCGCACCCCGAGCGGAAGGTCAGAAAATAACATTCTTCGTGATGACGCTCGATCAACTTCGCGCGGATAGCACTGTCCTACTCATGACTTCGCCCGACTTACTCTGGCCACGGCCTCCGCGTGCTCAGCAGAGCTCATGCTCGCCAGCTCGCCGCGCAGAGCGAGATCGAAGCTGCCGCCCAGTTGCACCTCGAGATAAGCATTGAGTGCTTTTTTCGTGTCTCGCATGGCCTTTCGTGGCACAGCTGCCAGACGCTCAGCAAGGGCGAGCGCCTCCGTTTCGAGGTTCTCCGGTGCAACGACTCTATGCGCCAGCCCGAAACGGACCGCGTCCTCTGGCAGGATCCGCTCCCCTAGCATCAGGTAGTACTTCGCGCGGGAGAGCCCTGCCAGTAGTGGCCATGCCATCCCTCCGTCACCAGGAACCAACCCCATACTTAAATGGGGGTCGGCGAAAAAACTACGTTCGGACATCAGGACGATGTCCGACAACATGGCAAGACTGCATCCCAGCCCTACTGCAGGCCCGTTTACGGCGGCGACCACCGGCAGCTCGCATCGAACCATGCCTTCGACGATTCGCCGTGCCTCGTCGATCGTCCGCTCCCGCACGTCAGGATTGTCGATGCAGTCCTGCATGTATTGAAAATCCCCTCCCGCGCTGAATGCCCGTCCTCGCCCGATCAAGACCACCGCGCGAGCATCCTCGTCCGCGGCGACCTGCTCCCATACAGCACCCAATGCACCATGAAGTGAACTGTTGGCGGCATTAAGATCGTCCGGCCGTTCCAACGCGATAATTCGGGTTGCGCCGGCGACGGTAACACTCAATTCTGGCGGAACATCATAATTCTTCGACTTCGACATAACTCGCATTCTTACACGTATAGTACTTTTTAGGCTAGCCCGTTACGAGGAGGCAATATCGTGGAGTCGCAAGCAGAGGTTGCCCGGCGCTATGTATCCGAAGGATGGTGGGACGGAAGCACTTTGCCGTCACTTCTCCGTGATGCCATCGCTCGGTCCGGATCAAATAGATTCAGCGTCCACTCCGCCCTTAGGGAGTGGCACGGACAACTCGACGACGTGGTGCGACTCGGGTTGCGTCTGGCAGGCGGACTGTCTCGGATCGGGGTCCGGCCGGGAGATCGCGTGGCGTTCCAACTGCCCAACTGTGTCGAGTCGGCCGCAACCTTCTACGGACTCGCCTTGATGGGGGCGGTGCTGGTCCCGATCGACAACGCCTACGCGAGTAGAGAATTGGAGTTCATTCTCCGCTCTTGCAATGCGCGCACCCTCGTGGTCGCCGACCGGGTGGGCACCCGAATACCTCTCGAGGAAGTCAACTCGATTCGTGGGCGCCTGCCGTCCCTCGAGAACGTCGTGGTTGTCGGAACCGACCCGATACCCGCAGGCGCCGTCCGATTCAATCAGCTTGCGGCAGGCGATCCCTGGCGCGAACGCGTCGATGTAGACCCGGCGGCAGCCGCCGTAATCGGATGGACGTCCGGAACCACTGCATCGCCCAAGGGGGTCGTGCTGAGCCATCGCGCGTTGTCCGCAGAAGTGCGACTGCACATGGCTCCGTTCCTGAGCCACCGCACTCGACCGCTTGCCAGTACATCACCGATCAGTCACGTCACCGGCATGCTCGTCTCGGTCCTGGTACCTCCGATCATCGGCCACGAGATCCACCTTCTGGATGCGTGGGATCCGGACTTCGTCCTCGGCCTGATGATCCGCGAGCAAGTTTCGGCCGGCACGGGCGTGCCGCTGTTTCTCTCGTCCCTGCTCGACCACCCTCGCATCAGTGCCGAGCACCTGAAGCTGATCGAGATGTCACAGTTGGGGGGCGCCTCGGTCCCACCAGACCTGGTTCGACGTGCCGACGCTCTTGGTATCAACGTCATGCGCGGCTACGGATGCACAGAGCATTCGAGTGTCTCACTTGGCCGACCCGATCAGCCTCTGGAGCAGCGGGCAACCACTGATGGGCTCCCCTGCCCCGGCGTCGAAGTCAGGATCGTCGACGATACGGGTGTCGACCTGGGTGCCGGTACTCCCGGGAACATCCTAACTCGGGGACCCGACCTGTTCTCCGGCTACACGGACGCCAAATTGACGATCGAAGCGTTTCAGGATCTCACATGGTTCAGGACCGGGGATATCGGATTTATCGATCATCAGGGATGCCTGAGCGTCATCGGCCGAGCCAAGGACATTATCATCAGGGCTGGACTCAATATCAGTGCGGCGGAGGTCGAGTCGGTGCTCGTCGAAATGGACGGCGTCATCGACGCGGCTGTGGTCGCCGAGGAAGATGCTCGAACTGGAGAGCGCGCTTGCGCTTTCCTACGTATAGCCCCGCATACGAATGCGCCGACGCTGGAATCGATTCGGGGTTTCTTGGCAAGGACGGGGATGGCGAAGTACAAGTGGCCCGAGGCGATTCGGCTCGTCGACGACGACTTTCCTCGGACCCCCGCAGGAAAGGTACGCAAAAACATACTGCGTGACTCGCTGAAAGCATGATGCCGTCGGCGTCGACCGAATGGTCGACGCCGACGACATCATGACGGCTTAACCGAGGCTGGACTCGATCTCCTTGCGGCGCAGCTCATTTCTCAAAAGCTTGCCCGTCTGCGTGTACGGAAGCTCATCACGAAACACAATATCGTCGGGTGTGCGTGAACCCCGAAGACGTTCTCTGACGTACGCACGTACTGACTCGGCGTCCGGGCCGGGTCTGATGTCCGTGAGGACGATCGCTGCGATGATTCTCTCGCCCCATTCGTCGTCCGGCGACCCGAACACTGCGGCGTCACGAATGGATGGGTGCTCGAGCAGAACGGTCTCGATCTCGGCTGGGGCTATGTTCTCGCCACCGCGGATGATCGTGTCGTCCGACCGTCCTTCGATGAAGAGGTATCCGTCGGTGTCGAAGAATGCACGATCCCGCGTCGGGAACCAGCCGTCCTCGTCGAGCACCGAGCCCAGGCCGACGTACTCCCCGGACACCTGGGGACCCCGGACCCACAACTCGCCCGTTACGCCGGCCTCCAGCGGACGTCCGGCTGCGTCGCGCACGACGCCCTCTATTCCCGGCACCATCTGCCCGACAGAACTCAGGCGGTCGAGGGCCACCTGGTCGCCCGCCATGGCCGCCCGATGGTCGTCGGGACCGAGAACCGCGATGGTCGAACTCGTCTCGGTCAGGCCATATGCGTTGACGAAACCCGTTGCGGGAAATACGGTCAAGGCGCGTTCGAGCACTGGCCGCGGCATCCGAGCACCTCCGTACGCCAACGAATTCAGGTGCGGCGTGTCCGCTGGTGCACCGTCCAATTCCTCAACGATTCGCGCCAACATCGTCGGAACCACCATGGCATTGCTCACCCGTTCGCTGCGAACCAGATCCAGCCAAGCGCGAGCCGAGAAGTTCGGCAGATATACCATGCGTCGTCCGGAGTACACATTGGTCAAAGCGGTACCGATGCCGGCGATGTGATAGGGCGGGACGCTGATGAGTGCTGATGAGTCCTCGTCTGCCGAAGCGAACTCGACAGTTTGGAAGACATAGCTGACCAGATTGTCGTGCGCGAGGACAACACCTTTGGGTGTCGACGTCGTTCCACTGGTGAACAGGACGACGGCCGGCTGGTCCTCGTCGGACGTCAGTCCCTCGCTGTCGACGTTGAGGCCAGACGTCGTTTCGAACCAGTCTGCGCTCGAGTACACCGCAGGGACGGAGCGGCGCACTATCTCCACATACTCCGGATCGACCACCAGCAACGGCTCCGGTAAACGACCGATCTGTTCCGCCAACTGCTCCTGGGACAACCTGTAATTCAGCGGTGTCAGCGGAACGCCGGCCTTGGCCGCGGCGAACAGGAGCAACGGGACCACTTCGCTGTTCACCCCTACCAGCGCGACCGATTGCGCGCCGGACCGAGTAATGATGTCCGCACCGCCCCGCGCGGAGGTCCGAAGCTCCGAGTATGTAATCCGATGTCGAGTTCCGGCCAGGGCGACTCTGTCCCCGTAGCTGTCTGCCACCATGTCCAGCAACATTGCAATGTTCACTACTGTGCCTCCAGGTTCACAACTGAGCCTCCACGATCAGACACGCTCACCGCGCTTCGTCGGCGGCGGTCCGCTCGGGGACACGGAAGAGCTCAGCGAACGTTCCGCGGAGGACTCGATCCTGTATCTCGGGCGATACCCCGTCGAACAACGTGCGGAGCGTCTCCTGGGTGTGTCCGTAGGTTCCCTCGAGGTGCGGGTAGTCGTCACCCCAGCACACGTTGCGGTAGTTGGTACCCTCGATAATCTGCACACCGCTGATGTCGTGCTGAAACGATGCATAGACCTGGTGGCGGACGATCTCGCTGGGAAGGCGACTGAGCTTGGGGCGCACGAACATGCCGTGCTGCCGGTACGCCTCGTCCATCCGATCACCGATGGCCGGGACCCACGCGGCACCCCCTTCTGCGATGAGGATCTTCAAGTCGGGGTGGCGATCGAGAGCGCCTCCGGCAACCATGTGAGACACCACGCGCATACCGGGATACGTCGTCTCCATGTAGTTGACGACGGCGCCGCCGGGACCCCGATAGACGACGTTCTCACCGCCTGTTCCGATGTGGAACGACAGCACCATTCCAAGTCTCTCTGCGGCGGCCCAGAGGGGTTCCCACTTGTCGAGGCCCCAATCCTCTCCAGGACGCGTACCGCATGGCAGAAACGCCGTCTGGAATCCGAGGTCGGCCGTCCGTTCGAGTTCTGCGACCGCGTCGTTGACGTCGGCTAGGGAAACAATCGCGGGGGTGAAGATCCTCTTGTTTTTCTGCAGGATCTCCTCGTAGGCCCAGTCGTTCCAGGCGCGAACCACTTCGCGGGCCAGTTCAGGATCCTGGATCTCCACAGTCCAGAATCCCATCGAGGGGAAGGCCAGCTGCGCCCAGACTCCTTCTTGGTCTAGATCCTTGAGACGAATGTCGAGATCTCGGGCGCCGGGCGGACGAATGGCGTCCATGAAGTCGTTGAGCTGACGGTTAATCTGCTTGCCGTCGATGTACAGGATTTCGTACTTCTCGCCCCGTTCGGAACGAGGTGCCCGTTCCGCGAGGCGCGCCGGTAGCCGTTGTGTCCATAGGTCGTCGGGTTCGAGAACGTGCGAGTCCGCGGAGTTTGCCCAGATCTTGGTCATCTTCAAAGTCCCTCTTCGATGCGGTGATCAATGGTCCGTACCGGCCCTGCAGGTGGTGAACACGACAGTCCCGAGCGCACAGGAGGCGACCCGGACACACGCCCTAGCGTGTGGCCACGATCACTACTATACACGTATAGTACGTGTAGTACCCACAACACAGCGAGCAAGGATGGCCAATGGCTGGTATCACCTCCGAGTCCGACATCGATGTCGACGATCCCTCGGGTTTCGAATCCGAAGTACGTGCGTTTCTCGATGCCCACGCACAGCGACGCCCATCCGGCGGCGAACGGATATGGGGCACCGGCGACGACCGGGTCTCATTCTTCTCGAACGAATCCGAGGAGGAAGAGATCCGACTGATCTCTGCGGCAAAGACTTGGCAGAGAACGAGATACGACAATGGTTGGGGCTGGATTACCGGACCGAAAGAGTTCGGCGGGCGCGAATTGTCCCCGACCCACCAAATGATCTACGACGCAGTCGAATCGAAGTACGACGTCCCAGACACCAGTCAGTTGTCGGTGGTAGGGCTGGGACTGATCGGTCCGACCATCTCGGCACACGCACAGCAGCCAACGCGCGAGCGCTACCTGCCCGCGATGTACCGCGGTGACATCATCGCCTGTCAACTCTTCAGCGAACCGGCAGCCGGATCGGATCTTGCAGCCGTCGAAACCCGGGCGACCCGCAGTGGTGACGGCTGGCTGCTGAACGGCCAGAAGGTGTGGACCTCGGCCGCACAGCACAGTCAGATCGGCGAAGCACTGTGTCGCACGGATACCTCGGTACCCAAGCATCGCGGAATGACCGCGTTTATCGTCGACATGACCGCCCCCGGAGTAGAAGTTCGGCCACTCAAGCAGATGACGGGCGGATCGGAATTCAACGAAGTCTTCCTCAACGACGTCTTCGTTCCCGACGACCACCGCCTCGGAGAAGTGAACGGCGGCTGGACAGTTGCGCTCACGACGCTACTCAACGAGAGAGACGTGGTCGGCGGTTCGAGCACCGAATCCGTGACCCGCGCATTGACTCCCGACAGTCTGGCCGCTCTGATGCGAGCCACGTGGACGTGGGACGATCGCGCTCTCCGTCGTGATCTCAGCGAATTCCTCGCCGAGTCCATGGCCGTGGCGGCTCTCAACGAACAGTCCGCGCGCACGCTGGCCGTCGGCGGAACACCAGGCGCAGAGCGATCCGTTGCCAAGCTTATGCAGGGCCGAAACCTAACTCGTGCAGCCCATTTCGTATCGAACATCCTCGGTCCGCGAATGATCGCCGACACCGGCGAATGGGGAACGTTCGCCTGGAGTCAACTCTTACTGGCCAGCCCGGCAATGCGCATCCTGGGTGGTACCGAGGAGATCATGAAGAACATTCTCGCCGAGCAGGTCCTGGGACTACCCAAGGATCCGACCATCGACAACTCACGACCGTTCAAGGACATCGCCCGCTCGGGCGCAACAGATGGGGTATCGAAGTGACCGCTTCAGTGGACGAACTCGACGACCTTCGCACGTCGGTACGCAAATTCTTCGAGACGAAGGTTCCGGAGGAGGTAGTACGGGCATTGTCTGCGACGACGGAGGCGCTGGACCCGGAGATCTGGAGTCAAATGTCTACCCAACTTCGAGCCCAAGGCATGTCGATACCGGAACAATTCGGGGGCGACGGGTTCGGAACGGTGGAACAGTCGGTCATCCTCGAAGAGATGGGCCGGGCACTGGTGCCCTCACCCTTCTTCGCAAGTGTCGTGCTCGCCGCGCGCGCATTGCTCGTCTCCGGAGACGATGATGCATGCGCGGAGTACCTGCCGGGCATCGCCGACGGCACGGTATGCGCAACCCTCGCAGCAGCCGAGCGGGACGGAACCTGGGACCCGGCCCTGGTCAAGACCCGTGCCACGAAGGACGAGTCCGGTTCCTGGACTCTCGACGGCGTCAAATCCTGGGTACCCAGCGCCGAGTCGGCGTCACTGATCCTGGTCGTGGCACGGACAACGGCCGGGCCGACGCTGTTCGCTGTCGATGCCCGATCACCGGGAATTCGAGTCGAACCCATGGATGTTCTGGACGCCACCCGACCACTCGCCAAGGTGGTCGTGGACGGGGTCTCGGCGCGTATGGTCGGCCGCGACGGAGGTGCCGGCCGAATGATGGCACGTGTGCTCGACCTTGCATGTGTGGCATTGGCTGCCGAGCAGGTCGGAATCGCTCGTCGTTGCCTCGAGATGAGTGTCGCTTATTCCAAGGAACGACGACAGTTCGGCCGGTCGATCGGTTCTTTCCAGGCGGTCAAACATCTTTGCGCCGAGATGCTGGTACACGTCGAGTTGGCCGCTGCCGCAGCAGGCCGCGCCGCAAGGCTGGCCGATACCGACTCCGACGAGGCTAGCGTCGCCGCTGCGGCGGCACACATAACCTGTTCCGCAGCAGCGATGTTCGTGGCCAAGGAGACGATCCAGGTGCACGGCGGCATCGGGTTCACCTGGGAACATCCCGCCCATCTCTACTTCCGTCGCGCCAAAGCATCGGAACTCCTGCTGGGCGGGCCTGCGTTGTTCCACGAGCGGATGCTCGACCGATTGGGAATCTGAGCCGGACCCGAGGCCGGCCTGTCAGACGACCAGGTCGGCCGCAAGGTTCCCGATGTTGATGATCCTGTTCAGTCCAGCCCGACCCTGCTCGTACCCACTGGCTGGATATCCGTTGGTCAGGAACGCGAAAGACAGTCCCGATTCGGGGTCGGCAAACGCGATCTGACTGGGAGCGCCGCCGTGACCGAAAGTCGACGGACTACCCGTTGTCGGAAGAAATGCCCGCTGGATACCGTCATCGCCGGCTACCGCGACGAACAGCGCGATGTTCCCGGGAACGCTGCGCGTTCCACCACGTTCACCCTGGATAGGAAGGGTCACACGTACCCTCAACGCGTCCTCGACGACTTCGCGCTTCCACAGCGGCGAGTTCATGATCGCCTGATACCACAGCGCAAGATCGACAGCAGTGGACACCATCGAGTGGCTGGGCTCTCCGGCCGCCAGGACGTCCGGAGTCGACAGGTACCACGGCCCCCACGGTGACACCTCGCCGCCGCCGTCTCCCAGGAGCACGAACTTCGCGACGTCTCCCTGAGATTCGATCGGGGGCCCGATCTCGATACTGTTCAGCCCGAGGGGACCCGTCAACTCCTCCCGGAGGTATTCACGCATCGACAACCCCGTCGTGCGCTCGCACAGTTCCCCAGCAATCCACGCAGCGGACGTCAGATGAAATTCCAGCCGGGTACCGGGCTCATACGTCAACCGCCACTTGGCGAAAGCTTCGAGCCGTGCCGACCGACTGAGCATCGCCGGAAAACCCAAGGGCGCAAGAGGGAAACCGCCGGTGTGAGTGAGAACCTGCTCAACCGTCACACTGTCCTTGCCGTTCGACGCGAACTCGGGAATGTACTCGGCGACAGGCCGTCCGATGTCGAGAACACCGTCACTGATGAGCTTCCACACGACACCGGCCACTACCGGCCGGCCAGCGGACTGTAGGACATATCGCGTGGTCGGAAGTGCATCCCCGAAAGTCGCGTCCGCCACGATCACACCATCATGCGCGACCGCCACCTGGGCCGACGGCAACAAACCACGGTCGATCTCGTTCTCTATTCGACGGAGCAAAATCTCCAGGCGCGTCGAATCGACAGACAATTTAATCATGGGTCCCTGACCTCTCAAATATGACGGCATCACCACGCCAAAGGGCTTTACATGTAAAGTACACCCTCTCGGGTGATGCCACGATCAAATGGGGGAACTGTGACCGTTCGACAGGAGGAGTCGCGCGCACCACTCGACCGAAAGATGATCGCTGCGGCGGCAATGAAGATTCTCGGTGAAGTCGGAGCCGACAAGCTCACCATGCGTACGCTCGCGCGCCATTTGAATGTCTCTGCGACGGCGCTGTATCACCACGTCGACAACAAGAACGATCTATTGCGCCTGGTCGGCGACGAGCTGCTTAGTCGCATCGAACTTCCTCACCCCGAAAGCGGTCCCTGGCGAGAGCTTTTCCTCTATGCGGTCGAAGCATCGATCCAAGCGCTGTTGAGCGTGCCGGGATTGAGCTCAGTACTGCTCTCGAGCCGACTACTCCCGAACGCGCGGGCTCTCGCACTGTTCAGCATCCACCAGTTCGAACGCGCTGGGCTCTGCCGGGCCGAAGCCCAGACGGCGTACGCCGGTGTGCACCAACTCGTTCTCGGATGCCTCTACACGGAGGAAAGCGCAAACTTCGCGACACCGGCCGGCGACAGTGAACTCGCCCGATACTCGGTAGTTCTTCGTAAGCACACAAGTTTTCAGGCAGCTGTCACTGCACTAGTCGACCACTATGCGCCCGACACGATCGCTTGATCGTCGACTCTTCGGCCAGCACTGACTACGGCCATTGGCTACAGGGAAGCGCCAAAGGTATGTGGAGCCGATCTACAAGGACGTGACACGGCCCTGCACGCCGCGGTTCCTGTTGAGCTTGAATCCTTCACTGTCGCAGCAGAAGCCAGTTCCCCCGAATATGCAATCGCTATCGAAAACTGAATCTCGAACCCGTCAAACGCTCGGCCGAGTCACTGCGAACGTCTACCGCCACGTTCACGGATCCACTCGAGGTCGACTTGACCCGCAGGCCCAACTGGCCTCTCTCGTTCTCTGCCAGATTGCACCGGCGTCTCGTTCGCATCTCGCACTTCGAACTCGCAGCGGCAGAGCACTACTTGTTGATTGCGAGTGGGATCGGTGTAACTCCGATCCATCGAAGGAGTCCTGAACCATCGCGACTCCATACTTTGCGAGGAGGACAACGAGACCCATGAGCTCATGATGATCTGTGTCTCGCGGTCGCGGACTCCTCGCCTCGTGCTCGATCTCTGACGATCCAAGTAAATGAGCGGGTGGAAATCTCGGTTCCACCCGCTCATTGCTGCCTAGCCAGGTGCTGCCTCAGCGAGGTACGAATGCGATCTCGCGCTCGGCGGCGATTCCGTGCTCGAATAGTTGACCGATCGCCGCTTCTTCGATGCCGATCTCGGCAAGGATCTCAGTCGTGTGTTGTCCGAGCAGCGGAACGGTGCGGTCGAGGCTGAGGCCCATGTCCTCGAATGACCAAAATGCGCCAGCCTGATCCAGGCGGCCGTACAGCGGGTGTTCGGTATGAGTGGCGAGCTCGGACGCCTGATTGTCGGGATCGTCAAAGAATTGTTCTTGGTAATCCTCGCGGACACGGTCAGCCGCGATACCTACCTCGGCCAGTTTCGTCACGGCATTGTCGACACTCAGAGCTGCAATCGACTCCTCGATGCTGCCTTCCAGTTCGGCGTTCACCGCCTTCCTCAGCGCAACCACGTCCTCAGCACTGATCGCGGCTACCGCGATCCACCCGTCGGCAGCCTGATATATACCGTAGCCGGGCTTGATTAACCGCTGGTCCTGGTCCAAAGTCGGTACCGGGAAGTAACTTCCGTCATCACGGATCATGGTTTCGCTGTTGATCGTCGCAGCCGCCCCCAGTAGGGAGGTAGTCACGAACTGGGCCTCCCCGGTCCGGTCACGGTGATAAACCGCGAGCAACGTCGCAACCAGCGAGGCCAGCGCAGTTTGGAAGTCCATGGGGGCGCTACGGGTCCACATCGGAGGATTGCCCTCGCCCGCTCCGGCCTTCATGAACCCTGAATTCGCCTGAGCGATCGGGTCGTACCCCGGCCAGTCGGCCCGTGGACCCTTCGATCCGTAAGAGCTGACGTGGCAATAGACGATATCGGGATTGATTGCGCGCAAGGACTCTTCGTCGATGCCGAGGGATCGTGCAGCAGGCATCCGGAGATTGTGATGCACAACGTCGGCCCAGCGAACGAGCCGCTCCAATACATCATGTGACTCCGGCTTGCTGAGATCGATGGCGATGGAGCGCTTACCTCTCTGACAGCCGATGAACATCAGCTCGGAGAAACGCATCCGGTCTCCACCGACGGCCTCGACCTTGATCACGTCGGCCCCCATGTCCGCCATCATCGCCGGTGCGAACGGTCCTGCGAGGAACATGCCGAAGTCCAGAACCTTCAACCCTTCGAGCGGGCGACTCGGAGCCGGTGTGTCGGCGCGTATCGGGTCGACCCGTTCGGACCAACGCGCGCCGTGATGCTCGTCCAACGTCGGAGCCGGCCGCTGCACCGAGGTCGCAGGCGAAGTGATGTAGGGGCTCGCGCTCTGCTGTACCCGCCCCCATATGGGATCGGTGACCTCGACGATGTGACCATTGGCTACTACCTGAGGATCTGTCAGGATCTCACCCAACTCATTCACCAGCCCCGCCGGTACGTCACCGTCCCAGAATGCCTGCAGCCACTCGTCGGATGTCCGCTGCAGGAACATCCGCATCCACACGTCCTTCTGCTCGGCTGTCGGCATCTGCTGGAACGGTACGAACACATATTCCTCGCCCATCATTGCGATCGTCTCGATCACGAGAGGGTTCTCCATGAATCCACCGAGCGTCTGGACCCAACGACCGTCTGCACACTCGAACAGTGTTATCGCTGGGAACGCCTGGCGCTTGGGGAGAGGGATCTTCGCCTTCAGGAACTCCGTCGGGTGTTCTTCCCTGTTCCAAAAGGCCCCCATCGCGGCAAGCATTCCTTGCTGGAGGCTCGTGTGCACAGGCCCTGCTTGTCCGGTCCGAAGGCGTAGCAGCAGGCGGGTCACGATTCCTGCTGCTGCGAGATACGCGGTGGTCCAACCGGCGAGGGGCATTCGCAGATGGGTGGGTCCGTCGCGATGACCCATCTGTTCATCCATTGCGCCCGTCTGCGCTTGCACTGTGACCTCGTAACCGGGCTTCTCCGCATCCGGATGGTTGCGCATGAAGCCGGTCAGGGAGGAAGCGATGAGGTTGGGGTACTGCTCACGCAGAGTGGCGTCGTCGAGCCCCCGATCCTTCGCTCTGGCCGGCGTGAAGTTGTGAATCAGAACGTCGGCTCCATCGAGCAAAGCGTGTAGTTCGGCTCGCCCGGCATCCGTTCGCAGGTCGATCACCACGCTGCGCTTGCTTCGGTTCCAGTTCGAGAAGCCTGCCGGGTGTTGTTCGCGAATCGGATCTCCGCCCGGTCGCTCGATTTTGATGACGTCCGCTCCGGATTCGGCCAACAGACGTGTGGCCATCGGCCCTGCCAACCCCGATGTCATATCGACGATTCTCACGCCGTCCAAGATTGATTCTTTCACGAAGTTTCCTTTCGACGAGCTGCGATTCGTATACGCATGGTGCGGTCAGGCCGACATATCGGTGACCGTTTTGAGGAGTTACGGGTCGGCCGCGCAATTCGATGTGGAATTGCGCGGCCGATGATGTTGGTTTTCGGATTGCGGGGGGTTACTCCGACGGAGCGGGGCTCGCAATTGTCTTCACTTGCAAGTACTCCCGGAACCCATCGCGCCCATGCTCGACACCGACGCCACTGATTCCGTACCCGCCGAACGGCGAATCCGGGGACAGGTAGAACGAATTGTTGATATTGACCGTGCCCGCCTTGAGGCGGTTCGCGACCGCCCATGCGCGATCGGGATCTCCGGACTGCACGTAACCGGACAAACCGTAGTCACTATTGTTGGCCACTCGCACGGCCTCGTCGTCGTTGCCGCTGTACTTAACCACCGTGAGCACCGGCCCGAATACCTCAGTCTTGGCAATCTCGGAATTCTCGTCCGCGTCCGCAACGACCGTGGGCAGGTACCAGAACCCCTTGCCGCCGCGGTCGCCGCGCTTGCCGCCTACGATCACCCGCGCGCCGTCGCTCACTGCGCGATCGACCAGACCCTCTATACGGGTCAACTGTTCCGCGCGGATGATCGGACCGACGACTGTTGCGGGATCGGTCGGGTCGCCCCACGGCATCCCCCCGACGACTGCCTCCAGTCTCGCCAAGACATCGTCGTAGACATCGGTATGCACGACCATTCTGGTGGCCAGGGCACACCCCTGACCACTGTTCTGCATGCACATCATCGAACCGAGCATCACTGCCATATCCAGATTCGCGTCGGGCAAAATAATGTTCGCTGACTTTCCGCCCAGCTCGAGGACCACATGACGGATCCCGACCGCGGCGTTCTGCGCGATGCGCTGCCCCACCCCCGGCGAACCTGTGAAATGCAACAGTCCCACCCGAGGATCAGTGGTCAACGCCTCGCCGGCAATCGCCTTGTCGGCCGAGCTGATCGTGTTGATGATGCCTGCGGGGATGTCGGTGAACTCCTGCGCGACCTTCGCGATGACACCGGCCGACAGTGGTGTGTCCGGGGCACTCTTGAGTACGACAGCGTTGCCCGTCGCCAACGAATGCCCGACCTTCCAAATGTTGGTCATGAACGGGGCGTTCCACGGGGAGATCGCACCGACGACCCCGTAGGACTCGTACCGAACGCGACGGTTGCTTCGCATCCCGAGCAACTCGTACGGACCGAGATCCTCCTCCCACGGCCACGTCTCGATCAGGCCGTTGAAGAATGACATGTCCTCGATTTGTGCGTCCACGTGTGTCATGGTCGCCGTCGTCGGCGTTCCGGCTTCGGCAGTCGCTAACGCTCTGGCCGTGGAGGCTTCCTTACGGAGTCCGGCCTGAAGCTGAGCCATGCACTTCGAGCGGAAATCGCGGTCAGTGGCCCAGCGCGACGACTGCGCCGCATTATGTGCCGCTTCGACAGCGTCCGCGACATCTTCCGGTCCAGCGTCCGCGGCGGTCCCGACGATTGATTCGTCAGCCGGATTGACGACATCGTAGCGTCGGCCGGAGGCCGCCTCACGGAAGTCGCCGTTAATGAAGAGCCGTCCCTCGTACTCAACGCTTGCAGTCAATTTAACTCCAGACTCGATCGGCCGCGCTGTTGTCGCGATGTCATGTGGGTCACAGCATGAGACTTGCGCCACACGCCAACTGTACATGTAAAGTCGGCCATCGGGAACACATTCAAAAATGCAATCTGCCAACTTCTTGGCACGGCAGATCGCGTCCCCATCAAAAAAGGAGCGTGCGGATTGGCAACATCGACACCCATCGCAGAGGGCCTCTGGACACAGAACAGCGCCGACGAGATATCACTTCTCGGCGGTCGCTGCGGCGCGTGCGACAGCGTTCACTTTCCAGTCAGACATACGTGCGGGCACTGTCAGTCAGCGGACATCACCGTTGAGTCGCTGCCACGCATCGGGAAGGTCTGGACCTGGACCACCCAAGCCTTCCAGCCGAAAGCACCCTACGACGGCCCGGAGTCCGAATCCGACTTCGAAGGCTTCGTCGTCGGCTACGTCGACCTCGACGGCGTATGCAAAGTTCAGACACGCCTGGACGTGCCCACAGCCGATGCCGGCACGCTGGTCTCGATCGGCACCGAAGTGGAGGCGGTCTCGGTGCCATTCGGAACCGACCCCGAAGGCAACGCTCGTTCTACCTACGCCTTCCGGCCACTATCCCGCCCGACTACAACGCTAGAAGGTACACATGAATAAGGATTTGCTGGCGATCGTCGGGATCGGAATTCATCCTTTCGGTCGATCAGACCTCACTGCTCAGGAAATGGCATTGGTTGCGATCCGGCAGGCCTTGGCCGACGCTGGAGTAACCTGGCCGGCCATCGAACTGGCCGTCGGCGGAAGCCTCGACGGAGGACAAGCCGATGTCATGGTCGGCGAACTCGGGCCGACAGGCCTCCCCTTCGTAAACGTCCTCAACGGCTGTGCGACCGGTGCTGCCAGCCTCATCACCGCCGGCAGCATGATTACCGCCGGTACCGGAGAACTCGGCGTGGTTGTCGGGTTCGACAAGCATCCACGTGGAGCCTTTGCTGCGGCGGACGTCACGACATGGGGCGTCGGTAAGTGGTACGGCCAGAACGGTATGTTCGTCAATCCCCAATTCTTCGGAATGAAGATCCAGCGTTACATGCATGAATACGGGATCTCGGAAGAGACCCTGGCCCGGGTGGCCGTCAAGTCCTACGAGAACGGCGCCCTCAACCCAAATGCGTGGCGTCGAAAGCCAATCTCCGAAGAGGACATCATGTCGTCGAGGATGATCAACTTCCCCTTGCGTCAGTACATGGTCTGCTCACCCAGCGAGGGTGCCGTCGCGTTGGTTGTCTGCCATCCCGATGTTGCCGACAAGTACACCGACACACCAGTTTTCGTAAGGGCGTCCACCTTGCGAAGCCGCCAGTACGGGTCGTTCGAGTTGTTCCAGACGTCTCTGCCCGCTGATCTCCCTCCCACCCCGTCGCAGTTGGCTTCCAAGGCTGCTTTCGAGGCCGCCGGGCTGACGCCGTCCGACATCGATGTCTGGCAGCTACAAGACACCGAAAGTGGTGCCGAGGTAATGCACATGGCAGAAGTGGGGCTCTGCTCCGACGGAGAGCAGACCGACTTGATCGCGACCGGCCAGACGCGCATCGGCGGGTCGCATCCGGTCAATACCGACGGCGGCCTCATCGCGAATGGTGAACCTGTCGGCGCCTCAGGGCTCCGGATGGTCTTCGAAGCCACGACGCAACTGCGCGGCGATGCCGGGGATAGACAGGTGGCCGGCGCGACCAACGCGCTCACCCATGTATACGGCGCGCCCGGCATCAGCGCATGCACCATCCTCAGCACCCAGCGGGGTAGCTGATGTCACCGGCCGGCGACGACATCACGGGGTCGTTCGCGGCGGCACTCGCCGACGCACGGGATGCACTCGTCGACCTCCGGAAGCCCCCCCACGACCTGGACTCCCAGATGGTGAACTCCCGCAGACTCATGCGCTGGCTACACGACAGGTCGTGGACCACCCGGGGATGGCCCACATCGGCTGGCGGGACGGGTGGTTCGTCCGCAGATCGTGGCCGAATTTACGACCGGCTGGTGGCGGACGGCTACTCCATTCCCGATCACCTATTCGTGCTCGAAGTAGTCGGCCCCGCGGTGGTCAACCACGCTCCGGAGCTGGCGCGTCGATTTCTTCCCCGTGCGCTCACCGGGGAAGAACTCTGGTCACAAGGCTTCTCCGAACCCGAAGCGGGCAGCGATCTCGCTTCCCTTCGTACCCGCGCGGTCGAGTCGGAGGGCGGGTACGTCATCAATGGCCAGAAGGTCTGGACATCTTATGGGGCACGGGCCGACAAGATCGTGCTCCTGGCCCGCACCGGTACAACCGAGAGCCGCCACCGGGGATTGACCATGTTCCTGGTCGACCTCGACCAGGTTGGAGTCGAGCGGCGCCCCATCGCGCTCGCCAGCGGCCGGGAAGAACTCGCCGAAATCTTCTTCACTGATGTTCGTGTCGACTCCGATCGGATCATTGGCGAGGTTGGAGGCGGGTGGGCAGTCGCCATGGACCTTCTACAGTACGAACGCGGTATCTACGCCTGGATGCGAATGGCGACGACCACCGCTCACCTCCGACAGATCGTGCGCCGGTCCAGCAAGGAGCAGGGCGCGAGTCCGACTGCCGATCGCGTGGTCGGCCGCGCGTATCTACACCTTGCAGCACTACGCGCTCGTACCTTCAGCACTCTCGGCAAGCTCGCTCGCGGTGAGACAGCCGGGCCGGAAACCAGCATCGACAAGGTCCTGTTGGCGACCGCCGAGCAGTCCGTGCTCGACGCTGCACGCGAACTCATCGGCGCACAGTTCGTGATCGGGGACGACCCCGAAGATGTCCACTGGCGAGAGGAGTGGTGGTACTCGCGCGCGGCCTCCGTCTACGGCGGTGCCGGCGAGATACAGCGAACGATCATTGCAGACCGACTGCTCGGCCTACCTAAGGAACACGATAATGGACGCTGACACACTCGACCTCCTGCGCGGATCAGTTCGTGCAGTGCTCGGCTCCGGACCCGAGCACCTACAGACGGGCCTCGACGAGTTGGGATGGGATGACGTTCTCGACGAGGACGAAGCAGCAGCCATCAACCTCCTGTTCGTCGAACAAGGCAGGACTGCCATCGGATCTCGCGCCCTCGACGCCGTGGTATCACGGGCTATCGGACTCGAATCCGGTGACGCGGTCGGCATGGTCTACCCGCTAGGTGACCCGTCACCTCGATCACGCAGCGAACGCGGCGCAGTGATCATCGACGGTGTCGTACTGGGAAAGTCGGACTCCGGTTCGCTACTCGTTCCCACTGTTGTCGACGGTTCGACGCGCATACTTCTCGTCGAACCAACGCAGAATATCGAATACCGCCAGGTATCCGGGTTCGACCCGTCCTCCGGCATCGTTGCGGTACGGGGCGTAGTCCCCGAGGACGCGACGACCGACACCAGCTCCGACTGGGCCGTCATCGAGTCGGTCGTCCGCCGTGCGCTTGCCTCGGAGCTCGTCGGCACCGGGCGCGCGATGATAGACATCGCGACACGACAGATTTCCGACCGCAAGCAGTTCGGTAGGCCTATCGGCGCCAATCAGTCACCACGGCACCGTCTCGCGGAAGCCCATGTCGCCGTGTCCGCAGCCGAGAATCTGATCGAACTCGCGTGGTCAGATGCGACTCCTTGGGCTTCTGCCACGGCCAAGGCCTTCGCCGGATCGGCTTTGGACACCACGTCCCGAGCATGCCTTCAGGTCTGTGGCGCAATCGGTCTCACGTTCGAGCACCCACTGAGCGGATACGTCCGGCGCTCGACACTGCTGGATGCGATGGGCGGTACATGGTCAGCCCTGTCCGACGAATTGGGCTCCGCAATCAGGTCCACGCAGTCCGTCCCCTCGGTCGGTGCACTGTGAACGTCGACTCTGCACCGACCGACGCCGAGCACGCCCGGTTCGAGGTCGTCGACGGTTCCATCGCACGAATTGTATTGAACCGTCCGGAGCGTCTCGGCGCATACACACCACGCATGTGCGACGAGATCATCGCCGGAATCACTCGCTACCGACTCGACGATTCGCTCAAAGTACTGATCGTCACAGGCACCGGGCGCGGGTTCTGCACGGGTGGCGATGTATCACCCGACGCGGGTTTCGCGGCCGATCTGTCCGCTCAGGTCGGCCGCGCACGCGAGCTTCGCGAGCATTCACACGCCATAGTTACCGCTCTGACCCGGCTCGACAAACCAGTGTTGTGTGCTGTCAACGGGATCGCGGTCAACGGTGGACTCACGTTCGCTTTGGCCTGCGATATCCGAATCGCCGCATCAAGTGCACGGTTGGGCGATACTAGTGGCCGCGCCGGACTGCTCCCGGACGAGGGCGGCGCCTGGTTGTTCACTCGCGCGATGGGTTACGACCGCGCGTTCCGGATGGTTGCCCTGTCGGAGATCTACGACGCGGCTACTGCGCTGGAGTTCGGCCTGCTCACCGAGGTGGTCGATGACGCCGACCTTGTCGACCGATCGCTGGCGATCGCTCGCGAGCTCAGCGGCAAAGCACCGCTCGCGCTGCGCGCAGTCAAGTTCATGATGCGTCGCGCACTCGAGAACTCGCTGGAATCATCCCTCGGAGATGCACAGCAGGCTGTCCTGTGGGTCGGCCCCAGCGACGACGCCCAGGAAGGAAAGCGTGCCTTCCTCGAGCGTCGCACGCCACGGTTCACTGGACGTTGACCCAGAAAGGAAATCGATCAATCCGATGCGGGAAGCCTGAGCGGGCTCTTGACCACGAGCGGACTTCCATTCACCGACAGCACACCTGCGCCAGTCTTGGTCACGAGGACCTCGAGACCAAGACTGGCCTCCTCGTAACGCTTGCCGACAACAACTTCGCCGTCCAGCGCCGCTGCCGGGCCGTCAAGTTCCACGGGCGACTCCGCCATCGGCTGCCCACCACAATGGACGATACTGTCGGCGTCGCCAAGGCGCACGACGATGACCTGCACATCACTGACAGTGCTGTAGAGACGTGTCCCGATTTTCAACGACATTCGATGCATTCCTTTCAACGACCGATTGCGTCGCACTAAGCACGACGAACCCCTACTATACACGTATAGTAGCCTCTTTCGGGCAGCCGTAAACCCCTATTTCACCTCCCTGAAACGACCGCAGATCTAGAGCTTTACATGTATAGTTGCTTTTGACCGAGTGGCTACTCACGGAGCCACGAAAAGACGCGACCAAGATCGGCCGCCGAGTCTCGGTCGATCCGACGACTCCGTTACGAAAGGACACCTGATGGCGATCATCGAGAGCACTGTCGGTGAGCTTCCCTACCAGCTGACCGATTTCGATCAGCACTCCTACGAGGCCGAAGACTGCTTCACTCGGCACCTACCGAAAGCCAAGATCGACACGGCCGTGCGCCCGATCCTGTCCGCCAGCGGCCGCAAGATCCTGCTTGCAAACGACCGCATCGTCACCGCACTCGAGAACGATCTCGATCAGGCCTACGTACCCGGGTCACTCGTCGAAATGCTCAAGCAACGTGCGTCCGGCGACACTGCGGACGCCGACAGGTTCTACGAGCCGATGCAGAAGGAATACCTCGACCGTGATGCACGGCTCATCCAGCTCACCGAGCAACAGATCGAGAAGTCGATCATGTACCCGGGCGGGTGGGCCCTGATGGCCGAGCAGTACCTCGACGGCATCGACCCTCTCTACGACAACCTCGAATCCTTCAACAAGTGGATCGACGAGGACTGGGGATTCGCATACAAGGACCGCATCTACGCACCAGCGATGCTCTCCATGCGTGACCTCGACCGAGCATGCGCGGAACTCGACCGAGTCCTCGAGGCCGGCGCCCGGTTCATCACCCTGCCAGCCGGACCGGCATACGGCCGCTCCCCGGGAGACCCGTACTTCGACCCATTCTGGGCACGAATCAACGAGGCGAAAGCGGTCGTCTGCTACCACATCGCCGAGTTCCATTACCAGGACAACGTCGCATCCCAGTGGGGATGGGGTCTCGTCCCGCCGTTCCAGTTCTCGGCCTGGCAATGGCAGAACACATACGGCGAACGGCCCATCACCGACACGCTCTCCGCTCTCATCTACGACAATGTCTTCGGAAAATTTCCCAACGTCAAGGTCCTGGTGAGCGAATTCGGTGCCGAATGGGTTCCACACTTCATCCGGCACATGGACAAGAGTCGGGGAATGGCTCGAAACGGCCGTTGGTTGGGCGGTCAGCTGACCGAGCGACCGAGCACCATCTTCAAGAAGCATGTACGAGTCGTTCCCTACCCCGAGGACGACACGGTCAGCATGATCGAGAACCTGGGTTCCGACGAGACACTGCTCATGGGTTCGGACTGGCCACATGCGGAGGGCCTGCGAGAACCCGCCGACTTCTACAACAAGGTCGCCGGTCTCGACGAGAACAAACGTCGACTCTTTCTCCGTGAGAACGGGATGAACCTGATCGCAGGAAAGTAGTCAGTCAGTTCGTGGCCGGGCGGGCAATCATAACGAACGCCTGCCCGGTCAGTTGGTAGATATGCATAGCCGCCGCCACTGGAGGGAAAGTCTTGACCAGCAGTGAAATCGACGACGAGGCACTGGTGCGTGCCTTTCCCGGGGAACCCATCACACACGACAACGCAGCGCACTACCGAGGCCGATTGAGGCATGAGCTTGTCATCAGCAAATGCCAGGACTGCGACGAATGGCACCACCCACCCAAACCTGTGTGTCCGCAGTGCTGGTCGACACGAGTGGTACCTACATCGGTCTCCGGGTCAGGGACCATCTTTATGGTGATCTTCCTAAACCAGGGACCACCGGCCGACGGCGTCGACTACTCGACGCCGTACCCAGTGGCGTCCATCGATCTCGCAGATGCACCCGGAGTGAGATTCACCTCCACGGTGGTCGGCGGAACCAACGACGAAGTCGTTATAGGAGCAGCTGTGGAACTCGACTGGATCGAGCGAAACGGTTCGCCGATGCCCGTTTTCCGACTCACACGTTCCGAGGCAGCTAAATGATCGACTCACGAAACCCCATGAAGGACCGGGTGGCCATTGCCGGCGCCTCGACGACCGGGTTCACGGCACGAAACACCGCGCGCAGTCAGACGTCTCTGGCCGCAGAGGCATCGATCGACGTGCTGCGCCTGTGCGGACTTCGCGCCTCCGATATCGACGGAATCTGCGGGTCCTGGCCATCGGCAGCGGTCATGCAGTCCACGCTGGGGATTCCCGAGATCACGTGGTCGGGAAATCCGCTGATCCCGGTCGTCGACCACGTCGCGATCGCCGCCGCCGCCGTCCACAGCGGCCTGTGCAACACGGTCCTGGTGTACCACGCTGCATACCGACAGGCCTGGAACACGTCCTCGGCGCTGAAAGATCCGTACCGTCGCATTGCAACCGCAGGTCTCTCCGACCCCCAGCCCGGCCCCGAAACCATGGCATCCAGCACCGGATACACGGGCTGGGCCGCACGCTACATGCATGAGTTCAACGTTCCCAAGGAACATTTCGGACTCGTCGCAATCAACGACAGAAGCAACGCTGCACGTAATCCGGCAGCGGCAATACGGACTCCGATGTCCATGCAGGATTATATGAATGCTCGGATGATCCGCTCCCCCCTGTCCTTGCTCGATATGGACATTGCCGTGGACGGCGCCGACGCATTCGTAGTCACCACCGCGGAACGAGCGGCCGACATGCCTCTGCCGCCAGTTCTGATTCAAGCAGCAGCGCTCGGCCAGCGCGCCAAGAACGAAGAAGATCAGACAACGAGCCTCCGCGAACACGGCCAGCAGGTGGTCATCGAGGCACTTAAACGCAAGAGCGATTTCTGGATCGACGACATCGACGTCTACTTCCCGTACGACGGATTCACCCCAATCACTCTCAACTGGATCGAGAACGCCGGCTGGTGCGCGCCCGGCGAAGCGGGTGCGTTTCTCCAATCGCACTGGGTCGAAGAAGAACAACGCGTACTGATCGATGGGCGGATACCCGTCAATTCGCACGGTGGGTCCCTTTCCGAGGGCGCAACCCAGGGTTCCGGCCATATCCGCGAAGCGGTTCACCAGTTACAAGGACGTGCCGGCGACAGGCAGGTCGACGGCGCTCGACGCGCTCTCATCACCGCTGGCGGTTTCTTCTTCAATGCCCAGGGCCTCACCCTGCACCGTGCTTGACAACCAGCGTGACGATTCAATTCCACACAGATTAGGAACGACAACGATGATCGACGAGAGTCCGGAAGTCGTAGCAACCGGGACACCGCTATCGACTGCGACGCAGAGCGACAAAACCGCACTCGACCTTTTCGACGAAGCCGTTGCTGCGGACCGTGACGCGCCGATGATCAGGTACTTCGACGCGATACTGTCAGCCGATCAGGTCGACCGCGAATCGAGCGCCTTGGCCGCCGCCCTCCTCGATCGCGGCCTCGCGTCCGGTGACCGAGTCGTGCTCTACCTGCAGAACGTGCCGCAATACGTGATTGCACTCGTAGCGATCTGGAAGGCCGGTGCGGTTGCCGTCTCTGCCAACCCAATGCTCAAATCACGCGAATTGGGGCGGATCCTCGATGACTCCGGAGCCACTGCGCTGATCACACTGGACTCGCTCTATACCTCGTACGGAGTTCCAGTCCTGTCAGATTCCTCGGTGACCATTGTGGTCACGACCGACGAGAGGGACTATCAGTCCCGCAACGATTCAAGGGTCCTCCCGTCCGGACCGCGTACTCGGGCGGACGCACACGACCTTCGCGAACTCGTCTCGGAATATTCTGATCGCAAACTCACCTCACCCGCTACCACCGCGGACGACATCGCTGTGATCACCTATACCTCCGGCACAACGGGCGCTCCCAAAGGCGCCACAAATACTCATCGCAATGTCGTCCTGGGCGGCGAGGCCTACCGCGACTGGTTCGAACTAACCGCAGGTGACACCATTCTCGGAGTTGCTCCTCTGTTCCATGTCACCGGACTCAGCGGCCATATCGCGGCAGCGTTCGCGGCTCGCATGTCGCTAGCCCTCACATACCGATTCGATTCCGGAGTCATCCTCGATGCAATTCGTGAGCATCGCCCTGCTTTCACCGTAGGAGCCATCACCGTTTTCATCGCGTTGATGAATGATCCCCAAGCCACCCGCGACGATCTCTCCTCGCTACGGACCGTCGCATCGGGAGGAGCGCCCATTCCACCGTCAGTGGTCGAACAATTCGAATCCAAGTTCGGGCGCTACATCTACAACGCCTACGGAATGACCGAAACCACGTCTCCAGCACTGTCGGTACCTGTCGGCGAAGTCGCCCCGGTCGATCCGCTCTCGGGCGCCCTCTCTGTAGGCAAGCCCGTCTTCGACTGTGAAACATGGGTAGTGGACGACAGTGGTCGCGCGCTTGCGACTGGGTCGGTTGGCGAACTCGTCGTCGCGGGACCCAGGATCGTGCCGGCGTACTGGAACAACGCCGAGGAAACAGCTGAAACGTTTGAGAAGGGCCGCCTGAGAACAGGCGACATGGGGTACTTCGACCATGACGGCTGGTTCTACGTCGTGGATCGTAAGAAAGATGTCATCGTCGCCAGTGGTTACAAGGTATGGCCACGAGAAGTTGAGGATGTGCTTTATTCTCATCCAGCCGTGAAAGAGGCTGCGGTGGTCGGTATTCCCGACGAATACCGTGGCGAGTCGGTCAAGGCCTACGTCACGGTCAAGGGTGACCACACTGTCAGTGCGGAGGACCTTGTGTGGTTCACCAAAGATCGGATGGCAGCTTACAAGTATCCACGAACAGTAGTTATCGTCGACGCACTTCCGATGACCGCCTCAGGGAAGATTTTGCGGCGCAGCTTGAAATCCCCGCCCGAGTAGCATATCGACATCGTGAGGGCAGGATTCAATGCATGACATCTCAAACCGGTAGGTAGATCCCGTTGGACCGTAGCCCGCGCCAACAACCGGATCGACTCCGCGCCGACACTCAACAATTCACTTCGCGGAACGCAGATTCACTCTTTCAACCTCGCCACAAAACATGGATCAAGTGGACGGATACCGGTTCGGCCGCTACATAATACGAGGCGCTCGCACCGATGGACTATGCGGAATCGAACTGTGCAGTTGCCGTAGAAGCGCTCGCCCCGAACGATCAGGCGTCCGTTACGTAGGGTTCGAGGAGCGCAAGGAGCGCCCGGTCGAATGTCGCGTCGCTACGAAGGATATCCATGTAACCGCTCAACTCGGCGTCACGTGAAACACCACCATGGGCTGCGAAGTTCATGTTTTCCTGCACGACAAGTCGACCGAGGCACAAAAGCTGAACCCCTGCATACGCTGCCTGCGCGTCCGTATTTGACAGGCCTGCCCGCTCGAACTGTCGAAGGCTGAACACAACCAGGGAGCGCGCATTCTCTAACAGCTTGCTCGACAGCAGCACTGCACTGAGCCCGGGAACACTACACAATGCGTCCATCGAGGCATGAGTCGCGAACAGAAACAGTTCCTGCCACGGCGCGCTCTCAGGGTCCGGCAACTCGATGCGGCCCAGGATGTCGTCTCCGATCAGCCTGAGAAGCTCCTCCTTGTCATCCACATGGTGATAGAGAGCCATCGCCGATACACCAAGTCTGGATGCTAGTGCCCGCATGGTGAGCTTGTCCGACCCGACTTCTTTCAGAAGCTGGATCGCTTCCGCCGCGATCAGCTCGCGGCGAAGCGGCTCTCGGGACACTTGCTTTACGGTTGGCATCAATAAACCTCCTGAATACATTCTCAGCACTACACCGAGTTCGACCCCTAAGACCGTACACGTATACTATCTTCTCTGACGGCGAGTTGCCGGTCGATCACAGCGAGATCCGAGCATCGATGGACCGCTCTCGACGCCATTGGGCGCCTCTCTGATTCTCCATGCCGCCTCGGACTCAACGGCATATCACCAAATGGCGGAGCCGACGGGGCGTGGGTTCCTCTGAGTCGAAGAAAAACGGAACGGCACGATCCTGAGGTTGAGCACGTCCGCGGCGACATCGACCATGTGTTCGACCGACAAGGAGCCACCGAATGGTCACTTCCGATAACACGAACGTAGTAGTCCGCCCTTCCACCACTTAGGAGAGAACCGCCTTGGCGGCACACCGACAGCGCCTAGACGACGCAGAGAATGGGGCCGCCCGGCACGGTCGATGATCTGATGCAGCGCCGTCGTCTCACCGGCAAAGCGAGGTGCGGAACCAAAACCCAGAGAGACAAAAACGGAAAGATCATCTTGCGTCCGCGCCAGAACCTCGCACCGTCGATGCGATCGAAGTAATCCGACCACCTGGATTGACGATAGCGCTGCCGCCAGGCCTCATAGCCGACCGCGGAGACGACCGCCGGCATGACCTCGACTGTTCAGATCTTCGGGATCTGCATAGGTACGGCTCTTCAGTCGACGCCGATATTCCCTTATGGCCATTCGCGATCACAAGCCGGCGTGGACTGCCCTCGCCCGCCAATCTGCCAGCACCTCGTCCGCGAACACCGCGACGTTGTTCATACTCGGCTTGCCGGACGCGGTACGGGAAAAGCGCGGCGCGGGCGCCGCCTGCGGCACACCGTTGATCTCCACCAACGTCGCTCTTGAAAGGAGGTGCTCGTCCTCAGCTGCCTCCGACATCGACAGCACTGGCGTCACACACGCATTGGTTCCCGAAAACACACCAGTCCAGTAGTCACGATCCTTTGATCCGAAGATCGTCGTGAAATCCGCACGCAGTCGCGACCAGCCGCTTCGATCCATCTGCGGTGGAAGTAGTGTCTGGTCCAGTCCAAGTCCTTCAAGTAGTTCTGCGTAGAACTGCGCCTCGAGTGCCCCCACGGCTACCCAACGGCCGTCCGAGCATTCATATGTGTCGTAGAACGGTGCGCCTCCGTCGAGAAGATTGGTACCGTGGTCGTCACTCCACCGGCCCTGCCCTCGCAGTGACCACATTGCCTGCATCAGAGCGGTCGAACCGTCGACCATTGCTGCATCCACGACTTGGCCGAGACCCGAACTTCGCCTCTCGAATAGCGCCGCAAGCACGCCCACCACGAGGAACATGGACCCACCGCCGAAGTCGCCGACCAAGTTGATCGGCGGGACGGGGCGTTCCCCCTCGCGGCCTATTGCATGGAGTACTCCGGTGGTGGAGATGTAGTTGATGTCGTGCCCGACATCCTTGCTCCGCGGACCGTCCTGACCCCAACCGGTCATGCGCCCGTATACGAGTGCCGGATTTCGACGCGCACACACGTCCGGTCCGACTCCGAGCCTCTCGGCCACTCCGGGGCGGTTGCCTTCGAGTAGTACGTCGGCATGCTCGACTAGATCGAGCACCAGGTCCCTCCCGGATTCGGACTTCAAATCCACAGTCAGCGTTCGACGGTTCCGGAGCGTGTAATCGATATCGCCGTCGAACAGGTCAAGCCCACCTGTCGGCCGTTCGATACGAATCACGTCGGCACCCATGTCTGCCAACATCATTGCCGCGTGTGGTCCCGGTCCGATGCCTGCAAGCTCGACAACCCGAAGACCCTGCAATGGTCCGCTCATTGATTTCACTCCCACTACCGCTCTTGGATGCCCCCGAGGAGTATGCATCCCCTTCCCACCATCATAGACAACATAGTGCACTATGTATACGGAGTTTCGGAATGAAGCCGGAACCGTCGAAAGGACACGAATGGAAATCAACGGCAACGTAGCTGTCGTCACGGGCGGCGCATCAGGACTCGGACTCGCCACCGTCACCAAGCTCGTCGATCTCGGCGCCAGCGCCGTGATCATCGACCTCCCGTCATCAGCGGGTGCAGTAGTAGCCGAGAAACTCGGCCCCCGTGTTCAATTCGTCGCAGCGGACGTCACCAACGAGTCCCAGGTCGCAGCAGCCCTCGATGCCGCGGAAAGAATGGGAACACTGCGCATCGCAGTGAACTGCGCAGGAATCGGCAACGCGATCAAGACCGTGAGCAAGAACGGCGCGTTTCCGCTTGCCGACTTCACAAAGATTGTCACCGTCAACCTCATCGGAACCTTCAATGTGATTCGTCTTGCAGCCGAGCGCATTTCGCACACCGAGTCGATCGACGGCGAGCGCGGTGTCATCATCAATACAGCTTCCGTCGCCGCCTACGAAGGCCAGATCGGACAGGCTGCCTACTCCGCCTCCAAGGGCGGTGTTGTCGGTATGACGTTGCCGATTGCACGAGACCTCGCGTCACTGCAGATTCGCGTCAACACCATTGCGCCCGGCTTGTTCAAGACGCCGCTTCTCGGTTCCTTGCCCGAGGAGGCGCAGCGATCACTCGGCGCTCAGGTACCGCATCCCTCTCGCCTCGGTGATCCCAGCGAATACGGCGCATTGGCGGCACACATCGTGCAGAATCCGATGCTCAATGGCGAAACCATTCGCCTGGACGGAGCAATCCGTATGGCACCTCGTTAATTTCGGAGCCTGGACGAGTGCGCCCGGTCTCGATGTGCATTCGAGATCGGGCGCATTGTCGGTCGATGGATATGCTCTATCCAGCCGAGACCTCGGATACCAGTCTGGTTGCCGATTCAGGGTGAATACACCGGTCACCGCATCCCATCTCGTCCAGATGTAGCACAGGCAACGCGCTGTCGCACAAACCCGGTAAGGAAAGCGGGCAGCGTGGGTGGAATCTGCACCCCGACGGTAGATCCGCCGCAGGCGGAACATTTCCCACGATCGGCAGCAGTCTCTCGCGCGATCCCCTAATCGGAGTGGCGTCCAAGAGGCCTCGCGTGTACGGGTGCGTCGGGCGCATCAGGACATCCGCGGTGGAACCTTGCTCCACGATCTGACCGCAGTACATCACCGCAATCCTGTCGCAGTAACCCGAGGCGACCCCCAGATCATGGGTAATCAACAGCACCGCAACGTCGAGATCCTGCTGCAACTCACGAAGTAAGTCCATCACTCGCGCCTGCACCGTTGCGTCGAGAGCAGTAGTCGGCTCGTCTGCGATCATCAGTTTGGGCTGACACGCCAAAGCCATCGCAATCATTACGCGCTGCGCCATACCGCCACTGAAACTGAAGGGATAGTCGTGGGCACGCTTGTGCGGCTCAGGGATTCGAACTCGGTCGAGCATCTCGACAGCCTGGTTCCAGGCCTCACGTTTGCTCAATCGACGATGTCGCCGAATCACCTCGGCTACCTGATTGCCGATCCGCATCGTCGGATTCAGGCTTCGCATCGGTTGCTGGAAGATCATTCCGATGTCGCGGCCCAGCACGTCGGATCGCTGCCGGGAAGCGAGGGACAGAATATCGGTCCCTTCCAGGTGTACCGAACCACCGACAACGCGGCCGCCGGTGTAGTCTGTCAAACCTGTGACGGCAAGAGAAGTAACGCTCTTACCCGATCCTGATTCTCCCACCAATCCCAGCATTTCCCCGGCTCGAATGGACAGACTTACTCCGTCGACCGGACGGATAATCGTCCCGTCAGCAGTGAATTCGACGCTCAGGTCCTTGACCGTCAGTGTGTTTCGATCAAGTCGAGGTGTCATCGTGAGGCCTTCTTTCCTGTAAGTGCCCCGCCCAGTCCGTCTCCGAGTTGAGAAAATGCGAGAACTGTCAGTCCGATCGCCAATCCGGGTGCGAACATGAGGAACGGTGCAGCGTAGAAGGTGTCGAACGCCGTGCGCAACATGCTTCCCCAACTCGCTTCCGGCGGCACTACGCCCAAGCCGAGAAAGCTCAGATTGGCTTCAGCGATCATGGCAATGCCGATGAGAAGACTGATCTGCACCAGCACTGGCGGAAAGATGTTGCGGAGCACGTGAACGAACATGATTCGAGGAGAACGAGCGCCGATTGCGACGGCAGCTTCGACGTAGGTCTCCGAACGCACCGACATCGTCGAGCCTCGGACCAGGCGGAAGATCGACGGTGAGAACACGACACCGATTGCGAACATCGATGTGGTCAGTCCGGGTCCGACAACAGCTACGACTGCGATAGCGAGGATCAGAGCCGGCACGCTCATGAGGGCGTCGTTGAGGCGACTCAGAACCGAATCGACCTTCCCACCGAAATATCCCGCGACAAGGCCGAGGGGCAGTCCGATGATCAACGAGACTGTTACCGCCTCGGCTGCAGCAAGCAACGTCACTCGGGTGGCGTAGATCAAACGACTGAACTGATCACGACCCAAATCGTCTGTTCCCAACCAGAATTCCGAGCTGGGTCTCGCCAGTGCGTGCCGCAGATTCAGCTGATTCGGGTCGGTCGACACCAGCAGCGGCCCGAAGATTGCAATCAGAATTACAGCGCTGACAAAAATGAATGCCACGAAAGATAATGTGTCGCTCCGCAAATCGGAGAACATCTTGCTCGCTATCGATTCGCCTCGAACCTTTCGTGGCGCCGATGATTCGACTGCGTCCTTACGTTGCAACATCACTGCGCCGTCCTTGGGTCGATGAATCGGTACGACAAATCCACAAGAAGGTTGATCACGAGTACACAACCCGTTGCCAGGGCCACGACACCGAGAATCGTGGGCATATCGCGTCCGAGCACACTGTCCACCGTCAAAGTTCCGAGTCCCTGAATCCCGAACAATGTCTCGATCACGACAGTGCCGCCCAGCAGCTGGGCGATGCGGATGCCGAGCACTGTGACGATCGGGATCCCGGCATTGCGCACCACATGCTTGAAATAGATGGGTCCCGTCAACATTCCCTTGGCCCGCGCCGTCAAGACGAAGTCCTTGTCCAGCACCTCGGAAACGGAACTTCGCACGTGTCGCATCAACTCGGCAGCGGGCATCAACGAAAGCGCGAGGGCGGGAAGGATCACGTGCGCGGCCCAGGGCGCCAATCCATCACTGATATGTACGTATCCGGTTGCCGGCATCGCTTTGAGCTGTAGCGAGAACACCATGACCAACAGCATCCCGACCCAGAACTGAGGAAGCGCAATGCCGATGGACGAAATGACCGACACGAATCGATCGACAATTCCACCCGGCCGCACTGTTGCAAGAATCCCGAATCCGACTCCGATGATCACCGCGAAGAAGATCGCAACCAGAGCCAGTGAGAGTGTGGGTTCCAAGCGAGAACTGATCAGTTCCGACACCGGTTGCCGACGACTGTACGAAATCCCGAAATCGCCGGTGACAGCACCGGATAGCCAGTCCCAGTATCGAACCAACAGTGGTTGGTCGAGTCCGAGCTCGCTTCGTACCCTGGCAATGTCCTCAGGCTTCGCGTTCTGTCCCGCCAGGTCCACAGCCGGGTCTCCCGGTGCCGCTGCCATCATGGCGAACACGGAGAAGCTGACGAGAACAAACAACAGTGGCGTGGTGATAACTACGCGTCGAAGAGTTTTCATTTACCTTGTCTCCATGACTATTTCGCCCGACCTACACTGCGAAGATCCAACATGTACTGGGCTTCAGGGCTGGTTGCCGACGAGAATCCGATCACGTCGGAGGCAACCAGATAGTACGAGTTGAAGTGGCAGATCGGAACAAACGCAGCTGAATCAGCAAGGGCCCTCACCAAGTCCGCGTTCGAGCTTTCACGTTCCTCGGGCGAAACTGCTCGGGAGGCCTTCGCAGCCAGATCGGCAATCAACGGATCCGTGAACTCGAGTCCCGCTTTGGACTGAATCCATTTGACGGTCTCCGCAACGGTTCCCATCGGCGCAACCTGGAACATGAACGAATCGGTCTGCGAAGTCCTGTATGCAGTGAGCGCTTCGATACTCGTGCCGGGCTGCAGTCTGCTGCGAACCCCTGATCTCGCCAAATCGTCCGAAGAGATCACGGGCAACGCCTCACGACCCGCGATGTAGGACAAGTCGAAGTCCATGCCGTCCACATATCCGGCTTCGGCCAACAATTCCTTCGAG
This sequence comes from Rhodococcus sp. BH4, assembly GCF_002079265.1. Classification (NCBI taxonomy): domain Bacteria; kingdom Bacillati; phylum Actinomycetota; class Actinomycetes; order Mycobacteriales; family Nocardiaceae; genus Rhodococcus; species Rhodococcus sp. BH4. The sequence continues at coordinate 216,619 of NZ_CP014942.1, forward strand.
CGTTCCGGATCGAAAGGATATGGATCTTCGAAATCTTGGAGGTGGCCCGCGAATCCCGCGCGGGAGAGTTGCGCGGAGGACGCACACATACCTTGGAAGTAGCCGTCGGCGATCGCGCCACGATCGATACCCGAGACCAACGCTTGTCGGACGCGAGGATCGGTGAGTCGATCCGATCGCAACCACAGAGCTGCAAGAACATTGGTCTCGCGCTCGACCAGTCGCAGTGTGCTTCCCTGCGCTGCGAGTTCCGCTTGCTTGATTGCCTGGGAAACGGCGCCGTTGACAAGGGCCACATCGATCTCGCCGGCCCGAATCGCCGAGTCTCGCGTCCTGTCGTCAGCGACGTATCTGATCTCCAGCCGTGCCAACCTTCCCGCATCAGCGTCCCAGTTAGTGCCGGGGGCTCGGACGTAAGTCACACTTTGGCTAGGAGTGAATTTTTCCACGACGTACGGGCCGGATCCGTGGAGACCCGGCGACTTGCGGAGATCAACGGCAGGGTCACTGATTCCAGTTCTGCTCATCACGGCTCCCACTGGCCCGGCCAAGGACACCGCAAAGTCAGGACTCGGGGCATTGAACCTGAATTCGACTGTGTGCTGGTCGATTTCCTCCACCGACGTCACCGTCGACAGGAAGGGTTTGACCGTCGAATCCTCGAGAGATTTCGCCCGTTCGATATTGAGTCTGACCGTTTCTGCGTCGAGAGCGTCACCGTCGTGGAACGAGACGTCGGTTCGCAATTTCATCGTCAGCGACATCGCGTCGGGTGCCAATTCCCAGGACTCCGCCAGCATCGGCGTCGGCTGCAGGTTCTCGTCAAGCCTCGTCAGTCTGTCGAATACCGGAAAATAGTAGGGCCTCTCACCTGCAGTTCGCTCCCGATGAGGATCAAATCCGGTGGGTACCGCAGTAGTTGCCACGATAAGTCCCGCATTAGGATCGAACACGACCTCCGTCGATGCCGGGTCGATCTCGGCACCGACGCTACCCGGACCGTATCCACATCCGGACAGCACCAAGGCCCCGGCCGCGGCCAGTACGAACCATCTCGAGGATGTGGAAGTCCGCATTGCACTCCTTGATCTGCGCGACGGCCGATGATCGGTCACTGTGCTGTCTGATTCTCGAAGTCGGCGATGAGTTCACGCCGAAGAATCTTTCCGCTGGGCAAGCGTGGAACGTCCCCGAAAGTCACCGACCGCGGGGTCTTGTATCCCGCGATATGCGCACGGCAGTACTTGATAATCTCGGCCGCCAGAGCGTCGTCGGCAATAACGCCGGATGCCGGAGCGATCACCGCATGGACCTTCTGCCCCATTTCGTCATCGGGAAGTCCGATGACAGCGACGTCGGACACTGCTGGATGCATGGCCAGTGCGTCTTCGATTTCCTGAGGGTAGATATTTACTCCCCCGGACAGGATAAGATCGGACCGACGCGCGGACAGGTAGAGATAACCGTCTTGGTCGACGTGCCCGAGATCTCCGAGCGTGTTCCAGCCCTTGTCGTTGAAGGACTCCGCCGTCTTCGCGGGCTCACCGTGATATTCGAAGCGGCCGATATCGCTGAACCACACAGATCCGATCTCACCCGCGGGGAGTTCAATCCCGTCGTCGTCACAAATATGAACGACCCCACGAATGGCCTGACCCACAGATCCCTTGTGAGTCAACCAGTTCGGCGAGTCGATCATAAAGAATCCGGTGCCTTCACTACCTGAGTAGAACTCGGTAAGTTTTGGCCCGAACCATTCGATCATCCGTTCTTTGACCTCGATGGAACATGGAGCAGCTGCATGGACCACCAGTTTCATACTGGAGACGTCGTAGCGCGCTCGGGTGGCGTCGTCGAGTTTGAGCATGCGCACGAACATCGTGGGAACGAACTGACCGTGTGTGACCTCGAACCTTTCAATCAGACCCAAAGTGCGTTCCGCGTCGAATTTCTCCATGACTACGGCCGTCCCACCGTTACGCACCGTTCCCAGACACCAACCGAGAGGCGCGGCGTGGTAGAGAGGGCCCGGGCTGAGGTAGACCGCTTCCGGACCGAATCCGAACGCTGATGCCATCAGCGAATCGATGCTGAGTCCCGCGCCGAAAGGTTGTCCGGTCAGTTCCGGGAGGATTCCCTTCGGCCTGCCCGTGGTCCCCGACGAGTAGAGCATGTAGTAGCCCTCGGTTTCGTCGGATATCGGAGTGACCGGGAGTCCGTCGATTGCCGCCTCGAGCGAATCTTCGGAATCAGACCTCACCGACAAACGTGACTTCACCAGCGGTGCAGTCGATTCCGAGTAGACAGCCAGGTCCCGCAACGACTCGGAATGCACGAGCAGTTGTGCACCACAATTCTCGACGATGTACGCCGCTTCGTCGGCGCTGAGATGCCAATTGACCGGTGTATACAACAGCCCGGAACGTTGAGCCGCCCAGACAACAGGGAAAACGTCTATCTCGTTCTCCATGAGAATCGCGATGTGATCGCCGGCAGCAAGCCCCCGCAATCGAAACAGGTGCGCAATCGCATTCGACTGTTCTTCGAGTTGCCGATACGTCAACGACTTACCCGACGTTCCCATGACGACGGCAATCTTGTCCTCGTACTGCCGAGCCAGTTGGGTCAGATTCACGATTCATTCCACCTCTCGAGGCCGATCCGACACGAATTGACATGTTTCCAAATACACAAACTTGGCACACGGAAGAAGAAAACTGTTGAAGGAAAGCACATTCGGTCATCTGGATACTAGTTACATACTTCGTATACTAGGTTCATACTGTAACCCATCACGTCATGACGCAGGCCACAATCCAGATCGGAGATCCATGCCACTCCTCGAAGTACGGAATCTGACCAAATCCTTTGGTACCGGCGCACAGAACCGACGTGCGGTATCCGACGTCTCGTTCGACCTGAACAAGGGCGAAACCCTGGCTTTGGTCGGCGAATCGGGCGCCGGGAAGTCCACTACCGGCCGGTTGGCCTTGAGACTGATCGAACCGGATTCCGGCACAGTAGTTTTCGACGGGGCAGATGTCCGAGCAATGAAGTCCAGCACGCTCCGCGGATTTCGGCGGAACGCGCAGATGATCTTCCAAGATCCGTTCTCGTCACTGAATCCGAGGATGAAGATTTGGAAGTCCGTTGCGGAACCGCTTGTCGTTCACTCGATCGGGAAAAGGAGCGAACATCGCGATCGTGTCGCAGCGCTTCTCGACAGCGTCGGTTTGTCGTCACACCTGATCGACCGCTACCCGACAAGCTTGTCCGGCGGACAACTTCAACGTGCGGCGATCGCACGGGCATTGTCTACTGATCCGTCGTTGATCGTCTGCGACGAGCCGGTGTCAGCGCTTGACGTGTCAGTGCAGGCACAGGTGATCAACCTGCTGCTCGACATTCAATCCGAACGCAATGTGTCGTACCTGTTCATCACCCACGACCTGGCACTTGTCGAGATATTCGCACACAACGTAGCCGTCATGAAGTCCGGAGAGATTGTCGAGAAATCCTCCGTGGCCGACCTGTTTGCCCATCCGCGCGAGGAGTACACCCGCACACTCTTGAACGCAATCCCGGAGCTCCCTGCCCGCGAAGATGCACCTGTCTGAGCTCGTCGTGCGATCGAGCTGCTATCCACAACTCCACCGACGCCCAGAAGTACAGCTGCCGATACGTCGCCCACATCGCACGGACTGCTGCCGCCACCCGAGCGGCCGGCTCACCGGCCACACGGTGTCCGAACCTGCGTCCTGAACCCGATCACTCGCGAGGTGATGAACCGCTGCGACAGGCAAGGCGTCGCGCGACGGAAAGTGGTGCAGCAGAGACGGGTGAATCTGTACGTCTCGAAGAACTCTATCGGGACGCGAAGATCCTCGAAATCTTCGAGGATGCAAACGAATTACAGCAATGGATCATCGCCCGACGATTGATCGGCAGGGACGTCACCGGCTGGTAAGCGCTGATAGGCAGAACCGGCGTCCGGTTCTGCCTATCCTTGGGAGTCGCTAGAACGAACGGAGAAGTCGTTCGCGCCAATCCCCCACTACTCGTGCATTTTCGAATTCTGTTGCGAGCCTGTCGACGACAGTGGCCACATCCGGCACGTCGTCGATCAGCGCAACCGAATGGCCGCCGCTCCACACCGTCTTCCACGGCTTGATCCCAGCCGGCAAGTTCGGTCGGTGCATACCCAATGGTGTCGGAAGGTTGTCCGGGTCGAGTCCGGCTGCAACCATCGAAGGCTTGAGGAAACTGGCCGGCAATCCGGAGATGGCATCGGTGAACAGCACGTCCTCGCTGCGCGAAGAGACCAACATTTCCTTGTACCCGCCGAACGTTCCGGATTCCGCGGTCGCGATGAAGCGGGTGCCCATCACGACCAGATCTGCGCCCAATGCCAAGGCCGCGGCAATCCCGTTGCCGTCGGCAATGCCACCTGCCAACATGATCGGCCCGTCGAAAAACTTGCGGACTCTGGGCAGAAAGGAGAATGGCGACAGCGTTCCCGCGTGACCACCGGCCCCCGCGCACACGAGCATCAAACCGTCGACACCAGCCGCCACTGCCTTCTCCGCGTGACGCACGGTGGTGACATCGTGAAAAACCTTGCCGCCCCATTCGTGGGCGGCGTCGACAACCTCTTGGGGGTCACCCATGTTCGTCAGAATCAATGGCGCCTCATGCTTACGCACGGTGGCAAGCGCTCTAGCCCGCGCCTCTTTGTCCAAAGCACTCGATGCCAGCATGTTCACACAGAACGGGGCGAATCGCTCACCCCGCGAAAGAGACTCAGCCTCTGCTTCACGGATGGCCGTGAGCCAACTGTCCAAGGATTCGGGAGACCGCGGGTTAGCCGACGGGAATGCGCCGATAATTCCTGCTCGACACGAACTGATGATCAGGTCGAGATTGGAAACGATGAACATGGGCGCAGCCATCACGGGGATGCGCAGTGCATTCAAGTCGATCATGGCATCCTTCTTCCACTACATTTTCGGGAAATACTCGCGACGGATGTCCGCCTTGCGGATCTTGCCGACCGGTGTCCGCGGAAACTCGTCGACAACAAGCAACTTCTCCGGAGTCTTCTGCTTGGCGAGGCCCGACTTTGCGAAATACGTACGGATGCTCTCGAGGTCTATCGATGCATTCGGATTCAGAATCACCACTGCTGCCGCAACTTCGCCGTAGCGCTCGTCCGGCGCTGCAACGACAACAGCCTCGAACACTGACGGATGCTGGTTCAGCACATCTTCGATCTGGCCGGACGAAATGGTCTCGCCGGCCCGAATGATGACGTCCTTGATCCTGTCGGTGATGGTGAGTCGCCCCTTGGAATCAAGATTCCCCAGATCTCCGGTGTGCATCCAACCGTCCTCGGTGAAAGCCGCCCGGTCGAGCGAACTATCCCGATAGCCGATGAACTGATCGGGACCGCGAGTAACAACCTCACCGTCGACGCCGCTGGCGACATCTGCCCCGGACTCGTCGATAATCCTGATCTCGACTCCGAGTATCGGAACGCCGTCTGTCCTAGTCCGCGCATGGGCATCGTCCGAGACCCTGCTCGCGCTGATTGTCGGCTGTTCAGTGGAACCGTAACAGCGAAAGGTCACGATGCCCGCTTCTTCAGCCCGGCGGCCCAATTCGTCCGGCACGGTGGCTGCTCCCACCAAGAACTCTCGAAGCGTAGAGAGCTTGTCCCCGATTCCCTCCAAATCCAGTATCCCGGTCAGATGGAACGGGGTACCGACGGTCGACGTAACCCGATAACGAGCAATCAGACCAGCTGCGACCGAAGGATCCCAGGCCTCCATGTACACCGCGCGGGTTCCGTGCAGGATTGGACGCATCATGCTCCCAACACCCGCTATGTGGCCGGGCGGGAACGAGACGAGATGCACGGCGTCCGCAGCACCACTAAGCAGTTGAGGTGCTGTTCTCTGTTCAGCCAAGAACGAATTATGACTGTGCTGCACACCTTTGGGTGCAGATGTCGTGCCAGACGTGTACACCAGAACTGCCACCGAGTCTGGATGGGGAGCAGGCTTGACGTAAGGACGATCAACCGACAGTGAGTCCCAATCCACCACGCCTTCACGCAAATTGCCAGAGTCTGAGGTTCCGACCGTCACCACCAGTTCAAGATCGGGCAGCGACAAATAGCCGGGGATCCGATCAGAGTACCGAGTCGACCGAATTCGCTCCGGCATGATCAAGACGCGTGCCCGAGACTGTTCGAGGATAAAACTCACTTCGTTCGATCCGTAGATCGCCACCACGGGGACCAACGTCGCGCCGGTCAGGAGTACCGCCTCGTACGTAGCGGAGCACTCGAACCCATTGGCCAACTGCACTGCGACCGCGTCACCCACCCCGATTCCGCGGGCTTGCAGAGCTGTCGCGACCTCCACCGCACGGGCGTGGACTTCACCGACCGTCGACTCACGGATCGTGTCGCCGGAGTAGACAACGGGAACATCGGCGTAGCGACTGCCGCCGAGTTCCATTGCATCCACGCAGGTGAGATCGGAGTACCATCCTTCGCGATACCATTTGTCTCGCAACGCCTTCGGGTCATAGGTCGAGATATCTGCCGCTGTCGATTCCGTCGTCATGTCATCTCATTCGTTTCGCTGGAAAGGCTGGCCACCACTGACATTGGACTCACCGCTCATACAGGGATTCTGCGAAGTTCCTTCTTACGAAGGGCACGCGGCTCGAACGCCAGATCTGCACTGGAAATATTGTGACCGGGCGCGACCAATTCGTCGATCCGGTCCAGCGTTTCGGGCGAAAGCCGTACGTCTGCAGCTCCCAATTGGGACTGCAGTTGAGCCATCGTGCGCGGTCCGATGATCGTGGATGTGACCGCCGGATGAGACAAAGTAAACGCGAGGGCGAGCGTCACCAGATCCATACCGGCGTCCGCCGCAATCGCATCGAGTCCGTCGAGCAAGTCGAATTTGGTTTCGGAACCCGGAGAATCAAGTTTCCACGATCCGCGCCCCATTCGACTGAAACGTGAATCGGCCGTGGCAGATTCACCGCGGCGGTACTTTCCCGTCAACCACCCGCCGTTGAGTGGGCTCCAGACAATCGCGCCCATCCCGTACTTCTGGCACGTGGGAAAGATGTCTCGCTCAGCACCACGAACAAAGATCGAATACGGCGGTTGTTCACAGCGGACTGCAACGTGCCCACGGTCACGAGACACCCACTGACCCTCGACGATTGCTTCGGCAGGGAAGGTCGACGTACCGATAGTACGAACCTTGCCGGCACGCACCAGATCGGAGAGTGCTCCCAGAGTTTCGTCGAGATCGGTCTGCTCGTCGAGCCGATGGACCTGATACAAATCGATGTAGTCCGTTCCGAGCCGACGCAGGCTGTCTTCACATGCCTGCATGATCCAACGCCGCGATCCGCCTCGCTTGTTGCGGTCCTTACCCATCGGATTGAAGAACTTGGTGGCGAGTACGACGTCGTCTCGACGGCCGGCAAGCGCCCGGCCGACAATCTCTTCCGACTGTCCCGCAGAATAGACGTCGGCAGTGTCGATGAAATTTATGCCGGCGTCGAGCGCTGCATCCACCATCGCGGCACATTGATCGTAGTCGGTGCTGCCGATAGTCCCGAAAGACATTGCGCCGAGGCAGAGTTTCGACACCTGCACACCCGAACGCCCCAGATAACGCATCTCCATGACTAACGCCCTTCCCATCTCGGTTCACGCTTCTGAGAGAAGGCCAACGGGCCCTCCCTGGAGTCGCGGGTGGCCCCAACCCGCGACTTTTCTGCATACGAACGCGCCCATGCAGCCTGTTCGTCCACCGGAACACCATCAACGATTCCGGCCACCAGACGCTTGCTGGACTGCACCGCCAACGGCGCATTTGCAGCCACCGACGCCGCCAGTTCCAGAGCCACATCCAGGGATGCACCCGGTTCACTCACTCTGTTGACCAGCCCCCATTCCTTGGCCTGATGTGCACTGAATCGATCTCCGACCAGAAGCACTTCCATGGCAATCGCTTTCGGCAACCACTGCGCAAGCCAAATTGCTCCTCCGGCAGAGGCGATAAATCCGTTCCGAACCTCGGGCAGGGAGAACTGCGCTCGCTCGTCCGCGACGACCAGGTCACAGGCCATCGCAATTTCGGTTCCCCCACCGATAGCAAATCCGTTGACTGCGGCAATGATCGGTTTCTCGATCACATGCTCGCAAATGCCGCCGAATCCCCGTGCCCGTTTTACCGGATCAGCCGGAATCAAGTCCTCGCCGGCCGCCATGGCTTTGAGATCGCCGCCGCCGCAGAATGACAGGTCTCCGGATCCGGTCAGCACGATCACACGGATAAGAGGGTCGGACTCTGCGTCGGCAAGCGCGTCACCGATACCCTCGGCAACAGCAGCATTGACAGCGTTCCGTGCTTCCGGACGATTGATGGTGATGATCGAGATGAATCCACGACGCTCACTGACCACCTCGGAACCCGTTCCGTAGGTGTGAATCTCGCGCGTGTCCTGTGCAATGTGAGTCATGTCAGGACCGTACCTTCGGCAGTGGAACCGTCGTCCACCAGCCGTTTGTGCCACGAGTCCATATCCAAGGTATCGACGCCGTGATCCGACATCCACGCGCACGCACCACCCTGCCAACCGGTAATCACATCAACCACTTCGGATATGGCATCCGAAGGTGCTTGCATGAACTCTTCCCGAATCGGCTTCCCGCCCGGACGAATCACCCCCTTGGCGACCCACCGGGCCCGTAGAGCATCCATGTTGGCCGCGGTATCGACGTAGTCGTCAATGACTGCGCGAGGCTCGACGTCGGCCGCCAAGAGGAGCGCGGCAATGACGATGCCGGTGCGGTCTTTGCCGACAGTGCAGTGCACCAGAACCGGTCCCGCCGCACGCATCACTACCGACGCGGCACCAGCAACACGGGGAGCGTCGTTGCTGACGATGGTGCGGTACATCCCAGCCAGACTGGTCGGCCGACCGGTAGTCGGTGCCGCGTCGTCATGGAGGGGCGAATGGTGCACAACAGTTCCGCTGTCCCACTGATACCCGACATGGTCAGTTTCGCGCTGCGAGCGCAGATCCAGCACTGAAACCGGTGGCCACACCGACACCGATTCTGGACGTCGATCTCCGGGATACGGGGCATCGCTTCGGTAGAGCACTCCCGATCGAGTGCGCCCACCTCCGCGAGTCGGGAGTCCACCGACATCCCGGAGGTTGACCAAACAGTCGGCTGAACCAACTGTTTCCACAACTGGCTGGTTCATCTGCTACCGAACCATGAGTTGTCCACGGTCGCGTCGACCGAAACAAGCCGGCTCGAGAACAACCAACGATCCCCGCTGGGGACCAGCACGTCGCGGTACCGCCCCCAGTGATCGACACCATTCGGTGTGAACACAGTGAAGTACGCGGACGTCTCCACCCGATCCGATTCGATGGAGTCGAACCGCAGATTGGTGACGAAATGTCGGATGAAGAACTTCTCGGCCTTCGGCGGTTCAGTATCCGACGCCGTGTCTGAATTCGGCGTGAGCATTGCAACGATCGCCGCCTTACCTACTGCGGCCGTGCGCCCCTTCACCTCCAGCGCTCCGTTCTCGGTGAAGCAATCTGCCAACGCCGTCAACTGCAACCGGTCACCCGAATGCGTGTAAGCCGCAACGGTATCGCGCACTCGTTCCCGAATGACCAACTCCGACAGCTCCATCAACTGGCCACTTTCGCCGGCCGGTAGTAAGCGGCGAGCAGCGCGACACCGGCCCCCGCACCGAGGACTGCCGAGATGACAAATCCTCCCCAGCCAGTGAGGATGTCATGCCCGAAGATCAGGTGATCGATGCTGATCCGTCCCGCACCCGCCACTGCGACGGAGACCGCGCCGACCGCGAGAATCATGTTGTATTCCCAACCGTTGCCGGCGATGAAGAAGCCGTGCGAACGGTGGACGGTCCACGCTGCGACGAGCATCAGTGAGACGAAGGCGGCGGCCGCAAACGGGGTGAATAACCCGAATGCGAAAAACAGTCCAGCGCCGACCTCGGTGAGAGCCGCAAGCCAGGCATGCATGAGCCCCGGCCGCATCCCGATACTGTCGAACCACCCTGCGGTACCCGGAATCCGGCCGCCGCGCATGAGTTTTCCGTAGCCGTGCGCGGCCATGGTCAATCCGAGACAGATCCGAAGTAGAGCCAGTCCCATGTCCATCGCAGTCACAATCAATGCCTTTCAGATTTAGCGAGCAGCGTCGGTGATAGGTGACGAAACGTTCAGGACAAACTTTCGATCACAGCGCCGACAGCTCGGTCCCTGAGGACTTCGGGGCGTCCGAGAAGAACCTGATTCGAGGTAGCCCGTCGCAGCAGCAGGTGAGCGGGGTGCTCCCAGGTGAAACCGATACCACCGTGAATCTGGATGCAGTCCTCGGCCGCGGAGACAGCCGCGTCCAGCGCAGCCGCTGTTGCAAGATCAGCGGCCGTACCAGCATCCGCATCGTCGGCAAGCAGGTCCGCCGCAGACAGAACCTGTCCGCGAGCACCCTCCGCACCGACAAGCATGTACGCGCACCTGTGCGAAATCGCCTGGTAAGAACCGATCAATCTGCCGAACTGCTCACGCTGACCAGCCCAGTCCACCGCCATCGCCAGTGCGCGATTGGCAACACCGACGGAGTCCGCCGCAAGCACCAACTGTGCGTGGCGTCGTGCGCGATCGAGCACCGCGACCGCCGCATCCCCTCGAGCAATGATCTCGATTCCGAGTCCATCCATCTCCACCGCGCCGATCGTAGCCGTGATGTCTACCGAATCCTGTTCATTGACAGTCACATCCGTGGAGTAGGCAAGACCGATCACCAATTCATCAGCAAACTGATCCTCGGCGACAATCACGAGGAGATCAGCCACTGGTGCGCCGGATACCCGCTCCACCCTTCCCGTAACTTTGCCACCATCGAGGACAGGGAGGCCGGAACCCAGTGACCAGCCGCCGTCGTCGATCGGAATCACAAGCGCCGCAGTCGACCCATCACAGATGGCTCGGACCGGGCCTGACGCCTCGGCCTCGCGCAGAACTTCCAAGGCAATGATCGTGGGAACCAGCGGTACCGGAGCAAGATTGAATGCTGCCTCCTCGACTGCAGCGCACAGCATCCGCAGACTCGCTCCGCCGCCGCCCGAAGCTTCGTCGACCGCCAGACCGGGAAGACCGAAGGCAACCAACTCGTCCCAGAGCCCAATGTCGTAATCGGCCGGCTTACGCGCCCATCCCAGAAGGCTCTCGGTGGATCCATGACTCGATACCGCTTTGCCCAGAACTTCGCGGAGCGCAGCCTCGTCCTCACCCGGTGCAGCCAAGGGTCGACCGGGAGAAACAATGGCCGGCCGTGTCCCCTCACCGCGGTGCGAAGGCAATCCCAGCACCTGTTCCGCAATGGCGTTGCGCTGTATCTCGGCAGTACCGGCGCCGATGGTCGAGGCGCGGGTCATGAAATAGCCGTAGCTCCAACGGCCGCCGTCGACACTGCCTTCAGATCGGTTGCCCAACGCTGCGCCAGTTCCCGTCAGACGCAACGCAAGTCGATGCAGTTTCTGCTCGAATTCCGACTTGACCAGACGGTTGACCGACGCCACTCCACCCGGATCTTCGTTGCGCAGAACCGCATCGAGTGCCCGAGCACTGTTGGCTGCAATTGCCCGCACACCTGTCTCGACCGCTGCGAGTTCCTGACGGACCAGCGCGTTGTCGGCATAGCCTTCTTTGACCGCCAGCTTGAATACTTTGTCCACCAGACCGCGGTAGCGGAACTCGTCTGCGAGAAATGCCGTAGCGCGCTCGTGTCCGAGCGACGTCCGCATCACGGACCAACCCTTGCCCTCTTCACCGACCAGATTTTCGGCAGGAACAACAACGTCGTCGAAGAACACCTCGGCAAAATGATGTCCACCCGAGGCGTCCTTGAGCGGGCGGACTTCGATTCCGGGGGTGTTCATCTGAATCAACAGGTAGCTGATTCCCGAGGTTCCACGCCCGGCCGGACCCGTGCGCACTAGTGCGAACATCCAGTCGGCCTTGTCGGCCTGCGTCGTCCAGATCTTCTGCCCGGTAACCCGGTAATTGTCACCGTCGCGGACCGCGCGGGTAGACAGCGAAGCGAGGTCGGAACCTGCTCCCGGCTCCGAGAATCCCTGGCACCAGACCTCGTCGGCGCGCAGAAGCGGATCGAGGAAACGGTCCTTCTGCGCCTGAGTACCGTACACGATCAACGTGGGTGCAACGATGAACGAAATTCCGCTGGGATGCTTGGGAATTCCCGCTTCGCTGGTCATTCGGTAGTAATCAAGCTGGTCTTCGAGGCCAAGCTCCAGACCGCCGACCGACTTCGGCCAACCCGGCGCGGCAACGCCGGCATCGACCATTTCGGATTGCCATGCCCGGGCGGCAAGTGCTCGGTCCTTCGACGACGCGGGCCGCGGACGCTTCGCGTAGTCCTCGAGCAGTGCCGACAGCCGAACTCGCCAGTCATCGCCGCGTACGGATTCGTCTCGCACCAGTGTCGCCGACTTCTCCACAACGCCTCCTTGTTCCACCATCACTAAGTTAACTTAGTAATAGGTTACAACGTGAGTGCAGTTGTTGAAAGAGTGAGCATTTTTCAGCAGTCAGTTTCACCCCCACTCATCATGGGAATGAGACCACTCAGAACCTGATCCACGGCAGCCACCGCCTCGACCTTCGCCAACTTCGGATCTACCGCGTTAGCAATGAACAGCGCAGCCTCGTCGACTACGGCAAGAAGGATGTGAGCAAGAGCGTCCAACGGCTGATCAGCCAGAACACCCTCGGCAACTGCAAGTTCCAGCAGTGCATGTAGGGCTCCGAGCCCATAGCGTTCCTCGCGCGCGCGCCATTCCTGCCGGCCCAGAACGGCCGGACCGTCGATCAGCAAGATGCGTTGGACTGCCGGCGTCAGTGAAGCCTCCAGAAAACCCATCAACCCGCCACGAAGGCGCTCGAGGGCGCCAGCAGGCGCAACGCCACTCGCCGAGGAAGCGAGCAATTCCTCCTCGACCCTCTCGATCACGGCGACAAACAGTGCACGTTTGTCGGCAAAGTGATGGTAAAGCGCGCCGCGGGTTCCCACTCCCGCTGCGGCGACGATTTCTTCTGTACTGGTCGAAAAATAGCCCTTCTCGACAAACAGACGTCTCGCAGCCTCGACCAACGCTTCGCGAGTTCTTTCGGCACGTTCCGCAACAGCGTAGGCGCGCAACGCTTTTGACGATGATGTAGACCGTTGACGTTCAGACATACCAACAGTATGGTCCACATGCAGCCTGTATGTCAGGCGTTACCCCAACGATGGGAAGATCCATGACCATCTGTGGCCAAATAGTCCGAGAATTCTGCGACCTGATGGTGTCGCGCGACGCCGAGAAATTGCGACCGTTCTTCGCAGACGATGCGGTCTACCAAAACACCGGAACGCCTGCCACCGTTGGCGTCGAGGCAATCGTCACCAACCTCGCCGGACAATTCGGCACCTTCCCCGATTCCTACGAATACAAGACGATAAACCTCGCCGCCGATGGCAATGTCGTCTTGACCGAACGACTCGATCTGATCCGCACCCCGTCCGGAGTCCAAGGCGTACCGGTCATGGGGACATTCGTGCTTGAAAACGGCAAAATCACCCGGTGGACCGACTACTGGGATACGTCACTGCCGATGAAGATGATGACGGGCCAAGACGTTTCGGCTCTGGTTCCTGCCATCTACTGAAATCGGCTCCCCCAAAACGATCTACAGACTCCCACTATTCGAGGAACTAAAGGGTCATTCAACGATGAGTAGAAGTAAGAACAGGGCACTCGTACTGGGAAGCGGCGGCGTCGTTGGTATCGCGTGGGAGACCGGGCTACTCGCGGGACTCGCAACCAAGGGCATGAGTCTGCTCGACGCGGATCTCATAGTTGGCACGTCCGCCGGAGCCGCGGTAGCGGCACAGGTCACCACCACCCCGCTGGAGAAGCTTTACAGGGATCAGATCGAAGGAACTGGAGCACCGGAACCCGCGATCGACATCGATATGCAGTCATTGCTCGGTCAGATCGCCGAACTGCTCGCCAGCACGCCGGACCCTGTCGAGGCACGCAGGAAAATTGGTGCGCTCGCATTGGAAAGGGATCGCGTACCTGAGGCTCAACGCCGCGCGATCATTGAGGCGCGTCTCGCCTCACACGAGTGGCCCGAGCAGCTTGTTCAGCTGGCGACGATCCAGGCTGACACAGGCGAATTCAAGGTGCTCGACAAGAACTCCGGTATCAGCATGGTGGACGCTGTGGCCGCGAGTTGCGCGATCCCGGTGGTGTGGCCGCCCGTCACGATCGACGGAAAACGGTACTACGACGGCGGTCTCCGCTCCAGTACGAACACTGACGTAGCCGACGGATACGCGAAGGTTATTGTCGTCGAGGTCATGACGCTTCCGGAGACATCCGATATCAGAGACATCAGTGGCAATGCCCAGCTCCACACGATCCGTATCGACGAAACGTCGAAAGACGCGATCGGCGAGAACTTTCTCGACCCGGACGCACGTTCCGCCGCGGCAAAGGCCGGATACGACCAGGGCGCCCGGATCGCTGATGAGATCAAGGCCTTTTGGGCCTGATTATTCCCGCTCGCGCACGACGAACCGGTATGAGCACCGGCACGGAAATTCCGACGGAGGTAGTCGTGGGTTTGCTTCTCGGGCATCCCGATCTGCATCGGCAATGTCGGCGCCGTCCGATCCAACGCTTGAATCTGCGATTTCTCGTCCACACAGAGCACGATCGCGTTCTCCGGCGGATCGAGATACAACCCGACGATGTCGGTCACCTTCGCGACCAGTTCCGGATCGGTGGAGAACTTGAATGTTTCACTGCGCCAAGGTTGCACGCCGTATTCGCGCCAGATACGTGCGACCGTGCCGTACCCGATCCCTAGATGTTTCGCGAGCAGGCGCGAACTCCAGTGCGTGACAACGTATTTCTTCGGCGGCGGCATCAGGGTCGCGGATACGATCTCGCGGTGATCGAGGCTACGCGGCCGCCCCGAGCTGGCATCGTCTTCGAGGCTGGCCAGCCCGTCCACGTCGTAGCGGGCGCGCCAGGAGATCACCGTCGGCCGCGACACCCCGCCAGTTCCGCGATCGACGAATTCGACTCACCTTGAGATGCGAGCAAGATAATTCGCGGCCGCTGCGCCGCACCGGAGGGGATCGATCTCGACCGCATCCGCCTTGCCAACTCGAGATCGTCGCCGTCTCGCAAGAGTAGGGCCTTAATCCGCATGCCTGAAGTATCTCAAACCGTACTGTTAAAGAACTTTGGGCGCGCGGCACTAGGGAGTTTTCAGTCCACCCGCAATAAGGTTTGGTACAACGCGACGGAGGTCGAACTTTTCTCAGGCCAGATCCCACTGCAAAGGAAGTGAAGTCAGACCCATTTGTCCACCGGTTTCGATCAACTCGGATCCAGGTAACAACCGGTAGTTCGGAATGCGCTTATGCCACTCCTCCAGAGCAATTCGGAGTTCCCGACGGGCTAGGTGTGAGCCCAGGCACCGATGCGGACCAGCGCCGAACGCAATGTGATTGTTAGGTGAACGCTCGATGTCTACGGTCTTCGCATCCTCGAAGGCCGCCTCATCCCGAGTGGCCGCATTCAACGGGATATTGACCATGTCACCGGCCTTCATCGGGCAACCTTGAATCTCGATATCCTTCATCACTTTTCGAGCAGGAATCACAATCGCATATGCGCGTAGGAACTCCTCGATCGCGGTCGGAATACCTTCCGGCTGCTCAACGATCGACGCAAGATCCTCCGGGTGCGTCGCCAGGTGATAGAAGGCCCAACCGAGGGTGACCGACACGGTGTCGAGACCTGCCATGAACATCAACAGACAGAACGACAACAGGTCTGCATCGGTAACCGGCTTGCCGTCGACTTGGAATTCGAGAGACTTGCTCACGATGTCATCACGCGGTTCGATTCGACGCTCGGCGATGACCGAGGCAAAACGGCCCATCACCGCCTGCATAGCACCAAGCTTCTCCTGCTGCATTGCAGCCTGATCGTCGCCGGACGAGTGCAGGATCGTGTGTTCCCACTCCATGAACTGATCGAGTTCGTCGACGGGCAGGCCCATCAACTCAAGGAATATCGAGGTCGGATACCGCTGCGCAAAATCACGCATGAAATCGCACGAATCTCTGCCGTTGGCGAGGATTTCGTCGATCAGATCACTCGCGCGCTGACGCACCTTACCTTCGAGCTTTTCCATCGCCTTCGGTGAGAACAGGGGCCCGAGTTGCTGCCGCCACTGAAGATGTTCCGCGCCGTCGAGCATCTCCGGAATCCACTTGTACTGCGGATTCGGATCCAATGCGGTGACAACACTATTCGAGAAAGTGTCTGCTTTCTGCAACACCTCGAGGATGCCCTCGTAGTTGACGACCGTCCAGAAACCAGGGCCGAATTCGTTCCAGTAAACGGGAGACTCGTCCCGGAACTTGTCGTACGCGTCAAGCCACGTGCCCACGGGCTTGTTCTCGGTGTAGTTGAAGTTGTGCACCGGGCACACGTCCGCTGCAGGCCCCGTCTGGGCCGGTTCGGTCTGGGTCATGACAATTCCTTCACTGTCGAGGTTTATGAGGGTCAACTCTCAGCCCGGCTGGGTCAGCCTCGAGCTGCGCTCCACGTAATGGACTTGGTCTGCAGGTACTCCTCGAGTCCTGCGGCGCCCCACTCGCGCCCAAGACCACTCTGCTTGTAACCGCCGAACGGCACGTGCGGCGTCACGCCGCCTCCGCCGCCGTTGATTGTCACCATGCCCGTCCGGATACGCTTGGCAATTCCGTACGCACGCACCGGATCACCGGATGAGACCCCCCCGCCCAGCCCGAAATCACTGTCATTGGCAAGGCGAACAGCGTGATCGTCGTCGTCGAAGGGAATGATCACGCCCACTGGACCGAAAAATTCCTTCTGCGCGATGTCCATCGAATTGTCGACGTCTGCGAACAGCGTCGGCTCGACGAAGTAGCCCTTGGCCAGCCCTGCCGGTCGCCCGCCACCGAATGCAAGTCGAGCACCCTGGTCCAGACCTGACTGAATCAGTGTCTCGACCTTGCTCCGCTGCGCCTCACTGATCAACGGACCCATCATCGTGCTCGGATCAGCAGGATCCCCGACCTTGATCATGCTGAGACCACCCGCAACCATTGCCACAAGTTCGTCGTAGCGTGAGCGATGGACGAGCGTACGGGTCAGCAACGAACAGCCCTGACCCGCATGGGTGACCATGTTGCCGATTACTGACTCCGCAACCTTCGCGAGATCAGCGTCTTCACAGATGATATTCGCGGATTTGCCGCCGAGTTCGAGGACAACCTTCTTCAGCGAAGGAGCCGCCTGCTCGTATACGAGGCGACCCACCGTATCGGAGCCGGTGAAGCTGACCAGGTCCACCATCGGATTGGTGGTCAACTCACGTCCGGCATCCACATCACCGGTGACGATATTGAGCACTCCCGCCGGCAATCCCGCTTCCTCGGCGATCTCACCGAGGATGAACGCTTCCAAAGGCGTTGTGGGAGCAGGTTTGAGCACAACGGTGCACCCTGCCGCGAGCGCCGGTGCCAACTTCATGATGTTGAGGAACAGTGGAAAGTTGTATGCCGAAATCAGTGCCGCCACACCGGCGGGTTCGCGCACCACGACGCCCTGACCCAACCCTTGGCCGACTGTCGGCAAAACACCGCGCTCGAACTCGAAGGCCGGCAGGATACGCTCGGCCATATCGCGCATGTGCGTGATCGGAATTCCGACCTGCAGGTACTCGGCGAGCGCACGGGTGGACCCGGATTCCGCGATGTTGAGATCAACGAGTTCTGCTCGCCGCTTTTCCATCGCGTCTGCCATGCGCAGCAGGACCTGCGCGCGTTCCCTCGGCGGCATGGTCGGCCACGGGCCCTCGTCGAATGCACGTCGCGCGGCCTCGATCGCCCGGGTCACTTCGCCCACAGTGGCCTGCGGGATACGTCCGATCACTTCCTCGGTCGCCGGGTTCACGACGTCGAGGATCGTGTCGCTCTCACTGTCAAACCAGGCGCCGTCGATGTAAAGCTGGGAAATAGGCTGTGCCACGGTGTACTCCGAAAGTCGAGGGATTAGGTCAGAACGTCGGCTGCTGCGGGCGATTGCGGACGTATCCGCCGGCGTCCACGCGCATCTGCATGCCCGTCACGTAGCGCGATTCGTCGGAGAGAAGGAATAACACCATCTGCGAGATGTCCTCGGGCTCGACAAATGGCACACCCATCATCGTCATCGCGGGGAAGAACGGCAACGCGTCCTCGCGGGTTGGAGCCTCGAGGTCCGGACGGAACTGGCGGTACATGATGTCACTGTTGAGCATGTTGGTGTTGCAGTTGGTCGGGTGCACGGCGTTTGCTCGAATCCCCTTGGGACCCATTACCACAGCAAGGTCATTGATAAACGAAGCAACCATCCGCTTGGCAAGTGAATAGCCGAGTCCGCCGACACCGTTGGAGGGATTGTCCGTCGCTCCTGCCATCAACGCGGCCAGACTACCGGTGGCCACGATCGAACCACCCTTATTCAGATGCGGGACTGCAGCTTCGACGGCGTTAACGACGCCGACAAAGTCGACTGTGAACGCGTCGAGGAACGCTTGCGGGTCGTCGGTACCGAGTGGGCAGATGCCGGCTTGCGCGACGATGCCGTCGAGTCTGCCGAATTCTGCCACTCCCTGCTCGACCGCGGCGACGATCGCCTGGCGGTCTCGGACATCGGCGATGGACGTAATCATTCGTCCACCAGCGGCCTCGACGAGACGCACGGTCTCGTCGAAATCTTCCGGGGTCGCCATCCCGTAACTGTTCGTCTTGATGTCTTCACAGATGTCGACACCGATGATGTTCGCACCTTCCTGTGCAAGGCGAACAGCATGTGCGCGGCCCTGACCTCGTGCGGCCCCGGTAATGAAAATGACCTTGTTCTGTACACGTCCCATGACGAAATCCCTTCGCAGTTCTGGCATGAATTCGATTGGAAAACTTTGTTTTTCGAGCTAGATCGGATGTAAATCCATTGGACCCAACCGTGTTGCCTCCACAAGCGCCTCGATATCCAACCCGATGTCTTTCGCAACCGCAGTGGCCGCAACGACATCCTTGGAGAGGTAGCGGGGCAAGCCCTTCGAGAACTCCGCAGCGGGAACCTGCGCGGCAGCGATGTATCCCGCGGCTGCACTCCCCCCGCTACTCGCCTGCAGCACACGAAGGAAGTCCGACTCCTCGATCCCGAGTGCGGCAGCTGAACTCACCGCACTCAAGGTCAGCTGAGAGCAGGCTGCAAACAAAAGATTGTTGAGAAGCTTTGTCGCGAGAGCACTTCCGAGCGCACCGGTGCGCAGAACAGTACTGGCATACGGTGCCACAACATGAGCTACCACGTCCACTGCCGCGTCGTCGCCGCCCAGCATCACCGTCAACTGACCAGCACGAACCGTCTCCGCTTGACCGCTGAAGGGTGCGTCGACGACGGCCACTCCGCAACGCTCCGCTGACGCTGACAATTTCTCGAGCACCGACGGGCTGCCGGTTGTGTGCGAGTAGACGACAGTTCCACTTCGCAGTTGCGCGACCAACGGTGAAAGCACCTCGGCCAGTTGCGCATCGGAGAAGAGGCAGCTTCCGAGAATATCGACGTCACTGAGCGCGTCCACGGAGTCGACGACGCGAACGCCGCCTGACTCGAGCCGCTCGCGCACGTCCGGGCGACGGGCATAGACCGAAATGCGACCGCCTGCGCCCGCGATTTGCAGAGCCATCGGTTCACCGATCTGGCCTGCGCCGATGAAACCGATGTGTCGCTCGTTCATGAACTCTCCGATCAGTCGCGAGGTGGCAGGGCAGCAATGTCGGGATGGTCTGTCCCTAGTTTTCCGTATTTTCGTGCCCCACCGAGCTTTCCGAGCGGAGCGAACAGTTCGTTCTGTCGATCATGTGCCATCTGCTGATCGGGCATCAGGTCCGCTTCGTGGACAATTGCCTCGTGAGGGCAGGGCGGTTCGCAAGCTCCGCAGTCGATGCACTCGAGCGGGTTGATGTAGAGCTGTCGCTCTCCTTCGTAGATGCAGTCGACGGGGCACTCCCTCATACAGGAGCGGTCCATCAGATCGACGCAGGCATCGGTGATGACGTAGGGCATGAATCAGCCTCTCGAAGATGAGTATTCCGGGTCCACCCCGGAGTTTTCGCCAACTGCTCGTCCGATATCGACAAGCGTTTGCCAATCCTGGATCTTGACCCGACCCCGGCCACAGTCTGCCCCGAGCGCATGCTCGTGGCGGACTATCCGGCTCCAGGATTCTTTGTCCAAGAACACAACTCCGCGTTGAGCAAATACGTCCTCCACGGTCGATGAGGGCAAAACTTTTGACGTCCGCCCGAAATCTTCCCGGATTACGTGTGCCGTGTCTGCCGCGTCGCCTCGATTGGTACCAAGAATGCCTGAGGGTCCACGCTTGACCCAGCCCACCGCATATTCACGTCCAGTAGCGTCATCTCCGCGTCGAACTCGATGATCCTGGTGCGGGATCGTTCCCGACTCTTCGTTGAAGGAAACTCCGGCAATCGGCTGCGACCGATAGCCGATCGCCCGAATGACAAGGTGAGCATCAACATCAACGCTCCCCCTTGCTGTTGCCACTCGAATCCCCCGCACAGACGCGTCACCGAGCAACTGCTCCGGTCTCGCGCCGAAATGCAGGTGCACACGTCGCGGCGCTCCCGCGCGCTCCTGCGTCGCCCAACTTCGGAGGACGCCGAGATTGCGACGGCCGACCGAACCGAGACCATCAGGATCGTCCGCGGGGATCTCTTCGGGATCGACAATCACGTCGACGCCGTCGAGTCCGCCGAGTTCCCGCAGTTCTTTGGTCGTGAACCGAGCGAATTCAGGTCCACGTCGTGCAATCAGATGCACGTCTGTCACCGAACTCGCTGCCAGTGTGTTTAAAACACCAGCGGGAATATCGGTATCAGTCAACAGCTTCGCATCTTTGACGAGGATCCGCGCGACGTCGAGCGCGACGTTGCCGGCGCCGATTAAGGCAACCGACTTGACGCCGCGGAGATCGTGCGCATCCGCCTCCGGATGCCCGTTGTACCACTTCACAAAATCAGTGGCCGAGGTACTTCCGGGCAGCTCTTCGCCTTCGATCCCGAGTCGACGATCAGTATCTGCACCGTTCGCGTAGACGACTGCGTCATACCGTTCACGCAGTTCAGCGACCGAAACATCTCGTCCGACCTGAACGTTGCAGTACAAGTTGACCTGTGGACGGTCGAGAATCTCCTGAAAAGTCTCGGAAGCCGACTTGATGGTGGGATGGTCAGGCGCAACGCCGTAACGCAGGAGCCCGAAAGGTACCGGCAGTCGCTCGAAAAGATCGACAACAGTGGCAGTTTCAGCGTCGTATGTCAGCTGATCGGCAAGATAGAGCCCGGCCGGCCCCGCGCCGACGACAGCGATCCGAAACGGCCTCAATCCACTCGCCGCGTTCATTTTTCGAGTGCCTTCAGCTGACCGAAATTGCACGCTCAGGGCAGGCTGCGATCCCGGCAACGATCTGCGCGTCGAGGGGTTCGGAGACGTCCCGATCCATCGGAACCGCGTATCCGACGTCGTCGATGTCGAATACCTCGGGAGCAACCGCATAACAACGCGCATGACCCGAGCATTTGTTGGTATCGACCGTGAGTTTCATGAATTCCTACCGTTTCAGGTAATGCCATGTGGCAGAAGGTCTTTGACAGCGTCAGCGAACTGCAGTCTCACCTCGAACATGTTTGATGAGACTATTCATCTCGGACAGTTTCATATTTTGAGACGCTGGAAGGTTTACAGTAGCGGCAAGGCTTCGAAATGTCGAGACCTACGTCACATCTTTATATATGTCTTGGTGAGAGGTGACACCTGAAACGACTTCCGACCCCCCAATGAAGGTGTAGCAATCCCGTTTTCGTTAACTGCAATAACGATGCATACTAGGTGCACTAGGTATGTGCCATTCGACGAGCGGATCGAAAATGCAGTCAACATGGACCCCACCCGAAAGCCTGTCCGAGGGCGACGACGACGCTCTTGGCTACAGCCTTGATCCAGAAAATATGTTGCCGCGCGTACTTGCCCGCCGCGCGAACGAACACCCGGAGCGAACCTTCCTGTCGGAGGTCACCGGACGTGAACTTTCCTACGGCCAAACCTGGATACAGGTCGAGCAGTGGTGCACCTGGCTCACCGGTCTCGGAATCCGTCGTGGCGATCGGGTGCTAACCCTGCTGCCTTCATCGATCGACGCAACGCTTGCCTGGTTGGCACTCGGCTGTATCGGCGCGTGGGAGGTTCCGGTAAACCCGGACTTGCGTGAATCCTTTCTCACGCACGTCCTCAACGACTCACAGGCCGACCTCTGCCTGACACGACCACAGTTCGCGCACCTACTGTCAAAAAGCGGTACATCCCTGAGGATTGTCGAAG
Source organism: Rhodococcus sp. BH4 (assembly GCF_002079265.1). Lineage (NCBI taxonomy): Bacteria > Bacillati > Actinomycetota > Actinomycetes > Mycobacteriales > Nocardiaceae > Rhodococcus > Rhodococcus sp. BH4. Next base: position 239,277 of record NZ_CP014942.1, read on the forward strand.
TCGACTACGACGACCCACGCCCAACATCAACGGCATCAACTCCGATAACTACGTTCCCGGAGCCGGCGGAAACGTCATGTGTGATCTACACGTCAGGTACAACCGGGCCTGCCAAGGGAGCTGTTCTCACGTGGGCGCAACTAGCCGCCGTTGTGGGCCGGATCCCCCGATCGTGGCTGTCGGAGAAAGACACGGCCTACTCATATCACCCGACATTCCACGTGACCGGCCGTTCGCCGCTCTTGTCCATGGCTGACTGCGGGGGCCGGGTGGTCTTCCGCGAACGATTTTCTGCCAGCCAGTTCTGGTCCGATGTGCGGCTGCACAACTGCACCACGACGACTGTGCAATCCGCACTTCTGTTGGGATTGCCCGAAGAACCCGACGATCTCGAAAATCCCCTCCGAGTAGCGTTCGGTTCACACAATGCGATCCTCAACGCTCGATTTTCAAAACGCTTCGGGGTGCACCTGCTCATGGCCTACGGGAGTACCGAAGTGGGCTTCCCCTTGCTGACGAGATGGGCACCTTCGGATACGGACAGGCGGTGGTGTGGAAGATTGCGTCCCGGCTATCAGGCCCGAGTCGTCGACGAATCCGGCAGCGATCTTCCCGACGGTCAGCCGGGCGAACTCTGGATCGAAGCACCGGCGCGTGTGCTCGCACTACGTGAGTATCTCGATCGACCGGACCTTACCGAGAAAGCCTTCAGTGAATCGTGGTACCGCACCGGCGATATGGTGATCCGTCATCCCCAGGGGGAATTCGAGTTCGTCGACAGGCTTCGAGACACGATTCGTCGACTCGGTGAGAACATCTCGGCTTCGGCATTGGAAGCCGTGATCGATACCGACCTCGAGGTTGAGGCATGCGCCGTCGTCGGCGAGCCTGATCCGGTGTTCGGGCACCGCGTCGTCGTTGTCGTCACAGCAAAGGAGGGAGCCGTGATCGACCCACCGGCGCTGCACGAGCGCCTCACCGAGCGGCTGCCTCGATACATGATTCCTTCCCGCATCGTGGTGTGTGATGCATTGCCGGTGACGGCCACGTACAAGGTTCGAAAGACCGACCTGCTGAACTCACTCGGTGAGGCCGCTATCGACTGGGTAGCGCCAACGCGACGCTGAGATGTTCACAGATCGAAGCTAGGGTTTACCCCATGCCGCCGCACAGTTCCGACCCCCATGGTTTCGCAACAGACGAAGCCGGCAACGACAGCGTCTGGGCGCGACTCGTGCGGGCTGCAGACGACGAGATGACTCGTCAGGACACGGTCAACGTCACGATGGCATCGGTGGCGGAACGCGCGGGAGTATCCCGGGCAACCGCCTTCCGGCAGCTCGGCGGCACCTCGGAAATGCTCATCCAGGTCGGGCTTTCTCGCGCACACAAACACATCACCCGAGTGCGGGAAATCATGGATGCACAGCCTGATGTCTTCATGAAAATGGAGGAGGCAATGGTTTACACAACGCGGGAACTGCCCCTCGACCCGGTGATCACGGCGATGATGGCCCAACGTGCTGCCACCGTCCGCGATCAGGATATTCACTCGACCACGGCGCAGATTTCCGGCCCGGTACTTCTGGCAGGGCAGGCCGCCGGCGTAATCCGAGTAGACGTGCCACTACCCGAACTAATCGATTTCATCGTCGAGCAGACGTATCTCGCAGCTGAATACCCCGACCGTTCCGAGGAAGCTGCGCGCCGACGCTTCCGACTGTTTGTCGCGCCCGCACTGCGACAACAAATTTCCACATCGCATGATGAAACTTGCTCTCCCACAGCAGACCTGGACGAGGCTCTCACAACTGCATCGGACGCAATCGCAGCGGCAACAGAGGCCGCAGCGCGATTGCGGCGCATCTCGACACTCGACGGTGAGAATTAGATCGGACTACGAGCGGCGAGCAATGAATAGTCCCTGCGCCGACACCGTAACTTCACCGTCAGCAACGATTTCACCCATTGTGAAGCGCTTACGCCCATCCACATTCAGTTGACGCGACCGAACCGTCAACGGCACGTTCAAGGGAGTGGGCCTCTTGTACGACATCTCGAGTTTTGCCGTCATTCCGTTGGTTCCGGCCAGATGATTGGCAACTGCCAGTGCGGCGTCCAGCATCAACGCACAGATTCCGCCGTGAACGTTACCCGGTGGACCTTGATACGGCAGTCCGAGTGTCACGGTGCCGACGGCCCACCCGTCTCCCCCGTCGAACAATTGCAACGGCGGAGCCATCGGGTTTTCCTGACCCGTCGCGGGGTCGTGTCGGGCGATCCCCTCGCCTTGCCACATCTCGAACAACTGGGTGGGAACCGGTCGTGTGTGCTTTTCGAGCGAGTCTGCAAGTGCCAGGAGCTGTTCGGACGTTGCCGCTAGGTGCTCACCTTCGGGCGCAGTCCGCGCGAGAGCATCGATGATTCTCCGTAGTGCGTCCGCCGATGTGTTCAACGGATCGTCGATCGGCGGCGCGGTGAGCACCCTGTCCCCCGGCGTGAAGTGCGAGAGTTCCTTGCGTGGATGCGGCAACCAACTCAACGGCCCTTGGGAATTCACTGCGAGGCTCCTTCCGCCGTCGTCGCCGACATCAGGTCGAGCCGTTTCGCGATGAACAGCCCCTCTGCCGACACAGCGACCTGGTCGTTTACGCGAATTTCTCCGGCGACTCGTACCTTCCGTCCCTCCACGGACACTCGGTGCGCTGTCAGCTGTGCCTGCTCGAACAACGGAAGCGGACTCTCGTATCGAAAGGACAGTTCTGCCGTGACCAAAGGTTGATCCGGCACCCGTTCTGCCACGCTCAAGACGTGATCGAGAACCATGGCCGAAATACCGCCGTGCACAATACCTTTCGGACCTTGATACGGGAGACCGAACACCAACTCGGCTCGAGCCTTCCCATCCTCGTCCAACTCCATGACGATGGGTGGCGCCAGCGCATTCTCGACGCCGGACACCGGATCATGCCGTGAGACCAGCCACTCTCCGGCACGTGCGTTCTCAAAAGGGCCTGCACCTGCTTGTGCTGACTCGAGTTCCGCAGACATTGCGTCCAACTCCGTAATCAGATCGATCAGCGAAGGATCATTCTCGTCTACCCGAAGCATCAGGTCGACCAACCTTCGCACTGCCGCGGCAAGGTCCGCGACCTCGGCGCCCGGTTCCTCCTCGTCATAGATCACTGTGTGCGAACCCTTCTCTAGCAGTCACGAACAGTCCGTCGGCGCGCACGCAGACCTCACCGTCAAGGCGAATTTCCGCCCAGGAACGGACCTTTCGACCGTCCCGGTCGATGTGCGCAGCAACGACTGTCAATTCTCGGTACAACGGAGTAGGTCGCAGATACCGAATTCTCAGGGAGGCGGTCATCCCCGGATATCCGGCATGGGCGTTCGCGGAGGCAAGCGCGACGTCGAGTACCAGCGCGGCAATACCGCCGTGCAGGCACCCGGGTGGACCTTGATGCAACACACCGAAATTGACTCGACCCTCGACCACACCATCGGCCAGCTGGTGCAATACGAGTGGGCGAGCTACCGCATTCCTGGTCCCTGCAACTGGACTGTGCTTGGGGACACCGCCCGCCGGATCCCACATGGTTTCAACTCGTACAGAGGCCGAGGGCGCTCGCGAATCGAGTTCGTCGGCAAGGATATTCACGCGCTCGGCCATGGTCGAAACCCGTGGATGATCCGCTGACATGCGGACGACCGCCTCGGCAAGCCTGCGAACTGCGTTTGTCGCGATATCCGCCTGACTCATTTCCCTGGGCTGCGAGTGATCTCCTGCCATCACTGCCGAATTGAGAGCGCTGAGAGGACTGATCTCGATCATGAAATTCTCCTACTGGGATACGAGATCACCGAGGTTCACGGTAGACCATTTCCTGCGCGAGGCTGGCTACAACCTCGCCACTTCCATTGCGAATCGCCCCCGAGTACCACCCGCGCGAACCACGAACGATTCCCGGCGCGTGTTCGACGATCAGCCAATCCTTCCAGTCTGCTTCACTGTGAAACCAGAGCGTGTGATCGAGGCTGGGCCCGATAACCTTCCCCTCGTGCTGCCGATCCAGCCCGGTCGAAAAATCTGACATGTACGCAATCGCTGCGGCATGCATCAACGAATTATCTTCCGGAAGTGGAACATTAGGTCGAACCCAGAATTCCCGCGGAAAGAACTCCTGCGCAGTCGGCCACTTCTGCACGAGCACTTCCAGTGACACCGCGGGCTCGGCGTGGATCGGTTTGGCTTTCTCGGGTTCGGGAACCGGGACGTAGTTTTCTCCGCCTACGCGCAACCGGAACGAAGCCGACATACTGAGTACAACTTCGCCGTTCTGGATCGCAACTACCCGACGCGAGGAGTATGAGCCACCGTCACGATCGTTCTCCACTCGGTAGATCACCGGCCGGCCCGCGTCCCCGCGACGTAGAAAGTAGGCGTGCAAGGAATGCGGTGTGCGATCCGGATCGACAGTGGCACCGCAGGCCATCAGCGCCTGACCGAGAACCTGACCGCCGTACAACGCGCCCTCTGTGAGATGCCCGCTGCCGCCGCGAAAGAGTCCTCTGTCGATTCGCTCGAGACTGAGTAATGCCGCCAATGGCGGCGCCAATAGTTCGACGTCGGTGGTTCCGCTCACTTGATCACTCCGATTTGCCGGGACGTTTGTCGAAACGAGCCCCGATGTCCTTGCCGTCGGGACGCATGCTTGCCGACGCTTCTGCCTCCAGTCCGAGCGCATGAGCTACGGATGCGCCGGCTCCTTCCTTCAGCAGTCGCAGCATGCGCCGGACGGCACCCGGGTGACTGGCCGAAATCGAATGCGCAATCTCGAGAGTGCGCGGCAAAAGTTCGTCGTGCGGAACCATCTCATTGGCGAGTCCGATTCGAAGTGCGGTCTCCGCGTTGATCGGATCGCCGCTGAGAATGATCTGAATAGCGGCGGGCAATCCGACGACCCGGGGAAGCATTGCGCTGCCGCCCCAACCGTTCAGAAGACCGATCGACGCATGAGTGTCGGCAAAAACCGCGTTCTCGGACGCAATGATGAACGAACAGTTGACTGCGAACTCAAATGCACCGGTGTAGCAAGGCCCGTTGACCGCGGCGATAACCGGCTTGGAAATTGCCCGAAGTACCTGGCCGGGGGTACTCCCTTCCGTGCGCGGCGGCGGACCCGTCAGCGCCTCCGGTAGATCGACCCCGGCGGAAAATGCGCTGCCGGCACCCGTGATGACCACCACGCGCACATCGTCGTCCGCGTCGGCAATCCACAGTTGCTTCTTGATGGACTTACGCATGTCACGATTGAACGCGTTCCGTCGATCCGGACGGTTCAGCGTGAGAATCGCGACATGCCCGTCCCTTCGAACGAGTACGGTCGGCTCCGTCTCCGTCTCGGGAACGGTATCGGCCGCTGTCTTCGCCTCGGTCGTATTTTCAGCCATCGTTAAATACCCACTTACTCTTAGAGATTCGAGAACTACTCGGATAGAAGCAACACTGTCAGGATGCTGGAAGAGGGTCTATCAACACCGAATTCAGCGACCGGATGATCGCCTCCGCATCTGAGACGATTCGAGTGACAAGTTCCCCCGCACCCGGGATGTCCCGGATCAAGCCTTGGACCATCCCGACAGTCCAGATACCGGCCTCCGAATCACCGTTCTCATACACCTTACGGCCACGAGTACCGGCCACCAGATCCTGAACATCCCTGAACCGCCCACCCTTGCCGAGGATGTCGACAACCTCTTCACTGACGGAGTTCTTCGACGCACGCATCGTGTTCCGCAACTGCCGGAAAATGAGCTGCGTATCCAACTCCGACGCCCCGACAATCTGTTCCTTGATCTTCTGATGAATCGGCGACTCCTCGGTGCACATGAACCGCGTCCCCATGTTGATTCCCTGCGCACCCAACGCCAACGCCGCAGCCAAACCACGACCATCGGCAAAACCACCCGACGCAATGAACGGAATCGACAAAGCATCAGCCGCAGCCGGAATCAACACCAAACCCGGAACATCATCCTCACCCGGATGACCCGCACACTCGAAACCGTCGATGCTGACCGCATCGACACCGAGCGACTGCGCTTTGAGCGCATGACGAACACTGGTGCACTTGTGAATGACCTTGATGCCGTGTTCTTTGAAATGCTCCACATGCACAGCCGGATTGGAGCCGGCCGTCTCCACGATCGTGACACCGGAATCGATAATCGCCTGGCGATACTGCTCGTACGGAGGCTGATTGATCGACAGCGTCAACGTGAGATTCACACCGATCGGCTTGTCCGTCAAGGCCCGCGCCTTCGCGATCTCGGCCGTCAGGTCCTCCGGCGTCGGCTGCGTCAGCGCTGTGATGATGCCCAAGCCACCAGCTTCGGAGACTGCAGCCGCCAACTCCGCGCGGCCGACCCACATCATTCCGCCTTGAACGACGGGATGCTCGACACCGAATTCCTCGGTGAATCTTGTCTTCAACATCGTCAGCTCCTACATCGTCAGCTCGGCGTGCGTGAGGCACGTCGGTACGGAAATTCCTGCCGCCCTACCACTTCGTTGATATCTAACATAGTGCACTATGTGAACTCATTCAATCTATTGGCCATATTTATTCAGGGGAACCGACCCTCCCACCTAGTTAACCTCGATACCTTATTGACAGAAGTCGTCCCTGCGCCTACGTTTGTCATGCCCACCGTGATGTGACAAACGTCACTAAAACTGCGGATCGGGTCAATCGTGCGCCTGTTCACATTTTCTGAAACAGAGGAAGTCCATGACGTTTTCTCGATCAACTCCCCGCACATTCCGTCGAAGCCGGCTCGCTGCCGTTGCACTGATGGCCGTGGTTCCGGTCATCGGGCTCGGAACCGCATGTAGCAGCGACAGCACGGATACTGCTTCCAGCGACTCTGTCGAAGCACCCTCGAGCGCCTTCCCGGACAAGCCGGCAACCGGTACCCCGATCAAGATCGGTCTGATCAATCCCGAGGGTGGCCCCGCCGTCTCGCAGCCCGGTAACCGCGAAGCCGCAGAGGCCGTCGTCAAGTACGCCAACGCAAATCTCGGCGGTATCGCCGGGCACCCGATCACCATGGTCAGCTGCAAGAATCAGGAAGACCCCGCGTCCGCACGCGATTGCGCCAATCAGATGGTCGAGCAAGGCGTAGCCGCGGTAATCGTGCCCACCACCTCAAATGGCGAAGCGATGGTTCCCATCGTGACCGGTGCCGGCATCCCGATCATGAGCGTCTCGGGCTCGGGCCCCGCAGAGCTGACGACGCCGAACTCGTTTGTACTCACCGGAGGGTTCCCCGGAACACTCAAGTCCATGGCCGCCCATTCCAAGGCGAACAACTTCAAGAAGGTCACAGCCTTCGTCACCGACAACGGTTCGGTGGTCGCCGGCACCAAGGCAATGGGCGAGCCGGCATTCAAGGCCGCCGGGGTCGAGCTTCAGATCGTCCCCATTCCCAAGGGCACGCCCGACGCAACTCCACAGGTCAGTTCAGGCCTCTCCGGCACCGACGCAGTCGCTATCGTCGGCGATGCCACCATGTGCACCTCGGTACTGAAGGCATTCAGCACAGTTGGCGCTGACCAGAAGAGAATGATCATTCAGCCGTGCATCGATCCCTCGACAATCGAAGCTGCCGGTGACGCCGTGGAAGGATCGCTCCTCTTCACGACATCCGACACCCAGTCCAACGATCCCGAAGCTGTTCTCTACCGCTCGGTCATGAAAAAGTACTCGCCGTCCACTGACATCGGCGGCTACACCGTAGTCGGCTACCAATCGATGCTCTCCCTCATTCGCGCTACTGAAGGCTTGACCGGCGAACCCACTCCGGCTGCAGTCATCACCGCACTCAAGGCCGCAAAAGATGTGCCGCTGCCGGCCGGTCACGGCATGACCTTCACCTGCGACGGCACCGCCGTGACCGGCATGCCGGCCGTCTGCAGCTCCGGAACCATGACAGCGACCGTCGAGGACGGAAAGCCTGTCGACCCCCAGCTGGTCAAGTAACCGAGCACCCACAATTCAGTTCGACAGATAACCTCAACAGCACTACACGACAACAGATTTCAGGAAGTAGACATGCTATCGCGCTATGGCAGTGAGACCGAGGAGTCGCCATGACCGACCACATAGTTTTCTTGGCTCTGGGTTTGGGTAACGGTGCCGTCTACGCGGCGCTAGGCCTTGCCCTGGTCATGACATTCCGAAGCTCCGGAGTCGTCAATTTCAGCACCGGCGCGGTAGCGCTCTACGTTGCGTACACCTACGGGTTCCTACGCAAAGGTGAACTGCTCAATCCCATTCCCGGCCTACCCAAGACAATCGACTTGGGTGGCCCGATGGGCCTGGTGCCCGCGATGGCCATTTCCCTGGTCATCGCGGCGCTTCTGGGCGTCCTGATCTACGCCGTTGTGTTCCGCGCACTGCGCACGGCGCCACCCGTCGCGAAGGCTGTGGCGTCGATCGGCGTCATGCTCTTCGTGCAGGCCTTGCTCGCACTGAGAGTGGGAACTACGCCGGTTTCGGTGAAGGCGATCCTCCCGGCCGGCGTCATCACGATCGGAGACGCTCGAATCCCGTTGGACCGCTTGTGGTTCGCGGCCATCATCCTGCTTCTGGCCCTCGCGATCACGCTTGCCTTCCGCTGGACAAAGTTCGGGTTGGCAACCCGGGCGGCTGCGGAATCGGAGAAGGGCGCACTTGTCACCGGCCTCTCCCCCGAGCGAATTGCGTTCGGCAACTGGGCATTGAGCACCGTTGTAGCCGGCCTCAGCGGAATCCTGATCGCACCGATCGTTCCGTTGATCCCCGTTTCGTACACTATGTTCATCGTCCCGGCGCTGGCTGCGGCTCTCGTGGGCAACTTCAGTGCGCTAGGCCCTGCTGTCGTGGCCGGCCTCGGCATCGGTATGTTGCAATCGGAAATGACGCATCTGCAGAGCACGGTGAGCTGGTTCCCACAGTCGGGAATGGCCGAACTTGTTCCGCTCGTGATGATTTTGATCTTCCTCGTGTTTCGGGGAAAGCCACTACCCTCGCGCGGCGCCATCATTCAGCAGACTTTGGGGCGGGCACCCCGCCCGAAGGGACTTCTCGTCCCGACCCTCATCTCCGTGATCATCGCTCTCGCCGGGCTCCTACTCACCACCGGAAGCTACCGCGCGGCGATCGTCACCTCGCTCATCCTCGCAGTGGTGGCGCTCTCGCAGGTTGTGGTCACAGGTTTTGCGGGACAGATTTCGCTTGCCCAACTGACACTCGCAGGTGTGGGTGCCTTCACGCTCACCCGTCTCGGTAACGACTTGGGGATCCCATTTCCCATCGCACCGATCCTCTCTGCGGTGGTCGCCATGGTGATCGGTGTGGTGGTCGGACTTCCGGCACTTCGCATCCGCGGCCTTCCTGTCACCGTGGTGACCTTGGCTTTGGCTGTATTCCTCGAGGTGTTCTGGTTCCGCAATTCCAACCTCAACGGCGGCTTGACCGGCGCGCCGATCGATTCCCCGAGCCTGTTCGGGCTCGATCTCGGCATCGGTGCCGGAACCGAGTACCCGCGAATTCCCTTCGGAATTCTCTGTCTCGTGGTGCTGACCGGTACCGCGATCGGAGTGGCGAAACTACGCACCAGCCGACTCGGCGCCTCCATGCTCGCGGTGCGCGCCAATGAACGCTCCGCTGCCGCTTCCGGTATCGACGTTTCGCGTACCAAAATCAAGGCGTTTGCGATTGGATCCTTCATCGCCGGAATCGGCGGCACACTCATGGGATACCAACAAACATTGGCTACCGCCGAATCGTATTCGGCACTGGCCGGTATCGGACTGTTCGCAATCGTGTACATCGCGGGCATCACCTGTGTCTCCGGCGGTATCCTCGCGGGAATTATCGGGGCCGGCGGAATCCTGTTCATCGTCATGGACCGGTTCCTGCACCTGGGCAGTTACTACGCGATGCTCAGCGGTGTCTTCTTGATCCTCACCATCATCCAATACCCCGAGGGTCTGGCCGGACATCTACATCAACATTCTGCGCGAGTCCGGAAACTCATCGCTCGGATCCGTCCGAACGACGCCCCGACTTCAGCTACACCGACCCCGGCTACCTCGGAAGTAATCGCCGAAGCCGGCGAACGCGTCATCCGCAAAACCCACGGCGAAGTCCTTCTCTCTGCCAAGGGAATCGGAGTACGCTACGGCGGAGTTGTCGCTCTCGACGACGTCACATTCGATGTCCATGCCGGCGAAATCGTCGGACTGATCGGACCCAACGGAGCCGGCAAAACCACCTGTATCGACGCGATCAGTGGTTTCGCAGACTCGACCGGAACCGTCACACTCGGGGATACTCGCGTCGATGGATTGAAGCCGCATCTCCGAAGCAAGATGGGACTCGGACGTACTTTCCAGGGTATCGAACTGTACGACGATCTCACCGTCCGCGAGAACGTCGAAGTCGGAACCGTTGCGGCAGTCGGACGTCAGAACGATGCCGACTCCCCCACCGATTCAGACATCGACTCACTGTTCGGCGTGCTGCAACTGACCGAAGTCGCCGATCGTTCCGTCAGCGAACTGTCCCAGGGACAACGCCAGCTGGTTTCAGTCGCTCGCGCACTGGCCGGCCGACCGAAGATCGTTCTGCTCGACGAACCTGCTGCCGGACTCGACAGCACCGAAAGCCAGTGGCTCGGTGAGCGTTTGCGAGCCGTTCGTGATGCCGGCGTCACGGTATTGATGGTTGACCACGACATGGAACTTGTACTCGAGGTTTGTGATCGGATCATCGTTCTCGACCTCGGCCGTACCATCGCATCCGGTCCGCCGGCAGAGATCTCCACCAACCCGGATGTGGTGCGCGCGTACCTCGGCGCCACCCACGCTGCAACGGAGGCAACAGTATGAGTGCAGTACTCGAATGCTCAGGACTGGCCGCCGGCTACGCCAAGGGCAGGCCCTGTCTCCGAGATTTTGATCTCGAATTGCAACCAGGAGAAGTACTCTCGTTGCTCGGTCCAAACGGTGCCGGAAAAACCACACTGCTGATGACACTGACGGGACTGATCCCCAGCCTCGGCGGCGGCGTCAAGATTGCCGGGACTGCCATCAAACCGGGACAGGCCCGGGCAGCCTCTCGCGCCGGACTGGTTCTTGTTCCCGACGATCGGGCATTGTTCACCGGCCTGACTGTCAAAGAGAACCTGGAACTGGCGGGCCGCCGGGGCGGCACCACGGTTGCCGACGTTCTCGGATACTTCCCGGCACTCGGCGAACGCATGAAGGTCAGCTCAGGGATGCTGTCGGGCGGTGAGCAACAGATGCTCGCAGTCGGACGTGCACTGATGCAGGATCCAAAGGTCCTGTTGATCGACGAACTGAGTATGGGGCTGGCACCCGTCATCGTCGAGGCTCTACTACCCGTGATCCGCAAGGTTGCCGATGACACCGGCGCCGCTGTCATCCTGGTCGAGCAGCACGTACGGTTGGCACTCGAAATTGCGGACACCGCAATCGTTCTGGCTCACGGAGTAGAGGTGCTGCGTGGCCCTGCCGGCGAACTCGCTGCGGAACCGGAGCGGATCGAGCGGGCTTATCTCGGCGGCGTGGAGGCCAAAACACCCGTCTAGCTCAGGGAAAGAGTTCAACGCACAACACAGTTCACGATAAGAGCGCAGGAGCCACGGCACCTGCGCTCTTATCGTTGCCATCCATTCCGTACAAGAAAGAACCCGCCCTACCTCGAAAGGTAGAGCGGGTTCTTGATTACCCGAGGGGACTTACGCTTTCGGTCAGCGTGCCTTCCAGACCGGTGCGCGCTTCTCTGCGAAGGCGAGTGGTCCTTCCTTGGCGTCTTCACTGTCCATCAGACCGTCCCACTCCGTAGCGGAGAGGTTCCACTTCTCGGTCTCATCGACACGAACTCCACCGAACACGCCGTACGCAAGTCGCTTACTGGCCTGCACGGACAGCGGAGCGTTGACCGAAATGCGCTCGGCCAGAGCAACAGCCGCTTCCACAACTGTACCGTCGGCCACAACCTCGTTGATCAGTCCGAATTCGAGCGCTCGGGCTGCCGAGATCGGGTCACCGGTGAAGATCATCTCCATCGCCAAACGCTGAGGAATCTGCGCCGGCAGACGGAACACTCCGCCAGCTCCGGCGATCAGTCCGCGCTTGACCTCGGGGAGACCGAAGCTCGCGCTTTCGGTTGCCACGATCAGGTCAGCGGCCAGCGCCAACTCAGTACCGCCACCGAGTGCAGTGCCGTTGACGGCCGCGATGACCGGCTTATTGATGAAGTGATTGACGAACCCTGCGAAGCCCCAGTGCTCGTTGCCGGGTGCGTGCAGGCCTTCACCGCGGGAGATCGCTTTGAGATCAGCTCCGGCACAGAAGGACTTGTCCCCGGCTCCGGTGATAACGACAGCGCGGATTTCGGGATTGTTCTCGGCCTCGACCAGCGCGCCACCCACCCCGATACTGACTGCGGCGTTGACGGCATTGCGGGCATCGGGACGATTGATCGTGACAACGAGAACATTGCCTCTGCGCTCGACGAGCGCACCATCCTGAGTGACAGTAGACGAGGTCATCACTTCACCAACTCGAGGATCGTGGCGTTGGCCTGTCCGCCACCTTCACACATGGTCTGCAGGCCGTACTGAATGTCGTTGCGGCGCATGTGGTAAATCATGTCGGTCAGGATTCGGGCGCCCGATCCACCCAGCGGATGGCCGAGCGCGATGGCGCCGCCGTTCGGGTTCAGAACCTCGTCAGAGGCGCCGATTTCCTTCTGCCATGCCATCGGCACGGGGGCAAATGCCTCGTTGACCTCGAAGACACCGATCTGGTCGACCGTCAGACCGGACTTCTCGAGGGCCTTGGCTGTCGCCGGGATGGGAGCACCGAGCATCATCACGGGATCGGCACCGGTCACCACGGCGGTGTGGATGCGAGCGATCGGGGTGAGTCCGTGCTTCGCTGCGAACTCGTCGCTGACGATGAGCAGCGCGGCAGCACCGTCGGAGATCTGCGATGCGTTACCGGCGTGAATCACACCGTCTTCCTTGAAGACCGCCTTCAGTCCGGCAAGCTTCTCGACGGTGGTGCCACGGCGGATTCCCTCGTCCTTGGAGATCACGGTGCCGTCGGGGGTCGTGACGGGAACGATCTGCGCGTCGAACAAACCCGCGTCCTGAGCGGCAGCAGCGCGCTCATGTGAGCGGGCGGAGAATGCGTCGACCTCGGTGCGCGAAATAGCCCACTTCTCGGCCATCATTTCTGCACCGACACCCTGGTTGGGGGCCGCGTCGTAGCGCTCCATGAATTTCGGGCTCAGCGGGCTGCCGCCGACGGCGGTTGTGGTGCCCATGGTGATACGGGACATCGACTCGACACCACCGGCGATTACGGCGTCGTAGTGTCCGGCGATGACGCCTGCGACAGCGAAGTTCAGCGTCTGCTGCGAGGAACCACACTGGCGGTCCACAGTCACACCGGGAACCGATTCAGGCCAACCGGCGGCGAGCACTGCCGTGCGAGCGATGTCGTGTGTCTGCTCGCCAACCTGGCCGACGCAACCCCAGATGACGTCGTCGACCAGCTCGGGATCGATTCCGGCGCGCTTGACCAACTCATTGAGAACTACTGCGGACAGATCTGCGGGGTGGATTCCGGAGAGTCCACCGTTCTTCTTGCCGACCGGGGTCCGGACTGCTTCGACAATTACTGCACCCATGAGATTTCTCCTTCTGGAGTCTGTGAGATGTGAGGGCTGTGAAATTTAACGGCTCGACAAGGTCAAAGACCGAGCGAGCGGCCGATGATTTCCTTCATGATCTGGGTCGAGCCGCCGTAGATGGTCTGGATGCGAGCATCGGCGTACGCCTTGGCAATCGGGTATTCCATCATGAAGCCGTACCCGCCGTGCATCTGCTGGCACGCGTAGATGAGGCGCTGCTGAAGTTCTGTAGTCCACCACTTCGCCTTGGCTGCGTCAGTGCCGTCCAGCTTGCCTGCATTGAGCAAGGTAATGCACCGATCGACGTAGACCTGCGCGAGGTCCACCTCGGTTTCGAGAGTAGCCAACTCGAACTTGTTGGCCTGGAAGGATCCGATCGGAGTTCCGAAAGCCTTGCGCGTCTTGACATATTCGAGAGTCATATCGAGCAGACTCCGGCACGACGCGACAGCAGTGACGGCAATCGAGAGTCGTTCCATGGGCAGGTTCTGCATGAGATGGATGAACCCACGCCCGACCTCGCCGACCACGTTAGCAGCCGGTACTCGCACGTCCTCGAAATTGAGCTCGGCGGTGTCCTGGGAGTGCTGACCCAACTTCTCGAGGTTACGACCACGCGTGAAGCCGGCCATACCGCGTTCGACGGCCAACAGGGTGAACGCCTCGCTGCCCTTGGCATTCGGATCGGTGCGCGCGACCACAATGACCAGATCGGCGTGGATACCCGAGGAAATGAATGTCTTAGCGCCGTTGAGGATCCAATCGTCACCGTCGCGTCGTGCCGAGGTCCGGATGCCCTGCAGGTCACTGCCGGCACCGGGCTCCGTCATCGCTACCGCGACAACCAATTCACCGCGAGCGAAGGCAGGCAGCCACCGAGCCTTCTGCTCGTCGTTCGTCAGATTGAGCATGTACGGTCCGAGCACGTCGTTCTGCAAGGTGAACGCCGGACCGCCCGATGACGCGTGTGCCAGTTCCTCGGCCACAATCGCGTTGTAGCGGAAGTCATCTGACATTCCACCGCCGCCGAACTCCTCGGGAACCGAGAATCCGATCAGACCGAACTTGGCGGCATCGACGTAAAGCTGCTTGTCGATGATGCCGTCCTTCTCCCACTGCTCCTGAAACGGAGTTGCGTAGCGGGCCAGGAATTCTCGAACCGAATCGCGATACTGATCGTGTTCGGATTCGAAGATCTCACGCTGCATATCTGCTCACTTCCCGCTTGCGGCGACAGGTTCCGCCTGGTTTTCGATCTCTGCGACCAACTCGAGCAGACGTCGACGGTCCACCTTCAACGAGACACTGCGCGGTAGTTCTGCAACCGTGTAGATGTTCACCGGAATCTCGTAGGCGGTCAACTGATCCCGGCAGAAGGTCTTGAATTCATCCTCGGTCGCTGCCGTCGCGCCCGGCAGAAGTTCTACGACGGCGACCGGCACCTTACCCAACCGTTCGTCCGGACGGCCGTACACGGTGGCGTCGAGCACCGCACCGTGTGCACGCAGTGCATTGGCGACGGTCTCGGGATGCACCTTGAAGCCGCCGCGGACGATCGCGTCGTCTGCTCGCCCGTCGATGTACACAAAATCGTCTTCGTCGATGTGACCGAGATCGGAGGTCCGCACCCAGTCGTCGGCGCCGGTGCCGGTTTGGCTCGAACTGACTTCCAGTCGACCGGACGATCCGCCGGGAAGGACAGTTCCGTCTTCGGCGACAGCGCGCAATGCCACCCCGGGGAAAGGCCGTCCGACGCTGCCACGCTTCTTGTTCCACCATTGCGCATGCAACGGCTTGGTCCAACCTGCGATTGCACCGGAGAATTCCGTAGCCCCATACATGATGAGGACCGGAACTCCGTACTTCGCCATGAACTCGTCAGCGAGATCCGGGTCGACAAAAGTTGTTCCGGCAGTGATCGCACGTAGGCTCGAGAGGTCCGATGCCGGAACGTCCGCACTCATGAGTCCACGCATGGCTGCAGGTGGCAACCCTGCTATCTTCGGCTTGTGCTCGCGCACCGCCGACACCCAGCCGTCGACCGTGAATCGAGGCAGCATCACGAACGGACGCGCCTCTGCGAGGTTCTGCAGGACTCCCCACAGGCCGCCGATATGCACGATCGGCAAGGTCACAAGAGCAACTCGACCGGAAAACTGAACCCTGTCGTCAGGACCAGCTGCACCGGTGTGACTATGGACGGCGGTAAGCGCAGCTTCGAGCTGGCGCCATGTCAACGGAATTCGCTTGGGCGGTCCGGTAGTTCCGGACGTGAACATCTCGACGGCAACCTTGGCTGCTATCTGCTCGCCCGTCGTGCGAATAGTCGCAACATCGAGTCCATTGGCGACAGCGACATCTTGGCCGTCGACAGTAAGGCCGAGGATCCCGTGGTCGACGGTGGCCCCGAGAAACACGCTCTCCCGCCACGCTGCTGCACCGGCGAGAACTGCGTCGGGCAGAGCGCCGACCATATCCGCAGTCAATCGCGCGGTCGGCTGCATCGGATTGAGCGTGATGATGGTTCGTCCGTGACGAAGAATCGCGATGAGAGCCGCGATGGACTCCATCCGATTGTCGAGTACGACGCCGATGCGGCTACCTGCACCACATCCGAGCCTCGTCAGCTCCTGATCGATTCGCTCGGACAGTTCCCGAACCTGGCCCCACGAATACCAATCGTCGCCCTGTTGAATCATTCGGGCAGCGTCGTCTGCCGACCAGAGCTTGGTCAGAGCATCGTTGATGCTTGTCATGTTAAGTCTCTCCACTCCTGTGGCACTGGCGATGTTTGCGCTCGACACGTCGCCGGCGGGTTGTCGTATGCTCTATTCAGAAGATAGATCACATGGTTAACTAGGTCAACAATCAAGAGGAGGGATTGCTCATGGATTTCGCACTCAGTGCCGAACAAGACGAACTCGCTGCAAGCGAGCGGGCATGGCTGACCAAGCACGATCCGATCGCCAGTCGCCGAAAGTCCATCGATGACGGGCCGGTTGCCATCGACCCCGCGACCGTCAGCCATGCGATCGAATCCGGCCTACTCGGCCTCATGACCGAGGACATGGGCGGAACACACGTCGACCTTGCGGTACTCGTCGAGGAGCACGGTCGCGCCGGCAGTGCACTCCCCCTCGCGGAACTCGCTTTGGCCGCGGCCGAATTGGAAAAACTTGACCACCCCCTGTCCGCAAAAGCGGTGGATGCGGCCAGTGGCGAAGACATCATCGCGATCGCGACAGCATCCAACGACGGTGTCCCGTTCCGCGTAGATATCAACGGCTCGACTCTGAATCTCGCTGGATCGTCGGCCCCGAGCGTCGGACTTTTCGACGCAACCGGATACCTCGTCGCCGGACAGGACGCCGACGGCCGGGAAATTGCCGCCCTGCTGACACCCGGTCAGACCTCCGTTGCGGTACGCAATCTGGAAACTCTGGATCTGACCAGAACCTGGTCGACGCTGGAATTCGACGTCACGCTTTCGGCCGAGCACTGGACCCTAGTTCCGGAAGGCACTCTCTCGCGCATCTCCGACGCACTGGCGCTCTACCGGAAGATGGATGCACTGGGAGCAGCGCAAAAGCTTCTCGACCTATCAGTGGAGTATGCGACACAGCGAACCCAGTTCGATCGCCCCATCGGCAGCTTCCAGGCTGTCAAACATCATTTGGCCAACATGGCCCTGATGGTCGAGGCTTCCCGCGCTAGCCTGTGGGCCGGCGCAGTCGCATTGGACGAAGGCTCCCGGGAGCGTCGCAGCGCTGCGGTATCAGCGGCAGCCGCATACGCGGGCGAGTCCACCAGCACGGTTGCACAGACGGCGCTCCAGGTGCACGGCGGAATCGGTTTCACCTGGGAACATGATCTTCACCTGCTGATCCGTCGGATCAAAGTTGATGAGCTACTTAACGGCTCGGTCAGCTGGCACCGCCGACGCTTGATCTCTGCCTGATCCATATCCAGACACGTAAGGTCGATCCGACGCGCCGCGCCGGATCGGCCTTGTGTGGTTCAAGTGCTATTGCGCCGACTCGAATTCGAACTCTCGCGGATCGAGCCGGCGAATGACCCGAAGTGTGTCCTCGATGACCAATTCGGTCGCCTCCAGCGTACGACATCCGAGGACCGCACGGGCAGCTTCGGCACGGATAGCCATATGGAAGTCGCCGAACAGATGCTCACGACGACCAGAACTCAATCCGAGAAGTTCGATGTCGTTCCCACTGCCACGCCTCGCACTACCGCGTCGTAGAGCATCGAATCCGGGCGGCGTGTCCCCCATGGCGACCACCCGCGCGCGCGACTGGTTCTGCCAGATCGATTCCAGGTATGCGCGTGTACTGACTTCGAACAACTCGATACGATCGGTCACACCGTCGGCTCGGGCACGCTCCAACGCCCCACCGACCTGCAGCCCCATTCGCTCCACAAGATTGTTCCAAATCGCCATGAAGACTTCGGATTTGCCACCGAAGTGGTGGTAGATACTGCCGACGCTGACGCCCGACGCTTCCACAAGGTCCGCCATGGTCGCATCGGTAAATCCCTTGCGCGCGAAGATCTCAGCCGCCGCGTCGAGCACACGGTCTTTGGTACCCGTGGAACTCGTCCACGTCCGAGCCCCCGGCTTGGCCTTCAGCTCTTTCATTTCATCCTCCGTCATTCGGCGCCGGGTATTGACTTTAGCGAGCCGCCCTGACCACAATCACTCTAGCATTCTAAAACGTGATTCTAGAAAGCGATTCTGTAGCAGCTTTCGGCCGATGCTCAACCCGACTCTCGTCCGGCATCGCCGTCAGCGCACATCCACACCCGATCGCCCGAACCGGGGCGACGCGACCAGGAGGTCAGAGAATGGCAACGAAACTGTGGGCCAACTCCGGAGATTCCCATTTCCTCGAGCCCGAAGACCTGTGGCAGTCCCGGCTCCCCAAGCACCTCGCCGAGCTTGTCCCTCGTTCCGAGAAGGACCCGGACGGCAAGTGGGAGACCGTATTCGTCGACGGCCAGGCATTCCGACGTCGCCTACCCAGCATCGCCCAGGAAGAGTTCTACGCGGCCGCCAGCCGCGCTCCGGGCGCTGGAAACGTCGATCTCCGACTCAAAGACCTGGACGAAGAAGGCATCTGGTCCGAACTCGTCTTCCCGTCTCTCGGCATGTGGGCGTCTTCCTTCCGCACTCCCGAGGTTCTGCGTGGAGCAATGCGCGCATCCAACGACTGGGCCGTCGAGACGTTGATGGCTGCCTCTCCCCGACTGCTGCCGACCGCCCAGGTTTCAACTCTCTCCATCGAAGACGCCTGCGCCGAACTCAAGCGCTGCGGTGACCTCGGATTCCGGGCCGTCTTCATGCCCGTCTCACCGCACCCACTCCAGAAGGACTACAACCAGGACGACTGGGAACCCTTCTGGGCCTTGGCCGAAGACATCGGCATGGTCATCGCTTTCCATATCGGCACCGAGCCTGTCGACATGTCCTCCGGCGGAGCCGCCGGCATCATGTACAAGGGACCGGGCGGCGCTGTCCTGAACTACACCGAAACAACTTTCGGTGGCCAGCGCGCCGTCATGAAGCTTGTCGCATCCGGCGCTCTCGACCGCCACCCGAACCTCAAAGTGCTTGTCTCCGAAGGCGGAGCGACCTGGGTGCCGTTTGTCGCGGACCGCATGGAAGAGGGTTACCGCCAGCATTCGATGGTGGTACGCCCCAAGCTCAAGCGCAGCCCCAAGGAGATCATCTACTCGCAGGTGTACGCCTCCTTCCAGCACGACGAGTCTGCTGTCGCCGCAATGACCGGCATGGGCTACAACAACGTCCTGTGGGGCAGCGACTACCCCCACATGGAGGGCACCTACGGCCACACCCAGCGCACTCTCCACGACCTGTTCGACAACGTCGATCAGGTCACCCGGGATCGAATCACGTTCGGTACCTTCGCCGAACTGTTCCCCGGCGCTCCGCTGCCGCCCGCACCTGGCACCGAGAACCCCACCCCCGCCTGATCCACCCGAGCCTCACACTTCGGAAGCTAGGACAACTCATGGAAGACAGCATTCTCTACGACTTGCCGACGGAATTCTTCGCCGACATGGCTGCGTCCTCGGGATACTGCGACGCGCAGTCCATCCTGCCCGTCGAGGGTAAGTATCTCTGCCACTGCACCTGTGGAGCCTGGGACATCGAGACACCCGATCGCGACACCGGCCTCGCACTGGCTCGCGCGCATACCGCGCAAACCGACGTCACTCGCTAGTACCAAATACATCAAGCCGTTGCCCACGGATATCGATCCGGAGGCAACGGCTTGATGCGTTGTCTCAGCTGCAAATTCGAGTTGATTCCGAAATCTGCGACCCTAGAGCACGGCACGCCCTACGAAACTCGCGCCTTCGCCTCGTCGTACTCACGAACGAGTCGATCAACGGTCACAGCTACCGGAACCACTGCATCCACTGCACCGATACCCTGGCCGGCGCCCCAGATGTCGCGCCAGGGCTTGGGCTCCGAACTCGGAGCAGAATCGGATTCCTCACCGATACCGAAGTCCATTGCGGACGGGTCGGAAACAGCGAGATTGTCGGGATCGAGCCCGGCCGTTTCGATGCTGCCACGCAGATAGTTTCCGGGCACCCCTGTGAACAGATTCGAGTAGACGATGTCGGACGCGCTGGAATCGACGATCATCTGCTTGTACTTCGGTTCAGCGTTGGCCTCCTCGGTGGCAATAAAGGCAGAACCGATGTAGGCCAGGTCCGCGCCGGCAGCGACTGCAGCCAGAACCGAGCGACCGTGCGCAATCGAACCTGACAGCAGCAACGGTCCGTCGAACCACTCGCGGATCTCCTGAATCAATGCGAACGGCGATTGCGTGCCGGCGTGTCCGCCCGCGCCCGCCGCAACGGCGATAAGGCCGTCAGCGCCTTTCTCCACAGCCTTTTTCGCGAACTTGTTGTCGATCACGTCATGGAGGACGATGCCTCCATAGCTGTGGACAGCCTCGTTGACATCCGCCCTGGCACCCAACGACGTGATGACGATCGGGACCTGAAATTCGACGATAGTTGCCAGATCCTGCGCGAGACGATCGTTTGTCTTGTGCACGATCAAGTTGACCGCATACGGAGCAGCCGGCGACTCGGGGTTGTTTGCATCGTGCTTCGCGAGCTCTTCCGTGATTCGGGTGAGCCACTCATGCAAGACCGGCTGTGGCCGGGCATTGAGAGAGGGAAATGATCCGACAACGCCCGAGATAGATTGGGCAATAACCAAATCCGGTCCGGAGATGATGAACAATGGTGATGCGACTACAGGAAGACGCAGATCCTGCAGAATTGCGGGCAAACTCATGAATGCTCCTAAAAATTGTAGATCAGAACCGGCGACTGACTAGCCACCAGTGACATGGACGTAGATACGAAGGTGGGCTCCGCAGAACGGAGCCCACCTTCGCTGGCCTCAACCCACCCCGGCAAAATCAGCGCGGAAGTTTGAGTCCGCGCTCAGAGATGATGTTGCGCATGATTTCCGAGCTACCACCGGCAATGGTGAAGGCCCGCGCGTAGAGGAACTCGTCCTGCCAACGACCGTCGTCGATTGCATCACGATCCCCTTCGACGAGAATCCCTGCCTCACCACTCAATTCGAGTGCAAACCGCGCGATATCGACTCCGAGTTCACTGAACATCAACTTGGCCATGGGCGCATCCTGCACCCGTTCTGTACCCCGCGACCAGCGGCTGATATTCGCGTAGACGAGAGCGCTCAGTGCCTCGACCTCAGCGGTGAGCTTGCCTAGAGCCTCTTGGACTCCCCCGTCCTCGATCGCCGGTCGCCCATTGCGCGTCACGTTCTTGGCCAAGTCCATCAATGCTTCGACACCTTGACGCAGCCTGACGGTGCTCGAGGCGACCCCACTGCGCTCGTGAGCAAGACTCGAGTTCGCAATGTTCCATCCCACGTTGATCTCACCGATCAAGGCTTCCGCCGGGAGCACCACATCGTCGAGGAAGACCTCGTTGAAATCCGAGGTGCCCGTCATCTCCCGCAGCGGTCGAACATCAACGCCTGGCAGCGTCATGTCCACGATGAATGCACTGATTCCCTTGTGCTTGGGCGCATCGGCATCAGTTCGGGCGAGCAGGTAGCCGTAGTTGGCCCAATGACCGTTGGTGGTCCACACCTTCTGTCCGGTGACCCGGAAGCTACCATCGTCGTTGCGAATTGCCTTGGTACGAAGCGATGCGAGGTCGGAACCCGAACTGGGCTCGCTGAACAGTTGGCACCAGATGTCCTTGCCCGAACGAATACCTGCCAGATAGCGCTCGCGCTGCACATCCGTGCCGAAGTCGATCAGTGCATGCGCCACAAGCGAACCGGCGCCTGCCAACTGAGGAGCCCGAGCGCGGGCAATCTCCTCACCGATCACCACATCGTGTTCGGCGGAATGTGCTGCGCCTTTTCCGCCGTACTGCTCTGGCCAGTCGCCGCCGAAGTAGCCTGCTTCGAACAGCTTTCCGCACCACGCCTTGATCAGCGCCAACTCGGCCTCGTCTTCCGCGCTGCGCACACCTGCCTTCGGCGCGATAGCGGGCGCGTTCTGCTCTACGAATGCTCGAACCTCCGAGCGGAAGGCCTCGAGTTCGGGGCTCATTCCGTAGTCCATGTCAGCTTCCTTCTTTCAGAGTTCGAACTCACCTACGGGCGTGTATCAGCGGATTTCATACTTGCGAGTGGGTACCTCGGAGCGCACGATCTGCTCCCGTCCGATCGGGTTTCCGATCGTGGTGTAAGCCATTCCCGTTGCCAGCGCGTGACTTCTGCCGGTGTCCCGCGACTCCCAGATCGCACGAATACTGCCCTGAACTGCCGCCGCCGGCTTCGCTGCGATTCGCTCGGCAAGGACCTGAGCACGATCCCAGAGATCGGCCCGCGGAAGGACTTCCGAGACAAATCCGATCTCGAGCGCGCGCTTGGCAGACATTCGCTCGTCCAATCCGACCAACACCATCCGGAGCACCTCACCTATCGGGATACGGTGCGCCAGCCCGATCGGCTCGAGAGCCGCGACCATGCCGTACGACACATGTGGGTCGAAGAACTGCGCGTCGTCGCTCGAGATGATGATGTCGGCCTCGTTGAGCCAGTACAACGCCCCGCCGGCGACCATGCCGTGGACGGCGCACACCAGCGGCTTCCAACAACCGTTCTGCTTCGGCGAGAGATCGACACCGGGATCCTTCTTGCTGAAGGGATTGTCGGAAAGATAAATTCCTTCCTGCACGTCGACGCCGGTACTGAATGCTCGGTCTCCGTTTGCGCGCAGCACGATCACGTGAACGTCGTCATGGTCGTCAGCGAAGCGCCACAGCGATCGAAATTCCATCAGCATCGTGTCGTTGAACGAATTCATCCGATCGGGTCGATTGAGCGTGATCGTCAGGACATGGTCCTTCAACTCGGCAATGACGGTGGTCAGCTCACTGAGATCCACAGTTCCTCCTGAACTCGATGTAATTGCTTCACTATACATATATTACTAAGTCATCGATCTGACTTTTTGGTCAAATTTTCCCCGGGCAGCCAGCCCGGAGCGGTTGCGGAATCCACCTGGGCGGCCACCACCGACTTGCCAACCCGACGCGACTGTCAAATCTCAAGCTACTTGGGATTACGGCACTTCAACAAGGGTCCCGAAAACCCCATTGCGGCAGACACCGCCTAGGCCCGACCTCCCTGCTCGAAGCTCCCGCAGCTGAAGTGCACTTAGTTAACTGTCATTGCGTTGTCCATTTCGGTCATGTAGCGTCCATAATTAGCGCCACTGTGTTGCGCATCACATCTTTTGTCAAGTGTCCAGACACCTCACAGAATCCTCGGAGCACACGCATGACCACTCTCGACGGCAAGGTCGCACTGATCACCGGAGCAGCTCGCGGCCAGGGCAGATCCCATGCAGTGCGCCTCGCATCAGAAGGTGCCGACATCATTGCGATCGATATCTGCGCCGACATCGCAACCATGGACTACCCCAACGCGAACTCAGCAGATCTACAGGAAACGGTGCGTCTGGTCGAGGATCTCGGGCGGAAGATCGTCGCCATCGAAGCCGATGTTCGTGATGCTGTCGAAACAACCAAGGCCGTCGACGACGGCGTTGCGACCTTCGGCCGTCTGGACATCGTGCTGTCCAATGCGGGCATCGTCCGCCTCGGCGAGGGCCCGGACGACGAGGCTCAACTGTGGGAAGACGTCGTAGCCACTAACCTCACCGGTGGCTGGAACGTCACCCGCGCTGCGATTCCACACATCCAGGCAGGCGGATCCGGCGGCTCGATCATCTTCACCGGATCGACTGCCGGAGTGCGCCCCACGCCGACAACAAGCACCGGCGCATTCGCCTATACAGCGTCGAAGTGGGGCTTGGTGGGCCTGTGTAAACAGTTGGCCGCCGGACTGGCCAAGGATTCGATCCGCGTCAACATCGTCCATCCCACCGGAGTGGCGTCGGGAATGACCATGAACGAAGCGATGGCGAAGATGTTCGAGCAAGCCGCGACCAGCGGCTCCAGTGGGCTCGCCACAATGCAGAACGCGATGCCCGTGGACATTCTTCAGCCCGAGGATATTTCGGATGCGATCTCATTCCTGGTCTCTGACCGCGCGAAGTGGATCACCGGAGTGTCGCTGCCCGTGGACGCAGGCTTCTCGATCCGCTGATATCCCAATTCTCCGATCGCTTCAACTCGACCCTGCGACAGAACGGTGCCCAGATGACCTCCACCACACAAGATCTCGCAACCAATCTCGAACGACCAGCAGTTCATCTCCACCTCGGCGGTGAGAAGCGTGCCAGCGGCTCCGCCGGCACCCACGATCACATCGACCCGTCGACCGGGCAGGTCGATCGGACCATCCCACTAGCCGGAGCCGCCGAGGTCGACGAGGCTGTTCAGATCGCCCACTCCGCATTTTCGCAGTGGCGCACAACCGCACCTGCCGAGCGTCGGCGACTACTTCACGTTCTCGCCGATCTCATCGAACAGAACAACGAAGAGTTCATCCGCCGTGGCACTTTCGACAACGGATGTACGCCCGCAACCGTAGCCGGGCTGATCGAGAAGTCGGTGGAATGGACCCGTTACTACGCGGGCTGGGCCGACAAAATTTCGAGCGAAGTCACGTCAACCTTCGGCAATGGCGGCGAGTTCAGCTACACGATCGATCAGCCTTACGGCGTCATCGGCGTCATCATCACGTGGAACGGCCCGCTCATTTCACTCGCCATGAAGATCCCGGCCGCACTCGCGGCCGGCAATACCATCGTGGTCAAACCGTCCGAACTCACGCCCTTCACCGGCGAACTATTCGCAGAATTGGTGGCAGCAGCAGGGATTCCGCCTGGCGTTGTGAATATCCTGCCCGGCGATGCCGACGCGGGCGCCGCCCTCGTCGCCCATCCCCTGGTCAAGAAGATCACGTTCACCGGTGGCCCGGACACGGCGCGAAGAATTCTGCACAGCTGCGCCGATGAAATGAAGCCGGTAGTCCTCGAACTCGGCGGCAAATCCGCGAACATCATTTTCGACGACGCAGATCTCGATGCAGCATGCACCCAAGGCACTATGATGTCGATCGCTGCGCTCAGTGGTCAAGGCTGCGCACTTCCCACTCGAATGCTGGTACAGGACACCATCTATGACGAGGTCATCGCTCGTGTCACCGCTCTTGCCGGCTACATCAAGGTCGGCCATCCACTGGACCCCACAACGGTGTCCGGCCCGGTCGTCAATCAAGCTGCACTCGACCGCATCCTCGGAATGATCGACCGCGCAAAGAACAGCGGGGCCAGACTGATCACGGGTGGATCCCGCATCGGCGGTGAACTGGCTGGCGGGTACTACATCGAACCCACCATTTTCGCGGATGTAGACCCCGCATCGGAATTGGCACAGACCGAAGTGTTCGGCCCGGTCCTTGCCATCACCAAATTCAGTACCGAAGAAGAAGCCATCGACATCGCGAACAGCACACGCTACGGATTGTCCGGCTACATCCAGACCAAGGATCTTCGCCGCGCTCACCGCGTCGCCGAAAAGCTCGAGACCGGTGAAGTCCTCATCAACGGCGCAGTCAACCTCGGCGTGACGCGCCCGTTCGGCGGCATCGGCATCAGCGGAACCGGCAAGGAAGGCGGCCGTCTCGGCCTACAGGAGTTCCTCCAGACGAAGTCCATCGGCATCGCCTGATTCGCGTACGGTCGGGCCCGAATCGGTACTCGGTTCGGGCCTGATCCCTCGCACCACGAAAGCAACCATCGGTTCCATCTCAGCACGCGGATCAGCGTGCGCCCGCTCTCTCTCGCTCGGCGACAATGCCATCGAATGGACAACCACACCGCCGAATAGACAGCTGGCCATCGACCCCATGTCGGCGCCCGTGTTCAACTCACCGCGCTCAACAGCCGAGGTCACGATCTTCGATATCGCAGCGCGGTGCATCCTGACGACCTTGGTTTGATACGCGTCCAGGTCGGCCGCATGCAACGCCGGCTCTTCCACGGCGATGTCCATCGCCACACGCATCGTCACCCAGCCGACCGGCCCCAGATAGAACTGCAGCAGCGACGAGGCCACCTCCAGCAGATCACCGTGCAAGCTTCCGGTGTTCGGATCCATGACCAGCGGACGGGTCACCGATTCCAAGCTGTCTACCAGCAGAAGTTCTTTCGTAGGCCAACGTAGATACAGCGCGGACTTCCCCACACCGGCGCGGCGCGCGACACCCTGCATGCTGAATGATGCCCAACCTGTGCGTGTGTATTCTTCGAGTGCCGCGGTCATCAGCCGACCACTCAGATCCGGATCTCTCGGCCTACCCGCCGCGCTGGGCTCGCTTGGCACTGACCTTCTCCTCCGACCGCTCGTTCGATGTTCTCATCGCCCCCGATCATCCCACCTCGAACGAACGACGGTGTGGGTGACATACCTTCGTCGCCCACACCGCCGAATGTCAGAACCCGTCAGCTCGAAGACCCAGTCAGTACAGTCCGCCGTCCACACGGACGAATGATGCCGTCGTGTAACTCGATGCGGGGCTAGCCAGGTAGAGCGCCGTTGTCACGATCTCCGAAGGGTTGCCAGGTCGGCCGATCGAACTACGCGTCGACTCACGCGCTTCGTCCGGCCAGGCCTTGGAGATATCGGTGAGGAACGGGCCGGCCGAGATCGTGTTTACCCGAACCTTGGGTCCGTACTCCCGGGCGAATACCTGTGTGAGCGCATTCAATCCGGCCTTCGCACCGGAGTACGGACCGAAGCCCGGTTGCGGCATAATCGCGCCGGATGACGAGACATTGATGATCGATCCACCGTCACCGGCCGCCATCCGCTCCCCGACCAGAGCACTGAGCCGGAAGGGACCCTTGAAGTTGACGTCGATCACCTTGTCGAACAGTTCTTCGCTGGTCTCCGCGGAAGACGGTGCCAGCGGTGACATTCCGGCATTGTTGACGAGAACGTCCACACGGCCGAACTCCGAGTACGCAGCATCTACGAGGCGATCGATGTCGCTCCAGTTGCCGACGTGGGCACCCACCGCCAGCGCTCGTCTACCCAACGCACGAACCTCTCCAGCCAACGCCTCACACGCGTCGACCTTACGGCTGGTGATGACAACGTCGGCCCCCGCGCGGGCAAAGACAAGAACCATCTCACGACCGAGTCCTCGGCTACCACCAGTGACCAGCGCTACTTTGCCTTCGAGGGAGAACAGATCGTTCATGCCACACCGAATTCGCTCAGGACGTCGGCATAACGGACACGCGCCGCCGCTCGCCGGGTCGGGATGTGCTCCGTCGGGAACAAGCCCTCGGCCGGGCTGTACCCCTTGAGGACGCCCTTCGATACCGCTACCTTGTGAACTTCGGTGGGCCCGTCTGCCAACCCCAACGACAAGCTACCGGTGAACCAATCATGCAGTGGCAACTCCGTTGTGACGCCGAGTGAGCCGTGAACCTGAATCGCGCGATATACGACGTCGTGGCAGATCTTCGTCATGGCGACCTTGCACATGGCGATGTGTGTACGAGCTGCGCCGTGTGGCTGGTTGTCGATGATCCAGGCGGTCTTCATCACGAGGAGCCGGAACTGCTCGAGTTCGATCGCTGAATCGGCGATAAACTGTTGCACCAGTTGCTTTTCCGAAAGTTTCTCACCCTGCGTGGTTCGAGAGAGTGCACGTTCGGCCATCATGTCGAATGCCCGCTGGGTTCGTCCGACAGTGCGCATCGCGTGGTGGACACGACCACCACCGAGCCTCGCCTGAGCTACTTCGAAGCCCTGTCCCGGTCCACCCAGGATCGCATCGGCGGGCACACGAACATCGTTGTACTGGATGTATGCGTGAGTACCCTCGTCGAGCTCTTCGCGGTCGCCCATCACACAAACGTCACGCAGGATCTCGATTCCCGGGGTTTCTGCGGGAACGACGAACATCGACATCCGACGGTAGGGCGAAGCATCCGGGTCGGTGACGGCCATGACGATCAGGAACGACGCGTATCGCGCATTCGACGAGAACCACTTCTGCCCGCTGATCACCCACTCGTCTCCGTCTTTACGGGCCGAGCAGACAAACTCTTTAGGGTCGGCGCCGGCTTGCGGCTCGGTCATCGAGAAGCACGAGACGATATCGCCGTCGAGCAGTGGCTGAAGGTAGCGACGCTTCTGGTCATCGGTTCCGAACATCGCCAGGATCTCGGCGTTGCCGGTATCTGGAGCGGCAGTACCGAACACCGTCGGGGCCCAGATCGACCGCCCGAGAATCTCATTGAGAAGTGCAAGCTTGAGCTGCCCGTATCCTTGGCCACCGAGTTCAGGGCCGAGATGGCACGCCCACAAGCCTTGGGCCTTGACCTGTTCCTGCAGAGGTTTGACAATGGCCCGAGCTGCTTTGTTCTCCATGTTGTAGGGCTGTCCCAGATGAGGAAAGAGAAGGTCGAGCGTCTCACATTCTTCGCGAACGAACGTCGCAGCCCAGTCGAGTTTCTGCTGAAACTCCGGATCAGTCTGAAAATCCCACATGCTTGGTAGTCCTTTGTTCTGTTCAGTCGTCGAGTGGACCTAACCCCTGCAGACAGAACTGCACGAGGGCCTCGCGTTCCTCGCTGGTCGGTCGGTGACCGAACTCCATGTGCCGCGACGTGATTCCCATAACCAGCGTCTGGACGAGGAGCGCGGATTGTTCCGGTTCTGCAATTCCGCCTGCTGTCAGGACGGAGCTGAGCGATCTGAGAATGCGAGTGTGTCCGACCGGCTCGATCTCACTGCTGCCCCGGTTGATCTGATTGACGTTCCACAGGATGTTGCCGCTGAGTTCGGAAAGGTCAGGATCCTCGATCTGATTGAGGACACCCTCGATCCAGGCGCGGACACGATTCTCGCTGCCTGTCACTTTTCCGATACGGTGGTCGAGATACTCGGCCACCGCCAGCAATCCCTGTTCGTACGTCGCGACGATGACATCGTCGCGACTACGAAAGTGCCTGTAGAAGGCCTGATTCGACATCCCCGCGGCACCGACTATGTCGGCAACCTTCGGCTGTGCGCTCCTCCCCTTCTCGGCCATTACCTGCTGCGCGGCGTGAATGAGCACGCGGACCTCGTCGTCATACGATGCTTGGCGTCGAGGTTTCGCGATCCTGCGCAGCTGCCGGCCACCGGAGATCACCAGATCTTCGGTGTTGACGGTGAGAGATTCGGTTTTCGGGGCTGAAGACTCGGTCATTCCTCAACCCTCCCATCCAATAATGCAGAACGCTATTCTGGAAATGACATTCTGAAAATAACAGATGAAACGGCCCAAGCAAAGGCCTCGAAGAAAATGGAGCACAGGTATGCGCGCATCCCGCTGCACAACCCACGGCGAACCTCGAAACTTGACAATCGAAAACATCGAAAACCCTACCGCCGAAACCGGATCGGTCGTGGTGGCCATCGAAGCCGCATCAGTCAACTTCCCCGATGTCCTGATCGTCGAGAACAAGTATCAGATCAGTGTTCCGACGCCATTCACAGCCGGGAGCGAATTCGCCGGAACCGTAACCGAGGTCGGACCGGACGTCTCGTGGCCGGCAGTAGGTGATCGCGTGACGGGATCAGCATTCTGTGGGGCATTCGCGGAGCAGATTTCGGTCCCGGCACGCCAGCTCAGCCCAGTCCCGAAGGGCCTGGACATGATTCACGCAGCGGCCTTCGGAGTCACTTATCGCACCGCATACCACTCACTGGTCACTATCGGCGGACTCGAAGCCGGCGACTGGGTCGTGGTGCTCGGCGCCGCCGGCGGTATCGGCTCAGCCGCCGTCGATATCGCAGTCCGGTTGGGCGCGAAGGTGATCGCGGCCGTATCGAGCGCAGAGCGCGCCAAGGTCTGCCTCGATCTCGGTGCCGGCGAAACGATTGTGTACACCGCGGAGTCACTGAAGGACCGGATCAAGGAAATCACCGGGTCCGGGGCCGACCTCGTAATCGATCCGGTCGGCGGAACCTATGCGGAGCAGGCGATTCGAGCGACAACGTGGGGCGGACGATACGTCTGCGTCGGGTTCGCGGACGGCGAAATTCCGCGCATCCCCCTGAATCTGATACTCCTCAAGGGCGTCATTCTCCGCGGCTTCGAGATTCGCACGCTCGCTGATCATCTACCCGAAGCTGTTGCCCTCGGTGACAAACGAATCGGCGAACTTGTGGCCGAAGGAATGAAACCCTATGTTTCCGACGTCTTTCCGCTCTCCCGCACTGCGGACGCACTCACGGCGGTGCGCGATCGGTCCACCACCGGAAAAATCGTCATAGACACGCGCAACGAACAATTCTGACGACAAAACTCCGGTGCCGGGCGGACCATTGGTCCGCCCGGCGCCGGAGTTCCGCAAGTCGAAATTGAAGATCCGGTTACACCGCTCGGAACACCGGCAGTTTCCATCCGTCAGCGATGTCGACGAAGTCGACCGTAAGCTCCATTCCGATTTTGGCGTCAGCGGGACTGATGCCGATCACATTGGTCACCAGACGCGCCTCACCGGCGTCAGGCAGGCTCACGACGGCCGGAACGAGAGTGATATCCGGCAAGCCCGGGAAACCGTGCACGACCGCAAAGCTGTACACCGTCGCGCGCCCGGACAACTCAACCCAAGACTTCTCGGTGGACTGGCATTCAGGGCAGAAGGGCGTCGGCGGCATCCGGAAATGACCACAGTCACCACACGCGAGAGCAACCAGGCGACCCTCCTTGGCTGCCTGCCAAAACGGCTCAGTTGCCCCGTCCGTGGTGATGGTGATCAATTCACCCGGAATCGTTCCTGCGATCACGTCGCTCATGCGTCACGTCCCAAGATGAGGCCGCTCACGGGGAGAGCTGCCGGTCCGCCTGTCGCCAAGGCGAATTCCGCGTCCTTGACCTGGTTGATAGCTGTGCCGCGCATCTGCTCCACCGCTTCCTTGATATGTGTCATTCCGATGATGTACGCCTCGGACAACTGACCACCGTGTGTGTTGACCGGGATCGAACCGCCGTCGTAGCGAATGGCTCCACTCTCGACAAATGCCCCTCCCTCACCCTTGCCGCAGAAGCCGTAATCCTCGAGCTGCATGACCACCATCGGGGTGAAGTGGTCATAGAGCAACGCGACGTCGATATCCGAAGCGGTAAGACCGGATTGCGCGTAGAGACGCTTCGCAATCGGCGCGTGACCCGAAGACGCAAATGTCTCGTCCGGCATTCCGAACCAACCGAACGCGCGACCCCAATCCTTGGTCCCACCGTGTGCAACCGCAACGACAGGCACAGGCTTCTGCTTCGTGTCTTTGGCTCGATCTGCCGCCATCGTAATGACCGCAACTGCGCCTTCTGTCTCGAGACAGAAGTCGAACAGACACAACGGTTCTGCGATCATCCGAGCATTGAAATAGTCTTCCTTGGTCATCGGCTTGCGCTGCATCGCCTTGGGACGATTGAGCGCGTTCTGCCGACTCGACATCGCGATCTCGGCCAAGGCATCACGCGTCGTTCCGTACATATGCATGTGCCGACGCGCCATCACCGACATCAGATGTCCCGGACCGGACAAACCCGAAGGCTGCAGGAACGAATTCAGCGGACTCGGGGCCGCTGCAGCAAAAACACTGCCCAGGCGCTGCTTCTCCTGCTGCAGAGCCATCACGGTGACGACTACCTTCGCGTCACCTGAAACGATCGCAGCACGCGCCAACCCGATCGCGCCGGCAGAACCGCCTCCGCCGGAGGTGAGCGCAGCAGAGAAGGTTACCTCCGGAATTCCAAGGGTCTCCATGAAAGTGGCGGTATCCATCGTCTCGCCATATCCCGCACCAGCGCCGGAGTAGTAGGCAAAGCCGTCGATGTCCTTGACCGAAATTCCCGCGTCCTCACAGGCGGCCAAAATGGCCTTGCCCGCAAGTTCCGTATTGGTTTGCGGAGCCGACTCACCACGGCGGTAGTAGGGAGTTGCGCCGACACCGACGATCGCAACATCCCTGAGTCCATTTGTCACAAGAGTTCTCCATTTCTCACAAGAGTTCTCCATTTCTCACAAGACATCTGCCGTCATCGCCTGCCGCACTCGAACACTGCCCGAGGCAATCATGGCCACAAACGCAGTCTAACTAAAATCTCGTTCTAGTTCTATACCTGTTAGCACTTATTTAACTTTGATACAGAACAGGAAGTGAAAACTGCCCGACTGCCCCACCCGACGCAGGTCCAACCCGTTCCGCCGGTGCGCACATCGACTCGTTTGTGTGCCCTTCGGCACAAGATCGAACAAACGATCAGGTATCTGTCCACACTCCGTTGCGTATAGATGGTTTACTTGGCATAAGAAGCTATTTCTACTGGGAGGTAACTGTGACCGACAAGGCTTTCGCGCCGATCTTCGACACGCGAAACGATTCGTCGCGTCCCATCCGGACGCCGAAGACGGCCGAGTTGGTCGCTCTGAATCTTCGTCGCATGATCATCGACGGCGACCTCAAGGACGGCGACCACCTGCCTCACGAGGCTGAATTGATGGAGCACTTCTCCGTCAGCCGACCGACATTGCGTGAAGCGGTACGCGTTCTCGAAGCGGAGCGCCTGGTCGAGGTGCGCCGTGGATCACGGACCGGTGCCCGCATCTGTGTCCCCGGCCCCGAAGTTGTCGCCCGGCCGGCTTCCCTACTACTCGAACTGTCCGGCGCCACCGTGGCCGACGTGTTTGTGGCCCGGGAGGCTATCGAACCGATGGCAGCACGTATTCTCGCAACCGACGGTACCGAAGAAGATTTCGACGAACTCGAACGCATAGTTGACGAAGACATCCCCGCAGCTTTTGCAGCCGACAAATTGGCGCAGGGTACTTCGGCTTTCCATCTCCGGATGTGCCAGCTGTCCGGCAATGCGACCATCGCCTTGATCGCGGGCATGCTTCACGAGATCACCGAACGGCACACATCGGCTGTCACAGCGGAGCGCAGCCGCACGGCGAAAGCCGAGTACGAAGCCAGCTACAAGCTTCACCTTCGATCGGACCGGCGGCTGATCAAACTGCTGCGCGCACGCGATGCAGACGGCGCATTTGCGCACTGGCAGAAGCACATGGTCGCAGCACGAGACTCACTTCTCAAGGACCGTGAACATATCCGGGTGCGCGATATTCTGGACTGAAGATAGAAACATCTGAACACAAGAACGGCCACCGCAGCGGATTGCTTTCGCTACGGTGGCCGTTTGCGTCAGACCTTGCCCAGCAACTTTTCCGTCAATGCCCGGAAATCCGCCGAGCACAAGAGTTCTCCCTGAAACTCGCCGGATCGATCGAAATTCGCCTCGGCCGGCCACGACGCCAATCTTCCCAGCGCCGCATACTTGCCCAGCACCGACCTGCTCATGTAAGCCAGAGCGTCGACTCGCTCGAACGCCGCCGTCATGGCATCCGGACTTCCCGACTCCCCGAGACCGAGCTCGACAGCTCGATCTGCGCCGATTCGCTCCTGCTTCGCCAAGATCGGCCACAACTGTGCCGGCGCAATCCGATTCAACAGTGATACTCCGCCGGTGCCGGTTATCAGACCGGCACGTGCCCACCCCTGCATCAGGAATCCGCTGGGACCGATGAACCGCATGTCGCAGGCAAGGGCGATATCCATACCCAAACCGATGGCTGCTCCGTCAACAGCAGCGATAGTCGGAATCGGACAATCGCGCAGCGCACGAATGATCGACTGTACGCGCGAGTAGATCGTGTGGTGAATCTGTTCCGGCGTCAGGGTTCGTCCCAGCGCGGCAAAGTACGGGAGATCACCACCGGCCGAGAACGTGCCGACTCCGGTCACGATCAGAGCTTTGGCTGACTCGTCATTGCCTGCCTCGGTGATGGCCGCAGCCAAGACATCGGCATCCTCGGCGGACAAGGCATTACGTTTGTCGGTCCACTCGAGAGTGACCACAACTGCATCGTTGCGGGACTGAATTGAAACTGGCACTATGCTTCCCGTTTCTGTCGATGGCGGATATTCAGGAAACCGTCGTGGCATCCGGAAGTAACTTGGCCAGCACATGACGCCTGACCAACTTGCCGGTCTCGGTTCGAGGCAGCTCGTCCCAGTAGACAATCTTCTCGGGAGTTTTACTGCCCCGCAGGGTTTCTCGTACATAGGCCCGGAGATCATCCACTTCCAGAGCTGAGCCAGGACGCAGCACGACAGCAGCTTCGATGCGCTGGCCCCATTCCTCGTCCGGAACACCGACCACCGCTGCGTCGATCACCGAAGGATGGCGCAGGAGCACCTCTTCGATCTCGGCCGGCGCGATGTTCTCCGCACCACGGATGATGGTGTCATCAACACGGCCGCCGATGTACAGGTAGCCATCGCTGTCGACATACCCCTTGTCGCGGGTATTGAAGAATCCTCGATCATCGACTGCGCGGCCGATTCCCGCATACTCGGCCGACACTTGATCGCCTCGGACGCAGATACTTCCGGCAACACCCGGACCGACGGGTTCATCGAAAGCATCACGGATTTCCAACTCGATACCCGGCACAACTTGACCGACCGAACCTAAGCGCGCGCGGACCGCCGGATCGTCGCTCTCCAACGCCGACCGATGATCCTCCGGACCGAGAACCGCTACGGTGGAGCTGGTTTCAGTGAGTCCGTAGGCGTTGACAAAACCGACCTCCGGCCACATTTGCAGAGCCTTCTCGATCACCGACGCCGGCATCGGCGCGCCGCCGTATGCAAGCCCACGCAAATTCGGCAAGCTCTTGTCAGAGCTGTCTTCGACAATCCGTGACAGCATGGTCGGCACCACCAAGGCATTGGTGATCTCTTCACGACGCGCCGTCTCGAGCCATTCCGCAGGAGTGAACCGCTCGAGCACCATAGTGCGGCGACCTGCATAGAGGCTCGTGATCACATTTGCGACTGCGGCAATGTGGTACGGGGGAACACTTACGAGTGCCGCTTCGTACGCTTCGGCCCCGGCGAATTCGACCGAACCGAATACATACGACGTCAGGTTTTCGTGGCGCAACAGAACGCCCTTGGGCGCGGACGTCGTACCACTCGTATAGATGACGACCGCGGGCGCTTCGTCTTCCGACTGTTCCGCTTCGAGGAACTCCGCCATCGTGACAGCTGGCACGGGTTCGCTGACCAACGTGAGCCAGTTGTCCGGCGTCAGCACAGAAAGCCCCGCCTTCTCCAGCGCCCCTACCTGCTCCGGGTCCGCAATCCCGAGGGCGTGCGGATGATTGGCCAAAAGTGCATCCAACTGCTCGGTGCCCAGGCGGTAATTGACCGGCACCAACGGAACCCCTGCTCGTGCTGCCGCAAACATCGCGACAGGAAACGACGGTCCGTTCACTGCTAGATAGACGAGCGAGTCCGCACCGGAATCCCGGATTGCAGCAGCTCCTGCGACCGACATCTCGAGTAGACGAGACGCGGAGATTCCGCCGTCCTTGCGCCCGATGACCACACGGTCACCGAAGCCGTCCACCGCCATGTCGAGCAGCATCGTCAAGTTCATGAAAATCTCCAGTCTTCCTGCGCGGACAATGAATCGGGACGGATCAGTCCGAGGAGGGAAGCGGCTTGGCTGGCTTGACCTCGAGGTGGCGACCGTCGAGTGCGAGCGTGCCGTCTCCGGCCTTGGTGCACAGCACCTCGAGCTCGGCTACGTCGTCGACGTACCGCTTACCCAGCAGAGATCCACCGCGATGCGCGGGGTCGATGTCGCCACTGGCTGCAGTCGACTTGCCGACGATCATGTCAATGCCGCCGCATGTCAGCGCAACGTCGGACTTGGGTGCACGAACAACGATCACCGCTGTCGCGTCGACCGCGCTTGCGAGTGTTTGGCCTACCTTGAGAATCACAGTGCCTCCATGGGGCTTGCTCGTTGCGTCTACGTCAGTCCTGATCGGCAGGATCTGCTACCTCTGAATCACCGAAATAGTGGTACAGATTGCAATTCCTAGCTTCTGAGGCCTTCGCCACATAGTATAGATAGTACTACAAGTGATCGATAGACCTCGGACGAATTTTGCAGTGCCGGACTTCGATCACGATTCCCATCAATCGCACACAAGATGAAGAGGGCTCCATGGACATCACCGGTAAGAAGGCAATCGTCGTCGGCGGCGCGTCGGGAATGGGCCGGGCCACGGCCGAGGCTCTGGCTGCACAGGGAGCGATCGTTGCCGTGCTCGATCGCGAAGGCAGCGCGGGCAAAGACGTCGCGACCGCGATCGGGGGTACTTTCTACCCCATCGACATCACAGACTTCGAAGGTGCCGAAGAGACACTCGCCGCGGCCGTCACCGAACTCGGCGGCCTTCACATAGCGGTCAACACCGCCGGCGGTGGCACTGTGAAGAAGACCCTGAGCCGCGGCAAGCCTCACGACCTCGAAACCTTCCGCAACGTAGTCGATCTCAACCTGATCTCCACGTTCAACCTCAACCGCCTGCAGGCTTTCCACATGAGCCAGAACGAACCTGAGGACAGCGAGCGCGGCGTCATCATCAATACGTCTTCGATCGCAGCGTTCGAAGGACAGATCGGTCAGGTCGCCTACACCGCATCCAAGGCCGGCATTGCCGCCATGGCACTGGTCATGGCACGCGACCTCGGCCCTCAAGGAATCCGAGTACTGGCGATCGCCCCCAGCCTGTTCTCCACGGGAGCCACGGCAGCCTTTACCGACGAACAGGTCGCTCCGCTGGTCGAGGATGCTGCCTTCCCCAAGCGGATGGGCCGCCCGGAGGAATACGCCAAGCTGGCCGTTGCCATAGTGGACAACCAGATGCTCAACGGCCAGTGCCTGCGCCTGGACGCCGGGCAGCGATTCGCACCCCGCTGATCCCTGACACCGTCCATCTCTCGAGGAGTTTCCCATGCCATTGGCATTGACCGACGATCATCTCGCAATCGCAGAAGTAGTGCGCAGCTTCCTGTCCGAACACAAGGCGCGAACGCTCACCCGCAGCGTCCTCGACCATCCCGACACCGACATCTCCGAATTGTGGAGGCAGATGGCAGGACTCGGATGGCTCGGCCTGCATCTCCCCGAACAGTTCGGCGGAGACGACTACGGTCTCCCCGAATTGGCAATCGTCGCTGAAGAACTCGGCCGCATTCCCGCCGCCGTTCCCTTTATCTCTACGGTCGTCACCTCGGCCGCAATCGCCGCCCACGGCACACCCGAACTCCAGAATCAGTGGCTCCCGAAGCTCATCGACGGAACCAGCATCGCGGGCGTCTCCCTCTCTGCCACAGCAACTCTCGACGCCTCGGGTCGGCTGACCGGAATTGGCGGTCCGGCCGTCGGCGCGGCGGGCGCCCAGCTGATTGCCGTCCGTATCGGCGCGGACGTCGCCCTGGTCCGCTCGGATGCAAGTGGTGTCGTCACCGCTGACATCGCAGCACTTGATCCCACCCTCGAAGTACGGGCAGTCACGTTCGACGCTGTGGTTCCCGAAGCGCTACTCGAAGGTGCCGCTGCTGAATTCGTCCGTAGCAGCCGGGCACTCGGCGCAGCAGAAGCTGCCGGCGGTGCGCGTGCATGCATGGAAATGGCTGTCGAATACTCCAAGGTCCGTGAACAATTCGGCCGAGCAATCGGTTCGTTCCAGGCCGTCAAGCACCATGCCGCCAATATGCTCGTCTCTGCGGAACTTGCAGTGGCCACCGCCTGGGACGCCGCACGTGACGACGCAGATGCAGCCCAGGCCGAACTTGCTGCGCAGACCGCTGCC
The DNA here is from genome assembly GCF_002079265.1 of Rhodococcus sp. BH4. Lineage (NCBI taxonomy): Bacteria > Bacillati > Actinomycetota > Actinomycetes > Mycobacteriales > Nocardiaceae > Rhodococcus > Rhodococcus sp. BH4. The sequence goes on from NZ_CP014942.1 coordinate 277,381, forward strand.
GTCGTCGCTTTCGACTCCTACGTCACCAACGCCGAGATGAACTTGCAGATTCACGGCGGCATCGGATTCACCTGGGAGCACGACTGCCACCTCTTCATGCGTCGAGCACAGAGTCTGCGAGCGTTCTTCGCGGACTCCGATACCGCTCGCGATGGTCTGTTCGCCGCCGCCCAGACCGGGGCGCGCCGAAACTACTCGGTGGACCTTCCTGTCGAGGCTGACGCATTCCGCACCACCGCCAGGCAATTTGTCGCCGACTACAGCGCTACCGCCGAGGCTGATCGACGCGCGTTTCTCGTTGATTCCGGCTATATGGTTCCGCACTGGCGCACCCCGTTCGGGCTCGCCGCCGGTCCGGTTCAGCAGCTCGTCATCGACGAAGAGTTCGGCTCCGTCGACGTACCTAATCTCGGCATCGGCGGGTGGGTGCTTCTCACGATCACCGAACATGGATCCGAAGAGCAGGTAGAACGCTGGATCCGGCCCAGTCTCATGGGCGACCTCGTGTGGTGTCAGCTGTTCAGCGAACCCGGTGCCGGCTCGGACGCTGCCGCTGTCAGCACGCGCGGCATTCGCGTCGACGGCGGCTGGCGGGTGACGGGCCAGAAGGTCTGGACCAGCAATGCTCAGAACTGCAACCGCGGCCTCGCCACGATCCGCACCAACCGCGACGCCCCCAAACACAAGGGCATCACGGCCATGGTTATCGACATGGCAGCGCCCGGCGTCACGGTACGACCGCTACGCGAGATCAGCGGAGACGCCGTGTTCAACGAGATCTTCTTCGACGACGTGTTCGTTCCCGACGCCGATGTCGTCGGAGCCGTCGACAACGGATGGACCGTCGCCCGGGCAACGATGGGTAACGAGAGAATTTCGATCGGCGGAATGAACAGCGGCAGAAGCGCTTTCGACCTCGTTGATCTGGCCATGACCTTTGCCCCCAGCGACGGTGCAGCTGTGCGTTCGGTGGCCGAACTACTCGCAACCGAACAGGCGATACGTGTTCTCAACCTTCGCCACGTCGTCAGGGCAGTCTCCGGCGCCGGTCCCGGGCCCGAGGGAAGTGTCACCAAGCTTCTGTCCGCCGAGCACTCCCAACATGTTTCCGAACTGGGTATGCGAATCGGCAAGGTAGCCACAGTCACCGGCATCGTTCCCGAAGTCGCGTACGACTACCTGTTCGGTCGGGCCCTGACTATCGCCGGAGGCACTTCGGAGATCAACCGAAACGTGATTGCCGAGCGCCTTCTCGGGTTGCCACGCGAGCAAATCGCACGCTGACCCGGATCAGGCTCGAGGGGATCCTGGCACCGATTGGCGCCAGGATCCTCTTCTGCCGGAACACTTTCCCATTCAAATGACTTGAAGTATTACTTAGTTATATAATTGACCAATGGCTATCTCGTTGGACGACAATGGATCCGAACTGATCACACCCATTCGGCCACCACTACTCGACGTGCTGACTCTCGAGCAACTCGATCCACTTCTCTACCTTGGACGCTCACACACTGCGAGTCCCCGCATCTACGGCGGACAGGCGGTCGGGCAGGCACTCCTCGCCGCTGGACATACGGTCCCCGACGATCGTCGACCGCACTCGATTCACGGCCATTTCCTCCACCCCGGAAACACCGGAGTTCCTGTCGTCTACCACGTCGAGAAGGTAAGGGACGGCGGTAGCTTCAACACTCGCAACGTGAAGGCCACACAGAATGGCCTCGTCATCTTTCAGCTCACCGCATCGTTTCAGCGACGCGAGGACGGATTGAGCCACCAGTCACTCGAAGCCCACGCACCCGAACCTGAGTCACTCCCCGACTTCGAAGATTCACTCCCCGAGGAAGAGCGGATCACTGCGGCGGAATGGCTCCGAACTCTCCGAGCGAACATTGCAGTCGATTTCCGGTTCCCCGAGGAGTATCCGCGGGTCGCCAATGCCCGTGGTGAGACCAGGCCCGCCCGTCAGCGGGCCTGGGTCAGAACTTCGGAGAAGCTGGGCAACAAACCACTCACCCAGGCTGCTGCCTGGGCATACATGTCAGACTTGTTCCTACTCTCCTCTGCCCTGCCGCCGCACGGCATTACAATCGACGAGCCAGGCTTGCAATTGGCAAGCCTGGATCACTCCGTGTGGCTGCACCAAGAGTTCCGGGCGGACGAATGGCACCTGTATGAACAGGAAGGTATCTGGATGGGCGGCGGACGCGGACTGGCTCGCGGAAACCTCTACGACAGAGCCGGCACCCTCGTCGCCTCGACCATGCAGGAAGGGCTACTGCGCCTTCGCAAGCCCGGTAGAGCGCTATGACACGCCTCGAATTGGGGCGAAATCACTTCGAACTCAATGCTCTGCACGGCCTGCATGATCCCACCACGAGTACGCCGGCGCGAGCACCGATCTCTGCCCGTCGAACCAGCAACGTCGATATGATCCGCCCCCACGGAATGACCGAAACCCTTGAATTGATAGGCAATTCCCGCGATCTCTACACAGATTCGGCTGGAAATGGACATTTGGCGGGAAGCGCGTCCATGGACGCTTCGATCGCTTACTTCAGTGGCCGGACGTTGACGGCGTTGCGCACCACTCCCGAACACAGCTCTCTGCAACGACTGGTCGGATCGGTTGCCGCATCAGGATTTCGAGCGAAGACCAAGGAATTGGTTCCACAACTGCACCGCGGGCGCAGCCCTCTGTTCATTCTTCTCGACGACATACCCGTTGCGACGCTGATTTCAGGACACGCCGTGGGCGCTTCAGGAATCGGTGGCATCGGGAAAAGTGGATACGTACCGGTGGCAGACCAGTGCGCAGGATTTGTCAGCGGCGGACTGTTGATGAATTCGTTCGAGAAACAAGGCAGTTCCGTCACCGTGACCGGACCCGATGCGCCGACTCTGGAGGACCCGCACGACCCTCAGAGTTGGCACCGACTCGAAGTACTGCCCTTACACGCGATGCGGCGCAGACGTCGTATCGATATCCGACGGACACTCGACGAAGCGCTGCCTTCCGGACACCGCTCGACCGTCGACATGGACGCGATGTTCCGCGACTCGTACGTCCGAGCAGACGGTGTCGAAACGATCATTCACGAATACACGCTGACTGCGACAATCGATGCTGATTCCCTGCTGATCCTCACCGCAGAGGCCACCCCCAGAGTCCTTCCCTGGCAGGAATGTCCGGGCGCAGTCGCGAGTGCCAGTCGCATCGCGGGCATGACTCTGCAGGAACTCGACGTCAAGGTCCGGGCCGAGTTGCGCGGCACGTCGACCTGTACGCACCTTAACGATCTGCTGCGTAGTGTGGCCGACGTGTCGGCGCTACTCGACATTCTCAGCGAACGAAACCGCTGAACGACGCCTTTGACTCTGCGACCAGCTACGACTCCAGATTCGCCAGGCGAACGGTACCTTGTGCAATCAGCTTCCCGTTCGGGTCGGTAATGACAACGTCCCACAGTTGCTGAGTACGGCCACTGTGAATCGGAAGTGCCTCGGCAAATAGTCTTCCGCCCGCCACTCCCCGAATGAAGTCCGTGTTGTTGTTGACGCCGACAACGGTGCGCCCGGGTCCAGTCCAGGCCAAGGCGCCCCCGACGCTGGCCAGTGTCTCGACGACCGCGCAGTACAGACCTCCGTGGACGAGCCCGAACGGCTGCTGATGCTCGTTCGACAACTCGAGCGTTGCACTCACTCGGGTGGCACTTGCTTCTTGGAGAGTGAACCCCAAGGCTCGGTTGAACCCGACTTCGAGCGATCGAGCGAGGTCATCGAGGTTGGTGCTCATTACTTCGGTCATGACAGTTCCACCTTGTTCTCGTGATTGTCCAGGATTGTGACTGCACGCCAACCGAATTCGGGTTCGAATCCGAGCGACCTGCGGGCTTTGTCGATGCAGAGCAGACTTTCGTTCTCCCCCAGTTCGCGATTGATCGGCACATCGGGAAACTGCTCACGAACAAGTCCGAGCGTGCCGCGATGCATCACCGTGTCAGAGTTGGCAATGATGAACGTCTCGAATCCGGGCAGGGGCGCTTCGAGGGCCAACCGCACAGCACGAGCACCGTCGCGGGAATCGATATACGACCACAGATTCCATCGACGCTTGGCCGAGTCCGCCTGAAACTCGTCGAAGGTTCGATAGTCCGACTCATCGAGAACGTTCGACAGTCGTAGACCGGTGATCGACAAGGTCGGATTCCAACGGGCGAACTCCGCCGCCATGGTCTCTTCGAGATGTTTGGCCAGTGAATATGAACTCTCCGGCCGCGCGGGACACTGCTCGTCCACGGGAAGGTACGGCGGGGCAGCATCGAACGGTACCCCCAGCAGAGTTTCACTCGATGCCCAAACCACCTTGTTCACGCCGGATCTCGCAGCTGCAGTGAAGAGGTTGAAGGTCGTCGTGAGGTTATCGAGGAACGTGCTCGAATTAGTACGCAATCCTGGCCCGGGTATCGCGGCTAGGTGAATTAATGCATCCACCTTGCGAAACCTGCTGTCCACAGCATTCACGGCTTCGTACGCTTGACCAAGGTCAGTCAGATCTGCGATCACTGTCGGCACGTTCGGATCGGGATGTCGAACGCGGTCGATGTTGACCACACGCCATCCGCACGCACGTAACTCGTCGATGACGGCACGGCCCAGCTTGCCACTGCCGCCTGTTACCACCACGCGCCCGGCCACTAACCAGGCCCTGTCAGATTGTTCACTAACCTAGTATACTAAGTATCGTTGGAAATGTGATCGCAACTCCATAGTCCGAGAACGGATCCGCATGAGATACGCAAAATTGGGCAACAGTGGTCTCGACGTCTCGAGCATCGGACTCGGGTGCATGAGCTACGGAGCCCCTTCTACCGGTGATCATTCCTGGACACTGGGCGAAGAATCGGCACGACCGTTCATTCGACAAGCCATCGAAGCCGGTATCAACTTCTTCGATACCGCTAATGCCTATTCCGGCGGAACCAGTGAAGAGATACTCGGAAAAGCCTTGCAAGATTACGGTGTTCGCGAAAGCCTCGTAGTCGCGACCAAAATCTTCGGCCGAACCAGGCCGGGACCGAACAGTCTGGGACTCTCGCGCAAAGCCATCATGACCGAGGTGGACGCCAGTCTGCGCCGACTGGGCACTGATTACATCGACCTTCTCCAGATCCATCGGTGGGACAACCGCACTCCCATCGAGGAGACGTTGTCGGCACTCGACGACGTCGTGCGCTCAGGCAAGGTGCGTTACCTCGGCGCTTCGTCCATGCATGCCTGGCAGTTCTCGAAAGCCCTCTATACAGCCCGCATTCATGGTCTGACACAGTTCATTTCGATGCAGAATCACTACAATCTTCTCTACCGCGAAGAAGAACGCGAGATGCTTCCCCTGTGCGCCGATCAAGGCATCGGCGTCGTGCCCTGGAGTCCGCTCGCCCGCGGACGACTCGCTCGGGCGTGGGACGAGACAAGTGCGCGAGCCGAAACTGACGAGTTCGGAAAGAGCCTCTACGGCAGCCACGACCAGCCGATCATCGATGGAGTAGGAGCCGTCGCCGAAAGTCAAGGCATCAGCCGTGCGCAGGTCGCACTCGCTTGGGTCGCAAGTAGACCCGGTGTCACCGCACCGATCGTCGGCGCCACCAAGGAACATCATCTCGTCGACGCCCTGCGCGCCATCGACATCACCTTGACCGAGACGGAGATCTCCTCTCTCGAAGCCCACTACACGCCGCGCGCGATTGCCGGCTTCGCCTGATCTCTCCACTCAACCCGCACGGAAAACACCTACCTTTTGGAGAACCTGTGAAAGTTGTTCTGCCGCTGTCCTCGCCCACTGGCGCGCTCGCCGATGTCGCCGATGCCGCCCGCACCGCCGAAACAGCCGGTTTCGATTCTGTCTCGTTCAGCGAGGTTGTCTCGGATCCACTCCTGCACTTGACCATTGCAGCCGGAGTGACGGAGCGCGTCGAACTACTCACCAATATCATCGTCGCTTTCGCCCGGTCACCAATGACGCTCGCAGAGCAGGGCCGAGCGCTTCAGGATTACAGCGGCGGACGACTGTGGCTCGGACTCGGCAGTCAGATCAAACCGCACATCGAGCGCCGATTCTCCATGCCGTGGAGCTCACCCGCTGCACGCATGGCCGAGTTCGTCTCGGCCATGAACGCCATCTGGGAAGCCTGGGCCACCGGGGACCGCCTGGATTTCCGCGGTGATTTCTACACACATACTTTAATGACCCCGATGTTTACTCCTCCCACGCTCTTTCCCGCTCCCAAGGTCCTGATCGCGGCGGTAGGCGAGAAAATGACCGAGACAGCCGGAGCGGTTGCCGACGGGGTTCTCCTGCACCCGTTCAGTACCACCCGGTACATCAACGAGGTGACAGTTCCCGCGATCGAACGGGGTCGTGCGCGAACCGGTAAGACCGGAGAGTTCCAGGTTGTCAGTTCCAACTTCGTCGTCACCGGACGCAACGAAGACGAATTCGCGAAATCGGAGCTGGCCGTGCGTCGCCAGATCGCCTTCTACGGTTCCACTCCCGCGTACCGCCCCGTCCTCGAACTCGACGGTTTGGGCGCGCTCGCCGACGAACTGCTCGCACTTTCACGCAGTGACAGAGAGGACAAGTGGGAGGCGATGGGCGAACTGATCGACCCCGGCACCTTGAAGTTGTTTGCCGCCGTGGGAACTCCTCGAGATGCTGCAGCACAACTTCATTCGAACATCGGATCGAAGGTCACCCGGTATGCGATCAACAACATCGGCGTCACTGACACCGATGTTCAGGCCGAACTTGCCGACGCCCTGCGGAGTGCACGTTGACGACCCTGTCGCGCGTACTGGTGGACAAGACCACGACATTTTTGAGCTTCGACAGCTGAAACGTCGGGCGGTGGAGCGCAATCCGTCCACCGCCCGACGTTTCATCTCCGATCAGGCTGTGGCTCCGCCCTGACTTCGTCCGCGGTCGATGACCGCTTCACGCCGTTCCGCGACCATTGATGGATCGAAATCAGCCATCCATTGCTGAGAGGTCGAATCCTCTACCTGCAGAGCCTGATTCACAATGTGGTCATGCGATCGCCGATATGAGTCGAGCAGCGTCCGGACACCGGGCTGGTCATTGCCCACAATAGAAACAGCGACATCAACGGCAGCCTCCATCAACCGATCATGCGCTACCACCTCGGTAACGAGGCCTGCTCGCAGCGCCCGTTTCGCATCCAGGAAGTCGCCGGACAGGCTCATCCTCCTCGCCAAGCCCGTTCCGACAGCCGCCGGCAATCGATATGTCAGACCCCAACCCGGCAGCACACCGACTCGGGCATGGGTATCGGCGAAGGTTGCACGTTCGGAAGCGATGAGAAAATCGCAAGCAAGCGCGAACTCGAGACCTCCTGTAATAGCTGCGCCGTTGATCGCGCCGATCAACGGCTTGGACAAGGGGCGCCACGGATGCCCGACCGGGATTTCTTGTCCGGAGATGGCGGCCGCATTCTTTCCGCTACTTCCCAGTTCTCGGAGATCCAAGCCTGCGCAGAAAGCTGGATCAGCGCCGGTAAGAATGACTACATCTACCAAATTGTCGGTATCAGCGCGGGCAAGAGCGTCACGTACCGCGGCAATCAACTCAGTACTGAGTGCGTTGCGTGAACGAGGACGATTGAGGGTCAGAATCCTGATTCTCCCTCGCTGTTCCTCGAGTAGGACTGCGCCGGAATCGGCAGTTGGCATCACATGACTCCTAGTTCTCGTCGTTCTGATTCTCGGCAGTCTGGGCGGCATAAGGCTTACGTCCAAACTGGACTCACAATGCTTCTCATACGCTACTCTTAGTAATCTAAGTTATCTATGTGATTGGCGGTTGACCATGCCCTCGACTCCCCCCTTGATCGTCGAACGCCCCCGAGAGGGCGTCGTAGTTCTGCGTCTCAATCGACCAGAGCAACTCAACGCGATGAACAGCGAGCTCATCGAAGCACTACACATCGAACTCGACTTACTGACCCGTGATACAGCCTGCCGGACAGTGGTTCTCACCGGGTCGGGTCGCGGATTCTGCGCTGGACTCGACCTCGGCGGATACGGGACGATCCCAGGGACCGAAGAACTCGGGCCGGTTCAGACCACTCTTGCAACCCAGAATCACATTGCATCACTGGTCCAGAAGATTCGCCGACTGCCTCAGGTATTCATCGCAGCTGTCAACGGTGCTGCCGCCGGAGGCGGACTTGCGCTTGTCTGCGCGTGTGACATTCGACTGGCCACGGAATCAGCCATCTTTGCCGTGTCCTTCATCCGCGTCGGCTTCTCCGGTTGCGATATCGGCGTCTCATGGTTGCTTCCGCGAATCGTCGGCGCCGGACGTGCGCACGAATTGATGCTCACCGGCCGACGTTTCGGCAGCGACGAAGCCCTCCGTATCGGACTGCTCGCCGACGTCGTCGAACCGGAAAGGTTGCAGGAGCGGGTCGAAGCCACCATCGATTCATTGCTCGAGGCCGCACCGATGTCACTCGCATTGACGAAGCGTGGCATGTGGCTTTCATTGGAGATCCCCAGTTTCGACACAGCAGTCGAGATGGAAAATCGCCAGCAAGTTCTCACCAGCGCGACTGCCGACCAGAGTGAAGCCATGAGTGCATTTACCGAGCGTCGCACCGCTGAATTTCGAAATCACTGATCCTTCAAACTATCTACGAGGACACCATGACAAATACAGCACCGGTAGCAGTGATCAGCGGAGCGAGTCGAGGCGTCGGACGTGCCCTGGCCCTCCGCCTGGCAGCGGACGGCTATGACATCGCCGGGACGTGGAACCGTAACGAGGCGGCGGCGCAACAGGTTCGATCAGAGATCGAGTCGATCGGTCGCCGGGCGACGATGTACTGCAACGACGTAGCTGACGGCGAGGCAACGGCAGGCCTGGTCGAGGCAATCCTTGCCGATCATGGCCGGGTCGATACCCTCGTCCACAATGCCGGAATCGCCAGTCGCGGAAGGTTTGTCGCCGACACGACCAGTGTCGAGATCGCGCGTGTCATGGGCGTGCACGCGATGGGCGCCTTTCATCTGTGTTCCGCACTGGCTCCGACCATTCGGCTCAGCGATCGAGGAAGCGTCGTCCTTATATCGAGCACAGCCACCTCCTACCCGGGCGCCGGCGGCGCCCCGTACATGATGGGCAAAGCCGCTCTCGAAGCACTCGGAACCACACTTGCACTTGAAGAGCGCACACACGGAACACGAGTGAATGTCATAGCACCAGGATTGATCGTCACCGAGATGGGTGATCGACTGGCCCATGCACTCACCGGCGCTGAAAATGCTGCGGCACTCGACGAGAAAACGCCGTTCGGCCGAGTTACCCGCCCCGAGGATATCGCCGACCTGGTGTCATTCCTCGCCTCCGACGCCGCCCGACAGATCACCGGGCAGCGGATAGAAATCCATGGCGGATGCCCGGAGTTGGTCCACTGAAGTCTTTACGCATAAAGTATCGGGTTCGGTTGCAGTGCAACCGAACCCGATACTCGCAAAATTGCCATCACCACGCAGGATTGTGTCCCCGTACCGGAATGATGGATCAGATCGCAGAATCAACTACATACTTGGTCAATCCGGGTGCGCCGGCAAGGAGAGGCCCCAGATCCTTGATCGCCCCCGGGCCGGCACGCCATGCACGGTATGCAGCATCAGCCTCGGAGGAAGCCCACTTCTCTACGCAGAGCCAGTGACCCTCGTCGTCGTCGTCGATCAAAACGTCGACGCCCTCACAACCCTCGAACGCACGAGTTTCGGTCAGGATTCGCCCCACCACCTCGCGAGCGGTATCGAGGCTCTCTTTCTTCAGGCGCAAATCGAGAATTGCAGAAATCGTCACAGAAACTCCTTGTTGTAGTTGAGGTGAAAACAAAAAATCAGGAGCCGAGCGCAATTGCCAATTCGCGCACTGCACTCTCGGCGTATTCGAGGCTAGCGGAGGCGCGTTCCGCGAGTGGTGCCATCGGCGGGATACGTCCGGCCAACGTCAATTCTGCGGTGACAACCGAAACCTTCATTCCCAGCGAGCTTCCCAGCACCTCTTGCAAAGGCGGAATCGTGAAGTCGAGGCCCGCATTGTGGCTCCCCGGCGCGTACGTGTTGCCTCGACTCGACACGATGACAACCGGCTTGCCGGCGAAAGGCCGATTCGGTTCGTCGAAGGGAACCGTCGTACCGAGGACATGGATGTAATCGATCCACGCCTTCAGCGTCGACGGCAACGACCAGTTGTACATCGGAGCGCCGATGACAACCACGTCAGAGGCAGCGACCTCCGCAATCAACTCCGCTTGCAACGCCTCAGCCTGAGCGTCAGGCACGCTCCCCGGCTTTCGAAGTCGCTGGGCGTAGTGCAACTCTGCATCAGGTAGGTGCGGAAGCTGATTTCGGTGCAGATCGCGTTCGACAACGATCTTGCCTGCACCTTGTTCACGCCAGGTCTGCGCGAATAGCGCCGTCAATCTGCGCGACACCGAAAATTCCAACTCCGCGGACGAATCGATGTGCAACAACTGTGGCATCACATACTCCTTAGATCTGATTCACATGCAACCACACGGATGCCTGACTTCACGCCGGACCAGGTTCGCTGGTCAAACACGGATCGTTCTCGTCGAAGCCCGACCCAAGCCACAAACCTTCCAACGCACTACGCACATCGCTTGTCAGCGCCACCGGTCCGTCGCTGCCTAACGCCACCAGCACCGTGTCGCACAGACTGGTGCACTGCCCGTTGTGAAAGAGAGCCGAGGACGCGACAAACGACGTTCTACCGATACGTCCGATCCCGATTCCGGTGTCGATCCGTGCGGGCCAATGCGCTTCTACAAGAAAATGCACGACATTCTGCGAGGTGACCAGGCGGACCGTGTCGATCTTGGGGTCGTAGAGTCCGGGAAACAGACGTCCGTTGAGTACCGCGCGTGCATTCTCGTGCATGGCTTCGAGCGCGAGATTGTTCAAGTGCGCATTCGCGTCCATGTCGCCGAATCGTGAATCCGAAGTTCTTCGAATCGGATACAGATCGATGCTCAACCGTGCTGGGTCCGGACGTGGACCGGTGACGACGAGCGAATCAATGCTTTCCATGGAATCTGCCGAACTCACGTCCGCCTCCTTCTGTCACGCCCCACCCCACATTCATACATCACTAGGTATACCTTCATTAGTAAGCGTCACGAATTGGAGGATCCATGGCTATCACGATTCCCTTCGGCCTGAAGGCACGCGGTCCGGCGCAAGCTTCACCGGCGCGCAAACCCGGCTCGGTACGACGCACCTCGACGATTGACATGCAATGGCCCAACGGCCCCGGAACTCAACTCATGTTGACGGGCCGCGCACGAGATCTGAAAACGCCTGTCGACGGTAGTTCCCCGACTGTTCTCACCGAGGATCAGATGCGGGTCGGAGTTAACGCCACGACTCGAACCATCGAAAGTATCGAGTCCATTCCCGCACGGTCGAATCTCGACAAGATGCTCGGAGCCCGAGGGGGCGGAAATTCTCGCAAGGTTCTCGCAGAGGCCCTGGCTGACGAGGCCGCAGCCGGAACACCGCTGTATCTCATGCTCGACGACATCGCCGGCGCGTCACTGGTCGCCGGATTTGCCTATTCACGGTGGATGGACCGGGACCTGCTGGTTGCCTCCATCAAGGGCAGTGGAGGCGCTCGCAATATGGAAAGCATCTGCACCGGTTTCCAACCAGGTTCCGGCGCATTGATGCCCGACGGCTCGTCCAAATGGAATCACCAGGTGTGCGAAGTTGATCCGCTTCCCACCGCAGATGATCCACTCGGGTGGCACCCCATCCAGGAAGTGAGCGGGATCGCTATGCGACGCGCTCGCCGTATCGACGTCACACTCGGCGAGACGATCGAGATCGACTCGATGTTCCAAGACAGCTCGACCACCCCCGACGGTGGACGTGTCGCGGTTCACGAGTATCGCTTGACTGCAACTGCCGACCGCGTCACCGGCAAATTGCTCACCATCAACGCCGACCCGCGGGTACTCCCCTACGACGAATGCCCGTTGGCTTCGCTGAATGTGAAACGCATCGTCGGTACACCTCTCTCGGAACTGAGAACCGTTGTTCTCGAACAGTTTCCGGGAACCGAAGGCTGCACCCACCTCAATGACGCGATGCGAGCCCTCGCCGAAGTTCCGGCACTCGTCAGCGCAATCGAGAGTTGAAGCACGATCGACCCACTCACCGTAGTAGAAGGCTGATCAGACCGGGCCCGGCCTGAAGTGGTACCGGACGATGGCATGGATTCCGCGACGTATCCCGAACACGTCAGCAAACGTGGCGCGCCATGGGTGAGTAAGAAGGTGTGTTCACTGTGGGCGGCACGAGATCCGTCGGTGGAGCGATGGGCCACTTGCCAACGTCGTAGACGGCGCTGTCGATGCGGTGCGCGAACCAGGGAACGAGGGTCAGGGTCAATCCGAGCTGCAATTGAAATCATGTCCAGCGCGCCCCACATTGGAGACGTGCGGGCTGTCATGCCTGATGCGCCCGATTCCGTGTCCACCAAACTCCTTGTTGACCAAGTACCCGAAGTCGGTGGCCACCGCGCCGATCGCCGAGGAGATATCACCCAAGCGATTGTGGCTGTGCAGCGGCAGTCCGGTCAGCAGTGCGTCGTTGACCGACAGACAGATGACGTTGTGGAGCGGGCCTCACCCGAGTTACGGCGAAATCCCCGGAACACCACGGGTCTCCGTTCCGACATCGAATCGGCAGGAATCGTCGAGGTGAGCACTCCTCGGTTTGTTGGGGATCGTGTCGGGATCAGTGGCCGTACTCAATCTGGAGATGGGCCACCTCGGCGATCCGCACGACGACCTTGCGTGGGTCTCACTCCGGGCGGTGCAGGAACCGTTCACCAACTTCCCCGATCGGCCTCAGGACTACGCTGCGCTCGTACCGTGGACCGTCGAAATCGACAGGATTCGCTACGATCGCGTGTTGGCAGAACTCGGGGTAGTCATCCTCGGACATCGTTCGACATCGAACCCGAATCTTCTTTCGGAAGTGGGTAACTCACTCATCTACGGTCTACTCCGCCGTCGCCAACTGACGGAAGCACTCGGCGATGTTCTAGGGATTCCGCTCCCAGACATCTCGGTACCCGAACCGAAACCAGGCCCGATGGATTGGCTGTGTGGCGCCGCTCTCGAACAAATTCGACCGATCATCGTTCCTCGCAGCGAGGATCCATTCGTGATTCAGCGAAGTAAAGGCCTTGCTCGAATTCTCGAGGTATTACGGCAATTCGAGCATCACAACGGAGACCTAGCTGAGCTCAATCTTGCCGAACTCAACGAGATACTGGGCGCTACTTACACCAGTTCCCACGAAGCGAGCAGCGAACTGTGCCGACGCGTCCGCGCGGGCCAACTATCAGAGATCAACGTGGTCTCTGCATTGGCACGGTCAGTCGGACGTCGCGCCGAGATGCTCAGATCAGCATCCGGGGTTCCGGCGGACCGCCATTTTGATCCTTTGCTCGCCGATCTACCTGCAGCGAAATCGGATTGAGCGGTGGAAGTTCAGTAGCTTCGGTGCATCGTTGCAGTAGCCGACCATGAAAACTTCACCCGCGCAGCACTCTCCCTCCGCATCGCCCACCCGACACTGTCCAGTTCTATCGCCAAGCTGGAAAAGGAACTGGAACTGCAGATCTTCGTCCGTACCCCCAAAGGCGCCGATCCCACGTCTGCGGGAACTATCGTCGTCGCCTCTGCCCGAGGCGTGTTGCGGCGAATCCTGGAGTTGGAATCCTCGGTGCACGAAATAAAGTCGGTCACCGCCGGGACTCTGAGACTCAAACCCAATCGTACTTTTGCAAGCCTGACCAGTAATCCGATTTACATGTTTCAAAAGAAGTATCCACTGGTTCAGATCGATTGGCGATCTTCTCGATCCGATTTCGAGGTTTCAAATTTCGTTGGACAAGGACGATGCGAAATCGGATTCTGCCGGCGTCCACAGTCCTCTCCACAACTCGATTTTCATCCAATCTGCCAGAGCCAATTGGTCGCCATATACGCGGCGAACAGTAACTTCGGAGCCGTTTCCGACCCGATGTCCCGGATCTCCGATCCCTTGTCCCGGATCTCCGATCCCTTGTCATGGTTGGAGGTTTCGCAACTTCCGATGATCGTCCCACCAATAGGTTCGGCCGCAAGATCCGGCCTTGAGCGCCTATTCACCGAGCGGTCGCTACACATCAATGTGTGCATGAAAGTCGAGCACTTCGAGTCTCATTTCGAGATGGTACGGATAGGGGCGCAGGCACTACCCTCGTCGAACGTACATCGATCAAGCATCTCGACGGACTCGAGGTTCGTGCCGCACACCCTCCCTCCACTCAGAGATCGGTTTGATTCACCGATTCGAGACTCTACTGCCCGGCTGCAATCGCCTTCAAAAATCTGATGATCGATCATTTTTCCACCCATAGATCCTCTACATAACGTAGATGGAAAATACTTATCGGACGGGAATGCCTGCAAAGCATTCAACTATTGGAGTAATTCACAGAGACGTCTACCGAATGAAGATACTTCCGTTAACTACCCGCATCGGCGCCGAAGTATGCGATTCTCTCATGGATGAATTGTCACACCGGAGTAAGTCGAAGAGATCCGCTACCATCTGATCGAGTTCAAGGCGCTCTTTTTCAGAGACCAGTTCATAACCCCCGAAGATCACGTTTCGTTCGGAAAGAAATTCGGATCCCTGGAGACATATCCGTTCACGGGATCCCATCACGAGCATCCCGAAGTTATGACCATTAAACGTTCGCCGGAAGAAAACCTGCGACACGGACAAAACCCCGATGGAAAGGATTGTTGGCACGCAGACGTGAGCTGGCGAGCCACGCCGTCCTTCGGGTCGATCCTTCGAGCCGTATCGGTATCTCCTGTCGGCGGCGACACGCTATGGTCCGACATGGTGGCGCCATCCGAGGGCCTTAGTACATCGATGAAGAACGCCTTAGTAAGACTGCGCGCCGTGCACACTGCAGAAAAGGCTTTCGGGTCCCGCCTGCCACCTATGAAGAAGGCTGATCTCCTCACACAGTTTCCCGCCTGTCGGGCGCCAGATCTTGCGCACACAGCCCGATACTGGCGAAAAGATACTGTTCGTCTGCGAATCCTTCATGTCCCACATAGTCGGCATGGATCGACGCGACAGCGACGAATTGCGAAAATCCTATACCGGCAAGCTGCGAAACCTGAGTATCAGGCTCGGTTGAGTTGGAGACCAGGCACTGTCCCATTCTGGGACAATCGATCCCGCAACAGTACGCATGCAACGACTTCGGAGATTTCGAACGAGAAGTACAGCACGTGACCATCGTCGGTGATCACCCCTTCTGACGGCGCCGGGATGATGGCGCGCACGGACATCAGGTCGTGCGTGCCTCCGTCATCAGAAGGTCGGCAAGGAGATCGGGATGAGTAATGAATGGTTCGTGTGGCGTATCTATGCTGTAGAGCCGAGTCACGCCAAGCCGCTCGGCAAATCTCCCCTGCCACGCTGGTGGCAGGATGGGATCACGTTCGGTGACAACATAACTGACGTTGACAGAACCGGGAAATCCGCTGCGGTATACGGACTCCGCCGAAGCGCACGCCGGCCAGACATCCTCAAGTGCATTCTTCAATACGAGATCAAATTGTCCGGGCGTCATGTCTGGAGCGAACATCGCCGCAAAGAACGATTTAAGGCCACCTTCCGGCGACGCGGGCCACCCAAGACGGGTCTGGTCCACTCCACGCAACTCCGTGCCGAACAGGTCACGAATGCTCTCCCCGTTCTGCGGGATCGATGTCGTGAGAAAGCAGGCCGACGAGAACAGATCAGGGCGACTATCGAGCATCAGAGGAAGTACAACCCCCGCCATCGAATGACCCACCAGCAGTGCATTTCTCGTATCGAGCGCAGTGAGTTCGTCGTTGAGCTCCTCGGCTATGTCGGCCAATTTCAACCGGTCAGTATCTCGGCCACGCTTGCTGCCACAGCCCGGCACATCAGGGGTATGTATGTTTCCCTCATAGCCGAGGGTTCGCAGGCATTCCACAACAGCGTCCCAACACCACGCTCCGTGATGACCTCCGTGCACCAGGACAATATCCCGATCATTCATTTTCGCTCCTGCCTCTCTTGAGCCGAACTTGCCTCCTTAGCAGAGACACGACCGAATTCAATGCTCATTGACTTCGGGACTGTAAACTTATATCCACAGCGGAATTCCGCCAGAGACCTTGAATCTCTCACCGGTAATGAACGATGCGTCGTCAGAACACAAGTAGATCGCCATCGAGGCGATATCCGCGACTTCACCCAGCCTGTTGACGAGCTGCCTGTCGGTGACGATGCCGTTCACCAAACCCTCTGGTAGATCTGCCATCGCACTCTCACTCGCGATTAGCCCCGGAGCTATCGCGTTGCACCGAATAACAGCTCTGGCGAACTCCGTTGCGAAAGCGATTGTCAATCCCCGCACCGCAAGTTTCGAAACGCCGTACGGCGACGCCGACGAGTAGCTCACCATCGACGAAATGTTCACAATGCTGCCACCTCCTCGAGCCCTCATCGGCTCGAGACTTGCGAGCGAGCAATTGATCACGCCCATCATGTTCACTTCGAACAAAGCACGAATGTCTGATAGAGGCAAATGAGAGAAGCGCCGGTTGTACTTGGTCAGGTGCAACCCCGCATTTTTGATCAGTATTTCGATACCGCCGAAAGGATCGACAGTCTCCGCGACGGCGTGATCAAACTGACCTTTGTCGACAACGTCGCATTCCACCGCAGCGGCATGCAGCCCTGCAGCCGATAGTTCGGCTGCAGCCTGCTTCGCTGCAGCTCCGTTTCGATCCACTAGAACTACCGCGGCCACTTCACGCCCGAGGGTCTCGCCGAATGCGCGTCCGAAACCCATTGCGCCACCGGCGATGAACGCGACACGACCATCGAACCTGCTCATTCACAGGCCTTTCCAGAGTCACACTCGATTCTCATTTCTTGCGTGGCTTGATCCGACCTGTTCCTTCGAGCGCGTCCCGCAGTCCATCACCGAATGTCGAAAATGCCAATACCGTGAGCACGATCATGATTGCCGGCGGAAGGAGCGACCACGGCGCCGAATACACATTGTCGAAAGCATCACGGACCATCGAACCCCACGAAGTCTGTGGCGCCTGCACGCCGAGACCCAGAAAACTTAGACTGGCTTCGGCGACGATCGCGACACCAGCAGAGAACGAAAGCTGTACGAGCAGCGGCGACGACGCGTTCGGTAGCACATGGCGCCAGAGCAGTCGCCACTTCGAACAACCGAGCGCCCGACAGGCCTCGATGTACGTTTCGGTCGCGACCGACTCTGCTGCACCGCGCGAAAGTCGATACAACGAGGGAGCCAGAACGATACCGATGGACACCATCGCATTGGTCAAACTGGGGCCGAAGATGCCGATGATCGCAATAGCGAGGATCAGAGGCGGCAGCGACTGCATTGCGTCGGAGATACGACTGATGAGCGCACCGATCCATCCACCGACCAGACCCGCGAACAGGCCGGCCGGGATTCCCAGGACAGCAGCAACGCCCACCGCCTGAACGACAGCCAGCAAAGTAACCTGAGCCGAATCTAACAGCCTGCTTAATATGTCTCGGCCGAACGCATCGGTCCCCAGCCAGTTAGAACCGTTCAGACCGGCAAAACTGTTGCTGAGATCCTGCTCGTTCGGATCGTGTGGCATCACGAGGGATCCGAAGAGTGCCAGTAGAACAACAAGAACGATGAAGATTAACGACACCATCGCTGTCTTGTTCTGTCGAAGCAGCCGCAGCGGCCTACTGGTTCGCAAAAAATGCTTGAACCGATTCTGATACAGGGACATCGAACTCGAGGCCCCAGGTGCCTCGGCAGTTACTCGAGTAATAGTCGGAGTTTCGGTCATCGGAACTGTCCTTCACGGATTGTAATGAGCACTGTCTGTCTGGGCCGAACAGCTTGCTCGCTACACACGAACACGCGGATTGAAATAGCCGTAGCTCAGATCTACGACAAGATTGACGAGCACGATGACTACGGCCGTGACCATCACCATGCCGAGAATCACCGGAATGTCGCGGCTGAAGACCGAACTGACCGCCAAGGTGCCGAATCCGGGTAAGGCGAAAACAAATTCGACGGTCACCGCACCGGCAAGTGCCCTGCTGACCTGCAGACCCAAAACAGTGACGATAGGCACACCAGCAGTCTTGAGCGCATGCTTGCCGATCACATGCGCGGACCGCAAACCCTTCGCCCGTGTGGTCCGGATAAAATCCTGGCTCAGCGTATCGACCATCGCCGCGCGTGTTTGTCTCGCGACCTCGGCAGCGCTGATCACCGCGATCGCAATCGAGGGCAGGATCAGATGCTGCAACCACGGAACAAAACCGTCGCCGAGTGGCGTGTATCCGGTAGCAGGAAAAATCGGACTGGAGATTGCCAGCGCAATGACGAGCACTAGGCCGATAATGAAGGGCGGCAGCGCCATTGCAACACTCGATACCGCAGTCAACGCGCGATCCAAGGCCGTGTTAGCCCGAACAGCCGCGACGATACCGAGTGGTAGACCGACGACAACGACGATGACCATCGCGACGACTGTCAGCGACAGAGTGACAGGCATCCGGTCCATGAGTATCTGTGAGACGGATTGCGAACTGTAAAGCGAATTCCCCAGATCCCCGTGCAGAACGCCCCACAACCAATCCAGATAGCGCAGCAGCAGCGGCTCATCGAGCCCCAACTGCTGTCGAGTCGCCTCGATATCAGCTGGCGTGGCACCATCTCCGGCAATAGTTTCGGCCGCATCTCCCGGAATGAAGTCAACCAGAGCGTAGACGAAAAAACTGACTAGGAGAAGCAATGGAATCGCTGACAGTAACCGCTTGATCAACAGATTCAGCATGACAGATCCTCGGCACTCGACATGGCCACAGCACCGGCCAGCGCATCGGGACTACACCGCGATCGCGGATGCGGAATCGCCGACACCAATTTTTGCGTATAAGGATGTTGCGGATTCTCGAAAAGCTCTTCGGACGTTCCGATCTCCACAATCTCCCCCTGGTACATCACCGCAACGCGATGCGCCAAGTACCGCACCAACGACAGATCATGCGAAATGAAAATGTAGGCCAATCCGCGCTCCTGCTGAAGGTCCAACAACAGATTCAGAACCTGAGCCTGGATCGAAACATCCAATGCAGCAACAGGTTCATCGCAGACGATAAACTCCGGGTCGAGAGTCAACGCCCTCGCTATCGCGATCCGCTGCAACTGTCCACCAGAGAACTCGCGAGGGTACTTCAGCAACTGATCTTCGCGCAGCCCCACGCGCTCGAGCAACACCCGAACCTTCTCGTCCCGTTCCCGAGCACTGACGTCCTGGTGAATGGTGATGGGCTCCCCCACCGCATCACGAATACTCATATGCGGATCCAGGGAACTGTACGGGTCCTGGAAGATCATCTGCGCGCGCCGCCGAAACACCCTGAGCTCGCGTGAATTCATCGACAATACGTCAGCACCGTCAAAAGTCACCGAACCGGCATCCGGTTCGATCAGTCGCAAGGCCTGCCGACCTATCGTGGACTTGCCAGCTCCGGATTCCCCGACGATACCCAGAGTCTCTCCCCGATTGAGAGTGAACGAAACATCCTTTGAGACTTGGGATCGCTCAACTACTTTTCCGAACATATTACGGCGCAACGGATATGACTTCATCAGCCCCGAAACCTCGAGCAGTGGACTCATCCTGCGATTCCTCTCAATTCCAATTCACCGTCGCGGATGCACCGCACTGCGCGATTGTCCGGGCGCATTTCGAGCGGAACAGGACCGTTGTTGCATCGCCCCTCGACCGCGTAGGCACATCGATCGTGAAATCGACAGGACACCGGCCAGTCCCATGGCGCCGGAACAGCCCCGGGGATCGCCTTCAACCGTGTTCCTTGCGCCCGTGGGTCCGGAATGGCGTCCAAGAGACCCTCCGCATATGGGTGCAGCGGATTTTCGAACAGATCGTCGATGCCGGTGGACTCCACAACCTGACCTGCGTACATCACATTGACCACATCACACATTTCGGAGACCACACCGAGGTCGTGTGTGATGAACAGGATGGACACGTCGAATTCGTTCTGCAGCTCCTTCATCAGGCGCAGCATCTCCTTCTGTACCGTCACATCGAGTGCAGTGGTCGGCTCATCCGCAATCAGCAGCTTCGGCTTACACACCATTGCAATGGCCAACATGACACGCTGGCACATACCACCGCTGAATTCATGCGGATACGCCCTCGACCGGCGAGCTGCGTCAGCAATACCCACCCGATCAAGCATCTCTACTGCTCGTCTGACCGCTTCCTTCCTGGACGCACCTTCATGCCGACGTACGACCTCGGCAATCTGGTCACCGACAGTGAAGGCCGGCGACAGACTGCGCCGCGGTTCCTGAAACACCATCGAGACATCTGCACCACGGACGTCAGCCAGCTCCGTCTCCGGTAAACCGACAAGTTCACGGCCGAGCAACTGTATCGATCCGGAAACTCGCGCATTGCCTTTGGGCAGTAACCCCATTGCCGCGAGCGAAGTGACCGTCTTTCCAGATCCGGACTCACCTACCAATCCCACGGTGGTACCTGCCGGCACCCGGAGATCGACTCCGTCGACAACTCGGGTCCAGCCGTGATCGGTATGAAACTCGACGGAGAGATTTTCGATGCGAAGGGTGTCTTCTGATGGAGTCGACTGAACGGCAACATGATTGGGCATAGGCACAAGGCTCCTGGATTCGACCTCGGAATCCGCTGACGGGTTACGAAAGGCTCGCCCCGCCCGGACGAGTAGATGATCTGGATCACAGCCTATCGGGTTCATGACTCCACGTCTACATCTGAGATGACTTCGCTTACTTTGTATTTCGCCAACTATGACTGCACGTATTGAAAGGTGCCCCGAGTCGACTCACGTCACCCCGGGGCACCTCGAATTGAACTGCAACTCAGCTGGGCAGGAACAGCATCAACGACAGCGGTTCCGATTCAGCGAACCATCAGGCCGCCACCGTCCACAGCAAAGACCTGTCCGGTCATGAACCTGGAACCGTCACCCGCCAGAAACTCGAGTACTGGAACCAGATCAGCGTCAATATCACCGAGCTTGCCACCGATCGGAATTGAGCCGATCAAATCTCGATCATGCTGCGCCAACTGTTCTTCAGTCATCGAAGCTCTGGTGCGGTCGTACATCGGCGTCCAGACCGCCGGCGCAATCGCGTTCACCGTAATTCCGAAGGGCGCCCATTCGACTGCCACCGAACGCACCCAGGCCAGGACGGCACCCTTGCTCGCCGCGTAGGCCGACTTTCCGGGATATCCCTTTGCGCCAGCCGCCGAGGAGAAGTTGATAATTCGCCCGCCGCTTGCCTTCATGTGGCGAAATGCCGCTTGGTTCGTCAGAAACGTTCCCGTGGCGTTGATGTCGAGAGCCTGGCGCCACAGATCGACCGGCGTCGATTCCGCAGAGGCCCCGGGCGCAATTCCGGCAGCATGGATGAGCACGTCCAACCCGCCCAGATCCTCAACTGCTCGGGTGACCGCACCATCGACTGAAAGCTGTTCGGATACATCGCACTTGACGAAAGTTGCACCGGCGTCCGATGCGATAGCAGCGCCGACAGATTCCTCGATATCGAGCGAGACCACCTGAGCGCCGTGCGCCGAAAAAGCGACTACCAACCCTGCGCCCATTCCGCTGGCACCACCGGTGATAATTACACGCCGTCCGGCGATGCCAGAGAACGCCGCCAGTTGTGCGTTACTTCGAGAGACCGACATAACGCAGATCCGGATATCCCGCGTAGTGGGCTACACCCATCGAATTTGCGCCGATTACCCTGTCCGAGTATGCAAATTGCGTTCCGACCGCACAGATGAACACATCCAACGCCTGCTCGTTGACCACCGAAGATGCCTTCTCGAGCGCGACGGTAACGTCTTTCGCCGACGTACTCGGGTCATATGCGGGCGCCAGTGCACTGACGAGTTCGGGTGGGGTTGTCCCCGGGAACTGACGCGGGTTGACATAGTTGCGCGCCAACGACTGCGCGGAGCTGGGATCCGAAACACGCACCTGCACCATCGAATCCTGCCCCTTCTGCGCGTAGCGAGTGATCGCCTCGATCACGTCGGAGGGCTGGACGTTCAACGTAACGCCAACCTCACCGAACTGAGCCGCGAGTGCCGCAGCCAAGTCGGTCTGCGGCGACAGACCTGCACCGACGGAAGCATCGATGGTCAGATTCGTGACGCCGGCTTCGGCCAAAAGGCTACGGGCCTTGTCCTTGTCGTAAGTGTAATCGACCGGAGGATTCTCTGAGAATCCGTCCATCGGCCCCGTGAGCGGTTGTGAAGTCGGTGTGCACTGGCCGTTCAGCAACGACTTGTTGATTCCCTCACGGTCGACGGCGAAGTTCAGCGCCTGCCTGACCTTCTGATTGTTCAGGTTGGGCCTGTCGATGTTCATGTACATCGAGTAGACCTGAGAGGGCGGGTAGGCGAAGTGCCCGAACCCATTACCCAGGTTGGTGGCCTGCGCATACTGCCCGACGCTGAAGTTGATGATGTCGACCTGGCCAGAACGAAGTGCATTCAGCCTGGCGTTTCCGTCCGGAAAACCCTTTATGTTGATCGTCTTCGCCAGCTGAGCCTCGGGCTCCCAGTAACCGTCCCGGCGTGCGTACGAGGCCGAATCACCGATCTTGATCTCCGTTGCGACATACGGTCCGGAGCCCACCGGTTTGACGTCCAGGTCAGGATTGTCCAACGCTGCCGGACTGATCAAAGAAGCTTCAACTCCGGAAAGAACGTAGGGAAGATCCGCAGCCTGGCGGTTCACCTTGATCTCAACGTGCTTCGGGTCGATCACATTGACGGAGTCGATCATCGAAAAGTAGTTTGCGACAGTGGAACCCGGAGAATTCTTTGCATGATCGAGCGTCGCTTTCACGGCGGCGGCATCCAACACGGCACCGTCAGAGAACGTGACCCCATCGCGCAAAGTGAATGTTGCCGACTTTCCGTCCGGTGCGAAGGCCCACTCGGTGGCGACCATCGGAGCGAGGGTGAGAGTGCCGTCCACGTCCGTCATCTGAGTCAGGCGATCGTAGATCGGCGTCAGATAAGGGAAGGCTGCCGGAGCACTGACCACCTTGTGTGGGTTCAGTGCCGGAGTCGGCACCGTGAACCCAACCTTTAACTGTGCATCCGAATTCGCTTGGGAAGCTGACGGACCTGAAGAACCACCGCCGGCATTGGTGGCGTTTCCGCCACCCCCGCAGGCTGTCAATGCCATGGCAACAGCGACTGTGCTGACACCGATCTTGATGCGGACTCGTCGATTCACGGCGAATTCTCGCTCTCTGATGAAGGTAGCAAGGCTACGTATTGGGTTGCTCCGCGGCACGCGGCCGAGGCATAGCTGATCGCCCGAGCAACTCAGAGACGCTGGCGAGAAGCAAAGTACCTCTGATTTGCTCGGTGAAATAAGTTCTACCTATGGGTGGAGTTAGGTAACAGCGCCGGCGATCTTCAGCGCAATGAGGCCATCGTCGTCGAGTCCCAGTTCGCGCAGAATTTCGTCGGTATGCTCCGCAAAGCCCGGAGCACGCGTGATCTGCACGGGCGCGTTGTCGAACTTGACGGGATTGGCGACCAGTTTCTGCGGATTTCCCTCCGCGTCAATCAAATCGACGATTCGGCCGTTCGCGATTAGGGCCTCGTCATTGCCAAGATCCCAAGCGTCCTGGACGGCAGCCCACTGACCCTTCATATCCTTGAACGCCACTACCCACTCGTCGTACGTCCGCTGAGCAAGGGTGTCGGCGATGATGTTCGTCGCGGCGTCCTTGTTCTCGAACATGGATTCCATCGTGGCAAAACGCTTGTCATCCACCAAGTCTTCGCGTCCGATTACCGTAGCGAACTCACCCCAGTACCGGGTGGGCTGAAGCATGCTGAGCTGAATCCAGCGACGATCGGACGTGCGGTAGTTTCCGGTCAGCGGATTACCCGGTGCGGCAGTCGTCTTCTGCACCTTGGGCAGCGGTCCTCCTGTCAGTAGGGCGAGATTGATGTTGAACTGAGTTGCCCACGCCCCCACTGCAAGTAGCGAAACATCTACGAAGGACGGTTCCCCCGTCACTTTCCGACCGTACAGTGCCGCTGCGATGCCGCCGGCGATCGTCATGCCACCGATGGAGTCGCCGTATGCCCCTGCCGGCATGAAGCTCACACAGTCTGCGTCGTCGGGGGTGGTACCGTCGGCGCTGCCACCACGTGCCCAGAAGGCAGTGGAATCGTAACCGCCCTTGTCTGCGTCCGGGCCTTCGCTACCGAAACCACTACCGGAGACATAGATGATGTCCGGGTTGATCTTTCGAACATCCTCGAGTGTGATCCCAAGTTTTTTTGCGACGCTCGGCAGGTAATTCGTCAGAAACACGTCACTCGACTTGATGAGTTCTTCGAGAATCGGCTTCGCTTCCGGCTTGTCCAGTGCGATACCGATACTGCGCTTGCCACGGTTAGGCCCCTCCATGATCGGTGCGAACGACGATCCGTTCTTGCCCGCAGCCAGTCCGAGCACCCGAACAAGGCCGCGTTGGGCATCCCCGGTCTCCGCGTGCTCCACTTTGATGATGTCGGCTCCCCAGTCGGCAAGCACAGCGCCGGCAGCGGGGACGAAGGTGAACTGGGCGACCTCGAGTATGCGGACGCCTTCCATAGGACGGTGCATTATTCTCTCCTGATTCGTGAAGTATCGGTGCCGCGCGGACACGTGCAGCAAACCCACCGATGTGGGCCGCGAAATGAGATCGGATTCAGCTGTTACGCAACAGTATTGCGCCGGAAGGAACGCCACCACCGGCCGTAACGACAGCAACCTTCGGATTGGAAACCTGATTGCCGGGCGCTTCGTCACGGAGTTGGAGCACTGCTTCTCGGAACAGTCCGTATCCGTGAGTTCGGCCGGCAGAAAGCTGCCCTCCGTGCGGATTGAGCGGCAACCTGCCGTCCACTGCAATGCCTCTTCCTTCATCGATGAATTCACGTGCTCCACCGAATTCGCAGAAACCGAGGCCTTCGAGCCACGACAGTGCATTGAATGTAAATCCGTCGTACAGCAGCGCAACGTCGACATCTGCCGGAGTGAGATCAGTGCGACTCCACAGGTGCGCCGACGGTCCGAGGGACTGCGGCAGATGCGACATCGTTCCCTGATCCCAAGACAACCTCTCCATGATCTGAGTTCCGACAGCTTCGACGAAGACCGGGCGGTGCCCCGGAACTACGGCGTCGACGGCGGACACGATCACGGCAACCGCGCCGTCGGAAGGTACGTCGCAGTCGTAGAGTCCGAACGGAGTCGAAACCATTCGAGCCGACAGGTAGTCGTCCATCGTTATCGGATCTCGGTAGACAGCTTCAGGATTCGCAGCCGCGTTAGTGCGGGAGTTGACCGCGATCCAGCCCAGAGCCTCACGGTCGCCGCCGTAGCGATGCAGATACTGCGAAGCCTGACACGCGATCCAGTTTGCCGCGGACATCGCGCCGTACGGTGCCCGTTCCTCGAACATTCCGATCGCTCGTCCCGAGCCGGCCTGCCAACGCCCTTCACGCTGAAGGGCTGAGTGAGAGGATTCCCAGACCGTCCGGAAACACAGGACATGTTTGCACAGTCCCGAAGCGACCGCGAGCATCGCCGCGATGATCGACCCGTTCTGTCCCGGAAGATCACCGCCACCGTTCACCCAGGTCGGATGGATGTGGAGGACGTCCTCCAATGCCATGATTCCGCCCTCGGACATGCCGCCGGCGGAGGCACCCGGATATGTCGAAAGCCCGTCGATGTCATCGATCGTCAAGCCCGCATCGGCGATCGCTTCCAGGCACGCATCGACGGTGAGAGACAGTGGATCGACCATCAGCCGTCGACCCACCTGCGATTGACCGACACCTGTGATCGCGACTTTGTCCTCGAACTTGTTCGCGGACACCATCGGCCGAAGGTGTCTCTTGTAGTCGTCCGGCTCCGGAAGTTCGCCGAGCTCACCCTGGGCATCGGGATCGGGTTCGAAAAGTGGCAACCAGATATCGTCATCTGCTTGTTCGAAGAGGATTCGAACCTTGGTCCCGATCCGTACATCAGCAGGATCACAGTTGACGATGTTGGTTGTCAGCCGAACCGACGGATCCTCGTCGATCGCAACTACCGCAACAACATACGGGGGCGGGAACTTGGGTAGCCATTGCTGAACGTTGACGGTAAATCCGATGACAACCGCTTTGCCGGACGTCGCAGCCATACCGATGTCGCGCCCACGACACTTCGGACACACCACGGACTGTGGATGTATCCATTGTTCGCAAGACCGACACTGAGCGATGCGAAGAATTCCGTCCTCGCCCGATGCCCAGAACGACGCACTTGACAACGTCGGCTGTGGAAGCGGGCGTCCGGTGTCAACTGATTGCACGGTAATACTCCTGTGGTTCTGGTCGATCAACCGGAAACCGGTTGCTGTCAAAGAGATCGGTCGCGGATGGCAATCATGGCGTCGACGCGACGCTGCATATCGGCTCTGGTCATGATCAGGTCGCCGCCACGTTCGCCGGCGTCGAAGCGCCGAATGCGGTCGTTCTCTGCCTCGATCTCGGTGTCGAGCAAGGAACGTGCAAGATCTCGGGTCAGCAGGTCCTGGTCAACCCAGTCTGCATAGGGCAGCTGCTCAATGTGCTCTTCCATGGGAGCAGTCCTTTTCAGCTGGTGCGCGGAAAGTTGAGCAGCGTGCGAGCATTGAGCTCGACGATCCGGTGAACTTCGTCATCCGGAACTTTGATCATCTGGTCATGCACGATCTTGCGACTGTTGGGCCAGTTCGAATCGGAGTGCGGGTAATCGCCCTCCCAAGTGATGTTGTCGATCCCGACCGCGTGGCGGTTGTCGATACCGAACTGATCATCGATGAAGCACCCGAACAGGTGCTTGGCGAACAACTCCGACGGCTTCACCGTCTGATTGATGTTCTGGTAGAAACGGTGCTTTGCCCACACACCGTCCATGCGCTCGAGCATGTAGGGAACCCAACCGATGCCGCCCTCGGACAGCATGAACTTCAGGTTCGGGTGGTTGTGGAACACCGGAGAGAACAACAGGTCGGCAGTCGCGTACATGGAATTGCAGCCGAACAGAGCCGTCATCACAGCCATCGGCGCCTCGGGGGCGGTGATGGGAGCCTTGCCGGACGTACCGAAATGAATGCACAGGGGCTGGCCGGTCTCGACCGCAGCAGCAAACACCGGGTCCCAGTGGTTGGTATGGAATGACGGCAGCCCCAATGGAACAGGGTTCTCCGGGAACGCAATAGCCCGCGATCCCTTCGCTGCGGTGCGGTAGATCTCCTTCACACACTCTTCCACCGACCACAGCGGCAGAATAGTCAACGGAATCAAGCGATCCGGCGCGTAGGCACACCACTCGTCGAGGACGTAGTCATTCCACGCCTGGACACTCAGCAGCGCCAACTCCTTGTCGTTTGCCTCAAGGAAGACTGTGCCGGCAAACCTCGGAAACGATGGGAACGACAGGGTGGCCTGCACTCCGTCAATGTCCATGTCCTGAACTCGAGCCTTCGGCTCGTAGCAGCCGGGGATCATGTCCTCGTACCGCGTCGGCTCCGCACCGAACTCCTCGGGCGCCTTTCCGGCCACCGCGTTCAGGCCGATGTACGGGTAGATTCGGCCCTCGTACTCCCAAACCTCAGCGATCTTCGTGCCGGACCCGATTGCCTTGCCGCCGTCTCCGACATGGATCGACTTGGGCATCTCCTTCTCGATAATCCTGGGGCCGGCCTCGAGAAACTTCTTGGGCAGGCGATCCGACCAAAGCTTGGGATGCTCGATCAGATGATCATCAGTGGAGATCAGGTGCATGTGGTCCTGAAGTGGCATTTCGACTCCTGAGTGGGTGCGAAGCTCATCTAGAAGGATTGAACTTGTTTATCTATGTGCACCAGGATAGCAGTCATTGTTGCGTACGTCACTACCCAATTTAGGCAAATTCGTTACCCATTGATTAATCCCACCATCGGGATCATCCCGAAAGCGACTCGTAGCAAACAAGTTTCGTTGCAGTCAGGCAGTTCGAAGGCGGAGAGACTACAAATCAGTCAAAGAGACTGATGGGAGTCGATCGATCCCTCGACTCGAAAATGATGCTTGCGGCGGTGCCGAGGTGCCGTCGCCAGTGAAGCTCCGCACCGTCCGCATCACGGGCCTCTACGAGATCCACGAGCTGCACGTACGCATCGACCGTCAACGGCGCAAAGGTGTGCGCGTCGAGATTGTCGCCTCGATCGACGCGCTGACGAATCCCCATTCGCCGATGTGCCTGTGCCACTTCACGCAGCGCGTGCGCTTGGGCACCGAGCGTCTTGTTCCCGCAATGATCGGCAATGAGATCGTGGAACTCAGCAGTCAGCTCTACCCAAGCCGTGAAGTCCGCGACATCGTCGAGCCCACGCTCGAGCATCGACGCCAACTCACCGGCACAGGCACGCATCGCCGCCAGTCCGTCCACGGAGCAGCGAAGCGCAAGAAACCGAGCACACAACGGCTCGAACGCTGTTCGCGCCTCGAGGAGGTCCTCGAGCGTCGTCCCCTGCACCTGTAGATACAGACCAATATGCCTCGCAGCGACACTGAGACCGGGCAATTGCGCCTGTGGCCCACCGCGTGCACCAGTCAAGACCTTCAGCAGGCCTTCGCTCTCGAGAATCCGAAACGACTCGCGCAACGTGGGGCGCGACACCGCGAACTCCACCATCAGCAGCTTCTCCGACGGCAGCATTTCGCCCGACGCGATTTCGCCTCTCACGATCCGGCTGCGCAATCGATCCGCGATCACTTCGGCAGCCTTGGGCGTCCGGATCACTGCAGCCGAGTTCGACAGAACCGTCGACCGGCGCGTTCGGAGATCCTCGGCATTCACAAGTGTCATCTTAGGTCGCCGCTTCCGCTCGGTCCGGTTTGGCACAATCGCACACTGCGCAGGGTTGCAACTCCACCCCAGATGGAACATAGTACAAATAGTTAAACCGTTTTGAGATTGGAGCGTGAACCATCGACATCTTCACGAAGTCCCCGCCACGCCACATCTCGGACAAGAACGGACCTCACGCGATACGCGCACCTAAAACATCGGAGCTGGTCGCGCGTGAATTGCGTCGTATGATTATCGACGGCGCACTCGCCGCGTCGGAGAAGTTGCCTACACCCAACGATCTCTGCGCCCGCTTCGGTGTCAGCGTTCCCACCATTCGCGAAGCAGTCCGAATCCTGGAATCCGATGGTCTGGTTGATTCGCGGTACGGCGCACGGATCGGAATTCGTATTTGCCGACCCGGGGCGGAAACAGTGGCACGCCCGGCTTCTTTGCTGCTCGCCCTGCAGAAAGCCAGTGTCGCCGACGTACTGACGGCGTGTGTCTCCGTAGAAGTCGCGTCGGTCCGGATGATTGCAGAAAAGATAACGACCGACACCCGTACACAGACCGAGGTTGTTGCCCTGCACGACATTCTCGACTCGAATTGGTGGCCGGCCTACGAATCCGGGAACTTCCCCGCCTCGCTGTTCGAGTTTCACCGTGCATTGGTCCGAATGGCCGGGTCACCCACGCTATTGCTTCTCGCAGACACCCTCTACCAGCTGCTCACTCCGCCCGCAGTGCGAAATTGGACGGATATGGCAGAAAATCCACAAAGTACGCTGTCCTACTACAAGGGTGTCCGACGTGGATCGTCCGAACTGTTGACGGCATTGCCTACCGCGCCACCTGATGCAGCTGCGGAGCTATGGACCAAACATCTTGAATCACGATGGGCGACACTATTTCTGTATCAGTCACGGTCGAGGTTGATGACCGCCTGGTGAGTTATCAATCTCAACCAGCGCGTCACAGTCGAGCGTCAGTCCGGAGAGCCTCGGGAACCCAATTCGGCGAGCGCCGTTCCTTGAAAGCCGCAAAGCCCTCGACAAACTCTGGGCCCCGCAAGCTCGCTGCCATTCCCATCCTGTCGTACAGTCCCACATGAGCGTCGAGGGCACGCTTCATCTGTAAACGCGCATCCGGCGCACTCTGGCAGCACTGCTCCAAAGCCTCAGTTGCCGCATCCATCAGGTCTGCGTGCGGAACGACGCGTGAGACCAGACCCCAATCCATCGCTTCGTGCGCCGTAAGTACGCGGCCCGTGAGCATGAGATCTCGCGTCCGCACCGGGCCAATGACTGCCGGGAGCATCTGGGCGTAATAGAGATCTGCAATGCCTCGAAGTAGCTCCGGCACACGGAAAGTCGCACGCTCGCTCACCACTGAAACATCCGAGCAGAGGGCGATCATCAATCCGCCGCCCTGACAGATACCGTTGACCGCCGTCACGACCGGCTTGAGCGATTGTCGCAAGGTATCGAACGGAAGAAGGCTGGCACCAAGATGCGAGAAGTCCATCCAACTGTCCGGCGTCGCTCGGCCAAGATCTCCACCGGGAATGAAAACATCACCGGTTCCGGTGATGAGCAGACCAGCCAGATCGGGGTCGTCGTCCACAACAGAACTCGCGTAACGCACTCCGTAGTACATCGCATTGGTCATGGCATTGCGACTGTCCGGCCGATCGACGGTCAGGGTTGCAAACGGCCCCTGCCGAACCAGCGAGAGGTACGGCGTACCAGTCCAATCACCGTACGGAGCGCGAGCACCGTCGCCTGTAGTCATGTCAACCTCGATTTCACTTGTCGGCAATTCAACTCAACATAGCGCACCTGGTCGACCTGTTGTCGAAAAATGCTGAAACACTACAACATTCGCCTCGGAGCATCGTCAAGATGCTGCGGATTGGCGATCCACCCCTCGGCACTGATCGCATGAACGCCGTATTCACTGCACCGCGCCACAACCTCCAGGCTGGCGAGCCGTGGATGATCGAAACCGACCCGACTCATCCTTATCAAGAATTCTTCCAGAGCATCCCGATCTACAACAGGGCCGTCGTTGTAGCCGAAAAGCAAAGGTGCCGAATCGATATCATCGATCATTCGTGCAGCATCTTCATCGGTCATCGGCAATGCCCGCCAGGAGACATCTCCGAAGAGTTCGGAATAGACGCCGTCAAGCCCGAACGAGAGGACACGCCCGAACAGGTCATCGTCCGCAACCCGTGCGACGACACGAATTTCCGGTTCCGCCGAATCAGGACGCAGACCAAGCCCGTAGGCGTCAAGCACGTCGACGAGTATGTGTTCTGAGAGTTCGGATTCACCCGACCGCTCCGCAGTGGACAGTGCGGCACTCGCCTTCGAGCGGTCGATACGGTCCAGAGAGGGAACACCTCCGGTGGGCAAACTCAACCATTCGACATACGCAGCGACGTGCCCGAGTGCACGTACCGCATCTTCAGGCGACGAATAGGCTGGAACTCCGGAAGGCAGTTCCCCCGCTGTGATCACCAGGACCGGTTTCTCGGTAAGCGCCGAAAGTTCTTCGATCACCAGCCCTGCCTCACCGCGATCCCCGACTGGCGTCAAAAATGTGGTTACCACCGAATCCACCTCCGGATTCGCGAGTACTTCAGCCAGCGCAGAGCGGAACTCGTCGATCGGTGCAGCAGCGCCGAGGTGTTGCAGTCCCATGACCGCAAGCCCGTGAACCTCACACGCGGCCGCTGCAATCGCACCGATCGACGTGGTGTTGTCGATGATCGCCACACGATTTCCTCGAGGAAGGCGCCCAGTCGAGATCAGCGCGGCAACATCGAGGGATTCACTGAGCGAGTCGACTCTCAGGACACCGGCCTGGCGGAACATCACCAAGCTCCTACTGCGGTCCTGCGGCGAAACTGCCTGCACCAGAATCAGCGGTTTGCGCCGGGAGACCGAACGCGCCAGGCGTGCAAACTTCTTAGGATTGCCGATTGTCTCCAAATACAGCAGAACACAGTCGGTCGCATCGTCGTCGAGCCAGTACTGCAGCAGATCGTTGACAGAAACGTCGGCGCGAGCGCCAGCCGATACCAGGGTCGAGACACCGATTCCCCGAAGCATTGCTCTGGCCAGAATATCCGCACTGAGCGCACCACTTTGAGCAAAAAACCCGACGCGGCCGCGCATCGGAAACGTATCGACCAGCGTTCCGTTCAAGGAAACAGCGGGATCGGTGTTGATGATGCCCATGCACTCCGGACCGACGATTCGCATCCCGTAGGCGCGCGCCAACTCCACCGCCCGCTCCTGACGTTCACGACCACCAGCCGTTTCCGAAAAGCTCGAAAACAACACCAAACAGTGAATTCCCTTGCTAGCGCAGTCCGGAATGATCTCGAAGACATGCTCGGCCGGCAAGGCCACAAACGCCACGTCGATAATCCCGGGTACATCGACCACGCTGGGATAGGCGTGAACTCCGGCGATGTGCCGCGCAGCGGGGTTCACCGGAAATGTGGGCCCCTCGAAGGAGGAATCAAGCAAGTGACGAAAAATCTCGTTGCCGATCGAACCGGGATGACGACTCGCTCCGATGACCGCTATGGAACCGGGATTCAAGAGTCTCGCCACCGAGCGCGCCTCGGACGCATGCTCACGCGCTCGCGCAACTTCGAGCGAGCGCTCGGTGTCCGCCAGATCGATGGTCGCGTGAATCTCGCTGTCGTCGAGCCTGGTATTGACGGCAAACCCGATCTGACGAAAGACCGAAATCATGGCCTTGTTGTCCGGTCGGATCTCCGCAATCATGTGCACGATGCCTTGATCGCGAGCAATCGACGCCAAATGCTCGAGGATGATCGAGGCCATCCCCCGATGCTGCTGGGCATCCTCGACGATGAAGGCGATCTCAGCAGTAGACGGATCCTTGGATGAACGCTGGTAGTACGCCACCGCAACCACAGACTCGCCGAGGGTTGCGAGAAGCGCTACCCGAGAATTACCGTCCGACGTGACAACACGATCGATGTCGATCTCGAGCAAGTGCGTCGCCGGACCGAAGAAGCGCATCTCGATGGTGTGGCTCGACAGCCTCCCGTACATGGCCCGGAGTGAATCGCGGTCCGCGATCTGTGCCGGGCGAAGCCGAACCACCCCACCGTCGGCAAGAAGGACATCAGCAATCCACGATCGTGCATCCAGCACGGACACCTCCTGGTTTCGGATGGTTCCGACCTGATGCATTCTGCCTGCCCGCAGCCCTGAGGCCGCGAGCAGGTTCAGATACCGAGCGACTTAGCGATGATCGTTTTCATGACCTCGCTGGTGCCGCCGTAGATCCGGGAGACTCGCGTATCGGCATACAGCCGTGCGATCGGGTACTCGAGGATGTAGCCGTAGCCGCCGTGCAGTTGCAAACATTTGTCGATGACACGGCCGGCGGTTTCTGTGCAGAACAGCTTCGCTTTGGCCGCATCGGCGACGGTAAGTTCTCCCGCATCGTGCAACTCGAGCGCACGGTCAGCCATCAGGTTGACGGCGTCGACGTCGGCAGCGCACTCGGCGAGGACGAACTTCGAGTTCTGGAAGGACGACACCGGCTTGCCGAAAACCTTGCGCTCCGCGGTGTATTCCAGCGCGTGTGTGAGCGCGGCCGACGCAAAGGCTGCACCACCCAACGCGATAGTCAATCGCTCCTGCGCAAGGTTGTGCGTCAGGTAGGTGAATGCCGCGCCCTCGTCGCCAAGTCGGTCTTCTACCGGCACCCGAACATCTACGAAGGACAACTCTGCCGTGTCCTGCGCCTGTAAGCCGATCTTCTTGAGCTTACGACCCACCGCATAGCCCACCGTGTGCGCATCGACCACCAGAATCGTGAGTCCGCGACGCCGATCCTCAGGGGTTGCCTGAGCGGTTCTGCACACAACAAGAACACGATCGGCAAGTGCCCCTCCGGAAATGAAGGTCTTCGACCCGTTGAGGATGTAATGCGATCCGTCGTCCGACAGAACGGCCGAGGTCGAGATACCTGCAAGATCGGAGCCTGCACCCGGCTCCGTCATCGCGATGGCAAACATCGTCTCGCCGCTGACGAATCCCGGCAACCATCGTTTCTTCTGCTGCGCACTCGCGTAGGTCGTGAGGTACGGGAGAATAAGATTGGAATGCACGGAGAAATTTCCGAAAGACACACCGGCAGAGGCCGATTCCTCGATAACTATCGCATTGTATTTGAAGCTTTTCTCACCGCCGCCACCGAACTCCTCGGGAGCCTGGATACCGAGAATTCCTGTCTCACCGAGCCTGTTGTAGAACTCTCGAGGCGGGTGCCCCTGCTCCATCCAATCCTCGAATACAGGGGCAACCTCCCGGGCGATGAACCCGCGAACCATTTCCCTGAATGCGCTGTGATCCTCGTTGTACAGAGCTGTGCGCACGCCGTTTCCTACTTTCCTCCGGACCGACAGCGACCACCTGCCATATCCATGACCGTTGATTCAATACGAAGCTTACCTGTATAACTACGTGTACGTAAACAGTATTCAACGAGAAAGGTTCTCCATGATTTTGGATCATGCGTCAGCCGCCGTCACCGGTGGGGCATCCGGTTTGGGACGCGCCACCGCAGAGGCATTCATTGCACGCGGCGTTCCCACCGTCATCATCGACCTCCCAACGTCGAATGGTGCCGTCGTAGCAAAGGAATTGGGCGAACTCGCCACATTCATGCCAGCTGATGTCCGTGACGCGGAAGCCGTCGACGCAGCACTGGCGGAAGCCGAGAAATCCGCGCCGCTGCGCGCCGTCGTGCACTGCGCCGGACGCGGCGGAAAACTACGAGTCGTCGAAAAAGACGGCGAACCAGGAAGTTTGGAACTCTATAGCGAAGTTGTCACGATCAATCTGATCGGCAGCTTCAACGTTCTCCGACTGGCCGCAGCCCGGATGGTCAAGAACGAGACGATCGACGGCGAGCGTGGGATCGTCATCATGACAGCTTCCGTGGCAGCATTCGAAGGCCAGATCGGCCAGGTTCCTTACGCTTCCGCGAAGGCTGGCATCGTCGGCATGACGCTTGTCGCTGCGCGAGACCTGGCACGCAAATTCGTTCGCGTAGTCACGATCGCTCCCGGAACATTCGAAACGCCTATCCTGAACAATCTTTCGGACAGGGCTCGCGAAAGCCTGGCCGGTCAGGTACCCCATCCCGCGCGTCTGGGCTACCCAGCGGAGTATGCCAAGCTGGCACTCTCGATCGTCGACAACGCAATGATCAACGGCGAAACCATCCGAATCGACGGCGCAATCCGGATGGGTCCAGTCTAGTCTCCTTGAAGCGATCAAACTTCGGGACCGGATGGACTTTGTCCACCCGGTCCCGAAATCATATGTCCAGCAGAAACTTTTCCATGATCGTTCGATGCTCCGCAGAAAATTCCGGCACTGCTGATCCGTCGGCGTTGGTCTTGACGTCAACCGAATTCGACAGAGCAGTGCATCGGCCGTTCTGAAACAGCGCTGCGCTATGTGTCACCGAAGTTCGCCCGATTCTCGCAATACCGATACCCAACTGAATCTCTCCGGGATAACGCATCTCAGCCAGGTAGTCGATTTCGACGTGCGCGAGCAGCATTCGCTCGTTGAACGCAACCAAAGCCAATTCGTCTACCGCACGGTGAAGCAGGACCCGGCCTTCCTGAAAATACTTTGCGAACGCAACATTGTTCACATGGCCGACCGCATCCATGTCGTCGTAGGTGAGTACCAAAGTACGACGAACAGGATAGGTGTCGAGTTCCATTGATCTCGGATTGTGACGCATGTGTCAGGATGCCGGAACAGGGTCTATCAACACCGAATTCAGCGACCGGATGATCACCTCCGCATCCGAGACGATTCGAGTGACAAGTTCCCCCGCACCCGGGATGTCTCGAATCAAGCCTTGGACCATCCCGACAGTCCAGATACCGGCCTCCGAATCACCGTTCTCATACACCTTACGGCCACGAGTACCGGCCACCAGATCCTGAACATCCCTGAACCGCCCACCCTTGCCGAGGATGTCGACAACCTCTTCACTGACGGAGTTCTTCGACGCACGCATCGTGTTCCGCAACTGCCGGAAAATGAGCTGCGTATCCAACTCCGACGCCCCGACAATCTGCTCCTTGATCTTCTGATGAATCGGCGACTCCTCGGTGCACATGAACCGCGTCCCCATGTTGATTCCCTGCGCACCCAACGCCAACGCCGCAGCCAAACCACGACCATCGGCAAAACCACCCGACGCAATGAACGGAATCGACAAAGCATCAGCCGCAGCCGGAATCAACACCAAACCCGGAACATCATCCTCACCCGGATGACCCGCACACTCGAAACCGTCGATGCTGACCGCATCGACACCGAGCGACTGCGCTTTGAGCGCATGACGAACACTGGTGCACTTGTGAATCACCTTGATGCCGTGTTCTTTGAAATGCTCCACATGCACAGCCGGATTGGAGCCGGCCGTCTCCACGATCGCGACACCGGAATCGATAATCGCCTGGCGATACTGCTCGTACGGAGGCTGATTGATCGACAGCGTCAACGTGAGATTCACACCGATCGGCTTGTCCGTCAACGCCCGCGCCTTCGCGATCTCGGCCGTCAGGTCCTCAGGCGTCGGCTGCGTCAGCGCTGTGATGATGCCCAAGCCACCAGCTTCGGAGACTGCAGCCGCCAACTCCGCGCGGCCGACCCACATCATTCCGCCTTGAACGACGGGATGCTCGACACCGAATTCCTCGGTGAATCTTGTCTTCAACATCGTGCGCTCCTACACCTTCACCGGACGAAAGAAGACCGCATCTCGCTTTTCCATGAATGCATCCTTGGCCTCTTGGGCCTCTTCTCCATTGATGTTGTTTGCCTGTACATGACTTTCGTGTCGGAGAGCTACTTCGAGCCCGCCGCCGTCGGCCGATGCATTCAGCAACTGCTTCGTCAGCGAGATTGCCTGCGCGGGGCCCCCTACCAAGCGAGCCGCCATGAGATCGACTGTTGGGTCGAGCTCCTCGACAGCCACGACCTTGGTCACCAGTCCCAGTTCAGCTGCGTCGGCCGCCGAAATGATGTCACCAAAGAAGGCCAACTCCTTCGCCTTCTGAATGCCTACAAGCTTAGGCAGCAACCAGGATCCTCCGAAATCCAAGGACAGCGCACGTCGCACGAAGATCTGCGAGAACCGGGCCCGCTCGGTCGCCACTACCAGATCGCACCCGAGCGCGAGGTTCCAACCGGCGCCCACGGCAACGCCATCCACCTTCGCTATCGTCGGAATTGTCAAGGCATGCAACGCCCGTGGAACTTCGTGAGCAATCGCCATGTACTTGAGAGCGTCACCACGTAGTCCGGCCAGGTCCGCACCCGAACAGAAGTCTCCGGCCGCCCCGGTGAGAACCAGAACGCGATCATCCGGATTGTTCTCGACCTCGGTGAAGACCTCGACAAGTTCTCGGAACATTGTCGGGGTAAGCGCATTTTTCTTGTCCGGACGGGACAGCGTCACCGTCACCACGCCGCCACTACGTTCCACTACTAGCGTTTCCACGATTCAGCCTCCTAGGCAGTCCCTATACCTAGATAACATAGTGCACTATGTGGGCCCGAAGCAATGTATTTCCATCCTAGCTCCGAATCACGACATGCAACCGAGTCAGGGTTGGCCCGGATTCAACTGAACAAACAGCCCTTCAGCTTCCGCAACCACCACATCACCGACCCTGAGTTCCGCAGCAAGAAAACGCTTTCGGCCCTCTTCCCGCTCGAAGCGGGCCTCGATACTCAGATTTGTATCGAGCGGCGTGATCGCCCGATAGTTCACATGCAGGTAGGCGGTCCGCGAAGGCCGCCGATCCGTGTTAGCGAGCCTGCCGAGAACCTCATCGAAGATCAACGGAATTGCGCCGCCGTGAACTGCGCCGTTACCACCGAGATAGAACCGCCCGAACCGAACCACCCCGGCCACGCCGTCACGATCCCATCGCGTCGACGTGAATACCGGCGACAAAGTTTGTGCGCGGCCAGGAACATCGACGTGACCGAACACTGCATTTCGCTCCGGAACCTGAAACTGCGCCAGCTCGAGCGCCATTGCCCGCACCCTGTTGGCCAAATCTGCCGAAAGTTCCGACGGCGGCCTCGCACCCGCTAATTGATTCTGAAACTCACGTACAGCACCTGCCAAGTCCACAAAGGACTCGGCCAGCCGCGGGTCGCAGTCCCGATTCCGCCACGACGTGCGCGCAGTCGGCTCCGCGCGCGTCAGTTCATCATTGCCAGTCATCGCGATCCTCGAATTCATCTCAGCCACCGGGCGGAGTTCGCCTCGAGCCGACTATCTCATGCACCCGCAAGACCTTCCGACCGACAACCCCTTCCCACATGGTTTACTCAGTAACCCATTACTTAACAGACTGGATGTAAGCCGATGAATGTGTTGGTTATCGGAGCGGGCGGCTACCTTGGCTCGTCCATCGTCGAAAGATTCCTCATCGGAAATCACGAGGTTCGAGGACTCGTACGCAATGCGGCTGCCGCGCAGCGCCTTCGGAATCTCGGCGCAATGCCGATCAACGGCGACCTCACCGCACTCGAATCGCTCCTTCCCGCAATCCTCGAAGCCGATGCGGTCATCTACGCTGCCCAACTCATGCTCGAACCTGAAAAAAAAACTGTCTCAACGATTCTCGATGCCCTTGAAGGAACCGGCAAGACCTTCGTCTTCACCTCCGGAACCGGAGTGCTCTCGCAACGTACGGACGGGGAATGGAGCGAGGATACATTCGCGGAGGACGACCACTTCGTCCCGTCCAAGTACATCGGCGCACGCCGCGACACCGAAGACCTGGTCCGACAGGCCACTAATCGCGGAATCAGAACAATGGTGGTGCGCCCCTCGATGATCTGGGGCCGAGGCGGTTGCCCGATGATCGACGGCCTCTATCGGTCCGCCGCAGCAACGGATGCGGTCTGTTACATCGGTCGCGGCCTCAACTTGTATTCGAATGTTCATGTCGACGATGTAGCCGAACTCTTCCACCTGGCAGTGGAGAAGGGTTCCGCTGGTGCGCTGTATCACGCGGTATCAGGAGAAACGAACTTTCGAACCCTCGCGGAAGGCGTCGCCAGGGTTCTGGACGTTCCGACGAGAAGTGTCGACCTCGGCGAAGCAATCACGTTCTGGGACAAGTTCACTGCACTTATCGCCTTCAGCGTCTGCAGTCGCTCACGTGCAGTCAGATCTCGCCGCGAACTTGGGTGGCGCCCACACCCCGATCGCCTCGACATCCTCGACGACGTCGACCACCCGAACTACGTCGGGTGATCGACCAACTGCGACCGGATCTGCGTCAAAATATACCGCCATCGAACTCTGCCGCCGCCTCGACAACGACATCTGATCGCCTATCGGTAAGTCGCGCCTCGACAACAAGAACTCGCCGACCGTCGTCAACCCGAATCTCGACGAACTCTCCCACCGCTGAGAGCACTTCCCCCCGAAACACCAGCTTGCGAAAACGAGTCCGAAACCTCCGAACAGTGCCCACCCCAAAGATTTCCGTGCAATAGCTCGCAAGATAGCCTGCACCCAACATCCCGACGCAGAATGCCGACGGATACCCTGCCGAACGAGCCAACTCGTCATCATGATGCATCGGATTGAAGTCACCACTCGCGCCCTGGTACCGCACGATGGAATTCATCGTAATCGGACCGAACTTCCTGGACGGCAACACCATCGGAGACTCCGAATCAACACCCCTACGCTCGATCACGGCGCGCCCCCAACTTGCCCGCGGGAGGGTCCCCGGCTTGGACATCGGCCATGAACCCTGATGTATAGCGACATTCGGCGCGTAACCTGCTCACGCCATCGACCGTATCTTCGGACCGGAACTCCACGACAAAATGCACCATGATCATTCGCCCTGCTGACGACATCTTCTCTTCGATCCTGTCGAACCGGATCGAGGTGTAGAGCACCTGCCCTGCCCGTGGCAGTTCAGTGTGGTAAATGTATTCCTGTTCGAGAGAAAGTAGTCGTCGTACGTCCGCGCTAATTCCCGCATCCCGTAGCGCCGCAACCGTCTCCGGAAAATCGAAGACCGATGTCAACGATTCCCAGAAGACAACAGTGGAAAGAAACGTCGGCGGAATAACCGCGTCAATGTCATCCAAGTATGTCGACGCGAAATTGTCAGTTGCAAGTGCGTATTCACGCACTTTCCCATGTTCTATCGGCATTCTCGCCATCAGTTCATCAGCGCCCGATCAGAGACATCGCTTCGGACAACAGGTTCGGCAGCTCCGGCTCCATGAGCGTGAACGACGAATTCACGATTCCGCCTTTCCGAGCACGCTTGATCAGCAGGCCTGTCGCGGCAGCCTCCTTGTACCGAGTGAGTGCATTGAACCAATCGATATCCGGAACCGATCGCCCTAGCGCCTGCTCGTACTCACGGACCACCTCCGCGACAGTCGGCGCACCGCAGGGTCCCGTTCCCGCTGCGGCAGGATGCTTTGCTTCATCGGTGAAGTACGTCAGCCAGGTCAGGTCGACGCGGGGGTCGCCGACCGACCAGATTTCCCAGTCGATGATCGCGGTGACGGCATCGCCTTCGCATAATGTGTTGCCGAGTCGGTAGTCACCGTGATTGACGACCGGCGGAAGTGCGACTGGCATCGTCTCGTGCAGCGCCTGAGCGCATGCCTGGAAATCCCCCCGGAGATCGTCGGGAAGAGTCTCGAATGCCCTTGTCCAGCGATCGATCTCGCCTGAAAGCTCCATTACGGGTTCGTCACCCAAACCGACATCGCACGGATTCACGCGGTGCAGGTGGCCGAGCATCCGGGCCGCACTGAGGAACCGGGCACGAGTTTGCCTTCGGGACTCCGCGTCGCGAACGCGCTCCGCCTCGAGAAGTGGCTCCACGCATTCGCCTGGCACGACCTCCATCGCGACAAAGGGCGGAACGTTCGGTGGGTCACCCGAATCGTCGAAACGGACGATCGGGGCTTTGACTCCGAACTTGCCCTGAAGTGCATTCATGACGCGCCCCTGGCGGATCACATCTCGATTGCGCAGCGGCGCGAGTCCTGGAGGTGCCACTTTGAGCACGACGGATTCAGAAAGGCCACCATGCTCGAGCTCTGCGATGAACGTCAGGCTCGAGGCACCTCCGGTGAGGGCGCGCACATCGGTGACCGTCGTGCCGGCACGCCACTTCTCTGCCGCTACGGCGGTGCGTGATGCCAGTTCCCGAACCAAGGTCTCGTGTTCGGTTTGCTGCATTGGTAGTTCCTTCCATCAAGGATTCGATCGCCCCGCATTGCCGGCGCACCGCAATTATCGAGAAGCAGATTCTCAGAATATGGTTCTGCCTTTTGAGGTGGATGTCAAGGGTGAACCGTCGACCTCGTGACATAGTCCCGGACTTTCCATGAAGAAACATGACTTCTATCACATAGTTAGATATGCTGGCACCAGTCGGTCTCGGCAGGCGGATCACGCGATGGCGCAATTTTGTTCTCGCACAACATCTACAGCCCTCAATGACAGCGTTTCACCTACAAATCACACACCAGCCCACCGCCCAATATCCGGAGGTATCCAGTGGCCGATACGTCGCACTCCACAATTTTCGAGGCGCGAGGTACGACCACCGTGCGCCCGATCCGAACACCGAAAACAGCAGAATTGGTTGCGAGGAATCTACGGCGGATGATCGTCGACGGAAATCTGACCGACGGCGACCACCTTCCTCACGAAGCCGAACTGATGGAGCATTTCTCAGTTAGTCGACCTACGCTGCGAGAAGCAGTGCGGGTTCTCGAATCGGAACGACTGGTAGAGGTCCGGAGGGGGTCGCGCTCCGGTGCACGAGTCTGTGTGCCAGGACCTGAGATCGTTGCCCGGCCCGCGTCACTACTCCTCGAACTCTCCGGCGCAACGGTTGCCGACGTGTTCGTCGCCCGGGAAGCCATCGAACCCGCTGCAGTTCTACTCCTCGCCACCACCGGAACCGAAGAGTCGTTCGCAGAACTGGAGCAAATGATCGACGAGGTGATACCGCGAGCTTTCTCCGAAAACGACTTGGCCGCAGGCACCTCGGCATTCCACCTTCGCATGGTTCAACTCGCGGGAAACACAACACTGGCACTCATAGCAGGAATGCTCAACGAGATCAGCGAGCGTCATATCAACACAGTGACGACCGCCAAGAGCGCTACGGATCGAGAGCAATACGAATCGAACTATGCGCTCCACATCCGGTCCTGCCGACGACTGGTCAAGCTACTCCGAGCACACGATGCCGACGGCGCGTGCGAACACTGGATAAGGCACATGGTTGTCGCACGCGACGGCCTGCTCGCAGGGTGCGAAGACCTGCAGGTGCGTGACATTCTCGACTAGCGCATACCGCACAGCGTCCACCGACATTCACGGTATACTTAGTTATCTTTCTACATCTGCACGGTGTAGACCGTAGCTATCGGAGATAGGCACCATATGACACAGAGTCTCTTGTTCTCACCAATCACATTGCGCGAGGTCACATTCCAGAACCGAATCTGGGTAGCGCCGATGGCACAGTATTCCGCGTCGGAATCCGGCATCCCCACCGACTGGCACCTGGCTCATCTCGGCGGAATGGCACGCGGCGGCTCTGCGATGGTGATGTGCGAAGCTACCGCCATCGACCCTGTCGGTCGAATTTGCCTGCAGGACACTGGTATATGGAACGACGAACAGGCCGAATCCTTCGCCCGGATCAATCGATTCATTGCCGAACAAGGCGCCGTCCCGGCGATCCAACTCGCGCATGCCGGCCGCAAGGCCAGCACTCACGTGCCCACCCGCGGACGTGGCGCCCTCAC
Organism: Rhodococcus sp. BH4; assembly: GCF_002079265.1. NCBI lineage: Bacteria > Bacillati > Actinomycetota > Actinomycetes > Mycobacteriales > Nocardiaceae > Rhodococcus > Rhodococcus sp. BH4. The sequence goes on from NZ_CP014942.1 coordinate 320,484, forward strand.
TGCCGAAGAAGGCGGTTGGGAGACTATCGCACCGTCCGCCATCGCCTACGAAGGATTACCTGTCCCCCACGCACTCGACCACTCCGAGATCGCTGAGGTAGTCGCTCTGTACGCCGCCGCAGCAGCACGATCAATCGAGGCAGGCTTCCGAGTCATCGAGATTCACGCTGCGCACGGCTACCTAATGAACGAGTTCTTGTCACCACTCGCAAATCAGCGAACCGATCATTACGGCGGCAGCTTCGAAAATCGCTGTCGTCTACTTCTCGAGGTCATTGCCGCTATCAGATCGACTATCCCCGAGGGCATTCCACTCTTCGTGCGGATCTCGGCCAGCGACTGGGCTGACGATGGCTGGAGCATCGCCGACAGTGCCCTCCTCGCACGGCGGCTCGAAGGCACCGGTGTCGATTTGATCGATGTCTCGAGCGGCGGCATGGTTGCCCACCAGAAGATCACGGTGGGCCCCGGTTACCAGGTTCCGTTTGCTCGCGCCGTCCGCGAATCAGGCTCCATTCCTGTTGCCGCGGTGGGCCTGATCACCGAAGCGGCACAAGCCGAGCAGCTCCTCGTCGACGGCGCTGCCGACGTTGTCATGTTCGGCAGACTGCTTCTGCGTGAACCACACTGGCCGTACAAGGCCGCAGTCGAACTGAAGTCCGAAATGCGTTGGCCGGCGCCGTATCGCTCCGCACGATACCGCGGCAGCATTCCGTAATCCAGAGAGCGCAAAACTGATGCGCCGCAGCGGTCGATACAAATTCGACGGCTGCGGCGCATTGTGCATGGTTGCCTACATAGCAAGAGAACGGCTCAGCACGTCGAGGACCACCCACGACGTGCTGAGCCAAATCTGAGACTGCAGGCGGTTAGCTACTTGTCGCCGTTGCGGCGGGCGGCACGAAGCTCTCCGTTGCGGACAAGCATCGCAGTAGCGATTGCTGCCACGTCCTCCGGCGGAGTAGGCAGACCGGCGGCGCCTGCCGCGCGACTCGGAAGCGACACCGTGGCGGTGGCCGGGCACGTAACCTCGCCGCGCTGACTGGTGCCGCGGAATTCGATGTCGACCAGGTACCGATCACCCTCGACACGTTTGCCGACAACCTCGCCGGTGAATGTGTGCGAATCCCCGAGATAGTTGAACTTGCGCATCTGGCTGGACATCTTGACGATCCAGCCGTCGTCACCGATCCAGTCGGTGAGGTAGTGGGTCAGCCAGCAGTCACGCATCATGCCGTAGTCGTACGCGGCCGGTAGGCCGATCGAACGTGCGTAGTCACTGTCCCAGTGAATGCGCTGCGCCACATCGGGAATGCCCTGCTCGTTCTCGATGTAGAAGGGCTTGATCCGCTGACGGTTCTTGTACGTGAGACGGCTTGTGCTGGGCGTGTAGGGAGCGAATCCGTAACCGCCGGAATGGAATACGACCATGTCAGTGACCGAGAGCGGACCCTTGGCCATGACACCGAGGGTTTCGCCCACCTCGACGTCTTCCCAATGACGCTTTTCTGCGCCGCGACGCACCTCGGCCTCGTAGATCGCGTCGATCTTCGCGATATCCTCGGGCGTGTAGATTGCCGGCTCGATGGCCTGGTACTTGTTACGCTTCTTCGATTCGTGACGCTCGGTGTGAATCGTGATGACGTTCTGAATCTGAACGATCTCACCGCGCTGGTTCATCTGTACGTGCGAGCGGGTCACGATCAAGGATCTGCCGGCGAACTCGGATTCCTTGAGCTCGACGTTACTGAAACCCTGGAACGAGTACAGGGTGTCGCCGTCGTACACCGGCCGGTACCATTCGGTCGTGGTTCCGGACACGAAAACGTGGATGCCGCGGAAGGACGGGCGACGCTGATCCTTCGGAATCGGATCGGCCAACAGTTCCTTGGTCAGACCGATGTTGATCATCGGAGGCGCAATCTGTGCACCCCAACGGGTATCGAGTCCGTACTCCTCATCCACGAACAGAGGATTATCGTCGCCGTAGCTGCGCGCGAATGCGCGAATCACGTCAGGCGTAGCCCTCGTGAAGTGCTCGCGCTGCGTGACAGCGTGATAAACACCGACCAGATCACGCGCACGTTGAATGTCCTCGTCGCGGAAGGTGTACACCTCCGGCGCCGCCGCCGACTTGTCTTCCGTCTTCTCGGATGTCGTCATCAAAACCTCCACAATCAAGGGTCGAAAACAGAGAACGGTGGCTACGGCCGTCTTGGCGAGCCCGACTCCGTCTCCTTCGATACGAATCACCCTACATACAAAGTTGACTTAGTGAAAGATGTCTGTTGAAAAATGTCGGAAGTTGTACAACAAAGAAATCTTGTATATAGAGGTAAGCTGCCTGACGTGAGCCTCAATAGCCGAGTCAGCGAGCTGAATACCGTCGGCACGATCCGAACGCCGAAGACGGCAGAACTAGTGGCCATGCGGCTTCGCAGCCGGATTGTGCACGGCGTGCTGACGGCGGGCGACGTTCTCCCCACCGAGGCGCAATTGATGGAGGAGTTCGGCGTCTCCCGCCCCACATTGCGCGAAGCCGTGCGTATCCTCGAGACCGAATCCTTGATCGGAAGCCGCCGCGGAACCCGTGGCGGCGCAACGATCATGACCCCGAACATCGGAGTCGCAGCACGCTACGTCGGGCTCCTTCTCCAATTGCAGGGAACTACCGTCGCGGACGTCTACGAGGCCCGGACAGTTTCCGAGCCGTATTGCGCCCGCCTGCTCGCGGAAAACCATACTGACGACGACATCGTGGATCTGCGAAAACTCATCGCCGAGCTGCGTGAGCTAACCGCCGGCGACCTCACGAATTCCGCCGCAATGTACCGATGGTCCGCGCTGACTACGACGTTCCATCAACTCATCACCCAACGAGCCGGAAACAACACTCTGGCAGCCCAGTCCGGGGTACTTCAAGACATCGTCCGAACACATCACGAACAAACCCTCGCCAAGGGTGCACGAATGAAGGACCCCGAAAAATACCTGAATCGTGCGTGCCGTTCATTCGAGAAGTTGGTTGCGCTCATCGACACCGGCGACGCACCTGGGGCACAGAACCACTGGACCGCCCACATGCAGGTCGCGGGCCGCGGCTTGTTCCGCGAAAACGCCGGCGACAAGACAATCGTCGACCTCTTCGACTGACCGCCGTCTCCCCACCAGGCCCGGGCCGCGCACTGTACTGCGCAGCCCGGGCCTTTGCCATCTATTTAACAAATTACTTCGAATATTTAGATAACCTTGTAAACTACGTCACACCGACTTAGAGTGTCAGCTACGGAAGCGCGCTGCAGAAATGCTCCTTCGTGCAGCGAATCTTGCTGCACTACAACATGAAACACCACCATGGCTTCTTCATGACGTATACCGCTGACCGATCCGGAGAATCACAGTGATTGACGCGAACGTGCATCTCGACACCGCAACCGCCCCACTTACAGGCCTGACAGTCGTCGACCTGTCCACCACCGTGCCCGGCGCTCTGGCCACAATGTTCCTCGCAGACTGCGGAGCTGAGGTCATTTTTGTCGAACCATCCGGAGGAAGCCCCATGCGCGAGCTGCCCGGTTGGCCCGCATTGGGTCGGGGCAAGCGCAGCGTTGTGCTCGACCTTCACTCGGAATCCGGCAAAGACAGCGTTCGTGACCTGCTCCGGTCCGCGGATATCGCCGTCACCACCATGCGGCCGGCAACTGCAGCCCGGCTCGGCTTCACTCCCGACGCGCTCGCCGATCTGAACCCCGCCCTGGTCAGCGCGTCGATCACAGGATGGGGCTCCTCTGGTCCGTTCAAGGACTACAAGGGATACGAGGGCCTCGTGATGGCCAAACTCGGCATTCTCTTCGGAAAACGTCAGACCATCCCCCGTCCCGGCCCGTCCTTTGTACCAACACCTTTCGCAACCTGGGGCGCTTCTCAGACTGCGGTGCACGGCATACTGACCGCCTTGTTCGAACGAGAGTCCAGCGGCCGCGGACAGCACGTCGAAGCCGATCTTGTTCGCGGCATGGCCACTCTCGACACCTGGAATTGGTTCTCTGAACTCGTCACCCTGCGCTGGCCGGACGCGTTCACTCCCGTCACAGCTTTCGACGAGAACGGACTGCCCAACGGCGCACTCATCTACCCACTACTTGTCACGCCGACCAAAGACGGCCACTGGATGCAGTTCGCCCAAACTGCACCGAGACTGTTCCTCGCACTGCTCACCGAACTCGGGCTCGACTGGATGCTCACGGACCCCAAATGGGCCGGAATGCCGCAACTCGAAGACATGGCGCTCCGCATCGAATTGTGGGAGATGATGCTCGAACGCGCCTCCTCCCGGACGCTGGCAGAGTGGCAACAGGTCTTCGACACCAACCCCGATGTCAGCGCGGAGATCTTCCGCTCCCCGACCGATGCCCTCGCGCATGCGCAACTCCATCACGACGGCCGCACTGTAGTGTTCGACGACCCGGAGCTGGGTCCGGTCATCCAGCCGTCCACCATCGTTCACAACGACGGCCAGGCACTGACTCCTCCGAGGTCCGCACCGCGTCTCGGCGAATACCAAACGGAGATCGCCAAATCCTCGCCCCAGAAGGTCGACACCCCGACCGCACCTGAATCGGGCTCCGGCCTCCCCCTGGCTGGTGTGACTATCCTCGAAGTCGGCTCGATGTTCGCCGGACCTTACGGGACCACGCTGCTGACCGATATGGGTGCACGCGTGGTCAAGATCGAGCCGCTCGGTGGAGATCTGATCCGTGGGCTTGTTCCGTTCCCAGAAGCCGGAGGCGCCAAGGTGATGCAGGGCAAAGAAAGCATCACCCTTGATATGCGCACACCAGAAGGTCTTGCAATCGTTCACGCGTGGGCCGCAAAATCCGATGTCGTACTTCAGACGTATCGTGCGGGAGCGGCAAAGCGGGCGGGCATCGATGCAGACACCCTGCGCGCTATCAACCCGAACCTGATTTACCTCAGTGCGCCAGGCTACGGAACCGACGGCCCCTACGGGAACCGACCTGCCTACGCACCGTCCATCGGCGCTGCATCCGGGCTTGCGTTGACTGACGTTCCCGATGCGATCGAGAAAACCGGATCCATCGAGGAAATCAAGGCAACTGCTATTCGCCTGTACGCCGGCGGTGCGAATCTCTCTGCACAAGCCGACGGCATCTCGGCCTTGGCCGTCGCCTCAGCAATCCTGTTGGGACTGTATGCACATCGTCGTGGCACGCCCATGGGTGAATTGACCGCAACAATGCTGGCATCGTCGACCCATGCCTTGATCGATCGCAATATCGACTACGCAGGGAAGCCTCGAGGGTGTCAGCCCGATCCTCAGATGTACGGCTATAGCGCACTGTATCGGCTCTACCCTGCCTCCGACGGCTGGATTTTCCTTGCCGCCCCGAAGGATAACGAATGGACCGCCCTGGTCAAGGCCATGCAGTCCTTCGTCAATCTGGATCAAGACAAGCGATTCGATTCCGCCGCACTTCGCCAGGAGAACAGCGAAGCGTTGGCCAAAGTCCTTACTGACGTTTTCGCGACACGCAGCAAGGACGCTTGGGAGAGAGACCTCACCAACTTGGATGTCGGTTGCGTTGCTGCAGCGGAACATACGAGTGAATGGACACTCCAGAGCGACGAGTTCTTCGAAGCCGGATACAGCACGCTCGCCATGAGCCCTGTGTTCGACGAGCATCGCAGGCTCGCTCCTGTCACCACGTTCTCGCGTTCCTCGACAAAGGCGGACGGCGGATGCATGGCCGGCGAGCACACCGACGCATTACTCGCCGAAATCGGCTACGACGATGCCATCATAAATTCCCTGCGGGAGCGCTCAATCGTCGAGTGAGACAATCGCGATCAACGATCGGTTCGTGCTTCCGACGAGGGGGAACACGGACCGATCGTTTGCTGTACACACTCGAATCTACGCACAATTCTAGCCCCGTGCATGCCCGCTTGCGCCGATTTGCGGCAGCCATGGAGCCCAAATTCTCGCGGTCACCATCAGCGGCAGACGAACATCGAATGCGGCCTCTTTGCGGTGTCGCCGTATTGCAGGTAGCCGTGAATGTCATTGTTTCGAATACTTCACCACTGCACGACGACGGCGTTGCGTTCAACGTAAGTTCCCCGCGGCACCACGCGAACACTCCGACGTCTACCTCTACTCGGCACCCGACGGACACATCGCATCCGCCCGCACAACGACTACCCCGGTGCCCTGCCAGCCGCAGGATGAGGCGATCGCCTTCACGGAAGGGATCTGATCAGCGGATCGGAAGCGAACGGCTGCGCCTCGCCACCACTGTCCGTCTGACGCGGCGCAACCAGCCTCGCCCACTCCGGCATCGCAACCGGCTCTCTCGATCGACTCTCCGCACCGTTTGAATCCTGAAAATGTGGAGTTGCGGCGCTGCGAACGCTCTACTTCGATGAGTCGCCGATCCTTGAGACTCGGTACTCCAAACGAGTTTCGTGTATTCCTCTGCTGATGTCACTACTGACGAGGTGGAAACTCGCATAAGGACCCAGTCGTCACGGCCTAGCCGTATCGCTATCAGGTTCCTGTACCGAAACAAATTGCAATATAACTTTATTCGAAATCTCACGGTCGAGCGCGGTACGGAAGCGGTCTCTGCGTCGCGGACGTAAAAGGTGTGTGTCAGCATTGCGGCGAGGTCGGTCCCGGTAGCGAGAAGTTTGACGGCGTCGGTGAATTCATCCAAGAATCGAAATGAGCCGAGCTAGTCGGCTTCTCTCGTGACCAGTCTTCCAAGGTCGAGGGTGATGTCGCCCGCGGGGAGCATCCCGACTTGCACGATTCTTCCTCCGGGGCGGACGCGGTCGAAGCATATTTTCAGCGCGTGCGGAACCCTCGTTGCTTCGAAAACGACGTCGGCGTTCGGGGTGAGAGTTTCATTCTGCGCAATGTTCACCACTCGGTGCGCTTCGAGTGTCGTGGCGATGGTGAGCGCGCGATCCGTTAGGTCGCCGACGCAGATTTCCGAAGCCTCGGCAGCAAGTGCACTGACGATGATGAGGCAGCCAATCGGCCCGACTCCGTTGACCACCACGCCTCTTTCCTCGGAGGTCGCCAGCTCGTTGCACCGCATGCAACGCGACGGCGAGACGCTCGGATGCTGACGCGATCCGGGTACCGAGGTGCGGCGGAAGTACTCGTATCCGTGACGCGCTGACAACGACGTATTCACTGAACGCTCCATTGCTGTGAGGTAGGTGTGCGGCACTGCCGAGGTGATCGACGTCCGGTGAGAGACGGAGGGTTTTCCCGTTGTACGTGGTGCCGGGCGAGGGAAACGTGGTGGTGGCACTGAAATGCAAGGTCATCGAAAGGTGCTCTCCGACAGAAGGAAACGCGGATAAACACCATGGAAAATCGACGACAGACAACAATCTCTTAGAGCGAATCAACGCCGTTCTCGACTCCGTAGAGACACTCAACTTCTACTGCTATGGTTACTCGACAACTCACCAAGATGCTTACACAAACGTCACCGATATCAGTGACGCATCGCGCCGAATCATGCCTCACAGAAGCCGACTTCATGGTTGTTCCAGTCTTCGATCAAGCCATGCAACCTGTGCACCAGATTGAGGTGCGAATCGATCATGCGCGACGAGAAGATCTGACCTAAGCCCACCTTGTCTCGGCCTTCCGTCATGCGGCTGATCAATCGGTGACCATTTGACGGACCCTTGCTACGGTCGAGCTCAGGGGTTTCACAAGATCGAACAGAGGCTAGGCCGAAGCCTCAGGCGTCGGCCAATGCAGAATTGGAGTTCGTCCAATCACTCTATTGTGCAACAGATCTCATACCGATATCGTCTAAGTCTCTGGCGCCCTTCAGAATTCTGACGTAGTCGATCAGATGGCCAGGTTTGCACACGGAGTACTAACTCATGCTGCACGTCCGATCTGCAGATTGAGCCAGTCCGAGATCCACTGGATCGCGTTGCGGCCGGCGTTGTCGACGACGAGGGAGTTGTAGTTCTCGTGTACTCCGGATGCGAAGAAGGAAACTGCGTCGAGCCCCTCCCCCACCAGCGCTGCAAGCTCGTTGGCACCTTGTGAGTTGGCCATCCCGCCCAGTGAACCGCCCAATGCAGCAAGGTCTAGGTCCTGTTCCGGTGTGTTGATCGTCCTAGCGACCGCCGAGGACGGCTTGCCGAGCAGCGCCGGGTCGGTTTCGGCGGCTTTTCCGGAGAGCATGTTAACCGCGACAGAGGCGAGTTCGAGTCCGACAGGGAGGAGGCCGGTCATGGCAGCTCCGGCTCCGAGCGCGTCCGGAAGCTGCCCTGGCCGTGGAAGCAGCTTCTCGACTGCGGCCCAAGCGATTTCCTGCACCTGACCAACGAGGTTTGCCAGCTTGACGATGTCGACCCCTCCCAGGATCGACGCGACGAGCGCAGCGACCTGCGAGTAGCCCGACGGATCCGGGATTACCGCCAGAACCTGCGAGACCCACTTCAAATCGACACCGGCGGCCATCTTCACCAGCGGCGAGAACTGATTGTTGAGGTCCCCGGCGACCGTGTGGGCACCCTGCGCGTCGAGCGCGGCGACCTTCTGCGGAAGGAGGGTCAGGTTCGCCAGAATCGCAGGCATATCCAGGGATGTGACCCCGGTGGTGACGTTGAGAACTTGGTTGACGACCACCGTGGGTTTGAGCAAGGTGAGGACTCCGGAGGCGGATCCTAGGACATCGCTCGGTGTCGCCAGGAGCGGCGCGATCTGGCTGTCGAGGGTGCCAGCGGCGGTCGACAGGGAGGTCAGGTCCGGAGATGAGGCCGGCAGCGTCGTGGAGCCCTTGCTGGCGAGCTTGCTCGCGGTGTCGGCGATCGCGGTCACTGTCGAGAGCGCACTGCTGAGATCGGATTTGCTGGCCTCGTCCAGAACGTGGCCGGCATTGTTTTCAGCGGTCCCGGCGGGAGCTGCAGCAAGCTGCCCGTTCGTCACAGGATTGGCGCCACCGAAACCGAGTAATTCGGCAAGCGGACTGATGGTGTCCGCCAGAGTTGTCGCGCTGGAGGCGACCTTCTCGAGGTCGACTGTGCCGTCCGTCTTCGACAGTTCACTGGTCAGATTGCCAGTGACTGTGGCAAGGCCGGGGAGGTCCGCTTGGGAGAAATCCGACGCCAGAGCGGTGGCCAGGTGCGAATTATCGGCCACCTGGCCGTCGCCCCCAGCACTCCGAGCTTTGGTGAGCACTGAACCCAGCGATCCGAGCACCGGACTCGAACCCTTCTGGATCGAGCAGTAGAGATCTTTCGGATCGCAGATCGACGCAACCCGGCCCGACAGCTTCCCCATGCCCTGCGGGCGCGGATCGGCGATCCCCTTTCCTGACGGCTTCGGGCCGATGACTGCTTCGCCGTCAGTTCCGGAACCGGGATCGGCGAGAAGCCCGACCGCGAGGACTTGCTCTGCTTTGATGGGGCCGGAGCCATTGCCGATTTCAGAGGCAAGATCACCTGCGATGTCCGCGCCCTGGGAGTAGCCGGTGATGGTGAATTTGGTGTCGGAGCATTTCGTTGCGATCTCGGCGATCACGTCCTTCGTCCTCGCTAAACCATCAGATTTGCTGTCTGCGTATGTTTTTCCGTTGTCGAAGGCTCGGGCCATGTACGGCAGAGTGTAGATCTGTGCCGCGCTACCGTTCGTGTCCGCGATGCTGTGGGCGATCGGTTTGAGCATACCGACCGGGATCGAGGGATCGGCGTCTTCTGCGGTTTCCCAGGTTCCGGGGATGATCAGGTTGAAAGTCTTCGAGCATCCGTTTGATTGGGCGGACGCGGTGCCCGGCGACATCAAAGCGATGGAGGCTGCGACGACTGGTGCCGTCATCAGCATGCAGACCGGACGGTGGATGGTCGAACCTAGGAACGGCATGAGAACCTTTCTCGACCAGGGGGCACGATGTACCTGTCCGCGCGCGGGCTGGTCTGACGCGCCCGATTTCAGGTGAGGGCCGTCATGGTGCTGGACGGATTGACTCCGATCAATGCGCCCTGTGAAGAACTGAGCTGTGCCGGGGGCCGGGTGATCCTGTGTCGAGTGCGCCTCCAGGCCCGAGTCGCCGTTCCTGCGGGCTGAGGTGTCCAGTGGGGGCATGTCCGGTGGGCGTTCCCAGTAGCGCTGGGTAAAGATGGATGGGTGAATGCTCCAGCCGAACTGCCCGCCGACTACGCCCAGCTTCTCGATCATCTCAAGTCGCAAGTTCGGCAAGCGCGAGTTCGCGCCACCCGAATCGTCAACACCGAACTGCTCAGCCTGTATTGGGACATAGGGCACGCGATCGTGCAGCGTCAGGAGGCCGAGGGCTGGGGTTCAAAGGTGATCGACAGGCTCGCCGTCGATCTTCGATCGGCCTTTCCCGACATGCGTGGGTTGTCGCGGACCAATCTGAAGTACATGCGGCAGATGGCGAGCATCTGGGGGCGCGATGCAATTGGCCAACAACCTGTTGGCCAATTGCCGTGGGGTCATGTGACGGTATTGCTCGACAAGCTGGATAACCGGTCCGACCGCGACTGGTATGCATCGGCCGCTGCTGAACACGGGTGGTCGCGCAATGTGCTGCAAAATCAGATCAACAGCGGTTTACGGCGCAGGATCGGTGCGGCACCGTCGAATTTTCAGGACCATCTTCCGGCCGAGGATTCCGATCTCGCTCAGCAATTGGTGCGTGACCCGTACGTCTTCGATTTTCTCGATATCACCGAACGTGTCGCGGAGCGGGAGCTGGAGTCCGCGCTGATGCGTCGGCTGGAGCAATTCCTCCTCGAACTGGGACACGGGTTCGCTTTTGTCGGGCGCCAGTACCATTTCGAGGTCGGTGATCAGGATTTCTATATCGACTTGTTGTTCTTCAACTGGGTGCAAGCGAGGTTCGTTGTCGTCGAGTTGAAGGTAGGCAGGTTTGAGCCGGAGTATGTCGGGAAGCTCGGCTTCTATGTTTCGTGGATCGACGACAACCTCCGCAACAAGGACATCCACGCCCCGACTGTGGGAATCTTGCTCTGCGCCGGCCGCAACGACAACGTCGTCCGGTATTCACTTGCCGGGACAACTGCACCCCTCGCCGTAGCCGACTACACCTATGAGACTCTCCCCTCCCAGGTTCGCGATCTCGTCCCTACCGACGACGAGATCGCGGCAGCTGTGGAAGCCACTGTCTCCGAACTCGACTCCCAACTGCCTGCCAAACCGGACAACTCCGGCTGAGAGGCGCCATTCGATTTTCGAACCTGGCCGACATATCCACTGGTGCCGAGAGATCGCTATCGGTGTTCGGTCCGAGGGTCCGCGAACGAGATGCCCGGTCCTGCCCGGCGCGTCGAGAGGCAGGGCAGCTTTATGTCCAGTCGATGTGGACGGATTCGATGGAATCGAAGTGAAATCCGAAAGTGTCGCCGTACTGGTCGAATCCCTTGTTTTCAGGGTAATCCATCGTGGCGTGACGTTCGAGGATCGCAACCACCCGGGCATGATCGTCGTTAGCCAAAGCCATGGCGAGTTCCCGTGTTTCGTCGAGACTGAAGGGGCTGTCGGAGTTCGCGAAATCGAGGGTACGCACTCGATAGTCGTAACCTTCTTCGGAGCCGTTGCGGACGGACACTCCCCCACGGACTCGGATGGTGGCCTTTTTGGGTTGTCCGTCGGGTCGCAGGACGCCGGCGCGGTCCATGATGTCGCGGGCTTTGACGTTCTTGAGCTTCTTTTTCGCGTCCGCACGTAGTTCGTTGGTTTCCCCGGAGCGGTAGCGAGAGACCGCTGATCGTGAACGGCCGATTTTCTTTGCGACAGCATCGATTCCGCCGAGGCGTTCGATGGCTGCTCGCCGTTGGGCGCGTTCGGTGACGTCGGGGTGTGGGATTCGTCCTTGCTGCGCCCACCGCCGCAGTGTTCGGTCAGAGGGGGGCTTTCTTCCGGCGTCGATAGCTGCTTGCCGCAGGCCTTCTTTGCCGATTTCGGTACGAAGCTGGCGTACGGAGACTTTGCTGGTGAGTCCGGCCAATCCCCCGCTTTTGACTGATTTCGATTTTTCGATACCACTGGTCGCTGCTGTCGAGACAGATACGTTGAGGCCGTCCAAGCCGACAGTTTTCTGTGCAGGTTTGGTTGATCGCGGTTTCGGAAGATGCAGGGCCACTATATGTTTCCTTCATCTTCGTCGGTGAACGCAGCTTTGAGTGCGAGGTTGATCTCGTGGGTGTCGCGTGCGTCGGTCAGCATGACAGTGATGTCCTCGGTGAGCGGGGCACTCTTTTCCAGAGTCATTTTCCCGAGTGCGTCGCTATCGTCTGCGATGTCGATGCCCGGGGGCAGGGGGTAGACCCAGGAATCAGTGACCGTGCGCAGTGGCCATCGGCCGGTTTCGCGCGCGATGCGCATCGCGACGCGGCGGCCTCGCCAGCGGCAGTGTGCGATGATCGCGGCTCGCCAGAGCGGTTGGTGGTGGTGTTGCATTTGCTTGGCGGTCCACATGTCGGGGTTGACCATTCGGCCGATGTAGCCCTTGTAGCAGGCGCCGATGAACCGTTTCATTGCTGTGTCGCCGGTGTCGACGGCAACTTTGCGGGCTTCTCTCAAGATTTTCGCCCACTTGTCGAGGGCTCGACCTTGTTCGGGGTAGACCCATGCTTCGGTGATGTCGAGGTCGTCGAGTTCTGCGCCGATTCCGCCATCTGCGATGGAGGTTTGCAGTGCGTCGAGGCTGACGGTGGTGATCCACGTTTGCACAGGTTGGTCGGCGAGCATGTGTGGGTGAGGCAACGGTAGAGCGGGTGGGAGCGCCAGCATGTCACCGGGCGGGAGGGTTACATGCCAGAGTCCGAACGGGGTTTTCGATTGCCGCGCAGCGTCGAGCGCGTTCTCGCCGCGAAGATGTCGAGGTTTTCCGTAGCCGAATTCGAGCATGCCAGCGGAAGCGAGGTATGCAGCTCGTTGGTCTATCGATACCAGTTGTGTTGCGTCGGAAAGTTCTTCGAGGTCCGGGATGCGTGTCCATCCGACTGCAGGTTCGAGATCCCCACGGGGTTCGCCGTCCAGTGGTGGGACGGGTCCACCGACGGTGACGACGATTCCTTTACCGCTGCGGGTGCGGTCGCGTTTGATCTTGTCGACGATGGCGGCGCCGGTGCGTGCTGGGGTGGGGCCGGGTAGTACGCCGAGGTGTTGTGCGCACCAGGCGAGTCGGCGTCCTAGTTCCTGTGCGGCGGGGAGGTCGTCGTCGGGGAGGTAGGTTCCGGCGGTGGGTGATCCGAGGATCCCCATGTCTCCCACTCGATTGCCCCATCCGAAGTCTTTGTTCCAGTAGGTCCACACGTACGGTTCGATGAAGATGTCGACCATGGATGTGAAGTTCCCGGTGGTGCGGGAGAGGTGAACGACGTGGCCGGGTTCTCCGCGGAGTTCCCATCCTGCGGTCAGCATCGGGGTCAGCGTGGCGTGGAGGATCGCTGTGAGTTCTTCGGCCGCGCGTGTGCGGAGGATTTCCATGTCATCGACGTCGTCTTCGCTGCCTGGGTCGATGATCCATCCGAGCATTTCGCAGGCTTCGATTCCGACGATCCAGATCTGTGCCGGTGCGCCCAGAGGGGTGAGCGTTGCCCATCTGATGAGTTTGTCGAGTTTTTCGATGGAATCTACTGGGCCGGTGAGTGTATGGCCGGATGGTGTGTAGGTTCCAGCTGCTGTGACAATGACGGCGTGGCCGTCTGCTGACTCGCTGGCGGGAGGTAGGGCGGCGGGTTCGGTTGCGCCCCGTTCGGACGCCGGGGTGGGTTCCGGTTCCACGTCTTTGGCGCGCTTATCCGGAGGGGCGACGATATGGTCGATGGCTGGGATCGCAGCGGCGTCGGAACTCGTTTCGAGAGGAGCGATGTCGTCAACGTCGAACAGTGAAGGCTGGTCTGGCTCGGGAATTTCGTCCGAACGGGTAGCGGATTCTGGTGTTTCGAGCTCGAATAGCGCGAACTGCTCCCCTTTCTTCAGCGCCATGCTGCATCCTTTCCGTTCACTGTCGTCCTCATTCGAGATCGAATGCGGCGCGCACGGCTATGGACAGTGATTCTTCTTGTGCTGGCAGAAGATAACCGATGACGTTGCCGAGTGCACTGACGGGAATGGTGGTGATGTGATCGCAACTGACGACCGCGTCGGCGGATAGTCCGTTCGCGGCACTGACGGACACCTCAGTGGACAGTCCTCGGATCTCGTCGGTGATGGGCGCTACCGTGACGGTCCCGAGGTGTGGACGGACCACCTCTCGGGTGAGTACGAGGACCGGGCGGACTGTGTCGAGGTCGGCTTCGTGAATTGGTCGCATCAGCTCAAGCCGGTTGACTGCGGATTGGCGGCGTGGTGAGCGAGAGAACTCAGGTCATGTTCGGATGTGGCGTTCGCGAGAATCTCCGCGTCACGTGCGGCAATCTGACGGCGACGTTCGCGTTCGAGAGCGCGCAACACTACCGAGGCCCGGGAGGTGGCGCGATGTTCCCTGATTTCGTCGTCGAGAAATGCCACGATCTCGTCCGGTAGTCGTACCGCGATCTGCGTGCTCATATGTCCATGGTATCGAAATGGGATTCACTTTGGTACCGCGATCGTGTGCGAGTTGAGGAACCGATCATTTCAACGGGAGGCAAGGGTCGATGAAGTACTCAGAGGCCCTAATGCGGCACACCTTCCCACGGTCCCGTCGATGATCACGTCTTCACGTCGGCACGGCGCGGAACACTATTGCTGAAATATTCGGCATGAGACAAAGCTCTTCGGGGATTCAACGCTCGATGCCTGGCACGTTGTGGCCCCTCTCGACGGCGCGACTGCCTCGCTAGCGTCGAGGAATTAGCAGTACACCGTGTACACGGTTGGCGACATCACCGCGAGGATTGAGTCCGGCCCCCTCCCCTACCCACGATCTCGCCAGCGCGCGGACTACATATCTGAGATCACATACGCGTTCACTAAGTCGTCAATCCGCGAAGTGAAATCTCCAGGGTCGCCAAGCACCTGTATGACTTGAATCGCGCCGATGAATCCCGCGCACAGATTCTCAGCCAGGCGCTGGGCGGCGGAGGCGGGGAGCTGTCCGTCTGCGATCGCGGTATCGACGAGTCGGCTGACGAGTTCCACCCACTTGCGGAATGCGGGTCGGGCGGTATCGAGACCTGCTTCTGTGGTGAGCCTGAGGCCTGCTCGGGCCAGGTCATCGTCAGCGATAAGCGCCGCCGAACCGTTAAGGAATGCAGCCAACTGCTCGATTGCCGGTATTGCTGATTCGTCGGTTGATTGTCGGGTTTGGCGGAGCGCGGTCAACCAGTGGTTGATGAGTTCTCGCGCGATCGCTTCCTTGGAGTCGAAGTGGAAGTACACCGCACCTTTCGTGGAGGCAGCCTCCGCGATGATGTCGTTCAACGAGGTGGCGGCATACCCATCGATCGAGAAGGAGCGTGCAGCTGCCTTGAGGATCTTTGCCTTCGTGTCGTGCGCTCGTTGTTGTCGGGGTCGTTGGCCGGACGGAACGATCAGATGGAGTCGGTCGTCTGGGTCAGTCAATGCGGGTTCCTTACCTGCAGTCGGTGGGGACTTCGCGGGCGCCATCCCCTCCATGATGGCGCCTTTCCTGCCCCTCGGAGACTGTGGCATTGCTGAGTTGCGGCGCTAGTCACGCTGTAGGGACGAGTTGGTCGGCGAACTGGGCGTCGGAGGCTCGCATGTCGATGAGCGGGGGGTTCTCGAAGCCGGCCGCTCGGGCCGCGGTATCGAATTTTTCGTACCGGCGCCACGACGTCGATGTTGCAACAGGAGGGTTGGATGTCTGAGCGATCATCTCCCAGGTGAGAGTTGGGTCTGCGAGCTTGCGTCGTGCGGTGTCCTTGACAGCGTCGGGTAGGCCCGATGTGGCAATGAACCATTCCAGATCGGCGTGCGCCGCCGCCTCGTCGTTCGACGATTCCGGATCGACTGAGGAGCTCGTCTGTTCGGAGGGGCTCGAATGCGGAGCGCTTTCCGGCGCGTGATGCGTTTCCACGACGCCCAGAGAAGGCTGGAATCCCTCAGCTGTTTCGTTGCGCATGACGCGCCTTTGCGTAGCGACCATGCCCACGCCTGCAGCGGCATTGTCGATCTCGATCTTGTAGTCGGAATACGCGATACCCGTTGCTTTGATCAGGATCCCCAGTCCATGGGTGAAGGCGAGTACCAGCACCGGCGGAATGATCGCGATCATGGCAGCAACAGCAGGGTCGAGAGGCATGTAGCCGATACTCTGACCTGCCGCAACGGCCTGTTGCGCAACCGTTGCAGAGTGGAACGCATGGTAGGCGTTCCCAAGGATGCTGATCGCGACCACTGAAACAGCCACGGCAACGTAGAAGTACTTGTCGCGCCGATGCATCTTCAGTTTGCTCAGAATGACGATGGCTACGGTTGATCCGAAGATTGCACTGTCAACGATGACGGGAAAGATCCATGCGAGGTTTTCGGGGATGGTTCCTTGGCGCGCGAGGTCCCGCTGGACCGCGAAGGAGAGGACGAATGCGCCGGCGGTGATCCCGATCGCGATGAAAATCGCGATGAGAAGTGCGGCGATCAGTGCTCCAAGCTGGATCCGCGCGGCGCGCAGACTAAAATCACCCATGATCGGGTTTTCCTTCCTACAAGGGGTGTTCTCGGTCTGGAGTCCCGCTGGTTGCCGCCGGCGGGACTCCTCTGGTTTCGGAAGATTTCTTCTGGTTGCACTCCTTGCGTTTCGTCCGTTTTGCGCGCGGTGAAGGTTGACAGCGATTTCTAACGGTCGTATCCGAGAGTCGACTGATGCTTTTTGCGTCGCACTCAGAACACGTCGGGGATGTCGTTCCAGCGGCGTGCCTGTTGATCTCAGAGGGACGTGGGGTGGTCTGCAATTTTGCGTGAGAATTGCGTGACTGCAGCGAATTGTTCACGCAATTTGCTCCAGGGTTTGCGCTGCCAAGGCTTCCAAGTTCTACAGAACGGAATGTCAGCAGATGAAGGAACATGGCATTGCACGCCCCAGCAAGGACTCCCACTCGGGCGGGTTCGCATGTGCCCGCCCCCCCGCCGGCTGACCACTCGAAATACTGAAATCTGTGGAATGCTTCTCGGGTGCAAACCCATTCAGCGGGCGCGCTAAGCGCCGCTGCGTAGGTCTTCCCGCCGAAGTACAAGATGCCCCTTGCCCGTGACCGAAATTCACAACCAGGACAATTCATGGAGTGCATGCACGCCGTGCATGCCGTGCACGCAGCGCCCTACAGTCCTCTGGCTTTCAAGTATTCGTCCAGCGCAGCCTCGGTCATCGACGCCTCGCTGATTTCGCGATCGCCTGTCTCGTACCGCAACTTGTCGACACCGCGCCGAAGGCGATCCTTGGTCGAAGGTTTGATGCGCGTGTTGTGGGTCATCGACAGCTTCTCCTCCTCGTCTTTGCGGCCGCTGAGATCCACTGAAGGCGACGATGGTGCAGGTGCAGGTGTCGCAGGGGCCGTGTCTCCCCTGGGCGGACGTTCCGGGATGAGTTCAGCCGGGTGAGTCTTACGAATGGCAGGTTCCCGCTTCACGCTCATGCCGGCGCTCCGATCACGATGGGCAACTCAGCGAGCAAGTCACTGTATGCAAGTTGCAGTGTCAAAGCCTTTCCGCCCTTGAACTGGTGAATCGGAGTGCGATTCGAATGCGCATCCTGGCGGGCCGCGAGTTCCGGGATCGACGTCTTGGCGACGAGAGCTCCGTACGTCTCCCGTAACTCGCTCTCTCGGAACTCATGTTCGCCGGTGGAGCGTTTACGACTGATCACGATCTTGTCGAACGCCAGCTTGGGGTTTGCGCGTTTACGAACGGTGTCGATCGTCTCTTCGAGCTTCTGAACACCACCGACGCTGTCGATTGTGGGTTCGGTGATGGCGACAACGCCATCTGCTGCGATGAGAACCGCGAACAGCACCTTGCCCATATTGGGAGGGCAGTCGAACAGCACGGCGTCATACGGAGAAAGGTCGAGCCCTTCGAACGCAACGTCTAGGCGAAACACCAGGTCGTTCGACCCATCCGATTCGATTTTTCCGAGTTCTTCGTCCGCTGGAATGAGGTCGACGCCATCCCATGGAGTAGCGATGATCGCCTCCGCTGCAATGCCTTCCCTGGTCTGGTTCATGAGGTGGTAGGCCGTCATCATGCCCTCTTCGAGCGTGACGCCGAGGCCGCCGGTCGTATTGCCCTGCTGGTCCATATCGACGACGAGTACTTTTCCGCCGACCGCGGTGATGGCGCTGGCAAGCCCGAGCGTGGAGGCCGTCTTGCCTACGCCACCCTTCTGGTTGCCGAGTGCGATTTTGCGTGGCTGCATTGCGGACCTTTCATCGAGGGCGTTGACGCGTGCGGGGCGTGCATTGCGTGTGGATCACGCACTGCATGCAATATGTGCATTGCTTGCCGTGTGCGCAGTCCACGCTGTACGTGGATCGCATGCAGACTGTGCGTCACATGCGATCTGAGCACAGCATGCATTGCATGCTGTAGCTGCTCTGCCCGCTAGACACGCACACTGTGCATTACGTGCGCGCGTAGCATAACACGCATGTAATGCATGTCGTTCAAGCCTTGCACTCTGTGCGTGTCGTGCATTTCGTGCATGCTTTGCGTTACGCGCAAACCATGCTCGCAATGCGATTCGTGCAAGCATTGCGCGTAATGCTTGCGTTGCTAGACACGCGTGTATTGCAATACACGCTTGCATAACGTGCAACGCATTCCCTGCATTGTTTGCAACCCTCGCATTCTTCGCTCGGCGTGCACTGCGTGACATGCGTGCGCCCGTCGCAATGCACTCATAGCACGCATGTCACGCAGTGAATGCTCATAACGCATTGCATGCATGCAGTGCGTACGGCGTTGTGCATGGCGAACTCGCAGCGCATGCATCGCGCGGTCTGCATGGTTTGCACGTGCTGCATGTATTGCATGCACTGCATGCGCCCGCAAAAGTGCTGTTCACAGCACTAACTGGTCTCGAACGAATCAAGAAATTCGCCACGAAGATCAGACATCGAGGCAAAGGTTCGACCGGCCGAGAGCAGATTGACTGTCGTGATCGCCCGATCACGACATGTCGCAGGCCCCGAATCGAACCAGGAGGCAGATAGTTCGCAGCGAGATTGTCGAGGAGATCGATCTGAAACTCCTGGAATGCCAACTGGCTCGAGGCCCGAGATCAGGGGGATTCGACCATTCCGGTTTGGACGGCACGGATTGTTCAGAAGTCGCCGAGCGACCCTATTCAGCCAGTTCGTACCCAGGCCATCATTTCGAGGCCGGCGGGAACGGGCTGCCACTTCAGAAAATCTCTGATACTGCCCCGCGGCGGTAGGTCGACAGATGCACATGCTGTCAGTCGAAGCCAGAACATATTTCATCTCATCGGGCTCGGAAGGCCGAGACCCGCACGAGGGCACACAATGAACCGCGAGACGTGCACTGAAAGTGGCTTCCGGCACGCGGCGAGGAGGGGCGAACGACCACACTGATCCCCATTTTGGTTGGGCGGAGGGAACACCTACGTCTAGTGAGAGTTGCAACTACAGCAGATTTCATTGGCCAAATGGCGTGTTCACCTGACTCGCGAAGAATGTTTTCCGAGACATCCCAGGTACCTACGGACCCGTGCACAATCGAAATTTCCGCGTGAAATGCGCGTCGAGTGTGTGACTCCCGAGTACGAGCCAAACGACATACCGAGATCCGAATGGGGCCGAGGTTTGGTCGACGTGTGGGCATCAATGCGAATCCAAGCAGGCATGGACTTATCGTCACAGTGACGAAATCGGGTTAGGGGCTACGGTGGGGATGATCAGCACTGTGAGGGCCGATTTCACTGCTTCACGAGCAGAATTTTCGGATGCGGGCACTCGCACCCAGCGTCGCGCAGTTCGGTACAACCAAACACGCGTGTCCATTCGACCGGGTGGGGGAGTGGCGGCGATCAAGACCTAAGTCAAGTGTCTGTGAGAATCCCGTGCAGGACGCCTACTCTGCCGTGTCGGCGGATACGAACGTCACAAGGTGGCCGACGGTTGCCCGCAACAGTAGTGCCTTACATGCAATGCATGCCTTGCAACGCACGCATTGCGTGTATGGCACGCGCGACCAGAATGCCTCGCAACGCGTGCGTCACATGCAGTGATCGCAAGGCCATTCTTCCGCGCAAAATAGCCTCTACCTGCGAAAATCAGATTTCAGGATCAGACGCACCGCAGCATTGCGGGACGCACGACAGGGCGACACGTCCTCAGGCGTGCGAACGTGTCGGCATCCGGGACGGCAGTTTTCGACGTGACTATGCGCACCGACGGCCACTATTCACTGGTTTGGGCGGGTTCAGTCCTTCGAAGCGGGGATCGAGTGCAATGCATAGACCCAAATGCCGTCCTCCTGATTCTCAGTGCACTATCAACCACCTCACGCGTATTCAGACCAGGGCAAGCAGGGCTTTATCCAAGCGCAATCCTTCTCGCCAGCACTCGTTGCGCACCATGCGGCGCGATTCTGGACGTGCACTGCAGCCTTGGATTGGACGGCCTCAATGCTGAAGTTTGCTCAGGTGCGCACGAATGCTGGCGAGACTCCTCGCGCGGTGGTCCGGGTCCGCTGCCATTTTCGTGCGGTGTACGTGTGAGTTTTCGAGTAGTTGTTGTTCCCTCTTTCTCGCCAGGTCGGCCGACCTACGCTGTTCGCTGGGGGATTCTCTCGTCCAGTCGATGCCGTCGAGCCTTCGTCTGAGGTAGCCCAACGGCGAACCCAGGCTTGATCTCGTTGGCCAGATCCACCCCCGGTCTGCTGTGTCACGGGAGAGCGTCAGTGCGATGTCACGGCCGGTCCACCGAGTCGTATCGATTTTGACATCGCGGAGAAGATCGCAGATCACCCCGATATGTCCGGGTGGTCTGAGGGCCGGAGCATGGTTCACGAGTTCAGCCGCAGTCCTTTGAAGTGCCAGAGGCCGCGGTGTCCGAGCGCTGCTTCGTTTTTTCGATGTCGGCCGAGTTCGCGCGTGTACGCGTTGGTGAGTTCTTCCTAACGGAAGAACTTCAGAAGATAAAAAACCAACACTAGATAGGGTGTCAGCTCCTATCGACCCTGGTCGACCGGTGTTGGGCGGGTTGACTCGGTTGAGGCCGTCCCCCCGAGAGCTCCGAACCCTGCGGCGGGGAGCCTTCTCAGAGGCACGAGACGGCCGTGTCTTGGCGACCTTTCGAGGTGGTGTCGTTGCTACGACTGTTCGAGGAGAAGACAGTGACCATGTCGATGCAGCGCGGTGCTGTTGACCCCCGTGGTGGGCCTCAGCAGCGAGAAATTCCAGGGTTTTGAGGTTTCGCCCCCGGACGTGTTCGATGCCCATTCCAAGAGCGATGAGCACTCTCCTTGCGCGGTTGACCGAGGATTCGCTGACTTTGGCCCGGGCAGCGATTGTTGACTTGGCTGCGCAGACCCCGCGGCCTGTGTGGGATTCGGCGAAATGTGCGTGAGCTTGTGCCACGAGGTAAGCCTTGTCGGGCCTGATCAGGTTGCGCGCGCACAATGCCTTGCCGGCCGGAGTGGTGGTGTGGTGCCGGAACTGGCGGAGCCATTCCCTGCGTGACGTCCAGACCGGAACGCGTGCTTGTTCTTTTGGTTCGACGGGGAGGGCCCAAGAGCGCCCACGCTGGTCAGTGCGCTCGTTGAGTTGTCGTGCGGCGGCTTCGATACGAGCCACACGTGCGAGCGCGTCGTCGACTGCTGCTTGCCATTCGTCGACTTCTGTCGATTGAGAGACAACGGATCGGGTGCCGATGCGCGACACGCCGACGGTTGGTGATATGGAATGAGTTGGGGTGTATTCAGGGTATGCGCTACCCTGAGACATACCTGCCATAGGTAAGTCCCTTCCAGGGGATGCAGTACGAGCAGAGAAAGCGCCAACTTTCGAAGCTCACCTCTCGAGAATGTTTCGAGAACGGATGTCGGAGAACCTGCCAGTTCTCAGTCGACGTCAAGGACCTGCCAGTCCTATTTCGCCGCGATGCGGTCCGCTCCCAATCACCCCCTTCGGGGGCCTTTGTACTTTTCAAGAGGTCTGCGCTGTTTAGTTAGGTATCGGGGTACTTCGCTCGCTGCCGGCTAGGGGCGCCCTCCCTCTCTGCGGATCCGCTGTACGCGCGTTGCGGCCGCGGTCGTTCGAGAGGTCTGTTCGATCCGGCGGCCGCACATCGGTACCGCTATGGGTAGGGTGCTGGCCTGCTCGGAGGGGACATTCGGTACGCAGAAGTGTGATCCTGGCGTCGCGAAAGCTGAAATGTGATCTGGACGTGCCAGAAATGACACCGAGAACACGTCCGCGGGTATGGCGGAATTGCGTTTCTGCGATATCATCGAGTAAGCACCGCCTCTTCCTTTCGAGGTAGTGGTGGTCACCGCCTCTTCCTTCTCTGGGTTAGTGGTGGTCAGGAAGCTGGGAAGCTTCCACAACCGCATAAACGGACAGCCCCCGATGCCGCCAAGCCCTGGGGGTTGTTCGCTGTCTAGGGATAGTTCATGCGCCGACCGCAAGCTGCTCGATGCGACGCAACGATCCGGCCGCTTCGACTTCGAGAAGTCTTAGCTGCTCCGGATGCAGCTTGTCGCTGATGTAGTCCGGTATGTCCAGTCCGTGTGTGATGGCCAGTATGAGCACGGAGTAGTCCCCAGCAGGGATTCCGAGTTCGGCGGCCCGATCCTCGTAAACCTTGTGCTGCTTGAGGGGAGCACGAGTCGCGATGTGTCCGCGAGGTCCCTTGTTGTGCTGTGCCATGAGGAAAGACTAGAACCAATCTGTAACTGATACGGGTAGGCGCGCTTGTTCGGTGTGTCGCGTGTGGTTGATGTTGCCATGGAGTTCTGTGGGATTTTTCGGCGGCCCGCGTCACAGGCCGCCGCCGGCCCGTCCAGCGACGAGCCCGATGGGGCGTTTCTAAGGCTTCACCGAAGGCGGATCCTGGGTGTGTCGGCGCCGGCTCGTTCGAAGGCGTTCTCGTGTCGGAGTCGGTTCGAAACTTGAGGAGCGGATGGAGATGCTTAGCGCTCATGCTCTGAAATGCCGGGTGCAATCATGTGTGATTGAACGAGGGGGAGGGGTGGGGCAGCCCACGTGTGAGCTGTTGCCTCCGCAGCGCACTGTCGTGTGACGAGGAGAGGAACTTGTGGACAGTGGACGGGGGGAGGGTCGTCGGAAGGATCCGGAAAGGAAAACTCGATGTGGCCTCTTGTCGAATGTGCGTCTCGAACGGGGAGAACTTTACGTTTCGTGTTCGCGGGCGAGTCGTGACGGGACTTCGGTTGGCGCGAGGTTCATCTGAGTGCAATGCCGCGGTTAATGCTCTTCATCGCAGTTACACAAAGGATTTCGTTCGGCAGGTGGGGCAGCAAAGTCGCGTGTTGTTCGACTTCCGCCAGTGCAATGTTCGGGTCGACATATCGGGAGAGAAGTGCACTTGCGTTCGAACGGGTGCTGTGTGTTTCGTCAACATGTGTTCCTCGGGGTCAATGGCTCCACAGTGCCAAGAGTTCGGCCCGAAGACTGGGGGAGCGAACATAGTGGTTAGACCTCAGTTGTGCGCTGGGATGCCCAACGTCGGCGAGACGCTTTTCGACGTCCGCAGCAGGAAGCGGCACTAGATCGTTGCGAACGCGGAGAAAGCAGTGAAATTGGCTGGGGGAGAGGGGCATTCTTTCCTGATTGGATATCACGGCAGCGGGTGGCAGTAGCAATTCGTCATCCATGGAGACGCGAATGACGACGTCCCCGCGTGCAATGCTGCATGGCTTTTCGATTGTGAGCGTTTCGAGTCGGTATCTGGCTGTCGGATCGACCGAAAGCTCCTTCGTTGAAGGCTTTTTCACAGGTGGGGTGCGCGTGTGAGGATGGCTCTCGTGGCGCCTGATGAATACTCTGTTGGTCGGAGTTGGAAGAAAGTCGTTGTCGAGGTTCTGAATTCGTCCTGCGATGCCGGGGATGGGTACGGCTCGCCCGGTTGCCCATTCGCGTTCAGCGTTGTCGATGAATGTCTGGTCTACGGTGGTGGTTTCGTCGATGTTGTTGATGAATGCGCGACTGTCGGCGACCACTTGAGGGTCATCGGAAATGATGACCGCCTCATGGGAGAATATGGAGTTTTCGGAAGCATTCGCCGAGCCGATTACAGCTCGTTGGTTCGTCACGATGACCTTGGCGTGCAATGCTGACGACGAGAGGATGCGAACGCCCTTGCTGAGGTAGTGCGAAAGAACGACAGGTGAAGTGGCGTGGGCGCGGATCGCCGCGGTTGAAGCATTGACGACCAGAAGGTCTCCACTGCGAAGTGGAAGTAGTTCAGGCGCAAGGTGTCCAAGGTAGGGGACAGCGGCATAGCGTGGGCCTCGCGTGCGGATTGCGCGAGTGATGTGTGGCCACGGGTTCGGTCCGTGGAAGCTGGTCCCCATAACCTAGAACGGTAGCGCGAATCGGGCCCGATTTATGGCGCCTGAGTGAAGTTGCTGTTGTTCTGCGTCACCTCCGAAGCAGAAGCATCGTCCGGATGTCTGTCGTGGAGGTAGTGGAACGGTGTGGCGATCACCCCCGCGGGGCCAGGCGATGTGATTTTCCAGTGCTACTGCAACGCTGTCGATTCGGCGTGCGAATCCGATACGGGACAGTGGCAGTAGTAGGGCGGACGTGCCGGGGAAGGCGTCTGCCGCCCGTTCGAACAGCGCCCTGCACAGTTCACCGGGAAACTCTCCGCCTGAGCGATCCCGCCGAGGTAGGGTGGGCGTGGTGGCTCGTGATGGCGCTCGAAAAAGGAACGTGCAGAGAGCTTCTCAAGCTTGCAGTGGAGGTCGATTGGCGTGGTCTTCATGAGCTGGTGAACCCATGCGTTGCGTCGGGAAGCCGGTTTGTTTGCTTGAGGTTGAGGTTCGCCTACTGCTCTCGGGTCGTCGCTCGTCCCGAGTTCAGGTGAGGTGGCGGCTGGGAGGCGTCAGCGTGGCTTCGACGCCCCATCAGGTAAAAGGCGATAGTGGCCGGCGTGATGGTTGCGAGCGCAACGTAGGACATGGCACTGACTGGAGACGGTGCGGGGAAGAAGATTCCGTTGAGATAGATCCATGAGGTTGCGACGGCACCGGCGATCAGTGCTGCGATTGTCACGGCGGTGGCTGCGCGCTCGCGGAAGAGGAGCCCCTCGCTGCGGCTGGAGCTACAGTCGCCGAATCTCCACAATCTGCGATTGCGGCCAGCCCGCTAATCGTCATCAGTCTCCTGAACTACGAGATCGCCAAAGATGTCGTTACAGAAGCAGATTCGATTGCCGGAAAAATCATCGTCAACACCGCAACCGGTACGCCGGAGGAAGCGAACCAGTTCGCCGAGTGGATCGCAGGGCGAGGCGCTCGGTACCTCGACGGAGCCATAGCTGCATACCCGGAGGACATCGGAACCGAAAGTTCAGGGATCAACTATTCCGGAGACGAGGACGTGTGGGAGGACGTCCAGAGCCTTCTGACACCCATCGCCGCCCAATCACGATATGTCGGAGCCCGTCCCGGTGCCGCCAACGTGATCGACGCGGCCATGGCAGGCGCATTCTTCAACGTCGCGCTCGGTGCCTTCCACGAAGCAGCAGCGTACGTGCGGTCCGAGGACGTCGCGATCGCGGAGATGCGCCACAGTTTGCACCTGTGGACCGACAAACTTCTCGAACTCCTTCACGAAGCACTCAAAGCGTTCGAATCCGGAGAGTACGAGACCGATCAGGCAACCTTGAACGTATACGCAGCCGCAGTAGAAGCCTGGCAACAATCGATGCAGCGAGCAGGCCAACGCGCCGCTCTGATGACGGCGAATCTCGACAACTTGCAACGTGCATGCGCAGCCGGACACGGGGACAAGGGCATCTTCGCCCAAATCGAAACACTCTCCGCCAACCCTCAATCCGCAATCTAAGGAGACATCAATGACAACCATGGCCAATCACCTCACCGCCCTGCCCTCGACAACAACAGTCGACGAGATCGTCGACGTGATCCACCGCGACGGCGGTGTCATCGTCGAAGATTTCCTCGACACCCCCCAGCTCGACGAGCTGCGCGCCCAACTTGGCCCCGTCCTTGAAAGCACCGGCTACGGAGAAGACGAATTCTTCGCCGGAACCCAAACGCGAAGAGCAGGAGGGCTGTTCGGTCGGATCGACCTCATGCCCGAGATCGCGCTCCACCCGCTCTACTACGGGGCCGCCAAGAAGATCCTTCAGGTGCCCCTGTCCGTCTGGGTCGGAGACGACCAGATCGAAATCACGCCTGATATCCAGATCGGTGTCACTCAGGCAATCGAAATCCACCCAGGGCAGGGTGCCCAGCGTCTCCATCGAGACGACACGAGCTTTCTGTGGCGCCACCCCGACTACGGACGCGAGGGCCGACTGCAGATCATGGTGGCGGTCAGCGATTTCACAGCAGAAAACGGCGGCACCCTCGTCATACCCGGAAGCCATCGGTGGGACGACCAACGAGGCCCGAAACAAGCCGAAGCGGCGCCGACCGTAATGCGGGCCGGTGCTGCCCTCATCTGGACCGGTTCTACGTACCACGGCGGTGGTAACAACTCGTCCGAGGCGCCACGGACCGGCTTGACGATGGCATTCGACCTCGCCTGCTTACGTCAGGAAGAGAACCAATACCTGTCAATCCCGCGTGAAAAACTGCTTGATCTTTCCGAAGAGGTACAGCGACTGCTCGGCTGGGGGTCCGGAGCGAACCTGATGGGTTACGTCGAACGGGGCGGTCAGATGATCGACGCACACGTTCTCCTCGAAAACGGCGCCGTCGAACTCCCGACTGCCCGCTGAACCCTCGATCCTGCACGTCGCTTGCCACCCGCAACCCAACTCGCTCAGTAGTTTCTGGGGTTCGAATCGAGAAATAGCCCGTAGCGTGACCGTCTGCGTGCCATCCGTAAACCTGCTGGTGGTCAAGCAGATACGGGAAGACTGGTGGAAATCGCTGGACTGGCCGGGCGCGAGGAGGGCCATTATTGGCAGCAAAGTGATGGGTCTCCACGAGTGGTTCGGCGATTTTTTTGCGGGATCCGGCTCCCGCTAACGAGTTCGGGTGTAGCAGTCGTCCGCTGGACGCCGGTACCCCTCACCGCTGGTGAACCCTCCCTTTTTTGGTTGCCGGTCTGGCGGGCCCCGCCATGGGTTTGGCGGTGGCGTGTTCGGGCATTCGTGAGTTGTTGACAAGTGGAGATCGGGGTTTTGCCGTTTTTCGTCGTGTGCCGTCACGGTCTCGTGGGAGTGCGTGTGAGGTGTGGGATGGATGTCGTACGAAGCGCTGCTGTCGGTGATGGGTGGTTTCCTCCGCTCGATGCGGCTGCCGAAGCGTTGCAGGATCTGTATCGGGTGTTGAATCCGGCCGGTCACATCGAGAAGTATCTGAACCGGTTGTGTGAGCATGCGGTGGAGTTGATCGAGGATGCGGACATGGCGGGGGTGACGGTTCTCGATGAGGAGGGTGCTGCGTCGACGGCGGCGCGCACGTCCCGTGAGGTCGTCATGGTGGACGAGCTGCAGTATCGGTCGTGGGCGGGTCCGTGTATCGAGGCCGCGGAGAGCGAGCAGATCGTGGTGGCGGACCGCACGACTGCCAGTGAGCGGTGGCCGGGTCTGGCGTCCGAGGCCCGGCGATTCGGGGTGCAGAGTTTCCTGTCGATTCCGTTGCCTGCGCTCGAGCCCGGGGTGCGTGCGGGTGCGGTCAACGTGTACGGCAGCCGTGCGGACGGGTTCGCTCGTTCTGAGGTGGCGTTGATGAATTTGTTCACCACTGCCGCTGGGTATGCGATCGGCAGTACCGAACGTTACCGGGGTGCCCGGCAGTTGGCTCTGCAGCTCGAGCGTGCTCTCGATTCGCGGGCGGTGATCGATCAGGCGAAGGGGGTGTTGATGGCGGTGCACGGTGTCGATGCGGATGGGGCGTTCGCGATGTTGGTCGAGACGTCTCAACGCACCAACACGAAACTGCGGGCGGTGGCAGAGGATCTGCTGGCGAGTGTGCGCATCACCTAGAGATGACGAGGCCCCGCGAACGCGGCGATGGTGAGCTCTCCCGCCTATCGACGGCACGCCGCTTCGTGCCGTCGCAGCGTCCTGACCGGTCGATCGGAAGCTCTAGCTCTATGTGCGTTCGTCATCGGCTGAAATGATCATCTGACGTGCAACGTCCAGTAAATCCCTGGACTCACGACGTGCTGAAGCCTGGAGTTCGGAAAGCGCGGTCTCGGGGTCTGTATCTCGGCGGATCATCAAGATTCCGACTGCTCGTTCGATGTCGGCACGTGAGGCGATTCCTCGGCGCAGGGCGTTGGCGGCACGTTCGAGTCGATGGTCTGTTGCGATGGCATCGAGCCCCGCTCCCAGATATTCGGCGATGACGACGACGAGATCACGGTCCCGGTCCGTCTCTGCCACCGCTGAATGCGAGTACAGGTTCAGCGACCCGACCGGCACGTCGTAGTTGAACAGTGGTACCGCGAGAAAACCTTCCAATCCGGCGTTGCGCGCAGCAATACCGAGAGTGGGCCACCGTGTACCTAACTGCTCGACCGACATTCGGACCGACCGACCCGTACGCGATGCTGACAGGCAGGGTCCGTCACCGAGGAGATATTGCGTGCGATCGAATTCTTCTACACGTTCATCGGTAGGGGCGACGGTGAACGGTTCGCTGTCCAGGGATGCCGTGACACCGGCGTGATCAACACCGACAACCAACTCGACGGCGGCGATCGTGCATCGAATCATCAACTCCACGACTTGATCCGGGGAATCAGCCGGTATGGAGAGAGATTGTTCGAGGCGATCGATGAGTCGCGGCTCGCGACCCTGTGCTCGTACGAAGGCGGCCGACGGTCGCGCGCGCGGATGAGTACTGTCGAAGGTCATGATTTCTTGCCCGATCCGCGCGGTGGAAGTGGTCCACCAACGAAAAGTGGCACCGACGCGGCCGACTCGGCCGCGCGCCTGAGAAGTACCTCTATTCGGTAATCTCGACTTTACGCCGGATCGGAGTGACCAGGCGCCGTGTGTGTCCCGTGAAGGCGACTGAGGAGGTGCGTCCTGTGAATGCAGATCCGAGAGGAAGTCAGGACACCCCCGAATTTCCCGACGAATCCGAAAGTGAGAGAGGGCGCCGCGCATCAGTCGAGTTGCCGATGACCGCGAAACTGTGTCGACAGTGTTTGAGGCTGGCGGAAGTTCACGGGGCGGCGATCACGGTGCTCAGCAGCTCTTCGTCGAGGGAATTGATGTACGCGACGGACTCGGTGGCACAACATCTCGACGAACTACAGTTCACCGGCGGTGACGGTCCGTGCGTTGATGCATTCACAACTGAGCGACCGATGTTCTGCAACGACACTTCCAGTGATTCTGCCAATGACATCTGGCCGGGGTTTGCCAGCGAGGCAGACAAAGCCGGTGTCGGATCGGTGTTCGCCTTTCCGCTCAGGGGCGGAGGTGATGTCTTCGGTGTGCTCGAACTGTACCGTCTCGATCCCATTGGCCTCGACGACGAGCAGATCGAATTGGCGACTGCGAGTGCCGCTGCGATTTCGATGGCGATTCTTGCCGAACTTCCTGTCACCGGTGATCTGGACGCCGGGATGCTCGTCAATGCCTTTCACCGACCCGAGGTGAACCAGGCAGTCGGGATGATCGCGATCCAACTTCGTGTCTCGGTCGAAGAGTCACTTTCTCGGCTTCGAGCCGCCGCGTACTCCTCGGGGAGGCCGATCTGGGAGATCGCCGCAGATGTCGTGAATCGGCGGACCCGATTCACACACGGCGGTGACGACGGATGACACCTGATTCGGAAAGATCGCGCAACGTCTCTGCAGTACTTGACGATGGGAGCCCAGGATGAACACCCCCGCAATACAATTGAGCATTGCCGAGGTGACTCATCTTCTCACCACCGACTTCGATTCCCTGCGTGTACTCGAGACGATCGTTGAGCGATCGAGACAGAATCTGAGCGGTGTGTGGTGCGCCCTCGTGGTGCGAAACGGGGAGCAAGGTTATCTCGATGTGTTGGTGGAGTCGGCAAATGCCGAGTTCGTTCCCGACCGGACTCTTGCCATATCGGGTCCGGCTGCGCTGAGCGCTGAGAGCGGAGCGGTTGTGATGGTCGACAGCTTCAAAGACGTGGGGGAGCGGTGGCGGAAATTCGGTCGCTCAGGACTCGAACAAGGACTGGGCGGGTGCCGCTGCTTTCCGATGAGGTTGGGTCGGACATCGCTCGGATCACTCGTGGTCTTCACTCACGATTCGTGGCACAGCGCGGAGCGTAGTAATGCATACGGGCAGTCGATGGCAGATTTGGCCGCTCTGACTCTGTCCACGGACAGTCGTCAGGATCGTCATTCGCAGGTGGTGACGGCGGTCAAGAAGCTGATCGCGGTCCGCGGCGACGTGGAACAGGCAGTCGGCATGATCGCCGAACTCGACGGTATTTCGATCGAACTCGCAACTGCACGGTTGGCGGAGAACGCGCGGCGACGAGGGATCAGCGCCGGGGCGTACTCGTCGTTGGTGTTGGCGAACCCGGATGCCCGGTGAGGTAGAGCCTCCTAGGTGGTACGAGCATGAAGTGATCCTTTCCGGGAAGTTTTCGTATCGTATGCACTCTCGGATCCGGTCGTGCAGTCGTTCTCGAAAGAGCTGTTAGACAACGTATTCGGATACAGAGATGCCTCGGGTCGGCAGGGCGGTCGTTGCCCGGTTGGTGTAGTGCACCGGCGGACAGGGAATTTCAGCGTTCGTCGTCGAGGGGGGCGGGTGTCGATTGTTCGAGCAGATCTCCCTCGGGCGTCGGCCATGGGGTGTCGAGTTCAGTGGTGAGGGCTTCGAGGTCGACGGCATCCACTGCATTCGGGTCGGCTGGGATGGTTTGTTCGAGGTAGTCGGTGTCGGGTGTCGCGTCGAGGGCTGAGCGAATGCGGTTGTCTTCCATGGCGGTGGTCCTTTCTCTGTCGGGCGATCACGGACGTTTCTCCGTGTCGTGTGTGTTTTTCCGGCGTAGGTGGGCGTTGTCTGCGCGTAGCCGGGTGTTGTCGCGGCGTAGTAGGGCGGTGCTGTCTTCGAGCTCGAGGACTCGTTTGATGCCGACGAGGTTGATGCCGTCGGCGATGAGTTCTGTGATGCGGCCCAGACGAGTAAGGTCCTCGTCGTTGTAGCGGCGGGTACCGCCGCGGGTGCGGGCGGGGGTGATCAGGCCGTACTGTTCGTAGAGTCGCAGCGTGCCGGCGGTGAATCCGGAGAGCTCCGATGTCACCGAGATCGCGTACAGGCCAGGGGGTTCGGCGATAGCGGGGTTGCGCGCCATGATGGTCCTCCCATCAAAGAAATTTCGATATCTGCGGGCAAGCTCTTGATCCGATGTGTGTTTGATGATATACCAAATCTACAGCATCTACTGTAGAAGTTCGGTGGATGCGGTGGTGGTAGTCAGTGAACGGTTCCAGTGACTTTTCCTGGAGGTGACCGAAAATGTTGATGCGCACCGATCCTTTCCGTGACCTTGACCGCCTGACCCGACAGCTGTTGGGTACTGCGTCGCAGCCGGCGGTGATGCCGATGGATGCATGGCAGGAAGGTGAGCAGTTCGTCGTCGAGTTCGATCTTCCCGGTATGGACCCGGATTCACTCGACCTCGATGTGGACCGCAACGTGGTGACGGTGCACGCCGAGCGGCCGGTTCGCGCCGGCGAGGCGGAGATGATTGCCGCTGAGCGCCCGCGCGGGGTATTCAGTCGTCAACTGTTCCTGGGTGAGAACCTCGACACCGACAATATCGAGGCCGGCTACGACGCGGGCGTGCTGAGGTTGACGATCCCGCTCGCGGAGCGGGCCAAGCCCCGCAAGATCGAGATCAGCAGCGCCGGGAACAGCAACGGGAGCAGCAAGGAGGTGGGCCACAAGCAGGAGAGCAAGCAGATCGATGCGTGAACAGCACGCCGGAACAGTCCGCAGTCCACAACAGCAGGTTTCGAGAGGGTGCAGCGACAATGACTGGGGTCGATGATGTCGAGATCGACCGCATCGCCGAGGATGAGCGTGAAGTAGCCGGCAGGGGTCGGCGCGGCGACTCGGAGTGGGAGAGGCTGGGTATCCACCTCTGGCACGAACTGGAATATGCTGCCGTGGTGGAGGATTCGGATCGGATTCTCGCCGATGCACTCACTCCGGCGGCGTGGGTGTTGCTCACCCGGATTGCCGGCTGCACCCTCGACCCCGGCTTGGTGGCCCCGCCGATCATGATGTCCCGCTATACGTATCGGGTTCCGGTGATGCGGCCTCGGGCGACCCAACGCTCCCCTCCACAGGGTTAGGGGCGTGGGCGGGCTTCTCGTTGCCCGGCCCTCGACGGCGCAGCGGGGGACCCTCGGGTGTGAGGACTTGCGGGCAGGGTCCGCGGGTTCTTGTGCGGTGGTTGCCGAGACGCTCACACACTGTGACGTCTTCTGCGAATACCCGGTAGGTAGTGGGTACAGGCCTTGGACGGTGAAGAGTGCGAGAAGTGTGACCGGCTCGGCAATCACCTTTTCCGGCGCGCAGCGTGAACGCGCACCGTGCAGAGTTTCGTCCGAACACAATGTCTACGATCTATTTTCGACAAACGGTGAGGTTGCGTGATGGAACGGTACAGGTTCACGTTCGCGGACGGATCGACCGCCGAGGAGTTCTTCGATTCGGACAACGAGGCGATCGTGGCGGCGACGGCAGCCAACGGCGGCAGCAGTGGGGGATTGCATGTCCAGCGCTACGACCACCTCGGGGCGTTGTTGCCCACGAAACTGCCTCCCGGCGGGCACCGGGGAACACGGTGTTTACGAAGCAGTAGGGCGAGTCCGGTTCCGGATTCGGCGAGGGGTGGCCCGGTGTGAGGTGTTTAGGGGTGAATGGGCTGGGTAACAGGAGGGGAGACGGTGCGAAGGAGTAAAAACGCATGGATGTCAGTGACCTCGATGTGGTGGTGTGGCCCGTATCCGAGGAACGTGAAGCGTGGTGGCGCGAGATCGTCGGAGGCGGTAGAGATGGCCTGTCAGCGGCGATGACCCGGAATCGGCCCGGCGAGGACACGCCCCCGAGGGTTCTGCACGCGGCGTAAAAGTCGAAAGCCCACCTGCCGCTGTGGGCGGATGGCTGTGGTGTGTCTGCCGTCGGAGGTCGGAAGTTTCTATCGGGAATCTGTCGAGCGCGCAGGCGGAGTCGAGTAGCGTGTCCTTCCTTGCTTGCAAGGGCATGCAGAGCCCGACTGGTCGTTACTGACGAATAGCCAGACGGGCCATTTGTCTTCTCCCGATGTCATTGAACGGTGGCCGCATGAGGGGAGGTCGTGGCGCGGCGGCGAGGGTGGGCGAGATTGTCGAACTGTCTGGTATATCAAATCTGCAGTATCTACCTTAGAAATTGGCTGGTGCGGCGTCGACTCGAATGGTCGGGCACCAGACTTCTTCGTAGGTGCGCTACTGCGGTGCAAAAGGGCGCCGGAATGTCGAAAGACTGTGCCTACAAGACTGTTTCGCGTTGACGATGACCTCGTGTGGCAAGAGATGTCGGAGAACTGTCGTGTGCCAAGGAGTCCACGGCCTCCGCAAGGGGCGAATCGAAGCCCACTGCGTTTCGCGGCATGACCGCGGGCTGACTGCCGGTCCCACAGAAGGGTGGAAACACGGTGCTGAACATTGTTCTGTTGCTTGTGATGCTGAGTATCGGCATGGGTGTGGTGATGTGTCTGGACTTCCGATGGCTTCGCTCTTCGGCTCGAGATGATCGTCGACGGTTTGCGTATCGGCGAGATACGGGGATCCCCAAGTCGTAAATCTACTTCTGACGGCTCAGGTCGCATACCATCGACCTCTCTGATCGCCTCGCGCACTTCGTGTGTGAACCGTACAGTCGGCGTACGACGCGTGGGTTCAGCGCCTGACCGTCCGTGGTGCCGGTACGGGTTGATACGCCGTCGTCGCGGTCGATGATTGAAGAAGCATCGGCTGGGGAAGCCGACCCGAATGGCTACTTACAGAGTGATCAATCCTGCAGGCGACGTCACCGCGACGCGCGACATCGACAGCGCTGACGATGCGCATGCCTGGTTCGTCGATGCCCGCGCCGACAACTCGGAACTGGGATGGCGCATGGAAGTCCAGCATGACGGTGAATGGTCGTTTTTCGACGACACCGAGGGCGCATCCAGCTGAGCAGTCGCTCGACTGTTGTGACGAAGATGAGGGAGGACGTTCAAGCATGAGTCGACTACTCGCAGGAAAGAAGGTGGCATTCCTCGTGGCGACGGAGGGAGTCGAACAAATCGAGTTGACGGACCCGTGGGATGCGTTGGTTGCCGAACACGCTCAGCCGTCGATTGTTTCGACAAAATCCGGAACCGTGCAGGCATTCAATCATCTCGACAAGGCTGACATCTTCGACGTGGATGCGGTGGTCGAGTCGGCGAAGTCGTCGGAGTACGACGCTCTCGTCCTGCCTGGCGGTGTGGCCAACCCCGACTTTCTTCGTGTGAATCCAGGGGCGGTGGCGTTCGCCCGGAGTTTCTTCGATGCCGGGAAGCCTGTCGCAGTGATCTGCCACGGACCGTGGACGCTGGTCGAAGCCGGCGTGGTCGGTGGTCGTACGCTGACGTCGTGGCCTAGTTTGCGTACCGACATTACGAACGCGGGCGGCGCGTGGGTTGACGAAGAAGTGGTCGTTTGTACTTCAGGACCGAATACCTTGATATCGAGCCGCAACCCCGATGATCTGCCGGCGTTCTGCGCGAAGCTGATCGACACAGTCGCGACAACCTGACTCACCGGCGAGGAGCCCGTGACGGAAAGGAGTACTCCTCGCCCTTCCACAACGGATGATTCAGGCGTGGTCTTGGCTCGAAGGGTTGTTGTCGGTCGTACCCGGCTTTCGAACCGGGTCAGCGCGGGTAACCTCTGGCTACGGTGCGTGCAGGGTGCCGAGCGTGGCTTCGAGAGATCCTTCGGCGATGGCGGGAAAGATTCCTGCTTGCCGCCAGATTGGATCGATATCGGACCAGTCGCAGTACGAGGTCACGAGGGAACTGCGGCCGTTGACGGCCGGCTCGATCCGATATCCATAGACGTGCCCGATCGGCGGCCGGACTGTTCCGAGGATGGTTCATGCTGGTTTGCGTTGGGGGACAAAGGTTTTGATCGTCACTGGACGTCGTACTGTCCCATGGGTAGGTCACCCGGGGCTTCGCGATCCATGTGGACCACGAAATTCGTCGCGGGCCGCGGTCACGAGTTCGCCATCTGCGCCCATCAGCATTCCGGATCCGTCGATGGCGACGTGCCCTTGAGGGCCGCAGGGGGTCGCGAAGATCGATGCGGGGTCGGCACGGATGGGTGCGCTGTACTTCGATCCGTTCGCTAGTTTTGTGGCGAATGCTGCCTTGTTGCCGATCGGTTGGCGAGGTTTCTCTCGTTCGGTGGGTGCATTCATCGGCTTCGGTCGGCGAGGGAGTGATGCGTGGACATGTCGGATGCTGGCGTCCACGTGCCGAACGGTTTGGGCAATACTGAGCGGGGTAGGTGCTCGTCGTGGAGTCTTCGCGAATACTCGTGGAGAGCGTGGGTAGTCGACCGTGTGGATCTCGGGTGACTGATGTAGAACCGCTGGCGGATCGAGTCGACTCGTGAGCGGTGCTCGAAGAAAGAACGTGCAGAGAGCTTCGCGATAATCCAGTCGCCGGAAACAATTCCATTCGCCGAAGAACCTGGCCATGGCACTGGGCGGTGAGCTGGGGGAGCTGTATGTCGAAATCGGACCACTGTTGGTCCAGCCTCGTTTGCCTCTGAACTCTGCACCCGTGGACAATGGGACGCAACGAAAATGGGGATCTCCCTTCTTTGAGGTACTGGTGGGCGTCGTTGTCGAACGCATTCTGTGGAACTTAAGTACTAATGCATCCCTTGTTGAGTTGCCGAAACTACGACTTAAGTCGGAACAATTGAGATAAATCGCGAAAACTGGCACGAGTTCTAAAACACTGTCTACGGTTACATCCACATCGTGATCGCTCGGCCCCAGATCCCGTCCTTCGGGTGACGGAAATTCTTACCGGCGACATGCGACTGTCCGTTGCGAAGGAGTGGTAAATGTTAGTTCCGTTCTTGCAGGCGATTCTGAATTTCGCCTACGGATCAATCGATGCCGGTGGGGCCGTTATCGACGGGCTCACTGGAATCTCGAGCGAATAGGAGGATGTGAGATGAATTCATCTGATGTGGGTTCGGTTTCGGCACTCTTGCCCATGATGCTGACTGCTTTCAAGTCCATCATCACGATGCCCGTTGCGCTCTCCGTGGACTTCGGTCTCGACGTCCCGTTCAATCCGTTCAAATAGTGTAGGGGGTAGAAATGGGTTCCTTGGAAGATGTTTTCGGTCTTTTCACCGGGTCACTGTCAGCGATCCACGTCAGCTTCTTCGAGATGCTGACTGCATTGTCGAGTGACGGATGGGTGAAGGAATGACCTTCCGATCCGACTACTCGCGGCTTAAGGAGGTGAGTATCTAATGCTTTTTTCCTTCTTGAGTAATGCTCTGGGTTCGCTTCGAGATGTCAGCGGCTTGGCGGTGATGGGAAGCATGATGATTCCCTCGTTCAGCGCGGAATAACTTGATATGCGGATCGGCTCGTCGATAGGTGACGAGCCGACCCGCATTTTCTGTTGCGATGAAGATCTGAAAAAGCCGACACCCGGCTTTGATCCGAGGTATCGACCTGCGTTCAGCAGAAGACGCTGAGCGAACCAATTGCCGGGTTCTGCTTGGCTGGCCGGCATCTCCGACGGTGCCGGCGGCGACTGAAAGTTCTTGAATGGAGTGGATAACGTCCATTGTCAGTTCGGAACTGCAACTGGTTTGGATACTCCTATTGGTGTCAAGTATCTTGTGCAAGTTA
This sequence comes from Rhodococcus sp. BH4, assembly GCF_002079265.1. Taxonomy (NCBI): domain Bacteria; kingdom Bacillati; phylum Actinomycetota; class Actinomycetes; order Mycobacteriales; family Nocardiaceae; genus Rhodococcus; species Rhodococcus sp. BH4. Next base: position 357,572 of record NZ_CP014942.1, read on the forward strand.
CTCTTTCAGTCCTGCGCGGTAGCGTGATGCGGACTCGTAGTTCGGTTTGGTGGCTCGCTCCGCCCGCGAGATCGTCGTCAGAGGGACGTAGAAATGATCGTCGACGGACTGCATGGACAGGCCCCTGTTGGGCCGGATCGGCCGACGACCGTCGGTGCTCTGAGCTGTCGGCGGATCGACAACATGTAGATCTCACGGGCAGTGTGATGTTTGAGTCATCGCTGAATCTTCGCCGGCGATTTCCCTTCCACTGGTCGACGCGCGACGTAGGTGCGCTATTGCATGTCGCTACCATCGCGATCCGCCAGAGCGCATTGTTGGCATGACGATCTCCGCCGCTGTTGAGTTGGTGGCGAGTGTGCTTTCCTGCGGACGCGTCGATCGGAGAGATCCGCACAGGGCAGCGAACGATGCTTTACTGCGCAGTCTTTCGGGATGGCCGCCTGTGGTGACGAGCAGTGTGGATGTGCTGTCGACGCCGACCGGTACGGCGAGCACTACAAGGTTGACTGGGCCACGAGATCGGTGAGTTCGCTTCGAAGCCGGTTCATTTCTTCACCCTGAATGATCACCTGACGGGACAGCAACCGTGGCGTCGATTTGGCCGCCTCCCGAGGATTAGTAGGTGCGCCCTATCCGACTCGCACCGTCGAGCAGTGTTGCAACGCTGCGGTCGTCATTGGTTCGAACTGATCACGTAGTCTCGAGGAGCGCTGACAATGACATTGTATTGTCGGTCAGTTGACCTTCGAGTCAGATGCAGCTCGACGCAATCACCAGGGCTAGTGTTGGCATCTTGACCTGCCCCAGGGTTTCTGACCCATGGCGGAGTGAAGATCGAGCCTCGCTCAAAGGCTTCGGTTCATGCCACGACCGTGTTCGTCGGAGTTCCGATTCCAGGCCGCAACTCTTGTCCGAGCTGACAAACCGATCACCACCGCCGCATACGAACTCGGCCTCGGCGCCCCCGCGCTCCATAGTTGGGTTCGCCAAGGCCACGTTGACCGGGCGAACGGTCAGGCATCCCCAGAACAGAATCTGCGCGGCTGACAAAAGCGATTAAACGCATCCGACAGCTCGAAATCGACGTCTAAATTCTCCGCACTGCCGCGGCGTTAATCGGGGAGAACTGCTTGGCTCCAGAAGGATTCACTCGATGTGCGATCTTCTCGTCGACGCGGGCCCGTGAACGGTTGTTGCAGGCTTTTGGCGTCATCACCTCGGCTACTGCATATACAAGATCCAGCCGATGTCACCCGACATGGATACGAGGACAGTGGCTCACCGGGCTGATCGTGGAAGTCCACACAGCCTCGCGACAGACCTACGGGTCTTGATGTGTGCATGCGGAGCTCACGCGCAGTATGGACATCGCGGTCAGCGAAAACCTCGTCGGCGAACTCATGAGGCTCGCCGGCGTCGCCGGCCTGCATGGCCCGGCGAAGACCAACGGTTGAAGGGCGTCGCGACGGCAGGCGATCTCGTGCACCGGCAGTTTCATCCTATCGTGCCAAATAGGTTGTGGTTCAATGGCATTGTGGAACACCTCACTCGGAAGAACTGTACTGCCGCGCGGTATTTGACGTGTTCAGACAGAAGACCGCTGGTCGGTCGATCGGCAATTGCCATGGCTCGACGCTGGTATTGAGTGCCTTGGAATGTCGCGATCAAGAATCGGAAACTGACTCCCGGGGGGATTGTGCACGCCGATTGTGTTGGTTGGATTCGTCCCGCGGCCTTGCCCCCCTCATTCGGCACTACAGGCGACGGGCATTCACGCGGTCCGCCTTGGGGCCGCGTCGTCAGAGCGACTAATCCACTGACCTGTCGGGGATGAAGTGTCGGTTGGTCGGTGAATGAAATCGAGTCGCTGTTCTGATGCGGTCGTAGCAATGCGGGTCGGCACGGGCGAAGGCGACGTACTGCAGGTCCAACGGTTAACCTCCCGGTCAGTCCCCCTGCGGCTGGTAGTCAATTCGTGCCACATTCGAATCCCCGCGTGGCTTGGATTGCCTGTGGCAGAAGAGTATCCGATTTCGATCATTTCGGGCGAAATTCGCAAACTATCGTCCAGAAGTACTAATGGCTGGACGGGGCAGCCAGGTTGAGTCGCGCGAGCCTGCGAATGCTCGCGCGGCAACACGAGCGCGGAGTGAATCGGTCTCCCTTGGATCCGATTCAGTTACGTTGTCTGCCAATTCTGTTCGGTTGCTCGTCCCGCCCTCCGACTTTCAGTGGAGGCGAAAGACCCTCGTGCTGCGTCTAAAGTATGAACTTTTCGTTTTTCCTTGACTTAGTCGCCAAAGTGAGAAAACTGGTACCTGTTCTAGGGTTTCGGGATGCGAGAATTCTCGCCGGCACTGGACGCAGGATGCGATTCTTCTGCATCGCTGCGAAGGCTTACCCCTACATCGATCTTCTACCGCCGACCATGTGTGGACTTGCTGAGCTGAAATCTACTGTCGGGCTGTCCTGCAACGGTATTCGAACCTGCCTTGCCTCCGGGAAGTAACTCCTGGAATGGCGCTGTTACCGAGTTCGTTCTGTCTACGGATAGGGAGGAGGAGTTTTTCTTTGCGATGATGCCGCGATTCGAAATCTGTTGCGGCATTTCATCTTGTTGAACGTCAATCGTTTCTCAACGAAGGAAAAGGTTCATAATGACTGTATCTCTCGCTCGGCGTGCCGGAACAACGGCTGCGATCTCTGCGGCAGCATTAGGGCTGGTGTTTGCGGCCACGATGCCGGCGTCGGCCCACAACGTGACGACGAATTACAACAACGCCTGCATGGGTGACCCCAATTCACTCATTGCCGGCAATGTTCACCAGCCGCTTCAGGCTCACTCCATGTCGGTTGCGCACTCGTCGTCGACACCGGGCACCTACACGATTCAGCCAGGCTCGCAAACTGTTCCGACCAGTGGTGGCGGTGCCACCGTCATCAATCTGAATCGCTTGAACCTCGTATTCAAGATTGATCCGGCAACCTTCACCTCAGCCTCCATCGTCTCCGGGACGGGCAGTGGCTTCAGTGGCACCCCGGTGGTCACGCGAGTAAATGCAAGTGGTGCTGCCGACGCGACAGGGTCCTACCTTTCTCTCAATGGCGGAGTCGGAACAACGATTGCGGGTGCGAGTCCGGGCGGCTCGAATACCTCTGATGCGGGTTTGACCGCGCTTGCCGGCGCGACCTTCACGCTGCCCTCGGTTCAGGTTGTCACGACTTCCTCCAATCCTGCGGTCTACGTCAATACCGACGGTGATGCCGGGAAGTACGCAAACCCGAAGAACTACATGACGTTCCTGTCGAAGGCGACACTGTTCGGAACTCAGTACGCCCCGACGATGTGCTTGGCAACGGATGTCAACCCGCGAACCGACGCGAATATCGGTTCGGTTCTTGCCCCTAACGGTGGCGCGGGCAACCTGCACCCATGATTGCGGGCGTGGGTGCCGCGCGTCGAGTCGATGTGACTTCCCGCGTGCGCTGAATATGCAGCGTCGCAATGCTCGGTGAGAAGTTGCCCCACGCCCATCCGGGCGTGGGGCAACTTTTGTTCTTTCGGCGACTTCACTGCTGCATTGCGGCCTCGAGCTCGTCGCTTCTTTTTGACGGGTGTGTCAGCGGGTCGGTAACCCTTCAGTGGTCGCCAAGTCGAGGCATTCTTTCCCGATCTCGGTCCTGCCCTCGGTGCCACGTCACCCGTCCAGCTCCGGATATTCGATCGACAGATCGAGTACGTTTCGGCGGAACTCGGCGAATGGCACGTGGACCCCGGGCATATCAAAGTTTACGGACCCCGCGGTGCAACTCAGCGTCAGTCAGGTAGGGGAGAGCTTGATTCGGTCCTGCCGGATGGATGTGGGGAGGCTGAACGCAAACCAGAATTCAGTGACTGTGATGCGCCGTCCAAGTGTTACGGATACCGCAGTATCTTGCGTTTGCCGTCCGCCTGATATGCGCTCTTCGATGAGGACAAGCAAGATTGCCGTGGTACCTGGAGAATGTTATTGACCTGTATCGGAGGTGAGGCCACGCCTATCTGGGTGCCTGTCCTGCTCCACTTACGGCTCTATCGTCGAACGAAGATCGTCGGTGCGCGGCATTGAACGCCTGAATGATCTGTTTCGTGATCCCTCCGGACGGGGACACTGCATAGTTATGTATCTTTGCCCAGCTGAGTACGGCTTGCAGCTGCTGCTCGGTATGTCCGAAATCGAGGGGCTTTTCGACACTTCGGGATTCTGTATCGACGGCCTTGGTATCGATCCGTTGTGCACAAGCGATGTATTGCCGGAGAACGGCTTTCAACCTTTCCGCATTGGCTGGTCTCAGGTCGATCACGTAATCAGTTCCGCGGAAGGAGAATTCAATTCTCTCGTTGACCTCATGGGTGACGGGCATCCCGTCGAGATCGTCGACGCACTGTAGAATCAGTCTCTCCACCAAGACGCATTCCTCCGAGTTGTCTGCTAGATCCTCAGCGTGTTCGTCAACTTTAGCGTGGACGTCTACCGGGTCCAGGACTTCACGGCAACTGTCTCCTAGTAAAGGCGATGTGACGGCGAAGCTTACCGGTTCCGGTCACTCGTAAGAGCATTTGCGGGCAGCAAGGGATCGGCCGATCGGACAGATGTGACCATGTAAGTCCGCGGGTCCACCTGACTGCGTGCCCGCTGTTCCGGCAGAGATGCGGTTGATCCGTCCGGTTGTTACTGACGAGTGACCGGACGGATCGTCCATGTTTGCAATTTGAATGGGTGGGGCATTAGTGGTTTGGTCCATCGGATGAACCCCACCTGTTCTCACCGGTGGACCGCTGATCTGCGTGTCGAACTTTCATCGGTCACGACACGCATGGTTCGCCGAGGGGATGTTCACAGCTGATGTCGGCGGACCTCCAAGACTGCGCGCCCGTCCCTGACAATTCGTACGCGCCGCCCACGGAGCTGCGGTCACGCTTCGGTGCCGGTGGGCAGCTGGTCCGAGCACGCCACAATCGCACCGCTCGCACCGCTCCGGTTCAGCGTGCGGCCCGGAGCGGACCACCGAGAACCGCGTGCAGCCTGAGTGGGCTAGGTCGGGCACGCATGGCTCAACCGGGGCAGCCGGACAGCCGTGATCCGGTTGGGTCACCTCTTGCCCAGTCGGCGGGGATCGGCAGACTAGGAAATCGTGCATCACCGAAATCCTGATCACACCACAGAGTTGACCGCGGCTCTGTCGCTGACCCCCTGTGGACATGACGAAGCTGCCGGTGCCTACAAGGGCGTCCAGCGGCTTCACAAGCTCGGTGCCCGCCTCGCGACTGTCGGGAAGTGGCCGCTCGGAGGGGGCATGTGCACAAGAACGCAGGTAGGGCCGTCTGTAGGGTGACTTTCTGGAGACGTTTACGGTGATGAATGAGGTGCACAACCATGGGATTCTCGGTCGAGCGGTTTGACCACATCGTGATCAACTGTCATGACGTAGACGCCACAGCCCAGTGGTACGCGACAGTACTCGGAATGACGATCGAGCGATTCGGCCCCACCGCACGCACTGCGGTGAAGTTCGGAAATCAGAAGATCAATTTGAGGCCTCTCGGAACGGTGGAGCAAGACCCAGGCTGGACCACCGGTGCCGTCGAGGCGGCAGGTTCCGAGGATTTGTGCTTCGTCACGTCAGCTTCGCCGGATGCTGTCAGCGCCCACCTGGAGAGCTGTCGGGTGGAGGTGCTCGACGGGCCCGTGACCAAGCTAGGTGCCCTCGGAGAGATGGTGTCGCACTACTGTCGGGATCTGGATGGCAATCTCATTGAGATTGCCGTCTACCCGTGAACTGAGCACGTCGAGAATGGCTTACCGTCGTGGCAACACGGCCCGATGCTGCCTCAGTCGCGGTCGCGTATTTCGATGCAAGCAGTTGTCGGTGAGCGTCGCTGGCGTACGTGTCGGCGTCAGCTTGCTCGAGCACGTTCGAGTCGACCGCACCTTGCTGTTGATGGTCCGTATCGCGACTTCCATCCTGCCGCGAAGGGCCAGCCCGTCTACTTCAATCCAGCGTCAGCAACCGTCCATACCCACAACAGCTAGTCGGGCCGAAACACCGATTTAGAGACAGCCCCGCGTGTTCGAGAAATTCGCATATCACGGAAATCCGTGAGCACTGTGCCCGTCGTCGTGACCGAACCTGGACGTGACTGTGTCCAGGGCGGCTGTCGGCTTTGGTCACCGTGCTCGAAAGCGGCATATCGATTGCTCGACCAGAGCATGCACCCAATGAGGGTTCTTGCGTAGAGCCACCGCGTCGGTGCGCGCCGCCGACGCCAATGCGGGAGTGACCGGACGGGACCCCGCACTAGTCGCAGCGCGGATTCGATACGCGCCGACAGTTCATCGATTCTTGAATTCGACAGGGTCAGAAACACTCTCGCCTGCACGACATTTGACTCGTTCGCCGCTGACATGGCCTGAGATTCTATCGGCCGGCCTCGAGATGATCCGCAATGAGGCTTTGGGGCAGAGTTTGACGGCGCGTTGGGCATTCGTTTCGAGTTCGGTGGGGATGTGCGGCTCACGTCGGCGATCGTGTGGGAGTGGATATCCCCATTCGTCACGCGTCAGCAGGGTCGGCAGTAACTCTGTGCACAGTCCTCGACCTTCACACGTAGTCCAATCGATGTGTAGGACTTTGGGCGTTCTTGTGCTCATGATGCCGCTCCCATCCGTGTGTTGACCTCGCAGGCTCCTGCGGCATGCATTCGGAGATCGTGCTGGAAAACGTGAAGGGAGCTCCTCACCAATCTCACTGTCCCGTCCGGATGTTTGCATGCTCCACGCCCCTCGACCAGATCTGCCAGATATCGGATCGACTCCTGGGTATGGACCGACCCTGAGCGATAGGCAATCTCGGATAACGCGCGTGCCAGTCGGGGCATTCCGTTGATGCACGGTCCACACTGCCGAGCGCTTTGATCGGCGAGATACTCAACGATGTCGGCTGAAGTCTTCAGACCACACCTTGCGTGACCCAGTACGTGAATGACTCCGGCGCCGGGCGAAGCACCGACCTTCGCCAAAGCTGTTGTTGTCATGGTGGTGGTTGGCAAGTCTTGCGCATCGATCCAACCTCCGTGAAACCCGCCGACGAGGACTGCTCTGATCGACGGAGTATCAGTACGCGAATACTGGGTCACCAACTGATCCAATGGAATTCCCATCGGGATCTCGACGACACCACTCACGGTCACATCGCCTGACAGGGTGATCAAGGTCGTCCCCGACGCGTCGCCCAGCCCTCGCGTGCGGAACCACTCGGGTCCGTATCGGGCGATGAGAGCGATGTGCGCCAGTGTCTCTACATTGTGAACCACTGTGGGTCGTCCGTTCAGCCCGGCCACGGTGCTGTGTACCGAGCGGTCTCGAGGAATGGGTGCTCGGCCTTCGATCGTTCCGACTACCGCGGATGTCTCGCCGCTGATGAATGTCTTCAGTGAAGCCACGAGTGTGACCAAAGGCTCGGTCAGCCCGGCAGTCCTTCTTTCTTTCAACGCATTCCGTACGAATTGAAGCAGTTGCGATCCTGCGTACAGATATGTTTCTTCGCTTCCGCACTCGTGTGCGACGAGTTGTAAGCCGTCGAGGACGAGGTGCGGCGCACGTTCGAGAAGAACTGCATCCTTGTCGCTGAGCGGTTCGCCTTCGCTACCGTTTGCGATAACCACAACACGCCGTCCAGTTACGGAATCGAGTTTTCGCGCAGTCGAAAATGCCGCCCCGCCTTTCCCGTGGAGACCGGCATCGGCGAGTAGGCGGCTCAAGGTACCCGGCGACGAGCGTGGGTTGTGGCCGTGGAGGGCCGTGTGGGTGGCTAGATCGGGTGAGCATGCGGCGAGAAGGCCCGCATAGGTGGATTCGGTTGTCACGTCACGTCCTTTCCATGAGGCGCAGGGTCGAGAATTCGACGAAGTCTGTCCGGAGTCGCCAGAGAACTGCTCCGGTCACCGCGACGGCCGATCCGATGGCGATAGCGAGAAACCACGTGTGTCCTGAGTCCGTTCCGTTTCCCAGTCCGTGCGCGAACGCGATCGGCCACAGAGCGTACGCGCTCCAATGAACGACGCGAAAAGTTCTGTTTCCTAGGCGATTTCGCAGTAGTCCTGTCAAGGACACCGCTAACAGAACATCGAACGCAAGGGTGCCCAGTCCGAGCCAGAAGGCACGATAGTTACCCAGGAAGGGGAAGACGAAGTCGACGAGTTTCAGTTGTGCGTACGGATCGGCCAACAGTGCCAGCATGTGTACGACTACGAGGATCACCCCGATCAAGGCGGCGTCCCTGTGCACGTTCTGCACGCCGAATCGAGGTAGTCCCGCTAGAGCTCTCCCGGACCGTGTGACGATTCCGAGAACCATCGACATCGTCATGAACACGAGTGCGGTGATACCTGTCCCTCGACCCAATGCCCACAGTGCTTCGTCCACGACTAGGGTTCCCGTCTGCCGGTGGCGACCGCATCTTCCGTCGGCCATCCGTTCAGTAGGCGGATCTCACCTGCACGGTCCACCAGTCGCACCGGTAGGCCCGTGTTCATGAGGTCCCGCGCACCTTCGAAACCTCGGACGATGCATGCGGTGCTCGCGAGGTTTGCCGACACACAACTGTCCGCGCCGACGGTGACCGTCTGCCATGCGGCATCAACGCTGGTGCCACTCCGCGGATCGACGATGTGGTGCACGTGTCTACCGTTTTGCGACCATCGACGCTTCCTGGTGCTGGATGTAGCGATGGCTGTCCCGCCTGGAATGGCGACCGTATCGGCCGGGGCGTCGTCGCCGTCTTGGACGAGAACGATCCACCCACCGTCCGGCGCCGGTCCGGCGGTAGCGATGTCTCCGCCGAGGCACACCAGGACACCGCAGTCGAGTGACATGCTGACGGCTTGCGCACATTCGTCTGCTGCGAGGGCCTTTGCCGTTGCCCCGAGGTCGAGTTGGACGCCCGGGGGAACTGTGACCTTTTGTCCGTCGAGTTTGACCGAGGTCCACTGCGGAGTAGAGACGAACGATGTCTTGATCGGCACGTCCCTGCCTTCGATCTGCGCGAAATCGCGGTCGTATCCGAGCGCGACGAGCGCTGCGCCGATGGTCGGGTCGACGGCGCCGTCCGTGCACTCGGCGCCATCGAGTGCTGTCTGGATCAGCCGGGCAAGCGTGCTACTCACTTCGACCGGTAGGCCTGTCGACTTTTCGAGAGCTCGAATCTCCGAATCGTCACGAAATCGACTGCATGCCAATTCTATTTCGAGAAGGCGCTCGTCGATGATCGACCTGGCAGATGGAATCGCCTCGGGTTTTGTCACCACGACCGTGGCTTCGAGGCCCCACACCCTCCACATGGAACTCGCGACGCTCAGGGAGGTGGTCACGATCCGGCCGATCGAGCGTGGGGAGTAGAACTTCCGCTCGAGGTCGTCGGTGCCGCCGCGGTTGAGGTAGTTTTCGATTGCGAGTTCGGAGTCGAATTGCCGCCAGGTGCACTGCTCGATTGCTTGGTTTCGTCTGTGGTCGCTGTGATCGGCGTGGCCTGCGTATCCGAATAGGCAAGTACTGTTCCGCCGACAACGCTCACGACTCCGAATGCCACGAGGGCCCCGGTGACGATTCGGGTGCGTCGAAATCCGTCTTCCGGTGTATCCATCTGATGCCTGCTCTCGAAGGTTCGATTGAGAACTCAACAATCGGCCGAGATGCTTGTCCGGGGCTGCACGTCTGCTGTGAAGCTGCGGGGAATCGGTCGTGCCGTCGGAGAGTTCCGAGTTCCACGATCGCGGTGCAATCTTGGAGAGTTCTCAGAACGGACGTGGCAGGCTCGCAGGCATGGGCGCGAAACCACGAATTCTTCTTGTCGAGGACGACCGGCAATTGGCGGGCCTGCTTGCGGACCTCTTCGAGGAGGAAGGGCACGAGGTCGACGTGGCGCACGACGGACAAGTCGGTCTGCATCTGGCGTTGACCCGCAGCTACGATGCTTTCGTTTTCGATCGTGGAGTGCCGGTCATCGACGGTGTGGAATTGCTCAGAACCCTCCGGGCGAGGGATTGCTCAGTACCGTCGTTGATCCTCACTGCTCGCGGTTCCGTTGCCGATCGAGTGGAGGGACTCGATGCCGGTGCCGAGGACTACTTGGTCAAACCCTTCGAGATACCCGAGTTGTTGGCTCGAATGCGTGCGCTGTTGCGTCGCCGAACGTCCATAGTGCCGATCGTGGTCGGAAGGTGGGAAATCGATCGAGTGAACCGGACGGCTACCGACACCGAGTCCGGATCGGTGACCTCGTTGTCCGAACGCGAGAGCGAACTGCTCGGGTTTCTGTGCGCATCGCCTGGGCAGGTTTTTTCTCGGACTCAGCTTTTGGGGCGTGTCTTCGGAAGTGCCGATACTCCAGGCACCGTTGACACTTATGTCCACTATCTCAGGCGGAAACTGGGCAGGGACGTCGTAGCCACCGTCCACGGACTCGGATACCGGCTCGGATCATGATTGTCCGCAGCAAAAACAAGGACCGGCAGTCGTCTGGGATCGGGTTCGGTGACGAGGTGCGTCTACGGCGCGCCGGACGTTCAGCTGCGGTCCAAGCCGCCATTGCTCTCGGTGCCGTGTTGCTGATCGTCGGAGCGGTGTCCTACGTGGGGTATGCGCGGGCACAGGATCGTCAGATTCGTTCTGCACTGACCGAGGTTGCAGCCACAGCAGACGATGCGGACGATCCGCCGCCCGGTATGTCGCTGGCCTTTCGTTCCGATGATGGGGTGGAGACCGTGAGCGCGCATGCCCCCACCGGTACCGCGGAACTCTTGGATGCGCCCGCTGGGTATTCGGATTTCACCGATGGTGACAGCAACTTCAGGGCCCTCGTCTCCGACGGTGCGGAAGGTCGCGTTGTCGTGATCGCGGCACTCGAGCCCTATGAATCAGGAAGGCAGCGATTACTTCTTGCACTCGGATTTGCCGAACTCACCGGAATTGCCGCATCTGTGGGCGTCGTGGTGTTGTTGTCCCGACGTGCGATTCAGCCACTGACACAGGCGCTCGAGTTGCAACGTCGTTTTGTCGCCGATGCATCGCACGAACTGCGTGCGCCGTTGACCGTACTACACACTCGTGCACAACTTTTGGCTCGACGCGGAGACTCGCTCGAGTCTTCTGAGCTTGTTTCGCAGCTCAACGGGTTGGTGGACGACACTCGGGCCCTCGGCGAAGTCATCGAGGACCTGTTGATGGCCGCATCGATGGACGACAGCGGACAACTCCGGAATCGAGTGGACATGGCGGCAGTGTGTGAGAAGGTCCGTGACAGTGTGGCCGATCATGCTCAGAAATCTGGCGTCTCTGTCGACGTGAGCAAGGCCGGAACTGGAGAGCCAGTGGTCTTGGGGATCGAATCGGCTTTGCGCCGAGCGGTTCTCGCGCTCGTTGACAATGCGCTTGCTCACGAGCGTCCAGGAGGCCACGTCCTTCTCCGCGTCGAGCGAGATCGCGACCACGTCAGAATCCGCGTGAGCGATACGGGAATCGGAATCGAATCTGAAGCGGTTCCGATTCTGTTCGACCGATTCTCACATGGCCCGACTCAACCCGCCGGTAGCCGGCGATATGGCATCGGATTGTCCTTGGTTCGCGAGATCGCGCACGCGCACCGAGGGAAAGTCTTCGTCGAATCGACACCGGATGTCGGCTCGTCCTTCGAGATTGTGCTGCCGGTAGCTCGTTGACACCGAGCACGTTCGAGCAGGGTCCCCAGAACTCTCCAAGAAATCCTGCCTACGTTGATCGACATGGGCCTGACTACGATCGGCGGATTACCCGCTCACCCGCTCCTCGTTCATTTCGTTGTCGTGTTGGTTCCGCTCTCGGCGGTTCTGGTTCTCTGCTCCGTTCTGTGGCCGAGTGCTCGGCGCAGGCTCGGGATCCTCCCACCGGCCATCGCCCTCGTCACGTTGATACTCGTACCGATCACGACCGATGCAGGTGAATGGCTCGAACACAATTCGCCTCACAGCGAGTTGATCGAGATTCACGCCGAACTCGGTGATCAAATTCTGATCTGGTCCATCGCGGTGTTCGTGTTCGCGGCGACATGGTGGGTTCTGCATACCAATAGATTCACCGAGTGGCGAAGCGCACGAACTTCACTGTCCGACAGTTCGACGCTGCTCCGAGTCGTGACAGTTGCGATAGCGGCAATGGCAATCGTGGCGGCCGTTGGTTCGATGGTCCAGGTTTGTCGAATCGGTGAGAGCGGAGCGAAGGCAGTCTGGCAGGAGCAGTCGTAGACATCCACCGAGCAAGTCCACGGCAGGAGCGCAGTGTGATGATTCGATTTCCCGGTGTCTATGCGCCTCAGAGCGATACCCGCCTCATCTCCGACGCAGTACGCGCCGAGAAGTTGGATGCGTCTTCTCAGGTTCTCGATCTGTGCTCCGGTAGTGGTGCGCTGAGTGTGTGTGCGGCCAAAGCTGGGGCGGGAACGGTTTTCGCCGTGGATATCTCACGACGTGCCGCGGTGTGCACCTGGATGAACGGGCGACTCCGCGGTCACAGAATCCACGCCCGTCACGGAGATCTCCTGGCCCCGTTTCACGGTCGTCGATTCGACCTCGTCGTCTCGAACCCGCCCTATGTTCCTTCTGTGGGCGATCGTGCGCCGCGCACCGGCCGTGCTCGTAGTTGGGACGGAGGCAACGACGGACGCTTGTTGATCGATCGCATATGTGCGAAGGCACCGGGTGTTCTGCGGAAGGAGGGCACGATATTGCTGATCCAGTCCGCACTCAGCGGCATCGATCGGACCGTCGAACTGTTCGCCGACAACGAACTCGAGGCATCGGTGGTCTCGAGGACCTCGATTCCTTTCGGCCCGGTCTTGCTGTCGCGCAGGCGATACCTGGAGTCGATCGGCGTCATCGACCCTGACCAGGTCACTGAGGAGATCGTCGTGATCCGAGCGAGACGATGACGCCGTTGACAGCTGCACAACGCTCGTTGTGGTTCGCTCAGTCCCTTGAACCGGCGTCGCCGTTTGTCATAGCTCAGTTCGTTGATCTGAACGGTGAGCTGGACGCATCTCGGCTGGAATCATCGACAGTCGCCGCGCACCGTGAGTTCGGCGTTGCGGGCCTTCGTCTACGTGTGACGGATGGAGTGCCCGAATTGGACGAAGACCCTGATCTGACACTGGTCGGCGGAAGGCTGGATTTCCGTCGATACGACGATCCCGTCCGTGCAGCGATGACGTGGATGAATCGAGAGTGGAGCACGGCGACTCTCGCTCCGGATACTGCCCTCACCGTCGCCAATCTGTTGCAGGTCGGCCCTCATCGCTGGTTCTGGTACTACCGTGCGCATCACATCGCACTCGACGGTTACTCCGCTGCACTTCTGATGCGCCGCACCGCCGAGATCTATCTGTCCGCTGGTCCGGTGAGGCAGGATCAGGTCGACTCGGTTGTGTCGGATCGCGTGGCGGCGGTTGCCCGCCAGGAAAGCCGATACCGAGAATCACCGCGCTGTGTCCGCGATCGAGAATTCTGGCACGAGAAACTCCGGTCAGTTCCCTCCTCTCCGGTCTTGGGAGCGAGCGCGACGGGCACTTCTCGGGGAAGTACGCTGCGAGCGAGTGGCACAGTGCCACTGTCCGATCTCTCGGCAGCAACGGTGATAGCGGCGTTCGCGTCATACGTGGCACTGATGTGTGGTGTCGACGACCTGTGTTTGTCTCTGCCGGTGTCCGGGCGAGTGACTGCTGCGTCGAGATCGTTGCCGGGCGCGATGTCGAACGTGGTTCCTCTGGTACTTCGCGGCGTGGGTGCATCGACACCCTCCTCGGCGGTATGCGTTGTCGAGAGCGCACTGAGCGAGGCACTTCGGCACCAACGTTACCGCCGGGAGGACATGTCCGCTCTGACTGACGGTCGACGGCAGTCAAGAGTGCAATCTTTCGGTCCGGTCGTCAACGTCATGTTGTTCGACAGGGCCCTGAGCTTGGGCGCGGTACGAGGTCACGTCGAGATACTCACGACCGGACCGATCGACGATATCGCGCTGAACGTCTACCCCGGTTACACAGGGAACATTCGCGTCGATCTCGAGGCCAACGGTGCGCTGTACAGCTCTGCCGAACTTTCTGCCCATCATGATCGATTCGTTCGGTTTCTCGAGGTATTCGTCGACACGCCGCCGAATCATCCTGCTCCGCCCCTGTGGACGGATGCCGAGCTGGGAGCCACGAGTCCGGCGCGTGGCGAGCCTTCGATCGAGCCCAGAAGTCTTGATTCTCTTCTGCGTTCCGCAGTGCACCGGGCTGTCGATTCGGTTGCCATCACCGACGGTGACAGATCGTGGACCTACGGGCACCTCGATCGGATGGCGGGACTCTGGAGTCGGCATTTGAAGTCCGTCGATGTGGGCCCCGATGATGTTGTCGTCGTGGCGATCCCGCGATCCATCGAATCGGTCCTGGCAATGTGGGCTGTGGCGCGTGTAGGAGCCACATACGTACCGATCGATCCGGCCCACCCCGCCGAACGGGTCGTGGACATGCTCGGTGTATGCAAACCAAAGATCGGGCTCACGACTTCGGGATGCGGCATTCGTTGCCGTACGACCTCGAGTGGCTGTTCTTGGACCGTGACCCCGATGCTTTCGCGCCGTCCTTCGACCCCGAGCCCGCACATGCCGATCATCGGGCTTACATGATCTTCACCTCCGGCTCCACGGGCCGGCCCAAAGCGGTGTCGGTCACTCACCGTGGCCTGGCCAATTTGGCCGCCGACATTCGCGAGAAATACGAGCTCGATTCACGCTCTGTCGTAATGCATTGTGCTTCAACCAGTTTTGACACCTCTGTCGTAGAGATGCTCGCTCCCGCTCTGTTCGGCGCCTCGTCGGTGATCTGCCCACCCGAGACCGTTGGTGGATTCGAGCTGGAAGACCTCATCTGCCGTCATGCCGTGACACATCTACTCGTAACACCTTCGGCGCTCGCAACATTGGCTCCGGAACGGGTGCCCGGCTTGAAATTCCTGATAGTCGGTGGCGAGAAATTACCGCACGAACTGATGCGCCGGTGGGCGCCGTTCGTGCGTGTTCGAAGCGCGTACGGCCCTACCGAGGCGACATGCAGTGTCACCATCACCGACGCCTTGAACGTCGACGATCGTGTGACACTCGGGCGGCTCATGCACGGAGTCGAGGCGGTGGTTCTCGACGCATCGCTCGAGCCGTTGTCCACAGGGGCCGCGGGGGAGCTCTACCTGTCGGGGCCTGGTTTGGCCAGAGGGTACGAGGGTGGAGCGGGGGAGACGGCTGCGCGTTTCGTTGCGTCCACACTTTCAGCGGGGCATCGTATGTTCCGAAGCGGCGATCGGGTCCGATGGACAGACGACGCCCAACTCGAATTCCTCGGTCGCACAGACGATCAGGTGAAGGTGCGTGGGCGCCGAATCGAACTCGGTGAGATCGATTCCGTCCTGTACGGCCACCCGTCGGTCGAGTTCGCCACGACGTTGGTCCGCGATCTGGCCAATGGTTCGCCGGCGCTGGTGAGTTACGTGAAACTGCACTCGGGAATCTTGGACTCGGATGCGAGTATCGAACGCCTTCTGACACAGAAGTTGCCGGAATACATGGTCCCGGTCGTCGTGATTCGCATCGACGCGGTTCCGCTCACCACGAACAAGAAAGTCGATCGGGGCGCGCTCCCCGCTCCCACCTTCGAGCGGAGAGAATCGGTACGGGTCGCAACACCGATCGAGTCCCGCATCATCCGTACCTACGAGGAAGTGCTCAGGGCCACCGAGATCGGCCACAGCGATTCGTTCTTCGATCTCGGGGGAGACTCATTGTCTGCAACTCGAGTGATCGGCCGCCTCAACGCTGATTTCGGCATCAACCTCGGTTTTCGTGATCTGTTCGACTCGCCGAGCGCCGCCGCGCTCGCGAGTTCCTTCGGCCAACACGTCGGGTGGGTGCCACCATTGGAACAGGCCGTCGACGCCTCGACGCCGCTGCTCTCACCTGCACAGGAATACATCGGTCGAGAACTCACCTCGCCTGCTCTGTACAACCTGCCCTTCACAATTCGCGTGCGTGGCAGACTCGACCACGACGCGTTGGCTTCGGCCGTGCAGGACGTAATGGTCAGGCACGAAACACTTCGAACCGTGTATCCGGATGTCGCGGGTTCGCCCCGCCCGCTAGTGGTGAATCCGGACCGGATTCCGCGCGGACTTCAAGTGGTCGAAGGGAATTCGAGCGATGCAGAATCGATCGTTCACCAGACGCTCTCTCGGGGTTTCGATGTGCGTTCCGAGATCCCCATTCGCTTGATCGTGTGTGCATACGGTCGGGACGATCATCTGTTGGCGGCGGTTGTCCATCACATTGCGGCAGATGGATGGTCTCTCGCCATCCTCGCGCGCGACTTGTCCGTCGCGTACGAGGCTCGCGCGCGGAACACGCACCCGACGTGGCCGGAGACCGCGGTGCGGTACTCGGACTACGCCATGTGGCGCGCGGAAATTCTGGGAGCGCAGGAGGCGCCTACCGACCTCGCTGTCGGTCAACTCGAACATTGGGCGGCGGTTCTCGACGGGGCACCGAGCGAGATTTCTCTGCCACTCGACCACACTCGACCCTCGATGTGGACATTCGGGGCCGGGCGAGTCGAATTCTTGGTCGATCCGGAGACTCATCGCGGGTTGACGACCTCTGCAAAGCGAGCCGAGACCGGGATGTTCACTGTCGTTCACGCCGTCCTGACGGCGACACTGAGTGCTCTGTCCGGTGACCACGACATCATCATCGGTAGCCCGGTCGCAGGCCGCGGCCATCCGAAACTCGACGACCTCGTGGGCATGTTCGTGAACACACTCGTCCTACGCACACGCGTCGACGTTTCGGCGGACTTCGACTCTCTTGTCGCCGAGTGCCGCCGAGTAGAACTGTTGGCGCACGATCACAGCGATGTGCAGTTCGAGCGACTGGTCGACTATCTCGATCCTCCTCGTCATGCGTCGCTGCATCCGTTCTTCCAGGTGGCAATGTCGTTCGAGAACTTCCCTGCCGCAGTGCTCGAATCCGACGGGCTTACCTTCGAGGTCACGCCGCGGCCACTCGACATCGCCAAGTGTGACCTTCATTTTCACTTTGCCGAAGTGTTCGACGAAACCGGTGAACTCGCCGGGATCGAGGCGGCACTCGTCTACTCCGCCGATCTCTTCGACGCAGCGACCGCCACCCTCTTCGCCAAGACTCTGTCCGCAACCGCAGATGCTCTCGTGAGGAGTCCGGATGCGCCGCTGCTCGCGCTGGACACGAGATCGTGACGGTCAGCGTGCGGTGTGTTCCGGAGTGCAGACATGTTTGTGGATTTCCCGCGAGAGTTCCGCGACGGTCTCGGTCAGTGCCGTGTTCGCCTCGATCAACTGTCGGAGTTGATTGGTGTTGTCGAGAGTGTGAACCGCGACTTCACTGCTGATGGCATCCGCCCGTTTCGCCGAGATCAACAGAATTGCTCCCTGCATGCCGGCAAGCATCGACAAAAATAGATTCAGCAGAATGAACGGGTAGGGATCGAAACCGGTATTGCCGTTGAACCCTGCCCAGATTCCCATGATCGCGACGAACACGAAGACGAACGGCCACGACCCCATACCGTTGCGGACCACATCGGCCGCACGTTCTCCGCGGGTCAGCTCCGAACCCGTACGGACTGCGGGATGCAGATGCCACCGATTCTTGTTTCCGAGTCTCATGGTTCTGCGTCTCATGGTTCACCATTGTGCGCTTGCCGCTGGTCGTGTTCAGTTCAGGTCGACCATCCTCGGCATTCTTTCGGTCACGAGCGCGGTCTCCCCGCAGC
This sequence comes from Rhodococcus sp. BH4, assembly GCF_002079265.1. NCBI lineage: Bacteria > Bacillati > Actinomycetota > Actinomycetes > Mycobacteriales > Nocardiaceae > Rhodococcus > Rhodococcus sp. BH4. Next base: position 375,479 of record NZ_CP014942.1, read on the forward strand.
GTATCCACCGTCGACGACAAATTCTGTGCCGGTGGTGTACGTCGCTTCGCTGACGATGAAGCGCACTGTCGATGCTATCTCGTTCGGACTTCCGAGACGCGGGATAGGCTGATCGGCGACGAAGGGCAAACCGCCGAAATCATTTGTCGCTGAGCCTTGTATCGGTCCGGGGTGAACGGAACATACTCGCACGTCGTTGCCGCACAGGTCGAGGGCCGTCGCCTTGGTAAGCCCTCGAAGGCCCCATTCGCTGGCAACGTAAGCACCCATTCCCTGGTATCCGGTCAGACCCGCTGTGGAGGAGATGTTCACGATTGCACCTCCGCCCGCGGTTGTCAGGGACTTTGCAGCACAGTGTATTCCGAGCCATGCCCCGTACAGGTTGGTATTGAGGACATGTTTGAACTGCGTGGGGCGTTGTAGTTGCACGCTTCCCGACTCGATGATTCCGGCATTGTTGACGAGGACGGACAGATGTCCGAAAGTTGACTCGGCTGCGTCGATGGCGGATTCCCAACTCTCCGGTTGTGTCACGTCGAGACGCTGGAACGCCACGCGGTCACCGAGTTTCGATGCTGTGGCGTTTCCTTCTCCTTCGAGGAGGTCGCCGATGAGGACTCCGAAGCCTTCTTCGGACAGGGCTTTGGCGATGGCCGCACCGACCGGGCTCGCTCCTCCGGAAATGAGAGCGCTTCTTCCGTTGTGGTCGGTCATGCGTAGCCCTTCAGTTGAAGTTGTCGGCCTTGCTGTCGAGATAGCTGATGATGCGTTGCCGCGCGAGTCGTTCGCTGAGTTCAGGTCGGGCTTGCGGCGTTGTCCAGGACAGATCGTCGAGGCACCCTGTCACGACGATGTTGATGCATTCCGCCGAGATGAGTCCCTTGAACTCCGCGGCGAGTCGATTGACTGTGGTGGAGTATTGGTTGCGGTCCGAGGGCGAGTTCGGTGGTGATTGGGGTTCGAGGTGCGTTGTCACGTGTTCTGGTCCTTCTGGCGGGTGGGGGACGGCATGATCAGCAACGGGCAGGACGCTGTGTGCATGAGACGGCGACTCGTCGAGCCGAGTAGCATCGACGAGAATCCGCCCCGTCCTCGCCGTCCGACGAGTACGAGTTGTGCCGATTTCGATTCGATTTCCAATTGTCTTGCAGGATTGTCACGTACGACGACACATCGAACGGCGACGTCGGGGTACTCCTGCCTCCACCCCGCAAGCCTTTCCGCCAAGACCGCATGCTCGGCGGTTGAGATCGTGTCCCAGTCCAGCGATACACCGTCAGGATCGGAGCGAAACACGGTTGTAAGGTCGGAGTCGCTCCAGGCATGGACTGCAGTGAGCTCCACTCCGTGGAGTGAAGCGGTCTCGAACGCTTCGGCAATCGCGGGTTCGCTGTTCTCTGTCCCGTCGATACCCACCACTATCGGGCCGCTCATCTGCGGCTGTTTCGAATTCGGGACGTTTCGGATGACTGCGACAGGCACGTTCGAATGGAGTACCACTGCCGCGCTGACGGAGCCGAGTATCGCGTCGGCGAATTGGTTGAGCCCGTGTGATCCGACGACAAGCATTGCAGCCGTGCGGGATTCGTCAAGGAGTGTTTCTACACCGTTTCCGAATCTCAGCTTGTCGACGATCTGTAATTCTCTGTCTCCCAGCGTCGCTGCGGACAGCAGCGCCTCGGAACGAGCGGTGGAGAGTCGTTCGCGACCAACAGTTCGTTGGTCTGGGAACCGTGGTGCATCGAGTTTGACAGCACCGCCGAAAGTGGATGCTTCGTCAGGCATCACGGACAGTAAGTGGAGCGGTCGAGTGCGAAGTACGGCTTCTCGGGCCGCCCATCGAACTGCGGACAGCGCCGGCGCCGACCCGTCGACACCCACCACGATTGGTGCTCCGCGGTTCATGACGTTTCCTCTGATTCGAAATCCCGTGTGGTGCGAACGGCCTCGCGGATCGACTCAGCCCAGGAGCGAACCGAAGCCCAATCCCGGAAGTCGCCTTCGGGCGCGTGAACGACTCGTACGGCCACTCGTTCACCGAACCCCAATCCTTCGCGGTCGAGTTTGCCTGCGAACGATTTGTGTTCGACGGCACCGGTTTTCTCCATCAAGGTGGCGATGTCGGATGGAACACCGGTCGTGGATTCGCCGGAACCGATCGGTCCCGAGGAGAACAGCCAAACCTGGCGAAGCCGCAATGCATCCGAGAAGCGTTTGGTGAATTCCTCTGCGTCCTTCATCCAGTGACCCATATAGATCGCGCTCCCGAGGACTATCGTGTCGTACTCGGTGAGTTCGAGAACGTCGTCAGGATTGCGGCGGTCGGCGTCCATTCCGCCCTCTCGCAAGGATTTTGCGAGATAATCCGCGATTTCGCTTGTCGAACCGTGGCGGCTTGCGGCCGTGACCAGTGTCTTCATCCAATGCTCCGCTCGGGAATCAACAGGGCGATTGCTCACGTGCACTCGCCGTGCTCGGGTGATCGTGATTCGAATTGTGCCGGAGTCAGGACGTCCTGGTCAGGGCCGCGAGGTGCACGAAAAAGGGTCTTTCGGCCTTCTGGTCCGTGTGCAGTCGACACCTGTGGTGGTGGTTGTTGTGGGCTAGCGTCGACGGCAGGTAGCGACTCGACCGGTACGGCTGCTCAGGAGGCGCACAATGAACTCGCAAAGGTTTGCGCGGTTGGTGAGCGCAACAGGGGAGACAGTGGCGGTGATCGGCGAGAATGTCGATGCCAGGTCGTTCCCGGTAGGGGTGTGGTTGTTGACAGACGGTCGGCATGTGGTGGTCGTTGGTGAAGGCGGACCGCTTTCGGCGGAGGCGGTAGACGGGAAGGCTCTGATTGCGGCGGTGCATGCGCGATGGCCTGGCGCTGTCGTGTTGGAGAGGTTGTCTGCATCGGGGAACGCAGCTGATCCCCGTGCCTACTCGGCCAGATACGTCGAGGTTCGAGAGGACGGTTCGCACGGCGAGCCCGCCTATGCGGATCTGACCGACGCAGGATTCGCCCTCGATCCGCCAATTGACGTCGAGTGACGGGATCGCTGCTCAGACTTCGTCGGTGTCCGAAGCTGCCCGCGATGTAGACGCCACGTTCACCGAGGAACTTGCAGCAAGGGTGTAACTTGTGGCGTGTATCGAAAGTTCTATCGGTGGGACATCTTTCGTCTCCGATGTCACGGTCACATCCGAATGGGTGCACTGTATTCGAAGGCGGTGGCCACGGTAATAGATCGTGAAGGCGAGTTCATCCAGCTCGAGGGGTAATTGCGGATGCAGCCACAGAGTATTGTCCCGGAAATCGAGTCCGGTGTAGCAGCGTTCGAGAATGTCAATCGCTCCCGCCATCGCGCCCAGATGTATGCCTTCTCTTGTACTTCCGCGCTGTGCGTCGGACAGATCCGCGGCCAGAGCATCGCGGAGCATCGCCCACGAGTGTGATCGATTGCCCCGTACAAGGACCCAGGTGTGGGAAATCCGGCTCAGTGTCGAACCGTGTGTGGTGCGCTCCAAGTAGTAATCGATCATTTCAGGTATCACGGAGGGATCGAACTCGTATCCAAGCCGTGTGATCAACTCGGTCAGTTCCTCCGCTGTGAAGACGTAAAGCAGCATGAGGATGTCTGCTTGTTTCGAGGCCTTGTAGTGGATGGGCGAATCTCCCTCGGCCTCGAGAATGAGATCCAGGCGGCCGATGTCCCCGTATCGTGACCGGTAGTCGGCCCAATCCAGTTCGGTCAACGCGCCGAAGCCCTCGAATTGGCTGATCAGGCCGTTGTCGAGGAAGGTCAAGCGCAGCCGCCTGCTCATTCGGTCCCACGATGTGAGTTCTTCTTCACTCACATCGATGCGGCCGGGAAAGTAGCGGTTATCGTTCCGGAGTACCCGAACGGCGTCGACTGCGCGCATGAGCGACCACTCCGTCATGACGTTCACATAAGCGTTGTTGTCGATCCCGGCGCCGGGGCGGTCGGGGTAGCCGTCATGGAATTCATCGGGACCCATGACTCCGCGGATGTCGTATCTGTCGCTGCTCGCGTCGTATTCGGACTTTGCCATCCAGAAACGCGCATTCTCGATGAGGAGATCGACCCCGTGATGGGCAAGAAATTCCAGGTCGGTAGTCATCTGCCAGTAGTGCCAGACATTGTGGGCGATCGCGAGGTTGACATGCTGCTGACGACGAGAGTGATCGGGCATCCAGTGGTCGGATCTCGGGTTGAAGAGAAATGTCGGTGTTTCCTCTCGTCCGTCGCTGCCACTTTGCCAGGGAAAGAGCGCTCCGGCTAGATTCAGTCCACGCGCGTTTCGGCGCGCCTGGGACAGTCGTCTGCACCGATAGAGCAACAATGACGATGTCAGCTCGGGAAGCCGACGCGTCAGGATAGGCACAACGAACAACTCGTCCCAGAAGACGTGGCCGCGGTATGCCTCGCCGTGGAGTCCGCGAGCGGGAACTCCGACGTCCAGATCTGTCGTGTGGGTCGACAGTGTCTGAAGCACGTGGAGGAGTGAGACGTTGGTCGCGAGAGCCGTGGAGTCCCTGGCCGCGAGAGTGATGGCAAATCGGTGCCAGACTCGATCCCAAGCGGAGCAGTGGCGTCGAAACAGTATCTCGTGAGTCTCTGCTTCTCGAACTCGCTGCCACGCTGCGGACTTCGGATCGAGTGTCGATCGATCGCGCGAGGTGAAGAGCGCTGATGTCTTCTCTACGTTGGCCGGTTGATCTCGGCTGATTCGGCAGCGGACGACCTGCATGATTCCGGAGTGATCTGTGCTCACGCGACGGTTGCGCTGCGTTACGGCTTCTTCGCTGTCGACTAGGCGCAGGCGCTCGGCCTGGGTGACTTGGATGTGGGAGCGAGTGGTCTGGACCGTTGCGGAAATGCATTGGTCGTCGATGGTGTCCAACGAGACGATATCGAGATGGTTCCCGGCCAGAGTCGAATAATCCGGAACATTGTTGTTCACAACATTTGTGGTGATGCCGGACGTGACGTCGATTGTTCCCTCCCAGTTCTCGGCCGCGACAGTCATGGTGATCGCGGCGAGGTGCGGGTCGTCCATCGACACGATTCTGCGTTGTCGAATTCGAGTGACGCGACCGCGCGTATCGCTGAACACGCTTTCTCTGGAACAGATTCCGTGCGCGAGATCCAGGCTTTCATGGTGGTGAGTGACAAGCGTTGATTTCTCGTCGAGCCGTTCTCCGTCGGGACCGGTCACGACGATTGTCGTCCAGTCCGGCAGATTGACCATGCTTTCGTCCTCGCGTGAGTGTCCGTCCACGTCCGAGGTGAGTCGGTTATAGCACCCCGCGACGTATGTGCCGGGATAGTGGATGCCATCGTCGTGGCACTCCGACAACGCGCCCCTAGTGGCAAAGAAGCCATTTCCCACGGTCGACATGGTCTCGCGAAGGCCAGTGGCGCTCGGGTCGACCCCACGATATTCGAGTGTCGAGTCGGTCTCGTTTCCTACACCACAGAGACGGCATCCAGGATCGTGGTTGTCGCCTTCGCGTGCTGTAGGTCTGACGAAGCGGAAGTCGATCTCGCCGATGTCCGTGACTGCGAGTTCGGCGCCGTTCTCGGTCAGAGCATGAAGATGTTCACTCGAACCAAGTCCGATTGGTAGACCGAATCCACCGGATCGGGCTGCGCGGATTCCGGCGATCGAGTCTTCGACGACGACGCATTCGGCGGGCGGAATCGCAAGCCTCCGTGCGGCTTCCCGATACGTGTCAGGGCTTGGCTTGCCGTCCAACCCGAGTAGTGCAATGTCGCCGCCGTCGAGTCGGATGTCAAAACAGCTCGAGAGACAGGCAGCTTCCAGCACTCGTGGCGCGTTCTTACTTGCCGAAACCAGGGCTGTACGTACGCCGGCGGCGCGTAGTTGCCGGATCCACCTTACCGTCGGGGCAATGACCCGGACTCCTTCTCGCTCCAGTTCCGCGAGGAAGAAACGATTTTTACGTTCGAGCAGGTTCTCGACCGTCGCGGAGCCGACGAGATCATCTGGAGTCCCCAGGGGGAGTTCAATGTTTCGAGAGTTGAGGTATGACCGTAGACCTGCATTTCTCTCCTTCCCATCGATGAATTCTCGGTAGCTCTCGTCATCGAGTTCCACGTTCCCGACGCTGCCACTCTCGCTCAATTCGTGAAACAAGCAACCCCACGCCGCTCGATGCGTTTGTCGGGTATCGGTAACCACTCCGTCCATGTCGAACAAGACCGCTCGAAATACTTGTCCACCAATGACTACCGAGGCGTGTTCGGAGTTCTCGGGGCGCCAGATACTCATGGCATCAGTACTGCTGCACCTGTGACTCGATCGGCCGCCAGGTCTTCCAGCGCGCGATTCGCACGAGCGAGCGGATAGGGCGTGGTGTGGACATCGAGGTGGTGATTGCCGGCGAATTCGAGGAACTCCACAGCATCTCGCCTGGTATTCGAACTTACCGAGCGAACCTCGCGCTCGTAGAACAGATGTTTCTGGTAGTTCAGCACAGGTATGTCGGAGAGGTGTATTCCGGCGATGGAGAGGACACCTCCGCGGTCCAGTGCCTCGAGAGCGGTGGGAACGAGTTCGCCGATCGGCGCGAAAAGCATTGCCGAATCGAGTGGTTCGGGTGGACGGTCGTATGCGCCCTGTACCGAAGTGACTCCGAGACAGTGGGCAAGCTCGCGCGCGGGCTCGCTGCGCGTCATCACATGTACTTCCGCGCCGCGAGCGATGGCCACCTGGGCCGCAAGGTGTGCACTCGCGCCGAAACCGTAGATTCCCAGCCGCCCTCCCTCGCGTAGGTCTGCGCGCTCGAGCGCGCGGAATCCTATGATTCCCGCGCACAGGAGTGGTGCAAGCTCGTTGTCGTGGTATCCCGACGGAAGTTTGAGTGCGAATCTTTCTGACACAGACGTATATTCGGCGTACCCACCGTCGACATCCCAGCCGGTGTAGGTGGAGTTCGGGCACAGGTTCTCGTCTCCCCGTCGGCAGTAGCGGCATTCACCGCATGTCGAGTGGAGCCACGCAACCCCGACACGATCTCCCGGCAGGAACGCTTCGACAGATGTTCCGACTTCTTCGACGAGCCCGACCACCTCGTGACCGGGGACGATGTTGCGGCGGTGTACGGGCAGGTCGCCTTCGGCGACGTGAAGGTCGGTTCGGCACACTCCGCAGGCGAGAACCCGAACGAGTAGTTCATCGGCACCTATTGTCGGGCGTGGTACAAGTCTTCTGACGAGTGGGTGCGTCTCGACAGGGCCGGGTCTGTCGACGTGCCACGACATCATCCATTGTGCAGCGGGAACTCGGGGAGTCATCTCGTTCATCGGTGACTGTTGACGATCAACACCGGGCAGTGCGCGTCGTGAAGCACCTCTCGACAGGTGCTACCGAGGAGCATCCCACTGAATCCGCCACGACCGCGTCGACCCAGGACAACCAGTTGCGCTCGTTCGGTGTGATTCACGAGATTCCGCCCAGGCCTGTCCTTCACGACGACGGTGTTGACGCCGACATCTGGGTAGCGATCGGCGTAGCCAGCGAGACTTTCGGCGAGTAGCGCGCGCTCGGTGTCCTGACGAGCGTGCCAATCGACCTCCCTGAACTTCGAGAAAACTACGTCGAGGGCGACGTCGGACCATGCGTGGACCGCAACTAACTCCACGCCGCGAATGGAGGCTTCCTCGAAGGCGGTTGCGATGGCGGGTTCGCTGTGTACGCTGCCGTCGACCCCGACTACAACAGGACGAGTGGCGACATCCCCGTCGCCAGCGAGTCCCCGAATGACGGCGACCGGGCACAGGGAGTGCACTGCCAGCGACGAACTCACCGAACCGACTAGACCGCCGGTGTATTCGCCGTGTCCGTGGCTTCCGACGACGATGACCCGGGCAGTTTTGGAGATATGGCGAAGGACTGGAATCGGAGGATCCGACGCCAGTTCGACATCGATCTCGACTGCACTGTCGCCGATCGCTTGCTTGGCCAGTTCGGTCGCCTCGGCAAGTCGTTTCTTGGCGGCTGCTTCTTGTTCGTCGAAGTAGAACGCCGGCATACCGATCGGAACGCCGTAGGTGGTCGGGGTGAACATTGTCGTCAGGAGGAGTAGAGGTGCGCCTGTGAGTGCGGCTTCATGCGCGCCCCACCACACCGCGTCCCGTGATTGCGAAGACCCGTCAAATCCGACAACGACAGGTGGGTTGATTTTCACGACTGTTCTCCTTGCTCATCGCGATGGATGCCAACTGGACGTGACCGAATTTTTCGCGAAAGCCATCGGCGACGGCAGAGGAGAAAGTCATTTTCGGTGTCACCAGTCGGTTGGATCTACATTCACACAATCGGTTCGTCGGTGACCATTGGCACTACTGCGAAACGTGTGATCCTGCAACGCTCTCTACTGAGGGCCGTGCGAATGGCGTTGGGCCGCCCGAGATCGGAGGAGACGTGGACCTCACCAGACCGGATTCGAGCGTGATCCAACTTGCTGTCGATCTCGCGTGTCGTGCGCCGTCTCTGCACAACAGCCAACCCTGGCGATGGATCTACACGGACGGCAAGCTGCAACTGTTCGGTGATCACAGCAGGCTGCTGCGCGCTGCCGATCCCACGGGGCGGCAACTGCATATCAGTTGCGGTGCTGCTCTCGACCATCTGAGAGTAGGTCTCTTGGGGCTGCGCTGGAACGCAGAGATTCACTACGAACAACGTGCGGTGTCCCCGAGTCTTCTTGCCACAATCACCTTTCGGCATGACGGGCATCCCCGTTCCCACGACTTCGACATGTTGACGGCTATCCGACGTCGGCGGACCGACCGGCGATCCTTCGGGATATTCGAGGAGATCGACGACGTGATCGACAGTGTGGCTCACGATGCCGCGGGCTGGGAGGTGGGAGTTGTGGTGCTGAACGAGGCTCAACGGACCGGCCTGACCGCCGCGACAGAAGCGACAGCTGCAGCCAGACGATACGACTCGGAGTATCAAGCCGAGCTTCATTGGTGGGCTGGGCATTCTTTGAAATCGGGCGGTATTCCCGCAACCGCACTTGTTTCCGGCGCCGGTGGCGTTCCGCTGGGACGGAAATTTCCCTTCCGTCCCGATTCGCCTGTAGAAGTCGGTGGCCCGATCGACGAATCCTCTGTCGTGGCCCTCGGTACCCCGGCTGACGCACGTATCGACTGGTTGCGAGCCGGGCAAGCGCTCTCTCGCGTCTTACTCGAGTCGACGGTGCGAGGCGCGGCGACTTGCCCGCTCTCGCACATGACCGAAGTGACAGTGAGTCGTTCGGTCATCGGGAAACTGGTTCCTGAGATCGGCGTGCCGCAGATGTTGGTCCGAATCGGGCGAGCGCCGGAAGCCACCCGGCCGGCGGAGACACCACGACGATCCGTCGCGGATGTCCTCACCCTGAGTTGAGCGGGGTGATTCGTTCGTCCGCCGCTGGGTAGTCGTTCTATGTGGGCGAATGCGCCGATGGTGGCAGAACGGATGGTTCGATGACGGACGTGTTCCTGGTGGATGATCACGAGGTTGTTCGGCGCGGCCTCGTCGAGTTGCTGGAGGACGACCCAGGGTTGCGAGTCGTTGGAGAGGCGTCGGACTACGCCCATGCCATTGCGCGGATCCCGGCCCTGAAGCCCGACGTGGCTGTGCTCGACGTTCGGCTTCCTGACGGAAACGGCATCGAACTGTGCCGTGAACTTCTGTCGAAGTTGCCTGGTTTGCGGTGTTTGATCCTCACCTCCTTCGAGGACGACCAGGCGATGCTCGACGCGATCCTGGCCGGTGCGAGTGGTTACGTGGTCAAGGACATCAAAGGCCTGGATCTCGCCCGAGCGGTTCGAGATGTCGGTGCGGGGAAATCGTTACTCGACAACAGGGCTGCTGCCGCATTGATGGCCAAGCTGCGAACCGATGCAGCGGATAAGAACGGTCCATTCGAGGAACTGAGCCAACAAGAGCGCGTTTTGCTGGGATTGCTCGGAGAAGGATTGACGAATCGACAGATCGCGGCGCGGATGTTCTTGGCGGAGAAGACAGTGAAGAACTACGTGTCGCGATTGTTGAGCAAGCTGGGCGTCGAGAGACGAACTCAGGCGGCGATACTGGCAACAAAGATGCACGAACATCTGCCGCCGCCATGACGAACAGCGAGTCGGGCTCCCGCCTGGAGAGCGGGACGACGTCGGTCAACTTGGGCGTCCCGATGGAACAACTCATCCACGTCGACGGGTTTCTCGAAGCCTTGCTGGCAGTGTCCTCCGGTCTGGATCTGGATTCGACGCTACGGACGATCGTCAAATCTGCCATCGCGTTGGTCGACGCGAAGTTCGGGGCGCTCGGTGTAGTCGGCGAGGGCGATGAGTTGAACCAGTTCGTCTTCGAAGGAATCGACGAGGAGACGACGAAGCTGATCGGTGACTTTCCGCGCGGGCGCGGTGTGCTCGGCGTTCTGATCTCCGATCCGAGGCCGTTGCGGTTGGGCGATCTGGCGGAGCACGACGCCTCGGTCGGCTTCCCGAAACACCATCCGCCGATGAGAACCTTTCTCGGGGTGCCGATTCAGACGCGCGGCAAGGTTTTCGGAAATCTCTACCTCGCTGAGAAATCGAACGGAGAGGAGTTCTCTGCGCGCGACGAAATGACAGTTCTCGGGTTTGCTGCAGCCGCTGGAATCGCGATCGACAATTCGCAGCTCTACGCGTTGGCTCGGATGAAGCAGGAGTGGATGCAGGCGACCAGCGAGGTAACCACCGAGTTGTTGGCCGGGGTGAATCCGCTGGAGGTCCTTCAATTGATCACAGACAGATCCTCGTCTCTCACACACTCCGACTGTGCGTTTCTCGCCGTGCCCCCCGACCCGGAAGTAACAGGACGAGAGCCAGCCGAGCTGGTAATCACAGTTGCCAGTGGACCCGAATCCGACATCCTGGTGGGGCACAGCATTCCGTTGGACTGCTCGACGTCCGGTGCCGCTTACAGGTCGAAGATGCCGATTTCAACCGAGTCGTTGGCCTTCGATCCTGGATTCGGTGACGAGAACGAGTACGGACCCGCGATCGTACTGCCGCTGAGAGACGGCCAGTACATTCAGGGCGTTCTGGTCGTGTTGAAAGTAAAGGGATCTGAGCAATACACCGCCGATCAAGTTTCGTTGATGTCGGCGTTCGCAGACCAGGGCGGGGTTGCACTGCGGCTGGCTGACAATCAGCGTCGGATGCGCGAAATGGATATTCTCTCGGATCGGGATCGGATTGCTCGTGACCTTCACGATCACGTGATTCAGCGGCTCTTCGCCGTAGGGTTGTCCGTACAGGGGACCCTTCAGCGTGCGCGCGCGCCGGAAGTCCAGAGGCGTCTCGACGCGACCATCGGTGACCTGCAAGAAATAATTCAGGACATTCGCCGTGTCATTTTCGACCTGCATTCAGGTGACGACGGAGCGCTGTCTCTCCGAAAACGATTGAACCAGGTAGTAGCAGAAGCGAGCGCTGACACCGAATTGCGGATAACTGTCCAAGTCCGAGGGCCGCTATCAGTTGTAGATGCCTCGTTGGGAGAGCAAGCTGAGGCGGTAGTACGAGAAGCTCTCAGCAACGTGGTCCAGCATGCCCACGCGTCCACCGTCGGGATCACCATCGACGTGCACGATGCATTGACCATCGTGATCGAGGATGACGGAATAGGTTTCGAACCGACCACACACCGGCGTGGATTGAAGAACCTGTGCGACAGGGCGCTCGCACGGGACGGGACGTTCGAGGTACGGCCGCTCCCTGGAAGCGGTACGAAGCTGGTCTGGTCGGTGCCACTACCAGACTGGAACGGGTGACGATGATCAAAGTGCTGATCGAGTACGCGAGTGCCAACGGGTCGACTCGAGGAATCGCCCGGAAGATAGCCGACCGATGTAGCGTCCCGGGATTCGACGTGTCACTGTCGGCAGTGGAAGAGGACCCAGGGCACGAATGGTTCGACGCTGTGATCGTGGGAAGCGCCATTCACGGAATGGATTGGCTGCCCGCAGCAAGGGAAGCGGTCTTTCGTCGGAGTTCGGCAGCGAAGACTCAACCGGTGTGGGCTTTTTCAGTCGCGACGTGGGGAGCGACGTCAACTCTTCTGGCTCCTCGTCTGACTCGTCGAATCAGAACGACAGCGTCTGAACCCAAGACCGTGACGAAACTCCGCGAGTCTGCCGACTTGCGCGACCATCGTAGATTCGCCGGCATGCTGACACGGGGAGACTGGCCACTGTTGGGTCGCGTTGTCTTCAAGATCATGGGCGGTAGATATTCGGATGCGCGCGACTGGTCCGACATCGACGAGTGGGCGGACGGCATCGTGGAGCAACTCCGTAGCGGTACGTTCGAGTATTCCGCGAGAACGGAGGATGCTTCACGGCAGTTCGACGATGACAAAGGACCGTAGCGAACACCACGTGCCGGGGGACACGATCAACAGAGACGTTCGCCGCTCGTCCGACAGCGGACCACTTCGACGAGAGTGATCGACCATGGTGCACTACGCGAGCGCGGATGCCGAGACAATCACCAATGCTGTCCGTTGGGCCTGCACCGCACCGTCCGTTCACAATGTCCAGCCGTGGTCGTGGAGATTGCAGCGCGGCACACTTGAACTACGTGTCGATCGGCTGCGCTCGATCCCGGTGGAGGATCCCGCGGGGAGGCAGTTGATCATCAGTTGCGGTGCTGCATTACATCATTTGCGAGTGACCTTGGAACACAATCTCATCGAGCCGATCGTGGCAAATTTTCCCGACCGAGGGCAACCCGATCTGCTCGCGGTGATCACGTTCAGAGGGCGCCCACGCGCGATGAGTTCCGAGGCAGCACTCTTCGCATCTCTGGAGCGCCGAAGGTCCGACCGCCGGCCATTCGATGCACCTCCCCTCGGCTCCCTGGTCAACCTTGCCCAGCACGCCTCGGTGTTCGGCGTCTCGGCGATCAGCTTGTCAAAGCGATTCGCGGGAATGCTTGATCGCGCGGCAACTCTTTCAGCAGAGCAGCACCATAGCGATCCGGCGTACTGGAACGAACTGGAGAGCTGGATCCGCCCGACTCCGACAGCAGACGGATTGCCGCGAGGTGTGCTACCGGATGCGCTGTCGGTTCACGAATCTGCGTCCGCGCGAGGGTTTCCATCCGGGCATTTGAGAATCGGATACGGAGTCGGAGACGATGCAGCTTTGATGTTGCTCAGTTCGGTTGCAGATCTGCCGATGGACTGGCTGAACGTGGGTCAGGCGATGTCCTCGCTGCTGCTGCACGCCACTGCATCGCACCTTGCCACCTGTCCTCTGACGCATCTGACAGAAGTGGATTCGAGCCGGGAAATTGTTCGAGATGTTGCCTCGAGATCGGGCGAGACGCTTCAGTATCCCCAGGTCATGATTCGTGTGGGGGTGCAGAGAAATCCGTCCGCCACTGCACACGATGCAGGGACGTCCGAAGTCGGAGTCGGGGAACATCGCCCAGAGGAGACCGGCCGTCGTCCACTAGACGAAGTATTGACCGTTTCGAAATGATACTACTAACCCACGTTGATTGAATTTTTCCAGGCATCCAGCGCCGACGCGGCGCTGGCGTCGATGGATGTGTCGGTATCGATCGATATCGCTTCCGGCCATGGGTCGTGTTCTTGCGCGATAGCGACTGCCGTTGCCGCGGTGGCGTCGGACAGCGTGTCGGTTCGCATGGCTATTCGTTGTACTGCGACGGGCAGCGGAGCGCTGGTCGACAAACTGATCAGTGTTGATGATGTTGCTGTGCATAATGATTCGGCCTCCCTGCGGTGTCGAGATCGTGCCCACGTTGCGTCGAGTACGACCGATTCACCCATCGAGAGACGATGGTGGGCCCGCCGGAGCATCTCGCTGTACACAGTGTGAACCGAATCGGGTGAATACAGCCCGGACCGATAGGTGTCGGCGGAGCCGCCGAGTGCACCGGAGCTGACGAGTTCGCGCCGTACTCGGTCGCTGGATATGACGGTAGCGCCGGTGTGTTCACCAAGTGCAGCAGAAAGTGTCGACTTACCGGTCCCAGGGAAGCCGCCCACCAGGCACAGTCTGACCTGTGCGCTGCGCAGGTGGTTCTCACCAAGAATCAGGTGGCGTTCGAGCCCTGCCAAACTGTCCGAATTTCCTTGCTGCAGACGCAAAGCGTCGACCTTGGCGCGTACGATCGCACGGTAGGCGATGTAGTGATCGATCAGCGAGATCGGCGGCTGATCACTCGATTTCGTCACCATGGATGCGAGAAACATTCGCGCGAGATACTCATGGCCGAGGAATTCCAAGTCCATGGCGAGGAAACAGCTGTCGTCGAGAATGTCGACACACCTGAGTTGATCGTCGAAGTCCAGGCAGTCCAGAATTTTGGGTCCGTCGGGAAGCACGAAAATGTCATCCGCGAGTAGGTCTCCGTGGCCGTCCACGATGCGATCCGTGGAAATTCTCGAATCAAACAGGCGCGCACGCCCACGCAGATATCTCTTGTACATCGACTCGACATGATCGAGTCGGCCAGGTGGAACGAGCCCCGAACACAGTTGGCGCAGTTCGGCAAGATTTGCATTCCAACGGAGTTCGACACAGGAGGATCTTCCCTGCTCCGATATACGCTCGCTCCTTTCTGCGCGTGCGTGAAACTCCGACAAAGTTGTCGCGATCTGCTCCAATGGGTACGCGATATCCCCATTCGTCGCCGCCAATGCGGATAGTCGTCGATCATCGGGCATTCGTTCCATCACCAGAATCGGCTCACGTGAGTGGTCCAACGGATCGACTACGTGCGTCACTCCGCGATAGACCTCCGCGCAAATCCTCCTGTTCAACGCGAGTTCACGTCGCAGAGCGTCTTCCCGTTGTGACGGCTCACTGAAATCGAGGAACGGCGTGGAGACGGCCTTCTTGACCTTGTACGCGCGGCTTCCGGCAAGTACGACCACTCCGGTACTTGTCTCTTTGACGTCGAGATACGGAGCATGCCGGCTCATGTGATCTGCTCCTCGAAACTGAAACTATTGCGCGCTGGGAGATGCGTCGATTTCTACGGTCCTCCAAGTCTGACGAAGTGGTGGGTCGATCGTCTCGGGGCATTCCGATGTTGTAGTCGGGCATTACGGCACTAGTGATCATGTCGAATGGATGGGGACCCTGAGAACATGTCGCTGATCCGAAATTTGTTCCAGCGCTTGACAACGATCGCCGAGCCTATTCTGCTGATCGTGACTGCGACCGCCCTGGCGGTCGGTTTCCTCGCGCGGATGCTCGATCAGCGAGTCTTGGCAGATGGGCTGTGGGTATTCGGCACCATTGTTGCGTTGCTCCCGGCAGGGTGGTGGGTTATCGAAGGGTTGCGCAAACGACAGGCGGGGGTAGACGTCATTGCCGTGCTGTCGCTGCTCGGGACGATCTGGATAGGGGAGTATCTGGCCGGAGCGTTGATTGCAGTCATGCTGGCGACCGGGCGAACTCTCGATGCTGCGGCCAATCGTCGAGCGGCGCGAGATTTGCGTTCGCTTCGTGAACATGCCCCGAGGACCGCGCAACGCGAAGAGTTCGGTCAACTTCGGAGGGTGGCCGTCGACGAGATTGTGCCAGGAGACCGAATCTTCCTGAGCTCGGGAGAAGTTGTACCCACCGACGGTTGGGTCGTCGGTGAACCGGCAGTTTTCGACGAATCAACGCTCACAGGTGAGTCGAAGGCAGTGGAGCGCTCGATCGGTGATTCGGTCCGCAGTGGCGTAGTGAACGCGGGTGCCGGTTGCCGTATCGAGGCGAGTCGGCCCGCCCGATCGAGCACTTATGCCGGTGTTGTTTCGCTTGCGCAGGAAGCGGCAGCCGAGAGCGCGCCGATCGTGCGTGTTGCCGATCGCGTGGCGGCGTGGTTCATACCTGCAACATTGCTCGTGAGTGGCTTCGCCTGGATGTGGAGTGGATCCGCGGCACGTGCGGTCGCCGTACTGGTCGTCGCGACCCCCTGCCCGCTGTTGTTGGCTGCGCCGGTGGCGATCGTCTCCGGTTTGTCTCGGGCGTCTCGAATCGGTGTGATCGTCAGGTCCGGCGGTGCTTTGGAGATGTTGGGAAATGCACGGACTCTTGTCATCGACAAGACGGGGACATTGACAACCGGGAAACCCACGCAATCGGACATCGTCTGCGGAGACCACGACGACAGTTCGTCAATTCTTCGCCTGGCTGCATCCGCAGACCAAGTGTCCTCACACATCTTGGCGGAGTCCATCGTCCGAAGTGCTCGCGCGCAAGGTTTGTCACTGAGTACCCCCGAATCGGTGACCGAACGGCCAGGGTATGGGGTTAGTGCAAAGGTTGACGGTCATGATGTCGAAGTAGGTAGGATCGCCGACACGATCGATCGTCCGGACTGGGCGGCCTCAGTGGAGAATCGGGCGCGGCTCGACGGGGCCGTCGTTGTGTGGGTGCGCATTGACGATCAGCTCAGGGGGGCGCTGTTCCTGGCCGATCCAATTCGCAGTGATGCGCGCTGGACGATACGCCGTTTGCGATCGGCAGGGATCACCAAGATCGTGATGCTGACCGGCGACCGTCCCGAACCGGCGGTCGAAGTCGGATGTGTTCTCGGACTGGACGCGGTTCATGCGGAACAGGAACCTGCCGACAAAGTCGCGCGAGTGCGCGAAGAATCGGAGCGCGCCGTGACGGTGATGGTCGGTGACGGAATAAATGACGCGCCGGCGCTCGCCGCAGCGTCCGTCGGCGTTGCCATGGGTGCACGCGGTGCCACTGCGTCATCCGAAGCTGCTGACGTCGTCCTGACGACCGACCGGTTGTCTCGAATGGCTGATGCAATGGATATTGCTCGGCGATCTCGTCGAATTGCGCTGCAGAGCGCCACCATCGGCACCGGCCTTTCGGGGATCGCGATGATATTTGCGGCTCTCGGGTTCTTGGTCCCGGCGGTAGGGGCGTTGTTACAGGAGGTGATTGACGTTGCAGTCATACTGAACGCTTTACGCGCGCTCGGACGGGGGAGGTTGAGCACACCGCCGCTCGGTCCTGAGCTCAATGAGATGCTTCGCGGATTCTCGATTGAGCATCGCCGTATACGTGCGGATCTCGATATCATTCGTGCCACTGCGGAAGCTCTCGTTGGAGGCGACCGTACATGGGCGCTTCGGCGACTTCACCAGACCGATCGTTTTCTTCAAGACGTGGTTCTTCCGCATGAGCGGGCTGAGGGGGCGAAACTCTACCCGGCGCTGGAGCATTCGTTGGGCGGTGCCGAGTCCATTTCCGCGGTGGCCGACGCACACTCCGAAATCGAGAGGCTTTGTCGACGGCTAGACAATCATGTTCGGGTTGCAGACGCGCGAGGGGAAGTGGCCGACACACAGGTCGGAGACCTTCTCGCCTGTCTGTATGGGTTGTATGCGGTGCTGGTGTTGCATTTTCGGCAAGAAGAAGAAAGTTACTTCGTCCTCGCAGATCAATCCGAGGAGGCGGGCGGAGGGGCGTGATCTGCATATGTTCTGCAACATCTGTCCTGCAACGCAGACTGATCAGTTCCGACCCGTCGCACGTATCCTGACGGGCGCCGGAATCAGCAGTTCGAGGGACGCCGTAGGTGTGGAGGCTGACACGTGCTCGATCCGACTTCTGCTCGATCCAACTTCGCCGATGCTCTGGTGTACGGCACGTCATGCGAGTGGTGGGGCCTTGCTCGACCACTCCTTCTCCCACGCGCGGTCGTTGTACCAGCGGATCAATGATCCTGCAGCGCTGAGTGTTACATGCGTCGACAGAATGGTCGCCGAGTACAACGTGATCGCGGCAGCGATGCCGTCGACAGCTGCGATCGACGTCTGAGGAGGAGGTGGAACCTGATCACCTGCTTCATCCGTCCAAACTGTGATCGTCTCTCCCGGGCGTGCGTCGAAGTGAGCGGTCATTGGTTCCGTCCGGGAGATCCCGTTCATGGTCCATGTCACGTCCTTGCGCGAGCCTGTGGTGGCCTTCGCCCCGAATATCCCGTCCACGGATACCCCAGGAGTCGCACTGACCGTGCCGCTCCATTGGCTGTAGACGTTGTGTTGTTGTTCGATTCGTGCTCGGCCTGATGCGTAGACGGAAGTGCCGACTGCTGCTGCAACAGGGACGGCTAGAGCCCCGATCGCTACTGCACTGATGACCAATGAAGACCAGAGTCGATCCGATGGACGCATGAGTTGGTTCGAGGACCAGGGAGCTTGATTCCACCAGTGACTGGGCTCAATGGCCGTGCGAATAAGATCCCTACGCATGGTGCCGGCCGTCCGGATCGGTTCGGCCAGAAGGGAACATCATGACTGACCGAGGGTGAGAGAGCCGGCGTCGAAGGCCGTTTCCCTCGAGCCGTTGTCTTTCGAACTACGATTGGAGAGCTCTTCCGCAGACGCATTTTCTCGGTGAAGGAACGAACCGAGTTCGCCGATCGCGCTCATCAGGGGGGCCGGGAACACAACGGTCGTGTTCTTCTCGACGCCGAGCTCTGCGAGGGTCTGCAGGTTGCGCAGTTGTAGCGCCAACGGGTAATCCATCATGGTGTCCGACGCTTCGCCGAGTGCAGCGGCGGCGCGCGCTTCCCCTTCCGCTGCGATGATCTTTGCCCGCTTCTCTCGTTCTGCCTCTGCTTCCCGCGCCATGGCTCGTTTCATGCTTTCCGGAAGCTGAATGTCCTTGAGTTCTACCAGCGTTACCTCGACGCCCCAGTCGAGTGTCGTAGTATCGAGTATCTGACGGATGCTGGTGTTGATCACGGCCGTTTCCGACAGGACCTCGTCGAGAGAATGCTGACCCACCACGTTGCGGAGAGTGGTTTGCGCGATCTGATCGATGGCAGAGTTGACGCTCTCGATTGTCACCACGGACTTTTCCGCGTCGATGACTCTGAAGTATGCAACGGCTGCGATATCCACGCTGACGTTGTCTCGTGTGATGATTCCCTGCGACTGGATCGGCATCGTGACGATACGCATCGATACCTTGGTCATACGGTCGACAGCGGGAATAATTAGCGTAAGACCCGGATCTCGTACCGCGATGATCCGTCCGAGCCGAAAATGAACACCGCGCTCGTACTGTGTGACGATTCGTATCGCCATTGCGAAAATCAGGAACAGGATTACCGCAACCACGACGACGATGATGGTGGCGCTCATGGTGATTCTCGATTCTGTGCGGGACAGGGTGCCAGACGAGCACTGTCGTGCGGGCGGATCTGCAGGCATGTCCGGTCTTCGTCAAGCTTCGCGTTGCGTGTCGATTGCATACATGGCCGAAAGTCACTAGTTGCACGGCAGGCGGACACTGATTCGATCAGTGGGTTGTACGGCCCGAGTTGACGACCGAGTGCCCTGGTATTGCGTCCTCGGACAGGGAAACCTCGATCGGAGTAGTTGCGTTTGGTTCTCGGTTCGTGAGGAGGTGTGCATGTGTCCGAGGCGGTCGCTGATTCGGAATCGGATGCGGTGAATCCGCGTGAATCCGTGGAACGAATGTTTCGAGATCTCAGGTCAGATCGGCAAGGTCTCTCGGCCAGAGAAGCCGAACGTCGATCCGTTGTTCATGGTTCCAACGAACTGCAGCGTCGGCGTGGACGTGAGTGGCCTGGCGAGATACTCGGGCAGTTGACTCATCCCCTCGCGTTGCTGCTGTGGGTTGCCGCTGGGCTTGCTGTTGTCAGTGGAGCTTCTCCACTGGCGGTGGCGATCGTCCTGGTGATTCTCGTCAATGCGTTGTTCGCGTTCGTCCAGGAATTACATGCCGAACAAGCGGTGGAGGCGCTCTCTGCATTTCTCCCTGAAACGGCGACTGTGGTCCGTGACCGCTTTGAGCAAGTGGTGGATGCACGGACCTTGGTTCCAGGTGATGTGATCATTCTCGACGAAGGTCGCCGAGTGTCGGCAGATGTACGACTGATATCGGGCTCGGTGCAGGTAGATCTGTCCACGCTGACCGGAGAGTCGGTTCCGGTCACTGTTTCTGCGGATTCGACAAGTAATGCAGGGCCTTTGGTTTCGGCCCGAGACATCGCCTTCAGTGGAACGGATGTGCTCGGCGGCAAAGCTACGGGATTGGTCTTCGCAACTGGTATGCGTACTGAGATCGGGCGTATCGCTGCCCTTTCACAGCGTGTGGGTCGTGACGAGAGTCCACTCGAGAAACAAGTGAAGAAGGTTGCCTGGCTGATCGCCTGTGTAGCGGTGGTGATGGGCGCGGCATTCATCCCCCTCGGTAGCTTGATTGCGGGATTGTCCTGGGGAGATTCGATCAACTTCGCGATCGGACTCCTGGTTGCCAATGTTCCCGAAGGGCTCCTTCCGATCATCACGTTGGCGCTGGCAGTTGGAGTACGCACCCTTGCTAAACGAGGGGCGTTGGTCAAAAGGATTTCGGCGGTGGAAACGCTCGGTTCGACGAGCGTGATCTGTACCGACAAGACCGGAACTCTGACACAGAATCGAATGCGGGTTACCAGACTGTGGACGCCTGGTGGCGTTCTTTCCTTCGACGCAAATGGAGCAACCGATTCAACGTGGCCCGAGGGGTCTGTCCCGCGTCGTGTAGCGCATGCGATCACTTACTGTTGTAATGCGGAAATCGGGGACGGCCGCGTTGAAGACGGCGGGGACGATTCGGGGGACCCGACCGAGTTGGCGATGCTGCGGGCTGCGGCAGATATCGGTGAGCCGTTGTCGGCGACCACTCACGTGCACCACACGATTTTTCCTTTCGATCCCGAGCTTCGCAGGATGTCGACAGTGGACCGGGTCGGAGATGAATTTCGGATCCAGGCGAAGGGGGCGCCGGAGGAGATCCTCAGTTTGTGTTCCCGAATTGTGGGGGTCGATGCGTCTGAGCATGATCTGACGTCCTCGGAGCGTTCCGAGGTGGCGTCGGCGGTCCACGATTGGGCACGGGAAGGACTACGACTGATCGCCGTGGCGGAACGATTGTCGATCATCGGCGAGGAGGAGCAATTGTCTCGTCTCGACATCGAACGAGACATGACACTGCTAGGGATCGTGGCGATGATCGACCCTCCACGCCCGGAAGTCGCTGCCGCGGTGAAGAAATGCCATACTGCAGGCATTCGCATCATTGTGGTGACCGGCGATCATGGACTCACCGCACGCGGAATTGCAGAAAGTGTGGGAATCGGCCGAGGGGGCCTTCAGGTAGTCACCGGATCTGAACTCGAGGAAATGTCGGAGAAGGATCTCGACGAACTCCTGTATACCGACAACGAGATCATCTTCGCTCGGAGTTCGCCGGAAGAGAAGCTTCGGATCACAGATGCGCTTCGCGCCGGTGGCTATGTGGTCGCGATGACCGGCGACGGTGTCAATGATGCTCCAGCTCTGCGACGGTCGGACATCGGAGTGGCGATGGGACGGTCCGGCACTGACGTCGCTCGGGAGGCTGCGACGATGGTTCTCACTGACGACAATTTCGCCACTATCGTCGACGCGGTCGAAGCTGGGCGCAGGGTTTATGACAATGTCCGTAAATTCATCGTCTACATTTTTGCGCACGCGACTCCCGAAGTGGTGCCCTTCCTGGTGTATGCCCTGTCCGGCGGTCAGATTCCACTTCCCCTGACCGTGATGCAGATATTGGCAATCGATTTGGGCACTGAGACATTGCCCGCATTGGCACTCGGTAGGGAACGGGAGGAGCCTGGCTTGATGGATCGGGCACCGCGAAAAGCTTCACAGAATGTGGTGGACAAGATGATGCTGGTGCGATCGTGGGGCGTGCTCGGTGGCGCGTCGGCTGCAGCAGTCATGGTCTTGTTCATGGCCGCTCTTCTATCTGGAGGCTGGACTTTCGGAGCCGACGTGTCTTCAGGTGCGCTCGAACACACCTGGAAGCTGGCAACGACGATGAGTTTCCTCGGGATCGTGTCGTGCCAGATCGGAACCGCCGTCGCTTCTCGAACAGAGCATGCATCCTTGTGGAAGATCGGATTGTTCTCGAATCGGTTGTTGCTCTGGGGGATTGCGTTCGAGATTGTCTTCGCCGCTGTTGTGGTGACGCTTCCGTCGGCGCAGCGTGTCTTCGGCACAGTCTCGCCCACGTGGTATCAGGTTCTGTGGTTGCTGCCCTTACCGGTCTTGGTGTGGGGGTGCGATGAATTCTGGCGGTGGACGCGACGCCGCTGATCGAGCAGGCGACCAACCTATAGTGCCTATAGTGCGCGGGCGATGGATTCCGCTCTGGCACCCAGTCCGGCCAACCGGAGGTCGGCGAACGGAGTCAGAGACCCACCCATTCGGTTCGTGACGAATGCGACGGACAAACGAGTTTCCGGGTCAGCGAACGCACCTGATCCGCCGAGCCCGTAGTGCCCGAAGGCTTGCAACGACTGGGTGCGGCTGGTTACAAATGCCGA
Source organism: Rhodococcus sp. BH4 (assembly GCF_002079265.1). Classification (NCBI taxonomy): domain Bacteria; kingdom Bacillati; phylum Actinomycetota; class Actinomycetes; order Mycobacteriales; family Nocardiaceae; genus Rhodococcus; species Rhodococcus sp. BH4. The sequence continues at coordinate 397,930 of NZ_CP014942.1, forward strand.
GTGATAACCCAGCCGCCAGTTCATGCGGACTCCGAGAACGTAATCGCGCGCAGTGGTCTGCACTTCACCCATCTGTTCGAGGGTGTCTTCGCTCAAGAACCTGATTCCTCCGACCATTCCTCGATTGGCAAGTGCTGCATACATGCGAGCAAGAGCTCGCGCGCTGAACACACCGTTCCAACCAGGCATCACGTAATCATGGATGACGGGATTGCGGACGAGTTCGTCGAAGCCTGCCGGCATTCCGGCATCCGCGATGTTCTTGAGGACAGGTAGACGGGTCAAAGCGTAAGAAGCTGTATCCCACGGCACTTTGAACTGATTGATATGAGGAAACAGCTTCGCAATTCGATGACGTTCGTCTTCGGGGACCTGGAACCAGAAGTCCGGAATGTCAAGAGGTTCCGCTATCTCGGTACGTACAAGGTCGGTAAACGATGTTCCGGTTGCCCGCGTCGTGAGTTCGGCGACGAGAGATCCGAATGTGACTGCGTGATACCCGGGTGAGTCGAGGCGACGGATATCCGGTGTTGCCGAGGCCAGGGCGTTGGCCATGCCGTCGTGATCGAGCATCGCAAGTCGGCCGGTGACAAGTCCGCGAACGCGATGTAGCCCGGCACGGTGGGTCAACAGTTGCCGTACGGTTACGTCATCCTTGCCGGCGTAAGCGAATTCGGGCCAGTATTTCGCGATGGGTGCGTCGTAGTCGATGAGCCCACGTTCTGCGACACGGTGCAATACCGTGCTGGCAACCCCTTTTCCGGTGGAGAAGGACACAGATACCGTGGAAGCGTTCCAACGGGTCTCGCGGGTCGACCACCCGGACCAGATGTCGAGTACCGGTTCTCCTTCGAGGTAGACCGCCAGCGCTCCGCCGCCGTTGGAAGGGCGTTCGAAGAGGCGGAAGAACTGGGCAGCCAGCTGACCGAACCGTGGGTCGATCAGCATGACGCCCGGAGTGGACAGGGGAGCACCCCCGTCGGATCCGTCCCTACGAGGGGCGCATGAAACGGTCGTCGAGAGTAGCTCCTCGATCTCGGGGAGGTTCGTCATGGTCTGCACTTCTCAATCGATCTTGGGTTGTCGATTACCACCGCGTTACTTCTTTGAAACGTCGTGTTGATCGGGAAGATTCCTGCGCCGGCACGCTTGGGGAAGGTGGAGCAGAAGTGCTCTACAAACACGGACTTGCGGCAGCATGGCGGGGCTTGGCGCATCTGCCGATATGAGCAGAAAGACTCTGTGTGCGCGTCGCGTAAGGGCGCATCATGAAGGAGTATGCGTGAGTGCTCCGCTGGTGGGGAAGTGCGTACGGCACGCATGGAGAGATGGGAGGCCTCGCTGTGATGTACGACGATCACTATTTCAGTAGTTGGGGTTACCTGCTGATGTTCGTAGGTATGGCCTTGTTTTGGGGCTTGCTGATCCTGGGGATCTTTCTGCTCATTCGCTACGCCGGACATGGACCGACAGAGTCGGGGAGTCAGCCGCCTGGAAGCAGTCGGTTGCAAAGTTTTCCGCCGCCGCGACACAGCGCCGAGCAAATTCTTGCCGAGCGATTCGCGCGCGGGGATATAGATGAGAACGAGTATCGAAGCCGGCTGGCGATTCTGCGAACCGACCCATCCCCCTGAGTGATTCGGCACAAGTACGAAGGAGGTGACGGCCATGGATGCCATGCAGATGTTCCACATGTTCATGATGTGTCTCCACGGAATGGGCATACTGCCGCCCATGCAGATGATGCCGATGCACTAACTCACGATTCAGGAACGCCGGCGCGAGGTATCAAGTGAAATGGTCAAACACTGGCTGTTGACGGACTCGGAAAATGACGACAGACGAGTGCCGTATCGAACGCGGGTGGCGGGGGCAGGTCGGCATCTTCCCGTCACCAGACTTACGACTGAGGATTTGATGGCGACAACACGCCACGACACGGGTATCGATCTCGAACGACTGACTGGAATCCACGAGCGGCGGGTCAGCGTGGGCGATGAGGATTCCTACACCCTCGCAACAGCAGCTGCGCGGGATGCCTTGCGTCGGTCGGGTTGTGCCGTCGAGTCGATAGATGTGGTGATCAGCTGCAGTATCACCAAGTTTAGGGGCGGTATGACTCAATGGCTCGAACCGACGATGAGTAGTGCCGTCGCGCGGAACCTCTGTGCAGACCGGGCTATGAGCTTCGATCTTTCCAATGCTTGTGCTGGGATGCTCACTGGGGTGATGGTGGCCAACAATTGGATCCGCCTGGGATTGATCGAGCGGGCGCTGGTTGTCAGCGGTGAGTATATTTCTCAGCTCGGTCACAATGCTGCCAAGCATATTCACAACATATTGAGCAGAGAGTTGGCTTCCTTGACCTTGGGCGATGCGGGCGCCGCGCTCGTCCTCGAACGGGCGCCCGTGGGCGCAGCCGGGATTCGCATCGCCGGGTTTACAACGGTCGCGGACTACAGCCGGTTGTGTCTCGCTTACCCGAAGGGCAGGGAGCCGGGTGCTCGCATGTTCACCAATTCGCGAGCCATTCAAAAGGCCGCCATCGCCGATACCCCGTTACTTCTGCACGAGGTACTCGACACACTCGGACTGTCGATCCATGACATCGACCATGTGATCACCCATCAAACGTCGGCGCGTGCAATCAAGAAGGGCATGGCTGAGATGGCGCTGTCGTTCGGCGACAGTCCGCGCCATGACGCGGTCATCACCGTCGATCGATACGGGAACACAGCCTCGACAACTCATACCGTGGCATTGGTCGAAGAACTCGAGGCCGGCCGGATCAAACCGGGAGAGACAGTTGCATTGATCTCCCTGGCCTCCGGGCTGGAGATCGGGGTAGTGCTTGTGGAAATCGACGAAGAACTGGTGGCGCGCTATGGGAACGATCATTGAGCAGGTGATGGTCACTCGGGCTGGATGGCTGAGGCGGCACAGCGCACTGCACCTTGCGGTAGCGGCGGCTCAGTCGTGCCTCGGAAAGGCCGGTTGCAGCCCGGATGGCTTGGATCTGCTCGTGAACGCGGGTTTGTATCGCGACCGGAACCTTGGCGAGCCGGCTCTTGCCGCGCTGATTCAGGACGATATCGGCGCTCATCCGGAAGACCCGCACACGGGCGATCACGGGACCTTCTCTTTCGATATCGCGAATGGCACCTGTGGCGTCCTGACCGCGCTGCAGATCGTCGACGGATTCCTCCGCTCCGGAGTGATCGAACGGGCTCTCGTCGTTGCCAGTGATGCAGACCCGGGGCATCGGCTCAGTGAGAGGTTTCCGTTCTCGGCAGCCGGGGGAGCGGCGTTATGCCGCTGGACCGATGATCGATATGGTCTTGGCCCGGTGCATTGGGTCAACGATCTCGACCGCGGGGAGTCTTTCCGGGCAACTGTCGGACAGGCAGACAATCGAAACATCCTGCGTTTCCAAGTGTCCGACTCGCTCGATGACGACTACGCCGCAGCCGGTCACGAAGCAGTTTCCGCATGCCTGCGGCAGGCGAAAATCGCTCTGGCGGAGGTGGATTTCATCGTGGCTGCTCCGGCTCGCCCGGCATTCCGTTCGGCACTCGCGACACGGTTGGGGAGTGCGAGCTCACGGGTCATCGTGGCCGACGACGAGTACATCCACACGGCTGCCCTGATCGCAGGATTGGCGAGGGAGAAACCGCGACGCTTTGCAGGCTCTCGAACGATGCTGGTCGCGGCTGGGGCGGGCGTGACCGCTGGCGCCGCGCTGTACGACGTGCCCCCGGAGTCAGATTGAGCTGAGTCGGGTCGAGCTGAACAGTTGTGTGGGGGGAAGCGATGGTTGCGAACGTATTGGTGCTTGACGCTGACATCGATTGTTGTGGAGGTCCTGATGGCGAGATCTCCGATCATTGTGGGAATAGACGGATCTCAGCACTCGCGCGATGCTCTGGGGTGGGCTGTAAGGGAGGCAACCTTGCGTGACGTGCCGCTACTGCTCGTGTGCGCCACGACCTATCGACGCACAAATGATGGTCCAGACCTCGCCCGCGAACTACGTGACCGCGCAGATCGAGTGCTTGCCACGGCCCTGGGGATCGCCAGGGCCGAGGCTGTCGCCGGTTCGATCGAGGTCCGCGGGGAAGTGTCACGTCAGTATGCTCCGGGAGCGCTCATCGATCGATCCGCCGATGCATCGATGATCGTGCTCGGTCGTCGCGGGCTCGATGAGTACTCCAGAGGGTTTGTCGGTTCTGTGTGCGCGGCCGTAGCACGTCGAGCGAAATGCCCGGTGGCAGTGATAGACGGTTGGTCAAGGGACGAGACCGTCGAGGGGCCCGTCGTAGTCGGCGTCGACGGCTCGATGAACAGTGAGCCGGCCATCGGTCTCGCCTTCGAAGAATGTGCTCTTCGTGGAGCGTCCCTGATCGTGCTGCACGCTTGTTTCGACCAGGATATGTCTACGCTGCATGACGATTCGGCGACCGAGGTCCGCGCTGCGGTAGAGGAGGCAGGCCGGTTGGTGCTGGCGGAAAGTGTGTCCAGGTGGTGGAAGCAATTCCCTGAGGTCAGGGTGCGGCGGAATCTGGTTCGGGACCGGCCTGTTGAGCATCTCCTGGATTTGGCGGCCGATGCCCAGCTCGTTGTGGTCGGCACCCGAGGAAGGGGCGGTTTCGTGGGGATGGACATCGGCTCGACCGGCACAGCTTTGCTGCACAAAACGCCGTGCCCACTCCTGATGGTCCGACAGCCGGGCGGTGAATGCGTTGGCGAATAGAGAATGGCATCGAAAGAAATTGTGTATCAAGGAATCCGGCGATACTTCGTGGCCGATCGTGTCCGACAATTGCGACGAGTGGCTTCCCGCCGGCATCGATGAATCGTTGGAGTCGAGTCCATGACTATGCCTTCGATCCACCCACGTCGTCACGACCGCCGAATGTCGGAAATACCGGAAGCTCTCACATCACTCGGTCAGCTGACGACCCTTTTGCGTTCCCGGCGACCTGTCGTCTTTCTTGACTTCGACGGTACCCTATCGAACATCGTGAACGACCCAGCCGCTGCCACTCTCGTCGACGGGATGAAGGAAGATCTCGCGAGGCTGACTCGCTATTGCACGATCGGCGTGATCACCGGCCGCGATCTGGCGGATATCGAGACCCGAGTTGGCATGCCCGGAATCTGGTACGCCGGCAGTCACGGTTTCGAAATCGTCGGGCCGGACGGGCAGCGCTATCGAAATGACCTGGCTGTGGCCTCGGTGCCGAATCTCGAGCGCGCGGCGGACATTCTACGTGATCGCTTGACCGGTATTCCAGGGGTTGTCCTGGAGCGCAAGCGGTTTGGTCTCTCAGTCCACTATCGCAATGCCGACCTCGACAGGCGCACCGAGACTGCCGCGGTGGTTCAGGAGGTTGGGGGTGGAACCGGGCTTCGTGTCACCAGCGGACGGATGGTGACCGAGCTCCGCCCCGACGTTAACTGGGACAAAGGTCGAACGCTGGACTGGATTCTCGATCACCTCGTCGATGCCGACAACGTGCTGCCGATTTACATCGGCGATGACTTCACCGACGAGGATGCTTTCGTCATACTCCACGACCGCGGCGTCGGGATCGTGGTGCGCCACTTCGAGAACGGCGACCGGCGGTCGGCTGCTCGGTTCGCGGTAGACAGTCCCGTCCAGGTCCGTAAATTGGTGCAATGGTTGGCAGATCTGCTGGGCAGCGGCGCGCAGACGATGCCACCCGCCGGCGATCCCTGGACTGTGTTCTTCGAAGGCTACGATCCGAACACAGAGAAGTTGAGGGAGGCACTGTGCACCCTCGGAAATGGAGCATTCGCCACTAGGGGATGTGCTCCGGAGTGCCGTGCCGGGGCCATCCACTACCCGGGCACGTACGCTGCGGGCGTCTTCAACCGCCTGCAGGACGAAGTATCGGGAATCACAGTCGACAACGAGAGCATCGTCAACCTGCCGAACTGGTTGCCGGTGACATTCCGGATCGACGGGGGCCCGTGGTTCGATATCGATACTGTGGAGGTGCTCGAGTACCGCCAGTACGTCGATCTTCGCCGGGCAATGCTGACGCGCCGATTCCGGGTGCGCGACACTGAGGGATACACCACGACGGTTATCCAGCGGAGATGTGTTGCCATGCACCTCCCGCATGCCTGTGCTCTCGAGATGACGATCGTGGCTGAAGATTGGGCGGGCCTACTCGAGATCCGTTCGGAACTGGACGGTACGGTCCGCAACGGGTTGGTGGAGCGTTATCGCGAACTCGGCTCTCAACACCTCGCACTGCTGGAGGCCAGAGAGCTATCCGAGAACGCGGTTCTGCTCGTGGTGCAGACCAATCGCTCACGGATACCGGTGGCGATGGCCGCCCGGCATACGGTGTGGAGAAATGGCGAACCGACTTCGACTGAGTATCGACGGGTAGAAGGAGAAGGGCGGATCGGGCACGACATATCTCTGCATCTCGCAGCGGGCTGCTCGGCGACTCTCGAGAAGATGGTGACGGTATTCACCGGACGTGATCCCGCTGTGACCGAGCCCGCTGACGAAGCCGAGCGCTGGCTGTCTCGTCTAGACCGATTCGATGAATTGCTCGACGGTCACGTTCTCACCATGGCAAGTCTGTGGGATCGCATGGGCATCGACCTCATAGGTCACGGTCACGCACTGCGTGTAATCCGATTTCATCTACTTCACTTGCTGCAGACGGTCTCGCCGAACACCGCCGACCGCGACGCCGGAGTACCGGCTCGCGGATTGCACGGAGAGGCCTATCGTGGACATATCTTCTGGGACGAGTTGTTCGTTTTTTCGGCGCTGAACCTGCGCCTGCCTACGCTGACGCGGTCCTTGCTCCGGTATCGGTACCGTCGATTGGGGGAGGCCCGTCGGGCTGCGATCGAAGCCGGTCATCGAGGAGCGATGTTTCCCTGGCAGTCGGGTAGTGACGGACGGGAAGAGAGCCAGCAACTGCATCTCAATCCGAGATCCGGGCGCTGGAACCCGGATCCGAGTCGGCGCCAGCATCACAGCGGCATCGCGATTGCGTACAACGTGTGGCAGTACTATCAGGTCACCGGCGATTTGGAATACCTGATCGAGTTCGGTGCCGAAATGCTGGTGGAAATCGCTCGGTTCTACGCGGATCTCGCTTCACTCGACCAGATGCGCGGACGGTATGTCATCCAGGGCATCATCGGCCCTGACGAATTCCACTCCGGATATCCGGATGCTCCCTGTGACGGGATCGACAACAACGCCTATACCAATGTCATGTCGGTGTGGGTGATCCTGCGAGCCCTCGAGGCATTGGATGTTGTGCCACTGCAGATCCGGTCGGACCTGACTCAGAAGCTGGAACTGCCCACACTGGAGATCGAGCGCTGGAGAGACATTACGCACAAGATGTTCGTCCCGTTTCACGACGATGTCATCAGCCAATTCGAGGGGTACGCGGACCTTCCAGAACTGGATTGGGACGCATATCGTCAGCGATACGGCGACCTACAACGCCTCGACCGACTCCTCGAGGCAGAGGGTGACGACGTCAACTCCTACAGGGTTTCCAAGCAGGCCGACGTAGTGATGTTGTTCTACTTGTTGTCCGCTGACGAGTTGCGTTGCATCCTCCATGGTTTGGGCTATGAGTTTGTGGGTGATGCCATCCCCGCAACCATCGACTATTACATGGCACGTACATCGCACGGTTCGACGCTCAGTGGTGTTGTCCATTCCTGGGTGCTGGCTCGGGCCAACCGCGACCGTGCGATGGAATTCTTCGACCTGGCCCTTCGTTCCGATATCGCCGATGTGCAGGGGGGCACTACCGCAGAGGGAATACACCTGGCCGCCATGGCGGGAAGCGTCGACTTGCTGCAAAGGTGCTTCACCGGGCTCGAGACCCGCGGCGACCGCCTGATCTTTTCCCCGCATTGGCCGAAACCACTCGGAGTTCTCGAGTTTCCCATCTTCTACCGGGGCCACCGCCTGCATCTGCGAATCAATGGGAGAGAAGTGCAAGTCAGTGCCGGGGTCGGCAACCAGCCGCCGATCGAGATCGAATGCCGTGGTCGAGTGGTACAACTCCGGCCGGGCGCGACTGTCCGACTGACCTAGTCATCGAGATTGTAGATTTCGCCCCCCCTGGAAGCGTTGCTCACTGAAGGTCGCAACGAGCCGGCGATCGATTGTGGTGCACACGCCGGGCGTCACGGATGGACCCTGCCACTGCGTGACTGTGGACCGGATGAATCGAATTCGGGACCGAATCAGTGAAATTCGCCGGCGGGCGAGGGGCTCCGCGTGGAACGCAGTAGGGAGTCGACTTCCTGTTCTATCGACGATGAGAGAAGTTGGACTTCGGAGACCGAATCGTAGTCAGCCGTGATTCCGAATGCGAGTTGATCGTGGTAGCTGAGGATTGCGAATCCGAGTCGCAACCGCACTGCAATCGGTACGTACGGATAGATACCGATGATTTCACGCCCTAGCAGTCGGCCCTTTTCGGTCGGACCCGGAATGTCCGTGACTACGGTGACGATACTTCGCTGAGGAAAGCGCATCGCGAGACGAATGAACCAGGCGGAGGACATGAATGGTGCGTACTGAGCAGCTGCCGTGATCGTTTGTCCACTGCCTGATTCACCGCCGTTCTTGTGCCGGGAGAGTCTGCGGTGGATCGTCTGCAAGCGGTCTAGTGGATCTACGATATCGACGGGAAGGAAGGGAAGCATGAGCGAGACCTGGTTGTGGAACGACGTGGCGGTGTTCGATGCCCGAACAGAGACCGGGACGAGTGTCCTCACGGCATGTCGGCTGATGTCTTCTTTGCGGTGAAGGAGAAGTGAGCGCAGCGAACTGGTCACACACGCGAGCGCAACGTCGTTCACGGTGACATCGAAGGCGGAACAGATAGTTCTTACATCGTGCATTCGCACCTGTGCTGTCCCGTATCGCCGTTGATGTCCGATCGGCCCGTTGAGGGAACCGTTCGCGCTCGGGATCAGCAGATCGCTTGCCAACTGGGCAGTACCTTCCGCGATCCGGACGGACCGGCGGGCCAACCGTTGCGGCGCCCGGAGTGTCGAGCAGTAGAGTCCGATCATTTTGCCGTACAGCGACTCTGGTTCTTTCGGTGCTTCCTTGTCCGTTGGTGGTCCGGAGGTGAGGGGTTCGTCGAACAATACGTCGAACAATCGGGCCCCGGTAACACCGTCCATGAGAGAGTGGTGGGCCTTGACCAGGATTGCCCAGCGGCCGTCCTCGAGGCCCTCGATCAACCAGCATTGCCACAGTGGACGATCGCGATCGAGTCGTTCGGACATGATCCACGCGACGGTGTCCGTCAAGTCGTGCATTCGCCCTGGTCTCGGCACTCCGATCCGTGTGAAGTGGCGAGCTGGATCGAAATTCGGATCAGGGACCCACGTAGGTGCAGCAAGATCGAGCGGGATGGCGTGAATCCTATCCGCAGCATGGGGGAGGGATCGAATTCGGGTGCTTAGTCTCTCGATCAAGTCGTCGTCGGTGGGTGTGGGTCCTTCGGCGACTACAACCGCGCCTATGGAGAGATTCGCGTGTCGATCGGAGTCCTCGACCTCGAGGAAGGCTGCATCGAGGGGAGTCAGTTTGTCCGACATCGCTATCTCCTTGGTCGACAACGATTTCTACGATTTCGACATCGTCCCGAGATGTCGCTAGGCGTTCAGGTGGGCGGGTTCGTGCGTGACACTTTCGAGGTCTGCAGCGGTCGCCTCGATCAGTTGACGGGCCAAATGGGAAAGAGCACGCGCGACCGCGAGCTCGTCACCGATCTCGGGCACATCGCGATCCGATGGGTTACACCGAGCGAAACCGGATCCGACGATGTGGGTATCGTCCCTCGAGCGAAGGCGTGCGATGGCCCGAGTCCGGTTGCCTTCTTCGGCGGTGTGCTCGTCGATGGTTATGTCGACTGTCCAATGCTTCTCGTTCACGATCAGATTCCTCCTCTGTCGAGGTTCCTGGGTGTCAATTCGGCTGTGGTGGTGTACTTGTCATGTTCCGTTCACGCATCACTGTCGCTTGATGTGCAATCCTCAAGGCCATTTCGAAGCCGGTGTGGTTTCAGCTTCGTCCGGTGAAGATCGGCCGAGTAGAGGCGAACGACGCCAATCGATGGCAAAGGTCACAACCACGCCTCCGTTAACCTGGTCGCTACCATCCAGGAGGTAGATCCCGAGATTGCACGTCGGAGATTTCGGCTGCGATCAGAGACAGTACCGCAGAGACAGAAGCTGCAACGGAGGGTGAAAGTCCGATGCCGTAGCCGGTGTCGTGCGCTTCGATCGTGTAGATCACCACGCGGTGGGGTTCTCGGCCGAGCGCGGCAGCCAAGGCCAGCGCCTCTAGGATGCCCAGTCCGTGTGAGCTGGCGAGTATTCCGGAGTGCTCTCTCGACCAATCCGTGATCCGACGAATTGTTCCGGCAGGTTGCGCCTTGCTGCCGGAAAACGGAGCACAGACTGAAGCGTCGACGATGATCACCAGATCCGACCTCGTCGATGCTTCGAGCAGCCTTGAAGGTTCACTACCGTTGTCGATGACCACGTTCACGCCGGCCTGGTGCTCGCTTTGTATCGTTCGCGCCACCACAGGTCCTACGCCGTCGTCTCGGCGGAATTCGTTGCCGGCTCCGACCACTGTGACAGTCATGCGCGGTTGATTGTCACGTCGAGGAAATGAGTGGCACACGAGATGCAGGGATCGTAGTTTCGGATGGTCCGTTCACACAGTCCGGTCAGTTCGGCGTCTGTCAGCCTGAGGTTCGCGGCGAGGGTGTTGCGGAGGTCGTTCTCGATTGCTGCCTGGTTCTGCGAGGTGGGCGGAATGATTGTGGCCCGCAGGATTCGGCCCTCGGAATCGAGTTGGTAGCGGTGGTACAGCACGCCTCTGGGGGCTTCACTGACACCGTACCCGGTTGCGGCGCGGGGTGACACGTCGACGTACGGCGATTCCGGGCGGTAATACTCACCTATCAGGCGGAGTGCCTCGTCCACGGCGAACACTGTCTCGACGGCGCGGACCACAATGCTGTGAAACGGGTTGCGACACACTGTTCCCAAGCCGGCCTCGGTGGCCGCTTGACGAGCGGTCTCCGAGAGGTCGGCGGAGTGGAGGCTGTAGCGAGCCAGCGGTCCGGTGAGATACGCCTGGCCGTCGAGGTGCGCGTGCAGCGCGGTCGAATGCGGAACTTGCCGTTCCGCGACGTGATCGCAGAATTCCTCCGGCGCGAACGATGATCCGGATGTGGTTGTCAACACGCCGTCTTCGATCGCGTAGCGGCCTGGCTGAGCCAGTGCGAGTAGTTCGGTATCCACCTCGGCATCTGGGATCTCGAAGTGTGATACCCACTGCACGGTCGCGAGAGCATCGTCGAGTGCCCAGCGTAATTGTTCGGCGAGGGGCGCGAGTTCACTGGGCGTCGGCGTTCGGTAGAACCCGCCGAGGCGTACGTTGACCGGATGAATCGATCGGCCACCGATCATGTCGAGAATCGCGTTCCCCGCCTTTTTCAACGTAAGCCCACGTTCGACGTCGGGACGCGCGATACGGGCAAGTTCGATCGCGTCGGACGCGCCCAGGAAATCAGGGGCGTGCAGCAAGTAGATATGCAGTGTGTGACTGGCGATCCACTCGCCGCAATACAGAAGTCGTCGCAGATCGAGAATCGGTTGGGTGAGGTGCGCACCGCATGCTTGCTCGATCGCGTTGCAGGCGCTGACTTGGTAAGCGACAGGGCAGATTCCGCAAATCCTGGACGTGATGTCGGGAGGCTCGCGGAAATCGCGGCCCCGGAGAAATGACTCGAAGAATCGAGGGGGTTCGTAGATGTTCAACTCTGCGGCTTCAACCCGGCCGTGTCGGACCGTGAACGCCAGGCGGCCTTCCCCTTCGACACGGGCGAGGGAACCGAGCGTCAGTCGGGTGGTATCCGTGTTCGTTTCACTGTCCATCTCGCCTGATCCCGTCGAACTCGGGGGAGGCAACGTTGAATGTCGAGAAGACGCGCTCGATACTCTCGTCGGTCATCCCGCGGGTGCGCAGCCACCCCGCCATTGCAATCAAGTTCGGGTGGGTTGATGGACCGAAACATCCATAGCAACCCCTCGACTGTGCCGGACACAGCGCGCCGCAGCCTGAATGGGTCACTGGTCCCAGACACGGTGTGCCGTCGGCGACCATGACGCAGGTGAGGCCACGTCGTTTGCATTCGGCGCAGACACTGGTGTCCGGGATGTTCGGCTTCCGCCCGGCCAGATACGACGAGATCACCTTGAGGAGCTGCCGGCGATCGATGGGGCAGCCGCGTAGTTCGAAATCGACCGGGACATGGTCGGCGATCGGTGTGGACGTCGCGAGAGTGTCGATGTACTCGCCGTTCGCGTAGACCACGGACATGAACTCGGCGATGTCCGCAAAGTTCCGGAGAGCCTGTATCCCACCAGAAGTGGCGCAGGCGCCGATCGTCACCAGATGCCGGGAATTCTCGCGGATGGCATGAATACGTTCGATGTCGGCAGCGGTGGTAATGGAGCCTTCGACCAGTGAGAGATCGTATGGACCGCTTTCCACCTCGCTCGACATCTCGAGGAAATGTGAGATGTGAACGGCGTCGGCCAAAGTGAGTAGTTCGTCCTCGCAATCGAGCAGAGTCAGTTGGCATCCGTCGCAGGATGCGAATTTCCATACCGCCATGGTGGGTGAGGGCATCACAGCTCCTTCACTGCGAGAAGTGGCTCGGCCGCGTGGTAGTCGACTACCGGACCGTCACGACAGAGGAGGAGTTCGCCGAGTTGACAGTGCCCGCACACTCCGGTCCCGCACTGCATGTTCCGTTCCAGTGATACTCGAATATTCTCGCGCTCAACGCCTTGGCCGATCATGGTCCGAGCCGACATCCGCATCATCGGTTCGGGGCCGCACAGCAGTACCGTCGTGCGACCGGGCTCGAGAACGAGGCGGTTCAGGGACTGCGTGACAAATCCGACATGACCCTGCCAGTCAGGTTCTGCCACGTCCACGGACAGCTCGAGGTCGACCAGGTCTCCCCGGCTCCATGTGTCGAGATCTGGGCGGTACAGGAGATCGGATGGTCGGCGAGCACCGACGCTGAGGACAACTCGACGAAATCGACCGCAGGCCTGTGCCTCCAAGACTGCCGAACGTACCGCCGCCAACCCGACGCCTCCTGCAACGACGATCAGATCGTCTTTGGCGGAATCCAGATCCCATCCCGTTCCGAAAGGTCCCCGGACACCTACGATGTCACCGATGGAGGCTTCGTGCAGCGCGCGGCTGACGGCACCGACAGCCCGAACAGTATGAACCACTGTGTGATCGGCGTGAGCTGGGTCCCCACTGATCGACAGCGGAATCTCGCCCACCCCCCGTGCGTAGACCATCATGAATTGGCCGGGGCGGAACCCGGGGAACGACTGCGAGGGCGCGGCCAGGGTCAGGGTCGAGGTATCGCTGTTCTCGTCCCGGCGGGCAACAACCTTGCACGGCGTCGGGACGAGTTGTTCACCGAACATGTTCGCGTGCATAGAGATCGAGCAGGCGCGCGCGTGTCGCCTGCAATCGGTGGAGTAGTGTGTCCGCCAGTATCGAGTAGATCGCCCGTCCGAGATCCGGATCGCTCTCGGCGACAGATTGCAACATGGTGGCGTCGACTTCGACTGCTGTCACGTGAGTGACCGCGGTCGCTGTCCATTGCCACTGTCGAGGTGGGCGGAACCAGGACACACCCAAGATTTCACCGGCAGAAAGTGTTTCGACAGTTTCCTCGCCACGTCCGGGAATTCTGGTGGTGAGCGTAATCCGGCCGGTCCGAAGAAACCAACATCTGTCAGCGGAGTCGCCTTCGTGGAACACCACGGTCCCGGGCGCGAGCCGAACCTCGCGTGAGAAGGCAGCAAGTTCAGACCGTTGATCGTCGGCCAGACCTTCGATTTCTCTTGGGCGCTGCTCGCAGGCGTGATCGCTCATGAGGGACAACCGGTATCGCTGTCGGGTTCCTCAGTCAAAGCGCCGGTCAGACGTGCCGCTTCCGCCGTGATGTCGATTCCCACTGGACACCAGTCGATGCATCGGCCGCAACCGACGCACCCGGACGAACCGAATTGGTCGTGCCAGGTGCCCAACTTGTGAGAAATCCACTGTCGGTACCGGCTCTCACCACTGACACGTACTGCGCCACCGTGCAGTTGTGAGTAGTCCAGGTCGAAACATGACGACCAGTGCTGCCATCGCTCGACATTGTCGCCCGCAAGATCGGAGACGTCCTCGGTGGTAGTGCAGAAGCACGTCGGGCACACCATCGTGCAGTTTCCGCACGTCAAGCATCGTGACGCGACGTCCGTCCAGACATCGGCGTCCCGTGCGTCGCGGAGCATGCCGCGAAGATCGACGTCTGGCATTTGCCGACCCATGTGATCTGCTGCGTCGGCGACAGCGCCTGCGGCCTCGGTCGTTTCTTCGTCGGTTGCCTGCCTACCGCGGACCAGCGTGAGTATCCGTGATCCTTCCGTGGTGCCGACCCCGGTGACGAATCGGTGGCCGTCGTTGTCGATCCTTTCGGTCAGACACAGGTCGTAGCCGGTTTTGGCCTTCGGGCCGGTGTTCATCGACGCACAGAAACACACGCCGCCGGGTTCCGTGCAGTTGGCTGCGATCACGAAAAGACCCTCGAATAGATTTGTTGCCGCCTTTCCGCCAGCAGAGAGCACTGTCTGGAGTATGCCGATCGCTGCCAGGTCGCACGCACGTACGCCGAGAAATGCGTATCGGACCGGTTCGGTCGGCGGTGCGTGGAATGTATCGTCCGTGGATTGGCTCCAGAGTTGTTGCCGCGACGGGTGCAGGTACTGCTTCCACGATTGCGGGCCGGCGGAGTGACCGAAGACGGCACAATCTGCTCTCCTCCGTAGACGATACAGGCCAGGGGCGGTATCGACACCCCATCCCGTCGGCAATTGATCACCGGAGTCGAGAGTGTCGAGGACAATAGCGCTGTCGCGGACAGTCGGCCCGATGACGCGATAACCTTCGCTGATCAACACCGTGATCAGCTCGTCAAGTCCGTCTCGGTCGATGACGAATTGTTCGCTGGTCAGGTCGGTGGGAGATCCCGTATCAGTCATGGATCCTCCTTGCGGGCGTCATCGGTATTCCTCCACGTTTGAGCTTCGCGCATGGGCTGCCGGCGCGGGTAGGGGCGAAGGACGGTATTCGATGACAAAAGGCTCTGCCCCCTGAAGGCAACGGCACGGTTCAATCGGAAAGTATCCCCAGCCGAATCAGGTGATGATCGATGGCCGCCACTGGCAGCGGAATCGGCACTGCAACTCTCCGGTGTCTCGGAGCATCCGACGCGGTTGCTGTTCAACGGTTCCATGAGCATCTTGACCAACATGATTCGTACATGCGGTGGTTCGGACCTCAGCCGAAGCAACTCACCACCTTTTCCGATCAACTGTGCGAGTGCACCGATCGGCGATGCGCTCTGGGTGCCTTCATCGGCGAAGAATTGGTGGGGGTCGGAAGCTATGTTGCGTTGGAGAGGGTTTCGCCGACTACGGTGGAGTTCGCTCTCGTGGTTGCGCAAGGCGACCGGCTGCACGGAATCGGGACTTCGATTTTGAAGCGGCTCGAGGATGAAGCCTACCTGCATGGGGCACGGCGTATGGTGGCCGAAATTTTGGGTGCGAACGCACCGATGCTGCAGGTCATTCGTGACCGTGGTTGGGCGAATTCGCTTCGTCGTGATGGATCAACGCTGCATCTGGAAGTGAAACTACATGGAGCAGAGTGACTCTCGCGTCGTGACGGTGACGATGAACCCGGCACTCGACATAGCGACCAGCGCGCGTACCGTCCACACGACAGACAAGGTGCGTTGTGCGGCACCTCGTCGTGATCCCGGCGGCGGCGGATTGAACGTCGCGCGAGTGCTCCGGGTGCTCGGCGGCGACGTGATGGCAGTGTTTCCCTCGGGAGGTCATTGCGGCCTGGCGGTCGAGGACCTTCTGATCGGTGAACAAGTACGGTATTGGGCCGAGCCCGTCTCAGGATCGACTCGCGAGAGTTTCACCGTGGACGACGAGTCGACAGGTGAGCAGTATCGTTTTGTGTTGCCTGGACCGATTCTCACCGTTGCCGAGGTGGAATCGTGTCTCGTGCGAGTGCGTGAGTTCGCCGTCGATTCCGGATATGTTGTCGTGAGCGGCAGTTTGCCACCGGGGGTGGGTGCAGGTTTTGTTCAGCAGTTGGTCGATTTCCTGGAGGGAACCGGAGCGCGGCTGGTTGTCGACACCTCTGGCGCTGCATTGCGCGCATTGAAAAGTGGTGTGTATCTTGTCAAGCCGAGTATCCGAGAGCTTCGTGAATGGGTCGACCGCCCCCTCGAGACTCGGGGGGAGCAAGTCGACGCGGCGAGAACTATTGTTGCGCAGAAGGTTGCGGAGGTGGTGGTCGTTTCGCTTGGAGCCGCTGGAGCCTTGCTGGTGACTGCCGACATGTGTGAGTGTGTGCCGTCGGTCGACGTCGTATCGATCAGTGGTGTGGGCGCGGGGGACAGCATGGTTGCGGGGATGGTGTATTCGCTCATCCATCAGCGTTCGCTGATGGATGCGGTTCGGTTCGGTGTTGCAGCCGGGGCTGCGATGTTGAAGACCCCAGGGACGGCACCGTGTTTACCAACCGACGTGGAGGTCTTCTACGAACGGATTCGTGCACGGGCAGATCGGAGAGTGGTCCGATCCGACTAGGTGCCGATGCTCAGTCAAGCCATCGACTCGGATGTCGGCGTCCGCTCGAACGAGATCGGGCGAGGATGATTCGTCGTTCAGCGACCGCGATTGCATGGCGAGCGGTGTCAACCGCGTCAGGGGTCACGGAAACCGACGTGATGCCTTGCCTCACGAGGTGTTCGGCCAGAGTTGGGTTGGTTGACACTGCCTGTCCGCACAGCGAGGTCGTCATGCCTGCGAGGGTGGCACGCTCGATGATGGTGTCGATGGTTTCGAGGACGGCAGGATCCATGGTGTCGAAGAGTTCTTGGCAAATCTCCGAATCCCGGTCGACTCCGAGCACCAGTTGAGTGAGATCGTTGGTGCCGATCGACACTCCGTCGATGCCCATTGCCGCGTACCTGGGAATCCAGTGGGCAACCGAGGGTATCTCAGCCATCACCCATCGAAGCATCCGGTGATCCGCCCCGAGCGGGTGGGCATCCAATTGTGCCAAACAGCGCGCGAGCTCCCATTCGGTGCGAACGAACGGAATCATCAAATGCACGTTCGGATAGTTCTTTCGCGTTTCGGCGATGACATCGAGATCGAGCGCGAACAATTCCGGTTCCCTCACGTAGCGAAAACAGCCTCGGTAGCCGATCATGGGATTGTCTTCGTGGTGTTCGATGTCACCACCTTCGAGATGTGCAAACTCGTTGGTGCGGAGGTCTATTGCGCGGTAGATGACCGGTCGGGCTCCGAAAGCGGCGGCAATACGTGACAGGGCAGAAGACATTTTGGCCACGTACTCTCCGTGGAGACCTCGGGCGATCATCGTGTGGGGATGCAGCCCTTCAAGAGCGTCCATGATCAGGAATTCAGCTCGCAAGAGTCCTACTCCGTCGACGTCCGTGTCCGCTGTCCGTTCTGCAGCTTCGGGAGTCGCCAGGTTCACGTAGACGGATGTCGCGGTCGCCGAACGGGGTGTCGACATTGTCCTCGGCATGGTGGTGGTCGCATTTTTCGAGGAGTCGGCGGTCACGGAATCTGCCGCAATGACCGTTCCTGCAGTTCCGTCGACTGTGATCAAAGTTCCGTCTGCAAGATCCTTTGTTGCCGTGCGTGTTCCGACGACAACCGGTCGGCCGAGTTCGCGACCCACGATAGCTGCGTGGCAGGTAATGCCACCGCCGTCGGTGACGATGGCGGCGGCTCGTCGGAGAACCGGTAACCAGTCCGGTCGCGTCATCGGGGCCACCAGTATTTCGCCGTCGACCAAATCACGACCGTCGGTCACTGAACGCAGGACTCGGACGCGTCCGCTAGCAGTTCCCGGCCCGGCGCCCAATCCCTGGGCGAGGACACGTGTTTTTTCGCCGGCGTCGTGTTGGGCTTCGGCCGGTGCGTCCGGGTGCTCGGAAAGGGTGGTGATCGGGCGTGTCTGGACCAGCCACAGTTGTCCTCCGCTGTAGGCGAATTCGAGGTCCTGTGGTCGCCGGTAGTGCTCTTCCACGGCTGCGGCCAATGCTGCGAGCTGGTGGATCTGGTCGTCGGTCAGGACCTGGTGCTCGCGTTGTGCGAGAGGGATTTCCGACGCCTTTTCAGTCCCTTCGGCCAGCGAGATCGCGAATGCCTGTGAACCGATATGCACATCGATGATGTCGAAGCCCGGTTTCGATACCACGTAAGTGTCTGGTTCCACCTGTCCACCGACCACGACTTCCCCCAAGCCGGTAGCAGCTTCGATGACGATACGGTCCCGCGCACCGGTGCGCGGGTCGGCAGTGAATACGACCCCCGACTGGTCCGATTCGACCATCAGTTGGACGACAACGGCCAGCGACGGCTCGTCCTCAACGCCTTGAAGGTTGCGGTACGACAAGGCTCGATCCGACCACAACGATGCCCAGCATCGCCTTACGGCGTCGATCAAGCCTTCGTCGCCGGCGACGTTTGTGAAACTTTCGTGAATGCCTGCGTACGAGGTATCGGACGCGTCTTCTGCGGGAGCGGACGAACGGACCGCGACACGTGTACCTGATGGCCCCAGCGCGCGATAGCCGTCGATGATCTGCTCTTGCAGCGCTTTGGGTACGACTGATGCTGCGACTGCATCCTCGGCGCTGCGGGTAGACGGTAGTTCCCCTGATTTCAGGTCGACTCTCAAGCCGGAGGCGTCCATGGCGTCGAGATAGCCGGCGGTGGTGATCACGAACCCCGGCGGAACCGGAAAGTTCGATCGCCTCAGTTCGCCGAGATTCGCGGCTTTGCCGCCGACGGTCGGTGCGTCTTCGGGTCCGACAGCGTCGATCGGCTCTACCCACCGACGCCTGGCATCTATGGAACTCGCCTTCATGAGCTCTCCCGTCCGAGTGCTGTGCGCCTGGGTTAGCGAGCGACAGTGTTCAGCAAACTCCGTCCCGCATCAGGTCTACAGAGGCGGAAGTCACTCCCCGCGGGGTCGATTTCCATTGCGCAGGATGCCGAAGACACTTCCGGTTCACGGTTCATGTTTGTCACGCTGGGAACATCATTTCGTCGCGTTCGTGCGTTCGCGAGATGGGACGAAACGTCCAGCGGGATAGCTAGAGGAGAATTGTCATGCGTGCACGAGACATCATGAGTAGCCCTGTGACGACAATCGATCAGGCGCGAAGTGTGGGCGACTGTCTACGAGAGATTGCGCGGTCAGGTTTCTCAGTACTCCCAGTAGTCGACGAGCAGAAGCGACTGGTCGGGATCGTGTCCGAAGGTGACCTTCTCAGAAGTGGGTTCGAACGACTGTCGCAAGAGCATGCGCCCGAGTCGACCGAACAATCCGTCGCTGACGTGATGACGCAACCTGTTGTCGCAATGACCGAAGACGTCGCGGTCAACGACATCGCATCCGAAATGCTGCGTTCTGGGCTGCGCGCAGTTCCGATCGTCCGCCAGAGGGACGTCATCGGAGTGGTAACACGCCAGGATTTGATCGAGCTGCTCGCTCTTGATCCCGATCGAATCGTGGACGAAGTGAGGCACAGGCTCGACATCTACGGTGGACCTGATCTGTGGGCAGTGGGTTTCGTCGACGGAACTTTGACAGTCAGCGGGATTTCCGAAGATGATCCCGAGCGAGGTGTCGTGACTGCACTTGCTTCAACGGTGCCAGGTGTTGACGAGGTTCGACTACGGCCCTGAGGATCGCCGATCCTGCATCGGTCGCGTTGACAAGTGAATCGAGTAGATATGAGTGGCGAACATGCACGATCGATGACGCAGACCGACCTGATGTCTTGGCGGATGGAAGCCGATCCGGTACTCCGCTCGACAATCGTCTCGATCATCGTGCTGGACAGACTCCCAGATCATGAACGATTGACCGCCGCGATGAACCACGCCATCGACGTGGTACCGCTCTTCAGGTGCAAAGCGGTTGCACGACAATTTCCGTGGAAACCTCCACTGTGGGTGGATGACATGGACTTCGACCTGAGTTGGCACCTTCGAAGGTCTTCCGTACCACCGCCGGGCGGTTGGAAAGGCGTCCTCGACTTTGCTCGGATGAGTGGGATGGCGGCCTTCGACAAGGACCGTCCGCTATGGGAACTCACAGTGCTCGACGGGCTGGACGACGGTGCAACAGCGCTCGTAGTCAAAGTTCATCACTCCCTGACCGACGGGGTCGGGGGAATGCAATTGACACGCGAAATTACCGATGACACCAGGACTGGCGCGCCCACTCGGGACAGTGACGAACGCAGACCACCCGTTGTTCTTCCAACACACGAAAACCCACGTGCGGCGATGACCGAAGCGATGGCCCGAAGCGCCGCGCACGCGGTGCGCCATCCCGTCGCGACGATGCGCGACGTGGCACGAATCCTCGGGTCGACGGCGCGTATGACGCGACCGGCGACCACAACGATGTCACCCGTGATGACTGCTCGGAGTACGTGTCGTGGTTTCGGCGTGATCGAATTTCCGGTGGCGGCGCTGGCCGCTGCAGCGGCGGGCACGCAATGCTCGATGAACGACGTGTTCTTGGCTGCGCTTCTACTGGGCATGGCCGACTACCACCGGGGCCGCGGCGACGTGCCGGCTCAACTGAGGGTGACATTGCCCATCAGCCTCCGTGACAGTAGTGATCCGCTGGGAGGTAACCGAATCACTCTTGCAAGGTTCGCTCTTCCTGTCGATATTGCAGATCCTGAGAAACTGATCCGTCGTGTTCACATAATCGTTGACCGTTGGCGGAGCGAGCCGGCGATTCCGCTATCTCCCTACTTGGCCAGGATGCTTAACTTGCTGCCCGTCGCGGTCACAGGCGACATGCTCAAGCACATGGATTTTGTTGCTTCTAACGTCGTGGGCTCTTCGACACCGTTGTACCTCGCCGGTGCGCGGATAACCCGTCAATTCGCCTTCAGTCCTACCCTCGGGGCGGCTTTCAACGCGACTTTGATGTCGTACGCCTCGCATGTGTGTGTCGGGATCAACGTCGACGTGAGAGCAGTTCCGGATCAACCCGCACTGATGGCAGCTGTCGCGGAAGGGTTTCGCGCCGTGCTGGCGCTTGAGCCTCGTCAAATAGACTCCATGGTGACAACGTCGTGCTGACACTTGAACGCGGCCCGGCCGCAGGGACTGTCTGGGTGGTTCGTGAGCATCCCACCGAGGTTCGTTGGCTTGGGGCGTTGGAAGCGCGGCGGGTGCAGGACCTGATCGACGCCGAGCAACGGAATCGCACAGCGGTAGCGCGCAGTCGGTACCGCGAGGTGTTGCGCAGTCGGATCGTCTGGCAGCTGGTGGCGACATATTTTCTGTGGTTTGGTGCAACCTTTGGCGTCGTCCTCTGGTTGCCGACAGTGATCAAGAACGCCTCCCCGTCCAGTTCTGCTCTGCATGTTGGGTTGCTCAGTGCGATCCCGTTCGTTGTCGCGCTGATTGCCATGTTGCTCTGGGGGCGGTTTGGGCGAATGTCTATCGCACGTAATGGAATTGCGTTCTCACTTGCCGCCGCAGGATTTGCCATCCTGGGCGGTCAACTTATTCACAATGGGACCGGACAACTTCTTCTGCTCTGCGTTGTTGCTACAGGCGGCTATATGGCAGTCGGAACCATGCTCGCTGTCCCGAGCGTGATGTTCCCTGAGGCTTCCGCCGGCGTCGTGGTCGCGGTGATGGCAACGATGGGAAGTGTCGGCGGGTTCGCCGGACCGTTTCTGGTGGGGTGGTTGTCGCAGATAACAGGGTCGACGCTGACCGGGTTCGCCGGACTTGCAGCCTGCTTCCTCGCCGCGAGCATACTGGCGTGGTTCACCATTCCTGGGGGCCGTTTCCCCATGGAGGCCGTTGCAGTAGAGCCCAACCAGAGTCTCTCGGAGACTGGCGTTTCCAAGGATGCGTGATTGGAACCGTCGAGGGTGCCCTCGGAACCGATCGTTGCCGCACCCCGAGGCAGCTCCATGACACCACTGGCAGACCGTGATCGAGTACTGCGACACCATGCCCGAATAGACGGAGACGTAGGTCGTTGTCGAGTCGGGTTCCGGCGGTTATTCGGAGCTCGGCGGGACCGGCAAGTCTGATGTGAACATCACGTTCCCCGAGTCGTTCCAACGTATGTTCGGCCTCGACCTGGCAAGGGAGGTAGTGGAAGTTCGTCTGGCTTGCAACGACACCGACATCAGCTGCCTGAAGTTCACGGCGAACACGCTCTCGTTCGGAAACTATCGCTGTAACGCGAGACTCTACGGCGGATTGTGCGCGACGATCCAACGAGGCGAGCGCTGCCACTTGAGCGGTCCAACTGGTGGCAAAGGGTGCGGTAACCGTGCGAAGAAGGTTCGGCGACATCGGGAGAGGAGAGTGCATACCCAATCCACAGTCCCGCAAGGCCGGCAGCTTTTGAGAAAGACTTCAAGACAAGAAGATTCGAATAGTGAGGCATCAACCGGAGGCCGCTAGCCGCGTCGGGGGCGGTGACGAAATCACGGTAGTACTCGTCGACGACGTCCAACCTCAGGAAGGATTCTCGAAGCATTTGTCCGAGAGGATATTCCGGATTCTCGGTCTTGAGCAGTCCGCGCTTCGCGCTACGAAGAGCATGCTCGTCGGAGTTCATGACCTTGAATCGGCGCTCGCTCACGAACGGCGCCACCTGAAGGTTGCGATGTCGACGCCCTCCTACGCGCACGAAATCAGATCGTTTGTCGTTGATGCGGTACACGGTGTGAGTCGACCACCGACGATCTGTCAATCGAGTCAGGTAGTGGCCGTTCCTCCGCGGCCACTGAGCATTTTCGATCGGTTACTGGTTCAGATGTGATTCGGGCACCAGTTGAAGGTCCTCGAAGTTTGGACGACAGTAACCATAGAAACTGGCTGCACTGACCGAATGAGCATGAGACAACATCTTTGGTGCGATCGGTTGAGCTTGCACTTCACCAGATCGTCTGCGCGATGTACCTATGAGGCATTGTCGACGAACGTCATCGTTTTTCCTGGCGCTCGATCCGGACTGTTATCAGAGCTGACTGCAGGAGCGTGAACCGGCAGGAGCGTGAACCGGCAGGACGATGCTCCACGCCGGCCTCGGACGGACATCATGGGTGACAGCTCCAGCGAGTGATGGCGGTATCGAGCACACTCAACCTCCTGCTCTGCCAGAACGTGTCGCTGGGCCCCGAACGTAGTTGCCGCGAAGTTGCTCTGCCAGAATTGGAAGATGACCGACAAAAACGGCAAAAGCAATGATGTGACTGCAGTAGGTTCCCGTGTGCGAATCACGGTGTCAGACTCCGATGCCGGTGGCAGCGTGGCATGCACGGGTGTGGTGATCGAGGACTACGAGGACATGGTCATTGACCGCGGTTCGGTGGGGCGGGACTGGGCTCCGGTGCATCGGTGGGCGATCGCACTCGATGACGGGCGCCTGATCTTCGCGAACGACGACGACCTGACGCCGGCGGAATAGGGCGCATCGGAAGCCTGGAACGCTTTGCGAGTCCATTCGGCAAGAGCAGCGTCAGACTCTGCTGCCCGAGGCTGTTTGGTGGTCGCCTAGCAAACACCCAGGAAGCGTAGGTCGAAGTGTCCTGTGGTCGGTGCGGCGGAAATCGTATGCAGGTCCCCGGTACGCCCCGCGGGTGAGGGATCGGGCGATGTCGGCCCGGTAAATCTCGTCGGCTTCGGCATGGAGAACGGGATCACTCTCGAGTCGCAGGATGAATCGGTTCGTCGTACATACGACGGAAGTGTTCGGCACGGAGGTCCTTGAGCAAATTTGGCTGCTTCCTTCGAACCGGGTTTGTCTTACTGGTTGAGCTGTGTTGGGGTTATCGGGTTACCACCAGGTCATACTTTGGTACGCTTAAAGTATGACCAGGAAATTTACCATAAGTCTTCCTGATGAGGATGTGCATCTACTCGACGAGTATGTGCGTGATCACGGGCTTCGTGGTCGGTCGGCAGGAATTCGAGCTGCGCTCCGCCTTCTCTCGACGTCCGGACTCGAACGTGACTACGCCATCGCCTTTGCTGAAGATGACGTAGATGAAGTGTGGGACGCTGTCTCGGCAGACGCCGAATGATTCGGCGCGCACACATCCACTGGGTGGATCTCGATACCGCGCAGGGCAGTGAAGCGGCGAAACGACGACCGGCGGTGGTCGTGAGCAACGACCGGGCCAACGCCACTGCGGAAAATCTCGGCAGGGGCGTGATCACCGTGGTTCCGTTGACTGCCAATACTGCGCACGTATTTCCGTTTCAGGTGATGGTCGAGCCCGACGAATCAGGTTTGGCGCGAGCGTCGAAAGCACAAGCGGAGCAAGTGCGTTCGGTATCGGTTCGGCGTCTGGATCCTGCACCTGTCGGCAAGGTCGGGATGGAGACTTTCGCCGCACTCGAGGACGCGCTGCGGCTGCACCTCGATCTGCAGTAACTGAGTGGTATGTGACCGGGTGATCGCCTCGATCGTCGGGCGGCGGTTGCCGAAGGCCCTATGTAATCTGCCCGCTCGCTATCTGTTTCCCGTGCCAGCGCGGCAGTGAGAGTGCGTCTGACAGGTGGGAGGGCGACGCGGCTCGATAGTAATTGGTCTCTATGCAGCGAACGAACCGAGGGGCGGAACGCCTAAGGTGTGCTGGTCCAGCCGTCCGGGGTGTGAAGTACTCCGTTCACTCGCACTGGAATAGGGGGTCCTCCGGCGTCCCCTACTGTTCGGCGGCGTATCTCGTCGAGGATTTGCTTGTTCGACATTTGTTGCAGCGACATCCTGGTTGGAGAGAGAGGGCGGTTCTCTTCTTCGGTCATATAGCCGGCGGCGATCAGCACGTCTTGTATGGGCGCATCGAACAACACTGCGACCTGCCGAAGAACTTGCGGGGACGGTGATCGCACGATCGTTGCCCAATGACGCAACAACGACGGATACACCCCTAGCTCCCGCGCGGCCTCCTCGGTGCTCTGGTAGCCCCGAGCATCGATCTGATCACGAATCCACGCTCCGAATCCTGTCCGCATGGCCTGTATTTTTTCATGGATCCGTGGACTCGATGTCGATGTGGCGCTGCTTACTGAATTCTCTCGGGGTTCGTGAGTTTTGACGACCGTACTTCTGTCGTGATGGTGCGAAAAGCTCGGTGGCTAGTCGAGTCGTTCCGACACCGACTCAGGGTGTTGCTCCTACACCGATGTCGAGAAGGACACTCAGCGGCCACTGCGTCCGCGGGTACGGCAATGGCTTCTGACTCGGTATCGGCTGAATCACCAGGGATTTCGTTGGTGTGGTTGCCACCGTGAGCGACGGTCATCTCGGATTCGGGTTTCATCGTCCCTTGGTTCGGCACGTACGCCGCGTGTCCGGTATCGGGGTGCACTACCACCGCCGTACTGCCCGCCTGTCCTGTAATCGCTCCTCGCGGACCTCTGAGTGCCGTCATCGACGGATTCGCGGATGCACCTCTCATCCAGTGTGCACTCCTGACCTTTCACGTCTGTCGTCGGAACAGTGGACGAAGATCCCAAACATTGAGCACTGCAGGAAAACTGGCCTCTTGGGTTCGAATTTGGCTAACATCTTGTTGCTGCGGTGATTCTGAGTGGTCAGTTCGTCCGCGCAGGGCCTGCCCTCCGGTTGTTCACTCGCCGGGCGGCGGGCTTCTACCTCGCCCCGATTGTCACACGATCCGAATAACTCGGGTGCGTGGCGACGGTACAGACCCGGCCCTCGTCGGAGAGTGAGGAACTTGGTATGACCGCCAACGGATCATCTGCCAATGCGCTTCGTGATGCGCGGCGGGCACAGTCGAGACGAAAGCTGGCGGCCTTCTCATGTCTCGTCTCTTTGCTTCGAGCGCCGGTTGGTTCTTCGTCCGTGGCGATGGCTTGGTCTGTTCACGATGTGGTGGAGTGCCGGCCGGCTGGGCGAGCGTGATCGTGCGAGGTGAGGCGCGGGTGGGAAGAGTCTTTCGGGATGTGGGAATCGCGGGGCCGTGGTGGTCAAACATTCGTCCTGTGTGGCTCGGCTTTTGGTGGACCGGACAATCAGAGGAGGCCTGTCTTTTTGAAGAAGCTAGTGACAGCAGCGCTGTCGGTCATGCTGTAGACATCGATTGTGAGGCCGGTTTCCATGTTGACGTAACTTCCCGATACTTGTCCGGTGGCGCCGTCACTGATGTTGACTCCTGCTGTGCGGGCGTCGTTTTCGACCAGGGTGTAGTTCCCGTAGTCGTATTCGCGGTATCCGAGAAGTGTCTTTTTCGCTTGTTTCAGGTCGAGGCTGGCTGTGAAGCGATTGCCGTACTCGGAGAAGCTTTCAGCGAGTTGGTTGGATTTCTTGATATCGCAGCTGATCACGAGAGCACCGTCGGTGGTAAAGGTGGATTGTCGGCAGTTTTCGGAGGCACTGCTCAAAGCTGTGGGGAGGGCCGCTTTGACGGTGTCGGCGTCGGTGACCGGTCCGGCAGTCGTGGTCGTTGAGGATGTGCTGCCAGCGGCTGCTGGATTGTCCACGTTCGAGTTGCCCGGTGACGGGCGCAGAACGATCACGGCTGCCACGATTGCGCCGATGACGACGAGAGCGCCGCCGGCGGCAAGGTACTTGAGTTTCTTGGAGCTGGACGGGTTCG
Organism: Rhodococcus sp. BH4; assembly: GCF_002079265.1. Lineage (NCBI taxonomy): Bacteria > Bacillati > Actinomycetota > Actinomycetes > Mycobacteriales > Nocardiaceae > Rhodococcus > Rhodococcus sp. BH4. The sequence goes on from NZ_CP014942.1 coordinate 424,815, forward strand.
ACGTGTGAGGTCTTTGGGTGGTGGCGTTGAGAGTGAAGGCGGGTTGCATCTGCCCAGGGGCGGGTTGGGCGTTCGGGCTTGCTCCGCTGCCAGGCGCAGCGAGCCGCGGGTTGGGGTAATCACGTCGAACCCCAGCACCGATGAGTGCGCCCTGGGCGACAACTGTTTTCGGGTCGTCGAGCGTCGCGATCGGCCCGAGGGCAGCGAGTCGTTGATGGACCAGTGGGATCCGTGACGAACCACCAGTCAGGTACAGGGCCGAGAGCTGACTCGGATGAGTGATGCCCGCATCGGTGAGTGTTTGTCGCGTCAAGGCGACTGCACGGTCGACGGCTGCGGCGATGAGGGATTCGAATTCCGGGCGGGTGATGGACAGTGTTTCCTGATGTCCATTTCCGTTGACCGTGATCGTCGCTGACGGGCTCGAGGACAGCAGTTCTTTGGCTCGCTGGATGGAGTCGTCGAGACTACGGGTGACGTGCAAGGGCGCGGAGGTGCGGATGAAGTGCAGTAGATCGGGATTGCGGTCATTGAGCATGTGATCGACCCACCCTCGTAGTACCGCGTCGAGGTTCTTTCCGCCGAGGCTGTTGTCGCCGCGCGCGGCGATGATGTCGAACGAATTGGCATCGGTGGCAGTCAGGACGGCAATGTCGAGGGTGCCGCCGCCGAAGTCGAACACTGCGATCTTCGTGCCGGCGGGCATGGTTTCGGTGCGTGAGTAGTAGTGCGCGGCGGCCCGGGGTTCGGAGACGGTACTGACGCGTCCCGATCCGTAGCCGACTCTGGCCGCAGCGTCGAGCAACACCCCGACCTCGCGTGGTGACCAACCCTCTGGATGGGTCAGGACCAGATGGGAGGGCGCTTGGTCACGGTGGGCGGCGGTGGCACGCCCGATCACCGTGTGCAGGACAGCAGCGACCGGCAACGAGGCGGGGATGTCGTAGCCGTTGACGTGCACCATGCCTTGGCCTACGACGCGTTTGGGGGACGGAATGAAGGCCGCTGGATTCGTCTCGGCCCGATTCAGGGCGACGTCGCCGACATCGATAGTCGCTGGTGATTCCACGAATACGGCCGAACTCATCAGATTGCCCTGGTGGGTCAGAGACAGAGTTTCCACTGCTCCGGTGACAACACCGGTGTGCGCGGCGGCGGTATTCGATGTTCCGAAGTCGACGCTCAGCATCCAACCCGACATGATGTATCTCTTTCCTGTGATTGCTTGTCGACCGCGCTGTGTCGGTCAGTTTCCTGAAGCGGATGTCTATTGGTCGGTGACGGAACAGAACATCCACTGGCCTTCTTCGCGGACGTATTCGACCAGGACCACACCTTCGTCGGTCGTGCCATCTTTATCTGTGACGATCCGCAGACGGACGGAGGCGTTGTCGCCGACGACGTTCGAGGAGATGAATTCCTTGACCGTGATCGTCACGCTGGCGGGCGGGGCTTCATCGGGTTCTGTTGTGGCAGAGACATAGCCGTCGCAACGCATGGATTCGATTGTGGCTTTGTCACCTGCACTGACGGCGGCAAGGTATTCGGTGGTCCGGTCCTGGACCGCGGTGATGTCGTCAGCGGTGCCCGGCGCGGTGTTCACCGTCCGGATGGGCGAGGCGTTGTGCGTGGGGGTGTCGTCGTTCGACCAGGCCGACAGCCATACCGCTAGCCCGACAGCGCAGAGTACGACGAGCATTCCGGCACCGATGAGGACACCCCGCGAGCGGGAGCGCGACGCAGGGGCCACTGCAGCCTCGAATGCTGAGGACTGCGAGCTGTGCGAATGGCCGCTAGTGGGAACGCTGCCGGTACGGGCGGATTCCCCGAACAACGGCGCTCGTGTGGGCGATTGCTCACTTGCACCTGCGGAAGTGCTCGATGGAAAAGGGCCGGTCGTTGCATCAGACGATGGTGTGGTGGCGATCAGTGCGCCTTGAACGACCACTGTTTTCGGATCGTCGAGAGTAGCGATCGGACCGAGCGCGGCGATCCGGCTCTGCACCAACGGGATCCGGGACGAGCCGCCGGTCAGGTACAGCGCCGTCAACCCTTGTGGTCCGCTCAACCCTGCGTCCACCAGAGCGGCATGGGTCAAGGTCGCGGCGCGCTCGATTTCCGGAGCGATGATCGTTTCGAACTCGCCGCGGGTCAGGGTGAGGGATTCGCGGCGATCGTGCCGGCTGTCCACCACGGAGATCGTCGCGGACTCGGTAGAGGAGAGGAGCTCTTTGGCGCGGCGGATGGAGTCGTCGAGGGTCCGCAGGGTGTGGGCCGGTGCGGCGGTCCGCAGAAAGTGCAGCAGCTCGGGGTTTTCGTCCTGAAGTTGAATATCGACCCAACGGCGCACGAGCGCATCGAGATTCTTTCCGCCGAGGCTGTTGTCACCGCGCGCAGCAATGACCTCGAACCTGGCGCCGCTGGTGGCGGTGAGGACGGCGACATCCAAAGTTCCACCGCCGAAGTCGAACACCGCGATCTTCGCGCCCGGCGCGAGGTGTTCGGTGCGGGTGTAGAAGTGGGCGGCCGCACGAGGCTCGGACACTGTTACCACCGAGTCGTTCTGGTATCCCAGGGCTGCGGCCGCTTCGCGGAGAACCTCGATTTCGCGCGGCGACCATCCCTCCGGGTGAGTCAAGACCAGTCTGGCCGGTGGTTGGCCGCGGTGTACTCCGGTCGCCCGATCGAGGGCGAACCGCAGCACTGCCGCGACGGGCAACGAGGCGGGAATGTCGTAGCCGTTGACGTGCACCATGCCTTGTCCGACGACGCGTTTGGGGGAGGGGATGAACGCTGCTGGGTTCGTTTCGGCTCTGTTCAAGGCGACGTCGCCGACGTCGATTGCGGTCGGCGATTCCACGAATACGGCTGAGCTCATCAGGTTGCCCTGGTGCGTCAGGGGCAGTGTTTCTGGTGATCCGGAGCGGATTCCGGTGTGCGCGGCAGCAGTATTGGAGGTTCCGAAGTCGACTGCCAGGACCCACCCTGGCGTCGGGGGCGCCGCGGGTGTGGTGTGGTGTGGTGTGTTCATGCCTGCCTCCGCATGCTCGTGTACGTGCGCACCAGTTCCGCCAAAGCTGCGTCCTCTGCGGCGGTGCGCGTGGAAATCGCTTGCCGCTGAACGTGAACCAGTCGTTCCCCGGCATAATGGGCGAGCTGCCCGGGGCTGGTCTCGGGGTGCACGCCTAGGCGTTCGGCGTCGGTCCGTCCGGAGAGTAGTCGCGTCAGTTCGGTGACGACGGGCGCGTGCGGGTCCGCGAGCAGCATCCCGCGCAGTGCTCGATACAACAGCACAGTGTGCATCGCCGGATCGTTGCGCACCCAGTCGGTGATGGTGCGGATGTGCTCGCGGGCAGGATGATTGACGGCGAGGAGGTCGAGTTCGGTGAGGATCCGATCGGCGCGGTGCAGCGCCGCGAAATCTTGTAGTGCACTCTCGAGTAGGTACTTCACTTGCGTGATCCCGGAATGTTCGGTGAGCCATCGGTTCACCGCGTGCGCGCCCTGCCCTGCGACGGTGCGGGCGCCGAGTACGCCGTATTCGCCGAGGAGATCGAGTAGGCGATCGCGCATCACTGGCCCGAGCTGTTTGGGGCTTTCCGATTCGAGGAGGTCCATCAACTCCAAGGTGTTCATCGATGCGAGGGTGTGCAGGGCGATGGCGTCTGCTTCGGTGACCTGCCCGGTGTGGCTGCTCTCTGCCAGAAGACCCGCGACCGGCACCACGGTGGCCACCGACTGCGCCAGTCGCTGCGCGAGCTTCTGAGCGTGATTGTGTGCGTGTTCGATCGGGTTACGTTGCCCCAATGCGCCTTCGCCGAAACTGTCTGCTCGGGAGAGCACACCGAGGGTGTTGAGTGGGGTGAAACCGAGTTGACGCAGGAATTCGATCTCGTCGGCTCGCGGGGCGCTGTCGAAGAGGAACACGGCACCGTCTGCGTCAACGGACGCGGCGCGGGTTTGGGCGAACCCGTCGATCAAGGCCGCCCTGGTGCGGTTTTCGTTCTCCACGGTCAGTGTCGCGAGCCCGGGAGTATCGACGAGGGTCAGGTTGGCCAGTGCATGTGTGGGCAGGTGCCGGTGCACGTAGGCGATGTCCGCAGCATCGGCATCGAGGCTCACGGAGGTACCGGCCGCGAGTGGGATCGGGCGGCGGTCACCGTCGAGGTCGACGAGTTCGGCACGTGAGGGTGCCCCCGCTTGGTAGACGGTGACGACGTTGGTTGCTTCCAGTGCTGCGGTTTCAGCGACCGGCGCCCCGATCAGGGCGTTGACCAGTGTTGATTTACCTGCCTTGAGGCGGCCGACGATCACCACCCGCGGCGGCGACCACAAGATCGCACCGATGCGGTTGGCGTGATCGACGAGATCCCCACCGAGTCCGGCGAGGGAGTGCAGGCCGCGGTCGAGAGCAGTGCGGACCGCTTGTTGCCGGTCGAACTGCGCGGGATTCGGCGGGTACGACGTACTCATACGGGCATCGGGTCCGTCGGCGCGATGTAGACAGCGACTTCGGCGAACCGGATGATCCCAGCGGGGCCGACCCAGCCGGGCCGGACCAGGGCAGCGACGGTGCCGACCTGCTCCGGGGTGGCCGCGACCGCGCCGGAGACTGCCTTGTGGTGCGCAGAGTCGAAGAGGGCACCAGGGGCGGCGTCGAGCATGTGGACGTCTACCTGCGCGAGGTCTTCGCGGATCCGTTCACGGGCGGAGATGCCGCCGTCGAGGTCGTGGATACCGATCAGAGAGGCGACCAGGCGCCGATCCGCATCTATCGGCATCCCGTGTGGGACCGCAGCAGGTGCGGGCGCGGTGACAACAAGTGGGCCGTACCCGGCACTGGTGTCATGGTCGGCGGTGGCGGGTGTTCGGGCGGTGCGCAGCATCCAGCCGGCGGCGACGCCTCCGGCACCCACCAGCACAATCAAGACGAGTGCGAGCGTTGAGTTCATGAGATCGTCGCCTTCTCCGAGTCTGACACCGCTGTGGCCGGTGCGGATGCTGATGTGGGCGTGGACAGTCGGGTGATGAGGTTCTCCACTTCCGAGGACCGCGCCGTCACCACCCGCAAGTTGTTGTTGAGGCGCTTGAGCGTCGCATCACGCGTCGCGCCGTCCAGACGCGCAGCTTCCTTCGCGTCGGTCATCTGTTGCTGCACCTCGTCGATGCTGGCGCGCAGGTGTTCGCGGTAGCGGATCACAATTTCTGGCCGCGAGAGCGCCAACGCCCCCTCGAGCATCCGCGAAGTACTGACTTTCGCGGTCGCTACGGTCTCTCGTAGCCATGTCAGCAGGTTCGTCTTTCCTGCTCGCATCGCTTTGTAACCGAGGTTCACCCCGACCCACACGACGCCGGCGATCGCCCCGACTCCGATCAGGGCGCCGAGCATCGAGGTACCGATCATGCCCATTGTCAGCACACTCGGGTCGAGTAGGCCTTGCTTCTTGCTACCGACCTGACCAGTCGTGAGGGGGTCGGATTGCATGGAGGCGATGACATCGGCTTCGATGCTCTGCCACACGGTTTCGGAATCGAAGAGCGGCATCACGATGCCCCGCAGCTGATCGAGGAACACCTGCACCGCCGCGGTCATCGCGGCGAGGAGATCCGCTTCGATCTCGCTGGTGAACACCTGCGGGTTCTTGCGCAGTACTTCCATGCCGGAGGAGTTGATCCGGTCTGTCCACTTCGATTTCACGCTGTCGAGTTGTTCCTCGAGGCTCGTCAAGGCAGCTTGGCGGGCGAAGACGAGGTCTCGGCCGAGGTACTGCTCCCACTGCGTCGACTGCGCTTTCAGTTCGGTGAGCCGGTCCCGCTGCGCCTCCAGTTCCGGTAGCGCGCCGGCGCCTTCTTCGGTGACGGCGATGTCCGCGGTGATCTTCGCGTGCACTTTCCGCAACCCTTCGAGCGCCGTCCTCAGGCCGTCGACCTGGGCGCGGTGGTCCGAATTTAGTGAGCTCTGAATGAGGGTGCGGAGAGCGGTGATCCCGGAGGCGTCCTCAGCGGCGCCTCGGCGTATCGGATCTGCAATATCGGCGGCCGCGAGAGCGCGGACACCCGAGACCCCGAGCACGGGGATGGTGCGGCGTAGATGAGTACGAAGCAGGCGGCGGTTTTCTTCCACGATCGGTTTCCACCGGCGCAGATTCTTGTCCGTTTTCGTCACCACCACGATCACCGCTTCCACGGTCGCAGTGCAGGTTCGAATGAACTCCATCTCCGGTGCGGTCAGCGGGGAGGTGGCATCGCAGACGACCACGATGACGCCGGCCTGTTGCGCCGACTGCACCGACAGTTGCGCACGGACTGCGTTGAGTCCACCGGATCCGGGGGTGTCGACGACGACGAAACCTTGCAGATGAGGGGAGGAAACGGGCACGATCGCCCGGGTCGGGAGCACCTCGCCTTGTGTGTCAGCGACATGGCGGCCCGCGGCGCTGACCCAGTCGGCGACCTCGTCGAATCCGATGCGGCGTACCGCGCCGGGGAACACCAGATCCGCCGAACCTGGCGGATGTTCAGCACCAGCGGGCACCAGTGAGATCGTTGCAGACGTGGTGACATCGACATCGACAGGTGAGACACCCCGAACCCCGACGAGGGCGTTGACCAGTGAGCTCTTACCTCGATTGACCTCACCGACGACCACCACGGTCCGCTGATCGTGCCCGCCGGACGTTTTCGCAGCCGCGGCATCGGCTGTCGCCGTGAAGCCGTACGTGCGCAGGATTTTCGTCGCACCGGCCAAGGTGGATTCCGTCTGGCTGCGCATGTCGCTGCCAGCGTCCGCTGCGACAACCGCAGATTCGTCGGACTCCGCCACCTTCTGCCCCCTTCATCGCTCGTCCCACCCGGTGCACGACGTGTCGTCGACCAACCGCCCACCCAGGGAAGCGAGCCGTCCGCCTCGCGGACAAAACCTTATCCGAGGTGAGCGCACAGTTTGTGCGGTGCATTCACAAAGTCAGATGCGCACAACGAGCGGAAAGTTCCCCCGAAACCCGAACGAAATTCAGCAGCCACATCCAGGCGGGTGATCGCACACCTGACGAACGCGGATCACAACCCGCCGCGCAGCGGATCCCCATCTTCGATTCGGAAGGCGCTGAGAAGGCCTGTGTTCGGATGCATCGTCCGCGACGGTGCCGATGGGAGATTTCTGCTGCATACTGCCTGGATGACTGATCGCTTCGATGAAGAGCTGATGATGTTGGCTGACATCCGAGCGTATCTCCGCACCACAGAAGGCCCGGATTTCCCCATCTCGACATCTGTGATCGACCGAGTGCTCGACGAACGCAACAGCGCCCGCCTCGGACGATCCGCGGAATCCGATATCGGCCTGCCAGTCGACGAGCAGCAAGGATGAGTGCTCTCCACGAGAGACATCACTGAAGCAGATGAACAAATTTCGGGGCAGTGGGAACAAAACCCGCCGCCGTCCCATCTGATTGTCGAGGTTCCTTACCTGGTCGGTTCGGCCGGTTCAGGTCGATCACGCGGTAATGAGTGGGGACATGACAGTTCTGAGAGAGGGAAAGATGCGCGCGAAAACCTTTGCGCCGTTGGCAGCAACGGTAGCGGCAATCGTGTTGGTGACTGGATGCTCGCGCACCAGCGAAGGCCAGGCGAACGCCGAAAGTGAGAGCGGAAGCAGCGCGACCGTCGCTGCCCAGGGCGCAGCACCTGGGGAGATGGATCCCGGAACGTACCGCACCACTCCTCAAGCCGACTTCGGGACCGTGACCAGCGTCAACTCCGGCCGCTACGTCGAAGGGCAGCGGATGGCCGAATTCGTCGTCCTCCCCACCGAACTCGACCCGCTGCTGACGGGACCAGTGGGGATGTCGACGTACGTCATCAAATCCGGCACCGCACTGAGCGTCCTGCTGACAGGTAAGTCGCCGGACATCGCCGAACGCGAAGGCATGTTGACCGGGTTCTCCACCTCCCGCTCCTACGAAGACAAGAAAGCGGACAAGTCCATCGTGCACGCTGTATTGCGGTTCCCGGACGCAGAATCGGCGCAACGGGCAGCGGCAGATATGTCCGCCGATGACGCGCTTCCCAGCGAGTACTTGCCTGGCGGGGTACCTACGAGCATCGACATCCTGCCGGACACACTGACCACCACTCGCGAGAGCTCCGACGGTACCTTCAGCTCGAACTCGTTCACCCCGCACGGGCAGTACATCATCTACACCTGGGCCAGCGCTCCGATCGCAGAGAAGGACTGGACGGCGCAGATCACCGCGAAAGCCCTCAAACAACAGGGCCCGATGATCGACAAGTTCCCCGCGACCGCAGCCGATAAGTTCGCCGAACTGCCGATGGACATCGACAACGTGTTGGTGCTGACGATCCCGGAGGACGACGGCAACCGCACCACCAGCTCCGACGCCGTCTACGGGCCTCGTGGGTCGGCGCACTTCTCGACCAATCCGACACTGACGCTGGACTTCATGGACAAATCCGAGACGACGTTGATGGCACGTTCGGGAAGCAATGTCTATCGATCTGAAAGCGCTGACGGCGCAGCGACGCTGTTCGATTTGTTCAAAGGAGACATCGTCGACTCCGAAGGATTCACTCCATCCGCCAACCCGCCCGGTGTCCCGAACGTGGCCTGCTTCACCAAGGACAGTCCGCAAGGAACGTACAACTACTGCATCGTCCACCAAGGGCGGTACCTCGGTGAAATCAGTGCTCTCGACGACGAGACGAAGGTCCACCAGATGACCACCGCGCAGTACAAGATCCTCGAATCCGCGAAATAGCATCTACAGCAACAATATCCGGTGTACACCTTGGGGGTGTACACCGGATATTGTTGTTGAGGTGACGGAGGCCGCTGGGTTGACTCGTGTGGGCCGGGTTCAGCCTCCACGTAGCGTCATCAAAGCCCTCCCGGGGGAGGCTTCCGTTTCCCGCGGAGGCGCGGGAGTGCTGAGAACAGACCAAGCGGTCGCAGCTTCGCGTTGCCTGCCGGCGTCGCCGTCCGCGTTCATTGGACTGATCAGCCTTGAAGTGTCGCGGCATCCGAGGGGCCAAGATAAGTCGCCAGTATCGGCGGGGAGCCGAAATGTCTTAAACTGTTGTCCCGGTGCGGCATTGGTAAGTCAGTTGGAGGCCGACTCGCGTCCCTGGATGGCTGAGACGACAAGATTGCTCTTGGGTAAACTCGTTCCGGAATTTACGGCCTCGACCCATTCGCTTGTTGTTGCGACGGCGGCGAAGTTCGATTGCAGAAGAATCATGAGGGTCTCGTGTAGCGACTGCGCTGATACCTGACCCGCTTCGTTCGCCAGATGGATAGCGCCGCTGGCATCGGAGATGATTTCGGCGGCGAACCCGAGCGCCTCTGCTTCCACGGCGGTACCGAGGTCGCAGTTGTTCGTCATGTACCCGACGATCGTGATGGTGTCGACGTCCTTCGTGCGCAGCCATTCGGCGACATCTGTGCCGGCGAAGATACTCGCGTACTGCTTGTGAACGCGCTTGGTTGCCGAATCGATGTGGCCCTCGAGTGCCGGGTGAAGCGACCATCCGGGGGTGCCTTCGACAAAGACCGGGGCGCCGTCGGGCATTCGATGTTGCACGATGACGACGGGAAGGTCATTCGCGCCGGCAACCTTGACGGTGTTGAGTATGTTTGCCAGCGATTCCTCACGCGGCGGATATTGAATCTCCAGAGGGCCGTCGCAGTACTCCTGCTGGACGTCGACGACGATAAGGGCACGGCGAGGTGTAGGCAATTTCATCACTCCTGGAAGATCGGCCGGATTCAGTTTCGCGTCGGTGTCCCTGACGCTCATCTTCCATTGTTCGGTGGTCTCTATGAATCGGTGAGTGGCACGGGTGCATACTTTCGATGACTTTGCGCCAAGCAGCGGGGGAGACCAAGATGCGAATTGCCGTGTACGCGTTCGACAGCATCACGATGTTTCACCTCGCGGCACCGCTGATGGTGTTCGGTGAGCTAGGCCGACTCGGAATTGCACGTGATTGGGAAACCAGGTTGTGGTCCGATCGCTCGGGTCCGGTGCGGACCGCAGAGGGATACTCGATCGCAGATGTGGCGGGACCGCGGACGCTCGATTGGGCGGACATCGTGATCATTCCCAGTTGGCCGCTACCACTTTCACCGATCAGCGAGACGTTGCGAGCCAAGCTTCGCCAGTCACACGCTCGCGGTACACCGATCGTGGGGCTGTGTCTCGGCGCTTTTGCCGTCGCCGACGCCGGGATCCTCGACGGCCGAGCGGCCGTTACGCACTGGGACATGATGCCCGCCCTCGCCGAACGCCATCCCAGCATCCGCTTGGACGAGTCGGTGCTTTATGTCGACCACGGGGATGTCATGACGTCCGCGGGGACGGTGTCGTCGGTCGACGCTTGTCTGCATCTGGTGCGTAAGCACCTCGGATCCGCAGTTGCCACCCGTGTGGCGCGAAACCTGGTCGTTGCGCCGCATAGAGAGGGTGGCCAGGCCCAGTACATCGAGAGACCACTCGCGGAGCCTGCGGGCGATACAGCTGTTGCGGATGTACTGGAATGGGCGCTACGACGACTGGGCGAACCACTTTCCGTTGACCGTCTCGCGGGTCAGGCTCGAATGAGTCGTCGAAGCTTCATTCGGCAATTCCGCCTCGTTACTGGCACCACTCCTGCACGATGGGTTCTCCAACAACGCCTGAGCGAGGCTCGAGTGCTTCTGGAGACGACCGATTGGAGTATCGACGCTATTGCTGTCGCGTGTGGGTTCGGAAGCGTAATCACCTTTCGGCAGAACTTCGCATCCGCGTTTGCGATCACACCTTCGTCGTACCGGAAGCAGTTCGCAGACCACCCTCTCAGGGGTTCCGGATAAAATGCGACGTCGGTTGGGTAGAGAGGTGAACGCTCAGGTAACAAATATGACCATCCCGCGTCTCCCACTTCGCGCGTCAAGGGTAGGCCAGGCCGTCCCTGGTCGAACCGCCCTCCGCTGACGATCCACCGCCCTCACAAGTACCTGGATTTGAGAATTGTCAGCCGGTGGATGGGGCGAGTGCGGTGACGAGTTGTTTCCGGGCGCGGTTGATGCGGCTTTTCACTGTCTGGACGCCGACGCCTTGGTGTTCGGCGATGTCCGCGTAGGAGAGTTCTGCGAATTCGCGCAGCACGATCGCGACCCTGAAATCTTCCGGAAGCTCAGCAAGGGCTGTACGGACCGCGTCGACGTCGACGACGCGGTCCGCAGTCAGCGAGGCGGGATCGTGCAGTTCGACGAGATCGTCCGGTGCAGTCGGGTCTGGGGTACGCCGTCGAATTGTTGCCAAGGCGGCGTTCGCGGCGATGCGGTGCAGCCAGGTGCTGAATCTGGCATCCCCTCGGAAGCGGTGCAGGTTCTGCCAGGCCGCGGTGATGGCGTCCTGGAACGCGTCCTCCGCGTCGTGATGATTCCCGGTGATCTGCAGGCATACAGCCCACGCGTGGGTGCGATGTCTGCCGACCAATTCGCCGAAGGCGCGGCTGTCGCCTTCGCGGCACAGCTGCAGTAGCGCGGTGTCGTCCATCGGTCCCCTCGGTTGGTCAGCGGTCAGAATATATGCCACAGGTTGCCGAAGAATGACATGGCCGATCACCTGTCCTTTTTGCGAGGATTCAGTCGGCGTGAGACTGGCCCTGGGTGGCTGACGCCGCGGTCGGCGCTGATATTTACATGCCGTCGCCGAGATCGATGTCATCGTTGATGTCCTCGTCGTCGCTGTCGTCGGGGACATCGACGTCTCCGAAGTGCTCGAGGTCCGGGTGAGCATCGCCGCTGTCGCTGCTCACGGTGTCGTCGTCGAACGTCCCGATGTCGTCAACATCGTCTCCGGGGCGCACGGTGTCGTCCATCGGTGGGGCGAGTATGTCGTCGGCAGGGGCGCTGTCAGGGTCGAGCGCATGCACGAGAGCCGCGGACCACACGTCTTCGGGCGGTTCCGGCAGCAACGACTCGCGCGGAATGCCGAGTTCGTCGAACAGACTGCCTTCGTCACCGGACATTGCGGATCTCACTTTCTCTGATCATTCGGCCGCGGCGTGCGTGCGGTGAGTCATCGATGCGTCAGGGTAATGATCGCCCACGGCCTCGGAGCCAACGCAGCGACGGTCGGATCTACGGTGGAATCGGCGAGGTCAGCATCCGGAGCATCGGCGACGAGCATCTCGTGCCCGGAGTCGGACCACGCATCCTCGAACCTGTCGATGGGGACCTCGAGTTGGTTGCCGTCGGGATGGCCAGGGTCGGAGAGGATGACCACGCCACGTTCAGTGTCGATGCCGGCGACCACGAGAGCATGATCCGGGGTGTCGTCTTCGACGGTTTCCTCACCGGGATACCAGATCTCACCGGAATCGACCATCGTGACCACCCCGTACCCGTCGGACAGTTTCTCCTCCAGATCGCTGATCGAACTGCTTTCGAGATGGCACGGCACGCCTTGGTCCTCCATGAGGACTTCCATGCTCTTCGACGTCATTCCTTGCGACGGATCACCGTTCGGAAACAGTCCGAGTTCGAGTGCCCGATCGACGAGCTGTTGCGGGTCGCTGATGTCGAGGCCTGTGTATTCGGAAACGATCTGAGCAACGGACGACGGGCCGCAATAGCCGTCGACCTCCTGGTAAAACCAATCCGCTGTCCACGCGGTGGGCGTTCCGTATGTTCCGTCGTCAGGGCCTGGGGTTCCGTCGGTCGCTGGTGTCGGTGTCTCGGCCGGGTCGGGAAGTGAGGCATCGTCATTGGTCGGGATCGGAGCGGGCGGGGCAGCGTCTGGTTCGATGTCATTGTCGGGGACGGTCATAGCGGGCATGGACGGCATCGCATTCGGACTCGTCACCGAGTCGAGAGTGTCGTCCCACATTGTCGGCATCGCCGGCATGTCGATCCCTGCACTATCCCCGAGGAAATCGGCCCCGTCATCCGTCGGCGTCGGGTCGCCAGCGTAATCGGTGTCGGCTAGGTCGGTGCCGAAATTCTCGTCCATGTCTATCCCATCAGATGTCGGCACCGAAGTGCGAATAACGAATTGCCCTGCAGAACAGCGAAACCGAAATCAGACTTCAGTCAGAGATCTATCGCGTCGGGAGCTGGTGGCGCCGTGTCAGGGGTCTCGGCGGGATCAGTGAAATCGGGGACCGGATTCCACTCACCGGTCTGACCTGGATCAGTGACGAACTCGTCGGCGAAGCCGTCGCCGTCCACGTCGATGCCCGCGAAGTCGAGAATTCCGTCACCGTTGGTGTCCACGATGACGGTGTCTACTCGGCCGTCGCCATCGGAATCGAAGTCCGCTTCGTCTGCGAGACCGTCGAAGTTGGTATCGAGGACGACCCCGTCGATGCGGCCGTCGTTGTCGACGTCGATCTGGGTGATGTCGGCGTAACCGTCGCCGTTGCTGTCGATATCGATCACATCGAAACGTCCATCACCCGCAGTGGATGTTTCCACCACATCCGCCACACCATCACCGTCGAGGTCGTGCGTGATCTGATCGACGTCACCGTCACCGTCAAGATCGATCTCGATGGTGTCGACGATGCCGTCGCCGTCGAGGTCGCGTGCCGTATCGTAGCCGTTTTCGGCGCCGGAATCCGAAGTCGGAACAGAGGATGGGGTGGCCGTCTCGGTGCCGGTGAACTGGGCATCTTCAGGGTTGCCGGTGACCTGGGGGTTGGTGGAGATGTCATTCGGAGTAGCCATCGCAGAAGTCCCTTTCGCTGTGGTGACGCAGCGACCGTTCGCTGGTGTCGACAATCAGATGCACCACAGCCACAGAATGTTCCCGACGAGATGAAACTGGTTGATCCTGCCGGGTGACTGACCTTGAAACGCGCAGCTTTGAACATCGGGCACACGGTTCCGGGCGGGGGATGTGCTCGCGCGATCAGCGTCATTGGACTCGCGCCGCTTTGCACGACCAAGTGACCAACCTGACGGCGGTCGTGGCACTGGAGTCGGTGCAGTGCAGCTGAGGAAACCGATGGGCGTCGATGGTTTCGGCGCCCCGGACGATGAGTTGCCGTGGAACGGAAGACCGCCGCGATGCGGTTCCTCACGGTGGAGGCCTGGGTGTGCAGAATCCGGGGCGCAGGGGCCGGAGTGCAGGAAGTTCTCGTATTCGAAATGGGGTGCAAGCGGTGTCGACGAACGTCGGCATCGGGGCGCTGGTATCGGCTTCACAGGGGTGTCGAGATTCGATGGTGGTCGCCCAGCGCGGTGACTGAACGAATTCGACGAGGTTGGCGCCTGGCTCCGTCCGTGAAAGAGCAGTGCGAATGCAAACATGCGCGTCCGCGCCCACCTAAGCGTTCGTATGACCCTCGCTGCTTGTCGAGGTCGATCGGGCGTTGCTATGTCGATTTGCGCTATCCACCTCACCCCGGGCACCCCGCGGGGAGACCTGTCCCGTCGGATCAATTTCTTGGACAGGTGCTTCGAGCGTCATCCTGACTTCATCCCGCGAAGAATATTCCATGGTGTACCCAAGCCGGTGCGCAAAGTGCGTGACCCTTTCCTCGACCACAGCACGATCCCCGACAAGCAGATCGGCAAAGGGCATAGCGAGGACCCCCAGAAGGCTCTACGCGCGATCATCAACGCGGATCGCTCTGTACAACAGAATATTTCCGCCGCGCCCCTGGCAGACTAAGCCTCTCGCCGAATCGTCAACAACAACACCACTTGTCTGCATCCGCAGGGGCAACGCGGCCATCCGTCACCCTGCGGTCACGGCAAACAGAAGATGGGCCGAGGGCAACGATTTCCCCGTCGAGGACGTCCTCTCGATGATCGAGCACTGAACGAAGCCCGTCGACGATCTCGGGGAACGTGGCGCTGAAGTTGTTGCCGTTGCGCGACCGCAGCGCCGGCGGTTTGGCACCCGGTGGTGGCGATGGCCCTGACTCCATTGACTCGAATCCCCAGCACTCCCCGGTTGGGGGAGGCCCGAGCTGGCGAGCATCGACGCACTGGCTTTCCGATGGCGGCACTCATGGCTCTGCTGTGCGCGGTTTCGACCGTTTTTCGGAGGTTGAGGCGATGGTCAAATGAGTGAGCCTGCAGAACCGGATGAGACTCGAGGGTGGAGTCCGGCCCCGGCCATGGGGCCAGGCCGGAACGGTGATGATGACGGACGGTCAGTGGGCCTACCGGTACAAGGATGGCGCGGAGTTGATCATGATGAAGATGCCTGAGCGTCCAGACGCGAAGTAGCCGGCAGACATTCACAAAGATCAGGTCGCCACACGTGACCGATCTGCAAGGATCTTGCAGGTCAGGACCATAGCTCGCGCTGCGGTCTGGTCAGTGTGGCGACCTGATTCTCGTCGCAGGACACAGACTAGTACGCGGGCCCGACATCTGCGATGCAGAGATCTGGGGGCCGGCCTCCGGTTACTCGATCGGGGAGAGCGCGGACGCGTGCAGGAGGGACGATGCTCCGAGTAGTTCGATACCGAGGAGCCGTCCGTCTCTGTCGTAGTCGAGGATGATCTGGCTGTCAGAGCCGTCGCAGTGGACGTGCTGCTGGCGCACAGCGTCTCCGTTCGCCCGGTCGGAGGCCACATAGATGTATGAAGCGTCGGCGTCAGGGTCGTATGCTGCCGCGAAGGTCAGATGCATATCGAGAGAATAGTTCTGGGCGGAGCGTGAGGCGACTTGACGCTGTGGCCGCGCGGAGGACTTCAACACGTGAAGTGCCGGCACATATCCTCGCCGAGCGCGGTTTCATCCGAATCAGGTGGGCCCGTTGAAGAATTCCTCGGTGACAACCTCGCCGTCTTGGATTCCACTGTCTCTCAGCTTCCCTGCCATCGTCAAGGATGCATACACGTACGGAAGCGCGGATCGCGGATCGGTGTCGTAGTCCTCTTCGTTCCCGCCCAAGAACACGAAGACGCGCGGCGTGATGCATTGTCCGACGTCCAGACTGGACAAACCGGCCCGTTGCAGCCAGAAGGCATATTGGTCCAGTGCGCAGCCGTTCAAGATGGTTCCATCTGCGATTCTCAGCCGAAGAAGGCCGTACGGTAGCAGTTCCTCTGCGATGCCTCGTGCGGGATCGAAAATGTAAACCATTGTTTCAGGTTTGTTCTGAGTCAGCTTGTCGAGGATGAAGAACTGGATGCCACGCCAGTCCTGGGCGAAGCAGTACATACGAGGGCGATCGAAGTAATGGGATAGCAAGTCAGAAAGCCGATCCGAGATCGACTCGTCGTAGACCTGGAACGCCCCACTTCCCAAAGAGAGGGACGTTCTTCCGCTGGGATTGCCACCGGTACCCACGGATGAGTCCTCACTGTTGCGGTTCTGCAGGGCCTTTTCTTCGGCCTGTGGGGCGCTTGGAAACGCTGGGCCCTGCACCAGAGCTATCCACATACAGGCCGAGCACCACAGCTCATAGCCGATGTCTCCGTAAGCAGGGGAAAGGGGTTCGTCGAAGGGAATCCACTCGACCGTCAAATCTCGTTGATTGCAGTTCGGGCACCGAATTCCGTCGAAGGACCCTTCCCGGATCCTGGCTACAACGAACTCCGGCACCGGCACTGGCGTCGTACGGGCCTCATGGTTCGAAGGCGAAGTTTGAGGCTGCGTATCGCCCACAGGCGATCGATCGAGAGGCGGCGCGGGCGGGAGGTCGGGCCATCGATCGGGTATCGAGGGGCGATACGTGTGCCGGGAGCCTGTGCGGACGAGGTAGATGAGCAGAGCCACTGCCCCGGCGATGATCAACACGGCTGTTTTTCCGTTCGCTGGGGGATCGGGGGTGGACTCGGTATCAGGGATTCGTCGTTTCGTGTCTGTTTGTCACAGAAGGCTATTCGTTGGGCGCAACTGCGTGGTGGTCAGATCAGTAACCCGAGCGCCAGAAGCGTGAACGCGAGCACTGCGGTACTGGTGGCCGCGCCGGTGAGCGTCCGGTGTCCCGTGAAAGCCAGCGACGTGGCCTGCAGCGCCAAAGACACTAATCCGGTGCCGACGGCGGTGAACAGGACGAGTTGGGGCACGGCCACGGCAGGGTCCAATCCTGTTGATTGTCAACGGAACAGCGATCCGATGACGTCGACGACGAAGTCCACGACTGTTTCGAGGACGCGTTCCGTGAAGCGCCGTAGCCGACCGGGATGCGAGGTAGCCATGTCGTCGGTGCCCGTAGGGTTCAGAGGACGCGGGGGAGTGTGAAGCTGGTGCAGCGCTGCCGGGCTCCGGTACGGCGACTCGATCGGAATGTCCTTCCGCCGCCGGCAGTGGCTGCTGTTTCGCGGACATGGGGTTCACGCGGCATGTGCGGGCTCCTTCTGTCGGCGATCGCCCCGGTGCCAGCCGATTGAGGACCGCGGGGTCTCGTTACCGACAGTCAACGCTCTTGCGTGAATATTCAGCAATCATTTTGCGTGGTTCGAGAGTGAAATCACACAAGGCTGAAAGCGTTCTTGTCATTGAGGAGATTCCTTTATGCCACGGCGCACACGGTCTGCCGTTCTGAGGTGAGCACCGTGATGGTTATGCGGTGGTTACCGTTCGGGTGCTCCCGGATTGGTCGGGGAGTGGTGTGGTTTCATGCGCCGAGTCCGACGTTGGTCCAGGTGTCGAGGTAGGTGGAGTAGTCGACGAGGTACGGGGGCTCGTCTGACGACCACACCACCCCTCTGACGGCGTCCCCGTCGACGTGCAGGCAGAGGAATCCGCCGCCGCCGGAACGGAAGGTGGCGACGCAGCGCGAGGGGTCGGGGTACTCGTCGGGGGAGAGACGTCCAGAATTCCCCAGTCGAAGGCGTCGATGCGAAACATGTTGCGCAGTGGCAGTGGCCCGACCGTTCTCCCAGCGATGTCGTACCAGCCGTTGTGAAGGTGGGTGTAGAACCGTGTGAGGCTTGCCGGAAAGTGGTGCCACACTGCCGGGACGTCGTCGTTCTCGGTGACCGGCCGCCCACCGAGGTAGTACATGTCGTCGCCGTCGGCGGCTGTTATCCGGTACAGGAGAAACCACTCACCCCGCGATGTGAGCAAGGCGACGTCGACGAGACTGGCAGTGATCGTCGTGTAGGTGTCGGACATGATCGGCCGCCCGAAGTGGTTCCACCGCTTCAACACTTCCGCTACGCGCCACGCACGGTCCCCGGCGAGTGCGTGCAGCCAGTGCTCCGGTAGGTGTCGGCGGTCCTGCACGGTGAGGTCGTCGATCTCGACCAACTCGGGTGCGGCGACAAATCTCGCAACATGCTCCAGATCCACGTTTCCTCCATCTGCGACGTCGAGTTACCTGTCGCTGTTCGGCATTGACCGGCACGCTTCTCGGCCACTCATTTCTGTCGTAGCTGCCTGTTGGGTTGGTGGTCCTTGTCCCAGGCGTAGTGGAGGAAGGGCCGCACGTGGGCGAAGGTGGCTATGACTTGGTGGACTATTCGCTCGATCGCGGCCGCGCCGTGCAGCGGGGAACCCTCCGAACTACCCAGTTCCCCTTCCCGGATCACGCCGGCGGCAGAGCGGATCTCCAGCACTGCACTGTCCGCGACTTTCAGTCCGTAACCTTTGGCGATCTGGCGCTCGGTGACGTCGTCTCGATGCACATACGTGCTCGTCAGTCGTCCCGGTGTGGGGAGAAGCACGATGCCGTTCTCGACTGCTTGTGCGATCACCACCTCGGCAAGCTCAACAGATGGAGCAAACGGAATATGTGGGATCTCGCCGCGTACGTACGCGGCTTCCAGTTCCGCTGGCGAGGCGTCTACATGGCCGACTGGGAGCCAGGCACGCGCCCACTGCGACACATCGCCCACGATCAGGAAGGGCCATGTGCGGGAATTGAACTCGGCTTCCGCCTGCTCCCACGCTACGGCTTGACCCTCGTAGAACTGTGTGCGCGCGGTGGGAACCTCAGGCGTCTCGACCTGCACCTGCCCCGATCCCTGTGGTTCTACCGGCCGCTGTCTCCGTTGAAGCCATCTCCGCACCGACCAGCCCATCAGTCGAGTAAGCACCATTGCCTCCCGGCCTGGCCAGGTGGTGCTGTCGGGGCGGGGCAGGGGTAACTCTCGGTGTCTCGAGGTCGACTCGGTGCCGACACAAGGGTTGCTAGGGTTACCCGGTCATTGGAGAGATTCCTATCGAATTGGAGACGATGTTGCATGGCTGAGAGAGTGATTCGCCAACTTATCGACGATCTCGACGGTAAGCCGATCGACGACGGATTCGGCGAACGCATCCAATTCTCGTATCAGGGGTCGGACTATCTGATCGATCTGCGGCCGACGAACGTCGACAAGTTCAACGCCGCCCTCGAGCCTTTCGTGAAGGTCGCCGAGAAAGTCGGAAAAGCACGCCGCGGCAGTAAAGCTGATGTGACGGCGAAGGATACCGGTTCAGGTCGCTCGAAAGAGCAGTTGCAGGCAGTGCGGGACTGGGCAGTCAAGAACGGCTACGACGTGGCACCGCGGGGACGGGTCAAAGCGGAGATCCTCGACGCCTTCGACGCCGCGCACTGAATTCGATCCGTTTGATACGGCACGACATTCAAAGCTGATGCGCAATCGGGTGTGAGGGGAATCGTTTCCTCGCACACCCGTATCTTCCTAACCCGGCGTGGATTCCGCCACCGGCCGTCAGCTGTTGCGAACTGTGGGTGTTTCCAACAGAAAACATCCACGCATTACTCATTTTCCGCAGTCGAAGTACGTCGAAGCGCATCGCTGTCTGCGCTCGGCCGCCGACTGCCACTGCGAACAGCAGAGATTAGACGCAGTCATCTCCGGGTACAGTTCCGCAAGCAGCCTGCGGAGTGCGCGCATACACAATCCAGTCGGTCCACCGTCGACGTCTTGCGCTCATTCTGCAGGCTGCACCCGCAACTGTCAGTGCAGATCATTCCCCGAGTTCCCTTGCAGGCGAGTAGGCCCGGCAAAGGAAGCATCGTCGACGGCAGTCCATAGGTCACTCCTCGTTGAGCCAGACACCGTCTGTGGCTTGAATCTTGCGGATCATCGAGGGACCTGCGGTCTATCGAACCTGCTGATCGCCAGCACTATCGGCGACGGCTCAGGCGGAATGGAGCGACTGGAATGTGGTCACGAACCCATCGATGGTTTCGCACACTTCGGCCTCGTCTTGCGGTGCGCGGCTCGGGTCATCGTGTCGTAGAGCGTTCATGATTTCGATCTGCCCCCATGCCCAGCGTAGGTCTTCGTGGCGATCGTGTTGTTCGTGCTCGTACTTGTCGACGATCGATTCGTAGACGGTTACCAAGGCGTGCAAGGAAGTTCGGCCGTGATCGTAGTCGTCGGCTACCTCGAGGATCAGAGTGTGAAGATCTGGTGATTCGGGTGAAGGATCGTGCGGGTTGTCCGACGTCATGAGTCTTGTCCTCGCGATTGACGGTCAGGAAGTTTCCGGCGGGGATGAAGTGTGCGACAAATTTGTGGTCTCGGGAGTAGTGCTCGGGCGTCGGTCCCGGTATTCATGGATAGCCATGTCCGTCGGTGCTGGGCCAGTTCCACGCTGCGATCGTGCCGCCAGGTGTCGAGACGACGAGCACGTTCCCGGGCGCGGAGACGTTCCAACTTTCGAAATCCGGCGACGGTGGCACCGACAGTACGGTCCCGGTGTCGAACAGTACGACGAGTGATCCGTCTGCGGTGCAGGTGCTGAGTTCGATTGTCGCGCCGGTCAGTTCCGCTGCGATGGCTGTTCCGGATGCAGGTGCCGGAAGGCTGATGGTGACTTCGGTGTCGTCAGGAAGGGTGAGGACGGGGTTCTCCTCGACGAAGTATCGAACGTGCGCGTCAGTTTCGAACTGTAGGGCGTGACCGACCTCGGTGCGGACAACCCGCTGTCCGGCACCTGGAAGATTCATCGCGTTCACGTCAGAAGGATATGACGGCACTCTCGGCAACACCGCCCCGACGGTCAGCGACAGGCATACTTAGGCGCCATGAGCTACAACCTGGCGTTCTGGGCCGGAGGCGATGATCTCGACCCCGGCAGCGTCTACACGCGTCTGAACGACGAGCAACACGTCGACAGCGTCGACATGGTGGACCGCGACCGTGTCTTGCGGTTGTTTGCGGAGGATCTCCCAGGCTGGACGTGGGACGGGCAGTTCCTGCGCCCGCCCGGGTCTGACCCCGAAGGAACACCGGTCTACGACGTATCCATCGGTGAGCAGTTGGTCGAGTTCATCAGCTACAAATTCCGAGGAGAGCATGCAAACGAGATCATCGGCGCGATGCACTCACTCGGCTACCGCCTCTACGACCCGCAGATCCTCGAACGATTCGCCTGAGTCCCGACGGGAGAGATTGAAGTTCAGCCTTCGCAGGTTGATGCCGTGTTGTTGTGGCACGCCGCATGAGCGGCGAAACAACAGCTCGCTTGGGACTGCGAGCGTCAGGGCCCACCGACTACAACAGGCTCTCTTGGCGGCGGCCGACGTTCTGGAGGCGACTACAATGGCGATCTCACCTTCGTACGGAGATGGCGCAGACAAGGGCGCCGGACCCTCAACCCGGATGTTGACGTCAGCGGCATGGACACCCTTGAAGCGTGGAGCCGGCATTTCTGTCACGAGAATTGCGGGCGAGCTCGCCGGAGTAGAACCGGAAGAAGCCCTAAAAATTGGGGGAGCGAAACCTCCAGCCCTCCTTGTGGATCCGGGGTAACGCGACGAGGCGAGGAATGAGCATCGAATACGGCGAGGAGCGATGCTGATCGGCGTTCGGTGCCGCCGTGATCATCGACCTGCGAGGTTTTGAGTGTTTCTCCCATAGGGTGCGGATATGACGCCTGTCGATGAGGAGAAGGTCTCGGTGACCGTGGGGCAGATGGCGAGTGGGAGTGTTTTCCGCGCTCGTCTGAATGAACTTTTCGCCGATGCGGGCCCGAATCTCACCAACGCCGCAGTAGTGCGCGGCCTTCTCGACCACGGTTGCCGGATCTCGAAGCCGTACCTCTCCCAGCTACGTCACGGGCACCGCGTGAGCCCATCCGACGAGGTCGTTACCGCACTCGCGGCATTCTTCGGTGTCTCGCGTGGCTACTTCTTCACCGCCTCTGTCGCGGGCGGTGATGTTCACGTCGAAGATGCCGAGATTGTCGAGCGCCTCGACGACACGGTGCACAAAGCTCTGCTGCTGGCAGCGAACGGTCTCTCCGCGCCGTCACTGGAGTTGCTGGCGGATCTGGCCACCAAACTTCGGATCTCCGAGGGCCGCCCGGTGGTTCCTGCGGATTCACCGTCCTATGCGCGCCTGGTCGAAGCGGCCCTTCGGTCTCGCCATTCCGCGTCGCACCCGCAGATCAGGCACTCGTAATCCTGTTCCGCGGACCGGTTGCCGGAACGTCACTGAATTCGTTTGAGCCGTCACCAATTCGTGATCGTGAGTCCCGTCACGCAGCGCAGGTGAACAAACCGCCTGGTCCGAGTGTTCCGGAAATGTTGCTGTAACGCCGGGTACGACTTTTGGTGGACCGATTCGGATATCGGAGGCTGGTCGGGCATCCGTGTCGTGTTGTAGCGTCCCGGTCAGACGTTCAGCTAAGTTTCGGCAATCGATCGGGTTGCTGGACTTTTTACTCACCCACAGGGAGACCGACCATGGCCACCACGACCGTCGAGACCGCTCAGGCCCGAGTAGGAAAGCACCGTATCGGTAAGGCTGCGGGTGCGTGTGCCGTGGTGTCGGCCGGATTGATGGTGGGCAGCCTCGCGTTCGCGGGGAGTGCGTCGGCGACCCCGACACCGTTGGCGGACAAGTATGCGAGCACGGTCACCGACGACGGATGGACCCTCGACCTGGCAGCTACCAAACTTTCGGCGAACCCGGTCCCGAACCTGGCGACAACAGCATTCACCCGCGAGGGGTTCGTGTCGGCGAAGGTCACCGGCACCATCACCGGAGCCGGCAATTCCGCGGTGAAGACGGGCTACATCGAGCAGGGCCTGCAGATCGGCTGCCAAATCGATGTGTCCTCCGGACTCGGCCTGGGACTGGGATTCTCCCTCGGCCCGTCGGTGGGGGTGTCCATTGCCGGTACTGGCCCCAGTGCGAACGTCGGGGTGAACGCGTCGGTGAACCCGAGCATCCAGACCACGATCGCGCCGGGCACGATCACCACGATCCCGCTCGGGAAGAAGGATCTCGAGGCTGCGAAGGCGTCGATCACGGCGGAGAACGTGCACGTGAAGGTCGATGCGTGCATGGGCCCGGTGACGATCCGCTCGTATGCGCAGTTCGCTCTGTCGACAGCCGTCTCGGATAACAGTGTGTTCGTGTACTCCGACCCCACCTGGCTCTGATCCAGGGGCTGTCGTCAACGGCAGTCCGCGCCCGCAATCACATATCTCGGTTCACGTGCCGGACAGCCGTTGACACCTGCTACCCAACACTTTCCAAATTCACTCTTTCTCGAAGGAGCATCATGTCTTTGAATCGTACGAAGAAGATCGCAGCAACGACCGCGGCGGCATCGCTCGCGGTCGGCGGGATTCTGCTCGCTACCGCCCCAGCCGCGAGCGCGGCGCCGGCTGAGTTGGGTGCCCCGGTGGTGCAGGTTCCCCTCAATCACGCCGTGACGGTCGCGGCCCGCGACAGTGGGATTGTGGCCGCACTCTCGAATGCGAACGTGACGATCCCGGTACCGGGGTGGGAGCATGTCATCGATGCGTCGGCTGATGTCCTGGCGCGTCGGACGGCAATTGCTGCCCAATATCCGAACGGGTGCACATCATTCCAGTTCTACCTTCCGCCGAGCGGGAAGTGGGCTGCTCAAGCAACTTCGTACATCAACTGCCCCTGGTAACAGCACCCTCTTCCTGTCAATCACTGCATCCCCTCCCGTTGACCGCCCGTTCCTTGGTCGGTGACGGGTATCTCGAGTCCCGCTTTTTGGGTTGGCGGGGAAAGGCATTCACCTCCGATGACCACCTCACCGAACGCCCCGATGACCTCACCCACCCGCCGAGACCTCACGGCAGAGAACGCGTTGCCCTATGTTCCGCCTGGATCTGGGCGAACTTCGTCCACCGACCCCGGCCGCTCTCGCACCGAATCCTCGAAACAGGAATGGGATCGCGACAGTGAATTGAGCCTGATGTCGAAGGCTGTGATCGCGACCGTGTTCGGGCTCGCGTTGTTGGTTGCGGCGTTTGCGGTGATCGGACGCCTCGGAGGGTGGGCGGCGGATTACGGGACGGTTCTGGTGTATCTGGCGTTCTTTCTGTGGATGTCGATCGCTGGGCGGGTGTTCTGGTGGGGCGCAGACACACTCATCGCCGAGGTGCGGAAGAAGTCGAACTCGGGTGATCGCCGGTGACGCCCACACAGACACGCACTGCAAGAACGACGCTGCGCAGGTCGGTGGCGGGTGTTCTTGCTGCCGGGGCCGTGTTGACCGGAACGGCTGGGGTGATCGGTGCGGGTATCGCGCTCTCGGCCGGGCCGGCTGCTGCGGGGCCGGCGGAAGATTGCGCGGCGGTGCGGGCCCGTGATCATCAGATCTACCTGAACCTGATCGCCTCACTGCCACCCGGTGCCCCCATCCCGCCGGAGTACATCAACCCGTGCCTGACCGCGCCGTCCACGACCGCGACGGCTGCGCCGTCGACGACCGTCGGGTTGCCGGGTGCGCAAGCTCCAGGCGGCGGCCCCAACGCCGGGGCCAATGCCCCGACGAACTTCCCCACCTACAACGGCACCCCGATCGTCCCGGTTCCGACGATCGAGGTTCCTCCCATTGTTTCCGAGTCCCCGACCTCGGAAACCGGTGCCGACGCATCCCCTCACGCGTCGACGCCGCCGGTTCCCTCACTCACATCCACACTCAACCGCGCCCAGGGTGAGGGAACCACCCCCGACCGCGGCCCCGGACCCGTCCCAGCAGCGACACCGAATAGTGTTTCCGGACAGCCGGAATCGGCCCCGACGGTGGCGACCTCGGGGCTCGACGAAGGCGACGGACGTGACCGTTACCTCGAACTCGTGTTGGTCGGCGCCGCAGGTTTCACTGCCGCCGGTATCGGAGTACGTGGGAGGCCCGGACCGTTCAGTGCGCGTGAGAGCGGGAAGGTCACTCCGCTACCGCAGACGTCGATGAGCGGTCTCGGGTCGGGTGGAATCTTCCGTCCGGGGTACGAGGAATTGACGGTGGTGTGGCCTGGCGGTGCGGAGCAGACGTTCGACCTTCTCAACGGGCCGGAATCACCTCGTGAGTACTACTTCCCGAAGAAGGTTCCCCCAGGCGGTCATATGCGTGTCAACGCAGACGGCTCCGCTGACATCCTCGACGCGAACGGCTCTGTGGTCTCGCACGAGGCTCCGCCGTGGGCGTATGACGCTCTGGGTCGTCCGGTGCCGACGTGGTACGAAGTCGCCGACGACGGAACCACCTTGGTTCAGCACATCGAACCCGGACCGGATGTGCTGTACCCGATCTTCGCGGACGGCCTCGACGGCGGCACCAACGAGGCCACCGGACGTCAGATCTCTGCGGTCGAACTGTCGAACGGGCAGGAAGCGATCACGGGACAGCCCGGCGGTATCGCGGTGGTGGGCACCCCCGATGACGGGCACTCGGCGTACGTGCCGAACCCGGAGACGATCAAGCCGGATGTCCCGATGACCGTCGATCAAGGTGACGGCACCACCAACAACTACACCAAACCTGGTGATTCGGCCGGTGCAGGGTTGGAGGTCAGCACGGTGCCCACCACGCAGGCTCTGGACACGATGGCCGCTGAGCAGGAGCACGCGAACCAGGAAGCCGCGGCCGCGGCCGAGCAGGCGGCCATCGACCGCGAAATACTCGAAGCAGAACGCGAGGCGCGTGAACAGGAGAACGAGCCGGGTCTGGCGCGGCGGGTATGGGACAACGTCTGGGATTTCGGCGACGAAGCCCTCGATGTCACCGGCGACGCTGCCGGGGCCTTCGCGCAGGCGATGCTCGACAATCCGGCCGCCGCCGCATCAATTATCGGAGGAATGCTCCTCGCAGGTCTGGGCGGCACGGTGGAGGGCGGGGGCGTCTTGCTCGATGCCACCGGTATCGGACTACCGGCCGGGCTGACGCTCAACGCTGTTGGAGCCGCGGTGATCGCCGGCGGCGCCGGCATCGCGGGCGCCGGGATGGCCGAGGTCGCCCCCGACATCGCAACCAACTTCGAGGCCCGCCGATACGGAAACGGCACTTCCGGAAATTCAGGCAGCACCCCGAAACCGAGCGCCGAAGCGCAACGAGCACCGAACGGGGACATGCTCGGTTCGGGTGGAACGCAGCTCGGCGAAAGTAAGAATTTGACTCCGAAGATTCCACCGAACGGCCCGTACTATCGGATCGACGTCGAAAATCCCGTTCCGGGCGAGCGGGCTGGGCAGATGCATTTGCAGGACGATCGCGGTGGGAAGTACTACTACAACTTCAACACCCAAGAATTCGAAGGCGCGCCCAAGTCTTTGATCAAAAAGATCCAGGGCGACAACGCCTACCAGAACGCGTTGAACAAAGGCGCGAACTATCTAGGAGTGAAGTGATGCTGGTCCAGAGCACACCGTGGCCGAGCATGCCATGGGGCGAGGTCATGGTGTGGGCACCGCGGTTGATCACGGGGCAGGAAATCCGCGTCATCGGTACGGCATTCGCCTCACGAGATGATTCGCTCCTCATCGATGTCCTACTGCGTGGTACTCCCGGGATTTCGTATGATCTGGCTACCTTGCCGTTGGCCGCAGTGTCGAAAGAATCGGACGGGCATCCGATACTTTATGGCGTCGACGGGATGCTCCCAGACGGCGGTATCGAGGAAATCCCCCTACTACCGGGACTTCCCGACGGGCCGATGTCCTTGTACCGTGCTGGGCTGGTGTTGGGCGGCGACTTCCGCGTCCAAGCACAGACCCACCGTGTGGTGGACGGGATCGTGTACTTCTCGCTGCATTGCCGCACCGAGGACGGGGCGCTAGTGGACTACGACGTCGCCTCCGTCGCGGTCGATCTCATCAGTCGCCGTCCCGACGGTGCCCTCGACATCGACGTCGTCGACACCACCGACACCTAGGCCACCCACACGTACTAGCCACTCTTGCTTGACGGTCTTGAAAAGTACTGTCACGAAGTGTTTTCGATGCTCACCAGAGGAGAACACGGATGCTCATCTTCGGAACACGCACGAAGACAACCTTTATCGCGGCACTGTTCTTTACCTGTCACCTGTGCCGGGTCACTGCCGCGCAGCGGCTGCAGCGCCGCCGCACCTGGTTCACCCTGTTCTTCCTCCCGATCTTTCCGTTCGGACATGGTCAGGACTACATGGCCTGCGCACACTGCGGACAAGCCACCGCGCTTGCTCGCCCCGATGCGGAACGGTTCGCCGCCGACGCCGCGCAGTACGAGGCGCAACGCCGAAGCACCGAAACACTCGGATGAAAATACCCACCTGCACGCCACGATCGACTGGACGCGCCCACGCTTCGACGGCTGGATTCGAGGGAGAAATTAGGGTGTCAGAACAGCTTTCGCTCACCGATATTCGGCGGTGTGTTGTCGGCGATCGGATCACCAAGATCAGACGCGTCTACTACGTTCTCGGAGACACGATTCAGTCGCGGAACGGTCCCGTCGAAGTGACCGTCGGCGACCATGCGCCTCTTGTGTTCGATGCAGGTCCGGACGGAGAAGAATTGGTGTGCCGTGGAGGGCCGTGGCTCGACCCGTTCGAGGATGGGGGTGTCAGCGGCGATCGCGAACTCGGCGCTGAGAATGCGCGGTATGTAGCTGAATACGGAAAATGGACGGTGTTCGATGCGGGGGACGATTCTGAGTTTCGGGCGATAGTAGGGCACAGGATCGAAGCGCTTACCGTCGACACTGTGGGGGACGGCAAACCTGTCACTGCAGTGTTCGATCTGGGTGATCGTAGTGTCGTACTGGCGGCAATGGGAGACGAACTGGTTACCACCGTGCGGGCGCGATGAAAACCTCTGCAGGCACTGGTGATCGAATTGTGAAACGCAATGCGCCTACTCGGCTACCGAATATGCGACCCGCAAATCAGCGCACGATTCGCCTGAGCCACGACGAGAAAGGAATGAAAATGTCGTCGACATCACTGCTCCGAACCATGACGGACGGACTGACCTTGAGAGCCATCTCGCCTGAGGGGCCGCCAGCATCCGAAAGTGTCACCGCCGCTCTCGTTGTTCGTTCGCTGCAGTTACTTCGCGACATCGACCCGGTCTTCGGTGTCGACCTCTATCAGTCGGTAGGCGACGATCTCCCCCCCCCGAGGCGACGGTCGAGCAGATACTCGCCTCGAACGTTCGGCAGATCCTGGTGCCGCCGACGGAAGAATCGATCGAAACAACATTGATCGAGAAGCGGCGATCACGCCACGCCACCGGTGGAATGTATCCACTCTCGCTCCCACAACACCTAAGCCTGTACTCGAATGCCGGCGATATTCGCGTGGTGGCCGGTTTCGGGGGCACTTCGGGGACGGGAAGTTTCATCTGCACTTTCGCCGACGAATCTCGGATCACACTGGCATTGAACCTCGTTCAAGGGCTGACTGATATCTGGGATGCCCCCACAGCGGTCCTCTACCGGCGAGCTGAGTCGCGGGTTCAGAGTTACGTGCCCGGTGGCGCGACGATCGGCAGCTGCACCTATTTGGGTCAAGAGTTCCCCGTCGACGAAACCCAGCTCCCGCCCACCGTGGAGGCATTTCCGTATCGGGACGGCACCGTGGTCATCCAGCGCGATCTGTCCGCGCCGTTGACTGCCGATGACATCCGCAGCATCCGTGCCGCGGCAAGCCTGCCCACCGAACGACGAGAGATCAGGCTACCGAAAGGCTCACGACTGGTGTGATAGATCTTCGTAGCGCTGAAGCGGGAGCAGCCCTGCCGGAACGAATCTCACCGCATGGCCGCAGATTGACGGACTTGTGAGGGATATTTGAGGGGCGGCATGGGGTTCGTGAGGGGTTCCAATGCGATCGCCATCAGGGTGGGGAACGGGTTCTTCAGAGGCAACGTATGTCCCGAGAACGCTGACGTGTTCACGTTGTCGAGTCCCCGATTCTTGTGATCTGACTCTCAAGTAAGTAGTGCCGGTTGCTGTTTGTTTGCAGGATATCGTTGACTGGATGTCCAGAACCCGACACTCCGGGTTACACGTTGCGCAATGCGCGGCGTGGTGCAGCCACGACGAGGAGTCCACGATGAAGAAAACACTCGCGGCGTTGGTGCTCACTGCGACAGTGCTCCTTCCCGTCGTGGCAGGCTGCAGCAGCAATGAAAGCGTGTCCTCCGCTGTCTCGGAGTCGGACACACAGAGTTACCGAGGTACCGAATTCGTCAGCGAACCAAAAGAAGTCGGGCCACCGAAATGGTCTTTCGTCAAACCTGACGGCTGGACGCCGGGAGGGATGATTCTCCCCGGTATCGACGACATTCTCACCCTCCAGACGCCGAAGACGGCTACCGCGCTCGGATCGATGGACTTCGCTGGATTCTCTGCGAAGAACGCGCCGGACCCTGGTCTCAGCGCTGCCGATTTCCTGCAGATGGAAGTCGATGCGATGACCGCACCGGCCTCGGGCGCCGACAGGTCAACGCGGCCCACCACAGTAGGTGGATACGAGGCCATGATCATCGAGTCCCGCCAGGAACTGTTCGAAGGCGTCTGGAGCCGCTCGAAGTCGACAGGCGTAGTAGTCCCTCGCACCGACGGTAAGGGATTGGCGATCGTCGTCTTGACCACCTCGACATCGGACAAGGCCGATCAGCAACTAATCGACGACGTCGAACAGCTTCACAGCACCATCAAGATTCTCTGACGGGGAGGCGACCATGTTCGATTTGAGCGGCGAGCTGCCATTCCCGGACACTACCGCTTTCACTGACGAGCAGCTCGACTTGGTGACTCGCAGCGCCGAAGCCGGCGATGTCGGCGCCATGACCACTGTGGCCCTAGTGATGTGTTCGCGTGACGATTTCGGCGGCGGCGCAGTGTGGTTCACCCGTGCGGCGGAGGCTGGTAGCTCCATCTCGATGTTCTGGATGGGACTCATCTCGATGCGAGCAGATGACTTCGTCGCCGCGAGAACGTGGTTCGAGGCAGCGAACAATGCCGGAGATACGCGCGCTCACGACATGATCCTTCGACTTCCGATGATGATGGTCAGCGGCGACCCCGAGGCGACCCGGACCGCAGCACAGGCGGGTGATCCGGACGCGATGTACAAGCACGGCCGCGATCTGAGTGTCGACGGGCATCGCGATGAAAGTTTCGACTGGGTGCGTAAAGCGGCCGAGGCGGGTCAGGTCGACGCGATGTCCGAAGTCGGTGCGCAGTTTCTCGATACCGATCAACGCACCGGGCTTGCGTGGTTGGAGAAGGCTGCCAGTGCCGTTCACGTCCGGGCGGCGAACCTTTTGGGCGGTCATTTCATCAAGGCGCGCACCACACCGCGGCAAGACCGGATTTCGATGAGCGCGCGTACCGGAATTGCAGGGCAATTCGAGTTGCCGCGATGACCACGTTCTTTGCCGTGGCGGCTGGTGCCGCGGCCGTGATGGCGATGGTCGTCTCGACGCCGCCGGTGATGCACCGTCGCCACGCCGGATTGATCTACTGGGCTTCGTGGGTAGCGGCGAGCGTTTTCCTGTGGCTCGCTGATACGCAGCGGTCGATCCTTGGCTACCTGGTGTTGGGTGGTTTCGCCGCGGTGTGGATGGCGTGGCGGTGGACTCCTTTCCTGACGAAGAAGCACCCCAACGGATTCGACGCGGTCGACATGCTGTGGCTGACACGGATCATCGATCGGAACAAGCGGCCCGTGAACCGATACGACAAACCGGGCTACACGCCCACCGACCACCGCGTTCGGGACCGATGAAGGAGCCGTGCCATGACTGATCCGTACGAGGATCTCCCGGAGGCGCTGTATGCGCAGTGGGAGCGGCGATGGGGTTCCGTCGCATTTCTGGGCGTGATGATCATGAGCGTTATCGTCGGCGTCGGGGCGATCGTGATGTACGAGGCCACCTCCACCGTCCCGTACGCACTCGGTATCACCGGGGCGCTGTGCGGCATCCTCGCCGGTGTATCCATGTTGACCGTGGCGGCGCTGCGCCCGAGAGCGGCAGATGTGTCCGGTGTGGTCGGCGGCGGCGGAACGTTCATTCTCACGGCAGCGCGGCAATGGGCGGCGGCGGGCAGGCTGTGTTTGGCGATGCTCGGTCTGGGATTGCTGTTCCTCGGCATAGGCCTGAATTACGCCGGCCGCGCCGACACTGGTATCGGCCGAACCGATCTGGTGATCGGTTCTTTCAACACCAACTGGTGGATGGTGATGAGCGCGTTCACTCTCGCGGTGACCCCCGTCATCTCGCTGCGGTACCTCGGCGCGTTCCGCATATCGATCGATGACGACGGGATGCAGATGGAACTCGGCCGCGCCTATCGCGGCTACCTTCGCTGGAGTGACGTGAGCACGGTGCAACGATCTGCGCGCGGACAGTACGCGATCGATATCATTCTCAAACCCGATGTCCGGGTGGATAACACCTCGCCCGGTTCGCCGCTCTTTCGCCTCGGGCCGGGAATCATCACCGAAGACTCACCCTTCCAGACCGGCTACGTGCACCTCGAGTGCGGCGGATGGACAGGTGCCGAGAGCACGCTGATCGAGGAGATTGTTCATCACGCGCGCGCCGCCAGTACGGAAGCGTGCACGCATGACAACCCCTGAGCCCCACCCCTGCCGTCCGATGTGGGAGCCGCAGTGGCCGCAGAACGTGTACTGGCGTGCTGTCGGGTTCGCCCTGATCTTCAGGGCGTGCACCCCGGTGATGTTTGCGCTTGCGGTCGCGGTCTCCTTGTCGCGGACGGACTCGACGGGCGCGTTGGCTGTCAGCTATTTCGGTCTTGGCGTGGTGATGGCGATGGGGTCGGCGCAGTTCTGGCGGTTGGCGGGACTCCGTTTCCTTGCGCGGCGTCCGCACCTCGGGGTGCACGTCGACGGCGCCGGGACTGTGAGCGTCGTCAAACCCCGAGTGCTCATTGTTCCGGCAGTTATCGGACTGTCAGGGTGTTTCGTGTGTTGCGCGGCGCTTGCCTGGGCGTGGTGGATGGGCTGGCCCTCGGCGTCGATTCCGGAGGGCGATGGCCGGAAGGAGGCAGCTTGGGCCGCCTCCTTCGCGGCGTTGGCGCTGGTGGGGTTGATCCTCGCTGCGGTAACGAAAGTGACGGTGACAGTGCACTTCACCGCGGAGGGCATCGTGGCGGGGGAACGCCGCGCTGCCCTGTTCTGGGACCGTCGATCGGTGTTGCGGGCGCGGTGGAACGAAATCGAGGCCATCCTCCCGGACACTATCGTCACACGGCACAGCATCTTCACATCACGATTGCCGGTCGTCGACTTCCGGGTCGGGGACGGCGCACAGGTGCAGGGACCGGCGTGGGCATACAGCAGGATGCGGAATTATCGACTTGCGTTGCACAAACTGGCGGTGGAGCCGAATGTGTTCCTCGCTGTGCTTCGTCAATTGCACGAGAACCCGGAATGTCGTCAGCACCTGGCTGATCCCGCGTTTCGTGAGATGTTCACCGTCCCGCCGTTGCGCCGACGATGGCGCCAGCTCGACCACACGTCCTGAAATGTCGTGCATTAACAGACTCTCGACCTACCCTGGGGTGAACGAATGAGCTGGACCCGAAAAGAGATAGCGATCATCGTGACCGCCACCGCGGTCGGGCTGGTCGTCGTTCTGGTGGTCGGGGTCAATCTCGCCGCCTCCGTGGTGAAACGGGTGCTGCCGTCATATGAAGCGGTCGCCGCAACCAGCCAACGATTGACCGACACGGATATGCAGTTCCCGGAGATCGACTGCACGCCAGTCGAATGGCGCGGTGACATCACCCGTCAGAAGAGGTATGCGGAGGGGGTGATGGCCTGCCTGGACGAGATGTGGAGCCCCGCTGTTGACAGAGAACTCAGAGGCGGCAACCTCGTGACACCTCACGTCGACATGCGCCTCGAAGGCGACGATGCACCCATCCTCTGCGGAGAAGGCGCAGACGTCTACGGGATCAGTTTCTACTGCCCCAGAAACCAGACCATCCGCATCTGGACGTACGACAGTTTCAACGAACTCGACCTCGTCAGAGTCGCCACCCACGAATACGGACATCACCTTCAGGAGGCGATGGGGATCCAATCGCAGCTGTCGTCATTGGCGGCCCTGGAAAACGATCATCACGAGGTGATGTTGTGGACCAAACGCTTGGAGGCCCAGGCGGAGTGCCTGTCCGGCTTCAGTGCGAATCACATCCTGCCGTACCACGCTGAAGAGTCCGTACTGGAAGACGATATCGACATCCCCGGAGAAGACCCCGAAGACACCCATCCGAGTCAGGCCAACAACAGAATGTGGTTCAACCGCGGGATGCAGGAAGGGCTCAGCTCATGCGACACGTGGAGCGCACCGGAATCAGAAGTTCGATGAATCTCCGGCGCCGGGAAATCAAAAGCCAGGCGAGAACGCCAGTGAGTGCAAGTACGGACAGCGCAACTACCCGGGAGCTGAAATGACGAGGAATCCTCTTCGAGAGGCGGAAGAGAACGCCCCCACGGCGTGGGATCGTTGACCGATACCGAGGTCTCCGCGTTCAGCGCGACCGTCGACTACATGCGCTCCGTCATTTCTGCCGCGTTCGGGTTGGAGTGGAGTGGAACGATCCGGTGTTTTCCGGCGACGGATATGTCGTGACCGAAATGCAGCGTGGAAGTAGTGGGTACTTTAGCGGCTATCGCGGGGTACGAAAGATCTCGAATGGGTTCGCCGTCATGTCAGGGGATGAGCGGCGCTACGAAGGCACAGCGGTGACCTTCAGTCGGTTCGAAGACGCGGTGAAAGGTCATGCGGCAGAGGTGATCGGATCGTTTCGGATGCCCCTCAGTGGCCGCTACCTGGGGTATGTGGCGTGGATGTGGAATGGTACGACCGGACCTGGTGTCGTTGCCCAACCGCTGAATCGGTCGAATACCCAATTTCATTGTTTCCTCGAAGATGATCCGAGTACCTGGCTCGAAGGCAGAACGACGGCAGCGACACTTTCGCACGGATTGGCCCTGTCGATGTCGGCGTTCATTGCCGCCGTCATCGCCCACCCGAAGGTGACCGGCAAGGACGCCACGGCCTGGCCGAAGCCGGTGCAGCCCTGAGCTGTGGGCGGCCGCGCGGCAGTTGGACTCGGCTCTATGAGTCGGGGAGCGATCCACGTATCTACCGGTGAACCTACGACTACAAGAGCGTCGCCTGGGTGGGCAGGAGATCGACGTTTCCACGTGGCGATCGCCGCTGCGTTTTACGACCGGATGCACGCGCGATGTCAGCCTCTGGGATTCCGGCTTGTCGGGCAATTTCGATGTCGTGGGTGGGATCGACGCGTGCTGCGGTGGCGATTGCGATTTTGACCAGAAGGTGTCGTCGGAGTCGCTCGCGTGCATCTGCGGCCTCTCGTGAACTCCCTTGGTCTTTCCATTCGGCGCTGCCGGCCGCCGGCGCGGACACGACGCGATTGGCGAGGCGTTCGAGCAGCACATCGAGCGACTCCAGCGGAGCGTCATATGCCTCTGCTACAGCCTCATCCCTGATGCCGTCAACCCGGATGTCCGCAGCGTATCGAACAGATGGCGCGCTGGCGGGGAGGTGAACTGCGGGCCGCTACGGCGTTTCGCTGGCCCCGCTGTCAACTACATGGTTGCGCAGCGCGATTCGATTGTCATTTTGGCGAGGCCTCGACTGTACGTCGCCCAGCGGGCGGACGTTTCTTGCGGCTTGGGCTGAGTTCGGATGGTGCCCAGCGGATTCCCTCGGGTGCCCTCCGCGGCTCACTGTGTAGTTTCCTTCAGGACGCCCTGCCCGTCGGCTGACAGGTTGTGCGTGTCCAACAGTTCGTCCGCGTGCGCCTTCTGATCGTTGTACTTCGCGGTAGTACTGATCTCGAGCAGCATGGTGCGTATCGGAATGTCCTCGACGAGGTACAGCTCTTCGAACACGGACTGGATGTGCCAGTACGCGTTGCTTTAGCGCAGGCATTCGTAGACACCTTCGGTGCCGTAGCGCTTGATCAACGCCTCCGCTGCGATTTCCCTCGGGGCGAGATTGGTCGGGAAGCGCAGTCCCTCGGTGAGAATGGGCCAGTCTTGTTCTCCGGTCGCGTTCTCGATGAACCACCGCAACCCGGCTTTTGCGGATGCCCAGTCGCCTCGATCGATTTCGGCGAGGGCCTCCTCTCGGGTTTGTGCGGCGGCTCGTTCACTCACCAGCGGCGTTGCGGCAGAGACCGTAACTGTGGAACCCACGTCGACTGCGGGTGCGACGGCTGCAGTCCGCGCCTTGGCGGCCTGTCGTAGGAGCTTGAACGCCGCAATGAGGTGAAAGGCCGCAACCCCAATTAGTACTGCGGCTGCGATGGTCGTCCGGGTGGTTGTTTCTTCCAGGAATCCGTACGCACCGGTGAGCGCGACCGCCGCGAAAGCAGTGCGGGTAACCCATCCCGGATTGCTGGTGTCACTCATGGCGCCGCCGGGCCTCCGGCCGCGGTGTCGCCTCGTTGCGGTGCCCAGCCATCGGATACTCGTTGTGGGACATGGCTATTTCTTCGTCGTGGGTGGAGGTGGATCGCCGGGGAGGTGGGGGGATTTCGGGAAGTACCATTCGCCGTCGTCGCCTTCGATGGGCCCGAAGTTCTCCGAGAACCGTGGAGCTAGGTTCATTTTTCTTTGCTCGGGCGGGATCGCCGCCTGAGCTTTGATTTTAGCGTTGATCCTCTTCACGGTCTTTCGCTGTTCCTTCGACAACCTGAATTCACCACTGCGGTCGGTCCTCTCGACATCACCTCGGACGTAGATCCAAGCGATGAAACCCGCACAGATAGCGAAGATTCCCGACACGACCGTCCACGCGTTCAGAGCGAACCCAGTCAACACGACGCCCGCAACGAACACCATCGCCGCGACCGCTACACCGGTGTACAGCTGCTTCGTCATGTCATCTCCTGCCTTCCCCTGCCTGATATGCGGGAGCTGATCGTTTCAGCGTTGAGTGGTGGAGCGGCCAGTGTTGAAAGGTGCTCCGCCCACACGTATGTCGATCACTTCGCGGCGCTCGTCGAGCACCAGATCGACAGGTGTCGGGTGCCTGAGTACCTCGTCGAGTACGGCTGCGGCGCGCGAACCCTGTACCAGCGCGAAGTCTCCGCGATCAGAGGTGCCGATGAACCCGGCTCCCGCGTCAATCACGGTGACGTTGCGGACCAAGGGATTTCCGAGGTCTGTGATGGTGTACCCGGAACCGAGCTGGCTGCGCGTCTGCGGCCAGTTGACCGCGCGTGAGATCACCGCGAGCAGCAATACCTGGTCGATGTCGTACACGGCTACCGGTATCGCCAGGACGTCGCGTTTGTCGACGAACTGCCCCAGCGACCAGCGGCGGGATTTGATCATGCGCGATGTTGTGCCGGGCCGCGGCTTGATGCTGGCGGACAAGTAGCCACGCGTCTTCTCCGGGAACACTGCATCGATGTGGTCCCAGGGGTAGAACATGCGCACGGACGCGTTGTCGACCCACAGTCCGTCTTCGGTCAACGCCAACAGTGGGTTGTTCGACCGAAGTGCGAAACCACACAGGGCGCGAACAGCTTTCGGCAGGAGTAGCACCACTGAGATCACAGCTAATACCAGGTAGAACGGCCCGAGAAACGACCCGCCGAAGCCAGACATCGTCCAGAATGCCCCGGCAAGGAGAAACGCCGGAACCAAGAACATCCGACCCAAAACCAGATACGTCTGAGCGGTAATACTTTCGATCATGGGAACAACGATCCCGGCGACGGAGTCGACGTCGGGTCGGCCGGAATCGGATACCTGTCCCGTCGAGGGGGAAACCCACACCCGCCGTACGTTCTCGGACACCGCGGACGCGGGCCGCCTCCGCGGGGTCATCACCATCGGGACCGCAAGCAGAACAATCCACACACCGACAAGCGAAACCGGTCCAGCCCCGGTCGCCACCCCCAATCCGATGAAGAGCGCACCGGAGATGAACACCATGGCAGGCACCCAGAACCGGGCCAGCAGGTTAGGATTCTCCGTACCCCATTGCGGTGGCCACAGTAAGGCACACGGTTCGGCAGAGTTGTTCCCCACTACGGTTTGGTGGTCCTGCGTCATCGGGTCCAGCTCCTTCTGACGACCTGGGGACGATCGTCGATCTACATAGGTGTTACGTCTGGTTCTATTCACTGCAGTTAACGACACGGTGTTAACATTCAGCAACCGAAAGGGGTGGCTTTGTGGGAAGGGACATAAGTCAGAAACAAACTCCGGCCCAGGTCGACGGCAACGCAGAACCAGCGTCCGCAGCTCGCTCAGCGCACGTGATGCCGCAGTAGTTGAGGGAGGCGAGCAATGGCCATCGCAGTCATCATCATTGTCGCTGCAGTGAGCATCTGGGCGATTGTGCGTTTGACACGCGTTGCGCCTCGTCCCGCGCCAGGTCGGCGAACCCGTAGTGCTGGCCGCCGGCACACGTCGAGCGCCGCCTGGGGTGGAACCAGTGGATATGTGTACGGCCAGGGTGGTTTCGACGGCGGCGGAGGATTCTCCGATTGCGGATCAAGTGGTGGTGGCGGAGATTGCGGTTGGCTTCGTTCAGTGGGCGAAGTTCCAGGCGCTGTGATGTCGGATGTGCGCAAGACCAGCGATGTGGGGTCGTTGTTGCAGTGTCTGCTCGCGACTCAACCTGTCGGTGAGGTGAAGGTCGTTGGCGGTTGCCGGGAGATGCGTCGAGATGTGCGTTCGCGTCCGTTGCCGGCGAGTCGTAGCGGCGGGACGGTGTGGCGCAGTCGGTGGCACCGGTGATGGAGAAGCCGCAGCGGGCGAGATCAGGCCTGAAGTGGTCGCCGGGTGGACCCAAGTCTCCAGTGCAGTTGTGGACGGCTGTTCTCAACATTGGTGCCCAGGCTCTGGCGGGAGGGGACGGTGACCTGTCGGTGATCTCCAGTGGCGTCATGGGCCGTCTCGGTATCGACTCCGACGATGACTCGTGGAGGTGGCTCGTGGAGGTGGATCGTGTTGTCGTTTCCGATTATTGGCGGGTTTATGCGTCGTGTGCAGCTGGCTGCGACGCCGCTCGACAACCGTGATCCCACGTGGAGTCTGCTCGGCCATGACAGATGGGCGCCGCGGGTGATGGCGAGAGTTGCGGCGGATGCAGAACGTGGATTTCTGCTCTGATACACGAAGCGGCGGGCGGCGGCTGAACAACGGTATTTCGCCACATTCACGCTCCGTCCTACGTCTATGGCGCCGCGCGGCGCAATTGAAGTTCTGGCGGGAGCGCAGGCGGCAGGTGTTGAGGAGTCCTCTGAGTCTCCACGTTTGCAACGAACCCCAGTGTTCCAGGAATCTAGAAC
Organism: Rhodococcus sp. BH4; assembly: GCF_002079265.1. NCBI lineage: Bacteria > Bacillati > Actinomycetota > Actinomycetes > Mycobacteriales > Nocardiaceae > Rhodococcus > Rhodococcus sp. BH4. The sequence continues at coordinate 463,318 of NZ_CP014942.1, forward strand.
GCTGGGGTTCGCTGTTGGTAGGTGTCGGGCGTTCTGATCGACCGAACATGCACGGCGTCATGCCAGCCGACTTCCGGTGTGTCTCGTTTCGAGAGCTGCCTAGTTGGGGAAATCTGTTGAACGTGAGAGAGTTTCGTTGGCGCGGATGTCCGCCAGTGCCCCCTCCAGTGTGTCGGTCACGGCGTCAAAACCGCCGTTGCCTAGGACCAGTCGTCGGGGTGGCGGGTCCTGAGCCATCGCCGCGATCACTGCACGGGCACCGCGGCGCGGATCGCCGGGTTGCGCACCGTCCACGCCCACGAATGTTGCGCGGACCTGCTTGAGCATCTCGTGGTATTCCGGGATCGGCTCTGACACTGGTTCGTGAGCGAAGCCGGCGTAGGCGTTGGTGCGGGTCGCTCCTGGCTGGACTGCCAGTACGGAGATGCCCTGTGCGCCGACCTCATCGCGTAGCGTCTCAGTGACGGCTTCGACGGCGAACTTCGTCGCGCTGTAGTAGCCGAATCCGGGTGCCGCCACGAGCCCGGCGACCGAGGACACGTTGACGATCCACCCGTCGCCGCGGGCGCGCATCCCGGGCAGTATCGCGCGTGTCACCGACAGCATGGCGAAGAAGTTCAGCTCGAACATTGCCCGCATCGAGGTCTCGTTCATGCCCTCGATCGATCCGAACCAGCCGCGGCCGGCGCTGTTGACCAGCACGTCGATCCCGCCGAACTGCTCTTCGGCCGCACCGACCGCGCGCTGTACCTGCGCGGTATTAGTGACATCGAGCGAGACGACCAGAACGCGGTCACCGTACTGCTCGGCCCACGCCGCCAACTCGTGGGGACGCCGGGAGGTGAGCACTACGCGGTCTCCCGTCTCCAGTGCGGCCTCGGCAAACGCGACCCCGAGACCGCCGGGCGCGTGCCTCCTGTGATGAACCATCGTCGCGTCACGGCTCGATCACCAACTGGCTGATCAGCGCGCCGTCCAAGGTGAAGCGGTAGTGCAGGTCGGCGACCCCGCCGGGGAAGTTGCCGTCCAGGTGCTGCCCGACATCGACAGTGGTGGCGGTCGTGGTGGCGCCGGTGAATTCGGATGTATAGGTGTACTCACTGCCGCTCGCAGAGGCGGCTAGCCAGGCTCCGATCTCGTCGCGGCCTGTGTAGCTGCGGCCGTCGTCGGTTACGACCGCATCGGCGGTGAAGGTGGCCAGCGCTCGAGCGTCCTCTCGGTCGTTGAGGGCGGTCATAAACGTCTTTACTGTGTTCGGGAGTCCATCCCATGCTGTTGTCATGACCCCACGATGGAACTTCCCGTAAGGGGAATGTCAACCCAGGGTGCGATCTCGCATCGATGCCTGGCTGCAAGCGGGATCGGTTCGGTCTCGAACGGGACCTCTCGGACTTGCCCTGCAGTGTTGACCTTGCTCTAGGGGGAGACTGCAGGATGCCCCTACAACCCGCCAGCGCGCAGAGGAGGATGCCATGAGTGCACAGGTCTCGATCGGTGACTTCGCAGTGATGACCAGCCTGAGCAGGAAAGCGCTCCGGCATTACCACGACATCGGCATTCTCGAACCAGCCCATATCGATTCCCGCACGGGCTACCGCTTCTACGACACCAGCCAGGTCGATCATGCACACATCATCCGACGGTTCCGATCGCTGGGCCTTTCCATTCCCGACATCAAAGCGCTGCTGAGCACCAACGACGCCGAAACTCGCACCGAGATCATCATGACTCATCTCGAACAGATGGAAGTGCGGCTGCAACAGACCCGCGACACCGTGAGCGCGCTGCGCGAGTTGCTGTCTCCAGTGCAGACCCCCGCCTTCGTGGCGGTGCGCCATGAAGCTGCGCTCGCCGTGTGGTCAATCGGCGCTATCCTCGAGGCTTCCGAGATCGACACCTGGTTCGCGGCGACGCTAAAGACTTTGCTGGACGCAGTTGCCGCGGTAGCAGGCGCACCGTCCGCAGTGGTGCCCGGTGGTCTCTACGAGCGAGCGCTCTTCCTCGAATCGCGCGGTAAAGCAACTCTCTTTGTCCCCGCGCTGCACTCCATCGAACCTCCGGAAGGCGTCCGTGCCGAGGTCTTACCTCAGGCTGAGTTCGCGGTGCTCACCCACTCCGGCGGACACGAAGGCATCGACCGCAGTTACGCGGCCCTGGGCACATACGTCAACGAGCAACTAATCAGCCGACAGGGGCCAATCCGCGAACACTACTTCGGCGGCACGCCCTCAGCTCCCACAATGTTCACCGCAACAGAAATCTGCTGGCCGATCTTCAACACCACCCCACCGTCACCATGACAACAGCCCGTGGCCGAAATAGCCCCCCCCCGGGGGGCGGAGCCCGTAGCCTCCAAGCGGCGCCATGGTCGAGAGCCGGTGTCAGGGCCCCGGCGATCATCGTCTCGGTGACAGCAGCACGCCTAGACCTCGCCGCCGCAGTGGTCGCAGCCATCGTCAAAACCATCCTCGGGTCGCCACCGACGCCGAACGCCGAACGAGTCGTCCCGACTCGTCGAGACCGCACATCAACGCACGGCCACCTGGCCGGCATTCGCCTAAACAATCGCAGCAGACGACGTGCTGCAAAGCCGACCACTGAGGATCGGCCAATCGACGGGGGCGATTGACACTGATCACCACGTGATAGTGGATGAGATAATTTGCAACACAAATGATTGCACCTGGTAATGAATGTTACGTATTCGGTCGATGAAATACGTTGTGATGTAACGAAATATGTTTGTCGTGAATGTGCGTCGAGGATGCCGCCCTTAAGCGTGGGCGTCGAAATGGACCGCTTGCCGCCTTCAGTTCCAGGTGAGTAAATGCCTGTCACTCAACCCGGTCGGTCGGATCTGCCACTGCATCCGCCTGTCCGGCGACGTGGCCACCTGCGGTGTCCTCCGAAGAGAACTCCGCTTCGCTCCGAGGGCGAGGACGCGACCAAGTTCTATAATCCGTCGATTTACCTCGGTTGATCGTGAAAGGGCCGTGACGCCGACGTGCGCCCTTTGCTCAGTCATTCCAAGCTTCCTGACCCGAGAAAGTCGCGAATGTCCTTGATGTCTCGGCGCGTATCTGTTCACAGGGGCATGATCGTCACGGGCGGTCTTCGTAGCGATCTGGGCGCGCCGGGCTGGTCTTACAGTCGGCACAGGGTCTTTCCGATGTTATGGCCGTTGAGCATTCCGACGAGCGCGGCGGGGGCTTGTTCGAGCCCCTCGAATACCGTCTCCTGGCAGGTCAGCCTTCTCGCGTTGAGGTGTCCGCCGACTTCCGAACGGAAGTCAGTGTAGAGCTCGTCATAGGTTCCTGCGCGAAAACCCCTTATTTGCAGGCTCTTTGCGGTGACTTGAAAGAGATTGGCAGGCCCGGGTACGGGGGAGTCGGTGTCGTAGGTCGAGACGGCGCCACACATTGCGACGCGTCCCCCTGGCCGTAGGTGATCCAGGGCCGCCCCCAGGTGATCTCCGCCGACGTTGTCGAAGTAGGCGTCGATACCGTCGGGGACGAACTCGGTCAGTTGCTTTTTCAGGTCGTCGGCGCGATAGTCGATCGCGTGCGAAGCCCCGAGCGTATTCCTGAGGTACTCGACTTTTTCCGGGCCTCCCGCCGAGGCGACAACCGTGTTGCCTCGCAAAGTTGCCAATTGCACCGCAATACTCCCGACGGCGCCAGCCGCTGCCGAAACCCACAGCACGTCTTCGGGTTTGAGCTCGAGGATCTCGAAAAGCCCTACGTAAGCGGTCAGCCCTGCACTGCCCAACGGACCTAGGTACCATTCCGGGGCGAACTCGCCTGGGTCGATCCTCGTCAATCCGCCGGCACCACCGAGAGTTTCACCGCCTGCGGTGACCACTGCATAGTCGCGGTAGCCGAACATGTGCGAGACCAGCTCACCGGCAGCGAATTCTGGACTTCGCGATTCGATGACGGTACCGAGCGCCAGACCGACCAATGGATCTCCGGGGGTCAGCGGTGGTAGGTATCCCGGTGTTGTTGCTGCATTGAGTCGCAGTCGGATCGACGGGTCGATTGACAGCCACGTGTTTCGGATCAAAACCTCGCCTGGCGCCAACGGGGGCACTTCGGCATGGACGATCGCGAGATTGTCCGGCACCAGACGGCCAGCCGGGCGCGAGGAGAGACACACAACTCGATTGTGAATGGTGATGACAGAGGCCTTTCGCGCAGATGGGAACTACCGCAGTCCGGGTGATGCCAGTTCGATGACGATGCCGAAACTAGCACGAATTTCGCCTAACTGAATTAAGTTTAGGTTATTGTTCGTTGATCGAGAGGGGCATCATGGATTGCGGTCGGTCAGTGAGCATCTTTGCGCCACTGCGCATCGGGCGACTCCGCATGATGCTTGGCTTCCAACTGTGCGTAAGCGTCGGGGTATGGATTCTGGTACTTGCGGTGCAGTGGACGTTCACCGAAGCCGGGGAGTCTGCGACGACGGTATCGATGGTTCAGTTCGCCGCCAGCTTGCCGTTCTTCGTGTTGGCGTTGCCGATCGGCGCGATGGCCGAGTTCGTCAGCCATCGTCTACTGCTTGTCGGTACCGCAATGGTGTTGACTGGGTCGACGATCGTGCTGGCGGTACTGCAGCAGTTGGGTTTGGCGAAAACTCCGATTTTGATGCTTGCGGTCTTCGTCGGCGGCGCAGGTCTGGCGTCCGTCGCTATCGTCTGGCAGGCGTTGCTGCCCAACATAGTCAGCCGCGAGATGATGGCGGTGGTTCCTGCGATCGACGGTGCCGTCTTCAATGGTGCGCGCGCGATCGGGCCGGTTATCGGTGGTGCCGTTCTCGCCGGCTGGGGATCGACTTCGGCTTTCGCCTTGACTGCCGCTCTGTTCGCCGTCTGCGTCTTCGTCGCGGCGCGGACGGTACCCGCATCGACCGGGCGGGTCGAAGTGCACAATTCGATAGGCCAGGCGGTGGCAGGAAGCGTGCGCTTCATTCGCCATTCCCGCTGGACCAGGCGATTGCTGCTGCGACTGACCATGTTCGGGATCCCGGCGAGTTGTCTGTGGGGGCTTCTGCCGATGGTCGCGCATGATCGGTTGCAGGTGAGCACGTTCGGGTTCGGAATCCTCTCTGGCGCAATCGGGATCGGCGCCGTGCTCGGTACGATCCTGCTGATGCCGCTGCGCGCGCGGATGAGTTGGAATCACTTCGTGGCGCTAGGCTCGGGTGCATATGCGCTCGCTCTGGTCGGTTTGGTCGTGATCCCGTGGGTCAGCGCGATGTTTGCCGTTCTTGTGGTGGTTGGCGCCGCGTGGGTCGGGGTTCAGAGCACCTGGATGATCGCCGCTCATGCCGTGGTTCCCCGATGGATCAAGGCGCGTCTTATCGCCTTCGTCATGTTGATGTTTCAGGGGAGCCAGGCGATCGGCGCCCTGTTATGGGGCGTCCTTGCCGACTCGCTCGGCCTCGTTCCCGCCGTGCTACTGGCCGCACTGTTGATGTTCGTCTCGGTGTTCGAGACACTTCGCCGCGGGATCATGCCGAGTGAGGCGATTGCCCCCGAACTGACCGGGGCACCGGATCCCTTGGCCCCTAATGCCGAATACTCCGGTCTGCGCGTGATCGTCGAGACCACCTATCACGTGCTCCCTGGCCGTACGGAAGAGTTTCTCGACAACGTGCACGAACTCAAACTCTCCCGGCGGCGTCTTGGTGCACTGCGCTGGAGCGTGTCGCGATCGGCAAACGAGCCCGACATCTACGTTGAACACTGCACGTTCCGTGATTGGTCTGAGTACCTCGCTCAGGAGACCGAGCGACTGACCGTTCCGGAGAACCGGGTGCGGACGAAATTGGCCAAATATCTTGTCTTAGCGCCGCAAACCCGAGTACTCGTCGAGCCGAAGCTATTTTGACAAAGCACGATGCCCGGTTTTGCACGTCTTCGGAAGACGTGCAAAACCGGGCATTACTACGGAACTGACCCCGATCAGACGGTGAATCTACCACCGTTGCTCAGTAGTACGGCCCCGACGACGTTGGCGGCACCCGGCGACGCCAGGTACAGGATGTTATCTGCCAATTCCTCGGCGGTTGCGTAACCGCGGAATCCGTCCTGTGTCATCGCAGCGCGAAGGTTGGCCGGAGTGCGACTGGCCATCCCTGTGTCGACCGGTCCCGGAGCGATCGTGTTAACCCGGATGCCAAAGGGTGCAACCTCTTTAGCTACAGCCTGGCTTACCGCATGAACTCCGGCCTTCGAAGCTGAGTAGTGTGGGTAGCCGACAAGCGTGTCGAACGCCGAGGACGAGCCGACCGTCACGATGGCGCCGCTGCGGGCTGGTTTCATCGCCCGGACTGCTTCGCGGAGTATGAAGAACGTACCGTCGAGGTTGATCGACATGACGCGTCGCCAATCTTCGTCTTCGAGGCGAGTGAGAACGTCAACCGGTTCACTACGCTCAGCTGCCTCGTAGATGCGCTGTTTACTCTTCGGGTCGTCGACGCCGGCGGCATGGACGACGATGTCAACCCGCCCCTGCTCGGCGATCACTCTCGTGAAAGCCTGGGCCACCTGCGCCGAATTGCCGACATCCAAACCGATGGCCTGGCCACCGACCACAGACGCTGCTACCTCGGTTACCGCGGCTTCGTTGACGTCGCACAGATACACCGCCACGGCGCCCCGGTCAGCGAGTAGACGCGCTGTGGCAGCGCCGATTCCGGAACCTGCTCCGGTTACCACTGCGACCTGGCCCTCGAACTGCCGATCAGACATCGAATACACCTTTCAGTCCCGTCGATCCGCTTGGCGACCGCGGGTATTACGAGTAGAACACGTGCACGTGGAACGGTTGTCAAGCAGTTCAGTTGAACAGGGCTTGGAGGTCGTCGCGGTAACGCGCGGCGCCGTCACCCGTGGTCACCTCGGTGTTCTGATCGGGAACCTCTTGAGCATTCGCGATCGAACCTTCGATGTCGGGCAACACCGAGCTGTAACCGACCGACGTGGCCTCCTGGCCGGGTCGGGTGACCATGAAGTCGGCCAATACCTGCGCGGCATTGGGATGCGGTGACGAGCCGAGAGTCAGGCCGTACCAACGCGCTCCCCAGATATGTTCTCCGGCAGACCATTCAACCGGTGCCCCGGACTCCTTGGATGCCAACATCGGATCGGCCATCAAGCCGGCGGCGATCTCACCGGAAGCGAGTGCCTGAGCGAGCGGCTGATTGCTCGGATAGATGCGTGGGTTCTGGTCGGCAAGCTTCTCCAGATACTCCCTGCCGCCGTAGTATTTCTCGATGTGGGAGTAGAAGTCCAGGTATGTCGGTGACGTTGACGGACTGACGATTCCGACCTTGCCCTTGAGCGCAGGAGCGAGAAGATCTGCCGGGGAAGAGACACCGCCGGGCAGCTGGTCGGTGTTCCAGCCGAATCCCAGGATCACTGCCCCTTCGAGGAAGTACTTGTCCGAGACGATGCTTGTATCCCGGCGATAGTCCGGGTTGTCGAAACTCGGGCCGATCGGCTTGGTCGCCTTGCCTGTATCCTTGACAGTATTCATCCACGACACGTCGGTGATCACCGCGAGGTCTCCGATTCCCTTGCCGGACTTGCTTTCGGCATCGATCTTGGAAAGCAGATCCGAATCGACTCCGCGGACTATCTCGAGATCGATTGCGGGGTAGGCCTTTTCGAAGGCAGTTTCCAGGGCTGCGAGTCGGGGCGCCGCCTGGGTCGAGTAAATCGTGACCTTTCCCTCGTCATTGGCCGCAGCAACGACGTCGTCCCACGAACCTGAAACCGGCTCTGACGGGGCAGCGGGAGCGTTGCTACACGCCGTCAACGCGAGCGCCACCGCGGCGAGTGCCACGGTTGTTCTGAAAACCTGAGGGATCATGCGAACTGCTCCGTTTCTGGTACCTGCCGACGCAGAATCAAACCTAATTCAGTTCATATTAGAGTGACTCAGCCCACAGTGCAACCGTCATGTCGGCAGTGACATCGATTGACTCACTCCTCGCTGCGCTTCTACTGTAATCAAATTGAGGTCAGTTCAATTTGAACGGGAGGCGCTCACCGGCGCCGGACAATTGGAGTGAATTTGAGTGGCAATGAATACGATCTGCTGGTAATCGGGGTTGGAATGGCCGGATTGACTGCTGGGGCAAAAGCTTCCGCAGCAGGCAGGCGAGTGTGTCTGATCGAGATCAGCTCCGATGTCGGAGGTTCGGCGCGATTCGCTGGATACGCCTGGACTGCACCGAATCACGACGTCATGGCCCAACAGAATCCGAGGGGCGACGAATCTCTCAAGCGCCACCTCGTCGACAGCTTCGATGGCGGGGTCGAGTGGATCCGCTCGATTGGCATTGATGTCGACCCGGCGCAGCCCATTCTTAGCTTCGGCCGCGGGCACAGATTCGACACCAATCACTATGTCGACACCTGCAAGCGAATCGTGCTCGACGCCGGTGGATCGGTCGTGTTCAATACCGCGACCGAAGGGCTCCTGTTCGAGGACGGTGCCGTCCGCGGCGCAGTGGTGCGTACGGATGCCGAGCCTGCGCGCGAGATTCGGGCCGGCCAGATCCTCCTGGCAACCGGCGGATTCCAAGGCAACAAGGAGTTGCTCGCTCAGTACGTCCACCCGGACGCGGGCCGGATGGCTTTGCGCTCGAATCCCTACAGTTGCGGCGAAGGTTACCGCCTTGCGGTCGAGGTCGGCGCGTCGACCGGGGTCGAGGATGCAGGCTTCTACGGGCATCTGATTCCGAGCGGTGTGGAACTTGCCGATCCCGCGGACTTCGTCGACATGTCGCTGTACTACAGCGAGCATGCTCTTCTCTTCAGTCTTGACAACGAACGGTTCGTCGACGAAACGCTCGGGGATCACCTCACCACGATGGCTCTTCTCGAACAGCCGCAGGGCCGAGGCCTGCTGATTGCCGACGCGCGCGTGCACCGCGACTGGATGGTCGCGTCGTATGTCGAAGGTGCTGTGGCCGTTGACAAATTCGAACTTGCCAGCAGGCGTGGCGGCAGGGTCGGCCTCGCCGAGGACCTCGAGGAACTCGAGTATTTGCCGGAGGAATGGGGATACGACGGAGCGGCGATCGCTGCGGCGATCAGGAAGTTCAACGAGGCGGCCTCCCAGGGTGCAGAACTGGTTCCAGGCCGTAAACTCGATCGCGCTCCCTTACTCGAGGGGCCCTACTACGTGATCGAAACGGTTCCCGCGGTCACCTTCCCGTTTCACGGGATTCGGATCGACACGCAAGCCCGAGTTCTGGACGCCGCCGGACTGCCCATCCCCGGACTGTTTGCGGCCGGCTCCGACACCGGCGGATTGTGGAACCGGGCGTACGCCGGTGGCCTCGCCTCGGCTCTGGTGTTCGGTCTGTCCGCAGCCTCCGCTGCCGTCGGCTGACTCGTTCCGTTGACGGTGTCGAGCCGTCGCCCGGTTTCTTCGAAGCAATTTCGACGTCCGTGAACTTCGTGATTGACATCACAAGCTACGGGCACTACCTTCGAACTGACATCAGTTCAGTTTAAGCGGGTGGCTCTCGATTCGGCAGCCTCCGCCCGAGACCAGGCGCGATGACACACCGCGCAGGGTCAGCTTCAGAAATGCCGACGCGAGAACATCTCTCACTGGAGTGCCCACGACATGTCGATACATCGACGTCCGACGGCATGCCCGAAAGGAAGCCATGAAGTCATTCGTCCGCACCCTGGTGGCGTTGAGCGCCGCCGCAGCCATGGTCGGCATCTCGGGATGTGGCAGTAGTGAACCCGCGTCTGCTGCCGTCGACGGCAGCTGGGAAGATGTGGTCGCCGCAGCGAACGAAGAGGGCAAGGTGATGCTCTATTCGAGCCAGAAGCCGGCCAACCTCGATGCGCTCAAGGTCGCATTCCACGCTGAGTACCCGCAAATCGAATTGGAATACGTTCGCGGTACCGATCCGGATATCAATCCCCGGGTCGAGACCGAACACAAGATCGGTAAGGGTACCGCCGACGTCCACATGCTCACCGACTCGGCGTGGATCCAGAACGCCGCCAAGTCCGGTACCTATTCCGCCGAATTGGTCGGGCCCGCACTCGAAGCCTCCGAATTCGATCCAGCGGCGAGCGTGCTCGACAACCGGTTCTTCCTCACCAGCGCGGCCGTCTTTGCGCTCGGCTGGAATACCGATGCGGTACCGAACGGACTGAAGACGCCGCAGGACATCCTCAATCCGGCCTACCGCGGCAAGATCGGCATCGTCAACCCTGTGGGGATCGCTTCGTACGTTGACATGTACCGGCACTTCGCGAACACATACGGGGAGGACTACTGGAACAAGCTTGCGGAGCTGCAACCCCGCATCTACCCGAGCGCGCTCGGTGTGGCCCAGGCCCTGACGTCCGGCGAGATCGTCGTCAGCCCCTCGGTGCAGCCGCTGGTGACCGAAATGAACTCAGGCGCGCCTGTCGACTGGGTGCTGCCGCAGCAGCCGTGGGGAACCCCGTGGTACTCCCACGTTTTGAACACGGCGCCGCATCCGAACGCCGCCCAGGTGTTGGCCAACTTCCTGGTAACTGTCGCAGGTCAGACCGCCCTCAACGACGGATACGCTGCTGCACTCCCGAATATCCCTGGGGCTGTCGCCCGGGCTCAGGACATCGCGCTGCCCAATCCCGAAGACTTGACACCGGAAAAGGTCGAGCAGTACTCCCAGCAGTGGCAAAAGCTCTTCCAGTAACACCGAAACATGGCTCCGCAGAACATAAGCGCCGATCAACAAGTGGAAGGCTGACCTTGAACCACCTCACGGATTCGATGCGGGGAACGAATGTTCTTGTCACGGGAGCATCCGGCGGTATTGGCGGGGCCTGCGCCGAACTGTTCGCCGCGCACGGCGCAACCGTGTACCTTACCGATGTCGACGACGACGCCGGAAGCGCGTTCACTGCGACGTTGGGCGCAAACGCGTATTACCGCCATCTCGACGTGACGAGCGAGACTGACTGGGCCGACGCAACAGCGGCGATGGCGGCGGCCGGCCACGACATGACGGTGCTGGTCAACAGTGCCGGAGCTGCGATGAAGGCTACTCTGGCAGATACGTCACTCGACCAGTTTCGTCGGATGATCGACCTGAATCTTGTTGGCACATTCCTGGGGCTGAAGGCCGCAGCCGCGTCAATGGCAGATGGTGGGTGCGTCATCAATCTCGCATCATTGCGTGGCGTGCTCGCGACCGCCGAGTTGGGTGCGTACGGCGCAGCGAAATTCGGGGTCCGAGCCCTGACCAAGGTGGCCGCACTCGAGCTTGCCGACCGCGGTATCCGAGTCAATTCCGTCTGCCCGGGCAGCATCGAAACCGAAATCACGTCGGTATCGGACTTCTCCAACGACGACGTCGAAGCGTATGTGCGCAGCATTCCGATGCAACGGCGCGGCGCGCCGAGCGAGGTCGCGAGGGTCATTCGTTTCCTGGCCACTGACGACAGCAGCTACGTAACCGGAACCGACATCCTCGTAGACGGTGGCCAGGCCGCCGGTGTTCGTACCCCCAAAATCTCGAACGAGAAAGTATAGAAATGGCATCACAATTCGCAGTTTCAGGTCTCACGAAGACTTACGGATCGAACGTGGTGGTCGATCAACTCGATCTCGAAATCGAGCAGGGCGAGTTCCTTGTCCTGCTCGGTCCGAGTGGTTGCGGCAAGACCACAACGCTGCGGTGCCTGGCGGGATTGGAAACACCTCAGGGCGGCTCGATCTCGTTCGGCGGTAGGCACGTTTTCGATGCCTCCACCAAAACCGATGTCCCCGCACACAAGCGGAACATCGGCATGGTGTTCCAGTCGTATGCGCTCTGGCCGCACATGACGGTCCGGGACAACATCCGATACCCGCTCAAGGTCCGCAAGCTCAAACAGGCCATCGCCGACGGTGCGGTGGAGAAGGCTGCCGAGATGGTCGATTGCGGCGCACTGCTCGATCGGTACCCGTCGCAACTCAGTGGTGGGCAGCAACAGCGAGTTGCGGTGGCCCGTGGACTCGTTGCGCAACCGGATCTGGTCTTGTTCGACGAACCCCTGAGCAACTTGGATGCACGCCTCCGCGACCAGGTGCGTTCCCAGATCCATCAGCTGCATCAAAGCCTGGGCTTTACCGCAGTTTTCGTCACGCACGATCAGGCCGAGGCTTTCGCTCTTGCCGACCGGATCGCAATCATGAAGTCCGGCAGAATCGAACAGTACGACGCGCCGGAGCACGTGTTCGAGAATCCGGTGTCCGAGTATGTCGCCGCTTTCATCGGCATGGGCAATCGACTGGAGCTGCGCCGCGCCCACGACGGTTGGAACACGAGCGCGAACGACGTCATCGATCTCAGCAACGCCAGCGTGCGGGACCGTGCTGACGAGGGCACCGCCGCGGTGGCGCGGTTCCGACCGGACGACGTGCAGATGCATGCCTCGATGGACGACGTTCCGGCCGGAAACGTTGCACTGCACGCCGAACTGGTGACATACGAGTATGCCGGACGACACTTCGACGTATTGGTCAAGACGGGTACCGAACAACTGGCATTGCGTGCCAGTGCCGCCGAACACAGTGCCACATTGCGCGCCAGTGATCCGGGTACGCCCATGGTGATCAGCTTCTCTCCGTCCAGTCTGCGGGTATACGCCGATCCGGACGCCACTGCGGTGACCGTTCCCGAACTGGTCGCACCGGGTGTAGGAGACCGATCCTGATGGCAACCGCAACCGCAACGGCCGGCGGATCCGTCAAGTCGTTCTCGATTTCACGGCAGTGGCAGGCCCGCATCGGCTACGCGATTCTGATCGCCGTTCTTGCGTATCTCGTAGTGCTGCCGATGATTCGGCTGCAGATGCTGGCGTTCGAGGACGGCGGCGCGGGTTACCGTACGCAGTACGGCCGCTACGATGTGGCCGAGGCGATCTGGACGACGATCGCCCTGGCACTCGGCTCGCTCGTGATCGCGATGGTCCTCGGTACCGTACTTGCGTTCGCCGCCAGCCGACTCCCGGAGAAACTGGGATGGCTTCGCATCGTCCCCATCCTCCCGATCGTCATGCCCGCCGTCGCAAACATCGTCGGCTGGGCATTCCTGCTCTCGCCCGGTCCCGGCTACCTCAACGTGCTCCTGCGCAAGCTCCCCTGGTGGAGCGGGACCGACACCGGACCCATCGACGTGTACACCATCCCGTGGATCGTGATCCTCACAGGTTTCGGCCTCACGTCGTTCGTCTACTTGTTCGTCAGCTCCGGCATGCAGAACATCAGTTCGGAACACCTCGAAGCCGCTCAGGTGAGCGGATCGTCAACGGTCGGAATCTTCTTCAAGATCGTGCTGCCCTTGCTGCGGCCTTCACTCATCTACGGCGGCGGAATCGCATTGCTACTCGGTCTGGGACAGTTCACCGGTCCGCTACTGCTGGGCCAGAATTCGGGCGTCAAGGTCCTGACCACGGAGATGTACCGCCGAGTGTCCGAGTCCCCTTCGGATTTCGCGGCCGCGGCAGCTGCCGGTTCACCACTGGTGATCTTCGGTTTAGTGCTCGTCCTGGTGCAAAAGGTGCTGCTGGGCAACCAGACTCGGTTTGTCACGCACGGAGGCAAGGCGTTTGCCTCGTCCACCGGCCGGGCTACCTGGGCGACGGCCACCGTGGTGATCTTCTCGATGTTCGCACTGGTCATTCCGCTGATCGGGCTGATCATCGTCTCGCTGACGCCGTATTGGTCAGGATCGCTGTCGTGGGGTTTACTGACCCTGGACAACTTCCGGGAGCTCTGGTCGACTAGTGCGATCACCGAATCCGTTGTCACCAGCGTACTTACCTCTCTGGGAGCGGTGATCATCTGCATTCCGATCGGGTACGCGCTGGCCAACCTCCTGGTCCGCGGGCGCCGCTTCAAGATACTGGCGCTGCTGGCCGATCTGATGACCGCCCTGCCGCTCGGCATCCCCGCAGTGATCTTCGGCGTCGGCTTCCTGCTGACCTACACCGAACCGCCGTTCATCCTGTACGGCACCCGCACAGTCATCATCCTCGTCTACATCGTTCTGATGTTGCCGTTCGCCACACGAATGCAGATGACAGCCATGCTTGCGCTCGGAAACACATACAACGAGGCCTCGGCCACCAGCGGTGCATCCCCCTTCGTCACGACGCTGCGAATCATGTTGCCGCTCATGCGTCCGACGGTTCTCAGTGCCGTCGCGCTGATGTTCATCTTGCTCACTCACGAGTTCGCCGCGTCGCTCCTGGTACGCGCTTCCACAACTCAGGTGATGGGAACGCTGCTGTTCGACATGTGGCAGAACGGTTCGTATCCGATGGTGGCCGCCATGGCGCTGCTGATGACCGCGGTGACCACGATCGGCGTTGCCATCGCCATGCTGGTCGGCGGGCGTAACGTCCTGAGCAAGCTGTGACAGAAAGTGAAGCTGAAACGATGTCGGTAGGCAATACTCGTTTGCGTGAGAAAGTGGTACTGGTTACCGGAGCCACCGGCGGTATCGGCGTCGAAATCGTCGGCCGCCTTGCATCCGAGGGTGCTTCGGTGATCGTGACTGATATCAGTGGTGACGCGTGCGCCGAAGTGGTCGCGAAGCAGGATCAGCCCGACCGCCATCAGGCTCTCGCACTCGACATCGCTCGCGAAGAGCAATGGCAGAGGGTCATAGAGGCTGTCACCGAGCGGTATTCCCGACTCGACGCCGTGGTGAACAACGGTGCGATCGGTAGTTTGGCTTCCGTCGTCGACGAAGACGTCGATCGGTACAACAAAGTCATCGAGGTCAGTCAGACCGGAACGTGGCTCGGCATGAAACACGCCGGGGCCTATATCGAAAGCACTGGCGGCGGTTCGGTCGTCAACATCTGCTCGATCCTCGGCACGGTCGGCGGATTGGGTAACAGCTTCGCCTACGCGGCCGCCAAGGGTGCGGTCCGCACGATGACAAAGAACGCCGCATTGCACTGGGCCACGAAGGGTGTGCGCGTGAATTCGGTGCATCCGGGATTTATCGAGACCCAGCAACTGCTGCGGCGTTACGAGGGTAGTGAGCGGCACCGGGCGATGATTGCGAATACGCCGATGGGCCGACTCGGCACGGCTTCAGAAGTTGCTGCCGCCGTAGCTTTTCTGGCTGGCGATGACTCGACGTTCGTCACCGGTATCGAACTCTATGTCGACGGCGGATGGACCTGCGCCTGAGGGGGTCGGTAAACGGGGTGGATCTCTTCAGTTCGAACTGAAGAGATCCACCCCGTTCCTGTTTTGCACGGACAACTGCCCACGTTCGACAAGCACGTCGAGGTGGGCAAGCGTCTCGCAGGTGGCCACCATCTGGTTGAAGGTATCGAGAGAATCGAAGCCGCGTTCGCGCCGGGTCCAGGTCAACACCTGCGCCACTTGCAGCCCTGAGACCTCGCCCAATTCGGCTACCGCAGAAGCAGTCTGACCTAGACGGTGATCGTGGTGCGCCAACAACTCCCGGCATCGCGCGTGCAGACCCGCACCGGTGCCGCCGTGCGCCGGCATCACGATCCGGTCCCGGTCGTCGAGCATCATCTCCAGCGAGCGGAGGTACGCTCCGAGTGGCAGCTCCCAATCGCCGAGTTCGAATCCGATCGACGGCGTGATCGTCGGCAACACGTGGTCTCCGGTGAAAGAGACGTCGCGTTCGAGGTCATGAAAAACCATGTGCCCCTTGGTGTGTCCGGGAGTGTGTACCGCGGACAAGCGATGGCCTGGAATATCGAGAGCGCCGGGGGAGAGCCAGTGATCGGGAGCCTCCCAGTCCGAGGGCTCGAAGGGTTCGTCGATCGAGTCTCGAGAGACCTGCTCGGCGATTGTCGCTGCGCCGGATCGGTGCAGCTGAAGAATTGAGCTCTCCGGAACATTGTTGCCCAGCTTGGCGATTGCGGCGATGCCGGGAGATTCGGCTGCGCCGAGGTGGATTCGAGAGCCATGCCGTCGACGCAGTTCAACGGCAAACGTGTAGTGGTCACGGTGGACATGCGTGACATAGATGTCGTGAATCTCCGCCGGGTTGCGACCGATCAGCGCTAGGGCGTCGGACAGTTCGGCGTGCGTGCTGTTGCGATGCCAACCGCCGTCGACCAGCGCCAGTCCGTCCGTGGTCTCGAGCGCGTAGACGTTGATTGCACGCAGGCCGTCCTGCGGCATCTGCAATGGGATCCGGAAAACGCCGTCGGCGACGCGATAGCAACCGGGCCGATCCCAAGAGTCGGTCATTTTCCGCTGTCGGCGAGCGGCACCATGGTCTTTTCGTCGCCGTACCACATCATCCGGCGGCCACCCATGGTTCCGACGTGATCAACGGCGGCCTGCCACTGCGGACTCGCCAGCGCGGCTTCGAGTGCCTCCCGCGATTCGAAACTCAAGACGGACAAGCCATCCCACCCCTCCGACTTGCTGCCAAAAGCTTCGAGCAATTCGGTGTGCTGCCATCGCAGAAGGCCGGGAAGGGGATAGGTGACCTCCGCGTGTTCGCCGCGCCACCAAGTGATGAACTGCTGATGGGTCCAGTCGGTGGGGCGGGATGCGACGAGAACAAGATTGTACATTTCAACTCCTAATTGAATTCACTTTAGTTTAAGAGGGCAGTCAAAATTGATACTCGCCGTGCGCGGAGTGATCTACGCGCACACCATCCGCAGGGCCGCATCGGTCACTCGTTCGGCGATCTCTGTCAGGCTGAGTTTGCCGTCCGGTCGGTACCAGCGCCAAACACTGATCACGAGGGCCAAGACGAGTCGGCCCATCAAACGAGGATCGGAATCAGCGAAGACGCCTTCCTTGATTCCGTTCGCGATCAGTGCGGTCCACTTTTCTTCGATCGCTTGGACGAGTTCACGGGACTTCAGTCGTTCGGACTCCTCTTTTTCCGACTGTCGTTCCGCAGCAAGAAGATCCATGTGGCTCTGAAGAATGCGGCGCTGCAGAGCATCCCTCGGTGAAGCCTTGAGTGATACGACGATTGCCGCCCTGAGTGCCGTTGTGGGATCCGAGTCGACCTCGGTTGCAACAGTGACTCGCTCCAACGAATCGGCCAACTCCAGCCGCATGATTGTCAGCAGGCAATGTGCTTTCGACTCGAAATAGTGATAGAGCGCCGTCTGTCCGATACCGACCTCGTCGGCGATCGACGCCCACTTGGTGTGCTCGTAACCCAGTTCGCCGAACTGGTCGATCGCCGTGGCAAGAATGAGAGTTCGTTTGGAGCGCGGACTCTCCCGGCGCAACGCGGTCTCTGCTGTCATGTGGCTCCCCCGGAGGTGCGTGGATGATTAGTTCGACCTTACCCCTTTTTGAGATGAACTCGTGTCAACTTCAGAGGCCAGGCCTGAGGCGAGCGCGACCGCATCGGTCCTGGAAAGTTTGCCGACTCGGTTCTGCGGAAGGTCTTCGACGGAGAAGAGAAACTCCGGCCACTTGAACTTTGGAAAGCCCCTCGCGGCAAGCTGGGTGGTCGCCTCCGCCAGCGTCAGCGGTTGACCACCGGTGACGACGAGGGCTGCCGCGCGCTCGCCGAGGAGGTCGTCCGGCACCGGCACAACGCAGACCTGAACCACTGCGGGTAGCGACGCGATCGCCGATTCCATTTCGTTGATGTCGATATTGCGGCCGCCGCGGATGATGATTTGTTTCTGGCGTCCCATGACGCAGATAGACCCGTCTTCGCCGACTTCGACCAGATCGCCCGTCGGCAGGAAGCCGTCCGCGGTGAGCTCGGGCAGTACCGGAGCACCGCCGCGCGCATAACCGACGAACAGCGACGGTCCCTTCACCTGAGCATCCCCGATCTCACCTGCAGTGAGCAATGCCCCGGCGGCGTCGACCGCGCGAACGACGGTGCCAGGGAACGGGCGGCCGTCCCGCCCCAGCCTGATGGCCGGCGGATCATCCAGACGCGGGGTCGTGTGGCCCAGGCATTCGGACATGCCGAATACTCGAAGGAAGGTGGTACCCAGGACGGTTTCGGCGTTCCCGAGTGTGCGCTCGTTCATCGGACCGCCACCAACCGTCAGGGCGCGCATCGCCGAGAGCTTACCGTCAGCTCTTTCGGTAACCGAGAGCTGTAGGGCCATGGTCGGCACCAACATCGTCCAGGCGACCCGATGCTGCGCCATTGCCTCCAGTGCTACCGCAGGCGACCACTTGGCGATCGAAACCATCTGTCCGCCAAGGAAGGCAGGTAGATACATCCCGAAACAGAAAGCTGCGACCGACGACAGCGGCACAAAAGCGCCGACCGCCTCACCCTGTTGCAATCCGACGGTATCGATGGTGCTCCGGCACGCGTAGCGGATTGCCTCTTCGGACTGGACGACACACTTCGGGCGACCGGTCGAACCGGAGGTCATTGCGATCGCGGTGCCGCCGCGCCAGCGCTCGATCGGGGCGAAAACGCCCTGCCGAGACCTGAGCACTCGCGTGCCGAAAGCCGTTAGGGAACCGGCAAACTGGTCGTCCTTGATGCCCCAGTGGGTCAGTGCATCGGCATCGGCAACCACGAGATCCGGGTCGATGTCGTCGATCGCCATCTCGAATTCGGATTCGGTGGCGTGTGGGCTGAAGACCGCCACTACGCCGCCGCGAAGTCCGATCGCGAGGGCGGTAGCCACCGTCTGCCACGTATTGTCGGCTTGAATGAGTGCAGTGGGCGCTCCGCTGTCGAGCGAAGCGATGGTATCGGCCAGCGAGCGAGCCGCCTCGACGATCGAACCGATTGTGTGAGAACCTAACTCGTCGATCACCGCAATCTCTGCCGGATTGCCTTCCGCCCGGGCGAGCATCTCCTGTGCCAGCAACTTCACTGCGGCGTCCCTCTTCCGTCTTCGAGTTCGATTGTGTGTTGGATGGTTACAGCGATGAAGGGGCTGTGGGCACCAGTACGGCGCGGCCGGACAGATCGCCTGAACGCAGGCGATCGTAGGCCTCCAGCGCGCTGTCGAACGGGAACGTGGTCACCTCGGCATGCAGCTTTCCTGCACTGGCGAGTTCGACCACTTGACGCAGGTCCTCGATGGTGCCCCAGAACGGCGCCCGAACTTGCCAGCCGTTGACCAAACCCAAGCTCTTGCCGACGGTCAGTTGCCCGCCCGCACTTCCCACGACGACAACTCGGCCGCCGGGAGCGAGAAGCTCCGGAGCGGGTTCGACCGTCGCCTGAGCCCCGACAAAGTCGAAGACCACGTCGGCACCGCCGAGGCACGCCACAGCCTCTGTCGCTTCCGCGAGCGTCGCAAAACACGCGTGTGCTCCCGATTCGAGCGCGAGAGCGTGTGTCTGCGTTCTTGTCTCGACGGCGATGATGTCTGTGACGCCGAAAGAGCGCAGGATCTGCACCGCCAGATGGCCGAGACCGCCGATTCCTATCACCAAAGCCACAGTGTCCGAGTCGATGAGGTCGCTGTTGGTCCGGATCGCATGATATGCGGTCAGGCCGGCGTCGGCGAGCGGAGCGGCCTGCTGGGGGCTCAGCGAACCGACGCGAACGAGAACAGCTTCCGAGGGCACCAGCAGGTATTCCGCCAGCCCGCCCGGATGGCCCAACCCGTTTCCGATCGGACTGAGTCGGCCGTCCCCACGCGGAACTTTCTCCAAGCAGTAGTTCTCGCGCTCGCGCCGGCAATTGCGGCACCGGCCACATGGCCAAACACCATGAATGACAACATTTTCACCGATCCACGCGTGATCGGCCAGCGGCCCCGCACCGACGACGGTACCGGCAACCTCATGACCGAGTGTGAGAGGCAACGGGTAATCGAAACGTCCGGCGGGCGAATCCATGACGTGCAGATCCGAGCGGCACAGACCAGCGGCGCCGACTTTGATCAACAGTTGTCCCTCAGCGGGCTCGGGTACGGGGACCTCACGCACCTGCGGAGGCTGACCCCACGCCGTCAGTTGGACTGCCAACATCAGCGCGCCGTCCAACCACCGTCGACAACCAGCGCCTGGCCGGTCATGTACGAGGAGGCATCCGAGGCCAGGAACAGCACTGCGCCGTTTATCTCACCTTCGACCCCGCCGCGGCCGAGCATGGTGTTCTTACGCACCCACCCCGCCGATTTGTCATTGCTGAACAGTCCGTCGGTCATCTCCGTATCGAACCACCCAGGCACGACGGAGTTCACGCGGATCCCCCTGCGTCCCCACTGACCGGCCAATTCCCGGGTCAAGCCGAGTGCTCCGGCCTTGGAGGCCGCATAGCTCGCGCCGCCGATCGGGGCCGTGGACACCAGCCCGATCACCGAGGAGATGTTGATGTACGACGCGCGTTCGTTCTCCGGAAGTCGGGTCGAGGCGTACGTCGCCAGGTGAAAGCCTGATACCAGATTGAGCTCGAGTACCGAATTGAATCCCGCGATGGTTTCGTCCTCGGCGTTCGGAGGTCCGGGAATGCCGGCATTGTTGACGAGTACGTCCAGACGTCCGAACTGTTCGTAACACCCGTCGATCAGGGCGCGCCGATCGGCGTCGTCAGTGATGTCGCAACGAACCGGAACGATCCCCGGTACCTCGGCTGCCAAGTCCTGCAAGCGGTCGAGCCGGCGGGCCGCGGCGTACACCGTGGCCCCGGCACTGGCCAGTGTGCGCGCAAACCCCATTCCGAGACCAGACGACGCACCCGTCACGATCGCTACCCGCCCGGCCAGCCCGAACATCTCGGTCAGCATCTGTCCACCCTCGAATCCGTTGTCTGTCATGGCTTTACTGCGATATCAGGACATCGCAGCGTCAGTACACGGCGGTTCGGCCGCCGTCGACCGGGATGAGCGCGCCGGTCGTGTAGCCGGCCGCATCCGAGGCCAGGTGCGTTACCAGACCGGCGATCTCCTCCGGCCGGCCCAGTCGCCCGGCAGGCAGACGGTCCACGATCTTTCCGATGAACTCGTCGTCCCAGTTCTCGGCCATGTCGGTAGCGAAACCACCCGGCATCACACAGTTGACCCGCACCGTCGGCGCGTACTCTTGCGCAAACGCCCGGGTGAGCGCATTGAGGCCGTTCTTGGCCGCGGCGTACATCGCTTCCGGAGGGCTCGGGCGCTCCGCTCCGATACTGGAGATGTTGATGATCGAGCCGCCGCCGGCCGCCCGCATCCGGTCTCCCGCGACGGCCATCAGCCGGAAAGGTCCCTTGACGTTCACCTCGATTGTTTTGTCCCACAGTCCTTCCGAGGCGGCGAGCAAGTTGTCGGCCAGCGGTGCGATGCCGGCATTGTTGATAACGATGTCGAGGCTGCCGAATTCGGCAATGATCTTCTCGACCGCGGGCTCGATACTGTCCCAGTGCCCGACGTGCAGGGCGAACGGGTGAGCGGTTCCGGGACCGGTGTCACCGAGCGACGCCACCGCTTCGCGGCAGGATTCGAGCTTTCGACTGGAGACGATCACGGTCGCGCCCGCGTCCCGGAGTCCGCGCGCGATGGCCAGTCCCAAACCGCGGCTCGCGCCGGTCACGAGTGCGACCTTACCGGTCAATTCTGGTGTACTCATTTGTGCTTCTTCACCTCGAGGCGGGCAATGGTGCGCAGATGGACCTCGCTGGGTCCGTCTGCAATCTGCAGGGCGCGGGTAATCGCATACAGCCGAGCCAGGATCGTGTCATTGCTGACTCCGGCGGCGCCGTAAGTCTGCACCGCGCGGTCGACAACCTTGTGCGCAACTTCCATTGCTGCCACCTTGATAGCGGCCACTTCCGAGCGCGCAGACGCGTTGCCCTGGGTATCCATCAACCAAGCCGACTTGAGTACGAGCAACCTGATTTGGTCGATCTCGATGCGGCTGCGGGCAATCCATTCACGCACTACGCCGCGGTCGGTAAGGGGGCCTCCGAACGCTTCCCTTTCGAGCGCGCGCTTACACATCATGTCCAGTGCCCGTTCTGCCATACCGACGGCGCGCATCGCGTAGTGCATCCGGCCGGGGCCCAGGCGTCCCTGTGCGATGGCAAATCCGTCGCCCTCGGTGCCGAGCATGTTTGCAGCCGGTACCCGAACATCGGTGAATTGAACTTCGCCGTGGCCGAGGCGGTCTTGGAAGCCGAACATCGGCAGATCCCGAATGACCTCAACGCCGGGCGCGTCGGCCGGTACCAGGATCATGCTCTGCTGTCGGTAGGTCGGGCCTTCGGGATCCGACTTGCCCATGAAGATCATGAGCTTGCAGTCAGGATCGAGGATGCCGGAGGTGTACCACTTACGGCCGTTGAGCACGTATTCGTCACCATCACGTTGGATAGTCGATCGAATGTTTGTCGCATCCGAACTTGCCACGGCCGGTTCGGTCATCGCAAAAGCCGAACGAATACTGCAGTCCAGCAACGGCTTCAACCACTGCGTCTTCTGTTCGTCGGTGCCGAACATGGCGAGGATCTCCATGTTTCCGGTATCGGGAGCCGAGCAGTTGATCGCCTCGTTACCGATGATGGAGCGGCCGACGATCTCAGCCAGCGGAGCGTATTCGAGATTGGTGAGCCCGGCACCGAGTCCGTCGTGCGTCATGAACAGATTCCACAGACCCAATTCGCGTGCCTTCGCCTGCAGATCGCGCATGATCTGGGGCTGTTCGTGCGGGTCGTCGTTCGCAGCGACCTGGGCGTCGTACACCGATTCCGCCGGATAGACGTAATCGGCCATGAAAGATTCGAGCTTGCCGAGCAGCTCCTCGGTCCGCGGGGAATAGGCGAAATCCACGGTAGGTCTCCTTAGGTGATTATCAAGCGACGCAAAAGACCAGCGGCCTGGAAGAACTAGGGACGCAGGAGAGCGGTACCGGTCTCGATCAACCGGTTGATGGTGTCGGGCAGCTTCTCCTGATCCGGATCATGATGGCGACCCTCGCGGTGCCGACGCAGGTTGTGGCCCATGATCGCCGCCATCTTCAACCGGCCGAGTGCGTCGAACCAGTTGAGTTCGGGGAGTGCGGGACCCGTTCCGGTGTACAGCGCGACCAACTCTTCGGCGCTCGGCAGTCCGGTGACTTCCCGACCGACACCGGGGAAGTTCGAACCGTCGGCGAATACCAGGAACCAGCCCAATTCGACTCGGGGATCTCCGGTCGACCAGATTTCCCAGTCGATGAGTGCAACTGGCTCCAGTCCATCGGAGATGATGTTGCCGAGACGGTAATCACCGTGCACCAGTGTGGGTTCGATAGGTTCGGGAATGTCGGAGCGCAACAGTTCCAACAGACGATCGGCGCCGACAACCAATTCCGGTGGCACTGCGCCCAGCGTCTTGGCCCAGCGCTCGAGCTCGTCTGCCGGTGTCAGGGGATCTGCGAGCCCTGCAATGGTGGCCAGGTCCACCTCATGCAGTCGCGGTAGGACTGCAGCGGCACGACGCATTCGATTGGCAGCGAGCACCGGATCTACGGCCGGGTCGTCGAGCACGGGCTCGAGTGACTCGCCTGCAACAAATTCCATGGCAAACCACGCGGGCTCGATCTCGTCGACGACAAGTACGCGCGGCACCGGAACTTCGGTGCCGGCCAGCGCCTGCAGAATATGCGCCTGTCGCAGCATGTCGTGCCTGCCGATGGATCGCTGGCCGTCCGGCACCGCCTTGATCACCACGTCACCGGTCGAGGTGGTGGCGCGGTACGTCAGTCCGGAGTGTCCACCGAGTAGCGGCTGGAAGTCGGTTAACGTCGCGCCGCAGTCCGCCAGTAGTTTGGCGGCGACCCGTTCTTGCAGAGGCGAACTGGTCACGGTCGCGGCTCCCTTGGTAGACCGAGCACGCGCTCGGAGATGATGTTGTGCTGAATCTCGTCGGTGCCGCCCGCAATTCGGTATCCGGGGGCGCCGAGTGCGTGTTCGGACCACACGAACGTTCCCCATCGACCGGAATCGGCGGTAAGTTCACGGCCGAGCAGCAAACGGGCAACTTCGGACGTTCTGGCCATGGTGTCGGTAGCCAACAACTTTCCGAGTGAGGCTTCAGGACCCGGCTCGTTGCCGGCAAGCATCGCCCCGGCCACCCGCATATTGCTCACGCGCTGTAGATAGCTCCTGGCGACCAGGTCGGCCACCTTGTCCTTCTCGATCTCGGTCAGCTCGCGTCCGAGGTTCTGTGCGAGGGCAATTGCCTGATCTGCGTTGGCCAGACCGAGATTTCCGCCGTCCAGACGTTCGGCCGCCAGCACGGTGAGAGCAACCTGCCAACCCTTGCCGACCGGACCGAGTCGATACGTGTCTTCGAGTTCGACCCCGTCGAGGTACACCTCGTTGAACGAGCTGCCGCCGGTCATCTGACGGATCGGGCGTATGGTCACGCCAGGTGCGTTCATCGGGACCAGGAACATGGTGAGCCCGGCATGTTTCGCAACGGTGGCGTCGGTACGGCACACCGCAACTCCGTAGTCCGCCACCAGCGCGCCGGAGGTCCATACCTTGTGCCCGTCGAGAGTCCACGTGCCGGCTTCGCTGCGCAGCGCCTTGGTGCGGACGGCAGCCAGGTCCGATCCGGCCTCGGTCTCGGAGAACAGTTGGCAGGCAATGATGTCCGTGCGAAGCATCGCGCGCACGTAGCGCTCCTTCTGCTCGTCGGTGCCCCACTGCTCGATGGTCGGCGCGATCAATTGCTGTGTCACCGAGAACATCTCGGTTCGACGAGGCACGTCGAACGATTCCTCGGCGCGGCGGAAAGCCAACACGTATGACAGCGGCAGGCTGCGACCGCCGCGTTCGGGCGGCCAGCTCAATGCTCCCCAGCCGGCATCGAATTTCGCCTGCTCGTAGCGCGAGATTTCGTCGGTGTGCTCACGTTCTTGCTCAGCTGTCCAATTCTCGAATACCGCCACCGAATCCGAACCAACGCCCCACACCGATTCGGTGCGAGGTGCGGCGACGCCACGCAACCAGGCGATGGCTTCCTCGGTGAACGCGTCGAGACCTGGAATCGTTTGTGGTGTCACTGATCTGCCCTCAGTCGTCTTCGCAAACTCATACGGACAATACGGTGCAGGCACTGATGCCCGGTGCGCCGTATACGTGGGTGAACCCGATCCGGGGAGTACCGGGAACCTGACGGGCACCCGCCTCACCACGAAGTTGGATGACTATCTCGTGCACCTGCCGCAGGCCCGATGCGCCGATCGGCTCACCGTTGGCGATGCATCCACCGTCGGTGTTGATCGGAATGCGGCCGCCAATCTCTGTCTCGCCGGCCGCAATCATCGATTCCTGTTCGCCGGGTTCACAGAAGCCGCACTCGGCCATGTGCATAATTTCGGCACCGCTCTCGGTGTCCTGCAGCTGAGCCACGTCGACTTCGCCGGGGGAGATGCCTGCCTGCTCGAAGGCTGCCCGCGCGGCGTCCGCACTGACACTGGTCGGTTCACCGTTACCTTGCACGGCCGGGCTGAAAACCTCGAAGGAGCCGAACCTTCGGGTGCGATGGGTGATTGCGCGAAGTGTGACCGCTCGCGCGGCGAGCGCTTTGGTTGCGCTCTCGCTGGCAACCACGATCGCGGCGGCGCCTTCTCCGGGTGAGCAGAACATGTAACGGGTGAGCGGGTCGTTGACCATGTCGGCTGTCGCGATGGTCTCGGCGGACATCGCCTCCCGGCGCCAGGCGTTCGGATTGAGAACGCCGTTTCGATAAGCCTTCTCGGCCACGCGGGCCAGGGTGTCGGCCGAGATGTTGTGCTGGCGCATATAGCGCGAGATCTTGGCTCCGAAGAATTGTGTGGTGACCATCAGACCGGCCTCGCCGTATCCGTCCGACAGGCCCCATTCTTCCGGTCGGGGATCGAATGCCCCGCGTGGGTGCTTGTCGAAGCCGACCGCCAGTGCGATCTCGGCTGCACCCGAGCGAACTGCATTGACCGCCGAGAAGAGTGCGCTACCGCCGGTTGCGCAACCGTTCTTGACGTTGGTGAAAGGTATTCCGGTGAAACCGAGTTCGGCCACCAAGGTGTCGGCCAGCCCGGATCCGTCACTGCCGCCGAAGGCGACCTGGACGTCGGGCCATGAAAGTCCGGCATCATCGAGCGCGGCGCCGATCGCGGTGACGGCCATGGCACGCCCACTCACTCCCGGTTGCCGGCCGAACTTCGAAAGTCCGGCTCCGACGATCGAAATAGGCTGCGTCACTTGGTTGCTCCTTGCTTCGCGTCACGATCGACGGCGAACCGGGGCACCGGTGAGGTGGCGACCAACGTCACCGGTGCCTGATCCAGTCCGTCGAAGTCTTCACAGTCGATGATTGCTTCGACCTTGATTCCTTCAGGGAGTTCGATGTAACCGACCGCGAAAGGAGTGAACCCTCCGGCGGGCGGTATATACGGCGGCGATTTCGGAGGAAAACGTTGAATCGTATACGCCCACAGCACACCTCGGTTACTCAAATCGAGAGGTGCTGCCGTTGGCGTTGCGCACTTGCTGCACATGACGCCGGCCGGAAAGGCCACCGTGGCGCACACCGTGCACCGGCTGCCTTCGAGCACGATTGCTGTCTTCTCTGCCATGCCTATCCCTTCAGGTCTCGGGGTGAATCAGATCAGCGGCCGACCCACACCGGATTACGCTTCTCGAGGAATGCGGTGACGCCTTCCTTGCCGTCCTCCGACTGCAGTGCGTTGCCGACGGCCAAGTGCTCCATGACCATGAGCGACTGGATGTCGGCGTCGAGGCCCTTGTCGATGCACATCTTGGTGAGCTTCATCATGAACGGGCTCTTGTCGGTCAGGGTCGCGGCGAAGTCTGCCACGGCCTGATCGAGCTGATCGGCCGGTGCCGAAGCATTGATCAGGTCGAATGCAGCGGCCTCGGTGCCCGAGAGGAGCTTGCCGGTGAGCATGAGCTCCTTGGTCTTACGGACCCCGATCATGCGGGGAAGGCGGTAGATCGGGCCGGCGCCACCGAAGAGTGCACGACGGATGTGGAAGTCGCCGATCTTGGCGTCATCCGATGCGATCGCGAAGTCGCACGAAATCATCAGTTCGAAACCACCTGCGGTGACATAGCCTTCGAGGACTGCGATCGAGGGTGTGTTCATCGAGTAGAGACGGTCGCAGACCTTGGCCGAAAGCACGGCGACGTCCATCGCTGTGGTGCTGCCGATGAAGTCGGAGAGCAGCTCGTCCAGGTCGAAACCTGAGCAGAACGTGTTGTTGACGCCACGTAGCACCAGAACCTTGAGGTTCGGATCGTTGTCGACCTCGACAATGATCTCGTCGAGGCGGTGCAGCAGTTCAACGGTGACCGCGTTCTTCTTGTGCGGGCGGTTGAGCCAAACCCGTGCGATGTCTCCGTCTTTCTCCAACAGGATGTGGTCGGTCTCGATCATCATGAGCCTTTCGTGTGGATATAAATTGAACTGGATTCACTTCAGTATGCAGATCGGGTGACGTTGCGTCAATACCCGGCGGCGGCGGCATTTTCCGAACAGTCAAATGCCGATCAGTTCTGCGATGCGTGCGCGATGAGTGCGCGAATCGCCTTGTACTGCTTCGTTTCCCAATGCGCGGCGGAAATAGGAGTGTGCCGGGTGTTCCCACGTGAAGCCGACGCCGCCATGCAATTGCACGGCCTCGGCCGCGGCGTCTATGGCCGCGTCGGTGCAGACGGCGCCGGCCACCGCGATCGCCAATCGGGCAGTGTCCGGGGCCTCGTCGTATACGGCTGCGGCATATCTGCTTGCCGATCGAGCGCGCTCGAGCAGTACGAGTACGTCGGCCAGTCGGTGCTTGACGGCTTGAAACGAGCCGATCGGGCGCCCGAATTGGTGTCGGGTTTTCACGTATTCGACGGTCATCTCGAGCAGGGCGTCGACAAGTCCGGTGTTCTCGAAAGCGATTGCGAGCGTCCGTAAATCATGAATCCGAGTACAGACCCGGGCATAATCGTCGGCACCGACCACGGGAACTGCCGGCACTTCCGCTACGGTCAGGTCGGCCTGTCTGCGGGTGGGGTCGACGACTTCACGCTCGCGCCAGTGCACCTGACCGGCCGTCTTGATTGCGAATATCTGCCGTCCGGCGGCAGTGTCAGCGGAGACGATGACGATGTCGGCAGCAGCACCACCTACGACGGCCGAGACCTCTCCGCTGAGCAGCCAGGAGGATTCACTTTCGATACCGCTGAGTCGATCGGTCGCGGCAGTCAGTGGACTGACGCTTGTCACCGAGGATCCATCGAGGGTGTCGACCAGCAGTTCGTCGACGGGATATGTGGCCGCCAATAGTGCTTGGACGCCCAGGGTTGCCGAGGAAAGCACGGGCTCACAGGCCAGGCTCCGTCCGCACTCTTCGAGAATGATGCCGAGTTCGACCATGCCGTAACCCAGCCCGCCGCGATCTTCTGGCGCAGCGAGTGAAGTGACCGACATATTCGCGATCAATTGCTGCCAGAGGTCCGGCGAGTATCCCTCGGCCTTGTGCGAAGCCGACCGAGCCTGCTCTACGCCGCCGTGTTTCCCGAGTAGCGATCGAATCGCATCGCGAAGCTCCAATTGTTCGGGGCCGGGATTGAGGGCGGCGGGCTCGGAGAGTGGCCAGGGGGGCTCTATAGGGGAAGTAGACGATTTCATATCACTCCACTTGACTTGAGTTCAGTTTGGTTATGAATCGAGAGTAGCGCCTCAGGGTCTCGACAAGAAGGGATGAACCGAACTAAGTTCATCTCATGAGCTCAGTGATCGAAACCTATTACGCGACCGTCGACAGTGGTCGACTCGAAGATGCTGTGGCCTTGTTGGCCGAGAACGTGGAGTTCGCCATGGTTTTGCCCACCGGGGCTAACTACGGGAGTGGTCGTGCGTCGATGCTCGACTACCTGTCGGGTCGCCCTCCGGTAGATCGCAAACACAAGGTCCTGCGCGTCGCAGCCGATGGAGATCTGCACTTCCTGCACGGGTCGGTGACTGAGAACGGGACCAAGACCACAGGCTATTTCGTCGGTGTCATGCACGTCGATGCCTCCGGTTTTGTCGATCGCTATCAGGTGACCTTCGATGCAGAGTTCAGTTTGATTCCCTCCGATTCGTCCGCCGGAGGAGTTCGCTGATGAGCGAGACAAACCAGACGCCCGTGCTCACCCAGTGGTTCGAGTACATGGATTCCGACGATCCGGAGCGCGTGCTGACGATGATCAGCAAAGACTTCGTCATGTCCGTTCAGTTCTCGAAGGGCGATGGTCAGTCGGCCGAGTTCGTCGGCGATCGCAACGGTCTCGTCGCGTACCTGGCGCAACGCGAGAAGAGCGTTCTGATCCACCACGTCGACGCCGGGGCATTCGTCGACGGAGTCGAGTTGTCACTCGGCCGCACCACCCGAGGCGGCGAGTTCGAGGCTTCGTTCAACGCCACCGCGCAGCTCGACAGCGAGGGCAAGGTGCGGCGCCTACTGATCGCCCGCACCCCCGAACTGTCCTTCTCCTGATTCCAGCTCCATCCAGGCCGACCTCGGGTACCGCGCAGCCTTCCCGCGCTACCCGGGGACGCCGTATATCTCCCGCGATCTCGCACTCCTTCGCGATCTCTATCGCAGGCGCGCGCCGCCACTGCGGCAGGCGGCCCTCCCTCTCGTCCGGCCGAAACAACTGAGCCGTCATGACCAAAAGGAATCCCTGTGAGTGAACAAGCATTTATCTACGAGGCCATTCGCACGCCGAGAGGCAAACTGCGAAAAGGCTCGTTGAACAGCGTCAAGCCCGTCGACCTTGTAGTCGGGCTGATTCAGGAACTCGGAACGCGTTTTACCGCAATGGATCCCGCAGAAATCGACGACGTAGTGCTCGGCGTAGTCTCCCCGGTGGGCGAGCAGGGTGCCGTCATCGCGCGCACCGCGGCCCTGCTCGCGGGATTGCCGGATTCGGTGCCAGGCACGCAGGTCAACCGTTTCTGTGCGTCCGGTCTCGAGGCCACAAACCTGGCGGCGCAGAAAGTTGCGTCCGGCTGGGACGACCTGGTGATCGCCGGCGGCGTCGAGTCGATGTCGCGCGTCCCGATGGGTAGCGACGGCGGCGCCATCTTCACCGACCCGGCGACCGCATATGATCTGTACATCGCCCCGCAGGGAATCGGCGCCGACCTCATCGCCACGGTCGAAGGATTCACCCGCGAGGACATCGACGGTTACGCCGCACAGTCACAGCGGCGCGCGGAAAATGCTTGGAATGCAGGCTATTTCTCCAAATCCGTGGTTCCGGTGCGGGACTTCAACGGGGTCGTCCTGCTCGATCACGACGAGCATCGCCGTCCGGGAAGCACCGTCGAGAGTCTGGGCAAGCTCACACCGGCGTTCGAAAAACTCGCGGCTACAACCGGTTTCGACGAGGTTGCGCTGCAGAAGTACGTCAACATAGAAAAGATTAACCACATCCATACCGGCGGTAACTCTTCGGGCATCGTCGACGGTGCCGCACTGGTACTCGTCGGCAGCGAAGCCGCGGGTAAGCGCGGCGGCCTGACGCCGCGCGGCCGGGTCGTGGCCACCGCCCAAACCGGTAGTGAACCGACGATCATGCTGACCGGACCTACTTCCGCCACCGAACTCGCTCTGAAGCGGGCCGGACTGACCGTGGACGACATCGACGTCTTCGAACTCAACGAGGCCTTTGCCTCCGTGGTCATGAAGTGGATGCAGGATCTGAAGATCCCGCACGAGAAGACCAACGTCAACGGCGGGGCCATCGCGATGGGCCACCCACTCGGCGCTACCGGAGCCATGCTGGTCGGCACCGTGCTCGACGAACTCGAACGTACCGGCGGACGCTACGGCCTGATCACGCTGTGCATCGGCGGCGGCATGGGTATAGCCACCGTCATCGAACGCGTCTGAGTTTGCACCCCCGATCCGCTCCTGCCTCTGTTGAAGAGAAAGAACATACAGAATCAATGACTGACAACATGATCGGCTGGGCGCTCGATACTGATGGCGTCCTCGTGCTCACGATGGACGACCCGAATCAGGGCGCCAACACGATGAACGCCCTGTACACGTCGTCAATGGCCGCGACAGTCGACCGACTCGAAGCCGAGAAGGACAGTTTCGTCGGCGTCGTGCTCACCTCGGCAAAGCGAACATTCTTTGCCGGTGGTGACCTCAGGGACATGCAGGCTTGGGGACCGCAGGCGAAGAACCCGGTTTCTGCCACCGAGGTCACCACCCACCTCAACGAACTCAAGAAGGTGCTGCGGCGACTCGAGGTGCTAGGCAAGCCCGTAGTGTCCGCCATCAACGGCGCCGCGCTCGGTGGCGGGATGGAAATCGTGCTGCACACCCACCACCGCATCGCGGCCGACGTCAAGGGCAACCAACTCGGCTTACCCGAGGTCACCCTGGGTCTGTTGCCCGGCGGCGGCGGAATCTCCCGTGTCGTACGGCTGCTCGGCATCCAGGGGGCGCTGGCAAACGTGCTGCTGCAGGGCCCGCGTTTGAGCCCGACACGCGCGCTGGAGTTGGGCCTGATCGACCAGGTCGTTGGTTCGGTGGCGGAATTGCTACCGGCGGCCAAGGCTTGGATTCACGACCACGCCGATGCCATACAGCCTTGGGACACCAGGGGATTCAAGATTCCCGGCGGCGGGCCGGCTGACGTGAAGATGGCCCAGGTCCTACCGGTTATCCCGAGTCTCCTCCGTAAGCAACTCAAGGGTGCACCGATGCCGGCGCCACGCGCGATCATGGCTGCCGCGATCGAAGGCGCGTACGTCGACATCGACACTGCCGACGAGATCGAGACCCGCTACTTCGTCTCGTTGGTGACCGGCCAAGTGGCCCAGAACATGATCAACGCCTTCTTCTTCGACCTGCAGGCGATCAACGGTGGAGCGTCAAGGCCTGAAGGCTACGACAAGTTCACCGCAAAGAAGGTGGGCGTCATCGGAGCCGGAATGATGGGTGCAGCAATCGCGTACGTCTCCGCCCAAGCCGGAATCGACGTGGTACTCAAGGACATCTCGCTCGACGCTGCGGCGAAAGGCAAGCAGTACGCGGTAGCGCTGGAGGCCAAAGCGCTCGCCCGCGGCAAGACCACGGCGGAGAAGTCCGAACAACTCCTCGCCCGAATCACACCGACCACCTACGCCGCCGATTTCGCGGGCGTTGACCTGGTAATCGAAGCCGCATTCGAATCGGTCGAAGTCAAACACCAGGTATTCCAAGAAATCGAGAACATCGTCGAACCCGACGCGGTGCTCGGCTCCAACACCTCCACCCTGCCGATCACCATCCTGGCCGAAGGTGTCGCGCGCTCGGAAGACTTCATCGGAATCCACTTTTTCTCCCCGGTGGACAAGATGCCCCTGGTCGAGATCATCAAAAGCGCCAAGACGTCGGATGCTGTGTTGGCCAAGGTTATCGACTACACCCAGCAGATCCGCAAGACCCCCATCGTGGTCAATGACAGTCGTGGCTTCTTCACCTCGCGCGTCATCGGCAAGTTCCTCGACGAGGCGATGGCCGCCGTCGGCGAGGGCGTAAACCCTACGTTCATCGAGCAAGCAGGCGCACAGGCCGGATACCCGGCACCGCCACTGCAGCTCATGGACGAACTGACACTCACACTGCCGCAGAAGATCCGCAAGGAAACCGAGCGGGCACTGCTCGCCGCAGGCGAGACCGTTCCATTCCACGGTTCCAACGCCGTCATGGATCGGATGGTCGGTGAACTCGAACGCACCGGACGATCCGGCGGCGGCGGTTTCTACTCGTACGACGAGAGCGGCAAGCGCGTCGGCATCTGGCCAGGTCTGCGTGAAGCGTTCAAGTCCGGGTCCAGGGAAATTCCGTTCGAGGACATGAAGGAACGAATGCTGTTCGCTGAAGCGCTCGAGACCGTGCGCTGCTTCGACGAAGGTGTGCTGGTATCGGTCGCGGACGCTAACATCGGCTCGATCTTCGGTATCGGCTTTCCAGCCTGGACCGGCGGCGTGATCCAGTACATCAACCAGTACGACGGCGGGCTGCCAGGTTTCGTCGACCGCGCCCGAGATCTGGCGTCGAAATACGGCAGTCATTTCGAACCACCGCAGTCGTTGGTCGAGAAGGCCGAGGTGGGTGAAAAGTACTGAAGTAGTAAAGCACTGAGGTGGCCCGCCTCGATCCGAGGCGGGCCAGATCGCACCACTAACGTTGAAAGCTCCGCTCCCATTTTTCTTGGAACTTGCCGGTCAGCTCGGGAGTGAGCGCAGCGGTGTCCGGTAGAGGGATGTCCTGCGCATGTCCGACCGAACCCGAGATGTCCGGCAGAGCACTACCGTATCCGTACGAGAGTGCCTTCTGCCCTGCTTCTGTGACCATGAAGTTGGCCAGTACCTGCGCGGCATTCGGATGCGGCGCGGACGCAAGAACCAAGGAATACCACGGCGTTCCCCAAGCCGGCTCCGGCAGTACCCAGTCCACCGGGGCACCTGTCGCCATCTCCCTCACCAGCGGCTGCACCATCGGGGTTGCGGCAATCTCACCCGAGCTCAATGCTTGGGCGATACCCAGCGAACTCGGGTAGATCCGAGGATTCAGGGCCGCCAGCTTTTCGTTGAAATCGCCGTTGCCCCAATTTTTTTCGAAGAACTGGTACTCGTCGACCACGGCCGCGAATCCGCCGGGGTTCACGACCCCAACCTTCCCCTCCAGTGCTGGGTCGAGCAGGTCGTCCGGTGATCGAAGCCCCTGGGGCAGAGCGTCGGTGTTCCAGCCGAGCGCGAATATCGCCGCGCTGGTCAGAAAGAACCGGTCGTCGATCACACTTCGGTCGCGCTCGTACGCCGGATCGTCGAAGGCTGGACCCACAATCGGGGTGGAGAAGGCGCCGGAGGCGGCAGCATTTTTGATCCAGGACGGATCCGACGACATGTGAACGTCGCCTACGCCCTTGCCTGTTCGATTCTCCGTCTCGATCCGAGGGTTCATCTCGACATCCGTCCCTCGGGTGACTTCCAGGGTGATCTGCGGGTACTGCGCCGTGAACGCAATTCGCAGTGCCTCCAGATTCGCGGGATGTTGGGTCGAGTAAAGGCGCACGGAACCTTCGGCATTGGCTGCAGCGACGATGTCGTCCCAGTTGCCGGAAACCGTGCTTGTCGGAGTCTCGTTACTGCCACACGCTGCTGCCATGATCAGCGTGGCGACCGCAGTCACCGCTATGGCCGACCGAGGGAGAATCTTCATGAACATGCCCTTCTGGCGCGAGTTTGTTGCCCGTGGTCCTCATCGAGCTTCAGGGTGAATCTCGAAAAATGTTAGAGAGTAAGCGAATTCAGATTCCGCCGATAAATAACCTGAATTCGGTTTAGCTTGCGACGGCAGCATATAGTCATGTGGCTCGGGTCACAACAGGGATGATCGCAGGGCTGTTCCGCGCCGGTACGATCAGCTAAACTGAATTCAATACAGGAAAGTATGGAGTGCCATGTCAGTAGGCGCGAGCAAGGAAAGAGAGCGTTGATGGGTAACGATTTTCCCCACCTATTTTCACCGTTCACGCTCGGCGGGATGACCCTGAAGAATCGATTGGTGGCTTTGCCTGCCGGTACGAGTATGGCCGAAAACGGTGTGCCGACACACGGGGACACCGAGCATTTCGAGCGGCTCGCGGCCGGTGGAGTGGGAATGATCATCGGTGGCGCAACCGTGGTACACCCGACCACGACGCTGCGCTCACGAAAGCTCGTCGAGGCGTACATCGACGAATTCGTTCCCGCCACAGCCGCGAAAGTCGAAGTGATACATCGCCACGGTGCGAAGTTCATCGGTCAGTTGTGTCACCTCGGTCGCGAGTTCATCGGCGGCGAATCGGATGCGCCGCCATCTGCCCCGTCCCCGATAAAGACAGCGCGCGATGCGTACCCGCCTCACGAACTCACGATTGCCGAGATCGAGGACATCGTCGAAGGTTGGCGGATCTCGACCGCGAATTTGGTCAAGGCAGGCGTAGACGGCGCCGAAATCCATGCCGCGCACGGTTATCTGCCTGCTCAATTCATGTCCCCGTTGACCAACCAGCGAACCGACAGCTTTGGTGGATCGTTCGAGAACCGAATGCGGTTTCCTCGCTTGGTGATCGAGGCAATGCGCTCCGTCATGCCGGCCGGATTCGTTCTCGGCGTGCGATTGAGCGGTGAAGAGGAGATCCCCGGCGGTATGCAGATCGACGACTGCGTGCGCATCGCGGAAAACATGTCCGAACTCGGTGTCGATTACTTCTCCATCACACACGGCACCCGCGGGAAATATGTCAAGGACTCCACCAACGAGGACGCTGTCGCAATTCCGTCCGCGTCAAAGGTGCGAGCTGCCACCGGCATTCCCACTCTCGTTGGCCAGCGTATTCGCGACGCCGCCACCGCCGATCACGCGATCAAGTCCGGTTACGTCGACATGGTGGGGATGGCGCGGGCGCTCATCGCCGATCCTGACTTACCCATCAAGTCGCAGACCGGCCGCATCGACGAGATCCGTGGCTGTCTCGGCATCAATCAGGACTGCCGTGTCTTCGACCCGCATCTGCATTGCGCGGTCAACGCCGAAGTCGGGCGCGGTCGGCATCCGGGTGTCGGTGTCATCTCCCCGCGCACCAAGGAAGTATTTGTCATCGGCGGCGGGCCGGCCGGACTCGAGGCAGCGCGCGTCGCCGCAGGGCGCGGGCACCGTGTCACACTGTTCGAGCGGGACACCGTTCTCGGCGGCGCTGTCCGCGTGGCCGCGGCTGCGCCGCATCGCGCCACCTTGGTCGATATCATCGATTACCTTGGGCGAGAACTCAAAAGGCTCAAAGTCGATGTCAACCTCGGTGCCGAAATCGACGCCGACGACCTTGCCGATATCCACTCGTCAGCTGACCACGTCATCGTGGCCACCGGATCACGGCCGGCCGAACTACCGATCCAATTGTCAGGCCGAGCAGCAGCCACGGTCGACGACGTCTTGTCCGGTCGAGTAACGGAGGTGGCGAGTCGACGCGCAGTGGTATTCGACGAGGGTGACGGATTCTGGCCCGCATACAGCGCCGCCGAAGCGCTCGCAGGCCGGGGTTGGCACGTCACCTTCGCCACCCCGCTTTCTGCGTTGGTCTCGCGGATTCCGGCCGAGAGTGCAGGCCCACTTCTCGGTCGGCTCGGTGACGGCGGCGTGGAGTTCAAGATTTGCCACACCCTCGTGGTTCCGGAAGATTCCGCATTGCCACTGATTCTGCGGCCCGTGTTCGGCGGTGGTGACGTAACGGTCGACGACGCGTTGGCCGTCTGGCATCAACCACGGGTTCCGATGTCGAATCTTGGTGTCGTTGCTGGAGAGTCCGTCAGCGTCATCGGTGACTGCGTCGCGCCCCGTCGGATCAGCCATGCTGTCGCAGAGGGATATCGTGTCGGCGCAGAACTATAGAAAGTCCAGAGGTTGTCGACCGGACCTACCTCCCACATGTCGATACGCGGATCCACGCACCTGGTTGAATGGAATCATCTGATCAATCGCCGCAGCCAGTCGAAGTCGCTGCTCGAATTCAGTGTTGCACGCTGGGCCATGAAGCAGTCTGGTGCCGAAATCGATTTCACCTAGCCGAGATTGGTGTACGGAGTGGGCGCGTCGATAGTCCGCGGCTGCATGCTCAGTCCAACCCTCGGGATGGGTGCAGAACCGGCGCCATGCTCGTTTTGTCGTTCGACGCCGTCGGCACCACGAGGCTGACGGAGAGAGTTCATTCCGTCAGGTACCTGACGGAACTCTTCTGCGGCATCGGTCAGTTTTTCGTGTTCTCTCCGGGCAGTCGCAGTGCGGCGGCCTCCAACTCGGCGGATATCTCAGCTCGAATTCAGGCACCAAACCGGCACGCTTCCAGTAGTCCGGCACGACGTGGGCCGACCCGATAACCGCGCCGGCAATACAGGCAATGGAGTCCGAGTCACCGTTACTGGTTGCCGCCCACCCCAGTGCAGCGGGCCCGGTGAGCGGCGCACCATCATCACCGTCGGCGGAAGTCGCCAGATCCGCAACGAGCAGCCCCAGGGCAACCGCGCTGGCGGATTCCCACCCTTCACCGACAGCAGCACACGGATCACCGAACGCGGCCACAAGATTTCGATCTCTGAGCTGCACCGGAGGAGTACCTCTTCAAGCCTGGACACACTAAGGCACATCAGGCACGTCATGTTGCATCCATCGAACACGTATTTTTCATGCTGTTCGGCTCACTTGGAGGTTCGATGTCATTCAGCTTGGTGGAACCGAACGTGCCCACTGCGTTACGAATGTGCTCTCGTCGGCGCGGGGAGGGAGAGTCCTTCTCGGAAGACCTCGGCTCGTGGAGAGTAGATCCGGAGCGTCAGCTGGAACTCGCCTTCGGGTGAGGGGAGCCAATTCGGCGCTCGGTCCGGGCTGGGCGAAGTGTGTTGGATGAGTAGATCGAGTGATCCGTCGGTGTTGAAGACCAGATCGTCACGGTCACCCAAGGCGAAACGCTCAATCGGGTTTGCGACCTGGAATCCGTTGTTGTCGTAGAGGGTCAGTGACCAGAACGCGTCCGCGGGAGGCAGTTCGTCGTTCTCGAAGTGCAACACGTAGTCGTTCGTTCCGAGGAGTTTGTCGCCTACGTCGTCGGTGTCCCGGTTGGGATAGAGAGCGTCCTCGGGAAGGTTTGCTCCTAGTCCGGCCAAGGCGACCATCGCTCGTAGCCGGTAGCTGGTGCCGTAGGCGCCCGATCCGGTCTGCATCCACTGCCAACCGTTGCGCTCGGTGGCCAGAAGTCCGTCGGTGATCGCCGAAACAATGTTTGCCTGAGCAAGTTTCGTGGCTTCGTCCAGCAATTTCACGAGAGTGTCGTCGGGGGTGAACGGTTCTCCCGGCCGGATACCGAGTTGCTCCATCCTGAACAGCATCGGATAGTCGTTGTCGTGGGGCGTGTTCTCGGCGAGTAGATCTGCGAAGCGAGCGAAGAACTCCCGTCCGTCGAGATTCCAGATCTGGGTTTGCGGTGGTGTGATGTCGTCAACGGATGGATCTGTGCGGACCGCACTAGGTGGCACGTAGTCGGTCCCCCACGCGCTCAATGGCGTAACTCGGAATTGGTTCTGAATTGCGTGGACTGTTGGATAGTCCGCGGCGCCGTTCGCCTGGGTGCGTCCGAGGACCCAGACGTGCGGTGTGCCGGATCGGATCAGCCGGGTTCCGTCGGGAACGACTCCATCCCAGGAACTGTGTGCGATGACGAAACTTCCACCTTCACCGCCGGTGGTTCGTGTGCCGGGGACTGCGATTACGTCAGTCCACATATCCAGGATGGGGACGAGATGGTATCGGTTAGGTGCGTCGGGCGCTGTGAGGACTATCGGTTCGTCCCGTAGGTCCAGCCAGGCCATCGAGTACAAGGTGTCGAAGTTGAACCGGACGACGTCTTTCGCGTCAGCGAGCGGATATTCGCGAAAGTGTGCGAACTGATTGGCGGGTGCGCGACCCGCGACAGCCCGGTCGTCGGCGACATTCGTCGCTTGGCGTCGACTGGCATCCATGATCACAAGCGGGAATGCGTACGTGTATGCGTCTACGGCAAGTGAGAGAAGTTTGTCGTCGGTCATCGAACCTCCATGTGAAAGACTCCGACCTCCCAAAGACTGTCGGGCGAGTCCATGGAAACACCTCAATGGGCCTGAAGTCGCGTCCGCGAGCAGAAATCACCCTGACGGGGTGATTCGTGGCATCCGATTCGTCTGTAGCGCGGTCGCCTACGGTTATGAGGTGCATACCGCTTCCGCACCCGAATGGGTTCGTTCCCCGTGGTTCCTCCTCACTCCACCCGAGTGTCCTGAAGAGTCGATTCCGCGACCGCAGATCGATGCTCTTCTCGATGAGGCAGTTCTTCGATCAGCAGTAACATTGGTGACCGCACCCGCCGGTTCAGGAAAAAGTCATGCGCTGGCGCAGTGGGTTCGAAGTAGCGGTACTACCTTTGCCTGGTTGACGCTCACCCGATACGACACCACCCCGAGTCGGATACTTCGCGGGCTCATTTCTACGCTGCAGTACCGCACTCTTATGTGGGACCGGAGTTCGGTGCAAGAACTGGCGACTTTGAATCCCGACCTGGCGGATCCAGCGGTCGCATTCGAGACTTTGTGGAGATTCTTCGACACGCTCGACGAGCCGGTCGTCGTGATCATCGATGATGCGCATATCGCAGGTCCTGCCCTCGCTGACAGCGTCGTGGCGGATCTCCTGGCATGTCCTCCTCGATCGTTGCGTCTCGTGTTGGCCGGTCGCGGCCCGCTTCTGCCCCCTCTCGCGCCTCCTCATCCGCAGGGTGTGCCGTCGATCGTCGGTTCTGCCGATTTGAACTTCAGAGAGACCGAGATCGCAGCGCTCCGTGCGGCGACGCCCACCGGTCGCCAGGCTATGGCCGCGGCGAAAATTCTGGATGCTACCGGCGGTTGGCCTTTAGCTGTTCGCCTCGTACTGAATCGCGCACCGAGCGCAATTCCTGATGCAGCCTTCGTGCCGTCGCCGGACGGAACATTCGAGTTGACCGACTACGTCGCCGAGCACGTTTTGGGTAGCGTGCGCCCTGAGCTCGCCGATTTCATCCTGGCGACCACGGTGTCTTCTCGATTCGATGAGGCGCTAGCTGACCGGCTCAGTGGACGATCAGATGCAAGACTGCTTCTTCAGGAATGCATCACGTCAGGTCTATTTCTCGACCGGTACACGGACTCGCACAACCGATCGATCTACCGCTGGCATTCCGTTTTCGCCGGCCACTGCCGGATCATTCTCCGCCGCAACGACACCGCTCACGCAGATAGACTGTGCCTCATCGCCGCTGACCATATCCAGAGTCAATTTCCGATGGAAGCGGTCACGCTTGCTCTGCGCGGACACGATCCGCACTTCGCCACGAAAATCATCGAAAACCACTGGCTCGATCTCGTCATCTCCTCACAAGCCGACGCGCTCGAACTTCAGTGCATCTCACTTCCGTCCCCGTGGCGAGAGAGCGCCATGATCCGCGTCGTACGCGCGTGCTGTCGAGATCTTCTCGGCGACCGGGCGGGGGCATCGATGCTCTTCGACCAAGCTCGGGCGGCGATGACCGGTCAACCCGCAGAGAAAATGTCGCTGGTGCTTGCTGTCGCCATCAGCGAACTGGTCCTGGCGGATGACCACACTCAACTTGCCGCGGCGTGCGACACCGTCGACCGTTCACTCCGAGGCACGCACACCCTCACTCCGCCCGTGTACAGCTGCGCAGTGTTCCTGCTGGGATGGACGGAGCTTCGCCTACGCCGAGATACCGGAAGAACAATTCAGTTATTGAGAACTGCCGTTCGCGAATGTCAGATAGCAGGGCAACACACCATTGCGCACCGTGCCGCGGCCAATCTTCGTTTCGCGTTGGCCTTCAGCGGTGATTTCAACGACGCGATGGCAGCTGTTTCTGAGCTCACCGACGCCATCGATCGAGATCATTGGGATAACTACGACGGTGGCATCGATCTATTTGCCGAGGGTTTCGTCGATTATTGGAGAAACGACATCGCGCAGTCCGACAAGAAATTTCAGCAGGTGATCGTCTCGGACAACAGGCAGGCACCGTATGCGGACTTGGCTCGCATATTTCGTGCCCTTATTGCTTGTGCTGCAGGTCGTTCCGACACGCTCGATGTTGCCGAAAGAGATTTGCGATCTGTCAGTGAAGTGGAAGCGCACGGTGTTCCATGGGGGGTTTACAAGCAACTTGCTCTGGCGAAGATCGCCGAAGCACGCGGGCACGGTGATATTGCGGTGGACATCGCCGCGCGAATATCCGACGCCCGATTCGTCCCGGTGGTCTCGGTGATACTCGGAGAGCTGTATCGCCGTCGGGGTGAAAGTGATCTCGCAGTGGAGTTGGTTTCACCACTGACCGATGATGCTGCGCCGTCATTCGTCAGGGTCGCCGCGATGGTCACACTGGCGCTCGTCCACGTGGGCAGCGGCAAGTCGGTGCATGCGCATCAACTGCTCGAGCAGAGTTTGGATATCGCTGAGCCACAGACAATCCTGCGACCGTATGTCGACGGCGGCCAGGACTTGCGTGACCTACTGACCACTCACTCGCAGTGGGGTTCGAAGTACTCGGAGTTCCTCGGTGCAG
Source organism: Rhodococcus sp. BH4 (assembly GCF_002079265.1). Taxonomy (NCBI): domain Bacteria; kingdom Bacillati; phylum Actinomycetota; class Actinomycetes; order Mycobacteriales; family Nocardiaceae; genus Rhodococcus; species Rhodococcus sp. BH4. The sequence goes on from NZ_CP014942.1 coordinate 504,421, forward strand.
CCCTGGCTTCGAGCAGCGAGTTGTCGACTCGCCACCATCTGTCCGGACAGAAACTGACTCGTCGAGAGTTGGAAGTGCTCAACTATCTTCGCACCAACATGACGATCGCGGAGATTGCGCAAGCGCTCTATGTGTCGGTGAATACGATCAAATCGCAGAAGCGCTCTCTTTATCGCAAACTCGGGGTCAGCACTCGAAGGGCTGCGGTTGCGATTCGCATGTAACCGGGTACATGCGAATCGCACCTCGTAGCGACGCCGTTGTCGAGGTGGACCTGAGCCCCCGAGAGCGAGCTATCGGATTGCTTTACGCACGGGTGGCGGATTCCAGCGGCCGTCCAGCGCCTGTGGTTGCGGAGCGTAGAGGCGCATCGTGACGCCCAGCGGCCCGAGCGGTGCCGGCAGCCAGTTCGCTTCCCGTTCCGATCCCGGATTCGCATGCTGGAGATAGAGATCGAGAGATCCATCCGAGTTGTACGTCAACGGGTCACGATCACCGATCGCGAAGCGGTCGAGTTCGTTGGCGACCTGAAATCCTTCAGCGTCGTACATGGTGACCGACCAGAACGCATAAACCGGAGGCAGCGCATCGGCATCGAAATGGATGACGTACGGAAGATCCCCTACGAGGATGTCTCCGTCGGCATCCGTGGCGAGAAACGGGTAGACGGCATCTTCAGGGGGATTCGCGCCAAGTCCGATCAGTGTGATGGCCGCCCTCTTGAAATAGTAGTTTCCGTAGACCCCCATGGTCTCGGTGAACGTGGTCCAACCGTTGACCTGCCTTCCCAATGTTGCAAGGGCAGCTCGAAGATCTGCCAGCGCAGCCGTAGCGCCGGCCTCGATTTCGTGAACCTCGGCGTCGGTGAATCGAGTCCGATCGAAGTCCTCGCCAGGAACGATGCCGATCTGAGCGATGCGCGCCAGAACCGAGAAGTCGGTCGAATGTGGCGGATTGACCTTCAGCGCTTCTGCCGCGCGCGTGAAGAAGTCGATCGCAGTGAACTCGTTGACGATCGTCAACGGTTCGGTGGTGGTGTCGCAGTCAGGATCAATGGGATGCTGTGGTGTCGATACCAGAGGTGTCACGGTGAACCCGTCCTGAACGGCGTTCACGGCGTGGTAGTCGTCTGGTCCGTTGGTCTGGGTACGGCCGATGATCCACACGTACGGTGTCGGAGCGGTAATCACCTCGATATCGGCGGGTAGATCACCGGAATAGTGGGGACCGACCACGATCCATTCTGCTGCATCGGTTCCGGTGGTTCGCTTGCCTGGATTAGCGAACACGTCGGTCCACATATCGAGCATCGGAAGCATGTAGAAGCGTTCGTCGGTGTCCGGTACCTGAACTTTGACCGGTCCTGCGGTCAGGTCGAGCCAGGCTACCGAGTAGAGCGTATCGAAATTGACTCGAACTACGACGCGCAGATCCGCGGACGGGAATGCACGTATGTGATGGAACTCGTTCGCGGGCCCGTAACCTGGTTTTGCATTCGCCTCGACGTTAAGCCCTTGCAGCCGGGTAATATCCATCGTCACCAGCGGATAGAGGTAGACGTAGGCCTCGTAGCTCAGTGTGCGTAGGTCACTGGACAAGGTGCTCATAGTTCTCCTGGGTGAGTTCTGCCGAGTTCCGGGTACTGCGGGAACTCTTGTGGGTTTCCGAAGCTGGTTGCTCGGTCGGCCCCGTGAGAGGCGATGTGTCTGTGGCTCAGTCTTCGGAGTCCCATGTGGCTACTGCCCAGATGACGACGATGTCGAGGGCGATGATCAGGATGGACCAGAGTGGGTAGTGCGGAAGCCATAGGAAGTTCGCGATGATCGACAGAGCTGCGATCAGGATCGCCGCAATGCGAGCCCATGAGGCCGCCATCATCATTCCGATTGCGATAGCGATGCCGACGGCGCCGAGCGCGATGTGGATCCAGCCCCAGGTCGTGGTATCGAATTCGTAGACATAGACCGCTCCGACGACAAAGAGGTTGTCGTTGGCCACGGCCGATATTCCTTGGAAGAGGGATATGACGCCGGCGGTGAGAAGAAGGACTGCCGCGGCGAAGTTCGTGCCGATCGCGATGCCATTTCGCACGGGATGAACCTTGGAAGGCGAAGGTGTATTGGTCATGATTTCCTCTCGATCGAGCGTGGTGGGCGGTAAAGTGGACAATCAGTGATCAGAAGGATGCGGGGCCGTGGATGTGTTCTTCTGGCGGTACCACTGCCAGCCTGCGGTGATGACAACAGCGCCGACGAGGGACCCTAGGATTCCGCTGGGGCGCAACGCTATTCCGTCGCCCGAAATCAGACTCACGAGCAAACCGCCGACTAGAGAACCACCGATTCCCGCGATGAACGCGAAGGTCCAGTCCACACGTGCGGTCGTTTTTCCCAGTATCAACTGGGCTGCCGCTCCGATGAGAATCCCGAACAGGAGTATTCCGATGATGAGCATGAGATGAGACCCTTTCGTGGAGTGACGATGCACGACTCGAACGATGTACGTTGCGTCATCTTTCCGGTACGTCCGCATCGGGCGTGGTGAATTCCATGCGAAAAGCACTGACTACGTCGCGATTCGTCCGGTACAGGCGGGCCGATTCCAACAACCCGAATCGTGTGAAGCGTTCCTGTAGAGGTGGCCGCACTCGGGAGAACCCGAGTGTCACCGAGCGGGAACGCAGCCATTCCCTCAGCGCTATCAGGGCGCCGGCGCCGGTCACGTCGATGTCGGTGACGGCTTCGAGGTCCAGGACGAATGTAGTCACCGGATGCGGTGCGGATTCGACTGCATTGCGCGCTCTATCAGCTAGGACCGAGCCGTTGGCAAAGAAGATGGGCGCAGCGAAGCGCATGATGATCACTCCCGGCGCCGTCTCCCTCACGTCGTCAACCTCGTCGAGCAGCGATACGGTCGGGTCATCCGATCCGGCGAGAATATCGACGGCGGGATTGCTTGCTCGGCGCGCAAGGTTGACCAACGACAGGACGAACGCCAAGGTGATCCCACCGATCGGACCTACGACCAGGACGCCGACGAAACATGCTGCGCCGATCGCGCATTCAGCCCTCGATTGTGTCCACAGCTCCCTGAAATCAAGAAATCCGATGAGCTTGAAGACTGCAACGGCGACGATCGCCCCTATCGCCGGAGACGGTATGTCTGCCAGCAAGTCTGTCCCGAACAGAAGCAGCAGCAAGGTTCCCACGGCCAGGACAAGGCTCGGCAGTTGCGTGCGTGAACCTGCGACGTCCATCGCTGCGGTCCGTGACGTCGACGAACCGAGGGTGAACGAGGACGAAAAACCCGATGCGATGTTCGCCGCCCCGAACGCCAGGAGGTCGCGGTTCGGATCTGTGGAGTAGTTGTTCTTCTCGCCGTACTGCCGAGAGACGAGTAGCCCTTCTGCAACGGCAACAGCGGTCAGTGCGATGGCCGAGGGGATCAGGGCGAGCCATGTCGACCAACTGAGCACTGGCACCGAAAATGTGGGGAGACCAGCCGGGACTTTTCCCAGTACCGACACCCCTTTGCCTTGAAGATCGAAAAGGACAGACGCGGCGGTGGCCGCGATCATGACCATCAAGGCCCACGGAGCAGAAGCAATGATCCGTCGCCCCCAGAGAAGTATCAGAATTGAGCTGGTTCCCAGGCACATAGCCCAGAGGTTCGCCTCACCGAGATGGCTTACGAGGTCGAACAACTTCTCACCGAATTCGCCGCCGCTGTTGATCGGCACACCCAGTACCTTCGCCGCCTGGCTGACGGTGATGTCCAACGCCAAACCGCCGACGAATCCGACAAGGATCGGTTTCGACAAGAAATCGGCCAAGAAACCGAGCTTGAACACAGCGCACAACAGAAACATCACACCGCCGAGAATCGCTTGTGCAGCAGCCATCTGGGTGTAGTTTCCACTCCCTGCCGCACCCATACCCATCAACGACGATGCGACCATCGCAGCCGCCGCAGCATCTGGCGAGGCCACGACTTGACGTGAAGAAACGAGCAACGCGAAACCTACCGTCGGCACGATCAATGCATAAAGCCCTGCAGTCGCAGGCAAGCCCGCTATTTGCGCGTATCCGATGTTCAGCGGAACGGATATTGCGAGCAATGTGATCCCAGCAGAGAACTCTCTCAGCCAGTTACTTCTGGTCAAACCCACGACGGGGAGACGCACGAGGTTCTCCTGTCCTGAGTATCGGAGTTAGATGTTCGTCACGGCAGTGCGATGCCAGCGAGCGTTTGTGAACAACGCAATCTTGATGTCCGGCTTCTCGAAGCCGCTCGTTTCGCACTTTTCATGGCATCGGCCGCCTCGAATTTACCGTTTCGACGATCTCCGAACATCACCCCACTGGGGTGAAAATTCCAGGTCGTTGAAACCGCCGCAAGGCCTCTCTGTCCACGGTGAACCCATCTTGCACACACAGAACAAGCAGACGACACTGCGTGCGCGTCCAACTTTTCTGCAGGGGCGCTTTGTTCCGGCGAACGAGTTCAACTTTTCGATGTCACGATCCGCTTCACCAATCAGCCACACAGGTCCGGTTCGGGTGATCACCCGAACACAGCTATCAACTATGTTCACTTATCGGTACTTACAGGACGTCACGTCCACCGACGGTTACGGATCACATATGGACACATCACTTCGGAAACGAGAGATCATTCGGCGCACAATCGATGACCACCTCGTCGCGATGCGGGCGTCACAACCATGGAATGCCACATTTCACGTGATTCACGACTTGATTCATATCGGGATCATCGATCGCGCGATGACGTTGGCTGCACAGTCCTTTACCTCGATTCTGCCCGTCATGATGGCGCTGTCCACCCTCGGGCTGACCGATGTCGTTCCAGGCATGGGCGGTAACGGAATTTCCGCGGTGCTCAAGCACTCCCCGACACCGTCTGTTGCTTTGGGGTTCGTTGGTGTTCTGCTGCTGATGGTCAGCGCGACGTCATATGCCAGAGCTCTCGGTCGATGCCACGCAAAGATATGGCACGTAACAACATTGACTTATCGACAAGCCTGGAGATGGCTGGCCACAATTCTAATCGTCGTCGGGGGGTCGCTCGCCGTCGTCGTGAGCTACTCGCTGTCCGTTGACGACACAACGGCACGAGTCATGGCACTCATTCTTCAATCCGTTATCTGGTGGTCTGTCTGGTCCAGTGTTCCTGCGATTTTGGTGCCTTATTACTTCAGCAGAGCAACCCTCTTCGCCTGCGGCGGCATCACGTCCATAGGTCTGATCACCCTCCAACTCGCAACACCGTTGGTGGTCCCGAGATTGATCGAAACCTCGGGACAACAATTTGGTGTGTTGGGAGTAATGGTCACACTTGTCGGTTGGTTGTTCGCCTTTTCTGTTGTCGTGATCGGCGCACCTGCTCTCGTGAAGTCACTGCAGGAGTCCCGGACTTGCGACGTGAGTCCTCGGAGATTTCCCGATCCTCGCGCTCTGCGCAGCGTGTAACGAGCCGGCGCCACTTCATGCACCGCAAGGAGCTCTCGATGGTGGTGCCGCCAGATGTTGCGGGACCGCCAGCGCGAAGAGTGGAAGTTCAGCCGCGGCTGACTCTGTCTGTGTATTTTTCGCCGGGACGGAATAACGTGCTTCGAGCGAGAGCGGTTGGTCAACTCGAAGACCCGCGGGGCACAGATTTCGGTGACATCGACCGAATATTTTAAGAGCGTGGCCCGTGTCTTCCCGCCGTTGGTCGATCTGTGGGACTACTTTATCCGCCGAGAGGGTGGGCACTGGTTTCATGGGTTTCGTGCGCGGCGTGAGTGCATCACGCCGCGCACGAAACCTAACTTCCGCCAAGCGAGCCGGATCCGAGTGATCCCGATCCGGGGATAGGAGGTTCTGGTGTTTCAGGATCTACCGGATACGGCTCGGAGTCGGGTGAATCACCGTCGACAGTGAGCAGAAGGGCGCTGGCAGGCTCGCCGGCTGCCGCGTCGACGACGATTGCTCGGGTGAAGGTTTCACCGTCACCGCGCCTCAAGACGAGTGTGTGCTGGCCGGGCGGGGTGCTGGCCGGGATGGTGATGGTGCCAGCGGCAAAGCCGTCGTCTCCGATCTCGAAGCTTCCGAGATCGGTGGGCGCCGAGTACATGAAGACGTTGACAATCTTCGACACTCCCGTCGAGACTCCGCTTTTCGCCGTGTAAACGATGTCGATCTTCTGTCCTGGGCGGGTCGAGTACTGCCGGTCGAGGTCGGTGCTCGTGCCGGGTTGGGTACTGGCGGTGTGGGTGTTCAGTGGTCGACCGAGGGCTTGGAGAGCTGAGTTCGCGGCACAGATGGTGGTGAACTGTTGCAGGCTCGTGTAAGGGCAGGCGATGTCACTGAGTTCGTACGAAGTGTGGATTCTGGCGCCGAGGCCGTTCTGCGGGTTGATGCCGATGAACGTGGTCGGGTCGCTGAGTCCGTCGGCGAAGGATGCGTCGCATACCAGGTCACCTGGCCGGCAGATGGATGTGACGACGCCGGGGTGTGCGTTGACGAAAGCGTCGGTTCCCGGTTTCCTCGTGTGTACCAGCGCCCCTGCAGTATTCGCGCCGCCGATGTTCTCGGGTCCGGAGGCCCTGTGGACGGGCGAGGCGATCAGGACGGTCTTCGTCACCAGCGCTGCGAGCGCCGGATCGTTGTCATTGATCCAGGCCAGTGCGTCTTCGATGACGTGCGCCCCTTGCGAATAGCCGGACAATATCACCTTCGGAAGCTCTGCGCCGCAGTAGGACTTGAGGCGACTCAGTACCGTATGCACGCCTGCGGCGCCGAGGTCGACCGAGGACCTGTAGTTGATCGGATAGTCGAGGGCCCCGATCTCAACTTCCACGGCAGGGTAGGCGATGCCCAGAGGAACGAACGTGTCACGGGAGCTCTTGCCGACATACCCCGACACTGCTCCGACCGGGGTGCCTATGCCTCGATTGGGGCGGTCAGCGCCGTAGAAGAACAGCCCGAATTCGTCGGCGAGTTGTTGGACCATTCCCGAGGGGTGGGAGCCGTTCGCATCTCCGTCACCGGAGCCTGGTTGCGGATCTTCACCTGAGCCCCGGACGCCGAGGAAGTAGGTCGTGCCTGCGCACCCATTGGACGGCGGCGCTCCGACCTGCACCGGGGTCAGTCGGTCCTGGGTGCTGCCCTCGCCTAGCTGACCGGAACTGCCTGACCCCCAGCAGTAGGCGTCGCCGCCGGTAACGACGGCGCACGTGTGCTGGTATCGGCCGGCGGTGATGTCGGTGACGCCGGTGATCTCGGCGACCTGCACCGGGGACCACCGGTCTTGGGTGCTGCCGTCGCCCAATTCGCCGTTGCTGCCCGAGCCCCAGCAGCGGGCGATGCCTGCGGTGATGGCGCAGTTGTGAAAGGCGCCGGCGGTGATGTCGGTGACGCCGGTGATCCCCGATACCTGCACCGGAGTCAACGCGACCTGGGTGCTTCCGTCACCGAGCTGGCCGGAATTCCCTGTTCCCCAGCAGCGGGCAATGCCGCCTGTAACGATGGCGCAGGTGTGGCTGAGGCCGGCGGTGATGTCGATGGCACCGGTGACTCCGGCGACCTGCACCGGGCTCGGTTCGATCCAGTCGCCGGCACGCACTTGGCTTCCGCTGTTGTATCCCCAACAGCGCACGGTGCCGCCGGTGGTGATCACGCAGGTGTGAGACCAGCCGACGGTGATGGCGACGGCGCCGGTGATCCCGGGCACCTGCACCGGGGTCAGATGTTCCTGGCCAGCTCCGAGATAGTCGGAAGGGTCAGCGGTTCCGTCCCCGAGCCGACCGTAATTGCCTGATCCCCAGCAGTAGACGTCACCGCCGCCTGCGATTGCGCAGGTATGAACGACACCAGCTGCTATCGAGGTGGCGCCGGTGATTCCCGCGACCTGCACCGGGGCCCACCGGTTCATTTTGGCTCCGTCACCCAACTGGCCGTTATCGCCTGATCCCCAGCAGTAGACGGCGCCGCCGCCGGCGATGGCGCAGTTGTGGTCGTAGCCCACCGTGAGGGCAGTGACGCCGCTGATTCCAGCGACCTGGACCGGCGTGTTCGACTGGCTTTGGAAGATTCCCGCCCCCAACTGACCCTGAGCATTGGTCCCCCAGCAGTAGACGGTGCCTATCTCAGCGATCGCGCAGGTATGTCCTTCCCCGGCTGCAATCGCAGTGACCGGGGGTAGCGAATCGCTCGCTCCGGGATCAGCATTCGCTGCGGGCCCACCTACCACGCCGGGGGCGATGACCAACATGGTGGTCAAGAACAGGGCAGCGCCGAGCACAACCAAAAGCCGTGGCACTCGTGCAGTGCGCAGTCGTCCGCGAGGAGACAGGGTCATTGCTACTCCGTAGATGTCAGGGGTAGATCGGGTAGTCCTGCAAGAGTCGGCTCCGAGAGGTGGGTACAAGCCACATCGGCGCTTCCCCACTTTGCCCACGGCGGTGCGTCGGTCTTGGCCGTCGTATAGACCAAAGGCAGACCAGTTGGGTTCGTCTAGGACGAATTAATACAGTACTTTGAGAGCGCTCGCGTGCCGTGCCCCCAAAAATGGGGGCACGGCACGAAGATTCTGAGCGAGCACACGGTGCATGGTGTTGGCGAAAACACCAGGTTCAGGCCGTCATATAGCTGAATTACCTGCTTCAGACATGCGAAGACGGGTGTGCTGTGGAGAGAATCCGCGAGGGTCTTACGGTCATGCGCGGTATCCGTGGGCCATGTCCAACCGAGTTCATCGCGGGTAGACACTCCGAAGCTTCGAAGCAAGCAAGGACATTCCGAGAAACCTCCTTGCTAGACGGAACGCTTCTGTCCGCAATCCCGAAAACGGTCTTGGTCTCAACAGGTCAACGCATCACCGACGATAACGGATCAACCCCAGAAGGTCGGCGAGTGGAACAGTGCCGATCGCTGGGGTCATCGGTCGAATGGTCTACCAGCGCAACAACAACGTCAAACGCGTAGGACAAGCGTTCAACCCGACGGAACTGTTCAGCAAGTACTCCGTGTTCCGCCGCGACCGCACGATACGAGTTATCAAAGTCCCCGGCCTATGCAGCTGAAAAGCCGAGACTTAGCCAGTGGACGACAGCGGCGCGCGGGTTTCTGTCCCCGGGTGCGCGGTGCACGTCAGCACGGCGACGCCCGGTTCTTCGCGGCAAGGCTAGGGCGCAGTTCCATCCTGTCGATCCGCCGGGCAGGTGGCTCCGTTGCTGGGCGACGGCCAGACTCCGACGCAACAGCGACGGGCCTCATCCTGAGCGGTGATCGGCAAGGATCATGGCAGGAGGTCGAGGTAGTGGGAACGGGCTTTCATGGCGTGGATGAGCAGTTCGTTTCCGCTGTCGAAGCGCAGGACGACTAGTTCGAGGAGGCGGCCGTCAGGGTCGAAGCCCAGCCGGAATTGGCGCGCGGGGTTGTCGTCGTCCAGATCTGCGATATACACGTGGTGCTCTGCCGCGTAGATCCCGGCCTTTTCGTTGATTCCGTGTTTGAGTGCGGATTTATGTGCCTTCACGCGACCTGGGTCCAGGCGCGCACCGCTTCTCGGATCGCTTCGGATCGGGAGACGTGTTCCTGCTCTGCGCGCGCGTTCAACGCCTCGAGCAGTGCGGCGTCCATACGTACGGGCACTACGGCCCCGGGGCCGACCCCGACGGTGGGTCGGCCGCGCTTGCGTAACTTTTCGACGTCGTAGCCGGTCTCGGCTTCGTCTGCCCATTCTTCGATCATGTCGTCGGTGACAGGCTGTCCGTTGATCGCTTCGTGAGTCATGGATATTAGTGTAATACGAAATTCTTGATCAGGGACGTTTCTGGATCCCGCTGCCGGTCGTCACACGCCCGCGCTCTACATGTCCGGATACCGCGGCGGGATCCAAAGTTTCTGGCGAAAATGCACGATAGCCAATACCGAGATATTCCGACAGGCCACCGAAGAAGTTACGGCGGGTACAGATCCCGAGACCGTCGCCACGCGCATCAAAAGGAAAGCCAGATTCGCCAACTCCCTCTTCGAACAGGCGATGAACTATCGATACATCACCCAGTCGGGAGACTCGTCCCGCTTGATTTCCGCAAGTCAGACCGGATGGATCAACATCACCGTTCATCCCCACACGGTAATTGCGGTGAACCCGTAACCAACGACGGGGAAATAAGGTGCACGATGCAGTTTGCTGACAGCTTCTGACGATGGGTTTTCCGGTGTTGAGACAGAGCACGATGATGTAGACGTTGAACGCTCAGCCGATTCCCTCGCCGTACGGCCACTGGTTCAGATGCGGGGCCGTTCCGTCGAAGATCGACCGCAGAGCGCACGAACTCGCCAACCGGTATCCGATGGGGCAGCCATCTGGTCGGACACCACGGCACTCGTCGACTCCCTCGGATGATTCTCAGAAGTGTTCAGCCATACCGATACCCACAGGGCTCTCGGACAGTGCCTCGCGTGCAGCGAAGCCGACGCCCTCACCGCACTCCTCACGCTCACAGGCCGCGCCGACGGAGCACAATTGCTCATCGAACACCACGGACGAGGCGACGAACCGGACGAGAACCACTATCGGAAGTCGGTCCGAGCAGGGGAGGGAACACCTAAAGCCCAGTGATCCGGATCATGTTAATAGGTTCGTATTAACCAGTTAAAAACGGTAGAAACAGGTTAATTGGATTGCAATTAACCTATGACTAACGCCGAAGACATCACCCGCGGATTAACTCTCAAGTCTACCGCAGTGCCCACCATAGAGATTGCACCCACGCCGGAATCACCTCACGCGCAACCTGACTGATTCTCGTCGGAGTCCTCGACTGCACCGAGTGCATCACCGGAAAAGAATGGCCACCCACGTCAGTATCGATCGTGTAAGCAGTATTCGCTGGGAGTTACTACAAGGATACCGGGCCGTTGCTTTTCGTTTGCCTGCTCACTGGATTCCGGCAGATCGCTGAAGTGGATTTTGTTGCAGCATTTGATTTCCCGGTCTTGTGACCATTGGCGAAGAAACACCGGTTGGATCAGTGATTCCCAAGAACAGCACATTTAACCTTACAGTTCTGTTGGAAATGCGGAGCTGGACTCGTGTCGCTAGCTGAGCATCATGCGGCCGTGTGTCAGTACAGGTACATCGCCGCGCTCCGGGCAGGTGGCGAAGAACCAAAGCGTAGAGCCCTCGTTCCAGACCGAGATTCGTAGGCTGTGACCGGGCAACACATAGCTGGAGAAACGAGCATTGAAACTGCCTACCCGTGCGGTATTCCCACCTAGTATCTCGTCCACCAGTGCTTTGCAGACAATCCCGTATGTCGCCAATCCGTGCAGGGTGGGCCGCTCGAAGCCTGCCTGCCGAGCGAATATTGGATCCACATGTAGTGGATTCCTCCCACCATTCAGTCGGTACAGCAGGGCTTGATCCGGACGGGTTGTTCGATGGATGACCATATCTGGTGCGCGGTCGGGCAATACTGTTGGCGTTTCGGTCGACGGGGTCTTCTTGCCCTGCCCGCCTTCGTCTTTGGCCCATATGCTTGTTCTACTGGTCCAGTAGGGCTCTCCGCTCGCTGTCATTGCGAGGGATTCCATTTCGATGACGGCGGCGTTTCCTCGATCCGACACGTTTATCATGCGCGTTGTAATCATGGCGGAGTCTCCGGGAGCGACTGGACGGTGAATAACCAATTTCTGGCCTGCATGCAGGAGTTTCGCGGGCGCCACGTCGATTCCTGGTAGCGCCGTCGTATTCGGAGTGCTCGGCGCCGAGACCCCTTTTCCTGCAACCATTGCGAACGTGGGAAGTACCTGCAGGTTTCGCTCGTAGACCCAGCGTTGTTCGGTGAGGTCGGTTGGATCAGATCCTGCGCCTATGCTCAGGTGGTACAGCAAAACGTCCCGTTTGGTCCATTGCAGGCGCTGCACGGTGGGTTTCACCGAAAGTGCGGCTGCGACGTCGATCGGCATCAGATCACCTTTGCGGACCGTAGTTCGGTGAGGTCCTCGTCATTGAATCCGAGCAGGGTTCGGTAGATTTCGTCCGTGTGGGCGCCCAATGCGCATCCGAGCGTTTCGATGCGACCCGGCGTCTCGCTGAAGTGCGGTAGCGGTGCAACCATCGAAATTTCGCCGAAATCTGGATCCTCGACATCGACGATGGTGCCCCGCTCGCGGTAGTGGGGGTTGCTGGCGATGTCGGCGACGTTCATGAGGGGAGATGCAGGAATGCCTACCGCACTGAGGATCTCGGTTGCTTCATCGGCATTCTTCTCTGCTGCCCACTCGCCGATGATCTTGTAGAGGTATTCGGGGTTCTCCGCGCGCGCGGCGCGCGTAGCGAAGCGCGGGTCGTCGGCAAGATCGGGTCGGCCCAAGACCTGTGCGAGGCGGCGGAACAGCGGATCGGTTCCCGCGTGCACAGCAATCCGGCGGCCGTCTGCAGTATCGAAGTCACTCGCCGGAACCAATGCCGGATTACGGTTACCGCTTCGCTCCCGGGTCATGCCATTCGAGGAGTAGGACAGCAGCGCATCCTCACTGGCCCGGAACCCTGCCTCGTAGAGTGAGGAGTCGATGATTTGCCCCCGTCCACCGTTGGCGTCTCGGTGGTACAGGGCAGTCACTGTGGCGAAAGCTGTCAGGTAGGCGGCCATATAGTCGATCATCGCGAATCCTGTTCGCACCGGCGGGCGGTCGGGTTCACCGCTCACATAGGTGAGCCCGGAGAATGCGCTGGCGATCCTGTCGAATGCACCCCGATCTCGATAAGGTCCGGTCAGACCGTAGCCGGTGACGAAGACGAAGACGCCGTGCGGATTGACTGCTTGCATCGACTCGGGGGACAGTCCCCATTTTTCGAGCGTGGGCAGGCGGTGGTTGCTGACGACCACGTCGAAATTGGGGATGAGTTCACGCAAAATTTGCTGCCCTCGGGCCTGTCTCAGATCGAGGGTGACGGACTTTTTGTTTCGCCCCTCCTGCGCCCACTGCAGTGAGCGCTTTCCCGGGGTGCCGGAATTTCCACGGAGGAAGTCGCCCGCGGTCGGCTCCTCGACCTTGACGACCTCGGCGCCGAAGTCGGCAAGGAATGTAGTGGCGACGGGTGCCGCGATAACCGAGGAGATGTCCAGGACCCGGATGCCTTCAAGGGGTAGTTCAGCCATGTTCTTCAGCGTCCTTCGATGTCGTGCCGTGAGTGGGATTTTGTCGTCAGGTGTCTCGGATGGGCTCTCGGCTCGGCGGGTGGGGCCGAGTTAATGCGCCCACGAAGCTGCGTTCGCAACCGGTTCTCGAGTCGTCTGAAAGCCATTGGCGGGATGTTCTTCGTCGGCGTAGCCGAACGAGATTGCGCAGACGATCTTGCGGTTGTTGTCCAGTCCCAAGAATTCGCGGATGAACTCGGCGTAGCCGGCCAGCGCTGCCTGAGGAATGCAGGCGACACCGAGGCTCTCCGCTGCGAGCAGGAATGTCCCGACATAGAGTCCGCAGTCCACCGCGCCGTACACACCGAGGGCGTCCTCAGTGGTTATCACTGCGACGTGAGGGGCTCCGAAAAATTCGAAGTTCTTCATCGCTTGTCCTACTGACGCGACACGGTCACCTGGCTCGATGCCCAGAGCGCCGTAGAGCTGGGCCGCACAGTGTCGTCGCCGGGCGCGATACTCACCTTCGTATGCATGTGGGAACGGAAAGTCCGGTTGATGTGGTCCACTACGCACGTGTTGGACTAAGCCACGCCGAAAACGCTCGGTAGCGTCTTTGCTTGTGATGGTGGCGTGCCAAGGTTGGGTGTTGCACCAGGATGGCGACTTCTGTGCCATCTCGAGAATTCGCTCGACGATATCGGTGGGAACTGTCTCCGGGCGAAAGGCGCGGCAGCTTCGTCGGTCCTGCAGAATCGCGTCCAGGACTTCGGGACGTCCCGTGGTGTGGAGCTCTGAATCAGGCACTGAGCCAAGCCTTTCCAAAAAGCATGATGGAGTCCATGCTTGGTTCGATACCGTGAACGCCGGCCGCCCACAGAGTGAAAGTCGGCGCCGCGCCGAGTGTGACGAACGGGAGGGTCTCGTTCACCAGGCCCTGAAGTTCTTCGAGCAATTCTCGACGTGCATCCGAGTCTGCATCTGTTGTCTGAAGTTGAGAGAGCAAGGCGTCCATGCGTGGGTTCGAATATCCCAGGTAGTTATTGTTGGACGTACTATTCAGTGCTGATGTCAGTTTGTTGACGGGTGCGGCAGCGGGCAAGCTGATGCCGGAATAGCTGATGTCGTAGTCGTGCGCGACGTTGAGTCTTTTGGTTACATCGCCGGCGCTGTTCTCCAGCTCCAGTGTGACTGTGAAGCCCACCGCTTGGAGCATGGACTGCACCGCGAGTGCAGTGGCTTGCGATTTCGCTGCGGCGATGCCCAGAAACGATAAGTGTCCGTCGTATCCGTCGCTCTTTGCCTCGTCGAGGAGTCGTTTCGCAGCCTCTGGGTTGTAATCCAGTCCGCTGACTTCACCGTGCAGCGGGGACCACTCGGGGAAGATCGAGGATCCGGGCAGGCCAGCGCCTTTGTCAACGCGTTCGTTGAAAGTGTCCAAATTGACGGCGTGAGCAATGGCTTGACGCACGCGAACATCGGCACCGGGGCGACCTGGACGGTTGTTGATCATGACGACGCTGGCGAGGGGCACCGTCTCGATATATCCGGGATAACCCTCCGTCCGGGCGCGCTGTACCGCCTCAGAGGAACGGATGAATCCAACTTGGACATCGTTCACATTGAGGGCCTCAATCTTTTCCGTATCTCCGGTCAACCCGACGAAGCGCAGAGCATCCAGATATGGCTTTCCGCCCCAATAGTCCGGTCTTGCCTTGAGTCGGAGTTCCTCATTTGGCCTGAATTGGTCAATTGTGAAGGGTCCAGCTCCGATGGGAGTGAATTGCTCACCCGCGACAGAGCTCGCGGAGACGACCATGCCGTAACCGCTGGCGAGTGTTGCGGGAAACTCTGTCCACGGCTGTTTCAGCGTGAACGTGATCGAGCGAGGTCCCGAGGTTTCCGCGGACGCGACATTCGACTTCCATAGTTGGCTTCCGGGGCCGTTTGCGTTGGTGTATCGGTCGATGCTCGACATCACCGCGGCTGCAGTCACATCATTTCCGTCGCTGAACGTAACCTCGTCGCGTAGTTGCAGGACCCACTGCAACCCATCCGATGACACAGTCAAAGACTCGGCCAAGTGTGGGACGAACGTGCCGGAAGTGGGCTCATAGCGCATCAGAACGTCGTAGATAGCCGCCATTTCATTGCCACCGGTCGCGCCCAGCGCCGGGGTCTTAGCCGGGTCGAGGTTGGTGACATTGGAATAGGCGGCCATCGTCACGGTGCCGCCGCCGGTGGGTTCGGTGGATGTTTGCTGCCCGCCGACGATCCCATTATCGACAGCTCCCGTAGGCGTTTCCGTCAGATCCGCGCCGCTGGAGTCGCACGAGGCCAAGAGTGTCATCGTCAGCAGGGCGATGCCGATCATCAATCGAGTGGATCGAGCACCGCTTCGTCGAAGCGGCAAGAACACGCGCATGGATCCTCCAGCCTGTGAACTAGCATAATGTTACTAACGAAACGCTAGCAGCAATGGGGTTCCATCACAAGGATTTTCGACCACTCGGTTCAGGGGTCAAGACCAGGCTCGCGAACTGTTAGCGTTGTTTCGATCCAGAGGAGGGGCGATGACCGAATTACCGAAGTCTGAGGACAACCGTGGCTCGCGCAGGTCTCGCGACCGGAAGGCAACTGAACAACGGATGCTCGATGCGGTGACACGACTGCTCGAGCGCGACGGTGTGCTGGCGGGCATCAACCTCCGGGAGGTGGCGGACGAGGCCGGTGTCAATCGCGGCCAGGTCTACCAGTATTTCGGTTCGAGAAGAGGTCTACTTCGTGCTGCAATTGCCCAGCACAGCTGGGGAGAAGCCGCGATTTTCCAGGCCGACCGCGCGCTACCGTTCACACAGAGGCGCGCGCGTGTGCTGGAAGAGACGATCCGTGCACAAGAAGCTTTGCAGCTTACCGCGCTTCTCGTGCTCGACGGAGATCCTGATGTACGACTGTTCCCTCAGCTGGATCGCAGCAAGGCCGATCTCGAGCGCGATCAGAAAGAGGGGGATCTGCACCCCGATCTTGATCCGGTCGCAGCCCATGTCATGACTGCCGCAATGAACTACGGCTACACCATCTTTCGTGAGCAGATGAGTCGCGAGACAGGTATTCCGGTAGAACAGCTCGACGAGCGCGTCACTGAGGTGGCAGTCCGTATGCTCACGGGTCTGTCAAAATGAGCGACTGCGCATTCTCCCATTATCCGGGAGCCGCTAAAGATCGTGAGTCACTGCTCATGCCGACCCAATTCGCAAATATCCTGCTTGTCTGCCAGGCACTGGTGCCGGTGTGAGCCACTCCAGCTGATCGAACCTTTCCGCACCCCGGTCGGTGAGGAGAGACATGTCAATTCCAAGGATGAGCGGATTCCAAAATTGGGGCCGCTCGATGTGAGAGCGACCCCAAATGCTTTGTGATTCAGGAAATATGCTTGACGCTGATGACGCGGGTTTGTAAGAAATCCTCGATGCCCGCGAGACCGCCTTCTCTGCCGAAGCCGCTGGACTTGGTACCGCCAAACGGCAACTCGACCTCCAACGCGTTGTGCTGGTTGACCCACACCGATCCGGCGTCTATCCGCTCGGCGACTGCGGTCGCCGCAGCTTCGTCAGCACCCCATACCGATGCTCCGAGCCCGAATTCCTGGGCATTGACCGTCGCGATCACCTCGTCCAGGCTGCTGTAGGCGACTACGGGGAAGACCGGACCGAACTGCTCCAACGCCACGATTTCGGCGGAATCGTCGACGCCGCAGACCAATGTCGGTTCGAGGAAATAGCCCGGCAGGTCGGTGCCGGGTTTTCCGCCGGCCACGATCGTGGCACCACCGGCCACTGCCTTGTCGAGCAGTCCCTGCACGAAGGCGAGTTGCGCCTTGCTGTGAAGAGGCCCCATCCCCGTACCGGGTGCGAGTCCGTCACCCACGGTGAGCCTGGCCATGAGTTCGGAGAAGATCCGACAAAACTCGTCCACCTTGCCTTCCGGTACATAAGCACGTTTGGGTGCGACGCACATCTGTCCGGCATTGAAGAAGGCCGAGTTCACGAGAAATTGCGCAGTGGAAGCGATATCGGCGTCATCAAGCACGATCGCCGGATCGTTGCCACCCAGTTCGAGAGTGACCGGTGTGATGGCCTCGGCTGCTTGTTTCATGATCAACTTGCCGACTCCGGTGGATCCGGTGAAGGTGACCTTGCGAATCAACGGGTGTTCGACGAGTGCTTTACCGATGGCCGGCCCGCCGTGGACGACCTGAATCACGCCCTCCGGCAGAATCGCGGCAAGGACCTCGACGACCTTGTCCACCACAAGGGAGACGGACTCGGCCGGCTTCACGACGACGGTGTTACCGGCGGCGAGCGCTGGTGCGATCTTCGCGACCATCAGAAAGACCGGGAAATTCCACGGCACGATAGCGGCGACAACCCCGAGTGGCACCCGCTGTATCCGGGCGGTTCGTCCCACGACGTCGGGTCCGAATTCCTCGTCAGCCCAATCGATCTGAGCCGCGTGCGTGAAGTTTTTCGCGCTGACCCACATCTCGCCGCCGGCTTCGATGGCCGTCTTGCCCTGTTCCTTCACCAGCAGGGGCACGATCTCGGCGCTCCTGCGTGTCAGCTCGAGAGCGCAGGAGTGCAGCAACTCTTGCCGGTATGTGCGGTCGGTTTTCCACTGTGCGAAGGCTGAGTCCGCGTTCCGGACGGCCTGATCCAGCTCCTCCTCGGTCGTGATCGGAATACGCCCGATCTCTTCGAGCGTGGCGGGATTGATCGATACGAGTTCGTTCATCGTCTGTTCTCTCATCGTCGTGACTCTCATCGTGTGCCAGTGGCTCAGTGTCCGAGCCACTGCGGCGGGCGCTTCTCGAAGAAAGCACTGATGCCTTCCTTCATGTCGTCCGATGCGAGGAAGACCTCGATCGCTCGTTCGGTGGCCTGCCATCCGAGTGCGTCCTCGTCGGCGGTCAGGGTGCGTAGCGCACGCAGGCTCTCGCCTACCGACATCGGGGACGAGAGGCAGATGTCTTCGGCGAGCGCCATGGCCCGCTCGAGCGCGCATCCAGGCTGGGCCACCTCGTTGACCAGTCCGAGTTGGTAGGCCCGGTCCGAGTCCAGCGTGCGGCCCGAGATGAGGAGTTCTCGCGCGATGTTCGGTGGCAATGCCCGCGCGGCCCGGAAGAGTGCGCCCGATGTGGCGACGAGTCCGCGGCGGGTCTCGGGGAGGCCGAAACTCGCGGTACGGGAGGCTATGAGCGCATCGCAGGCGAGCGCGATTTCGAATCCTCCGCCGAGGGCCGGGCCCTCGACGGCGGCGATCAGGGGGGTGCTCCGCTCCCGTCGGATGATCCCGTACTCGCCACCGCGCTCGGTTTTCAGGTCGGCGCCCGCGCTCAGGTCGGTGCCTGCACTGAAGATCGTCGTTGTCCCCGTGATGATTCCGGCCCACAGTGCCGGATCGTCGTCGAGTCGGTTGAGGGCTTCGTCGATTCCCTCGGCCATGGTGCGGTCGATCGCGTTGCGTTTGTTCTCCCGATCGAGGCGGATGATCAGGATCCTGCCGTGCTGTTCTTGGATTACGCTCATGCGCCTACCACCTCAGCGACGGTAGCGCGAGCCCAGCGGTAGTCCGCCTTTCCGGCGGGAGAGCGCACGATGGCGGGAACGACGACGATCGAACGCGGGATTTTGTACCCGGCGATCGAGGCCCGGCAATGTTCGGCGATCTCATCGGTGTCGATATCTTCGAAGCCCTCGCGAAGTTGCACCACAGCCGAGACTTGTTCGCCGAATCGGGCGTTCGGTGTGCCGGCGACGACTGCATCCATCACGGCGTGATGACTCTTGACGGCAGCTTCGACCTCTTCGGGGAACACCTTCTCGCCGCCGGTGTTGATGCACACCGAGCCGCGGCCGAGCAGCACGATCGAGCCGTCCGGTTCGACCCGGCCCATGTCTCCGAGGATCGACATCCGCACCCCGTCGACCACGGGGAAGGTCTCTGCGGTCTTCTCCGGCTCGTTGAAGTACCCGAGTGGTACGTGTCCGACGCGGGCAATGTATCCGAGCATGCCGGAGCCGGGCTCGATCGGACGCAGTTTTTCATCCACGACCAGCATGTCGGGGTTGCCCACGACGCGCATGTTGCCGTCCGCGTCGATCTCGAGTGTGCCGTCCACCCCGGATTCCGATGCTCCGAATCCGTCGCGCAAGAACAGGTTCGGCATCAGTTCGAGAAGCTGGTTCTTCGAGCTGCGTGACCACAGTGCCCCGCCGGAGCTGACAAGTGTCAGCGAGGTGAGGTCGTAGTCGGAGCCGTGGCGGGCTATCGCATCGGTGAACGGACGTGCCATCGCGTCACCGACGACCGTGATGCAGGACAGTTGCTCGTCCTGAATGAGACGGAGCGCTTCGACTGGTTCGAAGCTGCGCATGAGAACCTGTTTTGCGCCGCTGAAGAAGCCGCTGAACACCGAGTAGACCGCGGCTCCGTGCATGAGCGGTGCCGGGAGCAGAAACGCCATGGGGTGGGAGTTGGCTGCGACAGCGTCGGCGAGGTCGGCGGTGTTGGTGAAGGCGGCACCTCCGTGGTTTCCACCGGCGAGTGCGGCCATGAAGAAGTCCTCGTGTCGCCACACCACTCCCTTCGGCATTCCGGTTGTGCCCCCGGTGTAGATGACGAATCTGTCGTCATCGCTGCGTGGGCCGAAGTCCCGGTCCGTCGAGTGGGTCCGCATCGCGTCGTCGAAGTCATTGAGAGGCAAGGGTATCGACGTCGGGTCATCCACGTACCCGAAGACCAGGACGTTCTTGATGCCAGGGCAGGCGGGGAGGGTGCCGGCGATGATCGGAACGAATTCGCTGTCGACGATCAACGAGACGATCTGAGAGTTGTTGTAAAGGTATGTCAGCTCGTCTTCGGTGTACCGGTAGTTGATGTTGACCGGCACCGCCCGAATCTTGAGGCAGGCCAGCAGTGCCTCGACGAACTGGGTGCTGTTGCGCATGTGGATGCCGACGTGCTCACCCACCTGGACACCTTGCTTGGCGAGGTAGTGTGCGAGTCGGTTGGCCCGTTGGTCGAGCTGGGAGAACGTGCGACGCTCATCGCCGCAGACCAGTGCGGTGCGGTCGGGAAGTTTGTCGACAACGGCTTCGAAGAGGTCTGCAAGGTTCAACGACATGTGAGGGATCCTTCTCGAGTGGAACGAAGACGTGGGCAGCGGCGGGCCGTCAGCTCAGGACACCCAGTCCACGACTGTTCCGATGTCCGCCCGATCGGTGCGGAAGCCGTTGGCGGGGTGGGATTCGTCTGCATAGCCGAACGAGATCGAGCACACCACCTTGCGGTCGGAGGGAAGGTCGAAGAAGGTGCGAAGGTAAGGCGCGCTCCCGGCGAGAGCGGCCTGCGGAACAGCGGCGACACCGAGGCTGTGCGCGGCGAGCAGGAATGTGTTGATGTACAAGCCGCAGTCGATCGCGCCGTAAACTCCGAGTGCCTCGTCGGTGGTGATGATCGCGACGTGGGGTGCGTCGAACAGATCGAAGTTCTTCATGGTCTGCTCGGACGAGGCTTGGCGATCACCGGCCGCGATGCCCACGCTCGAATACAACTGCATTGCGCATTCCTTGCGGCGCGCACCGTACGCACCCCGGTACTCTGCTGGGAAAGGGAAGTCGGGCTCCTGCGGGGACGTTCGAACGTACTCGGCGAGTCCCTTCCGGAAGCGCTCGGTGCTTTCCCCTTCGGTGATCGAAACCTGCCAGGGCTGGGTGTTGCACCAGGAGGGAGTGCGCTGCGCCATCTCGAGGACCTGTTTGATCGTCTCACGCGGAACGGGGTCCGGTCGGAACCCTCGGCAGCTGCTGCGCGTCTCGAGTACGGACCGCAGATCGGTGTGGACAGGCAAGGTGGGTACTTCGGTCACGATGACACTCCTGTAGATGACTGGACGATCAGACGTCCGGAGATGGGGCGTTGGACCCGTTGTGAAATGTTCGACGCGGAAGCTGTGGCTTCCGACGGGTTCTTGAAGTGTTGCTGATTTCATCAGTAAGTTACTGGCGCAACAGAATTAGTTCTTCTAGATCAATCCTGGGGTGGGGATTCCCACGTAGTCGAGCGGTCAAATCGCTTATGAAAGGTCTTGTCCATGAGCACATCACAGATGACCCTGCGAAGCCCGAGGGCAATTCGAGAGTGCGATGACGAAACCGAGCGCGGCGACGATTCGCCCTCGGTTCGCCGCGATATTGTGTGAAGTGGCCGTTCCTTGTTGTTGCAGATTATCGGGAGAGGCCGACAGGCTTGTCGCCGACGATCGAAATCCGCTCCATCACACGGCGTGCCGGGTAGTAGTCGCTCGACGCGTAGTGCTGGCATGTCCGGTTGTCCCAGAAAGCGATGGTGTTCGGCTTCCAACGCAAACGAACCTGCAGTTCGGGGCGCATCAGGTGGCGGTACAGCAGGCGCAGCAACTCGTTCGACTCTTCCTCCGATACGCCCAGAATCCGTTGCGTAAAAGCGACATTGACGAAAAGAACGCGCCGGCCGGTCTCCGGGATCACTCGCACGACGGGGTGGTGTACCGGTGGGAAGTTCGGTCGGAGCTTCTCGATCGCTTCCTGTGGCATCCCGGAGCCGAACGATTTGATCCAGTCGTGTTCGGCTTCGAGGTGATCGATCCGGGCTTTGATGTCGTCGGGAAGTAGGTCGTATGCCGCGCCTGTGTCGGCCCAGAGTGTGTCGCCACCGACGGCGGGGATCTCGATGGCACGCAAAACTGCTGCGAACGAGGGGAATTCGTGCCACGTGACGTCGTTGTGCCAGATGTTTTCGGCGCCGACGGCGGCTGCGTCCTTGGCGAGGGTGGCGACGTCGACATCGCTTTGCCCTGGTTGGGTGTAGCGGTAGAACGGGTGCTGTTCGAGGGCGCCCCAGGCTTCGGCAAAGGCACGGTGGTCCGCGCGTTCGATGTTCTGGTCCCGGAAGAAGAGGACCTTCCATTCGAGCAGTGCGCGGCGCAGTTCGGCCATTACCTCGTCTGACAGGTCTCCGCCCAATCGTATTCCGGAGATTTCGGCCCCGATGGTCGGCGTCTGTGGTTCCAGCGAGAATAGTTCGTAGGGAAGGACTTCCATATTCGCTCCGGTCCGTGGCGCGATGATCGGCCCGAAGTAAGCGAGCGGATCGGTCGCAGTGGGTGCGGCAGTCGCCGGAAGTGCATATGTCATGAGGTCGCTCCTAAGGATTCGGTGGTAGTCGTCGAGATCGGTGCCTCGAGCATGGCTACGCAGGTATCGACGAGATCGGAGACGATCGCCGTGCTCTCTGCGGGGGTGCGATCAGCCGCTTCCTGCGCGGCGAGCATCGTCATGTTGTGCATGACGATGCTGTCGGTGCGCCAGAGCGCGATCGGGTGCGGGGCAGGACAGAGTTCGATCAGCAGGTCCCGCACGTGGTTGTAGCTTTCCGCTCTCAGGTGCTTCCGGATCAGGTCGGCGAGAGCCGGATTGAACAGGGCTTGGACGAGGAAGCGCCCATATCGGCTGCCGGGTCGGCCGAGGGTTTCCGCTGCGAGCGGCCGGACGAGGGCCTCGACGGCTTGTCGGATGGTCGGCGGGGCTCCCAAGCGTGTTATCTCGTTGAGCATTTCCTGTCGGCGGGTGTCGACGGGAGACATGCGGGCCTCGACCAGTGCCTCGATAAGACCGTCGTGAGAGCCGAAGTGGTACTTCGCTGCCGATTTGTTGGATTGGTTCGCCGCGAGCTGGACGCCAGTCAGCGTCAGTGCGTGCAATCCCTGTTCGGCGATGATCTGTTCGGCGGCCTCGATCATCGCCTGTCGAGACGTGGTCTGGGTCATACCTAGAGATTAAGGGGCACCCCTTAACATGTCAATGGCGCCTCACTGTCGAGAGCAGTTCTCCGCACATGGGGGCGTGGGTGTTCAGCTCATCCGAGCGGTTCTTCCCGGGGTGCCGGGGTCGCAGTCGGGACGTGGTCGCCTTCGCGCACTGGGTTGACGCCATCAGCGACATCGTCGAAACTGCCATCACCGATGGCGAACTTACCGACACACCCACCGCACACCGACTCGCATGGAACCCGTGCGCTGGCACCGTCGGAGCAGCCAACGCATCAGCAACCCTGCGAGAAGACATCGATCTCGCAACCTGCCTCGAAGACGTGGTAACAGCGCAGTTGCGCAATGCCTTCACGCCCGCCTGATCTAAAATATGGGCACTGAACTCAACATCAACCGGTCTAAATTAATTGCGGGACAACTAGACCGGCAACATCTGCACCATTGACTTAGCGACAGGATCCCACTTTCGAGTTCAGTTCTCGATCCGAGGGGGCCGGTCGCTAGCTTCCCGCTCGATCCGCGCAAGCTGGATATTGGTATACAACGACGAACGCTTCAAACCCGTGTTCTTACATAGCTTTTCGATCTTGAACTGGCCCGTCTCATAAATTTGCAGTAGATACACACGTTCCTCGGGTGAGAGCTTGTGCGGCCTCCCTTTCATCTTCCCAGCAGCTGTCGCGGCGGCAACAGCATCACGAGTACGGGAACGAATCAGATCTGACTCGAACTCCGCCATCAACGCAAGAATTCACGTGGGCGTCGTCGTTGCGGCAATGGTGGGTTTCACGTTTATAGATCCGGTGATTCCGGTGGTGCGGCAATAAACGATCCGCCAGATTTCGGGGATGCCGCGATACGACCTGCCTTCCGGCTGTTCATTCGCCTGGGGTGGGTCGCCCGAAACAGTGGCGGGTACAAAACACTTGTGCGTCGCGGTCGATGATTGAAGAAACGTCGGTTGGGGAAGGGGAGCGGAATGGCTACTTACAGAGTGATCAGTCCTGCAGGCGACGTCACCGCGACGCGCGACATCGAGAGCGCTGACGATGCGCATGCCTGGTTTGTGGATTCTCGCGCCGACAACTCGGAACTGGGATGGCGAATGGAAGTCCACCATGATGGCGAATGGTCGTTCTTCGACGACACCGAGGGCGCATCCAGCTGAGCAGTCGCGCGGCGGGAGTGACGAAGATGAGGAAGGACGTTCAAGCATGAGTCAATTACTGGCAGGGAAGAAAGTGGCATTCCTTGTGGCGACGGAGGGAGTCGAACAGGTCGAGTTGACAGATCCGTGGGATGCATTGGTTGCCGAACACGCTCAGCCGTCGATTGTTTCGACAGAATCCGGCACCATCCAGGCGTTCAACCATCTCGACAAAGCTGACGTCTTTGACGTGGACGCGGTGGTCGAGTCGGCGGAGTCGTCCGAATACGACGCTCTCGTCCTGCCCGGGGGCGTGGCCAACTCTGATTTTCTCCGCATGAATCCAGAAGCGGTGGCGTTCGTCCGGAGTTTCTTCGATGCAGGGAAGCCCGTCGCGGTAATCTGCCACGGACCGTGGACGCTGGTCGAAGCCGGCGTGGTGGCCGGTCGTACGCTGACGTCGTGGCCTAGTTTGCGTACCGATATCACGAACGCCGGCGGCACGTGGGTAGACGAGAAAGTCGTAGTCTGTACGTCTGGCCCGAATACGTTGATATCGAGCCGCAAGCCCGATGATTTGCCGGTGTTCTGTGCGAAACTGACCGACACGCTCAGCCAGTCCGAGGCGTCGTCGAGGACTCTCGAGGGAAGTTGACGAGGCAGGTAGACCGTGACTTCTGCACCGCCCGAACCAGATCCGGAGAATACTCTTGATCTGGAACCCGGAAGTGCCGAGTCCGTACTGGTGACCGGCAGCAGGCTCGACAACCAGGCATGGTGAATGCGATGGGAAGAGCCGGGCAGGACAGTAACTTGGCGCGCGTGCTGCTTGAGGTGGCATCGGGTAATCGAGACGCGTTCGCCGAGTTCTACGATCGCACCTGTGGCCGGGTTTACGGGCTGATCATCCACATGATCGATGATCATCGACGTAGCGAGGAAATCACACGCCAAACCTATGCCGAAGTTTGGGGGACTGCCAGCCGATACCGAGCCGAACGCGGTTCGCCGACGGCATGGGTCCTTCGGATCGCTCATCGACTGGCAGTGGCAGACATGCGGTCTCAGCAGCACGAACGCATCCAGCCGATTGCTGACGACTTCGCCGACGCGCAGGAGTCGCGTCGGCAGGGAGAGAATGTAACTCGTGAACATGAGATAACGCTGGAGTCGTTCTGGCCGACAGTGCAACATCGGGAGAGGAAGGATCTTTACCGGAGTTATTACCGTGCCATGACATCTCGGCAGATCGCTCAGGCCGACGACATCCCGGTGGAAGTGGTGAGATCGAGCATCAAAACAGCCCTACTGGCGGTCCACCTTCACTACGTCAGAACCTCGTCCCGCCCTATGTCGCATTGACGAAGCCAGAGTGGGAGCTTCCGTATGGCAAGCCATCTGGGTCATGTCAAGACAATTCACGTTTCTCGTGACAAATAGAGGTCAGAATGTGTTGGCAGAGTGCCGATGATGTGCATGAAGGCTCTCCCGTCACAATCGTGACGGGAAACCGTGCGGCGGTTTCGTTCAGTGTCCGTGGGCTAGGACTCGCGGACGGTACGTATGTTCCGGATAGTGCGACCATCGGCTGGCGGGCTCACTGTTCGTGTGGCTGGGAGGCTCCCGAACTCATCGAGCGTGTCAGCGACCCTCGATTACCTCGCCGCCGGGGTCAGGTCCTCGATCACTATGGTGGGCCGGCGTTACCGGAAACCGAGGACTGGTGCTATGCACAATGGCTCGATCACCTTCGCCAGGTTTCTGCCGAAATTTCGGTAGCGATGGAGAACGCGGGACAGTCCGCAGGGAAATAAGGCGATGGTTCGATCGCGGCATCGACGCTCGAAGGTGCCATGTTTCATCGATCGGCGAATTGGGCAGAAGGGGCGAGAATCGTTGCCCGCTCACATGCGCACACCGGTGAGTTCGGGCAACGGAGCCTGACAAGACTGCACTCTCTCCTATCGACGAGGGTACGCGCCTGATCGGTGGCTGACGACGAACCACCGATCAGGGCCTCAGATACTGCGTGTCAGCATGTTGGTCCTCGCTGGCACGCACGGCCCACCGATCGGATGCTCACAACACCAATCGGTGGGCCACCACGAACGCACAGCGTGCTACGGCTCGACTTTACGTGCGCTTTTCGGCCTCGTGGTCACACTCAACCGGACCCGCATGGTCCGCCTCCTGGACCACGGATCCAAGTGGCGGGCCAACTCTCGATCGGGCGTACTCGTGCTCGGTATGCATCGAGCCAGAACGCGCATCCGCGCGAACCTAGCATCGAACCGTGTTTTCTATTGAAGTATTATCGACATCTCGGTGAAACAAGCGCCGCGCGACGACGAGTACGCGCAGGACGCTCACCCGCAGTTCTGCTGCGGGATGGGACCGAAAATGGACGATTCATCAGCAAAGGCTGCCGCTGACACATCCGGTATCTCATCGTCCGGTCAGCCGCTCGCGGACGACATCTTCGAGTCGCCGGACAGATTCAGTGTGCAGGTGAGCGCGAGTGCATCCGAAAGACTGATTCAAACATTCTGTCAGCAGCTGATGGCAACAATCGCGAGCGCCGACATGGCCGGCGTCGTGCTTGTTCCCGAACGCGGCACGAAACCTAAGACAGTGGCATGTACCGATGCCCGCGTTTTCGACATCGAACACGAGCAATACCGGATAAACGAGGGTCCGGGTGTGGAATCTGCCCGAACGGCCCAACCCGTGCGTGCAGACAATGACAGCGTGGTTCGCAAGTGGCCCGACTTCGCGCAGCGCGTCTCCGAGGTCGGTGTCGCCAGCTATCTCTCGGCCCCGTTGTTCATCGACGAGATTCACGTCGGGGTACTGGGCCTGTACAGCTTCGTCGATCACGGCTTCGACGAGATCGACGAGGTATTGCTGCAGGTGTTCATCGCCGCAGTGGAGGGTGCGGTGTGGAAGGCCAGGCGGGGAGAAGAATGGAAAACCGAAATTGCAGGCCTGCGGGCGGCGATGAAATCGCGCGGACACATCGAACAGGCCAAAGGAATGTTGATGGTCATGCATGCAATCACCGAGGACCAAGCATTCGAGATGTTGGCCGCGCAATCGCAGCGACAGAACATTCGCCTCACGACAGTGGCTGCTGAGATCATCCGAGCGTTGAGCGGACAAGCAGGAATCTAGATAACCGAGAACCTCGCTGCGAAAGAAGCGCGACAACCGGACGTGGTCTCACTGCCGCGCATAGTCCCCTGTTAAACGTGAAACTGGACGTAGACCCTAACCGAGTACGTTCAGCCGTTCGGCGAACTGCAACAGAAGGTCCATCGCCTCTGGGCTCAAACCGTGAGCGCGGAGAAGGAAGCGGCGAACGCCGTCGTCGTCAATCGCCGATATCGCCATGCGTTCGCGGTCTCGATTCTCGCCGCTGTCATCGCTGCGCTCGTAGGGCAGGTCGTAGAAGTACGAGAGCGGCACTGCGAAGTACTCGGCGATCCGTTCGATGTATCGCGGGGCTGGCCGCCGTCGGACACCATTACGAAGTTGAGGAAGATACGGAGCCGAAATCGGACAACCTTGATCGGTCAGTGCCTGCGCAACCATGGTGTTGGTTGTACGGACGGCCGAGCGGGCGACCAGCGCATTGAGCTGGCGGGCGAACACGTGATCGCTCCCCATCATGGCCCACCACCCATCCTTGAGTTAGCTACATAGTAGCTTTTGGTGGCGAAGGTGATGATCATGTCATGTCATGTCGTATTCGTCTCGGTGTGATGAGCGATGACTTCACGTGCCAGCACCGTGACGCGGCGATGCTGGGCGCGGGCGTCCGACTGCAGGCGACGTAATGCATGGTCGATCGACATGGTGTGGCGCGCAGCGAGTATCCCACTTGCAATATGCACATCGGCTCGCGAGAAACCGTAGGGGCCGGCAGCAAGATACGGCGTTCGCGTAAGGTCGGTGAACACATAGCTGACCAGTGACCGGGCGCAGCGTACGCAGATCCTCTCCTCCTCAGGTGTGAGGCACCGAGGGTTCTTGATGTAGACGGTCAGAACCCCGAGGGGTACCGAGTCGATGACTAGCGGGAACGCATGGACGTTCCGGACATCCAGTGCGTAAGCGTCCGCGGCGAATGTCGGCCATTCGTCCGCACCGTGATCGCTCGCGTCGTGATGGTGCACTTCTGGACGTAGACGGCGAAAGCACTCCACGGTCGGGCCTTCGCCGAGGATGAATTGCAGTTCGTCGACCTGCGCGGCGATGTCGTCGGTGGCGTAGACAAGGTCACCGGCAGTGCCGGAGAACACCGATACCGCCGCCCCGTCCACAGCGGTCTGTCCGAGAAGATCGAGAACGACATCAGCGGTCCGCGCGGCAGGTCCGTGTCGGTGAGGTGGCGAGCGGGGAATGTCGTTGAGCATGCCGGACGCCTTCCCATCGATCGGGAACCTCAACCCTCCGACATGATTTCAATGAACCTGTACGAGCGCCATGTTTGCCTCGACGACAAGCAGGGTAGGAATCTGTGCGATCCACCGGTAGCCGATCCCCCAAACGTCGTTGCCGGTGGATCGCCTGTGCCGTACCTGACCTCTGCCGGGCCGAGGTACACGCACTACCCGTGTTTCGCTCTCTCGAAACCCGACGGGTTCTATCTCGATGGGGCGCAGAACGGAGAGCCGTGAGAGTCGACGACGAATGCTCGAGCAGGAGTGCGCTTGCACACGCTGCACCGAGTCCGGAGGTCATCGCGGCCACGGAACTTCTTCTCGCTCAGCCTGATGCGTACCGCTACCGTCGACGCTATCTGGAGCTGATCGTCCGTGGTCGCGGTTCAGGCGTGGCCTCCGACTACACCGCTGCCGAACGGTATCTCTTGCGTACAGCCGATGCGTGCCGGCGCTCGTTGCGCCGGAACAACTCTTCGCCTGCTGAGGACTGACGTCCTATTGCCCGAAATTAGGGATGCGACGCCCTTGGTTCCGGTGTACTGATGTAGAGATGTTGAGTCTCATAGGTTTTCTTCTGGTTCTCTGGCTTGTCTTCGTTGTCGTGGGTTTCGTCGCCAAAGGCTTGCTGTGGATGGGTCAAACGTAACGCCTCCACATAAGACGCGCCGACACCATCGGAGCAGCCAACGCACCAGCAACTCCGCGAGAAGACTCGACCTCAACATCAACCGGGCGAAATTGCTTGAGGGACAGCTAGTCCGACAGCATCTGCACCATTGACTTAGCGGCCGGATCCCGCTGTCGAGCTCAGTTCTCGACCCGAGGGGTCCCGCTGCTAGCTTCCCGCTCGATCCGCGCGAGCTGGATATTGGCATACAACGACGAACGCTTCAAACCCGTGTTCTTACATAGTGTTTCGATCTTGAACTGGCCCGTTTCATAAATTTGCAGTAGGTACGCACGCTCCTCGGGCGAGAGCTTGTGCGGCCTACCTTTCATCTTCCCAGCAGCTGTCGCGGCGGCAACTGCATCACGCGTGCGGGAACGAATCAGATCCGACTCGAACTCCGCCATCAACGCAAGAATGCCAATGAACATCTTCCCCATCGGATCAGCCGGGTCGTACACCTGACCATCAATCGACAGCGACACACCCTTCTCCGCGATCCGCTCTACCGTCTCATGCAAATCCTTCGCCGAGCGAGACAGCCGATCGAGCTTCGTCACACAAAACACGTCGCCGGCGCGAGCCGCGTTGATCGCATTATCCAAACCCGGCCGACGAGCCTGCCGGCCACTGACACCATGATCGACATAGACCATGTCACGATCCACACCGGCCTTCACCAGAAGATCCACCTGAACCGCCGTGTCCTGCCGGACCGTACTGCACCGCGCATACCCGATTTTCACGCCACCCCCACTGCCGAACACGAATTGTCCACTAGAGCCTATGCCATAACGGACAAATCCAACGGACACCCAAATTGGACGTTTCGGTACGAAATTTCGCCACGTCAGTCGCGCCTAGGCGCCCGTTCTTCACCGTCCGGTATGACGACGGTCAAAACGCACACCCAAACCCGCAAAATCGCTCTGGCGCCGCGCCCCTCGATGCGCGCGGGGTGGGACAGAGCCTGCCAGGTAGTTTTCACGGCACATCGTGCCGGGCTCTTTTCGAACTGATTACGCCACCTTCAAGCCATCGGTGAAGGAAACCCCGACCTCCGCTAGAAGTCCCTTCATTAGGCGTGGCGACGGCAGCCGTCATCAGCGCCCCTCGCCTTCCGACGTACGTAGCGGTGGGTCCGGCTTGCCGATCTTGCAGGAGTATTCGTGGTGGAAGGATGAGGGGATGCGCCCGAACCGGTACCTCGACGATTATCTGCATGGGCTGGAGTTCCTGGGTGGGGTGTACCCCGATGATGCGAGGGCGATCGCCGAGCACGGGATCGTGGCCGCCCTCGACGATGATGATGCGTTCGTGTTCTTGCTTCGCTTGGTCGGTCCAGATGCCCCGGCGTACGCGGATGAACTGTGGCAGTTGATCAGTGGTTTTCTCAACAGTCGCCGCGTCGAGGAGTTGTTCGGAGGCGCTGAGGATGTTGTTCGGAGGCGCTGAGGATGCAGGGTTGGCGGATCTCAACACGGTGAGAGACCCGAGATACTTCCCGCCTCCTACTCGACCGAGGATCCCAAGGGGGAGTGCCCGACGAACATAGCCCTGACAGGTTGGATGTCAGGCTAATAACGTTCTGCGCAGCGCTTGCTGTCACAGTGAGGAAACCACCTGCGTTTGGACGGGGCGCTCTCCGAGGCCGCGATTCAGGGAACGGTTTCGGATCCTTTTCCGTTCGATAGGAGATCTCCGACAGAGAAGCTCTATCAGCTGAGCTGCACGTTTTCGAGATACTTTGAATGACCAGCGACAATAGCGGAGACGTCGTGGTCGTGGATTCGGTCGTAGTCGGTGCGGAAACCAACGAATCCGACCGCCGTTTGTCCGGCTTGGGCGGTCTTATAGGCGTACTTGAGCACACCATCGTTCGATGAGTGGTAGTTGTGCACGGCACCGGTGACTGCTTTGTTGAGAAGTCGCCAGTCACCACCCGACCCGACTGCAGCGCCTAGCAAATGGATAGTGTCGATCTTCGGCCCGCTCCTCGACGTCGCAAGGGTCTCGGCTGCTGTGGCTGCAACGCGGGCACCAAGGCTATGCCCGACAAGCACGTAGCGTTTTGCATCGGTTCTCGCCAATAGTCCTGCCAGAGCCACACCCGTCCGGTCTGCCTTGACTTTTGCAGTATGCCACGGGTTTTTGGCAACGGCTGCTATCACCAGCGCGGGTGCCAACGGTCCCAACTTCTTCGCGCCCGCCTTTCCCGCCTTTGCAGCCAGCCCCTTGACTCCGAGCGCGGCTGCAGGTTGTCCACCCAGTGCCTTGGCCATTGCCGCTAAGTCTCCGAGATCATTGCTCCCCCAGTGAACTCGATAGATCGGCGAATCCGGGTAGCGTCGTGCGACAAGATCCTTCCAATCCTTGCGTGTGTCCGCTCCCTCGCTGAACAATCCATTCGCGACGATCACGGCTGCGCCGGACCCCGGCTTGATCAGTTCTATATAGAACGACTTGTCAGCACCGATGTAAGCAGTCGTCACGGAACTGCCCAACGCGCCGCCGAGGGCTCCACCGACAGCTGCGACGACTGCTGTCCCGCCAGCCATGCCCAGCCCACCCGCAGCGAGGGAGCCACCACCAAGCAAAGCCAACCCGTAACTGCTCGCCGCGGCCCCCGTGTAGCCACCCCCTGCGATGCTCAGACTGCCGATTGCACCGCCAATCGCCGGAGCAGCAAAAAATGCGCCGGTCGCAAGGGCACCCGCGGAGAGAACGGAAATCGCTGCTACCCGTGAACCTAGTGCGAGATTGCGACGTTCGAAATCGAGGAATTCGTGGTAATCCTCCAGCGACCCGAAGCTTGCCGACGCCTTTTCGAACCCGGGGATCTCATGCCTGTGCTCGGCGCAGTACCGCGGCACCAGCACGGCTGCGAAACCTCGCGTGGCCATGTTCGCGCACCCGGGACCTGCGCAACCCAGCGTCGGCGATCCGCACGATTCGCATAGGTACGCCGGCATCGTGCCGAATCCTTGCGTCAAGCGGCGGTGGTCGCTTCGGGTGAAACATGCTGAGCACCAAGAATTCTTCGACGCGGTACCTAACTTGTCGACCAGTTCGGCGATACCAGCCGCCGTCTTACGGTGCGCACTTGCCTGCTCACGATGACTTTTCCGCTCGGCGCCCTCCGGCAGCGTGCGGTCCAAATGATCGTGCTTGGCGAATGCCCATGCGTTGTGGACCAAGGCAGGGTTGGTGCCCAACGCGTCGTCACCGAGAACACGAGGCTCTAGATCGCCGAGCGCACCGTTGCAGCGCATCGTCAACCCTTCCGGGCTGCGAACCTCGCATTCGAACTCTGTGCTGCCGAGTGAACGAAATACGACTTCAGCGGACCTTGCCACTACTTGCCTTCCTAAATTTTTCTTCGACCAGCGTGAAAGCGGCTTTCATTGAACCTTTTCGGCCGCAGCGGCTCGGCGCAGAAACGACAACACCCAACCGATCCTGAATCGCCGGTGCGATTCAATCCGATAGAGAGTTCGGAAATGATTGCTGCGCCAAAAACGAGCTACAGGGAGTCAACGATGTCCTTGACTTTTTCTCCATCACTCGATGAGAGTCCTTCGTTGATCTGCACGAAGATCAACGCATTTTCCGAACCGTAGCGGTGTGGTCCGGCCAGAAAAGCGGCATCGGCATAGCTTTTCACTGTTTTGTGGTATAAGTCGGCATTGTCGAAGATCATGACGGTTCCGCCTTCCCCCGGCACCGAGGGGAGATCGAAATCGTAGGCACCGGTTGCCGCCACTGCGAGACCTGTGGTGCTCCCTGGTGCGCAGTTCTTGCCGATGCCAGCGTCTTCGATTTGTGAACACACACTTGCTGGCGTCGTCGCTCCAGAGGAGGAGGATGTAGCTTCAGCGGAGGGAGTCGTAATTTCAGCGGAGGAAGCCGCAGCGCCATCGGAGGAAGCGGACGAACAACCCGATACGACGAGAAGCGCAGCCGTAGCAGAGACAGCGGCAAAGATCTTCAACGAGTTCATAGGTCTCTTCTTCAGATCGCCAATTATGGCGGTGTTAATGAGAACTTCACTTAAGCAGATAAGTCCGACAGGTTTCAGCCGACGCACCGAACAACGGGTGCGACCGAGCGTCCGCGCACAGATTTGAAAGACTCATCCCATCCGACGCCGAGTTCGGTGCATTTCTCTGGATCCTCCACAGCTGATACTCGAACGGGTCGACCTTCCCCGTGAATCGGACCTTCGACAACATCCAAATAGTTCACCCGCACTTGCACATGGCAAGTGCGGCATATCTCTCTTCAGAGCTGTCCGAGATGCTGACGCCCCGTAGGTCAGGCCCTTCCTCAGTCTGTGGACCGGCGGCCGATAACCGTCCCTTTTGTCAGGTGAACCGCTGGTAGAAATCGGACGACGAAGATCCAGCTTTCGGATAGCAACACAGACCGTGTTCCTAGTGCGACAAGGTCGCTCAAAACAACGTCGGCGGCTCGCAGCAACTCGCCGCCCGAACCTGGCTGTAGTCGTGGATTTCAGTGGGCCCTAAACGTCCGTCTGAATATCCTCTTCCTGGGCACCGGGCGCTCAGACGGCCGTCTTCTGATCGATCGCTGCCTCGTAGAAGGCGTCCGCGAGCGCGATGATGACAGCACCGATGGCGGGGCCGTCGCTGAAGAAGTAGTCGGCCATGGTGTTGTGGGCCCCCTGATTGTCGACGACCGCCTCGACGACCGCCGACTGGAAGTCCTGTGACTCCATGAACTGCTTCTTCGAGTTGACCTTGGTCTGGTTGACCAGGTCCGGGTACACGAGTAGCCGCTGCACCAACCCCTGCACGAACTCGCGGACCTGGGACTCGGTGAACGCTTCGGCACCGAAGAGGTCGTTCATCTTGTCGATGACAACCTGCAAGGCAACGTACTTCGGCTCCTTCCGGGTGCCGGTGCCGGCGGCGCTGATGCCCTTGAGCTGACCGTCACCGGTCAGCGAGATGTCGACCGCAGCCGCCTTGTTGTGCTTGACCCCGACCAGGACCACGTCGGAGAGATCGATCTCCGCGGCCCAGGACGAGTCTGCAATCACCTTGTCCAGCAGCCGCAGGAAGATCGACAGCATCTCCATGTACGGGTCGCCGTAGTCAACGATCTGGCTCATAAAGTCGTAGAGCCGGACGTAGGTCGCGACGTCCTTGCGGAACAGGTCGAGGGTGTTGAGTGTGACTTTGTCGTCGGCCTCGATCGCCGCCGCGTAGCGACGCGCGAAGTCGTGCTTGGCCGGGCTAATCGCGGCCGAGAGCGCGTTGTTGCCCTTGCTGGTGACCCACAGTTCCGCGACGTCACGCACCTGCTCCGGGGTGTAGATCCCGGACTGGGCGAGCTTGGTGGCGAGGTGGGCGACGACGTACGGGTCGGTCTCGGTCTCGAGGGTGGCGCCCGTGAAGTACGGCTCGAAATCGGACCGGATGGCGTCGGGTTTGTTCACGAAGTCGATGACGAACGTCTTGCGCTTCTGCTCCCCGCTCGCAGTGCGATGGGTGCGGTTGAGTCGGGAGAGCGTCTGCACCGTGGTGACCCCGGAGAGCTTTTTGTCGACGTACATCGCGGAGAGCAACGGCTGATCGAACCCGGTCTGGAACTTGTTGGCGACCAGCATGATCTTGTACGTCGCGCCTTTGAAGGCGGCGGCCAGGTCCGAGCCGGCTCCGGGGTTGAGGTTGGCCTCGATGAACTCGTCGTCCTTGCTCGGCTGTGGCCCCCAGCCCGACGACCACTGCTCGTCCTCGTCCATCGTCACCGAGCCGGAGAAAGCGACGAGGGTGCGGTAGTTGTACGAGGCGTCCTCAGCGGCCCGCTTGGCGATATAGGCGTCGATCGCCTTCTTGTACTTCACCGCGGCCTTGCGCCCGTCGGTCACGATCATCGCCTTCGCCTTGCCCTCGAGCAGGTGGGCGACGTTGGTGTGGAAGTGCTCGACGATGATCTGCACCTTCTGGCTGATGTTGGTCGGGTGCAGCTTCACCCACCGCATCAGGCCCTTACGCGCCGCGGCCTCCTCTACCTCACCACCGTCGCCGCTCTCGGCTTTGCCGGCGATCTTCAACGCGGTGTCGTAGGTTTGGTAGCCCTTGAGCACGTCGAGGATGTAGCCCTCCTCGATCGCTTGGCGCATCGAGTAGAGGTGGAATTCGACCGGCTTGCCGTCGGGCCCCTTGCGGCCGAAGAGCTCGAGGGTCTTGTTCTTCGGCGTCGCGGTGAACGCGAGGTAGGAGATGTTCTCCGACTCGGCCCGCTCGGTCATCTCCGAGGCCAGGATCGCCTCGACGTCGACCTCACCGCCCTCCTCGATCTCCTTGACCTCCTCCGCGGTCAGGACGGCTTTGAGCTTGGAGGAGATCTTGCCGGACTGCGAGGAATGCGCCTCGTCGGCGATCACCGCGAACCGCCGGCCCTTGAGCGAGGAGTCCTTGCTGATCTCCTCAAGAGCAAACGGGAAGGTCTGCACCGTCACCGCGATGATCAACTCGCCGTTCTTCAACGCGGTTGCCAGCAGCCCGGATTTCGACTTCGCGCCAGCCTTGCGGACATCCTCCGGGCTGATCGTGGCCACGATCTTCCCCGACCCGTCGATCTGCCGGATCGCGTCCTGAAGCTGCCCGTCGAGCACGGTACGGTCCACGACCACGATCACCGAGTCGAAGACCTTCTCGTTGTTGACGTGCAGCCGTGCGAGTCGGTGCGCAGTCCAGGCAATGGTGTTCGTCTTCCCCGACCCTGCCGAGTGCTCGATCAGATAGCGCTGACCCACCCCCTCCTCGCGCACGGCGGCCACAATGTTCGTCACCGCCTCCCACTGGTGCAACCGCGGGAACAGCATGCTCGTCCGCCGCACCGACGTCCCGGTCGCGACATCCCACTCCTCCTTGGTCTCCACGATCATCAGCCGGCCCATGATGGTGAGCCAGGCGTCCTTCTCCCAGACCCGCTCCCACATGTACACCGTCGCCGACCGCCCGCCCTCGGCCGGCGGGTTCCCCGAGCCGCCCTTGTGCCCCATGTTGAACGGCAGGAAGTGTGTTTTCTCGCCCTCGAGCCGGGTGGTCATCGCGGCCAGGTCGTTGGAGACCGCGAAGTGAACCAGTGCCCGGTGCCCGAACGACAGCAGCGGTTCCGG
Organism: Rhodococcus sp. BH4; assembly: GCF_002079265.1. NCBI lineage: Bacteria > Bacillati > Actinomycetota > Actinomycetes > Mycobacteriales > Nocardiaceae > Rhodococcus > Rhodococcus sp. BH4. The sequence goes on from NZ_CP014942.1 coordinate 540,854, forward strand.
CCGCCCGTTGGTCAGCGGATGCCGGTCCTTGCGGTACTGGTTGATCGCCTCGTCGAGGGACTGTGTGAAGTCGGTCTTCAGCTCGACGGTGGCGACCGGGAGGCCGTTGACGAAGAAGACCAGGTCGATGCTGCGCTGGTCGGCAGTGGAGAAATGCACCTGCCGCATCACCCTCACTCCCATCGCCGCGTACTGCGCGTTGGTGGTCGCGTTCAGGCTGGTTTCGGGGCGGAACTGCGCCATCTTCAACCGGCCGCCGCCGATGTACTGCACCCCGTTGCGCAGGATGTTCAGCGTCCCGCCACCATGTTCGAGAGGCTTATCGAGCGCCGCGGTCAGCACGTCGAGGAACTTCGCCTCCGACCCCGCCGCCTTCAACGATTTCTCGTACGCCGCCTGCTGGGTCTCCTGCAGCCAGGCGAACAGATCATCGGGGAATAGCGCCCGCTCCCGGTCGTAGCCAGTGTCGTTTGCCGAGTAGAGCCACCCGTGGGACTCCAGGTACGCGCAGATCTCGGATTCGAAGACAATCTCGTTGTGGTCGGCCATCACACCATCTCCCGTACGTCGATCTGCCCCGTCACCGCCGCCGCGATAAGCACCGCCCGGCGCTCGCGAGCGAGTTCGACGAACTGCTCCGACTCGGCGATCAGCGTATTGGTCTTCGCGTTCTGCTCGTCGAGATGCGCCGCGATGCGGCGCTGATCTCCGACTGGCGGCAGCGCAAGCGGCAACCGACCGAACATCGCCCAGTTGCGGAAGTCGACGCTTCGCTCACGCACGTTCGGGGCTTGAGTGGCGAGGAAGCCACTACGCCCCAGGTATCGGAGCAACCGCGCGACGTAAGCCAGATCGTCTCCAACGGTTGCTTCGCACACGTGATAAACCGGCGTTGCGTTCCCCTGGCTATCGGATACTCCCACAGCGCCTGCAAATCCATCGAGGGCGTGAAACACCAGGTCCCCCGGGCGGATCTCTTGGTATCCGTGCTCGGTGTTGGAAAAGGTAAAACCGTCCTCCCGACGGTTGCTCCGAAGGGTCACGACGCCGTCGCGAAACGCAGTAACGACGCCAAGGCCTCCGACCGCGGGGCGCTGGAGTGGGCGGAGTGCCCGCTTGACCGTGGTGTGACGAGCTTGAACCGGCGACCCCAGAAGGGCGTCGGCTTCTGCATCGCGCCGCTCATGGAGGAGGTCGATTAGCCGCTGTTGCTCCTCGATGAGGGTATCGATTCGGGCGGTCTCGCGGTCGAGGTAGTCGGCGATAGCGCGCTGCTCCGAGCGCGGCGGGCAGGGCAGCTGAACTTTGGCGAAATGGGCGAACTTGATGGACTGTCCATCACGAAGCTGGTTCGTAGTTGTACGCAGCTCCTGGATGTATCCGTCGGACTTCAGCAGCCATCGAAAGTAGCTGGGAACCACACGGTCGCTCGGCTTCAGCACTGTGTACGCCGCGCTTACTTTGCCCGAGTACCTGGATCTCTCTATCCCACCCTGGAACGAGCGGAGATGGATGATGAAATCATCCGGCTCGACGTGCTTCATGTTGTCCTGACCCTGAATGTTCTGGACAACAGAGTTGCCTGTCTTCGCCATGTACTCAGCCTGAGGCAACACGCCATGGGTCTGAGACGGCGTGAGATGCACATCATTGGCCCGGTTCGGTTCGCGACGCTCCGCGAACGCAGCCTTCGATGGAATGAGATACCAGTCTTTGGGCAGGACATCAATCCACCCCTCTGCGGCTGAGGTCATCCTTCGACCTCCCGCAGCAGTTCGAGGATCTTGGCGACCTGCTTTTCCAGGTCGGCGTCGATCTCGACGAGGGGGCGGGGCGGTACGTACTTGTAGAAGTGGCGGGTGAAGGGGATCTCGTAGCCAGTCTTGACCTTGGTCCAGTCGATCCAGGCGTCGGGGACGTGCGGCCTTACCTCGGCGTCGAAGTGCGCCTGGATCACCTCGGTCTTAGCTGTGGCGCCGGCTGTGGAGCCGCCGTAGGTGAAGGGGACGTTCTCGGTGTCGCGCTTCTTCGAGTCCGGCTTGGACTTGCCCTTGCGGTCCACGACCGGCTTCCCGCCCTCGTTCAACAGTGGACGCTCGACAGTTACGGTCCAGTAGCCGAACTCGTCGTTACGCAGCACCTTGGAGTAGTCCGGGTCGGCGTCAGTGAAGTCGGCGTACAACTTCACCACCTCGGCGCGGTCGGCGTTGCTGATCTCGCGGCCCTTGGAGCCGAGGTTCTTGCGCATCTTGGTCCAGAACGAGGTGCCGTCGATGAGCTGGACCAGGCCCTTGCGGTCGGGATGTTTGGTGTTATCGAGGATCCAGATGTAGGTGGCGATGCCGGTGTTGAAGAACATGTTGGTCGGCAGCGCGATGATGGCTTCGACCAGGTCGTTCTCCAGTAGCCACTTGCGGATGTTGGAGGGGCCAGACTCTGCGGCGCCGTTGAACAGTGGCGAGCCGTTCATGACGATGCCGACGCGGCCGCCGCCGTCCTCGGGGGCGCGCATCTTGTGGGCCAGGTGGAGCAGGAAGAGCATCTGCCCGTCCGAGGTCGCCGGAACGCCCGGAGCGAACCGGCCGTAGGGGCCCGCTTCGTCGCGCTCTTTCGTGACCGCCTTGGCGTACTGCTTCCAGTCGACGCCGTACGGAGGATTGGACATGCAGAAGTCGAACTGGCGGCCCTTGAACGCGTCATCGGTCAGCGTGTTACCGAAGGCGATGTTGGTCGCGTCGTGGCCCTTTGAGAGCAGGTCGGACTTGCAGATCGCGTACGACTGCCCGTTGTACTCCTGCCCATACAGGCTCAGTTTCGCGTCGGGGTTCTGTGCGAGCAGGTGCTCCTCGGCAAGGGCGAGCATGCCGCCGGTGCCCGCAGTCGGGTCGTAGAGAGTGCGGATGATGCCGGCCTCGGTCAGATCGACGTCCTTCTCGGCGAAGAGCAGGTCGACCAGCAGCCGGATCGCGTCCCGCGGGGTGTAGTGGTCACCGGAGGTCTCGTTCGCGGCCTCGTTGAACTTGCGGATGATGTATTCGAACGCGTCGCCCATGTCGGCGTTGGAGACGACGTCCGGGTGCAGGTCGATGGCTTTGAATGAGGTGATTACCTCGCGCAGCAGCGCCGCCTTATCGAGGGTGGGGATTTCCTTCTTGAAGTCGAAGTATTCGAACACGTCGACATCGGGGGAGAACCGGTCGATGTAGTCGACCAGGTTGTCCGCCAGCCCATCGGCGTCCTTGAGGAGGTTGGCGAACGAGTAGTTCGAGGTGTTGTAGAACGGCCGCCCAGTGGCCTTCTTGACCTCGATCTTGAGCCGGTTGGGGTTGTCGTACTTCGCCGCTAGCTCGCGCACCGTATCCCGGTCGGGTTCGATGATGCAGTCGAGGCGGCGCAGGATTGTGAGCGGGAGGATCACGTTGCCGTACTGGTTGGGGCGGTAGGGACCCCGAAGTTGGTCGGCGATCGACCAGATGAAGCTACCGAGGGTGCTCACAATGCTCCTTACGAGGCTCACTCAACGACGAATATTGGACGCCTAGCGCGAGCCCGTGCATGCCGTCCAAACAGGCAGCGCACCGTCTGTAGCAGTCGGTGCGTCACACGAAACATCATTGCGCACCACGAGGCCCGCGCATGCCGCGAGGTGCGCAGGCTCCGCGAATCCGTCGCGGTCGGCTTCCTCGCAGTGAACGTTCCCTGGCGCCGCGGTCCGGATATCCGCAGAAGTGTGTTTCATTTCCTTGGAATTGAGACACCCCTATGTTTACGTGTGGGATCGAGTGTTTCCACAGCTCAGCGCGTCTCAGAAGTACGTTCCGAACTAGCGTCTCTCCACTGTGAAATGCGGCTACTTATGAGACGGTTCCGGTGGGAGCGCAGCGCCCCGACCGGACACCTCGTCGGCCACGCCATCGTCACTATGGGATGCCGCTCCAGGATGTGAGTCCGGTGGCAGCCGGGATCGGCACCACGAACGCTACAGAGTGCTTGGCGCGGGTCACGGCAACGTAGAGCCCACAGGCTGTCTTCGGCTTGAGCTTCGTTCCCTTCGTGAGAAAGGCAGTGATGGACTTCGTCGGGTAGATGATCACTCGGTCGAAGGTCAGTCCCTTTACAGTCCCGAAATTGCGAAACGACAGCTCCACATCGTTCGCGGTGGTGATCCGGTCTCGTAGTGCCTGCGGATTGAACTGGCTCATGTACAGCGTCATGTCACCTTCAGCGATCGCGAAGACCCCGTCGTGGCCCGTGATCTCGGTCTGTTTCGAGGTCGTCGGTTCGAAGCAGAATTCGGAGGGGAAGAGCGTGTCGGAGAAGTCGGCAATCGCCTGGTTTGCACGCCAAGTTTCCTGGTTGTGATGGACGTCGAGAAGATCTGAGGCTCGGTGCAGTTCGAACCAGTCGAGCATCTTCACGCCTCGGAACTTCCTGAGGTTCGGGTCCTGAGGGTTGGTATCGAACACCGATTGCCGCACGTCGCCGACCATGTGGACATCGATGCCTGGCGCTTTCATAAGCTGCTCGACGATGTGGAGGTCACACCCGGTCAGGTCCTGCACTTCGTCGATGTAGATCTCGTCGTAGATGTGGGAGAGCCGGTCGACGACGGCGCCGTCACTCGCTACGGATACGTCGTAGGCCAGCTTGGAGAGATGGAGTCGATATGCGCGACCCTCGGCGTCGAAGAATCGGGCCGCTTCCTTGGCATACCTCCCGCCTACAGGCTCACCGTCGAAGTTGAGGCCGCGTAGGCGCTGTTCGGGGAAGCGCAGTGGAAGATACGGGCGGATGCAGTGCCGAAGCAGGAACGTAAACCAGCCCATGACATCGGGGGCTGCTCCGGGTGCGCAGGCTTGCTGGAGGCGTCCCTTGAGCTCAGCTTGTCCGGTCTGGGTGAACGTCAGCGCGAGACGGTGTACGCCGGGTGATCCACCCGCGCAGGCATCGACGATCGACTGCGTCTTGCGTGATCCGGCGACGGCGAGAGTGACCCGGTTCATTCGACGAACTCGATTGCTTTCATCAGGTAGTCCGGAAACGTGATCGAAGTTCTTGATTCGACGATTTTCAGGGCAGCATCGGTCTTGTGGCCGGTCATCCAGTCGAGGGTGGTCTTCGTGTCGTCCGTAATCGGCAGAAGTGCTCGCAAAGTAGCGTCCCCGTTGGCGTGGATCAGCTGAGGCTCCAGGGTCCTGCCATCGGCTGGATCCCCGATGAACAGCTGCCGTTTCCCTGGCTGTAGATAGGCAGCGACCTTCCCCTCCCAGTGGCTTGGCTGTTTGCCGTCGTTGTCCCGGATTCCAGCGACCTGACGGCCGAGTGCCGCAGAGAGTTCCAGGGCTCGAGCCAGGGAAACGCCGGCCATGGACAGTACGTCGACCCCAGTTTCGATGGGCGTCTTGTCGTGTTTGTCGCTGAAGGCGCGTTCGAAGAGCATTTCGTCGGATGGTCCCTCCGCAAGAACGAGTTTGTCCGCCAGGACGATCCGGAGGGTGTCGAAGCCAGAGAGGCGTTTGAAGTAGAGCACGGTATCCGCCGAGATGTCGGAGAAAGTTGTCGGTGTTCCGGCATGCAGGAGTCGGAGCTTGTCGAGCCCAAGGCGGTTGAGAACGTAGGAGCTGTGGGTGGTGATGAAGACCTGCCGATTACCGGCGAGTGCCTCGATGCGAGCGATTAACCGTGTGAGGCTGGTGTGGGAAAGGTGATTTTCCGGTTCCTCGATCAGAACGTAAGCGGTGGTGTCCGCCGAGCGGTTCATCGCAAGCGCCACCTTGATCGCGGCCTGAGGGCCTTGACCAGCGAGCGCAAATGGAATTTGGTCAACGTGCGGTACAACACTCGCCTCCCAGGAGGCGCCAGCTGACTGGTCCATCTGCAAGGCAAGATCTATGTCGTGGAGCTTGGTGCCCTCGGCGACGATGCGCTTGTTCACCTCGGCAAGTGCCGTCTCCGAAATGTTGTGCCGTGCGCTGCGGTGCGCGACCGAGATCGCTGCCCGCTCCTTCGCCTCAACGAAGTCGCCGAGCATCTCGCGTGTGTGATAGTCGAGACCCCAGGTCGACCGAATGGTCCGAGAGTCAATGAAGGACACACCCAGGCCCTTCGGGCGGCGGTGAAGCGTCGCGCCGGCGAAGTCCTGCCAATCCACTTCGTAGTACTCGACGGGAATGATGTCGGGGGGCGGTCCGGGGCGGCAAGGTAGCTGGCGAATTCCTCGGCGTAGTCGGTCGACGGTTTGATGTGGATGCGCACACCCGGTGCGTCCTCAGAGCGGGAGTTATAGACGCCCCGGAGGATGTGGATGTCCGGGTTCGCAGGGCTGAGAAAAAGCTCGATGAGGATTTCGGGAGCATTGGGAGAATTCCCGGCAGCGAGTTCCGCGAAGTAATTGGCCACCAGTTTCTGGTTGAACCAGTACGGATTGAGTTGTTCTTCGGCCCGACGACCGTCGACCCGTCCCGTCCCGTCAAACCGAGACTGATCGCCTCCAACAGAGTCGATTTACCCGCTTCGTTGCCGCCCACGACGATATTGAGCCCTGTAGTGGGAACCATCTCGAAGTCTTGAAAGAGGCGGTAGCCCCGGACGACGATGCGCTCAATCATTTATGTTGACCTCGTACCCACTCATGGACGCCCGGTGTGCATCTGGAATGTCGCATTGAAACACGGGGTACCGACAGTCAGGCACGCTAAATCGCCAGTGCATCGATTCCGATAGCCGAGCGAAGAAGCCCGCGGCACATATGGAAGAGGCAGGCCTGAGATGGTGGCAGTTGAAGGGCGACTCTAGGTGCGAATAAACAGAATTTGGGCGTCGAGAATAGATCGGTATTCGACGCTTCTGTGAAGCATGTACATCCCGAGTTCGTTCTGAGGTCTAGGTGTCGAGATCTCGTGTCGAAAATCTATGTCGAATAAATCGTTGGCTTTTGCCTTTTCGACAGACGAGTTCCTTTCAGGCTGCCCACCAGGCGATGGCGATGGCGGAGAGGATGCAGCCGAGAATAAGGGCAGTTTCGACTGGCACGCCGAGTCGTTCGTGCAGGCGTGGTCGTTGGTGGGCGCGAGGCGATGCTGGGGTCATGCGGTGCTGGCGGGTTGGACGATGGCTTCGAGCTTGGTGAGTCGTTCTTCGAGGACGCCGGTGATGGCGAGCAGTCCGAGCACGGTCGGTTCGGTGATGTCGCTGCCCTGTTGCGCGTGTTTCAGCAGCGTCGTGCGCAGGAGTGAACACATGGGGGCATCGTCACTGATGGGGTGTTGCTCGAGTTTGGCGGTCAGACGCTCGGCGGGGGAGGTCATGGGTAGCTCCTGCACGTGTGGATATGCAGGCCGAGCGAAAGGGGCGACTGCCTGCGCGGGGGTAACGGGTGGTGCGCTGGAACCGAGGCGGAAAGCAGCGCACCACAGTGGGTGATGTCACTGCGTCATTGCTGGGCGGTCGGTATGCGGGAGGTGAGTGACAACGCACCCATGGGTGCGATGAATTAACTCGGGACAGGTTCACCTGCAGGCGGCGAGGCACTCCCCTCTGTAGTTCAATGCTCGAGTAGCTGTAACTGTGCGAAGACTGGTAGCCGGGGTGGGTGGCACGTAGTTTTTCGGGGGCGGCATCACCCGGTCCCCAACGGGTATGGCGAACGCTCCGCCGGTAGCCACCCCTGGTCTATCGGCGGGCGAGCCGTCCCGCAGATTCGGGCGCGTGGACTGTGTTTTCGCTGTGCCGGTGGTCAGCGCGGGTGGGGGGTGCGCCACAGGCTTGGGGTGTCGCCGTCTTCGGTGTTGGCGAGGGTCCGGATTCCGTCGGCGTCCTGGGCGAGGATGTCCGCGAAGTGCTGTCTGTGGGTGTCGTCGAGGCCGTCGGGCAGGTTCGCACCTTTGGTGATGGATGCTGCGGCGCCGTCGAGGTAGCGGGCGATGCGCAGGAGCAGTGGGCGTGGGGTGGGGACGAGGAATGCGCCCGCGTCGGCGGTGATCATGCCGAGAGTCGACAGTAGCGACAGTCCGGTGACCGCTTCTTTGTCGTCGAGGTTGATGTGGGCGACTTTCAAGGCTTCGGCCAGTGCCGCGGTGGTCAGGCCGAGGGCGGCGACGGGCATGGCGATGGCGCGCTCGAATTCGATGAGGTCGGCGCCGGGGGCCTCGTCGGAGAGGGACACCGCGAGGGACTGCGCGAACGCGAGGAGACGTTCGTCGGTGAAGTCTCGCTGTGCGGTCTGGCGGGTGACTCTCATCAGGGTCGCGTATTCGGAGACTTTGTCGTCGAGGATATTCCGGGCTTCGGTGTCGGTGATCGTGAGCCCGAGATCGAGCAGGGCGGCGCGGAATTCGGTGGATCGGGTGTGGAGCCAGGTGGGCCGAGGACTCATCGCTGCTCCTGTGAGGGTGAGGCTTTGGTTGTTCAGGTGAGCTTAGATCGGCCGAACTGTGGGAGGGACATGGCCGCTGTAAGTCGCAGGGCGGTGGCGGATCAGCGGAACTGTGTGCGCTACATTCCTTTTCCGCGTCGTCTCTAGTTCCGAGACGGTGACGGATGGGGTTCGGCGGGATGTTGTCACACACTTTCGTCGAGCTGCTCCCTGATCGTGCGCCCGACCCTCTCAGGTTGGGTGTACTCGACCCGCCTGGCTGGTACTGACGACCAGTCGGGTGGGTCACCACGGAGAGGTCCACGCCGCAATCGGCTGATAGCAGCTCCGGCGCTGACCCACTACCGGTGGTAGGGGCCGTGGGTGCTCCATCCAGGCATATGGGGTTGTAGTTCGTCATGACTGCAGGATGTGGTGCGGAGGAGTCGTAGAGGTCCGTTTATGGGGTCGATGCGTTCGGCATGTTTCTGGATCCAGGTGGCCCATTTTCGTGCCTCCTCGCCGTTCTCGTCGTCGAGTTGTTCGGCTCGTTCCGCTACCTCCTCTGCGTAGGTACGCATTGCTGCGGCGGATTGCCGGCGGTCCAGTTCGTCGCGGAGTCTGTCGGCGTTGCGTTCGTAGCTGAGTTTCGTGAACGCCTCCTGTTTGACTTCCTCCCATCGCGTTTCGCGGATCTGGGAGCGTCGTACTTCCTCCTGACGTGACCAGTCGGCTTCGGCTTCAGCGATCTCGAGTCTGCGGACAAGCGTCGGCAATTGTTCTTCGATCGTGGTGCCGTCGGTATCTTGGAGCGAAGCGATGACCTGGTCTTCCCAGGTCTTGGTGAGCGTCACTTCCAGCTTTCCGGATGCTTGGAAGTACTTGTTCGCCGTCGTTCGCTCAGCTCGGGTGTAGTAGTCAGTCTCGGTCGTGTACGCCTGCACGTGGCGTCGTCCTCCGCGTTGGTCGAGTTCGCGGATCGTGACGACAAGTTCCCTCGACGGAAACCGGAGTGTCAGATCGGGGCCGGATTCGCCCCGTCCCCGGTGTGGCACCTTCGTCGGAACCGTCCAGCCGAGTTCAGTGGCCGCTGTCACGATGGCCTGCAGGAAGCGCGCAGCGCGAGCGATCTGCGCCTTGGAGACCAACGCCTTCTTCTCCTGAAATGCAGCAACGGCAGGATGAGGGTTTCGAAGCTGACGGGGCACGGACAATGCACGCACGGCAGTCAACACTTCGAAATCTGGCTCCAAATAAACGGTCACGCCCAGGACAGGGTCCATGCGCGTTGGTTCCTGGGCCACACGCTGTCCGTCGGGCAGCAGACCCGATTGCGACGCGAGACAGTTCTGTAGGCGCTGAACCTCCTGGGAGTCGACGTCGGGACCCAGATCGAGACGTCCCCCGACTGCGACGACGTCGCGCAGCAACGCTGCAGCGTTCTCACGGAGTTGCTGTTGCTCGTGTTCTCGCTTCAGTCGATCCTGTTTCTCCCGAAGAGTGCGCCTGCGTTCTGCTTCGATGCGGTGGGCTTCCTCCTCGAGACGGCGGGTGCCGTCCGGAGTGATCCGCGCGGTCCACGTCTTCCCGCTACCGGAGACACGAAGGAAGCCGCGGTTGTGGAGCGAACGAGCTGACACACGATGCGATGGACCTTCGTAGACGCCTTCTTTGCATCCGTCGGCGACCCATGTCAACAGGTCGAACTGGGTCACGGTGAGATGATTCGTCGCTCGCCCCACTACCACTCCTGTCCTCGGAACCTTTTGAACCATTCTCGCTGTTTGGGCTACGGATTATCCCGACTGCAGAGCACCAGTCGACACCCTCGCCGCCGTCGAGGAAATCATCACCGGACAGCTCACATTCGACGAGGTCGCGATCGACTGACCCGATGAAGCGGCGGTCCCCAGCCCGAAAGGGCTGGGGACCGTCCGCCCCTTCCGCCCCGCACCTTCCACCTCCCGCCGGCGGTAAAGAGCCACCGGCGGACCGGAAGGGCGGAATACGGACACCACTACAGACACTCGAGAAAAGCACCCGGCCGCCGGCCACGAACCACGACAAAAGCGCAAGGAAAAGGAACCGACCCGCCCCGGTGTGAACATTCTTCTATCCCGACACTCGCGCATCAAGGCCGCTCCAGAATAATATCCACACGCGCCACTCGCACGCTCGAACAACGGCGCTACGATATTTTTTCCTACACTCACCTTGACTCACTCCCGCCGAGACCAGAATATCGGCACATGCCGGGGGAGGGGAAGAAAGTGCAGGTAGTGCGCTATGAGGGTAGCTGCGTACATCACGGTTTGGATTAGTGAAAGAATGCGGAAAATGATTGAAGATGTCATTAGCTAACGCGGAAACTAATCGAAGAAATGCCCGCGAAAATATTGTTATATATCGCATTGTTCGATAGAATGAAATCAATAAAGAATGACCGACGAGGGGGAATGGCGATCACCGTATACACCTAGCCCGCATGTGTGCAATGCAATGCCACGTACCGCGCACTCGACAAAGCGGGAATCGAATACCACGTCATCGACATCACCGAAAACGTCCAGGCCCGCGATTACGTCATGAGTCTCGGATACCTGCAAGCCCCCGTCGTCGTCGCAGGAGAAAACCACTGGAGTGGATTCCGTCCCGACGAAATCTCCAAGCTCACCCCGGCCGCCTGACCACACACTTTCACCAGCGAAACGAGGACACCATGACCGCAGCAGCATTCACCTTCACCCCCGATGCAGACTTCGTCGACCGCGCACTCGACGCCGAGCTCCGCCGAGACAGCGAATCCGTCGACCGCAAACTCCGCACCATGCTCGCCGCCCTCGACGACTCCCTCGCCGGAATCAGTGATGCACGCGAAGAGCTACACACCTCTACATCGCCCCTGACGCGGACACCGGCGAAGACGTTGTCGCCCATGACCAGGACATCGCCACTCTCCTCGCCGAGGCTGCCCGCAACCTCCGCGCGGCCGCCGAGATCCTGCGCAGCCACCGGCAACTCACCTCACCGCGACCCTGACCTCCCATGCCCACCGGCGACAGCAAGGACCCCGACGTGACACTCTCACTGGCCACCGCCCCCGACTTCGACGACCTCACCGACAACGACAGTGAGATCGACGAGTACAGCACCGCCCTCGACGTCGAGGCTCAACTCCTGTGCTCGCTGCTCTGGGCGCCGGCCGAGAGCGCGAAACGCGCCGTCGCAGCCCTGACCAGCGCAGACTTCTACCGACCCGTGAACGCGGCACTGTTCACCGCCATCGAGGAGCTAGTCACTGCCGGCAAACCACACAACAGTGCCCACGTCTTCACCACCTTGCAGCAGGAAGGCCGCACCAGCGGACACCTCGGGAAACAACTCACCAAAGCACTCACCGACATCACCACCATCGGCATCCCGTCCGCCGAACTCGAGCACAACATCGCAGCAGTCCTCACCCAGGCCTACCGGCGCGGATTCCGCGAAGCAGCACGATCCCTCGCCCAAGCCGCCGAAGAACTCCCCGAAGACCAACTGTTCGAACACCTGCTCAGCATCGGCCGCGAACGCCGCGCAGCCTCCCAGCGCCTCGCAGCCATCCGCGAAGGCAGGCCATGACCGACACCCAGTCGCAGCCGAAACACCGTGCCAGATCAACACATTTCATCGCCAACATCGCCTTTGGGATCCTCTACCTGGCGCTCGCAGTATTCGTCCTGACCGTCGCCATCACCGGCACCACCGACGGCCCCATCCTCGCGGTACTTGCCGGAACAGGGTTGATCGCGTTGGCATTTCGCTACTTCATCGCAGCCTGCAAACTCCGCCACACGCCCTCAGCGAAAGGTGAACACCAGTGATGAACGACGACGAACACGACGCCTGGCAACTGCACGACCACGGAGCCAGCTGGGAAGACATCGGCATCGAAATGGGATGCAGCCAGGCAACAGCGCAAACCCTCGCGGCCGCCTACGAGAAACGCACCGACACAGCAGCCCACGACGCGCAAAACGCCCTGTTCTGACCCCTCAAAACTGCAATCCCTGTCGGACCCGCACGGCACACTCATCGCCTCCTCACCAGCGAGATCGCCGGAGGCGAAGCAATCGCCCGCGGACTCGCCGAACTAGCATCACAACACCTAGATAGCTTCGGGACCTTGGATGCGCGGAGCTGAAACAGACGAGAGGGCATACATGACCACATCTGATCTAGATCTCGATATCGGAAGTAAGACAACAGGTTCCGAATCCCCTGAGGGGTGCAACGATCCGCGTCTCGTCGAAGCGACATACACGCTTGATGGAATGGTGATAGCGGTGCTGGGCGCGGGAAAGATCGGGGAGGCCCTTATAGCGGGTCTACTGCGCGGTGGGCACAAGCCCGAAGAGCTCCTGTTTACCGCGCGTCGCGCCGACCGTGCGCTGCAGCTGACCGAAGAGTACGGCGTGAAATCCGTCGAGACGTGGGTAGCCGTCGATCAAGCGGACGTGCTGGTCGTGTCCGTGAAACCGCAAGACATCGACGCGATGCTCGAAGAGTTGAGCGCCGGGATGGCAGCCCACAAACTGGTGGTGACCGTGTGCGCCGGCCTGCCGACAGCGCTGTTTGAACGACGCCTTGGCGACGTGCCAGTCGTCCGGGTCATGCCGAACACCCTGATGATGGTCGGCGAGGCGATGAGCGTTGTTGCCGTCGGCCAGCACGCCACCGCCGAACATGTGGCCACCGTCAAGACGATGTTCGAGTACGTCGGCGAAGTTATAGAGCTAGCCGAGCCACAACTCGACGCCGTCACGGCGCTTTCCGGGTCAGGGCCGGCGTACTTTTTCTACCTCGTCGAAGCTATGATCGACGCCGGCATCCTGCTCGGTCTGCCGCGAGGAGTCGCCAAAAAGCTGATCATTCAGTCGGCTGTGGGATCAGCGAAGATGCTCGACGAGTCGGGAGAGCATCCGATCATTTTGCGGGAAGCGGTCACTTCGCCCGCAGGGACGACGATCAGCGCAATTCGTGAGTTGGAAAATCACGGAGTCCGTGCCGCCCTATTTGCGGCGATCGAGGCCGCTCGCGATAGATCCACTGAGCTGGGCAAACAGTATGACAACTAGATTTTCCGTACCGTTGTCGAGTGACACCATGTCTTACGACAGACCTATGTTCATGATCTTCTTGGGCCCGTGTGCCGCCCGAGTAGCTCGGCAGTGACAACTGCCGGCTGTGCGGGCCGCCGGTCAAGCAAGAACTCAGATCGACCATCTGCAGCAGACTATCGCCGAAGGAACCTCTGATGCGCTGCTGCCGTCGACCGGCGAACGTAACGGTGAGTTCAGGACTACTCGCACATCGAACCGAGCGCGGCGGCCGAACGGAATGCCCTCAGACCGTTGCAGAACGTGTGACCCGCACCAACCACAGCGAAAGCAGCGCCGCGACCGCGACGAGCACAAGGCTGCAGATACTGGAGGCGACCAGCGAAGACACGTAGTCGGCGGGTTGCCCTCGGGAACCGAGTACGGCGAAGAACACGCCACCGATGCCAGCGATTCCGATCGTGCTGGAGAACTGCTGGACGGTGGTGAGGACACCGGAAGCCGCGCCCGCGTAAGTCGGGCGGATCCGGGCGAGCACCTGCCCAGTCACTGTCGGGACCGCAATCCCGTTCCCGATTCCGACAAACATCATCGGAATCGCAAGCTCCACGGCGGTCAGACTCTCCAACCGTGCACTAGCGAGAACGATCACCGTCGCGAATGCGACGATGACGAGTACGGTGCCGACGACTATGGCACGTGCACCGTATTTCTGTACATACGGTCGGGCAACGATGGATGCAGCAGCGAAGCCAATACCAAGCGGCCCAAACGTCAAACCGGCATGTAAGGGGTCCAGACCGATCCCGTCCTGTAAAACCAGGGTCACACAGAAGATGAAGCTGAAGAAGGCAGAAAGCAAGACGACTGAGAGGAACAACCCGAGGTTGAATGCCTTCTCGGTGAACAGTTGAAGCGACAAGATTGGTGTTCCGCCGGAGTGCTGGAGCCGCTGCTCCCACGCGAGGGCGGCAACCATAACCGGGACCGACCCGATCAGCATCGCCCAAGACCACCACGGCCAGCCCTGCGAACGACCGACGATCAGCGGGAACAGCAGCAGCCCCAGACTGGCGGTCACGCCCACGGCACCCGGAATGTCGAGTCGAGCGCGCCTACTGCTCTCGTGTAGCGGCAAGCTCCGCAGTGCGAGCGCCACCGTGACGATCGCGATCGGGACGTTGACGAAGAAAATGACTCGCCACCCAAGACCGGCGATATTCGCTTGTAGAAGCATCCCGCCGATGACCTGCCCGGTAACCGCGCCTACTCCGATTGTGAACCCGAACCAGGACAGCGCCTTCGGCCGCTCGGCTGGCGGGAAGGACGAGGTGATCAACGCCAGTACCTGTGGCATCATCGCAGCCGCAGTCACGCCCTGTAGGAGACGGAACCAAACGAGCATGGCCCCTGAAGTGCTCACACCGCACAGCAGCGACGCGACACCGAAACTTGCCATGCCAATGACAAACATTCGACGGTGTCCGATGATGTCGCCCAGCCGGCCACCGGTGATGAGTCCGGCGGCGTAGGTAAATGCGTACCCGCTGACGATCAACTGCAGCGCCGCGTCGCTCGCATTCAGATCGTGCTGCAAGACTGGCAATGCAACATTGACCATATATAGGTCGAACTGCGCCATGAACATCGCGACCAGGATCACCGGCAACATGTGATGGCGTCGAGGAAACCACTCGTGAGTGGGTTCGCCCGGGGACGCATTCGACTGTGGTTGTGTTCCATTGAGTTTGGCGCCTAGTGTTTCCCGAGCCTGGGTCACGACTCTCCTTTACTCGATGATCATCGTAAGGTCAGACTAAGACTGCGCGACTCGGTGGCATCGACGGCACCAGGGCAGATTTGTTGCGCGGACACGAATGCTCCGAGGTTGGTTGTAGGAGCTTCATGCTCACTGATCGTTCGCGTCCGTTCGCTCAAATATCCTGCTGGGCAATAAGTTACCGCAGGACAGTAGCCATTACCGGACTACGTTGCGAACCCTGTGTCGGTGGTGTTCATTCAAGCTTCCTGGCCGGCGGAGTGAGGGCCTGCCTGGGGGCTCCGGCGAGCATCCAGGTGTGGGGGACCGGTGGATTCTGCACGGCTGCTGTCGTCACTGAGCCCTAACCGTCACAATCGAGCGTATGCCCCTGAATATCGTTGCCATGAAATCAGTTTGGTTAGATCGACGTTCGATCAACAACACTTCGGCCAGAATGAGTTTTGTCGCTGAGCTTCGGCGTTGGATCCGAATGCGCAGCCGCAATGGTAGGCGGGCTCTTCGGTTGTCGGCCGCGACGAGCCTCGACTGCCGCAGCGAGGCGATCGAGCTGGGTTTCGGTGGTGGCCCAGTCGATGCAGGCGTCGCTGATCGATTGGCCGTAGGCCAGCTTGTCTGACTTACCGAGGGTCAGGTCCTGGCGACCGGCGACTAGGAACGACTCAAGCATCAGGCCGACCACCCCTCGCTCACCCGCGGCGATGCGGGTGGCGATGTCGTCGACTACGTCAACCTGCCGGTTGTGGTCTTTGTTGCTGTTTCCGTGGCTGGCGTCGACGACGACACGCGGGGCCAGCGACGACTTTTCCAAGCGCGCCTTCGCCTCGGCGACCGAGGCCTCGTCATAGTTGGTGCCGTTGCTGCCGCCGCGCAGGATGACATGGCAGTCGGGGTTGCCGGAGGTTCGAATCAGCGCGGAGCGGCCGTCGAGGTCGGTGCCGGGGAAGACGTGGCTGGCGGCGGCGGCGTGCACACCGTCAACCGCGACCTGCACGTCACCGTCGATGCCGTTCTTGATCCCGACTGGCATCGACAGTCCACTTGAGAGCTGCCGGTGGACCTGGCTGGCGGCTGTCCGCGCCCCGATCGCGCCATAGGAGACCAGGTCAGCGATGTATTGCGGGGTGATCGGGTCGAGGAATTCACACGCGACGGGCAGACCGAGCGCGGTGATCTCGACCAGAACCTTGCGGCCGAGGCCGAGGCCGGTGTTCACATCGAACGAGCCGTCCAGATGCGGGTCGTTGATCAGACCCTTCCAACCAAGTGTGGTGCGGGGCTTCTCGAAATACACGCGCATCACCAAGTGCAGCCAATCGCCCAGCTCGGCGGCCTTCTCGGCGAGCTTGCGGGCGTACTCAAGCGCGGCCACCGGGTCGTGAACTGAGCACGGGCCGACGATCACCATGAGACGGTCGTGGTCACCATTCAGCGCGTCGACGGTGGCCGTGCGACCTAGGCGGACAGTGTCTGCGAGCGCGTTGGTCAGCGGGTTTACTTGGCGGACCTCGGCGGGCGAGCGCAGCGGGCTCACGCTGATCGTGCGCTGGTCGTCCAAAATGGGATGCCACGAGTCGAGGCTGGCTGCGGTGGTCATGTGTGGGGTCCTATTCAACGGCGGCTCGGCTCTACCAGCGACTTATCGGCGAGTGCGCGGGATGGATGGCTGGGCAGTAATACTGAAGCACCGCCAAGGGTCGGCGATCACCATCGCATCGAAGGGATTAGCGTGATCGATCCGGGTTTTCAGTCGTAGGCGTTTCCAGCCATCATCCGCTTGAAGTCATCGTTATGCTCGACGTATTCGGCGATTGTTCCATCCGGAAGCATGGCCCGCATGTTGTGTCCTGAAGGAACCACCTTGACATCGTTAATAATCTTGACCCCAGCCTGGATCAAATATGCGCGCACATCGTCCAGTTCCTCCACCACCCAGGTCAACTTGGTAGCCTCGAACTGTTCAGTATCGGCTTTATCTCCCGCGATCAGCATAATGTTTCCGATCGCTACCAGGTCGAGCCTAAACGCCTCGTAGTAAAATTCGTGATGTGGACGGTCCACTCCTTGGAGTGCCATGTAGAACTTTTTGTATGCTTCAAGTTCTGTCTTCCGCAGGTATATCCTGGCAAAAAATTTGACCATCTTCATGGCTACTCCCGACTTAGGGTATTGACATCACAGCTCACCCTGCACGCAGAATCTGTTCACACTCCGACAAGGACGCGACGGAATTACCAGCTGCCGTCGAGGGCATTTCGAGTTAGCGTCCTAAAACGATCCCAGTGCACGCTCGGTCAGCATCGTCGACCCCTGCACGAGGGTTCTCGCTTTGAGCAACGTGTCCATCAGCTACGAGAGGCGATTCTTACTTACAGGACGATGTGACGGCTTCATCGTTCCTGCCGCCGCTCTGTTAGGAAATTGAACGCCTTATCTTTGATGGTGATGGTCATGTGCATTCCCGACCCTTCGGTGGCCGCTGCACCCGAGATCATGTATGGCATGTGCCACTGATACTGCACGAGGATTCCGCTTTCCGAACCGGAGTCCGACCCGTCATATTGTGAGACGTCGCCGTAGTTGTTGACGCCGAATCGACGGGGGTACGCAGCAAATCCTGGCAACCACGCCGCCCCTGCTCTTGCAAAGTCCTCTGGGGTTTCCAACTGTGCCACTGCTTTCTCAGCTTCGACTGCCAGCTCCTTGTAGTAGTCGCGAATCTGATCTCCACTGCAGCGAGAAACGACCTCGTGCGGAACGAACAGGAACAGGAGATGATTTCCGAAGAGGAGACTCGACGCATACGAGGCGTTCTTCATTACCATAAGGTTTTCACTGGCGCGGTTGAGAAATTCCGCTTTGACCATGTCGAGATGTGCACCGATCTTGCGGGCCGGTTCGACGGTCTCTCGAAGCTTCCAGGGCATGATTCGCGAGCATTCATCATCATCAATGAACGGCTTCCTCGCCGGGAGATATTGGTCCAGGTCAGCGGTCTGCAACTGAATTTCGGCTATCGACTCTGCAATGCGGAAATGGTCCTTGCCCGCCATCATCGTGGCCATCAACGCTTGATGGAAGCGGAAACACCTGTAGCCGTCGTTCATCGACATGGGAAAGACTGTAAAGATGCCCTGAATATCGGGGTTCGACTTGTAGGTGACGGACATCAACAGGAAGCCGTCGTAGTAATTTGGGTACTCGTCGAACACGATCTCTTGGAAGGATGAGATCGGGAATTCTTCCGGACTCTCGAATTGTCGCTCGATCAGATAGCACTTCGAAAAGAATGGATTCTCGTCGAAGTAATAACTGACTGCGTCTCGAAAGTCGCCAAGCGAGAATGGCTGTTCGACGTTGTACGTTGAAAGTGCCGGGTAAAATTGTCCCACACCAAGAGGATGTGGGAAGGACATCAGGGAGAGTCGGATAATTTTGTCAACTATCGACAACGGCATGGTCTAATCAACTCCGATAGACGAGTACGAGGAGAAGTCCCGGAAAGCGTTTCGGTCGGGGCTCGGAAAATCGCGAAAAATGTCCGATTCGGCGGCTAGCTAACTCCCTTCTGCAGGGACTGGCGAAAGCTAGACTCCCGTCGGTTCAATCACTGGCTCGTCCGGAGCGGTGGCCGGAGCCGCGTCCTCCGCTGGTGCGGAAGGGGACTCTGTGCGCCAGGTGCACCCGTCGCCTGACTGTTCGCACGACACCTTAATGTCCGGTTCTACGTAGCGGGTGGCGATGGCCGTGTTGAGTTCCTGGCAGTACGGGCACGGTGACGAGAATGTCAGGGCGACGCCGGCTCGTGCAGCTTCTTTCCGGTACCGGAGGATCCCGCAGTCGGCGTTTCGCAGGACGCTGCCCGAGGGCTGATCCTCGATGGACACTGCCGAGTCGTACAGCAACAGCTGACGTTGCAGCCGGTTCATGAAGTGATTGGCTGCCGATTCCCCATCGGGCCGTTGGACTCGTAGCAAATCCGCGGTGATGCGGGAATTCGCCTCGATCCATCCGGAGAGGCCTTCTTCGCCGTGCTCTCCCAGAACGAACTCTTCCGCGGCGGCCTGGGCCTCGAAGTATCGCTGACGCCACAGGTCGACCTTCTCTGCCGGCTCGAGCGGGGTCGTTTCACCGGTCATGGTCTGTGTTCTTTCCGGTGACGTTGTCCAACTCGGCGAAGACCTCATGGGCGACACGAAGTCCGTTGTGGGCGACCGGCCAGCCGCCGTAGTAGGCGAGCTGAATGATGACTTCGATGATCTTCTCTCGCGACATCCCGAGGTTCAGGGAGGCGCTGATGTGGCCCCGCAGCTCGAAATCGGTGCGCGCCAGCGTGACCGCGGTTAGTGCGATCAGTTCGCGTTCCTTCAAGCTCAGGTGCGGGCGGGCCCAGATTTCACCGAACAAGTGGTCGA
Organism: Rhodococcus sp. BH4; assembly: GCF_002079265.1. NCBI lineage: Bacteria > Bacillati > Actinomycetota > Actinomycetes > Mycobacteriales > Nocardiaceae > Rhodococcus > Rhodococcus sp. BH4. Next base: position 560,501 of record NZ_CP014942.1, read on the forward strand.
CGGTGATCTGGGTGAAGTCCGGGGAAGACACTGGGCGCGGTTCGCGGCCGAAGACCTCCTTGAAGATGGCTTCACCCCGATCACGCCGGGTAGATGGCTGATTCATCGATCAACTCCTCCATATTGAGGCTAAGTTGGCTGCGGTTGGGAAGCTGTCAACATTGGCTGCTGCCTTCGGATTCATCACAGGACGATGCTGAGCTTGCCGTGCTCGTACAATGTCTCGTGGTCGAGCACCACGACCCGTTTCCGGATCCGGAACGATCCGCCTCGAGGGACGAGTTCGAACCGGTATTTTCCGACGTAAACGTCGGAGCGCCGGTGCCCGAAGCGGTATGCGACGACATTCGCCGCAACCTCGAGGTAGCTGCCCTGATCAGCCAAAATTTCCACGTTGCTGACAATGCGATTCGTTCGCGACCGAGGGTTTTCGCACCACACTTCGCCATCGAGGATTTGCTTGATCCGCTGACGAAGTCGGGCTGCATCGTCGTCGATGAGCCCGAGCGCTTCGTCCGACTCGCCACGGACATCTGTAGCAGGCACCACGTAGCGGATGTCATCGGTCAGCATCTCGTCGTACCACTCCGTCAGGCGCCACTCGTCGAGCAGTCGGGCCTCACGGAAAATGAACTGGCTCACCTGGTGCCAAAGTCTCACCTGGGCTGCATCGTCGACCGTCAGTTCGTTGGTCATTGCTGTTTTGCCCCTTACAACTCGGCCTGGTGAGCGACCTCGACGCGACCGTCGTCGCCGTGCATCATCCGGTCCCACTGCCGCCAGAATTCGCGAGCAGGAAGCTCATCGGTCGTCTCGGGAATCTCCTTGTTCATACCGCGTGACAGATCCGAGTAGCGCACCGTGCGGTTGAGATAGCCTCGCTGGCACGACTCGACGATCTCGATGTCGTCGGGAGTGGCGAAGCCGGCAGGGCCGAGGAACGTGAGATAAGAACTCTTCCGGAGTTCCCGAATCTCCGGATCCTCATCCTTGGGGGCCAATGCAACCGATGTAATAGACATCCGGTCGGCACCGACCGGGTCGATCTTGCGAATCGTGATCGCTTGCCCATCGATAATCATCAAGTTCGGGAAAATCAGCAAAGCGCGATTGGTACTGGTGATCCGTTCGGCGTGTTCAGTGCCGAACCGCTCGACGAAATGTGCAGCGATAGCCTCGATTTTCGGCCGGACCTTGTCACCGAACATCGGCGTCCAGTAGGCGAGTGGGCGGGCCGCGGCCGGCGGCATCTCGTTGGCTCCATGACCCAGGCCGAGCGCGCGACCGAAACCACCTCGTCGTCGTGGCGCCTTCCCCCCGAGCGACTCCATGTAACCGACGTAGCGTTTGTGCAGTGCACTGAAGTGATACAAGTCGACGCTGTTCTCCATCAGGAGCTTCCAGTTCGCTTGAGCCCCGTGCAGTTGCGCGCCTTGGATCACCTCCATCCCGGACTCGGACTGGTCATCGATCAGATCGAGGTACTCCGTGGCTCCCGCTAAGTACTCGGTCAAGGTGCGCGGCTGTTCCGGATCGAAGGTGAGGAAGACAAACCCGCGGTAACTGTCACTGTGGTGCTGTGCCAGGCCGAAGTCCGCCTTCTTGAAGCCCGGCCCGTACCCGTCCGGCATTGGGACCCCGGTCAATTCACCCCGATTGGAGAACGTCCAGTCGTGATAAGGGCACCGGAACGACTTCGCCTGCCCGGTCGGCTGTGAACAGATCAAAGCACCGCGGTGAGTGCAGGCGTTCGCAAACACCCGGATCACCCCGTCGGACCCGTGCGCCATGACCACCGGGCGCCCGCCGACATCGCGTGATACGAAGGAACCCGGCGCGGGCACCTCCGATTCGTGCCCGACGTACAACCAGCAGCGATCGAAGATCCTCGCGATCTCGCGCACGGCCACGGCGTCGTCGGTGTAGGCGCGGTGATCCACCCGGAACGAGGGGATCTCTAAATCATCGATGACGATTGGGTCGTCCACCGCCCGCTGCAGTTCAATCGTCACTGCTCCCTCTTTCGCTGTAGTTTCTGAACGGTTCCGGACACAAGAGCGGGCATTGAACCCCAGGGGCAGACTCGGGCGACGCACTGACCGCAATATCGGCTGGCGTCACCACAGCACCTCTTCTCGCACTGTCGGTTTCGAATGTATCCGGTGAGGGAGGAAGCCCACCACTACTCATTCAGGTAGCGACGAAGTTCGGGCGTCAAACGGTTGCGCAGCGCTGAAGGTTCCGATGATGGGCATTGAAAAATCCCGGCTGGCCTTGTTGCGGTACGGATTTGATAGAGCGAGGTGTCGCCGGTGTTCGGCATGGTGTCAGTCAGTCTCCGACGCCCTCGGTGAGCGAGCGCAGGTTTGTCAATGAAGTGCTTCGCGGCGACATCGGTGAACAGCTGGTCGTCGCGGCCAGCGAGCTCAACGACGAACGACGTAGATGACCTTCTCAGACGGGGCGAGAAAATCTGTATCGCAACGCAATTCGCTGTTCCAGGCAGCCAGTTCCATGGATCGCCACACGGTACTGCCCGACCAGCAACACCGAAGCAGAGAGCCCTGATCCGTCAACATATTCGTCAACGTATTCGTCAATATGCAGACAGCTTCCAGTTGTTCGTGAACATCAGATACGCCTCGTCGATCACGAGTACGTGTGTACGGACACGCCCTTATAGGCTCTGCGACAATAACTTTGAAGGCATTGAGGATCAGCTGGCACCTACTGGCAATGCCGCTGCAGACGGACTTTAGCTTTGCAGCGCGATGCGTGGGCTGCCACTACCTACCCGGTTGAGTGGTAGCCGCCCTACGAATCACAGTTGCGTGGCCGCGATTCGCGCTAGTTCCACCCGCGAGCAAATACCGAACTTTTCGAACACCTTTCGCAAGTGGTAGTTGACGGTGTGGGTGGACAACTGCAGCTTCCGTGCGATCTGGGCATTCGTCATCCCCTGACTCACATAGAGCGAGATAGTGCGCTGTGCGTCGGTGAGGGCCGCCCACTCCTCCGCAAATTGTGATTCGACCGTCACTGGCGACACTCCTTCGTGCCGACCCAGCATCAGCTCGGCATATTGGGCGGCCCCAGCCTCGCGGTATCGCCGGGACGCGGTCGCGATACTGATTCCGGTCAGCCGGTGCTGGGCGCCGTACATCTTCTGCCGCAACTGGCCCAGATGTTCATGAGCCAGTGCAGAAGCCCACGGGTCGGCATAGGAGTTCGCGGCGTCGCGAAGTTTGAGTTCATCGCGACCGATCAAGGCCCTGGCGTGAATGGCGGAGTGACGGATGGCGTGCCAGTCGGGATTTCGAGCAGCCAACTCCTCGACCGCATCCAAGACCACAGTGGCTAGCGCAATATCCGCATGGTCCAGTGCGGACTGCACCAACCAGGGTGCTGCACCGGCTTCTTCGATGAATAGCTGCCTGGAAGTCAACAGCAGGGGCAGCCGGGTGGCGGCCAAGGTTTTTGCCCGTTCGAAGCCGAGTTGTGCGCACGCGATCCGGAATTCGCTCCAGTCGGATCTGATAGATGGGAACACCGTGCCAAATTCGGCAGCTTCTGCGCGGGAGCGCCAAACGTGGTTCGCGGCTGCACCGACCTCACCGGCACGCAACCGTACCAGCGCCGCAACTCCGGCGGCGAACGGCTCGATCCATTGATTACCGGAACTCGCGGCCAGCACAAGGGCATTGTTTATCTCCCGCTCAGCTTCCTGGAACCTCCCTTGTTGCAAGCGAATCCGGCTCGAGATCACTCCCGCGCAAGCGGTCGCGGCGAACGGTTCATGGTCGGCGCGCACCAGCTTGTCGACCCGGCTCAGCAGGCTCTCCGCCAACGCGAACCGGCCGTCGTCTGCGAGTTTGGAGGCATACGACAGCAGCGGATACGGAGTCCAAGGCGACGGCGGAGCCGATTCTGCGATTATGACCGCGCGCTGTCCCCATTCAATGCTGTTGTTCAGAGACCCCGTCGCCCACATCAGGTTGGAAATTACTGTGCAGGCCACCAATACGTCCAGGTCCAGGCAGCCTGCTGGAACCTCATCAACAATCGCCATCGCCCGCTCAAGCACGAGGGCAGTGTTGTTATGCAGAAGCCCGACGATATTCGCACTAACCACACAAGGGTTGCGAGCACCACCCAACTGCGTCGACTTGGCCATTTCGAACAGTAGATCCTCACACAGTACGCTGACCAGAGGCTCAGGCAACGGGGTTCGCAATACGTTTCTCGCGAGCAGGATTGCGGGCCACAATCTGTTGGAACCGTCCCGCGCAACATAGAATTGGCGGCGCTTGTCGGGCGTCGTAGTATCCGTGAACCCATGCCCCAGGACCAGGGCAAGATCATTACCACTAGTCGACATCGTATGTAATTGCAAATCCCCGGTCACGAAAAGAATCAACCCCCTGATTCAATGCACTATGAATGGATGGACGGTAATCCGTGTGCCTACCGTCCGGTCCGGAGCGGCTGGGAACATTAATACATAACCTTAGAGTGCGCGCATCACGAAATCCGTTTCAGTGCCCGAGGTCACAAAACGGACCGTTCGACTTCTTATTGAAACATGCTGGTCAGGGTGCCGTAGAGGCGTAGGTAGGTCAGGCTAACAGATGGGAATGATGTCACGACGCATGCCAAAAGTAATTATCTTGCTCTAATAGACTAAAGTTCAGGTAAATTGGGCATTTTAAAGATTGGGTAAATTCGAGCCACTCACGCTGATTTTGTACGGTCTTTCCTTGCCGCTATCCAGTTTATTTCGATTGATGAACAGCGTCCGCATGTCCAGGTCATTTTCATGTAGAGCAAGTTTGCCGCTCAAATTCGCCGGATGTCCTGATGTCGGGCCGACAGTGTCGACTGCGGCGAATGTCGGGAAATTTATCTACTTGCCCAGCTTGTGGCGGCATACGCCGCTTTCGGTTCCCTTGAAGCTGGCCACCATCGGAAGGTGCTACGCCAACGGCCACAACCTCGATGATGCCAGTGCTCCGTTCACACGCAGTGGGTCCACTGAAATCGATAAGAATCGTTGCCGATAAGAGTTATTATGTCACTCTAACGATGAAAAGTGCTGCACTGCAGCGAAATACGTCCGCGTCGAGTGTGCATCGTCAGTATCGAGTGGCGGCATCGCTACCAGAGTGCGAGCGGACGTCCTGCAGCCTCGGCCGCAGCGATGCGCTCTCCGATCGTGGCGACGTCCAAGTTCTGTTCGATCCCGATACGGATCGCGGCAGCGATGGCGCGAGTGCGACCCGCAGGTCCCCGGACGTCGGCGAGTGGGCTGGCGATGTTGCGTCGCCGAAGCTCGTATTCGCTGCGGTTGCTGCGATTGGTTCCCAAGTGCATATGTGCCGGATTGGTGCAGCCTGCGAAGTCGCATTGATGACACAGCACCGCGTCATCGGTGTTGGACCAGCCCAACCTCGATATGACACCGTATTCGAGCTGGTATGCGAACAAATGCGCCGGCACGGTCCCACGCCGCGACGGCCCGGGCAGGCTCGCCGCTCGGAAGGAACCGTGCCCGGTCGATGACACGCCGCCGATCCATGGCCAACACTGCTCCTGGCGGCGTCGAAAGCGTTTGGACTCGAAGCGAGAAACGACGGCAGGATCGTCGAGCCACGAACGCCACAGACGTTCGGGGATACGTACCGGGTAGGGCTGCCCGATCAACGTCATCTGGAACGCCGGTCGCGCGGGAGTGCCGTGGGGCATGCCGGGCAGTGGCGGTGGAGCATCGTTGACGAACGTCATCGTTTGTTCCTGACGCTTGATCCGGGCTGTTACCGGGTCTGAATGTAGAGACAAGTGCCGACAACCAGTTGAAGATCCGGGGTCTGACCTGTGGTGGGGGTCGGTAACAGTCCGCGGGGCGTCTGAGCAGCACCTGGCGCGGAGAGCGGAGTCCGTCGAAACGGGGTGTAGTCCCAAACCTGGAACAACCTGTTCTCCTCTCCGTAAATAGGGACAGGCCAGGCAGGGTGTGTTCTTGCATGAGGCGGGTCATGAGGGCTTGGGAGCATGTCGCGCTCGTCAGAGTCGCGTACGTCGGGCATGGGTCGAGCGTGGTCCCAGCCCTTCAGATCACACGTCGACGCCGTCCGATGGGCTGCCAAAACGAGTTGCATCACCGCATGATGACGACAAACGCCAGTAGGGCCTCGGGTCCAGCCGAGGCCCTACTGGTTTGTCCGGAGGGGATGTGATCTACGAACTGGATGCCCGAGTCCGCATTCCCTCCACATCAGGTCCGGGGATCTAATGCTTTGGACGTAGGTGCGAAAGTTCGTCCGCATTCCCCTCAGGGTTGGCAACCGGGAGGGTTCCTGGCCACTCGCCTTCTCCCCGATTGGAAGTCGGGTTCCGGGCTAGTGGATAACTTGCTTTCGCGCCTGGGAAGAACAGTACAGGGGCTATTTGAACTTTGCAACTGTGGATCGACCTACGACGAATAGTGGCCGAGTTACCCCTTTCGGTCCGACGATCGAGTGTCGCTGCCGATTGATCCTGCGACGGTTGGAGGCTCGAATATTGGGTATGAGCTGCAGAAATGTTGTAATCCTGATACGTACGAGTTGGCAATGTGTCCTGCCGGTCGGCGGATTGGCAAACGTGTTTGATCTTCTGAAGTCGCAGAAAACCTGGAAGACTGCAAGCAGGGGAAGGTGGACAACCGCCTCGCAGTTGATTAAACGAACCACGACTTGTAGATTATTAGGTACACGTTAGTTGATAAGTCAGTCACCGCTAGGTGAGTGAAGTATGGAGGACATGAATATGACCGGGGAGGCCACTGTAGGGAGCGGCGGCCAGGGCACGAGGAAAATGGGCGCTGAACAGCCAGTTGGTGTCTCCAAAGAGTCTATAAAACTCGCAAAGGAGATTCTCAAAACATCGAATCGGCGAGTGGACATACCCGTGCGGAATTCGTTCGTCCGAGATTCGGAAAACAACGGCGAGACACCCCTGTCACGTCTCGTTGCGGCGAGGGGCCGCGGCAATGCCGTCGCCATTCGACTCTTCCTCGCTCTGATCTGGCGTTGCTCGTCGCCTCCCTTCGATACCGAAATCTCATCTCGAAAGTGGGCAACGCTGCTGAGCCTTGACGATCCCGAGAAGGGGGGCGCGAAACGAATCTCGGATGCACTGAAAACCCTCGAGCGCGAAAAACTCATCAAACTGACCCCCCATCCAGGGCAGCCCTCGACCATTGAGCTTCTCGAAGAAAGCGGTACCGGAGCTGCCTACGAGCTCCCGTCCACCGCCTACGTTCGATCTGGTGATCAGAGAGACCGGCATCTCTACTTCAAAGTGCCTTCTAGATTGTGGACTCGAGGACATATTCAGACGCTGTCGGCCCCTGCGCTAGCTGTGCTGTTGGCTGTTCTTTCGAGCCAAGAAGGACCCGGGAAGCCGGTCTGGTGGTCAACGGCGTTATTCCCTGCGCGCTTTGGCCTTTCACCCGCAACCAGAGCTCGCGGAACCAAGGAGCTTGTCGATCATGGCCTACTGAAGGTCGGGAAGACTCTTGTCACAGAATCGAGTTTCTCCAAACGAGATTTCTCCCGAGAGCGGGTTCGAAACGTATATCGTCTGACCGGAGCAGCCGGGCCTGCCCCAGCCGTCAAGAAACGGCCCAACCGACCCGCCGCAGTGAGTCCGCCCGCAGTTACTGCCGGGACGGCAGCGTTTTTCGTCCAGCGGCCGAAGTAAGGTTCCGTGTTAGCTAGATGCCGGCGGCACCCTCATTCCAGCGTCGCTCGACGAGCCTTGGTAACTACACCACTAATGGATCAAGCTGGGAGCACCTCGCCGCTGGCATGGGGTGCCGCCAAACCTGGGCATCCAATTTCCAATTCGGCGCGCCACAGAGAAACGCACTGCCAACGCCCAAACCACACCCCTTTTCCTCCTCCGCACAGGTCCGTTGACCCCAGGAAACTGGCAGTGATCAGGTAGAATAGTCAATGGTGCGCAGCTCCCCTGCGCACCGCCACCCTCGCCCGAGTCGACGAAGGAGCGCCGGTGACCACCGCACGCAACGCGCACTCGCACATGACCGAAGCCCAGATCGACCGAGCCATCGCCGCCGCCACCGCCGGACACCGCATGGCCGGCATGGAACCCAGCGCCACCGACCTCGAAATCGGCCGCCGGCAACTACGCGGAGAAATCACCGGCGACAAAGCCGTCGAACTCGCAGTCGCCGCAGCACTCGCCGAATACGAGGCAACACAGCCCGAGTGAACGATCCCTACGAGATCGCCCCCGGCGTCCTCAAAAACAGATACGGCATCACCGACCCCGCGAAACTCGCAGTAGTCGAACGCGCAGCCGCCTACCAACGCATCCTGCAACTCGAAACACAGCCCATCCCAGGCAATTTCGACTTCGACCACCTCAAAAAGATCCACCAATTCATCCTGCAAGACGTCTACGACTGGGCCGGCACCCTCCGCACCCGCGACACCGGCGCCGTCGGCATGAACCTCCCACACTGCCGACCCGAACACATCGAAAACCAAGCAGCGTTCATCTTCCGCGGAATCGCCAAAGACAACTTCCCCCAAGGACTCCCGAAAGACCGCGCCGTCGACCGACTCGCATACCACTGGGGCGAAACCACCGTCCTGCACCCGTTCCGAGACGGCAACTCCCGCACACAACGAGTCTTCTTCGACGAACTCCTCAAATCCTCCGGCTGGACCATCGACTGGCAGAAAGTCCACGCCTCCGCAGTACAAGCAGCCCGCTACGTCGCCATGGAAGCAACCCACACACCGCTCCGCGACGTCCTCGCCCCCGGCGTACACCGCAACAACACCGAACCGCCCACACTCGCCAGCACCCAAGGCAACGTCATCCACCTCGAGGTAGCCGAGCATCACAAAGCGATGATCGAGCACCTCCGCAGCGGAAACCGCGAACCCTACAACCCCAACGAACTCAGCGACATCGCCAACCGCGCCCGCATGAGCTTCCCCGCATCACCCACGCACCGTGCCCGCAGCGCGGCCCCCGAAGACACCACACCGAAACGGCCGGCCACACCGAAACGCGAACACGACCTCGGCAGAGACTGACCCTCGCGGTTGCGCGGAGTCAGCGCAGGTCAGCCGCATCGACGACATGCGACACTGTCGGCACGTTCGGCGTCCGCCGGGTACTCCCACACGTCTCACACTTCCCCGAACCCTGTGGACTACCGACCACAGTTGGCATCGATACCCACACCCCACCGCACAGAACGCCCGGCGAGATCACTTCTGAACACGGCTGCGTCACCGGCGTTGACTGATCCATCAACCCACCGTAGGACAGATTCCGACTCGTGTCAGACACACTCGCACGTAACCCGAAAACCAGAGCGAAGGCGCCACCGCCGCTTAACCGGCTCATCCCAATCGGGGGTGTAGGAGTTGGGGTCTGAAGCCGCCGGTCTCGAGCAGGCTTCGGGCGATGTAGTTGGTCAGGTTGCGGAACCCGAGTGCGGAGCCGCGCAGGTGTTCGAGCCGTCCGTTGAGCGCCTCGGTCGGCCCGTTGCTGGTGCCGGGTCGTTCGAAGTAGGCGAGCACGTCAGCGGCTCGCTTCTTCAGGGTCCGGCCCAGGGTGGTGAGCTCGGTGAGCACCTTGGGGACGCCGGCGCTGAGGTCGGTGATCAGCTTCTCCATGAGCTCGCGGCCACGTTGCCGGTCCTCGTGGCGATAGGCGGCGATCATGCGCTGGTAGACACCCCAGGTCGCCTCGACCTCGACGTGAGCGTCATCAACGAACAGCGCGCGTAGCCTGTCGCTCTGCTTGTCGGTGAGCAGGTCCGCGCCGGTGTGCAGCGTGCGCCGCGACTTGTAGAGCGGGTCGTCCCTGAACCCACGGTGCCCGTGGATCGCGAGTTGGACCCGGCGCCGGCACCTGTCGAGGGCGTCACCGGCCAGGCGCACGACGTGGAAGGGATCCATCACCGTGACCGCGTCCGGGATCTCCTCTGCAGCGGCGGTCTTGAACCCGGTGAAGCCGTCCATCGCGACCACCTCGACCGCGTCACGGAAGGCGTCGTCGCGGTCGGCGAGCCAGGTCTTGAACGCCGCCTTCGACCGGCCCTCGACCATGTCCAGCAGCCTTGCTGGGCCGGCGCCATCGCGGACCGGGGTGAGGTCGATGATCACGGTGACGCACTTGTCGCCACGCCTGGTGTGGCGCCAGACGTGCTCATCGACGCCAATGACCTTCACGCCCTCAAACCGCGTGGGGTCGTTGATCAGCAGCCGCTTGCCTTCAGCCAGGACCGCGTTGTTGGCGGTGTCCCACGCGACCCCGAGTCCCTCGGCGACACGGGCGACGGTGAGGTGTGCGACCACGATCCCTTCCAGCGCCCACCGCAGCCCGGTGCGCGAGAGCTTCGCGCGTGGCTCCGCCGCGACGCTGGGGTCTTGGCGCCACACGTGTCCGCAGTCGGCACAGCGGTAGCGGCGCACTACAACTTCCAGCACGGTCGGTCGCCAGCCCAGCGGCTCGTGGGCCAACCGCCGGATCACGGTGTCACGAGCAGCGCCTTCGCTGCCGCACCGTCGGCACCACTGATCTGGTTCCACCACGCGGCACGCGAGGACCGCACGATCCGGTTCAAGTCGTGTTGTCCGGTCACGCCCTGACCTGACCGCCTTCGCGTCTCATCCCAATCGACCCTGATCGAGTCTGCTGACCCCCTCGACGAGAACGCAGCGACATCACAGCCACCCAACCCCGACCGTCCGGGAAGCCGGGACACGTCACATGGCCTGTGCTGCGGGCGTGTCGAGTGGGTCGTCCAGGGGCGACGCAGGAGCGTCGACGCGACGTGCTGAGAGGTGGTTCCAGTCGAGCACTAGGACACCGGCTACAGGTATGGCGATAGGTCAGGAACGGCGTCGCTCCCTACGCAGGAGGGAGCGCAGAGTCTCGGCGTTCGCGTAGCCGACCCGTAGCGCGATCTCGGCGGAGGTGAGGTCCGTGGTTGCTGAGAGGTGCCGAGCTCGTTCGATGCGAAGCCGTTGGACGAAGCCGAGCGGAGTGAGGTTGAGCGCCGCACGGACTCGTCGTTCGAGGGTGCGCCGGCTGGTGCCGAGCGACTGCGCGACGAAGGCGACGTTGAACGGTTCGTCCAGGCGGGCGCGCACGAAGCGTTCGAACTCGACGACGATCGGGTCCTCGTGCCGGAGATGTTCGTAGGCGACGAAGGCCGCCTGCGACGGACGCTCGTCGATGATGAGGAGCTTGGCGACATGTTGGGCCAGGTCGGGGCTGATCGATCGCACGAGTGAGAGCGCGAGGTCGATGTGGGCGAACGCGGCGCCGGCGGTGACGAGGTTCCCGTCGACCACGACCATGGTGTCGAGATCGAGGGCGACGGTCGGATAGCGCTTCAGGAACTCCGGCCCCAGGAACCAGCTGGTCGTCGCCCGCCGATGATGCATCCGTCCGGTCTCGGCGACAGCGAACACGCCGGTGCACGCCGCGGCGATCCGGGTGGTCGCGTCGTCGAGGCGCCCGAGCGAGGCGATGACCGAACGAGCATCTCGGCTCTGGAGGGCGTCGTTGGTAGCGGCGGCCGTGAGGGTTCCAAGCGCAGGGACGACGACCACGTCGAACTCTGCGGACTCCGACAGCGGGTGGTCCACCGACAGGGTCATCGATGCCGTCGTGGTCACTCTCCGTTTCGGTCCGAGGATGGCGAGTTCGATCGGGTCGATCCGCGGGTCGACATCGCCGCGGGCTCCGTCGGCCACCCGCACGATGTCGATGACCGACGCGACAGCCGAACCGAAGCAGCCGTCGATCGCGATCAGTCCGATACGCATGGCGCGAACAATAGCAATACTGCCGTATACGCCACTTCTCACATGCCCTTGCTCGTCATACGCTGAACTCGCTTCACCAAGAAACCTCGACACCTAGGAGAACCCCTCATGTCCACACCCGCATCACTTCCGTATGCCTTCGTCGCCAAGATCGTCGCGGCCGATGGACAGCACGACGCGCTCGCCGATCTGCTCGCCGGCGCTGTCGCGCTCGCCAACGAAGAAGTAGGAACGATTGTCTGGTTCGCGGTCAGGACCCACGCCGACACCTTCTGGATCTTCGATGCATTCCCCGACGAGGCCGCTCGCGACGCCCACGCCAACGGCGCCATCGTCGCAGCCCTGATGGCCAACCAGCACCTCCTCGGCGCAGCACCCGAGATCCTGGCGGCCGACGTCCTCGCGTCCAAGCTCCCGTAGTCCGCCAACGCACGAGACGATCGCGCCCCGCCGAGCCGTCGCCAGGTCGCGACGCAACGCCACGCTGCGTTGCCGAGCGGTGCGAGGCCTATCGGCACACGGACAGGATGCCGGCCGCGAGCGCTCAGCCGGCGAGGGGTCCGTCGCAGAGGAGAGCGACGTCGGTGTCGGGCAGAGCCGTGAGGCCAGCGCATCGCGCGACCACCAGAACCGAACCGCCCCTGCCCTGCGTTTCCGCAGGTCAGGGGCTGTTCGCCGGAGCCGCCTGTCGGAATCGAACCGACGACCTAATCACGTCGGCTTTGCGTCTATCGCTTGATGCGCCCACTGGGCGAACGAGCCGCTGACCTGCGCAAACGCCGAGCGTGGGGGACGCCGCCATCCGGTGGTGACCGACGACGACCGACCAGTACCGACCGTTTCACCGGAGCTTGCGGCGGCGTCGAAGCCGAGCAAGCTCCATTCCTTTAGCTCACCGCGCCCTCCTCCTCGCCGGTCCCGTCGTCGTCGAAGACGTTTCAGGGCTCTTCCCAGATGAGAGTGTAGGTCGGCCGGGCGCGTCGGTCCGCAGATAGACGTCGAGGTCTCCCGACGACGGAGGTTCCTACGCCATCCATCCGAAAGACCTCGACGTGACCGACGCTACCCCGCCGGCCGGCTTCGGCCGCCCTGACCTGACCGCCTTCGCTCGACTCGACGGCCTCGGTCTGAGCGTGACCGGACAACGACTTGAACCGGATCGTGCGGTCCTCGCGTGCCGCGTGGTGGAACCAGATCAGTGGTGCCGACGGTGCGGCAGCGAAGGCGCTGCTCGTGACACCGTGATCCGGCGGTTGGCCCACGAGCCGCTGGGCTGGCGACCGACCGTGCTGGAAGTTGTAGTGCGCCGCTACCGCTGTGCCGACTGCGGACACGTGTGGCGCCAAGACCCCAGCGCCGCGACGGAGCCACGCGCGAAGCTCTCGCGCACCGGGCTGCGGTGGGCGCTGGAAGGGATCGTGGTCGCACACCTCACCGTCGCCCGTGTCGCCGAGGGACTCGGGGTCGCGTGGGACACCGCCAACAACGCGGTCCTGGCTGAAGGCAAGCGGCTGCTGATCAACGACCCCACGCGGTTTGAGGGCGTGAAGGTCATTGGCGTCGATGAGCACGTCTGGCGCCACACCAGGCGTGGCGACAAGTGCGTCACCGTGATCATCGACCTCACCCCGGTCCGCGATGGCGCCGGCCCAGCAAGGCTGCTGGACATGGTCGAGGGCCGGTCGAAGGCGGCGTTCAAGACCTGGCTCGCCGACCGCGACGACGCCTTCCGTGACGCGGTCGAGGTGGTCGCGATGGACGGCTTCACCGGGTTCAAGACCGCCGCTGCAGAGGAGATCCCGGACGCGGTCACGGTGATGGATCCCTTCCACGTCGTGCGCCTGGCCGGTGACGCCCTCGACAGGTGCCGGCGCCGGGTCCAACTCGCGATCCACGGGCACCGTGGGTTCAGGGACGACCCGCTCTACAAGTCGCGGCGCACGCTGCACACCGGCGCGGACCTGCTCACCGACAAGCAGAGCGACAGGCTACGCGCGCTGTTCGTTGATGACGCTCACGTCGAGGTCGAGGCGACCTGGGGTGTCTACCAGCGCATGATCGCCGCCTATCGCCACGAGGACCGGCAACGTGGCCGCGAGCTCATGGAGAAGCTGATCACCGACCTCAGCGCCGGCGTCCCCAAGGTGCTCACCGAGCTCACCACCCTGGGCCGGACCCTGAAGAAGCGAGCCGCTGACGTGCTCGCCTACTTCGAACGACCCGGCACCAGCAACGGGCCGACCGAGGCGCTCAACGGACGGCTCGAACACCTGCGCGGCTCCGCACTCGGGTTCCGCAACCTGACCAACTACATCGCCCGAAGCCTGCTCGAGACCGGCGGCTTCAGACCCCAACTCCTACACCCCCGATTGGGATGAGCCGCCAAAGTTGCCTCGTCGGTGATGCAAGTAGCCAACTTGGATCGGTCGGTGAGTTACTACTGCGACGTGTTTTCTTGCCGTGTCGCCTTGCGTGAACCCGATGCGGTACTTCTTCTGACACCGGATGATTTTCAGATCTACATGTATGTGCAAAAGGGCGCATCCCGGCGCAACATGAGCAACATCGGCGTCCACTACGTCATGTGGTCCGCTGATACAGAAGAGGAACTTACGCGGATCAGTGAGCGTCTACGTGCATATGATGCCTCCACCTTCACCCAAGCAGTCGGTGGAGTGACCTTCGTCGACGGCTGCGATCCGGACGGTATCCGCGTTATCGTCGCCTACCCGGGCCCCGAGCAACTACCCCGAGAGCTGATCGCACAACGATTCCACGGATAACGTGCCCGTCGACCGCAGGTAGCGGTGCGTCGGGCACGTCAGTCCTCGCTGGTGGAGCGGTTACCGATCCACTCCAGGAGGTCGGGATCGGATGACGTCAGGCGCTCTACTTCCTCGCCCCCGTCGCAGCGTCGTAGTGACACCGTAATCGATGTGGAGGTGCGCCGTAGAACCCGCCACGTCGCTCCCGAGTCGGACCATCGCGAAAGCGTCTCCACCGGTTGCTCTTCCGTCATGTCGGCTCCGCTCAGGTATTGGCCCAGCTGTCCGGTCCGAAGACTTCGTAGTGGATATTCTGCGCCGGGACGTCCCTTTCGAGCAACGATGCGCGCATCGCCAACATGAACGGCATCGGCCCACAGAGGAACGCCTGGGTATCCGGTTCGACAGTGATATCGCGCAGATCAGCCCGTCCTTCGTGTACCGATCCGAACGGTACGTGCGTGCCGAGATCCTCGTACCAACGATGCAAGGTTGCGGCGGGAATCTTCTCGACGAGCGTGCTGAGTTCTGCTCGGTGAGCATGATCGGCGATGGATCGATCAGCATGAATGACAGATACCGAACGGTCAGCGCCGGTGTCTGCAAGATGATTGAGCATGCCGATCATCGGTGTGCAACCGATTCCGGCCGACGCGAGCAGGAGCGGTGAGTCGTCGTCCGGCATCATCAGATCACCGAAAGGTGTGGTGACCGACAGCTCGGAACCTTCGAACGCGTTGTTGTAGAGGAAGTTCGACACTTCGCCGTCGGGCGTGCCCGAAATTCGCTTGACGCTGATCCGCCAGTCTGCGCTGCTCGGTATCGAACACAAGCTGTACTGACGGATCTGGCGAGCGCCGTCGGGCAGCGTAACCCCGACCGAAAGGTACTGTCCGGGAGCAAAGGTGGGGAGAACGCTGCCGTCGAGCGAGGTGAGTGTCAGGGACACGGTGTCGGCGGACTGCAATACCCGTTCGGTGATTCGCACCATCCGCCAGACGTCACCGGCCTCGACTCCGACGAGCTGATAGAGGCCTCGCTCCATCGTGATCAATGTTTCGGCCATCAGCCAGTAGACCTCGTCCCAGGCTGCTGCGACGTCGGGAGTGACTGCATCGCCGAGTATTTCGACGATTGCGGCAAAGAGGTGTTCGTGCACGATTGCGTACTGGTCGGGGGTGATTCCCAGCGACGCATGCTTGTGAGCGATACGAGAAAGGATGAGATCGACCTTGGCGCTGTCCGGCTCGAGCTGAAGCGTCGCGAATGCTGCGATGGCGCCGGCGAGAGCTTTCTGCTGTTCGCCCTGCTTCTGATTGCCGCGATTGAACAAATCGCGTTCGAGTTCAGGATGTGCGTCGAACATCGTGCGGTAGAACAGGGTTGTGATATCGCCGATGGCGGCGTCGACCACGGGAAGGGTGGCGCGAATGACCTCGGTTGACTGTGGGGAAAGCATGAGCTGCTCCGTTCGGTCGAAATTGACGTTGATCAGCTTGCTTCGTCGCTCCGGGTGGTGAGGCGAAGCAGAACAGTTTTGGACGGCTGCCGGATGACGTCTTCGATCGTGACCGCGTCGAGTGAAACGAAGAACGCTTCCTGAGCGTCGCGTAATGCACTTCGAAGGAGGCAACCGGCGCGCAGTGGGCACGGCTTGTCGCCTTCGCAGTCGACGACTTCACCCGGGCCTTCGAGGCGTCGGGCCAGCCAGCCGATGGTGGCGGTGCGGCCGAGTTCGGTGATGGAAAGCCCACCGCCGCGGCCGCGCCTGGTTGTCACGATGCCGAGCTCACCGAGCCGTGTAACCACCTTGGTGGCATGGGAATACGACACGTTGAGCTGCTCCGCAATTACCCGCGTACTGGGAGAAGCATCGGCGTCGAGTACGGCCAACCGCATGACGACGCGCAATCCCAGATCGGTGAACTGCGTCAGTTGCATGACCCGAACCTACATAATTCGTATCTGAGATGACTATTTATGTGAGGGGGATCTCAACCGAAGCCTCAACGCATCACGTCGACATGGTCGAGAACGCTGTGAAGCGGCACCGATCGTGCAAAATTGGTTTGTCGACGAAAGATCGAACCGGGCACATCGGCCCGTAGCGCACGCTCAGAGGGCGGAGGTGAAACCGTACCGTCGACGCATTTCCTTGATGGCGGCGACGTCGTTTGCGCTGAAACTCGTTGCAGCTGACCATTGCAGCGCTTGCGCGTAGTCCTCTCGCCACTGGTCGATCTCACGTGCGGTGAGGCGAGTGACGGTCGGTTTCTGTCCCTCGGCTACGGGTTCGAATTGGGCCAGAAACACGGCGAGTAATGCCGCTTCGCGCCGACACCTGTTCGTCATGGTGCCACCGCTTTGATGCTGATACCGGCAACGCGGAACGGTGCTGCAATGATCCCGCAAGCGTCGGTCGGATCTCGGTGAGGCCGATCGATGCGTCGAACGCAACGACGAACAAATGATGTACAGGGACTTTCGTTCCGGAAATGCACTGTGCTACATAGTTTCATTACAGATGGAGCTCCATTCGGCCCCGACCTCATGAAGAACGAACAACTTTCAAGTAGCTCACCGTAGCAGTACGATTCGGATTATCGCTAACCTCAAGCTACCGGCGGTTCGCTCACCGTACATCGCACCCGAACGGCAACTGTCAACGGGGGTAGCGACGGTGGACTTGATCTGGAATCGGTCCGCCGCCGAAGTCCGTCGTATATTTTTTGCGTCGAGCGACTCGCCAACGGTCACGCCCGAGATCGCACGTGGAGGCTTCGGCTCCATGGTGCGCGGTTCTGTCTGCCACGATCTTTCTGCCGAAGATTTTGTGGCACCTGTATTACCGGGCTTCTCCTCGGAAGGTCGCGGAGGAGTCAGATGGCAACGCTTTTTCAGGGGCGACGGAATCGAGGCCGATCCCGGATCCGATGGAAATTCCACTACCAGAGGAGAATTGAGGGCGCGGTAAGCCCGGATATCCACCTCGCCGAGGTGCTCGGTGGTGACAACAGCGATGAATCGGTCCGGTCGAACATCGGTCCGAGTGGATCCTCGTACTCTCCGAAGCGCGCGCATTTCCGCCCGCGTCGTCAGCGAGCGCTGTGCGGCTGACTTTTCGCTTGTCGCATTGTTCCTTTTCCGGGTGTCGTGTTTGCGTTGTCCGTTGATCGACCTTTGCGGTCGACGAATATCTCACATCACAGCAGTCGTCTGCAGGACAGGTTTACAAGGATTGCCGGTACCCGAAAAATTCATGATCCTCGTTGTACCCGCCGAAGCCGCCACCGACGTCGGAATAGTCCGCGACGAACTCCACGCCCTTGAGCCACTTGACCTGCTTGAAACCGAGTTGCGTCTCATTGCGGAGTCGCAGCGGTGCACCATGGCCGAACGGCAAGGGGGCTCCATTCATGTCGTAGGCAAGCATCGTCAGGTGGTATCCCATCTGTTCGATCGGGTGCGCGTCATAGTAGATACCCCCGTCCGGTCCGTCACCGAGTGAATAGAACACCACCCACTTCGCGCCCGGTTTCGGTTGCACAAGGTCGATGATCGTCTGCATCGACACCCCGCCCCACCTGGCGATGCCCGACCATCCCTGGATGCAGAAATGCTGGGTGATCTGCTCCTGTAGTGGTAGTGCGCGGAGGTCAGCCAGGTCCAATTCCACCGGGTGCTCGACCAGTCCGTTGACCCGCAACGGGTAGTCGACGAAGTTGCCGACCAAAAGAGCTTGGTACTCCTCGGATTCGGGGTACTGCCCGTTGTGCCAGAAGTACGGGGAGATGTCCTTCTCGGTGTATTCGCCCGGCTTGGAGTCGACGTGCTCGAACAAGCGCTGCGCTGGTCCGATGAGCGCGAAACCCACTCGCTGAACCACCCGTGGATGACGCAGCGTGAACGGGGTTGCCGCAACCCAGCCGACAATAACGACCACCATCGAGACCGCAAAGATCGTGAAGCCGATCCAGCTGTTGTCATCCCTCGACGCGTACATGTGGTTGGCGTTGCGGAGCAGACCGGTCGTGAAGACCATCGCCACGTGGATCACGATGAACGCCAGGAACCAGATCAGCACGAGAAAGTGCAGCGAGCGGGCAGTTTGAATGCTCAATACTTTGCTGACCCGCCTGAAACGGGTGGACAACGCCGGCGACATACCCAACCCGGTGATCATCGCGACCGGAGCGGCGACGAAGACCGTGACGAAGTAGGCGAGCAGTTGCAGTCCGTTGTATGCCATCCAGTGATCTTCGGTCGGCCAGTCGAGCGAAAGGTATTGCAGAAGTACAGATATGGTGTTGGGGAAGACGTCCCAGCTGGTCGGAATCACATGCCGCCATTGCCCGGTCACGAGCAGCAACACGTAGAAGATCAGACCGTTGAGCAGCCACAGCGTGTTGGTGCCGAGATGCCACCACCGGGCCAGGCCGATCGAGTGCCGGATCCCCGGTAAACCCACTTGTCCGGGCAGGCTGATCGAGTCCTTCTTCGCTGTCCAAAAGGGATCGGCAGGAACAGGTTTCTGGATACGGAACCATTCCCGGCCAGGTGTGCTGTGGCGAGTCCAGTACAGCCGAGGGTGGTCGGTGAGGATCTGTGCTCCCGACCGGATGATGAAGACCATCAGAAACAGATTGAGAAAGTGTTGCGCACCCAACCATGCGGGGAGGGCCGACGTTTCGCCTGGACCGGGCTCACTCGCACCGGGATGCTGCTCGATGAACACCTGCACGGACGACATGCTGCGCAGGTGTTGCGCCGCTGCGACTGCCCCGATCAGGACGACGAATCCGAGAGGGAGCAGCCAGAGCAGGTTGAACCATCTGCTGTGGCCGATGCGCATGCGAGGTGCGATGCCGGTGGCGTACGGTACCGAACCCGCCCACGTGACGGGGTCGACGACGTCCGCACCTGGGGTCAATTGTGTGCGGAAGCTGTGCGCCACAGCAGGAGTCCGCGCAGCATCGGGAGCCGCACTCGGCGGTGTAGGTGAATCGGTGGAGTCGACCATCGGTCACATCAAAACGCTGTCAGCGACACCGGCGAGATACCGGTGACCAAAAAATTGTTCGATGACCTGACCCTACGCACCACTATTAGCCGCAAAGTCGGCTTACCTGGTTTTTGTCGACTACCGCGTCGCATCTCGGAGCGTATATGCGGACACGTCGGGAACCACCCATTTCTCGTCGACTTCCTCGATCGGGAGAACATCGAGGACGATGTCCGGATCCAGCGGTAGTGCTCCCAAGATCCCTGGAACCCGCGTGCCTGTACCAGGAGGCGATGGGTTGCGCTCGTCCCACCTGATCGAGACCCCCGCAGCAAGGAGGGCATCCTGATCGACAACCACCACTACCAGTGGAAGTCGGAGGTCTTCGTACACTGTCGAGAGAACATAGTCGAGATCCGCAGCAGTGGCAGCATGGATGAAGCCGACTTGATCAAGAGTCGTTGCGCGGGTTGATCCTTCATATTCTCCGAATCGTTGAGCGCCCTCCCAGTCGTCAGCAAGGGCTATGTGAAAAATACATTCGCTCATCGGAAACCTTTCATCGAAGTGGTCCGGGTGTCAGTGAAGACATGCGGACAACACCCGGAACAGAGACATGATCACGCTGACCAACAACACCACCTTCACCAACTCGAATGCGATGTACACCAGATGCATCGTCGAACGTGGTAGGTCTCCTCCGGCAAGGATCCGGTCGGACCGTCTACAGAGCCGCGGCCGGATCACCACAACCTGAACAACGAGCACCAGTGCGACCAGCACGAAGAACGTCAACGCGGGTGCGTCAGGTTTCGCGGCCATGCAGGATGCCGCCAATATCAGTGCCAGAACCAACTCCACGGCGTTCAGTGCGGTGAAGACCTTCCGGCCGATCCCGAGCCCGATGGCCAGGCTCACTCCTGGAGCACTAAACTTGATCGGTGCTTCCAGGAAGGAAATCGCAGCGACTATCCCGAGCCAGAAGACCGGCAAAATCAATTGTGCGTAGCGTGCCGCTTCTGTCATAGGTCATCAGGCTCACCGGACGGGATCGAGTTCGGTTCGTTCACTGCGGAGGTGACAGCCTTCCTTCTACCTGCATGTTCTTCCGTCCTCATTCGTTCGGTCATGTTCAGGTAATGCAGTTCGAATGCGGGACGCTCGGAGCGGATCCGCGGCAGTTCGGTGAAGTTGTGCCGCGGCGGCGGACAACTTGTAGCCCATTCGAGCGAATTGCCGTACCCCCACGGATCGTCGACCGTGACGACCTGGCCGTAGCGGTAGGACGTGAACACGTTCCACACGAACGGCAACAGTGACGCGCCGAGAACGAACGAACCGATCGTGGAGATCGTGTTCAGCGTGGTGAATCCGTCCGAGGGCAGGTAATCGGCGTATCGGCGCGGCATACCTTCGGCGCCGAGCCAATGTTGCACCAGAAAGGTTGTGTGGAAACCGATGAAGGTCGTCCAGAAATGCCACCTACCGAGTCGTTCGTTCATGAATCGTCCGGTGATTTTCGGGAACCAGAAATAGATCCCGGCGTACGTGGCGAAGACGATCGTCCCGAAGAGGACGTAGTGGAAGTGTGCGACGAGAAAGTACGAATCGGTGACGTGGAAGTCGAGCGGCGGGCTCGCCAATATCACCCCGGAGAGACCTCCGAAGAGGAAGGTGATCAGAAACCCGATCGAGAACAGCATCGGCGTTTCGAAGGTCAATTGTCCTTTCCACATCGTTCCGATCCAGTTGAAGAATTTGACCCCGGTCGGTATGGCAATGAGAAAACTCATCATCGAAAAGAACGGCAGCAGAACGGCTCCCGTGGCAAACATGTGATGTGCCCATACTGCCGCCGACAGTGCCGATATGGCGATCGTCGCGTAGACGAGTCCGAGATAGCCGAAGATCGGCTTGCGGGAGAAGACCGGAAAGATCTCCGACACGATACCGAAGAACGGTATCGCCACGATGTACACCTCGGGATGTCCGAAGAACCAGAACAGATGTTGCCACAGGATCGCACCACCGGTGGCGGGATCGAAGAGATGCCCGCCCAAGTGTCGGTCCACGAGCAGTCCCATCAGCGCTGCAGTGAGAATAGGAAAAGCCAACAACACCAGGATCATGGTGATGAAGACATTCCACGTGAAGATGGGCATCCGGAACATCGTTATCCCGGGTGCACGCAGACAGATCACGGTGGTGATCATGTTGACCCCACCCAAGATGGTCCCGACGCCGGCCAGTGCGAGTCCCATGATCCACAGATCCCCGCCGACACCTGGTGAATGCAGGGTACTGGTCAGCGGGGAATAACCCGTCCATCCGAAGTCGGCGGCACCTCCGGGGGTGAGGAATCCGGATACGGTGACGAGCGCACCGAAGAGGTACAGCCAGTAGCTGAGTGCGTTCAGTCGCGGGAACGCCACATCCGGTGCGCCGATCTGCAGGGGAAGTATGTAGTTCGCGAAGCCGAAGACGATCGGAGTGGCATAGAGCAGCAACATGATCGTGCCGTGCATGGTGAAGAGCTGGTTGTACTGCTCGTTCGAGAGAAACTGAAGACCGGGGACGGCAAGTTCGGTCCGGATCAGCAGGGCCATCAATCCGCCCAGCATGAAGAAGGCGAACGAGGTGACCAGATACATCACGCCCAGCTGTTTGGGATCGGTCGTAGTGGCAGCGGAATAGAGGAACGTGCCCTTGAGCCCCCGCCGTTTCGGGTAAGGCCGCGAAGGAAGGAGCTCTGTCACAACGGGAGTCATGGCCGTTCCTCACTGCGCGGGAGATGGCGGTCCGATATCCGGACGATTCGAGTGCGGGTACCCGCCTACCAATTCCGTATCGACACCTACGCGACCGAGATTCATGGATCCTCCCGGTGATCCCACCATCTCGGACGCACCGGGCAGTGGCCGATGGAAGAAGCGGGCGTTGTCATCGATGAAATCTTCCCAGCGGGCGGGGACGTCGGATTCGTACGAGATGGCCTCGACCGGGCAGACCGGTTCGCACGCGCCGCAGTCGATGCATTCGTCGGGGTGGATGTAGAGCGACCGCGCTCCTTCGTAGATGCAGTCCACCGGGCATTCCTCGACGCACCCCCGGTCCAACACGTCGATACATGGTGCTGCGATCACGTATGTCATGAGCGACCTCCGGGGGCACTGCCTATTTTTAAGGAAATCTTTCCTCTAAAGTCTTACAGTATGGCGATACGAAAGGGAACCGGTTCTGCGCGCGCCGGCACCCATGCAGTGCTGGCGTCTGGGCGGCGAGTTCAACTGTTGGATGCCTTGCGGGCTGCCGCGGAATCGATGACCGCCACCGAACTGGCGGATCTGTGCGGCCTGCATGTGAGCACAGTTCGGTTCCACCTCAATGCGTTGATCGAAGTCGGTCTGATCGCGAAGGACACCGAGCGCAACGTCATCCGAGGGCGTCCGCGCCAGCTTTACCGGGCACAGAATCCACTCGGGTCAGGATTCGGCATCACCTCCGGATACGAAAAGTTGGCCCACGTTTTGGCGGCGCACTTCGCACGCCACGCGGACGGTGATCCGGAACAGCTCGCCGAGGCTGCGGGTCGGCAGTGGGCGCTGGACGATCTCGGCGAAACCTCCGGAAACGGTCGATCCGCAGAAGATGCGGTGGTCGTCGTCACTACCTTGTTCGCGGAGATGGGGTTCGATCCGGAACTCGAATCCTCGACTTCCCGAACGCGTATCCGATTGCACGCCTGTCCGTTCGAAAGCGTCGCCCGACAGAACCCCTCCGTTGTCTGCTCCTTACATCTCGGTCTGATACGCGGCGTTCTGACACGACTCGGCGCACGTCAGATCAAGAGCACGCTCACCCCCTGGGACACCGCGCATACGTGTCTCGCGCAACTGGAGCGGCAATGATGCCCAGGTACATACAGCCGGTGTCTATCAATATCGAACTCGCACAGTCACATTCCCCTCCCTCATACATTGTTGGACCACTGACGTGCTCGCGCGATCGAAGATGTTCCCCGTTTCGGCGGACCGCATCGAGAAATGAACAGCCGGAAACTTCCTCACCACAACGGATTACATCCCATGAGCATCTATCGCATGATCTGGTGGATTACCGCGGTCATCCTGGCCGCTTCAGGGGGGATCGCCGCAGCCGTCACCGTCCAAACCGACGTTCTGGTCTCGGCGGTGATTGCCGCAGTGTTGATCGGAGGGGGTTCACCCTGGCTGCGACCGATCACACGTCGTACTACCCCACCACCGCGAAATCTCCTTCCGATTGCGCTACGAGACGGTGCTACGTGGGCGGCAGGAGTGGTCACTGTCATCGGATTGATCACGCTCGCCGGCGCTGCTGCCTTACCGTTGATACTGCTGATGGCCATCACCTCTGCTCCGGTATGCTGCTATCTTCGCGACAGTGTCGAGTGCACACAGTCACCGCCGCGCTCGCCGAGGAGTACACTGATCCACCCACGCCCTGTCGATGTGCCGCTTCATCCGCTGCCGGACTGCAGTCAACTGTCGAACGAAGCCCTGTGCCGATGTTGGCGAATGAGCTTTGCCGCCCTGA
Source organism: Rhodococcus sp. BH4 (assembly GCF_002079265.1). Classification (NCBI taxonomy): domain Bacteria; kingdom Bacillati; phylum Actinomycetota; class Actinomycetes; order Mycobacteriales; family Nocardiaceae; genus Rhodococcus; species Rhodococcus sp. BH4. The sequence continues at coordinate 584,704 of NZ_CP014942.1, forward strand.
AGAGCGATCCCTCGACATCGCCCTCGGTCACGGACGCCCTGCACCTCGCGCGTACCCGCGAGGCTTTTCTCGACGAAATCGAACGTCGAGATCCAAGGGGATTCGCCCGATGGTTAGATAGCGGCGCCCGCGCCGGCAGTGACCCCGCCAAGTTCCTCACCGCGCGAGATCATCCCCCACCCCCGCCGCAGCAGCCCTGATTTAACGCCCTCCGAAATGCCCATGAACCAACTGAGGAACCTCCTCATGGCCGGACTAGTCGAGAACGAGTGAAATCCCTGGCCAGCACCGCATAAATGCAAAGAAAGCGAACATCGTGGAGAAGATGTCATTGACAGCGCTCGCTCGCCAACTCGCCGACAAGGCGGGAAGCTCGAAGAGTGGCCGTAGCGCTCGTACCGTGTACGGCGGCCATGAACACGTCCTGCGTCAAACCGTCATCGCGCTGGCCGCGGGGCAAAAACTCGACGAGCACGAGAACCCTGGGGAAGCGACCGTCTATGTCCTCACTGGCCGGGTACGCCTGTGCGCGGACGAAAATGCGTGGGAGGGATCATCCGGCGATCTGTTGATCGTCCCGAATGCTCGGCATTCTCTCGAAGCGCTGGAGGCCTCGTGCGTACTGCTGACGGTCGCTAAAACAATCTGAAAGTATCGACGGCCGACCGCGGCCACTGATGTGACCGTCATTTCTTACTCTGCTTCGTCATCGACCATGCTCCGGTCGCGAGCTGTGCCCCGCATCACCCGCGTGCACGGTTCGCGGTACTTCTACGTGTCGATGGCAATCGTCCTGTTAGGTAAATGCATTGAACGGTTTCGAGACGAAAGATCCGATCGCCACTGATTCCTCGGAGTCCGCTGTCGGCGGCATGTCTGCCCCATTTAACTCTGCCCTGCTTGATGCGCTGAAACAGCGCGTTGTCATCGGCGACGGAGCGATGGGCACCATGTTGCAGGCCGCGGACCTCACCCTGGACGACTTCCTCGGCCTCGAGGGGTGCAATGAGATCCTCAACGACACCCGTCCCGACGTGCTCAAAGACATCCACCGCGCGTACTTCGCCGCTGGTGCCGATGCCGTCGAGACAAACACCTTCGGTTGCAACCTGCCCAACCTCGCCGACTACGACATCTCTCACCGGATCCGCGAACTCGCGGAAAAAGGCACTGCTCTCGCCCGTGAAGTAGCGGACGAGATGGGACCAGGCCGCGACGGCATGGCCCGATTCGTACTCGGCTCGATGGGACCGGGAACCAAGCTCCCCAGCCTGGGACACGCACCGTACGCAGTCCTGCGTGACGCGTACACCGAAGCTGCGCTCGGCATGATCGACGGTGGCGCCGACGCCATCCTCGTCGAAACCTGCCAGGACCTGCTTCAGGTGAAAGCTGCAATCCTCGGCAGCCAGCGTGCGATGGAGCAACTCGGACTGCGGTTGCCGATCATCACGCACGTGACGGTCGAGACAACCGGAACGATGCTCCTGGGCAGTGAGATCGGTGCGGCGCTGACGGCACTCGAGCCACTCGGTATCGACATGATCGGTCTGAACTGTGCCACCGGGCCGGCCGAGATGAGTGAACATCTCCGTCATCTGTCCAAGTACTCCACGCTGCCGGTGTCGGTCATGCCCAATGCCGGCCTGCCGCAGCTCGGCCCCAAGGGTGCCGAGTATCCGCTGACTGCCGACGAATTGGCCGAAGCCCTCAGTGGTTTCGTCTCCGAGTTCGGACTCGGCCTCGTCGGTGGCTGCTGCGGTACGACGCCCGAGCACATCAGCGCGGTCGCCGACGCGGTTCGTCAGGTCGAGAAGGCCCAGCGCACGCCGATCCACGAGCCGAGCACCTCTTCGCTGTACTCGGCGGTGCCGTTCGAGCAGGACGCCAGCATCCTGATGATCGGCGAACGCACGAACTCCAACGGCTCCAAGGCTTTCCGCGAGGCGATGCTCTCCGCGGACTACCAGAAGTGCCTGGACATCGCCAAGGACCAGACCCGCGACGGCGCACACATGCTCGACCTCAACGTCGACTACGTGGGCCGCGACGGTGCCGCCGACATGTCGGAACTTGCCAGCCGCCTGGCGACGTCCTCGACGCTGCCGATCATGCTCGACTCCACCGAGCCTGCCGTGCTGCAAGCCGGCCTCGAGCACCTCGGTGGCCGCTGCGCCGTCAACTCCGTCAACTACGAAGACGGCGCCGGCCCCGAATCGCGTTTCCACAAGATCATGACTCTGGTCAAGGAGCACGGCGCGGCGGTCGTCGCCCTGACCATCGACGAAGAGGGCCAGGCTCGCACCGCCGAGACGAAGGTCGCCATCGCCAAGCGTCTGATCGAGGACATCAAGGGAAACTGGGGACTCGCCGAGTCCGACATCATCGTCGACGCCTTGACCTTCCCCATCTCGACCGGTCAGGAAGAGGTACGACGCGACGGCATCGAGACCATCAAAGCGATCCGTCAGCTCAAGGCTGCGTACCCGGAACTCCACTTCACCCTGGGTATCTCGAACATCTCGTTCGGTTTGAACCCGGCCGCTCGTCAGGTCCTCAACTCGGTGTTCCTGCACGAGTGCACCGAGGCAGGTCTGGACACGGCGATCGTTCATGCGTCCAAGATTCTGCCGATGGCCCGAATTCCGGACGAGCAGCGTGAAACTGCACTCGACCTCGTCTACGACCGTCGTAGCGAGGGGTACGACCCGCTGCAGAAGCTGATGGCTCTGTTCGAGGGCGTTTCGGCAGCGTCGGCGCGTGAGTCTCGTGCGCAGGAACTGGCGGGACTTCCGTTGTTCGACCGGCTCGAACGCCGCATCGTCGACGGTGAGCGCAACGGCCTCGACGACGACCTCACCGAGGCGATGACGATCAAGCCTCCGCTGGCCATCATCAACGAGACCTTGCTCTCGGGCATGAAGACCGTCGGCGAGCTGTTCGGCTCCGGACAGATGCAGTTGCCGTTCGTGTTGCAGTCGGCCGAGGTCATGAAGGCTGCCGTGGCATTCCTCGAACCGCACATGGAAGCGAGCGACGAGGACGGCAAGGGTCGCATCGTGATCGCGACCGTCAAGGGCGACGTTCACGACATCGGCAAGAACCTGGTCGACATCATCTTGAGCAACAACGGCTACGAGGTCGTCAACATCGGTATCAAGCAGCCGATCGCGACCATCCTCGACGTCGCGTTGGACAAGAAAGCCGACGTGATCGGCATGTCCGGACTGCTCGTGAAGTCCACTGTCGTGATGAAGGAAAACCTCCAGGAACTCAACGCACGTGGAGTCGCCGAGAAGTTCCCGGTGCTGCTCGGTGGTGCGGCGCTCACGCGCTCCTACGTCGAGAACGACCTGCAGGAGGTGTACGAGGGCGACGTCAGCTATGCCCGCGACGCCTTCGAGGGTCTGAACTTGATGGACCAGATCATGACGACCAAGCGTGGTGGCGGCCCGGCGCCGGACAGCCCGGAGGCCATCGCTGCTCGCGAGAAGGCTGCCGAGCGTAAGGCACGCCACGAGCGTTCCAAGCGCATCGCCGAAAAGCGTAAGGCTGCAGCGGTTCCCGTGGTCCTGCCGGAGCGTTCCGATGTCGCAACCGACATCGCGGTGCCGACACCTCCCTTCTGGGGCTCGCGCATCGTCAAGGGAATCTCGCTGTCCGAGTACTCGGGGCTGCTCGACGAGCGCGCTCTTTTCCTCGGCCAGTGGGGCCTTCGCGGTCAGCGCAAGGGCGACGGTCCGACGTACGAGGAACTGGTCGAGTCGGAAGGCCGTCCGCGACTTCGGTACTGGCTCGATCGGTTGACGTCCGAGGGCATCCTCGCGCATGCCGCGGTCGTGTACGGGTACTTCCCGGCGATCTCGGAGGGCGACGACGTCATCGTGCTCACCGAGCCGAAACCGGATGCACCCGAAAGGTTCCGGTTCACCTACCCGCGCCAGCACCGCGACCGCTTCCTGTGCATCGCGGACTTCGTTCGCTCGCGCAAGGACGCCGAGGCCACCGGGCAGGTCGACGTACTCCCGTTCCAGTTGGTGACGATGGGTCAGCCGATCGCGGACTTCGCCAACGAGTTGTTCGCATCGAACTCGTACCGCGATTACCTCGAGGTTCACGGAATCGGTGTCCAGCTCACGGAGTCTCTGGCCGAGTACTGGCATCGACGCGTCCGTGAAGAGCTAGTGCTTCCCGAGGGTCACACCGTCGCGGAGCAGGATCCCACCGAGGTTGCCGGCTACTTCGATCTCGAGTACCGCGGCGCTCGTTATTCGTTCGGATACGGCGCGTGCCCGGATCTCGAGGATCGAGCCAAGTTGGTGGCGTTGCTCGAACCCGAACGAATCGGCGTCGAATTGTCCGAGGAGCTGCAGCTGCATCCCGAGCAGTCCACGGACGCTTTTGTCCTGCACCACCCGGAAGCAAAGTATTTCAATGTCTGAGCTGTCGACCGAAATATTCGAAGACGGCCCCTCGCCGTTCGCTCGCCGCGTCCTCGACATCATCGACCGTATCCCTGCAGGACGAGTGATGACATACGGACTGATCGCTGACACCGTCGACGCGCATCCTCGCCAAGTCGGGCAGGTCATGACCCGTTGGGCGGACGAAACACATTGGCATCGCGTGGTCTACGCCAACGGCACTCCCGCTACCTGTCACGGCAATAGTGCTCTCGTCCTACTGCGCGGCGAAGGGACGCTCATGCGTGGCGGACGGGTCGACCTCGTACACGCGCTGTGGGATGGATGATCCACCGGACGTGATGGCGAGAACCGTCCTGCAATCACCTTTGATGAATGCCATGTCCACCATGTGAATAAGTCTTCTTCACCCTGGTATCTGCTCCCCGGGACCATGTCTTAAATCTGGTATGTCGGATGAGACACGGCCCCTCGCTGCGCGGCCTCGGCATGCTCTCAGTGAAATGGCAGTTGGCGACACATCCGGGGGCAGTGTGTAAGGCGCGAGAGCGTGTAGCGCCGGCGCGGCGTGTGAACAGGGTGAGCTCAGCGTCCGAGAGGTCCGTCCGGTATTGGTTCGGTGATGTAGACGGTCAATTGATCACTGACGAACACAGATGTGTTCGCGCTTCGCGCTTCGCGCTGAACCTCTACGTGAAGGAAAAAGATCTCTCACAGGGCGAGCGAGCGAATTGCGGTCTGGACGATCGGCAACACGTCCTTCTCGAACCACAGGTTCTTGGCAAGCCACGGCTGGTTGCGCGGAGAAGGATGTGGGAGGGGAAGATACCCCAACGGCAGGTAATCCTTCGCTGCTTTCACGGTCTCGGTCAGCGTCGGCTTGCGCCGACCACGTAGATAATGTGCCTGCGCATACTGACCGACCAACACCGTGAGTCGGACGTCGAGCAAACGATCGTTCAGTGCCTCATGCCAATGAGATGCGCATTCGGATCTCGGTGGTTTATCGCCCGACCTGGCTTTGCCTGGATAGCAAAAGCCCATCGACATGACGGCTACCTTGTCCGGGTCGTAGAACTCTGTGGGCGTCAGACCGAGCCACGTGCGCAGACGGTCACCTGAAGGATCGTCCCAGGGAACGCCTGTCGTATGGACTTTGCGGCCGGGCGCCTGGCCGATCACACGCAGCCGAGCCGATGAGCCTGCTTGCAGCACGGGACGCGGTCCGCACGGCAGGTGGTCCGCGCAGAGCGTGCATCGTCGGATGTCCCTGAGCAACTCAGCCAATGGTTCCGGCATATTCCCTCATCTCCGGGGTCGAGGCAAGCATTGAAGTGACCTCGTTATCAGATGCGTTCAAGGTCGTCGGCGTACCGGGAAATCACCGAAATCTAGTTGGAAGGCTCGCAGTCGCGTCGGTAGGCCGGCTGACAGGTCCCTCAGTCAGCGGGCAGCGGGGGCGTCGAGTCCCCCAGTATTTGGCACGGTTTCTCCTATGTCTCCAACCGTGCCTCGAAGACGCATATACCCGTCGGACAATGTGTAGGTGACGCCGACGATCGCGCAGGCGCCTTTGTCCACTTTTTCCGCGATGATCCGCGACCTCTGCATGATCAACGACCCTGTTTCCACCACATGACGACCTTCGAGTTCGTCGACCGTGGACAATCCCTCGCGACGGCCCATCAGGATCGAGGGGGCGACGCGTTCGATCACACTACGAATGAAACCGTCGGGCACCGTGTTCTTGTCCAAGGCATCGAGAGTGGCTTTCACTGCGCCGCAACTGTCGTGGCCGAGGACGACGATGAGTGGCACGTCGAGCACGTCTATGGCGTATTCGATCGAACCGAGCACCGAATCGTCGAGCACGTGACCTGCGGTGCGGACGACGAACATGTCGCCGAGACCCTGATCGAAGATGATCTCGGCGGCTACGCGCGAATCACCGCAACCGAACAGGACCGCGGTGGGATGCTGTTCGTTGACCAGTTTCGCGCGGTCGATGATTCCCTGGCTCGGGTGAATGGACGCGTCGTTGACGAATCGCTCGTTACCTTCGCGAAGAGACTTCCAAGCGGAAAGGGGGCTTGAACGTGGCATTCATTCATTGTGCACACGACGTCTTCCGCATTGCTGACAGGGTTGCACTAATCCACAAGTGGTGAGGTACGACCAGAAGGTAAGCACGAACGCGTCCGTTCGATACACGTATCTGTACTCCGTGATCGACTGCAGTACCTCGTCGACCTCACGGCGAGAGTCGACAACGAACCTCCTGTACCAACGGTCGCTGTGAGAGCGAATGACCGCATATGTTCGTGACTGCGCGGGGACGTGGCCGGATCGAGCGCGCGATCACCAACAATGGATCATGCCGTCGGGTAGTTGGGTTTCCGTGTCTGCGGAAACTCGTCGGCTCACTTCGTCACCGCGCCCACTCAGCCCAGTACGCTCAAGGCGACGTCTCCGACGAGGCCGGGTAACTCACACGCGACCCGTCAACGCGCGCGAACGAGGTGAGCGTATGCGGAGGTGCCGACTTCTTGGTCATGATGTCGAGGACGAGGACACCGCGCACCACGAGCGCATCACCGATCATCGAGCGATGGCATCGCCACGGCACAGCTTCCGCGCACATGATTGCTGCATCGCTGTTGTGGCCTCGCTTCACGAGCAGGTCGATCGCGTCGGCGAACTCATCCGTCTGCATGTAGTCCGCGTAACCCTGGAATGACGCGTTTCGCCAGGCGCCGTTGACGCTGTCTTTGCGTACATGACGTAAACCGCCCAATGCCGTCATACGGCGGTACGTGATCTTGCGCGCGCACGCTCGCCGCCAAAGCAGCCTCACCGAACTGCGGATTGTGCCGGGACTTGGCGATGGTACGGACGTCGATCAACTTCCTGATCCCGTACGTCTCCAAGAGATCGACGAACTCGTCGATCGGGTGCGTCGAGTGCCCGACAGTGTAAATCGTGATAGCTGACATGACGCCACGCTACGTCGCATCCACCCTCGCGGAGACGACGTACCGAACCGAAACATGCGGTCGTCGATGCCCGACGCCTGCCCGGCGGCGGGCCACCTTCGGTGTCCCCCGAAGAGAACTCCGCTTCGCTCCGTTCTGGAAAAGCGTTCTATTTGTTTTCCCTTCTGGCCTTCCGATCTTGACCGGCGGTGACCTGCGCGCAACCGCTGACTCCGCTTCGCTCCGGCCTTCGGCTCGAAAGACTTTTTCAACCCGAACTCGCAAGCTCGCAGAAAAACTCTTCCGCTCACCAGTTGCGCTCCGGCCACCTCATGCCGGTACAACTCTCCTATGCCAGAAGGGCAAAAAAATTGGCGGGGCACGGGATTAGTCCCCAGCCGCGAACGAAAGGTCACCGATGAGCGACGACTACGACTACACCGAGGGCGACGACTACAGCGCGGCAACCATCCACTACGCCGGACTGACTTGCGGGTGCGGTGACTACTCCTGCCCTCGCATGCACAACGACGCCGCACAGTGCGTCAACGCCGAGTAACGACAACCACCCACCAACCTCGAGCAAAGGAAAAACGGTGAGCAACGAGACGAACTGCGACTGCGGCCAAACCTCCTGCCCTGCAACGACAGACTGCCCTGCAACGACAGACGACACGCAGATGTGCATCTACCCGGACCCCGGCGACTGCCCGCGATGTCGGATGGGCCATCGAATGGCGCGAACTCAGCGTCGACGCCGTCCAAGCCGCCCGCAACTTCGCCTACATCGATGGCGGCACCATCCTCGCCGACGTCCTACGGCCCGCGATAAAACCCGTCACCGAAGTGCCCACGGACTCCATCGCCACCGCACCCCGCGAGAACGCCATGGTTTTCCCCGAGCACTGGCAGTCCATGATCGAGCACTACGACACCATGCCCGAACAGACCTGCACCTGGGCAAGTCAGATCAAACCCGAAGCACCACAACATGAACCACAGTCGACCGAGATCCGGCCAACGCCGAAGCCGGATGCTCCGGAGCGAGAACTAGCCGACCTCGACACCACCAAGCTCCACACCCACTGGAGCCCCGAGGTCGACCAGCAACTCATGAACAGCCGCACCATCCCACAACACAGCAGCCGACCAGAAGGACCGAGACTGTGAGCATCGTCGGATGCGCCCGCGTCTCCACCCTCGAACAAAACCCCGAACTGCAAGAACATGTACTCCGCCAAGCCGGCGCGATCCGCATCTTCACCGACTACGAATCCGGCTCCAAAACGCAGCGCCCCCAGCTCACCGAATGCCTGAACTACCTACGTGACCACGACGGCGATGTCCTCGTCGTCTGGAAACTCGACCGCCTCGGACGATCCGTCCGCCACGTCATCGACACCGTCCACAACCTCGGCGAACGCGGCATCGCATTCCGTTCCCTCACAGAAGGATTCGACACCACCACCGCAGGCGGCGAATTCTTTTCCACATCATGGCAGCCCTCGCTCAAATGGAACGCCGCATGATCGTCGAACGCACCCACGCCGGCCTCGAAACCGCCCGCCGGCAAGGCCGACACGGCGGTCGGCCCACCGTCATGACACCCGAGCGCACCGAACTCGCCCGCACCCTCCGCGAACAAGGGAAGAGCCTCGACGCCATCGCCAAGGCTCTCGGAGTCGGCCGATCCTCCGGCAGCCGTGCACTCCTGACGGCTGCTCAATAGCTCGATCGGTGTCGACAATCAAGTGAGCAGGGTATCGAGCTGGGCGATGGTGGAGCGGGTGTCGTGATGCAGGACTGTCGTCATTCTGACAGCGGCCGCGCCGTCGACGGCGATCTGTGCGTCGTCGACGAATACGGTCCGTGTGGGGTCCACGTCGAGCCGGGTGAGTAGCCCGAACCTCGTTCAGGCGGTGGGTTGAACGCAGCCGGTGAATGTGCCGGCTACGCCTTATCGATAACGAAACTTGCGCCGATAACAATTATGTCACTCTAACCCCTGCATATACTGCGCCGCAGCATCTTTCGCGCTGTCACCGCGCAACCGCGCTCCAGTTTATGCAGTACTCGAAAGCCATCCGTAGAACGAATTCTTTTGCCGCCGTGACCACCCGGTAGCGAGCATCGACGGCATGCTCCCGCCCTTCTGGTGTCATCGGCGAGCACCTCGATTCGGTTCGTCGCGGGAGTGGGTTTATGGCAAAGACACGCGTGGACACTACTACCGTGACAGCATCAAACCGATCAGTCCTGATCACCCATAGCAAGGAGCCCCTGATGAATTTCCCCGCACGCCGCCTGGCTGCCGCCGCTGCCGTATCCGGCGCGACCGCTCTTGCTCTGATTGCCAACCCCGCCCTGGCTGGAGCCGTCGTTTTCGCAGGCAACGCCGAGGTGACCGCCAACGGCAACGTGATCACTGTCCAATTCGCCGGTGTCGCCTCGGACGGGATCAGTTTGAGCTGCGCGGTCCGCGTTACCGACGACCCCGCCACTGTCGTCATCATCGAGCCGCAGTTCGTGCCGGTCGTTGGAGGTTCGGCGACGTACACCACGACGCTGCCCGACGGCGACTACCTCGTCGTCGCCGGCTGCAGCGACTCTGACACCTTCCGCACAATGACCCCCGACACCCCGCCCGTCGACGCATTCAATCTCGGTGACGGCGAGCCGGTCACCCTGGTCACGACCCCGCCTCCCGGCGGCGGGTTCTTCGGCAGCGTGGAGATGGGGAACCTGTTCGGCAGCTCGTAGCCGCCCACACCCTGATCACTCCGCCCCACCCCGCCCGGTGACCGACACGGACGTGGGTGTCGGGTGGGGCAGGTGGCTAATTGCCCACGACAGCGACAGCTGCGATCGTCTATTGTCTGCACTTACGGATTCGAAGGCCCCATCTCGGGTTGGGATAGTTTCTGCACGCTGAGAGAGGGCTGCACCCCGCCCGTACGCCGGCGTGAGCGTGAAGCAATACGGCGAGTTCTGATATGCAGGGTTACCAATAGACCTCTGCAACTGCTGTGCAGCAACACTTTTCGCCTCACGCGACGTCGATGAACCTGCGGAGACACCGATGAAGCTTGATTGTGCGCTGGACGGCGGACTCGCGCCGATCGGCATGCTTTCGACCCATATCGACTCCGCATGAACGTGTTTCACGCGCGGCTCTGGCATCGTTTTGCGGCACTCACGTCGTGCAGATCGGCTCTGCTGCTTCGGTGTCTTCCTCGGAAGACTCGGTTCGACGAGGCGAGAGGGGTTATGCGTCGTAGGCGACGTAGTGCAATTCGGCGTCCTGGCGCTGGTCGTACAACGCCGTGTATGCCTTCGCGATGACGTCCGGTTCTGCCTCCGGATGACCTGCCCCGATGAGGGCGGTGATGCCGACATGGGCAACGTGGACGCCCTTGGATTCGAGAGCGTTGTGCAGGTTCAGCACCCAGTTGCGAAGGCCCGCAGCGGCGATGTTCAGGTTTCCCAGGAACGGCATCGGACTGATCGAACCTCCACCGGTGGTCACAAGGATGATTCCGGTGCCGGCGGCGACCATGTCGGGATACGGTTCCGGACTTGCGTGACCATGCCGAAGATGCGGAGTGCCTAGTCGACGGGGGTAGATGCTGGTGGCCGAGTAAATATGTCCGCGAGTTGCAGCCGGGAGATGAGATCCCTCGATACCTCGGCAAGTTCTAAGAGAGTGAATCCTACGACTGGATGTTCGTCGAATCCGTTACTGACTGCGGGGGCGGGCGGGTGTGACTTCCGTCCAGCTCGACGTCGCGGCCCTGGGCAAGGGATTCCAACGGCGCACAGGACGGATGGAGATCCGCGAAGAGGTAGGGGTGTCAGTCTGGCGAACAATCGCACCGACCGTCGACGCCGCACACGAGCCTGCCCGGCTGAAGAAGGCGCTGTGTTCAACACCGATCATTGGAAAGAGCGCTGGCCGGACCACCCTGTGATCAGGACATTCGAGCCAGCGAGGCCGGTGAAAGTCGACATCTTGTAGATCGGGTTTGAACGTGACCAGTGTCCAGTAGTTGGTCGGCATAGTGTTAGGTATGCGGCGATCTCGTGTGGGGCTCATAACGATGGTTTCGGTCGTTGTTCTCGCAGTGGGCGGAGTGATCACCTTCTGAATCCTCGACGAGCGACGCGAACCCGTGGCATTGCCATTGGGGGTGGTGGTCGATCGCGCCACATGTTTGGCGCCGGAAGTGCTGGCGGCGGCGATCCCTGTGCCGGTGCAGCCCCCGGAGTCGTTGTCGGATCCTTTACCTCCTGCGGGCACGGTTCCTGACAACTTTGAGCCGACATCGGTGGTGGTGTGCCAATTCCTCGAATACACAGACGATTCGAGCGAGGCAGTGCTTTCGCAGACAACCGGAACGGGGGAAATGACGCACGTTGTGGCGCAGCTTAATCGAGAGTCACTCAAATCGCCGTGGGTCGGTGAGTGCCCCACAGCCTCGAGCATTCCCACACCTGTGGTGTGGTTGGTTGACGCCGCAGGAAGCGCTGTCAGGGTTGCTTTTCCCGTCGATGGAACGTGTCGGCTACCCCTTCCGGAGGCGTACGAGGCAGTGATGGATTTCGCGGTGCGAGACGAACAGATCTACCATCTTCCGGGCATATTGTGAGGTCGGGGATGTGCGCCTGATAACAGGCACACACCCCCGAAATCAGGGGATGCGAAATCTATTCCACGGTGAGCGGGTCAACCGGATCGGCGATCGCGTCACGCATGACGGTGATTGCCTCGGGTTCGTTTGCTGCTCCGCCTCGCTGCGGCGGAGCTTCCTCGATGGCCTTCGCCTCGTCGGCGGGAATCTCTTGCTGGCCGGCAAACGCGATGACTGTGTAAAAGTTGACAGCCGGGAGCTCAACGCAGCCGCTCAGCGAGTGGTCGACGAAGCCTCGCGCCAGTCACGTGTAGTCGTCCACGACCTGCGGCAGCGCGGTCTGTCCGTCCGCGAAATCGGCGTCATGCTGGGTATCACCCCCTCGCGGGTCTCGCAGCTCGGCAAGGACAAGGCCACGGCCTGAACCATCCATGTGTGGCGTTGCTCGAACGAGTTGTCGAAGTGGGTGATTTCACGGGTTCGTGAGGCTGGCAGGGACCTGCGCCCAAACAGCTCTGTGGCGTCGTGGAGTGCGGGCTTTCCTTGCTGCGCTGATCCATTCGATGGACTCAACGGGGACTGTGCATGTTCGAGCGGACCGCGGCGGGGCGTCTGCCTGTCGTCGGTGCCGCCAACACAAGGCGGCGATGACGGCTGTTGCGATGAGGATGACGGTGGTGGCAGTTAGGTTTTCGGAGATGCCGGTGGCGATCATGGCGGCTGTAACGCCGGTCAGCGCTGTGACGAGTGCGACGGTTGCCCAGTGATTTTTCACTCGCGCGGTCCCGCTCGCGTGTAGTTCGTTGAGGAAGGCACTGCGCCATTCCTTCGCGTGCGAGGAGTTCACCGCGTTCATCTGTTCGAGTTCTCGACAGCGTTCACGCTGCGCGTCGAGTTGTGTTTGTGCGGTTGCGGTTTGTGAGGTGGGCGCAGGCACTGTTGCGGCGCGTGGCTTGCGCGGGCCGTTCCTGGCGTACAGCTTGCGGACGAGTTCGTGTCCGAAAGCTGTTGGAGTCGGGAAGCGATCTACTGCAAGACGTTCCGCGTTGCTTGTGTGATCGGCGGCGTGTCCGATCGCAACCATGACCGGTACTGGGCATTGGTGTATGGCGCGAGCGAGTTCCGGATCGTTGAATGACCAGAGATCGGTCCAGTGGCCTCCGCCGCGAGTGATTAGGATGAGGTCGGCGCTTCCTTGGTCTATAGCTGTGAGGGCCTTGACGAGTTTTTCTGCAACAGTGTGGCGGTTCATCGAGACGGGTACATGCGTGAACTTTGGGAGTTGGATGGTTCCTTTGCCCTTGTTTTCGATGACTGCTTGAATGTCGGTGACTGCTTTGGACTTGTCGGGAGACAGGACTGTGACACGTTCAAGCTTCTCGGGCCATGAACCCTTGGGAATGTCGCCGCGATGGGTCAGCTGCTGCAGGGCGGTGAGGTGCAGCTTCTCGGCGGCACTCACTGGGCCTTGAATTGTTTTCTCGGGTTGCGCTTGCCGTGCCTGCAAGAACAGCCTGTGAGTGGCGGGATGGTAGGTGAGGTCGCCGGCGATGGTTACTCCGGCTCCTACGGTGAAGTGCTGGAGAAAGTTTCGCTGTGTGTGACGGTATAGGTACTTGCGTACTGCGTCTGTCGTTGGGCGGTCGAACTGTACGGGGATGCTGACTACGGCTCGGTCAACGGGGACTGCGAGTTCCATGGTCCATCCGGACATTAGTGGCTTCAGTTCGCGGCACTCTCCGGTGATGACCACCCTCATTTTCGAGCTCGAGGCGAGGTGTGAACGTACGAGTTCGCCTGCTTCTGTGATGGCAATCAAAGGCCCTCGCTTTTCGGCCCACTGCTCCAAGTTTTCCATCCCCCGCCTACTTCCCCTGTGAATTCGACCTTGGGTACGAGCCTGTCAGAGGCCTCCGACAGGTTCGCCGTCGAGGTGCAGGAGGCAGGCAGAGCGCGAGGTAGCGAGACGATTCGCGAACATTGCCGCTCAGTTCGTGTGCCCACGATGAGAGATCGAGCGCGTGGTCGTCGTGAGTTCTCGACGGAAAGGGGTCTGAGTTGCTTGGAAGGTTCGAACGATTTCGATTCGGGTTGTTTCCGTCGCTCTGCTCGCATCGCGCTTGCGGAATTCTGCGCGTCGTTGGGATTGTTCCGAGCGTCGAAGGCGATCGTGTTCGAGCCTTCGTTCCGTCGGCGAGCTGACGGTCCAATCTAGTTGGGTCGTTCGCCAGCGTAGGAATTCGCTTGGCCGTGGGATGTGGTTGGGCCATGTCCAGCCTCGTTGTTGGGTGTCTGTGGTGAGTTGGTGTGCGATGTCGCGGCCGGTCCATCGGGTGGTGTCGATTCCGGTTTGTTGGAGGGTGTCGCAGATTGTTCCGATGTGGCCGGCTGGTTTCAGTGTTGGTGCGTGGGCGATGAGTTCGGCTGCTGCGCGTTGGAGGTGGAGGGGTCGGGGTGTGGTTGTTGGTTGGTGTGTTGTCTTGCCCGCGTGCGTTTGTGCGCGCGTTGGTGAGATCTTGAAAGCAAGAGCTTTAAGTGCAAATCCCCCGGAGGGGGATAGGGGGTCACGGTGACCGGATTGTGGATGGTTCCGTGTGGTGGTTTTGGACCGGTATGCGTTGGTGCGCAGTGTGGCTCGGGAAGGTTTTCTGGGTTTTGTGAAGGGAGGGGTGACGGTCGTTGCTACCGGGCGGGGTGTGGTGAGTGCCCAGGTGGAGGCTGCGCGGAATTGGCGGCGGCCGTGGTGTGATTCTGCGGCCATGGCTTCGAGGCGGCTGAGGTAGCGACCGCGGACGAGTTCTACTGCGACTCCGAGGGCTGTGAGGACTCGGCGGGCGCGTTTGACGGTGGAGGCGCTCACTCCTGCACGGTGGGCGATGGTCTCGCGTGAGGCGGTCACTGAGCGTCCGGTTGCGCTCTCAGCGAGGGAGGCGTGGATGACGGCGACGGCGAAGACGGCTTCGGTGCTGATGGTGTGGTTTGTGCAGAGTTTCGTGCCGGTGGGGGAGTTGAGGAGGGTGCGGACTTGGTGTTGCCAGTGTGTGCGGCTGGTCCAGGTGGGGGTACGGCTGTAGGTGCCGTCGGGGATGGGGAGGGACCAGGAGTTTCCGCGTTGGTTGCTTGTTCGGTTGAGTGTTTCGATGCGGGTGACGTTTTCGGTGGCTTGTTGTACGGCGTGTGCCCATTCGTCGTCGGAGATGGGGGTGTGGCGCGTTGATGGTGAGCGGTCGAGGATTGTGTTGTGTGGAAGTGTTGAAGCTGGTTCAGGGTGTGCGTTACCCTGAGATGTACCTGTCACAGGTAAATCCCTTCAGTTGCGTGAAGAAGTAGTGCAGTGCAGAAGGCGGAGCGGTTACTTCGGCTTCATCAGTGACAGCGAGCCGGGCATGGCTTTGCTGTTGATTTGGCTTTGGCTCAGTGTGTGGCGAACCCCCGTAAGGGGGTTTCGTTGTTTCTGGACTGCGTCTATGGAGTTGTGTGTCAAGGTCTTTCGGATGTCACGCTGTGTGGTGGCGGGGCTCCCTTTTTCGGCGGTGTTCGGGTCAGGCCGGGTGTTTATCGAGGTCAGTTGCCGTTGGCGGTCTGTGTCGGACGCCGACCTCTGATGTGCGGATCTGTCGCGTTTCGAATGTCAGGAACGTGTGGGGCGAAGCGAAAACACTGCCCCCACAACACCGGCGCACCCCAACGCGACAGCGAGAACGAGCGCGATCACGAATGATTCGATCGCACGGGGATGTGCAGATCCAGAAGCCCGCGCAGCGCAACCGCGACTTCGTGAATCTGATCGACCGACGCTGTTTCCGGATCGGAGGCAACGAGATCTGCCACGTCGATGAGGTTGTCGCGTAACCCGACCGACAGATCGCGCGGGCCGGCGAGGGCGTCGACGGTGTCCCGGACGATCGTTTCAGCGAGTTGTCGTACCTCGGCCATCTCGGCGTCGGTGGGGAAGGTGATGCCTACTTCTTTCAGGAGCGCTGTGGAGGCGGTGCTGATCATGGATTCGATCAGCGGCGATCGATGCGGTGTTGTTGTCATGATGCTGCCCCCAACTGTGTCGAAACAGATGATGCGGTGGTGCATGTGGGATGAATCCAGTGTTCGACGGCCGCAGTGATACTTGCGCGGGCGGTCGCAGGGTCCTGTGCGGTGATGACGGCGGTGAATGCGGAGGTGACTGCTTCGATCCCGGAGGTCTCGAGTCCGTTGCAGTGGTCGAGTCCGTCGGTGATCAGCTCCAGGGCAGTGTTGAGGACTTCCCAGTGACCGTCCTCGTGCGGGGAATGCTCCGCGATGAGTTCGATGGTGGGGAGTTGTTCTGCGGCCCACAGTTCTCGCACGTTGAGGGGGTGGATGGGGTGGGCGGTGAGTTGGCACAGCCGGGCGACGGGGGCGCAGACGTGGTCGAGTCCGTCGACGATCGCGGTCATTCCCCAGCGCGGGTGGGTGAAGAGGTGCGCGAGCCATTGCCATCGTTCGGCGGGAAGGCCGCTCGAGGCGGGGGAGGGGAGGGCCCCGGTACTGATCCCATAGATGATGTCAGGAAGGGGGTGGTGGGGGTTGTTCAGTTCGTCGAGCAAGCGGTGTGTTGTCATGTGGGGCAGTCCAATCGGGTGACGTCGAACGAGGCTTGTGACGTGCAGGTGGGAAGGTGCGCGGCATCCGTCGTATCAGTACGGAGGGGTGCGAGGACCGCGGCAGGGGAGGGGTCGACCCTCAACGGGCCGTGGGCTTCGATCAGATCGCGGGCATGAAGAATCGCGCGGGAGTCCACGTCGATCAACCCGTACACATCCGGTGAGTCACCGATGTGCGGATGATCGTGAATGAAGGTGCGGCGACTACGCAGGCGGCCGGCGACTTCGACGAGGATCCACAACCGGTCGTAGCGGTCCCGTACCGGCACATGGCCGTGCGTGTCGGCGAGGATTCCGTACACAGACCACGCTGATTCGAATGTCCTCAAGATCAGCACCGGGGACCCATCTGATGCCACTGTGTCGAGCGGCCGTGTGAAGACCGGAGCGAACGACCCCACTATCGGGGTCACGCAGCGCTCCCACGAGAAGTACCGCGATGCCCGTCGACCCGCCGATAGTACGAACGCAACACCGCATCTGAAGTAATCGGCCGGCCACGATGACTGAACGGCACACCCGCCCAAATCATCGACCGAGGCGGAGTATCCGCCGCCACCATCGACGACAACTCCTTCCGACAATCCGCCAAACGAGGGCACCGGAAACACTCAGCCTGCGCATCCACACCCGCTCGATACGAACCCTCATCCAAATCCCACGATTGAGGATCGACCGCGCACGCCAACACCGTCGGCGGCGGCACCGCGGCCCTCACGCGGCCACCTCCGAATCCCGGCGACGACGCGTTGCTGTCGTCAACGACTCGTACAGGCCCAAGCGTTCACCGTCGACGATATTTCCGTGACTGTCATACGCATTGCCCGCCATGATCATTCGCTGCGGACCATCCCCACGTTCCACCGCCGCGGCCGCATCTATACGGCACTGCGCCAACAACGGGCACGCCTCACACCAGGAGATCGCGCGACGCCACTCCACCACCGTGCGGCCATCCATCTCCCACGAACGTGACTTCCCCGCGCACAACCCCATGCCCGGCTCGGCACCAACAATCGGCACCACACCCCGAACCTCCAACTCCACACGAACAGCTCGCACAGTCGGACACACATCGCACTCCGACGAGAAAACGAACCCGCACCGCGCGCACCGACCAACCCGATCAGGATGATGCAAAGCAGCAACCCGAAGAAGATCGTCAGTACTGAACTGCGGCAACACGACCGCAGATGATCCCCGGCCCTCACGGTGCGTCAACTCACGCAACGCGGCCGCAGCCTCCGGGCACAACGGAACAAGCTCCGAAACACTCAAACCGCAACCATCGCAACGCCCGCCGATCGACGAATGCCGCGCAACAAGCCGACGAAGGACAAGTGTGGAGAGAGCTGCATACCGATCGTGGAACACGTCATCCGGACCCGATGGGTCCACTAAGATAGACATCGCAGAATCCTTTCTGCAACTGAAGAAAACTCTGGACGGGCGCCAACCCGTTTGGACATCGTTCCCCTGGTCGTTGGTAGCGACCGGGGGAACTTCTTTCGATGTGTCAGATCACCCCTTTGCCTGTGAGATGTGGACTCGCTGCCGTGTGCCTATTACAACAATTGCATCGATTAAAGTCATGCACGTTTAGACCCTAGAGGAGGTGCGGCATGGTGTCTAGCAATGACGAACGGAATGCCCACATGAGTCGCCGTGTTATGCGCGGGTTCGAACCCGCGCGACTTAGTCGTGCGCGTGAGAGCAAAGGCTTCAGTCGAGCAGATCTTGCTCGTCGCGCTGGGGTGGGCGGCGCGACAGTGCAGCAATGGGAGTCCGGCAACCGGAGTCCTCAGGTTGATACGTTGGCCTTGGTTGCCCGCACGCTTGATGTCCCTATGAGTGAACTGGTAATAGTTCCGGAGGATGAACGGTTCCCCGGTGATTGGCGCATCCTCCTCGGGCTTACGCAACCTCAGCTCGGAAAGCTCACGGGCATCAGCACCTCGATGATCGCGCGAATAGAGCGAGGCGAAGTGCTCCTGACGCCTGCGAATGCTCAAAAGTTGGCGGATGCTTTGGGAATCAGTGCAATTGAATTGCATGCAAGCTACGAGCGTGCCAGGACTCGACCTGCTGGTGTACCTGCATAGGTACGCAAGGGCATCGACATGGCAACTGAGGTAGTCGACGTGTGTGCGGCACAAACGGGCCTCCGGTTGAGTCTCAGGTGCGGGATCGAGCGGCAACTAGTACCGTCCGCGCTACCTGGCGGAGTCACCTGTAACCACTCACTGCCGGAGCCCCTGAAGGGCGCGCAGTTGCACGTTACTGATGCCTAGTGTTCTACCGCAATAGGCCGCAAGCATCTTGGGTACTAGGTCCCAAAACGCTTGAACATTCGGTGATCATTGCGCGCGACGCCGCCGAAGTCGATGTTCATCGACATCACGCGCTGGTGGCCGGGACTGGTCCAAGTCTTCGAATCAATTGCGGCAGAGGTGAAATCGTAAATGATCTTTAGGCCAGGGAAGGTGAAGGCGCTATGTCAGATGCATGGGCCTCTCCTATTCCGGAGAACTTGCTTCGCGAATCATGACCAGGCCTGCCGTCGTATGTTGGTTCAGCATCATCAGAGTTGCGTCCACAGCATAGGTTTTCCAGGCTCCGCTCAGTTGGCGGAAACGAATGACTCCGCGGGTCTTACCCCGTGCGAGACCTTCTGACATCGCAAGTGCAATGTGGAAGTCGTCCGGATGAATGCTGGGTTCGACCTGATCGTCAACTGATTCCCATGCAAGTCCCGGCATGGCGTCGCCGACCCATCGAATCAACTGCAGGGTCTTGAGATTGACGATGGCTCGATACTCTCCGTCATTGGTTGCCGCCTCTAGCACCCTGTATTCGAGAACCACCGGAGGAGGTGCGGAGGTTACCTCTACTGCTGGTCCGATATCTTGAGTAATCCCGCGCAGGATCACTTGGGGTTGACCTGTTTCCGGATCGTTCTCTTTGAGCATTCGGCAGGAGAAGTGAGCTGCGCGCAGTTCTCCATCATCCCTCTCCACCGTCCAGACGGCTTGGTGAACCGTTCCGGGTTGCGACTGGACTATCTTTGACAGTGCGTCGCTCTCGTCATGATTTGTCCGTAATCGTGTGAACGCGCCCGCCATTGCCTTCTCTGTGTGGCGTTCGTCCTCGGGGACGCCGTACAAATCCAGTAGGGCGACGCTTCCACTTGCCTTGCCTGCAGTAAGATTGAATAGCCATGCGCCAGCCGGATCATGTTCGGGTACTGTCTCGTTCGATCTTCCGAACCACAGATGTATTCCATGCAAGCGACCGCTGAACGTGATCAGGGGCTCAACGATGAGGCGACGTTGCCCGTCTGCTGATCTCCGATCAATTTGTCCAGGTGAAGCACTGACTTCCTCGATGATCCTCTTCACAAGTTCGAGTGAGTCCCTACTTTTCAGTACTCTCTCGATTGGCACGAATCGCCTTGGTGCGCTACCCAACCCAACAATGGATGGTGCAGCGTCGCCGAATGTTTCGATCATCAACCATTTTGTTGTCACAGTGGTCGTTCCTCTCCCCGCGGATTGTGAACAGACGAACACTACGCAAATTCTTCTGTACATGTAACCGCTGATAACGGAAAAAGGTCCCAGGCTGGCGGGCGCAATGTCCTCATACGGACTTCGTTGGGTCAGGCTAGGAGCGATTTGCCCTATTGGTGGCCGGTATCAGGCGTTGGTATCCAGATCCGGAGATTCTGGTCAGTGCGTCGATGATACGAGCGTCTGCGCCGACAAGTATCCGGGGACGTCCTTGTTTTGCGCCACGTAAGATAACCTGCGCGGCCTTCTCCGGTTCGGTTCTCGCGATGCTGTGTTCGAAGTACTCGATGACTGCTTGTCTGTCTATCGGTGCAGCCATACGGGCAGTCCGTGCAATCGAGGTCTTGATTCCGCCAGGGAAGACGCAAGACACCTTGACTTGCGGATGCAGAATCAACATCTCCTGCCGTAGCGATTCGGTGAAACCTCGGACGGCAAATTTGGCTGCGTTGTATGCCGAGTATCCGGGCGCCGACATCAAACCGAATGCAGAGGAAACATTGACGATGTTTCCCTCATTTGATCGAAATATGAAGGGCAAAAACGCTTTTGATCCATTGACTACACCCCAGAAGTTCACTCGCATTACATGTGTGAAGTCATCGAACTCAGCATCGAGCACGTCCCCGGTGTAGAGGACGCCAGCGTTGTTGAATACTGCGTCGATGCTCCCAAAAGCGTCGAATGTCTCAGCGGCGCAGGCATGCATAGCGTCACGGTCGGAAACATCTACAACCGACATGCGGATTACACCTGACTGCGTGCCTATCAAGCTGATCGTTTGATTGAGTGCATGTTGGTCGCGGTCGATCAGAGAAAGTGACGCGCCTTGTCTTGCCAACTGAATGGCCAGCTGGCGGCCCACCCCCGCACCTGCACCTGTCACTGCGACAATCCGACCATCAAAATAGCTCACCTGCACACACTATCCGGCAACGAAACGGGACACAGATGCTGGCGTATCAGTGTGAATCGGCTATTGCCGGTTATGTGGCCCTTGGAGGTATCGTTCCTGGCTTAAGCGTGCGGCTACGTCCCTTCGCATCGTACGTGCATGTCGATGGTGACTCTCTCCCTTGCTCGGATTTGCCAGTGGGGCGGTGTCTTCTGGCTTAACTGAATCTCGACGTCGCCGAGCTGTGGGAGATCCCACGTCACGCCAGGCGGGAAGAGGTCGGTCGTTCCGAACTTGTTGTTCGATTCGCTCTCGCTGTCGAGTGCGCTTTGCGGAGTGGTGAACTCCTGCAAGGGGTAGTCGAGTTCCTTGTTTTCGATGGCGATGGTTTGAGATCCATGCGTAAGTAGGGCGTTCCAGCCGTTAGGTGCGGTGATGCCGATTGTGAGATTGTCTCCTGCTCCAATGCACCTAGCTTGGACCTGGTCCGGGGCCGGTGTGGTAATGAATTGATCGCTTTGGATGTCTCCCACGCCGATCGCTAAGTTTCCAGGCCAGAGGGAGGATTCGGCCGGCGTGACCACCCCGATTCGGTCGCCGTCTGTGCTGGCGGATTGGTTGGGGGTGGCGACCCTCTGTGTCGCTGGTGTCGAGCATGCAGGCAGGAGCGGCAGTAACGTAAGGAGCGCCGTGACTACAGCAATACGTCTTTTCATGAGTCTCCTCGTCGATACTGGTCTATCGTGATGGGTGTAGCGCAGGACGTGAAAAGTATTGTGTACAAGTAATATTCGACTACATTCTTGAAGTCGCCTATCGACTGGATTTCGAAGGACGATCCTCCACTTCTTTGTGTCGGTGGATGGGCTATTCAGTACTGAATGGTGTCGATGCGCCACTGATCAACCTCCTTGGAGAGCGTGACCCACACGGTCGTTTCCGGTACGACAAGATTGGTCGCATCTCCGGTAATTACGGTCTGGCGGATGGTGGCGACTCGGCGGACGAGTGCATCGGTATCTGGTGGGCAGCCGGAGCAACCCACAGTCACATCGGCGACCACTTTGGCGTTGTCGGAGGCCCATTGGTTCCACTGTGCTCCTGGTCCTCGTTCGGTGTGCGTGTCGACGAGCAGGGTCTGTGCCAGGGTGTCGGTGAACCATTCCCGGGCGCGTGCGTATCCATTGGTGGGGCTACGGTCCGTTGCTGGGTACCAGGTGAACGCCACGGAAAGTGCCTGGCGAGCGATGTTTTCGGCTCGCTCCGTATCCGGATCTTCGGTGATGTCGATTGTTGTCGGAGCCGGCGAAGTCGAAATGGTCAGCGGCGCCGGTGCTGGGGCGATCTGTTCAGCTGTCTCGGTTTCCGCCTCGTTGCCCCAACCGAAGAGGAAGTACACCAGTCCACCGACGAGGAGGACAGCGACGGCAAGCAGAACCAGCTGGCGTGCGTTGCTCACAGAACCCTCCTGGCTTTCATATCGCTCTGCAGTGGAGCTTGTTTGACGACGTCCCCCGTAGTGGGAGCATGGATCATCTGGCCTCCGCCGATCGCGACGCCGACGTGCCCCGGACCTGTTCCGGCCCACGAACCGAAGACCAGATCCCCGGCTTGTGCTTGGTCGATAGGGATCTCGACTCCGACGTTCCACTGCTGTTCGGATGTCCTGGGCAGGGTGATCTTGTTTCCACTTCCCTGGTAGATGGCGTAACTGGTCAGTCCGGAGCAGTCGAATCCACCGCCGGTGGTGCCGTTGATGTTGCCGCCGCCCCAGACGTACGGGGTGCCGAGGAATTGGCGGGCAGCGTCGACCACCTGCGATCCGGACGCCGAACCGGGCGAGACGATCAGTTCCCCGCTACCTCCGGGGGACGCGAACTCTGCTTCGTATGCAAGGACTTTCGCGACGTAGGGCTGTGTCTGGGTGGTGTAGTCGCCGCCGCTGGGCATTCCGCCGGCATTCTTCACCGCGCCTTCGCCCGCGTTGTAGGAAGCGATGTAGAGCGATTTCGGATCGCCCTTGACCGATCCGTCGGCAATCCATCCGTCGACCTGCGCCGCGATGGAGCAGAAGTATCGGCCCTGAGCCATGATCGCGTCCCCATCGTCCCAGATCGAGATCTTGCCGTTTCTGTCGTCGTCCTGGCCGTAAGAAGCAAATGTTCGCGGCATGAACTGCGTGACACCTTGCGCTCCACTGCCGGAGGTCAGGCCACGGGTCAAGCCGGATTCGGCCTTTGCATCTGCGGCCAACAGGGAGGGCTTGATCTGGGGGCACAGCGATCCGGCCTTGCGGAACCATGGTTCCATCTCCGGAGGAACGGATCCGGCTTTGAGATCGCCGCCACCTGCCACGCCGAAGCCGGCGCAGTCGATCGACGATGATGACGCGGCCAGCTCGATGGCAGGAGAATCACTACCCGCTTCGCCCGCGGGGAAGGGGGCTCCGCCGAGCTTGGTCATCGGATCGACAGCGGTTCCACCCTGCAGCCGTCCCCCGTCCCAGTATTCGAAATGCAGGTGTGCGCCAGTGGATTGGCCGTTGTTTCCGATGTTCGCAATATGGTCGCCGGCCTTGATCTGCTGGCCTTCCGTGACAAGGACACCGTCGTCGAACATGTGGCCGTAGACGGTGCTCACGGGTTTTCCGCCGACGAGCGAGTCGAGCACGATCCAGTTCCCGAACCCGGATGCGGGTCCGGCCTTGACCACAACACCGTCGAGCGCCGCGTAGATCGGTGTCCCGACGGGGCCGGCGAAGTCGACGCCTTGGTGTTCGGTTCCCCAGCGAGGCCCGAACGGGGACGTGAACGTCGTCGTTCCGTCCTTGGTCGGGCGGGTGATCGGCCCCGATGCTTTCAGTTCGGTGTTCCCGGTAGAGGATCCCTTGTCGTCTCCCTCACTCCACGAGGTGCCGCCGCAACGGTTGTGGGGGAACACCGGCTGCTGCGTGCATCCGGACAGCCCCAGGATCGCGGCGGTGGCGGCGGTGACGATCAGGGCTACCGCTCCACGGCGGCGACTCACAGCGTTCCCGGGAGCGGTGTGTCGAGGTCGGGAATCGGGATGGGGCCGGGAACAGGAACCGGTGCCGGTTCGAGGTCCGCCGACGGAACAGTGGTCGAGCTGGTCGATGTCGGCGTCGTGGGCGAGGTAGTGCTCGGTGAGGTCGTCGACTTCGGAGTCGTGGTGGTTGTGGGAGCTTCCGAGGTCGGTGTGCTCGCGAGGGAAGGTACGCCGAGCTTGTCGATCTCGCTGCGGTCCAGGGTGGGCAGCGGCATCTGGACCTGCCATGTCGAACCCTTGGCAGTGTCCGAGGCTTTCAGGGTGACCCGCAGATTCCCCGCCTGCGTCGGGACAATGACCTGCACCGCGCTCTCACCGCCGGTGCCGGCCACGATCTCACTGCGCGTCGGACCGGTGATCGCGACCGGCACAATCGGACGAGCATTGACCACCGTCACGCCGGGCGCTTCGGCGGTGTGCACGCCCAGCTTGGACTTCCATTCACTGGTCGAGAGCGACTGATCGACGTAGACGTGCGCGTAGGCCATCGCTGTCGCCGGTGCACTCTCGGCTACCGACGCGATCGACTTGCCGGCAATCGAGGATTCGGTCACCTCGGCCAACGCGTAGCTCAGACCCGGCGCCGCCGATTCTGCGTCCGTCGCAGTCGTCGCGGCGTAGGCCGGGATCTTCGAGGCAGCATTCGACGGAGCGGGGGACTGGCCGAACACTGCTCCCGCCACGAACAGCACACCGAACGCAGAGACGATCGTGATCGTCAGATTGGTGCGCGAGTACAGCACCCACCGCCGGATCGGTGCTAGGACGGGATTGGCTGTGCTGGAAGGCATCAGCTGACCCTGTCGGTCGAATCGGACGAAGTACCCGCTGAGGTCAACGACGGCGTCCACAGTCGTGCCGTCGACCGCGGAGTAGTCGACGAGTTCGAGCGCGCCGCACCCGATCGAGGCATCGGAGTTTCGGTGGGGGCATCCCGCGAGGACGGAGTGAACACCTTCATCGGCGCGATACTCGACCGCGGGCCTCCGTTCCATGTCTCACTCACCGACGAAGTGCTGCGCGGTGAACCGGCTTCGGTTCCGATCAGCTGTCGAGCGAGGGTGCGGCTAGGTTTGGCAGCGGGACCGGCGGTTTGTGGTCGATCCGACATGGGCCGCTTGGTGCCCGCGGAATTCTTGGCGGTATCGGCTAGGCTTCGGCGCCGCACGTCCTGGGCGTCCTTCCGTGAATCCGTCAGGCGCTGTTGGCGATCCATCGTCTTGCGTGCATCGACACGCGATTTGTCGACCTCGTGCCGGCGTCGCTGATTCAACTCGCGTCCTTCCGGACGCACTGGTGTCACCGAATCCTTGTCGAGGTCACCACCGCGTTTGGTCGCCTTCCGAAGCGCGCCGACACCTTCCTCGACCATCGACGCCGCGGGACCGCCCACGACGGCGCTGCCGGCCTTGAAGAACTTCTGTTTCATCGACGTCTGAGCGTGACGAGCTTTGCGATTGAGTGCGCCCGCTTGGTTCTGGGTGAAGGTCTGAGTCATCCGTTTGAACGGGCGCATGATGAACCAGCACACCGCCGTCAAGATGACCATGAACCACAGCCGCCACGTGCCGTCGACGAGACCGTTGTCGGTGTCGTACAGCTTGACCAGCGCCATCAGGTACAGCGCGATGATGACTGCGCCGGCCACGCCCCACATGTAGGCGGTGGCGATCATGCGGCACACGCGCGAGAGGGTGCCGCCGTGTGCGGCGGCGATCGGAACCCAGATCGGTGCGAAGAGAATTGCGAGTCGAATGGCTAGTAGCGCAGTGAGTTTGAGGATGGATGCGCCGATCCAGAGGATGGAGGGCATGGCGAGTTTGATCATCGCCATGAACCCTGTGCCGGTGCGTCCGGAGTCTTTGCCCTGGAACTGATTGTAGGAAAGGTTCAAATCTTTCAGCTTCTCAACCAGATTATTTTCGAAATCCTCTCCTTTTTTGCTCGCAAGCTCACTTGCAGCCTCGTTGTCGCCGGCCACGTTCTGCTGCTCCGCGTACGAAAATGCCAGGGTGTCGCGGAGCTTCGGTCCAAGTTGCAGTTCCTGGTCATTGAAATTCGCGCCGAACCATCCCTTACGCCAGTCGTCGAGGAAGATCTTGTCGATCAGCACATTGCGGGGGTCTCCGGTGTTTCCGGACACGGACAGCATCTGACCTTGTGTGTCGGTGATGACCGATCCGAAGGTGTCGTCGGCGACCTGGATGGCCTTTTGCGGTGCGCCGACGAACAGTGCTCCGATGGCCATTGCAGCGCCGGCGATCGCGACGGTGCGAGTCACGGCCGCGGCATTCGATTTGAGGGCGTTCCAGATGATGATCGTGGCGACCACGATCAATGCCACACCCAGCCACGTTCCGTAGACGCCGAGCATTCCGTTGGAGATCGAGGCGACGATCTGGTCGAACTGCACCATGGCCGGGGCGATCCCGGCCTCTTCGGCAGCTGCTCCGGTCTTCGTCTGGTCGTCGAGCCAGAACGCGGCAGCTGCGAATCCCTTGCCGATTGCGAGGAATGTGTTGCCCAGAGTGGTGTCCGCGACGGCGTCGGGTGCGCGGACCAGGTCGTTGCCGCAGCCGAGGTCGTAGGTGTACCAGCGTAATCCGGCCCACCCGTAGGTTTCGTAGCCGGTGCCGCTCGGTTTCGGTTCGCGGTCTTTGCTCGAGGAATCGAACTCGGCTGCCATGACCGAGTTCGGGAACTCGGGGGAGGGGACGTCTTTGCAGTCGAATCCGCCGGCAGATGCGATTGGCCCACCTGGGGCGACGAGGGGCACCAGCACCAGCGCTAGAACGGCGAGAACCCGCGCCAGATTGACGGTCAGCGCCCGAACGCGCGATCGATGGGGGATTGCGCCATTCAGCTCTGCCGAGGGCGCTCTGAGCCCTCCGCGGGTATTCATGCGGCGCCGCCGAGCGCGTTCTTCGCCGACGAAGAATTCAGCGCCGCGAACACATGCGCGAGATGCACGTAGTGAATCCAGCTCGAACGCACCAGCTCCACGTCGTCAGCCATCCGGATCATCCAGCGCCGCGCTTCGTCCTGATACGAGGTGTCGGTGTCCTCGTCGAGAGTGTCCTCGCCGCCGCTGCCCAGTTCAGCGAGGAACTGCTCGAACCCTTGCCCGGCGGGAAGTTTGAGCAATTTCAGGGCACCTTCGATTGCATGCGGATCACCGCCGACGTCACCGACGAACACCTCGTAGGTCAGGGCGGTCTTGTCGTCGCTGCCGTCCAATCCGAGGAAATCATCCGGAAGCTGCGAGCAGACCAGGGCACGGACCTTGAACTTGCGTGAGTCGCGCGCGATTCGGAGGTTGAGGGTGCGGCCTGCGCCAGTGGATTCGAGGTATTTGTTTTCGTCGAGAAAGAGCACCTTGCGCACGTGGCGAGGCTTTTCGTAGACGAGCCTGTTCGCCAGCCACGCGGCCATGTGCATCAACGGCGCCGTCATCCGTTGCTGCGGTGTCCACTGCGAGGACGGCGTGCCTTCGGGCGGTAGCTGCAGGCCCGGCATCGTCAAGATCGTCAGACGGATGTCGGCATCGAACGCATCCGCTCCACTGCCGATCGTGCCCTCCTCCGGGAACAGCACACGCGCCTCGGTCAGTTCCGACATCAAACTGAGCTGCTGGTACAACCCGTTCGCGCACGTTTTGACCGCCTGGTCCGGATCGCTCACTCCGATGGATTGGATCGCGGCCAACACTTCCCGGAGGTTGTGGTTGCTGTCGCCGCCGACCAGGTTCGCGGCCATGTGCAGCACGGGTTCGGTGTGCTCAAGATGCAGATGCCGTTCGGTGAGCATCATCTTGAGCACCGAAACGGCGACCTCGACACGCTCGGCGGCAGCTGCACGCATATCCGCATCGAACTTCGACTGCGCCGCCGCGAACGGATCTGCATCCCGGACGAACTCGACGTTACGGGCGTCGTACTCGGGATCGTCACGACGCGGATCGGTGATCACCCGATACGGATTCAAGGCACCAGCACGTGAATCGCGACCGGTGAGAGCGTAGACGCGGGCGATATCACGAAACTCCGGTAGACCGGCCAACGCAGCGAGCGGACCGGAGGGGTCGAGGACAACGCCGTACGCGCCGGCTCTCACGGCTTGGTAGACGATCATGCCGGCCAGGAACGTCTTACCCGAACCGGGTACGGCGACGATCGGTGTCAGACCGGACTTGTGCTTGATCTCGTGCGCGGCGAACAGGTCCCAGATCACCGGGCGCGGCGAGATGGATCCAGTCTCGCCCAGGACGACACCGCGGCGGTCACCGATCCGGTCACTGACGGTCGCCATCCCGGCGGCGACTGCTTCGACATCCATGTGCCGTTTGTTGGCGATGTTGGCTTGCGGCTCACCCGGTATGAACTCGCGCAGCAACTGGTATTGGCCGTGCTCTTGTTCGAGCGCGATGTGCGGGGAGTACATCTCCTGCAGATCGGAGACTTTCTGCCTCGCATCGTCGGGATCGGTGCCGACCACCGCGAGGCGGTACCACCCGGTGGTTCGAGTCGAGAGTCCGGAATGGTCTTCCTCGACGTCGGAGATCACGTCCTGCGCGCGGGCGTGCTGCTCCGCCAACTCTTTCGGCGGGACCTGATCGTGTTCGACGGTGTAGTGGTCGAACTGCGATTCGATCTTGCCGGTCAGCGAGCGCATGGTGCGGATCGTTTTCGCTTTGTCGTGCAGCTCGATGCGATCGGACCATTCGAGAGGTTCACCGGATGGGTCCCCGATGATCTGCCACGGCAACATCCGTTCCGGAATCGGTAGGGGAGCCATGCGGCCGATCGTCAGCACGATCACCACGCCGGTGTACTTGCGGCCGTCGACGACGCCGGAGACGGTGGTGTACCCGTCGCCCGGGGTAAGGGAGAGGTCGGTGAGATCTTCGAGGGCGGCAACGTCGGTTTCTTCCCAATCTCCGGCGCCGGCGATCGCACCGCCAGCTTCCAGCGGTAGACCGATGGTCGCTGATCGGCGCAGCAAGTAGTCGATCGCGGCCGGGGTGGCCGGTGTTGCTTTCACGCCACGGCCGGACATGATTCGTTCGAGTGTGGCGAGGTGATCGGCAAGGGCCTTCTGCTCCCGGTCGAAGGCGTCGTCGGCCCAGCTGTTCACCCCCGTGCACACCCTGCCCAGCAGAGGCCAGTGAGCGAGGTGGCGCAGCATCCGGGCGGTCCAGTCCAACCCCTGGCCGAGTGAGGAGCGTTGCGGCAGTTCGATACCCCAGTAGCGGCCTTTGATCGTCGCGTTGGACCACAACATCGCATGCTGCTGCCCGCGCAGGTAGTCCGCCCATGACAACGCGCCGGGAACATCGGGAATCGGGGTCGCCCACTTGTCGTGATCGACCGCCCACTGCGCGACGGGGAACGGGGTGCGCACCAGGCGGCGATGCACCTTGCTAACGCCAGCCTTCTGCAGATTGGTCAGGATGATCGCTTCGTCCTGAATGAAGCGGCGCTGCTTACCGGTGGTGCGGAAATTCCACGGCCCCTGGCGTTGGACAAACCATGCGGTGGACGTGGTCGCGGTGCGGGTGATGTTCGCTGATGTGCCGGTCAGTTTCAGCCGTACCGCTTTTCGCTCGCGGTCTGCACGTTTCTTCGCTGCTGCCTTGCCCCGATCTGTTGCCGACCTTGCCCGTTTCTTGCCTGTGCGACGACGCTGACGACCGAGCACTTTGTCTGCGACGTGGTCCGGATCGGTTGCAGGGGAGGTGTGGCCGGCGGTGTCGTCCTCGCCGTGGTCGTAGTCAGAACCATCCGGAGCGTGTGCGGGTTCGGCTTCCGACCACGCACGCGCCGGTTGCGGAGCATGCGACTGCACTGCAGCCCACGACGGCGGGAGGGCACCGGGAGGAATGACCGGAACCGGGTCGTCGAGCTTCGGATCGAACAGAGCCGCAATGTCGTTCTCGGGAACGGTCATCGGTGATCCTCACCGTCGAGGCGAACAGGTACGACGGCACGTTCTCCTGTAGTCAACCGCTCGGGTAGCGAGATGAACACGGGTGTACCGCGCTTCGGTGGGCGCGGCGCAACGAGGTCGTTGAGAGCGGCCGTGAGAACCGACCGCAGTGGGCGGTCCGGGGTGACGAACTTCGCGATCCGAGTCGTAAGCCACACCGTGATTACGGCCATCACCATCAGCGATTTGAACCCGAGCGGGACGTGCAGAATTCCGCGACCGATCACGAACACCACCACGAAAGCAACCACGCCGACGATGCCGGCCGTGTAGCGGATCCGCACGGGCAGTGGATAACCGGTCGGACCGAGGTAGTGCCGGTCCACGCGGTACATCAGGTCATCGTTGTCGATCACCGGGCATCCCCTTCGAATGGTCTCTGCGCAGGCATCAGCGGTCAGGTCGATATACCGACGAGCCCGAGAATCCAATTGCCGATCCCCGTGGCCGCCGATTCCGATGTCGCGATACCGAGGTAGGCAAGCCCGAACAACCCGAGTCCGCCGACGGTGAAGACCCGCGACAAATTGCCCTTGAGCCCGCCGACGAGAACCACACACGCGAGGGCGATGAGGATGGTGAAGACGATGTTGTCCTTGATCCACGCGCGCAGACCACCGGTATTGACGTCCGTCGACTGCGCGAGGGTCACCGCGTATGCGGCGAGCGGTGGATGCGTCGGCGGGATCGACACGTCGATCACGGTGGAAGCAAGAGAAAACATGAGCACTCTCCAACACAGTGGTGTAACCAGACCCCACGAATGTGGTTGCGCGGAAACGTAGAAGAGTGGTGGCAGGAATTTCAATGCGACCTGTGGATAACTTTTTCGGCTCCGCGGTTGGCGCGTTTGTCGATCAGCGCTGCCGCGTGTCGTCGCGTGAGGGTGTGTGTTCAGGTGTCGCGATTCACCCCGTCGGGGATCTTTCGGCGATCGCGGGAACTAACTCGAATGCAGGGGGAGCGCGGCCACGGAACGGTCTTCGCTGCGGGTGTCCGCGGGAGACTTCCCGGACCTCAACGGGAGGGTTCCTTCAGTGGAGCGGCAGAGAGCTGTGAATGGGCATTGTCGACGGACCCGCCGCAGACCATGGAGATCCGCACGTGTCTCCCTCGCTGTGCTTCGTGGGTTTCGTCCGCCTGAAGAACCTGGCACAGAACCATTTTCGGAACGTGTCCGCCCGCTGTGCGAGTCGCCCCTGCTCGAGCTTGCTCGAGGCACCCGCGCCGTGGCCATGATCAGAAGTTCGAAGAACGGGTCCCCGCCACCACCTGCGTGGTGTGCATGCTCTGCATGCACAGCGTGTTCAGCACGCACACGCAGCAGGCTGTGCGGCCGGTGCTCGAAGAGTCCCGCATCGAGGGTGCCTGCAGAGGTCGCGGACAGAGGTGGAATTCAGGGGTCCGATTCACTCTTCCCCTTCGGGGTCACTCCCCCGGCCCTTCGGGCCTAGGGGGAGTGTACTGGTCAAAATTGCTTCGCGCCAACATATTTCAATCAACTGCTGGTCAGGGTTCTGTGCGGAGTATCGCCGGATCATCGTGGCGTGGCGCCTGCCACGGGGTGATCGACACCGCTCTCGGGCGTTCGAGCGCCGGGTTCTGTACCTCACGAAGCGAGTCGTTCGAGAGCCTGCAGGGGTCCGCGAACCGTGGCGCAGGAAGACAAAAACCACTCGAGATGTACATCGTCATCGGGCCTGTGGTGTAGGTGGTTGAACAAGTCCCCACACGGTGTAGCGGCGATGCCGTCGCGGGTCCTGCGATCGGTAATGCGCAGCACCACAACCAGAACCAGCCGCGGGTAGAGGCGATGGGTGTCTATCGCGCCCCGGAATCACCGATCGGGCATGTGACGCACGCTCCAGCCACGCACCCGCGAAACAAGTTATCCACAGGCGGGTTGAGATTGCATCCCGCGCTCTGTGACAGTGCACCCCACACACCCCGGCGACGACCGCCTCGGGACTGGATTCGAGCGAGAGGAGTAGACGGTGAGCAGAAGCCAGCAGGACCCGCTCAAAGACTTTCTCGTCGACCTCTTCGGCTCCGACAAACCCCACGCGCGAACAAGCCAGGCGGGGGAGTCCGCCATCCGCCCGTACAGGGCGTGGGCGCCTTTCGCCGTCATCGCAACAACACTCGCGTTTCTCGCGCCGCAGCTCCTCGAACTCGCCGAACAATTCGCGAACCCACAGCTCGACAGCGCAGTCTCCGCAGTCCACCAATACCGGTGGCCACTCGTCGCCCTCACTCTCGGCCTGCTCGCCTGCGATATGGCACGGTTCCTCACCCACCGTCACCGCGCCGGACTCGACGCGCAAATCCGGCAAAGCACCCGCCACACCCCGGTCAAAATCACCACCGGATATCCGCCCGGCATCACCACCCTGCGCAGCGCCACCATCACCCTGGCACGCGGCGCCATCATCCGTCCGAAAGAGCTAGACGAGTTCACCACCGCAGTCCGAGCTTCCGCGAGGAGGCGCACCAGCAAATGGACCTACACCGTCGTCCACGACGCCCACCGCGACCGGATCCGCATCACCCGCACGCTGACCCAGCCCGACCTTCGATCACCGCGGCACAAGGCACTGGCGAACTCCCTCAAAGACGGACCGCTGAAAGAGCCGGCCGTGAGCGTCGCCTCGCTCGACGGCGACGTCGAAACCGCCTTCAAGATCAGCTTCACACCCACCCTCTCCAGCGGAGCACGCGGATTCCAGAAGAAGGTCGACGAAGCCCTCGCCGCCCTCGCCGGCGAGCACGAATCCGGCCGCACCTGGGCCACCGACTGGTTTCCCTCTGAGGGCTATCTCCTGATGAGCCTGCGCGCCCCACTACCCACCCGCGTCGATCACCCTCTCGAACTCGTCGACGAGAACCTGCGCCACCTGCCCTACGCGACGGCAGCATCGGAGGTGAACATGTTCTGGGACATCTCCACCAAGTCGAACAAACCTCACTGCCTGATCGTCGGACCCACCGGCGGCGGCAAGACATCGGTGATCCGCACCCTGCTCACCGAAGCATCGCGACGAGGAATCCCGTTCCTGGGCGTCGACCCGAAAATGATCGAACTCGACGGACTCGAGGGCTACCCCGGGTGCGCCGCCATCGTCTACGACGCCGTCCGCTCCGCGATGCTCGTGCGTGCCCTACACAGCGAAATGATGGCCCGCAACCACTACGTCCACGTGAAGAAGATCGAGCCGTCCCAACTTCCGCTCCTGATCGCCGTCCTCGACGAGTTCTTCATCCTCTCCGGCAAATGGCAGCGCCTCGCCAAAACCGGCGACGACGAAACCCGCGAACTCCTCAAAGAACTCGACCCACTCGGGGCGTGGGCAGATCTCGCCGTCCTCGCACGCTCGGCCGGCATCCGGCTCCTGCTCGGTGTGCAACGACCCGACGCGTCCCTCTTCGGCGGCGCCTCGGGCAACGCGCGCGACAACTTCGGCACCCGCATCTCCCTCGGCAACCTCTCGCAGGACGGCGCGATGATGCTGTGGGGCGACTCGCAGATCGGCCGCGAGATCGACACCTCCGTCCCCGGCCGC
Organism: Rhodococcus sp. BH4; assembly: GCF_002079265.1. Classification (NCBI taxonomy): domain Bacteria; kingdom Bacillati; phylum Actinomycetota; class Actinomycetes; order Mycobacteriales; family Nocardiaceae; genus Rhodococcus; species Rhodococcus sp. BH4. The sequence continues at coordinate 618,443 of NZ_CP014942.1, forward strand.
GGAGTCGCCCTCGGCAACGACGGCGTGCCCGTCGATGCGCAGATGTGGTGGACACCGAACGTCGACCCGCACCCCAACAAATGGAACCAACTCTCGACCTCGGAGAAGAAGATCATCAATGGGCTGCGGCCCCAGCAGGAACCGCACATCGCGTTCTACTCGACCGAACTGCGCCACTTCATCGAATCCGAGCGCTCCGTCGCCGTCGCGGCCCGCGCCTACGGCCGAGCTCCCGAGCCCACCGTCCTCGGCCACCACGACGACACACCTGCCGCCGATGCCGGCGACGACTTCGCCGACGCGATACCCGCCTCCGCAGTCACCGAAGGAATGACCGTCCTCGTCGACGACAGTCGCGGCAACGAACACCCGGCCACCGTCGCCGCGGTCACCGTCATCCGCGACAAAGACAGCGGCGCCGTCACCGAAACCACCCTGACCTTCCACGGCACCGGACGGGTCAAGAACCACATCACCTACGGACCACACGAAGTCGTCCTCCTCCCCGAACCCGACACCACCGCACCCGTGCCCTGACACCACAGCCCCGACTTCGCTGACACACCTGCACAACCCTCACCCGAAAGGTCCACCCATGAGCCGCCGCATCTCCCAATCGATCACCCCCACCGCCGACGACATCACCGTGCTGCGCAACCCCTTCGCAGCCCCCAAAGGGGGCGGTGACCCCGTCATCACCGAACTACGCCGCGTCCTCAAAAACGCCATCCCCACTTGGCTGCCGAAACTCAGCGAAGACCAGGAACTGACCGCTCCGCGACTCGACGAAATCAAGAAAGCCGTCGCCACCCGCCGCCAGATCATCGAAGTACTCCCCGACGGCAAAGCCCGCGACGACGCCCTGTCCGCCCTCGACAAGGCCGACACCATCGTCCTCGAAATGGACACCGAACTCTCCGGCGTCGGAGCCTTCACCGGAACCACCGCGTGATGTCGACCCTTGCCATCGAAATCACCTCCGAGCGAACCGCACTCGTGAGCGGGGCAGGGGACGAGAAAGTGGAACTGTCCGCCGAAAACGGGCAGTCGATCCACGCGGCGATCGCACAGTTCAGCCGACAACACTCCGCTGACGCAGGCTCACCCGTCGAGGTCACCGTGCAGGAAGCGGGGCGCTCCCGCCAACTCACCGTCGCCCCGGACGGGAAGGTGGCGCAATCGCTGCCCACGGGCCCCATCCCTGAACCCGCCGACACACCACAGACGCGGCCGGATCATCATGTGGACGAACCGGGCACAATGGCGGTGACACCCCTCGACGACTCACCGCCAGCCGTGGGAGTAGACACCCACGCCCGGCCAGTCCCCGCGGCGCGCACACCGACCTCGACATCCGTGCTCGTAGCGCCCGAGATCGCGGCAGGCTTCCACGAACCCGCCCGCACCGGACTACGCGGGCGACTCAACACCATTCTCAACCTCCGAATCGCCCCGAAACCCGAGTCCGCCGAAATGCGCCACCGCGCCGCCATCGCATCCCTCACCGGCCCCCTCCCGAGGTTTTCGATCGTGACCATCGCCAACCCGAAAGGAGGCGTCGGCAAAACCCCTCTCGCGGTAGGGCTGAATGCGATCATCGCCGAACACCGCGGCGCCGCAACCACGGTCTGCGTCGACGTCGCCGACGTCGGCGGCAGCCTCGCCGACCGCGTCAGCATCCCACCCCGCGACGGACACGACGTTCTGTCACTGATCGCTGCCGAGGCAGCCGAGCCCGGCAGCATCCGACCCGCGGCGCTCTCGCAGTACCTCACCCGCCAACCAGGCGGGGACGACATCGTCGCCGGCAACAACGGCGCCCACGGATCCAGTCTCGGCTACGACGACGCCCACGCGGCGGCACAGATCTTGTCCCAGCACCGCGAGATCCTCATCGCCGACACCGGCAACAACCGCCTCGCCGCCAGCTGGCACTGGGCAACCACCCACGCGGACGTCCTCCTCGTACCGGTACCGCTCCGCCGCGACGCCGCCGCAGCCGCGCACCGCATGCTCCTCGACCTCGCCGCCACCGCCGGCCTGGCGATGACGGCTCGCACCATCGTCGTCATCACCGACGGACCCGGGGACGCACCGATGGTCGAAATCGACGCTGTCGACGCCTTTCTCGACGCCGGAGTCCATTCAGTCTGCCGGATGCCGTTCGAACCCCTCTTCGCCTCCGGCGAGCGCATCTCTCCCTCGAAGCTCCGGCGCAGCACCACCGAAGCCCTGACCGTCGTTGCTTCGACCGTCATCGATCTCATCACCCACGCCGCTGACTGACCCATTTATCAGCCGGATTCCGCACACCAGACCCCGTCCCGGCACCCATCCGCACCCTCCCCAACGAAAGGCACCACATGAGCATCGACACCACCGCAGGAAACCGAGCAACCCGCCGCGCACACCGACACGGCCGACACCGCCGCCGCACCCTCGCCCGTCAGAGCACCATCGCCGTCGTCGCGGCCGCAGCAACGGCCGCCGGAATCACGCTCGCACCACCGGCAATCGCAGCGCCCGGGCAAGCCGGAATCACCGACGGAGGAGGACAAGCAGGCATCACCGACGGCGGCGGACAGTCCGGCGTGACCACCGAACCCACCCCGCCGCCGGCCACAGAAGCTCCAGCCCCCACCGAGCCCATCTACTGGGTCGACCCACCCGCGCAATACCAGAACATCGAGTACCAGCCGCTCCCGAACTGGGACTACGACACCAACACCTACACACCACCCACCTACACCGACACCACACCGACCGACTACACCCAGCTTCATCTCCCCGGCCCCGTCGACGTCGTCGCACCGATCATCGCCCCCCGCGACACCCTCCGCATCGGAACATTCCACATCGCACAACCGAACTGGGTCTCCGACGTCGACCTCGAACGGACCAACAACACCACCGCCATCATCGAATCCGGAGTCGCCACCGGCTGGAACTCCTTCGGCGTCCCCGTCGACAAAGCCAGCCGCGACGCCGCCACCCAAGTCGGCGGTGCCGCCGCCGGAGCACTCGCCGGAGGAATCGGCCTCGCGACCCCGTTCGCCATCGGAGGAGCACTGATCGGCGGCACCGTCGGCGGAAACATCGGCCTCGGACTGGGCAACGTCTTCGTCCCCGGAATCGGATGGATAGCTGGCGGTCTCGCAGGAACTGCCGTCGGCGCCGGTACGGGCGCCCTCCTCGCCGGCGCCCCCGCATTTGTTCTCGGCGGCCTGGGCGGAGGAATCGCAGGATTCACCGCCGCCGTCGCGTACGGCGCAGGCGAACTCGGCGAACCCGTCGAAATCACGGTCCCCGATATCGACCAACCCGCCGTCACCGCCCAGACCCAGGACATGTTCGCCGACTGGGAGAACTCCGGCCCCATCGGTGAGGCCGTGGCCACCACTGTTCGCGACACCGTCGCCGCTGCCCCTGCGATCGACCAGCAGGCCCGCGACTTCGTCGCCGGACAGCCCGGAGGCGGGCAGATCATCGAACACGTCGACACCGCACTCACGGAATTCCTCACCAACGCCACCCCGGGCCTGGCGTCCTCGCTGATCAGCGACGCCGTCGGCGCGGGTATTCCGGCATAGCCCGCATGATCAGAGCCGTTCAGGGTGGGCGGCAACGCGCCGCCCACCCCGAACTTTGTCCGTGCGCCACTGCAGAACCAGGCGCGAGCACCGAAGAGGCGACAGCGATGAAGACGACAAGGCACCCCGCAGTGATCGACCTACTCGGCGGCACGCCCCACGGCGCAGGCGCGGACACGGCCACAACAGTCACCGCGCCCACGCCTCCGACAGCGCCGAAGCGTCCGCGCAAGAGGGATTCTCGATCGCTCCGTTTGCGTTACGTAGCTGCCGTGATTGTCGTGGTCGCGCTGCTCGGTTGGTTCGTCCTGCGTCTCCTCTCCGGCAATGACGAGAGCGCACAGGCAAGAATCGCCGACGAGACAGACACCTCGGAAACGGCGCCTACCCTTGACGTCACCCCGCCCGCTCCCGTCGCTGCTGAAACCGATCCGACCGCATGCCGCACCGACCCTGGTGACCAGAAGAGCGGCGCCGGAGTCATCGCAGCGTTCGAGCACGCCTACTACGTCGCCCGCTCCGGAACAGCCGTCCGCGCACTCACCACCCCCGACGCGTCCCTGCCATCGAAGGAGAAGATCCAAGCCGGAATCGACACCGTTCCAACAGGAACCACCTACTGCGTGCGTATTACACCGATCGCGGCCGGTATCTACTCCGTCGCTCTCACCGAAATGCGTCCCGGCCAGCCGCCCGCACAGTTCCCACAGACCATCACCGCCAAAGAACTCGGCGGTCGCTGGTTCGTCGACGTCATCAACTGAAGCCGGCACCAGTTCCATACTTGCCAAGGAGATTTCGTGAACACGAGAACACTGATCGCGGGCGATACATCCTCGCCTGTCATCTTGCACGTCCCGCACGCCTCCCGCACAATTCCCGGCGAGCTCCGCTCGTCGCTGACCGTGACCGATGATCAACTCACTGCAGAGTTGGACGAGATCACCGACGCCCACACCGACGTCATCGCGCAGCACGCGGCCCGATCTGCCGGTGTCCCACCGTGGACGTTGTGCAACGATCTTTCCCGTCTGGTGATCGATCCTGAACGATTCTCCGACGAGCGCGAAGAACTCAATGCCGTCGGGCGCGGGGCGGTCTACACCCGAACCTGCAACGGGGCCGTCCTACGCCGCGACGACGAAGAAGCGCGAAATGCGCTGCTCGATAACTACTTTCACCCCTACGCTGCCGCGATGTCCGATCTCGTCTCCGATCGGATCGCCGCCACCGGCAGCGCCGTGATCATCGACGTCCATTCCTACCCGACTCTGCCGTCGGGGTACGAGCTGCACCCCGACGGGCCCCGCCCGGCGCTGTGCATCGGCACCGACCCACACCACACCCCACAATGGCTCACCGGCGCCGCCCACGCCGCGTTCTCCCCCCTGGCCGATATCGGCATGAACACACCGTTCGGTGGTACGTACGTACCACTCGACCGCTACGCCACCGATCCCCGCGTGTACTCGGTGATGATCGAACTACGCCGCGACCAATACCTGACCGAGATAGGCGAACTCGTCGACATCGCCGCCGAGAACCTCGGTGCCATGCTCGGTCGCCTCGTCGACGCGGCAGATCGGGGGAGCCGGTAGATGTGCCAGAAGTACCCAGGCCCCCGCTGCACCCCGCACGTGCGAGCACGCCTCGACACCGCCCGCCGCCGACATGACTTCGCACTGGCATTGTTCGACGCAAACCCCGCAGACACCCGCAACCGGCAACGATTGGACACTGCGAAAACAAACCTTGCCGCCAGATCCTCCGAATACGACGCGACCCCCGGTGGACAAACCGAGTTGCGCAACCAACTCGGCACAGAGGACGATCCAGGTAAGCGAGAAAAGCTGCAGCACCGTCTCCAAGTGGGCAAAGCGCTACGTGAACAGCAGATCAGAGCAGTATCAGGTGTCACCCACGACGATACGAAGGGCAACCGACATGGCCACGAACGAGACCCCGACCCTGACACAGGAGCAACGCGAAGCGTTCTGGCGTCGGTGGGGATGGAGCCCGGAGTTGCCGGAGGCCGAGCGCCTGGCGATCGAGCAAGAGTGGCACGACACGGCAATCGAATTGGCGAAGTTCCACGGCTTCTGATCGACGGCCGCCACATCACGCCGGTTGCAGTACATCGACTACAGAACGAGCGCGCCCAGCATCTTCGCAGCTTGGGGGGAAGCACACCGGAGCTGTACGAGTTGCATCCGCGTGATGCCAGGACGTACCGCCTCCAGATAAAAGCGCTGCGCGAGGGCAACAGGTTCGCAGCTTCGGTCTATGTCTACAGCGATGACGAATACGCAGGGATGCGGCTGCTCGTGACCGACGACGGTCGCTCTGGCATCGCACTCAAAGGCGATGAAATCGTCTCCCTGTACGCACATCGCGACAGCAATCACCCCGGCGCCGCGAACTCGATGCTCGAAACTGCAGTCGCTGCAGGTGGGCAGAGGTTGGACTGTTTCGACACCGTCTTGCCAGCGATCTATGCGAGGTCCGGATTCGTTCCGGTCGCGCGGTTGAAATGGAACGATGACTACGCCCCCGATGGCTGGAAGTACAACACATACGCGGCGTTCAATGGAGGGCGTCCTGACGTGATCTTTATGGCTTACGAGTCGACATCGATAGATTCGCGTTACCAGCACGGGGCGGGTCGCTACGTCGACACATATGCCGACGGAAACGAGATGGTTCGTGTCCGATTGGGATTGTGAGTCACCAAGGCGGCGAGGCTGATCTGCCTCCATGGACGACTTCGGCGACCGAAAGAACACAATCTATGATCTCGACGAACTCGGCGTCTGTGGTGACTGAGTCGAGCGACGAGGTGTCAATAGTTGATGCTGATCATGCGTGAGGTGTGACACTCAGGGGAGATCGTTGAAGGGGTCGTGCTCCGCCGGTAGCTCTGTGCTGCTGAGGTTTTCGATGCTGTTCACGAGGTCCAATTGCCACGGTTGCGCCGTGGCGGAGATCAGGTCGTTCCATGAACGAGCGGAGGGTATTTTGGAGGCTCGGTAGGCGTCGTTGACGACAGTGCCGGCGAGTGCGCCTGTGCGGAGGAGGGCGGGAATGTTGGCGTGCCGGATGTGTGAGGGATGGACGGCGCGGACATAGTTTCCTGAGTAGTAGTGTGCGGTCATTTGAGCCGCCACTTTTCCCAGTGAAATGGCTGATATGAGGCTGTGCGACGCTAGGAGCAGTTCGTTTCTTCGGCGCGTGTGTAGAGGATCCAGTCGGGCAGTTCCGGTTTGCTGGTAGACGTCGAGGTGCACGTAGGTGCGTACCAAAATCTCTGTGACGAGGACGGTCATGCCGGGTGTCACGATACCGTTTCGTACGCTCCATCCGCTGCCTGCTTCGAGGCCGCTGTACGCGTGGAGCGCGAAGTCGCGTAGCGCTTCGCTGTCGCTCTCGTAGAGGAAGGACATACCAGGAATAGGAAGGCTCATCGGTGTGATCACATCGGCGAGGAGATGCTGAGCAAGTCGCAGAGCCGCCTCGGCCCAGGTGTCGACTTGCCGGAAATTACCACCGAAAGCCACTGGGGTGGCGCCGCCGGCCTGCCATAAGTGGCCGCGGAATTCACCCGCCATGATCTGTCTGATCGCCTCGATCGGCCGCGCGAGATCGTGGCCGGCGCTTTTGATGCGGTGCGCGCGTCCTCCGAAACCCTGTCCCATGTAGTCGATGGGGAGTCGCTTGCCGGCTTTCTCCCACCCGCTGACGATGTCGGAGGACACAAGAGGTTTGAGTCGATCTCGGATAGTGCGATCGATCGATGCGTCGAACCATGTGCACAGCATTCCGATGACACCGACGGCCCCGACAGTCACGAGATCGGAGGCGGACCATGTGAGGCGGTGCTTGTGCTGCCAAAGTTCCCACGCCTGACGTTGTTGCTCTGTCAGGGCGGAGTCCAGATCGATTTCGGTCCATTCGCGTTGCGTGCGAACGTGGTCGTTGAATGTCGTGAGTTCGTCGTAGGTTTGGCGGTGGGAACCTCGGGTGAGTTGGACTGCTGGTTCCTGATCGTCGAGGGTTGCCCGGATGAGGTCTTCGATGTCGTCGAGTCGTCGAGATTGGGTGTCGAGGTTGCGTTCGATGTCCTCGCTCATGCGTCGATCTTTTCTGGTAGGCGGTCGCGGACCAGTTCGAGGGTCGTCTGCGCTTTCTTGGTTTCTGCGAGCTCTTCCTCGAGATCCTTTAGTCGGGCGCGTAGGTCGGTGTTTTCCGCGGATATTGCAGCTTTCTCGCGTTTGAGGGTGTTGATCGTGTCGACGAGGAGGACGACTCGATCGGTTACTTCGTTGAGTCTGTCTTGCAGGCTTTCGACGACGCGCCGCATCTTCTCGTCTCGGTCAGGTGCATCGGCGAGGACCATACGTGCGACCAGGTCGAGTTTGACGGCCTCTCCTGCTATTGCGTGAGAACCTAAGGGGCTGTAGCGGATACCCGCTGCGGCGACCCCTGCTCCAGCGAGCCCACCGACTCCGGTCAGCAGGAGCGTCCCGCCTGCTACGCCAAAGCCGCCCGCAGCGAGGGATCCGCCGCCGAGCATCGCCAAACCTGCTGAGACCGCTGCGGCGCCGGTAAGCCCCATAGTGCCGCCGATGGCTGCACCGATCGGTGCAGCCGCCCACCCTGCGGTCAATGCGCCGGCACCCACTCCGATTACCGAGACCGCGGCGACGCGCCCCCATTTGATCGACTTGCGACGCAGTGCTTTCATCAAACTTTCGAACTCTGTGGTCATCGCGTCGAGGTCGTTCTCGCGCAGTGTGGTGAGATCGTGTGCCGCGCAGTGGAGTGCGGATTTTCGTACTCCGGATCCCCATGTCGTTCCGTCTGTCCAAGGGCTGAACGTGATCAACTCGGCGAGGATGACGACAGATGTGGACCGGCGGCCCACCTTGCCCGCGAGGGCGGATCCCTGCTTGGTCAGAGAGTTGAGCTGGTCGAGGAAAGGACTGTGTTCGATGGCGGCCAGTTCTTGCGCGAGAGACTCGGTTGTTGCCTCTGAAGCGAGGATCTCCTGGATTGAGGTGGCGACGAAACTGCGCAATCGATCCCGTTTCTTGGTGCGGGCATCGCCTTCTTTACGTTCGTGTTCCCAGTCCAGGCGGAGCATTCGCGCTTGCAGAGTGCGTAGTGTGAACATCTCGTCAGGGGTCAATCGAAGTTCTCGGGCGATCTGATCTGCGGAGTCGTCGGTCACGGGTTTTCCTCTGCAAGAGTTGGGGCGGGGCGCACGACCACCGAAACAGTCGATATCCAAACCAGGCCTGGACAATTGGTGTTCGATTCGAGTTTGACCGGGCAAGGTTCAGAAACGAATTGTGGGAGCGTACCCAAACTGCGGTGTTGTGATTGCGACACTTGAGCGTTGAAGTTTTGCCGCGCTTTTGCGTTGTGGGGTAGCTACAGGCCGGTCTGATCCACCCCGTACTGCGCTTGGGCACTGGTGTAGCCCTCGAACATCAACTGGTCGATCAGCCCTTGACGGGAAAACGCGGTGTAGTCGAGGTAGTCCTGTGCGGCCTTCGCTGCTTGTATGTTCCAGTCGGGTGCTATGTAATCGACTGCGAACGTGGCGTCCTCGGTCGAGTAGTTCTCGAACTCGAGTTGTTCGATCAGCCCTTGGCGTGAAAAGGCGGTGTAGGCCAGATAGTCCTTCGCTGCTCGGACCGCGTTCCTCTGTCCAGCGGTTATTCCTGGCTCTGTCTTTGCCGGTGAGGTGGTCTTCGGAAGCGGGGCTGAAGGGGTTGACGCCACGACGGGTTTCGTTGTCGGGGTGACGGGTTGGGCGCCAGGGTGGAGGTTGAATTCTTCGGCGGCGCGCTGAATCGTGGCGGTTTGGTCGGCGCACAGGATCGGAATCATTTCTTTGATGCGGCTGATCCGATGCGCGGTGGGGGAGTCGAGATTCTGGGGGCGGGTGATTGCCTCCGCGAGGATGCGTACCGGGTCGCCGCTGGTGCGGAGCGTTTCACAGAATTTCGCGTCTTCATCGAAGGCGCCGGCAGGGTTCTGGATCTTCCCTGCTGCCATGCGCGCGTCGTACTCTTCGCGAAGTGTCTGGGGTGGTTTCGTTGTTTGGCCGGTAGTCGGTGTCCAGTTGACATCTCGGGTTTCGATGCCGTTGTCACCGAGATAGGCGAGGCAGGTGAAGTCCCGCTTGACTGTTGTGCCGTCTGAGGTGGAACCCTCGACTCCGGCTGTGATGCGGTATCCGTCGTCGGTTTCTTCGGCATTGGGTGCGGTGATGGTGGTATTGGTGAATGTTGCAGCGAGTTTGTCGGCCTGGTCTAAGCATGCTGTCGTTGCTGCTTCTGCTGTGACTTCCGGCGATGTGGATTTAGTGGAGCATCCGCCGATGAGCAGTGCGACAGAGAGGGCCGCTGCGGCGGCGAATGTCCGATTCATGCCGTAATTACTATCAGGTTGCTCCGGACGGACATACCAGGTGGTCCGAAGTTGGCTCTGGAAACGCCACCGCTACGGGAGGCCACATCGCAGCAAGGGGACCGGTGTCCCGGTGGCAGTGAGAGGGCCCGTGACATTAGTACCGACGAGGTGTGCGCCCCCGGTCCGCCAGATTCGATCTGAGCCCCACAGACGGACTTGTGGGCTGGACCGCGCGCGCTCCCGCACAGGCATCCCCGCATGTACTGCCCCATGCGCTGTGACTGCACCCGATGTCGCTGGTTGGTGAGAACCTCGACCCTCAACACTGCCCTGACACCCCGTATGTAGTTGCCGCACGAGTGTGGTTCCCTGACGCTGATAGCTGCGCCAATGCCGTTGCGCCGGAAAGCTAGACCATCGAGGAGCGCCGATGTTGGCGATGAAAACAAGCTGCGAGAAATTCGGAAGACCGTGCTTTGCGCGGCCATCGACAACGAAGCCGAACCTGAGCGCGAAGACGACGGGACATCCACAGTGATCGACACACTCGGTGCCGCGCCTACCGGGGAACCGAAAGCATCGCCCCGATATTCCTAACAACTGCGCTACGCGAGCGCCTTACTGCTGGTCACAGCTCTTCTCGGCTGGTTTTTAGTGCGCGTGTTTTCTGGATCCGACACCGCCGACCTCAACGCATGCCACACCGACCAAGGCGATCAGCAGAGCGGAGCGGGCGTCATCGCAGCCTTCGAGCACGCCTACTACGTCACCCGCTCCGGCGACGACGTCCGAGCACTGACCACCCCCGATACAACTCTTCCGCTCGCGGACAAGATCAAAGCCGGAATCGACTCCGTCCCAACAGGAACCACCCACTGCGTGCAAATCAGCACCGATGACGGGAAAGCCGGTGTCGCGCTCAAGGCGACGAGGTAGTTTCGGTGTTTGCGCACAAGGACAGTGCACACTCCGATGTCGCGCAGTCGATGCTCCGACAAAGCACGATGCTCGGAGGTCATCGTCTGGACTGCTTCGATACGGTCCTCCCCACGCTCTATTCAGACGCCGGCTTCGTTCCCGTCGCGCGCCTGGCTTGGAACGACGACTATGCGCCCGACGGTTGGGATTACCACCAGTTCGGCACCTTCAACGGAGGCCGGCCCGACGTGGTGTTCATGGCCTACGACCCGGACCACGTCGGTGGCATCTACACCCCCGGAGCAGGGGCGTACGTCGATGACTATGCCGTCGGTATCGCCCGCGCCCGGGCGCACACATCCGACTGAGTGCCCCGTCCCGGTGGCGTGTTTGCGTCCCTTTTTTGTGCGGGTGGCGTTCACGACTCGCTACCTGGCAGTGTGACGTCGTCATGTTTGGCGCGTCGCCCAATCGAAGGGGATATAACGATAGCCGACAGCACCACGGTGTGAGGCGCACGTCCGCTATACCGCAGCCGTCGGCGGTGAAGGTCGATGCCGAGGAGGTGGGCGATCCCGATGAGAAAACCTGCGACACAGACGGATGCGATAACTCCTTGGACGACGGTGTAGATGTCAGAAGAGGTGGGGCGGTGTGCCCCACCTCTTCTTTCGGCGCTTGCAGGAGTGCTCGTTCGTCGACGCGCCGTTAAGGAATGAACGAACAGTGTTGTCGCACAGTCTCAGTAGTCCCGCGACCTCGCTGTCCGGGATGCTCAACAGCTTCCCGGACGTCTGCAAGGGCATCCGCCCGATATTCATGGCCTCGATCACGAGACATTATCGGTGTCGATAGCTACGTCGCGGTAGCTATCTGAGCTCCCGTCACATGTTTCGAACTGTCGGTCTCAACCCGAGTTCCGTGGCTTTGGCGGCGATATCCGATGCAACGGCTGCATCGAGGACTAACTGAAATGTCCCTTGGATGTAGCTGATTTGTCGCAGATCGCAGGCGAGGTACAGGCTGCGGAACATCGCGGCGAACTTGTCGGCGGCCTCTTCTTGGTTGAGGAGGTTGTGAGTGAAGGAAACTTCGAATCGTTTTTCTACTTGCGGCTCCGAAGGATCCGGCACCTTGCCCGTACCTTCGCCTGTCGAGCCTGATCCGGAGCTTACGTCCCCGCCGCCAGTTTGCGCTGTTCCTCCGGAGTCGGGTTTTGCATCGCTATCCTCGTCAGCGCCGGCCTTTTCGTCGATGAGGGGTTCGTCGGCGCTGAGTGGTTTCGCCAGTCGTAGTCCAGTGCTGGTGAGATTGACTTGGTTGGGGCTGGTCACAACGACGCTCGTGTCGGTGGCGTCGACGACACGAATTTTGTCTTCTTGGACTGCATCGAAGATGGCGCGCTGTAGGTCCGCATCTGCTCCGTACAGCAGAGGGAGCCTGGGTGTGCTGTAGAAAGCACTACGGATTTCTGACAAAGTCCGGCCGTAGTCGCGGTCGCGGAGGTTGTGAACAAGGGCTTTTGCAGTGAACTGATTTGAGTCGAGCGCTTTGTTCTTCTCAACCAGCGCTTTCCACACGGCAGTGCCGTCCAGTGCGGTCAGATTGTCCGTATCAAAAGAGAATTGGTCGACAATGCGTTCGCCTTCGGGATCTGGTTGTGCAAGGAAGACAACGTGCTGGAAGGCTCGCCTGAGGTGCTTTTCGAGTTGTTCGCGGGCCGCGGAAACTTCTTTTGTTCCTATGGATTTTAGCTCTTGGTCGTTCTGTACTTCTGGTGCGGCCAGTGCCTTCTGCCTGGCAATGAACTCGACCGCCACGCGGCGCATGACCGCCCGACGCTGTGTGTTTACTACGGCATACACTGCGCTGCTGGCCCATTGGACGGGTGTGCTGCTCGAGTTGACGCTCACGCCCATAGCTGCGGTGAGGGCTTCGAGTGTCGCTTTCTCCATGCCGTTGCGCAGACTGAACTGTGCTGGGTCGAGGACTATCAGACGGTTTACATGTGCGTTATCGATTCCGGCGGTGGTCAGCACCTCGGTGGCTGTTCGATCGTGATCTGCATTGATGTATTTCAGTTCTCGGAAAGGGCCACTGCTCGAGAGCTTCTCCGCAAATGTCGCGATCGTTGCGTCACGTTCGGTCTCGGTGATGGTGCGTTTGATGTTCTGGACGAGCATCCGGTGGGTGAGCCGGGTCGACAGGAAGTATCGAGCTGGTTTGTTGTTGCCCTGTCCGGGAATGGACTCGACAGCATTCATGCCGTTGGTCTGACTTACTAGACCTTCGAGTACTTCATCGGCGTCGGTGACCGTGTACAGGGGGTCGGGGATGCCAGTAGCGGCTTTCACTTCTGGTGCGCTTGCGCCCTTTCCTCGGCCAGGTCGTATCGTTCCCACGATGCTGGCGAGGAAGATGAACGTGGCGGCTCGCTCGGCTGCGAATGGATTGCTCTCTGACCACATTAGGGGTGCGCGGTCGATGTCCTGCTTGCGGGCGATTCCGCCGTCCCGCGAGGCGTTGACGACGTCGTTTTCGGCGAGGCTGCGGTAGTTGGCGATAGTCTTATCGTCTTCAACGAGACCGGAGCCCAGCAGTGCTTCGCGCACCGAATTGTCGGACAGTGGGAGATCTCCCGGGCCGATCAAGGTCGGCACCCATTCACCGCGCTCGCCGCGCTGCTGGTGCGCGTACACGGTGGCGGCGAAGATTCGGATGGTCGATCGGACGCGCTGGAAGCCCGTAACCATGCTCCATTCGTCTTTCGCGATACCGATCAGCATCGGGTGGAACGGGTAGCATTCTGCGACTTGTTCGGGCCAGTTTCGTCGCCAGGTGGAACCTGTTGCGTCCCATACATTTTTCGCCCAGGCTTTGTCCGCGTGAACGCTCTCGTACAGGGCTGCGGTGGCGGCGAGTACTTCCGCGGCCGCAGGTCTCCAATGGCAACCCTACTGCGATTATGCCGGGTCTGTGATTATGCCGAACACGAACCCGCGGGAGTGGGTTCATACTGGTCGGAGGGAGATATTGTCAAGACCTGTGGATGAGGGTGTTTCAGGCGACCTCCGTTTCGCTTGATTCGTCGGGCTCAGCGGGTGAGATGTCGATGGGTCGTTCGAGCAGCTTGCCTTTGTGGAACACCGCGCCGGCACGGACCAGCGCGACCAGATGGGGGGCGTTGACCGCCCGCCAGCGGGCTTGTGCGGCGTCGATCAGCTTGTAGGCCATGGCAATCCCCGCTGCGCGTGACCCAGGGCCCTTGGTGACCTTGGTTCGCAACCGCACGGTCGCAAACGTCGATTCGATCGGATTCGTAGTGCGCAAGTGGATCCAGTGCTCGGCCGGGTACCGGTAGAACTCCAGGAGCACGTCGGCGTCGTCGACGATCTTGGCGACCGCCTTGGGGTACTTCGCGCCGTAATCTACCTCGAAGGCCTTGATCGCGACCTGGGCCTTGTCGATGTCCTCGGCGTTGTAGATTTCCCGCATCGCCGCGGTCGCACCTGGATGAGCCGACTTGGGCAGCGCAGCAAGCACATTGGCCTGCTTGTGAAACCAGCAGCGCTGTTCACGGGTATCCGGAAACACCTCCCGCAGTGCCTTCCAGAACCCCAGCGCCCCATCACCGACGGCCAGCACCGGGGCGGTCATCCCGCGGCGTCGGCATGAGCGCAGCAGATCAGCCCACGACTCTGTGGACTCCCGGAACCCATCGGTGAGCGCGACGAGCTCCTTGCGGCCGTCGGCGCGGACGCCGATCATCACGAGCAAGCACAGCTTCTCCTGCTCCAGGCGGACCTTGAGATGGATGCCGTCGACCCATAGGTACACGAAATCGGTGCCCGAGAGATCCCGGTCGGCGAAGGCCTTCGCCTCGTCCTGCCATTGCGCGGTCAGCCGGGTGATCGTCGAGGCCGACAGCCCGGCACCAGTGCCGAGGAACTGCTCCAACGCCGCACCGAAGTCGCCGCTGGACAGCCCGTGCAGGTACAGCAGCGGCAACACCTCGGTCATCTGCGGGGACTTGCGTGACCACGCCGGCAGGATCGCCGAGGAAAACCGTTGCCGTTCACCGGTCTCGGCGTCGACACGGCGGTCGTTGACCCGCGGTGCGGTCACCGTCACCGCCCCCGCCGCGGTGAGCACGTCACGCTCGTGGTGATAGCCGTTGCGGACCACCAGCCGCCGGCCGTGCTCATCGAGATGCTCGGCGAACTGCTCGATGTATGCGGCGACTTCGGCGGCCAACGCCGCCGCGAGCATCTGCCGGGCACCGTCGCGAACGATCTCGTCAAGCAACGACCGACCAACACCGCTGTCGTCGTTGGAGGATTGCTGATCCTGAACTACCGTGAGCATGGGCGTACCTTCCCGAACCAGCGCGCCAACGCCGGTCCTGATCAGAGCTGATGGAATTTCAGATCATTCCCGGGAAGGTGCGCCCACTCACGCCGCCTCGCCGAGAACCATCCACAGGTTCTGATCATTGCTCGGTCGGAGGACTGCCGCAGCCTGAACCGTTTGGCATAATCACGTAGCCGATTGATGCTTACTCTGTACAGATTTTTCGTTCAGAGGAGGCAGAGATGAAGAAGCGACGGTTGGTACGAGACTGGTCCACTTTCGTTGTACACAAAGGGGTTTGGGAAGAATCTCGAAAGAAGGGGCTATGCGCCGGACTCGGTCCAATCATGCTGTATCGCCACTCTTTCGTGCACGGCGCAATGCCACACACGGTTTCAGCGGTCAAGCAGACGAACCATCGGCATACCTTTTAGCGCAGCACGATGGCAACCTTCCTGATGAGTTGGTCCATCTGCCGTTTCTCTACCATCTCGAATTTCTCTGCACTTTGGACAACACTCGAACAAAGATCCAGAAACAGTGCCGACGCATCAATCAGCCTTAATCGTGGGGTCACTGATGTCAAGCAGCATTCTCGCCAGCCGGTTCGAAGAGTTCCTGGTCTACCGCAGTACAGCAAAACTGTCTTCGCATACGGTGAAAGCCTTCCGGCAGGATTTCGCGGGGATTGCTGAACGACTTGCGGCGTTGTCGGGGACCTCAATCGACGAACTCGGCTGCGACGTCATCGACAAAGCACAGATGCGTACGGTGTTCGCTGATTTCGCCGGCACCCATTCGGCTGCGTCGTCCGACGCTGTTGGTCGACGCCGGAACACCTTGTGTGACTACCTATTTACGTCGGACATCATCGAAGCTAACCCCATGGCTGCGGTGCTCCGACCGAAGGCTGAGAAGACAGTACCGAGGTCATTCGACGAGGATGCCGTTCAGCGACTGCTGGAGACATTGGCCGAACCCGACGATCAAAACTCCAGGGCCTGGCCCGAACGCGATCTCGCAATCATTTTCACCGCGCTACTCACGGGCTGCCGACTCTCGGAACTTGTCGTGCTGAACATCGGCGACTTACGTGATGTCGACAGCACCGGTCGAACCAAAGCGATCACGGTGCACGGCAAGGGAAACACGGAACGGGTACTCTCCGCGGAAGCTGGACTCGTGGACGTCCTCACCAACTACCTCGAGTCTCGACTGCGGCGATTCCCTGGTAGCGGGAAGGTCCGCTCCTCTCCCACTGATTCGCCGTGGCGGAAACTTCGCGCTGCGGACGCTCTGTTCGTGGGTGCCGACGGTGAGCGCATCACCGGCCCGACAATTCAATACCGTGTCGAACGCACCTACCGCCGCGCAGGAATCAATGGGCATCGCGCGAAAGGTGCTCTGGTGCACCAGCTCCGCCATACGTTCGCGACGTCACTCGCCGATGCTGACGTCAACGTCTACACATTGATGCGGTTACTTGGCCATGAAGCAATGACAACCACCCAGAGATACACCCAAGGCGCCGGAAAGGAGACTCGTGCCGCTTCCGCATTGAATCCGGTGTATCAGATGGTCGAGTCTGTGATCTCTACTCCGTCGTCTTAGCGGCGAGGGCGACTCACTTCGTAGGTGCCCTTGTCATCGACGATGGTAAGTGTCGCGGTGAGGCTGTCGCCCGCGATGGTCACCGCGCATTCAACCTTGTTCCCTGTGACAATCGGTATCTGTGCGGGGCAGTTGACCGATGAAAGATTCTTCACGCCGTAGCTTTCCGTCAAAATCTGGGAGACACCGGACTCCGCTGCATCGGTTTTCAACACCGGTGCAGTCGGGTCCGAACCTGTAGACCCGCCTGACGAATCGCAGTTCAGAATCGCGTCGTCCGCGATTGCACGAGCCTGAGGGAGCGGAACACCCACAGAAGCGGCGTATTCGATGTCGAGCGCCGGATCACCACCGTTGTCACCATCTGACAGATATCGGAGAACTTTTTCTCCGATATCTGCGCACGCTGGATATTGCGCCACCACTAGACCATTTTGCGTGGTCGATTCCTTCGGATCGCCAGCTTGCGGACTTGAACACGCCGCAACGCTCGATACCAGGCATAACGCTATGACAGTGAGACTGATCCGCTGAACCATCACTTCTCCGCCCTTCGCTTCTGAGTGCCTTCATGAATGTGCGATCAGCGCACAGATCCTCGAGAGCCTAAACCTCGGTCCTCGCCCTGCTCCCGTCGATGCTTGCACGCGGCTTCGGGCACGTCGTGAACATTTCATCGATCGGAGTTCAGACGAAGGCGCCGTTGTCCGCTCGAAGTCGTGCATGCGCTCGGTCGAGCTGACCACTGAGCGCCGGATCGAGCGCCCGGCGTTGTTCACCAGGTAGTCGACTTGGCCGTGGTCGTTCAGCAACGTTTACACCAGTACCGTCACCGCTTCGTTGTCGATGATGTCGCACACCGATGCCCGGTATCGGGACCACGATGCTCGGCGCTCCGGCCGCCGACGCCGCGCGGCGTAGATATCGTGCACCGGCTGCGGTTCCGGGTTGACGAGATGAAATGTTTGTCCACTGCGACCGTCGGCGCACGCAAGCGCGACGAGCGTATCGGCGACGTAGCCGACCGGGACGATGTTTGTCGATCCGATGTTCGGGAACGCGACCGGCATCGGAGACGGCAGTTGCGTCAGCCGCGAAATCGCGGCGAAGAAGTGGTACTGACCGTCGATCTTGTCGATCTGCCGGTGCGGGAATCGCCGACGACGACCGAGGGCCGGTACACCCGCCAGCGCAGACCGGAACTCTCGCGTACGAGCTTCTCTGCGGCGAAGGTGGTGCGTTGATAGGGCGAGGAAAAGCGTTGCCCGAGATCGAAATCTTCCTCGCCGTAATCGCCGCGATGATCGACTGCGACTGCGACTGCGACTGACGAGACGTGATGCAGCGCAGAGCCGCGTCGCGAGTTCGATCATGCGGGCGGCGCCCTCGACGTTGGTCGAGTAGACAGAGCTCTCGTCAGCCCCGATGTCGTCCTGGGTGCCGAGGTGGATGATGTCGCGAGCCGCGGGTGGTTCGCCGTCGATACCGAGATCGTCCGCCGTCAGATCGCCGATCAACGGGATGATGCGTTCGACGCCAATTCATTTCGCGACCATTGTCGCCAGCTTCCGACGTGATTGCTCACGAACGAGAACGTGCACGATAGCCTCGAGGTCCCGTTCCACCAAAGTGCGCAATACATTCCGGCCGATGAATCCGGTTCCGCCCGTAACGATATAGTTCTTCATCGATTCCCCTGCGTTCCTTGACCTCGATAACGTTCACCATGTGACGTGCGATATATCGGATATGATCGGAAACCTGCCTGACCTCGGCTACGGGATTGACGTGACGTGGACCAGCATCAATCTGTGGAACCTGTTCGTTGACTGGTGGAATCAGTTCTGATGCAGGCAAGCAGCTGGACAGCCGCACTCGTTGCGTGTCTGGTCGCTCACCAGCCTGAGGCTGCGTCGATATCACCAGACTAGGACGACCTAGGATTTCCAGATCATTAGGAGTAATCATGGGATTGATACGTAAGGTTATAAGCGCCAACACACTTGGTCTGGTTCACTGGCAGTCCAACGGTGACAAGCTGGTGAAGCAAGGAAAGCGCGAAGCCCGAGCGTCGAAGTCGGGAGTGAAGCAGAACCGGAATTTCGAGGAGAGGTTGCTGGCCGAACAGAAGCGCGCCAACGACTTGAAGGAGCTGGAGCTGATGCGTAGCGCAATGTCTGAGCCGGTAGAGCGACCACCCAGCCCGACACAGAATCCTGAAGGGGGTGGCTGGTGGGGATACTCCGATCCGAGTAAGAGGAAGCGCCGTGGATAACGTGCGTACTTGCTGGGGCGCTGCGACTGGTGCAGATCGAGTTCTAGGGTCGTCACTTTTTGTCTTGTCCTTCACGAGTGGTGTCAACCAAACCAGACAGTGTTATCCGAGGGTGCATGGCTTCCCGAACGGATCGGATGTGTACTCGCCTGCGCACGACACGAGATTCAGTGCGCGTGAGGGCGAGGCCGGTTATCGCAACGAGAGTCGGCTTGGCATCAGTTTCCGCCGGTGACGTTTCGGTTGATGACGCTAATCATGATGCAGTCAGATACGGCTGAGCCGTATTGATCGCCTGCGCTGATGTCGAGCAGTTGCCGTCCATCTGGGAAGGCGGTGCGTCGTCGAGCATCACTTGAGAGAGAGAAGATCATGCCGTCGCTCTGCGCCCAGACATCGGCGCTTGATACCCGGCCGCCGGCCGAGTCCATGATGTTCGCTCCGATGTACGCGACATCTTTGCGTCCGTAGACCATGAACACGTCTTCGAGGTGCTGATCGGCCTCGATGAATGATGCGTCGATCTGATCGATTACTGATTGTGCCGGCACCTTGCACGTGCTCGGAAGTGGTTTCGATGTCTGAGCGGCGACAGGCAAAGTGGTCGACGTCGTGATCGTCGTAGTTGGCGCAACGGTTGTGGTGACAGGTGCTACCTTCGATTCGGTGATCTGAGCGGTGAAAATGATGCCGGATCGTTTTGCGGTGCAAGTGAATTCGTACCGGACTTTGTCCGAACCTGATGACGTATCGATCGCTCCGGTCACTGTGACGTTGTCGCCAGACTGTAAAGACTGAAACGCGAATACGGATGGATCGATCGAAGGGTTCCACTTGTCAATGATGGCTTGGTCGCACGCTGCGCGGGCCGCCTTCTTGTCAGCGACAAAATCTGTTGGGGCAGTTGTTTGTGCCGCTTGTGATGTGGTGGTCTTGGCAGCCGCCGTTTCTTTGTCGTCACCACTGTTGCCGACGAAGGCATAGCCGAGGAATCCGACGATCACGGCGCCTGCGATTCCGGCTGCGATGAGGTTGGTTCGCTTCCGCTTCTGTGCAGCTTCGGGCGTCTCAGGTGATGGTGGCTCGGATTGTGGTGCAGCTTCGGGCATCGGCTGCGTCGCGGATGTCCACTGCTGTCCGTCCCAGTAGCGGAGTTGATTGTTGCCTGCGGGGTCCGGATGCCAGCCAGCAGGATTCGTCATGGGAAGCCTTTCAGTTGGTCCACGGCGAGCGTCGCCGCAGTTCTGTGTCAATGTTTAGCGGCGCGTGCTGCTTTGGGGTCGGTCTGTTGTGGTCCACGTTGTGAGTGCGGCCCGCTCGTCGACGGACAGGCGTCGCAGCGTGCCGGCTTCGGGATCGGCGAACGCGAGTTGGGTGGTGGCGGTGATCGCAGGCTTCGAGTCCGGGGAGGCGTGTGCGGAGCGCACCTCGTAGCGGAGGGTGACATCGACGACGCGGAGCTTCTCGATCCACATCGTGACCGCGATGTCGGACTACCGGACGACGACATTCGAGGTGTAGGTGCGGGCGGTGGTGGTCATCGGTGGAATCTCCTCGGCTGGTGGTGAGGTCGTCATTGTCGCAAGGCGAATCGACTTCTGGTGGGGTTGAAGCCCACTAGGTTGTGCCCTTCTAGCTGGCGGAGTCGGGGACGGCTTCGGTGTCGTCGATTCCGGTGGCGGGTTGGTTGTCGGAGTCTTCGTTGTCTGCGCTTCGGACCCTTCGTGGGGTTCGAAGACCTATGACGTCGGTGATGTCTTTGGCGCCGCTCACATCTACCGGGACCCCGAAGCCTCGCACTCCTGTGAAGTCTGTCCTGACCAGGGTGGCTTCGAGGAAGGTGACGCGTTGGTCGATGGTTGCGCCTTTCAGATTGGCGTCAGTGAGATCCGCGCCGTCAAATGTGGTGCCGATTAGTTTCGCGCCTGGCAATTGCGCTTTCTGCATCTTCGCGTCGTCTAGGCGGGTGCCCTGCATATCCGCGCCTGGCAGCATTGTGCCACGGAGGTCAGCGTTTTCCAGTCGGGCATAGGACAGGTCAGCGTGAAGTAGGTTCGCTCCGCTCAGATTCGCGCCCATGAGTCTGGTTCCATATAGATCGGCGTTTTCCATCGGTAGATGTACAAGACGGCTGAAGCGCATGTCCATCTTGCGGAGAGAGATTCCACGGAGGTCAATAGTGACCACGTTTAGGGGATTCAGGTCCGGGTGACCTGGCCAGGGGTAGTTTGCGGTGGCAACTCGGCTGAGCCATTCGAGCGCGGCTTTGCGGACATCGCGGTCTTTTTTCAGGAAGACGTCGTCGGCGTCCCAGCCCACCAGTTCCTGCGTACTGCTCTCGAACTCTTCGTTGATTCGGGGGACGCTACGAAGATAGGAGCACAAGAGGTCAACGCAGACCTGGCGCTGTTTGTAGATCCCAATGCTTGTCCAGTCGTCACCGAGCGCGGCGATGGCATGGACTCCACCCAGACGGATCGTAGGTTCTTCATTCGCCAGTTGTTCGACAGCTTTGGTGTAGCGGTCGTGCATGTCCGCAACTCGTTCTGCATCTTGTTTGGCGCGTTCGAGCTCGAGGTTCGTTTCGGTCGTGGCAACGAGGTGCTGATGCGTGGTCTCGGTCGATTTTTGGCGGCGGTAGCCGAGAACGATCGCCACGACGGCGCCGAGCGCACCGACAGCGAAGGCTGATGACCTGGATATCTGGAAGAGCTGTTCGCCGCCCACTGAAGTCACTGCTTCGCCCGGTGCCGTGAGCATTTCGGCTTGGGCGTAGTCAAGTGCAAACCAGATAAGACCAGCCGCGGCTATCGAAAGGAGGATCCCCCAGAAAAACCCGGAATTCTTCTCGCTAGTTGTGCAGGTGGTTCCGTGTGCAGTTTGTCCTGAGTTTTGGGTGGTCATGCGTGTCCTTCGGGTATCGGTGGGAAGGCAACCGTACAGAACAGACCTTTTGGTCGGATGGTCCGGCCCGCAGCAACCGGGCCGGACCTTTCCAGTTTGCGTGGCCCCTTTCGGGTTCTGTGGTCGACGATGTGCGCGAGGGGCGGGTGGTGTTCGACGGCGGGGCGTCGGTGTTCGCTGTCGTCGGGTGGGTGTTGATGGGTGCGGCGTTTTATTCGAGGAGGCGGCAACCGCCGTCTGAGCCCGAGTGGTCGATGCCGGTTGATCGGGGATAGTGGTGTGTTTTCGTCGGGTGCGAGGACGGTTGTGCTTGTTCGCCGATAGATTCGGACCATGACACTGACCGATGCATGGCAGGCTTATGTGGACGTTCTTCGCGACTGCGCACCGGTCACGGCCGCGGCGGTGCGTGCGCCTCGGGTTGTGGCGGAGCGGGAGGCCGCCGAAGGCGCGACCGCTTCGTGGACTGCGGAGCTGCGTGAGTTCTTCGCTCTGCACGATGGCCAGGCTTTCCGTTCGGAAGACGATCAGTTCGTCGGTGAAGTTCTGCCGGGGGTCGAACTGTTGTCGCTGGAACAGGTGGTCGCCACGCACAAGCTTGGTAGTGAAATTCTGCATCCGATCGATGATCTGGGGCCGGATTGGCCTGCCACGGTTCGGGCGCAGCATGCAGGGGAAACGGCTGAGATGTTTGTCCCTGAATACATTCCGTTCGCCCAGGACGGTGCGGGTGATTTTCTCTATGTCGACACCCGCGAGGGCGAACAGCATGGGTGCATCCGCTATTTCGCGGCGGAGGCAGCGGACGAGGGCGGCCCCCTGTTCGGCTCCCTGACCGAGTACGTGGATTCGGTTCGCCGAAGTGTCGAGTCCAGGTCCGAGCATTCGTACCTGGTCCCGTCGGTGACCGAGGGGGCGTTGGCGTGGGATGTCGACTTTTCCGATCAACCTCCGCTGCCGCAGCAGCCGGATCCGACGCCGCTGCATCTTCCGTTCCCACTCAATGACTTTCAGCCTTCACTTGTCACCGCCGATGACGACCTCGTCGACCTCGATGTGTCCGCGCGGTTGTCCTCGACACCGCGCGGTCGCGTCATCCTGGTGCGCAGGTGCAGGGCGGGGAAGTGGTTTTCCGGCGGGTCCCCCGCCAACGTGGGGTGACGATGAATTCGGTCGTCGAGATAGACGGTGAGCCCAAGTTTTATCTGACGATTGTCACCGGTGTCGGCAACGAGGTCCTCGTGCATGAGTTGCCGCCGGGTGGCTTTACATTCATCGTTGACCACTAATGTCACGCGGCCTGTCTTCTCACTCGGGAGGGTTGCGCGGGAGGTGGATCTCCGGCGTCAGCGGCGGAGGTCTTGTGTCTGCGGATTCGGCGCATCGGACATATCCACTGCAGATTTTGAATTGTATTGGTGCAGAATCGCATTCAAAGCTGCCGGCGCTCGTATCGGTCAGTAGAAGCAGCAGAAGAGCTGGAGATGAGCCGCCAGAGCATCCTGAAATCTATCAAAACGGCCAAGCTCCCCGCTATCCGCGTGGGCGACACCTGGGCCGTTCGGAAGTCGGTCGTACAGGTGCACGCACGCGGCAACGCCGAAAACGCATAGCGACCGACGAACGACCCGCTAAACGCAATTTCGTAGCCGTCTCATCGTCGCAGTGTCCGGGCTTGACGTCGAGGAAGCAGCCGTACTATGCGCGGCATGGAACTGATCTCGCTTGTCACCGTGGGTGTCGCGGTGGGTACGTTCATTGTCGGAGTGCCCGCCGCGTGGCAATACTGGACGTGGGAACGCCGCGCCCTATGGAGGGCCGAGCGTAACCAAAAAGGGTTGCAGTACGTCCCAACAGATTCCGACGCTGCATTGCTCCTAAACAAAGACAGCCACGCACTGACTTTGAGGATCGCGGCGACCAGGAGATTTCCGACGACAATGAGAGCCGTGGCCAGCTACCTGAGCGGTCGGATCGGAGCGGTCGGCGCTACCTCCGCAGCCACGCTGGGACTCATTTGGCCGCCAGCTCGTGCCGGATTCGCACCCGTCGATTGGGTCTTGCTGATCGGCGCTCCGATCATGGCGGCCTCGTACATGTTCGTTGAAGACGAGATGAAACGGATCTGGAGGGAGAGACGTGAATGGGTTCAGGCCCAACCCTCGTTCGACGCGGGAACACCCCTGCCTAGCCCGATCCCTCCACAACCTTGACGTTTTGAACCCTCCGGCGCCAGACAGAAGCCGTAAGCGTCTGCGCGCGGCCTACGGGCTGGCCTAGGCAATTCCTCAATCCGATAGCGCGACGCTTATCCCTTGCCGGGTAGGCACCGCTCGCGGTTGCACATGATGTAGCCGGGATGCAGAGTGTGACCACCCTACGAGAGGAACCCGAATGAGCGACGCTGAAGCTACGGTGCAACTGAGCGAGCTTGCCCGACAGGCTGCCTGGGGTCTGGTGAAGGGCGGCCACCTAGACGCGTTGGAGGATGGCAAAGCAACCTTGCTTCTCCGGTTGGACATCCTCGAGGCTGCTGCCAGTGCCGGCATCACCATCGGCCTTGAACATGAGGGGATTGGCGTGATCTACACACGCGATGAGCTGACGGGACTCGACTGATCTGGTCGGTGACCTGTATCTTTTGGCGGAGGCGCTGGGCGTGATGTGGCGCAGCGTGCTCGATCGTGCCGAGGATTGTCGAGGTGAGGAACGGTGCGGGGTGTAGTCCCGGACCGAAACAACGGCCCACACTCGCTGGCGTGTACCCGCGGGTGAGGGCCGTTGTGGTGTGTGTGATCGGGGTGGGGTGGCTGCGAGGCCGGGTTGTAGCTGTTTTGAATGTTGTTGTATTTCAGTGTGTTCAGGTCTTCGCTAGCGCGTCGTCGATGAGCTTTTGGAGAGCTTCCATAGCTGCGACCTTTGGCGTGTGTGCGAGGACCGCTGAAACGAAATCTCCGGAACTGTTGAGAACGGTGTGTTTGGAGACGAAGTCGGCGATGATGTACTTACCTCTCACCATTGTCCATGGATCGGGGAGTGCTTCGTTCCAGGCTATTTCCGCGGCAGCGATCGCGTTCTCGATCGCTGTTTCATCTATAGCGGTCCGCGATGGTGTCGCGATGCTTCGAAGCCGAGAGAGTGCGTCGTCGCCGCGGGGCGATGGCCAGGCGATGGACGACTCTTCGCGAAGGAGTCGCTGCGCGTATTCGGCAATTGCGTTTTCTCTATACGAGAGGAGTAGTTGGCGCAGCACTGTTCGGGTGGACACGAGTGACGGGCACGTCTGGGGGCGGAGAAGGTTGCCTTCTATTGCTTTGGTGATGAATGCATCGTCTTGGAGCAGTACGCCTTCGATGTCAGCGGCAGGCCAGACGTGAACGCGATCCTTTATCTCTCTGCTTGGGGCGGGCGCTCGTACGTCGGCATCGACGATGCCTATGATGGGTAGCTCGTATTTCGAGAGAGACTTCACCTGGTTGAGTACGGCTAGCCGGCCACCCGCGGATTGCATCGAGCTACTTGTAACTGTGGGTAGCAATTGCGGGATTACAGTCGCATCGAAGTCGCCTTCGGTGAGCACGAGGATCTCTGCCTGTGTGAGTGCGCTTGCCCGAAAGCCAGCCTCTCGGTATAGGTCAAGTCGGTCAGACTCATTTTTGACAAGTTGCGGGGGGTTGTCGTGACTGAGCCGCAAGATCGCGGACGGCGAGACGGCGTCGAGGATGGCTGGACTGTGAGTGGCGAGGAGCATGCGGCCGTGTTCTGCGAGGCCGGGCCGTAAGGCTTTCAATAGCCGTGTGCTCAGTGCGGGATGTAGGTAGGCGTCGGGTTCGTCGATCACGACGAAGCTCTGGCCTTCGCCGGCTCTAAAGACACGACTGATGATGATGAGTGCTTGCCGTTCTCCACTGGAAAGATCGTGAACTGGGTGTGTCGTACTGTCCGGCAGCCCTATACGTAGCCCTGTGCTGTGTTCGGCTGTAAGTGGAAGTAGGGTTTTTGGGTGAAGCAGTTCGTCCACCGCAGTTTTGAATGCATCCCATCGGCTCGCTTTAGACTCATCTGACGAAATCGGGTTCTCACGTGGAAGTGAGCCCTGCACGCAGAGAGCGGTAGCGTAACTCTCGAATTCCGCGTCATCGAGACGCCCGAAATTTTGGACAGTGCTCCGAGCTTCGGCGAGCTTAGCGATCGCAGCTTCTTCGCTGAGTTGTTTTAGGTCCACGCCGGCGTAATTCGGGGGTAGTAGGCGTCGTTCGGCAGGAAGAAAAACGAGGTCAAGGCTTGGCTGACGTTTGAGAACTTGGCTGCTTCTGAGCGCGTTCTGTAGCGTGTCGACGCTGGTACTCGGCATCACGGTGTACCCGGCGAGGGGTTGAGCCTTTGCCATATAGATCACCTGATCGGGAACGGGAGCGTCGTATGCCCACCCTGATTGGGTTGCGAATTCATTGAGAATTGCTCGTTCTGCCTCGGTGAAAGCAACAGTTACGTTGACCTCGACGTTGGATTCGGGGTCGCGCGCAGTAGGCATTTGCAGTGTCCACGGAATAAGCATGCACGCGAGCAGCTTCGATTTACCGGTGCCGTTGGCGCCGGCAACTGCGGTGACCTGCGCATCCGGTAGGTCTGTGTGTCCGTCGACGAGGCCTGCGACGTTGGTGGTCTCGATGCGGGTGATTTTCATGGCGAATTTTTGCACACTGCAATGGCGTGTGCGGGTAGGGGCTGGGCGTGTCTGATATTCAGTGTTTCGATTGTCTTGAATGTTGTGGCGTGGGAGTAGGTTTCGGCATCTATTTGGTGCGGAGTGGGCTTCACGGGTTGTGTACGGTGGTGTTTTCGTGAACGTTGAATGCAATTGAAGTAGCGAGCATTTCGGTGCTTTGAGTTTTGCGGTTGTTTTGCGGTTTGCTGGGTGACCCCTTCGGGTAGAAGCAGCTCATTGACACCGGAGGTGTAGACGCACGTCATCGGACCCGCCGGCTCGGCTTGGGTGCACCCGGAGGGGAGTGGATCCGCCGATGCGATACCAGGAACGGTCAACAGAGACGCACTGACAGCGGCTGCGGCTGCGGCCGCCCACGCTCGTGCCGAAGATTTACCGGTCATCGAATTACTCTCGACTTTGAACTGTGTGCGCTGCAGAAGATTGTGATGCTGGGTTGTGTTGCGCCACAGTGTTTGTGACTTCAACGCCGATACAGTCAACGCCTGAACGATCATCTGCTACCGAACAATCCAGCCGGAAGGCACGCAGATCCGGTGCACGTCGGTGGCTGCGGAGTCACAGGTGGTTGGTAGGTGATCGTCACCGACGGCGCAGCATCGGACAACGACAGTGTCGTGCGCGCAGGGGCCAGTGACGACCCACCCGCACCGCCGCTGTACAGGCCGCCGACGCCGCCCGCCGTCCCGGTCCCGGCCTGCGCGCCCAGGGCACACTCGACAACCACGACTTCACTCAGTTGGCCGTCCTGGCGTTGCGCGCTCTGGCCGATCTTCCGGTCACGGTCGTGGTCTCCACCGGCGGCGCCTCGGTGCACTCGATTTCCACTCCGGTCCCGGCGAACGCGGTGGTAGCGGAGGACGTGGACTACGGGTGGTTGTTGCCGCGCACAGCGTTGGTGATTACCAACGGGGGCTTCGGCAGAGTGCAGCAGGCGTTGGCTCATCGCGCGGCAGTGATCGTGGCCCCGGGCGGAGAAGACAAACGTGAGGTCGCTGCCCGTGTGGGGTTCTTCGGAGTCGGGGTGGACATGGGGGAGCGTCGACCCACACCGCACCAGATCCGCGGCGCCGTCGACACCGAGTGCGACTCGCACGCGTACGAGGTCGAGGTTCAGGCCACGGCGGGAGTCGAGTTCAAGGACGACCTCTTCACCGTGAACGTCGCCGCGCCGGAAGGCTTCGACCAGGCCGAACGCCGCGCGATCCGTAGGGCCGTGCAGCGAGCCGCTGAATGGAATGCAGAGAACGCCGGTGCGAACCTG
The DNA here is from genome assembly GCF_002079265.1 of Rhodococcus sp. BH4. NCBI lineage: Bacteria > Bacillati > Actinomycetota > Actinomycetes > Mycobacteriales > Nocardiaceae > Rhodococcus > Rhodococcus sp. BH4. The sequence goes on from NZ_CP014942.1 coordinate 646,501, forward strand.
CCGCATCGTCCGGAGAGCAAGAGCGACTACCGGGTTGTGTCGATCGGTTTGGCCGTCTGATCGAAATGGTGCGGCCCGCAGCAACCGGGCGGGACCTTTTCCAGTTTGTGTGGTCCAGAAAGGCTCCTCACCGTCCGGCGGATTCTAGGGATCGCCGCAACACTGTGAGCGTCTGAAGCATCGTAAGCGCCCTGGAGACGTTGCAGCTGTTTGGCTCCGGGAAACGATCAATGTAGCGTGCCGCGCCTTCGCGCCGCCGCGTTGCCGTGCTCGTGACTTCCTGGCGGATGTGCGCTATTCGGCCCAGTCCATGGCGTAGATCACCGGGGCGAGTGCCTCGCTGGCGGCGTTGACGGCTGCGAATTCGACCGGGATGACGTTGTTGTCGGCTGCGTATTGGTCCCACAGGTCGGACAGTCGTCGTACTTGATCGGGTTGTTCGCTGGCCAGGTCGGTGGTCTCGCCGGGGTCTTTACTCAGGTCGTATAGCGCGTATTGTCCGGTGCCGCTGTTGCCTGGTGTTGCAAAGACTAGTTTGAGGTCGCCGTCACGGAAGGCTCGTTCGCCGAATAGCTCCCAGCCGAACTGATCGTCGCCGATGGTGTTGGTCGTCCCGTCGAGCAGTGGTTTGGCGGAGTTGCCTGAAAGTTCATTGGGTTCGTGCAACGATGCGCCTGCATAGTCAGCGAAGGTGGGGTAAAGGTCGCTGATGTGAGCGAAGGTATCGACTATCCGGGGGCTGTCCTGGTCGTTCGCAGCGTTCGGGGTCTTGACTATCAGCGGTACCCGGATGCCGCCCTCGTAGAGGGTGTTTTTGGTGTGAAAATAGGGGCCTGAAGACACTTGAGCGTTGGAAAGGGAGGGCACGGGGAAGGAACCGGCTTTGCCGTACGCGTCGATGTCTCCGATGAGGTGGTAGTGCTCGGTGAGCCATTGGCGGGCGCCGGGCGCGCGGGCATACATCTCGGATGAGAGTCCGGATGCGCCGTTATCGCTGGCCACGACGATCAGAGTGTCATCGAAGTCGCCGGTGGCTTTCAGGTGTTCGACGATACGGCCGAGCTGGGTGTCGACGTGCTCGATCATGGCCGAGTACACAGCCATGCGGTAGGTCAGGTCACGTTGTTGTTCGGAGGTAAGTGTCGTGGCTTCGGGTGTCTGCACCGGCCAACGTGTAGCGATGTCACGGTTGATGAGTCCGTTGTCCGCCATGGCATCAATTCGGTTGGCCCGCAGTTGTTCAACACTTTTGCCGGAGTAGAGCTCGAAGTACTTTTGTATGAGCTCGGTGTCCGGGACATGCAGGGGATCGTGCGGGGCGGTATAGGCGAGGTAGCCGAAGAACGGGCGGCCCTCGTCCTGCCCATTGTCGATCATGGTGAGCATCTCATCGGTATAGGCATTGGTGGAGTAGAAGTCTGCGGGGAGCTGGTCGATGCGTTGGCCGTTGTGTTCGTAGGTGACTTGGTCAGCGGGGGGTTGTTGGCCGGCTACCAGGCGCAGCGCGTCGGCGTAATGTGATGCGCCGCCTTGATACATGGTGTAGTTCTGGTCGAATCCCAGGGCTTGTGGGGTCTGATTTGGCCCGGTTCCGAGGTGCCATTTTCCTGCTTGGTACGTGTTGTATCCGGCGTCGGAGAGTATTTGGGCGATGGAGGTGTAGCGGCCTTCGAGTGAACCTTTGTAACCCGGTGTGTTCAAGGGGATTCCGGGCGCGATGGCGCCCTCCATGGAACCGAGTCCGACGCGGTGTGGATCTTGTCCGGTCATCAGTGCTGCCCGTGAGGGTGCGCACACTGAATAGGCGTGGAAGTCGGTGAACTGGGTCCCTTGCCGTGCCAGTGCGTCGATGACGGGGGTGGAGATTTCGCTGCCGTAGGCGCCGATGTCGCTGTAGCCGAGATCGTCCATGAGGACCATCAGGATATTTGGCGGGTCACTTCGCGGCGTCGGAGATGTCTCATTGGTTGGCGATGCCGGTCCGGAGCAACCGATTGTGGCTGTGAGTAATGCTGATGTGCACAACGCCATCCCTATTGAGGGTTTCATACCTTGTCGGTCGCGCATTTTCCTGAACATGAACTCGTCCTTTCGCTTGAATGAATGACGAAGGAGCTGCGGAGAATTAGTACTGCAGGCTTCACGGCACCAGTTGTCGGCATGTGCAGCAAAATGACTCCCGCCGTACCCCCGTGCCGGCGCAGTATCGGTGTTCCTGAGCTGCCCGACGATGTCGCGGCGCCGAGCAGGACACTGGTGTCCAAAGACCGACACCGTGCCATGCCGGAAAGTCCGGGGACGAAACAATGTTGCGGCCGCGGCTCTCTCCGAGCATCGGCACGGCGTGATCGGTGGGGGTGGCTTTCGAATCCACGGTCGATGGCATGCTCATCGCCGATCTCGACGCCCGTACGGAAACATGCTGGCAGCGAGGTTGGCGGGTGTGTCTTGCGTGTGAACATCTCACCCGAGCGGCGCGGTCCTTACTGCTGTCTTTTACGTCGAGGTCCAGCTTGATTCGCGGCGACGTGACGACCGCCGAGCCGGTTGCGGGACTGTTCGAGCTGAGCAGTGGCTGCTACTACGCTGCTACACGGTCTTTATGAGAGCCGCTCAAGGACCATTGCCATGCCCTGGCCGCCGCCTACGCACATGGTCTCGACGCCGAACTGTTTGTCATGGTGCTGCAAGGAGTTGATGAGGGTACTGGTGATACGCGCCCCCGTCATTCCGAACGGATGCCCGATGGCGATCGCTCCGCCGTTGACATTGAGCTTGTCGATCGGGATGCCGAGCGCCTGCGCCGATCCGAGAGCCTGAACAGCAAACGCCTCGTTTATCTCCCATAGGTCGATGTCGTCGATGCCGAGCTTGGCGTGTCCGAGTGCCTGTTTGACCGCCTCGATCGGCCCGAGACCCATGATCTCCGGGGACAGGCCACTCACGCCGGTAGCAACGATGCGCGCGAGTGGTGTCAGGCCGAGTTGCTTGGCTTTGATGTCGCTCATGATGACCAACGCGGCAGCGCCGTCGTTGAGCGGGCAAGCGTTGGCTGCCGTAACGCTGCCGTCGGGCCGAAAAACAGGTTTGAGTTGCGAAACAGTGTCGTAGGTCACCCCTGCGCGTGGGCCGTCGTCTGCGCTCACGCATGTGCCGTCGGCGAGGGTAACTGGTGTGATGTCCTTGGCCCAGAAGCCGTTACCGATCGCTATCTCCGCCAGGTTATGGCTGCGGACGCTGAACTCGTCCTGTTCCTGACGGCTCATGCCGATGCGCTGCGCGACGTTTTCCGCAGTCTCACCCATGTCGATGTACACGTCTGGGAGCAGACCGTGTTCGCGCGGGTCCGTCCAACTGTCCGCACCACCCTGAGCACGGATGCGGTTGCGCTGAACGGCCTCGGCGAACCTGGGGTTTTGTGCCTTGGGATCGTCAGAGAACCCGTTCATGAACCGGCTGACCGTCTCGACACCGACTGAGAGGAACACGTCCCCCTCATCAGCTTTGATGCCGTGAAACGCCATACGGGTGGTTTGGAGGCTAGACGAGCAGTATCGGTTGACTGTGACGCCAGGCAGGTTGTCCATACCCGCAAGGACTGCCACTGCCCGGGCGAGGTTATTACCGCTCTCCCCAGCTGGTTGAGCAACACCGAGGTGGAGATCAGTGATGTCGGCCCGGTTCAACGCGGGCACCTTGGCCAGTGTGGCCTCAACCATCTGTACTGCTAGGTCATCCGGGCGAATGTTCTTGAGCGAGCCCTTGCGGGCGCGACCTATTGGCGAGCGTGCGACGGACACGATAACGGCTTCGGGCACAGCAGTATTCCTTCGTGACGTTGATGGGTATTGAGAGCGCAGTCAACGGCGCCATCAATATGACGAGACAGCCGGTGCAGTGGACTCAACTGGACCTTCTCGTCGTGTATTGGTCACCCCACCGTCCACGACGAGCGTTTGACCGACAACGTAATCACCGGCCCTAGCTGCGAGGTAGATGGCTGATGCGGCGATATCGGCCGGGGAACCGATTCGACGTGCGGGAATGATTCTCGAATGAGTCTCTTCGTCATCGCGTGCTTCTTTGTTCATCTGCGAGGCGAATGCGCCCGGAGCTATCGAATTCACCACGATCCCCTCGCCGACAAGTCGGGCCGCCATACGGCGTGTGAGATGGATCAGGCCAGCTTTGCTTGCGTGATACGAGTAAGTCTCGTGTTGTCCGAGCGTGAGACCATCGATCGAGGTGATGTTGATGACCTTCGCCGGTTGCTCGTCATCCGAGCGGCGAAGAGCCGGGAACAGTCGCTGAGTGAGGAAGAACGGTGTCTTGAGATTGAGATCGACCACTTTGTCCCAGCCTGATTCGGGGAAGGTCTCGAATGAGTCTCCCCAGGCAGCCCCGGCATTGTTGACGAGCACATCGATTCGAGACTCCATCTCGAGCAACCGCTTCGAAAAGTCGTCGATACCGCTGACGGTCGACAAATCTGCGGCGATAGCTCGACAGTCTCCCCATGAGCGCATTTGCGCGGCGGCCGCTTCACATTCGTTCGCCGAGCGAGCGGTTATTACAACGCGGGCCCCGGCGACGACGAAACCTTCCGCGATCATCCGACCGATCCCTCGGGAACCACCTGTCACCACAGTAACAACGTCTTCTAGTGAGAAGAGGTCGGCTAATGCCGCCCCACCCAAAGGTGTCGGAGTTATGTTTGGTCCTTTGCCGAGGTGACTTGGATTCCTGTTCTCTGTGCTGACAGGCACTGCACTCCTTCAGATGATCGGGGGTTGCATCAAAAATGGGCTCGCATTTATGCGTCGTCGACGCACGAGTTAGTGGGGACAGTTCCTGGTCTAGTCGTTCACAGGCAGTGTTGCGGACCAGGATGTCAAGATCTCCGCGTAACGAGCGGGGTCGAACAGATGCATCATGTGAAGCGCGTCGGGGTGCGACTGATAGTCCACCCGAACGCCCGCAGACCGAATGATGTCCTGCGCATGCTCTGCCTGAAGGTCGGAGAGCGCGCCCAACAGCTCGCCCGTCTCGGGGTCGATCGTCCGCGCGTGATGAGTGATGAGAATTGGTGTCTTGACTTGCGAGAGCATCCTGTCGTGTGGGCAGTGCAGTGCCACAGTCCCTTCGAAGAATGCGCGCCCCCATTCCGGGTCGTATTCCTTGAGATTCTGCGGCGCCTCATCCGGGGTCGGAAATAATTGCATAGCCTTTGCCGGCGACGCTTTGGCTGCCTCAACGAACCCTTTCCAGTCCCCAATCGACCACTGGTCCCCGAGGAAGTCCCGGTACAACTCGAATGCCGGACCCGCCGCCTGCAGAACCGAGTGACCGTATGCGGGGACCAACTCCGACGCAAAGAACGGTGCGTCCTCACACAATGCTGCACGGATCTGGCCTGGCATCGCGTACGCCGAAAGCCAGGCGGCCAGCAGCCCCCCCGAGGAGTTCCCTGCCACGACGACAGGGCGTTTGATGACCAGAGCGATGAAACGCACCAGATCATTGCCGAAGTTGTCCAGGCTGTATCGCCGTGGCGTCCAGGTGCTGCGACCTTGCCCACGAATATCGACGGCAAAGACATGAAAATTCTCTGCCAGAAGACCCATCACCGGCTCGTAACTCCACCACGATCCGGTCTGCTCGGGGAGGAGGAGCAGTGCCGGGTTGTCCGCAGAGCCCGCCTCCGCGAAGTTCATCACCACTTCACCAAGATCGACCTGACTTTCCGGGAATCGGTGCGAGACAAAGATGTTCCGCGAATCTGGTAACTGTCTCGCGTGTGTGGCAGCATTCGCTGCTTCGGACCTAGTTCCTTCTTCGGTCATGTCCTTCTCCATTGCGGTTGGGTTGCTATCAAGTCTGAGCTTCTTCGTCTGCCCAGCGTTGAGCGAGTTCTACGTAGTAAATGATGAGATCGGGCCGGTCGACTGCGCCCACACTCAGTACGTCGTCGACCGAAGCGCCCTGAAGAATTCGTTTGAGAGGCACTTCGAGCTTTTTACCGGTCTTGGTGTGCGGAATTGCCGAGACCACATGGAACTCGTCGGGAACATGTCTGGGCGAGCATTCGACACGGAGCTTGTTCCTGATTTCATCGATTGCCTCGTCGTCGACTGTGTGACCGGCTTTAGGCACGAGGAACATCGGCATCCGATACGATCCGTCGGCTCGCTCCACTCCGAGAACAAGTGCCTCATCTACGCCGCAGGCCCCTTCGACCACTTGATACAGATCTGCTGACCCGAGGCGCACGCCGTTGCGGTTGAGAGTGGCATCAGACCGTCCGTGCAGGATGAAGGAGCCGCGTGACGTGTGGGTCACCCAGTCCCCGTGGCGCCACACACCCGGGAACACGTCAAAATAGGCGTCGCGATATCGCTGGTCACCAGGATCGTGCCAGAAGCCGATTGGCATCGAGGGCATGGGCAGTGTGACGACGAGTTCACCCACAGTATCGCGCACTGCATGCCCGGCGTCGTCGAACGCCGCGATAGCGACTCCCAAAATGGGACCGGAGATCTCCCCGAGGTAGGAAGGCAGACAGGGTGCGCCACCGACGAAAGAACTGACGACGTCGGTACCGCCGCTGGTCGAGATCAACGGTATCTGGGGCGACACTGCATCGGCTGTCCATCGATGGAGCGCCTCCGACACCGGAGCGCCGGTTGCCATGATCTGGACAAGTTCTGAGAGATCGTGGTCGACCCCGGGCCGTAGCCCGGCGGACGATGCGAGCTGCAATAGGCCAGGGCTCGTGCCCATTTGGGTGACATGTTCCTGTTCTACGATCTTCCAGAGGCGGTCGACGCTGGGATGGGTTGGACTCCCCTCGTAGGCAATAGTGGTGACTCCTGCAAGAAGCGCTGAGACGACGACGTTCCACAACATCCAGTTCGTCGTCGTGTACCAGAACAGTGTGTCGCCCTCGGACAGGTCCTGGTGAAGTCCGAGCGTCATCAGGTGTGTCACGACGACACCGGCATGCCCGTGCACAATCCCCTTGGGGACACCTGTCGTTCCCGACGAGAAGAGGACCCACAGGGGGTGGTCGGCCGAGACTTGAGCAGTCTGCAAGGGGAGCTTTACCCCTCCGCCGTCTCCGTTCACTGCAGCGTCCCACGTGATCCACCTGGTCCCGTGCGACTCGATTACGTCGGTGATTTCGATGCCGCCACGTGGAACTGTGACCACAAGTCGAGGGCCCAGTCGATCGACCAGTTCTGCCAAGACATCACGTCGGTCGCGTACCGTTCCCGCAAATTCGTATGCCGTTGCACCCACGAGCACGGTCGGCTCGAGCTGAGCAAGCCGATCCGCAGCTGCTGATGTGCCGTAGTCGGGAGCACAACATGCCCAGACGGCACCGACTGCCGCCGCGCCGAGAAAAGCGATGATCGCTTCATCGGCGTTGGGGAGGTACCCCACCACACGATCGCCAACTTCGACCTGGTTTACGCGGAGTGTGTGGGCGAACCCCGCAACGCGGCGGTGCAGTTCGCGCCAGCTAATCTCGCGACGCGTGCCGTCCTCGAGGATCGCCACCATGGCAGGGGTCTGTAACCGTCCGTCATATCGAAGTATCTGATCGACATAGTTCAGACGCGCGCCCTCGAACCATCTCGCGCCCGGCATACGTCGGCTGTCAAGCACTTGATGATATTGCTGCGACGACACGACGCCGAAGAACTCCCACACTTCGGCCCAGAATGCCTCGGGGTCTGACACTGACCAGGCATGCAGCAGACCGTAATCGGAGATGTCGATGTCGTACTTCCGGCTCACCTTGCCAACGAAGCGCGCGATGATGGAGTCGCCGGTGATGGCCGCTTCGGGTCGGGACAATTGGACGCAATTTGTCTTGATCGTCATTCGGAGTGCGCCCCCGTCATGAGGGCTGCCAAGTCTTCGGGTGCCAGAAAGGAAGGCGGTGGTGGTGGACCCCAGTCGTACAGAGCGCGCGCGCCTTCCCACACTCCCGGCTTCCACAGGGCATCGTCGACGATGCAGTCGATGTCGGAGTAGTACTCGGAGAAGTTTCCTGCTGGGTCTTTCAAATACCAGAAGAAGTTGGAGCCGATGGCATGCCGTCCTAGCCCCCACACGTGTCTGTCCGGATCTGTTTCGAGCATCGCGGTTGCGCCGCGGCCGATCTCGTCTACATCATCGACCTGCCACGACGTGTGGTGAAGGAGCTCGGTGGGTGCGCTCTGGACCAGGATGTTGTGATGATCGGTAGAGCAGCGCATGAACGCGGCCACTCCGTCGACCGTGTCGCTGACTTTGAACCCGATGCCTTCGGTGAAAAAATGTTGCGAGGCTTCTTGATTCGTCGATCCGAGTACGACATGGCCCAGCTTTCGTGGTCGGACCTTCCCTTGCCTCTGCACACTCGATGCGCGTTCGTTCTTCCGAGTGATCACACCTGGCGTGTTGTAATGTGGCGCCGGCGTCGGCTCAGATTCGATTCGTGCCGCAATCTCGACGCGGACACGTACTCGTGTTCCTGGATCGACCGCTTCGACGGATGACGGCGTGCGGGTTATCTCGAGCCCTAGCCCTTGCAGTGAACTTGTCACGCGTGCAAGGTCGTCGGGATCGTCGACACCTACTCCGAGATCGACCAAACGGCGACGCGTCGACCGCGTGATGGAGAGTTGTTCACCGCCGTCAACAGTGCTGAGGTTGAACACGTTTCGGTTTCTTTGATCTACTGCCGGCAGCAATCCGAAGTCGATGTAGTAAGCAGCAGTCGCGATGACGTCGGGGACGCCCATGGTAATGCGAGTAAGGCGATGCAGCGGCATGGATTTTCCCTTCTCATTCTCGGCAAGCTAGTGCGCTGGGTCGCACGTTTGGCGAAGACCGCCGATGCCCTCGATCGTCGTCTCGATCACGTCGCCAGATTTCAAGAACCGAGGTGGCTTTCGGGCCCCACCGACGCCTGCCGGTGTGCCGGTGAAAATGACATCGCCCGGCATCAAGGGCACGACGGACGACAGGGTTTCGATCAAGTTCGGCACGGAAAAGATCAGTCTGTCCGTCGAACTCTTCTGCACAGTCTCGCCGTTGATTTTGCATTCGATTCCGAGATTGTTCGGTTCCGCGACCTCGTCGATGGTGACCAGCCATGGGCCCTGCGGCGCGAATCCTGGGTAGGATTTTCCCAGCGAGAATTGGGGTGCAGGCCCTGTTAGTTGTAGAGCCCGCTCGGAAAAGTCCTGGCCAACGGTCAGTCCGGCCACGTACGACCACGCATCCTGTGCCGCGACCTGACGTGCGTGCCGACCGATCACGACAACGAGTTCAGCTTCCCAATCGACAGTCGCCGCTGGGAGAATCAGGTTTCCCACTGGTCCTGTAAAGCTACCGACCCACTTGGTGAAAGTCGGGGGCGACGTCGGATACTCCAATTTTGCTTCATCTGCATGGTCGCGGTAGTTCAGACCGATCGCGAACACTTGTCGAGGCTCGGGCGACGGCGGCCCGAGTTCCTCATGGATCAAAGGTTCGCCGATCGAGTCGAAGTCGATGGACGCGCTGGCGAACCAGGTCGAGAAGTCGTCCCACGCGTCAAAGACGCGCCGAGGTTCGGGACCGAATTTCCCGTTACTGACTTCGGCCACATCGACGAGCGAGGAGAGGTCGGGGGAGACCAACATCGCTCTCCCTGTTCGTGTTGCGATGCGCACTCGTTCACCTTTCCTTTGGCTGATTTCGTCGCGTTGAACCACCTCGACTAGGAGAGTGGCCTCACTCACACAATCAGCCTAACCTCGAAAAGTCAACATAATTTCGAAATAATGCATATTCGGAGAAACTGCCAATTCAGATCTATTTTCGACACTTCGATACAATGCCGTCATGCCTCGGAGCCGCTCGTCCAGTTCACCCACCAGGTCGGACGTTGTCCTCGACCAGATCAGGTCTGACGTGCTCAACGGTCGTCTGGATCCAGGATCACGCCTCGGGTTCGTCGATCTGGGCGAGCGCTACAAGGTCAGCACCGGCGTTCTACGCGAAGTGCTCCCCCGACTCGTCGAGCAAGGACTGGCAACCTCCGAACCCCAGCTCGGCTTTCGCGTCATCGATGTCTCCCCCATCCGCTTGTCTCGCCTGACCGACGCACGAGTTGCGATCGAAACACTGGTTACGCGCGAAGCCGTCACGCACGGTGACATCGCGTGGGAAGCCGACGTCGTGGGAACACACCACGCCTTGGTTCGAATCGGCGCCTCTCTCCCCGACGGCAACATCCACGAAGAATGGCTGGTCGCGCACGAGGCGTTCCACGGTGCAATTCTTCGAGGATGCGACAATGGCTACCTCGTCGACATAGCTTCACGGTTGCGATCGATCTCGGAGGTATATCGGTGCTGGTCACGTTCTGAACTCGCCAGCACTACACGCGATCTCGCCCACGAACATCGTCAGATCATGGAGGCGGCAATCGCACGTGATGCCGACCGCGCCGTCGAATTGACAGAAACGCACATCCGTCGCACCACTGAATTGTTGCTGCTCTCGGCTGGTGCCGCCAACGATGTATCGGCAGCACAATCGATTTAGATTCCTTGTCGCCCACCCCCGGCAGCCCGTGCGATTGCCAGGCTGGCGGTGCGGAGAGCAATACGATGACCGAGAAGAGCCGTGTTCCGCCCAGGCGAGACGATCGAGATCGCACCCACCACATCGCCACAGATGTCAAAGACTGGTGCAGCGATAGTCGTGATCTCTTCAGGTCCTCCGGGCACAGGGTTCGGGCCCGTCAGCGTGACGACTCCTTGTTTTCGGGCCGATGCAATGAGTTGGCGTAGACGGCGTCGCGACAGCAGGTCACCTGAGTGTGAAGCTGCATCGTCGAGAACGGCTGACCGGATATCGCTGGGGGAATGGGCGAGCAGAGCGATCCCGACGCCAGTCGTATCCAGCGGAAGCCTGCCCCCGATGCGATGCGCGACCGGAGTGGCGGTTCGCGACGACAGCCGCTCGACGAGGACCGCTTCTTTTCCGTCACGCACAGCGAGAAGCACGTGCTGCTCGGTCACCCGATGAAGGTCCTGCATGTACGGCAAGGCCGCAGCACGCAAGCCGTGCCCGCGAGGCGCGAGCGCCGCTATTTCCAACAGTCGGAGACCGACCACGAAATTGCCATTACTCAACCGCTCCAATGCTCCGACATCCACGAGCTGCGCAGTGATCCGGAATGCAGTGCTCTTCGGTAAGCCCGCACGAGTTGAGAGTGCAGCCAGGCTGAGTGCTTGCCCCGAAGACGAAAAGGCGCCAAGTACGCGGAAAGCGCGAGCCAGCATCGCTTCCCCGAGGGGTGGTCGACCGGGACGCCCGGAAACTGGCGTGCCGCTCATCGAAATCCGCATAGTGTGTCTGCAGTCACATGACGAACCATACAACCATGACATTTTTCAACGCTCAGTCGACTCTCCCGCCTGTAATTATCATGGGAGCGGGACCAGCTGGTCTCGCCGCCGCTGCGGAGCTCGCCTTCCACAACGTCCGCTCAGTGATCATCGAGCCGCGGGGCGAGGTGTCGCACGCACGACCCCGAGCAAAAACCACAAGCCCCCGCACCATGGAGCACTTTCGCCGTTGGGGAGTCGCGGACGCCATTCGAGCTCGAGCTCCTCTGTCCCCTCAGTGGAATCGCCGTGTCGTCTTTTGCGACACCCTGAAAGGCTCGGTGATCACCGAATTCGACAATGTATTCGGACTCAGCGCCGAACCACATGAACTGTTCGCGGAATCAGGTCAGCAAGTTCCGCAGCCCGTCGTCGAGGAGGTGCTGCGTGAACACGTAGTTTCCACCGGGTTGGTCGACCTCCGGCTCGGTGAACGAGCTGTCAAAGTTCACGAAGCCGTCGACAACGTGACTGTCACAATCGAGCGCCCAGATGGTTCGTCGTACGACCTTGTCGCCGAGTACGTACTCGGGTGCGACGGCTGTTGGAGCATCGCGCGAGAGAGCATCGGAGCAACTCTTCAAGGATCGTCCGCGCCGACATCAAACCTGAACGTGGTGTTCAAGTCGACAACCTTGCGACCTTCGATGGGAGATGCAGTCCAGTATTGGGTCCTCGGCCCCGAAGTGAAAGGTGCTATTGGTCCGCTCGATCGCGAGGGGACTTGGTGGGCAGGCCTTTCCGGTGCCGGAGATTGGTGCGATGCACGGCAAGCTGTGAGGCTTATCGCAGCCCTTGCCGGCCGTTCGGAAAGCGAAATCGACATCGAGGTGTTGTCTACCGATCGGTGGACCCCACGCATGCTACTCGCCGACCGTTTCGCTTCCGACCGCGTATTTCTGGTGGGAGAGAGTGCTCATCTGAACCCTCCGTTCGGCGGCCATGGTTTCAATACCTGCGTCGGCGATGCGGTCAACATCGGATGGAAGATCGCGGCCGTCCTCGACGGGTGGGGCGATCGTCACCTCCTCGGTACATACGAGAACGAGCGTCGCACAGTGGCGCAAGAGACCATCGAGGCTGCCGCCAAGAACCTTCGCGCATCGGGCCCAGGCATTCCGCGTTCACCGGAACTACTGCAAGCAACCAAAACAGAAGAGTTTCACTCGCTCGGGCTCGTACTCGGATACAGCTACAGAGATTCACCCATCATTGCGTCGACGACCGCCGCCACACCGACCAACGTCCAGACCTACAGGCCATCCACCGAACCTGGGGGACGACTTCCCCATGTTTGGATCAGTCCGGGACACGCACTGTACGACGATCTCGGCAGCGGGTTTACCCTGCTCGCACCAGCGCATGCCGATTCGGTCGTAGTGGCTCGCTTCGTTGATCAAGCCGTCGCACAACGGATTCCACTCAGCGTCGCACCGACACCGCCTGGGGGGCCTTGGACGCCCGACGAATTCCTGCTGATTCGACCGGACCAGCACATCGCGTGGTCTGGCGAACAACTCGACGATGCCGATCTCGAACGTGCCGTTGGTCGGGTACAGACCGGCGACCGTACCCGCGCCTGACTGGACCTATCCGTAGCGGTTCGGCGCCTCCATAATTGCGATAGGCGCCGAACCGATGCACGTGAAGAAACCTCACTCGTGTTGGCGCTGTAAGAACAACGGTGTAACTCTGAAAGGAGATACGCCACTATGACTGACGTGATTGAACGTGAGACAGAGACGAACTCGGCTCAGCCGGGTATCAGCGATGCGCGGCTCAAAGAGCTGGTCGAGCAGGCGCGAGCCGAAGGGCTGCAGTTGACCGGAGATGGTGGATTGCTGTCGAAGCTGACCAAGCTAGTCGTGGAGTCCGCGCTCGAAGGCGAGATGGACGACCACCTCGGATACGGCAAGAGCGACCCGGCAGGGAGGGGCAGCGGCAACTCCCGCAACGGCAGACGAGCCAAGAACGTGTTGACCGAGGCCGGCCCGGTCGAACTCGAGGTGCCCCGTGACCGGGATTCCTCCTTCGAGCCGAAGATCGTGGCCAAGCGGCAGCGTCGGCTGTCGGGCGTGGAGGACATGGTGATCTCATTGTCGGCCAAGGGTTTGACGACCGGTGAGATCGCTGCACACCTGGCCGAGGTGTACGGAGCTGATGTGTCCAAGCAGACGATCTCGACGATCACCGAGCGGGTGATGGAAGGCATGGCCGAGTGGCAGAACCGGCCGTTGGATCCTGTGTACCCGGTGTTGTTCATCGACTGCATCCACGTCAAGATCCGCGAGGGCAACGTCGCTAACCGGCCGATCTACGTCGCGATGGGGGTGACTGTCGACGGCACCCGCGACATCCTCGGATTGTGGGTCGGTGAGCACGGCGACGGGGAGGGAGCGAAGTACTGGCTTCGGGTGTTGTCCGAGCTGAAAAACCGTGGTGTGCAGGATGTTCTGATCGTCGTGTGCGATGGTCTCAAGCATCTACCCGACTCGATCGAGCAAGTGTGGCCACAGACCATCGTGCAGACTTGTGTGGTCCATCTTCTCCGTAACACCTACGCCTATGCCTCCCGCAAGGACTGGTTCGAGATCGCCAAGGACCTCAAACCCGTCTACACGGCTCCGTCGGAGCAGGCCGCGCTCGACCGATTCGCAGAGTTCAGTGACAAATGGGAGAAACGCTATCCCGCGATCATCAGGCTCTGGACTAACGCCTGGGCTGAGTTCGTGCCGTTCCTACAATTCGACAACGCCATCCGGCAGGTCATTTACACGACCAACGCCATCGAGAGTGTCAACGCTCGAATCCGCAGGGCTGTCAAGGCCCGTGGACACTTTCCGACCGAGGCCGCGGCCTTGAAATGCGTGTATCTGGCCATCATGAGCCTCGATCCCAAAAGGCACCGCCCGCCAACGCTGGTCCAACCGATGGAAGGCAGCACTGAATGCCTTCGAAATAACGTTCGACGGACGGCTGTCTGCCGGACGAAAGTAGTTAGAAACCAATCAATTACACCGTTTTCTGGACAGACCCTGCGAATACCCGTGTTGGCTATTTGCTGGATCAGTGTGAGCCGATGCTCCGAGAAGCGGCGGATTGCGTCCTTGTCGCCTGCCGGATACGCTCGCGCCAGCAGGTCCTGACAATTGCGTAGTTGTTCGGTGAGAGTCACGTGACGGTGCTTCCAATTCTGGGTTGGGTACATCCGGTACATCTACGACCCTCTCATCTTCTTCGCGGGTCGGGAAGTCTGGTGCGAAGGGTGTGAACGATGTCATCGGATGACGTTCGGGCGCACTACCGGTCCAGCGGCGTGAATCGGCTGGAGTGGTGCACGCTGGGTGAGCTTTTGACTGGCCTACGGCAGCGTTGTCGAGTGGGGTAGACGGTATGTAGGTCGGCCCGTTGTGGGCCGGGACCTCCCTTGCAAGTTTGCCGTGGGTTGCCGCGTAGGCGAAGCCTGGATCGGTCGTGCCTACATTTGCAGGAGGCCCCGGTGATGTTTCAGCGTACGAGTGTCGGCTTTGACGTGCATGCACTCTCGGTAGTGGCATGCGCGATTGACGGTCAGTCGGGTCAAAAGTTCAAACAACGATTGTGCCCGGGTCACGGCAAAATTCTCGGCTCGTTGCGTTTTCTGCCGGGTCCGGTGAAGGTCGTGTACGAGGCCGGACCGACCGAATTCGGTTTATGCCGATTCCTAAATCGTGCAGGTACGGAGTGCGTGGTGGTCGCGCCGTCAAAAATTGCAGAGATCTGCTGGTAGTTCTGATCGATTTTGAAGACTGGTGTTTCTGAGTCGCAGATTTCGATCGTAGATCCTTGCATCGGAATCTGTTGTCGTGCAGAGTGTTTCGAATGCACTTGCTGAGAATTCTGCGTCGTGATTGTGGTGAACGGATTCGGCGCACTCGGCTGAGCGGCGTTGGCCGGATACTCCTTGTTGTGGGGGATGTGGTGCTCGTGTCGATTCCAGGGAGAATATTGTGCAGGAACGTCTTCGTCTCAGATGTGGAGCCTCACTACGCAACGAGGACCGAAGGCTGATCATCGGGTTTGTCGATGCGGCGCTTTCATGGTTAACGCTTCAGTTTCAGGCGGAGTCACCTCGGGCGTAGTTTCTCAGGGGAGAGCTATCGTCCTTCGGTTCTGCGGCCGATTTCTTCGAGCATTTGACCGATGGTGAAGTGCCGCACTGATGCTGGAATTGTGTCTACGAGGCCGGATTCCTCCTCGGTCATGTAGTCGGCGGCGACGAGGACCTCCTGGATGTGGACGTCGAAGGCTGCGGCCGCGCGGCGTACGACGCCGTGTGATGGTCGTCGAACTATGGACATCCACTGGCGTAGCACCGATGGGTAGACGTCGAGGGCGTGGGCAGCTTCGGTGACGCTGCCGTATCCGCGCAGGTCTATTTGTGCTTGCACCCATGAACCGAATGGACTCATACGGAACATGGTTTCAGGTGATTGACGCTGAACCGAATCGGGTGATCCGATTCGGTTCGGGGCGAACACGGGCGCCTGGTCCTCTGGTTCTTTGCCTTCCACCTTGGTGCTGTCGGGTTCTCCTCTGTTCGGTTGTGATGGCTGCTGTGCGCGAAGACCGTGACATCAGGCAATCGTTGGGGGTTGAGGTCGTCGATCGGGCGCGGGTGCGAGGAAGCGCTGGACGAGCAGGAATGCGGCGGTAGCAGATTCGTCGTCGGTAGCGTGGGTGAGCACCCACCGGTCGATTTCCAGGATGATTGCCACAAGTATGCGTTGTTGGAGGCCGACGGGTGTGTCGCTGTCGATCTGTCCTAGTTCTCGCCCGCGTTCGAGGGCATGTTCGAGCCAGTTCGTTGCCGATCGACGCAGGATATCGATTGCCGAGGAGCGGGGTGTATCGGCGGAGTGGAACAGTCGCCCGATCATCAGGGTGAGTGGCTCGGCCCGAGCAGTTTCCAGGAGTTGGCGCGCGAAGGCGCGCATTTGTGGCCAGAAGGTGTTCTCGTCGAGTAGATCGATGTTCGGCGGTGTCACAGAGATGCGTAGCGTTTCGATCCCGGATTCCACTACGCGGTCGAACAGCCCTGCTTTGTCGCCGAAGAAGTGGTAAAAGGAGCTCTTCGGAAAGCGGGCACGGGTCAAGATCATGTTCAGTGACGCACGTTCGAAGCCGTGAGTAGCGAATGCTGAGCCGGCGGCCTCGAGGAGCGCGCGAGTGCGTGCGGGGTCGGGTGGGTGAGCGGGGCGTGCCATCGAATCCTCCGTTGTCGTCCTCTCGATTATCCGAGGTCCGCTTGTATCGCCGCGCGGCAGTGGTGGGCGGTGGCGGCTTTACGCGACGGCAGTATAGAACTACCATTCTTGTACTAGCTGGTACAAGAATGGAGGATGAGGGGCGAAATGGAGACTGTTCTGGTCGCAGGGGCGACGGGGTATATGGGCCGATATCTGGTCAGTGAACTGCATAGACGCGGTTATCGGGTGAGGGTGCTCGTACGCTCGCGGGAGCGCGCAGAACAATCTGGTGAATTCGGGGCGCCGTCTTTGCGGGGGTTGGTTGACGAGTGGGTCGTTGCGGACGTCGGGGATGCGAGTGAGATTGACGGCGATCTGTGTCACGGAGTCGATCGAGTGGTGTCGGCGTTGGGAGTGACCCGGCAACGGGCGGATCCGTGGGATATCGATTTCCGTGGGAACTTGCGGTTGCTGTCTCTGGCTGAAGAGGGGGCCGTAGCGTCGTTTTTGTATGTCAACGTCATGCATGTTCACGAGGGGACCTCGATGGTGATGCGGTCGAAGGCAGCGTTCGTGGTAGCGCTCAGACGCAGCGCGGTAACGTCACAGATCGTCAATCCGTCCGGTTATTTCTCCGACGCCTCCGAGTTCGTCCACATGGCGCATCGCGGCATTGCATTCGAGTTGGGTGCCGGTGCGCAGCGACTGAACCCGATTCACGGTGCCGATCTTGCGGAATTCTGCATCGATCGCCTTGGCCGCGAGTCCGGTGAATGGAATGTCGGGGGCCCTGATGTGTACACCTTTCACGAGATTGTGGACCTGGCATTTGTTGCGGTGGGCAAACGTCCTCGGGTACTGCGCGTCCCGGTGCGAGTTGTTCGCCCCGTTGTGTGGGCGGCCGATCGATTGGGCCCGCGGGCTTCGTCGTTGACCAGATTTTTCGTCGACGGTCTGCAATGTGACTCGATCGGCGAACGGACTGGGGCGCATCACCTCGACGAACACTTCGACGAAGTGGCTCTATCTCGCCGGAAGGCGTGAATTTTCCACCTTGTCTGAGAACGGACACTCGATGAGGAAATTCTCCTACATCTGCTGGATGTTCTTCTGCTTGATCCGGGGCGTTGGAGCGATAGCGAGGACGTTTGCCATTGGAGTCTTCGGGTACGCGAGTGTTGTCGGCGCCATGCGTCGCGAGCGTCGGCTGCGTCTGAGTGGATCGAGGTCGTCGTGAATCCCTACTACCCGCTGGCGATTGCCTTGTACGTTGTCTCCGTGCTGTGGCTGGGAAATCTCGGAGGCTGGTGATGTGGCATTAGCGGAGGGGTGAGAGTCGATCGGCGTCGCCACGCACCCACACGGCTTCTGCTCACCCGGCTTCTGGCTGGCGGGCCGCCTCCGGTCAGGGAGGTCCGGCGTTTCGCCATGATTACGCTGGCTCGGTCGTTGTGCCTGCGCCCGAGGTTTCGAGAACCTGCTGTGCTGCGTTGATCTCGACGGAGCGTGCTTCGATATCCTGTGGGTTGGCACCCGAGGAGGAATAGGCATCTCGGAGAAGCGTCAGTTGGCGCAGTAGCGCATCGCGAGTGTGTTGATATCGGGCGGCCGTGCCGATCCGCCGAGCCAGATCGATTGTTGCGGTGACAGCGATTGGACTCGGTAGGGCATAGGTCCGCATTGCATCGAACACGGTATCGACTATCGCGGTAGGTGCGGTCCGATAGACGAGGAGTCGCAGGCTTCCTTGCTCGTCGACTCGTCCTTCGGGAATGATGTTCCGCTGGACCAGAGGAACCAGGCCCACGGCCAGTTCTGCTAGCGCGTTCTTTGCCGTATAGGGATCGTTGGTGCTCGGTGACAGTGCGCGCACGGCCATTTCGGTAAGTTGTTGTACGGCAAAATCTATGTCTTGGTGAGGGTTTCGTGCATCGCCGAGGGAAAAGCATTTGCGAACCGCGGCGATCAGTTCAGAGGTAGCGTCTCCTGAGTGGACGCGTGCGAGTTCGTCGCCCGTTAGAACATGTCTACCTCCGGCGGTCGTAATCTCCACTGTGCAACTGTGATGCACAGCGTGCCGGAGGATCGATTGTTCGTCGATCGTGACAATGAACCCGCTGGTGTCGGCGGATATGACGGCATCGCCTGACAAGGCCGGATCACTGCGGTCTACCGCAATGGCATTGTCGGGAGGCGACGCGGGATACATCTCGTCGACGCAAGCGATGAGTTCGGATCGGACTCTCGCTGACAATGTCGATACTTGGATGGAATCGGCGATGTGGTGGATGAAATACACCAACACGGCTACGCAGATCACTGCCAGAATGACGGCAACATTGACTGCGATGTCCGGAACGAACGCCACATTGTCCGAAGACTGAGAACGGATCGAGCGAAGGACCGTCAACGAGTATAGAAAGGTTGCGCTGAAGACCCCGAGGACGACTTGGTTCCCACGATCGGCCATGAAGTTCCGCACGAGGCGGGGCCCGTACGTTGAACTGGCGGTAGCGAGCACTGAAATCGTGATGGAAAACGAGGTTGCCGCGACAGCGAGCATCGATCCGCCGATCGCGCCGAGAATGCTGCGGCTTCCACTGACACCGACCTCGTAGAAGAAGTACCCGAGGGTATGCAATTGTCCTTCTTCGATCCTGTGGTCGAGCGAAATCAATGCCTGCGCCAGCAGGATCGCCAGAACGCCGAGGACTGCCGGGATGAACCAAAAAGATTCGCGGATCTGGAGCATTCTGTTGCGCAACGCAATTGCTCCTTTGTCAATGGTTTTCGGTTGACGATGGCGGTCGGTGGAATGTCTCTGGGTTGGGCTAGGGCTTCATTCGAGTGTGCGGTCTCGAGGGCTGCGGCGAACTGCTCGGGCACTTCCAGCATCGGAAAACGGCCCACTCCGATCATAGGGATCGTGTGTACACCGGACCGCAGGTCGACGAATTTGTCCACCGCACGCTGCGGCACTACACGAACCTCTCTTCCCCGTCATTGTCATCGCTCGCGACGCGCAGGCCTCGTCCCATCGGTCCGACGAAGGTCGGAGGCTGCGCGGGCGGGACGCAGTACACGGTCACTTTGGCGAACCAGGTCGATATGGACGGGTCCGGAACGTATTCGGCGCCTGTTGTCGCATCGAGGTATCGGGCGGTGTCCCTGACATCAGTGCTGCTAGGCCATCGGCGCCGGCGGATGCCGGCGACGGTCACACGTAAGGGCGGAAGGATGCTCTCGGGACTGACGAGAAGCAGATGTTCGATGCGATCGCAAACGGACTCGACGGCGATGGAAGCGCCGAGACCATGACCCATCACGTCGACGGTTTGTGCCGTCAGTTCAGCAGGAGTGCCCGGAGCCAGAGTCCGGACGCTTCGATGTTTCCCCCGACTGGCCGGCCCGGCGAACTGAGGCCGGGTTCCCCGGGGGGGTATCGACGACGAAGACTTCACGTGTTCGAGCAATCGCGGCGACACATGATTCGATCGTCGCGGCAGCGAGTGCACCGCCGAGCATCATCACCACCGGGGCCGTTCGGAGCGAGCGCCGGCGACGAGGACGGTCGTCGTCCCAACACTGTGGGGAAGGTGCGCAGTTCATACCCAAGGCGCCATGTAGAGAGAAGTGCTCGGGCTGCGCTCTGGATGTGCTGTTCGTCGCCGGGACACCGGTAGCCCGACCTGAGCAGGATCGTCGACGTCACTATCGTTTAGCTGACGCTGGCCGGGTACAGGGTCGGCTTCGAATGGGGTGAGGCATCGCATTCTCCTGGGGTGTTCTGGCAGCACTGACCGACGTGCCGACCGGACTTCCCGGTTCATCTCCATGAACCCTAGGCGATCCGCGAGCGCAGTCGAGACTGGGGCTGACACGACGGTCGCTCTGCAATGGCAGAGAAACTCGTTGGTGTCCAAGCGTTTTGAGTACTGGTGAGGAGAAGTGTTATAAACGATGAGGCATTACGTGAATCGATAATCCGGTCGGTGTTCGCGCCGTGGGTATCACCTACAGTGTCGGTGTCCGCCGATGCCGGAGATGGGATTCGAGCAACGCGAGAAGGGGAGTTCGTACTGATGGCTGTCACCACCGACCGGTACCACACGCGGGTGATGGCGTCGCCGATTGCGTATCAACGCCCCGACCCTGTTCTCTGGGATCCGAAGATGCGTACTCGGTACGCAGACTTCGAGGCCAACGGGTTCACACATCTCGACCGAGTGCTCGACGACCGCCAGGTGCGGGGATGTCTGAGCGAGGTCGCGCGTCTCGGTGAAGAACCGGAGTTGCGCGGGGACGAGCGGATCGTTCGCGAAAAGGGTTCGTCAGCAGTGCGGTCCATCTTCGACATCGCGAATCTGAGTTTGGTGGTCTCCGACGCGATCGAGGAGTCCGGGGCCGCCGGCATCGCAGCAGAGATTCTGGGATCGCAGGTGTACGTTCACCAGAGTCGCCTGAACTACAAGCCGGGTTTTCGAGGTGGGGCCTTTTACTGGCACGCCGACTTCGAAACCTGGCATGCCGAGGACGGGATGCCGGCGCCGCGAGCTGTCAGCGCCTCGATCGCCTTGACCGACAACCACCATTTCAACGGGCCCTTGATGGTCATGCCCGGCTCGCACCGCACCTTCCTACAGTGCGTCGGTGCCACCCCGCCACGGTATTTCGAAGAATCCTTGGTCGACGAGATTCCCCGGGTCGGTGTCCCGAACGAGCAGATGATCTCCGAGCAGTACGATCAGCACGGCATCGAGGTCGTCACCGGCGCTGCCGGTTCGATGACACTGTTCGACAGCAATCTCCTCCACGCGTCCGCAGGAAATATTTCGCCCGTACCTCGTGCGAACATCTTCGTCGTCTTCAACAGCGTCGACAATGCGCTCGAGCCGCCCTACTGCGGTGCTGCACCGAGACCGGAGTTTCTCGCCGCCCGCAGGTAGTCGATACTGCCCGGCGATGTCACCTCACATCGGTCGCATCACGGTGCGCGAGGTCCGAACCCGGGCCGGGTGTGTCGACCAACAGGTGAGATCGGCTCTTGCTTGTGCCCGTGTGGATCAGATATCCGTAGCGGATGATCTCGTGGTGGCTCTCACTCAATGCAACCCAGCGGGCGTCGTCTGCGAGGGGGTAGACCTGCCAGCGAGAGCCGACCGAAAACTGGCCGATCGAGCTCGGCGACACGGCATCCGCGATCGAGGCGACCGAGCGGCCGCTGTCGTTGTCCAGTGCGACGTCAATGTGAAACACCTCGACTGCGGCTCCTTGCCTGGCCGCCGGCGGACGTGTCACCACCGCATGCAGCGGCGTGTGCACCAATGTCGGGACTGGGCGTAAGCGCAAAAGAAGATACCGCAAGCTTGCACCCAGCAATACCGTGGCGAGGACTCCCACGATGATCGTTGCCGGCCAGCGCAGCCATGGCTGCGCACCGGTCGTGTCCTGAACGGGTTCGCCGACGTCGAGCGCGAGTACAACAGCCAGACCGGCCATGACGACGCCGGCGATCACGAGGAAACCTGCGATCGTACGGGTCTCTACGTGGTCTGCACGTGCTCGTTGCGCTGGTGTGGCGAGAGCGAGAGACATGGGTGTTTCCTCCTCGAGATCGCCTCGGGGCCCGCAGCGTACGACCTTGCAGGGCAGCCCATTGCAGAATGCGTCACTTCGAGAACTCACTCGTGGTGTGCTCCCCGTCCGGGTGTGTCACTCTTAGGGGTGGTCAATGGCGTGAGATTCTCTATGAATGCGGAAGCCTGCGATCCAGGGCGAGGAAGAGATCAACGGCATGCCGCGGACTATTTTCCCTTCTGCCCCTGACTGATTCAACTCGACGGAAGGGAATCGCACGCATGATCAGCACGTCGTCAATGTCGAATCGTGCGATGAGCGAGTGGATCAACGCGCATCCCGCCGAAACAACAACGGTGATTTTCCTTGTCGTGGTGGCTCTGGTGGTTCTTGCGGTCTGGATGATATCGAGATGACCCGCCCACGACCGGACTCGTAGATTGCGGTTGCGGCATACCGGGCGATCAATGCTTGAGGACCGCTTTGAGGAAAGTGCGCGTCCTGTCCTGAGTGGGGGAGTCGAAAATCTGTTCGGGAGGACCCTCCTCGACGATCTTTCCGGCATCGAAGACCAGTACTCGATCAGCGACATCGCGCGCGAACCCCATTTCGTGGGTGACGATGAGCATAGTGATGTCCGTGGTGGCCGCGATTGTTCGCAGTACGTCGAGGACATCGGAGACCAATTCCGGATCGAGAGCCGAAGTAATTTCGTCGAGCAACAGGATCTCAGGGTCCATGGCCAACGCTCGTGCTATGGCCACGCGCTGTTGTTGACCTCCCGACAGCGTGTTCGGGTGTGCGATTTCCTTGTCCGCGAGCCCGACGAGGGCGAGCAAATCGCGGGCGCGGGCATCTGCTTCGGCCTTGCTTCGGCGCAGAACGTGTATTTGCGCCTCGGTGATGTTCTCCAGCACAGTCATGTTCGGAAACAAGTTGAACTGTTGGAACACCATCCCGATCTTGGACCGAGCGGCGCGTAGGTGTCGTTCACCGGCTGGGACCAACTGCCCATTTTTGATTTCGTGGGAGAACGGTTGTCCGTTGACACGTACGAGTCCGGAATCGATCTTCTCGAGTGTCATCAGGATCCGCAGTATGGTGGTCTTCCCCGATCCACTCGGCCCGATCAACGCGACACGTTCCCCGCGCTCGATCGCGATATCGAGGTGATCGAGCACGGTGTGCGTGCCGAATCGTTTGACCACGTGCTCGAACGAAATCGCCGAGCGGGTGTTCTCGTCAGTAGGCAAGACGTTTCTCCACTTGTCGGATGAGCACGGACGTGGGGTAGCTGGCGAGGAGGAAGATCACTCCTGCCATCGTGATCGGCTCCAGATATTGAAAGGTGCGAGCTCCGTATTGCTGTGCAGCGGTGACCAATTCGACCACCGTGATGGCGAAGAGGAACGGTGTGTCCTTGAACATGGAAATCGCGTAGTTTCCCAGCGCCGGCAGGGTGGCGCGTACAGCCTGCGGAAGAACCACAGCTCGCCACGTTCTCGTCGTCGGAAGAGACAGGGCTCGCGCAGCCTCCCATTGTCCGGCGGGAACCGCTTCGATTCCTGCGCGGTACACCTCGGCCATATACGTCGAATAGTGGACACCCAGAACAGCGATACCGATCTGCAGCGCGGAAAATTGCGGAAGCAAGTAGTACACGAACAGGAGTTGGACGACGAGCGGGGTCAGCCGGATGAACTCGGTGATCCAGCGCAGGGGAACTCGCACGTACGCAGGGCAGGTGCGGCGAGCGATCGCAATCACCAAACCAAGAACCGATGCGATTGCCATTCCGAGCACTGTCGCCAGCAAAGTGATCTTGAAGCCGTCGATCAGGATCGGGAGTGAGTCAGCGGCGCGTTGCCAACTCCATTCGACGCTCATCGCCCCACTCCTACGAGTTCATCGCCTCGATCGGGCTTGATGCTGAGTACTTCTCGCAGCGACGGCCCGAGACCGAGACGGCGTTTGGCACGGATCTCGACCACGTTCATCACCAACGTCAACGCATACGCAATAACGAAGTAGACGATCAGCCCCACGCCGAACGCGAAGATCGTGTCGCCGGTCCCGCGGCGCAGCTGCTCGATCTGATAAGTCAGGTCCTGAAGCAGGATGAAACTGGCCAGGGCGCTTCCTTTGAGGAGCTGTATCAGCAGGTTCGTCAGCGGAGGGACCATCTGTACCCAAGCCTGAGGGAAGAGGACCTTGCGTACCTGCAGCCACGGTGAGAAACCCAGGGCGATGCATGCTTCCTTCTGCGCGATCGGTACAGCCGCCATAGCTCCCCGAACCACCTCGGCGCCGTACGCGCCGTAGTTCAGACCGAGCGCCAGAACTCCGCACAACATCGGTTCGAGTTGATACCCGAACAACGGAAGTACGTAGAAAAGCCAGAACAGTTGCACGAGAAGGGAAGTTCCTCGAAAGAACTCGATCACCACCCGCGCCGGATACCTCATCCAACGGTTGCGCACACCGACCGCATAACCGAGGACGAGCGAGAGTACAAAGGCCAATGCCGCTCCGCCGATTGTCAATTCAGCGGTGACCGCGACACCGCCGGTGATGCGTGGCCACGCCTCGAAGAGAGCATCCATATTCGTACTCACCGGGAGCGACCAGCTACCTCAAGCGGCTCCCGAGCACAACTTGTCAGTGGTCAGTTCCGGGTCCGGCAGTTCCTTTTCCGTAAACCCGAAGGGGCCGACGATCTCGAGATATTTCTGCGGGTCCGAGGTGATTTTCGCAAGTTCCGCGTTGTAGGCCTCACGAAGTTCGGTGTCATCGGTGCGGAAGACCGTCGCACCCGCCCCGACCTGTGGCTTTCCGTTGATCGTGGCGACGAAGGAATCAGTGACGTCGACAGCAGCGCCGGGGTTGTTGTTCTTCATCCAGTTCAGTGAGATGGCGGTCAATGCGAACACGTCAGCGCGACCGGAGGTAACGGCGTCCATCCCGTCTTGCGGTGAAGCCACTTGGACAGCAGGAACGGCCAGTGCATCAGCGTAGTCGGATTCGATCGCACCTGTCATGGTGGCCAGTTTCGCGCCGGAGGCCGCGATGGACTCCATGTCCGTGAGGTTCTGCGGGTTGCCGGCCGGAACCATCAGGGCCGTCGTGTAGTTGAATTCGGGGTCACCGAACGCGGCCTGCTCACATCGCTTGGGGAGGATGGACATACCCGCACTGACGGCGTCGAAGCGGTTCGCCTGCAGTCCAGGGATCAGAGAGCCGAAGTCGGCATTGACCCCTTCGACCGTGTCGATACCCAACCGGGAGAATATTTCGCGGTGCAACGCCACGGTTGCGCCGGTGAGTTGACCGTTCTCCTCGAAGCTGTACGGCGCTTCGCCGGCAAACCCGACCGTGATCGCGCCTTTGTCCTGAAGGGACTGCAGGTGATCGGCGCTGTCGGTGTTGCTCGTCGATGTACACCCCGTGACGGCAGTCAGGAGCATCGCACCACTTGCCAGTGCGATCGACGATCGTCGCAGATAGGTACCGCGAAAGTGCATGCCTGTCATGAATCGAGCCTTCCCGTTGTACCGAGGTCAACTGTGCCCAGGTCGGTGTTTCTCGTGGCGCCGTTACCTCCGATCGAGCGTGTGCGCTGCGCTGCGCTGCGCTCGACCGGGATCGGCGATCTTCGGTTCGAACCTAACACGAGTCGTGATCGAGGTAGCAACACCGCCGTCTTTCACGCGGGTTCTGTCCAAATGTTGTTCCAGACAACGATGTTGAACACGCAGACGCACACAACGGGCACAATGTCACAGTCGGATATCAATTTCGGGCGTGCGGAAACACCGTATACCTGCGCAAACAACAGCCAGGCGTGGCTCAAGACGTGTTTCGTCAGTTCACACCACTCGTCAAACGTGGTTGCATGATCGCCAGTCCGAGGGACGCAGAACCCCCATTCTGCGCCACCCAAGCACCTGCATGAGCGCAAGGAAACGATGAGAGCGAATGCTATCGACATGTCCACACCGCACAGGCGAACCGAACCCGACCCCGTGATCGACTGGGTGTGGGAGGACGGGCAGTTGCACGGTCGAACCGCCGACGGCACCATCAGTGTGAGTGCGAATCTTCAACGTGCTCAATGGTCCTGGGGTGCTTACACCCTCTTTGCCGAACAGCTCGACGATCAGGTGTGGCTGACCTTCGACAAGGTCGTCGACGAAGTGGGGCGTCTCGGCGTTCCCCACACGAGCGCAGTGGAGGTCTTCGGGCCTTGGATGGGCCGAGCAGCGACACCATTGCGAGCGTTGAACTCGGCACTGACCAAGGAAAAGTTGTCGGCTCTGCCGCCTGATGCTCAGGTTCCCTCTGTTGCTTATGCTGTTGTCGCGCAAGCTGTTCGAATCTTCGAGAACCCTCAGGGCGGGGTTCCGGCAGTGCGAGAATAGCCGCGCACTGAGGGGAATTGTGAAACCTCCACCGCTGACCGCTCGTCAACGTCGCCTCGGGGTCGTCAACGCTCAACGTGCCCGCGTATCCCGTGCGCGAATACTCCAGCAAGTCAAGGACAGTGAGATTGAAGTGTGCGGCGTTCTCGACGCGGCAGATCGGGACGAGATCATCGCCCGCATCAAAGTCGTGGACCTGGTGAAATCGCTCCCTGGCGTGGGACCTGTTGGCGCACAACATATACTGGATGGTATCGGAATTGACACTGCACGCCGCCTCGGAGGTCTTCGCGTGCGGCAGCGTCAGCAACTGATCGATGCTACCGCTTACCCGATCCAGTGGCGCAAGAAATTTCGGTCGTGAACCGCTTATTCCGCGATGCCGTTGAGCTAGTCTTCCCCGATACCGTTTGAGCTAGTCGAATTCAATCGGTCGACTGATACACATCGGGGATACCGTCACCGTCGTCGTCTCGGGTCTCGTTCTCGGCGATGATCCGGTACGCGCGGTTACGTAGACGAAGCACGATCGACGCCAACAGAGCAGCCAATACAGAACCGGCGAGAACACCGATCTTGACATGGTCATCACGCAAGGAGCCTGCACCGAAGGCGAGATCGCCGATCAGCAGAGAGACCGTAAAGCCGATTCCCGCTAGGATCGCCACCCCGAAGACGTCGATCCAGGACAAACCTTCATCGAGTACGGCCCGGGTAAATCTGGCGAGAATATAGGTCGTGCCGAAGATTCCGACAGTTTTGCCGACCACCAATCCTGCAATGATGCCCAGCGCAACGGAATCGGTCAGGGCATTCGTCAGTCCTGATATTCCTCCGACGGTGACTCCTGCTGCGAAGAACGCGAACACCGGTACCGCGAAACCCGCTGAGACAGGTCTGATACGGCGTTCGAAATGTTCCGCCAAGCCCGGTCCCGCGTCCGGGCCCCCGGCAGCCCTGCTACGAACGACAGGGACTGCGAACCCGAGGAGTACTCCGGCGACGGTGGCATGGATACCGGATTCGTGTACTAATACCCAGGTCGCGGCAGCGAGCGGTAGGAGAACCCACCACGATCTCACCTTCTTCTGTACCGCCAGAGTGAAAAAGGCCAGCGGAATCACCACTGCCCCCAACATAGCGACATCGAGATCGTCGGTATAGAAGATCGCGATGACCGTGATGGCGAGAAGATCGTCCACCACCGCCAAGGTCAACAGAAATGTTCTCAAGGACGAAGGGAGGTGAGTGCTCACCACTGCCAACACGGCGACGGCGAACGCGATGTCGGTCGCTGTCGGAATTGCCCAGCCGGACAGCGCCCCGTCCCCAGTCCGAAGATTGACCAGAACAAAGATGAGAGCCGGCATGAGCATGCCGCCGACCGCGGCCGCGATGGGAAGCGCCGCGCGGGCGGGATCACGCAGATCGCCCGCAACGAACTCTCGTTTCAGTTCGAGCCCGACCACGAAGAAGAAGATCGCCAGTAGCCCATCCGCTGCCCACGTCTCCAGCGGCAAATTCAACCCCAATGCGCTGGGCCCGATCCGGAATTCGGAGAGCGCATCGTAGGCATTCGACCACGGCGAATTCGCCCAGACGAGCGCAACCACAGTCGCCACCAGCAACAGGCCACCACCGACGGTTTCTCCGCGCAACAGGGCGGCGATGCGCGTCGCTTCGGTCCACGAGCCACGAGCGAAGAGCGCCCGCTTGCCGACAGGAGGATGGGACGGCGGCAGTTCAGCCATGGAGCAGCCTGCTTTCAATGGACACTGGCAAGAACCCTCCTACCGTTCGCGAGCGGAGAGCTAGACTGTGTCGTCGCGGCCGCTCGCTTGGGCGTGCCCCTCTGCTGACTGTGCAAATTCGGGGGTATCGAATGTTTCACCGGCGAGCGGATCATCGAGTATTCCGTCACCGGAGTATGCGATCGCACCGGTCGCCGGATCCACGTCGATGGAGTGCGACGACACCTCGTGCACTGCGAGCACGAGATGCTCGGCGGACTCCTGTTTCGGAAGTTCCCGAGTCGACGGAGCAAGGCCGGCAAAGGTGGCCGAGATGCCACTGGGGTGACGTTTTCCGCGGGCTTTCTCAGTAGGCAGTAATTCCTTTCGGGTTGTAGCGCCCGAACCGTGCGAGGAGACGCGTACGTACCGCGGAGTGGTGGCCACGTCGTAACGGAATGCCTTGAGCATGGACACGCATGCGAGCACCAAGACGACCGAGAAGGGCACCGCGGTCGCTATCGACGCGGTCTGCAGCGCAGTCAACGAGCCACTTCCACCGACGAGGAGGAGCACCGCTGCGGCCACTCCCTCGAGTGCCGACCAATAGACTCGTGTGATCTTCGGTGTCTCCAAATCGCCGCCAGTGGAAAGGATGTCGATGACCAGAGATCCGGAGTCCGAGGAGGTCACGAAGAAGAACACCACCACTGCAATGGCGAGGACACTGGTCACCGTGGACAACGGAAGGCCGTCCAGAAGATGGAACAAGGTCGTGTTGGTGTCGACTGCCCCGTCCGCTGTGAGCATGTCACCGTCGTTGCGCTGACGCAGGATGCCGGAGTCCCCGAAGATCGTGAACCACAGAGAGCCGATGACTGTGGGAGCGAGAAGTACTCCGAAGACGAATTCGCGGATGGTGCGCCCGCGCGAGATACGCGCGATGAACATACCGACGAACGGTGCCCAACTCATCCACCAACCCCAGTAGAAGATCGTCCACGCTCCAGCCCAACCGTCTTCGGCGAACGGAGACGTGCGCAGCATCAGTTCAGGCAGAGCTTGGACGTACCCGCCGAGGTTCTGCACCCAGGACTGCATCAGAAACAGAGTGGGGCCGAGCACGAGGACGAAGATCGCGAGACTCGCTGCGAGAACCATATTGATGTTCGAGAGCCACTTGAGACCCTTGGAAACTCCGGACACGACAGAGAACGTTGCCAGCCCAGTGACACAGGTGATCAGAACGACCGTCAGCCAGTTGCCGGTCTCCACCCAGCCGAGGTAATCCAGGCCCGCCGAAATCTGCTGCACACCGAAACCGAGCGAGGTCGCGACACCGAACAATGTGCCGATGATCGCAATCGCGTCGATGGTATGCCCGACGCCGCCTTCGATGCGAGCGCGTCCGAGGAGTGGTTCGAGTAGCCACCGGATCGAGAGCGGGCGGCCTTTGCGGTACGTCATGTATGCCAGACCCAGACCGACGACGACGTAGATCGCCCAGGCATGCAGGCCCCAGTGGAACAGGGTCAGCTCCATTGCTTGATTGGCCGCCGCATCCGTGGATCCCGCAACCCCGCCCGCGACAGGCGGATTCACGTAATGCGAAAGAGGCTCTGCAACTCCGTAGAACACGAGACCGATGCCCATACCGGCGCTGAAGAGCATCGCGAACCACGAGAGCATCCCGAACTCGGGTTGCTCGTCGTCTCGCCCCAGTCGGATGTTGCCGACACGACTGACACCGCAGTACAGAGCAAAAATCACGAAACCGGTCGCGGTAAGGATGTACCACCAGCCGACGCCGTCGCTGATCGCTGAGTTAAGAGATCCGAACGCATCTTCCGCTGTACCTGCATAGACCACGGAGAACACGATCATGGCTAGGATGACGATCGATGCGGGAACGAAAACCGGTTTTCGGATTCCCTGCCAAGCTTCTTTCAATGCGCTCACGTGTCCTCCTCAGGAAGCCACCACGTCGGACGATCACGGCACGAACACACTTCCCGGGCGTGTGTCGCGCTCGCCCGGCATAGTGACGGATGTCGGCTAGTAGGCGTGCTCGAGCTTGTCCGACCGTAGAGGCCGGTGGGGCGATTGCTCAAATCGCAAGGGTGGATTCGCTGGGGGATAGCCTTCGCTGCGATACGAGAGTTAGATGCCGGGAGAGATATTTCTGATTCCTCATCGTTATCTCGTCTGACGCCCGCAACCGGAATATGTTGCCCGGCACTCTCCTGTCGGGGTAGTGTTCCGGCCCTGACGAGTCAACAACCGACGGCATGCGAATAGCCTCGACACCGCCCCGATCCTGGTGCCGATGGCACCAGCATTGTCGTGCGTTGTCCTGATGGCCATGTTGCTTCTCAACCAGTACCCGAGTCGCTCGCTCCCGCGGTAATTCGCGTGCCCGCTCCGTTCTGATCGTCGATATCTTGATTACCGGACGCGTCGACCGAGTGCATTCCGGGACTCGGCGCGAAATTGTGATGCAACGCAGCCACTTCCATCCCTTTTGACAGGCTAAGACATAGCGGAGGACCGATGATGATCAGAGCGCTCGATCGAATACTCACTCCAGCCCACCACATCACGCGGCGCCGCCTAGCCAGACTGATCAGCGTGCTTCTGATTCCGGCAGCCTGGACGATGTCATGATCGACGAGCGGTGATCCCAACATCGTGGTCAATGGCGCAGGCACCGCTCGGATAATTGGAAGCCGCCCCGCCGTGGTGGCCCCAACACAACCCGCTACCGCTGCACTACATCCGCGAAGCGCTCACCCGTGTGTAAGTCCGCAAACCTACGAAGTCACCCCCGAAGGGTTGACGACCGCAGTCAATGTTCCGCTCGAGATTTCGGAAACAGAACTCGGCCAGAGTTGCATCGATGTCCGACCCACATTGATGACGTTCGGCGGCGATGTCGACGCGGTCCTGGCCATGATCCAGGCAACTGCCGTCAGATCGTGGAAGAACGCCACACCACAGGAACAGGCAGCAATTATCGCGGCTCTGCACGCGGCAGCCGACGGTGAATGCTGAGGGCGGTGTCCCGAGAGTGAGAGTACAATGAGCGGCCAGTAAGCGGCACCTGTTCGGCGGACTGGATCCCGAGGACCGCAGCAGCCCTCCTGATGGCGCGGACACACCTGTCCTCCTCAGCGTTGGGGATGATCCTCTCAGAACGGGTGCGAGGTTGGGTCGGTCCTCCGTCGCCCGTGCTGCTGGGTATCTACATGAATTCTGCAATCTTGAGTCGGCTATCCGCAGATTTTGGTTCATCGGAGGGTGCTTACTCGTCATTTGTGGGGTCTGCAGCACCGACGACACTCGACGAAAACTTGGCCAAATACTAGTCAGCGGGGTTCGACTTCCGGCTTCCGGCTACCCATCTGTGCGGCAAGACAGTCACTTCGAGTTCGGGGCTGCCGCACACGGCCTGCCTACCGCCTCTCGTTCCACGGGGGTGGGCCACTTTCGTGGTGGCCGTTGACTCCCACCGAACTCTCTTACTTGCGCCCTAAACACGCCGTTGCGTGGAAATGAACGAAGCGCCGGCTGATGTACATCGGGCCCGCAACCATGCTCGCGTCAGCCATCGTCCTCATCGCCCGGACGACGACGTCGAGCCATCCATCCGGCGCGCCGATGGGACATGGAAAAGTTCACAGAACGCCGAAATTTCCTGACCAGGAACGATAAAGGAAAAGTCGGAGGAGCGAAGCCACCTAACCTTTGGATTGCCTGTATCCCGGCGGAGATGGCACGTTAGGCTGCCCACGATCCGCGATGAGTGCACCCCCGCAGTTGTGTGCTTGCAGCGGATCACCTCGACTGCACCCGATGCCTGTTCAGCTCGGGTGTGTATCGGCTCGTCGGAGTCTCGTCACCTGTAGGCCCCGGCGAGCCGTTTGAACTGCGCGTCCGTCTCCTCGGACTGCGGCGCGCATCCGTCCACTCGGCGTCCCCGACGGCACGCCGAGTGGACACTCCCAAACGCATGTCGCTATCGGTGTCCGCCGGCCACATGCGCAATCACATGCGCAATCTGCCGGGTGAAGTACATCGCTATCCATTGCCTGTCTTCGGAAGATGGATCGAATCTGCTACGACCCCCTTCGTGCGGAATTCTTCGGAAACGGAATTTCCGAGTGAAGGGGCTGGATGCTAGTTCGGGCGTTCGGGGGTGACGATGGCGAAGTTCTTGTCGCCGGGTTCGAGCACCGCGGCCAAACGTGCGAGAACCGATCCGTCGCCGCTGAGTTCGATGCCGGCCTCCGCGAGACCGTCTGCGGACAGGTCGCCGAGAGCGAGGGCAGGGAGCGCCCGTTTGGTGGTGGTCAGAGTGGCATCGGCGGCGTCCTTCTGGCTGTGGGTGCTGTAGGTGAGGACACCGTTGGCCAGTCGCAGGCGGTAGCGCTCGTCGACGTCGGTGAGGACGATGTCGATCGTCAGGCGTTCGTCCCACGCGCGTGGGCCGTTGACCTGAATGGCGATGGCGTCGAAGAGCATCCCGGGTGTCAGCTGACCGATGACGTCGGGCGCGGTGGTCTCGGTCGGCGTCCCGAACTGACCTTGGCGAAGTTCGGTGGTGCCGGAGAGATACCAGCTGCGCGAGGTGCCGTTCTCGGATCCGTAGCCGAGTTGCTCGTAGGTGTCAGCAAGCAACTCTTTGGCTTCGGTATGGTCCGGCTGAGCGAAGACGACGTGATTGAGCACTTGCGCGACCCACCGGAAGTCTCCCTCGTCGAACGATGCACGAGCCTTGCTGACCACTGCGTCCGCGCCGCCCATGAAGTCGACGTACCGTTTCGACTGATCGACCGGGGTGTGCTCCCAGAGGCTTGCCGGGTTGCCGTCGAACCATCCGAGGTAGCGCTGGTAGATCGCTTTGACGTTATGGCTGACTGATCCGTAGTAGCCGCGTGCGCTCCACGCGTTCTCGAGTGATGGAGGGAGTTTAATCTCTTCGGCGATTTCGGGTCCGGTGAGGCCGTTGTTCATCATGCGCAATGTCTGGTCGTGGACGTAGCCGTACAGGTCGCGTTGGGTGGACAGGAACTCCACGACACGCTTCTTGCCCCACATCGGCCAGTGGTGGGAGGCGAAGACGACCTCGACGTCGTCGCCGAACATGTCGATCGTTTCGGTGAGGTACTGCGACCAGCCGTGGGGATCGCGTACGACGGCGCCGCGCAGTGTCAGCAGATTGTGGAAGGTGTGCGTGGCGTCTTCGGCGGCGCACAGCGCTTTGAAATCGGGGAGGTAGATCAGCATCTCGGAGGGCGCTTCGGTGTCCGGCGCCATTTGGTAGACGAGTCGGACGCCGTCGATGGTCTCCTCGTGTCCGGTGGTGGTGATGATGTCGGTGGGGGCGATGAGGGTGACGGTCCCGGTGGACACCGTCTGTCCCAGTCCGGCGCCGACCTGCCCCTGTGGACTGCGGGCCAAGGCAGCGCCGTACATGTAGCCGGCGCGACGTCCCATGGCGGTTCCCGCGTACACGTTCTCGGAGACGGCGTGTTCGACGAATCCCTCCGGCGCAATGATTTTCACTGACCCGGAGTCCACCTCTTCTTGTGAGACGAAACCTTTGACACCGCCGAAGTGATCAGCATGTGAATGGGTGTAGATGATCGCCTTGATCGGGCGGTCGCCGCGATGCTCGCGATAAAGTTCGAGGGCAGCTTTGCCTGTTTCGGCGGAGAGCAGGGTGTCGATGACGATGACCCCGTCGTCGCCTTCGATGAAGGACGTGTTCGACAGATCCATTCCGCGCACCTGGTAGATGCCGGGGACCACTTCGAACAATCCGTCGATCGCCGCAAGTTGGGATTGGCGCCACAAACTCGGATTGACTGTCTCAGGTGCCTCACCTTGGAGGAAGGAGTAGGTGTCGTTGTCCCACAAAACGGTTCCGTCCTCGGCGGTGACCGCGTTCGGCACCCGGCGGCCGACGAGACCGCGGTTGGCGTCGTCGAAATCCTGGTTGTCGGAGAAAGGCAAACTTTCCAACAGTGTGGTTGGGCCCCCGTTAGCAGTCCAGCACCTATGCGATAGCTAGTTGGTTTTCTTGAGTCCAGTTTTCCCAGTAGCGGTTTGGCGTCATGCCATCGAGGGATCCGTGGGGCCGTTCATGATTGTAGATAGCTTTCCATTCATCGGCCAGATAGGTCGCTTCACCCATGGTGTCCATGATTTCTCCCGAGAGTTGTTCCCTTCTGAACTGGGCGTTGAACGATTCGACGAAACCGTTCTGCCACGGTGAACCCGGGTCGATGAAGGCGGTGCCCACGCCGACGGTGTTGCACCAGTTGATCAGTGCGGCGGCGGTGAATTCGGGACCGTTGTCGCAGCGGACGTAGGTCGGGGCGGTGCCGGTTTCGGCGATGATGTTCTCCAATGCTGCGACTACGTCGGAGGCTGTGAACGACCGGCGCGCGATGATGGCCAGCGCGGTGCTGGTGTATTCGTCGATGACATTGAAGAAGCGGATGTGCCGCCCGCAGGAAGTCACGTCGGATTGGAAGTCGAAACTGACCACGTGCATCGGGCATTCGGCAGCCGCTTCTGCTCCCCGGCGCCGGGACCGGCCCGGCGTTTCTTCCGCGCCTTTGGGTTTACAGACGAGGCCTTCCTCGCGCCAGAGCCGGCGTACGCGCTTGTTGTTGAGCGCCATTCCAGCCCACTCCTGGGCGAGCAGGCACCAGCGGGCTTTCCTCCATCCCCATGTCGGGTGCTTGATCGCGATGGCGCGTAGGGCGCCGCGAAGCCGTGTTTCCTCGAAGCTCGTATCGGGTTTCTTCTTCCGGAAGGCAGACCGGTTTTGGCCGAGGATCTTGCAGGCGAAACGCTCGGAGGCCCCGAAGTTCTCCACCGCCATGCGCACGGCACGGCGGCGGGGTTCGGGGCTCAGAATTTTCCAGTAATAATGAAATCAACCCACCGGCGGGGAGGCCTGACCCGGAATTTTCCTGGCCACCAAGTGTGCCTTTCTAAGGACCCGTCGACCTATCCGTTGGTGGGCTACCAGCACCGAATGTGGAGTACGCGATGTTTGTGACCTCATAGGAGCCTGCCGCCACGCCGGCCCGTTACTGGCCTGTCCGAACCTCGCACGCGCCACTCGAGCGGAAGGCAGCGCACGTGAACACAACGCCGACAAACCCGAACATTTACTGCGGAGTTGATACTCACGCCGACACCCACCACGCGGCAATCGTCACAGAACACGGCGTCTTCATCGAGGACCGCCAATTCCCCACAACTCGAACGGGATACGACGAACTTGCTGAGTGGATGAACAACCTCGGACACGTCATCGCCGTCGGAATCGAAGGCACTAGCTCCTACGGCGCCGGCCTCGCCCGACACCTCCGCAACATTGATACCGCGGTAGTCGAGGTTCCCCGCCCCAACCGCCGCCTGCGGCACGATCACGGCAAAAGCGATCCCATCGACGCCGAAGCTGCAGCCCGCACCGTCCTCGCCCGCCACCAACTTTCCGAACCCAAATACGGCACTGGCGTGATCGAATCCATTCGAGCACTCCGCATCGCACGAAACAGTGCAGTGAAAGCGGCTACCGCCGCGATCAACGCCCTCCGGTCGATGATCGTCACCGCACCCGAACAACTTCGCACCCAACTACGAGGACACTCGCAGGGAAAATTGCTCGACGCATGCGCGGCGCTCACCCCCAACCTCGCCGATCTCGCTGACCCCGCCGAGGCGACGATGGTCGCATTACGGTCCCTGGCACGTCGCGTCGGCGAACTCCGCAAGGAAGCACGTGATCTGAAAAAGCAACTGACACAACTGATCAACGATTCCGCACCACGCACGGCCGGGGTCTTCGGGCTCGGACCGGACACCGCGGCTGCCCTGTTGATCACTGTGGGCGACAATCCTGAGCGCCTCCGAAGCGAAGCCTCGTTCGCTCACCTGTGCGGGGTGGCACCGATACCGGCCTCGTCGGGGAAGACGAACCGGCATCGGCTTCATCGCGGTGGTGACAGGCGCGCCAACCAGGCGCTGCACACTGCGGTCGTCGTTCGCCTCAGGTACCGCGACACCGCTCGCGAATACGCGAAACGTCGCACGTCAGAGGGCAAATCGATGCCCGAGATCATCCGGTGCCAGAAACGGGGGCTGTAAGAACAACGGTGTAACTCTGAAAGGAGATACGCCACTATGACTGACGTGATTGAACGTGAGACAGAGACGAACTCGGCTCAGCCGGGTATCAGCGATGCGCGGCTCAAAGAGCTGGTCGAGCAGGCGCGAGCCGAAGGGCTGCAGTTGACCGGAGATGGTGGATTGCTGTCGAAGCTGACCAAGCTAGTCGTGGAGTCCGCGCTCGAAGGCGAGATGGACGACCACCTCGGATACGGCAAGAGCGACCCGGCAGGGAGGGGCAGCGGCAACTCCCGCAACGGCAGACGAGCCAAGAACGTGTTGACCGAGGCCGGCCCGGTCGAACTCGAGGTGCCCCGTGACCGGGATTCCTCCTTCGAGCCGAAGATCGTGGCCAAGCGGCAGCGTCGGCTGTCGGGCGTGGAGGACATGGTGATCTCATTGTCGGCCAAGGGTTTGACGACCGGTGAGATCGCTGCACACCTGGCCGAGGTGTACGGAGCTGATGTGTCCAAGCAGACGATCTCGACGATCACCGAGCGGGTGATGGAAGGCATGGCCGAGTGGCAGAACCGGCCGTTGGATCCTGTGTACCCGGTGTTGTTCATCGACTGCATCCACGTCAAGATCCGCGAGGGCAACGTCGCTAACCGGCCGATCTACGTCGCGATGGGGGTGACTGTCGACGGCACCCGCGACATCCTCGGATTGTGGGTCGGTGAGCACGGCGACGGGGAGGGAGCGAAGTACTGGCTTCGGGTGTTGTCCGAGCTGAAAAACCGTGGTGTGCAGGATGTTCTGATCGTCGTGTGCGATGGTCTCAAGCATCTACCCGACTCGATCGAGCAAGTGTGGCCACAGACCATCGTGCAGACTTGTGTGGTCCATCTTCTCCGTAACACCTACGCCTATGCCTCCCGCAAGGACTGGTTCGAGATCGCCAAGGACCTCAAACCCGTCTACACGGCTCCGTCGGAGCAGGCCGCGCTCGACCGATTCGCAGAGTTCAGTGACAAATGGGAGAAACGCTATCCCGCGATCATCAGGCTCTGGACTAACGCCTGGGCTGAGTTCGTGCCGTTCCTACAATTCGACAACGCCATCCGGCAGGTCATTTACACGACCAACGCCATCGAGAGTGTCAACGCTCGAATCCGCAGGGCTGTCAAGGCCCGTGGACACTTTCCGACCGAGGCCGCGGCCTTGAAATGCGTGTATCTGGCCATCATGAGCCTCGATCCCAAAGGCACCGCCCGCCAACGCTGGTCCAACCGATGGAAGGCAGCACTGAATGCCTTCGAAATAACGTTCGACGGACGGCTGTCTGCCGGACGAAAGTAGTTAGAAACCAATCAATTACACCGTTTTCTGGACAGACCCGGCGGGCGCGATGAGTTCTCCAACGAGATTCGACACTGTCGTTCGCTACGGGATAGTCGCGTCGACCGTCGCGGCATTGATAGCAGGTGCAGCGAACGACTGGTCGAGTGCCAACTGACCTATCAACGTGGGGAGGATGACGGGTTCGGTTCCAAGCGCAAGGCTGACGGCGCGGTTGTCGATGCGTTGAGTGATGGCATCGGTGCGCAGTGTGACTATGCGCCTTGATGGTTGAGCGAAAAGCAAAAGTAGCAGCCCTGCGAACCGGTCGCAGCGGTCGATGCTGGTGTCGTGCAGTAGCCGGCGAGCGTGCGTCCAGCGTTCGTCGTCGGTGATGGTGCCGGAGCCGTGGTGGCGAGGACGAGGTGCGAGGAGCAGGTCGCGTCGAAAGTGTCGGCGTGCGGTAGCCCACTGAAGGAAATCACGAGCACGATGCGCCTGAGTGTTCGACATTTGCCAGAGGTCGAGGTCGTGCTGGTCCGCTTCCTCGGGTTGTCGGCCGTGTCGGCGAGCTCTCCGATGCCGAGCGGGATCTGAGGTCGCAGATCAAGGCCACCGACGGGGAAAGGTTGGCGGCGATCGAGGTGCGTCGTATGCGTCCCGACTGCACACCGCGAGAAGCTCTCATCACCGTTCTCACACTTCGCGGGGAAGACGTGTTCCGAACCCCTGCCGGCCACGCTGTCGGTGAGAACGCAGCTCGCGCTGACGGGACACCGCAGGCGCTGTGACCGACGAGCACACCATGCCCGCACGCTCCAGATTCCGCGCAGCCGGAGACCGGGCAGCAGCGCGTCTGCGGAAACGAGCCGAGTGGGCTGCCGTCGCGGCGCAGCGCCGAGCCGCCCATGACCGGGCCTACGAACAGTGGGCCACCGGCGCGTTGGCCCCGTACCGGATCACCCGCGCCCTCGACGCCGCCGAGCTGTACGGCCGTGGGCGTCGACATCGCATGCGGGGCACAAGAGCCGGCAGTCGACGAATGGGAGGCCGGCACCCGCTACCCCTCGTTCGAGCAACTCCTCGCCCTGGCCGCGCTGACCCACCAATCCCCGGACTCGTTCACCGCACGCGACGGCGACGAGGACCTCGACCTCTTCAGACACCACGATGTGGTGTCACATCAGCAAAGCCGAGCGCGCCCGATGGCGACCCCCGATCACCGAATTCACCGCCGCGGCCGTCGAGGAATGTCCCGGCACCAACGATTACCGCGCCACCCACCTGTTCTGACATGTCCACACGAAACGGAGAAGAACCATGAAGCAACTGGCACTCGACGAAATCCAGATCACCCCTCAGGCCGAACCGGCACCAGCGAGCAGCGAGGTTTATGCATTCATTGCCCGCGAAGGACGCAAACTTCAGGTCAACCTTTTGGTCGGTGCGGAAGATTCTCGCAGCACTCCGAGGGCTCGGCGGGCACGATGAGTTCTCCGACGACGTTCGACACTGTCGTTCACTACGGGGTAATCGCGTCGACCGTCGCGGCATTCAAGGGGAAAAGGACATGGCCGACGGTATAGCCCCTATGTCCCATATGGGGTCCGTCGATGCAGTACGGGCAAGACGGAACCGCGAGTGACGACGCATGACCGAGGCAAGATGTGCTACAGGTATAGTGAAAATTCATGGCTCACAGGGGGTTTGATGATGACAAGTGATGAAAATGAATTCGACGCAGCGCTCAACCGGGGACGCGTCTACGACAATGCGGCGCAGTTGCGCGCTATCGCAGAGGGAACGCCGATCACTGATTCTGAAGGTCGGCACTGGATCCGCGGATTCAACGATCCGGCGGAACGGCGGTGGCGTCGCCGACAGGCTCCGAGGCTGATCTGGGTGGAAATCGGGGGCGGTCACGACCGGCGCCCGTCGTCGGAGATCCCTCTCCCCGCCAGGCGTGCAGTGATCGAAGATTTCTGGCCCACGACCCTTGTGGAGGGCTCCGGGATACCCATGTCGATCGGGGCGATTGCCGGAGGCTGTGTCGGTGGTGACCCCGGCCTCGCGCTCTGGACTGCGGTAGAGAACGGAATCAGCGCACTGACCCCCAGGTCGATCGAATCGATCCCCGCAGGATACGTCGGTGGTGACCCCGAACTCGCGTTCTGGGCTGCGTCGGAAAACTGAATCAGCGCAGCGGATGGAGCAACCCCGTGTCAGCTGAGTGCTCACACGCACTGGGGTTCCTCCTCCACGGCACCCGACATCGCGGGCAATGCATAACGCCCAATTCGCGGACTACCTGTCGACGCCGATTCGCCGCGATACCAGCGAATCTCGCGGACCCCTTCACCTCGACGTCGTGGAATGAAACAGGGGGAACTTCGCCGGTGACCAGCTGAGAAGATAGACAGTCATCGGCATCTCGACAGAGGAGAATTTCGTGCAGCAGGGCGACCAAGTGAGAATCGGGACCGCAGGCGTCTCGGTGTTCACGATCGTTAGCGTCGACGAGGACGCTCATTCCGCAATTGTCGAATCCAGCGTGGATGCCCCCGGCAAGTATCCGTTTCCGGTGAAGCTGGCCAATCTTGTGCCGGCTACCTGACGGCACCGCCGGGCGCACTACGTCTTCGTAAGACGCCTACGTCTTGTCAATCCGGCCACCGCTGGTTACTCTACGTCTTGCGAAGACGTTGGCGACTTGCGAAAGGCTTGATATGGCTGTGTTGGTGAACATTCGGAGGTCGGGTGCATCGACGGCGGATGCAACCGAAATCATGGAGGCGGCAAGCGGAGATTGGGTTCTCAGCGAGTCCGCCCTCGACGAATTCGGAGACGTCGTGTTCGCGATCCTGCACAACCGAGTCGTCGGTGCTTTCGATCTGCTGTCCTGGGAAGAAGTCGAAGGCCGGCGTTTCAGATTCGAGTTACGTCCATCCGAGGACTACGCCGCTTTTGTCGGTCAAGACAGTCCTCGTCCGTGGAAAAAGGGCCAAGCCAATCCCGTCGCATTCTGGGAGCTCGCAGACCTGGCCGATGGGCCGAAGGCTGACGAGAACCCCGCTCCGAAGCCGCGCCGCGGTGTCCATCGGATCACCATCGAGACCAAGGGACTGTCTGACGCCGAAGCTGCGCGGCTTCATCATGCTCTGATCATCGTTGCTCAGTCATCCGGCGCGCTTCACGATTATCGGACTACTTCACTGGTTCGGGAGATGAAGAAAGCTCAGGAAGATGCCCAATTTTCTTATCGCTCAGCGGCCTCTCCGCGAGCGCAGAAAGATTGATTGAGCCTCGCATCCTGTCTGGCTGATGGAAGATGGCCCGCCAAAGTGTGAACTGCATCACACCATTGTCGTTTGACGCCGATTGCACGGCTTAGAGGTAGGAGCAACTTCTACAACCGGCACAGGAGCCACCATGAACAGCAGCGATATCCCAGGTCTGACACCCGCACAGGCCCGTGAACTTCGAGCACGCATCGCGGAGGCATCCGCGAAGGCGGATGAGCATGCAGCAGAGATCGACGCGGCAAGGGAGGTCCTCGATCTCGCCGATGAGCATGCGGAGGAAATCGACGCGGCGAGGGAGGTCCTCGATCTCGCCGATGAGCATGCGGAGGAAATCGACGCGGCGAGGGATTCCGTGAAGCGGTTCACGGTGCCGAGGGGTACCTACGCCTCGTCCGCCGAGATGGATGCAGCCAACGAGCAAATCACTCAGGCTGCTGCCCGGGCGGCTGATGCTTTCAGGTCGCCTGCACTGGATGCCGTGACGGCCGACATCACCGAGGCGATCGCTCCGGCATTCGATGGGATTCGAGAGTCGATGCTTCAAAGCGTGCGGCCTGGACTCGACAGTCTGGTTCAACCACACGTATTCGGGGCCTTCAAACCGGATCTGCTCGGTCTGGCGAAACCGAAGCTTTTCGAGATGCCGAATCTGGTGGGTCCGCTCAAGTTGGACCTTTTCGGCTCCCAAGGACTGGTTTCTTCGGTGATTCGGAGGCCGGAAGCGTTCACGTTCGGGCCGGAAATCGTGGGGCATCGGTTCGAGGGACTGAACCTGGGTCTGACCGACCACCTGATGCCGAATTTGGCGAATCTGGGATGGAACGCATCTGATCTGGCATTGCGTCCGCCCCTATTCGATACGGCGAGCATGCTCGGGAACTGGGAGACCGTTCTGCCGCGGATCGACCTCGGCGCCTTCAACCAGGTGAACCAAGCCGCATCCATGCTCACCGGCGTGTGGCCGCTGATCGGCAACGACGCCTTCAGCGGGCTTTTCCCCGACATGCCATCTTGGAATGTTCTCGGGGACTTGCAGGAGAGCATTCGTTCTCTGTTCGGCAACTGGCGAACTCTCGCGGGCTTCGGACACGAACTCGCAGAGACAGGGCTTCTCGTCGCACTCGCAGCGCGACAAGCGGTTCTGAACGGAGACGATGAAACGGTCGAGGCGTTCGCACAGCATTGGCTCGGAATCAAGAGGCTGACAAAGGTAGCGCTCGACGCAGTCAAGTCGGCGTTGCTTGATGACAGTTGGTTGGAGAAGGCAGCCGACACGGTCACAAAAACCATCCGTAAGCTCTATAAACGCGTGTACCGACCAACCCATCGGCCAGTTTGGAAAACACAACTGGCAGGGCAGAAAGTCGGGATACTCAGCGATGGTGTGGTCGAGCACGGCGACCTGGTTCCGGCTCCCGAACCCGGCGCAGCGGGGTGGCAGGTTTCCGATCCCCGCGCCGTGATGGTGTTGGACAGGTTCTCGCCGGCAGAACTCGAAGTTATTCAGGC
Organism: Rhodococcus sp. BH4; assembly: GCF_002079265.1. Classification (NCBI taxonomy): domain Bacteria; kingdom Bacillati; phylum Actinomycetota; class Actinomycetes; order Mycobacteriales; family Nocardiaceae; genus Rhodococcus; species Rhodococcus sp. BH4. Next base: position 689,162 of record NZ_CP014942.1, read on the forward strand.
GAAGTTCAGCACCAGCGAGCGTGGGATGACTTGGGCGATGGCAGCAGACGACTGCGGGCAGCCTGTCGCGATGGGCGAGACAGTTCGCCGCAAGCTCAAGAGGGAAGCGGCACGTGTCGAGCAGGTCAGCCAGTGAGGGGCTGGAGTCCGGCCGACCAAGACTCAGATCCGGCTACGGATCGTCCCAGGTCAGATGCTCCTATAAAAGAAGTCGTTCTGCGGGACCTCGTAGATGACTTCTGGATGAAGAGAAAGAGTGACGCCTCGTGCACATGCCGTGGCGAAACTTTCCAGGAAAGGCCCACCCGTGGATACAAATAACTCGCGGCCCGCCAACTCGAGACCCGCAAACTCGGGACACGCCATCACGATCGCAGGATCGACGCTCGTCGCGATCGCTTCAGGTAGCCCTATCGCCGCTGTGATCCTCGCCGTCGCAGTCGTTCTCGCGATCCTCGCAGTGAGCCTGTTCCTCTTCCTGGGCGACCGGCCCTGAGAACCCGTGTTGCGGGCGGCGGTCGAGACGGCGCCGGCAGGTCTAGGCGGAGCCACATGCGCTAGCTGGAAAGGCCCCTGTCGCGAGACGGGGGCCTTCCTGCTGTCCAGCGCGTCCGTTTCTGCGATCGTGGTCTGCATGACAGATGCGACGAACGATGACTGGGATGAACGCGACCGCGCAGCAAGATCCGAACTCGATGTAGAGGTCGACCCGTTCGGATCCTCGACGCCGATGAAGAACGGACGGCTCAATCGCCCGGGGATGATGGTGAAGGTCTCGCGTGACGGATCTCCGGTGGGTTGGGTCTCGGTGTACGAGCAAAGTGAGGAATGGTTGCTCGAGACATTCAAGATCCATGTTTTCAAGGAGTACCGCTTCAACAAAGCACTCCACGAGGTGGGCGAGTATCAGCCCCGTTGGGGCCTGTTCCTGATGGAAGAGTTGTTCGCTCAGTTCCCGGACAAAGAAATCCGGGAAAGTCAGGCAGTGAACGATCCCCCGGGATTTGCCTTCGTGAAACGGGTCCGGGGAGAGTACGCACTGCCCTACCACCAGCCCGAGTGTTTCCGAGCCGAGGAAGAGCAGTGCGTGTGTGGGATCGGTCGGCGGCGATCCACCACAAACCTCTGACCTCGACTCTCCAATGTGGTTAAGCGGATCAGTCCTTCGAGGTATTGGTGACGATGACGTCGTGATGTTGCGCGGCCTCTCGGCAGTCCCGATCTCTATCGCATGGTGTGCCTCCGTTGAGAGCGTTTCAGTTCACACCATTTTCGAGGTCGATCGTCTCGACGAGTGGTTTGCACATGTACATCGGTTTGTCTTCGCACCAATCCATGCCATATTTCTGGAAGAACCTGACTCGGTTCTCATGGCCGGCACCGGTGTCTGGCATAAGGCGGAGTCGCGTTCGGCCTGGCTGAGGTGGCGTGAGCGGAGAATGTGTCGAGGAGCTTTGGGCCGATCCCGCGCCCAGGGTTGAGTGCTGATGCAAGGTCAACGAATCCATCTGTGTTCAGGAGATGGGCAGCGAGGAATCCGACGTATTCGCCGTCTTGGACTGCTACGACTCGGAGGTAGTCGATTGGGCTCCGTGGTCGCCTGTTGGTGGAGCTCGGGAGGTCGCGGGCCCAACCATTGTCGAAGTAGTCGATGCCCTCAAGGGCAGTTCGCTCATTCGACGTTGACACCAATGTTTGAAGGAGCTGTTCGAGTTGTGTCAGGTCGATTTCTGAGTTCCAGATGCAGCTCACAGGGTTTCGTTGTCATAGTTGAATTCTGGACGGCGTCAAGCTGACGGGCTTCGGTGGGCATAGGGCGCCCCATATCTTGGAATGGTTTCAGCAAGGAAAGACGGGTCCTTTCCGCTTTTTGACGTGGCTCGGTCGTGATCTCAGGCTCACTACCTGCGGTAGTTGAAGGAGTTGTTTCATTTCGGCCACATAGTTGTTGGTCGACCGCACAGCTCAGGAACGCGGGGCTAGCGTCGAAAGATGCAAGAACCGGTCCCCAACGCCACGCAAGCAATTCGCTACGCGATCGAGCTTCTGACCTTTTATGTCTCGTCAGCGGAGGATGGACACGCAGAAGCTGCCGACTACATCAGCCAGAGGCTAACCGGCATAGATGCCCCGGAGCCCATCGAGGTTATCCGTGGCCAGCTATTTCTGGGGGAAATACTCTTGATCGCCCTGACAAAGGCTGAGGGCGCTCAGGGCGACGAGCACCGGCAAAGAGCGGTGGAATGGCTGGCGGCTCTCTCCCTACATCTGCCTGAATAGCTCGGGGGTTGACGGCCTCTTAAGCGGGATGTAGGTCTCCGATGCACTTCAGTCCAGTGAGCTGCGCTCACGACCACTACGGAGGCGCTCTCGGGCTTATCGGTGCCTACGAACGGGTGTCGATCGGGCGCTTGCGCCCATGACGGTGTCGCGGGCACCTCTGACGTGAGGTGGGGGGACGAACGAGCGCACGAAACGCCGCCGATACTTGGATCATGGCGAGTACGAATGCAAAAGAACCGGAGACCGTCACGGCCGACTTCGCACGGCGGTGGTGGAAGGAACTGATGGCAAACACCGTCTCCCTGGTCGAGGACGCGGCGATACTCGCTTCCAACGACAGTCCAGGCCGGGCCCAGTCTCTGATCGTGCTCGCTATGGAGGAGTTCGCCAAGGCGCGCTGGCTGTACGAGGCCGCCGAGCACGAGTGGACTGCGCCACTCGGCCTATACGGGTTTGAACCCAGACCCGCCGGCGACGTGATCGTGCCGTTGGGCCTGAGGTCAACCCGGCGACCTCACGCGGAGAAGCTGCAAGCGGCTGAGCAATTTGCCTCGGGGCTCGCCGGATTTTGGAGCGTGGATCTGCGGATGGATTACTACGAGCGCCCGGATCTGGAGACCTTCACCGCCACCGCTAAGCAGCGCAACCTCGACAAGCAGGCAGGCTTCTACGTGGACCGGGATGGTGAGAGCATCACCAGCCCACTCAGTACCACCGCCGACGATATCGCGGACATCATCCCGCGGGCCGCCCAGGTGGTGCAGATGCACCTGATTGAGGACCACACTCGCCAGCAGGACGCGGAGGACCACTCCTTGATCGACTCTGCCGAAGACCTGCACTGGGCAGTCATGCCGTACTCAGACCCCGAGCTGTTCGCGGATTTCGTCGCACGACACTCAGCTGACGGGGACGAGTAGGGAGAGGCGGGACCTGCCGAGTCGCGTTGTCCGGATTTCGCAGTCCTCGTTCGTCGGGAGCGATGGTCCTCACATTCACGTTGATCGGGCGGCGCTCTCGGGGTCAGGGCTTTAAAGGGTTGACCCGCGGTGATGGCACGTCCCTGGGCGGTTGTTGTGGACGTGTGGGGCGCCGGCGAACTAGGCGTGGGCAATGGGGCCGACGGGTGATCGGGTTCGGTGCTGGGGGCGAGCGCCCGGGCGGTGCGGGCGATTTCGGGCGCTTTTGAATGTTGTTTGGTGTCAGTACGTTAAGCGGAGCAACCCCGTCCGTGCTGTGGGACGGGGTTGACAGTGGACGATAAGTGATGGGTGTTGCGTTTGTTCGGGGACAGTCGGGCCGCGCGGGCGGGCGGCCCGACTGTCGGTGCCTACACCAGTCGAAGGTGAGTTCTCATGCTAGCTATCTGCTTAACCAACGTGAGTTGATGCTCGGAGTATCGCCGGATCGCGTCATCGTCGCCTGCGAGCCGGGCTCGCGCCAGCAGGTACCGACAGATGTCTAACTGATCTCTGAGAGTCATCATTGCCATCACCTCCAATCTTCGTAGATAGGAACACGGTCCGAATGACCCACTTGTGTAACGGATTCCGGGAAGCGTAGGGGTGAACGCCTGCGGGGAACTTTCACTACCGAAAGCGGCTCCGTTACATCTCCGCACCGCCGATTCCGAGCGGGGGTTCGGCCGCGGCATACGGGCTGGAGGCTGCTACTTCTCAGCCGAATTCCCTTCTGCGGGTAAAGGGTCGGACGCTCAAAGGAGCTGGATTGTCATCCAGATGTCCTCTCTGCGGTCGAGCGTGTTCCGCCACGCGGACTCTCCGACGGTGGTGAGCCCGGCGCAATGCTCCGGAAGGATTTGGCCGAGTACGGGCGCGTTCAGATCTTCGGTGGTGGTGCCGTACTGGATCACGAACTTCTGCCCAGTCGACTGGGAGAACCGAAGTCGACCGACAGGGGCGTCACAAATCCGCTCGGTGTAGTGGATAGGGGCGGTGCTGACTAGCGGCGTCCAGCCGTACATGGATTCGCCAATGGAGATGGCGTGCTCCTGCAGAATGGTGAAGGGAAGCGCGCTGACGAACTCCGCCACGAGTTCGGGATTGAGCGATGCTGCCAAGACAGCTTCAGCCCGGATGTCGAGCTGCTCCCATGTGATCTCGACACGCGGCCCTTCGACGTCGGGCGTGACCTGTGCAGCTGGCGCGTTGCTGGGCGCCAACACAGCTGCGGACAGGTTGTCCGCTGTCTCCGCCACGGAAGATCGCGCGCCGGCAACGTCCCCCCACGGAAAATAGTGATGTGACCAGGCAGTAAGGAGGTTGGCGTAGCGCACAAGCTCTCGGAGTACCGGGATGATGTGGTCTCGATCCGGCTGCGCCGTGCAGAGGGCATGAGCCCGCCGCTCGAAGTCGTGAAGTGTCGCGAAACCGCTGTAGCCCAAAAACGCCGAATATTTGAATGACGTGGCTTGCCACACCTCCAACAATTGGGATGGCTTGAGGTCGGTGTCATTGGATTCCGCGAGGCGGAGCAAGGGATACAGTCCGAAGCAGGCCCAATCACGCAGCATGCCGTGGGCGGTGTTCCAGTTGGTGACGTAGTACTGGGCGCCGGCTCCAGCACGTTTGTTCTGAGCGCCCGTCCGGATGGATTTGATCTCCGCGGGCTCGGCCTTCAGTAGATCAAGGCTCGCCGCGTTGATCTCGTGTCGGAGTGTGTCAAATTCGTTGGGGGCCATCAGGGGAGACTCCTCAGTGATTTCATCGCTCATTGATCGGCGGGAATGCCGCGAAATGTGCTGATCCTTACCTCCTAGGTCTCTCCCTCATCGAGGATCTCGAAGGTATGCCGGGGTTTCGGTTGAGAACGCGGCGATCAGCGGGTGGAATAATTAGTGCGGCGACCCCTCGGTTCGGTGTCAGTTTCAAGCGCCGGGTAGGTGTTGAAGTCGACGGTTTCGGAGGTGTAGGGCTCGCATGCGAGGCCGAGGTGGAACTCGGCTTGCCGTGTTGTGCAGTTGAGGACCACGGAGGCGGCGGTGTAGGTCGCCTCCGTGGGGTCGGGGTGCCGGCAGATGGACAGGGGCAGTTGATCGTGGTCGCGCAGAATCTGGCGGAGACCGACTTGGTGGTCACTCGACTCCGGGGGTTGTGCGGTCAATTCCGCGAGAAGTGCCGCGGCCCGGGCCTCGCGGTGGGCCGAGGACGGGAACACCGCTTCTTGCAGTTGTCTGTCTTCGAGGGCACGGACTTTCGGTGCCATCGCGTGATTGGCGTGGGCTAAGGCGGTAGATGTATCGGTCCACACGGCGGGCGTTTGATGGGGGAGGACCTCGAGGCCGACGAGTGCTCCCGTGGGGTCGGCGAGCACGTAGCTGCGCAGGGCCGGATGTTCGATGTCCATTGCTGCGGAGACCGCCGAGGAGCTGCTGGTCTGTTTGAGGAGGAATCGGCGGATCGCTTGGCTCGGTGCAGTCTGGGCGATCGGCCCACCGACGAGGTCGTTATTCACCAGTGCGAGTCCGTATTCGTTCATCCCGGCCCAACCCAGGCCGCCGGGTGAGGCGAGCACGGCCACATCCGGTGCGTCGGGATCTCGGTGCCAGTGGGCCGCGAGCCCGATCGACTGTTGGGCGATCTCGTCCCAGTTCTGGCCGATGACGGTGTCGCCGTTGGTCGTCACACCGACTGCGGTGCATCCGCCCTCGTCGTCGAGTTCGAGCAGTTTGAGTGCTTCGAAGCTGTTGAGCAGCACCACTTCTGCAAGTGTGGTGCCCGAACCGGCTGCGATTCCAGCCATTTCGCGGACGAGGTCGTTGTCGAGGTCTTCGGTGGCTTCGAGCCAGGGCTGGGCGATCCGCGTTCTCTGCGCCGCGTTGAAGTCGGGCGACAGTGACCGACCTACGCGATCGCGGATCGCCTCCGCGAGTTCCTTGCCGTGCTGTTCGCCCCGTTCGTAAGCCGTGCCTGTGAAGATGTGCATTACGCCTCGATCAACTTCCGAGGCGCGATTTCGCTCATTGGAGCCAATATTTCAGCGACGACACTTAGGCCTTGGATATCGTCCAGGTTCATAATCGCCCGGTGAACTGCCTTGATCGCTGCCTGGTTGAGCGGTGTGCTCGCCATCGACGCGCAATCTTCGAATTTTGAGTACATTTCTTCGTCGGTTATCGGAGCACCCGGGCTGCCGTAAAACGCGGTTGTCATTGACTCGTAAGTCTTTCCGTCGAGGGTCTCGAACGAAAGACTGGCTTTCTTATTTGACTCTGTAATTCCGATTCGTGGATCAGCGTGTGTGGTGATGAGGTCCACAACCCTCTTCACCTCAGGGTCGGCCTCGTGGAACGGGCCCATGTCTTCGACTTTCAGGCCACGCCCGTTGACTGTTGCAAGTGCCACCACCCATGGCAGGCTGAATTGGCAATCGATGAACGAGCTCGGGCGGCGCTTCAGCTCGGGCGGCTCCCCGAGATCCTTCTGCCCTCCGGGGGATGTTCCGACCCGCATCGAGCGAAGCGTCTCGGGACGGAGTGTTCCTGCTTCAACCGCTTCGAGAACTAGGTCGATGGCACCGTGGATTACGCGGCAACATGGGTAGAGCTTGTACGACAACTGATCGACCTGCCATTCAGACCCGATTCCTTGCACCACGCGAGCTGGGTCGTACTGCCCGCGGAAGTACAGTGAGGCAAGGCCGAACTTGCCGGTGGCGAACGATCGCGGGCCGGTCAGTCCGGCCAAAGCGAACTCCGCAGCCCTGACACCAGATCCAGCCGCCAGCCCTGCCTGAAGTCGCTTGGCTAGCGCGCCCTCAGTCTCCGGCTGGCAGGTGCCGGCGGATTCCGAGTACGCGATTCCCATCGCGTTCCAGATGTCCGCTTCTCCACCGCCGAGCAACTTCGCGACGGCTGCGGCTGCCCCAATCGAACCCAACACCGTGGTGTAGATCCATCCGTATTCGAATGGACTGTTCAGGCAACCAAGTCCCAAACGAGACATGACCTCAACGCCGCAGACGATCGATTCGATCAACTTCTTCCCATCGGCGATTCCCGCAGACTCGGCCGCTGCCAGAACCGCAGGGATCACTACGACGCCCGTGTGAAGCTGCGCGGCGTCATGGGTGTCGTCGAAGTCGAGCGCATGCGCCATCAAGCCGTTTGCCACAGCGACATCGGCAGACCTGCCCGTTCCGCCGAAGCTACAAATGGTTGCTCCGTCCGGTCCGTGCGGTCCGTTAGCCCATTTTGCAAGCGCGGCAGCGCCCTCTTGTGAGGACCCCGCGAGCATGCCTCCTACGGTGTCGAACAGCAGGCGCTTCGTGTTTGCGACCGTGGCCTCAGAGAGATCTTTGTACTGCAAACCCACCGCATTCGCACAGAGTGCTTCTTCAATATTCATATATCCATTACTCCTTCAACGAGTTTCACGAATTGGCTGGTGCAGACACTGCCGGGCTGGACGTCCCAGCGTCAGAGTCGCTTGCCGAGTCCACGAGGCACTGGTTCCGTGACCACGATTCACTTCCCGCGACGGAATTCGACGAGGTGTCGAAGTCGACGGTTTCGGAGGTGTAGGGCTCGCATGCGAGGCCGAGGTGGAACTCGGCTTGCCGTGTTGTGCAGTTGAGGACGACTGAGGCGGCGGTGTAGGTCGCCTCGCTGGGGTCGGGGTGCCGGCAGATGGACAGGGGCAGTTGATCGTGGTCGCGCAGAATCTGGCGGAGACCGACTTGGTGGTCACTCGACTCCGGGGGTTGTGCGGTCAGATCGGCGAGAAGCGCCGCGGCCCGGGTCCCGCGGTGCGCCGAGGACGGGAACACCAACTCCTGCAATTGTCGGTCTTCGACGGCACGGACTTTCGGTGCCATCGCATGATTGGCGTGGGCTAAGGCGGTAGATGTATCGGTCCACACGACAGGACTCTGGTCGGGGAGAACCTCGAGACCGACGAGCGCTCCCGTGGGATCGGCGAGCACGTAGCTGCGCAGGGCCGGATGTTCGATGTCCATCGCTGCGGAGACCGCCGAGGAGCTGCTGGTCTGTTTGAGGAGGAAACGGCGGATCGCTTGGCTCGGTGCCGTCCGCGCGATCGGCCCACCACGAAGTGCATTGTTCACCAGTGCGAGTCCGTATTCGTTCATCCCGGCCCAACCCAGGCCGCCGGGTGAGGCGAGCACGGCCACATCCGGTGCGTCGGGATCTCGGTGCCAGTGGACCGCGACCCCGATCGAGTGCTGCGCGATCACATCCCAGTTCTGGCCGATGACGGTGTCGCCGTTGGTCGTCACACCGACTGCGGTGCATCCGCCCTCGTCGTCGAGTTCGAGCAGTTTGAGTGCTTCGAAGCTGTTGAGCAGCACCACTTCTGCAAGTGTGGTGCCCGAACCGGCTGCGATTCCAGCCATTTCGCGGACGAGGTCGTTGTCGAGGTCTTCGGTGGCTTCGAGCCAGGGCTGGGCGATCCGCGTTCTCTGCGCCGCGTTGAAGTCGGGCGACAGTGACCGACCTACGCGATCGCGGATCGCCTCCGCGAGTTCCTTGCCGTGCTGTTCGCCCCGTTCGTAAGCCGTGCCTGTGAAGATGTGCATTACGCCTCGATCAACTTCCGAGGTGCCTGGGTCAGCCGCTCCCAGCCATCATCGGTGATGAGCACTGTGTCGCTGAATACCATCTCCGGGCTGACGATGGACGTCATGTGGAAGACCATCCCCGACTCGAGAGTCAAAGGGCAGCTTTCACGAAAGTCGGCCATCTGCGCTTCACCTGCGGTGGGGGGAAAGCCGATGCCCATGGAATAGCCGAGCCTGCGATTAGTTCCGGGGTAAGCAGCGAGGCTGAGCTTGAACTCGTTGGGGTCACCATCGTGAAGCGCGATCCTGATGTCGCCCAGATCATCTCCGCGAAGGGCATTGATGCGGGCGCGAGAGCGTGTGGTGACCTCGCTGATCAAGGCTCCAGGCTTGAGGTCATTCAACATCTGATCCTGAATATCGAAAATGACAGCCGCTGACTGCCGCACAGCCGCCGATGCCCGACCGATGTACACCGTGCGGGTGATGCCCGCGTGGTAGCGGCGCTTCACACCGAGCAACTCCATATGAAGCAAGTCGCCCGTTTCAAGAATTCTCTCGCTGGCGGTGGCGTGCTGGATTGTGCCGCGCTCCCCGGATTTCACGAAGTGCGGCAGCGCAGGGTACTCACCTCCCGCGAGCATGTGCTCCTGGTACGCAGCGGCGGCGACCTCGAGCTCGCTGCGGCCGGCTCCGGCAATTGCCGACGCCGCTGCAACTGACCTGTCGGCGATCGCCGCCGCTGCTCGGACGTATACCTGTTCGGCAGGGCTCTTGATCAGTCGCCTCCGCTCGACAATGCGTCCGCCGTCCACGAGTCGACGACCCACTAGCGAGGCCGTCAGTGCCGCGTTTACCTCCGCTGTCACGAACCACGAGTGGTACTCGAGACCGACGCGGGCTGAACGCGGCACCCCGAGCGATTCGACGAGCCGGGCGGTTACCTCGAAGTAGTCGACATCCGCGGTCCAGAGGTACGCCACCGACAACCACGTGTTTTCGTCAACGCTGAAACGCTCCGTGTTTCGGATGAGCAGCGCCGGTGCGCCGGAAGCGGGGACCGCCAAGACCTGATACTCGAAGTACCCCGGGGTCTCGAACCCCGTCAAGTAGCAGATGTTTTCCGGCGTGTGAACAAGGAGGACGTCGAGATCTGCCGCGACTAGATCTTCCTGAACCCTACGGACTCGCGCGTCGTATTCAGCCTGGCTGAAGGCTTGGCGTTTAACGCGCGGCGTAATGACGTGTGCGTCAAGACCCTCTCGACTCGGTGTGGCGCTTGTGCGCTCTGCGCTGAGGGGTGTCATTGTGTTGATCCTCTTTCATTCTGGGAGTGGGGATTTCCGGATCGTTGGCAATGGAGGCTGAGTGCCGGCGCGAACTCGTATCTCGCTCAAGCCGGAGGCGCGGGCGAGCTTTCATGCAAATTCGTCAGGGCGTTTTCTGTGCTCGGCGTGAAAGGAACTTCGGCTGTTTTCGCCAGCGCCGGAACGGATCTAGCGCGACGAGGCATTTGACGTCGAGGACCGAGCATCCCGGTCATGGCGTTTTTCTGCGTGTCAAAATCTGCATGCCTTCCCGGACCGGCATGAGGCATGCCTTAATGCGTGCGACACCGTCGACTGTCACGATGCAGTCCTCACACGACCCGATTCCGCAGAGCGCTCCACCCGACGTGACCTCTCGGGTGCGGCCCCGGGCGTCGACGTCAAGGGCGATCAGGAGAGCTGCGATGGTCTGATCTTTCGGCGCTCGCGTCATCACACCGTTGATCTCCAACTCGACTATCAGCGACGGTTCGGGTTTCACCGTCAGTTCCTCATGGTTCTGAGGGGGTGTTCCTGGTCGTCGAACGCAGGGTCTAGGAGGTGGTCACCTGCGATCGTTTCCGGGTGAATGCGTGGCAGCGTCGCGGGTGGTTGGTGAGTGTGTACTGCATGTTTCCGCCCTGTTGGATCGAGGGAATGTGGTGCGGCTGCAAGGAGATCGCGGGTGTAGTCGTGTTGTGGGTTGGTGAAGAGGTCATCGGTGCGACCTTGCTCGGCAACTGAGCCTCTGCGCATCACATAGACGTCGTCTGCGATCGCGCGTACGACGCCGAGGTCGTGGGAGATGAGGAGTACTGCGGTGTCATGGATGGTTTGCATGCGTGCGAGTGTTTCCAGGATGGCGGCCTGGACCGATACGTCCTGCCCAGAAGTGATTTCGTCGCAGATTACGACAGTAGGGTCGGCGAGGAAGGCGCTGGCGATGGCGACGCGTTGTTTTTGTCCGCCGCTCAGCTTGCTCGGGTACCGGTCGAGTAGTTGGTTCGAGAGTTGGACCGACTCCAGGACCTCCTCGACTGCGGCCTGTCGGCGTGCGGGTTCCAGGAAGCATGCCGCGACGTGCCGGAGGTGATCGCCTACGGTGCGGCGAGGGTTGAGAGAGCCGGAGGTGCCCTGGAAGACGAGTTGGATGCTCCTGCGTTGCAGCTTGGTTCTGCGCATCGGATCGGCGGGGAGTTCGACGCCGTCGAACTCGATCGAGCCGCTTGTCGGTCGGTTCAGGCCGGCGATGACATGTCCGAGAGATGACTTGCCGCTACCGCTTTCGCCGACGAGAGCAGTCAGATTACCTTTTCGGAGGGTCAGAGACACTCCGTCGACGGCTCGTACGGACGAGTGGTGGCTGTCGTATTCCACGACGATGTCACGTGCGGTCAGGATGACGTCTCCGGATGCCCGTGCCACGGGTTCCGCGTGTTCCGTTGCGGCGCTCAGAGTGAGCTCCGAGACCCTGCAACATCGGGCCACGTGGTTCGCAGAGATTGCAGTGAGCGATGGTTTCTCCTCACGACACCTCGGTGTCACGTGCGAGCAGCGCGGCGCGAACGCACACGCCCCTTCTACTACGCGTCCGGGCGGCAGGCCCGGGATGCTCGCCGGGAGTCCGGTGCGACCGGGGGAAGGGACCGCATCGACCAGTGCGCGTGTGTAGGGGTGGCGCGGTCGGCTCAGAACTGTTGTGACCGAGCCGTGTTCGACGATCTCACCGGCGTACATCACGACAAGTTCGTCGGCGTATTCGCACAACAGTGCAATGTCGTGGCTGATGAACAGAACGGCGACGCGTTCTTCTGTTGCCAGCTTCCGTAGTGCATCGACGACGATCCGCTGCGTGGTGACGTCAAGCGCGGTGGTGGGTTCGTCCAGTACGAGTAGGTCGGGCCGCGGCGCCAGGGCGAGTGCGATGGCGATTCGTTGCAGCTGGCCTCCCGAGAACTCGTGAGGATAGCGTTTCAACGCCGCCTGCGGATCAGGAATGCCAGCGCTTCGAAGAAGTTCTACAGCGCGTTCGTCTGCTTCGTCCTTGCCGGCGCCGCGGTTGATGCGCATGCTCTCACGGAATTGCCGCCGAATCCGGAAGGACGGATGTAGCGCTCCGCCGACTTCTTGGGGCACATACCCGACATGCTGACCCCACAGTTTTCGAAGGGAGCGCTGCGGAAGGTCGAGAATTGCGGTACCGAGTACGGAGCTGCTACCCGCAGTTCTATTGAGTTCGGCGGATGCCCAACCGATTCCGGCGAGACCTACTGTGGACTTACCGCTTCCGCTTTCACCTACGATCCCGTAGATGACACCGCGGGCCGCGGTGAGCGCAAAGTCCTTGACGGTCGTGACCCCGCCCTCACGTCCGCGGTACTCAACCTCGAGCCCTCGAATGTCGAGTACGGGTAGATCGTTTTCGCTGGGGGCCAGGTGAAGGAATTCAGTCATTGTGCACTCCGTTTCGCGAACTGGTCCGTCGCCAGCCGGCCTGCAAACTCGTCTGCCAGCAGGCTGACGCCAACGGTGAGCGCGGCGATGAGCGCAGTTGCGGTAAGGGGGGCTGCCGGATTGCTCCGCAGCAATGGAAGAGTTTCCGACACCATCAGACCCCAGTTGGAGGAAGGGGGCTGGGCGCCGAGACCGGAGAAAGTTCAGCGTTGCTACGAACATGATCACGCTGCCCAGACGGGCGGCGAACTCCACGACCAGGATGCCGGCGATATTCGGTACGAGATCGCGCCACACGATTTGGCCGGTACTGAGCCCGCGTAGCCGCGATGCTTTGACGTAATCGTTGGCTACTACTGGGACCGTGACTCCGCGAACGATCCTGATGATGCGCGGAACGAAGAACATTGATGTGACGATGACCAGTACGTGCAGCGAACTTCCGAAACTCGAAATGAACACGATGGCAAGTAGTAGCGGTGGAAGGGCTATGAGGAGGTCGACTGATCTGGTGACAACGATGTCGAATCGTCCTTGGACGTAACCGGAGGTCATTCCTAGTGCCGCGCCGAAGGCGAAGGCCACGATAGTTGCCAGTAGGGCAACCAGGAGGACCTCGAGTCCGCCGGACAAGACCCGCGAAAACAGGTCTCGGCCAATCTCGTCCGTCCCCAATGGGTATGCGCGCGAGGGTTTCAGCAGCGGACTGGCCACCAACTCGTTGGGATTGTACGGCCGAAAGAGCGGCCCGAGGAAGGCTGTGCCCAAGCTGATGACAAGTAGGAATGTGCCGATGGCGACGGCGATGGAGGGTCGCGGTACCCGGATCCGCGGTCCGCGGCTTTCGACAGAAGTCTTCGTGGTCATTTGGTTGCTCCCCTTGTTCGTGGGTTCAACAGCACAACGAGGGCGTCGGCGATCAGATTGATCGCAACCAGCAGTGCCGAGGTCACGACGGCAACGGCCTCGATCACAGGTAAGTCGTTGCTTTCCACCGCAGTTATCAGGAGGGAACCCAGCCCTGGGTACGAGAAGACGTTTTCCACGACCACCACTCCACTGAGCAGAAAGATGGCGTTGAGAGCGACGACGTTGATGACAGCGCTGCTCGCGACCGGAAGCACGTGGTCAGTGGTGACGCGAAATGGTGAGACGCCGCGTAGGGTGGCGGACCGGATGAATGGGGCCTGTCCAGCCTCGATGACTCCCACCCGGGAGAAGCGGTAGACGTACGAGATGCCCATTACGCCCAGGGTTACAACCGGGAGCACGTACGCGCTCAACTCTCCGTTTTCGACGCCAGTGCTCACCAATGGCAAGATGCCCAACTTCGAAGCGAACAGCCACGCGAGCACGATGCCGAACGCGAATTCTGGGACGGCGTGGAGAGTGAGCGTAATCAGATTCGCGGTGGCATCGAAAGCCTTGCCGGGCCGACGCCCCGCTATGAGTGCAAGCGGGAGGCCGATGATGACAGTCAACGTCACCGACGCCAATGCCAACACGGTGGTGTAGTACAAGCGTGGGCCCAGCTCTTCCGAGATGGGTCGGCCCGACACGACGCTGGTGCCGAAATCGCCTTGGACAATTCCTCCCGCCCACCGGAGATATCGAGTCAGCGCGGGGTCGTCCAGTCCGTTCGCTTCTCGGAAAACTGCTCGCTGCTCAGGGGTTGATTCGAAGCCGAGGGCAGAGAGTGCTGGGTCCTGGGGCAGTACTTCTACCGCAGCGAAGACAACTACGCTCGACAGCCAGATCGTGAGCAACCCGATCATGACCTTCGTGGCGAATGTCCAAGCGAGTCCGCCGCGGCGTGATTTCCGAGGCCGACGCGCTGCTGTCGGTATCGGTTCTACCACCCGCTCGTCGATCTGGGTCATTGGGAAATGCTCGCTTTCCGCAGGTCAAGGAATTGCAGCGGGTCCGGGACCACGCCTGACACTCCCGACGCCACGCCGGTGAGCCGCGCTGCTTGCACAGAGATGACTGTGGAATCGCGCTCGGCGATCAGCCGCTGAGCTATGGCGTACTGCTTTTCTGGAGCTCGAGGTCGGCTGTCTCCGCGGCTGCCTCAATGGCTGCATCGATCTCTGGGTCCTTGCGCTTCGACATGTTCCATTTGCCGTCGCTGGTGAAACAGAGTTTGAGAATTTCGTCGGCAGGGCGGCGTGCGAAGGTGTTGGACCAGAAGGGCGCCTTGAGCCACGAAGTGTCATAGAACGTCGCTTGAGACACACGCTTGATATCGAATTGGATACCGACGTCCTTGAGTTGCTGCTGAACGATGAGCGCCACATTGGTGATTAGTGGAAGGTCGAAAACTTCGAGAGCTGGAAGCCTCAGTCCGTCCCCATAGCCCGCTTGTGCCAGGATCCCCTTGGCCGCATCAGGGTCATAAGCGGGTCGTGGGAGGTTCGCGAAGTAGACGTTGCCGGATGCAATCGGTTGGTCGTCACCGAGTGTGCCGTATCCGCCCAGCCCCACCTCGATTACCCGGTCGCGGTCTACCGACATTT